>NZ_MPAK01000007.1:0-749 GCF_002000165.1 Pseudomonas sp. C9 | reverse complement strand
CTCACCGTCTACGAGAAAAACCTCAGCGACGGCAGCAACCCGAATACCCCGGCGCTGACGCAAAACGGCACTTTCACTATCACTGCCCTCGACGGTGTGCAGACGCTGGATATCGGTGGTCTGCATGTGGTCGTCGGTGGCGTGGCCGCCGGTTTCCCACAATCGATCGTCACCCCGTTGGGCAGTACGCTGACCATCACCGGGTTCGACGCCACCACCGGCGTGGTCAGTTACAGCTACACCCTGGTCGATAACGAAGCGCACCCAACCGCCAACGGCGCCAACACGCTSTCCGAGCAGTTCGCCGTCACCGTRGTCGACGACAACGGCACCACYGCCAAYGCCAACCTCGACGTCAACATCGTCGATGACCTGCCAAAAGGCGTGAACGACAGCAACGCCGGGACTGCCTCGGAAACCCTGCTCACCCTCAACGGCAACGTGCTGACCAACGACGTGCAGGGCGCCGACCGCGTGCCGACCGGCCCCAACGCCGGGCCGATCACTGCCGGCACCTTCACCGGCACTTACGGCACGTTGGTGCTGAATGCCAACGGCACGTACACCTACACCCTGAACACCAGCGATGCCGACTTCAAAGCGCTGCACGGCAATGGCAACGGCACCGAGAACTTCACTTACACCATCACCGATGCTGACGGCGATACCAGCACCGCCAATCTGGTGTTGAACATCCACAACAACGACGATCCGGTGACCATCAGTGGGCTGGATGTTTACGGCGGCGA
>NZ_MPAK01000006.1:0-752 GCF_002000165.1 Pseudomonas sp. C9 | reverse complement strand
CTGATGTTTCACTCAGATCAGGGATGTCAGTACACCAGTCGCAAGTTTCAAGAAGAGCTGCTGCAACACGACATTTTGCAAAGCATGAGTCATCGCGGGCAGTGCTGGGATAATGCGCCGACAGAACGCTTTTTCGGCACGCTCAAGTCAGAGTGGGTGCCTCGTGGCGGTTACAGCCTGATCGAGGAAGCCAAAACCGATATCGTGCGCTTCTTCATGTACTACAACCGCACCAGACTCCATAGCTATAACGACTACCTGTCGCCAATAGCCATGGAGCAAAAAGCGGCATAAACACCGTAATCGGTGTCCGAGATTACTTGACCAGTTCAGCCCGGCTCCCACAGGGAATGAGTACGCCGGCAAGAGATTGGTCGGCTGGCAGGCCGCCATCGCGGGCAAGCCCGCTCCCACAAAAAGCAAAACAACCCACATCTGCTCTTGCCCCTCACCACTCATCAGGCCGAGCGTTAGCTCGCCTACAGCTTTTGATCTTGATCCACCCGCCCCTTCGGGAGGCTGAGTGGAGGTGTTCATCCGGGGAGTGGCGCGCAGCGCCGTTCGACGCAGTCGAACACGCTGCATGTAGGTCGAAGCGAAGCCGACCGGAGGGCAGTGTCCCCGGAGGGATACCGGAGCGAAGGAACGCCGAGCCCCAGCGAGGGGCCGGACGCTCGGGGCGAGCCTTTTTTTGCTTACTTTTTTTTGGCGTTTGAAAAAAAAGTGAGTCGCCGTAAGGGCGAAACCCTAAG
>NZ_MPAK01000005.1:0-807 GCF_002000165.1 Pseudomonas sp. C9 | reverse complement strand
CCGCCAATCTGGTGTTGAACATCCACAACAACGACGATCCGGTGACCATCAGTGGGCTGGATGTTTACGGCGGCGAACTCACCGTCTACGAGAAAAACCTCAGCGACGGCAGCAACCCGAATACCCCGGCGCTGACGCAAAACGGCACTTTCACTATCACTGCCCTCGACGGTGTGCAGACGCTGGATATCGGTGGTCTGCATGTGGTCGTCGGTGGCGTGGCCGCCGGTTTCCCGCAATCCATCGTCACCCCATTGGGCAGCACGCTGACCATCACCGGGTTCGACGCCACCACCGGCGTGGTCAGTTACAGCTACACCCTGGTCGATAACGAAGCGCATCCAACCGCTAACGGCGCCAACACGCTGTCCGAGCAGTTCGCCGTCACCGTGGTCGACGACAACGGCACCACTGCCAACGCCAACCTCGACGTCAACATCGTCGACGATTTGCCAAAAGGCGTGAACGACAGCAACGCCGGCACGGCCTCGGAAACCCTGCTCACCCTCAACGGCAAYGTGCTRACCAACGACGTGCAGGGCGCCGACCGCGTGCCGACCGGCCCCAACGCCGGSCCGATCACTGCCGGCACCTTCACCGGCACTTACGGCACGTTGGTGCTGAATGCCAACGGCACGTACACCTACACCCTGAACACCAGCGATGCCGACTTCAAAGCGCTGCACGGCAATGGCAACGGCACCGAGAACTTCACTTACACCATCACCGATGCTGACGGCGATACCAGCACCGCCAATCTGGTGTTGAACATCCACAACAACGACGATCCGGTGACCATCAGTGGGC
>NZ_MPAK01000004.1:0-925 GCF_002000165.1 Pseudomonas sp. C9 | reverse complement strand
ATTTTTTTGATGGAGCCGGAAAATGAACTCATCTCAAGCAACGCTGGAAGTTCTTTGATGGATTTGAAGCCGGGAGCCAGGCTGATACCCACCTCCAGCAGGGCGGCGTGAATCCGATTGACGGTGGCGGTACGGTCTTTGATGAAGGCATCGCGGGTGGAGTTGAGCATCGCCAGCGCCTGCTGAGCCTGGGTTTTGGGGGGCACGAAGCGCATCGTGGGGCGAGACGCCGCCTCGCAGATCGCTTCGGCATCAGCGAAGTCGTTCTTGTTGCTTTTCACGTAAGGGCGCACGAGATGAGGAGCAATGAGCTTGGGCGTATGCCCCAGTTTGGCGACTTCCTGCGCCATGAAATGGGCGCCGCCACAGGCTTCCATCACGACGGTGCAGGGTTCCAGTTTCGCCAGATATTGGGTGAGCGCTGCCCGCGTAAACTTTTTGCGGTAAAGCTCATGACCATGATCATCTTGAGCATGCAGATGAAAGGAGTGTTTTCCCAAGTCGATGGCGGCAATAGCTACGTTGTTCATGGCAATGATCTCCGATGAGCCCCCTGTGAAAGCTTAGTGGGCGATCACAGGGGGCAGCGGGGGTAGCCATTTCATTAGTTTGGAATGCATTCCCCTGTAGGAGCCGGGCTGAACTGGCCTAATAATTTCGGACACCTCTTAAGGGCGATATGATTTCGCCAACTTGGAGGCTCCATGAACGAAAGAAAGGTCTATACGCGCGAGTTCAAGCTTCATGCTGCCAGCATGGTGCTTGATGATAACTGCCCGGTTTCAGATGTTTGTGCATCGCTGGATATCGGGCCCACCGCTTTACGGCGCTGGGTCGATCAGGTTCGTAAGGAACGTGAAGGGCAGCCAGTCAAAGGCACCAAGGCAATCACCGAAGATCAGCGCCAGATCCAGGAACTAAAAGC
>NZ_MPAK01000003.1:0-1196 GCF_002000165.1 Pseudomonas sp. C9 | reverse complement strand
GTGATCGGGCCGGCGTTGGGGCCGGTCGGCACGCGGTCGGCGCCCTGCACGTCGTTGGTTAGCACATTGCCGTTGAGGGTGAGCAGGGTTTCCGAGGCCGTGCCGGCGTTGCTGTCGTTCACGCCTTTTGGCAAATCGTCGACGATGTTGACGTCGAGGTTGGCATTGGCAGTGGTGCCGTTGTCGTCCACTACGGTCACGGCGAACTGCTCGGAGAGCGTGTTGGCGCCGTTAGCGGTTGGGTGCGCTTCGTTATCGACCAGGGTGTAACTGTAACTGACCACGCCAGTGGTGGCGTCAAACCCGGTGATGGTCAGCGTGCTGCCCAACGGGGTGACGATGGATTGCGGGAAGCCGGCGGCGACACCACCGACGACCACATGCAGACCGCCGATATCCAGCGTCTGTACACCGTCGAGGGCGGTGATGGTGAAGGTGCCGTTTTGCGTCAGCGCCGGGGTGTCCGGGTTGCTGCCGTCGCCGAGGTTTTTCTCGTAGACGGTGAGCTCGCCGCCGTAAACATCCAGCCCACTGATGGTCACCGGATCGTCGTTGTTGTGGATGTTCAACACCAGATTGGCGGTGCTGGTATCGCCGTCAGCATCGGTGATGGTGTAAGTGAAGTTCTCGGTGCCGTTGCCATTGCCGTGCAGCGCTTTGAAGTCGGCATCGCTGGTGTTCAGGGTGTAGGTGTASGTGCCGTTGGCATTCAGCACCAASGTGCCGTAAGTSCCRGTGAAGGTGCCGGCRGTGATCGGGCCGGCGTTGGGGCCGGTCGGCACGCGGTCGGCGCCCTGCACGTCGTTGGTTAGCACATTGCCGTTGAGGGTGAGCAGGGTTTCCGAGGCCGTGCCGGCGTTGCTGTCGTTCACGCCTTTTGGCAAATCGTCGACGATGTTGACGTCGAGGTTGGCATTGGCAGTGGTGCCGTTGTCGTCCACTACGGTCACGGCGAACTGCTCGGAGAGCGTGTTGGCGCCGTTAGCGGTTGGGTGCGCTTCGTTATCGACCAGGGTGTAGCTGTAACTCACCACGCCGGTGGCGGCGTCGAACCCGGTGATGGTCAGCGTACTGCCCAACGGCGTGACGATCGATTGCGGGAAGCCGGCGGCGACACCACCGACGACCACATGCAGACCACCGATATCCAGCGTCTGCACACCGTCGAGGGCGGTGATGGTAAAGGTGCCGTTTTG
>NZ_MPAK01000002.1:0-570413 GCF_002000165.1 Pseudomonas sp. C9 | reverse complement strand
CCGCCAGCGTTCAATCTGAGCCATGATCAAACTCTTCAGTTCAAACATCTTTGGGTTTTTAAGAAACCCTAAACTTGGCTCAGCAATCGTTGGTTACATCTTTGATTTCTCGCGGAGTAACTTGTGATGCTGATAATCTTGTTGACTATCAGTCTGACTCCACAAGCACCCACACGAATTGCTTGATTCAGTTGTTAAAGAGCGGTTGGTTAAGATCTTTCGTCTCAACCGAGGCGCGCATTCTACAGCAGCCTCTGTTGCTGTCAAGCGGTTATTTTCAGAAGTTTTCAAAGTTTCCTTTGTAACTTCAACCACTTGCGCTTCCGATCACTCGGTAGCGGGAGGCGAATTCTACAGCGTTACACGCTGCTGTCAACACCTCTTTTTCAACTCCTTTCGGACTTCGATGAACTGAAGCCACTCACTGCCGAAAACTGCGTAACTCTTTGTTTACCAAGGAGTTTTCCGTTTCGACTGCGCCGGAAGTGGGGCGAATTATAGACATCCTGAATCTGCCGTCAACACTTAATTTCACAATTCTGTCATATGGGTCAAAAAACCCCGGAAACACAAAGGCCGGCCCCAAGGGGCCGGCCTTCTTCCCTTCTACTTACAAGCTAGGGAATGCGAATTGCGAAGCTTCATGGCTCGCGCGCTGCGGCCAGCGCTGAGTGATGGCTTTACGGCGCGTGTAGAAACGCACGCCGTCCGGGCCATAGGCATGCAAGTCGCCGAACAGTGAACGCTTCCAGCCACCAAAGCTGTGGTAAGCCACCGGCACCGGCAGCGGTACGTTAACGCCGACCATGCCCACTTCGATTTCATCGCAGAACAACCGCGCCGCTTCACCGTCACGGGTGAAGATGCAGGTGCCGTTGCCATATTCGTGATCGTTGATCAGCTGCATCGCCTCTTCCAGGCTGTTGACCCGAACGACGCACAACACCGGCCCGAAGATCTCTTCTTTATAGATGCGCATCTCTGGCGTGACGTTATCAAACAGGCAGCCACCCAGGAAGAAACCTTCCTCGTGACCCGCCACGGTCAGACCACGGCCGTCCACCACCAGCGTCGCGCCGGAAGAAACGCCGTCTTCTACATACCCGCTGACCTTGTCACGTGCCTGACCAGTCACCAGAGGCCCCATGTCCAGACCACAGTTGGTACCCGCACCGATTTTCAGCACCTTGATCTGCGGCACCAGTTTGGCCACCAACGCATCCGCCACCTGATCACCTACGCACACGGCCACGGAGATCGCCATGCAGCGTTCGCCGCAAGAACCATACGCCGCGCCCATCAGTGCGCTGACAGCGTTATCCAGGTCTGCATCCGGCATCAGCACCGCGTGGTTCTTCGCACCGCCCAGTGCCTGGACGCGCTTGCCGCGCTTGGTGCCTTCGGCGTAGATGTATTCGGCAATCGGCGTCGAACCCACGAAACTCAGCGCTTTGACTTCCGGTGCTTCGATCAGCGCATCCACCGCTGCCTTGTCACCGTGGACGACGTTCAGTACACCTTTAGGCAGGCCGGCTTCCAGCAGCAGTTGAGCGATCAGCAGCGTGGAGCTTGGATCGCGCTCCGAAGGCTTGAGGATAAAGCAGTTGCCGCAGACGATCGCCAGCGGATACATCCACAGCGGCACCATCGCCGGGAAGTTGAACGGAGTAATACCAGCCACTACACCCAACGGCTGGAAGTCCGACCAGGCATCGATGTTCGGGCCGACGTTGCGGCTGTATTCGCCCTTGAGGATTTCCGGCGCTGCGCACGCAAATTCGACGTTCTCGATMCCGCGCTTCAACTCACCCGCCGCATCTTCCAGGGTCTTGCCGTGCTCTTCGCTGATCAACTGAGCAATGCGGGCTTCGTTCTGTTCCAGCAGTTGCTTGAAGCGGAACATCACTTGTGCACGTTTGGCCGGCGGCGTGTTACGCCAGGCCGGGAATGCAGCCTTGCCGGCGTCGATTGCCTTCTGAATGGTTTCGCGACTGGCCAATGGCAGCTTGCGAATGGCCTGGCCAGTGGACGGGTTGAACACGTCAACCGTGCGACCGTCTTCGGTCACCAGTTCGCCATTGATCAAATGCGGGATAAGGCTCATGTAGCGCTCCTGAAAAGTTGTCCACAGGCGCGCCCAATCAGACGCGCCTTCTATATAGATAGCTCTGGGTATAAACCAAGCCGTGATGGCGCCTGTGAATACGCCATCGCGAGCAAGCTCGGCTCCTACAGGTCTTGTTGAAATCAGTCGATCTTGTTCAGCACTTCGCCGACCGCGTCGAACAGACGATCAAGGTCTTGCGGCTTGCTGTTGAAGGTTGGGCCGAACTGCAGGGTGTCGCCGCCGAAGCGCACGTAGAACCCGGCTTTCCACAACGCCATGCCCGCTTCGAACGGACGCACGATCGCGTCGCCATCACGCGGTGCGATCTGGATGGCACCGGCCAGGCCGTAGTTACGAATGTCGATAATGTTTTTCGTGCCCTTCAGGCCGTGCAGCGCGTTTTCGAAATGCGGTGCAACATCGGCGACGCTCTGTACGAGGTTTTCCTTTTGCAGCAAGTCGAGTGCTGCCAGGCCAGCGGCGCAGGCCACCGGGTGCGCGGAATAGGTATAGCCGTGCGGGAATTCCACGGCGTACTCAGGCGTCGCCTGGTTCATGAAGGTCTGGTAGATCTCGGAGCTGGCAATCACCGCGCCCATCGGGATCGCGCCGTTGGTGACTTGCTTGGCGATGCACATCAGATCCGGGGTGACGCCAAAAGTATCGGCACCGAACATTTTGCCGGTACGGCCGAAACCGGTGATCACTTCGTCGAACACCAGCAGGATGTTGTGCTGATCGCAGATCTCGCGCAGACGCTTGAGGTAGCCCTGAGGCGGAACCAGCACGCCAGCGGAGCCGGCCAGTGGCTCGACGAATACGGCGGCGATGTTCGAAGCGTCGTGCAGTTCGATCAACTTCAACAGCTCGTCGGCCAGCGCGATGCCGCCCAGCTCAGGCATACCACGGGAGTAGGCATTGCTCGCCAGCAGTGTGTGCGGCAGATGATCAACGTCCATCATCGCCTGACCGAAAATCTTGCGATTGCCGTTCACACCGCCAAGGCTGGTGCCGGCGATGTTCACACCGTGGTAACCACGGGCACGGCCGATCATTTTGGTCTTGGTGGCCTGGCCTTTCAGACGCCAGTAAGCGCGAACCATCTTCACCGCCGTGTCAGCGCACTCGGAACCTGAGTCGGTGAAGAACACGTGATTCAGATTGCCCGGGGTCAGGTCGGTGATTTTCTCAGCCAGCTGGAACGACAGCGGATGGCCGTACTGGAAGCCTGGCGAGTAATCGAGCGTGCCCAATTGCTTGGCGACCGCTTCCTGGATTTCCTTGCGAGTGTGCCCGGCGCCGCAGGTCCACAGACCGGACAGCGAGTCATAAACCTTGCGGCCCTTGTCGTCGATCAACCAGCTGCCTTCAGCGCCGACAATCAGGCGCGGGTCGCGCTGGAAGTTACGGTTGGCGGTGTAGGGCATCCAGTGAGCATCAAGCTTGAGCTGGCTGGCCAGGGAAGTCGGGGCGTTTTCAGGCAAGTTCATGGGCAAAACCTCGCAGGGCAATAAGCGGCGTAGAGATCAAAAGCGTTCTTGCAGCTAAATTGCCACGGGGATAAAGTCTGTGAAATCCAACTTTTCTAACGTTCAGTCAGGCTACTACTAAACTATGAGCACCCGTCGCCCTGATCCACTCGCGCAAGTCAGCGACTTTGATATCCGTTTATTGCGGATCTTTCGCAGCGTGGTCGAGTGCGGCGGCTTCTCGGCGGCGGAAAGCGTGCTGGGGATCGGTCGTTCGGCCATCAGCCAGCAAATGAGTGATCTGGAACAGCGCCTGGGCTTGCGATTGTGCCAACGCGGTCGCGCCGGATTTTCCCTGACCGAAGAAGGTCGCGAGGTGTACCAATCGGCCTTGCAGCTATTAAGTGCGCTGGAAAGTTTCCGCACCGAGGTCAACGGCCTGCACCAACACTTGCGTGGCGAATTGACCATCGGCCTGACCGATAACCTGGTCACCCTCCCCCACATGCGCATCACCCACGCCTTGGCGCAATTGAAGGAACGCGGCCCGGACGTGCAAATCCAGATCCGCATGATCGCGCCCAATGAAGTTGAACAAGGCGTGCTCGATGGCCGTTTGCATGTCGGCGTAGTCCCGCAGGCCAGCGCGCTGTCAGGGCTGGAGTATCAGCCGCTCTACAGCGAACGCTCGCTGCTGTACTGCGCGGTCGGACATCCGCTGTTTTATGTCGACGACAAACAACTCGATGACGAGCGTCTCAATAGCCAGGACGCGATTGCCCCGACCTTCCGCTTGCCGGCGGAGATCCAGGCCCATTACCAGGCGCTCAATTGCACCGCCAGCGCTTCGGACCGTGAAGGCATGGCGTTCCTGATCCTGACCGGCCGGTACATTGGTTACCTGCCGGACCATTACGCCAGCCTCTGGGTGCAGCAAGGTCGTTTACGCGCCTTGAAACCGAAGGCACGTTTCTATGACCTGAGCCTTGCATCGGTCACGCGCAAGGGCCGCCGTCCGCATTTGGTCCTGGAAAGTTTCCTGGAAAGTCTCGCCGCAACGCGCTGAACGGTAGGAGCCGAGCTTGCTCGCGATGGCGGCTTAACATTCAGCATGCATGGTGACAGACCGGACGCCATCGCGAGCAAGCTCGGCTCCTACAAGTACAAAGGGTTTTATCGCGCAGGCTCTTGTCTGAATCCTGTGGGTGCGCTATCAACGCACTGGTTGCACCCACCTATTTGTCTGGAAGTGCCTATGACCTTTGAAGTCCCAGCTCACGGCGGCAAACCTGCCAGCCGCATTCGTCAGAAGAACGAAGAGACCATCATCAAAGCCGCCGAAGACGAGTTCGCCCGGCACGGGTTCAAAGGCACCAGCATGAACACCATCGCCCTGAATGCCGGGTTGCCCAAGGCGAACCTGCATTATTACTTCACCAACAAACTCGGTTTGTACGTGGCGGTGCTGAGCAACATCATCGAGTTGTGGGACAGCACCTTCAACACCCTGACCGCCGAGGATGATCCGGCCGAAGCGCTGACGCGTTATATCCGCGCCAAGATGGAGTTTTCCCGTCGCCAGCCACAAGCGTCGCGGGTCTTCGCCATGGAAGTGATCAGCGGCGGCGAATGCCTGACCGAGTATTTCAACCAGGATTATCGGGCCTGGTTCCAGGGCCGGGCGGCGGTGTTCCAGGCGTGGATCGACGCCGGCAAAATGGACCCGGTTGATCCGGTCAACCTGATCTTCCTGTTGTGGGGAAGCACTCAGCATTACGCCGACTTCGCCACACAGATCTGCCGGGTCAGCGGGCGTACCAAACTGACCAAACAAGACATGGAAGAAGCCGGCAACAATCTGATCCGCATCATCCTCAAGGGCTGCGGCCTGACCCCTGCCATTTAAGACACCTATGCCTTTTACCCTCAGCGACTTTTGCGAATACCGCGAAGAGATTCGCAAAAGCCGCTTCATCACCTTCGCCGCACCGATTGCCAGCCCTGCTGACGCCCAGGCCTTCATCGAGCAACACAGCGATCTGAATGCGTCGCACAATTGCTGGGCGTGGAAGCTCGGCGATCAGTACCGCAGCAACGACGATGGCGAGCCCGGATGCACCGCTGGCCGGCCGATTCTGGCCGCCATCGAAGCACAGGACTGCGACCAGGTCGCGGTGCTGGTGATTCGCTGGTATGGCGGTATTCAACTGGGCACCGGCGGCCTCGCCCGTGCCTATGGCGGCGGCGCCAACAAGTGCCTGCAAGCCGCGCCGAAGATTGAGCTGATCAGTCGCGTACCCGTCAGTTGTGCCTGCGCCTTCGGCGAACTGGCGCTGGTGAAACTTCGTGTGGCGGAACTGGGCGGGCTGGTCGTGGAAGAAACGTTCACCGCCAACGGCGTCGAACTGCAATTGGCAGTGGGGAAAGCGCACATCAGTGCTCTGCAATCGCAGCTGGCGGACTTGAGTCGCGGGCGCATTGTGTTGCAGCACTGAACGCACCAACAACGTTCATCCTTATTCCGTCGACGTTAGAGATTTGCCCACATCTACTGTGCACCCGCCTGTGGATAACCTGAGCACAGGTGCCTGTAACCCTTCTGTCATGCGGGTTTGCGGGCTTTGTTCACTTTTCGTCCAATTCGCCATCACTCACCGTAAATTCGCGTAAAAACAAATAGTTAGCGCGGTTTATCACCTTTAGAAGATAGCCGTACAGTGCTTATGCCCGTCCTTTGAGCTTGCGCACAAATACTGTGGAGCAATCTGTGGATAACCCGTTCATGGCTGTCGCCGCCCCATATCTGGCATGGCTTGCGAGCAGTTGTTCGTTTTTTAACCAACTGCCGACGAGCAAAACCGGGGCCTGATCAATCGGTTTGCCCTGAAGTAGTGCCTGACTTAGCCTCGAGAGATAGCAATGCCTCGTCCTTGAGAGCCGTGCTTGCAGGGACTGCCGGCTTTCCTGACTCAATGGCCAGGAAATTGCTTTATCCACAGGCATCACTCCTGTCGACCCGAGTCAGTCATGCCCAACCCCGTGCCGATCCCCGATCAAACGCCGCGCCTGCACTTGCGCAGCATCAGCAAACGCTACCCCGGCTGCCTGGCCAACGACGCTATCGACCTGACCATTGCGCCTGGCGAAATCCATGCCCTGCTCGGGGAAAACGGCGCCGGTAAAAGTACGCTGATGAAGATCATCTACGGCGTCACCCAAGCCGATTCGGGAGAGATGATCTGGCAAGGGCAACGCGTGACCATGCGCAACCCCGCCCAGGCCCGAGGCCTTGGGATCGGCATGGTGTTCCAGCATTTCTCGCTGTTCGAAACACTGAGCGTGGCGCAAAACATCGCACTGGCGATGGGCCGGGCGGGTGGCACACCGAAACAGCTTGAACCGAAAATTCGTGAAGTGTCCCGACGTTATGGCATGGCGCTGGAGCCGGAGCGACTTGTCCACAGCCTGTCCATTGGCGAGCGGCAACGGGTAGAAATCATTCGCTGCCTGATGCAAGACATCCGCTTGCTGATCCTCGATGAACCAACCTCGGTGCTGACCCCGCAAGAGGCCGAGGAATTGTTCGTCACCTTGCGCCGACTCGCCGCCGAAGGCTGCAGCATTCTGTTTATCAGCCACAAGCTCGGTGAAGTCCGGGCGCTGTGCCACAGCGCGACCGTGTTGCGCGGCGGTCGAGTGGCCGGGCATTGCGTGCCGGCCGAATGCTCGGACCAACAATTGGCGCGGCTGATGGTGGGTGAAGCGGCAGAGTTGATAACGGACTATCCGAAGGTCGTGGCCAGCAATGCGTTCCTGGCTATTAACGGCGTGTCCTGGCCCAACCCCGACCCGTTCGGCTGCTCGCTCAAAGGCGTTGATCTTGAGGTGCGCAGCGGTGAAATCGTCGGCATCGCCGGTGTCGCGGGTAATGGTCAGGATGAATTGCTGGCCCTGCTCAGCGGCGAAGAACGACTGAGCCACAACGACGGATCGACGATCAGTTTCGGCGGGCAACCCGTCGCCCACCTGCGGCCTGATGCACGGCGCAAGCTCGGCCTCGCCTTCGTTCCGGCTGAACGCCTGGGTCACGGCGCGGTACCGGATTTGAGCCTGGCGGACAACGCGCTGCTCACAGCGTTTCAACAAGGGCTGGTCAGTCACGGATTGATTCAGCGCGCAAAGGTTGAAGCATTGGCCGAAGAAATCATCAAGCGCTTTGGCGTAAAAACCCCCGATACCCAAACGCCAGCCCGCAGCCTCTCCGGTGGCAACTTGCAGAAATTCATCCTCGGCCGGGAGATCCTCCAGCAACCCAAACTGCTGATCGCCGCACACCCGACCTGGGGCGTGGACGTCGGCGCCGCCGCGACCATTCACCGCGCGCTGATTGCCTTGCGCGATGCCGGCGCAGCGATTCTGGTGATCTCCGAAGACCTCGACGAATTGTTCCAGATCAGCGACCGCCTCGGCGCGTTGTGCAGCGGGCGGCTGTCGCCGCTCAAAGCCACTGTCGACACGCGCCTGATTGACGTCGGCGCCTGGATGGCCGGCCAGTTCGATGCCAATCAATCACCTGAACCCGCAACGGTTTAACGGCTTAACTGTTTATCGGAGCTTTCCATGCTGCTTTCTCTCGAACCCCGTGGCCAGCAATCGCGCCTGATGCTTTGGTGCTCACCGTTGTTGGCGGCGGTGCTGACGCTGGGCTGTGGCTCATTACTGTTTGTCGCGCTGGGCCACGATCCGCTGCTCACCTTGCACACGCTGTTGATTGCGCCGATCAGCGATGGGGACGGCGTATCCGAGCTGCTGGTCAAAGCGCTGCCGATTCTGCTGTGCGCATTGGGCTTGGCCGTGGCGTATCAGGCACGCATCTGGAACATCGGCGCGGAAGGTCAATTACTGCTCGGCGCATTGGCCGGCAGTGCCTTGGCGGTGAACATCATTGACCTGCAAAGTCGCTGGGCACTGGTGCTGATTTTGCTCGTCGGCACCGTGGCCGGTGCAGCCTGGGCCGGGCTGACCGCCTGGTTGCGCACGCGCTTCAACGCCAACGAAATCCTCACCAGCATCATGCTCAATTACATCGCCCTGAACCTGCTGCTGTTTTGTGTGCATGGGCCGTTGAAAGACCCGGAGGGGTTCAATTTTCCGCAGTCAGCGATGTTCGGGGACTTCAGCCGTTTGCCCTTGCTGACCGAAGACGGCCGGGTTCACGCCGGGGTGTATTTCGCCTTGCTGGCGTTGGTCGCGGTCTGGGTGTTGTTGCAGAAAAGCTTTGTCGGTTTTCAGATCAAAGTGTTGGGGCTGGACAAGCGCGCGGCGGGGTTCGTCGGGTTTCGCGAGAAACGGCTGATCTGGCTGGTGCTGCTGATCAGCGGCGGTTTGGCGGGGTTGGCCGGCGTGTGTGAGGTGACCGGGCCGATCGGTCAATTGGTGCCGCAGGTCTCGCCCGGCTATGGCTATGCGGCGATTACCGTAGCGTTTCTCGGGCGGCTGAATCCTGTCGGCATTGTGTTTTCGAGCCTGTTGATGGCGTTGCTGTACATCGGTGGCGAGAGCGCGCAAATGAGCATGAACCTGCCACAAGCCATCACCCAACTGTTCCAGGGAATGATGCTGTTTTTCCTGCTGGCCAGCGATGTGCTGATTCTCTATCGGCCACGTTTGAACCTGCGCTGGGCCCGCCGCGCACCCGCCACCGCCGTACACGCAGGAGCGCTGTGATGGATATCGATCTGCTGAGCAATATTTTCTACGCCATGGTCCGTTGTGGCACACCGTTGCTGTTGGTGGCGCTGGGTGAATTGATTTGCGAGAAAAGCGGCGTCCTCAACCTCGGCCAGGAAGGCATGATGCTGTTTGGCGCGGTGATCGGTTTTATCGTTGCGCTGAACAGCGGCAACCTCTGGCTTGGTGTGCTGTTGGCGATGTTCGCAGGGATGCTGCTGTCGTCGTTGTTTGCGTTAGTCGCGCTGGTGTTCAACGCCAATCAGGTAGCCACTGGCCTGGCGCTGACGATTTTCGGCGTGGGCCTGTCGACGTTTGTCGGCGCGGCGTGGGTCGGTAAACCGTTGAGCGGTTTTGAACCGGTGGCGATTCCCTATCTGAGTGAAATCCCGCTGATCGGGCGAATGCTGTTTGCACAGGATCTGCTGGTGTATTTGTCGTTCGCGCTGTTTGCGTTGGTGGCCTGGGTGATTTTGAAAAGCCGCGTCGGGCTGATCATTCAGGCGGTCGGGGAAAGCCCGGATGCAGCGAGTGCCCTGGGCTTGCCGGTGTTGGCGGTGCGCACGCTGGCGGTGTTGTTTGGCGGCGCGATGGCCGGATTGGCCGGGGCGTATCTGTCCCTGGCATACACGCCGATGTGGGCGGAGAACATGAGCGCCGGACGCGGCTGGATTGCATTGGCGCTGGTGGTGTTCGCCAGTTGGCGGGTGTGGCGCTTGCTGCTGGGGGCGTATCTGTTCGGCCTCGCCAGCATCCTGCACCTGGTGGCGCAGGGATTGGGGCTGGCGATACCCTCGAGCCTGCTGGCGATGCTGCCGTATGTCGCGACGATTGTGGTGTTGGTGCTGCTCTCGCGAGATGCGGTGCGTACGCGATTGTATGCGCCGGTTTCGTTAGGCCAGCCGTGGCAGGCCGGGCATTAGCGGCTAGCCGGGCGAGCCCCATCGCGAGCAAGCTCGGCTCCTACAGGTTTGGCGCTGGGCCTGTAGGAGCATGGCTTGCCAGCGATGGCTGCCGAACAGGCAACACCTGAACAACGCCCCAGGCCAACTCAAAGATCAGGAAAACCACCAGCAAAGAACTGGCCCCATGCAGCAAGGCATAGAGCTGCCAAGCCGAAAACAGGAATCTTCCGACCGCGTCATACCGCCCAAACACCTGCTGCGGATCACGAATCCGCAGCACCGCCCACACGCACACAATCGACCCCAACAGATTCGCCATCAACATGTGCATCGGTTCAAACGCAGGCAGCTCGCCGGGCAAATCCAACGCCTGGCTCACACTCGTCAACACCCCGTGCAACGTCGCAAAACTCCACGGCGTGGCAAACGCCGCCGTCACGATCAAGTCATACCAGGCACTGCCTTGCACTACCCGGCGATATTGCGTTGAAGTCCACATCGGCATTGCTCCTTGAATTCGGGGAGCAACAAGGCTAAAGCCTGGAGTATGCTCCAGGGTCAAGCCCTCTCGAGACGCCAACATGCGCATCGGTGAATTAGCCCAGGCCAGCGCCGTCAGCCGCGACACGCTGCGCTTCTACGAGCAGCGCGGACTGATCGCGGCGCAACGCAGCGCCAATGGTTATCGCGACTACCCGGCGGACATGGTGCAACTGGTGCAGTACATCAAAACCGCTCAGCGACTGGGGTTTACCCTCGGCGAAATCGGCAACAGCGTCGCGGCCATCTGGCAATCACCTGATCCAGACAGTGCCGTCACGCAATTGCTGCAAGACAAACTCAAACTGATCGAAGCCCGGATGGATGAACTCGGCGCGTTGCGTCACGAGTTGCAACAACGGCTCGGGCAACGCTGTCCACTGAATCCATGATCCTCATTTTTCAAGGAAGCCACTCATGTCCAAGGCAAAAACCGCCCTTATCATCGGCGCCTCCCGGGGCCTGGGCCTCGGTCTGGTGAAAACCCTGCTGGCCGACGGCTGGCAAGTGACCGCCACCGTGCGTAATCCACAGAATGCTGAAGCGTTGCAGGCGTTGGGCGACGTGCGCATCGAGAAACTCGACATGGACGATCAGCCCGCGGTGATCGCCCTCAGCGAACAACTCAAAGGCGAGGTGTTCGATCTGTTGTTTGTAAATGCCGGGGTCAAGGGCCCGGACGTGCAAACACCCGGTGGTGCCACGTTGGCCGAAGTCGGCCAGTTGTTTTTTACCAACGCCGTGGCACCGATCAATCTGGCCCAGCGTTTCGTCGGACAGATTCGTCCAGACAGCGGCGTGCTGGCGTTCATGAGTTCGGTACTGGGCAGCGTGACCATGCCCGACGCGCCTGAACTGGCGTTGTACAAGGCCAGCAAAGCAGCGTTGAACTCCATGACCAACAGCTTTGTGACGCAACTGGGCGAGCAAAAACTCACCGTGCTGTCGCTGCACCCAGGCTGGGTGAAAACCGACATGGGCGGTGAAGGCGCGGACATCGATGTCGACACCAGCACCCGTGGTCTGGTTGATCAGGTCAATGCCCATACCGGCAAGGGCGGGCATCATTTTGTGAATTACCGGGGTGAAACCATTCCCTGGTAAACAACTCCGCCGACTGTAGGAGCCGGGCTTGCCCGCGATCGCATCAACCAGGTTTCGCTGACAGACCGCGGCGCCTGCATCGCGGGCAAGCCCGGCGCCTACAGGGATTTGTGTTGTCTGGTCGGGCCGGGCTTGCCCGGAACAGCATTTTGTCCGAAACTGCGCCCCTCGCCCCCGCGGCGACCCTGGATCAGCAGACAGGGTAATCACTGAGCTGGCTAACCTGAACCCCACTTTCAGAGGAGCCGGCCAACATGCCTGCGACCCGTACCTGGTTAAAAAACCCCCTCTCCATTTTTACTGCCAATGGCCTCGATGCCCGTGGTGGCCTGGTAGTGCAAGACGGTTTGATCGTCGAAGTGCTCGGCCTGGGACAGCAACCCTCCACGCCTTGCCATGAAGTCTTCGATGCCCGCGAGCATGTGATCCTTCCGGGGCTGATCAACACCCATCACCATTTCTATCAAACCCTGACCCGTGCCTGGGCGCCGGTGGTCAACCAGCCGTTGTTCCCGTGGCTGAAAACCCTGTACCCGGTCTGGGCCCGTCTTACCCCGGAAAAACTCGCCCTCGCCACCAAAGTCGCGCTGGCCGAGTTGCTGCTGTCGGGCTGCACCACTGCTGCCGATCACCATTACCTGTTTCCCGAAGGCCTGGAAAACGCGATCGACGTGCAAGTCGAAAGCGTCCGTGAACTGGGCATGCGCGCCATGCTCACACGCGGTTCCATGAGCCTCGGCGAAAAGGACGGCGGCCTGCCCCCACAGCAAACCGTGCAGGAAGGCGAAGTGATTCTCGCCGACAGCCAGCGCTTGATCGCCGAATACCATGAACGCGGCGACGGTGCGCAAATCCAGATCGCGTTGGCACCATGCTCGCCGTTTTCGGTGACACCGGAGATCATGTCGGCCAGCGCCGAGCTGGCGAACAAGCTCGACGTGCGCCTGCACACGCACCTGGCCGAAACCCTCGACGAAGAAGACTTCTGCCTGCAACGCTTCGGCCTGCGCACCGTGGATTATCTGGACAGCGTCGGCTGGCTCGGCCCGCGTACGTGGCTGGCGCACGGTATCCACTTCAACCCGGACGAGATCGCCCGCCTCGGCACCGCCGGCACTGGTATTTGCCATTGCCCTAGTTCGAACATGCGCCTCGCTTCCGGCATCTGCCCGACGCTGGATCTCACGGCCGCCGGCGCGTTGCTCGGTCTGGGGGTAGACGGTTCGGCGTCCAACGATGCGTCGAACATGATGCTCGAAACCCGCCAGGCGCTGTACATCCAGCGTCTGCGTTATGGCGCCGAGAAGATCACGCCGGAGTTGGTGCTCGGTTGGGCTACCAAGGGTTCGGCGAGTTTGCTGGGACGCACCGATATCGGCGAACTGGCGGTCGGCAAGCAGGCGGACCTGGCGCTGTTCAAACTCGACGAACTGCGCTTCTCCGGCAGCCATGATCCGGTGTCGGCGTTGCTGCTGTGTGGCGCGGATCGCGCGGACCGGGTAATGGTGGGCGGCAAGTGGCGTGTGATTGACGGGCAGGTCGAAGGCCTGGACCTGAAGGGCCTGATTGCCGATCACAGTCAGGCTGCCCGGCAGTTGATCGCCGGCGTCTGATAGGACGCCATCGCGGGCAAGCCTTGCTCCTACAGGATTTGCATCGTTCTTGAGAGCGACGCTGTACCTGTAGGAGCATGGCTTGCCCGCGATGCTTTTAAAGGCCCAACAACGACAACATGATGAACGTCGCAAACAGCACAAAGTGGGTCATGCCTTCGATGGCGTTGGTTTCGCCATCGTTAAGGTTGATCGCGCTGACGATCAGGGTGATGAAAATCATCACCGTCTGCACCGGCGTCATCGCCATCTGGAACGGTTGGCCAGTGTAAAGCGCCATCGCTTCCATCACCGGCACCGTCAGGATGACCGTCGACAAGGACGCGCCCATCGCGATGTTGACCACCGACTGCATGCGATTGGCCAATGCCGCGCGCAATGCCGTCAGAATCTCCGGCGCAGCCGAAATGGCCGCCACCAGAATCGCAGTTATCACCGGCGGCGCCCCCGTTCCTTGCAAGCCCAGATCCAGGGTTTTGGACATCACTTCGGCCAACGCACCGATCACCACCACGCCAAACACCAACGTGCCGATACTCAGCGCCAGATTGACCGGTTCCGGTTCTTCTTCCGGGACTTTCCGGCGGCGTTTTTCCGGGTAGCTGTAGCTGAAAAAGTAGCTGTGCGGACCAACCTGCATCCGCAGGAACAATGCGTAGAGCACAACCATCGCGCCGATGGTGAAGGCCGAATAGAGTTTCCAGTTGGCCTCGGGAATGAACTCCGGCACCACCATCGATACGCCCATGGCGGTCAGAATCATCACGCTGTAGCTGCGTGCCGAGTCATCGTTGTAGGACTGCTCGCCATGCTTGAGACCGCCCATCAACGCCGCCAGGCCGAGGATGCCGTTGATGTCGAGCATCACGGCCGAGTAAATCGTGTCGCGCACCAACGTCTTTGAGGCTTCGTTGCTCATCATGATCGCCAGGATCACCACTTCCACCAGCACCGCCGCCAGCGTCAGGATCATCGTGCCGTAGGGATCGCCGACTTTTTCCGCCAGCAACTCAGCGTGACGGGCGACGCGCATGGAGGCGGCGACGATGAACGCAATCAACACCAGTCCAGCGGCCAGCGCAGCGGGTTGGCCACTGTGGAGCATCCAGTGCTCGAGCGGGTACGCAACAACGGCAGCGAGGACGGCCAGCAGCAGAAAGGTTTCTTGCCTGAGAAGTCTGAGCATCGCGATACCTTTTTGCGCAGTGGCGCGAAATCAGTGCGGTGAGCTACTGACTGCGGTGCGGCGCTAACGTTTCGTTAGACCTTAGCGCACCAGTGGATGGCAACCCTGTCTGGCCATGCACTTTTATTGGCCGCACCGACCTCATCGCGGGCAAGCCCGCTCCCACAGGATTTGCGCAGGTCATGTAGGAGCCGGGCTTGCCCGCGATGGCCGTTACGCGATCTCGTGATGTTTGTTGTCCTGTTGGTCAGCAATTTGCATTGCCCCTGCCAACCTCACAACAACATGGAGTTCGAATTCATGCATAACCGTCCGCTGAAGAAGCTGCTTTGCGCCGTCGCCGCCGCCATCGGTCTGAGCGCCAGCCTGATCGCCAGTGCCGCCGTCCCGCTGAAAGTCGGTTTCGTCTACATCGGTCCAATCGGTGACCACGGCTGGACGTATCAGCATGAACAGGGACGCAAAGTGCTCGCCGAAAAATTCGGCGACCAGATCACCACCAACTACGTGGAGAACGTCGCCGAAGGCGCTGACGCCGAGCGGGTAATCCGCAACATGGCCAAGGACAACTACGACCTGATCTTCACCACGTCTTTCGGCTACATGAACCCGACCCTGAAAGTCGCCAGGCAGTTTCCCAAGGTGACCTTCGAACACGCCACCGGCTACAAGCAGGACAAGAACCTCGGCACCTACCTGGCGCGCACTTACGAGGGCCGCTACGTCGGCGGTTTCCTCGCGGCGAAGATGACCAAGACCAAGAAGATCGGCTATGTAGCCTCGTTCCCGATCCCGGAAGTGATCCGCGACATCAACGCCATTCAACTGGCCCTGAACAAGTACAACCCCGGCACCGAGATCAAAGTGGTGTGGGTCAATTCGTGGTTCGATCCAGGCAAGGAAGCCGACGCCGCCAACGCGCTGATCGACCAGGGCGTGGACGTGGTGTTCCAGCACACCGACAGCCCGGCACCGATCCAGGCGGCCGAACGTCGTGGTGTGTACGCCGTCGGCTACGCTTCGGACATGGCGCACTTCGGCCCGAAAGCCGTGCTGACCTCCATCGTCAACGACTGGGGCCCGCACTACGTTCAAGCGACCCAAAGCGTGCTCGACCACGACTGGAAATCGCAGGATTACTGGGGCGGCTTGAAGGAAGGCACGGTTGAACTGCCGATCAGCGACCTGGTGCCTGCGGCGGTGAAAACCGAAGCCGAGCAGATCATTGCCGACATCAAGAGTGGCGCGTTGCAGCCGTTTACCGGGCCGATCAAGGACCAGGCCGGCACGGAGAAAATCCCGGCAGGCGTCAGTGCGACCACTGCGCAACTGGCGTCGATGAACTACTACGTCGAAGGCATGAAGGCCGATATTCCGAAGTAGCTCCCCCAACCCAACACTGTACTTGTGGGAGCGAGCTTGCTCGCGATAGCGGTCTGTCATTCAGCAGTGATGTGACTGACCTGGCCTCATCGCGAGCAAGCTCGCTCCCACAGGGGTACTCCGGTGTTTTTCAGACTGCGTATTCCTCAGGACAATTGTATGAACAGTCTTCCGATCATCGATATCTCCCCGCTCTACAGCGATGACCAAAATGCTTGGACAGCCGTCGCTGCCGAGATCGACCACGCCTGCCGTGAATGGGGTTTCTTCTACATCAAGGGTCACCCAATCTCCCCATCGCGCATCGCCGCCGTACTCGACCACGCTCAACGCTTCTTCGCCCAACCCACCGCCGAAAAGCTGAAAATCGACATCACCCAAACCCGCCACCACCGCGGTTACGGTGCCATCGCCACCGAACAACTCGACCCGAGCAAGCCCAGCGACCTCAAGGAAACGTTCGACATGGGCCTGCACCTGCCCGCCGATCATCCCGACGTGCTGGCGGAGAAACCGCTGCGCGGCCCCAATCGACATCCCGCGCTGCCCGGCTGGCAATCACTGATGGAGCAGCACTACGTCGACATGCAATCCCTGGCGCAAACCCTGTTGCGGGCGATGACGCTGGCGCTGGGCATCGAGCGGGATTTTTTCGATAGCCGTTTCAACGAGCCGGTCAGCGTGCTGCGCATGATCCACTACCCGCCACGCCACACCGCCAGCTCCGATGAACAACAAGGCGCGGGCGCCCACACCGATTACGGCTGCATCACCCTGCTGTATCAGGACACTGCCGGCGGGCTGCAAGTGCGAAACGTAAAGGGCGAGTGGATCGATGCGCCGCCGATCGAAGGGACTTTTGTGGTCAACCTCGGCGACATGATGGCGCGCTGGAGCAACGACCGGTATCTGTCGACGCCGCACCGGGTGATCAGCCCGTTCGGTGTGGACCGTTATTCGATGCCGTTCTTTGCCGAACCGCACCCCGACACCGCCATCGAATGCCTGCCGGGTTGCCAGGATGAGCAGCACCTGGCGAAATACCCGGCCACTACCTGCGCGCAATTCCTGCTTTCGCGTTTTGCCGATACCTACGCCTATCGACGGGAACAGGAAGCGGTGTAATCAACCGGCTGGTCAGGTTTTGCTAATTGTTTCCACGGGCATCTGTAGAATGCTCGCCATCTGCACCTGATGAGAAAAGATTATGTACGACTGGCTAAACGCCCTGCCCAAGGCAGAATTGCACTTGCACCTCGAGGGTTCGCTGGAGCCTGAGCTGCTGTTCGCCCTGGCCGAACGCAACAAGATCGCCCTGCCATGGAGCGACGTCGAAACCCTGCGCAAGGCGTACGCCTTCAACAACCTGCAAGAGTTTCTGGACCTGTATTACCAGGGCGCCGACGTGTTGCGCACCTCTCAGGATTTCTACGACCTGACCTGGGCATACCTGTTGCGCTGCAAGGCGCAGAACGTGATTCACACCGAACCGTTCTTCGATCCACAAACCCATACCGACCGTGGCGTGCCCTTCGAAGTGGTCCTCAACGGCATCGCTGCGGCCCTCAAGGATGGCGAGCAACAACTGGGCATTACCAGCGGTTTGATCCTGAGCTTCCTGCGCCACTTGAGCGAAGAAGCAGCCGAGAAAACCCTCGACCAGGCGCTGCCGTTCCGTGATGCGTTTGTGGCCGTGGGCCTGGACAGTTCGGAAATGGGCCACCCGCCCAGCAAGTTCCAGCGTGTGTTTGACCGTGCCCGTCACGAAGGCTTCCTGACCGTGGCCCACGCCGGTGAAGAAGGCCCGCCCGAGTACATCTGGGAAGCCCTCGACCTGCTGAAAATCCAGCGCATCGACCATGGCGTGCGTGCCATCGAAGACGAGCGTTTGATGCAACGGATCATCGACGAGCAGATCCCGCTGACCGTGTGCCCGTTGTCGAACACCAAACTCTGCGTGTTCGATCACATGTCCCAGCACAACATTCTCGACATGCTCGAGCGTGGCGTGAAAGTGACCGTGAACTCCGATGACCCGGCGTACTTCGGCGGCTACGTGACCGAGAACTTCCATGCGCTGTACACCGACTTGGGCATGACCCAGGATCAGGCCAAGCGCCTGGCGCAAAACAGCCTGGACGCCAGATTGGTCAAGCCATAAGCCACACCGCATAAACCGGAGGTTGCTGCATCTCTACAGCGCCATTTCGAGCTCGGTCTCTTTGGCGAAGCGATGGATTTCTCGCTGCCCTGCGGCGGTCACCTGCAGGGCGCGGGAGTCGTTGGGCAGGCTCAACCAGCCCGACTGCATGAACAATTGCAACAGTGCCGCGCCCAGTGAACCGCCCATGTGCGGGCGTCTTTCGCTCCAGTCGGGACAGGCACAGGCAACCCTGCTGTTGCGATGGGCCAGTGCCTGGATGAACACACCTCGTGTCGCCAGTTGAGTTGAGCCCTTGTGAGTAATCATGACCCGCTGATCGATCTGTTCGATCCAGCCTGCATCCAGCAGTCGCTGGTAAAGGTCGGCGGCCAGGGTGCCTCCCAAATGGTCATCGCACAGTCTGGCCCGCAGCAGTGACGAAGGCGCGGCCTGAGGTTTGGCGATGGGGTTCGGGCGCTTGAAAACATCCGGGACTTCTTGTGGCGTGCTGGCCAGGGTCGCGCTGGCCAACGCCTCGATGGCTGCACCGACTTCGGGGGCCGCCAGGCGGAAAAATCGCTTTCGGCCACGGATTTCAACCCTCAACAGACCGCCTGCGGACAATCGCCCCAAGTGTGCGCTGGCCGAAGAGGGTGACAGGCCGGCCAACAACGCCAGCTCTTCGGTTTGCCGCGCCGTGCCGTCCATCAAGGCCCACATCATTGCGCTGCGCTTTGGGTCAGCCAGCAATGTGGCGATCTGGCTGATGCAAGGTGCATGTTCCATGTATTCACTCCCTGTTGAATCGTTTCGTCTGCTGCTCAGAGACATCTTGACCAGTAATGTGTGGTCGGCCAAGACGCGGAAACCGCCATAAGCCGGGCGAAGCTCACCCACTCCCCTGTGCCATTGCTTCGCAGCCAGGGCGAAGGCCGGGTGATTGAGCGGGGTACCGCGCCGACTGGAACGCGGACTCGCCATCGCGAGATCGACGGTGCGTACATGAGGCGGCGCTAGTATAAGCGCGTTAACCGCCGGTTCCTGCCCGTGGGAAACCGTGGGTGGTGATAGTTGCTGAGAGAAATTTCGCTATTTGCCTGCGACTAATGATCGATCCCCGCTATCGTCGGAAATTGACTGCCTAATTGAGCGCATCGGCTGGCAAGCATTTCCCGCAACAGGTTCACCGGCTTACTCAATTGTGCGCGATGGGCGCACAGCAAATTCAGAGGTGCGCGCTCACAGAGCAACTCCGGCATCAGCACCTTCAGTCGCCCGGCGAGTACATCGGCGGCGACATCGAGCCAGGACTTGTAGGCGATCCCCGCGCCGGCAACGGCCCATAACCGGACGACATCGGCATCGTCACTGAAACGGTCACCACTGACGGTCAGGCCGACCTCGCGCTTGCCGTCATGAAAACTCCAGTGATCGTGGACCCGGCTGCCGAGCATGAACAACAAACAATTGTGCTGAGCCAGTTGCTCGAGCTGCCGGGGCTCCCCATGTCTGGCCAGGTAAGCGGGCGCCGCACACAACACACGCCGGTTCTGCGGGGCGATGGGCAATGCCACCAGACTAGAGTCTTCCGGCTCGCCGTAGCGCAGGGCAATGTCCACCGGTTGGCGGAACAGGTCGGCAATGCGGTCTCCCAGCAATAGCCGCACGGTCAGTTTCGGGTGCTCACGCTGAAACTCGTCCAGCCAGGGCAACAACAGATTGCGACCGAAGTCCGACGGTGCGGACAGTTGCAAAATCCCGCTGACCTGGTCCTGACCACTGGCCAGCAAGCGGCGTCCTTCGTCCAGATTGCTCAGGGCGGCGCGGGCATATTCCAGGAACCCCTCGCCTTCGGCGGTCAGGCGCAGGCTGCGGGTTGAACGCGCGAGCAACCGCGCGCCCAGTTGCTGTTCGATGCGCTTCAACGCCGCGCTGGCCACGGCCGCCGACATGTCCATCACCCGCGCCGCCGCCGACAGGCTCCCCAGGTCGGCAGCCCGGACGAACAACTGCAAGTCATCGAAACGCAGCATTTTCAGCCTCGATTATCAAAAAAATATTGAAAGAGACTGCTCTTTTAGCGGGTTTTATCTTGCTGTGAAATAGCCAATCATCTGTGCCATCGAATTCATTACGCTCCCGGAGTCGTCCATGTCCCAGCCATTTACCGCCATTGCCACGCTCATCGCCAAAGCCGGCCAGCAAGACGCCCTTGAACGGCACCTGCGTGCACTGCTGGAACCAACCCGCGCTGAGGCCGGTTGCGGCCAATACGATCTGCATCAGGACCTCGCCAATCCGCATGCCTTTTACATGATCGAGCAGTGGAGCAGCGACGAAGCCCTGGCGGCGCATGACGCCAGCGCCCACATCCAGAACTTCCGGGCCAAGGCCGGCGATTTTCTCGAACACTTTGATCTCAAGCGCCTGCGCACCGTGGCCTGATCCCTAGTGCCGATCCGCACTTTTGTAGCAGCTGGCGCAGCCTGCGTTCGGCTGCGGAGCAGTCGTGAAATCAGACGATGCGGTGTTTCAGGAAATCCGCGCGTACAGGATTTACCACTGCTCCGCAGCCGAACGCAGGCTTCGCCAGCTGCTACGGAGTGCGCCTCGGCTTAAATGATCGGTATCAGGCTGTCCCCTTTCTTTTATTACCTTTCGGAAACCCCTGTATGAAAGCCATCGCCTATTACACCTCGTTGCCGATCAGCGACGAACAATCCCTGCAAGACATCGAGTTGCCGGAACCGGTTGCCGGCCCGCGCGACCTGTTGGTGGACGTCAAAGCCATCTCGGTCAACCCGGTGGACACCAAAGTCCGCCAAAACGTCCAGCCTGAAGACGGCGCGGCCAAGGTGCTGGGTTGGGACGTGGCCGGGGTGGTCAAGGCTGTCGGTAAAGACGTGACCTTGTTCAAGGCCGGCGACAAGGTCTTTTACGCAGGCTCCATCGCCCGTGCCGGCGGCAACAGCGAACGGCATGTGGTGGATGAGCGGATCGTCGGCCACATGCCGAAAACCCTGGGTTTCGCTGAAGCCGCCGCGCTGCCACTGACCGCGATTACCGCCTGGGAATTGCTCTTTGAACGCCTGCAAGTGCGTGAAGGCCAAACCGACGAAGGCCAGCGCCTGCTGATCGTCGGCGCGGCGGGTGGGGTGGGTTCGATCCTCACACAGCTGGCCAGTCAACTGACCGGGCTCAAGGTCATCGGCACCGCTTCCCGAGCGCAAACCCAGAGTTGGGTTCGTGAGTTGGGCGCGGACCTGGTGATCGATCACAGCCAACCGTTGAGCGAAGCGCTCAAGCGTGCCGGGGTGGAATACGTGACCCATGTCGCCAGCCTGACCCAGACCGATCAGCACCTGGATCAATTGGTCGAGGCGCTGGCGCCGCAAGGCAAACTGGCGCTGATCGATGATCCCAAGTCACTGGACGTGACCAAGCTCAAACGCAAGAGCCTGTCACTGCACTGGGAGTTCATGTACACCCGCTCGCTGTTCGAAACCGCAGACATGATCGAGCAACACAAGTTGCTGAACCGCATCGCCGCGCTGATCGACGCCGGGACGTTGAAAACCACGGTCGGCGAGCACTTCGGCAGCATCAACGCGGCCAACCTGCGCCGTGCCCATGCGCTGCTGGAGAGCGGCAAAGCCAAAGGCAAGATTGTGCTGGAAGGGTTCTGAAACATGATGAAACAGTGTCGTTCCTGAAGGAACGACACCGTCAGTCTGAGAGTTGACGCCTGTCACAATAGCGATCGTATTCAGGACTACAATCGAAACCTCTGCGGCACAATCTTTACGTGGCAGTTATTACGAGAGGAGAGGTCAGCAATGAAGATCCTGATAAAAGAATTGGCTAAATCTCAATGGCAGGTCCGCCTGGACCAGCATGCCGTGACATTTCGCAGCGAAGCCGAAGCTCTGGCCTTTACCCGAACCCTCGAAGCACGCCTTTACGCCCCCCATCAAATTCCCGGTCGCCAGCAACGAGCCGCTGGCTGACCCCGTCTTCAGGCCTGCGCTTGCGCCAACGCCCGAACCTTTTGCAAACGCCGGGTGAACATCGCCGCGCTCACCACCAGAACACCACACAGGCTGATGACCATCGCCATCGGTACGGCACTGCCATCGTGTAAAACACCGACCAGCGCCGCGGCACCCGCCGCGACGCTGAATTGCAGACACCCAAGCATCGCCGACGCACTGCCGGCGCGGGCGCCCTGCCCGTTCATCGCACACGCCGAAGCGTTGGGCAAAATGCAGCCGAGGCTGGAGATGCAAATAAACAGTGGAATCAGCAGAGGCCACAACTGCGTGGGGTGCAAGGCGCTGACGGCGAGCAGCGTCAAACCGGCGGCCAGGTAAACCCACACCGCACGCGCCAGCAAGAATGCCGGCCCCCGCTTGGCCAGCAATCGCGCGTTGACTTGCGCCACCAGAATGAACCCCGCCGCGTTGGTGCCAAACAGCCAGCCGAAATGCTCGGCCGGTACGCCATAGAGCTTGATGAAAACGAACGGCGAACCGGCGATGTAGGCAAACATGCCGGCGATGGCGATGCCGCCCGTCAAGGCATGACCGAGAAAGATCCGATCCGACAACAGGCGACCGTACTGCCGAAAAGCCCCGGACAACGGCTGACGCGGCATGTGTGCGGGCAGGCTTTCCGGCAACCCGAGCGCCACGGCCAGCGCAGCCAAGGCACTGAAACCGGTCAACGCCAGGAAAATCGACTGCCAGCCCGTGGTGTTGACCAGCAAGCCGCCGAGCATCGGCGCGAGGATCGGCGCCAGGCCCATGACCAGCATGAGTTGCGAATAGACTTTCGCCGAACCCACCGCATCGCATTTATCGCTGACCACCGCACGGGATATCACCATGCCCGCACAACCGCCCAACGCCTGGACAAATCGTGCGCCGATCAGCCATTCCAGGCTCGGTGCATAGGCACAGGCCAGCGACGCAAGGGTGAACAAACCAACCCCGGCCAGCAATGGAATGCGCCGACCGAAACGATCGGCCACCGGGCCGTAAGCCAGTTGGCCAATCGACAAGCCGAGGAAATACGCCGCCAGTGTCAGTTGAACGTGTTGTTCATCGGTGCCGAAGGCGAGTGCCATCGCCGGGAAGGCCGGCAGATAGAAGTCGATCGCCAGCGGACCGAAAGCGCTGAGGGCGCCAAGAATCAAAATGGTACGAAAGTTCATCAGGCATCCAGTTGGGCATGAGTCAGCAGGCCGACAGTCTAGCCTTGCATGAACGCCTTGAACATTCCGATAGCTCGCTAACTATTAAAAAACACTGAATGCCTTGTGTCAGGCGACTTTGACCTCGTAGCCTTCTTCGCTGATCGCGGCGATCACTTGCTCGACCGTCAACGCGCTTTCAACGCCGACTTCCTTGGCCGCCAGATCGACCCGCACGCTGGCCGCCGGATCCATGGCTTGCAGTGCCTGAGTGATGGCTTTGACACAGTGACCGCAAGACATGCCTTGAACGTTGAACACTTGCATGGTGTGGCTCCTTTGTTGAGATTGCGTGCAGTCTCGAGCTTGCCACCATGGCAAGGTCAAGTTCTTGAACAAACTGCCGGGCTGGCAATCGGCGTCGCGCTCGGCCAAGCTGCGTGCATCAATGACTCGACTTCAGGAGATTCAGCCATGCGCTGGTCAGCTCTCAGCCTGTTTGGCTTCCTCAGCCTCTTTGCCGCGACACCTTCGGTTCAAGCCGCCGGGGAGGACTATGGCGTACTGATCATTTCCCGCGAGCGCCTGGAAGTCGCCACCTCCTGCGAAATCGGTGTGTACATCCTGGATCAACTGTCCGCACGACTGTTCCAGGAACAAAGCACCTCGTTCAACCTGCCGCCGGGCAATGTGTCCTTGCGCCTCAAGCTGCTGCCGGGCCAGGCGCCGGGTTGCAACCCGGGCATGCTCGCGCCGGGTTCGCAGATCATCAATCTTAAGGCCGGCGATGTATTGAAATTCCGGATTGCGATGACGCAAGAAGGGATGTACCTCAAACCTGCTGCTCTCGAATACTGAGCAAATCCAACGTGCCCCCCCTGTGGGAGCGAGCTTGCTCGCGATGGCGGTGTGTCAGTTACATAGATATTGACTGATACGCCGCCATCGCGAGCAAGCTCGCTCCCACATTGGTCTGCGGCGATTTGCAGATTGGTGCTTGACCTTGCCAACATGGCAAGGTTGATCCTGTAGGTCTCTACTACAGGGAGCGTGACCGATGTCCGAATCCACCACTTTCGATTTGCCGATTGCCGGCATGACGTGCGCCAGTTGCGCTGGGCGTGTCGAGCGAGCCTTGAGCAAAGTCATCGGCGCCTCCGCCGTCAGCGTCAACCTGGCCACTGAACAGGCCCGAGTCCAGGCGCCCAGCGACAGCTTGCCGGCGTTGATGGCGGCGGTTGAACAGGCCGGTTACAGCGTGCCCCGGCACACTCTGGAACTGAGCATCGACGGCATGACCTGCGCCTCGTGCGTCGGCCGGGTCGAACGTGCGCTGGCCAAGGTGCCGGGCGTGAAGAGCGTCAGCGTCAACCTGGCCAACGAGCGCGCCCACCTCGAACTGCTCGGCCACGTCGATCCGCAAACCCTGATCGCGGCGGTGACCAAAGCGGGTTACTCCGCCAGCGTCTGGGAAGTCGAACACCCGCAAACCGACACTCAACAACAGCGCCTGCACCGTGAGCGTTGGGCGTTGATCATGGCCATCGTCCTCGCCTTGCCGCTGGTGTTGCCGATGCTGCTGCAGCCGTTCGGCGTGCACTGGATGCTGCCGGCCTGGGTGCAATTCGCGTTGGCAACGCCTGTGCAATTCATCTTCGGTGCGCGCTTTTATGTCGCGGCCTGGAAAGCCGTGCGCGCCGGGGCCGGCAACATGGATTTGCTGGTCGCACTGGGCACCAGCGCCGGATACGGCTTGAGTGTCTACGAATGGGCCACCGCTGCCGGGCGCATGCCACACCTGTATTTCGAAGCCTCAGCGGTCGTCATCGCCCTCGTACTGCTGGGCAAATACCTGGAAAGCCGCGCCAAACGCCAGACCGCCAGCGCCATTCGTGCCCTCGAAGCCTTGCGCCCGGAACGGGCGATTCAGGTCATCGATGGCCGCGAACAGGAGGTCGCCATCAGTGCCTTGCGTCTCAACGACCTGGTCATGGTCAAACCCGGTGAACGCTTCCCGGTGGACGGCGAAGTGGTCGACGGCCAGAGCCACGCCGACGAAGCACTGATCAGCGGCGAAAGCCTGCCGGTGCCCAAGCAACCGGGCGACAAGGTCACCGGTGGCGCAATCAATGGTGAAGGTCGATTGCTGGTTCGCACCCAGGCCTTGGGGGCGGAAACCGTGCTGGCGCGAATCATTCGCCTGGTCGAAGACGCCCAGGCCGCCAAGGCTCCGATCCAGAAACTGGTGGATAAAGTCAGCCAGGTGTTTGTGCCCACGGTGCTGTTGATCGCGTTGGCCACCTTCATCGGTTGGTGGCTGTATGGCGCGCCGATTGAAACCGCCGTGATTAATGCCGTCGCGGTATTGGTGATCGCCTGCCCATGTGCGCTGGGGTTGGCCACACCGACCGCCATCATGGCCGGAACCGGCGTGGCGGCGCGCTACGGGATTCTGATCAAGGATGCCGAAGCGCTGGAACGCGCACATGAAGTCAGCGCCGTGGTGTTCGACAAGACCGGTACGCTGACCTCGGGAGCCCCGCGTATTGCTCATCTGACCGCTGTCGACGGTGACGAGGCCGCCCTGCTGCAAATGGCAGGCGCCCTGCAACGGGGCAGCGAACATCCGCTGGCCAAGGCTGTGCTGGATGCGTGCAGCGAACGCGGACTGATCGTCGCCGATATCAGTGACAGTCAATCACTGACGGGGCGAGGCATCGCCGGCACGCTGGAGGGTCGTCGACTGGCATTGGGCAATCGTCGTCTATTGGAAGAAAGTGGTTTAAACGCAGGATCATTGGCTGACTCGGCAACCGCCTGGGAAACCGAAGGCCGGACGCTGTCCTGGCTGATCGAACAAAGCCCCGAATCGAAAGTGCTCGGCCTCTTCGCCTTTGGCGACACGCTCAAACCCGGCGCCCTGCAGGCGGTGCAACAACTCAGCGCAAGGAACATCAGCAGCCACCTGCTCACCGGTGACAATCGCGGCAGTGCCAACGTTGTCGCCCAGGCGCTGGGCATCAATGACGTCCACGCCGAAGTGCTGCCCGCCGACAAAGCGGCCACCGTCGCCACCCTGAAACAAACCGGCGTGGTCGCGATGGTCGGCGATGGCATCAACGACGCCCCGGCCCTGGCGGCCGCGGACATCGGCATCGCCATGGGCGGCGGCACTGACGTGGCCATGCACGCGGCCGGGATTACCTTGATGCGCGGTGACCCTCGGCTGGTGCCGGCGGCGCTGGAGATCAGCCGCAAGACCTACGCGAAGATCCGGCAGAACCTGTTCTGGGCCTTCGTCTATAACCTGATCGGCATTCCGCTGGCGGCGTTCGGCTTCCTCAACCCGGTGCTGGCCGGTGCGGCCATGGCATTGTCGAGCGTCAGCGTGGTGAGCAATGCGTTACTGTTGAAAACCTGGAAACCCAAGGACCTGGAGGACAATCGATGAACATCGGTCAAGCAGCCCGCCAAAGCGGCCTGAGCGCGAAGATGATTCGTTACTACGAGTCCATCGGCCTGCTCAAGGCCGCCCATCGTACCGAGAGCGGCTACCGCGTTTACGGTGACGACGACCTGCATACCCTGGCCTTCATCAAGCGTTCCCGGGACCTGGGGTTTTCGCTGGAAGAGGTTGGCAAGTTACTGACCCTCTGGCAGGACCGCCAAAGAGCCAGCGCCGATGTGAAGGCCCTGGCCCGTCAGCACATCGACGAACTGAACCAGAAGATCCGCGAACTCGGTCAGTTGCGCGACACCCTGCAAGACCTGGTCGAGCACTGCCAGGGCGACCATCGTCCCGACTGCCCGATCCTCAAGAATCTCGCGTCGGGCTGCTGCGCCGAACCAGTTCGTCCCTGATCGCCAGCCCCTTCACCACCAACAACGTGGTGAGCGGAATGCCGTGGAACAGCAGCACCACGGCCCCCGGCGTCCACCATGAGTAAAACGGCGCGGCGATCAGCATGCCGACGCCGAACCCGGTCATTTGCAGCAGGGTCAGTAAGCTGAAAATCGGCAGACGCAGGCTGTCCGGTTCACGCTGCAGGCGCGACATCAGCCCCACCTCAGAGAAACCGTCGCCCAACCCCGCGGGCAGGGAAAACAGGAGCAAGCCGTACAGGGTCTGCTGCTGAAACATCAGGATGAAGCCGCAGGACATCAGCAACACCCCGAGAAAAAATCGCCGCTCCAGGTGGGCGTTGTCCGAGCCTTTCAGGCGACTGGCAATGCGCGCACCGATGAATTTCCCAAAGGCCCATACCGCCAGCATCAGGCCCAGCGTGGTGCTGGCCGATTCTGGGGTCAGCAGTTTGGAAATTATTGGCAAACCCACGTTGTGCGCGGCGCTGCCCAAGGTGTCGGCCATGGTGACGGCGAGCATCGCGGCCACCACCGGCGCATTGCGCAGCCCTTGGCGCAGCGCCGACCATTCGCCCCGTGGGTGGACGGGTTCGTCACAGGCCGCAGGCGTGGAAAAGCGCAGCGGCAGGATGAACAACGCGGCCAGCAGATACGTCACCACGTTCAGTGCAAACACCGTTTCAAAACCAAACGCCGCGACCAAAAGCCCCGCCACCAGACTGCCGCCGACCATCGCAGCCGACGATGCAGACGTGAGCCAGGCGTTGGTCTTGAGCAGGTGCTCGCCATCGATCAAGTGCGGCAACTGACTGTTCAGGCCGATGGCGAACATCGAGTTGCCGACTCCAAGGCCGAACGCGATTAACGGCAACAGCAAAGCTTGTTGCGGGACCGGCAGCACCAGCAGCAACCCGAGCAATCCTGCACGCAGCAGGTCGAAGGCGATCAGCGGCATGCGCCCGACCCAGCGGCGATAAAACGCGGTGCCGATGAGGCTGGCGAAAATCCCCCCGCCCACACGGCTGGCGAGGAAGATGCCGACACTCATGGCGCTGTTGCTGAGCAGGTAAACGTAGGTGGCCAGGGCGACCATGTTGAGAAAGGCGCCGAAATCCGAAATCAGACGGGCGGCAATGATCAGTCGGGCGTTGCGGGTGGATGTGTTCACATTCAGTCCTTGAGTGTGGGGAGTATGGCTGTTGTGGATTGTCTGGTCTGACGCCATCGCGGGCAAGCCACGCTCCCACAGGTTTTGTGTCGACCATGGCGTTCGGGACCGACACTAAACTTGTGGGAGCGTGGCTTGCCCGCGATTGAGGCGACGCGGTTACAACAAATGGCACCCACAAAAAACCCGGCCGAAGCCGGGTTTTTGTTTAGCGCATCACTGCATCCAGGGCGGAGGCGGTTCTTCGGCTTTACTCGGTGGCGCATCGTCAGCAGCACGGATCGCTTGCTTGCGCTCTTCGTCCAGCCGTGCGGCCTCGATTTCGCGCATGATCCCGCCCACGTCGGCCAGTTCTTCCGGCTCGTCGAACTCGCCGGTCAGGACACTGGCCGGGTGCAAGGTGCCAGCTTCGTACAACGCCCACATTTCCTTGGCGTACTTGGTCTTTTTCAACTCCGGCGCAAAACGTCCGAAGTAGGACGCCATGTTGCCAACATCCCGCTCCAGCATGTTGAACGCATGGTTGTTACCCGCAGCGTCCACCGCCTGAGGCAGGTCGATGATGACCGGGCCGTCCGGGGTCAACAGCACATTGAACTCCGACAGGTCACCGTGCACCAGACCGGTACACAGCATCAGCACGATCTGCGAAATCAGGAACGCGTGATATTCACGGGCCTGGTCCGGCTCCAGCACCACATCGTTCAGACGCGGCGCGGCATCACCGTATTCATCGGCCACCAGTTCCATGAGCAGTACGCCTTCGAGGAAGTCATACGGCTTGGGCACCCGTACACCGGCACCGGCCAGTCGGAACAGGGCCGCCACTTCGGCGTTCTGCCAGGCATCTTCGGTTTCTTTCTTGCCGAACTTGGAGCCCTTGGCCATCGCCCGAGCCTGACGGCTGTTGCGCACCTTGCGGCCTTCCTGGTACTCGGCCGCCTGACGGAAACTGCGTTTATTCGCCTCCTTGTAGACCTTCGCGCAACGTAACTCGTTGCCGCAGCGCACCACATAAACAGCTGCTTCTTTACCACTCATGAGTGGGCGCAGCACCTCGTCGACCAGACCGTCCTCGATCAGGGGTTCAATGCGTTTTGGAGTCTTCATCAGCTTTTATTGTGGGTCCTTTATTACCAAACACGCGAAAGTCATTCGTTATACGGCAATCCACCCGTTCGGGGGAGGGGTTGCCGACCTATGAACGTCGTGAAGCACACAATGTGCCGGATTAATCGCTCATCCATCGCCGGTCGTCAATGACCGGCCGAGATCATAGCTGAGCCAGCGAACTTTGTTGGCGAAGGGATTTGAAGGCATTTGCGACAGAAGCTGACATCTTGCGCAAACCCCTGCGTAGGATTTTTCCAATATGGACTCAATTTCTCCCATCAGCAGCCGAAGTCCTCAGGACAAAGGAATTTGTCCGACAATCGTTCTGATAGAAAAACGACGACGCTTCAGGGACCGAAGTACACCAACAACGTTTTCGGCTACCAATATTCCGCGAGTCATCTGCACTGCGTGGGCCTACAAGAAAATCTGGAGCGCGGATGAACATCAAACAGAAGTTGACCTGGGCGTTTGCAATCATCGCCTGCGTGCCCGTGGTGCTGGTCGCCACCCTGGTTGTGATGAACTTGCGCAGTGATGCCAAGGACAGTTTTGTCGATGGCAGTGGCCGTGAGATTCGTCAGGTCAGCAACGCCATGCAATTGTTTTTCGACGGCATCAGCCAGAACGTCGACTACCTAGCCAAACAGCCCCTGATCAAGGACTCCGACGACAGCCTCAAGACCTACATGAGCGCCAACGCCGAGAGCATTCCCCAGGGTGAAGCAGACAAAAAAGTCTTCAGCCTCCTCCAGGACCTGGGCAACAGCCATCCGTCCTACGCCTATGCCATTCTCGGCACTGCGGCCGGCGGTTATGTGTCCTGGCCGGACGATGCGAAGTTGAACAACTACGATCCACGCCAGCGTCCGTGGTACAAAGCGGCCCAGGCCAAACCGGGCAAGCCGTTTCGCACCGAGGCCTATTACTGGGCACAGGACGACGCGACTTACGTCAGTACCGTGCGTACCATCGACAACAAGTTGGGCACTAACGGCGGCGTGGTCAGCATCGACGTGACGCTCAAGCAGCTCACCGAAATCGTCAAGCAGATCAAGCTGGGTGAAACCGGCTACCTGATGCTGCTGGAAAACACCGGCATGGTCCTGGTGGACCCGAAACAACCAGAACACAACTTCAAGCCACTGAGCAGCCTCGGCGAGGGTTACGCGCAACTGGCCAAGGCCGGCAAAGGCCTGGTGGAAGTCGAGCTGAACGGCGAACGCTACATGGCCAACGTCTGGCCGTCGGAGCAACTGGGCTGGACCTTCATCGGCCTGATCAAGCAAAACGACGTGATGAGCTCGGCCACCCAACTGACCTGGCTGATCGCAATCATCGCCGCCGTGCTGGCCGTGTTCTTCGCCATCCTCGGTGCCAGCTTCGCCAGCGTTATCGTGCGCCCGATCCGCAGCGTGGCCAGCGGTCTGGAAGGCATCGCCCAAGGCGAAGGCGACCTGACCAAAAACCTGGAAATCCGTGGCAGCGACGAAACCGCGCAACTGGCCAGTTGGTTCAACCAGTTTTTGACGGCGATCCGCAACCTGATTCAAAGCATCGGCGGCGCGGCGACGAAAATTCTCGCCACCTCCAAAAGCTCGACCCAAGTTTCCAGCGACATGGCCGAAGCCGCCGGACGCCAGCGTGAAGCCGTAGACATGGTGTCCACGGCGTTCCACGAAATGGTCGCCACCGCCAACGAAGTCGCGCGCTCCTGCAGCCAGGCGGCGGAGTCGGCCGACAGTGGCCAGCGTCAGGCCCGTGAAGGTCAGCAGCAGATTGATGCGGCGGTGAGCAGCGTTGATCGCTTGAGCCAGGAAATCGAACAGTCGGCGCAATCGATGCAACAGCTGGAACGCGACAGCAACGATATCCAGTCGATCCTGGGGACCATTCGCTCGATCGCCGAGCAGACCAACCTGCTGGCGCTGAACGCGGCCATCGAAGCGGCACGGGCCGGCGAGCAAGGTCGCGGGTTCGCGGTCGTGGCTGACGAAGTACGGGCGCTGGCCAAACGCACGGCGGACTCCACGGCGGAAATCGACGGGCTGCTCGGCAACCTCGCCAAGCGCACCAGCCAGGTGACCCAACAGATGCACGCCAGCCTGGAAGTGTCGCAACAGTCGGTGAGCCGAATCGGCGAAGCGCGTAACAGCTTCGGGCAGATTCGCGAGTCGGTGGACGTGATCCGTGACATGAACACGCAGATTGCGACGGCGGCCGAAGAACAGCATCACGTGGCCGAAGACATCAACCGCCACATCAGCCAGATTCATGGGGATGCGCAATTGGTCGCGGAACTGGCGAACTCCGCGCGCCTGGATTCGCAGAGCCTGGCCGGGCTTTCGAATGAGCTGGACGGGTTGGTTCGACGGTTCAGAACCTGATCCCCGAAACACCGCACATCACTAGGAGTGAGCCTGCTCGCGATAGCTGACTGACATTCAACATCAATGTTGACTGACATGGCCTCATCGCGGGCAAGCCCGCTCCCACAGGGTCATGTGGTGTTACCGCTTGAAGAGTTCGCCGGGGGTAAACCCGAACAGGCTTTTGAAGGCGGCAATGAACGCCGAAGTCGAGTCATACCCACATGCCAGCGCGGTGTTGGTCACGCTGTCGCCCTCCTCCAGCAGACTCAATGACGACAGCAGTCGCATCCGCTGTCGCCAGCCGCGAAAGCTCAACCCGGTCTCGCGCTGAAACAGGCGCATCAGGGTTTTTTCCGACAGGCCCAAGCGCTCCGCCCAGGCCTGCAATGTCACGTTTTGCTCAGGGCTTTCAATCAGTTCGTTGCACAATCCCAGCAACCGTTCATGCCGGGGCAACGGCAGGGAAAACCCCACCTCGGGCAAACTCGCCAACTGATCGAGCAACACGCTCACCAGCCGCGCTTCCTGGCTGTCGCCCTGTGGATACTCCACCGCCAGCAGGCAAAAACTCTTGATCAGTTCCCGCGCCAGCGGCGTGACTTCCAGCACCCGGCAACGTCCATCCGCCCACGCACAATCCTTGCGGCGCACATACAAACTGCGCATTTCAGCGCGCATCGAGGTAACGACTTGATGCTCAAGGTCCGCCGGAATCCAGATGCCCCACTGCGGCGGCGCAAAAAAACTGCCCTCGGCGGTATGCACCCCGAGCACGCCACTGATCGCGTAGGAAAACTGCACCCAATCGTGACGATGCGGCGGCGTCCATGAACCGGCATTCAGGCTTTCTACCCGGGCAAACAGCGGACGGGGCAGAGCCGTCAGCGTCGGTATCGTCCGTTCGAGGGAAATTTGTCCGTTAGTCGGCATCAACTAGCCTTATATCGCAAGAGGGCTGATGGAGCCGACGTTAGGCCAAGTAGCAGATCCCTACAAATCTATTTGATGCCGAGATTCCCTGTAGGAGTTCTTCAGCGCTCGATAATCGCGGTGACGCCTTGACCGCCAGCCGCACAGATCGAGATCAGGCCTCGGCCCTTACCGGCCGCGTCCAGCAACTTCGCCAGATTGGCGACGATACGCCCGCCGGTGGCTGCAAACGGATGCCCGGCCGCCAGTGAACTGCCTTTGACGTTGAGGCGGCTGCGGTCGATGGAGCCCAACGGCGCATCAAGCCCCAAGCGGGTTTTGCAATATTGCGGATCTTCCCAGGCCTTCAGCGTGCAGAGCACCTGTGCGGCGAAGGCTTCGTGGATTTCGTAGTAATCGAAGTCTTGCAAGGTCAGGCCATTGCGCGCCAGCAAACGTGGCACCGCGTACAACGGCGCCATCAACAGGCCTTCGGCACCGTTGACGAAATCCACCGCCGCTGCTTCCCCATCACGCAGATAAGCAAGGATCGGCAAGCCACGCGCCCTGGCCCATTCTTCACTGCCCAACAGCACCAGCGAGGCACCGTCGGTGAGTGGCGTCGAGTTGCCGGCGGTCATCGTGCCCTTGGCGCTTTTCTCGAAGGCCGGTTTCAGCTTGGCGAGTTGTTCCAGGGTCAGGTCCAGACGCAAGTTGTTGTCGCGGGTCAGACCGAGGAACGGCGTCATCAGGTCGTTGTGCCAGCCCTCGGCGTAGGCGGCGGTCAGGTTGCGGTGGCTTTGCAGCGCCAGTTGATCCTGTTCTTCGCGGGGGATGTTCCAGGTCTGCGCCATCAGCTCGCAATGTTGCCCCATGGACAAACCGGTGCGGGGTTCGCCATTGCGCGGGAACTCGGGAATGAGATGCCGGGGCCGTAATTGCAGGAATGTTTTCAGTTTGTCGGCGGTGGTCTTGGCGCGATTGGCTTGCAGCAGGATCCGGCGCAGGCCTTCACTGACACTGATTGGCGCATCCGAGGTGGTATCGACGCCGCCGGCAATGCCGCAATCGATCTGCCCCAGGGCGATCTTGTTCGCCACCAGCAACGCCGCTTCCAGCCCGGTGCCGCACGCTTGCTGGATGTCGTAGGCCGGCGTTTCCGGCGACAGCCGCGAACCGAGCACGCACTCGCGGGTCAGGTTCATATCCCGCGACAGTTTGAGCACGGCCCCCGCGACCACTTCGCCCAAGCGCAGGCCGTGCAGGTTGAAGCGTTCGATCAAGCCTTCGAGCGCTGCGGTGAGCATCGCCTGGTTACTGGCAGTGGCATACGCCCCGTTGGAGCGAGCGAAAGGAATTCGGTTACCGCCGATAATCGCGACGCGGCGCAGCTGAGTCATGAAAAGCTCCTTGTGAAATATTCGAACATCAAACCTGAACCCACAGGCTCTGCATTCCCCCGCAAGTCCTGCAGAACCCAGGTTCAACTACTCTGCAATGTTCAAGCGTAGGCCTTATCTCGTGGATCGAACGACTGATTGCCAATCGTGGTCCACACTTTGAACCCCAGCCGCCGGAGCACGTTCCATGTCTGACCGTTATATCGACTTCGCCAATTCGTCCATCGGCCATCGCCTGGTCGGGGCCTTGGGTCTGCCGTCGCCGGTACGCCTGGAGCGCTGGCAGGCCGGCCGATTGCGGCCGGTCGAAGGGGCGTTGTTGATCGGCGGTGGTCCGCTGGCGGAGAAAGTCGGCGCGCTCGCCAATCGCCTGACCGACGCGATTTACAGCTACGGCACCGAGCCCTCGCTGGCCACCGCGTGGATTCCCGGTCACGGCCCGAAACTCAAAGCGGTGGTCTTCGACGCCAGTCATCTGGTGCAGACCGATCAACTCAAACAGTTGCGCGAGTTCTTCCAGCCCTTGATGAAAAACCTCGACCACAGCGCGCACCTGGTCATTCTGGGGCGCGCGCCAGAGACCTTGAGCGACCCGTTTGCCGCCAGCGCCCAGCGTGCCCTGGAAGGGTTCAGCCGTTCTCTGGCCAAGGAACTGCGCAGCGGTGGCACGTTGCAGTTGATCTATGTCGGTGAAGGCGCCGAGGAACAACTGGAAGGTCCGTTGCGGTTTTTCCTTTCGCCCAAAAGCGCGTTTGTGTCCGGGCAAGTGATTCGGTTGAAAGCCTGCGACACGCCCGTTCAGGACTGGACGCGGCCGCTGGCAGGGCGCAAGGCGTTGGTGACCGGCGCGGCGCGCGGCATCGGCGCGTCCATCGCCGAAACCCTGGCCCGTGATGGCGCCGAGGTGATTCTGCTGGACGTACCACCGGCCAAAACCGATCTCGAGGCGCTCGCCGCACGGCTTGCCGGGCGCAGCATCACCCTGGATATTTGCGCCGAAGACGCTGCCGCGCAGTTGATCGAACACTTGCCCGACGGGGTCGACATCGTGGTGCACAACGCCGGTATCACCCGGGACAAAACCCTGGCCAACATGACGCCGGAATTCTGGGACGCGGTGTTGGCCGTCAACCTCAATGCGCCGCAGGTGCTGACCAAGGCCCTGCTCGACAGCGCCACCCTGCACGACAACGGTCGCGTGATTTTGCTAGCCTCCATCAGTGGCATCGCCGGCAATCGCGGGCAAACCAATTACGCTGCCAGCAAAGCCGGGCTGATCGGCCTGGCTCAAGCCTGGGCGCCGTTGCTGGGTCAACGCGGCATCAGCATCAATGCCGTGGCGCCAGGATTTATTGAAACGCAAATGACCGCGCACATTCCATTCGGCTTGCGCGAAGCCGGCCGACGCATGAGTTCACTCGGCCAGGGCGGCTTGCCGCAGGACGTCGCCGAAGCCGTGGCATGGTTGGCGCAACCGGGGACGGGGGCGTTTACCGGGCAAGCACTGCGGGTCTGTGGACAAAGTGTTTTGGGGGCCTAGTGATGATGACCGATTGGCACACGCTCAACCGTGAACCGAGCCTGCCAGCGTTGTACGTGCGAGCGGCGACGCGACGCAAGATTACCGGCACCACGTTGCCCCCCACGGGCTTGCACTGTTGGGTCGAGGTCGACCACAAACGCCTGGCGGCTTATCGCAAGGTCTGCGGGTTTGCCGACAACGGGTTGCTGCCGCCGACCTATCCGCACATCCTCGCGTTTGCCTTGCAGATGCAATTGCTCACCGCCAGGGAATTCCCGTTCCCCCTGTTGGGGTTGATTCACCTGAGCAACCGCATTCGCGTCTTGCGTCCCTTGGGCGGGGTGAGTCGTGTACGCGTCAGCGTGCAGGTGCAGAATCTGCAACCGCATGCCAAGGGTGCGACGTTCGACCTGGTGACCTCGCTGGACGATCAATTGGGGCCGCTCTGGGAAGCGCAGAGCCAGATGCTGTGCCGGGGCGTCACACTTGACGGTGAGCCGATCGAAGACGTTTTGGCCACACGCCTGGAGATGATCGAAGTGAGCCGCTGGCAAGCGCCCGCCGACATTGGTCGCCAGTACGCCAAGGTGTCCGGCGATTACAACCCGATTCACCTGAGTGCCGTCAGCGCCAGGATGTTTGGTTTTCCCGCGGCGATCGCCCACGGGTTGTGGAACAAGGCATGTACCTTGGCGGCGCTGGCCGATCACCTGCCGACGGCGAATATCGAGATTGCCGTGCAGTTTCGCAAACCGGTGCGCTTGCCCAGTGAAGTGACATTGCTGGCGAGCGTGGCGGGGAGCAGTGGTGATTTTCAGCTGGTCGGTGCCGGGGATCTTGAGCACATGGTCGGGCATTGGCGGCCGGTGGCCTGATGGTTTGGCAACGCAAAAACCGGAGTCGAAAAAAAACCGCTGATGCGTTCACGTCAGCGGTTTTTTATTGACTGGCAACTCGCCAGTTAACATCAGACATCCCATGCAGTGTCAGTGGGTCAATTTGGGTGGGTAGTTGGCCAGGATGCGTACGACGGTTTCATGAATCGCATTGCTGCGATCGGTCGGGTTCGGCGAGCCGCTGAGCAGTTGCTCGTCACTGCCACGCCACACCAGTTTGCCGTCCTTGCCGTCGAGCAGATCGATCTGGATGGTCGCCACTTTGTAGCTGACGTTGCGGGTTTCGTTGTACATCGGCGCGCCCCAGTAACCGTTCCAGGGGTTGCCATAACCGCCGCCATAATTGGTGGTCACTTGTTGCTGGCGCTCTTCGACGATCAAGTAAGTCTGCACACTCAAGTCACCCTTGGTGCCGGCAGCGGCCGGACGCAAGCCTCGCTGGTCCAGTTGATCGGCAACGGATTGGCGGATGCGTTGCTCGGTCAGATCACTCTTGATCCGCGGATCATCGGGACGGTACTGCAGAGCGGGTTCTTTCCAGCTCCAACTGCGGTAGGCGGCAAAATCACGGCTGGCGTCAAAGTCATGATTGACCTGGTTGGCGGCGCAGGCACTGAGCAGCGCGGCCATAGCCAGTACAACGAGACGGCGGAACATGATGGTTCTCCGGTTGAAGGCATAACTCTGCGAAATGCTTCTTATCTACAGAAGCTAACTAGGAGGATACGCCGACATTGCCTTTTCTACAGCCTTTCGCAGGGCATCGGCTTGCTCGCTCTGGCTACCGTTATGGCCGGTTTCGGCGCTGGCACTCCACACCGGTTGACCGGTGCCCGCATCGAACATGTCTACCTGCACCACCAAGACTTGTTCCTGATAGGTACGGATGATCGGCACGCTGCCGTACATCCCGTAACCGTTACCGTAGTGGTTGTACCCGCCATAACCGCCGCCGTAATAACCGTAGTCGTCCTGAACCTGACGCAAGCGGGTTTCCAGGTGCAAGTTGGCGCTGACAAACAGGTCGGCTGGACGGTTATCGTGCAACGGTCGCAGGCCGCGCTGATCCAGGGCATTGCTGACCACTTCGGCCACCTGCGCCGAGTCAGCCCAAGTGGTACCCGGCGGCAGTTGACCATCGAGCCAGGCCCAGCTGCGATAACGCCCGTAGTCACGGGGTGGCGCGGGGTAGGCGCTGCGATCGAAGGTGTTGGCCGCGCCGGGTGGCGCCGGCGGGATAGGGTTGGACGATGCCACATACGGATTGCTGCCCTGACAGGCCGCCAGCCCGAGACAGATCACCAGCAACCCTGAACGACTTTTCATTTCGTGCTCCGATCAGACCGGTCGACAGATCCAGTGCAAATAGCGCCCAAGCCCGGCAAAGCTTGGGTGACGTCGATGGGCCAGTTCCATTTCGAGCAAGTCCACCAGCTCGGCGCGGGCCTGGAATTCCACAGGCATATAGTCGTGAAAAACCCGCACTCCACTCTGGGTTTCGACCTGCCACAGGCCTTCAAGTTGCGCCGCCAGTTCGCGTGGATCAAGGGGCTGTTGCGGGGTCAGGCTCTGCTTCTCGCCGGCCATGTCGTTCTTGCGCATCTTGCGAAAGTGGCCCTTGAGCAGGTTGCGGTAAATCAGCGCATCGCGGTTATAGAAGGCCAGGGACAACCAGCCACCGGGCTTGGTCAATTGATGCAGCACCGGCAGAATCGCGTGAGGCTCCGCCAGCCATTCGAGCACGGCATGGCACAGCACCAGGTCGTAGGGTTCGGTGAGCTGACCGAGCAGATCCTGCCACGGCGCCTGAATGAACGTTGCGCTCTGCCCGGCCTCGGCAAAGCGCTGGCGCGCCCCTTCGAGCATCGGCTCGGCGGGCTCGGCCAGGGTGACGTCATGGCCGCGCTCGGCCAGCCACAACGACATGTGGCCCAGACCGGCGCCGATGTCGAGTACGCGCAATGGTCGGTCCGGCAGGGTTTCGGCCAGGTCGGCCTGAAGCACCGCCAGGCGGATCGCGCCTTTGGCCCCGCCGTAGATTTTTTCGGCGAAGCGGGTCGCCAGTTGATCGAAATGACGATCGCTCATCAGCTGAACCTCTTTTCGCTGTCTGCGAGTTTGCTGCGCACGACTTCATTCATGTCCAGTCCCAACTCGCTGCACAGCAGCAATAGATAGAGCACGATATCGCCGACTTCCTGCCCGGCATGGGCGAGTTTGTCGGCCGGCAACTGACGTGACTGGTCTTCGGTCAACCACTGGAAAATCTCCACCAGCTCGGACATTTCCACACTGGCGGCCATGGCCAGGTTTTTCGGGCTGTGAAATGGCCGCCAGTCGTTGCGGTCACGGATGGCGTGCAGGCGTTCGGTCAGTTCAACAAGGTTCATCGGGCTCTCCTGAAGGCGTATAGCTTCGGGGGGATGCTGCGTGAAGGCAAGCGGCAAGCGCCGCAAAACCACTATGCTTGCAGGGAACTCGCCACCGCGATCAATGGCCCAAGGCTCAACCACTTTCATCAGGACGTTAACGACATGCAGGTAGAAGGTTTTTTCGACTGGCTTGGCCAGGCGCTCGGTTCGGTCATCCGCTTTATCGTTGACGGCCTCAGTGGCTTGTTCAATCTGTTGAGCCACGCCGGCGCAAACTTTGTCGAGGGCTTGTCCCGCACGCTTGGGATGGATACGTCGATCATCAGCATCGTGGCGCTGATTGTGGGGTTGATGTTGTTGTGGTCGGCGATTCGGGCGTTTATGAATGCGTCGGTCATCATGGGGATTATCTGGTTACTGCTGGGGCTTTGGTTGTTGAGCTGGATCATTCACTAACCCCACCTGTTGCTGATCGTTCCCACGCAGAGCGAGGGAACGATCATCACCAACTGTCGCTACAATGCCGGCTTCGCCAAGGAGCCTGCATGTCCAACCTGATTACCGACTGGCGCGACCGCCCGACCCATCGTCGGGTCTGGGCGCTGGCTGCGCCGATGATCCTGTCGAATATTTCCGTACCGCTGGTGGCATTGGTCGACAGTACGGTCATCGGCCACCTGCCCCACGCTCATCAGCTGGGCGCCGTCGCGGTCGGGTCCAGCTTGTATACCTTCCTGGCCTGGGCCATGGGTTTTCTGCGCATGGGCTCAACCGGCTTCGCGGCGCAGGCCGCCGGACGCGGGGATGGTGCGGCTTTGCGGCAGATTTTGCTGCAAGGCCTGTTGTTGGCCTTGGGCCTGTCGATTGTGCTGGGTGCTGCGGGCGTTCCTTTGAGCGGCGTCGCGCTGCACTTCATGCAGCCGTCGGCAGAACTGAATCAACTGACCCGCGAATTTTTCCACACACGTTTGTTCGGCCTGCCGGCGGCACTGGCCAGTTATGCCTTGGTGGGCTGGTTCCTGGGCACCCAGAATGCCCGGGCACCGCTGGCGATTTTGCTGAGCACCAACCTGGTGAACATCGCACTGAACCTGTGGTTTGTCCTCGGTCTGGAATGGGGGGTGGTCGGTGCGGCGCGGGCCTCGGTGATTGCCGAATGGACCGGTGCGCTGATCGGCCTGCTGCTGACGCGCAAAGCCTTGCGTGCCTACCCCGGTCACATCGTTTGGGCCGCGCTGGCGCTGTGGCAGAGTTGGCGGCCATTGCTGGCGGTCAATCGCGACATTTTCATCCGTAGCCTGGCGCTGCAATCGGTGTTTTTCCTGATCACCGTACAGGGTGCTCGCCTCGGCGATGCCACCGTTGCCGCAAACGCGCTGCTGCTTAACGGCTTGCTGCTGACGGCGCACGCACTGGACGGTTTGGCGCATGCCGTTGAAGCCCTGTGCGGGCACGCCATCGGGGCGCGTGATCGAGAGGCATTGCGGCGTTCATTGGTGGTCGCCTGCGGTTGGTCATTGCTGGCGAGCCTGGGCTTTGCCGTGCTGTTTGCATTCGCCGGGCATTTGTTTATCCAGATGCAGACCGACATTCAGAGTGTGCGTGACACCGCCTTCATCTACCTGCCCTACCTCGCCGCGCTGCCGTTGATCGCGGTGTGGAGTTACTTGCTCGACGGGCTGTTCATTGGCGCCACTCGCGCCCGGGAAATGCGCAACGGCATGCTGTTGACCGTGATCCTGCTGCTGCCCTTCGCCTGGGCCCTGCAAGGCTTGGGCAACCATGGGCTGTGGATCACCTTTTTGCTGTTCATGTTATTACGCAGCCTGACCCTGGGTACTTTTGCCTGGTACTTGCGCAAGAACGATGGCTGGTTCACCGGATGATAGGGGCCGGGGCTTCAGGGTTGATCGCCCTGCCACAGATTGCGCAGTCTATCGAGACGTTCCTGCTGAGTGATCCCCGGCAGCGGCAGTTCAGGTACAGCGCCGGGGTATTGCAAGCGTAACCATAACCATCCATCGAGCACCGGCCGCTCGCTGAAACCCAGCGCCAACCCCTCCAGCAGTTGGGACCACAGGTCGGTGTAATCGCTCCCGGTGGATTGGCTCCAGCGCCAGGCGTGCTGTTCCAGCAGGCAGGTTTGCAATGAGTCACGCTGACGTGCACTGAGGGCTTCCTCTATGCCCAGCGGCTCGACGGCAAGCCCCGGATTGAACAACTGCTGCCAGCCCTGACAGCCAATTGCCCGATCAGCCCAGGTTCCACCGAACCAGCGTAACCGGCTGATCGGACCGAGCCAGCGACTCAACTCCCGGGCATCGCACGCATCGAAAAAATAGCTGGCCGTCTGGGGGTTGTAGTAGCTCAGCAAGGCGCGGTGATGCAGGCCAACGGTGACGGTGAGCATGCGTTGCAAATGTTCGAGCAACTGCGACGGTGACGCGTCACTGGCCAGCCACAACCCGTTCCAGAGGTGGGGTTCACGCTGACAACGTTCGGTCAGTGCCGAGTGTCCCTTGAGGTCGATCAACACCGGGCCGTGCTCCCTCAACGGCTGCCATTCGCAGTGGTTGAACAGCCAGAACTGCCGGACCTGGGCAAACTGCTCCCGCAGCGCCTCTGCGGCCCCGGGCTCGCCCGGCACATCGAGCAACAGCCATTGCGGGGTGACGTCGGGAGCCTGGACGGCAATCATGCCGCACCGCTCCGGCCAAGCTGTGTCGCGGCCCGGCACGTGCAAAGGGTTTGCGTGCAATGAAGAAAACTGCCCCCGCCGGGCAACAGGCACAGCAACACCAACGGTTCACTGGACCGCAACAAACGCAACAATCCATCGGCCGACACGGCGTCATCGACCACCGCAGTGGGTTGTCGCTCGGCCGGGACCGGGGCGGCGGAAGGACCGGGGAGAAATCCGGTAATCAACGGTTGATCCGGATCGCCTTCGATAAAGCTCACGAGCACTTCCACGCCCTCAGTCAACGACTTGACGGGCGCATAGCTCAATTCAGGTGAAATCGACAACCAGCAGTGGCTGGGGGCCGCGCCTTCGCCCTGATAGAGCCAGTCAAATTGCACGGCAACGGGTCTGGACGCTTCGGGTTGCGGCTCATCGACCTCGACCACCCAGGCCCGTTGCAGGCCATGCATCCTGGGGCCAACGGCCGAACTCTGCGGTATAGGAGACAACTCTGCGGCCACCGCACGGATTTGGTTGCCATACGTCAACGCAGGGGCTTGTCCCGCGTGATGCTCGACATGGGTCAGCCACCAGAGACGACTCCCGTCGGCATACGGGTGGCCGGACAGCCGGACACGCTGGCCGCTGCGCAGCGTCGCGAGGTTCGAATGACCATCGCTGGCCTGTGTTCGGTCGTGAAGGGTGAACTGATGCACACCCGAGTGTCCGGTGTCGGGCGTAAAGGCCATCGTTGCGTCACACCGAACGCGCCCTGCCCCGTCTCTAATGACCAGGCAGTGACCGCGCCTGTGATGCTCGAAGTGGTAATGCAGGCGCTCCTGCGCGCACAGCCGCTGGAAAAATTGCAGGTCTGATTCCTGATACTGCGTACAGAAATCACGCGGGGGGTAATCGCCACTCACCTCAAAACGCCGATCCGTGCCGGCAATGCCATGCTCCTTGAGCACCTGAGCGAGGATCTGTGGTACCGAACGGTTACTGAACATACGCTGGCTGAACCGCTGGGCCAGGCAGGCCAGTTTCGGCCGCAGACGCACACGACAATGCCTGGCGGTGGCGTCATGTCCACCCTGGACCAGTTCATGCAACTGCCCGTGAATCCCGTTCCCCGCAGGTCCGAAATGCAAAAAAACCGGGCGATACATCAGGCTGGCCAAGTCCAAAGCCGGATCATCGACCAACAGATCGACATTGAACTCAAAGGGCTCGCTGATCGCTTCACTGCCGGTAAAGGCCAAGACCTCAAAGGGATCTGGCAGACCCTCTACATCCAGACGAAATGGCGGCTCGTTGACTGGATCGAACATCGGCGATTCTCTACAGGAGGGGCGGCCGGGGATTCTCGCCGAGAGACATGGCCGAGTAGAGAGGCGAAGTACAACTTAGGAAATGACCTACGCGAAAAGAAGACCACATCACGTGGATAGATGTGGTTGTGAGTCATTTCGCTTAAGAAAAAAGAAGCGTCGCACCAGGTCATCTGAAATTTCCGCAGCATGCGGAACATTTTCAGACAACCCGATGAGAGCAGTGCCTTACCTTACGAAGACAGGTAAGACGAACGGGTCAGGCCCAGGCGCAGAGCGTCGAGGAACTGGGTGCGCTCGGCAGCGGTGATGCGGGCACTGGCGCACTTGTCGCGGTAGTGGGTCATCAACTCTTCCGGCGACAAGTGCACGTAACGCAGCATGTCTTCGATGGTGTCATGGGTTTCGATACCGGCGTGGTACACGCTGCCATCGGCGTTCTGGTAAATGTTCACCGAGTCGGTGTCACCGAACAGGTTGTGCATGTCACCCAGGATTTCCTGGTAAGCGCCGACCAGGAAGATACCCAGCAGGTAGTCTTCACCGTCGTTCAGCGCATGCACCGGCAGGCTGGTTTCGATGCTCTGCTCGTCGACGTATTGCTTGATCTTGCCGTCGGAGTCGCAGGTCAGGTCTTGCAGCACGGCGCGGCGCAGCGGCTCTTCGTCGAGACGGTGCAGCGGCAGGATCGGCAGGACCTGGCCGATGGCCCAGGTGTCCGGCAGGCTCTGGAACACCGAGAAGTTGCAGATGTACTTGTCGGCCAGTTTGTCGTTGAGTTCGTCGAGCACCTGACGGTGCGAACGCTGACGCGCCTTCAACGAGTTGTGCAGGCGACGGCACACGGCGAAGTAGCACTGCTCGGCCAGGGCTTTTTGCGCCAGGGTCAGCTTGCCATCGGCGTACTGGGTGGCCACGTCGCTCATGTAGTGCGTGGCGCGCCAGTAGGTTTCGGTGACCATCTCGATGTCGGTCGGACCCAGCAGATCAACCAGCCACTGCACGGTTTCCGGCAGTTCTTCCTTGTTGTCGATCTTCGGCACGTCATCGTTGTGTTTCTCGACGTCGGTCACTTGCACCACCAGCATGGCGTGGTGCGCGGTCAGGGAACGGCCGCTTTCGGAGAAAATGTTCGGGTGCGGCAGGCTCTGCGCGTCGCAGAATTCCTTGAGCATCCCGACCACGACACCGGCGTAATCGTCCATGTCGTAGTTGATCGAACTGGCGTTACGCGAGTGCGTACCGTCGTAGTCCACGCCCAAGCCGCCGCCAACGTCGATGTGATCCACCGGCAGGCCAAGGTTGCGCAGTTCGCCGTAGTAACGAATCGCTTCCTTGAAACCGTGCTGGTAGTCCGCCAGGTTGGCGATCTGCGAGCCCATGTGGAAGTGCAGCAGGCGAATGCCCTGATCCAGGCCCGCCGCGCGGAAACGCTCGACCACCGACAGCAATTGCGCCGCCGACAGACCGAATTTGGATTTCTCGCCACCGGTGTCAGCCCACTTGGACGAGGCCAGGGACGACAGGCGAACGCGCAGGCCGACCTGAGGCTTGACCTTGAGCGATGCCGCTTCTTCGATCACCAGGCCGACTTCGGATTCTTTCTCGATCACGATAAAGACGTTGTGACCCAGTTTCTGGCCCATCAGCGCCAGACGAATGAACTCGCGGTCCTTGTAGCCATTGCAGACGATGGTGCCGCCCTTCGGCGCCAGCGCCAGCACGGCCAGCAACTCTGGCTTGGAGCCGGCTTCCAGACCGATGGAGACGTCCTGGGTGGCGATGATGTTTTCGATGACCGCTTCTTGCTGGTTCACCTTGATCGGGTACAGCGCGGTGTACTTGCTCTGGTATTCCAGACGCTCGATATTCGCATCGAAGGCGCCAGTCAGCTGACGCACGCGGTCTTGCAGGATATCCGGGAAACGCACCAGCAATGGCAAGGACAAACCGCTTTGGCGCAGTTGGTCGACTTGCTCGAACAGATCAATAGGCGAACTGGTCGGACCGTTCGGACGAACTTCGACGCGACCGGCGTCATTGATCGCGAAATACCCGGCCCCCCAATGGCGAATCCCGTAAACACTGCGGCTGTCCGCAACTGTCCATTGGCTGCCATCGTCTTTGCGTGTGCGTCGTACGGACATTGAAGTCCCCTATAAAGAAGTCATAGAGCGTCGCCTGGGTTCAGGCCGGCGCAGTCTAAAGAATGAAAATGACGATTAGCCTGCATGCAAGGGCGATAGACCGCACATTCAGGTTTGAGTTTAGAAACCAGTCAGAACAGGCTCTGTGAAAACCATGTAGACGACGCCAGGCCTGGTGTCAGGACCGGATCAAGCCGAGGGTGGTTTTCACAGAGGCTGCTAGCCGCCGGACTTCTTCGCTTTGAAACCGAGTTTGATCAGTTCGCCCAAGAGTAGCTCGACATGATCGCCCTGGATTTCGATGATCCCGTCTTTCAACGCCCCGCCGGTCCCGCAACGTTTCTTCAACGTGGTGGCCAGCTCCTTGAGCGCGTCTTCGGCCAACGGCACGCCGGTGATGGTCGTCACCGTCTTGCCGCCACGGCCCTTGCTTTCGCGACGCACGCGAGCGATGCCGTCGCCGGCCGGGATAACGGTCTGTTTGCAGATGCAGGCGTCCACCGGTTTACTGCATTCCGGGCAATGACGACCTGCGTCGGTGGAAAATACCAAGCCACCAAGGGCGGCGAAGGATGCGGCTTTTTTGGCCACCGGCAATCCTCTTGGGAGGACAAAGACTGGTCGCAGCACTTGGGAAGTGCTATCGACCGCGAAGCCCCACTCAGGCAGGGGCAGCGCTACTGAAACGGTACAGACTTATAGGAGCAGAGCTTGCTCGCGATGCACGTCAACGATAACGCGCGGCATCAGACAGCACGTGTCGCTCACTCGTCCTTCGCGAGCAAGCTCTGCTCTTACAAAAGGTCGCGCAGTGTAACGGCAAAAAGCCGACTTGCTAAGAGCCAATCAGCGCCAATTTATGCCTTGTTTGCGACGTCGCTTTGCTGAGCCTTCAAATAGCGCTTCAACGCCGCCAAAGAGTCCGGGCAATAAGGCTTTTGCTCGATTTCCAGCATCACCTGATCGATGGGGATAAAGCGCGCTTCAAGCACCTCTTCCGGCTGCAGGATCAACGGACCGTCCCACACCGCCGAAAACGCCGAACACCAGAGGCGGTTACCGGTGTCCTCAAAGAAGAAGTGATCGTGGGCAGTCAGCTCCACGCCACTGACACCCAGTTCTTCTTCGAGTTCGCGGGCGGCCGACTCGGCGTAGGTTTCGCTGGCGAGCACCATGCCCCCTGCCGCCACATCCCAATACCCCGGATAAATGGCTTTGCTCAAGGTTCGGCGGTGCACGCAAAGTTCACCCGCCGAATTGAACAGCATGATGTAGGTACCGCGCCCGATCAGCCCGCGCTCGCGCAAGTCTGACCGGACCAGGGCGCCGAGCAGGTTGTCCTGCTCGTCGACCCAGGCGATCTGTTCGGCATCCGAGGCCGCGCGATGGGCGGCCTCTTTTGAACTATCGACCATGACTCAGCCCTGATTGAGCAATTGACGCAAATCGATCACGGCGGCGTTGGCCCGGGAGATGTAATTGGCCATGACCAGCGAGTGGTTGGCCAGCACGCCGAAGCCGCTGCCATTGAGGATCATCGGGCTCCAGACCGGCTCTTGCGACGCCTCCAGCTCCCGAATGATCTGGCGCACGCTGACCGTGGCGTTTTTCTTGGCCAATACGTCGGCGAAGTCGACTTCGATGGCGCGCAACAAGTGCGAGAGCGCCCAGGCCTGGCCGCGAGCTTCGTAGAACACGTTGTCGATCTGCATCCACGGGGTTTCGACGATTTCTTCGTCAACCTGTGGCACTTGCCCTGGCGCGAGGACTTCGGTTTTCAACGAAGTGTTGAGTTTGACCCGGCCAACGCTGGCCGACAGGCGTTGCGACAGCGAACCCAGGCGGGTACCGACGTCACCGAGCCAGTTGTTCAGGTTGTCGGCGCGGGCATAGAACAGTGCGCTTTTCTGGTTAGGATCGGACAAACGCGCCTGATAGCGGCTCAGGGAATTGATGCCTTCCTGATACTCGGACTCACTGGAAGGCAGCACCCAGCTCTTGTTGTCGAAGTTGAAACGAGGTTCGGCCTTGGCCAGGTCGGCGTCTTCGGCCGATTGCGACTGGGAACGGGCGAAGTCTTTACGCAGTGCACGGCTCAGGTCGCGAACCTGGACCAGCACGCCATATTCCCAGCTTGGCATGTTGTCCATCCACAGGCCCGGCGGGAAACGGTCGTTGGAAATATAGCCACCCGGCTTGGTCAGCAACGTACCGGCGACGGTCTTGAGGGTTTCCACCGTGGTGTAGCCGACCACCATCTGCTTGCCTTCTTTCTCGGCGGCAACCTGGGCCGTTTGCTGAACCGGGAACAGTGCAGGCTCCTCGCTCCAATACCAACCCAGCGCAATGGTAACCAGCAGGTAAAGACCGACCAGCGTGGCCAGCGCCCGGCTGAACAGCAGGCCGCCGAAATAACTGCGGGTGGCCGACTTCGGTTCAGCGGCACGTTCAGGCGCGCTGCCCGCGCGGTTCTTCCAGTCCAGCATGGCGATATCCTTTCAATCACTTGAGTTCATCGGTTCGACCACAACCCTACGCCATCGTGCCTCGTTTTGCCGCGTATTAATCGGCGCGCTGCGGTGAGCCAGGATTGCATCGTCGAGGCGCCACTATAAAGGAAGCACATACCTTGTAGCAGCTGGCGAAGCCTGCGTTCGGCTGCGCAGCAGTCGTAAACCTTGAGTGCGAGGTCTTTCTGAAACACCACATCGACTGATTTCACGACTGCTGCGCAGCCGAACGCAGGCTGCTACATGAGCCGATCCGACTGACCGGTCACAAACTGAATGACGTCGCAATACAGATTATTGACGTACGACACTCATCCAATTGGAAAGAGGTGCTAGCATAGAGCCACCAGTCGATCTCAGCATTTACCCTAACTAGTAGTCAGGATATGACCGAGCCAGAAGACCCCAGCCGTGAGCGCCTCAAGCACCACTTTGCCCAGCGGGTAATTCATCAGGCACGTCAAATTCTTGAGATCTGGCAGCGCCTGCAACGCAGCGAGTGGTCCATTACCGACCTGTCGGAACTGAGCGAAGCCAACCTTCGCCTGCTGCGCTTTGCCGAGCGCTTCGAACAACCGGAACACACTCAACTGGCGCGCCATATCGGCCAGTCGCTGGAAGCTGTCGACGCCAATCGCGGACGCCTGAGCAGCGGTCTGATCACCGACCTCAATCGCTTGATGCAGCGTCTGTCGCGCACCGGCCTGCGCCATGGCGATCAGTTCGAACAAACCTTCCTGCCGCCCTTGCGCAAGCCCATCTACGTAATGCTGCAGGATCACGACCGCGCCGAGCGCCTGGCCAAGCAACTGGAATTTTTCGGACTCAGCGCCCAGTCCCTGGACAGCGTTGCAGCGTTTCGCTCCTCGATGGTCGAGCGCTTGCCGGCGGCGATCGTCATGGACGTGGACTTCAGTGGCCCCGGCATTGGCCTGAAACTGGCGGCCGAAGCCCAGGAAGGTCTCGATCATCGGCTGCCGCTGTTGTTCTTCAGCCTGCACGAAACCGACACCCCGACCCGCCTCGCCGCCGTGCGCGCCGGTGGCCAGGAGTTTCTCACCGGCACGCTGGAGGCTTCGAGCCTACTGGAGAAAATCGAAGTCCTGACCTGCGTCGCCCAGTACGAACCTTATAAAGTGCTGATCATCGACGATTCGCGCGCCCAGGCCCTGCACACCGAACGCCTGTTGAACAGCGCCGGGATCGTCACACGCACACTGATTGATCCGATTCAGGCCATGGCCGAACTGTCGGACTTCCAGCCTGACCTGATCATCCTCGACATGTACATGCCGACCTGCACCGGTACCGAGCTGGCCAAGGTGATCCGACACAACGACCGTTACGTCAGCGTCCCGATCATTTACCTGTCGGCCGAAGACGATCTGGACAAGCAGCTCGATGCCATGAGCGAAGGCGGCGATGACTTCCTGACCAAACCGATCAAGCCGCGCCACCTGATCACCACTGTACGCAACCGCGCAGCACGGGCGCGCAATCTGAAAGCCCGAATGGTCCGCGACAGCCTGACCGGCTTGTACAACCACACGCACATTTTGCAATTGCTCGAAGACTGCAGCTTCCGCTCTCGCCGCGAGAGCAAGCCGTTGAGCTTTGCGATGCTCGACATCGACCACTTCAAGCGAGTCAACGACAGCCACGGCCACCCCATGGGCGACCGGGTGATCAAAAGCCTGGCGCTGTTCCTCAAGCAACGGTTGCGCAAGACTGATTTCATCGGCCGTTACGGCGGTGAAGAGTTTGCGATCGTCATGCCGGACACCGATCTCGAATCCGCTTACACAGTGTTGGATGAAATTCGTCAGCGCTTTGCCGAAATCCACTACCCGGCCCAACCACAGGATCTGTGGTGCACGTTCAGCGCGGGCGTGGTGGAGCTGTGCGAACACTCCGACAGCCTGATGATGGCCAGCCAGGCAGACGAGGCGCTGTACCGCGCCAAGGACGCCGGACGCAACCGTGTCCAGGCGGCGCGAACGTCACAGCAAAGTGCCACTTTTTCATCGGAATCTACCGATTCGGTCATAACCCTGTAACACAAACGCAATAAATTCAGGCGCTTACCATTCTGCCGCTGGTAGACCTGCTATGCGCCTGAAGTTGCTGACCAATCTCAACACCCTCCTTTTAGTCGCCGTGTGCGTGGCCCTTGGCGCCACACTGTGGTGGTCGCAAAAGGCCCTGGAGCGCCCCTATCTTTTGATGGAGCGTTACCTCGGCCTGTCCCAGCAATTTCAGAATGAAGTTGCGCGCAACATCGAGGACTACCTTGGCAGTGGCGATGCCCTGCGCCTTAGTAGCGCCAGCCAGGCCATTGATGCCTTGCAAAAGGAGCTCGGTGAACTGCCCCCGGCGCTGGCCGACACCTTGCGCCCGAGCTTGTCGGGCCTGGATGAATTCAGCAAAACCGACCTGTTGGCCGCCGGCAAACTCGCGGGTGACCCGCAAGCATTGTTGCTGCAAGCCGAACGCGAACTGGGCGCCAGCCTCGACCAGCTCAGCCAATACGCCAGCGCTGACGCAGCCTACCTGACGCCGCTGCTCGCCGCCGCTCAACACTTGGGCAAACTGTCTCTGGCCCGGGACAAACTGGTCAGCAGTGGCCGCAGCGAACTGGCTGCGGACGTCGAGCGCGAAGTGGCCAACATCCGTGCGCAAGCGGAGCTGCTGGGCACCCTGCCGCTGCTCGGCGTCACCGCCAAAAGCGAATCGAACACCGATGATTTCGCGTCGATGATGGGCCTGGAAAACAACGAAAAAACCGCCGCCGAAGATGCCGGTGTCGGCCTCAAGCGTGAACTCAACAGCTTGCTGACGCGCTACCCGGCCGAGCTGGCGCGCACGCGCGACCAGATTCAGAAACGTACTGACCTCAGTGCCGCCACTCACTTGAAAATCGCCGCCGTGCAGCAAGCCATTGCCGGGCTCGAACCGGTGGTCCGCGCCCAGCACGGGCAGATCCAGAGCGAAGTGAGGTTGATGCAGGGTGTGATGATCGGACTCATCCTGTTGATCGCCTTGCTCATCGACACCCTGCAACGACGCCTGGCCCGAACCCTGACGAACCTGGCGCCGGCGCTGTCCACCTGGGCAGAAGGCGACTTCAGCCGCGACATCGAACTGGGCAATACCAATCGCGAACTGCATGACATTCAAGCGTCGCTCAATCGCTTGCGCGCCTACCTGGTGGACCTGGTCGGGACCATTCGCCTCAACGCCGAGCAGGTCGCTGGCAGCAGCCGAACCCTGGCCGATTTGAGTAGCGACCTGCACAGCGGCGCCGAGCATCAGGCCGGCGACACGGCGCTGATCCGCGATTCCCTCGGCGAACTGGAGGCGACCATTCAACAAGTCGCCGGCGATGCCAGCCAAGCGGCCGACGCCAGTCGCAATGCCGGCCTGGCGGTCGAGCATGGGCAAAAAGTCATCGGGCTTAGCCTGACGGGCCTGCACGCGCTGGTGGGTGAAGTGCAGGGCAACGCGCAAATGATCGAGCACCTGGCGGAAGAGTCGGCGACCATCGGCGGTGTGTTGACGGTGATCCGCTCGATTGCCGACCAGACCAACCTGCTGGCCCTGAACGCCGCCATCGAAGCGGCCCGCGCCGGGGAATTGGGTCGCGGGTTTGCGGTAGTGGCTGAAGAGGTTCGCTCGCTGGCGCAACGCACCGCCGGGGCCACAGCCGAAATTCAAACGCTGATTGCCGGCCTGCAAACCGCCGCGCGCCAATCGGTGGAAGGCATGCGCGCCCAGGTCGAACACGCCGAAGCCACGGCCAATCAGGCGCAAGCGGCCGACGGTGCACTGGATAAAATCGTCGGGGCCATCCAGACCATTGCCGACACCGCCGAGCGCATCGCCGATGTCACCGCTCAGCAGAGCGGCGCCGTCAGCGAGATTCGCAACCACAGTGAGCGAATTCACCAATTGGGCGGGGATAACTTGCTGCGCATTGGTGAAGGGCGCGAGCAAGGGGAGAACCTGTTGGTGCTGGGCGGGCGGCTGCGTACGGCCGTTCAGGCCTTCCGGGTCTGACAGACCGCCATCGCGAGCAAGCTCGCTCCCACAGGGATATGCATTCCCCTGTGGGAGCGAGCTTGCTCGCGATGGCGTCGGCACAACCACCACCGAACGCCCCGCCCTGCACGCTGGCTCGCCGTCCGCTATCATGCCCCCAATTCCGATACGCGAGATTGTCATGCGCCGCTTGCTCTGCCTGCTGCTTTTAGTGCTCGCCCTGCCGGCCACCGCCGCCGGGTTGCTGGACACAAGGCCCAGTTCCACCCTGGGCTCGATCAACAACAGCGCCGACTTCCTGCCGGTGCGCGAAGCCTTTCAGCTGAGCCTGGTAGACAGCACAGCGCAATCGATCAAGCTGCGACTCGTCGCCACCGAGGGGTATTACCTCTATCGCCATCGTTTCCAGTTTCACGCTGATCCAGCCGAGATAAGCCTGGGCGCTGCACAACTGCCCAAGGGCGAGCAGAAGCACGACGAGTTCTTCGGCGATGTCGAGGTCTATCACGGAATTATCGAGGTCGAGCTGCCGCGCACCGATCCGCGCGCTTTCACCCTGGCCGTGACTTATCAGGGGTGCGCCGATAAAGGCCTGTGCTATCCGCCAGAAACCGAGCGATTGAGCATTGATGGCATTGGCACGCAGGCAACGGTGCAAAACTGGAGCTGGCGCGAACTCGCCCTGTTCTTCCTCGCCGGCCTGGGCTTGACCTTCACGCCGTGCGTGCTGCCGATGTTGCCGATCCTTTCCGGCGTGGTGTTGCGCGATCAGGTCGGCGGGCTGCGGGGTTTCAATCTGTCGCTGGCCTATGTGCTGCCAATGGCCGTCTGCTTTGCCCTGCTCGGCGCCTTGATGGGCATGTTCGGTGCGCAGCTCAATCTCCAGGCACGGCTGCAATCGGCCTGGGTGCTGGTGCCGTTCGCAACGTTTTTTGCCATATTTGCGCTGGCGATGTTCGGCATCTTCGAACTGAAACTGCCGCAGTTCATCAACAATCACCTGCATCGCATTGCCGGCCGCACTCAAGGCGGTTCGCTGTGGGGCGCGGCAGTACTCGGGACGGTATCGAGCCTGATCGTTTCGCCTTGCGTGTCTGCGCCATTGGCCGGTGCCTTGCTGTACATCAGCGCCAGTGGCGATGCACTGGGGGGCGCACTGAAACTGTTTGTACTCGGCCTGGGCATGGGCCTGCCGCTGATCCTGGTGGCGACCGGTGGCGCCGCCCTGCTGCCGAAAAGCGGCCCGTGGATGGTCATGGTCAAAAACATCATCGGTGTCCTGCTGCTGGGTACTGCCATTGGCCTGCTGAGCCGCGTGATCCCCGGGCCGATGACGCTGGTCCTGGTGGGCTTGCTGTGGGCCGGGGTCGGCCTGTTTCTTGGCGCGCTGGAGTTCGTCTACAAACCCCCTCGAAAACGCCTGGCACAACTGCTCGGCCTGTTTCTGCTGTTTTATGCCATGGCCTGCTGGTACGGCGCCTTCAGCGGCCAGGGCGACCTGTTGAACCCCCTCGCTCGAACGCCCGTCGCGGCCAGTAGCAGCCAACCGCAGCTCACCGATGGCTGGCAAACAATCAGTACGCCCGCAGAACTGGATCGCACGCTCGCCGACGCCAAATCCTCCGGCACTCCCCTGCTGCTCGACTGGTATGCCGACTGGTGCATCAGCTGCAAAGTCATCGAACGCGAAGTGCTCAACGACGCCAACGTCATGGAACGCCTGCAAGGTTATCGACTGGTTCGTTTCGATATCACCGCCAGCAATGCCGAACAACGCGCCCTGCTCGACCGATACAAACTGTTCGGCCCTCCGGCCTTGATGTTTTTCGGCAAGGACGGGGTTGAACGTGCCGATGTGCGAGTGATCGGCGAGATCAATGCCAAGGACTTCGCCGAACGTGTTGCGAAGGCAAATGACCGGATTTAATCAGCCGGTCACATATTTCGCGCAAACATCGGCTATCGTGCTGGCTATTGCATAGAACTGGACAGTCACAAAGGCTTTGCGGCATAGTCGCCGGGTTCTGACACTTGCACACAGATAACAAGGAACAGCAGATGGCGACCCTATTGGTGCTGCACGGCCCCAACCTGAACTTGCTCGGCACCCGTGAACCGGGCACCTACGGCGCTACGACACTGGCGCAGATCAACCAGGACCTGGAACGCCGCGCCCGTGAAGCCGGCCATCATCTGCTGCACCTGCAAAGCAACGCCGAGTACGAATTGATCGACCGCATCCACGCTGCCCGCGGCGAAGGTGTGGACTTCATTCTGATCAATCCAGCAGCTTTTACGCATACAAGTGTCGCATTACGTGACGCGCTGCTGGCGGTGAGCATCCCATTCATCGAAGTGCATTTGTCTAACGTGCACAAACGCGAACCTTTCCGCCATCACTCTTACTTCTCCGACGTAGCGGTGGGAGTGATCTGCGGCCTTGGCGCCAGCGGTTATCGACTGGCCCTGGAGGCTGCACTAGAACAGCTTGAAACACAGGCAACGACTTGAACTACAAGCGTTAAACGCCCCTGACCGACCCTTGGGAGTTGATGATTCATGGATATCCGTAAAGTTAAGAAACTGATCGAACTGCTGGAAGAGTCCGGCATCGACGAGCTCGAGATCAAGGAAGGCGAAGAGTCCGTACGTATCAGCCGTCACAGCAAGACGCCGGCTCAGCAGTACTACGCACCTGCTCCAATGCACGCTCCGGCTGCCGCGCCTGCCGCTGCGGCTCCGGTTGCCGCAGCCGCTGCTCCGGCAGCACCGGCCGCACCCGTCCTGAACGGCACCGTTGCCCGTTCGCCGATGGTCGGCACCTTCTATCGCAAATCTTCGCCATCCTCGCCTTCGTTCGTTGAAGTTGGCCAGACCGTGAAGAAAGGCGACACCCTGTGCATCGTCGAAGCCATGAAGATGATGAACCACATCGAAGCTGAAACCAGCGGTGTGATCGAATCCATCCTCGTCGAAGACGGCCAGCCGGTTGAGTACGACCAACCGCTGTTCACCATCGTTTGAACCGCGGAGAAACTTTGATGACTGCGAAGTTGGAAAAAGTTCTGATCGCCAACCGCGGTGAGATTGCCCTGCGGATCCTGCGGGCCTGCAAAGAGATGGGCATCAAGACTGTCGCCGTTTACTCCAAGGCTGACAAAGAACTGATGCACCTGGGCCTGGCAGACGAATCCGTCTGCATCGGTCCGGCCTCTGCCGCGCACTCTTACCTGCACATTCCGGCAATCATCGCCGCGGCCGAAGTGACTGGCGCTACCGCCATTCACCCGGGCTACGGTTTCCTTGCGGAAAACGCTGATTTTGCTGAACAGGTCGAGAACTCCGGCTTCGCCTTCATTGGCCCGAAAGCCGACACCATTCGCCTGATGGGCGACAAGGTATCGGCCAAGCACGCCATGATCGCTGCGGGCGTTCCAACCGTTCCGGGTTCCGATGGCCCACTGCCTGAAGACGAAGAAACTGCTCTGCGCATTGGTCGCGAAGTCGGTTACCCGGTGATCATCAAGGCCGCTGGCGGCGGTGGTGGTCGCGGCATGCGCGTTGTGCATAAAGAAGAAGACCTGATTTCTTTCGCAAAACTGACCCGCACCGAAGCTGGCGCGGCGTTCGGCAACCCGATGGTCTATCTGGAAAAATTCCTGACCAACCCACGTCACGTGGAAGTCCAGGTGCTTTCCGACGGCCAGGGCCACGCCATCCATCTGGGCGACCGCGACTGCTCGCTGCAACGTCGTCACCAGAAGGTTCTCGAAGAGGCGCCGGCACCGGGCATCGACGAGAAAGCACGCCAGGAAGTCCTCGCTCGCTGCGTCAAGGCCTGCATCGACATCGGCTACCGTGGCGCCGGCACCTTCGAGTTCCTTTACGAGAACGGCCACTTCTACTTCATCGAGATGAACACTCGTGTCCAGGTAGAACACCCGGTTTCGGAAATGGTCACCGGCATCGACATCGTCAAGGAGATGCTCAGCATCGCCGCTGGCAACAAGTTGTCGTACACCCAGGACGACGTGGTGATCCGCGGTCACGCCCTGGAATGCCGAATCAACGCCGAAGACCCGAAAACGTTCATGCCTAGCCCAGGCACGGTCAAGCACTTCCACGCACCAGGCGGCAATGGCGTTCGCGTCGATTCGCACCTGTACAGTGGTTATGCCGTTCCGCCGAACTACGATTCGTTGATCGGCAAGCTGATCACCTACGGCGCAACCCGTGACGAAGCCATGGCGCGGATGCGCAATGCGCTGGACGAAATCGTTGTCGACGGGATCAAGACCAACATCCCGCTGCACCGCGACCTGGTCCGTGATGAAGGCTTCTGCAAAGGGGGCGTGAACATTCACTACCTCGAGCACAAGCTGGCTGGCGAGAAGCACTAAGCTTCGACCCGATCAACAAAGCCGCCTTCGGGCGGCTTTGTTGTTTCTGGGCATTGCAACAGCCCTGTAGCAGCTGGCGAAGCCTGCGTTCGGCTGCGAAGCAGTCGCAAAACCTGATTGCACCGTGTTTCTGAAACACCGCATTGCCGGAATGACGACTGCTTCGCAGCCGAACGCAGGCTTCGCCAGCTGCTACAGGTGCGCGTTGCAACATCGCTGCTGCGTTCGGAGCTACCTCACTCCCACAAAAGCCCCGCGCTCGCGTAAACTTGCGCGCTTCTCGCAGCCCGCTAGGCTGCAATCAATATTTTTCAAAGGTGCCCGCCATGCCTTGGCTGCAAGTCCGTCTCGCCATCAGCCCAGAACAAGCCGAAACCTACGAAGACGCTTTCCTTGAAGTGGGCGCCGTCTCGGTGACCTTCATGGACGCCGAAGATCAGCCGATCTTCGAGCCAGAACTCAACACCACCCCGTTGTGGTCGCACACGCACCTGCTGGCCCTGTTCGAAGGCGGCACCGAAGCCGGCCCGGTACTGGCCCACCTTGAGCTGCTGACCGGTAGCCCGCTGCCCGAGCATCACAGCGAAGTGATCGAAGACCAGGACTGGGAACGCAGCTGGATGGACGGTTTCCAGCCAATGCGTTTCGGCCAGCGCCTGTGGATCGTTCCAAGCTGGCATGCCGCGCCCGAGCCTGACGCCGTCAATCTGCTGCTGGACCCGGGCCTGGCGTTCGGCACCGGCACCCATCCGACCACCGCATTGTGCCTGGAATGGCTCGATGGCCAGGACCTCAAAGACTGCAACGTGCTGGACTTTGGCTGCGGCTCGGGGATTCTGGCGATTGCCGCCCTGCTGCTGGGCGCCAAGGAAGCCGTTGGTACCGACATCGACGTGCAGGCCCTGGAAGCCTCGCGCGACAACGCCGGTCGCAACAACATCGACGACGCGCTGTTCCCGCTGTACCTGCCGCAAGATCTGCCGCAGGTGAAGGCTGACGTCCTGGTCGCCAACATCCTTGCCGGCCCGCTGGTTTCCCTGGCGCCGCAGTTGTCCAGCCTGGTCAAGTCCGGTGGTCGCCTGGCGCTGTCGGGCATTCTCGCCGAACAAGGCGAGGACGTTGCCGCCGCCTACGCTCAAGACTTCGATCTGGACCCGATTGCCAATCGCGATGGCTGGGTGCGCATCACCGGCCGTCGGCGCTAGAATGAACGCCTGCATAGACCGGATCGCCGCATGACCGACAGCTTCGTCACCCAGTGCCCGCATTGCCAAACCAGCTTCCGCGTCAGCCATGCTCAGTTGAGCGTGGCCCGAGGGGTGGTTCGTTGTGGCTCCTGCTTGCAGGTGTTCAACGCCGCCAAACAATTGCTGGACCAACGGGCCGACAAAGAAGCCGTCAAACCGGTAGCCCCAGCCATCGTCGAGCCGCCGGTACAGCGTGCCATCAGCCAAAAGCAATGGACCGCCTCGGAACTGGATCTGGACAGCCTGGACCTGGACAGCCTGGACCTCGACGAAGAGCTCGCCCGGCTCGAACAACGGGAAATCCAGCCGACCACCGAATTTGGCCGGCACCGCGAAGACGGCCTCAGCGCTCGACGCGATTCTATCGAGCACGATGAAGAACCCTGGTCCGACAGCCTCTTCAGTGAGTCGGCGGCCGACCGAGCACCACCCGTAGAAACCGAACAGCCACAAACAGACGCCGAACCGGGCAAACACTCGCGAACCGAGCCTTCGTTTTCGCTGGAACCGGTGGATCTGGACGATGAGAACCAGGTGCCCCATCTGCGCCTGCACGACCCACTCGACTCCCCTCTTAACCGCGACCGCCTGTCGGCGACCGAGACGCTCGACGACGACCTGCCCTCAGTCGAACCGTTGCGCAAACGTCGTGAGCGCAGCGAACCGGGTGTGCGCGCCGAAGTCCTGCAGGACCTGACCGACGACCCGCTGCAACTGGATTGGCAAAAACGTCGATCGCCCTGGGGCCGACGGCTGTTCTGGTTGCTGCTGGTCCTGCTCGGCGCCGCCGCGCTGGCGGGCCAATACATTGCCTACCACTTCGACGAACTGGCGCGTCAGGACCAATACCGCCCCTGGTTCCAGCAACTGTGCCCGCAAATCGGCTGCACGGTGCCCTCCAAAGTCGACATCGCCAAAATCAAAAGCAGCAACCTGGTGGTCCGCAGCCACCCGGACTTCAACGGCGCACTGGTGGTCGACGCGATCATCTACAACCGCGCCCCGTTCTCCCAGCCTTTCCCGCTGCTAGAGTTGCGCTTTGCCGACCTAAATGGCCACTTGATCGCCAGCCGTCGCTTCAAACCCGGCGAATACCTCAACGGCGATCTCGAAGGCATGGCCGAAATGCCGCCGCAAACACCGATCCACATCGCGCTGGACATTCTCGACCCAGGCGCCAAAGCGGTGAACTACAGCCTGAGTTTCCACTCCCCCGAGTGAATCGCATCACCGCTACAGGCTTGACGGCATATTTCTGACTGGGACCGCTCACACCAAACTGCGGGTAATAACAAAATAACTGTTCAGATTTTGTTCAATTCAGCCTTTATCCAGTCATCGAGAGCGGGTATCATGCCAACCCTTTTTCGAACTCTAATGATCCGGCCCCACAACAGGGAAGTCCTATGTCGGCGGTACGCATCGGTCCATACACATTGCAAAACGGCTTGATTCTCGCCCCGATGGCGGGAGTCACCGACCAACCCTTTCGTCAGCTGTGCAAGCGATTGGGTGCGGGGCTAGTAGTCTCGGAAATGGTCACCAGCGACATGAGTTTGTGGAACACCCGCAAGTCGCGGATGCGCATGATCCACGAAGGTGATCCCGAGCCACGCTCGGTACAGATCGCCGGTGGTGATGCGCAGATGCTGGCAGACGCAGCCCGGGCCAACGTCGAGCTGGGTGCGCAGATTATTGATATCAACATGGGCTGTCCGGCGAAGAAGGTCTGCAACAAGGCTGCCGGTTCCGCGCTGTTGAAGGATGAAGCATTGGTTACCGAGATCCTGCAGGCCGTCGTGGCTGCGGTGGATGTGCCGGTGACCCTGAAGATCCGCACTGGCTGGGACCGGGACAACAAGAACGGCCTGACGGTGGCGAAGATTGCCGAACAGGCAGGCATTACGGCGCTGGCGGTCCATGGCCGCACCCGTGCCGATTTGTACACCGGTGAAGCCGAGTACGACACCATTGCCGCGATCAAGCAGGCGGTGTCGATGCCGGTCTTCGCCAACGGCGATATCGACTCGCCCGAGAAGGCCCGGTACGTGCTCGACGCGACCGGTGCCGATGGCTTGTTGATTGGTCGGGCTGCCCAGGGGCGGCCGTGGATTTTTCGCGAGATCGAGCATTTCCTGCGTACCGGCGAGAAACTCCCGGCGCTTGAATTGATCGAGGTGGAACGCATTCTGCTAGAGCATCTGGCTGCCCTGCACGTCTTCTATGGCGATGTCATGGGTGTCCGTATCGCTCGAAAGCATGTGGGCTGGTATCTCGCAACCTTGCCGGGCGCCAGGGAGTTTCGCGCCCACTTCAATCGTTTGGATGGTACGGAAACACAATGCGCCAACGTTCGGGAGTTCTTCGCCGAACGTTACAAGAGCCTGACAGGGGACGGAGAAGGGGTGGCCGCATGACGATGATGACCGAGACTTTAGTGAGTGGAACAACACCCGTGAGCGACAACGTGAATTTGAAACAGCACCTCAATACGCCCAGCGAAGAAGGTCAGACCCTTCGCGGGAGTGTCGAGAAGGCGCTGCACAATTATTTCGCCCACCTTGAGGGCGCTGCCGTCACGGATGTGTACAACCTGGTGCTCTCCGAAGTCGAGGCTCCCCTGCTCGAGTGCGTGATGAACTACGTCAAGGGCAACCAGACCAAGGCCAGCGAGCTGCTCGGGCTCAACCGAGGCACGCTGCGCAAGAAACTCAAGCAGTACGATTTGCTGTAAGCATTCAATCAAACCAGAAAGGCGCCCGCGTAAAACCGGTCGCCTTTTTTGCTGACTCCTTTGCTTTTGATGGAAATTGAAATGACCGACCAGACTACCCGCCTGCCGATCCGCCGCGCCTTGATCAGCGTTTCCGACAAGACCGGGATCCTCGAATTCGCCAAAGAGCTTGAAGCCCTGGGCGTTGAGATCCTTTCTACCGGCGGGACGTTCAAGCTGCTGCGTGACAACGGCGTTGCCGCAGTGGAAGTCGCGGACTACACCGGTTTCGCAGAAATGATGGACGGTCGGGTGAAAACCCTGCACCCGAAAATCCACGGCGGGATCCTCGGTCGTCGCGGTATCGACGACGCGATCATGAACGAGCACGGCATCAAGCCGATCGATCTGGTTGCGGTCAACCTGTACCCGTTCGAAGCCACCATCAACAAGCCAGGCTGCGACCTGCCGACCGCCATCGAGAACATCGACATCGGCGGTCCGACCATGGTCCGCTCGGCAGCAAAAAACCACAAAGACGTGGCCATCGTGGTGAATGCCAGCGATTACGCCAATGTCCTGGAAAGCCTGAAAGCAGGCGGCCTGACCTACGCTCAGCGTTTCGACCTGATGCTCAAGGCGTTCGAACACACCGCCGCCTACGACGGCATGATCGCCAACTACATGGGCACTGTGAACCAGGCGGCTGACACCCTCAGCACAGAAGGTCGTAGCGAATTCCCGCGCACCTTCAACAGCCAGTTCATCAAGGCTCAGGAAATGCGCTACGGCGAGAACCCGCACCAGAGCGCGGCGTTCTACGTGGAAGCCAAGCCTGCCGAAGTGGGCATCGCCACCGCGACCCAACTGCAAGGCAAAGAATTGTCGTACAACAACGTGGCCGACACCGACGCCGCGCTGGAATGCGTGAAGAGCTTCGTCAAGCCAGCCTGCGTGATCGTCAAGCACGCCAACCCGTGCGGCGTTGCCGTAAGCCCGGACGCTGAAGGCGGTATCCGTCAGGCCTACGAACTGGCTTACGCCACCGACACCGAATCGGCCTTCGGCGGCATCATCGCCTTCAACCGTGAACTGGATGCCGAGACCGCCAAAGCCATCGTCGAGCGTCAGTTCGTCGAAGTGATCATCGCCCCGAGCGTCAGCGAAGAAGCTCGCGCCATTGTCGCCGCCAAGGCCAACGTGCGCCTGCTGGCCTGCGGCGAATGGTCGGCTGATCGCGCCGCTGCCTGGGACTACAAGCGCGTCAACGGTGGCCTGTTGGTACAGAGCCGCGACATCGGCATGATCGGCGCCGACGACCTGAAAGTCGTGACCAAACGCGCACCGACCGAACAGGAAATCCACGACCTGATCTTCGCCTGGAAAGTCGCCAAGTACGTCAAGTCCAACGCCATCGTCTACGCCAAGAACCGCCAGACCATCGGTGTCGGCGCTGGCCAGATGAGCCGTGTGAACTCCGCCCGAATCGCTGCGATCAAGGCTGAGCATGCCGGCTTGCAAGTAGCCGGTTCGGTCATGGCATCGGACGCTTTCTTCCCGTTCCGCGACGGTCTGGACAACGCGGCCAAGGTGGGTATCACTGCGGTGATCCAGCCAGGCGGCTCGATGCGTGACAACGAAGTGATTGCTGCTGCTGACGAAGCCGGCATCGCGATGGTGTTCACCGGCATGCGCCACTTCCGTCACTAAGCGAAACGCGGTCGGTGTAGCAGCTGCCGTCAGGCTGCGTCCGGCCGCGAAGCGGTCGTAATCGATTTATCGCCGGAAGGTCGTTCCGACCTTAACGCAGCCTTCGGCAGCTGCTACAGGGGTTGTGCCGCTCTCTAGTGCCAACCCTTCACAGAATTAGCGTCATCCGAGGTTTTTGAAATGAATGTTTTGATCATTGGCAGCGGTGGCCGTGAACACGCCCTGGCCTGGAAAGTGGCTCAGGATCCGCGCGTGCAGACAGTATTCGTCGCGCCCGGCAACGCCGGCACCGCCATCGAAGCCAAGTGCGAAAACGTCGCTATCGATGTTCTGGCCCTTGAGCAACTGGCCGACTTTGCCGAGAAAAACGTTTCCCTGACCATCGTCGGCCCGGAAGTGCCGCTGGTGGCAGGCGTGGTCGATCTGTTCCGCAGCCGCGGCCTTGACTGCTTCGGCCCGACCGCTGGCGCCGCTCAGCTGGAAGGTTCGAAAGCCTTCACCAAAGACTTCCTGGCGCGCCACAAGATCCCGACCGCCGACTACCAGAACTTCACCGAGATCGAGCCAGCCCTGGCTTATCTGCGTGAAAAAGGCGCACCGATCGTGATCAAGGCCGACGGCCTGGCCGCCGGTAAAGGCGTCATCGTTGCCATGACCCTGGCCGAAGCCGAAGACGCCGTGCGCGACATGCTCGCAGGCAACGCGTTTGGCGACGCGGGCTCGCGCGTCGTGATCGAAGAATTCCTGGATGGCGAAGAAGCCAGCTTCATCGTCATGGTCGACGGCAAGAACGTACTGCCAATGGCCACCAGCCAGGACCACAAGCGCGTCGGCGACGGCGACACCGGTCCGAACACCGGCGGCATGGGCGCTTACTCCCCTGCCCCAGTCGTGACCAGCGAGGTGCATCAGCGCGTCATGGACCTGGTGATCTGGCCGACCGTTCGCGGCATGGCCGATGAAGGCAACGTCTACACAGGCTTCCTGTACGCAGGCCTGATGATCGACAAGGCTGGTAATCCAAAAGTCATCGAGTTCAACTGCCGTTTCGGCGATCCTGAGACCCAGCCGGTAATGCTGCGCTTGCAGTCGAGCCTGGTCTTGCTGGTTGAGGCCGCTCTGGCACAAGCGCTGGACAAGGTCGAAGCGCAGTGGGATCCACGTCCGAGCGTCGGTATCGTGCTCGCCGCTGGCGGTTATCCGGGTGATTACGCCAAAGGCGTGGCCATCAACGGTCTGGATGCAGCCGCCGCCCTGGAAGGTAAAGTCTTCCACGCGGGCACTGCACTCAAGGACGGTCAAGTCGTGACAGCCGGTGGCCGGGTGCTCTGCGCAACCGCCATGGGCGCCAGCGTCGATGCGGCTCAACAGCAGGCTTACAAACTGGCGGCTAAAATCGATTGGGAAGGCTGCTTCTACCGCAAGGACATTGGCTACCGAGCCATTGCCCGTGAACGTGGCGAAAGCCAGGAATAAGGCCATTCATTTGGCCGGGCAAGGGCCGCTGGTCCTTGCCGCACTATTCCGGCACCGCGCATAGTTATAATCTGGCATCAACCTACGAAGGGATTTCGCCGTGCGCTGGCTCAGGATTGCCATAAGTCTTACCGTCACGCTGCTGACCCTGCTCTGCATGCTCCCGGCCCAGGCCGCGCAAGGCAGTGGCTGGGCGGTATTGCTCGACGAACAGGGCGACCTGCAGCTTAGTGACATCCGTTCCGCTCGCTACACCAATCAATTCAGTCCCATCGAACTCGAGCGCCTCACGGCGGCCGAGCCCGATGGTGCGTTGTGGCTGCGTTTCAGGCTGGCCCCCGGCAAGCATGAACAATTGCTGCGGGTGTTCGCCCCCGATCTGTCGGCACTCAATCTGTATGTACTCGACGGCGACAAGCTGATCGATCAATTGAACACCGGCACCAGGCAACCCCAGGCTAATCGCCCCCTGCCCAACAGCGACTTCATGTTGCCGCTGCCGCAAAGTGACAACACCCTCGACGTCTACCTGCGGCTGGTCTCTGAACACCAGTTACGACCTTATATCACCCTGCAATCGGCGGTCATGACCGCGGCCGATCAGAACCAGACGTTGATCTACGGCCTGCTGTTCGGCTGCATCAGCATGCTGATCCTGCACAACTTCGTCCGCTACGCCTACACACGCTCGCGCAGCAGCCTTTGGCTGGCCTGGTGTGAAGGGTTGTTGATGCTCAGCCTGCTGTTGCTGCTGAACCTGGCCGGCCCATGGCTACCCGACTGGCACGCCATCCAGACGCCGGGCGCCTACCTCGCGTTACTGCTGACCGCGCCGAGCGGCCTGATGTTCGCCTACCGCTTCTTTACCCCGCTCGGCCCGCACCCGCTGAACAAATTGTTGCTGGCGGACATTCTGTTCATTGTCGTCTGCGGCTTGTTGCTGTTGTTCGTCAACACACTGCCGCTGAACATCATCACCTACGTCTTGGTGGCTCTGGCCGGCTTGAGCATGTTGTTCGTCAGCGCCTATCACTGGCAAAAAGGTTATCGCCCGGCACGCTTTTTCGTCGCGGCCATGGTGGTGTTCAACATTGGCGCACTGGTCATCCTGCCCGCGCTGCTGGGACTGACTCAGCTCGCACCACAAGATCTGATCATCACGCTGTTGGTGGTTATCTGTATCAGCGGCCTGCTGATGAGCATCGCCCTGAGTGAACGTCAGCGCCGCATCACCGAAGACCGCTTCAGCGTCAGCCGTGACCTGGCCGCCAGCAATGCCGAAATCAATGCAAAAGCCGAGTTCCTGGCGAAAATCAGCCATGAAATCCGCACCCCCATGAACGGTGTACTGGGCATGACCGAACTGTTGTTGGGCACGCCCCTGTCGGTCAAGCAACGCGACTATGTGCAAACCATCCACAGCGCCGGCAATGAGCTGCTGACCTTGATCAACGAGATACTCGACATCTCCAAGCTCGAGTCAGGGCAGATCGAACTGGACGACGTGCAGTTCGACCTCAACGCCTTGATCGAAGACTGCATGAGTATCTTCCGCGCCAAGGCCGAGCAGCAGAATGTCGAGCTGATCAGCTTTATCCAGCCGCAAGTGCCGCGCGTCATCAGTGGCGACCCTACACGCCTGCGTCAGACCCTGCTGAGCCTGCTGGAAAACGCGCTGAAGAAAACCGACGAAGGCGAAATCCTGATCGTCGTCGCCCTCGATGAACGCAGTGCAAAACCGCGACTGCGCATTGCGGTGCAGGACAGCGGTGTGCCGATGGAGGCAGAAGAGCGCGATGCCCTGATGCACGCCGAACTGCACAGCAAGCACTTCCTTTCGGCAACGAGTCTGGGCGGCAACCTGGGGCTGGTGATCGCCCGTCAACTGATCCGCCTGATGCAGGGCGAGTTCGGCATCAAGACCGGCGCCAACCAGGGCAGCACCTTGTGGCTGACGCTGCCCCTGGACCCGGACCGGCTTGAACACCCGACCTCTGACCTCGACGGACCGCTGCAAGGCGCGCGCGTGCTGGTGGTGGACGATAACGACACTTGCCGCAAAGTGTTGGTGCAGCAATGCAGCGCCTGGGGCCTGAACGTCAGCGCCGTGCCGTCCGGCAAGGAAGCCCTGGCACTACTGCGCACCAAGGCTCACTTGCGCGATTACTTCGACGTGGTCCTGCTGGACCAGAACATGCCTGGCATGACCGGCATGCAACTGGCGGCCAAGATCAAGGAAGACCCGAGCCTCAATCACGACATTCTGCTGATCATGCTGACCGGCATCAGCAATGCACCGAGCAAGATCATTGCACGCAACAGCGGGATCAAACGCATCCTCGCCAAGCCCGTGGCCGGCTATACCCTCAAGACCACCCTCGCGGACGAACTGAGTCAGCGCAACAAAGGCCCGGCCGCTTCGCATCACCTGTCGCCCGGCTCGGCGCTTCCGGTCAAGGTTCCAAGCGATTTCCGCATCCTGGTGGCCGAGGACAACACGATCTCGACCAAGGTGATTCGCGGCATGCTCGGCAAGCTCAACCTGCAACCAGACACCGCCAGCAATGGTGAAGAGGCGTTGCAGGCGATGAAAGCCCAACGCTACGACCTGGTGTTGATGGACTGCGAAATGCCGATCCTCGATGGCTTCTCTGCCACCCAGCAACTACGCGCCTGGGAAGTCGGCAATCAACGCACACGCACCCCCGTGGTGGCATTGACCGCGCATATCCTCGCCGAGCACAAAGAGCGTGCGCGCCAGGCCGGTATGGACGGGCATATGGCCAAGCCGGTCGAACTGTCGCAGTTGCGTGACCTGATCGAGCATTGGGTTGCCCAGCGTGATCAGCAGAATCGGGCAGCCGCTCCGACCTCCTGACTGAACCTCAATCAGGTAACACGCTGCCTATATATCCAGTTCATGCAAATGACGGGTGGTTTCGGCCACCACTGCGGCCGCCACTTTTTTTCTGAAGGTCACGTAGTGAAGCGTGCTGAACGTAATGATCGCCATTTCTTCCCGACTGTTTTCCACGATTTCTTCAATTGGCCAAAACAGGAACTGCGAGACGTTTCGGCGGGTGCTGAACTGTTTGTGGTACAGGGCGATTTCGATCTTTCCAGGGGCTTTCAGGCAACAGGGAATCATTTGAAAGAGCCCCGTTTCACGTTGCAGGCTAAGCCTTTCGAATACCTCAAGTGCATTGGCATTGCGCTTGAGCGACTTGAGCGCATGTTCTGCCGGACTCGAAAAACGCTCGCCGGCCGCCCCTGATATTTGCTGCGCAACGCTTTCCGACATCTGCCCCTGTCCAGCAGGACCTGGACTGACCGCGCGCGACATATCCCAGCCCAGAAACCTGAGTTTGTTTTTGTAGTAATCAAACCAATTGCCGACCAAGCCGTCTTTTTGCGCTGAACGAGTGGCCAACTGCGCATATAGATTACTCAGATAGATATCTTCCCTGTCCTGCGACGACATCCCTTCGTTGAATGAAACAACACTGTTGCCCACCACCGCCGCACGTGGGGAATAACTGCTACTGAGCACTTGACCGGCGGCAAATCTGGAGTCCTTTGCAGTCATGACGGTGCCCCCGCTGTCGATGGCAATCCAACTGGCTTAATGTCAGAAATGTACAGGATGTTTTTCGCCGCCTTATCCCCCAGTTTCTTTACGATGGCATCGCGAAGGGAGACATAAAGGACAGACGACAAGTTGGCTTGAAACCATCTGAGTCGGATATTGCCCAGCACGTTATCTGAGGAAAACAAATGGCCCAAAGGATCAGTTAAGGTATGCACATTGGTTTCGAACTCTATAAAGAGACTGCTCATTACAGCCCCTTGGCCGACGACAATGATTTGCAACCTGACGTCACTCACTGCCTCTGCGGGTGTGCCCGACACCTCGATATTTTTTTGCCTGGACATCTGCTCGCGCAGTAGCTCAGTTGCCGGATGATTGCAGGGTAATTGAGCGATATCGTTAAAGACTCCGGCGATCCCGGCAATCGTAATGTTACCTGCTTGATCTTCCAGTCGGCTCTCGACCCACTGCACCATGGCACGCTTCGATTCGGCATCGGTTCCGAAACTGTCCCACGCCACCGCCCTCTGCAACCAACTATCCTTAAGTACCCCCTGACAGGTGTCATACCACCCATCACCAAGCGTAAATTCCGGGTATTTCTTATTAGCCACCAATTGCGCGAACAACACCGAATTCAACACATCCTGCCTCTCCTGCTCCAGCAGGGCGGAGGACAGTAAGACAACGGCACCGGCATTAACGAAAACTGAATACTGCGCACCCATCAATAACTCCTGACTCATTCAAAATTGGCGACTACAACGTAGTCGCCAAACGATCACACAGGATCAGATTTCGTATTCGTCAATTTTGGTTTGTGCACGATCACCCAACTTCGCGATGATGGTGGCGCGAGTGCGCTCAATAATGGAAGGCACAATGGTCATATGACTTTCGCCTTTGTACAGATCGACGGAACTGCTGTCCCAATCCACAAACAGGACTTTGGTCTGGTTGGTCCGTTTAATGAAACGGACGGCACCCAGCGCCATGATCACTTCGCCGTGCTGGCTTTCCTTACAGCTGGCCACACCAAACCCACCCGTCCCCGAATCCTTGATGTTCTGGTCGAAAAGTTGAAGGGGCTTGCCACTGGTTTGTAGCGCAGCCAGCGCATCACCAGCGACTTTCAGCATCAGAACCGAGGTCGGCCCCGGAACGGCAGCGGCAGCGACGGCAGAGCCGAGGATCTTCAGCACCAACTGATCCATCTTGAAGCTCTTGCCGGAAGCGGCAACAGTGTCGTAATACTTCTGCAAGATGGTCCAACCCGAATCCTGCATTACTTGCAGAAAAAGCTGATACCACTCTTTACCTTGATCATCGCGCGGGTATTTTTTATTAGCCACCAACGAAGCGAAGAGATAAGTGTGTTGAATATCGGTTTTATTTTGCTCGCTCATTCCCGATACAAAAGACAAGATGCCGTCTCCCACAATCGAGGCGCGATCCGGTTGATCGACATCGCCACTATTGATGGTCATGGCACGCGGAACAATAATGATACTCTCTGGCATCACGTCATATGCGTTCAAACGCTCAAGACGATCAGACAAAGTTACTACGGAATTAGATTCAATATTCATAACACTTCCTTTATTTAACAAAAGCCCTCCATGGGCCCGAGCGACAAAGTTACACAAACCACTTAAATACAACAAGATCACAACTGTAACGCCATATAGTTCACAACCATGCCACAACTAAAATACGCCAGCAGACCAACTAACAAAAACTAATACGCCGTACAAACCAAGTAGTTTTCTGCACGCAAAACTATCGTGGCCTCAAGCCGACAGACGCCCCCGCGCCTGATAGACTCCACTTCAATTTCAATCGCCGTGAGCTCCGACCATGCTCCAAGAGTTATTCAGCGTTTACCTGAAGATGCTGGTGCTCTACAGCCCATTCTTCGTGTTGTCCTGCTTCATCAGCTTGACTCGCGGTTACTCGCGCAAAGAACAACGACGCCTGGCCTGGAAAGTGGCCATCGCCACGCTGGTGTCGAGCGTCTTGCTGTACTTGTTCGGGCGGGTGATTTTCACTGTGTTCGGCATCACCGTGGACGCGTTCCGCATCGGTGCCGGCAGCGTGTTGTTCATTTCGGCGCTGGGCATGGCCCAAGGCAAGTCGGCGGTGCAAACCGACAACGTGCAGCAGGACGTGACCATCGTCCCGCTGACCATTCCCCTGACAGTCGGCCCCGGTACCATCGGTGCATTGCTGGTGATGGGCATCGGCCAGCCGCATTGGGACGACAAACTCACGGCGATTCTCAGTATTGCCCTGGCCAGTTTCACCGTGGGTGTCGTGCTTTATCTGTCCAACCACATCGAGCGAATTCTTGGCGATCAGGGGTTGCAGATCGTCAGCCGGCTAATGGGGTTGTTCGTCTGCGCACTGGCCGCGCAAATCATCTTTACCGGGGTGAAGGGCTACCTGGTGCCCTGACCTTCAAGGCCGCAGAGTCGAAAAAACCTGCGGCCTTGTGTCAACCGGACTCAGCTCAACCCGTTGCCCGAAACCTCCTCTGCGGTCGGCAGATCGATGCGCTGCGCCGGTACAACCTCGCTCAACAAGACGTTGTCCTCGTTACCGAGCTTGATCAGCAACGCTTTCACCAACGCGGACACGGCAAAGGATCGATACCCTTCTACGGCCAGGAACACTTCGCCCTGCAAGGTGACGTCCGCTGAGAACACGTCGCGAAAGATCAGGCTGTGCCCACAGTCGGGATCGACAATGACCAAGTGTTCCTGAACCTTGCTCAGCGTCAGTTTCTCCGTGTTGTCCAGCGCCCAGATCAACTTGCCGGGAATTGACGCCTCACGTCCCGGTATTGCCCGGCAGTCGACAATGACCGACTCCAACCTGAACCAGACGGCCTTCGACAAGCAGTAAGTAACGGCGCCCTGGCCCAGTCGAAGGACCAATGTGTGCACGTCGTCGGGAATCAACGGCATCAGGTCACTGACGGTCATCTGCCCTTCGAGGGTCAGCACTTCAGCATTGCGCTGAACATAACGCACGGGGCCGGCCTGCTCCTTGCCCGGGTAGGTATGCAGCAGCCCGTCCTTGCGCTCATGAAGCAACACATTGATTTGCTGCTGTGTCCCCAACAGTTCGAAGTCGTCGGTATTCGAAGCTTTCGAAACCCGAATCAATCGGCCGGTTTCAGACACATACCATTGCAGGCTGTCGGGTGCCTCAACCGCAAGGAACGCCGCGTGCCGGTGGTTTTCGACCAGCCTCTTGAGACCGTCTTGCAACGGCGCGGTCTGAACAGCCACCCATTGGCTATCAACGCCCGTGATCAACACCGACTCCTGATAGCGCAACTCCACGTTGATCCCTTCAAGCGTCGTAGCGCGAAGTCCTGCGCCTGCTGCTGTTACTTCGGCAAACCGCCAGGGCCCCCACTCTCGCACCGGTGCCGGTATCACGCCGGCCTGCAACAATTGCAAACCCTGGCCAAATGCACTGTCGAGTTGCGCAGGATCGATAAAGCCCTGACGGTAGATTTCACCGGTGGAAAGCGCCAGCAACCAGGCTGCGCTGCTGTCCGGCGTAACGCTCAGCAAGCGTACTTCCTCGCCACGTCCCAGATCGGATAACAGCAGTCGATCGTTCACGTACCAGGCGCTTAACCGCGCATGGTCGTGCAAGTGGCTCAAGCCCACGATGGCAAAACTCGCGACGGGGTATTGGTCGGCCACGCTGTCCAGCGCCAGCCACCAACGTGCTCGATCCTTGAGCCAGTCATCGGTCAGCCCACCCAACTGCAGGCGACCGTCGGTAGTCACATTGAAAAACAGACCTTTATCTGTCAGCGCCAGATATTCCTCTTCAATGGCAACCACATTCACCAGCCCTTCGGGTTCAATCTGTTCAACAGACCAGGCCCCGTTGATTCGTTGCTGGCGTGACAGATGCCCGGCAGCCTTGTCGTAGACGACGAACACGTCACCCTCATCGTTCGTCGGCGGGACAAGCGTAAGCTCGTTCAGGTTTTTGATGGAGTCGGGCCAGCCTCGCTCCCGGTGTCGCGGCGCGGCAGGGCGGACAATCAGGCGGTCGCTGCGGCGGATCCAGGCCAGGTCGCGCAGCGTCGAATTCACCTTCCAGCAAATCGAGACGTACGCCGCAGGCTGCCAGTCGACAGTGGTTACCACACCGTTTGCCGGCACTGGCGCAAACACAACATGCCCACCCAATACTTGAGCCCAGTCATCGAGTGTCTCGCGCTTGCTCACGACTGCGTCCAGCGTCGGGTCCAGGTCGCGCGTCATCGAACTCAAGAACAGTTCGCCGTCATGCAGTTGGTAGACAAACTCATCCACCGTCCGGTCTTTACGAGTGACCTTCTGCACGATAGTGATCACCCCGTGCGTCGCTTCCTGGCAGTGGGTAATGAGGCTATCGGCAGCCTCGGCGAGCAACAGCCGGTAACGTCGGTGGAGCAGGCCAGTCACTGCGTCGACTTGCCAGACAAGGTAATTCAGCGGGTGATAGAAATACGCATACCCATCGACCACCGCGCCCAATAATGCCCCATCGGCCTCCCCCGGATCATCGTCACGAAAATACAGAAAGCGATCGACAGCCGACTCATACCAGGCGGTCGTAAACCTGGGTTCATCGGGTTTTTCGAACGGGACCGGAAACTGATGTACCGGCGTGTAGGGCATGCCCAGGCGATGCGCTCGGGCCAACGTCTTGAAGTGATCCTGCAATGCCTGGGCATCCATGCCCGGGGTCGCGTCCTGCTCGATAACCATCAACGTCAACTGGGTGAAGTCGACCTTGAACACTTGATCCTTGCCGATTTTTATCAGGACCTCATTGCGCCCCCTGCCGCTCAACTCAACGTTGATTGAGCCAATAAAGAGTTCGCCAAAACGCTCCACTCGAACATCGCTTTCCTTCGCCCACGGGGCTTGCAGCAACCAACGCGAGGTCTCCTGGCTCGGCGACTCCAGTTCGATCTTCACCCCGGGATTGAGCACCAGCGAGCAGTTCGCCCCTGCGCCTTCGATTTTATAAGTGATCTTGTCGTGCCACGATGTCGGCAGCGCAGGCACCACCAGCGTGCGTGCGATTGCGTCCAGCCGAACATTGATCATCGTGGGCTGATAGACCGGGCTCAGGCGATAGACAATGTAGTCACCGGGAAACGAATAGAACGAGAACAGAAACAGACGCTTGCCATCCGGTGTCCTCTTCTCGAGGCGACGCGCCGTATCAAACCCGACGCTGTGGCGCAGTGTCGAAAAGGGCAGCCATTTGTATTCATAGCCATAAACCGTCTTAGGCGTGCAAGGCAGCACGATGGCCTGACCCGCAGCGGGTGCAAACGCGGCGCGCCCTGGTAAACCGAGTTCACGACGAATATCAATCGTTCGCTCGTAATCCACATCAAAGTCAGGGACCCCGAAATGATCATGCAGGGGGAACAGTTCAGGGCTGCCGAACGCCAGGGTTCGGGCCTTCAGGTCCAACGTCTGGAAGACCAGGGCCGATTGAGGCAGCCACGCGCTGGCGGTCTCATCGAACCGATAACCGCCTTCGCGATGCGCACGTTCCAACCCGTCAAAAAACAATCCGACTTGTTTGACCTCTTCGGCAATCACGGCAAAACCTTGTGCGAGCGCTGCCGCACCAATCGCCAGGCCACCCAGAATCACACCGGCACCACCCAGCACCGCGGCCGCTGTACTCGCCCCCACCACCCCGGCACCAATTCCGGCCCCTGCCAGCATTACGCTGGCGGAATCGAATGCCAGTTGAGTACCGTATTGCGCGCGCTCGACGTCGTTTTCGGCCGTGGATAACTGATAGATATCGAAACCTGCGTTGGCCAGGCCCAACACCGCACCCACGCCTTCATTGGCGACATGGCCCAAGGCCTCGCTCACCACCGGCGCACAGGTTTGAGCGATCACCTTCTCTTCAGCCAGCGCTTGTCGCACCAGTTTGACCAGCCCAAGAACATCGACCGCATTGCCATGTACCAACTGCGCGTAATTGACGTAAGCGTGCAACCGAACAGCCATCGTCAACGGTTTTCCAGCACCCTCCTGGTTGCGCAACGCGTTCATCAGCGCCTGGATGGTGAACCCTGCGTTCAAGGTATGGACGCTGCCGGCGCCCGTCGGGTCCAGCTCATTGACCGGCGCCCGGGGTTTTGTCGCCAGCGTCGAGAATTGCTCTGACAAATAGGTTTTGATGCGCAGCAAGCGCTGATCGTTAGTGATGACTTGTACCAGGTGCTCGGGCTTTTCGGGATCGATCAGGCTCAAGCGATACTCGCCGACCGGGGTAATTTCCAACGTCTCGAATAACGGGACAAGCCTCTGCGCCAGCTGATTTTTCTCCAGAAGTTCAGTGGTCGCCTCGCGTATCTGCTGGCTCCACCCATAACTGTCGAGTTCCAACAGACTGCTGCCCAGACGCGGATTACTCATCAGCGAGTCGCCATGAGCACTGGCCAGGCGCTGCCTGAGCGCAGGCAATGTCTGCTCCTTCAACGGGCCGGGCTGCAGCAATTCCGCCACACGAATACCGGAAGGCAACGCCGTTTCGGACAGACGCGTACCGTCCAGCTCGATCAGGTCAAACGTTGGCCGCAAGGCGTCGCCATAGGCGGCGTACTGTTTGGCCATTTCATGTTCCAGAAAGAACTGCTCCAACGCTTCACGAAACAGCAGTGGTTGCTCAAACTCGAACACACCGAAGTTCGGATCGTAGAAGTGATAGAGGCCGCGCTCGCCGACAAAGGTTTTCGCCACCAGCATCGAGTGGTTATTGGAGTTGAGCATCAAGGTGCTGGTGAACGTCTTGGTTTCCAGTAGCGCCACCACCTGCGCCACGTCAGAACGAGCGAGGGAGGTACCCACCTCGTTGAGTTGCACGCCGCGCATTTCTTCCACCGCGTGCAGAAAGACCGCGGAGTCGTTTTCCTTTGGATCAATGACCCCAAGGTAGAAACGTTCACGCAGGGTATTGGCGGCGGCAGGGCCGTGTACCAGCGCCGCGGCCATCGCCAGTGCCAATGGATAACAACGGCCACCCACCCGCTCACCGGCCCCCTGTAACAACAAATCCTGTGGCACCAGTTTCGTCGTACCCGCCTGGAAGCTTTCCAGAACAATCCCCACTCGCTCGACAACCCGGTCACGAAATTCAAGCTTCGCGACCTCTTGGATTCGGGCGACGTGCTGCCCCCATTGGCGCAAGGTCAACGGTTGCGCGAGGGCATTTTTCTTGAGTTCCAGTGCGTGCTCAAAGAACGCTGGCGGTTCGCCGGGAGCGCTATTCATTCCCGCCAGGAAGGCCGGCGAATTGTGTTTGAAGAGTTGACGCTCAATGGCCGCATAACGCCCCGAAACGCCCAGTTCGCGAACGGTGTTGGCCAGGTTATCCAGCTCGGCACTCACCGCCTCGAAGCTGCGGTTATCCAGTGCCTTGGCGCCCAATAAAGCACCGAGCAAGAGTCGCTGCGCGGGGCTCAATTGCGCCGTCAGGAGCGAGCCGCTGGCAATGGCGGTCAAGACTTCATCGATGGATAAACGTTGCGTCTTCGTGTCGCTCAGCGAAGCCGGAGGCAGCGCTTTTCCGTCCTGGACGATGATCGATTGCCGGTCATCAAAGCTCAACGGCACGGCCTTTTCAAACGTCAGCTCATCGCTGCGCTGTTCATTCATCGCCTGCAGAAACGGCTCACCCAGTTCATCAGCCAAGCGCTGCAACAGGTCGGTCGACAACACATGGCGCCCCTCGATGACCGGCCAGCCTTCCTCGAAATCAATGGTCTGGTACTTGAGCAGTTCCCCCATGTCACCCATGAAACGGTTTTTGAATCGCCCCTCCTGCCAGCGCTTTTGCTCACTGGCGAGCCATTGGGAGGTGTCACTCGTGTTCTCTTTCCAGGAGTGATCCAGCTCCTCCTCGGTCGACCGGTTGACCGTCGCGATGGGGGCAATAGCAACGTCGTCTCGCCAGGCTTCAGCCGCCTGTGGGGTGAAGTGCATTCTGACGTAGGCCGTGACCGCATCACGCATCGCAGCGGGTCCGGTCAGGTAGATCGTCACTTCGCTCTGGGGGCGAATCCCGTCGCTGTAATAGGTGGCGGCTGCTTCTGTCAGAAAAGCGAGCGACAACTCTTCTTCCATCGGTAGTTCGCCCAAGGAACCGAATCTGTTCTCGACAACCTCTCGCGCAACACCGCTCATGGCCTCGGCGTCGATAAACGCTACCTTTCTCTGCAAGGCCAACCGGGTCGTGGCATCGACTATTTCATAGTTGAGCCTGAAACGTTCGATCACGGCGCTCAGCATCGCCGACCCGGGATGAGCCATGATGAATGCATTACTCAAACTGCTTTGTTCGGCGACGGCTCGCAGTCCGTCCGGACGCACCAGACGCTCTGCCGGCGGGCGAAAAACGCTGTTCAACGCCGGATGACTTTTGGCAAAACGTTCCAGCGCAGGAAGATGCTCCTCGGGAATCACCTGGGCATAGTTTGTGTACCTGCTGCGCAGCGCCTGGCGGCCCGGCATCCATTCGGGATTGTGATCAAGCAACAATTGCAGGACGCCCAGACGCGCATCGGGGGCAAATTGGCTGATGTCCACCTCGCCCAGGATGTTCGGAAGAGGCGGCAGGTTATCGACATCCGCGTAACGGCCCCCTTCAGCCATCAAAGCCTCGATGCGTACCACATCGGAGGCCGCGGCAAAGTTGCCGCGCAGTCTGATTTCTCGTTCGTAGATGGCCTGCAAGCGCAGCGGTGTGGCATCGCTGGCCAGGTCACGAAGTTCCAGGTCGCCCTCGACCAGTGCCGAAAGACTCTCACTGTTTTTGACCTTCAAGGCTTTCAAGTGCGCTTCGTGCTGCCCATAAGCGCGGACCAGCAGATCAATGCGGGCATCGTCGGCTTTTTCGCCACGACTTACAGCGTTGGTGATGTGCGCGTTCATCTGCTGTTTGAGGACAATCGCTCGCTCTTCGTATTTGTCACCCAGTTCAAGCGCGGTCTCGCTGGTCGCCCCACCCTTAATCATCGCATCAGCCTTGGCGGCCTCGACAATAATCCGGTGGGTCTCGTAGGCCAGCAACGCGTCACTGTCATACCAGAGTTTCAGGTTATAGCCTTCCCCCGCGAGGGCCTGTTTCCAGACATTGATGTAATCGCGCTGAATATCCCCAATGCCACCGCCTAGCCATACAAAGTGCAGGTTTTTCGGTACTTCGGTGGCGGCGACCGTTAATTGTTTAACACTGTTGGACAACCGCGCCTGAAAAGTTTCTACCCGATTGCAAATGTCCATCAGCGTGGGGGACTGACCTTCACCAGGTTCTTTCAATTCTTTGATCTCCGCGGAACGCCGGCGGCGCCTGGAAGGTTCCAGAAAAGATCCAAGTGCCTGGAGCAACAACCCCAGCGGCACACGCATCCGTGGAAAATCGAGTTGACCAATACAACCGAAGTAATACCGAAACACCGCCTCGTATTCATCAGTCCCTTTATGTTCATGTAACGCCTGCTCAAGATCAGACAGTTTGAAAAGATCGATGAAACTTACATACCCATCAGCACGACATTTATCTTGCTCATGCATAAACACACTTCCCTGTAGAGTAACAATTGACGATTTTATTAAAACGTTAAATCAACACTAACCGAATTGATTTTCCGCCTCAAAAAACAAAACAGACAATTGATTACCAACAAAACATTCAGAAATGCGAAAACCGCAACAACAACCCGCCGCACCGACAGTTAAAAATATTAACTTACAGCAGCACTTTTAATAACAGTGTTGCAAGAGATTGATATTAATTGAACAGCAGCCGATAGAGTGCGGCCTCAGAATGAGGCCGCTGACTATTATGACGTTGGCTTGTCGCCATACCAGCGCGGCGTATACACCCACTCGCCACCCTCGGCACGCGGGAACACACAGGTGGTGGAGGAGCCGATCAGCACCATCGTGCGCATGTCCACTTGATCCGGGGTCAATAGCCCCAGCGTGGTGACGCGCAAGGTCTGGCCCGGACGCCCGATGTCTCGTCCCAACACCACCGGCGTTTGCGCGGTGCGGTGTTGCGCGACGATCTCCAGTGCCCGCCCCAACTGCCAGGGACGCGAACGCGAGATCGGGTTGTAGAACGCCAGCGCCAGGTCCGCCTGAGACGCCAGGTCCAGACGTTTCTCGATGATTGCCCAAGGCTTGAGGTTGTCCGACAGGGACATCACGCAGAAGTCGTGCCCCAACGGCGCGCCGGCCTGAGCCGCGGTTGCCAGGGAAGCAGAAACACCCGGAAGGATCTCCAGATCAACGCGGTGCCATGTGGGCTCATTCGATTCGTGTAGCGCTTCGAGCACCGCGGCCGCCATGGCGAACACGCCGGGATCGCCGGACGAGACGACCACCACCGAACGCCCCTGGGCTGCCAGTTCAAACGCATGGCGAGCGCGCTGCATTTCCTCACGGTTATCGGTGCAGTGCAGCACCTGATCGTCGCGAAACGGCCCGGCCATGCGCACGTAGGTTTCATAACCGAGCACATCATTGGCACGCGCCAGTTCGGCCTTGACCGCCGGCACCATCAGTTCGGCGGCGCCAGGGCCCAGGCCGATCACCGCCAGACGACCGCGCGCACGACCGATCCGGGCGGGGTCCAGCGGTTGGCTGGCCACTGCAATAGCAAGACCCAAGTCTGCCGAAACGACGGCAGCGTCCGGCACGCTGTGGCGGGCCAGTTCGCCGACGCTGCCGCTGAACGTCGCAAAACGCAGCGGCACGCCCAGTTCAAGCGCCGCTTCACGCAAGGCCGGGTTGGCCATGTGCCGCTCGCTGGCCACCAGGCACGCCAGCGATTGCACGGCGATGTTCGCCTGATGCAGCGCCGCGCGAATCGCATTCGGCAGCTCCGCCACATCGCCATTCACCGCCACCAGAACGCTGCGCGGGTAGATCAGCAATTCATTAGCCGCAGGCAGGCGCTCGGCACTGCCGACGTGAATCGACAACTGCGCCTGCGGATCCTCGGGCAATTGCGCCTGCGCCAACCATGGCGCCGCGCCTTCGATGCGCACGCTCTGGCCGGCGAGTAAATCCGAGACAAAGCGTTTACCCAGTTCCAGATCACCCAGCGCGTAACCACTTGGCGGATTGAGCAGGCACGTGCCAAAGCGCAATTCACCGCTGGTGGTAATCGCTGCCGCAACGTCGAGACCGTCAGCGATCTCCCGGGCCATGACGTTCACACCACCGAGCCCGCCGAGCAGCGGCACCACGGCGCTGCCGTCTTCGGCCACCGCCAGCACCGGCGGCTCGGCGCCTTTTTCGAGCAACAACGGTGCGAGCGTGCGAATGACAATGCCCGCCGCACACAGGGCGATGATCGGCGTGTCCTGTTGATAGAACTCACGCAAGGTTGCGCCGAACTCGTGATAGACACGGTCTGCGCCTTCAACCCGTTCAGCCAGGCCGTGGATCAATGCGCCGGGGTAAACCTGCTGAATCTTGCGCGCGGTCGCAAGGCTGCCGTTGCCCAGAATGACAATCGCCGGAACGGGACGGGCCATCAGCCTTGCCACCGTTCGCCGGGCACGATAATCAGCGAGAAGTACGGCGAGGACATCGGCTCGACCTCATTGAGCGGCACTATTTTCTGATTGGCCATGGTCGCGCGTTCGACGTACAGCGCGCGGTCTGCCAGACCGAGTTCTTCGAGCACCTGACGGACCTTGGGGAAATTGCGCCCCAGCTTCATGATCACCGCCGCATCGGCATCGGCCAGCCGACGCTTGAGGTCGTCGTGAGGCAGCACACCGGACAGCACCGACAAACTCTGATTGCGGTACACCAGCGGCGCGCCCAGCACCGAAGCGCCGCCGAGCATCGAGCAGACACCCGGCACGACTTCGGCTTCATAGCGCTCGGCCAGTCGATCGTGCAGGTACATGTAAGAGCCGTAGAAGAATGGATCACCTTCGCAGATCACCGCGACGTCACGGCCCGCGTCCAGATGCGCGGCGAGTTCTTCGCCGGCCGCATCGTAGAAATCGCTGATCACTTGCTCATAGGACAGCGGTGCCGGCAATGCCTCGGTGGTTACCGGGTACACCAACGGCAGCAGCGTTTGTGCGTCTTGCAGATGCGCTTCGATGATGCCGAAGGCATTGCCCTTTTTGCCCTTGGCGACGAAGTACGCCACCACCGGGGATTCGCGCAACAGGCGCAGGGCTTTGACGGTAATCAGCTCCGGATCACCGGGGCCGACGCCCAGGCCAATCAAGCGTCCAGGTTGCTGCATCATTCGATCTCCGTGGCGAGGGCATTAACAGCGGCGGCGGCCATGGCACTGCCACCCAGGCGACCTTGCATGATGACAAACGGCACGCCGCGACTGTCGGCGGCGAGCGCGGCCTTGGACTCGGCAGCGCCGACGAAGCCCACCGGGAAGCCGAGGATCAGGGCCGGTTTTGGCGCGCCGGCGTCGAGCATTTCCAGCAGATAGAACAGCGCGGTCGGCGCATTGCCGATGACCACGACGCTGCCTTCCAGGTGCGGGCGCCACAGTTCCAGCGCGGCGGCGGAGCGGGTGTTGCCCAACTCGCGGGCAAGCTCTGGAACGCTGTCGTCGCGCAGTGTGCAAATCACCTGATTGTTGGCTGGCAGGCGCGCGCGGGTCACGCCTTCGCTGACCATCCGCGCGTCGCACAGAATCGGCGCACCGGCCGCCAGCGCATCGCGCCCGGCCTTGCCCGCGCCTTCGGAAAACTGCAAGCCGTCGATGGCATCGACCATGCCGCAGGCGTGGATCACGCGCACCGCGAGTTTCTCCAGGTCGGCGGGGATTCGTGCCAGGTTGGCCTCGGCGCGAATGATCGCGAAGGAGTTGCGATAGATCTCCTGACCGTCGCGTATGTAATCAAGCATCCAGGGGGCTCCGTGAGCGGTCGTCGAGCAAGGCTGCGACCGCTTCAATAGTAAGACTGCGGGCGTGCAGCGCGCCGAAACCGGGCTGTGCTGCATCGCGAAAATAGAGGTCGTAGCGACCGGCAGAAACCGCCAGCAAGGTGATCGGCGCCCGGTGCGCCGCCGCGCAGGAACGCGTGCAACCGGACAGATGAACGTTCAACGCATGCCCGTGACGTTGCAGCAGCGCCGCCAGTTGCCGGGCATCGCCCTTGGTGTCGGCCAGGCCTTTGCCGCACCCGGTCGAACCGGTGCAGGCAATCAGTCGGGCCAAGGCATCATCGGCCGAGCATTGCAGGCCCAGTTGTTCAAGACTGTGGATAACGTACGGCGCATCGACGCGCTGGACAGCGGGCAGCAACAGGCTTTGCCACGGGGTAAAGCGCACGCTGCCATCGCCCTTCTCCCGAGCCAGTCGGGCGACGCCCCGGAGCATGGCGGGGTCGAGGCGTCCCAGCGGCGGTACGGCGCCGACATACACCTGCCCGGGGTCACGCTGCGGATGAGCGCCGATGTGCAGGATGCCGGCACTCGCGTCACGCTGCCACTCGGTGACGGGCATCAGCGGAACGCGTTCGGCCAGATGCGCGAGAAACTCGTCGAGCGGACATTCGGCGAGCAAATGACGCATGCGCGTCTGATCCGGGCGCGCCCGTTCCAGAAACACTTCAAGCACCGCAACGACCAGCGCATGGCCCTGATCCAGCGCCACCGAACTGACGGGCACGTCTGTCGGGCAACCGGCCAGACCAAATGCCCAGCGCTGTTCGCCGTTCCACTCGACCGCAGAAAGCCACAGGTCATGCGGATGTTCGAGCATGGCCAAGGCTTCGCCGCCATCGAGTTGCACGGCAAATTTGGCGCTGAGGTCATGGAAGGGTTCGTGGTTTTGCAGGGTGGCCAGAATCTGCCCGGCCAACGGACGTGTGTCGATCAACATGTGCTGATCGATCCCGGCGCTCGGGCTGAGCATCAGGTTGCGCACATCATCGCCAGCGACAGTGCTCGGGCCCAGCCCGGCCGCCATCAGGCTGTCGATCAACGCCCCGTGCTGCGTACCGATCCCGCGAATTTGCAGGTTGGCGCGGTTGGTCGCCTCGATCACGCCGCCAGCAAAGCGCTCGGCTGCACAAGCCACCGCCTCAGCCTGATCGGCACTGATCGAACCGCCATTCAATTTGATCCGGCAGATACCGCCATCCAATGCCTGAACGATACGTAGCAACCCCGGGCAAGCCGAGGGGCGTAAGGCAGTGGACATCGGACGTTCGTTCAAAGGGGCGACTGGCTCTGTGGGAAAGGCGCTTCGCGGGCGAAGGCGCGGTATTATGCCTGCTTTGTCAGGCGGCATGAAAAGCCTGCCCGTCGGAACTGTCCGATTGCGAACTATTTTTGAGGGCTGCAGATGTCACCCTGGCTGACAGTAGTGGGAATCGGTGAAGACGGCTTCAAAGGCCTGGGCAGAAATGCCCGGCACGCGCTGCTGCGTGCTTCGCGGATTATTGGCGGTCAGCGTCAACTGGATTTGTTGCCCGTGTGCATTCGTGGCGAGCGGCAGTTGTGGCCGAGTCCTTTTTCCCTGGAGCCGATGTTGGCCCATCGAGGCGAGCCGGTGTGCGTGCTGGCCAGCGGCGATCCGATGTTCTTTGGCGTCGGCGCCAGCCTGGCGCGGCAAGTGCCGGCAGCTGAAATGCAGATTCTGCCCGCCCCCTCCTCCTGCTCGCTGGCGGCGGCGCGAATGGGCTGGCCCTTGCAAGAGGTCGTGACGCTGTCGGTGGTGGCCCGCCCGGTCGCCGCACTGAACGCCCATCTGTCCAGCGGCGTGCGCCTGCTGGTCTTGAGCAACGACGGCCACAGCCCTGCCGTTATTGCCCGGTTACTGCGTGAACGCGGTTTCGGTCTGAGCCGCCTCACGGTGCTGGAGCATCTGGGCGGTGAGGCCGAACGGCGCATCGAAGGCGTTGCCAATGACTGGAATGATCCGGCGGTCGCCGATCTGAACCTGATCGCCATCGAGTGCATCGCCGAACCGAACACTCCGCGCCTTTCGCGTCTGGCCGGGCTGCCAGACTCTGCGTTCAAGCACGATGGGCAACTGACCAAGCGTGATATTCGCGCCATCACCCTCGCGCGCCTGGCGCCGGTGCCCGGTGAACTGCTGTGGGATGTCGGCGCGGGCAGCGGCTCGATTGGCATCGAGTGGATGCGCGCGCACCCCGGTTGCCGTGCACTGGCAATCGAAGCCGATGCGGGTCGCCAACAGTTGATCGAATTGAACCGCGACGCCCTTGGCGTTCCCGGCTTGCAGCTGATCCGTGGCAGTGCGCCACAGGCGCTCGCCGGGCTCGAACGCCCGGACGCGATTTTCATCGGTGGCGGTGTCACCCGCGAAGGCGTGCTCGACACCTGCTGGGCACAACTCAAACCCGGTGGGCGACTGATTGCCAACGCCGTGACGCTGCAAAGTGAAATGACCCTGATGGCCTGGCGCGAACAGCACGGCGGTGAATTGACCCGCATCCACATTGCTCAGGCCCAGCCGTTGGGAGAGTTCGACACCTGGCGTCAGGCGTTGCCGATTACCTTGCTGGACGTGACGAAGCCCTGCGATGCGTGACGAAACCGCCGAGCAACCCGCCCCGCTGCGCAGCGGCCTGACCACCGGCAGCTGCGCCACCGCCACCAGCCTGGCGGCCGCACGCTTGTTGTTGGCCGGGATGAGTGCTGACGCGGTAGAGATCGTTTTGCCAAAGGGCAAGCAGGTGCAGATGCGCCTGGAGTTTTGTCGCCTGACGGACGACGGCGCCGAAGCCGGGACGATCAAGGATGCCGGCGATGACCCTGACGTGACCCACGGCGCCCTGCTGTTTACGCAAGTGCGTCTGAGCGCCGAGCCGGGCATACGCTTCAACGCCGGTCGCGGCGTCGGCACGGTGACTCGGCCTGGGCTGGTGCTCGGCGTCGGCGAGCCGGCGATCAACCCGGTGCCACGCAAAATGATCAGCGATCACCTGAGGTTGTTGGCCGAAGAGTTCGGTTACAGCGGCGGTTTCGAGGTCACCGTTAATGTCGAGGACGGCGAAGCCCTGGCGCTGAAAACCATGAACCCACGACTGGGGATTCTTGGCGGGCTTTCGATTCTCGGTACCAGCGGCATCGTCCGGCCGTTCTCCTGTGCGGCGTATATCGCCTCGATCCACCAAGGCATCGACGTCGCCAAAACCAATGGTTACCTGCACATCGCCGCGTGCACCGGCAACGCCAGCGAAGACACCATGCGCCGGGTCTACGACCTGCCGGAAATCGCCCTGATCGAAATGGGCGACTTCGTGGGCGCCGTGCTCAAACACCTGCGCAAAGTGCCTGTGGATAAACTCAGCCTGTGCGGCGGCTTCGGCAAGATCAGCAAACTGGCGGCCGGGCACATGGATTTGCACAGCCGGCACTCCAGCATCGACCTGCCGCAACTGGCGGAATGGGCAGCGGCGGTTGGCGCCGATAACGCGTTGCAACAGGCCATTCGCGAGGCCAACACCAGCCAGCAAGCCTTGGCCATGGCCAGCGCGGCAGGCATCGCGCTGGGTGATGCGGTGTGCCAGCACGCCCTGGATTTTGCTCGCAGCGTGGTGCCGGCGCAGGTTCAGGTCGAAGTGTTTGCCATCGACCGCCAGGGCGGGATCGTCGGTCATGCGGGGGCTTTTCAATGAAGCGCATTTTGCTGCTCGGCGGCGTGACGGAAGCCCTGGCCATCGCTCGAACCCTCGGATCGCAACACCTCTATAGCCTGGCCGGCGTGGGTCGCGTGCCGACCGATTTGACCTGCCAGGTGCGCGTCGGCGGCTACGGCGGCGCGGAGGGTCTGGCGCAGTTCATTCGCGATGAAGGCATTGACCTGCTGCTGGACGCCACTCATCCCTACGCCGCACAAATCAGCCAGAACGCCGCCACTGCCGCGCAGTTGACCGGCATCGCCTGCTGGGCACTGCGCCGTCCGGCCTGGCAACCTCAGGCCGGGGATGACTGGCGCGAAGTCGGCGACTGGGCCGAACTGATCGACGCCCTGAAACCCTTCCACCGCCCCCTGTTCACCCTCGGCCGCGAACCCTTGCAGCACCTGCACGAAATCCCGCCGGAGCAATTCTGGACCTTGCGTGCGCTGGACGTTTACCCCGGCAACGAGCGCTGCGAAGTGATCGGCGCACGCGGGCCGTTTCTGCTTGGCGATGAACGCGAGCTGTTCGAACGTCGGCAGATCGATGTGCTGATCAGCAAAAACAGCGGCAGCACCGCCACCGAGCCGAAGCTGGACGTGGCACGGGAGCGCGGGGTGCCGGTGATTGTCTTGAAGCGACCGGTGTTGCCAGGAGTTGATCGGGAGTTCGGGGTGGTGGCAGACGTGCTGGCTGCCCTGACAGCTGAGATCAACACATAACCCGTAGCAGCTGGCGAAGCCTGCGTCCGGCTGCGAAGCAGTCGTAAATCCTGCATCCACGGTTAACCTGAAAAATCGAGGTGCCTGATTTTACGACTGCTTCGCAGCCGGACGCAGGCTTCGCCAGCTGCTACAAAAAAATGCGTGATCGGCGCTGGACGGCACTGGCAATCTGAAATTCGCGACTATCATAAATTTATAGATGCATGGCACTGCGACACCACACCGCACGCCGCTTTTTTACTTATCGGCCCTGATCAGGCTAAATAGCCGCGCTTGATCTTCCACTCAACCGGATTTGTCCCATGTCCCGACATCGGCTTGCAATTGCCTGGATCGCCTGCTTCGCAGTGCTGTTCAACATGCTCGCCATGCCGATGAGCAACGCGATGGCACAAACGGCGAAATCGCCGGCCGAGCAGTTGTTGTGGGGCAGTTTCTGCACGTCCAGCGGCACCAAAATGGTGGCGATTTCCTTGGGCACGCTGGAGCAGAAAGCGCCGCAGAGCGACGATCATTCCAACATGCAGCATTGCTGGTGTTGTTCGGGTTCCGCGCCACTGGTGGCGTTGCCGGGGCACGAACCACAGTTGTACTTCGCACAGTTCGAATCCAATCGAAGCTTGCCCGCCACCACACTCGATACCCCTACACCGCGCCAGCAATGGCCCAGCCTCAACCCCCGCGCTTCCCCTCTGGTGTGATTCCTTCTCGCAATTGACCTGCGTTTTGAATCGCTCTGGAGAACTGCCATGTTGAACAAACTCATCGTTCTGGCCGCGTTGCTGCTGCCTGCCTGCTTTGCCAATGCCCACGAATATAAAGTCGGCGAACTGGAAATCGCTCATCCGTGGTCGCAAGAATTGCCGCCCAACGCGCCGACCGTTGCTGCGTATTTTGTGATCGACAACAAAGGCAAAACGGCTGACCGACTGCTCAGCGTTGACTCGCCCATTGCCGGCGAAGCCCAGTTGCATGAACACATCATGCAAAAGGATCTGATGAAAATGCAGCAGGTGCCGAGCGTCGACATCCCTGCCGGCGGCAACGTCACGTTTGCGCCGATGGCCTATCACGTGATGCTGGTAAACCTGAAAGACCGCAGCCTGCTGAGCGATGGCAAACACTTCCCGCTGACAATGCACTTCGAAAAAGCCGGTGACGTGACCGTCGAAGTCGCGGTGCAGAAGAAGCCACAGGAAGATACGCAGATGCACGCCCACGCCCAGTAATCGACTGAGCTGAACACGCCCATGCGCCCGCTTAGCGCCAGGTCATCCGCGTCACGTCGTCAGTCCTTGAGCCTGACGCGCGGCAGCTGGATCAGCCTGTTCGCCATGCTGATGATCTTTATCGGACCGCTGATTTCTCAGTCGATGCCGATGGATCAACGCGCCTCTTCAATGACCATGAACATGTCGATGGACATGAGCATGGACATGGATATGTCGGCAATGGAGCACGCCGACCACGGCGCGCAACCCACTGCCGAGCATTGCCCGCCTACCACGTCGCACCACGCGATCTGGGAAAAATGCGGCTATTGCAGCCTGCTGTTCAATTGCCCGGCGCTGACCGGCGGTGTTTCGTTTACCGCCTTCGATACCCCGCCAGCCCCCACGTTCACCACCCCGTCCACCCGCCTGGGCCACGCCCGGCAAACCGTCTTCCCCGGCGCCCGAACCCGCGCCCCACCCGTCGTCGCGTAAACACCCACCGCTGATTTCACACGGTTTAGAAGACAGCCAAAGGCTGCCGGCCGTGTCGTTTACGACTGTTCGATGGAAATTGTCATGTCCAGGTTTTCTGCTGACTCACGCTTGAGCGCTGCCCAAGCAACTTTCGCCCTGAACGAATCCAGTGTTCGTTTCAGGCACGCCACCGCATTGCTGTGTGGCGCCTTATTGACCCCGATGGCGATGGCTAATGAACACGCCGGCCACGCTGAAGAACTGAGCCCGACGGTGATCACCGCGATCGCCCCGAGTTCACCGCTGACCATCGTCACCAACCCTAAGGACCCGCGCCAACCCGTGCCGGCCAGCGACGGTGCCGACTACCTGAAAACCATCCCCGGCTTCGCCCTCGTGCGCAACGGCGGCACCAATGGCGACCCGGTGCTGCGCGGCATGTTCGGCTCGCGGATGAACATCCTCACCAACGGCGGCCAGTTACTCGGCGCCTGCCCCGGCCGGATGGATGCCCCCACCTCCTACCTTTCGCCGGAAACCTACGACAAACTCACCGTCATCAAAGGCCCGCAAACCGTGCTCTGGGGCCCGGGTGCTTCGGCCGGGACCATCCTGTTCGACCGTGAACCGGAAAGCTTCGGCGAACTCGGCTCGCGGGTGAACGCCAGCGTATTGGGCGGTTCCAACGGTCGTTTCGACAAAGTGGTGGATGCCGCTGCCGGTGGCTCGCTGGGGTACGTGCGGGTGATCGGCAACACCGCGCATTCCGACGACTACCGCGACGGCAACAACGACACCGTGCCGTCGCGCTACGACAAGTGGAACGGTGACGTCGTGCTCGGCTGGACCCCGGACGCCGACACCCTGCTGGAATTGACCGCCGGCAAAGGCGACGGTGAAGCGCGTTACGCCGGGCGCGGCATGGACGGTTCGCAGTTCAAGCGCGAAAGCCTGGGCCTGCGTTTCGAGAAGTCGAACATCGGCGACGTGCTGGACAAGGTCGAGGCGCAGATTTACTACAACTACGCCGACCACGTGATGGACAACTACACCCTGCGCACGCCCTCCGGCACCGGGATGATGTCCGGGCCGATGGCGTCGAACGTGGACCGCCGAACCCTCGGCGCACGAATCAAAGGCACCTGGCGCTGGGCCGACATTCAGTTGATCAGCGGCATCGACGCGCAAACCAGCGAACACCGCCAGCGCGGCAGCATGGGCATCGACACCTACAAAAACCTGCCATACACCGAGGACGCCGACTTCCACAACTACGGCGTCTTCGGCGAACTGACCTGGTACGCCGCCGACCGTGACCGGCTGATTACCGGCGCACGCCTGGATCGCGCGACGGTCAAGGATTACCGGCAAACCATCGGCTCGGGGATGATGACGCGCCCCAACCCGACTGCCGACGACACCCGCGCCGACACCCTGCCCAGCGGCTTCGTGCGTTATGAACATGACCTGGCTAACAGCCCGACCACCCTGTATGCGGGCCTCGGCCACACCGAGCGTTTCCCGGATTACTGGGAACTCTTTTCACCCAAGAACGGCCCCGCCGGCTCGGTGAATGCCTTCGATTCGATCAAGCCCGAGAAAACCACGCAGATCGACTTCGGCCTGCAATACAAAAACCAAGACCTCGAAGCCTGGGCCTCGGGTTACATCGGCAAAGTGCACGACTACATCCTGTTCAACTACACCCCGACCATGATGGGCACCACCTCTCAGGCACAGAACATCGACGCGCGAATCATGGGCGGCGAGCTCGGTGCGGCGTATCAACTGACGTCCAACTGGAAAACCGACGCCACCCTGGCCTACGCCTGGGGCAAGAACAGCAGCGACGGCAACGCGCTGCCGCAAATGCCGCCACTGGATGCGCGTTTCGGCCTGACCTACAGCGAAGACAACTGGAGCGCCGGGGCCTTGTGGCGCGTGGTCGCGGCGCAAAACCGCATCGACCTGAACAAGGGCAATGTGGTCGGCAAGGACTTCGGCAAGACCCCGGGTTTTGGCGTGTTCTCGCTCAACGGTGCCTACCGGATCAACCAGAACTGGAAGGTCAGCACGGGCGTCGACAACCTGTTCGGCAAGGCGTACGCCGAGCATTTGAACCTGGCCGGCAACGCCGGTTTTGGCTACCCGGCCAATGACCCGCAAGCCATTAAAGAACCGGGGCGAACGCTCTGGACCAAGGTGGACATGAGCTTCTAAAAGCATCGCGAGCAAGCTCGCTCCCACAGGAACACCACCGTCCATGTGGGAGCGGGCTTGCCCGCGATCGGTTGCGAAGCAACCGCAAACAAAACAACTAAAAGACCCAAGCCAAAGCGGAGCACACGTGATGAAACAGCCCAAAGTGAATTTCTACAACCTGGCCTGGCGCTGGCATTTCTATGCCGGTCTGTTCGTGGCGCCTTTTATGGTGATGCTGGCCCTGACCGGCACTCTCTACCTGTTCAAACCGCAACTCGATCCGTTGATGTACGGCAGCCTGATGAACGTCCCGGCCGGCCACCACACCGTGTCCGCCGATGACCTGCTCAAGCGCGTGAAAGAGGCTTATCCACAGGCAACGATCAAACAGTACCTGCCGCCGGTCAACGCCGAACGCAGCGCTCAGTTCGTCGTGATCAACGGCGGCACCGAATTGAACGTGTTCATTGATCCGTACCACGGCGACATCCTCGGTGAGCAAGACGCCAAGAAGAACCTGCAAGCCATTGCACGGGCGATTCACGGCGAGCTGATGATCGGCACCGTCGGTGATCGACTGATCGAAATGGCCGCCGGTTGGGGCATCGTGCTGGTGGTGTCCGGTGTGTTCCTGTGGTGGCCGCGCGGCCAGGCAGCGGGCATTTTGTGGCCGCGCCTGAGCAGTCGCGGACGTGTGCTGTGGCGTGACCTGCACGCCGTGACCGGTTTCTGGGGCGCGTCGTTGCTGTTGGTGATGTTGCTCAGCGGCATGACCTGGACCGGTTTCTGGGGAGAGAAATACGCAGGCGTCTGGAACGTGTTCCCGGCCGCCATGTGGGACAACGTGCCCAAATCCGATGAACAGGCCCGCAGCCTCAACACCGCCACGCGCCAGACCGTGCCGTGGGCGATGGAAAACACGCCGATGCCGATGTCTGGCGACCACGCCCAACACATGGCCCACGGCGGCACGCAAGCCGGCCCCGCCGCACCGACCATCAGCCTGCAAGACGTGCAGGACATCGCCGAGCAACGCAACGTCGAGCCGGGTTACAGCATCACCTTCCCGAAAACCGCGACGGGCGTGTTCACCATCGCCGTGTTCGCCGACGACCCGCGCAACGACGCCACGCTGCATGTCGATCAATACAGCGGTGAAGTCCTCGCCGATGTGCGTTTCGAACAGTACGGCACCGTCGCCCGCGCCACCGAAATCGGCGTGATGCTGCATGAAGGCAAGATGTTCGGCGTGGTCAACCAGATCATCGTCCTGCTGATTTGCCTGATGATTCTGCTCAGCGCCGTCAGCGGCGTGGTGATCTGGTGGAAGCGCCGTCCGCAAGGCAAGTTCGGCGTTCCACCGCTGCGCCACGACCTGCCGAAGTGGAAAACCGCGACGGTCATCATGCTCGCACTGGGCGTGATGTTCCCGCTGGTGGGGGCTTCCATGGTGGTGGTCTGGGCGCTGGACCGGGTGCTGCTGGCACGCCTGACTCGACAAACTGAAACGGGCCCGGTTGTCTGAGTAATGAACGGATACCGAACCGTGCAAGCAACATGAGGAACAGGGGCTGGTGCTCGCTCTGGCCCCGTTCAAGTTACCCGCCTCAGCAAGGATCAACCTGAAGGTAGCCGTTGCAATTGTGGACACTACTCAATGCGTCCATGTCGATGTCCCGGGACAGATTGGGTACGCCACCACCGTACTGATTCTCGCAAGTAACGGTCATTCGACACTGGCCATTCTGCAGGTCGATGACCATCGGCACGACCTGATCTGGCGAGGTAGCATTTGAGTACTCCTTGCAGCTTTGGCTAACAGGATTCTGCTTCCAGGCGCTGATGCAGTCTTGTCCGGCAGTGGCCGCGGCAGCGCTCCATAGAACCAGCACACAGGCCAATGTTGTGATGGTGAAGATCGGCATGATCAGTATCTCTCTGCCCATGAAGAGATTTAACGCTAACGCTCGCGAGGACCACGGTCTACTGTCACAAATGACAGTCCGGCATAACTTTTGGCGATTGAATGAATCTCAAACCAGCAAACTGAATCGGTCTCATCTTCATCATGAAACAGGCGAGATGCGCGGATTAGAGAGGTCTGTAGACTCCCCGCGCTTATCTTGCGGTCATTTTTAGTGTTACTGTGTAACGCAAAATGACGCTCTGACCCTAAGACCCTAAGACCCCATCGCGAGCAAGCTCGGCTCCTACAGGAATTGCATGAACCCGTATCGCGATGGCGCTGCGTGACCCTGTAGGAGCCGAGCTTGCTCGCGATGGCGCCATCAGCAAAACCCAATATCTCCGAGCAAACGCATGACCTCGCTGAACCTCTCCCACCTTGCCTGGACACCCTTGGGCCACGGCCATTGTCATCACCAGTTCCAGCTGCGTGATGCCTCCTTGCACGTGGCCGCCGGTGAGTTCGTCGGGTTGATCGGCCCCAATGGCAGCGGCAAGACCAGCCTGCTGCGGTGTGCCTGGCGCTTCAGCAAACCCGAAAGCGGCGAGGTCAGGCTCGACCATCAAAACGTCTGGAAACAGTCCTCGCGCTGGTGCGCGCAACGCATCGCCGTGGTGCTGCAAGAATTCCCGGACGCGTTCGGCCTGACCGTCGACGAAGTTGTCGCCATGGGCCGCACGCCACACAAAGGCCTGTTCGATGGCGACACCCTGGATGACCGGAACCTCGTGACCCAGGCGCTGGAATCGGTAGGCCTAAAAGGCTTCGAAGACCACGCCTTCGCCACCCTCTCCGGCGGCGAAAAACAACGCGTGATCCTCGCCCGCGCCCTGGCCCAGCAACCGCAACTGCTGATCCTCGACGAGCCGACCAATCACCTCGACCCGCGCTATCAGCTCCAATTACTGCAATGGGTCAAACGCCTGCAAATCGGCACCCTGGCGAGCATCCACGACCTCAACCTGGCCGCCGCTTTCTGTGACCGGTTGTACGTGCTCAATCACGGCCGCATCGTCGCCAGCGGCACACCCCGGGAAGTGCTCACCGAGGCATTGCTGCGCAACGTCTTCGGCGTCAATGCCTTGATCGATGAACACCCCCTGCACGGCTACCCACGAATCACCTGGATAACCCAACCATGACTTTGCGTTCCCTGCTGTGCGCCGCCCTGTTGCTGGGCAGCGCCCAGGCATTGGCCGAGGCCACTCATTACCCGTTGACGATTCAAAGCTGCAATCGCGAAGTCACCTTCCAGCACGCGCCGAAACACGCGGTCAGCCACGACATCAACATGACCCAGATGATGCTCGCCCTCGGCCTCAAGCCGAGCATGGCCGGTTACAGCGGCGTGAGCGGCTGGAAGTCGGTCACCCCTGAAATGCAAAACATTCTCGACGGTTTGCCGGAGCTGGCGGCCAAGTACCCGTCGGTGGAAACCCTGCTCAACGCCAACGTCGATTTTTTCTTCGCCGGTTGGGATTACGGCATGCGCGTGGGCGGTGACCTGACGCCGCAAACCCTGCAACCGCTGGGCATCAACGTCTATGAACTGACCGAGTCCTGCGCATTCGTGATGAGGCGCCCCGCCGCCAGCCTGGAAGACACCTACAACGACCTGCGCAACCTCGGCAAAATCTTCGACGTGCAGGACCGCGCCAACGCCTTGATCGCGCAGATGCAGGCACAAGTCGACGAGGTGCGCCAGGACCTGCCGGCGGACAAACCGCGCGTGTTCCTTTACGACAGCGGTGAAGACCGCGCCATGACCTCCGGCCGCCTCGGCATGCCGCAAGCGCTGATCGATGCGGCGGGCGGGCGCAACGTGCTGGATGACGTCGACGCGAGCTGGACCCGGGTCAACTGGGAGAACGTGGTCGAGCGTAATCCCCAGGTGATCGTGATCGTCGACTACGGCGAAGTCACTGCCGAACAGAAGGTGCAATTCCTGCTCAACAATCAAGCGCTGCAATCGGTGGACGCGATCAAGCACCAGCGCTTCATCATCATTCCCTACGTGCAGGCGACGCCGGGCATCGACAACGTGTTGGCGGTCGCAAGCCTGGCCAAAGGTTTCCACGGCAAATGATCAACCATCGTTACACGTTGTTGCTGCTGGCCCTCGGCGCGTTGTTACTGGTGTCGTGCGTGGTGTCGCTGGGCTTCGGCCCGGCGCGGGTGCCGGTGGACGTGGTGTGGCGGATTTTGCTGCACAAGGCATTCGGTGTTGGCGACGTGAACTGGAGCGCCGGGCAGGAGCACATTGTGTGGTTGATCCGTGTGCCGCGCATGTTGCTCGGTGCGTTGGTCGGGGCCGGGTTGGCGTTGATTGGCGCGGTGTTGCAAGCGGTGACGCGCAATCCACTGGCCGACCCGCACCTGCTCGGCGTGACCTCGGGTGCCACCCTCGGCGCGGTGATTGTGGTGCTGCATGTCGGTGAAATCGTCGGCCTGCTGACCTTACCGATGGCCGCGTTTATCGGCGCGCTGGTGAGCATGTTGCTGGTGCTGATGATCGCCAACCGCAATGGGCGACTGGACAGTGACCGGTTGCTGCTGTGTGGTGTGGCGGTGTCGTTCGTGATGATGGCGATTGCCAACTTGCTGCTGTTTCTGGGCGATCACCGTGCCAGTTCCGCGGTGATGTTCTGGATGCTCGGCGGGCTCGGGCTGGCGCGTTGGGAATTACTGGCGGTGCCGGCGGCCAGTGTGTTGCTGGGGCTGGTATTGCTGTTGGGCATGGCCCGACCGTTGAATGCGTTGATGGCGGGCGAACAGACGGCGGTGACCCTGGGGCTCAATGCGCGCACCGTGCGGTTGCGGGTGTTTTTGATTGCATCACTGATGACCGGGGTGCTGGTGTCGATCAGCGGGTCCATCGGCTTTGTCGGGCTGATGGTGCCGCACATTGCGCGGCGCCTGGTCGGGGCCGAACACCGGCGATTGTTGCCGGTGTGCGTGTTGCTCGGCAGCGTGTTTCTGGTCTGGGTCGACGTCGCCGCCCGCACCCTGATCGCCCCCGAGGACTTGCCCATCGGCGTGGCCACGGCGGCGATTGGCGGGTTGTTCTTCATCGGTCTGATGCGCCGCCGTTGACGTTCAAAAGAACACCACTGAACTCTGTGGGAGCGAGCCTGCTCGCGAAGACGACGGCACATCAATCGGGGACTGGCCAACCAGACGTATGACTCCGTAGCGGGAGGCGTGACCGAGGAGTGGATCCGACAGCAGATGCGACTGCTGGGCGTGGTCGCCACCTTGATCACCGTCGACTCCACCACCGCAGGCCTCAAGCTGGCAGCCAAAGGCAAGGCCGATGCGATGCTCGCCGAGCGGATGACACTCAAGAACTTCCTCGACAACCAGTACCCCAACGGCCCGCGCTTTGCTTCAGGGCGCTGGAACCACAACGTAGTTCACGTTGCTCCCTTGATACTGTGGCTGATACCAGGTCGACCCGCACTGTAAATACGTCGTGTTGTTGCGCATGACCTGCGAGCAATCGTTGGGCATTTCGTCAGGCTCCATGATTGACCCGATAGCCGCTGCGGTGACCGCTACCGTAGCGCCTACCACTAATGCCGCCGCGAGCGGATTATCGAAGTCATCATCGTCGTCATAGTGGCCGTAACCATCCGCATTGACGTTGACGTTACGGTTGATGTTGCCATTGTTGACGTTGCGGTTGACGTTGCCATTGTTGACGTTGGCCCGGTTGCCCACGTTGTTCCCGGCAGCGGTGCGGTTGCCGGCATTCACATTATTGCCAGTACGGTTGGTCGCATTGAGGTTGTTCGCCGTATCGGCGCGGTTCTCGGCGTTGACGTTATTCCCCGCATTGGCACGGTTCTCAGCGTTAACGTTTTTCCCCGCATTGGCACGGTTCTCGGCGTTGACGTTATTCCCCGCATTGGCACGGTTCTCAGCGTTAACGTTTTTCCCCGCATTGGCACGGTTCTCGGCCTTGACGTTATTCCCCGCATTGGCGCGTTGACCCGTATTGGCTTTGTCCCCTGCGTTGGCGCGATTACTCGGTTTGGCAGTGTTCGCGCGTTGCTGTGGCGGATTGACCCGTTGAGCCCTTTGCGCGTTGGCTGGCGGTGGCCGGTTCACCGAAGTCTTGGCCTGCCCTTGAGCACGTTGTGGTCTGGCATCGGCCATGGGGATTGCACCGACGGTGAGTACCGATGCGGTTGCGAACGCAAACAACAGGTTCCACGCCAATGTGCGTTTCATGTCATTGCCCTCCCTGCTCAGCCACTTTTTTCAACGGAATAGCTGCATCGCCTTTACCCGGTTTGAAGGTGAACATTGACTCCTTCAACTGCGGTTTCAGATTCCAGCGATATACCGCGCTGTATTCCGGAAAACTGGGTGCATCGGTGGTGGTAATCACCAGCTTGCACGGTAGCGGTGTTTGCGAACGAGTGATCCACAGCTGCCAGTCGACGCCCTCCTGCCTGAATGCCAAATGGTCACACAGCTTGCCGTCGATCGTCGAAGGCCCAACGTAGGCCGCTTCCTTGAGTGCATCAATTTGCGACTGATCGCTGCCGAACAGGAACAGGTCCTCCATGGGCACTTGAATACCGTAATGTTCCTCGAACAGGTGCAGGGCTTCGGACAGTGTTGGCGGCGCGTCTACTGTTGTGTAGTACTTGAGGAACGGGGCGTATTGGGTCAGCTGCTTGCCGTTGTAGAACAGCTCCCGGTTGCGCACGTCGCCGTCTGCCTTAGCGTAAAACCGATTGTGGTCGAGGACTTTCAGCGTATTGGTGGATTGGGTTTTGATCTTCTGCCCAGACTCAAGAACCGAGTCCCGCGTCACTTCGGCGTCCACCTGAAACTTCGGCAAACTGCGCAGGTAATTGCCCATATCAATGAGCTTGTCGACAACACGTGTGTTGATTAGCGGGTTGCTCGGCGTCGCGGGCGGATCCTCTGCATGGGCCACGGATGCCAGGGCCACGGAGAACATCAGGCAGAAAACACGCGTGCTGGCTTTCATACATCCCACTCCTGGCTCGACGTTGATGTGAAACAACACCCTATTCACATGACTGCTGGCTGAGCCTAGTTCGCCATTGACCACAACGCCACTAAGGCGGGTCTCGTCGGTTTGCGGGTTTGAATGTTGTTTGGTGTTGGCCTCGTCACCGGCTCAACCCGCGCTGTCCGAGTGCCATCGGAGTCATCCCGGCATGGGGCGACAGCTGTTTACAGCGCTGAAAACCACCGGCACCTCAGTTTCGTTTACCGGTGTTTTTTTGCATCAAGCAATAAAAAGCCATCAGTCCACCGGATGTCCCTGTTATCAATTCGCATAGCATTTGACCAACCGCTTAATAGGATTACAGTCTAAGTGAAAGGTCGACCCCGTCGGTCTTTGAGCCGCAACGGCTGTCGCCATGCAGGTACAGAAACGGAGTATTGCTCATGATCAAATACCTTCGAATGATCGCAATGATTTCAATCTTCGCGATCGCTGCGGGCTGCCAAATGAATCAATCAACTTCCGCCTCTAGTGCGAAGGCTGCTAACGCGGAAATGGACCGCGACGCGAAGGCGGCGTTACAGAGTTTGTATACCAAAACGCCGCAAGCGCGCGCCCTCGCGCAGCGAGCCAAGGGTATCCTCGTTTTCCCTGATGTGCTGAAAGCGGGCCTCATCGCCGGCGCACATCATGGCGAAGGCGAATTGATCGAGAACGGAAAAGTCACGGGATACTACGCCACCACAGCAGCCTCATACGGCCTTCAGGCGGGCGTGCAGAGGTTTGGTTACGTGATGTTCTTCATGACCTATTCAGCGATGAACGATCTGAAAAATGTTAATGGATTTGAGGTCGGCGTGGGCCCAAGCATCGTGGTCGTAGATTCAGGCATGGCCAAGTCGATGACTACCTCAACGGCTCAGTCCGATGTCTATGCGTTCATCTTTGATCAAAAGGGCTTAATGGCCGGGCTGGGATTGCAGGGTTCAAAAATTACCAAGCTCAGTCGCTAACCAGCATGTCCTGCGTACCGGAGGGGCTTAGTTGAACTGACACCCCCTGTTTGCGCCAAGATGCGCTGTATCGATGAATGGTTTCGATCAAATAGTTGGGCGATCTGCTGGAGAGCAGTCGCCTTACTGCCAGTGATCCCACATCAGTTTTTTCTGGCTTTCGGTGTAATAGATCCGAGGTCTCTTTCATCTGCAACACGCCTTCTACTTACACAGCATTTAGTTGTGTTGCATCGACCTGCCGAATCCACAGTCCCTGGCTGCCCTTAGCGGAGGGCAGCAATGGGGCGTTCTCTGCCGGTCGTCACTACGGCGTGTGCTGGTCAAGTCGAATACAAACAATTGGTCAGCACGGATGCAATTGACCGGTCAGGGGCAAAGCAAATGGGTGGTCAAGTCCATGCCAATACACACAAGCCCGCTCCCGCAGGGGATTTGTAGTTCCGGGCTTGTTTATGTGTGTTTATTCGAATGCAAAAATACCAGACGTTTCCCACGGGTTTTTCAGGTTGTTCGTCGGACGTGAGCTGTCTAGTCTGGGGCTGTCACTGAAGACTCAGTGATCGGGTGTGAGAACCCGGCCAGGTTTCAATCTAACGCTAGCTCCACCATAATTGCCGCCAGCTTATCCGCTGCCGGCAATGACTATGGCGGCTGTGTGCGGGCGGACTTCGGTTCGGCCGGGTTGATTCCTACCGGTTTCTCACTCCGCACATAGCTGCCACCCCTTCGTCGCGTGAGAAACGACAAGTGATGGCTCCAATTGCTTCAAGGGAATCATTGCCATGAATAAGAAAATTGTTCCAGATCCACCCATCGACACCACCACCTCCGAACCCGAAACATCTCGCGACGAAGATCTGCTCAGAGACCGCGACGCCATCAAACGCGCCCTCGACTACTACCTCGATCCCCCGGCCCAATACACCGAAAAACCCCGCCGCCCCAGCACCATGTTCATGATCGCCCCAAACAACGACACCGAAAGCCTGTTGGTCAATGCCTGTGAGTCCCTGGCGTCCGCCAGTGTCATGGCCAGCGATTTCGCCGGCGACCTGATCGGCCCGCAACGCCACAAGGCGATGGCGATCCAGCAGATCATCATGCTCGCGGAACTGGCCGTGAACCGCGCGGTGGATAACGTCGTCCCCACCTGATACACCGCACAAAAAAATGTGGGAGCGAGCTTGCTCGCTCCCACAGGGGTTGATCGTCGCCCACAGATCCCGCGTCCGACACAAATCAAAATCACCGCGATGTTGAATATACTCGTTCCCACCCGGGCCCAACATTCCCTACACTGCCTGTCTCACGACTCTCAGGATGAGCCTCATGTTGAAAACTGTTTTCCTATCATTACTGGTATTCGGCTCCAGCGCTGCACTGGCCGGCACCACCGTCGATGTCTCGAATATTTACGGCAAGATCCAATTCGTCGACAGCTACCCGGACTACAAAGTGCAGGTGGTGAACTCCTATCCTGATCTGGAGGTGCAGACCGTCAACTCTTACGCGAACTCGCCGGGTGAGTGGGAAATCGTCGATAGCTACCCTGATTACAAAATACAGATCGTCGATTCATATCCCGACTTCACCATCCAGTACGTCAACTAATATCCCGGCCCTAACTGAGCCCTTCTGCATCACCGCTGCCGCCAAGCGGCAGCACCACAATGACGCATACCCTCGCACCACCGCCCCGCCCTCGTCCCTTCGTGGTGCGCCGTCACCACGCGCGACCGCTCTAAACCGACATTTCCCTGCCTTTCGCCGACCGGGCACAGCCCTTGCAAAACACCCTTCAGTAGTCCGCATCTGCCCACCAAGAAAATTCATAAGTTCATGGAGATCGCACAATGAAGCGTCGTAGCTTGATCAAGGCTTTCACACTCTCGGCATCCATTGCCGCGATGGGCATGACCTGGACCGTCCAGGCCGCCGAGACCATCAAGGTCGGTATTCTGCATTCGTTGTCCGGCACCATGGCGATCTCTGAAACATCGCTCAAAGACATGGCGTTGATGACCATCGACGAGATCAACGCCAAGGGCGGCGTGAACGGCAAGATGCTGGAGCCCGTGGTCGTGGACCCGGCGTCGAACTGGCCGCTGTTTGCCGAAAAGGGCCGGCAGTTGCTGACTCAAGACAAAGTGGCCGTGGTGTTTGGTTGCTGGACTTCCGTGTCGCGTAAATCGGTATTGCCGGTGTTCGAAGAACTCAACGGCTTGCTGTTCTACCCGGTGCAATACGAAGGCGAAGAGATGTCGCCGAACGTGTTCTACACCGGCGCCGCACCGAACCAGCAGGCGATCCCCGCCGTTGAATACCTGATGAGCGAAGAAGGCGGCAGCGCCAAGCGCTACTTCTTGCTGGGCACTGACTACGTCTACCCGCGCACCACCAACAAAATCCTGCGTTCGTTCCTGCACTCCAAAGGTGTGGCCGACAAGGACATCGAAGAGGTCTACACCCCGTTCGGCCACGCCGATTACCAGACCATCGTTGCCAACATCAAAAAATTCTCGGCCGGTGGCAAGACTGCCGTCATCTCGACCGTCAACGGCGACTCCAACGTGCCGTTCTATAAAGAGCTGGCCAACCAGGGCCTGAAAGCCACCGACGTGCCGGTCGTGGCGTTCTCGGTGGGTGAAGAAGAACTGCGCGGCATCGACACCAAGCCGTTGGTGGGCAACCTCGCGGCGTGGAACTACTTCGAGTCCGTCGAGAACCCGCAGAACAAAAAATTCGTCGCCGACTGGAAAGCCTACGCCAAGAAGCACAACCTGCCGGGCGCCGACAAAGCGGTGACCAACGACCCGATGGAAGCCACCTACGTCGGCATTCATATGTGGGCGCAAGCGGCTGAGAAAGCCAAGTCCACCGACGTCGACAAAGTCCGCGAAGCCCTCGCCGGCCAGACTTTTGCCGCGCCGTCCGGCTACACCCTGACCATGGACAAGACCAATCACCACCTGCACAAACCGGTGATGATCGGCGAGATACAGGCCGACGGTCAGTTCAACGTGGTGTGGCAGACCGAAGGGCCGATCCGCGCCCAGCCGTGGAGCCCGTTTATCGATGGCAACGACAAAAAGCCTGACTACGCGATGAAGAGCAACTGATTCCCGGGAATAAGCCCCTAACCCTGTAGGAGCCGAGCTTGCTCGCGATTGCGGTACGTCAGACACACCGCCATCGCGAGCAATCTCGGCTCCTACAGGGTCCATCGTCGCCTTTCAGGACGTAGCTATGTCCCTTTATCGCCTGCTTCTCACCATAACTTTTTTGCTGTTGCCGATGGTTTCCCACGCCAGCGACGCCGAAGACTTCGTCGCCGCCAACCCCGTGCAGCAAGCCAAACTGCTGGAAGCCTGGGCCGCGCAGCCCGATTCGGCCCGTGTCGAACTGATCAACGCCCTGCAACAAGGTGAGTTGACCGTCGACGGCCAAGCCAAAACCCTGCGCCTGAATAACCGCCTGCGGGGTCTGATCGACACCGCACTGGCCAGCCACCAATTGCTCGCCGCCGACGCCAAAACCCGTCTGACCGCTGCGCAACAATTGCAGAAAAGCGCCAAACCCGCGCAGCTGAAATTCCTCGATCAGCAACTGGCCGGCGAAAAGGACGAAAGCGTCCATGCCGCACTCAGCCTGGCGCTGGCCAACCTTCAACTGGTCGACACCGACCCGGCTGTACGCCTCGCCGCCATTCGGCTGCTGGGTGAAACCGGCGACCCGTTGGCCCGCACTCGCCTCGAAAGCCTGCTGGAACCGGGTGTCGAAGCCGACGCCACGGTGCGCACCGCCGCCGAAACCAGCCTCGCCCAAGTCAAACGCAAACTGCTGATCGGCGAGATGCTCGGTCAGGCGTTCAGCGGCATGTCCCTCGGTTCGATTTTGCTGCTCGCCGCCCTGGGCCTGGCGATCACCTTCGGCCTGCTCGGCGTGATCAACATGGCGCACGGCGAGATGCTGATGCTCGGCGCGTACTCGACGTACGTCGTGCAGATGCTGTTCCAGCGCTTCGCTCCGCAGGCCATCGAGTTCTACCCGCTGATTGCCTTGCCGGTGGCGTTTTTCGTCACCGCCGCCATCGGCATGGCGCTGGAGCGTACGGTGATTCGTCACCTCTACGGCCGCCCATTGGAAACGCTACTCGCCACGTGGGGCATCAGCCTGATGTTGATTCAACTGGTGCGCCTGGTGTTCGGTGCGCAGAACGTTGAAGTGGCCAACCCGGCGTGGTTGTCGGGCGGGATTCAAGTGCTGCCGAATCTGGTGCTGCCGTACAACCGCATCGTCATCATCGCCTTCGCGCTGTTTGTGGTGGTGCTGACCTGGCTGTTGTTGAACAAGACACGACTGGGCCTGAACGTGCGCGCCGTCACCCAGAATCGCAACATGGCCGCGTGCTGCGGCGTACCCACCGGGCGCGTGGACATGCTCGCCTTCGGCCTCGGCTCGGGCATTGCAGGCCTTGGTGGCGTGGCCCTCAGCCAGATCGGCAACGTCGGCCCGGACCTCGGCCAGAGCTACATCATCGACTCGTTCCTGGTGGTGGTGCTCGGCGGTGTCGGTCAGTTGGCCGGTAGCGTATTGGCCGCGTTCGGCCTGGGGATTGCCAACAAGATTCTCGAACCGCAAATCGGCGCCGTACTCGGCAAAATCCTCATCCTCGCGCTGATCATTTTGTTCATCCAGAAGCGTCCGCAAGGCCTCTTCGCACTGAAAGGACGGGTGATCGACTGATGAACCAGCCCCTGCTCGTTACTGCCACACAAAAAGCCGGCCCCACCGCCACGATTGCCGTCGGTGCGGTCGTCCTCGCTCTGCTGCTGGCGTTGCCGCTGCTGTCGTTGTTGCCGGCGGACAGCACATTTCACGTGTCGGCTTACACGCTGACGCTGGTGGGCAAAATCCTCTGCTACGCCATCGTCGCCCTCGCACTCGATCTGGTCTGGGGATACGCCGGACTGCTGTCCCTCGGCCACGGCCTGTTCTTCGCCCTCGGCGGTTACGCGATGGGCATGTACCTGATGCGCCAGGCCTCGGGCGATGGCTTGCCGGCGTTCATGACGTTCCTGTCGTGGACTGAATTGCCGTGGTACTGGACCGGCACCAGCAGCTTCCTCTGGGCGATGTGCCTGGTGGTGTTGGCCCCGGGGTTGCTGGCGTTGGTGTTCGGCTTCTTCGCCTTCCGCTCGCGGATCAAGGGCGTGTATTTCTCGATCATGACCCAAGCCCTGACCTTCGCCGGGATGCTGTTGTTCTTCCGCAACGAAACGGGGTTTGGCGGCAACAACGGCTTCACCAATTTCCGCACCATTCTCGGTTTCGGCATTACTGAACCGGGCACCCGCGCCGTGTTGTTTTTTGCCACGGTGGTGTTGCTGGTCGCCAGTTTGTTCATCGGCTGGCGCCTGGCGCAGAGCAAGTTCGGCCGGGTGCTGACGGCGCTGCGCGATGCGGAAAACCGCCTGATGTTCTGCGGCTACGACCCGCGCGGTTTCAAGCTGTTTGTGTGGGTGGTGAGCGCGGTGTTGTGTGGACTGGCCGGGGCGCTGTACGTGCCGCAGGTCGGGATCATCAACCCGAGTGAAATGTCGCCGACCAACTCCATCGAAGCGGCGGTGTGGGTCGCTTTGGGTGGTCGCGGAACCTTGATCGGCCCGCTGCTGGGCGCCGGCGTGGTCAACGGTATGAAGAGCTGGTTCACCGTGGCGTTCCCGGAATACTGGCTGTTTTTCCTCGGCGCGCTGTTCATCGTCGTGACCTTGTATCTGCCTAAAGGCGTGATCGGTCTGCTGAAGAAAAGGGGCGAACAATGAGAATCACACCGACGGCGGAATTCATGCTCGAACCTGCTTTTTTTCCTGTGGAACCGAATAAGGATGCCGGCACCAGCCGCGATTCCATTGGTCTTGGCCAACGCGTCGGTCCGGGCCTCGATACCCGCCACGGCACGATCCTGACCCTGGAAGACATCAGCGTCAGCTTCGACGGTTTTAAAGCGCTGAACGCTCTTAACCTGTACATCGGCGTCGGCGAACTGCGCTGCATCATCGGCCCCAACGGCGCGGGCAAGACCACGCTGATGGACGTGATCACCGGCAAGACCCGCCCGAGTCACGGCAAGGCCTGGTTTGGCGAAACCCTGGACCTGACGCAGATGAGCGAAGTGCAGATCGCCCAGGCCGGCATCGGGCGCAAGTTTCAGAAGCCAACGGTGTTCGAGGCTTTGAGCGTGTTCGAGAACCTGGAGCTGGCGCAGAAAACCGACAAGTCGGTGTGGGCCAGCCTGCGCGCGCGCCTGAGTGGCGAACAGAAAGATCGCATCACTGACGTGCTGGAAACCATTCGCCTGACCACGTCGGTCAATCGTCCGGCGGGTTTGTTGTCCCATGGTCAGAAGCAGTTTCTGGAAATCGGCATGCTGCTGATGCAAGACCCGCAACTGCTGCTGCTCGACGAACCGGTGGCGGGCATGACCGACGCCGAAACCGAATTCACCGCCGAGCTGTTCAAAAGCCTGGCCGGCAAGCATTCGCTGATGGTGGTGGAGCACGACATGGGTTTCGTCGGCTCGATTGCCGACCACGTCACCGTGTTGCACCAGGGCAGCGTGCTGGCCGAAGGGTCGCTGGAACAGGTGCAGGAGAACGAACGCGTCATCGAGGTTTATCTCGGTCGCTGATTCGGTGGGATTGCTTTATGTGGGAGCGAGCTTGCTCGCGATAGCGGTGTATCAGTCGACATCAATATTGAATGTACCGGCGCTATCGCGAGCAAGCTCGCTCCCACAGGGTTCTGTGTGAAACAGAAGGAATTCAGAAATGCTGCAAGTCGACAAGCTGCACCAGTATTACGGCGGTAGTCACATCCTGCGGGGCCTGACGTTTGAGGTGAAGGTGGGTGAAGTGACTTGCCTGCTCGGCCGCAACGGGGTGGGCAAGACCACGCTGCTCAAGTGCCTGATGGGTCTGCTGCCAGCCAAGGAAGGTGCGGTGAATTGGGAAGGCAAACCGATCACCTCCTTCAAGCCGCACCAACGCGTGCATGCCGGCATCGCCTACGTGCCGCAGGGCCGTGAAATCTTCGGCCGGCTGACCGTGGAAGAAAACCTGTTGATGGGGCTGTCGCGTTTTCCCGGCAGCGAAGCCAAGGAAGTCCCGGCGTTCATCTACGAGCTGTTCCCGGTGCTGCTGCAAATGAAACAGCGGCGCGGCGGCGACTTGTCCGGCGGGCAACAGCAGCAGCTGGCTATCGGCAGGGCCTTGGCCAGCCGCCCACGGTTGCTGATTCTCGACGAGCCCACCGAAGGCATCCAGCCGTCGGTGATCAAGGAGATTGGCGCGGTGATCAAGAAACTCGCGGCCCGCGGCGACATGGCGATTTTGCTGGTGGAGCAGTTTTACGATTTCGCCGCTGAACTGGCCGATCAATATTTGGTGATGTCCAGGGGTGAAATCGTGCAGCAAGGTCGCGGAGAAAATATGGAAGCCGAAGGTGTACGCGGTCTGGTAACGATCTAATCTGTAGCGTCCTAACGATAATTAAAAAATATGAACTTACCTGCCTCAACTGCCCTGTTTACCCCGAGCTGGCACGCCGAACTGGAGCTGGGTTACGCCCGATTCGGCGACAGCACGCGCCCGGTTCAGCGCCGCCACAAAGGCCCGCTGCGGGTGCAAAAGCACCTGTATGCCGAAGGTCCCGAGGTGTGCCAGCACATTATCGTTCATCCGCCGGGCGGGATTGCCGGCGGTGATCGGCTGGACATTTCGGCCAGTGTCGGCACCGATGCCTGGGCGCAAATCACCAGCCCCGGCGCGGCCAAGTGGTATCGCGCGGCGGGGGCCGCCTATCAGACGCTCGACTTGAAAGTAGGCGCTGGCGCGACACTGGAATGGTTGCCGCAAGAGACGATTATCTTCAGCGATGCACAGGCCGAACTCAGCACCTCGATTGACCTGCAAGGCGACGCCCGGTTGTTCTACTGGGACGTGGTGGCGCTGGGCCGTCCGGCCAGCGGCGAGCGTTTTGACCTTGGGCATTTCCAGGCACAGCTGGACATCCGTCGCAACGGCCAGTTGCTCTGGCACGAACGCCAGCGCATTGTCGGCAATGACGGCTTGCTGGATTCACCGATCGGGTTGGACGGGCAACCGGTGTTTGCGACGTTGTTGGTGACTGGTGAGATTGATAGCGAGTTGCTGGAAACCTGTCGTTCGCTGCCCAATGCCGTGCGCGGGGATTTGACCCAGTTGCCGGGGCTTTTGGTGGCTCGGTGCCTGGCCAGTGAAGCGCTGTTGGCGCGCGGCTGGTTGATTGATTTGTGGCGATTGCTCAGGCCAGCCTTGCTTGGCCGGGAAGCGGTCCCCCCAAGAATATGGAGCACCTGAAACACCATCCAAATGTGGGAGCGGGCCTGCTCGCGAATGCGGTGTGTCATTCAAATTGATGTTGGCTGACCCACCGCATTCGCGAGCAAGCCCGCTCCCACAGGGGTTTTGTGTTTACAGGCTCAAATACTTTTTATCTGCCCAGATGGATTCCAACGATGGACCTGACCCCACGCGAAAAAGACAAGCTGCTGATCTTCACCGCCGGCCTCGTGGCCGAGCGGCGTTTGGCGCGCGGCGTGAAACTCAATTACCCGGAAGCCATGGCCTACATCTCCGCGGCCCTGCTCGAAGGCGCCCGTGACGGCCAGACCGTGGCCGAGCTGATGCACTTCGGCACCACGCTGCTCAGCCGCGAACAAGTCATGGAAGGCATCCCGGAAATGATTCCGGAAATCCAGGTGGAAGCGACGTTCCCCGACGGCACCAAACTGGTCACCGTCCACCAACCCATCGCCTGAGGAGCCGCCATGACTTACCACATCCGCGATGCGGTGCACGCCGACCTGCCGGCGATCCGCGACATCTACAACGATGCCGTGCTCAACACCACGGCGATCTGGAACGAACAAGCCGTCGACCTGGGCAACCGTCAGGCCTGGTTCAGCGCCCGGCAAGTCCAGAATTACCCGATCCTGGTGGTCGTCGACGCTGAAAACAACGTGCTCGGCTACGCTTCCTTTGGTGACTGGCGGCCATTCGACGGCTTCCGCCACACCGTCGAGCACTCGGTTTATGTACGCAGCGACCAGCGTGGTAACGGCCTCGGTCCGCAGTTGATGAGCGTACTGATCGAGCGCGCCAAGGGCTGCGACAAACACGTGATGGTCGCGGCCATCGAAAGCGGTAACGCGGCGTCCATTCGCCTGCACGAACGCGCCGGTTTCATCACCACCGGGCAGATGCCCCAGGTGGGCACCAAGTTCGGTCGCTGGCTGGACCTGACCTTCATGCAACTGACCCTCAATCCTGGCGCGGAGCCGCCTGTCGCCAGCAAGGAGTAACGCCCGATGAACGCCGCCCAACTGCGACGCGTCAATGTTGAAAGCTTTGCGCACTACCGCCAGGGTTTGATTGATCTGCTGCTCGACGCCGTCGGTTATGGCGCCAGCGTCGGCTTCATGGCGAATCTGGATGCCACCCAGGCCCGCGCCTATTTCGATGACGTTCAGGAGAACCTGAACAAGGGCAACGTGCTGCTGTGGGTGGTGGTCAAGGACGAACAAGTGCAGGCCAGCGTGCAGCTGACCTTGTGTCAGAAAGCCAATGGCCTGAACCGCGCCGAAGTGCAAAAACTGCTGGTGCGTGAGCACGCGCGCCGTCGCGGCTTGGGTCAGCAATTGATGAGCGCGCTGGAGGCGGCGGCCTTGCAGCACAAGCGCGGCATGCTTTACCTCGACACCGAAGCGGGGTCGCCGGCGGAAGATTTCTACAAGGCGCTGGGTTACACCCGGGCGGGGGAAATCCCCGACTACGCCTGCGATCCGAGCGGGCGCTACAAACCCACCGCCCTCTACTACAAGATTCTCCAAGGAGCCCATTGATGATCCCCGGTGAATACCAGATCCAGTCCGGCGACATCGAACTCAACGCGGGTCGTCGCACCGTCAGTTTGAAAGTGGCCAACAGCGGCGACCGGCCGATCCAGGTCGGCTCGCATTACCACTTTTTCGAAACCAACGACGCCTTGACCTTCGACCGCGCCGCCAGCCGCGGCATGCGCCTGAACATCCCGGCCGGCACCGCCGTGCGCTTCGAACCGGGGCAGAGTCGCGACGTCGAACTGGTCGACCTGGCCGGGCATCGCCGGGTGTTCGGGTTTGCCGGGCGGATCATGGGTGACCTCGACTGATTTCTGCAGTGCGTCCAAAAAATCGCAGCCTCGCTTCGCTCGACAGCTCCTACAGGGACCGCGTGCGCACAGGCTGCGTGAACACCTGTAGGAGCTGTCGAGCGCAGCGAGGCTGCGATAGCGAGCTATGCGAGCGGTCTCAAAAACAATTGAATCCCAAGGCAAGCCCATGAAAATTTCTAAACAGGCCTACGCCGACATGTTCGGCCCCACCGTCGGCGACAAGGTCCGCCTGGCCGATACCGAACTGTGGATCGAGGTCGAAAAAGACTTCACCACCTACGGCGAAGAAGTGAAGTTCGGTGGCGGCAAAGTCATCCGTGACGGTCAGGGCCAGAGCCAACTGCTGGCCGCGGACGTCGTCGACACCGTGATCACCAACGCACTAATCATCGACCACTGGGGCATCGTCAAAGCCGACGTCGGCCTCAAGGACGGCCGCGTCGCGGGCATCGGCAAGGCCGGCAACCCGGACGTGCAACCCAACGTCACCATCGCCATCGGCGCCGGCACCGAAGTCATCGCCGGTGAAGGGATGATCCTCACCGCTGGCGGCATCGACACGCACATCCACTTCATCTGCCCGCAGCAGATCGAAGAAGCCCTGATGAGCGGCGTCACCACCATGATCGGCGGCGGCACCGGCCCGGCGACGGGCACCAACGCGACAACCTGCACCTCCGGGCCGTGGCACCTGGCGCGCATGCTTCAGGCCGCCGACGCGTTCCCGATGAACATCGGCCTCACCGGCAAGGGCAACGCCAGCCTGCCGGAACCGTTGATCGAACAGGTCAAGGCCGGCGCCATCGGCCTCAAGCTGCACGAAGACTGGGGCACGACCCCGGCGAGCATCGACAACTGCCTGAGCGTTGCCGACCAGTACGACGTCCAGGTGGCGATCCACACCGACACGCTCAACGAATCCGGTTTCGTCGAAACCACCCTCGCCGCGTTCAAGGGCCGCACCATCCACACCTATCACACCGAAGGCGCGGGTGGCGGACATGCCCCGGACATCATCAAGGCCTGCGGCTTTGCCAACGTGCTGCCGAGTTCGACCAACCCGACCCGGCCGTTCACCCGCAACACCATCGACGAACACCTCGACATGCTGATGGTCTGCCACCACCTGGACCCGAGCATTGCCGAAGACGTGGCCTTCGCCGAAAGCCGCATCCGTCGCGAAACGATTGCCGCCGAAGACATCCTCCACGACCTCGGTGCGTTCTCGATGATCAGCTCCGACAGCCAGGCCATGGGCCGCGTTGGCGAAGTCATCACGCGCACCTGGCAGACCGCCGACAAGATGAAAAAGCAACGTGGCCCGTTGCCCGGTGATGGCGAGGGCAACGACAACTTCCGCGCCAAACGCTACATCGCCAAGTACACCATCAACCCGGCGATCACCCATGGCATCAGCCATGAAGTGGGCTCGGTCGAAGTGGGTAAATGGGCCGACCTGGTGCTGTGGCGCCCGGCGTTTTTCGGGGTCAAGCCGACGCTGATCCTCAAGGGCGGCGCCATCGCGGCCAGCCTGATGGGCGATGCCAATGCCTCGATCCCGACACCGCAACCGGTGCACTACCGTCCAATGTTCGCCAGTTATGGCGGCTCGCTGCACGCTACCAGCCTGACCTTCATCAGCCAGGCCGCTTCGGACGCCGGGTTGCCCGAAGCCTTGGGCCTGAAGAAGAAAATCGCCGTGGTCAAAGGCTGTCGCGAGGTGCAGAAAACCGACCTGATCCACAACGACTATCTGCCGAACATTGATGTCGATCCGCAGACGTATCAGGTCAAGGCCGACGGCGTTTTGCTGTGGTGCGAACCCGCCGATGTGCTGCCGATGGCCCAGCGGTATTTCCTGTTCTGATGAGTTGAGCCGCACAAAAAAGGCCTGGATGCTCGCGCAGATCCAGGCCTTTCTTTTTATGGTTTGTCAGACATTACTGTCCGTCAGTACGGGTGTTTGGCCAACGCCTCACGAGTGAATTGCTCGATCAGTGCAGCCTCTTCAATTTGCAGTTGAGCACCCAGGTCTTCGGACTGCGTCTTGTATTGCGCCTCGGACAGCAGGCCCTTCTGCTGGCTTTCACGCAGACTGGCCAGGCGGTCCTGATAGGGTTCACGCTGCGCTTCGAATTGCGGCCGGTAGGTGTTGGTCACGTAGTCTTTCCAGAAATCTTTCGCCACCAGTGACTGGAATTCCGCGGCAGAGTCATTGAGTTTGACGACGCTATCGTAGGCCTTGTTCAGCATTGTTGGCGTGACGTTACCCAAGCCAATGAACCTGACTTGGCGAGGTTGCCCTGGCAGATCGAGCCGGTCCTTGAGACCAAACCGGTAGGCCAGTTTTATTTCGACATCTTCCAGCCGGTCGATCAGATCGGTTTTTTGCGCCGCCGACAGATCCCTCCTGGCATTGATCGCAGCGACTCGTTTGTTGATATCGGCCAGGGCGATTTTTTCGACCTCGTCCAGGCGGAACAAGCCTCTGGACAGTTTCAGCAGGGCCGCGCCCTGCTCGGCGTCCAGTGCCAGCGTGCGGGCCCGGTAGACCAGCGCCATGATCTCCAGATTACTGAATGACAATGCCGCACGATCACAACAGGCCGGTCTTCCTGCCCACTCGAACATCTCCCCTCGCAGGGCTTCGGACTCGGGGCTGCCTTCGGTGATGGTGTCGATGACGTCCCAGACGCGACGTTGCAGGTCGGCGTGACCGGCACCGGCAGCTTCGAGGTCGTTGAGCACCTGGAAAAAGCCATTGGCGCCCTCTTGTGCGGACAGGGCCTGCCACTGTAATTGCCGGGGCACAACCTGGTCAGGGGGCAGGTCCGTGACCCAGCGCTGCACGCCCGATTGTCGTTGGGCGATTCCGAGCCTGACCCGTTCAGTAGGCATGGCCGGGGCTTGATACTCGAAGAAACCCGGTCGCCTGAGCCCCCACACATCCGGACGCTCTTGCTCAAGGCGACTCCAGTAAGCGCTCAGCTGTTGTTGCGCGGCCTCGGACAACGGGTTGCCGCTGATAATCGTGAAATTGTTGCGGCGGGCCACATGTTCCAGGCGTTCGGCGGGAGGCGCGATAACGGAATCCGGCAACGTCGTGATCTGGTTGTTACGCAAATCGATGACATCCAGCAGAGGTTGCGCATCCAGCCCTTGCGGCCAGGTATCAATGCCGATGGTGTTCAGCTGGAGCGAACGCATATCTGCAATCTGAGAGAAGTCCGGCGTCATACCCAACGGGTTCTGAGACAGGTTCATCGCCCGCAGCGTCGTGCGTCGAGCCAGTATCCCGGCCGTTTCAGCCGTCAGGCGAATGCGGTTGCGTTGCAGAAACAGACGCGTCAGGCCGTTCATTTCGTCCAGCGCTGGCGGTATGGCGGTCAGTTGGTTGTTCGACATATCCAGCCAGCGCACGCCCCTGAAATGCGCCAGAAATCCCTCTGGTGAAACACTCAGCCCCATGCCGCTGAGCTTGAGCGAACCCACATGGCTGAAGTCGGCTTCCAGATCCGGCACGCTGTCGAGTGTCTGGCCACTTAAATCGAGCTCAAACCCGATCGGGCTGCCGTCGACGGCATTTCTTTGCGGAGCTTGGCGTCGCCAGCATTCGCGAATGCGGTCAGCGGCGGTGTATCGCTCTCCCCGCTCCGATACCCCCTCCGAAATCTGGCCCGCCCGAACGTAGCGTTGACGCGCGCCGCCACCCGAAAAAGCCCACGCCGACAATTGCCGATTCAGCGACTCATACTCGCGTTCAAGGCGTTCAAGCTCCACTTCGACCCCGCTCCCATGGGTTTGCAGGAATTCGGCCACTTCAAACTCGTCGAAGGCCGGGTAGAGGTAGCGAACCCGGGTGCTCAACGTGTCCTGCCCCTTGAACGCCCCCGGCAGACTTCCTTCCAGCAGGTCGGGCCTGATCGCTTGCAGTCGCTCTCGGTAATCCATCAGCCGCTGCCTGCCCTGACGGGTAAACGGATTACCCTCCAGAAGCGTGACCCGATTGACCCTGGCGTTCGATTCGAGCTGATCAGCCTCCGTAGAGAGCAATGCCTGAGGTACTTCGGTCAGCGCGTTATCGCGCAAGTCCAGCAATTGCAGATCAGGAAGACGATCGGTGCCGAGTGGCCACTCGTCTATGCCCGTGCCGCTGAGGTTGATTTTTTTCAGTCGAGTCATCGCGCTGAAGTCCGGCGTGATCCCCAACGGAGTATTCAGCAAGTTGAGTTCCTCAAGGGCACTCAACTTTTCGAGCAATGCGCCATTGTGAGCGTTAAACCCGATACGACTGCCCCGCAGGCTCAGGCAAGTCAGGGTCTGCATATCGGCGAATGCCTCAGGCACCTGACTCAGCCGGGACATCCCCTCCAGGCTGAGCGTTTTTAACCCGGTGAAACACTTCAGGAAGGCATTGAGATTGCGTACGCCCGACCACGTCAGCGCCAATGTCTGGACATGGCTGAACTGTGCACTGAGCACTGGCAGCTCAACGGGCGAATCTATGCTCAGCTCCGAGCCGCTCTGCCGGCGCCAGCAGCGCTTGAGGCTGTCGGCTATCTGACGTTCGCGCGCGCCCGGAATTTGCCCCGCGACAACCTGGCTGCTTTCGGCGGTGACGCGGCCTTGCACCCAGGAATTCAACTCGTTTTTGAGCGTCGTGTACTCGGCTTCGGTGCGGGTCAATCCGCCGCGTACATCGTCACCCAATGAATGCAGGAACCCTTCAACCTCGGCTTCGCTGAAGTCGGGATACAGCTTGAGTACCCGTGCGCGCGGCGTTCGGAAAAAATTCGCTACCTGTTGGCCCGCGGGCAGTGAAGGGCCAACACCACCGAGCAGTTTCATGCCTGGCTCGAGGCTGGGCTTGAGCACTCGATGCCGCTGCAGTACGGCCCGGAACACCCCTCGCGACAGCGGCCGCTGTTGCACCGTTTGCTTCATTCGCTCGGCCTCTTCGAGTGTGAAGCCCATCGCCTGGTGTTCCCCGAACGTCAGTGCTTGCAGGACGGATGAATAGAGACTGGAGGACGATGCCCCGGTGAATCCCGAGTTTTCATCCACCACCAGCACCGCACGCGCCGGGGTCTGCGACGGGCCGATCGCCTCCAGCAATTTGCCTTGCGGCCCGTATTCGCGCAGTTCCAGGCGCACATCCTTCGGCCAGCCTGGCAACGTTTCAAGACTGCGCAGGGCCAGGCGTTCGCTGTCGATACCCGATGAGTTCTCCAGATAGAGCCCTTCGTAGGCGTGGGTCAGCCGTCGTTCCTGGCGGGCCCATTCGGCCTGCTCGTAAACGCGCTGGGGCAATAGCCCGGATTTACCCAGTGCCAACCGTTCCGATTGTGTCGCGCCTGCCAGAATTTGCTCCACCACCACGCTGGGCAGCGAAGGGAAAAATACCTTGATTCGGCCTACGGCACCGTCGGTACCGCCGTCCTGTTCCCGGTACAAGGATTCGAACAATGAGCGCTGCCTGTTCGTTACGGTTCGAGCGATCTCCTTGCGCAACTCTGTGGCGCGTTGCTCCAGTGTCATATCCGATGTACCCGGCACCCTGTCAATATTGACCTCGCGTGCCCGATACATTTCCAGCAGTGACTTGAGCATCGTGCCGTTGGCGGCGTCCTGATCACTCATGACGAACGTCGCCCCGGAGGACTGATTGCCGACGGCTTCGGGATCTTTCCAGATGAGCTTCGCCTTGCTGTCCAGAACATTGATCGCAGGATTGGCCGGCAACAGTTCCTGGCTGCGCATGAGCCTGAACTGCATGGACACATCAGCGTTGGCGTAGACCTGCGGATCAAGGCTGCTGATCTGTGCCTTGAAGGTGTCGAGGTCCCGGTTGAGTCGAAACCGGGTCAGGGTGTCGGTCAACTGCGCCGCGGGTGGCTGTTGGTCAACATGCAGCTGCCGCAACTGGTCGGGTTCCATGCCGCTGGCAATTCGTACCTGTTCCAGCTCGGCATCGGTGAACGCATCGGTGCGATAGCCCAACCTGCGCATCAGGATCGGCCCGTCCCAACTCAAGGGTTCTTCACCCTCGTGGCTCCAGGCACCCGCACCGTTGTGCTCCAGTTTCGGTGCATAAGCCTCTGGACGGGTCGGATGCTGGATACGGTGCTCCCCGCTGGCCGGGTCTTGTCTGACGACATAATCATTGTTGTCCAGCGTCAGGATGTCCTGACCGTTGAAACGGTGCAGCCCCAGCTCATTGGGCGGTGAGTCCGCCGGCAGCCGGACCGCGCTTTTGTACGGTTCGATATCCGGTTTCCACAGGCGCTGCTTGCCTGTCGGTAGCGTGACGGGTTTCAAGGCCTCGATCACGGGTTCGGGTTTGACAGCCCTCAGCCCGGCGACGCCCTTGCCCACGCCATGCATGACGGCAATCAGTGCCAGGTTTTCCGCAACATCGACCAGGTGTGACAGTGCCGCCCTTCGATCCCCCTCGCTCCATTCGATCGCGCCTTCGAATGCCTCGTTCAAAAGCTGACCGGCCATGACACCGATCATGATTTCACCCAGCACCGGCACGAACATCGAGACACCATTGAGCACCAGCATCCCGACACTCATTAACACGGCGATTTTCTGCGCGCGAACCTTCGCATCCACATCCGCCGTGGGCACCGCATGGGCCCGGGCATCCTTGATGATCTTATCGAGGCTCTTCTCAAACAGATGCGCCCAAAGGTCGGGGTTCGGCGCCCAAAGCCCATGGTCGCTGAAGCTTGAGGTGCTCACGTACGGATCGTCGACCGGCTCCAGTTTTGGCGGCTGCTCAGGTGGCAGCTCCTGGGGTGTGACCAGCGCCGAAAACGGGTTGACGGCTTCAAACACTTTCGCCCCGGGGGAGCGCAGCAAGGCGAACGGGTCCGAAGGCGAGTCCGCCGCGGCACGGGTGAACTGGCTGAAATAATAGGGATGATCGGCATAGGCCACAAACTGACTGAAAAAGCGTTGGTACGCCGTCGGGCGGCCATCTGCGGGTTTCGCAGGCTCCCTGGCGGTGAACTGGCGCTTGAGCTCCTCGTCCATCGCCTGCCCCTTGTAGCGCTTGAACGGGTGCTGCGGATCATTGGGAACGTAAAGAATGATCTCGTCGGAGTAACGATACTTTTCGCCAATAAGAAACAGCACACAGCCCGTCAATCTTTTTTTCATCAGGCCCAGGTCACGAAACCAGACCGGCTTGCCATCGACCTTGGGATTCATCTCCCCGCCGATCACCGACAGAATCATCGCGTAGTCGTTCGGCTCGATGTCTTTTTGCAACAAGGCCTGCTCGGCCGCCGCGCGCATTGCAGCTTTTTGACTGACTACAAACCGGTGACGCAGCATGGCCACCGCAACCGGATTCGCCGGTCGCAAAAAGTCCTTGAGGTAAACCTGATACTGCGCACCGATGTCCAGCTCCCGGCACAGGTTCAGAAGTTGCACCACGGTCAACGCGGTGTTCACTTTGCTGAATTGACCCGGTGCCGATTCAACAACGAAGCCCGAAGAGGAATGAAAGTGACCGATCGCGCACTCGTCCTCCTCGAAGTTGTGCAATACGGCTTGCAGCAGCGGCAGTTTCAACACGTCGAAGGTACTGACCTCGACTTCAAAAACCCCCAACGCCAGAGGCTTTTTAAGCTGCACAAATGTTTTGTTGACGTCCAGGTCCACGGCGAATCGATCCCTGAGTGCCTTGACCAGCAAGGGCGCTGCAAAAGCATCGATGTCCTGCAGGCGCGCCATGGTTTTATCCAGCAGGGTCTGGGACGCCAGGCTGGCCTCATAGCTTTTGTTTATGGACTGGCGCTGCGCCGCAGATGCCGTCAGATACCAGTCGGCAAGCCTGAACGGGGCCTGTTTGATGGCCTCTCGCCGTTCGGGCAAGGCATCCACCAGCCAGGCCGGGATGGACCCGGCAATGAATTCGGCGTGAACACCGGGTTGATCGGCGGCGGTCAATGGCGCTGCCGTTTCTTGGGGAGACGCGTTTGGGTTTCGCAAGGTACATATCCTTATGTACGACTTATTTGGACCCTCAGCTTATTCACCCCCGGCTAAAACAAAAACTCAGTAAAACTGCTGAAAAATCGCCATAAAACCACAAACAGCATTCAACTTAAGAACCTGAAAAATAATTAAATACCACCCGCCCCCACGCAACACCTGATCCGGATTCCCGGCGGTAGTGTTTACCCCACCGCTAAAGAGGCTAAGATCCCCTGACATTCCTGGCAGGACACCGGACATGCGCCTCCCCGAATTCATCAGGCAAAACGTGGACCGCATCGTCGATGAATGGGAGCAGTTCGCCAGCACGATTACCCCGGCTGCCGACCACATGGACAGCATCACCCTGCGCGATCACGCCAAAGCGATTCTGCTGGCGGCCGCTCGGGACATGACCACGACGCAAACCGCCACCGAACAGGTCGCGAAGGCGAAGGGTGAAGGCGCGGAAAAAACCCCGAGTCTCGATGAGGCCGGCGCCAGCCATGGCGAGCTGCGCCATACCGTAGGGTTTGATCTGGTGCAGATGACCAGTGAGTTTCGCCATTTGCGCGCCTGTGTGATTCGGTTGTGGGTCAACAACCTGGATTCGCCGGACCTGGCCTACTTCCAGGACATGATCCGCTTCAATGAAGCCATCGACGAAGCGCTTGCCGAGTCGACTGCAGCCTATGCCGAACAGGTCAATCACTCGCGCGATCTTTTTCTGGCGATACTCGGCCATGACCTGCGCGCCCCCTTGCAAGCCGTGACCATGTCCACCGAGTTACTGCTGCGCAAAACCAGGCTGGAGGGCGACGCACAGGCCTGCGCGATCAATATCAAGCGCGGTGCACGGCACATGGCGGTGATGGTCAGCGATTTACTGGAACTGGTTCGCAGTCGCCTGGGTAAAAGCCTGCCGATTGAACCCAAGCCGATGAACCTGGCCGATGCCGTGCAGGAAGCCATCACTCAGGCGTGCGTCGGGAACCCGGAATGTGATCCGACCTTAAGGGTCGAGGGCGATACGCAAGGCGTTTGGGATGGCGCAAGGCTTGATCAGCTATTACAGAACCTGATTGGCAATGCGTTGCAGCACGGGGCGAATAAACGGGATGTGACCGTCGTCCTCAGTGGCGAGCCCGATGCGGTTCGCCTGACGGTGCATAACTTTGGCGTGCCTATTCCCGAAGAGGCGATCGGCACAATCTTCGATCCACTGGTGCGCAGCGCCGATGAAGAACTCGGCCAGCCGTCGACCAGCCTGGGATTGGGTTTGTTTATCGTCAAGGAGGTAGTTGACGCGCACGGCGGGATGATCGAGGTCAGCTCGAATGAGACGGATGGGACGCTGTTTACGGTGATGTTGCCTCGTAGGCGGTAGATCTGGAAACCGCGTTATCGTTCTTCGCGAGCAAGCCCGCTCCCACATTCGACCGAGTTCTTCCAGTTGGAATGCAGTCGAATGTGGGAGCGGGCTTGCTCGCGAAGAGGCCTTGCCAGGCAATACAAAAACCTCAGAAAACTACTCGACCACCAACCGTCCCAACCGCTGCTTGAGCATGCGATTCTCGGCCCGCAGTTGCTGGACTTCTTCCAGCAGGTCCAGCGCCAAAGCGACGCCTTCCCATTCCAGTTCCAGGTCGCGCCGCAGCTTGGCGGCGCGCTTGGCCAGGGCCAGTTCGTAATCGTTGAAACGCCAATCCTTGGGCTGCTGGCCCTGAGGTTCGAGGATGCCGTGTTCGACGATTTCGATCACGTACACGTCCGACAGGTCGGTCGCCTCACAGAATTCTGCCAGGTCCAGTTGAACGATCAGGGGACTGCTCATCGTCAGTAACTCCTTGGTGCCAAGCGATCAAAAATGTTCTCTGGGATCAAATGCCGCTTTTTTTGCCAGTTCCTGCCACAGAGCCTTGACGTCATCGTCCGATTTCTTCGGCATGACCGCCTTCAGTTGAACAAACAGATAACCGCGCTCACCGGCCTTGTTCAGCAAACCATGGCCCTTGGCGCGCATGCGCTGGCCGTTCTGGCTGCCTGCCGGCACCTTGAGGTTGATCTTGCCGGTCAAGGTCGGTACGGCGACTTCGGCGCCCAGCGCCAACTCCCACGGTGCCAGTGGCAAAGTGATGATCAGGTTCTCGCCTTCGACATCAAATTTAGGGTGCGGCGCAAAGCGGATGGTCAGGTACAGGTCGCCATTGGCACCCCCACCTACGCCCGGAGCCCCTTGGCCTTTGAGGCGGATGCGCTCGCCGTCGGTCACGCCGGCGGGGATCTTCACGTTCAGGCTTTTGCTGGTATTGCTGACGTGCTGGCCGGCAGCGTTGTACTGCGGCACCTGGAAGGTGACCTTCTTCGATTCGTTCGAGAGGGTTTCTTCCAGAAATATCCCGAGTTCCATTTCCACGTCTTGCCCTCGACGTCCGGTACTGCGACGCGACTGTCCACCACCAAAACCAGGGCCACGGTTGCCGAAGATCGAACTGAAAAAGTCCGAAAAATCGCCCGAGTCCTGACCACCACCGAAACCGCCTGCGCCACGCCCTTGCCACCCTGGCGGGCCCTGGAACGGCTGGCCGTGCTGGCCGTACTTGCGCAAGTCGTCATATTCGGCGCGTTTGTCAGCGCTTTTCAGTGCTTCATAGGCTTCCGAGGCGTCCTTGAACTTGGACTCGGCGTCCTTTTCCTTGCTGACATCAGGGTGGTATTTGCGCGCCAGCTTGCGATAGGCGGCCTTGATCGCCTTATCGTCAGCCGTCGGCTCCACACCGAGAATCTTGTAATAGTCTTTGAAGTCCATCGCGGGAATCACCATCCGTTATCAAAGTCGCGCCACCCGCCACAGCATGCGCTTGTTCGCAGCATTGAGGTTGACCGATCTCAAGGTTGTGACCGGGCGTCGCATCAGAAGTTTATCGGCAGCGGGCGGGGCTTCTTGCGACGGCCCCGCGGCTGTCCGGTTGATGCAGGGTAGTTTGGGGGTGATGGGGCGTCTTTCAAGACACAGGCGGGCGAGATTTAGCAGATAGTCGGCCTTCGAATATTCGCCTTCCTGACATACACTGCGCGGCCGTTTTTTAACCGGAACTTGAAAGACATGAAAAACGCATCTCCAGCCCGTGCCTGCGGTATCGACTTCGGCACGTCCAACTCCACCGTCGGCTGGCTGCGCCCCGGCATGGAAACGCTGATCGCGCTGGAGGACGACAAGATCACCCTGCCCTCGGTGGTCTTCTTCAATATGGAAGAACGCCGCCCGGTGTACGGCCGGCTGGCGCTGCACGAGTACCTGGAAGGCTACGAAGGCCGGCTGATGCGCTCGCTCAAGAGCCTGCTGGGTTCCAAGCTGATCAAGCACGACACCAGCGTCCTGGGCACGGCGATGCCGTTCAAGGACCTGCTCGGGCTGTTTATCGGGCAGTTGAAGAAGCGTGCTGAAACCACCGCCGGTCGGGAATTCGACGAAGTCGTGCTGGGCCGTCCGGTGTTTTTCGTCGATGACGATGAACTGGCCGACCAGGAAGCGGAAAACACCTTGGTCGACGTGGCTCGCGCCATTGGCTTCAAGGATGTCTCGTTCCAGTACGAACCGATTGCAGCGGCATTCGACTATGAGTCGACCATCGAAAAAGAAGAGCTGGTACTGATCGTCGACATCGGCGGTGGTACGTCTGACTTCTCGCTGGTGCGCCTGTCGCCTGAGCGCCGCAACCACGATAACCGTCACGACGACATCCTCGCCACCGGCGGCGTGCACATCGGCGGGACCGATTTCGACAAGCAGTTGAGCCTGCAAGGCCTGATGCCACTGTTCGGCTACGGCAGCCGCATGAAGAGTGGCGCCTATATGCCGACCAGTCACCACATGAACCTGGCGACCTGGCACACCATCAACTCGGTGTACTCGCAAAAGTCGACCCTGGCCTTGGGCAGCATGCGTTACGACATCGAAGACACCGGCGGCATCGATCGCCTGTTCAAGCTGATCGACCAGCGCGCCGGGCATTGGCTGGCCATGGAAGTGGAAGAAACCAAGATCCAGCTGACCCACGCCGACAGCCGTCACGTACCGCTGGACCGGATCGAGCCGGGGCTGAGTGTGGAATTGAGCCGCGCGCTGTTTGAATCCGCCATCGAAGCACTGCTGGAGCGCGTGCGCACCAGCGTGACCCAGATGCTCAACGACGCCGATGTGCGCGTAGATCAGGTGGATACGGTGTTCTTCACCGGCGGTTCGAGCGGGATTCCGGCGCTGCGTAACAGCGTTTCGGCGATGTTGCCCAATGCGCGGCATGTCGAAGGGAACATTTTCGGCAGCATTGGCAGCGGTTTGGCGATTGAAGCGTCCAAGCGTTACGGCATGATGGACTGATCCGAAACCTCGTGATGATCGTTCCCACGCTCTGCGTGGGAATGCCGCCATGGACGCTCTGCGTCCGCTGTTGAAGCTGTGACGCGGAGCGTCACGGGATGCATTCCCACGCAGAGCGTGGGAATGATCGCGTGGTAGTTAAACCATCCCGATCTGCTTCAACTCACTCTTCAAATACGCGTAGTAAATCGGCCCCGCCACTACCCCCGGCAGGCCGAACGCGGCTTCGAACACCAGCATCGCCAGCAGCAACTCCCACGACTTGGCACTGATCTGCCCGCCGACAATGCGCGCGTTGAGGAAGTATTCGAGCTTGTGGATAAAAATCAGATAACCCAGCGCTGCCAAGGCGACCCAGATCGACAGTGACAAACCGACAATCGTGATCAGGGTGTTCGACATCAGGTTGCCGATCACCGGCAACAGGCCGAGCAGAAAGGTCAGCACGATCAGGGTTTTGGTCAGCGGCAACTTGATCCCGAACATCGGCAGCACCACCGCCAGGAATATCCCGGTAAAGAAGGTGTTGAGCAGGGAAATCTTGATCTGTGCGAACACGATGTTGCGAAAGGCCTGGACCAGCAGGTGCAACCGGTCGAACAGTGCGGCGGCAAGCGGTTTGCGCTTGGTCAGGTCGGGGATGCGTTGCAAGGCGATGATCGCCCCCAGCACCATGCCGATCAGCAGCGTCACGAACATGTGCGCCGCGTCCTTGCCCACCAGTTGCAGATCACTCAGGTGTTTGCTCACCCACTCGCCGATCGCCACACGAAACTCGGCGGCACTGGCGGGCAAATAGGCGTCGATGAACGGCGGCAATTGCCCTCGCGCCCGATCAACCACACCCATGAATTTGTCGAGGGAAGCTCCGGGGTTTTCCGCTTCGTGCAGCAGAAAACTGAAAGCACCGGCAAAAATCAGAGTCAACACGCTGACCACCAAAGTGCCCAACAGTGCGACCGCCAACCAGCGCGCACGCCGTCCTTCGATCAGACGCTGCAATTGTGGCGTGAGCATGTTGACCAGCTCGAACACCAACAAACCGGCCAACAGGCTCGGCAGCAGTCGCAGAGGGAGCACCAACAGCAAACCACCAAAAATGATGATCCAACTGGTGAACAGCAAGTGGCGTTGAGAAAACGTTGGCATACAGCCTCAAAACGAACGACGTAAAAAGGATTGGCAGTCTGCCAGCGTTCCGATGTCAGCACTAGGGATTGTGTAGGTCGACCTTAGTGGGGGCACCGGCCATTTTTTTTGCTGAGCCCCTACCCGGTTCATTGCTTGTTATTTCTTCAGGCAATTGCTCATAAACACTTTACGCGCATCACCCTTCATAGCCTGAGTGGTGGCTGTTTCATTGCAGGTTTTCATCTTCTCTTGCTGGGAGGTCATCGGTTTGGCGGCTTCGGCGGCCGGGGCGGCCGGTTCAGCTTTCAGGCAATTGCTCATAAATGCTTTGCGTTCATCGCCCTTGAGGCTTTTGGTCGTAGCGTCAGCATTGCAACGGGTCATCTTCTCTTGCTGAGGGGTCTTGGGTTTGGTCACATCGACCGCATCGGTCGCCGGCTTAGCCGACAGGCAGGTGCTCATGAATGCATTGCGTTCATCGCCCTTGAGGCTTTTGGCCGTAGCGTCGGCATTGCAGGTGGTCATTTTGTCCTGCTGCGCAGTGGCAGCGAAGCCTTGGGAGCAGAGCAGCAAACCGATCATCAAAAAAGGGACACGCAACATTGTCATGGAGTTTTCTCCTTGTTGCCGTACCGATGGGCACGGCCATGTTTTGCAGTGTAGACAATGCCTGTTACACCTTCACCGACTCTCGAGGTGACTGCGCCGGTATTGCTCCGGCGTACACCCGGCCTGGCGTTGAAACATCGCGATAAAAGCCGAGCCGGTGCTGTACCCCATGTCGAAGGCGATGTCCTGAACGCTGCGGTGACTGTCCAGCGCTTCGATCGCGGCCAGAAACCGCAAGCGCTGCCGCCACTCCCCAAAGCTCATCCCCAGCTCGCGGACACACTGGCGCGCCAGCGTCCGCTCGCTGACATGGATTTGTTCCGCCCAGTGGGCCAGTGGCCGGTTATCCCCAGGCGCGGCTTGCAAGGCGTCCAGTATTCCAAGCAAGCCCGGGCTGCTGGCGTAGGGCAAGTAACACTCTTGCACCGGCGCCTGTTGCAGTTGATCCACCAGCACTTGGGCCAGGCGCTTGTCTGCCTCTTGCTCGGGGATCTTCACATCGCGCGCGGCGAAGTCCTTGAGGATGGCTTTAAGAATGTCGCTGATGGCCAGGGTGCAGGCCTGCGCAGGCAAATCCTGGCACAGCGACGGCGCGAGACAGACCGCACGATAGTTGATCGGCTGGTTGCTGTAGAAACTGTGCTCGGTGTGCGGCGGCACCCACACCGCGTATTGCGGCGGCGACATGAAACGGCTGCTGCCGATTTCCATGTGCAAGACACCGTTGGCCGAATACTCCAGCGTGCCCCACGGATGACGGTGGGCCGAGGCGTATTCATGGGTGTTGAAATCGGCGTAGCGAAAATAGACCGGGGCCGGCAGTTCGCTGAATGCCAGCAGGTCGATGTGTTTACTGCTCATGCTGTCCGGAATCCGCCGTGTGTTGTCTGGATCGAAGTATAGGCTTGCATCCAGACAGAGGATAATTGCGCTTCATTAACGTTCTGGTTTTTCCTGATGCAATACGCTTATCCCCTGCTGGCCATTTTCATTTGGGCTGGCAACACCGTGATCACCAAAATGTCAGCCGGGGCGATCTTCCCCGCCGAGATCGGTTTCTACCGCTGGCTGCTGGCCGCCATCCTGTTCACGCCATTCATGCTCAAACCGGTGATCGCACATTGGCCGCAGATCCGCCCGAACCTGGGCAAGATTTTCGTCCTCGGCGTGCTGGGCATGGCGGTCTATCAGAGCCTCGCCTACTTCGCCGCCTCCCTGACCTCGGCCACCAACATGGGCATCATTCTGTCGCTGATGCCATTGATGTCCTTGGCCATGGCCATTATCAGCCTCGGCCAGCGCCTGACCCTGGGGGCCTTGGCCGGTGCGGTGCTGTCGTTTGCCGGGGTGGCGGTGGTGGTCTCGTCCGGCAGCCTTGGCGCGCTGCTGGAGCATGGGGTGAACCTGGGCGATGCGATGATGCTGATCGCCACGTTGGCCTACGCGATCTACAGCACCTTGTTGAAAAAATGGCAGTTGCGGCTGCCACCATTGGTGTTGCTGTATTTGCAGGTACTGGTCGCGGTGTTGGTGCTGTTTCCGATGTTCCTCGCCTCACCGAAGATCGGCCCGACGCTGCAGAACATTCCGCTGGTGTTGTATGCCTGCCTGCTGGCCTCGATGGTTGCACCGCTGGCGTGGATGCAAGCGGTGGTGCGCCTGGGGCCGAGCCGGACCACGCTGTTTTTCAATCTTTTGCCGTTGATTACCGCACTGATTGCGGCGGTGGTGCTGCATGAACAGTTGGCGCTGTATCACCTGGTGGGCGGGGTGTTGACGCTGGGCGGGGTGATTGTTTCGGAGCGTTGGACCACCGTTTTGGGCCGCGCATAGTCCTTTGTGGTGAGGGAGCAAGCTCCCTCGCCAGAGGGCGGCTTACACGCCGGCTGCTTTTAGCCGTGCCGCATGCTCGACAAACAACCGGATCGGCTCGGCGCCCTTGCCCACCCATCCCAGCGATTGATTGACGATGTCGAAGTGGTCCAGCGGATACTCATCGCCAATCACCGTGCCCAGGTGCGAACTGTACCGCCCGACCATCCCGTCGCAATACCCGGCCTCGTTCACAAACGTTTGGGCAAATAGCCGGCAACTGCGATTGGTCCCGTCAAACAGATTGCGCCCACGATCGGTCTTGCCCGGCTGTAACGTCCCGGACCACGAGTAATAACGCACGCCGTAGACCTCCTCCGGTCCATGCCCGCCCCAGGTTTCAGGCAGGCCTTGTGGATAACGCTGATTGAACAGCGCCACGCCTTCGCAGGTGAGTGAGTGATGGGACGCATGGATATCCACCGGCAGTTTCGGCCCGCGATAGCCCGTGTCGAGCAGGCACATCAAGGCATTGATCATCCGCAACAGACAGCTCAACAGGCGGCCCTTTACGCTGTCGTGCGGGTAGTGCTTGTGCAGGTAATCGGCCAGTTCCGAACCGTGATTCGGCCCGGCCACCGAGGTCACCGACGCCACCAGGTCCGGTCGTTTGGCAGCAGCGTAACGCGCGGTGAGCGAACCCTGGCTGTGGCCGATCAGGTTGACCTTCCCGGCCCCGGTCTCGTGCAGGATTTGTTCGATACGCGCCAGCAGTTGCTCGCCGCGCACCTCATTGGAATTGAGCGGCGAGACCTGCACCGCAAACACGGTCGCCCCACCCTGGCGCAGGGCCGAGACGATGCCGTACCAATACGGATAGAGCACAAGTCGGATAAACCCGAGCATTCCCGGGACCAACACCAGCGGGTAGCGCGTAGCGGAACCTTGCGACATGGGCGAACGTCCTTGTGGTCGAGGAGATGAAGCAAGGCGCGAGGCAAGACGTCAGCCAAGCATCGTCACCGAACATGACAACTCGACGACCAGTTTATGACATCCACCCTACTTCAACCCCACCACGCCCGCCACGATCAGCCCGACCGACACCACTTTGATCGCCGTCAGGCTTTCGCCCAGCAGCGCAAACCCGAGAAACACCGTGCCCAGTGAACCGATGGCGGTCCAGATCGGATACGCGATGCTCACCGGCAACTCGCGCATGGCCAGGGTCAGGAAGTAAATCCCGCCCACTGCCGCCACGACTGTGATCAGCGACGGCCAGGGCCGGGTGAAACCTTCGGCGTACTTCATGCCCATCGCGAAGGTGACTTCGAACCCGGCGGCGATCAGCAGAAACAGCCAGGCCATCTAAAACTCCCTGGCCAGCGCCAGCAAACGCTGCTCGGCCTCTGCGGCAGAGACCTGGAACGTACGCGCCTCGGACTCTTCGCCCTCGGCGGCGACCACGGTGATGTCGGTAATACCGATGAATCCCAGCGCCGTGCGCAACAACGGATCGGCATGGTTCATGGCTTCCAGCTCACCGCCCGGGCCGAACCCGAAGCCGCCGCGACTGGTGACGATCAAGGCTTTTTTGCCTTGAACCAGCGGTTCGTATTGGGCCACGCCATTGTCCAGCGTGTGATTGAACGTCAACCCGAGCCGCACAATTTGATCGATCCAGGCCTTGAGGCCACTGGGTACGCTGAAGTTGTGCATCGGCGTGGAAATCACCAGCAGGTCGTGCCCGAGCAATTCGCCGACCAGTTCATCGCTGAACGCCAGGTCGGCCTGCATCGACAGCGGTCGTGCCTGGGGTTCGGGGTAAAACGCGGCGGCCACAAAGGCTTCATTGACCGGCGGAATCAGCGCCCGCCCGACTTCACGTCGGGTCAACCGCGCCTGCGGATGGTGCGCCTGCCAAGCTGCAAGAAACACTTCGGCCAAACGCCGGGAGTGCGAACGATCGCCACGGGGGCTGGCGTGAACGGCAAGAATTGTACTCATCTGAATCTCCTTGGGATTACACTCAAACGGCTTGTGGCTTGCAGCTTGATGCTCCCAGCCAACCGCTTCAAATGAGCAGAAATCAGTCGGGATGAATCCATTTCATCCATGGAGTTTCTCAATGTTTGCTTCGCTGCCGTTGACCGCCCTGCGCGCGTTCGAATCCGCCTCCCGCTTGCTGAGCTTCAAGGCGGCCGCACAAGAACTCTCGGTGACGCCGACGGCGGTGTCCCATCAAATTCGCTCGCTGGAAACCTGGCTCGGCGTGCCGCTGTTTGAACGCCTTCCACGGCAGGTGCGCCTGACCGACGGCGGTGAACGGTTGTTCCACAGCCTGCACGGTGCTTTTCTGGACGTGGCGCAAAGCGTCGACACCTTGCGCCCGCAACGCAGCGGCACACACCTGACCCTCTCCACCACCGCCGCCTTCGCCGCGTTGTGGCTGGTGCCGCGCCTCGGACGCTTTTACGCACGCCACCCCGGCATCAGCCTGCGCCTGGACACCCATTGCGAAGTCATCGATTTGCATCAGGACGCCAGTGTCGATCTGGTCCTGCGCTACAGCCTCGACGACTACCCTAACCTGTATGGCTTGTGCCTGTTTGATGAGTCCTTCGGCGTGTATGGCTCACCCGAGCAAGTGGCGCTGGCGGCCCAGCGGACACCCGCGCTGATCAGCGTGCGTTGGCACAATTCCAAGTTGTATGCCCATGGCTGGGAGGCCTGGTGCATCAAATCCGGCGAGACCTGGCTGAAGGAACAGCCTGCGGTGCGTGAATACGACGAAGAGCATTACGCCCTGCAAGCGGCGATTGCCGGGCAAGGGCTGGTGCTGGCGAGCAATATTCTGGTGTCAGAAAGCGTGGCCAGCGGTTTGCTGGTGCCCTACAAGGGCGACATTCAAGTCGACGGGGCCGGGTATAGCGCACTGTGTGTGCCGGGTCGCGAGCGTCATCCGCCGGTGCGGGCATTTTTTGCGTGGTTGCGTGAGGAAGCGTTGTTGTCCGGGCATGCGGGCATTCTGAAGGACCTGTAGCGCCCGACATACCGCCATCGCGGGCAAGCCCGGCTCCCACAGGTTGTGCGGTGAAATCGACTGCTGTGATCGACTCAAATCCCTGTGGGAGCGGGCTTGCCCACGATGGCGGCTCCCACAGGTTGCGCGGTGAAATCGACTGCTGTGATCGACTCAAATCCCTGTGGGAGCGGGCTTGCCCGCGATGGCGTCTCCCACAGGTTGCGCAGTGAAATCGACTGCTGTGATCGACTCAAATCCCTGTGGGAGCGGGCTTGCCCGCGATGGCGTCTCCCACAGGTTGCGCGGTGAAATCGACTGCTGTGATCGACTCAAATCCCTGTGGGAGCATGGCTTGCCCGCGATCACGTCTTTACAGACGCCGCAATTCACTTGGTGGGTTTGACGGTCACCGGCGCTTTCCCCGCCTTCATCTGTTCCAGCAACGGCGCACACTGGTTTGGCGCGTCACCACTGGGTGCCACCAACGCCAGCAACCCCGCCGCCGGAGCGGCGATCACGCCCAGGGCGACCATTCCCGCCCCGCGCAGCATCAGCGGCACCGCTTTCACCCCGGCATCCGGCTTGATGAACGGGCCCCGCACATACAGTGGCGAGCGCAACGAAATCAGGCGCCAGCCCTTCGACTCCGGCGTGATGGTCAGGTCCAGTTGTTCCGTGGCCATGTTCGCGGTGCCATCGATATAGATGATCGCGTTCTCGGTATCGAAGACGAACAGCCGCGTGGCCGCCAACCCGGTCTTGATATCGAAGTCGGCCGCCGCGCAATTGATCTTCACTTCCTTGTCGCCAAAGATTTTGCCGACCACATAGTTACCGACGTTCAGCCCGGCCAATTCCATCAACTCGCGGCTGATCGCCCCGTCATTGATGAGCATTTTCAGATTGCCGTTGGCACTGCCCAACAGCTTGGCCACCGAGTTGCCGCGCCCCGAAATGTCGGCATCGCCATTGAGCTCGCCGAAACTGGTTTTCATCGGCTCGAACGTCGGGAACAGTTGCTTGAGTTTGAACTTGCGGGCCGTGAGTTTCGCTTGGCCTTCCAACGGTTCGGTCCGGCCATTCAAGCGAATCTGCGCCTCCAGGTTGCCCCCGGCCACGCCAAAACGCAGGGGCTCAAGTCGCAGCTCCCCGTCGGTCAGGACCAGGTGCGTATACAGGTCGTTGAACGGCAATTTTTCGCTGTGGACGATGCGCTTGCCGGTGAATTCGACATCGGCGTCCATGTCACGCCAGCGCTCGGTCTTGAACTCTTCGACCGGCAGCACTTTGTCCGGCGGCTGTTTACTGTCGCCACCGCGCTCCTTTTGTTTGGCGTTGGAGTCGGCGCCAATCAACGGTGCAAGGTCGGCAAACAGCAATTGATTGGAGAGCAATGAACCGCTGAGCTTCGGCCGAGGCTGGCTGGCGACATAAGCCAGGCTGCCATGGATGTCGCTCTCACCGATCTTGCCGTTGAATTCTTCATAGCGGAACACTGCGCCGCTGGGCTCATGCAGCCTGGCGATCAAGTGCCCGTCGGTGGCGTAAGGCGGTGTATCCGGCAGCGTCACGCCGGTCAGCGGATACAAATTGCCCAGGCTGGTGCCAGCCAATTTCAGTCGCAGATCCAGCGCGCCGAGGTTCAGGGGATCGGTCAACGTGCCGGCCAACTCGACGCTGGTATCGGCAATTTTCACCTGGGCCTGCAGTGGAAACGGCTTGGCCGCATCCTGCAGGGCCAGCAACCCACCGATCTTGCCGGAACCTTCGAGTTTCTGCGCGTGGTACTGGCCTTTGACCTTGAGCGCGAAGGCGTAGTCCTGTGGCGCGGCCCCCTTTTCCTGTGCGGTTTTCGCCGCTTTGTCACCGACGATGTCACTGAACGGAACGGGTTTGCCCAGCGGGTCGATCAGCACATCCAGTTGAGTCTTCAAGCTCTGATCGTCGAGGGTGACATGGCCTTTGTCGAAGCCGATCGCGCCGATGTCCACCCCCCAGTTCGAAGGTTCGGCGTTCGGGTCCTTGGGGTCGAATTTGAACGTCCAGTTGGCGCGACCATCGGCCAGGCGCTGCAGGTTGGCGTTCGGCTCGGTCAGGTCGATGCGCGGGATCACCACCCGCTGCGCCAGCAAGGCCAGCGGTGAAATACGCAGCTCTACGCGTTTAAGGGTGACCATCTGCGGCTGCTTCAACCAGTCCGGGTTGCCCAGGCTCAAGTCTTCGGCGACCACATGCGGCCACGGCACCCAGGCCCGCCAGCCAGCCTCGTCGAGCTCGCGCTGCCAGACCACCGCGAGGTTGCCATTGATGGCGAATGCTCGGTGCAGTTCTTCGGTGACTTTGTTGTTTATCGCGGGTTTGATCCGGTTCCAATCGAAGAACACGATGACCAGTACGAGTATCGCCAGCAGAACAACCAGGCTGGCAAAGATCCAGGCAACAATTTTAGGGGGGCGCGTCATTGCACAGGGCTCCTTGAAACGACTGAGCGTCCTGACCGCGACGCACGTGTGAAACGTTAGGCCAGAACCGGCCTGCCATGAAATCTAGGACTGGGAAAAGGTGCGCAGGTTTAACCGAAAAGCCAATTAACGTTCAAATAATCGGGCGCGATCAACCTGCGCGCTCTAAACGGTGTTACCCCCACCCGCACTTTTGTGCGGCGCGAGTGAGTCGGAAGTACCCACCGCGGTGCAAAAACACTCGCCGGAAACGCCCGGTTTAGAGCCTCTCAGCAGAACAATCAATTCTGTTGATTATTACCATTGCGGTTATGAACTTTCATATCGATTTATCGAGAGTAGCATTGCCCTCGTACCCACTTTATCGCCCCCCCAAGGAGCAACCCATCATGAAACGCCAATTACTGCTTAGCCTGACCCTCTCGATGCTAGCCAGCACCGCTTTCGCTTTGCCAGCCGCTGATCAGGCCACTCCGCAAGTCAAAGACAGCCACTCGGTGTTCAGCCAAACCGTTGCCGCCGATGGTTCCAGCCGCACCCCACAAGGCCAGACACTTGCCGAAGGCGGTAACGATCGCCTGAAAGAAAAAGGCCTGATCACCCAAGATGGTTCGGACCGTACTCCACAAGGCCAAACCCTGGCTGAAGGTGGTTCCGACCGCACCCCACAAGGCCAGACCCTGGCTGAAGGCGGTTCCGACCGCACCCCACAAGGCCAAACCCTGGCTGAAGGCGGCGGTGACCGTGTGATCGAACGCAACAGCGCTGTGAGCTAAGCCCATGGCGGCCCTGAAAAAAAGCCCAATCCCCGGATTGGGCTTTTGACTTATAGAGAAGCCATGTTTCCCCGCTTGATCCCCCGATAGTCGTTCGACGCCAGCGAAGCCGATTTGCTAGAGTGCGCCGCTGTCTTGTCCAGAAAACACCCTTGCAATGCTGCCCCGCGCCGAACAGAAACAACAGACCCGCAACGCCCTGATGGACGCTGCCCGCCACCTGATGGAATGCGGCCGAGGATTCGGCAGTCTCAGCCTGCGCGAAGTAGCGAGAACCGCCGGCATCGTGCCCACCGGTTTCTACCGGCATTTCGCCGATATGGACGAACTGGGGCTGGTGCTGGTGAGCGAAGTCGGTCAGACCTTCCGTGAAACCATTCGCCTGGTGCGCCATAACGAATTCGTCATGGGCGGCATTATTGATGCGTCGGTACGGATCTTTCTCGACGTGGTCAGCGCCAATCGCTCGCAATTCCTGTTTCTGGCCCGCGAGCAGTACGGTGGATCACTGCCGGTACGCCAGGCCATCGCACGTTTGCGCGAAGACATCAGCTCGGATCTCGCGGCCGACCTGTCGTTGATGCCAAAGCTGCAACACCTCGACATGGGCGGCCTGAGCGTCATGGCTGACCTGATCGTCAAAAGTGTGTTTGCAACTTTGCCCGAGATCATTGATCCGCCGGCCGAGGCGCTGCCCGAACACTTGACGCCTCAAGCGAAGATCACGCAGCAACTGCGGTTTATCTTTATCGGGTTGAAGCATTGGCAAGGACTCGGCAGTACCGAATGACCGCCTGAATTGATCGCCTCAATGGCGATCTTTTTTTGTGCGCCGCAAATTGGTGCACCACACCCCTCCTCGCACCAACTTCAACCAACTTTGCACACCACCCCCTGCACTCCGACAGGTATTTCCTACGTATTGCCCGATTGGCAAGCCCCTTGCTCTAGCCTCAGCAATGTCCATTGCTGGAAGCCTTCCGATGCTGGTGATTCATCGCAGAATCGACCCTCAACCCGTCTGGGCCGCCGAATTGCACCTGACCTTCGAAGCCCGGAGCAAAAGCCGTTTGCGCTGTTTCAGTGCCGAAGGTGAAGACGTCGGGTTGTTTTTGGAGCGCGGACAGCCGCCCCTGTATGACGGCGAATGCCTGCAAGCCGAAGACGGGCGCATCGTGCGTGTCTGCGCCCGCCCCGAACAATTGCTGCACGTTACCTGCTCCAATGCCTTCGAGCTGACTCGCGCCGCCTATCACCTCGGCAATCGCCATGTCGCCCTGCAGGTCGGTGATGGCTGGCTGCGCCTGCTCGACGATTACGTGCTCAAAGCCATGCTCGAACAGCTGGATGCCAAGGTCGAAAGCCTCGAAGCACCTTTCCAGCCGGAACACGGCGCCTATGGCGGAGGCCACCACCACTCCCGGCACGGTGACGAAGATTTCAACTATCCGCCGAAACTGCACCAGTTCGGCGTCCGCTTATGAACCCGGCCTGGGCGCTGCTGCGCCTGGCCAGCCCGCAGCTGCCGATTGGCGGCTACAGCTATTCCCAGGGTCTGGAAATGGCGGTGGAAAACGGTCGCGTAAGCAATGCGGACGGCGCACGACGCTGGATCAGTGATCAATTGCTGCTCAACCTGGCACGGTTCGAGGCGCCGCTGCTGCTTGCCCATTGCACGGCGGCGGCCGAAGAGAACTGGCCCGAATTGCTCCGACGCTGTGAACAACACCGTGCCAGTCGGGAAACCCGCGAGCTGCATCAAGAGAGCCGACAGATGGGCTATTCCTTGCAGCAACTGCTCAACGGTTTACCGGAGCTGGACGCGCCGGCTCGCGCCTTCCTCGACCAACGCCCCGAACCGCATCTGGCCCTCGGTTGGGCGCTGGCGGCACGGGCCTGGGGAATCTGTCCCCAGGATGCGCTGGCCGCGTGGCTCTGGAGCTGGCTGGAAAACCAATTGGCCGTACTGATGAAAACCCTGCCGCTGGGCCAGCAAGCCGCCCAACGCCTGACCAGTGAATTGCTGCCGCTGCTGCAACAAGCCCAGCAGGACGCCACCCGAATCAACCCCGAACACTATGGCAGCGCCGCTTTCGGCCTGTCCCTGGCGTGCATGGCCCATGAGCGCCAGTACAGCCGTCTGTTCCGTTCCTAGGGCCTTTTAGCTTGGAGAATCACATGAACACACAACCTCTACGTGTCGGTATCGGCGGCCCGGTCGGTTCCGGGAAAACCGCCCTGACGCTGGCCCTGTGCCTGGCCCTGCGCGAGCGCTACAACCTGGCGGTCGTCACCAACGACATCTACACCCGCGAAGACGCCGATTTTCTGGTGCGCAACGAAGCCCTGGCGCCCGAGCGAATCATCGGCGTGGAAACCGGCGGCTGCCCGCACACGGCGATCCGCGAAGACGCCTCGATCAACCTCGAAGCCGTGGATCAACTCAACCGCCGCTTCCCGGGGCTGGACCTGATTCTGGTGGAGTCCGGTGGCGACAACCTTTCGGCAACGTTCAGCCCGGAATTGTCCGACCTGACCATCTACGTGATCGACGTGTCGGCCGGCGACAAACTCCCGCGCAAGGGCGGGCCGGGGATCTGCAAATCCGATCTGCTGGTGATCAACAAGGTCGACCTCGCGCCGCTGGTGGGTGCCTCGCTGGAGATGATGGACAGCGACACAAAACGCATGCGCAACGGCAAACCGTTTGTGTTCAGCAACCAGAAAACCGGACTGGGCCTTGAAGAGATCATCGCCTTTATCGAACGCCAGGGCCTGCTGACAGCCGCCTGATCACGACTTATCAACAAGGAAGCTTATCCATGACACTGAAACGCATTCTGGGCGCCATGGCCCTGCTGTTGACCCCGGCCATCGCCTTCGCCCATCCGGGTCATGGTGACAACGGCTTGATCGCCGGCATCAGCCACCCGATTGGCGGCCTCGACCACTTGCTGGCGATGGTTGCGGTCGGCTTGTGGGCCGCTCAGCAAAAAGGTGCGGCGCGCTGGGCGCTGCCCGGCACCTTCGTCGGTACTATGCTGATCGGCGGCCTGCTGGGCTTTGAAGGGCTGAACCTGCCGGCGCTGGAAGGCGCGATTGCCGCGTCGGTGCTGGCGCTGGGGCTGGCGGTGGCGTTGGCCGTTCGTCCGCCATTGAGCGTAGCGGTGGGGGCGACGGCGCTGTTTGCGCTATTCCACGGTGTGGCGCATGGGTTGGAGTTGCCGGACATGTCGAGCCCTTGGGCTTATGCGGCAGGTTTTGTGGCGGCAACGGCGGCGTTGCATGCGGCCGGGTATGCGGTCGTTCGCTTGCTGCCGCAAGCGGCTGCGCCATTGGTTCGATTGGCGGGCGCGGCTTCGGCGGCGACTGGCGTGTGGTTGTTGGCGGGCTGATTTTTTTATCGCCGGTGATGGCCTCATCGCGAGCAAGCTCGGCTCCTACATCTATGGTTACCCCCTTTTCTGCAATACTGTTTTTGATGTCGTGTTTGGCTTGCTTTCATCTATCCGGCGTCTGAGTGGGGCTGTCACCCCGCGCCTCGATGAGAATCGATGCCCAACGACCCTAATTAGTGGAACGGCCTTACAGCCGTGTAGGAGCTCAGGGTTGTCGTCAGGCCGGTTGGCCGTTCACGTCATCAGTTATCCAGCATCGCAAAACCAGGTTGAACGGCCTTACAGCCGTGTAGGAGCTCAGGGTTGTCGTCAGGCCGGTTGGCCGTTCACGTCATCAGTTATCCAGCATCGCAAAACCAGGTGGGTGGTGCTCGGGTGACAGCGGGGTCAGGCGTTCATCGCGGCTGGCCCCGCATCGAATTCAGTGTGGTGTGCGGCTATCGCCCAGGCGATTCTTGCCAGCTTGTTGGCCAGCGCGCAGACCACGAGATTGGAGTGATGGCGGGAGGCTAATAGTTGACGGACCCAGTCCGCCAGAGCGCCTTTCTGTCGTTCCAGCTGTATCAAGTAMACMCGGGCGCACTGGATGAGCAGGCGCCTCTGATTTCGATCGCCGCGCTTGCTGATGCCCAGCAACACGATCTTGTCGCCCGTGCCGTGCTGTTTGGGTACCAGCCCGATCGACGCCGCATAACCTCGGCCGCATTTGAACTGTTTGCCATCGCCCAACTCGGCAGCCAGGGCGCTGGAGGTGATCGGGCCGACGCATGGCATGGTCATCAAACGAGCCGCCAGATCATCTTCAGCGGCCTGCGCACTGGATGAGCAGGCGCCTCTGATTTCGATCGCCGCGCTTGCTGATGCCCAGCAACACGRTYTTGTCGCCCGTGCCGTGCTGTTTGGGTACCAGCCCGATCGACGCCGCATAACCTCGGCCGCATTTGAACTGTTTGCCATCGCCCAACTCGGCAGCCAGGGCGCTGGAGGTGATCGGGCCGACRCAYGGCATGGTCATCAAACGAGCCGCCAGATCATCTTCAGCGGCCCGGCATTCCACCTCCTTGTCCAGCGCTTTGACCTTCCCATCCAGATAGTTGAAGTGCTCATGCAGCCCCATCAGAATTTTTTTGATGGAGCCGGAAAATGAACTCATCTCAAGCAACGCTGGAAGTTCTTTGATGGATTTGAAGCCGGGAGCCAGGCTGATACCCACCTCCAGCAGGGCGGCGTGAATGCGATTGACAGTGGCGGTGCGATCTTTGATGAACGACTCACGCACCGAATTGAGCATCGCCAGCGCCTGCTGAGCCTGGGTTTTGGGGGGCACGAAGCGCATTGTGGGGCGAGACGCCGCCTCGCAGATCGCTTCGGCATCAGCGAAGTCGTTCTTGTTGCTTTTCACGTAAGGGCGTACCAGATGTGGCGCAATAAGCTTGGGCGTATGCCCCAGCTTGGCGACCTCCTGTGCCATGAAGTGGGCACCGCCACAGGCTTCCATCACGACGGTGCAGGGCTCCAGTTTCGCCAGATATTGGGTGAGCGCTGCCCGCGTAAACTTTTTGCGGTAAAGCTCATGACCATGATCATCTTGAGCATGCAGATGAAAGGAGTGTTTTCCCAAGTCGATGGCGGCAATAGCTACTTTGTTCATGGCAACGATCTCCGATGAGCCCCCTGTGAAAGCTTAGTGGGCGATCACAGGGGGCAGCGGGGGTAGCCATTTCATTAGTGGAATGCGTGCTCTTGTAGGAGCCGAGCTTGCTCGCGATGGCGGCCTGACAGACACCGCATCTCTCAGGCCTGCTAACATGTCGCGCAATCGACCCTGCCGTGACGACGCCAGCCAATGCCACCTGTTTCCCGCTCCGCCTCCCTGCCTGAATTGACCGCCCTGTTCGCCTCGGTGCAACAGCACTTCCAGGACGTGATCGTGCCGCTCTGGCAAGGCCCCGGCTGGAATGCCGACATGGCGTTGCCCTATGAAGCACTGGACGCAGAGCATCAACCACTGCCGCCTCAACGTTATCGGGCCATGGCCTGCGCACGGCAGTTGTATCTGTTTTCCAGCCTGATCGGCCAGGTGCCAGGCGCGCAGGAGCGCTGCGCCAAGCTGTTCCGCTCCTTGCAACAGCACTTCCACGACGCCGAACACGGTGGCTGGTTCTACAGCATCGACCCGCACGGCGCGCCGCTGGATCAGCGCAAAGACCTGTATACCCACGCGTTCATTCTGTTCGCCTGCGCCCATTACTGGGACAAGTCGCGCGAACCGCTGGTGGAATCCGCGCTCAACGCGGCACTGGAAGTGATCGGTCAGCGCTTCGCCACAGGCGACGGTCTGTACGACGCCAGCCTCGACCGCGACTGGTCCTCACTCGACTCCGGGCCGCTGCAAAACCCTCTGATGCACCTGGCCGAAGCCTTCCTCGCGACCCTGTCGGTACGCGAAGACATCGCGGTGCAACGTGCACTCGTCGCGTTATGCACAGCCATGCACAAGCGCTTCATTGACCCGCAACACAGCGTGTTGATGGAGAAACCGCTGGGAGCTGTGGATAACTGGTTCGAACCCGGGCATCAGTTCGAGTGGTATTTTTTGCTCGAATCTTCGTCGCTGCTGCGCGGTTCGCCACTTCATGCATCGCTGGACCGTGCGTTCGCATTCACCGAACAACAAGGCGTCGATGCGCAGACCGGTGCAGCGCAGGCGATGCTTGATCTGGAGGGCAACGCCAAAGATGCCACCCAACGCATCTGGGCTCAGGCGGAATACTTGAGGGCGCTGACGTTGCGCCCGAACGCCGAAGCGGTGGTGCAACGCCAGCTACAAGCGCTGCAACAGCGCTTTCTGCATGCGGGCGGCTGGTATGAGTGTCGGGATGAGCTGGGCGAAGTCAGCCGCAAAGACATGCCGTCAACCACCCCTTATCACTTGGCAACCTGCTATCGCGGGTTGGCCGACTATCTGCGCTGACTGACCGATAGCTATCGCGGGCAAGCCCGGCTCCCACAGGGCTTGTAGCGCTCGCCAATTGGCGATCCAACACATTACCTGTAGGCGCCGGGCTTGCCCGCGATTGGCCGTTACGCGGTCTTAAACCTTCGCGTTCCGCTCAATCGCAAACCCGCTCCAGGTCTGGCTCACTGGCATCAGTTCCAGGCTGTTGATGTTGATGTGCGCCGGCGCGTTTAGCACCCAGAAAATGGTCTCGGCGATGTCTTGCGGCTGGATCGGCTCGGCACCGGCGTACGTCGCGTTGTAACGCTCCTGGTCACCGGCAAAACGCACCAGCGAGAACTCACTCTCACACAGACCCGGCTCAATGTTGCTGACGCGCACGCCGGTGCCTTGCAGGTCGCAGCGCAGGTTCAGGGAGAACTGTTTGACGAACGCCTTGCTCGCGCCATACACGTGGCTGCCCGGGTACGGATAATTGCCGGCGATGGAGCCGAGGTTAACGATGCCGGCACCACGACCATGAGCAATCAGGCGCGGTAACAGCAAACGAGTGCTGTACATCAGGCCCTTGATGTTGGTGTCGACCATGGTGTCCCAATCGTCGAGATCGCACTTGGGCGCCGGGTCCACACCGAGCGCCAGGCCAGCATTGTTGATCAGCCCGCGCAGCTTGGCGAAGGATGGTGGCAGGTTGGCAATCGCGTCCTCCATGGCTTTGCGGTCACGTACGTCGAGCACCAGGCCATGCACCTCGGTCTGCTTCGACAATTCGGCGCACAGGGCATTGAGGCGCTCTTCACGACGGCCTGTCAGTACCAGCTTCCAGCCTGCCTCGGCAAAACGGCGGGCACAGGCTTCACCAAAACCGGACGTCGCGCCGGTAATAAACAGGGTGTTGGACATCGTGTTCTCCTTGCTTCGGCTGACGGGCAGCCCTTGGAATAGAAAATCAGCTGGCAGCATGCCCGGCCTTGCACACAGCGGCAACCACCGCAAATCTGCTCAAAAAACGCTCAGCCCTGGCAACGCCATGTCCGCCGCGGCTTGTAGCCATGTGCGCGCATGTTATCCACAGGCCGGCCCACAGTTTCCGGGGGCAAGTGGAAAGGTTGAAAGCCGCTGTGGACAAGGCTTTGCGGGGAGTTTTGAAAGTTTTTTGCTTGACCCTCGGATGCTCGCAGTGTAGCCCCATGCATTTTGCACGATTTCTCCTACAGACCAGCAGTGGCGCCAAGCCAGTAACTACGGCCCTCAGCCGAGTCTTTCCAGAGTTTAATCACAGACTTATCCACAGGCTTGCCCTGTCCGTTTTGTGCTAGTTCTATCGCCAATAAAAAGGTTGACAACTGCGGTTCAGAGTCGCTCCAAAACGCCTGATCAAAAAACAACCACCACGCCACAAGCCACGGTTTTAAAGGCGTCCAGGCAGCTACTCCCACGTTATTCACAGCCAGTTCCACAGTAAACGGGGACAAGTCAAAACCGTGACAAAACAACTATTTGCAGCGGCTTTATGTCGCGCTTTCAGAGCTTGTGAATATTGTTTTCCACAATTTCAAGAATGCGCCCGACAGCCCCTGTGGGAACGAGCAGGCTCTGGGCGGCGTTCCGACGATCGGAGTGGGTCAGTGAACAGGATATCGACTGACACTCTGCAATCGCGAGCAGGCTCCCACAGGGAATGGTGATGAATTGGGAGTCGATAATGAGGTGATTTAATCCACCATCCTAATTACACCGGCGTGACGACGACGCGCTCACATTGCAGGTGGATATTCGACTGGCAGCAATCGGCTCTAGAGAATCAGATCAGGGAAATGGTTCAACCAACGCTGCCCATCATATTAATCGGACTCAAAAAAGGTATAACGCTCGCCGGCATTAAAACGCCGACAAGCGCCTCAGGTTCGTGATGACATCACTCAGAACAGTTTCTTCAGTTCCTCTGTAAAACCAGATACTTTTTTCTCTGGATTCTTCTTGCACAGCTTCACGAACTCAGGAAGAACTTGGGCTTTAACTTTTTCTTTAGTGAAAGACCCCCCATTTGAATTAATATTCTCGTCGACTGAAACCCAAAGTACGACTGGGGCCTGGGCTGACGGTGGCGTTACAAGGAACTCCTTACACGTCATATCATTGGTATCAGTCGACGCGGCATAAACACCACTGACGGCTGAGAGAATCAAGCTAGCCAAGGCAACATTGCAAAAAACCTTATAGGTCATTTTAAGCATCTCCACAGACTTGGATAATACCTCTGTATACAAGAGGCAAAATCAGCATTGATTTACGCTAAAAACAAGAAACTTAAATTTAGCGGCACTACCAGTTTACGCCGAACAAGTATAGACGGTTTCGCATAGTGTCAATGTCTATTTTCAGAACATGATAATCACACTCCGAATAAACCACTAGCATTGATATATAAAACACCAACTAGCGCTAAATTAAATTAGTTACAATTTACAGTTGGACTGTCTAATATCAGATTTGCGCGACCCAGCGCCTGAACACTTAAAAATCAGCTCTTTCCAACATAAAAAAGCCCCGGCGATTGCTCGCCAGGGCTTGTGCATAACCACGCAGACTCAGTGACCGCCGAGGTAGGCGTTACGCACATCCTCGTTAACCAGCAGCTCCTTGCCGGTGCCGGTCATGCGAATCTCACCGTTGACCATCACGTACGCCCGGTCTGACAACCGAAGCGCATGGTTGGCGTTCTGCTCGACCAGGAAGATCGTCATGCCGGTTTTGGCCAGTTCCCGAAGGGTGGCGAAGATCTGTTTCACCACAATCGGCGCCAACCCCAGGCTTGGCTCGTCGAGCAACAGCAGTTTCGGCCGACTCATCAATGCGCGCGCGATGGCGAGCATTTGCTGCTCGCCGCCAGACATGGTCATCGCCCGCTGAGTGCGCCGCTCTTCGAGTCGCGGAAACAACTCGAACATGCGTTGCATGTCTTCCTTGGCGTACTTGTCACCGATCGGGATGGTGCCCATCAGCAGGTTTTCCTCGACGGTCATGTCGGGGAATACTCGCCGGCCTTCCGGCGATTGAGCGATGCCGTTCGACGCAATGTAGTGGGACGACTTGTGGGTAATGTCCACGCCCTGGTAGACGATCTGCCCGTCAGCCGCCCGCGGCTGGCCGAAGATCGACATCAGCAGCGTCGACTTGCCGGCACCGTTGGAGCCAATCAGGCTGACCGTTTCACCTTCATTGATATGCAGCGAGACTTTTTTCAGGGCCTGGATCGGCCCGTAAAACACGTCCAGTTCCTTGAGTTCGAGGATGGGTTGCGTCATGCCACTTCCTCTTCGTCGGCGCCCAGATAGGCCGCAATCACTTTCGGATCATTACGGATCGCGTCGGGACCGCCCTCGGCGATCACGACACCGTGGTCCAGCACCACGATGTGGTCGGAAATACTCATCACCATGCCCATGTCGTGTTCAATCAGCACCACGGTCAGATCGTGCTCGTCACGCAGCAGCCGGATCATCGCGCTCAGCGCTTCGGTTTCCTGAGGGTTGAGGCCGGCGGCCGGTTCGTCGAGGCAGATAATTTGCGGACGGGTGCACATGGCCCGGGCAATTTCCAGGCGACGTTGCTGACCGTACGACAGTTCACCGGCCAGACGGTTGGCGCAATCCACCAGATCCACCACTTCCAGCCAGTAGAAGGCGTGGTCCAGCGCATCGCTTTCAGCCTTGCGGTAGCCCTTGGTATTGAGGATGCCGGCCAGCATGCTGCGGTTGACCCACATGTGCTGGGCCACCAGCAGGTTTTCCAGCACCGACATTTCCTTGAACAGGCGAATGTTCTGGAAGGTCCGCGCCAGACCGGCACGGTTCACCAAGTGGGTGCCGCCGAACGCCTTGTAGAACAGCCGACTGGCAAACGATCTAGGTGAGACGAAATCCGTCGGTTTGAATGATTCGCCGAGCAATTTGATGACGTTGGTCTGTTGCCCACGCACGTTGAGTTCGATCTTGCCGCCGGAGGCCTTGTAGAAACCGGTCAGGCAGTTGAACACGGTGGTTTTGCCGGCGCCGTTGGGGCCGATCAGGGCGAAGATCGAGTTGCGGTGCACCTTCAGGCTGACATCGTTCAGCGCCTTGATGCCGCCAAAGTGCATCATCAGCTTCTCGACCGAGAGTACGACTTCGCTCATGGCGCTACTCCTTTACGCGGGGTCACACCGGTACGGCTGATCCGGATCAGGCCGCGCGGTCGCCAGATCATCATCAACACCATCAGGATGCCGAACAGCAGCACGCGATACTCCGCGAAACCACGCAGCAGTTCCGGGGCGACGGTCAGCACGAAGGCTGCAATCACCACGCCGATGGTCGAACCCATACCGCCCAGTACCACAATGGCGAGGATCAGGGCCGATTCGAAGAAGGTGAATGAAGTCGGGTTGACGAAACCCTGGTAGGTGGCGAAGAACACACCGGCCAGACCGGCCGTCGATGCGCCGATGGTGAAGGCCGAGAGCTTCACCAGCACGTGGTTCAGGCCCATGGAGCGGCAGGCGATTTCGTCTTCACGCAGGGCTTCCCAGGCGCGGCCGACCGGCATACGGGTCAAGCGGTGCTTGATGTACAACACGGCCAGCACGACCATGAACAACACCGCGTAGATGAAGTAGTACTTCACGTCAGGGTTGTAGGCGATGCCGAAGAACTCGTGGAATGGTACCCCGCCGTCTTTCGCCCGTTTGCCGAACTCCAGACCGAAGAACGTCGGCAGCGGCGCCGGCATGCCGTTCGGGCCACCGGTCAGCGACAGCCAGTTGTTGAGGATCAAGCGGATGATTTCACCGAAGCCCAACGTCACGATTGCCAGGTAGTCACCGTGCAGACGCAACACCGGGAAGCCCAGGATGCAACCGGCAAGACCTGCCGTAATTGCCGCCAGTGGCAGCACCGTCCAGAAGCCCAGGCCGAGGTACTGGTAACCGAGCGCCAAACCGTAGGCACCGATGGCGTAGAACGCCACGTAACCCAGGTCGAGCAGGCCGGCCAGGCCGACCACGATGTTCAGCCCCAGACCGAGCAACACGTAGATCAACCCGAGGATGACCACGCCCAGCAGGTAGGAGTTGGAGAAAAACGGAAACACCACGGCAATGACGACCATCAGCGGGATGATCCAGCGCAACCGTGATTTGTAATCGGGTGGCAGTACATGAACCCCGGAGCCCGTGGTTTCAAACCCTTCGAGAATTCTCAAACCCTTGGGTGTTTGCAGGAACAGGCTCAAAGCAAAGCGACCAGCCATGACGATGGCGACAATCCACGCCACGCGTGTTGGTTGCAGGTTGAAGCCATAGCCGTCGAGGACAATGCCAACAATCGGACCAAACACGATGAGCGCTACAAGGCCGGCAAGAATCGCGTCAACCAGGCTTCTTTTGATATCAATGGTTTTTTTAGTGGTTGAAGACATCGCTTACACCTTCGACACAAGAGGACGGCCGAGCAGGCCTTGAGGCCGAAAGACCAGAACGAGAACAAGCAGCGAGAAGCTGAAAACGTCTTTGTAGTCGGAGTTGACCAGACCGGAAAACAGCGACTCGGAGATCCCCAGAATGATCCCGCCAAGCATCGCACCCGGCAGCGAGCCGATCCCGCCCAGTACCGCTGCGGTGAACGCTTTGATGCCGATGACGAAACCTGCGTAGAAGTCGAACGTGCCGTAGTTCATGGTGATCAGCACGCCGGCCAGGGCCGCCATCGCTGCACCGATGATGAACACGTAGGAAATGACGCGGTCGGTGTTGATCCCCAGGATTGAGGCCATCTTGCGGTCTTGCTGGGTCGCGCGGCACATACGGCCGAGCTTGGTGTACTTGATGATGTAGGTCAGCAGGCCCATCCCGACAAACGCGGCGACCAGAATGAAGATCTTGGTGTAGGTGAGCTGGACGAAACCAGTCCCGACATCAACTCGCCATGCACCGGTCAGCAGTGTCGGAACGCCTTGTTGGCGGGCGCCCTGAGCGATCTGTGCATAGTTTTGCAGAATCAGGGAAATACCGATGGCGCTGATCAGCGGTGCCAGTCGGGTGGAGTTACGCAGCGGTTTGTAAGCGACTCGCTCGATGACCCAGCCATACACCGCTGTAACGACGATGGTGAAGATCAGTGTGCCGAGCATCAGCAGAGGGAAGGATTCGATACCGAAGTAAGCCAGCAGAGCCAGACTGATTGCCGCGAGGTAAGCGGAAATCATGTAAACCTCGCCGTGGGCGAAGTTGATCATGCCGATGATGCCATAGACCATTGTGTAGCCGATGGCGATCAGGCCATAGACCGACCCGAGGGTCAGGCCGTTGACCAGTTGCTGCAGGAAAATACCATCCATAACGCAATCTCACGCAATGAGAACCTGTACACCTGTGGGTGTGCGGCTCTTCTAAGGAAAATACAGATTTACGTCGGAGCAATGTCAGCCACGATCAGCCGACACCACCGCTCCCTGCAGGAGCGAGCCTGATCGCGATTGCGGTTCAACATTCAACAAATGTGTTGCCTGTCAGTCCGTCATCGCGAGCGGGCTCGCGCCTACAGGGAAACTGTGGGGTCAGCCGATTGGGTCAGCCCTTACTTCTGTTTTTCCAGCTGATGGTATTTGCCGTCCTTGTCCCACTGGTAAACCACGTAGTCGGAGACTTTCAGGTCGCCTTTGGCGTCCCAGGTCTTCTCGCCCATCACGGTTTTGACCGGGTTCTTTTTCAGCCAAGCAGCGGCTTCTTCGCCCTTGTTGGACTTGGCGCCATTGAAGCCAGCGGCCAGGGCCTGGACCGTTGCGTAAGCGTAGAGGGTGTAGCCTTCAGGCTCGGTGCCGGCCTTGCGGAATGCGTCTACCACGGTCTTGCTGTCTGGCAGCAGGCGTGGGTCGGCGCCGAAGGTCATCAGCACGCCATCGACGTATTGTGGGCCGCCAGCGGTGGTCACCAGTTCGTCGGTCACGATGCCGTCATCGGACATGAATTTCACGTCTTTCAGGCCTTCGGTACGCAGTTGTTTAACCAAGGGACCGGCTTCTGGGTGCAAGCCGCCGAAGTAGACCACGTCGGCACCGGCCGCACGGATCTTGGTGACCACGGCGCTGAAGTCTTTCTCGCCACGTGTCAGGCCTTCATACAGCACTGGCGTTACGCCGCGCTTGACCAGTTGAGCCTTGGTGGCGTCAGCCAGGCCTTGGCCGTAGGTGTCCTTGTCGTGCAGCACGGCAACTTTCTTGCCCTTGAGCACGTCGACGATGTAGTCGCCGGCCACGATGCCTTGCTGGTCGTCACGCCCGCACATACGGAACATGGCGCTCAGGCCGCGCTCGGTAACGGCCGGGTTGGTGGAACCTGGAGTCATTACGATGATGCCCGCTTCGTCGTAGATCTCGGAGGCCGGGATCGTCGACGAGGAGCAGAAGTGACCGACCACGCCAGCGACCTTCTGGTTGGTCAGGTCCTTGGCGACCGTCACAGCCTGTTTCGGTTCGCAGGCGTCATCGCCCTTGATAAGTACGATTTTTTCCCCGTTAACGCCGCCCGCCGCGTTGACCGCGTCGGCTGCAGCCTGTGCACCCTTCATGTACTGCAAGCCAAATGCCGCGTTGGCGCCTGTCATCGGGCCCGCCACACCGATTTTCACATCAGCTTGAGCAAACGCAGAAACACCCAACGCAGCTGCCACTGCGAGGGCCAGAAAGCCTTTCTTGTAAAACGTCTGGGACATGAGGTGGTGCTCCAAGGTTTTTTTTAGTTGGCACTGCGACTTCACTGAATGCTCAGAGCAAGGGCCGTGCCATCGGTTTTTTATTCTGAAAAAAGTCGCTGCATTATTGTTTTTACGACTGTTTTGTTCCCATTTTCATTGGGCGTGCAACCGTCTAAACCGCGGAAGGTGAAACCATTTATTTTTAAAGGCGCAACCCGCATGCGCCATCATTGCAACCGCGGCGTCAAACGACGTGCAACCAGCCTGTAACAACGTGCGTCACCGAAGTGCACACTGCTGGTGCGGGACTGCTACAACCCGCACCATTACAGGCTAGACGCAAAGCCGAAAAGCGCCGCTTTCAGCAACAAATTTCAACAATCAGATAACGATCCGCAAGCACTGGCCTGCGTGATACAGCGAGAACCCCGCCTCGTATAGACAACTGCGCAATCCGACCCCGGCCAATGGCTGCATGGGCGCGAAGGGAATCGGCAAAGCGTGAGGATTTCCGTTACACAAGTAATCGGCAAAGGCTTTGCCGACGACCGTACCTGTCGTCACGCCCCGACCGTTGTAACCGGTGACTGCCACTAAACCGGGCGCCGGCTCGAACAGGCGCATCAAATGATCCGGCGTGAAGGCGATGCAACCGGTCCAGGTGCATTCCCACTCCACCGGTTTAAGGTAGGGAAAATAGTGTTGCTGAACACGATCGGCCCAGGCTTTCAGGAACCAGGCGGGTTTCTGGTTGCCATTGCCGAGGCTGCCGAGCAACAGGCGCCCGTCTTTGTCACGACGAATGCTGCTGAGTACCTGGCGGGTGTCCCAGGAGCCCTGGCCGCCGGGCAGAATCTGTTGCGCGGCGTCTTCGGTCAGCGGGACCGAGGCCACTTGATAGTAGTAACCGGGAAAGAAATTGCGCCGCAGTTCAGTCCAGTCGCCTTCGGTGTAGGCGTTGGAGGCGATCACGACTTTCTCGGCCATGACCGAACCCTGGGCGGTTTGCACCGACCAACGCTGGCCCTGACGTTCTAGTCGGGTGACCGGAGAATGGTCGAACAATTGGCCACCGAGGCCAATGGCCGCCTTGGCCAGTCCGGTGGTGTAGGCCATCGGGTTGAGGGTGCCAGCACGGCGATCAAGCAGTGCGGCAGCGATTTTTTTAGTGCCCGTCGCCTGCTCGCAGGCTTGGCCCGTCAATAGTTCGACGGGCGCCCCGCGACGTTTCCATTGTTCTTCACGACTGCGCAAATCCGCTTCGCCACGGGCGTTGTGCGCCATGTGCAGCGTGCCTTCGCGGCGTAACTGGCAATCGATGTTGTATTTGTCCACAAGGCTGAACACCAGGGCAGGTGCCGCGCCAAGCATGCGATTGAGCTGACTGCCCACCGCTTCGCCGAACCCGGCTTCGATGTCGTCCGGTGGAATCCACATGCCAGCGTTGACCAGGCCGACATTGCGCCCCGAGCCACCGTGGCCGGCGCGATGCGCTTCCAGCACACAAACCGATTTACCTTGTTCCAGCAGATGCACCGCCGCCGACAGACCGGTGAAACCGGCACCGATGACGCAGACATCGACTGTTACTTCACCCTTGAGCGCCGCGTTGTCGGGCCTTTGCGGCGTCAGTTTTTCCCACAGACACTCTTCGCGTAACGGCATTGCCAGACTCCAACAGAAACCTAACCAACCCGATCGTTCCCACGCTCGGCGTGGGAATGCAGCCCGGGACGCTCCGCGTCCCAAGAGCGGACGCAGAGTGTCCATTGAGGCATTCCCACGCAGAGCGTGGGAACGATCAACATGAGCTCAAAAGCTGCGCTTAGTCGAACGTGATGCCCTGTGCCAACGGCAACTCCAGCGAGTAGTTCACAGTGTTGGTCTGACGGCGCATGTAGCCGCGCCATGCGTCGGAGCCCGACTCACGACCACCGCCAGTTTCTTTTTCGCCACCAAACGCGCCACCGATTTCTGCGCCGCTCGGGCCGATGTTGACGTTGGCAATCCCGCAATCGCTGCCCACCGCCGACATGAATTGCTCGGCTTCACGCACGTCGGTGGTGAAGATGCAGGACGACAGGCCCTGTGGCACGGCATTGTTCAAGCGCAAGGCTTCGTTGAAATCGTTGTAACCGATCACGTACAGAATCGGTGCAAAGGTTTCATGGCACACGACGTCACTTTGCTCCGGCATTTCAACAATGGCCGGTGCAACGTAGTAGGCATTCGGGAATTTGTCTTCCAGTTGGCGCTTGCCGCCAAACACACGGCCGCCTTCGCTCAAGGCCTGCTCCAGCGCGTCCTGCATGCTGTCGAAGCTGTGTTTATCGATCAACGGGCCGATCAGATTGCCTTCCAGTGGATGGCCGATGCGCACTTTGGAGTACGCCGCCTTGAGGCGAGTGACGATCTCTTCCTTCACCGATTCGTGCGCGATCAAACGACGCAGGGTGGTGCAACGCTGACCGGCGGTACCGACGGCGCTGAACAGGATGGCGCGAACGGCCATGTCCAGGTCGGCGCTTGGGCCGAGGATCATCGCGTTGTTGCCGCCCAGTTCCAGAATGCTGCGAGCAAAACGCGCGGCAATTTTCGGCGCCACTTCGCGCCCCATGCGGGTGCTGCCGGTGGCGCTGATCAGCGCGACACGCGGGTCATCAACCAGCGCTTCGCCGGCATCACGACCGCCAATGATCACTTGGCTCAAGTGGGGTGGCGCGTCGCTGAAATTTTTCAGTACGCGATCGAACAGCGCCTGGCAGGCCAGCGCGGTCAGCGGGGTTTTTTCCGAAGGTTTCCAGATCACCGGGTTGCCGCAGACCAGCGCCAGCGTGGTGTTCCAGGCCCAGACCGCGACCGGGAAGTTGAACGCACTGATCACGCCGACGACGCCCAGCGGGTGCCAGGTTTCGCGCATGTGGTGGCCAGGACGCTCGGACGCAATAGTCAAACCGTACAACTGACGGGACAGACCGACCGCGAAATCGCAGATGTCGATCATTTCCTGAACTTCACCCAGGCCTTCCTGAGTAATCTTGCCAGCTTCCCAGGAGACCAACTCACCGAGGTCAGCCTTATATTCACGCAGAATGTCGCCCAGTTGGCGCACCAGTTCGCCACGGCGCGGCGCCGGGACCTTGCGCCACAATTCGAACGCATGATCGGCACGACTGATGTGCTGCTCGACTTCAGCGGCGCCTTCCCAGTTCACGGCGGCAATCTGGCTGCCATCAATCGGCGAATGCACCGGCACTTTGCCGTTCTGGTACAGGGCCGGGTTCACACCAAGACGATCAAGCAATGCGGCAACCATGGGTCACTCCTCAAGCGAAAAACACAAAGGGTGCAGCCGGAATAATCACGGCTGATCAGACCTGTAGTTTTAGCTTCCCGAAGGCTACCCAACAAACGACCTTTAAGAGAGATATCATTCCGTTTATTCATGCTGCGAATTGCTGGTCAGTAAGAAACAAGAAAAAGGACTACCCATGCTGAATAAACGCTACCTGCCGTCGATCACAGCACTGCAGTGTTTCGAGGCCGTGACCCGGCATTTGAGCTTCACACGCGCCGCCGAAGAGCTGAACCTGACCCAGAGCGCCGTCAGTAAACAGGTCGCGCAACTCGAAGAATTGTTGCAGCACTTGTTGTTCCGTCGTGTGCGCCGACGCCTGCAAATGACCCCGGCCGGTGATTTGTACCTGGTGGAAGTACGAAAAATCCTCACCCAGGTCGAAATGTCGACCCATTACCTGCGCTCCTACGGCGGTGAAACCGAAGTCTTGCGCGTCTCGACCCCACCGACCTTCGGTGCGCGCTGGCTGGTCCCACGCCTGAAAGGCTGGCGCCTGCGCCATCCGTCGATCCATCTGGACCTGTGCAGCGAGCAGGAAGCCGACGATTTGCTGCAAGGTCGCAGCGACCTGGCGTTTTACTTCGGCCAGGGTTCACGGCCCGGCACTGAATGCCTGAAGCTGTTTGGCGAGGAACTGGTGCCGGTCTGCGCACCGGGCAGCCTGCCGGACACGCCGTTCACCGATCCGACGCAACTCACCGACCTGGTCCTGCTGCAAAACGCCTCCCGCCCCCAGGCGTGGCACGACTGGTTCGACAGTCAGGGCTACCACACCGAGCACAGCTACCACGGCCCGCGTTTTGAAACCTTTTATATGTGCATCCGTGCAGCGCAAGTCGGCTGCGGCGTGGCACTGTTGCCACGGTTTCTGGTGGAAGAGGAATTGGCCGACGGCAAACTGGTCATTCCCTGGCAGCATGCAATGCCCAGCACGGATGCCTATTACCTGGCGTATCCCGAGCATTCGGCAGAAGTGCCCAAGGTGCGCGATTTTGTGAAATGGATGCTGGAGCAAATCGACAACCCCACCTCCCCCGACTGACACAGAAATTGCTGGCAATACCCACCACCGATATGCGCCACTACCCCTATTCAATGCGGAGAACCCGTTATGAGCGAGAGCGTGTTTGGCGATCGCATCGTGCAGAACCTGCTCGACACCGACTTCTACAAACTGACGATGATGCAGGCCGTGCTGCACAACTACCCGAACGTCGAAGTCGAATGGGAGTTTCGTTGCCGCAACAGTGAAGATTTGCGCCCGTACCTGGCGGAGATCCGTTTTCAGATCGAGCGCCTGGCCGAGTTGAGCCTGAGCCCTGATCAATTGAGTTTTCTGGAGCGAATCAGCTTCCTGAAACCGGATTTCCTGCGGTTTCTCGGATTGTTTCGCTTCAACCTGCGTTACATCCACACCGGCATTGAAAACGACGAACTGTTCATCCGTCTGCGCGGGCCGTGGTTGCACGTAATCCTGTTCGAAGTGCCGCTGCTGGCGATTGTCAGCGAAGTGCGCAACCGCTATCGCTACCGGGAAATAGTCCTGGAACAGGCACGCGAACAACTCTATCGCAAGTTCGACTGGCTGACCGCCAACGCCAGCAGCGACGAACTGTCCGAGTTGCAGGTCGCCGATTTCGGCACGCGCCGCCGCTTTTCATACCGCGTGCAGGAGGAAGTGGTGAACGTGCTCAAGCACGATTTCCCCGGACGCTTCGTCGGTACCAGCAACGTGCACCTGTCCAGGGAGCTGGACATGAAACCGCTGGGCACTATGGCCCACGAGTGGATCATGGCCCATCAACAACTCGGCCCACGACTGATCGACAGCCAGATTGCCGCGCTCGATTGCTGGGTACGCGAGTACCGCGGCCTGCTCGGTATCGCCCTGACCGATTGCATCACCATGGATGCCTTCCTCGGCGACTTCGATCTGTTTTTCGCCAAGCTCTTCGATGGCCTACGCCACGACTCGGGTGATCCGGTGCTATGGGCCGAAAAAGCCATCGCCCATTATCACAAGCTCGGCATCGACCCGATGAGCAAGACGCTGACATTCTCCGACAGCCTGACACTGCCCAAGGCGCTGGAGATATTCCGCGCGCTGCGTGGTCGGATCCATGTCAGCTTTGGGATCGGCACTAACCTGACGTGTGATATTCCAGGTGTCGAACCCATGAGCATCGTGCTTAAAATGGCAGCCTGCAACGGCCAGCCCGTCGCGAAAATTTCCGATGAGCCTGGCAAGACTCACTGCAAAGACCCGAATTTTGTCGCCTATTTGCGACACGTGTTCAAAGTACCTGCCGCCCTATCCAGCACATCAAGCAAGGAGTGAATTCATGCAAGCCGTACAGCGTGAGATTGCTGAGCAGCTCAAGGTTCAACCGCCATTTGCCGACGAGGCCGCCCTTGAGGCAGAAGTCGCCCGGCGGGTCAGTTTCATTCAGGATTGCCTGGTCAATTCCGGTCTCAAGACCCTGGTGCTGGGCATCAGCGGTGGCGTCGATTCCCTGACCGCCGGCCTGTTGGCCCAACGAGCCATGCGTGAATTGCGTGAGCGCACCGGCGACAAGGGCTACAAATTCATCGCCGTGCGCCTGCCGTACGAGACTCAGTTCGATGAACATGACGCTCAGGCCTCAGTGGATTTCATTGCCCCGGACGAGCGCCACACCGTGAACATCGGCCCCGCAGTCAAATCGCTGGCCAACGAAGTCGCCGCCTTCGAAGGCAAGCACGCGGTCTCGGTGGATTTCGTGCTCGGCAACACCAAGGCGCGGATGCGCATGGTCGCTCAGTACACCATCGCGGGCGCAGCCCACGGCCTGGTGATCGGCACCGACCACGCAGCAGAAGCCGTGATGGGTTTTTTCACCAAGTTCGGCGATGGCGCCTGCGACCTGGCGCCACTCAGCGGCCTGGTTAAAAATCAAGTCCGCAATATCGCCCGCAGTTTCGGCGCACCGGAATCGCTGGTGGAAAAAATCCCGACAGCCGATCTGGAAGACCTCTCGCCGGGCAAACCGGACGAAGCGTCGCACGGCGTGACCTACGCCGAAATCGACGCATTCCTGCACGGAGAGCCGGTGCGTGAGGAAGCGTTCAAGATCATTTGTGACACGTACAAAAAGACTCACCACAAGCGCGTGATGCCGTTTGCGCCTTGATGGGTGAATGAATGAAAAAGCCCGCTGAGGTGTTGAACCTCAGCGGGCTTTTCTTTGGCCTGGACATGCGTCGATGCTTATGGCCCCTTCGCGGGCAAGCCCGCTCCCACAGGTTTTGTGATCGACACAAAATACTGTGGGAGCGGGCTTGCCCGCGAAGAACGATGACGCGGTGTGTCTGATTACTTCAGGGTCACAGTGCCTTTCATCATCGAGATGTGGCCCGGGAACGAGCAGAAGAAGCCGTATTTTTCGGCTGCATCCAGCTTCGATACGTCAAAAGTCACCGAATCGGTTTCCTTGGCGCCGATGACTTTGGTGTGAGCGATAACACGTGCGTCACCTTCCTTCAGGTAGTTCTTGTCGATGCCGGCCGACAAGCCGTCGGTGGCAATCGGCTGCATGTCAGCCTCTTTGCTCAGCACCCAGTTATGGCCCATGACGTTCTTCGGCAGGCTGCCGGAGTGAGTCAGTTCGACAGTGAACGTTTTGCAGCTCTTGTCGATTTCAACAGCCTTGGTATTGAAGGACATTTGATCGGTGGAATCGATGGTGACTTTGCACTCTGCAGCCATCAATTGGCTGCTGGCCAGTGTCAGCAGGGATACCGCAACAAGTTTGGCAAACATGGTGAATCTCCAAGGCAGGGTTAACAAAAGTGCGAATGGACAGAAGACTGCCTGAAATCTTCGCAAGTTCCTATGACCTGAATCATAAATTGTATACAACTTTCAGGCTATGACACCTATCGACACAATCTACCAGCCAAGTGTCTGGTACGGCCCTATCATCAGGCCGTCATCACTCATCTGGAGCACCGGTCATGTCCTTCAATAGCCTGTTGTGCAGTTTGCTCGCCGCGTATGCCTGTGGCGCCAGCGGTACCTACGAAACTCCCAAACGCGAAGTTTAGACCTTGGAACGGTAGGTGTGTGCCTTTACTCTGTGGCCATCCTGACCATGGAGAGAAACATGTCTTTGAAGTCTGTTTGTGTATTTTGCGGCGCCAGCACCGGCACCAACCCGGCTTATCGTGAAGCGGCTGCCGTCCTGGGGCGAGCATTGGCCGAGCGCAAGCTGACCCTGGTGTATGGCGGCGGTGCCGTCGGCCTGATGGGGATTGTCGCCGATGCGGCATTGGCGGCCGGCGGCGAAGTGATCGGGATCATCCCGCAAAGCCTCAAGGATAAGGAAATCGGCCACAGCGGCCTGACGCGCCTGGAAGTGGTCGACGGCATGCACGCGCGAAAGGCGCGGATGGCCGAACTCAGCGACGCGTTTATCGCCCTGCCCGGCGGTCTCGGCACGCTGGAGGAACTGTTCGAAGTCTGGACCTGGGGCCAGCTCGGCTACCACGGCAAGCCGTTGGGGTTGCTCGAAGTGAACGGTTTCTACAGCAAATTGACCGGTTTTCTTGATCATATCGTCGGCGAAGGCTTCGTTCGCGCACCACACCGTGACATGCTGCAAACGAGCGAATCGCCGCAAACCCTGCTCGACGCACTGGACGCCTGGCAACCGTCGGTCCCGCCAAAATGGACCGATCAAAAACCCAGCTAACGGCTTGGCACCGATACAGGGCAGAATATGCGCCGCTCAACCTCACCTTCGACCCCAGAGGATCGCCCATGGCTAAACCTAATTATTCCTTCGCCAAACGTCAGAGAGACTTGGCCAAGGAGCAGAAGAAAGAGGAAAAGCTTCAGCGCAAGAAAGCTACAGCTGAAGAAGACGCCGCAGCACTGAACCCCGATGCCGAAGGCGACGTGGCTACAGACGAAACTGAAGCACCGAAAGATCAGGCGCCCGACGCCTGAGACCCTCAGGGCCGGATGATCTGATCGGGCCCACCGGATCTGTGTCCAGGGTCAGCAGTTACTTTGCTGACCCTCACAGTCCCCCTCTGAAATGCCCTCCAAAAAACACTGCATATTCCCTGTGGGAGCGGCGATGCGGCGATCCGACTTGCTCGCGAAGGCGGTGTATCAGCTACATAAGTAACGACTGACACTCCGTCTTCGCGAGCAAGCCCGCTCCTACATCTATGGATCTTTGTTACTCCAATGGCATCACGGTGACGCGGACTTCCGGGTCATGATTGCCGCCGCCCAGAATCACCCCACGCAACGGCGAAACATCAGAGAAATCCCGGCCCCATGCCAAGGTGATGTGTTCGAGCGCCGGTTGTATGTTGTTGGTCGGGTCAAAATCGACCCAACCCAGTACCGGGCAAAACACCGAGATCCAGGCATGCGACGCATCGGCGCCGATCAGCCGAGGCTGGCCCGGTGGCGGTTGTGTCAGCAGATAACCGCTGATGTAGCGAGCGGCCAACCCACGGGAGCGCACGCACGCCAGCATCAGGTGGGCGAAATCCTGACAGACGCCACGCCGGCGCTCCAGCACTTCCACCAACGGCGTCGCCACTTGGGTCGCTTCGGCGTCGAAAGTGAATTCGCTGAATATTTTCTCCATCAGCGCCTGTACACCCAGCAACAGTGGTCGGCCAACCGGAAAGCAGCTCTCGGAAAACTCGACGAAATTGCGCTTCAAATGCACGTAGGGTGATTCGAATCGATAACGGCACGCTTCAAGCAGGTCAGACGACATTGGCTGACTGCTGTAAGTCAGCGCGTCGCGGGTAACTTCCCAGGCGGGTGACTGAGTGAAATCCAGCGTTGGCCGGGCCAGGACTTCGACCGTGAGACTGGCATTGACCAGCAACTCATCATGCGGGCGCTCAAACGCCAACCGGGTCAGCGGATTGCCAAACACATCCAGCTCATCCCGGCGCGCGGTCGGGTCAGGACTGATCTGCAATTGTTGGGCGGTGCAGCGCTGCCAGGCACAGGGTCTCGGCCATAGATGCGCGAGCTGCTGGGCCAGCGACACCGGGCTGTCGTAGTGATAATGGGTGTCGTGGAAAATCTGGTAATGGGCACTCATCAGACGGACACCGTGCGCTGGCTGACATCATCTACATGGGCGAAATGGCGCAACGCCAGGCGATCCGACACTTGCCCACTGGCATCGGCGATTTCTTGCAGCAAATCGGCCAGACCATCGAGCGCGGCACGAACACTGGTTTCGCCAAACAACGAATTCTCCAGACACCCCAGATCAAACCGCGCCAGTCGCTCCACCAACAGCGGCAACCCTTCTTCACGAGGGGCACCAAAGTCGTCATTCAAACGTTTCAAGGTTCGAGTCACCAGCTTCAACTGGAACAGCACGGCGTGAGGGTTTTGCTCATCGAGCAGCAACAGATCGAGCACCGGCAGCAGTTGCGCCACCGCCAGGTACCGCGAACGGTAGGTGATGCTGCTGTTGCCCAACTCCAACAACCATTCCAGGCCCGCCTGATCGAAAGCCCCGGCACCGCGCAGAAACGCCGCCAGGCTGCCACTGAGAAACTGCAACCGCTCGATCCGCCGACCGATCATCAGGAAACGCCAGCCTTCGTCCCGGGTCATGTCGTCCAGCGCGAAACCTGAAAGCGCTGCCAGCGACATCACCAGGCGATTGAGGAAATCCAGCAGCTCACCGAAATCGGGCTCACGGGTTTCCAGCTCCATGGCCTCACGCTGCAACTCCACCAGCGCCTGCCAGTTTTCCCGCGAGAGTTTGCCGCGCACTTGCGAGGCGGCCCACTGCAAGCGTTGCAGATTGGAGCGCAGGCTGAAGGGCCAGTCTTCACCGAGCAACGCCGCCAACAGGCGTTCCGGCAGTTCGCCCTCATCGGGCAACAGGTTCAGCCGCTCACCGAGGTCAACGGCCGCCTGCAAGGCTTGCGGATCATCGCCGTCCACGTAGCGTGCGAGCATGATCCGCAGCAGTCGCGCACTGTCATCGCAACGTTCGCAATAGCGGCCAAACCAGAACAGGTTTTCCACCACGCGCGACGGCAGATACGGGTCTCGCCGCACCAGATCATGGACGCCAATGGTGCGTTGGGTTTTCCATTGCTCGCCGCTGGGAGGACGATCACCCAATACCCACGTGTCCTTGCTCGCACCACCGCGCTGCATTGACACCACTTCAGCATCCGCTTCGGCAGCAACCCGGGTCAGACCGCCGGGTAAAACCCGGTAGCCGTCACGGCTGGCCACTGCGTAAACACGCATGCCGATGGCTCGCGGTTGCAATTGACCGTCCTCGGCTTGCCAGACAGGCGCCTGGGACAACTGCGCCATTTCTTGCGCGACATAGGCATAAGGACGTGCCTGCATGCGTTCGGCCAGGGCTTCGCGCTGTTTTTCACTCAAATCGCCGCCAAATACAGGTGCGAAGCTTTGCGACGGGAAGGCCGGTTTGATCATCAACTCCGACAGTTTTTCCAGCGCCTGGGCCAGTACCGGCGCCTCGCCGCACCACCAGGTGGCGATGGACGGCAGGATCAGTTCTTCGCCGAACAGGAATTGATTGATCTTCGGTAGAAAGCCCAACAGTCCCGGCGACTCCAGCACACCGCTGCCGAGTGCGTTGGCCACCAAAACCCGTCCCTGCCGCACGGCTTCGAGCAATCCCGGTACACCCAGTGCGGAATCAGTGCGCAATTCCAGCGGGTCGCAGAAGTCATCGTCGAGCCGGCGCATGATCGCGTGAACCCGGCGCAAGCCGCTCAGGGTTTTCAGATAAACCGTGGCATCACGCACCGTCAGGTCGCCGCCCTCCACCAACGGATAACCGAGCTGACGCGCCAGATAAAGGTGTTCGAAATAACTTTCGTTGAACCGCCCTGGCGTGAGCAACACGATCAGCGGCGCGTCGTTATCACTCGGTGCCTGCCTGGCGAGCGTTTCCTGAAGCGTGCGGAAGAACCCGGCCAGATGCTGCACTTTCAAATCGCGGTACAACTCGGGAAAGGCCCGGGACACGATGGTGCGGTTTTCCAGGGCATAACCGGCGCCGGACGGGGCTTGAGTGCGGTCCGCCGTGACCCACCAGCGACCATCGGGTGTGCGCGCCAGATCCACTGCGTAAAGATGCAAAAAAGCCCCGTCCGGGGGCGTAATGCCCTGACAGGGCCAGAGGAAATTGTTATGTCCGAACACCAGTTCCGCTGGCAGCAGTCCTTCGGCAATCAAACGCTGCGGGCCATAGAGGTCCGCCAGCACCGCATTGAGCAAACGCGCCCGCTGGGCGATACCCGCCGATAACTGCCGCCACTCATCCGCTGCGATCACATGTGGCAGCAGATCCAGTTCCCACGGCCGGTCTGCGCCTTTGGGGTCGGCGTAGACGTTGTAGGTCACGCCGTTTTCCTGGATCTGGCGGGTCAACAAGGCCTGACGCTGCACCAATTGCGAAGGCGTGCTGCGTTGCAATTGGTCGAGCAGCCGACGCCAGTGCGGGCGCACGGCGCCGCTGTCGTCGAGCAGTTCGTGGTAAGTGCCCGTTGTCAGCGGGTAGCGATCAAGCAGGTCAGGCATGGAAAGCTCGGCAGACAGCAAGGAACGGTCAGACTAGCGCAGGCACATGACGCCCGGATATACGAAAAGTCCGAGCGTCGTGTACGGTTTAGAAACGTCGCAAATCGAGTGTCATCGGCAGCTCGTCGCTCATTTCCACATTCGGTACAGGAAGTTTCCCTGGCGTGTGTCCGATGCGGAAAAACCGCGCCATTCGCCGGCTCTCGGCCTCGTTGGCGTTCACCGGCAGGCTGTCGTAGTTGCGCCCACCCGGATGGGCCACGTGGTACTGGCAGCCGCCCAGTGAACGTTGCATCCAGGTGTCGAGCAGGTCGAACACCAACGGCGCATGGACCGGGATGGTTGGGTGCAGGCAGTTGGCCGGTTGCCAGGCGCGAAAACGCACGCCGGCGACAAACTCGCCAACCCGCCCCGTGGGTTGCAACGGCACCGCAACGCCGTTGCAGGTCAGCAGATAACGTTGCGGCGCCAGCCCTGTGAGCTTGACTTGCAAGCGCTCCAGCGACGAATCCACATAGCGCACCGTGCCGCCGACCGCCCCCTCCTCGCCCAGCACATGCCAGGGCTCCAGCGCCTGACGCAATTGCAGCTCAATGCCACTGACCGCGTAATCGCCGACCTTGGGAAAACGGAACTCCAGATGCGCGGCGAACCACTCGGCCCGCACCGGGTAACCGGCCGCATTGAGATCAACGATCACATCGGCGAAATCCTGTTCGATGAAGTGCGGCAACAGGAAACGGTCGTGCAACTCCGTGCCCCAACGCGCCAGTTTCGGCGGCGCATAGGGCTCGCGCCAGAACCGCGCCACCAGTGCCCGCAATAACAACTGCTGCGCCAGGCTCATGCGCGCATGCGGCGGCATTTCAAAGGCACGCAACTCCAGCAATCCGAGGCGTCCGGTAGCACCGTCCGGCGAATAGAGTTTGTCGATGCAGAATTCGGCCCGGTGAGTGTTGCCGGTCACGTCGATCAGCAGGTTACGCAGCAGCCGATCCACCAACCACGGCGCGCACTCCTCGCCGGGGTCGGGCATCTGGGCGAAAGCGATTTCCAGCTCATACAACGCATCGTTGCGCGCCTCATCGACGCGCGGCGCCTGAGACGTCGGGCCGATGAATAACCCGGAAAACAGGTAGGACAGGGACGGATGGTTATGCCAGTAGCTGATCAGGCTACGCAGCAGATCGGGGCGGCGCAGGAACGGTGAGTCCGCCGGGGTCGCGCCGCCCAACACGAAATGGTTACCGCCACCGGTTCCCGTGTGCCGGCCATCGATCATGAATTTTTCGGTGGTCAATCGGGTCTGGCGCGCTTCTTCGTACAAAAATTCGGTGCGTTCGACCAATTCATCCCAGTTCGCGGACGGTTGCACGTTGACCTCGATCACGCCGGGATCCGGGGTGATCCGGAAATTGCTCAGGCGCGGATCGCTCGGCGGCTCATAGCCTTCCAGCAACACCGGGCAATGCAATTCTTCAGCGGTAGCTTCGATGGCGCTGACCAGCGCCAGGTAATCCTCGACCCGTTCCAGCGGCGGCATGAACAAGTACAACCGCCCTTCCCGGGCCTCAGCGCAGAAGGCCGTGCGGGTCAGCCAGTCGGCGGACTCGTCAATCTTTGGTTCTCGCTCTTCGGTGACCGCGCCAGTGCCCTGGCCTTGCAGTTGTGCGGTGTCGGGCAGCGCCGGGAAATCCTGATTCGGGTCCGCGGGATGAATGAACGGGTACTCCGCCGCTTTGACCCAGGGTTGCGAGCCGAGTGGCAAGCGGTAGCCCAGCGGCGAATCCCCTGGCACCAATCGGCAATGTTCCTCACGCAAATACCAGCGGCCGCTTTGCCATTGATCGCCCTTGGCAGTGCGCGCCAAAGGCAGGACATGACCGATGACTTTATCCAGGCCCTGGCTGAAGACCTTACGCAGTCGCGCACGCTCCAACGGTTCTTCCAGTCGTGAGTCTCCGGCGCTGACGTTTTGCGGCAACGTGCCCTCACGCCAGAGGTAATAGAAATTGTCTTCGTAGGCCGCAAATACATAGCGTGTGGGAATCTTCAAGCGCTCGGCCACACTTGCCAGAAACCGTCCGGCCAGTGCGCCATCGGCGCCGTAGTCTTCCTGTTCATCGGCAATCAACGCACCGTTGTGCCAGATCGGCACGCCATCACGGCGCCAATAGCAGTTCAGCGACCAGCGCGGCAGTTGCTCGCCGGGGTACCACTTACCCTGACCGAAATGCACCAGGCCTTTGGGGGCGTAATGTTTGCGCATGCGCTGGAACAGCTCGGCGGACAGGCGACGCTTGTCCGGCCCCAGCGCAGCGGTGTTCCATTCGGCGCCGTCCGGGTCATCGATGGACACAAATGTCGGCTCGCCGCCCATGGTCAGGCGCACGTCACCCTCCAACAAGTCGGCATCGATTTGCCGACCCAATGCCTGGATCGCCTGCCATTGATCGTCGGTGTAGGGTTTTGTGACCCGTGGCGCTTCCCAGATCCGTTCAACGGACATTTCGTGGGTGAACTCGCATTCGCACGGTTCGACCAAGCCACTGATCGGCGCTGCAGAGCCAGGATCAGGACTGCACGCCAACGGAATGTGTCCTTCACCGGCAAACAGCCCTGAGGTTGCATCCAGGCCGATCCAGCCGGCACCGGGCAAGTACACCTCACACCAGGCGTGCAGGTCGGTGAAGTCCACTTCTGTGCCTGACGGACCGTCGAGGCTTTTGACGTCGGCGGTGAGTTGAATCAGATAGCCCGAGACGAAACGCGCCGCCAGGCCGAGGTTACGCAGCAGTTGCACCAGCAGCCATGCCGAGTCGCGGCAGGAGCCGGAGGCCTGCTCGAGGGTGTGCTCGGGCGTTTGTACGCCCGGCTCCATGCGAATCAGATAGCCAATGTCTTCGCTCAGGCGCTGGTTGAGCGCAACCAGAAAATCCACGCTGGGCAGCGGCGTGCGGTCAATGCCGTCCAGGTAGGTTTTGAACGTCGGCGTCAGGGGCAAGGTTTCCAGGTACGGCGCCAGCTCTTTGCGCTCGTCGGCGGCGTAGGAAAACGGTATTTTTTCCGCGTAGGGCTCAAGGAAGAAGTCGAACGGATTGAAGACCGCCATTTCCGCGAGCAGATCGACTTCGATCCGCAGTTCATCGGTTTTCTCCGGGAACACCAACCGCGCCAGGTAATTACCCTGGGGGTCTTGTTGCCAGTTGATGAAGTGCTGCTCGGGCGAGACTTTCAGCGCGTAGGACAGTATCCGCGTGCGACTGTGGGCGGCCGGGCGCAGGCGAACGATCTGCGGCCCCAACTCGACAGCGCGGTCATAGCGGTAATGAGTGACGTGGTGCAATGCGACATGAATCGACACGGCGTGCCTCCTGCGAGCCCTAAGCGTATTTGAAAGCGCGCAAGACTTATGCCATCGCGGCAACGCTGGCGCTTTCTCCATTTGCTTGAGGCAGTACAGCACCAAAATCGGGCGATGCGGGAATTTGGTTGGGCGCAGTTGCACGCAAATGTTGCGAGCGGAACCTTCAGCCAGAGTTTGCCTTGCCAGTCCCTGACTCTTCGCGGGCAAGCCCGCTCCCACATTTGACCGCGTTATCTGACGGGTATGCGATCCCTGTGGGAGCGGCGGTGCGACGATTCGACTTGCCCGCGAAGGGGCCAGTAGCTCCAGAAAACCTTCAAACCTGGAATGCAAAACGCCAACCCGAAGGTTGGCGTTCTGTTCAGTTCAAGCGCGACTTAGCGCGGTACGACTGGCTTGCGGGCGGGTTTAGGACCTTTGCCTTTGGCTGCGTCCTTGCGCTCCTTGGCCGCCTGCTGGTTGCGGGCGAACGCCGCAGCCTTGGCCTGTTCACGCTTGTCCCACGGGTTAGCGCCATCGCTGGCACGTGGTGGCAGACCGGTGTGCTGGGTGAGGATCTTGGTAGTCTTTTCACCTGCAACCTTGTGGCTACCGGCCGGTGTCGAGTTTTTGCGACGGGCGCTCTGGTAGCTGTCGGTCGACGGCTGGTGCAGCGGGATCAACTGGTTCTTGCCCGGTCCAATCAGATCGGCGCGGCCCATACGGGTCAGCGCTTCACGCAGCATCGGCCAGCCTTTCGGGTCGTGATAACGCAAGAACGCCTTGTGCAGACGACGCTGCTCTTCGCTCTTGACGATGGTAACCGCGTCAGACTTGTAGGTGACCTTGCGCAGCGGGTTCTTGCCCGAGTGGTACATCGCGGTGGCAGTAGCCATCGGCGACGGGTAGAACGCCTGCACCTGGTCGGCACGGAAGCCGTTGCCCTTGAGCCACAGTGCCAGGTTCATCATGTCTTCATCGGTGGTGCCCGGGTGGGCGGCGATGAAGTACGGAATCAGGTACTGCTCTTTCCCGGCTTCCTTGGAGTACTTCTCGAACATGCGCTTGAACTTGTCATAGCTGCCGATGCCCGGTTTCATCATCTGGTTGAGCGGACCTTCCTCGGTGTGTTCCGGGGCGATCTTCAGGTAACCACCTACGTGGTGAGTCACCAGCTCCTTGACGTATTCCGGCGACTCGACCGCGAGGTCATAACGCAGGCCGGAAGCGATCAGAATCTTCTTCACACCCGGCAAGGCACGGGCGCTGCGATACAACTGGATCAGCGACGAGTGGTCGGTGTTCAGGTTCGGGCAGATGCCAGGGAACACGCACGACGGCTTGCGGCACGCGGATTCGATTTCCGGGCTCTTGCAGGCAATGCGGTACATGTTCGCGGTCGGGCCGCCGAGGTCAGAAATGACGCCGGTGAAACCCGGCACCTTGTCGCGGATCTCTTCGATTTCGCGAATGATCGACTCTTCGGAGCGATTCTGGATGATCCGGCCTTCGTGCTCGGTGATCGAGCAGAAGGTGCAGCCGCCGAAGCAGCCACGCATGATGTTCACCGAGAAACGGATCATGTCGTAGGCCGGGATCTTTTCCTTGCCATACGCCGGGTGCGGAATGCGCGCATAAGGCATGCCGAACACGTAGTCCATTTCTTCGGTGGTCATCGGAATCGGCGGCGGGTTGAACCAGACATCGACTTCGCCGTGCTTCTGCACCAGCGCACGGGCGTTGCCCGGGTTGGTTTCCAGGTGAAGCACACGGTTGGCGTGAGCATAAAGAACCGCGTCGCCACGGACTTTTTCAACCGACGGCAGCCGGATAACGGTCTTGTCGCGAGTCATTTTCGGGCTGGCGAGGATCTGCACGACCTTGGCTTCGCTCGGATCTTCAACCGGACCTTTTTCCTGCTCGATCGCGCAGGCTTGGGTGTCCTGGGTGTTCACGTAAGGGTTGATGATCTTGTCGATTTTGCCCGGACGGTCGATGCGCGTGGAGTCGACTTCGTACCAGTCTTTCGGCGTATCGCGACGGATGAACGCGGTACCGCGCACATCGGTGATGTCTTCGATTTTGTGACCGTAGGACAGACGCTGGGCGACTTCGACGATGGCACGCTCGGCGTTGCCGTAAAGCAGGATATCGGCGCAGGCGTCGATCAGGATCGAGTTGCGAACCCGGTCCTGCCAGTAATCGTAGTGAGCGATGCGGCGCAGGGAAGCTTCGATGCCACCGAGCACGATCGGCACGTTTTTGTAGGCTTCCTTGCAGCGCTGGCTGTAAACCAGGCTGGCGCGGTCCGGACGTTTGCCCGCCATGCCGCCAGGGGTGTAGGCGTCATCGGAACGGATTTTCTTGTCGGCGGTGTAGCGGTTGATCATCGAGTCCATGTTGCCGGCCGCGACACCGAAGAACAGGTTCGGCTCGCCGAGTTTCATGAAGTCGTCTTTGGACTGCCAGTCCGGCTGGGCAATGATCCCGACGCGGAAGCCTTGCGACTCCAGCAGCCGGCCGATAATCGCCATGCCGAACGACGGATGGTCAACGTACGCATCACCGGTGACGATGATGATGTCGCAGGAATCCCAGCCAAGCTGATCCATCTCCTCCCTGCTCATCGGCAGGAATGGCGCTGGACCGAAGCATTCGGCCCAGTACTTGGGATAGTCAAATAACGGCTTGGCTGTTTGCATGACGATGACCGGTGTTGAGATGAAAAATCGCGGGCGCGGAATATAGCACAAAAAATAACCAATTCCGACGGCTATGGTCGGAAATTGTGGCGACGCCATCGCGGGCAAGCCCGCTCCCACAGGGAATTCAATGTCCTTGTGGGAGCGGGCTTGCCCGCGAAGAGGCCCCCTAAGGCGCTACACAACTTACTCGTCGTCGAAGTTGTAGCTGCCTGGTGCCAGGTTTTCGAAGCGGGTGTACTTACCGATGAACGCCAGTCGTGACGTACCGATCGGACCGTTCCGCTGCTTGCCGATGATGATCTCGGCGATGCCCTTGTGCTCGGTTTCCGGGTGATACACCTCATCCCGGTACACGAACATGATCACGTCAGCATCCTGCTCGATCGCTCCGGATTCCCGGAGGTCGGAGTTGATCGGGCGTTTGTTCGGTCGTTGTTCCAGGGAACGGTTGAGCTGGGACAGCGCCACTACCGGGCAGTTGAATTCCTTGGCCAGGGCTTTCAAGGAACGCGAGATTTCAGAAATTTCGTTGGTCCGGTTGTCACCGCCGGAACCTGGAATCTGCATCAATTGCAGGTAGTCGATCATGATCAGGGCGACGTCGCCGTGCTCACGCACCAATCGACGAGTCCGCGCACGCATCTCCGATGGGCTGATACCGGCCGTATCGTCGATGAACAGCTTGCGATCGTTGAGCAGGTTGACCGCCGAGGTCAGGCGCGGCCAATCGTCGTCGTCCAGGCGACCGGCGCGGACCTTGGTCTGGTCGATACGACCCAGGGACGACAACATACGCATGATCAGCGATTCACCTGGCATTTCCAGCGAGTAAACCAGTACGCACTTGTCGCTGCGCAACACGGCGTTTTCCACCAGGTTCATCGCAAAGGTGGTTTTACCCATGGACGGACGGCCGGCGACGATGATCAGGTCGGACGGCTGCAGGCCGCTGGTTTTCTCGTCGAGGTCGGTGTAGCCAGTGGATAGGCCGGTGATGGCGTTGTCGGTGTTGAACAGCGTATCGATGCGGTCGATGGCCTTGGTCAGCAGGTCATTCACGCTCACCGGGCCGCCGGTTTTTGGCCGGGCCTCGGCGATCTGGAAGATCTGCCGTTCGGCTTCGTCGAGAATTTCTTCAGCCGTACGGCCTTCCGGGTTGAACGCGCTGTCGGCAATTTCGGTAGCGATACCGATCAATTGTCGCAAGGTCGCCCGAGCGCGAACGATCTGTGCGTAAGCCTTGATGTTGGCGACGGACGGCGTGTTTTTTGCCAGCTCACCCAGGTAGCCGAGGCCACCGACTTGCGACGTCTGACCTTCCTTGTCCAATTGCTCGGCAAGGGTCACGACGTCGATCGGCGAGTTCTGGTCGGCGAGCTTGGCGATCGCACGGAAGATCAGGCGGTGGTCATGTCGATAGAAATCGCCGTCCGACACTTGATCGAGCACGCGTTCCCAGGCGTTGTTGTCCAGCATCAAACCACCGAGCACGGCCTGTTCGGCCTCGATGGAGTGCGGCGGCACCTTCAGGGAAGCGGTTTGCAGATCGTATTGCTCGGGTGCGGAGATATCGTTCATGGCCACTTGAATTTGATATGTGAAAAGCAGGGATTGCAGAAAGACAAAGGGCACGACCTGTAAACAGGATCGTGCCCGATGTTAACCGTCTGACGGACAAGCCGCCAGCCGATCAAGTGTTGCTTAAGCTGCTACCACGACAACGCGTACGGTGGCTTCAACTTCGGCGTGCAGGTGCACGGCTACGTCGAATTCGCCTACGTTGCGGATGGTGCCGTTCGGCAGACGAACTTCGCTTTTTGCAACTTCAACGCCAGAGGCGGTCAGTGCATCAGCGATGTCGTGGGTGCCGATCGAACCGAACAGCTTGCCTTCGTCACCAGCGGTGGCAGTGATAGTCACTTCCAGCTCAGCCAGTTGGGCGGCGCGGTTTTCAGCCGAAGTCTTACGGTCTGCTGCGGCTTTTTCCAGCTCAGCGCGACGCTCTTCGAACGCAGCCAGGTTGGCTGGGGTCGCAGCGGTAGCTTTGCCGTAAGGCAGCAGGTAGTTACGACCGTAACCAGCCTTAACGTTCACTTTGTCACCCAGGTTGCCCAGGTTGGTGACTTTTTCCAGAAGGATCAGTTGCATGTGAAAATCCTCTTAACTTTTAACCTTCACCGTTCGCGTTATCGGCATCTTTCGGTGCCGAACGACCGCGAAAATCAATCAGGCTGTCGACGATGGCCAAGACCACCAGCAACGGATAGATCAGCTGCATGAACAGCAACAGCGTGACGTACAACCCCACCAGCCAGAACCTGGCCAGTCGCTTTTGCGCCACCAGCCCGTGAATCAGGGCCAGCCCGGCGAACACCAGCGGTACGCTGCACAACGGCGTTAACATGGCCATCTGTGGACCGATGTTCGGCCCCAGAAGCATGCACGCCAGCAGCAACATCGCCGGCAAAAACGGGAAACGGATGGCGCGAAACTCGCGACCAAAACCACCCGGGTTGTACAACAACGCCTGCCAGTAGCGCCCGACAATCAGGCTCAGCACACTGACGATTTGCAACAATGCCGCAATCAGGCCGGTCAGGACCGGTGCAATCAGGGACGCAAAATGCGCTTGCTCGTCTACCGATAACTTCTCGTAGACATCACCGAGTAGCGACGGCATGACTTTTATCAACGCCTGCGCCAGCATCTCGATTTGGGGACCAAAAGTCGCCCCCAGCACCACCGAAAACACCACTCCCATCGCTATGCTGACCAGCAGCACGCGGTCCCAGGATTCGCTTGCGCGCAAAACCAACGCAAGGCTCGAAGAACCCAACAGCACCAGAAGTGCCCGAGGGTCATCCGAGTAAAGCCACCAGATCAACGCCGGCAGCATTCCCAGGGCAAGAACGCCAAGGGCGTCCTTCAATCCGCGCCGCAGAAGCACAAGGCATCCTGCGGCAGCACCCAACCAATACAACAACGGCAATGTTACGCATCCAGCCACTACGAGAGTGGCCTGCATGCGGCCGCGCATGATGAACTCAGCTATGGCGCGCATGCATTCAATCCTTTGCTACGAGTCGACTGCCCGGTCTCAGCGGCCGTGGCTGTCGGTGTAGGCCAGCAGGGCCAGGAAGCGGGCGCGCTTGATAGCGGTGGCCAGCTGACGCTGATAACGTGCTTTGGTACCGGTGATGCGGCTTGGAACGATTTTGCCGGTCTCGGATACATAAGCTTTCAGAGTGTTGAGATCTTTGTAATCGATCTCTTTCACGTCTTCAGCGGTGAAGCGGCAGAATTTACGACGACGGAAGAAACGTGCCATTTGATAGGCTCCTTAAAAGGTCCGTGGATTACTCGTCAGCGTTATCGCTGTTGTCGCTGTCATCACCATCAACGCCTTCGGCGTCGGAGTGCTCAGGACGGTCGCGACGCTCACGGCGCTCACTGCGGTTTTCTTCAGCCTTGAGCATCTCGGATTGGCCGGTAACGGCTTCTTCGCGACGGATGACCAGGTTACGGATCACTGCATCGTTGTAGCGGAAGTTGTCTTCCAGCTCGGCCAGGGCCTTGCCAGTGCACTCAACGTTCAGCATCACGTAGTGAGCCTTGTGAACATTGTTGATTGCGTAGGCCAGTTGACGACGGCCCCAATCTTCCAGACGGTGGATTTTGCCGCCGTCTTCTTCGATCAGCTTGGTGTAACGCTCAACCATGCCGCCGACTTGCTCGCTTTGATCCGGGTGGACCAAAAAGATGATTTCGTAATGACGCATGAATGCTCCTTACGGGTTGTAGCCTGCCGCTCAAAAGCGGTCAGACAAGGAGTGAATGACACTTATGGACTTGCCTGCGATAGACACATGCGTGCCTGCCGTCACAGCAAGGGGCGCAATTGTAGAGAAGGGACAGAAGAGGTGCAAGGCAATTGGTGATTATTTGAACAGTTCGTTCGCGCCACCGATCTTTGGCTTAGCGAAGAACCAATGTGAGAGCGGGCTTGCTCGCGAAAGCGGTATCACATCCAACATTTCTACTGAATGACACACCGCTTTCGCGAGCAAGCCCGCTCCCACATTTGGATCGCGTACGACTTAAGGCTTTTTGCCGGCTGCGGCAGCTTTGACGCTACGCTGACGCTGAGCCTCGAACAGGCACACGCCAGTCGCCACGGAAACGTTGAGGCTGCTGACGCTGCCGGCCATCGGCAGGTGCACCAGGTAATCGCAAAGATCGCGAGTCAGGCGACGCATGCCGCTGCCCTCAGCCCCCATGATCAGGATGGTCGGGCCGGTCATGTCTTGCTGATACAGACTCTGCTCGGCTTCACCCGCCGTACCGACAACCCACAAGCCACGCTGCTTGAGTTTTTCCAGGGTGCGCGCCAGGTTGGTCACGGCGACCAACGGAATTACTTCCGCCGCGCCACACGCCACTTTTCGCACCGTCGGCGTCAGCGTCGCTGATTTGTCCTTCGGCACGATCACCGCCAGCGCACCGGCCGCATCGGCCGAACGCAGGCAAGCACCCAGGTTGTGCGGGTCGGTCACACCATCGAGCACCAGCAACAGCGGAGCTCCGTCGGTGCGATCCAGCAGCTCGTCGAGCATCGCCTCACCCCAGACCTGGCTCGGACTCACGTCCGCCACCACGCCTTGGTGCACGCCTTCAACCCAGGCATCCAGCTCACGGCGCTCGGCATTGCCGACGGCTACGCGGTTTTCGGCAGCGAGCGCGATCAGCGTTTGCACACGCGGATCACTGCGACCTTCAGCCAGCCAGATTTGCTTGACGCGTTTCGGGTGGTGACGCAGCAACGCTTCTACCGCATGCACGCCGTAGATCTTTTCCAACTGACTCATGACTTCGCCTTCGGTTTACGCGCCCCGCCACTTTTGGCAGCCGGGGCCGAACCCGCTTTTGGCGGGCCTTTACGGTGTTTGCTTGGTTTTGCTGGCTTGCCGCCGGGGGCCTTGTCAGGCGCCGACCGTCCGGTCTTTCCCCCAGACGCCGCTTTACCGCCGCTTTTCGCTTCAGACAGCAACGCCTGTTTCATTTCACGGCTTTTACGCAGCTCGGCATTTTTTGCCGCCGCATCGCTCGGGCGATAAGCCTCGACAGCCTTTTCCTTCGCAGGACGACGACCGGTTTTCGCCGGCGCCGGCTCTGCAGCGGTTTTAGCAGCTGGAGCGGTGGTTTCAGCCCCACGCTTCTTGCGGCCAATCGGCGCGCTGATGGTTTTTTCAGCCATCTCGAAGTCGATCTTGCGTTCGTCGAGGTCAACGCGCATCACGCGCACTTCAACGGTATCGCCGAGGCGGAAGCTGCGACCGGTACGCTCACCGGCCAGACGGTGATGCACAGGATCGAAGTGGTAGTAATCGCCCGGCAGCGCGGTGACGTGCACCAGGCCTTCGACATAAATGTCTGTCAGCTCGACGAACAAGCCAAAACCGGTCACGGCGGTAATCACACCCGGGAACGACTCGCCAACGCGGTCCTTCATGAACTCGCACTTGAGCCAGTTCACCACGTCGCGAGTGGCTTCGTCCGCACGGCGCTCGCTCATCGAGCACTGCTCGCCGAGTTGCTCGAGGGCCGCCTCGTCGTACGGATAGATACGCGCCTTCGGAATGCTCATCGCACCAGCACGGCGAACGTGCGGGGTATCCTGCTTGGAATGGATAACGCTGCGAATCGCCCGGTGCGTGAGCAAGTCCGGGTAGCGGCGGATCGGCGAGGTGAAGTGGGTATAGGCTTCGTAATTCAGGCCGAAGTGGCCCTGGTTATCCGCGCTATACACTGCCTGACTCAACGAACGCAGCATGACGGTCTGGATCAGGTGGAAATCCGGACGATCCTTGATACCTGCCAGCAATGCCTGGTAATCCTTAGGCGACGGGCCGTCCTTGCCTTTGTGCAGGGACAGGCCGAGTTCGCCAAGGAAGGCCCGCAGTTTTTCCAGACGCTCCGGTGGCGGACCATCGTGGACGCGGTACAGCGCCGGGATTTCGTGCTTTTTCAGGAATTCGGCGGTGGCCACGTTGGCCGCCAGCATGCATTCCTCAATCAGCTTGTGTGCATCGTTGCGAACGGTTGGACGGATTTCGGCAATCTTGCGCTCGGTCCCGAAGATGATCCGGGTTTCCTGCGTTTCGAAATCGATCGCGCCACGCACATGACGGGCCGCCAACAACACCTTGTACAGCGAGTACAGCTGCTTGAGGTGCGGCACAACGTCGGTGTACTCACCGCGCAGCTTGCGCCCCTCGGTGGCTTTCGGCGTTTCGAGCATGGCGCTGACCTTGTTGTAGGTCAGACGGGCATGGGAGTGAATAACCGCTTCGTAGAAGCAGTAGTCGGTCATTTCGCCGGACTTGGAGATGGTCATCTCGCAAACCATGGCCAAACGATCGACTTGAGGGTTCAGCGAGCACAGGCCGTTGGACAGTTGCTCTGGCAGCATCGGGATCACGCGCTCGGGGAAATACACCGAGTTACCGCGAACCTGAGCCTCTGCATCCAGTGCCGAACCGAGTTTCACATAGCTGGAAACGTCGGCAATCGCCACGTACAACTTCCAACCGCCGGAGAACAGGCGCAGCTTGCCCGGCTTGGATTCGCAGTAAACCGCGTCATCGAAGTCGCGCGCATCTTCACCGTCGATGGTCACAAACGGCAGATGGCGCAGATCGATGCGCTTCTCTTTGTCTTTCTCTTCGACTTCCGGCTTGAGCTTGGCCGCTTCTTTCAAGACCGCTTCGGGCCAGACGTGAGGAATATCGTAGGTGCGCAAGGCAACATCGATTTCCATGCCCGGCGCCATGTAATTGCCCACGACTTCGACCACGTCGCCTTGCGGCTGGAAGCGTGGTGTCGGCCAGTGAGTGATCTTCACTTCAACGAACTGACCAACCTGGGCGTTGGCATTGCGGCCCGGCGTGACCAGCACTTCCTGCTGGATCTTCGGGTTATCCGCAACCACGAAGCCGATACCGCCTTCTTCGAAGTAGCGACCCACGATGCTCTCGTGAGCACGGGAGACCACTTCGACGATCATGCCTTCACGGCGACCGCGACGGTCGAGGCCGGAAACACGGGCCAGGGCACGGTCACCATCGAACACCAGGCGCATTTGCGCCGGGCTCATGAACAGGTCGTCACTGCCGTCGTCCGGGACCAGGAAGCCGAAGCCGTCACGGTGACCGCTGATGCGGCCCAGGATCAGGTCGAGCTTGTCCACCGGCGCATAGGTGCCACGGCGGGTATAGATGAGTTGAGCATCGCGCTCCATGGCGCGCAGGCGGCGGCGCAGGGCTTCGATCTGGTCTTCCGTGGTCAGACCAAACTCTTCGACCAGTTGCTCGCGGTTAGCAGGCGAACCTCGATCAGCGAGGTGCTGAAGGATCAGTTCACGGCTAGGAATAGGGTTTTCATATTTTTCCGCTTCACGAGCGGCCTCGGGATCGAGGGACTGCCAATCGGCCATTAGAGAGTTTTCACCTTGTCTATATGCGGGTTAGTTTGGCATAGGCGTAATGAAACGGGAAATTTCAGGCTATGACAGCCCATCTAAAGCCCTTTATCGACACTGCAAAGCTGATTTGAAGACCACTGGCGAAATTTTCCAGGTTTTTTTGATTCCGGGGGTTTACAGTTAAAAAGACGCTCCGTATAGTGCGCGCCATCGACGACGCAGACGCGCTGCCGATACTGCCCAGATGGTGAAATTGGTAGACACGCCAGCTTCAGGTGCTGGTGACCGCAAGGTCGTGGAAGTTCGAGTCTTCTTCTGGGCACCAATTTCGAGCTTGAGATTAGTTCAATTTCAAGGCTCACACAAAAACCCGCGAAAGCGGGTTTTTGCATTCTAAGCGTTTGATTTATTAAATCTAAATCAGGGGTTTACAGATCAAAACGCTCTCCGTATAGTGCGCCACATCAACAGCGGCAACGCTTGCGATAAATGCCCAGATGGTGAAATTGGTAGACACGCCAGCTTCAGGTGCTGGTGACCGCAAGGTCGTGGAAGTTCGAGTCTTCTTCTGGGCACCAATTCAAATTCAAGGTCTCCACCTTGAATTTCACAAAAACCCGCGAAAGCGGGTTTTTGCGTTTCTGGCATCCGAAAACCTCCCCCCCTCGAGAAATACACGACCTGTAGCAGCTGGCGAAGCCTGCGTTCGGCTGCGAAGCAGGCGTAAATCCTGAACGCGCGGACTTCCTGGCACACCGCATCGCCTGATTTCATGACTGCTTCGCAGCCGAACGCAGGCTTCGCCAGCTGCTACAAGTGCCGAGACAGCCGCTCTAGCAGCCACTTCCCAGCACCGCAAGGCGCACTTGAGAAACAATATCGTTTATCATTGTTGCAAGATTTTGCAATGCGACAGTGAGGAACCCTGCGAATGATGTTTCAAAATACCCTGCGCCGCGGCCTGACCTTCACGCTTCTCGGCCTGGTACTCGCCTCTCCTCTCACCCAGGCTGCCGACCCGGTTTCCCTGACACTCTATAACGGCCAACACAAGGAAGTCGGTGACGCCATAGCCAAAGCGTTCGAAGCCAAGACCGGCATCCACGTCAATGTGCGCAAAGGCAGCAGCAACCAGCTCGCCAGCCAGATCATGGAAGAAGGCGATCGCTCCCCCGCCGACGTGATCTATACCGAAGAATCGCCGCCGCTGAACAAACTGGGCGAGCAAGGCGTGCTCGCCAAGGCCGACGACGCCACGCTGGCGGTTTTACCCAAAGAATATGTCGCCGGCAATGGCACCTGGATCGGCATTACGGCCAGAGTCCGGGTCGTTGCCTACAACCCCAAGCTGATTGAAGAGAAGGACCTGCCAAAGTCGGTAATGGAATTCTCCAACCCGAAATGGCAAGGCAAAGTCGGCTTCGTGCCTACCAGCGGCGCCTTTCAGGAACAGGCCGTCGCGATCATCAAAGTGCACGGCATGGATGCAGCCGAAGAATGGCTGACCGGCCTGCGCGCATTTGGCAAGACCTACAGCAACAACATGGTTGCCCTGAAGGCCGTGGAGAATGGCGAAGTCGCCACCGTGTTAGTGAATAACTATTACTGGTTCGCGCTGCAACGCGAGAAGGGTCAGCTCGATTCGAAACTGTATTACTTCACCGGCGGCGACGTCGGCGGGCTGATCACTGTTTCCAGCGCTGCCGTATTGAAATCCAGCAAACACCCCAAAGAAGCCCAGCAACTCCTTGCTTATATGGCCAGCGAAGAAGGTCAGCGCGTGATCACCCAGACCACCGCCGAATACCCGCTGCACAAAGGCATGGAATCGGATCGCGGCCTCAAGCCCTTCAGCGAACTGCAAGCGCCCGACGTCACGCCAGCCGATCTCGGTAACGCCGAACAAGCGCTGGACCTGGAACGCGATGTCGGCCTGAACTGATGAGCGCATCGTTATCCAGCCCCAACTCCGAGGGCTACGTGCCACGACGCAAACGGCCGTCAATCTGGCTGCTGCTACCGGTTCTGCTGCTGGTAGCGCTGAGCCTGCTGCCGCTGATGTACGTGGGACTCAAGGCCTGGCAAGCCGGTTGGGCCGAGGCGTTACATTTGCTGTGGCGGCCCTATGTGTTCGGACTGTTGCGCAATACGCTGGCACTGATGGCTGGCGTGACGCTGTCATGTAGCGTGATCGGTTTGTCGCTGGCCTGGCTGCTGGAACGCAGCAATCTGCGCGGGCGACGAGTGTGGGGCGTGATTCTCTGCTTGCCGTTCGCCGTGCCGGCGTTTGTCAGCAGCTTCACCTGGGTCTCGCTGAGCGCTCACTTCGAGGGGCTGGGCGGGGCAATTCTGGTGATGACCCTGTCCAAGTATCCACTGGTATTTTTGCCGGTGGCGGCGACCTTGCGCAATCTCGACCCCGCTCTGGAGGAGTCCGCACGAACCCTGGGACAGAATCGCTGGGGGGTGTTTTTCAGAATCACCCTGCCACTGCTCTGGCCCTCGCTGCTGGCGGGGGCCTTGTTGATTGCGCTGCACATGCTGGTGGAGTTCGGCGCCCTTTCAATCATTGGCCTGCAAACCTTTACCACGGCGATTTATCAGCAATTCGAGCTGGAGTTCAGCAATGCCAATGCCGCCATGCTCTCCGCCGTATTGCTGGCGCTGTGCCTGGTCTTGCTGTGGCTCGAACTGCGAGTGCGCGGCAAAGGTCGTCACGTGCGCACCGGTCAAGGCGCGGCGCGGCATGCGGAACAGGTCCGACTGGGGCGCTGGGCAGGTGCTGGACAGCTTTATTGCTTGACGCTGGCGATCATCGGCAGTGGCATTCCGCTGGGAATGCTTGCGTATTGGCTGGCGGTCGGCTCATCGGCCGCATTCCCGGTGGCGGCGATCGGCGAAGCCCTGCTCTCATCCCTGGCACTCTCTCTCGGTGGCGCCGCACTGTGCCTGATGCTGGCAGTACCGGTCGGACTGCTGGTGGTGCGCCATAAAGGGCAATTGGCAATCTGGGCCGAGCGCTTGCCATACTTGCTGCATGCGCTGCCGGGACTAGTGATTGCGCTGACGCTGGTGTATTTCGCCCTGCACTATGTGCCGGCGTTATACCAGACGTCGGCATTGTTGCTGATCGCTTATGCGCTGCTGTTTCTACCACTGGCTCAAGCGCCGATTCGCACGGCACTGAACAAGGCGGCGCCGCAGCTGGAAGAAGCGGCCCGCACGCTGGGAGCGTCGTCCTTCAGTGCGTTTTGTCGGGTGACCTTGCCGATTATCTTCCCGGCGCTGGGCGCGGCATTTGCGCTGGTGTTTCTGGACGCCATGAAGGAGCTGACGGCGACGCTGCTGCTCAGCCCGACCGGGCTTAATACCCTGGCGACAGAGGTTTGGGCGCATACCGCGAACGTGGAGTTTGCGGCAGCGGCGCCTTATGCGGTGCTGTTGATTGTTGTGTCGGGATTGCCGGTTTATCTATTAACAACCCGGATGTATCTGAGCCGCTGAAATCGTTATCGCGGGCAAGCCCACTCCCACAGGTACTTCTGAGAACACACATGCTGTGCACAACAGATGACACTGTGGGAGCGGGCTTGCCCGCGATGGGGTCAGCCCAGACAACCCATTACGCCCTGAACTGCCCCAGGCTCGCCTTCAACTGCGCCGCCAGCCCATCCAGCACTTTGCCACTGGCCGTGGTTTCAACCACCGCTTGAGCCGCTTTCTCAGCCTGCGCATGAATGGTTTCCACTCGACCACGCACGGCCTGCGCCCCTTGCGCCTGATGGGCCGCGGCCTGAGTGGCCAGGCCAATCGCGGCATGCACCTGTTCGACCGACGCCTGCACCGACTGCTGCAACCGCGCACTGTCGCGCAACACCAGCAACCCTTCGCTGGCCTGACGCCCCGCCTGGCCAATCGCAGCCACCGCCTCACGCGCCCCCTGCTGCAAGGCAACGATGTGCGCCTGAATGTCGCCAGTCGAGCTCTGCGTTTTGCTTGCCAGCGCCCGTACTTCGTCTGCCACCACAGCAAACCCGCGACCGGTCTCGCCCGCACGCGCCGCTTCGATGGCGGCGTTCAGTGCCAGCAAGTTGGTTTGCTCGGCGATCCCGTGGATCACCGTCAACACCACTTCAATCTGTTCACTCTGCTGCGCCAGCCGCTCGATGACTTTCGCACCGGTGTCGACCTGCCCGGCCAGCGCCTCGATCAGGCTGCCGACTTTCGCCGAGGTCCGGGTGTTTTCATCAGTGGCCGAGCGGATGTCCACCACCTGCTGCAAAGCGGCCTGCATGGCGTGACTTTCAGACTGGGCTTCATCAGCCATTTGCGACAGCGCCCGCAGGCTCTCGGCCACTTCATCGCGCTGCATACCCGCCGCCTTGTCAGCCCCGGCATTGCGCAGGGTCATGGCGCCGATTTCCACACCGGTACGCTGAGCGACATCACCCGCCTCGCGCACAATCGGCTGCAACTTATCCACAAAGCGATTGACCGCCGAAGCCATGTCACCGATTTCATCTTTGCTGTTGATCTGCACACGCTTGGTCAGGTCACCCTCACCCGCCGCCAAGTCATCCATGGCACTGATCAGCATCTTCAAGCGGTTGACCACCCGACGCCCGAGCACCACGGCCAGTAACAGCAGCACACCGCAACCGACCAGCGCCAGGAACATGCCGATGCGCCAGCGCAAGGTCGCTGCCGCTTCCTGCACCGTATTGGTGGTATTGGCTTTCATTTCGGAGGCGGTGGACTGAGCCGACTGCAATCGTGCACGCATGGCCGCCGCACTGTCTGCGGCCGCGCCCTTGAGGCTGTCGCCGACCAGTTGATCACTGCTGGCAATCAACGCCGAGAAGCGCTTGTCCAGGGCTGCCAGGTCGGTTTCCACCGAGGCAGTCGAAACCCCCATCACAACCTTGCCGATTTCCACGCCATTGGGATTGATCGAGGCTTCGAGGTAGTAAACCGAAGGATCGTTCTTCGCCGCATCCAGCACCTTGTCCAGCGCCCGCTCGCCCTGCCCCTTTTCCAGCAAGGCCTTGTTGATCGGGTTTTCACGGTTGAGGTAGCGCGTCAGGTGCTGCCCCGTTGCATCGTCGTAAACCACGAACAACACATTGGGATTACGCTGGGCCCGGCGGGCGAATTCAGACAGGGTTGGAACGTCGCTGTCCCACATTGCGCGGGGAGCGACCGAGGCCAGAAGCTGCGCCATGTCATTGGCGGAGTCCTTCAGATCCTTTTCCAGCGTCGCGCGCAACTGCGCCTGCTCCTCCTCCAAACGCGAGGACAAACCGGCCGTGAGCCGCTGACGTGTGCTGGTCGAGAGGCTGTCGAGGCTCGACGTGACTTCACGCCCCGCCTGCTCGAGCTCGCCAGAAAGTTTTTGACTGTCGGCCCCCAGACGCACACCCAAATCGGCTTCCAGCGCGGTCACTGTGCTCCGGGTCAGGGCAACAGCCACCAGCACTTGCACCAAAAGGGCGATACCAAGGGTAACGAACACGGGCCGCAACAAACGGCTTTGTAACAGTGAGAGAACGGCTGACACTTATAATCCCTCTGCTTTGGCGCCATTAAATTGATGGCGCGCTGGAAGCGATGCTTTTAATCAACATCACAGCAAAGGTCATGCCGTCCCACAGGCAGAAACGACAAAGGGTCCTATTAAGGACCCTTTGTGTTTCACTTCAATGACTTATCAAGCAAACGGATGACGCAGAACGATGGTTTCGTTGCGGTCCGGGCCCGTCGAAATAATGTCAATCGGTGCACCGACCAACTCTTCAACGCGCTTGATGTAGTTACGAGCGGCTTGCGGCAGCTCTTCCAGCGTCTTGGCACCGACGGTGGATTCGGTCCAGCCCGGCATCTCTTCGTACACCGGCTCCAGGCCGATGTAGCTGTCGGCGTCAGTCGGTGCGTCGATCACTGCACCATCCTGGTTCTTGTAGCCAACGCAGATGTTGATGGTTTCCAGACCGTCCAGCACGTCCAGCTTGGTCAGGCACAGGCCCGAGATGCTGTTGACGTCGATAGCGCGACGCAGGATGACGGCGTCGAACCAGCCGCAACGACGGGCACGGCCGGTAGTCGCGCCGAACTCGTGACCACGCTTGGCCAGGAAAGCACCCACGTCGTCGAACAGCTCAGTCGGGAACGGACCCGAACCCACGCGAGTGGTGTAGGCCTTGGTGATGCCCAGGATGTAATCCAGGTACATCGGACCAAAACCCGAACCGGTGGCGATGCCACCTGCGGTGGTGTTGGAGCTGGTGACGTACGGGTAGGTACCGTGGTCGATGTCCAGCAGGGAGCCTTGGGCGCCTTCGAACATGATGTCTTTGCCAGCACGGCGCAGTTCGTGCAGCTCAGCGGTGACGTCGAGCATCATCGGCTTGAGCAGCTCGGCGTATTCCATGCACTCGTCCAGCGTCTTCTGGAAGTCGATGGCCGGCTCTTTGTAGTAATTGACCAGTACGAAGTTGTGGTAATCCAGCAACTCGCCCAGCTTGGCGGCGAAACGCTCACGGTGGAACAAGTCACCGATGCGCAGACCGCGACGTGCCACCTTGTCTTCGTATGCCGGGCCGATGCCGCGACCGGTGGTGCCGATCTTCAGCTCGCCACGGGCCTTTTCACGGGCCTGGTCCAGCGCTACGTGGTAGGACAGGATCAGCGGGCAGGAAGGGCTGATACGCAGGCGCTCACGCACCGGCACGCCTTTCTCTTCCAGCTTGATGATTTCCCGCAGCAGAGCGTCGGGTGCAACCACCACGCCGTTACCGATCAGGCACTGCACGCCTTCGCGCAGCACGCCCGAGGGGATCAGGTGCAAGACGGTTTTCTCGCCGTCGATCACCAAGGTGTGACCAGCGTTGTGGCCACCTTGGTAGCGCACTACGGCGGCAGCATGTTCGGTCAGCAGATCAACGATCTTGCCTTTGCCCTCATCACCCCATTGGGTGCCCAGGACTACGACATTCTTACCCATAACACTTGTCCTCATTCGCGCAAACTTGGTGCCGGCAGCGCCGGCGGGAAAACTCAAGAGGCCAGTGGCGATACTTGCCAAAGCCCGTTCTGCAGAATCAATTGCCGGTCGCAGTCCGCTTCACGGGCGGCGGCCAAAGGTTGTCCAGGCAGCGCCTGAACGACACGCTGACCCTCACTGCGCAACTGACAAACCTGCTGCCAGAGTGCCGTATCCGTACTGTCAGGCATCCAGATACCGCCAGACGGTAGCTCGATTTCAGCACGCCCCAGGGTCACCAGGGTTTTCAAATCAGTAGAGAAGCCAGTTGCCGGACGAGCGCGACCGAAGTCGGCGCCGATGTCGTCGTAACGACCGCCCTGGGCAATGGACTGGCCAACACCCGGTACAAATACCGCGAACACCACACCGGTGTGGTAGTGATAACCGCGCAACTCGCCCAGGTCGAAGTACAGCGGCAGTTCCGGGAAACGCACAGACAGACGCTCGGCAATCGCCAGCAGGTCGTCCAGAGCAGCCAGAACTGGAGCCGGCGCATGCGCCAGACGCTCGCGGGCAGCGCTCAACACTTCACGGCCGCCACACAAATCAACCAGTGCACGCAGCATGCCCGACAAATCGGCAGGCAGGCCTTCGGTCAAGGTAATGACCTCATCGATGGCCTTGCGTTGCAACGCATCGAACAACTGCTGCTCGACTTCACCGGACAAACCGGCGGCGCGGGCCAGGCCACGGTAGATACCGACATGACCGAGGTCCATGTGCACATCCGGCACGTCGGCCAGTTGCAGCATAGCCAGCATCAGACTGATGACTTCCACATCGCTGCTCGGGCTGCCATCACCATACAACTCGGCACCCAACTGAATCGGGCTGCGAGAGGACGACAAGGCGCGAGGCTGAGCATGCAGCACGCTACCGGCGTAGCACAGACGGCTCGGGCCTTCACGACGCAAGGTATGCGCATCAATGCGTGCCACTTGCGGCGTGATGTCGGCACGGAAACCCATCTGCCGGCCCGATTGCGGGTCGATGACCTTGAAGGTACGCAGATCGAGGTCCGAGCCCGCGCCGGTCAGCAGGGATTCCAGGTACTCGATATGGGGAGTCACGACAAACTCGTAACCCCAGCTCTGGAACAGATCCAACACCTGACGACGCGCTACTTCAATGCGCGCCGCTTCTGGTGGCAGTACTTCTTCGATGCCATCTGGCAGCAGCCAGCGGTCTACCGTCGCCATTACGCCATTCCCCTATGATCCGGGCGGCCAGCCCTCGGCCGAGCCTTGAGTGAAGCAGAAAATGATTGGCTCATTGCACAAACCACGCGCATGAACAACGAAGCGAAAAGCCTTTTACCGGCTTCGCTAACCACTTTCCTCGAAAAACTATCGAGCCATTCGACTCGGCGCCTGCCTAAAAACAGCAATCAAACGTGCAGACGCAAAAAAGCCGGGAATTTCCCGGCTGCCGCATCATACACACGTTTTCCCAAAGGATCACCCCGCCAGAGGCTTTAGCCGCCAGGCGGGGGACGATTCAGGTCAACGCGGTATCAAGGCTTGGCTTTTTCCAGGTAACGGAAGAAGTCGCTGCTTGGGTCCAGGACCATGACGTCGGATTTGTTCGCGAAACTTTCACGGTAGGCACGCAGGCTACGATAGAAACCGTAGAACTCCTGATCCTGGCCGTAGGCCTTGGAGTAGATCGCAGCGGCCTGAGCATCACCGTCACCGCGAACCTCTTCAGATTCACGATAGGCTTCAGCCAGCAGCACGCGGCGCTGACGATCGGCGTCGGCACGAATGCCTTCTGCCAGCTCGTTACCCTTGGCGCGATGCTCGCGAGCTTCACGCTCACGCTCGGTGCTCATACGCTCGAACACGCTGCGGTTCACTTCTTTCGGCAGATCGATGGCCTTGACCCGAACATCGACGACTTCGATACCCAGTTCTTTTTCCGCCATCTTGTTCAGCGAAGCAGTGATGTCAGCCATCAGCGCGTCACGCTCACCAGAAACCACTTCATGCAGCGTGCGCTTACCGAACTGGTCACGCAGGCCCGATTCCAGACGACGGGACAGACGCTCGTCGGCGATCTGCTTGAGGCCGGACGTTGCAGTGTAGAAGCGCTCGGCATCTTTCACGCGCCACTTGGCGAAGGCATCCACCATGACGGCTTTCTTTTCCAGCGTCAGGAAGCGTTGCGTCGGTGCATCCAGCGTCATCAGGCGTGCGTCGAATTTGCGCACCTGGTTAACGTAAGGCACTTTCACATGCAGGCCCGGCTGAACATCAGCCTGGACCACGCGACCGAACTGCAGCAACACCGCACGCTCGGTCTGAGCCACGATGTAGAAGCAGTTCCAGGCAGCGATTGCCACGACGACGCCAACAATAAGGGCGATCAGCGATTTATTGCTCATCAGCGGGTCTCCCTTGTGCGCGTTTGCGGCAGGTCAGTGACATGCGGCGTGACATCCGTGTTGCTGGAGGCTGCGGCCGAACCGGTTACCGGCGCATTACCGCCCGAACTGTTTTGAATCATCTTGTCCAGCGGCAAGTACAGCAGATTGCTTTGGCCATTCTTGTTGCCGGTCACGAGAACCTTGCTGGTGTTGCTGAAGACTTCCTGCATGGTGTCCAGGTACAGACGCTCGCGGGTGACTTCAGGGGCCTTGCGATACTCGGCAACCAGTTTGGTAAAGCGATCAGCCTCACCCTTGGCACGCGAGACGGTTTCGTCACGGTAACCATTGGCATCCTCGAGGATACGCTGGGCCTGGCCACGGGCTTCCGGCACGACGCCGTTGGCATAGGTTTCAGCCTGGTTACGCGAACGCTGCTCGTCTTCACGGGCACGGATCACGTCATCGAAGGCTTCCTGGACTTCACGCGGTGCCGCTGCGTTCTGAACGTTGACCTGCGTTACGGTGATACCGGTGCGATAGGTATCCATGAAGCGTTGCAGACGCTCCTTGATCTCGCTGGCCATCAACTCACGACCTTCAGTCAGTACCTGGTCCATGGCGGTAGAACCCACCACGTGGCGCAAGGCACTATCTGTCGCTTGCTGCAGGCTGACTTCCGGTTGATCCACATCCAGCACGAAATCCTGCAGGTTGCTGATCTTGTATTGCACGGTCAGCGGCACTTCGACGATGTTCTCGTCTTCGGTCAGCATCTGCCCCTGCTTGGTGTACGAACGCTCTCGCGTAACGTTTTCCAGGTACTTCTTGTCGATCGGCGGGAAATAGATATTCAGGCCCGGGCCGACGGTTTCGTAGTACTTGCCGAAGCGCAGCACCACGGCTTGCTCCTGCTCGTCGACGACGTAAACAGCGCTGTACAGCCACACGGCCGCCAGCACGACAAGACCGATGCCGAGCAGGCCGCCAAAGCCGCCACTCTTGCCCGGACCACCGCCGTCATCACCACGTTTTTTACCACCACCGAACAACCCGTTCAGGCTTTCCTGCAGCTTTCGGAAGGCCTCGTCGAGATCCGGTGGTCCCTTGCGGTCGCCGTTATTACGACGCTTGCCACCCCAAGGATCCTGATTATTCGAGTTGCCACCCGGCTCATTCCAAGCCATAGCGCTCTCCATCTGATAAAGCAAAGACGCACCCACGGCGCGCCGACCAATGCTACAGAATGCCTGTCACCACGACACAACCGCTTTCTCAGGCTTTTATTGCAAAGTGTGTTGCTCGATGAAGTCATTGGGCTGCAAACCTTCGCGGCTCACCAGTCGATTCAACTCGGCTCGTGGCAAACGAACGGCCAGCAAACTGATGCCTTCGTCATCGTGTTCTTCTTTCTGTACCGCACCGAGTTCGAAAAACTGTGCACGCAGTCGAGCAAAGCGGCTCGGCAAGCGCAAGGTACCGATAAACAATTCACTGCCGAGTAACTCGGCAATGGCTTGTTCAAGCAATTCCAGACCCGTGCCATCACGCGCCGACAGCCAGACCCGCTGGGGTTTGCCGTTTTCGTCGCGCTGGATTTGTGGCTCAACGCCTTCAAGCAAATCGAGTTTGTTATAGACCTCGAGTATCGGCAAGTCCTGGGCACCAATCTCACCCAGCACCACCATCACCTGCTCGATCTGCAACATGCGATCTGGTTCGGCCGCATCGATCACGTGCAACAACAGGTCGGAGTTGCTCGACTCTTCGAGGGTAGACCGAAATGCCTCGACCAGCTTGTGGGGCAAGTGGCGAATGAAACCTACAGTGTCCGCCAGGACAATCGGCCCCAGATCGTCTAAATCCAGACGGCGCAGGGTCGGGTCCAGCGTGGCAAACAATTGGTCAGCCGCGTAGACGTCGGATTTCGTCACGTTATTGAAGAGCGTGGATTTACCGGCGTTGGTATACCCCACCAGCGACACGGTAGGGATATCCGCACGCATGCGGCCACGTCGCGACTGTTCACGCTGGCTGCGCACTTTCTCCAGCCGGCCCTTGATCTGTCGCAGGCGAACCCGCAGCAAACGGCGGTCGGTTTCCAGTTGCGTTTCACCCGGGCCACGCATGCCGATACCGCCACCTTGGCGTTCAAGGTGGGTCCAGCCACGAACCAGCCGGGTGCTCATGTGGTCAAGCTGGGCCAGTTCTACCTGGAGCTTGCCTTCATGGGTACGGGCGCGTTGGGCGAAAATATCGAGAATCAGACCGGTACGGTCGATCACGCGACACTCGAAAACACGTTCGAGGTTACGTTCCTGACTGGGCGTGAGGACGTGATTGAAAATCACCAGATCGGCCTCTTCGGCCTTGACCAGGTCGCGTAGCTCCTCGACCTTGCCGCTGCCAATCAGGAATTTGGCGGTTGGCCGATGACGCGGCACGTTAAAAAACGCAACGGTCTCGGCGCCCGCCGAATTAGCCAATTCCTGAAACTCCTGCGGATCTTCGCGCGCCTCAGGGTCCTGTCCATCCAAGTGAACGAGGATTACTCGCTCACCACCACCGTGGCGCTCAAAGAACAAAGGAGACTCCTATCAGGCGTTACCTGGCTCAGCGTCACCCGCTTCGGATTCGGTTGCGCTTGGCAGACGAATTGGACGAACCGGCACCACTGTCGAGATAGCGTGTTTGTAAACCATTTGGCTAACGGTGTTTTTCAGCAGGATAACGAACTGGTCGAAAGACTCGATCGTGCCTTGCAGTTTGATCCCGTTGACCAGGTAGATGGACACCCCAACTTTCTCTTTACGTAAAGTATTCAAGTAAGGGTCTTGTAGCGAATGCCCTTTTGACATGTGCCGCACTCCTTTAAGGATTCAATATAAAAAATAGGTAAACAGATGGCTTTAGCCGTCACACCCCCAAGGATAGACGGCAATTGCAAGGACTCAGCTCAATATGGAGATGGTCCCCAAGTATTTCAAGGCGCGCGGCAGATTGTCGCAATCGAGGCTGTCCAACCAGTGTAAATCAGCCCAACTGCGCAGCCAGGTGAACTGACGCTTTGCCAATTGGCGCGTGGCAATGATTCCACGCTCCTGCATCTCGGCTTGTGTCAGCTTGCCATCCAGGTAATCCCAGACTTGTCGGTAGCCTACCGCACGTATAGACGGCAACCCTGAATGCAGGTCACTTCTCTTACGCAGGGCTACGACCTCGTCAATGAATCCCTGTTCCAACATTAAAGTGAATCTTTGTTTAATTCGCTCGTGCAATACCTGACGATTTGCCGGTGCAATGGCCAAGTTCGCGACAGTATAGGGCAATTGTTGCAGTCCCGAGGCGGCTGCTTCAGTACTTTGCACAGATTGTCGCAACCTGAGCTCAGTCATGCTCTGACCACTGACGCGATAAACTTCCAGTGCGCGACTGAGTCGCTGCGGATCGTTTGGATGAATACGCGCAGCGGACTCGGGGTCAATCGCCGCCAATTGCTCGTGCAGCGCTTGCCAGCCAAGGCGTGCAGCCTCTTCCTCGATCTGCGCGCGGACGTCGGGATCGGCCGCGGGCATGTCCGCCAGACCTTCGACCAAAGCCTTGTAATAGAGCATTGTGCCGCCCACCAGCAGCGGAATTTTTCCCCGTGCGGTGATATCGGCCATCGCTTCCAGGGCATCACGACGGAAATCGGCGGCCGAATAGCTCTCGGCCGGGTCGAGAATGTCGATCAAACGGTGCGGAAATTCGGCCAGGATTTCTTTTGAAGGTTTGGCGGTGCCGATGTCCATGCCCCGATAGACCAGCGCCGAATCGACACTGATCAGCTCGCACGGCAGGACCTTGGTCAGCTCGATGGCCAAGTCGGTCTTGCCCGCAGCGGTCGGGCCCATCAGGAAAATCGCAGGAGGGAGCTGGCTCATCAACGACCGCGCAAGAACAGTTTGTCCAGATCGTCCAGGCCCAATTGGGTCCAAGTCGGTCGGCCATGGTTGCATTGACCGCTGCGCTCGGTGTTTTCCATGTCGCGCAGCAGGCCGTTCATTTCCGGGATCGCCAGGCGCCGATTCGCACGCACCGCGCCGTGGCAGGCCATCGTCCCAAGCAGTTCGTTCAGATGCGCCTGGACCCGGTCGCTAGTGCCGTATTCCATCAGGTCCGCCAAGACATCGCTGACCAGTCGATTGGCTTCAGCCTGCTTGAGCAAGGCCGGAATTTGCCGGATGGCCAGGGATTCAGGCCCCAGGCGCTGCAATTCAAAGCCCAGGCGCTGGAACAACGCAGCGTGCTCTTCGGCACAATCGGCCTCACGCTGGCTGACGGCCAGCGATTCCGGCACCAGCAGCGGCTGGCCGCTCAGGCCTTCGCTGGCCATGGCTATTTTCAGGCGCTCGTACATGATCCGCTCATGGGCCGCGTGCATGTCCACCAGCACCAGCCCTTGAGCGTTTTCCGAAAGAATGTAGATCCCTTTGAGCTGCGCCAGTGCATAACCCAGCGGAGGAATATCGTCTTGCCCGGCCGGCAGTGCGACCGCATTGGCCTCGGGCAATGGCGCGAAAAATTCACGATAGGCAGCCTGGGCTTCCGCGACCGGCACGCCGGACTGAGGCCGTGGCGTGTATTGGTACTGATAACCGGCGCCGGCGCCCGAGCCCGCCGGGGGATTGAACGATGGCTGCGCCTGCGGCTGCTCCAGCAGCGCATTGGCGGCCAGACGCATTTCACCCTGCGGGCCGAACTCGCCGGCGTCGAGGCCGGTAGGTCGAACGATGGCCGTTTCAACCGGTGCGGCCAGATGGTCTTCCGGCCGCACATCGCCCAAGGCGCGGTGCAAAGTGCCATAGAGGAAGTCGTGAACCATGCGCCCGTCACGGAAGCGAACTTCGTGTTTGGTCGGGTGCACGTTGACGTCGACGCCCGCCGGATCCACTTCAAAAAACAGCACAAACGTCGGATGCCGGCCATTGAACAGCACGTCGCGATAGGCCTGGCGCACCGCGTGGGCCACCAGTTTGTCGCGCACCGCGCGGCCATTCACAAAGAAATACTGCAAGTCGGCCTGGCTGCGGTTGAACGTCGGTAGGCCGACCCAGCCCCACAAATGCAGGCCGTTGCGCTCGATTTCGATCGGTAATGCCTGCTCCAGGAAACCCGAGCCACAAATGGCTGCCACACGCCGGGCACGGGCCGCATCGTCGTGGGCTTCGTGCAGGCTGAGAATGGTCTTGCCGTTATGGCGCAGGTGAAAGGCAACATCGAAACGCGCCAGCGCCAGACGCTTGATCACTTCTTGCAGATGATCGAATTCGGTTTTTTCGGTCTTGAGGAATTTGCGCCGAGCCGGGGTGTTGAAGAACAGATCGCGCACTTCCACGGACGTGCCCACCGGATGGGCTGCCGGCTGCACGCGAGGCGCCATGTCCCGGCCTTCGGTTTCGACCTGCCAGGCCTGATCGGCGTCGCGGGTGCGGGACGTCAGGGTCAGGCGCGCCACGGAGCTGATCGAGGCCAGTGCTTCACCGCGAAAGCCCAGGCTCATGACCTGTTCAAGGTCTTCCAGGTTACGGATCTTGCTGGTGGCGTGTCGGGCCAGGGCCAGCGGCAGGTCATCGGCAGAAATGCCGCTACCGTCATCGCGCACCCGCAGCAGCTTGACGCCGCCCTGCTCGACATCGACATCGATGCGCTTGGCGCCGGAGTCGAGGCTGTTTTCCAGCAATTCCTTGATTACCGAAGCCGGGCGCTCAACCACTTCACCGGCGGCAATCTGGTTCGCCAGTCGCGGGCTGAGCAGCTCGATGCGAGCGCTGTTGATCACGACCTGATTCATTCTTTGGCCGCCAACTCAGTGCCTGGAATGGTCAAGTGCTGACCGATCTTGAGCTCATCACTGGACAGGTTGTTGGCGCTGCGCAGCGTGGCTGGCGAAACCTGATAGCGTACGGCGATCATCGCCAGGGTCTCACCCGGACTCACCCGGTGATCACGGGGGCCCTGGGCGATTTTGCCGGAGTCACGCAGCCAGGCAATGTAGGTGCCCGGTGGCGGATTCTGCTGGAAGAACTGGCGCACGCCGCTGCTGATCGAACGCGCCAGCGCCTGCTGATGATTCGAGGAGGCCAGTTTGGAAGCTTCGTTGGAGTTGGAGATGAACCCGGTTTCCACCAGGATCGACGGGATGTCTGGCGACTTCAGCACCATAAACCCGGCTTGTTCCACACGCTGCTTGTGCAGTGGCGTGACCCGCCCGATGTTGCTCAGGACTTTCTGGCCGACGTTCAGGCTGGACGTCAGCGACGCGGTCATCGACAGGTCGAGCAGCACACCCGCGAGCATGCGGTCCTTGTCATCGAGGCTGACGTTGCCGGCACCGCCGATCAAGTCGGAGCGGTTTTCACTGTCCGCCAGCCAGCGTGCCGTTTCCGAAGTAGCGCCACGATCAGACAGGGCAAACACCGACGCACCAAAGGCGGCGGCCGACGGCGCGGCATCGGCGTGGATCGAAACGAATAGGTCGGCGCCTTTCTTGCGAGCAATTTCAGTACGTCCGCGCAACGGGATGAAGTAGTCGCCGGTACGGGTCAGTTCGGCGCGGAAGCCTTTCATGCCATTGACCTGACGCTGCAATTCACGGGCGATGGCCAATACCACGTCTTTTTCCTTCTGGCCGCGAGAGCCTGAAGCGCCCGGGTCTTCACCACCGTGGCCGGCGTCAATCACCACAAGGATGTCGCGCTTGCCAGCCGGTGCCGGTGGAAGCTTGATCGCAGGCTCAACCGGCGTGACTGGCACTGCCGGCATCGTGGCGACCGAAGGGGTTGGAGTCGGTGTCGGCGTGGGAGACGGCGCGGCATCGGCGGCGCTATCAAACAGATCCACCACCAGTCGGTTGCCGTACTGAGCGTTCGGTGCCAGGGAGAAGCTTTTCGGGGTCACGGCCTTTTTCAGGTCGATGACCACCCGCAAGTCGGTCGGCGTGCGTTGAGCCGAGCGCATGGCAGTGATCGGAGTATTGGAGGTGTTGACGTTCAGCGGCGCGCCGAGTGTCGCACCATTGATGTCGATTACCAGTCGATCCGGGGCAGTCAGCGTGAACACGCTGTGTTGCACGGGCCCTGTCAGGTCGAACACCAGCCGTGTGTTGTCTGGCGCCCGCCACAGGCGAACACTGTTGACCTTCGCATCGGCCAAAGCGTCGACGGTCACCGCCAAAAACAACAATCCTACGGCAGCTACCATCGCGCGAAAGCGCATACCTGACCCCATCATTTAATTGGATTCCAATGCCAAAGCGGCACACCAAATCTCGCCACGCGAGCCTTGGGATAAAATTTTCAGCGAACGCCCGCTGTCTTGCGGGCTAATGGTAATGGTCAGGTCGGGCTTTGGCAAAAAGCCTGCACCTTTATCGGGCCATTCGATCAGGCACAGGGCGTCGTCCTCGAAATAGTCGCGAATACCGAGGTACTCCAGCTCTTCCGGATCGACCAAACGGTACAAGTCGAAATGGAAGGCACGAATGTCGCCGATCTCATAGGGTTCAACCAGGGTAAAGGTCGGACTTTTCACCGCGCCTTCATGCCCCAAACCGCGAATGATGCCCCGCGACAGCGTGGTTTTCCCCGCCCCCAGGTCCCCTTCCAGAAAAATCAGACCGTGCCCTTCGGTGGTTTTTGCGATACGTGCGCCAAATGCAGTCATCGCCTCTTCATCAGCCAGGTACAGGGTTACTTCAGACACGGTGCTTGCTCCTCCAACAACTGACGAATGGCCGGGATCAGATCACTGGCCGCCAGCCCACGGCCGAATTTACCTTGTTGCTCACCCGCATTGGCATGCAGCCAAACCGCCAGGCAGGCGGCGTCGAACGCCTGCATGCCTTGGGCCAGCAACGCCCCCACCAGACCGGCCAATACATCGCCCAAGCCCGCAGTGGCCATGGCCGGATGGCCTTGATGACACACGGCAAGGCGTCCATCGGGATTGGCGATCAGGCTGCCAGCGCCTTTCAACACCACGACAGCTGTATATTTTTTGCTCAACGCATGCGCCGCCGCCGGGCGATCAGCCTGCACCTGGGCAGTGCTGACCCCAAGCAATCGCGCCGCTTCGCCTGGATGCGGGGTGATCACGCAATCCTTGGGCAGTCTCACGTGTTCTTCGGCCAGGAGGTTCAGCGCATCGGCGTCCCAGACTTGCGGCAACGCTGCATTGGCGGCCGCCGACAGCAAACTGCGCCCCCAGGCAGCCTGCCCCAAGCCCGGACCGACCACCAGCACGGACACTTTTTGCAGCAGTTCCATCAACTGATTGGCCGACGAAGTGCCCAACACCATGGCTTCCGGAATTCTCGCCAGCGCGGCTGGCACATGTTCACTGCGGATTGCCACCGAGACCATGCCGGCACCGCTGCGCAGCGCGGACTGTGCGCTCAGCAGGATCGCGCCACCCAAACCGCGATCACCACCGATCAGCAACACATGGCCGAATTTGCCCTTATGAGAAGTCGGGGATCGGGGCGCAGGACGCGGCAGGTTACCGGCCGTCAGACGACGAGCGCTGATCGCCGCAACTTCAATGAGCTGTGGATCGGCGTGCAAATCATTGAAAACCAGGTCGCCGACCACATCCGCGGCATCGCCGGTGAACAGCCCCAGCTTCAATCCAATGAAGGTGACGGTGAGCTCGGCTTGTACTGCAATACCGAGGACGCGACCGGTATCGGCGCACAGACCGGAAGGGATATCCACCGATGCCACCGGCAACGCACAGGCATTGATCGCCGCGATGGCGTCGGCGTAAGGCGCTCGCACCTCACCCGTCAGACCGGTGCCCAGCAATGCGTCCAGCACGATGCCGCTCAGTTGGGCTTGTGCCGACCAGGCGTCGATAGAGACGCTCTCGGACACTGCCTCGGCATGCGCCAACGCCGCATCACCCTGCAATCGCTGGGGATCACCCACCGCCAGGATGCGAACCGACCAACCCGCACGCTTGGCCAGCACCGCGACCAGATAACCATCGCCAGCGTTATTGCCGTGACCGGCCAGCACAGTGAGTTCATTGGCCGACGGCCATTGACGGACCAGCGCACGCCAGGTCGCCCGTGCGGCGCGCTGCATCAATTCGAAGCCCGGTGTGCCGGCCGCGATCAGGCTCGCATCGAGCCCTCGGACCTGCGCGGCGCTGTACAGCGCGTCGGGTAAATCATCTTTAGTGTGCGGCATGCGTCTTCAGGCTCCGATGTCTGGCAGAATTATACGCACCTCAGCTCCGGTTTCTCTCGCCTCATGCCCGCAATTACTACAGACCTGCCCGCCCTCGCCCAATCCATCAAGGACTGGGGCCGCGAGCTGGGCTTCCAGCAAGTCGGCATCAGCGGCCTCGACCTGGCCGAGCATGAGCAGCACCTGGAGCGCTGGCTCGCCGCCGGCTACCACGGCGAAATGGACTACATGGGCGCCCATGGCAGCAAACGCTCGCACCCGGAAGAGCTCGTCCCTGGCACCTTGCGCGTGGTTTCCCTGCGCATGGACTACCTGCCGGGTGACACCCAGATGGCGCAATTGCTGGGAAAACCGGAAAAAGCCTATGTGTCGCGTTATGCCTTGGGCCGCGATTACCACAAGTTGATCCGTAAACGCGTGCAACAACTGGCCGATAAAATTCAGGCCCAGATCGGCCCGTTTGGTTTCCGCGCCTTCGTCGACAGCGCCCCGGTGCTGGAAAAAGCCATCGCCGAACAGGCCGGTCTTGGCTGGATCGGCAAAAACACCCTGGTCTTGAATCGAAAAGCCGGCAGTTACTTCTTCCTCAGCGAACTCTTTGTCGATCTGCCGCTGCCGGTCGATCCACCCCATGCCACCGAACATTGCGGCCGCTGCACCGCGTGTCTCGACATCTGTCCGACCAACGCGTTCGTCGGCCCCTACGTGCTGGACGCCCGGCGCTGCATTTCCTACCTGACCATCGAACTGAAAAGCGCGATCCCGGAAGATTTACGCCCCTTGATCGGCAACCGCGTGTTCGGTTGCGATGACTGCCAGATCGTCTGCCCGTGGAACCGCTTCGCCCGCCCCTCCGGCGAAAGCGACTTCAAGCCACGGCACAACCTGGACAACGCCGAACTGGCCGAACTGTTCATGTGGGACGAAGACAAATTCCTCAGCAGCACCGAAGGCTCGCCTTTACGCCGGGCCGGTTACGAGCGCTGGCTGCGTAATCTGGCGGTAGGGCTGGGCAATGCGCCGTCGAGCATTCCGGTGCTGGAAGCTTTGAAAGCACGCCGGGATTACCCGTCGGAGTTGGTGCGCGAACACGTCGAGTGGGCGCTCAAGCAACACGGACTCCTGTAGCAGCTGCCGAAGGTTGCGTCCGGCTGCGTAGCAGTCGCCTTCCCGGAAAGCGAGTCCTGCGGCCTCGGACGCAGCCTTCGGCAGCTGCTACAGGGACCGTGTAGGCCTTAAGCCTCGTCGTTGTAGACGAACTTCGGCATTTCCCAATGAAAACGAATCGCCAGCAATCGCAGCAGGAAGCCACCAAACAGCGTGATCAAAATCGCCTGTTCACCGGGTAATTGCAGGTAGATGCAGAGCATGTAGCACCACGCCGCCGCGAACGAGACGCTGGCGTAGAGCTCGCGGCGAAAGATCAGCGGGATGTCGTTGCAGAAGATGTCGCGCAGGATGCCGCCGAACACCCCGGTAATCACGCCGCTGACCGAAGCCACCAGCATGCCGTGGCCCATTTCCAGCGCGGTCATGCAGCCGATCAGGGTGAACGCCACCAGGCCCACGGCGTCGAGCACCAGGAACAGGGAACGCAGGTGGCGCATCCAGCGCGCGGTGAACACCGTGACCATGGCCGCGACCGAGGTCAGCACCAGGTATTCCGGGTGCTTGACCCAAGTCAGCGGGTAGTGCCCGAGCAATACGTCACGCACCGAACCACCGCCCAGCGCCGTGATGCAAGCGATCAACACCACACCAAACCAGTCCATACCGCGACGGCCGGCAGACAGCGCGCCCGTCATGGCTTCGGCGGTGATGGCGATCAGGTAAAGCATCAGCAACATGGCGGCGGTCCTTGCAGAAAGGCGCGCAGTCTACTCACTTCACCGAGGCACCAAAAGAGGGCGATCATCGCGCAGGACCACGTTGCCTGTATCGCGGGCAAGCCTTGCGCCTACAAAATCAGCGCGGACAACGCACTTGTAGGAGCAAGGCTTGCCCGCGATGGCGTCACCCGAGACTCAATCAGAACTTGATGAAGTTCTTGCGGTAGTGCTGCAACTCGGCAATCGACTCGCGGATGTCGTCCAGCGCCAAATGAGTGCTACCTTTTTTGAAGCTGTCGCGCACGTCCGGCGCCCAGCGTGCGGCCAACTCTTTGAGGGTCGACACGTCGAGGTTGCGGTAGTGGAAGTAGCTTTCCAGGGATTTCATGTGCGTATAAAGGAAGCGACGGTCCTGGCAGATGCTGTTGCCACAGATCGGAGACTTACCCTTCGGCACCCATTTTTCCAGGAAGGCGATGGTCTCGGCTTCGGCTTCGGCCATGCTGATGCGGCTGTCGCGAACGCGCTGGGTCAAGCCCGAGCCGCCGTGTTGACGGGTGTTCCACTCGTCCATGCCGGCGAGGATCTCGTCGCTGTGGTGGATGGCGATCACCGGGCCTTCGGCCAAGGTGTTCAAGTCACTGTCGGTGACGATGGTGGCCATTTCGATGATGACGTCGGTATCAGGGTTCAGACCGGTCATTTCCAGGTCGATCCAGATCAGATTCTGCGGGTTTTGCATGTGTCGGCTCCTAGGCAATGCTGCGCAGTTTAGCCTAGGCAACCGGCGGGGCGTGCTAAACTCGCGGCCGTTTTACCTAATCGCTGCATTCTTGATACGGAACACCCATGGCCAAACGCCAACTCAATCGTCGTCAAAACTGGCGCATCGAAAAGATTCAGGGCGAGCGCGCTGCCCGCGCCGCCAAACGCGAGTCCTCGGCTGTCGAGGCACTTGAGGGTGGCGACCTGGGTCCGGAACAGACGGGCCTTGTGATCGCGCACTTCGGTGTGCAGGTCGAAGTCGAGGCGCTGGATGGCGAACTGGCTGGCCAGGTGTTCCGCTGTCACTTGCGTGCCAACCTCCCGGCTCTGGTAACCGGCGATCAAGTGGTCTGGCGCGCCGGCAACCAAGGGATCGGCGTGATCGTGGCGCAACTGCCGCGTAAAACCGAACTCTGCCGCCCGGACAGCCGTGGCCAGCTCAAGCCTGTTGCCGCAAACGTAGACATGATCGTCATCGTCTTCGCCCCGTTGCCCGAGCCTCACGCCAACCTGATCGACCGTTACCTGGTCGCCGCCGAGCACGCCGGTATCCGGCCGTTGCTGCTGCTGAACAAATTCGACCTGATCGACGAGCAGAACGCCCCGGCGCTGAATGCCTTGCTGGCGGTCTACCGCACGCTCGGTTACCCGGTGCTGGAAGTATCGGCGCACCACGGCAATGGCATGGAGCAACTGCAGGAACAACTGGACGGACGCATCAGCGTGTTCGTCGGCCAGTCCGGTGTCGGCAAGTCGTCGCTGGTCAACAGCCTGCTGCCGGAAGTCGAAGCCCGTGTCGGCCCGTTGTCCGAGTTGTCCGGCCAAGGCACCCACACCACGACCACCGCGCGGTTGTTCCACTTCCCCGGTGGCGGTGAGTTGATCGACTCCCCGGGTATTCGTGAATTCGGCCTGGGCCACGTCAGCCGTGCCGATGTCGAAGCCGGTTTCATCGAGTTCAACGACCTGATCGGCACCTGCCGCTTCCGCGACTGCAAGCACGACCGCGAACCGGGTTGCGCCCTGCTCAAGGCCCTCGAAGAAGGCCGCGTGCAGCAACAACGGATGAACAGCTACCGCTCGATCATCGCCAGTTTGCCTGAAACCAGTTACTAAACAGACGTATCGGCAGCCTCACGCCTGAGAGGCTGCCGATTACAAATCCCCGCCCTGCAAAACTCCCCGCGTTTTAAACGTCAGACCTTTCGGTCAGCCTGGCGCCTACCTGCTTGCAGGATGTTTCTCTTTATCCGCGCAGGTCTTGCGGGGGCAATTCAGACGCCTAAATTCGGTTCCTCTTCGCACTGTCGCGATACCGAGGGACAACCATGCAAACCTACCATTTGTTCATCAGCCATTCGTGGAACTACTCTGACGCGCACGACAATCTGGTGCGACTGCTCACTGCGCAACCATCGTTCCAATTCAAAAATTTCTCAGTTCCGCCGCACAACCCGATTGTCGGCGCACAAACCGACAAACAACTTGAAGAAGCCATCGAGAACAAGATCCGTCCCTGCTCGGCGGTGCTGATCATGGCCGGCATGTATTCCACCTATAGCAAGTGGATCAACAAGGAAATCGAGATCGCCAAGCGCATGGGCAAGGTGATTATCGCGATCAAACCATTTGGTGCCGAGCGGATCTCCACGGTGGTGCGGGACGCGGCACATGCCGAATGCGCGTGGAACACCAACAGCATCGTCAGTGCGATTCGCCTGCATACGGCGGGGTGATCATGCGCAAGGGACTGTTTATCGGCATCAATCATTACACGCATGTCGCGCCGCTCACCGGCTGTAACAATGACGCCATCGCCATGGCCTCGATATTGGAGCGGCATGCGACGGGCAAACCCAACTTCAAAAACCTGGTGCTGACATCTGCCGAGGAGTACCTGAGTCGCCAGATGCTGGAAGAGAACATCAAGCAATTGTTTTCCGGCGACTGCAATGTGGCACTGCTGTACTTCGCCGGACATGGCCACTTCGAAAGCGGTATCGATGAAGGCATGCTGATTCCCCAGGATTATCGCTGCAGCAACGATGGGATTCGCATCAGCGACATCCTTCAGTGGGCGAACGCCGCCGACAAGATCAAAAACAAAGTCATCATTCTCGATTGCTGTGAAGCGGGTGCTGCGGGCGAAATGCGCAGTCTGCGCGGGGGCGCCAGCATGATCGGCGAAGGCATGACGATATTGACCGCCTGCAAGAAAGCCCAATCAGCCCTGGAAGAATCCGGCCACGGCGTGTTCACCGGCCTGCTGCTGCAAGCGCTTCACGGCGGTGCCGCCAACGTATTGGGCCAGATTACGCCCGGCAGCCTGTATTCGTTCGTAGACAACGCGCTGGGCGCCTGGGATCAACGTCCGGTGTTTAAAACCAACGTGTCGCAATTCATCGCCCTGCGCGACGTCCCGCCGCTGATCCTGGAAGAAATACTGAGCCAGTTACCCGAATGGTTTCCCGAGGCCCAGTCTGTGTACGCCCTCGACCCCAGCTACGAGCCCACCGAAGCCACGTATGACCCGGACCACGGTCACATCTTCAAGCAGCTGCAAAAGTGCAATCGCCATAGCCTGATCGAACCGGTGGATGCCGAACACATGTACTACGCGGCCATCAACGCCACCGGATGCCGCCTCACCGCGCTCGGTGCCTATTACCGCGAACTCGCGCTCAAAGGACATTTCTGATGCCCGTGTTTATCAGCTACCGCCACACAGACCGCGCCTATGCGATGGCCATTAACACGCGCCTGACGCAAGCGAACATCAAGACCTACCTCGACGTGCTGGACCCGGAGTCGCAGACCACTGAAGACATCACTACTGTGATCACACGCAATATCACCGAATGCACGCACCTGATGGCCGTGGTCTCGGAGCAGACTGCACAGTCGTGGTGGGTGCCGTTCGAAATCGGCGAGGCCACCATCAGCAATCGAAGGATCTGCTCGTACAAGATCGGCCCCAGCGCACTGCCGCAGTACCTCGATAAATGGCCGAAATTGAGCGGCGAGAACGACATCAACTTCTTTATCGATGCCTATCGCGAGGAGCTGGTCTCCAAACGCTCAATGGGGCTGGAGTCGTTCAGCGAATCCGTTCGCGGCACTCACCGGCGTGATGCCGAACTGTTCCATGACCAGCTCAAGAACCGCATTCGACGGGGTTTCTGACTGGCACAAAAAAGCCGACATCGCTGTCGGCTTTTTTGTGGGTCACTGCTTCGGCGGTTCCGCCGGTTTCGGTGGCGGGTTTTCGAAGAGATTCAAACGTTCGCGAAGCTCATGGGCCGGCAGCGGTTCTTTATCCGCCGGCAATGCGATTGGATCGACCGGTTTGGCCGGCACTTCGCCCGGGCCGCCCTGCCCTTGGGCTGGCGCCTGCTCTGGCGCAGGTTCTGCACCTTGCGAACCTTCAATGGCCTTTTGGGCTTTCTTGGTCAGCACCACGATGTCGATCCGGCGGTTGACCGGATTGAACGGGTTTTCGCGATCGAACAGCGCCGACGAGGCATAACCGACTACCCGCGCCACTTGCTGATCGGGATAACTGCCGGCCACCAGTGCACGGCGAGCGGCGTTGGCACGGTTGGCCGAGAGTTCCCAGTTACCGAAATCACCGGTGCCCGAGTACGGTTTGGCATCGGTGTGGCCGCTGATGCTGATCTTGTTCGGCACCGCTTTGATGGTGTCGGCCATGGCCAGCAGGATGTCTTCGAAATACGGCTTCAGGCGCGCACTGCCGGAATCAAACATCGGCCGGTTTTCGGCGTCCATGATCTGGATGCGCAAACCGTCCGGTGTGATCTCGAACAGGATCTGGTCCTTGAATTTCTGCAGCTGCGGATTTTCATCGACCTTGTTCTGCAATTCTTGCAGCAACAGTTCCAGGCGCTCCTTTTCAACCAGCTCGGCCATCCCTTCGATCTGCTCGGTGTCGACGGTGACTCTGTCTGGCTGAGGCTGGGACTTCACCTCAGGGTTGAGGGTCTTCTCCGGCGCCAGGGTGGGCGAACCACCCAGATCAATGATGAACGGGGTGCCACTTTCGGTGAAGCCGACCGGGTCCTTGAAGTAACCGGCGATGGCAATCTTCTGTTCTGGTGTTGCGGTGGAGAGCAGCCACAGCACCAGGAAGAACGCCATCATCGCCGTCGCGAAGTCCGCGAAAGCGATTTTCCAGGAACCCCCGTGATGCCCGCTCGCGTATTTCTTGACGCGCTTGATGATGATCGGCTGGTTATTTTCCATGACTTAGCGACCGCGAACCGCTTGTTCCAGCTCAGCGAAGCTAGGACGGTGCGCCGGATACAGAACCTTGCGACCGAATTCCACGGCCAGCGATGGCGGCATGCCGGATGCCGAAGCCACCAGCGACGCCTTGATGGCCTCGTAGACGTTCAGCTCTTCCTTGGCATCGTGGGCCAGGGCGTGGGCCAACGGGCCAAAGAAACCGTACGCGGCGAGAATACCGAAGAAGGTACCGACGAGTGCCGCACCGACGTGCACACCGATCATTTTCTGATCGCTTTCGCCCAGGGAGGCCATCGTCACCACGATACCCAGTACCGCCGCCACGATACCGAAACCCGGCATGGCGTCGGCAATGCCGTTTACCGCGTGGGAAGGGTGATCCAGGTCTTCCTTGAGGCTGGTCAGCTCCATGTCGAACAGGCCTTCCAGCTCATGGGGCGCCATGTTGCCGGACGACATGATGCGCAGGTAGTCGCAGATGTACGCCGTCATGCGGTCATCTTTGAGCACCGCCGGGTACTTGGCGAAGATCGGGCTCGCCGCGGCATCTTCGATGTCGCCTTCGATGGCCATCATGCCTTCGCGGCGGCTTTTGTTGAGGATCTCGTAAATCAGCCCCAGCACTTCAAGGTAGAAGGTGTGGTTGAAACGCGAGCTGAACATCCCGAAAGCTTTCTTGAGAACGTGCTTGACCATATGGCCCGGGTTGGCCTGCAGGAATGCGCCAAGTGCCGCACCACCGATAATCATTACCTCGAAAGGCTGAATAAGGGCGGCAATCTTGCCGTGGGAGAGCACGTATCCGCCGAGCACGCTCGCGAATACGACAATGATGCCGAGAATTTTAGCCATAGGTAGGAGAGCACTTACTGAGTCGGGTTCAAGGTCATATTCGGAGGTCGAAAAATCTCTTCTTCTCCTTATCGGCAAAACTGCGCCAGACTATAGCCCGTTCAAGCGAAAAGCTAATTTAGCCTACTCCGGGCATAGGTAATGCAGACGAAGATTGCGTCCAACCATGGCTAACCAAACGAACATTCCAACTCAAAAACCGACCACGCTTGAAGGCTGGGTCAAGCTGCTCGATGGCGTGCGTCTGCCGGTTCCGCAGGACAGTCACGATCGTGTGTGCAGGGCCATAACTGACAGCCGCAGTTCGCTTCGCGACATTGCGGAATTGATGCAAGACAGCCCGGCCCTGGCCTTGAGCATCATTCGTGAAGCCAATCGGCACACCCACGGCAGCATGACCGAGCCTGCGGAAAACCTTGAAGTGGCGATCAATCGCCTCGGCTTGAAACGCACCGAAGAACTGCTCGCCCGCCTGCCCGCGGAGCCGCAATCGCAGATTCCGGTTGCCTTGCGCCAACTGCAATTGATCAGCCAGCACGCGACGCAGCAGGCCAATGGTTTTTTTGCCGGTCGACTGGCGCGGCTGTGGCAGGACATTCACTGGGGCAGCCTGCTGTTTCTCTCGCCGCTGTGGCCGATGGCGCTGACCCATCCGCAATTGCTTGAAGAGTGGGAACTGCGGGTCATCCATCAAGGTGAATCGGCGCGAAAAGTCGAGAAGCAGTTGTTCGGCGTGCGTTTGCTGGAGATTTGCCAGGCACTGGTGAGCATCTGGCGCCTGCCGATCTGGGTGGAACAAGGTTATCGCCTGCTGCTGACCGAGCAGCGCGAACTGGTCCAGGTCTTGCGCATTGCCCGCGACAGCGATCATCCGTTGCGCCAGCAAAACCGCCTGGATGACGATCCGACGCTGCGCCGCTGGCTCAATCAGCCGGCCAATACCGTGCTGCTGGCCAACGGCCTGGCACTGTCGGCGCAACAGGCGTGGGACAGCCCTCACAGCGAGCGCTGGCAGTACCTGACCAGCCTTTATCTGCAAATGCCGATGGCCGAGGTGCAGCAGCAATTGCACCAACAAGCCGCCAACAGCGCCCGACTGCATGCCATGCCGGACCTGTGGCACCCCGCCGCCTCGCTGCTCTGGCCAACAGGCACGAATCGTGTCCACGCCAGGTTGCTTCCGGCAGCGGCACCGACCACCGAAGACCTGGCGAAGTGGCGCAGCCAATGTGCCGAGTTGCTGGTAGAACCCAGCCCCTTCACCAACGCCATGCACTTGACCACCTCTGCTCGGGACGCCCTGGTCGCGTGCGGGATGCGCCGAGTGATGATTTTGATGGCCGACCGCACGCACGCCAATCTGCGGGCGCATCAGATCGCCGGGTTGCCAACAGAAACGGCCGGCCTGAACCTGATGGTCAGCCAAAGCTCGGTGCTGCAACGGCTGCTCTCGCAACAGGCTCAGGTGCGCCTGACACCCGCCAATAACGCCCAGTTTTCGGCCTTGTTGCCGGCCAGCCTGCGTGCGCAATTCCGTGGCGAACACCTGTTGCTGCGCTCGCTGGTCAACAATGGGCGGGTGATCATGGTGGTGGTGGCGGATCAGGGCGGCGGGCCGTTCTCGGAAATCACCGTGCAAGCCTTCGGCAAAACTGCGCAATGCATCGAGAAAGCCTTGAACACCTTTAGCCACCGCGGCCAATGACGCTGCGCTACAATCCACACTTTTGTGCTCTGGAGACCTCACATGTCTGACTTCTCTGGCTTGCCGCTGGTGATCGAGCCGAGCGACTTGCTCCCTCGCCTCGAGGCCCGCGACCTGATTCTGGTGGACCTGACCAGCAGCGCTCGCTATGGCGAAGGGCACCTTCCCGGCGCGCGCTTTGTCGACCCCAAGCGCACGCAACTCGGCCAGGCGCCTGCGCCGGGGCTGATGCCTGCGCAAGCGGCACTCGAAGCGTTGTTTGGTGAGTTGGGACACAACCCCAATGCGGTCTACGTCGTTTATGACGACGAAGGCGGCGGCTGGGCCGGGCGTTTTATCTGGCTGCTGGATGTCATTGGCCACCGCAACTACCACTATCTGGACGGCGGACTGCCGGCCTGGCTGGCTGAAGGTTTGCCGATGTCGATCCAAATCCCGCCTTCGGTTGGCGGCCCGGTGGCATTGACCCTGCACGACGAACCTACGGCCACCCGCGAATACCTGCAAAGCCGTCTCGGCGCCGCCGACCTGGCGATCTGGGATGCGCGCGGACCGCTGGAGTACTCCGGCGAGAAAGTGCTGGCGGCCAAGGGCGGGCATATTCCCGGCGCGGTCAATTTCGAATGGACCGCGGGCATGGATAAGTCGCGCAACTTGCGCATTCGAACGGACATGCCGCAGATCCTCGAACAGCTCGGCATCACCAAAGACAAAGAAGTGATTACCCACTGCCAGACTCACCACCGTTCTGGCTTCACCTATCTGGTGGCCAAATCCCTCGGTTATCCGCGGGTCAAAGGCTACGCCGGTTCCTGGGGCGAATGGGGCAACCATCCCGACACCCCCGTAGAGATTTAAGGTTTTAAGGACAGTTAATGAATAAGCGTCTGTTTATCCTCAGCCAATACCTGCTGCCCCATCACTTGCTCTCGCGACTGGCCGGCTGCATTGCCGAATGCCGCGTGCGCTGGTTCAAAAACGCCTTTACCGCCTGGTTCGCCAAGCGTTACCAGGTGGACATGTCCCAGGCGCTGGTCGAAGACCTGACCGCCTACGAACACTTCAATGCGTTCTTCACCCGTGCCTTGAAAGACGGGGCGCGTCCACTGGACGAAACACCGGGCGCGATCCTCAGCCCGGCCGACGGTGCGGTCAGCCAACTCGGCCCGATCGAACACGGCCGCGTGTTCCAGGCCAAGGGTCACAGCTTCAGCGTGCTGGAACTGCTGGGTGGTGATGCGGCGAATGCCGCGCCGTTCATGGGCGGTGATTTCGCGACCATTTACCTGTCGCCGAAGGACTACCACCGCGTGCACATGCCGCTGGCCGGCACCTTGCGCGAGATGGTCTACATCCCGGGCCGTCTGTTCTCAGTGAATCAGACCACTGCTGAAAACGTCCCGGAACTGTTCGCCCGCAACGAGCGCGTCGCGTGCATTTTCGACACCGAGCGCGGGCCGATGGCCGTGGTACTGGTGGGCGCGATGATTGTCGCGTCGATTGAAACCGTCTGGGCAGGATTGGTCACGCCGCCGAAACGCGAGCTGAAAACCTTCCGCTACGACGAAGCCGCCCGCGCACCGATCCACCTGGAAAAAGGTGCGGAGCTGGGTCGCTTCAAACTGGGTTCGACCGCTGTTGTGCTGTTCGGGCCGGATCAAGTGCAATGGTCGGAAGAAATGACCGCTGGCGTCTCGGTGCAGATGGGCCAGGGCATGGGCCAGCCAAAGGCCTAAAGGCCAAACTGCATCCCTGTGGGAGCGGCGGTGCGGCGATCCGACTTGCCCGCGAAAGCGTCGGCACAGACAACATAGATGTTGGATGTTCCGACCTCTTCGCGGGCAAGTCGGATCGCCGCACCGCCGCTCCCACATTTATTTGCGCTGCCTAGAGCTGACCGTCGCGATCGCGGAAACCCAACAGGTACAGCACGCCATCCAGCCCCAGGGTGGAAATCGCCTGCTTCGCCGACTGTTTCACCAGTGGCTTGGCACGGAACGCTACGCCCAACCCGGCAATCGCCAGCATCGGCAGATCGTTGGCACCGTCGCCGACTGCAATGGTCTGCTCCAGACGCAAACCTTCCTTGTGCGCCAGTTCACGCAGCAAGTCGGCCTTGCGCTGTGCATCGACAATCGGCTCGACCGCGACACCGGTGACCTTGCCGTCAACCACTTCCAGTTCGTTGGCAAACACGTAATCGATCCCCAGCTTGGCCTGCAATTGCTTGGCGAAGTAGGTGAAGCCGCCCGACAGGATTGCCGTTTTGTAGCCCAGGCGCTTGAGTTCGGCAAACAGGGTTTCGGCGCCTTCGGTCAGACGCAGCGAGGCGCCGATCGAATCCAGCACGCTGACGTCCAGGCCTTGCAGCAACGCCAGACGCTCCTTGAAGCTGGCGCGAAAATCCAGTTCACCGGCCATGGCCCGCTCAGTGATGGCCGAAACCTGTTCACCCACGCCAGCGGCCTTGGCCAGCTCGTCGATCACTTCGGCTTCGATCAGGGTCGAGTCCATGTCGAACACCGCCAAGCGACGGTTGCGCCGGAACAGCGAATCCTCCTGGAAGGCGATATCGACGTTCAGCTCCTGAGCAACGCTCAGGAACTCGGCACGCAGTGCCTGTGGATCAGCCGCTTCGCCGCGCACCGAAAACTCGATGCAGCCCTTGCCCTTGTCGGCCGGAGTGTCCAGCGGCATGCGCCCGGACAGGCGATCAATGTGATCGATGTTCAGGCCATATTTGGCCGTGATCGAACTCACGGCCTGCAACTGTTCGGCGGTCACTTTGCGGGTCAATAGCGTCACGATGTGGCGTTTCTTGCCCTGATTGCCGACCCACTGCTGGTAATCCTCTTCGGACACCGGCGTGAAACGGACCTGTTGATCGAGCTCGTACCCCTTGAACAGGATGTCCTTGAGCACCGACTTGCCTTGCTCGGTACCCGGAATTTCAACCAGGATGCCAAACGACAGGGTGTCGTGGATCACCGCCTGACCGATGTCGAGAATGTTCACACCACCCTGGGCCAGAACGCCGGTAATGGCCGCAGTCAGACCCGGACGGTCGACTCCCGTGATGTTTATCAGGACGATTTCGCGCAAGGCGCACCCCCGCAAGTGGAAAAAAACCGCATTCTACCCACTTTCAGTGACCATCGGGCACCGTGAGCGCTTTGACGGCCTAGGGCCTGTCGCTATACTGCGCGTCAACTTCACGGACAAAAGAGCCGAGCGCAAGTGAACCGGCCCACGCCAGTAAAAACCGATAACTTCTTTCTGCTGATCTTCCGTGCACTGCGCCACCGCCGTGTACCGATTGCATTGCGCATCGCCAGCCATAACGTGATCCTGGTCGCCTTGGCCCTGGTGATCTACGCCTGTGTGATGGGTTTGCAGTTCAAGCAGGCCATGCATGAGCAGGCCGATGCGCTGGGCGAAAGCCTGACCACGCAGACGGCCACGTCCGCCACGGAGCTGTTGGTGTCCAACGACATCCTCAGCCTCAACGTGCTGCTCAACAACCTGACCAAAAACAAGCTGGTGGCCCACGCGGCCATTTATAGCGTGGATAACCGCATCCTCGCCGAAGCCGGTCAGCGTCCCAAGCACAGCCTGCTGGGCGAAGCCGAGGGCATGTACCAGAGCAAGATCACCTTCCAGGACGTGACCGCCGGGCAACTGCGCATCAGCCTGGACATGGATCAGTTCCAGCAGCCGATGACCATCAGCCTGCAAAGCATGGGCATTTTGAGTGCGATCCTGCTGGCATTGTCCCTGGCCCTGAGCCTGCGTTTGGGTCGGCACATCTCTACACCGCTGCTGCAATTACGCGTATGGCTGCGCAACATCGACGAATACACCCCGGCCACCGAGCGTCAGGATGAGATCGGCGATCTGGCCCGTCAGCTGCACGCCAATTTCGCTCCGGAGCCCGCCGAGCCGGAACCGCTTCCCGAGCCTGAAGACGACAGCGATTACGAAGACGCGGACGACAACGAGCCGACCTTCGAAGTACGCAACCTGCGTGACCCGAGTTTCGATGAAACCAAACCGGTAGCCAGCCTCAAACCGGCGCCACGGCACATAGTCAGCACCGTTGAAGACGACGATGACGACGATGCGTTCGCAGACCTGCGTGATGAGTCGGTCGCCAGCGCGCCGAAACCGGCAGCAAAACCGGTAATTTCCAATGTGCCGCAACACAGCGCCGTCCTGGCCGTGCAACTGGGCGCTCAGGATCAACTGCGTCGCCTGCCACGCACTCGTCTGGAAGAGCTGCTCAAACGCTATCGCGACTGTCTCGATCAGGCTGCCTCGCTCTATCAGAGCGAACTGCACACCCTGAACGATGGCAGCACGCTGATGCTGTTCCACACCGAAGACAGCGGCGATGACTACCTGACCAACGCGATCTGCTGCGGCGAGCTGCTGCGGGCGCTGGGCCATCAGTTGCAAATCGAGGTCGCGGACAGCGGCATTACCCTGCAATTGCAGCTCGGGCTGACACTGGGCGAGGAATTGTTCGGAATGAGTCAGATCGACCTGCTGCTGACCGAATCCGCCCAGGATGCCCTGGCCCTGTCGCAACACAGCCGCAACCTGCTGCTGGTGGAGCGCAAGATCAGTGACGACGTGCTGATTCGTCAACGCGCGCGGATTCGTCCGATTGCCAGCCCCGAGGGTGCTTGCTGCGTGGAGCGACTGATGGAACCTTATCCGTCGATGCTGGAGCGGCAACTGGCGCGGATGCATGAGCGCCGGGCGTAAGCCTTAGCCTGTAACAATGAAGCCCGCAGATGAGTGATCATCTGCGGGTTTTTTGTGGGTGCCATGTAGCAGCTGCCGAGCCTGCGAGGTTGCGTTCGCCTCGACCCGCGCTCGGGCTTGGGCTTGGGCTTGGGCTTGGGCTTGGGCCCAACAGGCGTAAGGGCAATGGGCTTATTCAGTCAGACTGTACTCACAGGATTTGCGAGGACTTCGTCCTCGAACGCAGCCTCGCAGGCTCGACAGCTGCTACACGCTCATTCAGAAACAACAAAGCCCGCACAGGGCGGGCTTTGCTTTGGATCAATCCAGGCTTAGAACCTGAACACTTCCATATCGGTCCGGATTGGCGATGCCATCGGGATTTTCGGCTGTTTCTCTTGCTCGGCCGCTGGAGCCACAGGCTTGGCAGCCGGTTTTTTTGGTGCTTCAGCGATTGGCGGCTGATTGGCCAATGGTTTGAGTGCCACCGACAATTGCTCGGCCAGGCGCTGCAACAACACGCCTTGGGCCTGTACCTGCGCTGCCGTACCACCCGCGTGCTGCTCTTGCAGGTGAATGATGCGGTTATCGCGAACCTGACCACGACGGTCGATCAAACGCCATTGCGCATCCAGGATGGCCGGTTGCGACGCGCCCGAATCCAGGCGAGTAATCGTCAGCAGTACCTGGACATCTGGCGTGAAACCGGTTGTGGCGGGCGCCAGCACAACACGCTGACTGTCCAGATGACCGGCGACCTGACGCAACAACAGCTGATCAATGTCAGAGGACAAGCTACCCGCCCAACGACCATCCGTCGACGCTTGCAGACTGCCATCGGGCTGACGCTGCAACAAGGTTTCACGTTGCAGGTAATCGGCGACCGTTACCGGGCCCAACAATACCGCCATACCCGCGCTTTGCGCAGGTGCAACCGGGCTTCCGCTGTCCAGTTGATACAGCGACACCGGCTGGTGAACGCTGCAACCCGCCAGGCCAAGAACGCCGGCGAGCATCAAAATAAAAGGAAGGCGCAGAGCAGTCATCGTCCCATCCAGGTGATTGCCACAAGGCTAACCACAGTGAAAATACTCAATAAATATGAAGAACGCTCGACCACGCCGGCGCTTGAAAGGCCATATCATCCGTGAATATGCGTTCCGACTCCAGCGCCAAAGCGTCGATCTACGCGTTAAATCGTAGATCGAGGCCTCTAGGACGCTTAATTGAGGTTTTCGACGAGCAGCGCATCTACCCTCTGAAAGCCCCGCGGCAACTTGTTACCACGACGCCCACGCTCACCTTTGTAGTGTTCGAGGTCGTCCGCTTTCAGTGACAAGGTACGTTTTCCAGCCTGCAGCACCAAAGTGGCACCCTCCGGCAGAACGGCGATGTCCGTCACATATTCTTCGCGATTGGCCACACGCTCACCGGTGATCCCGATGATCTTGTTGCCTTTGCCCTTCCCTAATTGTGGCAGGTCGCTGATCTTGAAGATCAGCAGGCGACCTTCGGTCGTCACCGAAGCCAGCCAGTTATTCTCGCGATCGGCCACCGGGCGCGGAAGAATGACCTTCGAGTTGCTCGGCAGGCTCAAGAGTGCCTTGCCGGCCTTGTTCTTGGCCTGGAAGTCTTCACCTTTGACCACGAAGCCATAACCGGCGTCGGAGGCAATCACGTACAGCGAATCATCTTCCGGCATCAGCACGCATTCGAAGCTTGCGCCTGGTGGTGGCGTCAGACGACCGGTCAGCGGTTCGCCCTGGCCGCGAGCCGACGGCAGGGTGTGCGCCGCCACCGAATAACTGCGCCCGGTGGAGTCGATAAACACCGCAAACTGGTTGGAGCGACCGGCCGCCAGCGCCTTGAACCCGTCCCCGGCCTTGTAGGAAAGCCCGGTGGCGTCGATTTCGTGCCCCTTGGCCGAGCGAACCCAGCCTTTTTCCGACAGCACGACGGTCACTTTCTCGTTCGGCAGCAGATCGTGCTCGGTCAGGGCCTTGGCCTCGGTCCGCTCGACGATCGGCGAACGACGGTCGTCGCCATAGGTTTCGGCGTCCTTGATCAGCTCGGTGCGCACCAGCTTTTTCAGCTTGGTTTCGCTGCCCAGCAGGGCTTGCAGCTTGGCTTGCTCCTTGAGCAACTCATCCTGCTCGTCACGCAGCTTCATCTCTTCCAGTCGTGCCAACTGACGCAAACGGGTGTCGAGGATGTAGTCGGCCTGGATTTCGCTCAGGGCGAAACGCGCGATCAGGGCGGCTTTTGGATGCTCCTCGGTCCGGATGATGTGAATCACTTCATCCAGGTTGAGGTAGGCAATCAATAAACCGTCCAACAGGTGCAAGCGACGCTCGACCTTGTCGAGGCGGAATTGCAGGCGGCGACGCACGGTCTGAACCCGGAACTCCAGCCACTCGACCAGCAGCGCACGCAGGTTTTTCAGCTGCGGCTTGCCGTCCAGGCCGATGATGTTGATGTTGACCCGGTAGCTCGACTCCAGCTCGGTGCTGGCGAACAGGTGCTGCATCAGTGCGTCGTGGTCAAAGTTTTTGCGTGCGCCCGGAATGATCACGATCCGGCACGGGTTTTCGTGGTCGGATTCGTCGCGCAGGTCAGCGATCTGCGGCGCCTTGGACGGCTTGGCCTGCATCATCGCGGCGATCTGTTCCAGCACCTTGGCACCGGAGACCTGATGCGGCAGCGCGGTCACGATGATGTCGCCATCTTCGATGTGGTACACGGCGCGCATACGCACCGAGCCCTTGCCGGTTTCGTACATTTTCAGCAGGTCGGCGCGCGGGGTGATGATTTCCGCTTCGGTCGGGTAATCCGGGCCCTGGATGTGTTCACAGAGCTGTTCGACCGTGGCTTTGGGCTCATCGAGCAAACGCACGCAGGCTGTCGCGACTTCGCGCAGATTATGCGGCGGCACGTCAGTGGCCATGCCCACGGCGATGCCGGTGGTGCCATTGAGCAGGATGTTCGGCAAACGTGCTGGCAACACCAACGGCTCGTCGAGGGTGCCGTCGAAGTTCGGGCCCCAGTCCGCAGTGCCTTGGCCCAGTTCGCTGAGCAGCACCTCGGAGTAACGGGACAGGCGTGCCTCGGTGTAACGCATGGCCGCGAACGACTTGGGATCATCCGGCGCACCCCAGTTACCCTGACCGTCGACCAGCGTGTAGCGGTAGCTGAACGGCTGGGCCATCAGGACCATGGCTTCGTAGCAGGCCGAGTCGCCGTGCGGGTGGAACTTGCCGAGCACGTCACCGACGGTACGCGCCGATTTCTTGTGCTTGGAATCGGCGTCCAGCCCCAACTCGCTCATCGCGTAGATGATGCGCCGCTGTACCGGTTTCAGGCCGTCGCCGATATGCGGCAAGGCACGGTCCATGATCACGTACATGGAATAATTGAGGTAGGCATTTTCGGTGAAGTCAGCCAGTGACCGGCGTTCTACACCGTCCAGGCTGAGATCAAGGGAGTCGCTCATGCGGGCCTCATCGGTTCGTTGTCTGGCGCAGCAACATGGTGCCACCGCGCTGGGTAAATTCAAGTTTGTTCAGTGCACTCATGCCGAGCAGCACCTGTTTGCCTTCCAGTCCTGGCGCGACCAGCGCGCGAACATCACGCAGCACAATATCGCCCAGTTGCAGCCGGTCGATGCGGGTGCGGTAGCCCTCGCTCAGACCATTGGCCGTGCTCAGGGTCACCCCGAAGCCTTGTTCCAGTTTCAGCCCTTCGGCCACGCTGGCCGGAATCGACACATCCGTCGCCCCGGTATCGAGCATGAAATCCACCGGGTGGCCGTTGATTGCGCCGCTGGCCACAAAATGCCCTTGGCTATTGCTGACCAGCTTCACTTCGATAAAACCTTCACCCTGTTCCGAGCTGACCACCACATTGGGGTTTTGCTGGCGCTCCTCCCATTGCCCGAAAAACCGTGTCGCCAGAAACAGCGCGGCACACCAGGCCAGCACCAACATGACCCGGCCGGCGCGTTTGCCCGGCGTTTGCTGGCTCACGGCTTGGCGCTCCAACCACCTTCAGGCACCGCGAAGCGCCAGACCACCGGGCGACTTTCGCCATCGGCGCGAGCACCGTTGTTGTTGTCGACACCGATCCAGACACCGTCAGCGTCCACGACCAACGCTTCTTCCAGCCCATAGTTCTGTGGATAACGACGGTTGGCCTGCAGCAGTTCTGCCGCATACGACCAGCAACGCTCGACTTTCACCGTTTGCAGATCGCGGCGGCAAATCTGGTACGCGTTGCGCTCAAGGGTGAACAGTTTGCCGTTGAACAACGATATATCGGAAAAATCCCGAGATACCGGTTTGGCATTGGGAAATTGCGGCGGCTGCATTTCCATGCCCGCCTCGCTCAGCAGCACACAGCCACCGTCGCAGTCCCATACCGTTTGTTTGCGCTTGATCGTCAACAATCCGCGGCTTTGGCGCTCGGCAGCGAACCACATCTGATCACCCGCCGGATTGATCGCCAAACCCTCGAACAGTGCATTGAATTGCAACAGCATGCCACTGGCCCGCGCTTCGCGAACCAGCATCGGCGAAATGTTCAGCCAGGTCGCCGGCCCCGTGAGCGGCACTTGCAGGACGGCCGCATGGCTTTCGCTGACAATGTAGCGATTGCCGGCGCCGTCACAGGTAATGGCTTCGAAATCCAGGTCGCCGCCACGTACGAAAGACGCCACCCAGGCCCGCGAACGCAAGCCCCAGGGCAAACCGCTGTCCGGCACCGGCGGCACACCGATGCGCACGGTTTCAGCCTGCCAGACCGTGTCGCGGGTATCGAGACGGTAGATTTGATCGTCGTCGCGATCGGAAACTGTCCACAGGTCTTTGCCGCACTGAGCCAGCCCCGACAGGTTGCCGCCGGGCATGCCGTCAATCGGATGCTCGGCGACCACGCGCAACTCTGGTGCCGGTTCGGCAGGAGCCAAAACCGGGGTCAGCAGTAACGCACACGCCAGGGCAAAGCCAAGCCGCATCAACCAAGAACCTCGGCCAGGTTGCCCTTGGATTCGAGCCAGGACTTGCGGTCACCGGCGCGTTTCTTCGCCAGCAGCATGTCCATCATTTCCGAGGTCGCCTCGAAGTCTTCCAGCGTCAGTTGCACCAGGCGCCGAGTGTTCGGGTCCATGGTGGTTTCGCGCAACTGCGGCGGGTTCATTTCACCCAGGCCTTTGAATCGGGTGACCTGCGGCTTGCCGCGTTTCTTCTCGGCGACCAGACGATCGAGAATGCCATCGCGCTCGGCTTCGTCCAGGGCGTAGTAAATCTCTTTGCCCAAGTCGATACGGTACAGCGGCGGCATCGCGACGTAGACATGGCCGGCATCGACCAACGGGCGGAAATGCTGGACGAACAAGGCACACAGCAACGTGGCGATGTGCAGACCGTCGGAGTCGGCGTCGGCGAGAATGCAGATTTTGCCGTAACGCAGCTGGCTAATGTCTGTGGCGCCCGGATCGACGCCAATGGCCACGGCGATGTTGTGCACTTCCTGGCTGGCCAGCACTTCGCTGCCGTCGACTTCCCAGGTGTTCAGAATCTTGCCGCGCAACGGCAGGATCGCCTGAAACTCTTTGTCCCGTGCTTGCTTGGCGGAACCGCCGGCGGAGTCACCTTCCACCAGGAACAGCTCGGAACGCATCGGGTCCTGCCCAGCGCAATCGGCCAGTTTTCCCGGCAGCGCCGGCCCTGCGGTGATGCGCTTGCGTTCGACCTTCTTGCTCGCCTTGAGGCGACGGCCGGCGTTGTTGATCGCCAGTTCGGCCAGCAGCATGCCGGTTTCCGGGTTGGCGTTGAGCCACAGGCTGAAGGCGTCCTTGACCACACCGGAAACGAACGCCGCCGCTTCACGGGACGACAGGCGTTCTTTGGTCTGGCCGGAAAATTGCGGTTCCTGCATTTTCATCGACAGAACGAAGGCGATGCGCTCCCACACGTCTTCCGGCGCCAGCTTCACGCCGCGCGGCAGCAGGCTGCGGAATTCGCAGAACTCACGCATCGCATCGAGCAAGCCCTGACGCAAACCGTTGACGTGGGTGCCGCCCTGGGCCGTCGGAATCAGGTTGACGTAGCTTTCCTGAACCGCGTCGCCACCTTCCGGCAGCCACAACAGCGCCCAGTCGACCGCTTCTTTATTACCGGCCAGGCTGCCGCAGAACGGTTCGTCCGGCAGGCGTTCGAATTCGCTGACGGCGTCTACCAGGTAGGAGCGCAGGCCATCCTCGTAATGCCACTCGACTTTTTCACCGGTGGCCTTGTCTTCAAAACTGACCAGCAACCCCGGGCACAGAACAGCCTTGGCCTTGAGCACGTGCTTGAGGCGGCTGATGGAGAATTTCGGCGAATCGAAGTATTTCGGGTCCGGTGCGAAGAACACGCTGGTCCCGGTGTTGCGTTTACCGACCGTGCCGATCACTTCCAGCTCGGTTTTCTTGTAACCATCGGCGAACGTCATCTGGTATTCGTTGCCGTCACGCTTCACGCGTACCCGGACTTCGGTCGACAAGGCATTGACCACCGAAATACCCACCCCGTGCAGACCGCCGGAGAACTGGTAGTTCTTGTTGGAAAACTTGCCGCCCGCGTGCAGCTTGGTGAGGATCAGTTCGACCCCGGAAACACCCTCTTCAGGGTGAATGTCCACCGGCATGCCACGGCCGTCGTCACTGACTTCCAGGGAATGATCGGCGTGCAGGATGACTTGCACCGAGCTCGCATGCCCGGCCAAGGCTTCGTCGACGCTGTTGTCGATGACTTCCTGGGCGAGGTGGTTCGGCCGACTGGTGTCGGTGTACATGCCGGGGCGTTTGCGCACCGGGTCGAGGCCCGAGAGGACTTCGATGGCGTCTGCGTTATAAGAGCTAGCGCTGGGAGTGGCCATGGGGTCTCGTCGTCAAATGTTCGTGAAATAGAGGCGACGGTTCACAGTGCTGTGAAATCGATCGCCTGATACAAATCTGCGCCGATACCGGCAAAACTCAACATTGCCGGCAGTTGTGCGGCAAAGCCCTGGAAACTATGGTCGCCGCCGGCCTGAATGCGCAAGGCACAGGCTCGGTAATACTGCTGGGCCAGGCGATAGTCCAGCGTTTCGTCGCCGGTCTGCAACCACACCTGATACCGCTGCGGGTCTTGGGGCGCCGGCACTTCCAGCTCGGCCAGGGCCGTCACGTGGTCGTGGGTCATTTCCCAAGTCTCATCGGTATACAGGTTTTTCTGCGTTCCCAGGAACCCGTCGAACATCCGGTGCGGACTGACGGCAGGGTTGATCAGCAAAGCCTTGAGGCCATGGCGCTCGGCCAAGTGAGTGGCATAGTAGCCGCCGAGTGAGCTGCCGACCAGCAGTGGCCGCCCCAGCTCTTCAATCGCCTGCTCCAGCTGACCGATGGCTTCGCGTGGGTGGTGGTGCAAGGCCGGGACACGCAGTTGATCGCTCAAGCCCAGCCGGTCCATCACTTGCATCAACTGCGTAGCCTTTTTTGAGGCCGGCGCGCTGTTGAAACCGTGGATATAAAGGATCGAACCGGACATTTGAGCTCCCTGTGCGTCGGGTAAAGAGGCGCAGTTTACAGGGAGATGGGGGGATCGGGGATATCCTCGGGATTCGAGGTGTTTGTACTGACGCCTTCGCGAGCAAGACCGCTTCCACAATGGATTGGCGTCGTAGACAAATCCCCTGTGGGAACCTGCTCGCGAAGAACGATGACTCGGTCCAACAGTTACGTCGGATCGACGTTATCCAGCGCCCGATTCACCGCCAGTTCGGCCAGCATGACCAGCTGCTGAATTGCCATCGCCGTATGCCGGTCAGGCCCAAGCAGACGCGCCGCAAAATCGCTGGCCATCACACTCGCCGAAGCCAGTGATTCACAGGAATGGGCCAAAAGACTTTCCGTGTCCATGTCGGGGACGATCATGTACATCGTGCTGGGTTTGCGGGTGGGGGGATTGGGAGTTGGTTTGAACATAGCCGTACTCCAGAGGAAGAGTGGAGCCACTTACAAATTACCGCGAAGCAATTTGGGTGGCAGCTGTACGCAGGTTCGCGGACCGACCCTCTGGCAACTCGGCATACCCGAAGGTATCCCGCGCACAGCCGCCATGACACGAAACGACAGACAGCCAAAAGCGCTGTCGTTAGGCGGGGGCGATTATGCCTGAGAAAACGGACCGCGAAGCCCGATCGCTGAATGTGTCAGCGACAGACCAAAGGTCAGAGATGCCACGTCCGACGGACAACCTGAAAATATCGCGGGAAGGTTCTGAAATTTTTGCTGACCATTAAACAGCGCCGCCAGTGAGCCCGCCTTCGCGAACAGGCTCGCTCCTACAGGGAATGATGTACATCGGCTAGAAATTGGTCGGCTGTCAGGCCGCCATCGCTGGCAAGCTGAACTGGTCAAGTAATCTCGGACACCGATTACGGTGTTTATGCCGCTTTTTGCTCCATGGCTATTGGCGACAGGTAGTCGTTATAGCTATGGAGTCTGGTGCGGTTGTAGTACATGAAGAAGCGCACGATATCGGTTTTGGCTTCCTCGATCAGGCTGTAACCGCCACGAGGCACCCACTCTGACTTGAGCGTGCCGAAAAAGCGTTCTGTCGGCGCATTATCCCAGNTGACTGGCTGCCCTTCACGTTCCTTACGAACCTGATCGACCCAGCGCCGTAAAGCGGTGGGCCCGATATCCAGCGATGCACAAACATCTGAAACCGGGCAGTTATCATCAAGCACCATGCTGGCAGCATGAAGCTTGAACTCGCGCGTATAGACCTTTCTTTCGTTCATGGAGCCTCCAAGTTGGCGAAATCATATCGCCCTTAAGAGGTGTCCGAAATTATTAGGCCAGTTCAAGCCAGCTCCCACAGGGGATTGGTGTACATCAGCAAGATATCGGTCGGCTGTCAGGCCGCCATCGCTGGCAAGCCAGCTCCCACAGGGGATTGGTGTACATCAGCAAGATATCGGTCGGCTGTCAGGCCGCCATCGCTGGCAAGCCATGCTCCTACAGGGAATGAGTAAACCGGCCGCTTCTCACCACTCATCAGGCCGAGCGTTAGCTCGCCTGCAGCCCTTGATCTTGATCCACCCGCCCCTTCGGGAGGCTGAGTGGAGGTGTTCATCCGGGGAGTGGCGCGCAGCGCCGTTCGACGCAGTCGAACACGCTGCATGTAGGTCGAAGCGAAGCCGACCGGAGGGCAGTGTCCCCGGAGGGATACCGGAGCGAAGGAACGCCGAGCCCCAGCGAGGGGCCGGACGCTCGGGGCGAGCCTTTTTTTGCTTACTTTTTTTTGGCGTTTGAAAAAAACCCTAAGCCGCCGTTACCGCAGCAACGGATATGCACCCAAAAACTCAGTAGCCGTTGGAGCCGTAATCAACCTGAAAATCAAACCCGGTGACCCGTTCGACACCGGTTTCGATCCGCCCATCGGGCAACAACCGCAACCAGCGATACCCCGGCGCCTGCTCCCCGACCTTGAAATCATCGCTGCCCGGCTCGAACTGAATGCAGGTCGACGGCGAGGCAATCAGGCGAACGCCCTTACGCAGCTGATCGATCTCTTGATGCACATGCCCCCACAAAACCGCCCGCACCTGCGGAAAACGATCGAGCACCGCAAACAACGCCTCAGGGTTGCGCAACCCGATCGGCTCCATCCAGGCACATCCGATCGACACCGGATGATGGTGGAAGCAGACCAGATGATGCCGATCCGGCGCCTCACTCAGTGATCGAGCCAGCAACTGCAACTGCTCATCCTGCAAATAGCCCGGCACTGAACCCGGCACGGCGGAATCCAGCAGCGTGACCCGCCAATTGGCGACGTCCACCACCGGCTCAAGCAATGCGCTCTGCACTGCGGCCTCGGCCATGATCATCGGTTCATCGTGATTGCCGGGAATCCAGCGCGCCGGGGCGTCGAGTTGCCGTGTCAGGTCGCGAAATAGCTGATAAGACTCCAGCGTTCCGTCCTGGGAGAGATCGCCACTGGCAATGATCAAGTCGATATGCGGCTGCTGAAGCTGCACCAATTCGATCACTTTTTGCAGGCTGTCCCGGGTGTTCATGCCCAGCAACGTCCCGTCCGCTTCGGCGAACAAATGGCTGTCGGAGAGTTGCACCAGCAACGCCGGATCGGCGGTGGTCAATGTGGATACGCTCGGCAAGGCGTTCTCCCAGGGCTGAATCACGGGTGTGGATAGGTGCCGCAATTATGCTGGGGGACGATCAAAAGAGGAAACCCGTGAACCGGACGCAGTTCACAACTAGGGCGCTCAACGCACAACCGCGTACTCGTGCCCGCAGGCCAGACAATGGCTGAGCCACTCCCCCAAGAACATGTTCAATTGGGCTTTTTCGTCCGGCTGATGCATCGAGGCGTTCGGGTAAGGATAGACACCACGAAATCGCCGGGCATGCTCGGCGCTGACGACTTCGGCCATGCAGGCGTCGTGATAGACCTGCACTTCCAGTTGCGGTACCGGCAGCCAGGGCAGGCTGTGTTCCTGGCGCACTTGCAGGGTCGTGGTGTACGGACAGACCTGCACCACTTCCAGCGCCAGCACGCCGAGCATCTGTTCACCGTGAGTCACGGCAATGCGCCGCGCCGCCGGCTCGTCGCGCATGTCTGGCAACAGTCGCATCAAGCGTGCGTAGTTGGCCTCGCAGGAAGCTTGCAGCCCCGCAAGGTCCACCCGATAACGATCGCGCAGCTTGTTTACGACCATAACCCCCTCACTTCAGCGCGGTTTAAAGCTAACCATTGCAAGGCAATGATGCTGGCCGCGTTGGCAATTCGTCCGTCACGCACGGCCTGCAAGGCATCTTCGAACGCCCAGACCGTGACGCGGATATCTTCAGCTTCTTCCTCCAGCCCATGCAGGCCGCCAACCCCGGTGGTTTCGCAGCGCCCCAGGAACAGGTGCACAAACTCGTTACTGCCGCCCGGCGACGGGAAATATTTGAGCATCGGCCAGAGCGCCCCGAACACAAGCCCAGCTTCCTCCTGCCCCTCACGGTGAGCAACTTCTTCCGGCACTTCTTCCTTATCGATCAGACCAGCGACCAGTTCGATCAGCCACGGGTTGTCGGTCTTGCCCATGGCGCCGACGCGAAACTGCTCGATCAGCACCACTTCGTCGCGCTGCGGATCGTACGGCAGTACGCATACCGCATCGTGGCGAACAAACACTTCACGATCGATTTCGCGACTCATGCCACCGGCGAACAGTTCGTGGCGCAAATGCACACGGTCGAGCTTATAAAAGCCTTCGTAGCATTTTTCGCGCCGCACGATATCCACGGCGGTCGGAATGGCGTTGGCAAAATCAGTCATGACAATCCTCTTTACTGCAAATCCGTTACGAGGTTCCTTTTTGTGACTTGCAACCTCGACTTCGCGCCATCCTAACGCGCCCGCGACATTTGATGCAGCCCCTTTCCCGTCAGCGGGATAGACGGTGAGGGCGAAACCAACTCTAATTAGCTTAGTGGCGAACTGACTGCTTCGTTGATAGTCGAAGCGGATAACTTTTTGCCTTCCCCTGTTTTACAAAGGACGCCCATGTCGCTTTTTAAAATCGCCTCCGTGGCCGCAATCGCCCTGACGCTGGGCGCCTGCCAGAGTCTGTTTCAGCCCAACTACCGGGCGCCGCTGGAAACGACCCGCGATGCCGCCGAAACCCTGAAACCGGGTTGCACTACCCCCGATTGCCCGCTGGTGAACATCGATACCGTGCACTTTCCCGCCGAACCGCAATTGGACGGCATCGTCGAAAAACGCTTGCTGCTATTGACGCGCACCTCACCGGACGCCCCGGTGGCACCGACGCTGGCAGCCTATCGCGATGAGTTTTTGCGCACGGCCAGCCCGCGCACCAGCAGCTATTTGCAAGCCAAGGTACGTGAGCAGCATGACGGCTTGGTGATCGTCGAGTTTTCCAGCTACCTGGACACCGGCGGCGCGCATGGCACGCCGGGCCGCAGCTTTATCAACTATTCACGCCAGCAGCACAAAGTGCTGACGCTGTCGGACATGCTGGTTCCGGGTCAGGAAGAGGCGTTCTGGAAGGCGGCACAAGTCGCGCATAACAGCTGGTTGATCAGCACCAAGCTCGATCAGGAACCAGAGTTCGTGAAGAGCTGGCCGTTCCAGAAAACCCAGAACGTGGCGCTGACCTACGGCGGGGTGATCCTCAAGTACGAAACCAGCACCATTGCGCCTTACGCGCTGGGCCATATCGAACTGAAGATCCCTTACCCACGCCTGAACGGCATCATCAAGCCCGAGCTGTTTCCCGGCCGTAACTGAAGGCTCGGCCCAATACCAGTTGCAGTAGCCCTGCCAGAATCAATGACGGCAGGGTTGCGCCGATGTCCGGATACAGATTGGCCAGCAAATGATAGGTGCTCACCCCGCCCAGCCAGGCGAGCAACGCCGGCCAGCGCAATGCGGCTGACGCGACTTGGGCACTGCGTTTGCGCAGGATGAAGTGATCCACCAACACCACGCCGAACAGCGGCGCAAACACCGAACCGATCAACAGCAGGAAATTCTGGTACTGGGCCAGTGGCGCCAGGCAGGCGATCAGCGTGCAGATCACGCCGATGGCCAGCGCCAGATGCTCGACTTTCAAGCGCAACAGAATCCCGCTGGAAACGGCCGCCGAGTGAATATCGGCGAAGGCGTTTTCCGACTCGTCCAACAGGATAAGCAGCAGCGGAATACCCAGGCCGGCACCGGCCAACGCCAACAGCAAGGCATTCACTTCACCACTCGGCGCGAACGCCAGGGTGTAAGCCACGCCCAGGCTCATCAGCCAGAAATTACCAATAAAGAAGCCAATGGCCGTGCCACCGAACACGTTTTTCGCACGCTTGCCGAAACGCGAGTAGTCGGCAATCAGCGGTAGCCACGACAGCGGCATCGCGATCGCAATGTCGAAGCCCACGGCGAACGGCATCGAACCATCGCCGGCCTGCGCCCACAAAGCGGCCAGATCGGCTTTGGCGAACAGGTTCCAGGTCAGCCAGATGCACGCCGCCAGCAACAGCCAGATGCCCCACTTGCGCAGGATTTGCCGTACGAATGTGAGTGGCCCGCTGACCGCCAGCAAGGTCGCCAAGGCGCCGAAGAACAAAGTCCAGAGCAGTGGATTCGACAGCAGGCTGCCTTCGCTGAACGCCCGCGCACCCAACAGGCTGGCGGCGTCGCGCATGACGATGATTTCGAACGAGCCCCAACCGATCAGTTGCAGCAGATTCAGCACGGCCGGCAGGCTCGCGCCACGTTTGCCGAGGCTGAGTTTGAGCGCGGCCATGGACGACAGGCCCGTGTCGCTGCCGATCACGCCGACCGCAGCCAGCAGCAGAACGCCGACCAGCGTGCCGAGGAAGATGGCCAGTAACGAACCGGACAGGCCCAGGCCTGGCGCCAGCAGCGCACCGGTCTGGAGCACCATCAGGCCAATGCCGAGGGAGAACCACAGGGAAAACAGATCGCGCCCGCCGAAGACACGCTTGTCGGTCGGCACGGCGATATCGGGAGAATAGGTACTGGGTTGAATGCTCAAGGGTGTTATCTCAGAGGGACATTTGTTGTTGTGTTGACCATCGAACCTGTAGGAGCAAGGCTTGCCCGCGATGGCGATCTCGAGGACGCCATCGCGGGCAAGCCTTGCTCCTACAAAAAAACAGCGCCAGCCTTGAGAGACCGGCACTGCCAGTCAGATCAAACCTTCTTGTACAGCTGACTGCCTTCCTGCTTGAACCGCTCAGCCTGATCCGCCAATCCCTGGGCGACGTCGGCATCAACGGTGTCGATCCGCTGGTTGGCCGCGTATTCGCGGACTTCCTGAGTGATCTTCATCGAGCAGAATTTCGGCCCGCACATGGAGCAGAAGTGCGCGACCTTGGCCGAATCCTTCGGCAGGGTTTCATCGTGATACGAACGGGCAGTGTCTGGATCAAGGCCCAGATTGAACTGGTCTTCCCAGCGGAATTCGAAACGCGCCTTGCTCAAGGCATTGTCGCGGATCTGTGCGCCCGGATGCCCCTTCGCCAGATCGGCGGCATGCGCGGCGATCTTGTAGGTGATGATCCCGGTCTTCACGTCATCCTTGTTCGGCAGGCCCAGGTGTTCCTTCGGCGTGACGTAGCACAGCATCGCGCAACCGAACCAGCCGATCATCGCCGCACCGATACCCGAAGTGATGTGGTCATAGCCTGGTGCAATGTCGGTGGTCAGCGGGCCGAGGGTGTAGAACGGCGCCTCGTCGCAGCATTCCAGCTGCTTGTCCATGTTCTCTTTGATCAACTGCATCGGCACGTGGCCCGGGCCTTCGATCATGCACTGCACGTCGTGCTTCCAGGCGATTTTGGTCAGCTCGCCCAGGGTTTCCAGCTCTCCGAATTGCGCGGCGTCGTTGGCGTCGGCAATCGAGCCCGGACGCAGGCCATCGCCCAGCGAGAAGCTGACGTCGTAAGCCTTCATGATTTCGCAGATGTCTTCGAAATGGGTGTAGAGGAAGTTTTCCTTGTGGTGCGCCAGGCACCACTTGGCCATGATCGAACCGCCACGGGAAACGATACCGGTCACGCGCTTGGCGGTCAGCGGCACATAGCGCAGCAACACGCCGGCGTGGATGGTGAAGTAGTCAACGCCCTGCTCGGCCTGTTCGATCAGCGTGTCGCGGAACAGCTCCCAGGTCAGGTCTTCGGCAGCGCCGCCGACTTTTTCCAGGGCCTGATAGATCGGAACGGTACCGATCGGCACCGGCGAGTTACGGATGATCCACTCGCGGGTTTCGTGAATGTGTTTGCCGGTGGACAAGTCCATGACCGTGTCCGAACCCCAGCGAATGCCCCAGGTCAGTTTCGCCACTTCTTCTTCGATGGACGAACCCAGCGCGCTGTTGCCGATGTTGCCGTTGATCTTCACCAGGAAGTTACGGCCGATGATCATCGGTTCCAGTTCGGTGTGGTTGATGTTGGCCGGAATGATCGCGCGACCACGGGCGATTTCGTCACGGACGAATTCGGGGGTGATGATTTTTGGCACGCTGGCACCGAAGCTGTGGCCGGCGTGTTGCTGGTCCAGCAGGCCGGCAGCGCGGGCCACTTCCAGCTTCATGTTTTCGCGGATGGCGACGTATTCCATCTCGGCGGTGATGATGCCTTTACGGGCGTAGTGCATCTGGCTGACGTTGGCGCCAGCCTTGGCGCGGCGCGGGTTGTTGACGTGAGCAAAACGCAGCTTGGTCAGCTCGGCATCGGCGAGGCGTTCCTGACCGAAGTTGGAGCTCAGGCCCGCCAGGCGCTCGGTGTCGCCACGGGACTCGATCCATGGCGAGCGCACATCGGCCAAGCCTTTGCGCACGTCGATGATGACGTTGGGGTCGGTGTACGGGCCCGAGGTGTCGTACACAACCACCGGCGCGTTGATCTCGCCGCCGAAGTCCGTCGGGGTCACATCAAGGCTGATTTCGCGCATCGGTACGAGGATGTCCGGACGAGAGCCCTGGACATAGATTTTTTGCGAGCGGGTAAACGGCTGAACCGATTGTTGATCGACTTGGGCCGAATCACTCAGGTTCGTTATGTTTTTTGGTTTTATCGTCATCACGGGCTCTCCGAACACATCCAGGCAGTGGATTTTTGTCGGAGCGAACCTGTAAACGAATGGACGCACGTGCGCTGGGGAAACCAGCTGTGCTGTGCTCAGTGCTCGAGGGGTGTTCGATTGTCGAACAACATCCCGGACGAAGCACAAGAGGACTCGCCGGGGGACGAGAAATCTTGTTCCCTACGCAGGCGCTAACCTGATCAGGTTCAACGGGATCCGAAATTATTCGATCTCAGCCTCATAGCAAGGCACCCCGACAAGAACCCGGCCAGTCTAGACACAACCGGCAAAGAACGCCAACACCGCTGCAAACACCGTGATGAATGGCGCATACAGGATTGTTGCCGCCCTCGTGCACAACTACACTCGCTACGCCGAGCCATGCATTGACGTGGTACGAGCCGCGCCTCAGACTCGGCGCTCAAATTACTTATGTAATATTAATTCTAGGGAACGCCTATGCTGCGCAAACTTTCACTGGCCCTTGCCGTGTCTTGTGCGTCTTATGGAATGGCCTGGGCAGCAGAAGCGCCCTTATCGACCAGGAACGACCTGGTCAGCGTCTACCAGGAAGCGAAGAACAACAACGCCGACCTTGCGGCGGCCATCGCTCAATACGGTGCCCAGAAAGAAGTCGTGCCCCAGGCGCGTGCCGGCTTGCTGCCCAACCTCTCGGGCGGCGCCGACGTTGCCAATGTGCGCACGGCAATCGATCAGCCTTCGTCGACGGCCAACCGCAATGCACGCTCGTATCAGGCCACCCTGGCACAGCCGCTGTTTCGTGCCGATCGCTGGTTCCAGTTCCAGGCAGCCAAGGAAGTCAATGAACAGGCCGCCCTGCAACTCTCGGCCACCGAGCAAAACCTGATCCTGCAAACCGCTGAAAACTACTTCAATGTGTTGCGCACACAGGACAACCTGGCGTCGACCAAGGCAGAAGAAGCGGCGTTCAAACGCCAGCTCGACCAGTCCAACGAGCGTTTTGACGTTGGCCTGTCGGACAAGACCGACGTGCTGAACTCACAAGCCAGCTACGACACTGCACGCGCCAACCGAATCGTTGCACAGCGTCAGGTGGATGACGCGTTTGAAGCGCTGGTCACCCTGACCAACCGTCAGTACAACTCGATCTGGGGCATCAGCCATAAACTGCCGATCCTGCCGCCGGTGCCGAACGACGCCAAAGCCTGGGTCGAAACGGCGGCTCGGCAGAACCTGAATTTGCTGGCCAGCAACTACGCCGTCAGTGCCGCCGAAGAAACCCTCAAGCAGCGCAAGTCCGGTCACTTACCGACCCTCGACGCCGTAGCGAAATATGAAAAAGGCGACAACGACGCGCTGGGGTTCAGCAACCCGAACAACCTTCCCCAGGCCTACGGTGGCGACGTCGAGCAAACGACAGTGGGACTGCAACTGAGCATCCCGATCTACAGCGGCGGCCTGATCACCTCGCAAGTGCGTCAATCGTACTCACAGCTGGACCAGACCGAGCAGCAACGCGAATCCTTGCGTCGGCAAATCGTCGAAAGCACCCGCGACCTGCATCGCGCGGTGAATACTGACGTTGAGCAGGTACAGGCGCGCAAGCAGTCGATCATCTCCAACCAGAGTGCGGTGGAAGCGACCGAGATCGGTTATCAGGTGGGGACACGCAACATCGTCGACGTACTGGACGCGCAGCGCTCGCTATACACCTCGGTGCGCGACTACAACAACACCCGCTACGACTACATCCTCGACAACCTGCGCTTGAAGCAGCAGGCCGGCACGCTGAACCCGGGGGATCTGGAAGACTTGAAACGCTTCCTCAAGGCTGACTACAACCCCGACAAGGATTTCTTGCCGCCCGACCTGGCCAAGGCCGCGGAAGAGCAACTCAAGTCACGACCGCCCACCCAGTAATACTTGCGGCGAGGGGGCATGCCCCCCCTCGCGACACATTAACGGCCGATCAAACGCCCCAACCCATCCAGCAAACGCTGCAACGCGCCTTGATTGGTGCGCATCACTTTCAACCCCGCCTCTGCCATCCGCTGCGCATCGCGCGGCAACTCGAACAGCCGCTGCACCGCCAGCGCCAGACCTTCAGCATCCTCCACCTCCTGCAACGCCCCGGCACTGCGCAATTGCGCGGCGATTTCGAGGAAGTTGAACAGGTGCGGGCCACTCAGGACAGGTTTGGCCAGTGCTGCTGGCTCCAGCAGATTATGCCCGCCATTCGGCACGAGACTGCCGCCCACAAAAGCACTGTCGGCCAAGGCGTAGAGAAACAGCAACTCGCCCATGGTGTCTCCCACCAGCACCGATGACGCCGAGGTCACCGGCTCGCCGCTGGAGCGACGCAGCGCTGTAAAGCCCTGTTGCTGACACAGGTCGAACACCGCGTTGAAACGCTCCGGGTGGCGCGGTACCAATATCAGCAAGGCATCGGGATGATTGGTCAACAGCTGACGATGAGCCGCAAGGACCACCTCGTCTTCGCCTTCATGGGTACTGGCGGCAATCCATACCGGTCGTTCCTGGGCCTGCCATTGCGTGCGTAGCTCGACGGCACGTTGCAGCAATTGTGGGTCGATGGTCAGGTCGAACTTGATCGAGCCAGTAACTTCCACGGTGTCCGGGCGGGCGCCCAACTCGCGAAAGCGCTGGGCTTCGGCCTCGGTCTGTACCGCGAACAGGCTCATCTCGGCGAGCATCGGTTGGGTCAGTTTGCTGAAACGGCCATAGCCCTTGGCTGAGCGTTCAGACAGTCGCGCATTGGCCAATGCCACGGGAATATTGCGTTTGGCACATTGGTGAATGTGGTTGGGCCAGAGTTCGGTCTCCATGATCACTGCCAGCGTAGGCCGGACCCGATCAAGAAAGCGCGCGGCGGCGCAGGGCAAGTCGTAAGGCAAATAGCAGTGCTGGATGCGCGGCTCATTGGCGAACAAGGCCTGGATGCGCTCGGACCCGGTCGGGGTCATGCAGGTCACGGTAATGGGCAACTGTGGATAACGTTGCAACAGGGCGCGAATCATCGGCGCCGCGGCGATGCTTTCGCCCACCGACACCGCGTGCACCCAGATACCACCCGGCTTCATCACTGGCAGTCCGATGGAAAAGCGCTCGCCAATGCGCTTGGCGTACGCTGGCGCCTTACGCGCTCGCAGCCACAGCCGAATTGCTACCAGTGGCAGCCCCAGATAAAACAGCGCGGTGTAGAGAGTTCTATTCATGGCGGCGGAGTTTATCGGCTTTTCTCGCCGATCGTCTGCAAGTGCACGGCAAAACGTTCCGCTAGCCAACGCGCCGCCGGCCCGAGCGGCTCATCGCGACGCCAAACCAGTTCCACCACCAGCGCCGGCGGTGTCCATTCGCTGACCAGTTCAACCATCAGGCCCTGATACGCCGGGTACTGCACCACATGCCGTGGCAACCACGCCCAACCGAGACCGCGCACCAGCCATTCGGCCATCACGTAGAAGCTGTCGGCGCGCCAGACTTGCGGACTGGCCGGTTCACTGCCGGGATAGACGCTGGACTGTGTGGACATCAACAGCTGTCGATGCTGCGCCAGCGCCTGGCAATCGGCTTGAGCCTGTTTGGCGAGTGGGTGCCCGACGCCGCACACCGTGACCATCTCAACGCTGCCCAGCACCCGTCGTTCAAGGGCTTCGGGGATCTGGTCGTGATAAAACAGCAAACCCAGATCGGCCCGACGCTCCACCAGTTTGCGCGCCACATCGCCCTGGGCAGCGCTGGTCAGTTGCACTTCAAGGCTGGGAAATTTTTCGGCCAGGGCTTCAAAGCTTTCGATGATCGGCTGATAGGGCATGGCCTCATCCTGGGCCACCCGCAGACGCGCTTCCTGGCCGCGCATCATGGCCAGCGCACGGCCATTGAGGCGCTCACACTGACGCAACACTTCCCGCGCCTCTTCCAACAGGGCATTGCCGGCCTCGGTGAGTTTCGGCTGACGGCCACTGCTGCGGTCGAACAGGCTGACACCCAGGTCTTCTTCCAGCAACGCAATAGAACTGCTGACCGCCGACTGCGCCCTGCGCTGAAGACGCGCCACGGCAGAAAACGAACGCTGCTCCGCTACGCTGACAAACAGTTGCAGTTGCTCAAGATTCCATTGCATAGGCCAACCCATCTTCGTGGCAGATAGGTAATGACTTTACCGCATCTCAGCAGCCTCTAAAATGCCGACCATAGCAAGCAACACTTCACACGAGGATGCACCCATGACCGCTTACTACTACCTGGCCATCGCCATCTGCGCCGAAGTGATCGCGACCGTTTCGATGAAAGCCGTCAAAGGCTTCAGCACCCCACTGCCACTGATACTGGTAATCGTCGGCTACGGCATCGCCTTCTGGATGCTGACCCTGGTGGTGCGCAGCGTGCCGGTGGGCGTCGCTTACGCGGTATGGGCCGGCATGGGCATCGTGATGGTCAGCGTCGCGGCACTGTTTATCTACGGACAGAAGCTGGATGTGCCGGCGATGCTGGGGATGGCGCTGATTGTGCTGGGTGTCGTTGTCATCCAACTGTTCTCCAAAACCGCCGGCCACTGATACACCACTTTGTGTAGCAGCTGCCGAAGGCTGCGTCCGATTGCGAAGCAGTCGTAAAAACTGACAATAGACAATTCAGACAGATCGAAGGCGAGGACTTCGGTCGAGCGCGACCCCGGCTCGAATGCAGCCTTCGGCAGCTGCTACATAGCGCTTGGCATGAATCTGTATACTGCGACCTCGTCTTGAACACTGAGGTCGCCGCATGCCATCCGTTATTTCCACCGACGTTCTGATTGTCGGCGCTGGTGTCGCCGGCCTCTGGCTGAATGCGCGCCTGCGCCGCCAGGGTTTTTCGACCGTGCTGGTGGAAAGCGCCAGCCTCGGCGGCGGGCAGAGTGTGAAGTCCCAGGGCATCATCCACGGCGGCGCCAAGTACGCGTTGCATGGCGCCCTGACCGGGGCGTCGGAGGCGATTGCCGACATGCCGCGTCGCTGGCGTGAAGCGCTGGCGGGCGATGGCGAACTGGACCTGTCCGGCGTGCGCCTGTTGTCCCACGCCCACTACCTCTGGTCCCCCGGAACGATCGCCGGCAACCTCACCAGTTTCTTCGCCAGCAAGGCCGTGCGTGGCCGCGTCGATCAGGTCAAGGGCGATCAATTGCCACCGGCCCTGCAAGACAAACGCTTCAAGGGCAAGGTCTATCGCCTGGCCGAATTGGTGGTCGATGTGCCCAGCCTGATTCAGCGCCTGGCCGATCTGGCCGGTGATGGCCTGCTCGCCGGGCAGACCATCGAACCGCTGCTTGAAGGTGGCGTGCTGGTCGGCTTGAAAGTGGACGGCCGCGAGATTCGTGCACAACGCATCGTCCTCAGCGCCGGTGCCGGCACCGCGGCGTTGCTGGAAGCACTGGGGCTGAGCCAACCCGCCATGCAGCGACGGCCGCTGCACATGATCATCGCCAAAGGCCCGGGTCTCAAACCGCTGTACGCCCATTGCCTGGGCGGCGGCACCAAGCCGCGCCTGACCGTGACCACTCACCCGGCGGCCGATGGTCAGTGGGTCTGGTACATGGGTGGTGACATTGCCGAAGCCGAAGGCGTTGCCCGCGAACCCGCCGAGCAAATCGCCACGGCCCAGCATGAGCTCGGTCAGTTGCTGCCATGGATCGACCTGAGCACAGCGCAATGGGCCACCTTGCGCGTGGACCGCGCCGAGCCGCTGCAATCGGGGCTCACTCGCCCCGACAACGCGTTTGTCGCCGAACAAGGTCGGCTGCTGGTGGGCTGGCCAACCAAACTGGCGTTGGCGCCAGACTTCGCCGACCGGGTCATCGCCAGCCTGACGCGTGACGGCATCCAGCCAAGCCAGACCGCCCCGCTGCCGCCACTGCCAAAACCGCCGATGGGCGTGCCGGCCTGGGAGCAACTGCTGCCATGAGCCAACCGACCCTGCACGACCTGCATCGCCCACTGGGCAGCACCGGCCTGCTGGTTTCGCCACTGGGCCTGGGCACCGTCAAACTCGGCCGCGACCAGGGCGTGAAGTACCCCAACGGCTTCCAGATCCCCGACGATGACGATGCACGCAGCCTGCTCAAGCTCGCCCGTGACATGGGCATCAACCTGATCGACACCGCCCCGGCCTATGGCCGCAGCGAAGAACGCCTTGGCCCGCTGTTGCGCGGCCAGCGTCAAGACTGGGTGATTGTCAGCAAGGTCGGCGAAGAGTTTTGTGACGGCCAGTCGAGCCATGATTTCAGCGCTGCCCACACTCGACTGTCCGTAGAGCGCAGCCTGCAACGCCTGGAAACGGACTTTATCGACCTGGTGCTGGTGCACTCAGACGGTAACGATCTGTCGATCCTCAATGACAGTGAGGTTTATGCGACCCTCGCCGTGCTGAAGGCCGAAGGTAAAATTCGCGGTTTCGGTTTTTCCGGTAAAACCGTCGCCGGTGGTTTGAAGGCTCTGGAGCAAGGTGATTGCGCCATGGTCACCTACAATCTGAACGAGCAGAACGAGAAGCCCGTCATTGACTATGCTGCTGCTCACGGCAAAGCCATTCTGGTCAAAAAAGCCCTCGCCAGCGGTCATGTGTGCCTCAGTCCAGGCGTGGACCCGGTGCGCGCCAGCTTCGAGTTGTTGTTTGAACATCCCGGTGTAGCCAGTGCTATTGTCGGGACCATTAATCCGCTGCACCTCGCCCACAACGTTGCGACCGTTGCCCAGGTCCTCCGTAGAAACTGATGCCGCCCACGCGGCCTTAAGCAGGAGCCGACATGCCGCGTACGCTCATTAGAAAGAACCCGAGCAACTTCAAGACCCTGCCGTTGTACGTCGAAGCGACTCCCGAAGGCTTGAGCTATCAGAGCGTCGGGATGCCGCTCAATTTCTCCCAGACCCTGCAACGTCGCCGTCCCGTGACGGTGGCCAGTACCGAGCGGTTTGCGCTGGAACTGGCCAACCTCGGGGTCTCGGTGCGCCTGACCCTGCATTGGCAGAATCGCGATTACTGGGTGCTGGTGCGTCAGCGTCGGCAAGACCGTGGCGACGTGGTGCTCAAGCTGATCTCCGGGTACGTTCCGGCCCATGAGCTGAACTTGCCGCTGCACACGGCGATCCAGGAAATTGCCGAAGAGTGCCTGCTGGAAACGCCCGAAGGCTGGCTCGGCGGACGCTTCAACAACACCTGGCTGCCGGCACCCTACGCTACGGCCCTGCATTACCGCGAGGCCCTGCCGTTCAGCCTGACGCCGTTGTCCGGCTCGGCGCGGCCCGTGCGCTGCGCCAATCTTCAATTGATTGAACGGCCGCGGGCTTACGTGCATCTGCCTACCGCGTCGCTGCAATTGATCTATGACTTGCGCCTGGACGTGCCCAAGGAAGCCAAGTCCCTGAGCCTGTTTCATGTCGATGAGCGGCTGGAAGGCGATCAACTGGTGGCCCGCCTCGATCGCAAGCGCCCCGACTTGTACCTGATGCCTTTGCAGGACGGTCAGCCGATGGCCGAGTTGTATACCTTGAAGAAAGATCAGTTGTACCCGGCGAGCACTCGCGGGTTGTACCTGGCAGAGAGTTTTGCCCGGCAGGAAGGCTGGCTGGTGCGCGATGAGCGAATTCGCTGGAAGGATTGGGTGCGGCAACAGGGCTTGAGCCCGCCGGGGAAAGATTCAGGTTTGGCGCGGTTGCGTGGGAAGGCAAAGCAATTACTGAGGAAAATCGTGCCGCGTAAAAAAGTCAGCCCTTGATCGTTCCCACGCTCTGCGTGGGAACGATCATGCCGGGTCAGTTATTGCGGATCTTCTCGACAATCGCCGTGGTCGAGCTGTTTTCCACCAGCCCCAGCACTTTCACGGTGCCGCCGTAAGCAGTGACGATGTCCGCGCCGACCACCTGGTCGATCCCGTAATCGCCGCCCTTGACCAGCACGTCCGGCTTGACCTCGCGCAGCAGGTTTTCCGGGGTGCCTTCCGCGAAGCTGATTACCCAATCCACCGCGCCCAAACCGGCCAATACCGCCATGCGACGGTCGACGCTGTTGATCGGACGGCCTGGCCCTTTGAGACGGCTGACCGAGGCATCGTCGTTGACGGCAACGATCAGGCGATCACCCTGGGCCCGCGCCTGTTCAAGGTAGGTCACGTGGCCGGCATGCAGAATGTCGAAGCAGCCATTGGTGAAGACGATCTTCTCTTTGTGCGCGCGCGCATCGTCGACCGCCAGCAAAAGCTGCTCAAGGCCCAGTACACCGCGCTCCGAACCTTCTTCACGCTGGATGGCGCGACGCAGCTCCGGGGCGCTGATCGCCGCCGTACCGAGCTTGCCGACCACGATGCCCGCCGCCAGGTTGGCCAGGGCTACCGCGTGAGGCAGTTCTTCACCCGCGGCAATGGCCGCCGCCAGGGTAGAAATCACGGTATCGCCGGCACCGGTCACGTCGAACACTTCACGGGCACGGGCTGGCAAGTGCAGCGCCGGATGATCGGGGCGCAGCAAGGTCATGCCGTGTTCGCCACGGGTTACCAGCAAGGCGCCGAGGTCCAGGTCGTGCATCAACTGCGCGCCCTTGCTCACCAGTTCGTGCTCATCGGCGCAACCGCCAACAATGGTTTCGAACTCGCTGAGGTTCGGAGTGATCAGGCTTGCGCCACGGTAGATCGAGAAATCCTTGCCCTTGGGATCCGCCAGCACCGGAATGCCACGGGCACGGGCAGCCTGGATCAGCACCTGATGGTTTTTCAGCGCGCCTTTGCCATAGTCGGACAGCACCAGCACCTTGATGCCTTCGAGCAAATCATCGACCTGCTCGCCCAGTGCCAACGCGTCGGTGGCGAAGGGTTCTTCAAAGTCGATACGCAGCAGTTGCTGGTGACGGCTCATGACCCGCAGCTTGACGATGGTCGGCTGGTGCGCAATACGCTGGAACATCGCCCGAACGCCCGCACCCTTGAGGCTATTGGCAAGGCTGTCGGCCGCTTCGTCGTCGCCGGTCACGCCGACCAGCGAGGCCGGAGCACCGAGCGCGGCAATGTTCAACGCAACGTTGGCGGCACCGCCCGGGCGGTCCTCGATTTGCTCGACCTTGACCACCGGTACGGGTGCCTCAGGGGAAATCCGTGAGGTACCACCATGCCAGTAACGGTCGAGCATGACATCGCCGACCACCAAGACAGGGGCTTGATCGAATCGCGGCATGGACAACTTCATGGAGCAACCCACATACAAAATGAACAGGGGCGCGATATTACCACAGGGTTGGCGTTGGCTTGCGCGACGGCTGCAACGGGATGATTTGACGGGGGAATTTGTTCATTTATTGAGCAGAAAATACCAAGAACTGCCAAGCAGGCGCCCGCAAATTCTGTTTCTGCGGTCGATCTTGCGAATTACGGGAGGGTTTCACGCCCGGATCAAACAAAGGCAGCGCACTCGCCGGGGATTGATCGAGGGGGGAGAAGTCTGGATACAAATCACCGGGCGCGTTGCGCGCCCGGTGAGCAAGCGTCAGGCGATGTCTTCAGCCGGGGCGTCAAGGCCCATGGCATTCAGGCGGGCGTAGTAACCGTTGTGCGCCAGAAGCTCGGTATGGGTGCCGCGCTCGACGATCCGGCCCTGATCCATAACGAGAATCAGGTCGGCCTTTTCGATAGTTGACAGGCGGTGAGCAATCACCAGCGTGGTCCGGCCCTTCATCACTTGATCCAGCGCGGCCTGAATATGCCGCTCGGATTCAGTGTCGAGCGCCGAGGTGGCTTCGTCGAGAATCAACAACGGGGCGTTCTTCAGCAGGGCCCGTGCAATGGCCAGGCGTTGACGCTGGCCGCCGGAGAGCAGCACGCCGTTCTCGCCAACCTGAGTGTCCAGGCCTTGGGGCAACTGCGCGATGAAGTCCATTGCGTAAGCATCTTTCGCGGCTTTCTCGATCGCCTCACGAGGCGCTCCAGCCAGATCGCCGTAAGCAATGTTGTTGGCCACGGTGTCACTGAACAACGTCACATGCTGGGTCACCTGGGCGATGTGTTTGCGCAGGTTCAGCAGTTTGTACTGTTCCACCTCAACCCCATCGATCAGGATCTCGCCCTTATCGTGGTGGTAGAAGCGCGGAATCAGGTTGGCCAGGGTCGATTTTCCGCTGCCCGAGCGCCCGACCAGTGCCACCATTTGCCCAGGCTCGACCGAGAAACTGATGTCATCGAGCACCTGGCGATCGGTGTCCGGGTAGGTGAAGCTCAGATTGCGCACGTCCAGACGACCGCTGACGGCGTCGCGCTCGACGGTACCGTTATCGACTTCAGGCTCGACATCCAGCTGTTCGAAAATACTCTCGGCACCCGCCACACCTTTCTGGATGGTCGAACTGACTTCGGACAACTGGCGGATCGGTTTAGGCAACAGGCCGGCCAGGGTGATGTAGGCAACCATGTCACCGGCCGATGCATCGCCGCGCAGGAACAGCACCAGGAACATCAACACCGCCATGGCGCTGTAAATCACCAATTGCAGCAACGGCGTGTAAATGGCGCCTGTACGTGTCATGCGCAGTTGCTTGTCGGTGTTGCCCTGACTGGCGGCAAAGAAGCGCTTCTCTTCGTAGACTTCACCACCAAAGCTGCGCACCACGCGATAACCCTGGATGGTTTCGGACGCCACGTGGGTCACGTCACCCATGGCCACCTGAATCTTCTTGCTCTGCTTGCGGAATTTCTTGCTCGCCGTACGCACCATGATGGCGATCAGCGGCAGGATGGCAATCATCACCAGCGTCAGGCGCCAGTTCATGAACAGCAGCGAGGCAAACAGGAAGATCACGGTCATGCCTTCACGGATTACGACCTTGATCGCATCTGTGGCCGCCCCGGTGACCATCGTGACGTTGAAGGTGATACGCGAAATCAGATGCCCCGAGTTATGCTTGTCGAAGTACCGGTTGGGCAAAACCAGCAGGTTGTTGAACAGTTGCACCCGCAAGTCATGAACCAGGCCGAGGGAAACCTTGGCCAGAAAGTAATTGCCCAGATAAGATCCCAACCCCTGCCACGCGGCGATCAGAATGATCAGCAGTGGCACAGCCTGCAACAATTGCAGGTCGCGCAGGTAAGGCACGGTTGGAAACAGCGCCGCCTCGGGATTGGACAGGCCATCGACAAAGTACTTGAGGATGTAGCCGAGCATTGGCTGGGTCGAAGCGAAAATCAAAAAGCCGACGATGCTGATCAGAAACAAACTGATGTACGGCCGGACATAGCCGAGCAAACGGAAGTAGATTTTCAAGCTCGATGGGCTTGCGGAGAGACTGGAGTCGGTCATATCACGCGTTTGTCGATAAAAAGGACGCAGACTTTAGCACAGCTTCTTCAGGGTTCTGGCAATCGCATAAAGGCTGTTATTGTTACGCGTCGGATTAAGCATCAAATAGCCATCACCCCGAAATGGCCGATCAACTTCAGGATTGAATCTCCCAGCATGCAACTAAGCGGTTTCAATAGTGTGTCAAATCGAGTCTTCGATTTCATTTGCCTCTGGATTCTTCCACTCGGCTATCTCTTGCTGCTGTGCGCACTCTTCTTCCTGCCAGGTCGAAGTGTGCACCACAAACTTTTTTATGGCCTTTTCAGCATTCCAGCGCTGATTGCCCTGTGCCTGCGCCCCCGCGAACTCAAGGAATTGGTCCGCGACCCGATTTTCATCGCCGTGCTGACGTTCGCAGCCTGGGCATTGCTGAGTTTGTGCTGGGGGCCGGACAAGGAAGACATCAGCGGACAATTCAAACCACCTTTGCATACCCTGCTGCTGTTCACTGGTTGCTACTTGCTGGTGCGCTATCGCAGCGAAATCATTCAACCCCTGCTGTTCGCCGCTGCGTTGGTCGGACTGATCGGCACCGCCCACGACCTGTTCATGTTCGCTCGCGTGTACGAGCCTGGCATGCGTTTGATCGGTGGCGGCGCGTTCGATAACCCGCTTCTGAGCTCTCACATGTATGGCTTTTACGCCGCCTACTGGCTGAGCATCAGCATGCTCTGCAAGCGTCGCCGAATGCTCTGGCTGAGCCTCCCGGCGATGGCAATCATGTTTGCCGCGGTGATTGCCACCGGCTCCAGGACGCCCCTGGTTGCGCTGACGATGGCAGCACTCTGGCTCAGCTTCATTTGCTGGAACCGCCGCTCGGTCGCATTGTTGGGGGCGTTGGCTGCCAGCGGCGTCACGGTTTATGTGCTGTTTTTGCGAATGATCATCGAAAGGGGCGACTCTTACCGCTTCGAAATCTGGCAGTTGGCCGTACAGAAAATTGCTGATCACCCCTGGATCGGTCATGGCTATAACGCCCAACTGTCGATCGACCCCGGCGTCGGCTACAACTTTCAGGAACCCCACAGCTTTGTCCTGGGCGTGCTCTATTACGTGGGTGTTGTTGGCCTGCTGCCGTGGTTGTTTTTCCATGCCTGGAGCCTGTTAAGCAGTTGGCGCAATCGCCTGCAGCCCCTGTTTATCATCGCTTCTACCTGGTTGATATTTGGTATTGGTGCTGGCCTGACCGAGGGCGGCGGCATTATTTCGCGGCCCAAGGAGCACTGGTTCCTGCTGTGGATTCCGCTGGCGCTAATCGTCGCACTGAGTGTCAATCAACGCGCCAGACGCTTGCTGACGATGCCCATCAAGACGCTGACGCCGGCGGCCCGGCAACAGTTGACCGCCAATGCGCAGGTCATCGAAGAAGATGGCCTGGGCCCCAAAGTCTTGCGCCTGCTCGATGGCAGCTTCCTCAAGCTGTTTCGCGGTCGTCGCTGGTACACCTCCGGCAGTTTCAACCCCTACTCCGAACGTTTTGCCGTCAACAGCCAGCAACTGCGCAGCATGGGGATCCCGACGCCGCCAATTCTTCACCTTTATCGCCTCCCGGACGGCAGCAGTGCTGTGCATTATTCGCCACTGCCGGGCAATACACTGCGTCAGGTCTTGCAAGGCATAACCGCTCCGGCGGTGCGCCAGGCGCTGGTGCAGCGTTTTGGCAAGTTCATGGCTCAATTGCACGAGCAAGGCGTCTATTTTCGCTCGTTGCATCTGGGTAATGTGCTGGTGCTTGAAGATGGCGAGTTCGGCTTGATCGATGTGGCCGACTTGCGCATTTACCCTTCTTCACTGAGCCTTGCCCTGCGCCAGCGAAACCTGCGCCATATGCAGCGCTACACGGTGGACAGGCGCTGGCTGTTTGAAGAACACTTCGAAGCCCTGCTTCAGGGCTACGCCATGACGGCCTCGAAGTCCGCTGTTGATAACCTGCACAGGCAAGTGCTGGCCGGGAATGCCCCGGCTCGGGCTCTTTGATGACTGAAACCAACCCACTCATCGCGCTGGCCGCTTATTTGTTGGCCATTGTGACCGCCGCCCTGTTGTTGCGCGCCGTTCCGAAAATCGCCCGGCACATCGAACATTCCGGTGAAAGCCGCTATGCCAGCATTGATGGGTTACGCGGTTATCTGGCGTTCGGCGTGTTCGTGCACCACGCGATCATTACCTTGATCTTCCTGCGCACGGGCGTGATTGATTTTCCGCCGAGCAATTTGTACTCGCAGCTGGGCCAGGGCAGTGTCGCGCTATTTTTCATGATCACCGGCTTCCTGTTCTGGAACCGATTGCTCACCCAGGGGCGTCAACACGACTGGCTGGCCTTCGCGGTATCGAGGCTGTTTCGCCTTTACCCGTTGTACTTGCCGCTGATGCTGATCGTGTTTGTCTCGGTGTTCTACCTGCAAAACTGGGAACTCAAGGACTCTGGCCTCCGCTTCGCCGGCCAGGTCCTGGCCTGGCTGACCTTCGACCGGCCGGACGTCAACCAGTACTACCAAACCGGCATGCTGATCTCCAACGTCACCTGGACCTTGGGCTATGAGGTGTTTTTCTATCTGGCACTGCCCCTTGCCGCCATGGTGTTCATCTACCGGGGCAGCAGGTTGCAAGTGGTGTTGTGCCTGATCGGCATTTACGCCCTGTATGAAGTGGTCGGCCTGGAGCACTCGCTGAAAAAACACTTTCTGGCGAGTTTTCTCGGCGGCATCGGCGCTGCGTACTGGATTCGTCGACCGCAACTGGTGGCTTGGGCTCAATCGCGAATGGCGGGGATTATCGCACTGCTGGCATTGGTGATTGCCTTCACGGCATTCAACCGTGCTTTCAGCCTGAGGCCACTGCTGCTCATGTCGTTGTTCTTTGTGATTGTGGCGTCTGGGAACACCCTGTTCGGTGCGTTGAAACCGCGCAGCATCCGCTGGCTCGGCGAAATCAGCTACAGCACCTATTTGCTGCACGGCTATGTGCTGTGGGTGTTGATCCAGCGCCTGCCGCCAATGCTTGGGCTAAACGCCGGCGACCTCTGGACCTTTCTCCCACTGCTGGCCCTGTGCAGTTGCCTGCTGATCATCATCAGCAGCCTGACGTTCCTGTATATCGAGAAACCGGGCATAACGGCGGGCAGGAAGGTATTGCAGTGGCTGCGCCAAGGCAAAGAGGCCAAGAAGAGCCTGACAGAGAAGATCGCCGGCGAAAGCTGACGCGCCTGGCGTTCTGTAGCAGCTGGCGAAGCCTGCGTCCGGCTGCGCAGCAGTCGTCAACCCGGCAGCAAGGTATGCCTGATACACCGTGTGTTCTGATTTTACGACTGCTTCGCAGCCGGACGCAGGCTTCGCCAGCTGCTACGTAGGGCGCGCTGGATCAGTCTTTTTCCAGTGGCGAGAAATACAGTCGCCCCAGACCACGCCAGGTCTTCTTGTTCCAGGCCTTTAACGGGATCTGCGCCAGCAGTTCGCGGGCCAGTTTGCGATCACGGTTGGCGGTCTTGAGGAACATCGAGCTGAGAAACTTGTAGCGAACCTCGTCATACAGCGGGTGATCGCTGAACAGCGCGTAGGTACGCAAGATGCTGTCGATCATGAAGCGATGGTTCTTGTAGGAGTTGGTGGCGTGCTTGCGATAGCGCGCCATCAGCACATTCAGACCATCGATAAAGTAACCGGCGTGGGTCACCTTCAGTTCGATCAGCAGGTCTTCCAGGCGAATGGTCGGATCGAACCCGCCCACCTTGTCCAGCGCTTCCCGGCGGATCATCAGGGTCGGGGCAGGTGGATAAGGTTTACGCTCCAGAAACATGTCATCGAAGTCCAGGCGACGGAACGGCACGTCACGGCGCTGACGCTTCTCCGGGTACAGATTGCCGTCGGCGTCGATCAGCTCGATATTGCCGGCGCAGATGCCGACCTCGGGCTTGCCATCCATGTGCGCGACCTGGGTGGCGATGCGTTCCGGCAGCATGATGTCGTCGGAACCAAACGGCACGATCAGACTGCCGCTGGAGCGAGCAATGGCGCCGTTGAGCGTGTTGGTCAGCCCCTGATTCTCCTGAACCCGAAAATCGAATCCATATTGCGCCTGCAACACCTTGATGCGTTCGACGCTGTCGTCTTTGGAACCGTCGTCGACCACCAGCAATTCGATGTTCTTATAGGTCTGGTTGAGGACGCTGAGAATGCTTTCCTCGATGTAGCGAGCGTGGTTGTACGACGCGATGATGACCGTGACGAGAGGTTGCGCGGCGCTCATGGTTGTTCCTTGCGGGCCTGTTCCAGGCCGGATTCGATCAGGTTCAGGTATTCCTGACGGAACACCTCGATGTCATGTTGTTCCTGGAGATAACGGTAGGCCTGCTCGCCCTTGGCCTTGAGTTCGTCATCCGCCAGCCCGAGGTAATTGTCCAGCGCCGCGACCAGGCTTGGCACGTCCTTGGGTGTAATCGCCAACCCGCCAGCGCCTTCGATCAGCGGCAGCATGGCGGGCACGTTGGAGGCGATCACCGGAAGATGCCCGCTCATGCCTTCGAGCAGCGCCAGCCCGAGGCCTTCAGCCAGGGACGGCATGGTCCAGATGTCGAATGCGCGAATGTATTGCAGGGCAATGTCCTTGAAGCCCAGCAAGTGCGCACGCCCGTTCAGGCCCAGGCGCTCGATTTCGGCACTCAGGCGAGACTCTTCGCGGCCGGCACCAATGATCGCCAACTGAGTGTTCGGGTACTTGTCCTTAAGCGCGGCAAACGCCTGCAACAGATAAATGTGGCCCTTGACCGGCACCAGGCGCCCCAGCGCGCCAATCAGGCGAACCGACGGATCGATGCCCAACAATTCGCGGGCACGCTCACGACTGTGCTGCAAACCTTCAGCCTGCTCGATGTCGATGGCGTTGGTGATGGCGTACGTGTTCTGGTCGGTGAAACCGCAATCGCAATCCAGCAGGTACTGTTTGACCGCCGGGGAGACACCGACAAAACGCCAGTGACGATCGATCAGGCGCTGGGTCTGGCGGCGTCGGTAAAACCGGTCGTACTCGCCAAAGCCATGGGAAATGCCGATGCACAGCGGCACTTTCAACCAGCGGTTAAGCGCCAGCATCATGTTCACAGGCTTGAAGCGGTTGCAGATCACCACGTCGAATTTTTCCGCGCGGCAAAACTTGTACAGCGTCCACATCGCCCGCAAACGCATGCCTTTGAGCGACTTGTCGGAAAACTCGAAATACACCGAACGGTCGGCTCGGCTGACGGCCTCGCCCGGCCCGGGCTTGCCCCGCAGGAACGCCGCCGTCACTTCATAGCGATCACTGGGCAGCGCCTTGACGATCTGCTCCGCGAGGTCGGCAAAATCATGGGCTTTGACGTTGTAGTCAGGCTGCAACTGCAGAACCTTTGACCGCTGGCTCATAACTCTCCCCGCTGCGAAACGTTTATTGGTGTGTGCTTGAGTATCCACAACAGCTCGTGACGCCGAACAGCCTTGCGAAAGAATTCGTTTTCGCCGTAGACCGGTGGCTTGCGCCCGGCCAGCAGCCGCTGGATCAACCGGCGCAGTCGGCGCTTGGCCGGCATGGGTGGTTGCAGGTCATGCATCATGCCCAACGCCATGGCTTTATCGCGCTGAAGTTCCAGCGACAACGGCAGGCAGCAAGGCTGCATCGGCGTGGCCGGTTCGAAGGCCGGCGGCAACGTGACGCCCTGACCGGCATCGCCCATTGGCCAACGGTCGTTGTCGTGCAGGTGATTAGCGTAGCCGAGCAGTGTCGTCGGCTGCCATTCGAGCCCTTGCAACGCCTCGAGGACGGCCTGCTGGGCGCAGATATGATCAGGGTGCGGATCGAGCGTCGGATGCGGCAGCACGATCACTTCAGGACGCGCGCGCAGCAGCAGTTCGCGTAAATCGGCCAACAAGTTGTTCCAGGTCGGCGCTCCGTCGGCATCGCCCGGCAGGGCAAACGGGTTCAACTGGCGAAACAGACGCGTATCGCTCAAATCCGCTTCCCGCGAAGCCACCAGTTGCGCCGGGGTGGCCTGCATCGCGGCCAGTTGCAGACAGAAATACCCCAACTGCACGCAATGTGCTTCAGGGACGCCTGCCCAACGCGGGACGGCGACACTGTCCCACGCACGCAAACGCCCCTTGAGGCGTGCGGCCTCGACCTTGTCCAGGCCCAGTTGTTGATAGTGCCCGGCTTCGATTTCACCGGCCGTCAGGGTGACGATCCAGGCTTCATCGGCTTGACTGTACAAACCATAGGCAGCCAGTTCGGCGTCGTCGGCGTGAGGCGCAATCACCATCACCCGTTGACGGCGGAAGTCGGGCTGCTCCAGCGCCCACAACACCGGCTCGCCGAGCAAGCGGCAGTGGCGCCCACGCAGGCGCAATTCACCGCGCGACAGCGCTTGCGCCTGACCGCTGAGGTTCAGGTAACGCAAGCCGTTTACGCCGCGTTCAAAGGTTTGGCGATCCGGGTTGTCACCGCCCGACAGTTCCACCACCGGGTCAAAAAAGCGCCCCAACCAGCTGCTTTTAATCCGCAGCGCCAACACCAGCGTGGCATCGTCGACCAGCATGACGCCTTCATCCAGGCGCAAACGTTCCCCCTCCAGGCGAACCTTGGGTTGCGGGGTATACGCCGGGAAGCTGTATTGGTAATCGTCCTTGGGGGAGTAAAACAAGTGATCGGCAAACCAGGCTTCGTGGGCAATCCAGCCCAGGACGGCGAGCACCAGCGGCAACCACCAGGCCACCAACACGCCGATGGCTATCAACAGCATCAGCGCGATCAGCAGGCTAATGCGTTTGTTGCGCCGATGGCGCTTGAGCAGTTGCTGTTTGCGGCTCATGGTTTCACTCACACGGTAAAAACCGGTACAGGGTTGCACCAGCGGTCCTTGTACTCGCGGTCAGCGCGGCCGAAGGAAAACCGCAATGGCTTATCCAGGGCCCGCGCGTGTTCCCAAGCGCTTTGCGTGTTGATAAAACTCAGCACGCTGCCGGGGCTGAACTCGCGGGTCTCGGGATCGACGCCACCGTTGATGTATTCGACGCTGATCCACTCGGGCGACTCGACGCGATACACCAATTGAATGGCAATCGGTGCATCGTTGAGGAAAATCACCGAACCGATCAGCAAGTCCCGCAACAGTTCGATCACCTCGCCCATACGCTCGGCACCCGTGGCCGGGAAGCCCCAGCGGCGCTGGAACAGGTCGCAATAAATCGCGGCCAACTCCGAGCTGGAAAATTCGGCGACCGGTCGCACAACGCCACCGGCTTCTTCCAGCAGGCGCAATTCACGGCGCTGGTTGTAGCGGAATTTCTTCGACAGTTCTTCCGGCGTGCGCGCCATGGCCAGTTGTTCGGCTTGCAACTTGATAGCGCTGAAACGGCCCTCGCTCAGCGCCGACAAATAACGCCCGCGATGACGCAGCGGTGCTTGAGCATCGGCGGCGGCCGGCAGGATCACCTCGGCATTGCCGAGGTCGAACAAGCCTTTTTTGCCACGGCGCTTGAGTACGTCCTTGGACAGCGCGAGGTCGCGCCCCCAGGTCGGAATGGCGGCTTTCACGTCACCGTTCTGTTCCCAGGCCAGATAGCGCACCGGAATGTCGGCCAGTTGCGCCAGGCGCTCAACCACCATGGGGTGCGTCGCGACGCTACCGCCAAATCGCTGCCAGGCCTGTGCATAAGTCGAGGCGTCGACTACCGTCCAGCCACGTTCGCGCCAGCCTTGAAATCGGTTGAGCATCAGCCCCTCGTCGCCAGTTCTGTGACGTGTGGCAAATGCCAGAAAGCATCGCGCACTGCGCGGTCGGAGAAACGCTCACGCAAGCGATCAAGCATCAGCTCGGCGCACTGGTGACGCTGCTGCTCGTCCATCGCGGCCAGATGCTGCAGCCCTTGAGCCAGACGCTCGGCATCCCCCAACGGGAACAGGATCCCGACACCTTCAACGACTTCCTTCGCGCCACCGCAAGCGGTCGCGAGCAACGGTACGCCGGCGGCCATGGCCTCGAGCAGCACCATGCCGAACGGTTCGTGATCGGAGCTCAAGGCAAACACATCGAAGGCCCGGAAGTAGCGACGGGCATCCGGCACTTGGCCCAGGAACAGCACCCGATCGCCAATGCCCAGTTCACGGGCCAGTTCCTTGAGGTCCTGTTCCAGTCGACCGCTACCGAGAATCACCAATTGGCTGTTGGCCGGCAACTGCGGCAATGCCAAGGCAAACCCGTGCAGCAGCGTGGCCTGGTCCTTGTCCGGGTGAAGCCGCCCGACGTTGCCGACAATCCAGGCATCCGCCGACAGGCCCAAGGTTTCCCGAGCCTCGCGAGCCGACACCTGGCTGGTCTGCAAGGCCGGCACATCGATGCGGTTATAGAGTGTTTGAGTCCGCCCGGCCGGCCATTTCGGCAGGCAACGGCGCATGTCGTCACGCACCGCATCGGAAACACCGAGCAGGCTGAGGCGCTTGCGGAAGAGATGGGCGAAGAGTTTGCGAGAGCCGCGTTTGTAATCGTCAAACCCGTGATGCACACCGATGACCGGCAACGAAGTGCCGAGCAAGGCGATGTAGATCGGTTTGAAACGGTGGGCAATGCAGAAGCTGAAATTGCGCGAAGCGGCGATCTTGCGCAGATCGCCGATGGCGCCCAGCTTCAGGCCACGAATGGCCTTGGAGCTGTATTCCATGAACAGCACTTCATCGGAAGCACAGCCCGCGGCAACTTCGCTATCGGCGGCACCGGTCAGAAAGACCGTGGTCACTCGATAACCAGTCCCCGCGAACAGGCTGGCGTACTGCCGGGCGCAGTCCAGAAACGGGCCGTCATAGCCGTGACAGAACTGCAGCACATGGCGTTCAGCCGAGCGAGTCATAAGCGTCCGCGCCTTCTTTGACCACCAGGATGTCTTCCATGATCAGGTATTGCAGGTCAGAGCCGAAGAACATGTTCAGGGCGTCGGTCGGCGAGCAGATCATCGGTTCGCCACGACGGTTGAGCGAGGTGTTCAGCGACACGCCGTTGCCGGTCAGCACTTCCAGCGCCTTCATCATGTCGTAGTAGCGCGGATTGTATTCGCGCTTGAGCACCTGGGCGCGGGACGTACCGTCTTCGTGGACGACTTCCGGCACGCGGGTCTTCCACTCTTCAGCCACTTCGAAGGTGAAGGTCATGAACGGCGCCGGGTGATCGATCTTGATCATTTGCGGGGCAACGGTGTCGAGCATCGACGGGCAGAAAGGCCTCCAGCGCTCGCGGAACTTGATCTGGTGGTTGATACGGTCTGCCACGCCGACGGCGCTCGGGCAACCGATGATCGAACGACCGCCCAAGGCACGCGGACCGAACTCCATGCGCCCCTGGAACCAGGCCACCGGGTTGCCGTCGACCATGATTTTGGCGATGTTTTCCGGCATGTTGTTCAGCTTGCGCCAGACCGGCTTGCTCGGGTGACGAGCGCAGGCAGCCAGCACGTCTTCGTTGGTATACGACGGACCGAGGTAGACGTGTTCCATCTTCTCGACCGGAACGCCACGGGCGTGGGACACATACGCCGCCGCGCCGACTGCCGTGCCGGCGTCGCCGGATGCAGGCTGTACAAACAGTTCTTTGACGTCATCGCGAGCGATGATTTTCTGGTTGAGCTTGACGTTCAACGCACAGCCACCGGCATAGGCCAGTTTGCCGGTTTCCTTGAGCACGTCGCCCAGGTAGTAGTCGATCATCTGCAGCGAGATTTTCTCGAACAGCGCTTGAATGCTCGCGGCGTAGTGGATGTACGGCTCGTCGGCGATGTCGCCTTCGCGCTTCGGTCCCAGCCACTCGATCAGCTTCGGCGAGAAGTAGTAACCCTTGCCCTTTTCTTTGTAGCGGCGCAGGCCGATGACGTTGGCGTAGTCGGTGTTGATCACCAGCTCGCCGTTTTCGAACGAAGCCAGGCGCGAGAAATCGTACTTGCTGGCGTCGCCGTACGGCGCCATGCCCATGACCTTGAACTCGCCGTCGAGCATATCGAAACCGAGGAACTCGGTGATCGCGCCATACAGGCCGCCGAGGGAGTCCGGATCGAAGAATTCCTTGATCTTGTGGATCTTGCCGTTCTCGCCGTAACCGAAGAAGGTCGTGGCGTACTCACCCTTGCCGTCGATCCCAAGGATCGCGGTTTTCTCTTTGAAACCGGAGCAGTGGTAGGCACTGGAGGCGTGAGCCAAGTGGTGTTCGACGGGTTCGATCTTGATTTTCTTCGGATCGAAGCCCAGTTGCTCAAGGCACCAGACGATCTTGTTGCGATAGCGCTTGTAGCGACGGTTGCCCATCAGGATCGCGTCAAGGGCGCGGTCCGGGGCGTACCAGTAACGCTTGGCGTACTGCCAGCGAGCCTTGCCGAACAGGCTGATCGGGGCGAATGGAATCGCAACCACGTCAACGTCGGACGGCTTGATGCCCGCCTGCTCCAGGCAGAACTTTGCCGATTCGTAGGGCATGCGGTTCTTTGCATGTTTATCGCGCACAAAGCGCTCTTCTTCAGCCGCCGCGACCAGCTTGCCGTCGATGTACAAGGCTGCGGAAGGATCATGGCTAAGGGCGCCGGACAGGCCAAGAATCGTCAATGCCACAGGGGTCTAGCCTCTTTAGTCTGCATGCAGGCGACAAGCGCCTCAAAAATTAATGTGCCCTCGCAAGCGGCGAGAGACAGCTAAAGGGCGGGATTATAGCTTAAAGATGGCGGGAATGACCCAGTGCATATTGCTCCACCTGGACGAATGCGTGGCGCCCGGCTTATCCGCGACCGACCCGCCAGTAAATGCTGAGATTGCCATCGACCGTCTGACGATAAACCGTATAAGGCAAGCAAACCGTGTCCAGGACACCTGACAAGGTTAAATCCAGGAGCACGAACGGTACCAGGAAGCCAGTGGGGTCAGGCGGAGCATTCAATACGCAAAAATCGTAGGCGAGGCCGCTGTAAACCCGGGGAATGGACTGACAGTAGGTTTTTTGTTTTCTGAGACCGCGAGCCGCGTCTTCATCGTCCTGGAATACCGTCATAGCGGTCCCGCAGCCGGTTAGCGCAAGTGAAACAGCACCGAACATAACAGCCATTTTTATCGTCAAAGCTTGCCCTCCGTGAACGTCAGGCAAACTAGCATCGTGGCTATTCAGGGCACAGTTCATGGGGGCTGTAGATCATGTAGGACGATTCATAAAAACTTGTCCCCTAATCTTCAGTGGCAGGTCGGACCTCATCGTCCGAATACCAACCGAAGCAAGCTTGCTCCGGATGGTATTACGACGATGGCAATTCAGGCAGCGCCAGAGATATCTTTGGGCAGACGCTGATCGATGACCTTATAAAGCGCACTGCTCTCTGGCCAATTGCGCATGAACCGCGCCCGATCCCGCGCATAGGCCGGGGCAAAGCTGCCCGCCGAGCCATGCTGGCACATCGAATCCAGATCGATCAGCGCCCAGCGATCCTCTTGCCAGAACAGGTTATGGCCCTTGAAGTCACCATGGCTGATGCGCTCGCCAATCAACTCGGCGAACAAATGATCCAGCGCCAGCAGTTCCGCTTCAGGGGCGTTGCCGCTGTCGACGAAAGGCGCGAAGCGCTCGATGATGTCCGGTCCCGGCAGATACTCGGTCACCAGATACGCCCGACTGCGCAGCCAGAGAAATCGCTTCTCCAGCAACGCCAACGGTTTGGGGGTCGCAATGCCAAGGAAGGCAAGACGATTGCCTTCACGCCACGAGTGCCACGCTCGGCTCGGACGCCAGAAGCGTTTGAGCCAGTGGGCAAAGCCTTTGATGTTGTAGCGCTTGATCACCAGCGTCCGACCATCAACCTCGACTTTTCCTACGCTCGCCGCGCCGCCGGTCTTGTACAAATGACCCTCATCGAGCAACGCGTCGGCCTGCTCCAGCACCGGCAGCATCGCGGTTTCTTCTTCGCGACGGATCGCCCGCAAGCCAAACGCACCACGCTGGACGCTGAACAGCGTGCATTCGCGACCGACTTTGATCAGGAAGTCCTTCAAACGCCAGGTACGAACCTTATCGATCTGCTTCTGCAAGGCTTCCATCGGCAAGGCGTGCTCGCCGTTGCTCAACAGGTAATACACCAGCAGTTCTTCGGTGAACGGTTCCAGCGACTTGGGCAACTGCGCAAAAAATACACCGAGGTTTTCCAGCACCTTTTGCCGTGACAACGGCTGGCCCGGCGTCTCGGCACAGACACCGCCACCATCGATCAGGTACAACCGACCGCGCTGACGCAACAGGTTGTCCAGATGCAGGTCTTCCTGCCAGAGCCCCTTGCGGTGCATTTGGCCGATAGCGCCCAACGCCTCGGCCAGTACGGCCCCTTGCATATCCGCCAGCACCGGCAAGTGTTCGACTTGTTTCCAGGTATCCCCCAGGCTTTCGGCGCCTTCGAGGAAGTCGAACAACAGCCAGCCGCCCTCGCCTTCTTTCAAACCGTCCACCAGCAATTGCGGCGTGGTCAGCCCTTGATCGGCAAGCAAGCGCACACCGTCCAGTTCACGCTGAAAATGTCGCGCCGCTTTGTTGCCGACCAACAATTTGGCCAGCACTGGACGGCCGCGCCAGACACCGGCGCCGACATATCGCTGCCCCGGCAAGACCCGCAACAGGCTCAGCAATTGCAACTCAGCGGTCCCTGCGGCGTCGGCCAGTGAAATGTTCAGTGGCAGGCCCGGGCTGCGGCCGGCCGTTTTCAGTTCGGACAAACGCATCAGCGCGTCTCCTTGCGACTGCGCCGCGCGGTCAAGCGAGCAACCCAGTTGTCCACCAACGAGCTGTCTTGCGCCTGACCCACGTAAGCCGCCAACATCTCGCGCAATTGGCTGGCGGTCCACTCCGGCGCACGGCGCAGCAAAGGCTCCAGGTCCTTGACCCGGTCACGCTGACCGAACAGCAGCGGCCGGGTTTTTTCCAGGTCGATCAACTGCGCCTGATAACCGTCGCCAGTTGCCCGCATGAAAATGTGTTTAGGGTAGAAGCAACCATGCACCTGCCGCACGCCGTGCAGCCGTCGCGCCAGTTCACCACAGGCTTTCAGGATGGCCGAATGTTGCACATCGCTCAGGTCTGCCCAGCGCTGCAACAGCGAGTCGAGGTCATCCCAGCCGTCCAGCGCACGCGTCAACAACACCGCACGGACTTCGCCATTAACCTTGCGCTCACCAAAAAAAACCGCCTGTAGCGCCGGAATACCGAGCGCTTGATAACGGCTGATATTGCGAAACTCACGGGCAAAGCTCGGCTCGCCAAAGGGCGCGTGGAAGGTACGCGTCAGGTAGTTGCTCTGACGCTTGAGATAGAAACCACGACCTTCCAGATCCAGCCGAAACACACTGCTCCAGCCACCGCCGACAGTGTTGGGTTCATCCACCGCTTCAAGCTGCTTGGCCCACAGCGCATCGAACGTGGCGAGACCATGGCGCTCAAGCAGCGCACGGTCTTCAGCGGCCAGAAAATCAGTCATTCGCGTCCCTCGAAAAATCTCACTACGTGCCGGATCCGTTTCTTGTCGGCGGCATTGAGTCGGTCCCGCTGGCGGTACTGCAGATAAAAGCGCAAGCGCTGGGTGGCCGACAGGTGGTATTTGGCCACCTTGTCCAGGCAAGCCAGGTCTTTGGTGATCCGGTACTGGAGCCAGAAGCCGCGCCAGAAATGGCCGTTGGGGCAATCGATCAGGAACAATCGGGCTTGATCGTCGATCAGCAAATTGCGCCACTTCAAATCGTTATGAGCAAAGCGATTGTCGTGCATTACCCGGGTGTAATCCGCCAATTGCCGACTGACCGTATCGACCCAGGCACGGTCCGACAACTTGGGATCGTGCCGGTCAGCCAGTGCCGACAAGTCTTCAGTATTAGGCAGTTCACGCGTGATCATCGCTCCGCGGTCGTACGCTGCGCCGCGCCGCTCCAGGCCCCAGGCCACGACTTCGGCGGTGGGAATGCCCCACTTGGCGAAGCGTTTGAGGTTCTGCCACTCGGTCTTCACCCGGGGTTTGCCCAGATAACGGCGCAGGCCTTTGCCGGCACCGTTGTAGCGTTTGACGTAATAGTTGACGCCGTTGCGATTGACGCGGATGACCTCGGACAACAGGTCGCGGGTCAGCCGCTCACCCTGCAGCGCGAACACCGCTTCAAGGCTGCCAAAATCTTCTGCCAGCTCACTGTAAGCAGGTTCCAGTTTCCAACCCGCCATCAGAGCGCATCCCCATATCGCTGTTTACGGTCATAAAGTTTGTTGGCTTTGCCTTCCAGCCAGGCGAGCAGCGACGCTTCTTCGGCCAGAATCTGGCGCAGCGGCTGTTGAAAGTAGCCTTTGAGGAAACGCAGCTTGTCACGCCGGGTCAGGCCGATGTCCAGGGCCGAAAAGTACAGCGCCGCCAGATCTTTGTTACGCCAGCGCCGAGTGATTGCCGAACGGGTCTGGGCACGATGCAGGTCAATCACCGAGAGTTTGAAATCGTCGGCGGTCACCGGTTTATCGGTGTGCAGCAGAAAATGGCAGATGTAGCAGTCGCGGTGGTTGACCCCGGCGCGATGCATCATGCCGGTCATGCGCGCCACTTCGGCGATCAGCGCACGCTTGAGCCTGGGCTCGGGCGGATTCTTGATCCAGTCGATGCTGAAGTCTTCGAGGCTGACGGTCGGCGCCAGCTCTTCGGTGACGATGAACGAGTGCTGGTCTGCCGGGTTGCTGCCCTTCTCGCCGTAGGCGACGGCAGTCATGGTTGGCACGCCGACTTCTTGCAGGCGCGCAATGGCTTTCCATTCCTGACCCGCGCCGAGGACCGGCAGCTTGGCCGTCAGCAGGTTTTTGAAGATCTCGCCCCAGCCAATGCCGCGATGGATCTTCACGAAAAAACCATTGCCGTTCACTTCAGTGCGCAAGGTCCGGCGCGCTTCCAGTTCACGGTAAACCTCGCCCTCGAGGCCTTCGACTTCGGTGAACGCATCGCGTCCGGCCCAAAGGCTCTTGAACGGTTCAGCCAGCATCAACTTCATTTAGCGCGCTCCGCCAGAATCACATCGGCCGCGTGCTGCGGCATGCTGTAGAGGTCGGCCGTCTCGGCAAAGGCCAGACCGTTGCGGCTCCAGGCCGCCCGTGCTTGAGCGTCATTCAACATACCGGTCAGGTATCGGGTCAGTTGTGCCTGCTCGAAGGGTTCGTCGAGCACCAGGCCGGCGTCGGCCTCGGCGATGTAATGGGCATAACCACACACCGCACTCACCAATACCGGCAGCCCGGCCACCAGGGCTTCGAGCAACACGGTCCCGGTGTTTTCGTTGTACGCCGGGTGGATCAACAGGTCGGCACCGAGCAGGAAACGCGGGATATCGCTACGGCCCTTGAGGAACGTCACGTTATCGCCAAGGCCCAATGTGGCGCTCTGCATCTGGAATAATTTGGGGTCATCCTGGCCAATTACAAACAGACGGGTGCGTTTCTTCAGATCAGCGGGCAACGCGGCCAGTGCCTTGAGGCTGCGATCCACGCCTTTGGTCTTGAACCCGGAGCCGATTTGCACCAGCAGCAACTCATCGTCTTTGAGGTTGAATTCGGCACGGAACCCGGCGCGAATCTCAGCGGCATTGGCCGGTGCACGACGGTCTTGGGAAATGCCCGGTGGCAGCAGATGGAAACGCTCCAGCGGCGTGTCGTAATGCTTGATGAACAGCGGCTGCTGCACTTCGGAAATCATCAGCACTTCGGTCTTGGCGTCTTTGGCGAACACCGCGCGCTCGTACTCGGCGAAGTGCCGGTAGCGGCCCCAACGGCGGTACAGCGAGTTGCGCAGATTCTGCGCCTTGTCTTCAAAGCAGCCATCGGCAGCGTAGTAAACGTCCAGGCCCGGCATTTTGTTGAAGCCGATCAGCCGATCCACGGGACGTTTGGCCAGGTCGGCCTCCATCCACTCGCTGAGCTTCTCGTTGCGCCGATGATTGAACAGCGCTTTGACCGGTGCCACCAGCACTTCGAAACCCGGCGGAACGTCGCCCTCCCAGATCAACGTGTAGACACGAATCTGATGGCCGCGCTGCTGACATTCCAGGGCGATGCGCATGAAATCGCGCTGCAAGCCCCCGAACGGAAAATACTTGTACAAGACGAATGCCAATTGCATCAGCGCAGCTCCTCAGCCAGTAACAACGTGCTCAGTCGGGTCGCGACACGCTCGGGATTCAGACGCGTGAAGCACAGGGGCCACTCGCGTTTCAGGTCAAACTGACGGGCATCCTGGGCCGTCGGTTGATACGTACATTTCTTTTGCAGGCACGGGGCGCACGGGAAGTCGCTGGCGATGTGAATCTGCGCTTTGCCATAGGCACCGGTCAGGCCCGGGTTGGTCGGGCCGAACAGCGACAAGGTCGGCACATCCAGCGCGGCGGCCAGATGACCCAGGCCGGTGTCCACGGCGACACACGCCTGTGCACCGGCCAGGACCTTGCCGACGCCCGCCAGATTCAGCTTGGGCAGCACTTCGACATGACGGAACCCGGCGGCGATGCGCTCGGCCCGGGCTTTCTCCACCGGATTGCCCCACGGCAGCTTCACGCCGACGCCGAGATAACCCACGCGCTCGGCCAGCTCACGCCAGTAGGCTTCCGGCCAGTGTTTGGTGTCCCATGTGGTGCCGTGCAGGAACAGCACATACGGATTCTTGCGCGGCAGTTCCACCAGGCGCTCGACGTTCAGGCCGTAATCACCCAAACCCTTGGGCAAGTCGTAACCCAATGCCAGCGCGAACAATTGACGCACCCGCTCTACCGCGTGTTGCCCACGGCCCACCGCCAGGCGACGGGAGTAAAAGCGCGCGGCCATCGGCTCGCGTGCCGAATCCTTGTCCAGCCCGGCGACCGGCGCCTTGACGTAGCGCGTCAACCAGGCACTTTTCAGCAAGCCCTGGGCGTCGATCACCAGATCATATTTTGTGGCTCGAACGCTTTGTTTGAAGCGCTTCCACTCGCCACTCTTGATGGTTTGCCAGATGTTCTTGCGCCAGCGACGGATCGCCACCGGGATCACCTTGCCCACGGCCGGGTGCCAGGTCGGGATCTCGGCAAAGCCTTCTTCCACCACCCAGTCAAACTTGATGCCGGGGATTGCCCGGGCCGCATCGGTCAACGCTGGCAGCGCGTGAATCACGTCGCCCAGCGAAGACGTCTTGATCAACAGAACCCGCAAACTATTTGACCTCGACCACAGTGCCCTGCAACCGCTGCAAGGCTTCGTTAACCGCTTGCGGCATGAGCTGGCGCAGGCAGTTGTAATGACCGAACCGGCACGTGCGATCGAAGCAGGGGCTGCACTCGATACCCAGGCGAACCACTTCGACATGCTCGGCCAACGGCGGGGTAAAACCTGGCGACGTCGAGCCGTAGATCGCCACCAATGGGCGGTTCAGCGCGGCGGCGACGTGCATCAGGCCGGAGTCGTTGGACACCACGGCATCGGCGCAAGACATCAAGTCGATGGCTTCGGCCAGCGAAGTGCCGCCGCTGAGGTTGACCGACTCTTCACGCAGGCCGGGAATCAGGCGCGCCCGGATGTCTTCGCCCACGGCGTGATCGTTTTTCGAACCGAACAACCAGACTTGCCAGCCTTCGCGAATCTTCGCTTCGGCGACCTTGGCGTAATGCTCGGACGGCCAGCGCTTGGCTTCACCGAACTCCGCACCGGGGCACAGGACCAACACCGGGCGGTCGAGGGCCAGGCCGAACTTGGCCAGCGTCGCTTCGCGGGTGACCGGGTCGATCTGCAAGGTCGGGCGTGGATAGGGTTTCGGCAGTTCGACACCGGGTTCATGGGCCAGGGCCATGAAGCGCTCGATCATCAGCGGATAACGTTCTTTATCCAGCGTGCGCACGTCATTGAGCAGGCCGTAGCGGAATTCGCCACGCCAGCCGGTGCGCTTCGGGATGCCGGCGAAGAACGGCACCAGCGCCGACTTCAGCGAATTTGGCAGCAAAATCGCCTGGTCGTACTGACCGGCCAGGGATTTGCCGATACGCCGGCGGGTCGCCAGCTCCAAAGCGCCGTGGCCGAGCGGAAAGCTCAAGGCCTGGCGTACTTCGGGCATGCGTTCCAGGATCGGCCGGCTCCACTCGGGGGCCAGTACGTCGATTTCGCATTGCGGGTGGCGTTGCTTGAGACACTGAAACAGTGTCTGCGCCATCACCATGTCACCGACCCAACTGGGCCCAACGATCAGAATTTTCATGTGGTTTCCAAAAACGAACCGGGGAGGCATACGCCTCCCCGCCTCGAGAATTCTACAAAACACTGCAGATCTTTTGTGGCAGTGAGCTCACTCACCACCACATTGGGTATTGGATGTTTCAATATCCCGCTTCAGCTTAGCCCCAGCTCACGCCAGATTCGCAACACCTGTCGCCGTTCATCCGCGAACTGATCGCCCGGTATGACCCCGGCGTCCTTCTGCAAGGCCTGCCGGTGAGCGGCGGAGCGATAGGCTTTATAGGCCTCGCGCAACAAGCTGGCGTCTTCGGCGGGCATCAGCCCTTCGTTTGCCAGCTCTTCCAGAATGCGGAAATTATCAGACCAGCGCAGCAATGACGGGCACGTCTGGGACCACGCCAAGGCCGCGTATTGCACCATAAATTCAATATCGACGATACCTCCGGCGTCCTGCTTGAGATCGAATGGCGCCGTGGCTTCGAAGGCATTCGCCCCGGTCCCGGCCGCCGTACTCTTGGTGCCGAGGTTATCGCGCATCTTCGCGCGCATCTCACTGACCTCCTGACGCAGGGTCGCCAGGTCTCGCGGCTTGCCCAGCACCGCCGCGCGAACCCGCTCGAATTCCCGACCGACATCCGCGCTGCCCACCAGCACTCGCGCCCGAACCAGCGCCTGATGCTCCCAGGTCCAGGCCTCGCCGTGTTGATAACGGGCAAATGCACCGAGCGAACTCACCAGCAACCCCGCTGCACCCGAAGGTCGCAAGCGCATGTCCACTTCATACAGCTGACCGGAGTTGGTCTGTGCCGTCAGCAAGTGAATGATCCGTTGCCCCAGGCGGGTGAAAAACTGCGCACCATCGATTGGTTTTGGTCCGTCGGTTTCTGCCAGTGGATCGCCATCGTGGATAAACACCAGATCCAGGTCCGAAATATGCCCGAGTTCCAGCCCGCCGACTTTCCCATAACCGACAATGATGAAGTCGGGATCGCACAACCTGCCGTCAGCACGCAACGGCGTGCCGTACTTGGCCACGGTCTGGTGCCAAGCCAGGGCCAACACTTGTTCAAGAATAGCTTCGGCGAGCCAGGTCAAGTAATCGCTGACTTTCATCAACGGCAGGCTGCCGGCGATTTCCGAGGCGGCGACGCGCAAGCGGTGCGCCAGTTTGAAATGGCGCAGGGCTTCCATCTGCTGTTCGAGGTCGTCCTCGGGAATCCGCATCAGGCGCTCGCGCAATTCGGCGGCCAGCTCCGGCGCCAGTGGTGGCTTGAACAGCCGGCCTTCGTTGAGCAATTCGTCGAGCAGCAGCGGGAAGCGCGTGATTTGCTCGGCGATCCACGGGCTAGCGGCGCACAAGGTCAGCAAGCGTCGCAGTGCGCCGGGGTTTTCGGTCAGCAACACCAGATAGGCGGAACGACGGGCCACGGCTTCAACCAGCGGCAGCACGCGCTCCAGCACCAGGTCGGGGTTGGCATGCTCGACGGCCTGAGCCAGCAAGCGTGGAATAAAGGCATCAAGGCGTTCACGCCCCAAACGCTGCATCGCACGAAGTTGCGGACTGCCGCGCAGTCCCGCCAAGGCTTTCAGGGCCTTGGTGGCGTCCTTGAAACCACCCTCCTCCAACTGCCGGCAAGCCGCCTCTTCGTCCTGGGCTTCTTCCCACAACGGCAGCCATTCACCGCCAACCACTACTTCGCTTTCGCCGCCTTGCTCTTCATCAGGATCGGCAATCACCTGAGCGAAATGCCAGGCCACGCGCCCCCGCCAATACATCAGTTGCTCATGGAACGCGTCCCAGTCGGCGAAGCCCATCATAAAGGCAATGCGCGCCTGGTCCTGCGTGCTATCCGGCAGCATCTGGGTCTGGCGGTCGGCAATCGCCTGAATCGCGTGTTCGGTGTAACGCAGGAATTCGTAGCCTTCGCGCAACTCGCTGATCACCGCCGGCGGCAGGTAACCCTGACCTTCCAGTGTGCTCAGTACTTTTAATAGAGGGCGTTGTTGCAGGCTCAGGTCGCGGCCGCCGTGAATCAGCTGGAACGCCTGGGCGATAAACTCGACTTCACGAATGCCGCCAGAGCCGAGCTTGATGTTGTCGGCCATGCCTTTGCGCCGGACTTCCTGCTGGATCAGCTGCTTCATGGTGCGCAGCGCTTCGATGGCCGAGAAGTCCAGGTAACGCCGGTAAACGAAGGGGCGCAGCATGTCCTGCAATTGCGCACCAGTCACTTGATCACCCGCCACCACGCGCGACTTGATCATCGCGTAGCGCTCCCAGTCACGCCCCTGATCCTGGTAATACTGCTCCAGCGCATTGAAGCTCAAGACCAAGGCACCTGCCGAACCGTAAGGGCGCAGGCGCATGTCGACGCGGAACACGAATCCGTCGACCGTCATCGGGTCCAGCGCCTTGATCAGGCGTTGGCCCAGACGAATGAAGAATTCCTGGTTATCCAGTGAGCGCTTCACACCGACGGTTTCGCCACCCTCGGGGTAGGCGAAGATCAGGTCGATGTCCGACGACAGGTTCAACTCCACCGCGCCGAGTTTGCCCATGCCGAGGATGACCATTTGTTGCGGCTCGCCACTGCGGCGGCCGGTCGGCACACCAAACTGCTCGCAATGACGCGAATACAACCACTGATAGGCCTGATCGATACTCGCATCGGCCATGTCCGAGAGGTCGCGGCAGGTCTGGACCAGGTCGGCCTGGCGGGTCAGGTCGCGCCAGATGATCCGCACTTGCTGGCGGGTGCGCTGACGGCGCAGGGCGCGGCCGAGTTCGTCCTCGGTTTGCGCCGCATTCACCGCTGCCGCAATCTGCCCGCACAACTCGCCGGGGGCAAAACCGCGATCCAATTCGCCGGACTCAACCAGCCCCAGCAACATCAAAGGGTCACGCACACTCTGTTCAATCACAAAGTCGCTGGCGGCCACGACGCGGGCGAATTGCGCCCAGCGTTCAGGTGTCCAGGTGGAGAGCCGATGATCGTCCTCAAGGGCCGCAACGGCGGTGCGCAGCGACTGTTCGGCGCGGGTGACAAGCGGCAGGAGAATGCCGGGCAGTTCGGCAAGCGTGGGAAGGCTCATGGTCTATCCTTGATCGGCGTAGAACGGGTTGCATGTAGTGAATTTTCATATTGCACTACGTGGAGGACTGTCGAACAAAAGTTAGAAATAGCTGAAAATTCTTTATTTTTGGCAGTGAACATCAAGCTTTCACCTTTTGTGGTTGGTAAAAGACCAACCTTAACGATTATTCTCACAACGCAGCCGGAGGCCACAAGCCATTCATCTGTAGTTTTACTACTCGTATATACATTCGAAAGGCTGAAATGCCCGAAGATTTGTAGTAAAACTACACGCCGCCGGAACAACCTCTCGGCAATCCAAGAATTTATATCGTCTGCCCACAAGGCCAGTCGCAAACTCAGGCAACCGATTCTGGAAGCCTTTCCGCCCTGGAGCAAGCCATGCAAGACCTCGATCCCGTCGAAACCCAGGAATGGCTGGACGCCCTGGAATCGGTTCTCGACAAAGAAGGCGAAGACCGCGCTCACTATCTGATGACCCGTATGGGCGAACTGGCGACCCGCAGTGGCTCGCAGCTGCCTTACGCCATCACCACGCCGTACCGCAACACCATTCCCGTAACCCACGAAGCACGCATGCCTGGCGACCTGTTCATGGAACGCCGCATTCGCTCGTTGGTACGCTGGAACGCGATGGCCATGGTGATGCGTACGAACCTGAAAGATTCTGACCTGGGCGGTCACATCTCCAGCTTCGCCTCCAGCGCCACCCTGTACGACATCGGCTTCAACTATTTCTTCCAGGCCCCGACCGACGAACACGGCGGCGACCTGATCTACTTCCAGGGCCACACCTCGCCAGGCGTTTACGCCCGTGCATTCATGGAAGGCCGCATCACCGAAGACCAGATGAACAACTTCCGCCAGGAAGTCGACGGTCAGGGCCTCTCGTCCTACCCGCACCCTTGGCTGATGCCTGATTTCTGGCAGTTCCCGACCGTATCCATGGGCCTGGGCCCGATCCAGGCGATCTACCAGGCACGTTTCATGAAGTACCTGGAAGCCCGTGGCTTCATCCCTGAAGGCAAGCAGAAAGTCTGGTGCTTCCTGGGCGACGGCGAGTGTGACGAGCCGGAATCCCTGGGCGCCATCTCGCTGGCTGGCCGCGAGAAGCTCGACAACCTGATCTTCGTCATCAACTGCAACCTGCAGCGCCTCGACGGCCCGGTTCGCGGGAATGGCAAGATCATCCAGGAACTCGAAGGCGTGTTCCGCGGTGCTCAGTGGAACGTGACCAAAGTCATCTGGGGCCGTTTCTGGGACCCACTGCTGGCCAAGGACGTCGACGGTATCCTGCAACGTCGCATGGACGAAGTCATCGACGGCGAGTACCAGAACTACAAAGCCAAAGACGGCGCGTTCGTGCGTGAACACTTCTTCAACTCGCCAGAACTCAAGGCGATGGTTGCTGATCTGTCCGACGACGAGATCTGGAAACTCAACCGAGGCGGCCACGACCCGTACAAGGTCTACGCGGCGTACCACGAAGCGGTCAACCACAAAGAACAGCCAACCGTCATCCTGGCCAAGACCATCAAAGGTTATGGCACCGGTGCCGGCGAAGCGAAGAACACCGCGCACAACACCAAGAAGGTTGATGTTGAAAGCCTGAAGCTGTTCCGCGATCGTTTCGACATCCCGGTCAAGGACGAAGAGCTGGAAAACCTGCCGTTCTTCAAGCCAGAGCCAAACAGCGCCGAAGCCCGCTACCTGAGCGAGCGCCGCACTGCACTGGGCGGTTTCGTACCACAGCGCCGCGCGAAGAGCATCAGCGTGCCAACGCCGCCACTCGATACCCTCAAGGCAATCCTTGATGGCTCGGGCGACCGCGAGATTTCCACCACCATGGCTTTCGTGCGGATCCTCGCGCAACTGGTCAAGGACAAGGAAATCGGCTCGCGCATCGTTCCGATCATCCCGGACGAAGCCCGTACCTTCGGTATGGAAGGCATGTTCCGTCAGTTGGGCATCTACTCCTCCGTCGGCCAGCTCTACGAGCCAGTCGATAAAGACCAGGTGATGTTCTACAAGGAAGACAAGAAGGGCCAGATCCTCGAAGAAGGCATCAACGAAGCAGGCGCCATGAGCTCCTTCATCGCTGCCGGTACTTCGTACTCCAGCCACAACCAGCCAATGCTGCCGTTCTACATCTTCTACTCGATGTTCGGCTTCCAGCGTATCGGCGACCTCGCCTGGGCCGCTGGCGACAGCCGTACCCGTGGCTTCCTGATCGGCGGCACCGCCGGCCGGACCACGCTCAACGGCGAAGGCCTGCAACACGAAGACGGTCACAGCCACATCCTGGCTGCCACCATCCCGAACTGCCGCACCTATGATCCGACCTACGGCTACGAGCTGGCGGTGATCATTCAGGACGGCATGAAGAAGATGACCGAAGAGCAACAGGACGTCTTCTACTACATCACCGTGATGAACGAGTCCTACCAGCAGCCAGCCATGCCGGCCGGTGCCGAAGAAGGCATCAAGAAAGGCATGTACCTGCTTGAAGAAGACACCCGCGAAGCGGCGCACCACGTTCAGCTGATGGGCTCCGGCACCATCCTGCGTGAAGTGCGTGAAGCGGCGAAGATTCTGCGTGAAGAGTTCAACGTCGGCGCTGACGTATGGAGCGTTACCAGCTTCAACGAACTGCGTCGCGACGGCCTGGCCGTAGAGCGCACCAACCGTCTGCACCCGGGCCAGAAGCCTAAACTGAGCTACGTCGAAGAATGCCTGAACGGCCGTAAAGGTCCGGTGATCGCTTCTACCGACTACATGAAGTTGTTCGCTGAGCAAATTCGTCAGTGGGTCCCGTCCAAGGAATTCAAAGTCCTGGGCACCGACGGTTTCGGCCGCAGCGACAGCCGCAAGAAACTGCGTCATTTCTTCGAAGTCGACCGTCATTTCGTGGTGTTGGCAGCCCTGGAAGCACTGGCTGACCGTGGTGACATCGAACCTAAGGTTGTGGCTGAAGCCATTACCAAGTTCGGTATCAACCCGGAAAAACGCAACCCACTGGACTGCTGAGGAGAGATTCTGTGAGCGAACTCATTCGCGTACCTGACATCGGCAGCGGTGAAGGTGAAGTAATTGAACTGTTTGTGAAGGTCGGCGACCGTATCGAAGCCGACCAGAGCATCCTGACACTTGAGTCGGACAAGGCGAGCATGGAAGTGCCTGCGCCGAAGGCCGGTATCATCAAGAGCCTGAAAGTGAAGCTGGGCGATCGCCTGAAAGAAGGCGACGAACTGCTCGAGCTGGAAGTTGAAGGTGCCGCTGCTGCGGCCCCTGCGGCTACCGCTGCCGCTGCGCCTGCTGCAAAAGCTGAAGCGAAACCGGCGGCAGCTCCAGCCGCTGCGCCGGCTGCCGCTTCGATTCAGAAAGTGCACGTGCCGGATATCGGTTCGGCGGGCAAGGCCCAGATCATCGAGATCCAGGTCAAGGTCGGCGACACCGTCGCAGCTGATCAATCGCTGATCACCCTGGAGTCCGACAAGGCGAGCATGGAAATCCCGTCGCCTGCCGCTGGCGTGGTCAAGGCCATCAGCGTCAAGCTCAACGACGAAGTCGGCACTGGCGACCTGATCCTGGATCTGGAAGTGGCGGGTGCCGCGGCACCGGCTGCTGCTCCAGCCCAGGCTGCCGCTCCAACTGCTGCCGCTGCGCCTGCTCCTGCAGCAGCCCCGGCTGCACCGGTTGCCGACAGCATTCAGGACATCCACGTTCCGGACATCGGTTCGTCGGGCAAGGCCAAGATCATCGAAGTCCTGGTCAAGGCCGGCGACACCGTTGCAGCCGACCAGTCGCTGATCACCCTGGAATCCGACAAGGCGAGCATGGAAATCCCGTCGCCTGCCGCTGGCGTGGTGGAAAGCGTTTCCATCAAGCTCGATGACGAAGTCGGCACCGGCGACCTGATCCTCACGCTCAAAGTCAAAGGCGCTGCGCCTGCCGCTGCCCCGGCTCCGGCCGCTGCTGCACCGAGCGCTCCAGCTCCTGCCGCCGCACCGGCTGCTGCTCCGGTAGCTGCTGCACCTGCCGCTGCACCGGCCAAGCCAGGCGCCAAGGTTCACGCCGGCCCGGCTGTACGCCAACTGGCCCGCGAGTTCGGCGTCGAGCTGAACGCCGTCGGCGCCAGTGGCCCGCACGGTCGCATCCTGAAAGAAGACGTGCAGGTTTACGTCAAAGCCATGATGCAGAAGGCCAAGGAAGCACCGGCCGCTGCGGCTGGCGCAACCGGCGGCGCGGGCATCCCGCCGATTCCGGTCGTGGACTTCAGCCGCTTCGGTGAAACCGAAGAAGTGCCGATGACTCGCCTGATGCAAATCGGCGCGACGAGCCTGCACCGCAGCTGGTTGAACATTCCGCACGTGACTCAGTTCGATTCGGCTGATATCACCGACCTGGAAGCGTTCCGCAACGCTCAGAAAGCCGTTGCAGAGAAGGCTGGCGTCAAGCTGACCATCCTGCCGCTGCTGCTCAAGTCGTGCGCGCACCTGCTCAAGGAACTGCCGGACTTCAACAGTTCGCTGGCACCAAGCGGCAAAGCGATCATCCGCAAGAAGTACGTGAACATCGGCTTCGCGGTCGACACCCCTGAAGGCCTGCTGGTACCGGTCATCAAGAACGTCGATCAGAAGAGCCTGTTGCAACTGGCAGCCGAAGCCGCTGCGCTGGCCGCCAAAGCCCGCGACAAGAAGCTCACCGCTGACGACATGCAAGGCGCCTGTTTCACCATTTCCAGCCTTGGCCACATTGGCGGCACCGGCTTCACGCCGATCGTCAACGCGCCGGAAGTGGCGATCCTTGGTGTTTCCAAGGCAACCATCCAGCCAGTCTGGGACGGCAAAGCCTTCCAGCCGAAACTGATGCTACCGTTGTCGTTGTCCTACGATCACCGTGTGATCAACGGCGCCGCTGCTGCACGCTTCACCAAGCGTCTGAGCGACCTGCTGGCGGACATCCGCACCATCCTGCTGTAACACCGAACGGCCCTCTCTCACCGGAGGGCCGTTCGCGTTCCACGTTTTCCGAGCGCCACGCTCGTACCTCAACCCCGCCAATTTGGCGGGGCTTTTTTTGCCTGGCAGAAAGTTTCTTCCTACATTCGTTGCTGACGTCGGCCACAACGCCAGTCCACTTTCGCTCGATATTTTTTTTTGCGTACTAACTAGTCTTAGTTCGACAGTATTTTCTTTTAAATACTGCACCCCCTTTTACTTAGTTAGCGTCACTTCGAATGGATTCGAATATGTTTAAACCGACTGTCGGCCCTATTATTGGCCACACAACTACAAACCACGCGCGCATTTTTCTTCGCGGCAAACTTCAAGACACTTCATTGGTATTTGCAGGTGTTCGTTATCGACGCCTGGGTGAAGAGCACTGGTCCCGAGGCGAATTTGTAAAACTGACGATCGTGCGCGACATGAGCGATGTGATTGCACTCAATGAATTGGCCAGCGACACCGAGTACGAATATCAGGCCGGCTGGTTCAGCCCGATGAGCCCGGTGCATACCGTGGAGACGGTCCAGGAGCTGCCATTGCAATGGCCTCGGGATATTTATCGCTTTCGTACGCAGTCCAGCAAAACCACCACGCCACGGGGGTATATCGTTGGCTCATGCCGCTACCTTCGAATGACCGCAGGGATACCGTCGGCCCCGCACCTGGGCGACGGGATTTTCGCTTCGATCGCACACCTTGCGCAGCGGGCGGAGCCGCCCATCAGCGCCACGTTGATGACAGGCGATCAAATCTACGTCGATGACTTGAACGTTATTGCTCCCGACCGCGAGTACAAGGAAATACTCAGCAAGTACCGAATTGCTTTTTCTCAACCCAACATCAGCAAGTTAATGTCCGGCACTCCAACTTACATGATCCTCGACGACCATGAAATAGAAGACAACTGGCCTGCCAACAAAAGCAAGACGGACGATTACTTATACAAAAACGCCATCGCCGCGTATGAGTTATATCAAGCCAGCCATAGCCCTGCGCATGAATTACTTGCCGACGGACAGATAAGCAGAAAGCTCGAACAGTATTGGTATCAGTTCGCCAACGGCGATATTGAATGGTTTGTCACCGACAGCCGCACTCGACGCAATTTGTCGGCCGATGATCGCCGTATCCTTGATGAAGAACAGGAACAGGCGCTGTGCAAATGGCTGATCCACAGCCCGGCCCGGGTCAAATTTGTGGTAACCAGCGTGATGTTCTACCCCGACCGCAAAACCTTGGGCGATGACGCCTGGAAAGCCTTCCCGGAACAACGCCTGCGATTGCTGGAAACGATTCGTACGCACCGCATCAAGAACGTGATCTTCGTCTCGGGCGATGTCCACGGCTCTTTGACGAGTCGTCTGACCCACAGCGAAGACCCGGACTTCGAGGTGCACACCATCGTCTCCTCGCCCCTGTACAACAGCAAACTGCTGCCGTATGCCAAGGCTTCCACGTTCATCCTGGATCAGGCGTTGGCGAAAACGGCTGCGGGGGACTACCGTCATGAACTGACCAGCCAGGTGGTCAGCCAGGACAATTTTGCCCATCTGGTCGTTGATAGAGAGCACATTCAGGTTAATTACCACGACCGGGACGGCAAACCATTACAAACGATCAATATCCCTCTGGCCTAGTAAAGAAGGCCAAATGCATAAGTTTTAAGCGCGCGCTGGAGAAAACTTCACGCCTGCCGACATATTCTTATAGCACTTGGCCTTCATGTCTCTTGTCAGTCAGTGCCGCAATGATGCAACCTTGCCGCAGACAACAGTTAAGAGGGCGAGAGCCCGGCGCGATCAGCATATTCGAAGCGAGTTTCCCTCAATGAAAAGCCAACCCGATGCCGCCAGCCGAATGGTGGCCGAGGTAGTGACGCAGTTGCCTGTGCCCTCGCGGCTCGGCATGCTGCGTTTCGAACGGCTGAATGAACCTAGCTGGGCGCTGCTGTTTCTCGATCCTAATTGCGAACGTCATTTCGGCCTGCCGGCCGTTGACCTGTGTGCGCTGGTTGACTCCCCCTACGCCAGCCTGATGGAGCCCGAAGCGCGCTATCAGCTGCATGACGCGGTCCAGCAACAACTCACCGACAGTCCGAATTACCAGATCCGCTACACCCTGCACACCGCCTCTGGCGCCTTGAACCTGCTGGAGCTGGGCGAAGCCTATAAACAGCACAATCGGCACTTGTTGCGCGGCTATCTGCTGGTGATCGACGACCTGTTCGAAAGCAATCAGTTGTTACCCGACCTGGAATCCCAAAACTCGCGCCTGCAAATCGCCCTGGAACTCAATCAGCTCGCCCAGCAGGTACAACTGCAGCATCTGGAGAGGGTGCGCGCCCAGCAGGACCTGATCCTGTTGCTGACTCGCCAGCGCTACAGCAGCAACAATTCACTGCAAGAAGCCGCCGAACTGATCACCCGCAGCGCCTGCGACATCTACGAAATTGACTGTGCCAGCCTGTGGAACCTTGAAGGTTCGCTGCTGGTGCCGATTTCGGCGTATCACCGCAAAAACGGGGAATACCAGCTGCCGGAACCGATCGACGTCAGCGGCTTCCCCGATTACCTCGAAGCCTTGCACAGCAGCCGCGCCATTGACGCCCATAACGCCATGCGTGACCCGCGCACCCGGGAAATGGCCGAGAGACTGCGCCCGCGCGATGTGAACGCGATGCTCGACGCCAGTATCCGCGTCGACGGCCAAGTGGTCGGCGTGCTGTGCCTGGAACAGATCGGTGCGACCCGCGCGTGGGAGTCGGACGAAATCGCTTTTGCCGGCGAGCTGGCGGATCAGTTCGCCCAAGTCATCAACAACCACAACCGCCGCACCGCCACCAGCGCCCTGCACTTGTTCCAGCGTGCGGTCGAGCAAAGCGCCAACGCCTTTTTGCTGGTCAATTGCGACGGCGTGGTGGAATACGTCAACCCCAGCTTCACCGCGATCACCCAGTACACCACCGAAGAAGTCCACGGCCAGCGGCTGTCGGAACTGCCGGCACTGGAGAACCTCAGTGAATTGCTGTTCGACGCACCCTCGGCACTGGCCAAGAGCAACAGCTGGCAAGGCGAATTCAAGAGCCGACGAAAGAACCTCGAACCGTACTGGGGGCAGTTATCAATCTCCAAGGTGTACGGCGATAACCGCGAGTTGACGCATTACATCGGCATTTACGAAGACATCACCCAGACCAAACTCGCCCAGCAGCGCATCGAGCGCCTGGCCTACACCGACAACCTGACCAATCTCGGCAACCGCCCCGCCTTCATCCGCAACCTCGATGAACGCTTCGCCCGCGACACCGATACGCCCATCTGCCTGTTGCTGGTGGACATCGACAACTTCAAGCGGATCAACGACAGCCTCGGTCACCAGACCGGCGACAAACTGTTGATCAGCCTGGCCCGACGCCTGCGCAACAGCCTGAGCCCGAGTGGCAGCCTGGCGCGCTTCGCCAGTAACGAATTCGCTGTGTTGCTGGACAACACCGATATGCGCACCGGCCTGCAGGTCGCCAATCAATTGCTGATGACCCTCGACAAGCCGATGTTCGTCGACAACCAGTTGATCAGCGTCACCGGCTCCGTGGGCCTGGCCTGCGCGCCGCTGCATGGTCGTGACCCGCAAACCCTGATGCGCAACGCCGGCCTGGCGCTGCACAAGGCCAAGGCCAACGGCAAGCATCAGGTCCAGGTGTTCACCGAAGCGCTGAATGCCGAGGCCAGCTACAAGCTGTTCGTCGAGAACAACCTGCGCCGCGCCCTCACCCAGAACGAGCTGGACGTGTTCTATCAGCCCAAGCTGTGCTTGCGCAGTGGCCGCCTGCTGGGGATGGAAGCGTTGTTGCGCTGGAACCACCCCGACAAAGGCATGATCCGCCCGGACCAGTTCATCAGCGTCGCCGAAGAAACCGGGCTGATCATCCCGATCGGCAAATGGATCGCCCGCCAGGCCTGCCGCATGAGCAAGGCGCTGAGCGCCGCCGGCCTGGGCAATCTTCAAGTGGCGATCAACCTGTCACCCAAACAGTTCTCCGACCCGGACCTGGTGTCGTCCATCGCGACCATCCTCAAGGAAGAAGCGCTGCCAGCCCACCTGCTGGAACTGGAACTCACCGAAGGCCTGCTGCTGGAAGCCACCGAAGACACGCACTTGCAGCTCGATCAACTCAAGCGCCTGGGCCTGACCCTGGCCATGGATGACTTCGGCACCGGATACTCGTCGCTCAGCTACCTGAAAAAATTCCCGATCGACATCATCAAGATCGATCGCAGCTTCATCCACGAAATCCCGGACAACCAGGACGACATGGAAATCACCTCCGCGGTGATCGCCATGGCCCACAACCTGAAACTCAAGGTCGTGGCCGAAGGTATCGAGACGGCCGAGCAGTTGGCCTTCTTGCGCCGTCACCGCTGCGACGTCGGCCAGGGCTACCTGTTCGACCGACCAATCCCCGGCGCCGAGCTGATCGAAAAGCTCAAGCGCTACCCGCGTGGCCCGTTCGCCTGACATCGGCGTAACACTCGGGCAAACTGCGTGTCTGACCAATTACACTCAACCTGACTGAGGGGACTGATCATGGTCTTGCGCTCGGAAATTCTGGTGAACAAAAACGTGCTTCCAACAAAAGAACAAGCTCTGCCTGGCCGCGAAACCGCGATGAACCTGCCTGAAAAGCATTTTGTCTTTACCGAAACACCACTGCTGGGCCCGTTCTTCGAGGACGTCGACTTCGCGATCTTCGGCCTCGGCTGCTTCTGGGGCGCGGAACGTCGCTTCTGGCAGCGCGAAGGCGTGGTCAGCACCGTGGTGGGTTACGCCGGCGGCTACACGCCGAACCCAACGTATGAAGAAGTCTGCTCAGGCCTGACGGGCCACAGCGAAGTGGTACTGGTGGTGTACGACAAGGCGAAAGTCAGCTACGAAGCGCTGTTGAAAATGTTCTGGGAACTGCACAACCCGACCCAAGGCATGCGTCAGGGCAACGACATCGGCACTCAGTACCGCTCGGTGATCTATGCCACCACCCAGGAGCAATTGGACGCGGCACTCAACAGCAAGGCAGTGTTCCAGACCGAACTGACCAAGGCCGGCAAAGGCGAGATCACCACCGAAATCGACCAGGCCCCGACGGTCTACTTCGCCGAGGCGTATCACCAGCAGTACCTGGCCAAGAACCCTGAAGGATATTGCGGGATTGGCGGCACGGGAGTGACCTGCCCGATCTGATTTCAGATTGATCGTTCCCACGCTCTGCGCGGGAACGATCAATCAACTCTCAGCAATCAACCAATCCATCTGCCACCCACCCTGGGTCTGCCCCAACTTCTTGGACAACCACGGCAGCAGCTCACGCAATTCCTCTTCCAGCCCCCACGGCGGATTGGCAATCGCCAACCCGGACCCGTTCAGACTGTTCGGCGTATCCAGCGGATGCACCAGCAACTCCACACGCAACAACTTCGGCGCGCCCGAGCCCGCCAGATCCTGATAGAAGCGGCGCAACAGGCGCTGGTCCTTCACCGGGTACCAGATCGCCGCCACGGTTTGACGCATCCGGCCAACCGCCTCTTTCAGCGACGCCGCACAGCGCTGCATCTCATCAAGCTGTTCAAACGGCGGATCAATCAACATCACCGCCCGCTTCTCCTGCACCGGCAACATCGCGCGCGGCACATGCCAGCCTTCGCCCAGATGCACCTTCACCCGACGGTCACCAGCCATGTTGTCCTTGAGCAGCAAACCGTCTTCCGGATGCTTCTCGTTGAGCATTACCCGATCCTGCGGCCGCGTCAGACGCCGCGCCAGCTCAGGGGAACCCGGGTAATAGCGCAACTGGCCATCCGGGTTCATGTCATGCAGCACCTTCATATAATCGGCGGTCAATGCTGGCAGATCCGGCTGATCCCACAGACGCGCAATACCTTCCAGATACTCACCGGTACGGTTGGCCTGATCGCCCTGAAGGTCATACAGGCCAATGCCGGCGTGAGTGTCGAGATAGGCAAACGGCTGCTCCTTGCGCGACATCAGGGCGATGAGGCGGGTCAAAGTCAGGTGTTTGAACACATCGGCGTGATTGCCGGCATGGAAGGCGTGACGATAATTCATGATTGCTCCTGCGAAGGCCGGGAAGTTTACCTTGTACCGAGGCGAACGTCAGGGCTTCGCAGCCGAGCGGGCGATTGCGGAGACTGCTGCGACAGCCCCTGCAACGCTCTTTGTAGCAGCTGGCGAAGCCTGCGTCCGGCTGCGCAGCAGTCGTAAATCCAGCTTGCAAGGAGAGCCTGAAACACCGCGAAACCTGATTTTACGACTGCTGCGCAGCCGGACGCAGGCTTCGCCAGCTGCTACAAAGCGTGTTCTGCCAGCGCTATTCCGAAGCCCGAGCCCGCAATCGCCGCCCGATAACATCCAGCACATCGCACCCATCGCGCAACGGGATGGCGCACAGCAAAGCGAAATCACTGAGGATGAACGACTCACACTCGACAGACCCACGCATGGACATGTTTTCCAGCACTTGGGTGACGGCGCGGATTCGGTAGCTGGCGGCTTCGGTTAAAACATCGAGCGGGGCGTGGGTATCGACGAACAGCGTGGGCATTTCGGTGCAGTTGCTGGTGAGTGCCATGAAGCGGCTTTTGGGGTGGGAAATGGGTTTTTCGTAGGGTGGATCGGGTGTCAGCGTTTTCATTTGCAATTTCCATGAGTAAGAAATACAAGCTGCCAAACGCCCCCTCCTACAGGTTTGGGTGGCAGCCATGCGCAGGAGTAGGAGTACCGAGCACTCATGAACCTCGGTCACGCCGAAGCGTGTCCCGCGCACAGCCGCCGCGAACGATTTTATGGGCACACATTAAGTGCCGCAATCAAACGACAGAGCTGTTGCATCATGAGTGAGGGCTCCTACACCCTGCCACCACTTGCGCGGTGACAGCCAAAGACTATCGATGGAGAACATTTCAAACCAGTTCATGAAAGCCGCCACAACTTGAAGGAAACGTCCGACGACCTTGCCCAGAAATTTCGACTGGCCCTACACCCGATCATTCCAGCTCCGCCATCAAGTGCTCCAACAACTCGGCTTTCGGTCCAGCAGGCAGGTCAGGCGTTGCAAGAAACATCTCGACCTTGCGTCGCAACACCCCCTCTGAAAACGCCTCGAACAGGCCCGGATGCTCCTCACTCAGCCACCGCACCAGATTGTTGATCAGGGTCGAAGCATCTTCAGCACCGAGGTGTTGCAGCAGGGATTCAGAAACCTCCCACCATGGAAAAACCTTCGATGTTTGCAACGCACTGCCACCGATATCAACCGACTGCCCATTGATCAAACACCTGCGGATCACCGGCAGCAGTTCCGAGGCACTCACATCAGCCGACTGCAAAATCGGCAGCAAATAACGCCCATCCCAAAAACGGAAAAACACCGATTTCCCATCCGGCAGCTTCACTTGCGTCAGACTGCGCAAATGCTCGACCACCACCTCCAAACTTGCCGAAGACACCGCCAACCACCCCCAATCGCGGGACTCGGTCTCGGCCACCCAATCGAGAAACTGACTGTCCGCGGCGACGATTCCGACATAAGGCATCACCGCTTCCCACTCGGAGTAAATCGTGTCAGCCCAAATCGGCCTCGGCGCTTGAGCATTCAATGAGCGCTGCCAAGCCTTGAACGGCTCAGCCGCGCTGGCGTTGCTGAAAATGGCGAAGATTTGTTCAGTATTGTTAAGCGGATGGGTTTGTAACCAGTTTCCAATGAAATCAACACTCATAAAAATCGCCCCTAATTTCAGCCCACCAACAACCCAAATTATTCAGAGTCATTAACAACCAATCGACCCAACTCAAATATTCATAAATTAGCTCAACAGCGATAAAGTAGAAAAACACAGAACAGAGACTGCAGGAACTAACCTTTATCAACAGTCGCAATCCAACAGGAAAGTTATCGTAATCATCTGCATTCAATTGCCCACGTCTAATTGCTAAAGAGGGAAACGTTAAAACAAACCCGGCAACCCCTAACGCTTCATATCTGGAATGAAAACACTGCCCTTTTATCGGGCTGCGCAACTTCACCGCTTCAGATCGGCTCAGATCGGCTCAGATCGGCTCAGATCGGCTCAGATCGGCTCAGATCGACTCAGATCGACTCAGATCGACTCAGATCGTCGAGTATTTTGTCCATCTTTAAACACGCCAAGTAAAACATCACCGCAATCGATGTAAAGAACAGAAAAGCTACAACAGGCTTTATCCAATTGAGCACTTCTTCAAACGCGTCCGGCCCTGCTGAATAAATCGTATATAAAATTACGAAACCCATTTTTTGCACCAATGAGACAAAATGACTCAATCCAGCCCATGTATTTCCCACCAAAAAAAAGCACAAACATCGCCAGCCCTCCTCCAAGGCCCACCACATAAAGAAATTTCATAAGATTCAAAAGCCAGAGGGGAAAATTCAAATAATCGTTTTCATCCAAGTCCCCACATTTGATTGACTTAGACGGAAACATAAAAAAAAGCCCCCACACTAATCAGCATGAAATAAACACCAAAAACACCGCTCTTCATTACAGACTTACGCAGCAAAACTCCACGAGAATTACTCAAAGACCCAATTATTGTTTTCATTTGAAAGCACGCCAAATAAACTTGACCCACAATAAAAACAAACCCAAGACCAAAAACAACCCACCTGTGACCAAGACAAATAGAACCTCATCGTCATCTGTCATATGTATTTATCATCTTGATAGCGCGTAAAGAGAGAGAGAAAGGTTGAGGCATTATTTTTGCCCCCCCTACTTGAGCCACCCCATGTACTTTCCCAACGCAAAAAGCACAAGCATCATCACGCCGAGGAATAGCGATACCAGATGCATCGCTCGCAACTGAAATTTTATTTTTGACGGGAAATTGTCGTAATCGTACTGACTCAAATCCCCACCTTTTATCGACCTCTTATGAAAACAGAGCATCATGGCTATATTTCCAACTACAAATATTTTGCTAAACACTCCCCCATTTAAAAAAGGCTTTCGCAGTTCAGCGCCATACGAATTCGGCAACGCGGCAAAAATATTCTCAAGCTCAAAAAACACAAGATAGAGCTGAACAAAAAGCACTCCGATTCCCGATGCAATATTGAAAATCGCGAACATGAAATAGATGTCTTCTGCATCTAGCATCACTCGCGCCACTCGTAAATTTTTTCGCCAATTCCTTCACCAATTTCCTCGCCGATAAGGCCACCACCGACTGCGCCGACTCCCGCCATAACAATGGCACAGGCAATTGCACCATATCCGGTCCAAGTGATTGCCACACAAGCAGAGCTAGCCACCTTCGAACCAATCGTGCTTCCAGCCACAGCCCCCACCAGCTTCCCGCTTTCAGTGACTTTGACTTTCTTGCACTCTTGCTCACGCCCAGTCCGACAAACCTCTCTCACTTTTACTCCCGAAGCCGAAGCCCCCAACCCAACCCCAACCCAACCACCCAACTTCATCACTTTCCCAGCTTTACTCACCCCATCAATATGCGTCGCGTACCCCGGAATCCCTCCAGCTGTACCCGCCTTGCTCCAATGGTGCACCAGGCTGCGACTTGATATCCCCAGCGCATTTTTCAGTTTTGGATGATCCGGAATACCCACGCCTTTACGCACCAATGATCCAAGGCTGTTATCCAGCCGCCCCATCAACTTTTTACGCTCGTTAAAGAAATCCGCGCCCTGCAGTTTTCCGTGTTTATCGAAGGTGCGCTTGTGCAGGGTTTCAAGCTCTACAAGGGTCTTTTTCAAGTTGCCCAAGTGCTTACCGAACATCGCTGAACCAACGCCAACACCTGTCGAGCCATGCGAAAGAAAGGATTGAATCTCCCCATGGTGACGCGCCATAAACTCCGCTTCCGCATCACTCAACGGCTCAAGCGCTGCATCAACTTTTTGCGCTGCCTCCATCAGCAACGCTTCTTCACGCGTGCATTGCGTATTGCGCGGATCGCTCAAGACGATCAATTGACCAGGCCTGGCGTATTGAGTGAGCTGCGGATTCAGGCTTCGAAATTTTTCCAGTACTGCCGGGGCCGGCTGTGGAAACAGGATTGATTCGAGCGCAGACCGAGACATCCCCTGCTCGACGATATGAAAGCCCGGCTCAATGCTGGAAGGCGCCGGCCGGGCTGAGGACTTTGGGGAGTGGGTTTGCGTGCTCGGCGTCGGACATACCCCCTCCTTGCAGCGCTCGCACTCCTCGCAAAACGGCGCATCGCTTTTCAGGCTCATGATCTGTGCCGCGCTCAACACTGCTGCCGGTGCGGCGGCGAGTTTCAGCGGTGCATCCAGCGACGCCGTTGCAGCCGCCATCGCCGGCATCAATGCCCCGCCCACCTGAATCGGCACGCTGCTGAAAATCCCCCCAGGGCCAATGTTGATCCACTGCCCACCTGCCTGAATCGTCGCGCTGGCACCACCGTCGATCACCACTTGCTGGCCGGCGCTGACGTGAAATTGCTGGCTCGCGCTAAGCGCCTGGCTGGTCACGCGGATGTGTCGGTCGCCCGCCACCACCAAATGATCATCGAGCTTCACTTCAGCCTGGCGCTGACCGTGGGTGATGCGCTGCTCGTCGGCCTTCATCTCATGGCGAGCCGTGCCGGTGACGACGATGCTGCGCTGGTTATCGACCTGCACCTGCTGATCATTCAATACGTGCTGAGTCCAGTTTCGCTGGGCGCGCAGGTAGATTTCCTCGGCGCCTTTGCGATCCTCGATGCGCAATTCGTTGTAGCCGCCGCCACCCGGACTGCTCTGGCTGCGGAAAATACTTCGGGTCTTGTCGGCGGGCAGGTCCAGCGGCACCGGGGTCGCTGCGTTGGGCAGGCAACCCATCACCAGTGGATTGTCAGCATCGGCGTCAATGAACCCGACCAGCACTTCCATGCCGACGCGCGGGATCAGCACGCTGCCATAACGGTCATGCGCCCAGCCTGTCGCAACGCGCAGCCAACAACTGGAATGCTCGTTAAGTTGACCGTCGCGGTCCCAGGCGAGCTGAACCTTGACCCGCCCGAACTCGTCGCAATGGATTTCGCTGTCGGCCGGGCCGGTGACCACGGCGGGTTGATAGCCAAGCATGCGAGGCTTTTGCGGCCCCAGCGGCGGGCGAAACGAAACGTCCCACGGCGTCGCTAGAAACGTATTGCGATAGCCCTGAAAATCATCCGGGTCATCGCTGGTGGCCGACTCTTCCAGCACTTGCGGCTGGCGGCCGCGATGTTCGATTTCAGTGATCAGCCAGAGGTCGTTCCATGCCTGACGTGGATGCTCGGCGAGGTGCAGGAAATGTCCGCAAACCAGCGCCGAATCGTCGCCTTTACCTTCAGCCTGACGGAAGTCCGCGTTGTGGCGTTCGAGTGCGCGTTGGGTCAGTTGCTTGCCATGTTCGCGATCAATGAATTGGCCGGGAAAGTGGTAGTCCTCCAGCACCGGGCGCTGTTCGCTGTCGAGACGGCTTTCGAGTTGCAGGCGCGGTTTCCGAAAGTCGTAATCGCGACGGGCAACCGCTGTGGTGCGGGTTTCCAGACGCACGTTGAAGCGCTTGATGGCCGGCGCATCCGCCGCCATGCCGCTGCCCGGCAGGTAGAGCGTCGGCTCGGGCAGCCGAGGAAAAACGGTCTGATCATCACCGAACACCAACAGATGCCCGTCGGCGCTGTGCTGGAAGTGGTAGTGAATACCGATCTCCGCACAAAGCCGCTGAATGAACGCCAGATCACTTTCGGCGTACTGCACGCAGTACTCGCGAGGGGCGTATTCACTGCCCAGTTGGAACTCGAAAGCATCGCGCTGGATGCCATGGTCCTTGAGCACCTGCGCGATGATCGCCGGCACGCTTTGGTGCTGGAAGATCCGCTGATTGATGCGCTGTCCGAGGTAAGCCAGTCGTGGAACCAGGCTGATTTGGTAGCCCGTCAGACGTTTCCCGGAGTCGCTTTGGCCGACCCGAAAAATCTGACCGTGGATACCGCTACCTTGCGCATCGAAACTCAGAAACGCCTGACGGTGCAGCAGGCTTTCAAGCTCGATGTCCGGTCGGTCACTGACCAGTTCCAGGTCAAAACGGTAGGGTTGGCTAATGGCTTCCGTGCCCGTGAACTCAAGGACTTTGAGCTCATTCTGGACGCCGTCGAGGGTCAACGTGAAACGCGGTTGATTGGCAGGCGCGAACATCCGATGTGTCTCTGCAGAATGAAGGCGGGCGATTCTGCATGAGCGACAAGGGGTGTTGAGGGAGGGACAAGGAAATCAGGTTTTCCCTACTTTTTAAGAGATTTATCCTTCAAGAATCAGTGCGTTTGGCTACAGACATCTCCCTCAAAACCACCACCAATCCCTGTGGGAGCGAGCTTGCTCGCGATTGCGGTTATTCATTCAACATTGATGTCAACAGACCCGACGCAATCGCGAGCAAGCTCGCTTGTATGTTTAGACTTGAAGGGGTGGGCGGGACTAAAAGCTCGATTCCGACTCTAGCCAGTACGGACCGTGGGAGACTTCTCGTCCCGCCCCTTCTACCCGAAGCGCCGATAAGGAATTCATCGGTAAAACCGACGATAGAGGCAAGCCAGCGCAAGGGTAAACCCCGACAAGCCCTTAAACCCTAGCTCCGAGGATTCGTCATGACAATCCTTACCTCGCCAACGGTAATCTTTTGGGGATGGACTTGCGAGCAAAGGATTCAGGCAAGAAGAACAGCCCTCGCCACCTGTCCAAAAAAGGCGATACGGAGCTGCGGCGCCTGGCTCACAACGCGGCGATGGCGGCTTGTCGGTCTGCCACCTGGAAACCGTACTATGAGTCCTATCTCGTCAGAGGCTTGGCAAAAACCCAAGCCCTGGTGATCCTCGCCCGCAAGCTATGCCGGGTGGCATTCGCTCTCATGAAAAACCAGAGCGAATACCAGCCAAATTTAAGGCTGCAGGGTTCCCCTGCAACATAGAATCTCCCACATTAGAACTTCGATAGCACGAGATCTGCGCCATAAAAAAACGGCCCGCCTCCAAAAGGAAGCGGGCCGTTTTCATGTTCTGCAAAAGGTCAGAGCATCAGCTCATCGCAATCATTTGTTCAGGCGGAAATCTGCCTCGGCAGCAGCGAAACGCTGCAGCATGCCGTGAGTCGGCGTGCCCAGCTTGCTGACGATGTAGATCGCCAGGCTGGCGAAGATGAAACCAGGGATGATTTCGTACAGACCCAGCAGTTCGAAGTGTTTCCAGACGATCACGGTGATCGCGCCCACCAGGATACCGGCCAGTGCGCCGTTGCGAGTCATGTCTTTCCAGATCACGGAGATCAGGACAACCGGACCGAACGCAGCACCGAAACCAGCCCAGGCGTAGCTGACCAGGCCCAGTACACGGTTTTCCGGGTTAGCGGCCAACGCGATGGCGATCAGTGCAACCACCAGCACCATGGCGCGGCCGACCCAGACCAGTTCGAGCTGGGAAGCGGATTTGCGCAGGAAGGTTTTGTAGAAGTCTTCGGTCAGGGCGCTCGAGCACACCAGCAATTGGCAGCTCAGGGTGCTCATGACGGCAGCCAGAATGGCCGACAGCAGCACGCCGGCGATCCATGGGTTGAACAGGATTTTCGCCAGTTCGATAAACACACGCTCGTGGTTTTCAGAAACCGGCATGGCCACGGCAGGGTGCGCCGAGAAGTAGGCAATACCGAAGAAGCCCACAGCCACGGTGCCGCCCAGGCACAGGATCATCCAGGTCATGGAGATGCGACGGGCGTTAGCGATCGACTTGACCGAATCCGCCGCCATGAAACGCGCCAGGATGTGCGGTTGACCGAAGTAGCCCAGGCCCCAGCCCATCAACGAAATAATGCCGATGAAGGTGGTGTTCTTCAGCATGTCGAAGTTGCTTGGGTCCTGCGCTTCGATGGCCAGGAACGTGGTGTCGACGCCACCGGTGGCCAGCAGCACGATGATCGGCGTCAGCAGCAGGGCGAAGATCATCAGCGTGGCTTGTACGGTGTCAGTCCAGCTTACTGCCAGGAAACCGCCAACGAAGGTGTAGGCAATCGTCGCCGCAGCACCGGCCCACAGCGCTGTCTCGTAGGACATGCCGAAGGTGCTTTCGAACAGACGGGCGCCGGCCACGATGCCGGATGCGCAATAGATGGTGAAGAACACCAGAATCACGATCGCGGAGATGATCCGCAGCAGACCGCTTTTATCTTCGAAACGGCTGGCAAAGTAATCCGGCAGGGTCAGGGCATCACCGTTGTGCTCGGTCTGCACACGCAGACGGCCGGCGACGAACAGCCAGTTCAGGTACGCACCGATGATCAGGCCGATGGCGATCCAGCTTTCGGACAGACCAGACATGTAGATGGCGCCCGGCAGGCCCATCAACAACCAGCCGCTCATGTCGGAGGCGCCGGCGGACAATGCAGTCACGACGCTGCCCAGGCTGCGACCGCCCAGAATGTAGTCAGAAAGGTTGTTGGTGGAGCGATAGGCCATCAAGCCGATCAGCACCATTGCTGCGATGTAGATCACGAACGTGATCAGGGTTGGATTGCTTACGCTCATTGAGTTACGCCCTGGCTTTGTTTTTATGTAGCGGCGGTGGGTGAACCGCACGCAAACGACGACGTTTGACAGACGATCCAGGGTCCCGCGCATTTATGACTGATGTTTCCCCAGGAAAGCCATCAGCCGGTGCACCCGTATTTTTACGGGTTGCACCTTGGGGCGCGAATGCTATTCAACAAAGCAAATAAGGTGCAACCCATTTTTTGAGAATAAGTTGCACCTAGTCGGAAATATAATTAAAAGCAGCGCTTTTGCTCCTTTTCGGAGCAAGCACGAACGTCGACCGCTCTAAAAAGCACCAACTGGATGCAGCACTGGCGTACCAGAATTTATTTCCTGACGAGCTGCCTATTATTCCGGCAAAAAAAGGGTTGCACCCGGTTGCACCTCAACAGTTGCACGGCTAATCTTGCCGCCAGCTGATGCCACGCGGTCGTGGCAAACATGAGGATAAAAATATGGCTACCACCACCCTTGGGGTCAAACTTGACGACCCGACACGCGAGCGCCTCAAGGCCGCTGCGTCCTCGATTGATCGCACGCCACACTGGCTGATCAAGCAGGCAATCTTTAATTACCTGGAAAAACTCGAGGGTGGTGCAACCCTGACCGAGCTGAACGGTTTGACCAAGGATTCCGACGATACCGTCGATGCGCCTCTGGATCACGCCCACCAGTGCTTCCTCGAATTCGCCGAAAGCATCCTGCCGCAATCGGTACTGCGCGCCTCGATCACCGCCGCCTACCGTCGCCCCGAGCCGGAAGTGGTGCCGATGCTGATCGAACAGGCTCGCCTGCCGGTCGCCATGGCTGAAGCTACCAACAAGCTCGCTGCCTCGATTGCCGAAAAACTGCGCAACCAGAAGAGTGCCGGTGGCCGTGCCGGCATCGTGCAGGGCCTGCTGCAAGAATTCTCGCTGTCGTCCCAGGAAGGCGTGGCGCTGATGTGCCTGGCCGAAGCGCTGCTGCGCATCCCGGACAAAGGCACTCGCGATGCGCTGATCCGCGACAAGATCAGCACCGGTAACTGGCAGCCGCACCTGGGCAACAGCCCGTCGCTGTTCGTCAACGCCGCCACCTGGGGTCTGTTGCTGACCGGCAAACTGGTCGCCACGCATAACGAAGCCGGCCTGACTTCGTCGCTGAGCCGCATCATTGGCAAGAGTGGCGAGCCGATGATCCGCAAGGGCGTCGACATGGCCATGCGCCTGATGGGCGAGCAGTTCGTCACCGGCGAAACCATCGCCGAAGCCTTGGCCAATGCCAGCAAGTTCGAAGCCAAGGGTTTCCGCTATTCCTATGACATGCTGGGTGAAGCGGCACTCACCGAGCACGATGCCCAGAAGTATCTGGCCTCGTACGAACAAGCCATTCACTCGATCGGCAAAGCGTCCCACGGTCGTGGGATTTATGAAGGCCCGGGCATTTCGATCAAGCTGTCCGCTTTGCACCCGCGTTACAGCCGCGCGCAATACGAGCGCGTGATGGACGAGTTGTACCCGCGCCTGTTGTCGCTGACCTTGCTGGCCAAGCAGTACGACATCGGCCTGAACATCGATGCTGAAGAAGCTGACCGCCTCGAGCTGTCGCTGGATCTGCTGGAGCGCCTGTGCTTCGAGCCGCAACTGACCGGCTGGAACGGCATCGGTTTCGTGATCCAGGCGTACCAGAAGCGTTGCCCGTATGTGATCGACTACGTGATCGACCTGGCTCGCCGCAGCCGTCATCGCCTGATGATCCGTCTGGTAAAAGGCGCGTACTGGGACAGCGAGATCAAACGCGCCCAAGTCGAAGGCCTGGAAGGCTATCCGGTCTACACCCGCAAGGTGTACACCGACGTTTCCTACATCGCTTGCGCCCGCAAACTGCTGTCGGTACCGGAAGTCATCTACCCGCAATTCGCTACGCACAACGCCCACACGCTGTCGGCCATTTATCACATTGCCGGTCAGAACTATTACCCTGGCCAGTACGAGTTCCAGTGCCTGCACGGCATGGGTGAACCGCTGTACGAACAGGTTGTAGGCAAAGTTTCCGAAGGCAAGCTGAACCGTCCGTGCCGCGTGTACGCTCCGGTCGGTACTCACGAAACACTGTTGGCGTACCTGGTACGTCGCCTGCTGGAAAACGGCGCGAACACTTCGTTTGTTAACCGTATCGCCGATCAGTCGATTTCGATTCAGGAGCTGGTGGCCGATCCAGTGGCCAGCATCGAGCAGATGGCCACGCTGGAAGGCGGCTTCGGCTTGCCGCACCCGCGTATCCCGCTGCCGCGTGATCTTTATGGCGCCGAGCGCGCCAACTCCAGCGGCATCGACATGGCCAACGAACATCGCCTGGCCTCCTTGTCCTGCGCGCTGCTGGCCACCGCTCACAACCACTGGAAAGCCGCGCCGATGCTCGGTTGCGCCTCCAGCACTGAAACACCTGCACCGGTGCTGAACCCGTCCGATCTGCGTGACGTGGTTGGCCATGTTCAGGAAGCCACCGTCGATGACGTTGATAACGCGATCCAGTGTGCCCTGAACGCCGCGCCGATCTGGCAGGCCACCCCGCCCGCTGAACGCGCCGCGATTCTGGAACGTGCCGCCGACTTGATGGAAGGCGAAATCCAGCCGCTGATGGGCCTGTTGGCTCGCGAAGCCGGCAAGACGTTCGCCAACGCTATCGCCGAAGTGCGTGAAGCCGTGGACTTCCTGCGTTATTACGCGGTGCAGGCCCGCAACGATTTCACCAACGACGCCCACCGCCCACTGGGTCCAGTGGTGTGCATCAGCCCGTGGAACTTCCCGCTGGCCATCTTCAGTGGTCAAGTGGCTGCTGCGCTGGCCGCCGGTAACCCGGTACTGGCCAAGCCTGCGGAACAAACCCCGCTGGTAGCCGCTCAAGCCGTGCGTTTGCTGCTCGAAGCCGGGATCCCGGAAGGCGTGCTGCAACTGCTGCCGGGCCGTGGCGAAACCGTCGGTGCCGGCCTGGTCGGCGATGATCGCGTCAAAGGCGTGATGTTTACCGGTTCCACCGAAGTCGCTCGTTTGCTGCAACGCAATATTGCCGGTCGCCTGGACAGCCAGGGCCGTCCGATTCCGTTGATCGCCGAAACCGGCGGCCAGAACGCGATGATCGTCGACTCTTCGGCATTGACCGAACAGGTTGTGATTGATGTGGTGTCGTCGGCCTTCGACAGCGCCGGCCAACGTTGCTCGGCACTGCGCGTGCTGTGCTTGCAGGAAGATTCCGCCGACCGTGTCATCGAAATGCTCAAAGGTGCCATGGCTGAATGCCGCCTCGGCAATCCCGAGCGCCTGTCCGTGGACATCGGCCCGGTGATCGACGCCGAAGCCAAGGCCGGCATCGAGAAACACATCCAGGCCATGCGCGACAAAGGTCGCAACGTATACCAGGTGGCCATCGCCAACAGCGAAGAAGTCAAACGCGGCACCTTCGTGATGCCGACCCTGATCGAGCTGGAAAGCTTTGACGAGTTGCAGCGCGAGATCTTCGGCCCGGTACTGCACGTGGTTCGCTACAAGCGCAAAGACATCGATCAACTGATCGGTCAGATCAACGCTTCCGGCTATGGCCTGACGCTGGGCGTGCACACGCGCATCGACGAAACCATCGCCAAGGTGATCGACAACGTCAACGCCGGTAACGTCTACGTGAACCGCAACATCGTCGGTGCCGTGGTCGGCGTGCAGCCATTCGGCGGCGAAGGTTTGTCGGGCACTGGCCCGAAAGCCGGTGGTCCGCTGTACCTGTACCGTTTGCTGTCGACACGTCCTACCGATGCAATCGAACAATCCTTCGCTCGTGGGGACGCTATCGCTGCGCCGGACGTGCGTCTGCGTGATGCCATGAGCAAGCCGCTGACCGCCCTGAAAGCCTGGGCTGACGGCAACAAGTTTGCCGACCTGAGCACCCTGTGCGTGCAGTACGCAGCACAATCGCAAAGCGGGATCACCCGCACACTGGCGGGCCCGACCGGTGAGCGCAACAGCTACGCCATCCTGCCGCGCGAACACGTGCTGTGCCTGGCGGAAGTCGAAGGCGACCTGCTGACTCAACTGGCGGCGGTCCTCGCTGTCGGCGGTTCGGCGGTATGGCCGGAAACTGACCTGAGCAAGGCATTGTTCGCACGCCTGTCGAAGGATGTTCAGGCGCGGATCAAGCTGGTGTCCGACTGGAACAAAGACGAAGTGGTGCTGGATGCGGTTCTGCATCACGGCCATTCCGATCAACTGCGTGCGGTGTGCCAGCAAGTGGCCAAGCGTGCGGGCGCCATTGTCGGTGTTCAGGGCTTGTCTCAGGGCGAAACCAACATTGCACTGGAACGTCTGGTGATTGAGCGTGCGTTGAGCGTTAACACCGCTGCGGCGGGTGGTAATGCGAGCTTGATGACCATCGGCTAAAACCGATAAACCGGGCACCTGCAACGGTGTCCGGTTTAGCAATAATCCCTGTGGGAGCGGGCTTGCCCGCGATTGCGATGTATCAGTCACCATTGATATTGACTGATCTGCCGCCATCGCGGGCAAGCCCGCTCTCACAGTGGTTTTTGGCGCCAGCCCAATCGCTGTACTACTCAAACATCACCAGCATCAATCATCCTGTTCAGCCTTTATCAGCAAGCCTAGACTCGGCCCATCCCAATAAAAGGTAGGCCGCCATGTCCGAGACGTTGCTCAGTTCCCGCAATCTGGCTTTCGAGCTGTATGAAGTCCTCGATGCCGAGGGCCTGACTCAGCGTGAGCGTTTCGCCGAACACAATCGCGAAACCTTCGATGCCGCCATTGGCACCGCCCGCAGCATCGCCGAAAAGTTTTTCGCCCCGCACAACCGCAAGGGCGACGAAAACGAGCCTCGTTATGAGGACGGTCAAGCGATTCTGATTCCTGAGGTGAAACCCGCCGTCGACGCCTTCCTCGAAGCCGGTTTCCTCAACGCCGCGCGCAGTTTCGACGCCGGCGGCATGCAGCTGCCTACCTTGCTGTCCCAGGCCTGCTTCGCGCACTTCCAATCGGCCAACGCGGCGTCGACCTCGTACCCGTTCTTGACCATGGGCGCGGCGAACCTGATCGAAAGTTTCGGCACCGAGGAGCAGAAGCGCCGCTTCCTCCAACCGATGATCGATGGCCGCTTCTTCGGCACTATGGCCCTGACCGAACCGCATGCGGGCTCGTCACTGTCGGATATTCGTACCCGCGCCGAACCTGCGCCTGATGGCACCTATCGACTCAAGGGCAACAAGATCTTCATCTCCGGCGGCGATCACCCGTTGTCAGAAAACATCGTGCACATGGTGCTGGCCAAGCTGCCGGACGCACCGGCCGGGGTGAAGGGCATTTCGCTGTTTATCGTGCCCAAGTTCCTGGTCAACGATGACGGCAGCCTCGGCAAGCGCAACGACGTGTTGCTGGCCGGTCTGTTCCACAAGATGGGCTGGCGCGGCACCACCTCCACCGCATTGAATTTCGGCGATAACGGTGACTGTGTCGGCTACCTGGTGGGCAAGCCGCACCAGGGTTTGAGCTACATGTTCCAGATGATGAACGAAGCGCGGATTGGCGTCGGCATGGGCGCGGTGATGCTTGGTTACGCCGGGTATCTGTATTCGCTGGAGTATGCCCGCGAGCGTCCGCAAGGTCGCGTGCCGGACAACAAAGACCCGACCACCGCACCCGTGGCGATCATTGCCCACGCCGACGTCCGGCGCATGCTGCTGACGCAGAAGGCCTACGTCGAAGGCTCGTTCGACCTGGGGTTGTACGCCGCGCGATTGTTCGACGACACCACCACGCTCGAGACGGAAGCCGAGCGCAAGCAGGCCCATGAGCTGCTGGATTTGCTGACGCCTATCGTCAAATCCTGGCCGTCGGAGTTTTGCCTGAAGGCCAACGAACTGGCGATCCAGATTCTCGGCGGCCACGGCTATACCCGTGAATACCCGGTGGAACAGTACTACCGAGACAACCGCCTGAACCCGATTCACGAAGGCACTCACGGCATTCAGTCGCTGGATTTGCTGGGGCGCAAACTGGCGCAGAACGGTGGCGCCGGGCTCAAGCAATTGATCCGCTTGATTGCCGACACCGCCGAGCGCGCGCAGGCGTTTGAATCGCTTACCGCGCTGCGTGAGCCGCTGGAAAAACTGGTGGCGCGCCTGCAAACCGTGACCATCGGCCTGCTGACCGACCTGGCTCAAGGCAAGGTCAACAGCAGCCTGGCAAACTCGGCGCTGTACCTGAAAGTGTTTGGGCACACGGTGATTGGCTGGCGCTGGCTGGAACAGGCGATCCGCGCCGAGGAAGGCTTGGCCAAGGGCAACGCAGCGGATGTCAGCTTCTATAAAGGCAAGCTGCAAGCGGCGCGGTACTTCCTGACCTGGGAAGTACCGGGTTGCCACCATGAGTTGGCGTTGCTTGAGGCGCGGGATGATGTGTGCCTGGGCATGCAGGATGAGTGGTTTTAACCGGAGGCTGGTTGTGTTGCTGAAATCCATTCGCGGGCAAGCCCGCTCCCACAGGGTCAGCGTTGAAACAGAATCTTGTGTCATACGCTAAAACCTGTGGGAGCGGGCTTGCCCGCGAAGGCGTCAGTGCAGGCGATACATTTGTCAGCTGAGCCTGAACCCACCCATCTGCCGTGCCAGATCATCCGCCAGGCGCTGCAGCGTCTGACAGTCTTCACGGCACGCCCTGACTTCCCCGGCGGTCGCGCGAGCCAAATCAGAAATCCCCTGCACGTTGCGGTTGATCTCTTCGGTCACCGCCGACTGCTCTTCCGTGGCAGTCGCCACCTGATGGTTCATGTCGCTGATGCGCTCCACCTGTCCGGTGATCGCCGTCAACGACGCCCCGGTGCGCTGGCTCGATTCAACGCCCGTACCGGTTGCCGCTTGCCCGGAATGCATCGATGACACCGCGTTTTCGGCGCCCTGTTTGAGGCTGCCGATCATCTGCTGAATTTCATCGGTGGAGGCCTGAGTGCGCCGCGCCAATGTGCGCACTTCATCCGCCACCACTGCAAATCCGCGGCCCATGTCACCGGCTCGCGCCGCTTCGATGGCGGCGTTAAGCGCGAGCAAATTGGTCTGTTCGGATATCCCGCGAATCACCGCCAGCACTTGATCGATAGACGCGACCTGATGGGCCAACTCGCCCACCGCGCCGGCAGCAATGCCGATTTCATCGGACATGCTTTCTATATGCCGGATAGACCCGCCGACCACTTCCCGCGCCTGCATCGCTTCGTCATGGGCATTTTGTGAGGCGACGGCGGCATTGCCAGCGTTCTGGGCAATTTCCTGCACGGTCAGGCCCATTTCATGGACGGCGGTGGCGACCATGTCAGTCATTTCCTGCTGGCGCCCGGAACGTTCGGCGGTGTTGTCCACCACCCGCGCCACCTGCCCGACCGCAGTGCGCAGACGCTCGCTGGTGGTCAGCACTTCACCGATCATGTCGCGCTGACTGTCGAGAAAGCGATTGAAGCCGCGCGCCAGATCACCCAGCTCATCCGCGCGGCTGGCATCCAGCCGGTGGGTCAAATCTCCACCACCGCTACCGATGGCTACCAGTGCCGCTGTTACCTGACGAATCGGCCGCACCAGCCCACGGGCCAGCAACACCACCAGCAACAGGCACACCAGCGCCACTGCCAGGCCGATGCCACTGCTCATCCACATGGCGCGGCGAGCTTCAGCGTAAATCTGCGATTGCGGCACTTCGGCCACCAGGGTCCAGCCCAGATCCCGCAGCGGCAGGCTTAAAGCGAGAAAGTCTTCGCCGTCCCGGGTAAAGCTGTTGGTTGTGGCGTTTTTTTGACCAATGACGGCTTGCGCTGCTGACTCGCCAATCTGCTCAGCCAGCGTGCGTTTGCCGCTGAATTGCGCTTCAGGATGGACCTGGATCAAACCGTCGGAACGCACGAGATAGACCTTGCCGCGCTCACCAAAACTGAAATTGTGAATCAGCTCCGACAGCTCTTTCATGCTCAGGCCAAGCCCGGCAACGCCCACGACTTTACCGGCCTGCTCGACTTTGAAGTCGATGAAAAGCGCCAATTCTCCGGTCGCCGTGTCGTTATCGATATTGAGGGTGCGCGGCTGGTTGCTGTCGAGAAATGAGTAGAACCAGGCGTCTTTCGGATTGGAACGGCTGAGGGTCCGATCCAGGCCTTTTTCGGTGAAGTAATGGTTGGAGGCGGTGCCGACAATAATTGCGGTAAAGGCTTTGTGCTCGGCGCGAATCCCTTCGAGATAGGTCGTAAACGTGCCGGCCTGGGCACTGTCTTCACCCCCGGCCAGCCAGCCGCGCACCATGCTGTTGCTGGCGATGTCCTTGGCGGCGGTAAGGGGCTGGACGAGGATGCGCTCGATGTCGTTGCGCATCGCTTCGATGCTCGACGGCAAGGCTTGCTCGACCAGATAGTTCTGGGCCAGTCGATTGACCACCAGGGTATAGATGCCCACTACGATCAGAATACTGACCAGCAACGCGCTGCCCATACTCAGGATCAATTGCCATTGAATACTGCGTCGCCAGAACTGCATGGAGCACCCCCAAAGAATAAGAGGCTGAAACACTGCAACAGCCGTGCCGATTGTATACAACGCAAACGACAATTTATTCTTTGGTTGTGCGCAAAGCCGATCAGGCCTGATTGATCGTCTTGGAAATCACTTCAACCGTGGCGCTGACTTGCTCTTGGTAACGGTCGAGTTCCTGCTTGTGCTGCTTTTTCATTTCGATCTGCTGCGAGCACAGATTCATGGCGGCCAGTACCAACAGGCGGTCACCGATCAGCGTCGGGTACTTTCTTTTGGTGTCGGCCAAAGCAGCCTTCAACATCATTGCGGCGTCCAGCAGGGTTTGCTCTTCCCCGGCCGGCGCCTTGATCGAATAGTCCTCCCCCAGGATCGAGACGACTTTTACCCCTGCGGCGCCCACACTCATGCGCTGACTGGGCCAGCGCTGACGCGCTCAACCAGGGCCTGGATGCGTGCGGCGGTGGCGCCTTGTTTCTCTTCCTGTTCCATCAGGCTCAACTGCAGGCTTTCGTTTTCATCCTTGGCCTGAGCCAGTTCCGCGCTCAGGGTCTGGTTGGTGCCCAGCAGTGCCTGGTTCTGTTGCACCAGGTCGTTTACCAGCTGTTCCAATTGGCTTAGGGATGCTTCCAACATTTTGATTTTCCGAGCATTTTCAAAGGGCGCGTACGATAAAGAAAAGTCACCACAGATGCCAGGGTTATTCAGGCGCAAGGCCTTGATTTTCCTGGCGGGCGACCTTCCTCGCGAGCAGTAGAGACTGTGATTGGCGGATGTGGTTCCTGCACTTCGTCAATCAAGGCCTTTGTGCGACAAAAACGCGCAGGGACTCAAGACTTTAGTCGCATGACCGATAAGTCACTCATACGTCAGCTTCAGCGCCGCACGGGCGCGCTCATTTCGGTAAACGCCATGTCCCTTCGTAATATGAATATCGCGCCACGGGCGTTCCTCGGTTTTGCCTTGATTGGCGGCTTGATGCTGATCCTGGGTGTGTTCGCCTTGAACCAGATGAGCAAGATTCGTGGCGCCGCCGAGGACATCACGTCCAGCAGCGTACCGAGCATCAAAAGCCTCGACGAATTCACTCAACTGACCCTGCGCCTGCGCGTGTTGTCGTACCGCTTGCTGGTCAATCGCGAGCCGGACGTCCAGCAGAAAACCATGGAGTTGCTGGAAACCCGCAATCAGCAGATCCGTACCGCCCAGTCGACGTACGAAAAGCTCATCAGCAGCCCGCAGGAGCGTGCCGCCTACGATCAATATGTGCAGTTGCTCGGCCAGTACCGCCAGATCGAAGACCGCATGAAGAGCCTGTCGCGCAACAATCAGGTGGATGAACTGCGCACCTTGCTCAACACCGATTTGCTGACCAACTCCGAAGCAGTCAACACCGTGCTCAACCGTTTGCTGGAGATCAACACCCAGCAAACCGTCGACACCAACCAGCAAGCGGCCGACCAGTACGACTCGGCCTTCACCCTGGTGATTACATTGCTGGTCTTCGCCACTGGCCTGACTGTGCTGTTCGCCTGGCTGCTGACCCACAGCATCACCAAGCCGATCGCCAATGCCCTGAGCGCGGCCGAAGGCATTGCCGAAGGCAATCTGACTCGCCCGATCACGGTCGACGGCGAAGACGAAGCCGGCCGTTTGCTGGCCGCCATGGCGAAGATGCAAGACAAGCTGCGCGACACCCTGCAGCGGATTTCCGGCTCGGCCACTCAACTGGCGTCGGCCGCTGAAGAACTCAACAGTGTGACTGACGAAAGCGCTCGCGGCCTGACCCAGCAGAACAACGAAATCGAGCAGGCGGCCACCGCGGTCAACGAAATGACCAGTGCCGTGGAAGAAGTGGCACGCAACGCGGTGAGCACCTCCGAAGCCTCGAAAAACGCCACCACTTCGGCGGGTGACGGCCGTGACCTGGTGCAGGAAACCGTCAGCGCCATCGAACGCATGAGCGCCGATGTGCAGAGCACCGCGACGCTGATCGGCGACCTGGCCAACGAATCCCGCGACATAGGCAAAGTGCTGGACGTGATTCGGGGCCTGGCGGACCAGACCAACCTGCTGGCCCTGAACGCGGCCATCGAAGCGGCACGCGCCGGTGAGGCCGGGCGTGGTTTCGCGGTGGTTGCGGATGAAGTTCGTGCCCTGGCGCATCGCACCCAGCAGTCGACCAGCGAGATCGAACGCATGATCGGCAGCATCCAGAGCGGCACCGAACACGCCGTGGATTCGATGCGTAACAGCACCGAGCGCGCCGAGTCGACGTTGAATATTGCTCGCGGTGCCGGTCTGTCGCTGGACACCATTAACAGTGCGATCGTCGAAATCAACGAACGCAACCTGGTCATCGCCAGCGCCGCTGAAGAACAGGCGCAAGTGGCCCGCGAAGTGGACCGCAACCTGGTGAACATCCGTGATTTGTCGGTGCAGTCGGCGACCGGGGCCAACCAGACGAGCGCGGCAAGTAATGAGCTGTCACGATTGGCGCTGGACCTGAACAACATGGTTGGACGGTTTAGCCTGTAACAGCCAATACACCGCTCCTTGTAGCAGCTGGCGCAGCCTGCGTTCGGCTGCGAAGCAGTCGTGATTCTGGCTACCGGATCTGCCAGACAGACCACGAATGACCATTTGACGACTGCTGCGCAGCCGAACGCAGGCTGCGCCAGCTGCTACAGGGTTAGTCTTGCCATCGCGGCGTACCCATGCAAAAACCTTTTTGACAGCATCACATTTCAACAGGTTAGAATCGCTGGCACGCAGACTGCATGGTCAGTTTGCGCCCGCCTTTCCGTCTCTGGAGTACTGCCTTTGAATGCAATCACCATCAACAGCCTGTTTCTGATCGGCGCGTTGCTGGTAGGTGCGAGCATTCTGGTGAGTTCACTTTCGTCCCGCCTCGGCATCCCGATTCTGGTGATTATCCTGGCCGTGGGCATGGCCGCCGGTGTCGACGGTGGCGGCATTATTTTTGATAACTACCCCACGGCTTATCTAGTCGGCAACCTCGCGCTGGCGGTGATCCTGCTCGACGGTGGCTTGCGCACCCGGGTCGCGAGTTTCCGGGTGGCGCTATGGCCGGCGCTGTCGCTGGCCACCGTCGGGGTGTTGATAACAACGGCATTGACCGGCATGGTGGCCGCCTGGCTGTTCAACTTGAGCATCATTCAGGGCCTGCTGATCGGCGCGATTGTCGGCTCGACCGATGCCGCGGCGGTGTTCTCGCTGCTGGGTGGCAAAGGCCTGAACGAGCGGGTCACCGCCAGCCTCGAAATCGAATCCGGCAGCAACGACCCGATGGCGGTGTTCCTCACCGTGACCCTGATCGACATGCTCGCCAGCGGTGAGACCGGCCTGCACTGGAGCCTGCTGGCGCACTTCGTGCGCGAGTTCGGTATCGGTGCCGTCGTCGGCCTCAGCGGCGGCTGGCTGATGCTGCAACTGGTCAACCGCATCAACCTGGCCAACGGTCTTTATCCAATTCTGGTGATTGCCGGTGGCCTGGTCGTGTTTGCCCTGACTAACGCCCTGCATGGCAGCGGCTTCCTCGCGGTTTATCTGTGTGGCCTGGTCATCGGCAACCGCCCGGTGCGCAGCCGGCACGGCATTTTGCACATGCTCGACGGTATGGCATGGCTGGCACAGATCGGCATGTTCCTGGTGTTGGGGCTGCTGGTCACACCGCATGATCTGCTGCCAATCGCCCTGCCCGCCCTGGGTCTGGCGCTGTGGATGATTCTGTTCGCCCGGCCGCTGTCGGTGCTGGTCGGTTTGCTGCCGTTCAAGGCGTTCCATGGTCGCGAAAAGGCGTTTATTTCCTGGGTTGGCTTGCGCGGCGCGGTCCCGATCATTCTGGCGGTGTTCCCGCTGATGGCCGGCCTGCCCAACGCCCAGCTCTATTTCAATCTGGCCTTCTTTATCGTGCTGGTGTCACTGCTGGTGCAGGGCACGAGCCTGCCGTGGATTGCCAAGCTGCTGAAAGTGACGGTGCCACCAGAGCCCGCACCGATCTCGCGCTCAGCTCTGGAAGTGCATGTCACCAGCGAGTGGGAGCTGTTCATTTATCGCCTCGGCGCCGAGAAATGGTGCATCGGCTCGCCCCTGCGTGAACTGAAAATGCCCGAAGGCACGCGGATCGCGGCCCTGTTTCGTGGCCAGCAATTGCTCCATCCGTCGGGTAGTACGGTGCTCGAAGTCGACGATTTGCTCTGTGTAATCGGCCATGAACACAACCTGCCGGCCCTCGGAAAACTCTTCAGCCAGGCGCCGCAGCGAGGTCTGGATTTGCGCTTCTTCGGCGACTTCGTCCTCGAAGGAGATGCCCAACTGGGCGCGGTTGCGGCGCTGTACGGGTTGAAAGTCGAAGGCATCGATCCGGGCATGTCGCTCGGCCACTTCATCGCCCAGAAAGTGGGGGGCGCGCCTGTCGTCGGTGACCAGGTGGAGTGGAACAACACCATTTGGACCGTCGCGGTCATGGAAGGGAACAAGATCGGCAAAGTGGGCGTCAGATTCCCCGAAGGAAGTCGCCCCGGTCCGGGACTCTTCCTCTAAACTCCACTCTTCGTCTCGTTTTCGATCGGTCTCTATGTCAAGCCTGCGTAACTTTTTCATCCTGGCCCTGCTGGGCCTGAGTCTCTCCATCGGCACGCTGCAAGCGGCCGAACCGCCGACCAGCGAAGCCGTGCAAGCGAGCCTGGACAAGATCGCCGACCGCAAGCTGCCGGAAGCCGATCAAAAAGCGTTGCAAGCCACGCTGCAGAACACGCTCACCCAGCTCAACAACCGGCAAGACAACGAACAAAAACTGGCCGATTTGAAGCAACAGTTGGCTACCGCGCCAAAGCAGAACATCGAAAATCAGCGTGAACTGGCTCGTCTGAAGGCCACCAAACCGCAACCCGTGGCCCAACGCTTCGCCAACCTGTCGATCCCGCAACTCGAACAAATGCTCACTGAGCGCTCGACCCAGCAAAGCGACCTGCAAAAAGCCCTGTCCGACGCCAACAGTCTGGTCATTACCGCCCAGACACGTCCCGAACGTGCCCAAGCCGAGATTTCTGCCAGCCAGACCCGAATCCAGCAGATCAACAACATCCTCAAGGCGGGCAAGGACGCAGGCAAAACCTTGAGCGGCGAACAGCGCGACTTGCTCAATGCCGAACTCGCGGCACTGAATGCGCTGATTCCGCTGCGTCGCCAGGAACTGGCCGGCAACAGTCAGTTGCAGGACCTGGGCAACAGCCAGCACGATTTACTGTCGGAAAAATCCGATCGCCTGGATCAAGAAATCCAGGAGCTGCAAACCCTGATCAACCAGAAACGCCTGGCTCAGTCCCAGCAAACGGTGACCCAGCAATCCATCGAGGCGCAGAAATCCGGTGGCAGCAGCCTGTTGGCCAGCGAAAGCGCGGCCAACCTGAAGCTCTCCGACTACCTGCTCAAAAGCACGGACCGACTCAACGAAGTCACCCAGCAAAACCTGCAAACCAAACAGCAACTGGACAACGTAACCCAAAGCGATTCGGCCCTGGACGAGCAAATCAACGTGCTCAAGGGCAGCCTGCTGCTCTCCAAGATTCTCTACAAACAGAAGCAGTCCCTGCCGCGTTTGAGGCTCGACCGTAACCTCGCCGATCAGATCGCCGACATTCGTCTCTATCAATTTGAAGTCAGCCAACAACGCGAACTGTTGAGCAACCCGGCGACTTACGTCGATAACCTGTTGGCGAGCCAACCACCGGAACAAGTCACCCCGCAACTGCGCAAGAGCCTGCTGGAACTGGCCAACACCCGCGCCGACCTGCTGGAGCGGCTGAACCGTGAGTTGAGCGCCGTGCTCAATGAGTCCATCACCCTGCAACTCAATCAGAAACAACTGTTGAGTACCGCGCAAAGCCTGCGGGCGACGCTCGATGAGCAAATGTTCTGGATCCCCAGCAACAAGCCGCTGGATCTGGAATGGATACGCGCCGTTCCGGAGCGGTTACAACGCCAGGTCATGACCTTGCCGTGGACGTCCAGCCTGATCGAGTTGAGCGATGGCCTGATTCAACGACCGCTGCTGTTTCTGCCGCTGGTGCTGCTGATCGGCGCCCTGTTGTGGCGACGTAAAAGCTTGTATGCCCGACTGAACAAGGTTCACAAGGACATCGGCCACTTCAAGCGCGACAGCCAGTGGCATACGCCTCAGGCCATTCTGGTCAATATTTTGCTGGCGCTGCCGGTCGCGCTCGGCCTGGCCTTGTGCGGCCTCGCCTTGCAAATCGATGCCCGCGGGCAGAACGCCAACATGGGTTCAGCGCTGTTGCAAATGGCACAGGCCTGGTTGGTGTTCTACACCGCCTACCGGATCCTCGCGCCGGGTGGCGTGGCTGAGTTGCATTTCCGCTGGGAGAAACCTCAGGTCGAATTCCTTCGGGGCTGGATCCGTCGCCTCGGTGTGGTAGTGATGGCGCTGGTGGCAGTGGTGGCGGTTGCCGAGCTGCAACCGGCAACGCTGGCGGACGACGTGCTGGGCATGCCGGTGGTGTTGATCTGCTACGCCTTGATGGCCTGGCTGCTCAGCCGCTTGCTGATGCGCAGCCCGACGCATGAAAACGCTTCGTTGTTCCGAAAACTGCTGGGGATTCTGTTCACCGCCTTGCCGGTCGCGCTGTTCGTGGCCGTGTGCTTCGGCTACTACTACACCGCGCTCAAACTCAGTGACCGATTGATCAATACCCTTTACCTGCTGATGTTCTGGCTGGTCATCGAAGCCACCTTCGTGCGCGGCCTCAGCGTTGCGGCACGCCGCCTGGCTTACCAGCGCGCCCTGACCAAACGCCAGGCCGCGAAAGAGGCCGGTGACGGCGAAGCGGTGATCGAAGAGCCGACACTGGACATAGAAAAGGTCAACGAACAATCGTTGCGACTGATCCGCCTGGCACTGCTCGGCGGCTTCATCGGGGCGTTGTACTGGGCCTGGTCCGACCTGATTTCAGTGTTCTCGTACCTGGACAACATCACCCTCTACGAATACACCAGCGGCACTGGCGCGGCCATGAGCATGGTGCCGATCAGTATCGGCGACATGCTCGGTGCGTTGATCATCATCGGCATCACCTTCGCCCTGGCGCGCAACTTGCCAGGTTTGCTGGAAGTGTTTGTGTTGTCGAAGCTGAATCTGGCTCAAGGCAGCGCCTATGCCACGACCACGCTGCTGTCCTACGTGATCGCCGGGATCGGTTTCGTCTCGACCCTGTCGACCCTCGGCGTGAGCTGGGACAAGTTGCAATGGCTGGTGGCAGCGCTTTCGGTCGGCCTGGGTTTCGGGATGCAGGAGATCTTTGCGAACTTCATCTCCGGCATCATGATCCTGTTCGAGCGCCCGGTACGGATCGGCGACACCATCACCATCGGCAACCTCTCAGGCACGGTCAGCAAGATCCGCATCCGCGCCACGACCATTACCGACTTCGACCGCAAGGACATCATTGTCCCGAACAAGACGTTCATTACCGGGCAACTGATCAACTGGTCGCTGACCGACACCATCACCCGGGTAACGCTCAAGCTCGGCGTCGATTACGGCTCGGACCTGGACCTGGTCAAGGAGCTGCTGCTCAAGGCTGCCCGCGATAATCCGCGCGTGCTCAAGGATCCGGAACCGCACGTGTACTTCCTGAACTTCGGTGAAAGCACCCTCGACCATGAATTGCGCATGCACGTGCGCGACCTTGGCGACCGAAATCCTGTGCTCGACGAGGTCAACCGCTTCATCAACCGCGAGTTCAAGAAGCAGCACATCAACATCTCGTTCCGGCAGATGGAGGTTTACCTCAAGAACCTTCAGGGCCAGGAATACAAGATGGTGCCGATCGAACCGGAAGCGAAAACCATCGTGCCGCTGGTCGATGGCCAACCGCCCCAGGAACCACCGGCCGCCAAGCTCGACTAACCGGCTTATCCCTAGCAGAATGCTCGGACATTCTGCTGGAGATGGCCGTTGAAAGCCCTCGACGAACTGACCTTCGATAATCGTTTCGCCCGCTTGGGCGATACGTTTTCCGCCCATGTGCTGCCCGAGCCCATCGACAACCCGCGCCTCGTGGTTGCGAGCCCTGCGGCCATGGCGCTGCTTGATCTCGACCCGGCCGCGGCCGACACACCAGAGTTTGCCGAACTGTTCGGCGGCCATAAGCTCTGGGCTGACGCGGTGCCGAGGGCGATGGTGTATTCCGGTCATCAGTTCGGCTCCTACAACCCGCAACTGGGCGACGGTCGCGGCCTGCTGCTGGGCGAGGTGTACAACCAGGCCGGCGAGCATTGGGACCTGCACCTCAAGGGTGCCGGCCAGACGCCTTTTTCGCGCATGGGTGATGGACGAGCGGTGCTTCGCTCTTCGATCCGCGAGTTTCTCGCCTCTGAGGCGCTGCATGCCCTGAACATCCCGACCACCCGCGCGCTGTGCGTTGTTGGCTCCGACACGCCGGTCTGGCGCGAGAAACAGGAACGCGCCGCGATGGTCCTGCGCCTGGCGCCAAGCCACGTGCGCTTTGGGCATTTCGAATATTTCTACTACACCAAACGTCCCGAAATGCAGAAAGAACTCGGTGAACATGTGCTGGCCATGCATTTCGCCGAATGCCTGGAACAGCCGGAACCCTACCTGGCGATGTTCCGTGAAATCGTCGAGCGCAACGCCGAACTGATCGCCAAGTGGCAGGCCTATGGCTTCTGTCACGGGGTGATGAACACCGACAACATGTCGATCCTCGGCATCACCTTCGACTTCGGCCCCTTCGCCTTCCTCGACGACTTTGATGCCAACTTCATCTGCAACCACTCCGACGACCAGGGTCGCTACTCCTTCAGCAATCAGGTGCCGATCGGTCAATGGAACCTCAGCGCGCTGGCCCAGGCCCTGACACCGTTCATCAGCGTCGAGGCCCTGCGCGAAACCCTCGGCCTGTATTTGCCGCTGTTCCAGGCCCACTATCTGGACCTGATGCGCCGCCGCCTCGGTTTCACCACCGCGCAAGACGATGACCAGAAGCTACTCGAGCACCTGCTGCAACTGATGCAGAACAGTGGCGTCGATTACACCCTGTTCTTCCGCCGCCTCGGGGAAGAGTCCCCGGAACAGGCGGTCGCCCGCTTGCGCGATGACTTCGTCGACATCAAGGGGTTCGATGCCTGGGGCGAGCGTTACGTCGCCCGGGTAGCCCGCGAAGGCGAAGCCGATCAGCAACAGCGTCGCCAAAGGATGCATGCGGTCAATCCGCTGTACATCCTGCGTAACTATCTGGCGCAGAAAGCCATTGATGCGGCAGAGAGCGGCGACTATTCAGAGGTACGTCGGCTGCACACCGTGCTGAGCAATCCGTTCGAGGAACAGCCGGGAATGGACAGTTATGCCGAACGGCCGCCGGAGTGGGGCAAGCATTTGGAGATCAGTTGTTCGTCGTGAGTCAACAAGGCTTCACGTATGGCGCTTTCCTGCTTCTGACTCTGATCGAAACTCAGGTCACGCCAAACATCTTCAAGCCCCACAAAGCCTCCGTCTCGCGCAAACGCAGTCTCGACATTTAGAGTTTTGATGCGCTTGGCGTTGGTTAGGAGCTCTAGGATTGAAAAACGCTGAGGGGATCTAGCCGTCATTGGTACAAAGGACTCCAAAGTAAAATCGCCAGTTCGAAACTGCTGCGGAAAAGACTAAAGGTGTAATTTTTCGCCGTATATCAGCAGGAGAGTCAATACATGTAGTCCCTGTCCGCAACTGAAGAAAGCTAAGGACTACACGTTACAGCCTTGATAAACGCGATGCTCGACTCCAGAACTGGCACATAGACTGTCCAACTCAGAGCCAACCATGACCGACCCACTCCTCATCCCCTGCCCCCACTGCAACGGCCTCAACCGCATCCCCGCCGAGCGCCTCAACGATCATCCAAAGTGCGGTCGCTGCAAGGCCGAGGTCTTGCTGAGCAAGCCGTTTGAATTGAAGCAAGGCGATTACGCCAGCCAGATCAAAGGCGACCTGCCGTTGCTGGTTGACGTGTGGGCGGACTGGTGCGGGCCGTGCAAGTCGTTTGCGCCGGTGTTCGAGCAGGCAGCGGGGCAATTGGCAGGTAAGTGCCGGCTGGCGAAACTGGACAGCGAGGCAAACCAGCAGTTGTCGGCGCAGTTGGGGATTCGCTCGATTCCGAGCCTGATTCTGTTCAAGAACGGCCGGGAAGTGGCGCGCCAGAGCGGGGCTTTTCCGTTACCTCAATTGATGAGCTGGTTGCGTAGCCAGGGGATTTAAACCAGTTCGAATCAAATGTGGGAGCCTGCTCACGCCCACATTTGCTCGGTGGCACTAGCTGGGGTCAAGCATTTTCCAGCAGCGCGTGCAGTTCGACGAATTGCTGGGTCAGCTTGTGCCGGGGGTCAAGGTGGATCAGCGGCGTGTTGGCCTGGTGAGATTCGCGCATTCGCACTGAACTGGCCAGATACACCGGCAGGACCGGCAAGCCTTCGGCGATCAACTCGTCGAGGATTTGCTGGGGCAGGCTGGCGCGGGCCTGGAACTGGTTGACCACGATGCCTTCAACTTCCAGGCCTTCGTTGTGGTCTTCCTTCAATTCTTCGATCTCCGCCAGCAAACCGTACAACGCCTGACGCGAGAAGCTGTCGCAATCGAAAGGGATCAATACACGATCCGCGGCAATCAAGGCCGATACCGCATAAAAATTCAGTGCGGGCGGCGTATCCAGGTAGATCCGGTCGTAATCTTCCCCAAGCTCTTCAAGCAACTTACGCAGCTTGTTTATCTTGTGCTTGGCTTCAAGCTTGGGCTGCAAATCTGCCAGCTCGGCAGTGGCGGTGACCACGTGCAGGTTGTCGAACGGTGTTTCGTAGATATCGACCTGGTTTTTCTTCGAAAACGGACCGGAGGAAAGGGTTTGCTTGAAGAAATCGGCAATGCCCATCGGGATGTCATTACCGGTGAGCCCCGTCAGGTACTGAGTGGAGTTGGCCTGGGCATCGAGATCCACCAATAGGGTGCGATAGCCCTCGCTGGCACTGACCGCCGCCAGATTGCAGGCAATGCTGGACTTGCCCACGCCACCTTTTTGATTAAACACCACGCGCCGCATGTCAAAACCTCCGTGTATCCAGGAATGACCGAGTGTAGTAGTCCACGGCATTGCTTAGCTACCGCTTTGGCGCAAGGACTACACGGTCAGCTCCAATATCCCAATTGAAAAGCCGCAATCTCACCGTTACTCCGGGCAAAAGGCCGACAGACGTGAACATCCAGCTATGGATAATGGCGAAACGATAGCTTTTAGCGAACCGGACGGTACATTCATTGCGCAAAATGTAACCAGTATTTGCTACGCGCCCGTAGCACCGGGATAATGCGCGCCACTCGGCGCTACGCGTCACGTAAGGTCTGCCGCTGTTTTTGCGGCTCACCGCGTCAACGAAGCCCTGCAGGGCGGGATGTATGTCTGTGATTAATTTCAACATCGCCCAATGGCGCGCATGGGCTCCTGGGCTCGAAAGCGTGGACGAATGGCAGGCATGGAGCCGACAACCGGTGGTGCTTGCGAGCAGCGATGTCGCACCCGACGTGTCTTTTCTGCCCGCCATGCAGCGCCGACGACTCAGCCGATTGGCGCGCATGGCATTCAGTGTCGGCTGGCCCTTGGCTGAGGGTCGCCAGGACTTGCCGTTGGTGTTTGTTTCCCGACATGGCGAAACCCCGCGCACGTTTGAAATCCTCAGCGATCTGGCCGCCGACCAACCGCTGTCGCCGACTCAATTCAGTTTGTCCGTGCACAACGCCGTCATTGGGCTTTGGTCGATCATGCGCGGCGAAACCAGCGAAATGACCGCCCTCGCCGCCGCCGGTGACGGGCTGGAACACGGCATGCTGGAGGCCGCTGCAATGCTGGACGAAGGCGCGCCTGCCGTCCTGTTGATTATCGCCGAAGAACAACCGCCCAATGCCTATGAGACATGGATCGACGATGTCCCGTTTCCGTATGCCGTCGGTCTGTTACTGACACCCGGTACCGACTGGCAGCTGATGCTGAACAGCGCGACGGATGAGTTGTCCAACGCCCACTGGCCCCATGCCCTGAATCTGGTTCGCACCCTGCTCGGCCAGCAAACCACCTGCCAACATGCCTGGAAGAATCGTGTATGGACCTGGCATCGCACTCCGTAACGGAAAAAAACCGCGACGCCTATTACTGGCGCCTGCTGGCCACTGCCGCAAGCTTCACCCTGTTCGGGTTGGGTGGCCTGTGCCTGCGACTGGTGGTTTTTCCGTTGCTCAATTGCTTTCCCGGTGATGCGCGGACCCATCGGCTGCGCGCGCGACAGACCGTCAGTCGCTGCTTCTGGTTATTTGTCCGGTTCATGGCCCGCACCGGCGTCCTGACCTACGACATCCAGGGCGCGGAAAAACTGGGCCGCCCCGGGCAAATGATCATTGCCAATCACCCCTCGCTGATTGATGTCGTGTTTCTGATCGGCTTGGTGCGTCACGCCAATTGCGTCGTGAAACAAAGCCTTTGGGAGAATCCCTTTACCCGCAGCCCGCTACGGCGCACCGAATACATCAGCAACGACGGCAGCATGGACATGCTCGACGCCGCTGCCAACGCGTTGAAAGACGGCCAGACCTTGATCATCTTTCCCGAAGGCACGCGCACCCAGCCTGGCGAGGCACCGGCCTTTCATCGGGGGGCCGCGGCAATCGCCTTGCGCGGTGCGAAAATCCTCACCCCTGTGATCATCAAGGTCAGCCCTACGACGTTAACCAAGGCCGAGCCCTGGTATCGGATCCCGAAACGCCGCGTGCACTTCAGTTTCCGTGTCGGGGCCGATATAGACCCACAAGCTTTCGCAGCGCTAGGCCCGGCACCTCAGGCTTCGCGCAAGCTCAACGATTATTTGCATACTTACTTTATCAAGGAGCTCGCCGAAGATGAGCGATCTGCACCGTGACATCAAAGAACTGATCATCGATGCCCTCGGCCTCGAAGACATCAGTGCCGAAGACATAGACAGCCATCAGGCACTGTTCGGCGAAGGCCTGGGTCTGGATTCGGTGGACGCACTGGAGCTCGGTCTGGCCATCCAGAAAAAATACGGCATCAAAATCGACGCCGACGCCAAAGACACCCGTGATCACTTCACTAACGTGGCGAGCCTCGCGGCGTTCGTCACTGCAAAACAGGCAGCTTGAGACCGGACCATGCAAACTCGTGACGACATTTTCAACACTCTGCGCGATGCTTTGGTCGAGCTCTTCGAGCTGGACCCTGCGCGCGTGAGCCTGGAATCGAACCTGTATCAGGATCTGGAAATCGACAGCATCGACGCCGTCGACCTGATCGATCACATCAAGCGCCAGACCGGCAAAAAAATCGCCGCCGAAGAGTTCAAATCGGTGCGTACCGTCAGCGACGTGGTCGAGGCCGTCTATCGCCTGGTTCAACCTGCCGCATGAGCCGACTGGTCGGCCTTGGCCTGCTGCTCGCAGGCCTGTTGTACCCCTTCGCGGTGTATTTCGGCATGGAACATTTTGCTCCGTGGCAGTTCGGCCTGTTGCTCGGCAGCCTGTGGCTGGCGCGAGCGCTGCTCGGTGCACGCCGTCCCGGCAGCCTGTGGATGGCGATCACCGCAATGGTTTTTTGCCTGTTGCTGGCCCTGTTCGACAGTCCGCTGTTGCTGCGCTGGTACCCGGTGCTGATCAGCGTGTTCATGCTTGGGTTGTTTGGTTTGAGCCTCTGGTTCGGCCCGCCGATGGTCGAGCGTCTGGCGCGTCTGCGTGAACCGCACCTGCCGGCCAGGGCCATTATTTATACCCGCCAGGTGACGATCGTCTGGTGTGTGTTTTTCGTCTTTAACGGATTGCTCACCGCTGCCCTGACTCTTTGGGCGCCGCTGAGCTGGTGGATGTTGTACACCGGCCTGATTTCCTACGGGTTGATGGGCCTGCTGTTTGCCATTGAATGGCTGATACGACAACGGGTACGAGGCCACTGATGAATTGGATAACACTTGAGCAACTGTTGCTCAAGGCTCAGCCGGAGCGTGCCGTCACAGCCGAACCGGCGCTGAATCACGCACAACTGTGCGAACAGGCCCTGCGCCTGGCGGCCGGCCTGCAAGCGCAAAACGTGCAGCGCATCGCCGTGCACCTTGAAGACGCCGCCGACCTCGCCATTGCCCTGCTCGGTGCCTGGCGTGCCGGCGTCAGCGTGCTACTGCCGGCCGATCTACAACTCCAGACCCGCCAACGCTGGTCCAGTGAAGTCGATCTGTGGCTGACTGATCTGGCCGATGATGCGCACCTGAGCGATTACCGCCATCCGCCTCTCACTGCCGCTGCACTGGATCTGGACACTTGCCAACTGAGCCTTTGCACGTCTGGCTCCAGTGGCGACCCCAAGCGCATCGACAAAACCCTGCGGCAAATGGCCAATGAAGTTCAGGCACTGGAGCAACTCTGGGGCGCTGATCTGGGTCAGGCTTGCATTGTTGGCAGCGTCGCCACCCAACACATCTATGGCTTGCTGTTCCGCGTGCTGTGGCCGCTGTGCGCCGGGCGGCCGTTCGTGCGCAAGCAATTGGCGTTCCCGGAAGACCTGCAGCGCACCAGTCGCGAACACCCGGTGTTCGCCTGGGTCGCCAGTCCGGCGCTGCTCAAGCGCATGGGCGATAACCTCGACTGGCCTGCCTTGAGCGCTGTGCGCCGGGTGTTTTCCTCGGGCGGCGCCTTGCCCGCCGAGGCCGCGCAAAGCCTGCACCAACGCTTGCGCCAATGGCCGACAGAAATCCTCGGCAGTTCAGAAACCGGCGGCATCGCCTGGCGTCAGGGCAGCGATCTCTGGCAGCCGTTCGCCGGTGTCGAGTTGAGCCAGGACAGCGACGGCGCGCTGTTGATCAAATCTCCCTACTTGCCGGTCGGCCACATCGAACACACCGCTGATGCGGCGCGAATCGCAGCCAATGGCCGTTTCGAATTGCTGGGACGCCTGGACCGGATCGTCAAACTGGAAGAAAAACGCATCTCGCTGCCCATGCTGGAAAAAGCGCTGATGGCGCATGAGTGGGTCGCGGAGACGCGCCTCGGTGTGGTCCAGGAAAACCGCGCCTCACTGGGTGCACTGCTGGTGCTCAGCGAATCAGGGCTGCATACCTTGCGCAATCAGGGTCGGCGCACCCTTACAGAAGCACTGCGTCAGCACCTGAGCCAGCATTGCGAAGCCCTCGCCCTGCCCCGGCGCTGGCGATTGCTGCGACAGTTGCCACTGAATGCTCAAGGCAAACTGCCGCAGGCCGACGTCGAGGCCCTGTTGCTGGCACCTCGGGTCAAAGCACCCGAAGTGCTCGAACAGGTCGAAGTCGAGGGCGAATGGAGCCTGCAACTCGCAGTCCCGCCAGACCTCGCTTACTTCAGCGGCCACTTCCCGCAAACCCCGGTATTGCCCGGTGTGGTGCAGGTGGATTGGGCGCTGAGCCTGGGTCAACAATTGATGGACCTGCCAGCAAAATTCGCCGGCATGGAAGTGCTGAAGTTCCAGCAACTGGTGCGCCCGGGCGACGAAATCCAGTTGCACCTGCGCTTTGACCCAGAGCGCAGCAAACTGTATTTCGCCTATCGCAACGAGACCGCCACCTGCTCCAGTGGGCGGATTCTGCTGGAGGCGGCCAGCGATGCATAACCCCTGCGCAATCGTCCCGGTCTACAACCATGAAACCGCGATCGGCACGGTGGTCGAGGCGCTGATTGCCAGCAACCTGCCGTGCATTCTGGTGGACGACGCCAGCAGTCCGGCGTGCGCCAGGGTGCTCGATCGACTGGCCCAGCGCGAAATGGTTTACCTGATCCGCCTGGCCGCCAACCAGGGCAAGGGTGGTGCGGTCATGACCGGCTTGCGTGAAGCGTCACGCCTGGGCTTCAGCCATGCGTTACAAGTGGACGCCGACGGCCAGCACGACCTGCAAGACGTGCCGCTGTTCATCAAAAAATCACGCGCCGAGCCGAGCGCGGTGATCTGCGGCTACCCACAATATGACGCCAGCGTACCCAAGGGCCGCCTGTATGCCCGCTACCTGACGCACGTCATGGTCTGGATCAACACGCTGTCCTTGCAGATTCGCGATTCCATGTGCGGCTTTCGCGTCTACCCATTGCCGCCCATCCTGGCACTGATCGACTCGGCGAAGATAGGCAAGCGCATGGACTTCGACTCGGACATCCTTGTGCGCCTGGCCTGGCGCAACGTGCCGATGCAGTGGTTGCCGACCAGGGTTCACTACCCGTTGGACGGCGTCTCGCATTTCCGCCTGTTTCACGACAATGTGCTGATTTCCAGCATGCACACCCGGCTGTTCTTCGGCATGTTGCTGCGGGCCCCGGTGATCCTCTGGCGACGGTGGCGAGCATGAGCAGCAACGTAGACAAGAAACACTGGGCCGACCGCCAGGAGCGCGGCAGCTTCTGGCTGATGAAGCTCACCGCGTTCGGTGCCAAAGTACTGGGTCGACGCCTGTTGAGTCCGGTCTTGTACGGCATCGTCCTGTACTTTTTCCTGTTCGGCCGCAGTGCCCGCCACAGCGCCTGGCAGTACCAGCAACGGCTCGCCGACTGGAGCGCGCGCAACGAATTGCGCCCCACGCATTGGCGCGTGTTCGGTCAGTTCATGGCGTTCGCCGACTCCATGCTCGACAAGCTCGACGTATGGAATGGCAAGCTGAGCATCGACCAGATCGAAATCATCGACCCGGCACTGCTGCGCAATCAACTGCGTGGCAGCCGCGGGCAAATGCTGGTGGGCGCGCATCTGGGCAATCTCGAGGTCTGCCGCGCACTGGCGGAAATCGGCGAAAAAGTCACGATGAACGTCCTCGTACACACCAAGCACGCCGAGCAGTTCAACCGCTTGCTGGGCGAGGCCGGCGCGACCAATCTGCGGCTGATCCAGGTCAGCGAGCTGGACCCGGTGATCATGCTGCAACTGCACGAACGCCTTGAGCGCGGTGAATGGCTGGCGATTGCCGGCGACCGCGTGCCGCTGCACGGCGCACGCACAGTGACCGTGGACTTTCTCGGCCATCAGGCAGCATTCCCTCAAGGTCCATGGCTGCTGGCCGGTTTGCTGAAGTGCCCGATCAATCTGTTGATGTGCCTGAAGAAACCGGCAGGCCAGTATCGAGTGACCCTCGAACCCTTCGCCGAGGCCGTGACGTGGAAACGCAGCGACCGCGAGCAGGTCATTCATCAGTGGGCATCCCGCTACGCCGCGCGCCTGGGTCACTATTGCCTTGAAGCGCCCCAACAATGGTTCAACTTTTACCCTTTCTGGAAGAGCGATGACGACGCCAATGCATGAGCCGGTAACCTTCGGCGAACTCCCTTTGCGCATCGAAGACGTGCTGGCCCTGGCCAATCGTCAGGTGCCGACGCAGTTGCAGGGCGATCCCGCGTACCGCGAGCGTATTGCCAAGGGCGCGCGATTCCTCGACTCCCTGCTGGACAAGGAAGGTGTGATCTATGGCGTGACCACCGGTTATGGCGACTCCTGCGTAGTCGCGGTGCCGCTGCATCACGTCGAGGCGTTGCCCCGTCATCTGTATACCTTCCACGGCTGTGGCCTGGGCAAATTGCTCGACGAACAGGCTACCCGCGCAGTGCTCGCCGCGCGTTTGCAGTCACTGTGCCACGGCGTATCCGGGGTTCGCGTAGAGCTGCTGGAACGCCTGCAAGCGTTCCTCGAACACGACATTCTGCCGCTGATCCCGGAGGAAGGCTCGGTGGGTGCCAGCGGTGATCTGACGCCGTTGTCCTATGTGGCTGCGACCCTGTCGGGCGAGCGCGAAGTGATGTTCCGTGGCGAACGCCGACAGGCGGCCGACGTCCACCGCGAACTCGGCTGGCAGCCGCTGGTCTTGCGCCCCAAGGAAGCCCTTGCGCTGATGAACGGCACCGCCGTGATGACCGGCCTTGCCTGCCTGGCCTTCGCCCGCGCCGACTACCTGCTGCAACTGGCGACGCGCATCACCGCGCTGAACGTCGTCGCCTTGCAGGGCAACCCGGAACACTTTGACGAGCGCCTGTTCGCCACCAAACCGCACCCGGGGCAGATGCAAGTTGCCGCGTGGCTGCGCAAGGATCTGGCGATCGACGCGCCGACCGCACCGCTGCATCGCCTGCAGGATCGCTACTCACTGCGTTGCGCCCCCCACGTCCTCGGCGTATTGGCCGACAGCCTGAACTGGCTGCGTTCGTTCATCGAAATCGAACTCAACAGCGCCAACGACAACCCGATCATCGACGCCGAAGCCGAGCGCGTGCTGCACGGCGGGCATTTCTACGGCGGCCACATCGCGTTCGCCATGGACAGCCTGAAGAACCTGGTGGCCAACGTCGCCGACCTGCTGGATCGCCAGCTCGCGCTGCTGGTGGATGAGCGATACAACCATGGCTTGCCGAGCAATCTGTCCGGCGCCAGCGCAGATCGGGCGATGCTCAATCACGGTTTCAAAGCCGTGCAGATTGGCACCAGCGCCTGGACGGCCGAAGCGCTGAAAAATACGATGCCGGCCAGCGTCTTTTCGCGCTCCACCGAGTGCCACAACCAGGACAAGGTAAGCATGGGCACCATCGCCGCCCGCGATGCGATTCGCGTGCTGGAGCTGACCGAACAGGTCGCCGCGGCGACCCTGCTTGCCGCCAATCAGGGCGTCTGGCTGCGCAGCAAGGCTGAAGACGCGCGCCCGTTGCCGCCGGCCCTTGCCGCCATGCACTTCGAGCTGGCCAAAGACTTCCCGCCGGTCATCGAAGATCGCGCCCTGGAAGGCGAATTGCGCCTGTGCCTGAAACGAATCGCCGAGCAACACTGGAGGCTGCATGCGTAGCAAGGGAGTGCTTCACACCGATACGGAAATCCTCGTGCCGTTCTTTGACGTCGACACCATGCAGGTGGTCTGGCACGGCCATTACGTCAAATACCTGGAAGTGGCCCGCTGCGCACTGCTGGACAAGATCGGCCACAACTACACGGCGATGTCCGAGTCGGGTTACGCCTGGCCGGTCATCGACTTGCAACTGCGCTACGTGCGCGGCGCGGTGTTCGGGCAGAAGCTGAACGTGCGGGCGAATCTGGTGGAGTGGGAGAACCGGTTGAAGATCAATTACCTGATCAGTGACCTGGACACCGGCGAACGCCTGACCCGCGCCAGCTCCGTGCAAGTCGCCGTCGACATGGCCAGCCGCGAAATGCAATTGGCCTCGCCGAAGGTTTTCATCGACGCCGTCGAAAGGATGCTCGCATGAACCTGCTGAAGACCCTCTGTAGCAGCCTGCGTTCGACCTGTAGCAGCTGGCGAAGCCTGCGTCCGGCTGCGCAGCAGACGCCTGGCGTTTCGCTTGATGCACCGAATGCTCAGGTTTTGCGACGGCTTCGCCGCCGGACGCAGCCTCGCGGGCTCGGCAGCTGCTACATGTTTGTGGTGGTGCTTGGCTTTTCTTCGTGGGCGCAGGCTTTCGACCTGCAACAACTCAGCGATCAACTGGCCAGGCCCGATGTGATCCACGGCCAGTTCATCCAGGAGAAACACCTGCGCGCCCTGCCCCAGCCGCTGACCAGCAAGGGCACCTTCGTACTCGCGAAAAACAATGGCCTGTTGTGGTTGTTGAAAACGCCGTTGCAGCAGGATTACCGCATCACCACCAAGGGCATAGCCCGGCGAGACGCCAACGGTTGGCAAATGCTGCCGGGCAAAAGCGCCGGCGCCGAGCAAAACCGCTTGTTCCTCGCCGTCCTGCAAGGCGACAGCAGCGGTCTGCAACGGGATTTCGAGCTGTCCCTGAGTGGCGAGGCACAGAACTGGACACTGACATTGACCCCGCGCTCATTGCTGCTCAAGCAGGTGTTCAACCAGATCAACATCACTGGCGGAGAATTGGTGCACAGCATCGAACTGCTGGAAACCCAGGGCGACAGCACGCTATTGCGCATGCAGGACACCACCAGCGCCGAACCGTTGAGTACCGCGGAGCAACATGACTTTGCCGAGTGAACGCAGACTGCCATGGCTGTTCCTGATCCTGCTGCTGGCAGTGCTCGCGCTCGCCGGCTGGCAATGGCGTGGCGGCGCGCCCCTGTCGGCCAACCTGATGGACCTGGTGCCGGGCACGGCGCCGGACGCACTGGAACTGCGCGCCGAACAACGCATGCAAGAACCGCTGAACCGCGAAATGCTGATGCTGGTCGGCCACAAGGATCGCGGACACGCTATCGCCATGGCGCAGAAACTGGGTGAGCAATGGCAGGCCAGCGGATTGTTCGAGAAAGTCCAGTGGACGTTGCAGGCCGACTTGCCCGCCCTGCGTACACAACTGCTCAAAGGCCGATTGGCGATGCTGTCCGAGGCGGATCGCAAGCAACTGGTTGAGCACCCCGACACCTTCATCCAGCAGCGGGTACAAGCATTGTTCGACCCGTTCACCGGTTTCAGCCTGGTGCCGAGCCAGGATGACTGGCTGGGCCTGACCGGGCGCATCCAGAACAGCCAGCCGCAACGCGGCACCGTGCAACTGGACATCGGCAGTGGCGCCTTGATCGCCGATGCCGACGGCATGAGCTGGGTGTTGCTGCGGGCAAAAGCCACAGGCAATGCGTTTGACATGAACCTGCCGTTGCAAGTGGCAGACCTTCTCAAACACAGCCGCGAACAGGCGGCTCAGTCTGACGTGCAATTGCTGGCCGCCAGCGGATTGCTCTACGCCGCCAACGGTCAGCAACAAGCCTCCCGCGAGATGACCTGGGTCGGTGGCGGCGCCACGCTCGGCATTCTGTTGCTGCTGTTACTGGCCTTCCGGCGTTGGCGGGTGTTGCTGGCGTTCGTGCCGGTCGTGGTGGGCATGCTGTTTGGCGCGGTGGCTTGCGTGGCGCTGTTTGGCCATATGCATGTGATGACGTTGGTACTCGGCTCCAGCCTGATCGGCGTAGCCGTCGACTACCCGCTGCATTACCTGTCGAAAAGCTGGAGCCTGAAACCCTGGCACAGTTGGCCTGCATTGCGCCTGACGCTGCCGGGCCTGACATTGAGCCTGATCACCAGTTGCATCGGCTACCTCGCGTTGGCCTGGACGCCATTTCCGGCCCTGACCCAGATCGCCGTGTTTTCCGCCGCCGGCCTGCTTGGTGCTTACCTGTCCGCCGTCTGCCTGCTTCCGGCGCTGCTCAAGGGCGCGGATATCCGTCCGGCGCAATGGCCGCTACGGGTCTGTGAATTTTTGCTGAACCTGCGTGAAGCGCTACTCAAACATGCCAGCACACCCGTGTTGCTGGCCCTGCTGATTGCCTTCTGCGTGGGTGGCCTGGTGCAACTCGAAAGCCGCAATGACATCCGCCAGTGGATCGGTGCACCGCAGCAAATGACTGACGAAGCCCGGACCATTGCGCGGATCACCGGTTTTCAACCAACCAGCCAGTTTTTCCTGGTGCGCGGTGCCAATCAGCAGGAGCTGCTGGAACGCCAAACGGCGTTGAGCGAGCGCCTGGATCAGTTGGTCAGCCTGGAAAAACTCAAGGGCTACCTGTCACTGAATCAACTGGTCAGCCAGCCAAGTGACCAGCTGCAAGTGCGTGAGGCGTTGACCCGGTTGCCGCAATACTGGCAACCACTGCTCGACATCGGCGTACCGGTGCAAGCACTGCAAGAAGAGCTGACAACACTTCAGGCATTGCCCACCGAAGACATCGACGCTGCGCTGACCGGGCCGCTGGCCGAGCCCTACCGCCCACTGTGGCTGGGCGTGACCGATGACGGTGATGTGGCGGCGATGGTCAGCTTGCAAGGCCTGAACAACCCGGCGCTGCTGCGCGTGCAGGCGCTGGACTTGCCGGGGGTCGAACTGGTCGATCGTCTCGGTGAATTGAACGACGTGTTTGCGGCGACCCAGATCAGCGCCGCGGAACTCAAGCTCGCTTCCTGCGTGTTGATCGTGCTGGTATTGATTCTGCCCTTTGGTCTCGGCGGCGCCCTGCGAATCGTCGCGCTGCCGTTGCTGGCCGCGCTGTGCAGCCTGGCCAGCCTCGGCTGGTTGGGGCAACCGTTGACACTGTTCAGCCTGTTCGGCCTGTTGCTGGTGACGGCGATCAGCGTCGATTACGCAATCCTCATGCGTGAACAGGTCGGTGGCGCAGCGGTGAGCCTGCTGGGCACCTTGCTGGCGGCGCTGACCACATGGCTGTCGTTCGGTCTGCTCGCGGTGTCCAGCACACCGGCGGTGAGCAACTTCGGGTTGGCGGTGAGCCTTGGCCTGGCGTTCAGCTTCATCCTGGCGCCGTGGGCCGGTCGCCAGGCCCACGACGTTGCGGTTGCGGAGCCGGCAGCATGATGATCGTCCTGTTTTGGCTGATGGCCCTCGTGATGTTTGCCGTGGCGACGCGTGTGGGTCGCCGTTTCGGGCTGATTCCAATCGTCAGCCAGTTGCTGCTGGCCACCTTCGGCCTGCCATTGCTGATGTATTTTTGGATCGAACCCGGTTGGCAGCTCAGCGGCGCCGAACTGATCTCGCCGGCATGGCTGAAGAATCTCTACAGCCTGAGCTTTGCCTTGCTGCTGGGGAACATTCTCAGCGACGTGATCGATCTGCGGCTGGATCGCCAGAGCCTGAAAATTGCCCTGCCGAGTTTTGCCATTCCGTTCGCTGGCGGGCTGGCGACGGCGGCATGGCTGCTGCCGGCGCAACCGTGGATCAGTTCATTGGCAGTGGGGCTGGTGTTCGCCATCACCGCGATCCCGGTGTTGTACCTGTACCTGCGGCACATCAACTACCCGCCCACGGCCACCCGGCGTCTAGTGCAGACCGCGATCCTCATCGACCTGACCTGCTGGACGTTGTTCGGTTTTGCCCAAGGCAGTCTGCACGTCAGCAGCCTGCTGCTGCCGCTGGCCGGCGCTTGCCTGCCGTTGCTGCTGCGTCTGATTGGTTTGCGTCAGCCATTGCTGCACAGCGGCGGCTTCTTTGCGCTGCTGGTGGTCGCCGAGCACTTCAAACTCAATGCGCTGATTTTCGGCATTGGCTATCTGCTGTGCATGGCCATGCTGAAAGTACCGTTGGTGTTGCCCGTCCCCGCGATCTGGATGAGCCGCCTGCAAACATGGATCGCTATTCCGCTGATCCTCACGTTCGGCATCGTGCAGATTAACGTTCACGCGGCCATGGCCAGCCTCGGCTGGGTCCAATTGGCGGCACTGTTGCTGTTGCCGATTGCCAGCAAGCTGCTGGGCAACTGGCTGGGACTCCGTTGGGCCGGCGCCTCCTTTGAGGGTGCCAGCCGCTGGCGGGAAAGCCTGCTGCTGAATATTCGCGGTTTGAGCGAGATCGTCTTTCTCAATCTGCTGCTGCAACAACAGCTCATCAGCCCGGCGCTGTACTTTGCGTTGATGGTGATGGGTCTGATCGCGACCCTGCTGCCGGCACTCGCCGGCCTGCATAGCCCCCTTTTGAATATCGCCGCCCCGGCAAGGAGCCCCCGTGCCAACAGTTGAAATGGAACGTCGACAAGTCGTCGTCATCGGCGCGGGCCCCTCAGGGGCGATCGCGGCCGCGCTGCTCAAGCGCAACGGTCACGATGTGCTGATGATCGAGCGTCAACACTTTCCCCGGTTTTCCATCGGCGAAAGTCTGTTGTCGCATTGCCTGGATTTCGTTGAAGAAGCCGGCATGCTCGATGCCGTGAACGCTGCGGGATTCCAGGTCAAGAACGGAGCCGCGTTCGCCTGGGGCGAGCAGTACAGCGCCTTTGATTTCGGCGATACGTTCAGCCACGGCAAACCGACCACGTTCCAGGTCCAGCGCGCCGATTTCGACAAGCTGCTGGCCGACCAGGCCGCACTGCAAGGCGTGGACGTTCGTTACGGCGAAGCCATCGTCAGCGTGGATTTCAGTTTGCCAAAACCGCAGCTCGACGTGCGCCGCGAGGACGGCAGCGAGTACCGCATCGAAGCCGATTTCGTGCTCGATGCCAGCGGTTACGGCCGTGTGCTTCCACGCCTGCTGGACCTTGAAGCGCCTTCCAATTTCCCGGTGCGTCAGGCCGTGTTTACCCACATCGAAGACAACATCGACAGCCCGACCTTCGAGCGGGAAAAAATCCTCATTACCACCCACCCGATCCATCGCGACATCTGGTTCTGGACCATCCCGTTCAGCAATGGCCGTTGCTCGGTGGGGGTAGTGGCCGCCGCCGAACATTTCGAAGGCCGCATGGAGGATCTGGATGAATGCCTGCGCGGGTTCATCGCTGAAACGCCGAGCCTGGCCGGCGTGCTTGAACATGCGCGATGGGATACGCCTGCGCGCACCATCGGCGGTTACTCGGCCAACGTCAAAACCCTGCACGGCCCCAGCTTTGCGCTGCTCGGCAACGCAGCGGAATTCCTCGACCCGGTGTTCTCTTCCGGGGTAACCATCGCCATGCGCTCGGCGAGCATGGCCGCCGGGGTTCTGCATCGCCAACTGCAAGGTGAACGCGTCGACTGGCAAACCGAGTTCGCCGAACCACTCAAGCGCGGCGTCGACACTTTCCGCTGCTACGTCGAAGGCTGGTACGCCGGGACGTTCCAGGATGTGATCTACCATCCAGGCAGCTCACCGGACATCCGCCGCATGATCAGCGCGATTCTCGCCGGTTATGCCTGGGACGAACGCAACCCGTTCGTCAGTGAACCCAAGCGCCGGCTGCGGGTGTTGTCAGAACTCTGCGCAAGAGATGTCACATGAATGACAGGACCGCTAGTGTGCGGCGCACATCCTTTGAAGGTAATGCCTGATGATCCGTTTTCTGCTCCTGGGCTGCCTGCTGTTGCTGAGTGCTTGCGCCAGCCAGGCACCGCTGCCCGAGCACATCCCGAAGCTGTCGTTGCCGCTGCAATTGCACATCCAGCGCCTGGAAGCCGCGCAACGTCAGGACTGGGTTTTGGTGATCCAGCATGAAGAAGCGGGGCTTCGCTGGTCGATGATGGATTTGCTGGGCATTCCGCAGGCGCGGCAGATATTGACCGATGGAAAGTGGCAGGCCGACGGTCTGTTGCCGCCCAACCCGGAAGCCCGGGAGTTGTTCGCCGCGTTACTGTTTGCCCTGACCCCCAAAGATGAGCTGTCGGGCAACTACCCCACTGCCTGGCAACACGGCAGGCAACGGTCCCTGCCAACACACTGGGATGTCCTTTATTCACAACCCATGACCTTTGAGTTGAACCTGCCCAAGGGGCCCCGGTATGAAGTCACGCCGCTGAGCGGGGAGGCACCATGACCGCCTATTTGAATGCCCTCGGGGTGATCTGCGCATTGGGTCGTGGCAAACGCGAAGTCGCCGCCAATCTGTTTGCCGGCGATTGCTCAGGCCTGCGCGTCGAAACCGGCTGGGTGCCAGAGCGCTCGTTGCCGGTGGCGGCGGTCAGCGGCGATTTGGCATCGATCCCCGTTGAGCTGAAAAAGCAAAACACCCGCAACAACCAATTGTTGCTGGAAGCCGCCCTGCAAATTCGCGAAGAGATCGATCAGGCAATCCAGACCTACGGCCGCGATCGCATCGGCGTGATCCTGGGCACCAGCACGTCGGGCATCGATGAGGCCAGCCGCGGGTTGGCCCATTACATCCGCGAAGACGAATTTCCCGCTGACTACGACTATCAGCAGCAAGAACTCGGCGCGCCCGCCAGCTTCCTTGCCGACTGGCTGCAATTGAGTGGCCCGGCCTATGTGATTTCCACCGCCTGCACCTCCAGCGCACGGGCGCTGATGAGTGCCCAGCGCCTTCTGGATCTGGGCCTGTGCGACGCGGTGTTGTGCGGCGGCGTCGACAGCCTGTGCAAACTGACCCTTAACGGTTTTTCGGCCCTGGAAGCGGTGTCCGCGCAGCGCTGCAATCCGTTTTCGGTCAACCGCAACGGCATCAACATTGGCGAGGCGGCCGCGTTGTTTTTGATGAGCAAAACCGCTGGCGATGACCACGCCATCGCCCTGCTCGGCAGCGGCGCCAGTTCCGATGCCCACCACATCTCGGCGCCAGAGCCGACCGGTCGTGGCGCGCTGCAAGCCATGAGCAAAGCCCTGAGCCGCGCAAACCTGCAACCGCAGCAAATCCATTACCTGAACTTGCACGGCACCGCGACCCAGCACAACGACGCCATGGAAAGCCTTGCCGTGGCCGCGCTGTTCCCGCAAGGCGTGCCCTGCTCGTCGACCAAGCCGATGACCGGTCACACCCTCGGCGCCGCCGGTGCCCTGGAAGCCGCGTTCTGCTGGCTGAGCCTGGGCCCGGACAACCTCGACCACAGCCTGGCGCCCCACGTCTGGGACGGCCAGCCCGACCCGCTGTTGCCCGCCTTGCATTGGGTGACCCCGGCCGATCGCCTGACGTCCATTGCACCTCGCTATTTGATGAGCAATTCCTTTGCCTTCGGTGGCAACAACGTCAGCCTGATTATCGGAGACGCACCATGATTGACTGGCCGCTCGCCGAGTTGCTGCCACACGCTGGCGACATGATCCTCATCGAGCAGATCCTTGCATTCGACGAGGAGCAGATTCACACCCGCATGACCGTCAGGCCCGGCGGTCTGTTCAACCGTCCCGACGGCAGCCTGCCGGCCTGGGTCGGCATTGAAATAATGGCCCAGAGTGTCGCCGCCTACGCCGGTTGCCATGCGCGCCAGCGCGGCGATGAGGTGGAGTTGGGCTTTCTGCTCGGCAGCCGCAAATTCGAATGCAACGTCGAGCACTTCCCGGTCGACACCGAACTGACCATCCATGGCATTCGGTCACTGGAAGACGACAACGGCATGGGCGTGTTCGAATGCCATATCAACGCCCCCGGCATCCACGCCACCGCACGCCTGAACGTGTTTCGTCCGCCTCAGGCCGCTCAATATCTTCATGAACCCCAAGGAGTCCAGTCATGACTGAATCCGTACTGGTCACCGGTTCCAGCCGCGGCATCGGCCGCGCCATCGCTTTGCGTCTGGCCCAGGCCGGGCATGACATCGTGCTGCATTGCCGCAGCGGTCTGACGGACGCTATTGCCGTCAAAGCCGAAATCGAAGCCTTGGGCCGCAACGCGCGTGTCCTGCAATTCGACGTCTCCGACCGCGCCAGCTGCAAAGCCATTCTCGAAGCCGACGTAGACACCCACGGCGCCTATTACGGCGTGGTGCTCAATGCCGGCCTGACCCGTGACGGTGCTTTTCCGGCGCTGAGCGAGGATGATTGGGACGTGGTGATGCGCACCAACCTCGATGGTTTCTACAACGTGCTGCACCCGGTAATGATGCCGATGATTCGTCGTCGCGCTGCCGGGCGGATTGTCTGCATCACTTCGGTGTCGGGGTTGATCGGCAATCGTGGCCAGGTCAACTACAGTGCCTCCAAGGCCGGTCTGATCGGTGCGGCCAAGGCGCTGGCGATTGAATTGGGCAAACGCAAAATCACCGTCAATTGCGTCGCACCCGGCCTGATCGACACCGCCATGCTCGATGAAAACGTGCCCGTGGAAGAACTGATGAAAATGATCCCCGCACAACGCATGGGCACCCCTGAAGAGGTGGCCGGCGCGGTGAATTTCCTGATGTCGGCGGAAGCGTCGTACATCACCCGGCAGGTTCTGGCCGTCAATGGAGGCCTGTGCTGATGAAGCGCGTTGTCGTCACCGGCATGGCCGGCATCACCTCACTGGGCAGCGACTGGGCAACCATCGCCGGCAACTTCGCGGCCAACCGCAGCGGCATCCGGCGTATGGACGAATGGGATCGCTTTACCGAACTCAATACACGCCTGGCCGGCCCCATTGATGACTTCAAAGTCCCGAGCCACTGGACCCGCAAGCAACTGCGCAGCATGGGCCGCGTGTCGCGGCTTGCTGTGGGCGCTGCCGAGCAAGCACTGGCCGACGCCGGATTACTGGGCGACGAGTCGATCAAGGACGGGCGCATGGGCGTCGCTTGCGGCTCATCTACCGGCAGCACCGACGAGATCAAGGCGTTCGGCAACATGCTGCTCAACTCGGTGGCCGAAGGCCTGAACGCCAACTCCTATGTGCGGATGATGCCGCACACCACGGCCGCGAACATCAGCATCTTCTTCGGCCTCACCGGTCGGTTGATCCCGACGTCGAGCGCCTGCACCAGCGGCAGCCAGGGCATTGGTTATGCCTACGAGGCGATCAAGTTCGGCCGATTGCCACTGATGCTCGCCGGCGGCGCCGAAGAGCTGTGCCCGACCGAAGCGATGGTCTTCGACGCGCTCTACGCCACCAGCCTGAAAAACGACGCCCCGCAAACCACCCCGCGTCCTTATGACAAGGGTCGCGACGGCCTGGTGATCGGTGAAGGCGGCGGCATGCTGGTGCTGGAAGAGCTGGAACATGCCTTGGCACGCGGTGCACGCATTCATGCTGAACTCGTCGGTTTCGGCAGCAACGCCGATGGCCAACACACCACACGTCCGGAGCAACTCACCATGCGCCGGGCCATGGAACTCGCCCTCGAAGACGCCGGGCTTCAGCCTTCGGACATCGGCTACGTGAACGGTCACGGCACCGCGACAGAACAGGGCGACATCGCCGAAACACTGGCTACCAGCGCATTGTTCGGCGAGCACATGCCGATCAGTTCGCAAAAAAGCTTCCTCGGCCACACCCTGGGCGCCTGCGGTGCGCTGGAGTCCTGGTTCAGCATTGAAATGATGAACAGCGACCTGTACGCACACACTTTCAACCTCGACGAGGTCGACCCGCACTGCGGCAAACTGGATTACCTGCGAGGCGAGTTCCGGCAGATGAGCAACGAATACGTGATGAACAACAATTTCGCTTTTGGTGGCGTCAACACCTCGTTGATCTTCCGTCGCTGGCACTGACCTGAAACACGTTTGGAGTAAAAGGAATGACTCTGTCCCAGCGCATCGTCGCGTTGTTCGCCGTGGCCGTTGCGCTGGGCGGTTGCACCGGCAATCCGGTGTACACCGCCAAGGAACACTTCCCCAGTGACCGAGGCTTGACCAACGACCGCATGAGCCGCGCCATCGTCACCGCGTTGATCGAACGCCAATGGGTAGTGCAGTCGGCGCGTCCCGGCATGATCAAAGCGGCCGTCACCGTGCGTGACAAACACCACGCCGAAATCGACATCCTCTACACACCCACCTCGTTCGAAATCGACTACCGCGACAGCCGCGGCCTGGACTACCAGGACGGCCGGATCCACGGCACCTACAACCGCTGGATCACCTACCTGCGCGATGACGTGATCCAGCAACTGGCCGCCGACCCGGACCGCGACCAGCTCGTCGCCCTGCAAAATGCCTACGAACCCACCTTCCAGAACTTCCGTGAAGGCGTGAAACGCGCCACCGAGATCGGCTTGCTGGACGGCAGCGTCAAGTTCTACCTGGCAGGAGAAGCGCTACCGGCCAACGTCAGCAAGCTGAACACCGTGAGCAGCAGTCGAATCACCCATAACGAAGAAGTGTCGGATGAAGACGCCTGCTTCTGGGCACTGCAATCGACGCTGGCGACGTTGCAGAGCAAGGCGAAAAAGGCCGGGGCCAATGCGGTGATCAATATTGCGGGGGCTGGCAAACGCGATTTGAGCAGCGACAGCGGGAGCTATCAGTGTTTGCCGAAGGTGCAAGTGTCTGGCGTGGTGTTGCGTGGGGAGTTGGTGCGGATTGAGTGAGGTGGAGAATGGGCTCAACACACGTCCATTCCGAGGATAGGAATGAAATAAAGGGAAGCTGGAATACATCATTTCGGAAACGTCCCACAACCAGAATTGAGGCTTTGCGCTAGGTTCAATGCCCCGTGATATGTCGGGGCATCACAAGGACGAACGAACCATGACTAAAAAGGCCGTTATCGTTTTCAGCGGTGGGCAGGACTCCACCACCTGCTTGATCCACGCGTTGCCGCTCTACGATGAAATCCACTGCATTACGTTCGATTATGGCCAGCGCCACCGCGCGGAAATCGAGGTCGCGCAGCAGCTGTCGAAAGAGCTTGGCGTGACCGTGCACAAGGTGCTGGACACTACGTTGTTGAATGAACTGGCAATCAGTAGTTTGACGCGCGATAACATTCCAGTACCCGGTGTGGATAGCTCAGGAGAAAGTCTGCCAAGCACCTTTGTGCCCGGCCGGAATATTCTGTTCTTAACCTTGGCCTCTATTTATGCCTATCAAGTACAAGCGCAGACTGTAATAACTGGTGTTTCTGAAACTGAGTGCTCAGGCTACCCGGATTGCCGTGATGACTTTGTCAAAAGTTTGAATAATGCCATCGAATTAGGCATGGACTATACACTACATATCGAGACACCTCTGATGCGATTAAATAAAGCCGAGACTTGGGCCTTAGCGGATCACCACAAACAGATGGATTTGGTTCGCTACCAAACACTTTCTTGTTATAACGGAATAAAGGGGAGTGGGTGCTACAACTGCGATGCTTGTCATTTGCGAGCAAAAGGACTAGATGAGTTCTTTCAACACAGGACGAAGACAATGAAAAGCCTGAAAGCAAAAATAGAACTATAAAGAATTTAAGCACTAAATAGGGTGGACTATCAAACGGCAGCCCACCATTACATCTACGCAGTTTTTGCCCCAGATATATACCGTTTAAATAGAGACCTCGCTCCATAGGCGGGAAAAATATTAAATACGGCAAAACACATCTTTATCGCTATTTGAGCATAAACCATATTTAGTATGTCACTGCTTGGCATTACCCCATAAAAAGCAATGAAACAAAAAAGCAGACTATCTATAATCACCGCAAAAAAAGTACTAAAGAACACTCGCAAAAACAAATATCTTGAGCTTGTTAGTTCTTTTATCTTACACAGCAAATATGAATTTACATTTTCAGAGAAAAGAAAGGAAATAGAGGACGCAACCAACACCGATGAGACATGAGTAACTACTTCAGCATAAGAAACATCAAGTTTCCAGCCAGGCAACCCAGGAAGATAGGTTACTGCATTCAGCAATATGACAATTAGCGCATTACTTACGAAAGCAAACAGTAGCGCCCTTCTTGCCAGCCTGAGTCCATAGGTTTCATTCAACAAGTCCACCACTAAAAACGTCAAAGGATAAAGAAAAACGGCTGGCGGTACCACGGCATCAAGCACATCGACATAAACAAGCTTTGTCGCAGCGATATTGGTAAATATATAAAGCGCAAGTAAAAACACATTAAGAGCAACGTAAATCATCCACGATCTTTCGTGACGGTCATTTACTTCATACGCAGTTGATGCAGCGCCACCGGAATAATATTTCCTATATATATCCTTCACTTCTGCCTTACTTAAATTATCAATTATTTCACTCTTCAACACCGCACCCAGCTTCAGTTTTATTATTTTTCCCGTAGAGATCACCATCACTACAGCAAGGCTTTTATTTTTATCAAACCCTAGTAACTTATATCTGCTATTCTCCACATCACTATCATTGCCCATTGAATCTCTCCTCTACTATTTCCCCCAAAACAAAATCAACATCAGAGTCAAAGTCAGAGCCTTTGACTATATTTAGCTTTTTAGTTAATTTGTCGCACACCAAGTTTTCGCCACGACTAATTGACACCCCTTTCTTTATGATCAAGAGGTCACCCGTTTCATTAACACCACCGATATCATTTTCCAATAGCACGCCTATTAAGTTACAGGCAGCGCCAAAATAATAAGTCAAAGGATGCGAAACAGCCAGCTCACCTATTCTTTTGTCCAGGTTTTGGAGCAGCATGCTTTCCTTAATTACTGGCACCGCTGCCGGATTCATATTTCCTTGTAGCGAACTACTACTTTCTATTATTTCCCGCTCTTCAAAATCTACAGTCTCTATTTCCTTATAGGACACACCAAAAAAATCAGAAATTTTACGAATAGTAGATTGCTGAACATTGACAACCCTCCCTTCCAGAATGTTGTAGATAGTAGTCCTGGTCAACCCAACTGAATTACACAACGATATCTGAGTTTCTCCCCGGCTTTTTATAAGGTACTTAATATTCCTCTTTAAATTTTCTGTTTTTTCTATTTTGTGCATTAAATACCTTCCAATCACCTGTAATAAATTTGATCACTCAAACCGAGCATTGCTATTTGTTTTTGTGATTATCACCAGGCCCGCCTGCTTGGCGTACAAACAGACACACCCAACCTGATTATACATTCATTAAATAACGTTTAATTCGACGTTTATTTCTGCAAGCCATGCAGTAGACGAATCCCACAATATAAAACGAACTTACTTACAGAGATTTCTAGAGAATCATTTAATTACACAAATGTTCACTTATTTGAACAATAAGGATGACGTTTTTAGTTATAAATCTATCGGTATCGGCAGCCCATATATCGCTGCCGATCAATTATGAATAGCCGGAAAGGATGCCGCTTTTCTTTAAAAAAATAAGGGAGCTCCACAATGAAAAAAATCAATCCCGATCGTCCGCAATCGCCAGGCCAGAAAGACACTGATACCGCTGACACCGCCGATCTAGCCAAACTCTCCGAAACCACCGAGCGCACCGTCAGCGCGCGCTTGCGCAATCCAAACCGCCCCGACCCCGTCAGCCATGTATTTAGCATCAACCCGTCTGTCGATACGGAGTCCTTGCTCTGTCATGCCACTGAAACCCTCGCCTCACTGAATGTGATGACCACCGACCTCGCCTGCGAGCTCGAAGGCTCGCGCCGCAACGAGGCATTGGCCATTCAGCAACTGATCGTGCTGGCCGAGCTGATGGTCAACCGGGCCCTGGACATTCTTGACCCTCCCAGTGGGTTGTCTATGGCGCCATCCAACAGTCACCAATAAGTAATCGCGCTCTCTTACGCAATGGAGGTTTTTTGTCATGGATAGATACATGCCTATCACCGGCATCGATTGCACCATCGCTTCGCTGGTGATCGACACCGAAGCACCGCTGGACGTGTTGCACGAAACAGCGGCTTACCGCATCCGCACTGCGACTCAGCTGCTTGAGAGTTTTGCGTTTGGTGAGGGCGTTTACAGTGAGCTGGCGCGGGTGTTGGTGACGTCATTGCGTGATGGTTGTGATTTGCTGGATGTCGTCGGGCGACGATTGCAGGAGCAAGTTTCGGCGCAGCAAAGCAAATCAAGACCAGCGCCGGCCGAGTCGTAACGGCGTTAGCGGTGTGGACGGACGGGTTTCCAACACGTGTGAAAACGGCCCCTGCGCTTGGCGCAGAGGCCGTTCCAACACTTACTGAGCCTGGATCAACTTGCTTTCAGCAACGCCAGCACGACCGGTGTGGTCATCAACCACTTGCAGGCTGTTGCGTGCCTTGATGAAGCCCACTTTCACTTCCTGCCAGACAAAGTAGTTCTTGCCGGCTTCTGCGGTGAGTTTCAGTTCGGAATCGTTTTCCGCCGAGGACACCAGAGTCTGCTGACCGGCCGGAACGGCCAACATCAGGTACGACTTGGCGACGGTCTGGCCGACCGGTTTACCGTTGAGCGTCACCGGCATTTTCACCCCGGCGCCCATGCTCTCGTTGCGATAAACATAAATATTGGCTTTGTCCGGGGCGACCTGGAAGGTCTTCGCCTGAGCGTCCTGCGTGTCATCCGCCATTTTTACCGAAGCGCAACCACCGGTGAGTGCGGCTACGGCCAGCAAAGCGGTGAGGGTTAGCTGCTTGAACATCCTGTATCTCCATTGTTTGTGATGAGTCCGAAACTGTTATCGGCTGATCAGAAAAAAGGCGAAGGGATGCATCAAAAAAACATGGCAAGCCCCCAGGGCGCGAGTTTGCGCGCTATCAGAAGTGCTGAAGGCGACAGCGTCAGGGGTGGTGTTGCGTGGGGATCAGGTACAGATTGACTGAGGAGGGTCATGCTAAAACGACAAAGGGCGCCTTTCGGCGCCCCTTCACAAACAGGCCGGCTTGTCATCGCCCTGTACCAGGGTGAATCCCTAAAGCGGATCCGTTACGCGAAATGTCTTTGCTCTCAAGCCCCTTCAACCTTACGCGTCAACAACTCAACAAACGCCTTGGCCATCGGCGACTTCTGATCCTTGCGCTGCACCAGCCACACCGCCGACACCGCCGCCGGATCCAGTAACGGTCGATACACCACACCGTCGATGCGCATCCGCTGATACGACGCCGGCAGCACCGACACGCCCAATCCCGCCGCGACCAAACCAATAATCGTCATCGCCTCACCCGCCTCCTGCGCAAAGTGCGGACTGAAACCGGCATCGCGGGCCAGGCTGAGCAATTGTGCGTACAGGCCACTGCCATAACTGCGCGGGAAAAACACAAAAGGTTCGAGGGCCAGTGCCGACAGGAACAAACCTTCTTCGCTGTCATTAACCAGCGGGTGTTTGGAGCTGAGCACCGCCACCAATGGTTCGCGCATCAGCTCCACGACACTGAGGGAGTCCGGTAACCCCAGCGGCCGCATGATGCCGACCTCGATCGACTCGTCGACCAACGCATCGGCAACCTGGGTACTGCTCATCTCCCGCAAATTCAGGTGCACCGCCGGAAAGCGTTGGCGGAACGAGAAAATCGCCTGGGGAATGGTCGAGTTGAACGGTGCCGAGGAGGTGAAGCCAATCTTCAATTCACCGAGCTCACCCAGCTGCGCACGCCGCGCCACGTCGGCGGCTTTGTCGACCTGTGCCAGCACCAATCGAGCCTCTTGCAGAAACAACCGACCGGCTTCGCTGAGCTCGACCCGACGATTGGTACGCTCGAACAAGCGAGCGCCAACCTCGGCCTCCAGCGCCTGAATCTGCTGGCTCAGCGGCGGCTGAGAGATGCCCAGCACCTGAGCGGCGCGGCCGAAGTGCAGTTCTTCGGCGACGGCGATGAAGTAGCGCAGGTGACGCAATTCCATGAAAACCCCATTAGGTCGTAAAAGCTCTTAAACAGGTCGAACAATATATTGGATTGAATCATTAGGCAGCTATATGATTTTTTCATTGCCTGCCCGGCTGCGTCCCTCCGAGGTCCAACGTGAAAACTGCTGTCGCTCCACTCGCCCATGAAGTTCCGCCTGCTGCGGCGAACGATATCGTCGCCGAGCTGAAGGAGATTTACATCGAAAAAGGCACGCCGATGTTCATGCGCACGGTGCTGGCGCTGTTCTCCGGCGGCTTCGCGACCTTTGCGTTGCTCTATTGCGTGCAACCGATGATGCCGTTGCTGTCCCACGAATATTCGATCAACGCGGCGCAGAGCAGCCTGATCCTGTCGGTCGCCACCGGCATGCTCGCCATTGGCCTGCTGATCACCGGTCCGATCTCCGACCGTGTCGGCCGCAAACCGGTGATGGTTGCTGCATTGTTCGCCGCCGCGCTGTGCACCATGGCCAGCGCGATGATGCCGAGCTGGGAAGGCGTGTTGATCATGCGCGCACTGATCGGGTTGTCGTTGAGTGGCCTGGCAGCGGTGGCCATGACTTACCTGAGCGAAGAAATCCACCCACAGCACATCGGCCTGGCCATGGGTTTGTACATCGGCGGCAATGCGATTGGCGGGATGTGCGGGCGCTTGATCACCGGCGTGTTGATCGACTTCGTCAGCTGGCACACGGCGATGCTGGTAATCGGCGGCCTGGCCCTGATCGCCGCAGCGGTGTTCTGGAAAATCCTCCCTGAATCGCGCAATTTCCGCGCCCGCTCAATGCACCCACGCAGCTTGATTGACGGCTTCACCATGCACTTTCGCGATGCCGGTTTGCCGCTGCTGTTTCTCGAAGCCTTTGTGCTGATGGGCGCGTTCGTCACGCTGTTCAACTACATCGGCTACCGCTTGCTGGCCGAGCCGTACCACATGGAACAAACCTTCGTCGGACTGCTCTCGGTGGTGTACCTGTCGGGGATCTACAGTTCGGCAAAAATCGGTTCGCTGGCTGACAAGCTTGGCCGCCGCAAGGTGCTCTGGTCGACCATCGTGCTGATGCTCGCCGGCCTCGCCTTGACGATGTTTACACCGCTGCCGCTGGTGATCATCGGCATGCTGATTTTCACCTTTGGTTTCTTTGGCGCGCATTCGGTGGCGAGCAGCTGGATCGGGCGCCGGGCGATCAAGGCCAGGGGGCAAGCGTCATCGCTTTATCTGTTCAGCTACTACGCCGGGTCGAGTATTGCCGGGACGGCGGGCGGGGTGTTCTGGCACTTGGGCGGATGGAACGGGATCGGCTTGTTTGTCGGCGGGTTGCTGGTGATTGCGCTGCTGGTGGCGTTGAAACTGGCGAAGTTGCCGCCGTTGCCAGGCACCGCACTGGTTTAGCCACAACTGCGCCCTAGCGGTAATCGCGAGCCAAGGTACACTGACGACATTCGCCAGTCTTGGTAAAGGGAAGCCAGAATGCGCCTGGACCGTCTCCACATTCAGAATTTTCGTTGCTACGAAGATGCCACTTTCGACTTTCAGCCAGGTTTCAACCTGGTGGTGGGGGTTAACGGGAGTGGGAAGACTTCGTTGTTGCAGGCGGTGGCTGCATCATTCGTTGAATTTTCCAACGCAATGACATCCGACCGAACCTTCTCAATAAACGATGATGTTCGTGTTGTTGTTGATAAATTCCAAGGCAGAACTCGTTACGAAAAAAAATTCCCTCTTTGGATAGTGAGTACAGGGGATGTTTTGGGTGCAAACGAATGGAAAACGTTCAGCCTTGTTGAGGATTCACCTGCAGCTTCGAATAAACAGCTGAAAAATAAGGTTGACCAAGTACTTGCCTTATCTGAAGCAAAAACGATTCCGGACCTCCCCGTCCTTTCGTTTTACCGCGCGGACCGACGCTGGAAGAGTGCAAATATTTCGGCAGAGTTCGCAGCCCAGCAAAAAGTTTCCCGCTTTGATAGCTATAGCAACTGGTATGACGCAGTCACGGATCTAAAGGACTTCGAAAGCTGGCTGATCGCCAAGACGCTGGAGCGAATGCAAACCTTGCTGGACGAGGGAATGACGTCCGCTCCATTTGACGACGAATTAGCATGGGTAAACCAAGCGATTCAGTTTGCACTGCCACAATCGACGGACTTACGTTACGACCTCCGGATGCAGTGTTTGCTCGTAGATATGAACAATGGGCAAACCCTTCCTTTCAATCTGCTGAGCGATGGCCAACGCGGCATGGTCGCCCTCTTCGCCGATATCGCCCGCCGCATGTGCATCCTTAACCCGCACATGGGCAAGGACGTCCTGAAAAAAACTTCGGGGGTCGTCATCATCGACGAGCTGGATATCCATCTTCATCCAGCCTGGCAGCGCAGCATTGTCTCGGCATTGAGGCAGGCATTTCCCAAAGTCCAATTCATCACCGCGAGCCACTCACCTCAGATCATCGGCAGCCTGAGACCTGAAGAAGTCATAGTTCTAAGTGATGGTGATGCTCACCATCCTCGAGTCACTTACGGGCTGGACTCTAGCAGCATTCTTGAGGAGGTCATGGACGTTTCTCAACGCGAACCAAAGATTGAAGCAATGCTCTCGGAACTGTTTTCCACTCTTGAAGATAACGACCTTGAAAAAGCCAAGCTGCTGCTTCAGGCACTCAAGAAAAAAGCTCCGGATCTGCCCGAATTCCTGAGAGCCGAAGCATTGCTCAGGCGTAAGGAGATTATTGGCCGATGAAGCGAGTGATCAAAGGAACTGAGCCTGCTTCATTTATCCGGTGGAAAGCGTTAGCGAGTGAAGAGTGGAGTCCCTCTTATTCGATATTGCGAAATCCAGAGAAACAAGAACTACATGAAAGCCTGATCCGTGAACAGGGTTTTGTATGTTGCTATTGCGGGAACAAAGTAACTCTGCAAACCAGTCACATAGAGCACTTTCGTCCTCAAAAACCCTTCGACCATTTGGGTCTGGTGTACACAAATCTCCATGCCTCCTGCCAAGGCGAAACCGAAGAACCAAAACCTGCCCACTGCGGGCACAACAAGGGTAATAGATTCTCCGAAGACGCTCATGTATCGCCGCTGGACGAAAACTGCGAGAGCCATTTCAGATACACGCTGATTGGCCAGATAGAAAGCGCGAAAACTGGCACGTCTGCCGAGAACATGATCGACATACTCGCCCTCGACATCAGTTTTCTCAACAATCGCCGTAAAGAGAAACTGGAGGGCATCTTCGATGACGACTTCCTGGCCGATTTTTCTGTCAAAGAACTCGAAGCGATCATTCAACAATACCGCCAACCGCAGAATGGCCAGCATGACGCTTTCGACCACATCATCGCCCGCTACGCCGAACAACTCCTCGGTCGTTGAAATCCAGCACAAACAAAAACGCCCGGCATAAGCCGGGCGTTTTCTATTGGGCGACGATCACTCGTGATATTGCGCCGACAACTCATGCACCGCGCGCAGGAAGGCGCCAGCATGCTCCGGATCAACTTCCGGGGTGATGCCATGGCCGAGGTTGAACACGTGGCCGCTGCCCTTGCCGTAGCTGGCTAGGATGCGCCCGACTTCGGTGCGGATGGCTTCTGGTTTGGCGTAGAGCACAGTCGGGTCCATGTTGCCTTGCAGCGCGACTTTGCTGCCGACACGATCACGGGCGCTGCCGATGTCACAGGTCCAGTCCAGGCCCAAGGCATCCGCGCCAGCGTCGGCAATGCTTTCCAGCCACAGGCCGCCGTTTTTGGTGAACAGGATGACCGGCACTTTGCGGCCTTCGTGCTCGCGGATCAGGCCGCTGACGATTTTCTTCATGTAGGCCAGGGAGAATTCCTGGTACGCCGCCGCCGAGAGGCTGCCACCCCAGCTGTCGAATATCTGCACCGCTTGCGCGCCGGCCATGATCTGGCCGTTGAGGTAGCTGGTGACCGTCTGCGCGAGCTTGTCCAGCAGCAGGTGCAGGGCCTGCGGGTTGTCGTAGAGCATGGTTTTGGTCTTGCGGTAGTCTTTCGACGAGCCGCCTTCGACCATGTAGGTGGCCAGCGTCCACGGGCTGCCGGCAAAGCCGATCAGTGGCACGCGGCCGTTCAGTTCGCGGCGGATGGTGCTGACTGCGTCCATGACGTAGCCGAGGTCTTTGTGCGGATCAGGAATCGGCAGCGCTTCGATGTCGGCCATGGTGCTGACGACTTTCTTGAAGCGTGGACCTTCACCGGTTTCGAAGTACAGGCCTTGGCCCATGGCATCGGGGATGGTCAGGATGTCGGAGAACAGGATCGCCGCGTCCAGTTGTGGATAGCGGTCAAGCGGCTGCAGCGTGACTTCGCAAGCGAACTCCGGGTTCATGCACAGGCTCATGAAGTCGCCGGCCTTGGCACGGCTGGCGCGGTATTCAGGCAGGTAGCGACCGGCCTGACGCATCATCCACACAGGGGTGACGTCTACGGGTTGCTTGAGCAGGGCGCGAAGGAAACGGTCGTTCTTCAGGGCAGTCATGTCGGCATCCGGAAAAAAAGTGCGGGCATTTTCTCAGAGCGCGACGCAAAAGGCACGGCAAGTGCCGCACCTTTTGTCTATCGGGTCAATTTGTCGCGGGGGGAACCACGTCGCGAAACAACCTCAATCCCTGTAGGAGCCGAGCTTGCTCGCGATGCAGGCGCCTCGGTTAACCTGATTTCTGCGGTGATGCTATCGCGAGCAAGCTCAGCTCCTACAGGAGTGAGGTTGCCCGCAATCGGTGTTAGACGCCCAGGTAATCCAGGATCCCTTCAGCCGCATTGCGGCCTTCAAAGATCGCCGTCACCACCAGGTCAGAACCACGAACCATGTCGCCACCGGCAAAGATTTTCGGGTTGCTGGTCTGGTGCTTGAACTTGCCTTGTTCCGGAGCCACTACACGGCCCTGGCTGTCGGTCTGGATGTCGAACTGTTCGAACCACGGCGCCGGGCTTGGACGGAAACCGAACGCGATGACCACGGCGTCGGCCGGGATGATCTCTTCGGAGCCCGGGATCGGCTCAGGGCTGCGACGGCCACGGGCGTCCGGTGCGCCGAGACGGGTCTCGACCACTTTCACGCCTTCGACGCGGTCTTCACCGACGATCGCAATTGGCTGGCGGTTGTAGAGGAATTTCACCCCTTCTTCCTTGGCGTTTTTCACTTCCTTACGCGAGCCCGGCATGTTCGCTTCGTCACGACGGTACGCACAGGTCACCGATTTGGCGCCCTGGCGGATCGAGGTACGGTTGCAGTCCATCGCCGTGTCGCCGCCGCCCAGTACCACGACCTTCTTGCCTTTCATGTCGACGAAATCTTCCGGCGACTTTTCAAAGCCCAGGTTGCGGTTGACGTTGGCGATCAGGAAGTCCAGCGCGTCATACACGCCCGGCAGGTCCTCACCGGCAAAACCGCCCTTCATGTAGGTGTAGGTGCCCATGCCCATGAACACGGCATCGTATTCTTCGAGCAGTTGCTCGATGGTCACGTCCTTGCCCACTTCGGTGTTCAGGCGGAACTCGATGCCCATGCCGGTGAAGACTTCGCGGCGATTGCTCAGCACGGTCTTTTCCAGCTTGAACTCGGGGATGCCGAAGGTCAGCAAGCCGCCGATTTCCGGGTTCTTGTCGAACACCACCGGGGTCACGCCACCGCGCACCAGCACGTCGGCACAACCCAGGCCCGCCGGGCCTGCGCCGATGACGGCAACACGTTTGCCGGTCGGTTTGACCTTGGACATGTCCGGGCGCCAGCCCATGGCGAACGCGGTGTCGGTGATGTACTTCTCGACCGAACCGATGGTCACCGCGCCGAAGCCGTCGTTGAGGGTGCAGGCACCCTCGCACAGACGATCTTGCGGGCACACCCGGCCGCACACTTCCGGCAGGGTGTTGGTCTGGTGCGACAGCTCGGCAGCCTGGAGGATGTTGCCCTCGGCCACCAGCTTCAGCCAGTTCGGAATGAAGTTGTGCACCGGGCACTTCCATTCGCAATACGGGTTACCGCAACCCAGGCAGCGGTGGGCCTGGTCGGCCGACTGCTGGGGTTTGAACGGTTCGTAGATCTCCACGAACTCTTTCTTGCGTTGACGCAACAGTTTCTTCTTCGGATCTTTGCGCCCGACATCGATGAACTGGAAGTCGTTATTCAGACGTTCAGCCATTGTTAAAACCTCATCAAACTCTTCAGGCGCATATCACTGCGGGTTGGCACGAGTGCTGGAAAGCAACGATTTCAGGTTGGCAGCCTTGGGCTTGACCAGCCAGAAACGACGCAGGTAGTCATCGAGGTTTTCAGCGAGGTTACGACCCCACTCGCTGTCGGTTTCCTCGACGTACTCGTTCAGCACGCGTTGCAGGTGGCTGCGATAGGCTTCCATCGCTTCGCCGCTGATCCGCTGGATTTCCACCAGTTCGTGGTTGACCCGGTCAACGAAGGTGTTGTCCTGGTCGAGCACGTAGGCGAAACCGCCGGTCATGCCAGAGCCGAAGTTGTAACCGGTCTTGCCCAATACGCAGACGAAACCACCGGTCATGTACTCGCAGCAGTGATCGCCAGTGCCTTCCACAACCGTGTGGGCACCGGAGTTACGCACGGCAAAACGCTCGCCCGCGGTGCCGGCGGCGAACAGCTTGCCGCCTGTGGCGCCGTACAGGCAGGTGTTACCGATGATCGCACTGTCCTGAGTCTTGTAGACGCTGCCCTTGGGCGGAACGATGACCAGTTTGCCGCCGGTCATGCCTTTGCCGACGTAGTCGTTGGCGTCGCCTTCCAGGTACATGTTCAGGCCGCCAGCGTTCCACACACCGAAGCTCTGACCGGCCGTCCCTTTGAAGCGGAAGGTGATCGGCGCATTCGCCATGCCCTGGTTGCCGTGTTTGCGAGCGATTTCACCGGAGATCCGCGCGCCGATCGAACGGTCGCAGTTGCAGATATCCAGGGCGAAATCGGCGCCGCTCATGTCGTTGATCGCCGAGGTGGCCAGGTCGACCATTTTCTCGGCCAGCAAGCCCTTGTCGAACGGCGGGTTGCGGTCAACCTGGCAGAATTGTGGCTTGTCTGCCGGGATGTGATCGCTGCCAAGCAACGGGGTCAGGTCCAGATGGTTCTGCTTGGCGGTCTGGCCTTCGAGGATTTCCAGCAGATCGGTACGACCGATCAGCTCTTCGAGGGAGCGCACGCCCAGCTTGGCCAGCCACTCACGGGTTTCTTCGGCGACGTAGGTGAAGAAATTCACCACCATGTCGACGGTGCCGATGTAGTGATCTTTACGCAGCTTCTCGTTTTGAGTCGCGACGCCGGTGGCGCAGTTGTTCAGGTGGCAAATACGCAGGTATTTGCAACCCAGCGCGATCATTGGCGCGGTGCCGAAACCGAAGCTTTCAGCGCCGAGGATCGCTGCCTTGATCACGTCGAGGCCGGTTTTCAGGCCGCCGTCGGTCTGCACCCGGACTTTGCCACGCAGGTCGTTGCCGCGCAGGGTCTGGTGGGTTTCGGCCAGGCCGAGTTCCCACGGAGCGCCCGCGTATTTGATCGACGTCAGCGGCGATGCACCGGTGCCGCCGTCGTAGCCCGAGATGGTGATCAAGTCCGCGTAGGCCTTGGCCACACCGGCGGCGATGGTGCCGACGCCCGCTTCTGCCACCAGCTTCACCGAGACCAGCGCCTTCGGGTTGACTTGTTTCAGGTCGAAAATCAGCTGCGACAAGTCTTCGATCGAATAGATGTCGTGGTGCGGTGGCGGCGAGATCAGGGTCACACCCGGCACCGCGTAACGCAGCTTGGCGATCAGACCGTTGACCTTGCCACCTGGCAACTGACCACCTTCGCCGGGCTTGGCGCCCTGGGCGACTTTGATCTGCAGCACTTCAGCGTTGACCAGGTATTCCGGGGTCACACCGAAACGGCCAGTCGCCACTTGCTTGATTTTCGAGCTCTTGATGGTGCCGTAGCGCGCCGGGTCTTCGCCGCCTTCGCCGGAGTTGGAACGCGCACCGAGGCGGTTCATGGCTTCGGCCAGGGCTTCGTGAGCTTCCGGCGACAAGGCGCCGAGGGAAATGCCCGCGGAGTCAAAGCGCTTGAGCACCGATTCCAGCGGTTCGATCTCGCTCATGTCCAGCGGTGTGTCCAGGGTTTTGACCTTGAACATGTCACGGATCATCGACACCGGGCGGTTGTCCACCAGCGACGTGTATTCCTTGAACTTGCTGTAGTCGCCTTGCTGCACAGCGGCTTGCAGGGTGTTGACCACGTCCGGGTTGTACGCGTGATATTCGCCACCGTGGACGAACTTCAGCAGGCCGCCTTGCTGGATCGGCTTGCGCGGGCTCCAGGCTTCAGTGGCCAGGGCTTTCTGCTCGGCTTCGATGTCGACGAAACGCGCACCTTTGATGCGGCTCGGCACGCCACGGAAGCTCAGCTCGCAGACTTCTTCAGACAGGCCGATGGCCTCGAACAACTGCGCACCGCGGTACGAGGTGATGGTCGAGATGCCCATCTTCGACAGGATCTTGAGCAGCCCCTTGGTGATGCCTTTACGGTAGTTCTTGAACACCTCATAGAGGTCGCCCAGTACTTCACCGGTACGGATCAGGTCGCCCAGCACTTCGTAGGCCAGGAACGGATAGACCGCCGAGGCGCCGAAACCGATCAACACGGCAAAGTGGTGCGGATCGCGAGCGGTCGCGGTTTCCACGAGGATGTTGGAGTCGCAACGCAGGCCTTTTTCGGTCAGGCGGTGGTGCACCGCGCCGGTGGCGAGCGAAGCGTGGATCGGCAACTTGCCCGGGGCAATGTGACGGTCACTCAACACAACCTGGGTACGACCGGCGCGCACGGCTTCTTCAGCCTGATCGGCGACGTTGCGGATTGCCGCTTCGAGTCCGACGCTTTCGTCGTAGTTCAGATCGATGATCGCGCGCTCGAAGCCCGGACGATCGAGGTTCATCAGCGAACGCCACTTGGCCGGGGAAATGACCGGCGAGCTGAGGATCACGCGCGAGGCGTGTTCCGGCGACTCCTGGAAGATGTTGCGCTCGGCACCGAGGCAGATCTCCAGCGACATGACGATGGCTTCACGCAGCGGGTCGATCGGCGGGTTGGTGACCTGCGCGAACTGCTGACGGAAATAGTCGTACGGCGTGCGCACGCGCTGGGACAGCACGGCCATCGGCGTATCGTCGCCCATCGAGCCGACGGCTTCGTAGCCTTGCTCGCCGAGCGGACGCAGCACCTGATCACGCTCTTCGAACGTGACCTGGTACATCTTCATGTATTGCTTGAGCTGGTCTACGTCGTAGAACGCCGAACCGTGGTCGTTGTCTTCCATGGTCGCCTGGATGCGCAGGGCATTCTTGCGCAGCCATTGCTTGTACGGATGGCGGGACTTCAAGCGGTTGTCGATCGCGTCGGTGTCGAGGATCTGACCGGTTTCGGTGTCCACGGCAAAGATCTGGCCCGGGCCCACACGGCCTTTGGCGATCACGTCTTCAGGCTGGTAGTTCCAGACACCGATTTCCGAGGCCAGGGTGATGAAACCGTTTTTGGTGGTGACCCAACGCGCCGGGCGCAGACCGTTACGGTCGAGCAGGCACACCGCGTAGCGACCGTCGGTCATTACCACGCCGGCCGGGCCGTCCCACGGCTCCATGTGCATCGAGTTGTACTCGTAGAACGCACGCAGGTCCGGGTCCATGGTTTCGACGTTCTGCCACGCTGGCGGAATGATCATCCGCACGCCACGGAACAGGTCGATGCCACCGGTGACCATCAGCTCCAGCATGTTGTCCATGCTCGAGGAGTCGGAACCGACGCGGTTGACCAGTGGGCCGAGTTCTTCCAGGTCCATCAAGTCGTTGGTGAACTTGGTGCGACGAGCCACGGCCCAGTTGCGGTTGCCGGTGATGGTGTTGATTTCGCCGTTGTGCGCCAGGAAGCGGAACGGTTGAGCCAGCGGCCATTTCGGCAGGGTGTTGGTGGAGAAGCGCTGGTGGAACACGCAAATCGAGGTTTGCAGGCGCTCGTCACTGAGGTCTGGATAGAAGGCGGTCAAATCCGCCGGCATCATCAGGCCTTTGTAAATGATGGTCTTGTGCGAAAAGCTGCAAACGTAGTGATCGACGTCGGCGGCGTTGGCCACGGACGAGCGACGACGGGACGTGAACAGCTTTACGGCCATGTCCTGATCGCTCAGGCCTTCACCGCCGATGAACACCTGCTCGATCTGCGGCAGGCGCTCGAGGGCCAGGCGGCCGAGGACGCTGGTGTCGATCGGCACTTTGCGCCAGCCGACGAGCTGCAGGCCAGCGGCCAGGATCTCGCGGTTCATGTTCTCGCGAGCGGCTTGGGCTTTGACCGGGTCCTGGTTGAAGAAGACCATGCCCACCGCATATTGCTTGGGCAGTTCGACGCCGAAGGTTTCCTGGGCGATCGCTCGCAGGAACACGTCCGGCTTTTGAATCAGCAGACCGCAACCGTCACCGGTCTTGCCGTCGGCGTTGATCCCACCGCGGTGGGTCATGCAGGTCAGGGCCTCGATGGCCGTTTGCAAAAGGGTATGACTGGGCTCGCCCTGCATATGGGCTATCAGGCCGAAACCGCAGTTATCCTTGAATTCATCTGGTTGGTACAGACCTGCTTTCATAGACACTTTCTCACCAGGCTGCCTCTTACCGAGGCAAATTTCTTTTCAATTCAATCAGTTACCGTCCGCGCCGAACGTATGCCAGCTTTGCGGGGGCAAAAGGGAGGTCATTGTACACACCGACACTTACGCTCACAAATTTGACGACGAAATGTCGCAAATCTATGTCGCATTTGTGAAAGGTTTAAAGCGATCTGCTGTGCTAGTCAAAACTTTTTTTAATTTTGACTGCAACGACTCAAAGACTACTGTGACGCAGACACCACAAGGCACGCAGTCTGTAGAGACGGCGCGCACTTGTAGAAATTTTGAGGTGCTTGGAGAGGCGGCCTGGGTAAGGCCGCCGAATCTTCAGCGAGTTGTTGCCAGTTCCTGTTGGACGCTGGCGACAGTGCGAGGCCAAGGTTTACCAGCCTGAACCTTCGCTGGCAAGGCCTTGATAGCGGTAACGGCTGCATCGCGGTTGGCGAAGTTACCGTAGGTGATGACATACAACGGCTTGCCGTTGAGGACTTTCTTGAAATAACGGTACTCGCCACCCTGTTCTTTCACGAAGTTTTGCGCAGTCGTTTCGGAGCTGGTGCCGAGGATCTGTACCACATAGTTGCTCGTCGGTTGCCCGGCATACCACGTGCCGCCAGCAGCCTTGGCAGCGGGGGCTGGTTTCTCGGCAGGCTTGGCGGCTACAGCGGGCTTGGCTGGCGCCGGTGCCGCGGCAGGCTTGGCAACAGGCACTGGCGCAGGCTTGGCCGTTGCTACCTGGGTCGGCGCAGGCACCGGTTTGGCGGCTGGCGTCGGTGCAGGCCCTGGCTGAATGCCCGCTGGCGGTGCGACGGTGGTCACGGTTGGCGGTGTAGCGCTGGAACCCTCGACCGGAACGCCGTCGTCGCCCTCAGTGATGCCCCCGGCCGCTTCGGCCAACGGACCGCGCATGACCGGTTGCGAGTTGCCGACCAGCGGCAATGGCATCGGCTGTGAGTTACCGGCGAATTCGACGGATGGCGCACCGCCGTTAGGTTGTGGCGACCCCTGACCCAGTGGCAATTGTGCCTGTTCGTTGGCAGGTGCGCCGGTGGTCGGTGCTTTGCTGCGGCCCGGCATCAACCAGGCGGCGGCTACCGCGACCACGACAACGGCGGAAATCGCCAACACGTGTTTCTTCGGCATGTTGAACCCCATACTTGGACGCTTCACCGCTGAGCGGCTGGCAATCATGGCTTCGATCATTGCATCGCGGGCGACCTGGTTGATGTTGCCAGGCCAACCGTCGGAGCTTTCGTGAATATCAGAGATCTGATCCGCGGTGAAAAGTTCGATACCCCGGCCGGCGCCTTCGAGGCGTTGCTCCAGGTATTCGCGGGTTTCTTCTTCGGTGTAAGGCTGCAATTCGATGACGTGGAAACGCTCTTCCTCAAGGCTCAGCGCTTCAAGTTGAGCGATCAGCGACGACTCGCCAAACAGGAAAACGTGCGGACGACCTTCCGGTGCGCCAGCGGCCAGGGCCATCAGGGCCTCCAGCGCGGACTCGTCGAGCTGCTCGGCGTCATCCACCAGCAAATAGACTTCCTGGCCGGTCAACGCCAGTTGGACCACCTGCGCCAGGATTGCACCGATCTCGGCTTGCTCGACGTTCAGCGCTTGAGCCACCTGGCGCAAGATGCCCGCCGAATCGCCAGCACCGCGAGCGGAAACCACAACACTCTGCACCGACTGCTTATTGGTGCTGGCTACCAGGGCCTGGCGCAACAGGGTCTTGCCACTGCCTTGCGGACCGGTGACCACCAGCAGCAACTGGCTGTAACGCGCCAGGTGATGCAGTTGCCCCAGCACTGGTTTGCGCTGGGCCGGGAAAAATTTGAAGCCAGGCACCCGTGGAGCAAAAGGGTCATGACTTAACTGGTAATGGCCGAGGAAAGCCTCGTCGGCATGCAAACTAGTCATCGGGATCTTATTAACCTTTAAGCTGAGCCAGGGCGCGGTAATCCGCTCCCAGCGTGGCCTGTAAAATCTCTTTCGGATAATCGTCGGTCACCACCGCTTCGCCCATGTGGCGCAGCAGCACCAGGCGCAAACGACCGTCGATCACTTTCTTGTCAATTGCCATGTGTTCAAGGAAATCGGCTTCGGTCATTTCCTCAGGCGGAATGACCGGCAGTCCGGCACGCTGGAACAGGCGGATGCCACGATCACGCTCTTGCTCGCTGATCCAGCCCAGGCGCGCGGACATTTCCAACGCCATTACGGTGCCAGCAGCGACCGCTTCACCGTGAAGCCAGACACCATAGCCCATATGGGTTTCGATGGCGTGACCGAACGTATGACCGAGGTTCAATGTGGCACGCACGCCGGTCTCTTTCTCGTCGGCACCGACCACCGCCGCCTTGGCCGCGCAAGAGCGCTCGATGGCGTAGGTCAGGGCGACTTGATCCAGGGCGCGCAGGCGATCAACGTTTTCTTCGAGCCACGTCAGGAACGGCTCGTCGCAGATCAGCCCGTACTTGATGACTTCGGCAAGCCCGGCGGACAGTTCGCGGGCCGGCAGGGTATTGAGGGTCGCGGTATCGATCAGCACCACGTTCGGCTGATAGAACGCGCCGACCATGTTCTTGCCCAGCGGATGGTTGATACCGGTCTTGCCACCGACCGAAGAGTCGACTTGCGACAGCAGCGTGGTCGGCACCTGGATGAAATCGACGCCGCGCTGGTAGCAGGCGGCAGCAAAGCCGGCCATGTCACCAATCACACCGCCACCGAGCGCGATCACCGTGGTGCGGCGGTCGTGCCGTGCGGTCAGCAGACCGTCGAAAATCAGTTGCAGGGTTTCCCAGGTCTTGAAGGCTTCGCCATCGGGCAGCACCACGGAAATCACCGAGAACTGCGCCAGACTGCGGGTCAGACGCTCGAGGTAGAGCGGTGCTACGGTCTCGTTGGAGATGATCGCTACTTGCCGACCGCGAATATGCGGGACCAGCAGCTCGGGTTGATCCAACAAACCTTCGCCAATGTGAATCGGGTAGCTGCGCTCGCCTAGATCGACCTTGAGTGTCTGCATGTGTCCCCACAGTGAAGATGGAATCAGGCGTCCTGCCTTGAGTTATCGAATGTCCACGGCGTCTGCTGGTGCGACGCCGTTCGGTAGCCTCCGCCACAACCTTGGGCGATCATGACAGGACGCCGAGGATAGCGCATTTCGCGCTCTGCTTTAACGGGGCGGTAGCTGCTGCAAGCGCTCGAGAATGTCGAGCACCACCATTCGCGGCGGCCGCTCATCGGTTTCAATCACCAGGTCGGCGATTTCCCGATAAAGCGGATCGCGGATCGCCAAGAGATCCCGCAGGGTCTTGGCTGGATCGGCGGTACGCAACAAGGGTCGATTGCGATCACGGGCCGTACGACCCACTTGCTGCTCGACAGAAGCATGCAAGTAGACCACCCGACCACCGGCATGCAACGCCCGACGATTGGCTTCGCGCATCACCGCGCCGCCACCGGTCGCCAACACCACGCCGTCGCAGCCGCACAGCTCGGCAATCATCGCCTGCTCGCGGTCACGAAAGCCCGGCTCGCCTTCTTTATCGAAAATCCACGGGATATTGGCGCCCGTGCGCAATTCAATTTCCTTATCGGAATCTTTGAACGGCAGGCGCAGCTCTTTGGCCAGCAACCGGCCGATGGTGCTTTTACCAGCGCCCATCGGTCCAACAAGAATCAAATTTCGCACAGAATCAATGACTCACAGCAATCGCCTGATTGTTCATGATACGCGGAGTGAGAAATACCAGCAGCTCGGATTTTTTCTCCGAAACCACGTCACGCCGGAAAAGGCGGCCAAGATACGGCACATCGCCGAGAAATGGCACCTTATCTACAACCTTGCTCTGAGTATTTGAGAAAACCCCGCCAATGACGATGGTCTCGCCATCGTTGACCAGGACCTTGGCATTGACCTCGTTTTTCTTGATCGGCGGTACATCCTGCACTTTGTTCAGGTAGTCCGGTTCGTCCTTGGTGACCTTGACCTCCATGATGATCCGGTTGTCCGGCGTGATCTGCGGTGTCACTTCCAGAGACAGCGAGGCCTCCTTGAATGACACCGAGGTCGCGCCACTGGAACTGGCCTCCTGATAGGGAATCTCCGTGCCCTTGAGGATTTTGGCGGTTTCCTTGTCGGAGGTAACAACCTTGGGCTGCGAGACAATTTCGCCGTTGCCGGTTTTCTCCATCGCCGTCAGCTCCAGATCCAGCAACACATTGTCGGTGATGAATGCGATGCCGATGCCCGACGTATTGCCAGCCGCGCCCAGGTCGACAAACGGTGAGTTGGTGCTGGGGGTAGTCGACGAACCATTGGAGACCCCGGACGTGTTCCAGTTACCCTGATTGCGCACCGAACCACCCCAGCGCGCGCCGAGGCTTTTGTCGTAATCGACGTTGGCTTCGACGATTCGCGCTTCGATCATGACCTGGCGCACCGGGATATCCAGTTGCGTAACAATGCGCCGAAGTTCATCGAGGCGATCCTGAGGCTGGTAGGCAATGATGTTGTTGGTCCGCTCATCCACCGTGATCGAGCCCCGCTCGTCGGCTTTCGCGTCGGCGCTGGTCACCGATTGAAACAGCTTGGCGATATCAGCAGCCTTGGCGTAATTGACCTGCAATAGCTCCCGACGCAACGGCGCCAGTTCGGCGATCTGCTTCTGCGATTCCAGTTCCTGACGCTCTCGGGCGGCGATTTCATCGGCAGGCGCCACCAACAGGACATTGCCGATCTTGCGTTTGTCCAGCCCCTTGGTTTTCAGCACCAGATCCAGCGCCTGGTCCCACGGCACATTCTGCAACCGCAAGGTGATACCGCCCTGCACGGTATCGCTGGCCACGAGATTGAGGTTGGTGAAGTCGGCGATCAGTTGCAGCACCGAGCGCACATCGATGTCCTGGAAGTTCAGCGAAAGTTTTTCACCGATATAGGCCATGCGCTCGGCGTTGCGTTTTTGCAGATCCTCGACGCTCATCGCCCGGATGCTGACGGTCAGCTTGTTGTCCGTCTGATAAGTTGAGTAGTCGAAGGTACCGCCGGGCTCGATGCTGATTGTGGCCCGGTCGCCGGTGGCGCTGGCGTTGACGAACTGCACCGGGGTGCCGAAATCCTTGACGTCCAACCGCACGCGCAATTGCTCGGGCAATTGGGTCCTGGCAAAACCCAGGATAATTTTGCCGTCGAGTTCCCGGATGTCTGGTGCGATGGACGGATCGGACAGATCGATAACCACATTTCCTTCGCCCTGAGTGCCGCGCTGGAAGTCGACGCCGCGAATAGCCTTGCTCGCCGGGGCGTAGGTTTTTGCCGGCGCTGGCGTTGTCATCGCAACGCGAGGGGCGCTCGCCGCCGGTTTCAATGCCTTGCTATTGGCCCCCTGCCCGACCACCACCAACAGATTGTTGCCTTCGACCTTCGCGCTATACGGCGTCAACTGCGTCAGGTTAATGATGAGCCGCGTCCGGTCCTGGGCCTCCACCACCGTTGCACTGCGGGCATTGCCGCCGCCCAGGTCACGACTCTTGCTCGCCAGCTGACTGACCACGCCGGGCAGGTCCAGGGCAATCCGCGCCGGTTGTTCGGTCGTATACCCGTGGGGCGCTGGTGGCGGCCCGTCGAAAGACAACTTCAACTCGACGCGATCACCCGGTAGCGCGGCGACATCCAGCGCTTTGAGGTTGGTCGCAAGCACCATCGGCGGCAACAACGCTATCCATAGCGAAATACCGAGGGTTGAGAAAATCCTGTTCATTATTCGAGTTCCACTATGAGTGCTCTTTCAAAGGGAGGGTCCGAGGTCGTTCCAGCCAGGCACCCTCGCCATCGGGAACGATTTCGATCACATCGACTTGGGAGCCGCTGATGGCGACGATCCGTCCATCGTTACGCCCCAGGTAATCGCCGACTTTCAGCCGATGCACACCGCCCGCCCCGCGCAACAGCGCAAAGGAGCCGGTGGCATTGGAAATCGTGCCGACCATTTCAAACTGCTCGATGTTGAAGCCTTCGAGGTACTGCTTGACCCGATTGAGGTCGGGCGTGACGTTCCGCGAGCCGCGCTTCTGGCCAGCCAGGTCCACTCTGATCTGCCGGGAAAACGGACTGCGCAGGTTGGCAGCGCTGTAGGTGAACGTTGGATAAGACCGAAACGTCGGCGTTGGTTCAATCTTGCCCGGAGCCCGCAGACGCACTTCGTTCAGGTAGGCATCCAGGTCGCCGACATCGTTGCTGTTGTCACATGCGGACAGGCTGGCAAACAAAACAACCATCGACAAACAACGAACCGGGCTCATTTCTGTGCCCCGTTGTCGTTATAGCGATAGGTCTTGGCCAGGATGCTCATGCGCAACTTCGCACCGCCTTCGGGATTGGCCGGAGCAAGGTCGAAATCATGCAGCGTAACGATCCGGGGCAGCCCGGCCACGCCACTGACGAAGGTCGCCAGGTCGTGATAGGCGCCGGTCACCGTGATCTGGATCGGCAGCTCGATGTAGAACGGCTGGGTGACTTCCGGCAACAGTTTGATCTCTTCGAACTCCAGACCACTGCCGAGCCCGGTGCGGGTGATGTCCTCCAGCAGACCCGGGACCTCGGTATCGCTGGGCAATTGCCGCAGCAGCACCCCGAAGGAGGTCTCCATTTCCTTCATTTGCTGGGTGTACAGTTCCAGATTCGCGGCCATGCGGGCTTTGGTGGCGAACTGCTCCTTGAGGGTCAGTTCTTCCTCGCGCTTGAGATGGAGCTGGTCTTGCAGGTCACTGAGGTAAAAGGTGTACCCGAGTGCCAACACCAGCAGCATCAACAGAACACCCACCAACGCCTTGATCGCCGGAGGCCAGGACCCCATGTTGCTGGTGTCCAGATCGTTGAGATCAACATTGCGCAGGCCTGCAAACCATTGGGACGGACTCATTGATCGCCCTCCACGGCTGCGGGCTGCGTCTGACGAACGGTCAGTTGAAAAACGTTGGCCTGATCCAGCTGACCGGCGGTTGTCGCTTTGACCTCGGTGAGGCTTGGGGCATCGAACCAGTCGGACGCATCCAGATTGCGCATCAGATCCGACACGCGATTGTTTGACTCGGCAGCGCCGGTGATGGACAAGGTTTTGCCGACCATTTTCACTTCGGTGAAATACACGCCGTCCGGCAGCGCGCGAGCCAATTGATCGAAGATCCGGCCACTGATCGGTCGGTTGCCCTGCAGGTCCTGAATGATTCGCATGCGTTCGACCAGTTGCTGACGGCGGGCTTTGAGGTCACTGATCTGGGCGATCCGCTCGTCGACTACTGCAATCTGTTTGGCGATATACCCATTACGGGCAGCTTGCCGATCGATGGCGCCGCTAATGACCTGGTCCGCGACCAGTACCCCCCCTACGGAGCAAACCAGCACACCGACCAACGCCAGCAAAAAGCGTTTGCGACGCTCTTCTCGCTGTTCTTCGCGCCAGGGTAAAAGATTGATCCGCGCCATCAGTCGAAACTCCTGAGGGCGAGCCCGCACGCAATCATCAGGGCTGGCGCATCACTGAGCAGGGCACCGGCGTTAACTTTGCTGCTCAAGGTCATGTTCAAAAACGGGTTGGCCACCTGAGTGGAAGTGCCCAGGCGCTGCTCGATCAACCGGTCAAGCCCCGGCACCGCCGCCGTGCCACCGGCCAGTAGAATGTGGTCGACCGCGTTGTACTGACCGGAGGCAAAAAAGAACTGCAACGAGCGCGAAACCTGTTGCACCAGCGCCTCGCGAAACGGTTGCAAGACTTCGCTGACGTAGTCGTCCGGCAAACCGCCCTGCTTCTTCGCCAGCCCTGCCTGCTCGACCGTCAGACCATAACGCCGCTGAATTTCCTCAGTCAGTTGCCGACCGCCGAACAATTGCTCGCGGGTATAGATGATCTTCCCGTCGTACAACACGCTGAGGGTGGTCATGGTCGCGCCGATGTCCACCACCGCGACCGTCAGGCGCTCCCGAGGGGCGGGCAGTTGCGTCGACAGCAAACTGAAAGAACGCTCCAGTGCGTAGGCCTCGACATCGACTACGCGCGCAGTCAGGCCGGCCAGGGCCAGCGCCGCTTCACGGACCTCGACGTTTTCCTTGCGACAGGCCGCCAGCAATACACTGACGCGCTCGGGGTTACGCGCAGAGACGCCCTGGACTTCGAAGTCGATGGCGACTTCATCCAGCGGATAGGGGATGTACTGATCGGCCTCGATCTTCAGCTGGTTTTCCAACTCGTCATCGGAAAGTCCGCCGTCCATCTCGATGGTCTTAGTGATCACCGCCGAACCGGCCACGGCCACCGCCACGCTCTTGAGGCTGGTCCGGGCCTTGAGCAGCACCCGTGAGAGCGCCAACCCGACACCTTCGAGTTCGGCGATATTTTTCTCGACCACGGCATTGGCAGGCAACGGCTCTACCGCGTAGGCCTCGACCCGATAGCGATCGCCCTGGCGGCTGAGTTCCAGAAGCTTTACCGATGTCGAGCTGATGTCGATCCCCAACAACGAGTTGGATTTTTTATTGAAGAGTCCTAGCACTACCAATTCCCTATGACTATCCGTGTCTTACGGACTCTGTAATATCCATTGCGTTCATTCACCCCGTCTTGACAGAAGCGCCAATGACGCTCCTCGCCGAAAAATGCTTATAATGCCCAGCGTTTTTTTCCGGTTTTTACTTCAAGCGCGGGTCGTTCCCTGTTTCTGAACCCTGATGCCTAATTCATTCTTTGCCCTGGATGTCCAAAAGCCTTGATTCGTCTGCTGAAATTTTTCGGTTGGTCCATCGTCGCCGTTTTCTGCGGACTGCTTCTGGGTCTGAGTGGCGCGTATCTTTACCTTAGTCCCGGATTACCGTCCGTGGAGGCTCTCAGAAGCATCCAGTTGCAGATTCCATTGCGGGTCTACAGCAGCGACAACAAGTTGATCGCAGAATTTGGCGAAATGCGCCGCACACCGATCCGTTTCGCCGACATTCCCCCCAATTTCATTAATGCGTTACTAAGTGCTGAAGACGACAACTTCGCCAACCACTACGGCGTCGACCCCAGCAGCCTGATGCGTGCCGCCACCCAATTGGTCAAAAGCGGGCACATTCAGTCCGGCGGCAGCACCATCACCATGCAGGTGGCGAAGAACTTCTTCCTGACCAGCGAACGCAGCTTCTCGCGCAAAACCACCGAAATTCTCCTGGCCTTGCAAATCGAACGGCAGCTGACCAAGGACGAAATCCTTGAGCTGTACGTCAACAAGATCTACCTGGGCAACCGCGCCTACGGTATCGAGGCGGCGGCGCAGGTTTATTACGGAAAATCGATTCGCGATGTCAGCCTTGCCCAGATGGCAATGATCGCCGGCCTGCCGAAAGCACCGTCGCGCTTCAATCCGCTGGCCAATCCGGCCCGCAGCAAAGAACGCCGCGACTGGATCCTGGGGCGTATGTACAAACTCGGAAAAATCACCGAAGCCGACTACACCACGGCGATCAACGAGCCGCTGAATGCCAGCTATCACGTGCCAACGCCGGAAGTGAACGCGCCGTACATCGCCGAAATGGCCCGGGCCGAAATGGTCGGTCGCTATGGCGCCGATGCTTACACCGAAGGTTTCCGCGTTACTACGACCGTGCCGAGCAACCTGCAGGAAATGGCTAACACAGCGGTCCACGAAGGCTTGATGACGTATGACCAGCGCCACGGTTATCGCGGCCCTGAGTCACGCCTGCCGGGCAAGACGCGCGAAGCCTGGGCCGCCGAGCTGACCAAACAACGCACCATCAGCGGCCTTGAGCCCGCCATCGTCACTCAGGTCGATAAAAACGGCCTGCAGGTGATGACCCGCACCGGTGACGGGCACATCAGTTGGGACAGCATGAAATGGGCGCGACCATTCCTGAACACCAACAGCATGGGCGCCAACCCGAAACAGCCTTCGGACGTGGCTCAGGTAGGTGACTTGATTCGCGTGCAGCGTCAACCGGACAACTCGCTGAAATTCAGCCAAATCCCGCAAGCACAAGGCGCGCTGGTTTCACTGGACCCGCAGAATGGCGCCATTCGCTCGCTGGTCGGCGGTTTCGCCTTCGAACAGAGCAACTACAACCGCGCCTTGCAGGCCAAGCGTCAGCCGGGGTCGAGCTTCAAGCCCTTCGTCTACAGTGCCGCGCTGGATAGCGGCTACACCGCGTCCAGCCTGGTGAACGACGCACCGATCGTGTTTGTCGACGAATACCTGGACAAGGTCTGGCGTCCGAAGAACGACACCAACACCTTCCTCGGCCCGATCCGACTGCGCGAGGCGCTCTACAAGTCGCGCAACCTGGTGTCGATCCGCCTGTTGCAAGCGATGGGCGTTGGCAAGACCATCGACTACATCACCCGCTTTGGCTTCAACAAGCAGGACCTGCCGCCCAACTTGTCGCTGGCACTGGGCACCGCGACCCTGACGCCAATGGAGATCGCCACCGGCTGGAGCACGTTCGCCAACGGCGGCTACAAGATCACCCCGTACATCATCGACAAGATCGAAAGCCGCAACGGTGACACGCTGTTCGTCGCCAACCCGGCGAGCGTTCCAAAAGGCGATACGGCCACCGACGGTATTGCCGCACCTGCCGCGCAAACCTTCACGGTCAACGCCACCCCGGGTGAGGTTCCAGCCGCGCCAGGCACTGCGCCGCAGGCGCCAGCCGTAGCCGAACGCATCGTCGATGGCCGCACGACTTTCATCCTCAACAGCATGCTGGAGGACGTGATCAAACTCGGGACCGGCCGTCGCGCGCTGGCCCTGGGCCGTAGCGATATTGCGGGCAAGACCGGCACGACCAACGAATCCAAGGACGCGTGGTTCTCCGGCTATAACGCGGACTACGTGACCACGGTCTGGACCGGTTTCGACCAGCCTGAAAGCCTGGGCCGCAAGGAATTCGGGGGCACTGTCGCGCTGCCGATCTGGATGAACTACATGGCCGCCGCCCTCAAAGACAAGCCGCCGCATACGCAGCCAGAGCCCGAAGGCATCCTGAGCCTGCGGGTTGACCCGATCAGCGGTCGTGCGGCGACGCCAGGCACGCCAGGCGCTTACTTCGAACTGTTCAAGGCCGAGGACACACCTCCGTCGATGAATGAACTGGGTAACGGCAATGCGCCGGGCAGCCCACTGCCAGCGGACGAAGCGGCGCCGATCGATTTGTTCTGATCGCAGCGCCAACAAAAAGCCCCGCCTTCGTGAGAAGCGCGGGGCTTTTTGTTGCACTGATCGTTCCCATGCTCTGCGTGGGAATGCCGCCCAGGACGCTCCGCGTCCCATCCAGAGCCGAACGCAGAGCGTCCGTAGAGGCATTCCCACGCGGAGCGTGGGAACGATCACCACGATCACCTACAGGCAAAAAAAAGCCCCGACTCTCACGAGCCAGGGCTTTCGGTTGAAGCGCTACAACGGCTTAGCCGTTGAACACGTCATCCACGCTTTTGAGCGGGTAGTTCTTCGGATACGGCAGGGTCGCTACGCCGGTCTCGATCGCGGCCTTGGCCACGGCATCGGAGATCAGGGTGATCAGACGGGCATCCATTGGTTTCGGAATGATGTACTCACGACCGAATTCCAGCTTGATGCCGCCGTAGGCGTCGCACACTTCCTGAGGCACTGGCAGTTTGGCCAGTTCGCGCAGGGCGTTGGCGGCAGCCACTTTCATTTCTTCGTTGATGCGCTTGGCGCGAACGTCCAGGGCACCACGGAAGATGAACGGGAAGCCCAGTACGTTGTTGACCTGGTTCGGGTAGTCCGAACGGCCGGTCGCCATGATCACGTCGTCACGGGTGGCGTGGGCCAGTTCCGGGGAGATTTCCGGATCCGGGTTGGAGCACGCGAACACGATCGGGTTGGCCGCCATGGATTTCAGGCCTTCAGCGCTCAACAGGTTCGGGCCGGACAGGCCTACGAACACGTCAGCACCGGTCAGCGCGTCAGCCAGGGTGCGCTTGTCAGTCGCGTGAGCGAAGACAGCCTTGTACTGGTTCAGGTCGTCACGGCCGGAGTGGATCACGCCGGTACGGTCAACCATGAAGATGTTTTCGATGTTGGCACCCATGCTCACCAGCAATTTCATGCAGGAGATGGCGGCAGCACCGGCGCCCAGGCAGACGATCTTGGCGTCAGCGAGGGTTTTGCCAGCGATTTCCAGGGCGTTGATCATGCCGGCTGCGGTAACGATCGCAGTGCCGTGCTGGTCATCGTGGAACACCGGAATGTCGCACTGCTCGATCAGAGCGCGCTCGATCTCAAAGCACTCTGGTGCCTTGATGTCTTCCAGGTTGATGCCACCGAAGGTGATGGAGATACGCTTGACGGTGTCGATGAAGGCTTGCGGGCTTTCGGAATCGACTTCGATGTCGAAAACGTCGATGCCGGCGAAGCGCTTGAACAGCACGCCTTTACCTTCCATTACTGGCTTGGAAGCCAATGGGCCGAGGTTACCCAGGCCAAGAATGGCGGTGCCATCGGAAATGACTGCAACCAGGTTGCCCTTACCGGTGTATTTGTAGGCCAGTTCAGGATCGCGGGCGATTTCGCGTACTGGTTCGGCTACGCCGGGGCTGTAGGCCAGCGACAGGTCGCGGGCGGTAGCGGTGGCCTTGGTGAGCTCGACACTCAGCTTACCTGGACGAGGATGGGCATGATATTCGAGAGCGGCAGTTTTCAGATCAGACATTTTGGCATTCCGCTTTTACTGTTGGACAGACTGGTCAGCGAGGATACGCGCCTCGCAAAATCCCCACAAGACTGACCGGTCACCCCTGTCAAGCGCCCAGCCCTAAGACTTTGGGCCAAGAGCCACGGAACACAAGGGGTAGACTGTTCACAATCGCTAGAAAAAATGTCTACAATTTTTATTGTGGCGTCACTTGCAGCATCGAAGGATCCGTCAGCGGCAGAAGCCAGCGTGCTTGCCCGGGTTTCAATCCACCGCGACGCGAGCGGTCCTGGACCCAGCCACGCGCCTCAATTTGCGCGCCTTGAAGCGTTTCCAGCGCCGCGACATCGAACCTGTTGAGCATATTGGGTGCAACGCGCAATACAACCGAATCCTGCAACTCGATCCAAACCCCGCCGCGATTGCGCTGAACCTTGCTCACACGACCGCTGAGCACGGCGAACCCGGAAGCCTCGATCTGCTCCGCTTTCAGTACAGGGGATTGCCGCCATATACCAAGCCCGGCCTGACGGGCATTGCGTTCAGCAGCTTGCTGACAGCTGACCAAATCAACATTGGGTGCCACCGCCACTTGAAAACCGAGGCCTTCGGCGAGCATCTGTGCTTCAAGATTGGCACCGTCGGCGCCATAGACATGGGCCAGCGTGCGACCGTAATGGTCCTTGCTTTCTTTACCCGGCAGCAAACCGACGCGGCCATCGCTGGCAGCCACCAGCGCTTCAAGGCGTTTGCGCGCAACCACGGCAAACGGCTCGTCGGAGCGGCCCTGTTTGCCCAGCTCAGGCGTATTCAAACCAATCATGCGCACACTGCGGCCATCGCTCAGGCGCAAGGTGTCGCCATCCACGACCCGCTGCACGGTGACCGACTCCAGCTCGCTCGGCGTCGAGCAGAACGCCTGGGCGCCTGACAGCCAAATCGCGGACACAAAAAAGGCGCCCGCGAGGGACGCCTTTTTCAACAGCAAGGAAAAGCCCATCGGGCCCTTCAACCTTACTCTGCAGCAGCTGGAGCTTTCTTGCCGAAAGCGCCGAAACGGTCTGCGAAGCGCTGTACACGACCGCCAGTATCCAGAGTCTTCTGCTTACCGGTGTAGAACGGGTGGCACTCGTTGCATACGTCGATCGCCAGAGGCTTGGCCAGGTTCGAACGAGTTTCGAACTTGTTGCCACAGCTGCAGGTAACTGCGGTGATTTCGTATGTTGGATGGATATCGGCTTTCATGATGATTCCTCAGGCTAGCGTGCCGCCACTCAACACTATTGTTGAATACCGCACGTAATTAGGCCGCGGATTCTACCAGACCTTTGCAATCGCGCAAGCTGTCGCTTCTACCGACCGTCTGCTAGGCTCCCGACCCATTACGCGACCCCTACAGATGTATGTACCAAGCCCTTTTTTGTTAGTTGATCGAGATCCCCCCGCGTGCCCGACGCCATTTTGCGCCTCGCCCTGCCTTCGCCCCTGCGCCGCCTGTTCGATTACCGCGCCCCGGCCGGGGTCCTGCGCGCCCAGCTGCAACCGGGCATGCGCTTGCGGGTACCGTTCGGTCGTCGAGAAATGATCGGGATACTGGTGGAGGTTACCGACACCAGCGAAGTGCCGGTGGAAAAACTCAAACCGGCCCTGGCCTTGCTGGACGCCACGCCACCGCTACCGGCGGCGCTGTTCAAACTGTGTTTATGGACGTCCCAGTATTACCAGCACAGCCTCGGCGACACCTTGAGCTGGGCGTTGCCGGTATTGTTGCGTCAGGGTGAACTGGCCGAGGCGCGCCAGGAACGCTTCTGGTCCGCGGCGCCCGGCGCCAGCCTCGATGACCCTCGCATCGCCCGCGCCCCGCGCCAACGCGAAGCCTTGGCGACACTGGCCCAGCATCCCCACGGCGTCGCCCATCAGTTGTTGAGCAAACTGATGTTGAGCAAAGACAGTCTGGACTTGCTGCTGGCCAAGGATCTGGTGCAAGTGGAGATTCGCAAGCACGCCCCCGGCGCACGCCACGAACACTGGCTGGCGCAACCGGAATTGCCGCTCAACCCGGAACAGCGCGCCGCCTATGAAGCCATTCGCGCCGGCTTCGACAGTTATCACGCCTTTCTGCTCGCCGGTGTCACGGGCAGCGGCAAGACCGAAGTCTATTTGCAGCTGATCCGCGAAACCCTCGAAGCCGGTAAACAAGCGCTGGTGCTGATCCCGGAGATCAACCTCGGCCCGCAGACCCTGGCGCGCTTCGAGCAGCGCTTCAATGCACGCATCGCGCTGATTCACTCGGCGGTCAATGATCGCGAGCGGCTCGAAGCCTGGCTCGCCGCTCGGGACGGTGACGCCGACATTATTATCGGCACGCGCTCGGCGCTGTTCACGCCAATGAAAAACCCCGGTCTGATCATCATCGACGAAGAGCACGACGGCTCCTATAAACAGCAGGAAGGCTTGCGTTATCACGCCCGTGACCTGGCGTTGGTCCGCGCCCGGCAGGAAAACATCCCGATTGTCCTTGGATCCGCCACGCCTTCACTGGAAAGCCTGCACAACGCCTACACCGGCCGTTACGGCCTCCTACGCCTGAACGAGCGGGCGGGTGGTGCCAAGCAGCCGCGTTTCCTGCGCCTGGATGTAAAAAGTCGCCCGCTGGATAGCGGTATTTCCGGGCCGATGCAGCAAGCCATCGGTCAGACGCTGGCAGCCGGCCAGCAAGTATTGGTGTTCCTCAACCGTCGTGGCTTTGCGCCGACTTTGTTGTGTCACGACTGCGGCTGGATGTCTGAATGCCAGCGTTGCGATGCGCGGATGACCGTGCACCAGCGCTCCGGTGAGTTGCGCTGCCACCATTGCGGCTACGTCGAACGCGTGCCCCGGCGCTGCCCGAAATGCAGCAAAGTCGATTTGCGCCCCGTGGGTGCTGGCACCGAGCGCGCCGAGGAACGCCTGGCGATTCTGTTCCCGGACTACCCGGTGCTGAGGGTCGACCGCGACAGTACGTCACGCAAGGACGCGATGAATCAGCTGTTTGCCACCATCCAAAAGGGCCAGCCGTGCATTTTGGTCGGCACGCAAATGCTTGCCAAAGGGCATCACTTTCCACGGGTGACGCTGGTGTCGATTCTCGACGCCGACGGCGGGTTGTACTCCGGTGATTTCCGCGCCAGCGAACGCATGGCGCAGTTGATTGTTCAAGTGGCCGGGCGGGCCGGGCGGGCGGAAGAGCCGGGCAAAGTCATCATCCAGACGCACCTGGCAGACCACCCGCTGCTGGTGCAGTTGACGGAGCAGGGCTATTTCGCATTCGCCGAACAGGCCTTGAGCGAACGTCGCTCGGCGGGCCTGCCGCCCTTCGCACACCTGGCGCTGCTGCGGGCCGAAGCGCACAAGCCGGGGCAGGCCGAAAGTTTCCTGGATGAAGCATGCAGCGAGGCCGAACGTTTGGTGGACGAACAGAATCTGGGCGGAATCGAACTGCTGGGGCCGGTGCCTGCGCCGATGGAACGCCGCGCCGGACGTTATCGTGCACAGCTATTATTGCAGGCCACGGCGCGGGCGCCGCTGCATCGGTTGCTGGCCAGTTGGTTGCTGGTGCTGGAGCAGATGCCGAGCGGACGGGCGGTGCGCTGGTCGCTGGATGTCGATCCCGTCGATTTGTATTGACCTGAAGATCGTCGTTGAATGTGTAGGAGCAAGGCTTGCCCGCGATAGCGATCTCAAGGGCGCCATCGCAGGCAAGCCTTGCTCCTACAAACGAAGACATTTGTCACCACATATCCACATCCTGCCTGCTAAGGTTGGCAAGCCCGCCTTCGCAACGGATAATGCCCAGTTTTTCCACCAGCGCATCGAAGCGCCGCCGCGCTTGCGGTCGAAAGAGAAGACCATGAAAGACACCATTCGCCAGCTGATCCAACAAGCCATCACCCAACTCGTCAACGAAGGTGTGTTGCCTGAAGGCCTGTCGCCGGCGATCCAGGTGGAAAACTCCCGCGACAAGAAGAACGGCGACTTCGCCAGCAACATCGCCATGATGCTGGCCAAACCGGCCGGCATGAAGCCGCGCGACCTGGCCGAGAAAATCATCGCCGCGCTGCCGGCTGATGAAAACATCACCAAAACCGAAATCGCCGGCCCGGGCTTCCTGAACTTCTTCCAGAACACCCAGGCCCTGGCCTCGCGCCTGGACGCCGCACTGGCCGACAGTCAGATTGGCGTGCGCAAGGCCGGCCCGGCACAGCGCACGGTCATCGACTTGTCGGCACCGAACCTCGCCAAGGAAATGCACGTCGGCCATTTGCGCTCGACCATCATCGGTGACGGTGTCGCGCGAGTCCTGGAATTCCTCGGCGACGAAGTGATCCGTCAGAACCACGTGGGCGACTGGGGCACTCAGTTCGGCATGTTGATGGCGTACCTCCAGGAAAACCCGATCACCAGCGACGAGCTGTCGGACCTGGAAAACTTCTACCGTGCCGCGAAGCAGCGCTTCGACGAATCCGAAGAGTTTGCCGATCGTGCCCGTGGCCTGGTGGTCAAGCTGCAAGCCGGCGACCCGGACTGCCTGGCGCTGTGGACCAAGTTCAAAGACATCTCGCTGTCGCACTGCCAGAAAATCTACGAACTGCTGAACGTCAAACTGACCATGGCCGACGTGATGGGCGAAAGTGCCTACAACGACGACCTGATCAACGTGGTCAACGACCTCAAGGCCGCCGGCATGCTGGTCGAAAGCAACGGCGCCCAGTGTGTGTTCCTCGACGAGTTCAAGAACGCCGACGGCGATCCGCTGCCAGTCATCATCGTGAAAGCGGACGGCGGCTACCTCTACGCCACCACCGACCTGGCGGCCGTGCGTTATCGCAGCGGCAAGCTCAAAGCCGATCGCGCGCTGTACTTCGTCGACCAGCGCCAGGCCCTGCACTTCCAGCAAGTGTTCGCCGTGGCGCGCAAGGCCGGCTTCGTGACGCACCCGATGGAAATGGAACACATGGGCTTCGGCACCATGAACGGCCCGGACGGCCGGCCGTTCAAGACCCGCGACGGCGGCACCGTGAAGCTGATCGATCTGCTGGTCGAAGCGCAAGAGCGCGCCTATACGCTGGTGAAGGAAAAGAATCCTGACCTGGCTGAAGAGGAACTGCGCAATATCGCCAAAGTGGTGGGCATTGCAGCGGTCAAATACGCCGACCTGTCCAAGCACCGCACCAGCGACTACAGCTTCAACTTCGAGCTGATGCTGAACTTCGAAGGCAACACCGCGCCTTACTTGCTGTACGCCTACACTCGCGTTGCCGGCGTGTTCCGCAAGCTGGGCAAGGACTTCACCGAAGTCGAAGGCCAGATCGTGCTGGAAGCGGCGCACGAACATGAACTGGCCGCCAAACTGGCGCAGTTCGGCGAAATACTGAACAACGTTTCCGACAAAGGGACGCCGCACATCCTGTGCACCTACCTGTACGATGTGGCCGGCCTGTTCTCCAGTTTCTATGAGAACTGCCCGATCCTGAGCGCCGACACCCCGGCGCAAATGCAAAGCCGTCTGCGCCTCGCCGCACTGACCGGTCGCACACTCAAGCAAGGCCTGGAACTCTTGGGTCTGGAAACTCTGGAGCGTATGTAAGTTGGCTGCCAAGAAAAAACCTGCACCCAAGCGTGGCGCCAGCCGATACCAAGCTCCAGCAAAGCAACCGATCCCGGGTTGGTTGTGGATGGCCATCGGCCTGACGGTCGGCGCGTTCATCGTTTTCCTGATGAAACTGGAACCGGGCAAGGGCAGCGACACGGTCAAGCGCGAGAAGGTGGAGCAGCAACAGAAAGCCACCAAGATCGCCGAGGCCAACAAGACCCCGCCGAGCCCGACGCAACCGGTGAAGCCGAAATACGACTTCTATACCTTGCTGCCGGAATCGGAAGTGATCGTACCGCCGGATGCCGTGCCGGAAAAAACCCTGCCGACGCCACAGGTGCCAGCCATTCCGACCACCCCGGTGACACCGGCGGAAGCGGCGAAGATCGACACGGCGCGCGCGCAGGCTGCCCTGGCCGGGATAACACCACCGCCACCGCCGCCCGTCACCAAAGCCGCGCCGGTGACCAAGTTCTTCCTGCAGGCGGGCTCGTTCCGCAAAGAGGCTGATGCGGACAAGGTTCGTGCGCAGATCATTCTGCTGGGCCAGGCCGTGGCGGTTGAGTCCGGCACGGTGAAGGATGAGACCTGGTATCGCGTTCTGGTCGGGCCGTTCAGCAACCGCGAACAACTGACCACCGCACAGAAACAACTGTCGGGTGCCGGGTTCAGCAACCTGTTGTTACAACAACGCCAGAGCCGCTGATTTCCCGGCAGGATCTGTGCGTCATCGTTCATCGCGGGCAAGTCGAATCGTCGCACCGCCGCTCCCACAGGATATGCGCTATCCCTGTGGGAGCGGGCTTGCCCGCGAAAGCGTTCTGATAAACACCACACATCCCATCTGACTCACACCACTCGTCCCCTCTCCCGCCCCGCAGTTGAAAAATCCTCCACCACCCCCATATGAGTTGGCATAAGGCATTTTCGCCCCGCTGCGTGGAGACTCTTCCCTTGACCACCATCGTTTCAGTTCGCCGCCACGGCAAAGTCGTCATGGGCGGCGACGGCCAGGTTTCTCTCGGCAATACCGTGATGAAAGGCAACGCGAAGAAAGTTCGCCGCCTGTACCACGGCCAGGTGATCGCCGGTTTTGCCGGGGCCACCGCTGACGCCTTCACCCTCTTCGAGCGTTTCGAAGGCCAGCTTGAGAAACATCAAGGTCACCTGGTTCGCGCGGCCGTCGAGCTCGCCAAAGAATGGCGCACCGACCGCTCCCTGAGCCGCCTCGAAGCCATGCTCGCCGTTGCCAACAAAGACGCCTCCCTGATCATTACCGGCAATGGCGATGTCGTAGAACCCGAAGAAGGCTTGATCGCCATGGGTTCCGGCGGCGGTTACGCCCAGGCCGCGGCCAGCGCACTGCTGAAAAAGACCGATCTGTCGGCCCGGGAAATCGTCGAAACCGCCCTCGGCATTGCTGCCGATATCTGCGTATTCACCAATCACACCCAGACCATTGAGGAGCAGGACTGCGCCGAGTAAGCCCGTGTTGGCCATCGCGCCACGGCTCATTCTTGCTTGAGGTCCGCTAAATACTATGTCCATGACTCCCCGTGAAATCGTCCACGAACTCAATCGCCATATCATCGGCCAGGACGATGCCAAGCGCGCCGTCGCCATTGCGCTGCGCAACCGCTGGCGCCGGATGCAGCTGCCTGAAGAGCTGCGCGTTGAAGTCACCCCCAAGAACATCCTGATGATCGGCCCGACCGGTGTCGGCAAAACCGAGATCGCTCGTCGCCTGGCCAAACTCGCCAACGCGCCCTTCATCAAAGTTGAAGCGACCAAGTTCACCGAAGTCGGCTATGTCGGCCGCGATGTGGAATCGATCATTCGTGACCTGGCTGACGCAGCCATCAAACTGCTGCGCGAACAGGAAATGACCAAGGTGCGCCACCGCGCCGAAGACGCTGCCGAAGAGCGCATTCTCGACGCCCTGCTGCCACCGGCACGCATGGGTTTCAACAACGATGAAGCACCCTCGGCCGATTCCAACACCCGCCAGCTGTTCCGCAAGCGTCTGCGTGAAGGTCAGTTGGACGACAAGGAAATTGAAATCGAAGTCGCCGAAGTGTCCGGCGTCGACATCTCCGCGCCACCTGGCATGGAAGAAATGACCAACCAGCTGCAAAGCCTGTTCGCCAACATGGGCAAGGGCAAACGCAAGAGCCGCAAGCTCAAGGTCAAGGAAGCGCTGAAACTGGTGCGCGACGAAGAAGCCAGCCGCCTGGTCAACGATGAAGAGCTGAAAGCCAAGGCACTGGAAGCGGTCGAGCAGCACGGCATCGTGTTCATCGACGAAATCGACAAGGTGGCCAAGCGCGGCAATTCCGGCGGTGTCGATGTGTCCCGCGAAGGCGTACAGCGCGATTTGCTGCCGCTGATCGAAGGCTGCACCGTCAACACCAAGCTGGGCATGGTCAAGACCGACCACATCCTGTTCATTGCCTCCGGTGCGTTCCACCTGAGCAAGCCGAGCGACCTGGTGCCAGAGCTGCAAGGCCGCCTGCCGATTCGTGTCGAGCTCAAGGCGCTGACGCCTGAAGACTTCGAGCGCATTCTCAGCGAGCCGCATGCCTCGCTCACCGAGCAATATTGTGCACTGCTGAAGACTGAAGGCCTGGGCATCGAGTTCCAGCCGAGCGGCATCAAGCGCATTGCCGAGATCGCCTGGCAGGTTAACGAGAAGACCGAGAACATCGGTGCCCGTCGCCTGCACACCTTGCTTGAGCGACTGCTTGAAGAGGTGTCGTTCAGCGCCGGTGATCTGGCCAGCGCCCATGACGACAAGGTGATCCTGATCGACGCCGACTACGTCAACAGCCACCTGGGTGAATTGGCGCAGAACGAAGACCTGTCCCGTTATATCCTGTAAGCCATGTGACCTCCTGTAGGAGCACAGCTTGCTGGCGATGGCGCACTTGAAATCGCCATCGCCGGCAAGCCGTGCTCCTACAGGGGGCTGACCACACGCCTACAGACGGATACCCGGTCATGATCCCCACCGACATCAAACTGCACAAAGCCTCGAAAACCCTGTCGCTGAAATATGCGTCGGGCGAGGAATACACCCTGCCCGCCGAATTCCTTCGCGTGCACTCTCCCTCCGCCGAGGTCCAGGGCCACGGCAAACCTGTCCTGCAATTTGGCAAGATCAACGTAGGCCTGAGCAAGGTAGAACCGGCCGGTCAGTACGCACTGAAATTGACCTTCGATGACGGCCACGACAGCGGCCTGTTCACCTGGGAATACCTCTATGAATTGGCGCGACGTTATGACGCACTTTGGGCGGATTATCTTGCCGAGCTCAAAGCGGCCGGAAAAACCCGCGACCCGAATGAATCCGTCGTCAAGCTGATGCTCTAAGTCAGGCCTCTTGCTCTTTAGAGGGCATTTTCTAATTTCATCTGTTTGAATGCTCCGCCTCAGGGCCAATGATTGGCCCGCTTGCGAAAAAAATTAAACTCGGGTAACCAATGGATCTGGCAAGTTCCCTGCAGTGCTCTCTGAACTAAAAAGCAGCGATGCAGAATTAACGGTCACCCGAGCAGTAGTACCTGGCATTGGCTGTGTGACTACACCGCTGGTATCAGGTACTCGTCTCAGGACAATGGAGCGTCGTAGATGAGTAACAAAAATAACGATGACTTGAAGACTCAAGCCTCGGAAAACACCTTGGGGCTGAATCCTGTCATTGGGCTGCGTGGAAAAGATCTATTGGCTTCTGCTCGCATGGTGCTCAGGCAGGCCATCAAACAACCGATTCACAGTGCCAGGCATGTCGCCCATTTCGGCCTTGAACTGAAGAACGTGTTGTTCGGCAAATCCGAACTTCAACCGTCCACCGATGACCGTCGTTTTGCCGATCCGGCCTGGAGCCAAAACCCGCTCTACAAACGTTATTTGCAAACTTACCTGGCGTGGCGCAAGGAGCTCCACGACTGGATCGACGACAGTAATCTGCCACCCAAAGATGTCGCTCGCGGGCATTTCGTGATCAACCTCATGACCGAAGCCATGGCCCCGACCAATACGGCGGCCAACCCGGCGGCGGTCAAACGCTTCTTCGAAACCGGTGGCAAGAGCCTGCTCGACGGCCTCTCGCACCTGGCCAAGGACATGGTGAACAACGGCGGCATGCCGAGCCAGGTCAACATGGGCGCATTCGAAGTCGGCAAGACCCTGGGAGTGACCGAAGGCGCAGTGGTGTTCCGCAATGACGTGCTGGAACTGATCCAGTACAAGCCCACCACCGAGCAAGTGTACGAACGCCCGTTGCTGGTGGTGCCACCCCAGATCAACAAGTTCTACGTGTTCGACTTGAGCCCGGAGAAGAGCCTGGCGCGCTACTGCCTGCGCAGCAATGTGCAGACCTTTATCGTCAGCTGGCGCAACCCGACCAAGGAACAGCGCGAGTGGGGTCTGTCGACCTACATCGAAGCGCTCAAAGAAGCAGTTGATGTGGTCAGCGCCATCACCGGCAGCAAAGACATCAACATGCTCGGCGCCTGCTCCGGTGGCATTACCTGCACCGCGCTGCTGGGCCATTACGCGGCAATCGGCGAGAAAAAGGTCAACGCCCTGACGCTGCTGGTCAGCGTGCTGGACACCACCCTGGACAGCGACGTCGCCCTGTTCGTCGACGAGCAAACCCTGGAATCCGCCAAGCGCCAGTCCTATCAGGCCGGGGTTCTGGAAGGCCGCGACATGGCGAAAGTCTTCGCCTGGATGCGCCCCAACGATTTGATCTGGAACTACTGGGTCAACAACTACCTGCTGGGCAACGAGCCGCCGGTGTTCGACATCCTGTTCTGGAACAACGACACCACACGATTGCCAGCCGCGTTCCACGGCGACCTGATCGAGATGTTCAAAAGTAATCCACTGATCCGCTCCAATGCACTGGAAGTGTGCGGTACGCCGATTGACCTCAAGCAAGTCACCGCCGACATCTATTGCCTGGCTGGCACCAGCGACCACATCACCCCGTGGAAGTCCTGCTACAAGTCAGCGCAACTGTTCGGTGGCAAGGTCGAGTTCGTGCTGTCGAGCAGCGGGCATATCCAGAGCATTCTGAACCCGCCGGGCAACCCGAAATCGCGCTACATGACCAGCACCGAAATGCCGGTCAAGGCCGAAGACTGGCAAGAAAACTCCACCAAACACACCGATTCCTGGTGGCTGCACTGGCAGGCATGGCAAGCCGAACGTTCGGGCAAGCTGAAAAAATCCCCGACGGTTCTGGGCAACAAAACCTATGTCGCGGCGGAAGCGGCACCGGGCACTTATGTGCATGAGCGGTAACTGACACACCTCGCGCCCCTGTAGGAGCCGAGCTTGCTCGCGAAGGCGGCAGCACAGTCAATATTGCTGAGCCTGCCCCACCGCTATCGTGAGCAAGCTCAACGCCTACAGAGGATCGGGGATGAATTAACCCACAGGGCTTGAAGCATGCCGCAACCGTTCATCTTTCGTACTGTCGACCTGGATGGCCAGACCCTCCGCACAGCAGTACGCCCCGGCAAGCCTCACTTGACGCCCTTGCTGATTTTCAACGGCATCGGCGCCAACCTGGAGCTGGTGTTTCCGTTCGTCGCGGCACTGGACCCAGACCTGGAAGTCATTGCTTTCGACGTACCCGGTGTCGGCGGTTCATCCACGCCGAACCGGCCTTATCGTTTCCCGGGCCTGGCGAAACTCACGGCACGGATGCTCGACTATCTTGACTACGGACAAGTCAACGTCATCGGTGTGTCCTGGGGTGGCGCCCTCGCCCAACAGTTCGCGTATGACTACCCCGAGCGCTGCAAGAAACTCGTGTTGGCGGCCACGGCGGCCGGCGCGGTGATGGTGCCGGGCAAACCGAAAGTACTGTGGATGATGGCCAGCCCACGGCGCTACATCCAGCCGTCTCATGTCATCCGCATTGCTCCGATGATCTATGGCGGCTCGTTCCGTCGCGATCCCACCCTGGCGGCCAGCCACGCGGCGAAAGTCCGTTCGGCAGGCAAGCTCGGGTATTACTGGCAGCTGTTTGCCGGTCTTGGCTGGACCAGCATTCACTGGCTGCACAAGATCAATCAGCCGACCCTGGTACTGGCCGGCGACGACGACCCACTGATCCCGTTGATCAACATGCGCATGCTCGCCTGGCGTATTCCCAACGCCCAGTTGCACATCATCGATGACGGGCATTTGTTCCTGATTACGCGCGCCGAGGCGGTGGCACCGATCATCATGAAATTCCTCGAAGAGGAACGTCAGCGCGCCGTCATGCACCCACATCCGTCGCCATTGAGCGGTTAATTCGGGAATTTGTTTACCCAAACAGGCAGGCAGGACGCCACGCCGCGCAACAACCCACAACAGCGACTATGGTGATCTGGTTCTGTTTGTTTGTTTTTGGCTTGAAGACGAAGGAGTGTTGAGACATGCGCGAAAAACCAGCGAGAGACGCTTTGCCCACTCCCGCCGCGTTCATCAACGCACAGAGTGCGATTACCGGCCTGCGCGGCCGGGATCTGATTTCGACCCTGCGCAGTGTCGCGGCCCATGGCTTGCGCAACCCGGTGCACAGCGCCCGCCACGCCTTGAAGCTGGGCGGCCAGCTAGGTCGCGTATTGCTGGGTGAAACCTTGCACCCGACCAACCCGCAGGACAGTCGTTTCAACGACCCTGCGTGGAGCCTCAACCCTTTTTACCGACGCAGCCTGCAGGCCTACCTGAGCTGGCAGAAACAGGTGAAAAGCTGGATCGACGACAGCGCGATGTCGGCCGACGATCGTGCCCGCGCGCACTTTGCGTTTGCCTTGCTCAATGACGCGGTGTCGCCAACCAACACGTTGCTCAATCCATTGGCGATCAAGGAGATCTTCAATTCCGGCGGCAACAGCCTGGTGCGCGGTATCAGCCATCTGGTCGACGACCTCTTGCACAATGACGGCCTGCCTCGGCAAGTCACCAAGCAAGCGTTCGAAGTGGGTAAAACCGTGGCCACCACGACTGGCGCCGTGGTGTTTCGCAACGAGCTGCTGGAACTGATCCAGTACAAGCCGATGAGTGAAAAACAGTATTCCAAACCACTGCTGGTGGTGCCGCCGCAGATCAACAAGTACTACATTTTCGACCTCAGCCCGCATAACAGTTTCGTCCAGTACGCCCTGAAGAATGGCTTGCAAACCTTCATGATCAGTTGGCGCAATCCGGATGTGCGTCATCGCGAATGGGGGCTGTCGACGTACGTTGAAGCCGTGGAAGAAGCGATGAATGTCTGCCGGGCGATCACCGGCGCCCGCGAGGTGAACCTGATGGGTGCCTGCGCCGGCGGGCTGACCATCGCCGCGCTGCAAGGCCACTTGCAGGCCAAGCGACAGCTGCGGCGAGTGTCCAGCGCGACCTATCTGGTGAGCTTGCTCGACAGTCAAATGGACTCCCCGGCAACGCTTTTTGCCGACGAACAGACCCTTGAGGCGGCCAAGCGCAAGTCGTATCAAAAAGGCGTGCTGGAAGGTCGCGACATGGCGAAGGTGTTCGCCTGGATGCGTCCCAACGATTTGATCTGGAGCTACTTCGTCAATAACTACCTGCTCGGCAAAGAACCGCCAGCGTTCGACATCCTCTACTGGAACAACGACAACACTCGGCTGCCGGCAGCCTTTCATGGTGATCTGCTGGACTTCTTCAAGCACAACCCGCTGAGTCATCCGGGCGGCCTTGAAGTGTGCGGCACCCCCATCGACTTGCAGAAAGTCACCGTCGACAGCTTCAGCGTCGCAGGCATCAACGACCACATCACGCCGTGGGATGCGGTGTATCGCTCGACCCTGCTGCTGGGTGGCGAACGACGCTTCGTCTTGTCCAACAGCGGTCACGTACAAAGCATTCTCAACCCGCCAAGCAATCCGAAAGCCAACTACGTCGAGAGCGCAAAACTGAGCAGCGATCCGCGGGCCTGGTACTACGACGCCAAGCAAGTCGACGGCAGTTGGTGGTCGCAGTGGCTGGAGTGGATTCAGCATCGTTCCGGGGCACAAAAAGAAACTCACATGCCCCTCGGCAATCAGAACTACCCCCCGCAGGAGGCAGCACCCGGTACCTACGTGCGTGTGCGCTGACGTTCAACCCACCACGGCCGACGCCGGCCGTGGCCTGACTCGACCATTAAGAAGACTGGATGAAAACCCGCGACCGGATTCTCGAATGTGCCTTGCAGTTGTTCAATCACAAAGGCGAACCGAACGTCTCCACCATGGAAGTTGCCAACGAGATGGGCATCAGCCCCGGCAATCTCTACTACCACTTTCACGGCAAGGAACCGCTGATTCTCGGGTTGTTCGAGCGTTTCCAGACCGAGCTGGCGCCGCTGCTCGACCCACCCGCCGATGTGGAACTGGGACCAGACGATTACTGGCTGTTCCTGCACTTGATCGTCGAACGGCTGGCGCACTACCGGTTTCTGTTCCAGGACCTGTCGAACCTCGCCGGGCGCCTGCCGAAACTGGCCAAGGGCATACGCAATTTGCTCAATGCGCTGAAGCGCACACTGGCTTCATTACTGGCGCGGTTGAAGGCTCAAGGGCAGTTGGTCAGTGACACCCAGGCGTTAGGGCAGTTGGTGGAACAGATCACCATGACGCTGCTGTTCTCGCTGGATTACCAACGGATTCTGGAGGGTGAAGGTGAAGTGCGGCTGGTGGTGTACCAGATCATGATGCTGGTGGCGCCGCACTTGCTGCCGCCGATCAAGGTCGCGACGGAGCAGATGGCCCTGCAATATCTCGAAGTCCACGACTAACCTTGTAGGAGCCGAGCGTGCTCGCGATGGCGTCGTGTCAGTCGATATTAAATTGGGCTGACACACCGCCATCGCGAGCAAGCTCGGCTCCTACCAAGGGCTGCGTCGTTCATTGAACCGTGCACAAACAAAAACGCCCGACCTTGGCAGGTCGGGCGTTTTTTTGAGCCCCGGGTTATCAGGACTGACTGGTTGGCGTCGATGGAGCTGGCGCGACAGTCGGGGTAACAGCTGGGGTTGGCGCAGTCGCGGAGTTCGATGCGCTGACCGGTGCTGTCGGGGTTGCCGGTTTGGCAGCCGCAACGGTTGGTTTTGCAACGGCTTTCGGTGCGGCCGGTTTTTTCACTGCCGGCTTCTTCGCTGCAGCAGGTTTTGCTGCCGGTTTGGCGGCTGCGGTTTTGACAGCCGGTTTAGCCGCTGGCTTAGCGGCCGCTTTGGCGGCGACCGGCTTGGCCGCTGGCTTGGCTGCTGCAGGTTTGGCGGCGGCAGTCTTGGCAGCTGGCTTGGCCGCTGCTTTCGCGGCTGGTTTGGCAGCCGGTTTAGCGGCAGCTTTGGCCAGTGGCTTGGCAGCCGATTTAGCAGCCGGTTTGGCCGCCGCGGTTTTCGCCGCAACAGGCGCAACCTTGGCACCGGTGAGTTTTTCGATTTGCTTGGTCAGGGTGTCGACCTTGCTGTGCAGTGCTTTGACTTCGTTGCGGCTCGGGACACCGAGGCGCGAAATGGCGCTGTTCAGACGCTTGTCGAAAGCCCCTTCCAGTTCATCCCACTTGCCCAGCGCACGATCTTTCACGCCGCTGATGCGCGACTTGGCCGACGAAGCAGAATCCTTGGCGGCGTCGACTTTCTTGCCAACAGCGCTCTTGGTGAGCTTCTCGGCTTTCTCGCCGTCTTTGACCAATGTATCGAAGAGCTTGCTGCCGTCAGTGTCGATCTTCGAGTACACGCCTAAACCAGCCAGCCAGATTTTGCGGGAGTAGTCTTCGACTTTCCCGATCCACGAGCTGCCTTCTTTTTCGGTGTTCTTTTTAACAGCCATCCCGTTCTCCTTAAGATTTACGCGCGACGTTTTCGAGCAATGCCGTCAGCTCATCGAGCTTAGCAGAGAGTGTCTCAACGTCATGTTTAGACGGAATGCCGATACGATTCAAGGCACTTGCGACACGCGAGTCAAAAGCCTTCTCGACCTTGTCGAGTTGAACTTCGACCTTGCCTTTGAAAGTACTCACTTCACTCTTGGCTTCAACGATCTCGGCGTTAGCGGCTTCAAGCTTTTCAGCCACTACTTTTTTGCCTTTCTTTTCAACAGTTTGACCAGCCTTGATCAACTCTTGAAAGTATTCGCTACCCTCTTGCCCGACCTTGGCGTAGGCACCCAGGCCTGCCAGCCAGATCTTGCGGGCATAGGATTTGACGTCGCCCAGAGCTGTAGTCGAAGCGTCGATTTTTTTCTTCAAAATAACTTTGGCCATGGTGCACCTCACGCGCAGAAGGTTTGAGGAACTGCCCGGACAAGTGTCGGGCTCAGGCACAAAGTAGGGAGAAAAATTAGAAACGGCACCCTAACAACTGACATAAACCTTCGGAGGCACCGCAATAAAAATGTGGGAGCGAGCCTGCTCGCGAAAGCGTCAGGTCACCAACATCAATGCTGAATGACACACCGTCTTCGCGAGCAGGCTCGCTCCCACATTTGATTTTCATTCCAACCGGAGATCAGACGAGGGCTTTATCCAGCGCCTTCTCGATTTCCGATTTGATCATGCCGCTCATGGCCGACATCATCAGGCCCAATTCCACATCGACGCGGATCGAATCGTCGCTGACATGCACCGCGCCTTTCACTCCCGAGCGCTTGAGATTCAGCGTGTCGCCGGACCACTGCGGCTCCAGGCCATATTGCTCGGACAGTTTCTGCGCCAGCTTGTCAGCCTTCTCGCGGGCCGCTTCCTTGCCCAGGCCGTGGGCACGCTCAACACTAATACGGGCCATCGAATGACTCCTGCGTTATGGATACTTTCCTGAAGCATCTTGACCATTACTGCGTCAAAACGTCCCGGTGGTTGCCCATCTTACCTTCAGCCTTGCCAAGACAAAGCATGCCTTGGGGATTAGAATGTCCCGCATTCTCTTCTGGTGACAGCGATATGACTGATCAGCGCAAAGGCAGCGATGCCGAACCCACCACGCACTTCGGTTTCAAAAACGTTCCGGAAAGCCAAAAAGCGGAAAAAGTCGCTGAGGTTTTCCATTCGGTAGCCGCCAAGTACGACTTGATGAACGACCTCCTGTCGGGCGGCATGCACCGTTTGTGGAAGCGTTTCGCAATCGAGCTTTCGGGCGTGCGCACTGGTAATCGCGTACTCGACATCGCCGGCGGCACGGGCGACCTGACCAAGAAATTCTCGCACCTCGTCGGCCCGACCGGCCAGGTGGTATTGGCCGACATCAACGAATCCATGCTCAAGGTCGGTCGTGACCGCCTGCTGGACCTCGGTGTCGCCGGCAACGTCGAATTCGTTCAGGCCGACGCTGAAAAGCTGCCGTTCCCGGACAACCATTTCGACTGCGTGACCATCGCTTTCGGCCTGCGCAACGTTACCCATAAAGAAGACGCCCTGCGTTCGATGCTGCGCGTGCTGAAACCGGGCGGCCGTTTGCTGGTACTGGAGTTCTCCAAGCCGACCAATGCGCTGATGTCCAAAGCCTACGACGCCTACTCGTTCGCCTTCATGCCGCTGATGGGCAAGCTGATCACCAACGACTCGGAAAGCTATCGCTACCTGGCCGAATCGATCCGCATGCACCCGAATCAGGAAACCCTGAAGTCGATGATGGTCGAGGCCGGTTTCGACCGCGTGACCTACCACAACATGACCGCAGGCATCGTCGCCCTGCACCGCGGCATCAAACCCTGATGTTGCTGGCCGGCCTGCTCGCCAGCGTTGAACTCGGCCTGAACCGGGTGCTGCGTCTCGACAGCACCGCGCTGCCGCGACTGGCGCATTTGAGCGGTCGGGTGATTGCCGTCGACTGCCGCAGCCCGGCATTGCAGCTGTTCATCCTGCCCAGCGACGAAGGCCTGATGCTCGCTTCCCACTGGGAAACCGGCGCCGACTGCACCCTGCGTGCACCGGCCTCTAGCCTGTTGAAACTGGCGATGAGCAAGGACAAGACCTCGGTCCTGCATGGCCCTGAAGTCGAACTCGACGGTGACAGCGGCGTGCTGCTGGAACTGGCGGCGATCCTTCAGGACCTCGAACTGGACTGGGAGTACGAACTCTCGCGCTGGCTGGGACCGGTGGCCACGCAACTGGTTGGCGGTCACCTGCGAAGTCGCGCTCGCTGGTATCAGCAAGGGTTCGTCAGCCTGGGGCAGAACCTCGGCGAATACCTGGCCGAAGAATCGCGCACCCTCGTCGGTCAGCGCGAGGCCGAAGCCCGTTTCAGTGAACTGGACCAGATCAAACTCGATCTGGAACGTCTCGAGGCGCGTTTCGAGCGCCTTTCCCGATCCCTCGACCCAAGCGATAACGCATGAAGCTGCTTGCCGTCCGCCGTTTGTTGCGCATCCAGCGCGTTGTGATTCGTTACCGCCTCGATGACCTGCTGTTTGCCCTGCCGCTGCCCTGGTTTCTGCTGGCGCTGCGTTACGCCTTGCCGTGGCGCTGGTTCCCGCGCAAGACGCTGGACCTGAGCCGTGGTGCGCGATTGCGCCTGGCGTTGCAGGACCTTGGGCCGATTTTCATCAAGTTCGGGCAGATTCTGTCCACCCGCCGTGACCTGTTGCCGGAAGACATCGCCGATGAGCTGATGAAGCTGCAGGACCGCGTGCCGCCGTTCGACTCGCAAGTGTCGGTCAAACTGATCGAAGAACAGCTCGGCAAAAAGATCAGTGAAGTGTTCAGCCGCTTCGACGTCGAGCCGCTGGCTTCCGCGTCGGTGGCGCAGGTGCATGCCGCGCAGTTGAAAACCGGCGAAGAAGTGGTGGTCAAGGTGATTCGCCCGGGCCTCAAACCGGTTATCGCCCAGGATCTGGCGTGGCTGTTCATTCTCGCCCGCGCCGCTGAAAAGCTCTCGGCCGACGCGCGTCTGCTGCACCCGGTGGACGTGGTCAGCGACTACGAAAAAACCATCTACGACGAACTCGACCTGCTGCGCGAAGCGGCCAACGCGAGCCAGCTCAAGCGCAACTTCGAAGGCTCGCCGCTGCTGTACGTGCCGCAAGTCTATTGGGACTGGTGCCGGCCGAAAGTGTTGGTGATGGAGCGCATCTACGGCATCCAGGTCACCGACCTGACGACCCTGGCCGACCAGCGTACCGACATGAAAATGCTCGCCGAACGCGGTGTGGAGATCTTCTTCACGCAAGTGTTCCGCGACAGTTTCTTCCATGCCGACATGCACCCCGGCAACATCTTCGTCAGCACCGTGAACCCGTGGAGCCCGCAATACATTGCGATCGACTGCGGCATCGTCGGCAGCCTGACCCCGGAAGACCAGGATTACCTGGCGCGCAACCTGTTCGCCTTCTTCAAGCGTGATTACCGGCGCGTGGCGCAGTTGCACATCGATTCGGGCTGGGTGCCGGCGGAAACCAAACTCAACGAATTCGAAGCGGCGATCCGTACGGTGTGCGAGCCGATTTTCGAAAAACCGTTAAAGGATATTTCCTTCGGTCAGGTGTTGATGCGCCTGTTCCAGACCGCCCGACGCTTCAACATGGAAGTGCAGCCGCAACTGGTTCTGCTGCAAAAGACCCTGTTGAACATCGAAGGCCTGGGCCGCCAGTTGTACCCGGACCTCGATCTGTGGAACACCGCGCAGCCGTTCCTCGAGCGCTGGATGCGCGAGCGCGTCAGCCCCAAAGCCTTGCTCGGCAACGTGCAGAGCCAGTTTGAACAGCTGCCGCACCTGGCCAATATGGCCCGCGACCTGCTGGAGCGCATGTCTCAACCCCACGCGTACGACACGCCGCCACCGTGGCATCGACGCCGCGACGACTGGTTCCTGCGGTTGCTCGGTACGGCCCATCTGGCCGGTGGCGCGATACTCGCCGCTGGCGGGCCACTGAACCAGTTGGCCTACTGGCCGGCGGGAATCATGATGGCCGTCGGTTTGTATCTGGTCGTTCGCCGATAGCCAGTTGTGTTACGCACTGGCACACTGTTTCAACGCCTGGGCTTGACTATTGAAGTGTGGAGCCCGCTGTCGGAGTCGAAGATGAAAAACTGGCTGGACGAGATCAAGTGGGACACCGACGGCCTGGTGCCCGCGATTGCCCAGGATCACAAAACCGGGCGCGTCCTGATGATGGCCTGGATGAACCGCGAAGCGCTGGAACTGACCGCTGCCGAGAACCGCGCCATCTACTGGTCGCGCTCGCGTGGCAAGCTGTGGCGTAAGGGCGAAGAGTCCGGCCACGTACAAACCCTGCACGAGATGCGTCTGGACTGTGACGCCGACGTGATCATCCTGATGGTCGAGCAGATCGGCGACATCGCGTGCCACACCGGTCGCCAGAGCTGCTTCTACCGCGTATACGAAAACGGCGACTGGACAACCGTCGACCCGGTTCTGAAAGATCCGCACGCCATCTATTCCGCAGGACACGCACATGAGTGACACTCTGACCCGTCTGGCCCAAGTGCTGGAAGAGCGCAAAGGCGCCGCCGCCGACAGCTCGTATGTCGCCAGCCTGTACCACAAGGGCTTGAACAAGATTCTGGAAAAAGTCGGCGAAGAGTCGGTCGAGACCATCATTGCCGCCAAGGATGCCGCCATCAGCGGTGACTGCAGCGATGTGATCTACGAGACCGCCGATTTGTGGTTCCACAGCATGGTCATGCTCGCCCAACTGGGGCAGCATCCACAGGCTGTACTCGATGAACTGGACCGTCGTTTCGGTCTCTCCGGACATGTCGAGAAAGCCTCGCGTCCGTCCGCCTGAATAACTATTAGAGAGGAGCAGCAACATGGGCATTTTTGACTGGAAACACTGGATCGTCATCCTGGTTGTTGTCGTGTTGGTATTCGGCACCAAGAAACTGAAGAACCTCGGCACGGACGTCGGCGAGTCGATCAAGGGCTTCAAGAAAGCCATGAACGACGACGAAAAACCGGCCGATCCGACCGCCACGCCGTCTCAACCAGCACCGCCGGTGCAGCCACAGGCCTCGGTAAACCAGCCGCACACCATCGATGTGCAGGCGCAAAAAGTCGAAGAGCCGATCCGCAAAGACGTGTGAGCACAGACTAATGTTTGGTATCAGCTTCTCTGAACTGCTGCTCGTCGGCCTCGTTGCCCTGCTCGTGCTGGGCCCCGAGCGCCTGCCGGGTGCTGCGCGCACCGCCGGCCTGTGGGTTGGGCGCTTGAAGCGCAGTTTCAATGCAATCAAACAGGAAGTTGAACGTGAAATCGGTGCCGACGAAATTCGTCGGCAACTGCACAACGAGCACATTCTGTCGCTGGAACAAGAGGCGCGGAAGATCTTCACGCCGACCCAGCAGGAGCCGACGCCGGTGGAGCACGTGGGAGAGCAGACGATTCATGCCCCTGCCGCTGCCCCCGAACCCACGCCTGCACCTGTTGTAGCGGCTGCACAACCTGCGCCAGCTGTACCCGTGACGCCGGTTGAGCCGGTTGCTCTTGCCGCCGCACCGACAGCGCCGGCCCCTCATGACCCCACACTGCCGCCGCGAGCCCCATGACAAGGGTCTGTCATCGGTCATTTCCTGTGTCGCGTTGTCGCCTGAAAGCGGGCCAGGCAAGGCGTAGGCCGCAGGGAATGGTTGTTCCCTTTCCAAGGCCTACAACGCAGCCTGGCCCGCTTTCAGGCACAACCCGGAGGGCCGGCCTGTATTTGCGCAGGGCTGCGTTACTCGTCGCTTATTTGAAACGCCAAACTACGCTTCTCGCGCCTTGCCCTGCGCAAATACAGGCTCGGCGCGACACAGGAAATGACCGATGACAGGCCCTACTCTCCCCGAAAACGACCAGCACATGCCGCTGGTTTCGCACCTCACCGAGTTGCGTACCCGCCTGCTGCGTTGCGTAGCGGCGATTTTCATCATTTTTGCCGGGTTGTTTGCCTTCACCCAGCAGATCTACACCTTCGTCTCCACGCCGCTGCGCGCGTACCTGCCTGCTGGCGCGACGATGATTGCCACCGACGTATCGTCGCCGTTCCTGACGCCGCTGAAGCTGACCATGATGGTCTCGCTGTTCCTGGCGATCCCGGTGATCCTGCATCAGATCTGGGGCTTCATCGCACCGGGTCTGTACAAGCATGAAAAGCGCATTGCCGTGCCATTGCTGGTGTCCAGCATCCTACTGTTCTACACCGGCATGGCGTTCGCCTATTACCTGGTCTTCCCGCTGATCTTCAAGTTCTTCGCTGCCGCCACCCCGGCCGGCGTGGAAATGATGACCGACATCACCAGTTACCTCGATTTCGTCATGACGCTGTTCTTCGCCTTTGGCGTGGCGTTCGAAATCCCGGTGGCCGTGGTGCTGCTGGTGTGGATCGGCGTCGTCGACGTCAAATACCTGAAGAAAATCCGCCCGTACGTGGTCATCGGCTGCTTCGTGGTCGGCATGATCCTGACGCCGCCGGACATCTTCTCGCAGACGCTGTTGGCAGTTCCGATGTGGCTACTGTTCGAGATCGGCATCCTGTTTGGCAGCCTGATCAGCAAACGCGGTGAGCACCCGGACGATCAACCGGTTGACGATCACAACGACCAGCCGCCAGCGACCCAACCGTGAACCTGCTGCTGCTCGAAGAAGCCGATTTCATTGCGGCCGACCGGGTGATCCTGCGTGATCGCCGGTTGACGCACATGCAGGAAGTCCACCGCTGTGAAGTCGGTGACAACATGCGCGTCGGGCGGATCGGCGGTTTGATGGGGGCAGCCGAAGTGCTGCGCCTGGACGCCAATGAAGCCGAGTTGCGAGTCACGCTGGACCAATCGCCCCCGACCAAGCTGCCGCTGACCCTGGTATTGGCCCTGCCACGCCCGAAAATGCTGCGCAGGGTGTTTCAGACTGTGGCCGCCATGGGTGTGCCACGCATCGTCCTGGTGAACAGCTATCGCGTCGAGAAGAGCTTCTGGCAAACCCCGTTTCTGGAGCCCGAAGCGATTCGCGAGCAACTGATCCTCGGCCTCGAACAGGCCCGGGACAGTGTGCTGCCGGAAATCGTCATCGAAAAGCGCTTCAAGCCGTTCGTTGAAGACCGTTTGCCGGCAATCACCGAGGGCACCCTTGGTCTCGTTGGCCACCCCGGCAATTACCCGCCCTGCCCCCGCGACCTGGACGAACCGGTGACGCTGGCCATCGGCCCCGAAGGTGGCTGGATCCCCTACGAGATCGACCTGCTGGGCAAGGCCGGCCTGCAACCGGTGCAACTCGGCGAGCGCATCCTGCGTGTCGAAACCGCCGTCACCGCGCTGCTCGCCCGCCTCTTCTAACCCCGACTACCTTGTAGCAGCTGGCGAAGCCTGCGTTCGGCTGCGAAGCAGTCGTCAATCCGGACAACTCGGACTACCTGAAACACCGCGGTGTCTGATTTCACGACTGCTTCGCAGCCGGACGCAGGCTTCGCCAGCTGCTACAGGGACTGTGATCGTCGCAAGTCCTTTTCCGCCCTACAGATTCTCTTTCGCCTGCCGATACAGTTCCCACAAAACCAAAATCAGTGGTCCAGGGAGTTGCAGCATGTACCAATGGCTAGCCGAGAATCTGGGAAACGTCAGCGTCAATCGCAAACTGGGAATCGGTTTCGGCCTGGTGCTGCTGCTCACCCTATCGATCACCGTCACCGGCTGGACCGGCCTGAGTGATGTGACGAGCCGCGGCGATAAGCTTGGGTTCATTGCCAGCCTCAATGACCTGACCAAAGACCTGCGCAACGCCCGCCTGGACTATGAAATGCGCCGGGGTGAACAGGGCCCGGGGGCGGTTAACGACACACTTGCGCAACTCGATACCGGCCTGCAAAGCGCCCGCAAAATGATCGAACAGCCGGCTGATGCAGCGATGGTCGACCAGCAACTGGCCGCCGTCAGCCAGTACAAACAAGCGTTCGCCGCCATGACTCAGGCAGGCGCCAACCGCGAAGACGCCCGCAGCAAACTCGGTGCCACGGCCGATAATGCCGTGGCCCGCGTCGCTGAAGTCGAGAAGTCCCTGTTACAGGGCGATAGTGTTGCCGACTTCAATAGCGTGATTGATCTGAGCAAACTGATCCAGCAAGCGCGCTTCCAGGTCCGCGGCTACACCTATAGCGGCAAGGCCGAAGCTGAACAGCCAGCACTGGATGCCATCGACAACGCCCTGAAAAACCTCGAAAGCCTGCCGTCCAAATTGCCGGAGCAACACATCGCCAACCTGCAACAGGCCACCGACTCGCTCAAGGCCTACCGCGCCGCCGTCAGCCAGTACCGCGACTCTCAGGTCGCCAGCGCTGCCGCGCTCAAAACCATGGCTGCGCAAGGTGACATCCTGCTCGACGTCAGCAAAAAACTCACCGTGTCGCAAACCATTGTTCGCGATACCGATGCCGCACACGCCAAGAACATGCTGCTGTTGGCTACGGCTCTGGCCCTGGTCTTTGGCATGATTGCCGCTTGGGCGATCACCCGTCAGATCGTTATCCCGCTGAGCCAGACCCTGAAAGTCGCTGAGCGCGTCGCAGCAGGCGACCTGACTCACAACCTGACCTCCAAACGTCGCGACGAACTCGGCCAGCTCCAGCGCGCCATGCAGAGCATGATTCTGGGCCTGCGCGAACTGATCGGCGGCATCAGCGACGGTGTCACGCAAATCGCCAGCGCCGCCGAAGAGTTGTCGGCCGTCACCGAGCAGACCAGTGCCGGGGTCAACAGCCAGAAGGTCGAAACCGACCAGGTGGCCACTGCCATGAACGAAATGACCGCGACCGTGCAAGAAGTGGCACGCAACGCCGAGGAAGCCAGCGAAGCCGCTGTCGCCGCCGATCAGCAAGCCCGCGAAGGTGACAAAGTGGTCGGCGAAGCCATCGCCCAGATCGAACGCCTGGCCCTCGAAGTCGGCAACTCCACTGCCGCGATGGGCGACCTCAAGCGCGAAAGTGACAAGATCGGCAGCGTGCTCGACGTGATCAAATCCGTGGCCCAGCAAACCAACCTGCTGGCCCTCAACGCCGCCATCGAAGCCGCCCGTGCCGGTGAGGCCGGACGGGGTTTTGCGGTGGTCGCCGATGAGGTCCGCAGCCTGGCCCAGCGCACCCAGAAGTCCACCGAAGAAATCGAAGAGCTGATCGTCGGCCTGCAAGCCGGCACCCAGCAAGTCGCGACCATCATGGACAACAGCCGCACGCTGACCGACAGCAGCGTCGAACTGACCCGCCGCGCCGGCGGCTCACTGGAAAGCATCACCCGCACCGTGTCGGCCATTCAGACGATGAACCAGCAGATTGCCGCCGCTGCCGAGCAGCAAACCGCCGTGGCCGAGGAGATCAACCGCAGCGTGCTTAACGTGCGCGACGTGTCCGAACAAACCTCGGCCGCCAGCGAAGAGACCGCGGCCTCCAGCATTGAGCTGGCACGGTTGGGGACGCATCTGCAGATGCTGGTGGGCAAGTTCAAGGTTTGAGGGGGTGTTTTGACCTCGGTTCACTCAGGACCGAGGTGATGCAATCGCGGGCAAGCCCGCTCCCACAGGGATAAGCGGTGTTACGCAAATAGCATGAACAGCGCAATCCATTGTGGGAGCGGGCTTGCCCGCGAAGGCGATCGCAAGGTCGCCGCCGTCAGAGGACCTGACGCAAAAACGCCTGCGCCCGTGGATCCTTCGGCGCATCGAAGAATTCGGCCGGCGAAGCATCTTCCAGCAATTTGCCGTGATCGAAGAACAACACCCGATCCGCCACTTCCCGCGCAAAACCCATTTCGTGGGTGACACAAACCATGGTCATGCCCTCCAAGGCCAGGGTCTTCATCACATCCAGCACTTCGCCGACCATTTCCGGGTCCAGGGCCGACGTCGGTTCATCGAACAGCATGACCTTGGGTTCCATGGCCAATGCGCGGGCGATCGCCACACGCTGCTGCTGGCCACCGGACAAGCGCGATGGAAACTCGTGGGCCTTCTGCGCGATCCCGACTTTTTCCAGCAGCGCCAAGGCCTTGGCCTCGCGCTCCTTCTTGCCGCGCTTGCGCACGACTTTTTGCGCCAGGCAGAGGTTTTCCAGCACGGTCATGTGCGGGAACAGGTTGAAATGCTGGAACACCATGCCGACTTCGCGGCGGTAGGCATTCACGTCGGTTTTCGGGTCGGCCAGTTGCAGGCCATCGATGCTCACCGAACCCGAATCGAATTCTTCCAGGCCGTTGAGGCAGCGCAAGAAGGTCGACTTGCCGGAACCGGACGGACCGATCACCACCAGCACTTCGCCCTTGGCCACTTGCGTGGTGACGTTATCCACCGCGCGAACCACTTGGCCACGGGTGTCGAAGACTTTTACCAGATCGCGGACTTCAATCACTTTGCGCGAGCCTCCGTTCAAGCCGACTGGCGATTTTCGACAGTGGCAGGTTGATCAACAGGTACAACCCGGCCACGCAGAACAGGATTTCGAACGGCGAAAACGAGGTGGTAATAACTTCACGACCACTTTTGAGCAGTTCGGTAATCGCAATCACCGAGACCAGCGACGTGTCCTTGACCAGGCTGATGAACTGCCCGGCCAAGGGCGGCAGTACGCGCTTCAAGGCTTGCGGCATCACCACGTGGCGCATCGACTGGCCAGCACTCAGCCCCAACGAGCGCGCCGCTTCGTTTTGCCCCCGGGCGATGGACTGCACGCCGGAACGGATGATTTCCGCGACGTAGGCCCCGGTAAACAACGACAGTGCAGCGATCCCGGCGAATTCACGGGACAGGTTCATCACGGTGCCGATGAAGAAGTAGAAAATGAAGATCTGCACCAGCAGCGGCGTACCACGGACCAGCTCGACATAGATCGTCGAGAGATCGCGCAGCGTCGGGTTGTTCGAGAGCCGGCACAGGCCCGTGGCGAGACCAATCAACAGCCCGAGCACACCGGACACTACCGACAACCACAAAGTTGTCCACAGCCCCCAAAGCAGCGGCCCGGCGGCCCAATGACGGGTCACGCCAATCACATCGCCTTCGGCCACATCATCGCCTTGGGCGACTTGCAGGCTGTTGTCGTCGACGGTCACGCGTTGCTCATCGCCTGCGTCGTTGCGCAGCGTGACTTCAGCTTTATCGCCTTTGCGCACCAGTTCGCTGACAGTGGAGATATCAGTGGCGCGCTGGGATTCTTCGGCGTGGTAGGCGAAGTATTGCGGCACGCGATTCCAGCGCCATTCGTAGGACATCAGCGAGGTGGCGTAGTACAACGCACCAGCCAGGCCGATCAGCACCAGCACGGTTAATACGTGCCAGGGCCATTGGGATTTTTTTTGTTTCATTACGGGTTCCGGAATTTGATCGTTCCCACGCTCTGCGTGGGAATGCCGCCCGGGACGCTCCGCGTCCCTTCTCAAGCGTGACGCAGAGCGTCACAGGATGCGTTCCCACGCAGAGCGAGGGAACGATCAGCGGTAAGCCTTATTCCATGTCTTTCTGCCAAGCGGTGTCTTTGAACCACTTGTCATGGATGCGATCGTAGGTGCCGTCTTCGTGGATCTGGTGCAGGAAGTTGTTGATGAAGTTGATGCTGTCGTAGTCACCCTTCTTCAGACCGAAGGCAAGCGGTTCGTAGGTGAACGGCTTATCAAGGAACACCAGCTTGCCGGCGCCGACCTTGCTCACCGCCACCACGTTGTAAGGCGCGTCGTAGATGAAGGCATCCGCCTTGCCGTTGACCACGTCGAGCACCGCTTCCTGCTCGTTGTCGTAGCCGTGGTATTTGGCTTTGGAGATCAGTTTTTTCGCGACCATTTCGCCGGTGGTGCCGAGCTTGGAGGTGATGCGGTACTCGTCGGTGTTCAAGTCTTTATAGGACTTGATAGTACCTTCCAGCTCTTTGCGGATCAGCAGTGTCTGACCGACCACGATGAACGGTTCGCTGAAGTTCAGGCGCAGGTTGCGCTCCTGGGTCAGCGTCATGCCGCTGCCGATCATGTCGAACTTGTCGGTCATCAGGGCCGGGATGATGCCGTCGTAGCCGGTGGACACCAGCTCCAGTTTCACGCCCATGGCCTTGGTCATGGCTTTGAGGATGTCGACTTCGAAACCGATGATCTCGCCGCGCTTGTTGGTCATCTCGAACGGCATGTAGGTCGGGTCCATGCCGACTTTCAGCGTGCCGCGCTTGACCGCGTCATCGATGGCGCCGGCCTGCGCCGTGCCGACTGCAACCAATGCCGTGACGCCGACCAGCAGCATCGAGAGATACTTCTTCATCATCATGTCCCCAAAACCATTGCGGTGTGAGGCGCGCAAACGGCCGTCTCCCTCAGGAAACGTAGCCATGTGGACAAAAATTATCCGGGCGCACCAATTCGGGGACGGATCCTAACGTACTCGTCCGTTTGCACAAGGGCTTGCAAACGATCAGGCAAAAAAAACCCCGCTTGATGAGCGGGGTTTTTTGTTATGCCAACTGAGGCTGTGCGCTCAGCGGCTTGAGCGGCAGCAGCGGCGCATGGGGATCGGATTTCACCGATGTACGCCAGGCTTGCAACCACTCTGCGTGACCTTCACTCCAGATCTGCTCATGCAGACGAGCCAATGCCACCGGGTCGCTCAGCAGTTGCACGCGCTCATTGTTGTTCAGGCCGTCAGGCCCGACTTTCAATGCATGGCGCACCCGCTCGATCCGCAGCCACTCGATCGGCTCGGCCTGACCGTGACGCGACGTCGCCAGCGAGCACGCCAGGGCGTTCTGCTGCGGGTCGACCACTGACCGGATGAAGCCGTCTTTGAGTGCGTGGTAACGGTTTTCGTGGGTGTACTGGTCTGTGGCCAGCAGCGCCTGTGGCGGATTGTATTCCTCAGGGATCAGGAACAGGCTCTCGTCACGGGACTTCAGGCCCAGGCCAACACGGCTGGAGATCACGGACACCGGGATCGACAGCATCAACGAACCCACGATTGGCACCAGCCACCACAGGAAGCTCGGGTTCAGCCAGATCACCAGCAAGGCCCAGAAGAAGCCCAGCAAGGTTTGCGGACCATGGCGCTTGACCGCTTCGCTCCACGGCGTGGAGTCGTCGTCACGTTGTGGCGAGTTCCAGGTCGCCGCCCAGCCGAGGAACGCGGCGAGGACGAAACGGGTGTGGAAAATCATCCGCACCGGCGCCAGCAGCATGGAGAACAACATCTCCAGCAACATCGACAGGGTCACCTTGAACTTGCCGCCGAACTCTTTCGCGCCTTTGGCCCAGATCAGGATGATGCTCAGCAGCTTCGGCAGGAACAGCAACACGACGGTCGTGGAGAACAGCGCCACGGCCTTGTCCGGATGCCATTGCGGCCACAGCGGATACAGCTGTCGCGGCTCCATGAAGTACTGCGGCTCCATCAACGTGTTGACCGCCAGCAGCGCTGTCGACAGCACGAGGAAGAAGAACCACAACGGCGCCGACAGATAAGACATCACACCGGTCAGGAATACCGCCCGGTGAACCGGGTGCATGCCTTTGACCAGGAACAGACGGAAGTTCATCAGGTTACCGTGGCACCAGCGACGGTCACGCTTGAGTTCGTCCAGCAGGTTCGGTGGCAACTCTTCGTAACTGCCCGGCAAATCGTAGGCAATCCACACGCCCCAGCCAGCACGGCGCATCAGCGCGGCTTCAACGAAGTCGTGGGACAGAATTGCACCGGCGAAAGCCCCTTTACCAGGCAACGGCGCCAAGGCGCAGTGCTCGATGAACGGCTTCATGCGGATGATCGCGTTGTGACCCCAGTAGTGGGATTCGCCCAACTGCCAGAAGTGCAGGCCAGCCGTGAACAACGGGCCATACACGCGAGTCGCAAACTGCTGCATGCGCGCATACAGGGTGTCCATGCCCGACGCACGCGGCGCGGTCTGGATGATCCCGGCGTCCGGCGTGGCTTCCATCAAGCGCACCAGACTGGTCAGGCACTCGCCGCTCATGACGGAGTCAGCGTCGAGCACGACCATGTACTTGTAGTCACCGCCCCAGCGACGGCAGAAGTCGTCGAGGTTGCCACTCTTGCGTTTGACGCGACGGCGACGGCGACGATAGAAGATCTTGCCGAAGCCTTTGGCTTCGCGACAAACGTCCAGCCAGGCTTGCTGTTCGGCGACGCAAATGTCGGCGTCGTTACTGTCGCTGAGGACGAAGAAGTCGAAGCGATCCAGGTCACCCGTGGCCGCAACCGACTCGAACGTCGCGCGCAAACCGGCAAACACCCGTGGCACGTCTTCGTTGCAGATCGGCATCACCAGTGCGGTGCGCGCATCCTTCGGAATCGGTTCATTGCCGGCGCTGGCGCCAGAAATGCGGTATTTGTCGTGACCGGTGAGCAGCTCGAGGAAACCCATCAGCGCGGTCCAGAAACCGGCCGATACCCAGCAGAACAGAATCCCGAACAGAATCAGGATGCTGGTTTGCAGTGCATACGGCAGCACTTGCGTGGCCGTTTGCAGCAGCGGTTGATGCAACACTTCGTTGAGGTCGACGAACGACCAGCCCTGGTACGGCATGATGCCTTTCATGTACCAGCCGGCAACGATGGTCTGGCCGAGCATCAGCACCAGCAGAATGTAGCGACGGATCGAACCAACGGTCCGCCAGCGGGCAGCCGGCAACACGCGTTCATCTTTCGGCGGAGCCGGCGGATTGGTGCGACCGGTCAGACGCCGCCAGCCACGCACCAGAATGTTGGTGCGCCAAGGCTCCGGCACAACTTTGGTCCGGCGGATCGGCGGGGTGGCCTTGAGGCATACCCGGCCACTGGCGTCGACCGCCAGCATTTCCGCTTCTTCCAGCTCTTCAGCGGTGTTCAGAGTCAAGCGGCGGCCTACCGAAGCTTGAGCTGCTTCGGTCGGTGCGTCGAACGTGGAGGACGACAGACGCTGGTGCAACTCGCTGAAGGACTGGCAGCCCGCAAGTTCCGCGCGCTGCTCGTCGGTCATCGGTAAATGCGCCAGATACTCGGAAAGCGACTCTGGCTGTACTTGAGAATTACTCATCGGCAGGCAACTGGTAGCTCCAGGTCTCGGTCAGGACTTCTTCAGTCGGCGCCGATTCCGGTGTGGCTGGGGCCGCGTCGGCAGCAACAGGCTGCTTGGCGTCTTTGTTGGCCTTGTCCTTGGCATCTGCAACTGGCTTGGCATCGGCCTGCTTGGCTTCTGCTTGCTTGGCTTCCTTGTCCGCTTTCTCTTGTTGCTTGGCGGCAACCTTGTCGGCTTTGGCGACGGACGAATTCGACGCAGGAAGCGACGTCTTGGCCAGGTCAGCCGGCACGATGTTCTGGACCAGGGCCGCTCGCATTTCGGTGGCTTTGCCCGGGTCTTTGATCTTCATGCGCAGCGTCAGGCGCCAGCCCTTGGTTTCAGGGTTGTAGCGCACGCTGTTCTCGACCAGTTCGGCATTGTCGCCAACGCTGACCTGGCTGCGAACGTCCGCTTCCGGTGGCAATGCCGCCAGGGACGGGCCTTCGAAGTCCACCAGATAAGCCACGCTACCGTCCGGCTGACGAATCAGGTTGGACTGTTTAACGTCACCGGTGGAGCGCAGGGTCTGGCTGACCCAGGCGCTGTCGGGGGCGTGGATTGCGGATTCATCCATGGTCCAGTGCAGGCGATAGGCAACATCGAGCGGCTGGCCAGGTTCTGGCAGTTTTTCCGGGTTCCAGAAAGCAACGATATTGTCGTTGGTTTCGTCGGCAGTCGGAATCTCTACCAGATCCACGGTACCCTTGCCCCAGTCACCCTTCGGCTCGATCCAGGCGCTTGGGCGCTTGTCGTAGCGGTCGTCGAGGTCTTCGTAGTGGCTGAAGTCGCGGCCACGTTGCAGCAGACCAAAACCACGCGGATTCTCGACCGAGAAGTTGCTCACCGACAGGTGTTTGGGGTTGTTCAATGGACGCCAGATCCATTCGCCGTTGCCGGCATGAATCGCCAGGCCGCTGGAATCGTGCAATTCGCGACGATAGTTCAGCACTTTCGATGGCTGGTTGGCGCCGAACAGATACATGCTGGTCAATGGAGCGATACCCAGCTTGCCGACCTTGTCACGCAGGAACATCTGCGCCTTGACGTCGACAATGGTGTCGCTGCCCGGACGCAGGGTCAGGCGATAGGCGCCGGTGGCACGCGGCGAATCCAGCAGGGCGAAAATCACCAGGTGCTTGTCGCCCGGCTTCGGCTGTTGAATCCAGAACTCGGTGAAACGCGGGAACTCTTCGCCCGATGGCAATGCGGTATCAATCGCCATGCCGCGCGCGGACAAGCCATAGACGTGACCCTTGCCGACGACGCGGAAGTAGCTCGCGCCGAGCATGGTCATGATTTCGTCTTGCTTGTCAGCCTTGTTGATCGGGTACAGCACCCGGAAACCGGCATAACCCAGTTGTTCGGTGGCTTTAGGATCGAATTTCACGTCGCCAAAATCGAAACGAGTCGGGTCGTACTTGATCTCTTCGACGGAGTTAGCTGTGATTTCGTTGATTTTCACCGGCGTATCGAAATGCATACCCTGGTGATAGAACGACAGCTTGAACGGGGTTTTCTGATCCGCCCATTCGGCTTTTTCGGTCAGGAAACGAATTTTCTGATAGTCCGCGAATTTCATATCGCGGAACTCGTTCGGCAGGTTACTGCGCGGAGCTTCGTATTTTTGCGCGGCCAGCTCTTTTGCCTTGACCGACACGTCATCCAGATTGAATGCCCAAAGCTGGCCGGCGCTGAACAGGCAGAGCAGTGCAGAGCCCGCTACCAGAGCGCTTCGGAACCGTTTGGCAGTCAATTTTGGTGCATTACAGGGACTAACAATCACGAGCAACCCTCGCCGAAAACAGATCAAAAAACCAACGGCCAGTTAAAGGATTTGCACGATCAACGGCCTGAAAAAACCGATCTTGCAAACCACTCTTGCCAAGTTGGCGAGCATTGTTCCGACTCCGATGGGGCTAAATGATTCCCCAAACGGTCCAGGACAAGTCTCTACCTAAGTCAAAATGGACCAACGAACGCCGATCCCCGTAGCGCGCGATTATCTAGTAGGCCGCGTTACAACGCATCAGGCGCAACAAAGTATTTCTCGCGTAAAACGCCTGTTTTCAGTCGAAAAGCCCTTAAAAAGTTGTTTCAAGCGCTTTCAGGTCTGTAACAGGAAGGTGACCGGGCCATCGTTGACCAGGTGCACCTGCATATCCGCGCCGAATCTACCTGATGCCACTGTGCCATGCACCTGTTTCGCTTTGCCTAATAGATAGTCGAAAAGCTCCTCGCCCAAGGCCGGAGGCGCCGCGGTCGAAAAACTCGGGCGCAACCCGCTTTTGGTGTCGGCAGCCAAGGTGAACTGTGAGACCAGCAGCAACCCGCCGCCGACATCCGCCAGGGACAGATTCATCTTGCCCTCGGCGTCGCTGAACACCCGATAGTTAAGCAGCTTATTAAGAAGTTTGTCGGCGCTGGCCCGAGTGTCCTCGGGCTCAACCGCGACCAGCACCAGCAACCCCTGGTCGACCGCTCCCACCACCTCGCCCGCGACCTCGACTCGCGCACCCCGTACGCGCTGGAGCAAACCCTTCATGCTTCTTCAGGCGGCAGGTCGAGCAAGCGGCGCGCCATCTGGTTGGCGGCTCGCACCAGCGCATCAGTGATACCCGGTTCGGAGGCAGCATGGCCGGCGTCCCGGATGACCTGCAATTCACTGTTCGGCCAGTTCTGGTGCAATTCCCAAGCGTTATCCAACGGACAGATCACATCGTAGCGACCGTGAACGATCACGCCGGGCAAATGGGCAATCTTGCCCATGTCACGAATCAACTGGTTAGGCTCAAGGAACGCATTGTTGGTGAAGTAATGACATTCGATGCGAGCAATCGACAATGCACGCTGCGGCTCCGAGAAGCGATCGACCACCAGCGGGTTCGGACGCAGGGTGGCGGTCCGGCCTTCCCAGAGGGACCAGGCCTTGGCCGCGTGCATCTGGGCAATCTGGTCATTGCCGGTCAGGCGCTTGTGGAAAGCGCTGAGCAAATCATCGCGCTCGTCCATCGGGATCGGCGCAACGTAGTCCTGCCAGTAGTCCGGGAACAGACGGCTGGCGCCCGCCTGGTAGAACCACTCGATTTCCTGTGGGCGGCAGAGAAAAATCCCGCGCAGGATCAGACCGTGTACACGCTCTGGGTGGGTTTGCGCGTAGGCCAACGCCAGGGTCGACCCCCAGGAGCCGCCAAACAGCACCCACTTGTCGATGCCCAGATGCTGGCGAATTCGCTCAAGGTCGGCGACCAGATCCCAGGTGGTGTTGTTTTCGAGGCTGGCGTGGGGGGTGGAGCGACCGCAGCCGCGCTGGTCAAAGGTAACGATGCGATACAGGTTTGGATCGAAATACCGACGGCTTTGAGCATCACACCCGGCACCGGGGCCGCCGTGGATAAACACCACCGGTAAACCTTCCGGTGAACCGCTTTCGTCGACGTAGAGGGTGTGGGTGTCATCGACGGCCAGATCGTGCCGGGCGTGGGGTTTGATCTGCGGGTACAAAGTCTGCATTGCGCGCTCCGTAAGGGGTCGAGGTCATCCCTGGGGGGACTTCTATTATTCTGCCGTCCGGCATCATAAACCCGAATTACGTCAATGAGCATGCCCCGTGCAGCGTCACAACCTGTCAGCCAAAAACCCGAGCAGTGTTTCATAGAGCGCATCGACCTCGGCGACTTGAGCGCGCGCGCGCAAACAACCATGAACCAGCCCCTCGCCGTAGTACAGCGTGGTGTCCACACCGGCGGCTTCCAGTTGCTCGGCGTAGAGCACGCCGTCATCGCGCAGCGGATCGAACTGCGCAACGGCGATCAATGCCGGCGGTAGACCGCCGAAGTGTCCGGCGAGCAGTGGCATGGCATAGGCCCCCGGATGTCGGGTGCCATGCAGGTACAGCGCGTGATAACAATCCACATCGCTGCTGCTGAGCAACGGCGCATCGATGCATTCGCCGCGCGATGGCAACTGATCACCGCCACCCAGTCCCGGATAGACCAGAATCTGCGCAGCAGGCAATGGCTCGCGGGCATCCCGCAGCGCCAGACATAATGCAGCGGCCAGGTTGCCGCCCGCGCTGTCCCCCATCACCAGCGTCCGCGCAGGATCAAGCCGGAACGGCCCCGTACGCAACGCCCGCCAGACCTTGATGCAATCATCGAACGCCGCCGGAAACGGATGCTCCGGCGCCAGGCGGTAATCAACCGCGATGACCAATACACCGAGGGTTGATGCGAGCTCGGCGCAGATGAAGTCGTGGGAATCCAGATCCCCCACCACCCACCCGCCACCGTGCAGATACACAATGCACGGGCAAGCCTCGGACGACGATGAGGCGTGCGGCTGGTAGGACCTGATAGCCACGCCCGCCAGCTCGACATCAAGCACATAAAGCCCTTCAGGACGTGGCGGAGTAAACGCCCGGCACATCTCGCTGTAGGCCCGACGCAAACCCTCGAGGCTGCTGTCGGTGCTGTTGAAGCTGACGGTTTTCTCGACGAATGCCGTCATCTGTTCGGAAAGCGGGTAAGGAGCCATGAGCCTGGTGCCAGTCCGTTCAGCGGTTTAAGGAGAGCAACATTTGAATTCAGTTTTTCAAACTGGCCTGAACGGTGACAACGCCATCCTTACCATCAAAACTGCTGACACCCGCCAACCAACGCTGCATATCTTCCGGGTGATCACGCAACCACTGCCTGGCGACATCCTGCGGCGTCTTGCGCTCCATGATCGGCACCATCAACTGACTTTCCTGCGAGGCGGTGAAAGTCAGGTTCTCCAGCAGGCGATTTACATTCGGGCAACGTTCAGCGTAATCCGGCGAAGTGACCGTAGAGACCGTCGCCGCACCTTCGTTCGGTCCGTAGACGTCTTCACTGCCGGTCAGGTAATCGATCTTCATGTTGATGTTCATCGGGTGCGGGGTCCAGCCGACGAACACCACGAACTCCTTGCGATTCACTGCGCGCTGTACGGCGGCGAGCATGCCGGCCTCGCCGGATTCAATCAGTTTGAAATCCTTCAAGCCAAAGTGATTGGTCTCGATCATGGTTTTGATCGTGGTGTTGGCGCCGCTGCCGGGCTCGATGCCGTAGATCTTGCCGCCGAGCTGGTCTTTGAATCGGGCGATGTCGGCAAAGGTTTTCAAACCGGCGGCGGCCACGTAGTCCGGGACCGCGAGGGTGGCCTGAGCATCGGCCAGGCTCGGTTTTTCCATGACTTTTACTTGGTTGGCGGCCACGAACGGCGCGATGTTTTTGTCCATCGCCGGTTTCCAGTAACCCAGGAAAATGTCCAGGCGCTTGTCGCGGATGCCGGCGAAGATGATTTGCTGCACGGCGCTGGTTTGCTTGCTTTCGTAGCCCAGGCCATTGAGCAATACATCGGCCATGCCACTGGTGGCGATCACATCGGTCCAGTTGACCACGCCCATGCGCACGGCTTTGCAGGAAGCATCGTCACTGGCCAGGACGCCGGTGCTCAGAAGCGCCGTGCCGCAGAGGATTGAGAGACAGCGGGTGAACAGACCTTTGGGGCTTGTCATAGAGAGCATTCTCGTGCGGCAGCGGATTATTGTGAAGGCCGGTGTCTTTATGCACCGTGCCCGAAACATTACGCAGCGTCGAGAAGGTAAAAGTGAACTGTGGCGACCGAGATTTGCACGGTGGCGACCCTAAGCCCGCTATTGCAGCACCGGCAAGTCTATACGTCATAGCCAAAACGAATAAAAAACTGTCAATTATCCCAGTAGCCCTCAACTACTCACTGCTATTGAATGACAGATGTAGTTACCCATCCAGACTGGATACGAAAAGTAAAGACAAGGAGTTCGATCATGACGACTGACTCAATTAAATCCTCGGAAGGTACTTTCAAGGCCACACTTATATTCAAGAACAGTACAGAGGTCTTTCAAGCCAACCGTGTAAGAATGCACGAAATCATTTCAGATTCAGGGAGTAAATATCTGGCAATCAAGGGTTTTCAGGACACCATAAATAAAACGACAAAAACCAAAGAGATCAACTCTATTCAGTTCTTCTTGGACATAAAAATCAACCAGGGCTTGCTCGAACTGTCCCGCCCATTGACGCTGCCACAGATAAGCATCAATAGCGCCGGCTATTACAAATTGGAGGACAGCCCTGATGACGACGACGATGAAGTTGATACAGCCTATGCGTTCCCTTGCATAATAGGAAAAATTGACTATGCGAACAGTCCTGCACACGATCATGCATCCGCAACTTTTAATTTCACCGTTGAGGCCCCCAACGGTGAAAAATTCGACATCAAAGGCGGTTTTGACGTCTACAACCTTGAAGCTCTAGTAGATGTAAGAACCCTTTAAACCCCACACAATCTCCTCTCCGCTTTTAATCCGGGTGAAATGGAGACCAAAACAAAGAAGCCGCCAGGGTTAAGGAGAGCGAGATCCTCTTTAATCAAACTTAAAACTTTTATTTACCAAAGGTATGCTGGCCCCAATCCAGCAATCCTTGCAGCAACTCTTTGAGCACCACTTGCGTTGGCTCCGCCAAGTCCGGCCGGTAGCGGAACGGCTCGAACTCTTCCATGTACGTGCACTGGCCCAACTCCAGTTGCACGGCATGGATATTCTCGGCCGGATTGCCGTAATGCCGGGTGATGTGGCCGCCCTTGAAGCGGCCGTTCAGCACATGGCTGTAATCGCCGTGGCGCGCGCAAATGGCTTCCAGTTGAGTGGCCAACTCAGGATCGCAACTGGCGCCATTGAAGGTGCCGAGGTTGAAGTCCGGCAGCTTGCCGTCGAACAAGTGCGGGATGATCGAGCGGATCGAGTGCGCGTCGAACAGCAACGCATAACCGAACTCGGCTTTCAGCCGTGCCAGCTCGTTTTGCAATGTCGTGTGATACGGCGTCCAGATCTGTTCCAGCCAGGTCGTGCGCTCTTCTTTCGACGGTTCCAGGCCTTCGCGGAACAAGGGAATGCCATCGAACAGCGTCGCCGGGTACAGGCCCGTGGTCGCGCCGACATACAAAGGCTTGTCGTCGGAGGGACGGTTCAGGTCGATGACAAACCGCGAGTACTCGGCGGCCAGGGTGCTGGCGCCCAGTTCCGTGGCAAATTCATAAAGCTTCGGGATGTGCCAGTCGGTATCCGGCAGACTGCGGGCGTCGGGAATCAACCCGGCTTCGACCGCCGGGGTCAGGCGCACGCCCGCGTGAGGCATGCTGATCAGCAGCGGCACACGGCCTTGTTTGAAGTTCAGAACTTTATCCACAACTGTTCTCCTAAACACTTGTCTCGACGCCGTGACGCACGACGCGTTTTTCCAGGTCACCGCCCAGCCAGTACGACAGATCGGCCGGACGATCGATTTGCCAGGCGACAAAGTCCGCGACTTTTCCGGCTTCCAGCGAGCCGTGGGTATCGGCCATGCCCAGCGCGGTGGCGGCATGAATCGTCGCGCCCGCCAGCGCCTCTTCCGGGGTCATGCGGAAACAGGTGCAGGCCATGTTCAGCATCAAGCGCAACGACAGCGCAGGCGAGGTGCCCGGGTTGAGGTCGCTGGCGATGGCTATTTTCACACCGTGCTTGCGCAGCGCGTCCATCGGCGGCAACTGGGTTTCCCGCAGGAAGTAGAATGCGCCCGGCAGCAGCACCGCGACGGTTCCGGACTTGGCCATGGCGATGGCATCGTCCTCGGTCATGAATTCCAGATGATCGGCCGACAGTGCGTGATAACGCGCCGCCAGGCTCGAACCGTGCAGCGACGACAGTTGCTCGGCGTGCAGCTTCACCGGCAAACCGAGTTCCTGTGCGGTGATGAACACTCGCTCGACCTGCGCCGGCGAGAACGCCAGGTATTCGCAGAATGCGTCCACCGCATCCACCAACCCTTCGGCGGCCAGGGCCGGGAGCATTTCGGCGCAGATGTGATCGATGTAGTCGTCGGCGCGGTCGGCGTATTCCGGCGGCAACGCGTGAGCGGCCAGGCACGTGCTGCGCACGCTGATCGGCAATTCGGTGCCGAGGCGGCGAATGACTCGAAGGATCTTGCGCTCGCTGGCCAGGTCGAGGCCGTAGCCGGATTTCATTTCGACCGTGGTCACGCCATCACGCATCAGGCTTTTAAGACGCTTGGCGGCGCTGGCGAACAGCTCGTCTTCAGAGGCTGCGCGGGTCGCGCGTACGGTGCTGGCGATGCCACCACCGGCCGCTGCGATTTCTGCGTAGCTGACGCCTTGCAGGCGCTGTTCGAATTCGCCGCTACGATTACCGCCAAACACCGTGTGGGTGTGGCAGTCGATCAGACCCGGCGTTACCCAGGCCCCTTGCAAATCGTTGACGGCCGGGTACTCGCCCGCCGGCAGGTCAGCGCGCGGGCCGATCCACTCAATGAGCGCACCTGACGTCACGATGGCCGCGTCCTCGATAATCGAGTAGACGCCTTGTGCCATGGTTGCGACGTGGCAGTGTTGCCAGAGAGTTTTCATCCGTGGCCTCCGTTAGGTTATTGATGTGAAAAAGAAGGTTCCTGCTCTACCAGTGCCGCCTGGCCCGCCGCCGGTTTCACCCACGTCAGGTAGGCCAGCACCAGCAGCACGATCCAGACCACACCGACGATCAGCGCCGCCTGGGTGTCCGGGAAATAACCCAGCACGCCGAAAATGAACAGCATGAAGGCAATCGCCGCCATCGGCGCATAGGGCCAGAACGGTACAGGGAACTTCAGTTGTGCGACCTGCTCGGCACTCATGGAACGACGCATGGCCACCTGGGTACACAGAATCATCAGCCAGACCCATACCGTGGCAAAGGTCGCGATGGAGGCGATCAACAGAAACACGTTTTCCGGAATCAGGTAGTTCAACAGCACACCCAGCAGCAGCGCGGCACTCATCACCACCACGGTCATCCATGGCACGCCATTACGCGACAAACGGGCGAAGCCCTTAGGTGCGTGCCCTTGCTGGGCCAGACCGTACATCATGCGGCCAGCGCCGAAGATGTCGCTGTTGATGGCCGAGATCGCTGCCGAGATCACCACAATATTGAGGATGGTCGCCGCCGAGCTGATGCCCAAATTGTCGAAAATCTGCACGAACGGACTGCCCTGGCTGCCGATCTGCTGCCATGGAAAGATCGACATCAGTACGAACATGGTCAGCACATAGAACAGCAAAATACGCAACGGTACGGCATTGATCGCTCTAGGCAGCACATGCTGCGGATCTTTGGCCTCACCGGCGGTCACGCCGATGATTTCAATCCCGCCGAATGCGAACATCACCACCGCGAACGAAGCGATCAGGCCACCCACGCCATTGGGCATGAAACCGCCATGGCTCCAGAGGTTGCTGATATCGGTCGCTTGGGCGCCGGGCGCCGTGCTGATGCCGAACAGCATGATGCCGAAGCCACCCAGAATCATCGCGACGATGGCTGCGACCTTGAGCAGTGACAGCCAGAACTCCATTTCACCGAAGACCTTGACGTTACACAGGTTCAAGCCGCCGACCACCGAAACGATGCCCAGCACCCAGATCCAGCGGGAGACTTCCGGGAACCAGAAGCCCATGTAAATACCGAACGCGGTGACGTCGGCCATGCCGACGATGACCATTTCGAACGCGTAAGTCCAACCGAGGATGAAGCCCGCCATCGGCCCCAGATAGGTGCTGGCGTACTGACCGAAAGAGCCGGCCACCGGGTTGTGCACTGCCATCTCACCGAGGGCGCGCATGACCATGAACACAGCTGCGCCACCGATCAGGTAGGCGAGCAATACCGCGGGGCCGGCCATTTGAATGGCCGAGGCAGAACCGTAAAACAGCCCGGTGCCGATCGCCGACCCCAGCGCCATGAAGCGAATATGTCGGGCAGAAAGCCCGCGTTTCAAACCTTTTGCTGGCTGTTGCATTTCTCGTCCTTAATTATTCTTATTCGACGCAAAATCGAATCGCGAGCAGGCTCGCTCCCACAGGGTTTACACAATCCACTGTGGGAGCGAGCCTGCTCGCGAATAGGCCATTACAGGCTCGGCAGCAACTTCGCCATTACCAGCTCGTTCAGGCAACGCGAGGCCAACAACTCAGTCGCCGCATTGATGTCCGGCGCAAAGAAACGGTCCTTCTCATAGAACGGCACTTCCTTACGCAGGATGGCACGGGCCTTTTCCAGTTTTGCCGAGCTCTTCAGGCCTTCGCGCAAGTCCAGGCCTTGAGCCGCCGCCAACCATTCCACGGCCAGAACACCGCGGGTGTTTTCCGCCATTTCCCACAGGCGCTTGCCTGCAGCCGGGGCCATGGACACGTGGTCTTCCTGGTTCGCCGACGTCGGCAGGCTGTCTACCGAATGCGGATGTGACAGGGCCTTGTTCTCGCTGGCCAATGCGGCAGCGGTCACTTGGGCGATCATGAAGCCAGAGTTCACGCCGCCGTTTGCCACCAGGAATGGCGGCAGTTGCGACATGTGCTTGTCCATCATCAGCGAGATACGGCGCTCGCTCAGAGAACCGATTTCAGCGATGGCCAGCGCCATGTTGTCAGCGGCCATGGCCACGGGTTCGGCGTGGAAGTTACCGCCGGAAATCACATCGCCTTCAGCGGCGAATACCAGCGGGTTATCGGAGACGGCGTTGGCCTCGATAGCGAGCACTTCAGCGGCTTGACGGAACTGAGTCAGGCAGGCGCCCATGACTTGTGGCTGGCAGCGCAGGGAGTACGGGTCCTGGACCTTTTCGCAGTTTTCGTGCGAGTCGGACACTTCACTGCGCTCGCCCAGCAGGTCACGGTAAGCGGCAGCGGCGTCGATCTGGCCTTTCTGGCCACGGGCGGCATGGATGCGCGCGTCGAACGGCGAGCGCGAGCCCAACACCGCTTCAACGGTCAGCGCGCCCAGCGCGACAGCGCCAGCGAACAGGTCTTCGCCTTCGAACAAACCGCGCAGTGCATAAGCGGTCGACACCTGAGTGCCGTTGAGCAGCGCCAGGCCTTCTTTCGCGGCCAGGGTCAGCGGCGTCAGGCCGGCGACTTTCAGCGCTTCGGTCGCCTCCATCCACTCGCCCTTGTAGCGCGCCTTGCCTTCACCCAGCAGCACCAGCGACATATGGGCCAACGGCGCCAAATCGCCGGAAGCACCGACCGAGCCTTTCAATGGAATGTGCGGGTAAACCTCAGCGTTGATCAGGGCGATCAGCGCGTCGATGACCACGCGACGGATACCGGAGAAACCACGGCTCAGGCTGTTGACCTTGAGCACCATGACCAGTCGCACCAAGGCGTCGCTGATCGGCTCGCCGACACCGGCGGCGTGAGACAGCACCAGCGAGCGCTGAAGGTTTTCCAGGTCTTCGCTGGCGATGCGGGTCGAGGCCAGCAGGCCGAAACCGGTGTTGATGCCATAGGCGGTGCGGTTCTCGGCGAGGATCTGTTCCACGCAGGCAACGCTGGCTTCAATTTGTGCCGAGGCGCTGTTGTCGAGGGTCAATTTCACCGGCTGCTGATAGACATCACGCAGTTGGGCGAGGCTCAGTTGGCCGGGAATCAGGTTTAGCGCAGTCATTTTGTGCTCCTTTTGAGAGTTGTAAATGCTCTCTATTTAGAGAGGCAGACCAGACGCTCCGGAAATGTCCGTTGTCCGTCGCGTCTGCCTCTTGGGGAGACGCGCCTTGGCACGCTGGTTTTATTGGGAAATCAGTTCAGATTCGGTAAAGCCTTTTGCAGCGAAGTCGGGTCTTTGAGCACACCGGCAGCGGCGGCAATATCCGGTGCCAGCCAGCGATCCTGATCGTAGGCAGGAACGCGCTCACGCAGCAGGCGCCACGCCGCATCGGTGCCGGCGCCAAAGCGCTGTTCTTTCAGGAACTCGAACGCCTGAGCGGCGAGCAAGTACTCGATGGCGAGGATCTGCGTGCAGTTTTCCAGTGCGCGGTGCAGCTTCAGCGCGGCGTTGGTGCCCAGGCTCAGGTGATCTTCCTGCAGGCCCGACGTGACGTAGTTGTCGAGCACCGCCGGTTGCGCCAATTGGCGGTTTTCCGCGCACAGGGACGCGGCGACGTACTGGACGATCATCATCCCGGAGTTCACCCCCGGGTTGGCCACCAGAAATGCCGGCAGACCACTGACGTGAGGGTTGATCAAGCGGTCCAGGCGACGCTCGGCGATGGAGCCGATTTCGGCCATGGCGATGGCCAGCAGGTCTGCTGCCAATGCCACGGACTGACCGTGCGGGTTGGCCTGGGACACCACGCGGTAGTTGTCCGGCGTGCCCAGCACCAGCGGGTTGTCGGTGGCGCTGTTGAGTTCGGTTTCGATCTGTCGGGTCGCGTGAACCAGTTGATCGCGCGCCGCGCCGTGAACCTGCGGGATCGAACGAATGCTCAAGGCATCCTGGGTGCGAATGCCCTTGCTGCTGGCGATCACTTCGCTACCGTCGAGCACCGCACGCAGATTGATCCCCACTTGCTGCATGCCCGGGTGCGGCTTGAGTGCAATGATCTCGGCATCGAACGCATCGATCTGACCGCGCAGGGCCTCGAAACTCATGGCACCGATCACGTCGGCCCATTGCAGCAGGCGCGTGGCATCGGCAATGGCCAGGCAGCTCAGGCCGGTCATGCACGGCGTGCCGTTGACCAGGCACAAACCGTCCTTGGCGCCGAGCTTGACCGGTTGCAGGCCTTCTTCGGCCAGGGCTTGCTGAGCGGAAACGACCTGCCCGCGATAGCTGACATTGCCGACACCCAGCAGCGCAATGCCGATGTGCGCCATGTGGGTCAGGTAGCCGACGGACCCTTGGGACGGCACCTGCGGGGTGATGCCACGGTTGAGCAGCGCCAGCAGGGCTTCGACCACCTGGCGGTGCAGGCCGGATTTGCCGTGGCTGTAGTTGACGACTGCGGCGCACATGATGGCGCGAGTCTGTTCGTTGGACAGCGGCGCACCCACGCCACAGGCGTGGCTGAGCAAGGTATTGCGCGACAACTGGCTGAGTTGTTCATCCGCCAGCGAGACGTTGCACAACGCCCCCAGCCCGGTGTTGATGCCGTAAGCGCGCTCACCGCTGGTGACGATACGCTGGACGATGCCTTGCGCGTTTTCAATCCGTGCCCAGACCTGCGCCGACAGCTCAAGCTGCGCGCCATCACGGGCGACGGCCACCACATCCTGCCAACGCACGGGGGCATCGGCGATAACGATTTTTTCAGCCTGGGACATCTTCAACCTCGTGCGTACAACCTGAATATTGATGCAGCTTCACCGGCCTCATCGCGGGCAAGCCCGGCTCCCACAGTGGAACTCTGGTGTTCACAAAAACCCTGTGCGAGCGGGCTTGCCCGCGATAGGGCCGGCACAGCCACCACAAACCTCTTAAACCACCGCCGCCCGCCGTTGCACAAACCGGTCGACATACTCATCCGCCGGCGAATGCAGGATCTCTCTCGGGGTGCCGACCTGGATCAAGCGGCCGTCCTTGAGGATCGCGATGCGGTTGCCGATGCGCACAGCCTCGTCGAGGTCGTGGGTGATGAAGACGATGGTCTTGTGCAGGGTCTTTTGCAGCTCCAGCAACTGGTCCTGCATCTCGGCGCGGATCAGCGGGTCGAGGGCGCTGAACGCTTCGTCCATCAGGATGATGTCGGTGTCCGCCGCCAGGGCACGGGCCAGGCCCACACGCTGGCGCATACCGCCGGAAAGCTGATGCGGGTATTTGTTTTCGTAGCCCTTGAGGCCCACGGTGTTGATCCAGTGCAGCGCACGCTCGGCGCACATGGCTTTGCTCTCGCCACGAATTTTCAAGCCGTAGGCGACGTTGTCCAGCACGCTCTTGTGCGGCAACAGGCCGAAGCTCTGGAACACCATGCTGATCTTGCGTCGACGAAATTCGCGCAGGGCTTCCATGTCGTATTGCAGGATGTCCACGCCATCCACCAGGATCGCGCCGCTGGTCGGGTCGATCAGGCGATTGAAGTGGCGTACCAAAGTCGACTTGCCGGAGCCCGACAGGCCCATGATCACGAAGATCTCGCCGCTGCCGATGCTCAGCGACAGATCGTTCACGCCGACCACGCAGCCGGTTTCGGCCAGCACCTGGTCCTTGGTTTTGCCCTGGCCAATCATCGCCAGTGCATCTTTGGAACGGTTGCCAAAAATCTTGAAGACGTTTTTGACTTCGATCTTGCTTACGGTCGCGTTGTTCATTTGCTCACCTCATGCCGGGCCCGACCGTACGCCTGTGTAATGCGGTCGATCACCACAGCCAGAATCACGATCGCCAGACCGGCTTCCAGCCCACGTCCGACGTTGAGGGTCTGAATCCCCACCAGCACGTCTTCACCCAAGCCACGGGCACCGATCATCGAAGCAATGACCACCATCGACAGGGCCATCATGGTGGTCTGGTTGATCCCGGCCATGATGCTCGGCAGGGCTAGCGGCAGTTGCACGCCAAACAGTTGCTGCCAGCGGTTGGCACCGAAGGCGTTGATCGCCTCCATCACTTCACCGTCGACCTGGCGAATGCCCAGATCGGTCAAGCGGATCAGCGGTGGCGCGGCGTAAATCACGGTGGCGAAAATCGCCGGCACCTTGCCCAGGCCGAACAGCATCAGCACCGGGATCAGGTACACGAAACTCGGCATGGTTTGCATGATGTCGAGCAACGGCATCAGCACCGAACGCAGGCGATTGCTGCGCGCCGAGAGAATGCCCAACGGAATGCCGATCAGCACCGAAATGATCGTCGCCACCATCATCAACGCGAGGGTTTGCATCAGCTTGTCCCAGAGGCCGACGGCACCCACCAGGAACAACAAGCCGACGATCACGGCCGTGGTCACGACTTTGCGGGTCGCGTGCCAGGCAACGCCCGCGACGATGGCCAACATCAGCCACCAGGGCGCCGCGCGCAGCAGCCCTTCAAGATTGACGATGGCCCACAGCAGGGTGTCAGAGATCTGCCGGAACACGTCGCCGTAGTTGGTGACCAACGAGTCGACCCAACCGTTGACCCAGTCGGCGATGGAAAAGGTAAAGCTTTCGGGAAACATAAGAGACTCTCAATCAAGGGGTTGCGATCAAGCGTCCGACTGCCGCTACCGGCAGTCGGAGAGGCCCAACCTACAAGGCCGCGTCGATTTTCTTGGCTGCGTCTTCGCTCACCCATGCGTGCCAGACTTCAGGATGTTCCTTCAAGAAGATCTTGGCCAGTTTTGGCGACTCGATCCGCTCTTTGGTCATGCGCCCAAGGTTCTGGTTGAGGATGTCGATCGGCACATTGACTTTTTCCAGTACAGCCACCAGTTCCGGGGCTTGTTCGTGGAACGTCTTGGACAGGCCGACCTTGATATCCACGGTCTTGTTCACGCCTGGCTTCTCTTCGAGTTTCACCACATCGACCTGGCCCATCAGCGGGGTTGGCGACCAGTAGTAGAACAGGATCGGCTCGCCACGCTTGTAGCTCGACAGCACGGCGGCATCCAGCGCCGGGCCGGTGCCTGGGCGGAAGTTGGTGTAGGTGCTTTCCAGACCGTAGCTTTTCAGCATTTCGCTGTTGTCCAGCTCACAGGTCCAGCCTGCCGGGCAATTGTAGAAACGGCCTTTGGACGGCTCTTCAGCGTCTTTGAAGATCGCCGAGTATTTGCCCAGGTCAGCAATGTTTTTCAGGTCCGGGGCTTTAGGTTCCAGTTTGCGCTTGGCGTCGCCTTCGATCACGTAGCGCGGCACGTACCAGCCTTCAACCGCGCCAACAACCGGAGCGCCGACACCGACGACTTTGCCGGCCTTCTCGGCCTTGTTCCAGACTTCGCTGCGGCCGACCCACTCTTCGGCAAACACTTGAATGTCGTTGCTGCTCAGGGCGTTTTCCATGGTGATGGAGTTGCCCGGCAGGCTGTCGGTCTTGCAGTCGTAGCCTTTCTCCAACACGACTTGCAGCACGTCGGTCAGCAGCATGGCGCTTTCCCAGTTCAGGCCGGCAAATTTCACCGGTTTGCCCGACTCGCACCAACCGGCTGCCTGAGTGGCGCCGGCACTGGCCAGCAGGCCCATGGAAAGCAATGTGGTCAGCAGGGTCTTGTTCGATTTCATTGTTGTGACGCTCCTAATCATGAATTGGCTTACGGCAGTCAAGAGGCATCCAGCCCTGTCCACGTCCAATCAGGCCTGCGCCGAAGCGCGACCAACATTCAGCTTTTGTTCAGTGATCGCGTCCTGCTCGACCGGCAGGATCAAACGATCAGGCACTGTGCCGTGCCATTTTTTTGCGCACACGTAATACAGGGCGGCGGGAATCACCAGACCGATGATCCAGGAAATATCCACATCACCCAGGGCCGCCACCAGCGGACCGGTATAGAACTTGGTGGAAATGAACGGCAGTTGAACCAGCACACCGAAGACATAAATGCTGATACCGAGGACGTTCCAACGACCATAGCGACCGTTCGGATCGGCCAGCGCCGGCACGTCATAGCGCTCGCGGGTGATGCAGTAGTAGTCCACCAGGTTGATCGCGCTCCATGGCGTAAAGAACGCCAGCAGGAACAGGATGAAGGACTTGAACGCACCGAGGAACGAGTGCTGGCCGAGCAACGCCATCAGGGTCGCAGCCCCGACGATGACCAGCACGAACACCAGACGCTGCAAGCGCGATACCTTCAGGTCACCACGGAACCCGCTGATGATGGTCGCAATGCACATGAAGCTGCCGTAGGAGTTCAGCGTGGAGATGGTGACTTTGCCGAACGCAATGCTGAAGTACAGCAGCGCAGCGGTGGCACCGGTACCACCCAGACCCACAATGTAGGCCACTTCGTGGCCGGCGAATTGTCCGTTGGCCGAAGCGGCGGCGAACACGCCGAGGACCATCGCCACCTGTGCACCAATCACCGAACCGGCGCCTGCGGCGAAAAAGGTTTTCACCGAGGAAGTCTTGCTCGGCAGGTAGCGCGAATAGTCAGCCACGTACGGGCCAAAGGCGATCTGCCAGGACGCCGCGAGCGACACCGCTAGCAAGAAGCTGCTCCAACTGAAGTGGCGGATTTGCAACAGCGCGCCGACGTCAGTCTGGCTCATCAGACGGCTGAACAGATAAACAAAGGCAATCACGCCAATGACACTGGCGACACGGCCAATCCAATGGATCACCCGATAACCAAGCACCGTGACCAGCACGATGACACTGGCGAAAATGAGGATACCGACGGTATCGCTGACACCAAACAACTGGCCCAGCGCCTGGCCGGAAAGTACGGTTCCCGTTGCGGTGAAACCGAGATACATCAAGCAGACCAATACGATCGGGATGGCCGCGCCATAAACACCGAACTGCACACGACTGGAGATCATCTGCGGCAGGCCAAGCTTGGGGCCTTGCGCGGCATGCAGCGCCATCACACCACCGCCGAGCAGTTGACCGATCAACAGACCGATCAACGACCAGAACACGTCACCGCCAAGGACCACGGCCAATGCGCCGGTGACAATCGCGGTGATTTGCAGGTTGGCACCCATCCACAGGGTGAACTGACTCAACAGACGACCGTGTCTTTCCGCTTCCGGGATGTAGTCGATCGAGCGTTTCTCGATCAACGGTTTGTTACCTGCACGCTCGCTGTTAACAGCCATGGTTCAACCTCTGTGGATTGTTATTCTGGTTTCACTCAATCTCTGTAGCAGCTGCCGAAGGCGGCGTCGGGTTGCGAAGCGACCCCGGCATTCCAACGCGGAACGAAGGTCCTTCGGCCCTTAACGCAGCCTGCGGCAGCTGCTACATGGCTTGTTTATTTGCCGGTGATCATCGGCAGGTTCAGCCCTTGTTCCTTCGCGCAGTCGATGGCGATCTGGTAGCCCGCATCGGCGTGACGCATAACGCCGGTAGCCGGGTCGTTGTGCAGGACGCGAGCGATACGCTCGGCCGCTTCGTCAGTACCGTCGCAGACAATCACCATGCCCGAGTGCTGGGAGAAGCCCATGCCGACGCCGCCGCCGTGGTGCAGGGAAACCCAGGTCGCGCCGCTCGCGGTGTTGAGCAGAGCGTTGAGCAGTGGCCAGTCGGACACGGCGTCGGAACCGTCCTGCATGGATTCGGTTTCGCGGTTCGGGCTGGCTACCGAGCCGGAGTCCAGGTGGTCGCGACCGATGACGATAGGCGCGGACAATTCACCGCTGCGTACCATTTCGTTGAACGCCAGACCCAGCTTGGCGCGCAGGCCCAGGCCAACCCAGCAGATACGGGCCGGCAGACCCTGGAAGCTGATGCGCTCGCGGGCCATGTCCAGCCAGTTGTGCAGGTGGGCGTCGTCCGGGATCAGCTCTTTGACCTTGGCGTCGGTCTTGTAGATGTCTTCAGCGTTGCCCGACAGTGCAGCCCAACGGAATGGGCCGATGCCGCGGCAGAACAGTGGACGGATGTAAGCCGGTACGAAGCCTGGGAAGTCGAATGCGTTTTCCACGCCTTCTTCCTGCGCCATCTGACGGATGTTGTTGCCGTAGTCGAAAGTCGGGATGCCCATTTTCTGGAAATCCAGCATCGCTTTAACGTGCACGGCCATCGATTGCTTGGCGGCTTTGACCACAGCAGCAGGCTCGGTCTGGGCGCGAGCGCGGTACTCTTCCCAGGTCCAGCCGGCTGGCAGGTAACCGTTGAGCGGGTCGTGGGCGCTGGTCTGGTCGGTGACCATGTCCGGGCGTACGCCACGACGAACCAGTTCCGGCAGGATTTCAGCCGCGTTACCCAGCAGCGCGATGGAAATCGCCTTGCCTTCTTTGGTGTATTTGGCGATGCGGGCCAGCGCGTCGTCGAGGTCTTTGGCTTGCTCGTCGACGTAGCGGCTGTTCAGGCGAAAATCGATGCTGACCTGCTGGCATTCGATGTTCAGCGAGCAGGCACCGGCCAGGGTCGCGGCCAGCGGTTGGGCACCGCCCATGCCACCGAGGCCTGCGGTCAGGACCCAACGACCTTTCAGGTCATCGTTGTAGTGCTGACGACCGGCTTCGACGAAGGTTTCGTAGGTGCCTTGAACGATGCCCTGGCTACCGATGTAGATCCAGCTGCCGGCGGTCATCTGGCCGTACATGGCCAGGCCTTTGGCGTCCAGTTCGTTGAAGTGCTCCCAGCTTGCCCAGTGTGGAACCAGGTTGGAGTTGGCGATCAGAACACGCGGTGCGTTGCTGTGGGTCTTGAACACGCCGACCGGCTTGCCGGATTGCACCAGCAGGGTCTCGTCGTCGTTCAGATTGGTCAGGCTTTCAACGATCTTGTCGTAGCATTCCCAGTTACGTGCCGCACGACCGATACCACCGTAAACCACCAGTTCTTTAGGGTTCTCGGCGACTTCCGGGTCGAGGTTGTTCATCAGCATGCGCAGTGGCGCTTCGGTCAGCCAGCTCTTGGCGGTCAGCTTGTTACCGCGGGCAGCGCGGATTTCAACGTCACGAAATTTAGTCACGAAAAAAACTCCTCAGCAATCAATCCAAAACCAACCCAGGCAGTGGGCGAGCAAGCCGATGGGCATCAGTGCACACCGGCGAATCAGTGGACGACGGTTGAGTCTTCGTGACTCATACGCATACGTCTTTACTTGTACATACAAGCATATGCAATCAAGCGGCCAACTTGTTGGATGGATGTTCAAGAAAACCTTTTGGCATGGCTGGAGAGCGCCTGAATCAAGGGTTCTGGCGTAGATGAAATTTTTCGGGGGGATTTTTGGTAGCGCTGGGGTGCTGTTACTAAAGCGAGGTTTTGCGCCGCGCTGGGGCGTTCGGTAACAAGTTGGTGCGCTTAGGGGAACAGAAATGAAGTATCGGGCAACTTGCGATCTGTAGCAGCTGGCGAAGCCTGCGTTCGTCTGCGTAGCAGTCGCCTATCAGATGAGATGGCCCTGGAGACCGCAGTGGCTGATTTCACGACTGCTGCGCAGCCGAACGCAGGCTGCGCCAGCTGCTACAAAGTGAGTGTTGACTCAGTGAGCCGTCAGTTCGATCACACAGCAGGCGCCGTTGCTCGAGACTTCCAGCAGGCCGGTGTTACCGTCGAGTTGCAGGCAATCATGGCGACCGAGTTGCGACGTGCTGTTACCGACCGTCACGTCCAATGCATCGCTGATGCTGAACACCAACACCGTACGCGCCGAGGCGAAAAACTGCTGCTCGCCGGAAAGCCACTGCAAGCGCGCATCAAAACGCTGCGGCGCATAAATCAGGTTGAAATCGCGAATCGGCCCGCCGAGCAATGTGCAGGACACGTCGCTCTCACCGCTAAAGGCAAACGGGGTCAGCGGTAACAATGGATGCGTATCTTGACCGTCCACCCGCAAGGTCATGCCATCACCTTGCAGCACGGTGATGACGCGCTCGTACCCGGTGAACGTCGAGAAGCCGCCCGACTCGCCGATGTCGGCAATCGACAGGCGCCAGCCAAAACCGTCAAGGCCCGTGCCTGCATCGCGGGTGATTTCTTCTGTGCTGCCACCGCCGTTTTTCCACGGCATGCGTGGGTAATCTTTGGCGCGCAAAACCTTCAAAGCATTCATTTATGAAAGCGTCCTTCCAGACGATGACGGGAACCGGGGTGGATCAAACGGGCGGCGGTCACCGGCTGACGGCCCGACCAGGTGCGGCGGCGAATCAGCAGGCACGGCTCGCCCTTTTCAATCTGCAGCAATTTGCATTCGCTGGCTTCGGCCAGAATCGCCTCGACCACATGCTCGCCCTCCGTCAGCGGCGCGACCTGGTTCAGGTAGGCGTAAGGCGTTTGCAGGGTGAAGTCCTGTTTGAGGTAGTCGGGGGCCACCAGCGCGTTGACGAAACGGTCTTCGATTTGCACCGGGATATCGTTTTCGAAATGCACGATCAGCGAGTGGAAAACCCGCTGCCCTTCGCGCATGTCCAACGCTAAAGCGCGTTCGGAGCCGGCGGCTTCTTCTTCGAGGGTAATCACTTTGCAAGTGTGACGATGGCCACGGGAGGCGATTTCGTCGGCAATGTTGTGCACTTCAAACAGCGCGGACTGGCTTTTCGGCTCGGCGACGAACGTGCCGACGCCTTGCATGCGCACCAACAGACCGTCGGCGGTCATCTCCCGCAGCGCACGGTTGATGGTCATGCGGCTGAAACCGAGTTGGCTGACCAGCTCGCTTTCCGACGGAACGCGGTAGTGCGGCGGCCAGTTTCCACTGTCGATTTGCTGGGTAATCATCTGTTTGACGCGGGCGTACAAGGGCGCCGGACTGTCGCCCATGTTCGCGGCCAACGGTGACACTGGGGGCGGAGTCGGCACGGTTAATCCTTGGTCGTTTAGTGAATATCGCTAGCTTGCCGGAGTTTACCGGGCAGGCAAACGTCTGTATATGTATATACAAATAACACACGATGGGGTGCCGAACCATGTCCGCCTTCTTTGCCGAACGCGCGCTGCTGCCTAGTGGATGGGCCAACAATGTACGTCTTGAGGTCAATGCCGAGGGCGTTTTGACCCATATCCAGGCCGATTCCCATGCAGATGGCGCCGAACGGCTGAGCGGTCCACTGCTGCCGGGAATGCCGAATCTGCACTCCCATGCCTTCCAGCGAGCGATGGCCGGACTGGCAGAAGTGGCGGGCAATCCGAACGACAGTTTCTGGACCTGGCGCGATTTGATGTATCGCCTCGTCGGAAAAATCAGCCCGGACCAACTCGGCGTCATCGCCCGTCAGTTGTACATCGAAATGCTCAAGGCCGGTTACACATCGGTGGCGGAATTTCATTACGTGCATCACGACACCAACGGCCAGCCTTACGCGGACCCGGCCGAGTTGGCGCTGCGCGTCAGCCAGGCCGCCAGTTCCGCCGGTATTGGCCTGACCCTGCTGCCGGTGCTCTACAGCCACTCCGGCTTTGGTGGCCAGACCCCGAACGAAGGTCAGCGCCGCTTCATCAACAGCACCGAAAACTACCTCAAGCTTCAGTCGCGCTTGCAACCACTCCTGGCGCAGCAACCAGCGCAGTCGCTGGGTCTGTGTTTCCACTCATTGCGCGCAGTCACGCCGCAGCAAATCAGCGAAGTGCTGGCGGCCAGCGACAAGCAATGCCCGGTGCACCTCCATATCGCCGAGCAGCAGAAAGAAGTCGATGACTGCCTGACCTGGAGTGGTCGCCGTCCGCTGCAATGGCTGTATGAAAACACCGAGGTCGATCAGCGCTGGTGCCTGGTTCACGCCACCCACGCCAACGCCGAAGAGGTCACGCTGATGGCCAAGAGTCGCGCCATCGCCGGCTTGTGCCTGACCACTGAAGCCAACCTGGGCGACGGGATCTTCCCGGCGGTGGATTTCCTCGCTCAGGGCGGACGCATGGGCATCGGCTCTGACAGCCATGTCTCGTTGAGCGTGGTGGAGGAATTGCGCTGGCTGGAATATGGCCAGCGTCTGCGCGATCAGCGGCGTAACCGCTTGTATGGCGCGGATCAGCCAATGGTGGGCCGCACGCTGTACGACGCCGCACTGGACGGCGGCGCACAGGCACTGGGGCAGCCGATTGGCGCGCTGGAAGTGGGCAAGCGGGCAGATTGGCTGGTGCTCGATGGCAATGATCCGTACCTGGCGACGGCCAGTGGCGACAGGATTTTGAATCGCTGGCTGTTTGCCGGTGGTGATCGCCAGGTGCGCGATGTGCTGGTCAATGGCCAGTGGGTTGTGCGTGACGGGCGTCATGCCGATGAGGAAGAAAGCAACCGCGCTTTCACCCAGGTCCTGCGCGATCTTTTAGGCTGATAAAAAAACCTGTGGGAGCGAGCTTGCTCGCGATGGCGGCCTGTCAGTCAACATTTCTGTTGAAGCTGATGGCCTCATCGCGAGCGAGCTCGCTCCCACAGGTATATGTGCAGTTAGTCCGAGGTCTTGGCCATCTGCTGCTCCGACGCACGCCAGATCAGCCGCGAGGTGTCGTAACCCTGCTGACGCGCCTTGCTCAGCAGTTCCTCGCGCACGACGCCATTGACGGTCGGCGTGCGGGCCAGCAGCCACAGATACTTGCGGCTCGGGTCGCCAACAATGGCTGTCTTGTAGTCGTCGCTGACGTACAACACCCAGTATTCGCCCTTCGCCGTGCCGGGGATCAACCGAGAGAACCAGGTATCGAACTTGACCCACAATTTGTCGGTTTTGCCCGGCACCTGTGGATAAGCCGTGCCCTTGACCTCTTCCCACTGCCACTGCGGCGTCAGGCAGCGGTTCAAGACCGCCAGGTTGCCGTCCGGCTTGAGCGTGTAATGGGCTTCGGATTGTGCGCAGTCACGCTGGAAATACATGGGCATGCGAGCCAACTCGTACCAGGTCCCTTGGTAGCGCTTGAGGTTGACGCTGTTGACGGTTTTTGGCGCCAACGAATCTTGGCCAGAAGTGGCGCAGCCAGCCAAAACCAGGCCGGCAAAAAGTACGAGTAATAACCGCTTCATTGTTTTTCTCCCGCGGGCGCAGCGCCCCGGTTTACTTCAGGCCTTGGCCGGAAAACATCAATACTTTGTCACCGGCGTACTGCACGCTGATAAAGCTGTTTTTGTCGCCCCAGGTGCAACTGGACATGCCGAGCGCGCCCGAGCAATCAGCAGGTGTACCCAGCAACGTCTCGACCTCGGCCTTGGGCATGCCGGTCGATAGTTTCGAGTAGTTTTCCTGATTGACCTTGCTGCATGCGGCCAACAACACGCAGAACGAGAGCAAGGCGATAGAACGCAGCGACATGGTGAGACTCCTGGAACGAAGGGGAATGGCATGGCTGCCAAGCTGAAGCTTAGAAGAGCAAACCCCCATCTGGTTCCCCGACTGTTGTGCTATTTATCGGGCCACTCGTCTGCCTTCTTTCGAAAAATCAGCAACTTTCTCGCGCCATTGAGTATTTCGTCGGTTTTTGCAAAAACGCGCCTAATCTTTGGCGCTGGCCAGTCGACATAGAGGCAGCGCCAAGCCCTCGACTGTGACGATTTGACGCCCCTCGCCGACCAGCCCCTCCGCGGTAATGCATTTAATGACCAGAAACATGAAGTTCAGCCACAAGATCCTGTTGGCAGCCGCCCTCGTGGTCGCCGTTGCGTTCGCCTGCTTTATCCTGTTCAACGACTACCGCCAGCGCCAGACTCTGCGCAGCAGTACCGAATCGTCGATGCAGGAACTCGGCAGCCTGACCACCAGCAACATCCAGACATGGCTGGAAAGTCGCATCCAGTTGCTGCAATCGCTGTCCCAGCAGATCGCCGTGGATGGCAGCGCCCAGGCCAGCCTGAAACGCGCCATCGACCTGCCGGCCTACACCAGCAACTTCCAGCTGAGCTATTTCGGTGGCACTGACGGCGTGATGTTCTCGGTCCCGGCCGGCAATCGCGCCGCCGACTACGATCCTCGTTCCCGCGGCTGGTACAAGGCGGCCAACAGCGCACAACAGACCATCGTCACCGAACCATACATTGCCGCATCCTCCGGCAAACTGGTGATCACCGTCGCCACGCCAGTGAAGTATCAGAGCCAGATGATCGGCGTTGCCGGCGCGGACATTGACCTGTCCAGCGTCAGCGCGATCATCAACTCCCTGAACTTCGGCGGCCACGGCCACGCGTTCATCGTCAGTGCCGACGGCAAGATCCTGATTCACCCGGACAACAAACTGGTGCTCAAAGGCCTCGCTGACGCCTACCCGAACGGCGCGCCGAACGTCAGCCCGGGTATGAAAGAAGTCGAGATCGACGGCAAGAAACAGTTCATGTCCTTCACCCACGTCAACGGTGTGCCGTCTGCAGACTGGTACGTGGCACTGGTGCTGGATCAGGACACCGCGTTCTCGATGCTCAGCGAATTCCGCACCTCGGCGATCATTGCCATGGTGATTGCCGTGGTGATCATCATCGCGTTGCTGGGCGTGTTGATCAGCGTCCTGATGCAGCCGCTGCTGACCATGGGCCGCGCGATGCATGACATCGCCGAAGGTGAAGGTGACCTGACCAAGCGCCTGACCATTCATGGCCAGGACGAATTCGGTGCACTGGGCACCTCGTTCAACCGCTTTGTAGAGCGTATTCACACCTCGATTCGTGAAGTGTCGTCGGCCACCGGCCAGGTCAACGAAGTCGCCCTGCGTGTGGTGGCCGCTTCCAACTCGTCGATGTTCAACTCCGATCAACAGGCCTCGCGTACCAGCAGCGTGGCCGCGGCGATCAACGAGTTGGGTGCCGCCGCCCAGGAAATCGCCCAGAACGCCGCCCTCGCCTCCCAGCATTCGAGCGATGCCCGCGCCATGGCAGAAGATGGCCAGCAAGTCGTCGACAAAACCATCGCGGCGATGCAGCAGCTGTCGGCGAAGATCAGTGATTCGTGCGGCAACATTGAAACGCTCAACAGCAACACCGTGAACATCGGGCAGATTCTGGAAGTGATCACCAGCATCTCCCAGCAGACCAACTTGCTGGCCCTGAACGCGGCCATCGAAGCGGCTCGCGCCGGTGAAGCCGGTCGTGGTTTTGCCGTGGTGGCGGACGAGGTGCGCAACCTGGCGCACCGCACGCAGGATTCGGCGCAGCAAGTGCAGAAGATGATCGAGGAATTGCAAGTCGGCGCCCGCGAAGCGGTGAGCACCATGACCGACAGCCAGCGCCAGAGCGAAAGCAGCGTCGGCATCGCCAACCAGGCTGGCGAACGCCTGGGCAGCGTGACGCAGCGCATTGGCGAAATCGACGGGATGAATCAGTCGGTGGCGACAGCGACTGAGGAACAGACTGCCGTGGTGGAATCGATCAACGTCGACATCACCGAGATCAACACGTTGAACCAGGAAGGCGTGGAAAACTTGCAGTCAACCTTGCGCGCCTGCGCTGACCTGGAACAGCAGGCGGCGCGGTTGAAGCAGTTGGTCGGCAGCTTCCGGATCTAAAGCGCTCTCTCGGGCCCCATCGCGGGCAAGCCCGCTCCCACATGGATCACTGTGGGAGCGGGCTTGCCCGCGATGGGGTCATCAACCGCATTGAAGATTTAGAACCTGGACCCAGGCTTCGACAGAAACGCCAACTCCTCAGCCGTCGACTCCCGCCCCAACACCGCATTGCGATGCGGAAACCGCCCAAACTGCGCAATCACCTTCTGATGCTTCTCGGCATAGTCCAGATAGTCGGTAAACAGTGTTCGATCCGCCTCCGGCTGTTGCGCCAACAAATCGATGTAACGCGAGATGCACTCGTTCTGCACCGCCAGGTGTTCGCAGTGCTCCAGCACCAGATAGATGAACACCCGCTGAATCGGCCGCAACTGCCGGTCGAAATCCGCAGCAATGCCTTGCCCCACCAGTGCCTGAGCCCTGAGATCGCCGGAATAGGATTTGGGGGTGTCGCGGTAGATCATTCGCGGGAGTTGATCGAGCAACAGCACCAGAGCCAGCCAACCTTCGGGGCGTTGCGCCCAATCAGTCAAACCGCCGGTCAGTGCCTGCTCGACCCAGCCCCCGAAACGCGTGCGCGCTTCGAGGTCCTGGCTGTCGCGCTTGCCGAACCACAACTTGCCCTTGTCAGCCGCTATTTCGCTGGCAGATTCGAAAGAACCAAACCACCAATCGAGCAACGGCTGCCAGGGCGCGGTCATGAATCAGGCCTTGTGGTAAGCCGTAACGCGTTCGACTTCTTCTTTCGAGCCGAGGAACACTGCCACGCGCTGGTGCAGGCCATCAGGCTTGATGTCGAGAATGCGCTGGTGACCGTCGGTGGAAGCACCGCCGGCTTGCTCGACCAGGAACGACATCGGGTTGGCTTCGTACATCAGGCGCAGTTTGCCCGGCTTGGACGGCTCGCGGCTGTCGCGTGGGTACATGAACAGACCGCCACGGGTCAGGATACGGTGCACGTCGGCCACCATCGCGGCGACCCAGCGCATGTTGTAGTTCTTTTTCAGCGGACCTTCATCGCCTGCCAGCAATTCGCCGACGTAACGCTGTACCGGTGCTTCCCAGTGACGCTGGTTGGACGCGTTGATGGCGAATTCCTGGGTGGACTCAGGAATGGTGATGTTTTCGTGGGTCAGTACGAAACTGCCCATTTCACGGTCCAGGGTGAAGCCTTTTACGCCATCACCCAGGGTCAGGATCAACATGGTCTGTGGACCGTAGATCGCGTAACCGGCGGCTACTTGCTGGGTGCCTGGCTGCAGGAAGGCCTTTTCATTCAAGGGCTCGTTCTGGCTCAGGTATTCGTTCGGGCAGCGCAGTACCGAGAAGATGGTGCCGACCGGGGCGTTGATGTCGATGTTCGACGAACCGTCCAGCGGGTCGAATACCAGCAGGTACGCGCCTTTCGGGTATTTGCCCGGGATCTGGTAGGCATTGTCCATTTCTTCGGACGCCATGCCGGCCAGGTGACCGCCCCATTCGTTGGCTTCGAGCAGGATCTCGTTGGAGATCACGTCGAGCTTCTTCTGCACTTCGCCTTGGACGTTTTCAGTGCCCATGCTGCCCAGAACACCACCCAGGGCGCCTTTGGACACGGCGTGGTTGATTTCTTTGCAAGCACGCGCCACCACTTCGATCAGGAAACGCAGATCGGCAGGAGTGTTGTTGCTACGGGTCTGCTCAATCAAATAGCGACTCAGGGTAACGCGGGACATGGAAGGCTCCGGTGGAATGGGGGGCTAAAAACCCGCGCAGTTTAGCGCGAGTCGAGGCGCATTTCCTCCTATCAGACGTGATACACCCAAGAGAGTTCATGCGCGGGGATTAGCGTAGTTCGAAACGGGCCGAATGTGGACCGGTGGCAGGGGGCAGATTCGAGATTTTCTTTGCCAGGCAGTCCGCCTTCGCGGGCAAGCCCGCTCCCACATTCGACCGCGTATCTCTAATGAAACCCGGTCACCTGTGGGAGCGGGCTTGCCCGCGATTTGGCGCAGCGCCAGCCGTTCTCAGGGTTTGACCGGTGGTTTGCGCAGCAAACTGAACGCCATCGCCGCCAGGAACACCACACTGAGCAACAACACGGCCCACAGGCCGAGCTTCTTCCAGCTCGTGTCACCCGTCGCCGGGGCCGCCGATGTAGACACCGGCGTTACCACCGCTCCGCCGTCCACCGTCGCCTTACCCAACGTCGCCACCTTCTGCGCGCTGTAATCGGGAATCAGCGTCGACAATGGCAAGCTCGCCGCTTTTGCCGTCGCATTGCCCAGTGCCAGCGTGTAGGGGCCGGGGCCGCGCGCCAGGAATACCAGTTGCGTCGAGCGCACGGCAAATTTCAGCGTCGGTGCGGCGCTGCCCAGTCCACCGCCGCGCTCGTCCACCACCAGCTTCAGCTGCTGCACGGTTTGTCCCGGCAACTGCAATTCGTTCTGCACCACGTCCTGGCCATTCTGGGTCAGGCGATACAGCAAACCGCTACCCATTGGCTGCCACGGCAAGCTGCTCTCCCGGCGACCCGACAAGGTGACCGGCGCCAGGCTATTGGGTTGGCTCAGATCGATCTGCACCCGTTCGACATTCAGCCCCATCGGCAACTGCCAGGTGTATTCACCCGCCTTCGAGCTGCTGCCCGCCAAGGCCTGCGACCAGACCAACGGCAGTGGCAGGCTGCGGCTGCTCGCGCTTTCCAGTTGCGCGGACGTCAGCACTGGCGCCGATTGTGGTGAAGTCCACAGCAAGCGCAGATAACGCGCCGATTGCCCCGGCAAGCCGACTTCATGCTGCTCGACCCGTTCGTCGGCAAACGCCAATCGCGCCACCTGCCCGTCGCCCCATGACTGCCAATGCTGCAAGTCGTCACTGGCTTCAATGCTGAATCGCTGGAAGCCGTCGTGCTCGGTGGTCCAGTCGAGGACCAATTGCTGTAACGGCGCCTTGATGCCACTGGCATCGAGCAACCAGCCGCGCAGTTCTTCTTCGCCCGCCTCCAACTGGCTGGACGGCTGCACCTCGACCAACGTGCCGTTGGCGCTTGATTGCACCCGCACGCTGGGCGCGCGCTCGGTGGAATCCGCCGAGCTGTACAACGGGAACCACTTCACATCGGTCAGCGCGCGACTTTCGCGGGTCTGGGCCGATTCTCGGGCCAAGGCATACGCCTGAACCTGGCCAGCAGCGTTGAACACGCGTACATCGCTCAGGTCGGTTTGGCGCGCATTCAACTGCACGCTCAACGGCAAATCGAGGCGATACCACGGGCCTTCGCCGCTCACGGACAACGGCACTTGAGTGGTGAAATCCGCGGGTTGTTCCTGTGCGCCAACCGACAGCGTCACACCCAGCGCAACCACGCTCAACCAGCCCAGATTCAGCTTCTGACTCAAGACGACACTCCTTCGGTTTCCGGGGCCGGTTTTTCTGATTCCGGCACAGCCTCGGCGCGCTTGGGCGGCAGCGGTGCGAAATAACCGACGACCAACAGCAACACGCCAACGCCGATAAACGAGACGATCCGCGCCAGTCCGCCGCGGTTACTCAATTCAACAAAGAACAACTTGGCCACCACCACACCGATCAGCGCCGCACCGATCAGCCAGACTTCGCGGCGATGACGCAAATGACCGCCGATCATCAGGCTCAGTGCCATCAGGGTCCAGACGATGGACAGCCCGGCCTGCACCAGCATCGATTCAAGCAACGCGTCGAACTCGAACGGCACGCCACCCCAATGATGAGCCGTGCGCATGACCAGCGCGGTGAAGAACACGAACAGCGAAACCCCGGCGATCAGTTGCGTGGCGTGTGCGGCGTAGTCCTTGCGGATCGCCAGTTGCGTCACGGCGCTGCGCGACCAGAGGTAGACGCCGAACAGTGCAAACAGCAGGCCCATCTCCAGTGGATTGATCAACGGCACATACGGCAGTGGTTCGGCGGTGCCGTCACTGACGACGTTTGCCAGCCAGAACCAGCCGAGCATCAGCAACGCCAGCGGTGCCGCCGCATAAAGGCGATATTCGCGAGGATAAGCCGACACCGGCCACGGCCCGTTGCGCGGTGCCGCCATCAGCACCAGATACAGGCTCGGCAGAATCGCCCAACCCAACCAGCGCCAGGCGTTGTATTGCTCGGACAACAGCAGCAAGCCGTAACGCAGTTCCAGCGCCAACACTCCGATCAACAGCCAGCAGCCGAGCACATGCGCGGTGCTCAGGGCGCGGGCGGGCAACATCGGCGCCAGACGCTTCAGTGAAACGAAATGCCCCCCAAACACCGCGGCCCAGGCCAGCCAGCCGAAACTGGCCGCCGGGTGATAACGCGACTGCCAGGCCGCGAGCAGCACGACGCCGGCAGCAGGCATCAGCAATGTGCAGAGCAAACCCAGCGCCGACCAGTTCAGACGTAGCGCCAACACGCTCCACAGCACCACGCTGACCGCCGCGACCGCCAACAGCAACGTTGCTTGCAGACTCTGCGGCGCAAAACGCAGCACTTCGCTGATCCACGCCAGCGCCCACCACCCCGCGCCCCACACCAGCAACACTTCAGACAAACGCCGCAAACTCAGGACATCGAACGCGGAGCCATGGTTACCCAGTTGCAAGCGCCAGGCACCGACCAGCGCGGCCAGGCCCAGCACCAGCGGCGTCCAGAAACCGCTGTGCGCCAGCGGCTTCAGCCCTTCGCTGGCCAACGGGCCGAGCAATTGCGGCCCGGCGAACAGAAACGCCGCGCCACCGATCACTTGCAACAACAGACCGAAGACAAAACTCACGCGCTGCTTCAGGTAAAGGCTCAGCCAGATGATCAACAGACCGCTGGCCGCCCACACCGCACTCGCGGTTTGCCATGGCAAGACGAACAACACCGCCAGATTTATCAGCACCAGACCGGCCAGCAACACCACCGACAATCCGCGCAGCAATCTCACGTCGCTGCGCACCATGTCATCGCGCGCCGCCAGCAACATGCCGGCGATCAACGCCAGGCCGATCAACGATGCGCTGAGCAATCCGCTCCAGCCGGCGCTAAACACCGCAGCCGACTCGCCGCTCGCCCCTTGCAGCCGCAGCAGAAACAACGCGCCACCGAGCAACTGCACAGCAAACGCGGTGAACAGGAACGTGCGCGATTGCAGGCGCAGACCGACAAACAACGTCGCCAACCCCGCCAACGCCCAACTGATCGCCGTGCCGTGGGTGAGGAAGAACAACGGCGCCAGCAGATAGAGGAAGGTCAGGCCGAGACATGCCAGTACGGGCAGCCCTTGGCGTTCCCACTGCGAGGTAAGCTCGGGCAAGGCCTTGCGTAATTGATAGAAGCTGAACAGCAATGCGATGCCGAGCATCATCGCGCCCAGCGGCGAGCCGTCGAGCAGGCTGCCTTCACCGATACGCAGTTCACTGAGGAACGCCAGCGCCGAACCCAATTGCAACAGCAAGGCAAAGGCTCGGGCCAATGGGCGTTGCTGGCGCAGGCCGAGCCAGAAGATTCCGGCACCTTCGACGGCCCAGGCAGCGGCGGTCCATCGGGCATCGAGCCCCAAAGGAATCGCGAGGCTGGCGAAGATCACGCCCAGTGCCAGGCAGGTTTCCGCCAACAGCAGCGCCCGTCCGCCCATCAGCAAACGGGCAAGGCCCATGTAGATCATGCCCAGCGCCAGCGCACTGAACGCAGCGGCTAATTCCAGATGCTGGACCAGCGCGAACTGCAAGCCGAAGCCCACCAGCGGTGGCCCAAACAGCATCGTGCCGTCGACGTAATCACCCTTGCGCGCCGACCAGCGCAGTAGCGCCTCGCGGCTGTCGTCCTCAGGGGCGTCGCTCATTTCCAGCAACTTGCGCCGGGCAAACAGCAGGCCGATGGCCAGGTACATCAGGAAGAACAGGATCAGAAACGGCTCGGTACTCCACAGCAATTCTGGCGCGTAGGAACGCAGCCCCCAGGCGAAACCGATGCCGAAGGTGCCGGCAAAGCCAATCAGGTTGAGCAGCCGCCAGGCCTTGAACCAGGCGATGGCGAGGATGCCGGCATTGAGCAAGGCGAAGTAGCTGAACAGCGCGACGTGGTTGCCGGCGCCGGTAGACGTGAGGATCGGCGCGGCAAAACCGCCCAGCGCGGCGGCGCACGCCAGCGCCAGTGAGTCCTGGGTGATGGCCAGAATGGCCGAGAACACCGTCACCGCCACCAACAGGCCAAGGGCCGCCGTCGGATCCAGCAATGGATGCAAACGCATCGCCGCGAACACCGTCAGGTACAGCACGGCGATCCCGGTGCCTTGCAGCATCAGCGCATAATTGGTATTGCGATGGCGCAGCCACCAGCCCAAACCGAGCAGCCCCAATGCCGCCGCTGCGACGCCGGCGTAACGCAATTCGATCGGCACCACCATGCCTTCGGTGGCATAGCGCAGCAGAAAGGCCAGACCGAGGAAGAGCAACACCACACCGACCCGCAGCACGGTGTTGCCGCCGAACAGCCACGCTCGGGCGCCACTGATGGCACGGTCGATGAAGTTGGGGCCGCGCGGGGTGACGGGTTCTTGCGGTTCGTGGGCGACCGGTTCGGGTTTCCAGGCATCGGCAGGCAGTGGCCGACTGGTTTCAGTGGCCGCCGCCGTAATGGGTTCGAGCTCGGGAGGCAGGTCCCAGATCAGCTCCGGGGTATGGAGCGCAATTTCGTCGAGTGAGAACCCGGCAGTCGGGGTCGGTTCACTAGCAATCGATTCATTGGCAACCGACTCGCTGGTATCAGGCACCTGGACGCCAGACACCTCCAGCAACGCCAGACGTTGCTGCACCGCCTCAAGCGCCACCTGCGCCTGGGCCAGTAATTGGCGTTGCGCGGTGGCTTGCGAATCCAGACGGCCGATGCGAATGGCCTGGCCAATCCCCAACCCGAGCAAGCCGCCCAAGAGTGCATCACTGAACGACTCGTCGAGTATCCAGCCGAGCACCAGCCCTATCAGCATGAAAATCCATTGCATGGTCGATATCCCTAAGCGGCCCATTGCCTTGTGGCGTCTGCACTGACGTCATCGCGGGCAAGCCATGCTCCCACAGTCCGTGTGATCCTGTGGGAGCATGGCTTGCCCGCGATTGAGCGCGCAGCGCTCACTGAAACTGGCGCTTAGTATATCGGTCAGGCCCAACAATCGCCGGGCCTTGCACGCAATTATTGCTAAAAGTTACTCCAGCGCCTTCCAGATATCCGTGGCGTACTCGCGAATGGTCCGGTCCGAGGAGAACCAGCCCATCCGCGCCGTGTTCAGCACCGCCGAGCGCCACCATTCCTTGGAGTCGTGCCAATGGGCTTCGACGCGCATCTGCGCATTCCAGTAAGAATCGAAATCGGCGCACACCAGGAAGCGGTCGTAATCCACCAGCGAATCGATCAGCCCGGCGTAACGGGACGGATCATCCGGCGAAAACACCCCGCCACGAATTGCTTGCAACACGTCATTGAGTCGATGAGACGCGGCGATATCCGGCGTCGCATTGAATTCATGGTTCTGCTTGCGCGCTTCAACCTGCTGCGCACTGAGGCCGAAGATGAACATGTGCTCAGAGCCGATGCGCTCGCACATTTCCACGTTGGCCCCATCAAGGGTGCCGATGGTCAATGCACCGTTGAGGCCGAACTTCATGTTGCTGGTGCCGGAGGCTTCGAAGCCGGCGGTGGAAATCTGCTCCGACAAATCCGCCGCCGGAATAATGCTCTCCGCCAGGCTGACGTTGTAGTTGGGCAGGAACACCACTTTGAGCAAGCCGCGCACCGTCGGGTCGTTGTTCACCACCCGGGCGATGTCATTGGTCAGTTTGATGATCAGCTTGGCCTGGTGATAACTGGCCGCCGCCTTGCCGGCGAAGATCTTCACCCGCGGTACCCAGTCGATTTCAGGTTCCGCCCGAATCGCCTGATACAACGCCACGGTGTGCATGAGGTTGAGCAACTGGCGTTTGTATTCGTGGATCCGCTTGACCTGCACATCGAACATCGCCGCCGGGTTGACCGCCACCCCCAGCCGCTCGTGAATCAGGTGCGCCAGGGCTTTCTTGCTGTGCAGCCGCTGCTCCGCGAACGCCTTGCGGAACGCGGATTTCTCGGCGAACGGTTCCAGATCAAGCAAGCGCCCTTCGGGGTTGTCCAGCAAATCAGGGCCGAGGGCATCGACCATCATCGACGTCAGCTCGGGGTTGGCCTGGTACAGCCAGCGGCGGAAGGTGATGCCGTTGGTCTTGTTATTGATCCTATTCGGGTAGAGCTTGTGCAGTTCGGAGAACACCGTTTTACGCATCAATTGCGTATGCAGGCCGGACACGCCGTTGACGCTGTGGGAGCCGAGAAACGCCAGGTTACCCATGCGCACACGCCGACCGTTGTCTTCCTCGATCAGCGACACAGCGCGCAGCACGTCGAAATCGTGCACGCCTTTGGCGCGTAGCGAATCGATGTGATGGGCGTTGATCAGGTAAATGATCTGCATGTGTCGCGGCAACATCCGCTCCATCAAGCCGACCGGCCAGGTTTCCAGCGCTTCCGGCAGCAGCGTGTGGTTGGTGTAGGAAAGCGTGTCGACGGTAACCTGCCACGCCGCATCCCAGGCGACGTCGTAGACATCCACCAGTTGGCGCATCAATTCGGCCACGGCAATCGAGGGATGGGTGTCGTTGAGTTGGATCGCCGCGTGATCGCCCAGGGTCAGGACCGAGGTGTGCATGTTGCGATGGCGACGCAGCAAGTCTTGCAGGGAGGCGGCGACAAAGAAGTATTCCTGACGCAAACGCAGTTCCTGGCCGGCTTCGGTGCTGTCCGCCGGGTAGAGCACGCGGGAGATACTTTCGGCCCGGGCCACTTCGGCCACCGCGCCCAAGTGGTCGCCGGCATTGAAACGCTCCAGGTGCAAATCTTCCATGGCCCGGGCGCGCCACAAACGCAGCGTGTTGACGCTCGCCCCGCGCCAACCGACCACCGGCGTGTCATACGCAATCGCACGGACGGTTTCCACCGGGGTCCAGACCTGCTTGGTCTTGCCGTTTTCATCGGTGAAGGTTTCGACGCTGCCACCAAAGCCAATCGGGTACACAACCTCTGGCCGTTCAAACTCCCACGGGTTGCCGAAGTCCAGCCAGTGTTCGGTCTGCTCCTGCTGCCAGCCGTCGACGATGGCCTGGCGAAACAAACCGTGCTCGTAACGAATGCCATAACCATGACCGGCGATGCCGAGGGTCGACATGCTTTCCATAAAGCACGCGGCCAGACGACCGAGGCCGCCGTTGCCCAGCGCCGCATCGGGTTCCAGCAGGCGGATGCGTTCAAGGTCGACACCGAGTTCGGTCAGGGCTTCGCGAGCGACGTCGAGCAGGCCAAGGTTGCTCAGGCTGTCGTAGAGCAGCCGGCCAATAAGAAATTCCAGGGAAAGGTAATAAACCCGTTTCTGCCCTTTGCGGTAGATCTGCCGGGTGTGGTCCATCCAGTGCTCGACCATGTGATCTCGTGCCGCCAGGGCGATGGCTTCGAACCAGTCGTGGTCGAAGGCGTGATCCGGGTCTTTACCCACCGCGTAAGTGAGTTTGGTCAAGACGGCGTCGCGGAATGCGGCCACCTCTGCATCGCGAACAAGTGGTTCTTGAGTCATCGATAGGACCTCGAGCGAGCGTGGAGTTGTTGAGCCTAGACGGTCTGACAGACGCCGGGGGCTCTGGTTCGGCAGTTTTTCCTGAGAGTGCGAGATCGGTCGGCATTACATTGTCGTGTGCCTGAATCAATGCAGGGGCCGTGCCGGATTAACGGTGCCGATTGGGCAATACAAAAAAATCTGGCGAAAGGTTGTTCAAAAATCCACCAGTCCCGGTATGATCGCGCGCCCTGATGCACGTGCTGGTAACAACCGATGATGAAGCCCAACCTGATCGCCGCCGCTGAGATCGATCGCCTCGATACCTGGGCCAAGTACTCTGCGCCGATGTGCGGTTCCTGCGTGTCCAGCTGCTGTACGCTGCCGGTCGAGGTCAAGATCAAGGATCTGATCCGCATCGGTATCGTCGACGAATTCGAGCGCGGCGAGCCGGCGAAAAACATCGCCAAGCGCCTGCAGAAGGAAGGGATCGTCGAGCGCTACAGCCAGAAAACCGAGATCTTTACCCTCCAGCGCATGAGCAACAACGATTGCCTGTACCTGGATCGTAAGAGCCGTCTGTGCACTATTTATGAAAAGCGCCCTGACACGTGCCGCAACCACCCGAAAATCGGGCCGCGCCCGGGGTACTGCGCTTACAAGCCCAAGGAAGTGGCGCGCGAGACCAGCAGCAGTCGCCGTCCCCTCGAGAAGTTTTAACCCCTTTGCATGAGCATTCCCACGCTCGGCGTGGGAATGCAGCCCGAGACGCTCCGCGTCCCAAAGCGGACGCGGAGCGTCCATAGAGGCATTCCCACGCAGAGCGTGGGAACGATCAAAACGCATCAATCCCCCCGTAGCAGCTGTCGAGCTTGCGAGGCAGCTGCTACAGCCAGACAAACAAAAACGCCCCCGACCTTGCGGTCGGGGGCGTTTTTTTGCCAGCTAACTAAATGACTTAGTTACCGGACTTCTTCGCAGCGCGGGTACGCTCGCTTTCGCCCAGGATCTTCTTGCGAAGACGGATGGACTTAGGAGTGACTTCACACAGTTCGTCTTCTTGTACGAACTCCAGAGCTTGCTCCAGAGTGAACTTGACAGGCGGAACCAGTGCGATGGTTTCGTCTTTACCCGAAGCACGCATGTTGTCGAGCTTCTTGCCTTTAGTCGGGTTAACACCCAGGTCGTTGTCGCGGCTGTTCAAGCCAACGATTTGACCTTCATAGATGTCCTGGCCGTGTTCTACGAACAACTTGCCACGCGCCTGCAGGGTTTCCAGCGAGTAAGTCAGAGCCTTACCGGTAGCAACCGATACCAGCACGCCGTTCTGACGGCCGGACATGTCGCCGGACTTCATCACGTCGTAACGGTCGAAGATCGAGGTCAGGATGCCGCCACCGGAGGTCAGGGTCAGGAACTCGTTACGGAAACCGATCAAGCCACGAGCCGGGATGTTGTACTCAAGGCGCACACGGCCCTTGCCATCCGGAACCATGTTGGTCAGGTCGCCTTTACGCAGGCCCATTTGCTCCATGATCGCGCCCTGGGATTCTTCCGGCAGGTCGATGGTCACGTTTTCGTACGGTTCGTGCTTGACGCCGTCAACCATACGGATGATCACTTCCGGACGACCAACACCCATTTCGAAGCCTTCGCGACGCATGGTTTCGATCAGTACCGAGAGGTGCAGCTCACCACGGCCGGACACTTTGAACTTGTCAGCCGAGTCGCCTTCTTCAACGCGCAGAGCAACGTTGTACAGCAGCTCTTTGTCCAGACGTTCCTTGATGTTACGGCTGGTCACGAACTTGCCTTCACGGCCGCAGAACGGCGAGTCGTTAACCTGGAAGGTCATCGAAACGGTTGGCTCGTCAACGGTCAACGGCTTCATCGCTTCAACGTTCAGTGGGTCGCACAGAGTGTCGGAGATGAACAGTTGGTCGAAGCCGCTAACGCAGACGATGTCGCCGGCAGCTGCTTCTTCAACGTCGATGCGGTGCAGACCGTGGTGACCCATCAGCTTCAGGATACGACCGTTACGGCGCTTGCCGTCGGCATCGATTGCCACAACCGGGGTGTTCGGCTTGACGCGACCACGAGCGATACGGCCAACGCCGATAACACCCAGGAAGCTGTTGTAGTCCAGAGCGGAGATCTGCATCTGGAACGGACCGTCACGGTCGACTTTCGGTGCTGGTACGTCGTCGACGATCGACTGGTACAGCGGGGTCATGTCTTCAGCCATGGCGGTGTGGTCAAGACCAGCAATACCGTTCAGGGCCGAGGCGTAGACGACTTTGAAGTCCAGCTGTTCTTCGGTAGCACCCAGGTTGTCGAACAGGTCGAAGATCTGGTCCAGAACCCAGTCCGGACGCGCGCCTGGACGGTCAACCTTGTTGATGACCACGATTGGACGCAGGCCGGCTTCGAAAGCCTTCTTGGTCACGAAACGGGTTTGCGGCATAGGGCCGTCTTGAGCGTCAACCAGCAGCAGAACGGAGTCAACCATCGACATTACGCGTTCAACTTCACCGCCGAAGTCGGCGTGGCCCGGGGTGTCCACGATGTTGATGTGGTAGCCGTTCCAGTTGATGGCGGTGTTTTTCGCCAGAATGGTAATACCGCGCTCTTTCTCCTGGTCGTTGGAGTCCATCACGCGCTCGTCGTTGAGCTCGTTGCGCTCCAGGGTGCCGGATTGACGCAAGAGTTTGTCTACCAGGGTGGTTTTACCATGGTCAACGTGAGCAATGATGGCGATGTTGCGTAGATTTTCGATCACTTGTGTATCTCGATCAGAGGATTCGGTGTGCTGACAAGTCTTGGCAGCGATTTACAGTAGAGTCAGGCCTTGCCGTTACAGCTTGACGGCAGAGTCGGGGGGCCGGTGACGCAGGCCACAGGCATACAGCCCCGGGCTCTTAGCTCGGTCGATAAACGCGCACATTGGCATGCCCCTCACTGAGCAAATGGTGGGCATGCAGGCGACTCATCACGCCTTTGTCGCAATACAGCAGGTACTGGCGAGTAGGGTCCAGTTCCTTGAAACGAGCGTTCAATGCATAAAACGGCATCGTTTGTACCTCGATGCCAGCGAGGTCCAGCGGGTCATCCTCAGCGGCATCCGGGTGACGGATGTCGATGACGACTTGCCCCGCCAGCGCTTCGCTGACTTCTTCAATCTGCAAGTCCTGGCCCAATTCGTCGATTACGCGATCGATCGGCACCAGTTTGGCGTTTTCGAGCGCACGCTCGAGCACCGCCATGTCGAATTCTTTCTCTTCGTGCTCCACCCGGTGGCGCTTGGCAGCCGTCTTCGGATTAACCGAGATGACCCCGCAGTATTCCGGCATGTGCTTGGCGAAGTCGGCCGTCCCGATTTCGTTGGCCAGGTCGATGATGTCCTGCTTGTGACTGGCGATCAGCGGGCGCAGCACCAGCTTCTCGGTCACGCAGTCGATCACGTTCAGGTTCGGCAAAGTCTGGCTCGACACCTGGGAGATCGCCTCGCCGGTCACCAGCGCTTCGATTTGCAGTCGATCAGCAATACGGGAAGCAGCGCGCAACATCATACGCTTCAAAACTACACCCATATGACTGTTATCGACTTTCCCGAGAATTTCTCCCAGTACTTCCTCGAACGGCACACTGACAAATAACACGCGCTGGGAGCTGCCGTACTTCTTCCAGATGAAGTGCGCGACTTCCATCACGCCCAGCTCGTGGGCCCTTCCGCCCAGATTGAAGAAGCAGAAGTGAGCCATCAGGCCGCGACGCATGATCTGGTAGGCCGCCACGGTGGAGTCGAAGCCGCCGGACATCAACACAAGTGTCTGTTCCAGTGCACCCAGCGGATAACCGCCGATGCCGTTGTGCTGACTGTGGATTACGAACAACCGTTGGTCGCGAACTTCGATTCGGACTTCGATTTCAGGCTTTTTCAGGTCAATCCCGGCGGCACCGCACTGACGGCGCAACTGGCTGCCGACGTACTTCTCAATATCTATCGAGCTAAATGGGTGCTTGCCGGCGCGTTTGCAACGCACCGAAAAAATCTTGCCGGCCAGCGCATCACCGTAGTGCTGCTTGCATTTTTCAACGATGTCGTCGAAATCCCCCAGCGGGTACTCATCGATCTGCAGGAAGTGCGCGACGCCCGGCATGCAGCTCAGGCGCTCGCCCATCTCCTTCAGGGCCTTGGGGTCGCTGACGCGGGTTTCCAGCTCGAGGTTGTCCCACACGCCGTTCACCACCACGGCCGGGTCCAGATCGCGGAGCACGGCACGGATGTTCTTGGCCAATTGGCGGATGAAACGCATCCGTACCGGGCGGCTCTTGATGGTGATCTCAGGGAAGACTTTTACGATTAATTTCATGGAAACAGCGCGCGCATGGCCTGCCGAAAAAGGGGGGCGCGGATTATAGCGGAAATTGCTCAAGGTTTAACCAATTAATGTGCAGAAGGTTTTGCGCGCACCAAAACGGGTCATTTGTGAATTTCAGCGCTACATTGTAGGGCGGGATTTCCCACCTAAAGGGCCTTTGCGCCTTTATAAGCGTGTATTTGGGGCAAAAAACCCATGGTGGGGCACTGGCATGCAATTTGCTCCCTTGTGAGGCAGGTTGCCTTGGCAGAGTATTCGCGCCGGCATCACCAACATTCTAAGGGCATCCACTACTAAGCCCGAAGCCACCCGGAGGACACTATGTCGAAGTCGGTTCAACTCATCAAAGATCATGACGTCAAGTGGATTGATCTGCGCTTCACAGACACCAAAGGCACTCAGCACCACGTGACCATGCCGGCTCGCGACGCGCTGGATGACGACTTCTTCGAAGTCGGCAAAATGTTCGATGGCTCCTCCATCGCTGGCTGGAAAGGCATCGAAGCCTCCGACATGATCCTGATGCCGGACGACTCCACCGCTGTTCTCGACCCGTTCACCGAAGAGCCGACCCTGATCCTGGTCTGCGACATCATCGAACCTTCGAGCATGCAAGGCTACGACCGCGACCCACGTGCGATCGCCCGCCGCGCCGAAGAACACCTGAAAGCCACCGGTATCGGTGACACCGTGTTCGCTGGTCCAGAGCCAGAGTTCTTCATCTTCGACCAAGTCAAATTCAAGTCCGACATTTCCGGCTCCATGTTCAAGATCTACTCTGAACAAGGTTCGTGGATGTCCGACCAGGACATCGAAGGCGGCAACAAAGGCCACCGTCCAGGCGTCAAAGGCGGCTATTTCCCGGTTCCGCCGTTCGACCACGACCACGAAATCCGTACCTCCATGTGCAACGCACTGGAAGAAATGGGCCTGACCGTCGAAGTTCACCACCATGAAGTGGCGACTGCCGGCCAGAACGAAATCGGCGTCAAGTTCAACACCCTGGTGAAGAAAGCCGACGAAACCCAAACCCTGAAGTACGTCGTGCACAACGTTGCCGATGCCTACGGCCGCACCGCGACCTTCATGCCTAAGCCTCTGTACGGCGACAACGGCTCGGGTATGCACGTACACATGTCCATCTGGAAAGATGGCAAGAACACCTTCGCTGGCGAAGGTTATGCCGGCCTGTCCGACACCGCCCTGTACTTCATCGGCGGTATCATCAAGCACGGTAAGGCCCTGAACGGCTTCACCAACCCGGCTACCAACTCCTACAAGCGTCTGGTTCCAGGCTTCGAAGCTCCAGTGATGCTGGCCTACTCGGCTCGCAACCGTTCCGCTTCGATCCGTATTCCTTACGTGTCGAGCCCGAAAGCCCGCCGTATCGAAGCACGTTTCCCGGATCCGGCTGCCAACCCGTACCTGTGCTTCGCCGCACTGCTGATGGCTGGCCTGGACGGCATCCAGAACAAGATCCACCCTGGCGACGCGGCTGACAAAAACCTGTACGACCTGCCGCCTGAAGAGGCGAAAGAGATCCCACAAGTTTGCGGCAGCCTGAAAGAAGCCCTGGAAGAACTGGACAAAGGTCGTGCGTTCCTGACCAAAGGCGGCGTTTTCAGCGACGACTTCATCGACGCTTACATCGCCCTGAAAAGCGAAGAAGAAATCAAGGTACGTACCTTCGTACACCCACTGGAATACGAGCTGTACTACAGCTGCTGATCCGGTAGCGCTGAGGCACGCAGCGTGACAAAAAGAGGCCTCCTTCGGGAGGCCTTTTTTGTGGGCGGCTTCCGACAACGAATATCGATTTCTCCTCCCACACACACAGCATCGTCCGGCATCAACCCAGTTGAATGACTCGTAGCCTGTTCACTACCTGCAATCAATGGATGGAATGATGAAAACTTTCCCACTCAAGATGCTACTGGCCGCCTTCACCGCCCTCCCCCTTCTAGGCTGCACCACAAAACCTCCATCGACAGAAATTGAACGAGAAATCCTGCTCAAAAGCAGCCAGTCGTGGGACAACTCGCCTTACATGCGTTACCCGGATGCCGCACCCGAACTGACCGTGCTCAAACTCAAGATACCGGCCAACACCCGACTGCCCTGGCACATCCACGCCATTCCCAATGCGGGCTATATCCTCTCCGGCGAGCTGATTATCGAGAGCAAGGACAGCGGCCAGACCAGACGCGTCAAACAAGGCGAAGCCGTCGCAGAAATGGTCAATATCACCCATCGAGGGGTCACCGGTGATGAACCGGTAGAACTTATTGTGTTCTATGCTGGCAGCGAAGGTATTCCATTGTCGGAGTAAGTCCTTGCTTTAACAGGGAGTCTGAATGCGGCCATTTTTTATGCTTCTGCTGCTGTCTTTCGTTTCTCCCGTGATGGCCCAGATCTACAAGTACACCGACGCCGACGGCAACACTGCCTACAGCAATCAGCCACCCGATGGCGTCAAGGCCCAGCCGGTTGAGTTGCCACCGCTCAATAGCGTGGAACGCCAAGCGCCTCCCGCAATGCCTGATGCCACCAGCAGCGAACAGCCTCGCAGCGCCTACGAGGTGCTGCAGTTGACCGGCCTGCCCACCGACGAAGCCTTGCGCGCCAATAACGGCACGTTCACCGTCACGGTGCTGATCAAGCCTCGCTTGCAAACGCCGCATGTGTTGAGGCTGCTGCTGGACGGCCAACCCTACGGTCAACCCAGCAACGTGCCGATCCTGCAACTGGTGAACATCGACCGTGGCGAACACCGCCTGGCGGTGCAGGTACTCAATGGAGAGACCGTGCTTCAGCAAAGTCCGACCGTGACGCTCACCGTACAAAGGGTGCATAAGTCATGAGTCGGTGGCTGCTGGTGGCCTGGCTGATCGCCCTTCCTGTGTCGGCCGAGGTGTTCACTTACATCGACGCCCAAGGCAACCGCACCTTCACCGACCAACCGACGCACGGCAACGCCAAACGTGTGCCATTGGCAACCAGCAACCGCATGGCCGCCCACCCTACCGCTGCACAGCCGTTGTTGGCGGCGAACCCGCCCGAAGAACAGCCGCTGTTTCACTACGACATGCTGCGCATACTGGTGCCCGAACCGGACGCGACGATCCGTAGCAGTGCCGGCGAAATCATTGTCAGCGTCACCAACGAACCCGGCCTACAACCGGGTCATCGCTACCGGCTGCTGCTTGATGGCCAACCCACTGCCGAACCCGGCTTCAGCCCGGTATTCCCACTGAGCAATATCGATCGCGGCACGCACAACCTGTCCGTGGAAATCCTCGATGAGCAAGGCCGTACTGTCGAACGCACGGCTAACCAGCCATTTCACATGCAGCGAACCTCCCTCGCGCAAAAACGCCAGGTCAAACCCTGCACCCTCACCGACTACGGCCAACGACCGGAATGCCCGCTCAAAGACAAACCGGCAGAAGAAAAAAATCCGTTCTTGCGTTTGTTCTAACGTCGTTCAGGTTTGCGCACTATATTGGTGCAATAGGTTGCACCGTTCCCACATCGCAACCCATTTTGGTTCGAAAGTACCCGCGAAAGCTGGCAGAACGCCACGCAAACGAGCTTCAAACGTCCGTTTCAGGGGTTAAACGCTTCTTTTCGGAGCCTTGGTTTGGTTTTTGCATTTTCCCCGCATCAGCGCTTGTTTCGTGCGCACGCTCCGCCCCAGAAGAGGTCCCGATGACCATTAGCGACGCACTACACCGTTTGCTACTCGACAACCTCACCACTGCCACCATCCTGCTCGACGCCGAACTGCGCCTTGAGTACATGAACCCGGCGGCGGAGATGCTGCTGGCCATCAGCGGCCAGCGTAGCCATGGGCAGTTCATCAGCGAGTTGTTCACCGAATCCACCGAAGCGTTGAATTCCCTGCGCCAGGCCGTCGAGCAGGCGCACCCCTTTACCAAGCGCGAAGCGATGCTCACCGCCCTCACCGGCCAGACATTGACCGTCGACTACGCCGTAACGCCGATCCTGGCCAACGGCGCCACCCTGCTGTTGCTGGAAGTCCACCCGCGTGATCGCTTGTTGCGCATCACCAAGGAAGAGGCGCAGTTGTCGAAGCAGGAAACCAGCAAGATGCTGGTGCGCGGCCTCGCTCACGAGATCAAGAACCCGCTGGGCGGGATTCGCGGCGCGGCGCAATTGCTCGCCCGCGAACTGCCGGAAGAAAGCCTGCGCGACTACACCAACGTCATCATTGAAGAAGCCGATCGCCTGCGAAACCTCGTCGACCGCATGCTCGGCTCGAACAAGCTGCCCTCGCTGGCCATGTGCAACGTCCACGAAGTGCTGGAGCGCGTGTGTCATCTGGTGGAAGCGGAAAGCCAGGGTTGCATCACCTTGGTGCGCGACTACGACCCGAGCATTCCCGACGTGTTGATCGACCGCGAACAAATGATTCAGGCCGTCCTGAACATCGTGCGCAACGCGATGCAAGCCATCAGCAGCCAGAACGAACTGCGCCTGGGTCGCATCAGCCTGCGCACCCGCGCCATGCGCCAGTTCACCATCGGCCATGTGCGCCATCGCCTGGTGACCAAGATCGAGATCATCGACAACGGTCCGGGCATTCCTGTGGAACTTCAGGAAACCATTTTCTTTCCCATGGTCAGCGGTCGTCCGGACGGTACCGGGCTGGGGCTGGCCATTACCCAGAACATCATCAGCCAGCACCAGGGCTTGATCGAATGTGACAGCCACCCAGGCCACACCACTTTCTCGATCTTTCTGCCACTGGAACAAGGAGCCACATCGACATGAGCCGTAGTGAAACCGTGTGGATCGTCGATGACGACCGTTCTATCCGTTGGGTCCTGGAAAAAGCCTTGCAACAAGAAGGCATGACTACGCAAAGCTTTGACAGTGCCGATGGCGTGATGAGTCGCCTGGCGCGCCAGCAGCCGGATGTGATCATCTCTGACATCCGCATGCCGGGTGCCAGTGGCCTGGACCTGCTGGCACGGATCCGCGAGCAACATCCACGGCTGCCGGTGATCATCATGACGGCTCACTCTGATCTGGACAGCGCTGTCGCGTCCTATCAGGGTGGCGCTTTTGAGTACCTGCCCAAGCCATTCGATGTCGATGAAGCCGTCTCCCTGGTCAAGCGCGCCAATCAGCACGCCCAGGAACAGCAAGGCCTGGAAGTCGCGCCAACCCTGACGCGTACCCCGGAAATCATCGGTGAAGCGCCGGCCATGCAGGAAGTGTTTCGCGCCATCGGGCGCTTGAGCCACTCCAACATCACCGTGTTGATCAATGGCGAATCCGGTACCGGTAAAGAACTGGTAGCCCACGCGCTGCACCGCCACAGCCCACGGGCCGCCTCGCCGTTCATCGCGCTGAACATGGCGGCCATTCCAAAAGACTTGATGGAATCAGAGCTGTTCGGCCACGAGAAAGGCGCGTTCACCGGCGCGGCCAACTTGCGTCGCGGCCGTTTCGAGCAGGCTGACGGCGGCACGCTGTTCCTTGATGAAATCGGCGACATGCCGGCCGACACTCAGACGCGCTTGCTGCGTGTATTGGCCGACGGCGAGTTCTATCGCGTGGGCGGTCATGTGCCGGTGAAGGTCGATGTGCGAATCATCGCCGCGACTCACCAGAATCTGGAAACCCTGGTGCATGCCGGGAAATTCCGTGAGGACTTGTTCCATCGCCTCAACGTGATCCGCATCCACATTCCGCGCCTGTCGGACCGTCGTGAAGACATCCCGACGCTGGCCAAGCACTTCCTCAGCCGCGCCGCGCAAGAACTGGCAGTCGAGCCGAAGCTGCTGAAAAGCGAAACCGAGGAATACCTGAAAAATCTGCCGTGGGGCGGCAACGTGCGCCAGCTGGAGAACACCTGCCGCTGGATTACGGTGATGGCCTCCGGTCGCGAAGTCCACATCAGCGACCTGCCGCCCGAGCTGCTGAGCCTGCCGCAAGATTCGGCGCCGGTGACCAACTGGGAGCAAGCGCTGCGCCAGTGGGCCGATCAGGCGCTGGCGCGTGGTCAGTCAAGCCTGCTCGACAGCGCCGTGCCGGCCTTCGAACGGATCATGATCGAAACCGCGCTCAAACACACCGCCGGCCGCCGCCGCGATGCTGCCGTTTTGCTGGGCTGGGGTCGCAATACCCTGACGCGCAAGATCAAGGAATTGGGAATGAAGGTTGATGGCGGAGATGATGACGAGGGGGATGAGGGCTAAGCAGCTTTAGTTCTTCACTGACTGTTACATCCAATCGCGGGCAAGCCTTGCTCCTACCGGTCATACGCCAATTTTGACATTGCGCATGACCGGTAGGAGCAAGGCTTGCCCGCGATGCTTTTAGGGGCCTGGTGCACCGTGGCAATGCACCGTGAACCGCAATCGCGCACAAAGACTGATTCACAACCTCGCATTTTTTCGCAATTGAACCCCACTCGAAAAAACACGAAAGCCCCGAAATACGGGGCTTTGCGCGTTCAAGGACGGCTTTCTGTACCAAATTGTTAAAACCTGGCACGCCCCCTGCAATAGTCCATTCAGTGATTCGGTTCACTACCCGGTTTCGGGGACCTTGGTACAGGCAGGCCGGGGATTCCCCTCTTTAACATCGGGCTCACACCGCACAAGCGACGAGCCCAAACAGTTTTGGGGCCCTTGATACAGGCAGGTCAGGGGTTCCTTCTTTACACCGGGCTCACGACGCAATGCGCGAGCCCTGCCGTTTTGGGAACCTTGGTACAGGCAGGCCGGGGATTCCCTCTTTTATTGCTCCCGGAGATGGATCTCCAGCCGCCAGCGGTCATCGACTTCGCTACCGGCCCATTCGCCTTGCAGCGGCCGGGCGGCCACTACCGACAGCAACAACCCCCCATCACTCAAACGCACCCGCCAGTTGACGCTTTTGTCGCCGAGCCTGAGCTGACCTTTCTGCGCCTTGCCCTCAGCCTCGAACAGCAGCGCGAGACTACCGTCCACGAACTCGCCGTGGCTCTTGGGTTCGTTGTTGAACCACGCCACCAGCCCGTCGCTTGTGACCTCGACCTGCTGCAAAACAGTCGGGTCGGGCGCGGTCAGGCGACCGATCATCAGCCCCACCATCATTCCGACAATCGCCAGCGAACCAAGCACTCGCGGGAATAGTTTCGAACGCGGGTCCTTTGGCGGCGTAGAATGCCCGTCATCTTTACCTTCGGAGCCGTGCATGTTTCACGTCATCCTTTTTCAACCAGAAATTCCGCCGAATACCGGCAACGTTATCAGGCTGTGCGCCAACAGTGGCTGCCACCTGCATTTGATCGAACCGCTAGGCTTCGAGATGGACGACAAGCGCCTGCGCCGGGCCGGTCTCGATTACCACGAGTATGCCACCCTGCAACGTCACGCAGACCTCGCCAGTTGCCTGGAGAGCCTCGGTCATCCTCGGCTGTTCGCCTTCACCACCAAGGGCTCGCGGCCCTTCCACGATGCCAGCTTCGCCGAGGGCGACGCCTTTCTGTTCGGCCCGGAAAGCCGCGGCTTGCCGGCCGACGTGCTCGACGCCTTGCCTGCGGAACAGCGCCTGCGCTTACCGATGCGTGAAGGCTGTCGCAGCCTGAACCTGTCGAACACCGTGGCGGTCGCCGTGTACGAAGCGTGGCGCCAGAACGGCTTCAAGTAACCCCAAGATCATTTTCGCCGGACAGAAACAATCGCGGGCAAGCCCGCTCCCACAGGTTTCGCACAACCCTGTGGGAGCGGGCTTGCCCGCGATTTTCAGCAGCGCCGTTTATTGAACGGTCGGCGTCTCGCCCGCAGCCTGCATGCGCTGCAGCTCTTGCGCATACAGCGCGTCGAAGTTCACTGGCGCCAGCATCAGGGCCGGGAACGAGCCACGGGTGACCAGGCTGTCCAGGGTTTCACGAGCGTACGGGAACAGGATGTTCGGGCAGAACGCGCCGAGGGTGTGGCTCATCGAAGCGTCGTCCAGGTTCTTGATCAGGAAGATCCCGGCCTGTTGCACTTCAGCGATGAATGCGACTTCGCCGTTTTCACCGTTCTTCACGGTAACCGACAAGGTCAGCACAACTTCGTAGAAGTCGCTTTCCAGGGGCTTTTGACGGGTGTTCAGATCCAGACCGACGCTCGGCTCCCACTGCTGGCGGAAAATTGCCGGGCTTTTCGGGGCTTCGAAGGACAAGTCGCGTACGTAGATGCGCTGCAAGGAGAATTGCGGTGCGGTTTCTTCTTCGCTAGCTGCAGTGTTCTGTTGGTCAGTCATCTCAGATCCTTTCTGATCTTGGGGTCTTATAGGGAAGGCATTCAGGCCTTGAGCATTGCGTCGAGCTTACCGGCGCGCTCAAGGGCAAACAAATCATCACAACCGCCCACGTGGGTGCTGCCGATCCAGATCTGCGGCACGGACGTACGTCCGGCTTTCTGGGCCATGGCGGCGCGCACCTGCGGCTTGCCATCGACCTTGATCTCTTCGAAGGCCACACCTTTGTTCTCGAGCAGGTACTTGGCTCGCGAACAGTAAGGGCAGTAATCGCTGGAGTAGACGACGACGTTGCTCATATCACTTCACCAGCGGCAGGTTGTCGCCCTTCCAGCTGGAAATACCACCGGAGAGCTTGGCGGCGGTGAAGCCGGATTTCATCAGCTCGCGGGCGTGCGTACCGGCGGTCTGGCCCATGGCGTCGACCAGGATAATGGTCTTGGCCTTGTGCTTTTCCAGTTCGCCGATGCGAGCGGTCAGTTTGTCGTGAGGAATGTTCACCGCGCCAACGATGTGACCAGCGGCAAAGTCCTTGGTCGACCGAATGTCGATCACAACGCCCGCGTCCTTGTTGACCAGCCCGGTCAGTTCACCGGTGCTCAGGCTACGGCCGCCGCCTTGCATTTGATAGGCAATCAGCGACGCCAGCAGTACGACGAAGATACCGACAAGAATGTAGTGGTTAGTGGCAAATTCAATCAGGTGAGCAACCATCGAAGGAGGTTCCAGGGCGTTAAAATGTCGGCCAGTATACACAGCCACTATGGTGGGCCAAACCCCGTCCGGCGGTGACGTGGCCGGAACTTCGCTTTAAACTGCCACTCCCTTTTCCATCGCCCTCTTTTAACTTGAGCCAGAGTGAATCCATGACTACCACGCCTAAACCTTTGGTCCTGATTATTCTCGATGGCTTCGGTCACAGTGAGAGCCCTGAATCCAACGCCATCTTTGCGGCCAAGAAGCCCGTGCTGGACCGTCTGTGGGCCACCGTGCCGAACGGCCTGATCTCCGGCAGTGGCATGGACGTCGGCCTGCCGGACGGCCAGATGGGCAACTCCGAAGTCGGCCACATGAACCTCGGCGCCGGCCGCGTGGTGTATCAGGACTTCACGCGCGTGACCAAATCGATCCGTGACGGCGAGTTCTTCGAGAACCCGACCATCTGCGCCGCCGTGGACAAAGCCGTCGCTGCCGGCAAAGCCGTGCATTTCATGGGCCTGCTGTCCGATGGCGGCGTTCACAGCCACCAGGACCACCTCATCGCCATGGCGGAACTGGCATTCAAGCGCGGCGCCGAGAAAATCTACCTGCACGCCTTCCTCGACGGTCGCGACACCCCGCCTAAAAGCGCACAGTCGTCCATCGAATTGCTCGACGCCAGCTTCCAGGCGCTGGGCAAAGGCCGGATCGCCAGCATCATTGGCCGTTACTTCGCCATGGACCGCGATAATCGTTGGGACCGCGTGGCCCAGGCCTACAACCTGATTGTCGACGGCAACGGCGAATTCAACGCCGCCACCGCCCAGGAAGGCCTGCAAGCCGCTTACGAGCGTGGCGAGAGCGACGAATTCGTCAAAGCCACCTCCATCGGTGAGCCGGTAAAAGTAGAAGACGGCGACGCCGTGGTGTTCATGAACTTCCGCGCCGACCGCGCCCGTGAACTGACTCGCGTGTTCGTCGAAGACGGTTTCAACGAGTTCGAACGCAGCCGTCAGCCGAAACTGGCCGGCTTCGTCATGCTGACCCAATACGCCGCCAGCATCCCTGCGCCGTCGGCGTTTGCCGCGGGCAGCCTGGAAAACGTGCTGGGCGACTACCTGGCGAAAAACGGCAAGACTCAATTGCGCATCGCTGAAACCGAGAAGTACGCCCACGTGACCTTCTTCTTCTCCGGCGGTCGCGAAGAACCGTTCCCGGGCGAAGAACGTATCCTGATCCCGTCGCCAAAAGTCGCTACCTATGACTTGCAGCCGGAAATGAGCGCACCTGAAGTCACCGACCGCATCGTCGATGCCATCGAAAACCAGCGTTACGACGTGATCGTGGTCAACTACGCCAACGGCGACATGGTCGGCCACAGCGGCGTGTTCGAAGCAGCGGTCAAGGCAGTGGAATGCCTGGACCAGTGCGTCGGCCGCGTCGTCGATGCGCTGGAAAAAGTCGGCGGCGAAGCGCTGATCACCGCTGACCACGGCAACGTCGAGCAAATGTCCGATGAAACCACTGGCCAGGCACACACCGCCCACACCACCGAGCCGGTACCTTTCATCTATTTCGGCAAGCGAGACCTGAAGGTTCGCGAAGGCGGCGTCCTGGCGGATGTAGCGCCGACCATGCTGAAGTTGCTGGGCCTGGAACAACCGGCGGAAATGACCGGGACTTCGATTCTGGTGTAATCAAACCTCCAAACACCAAAAAACCTGTAGGAGCGGGCTTGCCCGCGATAGCAATCTGACCGCCAACATACATATTGAATGGTCGAAAGCTATCGCGGGCAAGCCCGCTCCCACAGTGGTTTGTGGTGGTTTTAAAGATTATTTGCAGATGTATCCCAGCCCAGTTATCACACAGTCCCAATTGGGCATTTTTTTTGCCACGCTTGGCGGGCATACTAGGCCGTCCCTTTCCCTGGTGCCGCCCGCCTCTATGCTTCGCGTCCTGATAGCCCTCGCACTGACTTGCCTGCTCCAACCGGCTTTTGCTGACGAGCGCGAGCAAACCCAACAACAGTTGGACGCCACGCGTCAGGACATTGCCGAGCTGAAAAAACTGCTGGGCAAGTTGCAGGAAGAGAAATCCGGTGTTCAAAAAGAACTCAAAGGCACCGAAACCGAAATGGGCAAGCTCGAGAAGCAGGTCGATGCCCTGCAAAAAGAGCTGAAGAAAAGCGAATCCGAGCTGCAGCGACTCGATGCGGAGAAAAAAAAACTCCAGAGCGCGCGCATTGAACAGCAACGACTGATCGCCATCCAGGCCCGTGCGGCCTATCAAAATGGCCGTCAGGAGTATTTGAAGCTACTGCTGAACCAGCAAAACCCGGAAAAATTCGCCCGCACCCTCACCTATTACGATTACCTGAGCCAGGCGCGCCTGGAGCAGTTGAAGAATTTCAACGAAACCCTGCGCCAACTGGCCAATGTCGAAAAAGACATTGCCGCGCAGCAGGCGCAATTGCTGGTGCAGAAGAGCAGCCTCGACAGCCAGCGTGACGAACTCGATAAAGTCCGTCAGGAGCGCCAGAAAGTCCTGGCCAAGCTCAGCGACGACGTAAAGGCTCGCGACCAGAAACTGGCATCCCGCGAGCAAGATCAGGCAGACCTGTCTAAAGTCCTTAAAACCATTGAAGAAACCTTGGCTCGCCAGGCCCGTGAGGCAGAAGAAGCGCGGCAAAAAGCGCTGATCGCCCAGCAGGAAGCCGAAAAAAAGCGTTTACGTGAGGCGCAGGCTGCAGCAGATGCAGAGAATACCGACGCCCCACGCAAACCGGTTAAATCGACACCCGGCGCTCTGGTTTCAAGTTCAGGCGAGACCTTTGGCGGCCCTTTCGCGTCAACCCGGGGAAAACTTCCCTGGCCAGTTGATGGTCGACTGCTGGCACGTTTCGGTGAAACCCGTGGCGACGACGCCCGCACCAAGTGGGACGGCGTGATGATCAGCGCCTCCGCCGGCAGCCAGGTGCATGCCGTGCACGGCGGTCGCGTGGTGTTTGCCGACTGGTTGCGGGGCGCCGGGCTGCTGGTGATTCTCGACCACGGCAACGGTTTTTTGAGTCTTTATGGTCACAACCAGACGCTGCTCAAGTCTGCGGGTGACGTCGTAAAAGCCGGTGAGTCCATCTCCACTGTCGGCAACAGTGGCGGGCAGGACACACCAGCGCTGTATTTCGCTATTCGTCAGCAGGGTCACCCGAGTGATCCGGCGCAATGGTGCCGCGCGCAAGGATAAGCGTGCCGCCTAATTCAGGAGTTCGTTAGACATGCTGCATTTGTCCCGCCTTACCTCGCTGGCCCTGACGATCGCCCTGGTGATCGGCGCGCCTCTGGCGTTCGCCGCTCAGCCGGCCCCGGCAGTCGCGCCTGCGGGCACTGCCGCGACGACCAAGGCGCCGTTGCCGCTAGAAGAACTGCGCACCTTTGCCGAGGTCATGGACCGGATCAAGGCTGCCTATGTCGAACCGGTGGACGACAGGACCCTGCTTGAAAACGCGATCAAAGGCATGCTCAGCAACCTCGACCCACACTCCGCCTACCTGGGCCCGGAAGACTTCGCCGAGTTGCAGGAAAGCACCAGCGGTGAATTCGGCGGTCTGGGCATCGAAGTCGGCGCCGAAGACGGTTTCATCAAGGTGGTTTCGCCGATCGATGACACCCCGGCCTCCAAGGCGGGTATTCAGGCCGGCGACTTCATCGTCAAAATCAACGGCCAGCCGACTCGCGGCCAGAGCATGACCGAAGCCGTGGACAAGATGCGCGGCAAGATCGGCCAGAAAATCACCCTGACCCTGGTGCGCGATGGCGGCCCGCCGTTCGACGTGACCCTGGCCCGCGCCATCATTCAAGTGAAGAGCGTGAAGTCGCAGTTGCTGGAATCCGGCTATGGCTACATCCGCATCACTCAGTTCCAGGTCAAGACCGGCGAAGAGGTTTCCCAGGCCCTGACCAAGCTGCGCAAGGAAAACGGCAAGAAGCTCAAAGGCATCATCCTCGACCTGCGCAACAACCCGGGCGGGGTGCTGCAGTCCGCGGTGGAAGTGGTCGATCACTTCATCACCAAGGGCTTGATCGTCTACACGAAGGGCCGTATCGCCAACTCCGAACTGCGCTTCAATGCGACGGGCAAGGACGAAAGCGAAGCCGTGCCAATGGTCGTGCTGATCAACGGCGGCAGTGCCTCGGCCTCGGAGATTGTTGCTGGCGCCTTGCAGGACCAGAAGCGTGCCGTGGTGATGGGTACCACCAGTTTCGGCAAAGGCTCGGTGCAAACCGTGCTGCCACTGAACAACGATCGCGCACTGAAGATCACCACCGCGCTGTACTTCACGCCCAATGGCCGCTCGATCCAGGCCCAGGGCATCGTTCCAGACATCGAAGTGCGCAAGGCCAAGATCACTAACGAGCAGGACGGCGAATACTTCAAGGAAGCCGACCTGCAAGGTCACCTGGGTAATGGCAACGGCGGCGCCGACAAACCGACCAGCTCCAGCGGCAAACCCAAGGCCATGCCGCAGGATGATGATTACCAGTTGGCCCAGGCCTTGAGCCTGCTCAAAGGGTTGAGCATCACCTCCGGCCGCTGAGATGTTCCAGCGGTTTATCCTGGGGCTGTGTCTCTGCCTGGCGGGTGCTGTTCACGCAGCGCCCGTCGAAACGCCTTCTCAAAAAGCCTACCTGAGCCTGATCATCGACGACCTGGGGCAGAACCTGCCCCGGGATCGCCGCGTGCTCGCCCTGCCCGGCCCGGTGACCACGGCGATCATGCCCGACACCCCCCATGCCACCGAGTTCGCCCGCGAAGCCCATCGCGCCGGCAAAATCGTGATCCTGCACATGCCCATGGACCCGGCGACCGGCCCGTTCGCCTGGCATCCTGACTTGCCCATCGAGGAGCTGGAAAAGCGCCTGAATGCGGCGTTCAAGGTTGTGCCTTACACCGCCGGGATCAACAACCACATGGGCAGCCGGATGACTGCCCAACCGGCCGCCATGGCCTGGTTGATGGCGGACTTGCAGCAGCGCCACAAATTCTTCGTCGACAGTCGTACCAGCGCGCAAACCGTTGCCGCCGCCCAGGCACAGAAAATTGGCTTGGCGAGCGTATCGCGGGATGTGTTTCTGGATGATGAGCGAACCGAGGCGGCGATTTTCACGCAGCTGCAAACGGCGATCAATCTGGCGCGAAAGCAGGGATCGGCGGTGATGATCGGGCATCCGTACCCGCAGACGCTGGCGGTGCTGGAGCGGGAGTTGCCGAAGCTGAAAGCTCAGGGAATCGAGTGGATTGATATCAAGCAGATGATCAGCGTGCGCGGCAATCGGGCGACAGCGGCTCATGGCAAGGACGGCGTGTACCGTTGAAGCGGGATCGTTCCCACGCTCTGCGTGGGAACGATCAGTGCCCCCTAGAGATACCGCGCCATGATCTCGTCCACCTTGCCTTCTTTACGCAACTGATCCAGCGCAGCCTGCAGTTTGGCCACCGTTTCGTCCGGCACTTCTTTGTTCAGTGCCAGATACAGCTCGGCGCTGTTGAAGCGCAGAACGGTCTTGAGCCCGCTCACACCTTCCTGACGCGCCAGATAACGCCCGGCCGGATCACCGGTGGCCCACAGATCGATCTGGCCGCTGACCAGCTTCTTCGCGTTGTCCTGATCGCGCAGGACCACCACCGGTTTCAAGCCTTGCTTGGCCAGTGTCATGGCAATCGCGTCGCCTTTGTAAGCGCCGATTTTGTACTTTCGCGCGTCATCCAGGGTTTCGAGGGTGATAGTGCTGTCAGCCTTGGCCAGCATGATCCAGTCGTCCGGACCGATCGGCCCGACCCACTTGAAGAGTCTCTCGCGGTCCGGCAACCGCGCCATCACGAATGCACCGTAACCGGGGTTTTCCAGCGCGAGTTTGTAGACCCGCTCCCAAGGGAAGCGCAGCGTCAGGCTGTAGGTAACATCGGCACGCTTGAACATCTCGCGGACGATGTCCACGGCGATGCCATCGATATTCTCGCCCTGAGCAAAGTTTTTGCCGTTCTTGGCCATGTTGTAGGGCGGGAAATTTTCTGTCAGCAACACCAGGTCGGTGCCGGGACTTTCTGCGGCACGCACTCCATTGATAAACAACAGGGAGGCGCTGGCGAGGACTAGAAGAAGGCGTTTGAGCATGTCTGGCTACCGAAATCCATGGCGTACCCAAGAGTGCCTTGAGCCCGCCATGATGTCCACTGGCCTGTATCGTTTGTTTAGGCGCTATACGAAAACTCGTCGAGCGGCGATCAAGCAAACTCGCTTTCAATACAGCATGATCGTCGCGAAGGCAGTTTTCGTAGGAGCCTAACGCATCACGATGCCGCGATGAGCCATGTAGGCCTTGGCTTCCTGCACGGTGTATTCGCCGAAGTGGAAAATACTCGCCGCCAATACCGCGCTGGCGTGGCCTTCGAGGATGCCGTCTGCCAAGTGCTGCAAGTTGCCGACACCGCCGGATGCGATCACCGGAATGCCCAGCGCGTCGCTGATGGCGCGAGTGACGCCGAGGTCAAAACCGTTTTTCATGCCGTCCTGATCCATGCTGGTCAGCAGGATTTCGCCAGCGCCCAGGCCTTCCATCTTCTTCGCCCATTCAACGGCGTCGAGCCCGGTTGGCTTGCGGCCGCCGTGGGTGAAGATTTCCCAGCGAGGGGTTTCGCCAGGTCCCGAGACCTTCTTCGCGTCGATGGCGACGACAATGCACTGCGAACCGAAATGCTGCGCGGCTTCACCGACAAACTCCGGGTTGAACACCGCCGCGGTGTTGATCGAAACCTTGTCCGCACCGGCATTGAGCAGGTTGCGAATGTCCTGCACGGTACGCACGCCACCGCCCACGGTCAGCGGAATGAACACCTGGCTGGCCATGCGCTCGACGGTGTGCAGTGTGGTGTCGCGACCGTCGACGCTGGCGGTGATGTCGAGAAAGGTAATCTCGTCGGCACCTTGCTCGTCATAACGACGGGCGATTTCCACCGGGTCGCCGGCGTCGCGAATGTTCTCGAACTTCACACCTTTAACGACCCGGCCGTTGTCCACGTCCAGGCAAGGGATGATGCGTTTGGCCAGCGCCATGGTCAGTCCTCAGCCTTTGTACGAATCGCAGAAAGCTTGCGCTTCGGCGACATCGAGGGTGCCTTCGTAGATCGCCCGGCCGGTGATCGCGCCGATGATGCCTGGCGCCTTCGCGTCGAGCAGCGATTTGATGTCACCCAGATTGTGAATACCGCCGGACGCGATCACCGGAATGCGCGTAGCAGCAGCCAGCGCCGCGGTGAACGGTACGTTGCAGCCCTGCATCATGCCGTCTTTGGCGATGTCGGTATAAACGATCGCGGACACGCCGTCGGCTTCGAACTGTTTGGCCAGGTCGATGACCTGAACGGTGCTGATTTCTGCCCAGCCGTCGGTGGCAACAAAACCGTCTTTGGCATCGAGGCCAACGATGACCTTGCCCGGGAATGCACGGCAGGCTTCAGCGACGAAAGCCGGATCTTTCACAGCCTTGGTGCCGATGATCACGTAGCTGACGCCGGCTTTGACGTAGTGCTCGATGGTTTCCAGCGAGCGGATACCGCCGCCGATCTGGATCGGCAGGTTCGGGTAGCGCTTGGCGATAGCGGTGACCACTTCGCCGTTGACTGGCTGGCCTTCGAAGGCGCCGTTCAGGTCGACCAGATGCAGACGACGGCAACCGCCCTCCACCCACTTGGCAGCCATGCTCACCGGGTCATCGGAGAACACCGTGGAATCTTCCATGCGGCCCTGGCGCAGACGAACACAGGCACCGTCTTTGAGATCGATAGCGGGAATAATCAGCATCTGGCAAACCTTCAAATTCGAGTATTCAGCTTCGCTCGGAAATCAGTTTTTCTCGAGCGCCCACAAGTCGCTTTCGATGCTTTCGAACCTCTCTTTGAGGTGCGTCTGCACATCGAAAATCGCCCTGTTGTAATAGTGCGGAGCAATTTCACGGGTAAACAGCTCAAGGATTTCGGCCGCTTCGAACGAACCCAGGTCCAGTTCGAAGCGATCCTCCATGAAGCGCTTGATCTTGTGATTGGCCTCGCGCTCCTGTTCGGGCGTGAGGGTCAGGATCGGTGGCTTCTTCTTGACCGCCATTTACCAGCGACCATCCCACGCAGCGAAGTTCTGCAGCAATTGCAGGCCATGGGTATGGCTCTTTTCCGGGTGAAACTGCACGGCGAAACGCGAGCCTTCGGCCAGCGCCGCAGCGAAATCGACACCGTAATGACCGCCGCCCACCACCTGCCGCGCGTTGCCGGCGGCGATGTAGTAGCTGTGCACGAAGTAGAAACGCGCCATGTCCGGAATGTCGTGCCACAGCGGGTGACTCACCTTCTGCTTCACTTCGTTCCAGCCCATGTGCGGGACTTTCAGGTGTTCGCCGTCTTCATGCAGGTCTTTGCCGAAGAACTTCACCGCCCCCGGGAACAGGCCGATGCAGTCAACGCCATCGTTCTCTTCGCTGGTGTCGAGCAAGGCTTGCATGCCGACGCAAATCCCCAGGAACGGGCGGTCCTGGCTGACTTCACGCACCAGCGAATCAAAGCCAAGACGACGGATCTCCGCCATGCAATCGCGAATCGCGCCAACGCCGGGGAACACCACCCGGTCAGCTTCGCGAATCACGTCGGCATCACTGGTGATCAAGACCTTGCCGGCACCGACGTGCTCGAGGGCCTTGGCCACCGAGTGCAGGTTGCCCATGCCGTAATCGATAACCGCGACCGTCTGCATTACAGAACGCCTTTGGTCGATGGCATCTGACCGGCCATGCGGTCATCGAGCTCGACGGCCATGCGCAAGGCGCGGCCGAATGCCTTGAACACGGTTTCGATCTGGTGGTGGGTGTTGGTGCCACGCAGGTTGTCGATGTGCAGGCTGACCAGCGCGTGGTTGACGAAGCCCTGGAAGAATTCCTGGAACAGGTCAACGTCGAAACCGCCGACGGTAGCGCGGGTATATGGAACATGCATCTGCAGACCAGGACGACCGGAGAAATCGATCACTACGCGCGACAGCGCTTCATCGAGCGGCACGTAGGCGTGACCGTAGCGACGGATGCCTTTCTTGTCGCCGATGGCTTTGGCAAAGGCCTGACCCAATGTGATACCAACGTCTTCCACGGTGTGGTGGTCGTCGATATGCAGGTCGCCCTTGCTGACAATATCCAGGTCGATCAGCCCGTGACGGGCGATCTGGTCCAGCATGTGCTCAAGAAAAGGAACACCGATATCAAATCGGGCCTTTCCGGTGCCATCCAGGTTGATCGAGGCTTTGATCTGGGTTTCCAGAGTGTCGCGCTCGACTGACGCCTTACGTTCGGCCATCACCAGCTCCGCAAAATCATTGGGCGAAAAAGGCAGCCATTATAGGGGCGCGGGGCGGAAACAGAAACACGATACGTAATATCCCTGACGGGCTGAACCCAGCGCTGCCGGGGATAGACATGTCCATACAAGCCGGCAAACACGGACTTTTTGCCTTGTAGAGAACAAATGTGGGAGCGGGCTTGCCCGCGAAGGGGCCATCACATTCAACATACCTGTCGACTGTAAGTCCGCTTTCGCGGGCAAGCCCGCTCCCACAGGGAGGTGCATTAGTGGAAAAGGATCGCCGTTTTCTGCAGGGTCACCCACACACCCCACGCCAACGGAACTCCCACCACCAGCCATGCAGCGACGGCCAGCGGCTTGGTGCCAGCATCGGCTTTCCATTCCAGCACAGTGCTGCTGTCAGCACCTTTGTCATGACCCAGCGCCTGTTCGGCAGCCAGTTCAGCGTCGGTCATGAAGTACTTGTCAGCCACCGGACGCACCAGCAGGTTGCACAGGAAACCCAGCACCAGCAGGCCTGCGAGGATGTACAAGGTGATGTCGTAAGCGGCAGCGCGTTCAACGCCGATGCTCAACTGATACTCACGCAGGTAGTTCACCAACACCGGCCCCAACACGCCCGCCGCCGCCCAAGCGGTCAACAGACGACCGTGGATCGCGCCGACCATTTGCGTACCAAACAGGTCCGCCAGGTAAGCCGGGACGGTCGCAAAACCGCCGCCGTACATGGACAGAATGATGCAGAACGCGGCGACGAACAGCGCGACGTTGCCCAGATGACCCAGGTTCGGGATCAACGCGTACAACGCGAAACCCAATGCGAAAAACACGAAGTAGGTGTTTTTACGGCCCAGGTAATCGGAGAACGAGGCCCAGAAGAAACGGCCGCCGATGTTGAACAAACTCAGCAAACCGGTGAAACCGGCCGCAATCGCCGCAATCGAAGCCAGTTGCCCGGCGTCCAGCTGACCAAACGGCAGGTCTACACCGATCAGTTTTCCACCGAACACTTCCTGCAGCAGTGGCGAAGCCATGCCCAGGATGCCGATACCGGCGGATACGTTCAGGCACAGCACCAGCCACACCAGACGGAACTGTGGAGTTTTCCACGCCACGTTCACGTGGACGTGACGGTGGGTGATCATCGCGTTCGCCGCTTTTTTCGCCGGGGCCGTCCAGCCTTCAGGCTTCCAGCCGGTTGGCGGAACGCGGTACGACAATGCGCCACCGATCATGAACACGAAGTAAATCGCAGCCATCACCAGGAAGCTCTGCCATACGCCGACGCTGTCTGGCGAAGCGAAATGGCCCATCAAGGCTGCGGCCAGCGGAGCACCGACCATCGCGCCACCACCAAACCCCATGATCGCCATGCCGGTCGCCATGCCGCGCTTGTCCGGGAACCATTTGATCAGCGTCGAAACCGGCGAGATATAGCCCAACCCCAGGCCGATACCGCCAATGACCCCGGAACCGACCCACATCAGCCAGATCTGGTGGGTATAAATCCCCAACGCTGAAATCAGCAGACCGCCACACCAGCACAATGCCGATACCACGCCAGCCTTGCGCGGCCCGGCGTGTTCCAGCCAGCCACCCCAGATCGCTGCCGAGCAGCCAAGGAAGATGAAGAACAGGGTGTAGATCCAGCCGAGCATCGAGATCGGCCAGTCGCACTGCGACGAAAACACTTGCGAGATGAAGCTCATGTCCGGCGCGCAGGCCATGGGCTTGGTGACGCCCAAGGCTTTGGACAGTGGCAACCAGAACACCGAAAAACCGTAGGCCATGCCGATGCATAGGTGGATGGCCAAGGCGGCCGGTGGTACCAGCCAACGGTTGAAACCGGGCTTGGCGATGATGCGTTCCTTGGACAGGAACGCAGGCTGGCCGGCGTTAAGGCCGTCCGCCGTGATGCTCGTGGTCATTGTGTATCCCCCAATTATTAGTAGGGTTCGCCAGCCACTCCTCGCCCCCGGCCTTCATGCGCACGCATGACCGTTTTGTTGGGTGAAGTGCCTTTTTGTGCGACATCTGGTCGCAGCGGGACGGACGAACGGGCAAAGGTTACCATTTGCACGTGACAGAAAAACCAAACTGATATCACCTTTTGTAAGTCATCTGTTCTCGTACCTCTTAAGGAGACACCATGCCGATCATTGTCGAACCGCTGAACGAGGCCACGTACCAGGATCAGCAAGACCTGCAGAAAATTTACCGCGACGCTCCGCTTTGGCTGTTCGCCCCGTTTTCAGGGGAAGCGCAGTTGATCGAAGGCTGCCTGCGGGACGGCTCGCTGATCGCAGGACGCTTCAATGATCGACTGCTCGGCGCCGCGCGTTTACAGCGGAATCAGGACGTTTGGCACTTGTCTCAATTGTGTGTACGAAAAATTACCCGTCGGCGTGGCGTCGCCGAGCGCTTGGTGAACCAAGCGCAAAAAATGGCCTCTGAGTCGGGCGCAACCCTGCGTCTGCTGGCCCCCGCCGGGCATCTTGAAGCCCAGGCGCTGGCGGCCAAGCTGAAACTGCCGCTGGATGTGTTGCCCGATTGATCGCCTGACCGGTCGTCCGCTTCGGAGCGCTATACTCCCCGGCTAAATTTCGAATTCGACTAACTACAAGGACTCGCCCATGAAAGCGTTCGGCAAAATCCTGGGTCTGGTGCTTCTCGGGCTGTTGCTGATCATTGTGGCGCTGGGCTTTGCCCTGACCCACCTCTTCGATCCCAACGACTACAAAGACGAGATTCGCCAGATTGCCCGCGACAAGGCCCACATCGAGCTGACGCTCAATGGCGACATCGGCTGGAGCCTGTTCCCGTGGCTTGGCCTGGAGTTGCATGACGCCAGTGTCGCGACCCTGGTCAAGCCAACCGAGCCGTTCGCCGACTTGCAGATGCTGGGTCTGTCGGTACGCGTGCTGCCGCTGCTGCGCCGAGAAGTGCAGATGAGCGATGTCCGTGTCGAAGGGCTGAACCTGCGCCTGACCCGCGACAAGGATGGCCACGGGAACTGGCAGGACGTGGGCAAGGTCCCCGCGCCAGCCACTGCAAGCACGACGCCGACCACCACCGGCGAGCCTTCGCCAGCGGCCACGGCCCCAGTGGAAAAACCGGCCCAGCCCATGCGCCTGGACATCGACAGCCTGACCGTCAATAACGCCCGCGTTGAGTACAGCGACGAGCAGACGGGCAAGCAGTTCAGCGCCGAGAGCATTCAGCTCAGCACCGGCCCGGTCCACGACTCGACCAATATTCCGGTCAAGCTCACGGCATTCCTGGGCACCAACCAACCGGTTCTGCGCGTACGCACCGAGCTCAATGGCGAACTGCGTTTCGAGCGCGCCTTGCAACGCTACAAATTTGAAGACATGAAAATGTCCGGCGAACTCGCGGGTGATCCGCTGCAGGGCAAGACCATGACGTTCTCTGCACAGGGGCAATTGCTGCTCGATAAAGCGGCGAACGTCGCTGAATGGACCGGTATCAAGATCTCTGCCAATCAACTGCGCGCACTGGGTGAACTCAAGGTCAACGACCTCGACAAGACCCCGCAAATCAGCGGCGGCATTTCGATTGCCCAGTTCGACCTGGCGAAATTCGTCGACAGCATTGGCCAGCAACTTCCGGCCATGGCTGAAGGCAGCCTGAGCAAAGTCGAACTGGTCAGCCGCGTGGCCGGCACGCCGAGCAGCGTGGCGTTCGACAATATCAATCTGAAAGTCGATGACAGCAGTTTCAGCGGCCGTATCGCTGTTGAGGATTTCGCAAAGCAATCGTTACGCGCAGTCCTGAAGGCTGACACGTTCAACATCGACCGCTATCTGCCAGCAAAATCCGCCGAAGCCAACAGCGCGACCCAGGTGCGCCAGGCTGAAGTCGCCAGCACCGAGGCCGACGCCATGGCGGGTGCGGGCAGCACGCCGCTGCCGGAGAAACCGACCAAAGACGCGTGGAGTTCCGAACGCCTTTTGCCGGTTGAGCGCTTGAGCAAACTCGACGTGGACGCCGACCTGACCTTCGGCCAATTGACCCTCGACAAGCTTCCGATCCAGAACGCGGCACTCAAGGCCACGGGCCAGGGCGGCCTGCTGACCCTGCAGAACCTGCGCGGCGATCTGTATGGCGGCAACTTCGAAGCCAAAGGCACTCTCGACGTGCGCCAGCAGGTCCCGGCGCTGAGCCTGCAGACGAACATCATCAAAGTACCGGCGGAAAAGATCCTCGAAAGCCAAGGGAAAAATCCGCCGGTCAAAGGCCTGGTGACGCTCAACAGTGCGCTGACCGGTAGCGGCAACAGCCAGAAGGCGCTGATCGACAGCCTCAACGGCAACGCCAGCTTCGTCATCAACAACGGCGTGTTGCTCAATGCCAACCTCGAACAACAGCTGTGCAAGGGCATCGCCACCCTGAACCGCAAAACCCTCAGCGGCGAGCCACGGGGCAAGGACACGCCCTTCCAGGAGCTCAAGGGCAACCTGACGTTCCGTAACGGCGTCGCCAGCAATCCGGACCTGAAAGTGCGTATCCCGGGCATGACCGTGAATGGCGACGGCGACGTTGATCTGCGCGTGCTGGGCATGGATTACCGCGTGGGCATCATCGTCGAAGGCGATACAAGCGCCATGCCGGACCCGGCTTGTCAGGTCGGCGACAAATTTGTCGGTGTCGAGTGGCCGCTGCGCTGCCGTGGGCCGCTGGAACTCGGTGCCAAGGCTTGCCGTCTCGATAACGAACGCATGGGCCAGGTCGCGAGCAAAATGGCCGGCGACAAGATCAGCGAAAAAATCGACGAGAAGCTGGGCGACAAGGTCAGTCCTGAACTGAAAAACGCATTGAAGGGGCTGTTCAAGCGATGAGATCCGAGCAGTTTTCATCGGCGGTGCTGGRTTGGTACGACCGCCACGGCCGCCACGATTTGCCTTGGCAGCAGGGCATTACGCCGTATCGCGTGTGGGTCTCGGAAATCATGTTGCAGCAAACCCAGGTCAGCACCGTGTTGAATTACTTCGACCGCTTCATGGCTTCGTTGCCGACGGTCGAAGCCCTGGCCGCTGCGCCGGAAGACGAAGTGCTGCACCTGTGGACGGGCCTGGGTTACTACACCCGCGCCCGCAATCTGCAGAAGACCGCAAAAATTGTCGTGGCTGAATATGGCGGCGAGTTTCCTCGTGATGTCGAAAAGCTGGTTGATCTGCCCGGCATTGGCCTGTCGACGGCGGGTGCCATCGCCAGCCTGAGCATGGGCCTGCGGGCGCCGATCCTCGATGGCAATGTCAAACGCGTCCTGGCGCGCTTTACCGCGCAAGAGGGTTACCCGGGGGAGCCGAAGGTCGCCAAACAGCTCTGGGCCAACGCTGAGCGCTTTACGCCGCATGATCGTGTCAACGCCTACACCCAGGCCATGATGGACCTGGGTGCCACGCTGTGTACGCGCAGCAAACCAAGTTGCCTGCTGTGCCCGCTGGAAAAGGGCTGCGAGGCGCACATGCTTGGGCTGGAAACCCGCTACCCCATTCCAAAACCGCGTAAAAGCGTGCCACAGAAGCGCACGCTGATGCCGATGCTCGCCAACGGTGACGGCGCGATTCTGCTCTACCGTCGCCCTTCCACGGGCTTGTGGGGCGGTCTCTGGAGTTTGCCGGAGCTCGACGACCTCGACGACCTGCAACATCTGGCTTCGCAACACTCACTGGAGCTGGGCAGCCCAAAGGCGCTGCCGAGCCTGGTACACACCTTCAGTCACTTCCAATTGTCCATCGAACCCTGGCTGGTCCGGGTCCAGGAAGCCGGCCATCACGTGGCCGAGGCCGATTGGCTCTGGTATAACCTCGCCACCCCGCCGCGCCTGGGCCTTGCCGCCCCGGTCAAAACCTTGCTCGAACGCGCGGCCGCCGTATTGAACGCAGGAGAATCGTCATGACCCGCACCATCATGTGCCGCAAGTACAAAGAAGAATTGCCTGGCCTGGAGCGCGCTCCGTTCCCGGGCACCAAGGGCCAGGATATTTTTGATCACGTCTCTGCCAAGGCCTGGGCCGACTGGCAAAAGCATCAGACGCTGCTGATCAACGAAAAACGCCTGAACATGATGAACGCCGAAGATCGCAAATATCTTCAGGGCGAGATGGACAAGTACTTCTCCGGCGAGGAATACGCCAAGGCCGAAGGCTACGTGCCGCCGGCAGAATAACCCCGCCAAATCGGGGGTCGGATCGTAAGCGACGGTAATAATTAAATTTTTTTTGAAAACTTTCTTGACGACCCCCTGAAAAACCAGTTTAATGCGCCCCGTTGCCCAGATAGCTCAGTCGGTAGAGCAGGGGATTGAAAATCCCCGTGTCGGCGGTTCGATTCCGTCTCTGGGCACCAAATACCGAAAACCCTGAATCGAAAGATTCAGGGTTTTTTTATGCCTGCGATTTGATAACGGCAGAAAACCACAGCACAGACGCCTGAAACATTTCCTTTTTTTGATCCAGTCCAGTGATAGCTCCGTGCTATCATTTTTCGCGTACATGGAAGATGGTCAGCATCGATCCCGACGCCCCCCCCCCGCATTCGGATCAATCGCCACAGGCTAGAGACAGCGCAAGGAGTGCGTGCTTTTCACCCCCTCCCCGCAGAACACCTTCTCCCCTGCAGGACGATTTGCCCCCCCTTTCAAGCACGCCCTCCCCTCGATCCTGAACATGGAACCGTTATGTCTGACATCAATGAACTCAAAGACAAGATCAACACCAAAACCTTGAATATGGTTTTGCTGTCGGTCGCAACTTTCGGGCTGTACCTGTTGCTGTGGCTTGTCAGAACCAATCAGAAAATCAGCGAAACCACCAAGATCAAACTGGTGGATAACACCTACATAATCTGGCTGGCCGTCTGCCTTGGCTGGAGCCACGCGTTGTCCAATTCAGGCGAGGTATTGTTCGAAGCGTTGTCGGGCATTCTGATTATTGCGACAAACGCCCTGTATATCGTCTGGGCGTTCAAAGCCAAGAATGCCTTGTCGGAATACGCCCTCAGCGAGCACAAAATCGATCTGCGTATGAACGCGTTCTACACCTTCTTCCTGAACGTTTTCTACATCAACTATTGCATCAATGACCTGCCAGAAGAGCAACGCAAGCAACAGATCCTGCGCGGTCAAACGACTCAGGCCTGATGCGACCGACGGGCGAGCAGTCGCAACACGACTGCCGCCTGTTTGCTCAAGGTATAACGCCGGTCGTTAAAGAAACCGATCAGCTGTTCCAGTGAAAAACCAGGTTGCGCGCTGCGCCGCTACCAATGTCTGTCGTATCCCGCCGCGTTTCTCCATTGCGAGTCGCAACAACGGTGTATTTGCCAGGAGGCAGCTGGACATAAACCAGCGGGCCAGCCTGACTCAACGTCAACACTGTTTGCCCCGCTGCTTTCTGAATCACTACTTCTACATCGGGTATGTATTCATTCCCGGACCCGACAGAAAACGTCATGTGCAGGTTGTAACCCGACGTCTGCTGGATGGCCTTTGATTCATCCTCACCGATACCACCGTTCAGGTAAGTGATGCCGTTCTGCGCTTCACGCTGGACCTGTACGCCTGCGTTATCAACAGGATCAAGACTGGCCGCCGGCGCGATCCCTGGAAAAACCAGCACACCGACAGCGATGAGGGGCAACATGAATGAATGGAAGTTTTTCATGATGGCGACTCCCGGGCTCTGTAGAACCCTATCGTTACCCCTTTTTAGACGCCTCGCCGAAGGCCTGGGTTTTAGATTGATTGGTACTTTGGCCCACGGCGAAATGGACTACAGGTTGTATTCCACAAACGTGCTCTGACGTCGGCTTGCTCCTGCAAAACGAATCCAGCATTTCCTTGCGAATCACCAGCGCCATCCTGCATCGCCGAATGGCGCTCCCTTGTCATCCTCTTTCGCCTGTTCCTTCAGCCGCGGAAGACTCCATGAGCCTCGTCAAATCCGATCACCTGCATGACCCACAACTCGCCTCACTGGTGGGCAATCTTGGGGAACTGATCCGCCAGGCACGTCAAAAGGTCTTGCGTGCGGTCGATACCGTCCAAGTACAAACCTGCTGGCAGATCGGGCGGCATATTGTGGTGTTTGAGCAGGAAGGGGCCCGGCGGGCAGGTTATGGCAAGCAGTTGCTGTCAACGCTGGCGAAGGTTCTGACAGCCGAGTTTGGGAAAGGCTTTGATGCCTCCAACCTTCGTTACATGCGTCTGTTCTATCAAGCATTCCCAATGTGTGACGCACTGCGTCACGAATTGAGCTGGACCCATTACCGCCGCCTGTTACGAGTCGACAATGACCATGCTCGCCACTGGTACATGAACGAATCAGCCATTCAAAACTGGTCCAGCCGTGCGCTGGAGCGCCAGATCAACACGCTTTACTACGAGCGCCTGCTGGCGAGTCGGGACCGCGATGCCGTCAAGGATGAAGCAGATACCGATATCCAGAAAATGCGCGCCAGCCCCAGGGATTTCATTCGTGACCCCGTCGTACTGGAGTTTCTTGGCCTGCCCAACGCAGGTCGGGTGCTGGAAACCGAACTCGAACAAGCACTGATCAACCAACTTCAGGGCTTTTTGCTCGAACTGGGCAAAGGATTTGCCTTTATCGCCCGACAGCAACGCATCAGTACCGACAGCAAAGACTTTTACATCGATCTGGTGTTCTACAACTATCTGCTCAAGTGCTTCGTCATCTTCGACCTAAAGCGCGGCGAATTGACCTGCCAGGACGTCGGCCAAATGGACATGTATTTGCGCATGTACGACGAGCTCAGACGAGGACCGGAGGACGGCCCCACTGTCGGCATCATTCTCTGCGCCCAAAAAGATGAATCAGTGGTGCGCTTTTCAATCCTGGAGGGTAATGAGCAACTGTTCGCCAGCAAATACAAACTGGTGCTGCCGAGCGAAGAGGAGCTTCGTGCAGAGCTGGATCGGGAACAGGCAGCGCTAGAAGAACGACTGCTTTATCAGAAATCACGATAGTGCCGGTGGATTGCTCCCAAGCAACGTGAAGACTATCGTTAGCGACTCCGCGCAAAGGCCCGAAACCTATGAATGTGCAGGACATACCGCCATTGGCGCCGGCTGAGATTGAGCTGTCGCAGCCCACCCTGGCTTGCGGCGAACCGTTCAAGGAGCCCGCCGCAGATGGCTTCATGCTCGGCGGCTTCACGTGGCGGCACGCCCCGCAGGATGCAACCCGCCCGGTCGTTATCATCAACGCCGCCACCTCGGTACGCTGCCGCCACTATTCGCGTTTCGCCGATTACCTGTTCGCCAACGGTTTCGACGTGATCACCTTCGACTACCGAGGCATCGGTGAGTCCCGCCCCACCTCAATGAGAGATCTCGACGCTTCATGGTCCGATTGGGGCGCACTGGACTTTGAGGCGATGCTCAGGCGCGCTCAGCGAGAATTCCCCGGCCAGCCCTGCGATGTCGTCGGTCATAGCTTTGGAGGCTGTGCAGCGGGCTTGGGAGCCTCTGGGCGCGTCATTCGGCGCTTGGTGACGGTAGGCGCTCAATTTGCTTACTGGCGCGATTACGCGCCGGCCCACCGCTGGCGAATGTTTGGCAAATGGCATGTAGTGATGCCGCTGGTGACGATGCTTTATGGCTACTTTCCCGGAAAACGCCTTGGCTGGCTGGAAGACACGCCTGCCGGCGTCGTGCATGACTGGAGCACGCCCACCGCCCGTTACGAAAAACGGCCCAGCGGTCGCGTCATCCACGCCAGGGACGGTGGGCTCCCGTTCGCTAACGTCAGCGCAAAAACCCTGGCCATCAGTATCAGCGACGATCCTTACGGCACCGTTGCGGCCATTGAACGCCTGCTCGGTTACTTCACCGGCAGTACAAACACCCACCTGAGAATCGCCCCCGAAGACATCGGCGAAAAAAAAGTCGGACATTTCGCCTTTTTTCGCAGCGCATACCAAGCCACACTATGGCCCATTGCATTGTCCTGGTTGCAGACCGGCGAACTGGCCCCCGATACCCCCGGGCGGCAAGTCCCGCGCAACTGAGCCCCTCAACGAATTACGGAACGACACCCATGGCCTCCGCCAACAAGCAGCACAAACGCGCCACTCGCGCTAAAGCCAAGGCCAAGCAAAACCGCACGCAGCGGGCAGCCGCACCGGTCGAGCTGGACCCGAACGATGATCGCATCGACTTCGAATCGGTGGACCTGACCGAACTGTTCAAGAAAATGATCGACGCCGAAAAAATCAGCCAGCAAGCGATGTGCGTGGCCTTCCTGGAAGACCCGCTGCTGGAGCTGGTGTACGAGCAGGAAGGCGAAGAAGGCGCGATGGACTTCATCCTCGCCGCGCTGATCGAGTACCGCCAATGGTCGACCGAAGTCGACGAGGCTGGCGCCCTGGCGTGGATCGAATCACCGGCCTTCCAGGCCGACTATGTCGCAGCGTCCGATATCATCGCCGCCCAAACCCAACAGAAATCCAACTGAGTTCCCATGGCATCCCTGAACAAGCAACAAAAACGCGCCAAGCGCGCAAAGGCCAAAGCCAAGCAGATCAATATCCACGGCCGCAAACCCGCCGCGCTGGACGATGACCTTGGCCATCTCGATGAGCCGATCCCGGAATACACCCTGGCGATGTTCAGCAAAATGCGCGACGCGGAAGCCGTCAGCCGCAGTGAAATGCTCTCGGTGTTGCTGACGAACCTCGCCTTTATCATCATCGACCACCCAGAACTGCTGGACATGGAAAACGCCGACGACGAAGGCATGGCTGCCACCCACCTGGCCGCCGACATGCTGATCGACTACCGCATGTGGGCCGACGGCATGGACCGCGACGCCGCCCAGGCGTGGCTGAGCGAGCCACAGTTCATCGCCGATTTCGGCGCTGCATTGGATGTCTACCGTGAGTCGCTGGAAGAAAAAGCCGAGTAAGGATTACGACTCAAACAAAAACGGCCGCTCGTCATCACTGACAGCGGCCGTTTTTTAACTGCAGAAGCTACAAGCCTCAGGCAGCCACAGGATTCAGACGCGGGATTTCCATGCCGATCTTGGCACTGGCGTAGCTCAGATCACCGCTGGCAATGGATTGAGCCTTGAAGCCGGCACCGATCAGATCCTTCACGTACAGCTTGTTGTAGATGAACATGAACACGAGGTTGCTGAGGCTAAAAGTGAAGCAGGCCACGACAAACATGATCGCTGCCCACTTGAAGTCACCACGGAACAAGGCCGGGAAAAAGCCAAAGAAAAATACGGTCCACGAGAAGCCGATTGGCGCTTCTTTCATGGCACCGGTATTCGGGTTTTTGAACACAACCGATGTAAACGCCATGCCTGTCTCCTTGATGCCCCAATGGGTTGGCTGAGTGGCCGGGCTAGCTCCATGCAGCGCTGACTCTGATCTGCCGCTTGAACGGCAGGCACACGCAAATGCATCTGTGAACACACCGCAGATGAAGGAGCAGGCAAGAAAGGGTCGGGGGGCTTTTAGCCGCAAAGGCTGAGGGCGTCGAACAATCCGTGTCCTGAAACTCCATCGTATCCCGTAACAGCGAGATACACATTCGGCGCAAAGGCTACTATCTCGCCATCATCGTGTCTATCCGCTTACTACCCAATAAAGCACCTGAATGAAAGGCAAAAAAACGACCGCGATCATTTCTGATGGCGGTCGTTTCGGTGCCTCAACAACAATTGGCTTGAGTCAGATATCTCAGCGCGCCAAGGCTGCGCTCAGCTTCTCATTGTGACGACGACGAGCTACCAGCACGCCTGCCGCGACTACCAGCAGCGCCAGCAGGCCGGTCGCGAGAATCTCTACGCGATGCGCTTCCTGGAACAACATGATGGTCAGGGCCGCCACGATGAAAATGATCACCGCGTAGGTCAAGCCCGGGAACAACCACATGCTGAAGGCGATTTTTTCACCGCGTGCCATACGCTGTTTGCGCATACGCAGCTGGGAAATGGCGATCACCAGGTACACCAGCAACGCGATGGCGCCGGAGCTGGCCAGCAGGAACTCGAACACCGCAGCCGGGGCGACGTAGTTGGCGAACACGGCGAGGAACGCAGCACCGGTCGACAACATCACAGCCCAATACGGCGTGCCGCTCTTATTGGTGCGCTGGGAAACGGCCGGTGCGTCACCGCGCTTGCCCAGGGAGAACATCATGCGCGAGGCGGTGTACAGCGCCGAGTTGAGGCAGCTGGTCACAGCAACCAGTACCACGATGTCGACGATCAGCTTGGCATTCGGGATGCCCATGCGCTCAAGCACAGTCTGGTAAGAACCGACGCTGGCCAGAATCGGATCGTTCCATGGCACCAGGGCCACAACGATGAAGATCGACACCAGGTAGAACAAGCCGATCCGCCAGATAACCGAGTTGGTCGCCTTGGAGATTTGCTGGCCAGGGTTTTTCGATTCCGCGGCCGCGATGGTCACGATCTCGGTGCCCATGAAGGAAAACATGGTGGTCAGGATCGCGCCCAATACCGCGCCCATGCCGTTTGGCAGGAAGCCCTGGGTGTCGAACAGGTGCGAAACGCCGCTGACCTGGCTGCTTGGCAGGAAGCCGAAGATCGCCAGAACACCAAGGACGATGAAACCGATGATCGCTACAACCTTGATCAAGGCGAACCAGAATTCGAACTCACCGTAGTTTTTGACGCTGAACAGGTTGGTCACCGTCAACAGCAGGGTGATGATCAGCGTGAACGCCCAGATCGCCACGTTCGGGAACCAGGCGTGCAGGATGGTGGCGGCGGCGTTGGCTTCCAACGGGATGACCAGCACCCAGAACCACCAGTACAGCCAGCCGATGGTGAAACCGGCCCAGTGACCGATCGCGCGATCGGCGTACGTCGAGAAGGAGCCGGTGTCTGGCGAAGCAACAGCCATTTCACCGAGCATGCGCATCACCAACACCACCAGCATACCGGCGGCAGCGTAAGCCAACAGCACGGCCGGGCCGGCGGCGGCGATGGCGTGACCCGAGCCTACGAACAAGCCGGCGCCGATAACCCCGGCAATCGACAGCATGGTCACATGACGCGGTTTAAGCCCCTGTTCGAGGCCATTGGAGTTTGGGGTACTGCTCATTGAAACTACCTTTGTAAGGAAAAGCGAATGCATGCATCCCGCCTGGTTTTCTTTCTCGTAAAAAGAAACCAACGGGGCGTTCTGGATTCTGTACGCAATAATTGCGCCAAAATGTTTCAAAACCGTCTATCACGGCGATCTCGACCTGACCGGACAGTCATCGCAAGTCATTGAAAGTAATAGCACTTCGCCAGAACGTTACCCTGCGACTCACTTTTCCAACGAGCGCGCGCACCAGAAACACATCCGGTAAACGCTCGACGCACAATAAAAGTGCGGACCAGGAACGTTTGGCCGCTTAGCGCTTCCAACACCCCGCCAAAGCTGGCAACATCGCGCCCTTTTTTACGCCACCCGCGGCTGCTTTGTATTTAAAAGCAGGATCAAACGGCTGTTCGGTTGATAGCAGCGCGACAGTCTGCTGTACCGATGCGACAACTTGCCACATCACTTCCGTTTACCGCCCGTAGCGCTGTTGGCTGCCATTCAAACGCTATGCTAGCGTGGCCGCCTCGCCAGGAAGGCCGCCAACAGCAGGAGCGAAACACTATGAGGAACGCACATGGCTGAGGCCACGCCCGCGCTTGAAATCCGCAATTTGCACAAACGCTACGGACAGCTTGAGGTGCTCAAAGGCATCTCGTTGACCGCCCGCGACGGCGACGTGATCTCGATCCTGGGTTCTTCCGGTTCCGGCAAGTCCACGTTCCTGCGTTGCATCAACCTCTTGGAAAACCCGCACCAGGGCCAGATTCTCGTAGCCGGCGAAGAACTCAAACTCAAAGCGGCGAAGAACGGCGAACTGGTCGCTGCCGACGGCAAGCAGATCAACCGCTTGCGCAGCGAGATTGGTTTTGTGTTTCAAAACTTTAATCTTTGGCCGCACATGAGCGTGCTCGACAACATCATCGAAGCCCCACGCCGCGTGCTCGGCCAGAGCAAAGCCGAAGCCATCGAAGTGGCCGAAGCCCTGCTGGCCAAGGTCGGCATCGCCGACAAGCGCCATGCCTACCCGGCGCAACTGTCCGGCGGCCAGCAGCAGCGCGCCGCCATCGCCCGAACCCTGGCGATGCAGCCCAAGGTGATCCTGTTCGACGAGCCCACCTCGGCCCTTGACCCGGAAATGGTCCAGGAAGTACTTAATGTCATCCGTGCACTGGCCGAAGAAGGCCGCACCATGCTGCTCGTGACCCACGAAATGGGCTTCGCCCGTCAGGTCTCCAGCGAAGTGGTGTTCCTCCACCAGGGCCTGGTAGAAGAGCAAGGATCGCCACAGCAGGTGTTTGAAAACCCGCTTTCGGCGCGCTGCAAACAATTCATGTCCAGCAACCGCTAACGGAGCTCCCCACATGCAGAACTACAAAAAGGTCTTCCTGGCTGCCGCCGTCACCCTGGCGTTCAGCGCCGGTGCCATGGCCGAAACCCTGAAGATGGGCATCGAAGCGGCCTACCCGCCGTTCAACAACAAAGATGCCAGCGGCAACGTGGTCGGCTTCGACAAGGAAATCGGCGACGCCCTGTGCGCCAAGATGAAAGTCGAGTGCACCGTGGTCACCTCCGACTGGGACGGCATCATCCCGGCCCTGAACGCGAAGAAGTTCGACTTCCTGATCTCCTCGATGTCGATCACCGACGAGCGCAAGCAAGCGGTCGACTTCACCGAGCCTTACTACTCGAACAAGCTGCAGTTCATCGCTCCGAAAAGTGTCGATTTCAAAACCGACAAGGCTTCCCTGCAAGGCAAAGTGATCGGCGCACAACGTGCGACCCTCGCCGGTACCTGGCTGGAAGACAACATGGAAGGCGTCGAAGTCAAACTCTACGACACTCAGGAAAACGCTTACCTGGACCTGACCTCTGGTCGTCTGGACGGCATCCTCGCCGACAAATACGTCAACTACGAGTGGCTGAAAAGCGACGCCGGCAAGTCGTATGAATTCAAAGGCGACCCGGTAGAAGAAAGCGACAAGATCGGTATCGCTGTCCGTAAAAACGACCCGATCCGCGAGAAGCTGAACGTCGCACTGAAAGAAATCGTCGCTGACGGCACCTACAAGAAAATCAACGACAAGTACTTCCCGTTCAGCATCTATTGATTCTGACCTGCCTGACCGGCGCCGCTTTATAGCGGTGCCGGTTCTCGGCATTGCCTGCCGCGATTTGAAAAGAAATCCATGACTATCGATCTCTACGGATTCGGCCCGGCGCTCGCCGCCGGCGCGCTGATGACTGTGAAACTGGCGCTCTCGGCCCTGTGCCTGGGACTGGTGCTCGGTCTGCTCGGCGCCTTGGCCAAGACTTCGCCGTACAAGCCGTTGCAATGGCTTGGCGGCACTTATTCGACACTGGTTCGCGGTATTCCGGAATTACTCTGGGTGCTGTTGATCTACTTCGGCACGGTCAACCTGATGCGTGCCATGGGCGAGTTTTTCGGTAACCCCGACCTCGAACTCAATGCCTTCGCTGCCGGTGTGATTGCCCTGGGGCTGTGTTTTGGCGCCTACGCCACCGAAGTGTTTCGGGGCGCGATTCTGGCGATTCCCAAAGGTCACCGTGAAGCCGGCGTGGCATTGGGTCTGTCGAAGTTTCGCATCTTCACCAAACTGATCATGCCGCAAATGTGGCGCATCGCCCTGCCGGGCCTTGGCAACCTGTTCATGATCCTGATGAAAGACACCGCGCTGGTATCGGTCATCGGTCTGGAAGAAATCATGCGTCACGCGCAAATCGGCGTGACCGTCTCCAAGCAACCGTTCACCTTCTATATGGTGGCCGCGTTCATGTACCTGGGCTTGACCGTGCTCGCCATGAGCGGCATGCACTTAATGGAACGACGTGCCGCTCGCGGCTTCGCGAGGAGCACCCAATGAACTGGGAAGTCATCATCAAGTGGCTGCCGAAACTGGCCCAAGGCGCAACGCTGACCCTGGAACTGGTGGCCATCGCCGTGATCGCCGGTTTGCTGCTGGCGATTCCGCTGGGCATCGCGCGTTCGTCACGACTCTGGTACGTACGGGCATTTCCCTACGGCTATATCTTCTTTTTCCGCGGCACACCGTTACTGGTTCAGTTGTTCCTGGTTTATTACGGCCTGGCGCAGTTCGACGTCATCCGTAATAGCTCCATGTGGCCGTACTTGCGCGATCCGTTCTGGTGCGCCACCGCGACCATGACCCTGCACACCGCTGCCTACATCGCCGAGATCCTGCGCGGCGCGATCCAGGCGATTCCGCCGGGTGAAATCGAAGCGGCGCGCGCGTTGGGCATGTCTCGCGCCAAAGCGCTGTTCTATATCATCCTGCCGCGCGCCGCGCGCATCGGCCTCCCGGCCTACAGCAACGAAGTGATCCTGATGCTCAAGGCCAGCGCCCTGGCCAGTACCGTGACCCTGCTGGAACTGACCGGCATGGCCCGCACCATCATTGCCCGAACCTACCTGCCGGTGGAGATCTTCTTCGCCGCGGGCATGTTCTATCTGTTGATGGCTTACGTGCTGGTTCGCGGCTTCAAGCTGCTGGAGCGCTGGTTGCGCGTCGATGCCTGCCAAGGGCGTTGATTCCTCCTGCGTACTGACGGGCGAGGCCCTGCTCGCCCGCTTCACGGCGCTGGATGCTTTTCTGATCGAGCATCAAGCGCTGTGGAAGCCACGGCCGTTTACTCATCTGCAACTTCCCTGGGAAGCGTCCTACCCTGAATTGTCCTTGTGGCTACGCAACCGCTCGCTGGACGACGCGGAAAGCAGCCACAACCACCCTTGCTCGTTGAGTGCGCCGGAGCCATTTGCTTCGTTGGCGGCGCTGTCGCTTGAGCTGAGCCAGGTGGCTGAATTGCCGGCGCACGCACTGCAAGCGGCCGGGCATCGCCTGAACGTCGATGTGCCGGGGCGTAAGTGGCAGCAGATTGAGGCGTTTGCCAGTCGCCTGTCGTTTGCTGCGCCGCCGAGGCATTGGCTGGACTGGTGCTCGGGCAAGGGCCACCTGGGCCGGCGTTTGCTGCAAACCGGGCAACAACTGACCTGTCTGGAATACGACCCGGCACTGGTGGCCAGCGGACAGGCACTCAGCCAGCGTCATCACTTGCACGCACTGCACGTCGAACAGGATGTACTGGCCTCGGATGCTGCATCACTACTGCACAACGGACACACACCCGTCGCGCTGCATGCATGCGGTGACTTGCATGTGCGACTGATCCAGCTCGCCAGTGCGGCAGGTTGCAAGCAACTCGCCATCGCGCCGTGCTGTTATAACCGGATCAGTCTTGCGGCCTATCAGCCACTTTCCTCTGCGGCTTTGCGCTCCGACCTACAGCTGTCGCTCGACGATCTCGCCCTCCCGATGAGCGAAACCGTCACCGCCGGTGCGCGCGTGCGCCGTCAGCGTGACACCTCCATGGCCCGGCGTCTGGGTTTCGACCTGCTGCAACGGCAACTGCGCGGCGTTGATGAATACCTGCCGACTCCGTCCCTGCCCAGCGCCTGGCTGGACAAACCCTTCACCGAGTACTGCCATCATCTGGCCGCGCTGAAAGAGTTATCCACAGTTGGCGCGCAAGATTGGTCTGCACTCGAAGCCGCTGGCTGGCAGCGCTTGGCGCATGTACGCAATCTGGAGCTGCTGCGCGGACTTTTCCGACGCCCGTTGGAGCTATGGCTGGTTCTCGACCGGGCACTTTTCCTCAGGGAGCAGGGCTATACCGTTCGTCTGGGCACCTTCTGCGAAACTCCGCTCACGCCGCGTAATTTCCTGCTTCTGGCAGAACGCCCTTAAAGCAATTCAGACCTGTGGATAACTCTGTTGATGAAATAATCGTGGATCCAATAAACACGGCTGTTTCAGAGCTGAAACTAGTCTGTTCACTTTTCGTACACCTGCGAAAAAAACCAGAAAAACAGGCATTTGCGAACAAATGAGAACGGGTCCGCAAAAACAGTAATGAAGGGGGCAAGGCGTGCGGCCCGATGTGCATAAGCATTCAATGCAAAGGACATAAGCGCCGAAGTCAGGACGCCAGACCGGGGAAATTGCACCGCTTCGCGACTCTTGTTATACACAGACGCAAGGACGCCGACAGCGCGACCACCCACAAGAAAATTCGACCGACAGGATGCGACAGTGACGTTCATTTCTTACGCACAGAATTTCGAAGACATCCGCCTGTGGCGCGCCCTCAAGACTGTCGAGAACGGCTTCTATATCGATGTCGGGGCCAACGACCCCACCCATGACTCGGTCACCAAAGCGTTCTACGACCATGGCTGGACCGGCATCAACGTCGAACCGATGCCCAACTACTACGAAGCCCTGTGCCAGCAACGGCCCAAAGACACCAACCTGCAATGCGTGGCCGGCGAAAACGCCGATAGCCTGACCTTCTACGGCATCGCCGGCACCGGCCTCTCGACCGCCGCCCCGGCCATGGCGCAAATGCACAAAGACGCCGGCATGGACGTGCGCAGCCAAACCGTCCAGTCCCGCACCCTGACCTCCATCTGCGAAGAACACGCCCAGGGCCGCCCGATCCACTTCCTGAAAATCGACGTCGAAGGCCACGAAGAAACCGTCCTGCGCGGCATGGACTTCACCCAGTGGCGGCCGTGGGTCATCCTCATCGAAACCCCGTGGGACCGCGACCAGGCCTGGGAAAGCCTCGTCACCGGCGCCGGCTACCAGTCCCTCCTGTTCGACGGCATCAACACCTACTACCTCGCCGAAGAACACCTGAACCTCAAACCCGCCTTCGACATCCCGCCCTGCAACCTGGACGAATTCCAGTTCTGCAAAGGCCACAACTTCAGCCACCCCGTCAGCGATGCCGAACAACAACTCACCGCCGCCCTGCAACGCGCCGAACAGGCCGAAGCACAGCTGCGCGCAATGCAAAACAGCCGCACCTGGCAAGCCATCCAGAAACTCAAGAAAACCCTGCTGCGCGCCTGACCTGACACCTGCGCAAAAATAGTCTGAATTCAGGGGTTTACAGAACCAATCCAATCGCTATAATCGTCGCCCAACACGCCGGTATAGCTCAGTTGGTAGAGCAACTGACTTGTAATCAGTAGGTCCCGGGTTCGACTCCTGGTGCCGGCACCACACAAGGTTCCAGAGAAGGCTTTCAAAATCTCTGGAACCCCCGAAAAACCCGCCTTCTGGCGGGTTTTTTCGTTTTGGGGTTCTGTCGGGTTACGTCAAAATCTGGTGGATTCCAGTCGTTTTAAGGGTAGAGTTTGGGATACAGGTCACTTCGATAAAAGGGAGTACCCTTATGTCGCGCACCACAGCTCCGCTCTCCGACGCAGCTTGCCGCTTGGCAAAACCTACAGACCGCGCCTACAAGCTTTTCGACGGCGATGGCCTCTATCTCCTAGTCCAACCCAATGGCCGCAAAGGCTGGCGGCTCCGTTACGTCAAACCTGACGGACGCGAAGGACTGACCTCGTTCGGCAACTACCCCGTCATTGGCCTCGCCGATGCGCGCCGCAAGCGCTTGGAAGTCAAGCGAATGCTGGCGGATGGCGTTGATCCTATAGAGACCAAACACCAAGCTAAGGCGGAAGCCGTAATCAAAGGCAGAACCTTTGAAAGCGTTGCGCTCGACTGGCATACGGAAATGTCGGCCAAGTGGGCACCAGGCCATTCCAAGACAGTGATGAGCCGCCTCAAAACCCACGTATTCCCGCTGATCGGCGCACGCGCCATTGTTGATCTCGACACCCATGACCTTATGCAGCCCTTGGAAGCGATCAAGAAGCGCGGAACGATAGACGTTGCTTTAAGGGTACAAAACTACCTGCAGAGCATCATGCGCGAGGCAAAGCGCCTCCGGCTTATCACCATAAACCCTGCTTACGACCTCGAAGGCTCGATCAAGGCCCCGCGGGTGGTGCATCGCCCCGCTCTACCCTTATCGCGACTGCCGGAACTGCAGGAGCGGATCGACACTTATAAAGGCCGGGCACTTACCCGTCTGACGGTGATGCTGTCGCTGCATGTGTTTGTACGATCCAGCGAGCTGCGTTTCGCACGCTGGAGCGAGTTCGACCTCAAGCGCGGCACCTGGGAGATACCGGACACTCGCCCCGCGCTGGAAGGAGTACCCTTTTCCACAAGGGGTACGAAGATGGCAGGGGATATCCATTTAGTACCCTTATCGCCGCAAGCAGTGGCGCTACTCGAAAAAATCCATGCACTCACAGGCAAATTCGCATTGGTCTTCGCAGGGGATGCCAAACCCTGGAAGCCCATGTCTGAAAATACCGTAAACAACGCGCTTCGGACGATGGGATACGACACCAAAACCGATATCTGCGGGCATGGATTTCGTTCGATGGCCTGTAGCGCACTGATCGAGTCAGGATTGTGGTCGGAGACAGCCATTGAACGGCAGATGAGCCACAAGGAGCGCAACAACGTCCGCGCCGCTTACATCCACAAGGCCGAGTTCATCGAGGAGCGAAGGCTGATCATGAACTGGTGGAGCCGGTACCTGGAGGCCAACCGGCAGGAGCATGTCACTCCACACGAATTCGCGAACCAGACCGGACCGAACGTCACTCGCTTAAAAGCAAAACGTGGCGCAACTGAGTAAGCGCTCGGTCTTCATATCTCAGTGATCCGCTTGTCCACGCGGGTCCATCCAAACAGGGCCGCAAAGCCGCCCTGTTTGGATGGACCTTACTTAAAAAATCTAAAGCCCACGCAACTGTCTGTGGAAAACCACGGATTTCCACCGGTGGATAATTTCATCCACAGCCGCAGAACTCCCGAAAATTAGAGCCTTGACCCGAATTATCCACAGGCGTAGAAAAGATCGGGCAAAGCGCTGTCGTTGACAGCAACCCCCAGGTAGCCAGAACCTTTAAGGCTACGCCACACCGTGGTGGTTCTCCCAAAGTGCGATTAGCGTCCGGCGGCTCGCACGGTCACAACGATGTGATGGATGCCTACTTTTACCAGTGTGCCCACTGCGGCAACTCATTCCCTTTCATCGCTGCTCTGCAGCAACCTATCCGCTTGGCCATTTCCTTGCGCCAACCTGCGCCCGTCTCTTTCTCCCGGAAAGAGACGGGCGCTCCTACCGCTGCTGCAGCCCAACTCGTACAAGGCTTTGCGGCATTCCCCCTCGTGACAATCGGCGTGACAAACACCGAGATCACCAGCAACAGCGATGCAGATGATGGTGCCGCAGCCCAAGGAACGGACTGCACCTGACTGACAGTCAGGCATGCCCCGGTCATCGCATCACTGCTTTTACCTGACTCAGGATCTCGCGGCGTTGGTTTCGTCAGCCGATGCAGCCCCCACCCGCCCACTTCCTCGGAAGTGTTCAGGAGGCCAGATCATGAGATGCCCAAGCTCCCGGTCGTAAAGAGCCGCCAGTCCCGCGTTAGTGGACAACCCTCACAGGCCGCAGGGGCCTTGATCCCTGATAACACTCAGCATTCTTGGCGGGATGACGTGGGGGGAATTTTCTACGAGAAATCACCCGCCCTGCGCGGGCCATCCTGCATGCCCAAAACCTCAAAGGCTTTCATGAGCTACGGGCGGCGTTCGGGTGTGAACGTTATAAGCAAATCACCCAACACAGCGCGCCTATCAACGGCGGCGAATGTTGCCAAGTAGATAGGAATCTTGACCGTTAGGCCCGCAGGCAAATCAGCTATGAGCTGGGAGCACGGTCGGATCGACGTGGTCGCCGCTTACATTGGAGGACGGCTATGAGCAAGCGCTTCGACATGGAGCTGTTCCTGTCTGGAGTACTGACCGGCTCGCACGCGACTCGGCAACGCCATTTGCGTCAGGCGAAAACAATTCAGGCTGAAATCGCAGAGCGCTGGTACCTAGAGACACCTTGGGAATGGCGGAGAAAGCATTTGGCTTGGTTTCTCGATCAACACCTAGCCAGGCACAGGGCAGCTACGCGATATTACTATGTGCTGACCGTGCAACTGCTCGCGAGGCGGTTAGAAAAAACTTGGGTGTTCAAGGTTTGATCACGACCAGCAGCAATCGGCCGTCGATCTGCACGAGCTGAAGACGATTAAGCACGGCGCTTGTCCCAACAAACAAATTTTAAGACGGGCGCCATATACACATCACAAAAACCTTCGTAATCTTAAATCAGACCATGTCGGCTTTCATTTCTGGCACTTTCAAAGGATGATAAGAAATGAGCTTGGAAGAAAAATTGATTGGATGGACTGGCCCTTCAAGTAGCACCGAGCAGGAAAAGCAGGACAGGACTGAGCGAATGATTCGCCAAGCGATAAATTCACACGAACCCTTCAACAATTGCTCTCTAAATATTTATGCAAAGGGGTCTTACGCCAATAACACTAATGTTCGATCGGATAGCGACGTCGACATAGCCGTGGAGTGTACAGATGTCCTCTATTGGGAGGAGTCTGAAACGGGTATTTATACACCAGGAACTGCCTATAAAGGAATTTGGACCCCAGCGAAATTTAGGTCCGAGCTCATTTCCGCCATGAGAGCCACGTTCCCCGGCCAAATAGACACGTCGGGCTCTACAGCTATACAGATAAACTCCGGCTCGGCTCGTGTAGATGCTGATGTCGTCCCATGTTTTAGTTTTCAATACCATATGATCAATGAAACGAGAGATGGGACTAAGATATTCAAAACGGATGGCAGCAGCATTGTAAACTATCCAGCCCAACAGATGACAAATGGAATAGCCAAGAATAACAGAACTGGCTACGCCTACAAAAAAGGAGCGCGGATTCTAAAGCGAATAGAGAATGCGATGGCAGAAGATGGTTACTTTTCTGAACTACCGTCTTTCTTTATGGAGTGCCTAGCCTACAACTGTCCCGATACCGCCTTTGCTCATTCAAGATGGACAGAGTGTATAAAAGACATGCTCGTATATATCTGGACCAATCTTCAAGGTGATGAACCAAAGACAGCGCGCTGGGTAGAAGTAAATGAATGCTTTTACTTATTTCATTCAGACCAGAAATGGACCCGTAAAGACGGTCGAGAGTTTTCGAAGGCGGCTTGGAACTATCTCGGGATAAAATAATGCGCAACGTAACCCTTAAGAACTCTCTATACATGCTGGTAGGAATGTCAGCAATTGCCTGGTTCGCAATTGCCTACATTAGCGAGTTAGACCTCTCCAAAATCAAAGACTTTTTTGGACTTATACCAAAAGTCGTGAGCTTTGACCTATTGATCATAGCAATATTTGTTAAGTGGGGATGGAAACATAAAATATTTAGAGGATGGCTTGTTCCATTTCCAAACTTAAATGGGAGTTGGGTAGGATTCATTTATTCGGATTGGATAAATCCAGAGACGGGAGCAAAACCGAAGCCAATACCCGTTATGCTAACCGTGAACCAGTCGTTCTTTCATATTAGCACCATGATGCGGACAAGCGAAATGGAAAGCTCCTCATATTCTGAGGGCTTCCTTATTGATCCTGATCGGCAGATCAAGATCCTTTCGTACATTTTTAATAGTAAGCCTAGACTCAGTTTAAACGCGCGGAGTATTCCCCATGATGGGGCTGCTGTATTCAAAATTATAGAAAACCCTAAAAAGAAGCTGGTAGGTAGATATTGGACAGAACGACTAACAAAAGGTGAAATAGTTCTTCAGTTTCACTCAAGCGAACTCCTAGAAGAGCTTCCAGCCGATTTCGGCGAGCATCCCGTGACAGAAAATGAAAATAGACGTTAGCAAAGATCTGAAAGTTAAAACAATTTCAGACACAGTACTAACTTGACCAGAAATTACAGCGGACAAGCAAGAGCAATCTTTCTGCTCGCGCATCCGCCTGGGACTGAAAGCAGCAGGACTCAAAAAATCATGATGCCATATTGATCTCACCAGCTGCTTCCAGTTACTATCTCAATGTAGCCTTATATCCAGCCAACCCTGATCACCTTAAAGAGCAACCTAGCACGCCACTTGCCAAGTTCGATGTGACGCAGCTTAAAAACGGCAATGGAGTTAGAGTGGACAAGGAAATAATTGATGCATGAGTACGTAGTGTCATACCATGACAGGAAGAAAATATATTACATCGCAGCAGTAATCTCAGGCCTACTGTGTGGCGCTTTGATTTTTCTTGCATCTACATTTAATGGATTAACTGGATTAGCGATTGCGGCGCCGTCAGGGGCAGCGGTTTTTGTTTTGGTGTTTCTGATTTTTGACCTGTGGCTTTGGAAAGCTTCTTTTTTGTATGACTGGGGATTGGTAAAAATACCAAACTTAGAAGGAGACTGGCTCGCTGAAGTTGTTGCAGACCCCGGTGGGCAAGCCAACTCAGAAAAATCACCAATAACTGCAAAACTTAAAATCCATCAAAGCTATACCAGACTAGTAATAAGATTAAACACCGAAAAGTCAGAAAGCGTTTCTCAGATGGCATCCTTGGTAATGGTCAGCCCTGATTGTTTTAAGCTACGTTACGAATACCTGGCTGCATATCGAGCTAACGAGCATGCGGTGCCTTTAACTCACTATGGCGTAACTGAGCTAACACTGGAAGGCTCTAGCAGCACTTTTAATGCTGAGTATCGAGCTCGTTATTATACGGAGTTAGCACGGGATTCTCGTGGCAACATCAGCATTTCTAGAGCGCCAAAAAATGAATAACAAACTAAAGCTGAAAATTGACGAGTACTTGTCTCGCAATGGCGAATCAGCGCTTATAGATTTACTTTCAGCGCAGCCAGAAGATCCGAAGCCTCGCACTTTGACCATTATCGCAAACGGTGGAGTTCATCCACTCCAAGAGCTTCATAAGCGCGGCGAAGTTTTTATTGCTTCCGTAGGCAATATGGATTTTTCTAGCAGGGAAAGTGCCGAAAGCGAACTTAGACAGGCCCTCATAAATGTCGCTATCAAGCTGAAATCAGAGGCATGGAACAAAGTATATATCGTTCCGTTTGGACCAGCTGTTTTGTCCATGCTTATAAAAAGCCTTGTTTATAAAATTCTTAATCAAGAAACTATAGATGTACTACATGCAGGATCAGGGGTTCATTTCGACATCTCAATAGATACGCGAGCTATCGCATTGCAGGCATCTTTGGATAATATTAAGGATTGAGTGATTGGATTAGAATTTTAATTTTCGATCCAGATCAACGGGAGCAGCCATGCATTGCCTATGAAGTAGCCCTGACGTTCCTGCCTTGGCTATTTTTAAGGGATCGGATGGGTGTCGCGGGATAGTTTTAGAGATATAAAGAATTGTCTTCGCAAAAAATAACTATATAAATTAGATATTTATGTTTTTTTTCGACTCCTGGTGCCGCACCATACGCAATATCGAAAAAGGCTCACCGAAAGGTGGGCCTTTTTCGTTTATGGGTCTTACGCTCGCCCGTCTCGCTGAAGGATGGTCATATTCATCAAAGACGCGAGTCGACGCATCCCATTCTGGTACCGCGCATCTACATACCGCCCCGAAACGATGAGCGGTTACGGTCGAAAATCAGTGAGGCGGCATAATGGCAGCAGTGCTTATGCACAATCTGCCACTTCACTCCGCCGTTGCGAGCCCCTTTGTAATGAACACCGAACGACGTTACTCGATCATCTTGGAGCACAGCGCCGAGGTGCTGCTGGAACATGCACCCATGGCGCAGATAGAGGCATTTTGGGACGCCAACGATACCCGCTACTTCGGGTTGCGCATGGAGGAAGAGCACAGCGCGCACGCACGAGTGATTGTTACGGACGAAGTCCCCGACGACGAAGATGTGGAGCTTTCTTGTCTGTAGCGAATGTTGCGGGCAACATAAAAAAAGCCCTCGTAGAAATACGAGGGCTTTGTTGTTTCTGGGGTTTGGAGACAGTCCCCGGGACGCCAACACATTGGCTTCTATAGAAGCCAACAAAACCTTACCTCCAGCGCCAGACCAAACATTGCCCGCACACCTAATCGTTACAAATTCGCGTCAGTGCAACGTTGACGGGGTCTCACACCTACCTATAATGCACCCCAACACACCCGCCAAGCCTAGGTTGACCCAGTCAGCAAGCTCAAATCGTGCGGGTTTTTTTTGCCTGGAGAAAAGCTACATGAGGTCCTTCGACAAACCGGCCCTCAGCGTAGAACAGCAATTGGAACTGCTAAAGCAACGAGGCCTGCAAGTCGCTAACAACGACCGGGCCATGCGTTTCCTCGAAGTGGTCACGCTGTTTCGCCTGAGCCCCTATATGCGCCCCTTCCAAGAGCAAGGGCCAGAACATACCTTCAAACCCGGTAGCACTCTGAAAGCCGTAGTCGACATCTACCGATTCGATGGCTCGTTGCGACGCATAACCATGGACGCCATCGAGAGGGTCGAGGTCGCCATACGAGCAAGCATCAGCAGCCACATGTGCCCCAAGTATGGGGCTGACTGGATCGCCAATGCCTCGGTGTTCTCCTCGTCCTATTCGCACACCGAACTCTTACGCCCCCTTCGAGACAAGTTGAGCAAAGAGCGAAATAAATTCGAACGTGAAACAGACCGTATCAAGAAAGGGCGACAGGACGACGACCTTCAGCAGCAGAGAATCGAAAACCGCATGCGTGATAATTATTTTCGATACTACGGCGCGACCTATGTCTTTCCCGAACTGCCGCCCGCATGGGCGATTCTTGAAGAACTCAGTCTCGGTACGGTATCCACCCTATTCAATGCCATAGGCAGAAGTGCCGACAAGAAAGCTATTGCCGCCAGATTCTGTCTGCCGTTCGATGTATTGGCTTCGTGGCTCCACACCCTGACCTTCATACGAAACTGTTGCGCCCACCACTCGCGGTTATGGAACAGAGAACTCTCAATTCGGCCCTCGCTACCTAAAGAGTGGAATATCCCAAACGCAGCTGCCAGCAGACCTCAGCCCAAACAGCGGCTTTATATCGTATTGACGATCCTCGCGTATCTAACCGATTTGATCAGTCCCGACAGCCAGTGGAAACCTCGTGTCGCAGAAATCATGGAGCATCTGGAATCAACGAATTTAAGCCTGATGGGCTTTCCTGGCGATTGGAAACGTCAACCGCAATGGCACCTGGAATAAAAACCCGAAGTAAAAAAAAGCCCTCGTAGAGATACGAGGGCTTTGTGTTTCTGGGATTTGAAAGACCAAGTCTTAGTGACCAGCGCTCTGCCCACCATCCACATGCAGAATCTCACCAGTAACAAAGTTCGCGCTATCCAGATAAACAACCGCCTGAGCAATGTCGCTGATCTCGCCCATATGCCCAACCGGGTGCAGATTTCCCAGCGCTTCATGCGTTTCCTCACCATGCATCGGCGTCTTGATGATGCCTGGCGAAACCGCATTCACCCGAATCCCGCGCTTGGCGTACTCAATCGCCAAGGATTTGGTCGCCGCGTTCAAACCACCTTTGGTCAGCGAAGCCAACACCGATGGCACACCATCAACCGCGTGGTCCGTCAGACTGGTGGTGATGTTGACCACGTGGCCTTTGCCTTGTTTTTCCATCTCGTTGATCGCGAGTTGGGTGATGTAGAAGAAGCCATTGAGGTTCACCGACAACACATTGGCGTAGTCTTCAGCGGTGTAGGCGGTGAAAGGCTTGGCAATGAAGATCCCGGCGTTGTTGACCAAAGTGTCGATGCGGCCAAAACGTGCGATCGCTTCACGGATCACTTGCTGCGCAACAGCCGGGTCGCCGATGTCGCCCGCCACAGTGAGGATGTCCGGGTCGGTAGACGGCTTGATCGAACGCGAAGTGGCGACAACCTTGTAATCCAGATCACGGAACGCTTTGACCATGCCTGCGCCGAGGCCTTGGGATGCGCCGGTAATGACGATGACTTTTTTCGAATTGCTCATGATGAACCTCTGCTAATTAAAAGATGATTTAAAAAATTAAGTAATCAGGCTTCGGCGGGGGCCTTGGCCATTTGTCTCAGCATTTGTTCGTAGTACTCGACCGACTGCGATCCGGACACCAGGTGACGACCGTTGAGGATCATGGCCGGGACCGAGTTGATGCCGTGCTGGCGGTAGAACGCCTCAAGCTCGCGCACTTCTTTCGCGAACGCACCGGATGCCAACACCTCTTGCGCAGCTGCCTCATCCAGTCCTGCTTCCCCGGCCAGACGAGCCAGGGTTTCGCGGTTGCTCGGGTTCTGGCCGTCGGTGAAGTAAGCGCGCAACAGGATCTTCTTCAACTCGATCTGCCGCCCTTCCTGCAACGCCCACAACAGCAACCGGTGCGCATCAAACGTGTTGTAGAAGTGCGTGCGCTTCTCCAGATCGAACGTGAAACCGATGGCCGCGCCACGTTCGATCTGCATCGCTTTGCCGGCGGCGACGTCTTCGGCGGTGCGTCCATACTTGCGCATTAAATGTTCAACCGCTTTTTCACCGACCGCCGGCATGTCCGGGTTCAACTCGAAGGGCTTGTAGGTCAGCTCGACCGACACTTCACCGGCCACGTTCTCGATCGCCTGCTCCAGCGCCGTCGCGCCCAACGCGCACCACGGGCACACCACGTCGGAGATGAAGTCGATGGAGACGGGCGCGGTCATGACTTGCCCTCCGCCTCTGCCAGTTTTTTGCGGTATTGGGTGGTGGTGATGCCGGCGTAGCCCCAGTTATCGGTGTCGACTTCTTCGATCACGATGTGGGTCAGGTGCGGATCCTTTTTGAGGACGCGCTCCAGGGTTTCAGTGATTTCGGCGATCACCTGAGCTTTCTGCTCTGAGGTAACGCCATCGCGGGTGATGCGAACGCTGACAAAAGGCATGAGGGAATCTCCAGTGACCTGCCCTTCGGAATGAATGGGTAGGCGTTGGAGTTCAATGTAGGGAGTTAGCTGGAGGGGATAAAGGTGGGGACGGGAACATCATTAGTTACTTGGTGTAATTAGTGCGCTAGGGGCAGGCGAAAAAATGTTTGCATCAAAAATGATCAATCGCTAACCTCCATTTATCGTAAATTTTAGATAACCATTTAAAAAAGGAGATTGCTCATGGCAATCCAATTCTTCGACAGTCCGTTCCATGTCACGCATGACGAGGAAGTCGCCAGCAAAATGGCTCTGAAAATGGAGTTGTCCATTTTCATCACTGAGTGCATCAAAAAACTGGGCCTCAAACAGAGTGAGACCGCAGCCAGGTTGAACGTGACCCAATCACGTGTTTCTGAACTCACCACTGGGAAAATCGAGAAGTTTACGATCGATGCAATGATGGACATGCTGGATAAACTCGGCTTTCGCACCACGTTTACTCTGCCATCCAACGATGCTGGCGCGTTGCCTCAGATAGTCATTTCACAAGCTCACGCCTGCTAGACGTTCCACTCCATATTCCGAAGCTCCCGTTTGAGCTCCTTCAACCGATCCTCCGCAACTGCCATTGCGTGACGATCAGTTCGATTCGTCGTCTTCACGAACGAATGAAGGACGAAAATGGTGTCCGCATACTTCGTGATGTAGATGCATCGGTATGCCGGGCTACCATTGATGATCATCTCAATCGTCCCCGCCCCGATTGAACTCAGCTGCTTTATTGCCAACTCTGGATCCCCGCCGTACTGCACACGCATCAGGTCTTTCCCAAACTCATCCTGAACCCAGTCCGGCAAGGCCTTGTACTCCCGTGTTGCAGCTTCACTTACAAAACCAAATCTCTTCAAATGCTGGATTCCTACCTGAAACAGTCGATGCCTTCTCAACGTCCAGTAGACGATTGAAGGGATGCTGTTTAGTAGTTATCGCAGGCTTCTTTTTCCGTAGGACTCAGCCCCTTTTGATGTAGTCCGCTTTGTAACGTGTCGCTTTTTTTCACTTTCTGCGACACGTTATTGGAACGTGTCGCTGATAACGACATGTGCGAGTTGATGCGTTCCTTCGTTAACGGCCTGCCCTCAGCGATTGGAAGCGCTCGGTGCTCATTCATTTCGCGCACAGATTCCAGCAAATCCTTTTGAAACTGATCCAATTCGATATCCAATACTGATGCCTATTTCGCCAGTCGATAAGGTCTCAACAAGCCTTCTCAAATTATCAAAATTATTGCTGGGCAATATTTATTGCCCAGCCATAAAAATCACCAAAACATTTCGGCACGCCACCACCTAGCCACGATTGCGCATCCTCCCCTCTCAAGCTACCTTCAGGTCGTCGCTGCCAATTCAGCGACCGGGCCTGAGAACCCGAGTAAGATACAGGCGCACAAGCGCCCATAATCACGAGTGTTGGCGTTTTTTTGTGCCTGCATTTCCGTGTAATGGCGGCTGTGCGTGGGAGACCTTCGGGTCTGCCGGGTTCCTGTATCTCCGGTTTCTCAGCCCACGCATAGCTGCCACCCATTCGCCTGAGAACGAACGTGGTAGCTCAAACTTTGATTCAGGAGTTTTTGCTAATGCCCGCTATCGATCCGTCCAAAATTTGCGCTACCGCTCCACCAGCCATCACCCACCACCGCCCAAAAAGCGGAGGTGCCCAATGACCAACCCTCAAGACCTCAAAACCATCGGCCTCACCCCTTTCTCCTACCACGCAAACGATGCACTGTTCCGCATCAACGCTGGCGTCCCGGTGATCCAGGCCCTCTCCCACGCTTCCGATCTGCTCCACATCGCCAAACTTCTCGCATCAGATGCCGCGATGGTTCGCGACACCGACCGGCATGCCTGGGCATCGCATTATTTGCAGGATATGAGTAAGGCGATCATTGATGATGTGGTGAAGGTGCTCGCCGCACCGTGTAACAACCGATCCAGTGACGTCGCACCATAAAAAATTGCACGCATAAAAAAGCCCCGAGCCTATCGGGGCGTTTTGAGTCGCACTGATTAACGTGTCGCAATTTTTCACTTTTTGCGACACGTCTTCGGAACGTGTCGCCGCGGACGACATGTTGGCGACACGCGTCGCCGAAATTGGATTTTTGCGACATGAGCTTTGTCGCTAGGGAGACAACTACCGTTTGAGTGCAAAAAAAAAGCGTTGCTTGTGAGCATTTTGGGGCCGCTTCGCAGCCCAGCGGGAGCAAGCTCCCTCGCCACAGAGGTGAGCAATCAAGCGACGTCTACAGTCTCCACAGTGATCTGCTTCAGCGCATAAAACGGCGCAAGCGCTGCTTCATCCGCAGTCGAGCCGGTAATCAACCGCCACTCCCGCTCAATCGGCGTCCAATGCTGCTGCCGGGCACGGCCCAACTTGTCGGTGTCGGCGAGGACAACAATCTGCGCCGCACGCTTGATGATGCATTCCTTGAGATACGCCTGCTGCGCACTCGCTTCACACAAACCAAACTCCGCGACCACACCGTCCGCACCCAGAAAGGCCTTGTCGACGCTCAACCGGCTCAACGTCAGTTCCGCCAACGGCCCCAATGTGCTCATGCTCGAACCGCGCAGATCGCCGCCGATCAGGGTCAGGCGCACGCCCGGCGCGTTGGCCAGGGTCATCACCGCCAGCAGATTATTGGTCACCACATGCACGTCTTGCCGTGAACACAAATGGTGAGCCAGCGCGGCGCAGGTGGTGCCGCCATCGAGCAATACGGTATCGCCATCCTGAACGTGAGCCGCCGCCGCTTGGGCGATGGCGTCTTTCTGTTCCCACTGGCTGGTTTTGCGTTCTTCGAGGGAAGCTTCCGGCTCATGAACGCCAACCACCGAAGTCGCGCCGCCGTAGGTGCGCACCAGGTGCCGCTGTTTGGCGAGCATGGTCAGGTCACGTCGCACGGTCGCTTCCGAGACCCCGAGCGCCGCGCTCAATTGCTCGACGTTGGCATCGCCAATGCGTACGAGATCGAGGATGGCGCGGTGGCGTTCGGAGGCTTTCATGGCGGGTCTCGTTGTGTGGACGGTGGTCGATCTTACACGACAGCGCCCATGCGCCTCATCCCCGTCGCGTGGCAAGCTCCGCACCCTGGCGCAGCGCTTCGAGCAGGCTGCGTTCATCGGCGATGCCCTTGCCGGCGATATCGAAAGCAGTGCCGTGGTCGACCGAAGTGCGGATCACGTCCAGGCCCACGGTCACGTTCACACCGGCTTCAAGCCCCAGCACTTTGACCGGGCCGTGGCCCTGGTCGTGATACATCGCCACCACCAGGTCGAAGTCGCCGCGTCCGGCGCGGAAGAACAGTGTGTCGGCGGGCAGCGGGCCGGTTACGTCGAGGCCGCGTTCCTGCAACAGCTTCACCGCAGGGATGATCTTTTCTTCCTCTTCGCCATAACCGAACAAACCGTTTTCACCGGCATGCGGATTGATCCCGCACACGCCGATTCGCGGCTTGGCAATGCCGGCCTTGATCAGCGTCGCGTTGCCGCGCTCGATGGTGCGCTGGACCAGGCCCGGTTCGATCTTGCGGATCGCGTCGATGATGCCGATGTGGGTGGTGACGTGAATCACCCGCAGCTGCGGCGCCACCAGCATCATCGAGACTTCGTCGACGTTGGTCAGGTGCGCGAGCATTTCGGTGTGGCCCGGGTATTTGTGGCCGCCGGCGTGCAGCGCTTCCTTATTCAATGGCGCGGTGCAAATGGCATCAATCTGGCCGGCCTCGGCGAGTTGCACAGCGCGGGCGATGTATTGATAAGCGGCGTCACCGGCGATGGGCGACAGTTCACCGAACGGCAGGTCGTCGGGGATCAGGTCGAGGTCGATGCAGTCAATGGTGCCGGCCTCGTACAACGCTTGGGAGGCGTCTTCGATGCGACGCACTTTGGCGCTGCCGCCGACGATGACGTTGGCCTGCTCCAGGCGACGGGCATCGCCGATCACCAGTGGTCGGCATTGCTGGTAGACGATGTCATGAGTCAGGCTCTTGACGATGATTTCCGGGCCGACGCCCGTGGCGTCGCCCATGGTGATGCCGATGATGGGGAGGTAGTTGTTCATAGTGTTCATTGGAGTCCTTGGATTCGTGTGCGTTTGGACGGGGAGCGATTGGCGTTGTCGCTCAAGTGTTGCCATGCCGCATACAAGGCGTGATCGGTGCCGAACGCGCCTGCCTTGGTAACGATGCCGGGACGATGGCCCTGCCGGGAATCGGTCGGGCGGGCGAAGGCGACGCCGGCTTCGATTTCCGTCAGCAGTTGCAGGCTGTCGATGCCGACGGTGGTCAATATGGCCCGCGCCGTCTCGCCACCCGTGGCGATCAAGCCGCCGATTTTGGCAAAGTGTGGCTCTACCAACACGGCCAGCAGGGTCGAAAGTTGCGCGCCCTCCTGGGGATCGAACGCCTCATCGCGGCCGATGCGCAGCAGCAGGTCACTCCAGCCGTCCAGTTGCTCGCCGATGCGCGCCTGCCAGGTCGCCCAATCGACATGCGTTGTGCCCTGGCGAAGGACCTCGGGCGGTACGACCAATTCGCTGACGCCGCCACGCTCCTTGAGCAGTGCGCATTGCCGGTCGCAGACACCGGAAAGGCTACCGACGAGTATCAGGATAGGCGCCTGACTTTTTTCGACGGCATCCGGTTCGATGGTCGTGAAACCTGTTTCGCTGAAGTCAGGAAGACCGGCTATTTCCCGAGCGAGACCACCCGAACCGATCCAGAACACCGGCTGTTCCATCGACGCGGTCAGGCGAGCGAGGGTCAGCAGGTCATCTTCGGTTTGTGCGTCGACGATCAACGCCTGCGTGCCGCTGCGGGCGACTTCGATAATGTGCTGTGCGAGCGCATTTTCGTTGCCGCGCAAGGTGTCGAGGTCCAGCTTCGCGGTGCTCAGGCCTGCGGCGATGAGCATCGCTTCGACGTCCGCCGGGCGGTCGGCGTTTTCGAGTTTCCAGGTGTCGGTGGTTTCCAGCGGCTGGCCGTTCACGAACAACCGACCGCCGCGCAACGTACGCCCGGTGGCGGGAAACGCCGGGGCGACGATGGCCAGGCCTGCCAACGGTTGCAGGGCAGCGACTTCGGCCGCCCAGTTGCCGCGCAAGGTTGAATCGATTTTTTTATACAGTCGCTGCCCGGGTTGATGCAGCGCTTTAAATGCAGCGACGGTGCGCTCGGCGGCCCGCTCCGGAGAGAGGCGTCGAGTGTCCGTATCGGCCGCAATCACCTGAGCGTCAGCCTTGTCATTCAAAGGGTCGAGCGTGACCACCGTTTGTAGCCCCGCGCTCGCAAAACCGATGGCGCAATCTGCCGCGCCCGACAAATCGTCCGCGATGATCAGAATCCTCATCGCAAGGCCTCCTGCTTTTGAGGCTCTATCTCCGGTTCAGGGATAACGACGGGATTGCGCTGTTGCACGCGCTTGGCAACGGCTGCGGTGAGCAACGGCGCGAGAATCGCTGTGACCACGACACAAGCGGCGACCAATATGGTCGCACTCTTGGCCGCTTCTGCGTACACCGGATTGGCCGCCGCGATCAGTGCTGGCACGGCGGCGGCGTTCCCGGCGGTGGTGGCCGCAGCGACGCCGGCGACGCCAGTGCCACCGGTCAAACGGTCAGCGAAGAACAGCGGGATACCGGTCAACACGACAACCGCAACACCCATTCCCAGACCGAGCAAACCGGCCTGCCAGACGTTATGCAAATCCAGGCTGGCGCCGAGTGCCAGGGCGAAGAACGGGATCATCACCGGAACGGCTTTGGCCAGAAAATCGCGCATGTCACGGTCAAGATTGCCCAACAACATGCCCAGGGCCAGCGGCAGAATGCTGCCCACCAGCGTCGGCCACGGGAAGGCCGACAGGCCGGCGATACCCAAGGTGACCATCGTCAGAAAAGGCCCGGACTCCAGGGACATGACCGAGTAGGCACCGACGTCTTCGGATCGACCGTATTGCCCCATCAGCGCCATGTACAACCCGCCGTTGGTGTCGTTCATCGCAGCAACGATCGCCAGCGTGGAAATACCGGCGAACAGCCCTGACGAAACCGGCTGCTCACCCAGAAAGTGCCCCAGCACAATGCCGATCAGGACAGCGATGCCGACTTTGGTGATGAGCAGCGTGCCGCCCTTCTTCAGCAGGTAAGGCGTGGCCTTGATGTTGATGCTCGCGCCCATGCAAACGTAGAACACCGCGAGGATGGGTAGAGCCCCGGTGAACAGCGCATTGGTGAAAGAGCCGAAAAACTTCGGTGTATCGGGAAGAAAGGTAGCCACCAGCGAACCGATCAGCAGCGGGACAATCATCATGCCGCCAGGGATGCGTTCAATGGTGCGCTTGATAGGAATTTGGGCCACGAGGGTCTCCTTTTATAATTGTTTGGCAAGACGTTTATCACCTCGAAACTGACTGAATCGATCACGCAGTGATTAATTCAGTCAAATTTATCTTAGGCTCTCGTCATAAATTGCGCAAATCAATCATTCAAATGATCGTTTTGATCATTTGCGGTGGAGGAGCTTGCTATGGCAGGTGAATTTATGCCCTCGTTGAAAGAGGTAACAAGGTGTAAACCTTAATCGAGACGAGCCACCGCGCGCTTAAAAGCCCCGAATTGCTCGAGGCTTTTAAGCTTGAGGACATCGTTAGTAATTTCGGCCCTCTGCATAAAAATGAGTTTTCGTGCATAAAAACGATCATAAAACTGCCTGTTTGCATAAAAACGTTTCGAAATCGTCAAATGAATCCGGATGGTCGACTCAAGATCTTCAAGTTGATACCGACGTCGCAAGTGGCAGAGAATCGGTCCAAGAGCGCGAAACCGACTGCCATCAGGTGGCGATAGTCGGCGTTAGGAACCCCGTTGATGACCTGGAGATCAGCGCTCGGGTGAGACCTCTTCTCCCCTGCTTGAGGGAGCACAATATCAAGCAACCTCTTCAAGAAAAGCAGCCTAATCAGGATGCTTTTTTTGTTTGTGGGGAAGACATCGTTGATAAACCAACATCCCATGCCGATGCTTGTTTAGTGCCTGGTCCAAGGCGTGATTGAGATCGACTGCACTTGGTTGGTGCGGGCAAATGCCTTGATATCCAATGGGCTCAAATTCGGAGAAAAATCTCGAATTGATGAGTCGATATTTCAGCGAAACAAGTCAGGGATGGAAATCAGGCGGGTCCTCTTTTTGACTGGGAGACGTCCGATAGCCGTGCAGGTAGCGGCTTTCTTATACGTACGAAATGGCGCGCCCATATGAAAACAAACGACAAAAAAATGCCCAAACCTCCCGGTCCGAGCATTCTTTGACCCCGATCACCCACCCTCCCCCAGAAACCCGCGATCCTGCGCAACCCTCCAACCATCGGACGCCAGCATCAATTCGCTACTAAACTCGGGACAAGCGGGTTCAGGTGCAGGATTATAGCCAGCACGTATCGCCCAACCGACGGCCAGGTACACAACAATAGCCAGCCCACTTCAGAGGGCATTACCCAATGGATAGCAGAACCCTACGCAACCTGATGCGCATTGTGCAGACTGGCTCATTGTCAGCGGCGGCAGAGCATTCCTGTTTGACCGTGCAGGCATTGGCTGCACAGCTGAACAAAGTCGAAGAGCAGTTTGGTTTTCGGTTGTTTCGTCGCTCCAACAAGGGGTTGACCCTGACCACGCAGGGCTCGGAACTCACGCCTTTCATGGACAAGGTGTTGGTGGCCACGCGGCAACTGGAAGAAAAAGTTGCTGCGCTGAAAGAGCCTGGGCAGCGCACGCTCAAAGTGGCGCTGAACACAACGCTTTCGGCTGACTTCAATCGACGAATGATCGGACGCCTGATTGAGGTGTTTCCCGACTATCAGCTGGAATTCAGCTACGCCGAGTCGATGGAAAACCTCAGCAAGCTCAAAAACGAAGACTTTGACCTGGCCGTGTTGATCGGCCCGCAGCAGCCAGGGATGCCCAGCATTATCCTGCCCGAGGTTCAGGTGCAGGTGGTCGGTGCCCATTGCGGTCAGGAACATGATCCGCTGGTGATGCTTGGCAACAAATTTCAGGTGCGTCCGGCCGACGATTGTCCGTATTCCCACAGTTTCTTGCGCTTTCTCGACGCCGGCCTTGGCAATTACGAGTCGAACAAACGGATGGTTTACTCCTGCAGTGAGACGCTGACGCTCTCCTTGATCACGCAAATGGACGGCCTGGGCATGGTGTCCCGTGACGCCGCCCAACGTAACGGCTTGACCATTTTCCCTGGCTTCGAGGATGCCCTCGAAGTTCGGTTGGCGGTCAATAACCCAGAGTTGTCGGGCCAGGCTTTGCACGATGTGGTCGACCTGGCGCTACATGAACGAACCGAGCGCAATGTACGCAGCCGTTCCCACCGCAACGGAGAGAAAGAGGTTTTTGCTGAAGTACGCACATAACAACGTCGGAATCGCGGCATAAAATTCCGGGCGATCGAGCTGCACGTGTTGATCCTTGATCAACAGCGGTGTGACGCTGATGGCAGCGACGATCGCCACCGGCAGGAATTCCAGCGCCCGGGCGACGAAGGGCGGCCAATGGTCGGTGTTCACTTGCAGCGGCAGCGCACGCGGCAAGAACGTCACAGCCATCATCAGGACGACGACCAGAATCAGGAACGTTTGGTCAGGCATACACCCACCCCGCAGCCCACAAAGGTGGCGATGAATACGTTGAACGGCGAGCTGCCGACCAGGCTCAGTGCGCCCATACAGGCGACGGCGGCCAGTGCAGCGATGAGTTTGTTACGCGTATTGCACAGCGAAACCAGCACGTAGAGCATCATCGCCGTCAGCGCGTAGTCGAGCTGATACTTGATCAAGTGCGCCGCGTACTGCGCGCAAATCGCCCCGAGCAATCCGCCGAGCACCCACGAGGTGTGGCAAAACAGATTGAAGCCGATCAGGTAGCGCACATTGACCGGCGCACCCTTGCCCAGTTTGACGCTGTGGAAGGCGAACGACTCATCGGTCAACCCACCCGCATAACACCAACGCTCAAGTCGACTGAGCCCCATCGCCTGCAACGCCTTGGCCATGTAAACGGACATCAGCATGTGCCGCGCGTTGATCAGAAACGTGGTGAGGACGATGGTGGTCAGTGACGCGCCGCTGGTAATCAGCGCCAGCGCAGCGAACTGCGAAGCACCGGCGTAGACAAACAGGCACATCGCGACCGGTAACCACACCGGCATCCCGGCATTGACCGCCATCAGGCCGAACACGAACGACACCGTGAAATAGCCCGCCACTACCGGGCTGGCTTCTGCAAAGGTGCGCGAGCGTTGTTGTGGCCCGACCATCAGCGGACGGCTGCTGGACGTCTCATTCATAGATCCCTCTCAAATGTTCTTTCGCCACGCGGTTCGCAAAAACCCTGGGCACTCCAAAAACGTTTGCCGGCGAGGTTGGCATCGTCGACAAACAGGAACATGCGCAGCACGCCCACGCGTTTCATGTCCGCCGATGCCGCTTCAACCAAGCGTTGACCGACACCCTGGCTGCGATACATCGGGCTCACGGCCAAATGGTTGATCGTGCCGCGACTGCCGAGCATGCCGCCCAGTACCGCGCCGACGATTTCGCCACTGGCGTCCAGCGCAATGAATGCGGTGGTGGTCTTTTGCACCAATACACCACGCAGGCATTTGGCGTCCTGCCATTCGCAGAAAGACACCTCTTCGAATTGCCGGAAGAAGCGCTCCAGGCGCTGGGCATCCTTGGCTGTCGTACGCCTCAGCATTACCGGTGCAGGGCACTCGGCGAGGCTGATCGCGGCGTTGTACTGTTCAGCGAACAATGTCGAAAGCGGTCCCGGGCCGCGAGAAGGAAATCGCCAGAATTTGCCGATAAGCCATGGCGTGGGAATGGGTGTTGCGCGCCGGCGTGACGTAGTGGCGCATGTCCCGATCCAGGAAGTAAGTGGTGTCGAGAATGTCGGTGTAAGTCGTCGACGCCAGATGTTCTTGTTCATGGGCGCTGTACAAGCGGCTTTCCGCCCCCTCCACGTTATTGCGCCCCCAGAAATGCACGCCGCTGAACGGGTAACCGTCGCAGTGAATGCCTTCCGGGGTGATCTCCAGTTGCTTGCCTGGCTTGATCTCGATGCGGATCTGGTGAATCTGGCATTGCCAGATTTCATCGTGCAGTTCCGGCGGCAGAACGTTTTTGTACACCTCGAAATCCGTGTCGATCAGGCTGCGCATCACCGGCGAATGAATGATTTCATCGGAGAAGTCCTGGAAGTGCCGAACCATTCCGCCCACGTAGGCGTTGTTAGCCTTGGACTGGACGTAGGCGCGGTGTTCCAGCTGCGTCAGTTCACGGGTCACCGGGTTGTATTCGAAATCACTGTAGCGACGGTATCGATTGCCCGCGTCAGCCTGACCGTAGTAACTGTCGGGCTCCATGTTTTCCCAACTTCGGGTCAATCTGACGAAGTCGGAGAAGTGACCGAATAGATTGAAGTCACTACTTTTGACGTTGACGTATTTGTCGCGCCGTAGCGATTCGCCCACTTCTTTATTCAAAACGAGCATTTTCAAAATCTCCGTGCATTTAGCTACCTAATCTAGAGAGCACAGGATTTGCGTCCATGAGAAAGAATTTCAGGCATATCAAGCACTGCTTGAAACGGAGTATGAAGTCGCTTCAATTCCACTTTTCAAGACTGAAAACAGCGGTTTTTAGTGCGTTGTTGCAGTCACAAGGCAAAAAAAACCCCGAATCAATCGGGGTTTTTTTCGAGTTTTAACGCTCAGTCGATCATCAGAAGATGCTGATCGGGTAATCCACGAACACACGCACTTCGTTACCGCTGACGTTGTACTCGCTGGATTTTTGCGACACACGCAGAACCGAACTGCGCAACTTCACACTCAGGTCTTTGGCCGGGCCATTTTGCACGACGTACTTGAACTGGTTGAAGATTTCGCGCTCGGTACCGCCTTCGCTGGTGGACGTGGTGATGTTGTCACCGCGCACATAAGCGAAGTTGTAGGTCAGGCCCGGAACGCCGAATGTGCTGAAGTCCAAACCGTAGCCCAACTGCCAGCTGCGCTCGTCTTCAGCGTTGAAGTCGGACCAGTAGGAGTTTGCCAGGTAGATGGTGTTGCCGCCGTCGCCGATACGCCCCTGGTCTTTCTGATAACCACCGTAGGCGTAGCCCAGGTTGCTGTCACCGGTGCTGCGTTGGTGCGCGAGGGTGAACGAGTGCGGGCCGGTGACGAATGTTGCGGCCAGGCTCCAGATCTTGTTGTCGTCGCCGGTGATCCCGTTTTCGCGGACGTAAGCATCGTCCAGCTTGGTGCGGTAACCGTTGAAGTCCAAGGTCAGGGACTGATCCTTGTCGATCGGGAACAGGTAGTTGGCGTTCACGTATTGCTTCTTCAGCACGTCTTCGACATCGGAAGCGTACAGCGCGCCTTTGAATTGTTCGGTGAACTGGTAGCTGCCGCCCAATACGTTGATCGACTTCAAGCCACCGCTGTCACGGCCTTCAGCGCTTTTACGCGACTCGGCGGTGAAGCGGCCGGCGTCCAGTTGCAGGCCTTTGATCTCTTTGGAGGTGATCAGGGTACCGGTGTAGCTTTCTGGCAGTAGACGCGAGTTGTCGTAGTTCAACACCGGCAGGGCCGGCATCTGGTCGCCGTAAGTCAGCGTGGTGCTGGACAGACGGAATTTGACGGCCGCGCCGCCCTTGGACAGATCATCAGCAGGCTGGCCGCTGGCGCCCTTCTTGAAGAAGTCGATGCCTTGCGCGCCGCTACGGTCTTCGCTGCGCTCCAGATTAAGGGCGTACAGACCGAAAGCGTCCACACCCACACCCACGGTGCCTTGGGTGAAGCCGGACGAGAACGTGCCGATGGCCGCCTGGCCCCACTCGGATTTATCCGGGTTGCCGTCTTTGTAGTCACGGTTCATGTAGGCGTTGCGCAGCAGCACGTTGAGGCTGCTGTCTTCTACGAAACCCTTGGATTGGGCCTGGTCGTTAGCCATGGCCGGTGTTGCACTCAATATCCCCAGAGCGATCAGGCTGATTCGCTTGTTCAACATCTTGTTTTCCTTATTTCGGGTTGAAACGCGCTGTGTCGAACGGCTGAAACGGCGCTATCGCACTCTTTTTTCACCCCAAAACAAAAAGGCCCGCACACGAAAAAATCGTGGCGGACCTTTTATTATTTTTGAGTCGTGGCGGTTAGCCACAGGCGTTGGGCGCGATCCTAGTCGGGCCCACAACTGCCTGTCAATTTGACGAATTGACTATGGATAGACGAAAAACGCCTAAGCGCTTTGCGCAAGCCAGGTCGCAAATGCCTCCGGCTTGCCGAGCCATGGGCTGACATCAACCAGGGAGAATTGGCCATCTTGCTCAAGCGCCAGCGTTGGAAAACCCTGACCGCCGACGCGGGCCAGTAAGGCGCGACTGTCTTTGATGTGCTGATCGGTATTGGCACTTTTCAAGGCGGCCGCAAATGCCACGGGCTCCAAATCGATGCCTATTGCCAATTCAAGCAGCACCGATTCGTCCGCAATGCGCCGACCTTCCACATAGTGAGCGGTCTGCAAACGCCCCAACAACTCGACACCGCGCCCCGCTATCTGCTCAGCGGCCAGCACCGCAGCGATCGGTGGAGCGGAATCGAACACCGCCGTTTCATCACGCAGCAGTCCTTCAAAATAGGCTTCACCAAAGGGCTGGCCCGTGAACTCGGCGATGCGCCGGTCGTGTGGCATCACGTAGTTGCGCAGTTGTGGCGAAACTGCCTGGCGGTTGGCGTCGGTCATCATGCCGCCGCCGTGGGCGATCACGGGCAACACGCCTTGGGCAGCCTGTACCAACGGTTTGGCGCCGTAACACCAGCCGCACAATGGGTCGTAAATATAATGAAGGATCATTGCAAGGCTCCGGCAATACGTCAGGAAGATTCAATGGCCGGCAGACTAATCCTCAGGTGGTTTCGGAAAAACGCTGGAATGGCTTTCAGTCTGTTTCATGAATCGGTCGAATGACGCCGCGTGGCCGTTGTAGCAACTTCGACACAACTCGACACAATCAAACAGCCACCATTTTCAAGAACAATTAACGAAAGTAAATAACAAGCATTACCATTCGCACCCTGAAATTTCCCACCCCTTTCGGATGCGCTTCTTGATGCCTGCCCCGTTCCGTCTAACGCCCGCTACGCTTGGGCTGTCTGCCTTTTTGTCCACCGGTTTTGCCTGCGCTTCCACCACTGTTTTACCCGAGACCGCGATCAGCGCCGATGTGGAGGCTGATGACCCTCGCGTAAAAGAAACCAACACCGCGACCCGAACAGAGACCCCGGTGCGTTACGTGCCACAGGCCATCGACTCGATCAAAACCTCGAACGTCATGGATTACGGCACCAACGACCTGGGCACAGCGCTCAGTGGCCTCCCCAACATCAGCAGTGGCGCCGATACCCGCTTCGACAGCCTGCGCATCCGTGGCTTCGACGCGAGCAACGACTTCTACCTCGACGGCATCCGCGATGACAGCCAATACGTGCGCGACTTGCACAACATCGAACGCATCGACGTCCTCAAAGGCCCGGCAGCAGTGTTGTATGGCCGTGGCAGCCAGGGCGGCATCGTCAACCGGGTCAGCAAGGTGCCGGAGTTCGGTCGCCGCTCGACCCTCGAAGCCCAGGGTGGCAGCGATGACCTGCGCAGCTTGTATGCCGACCTCAGCACCGACCCGAGCGAGAACATCAGCCTGCGTTTGAACATGGGCAACATGGATCAGAACAGCTTTCGCGATGGCGTCAGCGGTAATCGGCAATTGTTCGCGCCGTCGATGAGTTGGCAACTGACGCCGGACCTGAACTGGCTGGTGCAATACGAATACAGTCGCTACAACCGTACGCCGGATCGGGGTGTTCCCGGTGTGAATGGGCGTCCGGCGGATGTAGGACGCGATACGACCTACGGCAGCGAGCACGATTTCATCGACGACAAGTCGCAATCCCTACGCTCCAGGCTCAGCTATGAACTCAGCGACAACTGGCAACTGCGCCACACCCTGGGCGTGTTCAAGCTCGACAGCGATTTCGACAACACTTACCTGACCGGTTACACCCCGGCAACCAACAAGGTGACGCGCCAGCACTGGCAGCAAGATCTGACCACCCGCAACGTGTACAACAACGTTGAGCTGGAAGGCGGTTTCCACACGTTTGGACTGGAGCATCGCCTGCTGACCGGCCTCGAGACGGGCAGCCAGCGCCGCGATCCGACCTTGTACAACGCCGCCACTTCCGGACGCGGCAGTTCACCCGTGCCGGCCCTGGACCTGTACAACCCCAATCGCGATTTGCGCCATACCGGACGCATGCAGGTGTCCAGCAGCAGCCACACCGAAGTCGAGAGCCGCGCGGTGTACGTGCAGGATCAACTGCGCCTGAACGATCAATGGCAACTGCTGGCCGGTCTGCGTTACGACACGTTCGACATTGAGTCGACCAACAAGCTGAAGGACATTTCCGAAGACCGTGACAGCCACAGCACCAGCCCGCGTGTCGGGGTGGTCTGGACGCCGCTGCAGAATCATTCCTTCTACGCGTCCTGGACCAAAACCTTTTCGCCGGTGGGCGGCGGTTTGATCGGCATCACACCGGGTGCGCCCGGTAACGCCAATGACTTGAGCCCGGAGCTGACCAAGCAAAAAGAAATCGGGGTGAAGAGCGATTGGCTCGATGATCGCCTGAGCACCACACTGGCGATCTACGAACTGGAACTCTACAACCGTCGCACCAGCGACCCGAATGACCCCACCGTGACCTTGATGAGCGGCCTGCAACGCTCGCGCGGAATCGAGCTGACCGGCACCGGCAAACTCACTGGCAACTGGTATGTACGCGGTGGTGTGGGCGTGCAGGACGCCACCGTCGAGAAGGATAACAACGGCTTTGAAGGCAAACGCATCAGCAATGTGGCCAAGCACAATGGCAGCCTGTTCCTGACGTGGAAACCGGAAATGGGTTGGTACGCCGAAACCGGCCTGACCCTGGTCGGCCAGCGTTATGCCGACAACCTCAATACGGTTGTGCTGCCCGGTTATGGCCGTTGGGATGCACTGGCCGGGTTCCGCCACAAGGACTGGGACTTGCGCGCGGCGCTGAACAACATCAGCGATAAAACCTACTACGCCTCCGCCACGAGTGCCGCGCAGATCCAGCCGGGCGAACCGCGCAGCGTGGTGGTGACCGGAACCTACAGCTTCTAAGGAGGCAGTAAAACCTGTAGCAGCTGCCGAAGGCTGCGTTCGAGGACGAAGTCCTCGTAAACCGGACACCGCTGTTTTTCTGAAAAAACACGCTGTTCGGTTTGACGACTGCTGCGCAGCCGGACGCAGGCTTCGCCAGCTGCTACACGTTCGGTTTACGTCCCATAAAATTCACGCAAAAAAAAAGCGCCGCCATCCCGGCAGCGCTTTATCAATCCTTTGTTTATTCTTCTTATCCTTCCATCACATCCCACAACGCTTCCAGTTCCGCTTCGCTGAATAAACCAGCGGGGTAGCGCTCGATCATCATCCGGCGCGGATCAGGTTCCCCGATCTGACGCGTTCCATTGGACTTGAACCAGTGCGCAAGGACCTGGAGCGATTCGCTATTAATTGCCAGGGGATGCGACGCCCGCTCGCTCACTACGTTCACTTCGGCGTTCATTTCAGCGCTCTCTCCTGGTTTGTGAGCGGCTAACTTATCCAAGGTTTATGACAGAACATCGCAGTTCTCCCCCTCCCTGTTTCACCCATGACAGATACAAGAGCTGTGCCAATGTTTCGCATCTGTCGACAAGCGGATACAAAGAAGCCCGCAGTCCATACGGATTGCGGGCTCTTCGTCGAGCAGCATAGGGGGTTGCTTTTTTTGATCGATTTCGCAATCGACTCAGGCTGTTACGACCTCACTCACTCCTTGTGCGGAGCGGGTTGTTGTTGGGTAAGGCAGTGGATGTTACCGCCCCCCAGTAACAGTTCACGGCCCGGCACCATCACCACTTCATGTTGCGGGAACAGCGTCTGCAAAATTTCTTTTGCCGGGCCGTCCATCGGGTCATCGAAGCTCGGCGCAATGATGCCGCCGTTGACGATCAGGAAGTTCACGTAGGAACCGGCCAGACGAACGGAAGGATTTCGTTCCTGAGTGCCGTCCACCGGGTCGACACCCGCGCACTCTTCTTCGGTCGCGTACAGCGGCCCCGGAATCGGCATCTTGTGCACCGTGAATGGGCGACCCTTGGCGTCGGTGCTGCTTTGCAGCACGTTCATTGCTGCCTGGCAGCGCGGGTAGTTCGGGTCTTGCGGGTCATCGGTCCAGGCCAGCAAGACTTCGCCCGGGCGCACGTAGCAGCAGAAGTTATCCACATGGCCGTCGGTTTCGTCGTTGAACAAACCGTCCGGCAGCCAGATGATTTTATCCACAGCCAGGTTGGCGCTGAGCACCGCTTCGATATCTGCACGCCCAAGGTGCGGATTGCGATTACGGTTGAGCAGGCACTCTTCGGTGGTGATCAGAGTGCCTTCGCCATCAACGTGAATCGAACCGCCTTCGAGCACGAAGCCCTCGGTGCGATAGCGCTGGCTACGTTCGATCTCGAGGATCTTGCCGCCCACCTGCGAATCACGGCTCCACGGCGAATACAGGCCACCGTCGAAACCACCCCACGAGTTGAAGTCCCAGTTCACACCACGGACTTCGCCACGGTTATTGATGACAAATGTCGGACCGGTGTCGCGTACCCATGCGTCATCGCTGGACATTTCCACCACACGAATATTCGGCACGTCGAGACGGGCGCGAGCGTTTTCGTACTGGCCTGCGGAAATCGCCACGGTCACCGGTTCGAAACGCGCGATGGCTTTCGCCACCGCCACGTGCGCGGCTTGCGCCGGTTTGCCACCCAGGCGCCAGTTGTCCGGGCGCTCGGGCCAAATCATCCAGGTCTGGGTTTGTGGCGCCCATTCGGCCGGCATGTAGAAACCGTCGGCGCGAGGCGTGGTGTGCAAAGTGGTCATGACAATCAGGACTCCAGGGAACCGTCGAGAGTTTTCAGTGCGCCGTAAAGGTTAGGACGGCGATCACGGAACGAACCCCACGCGCTGCGAATGTGTTCCAGCTCGTCGAGGTCGAAAGTGTGCACCAGAATACCTTCTTCGGTTTTGTTGAGCTCCTGAACTTTTTCGCCGAACTGGTTGGCGATGAACGATGAGCCATAGAAGGTGATGTCGTAGCCGTCCTGCTCTTCGTTGCCGATACGGTTGCTGGCAATCAGCGGCATCAAGTTGGCGCCGGCATGGCCCTGCTGCACGCGCTGCCAGTGATCACGCGAAGAGATGGTCTTGTCGTGCGGCTCGCTGCCGATGGCGGTCGGGTAGAACAGGATTTCCGCGCCCTGCAACGCCATGCTGCGCGCCGCCTCAGGGAACCACTGGTCCCAGCAGATGCCCACGCCGATTTTCGCGTAACGGGTGTTCCACACTTTGAAGCCGGTATCGCCCGGATTGAAGTAGTACTTCTCGTGGTAGCCAGGGCCGTCCGGGATGTGGCTTTTACGATAAATCCCGAGGTTGGAGCCGTCGGCATCGATGATCGCGATGCTGTTGAAACGCGCACGGCCGGCCAATTCGTAGAAGCTGATCGGCAGCACCACTTGCAGCTCTTTGGCGACTTTCTGGAAGTGCTTGATGGCGACGTTGTCTTCAACGGTCGTGGCCAGTTGCAGGTAATCCGGGTTCGGCTTCTGGCAGAAGTACGGGCTCTCGAACAGTTCCTGAATCAGGATGATCTGCGCGCCTTTGCCCGCAGCCTCACGGACCAGCTTCTCAGCGGTTTCGATGTTGGCTTCAAGGTCCCAGGAACAGGCCATCTGGGTAGCGGCGACGGTAACGATACGGCTCATGAATCGGCTCCTGAGCAAAGGCGTGGGGTCGAGTGTGGCCTCGACCCATGACAGAAATGGGAAGCATCGGGCGTGGTTCGTCCACACCGAGGCTGCGGTGACTTTATATCCGATAAATATCGGCTTTAGAAGCCACCGACAAACCATTTGTCATATTTTTTTGCCTAAAAGCCGATATCTATCGAATTAATACACCTCTAAAGTGGGAGCGGGCTTGCTCGCGAAGGCGGTGTGTCAGGCGATATTGTTGCCGACTGACGCACCGCCTTCGCGAGCAAGCCCGCTCCCACATTTGTCCTTATGCACACAGTGAGAAGGTATTTACAGGCCCTCTGCGAGCACCTTCGAGAGCATGTCGACGAAGAAATCCACGCTTTGACGCGAGGTCACCATCGGCGGTTTTATTTTGAGCACGTTGAGGAAGTCGCCGGTCGGCTGCATGAAAATCCCCAGCTCACGCAGGCGATCACACAGCGCCGTGGTTTCTTCGGTTGCCGGTTCCAAAGTCTCGCGATTGCGGATCAGCTCGACGCCCAGGTAGAAACCGGAACCATGCACCGCGCCCACCAGCGGATGGATATCGATCAGTGCTTCCAGTCGCTCTTTGAAGTACCCGCCCACCACCTGGGCGTTTTCCCAGAGATTTTCTTCTTCCATCACATCCAGCACCGCCATGCCGATCTGGCAACTGACCGGGCTGCCACCTGCCGAGGAGAAAAAATACCCTTCGGCTTCCAGCGCCTCGGCGATTTCCCGACGCGTGATCACCGCGCCCAACGGCTGCCCATTGCCCATGCCTTTGGCCATGGTGATGATGTCCGGCACCACGCCCTGTTCCTCAAAGCCCCAGAAGAAGTGCCCCATACGCCCGTAGCCGACCTGCACTTCGTCGGCGATGCACACGCCACCCTGGGCTCGAACCAGTCCATAAACCTGTTTCAGATAACCCGCTGGCAACGAAATCCCACCCGCATTGCCGTACACCGGCTCGCAAATGAAACCGGCCAATGGGCGACCTTGCGCGGCGATTTTCGCCAGGTTGTGTTCGACGCTGCGTACGTAGTCCGGCGCACTGTCCGGGCCTCGGAACTCTCCGCGATACGTATTCGGCGCAATGACCGGATGCACCCAATCCGGACGGCTGCTCAAGGCCTTGGGGTTATCGGCGATCGAAGTCGAGACGGCGTCCGCGCCCACCGTCCAGCCGTGGTAGGCCTCCAGCACGCTGAGCATGTCGCGACCTCCGCTGTAGGCCCACGCCAGGCGAATCGCCAGGTCGTTGGCTTCGCTGCCGCTGTTGACCAGGAACACGCGGTCCATGGAGTCCGGCGACAATTTCAGCAAGCGCTCGGAGAACTCGGCGACCGCGGCGTAGTTGAAGCGCGAATTGGTGTTGAGCAGCGACCACTGTCGACTGGCGACCGCGGCCATGCGTGGATGGCCATGGCCGAGTACCGCGACATTGTTGAGCATGTCGAGGTAGGAACGGCCCTGCATGTCGATCAGGTGATTGCGCCAGCCGCGTTCGATGCGCGGCGGGTCGACGTAGTAGTGCTTCTGGGTGCGGGCGAAACTGGCGTCGCGGCGCGCCAGCAGAGTCTGCGAATCCAGTTCCTCTTCCGCATCACAGGCCAGTCCCAACAGCGCTGCCGGCGACGGGCACAAGGCTTGCCAGGCCAGGGCACGAGAAGGCGTGCAAAACAGGGGCGCCGTGAAGCCAGCGCCTCGGCACAACTGCACGATCAGAGGCCCGCTGACCGAACCCAGCACCTGGCCTTTGACCAGTGCCGCGCCAGTGTGCAGCGACGGGGTCACGCCCCATAGCCGTACGCTGAGTTGCGGGCCGTCGAGTTGCAGCACACCCGTCGCCGGCTGATGAACCACCCCGGCAAACGGCGACTCGACGGCCGTGCCGTGTGGCACTCGCAGCTCGACGTGCAACGGGCAGGTGTCCGGCTCGTCGGCACTGTCTGGTCGCGTGCGCGACAACCGATATTGCCCATATCGACTGGCCGCCAGACCGTGAGCTGCAGCGGCTTCAGTCAGCAGCCGCTGATCGATGCCTTCCTGTTCCCAGTTACCCTCCTCGAAATGCGGGCTGAGCACACCCAGATCAATCAGCGCAAACTCGCGCCCCACCAGGCTCGGCAGCAACGGCGCGAACCCTTCGCTGCCGATGCTCGGCAGGCTTTGGCCAACGCACGTCAGGATCGCCGCGTCCATCAATTCCAGCGGCACCGAGGTGGCGACGCGGAAAATTTCCCATTCATGAATGAGGTTGTCGCGGCTGTATTGATTGCCCGGATCAATGCTGACCTGCTGCTCGCCACTGAGCACCAGCACCGCCGCCCGCGCGACGATCAACGGCCAGAGCGCCAGCAGTTCTTCGCGCTGCAACGGGTTGATCGCGTGATAGGCCTGAATCGCCGGCAAGATGTAAAACGGATCGCTATTGGCGTGATGCAGCAACGCCGCGCAGGTCACCGAAAGATCGGTGATACGCCAGGTGCGGACCAGGTCGCCGAAATCGATCACGCCCTGCAATTGCCACTGGCGCTGCGCATCGCGCTGCCAGACCACGTTGTCGTCAGTGATGTCCATGTGAATGGCCTGCACCGGTAACCTATCTACCAGCGGTTGCAAATGACGCTCGGCGCGTTCGGCGGCCTCGGCGACCAACCGGCGTTGCGCGTCATCCTTGATCACCGGCAGCAAATGGCCGATCAATGCGTTGGCGTGACGAGCGTCCCACTGCAACGTGCGTTCAAGTCCCGGATGGTCGAAAGCGGCCAGGGCCAGGTCCATTTCGCCGCAGAGTTGACCGAAACCGGCGACCACGGCGCCTGGCAAATGATCGAGGTGGGTGAGCGACTGGCCCTCGATGTAGTCGAGCAGGCGCACGTGCACCGATTGGCCTGCGACGTCCAGCGTGAGCAAATCCGCAGCGTTTTTGGCCGGGATAACTCGCGGCACTTTCACGCCGCTGTGCTCGCGCAAATGCTTGAGCCCTGCGTGCTGGGCTTGCAGTTCCAACGCTGAATAGTCGCCACGGCAGATTTTCAGGACGAATCGCCCTTGGTCGCTGTCGACGCGGAAATTGAGATCTTGCTGGCTGCCCAGGGCCTGTAGCTTCCCGCTCAGCCCATAATGCCCCTCCAGCAGCTCAAGCGCTTGCTGCGCAGACACTTGCGGGCTGGGCAAACTGGCGCGATGAATCAACGTGGCGAGCGGCATACAACGACCTCTGAAATTTTATTAGGCGCTTATATCGCCACTGCATCGATCGATAATCAACCCCCGTTGACACTGTAAATCCCAAATACGACCAACAACCCTCTTGCACCACCCTGCTCCTGCCGACAAGCTATGCTCATTCGCTTTATCGTCTTTCGGAAAAAGGCTGGCCAACATGCGTATTCTCATCACCGGCGGTGCCGGTTTCATTGGCTCTGCCCTGATTCGTCACCTGATCCGGCACACCGGGCACGAAGTGCTCAACCTGGACAAGCTGACCTACGCCGGCAATCTCGAATCCTTGACTAGCATTGCCACCGACACCCGCTATGAATTCGTGCAAGCCGATATCGTTGATCAAGCGACCGTCAGCGCGGTGCTGACGCGCTTCCAGCCGCACGCAATCATGCACCTGGCAGCCGAATCCCATGTCGACCGCTCCATCGACGGCCCCTCGGATTTCATTCAGACCAACATTGTCGGTACCTACAGCCTGCTGGAAGCGACCCGCGCCTACTGGCACACCTTGGCCGAGCCTGAAAAAGCCGCCTTCCGTTTCCATCACATTTCCACCGATGAGGTGTACGGCGACCTGCACGGCGTCGATGACCTGTTCACCGAAACCACGCCTTACGCGCCGAGTTCGCCGTATTCCGCCAGTAAAGCCGCGTCCGACCACTTGGTCCGCGCCTGGCACCGAACCTACGGCTTGCCGGTATTGCTGACCAATTGCTCGAACAATTACGGGCCATTCCACTTCCCCGAGAAGCTGATCCCGCTGGTGATTCTCAACGCCCTGGCCGGCAAGCCACTGCCTGTGTACGGCAACGGTCTGCAAGTGCGTGACTGGTTGTTTGTTGAGGATCACGCTCGCGCGCTGCTCAAAGTGGTCACCGAAGGGGTAGTCGGCGAGACGTACAACATCGGCGGTCACAACGAACAAAAGAACATCAACGTGGTGCGTGGCATCTGCGCCCTGCTCGAAGAACTGGCGCCGCAAAAGCCTGAGGGCATGGCGCACTTCGCCGATTTGATCACCTTCGTCCAGGACCGTCCCGGCCACGACCTGCGTTACGCCATCGACGCCAGCAAGATCGAACGCGAACTGGGCTGGGTACCTGAAGAAACCTTCGAAACCGGCCTGCGCAAAACCGTTCAGTGGTATCTGGATAACCTGGAGTGGTGCCACCGTGTCCAGGACGGCAGCTATCAGGGTGAACGCCTGGGCGCCATCAATACCAAGGAGCTGCTCGCATGATGAAAGGCATTGTTTTGGCAGGCGGCTCGGGCACGCGTCTGCACCCGATCACGCTGGGCGTGTCCAAGCAGCTGTTGCCGGTCTACGACAAACCGATGATCTACTACCCGATCTCGGTCCTGATGCTGGCCGGCATCAAGGACATTTTGCTGATTTCCACGCCTCAGGATTTGCCGCAGTACCGCAACCTGTTGGGTGATGGCAGTCAGTTCGGGGTGAACTTCAGTTATGCCGAACAACCGTCACCGGACGGTCTGGCGCAGGCATTTCTGATTGGTGAAGAATTCATTGGCGATGATCCGGTCTGCCTGATCCTGGGCGACAACATCTTCCATGGCCAGCACTTCGGCGATCAATTGAAAAACGCGGCAAAACGCCCCTCCGGCGCTACCGTGTTCGGCTATTGGGTCAAAGACCCGGAACGCTTTGGGGTGATTGATTTCGACAGTGAAGGCCGCGCCTTGTCGATCGAAGAAAAACCGAAAAAACCAAAGTCCAGCTACGCGGTGACCGGGCTGTATTTCTACGACAACGACGTGATCGACATCGCCAAGGCCGTGAAACCCTCGCCTCGCGGCGAGCTTGAAATCACCGACGTCAACAATGCCTACCTCCAGCGCGGCGATCTGCAGGTCGAGCGTTTCGGGCGCGGTTTCGCCTGGCTGGACACTGGCACTCACGACAGCCTGCTAGAAGCCTCTCAGTACGTGCAAACCATCGAGCACCGCCAGGGCCTGAAAGTCGCCTGCCTGGAAGAAATCGCTTACGAAAATGGCTGGATCAGCCGCGAGCTTCTGCTGGAGCGCGCCAGTTATTTCGGCAAGACCGGTTACGGCCAATACCTCTTCATGCTGGCCGGGGAAGAACAATGAATGTGATTGAAACCCGCTTGCCCGGTGTATTGATCATTGAACCCAAAGTCTTTGGTGACGAGCGCGGCTTTTTCTACGAAAGCTTCAATGCCAAGGCGTTCGAAGCGGCCACCGGCCTGAACACGCAATTCGTTCAGGACAACCACTCACGCTCGCAGAAAGGTGTGCTGCGCGGTCTGCACTATCAGCTGGAAAATACCCAAGGGAAACTGGTGCGGGTGACCGCCGGGGAAGTGCTCGACGTCGCGGTGGATATCCGTCGCAGCTCGACACATTTCGGTCAGTGGGTGGCTGTGCGATTGTCCGCCGCAAACCATCGGCAACTCTGGGTGCCCGAAGGCTTTGCCCATGGGTTTGTGGTACTCAGCGACTTCGCCGAGTTTCTCTACAAGACCACGGATTACTACACGCCGTCCGCCGAACGCAGCATCCGCTGGGACGATCCGACCCTCGCCATCGACTGGCAACTGGAAGAACCCCCGCAGTTGTCGGCCAAGGATCAGAACGGTCAGTACTTTCTAGAGGCTGATCTGTTTCCATGAGAATTCTCATCAGTGGTCAGAGCGGTCAGGTCTCGCGTGAGCTGCAGCGGCGCCTGGGTGATGTCGACGAATTGATTGTGCTGGGGCGCGATCAGCTTGATCTGGCTCAACCGGAACAGATTCGCCAGCACGTACAGCAGGTTCGCCCCGACCTGATTATCAATGCGGCGGCTCACACCGCTGTCGATCAGGCCGAGAGCGAACCGGAGCTGGCATTTGCCATCAATGCGATCGGCCCGGGCGTGTTGGCCGAAGAAGCGCAGGCACTGGGCGTCCCGCTGATTCATTACTCGACCGATTACGTGTTCGACGGCTGCAAGACCGAACCGTACAACGAAGACGATGCACCCAACCCGCTCGGCGTCTACGGCAAGAGCAAACGGGCCGGTGAACAGGCGATCACGGCTGTTCAAGGCCAGCATCTGATTTTGCGCACCAGTTGGGTTTACTCGACCCACGGCCGCAACTTCCTGCTGACCATGCAACGCCTGCTGCAAGAAAAACCGGAATTGCGCATTGTCGCTGACCAGATCGGCGCGCCCACCTGGGCCGGCACGATTGCCAGCAGCACCGTCGCGCTGATTGAACGCTGGAAAGCGGGACAGGCCGGCGCTTGGGGCACGTACCACCTGACAGCCCAGGGTGAAACGTCATGGTTCGGCTTCGCCCAGGCCATTGGCGATGCGCTTCGCGAACAGGGCAAGCCGTGCGCAAACCTGCTGCCGATTCCGTCCAGCGACTACCCGACACCGGCTGCCCGGCCACTGAACTCGCGCCTCGATTGCAGCCGACTGCAGCGTGAATGGGGTGTCAGTCAGCCTGACTGGCAAACCGCGTTGCGCGAGTGTCTTGCCGGGCAAGCCTAGGCATAATGCGCCTGTACCCCCAGGCGCCCGATGCTCATGACTCCGACCCTCCCTCGCAGACCCCGCTGGCGCAGCCTCGCCCTGGTGGCGCTATGCCTGGCGCCGTTACTGTGGCCGCTGGAGCACTTGGCCGAGCGCTATTACCGCAGCGAACTGGCCGGGCAAAATCGCCAAACCCTCGACCTGTACGTCGCCAACCTGCTGGGCACGCTGCATCGTTATGAAGTGTTGCCGCAAATCCTCGGCGACTTGCCGGCCCTGCGCGCGGTACTCGGCGCGCCGGACGATAGCGTCACCCAAGGCAATGCCAACCGCTTGCTGAAAAACATCAGCACCCAGACCGGTGCCGAAGTCATGTACTTGATGGACACCCGCGGCAAAACGCTGGCGGCGTCCAATTGGGACAAACACGACAGCTTTGTCGGCCGTAATTTTTCCTTTCGGCCCTATTTCAGCGAAGCCATGGCCGGGCGGCTCGGACGGTTTTTCGGCCTGGGCACGACCTCCGCCAAACGCGGCTACTTCTTCGCCGCCGCAGTACGCGATGGCGAAAAAGTCATCGGCGTGCTGGTGGTCAAGGTTGATCTGGACCACACCGAAAGTCTCTGGGGCAAAACCCCGGAACAGCTGTTGCTGACCGACCATAACGGCGTGGTCATTCTCACGTCACGGCCAGAGTGGCGCTTCCGCTCGACCCGTCCGTTGAGCGACGAAGAAAGCAAAGCGATAACCGCGATCCAGCCCTACCCGACCCGTGACCCCAAACCGCTGAAGCTCAACCCCAACGCCTGGCTGACTCAGACCCAGCAGATCGCCGAAACCGGCTGGAACGTCAGCATCCTCGCCCCGCGCACCTTGATCGACCGACCGGTGCGTACGGTGGTCGCCATCGGAGGCGCCACGCTGTTGGTGTTGATGCTGCTGCTTGGGCTGATGATGCAGCGCCGCCGCCATTACCTCGAACGGATCGCCTTCGAAGCCAAGGCCCGTCGCGAACTGGAAGGCCGGGTCGCCGAACGCACCAGCGACCTCGAAGGTCTCAACCGGCGTTTGAAACAGGAAGTGCTGGAGCGCGAACACGCCCAGCAGGAACTGGTGCGCGCGCAGGATGATCTGGTCCAGGCCGGTAAATTGTCGGCATTGGGAACGATGTCGGCGAGCATCAGCCACGAACTCAATCAGCCACTGGCGGCGATTCGCAGCTACGCGGAAAACGCCGAAGTGCTGCTCGATCATCAACGCACCGACGATGCGCGCGGCAATCTCAAACTGATCAGCGAACTGACCGGGCGCATGGCCTCGATCATCGCTCACCTGCGCGCCTTTGCCCGGCGTGATCGTCACGCGCCGGAAAGTGTCGCTCTGCAACCGGCGCTGGATGATGCGCTGGCGTTGCTGGCCAAGCGCCGCCGCAGCATGGAAGTCGAGCTTATCCGCGATTTGCCGGCCGCCACGCTGTGGGTCGAGGCCGGGGAAACCCGTCTGCGCCAGGTGCTCGGTAACCTGTTGGCCAACGCTCTGGACGCGCTGACCGAAAAAGGTCCACCGCGTAAACTCTGGTTGAGTGCCCAATCCACCGCCGACGGCGTCCATCTGTACATTCGCGACAACGGCCCCGGCTTTTGCATGGAAGCCCTGGGTCGCGCCAGCGAGCCTTTCTACACCACCAAGACTCGCACACAAGGGCTTGGGCTGGGGCTGGCGATTTGTGAAACTCTGATGCGTGCCTTCGGGGGTGAACTGTCGTTCGCCAACCACAAGGAAGGCGGCGCCCTGATTACTTTGAAGCTACGCGCTGGCGCACCGGGTGTGAGCCTGCAACCGTCCGAGGACCGAAGTGCATGACCATCGACAACCGCATCCAGGTCGTGTTGATCGACGACGATCCCCACCTGCGTCAGGCCCTGAGCCAGACCCTGGACCTCGCCGGCCTGAAGATCCTGCCGCTGGCCGAGGCCAAGGGCCTGGCCGTGCAATTGGAGCGCGACTGGCCGGGCGTGGTGGTCAGTGACATTCGCATGCCGGGCATGGACGGTCTCGAACTGCTGACCGAACTGCATGCCCAGGACCCGGAGCTGCCCGTGCTGCTCATCACCGGCCACGGCGATGTACCGCTGGCGGTGCAAGCCATGCGCGCCGGGGCTTATGACTTCCTGGAAAAACCCTTCGCCAGCGATGCCTTGCTCGACAGTGTGCGTCGCGCCTTGGCGTTGCGTCGGTTGGTGCTGGATAACCGCAGCCTGCGTCTGGCCTTGAGCGATCGCAATGAATTGAGCACCCGGCTGGTCGGGCAATCGGCGCCGATGTTGCGTCTGCGCGAACAGATTGGCGCGCTGGCCGCGACCAAGGCTGATGTGTTGATTCTGGGTGAAACCGGTGCCGGCAAAGAAGTCGTGGCGCGGGCGCTGCACGATTTGTCGAACCGTCGTAATGGCCCGTTCGTGGCGATCAATGCCGGTGCGCTGGCCGAGTCGGTGGTGGAAAGCGAGTTGTTCGGCCACGAGCCCGGAGCGTTCACCGGCGCGCAAAAGCGTCGCATCGGCAAGTTCGAGTTCGCCAACGGCGGCACGCTGTTCCTCGATGAAATCGAAAGCATGAGCCTGGATGTGCAGGTGAAATTGCTGCGATTGCTACAGGAGCGCGTCGTCGAGCGCTTGGGTGGCAATCAATTGATCCCGCTGGACATCCGCATCATCGCCGCGACCAAGGAAGACCTGCGCCAATCCGCCGATCAAGGACGCTTTCGCGCCGACTTGTATTACCGCCTGAACGTCGCACCGCTGCGCATTCCGCCGCTGCGCGAACGTGGCGAAGACGCGTTGATGTTGTTCCAGCATTTCGCCGATGAAGCCAGCGCCCGCCACGGTTTACCCTCCCATGAATTGCAACCGGGGCATCGCGCCCTGTTGCTGCGCCACACCTGGCCCGGCAACGTTCGCGAGCTGCAAAATGCCGCCGAACGCTTTGCCTTGGGCCTCGAACTGGCGCTGGACAACAACACGCCCGGCGGCGGCCCCAACACGATGGTTGATGTGGTCAGCGGCGGCTTGAGCGAGCAAGTGGAAAACTTCGAAAAGAGCCTGATCGCCGCCGAACTGGCGCGCTCACACAGCTCCGTGCGCAGCCTTGCCGAAGCGCTGGGCATCCCGCGTAAAACCTTGCACGACAAGCTGCGCAAACATGGGCTGATCTTCACCAGCGGCCCGACCGACGATCTCGATTGAGCGACCGTTAATCAACACCTTCAGACAAGAGGCCCATGCATGAACCGCGACAGTCGTCACCTGGAATCCATTCTCCATCACGACATCCCCTTGACGCAGGCCATGGGTATCAAAGTGCTCGACTGGCACGACCAGCAATTGCGCCTGTACTTGCCGCTGGAAGCCAACGTCAACCACAAAAGCACCATGTTCGGCGGCAGTCTCTATTGCGGGGCGGTGCTGGCGGGTTGGGGCTGGCTGCATTTGCGCTTGCGTGAAGAGGGGATAAAAGACGGGCACATCGTGATTCACGAAGGGCAGATCAGCTATCCACTGCCGGTGACCATGGACGCGACGGCGATTTGTCAGGCACCGAGTGCGGCGGTGTGGAAGAAGTTTTTGGTGATGTATCAGCGCTATGGGCGAGCGCGGTTGACGTTGCATTCGCGGATTGTGAATGTCGACAGTGATGACGATGCGGTGACGTTTACCGGGCAGTACGTGCTTCACCGTTGACGCAAAAATTCGCAGCCTCGTTTCACTCGACAGCTCCTACAGAAGACCGCGCGCCCCTTGTAGGAGCTGTCGAGTGAAACGAGGCTGCGTTTTTTGATCTTTATGCCCGCGCCAACGCCAGCAGTTTTTCGCGCCAGGCAGCCTTCGCCGGCAGTGCCAAAAAGAACTCATTCAACAACGACTCGCGCGCCGGATAGCAAAACGGCGCACCGCTCAAATCCAGCACCTCGCCGCCCGCGCCTTCCAACACGCCTTGCGCAGCTGCCGTGTCCCACTGCGACGTCGGCGCCAGACGCGGATAACAATCTGCCGCCCCTTCCGCCAACAGGCAGAACTTCAGCGAACTGCCGATATTGGCCAGTTGCAACTCACCCAGACTCTCGCTCAACCCGGCCAGCAAGCGCTCTTGTTCCGGGCTGGAATGCCGACGGCTGGCGACTACGGTAAACGCCTCGCCCGCCGCGGGCACTTCGCGGACCTGGATCGGCAATGGCTCACCGCCCTTGTCGCCGCGCCAGGCCCCCAAACCTGCTCCCCCGACGTAGAAACGTCCGTTGGTCGGCATCGACACCACGCCAAACACCACACACCCGTGCTCGATCAGCGCGATGTTGACGGTGAACTCTTCACTGCCGGAAATGAATTCCTTGGTGCCGTCCAACGGGTCCACCAGCCACCAGCGCTGCCAACCGGCGCGCACGCTTTGCGCGATGTTGGCGTCTTCTTCGGACAGCACAGGAATACTGGGGTCCAGCGCAGTCAACCCGGCCAGAATCAAATGATGAGCCGCCAGATCGGCAGCGGTCACTGGCGAATCGTCAGCCTTGGCCGTCACGGTTGTTCCGGTGCGCCAGAACGGCAGAATCGCTTCGCCCGCCTTCAAGGCCAGTTCAACCACCGGCGCCATCAATGGATGCGGAAAATTCATGGCAGAAACACCCCTCGCTGAGTCAGCAGATCACGGGCCAGATACAGCGCCGCCAAGGCACGGCCCTCGGTGAAGCGCGGGTTCTGCGCCAGGGCAGACAGTTCATGCAGATTGATCTTGTCCACGCCCATCGGTTCAGGCTCGTCGCCCTCAAGGCTTTCCTCGTACAAGTCAGTGGCCAGCACCACCTGAATTTTTTGGCTCATGTAACCGGGTGACAACGACAACTCGGTCAGGTGCTCCAACTGCCGTGCGCCATAGCCGGCTTCTTCCTTGAGTTCCCGCTCGGCCGCCGCCAGCACGTCTTCGCCCGGCTCGATCAGGCCTTTAGGCAAGGACAGCTCATATTCATCCGTACCGCCGCAGTATTCCTCGACCAGTACCGCATGATCGGCATCGAGCATGGCCACGATCATGACCGCGCCATACCCCGCGCCCTTGCCGACCAAACGCTCGTACGTGCGCTCCACGCCATTGGAAAAGCGCAGTTTCAGCTCTTCGACACAGAACAAACGGCTGGTGGCAACGATCTCGCGGGCGAGTACGGTGGGTTTCTGGCGCATGAAAAGCTCCTTGGCGTGAACGCGTTACTATACCCGGCCTATCCTGATTGTTGACCTCGGATATCTTTTTTACCGCTGGAGATTTTTTAATGCCCCTGCTGCCCTGGCTCGACATCGATACCGTTCTGCTGGACATGGACGGTACGCTGCTGGACCTGCACTACGACAACCATTTCTGGATGGAGCACTTGCCCCAGCGCTACGCCGAATTGCACGGAGTGAGCCGAGCGATGGCCGAGTTGGAGTTGCAGCCGCTGTTCGAGCGCAATGCCGGTCAGTTGCAGTGGTATTGCCTGGATTTCTGGAGCGCCGAACTGAAGTTGCCAGTGCGCGAACTGAAACTGGAAACCGCCCACCTGATCGCCCTGCGCCCCGACGCGGATACCTTCCTGGCTGCGATCAAACAGGCCGGCAAGCGCGTGGTGATGATCACCAATGCGCACCGCGACTCGCTGTCATTGAAGCTGGAAAGGATTGAACTGGCGCCGTACTTCGAGCGTTTGATCAGTTCTCACGATTACGGTTTTCCCAAGGAAAACCCACAGTTCTGGGAGGCGTTACAGGCCGACATCGGCTTTGATCCGGCGCGCAGTCTGTTTATCGATGACACGCTGCCTATCCTGCGCAGCGCGCGCCATTTTGGCGTGGCACATCTGTTGGCGGTGAGTGAGCCGGACAGTCGAAAAGGGCCCAAGGACACGGCGGAGTTTGCGGCGCTGGGGGATTATCGGGATTTGATTGCAGGGCTCTAGACCGCGCCGCCTGCATCGCGGGCAAGCCATGCTCCTACAGGTTTTGCGTCGTATGCACTCCACGCGAACAACACAAAACCTGTAGGAGCATGGCTTGCCTGCGATGGCCATCACACGGTCTTGAACCTTACTCAGGAATCCGCAACGACTGCCCCGGATAAATCTTGTCCGGGTGCGACAGCATCGGTTTGTTGGCATCGAAGATTTTGTTGTACTTGTTGGCGTCGCCATACACGCGCTTGGAAATCGCGCTGAGGGTGTCGCCCTTCACAACCGTGACAAATACCGCCGCGGCCACCACCGGCCCGGTCACCGTGATCTGGTCATCCACACTACCGACACCGGCAATATTGCCCACCGCCAGCAGAATCTTTTCCTTCTCTTCCTGACTGCCAACTTCACCCGTCACGGTCACCTTGTCGCCGTCGACCGTCGCCTGCACATTCGGGTTACCCAGACCGACTTTGCTGATGTGCTCCTTCAACTGCTCACTGGCATTGGCGTTGCCGGGGGTCAGCAGATCCAGCAATTTTTCGCCTGCTTCCTTCACAAAGCTCAAAAGACTCATGGTGCACTCTCCTTGGGTTTAAAGTTCCAGACGCAAAAGACTAGCCCAAGCCTGTCATCCCCGGTTCCAACCCGACCAATGACGTCGATCCGGCGCAAGCGCTAGAATCGCGCCTTCACCGCGCCCTGGAGCGAAGATGGACATCAAGCAGCTGAAATTCCTCATCGCCCTAGACGAAACCCGGCACTTCGGCCAGGCCGCCGCACGTTGTCACATCACCCAGCCAACCTTGTCCATGCGCCTGCGCAGCCTCGAAGAAGAGCTTGAATTGCCGCTGGTCAATCGCGGTCAGCGTTTCGAAGGGTTTACCGCCCCCGGCGAGCGCGTGCTGGCCTGGGCGCGCACAGTGCTGGCGGCTTACGACGGTTTGCAGGCTGAAGCCGCGGCCTGTCGTGGCAACCTGGTCGGCACATTGCGGTTGGGCGTGGTGCCGTTGTCGAGTTTCGATCCGTTGCCCTTGATGCAACGCTTGCACGCCGAACACCCGAACCTGCGCTTCGAACTCTCGGCGTTGAGTTCCGAGCAAATCCTCGAACAGCTGGCGAACAACCGCCTCGACCTCGGCGTGTCCTATCTGGAGCGTCTGGACAACGAGCGCTTCGATTCGCTGGCCTTCAGCGAAACCCGTATGGGTCTGCTCTACGACCAGCGCTTCTTCAATTTCGGCGAGGCGCCGTTGAGCTGGGAATCGTTGATCGAACTGCCTCTGGGCATGCTCACCAGCGGCATGCACTTTCGCCAATCCATCGACCACAACTTCCACAGCCGTGGCCTGACGCCCCAGCCGTTGCTGCAAACCGATGCAGTCCATCAATTGCTGCAAGCGGTACACGGTGGCATGTGCTGCGCGGTAATGCCGCTGGACGGCGGGCTGGAGAACCTCACCGATCACCTGCGCCTGCAACCGATCGAAAACGCGCAGACCCTCGCCCGGCTGGGGCTGATCATGCGTCGAAGTGCGCCGCGTTCGGCGTTGGCGGAAGCCTGTTTCGCGCTCTATCAGAAATCACCAATAGCTTCTTGATCGACGGCATCTATCGGCAGATCAGTAATAGCGATTAGACGCGACAAGTTGACACGCCTAGGCTTAAAGCTGACTAAAACGTCGGTGATACCTCATGAACGCCAAGCGCCCTACTTGCGCGGCGCCTGCCCTCGACACGCCCGCGCCAGACGCTAGCCAGAAGTACAGTTTTTGCGACCTTCAATACACCGAATCGGCCAGCACCGCGCTGGCTGAAGAAGTCGCGTTGGCGATCGCCTACAACGGCATCAGCCAAGCCGTAATGCTGGTGACACCGACGGACCTTGAAGACTTTATTGTCGGCTTCAGCCTCGGCAGCGGCATCATCGAAGACGCCAACGACATTTACGACCTGCAACTCAGCGGCTCGGGCTCGGCGCAGTACGCGCAAGTGACCATTGCCAACCGCGCCTTCTGGAACCTCAAGCAACAGCGTCGGCAATTGGCCGGCACCAGCGGTTGCGGGCTCTGCGGCGTGGAAGCCGTGGAACAGGCGTTGCCGGATCTCAAGGTGTTACCCGGTGCACCGCTGCCGCCTGCTGAATGGCTCGATGGCCTGCGCCAACGCATCGGCGCCTTCCAGCCGTTGGGCCAGCATTGTGGCGCAGTGCACGCGGCGGTGTTCATGAACGGTCAGGGCGAATTGCTGATGGGCCGTGAAGACATCGGTCGGCACAACGCCCTCGACAAACTGATTGGCGGGTTGATCCGCCAGAAGATCCCGACCACCGGCGGCCTGGCGATTGTCACTAGTCGGTGCAGCCTCGAACTGATCCAGAAAGTATTGCGCGCCGGTATCCAGACCCTCGTCAGCCTGTCGTCGCCCACGGGCCTCGCCGTGCAATGGGCCCGTCGTCACCACCTCAATCTCATCCACCTGCCGCAAAAAAGTGCGCCGCGGGTTTACAGCCCTGCGATGGAGAACCAAGCGTGAGTCAACACCGTCAAGCCGATCAGACACCCGTCCCTCGCTACAAGCCCTATAAGGGCCCAGCCGGTGGCTGGGGCGCACTGATCAGCGTCGCCCAGGCCTGGTTGACCAGCGATAACGCACTGAAAAACCTGCGCATCATGCTCAAGACCAACCAGAACGGTGGCTTCGACTGCCCAGGTTGCGCCTGGGGCGATTCTCCGGAAAAGGGCATGGTGATGTTCTGCGAGAACGGCGCCAAAGCGGTGAACTGGGAAGCGACCAAACGCCGGGTGGACGGTGCGTTTTTCGCCAAGCACAGCGTTACGTCCTTGCTGGAGCAGAGCGACTATTGGCTCGAATATCAGGGTCGTCTGACTGAGCCTATGGTTTATGACGCCCAGACCGATCGCTACAAACCGATCAGCTGGGAGGGCGCCTTTGCGCTGATCGCCAAACATTTGAAGGGCCTGTCGAGCCCGGATCAGGCCGAGTTTTACACCTCGGGCCGGGCCAGCAACGAAGCGGCTTACTTGTATCAGCTGTTCGTGCGCGCCTACGGGACCAACAACTTCCCGGACTGCTCGAACATGTGCCACGAGGCCAGCGGCGTGGCGCTGGCGCAAAGTGTCGGCGTCGGCAAAGGCACCGTGACCTTCGATGACTTCGAGCACGCCGACGCGATTTTCGTCTGGGGCCAGAACCCCGGCACCAACCATCCACGGATGCTCGAACCACTGCGTGAAGCGGTGAAACGCGGCGCTCAAGTGGTGTGCATCAACCCGCTCAAAGAGCGTGGCCTGGAACGCTTCCAGCATCCACAGCACCCGATCGAAATGCTCACCAACGGCGACAAGCCCACCAACACCGCCTACTTGCGCCCAGCGCTTGGCGGCGACATGGCGCTGATGCGCGGCATGGCGAAGTTCCTGCTGCAATGGGAGCGCGACGCACAGAAGGCCGGTGAGCCGGCCGTGTTCGACCACGACTTCCTCAATGAACACAGCGCCAACGTGCTGGAGTACCTGGGCATCGTCGACGATACGTCATGGGAGCAGATCGTCGAGCAGTCCGGCCTGACCCTGGTGGAGATCGAGCAAGCGGCGCGCATGTACGCCAAAGGCAAGAACGTGATCATGTGCTGGGCGATGGGCATCACCCAGCACCGCCATTCGGTGGCGACCATCCAGGAAATCGCCAACCTGATGCTGCTGCGTGGCAACATCGGCCGACCGGGCGCCGGCCTGTGCCCGGTACGTGGTCACAGCAACGTGCAGGGCGACCGGACCATGGGCATCAACGAACGTCCGCCAGTGGCGTTCCTTGACTCGCTGGAGCGTCGCTTCCAGTTCAAAGTGCCACGCCACAACGGCCACAACGTGGTCGAAGCGATTCACGCCATGGCTGAAAGCCGCTCCAAAGTATTCATTGGCCTGGGCGGCAATTTCGCCCAAGCCACCCCGGACAGTCCACGCACCTTCAAGGCCCTGAGCAATTGCGACCTGACTGTGCAAATCAGCACCAAGCTCAACCGCAGCCATTTGGCCCACGGCAAAGACGCGCTGATCCTGCCGTGCCTGGGCCGTACCGACATCGACATCCAGACTGAAGGCCCGCAAGCGGTGACCGTGGAAGACTCGTTCAGTATGGTCCACGCCTCCAACGGCCAGTTGCAGCGATTGTCCGATCAGATGCGTTCGGAGCCGTCGATTATCGCCGGTATCGCCGCCGCGACCCTGGGCAGCAAACCGGTGGACTGGAACTGGCTGGTGGCTGATTACGGGCGCATTCGCGACCTGATCGCCGACACCATTCCGGGTTTTCGCGATTTCAATGAGAAGGTCAAGAACCCGGGCGGTTTCTACCTTGGCAACAGCGCCGGCGCGCGCAAGTGGAATACCCCGTCGGGCCGGGCCAATTTCCGTCCCAATACGCTGCCCAAAGACCTGGTGCACGAACGTACGCGCGCGACGGGAGTGTTGCCTGACTTGATCATGCAATCGATGCGTTCACATGATCAGTACAACACCACGATTTATGGTCTCAACGACCGTTACCGTGGAGTGAAAGGTCAGCGCGATGTGCTGTTTGTGAACGAAGCCGACATCATTCGCCTGGGTTTCAAACCGGGGCAGAAGGCCGATATCGTTTCGATCTGGGATGACGGACGTGAGCGCCGCGTCAAGGGCTTCACCCTGCTGGCGTTTGATATCCCGGCGGGGCAAGCGGCGGCTTACTACCCGGAAGTGAATCCGCTGGTGCCACTGGAAAGCACCGGGGATGGCAGCCATACGCCGACGTCGAAGTTTGTGGCGATCCGTTTGGAAGCAGCGAGTGAAACCGGATTGATCATGGCCAGGTCGGCCTGACGTCCCACCCCTGATCGTTCCCACGCTCTGCGTGGGGATGCAGCCCAGGACGCTCCGCGTCCCAATGCGTCCATTGAGGCGTTCCCACGCAGAGCGTGGGAACGATCACTCTTCGCGACGAACAACTTTCCAATCGCCCACAAAAAAGGCCGTTTCTGTATAGAAACGGCCTGTCCGAAGTAACTAAAGACCGGCGAAAAACCGTTAAGTTCCGTCTATAAAACAGTAACTTATCAAAATGTGCTGAAGTCGTGTTACTCGTCGGATTTCGATTGTCACACCCCTGACACAGCCTCAGGATCGCGCCGTCATCCCCTTGAGGTTCCCCCATGAAGTTCTCCTCGATTCTCTTGTTGTCCCTTGGCTTGGTCAGTGGCATTGCTTCTGCTGGCGGCACCACCGAAGCAGGTGTGGGCGGCGCATTGGGCGGGGTTCTTGGCTCGGTCGTCGGTCAATCGTTAGGCGGCAATACAGGTTCCACCATCGGCGCGGCCCTGGGCGGCGCGGGTGGTAGCGCAGTTGGCGCAAACAAACACAGCCGTGGCGAAGCCGCTATCGGCGGCGCACTGGGCGCAGCAGGCGGTAACGTGGTCGGCCGCAGCATGGGCGGCACCACCGGCAGCCTGATCGGCTCCGCAGCAGGCGGCGGCGCTGGTGGCGCGCTGGGTAACTACATGGGCAACAAATACGATGATGAGGGCGACAACGATAATCGCTCCTATCGCGGTGATCGTGGCTACTACCGTGACGGTCACCACGATCGTGGCCACCACTACGGTCATCGCAAGCACCACAAGTACTACCGCGACCGCGATTGAGACTTCAGTCGCCTCGCTAGCCGGTACGTCAAAAAATCGCAGCCCTCGGGCTGCGATTTTTTTTGCCCGGTCTAAACCACCAAACGCTCCAGCGCCCCACGCAATCCGGCCGGAATCGACACAGGCTGATTCGACAGGCGATCTACAAACACATGCACGAAGCGCCCGGCCGCGCAGGCTTCCTCTTCCCCTTGCTTGAACACGGCCAATTCATATTGCACCGAACTGTTGCCCAACTTGCCGACTCGCAGGCCGATCTCGATCCGGTCCGGAAACGCGATGGAAGCAAAGTAGTCGCAAGCCGAACTTACGACAAAACCCACCACCTCGCCGTCATGGATATCCAGGCCGCCGACTTCGATCAGGTAAGTGTTCACCGCCGTGTCGAAGAAGCTGTAGTAGGTGACGTTGTTGACATGACCGTAGGCGTCATTGTCGTGCCAGCGGGTGGTGATGGGCTGGAAGTGTGGGTAGTCGGTGCGTTGGCTCATGGGAGGCTCTCGTCTTGAAAGATCGTTCCCACGCTCTGCGTGGGAATCCAGCCCGTGACGCTTGGCGTCACAGTGGACGCAGAGCGTCCAAGGAGGCGTTCCCATGCAAAGCATGGGAACGATCACCGGTATTGAAGTCTACCGATCCGCGAATCCTTTACCCACCGCCGCCAACTCGCCAATCAGCCGCGCTGGCTGCCAGTGATCGCCGTGCCGGGTTTCCAATGCCATCAAGCGTTGGTGGATGTCCGCCAATCCTTGCTGATCCGCCCAGGCCATCGGCCCGCCCTTGTCCGCCGGGAAACCATAGCCGTTGAGGTACACCAGATCGATGTCGTGTGCCGACCCGGCAATGCCTTCCTCAAGGATCTTCGCGCCTTCGTTGACCAGTGCCAGCAAGCAACGCTCCAGAACCTCTTCAGGGCTGATTTCGCGGCGCTGGAAGCCCAAGCCTTCGCTGACCTTCAAGACCAGCGCATCAACCTCGACATCGTGCTCAGCCTGGCGACTGCCCGGTTCGTAGTGGTAATAGCCGTTGCCACTTTTCTGACCGAAACGCCCGAGTTCACACAGCCGGTTATCCACTTGAACCTCTGGCGCATCCTGCCCGGTGCCGGCCAATTCCCGCGCACGCCACCCCAGGTCGACCCCGACCACGTCGTACATGCGGAACGGTCCCATGGCAAAACCGAAACCTTGCAGCGCCGCATCCACCTGGTAGGGATAGGCCCCCTCCAGCAGCATCTTGCGCGCTTCGAGCACGTAGGTATTGAGCATGCGGTTGCCAATGAATCCGTCACAATTGCCCGCCACCACGCTGACCTTGCCCATGCGCTTGCCCAGCACCAGCGCGGCATCGAGTACCGCCGGCGCAGTCTGGGCGCCACGGACGATTTCCAGCAGTTTCATGATGTGCGCCGGGCTGAAGAAGTGCAGCCCCAGGACCTGTTGCGGACGGCGAGTGGCGGCGGCAATGGCGTCGATGTCCAGGGCCGAGGTGTTGCTGGCCAGGATCGCTTCGGGTTTGAGCAGGCCATCCAGTTCCCGGAAAATTTTCTGCTTCAGTTCCAGGTTTTCGTAGACCGCTTCAATCACCAGATCAACATCGCGGATCGATGCGTAATCGGCAGCCGCCGTTACCCGTGCGAGGCGCGCATCCGCCTCCGCCTGATCGATGCGGCCCTGACGCACGTTATGGGCGTAGGTGTCCGCGACGGTGGCCAGCGCCTGTTCAAGCATCTGCGGATTGTTATCCACCCACTGCACCGGCACCCCGGCATTGGCCAGACACATGACAATGCCACGGCCCATGGTGCCTGCACCGATGACGGCGGCACGCTGAATATTGAATGGCGTCTGGCTCATGATTTGCTCTCTTGTTGGCGATCCAAAGACAGCCCTCACCATAGTCAGACGCCCTGCATTTTTGAAATTTATTCCTGTGATGAGCAACATTCAGCGGATGGATCTACCCCGGGAGATGCGCCTCGGCCCACTCCCGCACGTCGGCATAGGGATAATTCTCCAGCGCCGCGAACCCCGCAATTGCCCGCACCTTGAGCTTGGTAAACAGCGGTACGCTGATGCCGCACAGAAACCGCGTGGCGCGCTCGGCCGACGGTGCATTGCCGGTGTGCTGCTCGTGCCTGTGGATAAAATCACCGCACAGTGCTTCGAAACTTTTATCCACAAGTGCCGGCAACTCCGGCGGTGCTGGCAGCCGGGCTACGTGCCCGTGACAGACCGAACAATGCCCGCACTGCCGAGGCGCGTTTTCATCACCGAAATACTCGGCCAGGCGATAACCCAGGCACTGGTCAGTGGCAAACAGATCAAGCATGGCGTGAATCCGAGCGATCTCGGTTCGCTCGTGTTGAGTGAAGTAGGCATGTAACTCGACACTCAAGGCCTGAGAATCAACTTCCGATTGCAGCAGGCTGTAGACCTCGGTCATCTGCTTGCTTTCGAGTTCGACCCAACCCTTTTCCTGGAAGTAATCCAGTGCCTTGACCACCCGATTGCGCTCGGCCTGGTGCTGCTCGTACAGCGCATCGAAATTCACCGTCGCCCAAGTCCGTGCGCGACTGGAGGTCTGGATGATTGCCGCGACAAAGTCCCTTCGCTCACCCTCAAAACGGGCTAACAGGGCCTCGGGTTCCTGCAAGTATTTGAAGCGGTATTCGGCGTAATAGGCGTAACGCGGGGCAATCAATCCGCGCAGTTCCAGTTGCACCAGCAAGGTCTTGAGCGGTAATTGCCGGATGTTGCTCTGGTCCGCCAGCGGGCCGATTAAAAACTCCCATTGACCTTCGGGGGCGGACGCTTGCAACTCGTCGAGTACGCAGCGAATGCCGTCCAGCTCCGGCGTATCGCCGTAGACGAAGTTTTCCAGCACGTTGAGGCTGTCGCGGTTGGCTAGCACCAGACAATCGGACGGCTGCCCGTCACGTCCGGCACGGCCGATTTCCTGGCTGTAGTTTTCGATGGATTTGGGCAGGTCGAAATGCACCACATTGCGGATGTCACTCTTGTCGATGCCCATGCCAAACGCGATGGTGGCGACGATGCAATTGGACTGCCCGCCCATGAAGCGTTTTTGAATGGCTTCGCGTTGTTCGTGGGGCAAACCGGCGTGATACGCCTCGGCCTGAATGCCGTTGCGGCTCAAATGTTCAGCAATATGCTCAGCGGTTTTTTGCAGGGTGACGTAGACGATGCTTGGCTGATTGGGGCGCTCGTTCATCCATTCGACCAGCCGTCGGCGTTTGTCCTGACCACGCACGGGCTCTACCAATAAGTTGAGGTTGGGTCGATAGAAACCCGTGGTCACTACGTCTTCCGGTGCGATGGCAAACTTGGCCTCCATGTCGGCGATGACCTTGGGCGTCGCGGTCGCGGTCAGCAGCAGCGCCTGTGGAATATTGAACTGGCGCTGGTAGTCCGGGAGCTTGAGGTAGTCGGGGCGGAAGTTGTGGCCCCACTCGGAAATACAATGCGCCTCGTCCACCACCAGTAGCGAGATGGGCACTTGCTGCAAAAAGTTACGGAAGCGCTCGTTCTTCAGCCGCTCCACTGAAATCATCAAGATCTTCAGCTCGCCAGACTTGGCCCGCGCCATCACATCACTGGCGTCATCACGGCTCTGCGCCGAATCGATGCTGCCCGCGGCAATACCGTGGCGTTGCAGGAACGCCAGTTGATCCTGCATCAGCGCCAGCAATGGCGAGACCACCAGCGTCAGGTGTGGCAGCAGCACGGCGGGTAATTGGTAGCAAAGGGATTTGCCCGAACCGGTCGGGAAAATCGCCGCCGCCGAGCGCCCGGCCAGCACCGCGTTGACCGCCGCCTCCTGACCAGGACGAAACTGTGGATAACCGAAAACCTGTTCCAGGGTGTTGTGCATAAGCTGTCACTCCGTTGACCGCTGCGAAGCCCAAAGCCTAGCCGGCAAACACAGCGAGTCGAGAAAAGGTCGGGGACCAAAACGATACGGGATGATACCGCGTCGCCCTATGGAGCTTTGCCACAGGATGAAACAAACGAAACACTTTGTTCCTCGCGGTGCCGCTCAATCTGACGGTAAGGTCTTTCTCGCAAAACAACCGTCCGCGCACTTCACATCACGGCAGGACGCCTGATGGGCGCAGCGTTTGAACAAGGAACGACCATGTTTAACAAACCGATTGTTGCAATTGCACTGATCCTGACATCCCTGCTGCTGAGCGCTTGCGACGGGCCTCCTGCAGAGCCACCGATACTCGCTACGTGCGACACCCTGGAATGTTCCGCCCAGCAGGCCTGTCGAACTTCCTGACAACTGCGGGTCAAGTGGCTCACACGACCACCCGTAGTTGCTCGATCAACCTCTGCTCCTGAAACACCCGGCTCTTGCTCACCCATGCGGCATGAGCCGGGCTGATTGCCCTTAAGCGTTGCACAGTCGTTTTCGAAACGTCCTACAGATTCTGACGCGCACCCTACCGAGGCTGGAAGCGTTGCGCCTGACAACCCCGTAGGAAATTCGCCCCCCAAAGGGTATTGCTGAAAAAACTCGGGGATCATGTAGGCAAAGAGCGACATTGACGGTAAATCCCCTACAAACCCCGTCCATTTGCGCGGTATTGCGACGCCTGGATGCGCGCCCCTATAGTTTGCCGCGCCGCTGAAAACAGGACGGACCCCATGCAAGACCGCTATCGCCCACTCAAAACCAGTTACAGCGAAACACCCGTGCTGGTCATCGACACTGACGCAGATCCTCACGAAATACTCGACGCCGCGCGACAACGCATCCGCGCCGCCAGCGGCCTGCTCGAAACCCTCTATTGCCTGTGCTTCAAACACGCCGATACAGGCGACATCCCAAACATCGTCAACGCGTTGTACCTGCTGACCCAGGACGGCAACGAACTGCTCGAAATTGCCCGGCAACGACTGCCGAAAATTACCGCTGGTTGATGCCCGGATGAAAATCCCTGTGGGAGCTGGGCTTGCCCGCGATGAACGATAACGCGGTGCATCTGATGAAATACAAAACACTCGACACTCAACTACCGCTCGACAAGGCAGCCTACGACGCATGGTTCAAAGCACAAGTACAAGCCAGCCTCGACGACCCTCGCCTCAGTATTCCAAATGAAGAAGTCAAACGCCTGATGGCAATCAAACGAGACAAATTGCGAAAGAGATAAATCTGTAGGCAACGCCCTATCAAAGCTTCATCCCGGTCCTACAACTACAGATCCCTTGTCGCCTTTCGCTGCTCGGCGGCTCACACCTATAGTCATGACCGTCGCTGGCATCAGCGGCTCGGGCTTGGTCACCCGATGGAATACATAAACGCGTCCGTTGTATGCTGCCGACACTCAAGTGTCTGCACGCTATATGGTGGCTGTGTTTGGGACGCCTTTAGGCGTGCCGGCCTTTATGGGTTCCAACGGTTGACCAACCCGAACACAGTCCGCCTCCATCGCTTGGTCACGATGGTGGTGGCTTCATCTAATGCATTTGAGAATACATAAAATGAATACATGGAACCCGTCCAAAACCGATCGCTACCTCCCGCTGCAAACCAACCTCACCGATTCCCCGCCCCTGATCATCGACACAGAGGCCAATCCCCAGGACATCCTCGAAGCTGCCATGCAGCGCATCCGAGCCTCCAGCGACCTCCTTAAAACCCTGCACTGCATCTGCTTCAAACACGGCGACGTCGAAGACATCCCCCACATCACCCACGCACTTTACCTGCTGACTCAGGACGGCTTCGACCTGATGCAAGTCGCCCAACAACGCATGATGGGCTGGAAAGCACCTGCCTGACGCTGCGTGAATAGATCGTTCTCACGCTGGACGTGAGAACGATCAACCACTAGTCGTAGCTGATCAAATGAAAGGCATTTCAAGGCAAATCGGCGTTGCCCTAAAGTAAGCCAATGGCGTACATTACCGATGATTTTCGTTGAGACCCAGATCTTCACCCGTCGAGCCAAAGAGCTGATGGATGACGATGCCTATAGCGCCTTACAGAAGGTATTAGTGGTGAACCCCTCGGTTGGCGACATCATCGAAGGGACAGGCGGAATTCGCAAAATGCGGATCGCGGCCAAGGGCCATGGCAAACGTGGCGGAGCCCGAGTGATTTACTACCATTTCGTCTCCGCGTCGCAAATCGCGTTGTTGATGATCTACCCTAAAAATGAACAACACGACCTGACCTCCGATGAACGCAAAGCGTTGAAATCAGTAATCGAACACTGGAGATAGCCGTGAGCAAGTTTTTTGATGAGCTAATGGAAAGCGTGCAACAGATGGACGAGATCGTACGGGGTGAGCGTCGGCCTTCCCGTGAATTCCATGTTGATGCGTTGCAAGTCAAAGAAATTCGCAAGGCTACTGGACTGACTCAGGCAAAATTCGCAGCGTTGATCGACGTCCAACTCGGTACTCTACGCAACTGGGAACAGGGTCGTCGCGAGCCGACAGGGCCCGCCAAAGCGCTGCTGAAAGCCATACATAATGACCCTGTTCATGTGTTGAACGCGCTAGCCGGTTGAACAGCTCCGTCCAGCATTCAAGCATTCGTAGCCCGAGACAATTGTGATGACTGAATTAACGTTCAAACATAAACAAGCTCACTACGAAAAGGACCGTCGTTCAAATTACTTGGCCAGCCTGCATCTTTCAGGATTCGACACCTCACTGGCGGACCTCGACAGACCACTTCCTACACGAGAAGAAGCGCTCGCCAAATACCGACAAGACTTTCCGCCACTATCTGCTCCCGCTCTTCCCCCCAAGTCTGGCGGACAATAAGATCCATCCAAGCCCAACCGACACTCCGCGATGGACCTTGCCCCAAACTTCCTCGTGAAGGCCACGTCACCAGCTAATGCAAACGCGCGAGAACTCAGCCTGCCTGCACACAAAGCAATCAGCATCACCATTCGATTAATTTCGACATAGACGCGACGATGCTGATGCACATCAAGTGATAGATCCGTTGTAAGAAGGATTCGTCATCGACTATCTCTACTTCAACCGGAAGTTCCCGATGTCAGCCTAAAACGCCGGGACGCGACAACAAGCTTTCGCTGACTATCGGCCATACTCTACAAGGTGATCAGGATTCTGCGGGTACACAGCGTCCAGAAAGGCTTTATCGCTCCAAAACCACATCAATCGCTACTAGCTGTCTGGCTTTCTTTGATTTGACGCGGATGCTGTGTTCTTTGAAATTTCGAGGAAGGTTTCCATATTCTGTTCTTCCAATTTTTTCGGTTCGGCTGGACATGCTCGAAAAATGGCCTACGTTTCTGTAGTGATCTTTCCTAGCATCCCTTGCAATTGCAAAACTCAGGTCACAAATTCCTCCATACCAAAGTCTTAGGGCATCTGATACAAGTATGATGGCAGAATGACTCCTATAGGATTTTCTCCACTGGATGCGGTAGAACCCCCCAAAAGGTAGATGCGATGAAAACCAAGGATATGGAAAACCTTGTTCTGAGTGTTTGTAACGAGAGAAAAAACATAAATTTAATTAATTGCAGCCGCTATAGCGCAAATGCAATACCCACCATAAAAAACAGTATTACTATAAATGCACTAACCCGCATCCAAACAGAATCAAAAAACACTAAAAACAAAAATTTCCGCAGCCAAATAGTCAGTCAACTTATAGACAATACTCACCCCAGTTTCAACAGACATCAATTACACCTTTCAGCTGCAATCCTCTTACATCCAAAAAAACCAAGAGATTTTATCAATGACTCGTGTCGCCGATAGCACGATTAAGGGCTTCCTCTATCAATTCAACAAAACCCTAATAGAAATTTTAGATGCTGACCAGGACAAAGAAATAACAATAGAGGGGATAATCGAAGATATAGACATAAGATCCGACTCTGGAGAAACAACTGCCATTCAATGTAAATACCACGAATCCGTTGCAAATTTCACTACTAGTTTAATATATAAACCTTTACTACAAATGGCGGAGGCCTATTCAAAACTAAGCGAACCAAAAAGCATAAGATACAAAATATTCATACACGTCCCAAGCGAGGGAGAATCGATCAGAAAAGTGACAAAAGCGGAGATTGATGCCGCTCTAGCAACTCAGGATGTAAATCATATAAAAATTGCACAGCGAATTGTAGAACCGTTTTCTTCAGAAAATTTTGCTACCATGGTAGATTTAGAATTCGGCCCTTCTCTAGACACTATCGAAGAAATCGTCAAAACAAAACTTGACCTTCTCAACATAAAATCGTCAGACACACCCTGCATACTTTACCCGAATGCGCTAAGTAATATCGCAAAAAAATCCAGTCTGTCTGTCGAAGCAGATAGAAAGATCACAAAACTAGAATTACAAAAGTACTTATCCGGAATCACCAACACAGTAATAACCAAATGGACACTAGCACTAAAAAACAAAAAAGAAATACTTCAGACAACGCGCAAACAACTAAAAGTAAATCTAAACACCAACTCTCAAAACCGCTACTTCTATTTCGAACCGAACAGCGTCAGCGACTTCTCAAATAATATAGTGACCTTTATAAGTAATTTCGTTTCAATTTATCATTGTAAACCCGCGCATATAAAACCTCCTTTATTCGCGATTGATTGCACCAGAGATATTTTACAAGACATCCAGTACCGCCTGTACACAAAAGGCATAAAGTCAAATACAGGGCTAATCGGAAACAACTTTATTCCTGAAGAGTTTTATAAAGAACCAATTTTAAAAAAAACCAACAACAAGATCGAAGATAGAGAGTTCCACATAAGACTACTCGCATTTACTGATTATCCAGAAGGATTGGGTCACAAAAAAGGGGATGAGTTTTTCTTCATCTGCAACGAAATCCCCGCCAGCATTGATATAAGCGATACAAATGTACATTTAATAGGTGTGAACACCTTTCACGAACTCGAATTCATTATGCATCTGAGGGAAACTTATGAGTAGTCTAGGTTATGTTGTATCAAGCTCTCCGACATCCATAATAATTGAAATAAATGGATTAGAAGATTTTGAAAGATTTAAGTCCGAACTTCAAGTTGGAAAGTTCCTAAAAATAGAAGATGGCAATCACAACTTTGCTGTAGCCTCAATAAAAAACATTAGCGGCCAACACGTCGATAGAGATGGGAAGCTCGAATGGAAGTTTGTCATCGAGTCTGCTCCAGCTGGCGCGCTGATGAAAGACGATAATGGGACTTATGCATTTAGCAGAGGCACTCAAGTACTGCCAGTACCCACTGAAAAAGTTCATATATTTGAAGCCGCTGATCTTGATATAATTTTCTCTAAAACAGGTAACTTTAACTACAAAGTTGGCACCCTATCAAACAACAAGCTCATTGAATTCCATGTTGATGGCGATAAATTTTTTGGAAAGCATATTGGTATTGTAGGATCGACAGGCTCCGGAAAATCATGCACGGTTGCTAGAATTCTTCATAATGCAGTAGGAATTAACAACAATGAAAATTTAAACCAAGAAGCCCAAAAAAACTCACACATCATTATATTCGACATGCATTCGGAGTATGCTTCTGCATTCACAATGCATGAATCTCAAAAATTCAACCTTAACTTACTAAACGTAGATGGCCTTAAACTCCCATACTGGCTAATGAACTCTGAGGAGCTTGAATCATTATTCATTGAAGGTAGTGAGCAGGGGGCTCACAACCAAATTTCGCAGTTCAAAAAGGCGGTAATATTAAACAAAGAAAAGTACAACGCCTCATTGACATCGATCACATACGACACCCCTGTATATTTCAGCATCACAGAAGTATTTAACTACATCAACAATAAAAACAACCTCACCACATATGAAAAAGATGGCAATACTTACTTAGCAACTCTTGCTACGCCAAAACAGGAATACTCAGAAGAGTGTCTATGGGGTAGCATTGCATTCGAACAATCATCAGGAAATGGAAAACATGCGGTAATAGGAGAAAAAGTTTCCAAAGACGGAGGTTTTAATGGCGAGTTTGATAGATTCGTTTCTAGATTGGAAACCAAACTTCATGACAAAAGACTAGAGTTCTTACTTAAACCTACGAAAACTACCGGCGGTGAATACGAAACTAAAGACTTCGAAGATATTCTTAAACAATTCCTAGGTTACCTAGATAAATCAAACGTCACGGTTGTTGACCTAAGCGGTGTACCGTTTGAAGTACTTAGCATAACGGTAAGCCTCATTTCTAGACTTGTTTTCGATTTTGCATTTCACTACTCAAAACTAAAACACAAGCTTGAGGAAACTAACAATGTTCCATTCATGATAGTTTGCGAAGAAGCCCATAATTACATCCCTCGCTCTAATAACGCAGAATTCAAAGCATCTAAAAAATCTATTGAACGAATAGCCAAAGAAGGACGCAAGTACGGCTTAAGTTTGATGGTAGTCAGTCAACGCCCATCAGAAGTATCAGATACAATATTTTCTCAATGTAGTAATTTTATTTCTTTAAGGCTAACTAACACCATCGATCAAGGCTACATCAAAGCACTTCTTCCAGACAGCGCCAATGGTTTAGTTGACCTTCTTCCAAGTCTTGCCCAAGGTGAGGCTTTAATCGTGGGTGATGCAGTTTTAATGCCCAGTCTGGTTCGTTTAGAGAAGCCGAGTCCTGAACCTAAATCTGCAAGCGTGAATGTATTTACAGAGTGGAATACCAACTGGCAAGAAGTCAGTTTCGACACCGTTATAGAACGATGGCGAAAACAAGACACGAGTGCTATGTGAATTATAAAAAAGCCGCCCCAAAGGGCGGCTTTTTCATTCCATCAAACCAACTCTTACAACTTCGGCCCGGCAGCCTTGATCGCATCGCTCACTTCGAACTTCTTGAAGTTCTCAACAAACAGACCCGCCAGTGCTTTGGCAGCTTCATCGTAAGCAGCCTTTTCAGCCCAGGTGTTACGTGGGTTCAACAGGCCAGTCTCAACGCCCGGCACGGCCAATGGCACGTCGAGGTTGATAGTGTCGAGGTGTTCGGTTTCAGCACCGATCAACGCGCCGCTCTGGATCGCTGCGATCACCGCACGGGTGGTCGGGATGTTGAAGCGTTTGCCGACGCCGTAGCCACCGCCGGTCCAGCCGGTGTTGACCAGGTAAACCTTGGAGCCGAAGCCGCGGATGCGCTTGATCAGCAGTTCTGCGTATTCGCCAGCCGGACGCGGGAAGAACGGTGCGCCGAAGCAGGTGGAGAAGGTCGACTTGATGCCGCTGCCCGAACCCATTTCAGTCGAGCCCACCAGAGCGGTGTAGCCGGACAGGAAGTGGTAGGCCGCTTGTTCTTCGCTGAGGATCGACACTGGCGGCAGCACGCCGGTCAGGTCGCAGGTCAGGAAGATCACAGCGTTTGGCTCGCCACCGAGGTTCTTCTCGGAACGCTTGGCAACGTGCTCCAGCGGATAGGCCGCGCGGCTGTTCTGGGTCAGGCTGACGTCGGCATAGTCGGCGTGCTTCGCGTCATCGATAACGACGTTTTCCAGGACTGCGCCGTGCTTGATGGCTTTCCAGATGACCGGCTCGTTCTTCTCGGACAGGTCGATGCACTTGGCATAGCAACCGCCTTCGATGTTGAACACTACGCCCTCGCCCCAACCGTGTTCGTCGTCACCGATCAGGTAACGGCTTTCGTCGGCGGACAGGGTGGTTTTACCGGTGCCGGACAAACCGAAGAACAGGGTCACGTCGCCTTCTTCGCCGATGTTGGCAGCACAGTGCATTGGCAGCACGTCGGCGGCCGGCAGCAGGAAGTTCTGCACCGAGAACATCGCTTTCTTCATTTCACCGGCGTAGCGCATGCCGGCGATCAACACTTTTTTCTGTGCGAAGTTGAGGATCACGCAACCATCGGAGTTGGTGCAGTCACGCTCTGGATCGCATTCGAAGTTGGCAACGTTCAGAACCTGCCACTCTTCACGACCAGCCGGGTTGTACTGGGCCGGGTTGATGAACAGGCAACGACCGAACAGGTTCTGCCAGGCAGTCTGGGTGGTCATTTTCACGGCCAGGTAGTGATCGGCAGCCGCACCTACATGAACGTGGGAAACGAAATGCTCTTGTGCATTGTTGAACGCCTCAACGCGGTCCCACAGGGCATCGAACTTGTCGGCCGGGAACTTGCGGTTGATCGGGCCCCAGGCGATGGCAGCCTGAGTGGTTGGCTCTTCAACAATGAAACGGTCGACTGGCGAGCGGCCGGTACGGTGACCGGTGCGAACAACCAGCGCGCCGGTATCGGCAAGCTCGCCTTCACCGCGATTCAGGGCTTCTTTAACCAGATCATCAACACTCAGATCGGTGTACACGGCGTTATTGGCTTGCGTCATGAGGTTCCCCGTCGGCCAGTGGCCGAGTGCTCCAAACGTTTTTGTAGTAGAAAGTCGTGCACTACTACCGCGAAAAAAGTGGGCCGGATTATGCCAGAAAAGCCCAAAAAGAGTAGGCCCCTCCTGTCGTAACGGCGTTATTCCGGCACTTACCAGTGAATTTACCTGCGCTGAACCGTTTTAGTGACGGGTATCTGACGGCGTCTCGACCCCTGCGCCCGCGAACAATTGAGTGACGTCAGCGGCATCGAACAGGTAGCGCTGGTTGCAGAATTGGCAGTCGATTTCGATGTTGCCACCGTGTTCGACCACCAGATTTTGCGCATCGTCCATCCCCAGACTGACCAGGGCATTGGCCGAACGTTCGCGCGAGCAGCTGCAACGGAAGCGCAGTTTCTGCACGTCGAAGAGGCGCACTTGCTCTTCGTGGTAAAGACGATGGAGCACGGTTTCGTTGTCCAGGCTCAGCAATTCATCGGCGGTCAGGGTGGTGGCCAGCGCAGTGAGGTGCTGCCAGTTGGCGGCGCGTTCTTCTTCGTCTTTCAAGCGATCGGCAGGCAGTTGTTGCAGCAGCAGGCCACGGGCGCGGCGGCCATCGGCGTACAGCCAGAAACGGGTGCCGACCTGTTGGGACATGACGAAATAGTTGGTGAAGCACTCGGACAGGGTCTCGCCGTCGAGGTCGACGATGCCCTGGTAACGCTGACCCTGGGTCGGGTCGACTGTCAGCGCCAACACGCCGTTTGGCATCAAATCGGCGAGTGTCGCATCGGGGGCAATCTGATCGGCCTCGTAACGGGCCAGGCCGCGGATATCGCGCTCGCTGGAGCACTCGATCATCAGCAGCGGGATCGGGCCATCGGAACGGGCCTGGAGAATCAGCAAGCCATCGAACTTCAGCGCGCCGACCAGCAGCGATGCAGCCGCCATCAGTTCGCCGAGCAATTGTGCGACCGGTTCCGGATAGGCGTGTTTGGCCAGGACTTCGGCGTAGCTGAGCTCCAACGAGACCAGCTCGCCACGGGTGTCGCTGTCATCGAAGATGAAGCGTTGGGTGAAGTCGTTATCCGGTAGGTCGGTCATAAGTCTGGGTATCTGAATTGATCAAAATGAAGTTTCAACGCCTCTGACGCCATAGGCCCTCTTTATGGCCCATGGGGTCGGATGCGGTAGTGATTTTCGACGAGTGGCTATTTATCAGCTCGTAGTACCGTCAGGGAATGACCCGATATGGTTACTCATCCCGCCAATTGCAAGTCCGCCGCGGTCAAAGGGCCGGATTTCAGGCTAGTCGCCGCTGCTACTGCCACGAAACTTGAACAAATCCCGTCGCTGTTTCTTGCTCGGTTTGCCATCGGTGCTCACACCCAGCGCGCCAGCCTTACGCTGGGCGGCGGCGTTTTCGCGCTTGGCGATGCTGGCTTCGGTTTCGGCATACAGCGTCTGGGCCTCCGGCGCGCCCCGACGAACGATCGAAAGCGCCTGAACCACCACCGTGCGCTCGTCGAAACCGGCGCGAATCACAAACTCGTCGCCGACCCGCGGTTCCTTGCCTGGCTTGCAACGCTCGCCCCGGCAATGCACCTTGCCGCTTTCAATGGCAGCCTTGGCCAAGGCACGGGTTTTGTAAAAACGCGCGGCCCACAACCATTTATCGAGACGGACTTTATCGTCCTCTTCGTTTTTTTGTGCCATGGGATTTCCTCATTCTGAAATATTGCTGAACTGTACTACCGTTTCAGTCGTACCAAGAATTCCACCGGCTCGGATTACAATGCACGCATTCCAGAACCTCTCGCAGGGGCTGGAAATCCGGGCCGTAGATATCTGTCGCCTTTTAACCATTATTCTGCGTGAATACCGCGAATTCGGCCGCTTGCCGGGCCGTGCGGTTTCTACCGGTTGAGCACTTTGAAGACATTTGACCATTTGACCGTTGTCGGTCTGCGCGAGTGGGTGGCGCTCCCGGATTTGGGAGTCGCGGGCCTGCGGGCAAAAATCGACACCGGTGCCAGTACCTCCAGCCTGCATGCCACCGACATCGAGCCGTTCGAGCGCGATGGCGAGCAGTGGGTTCGCTTCACCGCGCACTTGGGCACGGTGGTGCAGTTGCGCCATCGACGCTGCGAAGCGCCGCTGGTGACGATGAAAACCATTAAAAGCTCCAACGGTCACGCGCAGAAGCGATACGTGGTCAGCACCACCCTGGCCCTCGGTGATCGGGTCTGGCGGGTCGAGTTCACGCTCGCCTGCCGCAAATCCATGCGTTATCGCCTGTTGCTCGGTTCCAAAGCCCTGATTCACGGCCAGCTGGTGGTCAATCCGGGCATCAAGTACGTACAAGACAAGCCGGTGTTCCCGGTATCTACCTCCTCCACAGGTGTTGCATGAAGATCGCTGTGCTGTCGCGGAACCCGCGTCTGTATTCCACTCGTCGTCTGGTTGAAGCCGGTACCGAGCGTGGCCATGAAATGGTGGTGATCGACACCCTGCGCGCCTACATGAACATTGCCAGCCACAAGCCGCAGATCCACTACCGCGGCAAGCCGCTGGAAGGGTTCGACGCGGTGATCCCCCGGATCGGTGCGTCGGTCACGTTTTATGGCTGCGCGGTGTTGCGCCAGTTTGAAATGATGGGCGTGTTTCCGCTCAATGAATCGGTGGCCATTGCCCGTTCGCGGGACAAGCTGCGTTCGTTGCAATTGCTGTCACGTCGCGGCATCGGCCTGCCGGTGACCGGGTTCGCTCACTCGCCGGATGACATTCCCGACCTGATCGACATGGTCAACGGCGCCCCGCTCGTGATCAAGGTGCTGGAAGGGACCCAGGGCATTGGTGTGGTGTTGTGTGAAACGGCAACGGCGGCGGAGTCGGTGATTGAAGCGTTCATGGGCCTGAAGCAGAACATCATGGTTCAGGAATACATCAAGGAAGCCGGCGGTGCCGACATTCGTTGCTTCGTGGTCGGCGACAAGGTGATCGCAGCAATGAAGCGTCAGGCCAAGCCCGGGGAGTTCCGCTCCAACCTGCATCGAGGTGGCAGTGCCAGCCTGATCAAGATCACACCCGAAGAACGCATGACCGCGTTGCGTGCAGCGAAGGTGATGGGCCTGGCGGTGGCGGGCGTGGACATCCTGCGCTCCAATCACGGGCCGCTGGTGATGGAAGTCAATTCGTCGCCGGGACTGGAAGGGATCGAGACCACCACCGGGAAAAACGTGGCGGGGATCATCATCGAACATCTGGAAAAGAATGGCGGGCCGAACATGACCCGAACCAAAGGAAAGGGCTGAGGCTGATCGTTCCCACGCTCTGCGTGGGAATGCATCAACGGACGCTCCGCGTTCGGCTTTAAATGGGACGCGGAGCGTCCCAGGCTGCATTCCCACGCGGAGCGTGGGAACGATCAGGTAAAAATACCGGCGCTTAGACAGCATCCCGCGGCAACATCAACCCCAGCGGCAACCGTACCCGAGCTTCCAGCCCGCCACCGGAACGGTTACGCAACTCAACATTCCCACCGTGCATCGAAGCAATCCGCTTCACGATCGCCAGGCCCAGGCCGGTCCCTTTGCCACCCCGGGCACGATCCCCCCGAGTGAATGGATTGAAGATCGCCTCCAGCTCCGACGGATCAATCCCTGCCCCACGGTCCATGACACTCAGCACCACATACGGCGCGGCAGTATCGCCAGACACATAGGCCGCCACCTCAACGCCGCTGCCGGCGTGATGCAAGGCATTGCCGATCAGGTTGTTCAACAGGCGTTTCATCGACACCCGGCGCAATGGAAACGGCTGGATCGGCTCCAGGCGCAAACGCACTCTTTCTTCGTTCTGGTTGTACGGTGCCGCGACTTCGCGAACCAGGTCGCTGAGGTCCACTTCCTCCACCGACTCGTCACGACCATCGCGGATAAACGCCAGGAACTGATCGAGGATTGCGTCCATGTCTTCGATGTCGCGCACCATGTCGTCGGTCAGATCGGTGCGATCACCCATCAGCTCCAGGGACAAGCGCAATCGGGTCAACGGCGTACGCAAGTCATGGGACACACCGGCCAGCATCAGCTCGCGTTCCCGGCCTGCCTGCTCGACGTCCTCCGCCATCTGATTGAAGGCGCGATACACCTCGGTCATTTCGCTGGGCGTGTCGCTGATGGGCAATCGCACGCTGCGCCCCTGGCCGAGTTGCCTTGCGGCATACACCAGACGTTTCAATGGTTGGTTGAGCTGACTGACGAAGATCCATGCCGACGCCGTGGACAACAAGCCAATGGCGAGGAACCAGCCGAGCACGTTCCAGATTTTCTGCCCCCGCAACGGATGCGGATACAGCGGCACTTTCAGCCAGCCATCACCCAGGCTCGGCGCCCGGACCCACAGCGCCGGCGGCGAGTGCATGCGTAACCGGACTTCGGTATCGGCGCCCAGTTCAGCCTGCATCTGCCGCTGGTAGATCTCGCTGTATGGCCAGTGCTGCTCACCCTCAGGCACACCGGCACCCACCACCCGAATCAGGGTGGCGGCATCGGCGATCTTCGCGCGGTTTTCTTCATCGGCGGCCCAATAGGCGCGCAGCGTCAGGGCGACACCGTGGCTGTATTGCCGGTCCACCAGCACGTCTTCGTTCATCAACAGATAAACCAGGGTCAGCGCCTTGGAAAACAGAACGACGATCAGCACCAGCCAAAGGGTGCGGGAGAAGAAACTCTGGGGGAACCAAACGGGGGTTTTCATGGATAACCGCTACACACTTGCAGGAGCGAGCGATGCTCGCATATTGCGGATCGCGAGTCTGCGGACAATGTCGTCCGCAGGACCCGCTCCTACAAATCGCCGATCACTTGGTGGCGGCGCCATCCGGAACGAACACGTAGCCCACGCCCCAGACTGTCTGGATGTAACGCGGCTTGGACGGATCGGGTTCGATCATCCGGCGCAGACGGGAGATCTGCACGTCGATGGAACGCTCCAGGGCATCCCACTCGCGGCCACGGGCCAGGTTCATCAACTTGTCGCGGGTCAGTGGCTGACGCGCGTTCATCACCAATGCCTTGAGGACCGCAAACTCACCGGTGGTGAGCATGTGTACTTCGTCGCCACGCTTGAGTTCGCGGGTCGCCAGCGACAGTACGTAATCACCGAAGGTCACGCTTTCGTCTTCGCTGCCCGGTGCTCCCGGCACAGGTGTCGACTGACGACGCAGAACCGCTTTGACGCGGGCCATCAGCTCATCCGGGTTGAACGGCTTGGCCAGGTAATCGTCGGCGCCCAGTTCCAGGCCCTTGATACGACTCAGCTCATCGCCCTTGGCGGTCAGCATGATGATAGGAATCTGATTGTTCGCGGCGCGCAGGCGGCGGCAGGCGGTCAAGCCGTCTTCGCCGGGCAGCATCAGGTCGAGGACGACCAGGTTGAACACTTCACGCGACAGCAGACGATCCATCTGCTCGGTGTTGGGTACGGCGCGGGCGCGGTAGCCCTTGCTGACGAAAAAACGCTCCAGCAGGCTGCTGAGGCCCGGATCGTCGTCAACAATAAGAATTTTTTCGCCTTCAGCAGTGTTTGCAGTGCTGCTCATTAGATGCTCCTTTGATCTCGGCGCGCATTATGGCGTAGCTGCCGTTATACGCACCGTGTGCATTGTTAGCAGATTTTTCCTCCACCGCCAGTAAACCGGCCATTCCCCTTCCCGCCAGCGATGCCCCGGAACGCGCGAACGCTGGTTATAATGCGCGGCGTTTTGTGTCAGGCAACATCAGACAGGTACTACAGGCAGGCGCTATTTATTTCCCTGCCGCCCGCAGTAATTGTTCGATTTCACGGGTCAATGGGGTGCCCTTTGATCCAGGCAGCGGCGCAGGCCAGGCCGCTCAACCAGACTCGCAGAGCCTCTATCTCTGCGCCTGCGAGCCTGCTTTCACAATTTGTCAGGTGGTTTTATGGACAGCATCAACAGCCGCATCGCCGAGGAACTCGGTGTACGCCCACAACAGGTCGAAGCGGCCGTCGCGCTACTCGATGAAGGCTCTACCGTTCCCTTCATCGCCCGTTACCGGAAAGAAGTGACCGGCAGCCTCGATGACATCCAGTTGCGTCATCTGGAAGAGCGTCTGCGCTACCTGCGAGAACTCGACGAACGGCGCATCAGCATCCTCGCCAGCATCGAAGAGCAAGGCAAGCTGACCCCGGCACTTGAGCGCGATATCAAACTCGCCGACACCAAGACCCGCCTCGAAGACTTGTACCTGCCGTACAAGCAAAAGCGCCGCACCAAGGGCCAGATTGCCCTGGAAGCCGGCCTCGGCGAACTGGCTGACGGCCTGTTCAACGATCCATCCCTGACGCCAGACACTGAAGCCGCACGCTTCACCAACGCCGAAAAAGGCGTGGCCGATGTGAAGGCCGCCCTCGAAGGCGCCAAGTACATCCTCATGGAGCGCTTCGCCGAAGACGCCGGTTTGCTGGACAAACTGCGCAGCTACCTAAAGCAGGAGGCTACCCTCAGTGCCCGCGTTATCGCTGGCAAGGAAGAGGAAGGCGCCAAGTTCCGCGACTACTTCGAACACGACGAACCGCTGAAAAGCATGCCGTCGCACCGCGCGCTGGCAATTTTCCGTGGCCGCAACGAAGGCATTTTGAGTTCGGCCCTGAAAGTCGGTGACGAACTGCCGGGCACCATGCACCCGTGTGAAGGCATGATCGGCCAGCAATTCGGTATCCAGAACCAGAACCGCGCCGCCGACAAATGGCTGGGCGAAGTGGTGCGCTGGACCTGGAAGGTCAAGCTTTACACTCACCTGGAAACTGACCTGCTGGGCGAGCTGCGCGACGGCGCGGAAACCGAAGCGATCAACGTGTTCGCGCACAACCTGCACGACTTGCTGCTGTCGGCTCCGGCCGGCCCGCGCGCGACACTGGGCCTCGACCCGGGCCTGCGTACCGGCTGCAAGGTCGCCGTGGTCGATGCCACCGGTAAGCTGCTGGACCACGCCACCGTTTACCCGCACGTGCCGCACAACAAGTGGGATCAGACCCTCGCGATTCTCGCCGCCCTGTGTGCCAAGCATTCGGTCGATCTGATCGCCATCGGCAACGGCACCGCCAGCCGTGAAACCGACAAGCTGGCCGCCGAGCTGATCAAGAAATACCCAGCGATGAAGATGACCAAAGTCATGGTCTCCGAGGCCGGTGCATCGGTTTACTCGGCGTCGGAACTGGCTTCCAAAGAATTCCCGGACCTGGACGTATCGATCCGTGGTGCGGTGTCGATTGCCCGTCGCTTGCAGGATCCACTGGCTGAGCTGGTGAAGATCGATCCGAAATCCATCGGTGTCGGCCAGTACCAGCACGACGTGTCGCAACTGAAACTGGCGCGTGGCCTGGACGCGGTTGTCGAAGACTGTGTGAACGCCGTGGGCGTCGACGTCAACACCGCCTCCGTGGCGCTGCTGGCCCGCATCTCCGGCCTCAACGCGACCCTGGCACAGAACATCGTCAGCCATCGCGATGAACACGGCGCGTTCAAAACCCGTGCGGCATTGAAGAAAGTCGCGCGTCTGGGCGAGAAAACCTTCGAACAGGCCGCCGGCTTCTTGCGCGTGATGAACGGTGACAACCCGCTGGATTCCTCGGCCGTTCACCCGGAAGCCTATCCGTTGGTGCAGCGCATTGCCGCTGAAACCGACCGTGACATCCGTTCGCTGATTGGCGACGCCAGCTTCCTCAAACGTCTCGATCCGAAGAAGTACACCGACGAAACCTTCGGTCTGCCAACGGTCACCGACATCCTGCAAGAGCTGGAAAAACCCGGTCGCGACCCGCGTCCCGAGTTCAAGACCGCCGAGTTCCAGGAAGGCGTCGAAGACCTCAAGGACCTGCAACTGGGGATGATCCTCGAAGGCGTCGTCACCAACGTGACCAACTTCGGTGCGTTCGTCGACATCGGCGTGCATCAGGACGGCTTGGTGCACATCTCCGCGCTTTCGGAGAAGTTCATCAAGGACCCACGCGAAGCGGTGAAGGCCGGTGACGTGGTGAAGGTGAAGGTCATGGAAGTCGACATCCCGCGCAAACGCGTGGGCCTGTCGATGCGCATGAGCGACACCCCGGGCGAGAAAATCGACGGTGCTCGCGGTGCACGTCCGGGGTCGGCGCCACGCCAGTCCCAGAACAGCGCGCCGCGTAAGGAAACCACAGCCGCCGCGCCGAGCAACAACGCCATGGCATCGCTGTTCGCCAACGCCAAGCAGTTGAAGAAACGCTGATGGACATCCCCGCCGGGTACACCGAAAGTGCCTTTTTCAAGCTGCTGGGCTGTCGCTTGCACAGCCTGGAAACCGGGGTGGCGCATGTCGCCCTGGTGCTTGAGCCCGAGTTGCGCAATCGCGCTGGCAAGCTGCACGGCGGGGCCTTGTTCAGTCTGGTGGACATTGCCATGGGGCTGGCCTGTTCCAGCGCCCACGGCTTTGACCAGCAGAGCGCGACCATCGAGTGCAAGATCAACTACATCCGCGCGGTATCCGACGGCGAAGTGATGTGCACGGCACGGGTGATTCACCCGGGCCGACGCACATTGGTGGTCGAAGCCGATGTGATGCAGGGCGACAAACTGGTCGCAAAAGCGCAAGGCACGTTCGCTGTCCTGTAGCTAGTCGTCATCAATTTGAGTTAATTTCAGCGCTGTGACCGCAGCGTCGGAGTTTCCTGTGGGAGCGGGCTTGCCCGCGAAAAGGGAGTGTCAGTCAACATCAAGTCGTCTGACACACCGCCTTCGCGGGCAAGCCCGCTCCCACAGGGATTGCGTTTCCTTCGCGTGCATCTGCCAGATTCAAGGATTGAAGCCGGTGGCTCCACAGGGGCTTTGAGAGCCCGAAAAACCAGGCGAAAACGCCAGTTTTAACTTCACCCTTGTAGACCGTCCTGCCCACCCCCATATTGGGGCGACTGACGCGTGAAGGAATCCAACTTGAGCGAACTTCTCAACCGCCGCCTGGCCCTGCTTGGCGAGCGCGCTAACCTCTCTCTGCTCGAACAGTGCCTTCACGGCATCGAACGTGAATGCCTGCGCGTGACCGGCGAAGGTCGCCTGGCGCAAACGCCGCACCCGGAAGAATTGGGTTCCGCGCTGACCAACGAACAGATCACCACCGACTATTCCGAGTCGCTGCTGGAGTTCATCACTCCGGCCCTGCCCGACCCGGCGGACACGTTGGCGAGCCTGGACAAGATTCACCGTTTTGCCTACAGCAAGCTCGGCAACGAGTACCTGTGGAGCCCTTCGATGCCGTGCCCGTTGCCGGCCGAGGAAGACATCCCGATTGCCTACTACGGCACGTCCAACATCGGGCAGCTCAAGTACGTGTATCGCAAGGGCCTGGCCCTGCGTTACGGCAAGACCATGCAGTGCATCGCCGGGATCCACTACAACTTTTCCCTGCCGGAAAAGCTCTGGCCCCTGCTCAAGCAAGTTGAAGATTTTGTTGGCGACGATCGCGACTATCAGTCAACGGCCTACATCGCCCTGATCCGCAACTTCCGCCGCTACAGCTGGCTGCTGATGTACCTGTTTGGCGCCTCGCCCGCACTGGACGCCGGCTTCCTGCGTGGTCGCTCGCACCAGTTGGAACAACTGGACCCGGACACCTTGTACCTGCCGTACGCCACCAGCCTGCGCATGAGCGACCTGGGTTACCAGAGCAACGCCCAGGCCGGCTTGACGCCGTGCTACAACGATCTGTCGAGCTACACCGATAGTCTGCGCAAAGCGGTCGCCACACCGTATGCACCGTATGTCGAGATCGGCACGCATCAGGACGGTGAGTGGGTTCAGCTCAACACCAACATCCTGCAGATCGAAAACGAGTACTACTCCAACATCCGCCCGAAACGCGTGACCTACACCGGCGAACGGCCGATTCAGGCGCTGGTGGCCCGTGGCATTCAGTACGTTGAAGTGCGCTGCCTGGACATCAACCCGTTCCTGCCAATGGGCATTGATCTCACCGAGTCGCGTTTCCTCGATGCGTTCCTGCTGTATTGCGCGCTGAACGACAGCCCGCTGCTGACCAACACCAGTTGCGGCAACGCGACGTCGAACTTCCTCAGCGTGGTCAAGGAAGGTCGTCGTCCGGGCCTGCAACTGCAACGGGATGGCCAGCCGGTTGACCTGAAAGAGTGGGCGGGCGAGCTGTTGGAAAAAATCGCTCCGCTGGCCGCACTGCTCGATCAGAGCCATGGCGGCGATGCGCACAGCAAGGCGCTGGATACGCAAATGGCCAAGGTCCAGGATCCGTCCCTGACACCGTCGGCCCAGGTGTTGGCGTCGATGGCTGAGCATAAGGAAAGCTTCGCGCAGTTCTCCTTGCGTCAGAGTCAGGCCCATGCCGAGTTCTTCCGCAGCGAGCCATTGCCGGCGGATGAGCAGGCCAAGTTTGAAGAACTGGCGCGTTCGTCGCTGGCCCAGCAGGTTGAGCTGGAACAGAACGAAGTCGGTGATTTCGACGTGTTTGTCGGCGCGTATCAAGCGAGCATTTTGGCAATCAGTAACTAAACGCTGACTTCTGCTTGATCGTTCCCACGCGGAAGCGTGGGAACGATCAAGCGATTTGCAGCGACGCCCTTAACGTTTTCCCCTCATAAGCTAATTCGAAAAAGTTATTTATTTTTGAATTCTTAGATCATTTAGTCTCTTTATCACGCCGACACTCGGTCGCCGGATAAGGAGCTTCGCAATGAAACTGACCTTCCCACTTCGCTTGCTGGCGGCCGCCACTCTGGCTGCAGCGAGTCTGTTTGCCCAAGCCGCTGACGTTACCGTTGCCTACCAGACCACCGTTGACCCGGCGAAAGTCGCCCAAGCCGACGGGGCCTACGAAAAAGCCACCAAGGCCGATATCAGCTGGCGAAAATTCGACAACGGTGCCGACATCATTGCCGCCATCGCCTCGGGCGACGTGCAGATCGGCTACCTCGGTTCCAGCCCCCTGACGGCGGCGATCACCCGCAAAGTGCCGGTGGAAACCTTCCTCATCGCCACCCAGATCGGCGCTGCCGAAGCGCTCGTCGCGCGTGACGGTTCCGGAATCAAGACACCGCAGGATCTGATCGGCAAGAAAATCGCCGTGCCATTCGTTTCCACCGGCCACTACAGCCTGTTGGCCGCGCTTAAACACTGGAACATCGACCCGTCGAAAGTCACCGTGCTCAACCTCGCCCCGCCCGCGATCATTGCTGCGTGGAAACGCGGTGACATCGACGCCACCTACGTCTGGGATCCAGCCCTGGGTGTCGCCAAGGAAAACGGCAAAGTATTGATCACCTCCGGCGAACTGGCCAAGTTCGGCGCACCAACCTTCGATGCCTGGATCGTGCGCAAAGACTTCGCCGAGAAGCACCCGGAAATCGTCACTGCGTTCGCCAAAGTGACCCTGGACGCCTACGCCGACTACCGCAAAGACCCGAAAGCCTGGCTCGCCAACCAAAGCAACGTCGACAAACTGGTGAAGCTCTCCGGCGCCAAGGCCAGCGACATTCCATTGCTGCTGCAAGGCAACGTCTACCCGCTGGCGGCTGACCAGGTGATCACCCTCGGCGCACCGACCACCAAAGCCATCACCGACACCGCCGCGTTCCTCAAGGAACAAGGCAAGGTCGAAGCCGTGCTGCCGGACTACGCACCGTACGTCAACGCCAAGTTCATCACCAACTGATCGGGAGTTAACCGCAATGGCCTTGCTACAGCTGGAGCGCATCAGCGCACAGTACCCCGGTAGTCCGGAACCGGTACTGGCGGATATTTCCCTGAGCCTGGGGCCCCAGCAGTTGCTGGTTGCCCTCGGCCCGTCCGGCAGTGGCAAGACTTCGCTGTTGAACCTGATCGCCGGTTTTGTCGAGCCCAGTGCCGGGCGCATTACCCTCGACGGCGTGCCGGTCAAGGGCCCGAGTGCCGAACGCGGCGTGGTGTTTCAGGACGACGCGTTACTGCCTTGGCAGGACGTATTGGCCAACGTCGGTTTCGGTCTGGAGCTGGCGGGCGTTCCTCGGGACAAACGTGAAACCCGCGCGAAGGAAATGCTCGCGCTGGTCGACCTTACCGGTTTCGAAAACCGTCGCATCTGGCAGCTCTCGGGCGGCCAGAAGCAGCGTGTCGGCCTTGCCCGCGCATTAGCCGCCGACCCTCGCGTCTTGCTCATGGACGAGCCCTTCGGCGCTCTCGACGCATTCACCCGCGAACAGATGCAGGAGCTGTTGCTGCAAGTCTGGCGACGTACCGCCAAGCCGGTGTTCCTGATTACCCACGACATTGAAGAAGCGGTCTTCCTCGCGACAGACCTGATTCTGCTGGCCCCCAATCCTGGGCAAATCGTCGAGCGCCTGAGCCTGGATTTCGGCCAACGTTATGCGGCCGGCGAGTCGGCGCGGGCGATCAAATCCGACCCACGCTTTATCGAAACCCGCGAACACGTGCTCGCCAAAGTGTTCTCCCAACGCAGCGCCGCCCAGCGGCAGGAGCGCGCATGAGCAGCTATGAAATTCCGGCCGTGACGGTGAAACCGAGTTCGACGGTGATTCCGGTTCGTCGCAGTTTGAGCACCCGCTGGATCAGCGTGCTGACACTGGTGGCGCTCGTGATCCTCTGGTGGGCCGTCACGGCCACGGGGATGATCGAACCGTTGTTCCTGCCGCCACCATCCGCGGTACTGCAAAAAGGCTGGCTGCTGGCGACTTCCGGCTACATGGATTCGACGTTATGGCAGCATTTGGGCGCGAGCCTGAGCCGTATCGGCCTGGGCCTCGGCTTTGCCGTGCTGACCGCTGTGCCAGTGGGGATCGCCATCGGCCACAACCGCATCGCTCGCGGCATTCTCGATCCGCTGATCGAGTTCTACCGCCCGATTCCACCGTTGGCGTATCTGCCGCTGATCGTGATCTGGTGCGGCATCGGTGAGTTGTCGAAAGTCTTGCTGATCTACCTGGCGATTTTCGCCCCGATTGCCATCGCTACCGCGACCGGTGTGCGCACTGTCGACCCAGCCAAGTTGCGTGCAGCGCAGTCGCTGGGTGCAACCCGCGCGCAGTTGATTCGTCATGTGATTCTGCCGAGTGCCTTGCCGGATATTCTGACCGGCGTGCGCATTGGCCTGGGCGTGGGTTGGTCGACCCTGGTCGCCGCCGAATTGATCGCCGCCACCAGCGGTTTGGGCTTCATGGTGCAGTCGGCCGCGCAGTTCCTGGTCACCGATGTGGTGGTGCTGGGGATTCTGGTGATTGCCCTGATCGCCTTCGCCATGGAAATGGGCCTGCGCGCCCTGCAACGCAAACTGGTGCCGTGGCATGGCCAGGCTCACTAGAGCATTGAGATCGCACTGACTACGCCGACATTCGGCGCCCCGTATTGAAGAGAGCCACCATGAGCTACCTGACCATCGTCCCCCTCAGTTCTGCCCTCGGTGCGCAAATCAGCGGCGTCGATATCAGCCAGCCACTGAACCTGGAACAGCGCGACGCCATCGAGCAAGCGCTGCTCAAGCATCAAGTACTGTTCTTCCGCGACCAGCCGATCACGCCGCAGCAGCAGGCACGATTCGCCGCCCATTTCGGCGACCTGCACATTCACCCGATCTACCCCAACGTACCGGAACAACCGGAAGTGTTGATCCTCGACACTGCCGTCACCGACGTGCGCGACAACGCGATCTGGCACACCGATGTGACCTTCCTGCCGACCCCGGCCATGGGCGCAGTACTCAGCGCCAAGTTGCTGCCGGAGTTTGGCGGTGACACGTTGTGGGCCAGTGGGATTGCGGCGTATGAAGCATTGTCCGCGCCGATGAAGTCCTTGCTCGAAGGGCTGACCGCCACCCACGATTTCACCCGTTCGTTCCCGCTTGAGCGTTATGGCAATACGCCCGAAGCGCTGGCCCAGTGGGAAGAGGCACGACGCAAGAATCCGCCCTTGTCGCACCCGGTCATTCGTACACACCCGGTGAGCGGGCGGCGCTCGCTGTTCGTCAATGAAGGATTCACGTCGAAGATCAACGAACTGTCGGACACCGAGAGCGAAGCGGTTCTGAAGTTCTTGTTCGCCCATGCCACACGGCCGGAATTTACCATTCGCTGGCGCTGGCAGAAGGATGATGTGGCGTTCTGGGATAACCGCGTGACCCAGCATTACGCGGTGGATGACTACCGCCCGGCGCGGCGGGTGATGCAGCGGGCGACGGTGTTGGGGGATGTGCCGTTTTTCCGGTGATCAGGCAGTTTTGTACTGACTTTGATGGCCCCATCGCGGGCAAGCCCGCTCCCACAGTGTCCATGTCGTACACAAAATCTGTGAACACCGTCAAACCTGTGGGAGCGGGCTTGCCCGCGATGGGGTTCGAACAGGCACCGGATCAGCCGGCGCCAATTTGTTACTCAGCCGTAGAAGGCTTTTCCCAAAGATTGATCCCTCCCTCTTGGGCGAACCGATCAATCTCCGCCAGTTCTTCCGCGCTGAAGCTCAAATTCTTCAACGCCTCGACGTTCTCGATAATCTGCTCCGGCCGGCTAGCACCGATCAACGCCGAGGTCACCCGAGGGTCGCGCAATGTCCAGGCCAACGCCAATTGCGCCAGACTTTGCCCACGACGCCTGGCGATTTCATTGAGCCCACGCACATGGGCGATGTTGGCTTCGGACAGGTGCGACGACTGCAACGAACCACCCCCCGGACGATTGACCCGCGCATCCTTCGGAATGCCGTTGAGGTATTTGTCGGTCAACAGGCCCTGCGCCAATGGGGTGAAAGCAATCACGCCGGTGCCGAGTTCGTCGGTGACTTCAAGCAGGTCCTTTTCCACCCAACGGTTGAGCAGGTTGTACGCCGGCTGATGAATCAGCAGCGGCACTTTCCACTCTTTCAACAGCGCCGCCATCTCACGGGTTTTCACCCCGGAATAGGACGAGATGCCGATGTACAACGCCTTGCCTTGTTGTACAGCGGTCGCCAGTGCACTGGCGGTTTCTTCCAGTGGTGTGTCCGGGTCAAAGCGGTGCGAGTAGAAAATGTCCACATAGTCCAGGCCCAGCCGTTGCAGGCTCTGATCCAGGCTGGCCAGCACGTATTTGCGCGAACCGCCGCCCTGACCGTAAGGACCGGGCCACATGTCCCAGCCAGCCTTGCTGGAGATGATCAGCTCATCGCGATACTGCTTGAAGTCTTCACGCAGCAATCGGCCGAAGTTGATCTCGGCGCTGCCGTACGGCGGGCCGTAGTTATTGGCCAGGTCAAAGTGATTGATGCCCAGATCGAACGCCGTGCGCAACAACGAACGCTGGGTGTCGATCGGCGTGCTGTCGCCGAAGTTGTGCCACAGGCCCAGCGACAACGCCGGCAATACCAGACCGCTGCGCCCCACGCGGCGGTAAGGGATGGAGTCGTAGCGGTTTTCGGCAGCGGTGTAGGTCATCGAATCCTCTCTTGTCGGTCTTGAATGTGGTATCGACTGCTTCGCAAGCGGCCAAGCATACGCCCGGACAAGCGCCGATAAACCTCGGACTCGAGAAAATGCTGAAACGTTTCACATATTTCGATTCATAAACGTTTACGCCGACAATTCTCTCAGCGCAGCAGCCGCCAAAAATCCCGATCTTGAGCTATATCGCCGGTCGCGGCTGACTGTCTGGTCGATACGCTCAAGCAACTGTTCAGGCAACGTGGCATTGAAGCGCACTGATTTGCCGAAATAAGGCGTGATATCAAACTCGACCACTCCCCACACACCGCCCGCGTAATCCGGGTTATCGAGGTGAGCATCGATTTCACGCACCTGCGGCAGCGGATCACCATCGGCCACCAGACCTTCATAGTGCAAAGACAACGCTTCTTTTACGTTTTCAAATGCCTGCGCCACAGTACCGCCTGCGGAGAAGCAGCCCGGTACGTCCGGGATAATCACTCCGTATTCTGAGTCGGCATCCTTATGCAGAACGACCGGGAATTTCATTTCGGTAAATCCTTCCTGTGATGTGGCCTCATCGAGGCTCGCGTTTCCGACGTCGGGCCTCATTTCAGACCCGCCTGTTTCAATATGCTGTTGATCGTCCCTTTTGGAAGATCCGAATCAGGGTGCTTGATCGTTACCCTGCCTGACTTATACAAATGCTTGTACTGATGGTGGCTGCCTTTTACGGCCACCAGATACCAACCATCCTCCTCGATCATCCTGATCATTTCCCGACTTCGCATCACCTTCGTCCTTGTGGGCAGCATCTGCCGAGCACATTACGCGATGACCGCAAGACTTATACACACGATACACACTCTGATAAATATTAGCGGAATGCAAGCCGGTCAGAGTGGCCGTAGACCACCGGCTACCCCGCCCCCGCAAACACCTCCCCCAACCAATCCACAAACACCCGAACCCGTGGCGACATGTGTCGGTTGTGCGGATACAACACCGAGACCGGCATCGGCGGTGGCGGTATATCGGTGAGGACTTCCTGCACCAGTCCTTGGGCAATCTGCGTTTCCATTCGGTAGTGCGGACACTGGATCAACCCCAGTCCGGCAATCGCCGAGGCGGCGTAGATTTCCGCGCCGAACACTGAAAGCGCGCCGTCAATGGCGACTTCCTTGATCTCGCCGTCCACTCTGAATTCGAACGGAAACAGCTTGCCCGTGGTGCGCGAAACGTAGTTCACCGCACGGTGATGCTTGAGGTCTTCGAGGGTTTTCGGTTCGCCGTATTTGCGTAAGTACGCGGGGCTGGCGCAGGTGATCTGGCGCAGGTTGGCGATGCGTTTACCGACCAGCGCCGAATCCGTCAGCGTACCCGCGCGCAGCACGCAGTCGACGCCTTCGGCGATCAAGTCGACAAAGCGGTCGGATTCGCTGATGGACAGGTCGATGTCCGGGTAGCGCTCCATGAATTGCGGCAAGGCGGGGATCACAAAATTTTTAGCCAGCGTGCCGTGCAGGTCGACCCGTAATCGGCCTTTCGGCGCGCAACCGCGAAACGCCAGCTCGGCCTCTTCCAGCTCCGCCAACAGTTGCACGCAGCGCAAGTAGTACGCCTCGCCGTCCAGGGTCGCACGCACCTTGCGCGTACTGCGCTCCAGCAACCGTGTGCCGAGCCAGGCTTCGAACTGGTTCAGGGTGTGAGTCAACGTTGCGCGGGGCAGGTTCAAGTCTTCGGCCGCCAGGGTGAAGCTGCTGCGCTCGTAGATCCGCACGAACACCTTCATCGCTTTGACTTGATCCACGTGAGCCTCCGATTGTTGGCGATTATTGAACAGTCAAGGCAACTCTCGTGCATTTATCGGCCTGAGTAAACATGTGAAATTGGCCTCACACCCAGCAACCCACCTCATCAGGATTCAACGCCATGACTCACCAAAAAGTTGCCATCGTCACCGGCGCCTCGCGCGGCATCGGCGCAGTGATCGCCAAACAACTGGCCAGCGACGGTTTTGCCGTCGCCATCAATTACGCCAGCAGCGCCACTGAAGCCTCAAGGCTGGTTGTGGAATTGCGTCAGGCCGGTCATCAAGCCATAGCGATCAAGGCTGATGTAGCCAGCGCCGACGACGTGCGCCGGATGTTCGACGAGACTGAGGCGCAATTGGGCAAGGTCGATGTGCTGATCAACAACGCTGGCATCCTCAAGGTCATGCCCTTGGCGCAGCACACGGATGAACTGTTCGAGCAGACCTTCAACATCCACGCGCGCGGCACGTTCAACACGTTGCGCGAAGCGGCGACGCGCTTGAACGGTGGCGGACGGATCATCAATTTTTCCAGCAGCACCGTCGGCCTTAACTTGCCGGGTTATGCGGTGTACATCGCCAGCAAAGCGGCGGTGGAGTCGCTGACCCAAGTGTTCGCCAAGGAAATGCGCGGGCGCAGCATCACCGTCAATGCCGTGGCACCTGGGCCGGTGGCCACCGAGTTGTTTTTGCAGGGCAAGAGTGAGGAGCAGATTCAGAACTTCGCCAAGATGCCGCCGCTGGAGCGCTTGGGTCAGCCTGAAGACATTGCTCGTGTTGTGTCGTTTCTGGCGGGGCCGGATTCGGGCTGGGTCAACGGGCAGATTTTGCGGGCCAATGGTGGGTTGGTTTAACTAAGCTCACACTGACACTGCAGCGACGCTAATCGCGAGCAGGCTCGCTCCTACAGGGATCGCGGTGATCCTTGTAGGAGTGAGCCTGCTCGCGATAGCGGTTTATCAGGCGACACACAACGACCAGGTGAGCTCACCATGCACACAGCAATCATCATCACCTTCGGCCTGGCCCTCCTCGCCCTGATGCTGTTCATCGGCGAAAAAATCGGCTTCAGCCGCCAGACACTGATCTACAGCTTTGTGATCCTGTGGCTGGCGCTGACGGTGATCAACGGTGCCGTTGGTGTGGTCACGGCCGGCCAGCCCTTGAGTTCAGAGCTGGTGATCGGCACGGTGGTGTTCAGTGTGCCGGTGGCGGCGTTGGTGCTGTTCATGGTGATGAGCGCCGAGGCCTGATAAAGCCCCGGCGCCTGTCCGTCTGGATCAACGCACCAAGTGCAGGAATTGCAGGTGCCGTTCGTACTGATCGAGGATGTCGTTGATGATCTGGTCCTTGGTGTAACCCACCAGATCGTAGTCCTGGCTGCCCTCGCTCAAATGCACTTCGGCCCGGTAATAACGCCGGTTGTTGATTTGCTTGGAGCCCATGCCGCCTCGGGCAAAGGATGGCGTGAAATAACCGCGCATCTGCACCTGATAGATAAACGGATGCTGTTCACCGTGACCGATTTCCAGGCTGACGCTGTCGTTGACCGGGTCCGGTTGCGTAATCACGTTCAAACCCTTTTCGACAAACACCGCCGACACTTCCTCGATCGCCGGCCGCACCGTCGTATCCAGAAAACGATACACCTCATCGCGCGACGGGAAGTGCACCGCCTGGCTCAAACGCTGTCGCCAGCCACCCTTGCCACGCCTTGACCCGGAAACCGGTGCCAGCGAATGCAGTTGCGCGATCTGCTTCTGGGATTCCAGGTAGAACGCCTTGTGCAGCCCCCACATCATCAATAGCAAGATCAACGAAAACGGCAGCGAGGTCAGCACCACTGCTGACTTCAACGCATCGATGCTGCCGGAGAACAACAGCGCGCTGGTAACCAATGCCGTCATCGCGCCCCAGAACACCCGCAGCCATTTCGGCCCGTCTTCATCCGGGTTGCCGCCCTTGGCGGACAACGTCGACAACACCACCGTGCCGGAGTCAGCCGAGGTGACGAAGAACACGAAGCTGATGAATACCGTCACGGCGATCACCGTTTTGCTCCACGGATAGGTTTCCAGCAGCAAGTAGAGGGTCATCGACGGGTTGTCGATGGCCGACATGCCGAGCGCGCTCATGCCATGGTTGAGCACTTGATCGATGGCGCTGTTGCCGAAGATCGACATCCACGCCAGGGTGAAACCAAGCGGAATCAGCAGCACGCCGAAGACAAATTCACGGATGGTGCGGCCACGGGAAATCCGCGCGATGAACAGGCCCACGAACGGCGACCATGCAATCCACCAGGCCCAGTAGAACACCGTCCAGCCGCCGAGCCAGTCGCTCGGTTTGTCGTAGGCGTACAGGTCGAAACTCTTCATCGGCAAGGCGCCGAGGTAGTCGCCCAGGTTCTGGATCAGCGTGTTGAGCAAGTGCTGCGTGGGGCCGGCGAACAACACGAACAGCAGCAGCGCGCAGGCCAGCAGCATGTTGATGTCGGACATCACCCGCACGCCTTTATCGACGCCGGAGACCGCAACGATGATCGCGGCGCCCATCATCAGCGTGATCAGGCCGACCTGAATCCACTGGGTGTGGGCAATGCCAAACAGGTAGTCCAGCCCTGAGTTGAGGTGCAGTACGCCGAAGCCCATGTCGGCGCCAAGACCGAACACTGTGGCGATGATGCCGAAGCCGTCCACCGCATAACCGATGGGGCCGTTGATGCGCTTGCCGATCAGCGGATACAACGCCGAACGCAGGGCCAGCGGCAGGTTGTGCCGGTAGGCGAAGTAGGCCAGCGCCATGCCGACGAAAGCAAACACACCCCAGCCGTGCAGGCCCCAGTGCAGAAACAGAATTTGCATCGCCTGACGCGCAGCCTCCGGCGTACCGGCCGTGCCTTGAGGCGGTTGCGCCAAATGCGTTAGCGGCTCGGACACGCAAAAGAAAAACAGCGTGATGCTGATCCCGGCGGCGAACAACATGCCGGCCCAGGACAGGTAACTGAATTCGGGTTCGTCGTGGTCGGCACCGAGCTTGATCTTGCCGTAGCCGGACAAGGCGGTGACCACCACGAAGACCAGATACAGGGTCATCGCGAGCATGTAGTACCAGCCGACCGTATTGGCCGCCCAGTTTTGCGCCGCCAGCAACCAGGCACCGGCCTGTTCGGGCATGGCGATGACGACGATGCCGAACAACAGAATGAAGCTCGCCGAGAAGTAAAAAACCGGCGGATTCATGCGGATCAAACCGCTGGGAGGGAGGGACGATGCACTCATGAAACGTGCACCGCGAAGGGATTGAACATGGCTGTAGAAATCGGACTCAGCAAAGGCAAGCCTCCTGTTGTGAGCGGGCAGCGAGCTACCGGTTTAACTTGAATGAACGTTCAAGTTAAACATGGATAGGCTGCTAAGGACTAATCGCAAGGCTCGGCGGTACTGTTCGTACGCTAGCTCAAGGAGGGGTAAGAGGAGGGTTTTTGAGGATGAACTGGAACGCGGAGCGTCCCTTGAGGCATTCCCACGCAGAGCGTGGGAACGATCCGTTGTAGGTTTATTTCTGCGTCCCGTCATCGTGTTGAAGATTGGCCTGTGTCAGGTTGCAGCCCGCCGGCACGCTGCGGGTCAGCCAGACGTTGCCACCGATGGTCGAGCCCTTGCCAATCGTGATCCGCCCCAGAATCGTCGCCCCGGCATAGATGACCACGTCATCTTCAACAATCGGGTGCCGTGGATGGCCCTTCTGCAATTGACCGTCCTCATCGGACGGGAAGCGCTTGGCGCCCAGGGTGACTGCCTGATAAATCCGCACGCGCTCACCAATAATCGCGGTTTCGCCGATCACCACGCCGGTCCCGTGATCGATAAAGAAGCTGCGACCGATCTGCGCCCCAGGGTGAATGTCGATACCGGTGGCCGAGTGGGCGATTTCCGAGCTGATCCGCGCCAGCAACGGCAAACCGGCGCGATACAAATGGTGGGCCAGGCGATGGTGAATCACCGCCAGAATGCCTGGATAGCACAGCAACACTTCATCGACACTGCGCGCCGCCGGGTCGCCGTGATAGGCCGCCAGCACATCGGTATCCAGCAAACTGCGCAGCCCCGGCAAGGCGAGCGCGAAGTCCTGAATGATCTGAATGGTCTTGGCTTCGATGTCAGAGTCGGCCTGCTGACTGTGGCGGGCGGCATAGCGCAATTCGAGTCGAGCCTGAGCCAGCAGCGCGTTCAACGCCACATCTAGGGTGTGGCCAACGTAGAAGTCTTCACTCTCTTCGCGCAAATCCACCGGCCCCAACCGCATCGGGAACAACGCCCCGCACAGCGCCTCAAGAATGTCCGCCATGGCCGCCCGCGAAGGCAATTCGCGACCGCCCTGCTCTGTGCTGGCGCGGCCATTTTGTGCGCGCCACTGATCACGCGCCGCGCGCAGTTGGCTGACGATGGTCTGCAGTTGCCAATGACTGGAACGCTCGCTCACGGTAAAAAACTCCTCACAGGCGGCCGGACAGTCTGGCCGCATTAACGGCGATTACTTTACGGCAAGGTCTTGAGGTCGAATTAAGAACCAATTGTGCAGAGCTCAGAATCTTTGGCTATAAGCGATTGGCGGTTGCCCAGGCAAATGGGCGTGCCTATAGTCCTGACAATCTTTCTGCGCCAGTACGGACCCATGATCAAACAACAGCTCGCTCGCTTTAACCGTCTCGATTTACTCGGCCACCCCACTGCCCTGGAAAAACTTGAACGCTTGTCGACCTGGCTGGGCCGCGATGTGTACGTCAAACGCGATGACCTGACGCCACTGGCCATGGGCGGCAACAAGCTGCGCAAGCTCGAATACCTCGCCGCCGATGCCCTGGCACAAGGCGCCGACACGCTCATCACCGCGGGGGCGCTGCAATCCAACCATGTGCGCCAGACCGCCGCCATTGCCGCCAAACTGGGCCTGGGTTGCGTTGCGCTGCTGGAAAACCCGCTGGGCACCGACGACGCCAACTACATCGGTAACGGCAATCGTCTGTTGCTGGACCTGTTCGATGCCAAGGTCGAGTTGGTCGAAAACCTCGACAACGCCGATGAGCAATTGGAGGCATTGGCCACACGACTGCGCAATAACGGCAAAAATCCTTATCTGGTGCCGATAGGCGGCTCGAATGCGCTGGGCGCATTGGGTTACGTGCGCGCCGGCCTGGAACTGGCCGAGCAGATCAAGGACACCGGGCTACAATTTGCTGCCGTGGTCCTGGCCTCCGGCAGCGCCGGCACCCACAGCGGTTTGGCGTTGGCGCTGAGTGAAGCACTGCCGGATTTGCCAGTGATTGGTGTCACGGTTTCCCGTAGCGATGAAGACCAGCGCCCGAAGGTGCAGGGCCTGGCCGAGCGTACCGCCGAGTTGTTGGGCGTGAAGTTGCCGGCGAGCTTCAAGGTCGAGTTGTGGGACGAGTATTTCGCACCGCGCTATGGCGAGCCGAATGCCGGGACACTGGCAGCGGTGAAGCTACTGGCCAGTCAGGAAGGTTTGCTGCTCGACCCGGTGTATACCGGTAAGGCCATGGCCGGGTTGCTGGACGGCATCGGTCGCCAGCGATTCGATGAAGGACCGATTATCTTTTTGCACACCGGTGGGGCTCCGGCGTTGTTTGCCTACAAGGATTTTCTCTAACCGAGACGCTGACTGATCGCTCCCTCGCCCTGCGTGGGAGTGCAGCCCGTGACGCTCTGCGTCACTGGACGCGGAGCGTCCCTTGAGGCGTTCCCACGCGGAGCGTGGGAACGATCCAATCTTATATGCAATTTAAGAATATAAAATACAGCATTGATTATTTTCAATTCTATAGGCGTCATCATATAGTCACGCCGCAGGCGAATTTGTAGCAAGACGCATATGCTGCTTTAGGGCAGGATATTGCAGTCGTTCAATTCCCGAATTTGCCAACTTTCCTAATGCGTCTTCCATAAGAAAACACAGGGGCTTGTCATGAATTTTTCCGCACTACGTCGTAACCTGCTGGTAGGTTCACTGGGTCTGGCGCTGAGCGCTGGTCTGCTGGGGCAAGCAGTTGCCGGTGAGCAACTGCAAAAAATCAAAGACGCTGGCGTTATCAACGTCGGCCTGGAAGGCACTTACCCACCGTTCAGCTTCGTCGACGCCGACGGCAAACTGTCCGGCTTCGAAGTCGAATTCTCCGAAGCCCTGGCCAAAGAGCTGGGCGTGAAGGTCAAGCTGCAACCCACCAAATGGGACGGCATCCTCGCGGCGCTGGAATCCAAGCGTCTGGACGCCGTCATCAACCAGGTGACCATCTCTGAAGAGCGCAAGAAGAAGTACGACTTCTCCGAGCCGTACACCGTTTCCGGGATTCAGGCGCTGGTGCTGACGAAGAAGGCCGCCGATCTGAACATCAAGTCCGCCGCCGACCTGGCCGGCAAGAAAGTCGGCGTAGGCCTGGGCACCAACTACGAAGAGTGGGTGAAAACCAATGTGCCAAAGGCTGACATCCGCACCTACGAAGATGACCCAACCAAGTTCCAGGACCTGCGTGTCGGGCGCATCGACGTCATTCTGATCGACCGTCTGGCCGCTCTGGAATACGCCAAGAAAGCCAAGGACACCTCCGCCGCCGGCGACGCGTTCTCTCGCCAGGAAGCCGGCATCGCCCTGCGCAAAGGCGAACCTGAGTTGCTGGCCGCTGTGAACAAGGCCATCGACAAACTGCGCGCCGACGGCACCCTGAAAAAGCTCTCGGAAAAATACTTCAACGCTGACGTCACTCAATAATGGAAGAAGCTTTCCAACTCGCACTGGATTCCGTGCCCTTTCTACTCAAGGGCGCGTACTACACAGTGATCCTCAGCCTGGGCGGAATGTTTTTCGGCCTGCTGATGGGTTTCGGCCTGGCACTGATGCGCCTGTCGCGTTTCAAGCTGGTGAGCTGGATTGCCCGCATCTACGTGTCGTTCTTTCGCGGCACGCCGTTGCTGGTGCAACTGTTCGTGATCTATTACGGCTTGCCGCAATTGGGCATCGAACTTGATCCGCTGCCAGCGGCCCTGATCGGCTTCTCGCTGAACATGGCCGCCTATGCCTGCGAAATCCTGCGTGCCGCGATCAGCTCCATCGAGCGCGGCCAATGGGAAGCCGCCGCGAGTATCGGCATGACCCGTGCGCAAACCCTGCGCCGGGCCATCCTGCCGCAGGCGATGCGCACGGCCTTGCCGCCGTTGGGCAACAGCTTCATTTCGCTGGTCAAGGACACGGCGCTGGCCGCTACCATCCAGGTGCCGGAACTGTTCCGTCAGGCGCAGCTGATTACCGCCCGCACCTTTGAAATTTTCACCATGTATCTTGCCGCCGCGCTGATCTACTGGGTTCTGGCCACGGTGCTGTCGCACCTCCAAAACCAGTTGGAAGCACGGGTCAATCGGCACGACCAGGAGTCCTGACCCAATGATTGTCGTGGAAAAACTGACAAAGCAGTTCAAGGGTCAAGTGGTGCTCAATGGCATCGATCTGGAAGTGAAGGAAGGCGAGGTCGTGGCGATCATCGGGCCCAGTGGCTCGGGTAAAACCACGTTCCTGCGTTGCCTGAATTTTCTGGAAGAGCCGAGCAGCGGCCGGATCAAGGTCGGTGACATCGAGATCGATGGCAGCCGGCCACTGAACCAGCAGCAAGGCCTGGTGCGACGCTTGCGTCAACACGTGGGTTTCGTGTTCCAGAACTTCAACCTGTTCCCGCATCGCACTGCGCTGGAAAACGTCATCGAAGGCCCGATCATCGTCAAGAAGATCCCGCAGGCCGAAGCCATTGCCCTGGGCAAAAAGCTCTTGGCCAAGGTGGGGCTGGCGGGCAAGGAAGATGCTTACCCGCGACGCCTTTCCGGGGGTCAGCAACAGCGTGTGGCGATTGCCCGTGCGCTGGCGATGGAACCGGAAGTGATCCTGTTCGATGAGCCGACCTCGGCGCTCGATCCGGAACTGGTCGGTGAAGTGTTGGCGACCATCCGCGGCCTGGCCGAGGAGAAGCGCACCATGGTCATCGTCACTCACGAAATGGGCTTTGCCCGGGACGTGGCCAATCGCGTGGTGTTTTTCGACAAGGGCGTGATCGTCGAGCAAGGCGAATCAAAAGCGTTGTTTGCCAACCCGAAAGAAGAACGGACAAAACAGTTCCTCAGCAAGTTTCTGAACAACGCCCACTCCTGAGTCGCGCTTAACTACTTGTTAACTTCCATGGATGGAAGTAACAACTACCCCAGCGACACCCCCCTTCTAAGCTACTTTTCCAGCTCACACTTTAGATAATTCATCCAACACTTTGTGCGGTACATATATATGTCCTGCAACAGATCTTTCCCGCCTGGAATTCGTTTATATCGACGCTGCGACTTTTGACCGTTGCCCGCCCTCACGCGCCTTCAAACCGTGGTCATATTCGACGAAGCGCTGACGCTTATTAACTTCACCACGTAGGATTATTCTGAATAACAAGTTATCCAGCACTTAACTAGCCAGCTCTATTGACACCTATTCAAGCGCACTCTTATCTAGTCACCAACAGGCGCCAACTTTCGCACTCAATCATTATTTAACGGCCCAATAATGAGCCGTTATGTTGCTGGGTAATGCACGCCTTTTGATCTTTCAGAAACGGAACTTCGCTGCAAGGCTTCAAGGAGAAACCCCATGACAAGCACTTCGAACACACCCGAACTTGCGGCCCCGACCCTGGCGCAATCGCACAAGGCCGGCGTCAACATGATCTCGGCGGCTCACCTCATGATCGACATCGCACCCTACTCCCGCATGGACGCAGGCGACCTTATCGAACTGTTCTGGAACAACTGCTACGTCGCCTCCAGGGTGCTGACTGCCGACGACAGCGGCAACGTGATCAGCCTGCGAGTGCCGCAAAGTTTCATCGCCAACGGCTGCGCACGCATCCACTACAAGGTCATGCAGGTCGGGCAAGACCCGGCGTTGTCACCGGCCACCCGCGTCCAGATCAAACTGGATGGCCCTGGCGGCCCGCACTCCGCCCAGGGCGGCGACGAAAACCAAAACCTTGCACCCGTCGGCATCCCCGAGACTATCCGCCGCCAAGGAGTCAATCCGAATCAGATCAAACGCGGCGTCCCGTTGACCATCGAGCCTTACCTGAACATGGCCATCGACGACGAAATCACCCTGCGCTGGGGCGATGTGCGCATGGACCTGCCCCGGCTCAAGGCGGACGAAGTAGGCCAGCCGATTCAGGTGTGGGTGCCACCGGCGATCATTCTCGAAGCGGGTGAAGACCTGCGGCTGGAAGTGACGTATTGCATCCTCGACCACGTGGGCAATAACTCACGCTGGGCGCCACCGCGCTGGCTGAAGATCGGCTGCGCGAATCCGTATCTGAAGGTGCCGCCCAAGGACATGTTGATGGCCGCTGAACCCCGAAAACGCTGATCTCTCTGTGGCACTGGGCGATCTCGATCCTGTAGCAGCTGGCGAAGCCTGCGTCGGCCGGTCCGCGCTCGGGCGTAGCAGTCGTTAAATCAAACAATGCGGTCATTCTGGTTGATCGCGGACTCAGATTTACGACTGCTGCGCCCGAGCGCGGACCGGCCGACGCAGGCTTCGCCAGCTGCTACAGGGGTATGCGCACACTCATCAAATGGGTGTATGCCACCCCTTCTATGTATATTCCTAAAAGTTAGTTTATTAATTTTTTATACACGCTTAGGGTATATGAACCGGACCACCGGACATTCTTGTTTTTATTCGTCGCCACCACGCGGCGATCCCATGAGATGTGAGGTAGGTATGGTCCGGAACACAATCACCCCAGTGCAGATCGCCAGGGCATTGCGTGCAGCCAAGGAGCGGCACTGATGTCCAGTCTGGCAGAAGCCCACGTTCAGAGTGATCTGGACATCGCCCCGTTGTTGTTGCCCGCACAGGTCCTGCGCAACGATGCTCAAGCCATCGAAGCCGCCCATGAGCTGGCGCAAGTCGCCCGTCTGCACGCGGCCAAACGTGACCGGCAGCGCAAGTTGCCCTGGTCGGAAATCGAACAGTTCACCCGCAGCGGATTGGGCAGCATTGCCATCCCGCGTGAGTACGGTGGCCCACAGGTTTCGTTCGTCACCCTGGCCGAAGTCTTCGCGATCATTTCCGCAGCAGACCCGGCACTGGGGCAGATCCCGCAAAACCAGTTCGGCATTCTCAACCTGGTGCTCGGCAGCGCCACTGAAGCGCAGAAAAAGCAGCTGTTCAAAAGCGTGCTCGACGGCTGGCGCATCGGCAATGCAGGGCCTGAACGCGGCACTAAAAACACCCTGGAGCTCAAGGCGCGCATTACCGCCGACGGCGACGGCTTTGTCCTCAATGGCCAGAAGTTTTACTCCACGGGCGCGCTGTTCGCCCACTGGGTCGCAGTCAAGGCGCTGAACGATGACGGCAAACAAGTGCTGGCCTTCGTCCGTCGCGGCACCCCGGGGCTGCGCATCGTTGATGACTGGTCGGGCTTCGGTCAGCGCACCACTGCCAGCGGCACTATTTTGCTCAACAACGTGCGGGTCGATGCCGAGCTGGTGGTGGATAACTGGAAGATCAACGATAAGCCGAATATTCAGGGCGCCGTGTCGCAACTGATTCAAGCCGCCATCGACGCCGGGATTGCCCGGGGCGCCATCGATGATGCCATCGACTTCGTGAAAACCCGCGCCCGTCCGTGGATCGACGCCAAGGTCGAACGGGCCAGCGATGACCTGTATGTGATCGCGGACATCGGCAAGTTGAAAATCGAGCTGCACGCCGCCGAAGCGTTGCTGCGCAAGGCCGGGCAAGTGCTTGACCAGGTCAACGCCGCCCCCCTCACCGCCGAGTCTGCCGCCCGCGCTTCGATTGCCGTGGCCGAAGCCAAAGTGCTGACCACCGAGATCTCGCTGCTGGCCAGCGAAAAGCTTTTCGAACTGGCCGGCAGCCGCGCCACCCTCGCCGAATTCAACCTCGACCGCCACTGGCGCAACGCCCGCGTGCACACGCTGCACGACCCGGTTCGCTGGAAATATCACGCCGTCGGCACCTATCACCTCAACGGCACCTTGCCGGCGCGGCATTCCTGGATCTGACGACCAGCACCCTTTTTTGACCAGATCTCTGGAGAAACACATGACTTATTCTCACCACGTCGCGGTCATCACCAGCGATGAGCAAGCCCTGGTCGTCGCCAGCGATCTGGCCGAAGACTTCAAACGCGACAGTGCCCTGCGCGACCGCGAACGCCGACTGCCGCACCCGGAACTGGAAGTGTTTTCCCGCTCGGGCCTGTGGGGCATCAGCGTGCCAAAGGAGTACGGCGGCGCCGGGGTTTCCAACGTGACGCTGGCCAAGGTGATCGCCTTGATTGCCCAGGCTGACGGCTCGCTCGGGCAAATCCCGCAGAATCATTTTTATGCCCTCGAAGTGCTGCGCGTGAACGGCAGCCATGCGCAGAAAAAACGCTTGTACGCCGAGGTATTGGCCGGCCAGCGCTTCGGCAATGCGCTCGCCGAGCTCGGCACAAAAACCGCGCACGAGCGCATCACCAGCCTCAAGCGTGACGGCGACGGTTATCGCATCAGCGGTCGCAAGTTCTACGCGACCGGCGCCATTTACGCGCAACGCATCCCCACTTCGGTGGTGGATGAAAACGGCGTGCAGCAACTGGCGTTCGTCCCACGCGATAGCCAAGGCCTGACGGTCATCGACGACTGGAGCGGCTTTGGCCAACGCACCACCGGCAGCGGCTCGGTGGTGTTCGAAGACGTGCATGTGGCGGCCGAAGACGTGATCCCGTTTCAAAGCGCGTTCGAGCGCCCGACCACCGTCGGCCCGTTGGCACAGATTCTTCACGCGGCCATCGACACCGGTATTGCCCGCGCGGCGTATGAAGATGCGCTGCATTTTGTGCGCACCAAAACCCGGCCATGGATCGACGCCACCCACGAAAAAGCCACTGACGACCCGCTGACCATCAAGAGTTTCGGGCACTTGAGCATTCGGCTGCACGCCACCGAAGCCCTGCTGGAACGCTCCGGTGAATTCCTCGATATCGCTCAAGCCGAACCCAATGCCGAGACCGTCGCCGCCGCATCGATTGCCGTTGCCGAAGCCCGGGCCCTCAGCACTGAAATCTCCCTCGCCGCCGGCAGCACGTTGTTCGAACTGGCCGGCAGCCAGGCCACCCTGATCGAACATGGCCTGGATCGGCACTGGCGCAACGCGCGCGTGCACACCTTGCACGACCCGGTGCGCTGGAAGTACCACGCGGTGGGCAACTACTACCTCAACGATGAAAACCCGCCACTGCGGGGGACCATTTGATGGCCAGCGCGAAAAAGAAAATCCTGCTCAACGCGTTCAACATGAACTGCATCGGGCACATCAACCATGGCCTGTGGACGCACCCACGGGACAATTCCACGCAGTACAAGACCATCGAATACTGGACGGAACTGGCGCAACTGCTGGAGCGCGGGCTGTTCGACGGATTGTTCATCGCCGACATCGTCGGCGTGTACGACGTCTACCAGAACTCGGTGGAGGTGCCGCTCAAGGAGTCGATCCAACTGCCGGTCAACGACCCGCTGCTGCTGGTGTCGGCCATGGCGGCGGTAACCAGAAACCTCGGCTTCGGCCTGACCGCCAACCTCACTTACGAACCGCCGTACCTGTTCGCCCGGCGCCTGTCGACGCTCGATCACCTGAGCCGCGGCCGGGTCGGCTGGAACATCGTCACTGGCTACCTCGACAGCGCCGCCAAGGCCATGGGCCTGAGCGAACAGGTGGAACACGACCGTCGTTATGACCAGGCCGATGAATACCTGGAGGTGCTCTACAAACTCTGGGAAGGCAGTTGGGAAAACGGCGCGGTGCTCAACGACCGCGAGCAGCGGATCTATGCCCAACCGGACAAAGTGCACAAGGTCGAGCACAAGGGCGAGTTCTATCAGGTCGAGGGTTATCACCTGTGCGAGCCGTCGCCACAACGTACACCGGTACTGTTTCAGGCCGGCAGTTCGGATCGCGGTTTGCTGTTCGCCGGTCGGCATGCCGAGTGCGTGTTCATCAGTGGCCAGAACAAACCGTCGACCAAAATCCAGGTGGACAAGGTGCGCGCCAGCGCCGTCGAGGCCGGGCGCAAACCCGAGGACATCAAGGTGTTCATGGGGCTGAACGTGATTGTCGGCGCCACCGAGGAACTCGCCTGGGCCAAGCACGCCGAGTACCTGAGCTACGCCAGTGCCGAGGCTGGCGTGGCGCATTTCTCGGCGTCTACCGGCATCGATTTTTCCGAGTACGCCATCGACGAACCGATCCAGTACGTGAAGAGCAACGCGATTCAGTCAGCGACCAAAAACCTGCAAAACAACGATTGGACCCGGCGCAAATTGCTGGAGCAACACGCGCTCGGTGGCCGCTACATCACGCTGGTGGGTTCACCTGAACAAGTGGCGGATGAACTGGAATCGTGGATCGCCGAAACCGGCCTGGACGGCTTCAACCTGACACGGATTGTCACGCCGGAAAGCTATGTGGATTTCATTGAGTGGGTGATCCCGGAGCTGCAACGCCGCGGGTCGTACAAGACCGCTTATGACGCGGGCAGCTTGCGCGAAAAACTGTTTCACGCAGAGGCGCTTTTGCCTGAGCAACACACTGGCTCGGCGTTTCGCCGCTAAAAGCATCGCGGGCAAGCCCGCTCCCACAGGGATTGCGTGAACACCCGAGATCACTGTGGGAGCGGGCTTGCCCGCGAAGAGGCCCGACCAAACACCCCAAATTTATGCACTGACTGGAAACTACAACATGACCAAGACCTACCTCACTCACCCAGTCAAAGCACTGGCCCTGGCCCTAGGCCTCTTCAGTTCGGCGGTATTCGCCGCCGACGCGCCGCTGAAAATCGGCACCACCGCCGCCTTCGCCATCCCTCTGGAAGCCGCTGTCGAGGAAGCCTCCAAACAAGGCCTGAAAGTCGAGCTCGTCGAGTTCAGCGACTGGATCGCCCCCAACGTCAGCCTGGCGGCTGGCGACATCGACGTGAACTATTTCCAGCACGTCCCGTTCCTGGAAAACGCCAAGGCCGCCGCGGGTTTTGACCTGGTGCCGTTCGCACCGGGGATCATCAACAACGTCGGCCTCTACTCGAAGAAATACAAAAGTTTCGACGAGCTCCCGCAAGGCGCCAGCGTCGCCATCGCCAACGACCCGATCAACAGCGGTCGCGGTCTGCAACTGCTGGCCAAGGCAGGGCTGATCACGCTCAAACCGGGCGCGGGCTACAAGGCCACCGAAGACGACATCATCGCCAATCCGAAGAACATCAAAATCCTGCAAGTCGAAGCCGTGCAACTGGTGCGCGCCTACGACGATGCGGATCTGGTCCAGGGCTACCCGGCCTACATCCGTCTGGCGAAGACGTTCGATGCCGGCTCTGCGCTGCTGTTCGACGGCCTCGACCACAAGGAATACGTGATCCAGTTCGTGATCCAGCCCAAGAGTAAAACCGACCCGCGCCTGATCAAATTCGTCGACATTTATCAGCATTCACCGGCCGTTCGTGCCGCACTGGACAAGGCTCACGGCAAGCTCTACCAAGCTGGCTGGGAAAGCTGAGGATGACGGCAGCCACCCAACGGCGACTGGAGATTCCAGAGCCCCATAACGCTATACAAACCGAACTGCACCCGGACCTGAACCGCGCCCACGTGCGTTTCATTGGCCTGGGCAAAACCTACGACGGCCAACAAGGCCCGGTGGCGGCACTGCACGGCATCGACCTGGCGATACAGCGCGGCGAAGTGTTTGGCATCATCGGCCGCAGCGGCGCCGGCAAATCGTCGTTGATCCGCACCATCAACCGTCTGGAACAACCGAGCAGCGGTCGCGTATTGATCGATCAGGTGGACATCGGCGAGTTCGATGAAGACCGTCTGGTGGCGCTGCGTCGGCGCATTGGCATGATCTTCCAGCACTTCAACCTGATGTCAGCCAAAACGGTGTGGCAGAACGTCGAGTTGCCGCTGAAAGTCGCCGGTGTGCCCAAGGACAAACGCGAGCAGAAGGTTCGTGAACTGCTGGAACTGGTGGGCCTGCAAGGCAAGCACCACGCCTACCCGGCGCAGCTGTCCGGCGGGCAGAAACAGCGCGTCGGCATCGCCCGTGCGCTGGTGCATGACCCGGCGATTTTGCTGTGCGACGAAGCCACTTCGGCGCTGGACCCGGAGACCACCCAATCGATCCTCGGCCTGTTGCGCGAGATCAATCAGCGCCTGGGTTTGACCATCGTTTTGATCACTCACGAAATGGCGGTGATCCGCGATATTTGCGACCGCGTCGTGGTGCTCGAACACGGGAAGATCGTCGAGCAGGGACCGGTGTGGGAAGTGTTCGGCAATCCGCAGCACGAGGTCAGCAAAACGCTGCTGGCGCCGCTGCAACACGCCTTGCCGGAGGAATTGCACAGTCGCTTGCGAGCGCAATCGCAGAGCCCGGATGCCGCTGTGGTGCTGCGTTTTCAGTTCACCGGCAGCGCCAGCGATGAGCCGGATCTGGCGGCATTATTCGCCGCCCTCGGTGGCCGGGTGAAGTTGCTGCAGGGTGGCGTGGAACGGATTCAGGGCCATGCGCTGGGGCAGTTGTTGTTGGCGGTGAGCGGTTCGCCGTTCGATGCCGAAGACCTGCGCCAGCGCGCCAGCCAATGGGCGCAACAGGTGGAGGTGCTGGGTTATGTGGTTTGATCGCTTGCTGCAAGGTTTCATCGACACCTTCCTGATGGTCGGCGTGTCGTCATTGATCGCGCTGCTGGTGGGCATTCCGCTGGCGGTGTTTCTGGTCACCAGTTCCAAGGGTGGCATCTACGAAGCGCCGACGCTGAACCGCGCGTTGGGCGCATTCGTGAACCTGTTCCGCTCGATTCCGTTTTTGATTTTGATGGTAGCGCTGATTCCGTTTACCCGGCTCATTGTCGGCACGACGTATGGCGTCTGGGCGGCGGTGGTTCCACTGACCATTGCCGCGACGCCATTCTTTGCGCGCATCGCCGAAGTCAGTTTGCGTGAGGTCGATTTCGGCTTGATCGAAGCGGCGCAAGCAATGGGCTGCCGGCGTTGGCACATTGTCTGGCATGTACTGCTGCCCGAGGCGCTGCCGGGGATTGTCGGCGGTTTCACGATTACGCTGGTGACGATGATCAACTCGTCGGCCATGGCCGGGGCGATTGGTGCCGGCGGTTTGGGCGACATTGCCTATCGCTATGGTTATCAGCGCTTTGATAGCCAGATCATGCTGACGGTGATTGTGTTGCTGGTGGTGTTGGTGGCGGTGATTCAGTTGGGCGGGGATCGGTTGGCGCGGGGGCTCAACAAGCGTTAAGCCGCGACACACTTTGTAGCAGCTGGCGAAGCCTGCGTTCGGCTGCGAAGCAGTCGTAAACCCTGCTTGCAGAGTCTTCCTGAAACACCGCGAACACTGATTTCACGACTGCTGCGCAGCCGAACGCAGGCTTCGCCAGCTGCTACAGGTTGCATTGCGGCTTGGCTGATCGGGGAAGTTTTCGTACAGGAAAATCAGAGCTTCCGAAGGTCCGTTCCCTTTCCTTTGCAGGACATTTCCTAGATCATTCCGCTCGCTTGCGCCTGCCAGATTCGGTGGCTAGTCTCGGTCCGTCACTGCTCATCAGTGATCGGGTTTAGTCGCCCGGATCTCTCTAGGCGCACAGCGCCACCTCATTTCAGGTGTTCTCATTTCCTGAAAGCTATGGTGGCTGTGCGCAGGGCACCTTCGGGTGCGCCGGTATGCCTGGAGGCCGGTCGACTAACCTGCGTGCAGCCGCCACCCCTGCTCGTTTAGTCGCGATTACGGTTGGCTCCAATTAGCTCTAGGAGTTTTACCAATGAAGAAATCCGTACCCGATCCACCTCCCGAAACCTCTACCCACGAAACCGCCACTGAAGCCCCGCCCAGGGATCGATCAGCGCTCTACCGTGCCATTGATTTCTACCTCACTGGCGACCAACCTTCACCGCCCGATGAGCTGCGCTTCTACAACGTCAGCAAAGACGTGAGTTTCGAAGACACCCAGCTCTATGTTGCCGATCTGCTGCGCTGTGCTTCGGTGACGGCGTATCAATGTGGCGATCACCTCAAAGGGGCGGACCGCGCCATGGTGTTTTCGGTCTGGCATTTGCTGGAGATTGCCAAAGCCATGGTGGATCGCTCGATTGATTGCCTGGGGATGAAGCAGGGCTGAGTTATTGGTTGCCAGACATACCGCCATCGCGGGCAAGCCCGCTCCCACAGTGATTTATGTCGCTCACAAATCCCCTGTGGGAGCGGGCTTGCCCGCGATGGGCTGCGAAGCAGCCCCAGTCTTGATGGCGTATATTCGGCAAACCCTAATTGCCTGCGCAGCCCCCTCATGAAACAGACCCCCGACGACCTCCAGCAGATCACCGCCACCACCCTCGGCCATTACAACTCGGTGGCCGAGGACTTTCGCGAGGGCACTCGCGATCACGATGTCAGCCAGAACATCGATGCCCTGTTGCGGCATATTCAAGGCGAGGCGCCGTTCGACATTCTTGATTTTGGCTGCGGCCCGGGCCGTGACCTGCAAACCTTCACACGCATGGGCCATAGCGCCGTCGGCCTCGACGGCTCAGAAAAACTGGCGCAGATGGCACGCGAGGACAGCGGTTGTGAGGTCTGGCAGCAGGACTTCCTGAAGCTTGATCTGCCGGCCGAACGCTTCGACGGAATTTTTGCCAATGCGGTGCTGTTTCACATCCCGCGCCAGGAATTACCACGGGTGTTGAAGCAACTGCGGGGGGCGTTGAAACCAGGTGGGGTGTTGTTCAGTTCCAATCCTCGCGGGGAGAATCAGGAGGGCTGGAACGGGCCGCGCTATGGGTCGTATCACGACCTTGCGGCTTGGCAGCAGTTACTGACCGAGGCGGGGTTTGTGGAGATGGAGCATTACTACCGGCCAGCGGGGCTGCCGCGGGAGCGGCAGCCTTGGTTGGCGAGTGTTTGGCGTAAGCCTGTGTAGTCAGTTCGGACGCCTTCGCGGGCAAGCCCGCTCCCACAGGGTACGCGGTCACTGTGGGGGCGGCGGTGCGACGATTCGACTTGCCCGCGATTAGAGCGCGAAGCGCTCGCCTTTAAGCCACCTCTTTCTTCGGCTCGCGAATTTTGTACCAGGCCACATAAAGCGCCGGCAAAAACAGCAGCGTCAGCAAGGTTGCGATGACAATCCCGCCGATCATCGCGTAGGCCATCGGCCCCCAGAACACTTCCCGGGCAATCGGAATCATCCCCAGGCTCGCCGCCGCCGCCGTCAGCAGAATCGGCCGACGTCGATGCTCGGTGGCCTCGACCACCGCGTCCCACGGCGCATAGCCCTTCTTCTCGTATTCGTCGATCTGGGTCACCAGAATCACCGAGTTACGGATGATGATACCGATCAGCGCCAGAATCCCGAGGATCGCCACGAAGCCCATTGGCGTACCGGTTGGCACCAGCGCGATCACCACGCCGATCAAGCCCAGCGGCGCGACGCTGGCCACCAGGAACAGCTTCTGCACGCTGTGCAACTGGATCATCAGGAAGGTCGCCATCAAGAACAGCATCAGCGGCACAACCTTGGCAATCGGCCCCTGGGCCTTGCCGCTTTCCTCCACCGTACCGCCGGTGGCGACTTTGTAGCCCGCCGGCAACTTGGCAGCGAAGGCGTCGATGGACGGCTTGAGGATCTTCACCAGGTCCGTCGGCTGGATCTCGTCGCGTATCGCCGCCTTGATGGTGATGGTCGGCAGACGATCGCGACGCCACACCAGCGGCTGCTCCAGCTCGTAGCGCACGGTGGCAAACGCCAACAGCGGAATCGACGTGCCGTTCGGCGAGACGATCTGCAAGTTCTGCAGGGTTTCCGGCGTACCACGTTCGGAATCCACTGCACGCCCGACCACATTGATCAGATAGATGTCGTCATCGACCTGGGTCACCGCCTGGCCGCTGACGATGCCGTTCATCAGGTTGGCCACGTCTTCGGAAGACAGCCCCAACTGCCGCGCCTTGTCTTGGGCAATGTCGATGCGCAGCACTTTGCCCGGTTCGTTCCAGTCGTAGATGATCTCGCCAATGTGCGGGTTCTTGTCCAGTTCGGAGGCCAGGTCGATAGCGTGCCGGCGAACCTGGTCGATGTCTTTGCCGCTGATCCGGTACTGGATCGGACGCCCTACCGGCGGGCCCATTTCCAGCGCCTGAACATAACCGCCGATGCCGACGAAGTCATTGCGCAAGCGCTCACGAAGCTTCTGCATCATGGCCTCACGGGTCTTGCCTTTGCTGACGATCACCAACTGCGCATAGAACGGGTTTTGCAGTTGTTGGTCCAGAGGCAGATAGAAACGGATCGCGCCCTGACCGATGTAGGTGCTCCAGCGCACGATGTCCGGATCGTCCTTGAGCGTGGCTTCGAGACGATCGACGGCCCGGCGGGTTTCGTCGATCGAGGCGTTTTGCGGCAGGTTCAGGTCGACCAGGATTTCCGGGCGATCCGAAGACGGGAAGAACTGGTTCTGCACAAAACGCATGCAAAACAACGCCAGCACAAAACACAGCACAGTGATGCCGATGGCCCACCAGCGATTGCGCATGCACCACAGCAGCCCGCCATTGAACGCCTTGCCGATGCGCCCGGGTTCGCCTTCATGGGGTTTCACGTTGGCACTGAGAATGTGCACGCCGAGCACCGGTGCAAACAGTACCGCCACCACCCACGACACCAGCATTGCGCAGGCAATCACCGCAAACAGCGTGTAGGTGTACTCACCCGCGGAACTGGCGTTCAAGCCGATCGGCACGAACCCCGCCACCGTTACCAGCGTACCGGTCAACATCGGGAACGCCGTGGAGGTGTAGGCGAACGTGGCGGCTTGCTCCTTGGTGTCGCCCAACTCAAGGCGCGTGACCATCATCTCCACGGTGATCATCGCGTCGTCCACCATCAGGCCGAGGGAAATGATCAGTGCGCCAAGGGAGATCCGCTGCATGGTAATGCCGCTGTACTCCATGAACACGAAGACCAACGCCAGCACCAACGGGATCGAGCACGCCACCACCAGCCCGGCACGCACACCGAGGCTGATGAAGCTAACCACCAGCACGATGATCACCGCTTCGAACAGCGCACGGGTAAAGCCGCCGACGGCCTCTTCCACCACCACGGCCTGATCCGAGACGTTGTAGATGCCAACACCCACCGGCAGGTCGGCGGTCAGTTGTTCGATACGCTCATGCAAGGCCTTGCCGAACGCCTGGACGTTGCCACCCTTCTGCATGGCAATCGCCAGGCCGATGGCCGGTTTGCCGTTGTAGCGAAATTCCGGCGAGGCCGGATCGACGTAGCCACGGCTGATGTCGGCAATGTCGGCTAGACGATAATAGCGGTCGTTGAGCTTGAGGTTGACCTCGGCCAGGTCTTTCTCCGAGGCGAACTTCCCTGAAGTGCGCACCGAAATCCGCTCCGGCCCGGCCTCGATGACACCCGCCGGGGTCACGGCGTTCTGGCTTTGCAGGCTCTGCACCACCTGACGCTCATCAATGCCCAGCGCTGCGAGTTTGCGTGTGGAGAAGTTCAGGTACAGCACTTCATCCTGCTGGCCGACCATTTCAATCTTGCCCAGACCCGGCACACCGCGAATTTCCATGCGGGCCTGTTCCACGTAATCGCGCAACTGACGCAAGGTCAGGCCGTCGGCAGTAAAGGCATAGATCGATCCGAAGACGTCACCAAACTCGTCGTTGAACGACGGTCCCTGTATGCCTTGCGGGAACTGGTACTTGATGTCGTTGATCTTCTTGCGCACTTGGTACCAGATTTCCGGGATGTCCTTGGCACTGGTGGTGTCGCGCAGGTACACGTAGACCGTGGACTCGCCGGGGCGCGTGTAGCTTTTCACATAGTCGAGGGAATCGAGTTCTTCGAGTTTTTTCTCGATCCGGTCAGTGATCTGCTTGAGGGTTTCCTCCTGGGTCGCCCCCGGCCATTTGCTCTGGATCACCATGGTCTTGATGGTGAACGAAGGGTCTTCTTCGCGCCCCAGGTTGAAATACGAGAACACCCCCATCAGCAACGCGACGAACATCAGATACCAGACGAACGACTGATGCTTGAGGGCCCATTCGGAGAGGTTGAAAGGCCCTTTCATTGACTGTCCTCGTCAAATTTCACTGGTTGCCCCGGTTTGAGGCTGTTTACGCCGGCCGTGATGACGCGCTCGCCGTTCTTGACGCCGCCGGCCAACACCACGGTGCTGTCAGTACGGCTGATGACCTTGACGTCCCTGGGTGCCACGGTCTTTTTCTGTGTATCAATTACCCAGATGCGGGGTTTGCCGTCGACCTCCTGCAACGAGGTGAGAGGCAGTTCGATGCGCGGCTTGATCGCCGAACTCAGGGTGACGCTGATCGCAGTGCCCAAGCGAAAGCCTTCCGGCGTTTCAGCGAGGGTCAGGCGCGCACGACGGGTGCGCGTGGCACTCTGCGCCTGGGGTTCGATTTCGCGGATGATCGCGGTGGTATTGGTGTTGGGGTCGAGTTGGGCGGCGACCTGAAACACCACATCCTCGGGCAGTTGATCGACCAGGGTATCGGGCAGGTCGATGACCGCTTCCTTGATGTCCGGTTGCGCCAGGGTCACCACTTGCTGGCCGGCAGAAACCACTTGGCCGGCCTCGGCGTTCCACGCGGTGACCACGGCTTTATGGTCGGAGCGCAACTCGGTGTAGCCGAGTTGATCCTGGCTCTGGCTGACCGCCGCCTGAGCTTGCTCGAGGGAGGCCTGGGTGGTTTTCAGATCGGTCAGGGCGGCGTCCAGCTGCGCTTGCGCGCCCACTCCGCGATCAAACAGGGCCTGCTGGCGCGACGCACTGGCTTTGGCATTGATCAATTGCGCGTAGATTTTCGCCAGGTCGCCCTGAGCCGAACGCAACTGGTTTTGTTGATCCGAAGGATCAAGGGTCGCGAGCAATGTGCCCTTCTCGACCTCGGCCCCGACATCGACGTTACGACTGGCGATGCGCCCGCCCACCCGGAAGCCGGTATTGCTTTCGTAGCGCGCCTGGATGCTACCGGCAAACCGGCCCAGATCTTCTTCGTTCAAGGCCTTGACCTTGACGGACAGCACGGGACGTACCGGCTGCGGTGGCGGTTCGTTTTTGGAACAGGCGCTCAGCACCAGCCCAAGGGACAATCCAAGGGGCAGTGCCCAAAAAGGCTTCATGGCTTGGCTCCCCAACTCAGATCCTTGTAGGTATTTTCGGCAATCTCGACTTCCATGCCCGGGTGCAACAACTGCCCTCCGGCGATGATGACTTTATCGCCCTCGTTGAGGCCTTTGCTGATAATGACCCTGCCGGTCAGGTAGCGTAAAACGGTGACCGAGTGCAATTGGGCCTGGCCTTTGTCGTCGACCAACCAGACAGCAGGCTCACTGATGTTTTTGGTCAGGGCCGACCATGGCAACTCAATCGCAGACTTGCCCGAACCTCTGGCCGTGGCGCTCACCACCGAACCCAATTGCATCCCGGCGGGCAGGCTGTCGAGGCCAACCTTGACCTGCACGGTGCCGGACTGGGCGGACACCGCCGGGGTCACTTCGCGCACGGTGCCGGTGGTTTTGATCTCGGGGTTATCGAGCAGACTGAGGACAATGGTTTGATCCGTCGGCTTCTCGGCCAGTAGCGATTCATAGACATTGAACACCGCATCTCGATCGCCATCGCGAGCCAGGCTGAAAACCGGCATTGTCGCCTGCACCACCTGGCCGACTTCAGCCTGACGTGCGGTGATGATGCCGGGCGCTTCGGCGATCAGTGCGGTGTAGCTCAGTTGATCGCGGGCATTGGCCAGCTGCGCCTGGGCCGCGCTCAATGCGCTCTGACTGCTGCGCAACGCTGCCTGCGCCGAGTCATATTCGCTCTGGCTGGTGTAGCCCTTGGGCAGGAGTTTTTGCTGGCGCACGAACGCCGCCGCATTCTGCTTGACCAGCGCCTGTTGGGCGGCCACTTGGGCCTGGGCCGAATCGACATTGGTCTGCAAGTCCTTGGGATCGAGGCGCGCCAGCACTTGCTTGGCGGTCACCCGATCACCGACATCCACCGTACGCTGGATGATTTTGCCGCCGACGCGGAAGGACAGCTCAGTCTGGACACGGGCCTGAATGTCACCCGTCAGCGTCACCGAGGCCGCGTAATCCGACGGTTTGACCACTTGTACGAATACCCTTGGCAGGTATTCCTGAATCGGTTTTTTCTCGTCGCATGCCGTCAGCAGCATTGTGACACTCAAGGCCATGATGACTTTCAATCCGGGAACCGCCATGCAAACTCCTTGGCCTTTTTTATGAACAACACGACAGAGAGCTTAGAACAATGTCGTGACCTTGCACGCCCGACTTATGAAGAAAAAAGTTGTCATGATTGACCCTAAAACACTTGCCATAGACGCCTGCGCGCACCCGACAATGCCCGCCTATTGAACCCGCCCAAGGAACCGGCACATGCTCAACACCCTCGCGGTGGCCAATTACCGCTCGATCAATAAATTGGTCATCCCACTGGGCCGCTTGAACCTGATTACCGGTCCGAATGGCAGCGGTAAATCCAATCTATACCGCGCACTGCGCCTGCTGGCGGAAACCGCTCAGGGTGGCGTGGTCAATGCGCTGGCCCGTGAGGGTGGGCTGGACTCGACCTTCTGGGCCGGGCCGGAAAACATCACCCGACGCATGCGCAATGGTGAAGTCCCGGTCGAGGCAACGGTGAGACACGGCGTCAAACGACTGCGGCTGGGGTTTGCCGGTGAGGATTTCAGCTATTCGATCAGCCTCGGGCTGCCCGATTCCAACGGCCACTTCATGCTGCCCGAACACCCTCTGCCTATTCCGTCGCGATTCAGCCTGGACCCGCAAATCAAGCGTGAATGCGTCTGGGCCGGGCCAATCTATCGTCCGGCCAGCCTGCTGGTGGATCGCAACGGCCCGATGATCCGCGCCAGAGCCAATCGCAGCTGGGACGTGCTGGCCCAACACACGCCGAATTTCGACAGCCTGTTCGATCAGGTCGGCAGCTTGCGTGCTTCGCCGGAGGTCCTGGAGTTACGCGAGTTCATCCGTCGCTGGCGCTTCTACGATCACTTTCGCAGTGACGCCGACGCGCCCGTGCGCCAGCCGCAACTCGGCACCCGCACGCCCGTGTTGCACCACGACGGGCGCGACCTGGCGACCGCCTTGCAGACCATCATTGAAATCGGCGACCCCGAGGCGTTGCGAACCGCGATCAGCGACGCCTTTCCCGGTGCGAGACTGCACATCGCGCCGTTGCAAGGCGGACGGTTTTCCATCGAGTTTTATCAGGAAGGGTTGTTGCGGCCGTTATCGGCCGCCGAATTGTCGGACGGGACGCTGCGTTATTTGCTGCTCGTCGCCGCGCTGCTGACGCCACGCCCACCCACGTTGATGGTGCTGAACGAGCCAGAAACCAGTCTGCATCCGGATCTGTTGCCGGCCTTGGCACGTTTGATTATCCGGGCCTCGGAGCAGTGCCAGGTGTGGGTGGTGTCTCATGCGCGGCGGTTGATTTCAGCGTTGCAGGAAGACCCGGAATGCAATTGCATCGTGCTGGAGAAAAACCTCGGCCAGACCGGCATTGTCGGCCAGCGAATGCTCGATGAGCCGGCGTGGAACTGGCCGGATTGAGGCTGCCCCCCCGCCCTGCGGCGTGGGAGCTCGCTCCCGCTTGATCGTTCCCATGCTCTGCGTGGGAACGATCAGTGCTCCTGCGTAGAAACGATCATCAGCCCTGCCACTTCCCGCCCTCGACAATCACACTCTCAGGCTTGGTGTCATCGCTCAGTTCCTTGCGCACGTACTGGTCGTACAGCTTGAGCAAATACTTCTCCTCACCCAGTTTCGCCAACTCGGTATTCACCCAGTCTCGCAGCTCGATATTGCCCTTCTTCACCGCTGGCGCGATCGGTGCCTCAGCGCCCAGTGTCTGGGTCAATACGCGGTAGCCAGGGTTTTGCTTGGCCCAGCTGAACAGCACCAGATTGTCCTGCGCATAGGCATCACCGCGACCATTGGCCAGGGCTTGCAGGGATTCGGAGTTCTTCTCGAACTTCAGCAGTTTCCAGTCCGGGTGATTCTTGGTCAGCCAGATGTCCGCCGTCGTACCGGTGGTGACGATGGTGGTGCGCGTCGCCAGGTCATCGAGGTTTTTCACCGTGCTGGCTTGTGGCACCAAAGCCTGTACCGCGACTTTCAGGTTCGGGTTGGTGAATTCCACTGCTTCCTTGCGCTCCGGGGTGACGGTCATGTTGGCCAGGATCAGATCGACCTTGTCACTTTGCAGAAACGGAATCCGGCTGGCCGGCTCCACCGCGACGAACTCGACTTTGTTTTCATCGCCCAACAAATCCTTGGCGAATTGACGACCGATGTCCGTATCGAAACCCACGTAGCGCCCGGCCTCATTGACGAAACCGAACGGCGGCTTATCGGTGAAGACGCCAACGATCAGTTTGTCCCGGGCTTTGATTTTTTCCAGGTAACTGCCACTGGTGGCGACCGGTTTAGCGGGCTCCTCGGATTTGTTGCAACCGGCCAGTAAAGCGAGGCCGAGCAATGACAGTAGCAAGCGTGAAGTCTTGGCAGTTTTCATAGCAGTTCCAGTTCCTTTGTTTGAGTCGTTTTGGGTAGTGCGGCGACGTAGGAGAACTTCTCCAGGAACTGCTGCGCTCGTGCGGTTTGCGGGTTCGTAAAGAAAATCTCGGGAGGGTTTTGCTCAAGGATTCGCCCGGCATCCATGAACACGATGCGGTCCGCCACAGCGCGGGCGAAGGCCATTTCGTGGGTGACGATCAACAGCGTCATGCCTTCGCGGGCCAGGCCTTGAATGACGTCCAGAACCTCCTTGACCATTTCCGGGTCTAGGGCGGCGGTGACTTCGTCGAAGAGCATGACCTGAGGGTTCATGCACAGCGAACGGAGGATGGCGATGCGTTGCTGCTGGCCACCGGAGAGCTGACGCGGGAATGCGTCGCGCTTGTCCGCCAGGCCCACGCGCGCCAGCAAGGCTTCGGCTTGGTCACGGGCTTCACGGCGGTCGCGCTTCTGCACTTTCAGCGGGCCGAGCAACAGGTTGTCGAGCACGCTCATGTGCGGGAACAAGTGATAGCTCTGGAACACCATGCCGATCTGTTGGCGTACTTCGCGCCAGTCGGTGCCCTTGCCCAGCAGTTCGCGGCCGGCCAGTTGCAGGCTGCCACTGTGCGCGACCTCCAGTCCGTTGAGACAGCGCAGCAGGGTGCTTTTGCCACAACCGCTGGGGCCCAGGATGACGATGACTTCGCCCGGTTTCACCTGCAAGTCGATGCCATTGAGCACCTGCTGTGCGCCGAAGAACTTGTTGAAACCCTTGAACTCGATCAGTGCGTTCATGCTTGCGTCCAGCGCCGCTCCAGCACGCGCGAGGCGGCCGAGAGCGGGTAGCAGATGAAAAAGAAAAACAGGAAAAGTGCGCCGTAGATCAGCACCGATTCGTAAGTGCGTTCGATGATCTGCTGGCCGACCTTGATCACATCCACCACACCGATCAGCACCGCCAGGGAGCTGGTTTTGATGATGCGCGTGTAGACGTTGATGGTCGGCGGTGTCATGCGTTTCAACGCTTGCGGCAGCAGCACGTAGCCGTAGAGTTGCACGCCGTTCAAGCCAATCGACAACCCGGCTTCACGCTGCCCGCGTGGCAATGAATGCAACGCGCCGCGCACCACTTCGCCGACTTCACTGGCGCCCCACAACGACAACACCAGCACCGCGCACCAGAAGCTCGGAATGCTCAAGCCGAAGAAAATCGGCAAGCCAAAGAACAGCAAATACAGCCAGACCAGCACCGGGATCGCCCGGAACAATTCCAGGTACACCCGCAGGATCGCGTTCAGCCATGTCGAATTCAGCGTACGCAACACGCCATAGAGCACGCCGCCGACGGTGCTGATGGCGATGCTCAGGAAGGAAATCGACAAGGTTTGCGCCGCGCCCTTGCCCAGTTGCGGCAACGACACCCAGAGCAACTCAAGACCCGAACTGGCCATGCTGGAGCCTCCTTTCCAGACGGCTGAGCAACAGCGACAGCGGCAGAAACAGCAACACGCAAATCAGCGTCAGCACGGTGAGCATTTCGTAGGTTTTGTAATACAGCGCGATGTAGCTTTTGGTGGTGTAGAGAATCTCTGGCACGGCCACCGCCGAGACCACGGTGGTTTCCTTGAGCAGGAAAATGAAATTGGCGAACAGCGACGGCAGGCTGAGGATTCCGGCTTGCGGCAGGATCACATAGCGCAGCAGTTGCCCTTGGGACAGGCCGATGGATCGGCCGGATTCGAGTTGCGCCTGGGGCACGGCATCCACGCCGGCGCGCAGCACTTCGGTGAGGTACGCACCGCCAAGGAAGGTCATGGTGATGATCGCCGCGGCAAAGCCCGACACCTTGATGCCCAGCGCCGGCAAGGCAAAGTAGACGAAGAACAGTTGGATCAGCAGCGGCGTGTTGCGGGCAAGCTCGACATACAGGCCGACGAGGCGCTGCAAGTAAGGCGTGCGGAACACCAGAATGGTCGCGTTGACCAACGCCACCAACAGCGAAGTACCGATGGCAATAAAGCCGACCTGCAGCGTCACGCCCACGGCCTTGAGAAACGCCGGCAGGGTGCTGAGGATAAACGCGTAATCGAAAGTCATTGAACGTCCTGTACGCCGCTCGGTAAGCGACGGTGATGCACTCCATGGGCAGGGGATAACTGCCCGGCGGATATCGACTTTAAAGGTATAAAAACCATAATTTAAATACCGATAAAGCATATTGATATCACGCAAAAAACTATCTGCGGATTTGCTGTGGCAACGGAAGACGACTATTTTCCTTTGCACTGTAGGAGGGATCTTTTTTCACATTGCCCCTCCAAGGACGTACAGCTTTTGGCCAGACTCCCCCGGCCGAACCATCACAAGGAAGAGAAAATGGCTGACGTAAAAGTGCCGCAGCGACTGGATCCGCAGGACATCGTGAAGTTGTTGGTAGCGTTGCGCAGGGCGTTGAAGGCCGGGGTGGCCTGAACGATCGAGAGGTGGGCAGTTGTTGATCGTTCCCACGCTCTGCGTGGGAATGTAGCCCGTGACGCTCCGCGTCACTGGACGCAGAGCGTCCCTAGAGGCATTCCCACGCGGAGCGTGGGAACGATCACGCCGACGCTGCATCAGCCGTCGGCGTTTGAAACCTTGAAGGGGTTTACGTCGCGAATCAGAACGCTGGCAGAACGGCGCCGCTGTACTTCTTCTCGATGAAGGCTTTCACTTCAGGGCTGGTCAAGGCCTTGGCCAGCTTCTGGATGGCAACGCTGTCCTTGTTGTCCGGACGAGCCACCAGGAAGTTCACGTAAGGCGAATCCGAGCCTTCGATCACCAGCGCATCTTTAGCCGGATTCAGACCGGCTTCCAGCGCGTAGTTGGTATTGATCATGTCCAGGTCGACTTGATCCAGCACACGCGGGAGCATGGCCGATTCCAGTTCCTTGAACTTGAAGTTGTGCGGGTTCTTGGCGATGTCTTTCGGAGTGGCCAAGGCGTTTTTCGGGTCTTTCAACTCGATCAGGCCAGCCTTCTGCAGCAGGATCAGCGCACGGCCGCTGTTGCTGCCTTCGTTCGGGATGGCAATGGTTGCGCCGTCTTTCAGTTCAGCCAGGGTTTTGACTTTCTTCGAGTAGCCGCCGAACGGTTCCACGTGAACACCGATCACGGTCACAAGGTTCGTGCCTTTGCCTTCGTTGAAGCTTTTCAGGTACGGCAGTGTCTGGAAGTAGTTGGCGTCCAGACGCTTCTGGTCAACCTGTACGTTCGGCTGAACGTAGTCGGTGAAGACTTTGATTTCCAGGTCCACGCCTTCTTTGGCGAGGGTTGGCTTGATCAGCTCCAGAATCTCGGCGTGTGGAACCGGGGTAGCCGCAACTACCAGTTTCTCGCCAGCCTGGGCCAGGCCCGCAGTCAGGGCAGCCGCCAGAGCGGTGAACAACAGAACCTTTTTCATGCAGTGTCCTTATCGAAAATCACGGTCGTCATCGACGACGGCTAAATACAAGTGCCAGTGAAGTGCTATCGCTGGCGTGACGCGGACAATACCGGGATTTTTTATTCCCGAATAATATCTTTTATTCACTTTCATATTCCATTTTGCTCATACAGATCCGTGCAGCGTCTGCGTCAGGCTTTCCAGCAAACGCTTAAGCCCGGAACGCTCGGCTGCGCTGCCGTTTTCAATCAGTTGAGCCGCTTGCTGTTCGATCTGCGCCAGCGATTCTGGCGCTTCCGGCAAATTCAAATGCTCCGGCAAAATCTCGTCGCCGGTGCTCACCAACAATGCAAAGTGAATGATGTTTTCCAGCTCTCGGGTATTTCCCGGCCAACTGTGCCGCTCCAGCACACGCTGCGCGGTTTCACTGATCAACGGCACCGGCAGATCGAGGCGCTGGCTGTAGATGCCTAGGAAATACTCGGCCAGCGGCAGAATATCGCCCACGCGGTCACGCAATGCCGGTAGCTCCAGATGACCTTCGCTGAGGTAGTGATAAAGCCGCTCGTGGAATTTCCCGGCGGCTACGGCCTGGGCCAGATCTATGCTGGTCGCGGCGACCAGGCGCACGTCCACCGGGCTCGGTTGATGTGCGCCGACGCGGATGACTTCGTGGTTCTCAAGCGCGGACAACAATTTGATCTGAATCGGCAGCGGCAAATCGCCGATTTCATCCAGATAGAGCGTGCCGCCATTGGCCGAGCCGAACCACCCGGCGCGACTGCTGGCCGAACCGCTGAAGCTGCCGGCGGCATAGCCGAACAATTCGGCATCGGCGTAAGTCGGGCTGATCGCCCCGCAATTGACCGACACGAACAAGCCGCCGCGATCACTGGCGCGATGGATATGACGCGCCAGCAATTCCTTGCCGGTGCCGGTTTCACCGCGGATCAATACCGAGATCGAACGCGGGGCCAGCGCTTCCAGTTCCTGGCGCAATTGCCGCGAACGCGGATCAACGAACACCAGCGCTTTGGCGCGGATGCTCAGGGGACTTTTTTCTGCATCGGGGAAGGTCAGCAGCGGCTGACCGAAGGCTTCAATACTCATGGCAGACTCCCGCCCAAGACCGCCGGGAGACGGGTAGGCGTTTAAAGAAATAAAAGGTTCAAGCGCGGCGCAAGGCGTGGTGTTCCATTCGGTTTTGCAGGCGATAGAGGTACGCAAACCCCTGCTCCCAGCGCTGGTGACCCGACTTCACATTGATATGTCCGGCACCCGATAAAATCCCCGCCTCGGCACCCCAGTTGCGCGCCAGCTCAAGGGCTCGCGACGCACTGACGGCGTTGTCGTTGTCGGAGCTGACGACCTGGCTTGGAAACGGCAACAGGTCAGTGGGAATCGGCGCGAAGTTGCGCAAGGCCGGCGCGCACGCCGGGCGTTCGACATCGGCCGGCGCGACCAGCAAGGCCCCGCGCACCTGACGTAGAAATTGCACGGGTGCAGCCGCTGCCCAGTGGGCGACGGTGATGCAACCCAGGCTATGAGCGATCAGGATCACCGGCGTGCTGTCGGCGACTATCGCCTCGGCCAGCGCCGCGACCCAGTCTTCACGACGCGGCGTCAGCCAGTCGGCCTGCTCCACCCGCGCGCTGTTCGGCAGGCTGTTCTGCCAGTGGCTTTGCCAATGATCTTCCGGCGATCCTTGCCAGCCCGGCACAATCAGGTAGCGAATTGATTCGTTGCGCATGGGGAACTCTCCTGCAGCGTGTCTGTTCGTGGTCGAGTATAGGGAGGAGAGTTATATTCGTTAAGGAATAAGAAGCTATTTATTAATGCGTTTATAGAATATGCAGGTTACCAAGAATGGGTCGGCATTTTTCCTGGGCAAAAAAAAGGGCCGCACCCTGCCAAGGAGACGGCCCCGGAAACTCAAAAACCTGTGAAGCGATGATTGTTCGAAACGGTTATCTAACAAAGGAATATTTAATTACTTTATTAGACCCATAAAGAATATGCGCTCAGCGATTCGTGGAACACCCAGCCTCCCTGCTGGTGTCTTAACGTATCGCTCGTTTGGGTCAGATTGATGACGAACGCCAATGCCATCGCTTGTTGCGTGTTTGAATTTCCGATCACAGCCATCACACCTGAGCGGCACGCACCTCCTGCGGCTGTACAGCTTCTTTGCGTGTAAACCGGTTGGCCCGGGCGAATGTGCCGAAATCATTGAACCGCACGCCCATCTCGCGCATCACCTTATGCGCCACTGGCACGGTCATCTGGCGGATGTAAAACGGTTCTTTCACGACAAAGTGATGGATGCCGTGGCTGCTGCCGAAGTTGAAGCAGAACGCCTGCAAGGGCCACAGCCATGCAGCGTTCAGCACTTGAGTTTGCTGAATGACGTTCCCCGGTTCCACGTCACCGTAGTAGTGCATGTTCGAGCTGATGAAGTGCAGGCAGAACGTGCGCAACACGTTCGGACCGATGATCACCACGGCTGCGATGTCGATCACCTGCATCACCGACAACGTGGTCGCTGACCACTCGATAGGCGCGCCCATCAAAGACGCGATTCCGTTGGCCGCATGGAAGCCGAGAAACACGTACCACGCGCCCCAATGCAGCAGCGCCAGCGGTGCGTAGACCTTGAGAGTACGCTGGACGATGCTGAATTTTTGCGCCCAGGTCTTGGCCCGTAGCATGCGGATAAACGACGACATGATGTTGTCGCCGATCATCAACAGTCGCGCAACACCCCAAGGCTCGCCGTTGGTGATGGCACGTTCTTCCATGTCGGTTTCAGTGCCGGACACCTTGTGGTGATTGAGGTGCAGATGACGACGGATCCATGGATTGATGGTGCTCGGCCGCGCCAGCCACACGAGCCCCATCATCAGGTTGTGCGGCACCCGCTGTTTGCGAAAGTACATGCTGTGAATCAGGTCGTGTTCCAGCTCGTGGGTCAACGAAGCGAAAAAAGCGTTGAGCAACAGGCAGGCCCACCAGGCCATGTGCCCGGTCATGTAGAGGGCCGCCGACCCGATCATCCCGGCCAGGGCGAATGCCAGAATGCCTGCGCCGAGGGCGTCCTGGTGATTGAGTATCGGGTAGCGCTGGCGCAATTCGACGCCCTTGGTCAGCACCACTTCACGAATATGTGCTGATCGCTGCGCTGCATTCAGTCGTTGGGGACTTGCAGAAGTACCGTGCATGCTTCCATCCTCTGGTTATTGATGTTCGCATCCTGCCTTGTGACTGTTTACAAGGTGGTAGCCGTGAACGCCAACCTGTTGACCGGAAGCGCCAATCAGCATGACTGAACCGACCTCCCTTGCCAGCTGGACCCGCGCCCTGCGCAAGCAGCTCGATGCCCTGGGCCTCGACAGCACCGCCCTGTGCCACCAGGCGGGGCTCGACCCGCAATTGATGGACGACCCGAACGCTCGTTACCCGTTGTCCAGCACCACACGCCTGTGGGAAATCGCGGTGCAGGTCAGTGGCGATCCGGCGATTGGCCTGCGCGTGTCGCGCTTCGTCAGCCCCACCACGTTTCATGCGCTCGGTTATGCGCTGGTGGCCAGCGGCAGTTTGCGCGAGGTGTTCGAACGCATCGTGCGCTATCACCAGGTGGTCAGCGATGCCCTGGAACTGGAGCTGACCCGTGCCGAAGATTGCTACCGTTTTCGCCTGAAAATTCCGCCCGGCAACCCCGCACCCGCATTCGAAGCCATCGACGCTTTCGCGGCGATTTATGTGCGCACCTGCCGCAATCGTCTGGGCCGCGATTACGCCCCACTGGCGGTGTACCTGCGCCGCCCGGAACCGGCAGATTCACATCAATGGCACAAGGTGTTCCGTTCGCCGGTGTACTTCGGCGCCGATGAAGACCGACTGGAATTTGCCCTCGTCGACTTCGACAGTCACCTGGACGACGCCAACCCGGAGCTGGCCGAGCACAACGAAACCGTGCTCAAGCGAACGCTGGCGCAGCTAAAGCCGCTGACCTGGGAGCGCAAGGTGCGCGATGCCATTGAAGAACAATTACCGGAAGGCGAACCCAGCGCCGAACACATCGCCAAGGCCCTGCACCTGAGCTTGCGCAGCCTGCAACGGCACCTGGCGGACGAAGGTTGCCGGTTCGATACGCTGCTCAATGAAAGTCGCGAAAACCTGGCGCTGTTGCACCTGCGCGACCCGCAGTGTTCGTTGAGTGAAGTCAGTTACCTGTTGGGCTTTGCCGATACCAGCAGTTTCAGCCGCGCGTTCAAGCGTTGGACTGGAATGACGCCGGGGCAGTTTCGGGATGGGTTGCGCTGATCAGCCTTTGACCAGACTGCGCGCAACGCCTACTTCCCACTGGTCCAACATCCCGGCGCCAACCTCGGCAAATGCGCTGTTTGCCTTGATGTGATTGCGCATCTCGATCATCGCCAAATCCATCCCATGGACGACTTGTTGCAGCAGTTCGTTGCAACGCCCTTCGGTCAAGTTGCAGGCCGAGCGGCCAAAGCGCATCAGCATTTTGGGCTGCACGCCGGAAACACCGGAATATTGGCCATAGGTATCCATGAGGTCGTCGAACAAGCCTTGCGTGCCATCGTGAATCAACAGGTCTGCAAGACTGGTTTCGGGAGGCCGGTCGGGCGCATTCTGCTCCGGTGTAATGCCTACTCGCCCAAGCGGGTGGGGACCGACAATTGACAGCAGAGAAAAATCGTCAAATCCTCGAACTGCCTTACTGAAACGACGAGTCAACTCGTCGCGCAAAGCGCCTTCAGGCAAATTCATTTCAAAAAGCGGCGGCACGCCTCGCTCCCACGAGTAACTTTCGAGGCGAACCGGCATCGTCAACGAGACGGCGTTTTCTTCCTGCGTCTCTATCGCATAAGCAAACACAGTGTCGCTGCGAACCTGGCCTCGGCCGAGGTTTCCGACTGCGGTATCGCTGACATTGATTTGCAGCCTGTCCCTTTCCTGCGGTTCATCCATGGAAGTTCACCTTCTTGAGACTGTCGAGCGTGGGGCGCTTCGACTGCAGCGGCACGGCGGTCAGTTCATAACCTAAGCCGTTGAGGATCGCTTCGACCTTGCGCAAACCAATTTCAGAGACGGTATTGTTCTCTATGCCCGAGATCGTAGAACGGCTCATGCCGTACTGCTCTGCCAGCGCCTGCTGGGAGAGCTTTCGCTCTTTGCGTAGCGAACGGATTAGATCACCAAGATTTTTCATACGCCAACCTGCATTCCATACAGTGCAAAAACTACTAACTTGTGTTTATACATTGTATTTAGTGCAGTTCAGGCACAAAGCTCAGCTCAAATTTTAACCAACCGACAACCATCAGCGCCCGCGATCGCGCCGCAACAACTTGCGCACGCGCGCTACCAGCTCACTCATGGCGAACGGCTTGAGCAAGTAATCATCCTCATGCAACTCCAGGCCGCGCAGACGATCCTCGATGCCGTCCTTTGTGGTGAGGAGCAACACGGGCGTCTCGCCGAGCTTGCGGATCTGTTGCAGCAACTGCCAACCGTTGAGTCCCGGCAGCATCACGTCGAGGATGATCAGTTCGTACTCACCAGACTCGATAAAGCGCCGGCCGTCCATTCCGTTGAGCGCCACATCAACCGAATAACTCGCCTCACTCAGGCCTTTGGCCAGAAGTGCGGCGGTTTCGGGTTCGTCTTCCACTAACAGTACACGCATGGCACACCTCGATAATCGTCATCACAGGCTAGGCGCCTTCGCAGACAAAGCCCACCGATAACGTCGGGTTTCAAACAATCGCCAGCGCCCGCAGCCGCTCAGCGTCCAGAATCTCGATTTCGCCGTACCTCAGATCCAGAATCCCCTGCCCCTGCAACTCCTTGAGAATCTGATTGGTCGTTTGGCGCGACAGCGACAACATCGACGCCAATTGCTCCTGTGGCAGTTGCAGCACTCGGCGAGGCGGGGTGATTTCGCCGTAACCGGCAGCGATCATCAGCAAGCGATGCGCCAGCCGTGCCGGTGCCGGCATCAGGCTCAATTGTTCGAGGTTGATGAAGGTCATGCGCAGTTTTTGGCTCATCAGCAACGCCAGTTGCCGCCAATACTGCGGTTGCTCATCGAGCAACTTCAACAGTACCGCTTGCGGGATGTGCAGCAACACGCACTGGCCCACGCCGAACGCATCGTGAGTGCGCGGCTGGCCGTCGAACAGGCAAATTTCGCCGAACCAATGCGGTGGTTCCACCAGGCTCAGCAAGGCCTCCTTGCCCTGCTCGCTCACCGCGCCAATGCGCACCGATCCTTCGAGGACCGCGTACAGCCCGCACGGCGGATCGCCACGCTTGAACAGCAGTTGCCCCGCTCCCAGCCGTCGCGCCCGGGCAACCGCCAGCAGACTATGCTGGAAAGAAACGGGTAGATGACTGAACCACTGCCCCGTCATGAGGGTTGAACGCCAGTCCTGCATATCCATGAAAACTCCTAGACTGTCGCCTGGCTGACAGAGCGAAAAATGGCCCCGGGGCATGATCGATCACCTTACAGGAGAACAATAATGAAAAGCCTCGTCGACCACCTCAGTCAATACGCCGCCTACCACCGAGACCCGCGCAACATTGCCAGCCACTTTATCGGTATTCCGCTGATCGTGGTGGCAGTCGCAGTGCTGCTGTCGCGGCCGCAATGGGCCGGTGGCTGGCTTTCACCCGCGGTGCTGGTATCGCTGGCGTCGGCGTGGTTTTACCTGCGCCTGGAGTTGCGCCTCGGGGTGTTGATGACTGTGTTGCTGGCACTGTCCGTTTGGGCGGGGCAAACGCTGGCGCAGCAAAGCACGCTGGTCTGGCTGGTGAGCGGCATCGGCATGTTTGTGATCGGCTGGGCGATTCAGTTTGTCGGCCATCACTATGAAGGGCGTAAACCGGCGTTTGTCGACGACGTGACCGGGTTGATTGTCGGGCCGTTGTTTGTGGTGGCGGAACTGGCGTTTTTGCTGGGGCTGCGGCATGACCTCAAAGAGCAGATCGAGGCGCGGGCCGGGGGTGTACGAATCAATCCGAATCGCGCTGCGGCCTAAGGCGCCATCGCGAGCAAGCTCGCTCCCACATTGGATCTATGGCGTACATAGAACTCCTGTGGGAGCGAGCTTGCTCCGGGCGGCGCTCCGACGATGCTTTTGCTTTAGAGGTTGGCGAGTTTTTGCCAGACCTTGGGCTTGAAGAACAGCGTCTCGCCCTTCGCCAACCCGGTCAGGCTGTCATGGTCTTTCACCACTTCAGCTTCAATCAGTTCGACCTGGCCTTCGACCTTCAACGTCACCCGAGTCGTCGCGCCCAACGGACGAATGTCGCGCACTTCAGCCGCGTGGTGATCTTCCAGCTCATGACGTGACAGCGACACCTCGTGAGGACGGAACAGCACGTGATGGTCCTCCCCCAGATGCAGCCGGTTCGAGTCGCCGAGGAAGTGATAGACGAAATCGCTGGCCGGGTTTTCGTAGACGTCGCCCGGTGAGCCGATCTGCTCGATCACCCCTTTGTTCATCACTACGATGCGGTCGGCCACTTCCATCGCTTCTTCCTGGTCGTGGGTCACGAAAACGGAGGTCAGGTTGATGTCCTCGTGCAGACGCGCGAGCCAGCGGCGCAGCTCTTTGCGGACCTTGGCGTCGAGAGCACCGAACGGTTCGTCGAGCAGCAGGACTTTCGGTTCCACCGCCAGGGCGCGGGCCAGGGCGATGCGTTGGCGCTGGCCACCGGAGAGCTGTTCCGGATAACGATCCGACAGCCAATCCAGTTGCACCATGTTCAGCAATTCGTGGACTTTCACCGCGATCTGGCTTTCGCTCGGGCGCTGGTTTTTCGGCTTCATGCGCAAGCCGAATGCGACGTTGTCGAACACCGTCATGTGGCGGAACAAGGCGTAGTGCTGGAACACAAAACCGACGTTGCGATCACGCACGTCATGGCCGGACACGTCTTCACCGTGGAACACGATGTTGCCCTGATCCGGGGTTTCCAGCCCGGCGATGATCCGCAGCAACGTGGTCTTGCCGCAGCCGGACGGGCCGAGCAGCGCTACGAGTTCGCCGCTCTGAATGTCCAGGCTGATGTTGTCCAGCGCCTTGAACGCGTTGAAATTCTTGCTGACGTTACGCACTTCGATCGACATGAATTATTCCTCCGCGGCGCTGGCGCGCAGGCGGTTAATACGGTTTTCGCTCCACTGCTTGAGCAGCAGGATGAAGAGCGCCAGGATCAGCAACAGGCTCGCCACGGCGAACGCGGCCACGTGGTTGTATTCGTTGTAGAGGATCTCGACGTGCAACGGCAAGGTGTTGGTCACCCCGCGAATGTGCCCGGAAACCACCGACACCGCACCGAACTCACCCATCGCCCGCGCGGTACACAGCACCACGCCGTAGATCAGGCCCCATTTGATATTGGGAACGGTGACGTGCCAGAACATCTGCCAGCCATTGGCGCCCAGCAGGCGCGCGGCCTCTTCCTCTTGCGTGCCCTGTTCCTGCATCAGCGGGATCAGCTCACGCGCCACGAACGGCACGGTGACGAAAATCGTCGCCAGCACGATGCCCGGCAAGGCGAAGACGATCTGGATATCGTGATCCTGCAGCCACGGCCCGAACAGGCCCTGGGCGCCGAACATCAGCACGTAGACCAGGCCGGCAATCACCGGCGATACCGAGAACGGCAAGTCGATCAACGTGACCAGCATGCTCTTGCCGCGGAACGAGTACTTGCTCACGCACCATGCGGCGCTGACACCGAACACCAGGTTCAGCGGCACGGAAATCAACACGGCGATCACCGTGAGTTTCAGCGCCGACAGCGCGTCCGGTTCAAAAATCGCGGTGAAGAACGCACCGAGGCCAAGCTTCAGGCCCTGGGACACCACGATGAACAGCGGTAACAGCAGAAACAGCGCAAAAATCAGCCAGCCAAGACCGATCAGGATTCTTCGCGAGGTGGCACTGCCACGGCGCGCAGCGTTGGCCGAAGAGGCGGCAGCAATGGATGATTGGGACATGGTTCGCGCCTCCTTATGGGGTTTCGATGCGACGTTGCAGCAGGTTGATCAGCAGCAACAGGACGAAAGAAACCACCAGCATCAGTACACCAATGGACGTGGCGCCGGTGTAATCGTACTGGTCGAGCTTGACCATGATCAGCAGCGGCAGGATCTCGGTCTTCATCGGCATGTTGCCGGCGATGAAAATCACCGAGCCGTACTCGCCGACCCCGCGGGCAAAGGCCAAAGCGAAACCGGTCAGCCACGCAGGCAACAACGCGGGCACCAGGATATGGCGGAAAACCTGCAACGGTTTTGCACCGAGGCACGCCGCCGCTTCTTCCACTTCACGGGGAATATCGGCCAATACCGGCTGTACGGTACGTACTACGAATGGAAGTGTCACAAAAGTGAGGGCAAGGGTGATGCCCAGGGGGGTGTACGCGATCTTGAAACCCAGATCCGCCGCAAACTGACCCACCAAACCGGTGGGGGTGTACAACGCAGTCAGTGCGATACCGGCCACCGCAGTCGGCAAAGCGAAGGGCAAGTCGATCATTGCGTCGATGACTTTGCGCCCCGGGAAGGTATAGCGCACCAGTACCCAGGCGAGCAGCGTGCCGATGATGCCGTTGATGATCGCCGCATAGAGCGCGGTGCCGAAGCTCAGCTTCAACGCCGCCAGCACTCGCGGTGCAGAGATAATTGCCCAGAACTGGTCCCAGGTGAGTTGGGCAGCGTGGACGAACATCGCCGCCAGTGGAATGAGCACAATCAGGCTGAGGTACACCAAGGTGTAACCCAGCGTCAGCCCGAAGCCGGGTATGACGGGGGAGATACGACGCGACATAAAAGTCCTTGGTTGAGAACGCGCAAAGCCCCAACGGTTAAATCGGGGCTCGTTGATGGCTATTTAAGACTACTGCGCCTGGTAAATCTGGTCGAACACGCCACCATCGTTGAAGAACTTCGGTTGTGCGGTTTTCCAGCCGCCGAAGTCTTTGTCGATGGATACCAGCTCCAGGGTCGGGAACTGCTTGGCGTATTTGGCGGCCACGTCTTTGTCACGAGGACGATAGAAGTTTTTCGCCGCGATTTCCTGGCCTGCCGGGCTGTACAGATGCTTGAGGTACGCCTCGGCGATCTGCTCGTTACCCTTTTTCTCGGCGTTCTTGTCGACCACGGCCACTGGCGGCTCGGCGAGGATCGACAGCGAAGGCACGACGATCTCGAACTTGTCGGCACCACCGTCTTCCTTCAGGGCCAGGAACGCTTCATTTTCCCAGGCCAGCAACACGTCGCCCTGACCGTTGTTGACGAAGGTGATGGTCGAGCCACGAGCACCGGTATCCAGCACCGGAACGTGCTTGAACAGGGTCTGGATGTAATCTTTGGCTTTACCTTCGTCACCGCCATTGGCTTTCAGGCCATAAGCCCACGCCGCGAGGAAGTTCCAGCGTGCACCGCCGGAGGTTTTCGGGTTCGGGGTGATGACCGATACGTCATTCTTGACCAGGTCGCCCCAGTCCTTGATGCCCTTCGGGTTGCCCTTGCGCACCAGGAACACAATGGTCGAGGTGTACGGCGTGCTCGCTTCCGGCAGACGCTTCTGCCAGTCGGCCGGCAGGGTCTTGCCGAGTTTGGCAATTTCGTCGATGTCACCGGCCAAGGCCAGGGTCACGACGTCAGCGCGCAGACCGTCAATGACAGCGCGCCCCTGTTTGCCCGAACCACCGTGGGATTGCTGGATCTTCACATTGTCGCCTGCGTGATCCTGCTGCCAGAACTTGATGAACTCGGCGTTGTAGTCCTGGTACAGCTCACGCGTCGGGTCGTACGACACGTTCAGCAGTTCGTAATCCTTGGCGACCGCGGAACCCGCAAAAAGGGCACTGGCCAGGGCGGCCAAAGCAAAATGACGAATCGACGACATGGTGAAAGCTCCTGGAATTCTGATTGTGTTGGCTTTTTTATGGAGTGCTGGAAGCGGGTCGCCGATTTCTCAGCTCGGCTTGCTCGGGTTCTGCAAACGGAATTTCTCTTTGCGTTCGATCTGGACGACCTGGGCGTTGTGCACGGTGATCTCCACCGCCCCAAAGCGCAGATCGCGCAACGCGCTCTGGATCTCACGCAAAATGGTTGCTTCGTCTTGGCCATCAACACTACGTAGGGATGCGCTCATGGTGCTGCTCCTTCAACTGAGAGGTTGCCTGGCAGTGGCGGCACTGCTTGCGGCGTGAGACCAATAGTAGAGAGGCGCGGTTATTCTTAAAAAGACTATTTAAGAATGTTTATATAACCAGAAAATATTATTTGGCGGGACGGGGGGTTACGGCGTGTTGATCGTTTCCATGCTCTGCGCAGGAATGCATTCGATGACGCTCTGCGTCATGGTTTTGCGGCAACGCGGAGCGTCCCGGGCGGCATTCCCACGCAGAGCGTAGGAACGATCGCGGGCTTATCGAATAACCGGCGCACACATCCAATCCAGTTGCTCAGCCGGCACCGGGCGCCCAAACCAGTAGCCTTGCCCCAGATCGCAGTCATGCTCCAGCAGGAAACCGGCCTGCTCAAGCTGCTCGATCCCCTCGGCATGCACCTGCATTCCCATGCTCTGCGCCAAGGCAATGATCACCCGCACAATGGCCACGTCATCCTCATCCCAGGGCAAACCTGCAACAAATCCCTGGTCGATCTTGAGCTTCTGCACTGGCAATCGCTTGAGGCGCAGCAGCGACGAATAGCCAGTGCCGAAATCGTCGATGGCCAACCGCACGCCCAACTCACGCAGGCGATGCATCTGCTCCAGCGCCTCCTCCGGATCATCCATCACTGCGCTTTCAGTGACTTCCAGTTCCAGATACTTCGGGTCAAGGCCCGTCGCATCAAGCACCCGAGCCACCTGCTGATACAGCTCACGCCGGGCAAACAGTCGCGATGAAACATTCACCGCGACAAACGACAACGCCACACCCGCCGCTTGCCACTGGCACATTTGCTCACAGGCTTGCCTCAAGACCCAGGCATCGATCTCGGCAATCAGCCCGATACGCTCGGCGACGGGGATAAATTCTGCCGGCGACACAAGCCCGCGCTGCGGATGTTCCCAACGCACCAACGCTTCCACCCCTATCAGACGGCTGGTCTTGAGGTCATGCACGGGTTGGTAATGGACGCGCAACTCCTGCTGCTGCAGGGCGCGCCGCAATTCAAACGCTATTTCCACGCGCTGCTGGGCATGGGCCGTCAATTCTTCGGTGTAAAGCGCGTAACCATCGCGCCCTGCACTCTTGGCCTTGAACAGCGCTGAGTCGGCGTTGCGCAACATTTGCTCGGCACCCAAGGCATCACCGGGAAACTGACTGATGCCGACACTGGTGTTGATAAAAAGTCGATGCCCGTCGATATAGAAGGGCTCGCGCAGACCATCGATGACCCGCTGAGCCAACGTCGCCGCCTGCGCCACTTGCGGACAGTTTTCGGCGAGCACCGCAAACTCGTCACCGCCCAGGCGCGCCAGCGTGATTCCCGGGCCGAACAGGGCTTTCAAGTGCTCGGCCACGGCTTTTAGCAACTGATCACCCACGGTGTGCCCGAGACTGTCGTTGATCATCTTGAAGTGATCGAGGTCGATCATCAGCAACGCGCAACTCCGTTTGTGGATTTGCGCCGACGCCAGTGCCTGTTCGACACGGTCGGTGAACAACAGCCGATTGGGCAAATCGGTCAGCGGGTCGTGGTGAGCCAGGTGTTTGAGCTCATGCTCGGAGTTTTTGATCGCACTGATATCGGAAAACACCGCCACGTAATGACTGTGCCGCCCCTGATCGTCATGAATGATGCGGATGGTTTGCCATTGCGGGTAGATTTCACCGCTTTTGCGGCGGTTCCAGATTTCCCCGCTCCACTCGCCAGTGCTGTGGAGGGCTGCAAACATCGACCGGTAAAACGACGGTGGATGATGGCCCGATTTGAACAGACTGGGTTGTTGGCCCAGCACTTCATTCTGCTGATAACCGGTGATCGCCATGAAGGCCCGATTTACATGGACAATCCGTCCGTTTCTATCGGTGACCAGAACACCCTCACGCGTGCAATCGAACACGGCGGCGGCCTGGCGCAAGCGCTCCCGGTCGGCATGCCGCTCGCGCAGTTTGGCGCCGATCCCCAGACACTGGAACAGCCGGGCCCGGGCAACGAAGATCAACCCTGCGCTGAGCACCACCCAGACATAGCCGTTGATCAGTTGCCATCGCAATAACTCAGCAGAGCTATCGAAGAAACTGTTCAATAAATAGCCGCTGAACGCCATCCAGGCGACTGAAATCAACAGATAAAGCAGCGCTGTACGCAGGGCATCGCGATAGGTGGCAGACATTGGGCCGTCCATGTCCCTACAGTAGGGTTGGAATTATAGGTTGAAGACACATCCAGCCACTCTTATCTGAAAGGGCGACTGGTTTTATCCGTGGGCTTAGTGATAATGCAACGGCTGTTTTTTTCTTTATCGAGGGCCCTATAGCCTATGTGGTACGAAGGTTTTCTCGGCTTGTCGCCTTGGTCTCTGGTCGCAGTCACTCTGTTGATGACCCACGTCACGATTGTTGGCGTTACGGTCTATTTGCATCGTTATTCAGCCCATCGCTCGCTTGAGCTCAATGCCGGCCTGAAACATTTCTTCCGCTTCTGGTTGTGGCTGACCACTGCACAGAACACCCGCGAGTGGACGGCCATCCACCGCAAGCACCACGCCAAATGCGAAACCGTCGATGACCCGCACAGCCCGGTCATCAAGGGGCTTTCCACCGTTCTGCGCAAAGGTGCCGAGCTGTACCGCGCCGAAGCGGAAAACCCCGAGACCCTGCGCATCTACGGCAAGAACTGCCCCGAGGACTGGATCGAACGCAACCTCTACAGCCGTTATCCGCTGTTGGGTGTGGCGATCATGGGCGTCATCGACTTGCTGCTGTTCGGCACCATCGGCATCACCATCTGGGCCATCCAGATGATGTGGATCCCGGTGTGGGCCGCCGGTGTGGTCAACGGCCTTGGTCATGCCATCGGCTACCGCAACTTCGAATGCCGCGATGCGGCGACCAACCTGGTGCCTTGGGGCATCCTGATCGGCGGCGAAGAACTGCATAACAATCATCACACCTACCCTAACTCGGCAAAATTGTCAGTGAAGAAGTGGGAGTTCGACCTTGGTTGGGCCTGGATCCAGGTCTTCAGTTTCTTTCGTCTGGCCAAAGTCCAGCGTGTTGCACCGATCGCCCACCGGGTTGAAGGTAAAGGCAACCTGGACATGGACACCGCCATGGCGATCCTCAATAACCGCTTCCAGATCATGGCCCAGTACCGCAAATTGGTTATCGCGCCACTGGTCAAGCAAGAGCTGGAAAAGGTTGATCACTCGGTCCGCCATCAATTCCACCGCGCCAAGCGCCTGCTTTCGCGGGAAACCAGCTTGCTGGACGAAAAACACCACGTTCGCATCCAGACCATGCTCGAGCACAGCCAGGCGCTGAAGGTAATTTACGAGAAACGCCTGGCCTTGCAGCAGATCTGGGTCAAGACCAGCTCAAATGGTCATGACATGCTCGCTGCCATCAAGGACTGGGTGCATGAAGCCGAGGCCAGCGGCATTCAATCGCTGCGCGACTTTGCCGACCAGTTGAAAACCTATTCCCTGCGCCCTTCCGCTGCCTGATGCCGTTGATCGGTGCGCCCCCGCTCGCGGGCGCACCCTTCGGAACTTAGCTCTAAATCCCCTATCTCAAAGACACTTCGCCCCCCGGCGAGCTTCGCTGTAGCCGCTTTCGAACCTGGAGCGGCGCAGTACTTTGAGATTTGTCTCGATGGTCCATAAAAACCCGCACGACTCATCCTTTGCGCAATCGCCAGACACGGCTCAAACCCTGATGGCGCTGATGCATGCCCAAAGCGAAGTGGCGCGACTGAGCGAGCGCGAACAGCTGTTCAGCTCGCTGCTGGTGAGCGTCAATGCGGTGCTCTGGGCATTCAATTGGGAAACCCGTCAGGTGCTCTATGTCAGCCCGGCCTATGAGCGGATTTTCGGCCGCAGCGCCGGGAAATTGTTGTCCGACTGTAACGAATGGCGCGACAGCATTTACCCCGACGATCTGGACTATGCGCAGCAAAGCCTGGCCGAAGTACTGGTCAAAGGCGCCGTTGAAGATCGCGAATACCGCATCATCGATGCTGACGGACAGGTTCGCTGGCTCAGCGACAAATGCTTCATCAACCGCCAGGCCGAACCCGGGCAACCGGTCATCATCGTGGGCATTGCCGAAGACATCACCGAAAAAAAGCGGATGGACGCCGAGCTGCAACGTTTGGCCACCACCGACGTGCTGACGCAAAGCAGTAACCGCCGGCACTTCTTCGAATGCGCGCAACGAGAGTTTGCACTCGCACGCAAGCAAGGGACGCCGCTGGCGTTCCTGTTGCTGGACATCGATGATTTCAAAGTAGTCAACGACACATACGGTCATCCGAAAGGTGACACGGTGCTGCAACAGATCGCCGAAAGCGGGCGCGGGGCATTGCGCCGTGGGGATGTGTTCGGGCGAATTGGTGGCGAAGAATTCGCGGCGGTGTTCCCCGGCTGCGCGCCCGACACGGCCATGCAAGTGGCCGAACGTCTGCAACGGCAGATTCAACAATTGAGCTTCAGTCATGGCGACCAGACGTTCGGCATCACCGTCAGCCAGGGCTTGACCAGCCTCACCGAAGCCGACGAAAGCCTCGACAGCCTGTTCTCTCGGGCGGATGCGGCGATGTATGAAGCCAAGCGACAAGGCAAAAACCGGATTGTTTCCAGCTAGCAGGCCAATCACCAACCCCCTTAGTGTATGCCTTACTTTTTGCGCAAACGCATCAGCTCCGGCAAGCCAATCTTGAGCAACCGCGCCGTGCGGCTCCTGGCTAGCGCCTCAATGCCCTCGTGCTCCGTCAGACGCGCCAATTGCGCCGCCATGTTCATCACTAGCGCTTCGCGAGAGTAAACCCCGCCACCGAGCTGATAGACCGCCGCAATCAGTTCTCGCAACTCCAGCGGCAGCCGCCAGCGAGTGCGCAGTGCCGAACCGTAGGCTGCACCGAACTCGGCGAGCGCATCACCCACCTCTTCCCACTCATCCAACTCACCCCCGGCCTGCTTCCATTCCTGCAAACACTTGAGCAATGCCAGGTCGCCAAGTCGATGCAACAAACCTGCGCAATAACAACGCTCTTGATCCAGATCCAGCAAGCGCGCCAGCGTCCGGGCGTATTCGGCGGTATGCAGCGACAGCTCCCAATAGCGCTCGGCATAATCCGCCAGGAACGGATCGCTCAGTCGGGCACTGCGCTTGAGGGTCAGCCCCAGAATGAGGTTCATGCTTTGCCCCGTCCCCAATCGGTGCAACGCTTGAGACAGGGTTTGAACCGCTGCCCCCAGATGATGGCCTGCGCTATTGGCGGCGGCGATCAATACCGCGGTGATCTGAGGGTCGGTACGGATTTCAGCTTCGAGTCGGGTCAGGTCCAGTCGCTGGGGGGTGAGGCTGCGCTTGACCGCCACTTGTACGTCAGTCATCAACGGTGCGCCATCCGCCAGCTCCCGACGACGCTCCAGGTACACCGACAACGTCATGCCTTGTGCCAGCACCGGTATCGCGCAGGACACTTCCTCACCGACATTCAGCAGCAACTCCTCCAGGCGGTGGGTCAGGTTTTCCATGTCCAGGGGTTTGGTCAAGTAAGCGGTGGGCGCCAGGGGCAAGGCTTCATGCACACTCGCGCTGTCATTGCGGCTGCTCATCAGAATGAAGGGCAGCAATGGATTGCGCTTGCGCTGGCGCACATTGCGCAACACATTCAGGCCATCGACGCCGGGTAACTCCCAGTCGACGATGACCAGGTCATACGGCACGTCCGCCAGCAGTTCCAACGCCTGCTGACCATCGGCGCACAGGTCCAGCCGCGCGTCGCAGCGCACATTCAGCAACACCTGTTTGAGCAAATCGAGAGACCAAGGGTCAGCCTCGGCAATCAACACTCTCGGTACGGCGGGCAAATCAACGGCACTCATGCAATACGCTCCCTCGCAATGCATGAACCTTAGTCAACACTGACGGCCCGATACATAACAAATGCACTCAATGTGTTTCAAGAGGCGTAAAAAAACCCGCCTAAGCGGGTTTTTTGTCGATCAGGTCACACAAGGTGATTACAGCTCGGAGAAGCACTCTTCGATGATCGCCAGACCTTTGTCCAGTTGCTCGTCCGGCGAAGTCAGCGGTACCAGGACGCGCAGAACGTTGCCGTAGGTGCCGCAGGACAGCAGGATCAGGCCCTTGTCGCGAGCCTTGGCCACAACCGACGCTACCGCAGCAGCATTTGGCTTGTGGCTGTCGCCGTTTTCAAACAGCTCAACAGCGATCATTGCACCCAGGGCGCGGACTTCACCGATAACCGGGTACTTGGCCTGGATGGCTTTCAAGCCAGTGACCAGACGCTCGCCGACAGCCTTGCAGCGGTCCAGCAGGTGTTCTTCTTCGAACACTTCCATCACGGCCAGGGCCGCAGCGCAAGCGATCGGGCTACCGGCGTAGGTGCCACCCAGGCCGCCTGGAGCGATGGCGTCCATGTATTCGGCCTTGCCGCATACACCCGCCAGCGGGAAGCCGCCTGCGATGGATTTGGCGAACGTGGTCAGGTCGGCAGCAACGCCCATCTGTTCCATGGCGAAGAAGGTGCCGGTACGGCCAGCGCCAGTCTGTACTTCGTCAGCGATCAGCAGGATGCCGTGCTGGTCGCACAGGGCACGCAGACGCTTCATGAATTCTTTAGGCGCAACGTAGAAACCACCTTCGCCCTGCACTGGCTCGATGATGATTGCAGCGATGTCACGCGGTTCAGCATCGTTCTTGAAAATGCGTTCGATGCTGGCGATCGAATCGTCGATGCTCACACCGTGCAGTTCGTTCGGGTACAGGGCGCGGAACACGCCGCCTGGCATCAGGCCCATGCCGGCGGAGTAAGGCACGACTTTACCGGTCAGGCCCAGGGTCATCATGGTGCGACCGTGGTAAGCGCCGGTGAAGGCGATCACGCCGGCACGGCCAGTGGCGGCACGGGCGATTTTCACGGCGTTTTCTACGGCTTCGGAACCCGTGGTCACCAGCAGGGTTTTCTTGTCGAAATCACCTGGAACCTTGGCGTTGATTTTTTCGCACACTTCTACGTACGGCTCGTAGGCCAGAACCTGGAAGCAAGTGTGGGTCAGCTTGTTCAGCTGCTCGGTTACGGCGGCGATGATTTTCGGGTGCACGTGACCGGTGTTCAACACAGCGATACCGCCGGCGAAGTCGATGAACTCACGACCTTCGACGTCGGTCACGGTAGCGTTCTTCGCGGACTCGGCGAAGATCGGGTGAATCTGGCCTACACCACGTGGAACAGCAGCGGTACGGCGGGCCATCAAAGAAGCGTTAGTCTTGCTCATACAGTCCTCATTCACCGCTCATCGGGCGGCGTGGTTCAAGGATTAAGTGGCGGGGAGCAACGGCAACAGCATGCGATGATCGACTGTCACTACGTTCCCGGCCACCGAGAATAATGCGATTTGAAACGCACAAAGGGTCAGCGCTCTCGTGCCCTTTGTGCTTGAAGCAATGCCTTGCCGGGCTTAGATGCCCAGGCAGAGGTATTTGATTTCCAGGTAATCTTCGATGCCGTACTTGGAGCCTTCACGGCCCAGGCCCGAGGCCTTGATGCCACCGAACGGCGCGACTTCGTTGGAGATCAACCCGGTGTTGACGCCGACCATGCCGTATTCCAGGGCTTCAGCCACACGGAACACACGGCCCAGGTCGCGAGCATAGAAGTACGAAGCCAGACCGAACTCGGTGTCGTTGGACATCGCGATCACTTCGGCTTCGTCTTTGAAGCGGAACAGCGGTGCCAATGGACCGAAGGTTTCTTCTTTGGCCACTGCAGCGTTTTTCGGCACGTTGGTCAGGATGGTCGGCTCGAAGAAGTTGCCTTCCATGACCTTGCCACCCGCCAGAACGGTTGCGCCTTTGCTGATTGCGTCAGCAATGTGCTCTTGTACCTTGGCCACGGCTTTTTCATCGATCAGCGGGCCAGTGGTGGTGCCGTCTTCCAGACCGTTGCCGATCTTGAGTTTGGCCACGGCCACTTTCAGCTTCTCGGCGAATGCGTCGTAGACCGAGTCCTGGATGTACAGACGGTTGGCGCAGACGCAGGTCTGGCCGTTGTTGCGGTATTTGGAAATGATCGCGCCTTCGACGGCCTTATCCAGGTCCGCGTCGTCAAACACGATGAACGGCGCGTTGCCGCCCAGTTCCAGGGACACTTTCTTGATGTCCTTGGCGCATTCAGCCATCAGCTGACGACCGATTTCGGTCGAGCCGGTGAAGGACAGTTTGCGTACGATCGGGTTGCTGGTCAGCTCGCTACCGATGTCGCCGGCGCTGCCGGAAACAACGCTGAACACACCGGCTGGAATGCCGGCACGCTGAGCCAGTTCAGCCAGAGCGAATGCGGAGAACGGGGTTTGCGAAGCAGGCTTGAGCACCATGGTGCAACCGGCAGCCAGTGCTGGGCCGGCTTTACGGGTGATCATCGCGGCCGGGAAGTTCCACGGGGTGATGGCAGCGGTCACGCCGATTGGCTGCTTGATCACGATCAGGCGCTTGTCTGGCTGGTGGCCAGGAATCACGTCACCGTAGATGCGCTTGGCTTCTTCAGCGAACCACTCGATAAAGGAAGCAGCGTAAACGATTTCGCCCTTGGCTTCGGCCAATGGCTTGCCCTGCTCGAGGGTCATCAGGCGAGCCAGGTCGTCCTGGTTTTCGATAATCAGCTCGAACCAGCGGCGCAGCTTGTTCGCGCGGTCCTTGGCGGTCAGAGCACGCCAGGCCGGCAGCGCTTTATCAGCGGCTTCGATTGCACGACGGGTCTCGGCAGCACCCATTTTCGGCACAGTGCCCAGAATTTCGCCCGTTGCCGGGTTGTTCACTTTGATCGTCTGACCACTGTCTGCGTCGACCCAAGCGCCATCGATAAAGGCTTGCTGGCGGAACAACTGGGTGTCTTTAAGCTGCATGTCGGCTTTCCTTAACAGCACCGCGGCAGGCGCGGAGCAAATTATGATTGTAGAAAGGCGCCCTTAGGCTGCCGTCAGGGAAATCATTCACTGGGCTGAAGCACATAAATAGCGCACCGATGGATATCGTGCGGTTCAGCACCCAGACAAGAGCGTTTGAAATCTCAAACGAATCCTAGGATCAAAGGGGGTAAAGGACAATAGCCTGTTCGAAAAAAAGAACGAAAACGCCGCATTTGCGTTATTTTTCGGATCAACGTAGCAAACGCACGTTACGCTTTCAAAAACCGCAAGCGATTCAGCAGCATGGACGCCCGCTACACATATGAGTATCATGGCGCCCGCTTGCACCAGTAGCTCAGCTGGATAGAGTACTGCCCTCCGAAGGCAGGGGTCGTGGGTTCGAATCCCGCCTGGTGCACCATACGTTGAAACGAGAAAGCCTCAGTCCTTAGGGTCTGGGGCTTTTTTGTGGGTGATGGTCTGCTATTCCTAATCCCTGGGCATCTTGGGCGGCGCATGCCTGAGGCATGTGATCATGCCCTGAAGCACAGGCAAATCAGCCTGCCAGGCCTACCGGGCGGCCTGTAAGCTCCCCAGAAGCGTTATGGCCAGGTCTTCGGCGAATCAGGCTCTTCGTTCGTCGCCCAATAACACGGCACGCTAAGGCGCGCTCAAGCGGCGTTTTGGACTAGCGCAAGCTATTCGTAAAGCCTTGATCGAGCATGAGGCCTGAGTCTTCATGCTTGAAGCAGATCACCTGGGTACGAACTTTTCTGCAGACAAAACAAAACCCCAACTGCTTTCGCAATTGGGGTTTCGGAATTTAATCTTGACGATGACCTACTCTCACATGGGGAAACCCCACACTACCATCGGCGATGCATCGTTTCACTGCTGAGTTCGGGATGGGATCAGGTGGTTCCAATGCTCTATGGTCGTCAAGAAATTCGGGTACCGAATCGTGGCCAGTCGGCCGCGCTTCAGCAAATTGGGTATGCGATAGTTGGGTGTTTTGTGAGTATCTCGAACTTTCGGTTCGTTTCGTCTTCACACACCGCAATCTGGCCTTTCGACGCAAATTGCTTGGGTGTTATATGGTCAAGCCTCACGGGCAATTAGTATTGGTTAGCTCAACGCCTCACAGCGCTTACACACCCAACCTATCAACGTCGTAGTCTTCGACGGCCCTTCAGGGGACTCAAGGTCCCAGTGAGATCTCATCTTGAGGCTAGTTTCCCGCTTAGATGCTTTCAGCGGTTATCTATTCCGAACATAGCTACCCGGCAATGCCACTGGCGTGACAACCGGAACACCAGAGGTTCGTCCACTCCGGTCCTCTCGTACTAGGAGCAGCCCCTCTCAAATCTCAAACGTCCACGGCAGATAGGGACCGAACTGTCTCACGACGTTCTAAACCCAGCTCGCGTACCACTTTAAATGGCGAACAGCCATACCCTTGGGACCGGCTTCAGCCCCAGGATGTGATGAGCCGACATCGAGG
>NZ_MPAK01000001.1:5049112-5775319 GCF_002000165.1 Pseudomonas sp. C9 | reverse complement strand
ACCGACGAAGTCCTGACCACCTTCGAAATGAAGACCCCGGTGCTGTTGGACGAAGTTCGTGCTGGCGGCCGTATTCCGCTGATCATCGGCCGTGGCCTGACCGACAAGGCTCGCGCCGAACTGGGTCTGCCAGCGTTCGACCTGTTCAAACTGCCGGAAGCCCCGGCTGAAAGCACCAAGGGTTACACCCTGGCGCAGAAAATGGTCGGCAAGGCCTGCGGCGTAGCCGGTGTGCGTCCTGGCACCTACTGCGAACCGAAGATGACCACCGTGGGTTCCCAGGACACCACCGGTCCAATGACCCGTGACGAACTGAAAGACCTGGCGTGCCTGGGCTTCTCGACGGATCTGGTGATGCAGTCCTTCTGCCACACTGCGGCTTATCCAAAGCCTGTGGATGTGACGACTCACCACACCCTGCCGGATTTCATGCGTAACCGCGGCGGCGTTTCGCTCAAACCGGGCGACGGCATCATTCACAGCTGGCTGAACCGCATGCTGCTGCCGGACACCGTCGGTACCGGTGGCGATTCGCACACCCGTTTCCCGATCGGTATTTCGTTCCCGGCGGGCTCTGGATTGATTGCGTTCGCCGCCGCCACCGGCGTCATGCCGCTGGACATGCCCGAGTCAGTCCTGGTGCGTTTCAAAGGCAAGATGCAACCGGGCATCACCCTGCGTGACCTGGTTCATTCGATCCCTTACTACGCCATTAAGGCCGGTCTGCTGACCGTCGAGAAGAAAGGCAAGATCAACGCCTTCTCCGGCCGCATCCTGGAAATCGAAGGCCTGGACAACCTGACCGTGGAGCAAGCGTTCGAACTGTCCGACGCTTCCGCTGAACGTTCCGCCGCCGGCTGCACGATCAAACTCCCGGAAAAGGCCATTACCGAGTACCTGACCTCCAACATCACCCTGCTGCGCTGGATGATCGGCGAAGGCTACGGCGACGCCCGCACCCTGGAGCGTCGTGCTCAAGCGATGGAAGCCTGGCTGGCCAAACCAGAGCTGCTGCAAGCGGACAAAGACGCTGAATACGCAGAAGTCCTCGAGATCGACCTGGCACAGATCACGCAACCGATCCTGTGCGCACCGAACGACCCCGACGACGCTCGTCTGTTGTCGTCCGCTGAAGGTCAGAAGATCGACGAAGTGTTCATCGGTTCGTGCATGACCAACATCGGTCACTTCCGCGCTGCCGGCAAGTTGCTGGAACAGGTCGATGGAGCATTGCCAACCCGTCTGTGGCTGTCACCGCCGACCAAAATGGACGCTCACCAGCTGACCGAAGAAGGCTACTACGGCATCTACGACAAGGCCGGCGCACGCATGGAAATGCCGGGTTGCTCGCTGTGCATGGGTAACCAGGCACGCGTTGAGCCAAACAGCACCGTGGTGTCGACGTCGACCCGTAACTTCCCGAACCGTCTGGGTGACGGCGCGAACGTCTACCTGGCTTCGGCCGAGCTGGCGTCTGTTGCTTCCATCCTGGGTCGCCTGCCGACCGTCGAGGAGTACATGGAATACGCGGGCAAGATCGACAGCATGGCGGCCGATGTCTACCGCTACCTGTCCTTCGACCAGATCGCCGAGTTCCGTGAAGTCGCTGCGAACGCCAACATTCCGGTCGTTCAAGCGTAACGCTGCAACGCCATAGAAAACGCCGCCCTTCGTGAGAGGGGCGGCGTTTTTTTATGCCTTACTCTTTCTGCCCAATCATGAGATTGAGCGACTGCCCGCATCCTGCGTTTACAGATACCAGCGATATTCCCGCGCGCTGATCTCCTGCATGAACGCCAGATGGTCCTGACGTTTGTTCTCGCAATAAACATTCACGAACTCAGCCCCCAGACCTTCACGCAATTGCGGTTGATGCTGCATTGCGCGCACGGCTTCGAGCATTTCCTTTGGAAAGTCGACGCCACTGTTGCGGTCTTCGTTCAACGGCAAGATCGGTTCTTTGCCCGCGTCCAGTCCGTGTTCCAGGCCCACCAGAATCGCCGCCAATACCAGATATGGATTGGCATCGGCGCCTGCCAGACGATGTTCGATGCGCAGGTTCTTCGAGTCCGACTCAGGGATGCGCAGGCACGCATCGCGATCTTCAAAACCCCAGCTCGCTTGGGTGGCGATGTTGGTCGTGCCGCCCAAGCGTCGATAGGCATTCTGGTTCGGGGCGAAAACCGGCATGCAATGCGGCAGCAGTTCCAGGCAACCGGCCACGGCGTGACGCAACGATCGCTGTTCATTGGCCGCCAGGATGTTATTGCCGGCCGCATCGTAAAGGCTGACATGTACGTGCATGCCGCTACCCGGGTGCTGCAAGTAAGGTTTGGCCATGAAACTGGCGCGATAGCCGTGCTTGAGGGCAACACCGCGGCTGCTGCGGCAAAACAGGGCGGCCCAGTCCGCCGCGCGCAAGCCGTCGTCCAGGTGACCGAAATTGATCTCGAACTGCCCCGGCCCGAGCTCGGCGGTAATCACCGTGCTGTCGATGCCCTGGGCACGCGATGCCTCGACCATTTCATCGAGTACCGGGGCAAAACGTGACAGCCGCTCGATGTGCATATTGGGTTGATCGTCGGCATCGTCTGTCAGCCCGTCGCGGGGAAACTGCGGTAGCCCGTCGCGCAGCTTTTTATCGAACAGGTAGAACTCCAGCTCAAATGCCACGACTGGATGAATGCCTTTACCGGCGAGGCGGTCCAGAACCTGGGCCAATACCTGGCGCGGTTCGAACACGATGGGGTTTTGCGTGCCGTCCGAGGTAATCAGCATTTGCCCCAGCGGTTGGCCTTCCCAGGTCACAGGCTTGAGTGTGCCAGGTACCAGGCGACGCAGCGCATCGGGATCGCCGTCGTTGAAGCAGTAATCGCCGATCTTGAACAACCCGCCTTGCACGCCCAACAGCACACAGTTCTGCGGCAGTTTCAGCGCGCTGCCGGCCGCCACCTTTTCCAGCATGTCCACCGGATAACGCTTGCCGTAGAAATGCCCTGGAATATCCAGGGAAATCAGGTCGACATAGCGCACCTCAGGATAGCGTTGGCGAAAGGCGCGCACCTCGGCCAACAGGTCAGAGCAGGTAGCATCCATCATTGTGGGTCCTTGTCTTTTCATCAGGTGTAAACCCAAAGCACTCGCGTGAGATGCTCGGTGAGGTTGCCGTAGCGGCAACGGGTATGGCTGTCGAACTGAAAGCTGTCGCCAGCCACTAATTTGACGGGGTCCTCGTCGTCGCCCAACCACAGCGTCAGCTCGCCTTCGAGCACGTAACCCCCTTGCTCGGAGCTGTCAGTCAAATGCCGGTCGCCACTGCTGGCACCGGCTTCAAGGTGACTTTCGAGCATCGAAAACGATGCGCGGATCTTTGGCGAAACCAGAATGTCGGTAATGCCGTTGGCGAAGTACAACGTACGGCGTTCGTCCGGCCGGGTGACCCATGGCAACTCCTTGGGTTTTGGCAGGCTGTAGAAGTAAGTCGTCGGCACGCCCAGGGTTTCACTGATTGCCGTCAGGTCGGCCACCGTGGGCCGTGACAGGCCACGTTCGACCTGCGACAGGAAGCCCACGGAACGGCCGATTTTGTCGGCCAGTTCCTTCAAGGTGTATTTCTTGTGCTTGCGCAGATCGTGAATAAGGATCGCCAGCGCAGCGATTTCTTCTTGCTTGTTCATGCCTGGATTTCCAGTTGATGACTCATCAAATACTGTCGCGCAGTCGATACCAGGCTTTGCCGATGGCTTCCAGCGGCGCAGCCAGGTATTTGCCGCCGGGAAAACTGCCGTTGTTCAAACCCTGGTACAAGGACAATTCATCGTCCTGGCCAAGAATCGCGTCGGACACGGCGCGGGCAGCGGCCAGTGTCGGCAGCACGCCATGCCCGGAATAGCCTTGCATCCAGTAGCGATTCCCTGACTGGCCAATGTCCGGCGTTCGTTTCAGGGTCAAGTCGATGTGCCCGCCCCAGGCGAATTCCAGGGCTACGCCTTTGAGCTGCGGGAACACCCGCTCCAGGAAGGGACGCGTGGCCCCGGCAATGTCCTTTGGCATACCGCCCAGATACGTGCAGCCGCCGCCGAACAGCAGGCGATTGTCGGGCGTGCGCCGGAAATAATCGAGGACAAACTGGTTGTCGGTGACGCAGACATTGCTCGGCAACAGCGCGGTGGCCTGCTCGGGAGACAGGGGCGCGGTGGCCACTTGATAAGTCCCGACCGGTAATACGCAACGGGCCAGTTTCGGGTCGAGCCGGTCCAGATACGCATTGCACGCCAGCACCAGAACGTCTGCCCGAATGGTCCCGTGTTCGGTGTTCACCCGGTAACGACCGCCCTCCTCTTGATAGCTCAATGCTTTGCTTTGTTCATGGATGCGGCCGCCCGCCTTTTCGATGGCGGTGGCCAGGCCGATGGCCAGTTTCAGCGGGTTCAGATGACCGCCCTCGGGATCATAGAGGCCGGCCTGATAGCGCTCGCTGGCGATCCATTGCGGCAACTGTTCACGGCTGATGAACCGCAAGCCATGGTGGCCCCACTTGTGACTGGCCTCGCGCTGCCACTCGGTCAACAGCCCGACACGCCGTGGCATGACCGACGTCCACAAATGCCCCGCGCGATAATCACAATCGAAGCCATGACGAGCGGGTAATTCACGCAGCTCCTGCGCCGCCCAGCGCATGCCGTCCCACAACCGGCGTGCGCGCTCGTAACCCAACGCGGCTTCCAGCGGCGGCATGTCACACGACCAGCCGAGAATGGCCTGGCCACCATTGCGCCCGGAGGCCGCCCACGCCACTCGACTGGCTTCCAGCAGGGTCACCCGTTTGCCGGCCAAGGCCAGGCGCAACGCGGTGTGCAGCCCACTGAAGCCGGCCCCGATGATCAGGATGTCGGTGTCTTGTTCACCCCTGAGCGCAGGGCGATTGACCAAGCGATCCGCGCAACTGTGGGCGTAATAGCTGGCGACATGCTGGGTGGACTGCTGGAACATACGAGCTCTCATGAAATTATGTTTTTATAATTTCATGAAAAACTACAGTATTAATTTCATACAGGCAACTCCGCGATGACCGACTGGACATCAAGGATCGCGATTCTCTTCAGGTATTGGGGGATTTATGCCACGGGTAACCTTTCGCGCTGAGTTCAAAGGCGTAGTCGAATAAACGCTTCATGTATTCGCCATCAAAGTGATGACTGCGCAGGTGATGAAAATCGGCGCCGATGTACGCCAGATTGAAGTCCGCCCCGTCCTGCTGAGCGATTCGGTAAATCCGTTCCAGGTCACTGATCCCTTGCGTCTGGATCAATGCGCTGATGGCACGACCGCCGATACTCAACGTGCGACGCTTGGTCCCGGACCACTGGGGCTCCATTTTCCCGTTACGAATCACATAGAAATTCCGGTCATGGCGCAAACGTGCGCCGGTCACGCTGTTCAGAGCCATGACCGTGCCGGGTGGGTAAAGGAATACCTGCGTGATGACGCCGCCGTCCACGTGCATTTCCTGAAACTGTTGACCGTTCACTTCCACGTCGATCATGACCGGTGAAACGGCGCCAGGAATGCTCATCGACGCGATCAGGATCTGGCGAAACAGGTCCAGTGCGCCCGGTGCTCCACTGGAGGCGATGGCCCCCATATTCCAGGTCACGGGCCGCCCTGCATCGAGGTCGGTGGTACCGATCATCAGGAGTCGTCCATTGGCGTATTGCGCCGCAATCGCCGCCAGTATGTCAGCGGTGACGTACTGGGCGACGAGCCGCGACAGTGGCTTGCTGTCTGCAATGCCGTCGCTGGCAAGCCGGGTCAGCACATTGCGCGAATGGAAAACGTCTTTGGGACCGATGGCGCTGCAGATGCGCAGAATGATGTCGTCGTATTGAGGCCCCAGAAAAGCGAACGGAGCCACCAGGGCGCCAGCGCTGATGCCCGTGACCACTTTGAACAGTGGGCGCGTCCCATTCAACGTCCATCCCGCGATGATCCCTGCCGCAAACGTGCCGGCGTCACCACCGCCGGAAACCGCCAGCATGTTGGCCACCGGCAGGACGTCATTCGGCACTCCCGCCCTGGCGAGCGCCTCAGCCTCGCGATGGTTGGCCTGATTCACGTCCCGAATGAGCGGAGCGAAATCCCGGTCCAGCCAGTAACGCGCCTGTGCGATGCCGGGGACGACCGCCAGTTCCGTCAAAGTCGGCGGCACGGCATCGCGGCGTTGCAGACACGCTTGGCGCAACATGTTCCACGTTGACGCACCCGGTCCGGGCAGGAATGGTTTCAAAACGCCTCCTCCGGCCGCCGTTGCTGATAGATCACATGAGCATTGCGACGGGCATTACGCGTAACGGATGTCGCTGAGGCCGATTGCCGCCACGGTGAACAAGAACGGCATCGTCAGGTAGGACCACAGCGCGTAACCATTGAAGTACGCGCGGTGCAGTGGATCCCAAGGGGTATTTTCTTCGTGGTCTTGAAAGGATTCCCGGGGCTGAGCGCTCGGCAACGAGCGTCCCGTCGGCGTGGCGCGCTGTCCTGCGTCAGCCCTTTCTTTGCCCATAACGCACCACCTGTCACGAGGGTGGTGCGTACTTTGCTGAAGCTGTTCCAGCGATCGAGCCCCCCATGAGCGGTCAACACCCGCTCGAGGAGCTCATGACTCTGCGTGTTCATGGTTACGGATTTGCTCCGTCCTCCGGCCGATCCTGAACCCACTGCCAGAATAGTTGATAGCCGACCGCAAGCACCACTGGCCCGATGAACAGCCCAAGGATGCCGCTGGTGACCATGCCGCCCAATGCACCGATCAACACGACCGGCATTGGCACATCCACGCCACGCCCCAGCAACAGCGGTTTGAGAACGTTGTCCACCAGACCGGCAACGAACACAAAGACCGAGAAGATGATGGTCCTCGTGTTGGGCCCCTCGGTCGCCATCACGTAGACAATCACCGGCAGCGTAATCAGCGTGGCTGGTAACTGCATGATGCCGAGCAGCAACACAAAGATCGCCAGAATACCTGCGCCCGGGATGCCTTTGAGCACGAAGCCGATACCCACCAGCAGCATCTGAATGAACGCGATGCCGACCACTCCGAGCGCAACGGCACGGATGGTTGCGGTGCACAGTTCGGCGATTTTCGGCCCCTTGTCAGGACCGCTGACGCGAGACGCAATCTCTACCGCGGCGCGGGTGCCGGCCTCACCATGGGCCATGAAAATACCGGCGATGATCAGGGCGACAATGAACATCAGCAAACCCGCCCCGACGCCGGCAATCTTGGTCAACAAGCCGACGCTGACGCCTTTTATCTGCGGCAGGTACTTCGCTATCAGGTCGGGAAGGTCATAGGAGGCCTGCAGCCATATCGACGAGAGCGATTTACCCACCAGTGGCCACGTCGCGACCGACTCGGGCGGCGGCGGGATCTGGAAGGTTCCCTCCTTCACCAGGTCGATGACGTTTCCGACCGACGAACCAATCGAAGTGCCCAACAGATAGACCGGTACCACCAGAATAGCGATGGCAATCAGCACAATGATCGTTGCAGCACGCCCCTCGCTGCGTCCCCGCGACCCCATCAGTCGCAGTTGCAACGGGTAGAGCGTGATTGCCAGGATCACCGACCACAGCATCAAGTCGCGAAACGGTTGGAATATCTCGAAGCAAAACAGCACCAGAACAACAATCAACCCGGCACGAATCAGTACATCGAGCATGCTGCGGGTCAACGATTTCTCGGACAGAGGTGTGGGCACCATGGATGCCTCCTTGCTGATAGCTGCAAAGGTAGGGGAACGGTTAGGGCAGCATAGACGGAGTTTTGACAGTACGACGGCAACAATGCGTGCTGTATCGCTATACCTCGAAAAAAAATCCACACACAGCACATCGACTCAATATCCGAGCCTGAATCTTCGCGACCATGGCCTCCTCACTCACCCGTAAGGACATCATCATGGCCATTGCAAAAGCAGTCCCCGGCAAAACCCTGCTGACCCCGACCGACCACACCCTGATCATGATCGACCATCAATCGCAGATGTCCTTTGCGACCAAGTCGATCGATGCCGTGACCCTGCGCAACAACGCCGCGCTGGTGGCCAAGGCGGCCCGTGGTTTCAAGGTCTCGACCATCCTTACCACCGTGGCCGAGAAGAGCTTTTCAGGCCCGATCTTCGACGAAATCAAGTCGGTATTCCCGGAACACAACGTGATCGACCGTACCAGCATGAACACCTGGGAAGACGAGCGCATTGCGGTTGAAGTCAACAAAATCGGCAAACAGAAAATCGTCCTCGCCGGTCTCTGGACGTCCGTTTGCATCGTTGGCCCGGCACTGTCGGCCATCGACCAGGGTTTCGAGGTGTACGTAATCGCCGATGCCTGTGGTGACGTCACCACCGAAGCGCACGAAATGGCCATGCAACGCATGATCCAGATCGGTGCCCGGCCGATGACTTCGCTGCAATACCTGCTTGAATTGCAGCGTGACTGGGCGCGCGGCGAAACTTACGACGAAACCGTAAAAACCTCGATTGCCAACGGCGGCGCCTACGGTCTGGGCCTGATCTACGCCAAGAGCATGTTCGGCGCTTCGGAAGCCCACTAAGCAAAAAATAGCGACTCCGTACGCGCGGAGTCGCTATCAGGTGGCCATTGAACCATGACGTTTTTTTCGAAAAAAGCCGCTTTCTGCTTATCTCTGATGTGCGCTGGCACCGTCGCAACGGCGCGGGCTGATGAGTCGGATCAAAACCCGCAAGGATTTCTGGAGGGGGCAACGCTGAATGTGCTCAGCCGCAACTTCTACCTCAACAGTGACTACCGGTCGCCTTCACCATCGGGCAAAAGCTACAAGGCCGAGTGGGCGCAAGGCTTCATTGGCGCTTTCGAGTCTGGCTTCACGCCCGGTACCGTTGGGTTCGGCCTCGATAGCCACGCTTTTTTGGGGCTGAAGCTCGACAGTGGCAAAGGTCATTCCGGCACCGGATTGCTGCCGGTGGGCAGCGATGGGCGCAGTGAGGACAACTACTCCAGTGGTGGCGGCGCGCTGAAAGTCAGGGCCTCCAGGACCACCTTGGCGTTCGGCGAAATGATGGTCGAAGCCCCGGTGTTCGACACCGCCGACAAACGCCTGCAGCCAGAGTACGCCACGGGGTTTCTGCTCAATAGTCGCGAAATTGATGGCATGAACCTGCAGGCAGGCCACTTCACGGCATTCAAGAATCAGGACAGCGCTTCGGGCAAGGGCAATTTTTCCGGTTACGGGGCTAACACCGACGCCGGAGGCATTTCGTTTGCCGGTGCCGACCTGTTCACCCAAAGCCCTGTCGGCGGCGCGCTCTATGCTTCAACACTGACCGACACCTGGCATCAGTACTACGCCAATGTGCATCTGAAACAGCCGGGAGTGTCCGTCGACGCCAATCTCTACCACACGCGGGACACGGGCGAGGCACTGGCCGGCGCCATCGACAACACCGCGTTCAGCCTGTCGGGCAAGTACACCGTCGATGCCCATGGCTTCACGCTGGCCTACCAGAAAGTCAACGGTGACACCCCGTTCGACTTCGTCGGTGGCGATTCCATCTACTTGGCCAACTCGATCAAGTACGCCGACTTCAACGGCGCCCACGAACAATCCTGGCAAGCCCGCTACGACCTCGACCTGAGCACCTATGGCATTCCCGGTCTGGCCTTCATGACGCGGTACGTCAAAGGCAGCCAGATCGACGGCACCCACGCGCCCAAGGGCGGCGCCTATAACCCGTTCGACGCGGAGACCGGCACTTATGTCCCACAACAAGGCGATGGCGGACGTCATTGGGAGCGCGACATCGACGTGCGCTACATCGTGCAGTCCGGGGCGGCCAAGGGCTTGTCGCTGCAACTGTCGCACGTGTCTCATCGCGCCAATACCGCCCAGGCGGGCGATGACATCGACCGGGTTTACGTGGTCATCCAGTACCCGCTGAATCTCGGGCCGCTGTGAGACAAAAATTGGCGGAAGGCAGCCGGAGTCGAACCTGCCCGGGAACGGATGCCGTCCCCAACCGGGTTTGAAGCCCGGCCGCGCCACCGGGCGCGATTGCCTTCCTGGAAATCAGTCCTCGGGTTGTCGGGGCTCTGGTTGTCGGAGCTCTGGTTCTCGGGCTAACGCACTGTCGGGACGGATCTGGCGTTTGTCGCCCATGCGCCGGGTCAGGCCAATACGGTCGAAGTATTCCAGAATCTGAATGCTGCGCTTGCGCCCCAGGCCCACTGCATCGCGAAACGCCGCGACCTGAATCACCGGATCAAGCTCGGCCATCTGCAACAGCATAGCCGCCAACCGACGGATCATCGCGTCGGTGTAGAACAGGTCCCGCACCACCTGATGCAGCAGTCCCAGGCGCGCCATTTTGCGTAGCAGCAAGCGCACGGTCGCCTCGTCATGTCCCAGATGGCGCACCCACGGCGGATCGAAACCGGCCTGCTCGAACAGCGGCTGCAAGCGCTGCCACAGGGCTTCGTCGTCGTCGCTCAAGCGCACTTGATGAGCCGGTAAATGCAGCCACGGACCGCTGGTGACAATAGCGCCACCGGCCAGCAATTCGTCGAGCAGGCAGATGAACGTCGGGCGCTCCAGCACGGAGGCGGCAAACCGACGCAGGCGATCCCGGTCCGGGCCCATCTGGTCCGGTTCCAATTGATGGAAGCGTGCGAGGTGTTCCAGCAAGGGGGCTTTCAACGCTTCCCAGCGCGCCGAACTGAACAGCAATGGACCTTGGCGGGTCTCGATCAGGCGCACATCATCGGGCAATTGCCACGTCGCGCGTGGACGGTTGAATTGACGTTCCAGTTGCCGGGGATCGAGGCCCGTGTCGCTGTGGGCCAACAACGCCGGCAAGACCGCTTCCAGATTGTCACCGATGTCGAGGGCTTGCAGTTGCGCCAGCCGTTCGGGGCTGCGACGGTGCCGGGACGGGGCAAACGGGTCGAGCACCCGGCCTCCGCCGAGGGTGCGTTGGGCACTCTGGTCCCGCAGTATCACAGGGTCGTCCTTGACTGCGTGCACGGGGGCATTCAACAAGACCTGCGCAAATATCCGCCCGCCCGGCACCAGGCTGGCACCCTCCAGCAGCGCCACCCGCCCGGTTACGTCCTGAGTGCCCAGGTGAACATGCACCGGCTGAAAGTGCTCGAAGGCTTTGGCTTCGCTGGCCAGCAAACGCAGGTCGATGTCGAGGCGTTGAGTCGGCGCATACAACCACTCGGCCAGCAACCAATGACCACGGTGGATCTGATCCAGTGCCAATCGCTCGGCACTCAAGTTCAGTGCGACGCGTTGACCGGCCATCGCTGTGTCTGCTGCCTGGTTTTGCGCATGCAGACCGCGCACGCGTACGGGCTTGCCCTGCGGGCTCAGCACCAGGGTGTCGCCCACCGCCACGTGCCCGGACAACGCGGTGCCCGTCACCACGATCCCGGCACCGGCGACACTAAAAGCCCGATCAATCGCCAGGCGAAAACCGCCGCTGGTGCTGCGTTGGCGCACTTCACGCTGAGCGTCGAGCAAAGCCTGGCGCAGTGCCTCGACACCTTCCCCGGTGGCACTCGACAGGGCGATCTGCGGCGCGTTTGCATAAGGGCCCGATGCCAGCAACGCCTGGATCTGCCCGCGCACGATGGACACCCTGGCCGGTTCGACCCGGTCGCACTTGGTGATTGCTACCAATGCCCGAGGAATGTTCAGCAGTTCCACAATCGCCAGATGTTCGCGAGTTTGCGGCATCACCCCGTCATCCGCGGCGACCACCAGCAGCACCAGATCAATGCCTTGCGCCCCGGCTAACATGTTGTGGGTGAAACGCTCGTGACCGGGCACGTCGATAAACCCGGTCAACCCGGCGCCCGGTTCCAGCGCGGCGTAGAGGTAGCCGAGGTCGATGGTCATGCCGCGCTCGCGTTCTTCCCGGCGACGGTCGCCGGCCTGCCCGGTCAACGCCTGGAGCAAAGACGTCTTGCCATGATCGATATGCCCTGCCGTGCCGACGATCACCCTGCCCGCCCCTCGACTGACAATTGATCGAGTTGCGCCAGCCAAGCCGCTTCGTCATCCAGTTGGCGCAGGTCCAGCCACAGCGCGTCGTCGTCGATTCGGCCCAGCACCGGGATAGACAACTGACGCAACGCAGCTTCCAGCCCCAGCAATTGCCGGCCGCGCAGACGCTTGGACACGTTGGGCCGCAGGCATAACGCAGCGCTCGGCAAGCGCGCCACCGGTTGGCTGCCACTGCCGATCATGCCCAGTGCCGGCATCGCGCTGACACTCCAGCCGTCACCCAATACCTGAGCCAGCGAAGGTTGCAGCCGTTGTGCTTGCGCGAGGATGTCGGCTTGGGGTCGTGTCAGCAGCCGCAGGCTCGGCAGACGTTCGGCCAGCCGCTCGGGATCGCGGTACAAACCCAACACCGCTTCGAGCGCGGCCAGGGTCAGTTTGTCGACGCGCAGCGCACGTTTGAGCGGGTTTTTCTTGATCTTGGCGATCAGGTCCTTGCGCCCGACAATCAACCCGGCCTGCGGTCCACCGAGCAATTTGTCGCCACTGAAGGTCACGATATCTGCGCCATCGAGCATAGCCTGGCGCACCGTCGGTTCGGCGGGCAGGCCCCAGCGGGTCAGGTCCAGCAGGCTGCCGCTGCCGAGGTCTTCGAGCAGCGGCAACCCATGGTTGTGCGCCAATTGCGCGAGCTCGGCGGTCGGCACCCGTGCGGTGAATCCTTCGATGGCGTAATTGCTCGCATGCACGCGCATCACCAGACCACTGCGCGGGCCGATGGCGGCTTCGTAATCACGGGCATGGGTGCGGTTGGTGGTGCCGACTTCATGCAAGCGCACCCCGGCCCGCGCCATGATGTCGGGAATGCGGAACGCACCGCCGATTTCGATCAGTTCGCCCCGGGAAATAATCCCTTCCTTGCGCGCCCCCAAGCTGTTGAGTGTCAGCAGCACGGCCGCCGCGTTGTTGTTGACCACCGTCACCGCTTCGGCGCCGGTCAATTCGCGGATCAACCCTTCGATCAGGTCGTCACGGTCACCGCGTTTGCCGCTGTTCAGATCAAATTCGAGATTGAGCGGATAGCGTGCGGCCATTTGCACCGCTTCAATGGCGACTTCAGGCAGCAATGCCCGCCCGAGGTTGGTGTGCAGCACGGTGCCGGTCAGGTTGAACACCCGGCGCACATGACTTTGGTGTTGTTGCGCCAAGCGCTCGCCCGCCCGCCCCGCCAAGACCTGCGGGCTGATTTCCACGGCATCGAGTTGGCCCGTCAGGACCGGTTCGCGCAAGTCATCGAGCAATTGCCGCAGGCTCGCCAGCAGCGCGTCCCGGCCATAGCGCTCGGCCAGCGGCTGGCAGGCGGGATGACGCAACAAACTGTCGATGGAAGGCAGCCGCAAGGTTTGGCTGGCGGACGTTGAAGACATCAGGCGCTCCCGGAAACGATTGACCGTCGCGCCTGAGTGTAGCCGTTGAGCTCAAGTGAAGCGTTCAGTCACCCCCCGGGGCCAGCAGCAAATTGGGCGCCGGACGCGAGTAGCCTTCCTGTTCCAGGCGCATGTCGAGCATCAGGCTGGCCAGGTCTGCCGACAGCGCTTCCGCCTCGGCGTCGTTTTCCAGGTACAGCAACTTCAAATAGCTGCGACAACCTGGGCAGGTTTCGGCACGCAGCGGTGCCTGATTGGCCGCGTGGCGGTCGTCATCGAGGCTGACGTAATCCAGGCCTTTGCTTTGCTCGCAATACACGCATTTGACCCGCACCACATGCCATTCACAGGCACACAACGAGCACACCAGATAGCGCAAACCGTTGTGTTTGCCTCGGTGACGGATCACCCCCGCCATCGCTGGCGACCCGCAGGCCGGGCATTGATTGAGGGCGTCACCGGGTTTCAGATCCAGCCCCGGCGTGTTCAGCAACCAGTGACTCCAGGCCGCTTGCAGCGCAGCTCCCAGAAACGGCACCAGCGCGGCCGGCAGCAGCGTGAACTGGCCGCTGACCAAGGCCACCGCCCAGGCCTTGAGTTGCCCGTCGCGGGTGTTGCGCAATGTCGTCAGGGCTTTTTCGACGGCGGGTTGTGGCGGTGGTTGGTAGCGCTGCAACAACGCTCCGAGGTACGGCAACCAATGGCCCTCGCGTACCAGACTGTCGGCGGCAAGTGGTGGCAAGCCGTGCGCCTGGCAGACCTTGATTCGTTCGGGATCAGGCGGCGTTGTGACCGGCGGATCGTCCATCAAGCGCTGCTGCACATGACACACACCGGCCACCAGCCGCAGGTAATCCGCCAGTGGATGCCCTTCGGCCAGGCGCTCCAGGCGTAAGGCGCGCAAGGTGAACAGGTTGTGCGGCGGCCTATACAGAAACGGCGGTGAACTCGCCGCCGCTTCAATCTCTCCAGGCTCAAGAATCGTCGCCAAGGGCTTATCCTTTTTTGCTGATTGGCCGGTCCGGTTGTTCGTCGCGGGTCACTTCGCGGTACCAGAGTTCATGGTGTTTTTTCGCCCAGGGACGGCTGACCCAGCCATGCACCATGGCGCTGACCGAGCCCTTGATCCAGATGCCGGCGTAGATGTGGATGATGATGCTGAGCACCAGTACAAATCCGGCCAACGCATGCAGCAACATCGCCCAACGAATAAGGGTGATGCCAAAGTACGCACTGAAATACGCGCGCCAGATCACCAGTCCGGTCAACAGCAGCGCCAACATGCAGGCAAGCAAGGTCCAGAACAGCAGCTTCTGCCCGGGGTTGTATTTGCCGATGGGCGGCACACCCTCCTCCTCGTTTTGAATCACCTTGTCGATCCGCCTGAGCCACAAGCCGTCGTTACGGATAAAAAAGTTGGCCCGCCAGAAGCGGATCACCAGGCCCAGGAACAGCACGAACATCACCACGCCCATGAACGGGTGCAGGATGCGCGTCCACGGGCCACCGCCAAACAGGTTACTGAGCCAGAACAGCGCCGGATGAAACAACGCCAGCCCGGACAGTGCGGCCATGAAAAACAGGATCGCGACCAGCCAGTGATTGGTGCGCTGGCCGGCGGTATAACGCAGGATCGTTTTGTTGCTCATGGCCTGTCCTCCCGCCGCGGATCATAGGTATGAACCGATGGGTCAACCTCATGCACCGCCGGGTCTTTACCTGGGGGATGCTCATCCTCTTCCACCACCTGCGGCCCGATGCGCACGTAATGGAAGAACCCGGCCAGCACCGCCAGGCCCATAGCGAGCAAGCCCAGCGGTTTGCTCACGCCTTTCCACAATCCCACCAACGGACTGATTGCCGGGTCTTTCGCCAGCCCGGCGTACAGCTGCGGCGCGTCGGCGTGGTGCAACACATACATCACGTGGGTGCCGCCAACGCCGGCCGGGTCGTACAGACCGGCATTTTCGAAGCCACGGCTTTTCAAATCGACGATGCGCTCGGCGGCGTGTTCTTTCATGTCTTCCTTGGTGCCGAACACGATCGCCCCGGTCGGGCAGGTTTTCACGCAGGCCGGTTCCAGGCCGAATTCGACCCGGTCCGAACACAGCGTGCACTTGTACGCCTTGTGGTCCTTTTGCGAGATCCGCGGAATGTTGAACGGGCAGCCGGTGATGCAATAGCCGCAGCCGATGCAATGGTCCTGGTCGAAGTCGACGATGCCATTGGCGTGCTTGATGATCGCCCCGGGGCTTGGGCACGCGGCCAGGCAGCCGGGTTCGGCGCAATGCATGCAGCCGTCCTTGCGGATCAGCCACTCAAGGTTGCCGGCATCGGTTTCATGCTCGGTGAAGCGCATCAGGGTCCAGGTTTCTGCGCTCAGGTCCTGCGGATTGTCGTAAGTGCCAAGGTTGTGCCCGACATCGTCGCGCAGCTCGTTCCATTCCGAGCAGGCGACCTGGCAGGCCTTGCAACCGATGCACTTGGTGGTGTCGATCAGTTTGGCCACTTCCTCCTGATTGCGCACCGAAGGCGGGACTGTCGTGGTGGCCGAACGGGCAATGATGTCTTGGCTGGCCATTTAGACTTTCTCCACGTTGACCAGGAATGACTTGGATTCCGGGGTCTGTGTGTTGCCATCGCCGAGGAACGGCACCAGGGTGTTGGTCAGGTAACCGTGGCGCGTAAGCCCGGTAAACCCCCAGTGCAACGGGATACCGATCTGGTGCACCACTTGATTGTTGACCTGCAACGGACGAATCCGCTTGGTCACCACCGCCACCGCTTCAATGTGGCCGCGCTTGGAACTGACGCGCACGCGGTCACCGGCGACGATGCCCTTCTCCTTCGCCAGCACTTCACCGATTTCGACGAACTGTTCCGGCTGGGCAATGGCGTTGAGCTTGCAATGCTTGCTCCAGAAGTGGAAATGCTCGGTCAAGCGATAGCTGGTGGCGGCGTAGGGGTAGTCCTTGGCCACACCGAGGGTATCCCACACCGAATCGAAGATCCGCGCCGCCGGGTTACTGGTGGCTTTCTTGTTTTGCGGGTGCAGCGGGTTGATGCCGATGGGCGTCTCGAACGGCTCGTAGTGCTCTGGGAACGGGCCTTCGTTCATTTTGTCGACGGCGAAGAACCGGGCCACGCCTTCGGGGTTCATGATGAACGGGCTCATCCCCGCTTCCGGTGGCACGTCGGCCTTGTAGTCGGGCACATCGGTGCCGCCCCACACTTTGCCGTTCCACCACACCAGGCGTTTTTTCGGATCCCACGGCTTGCCTTGCGGATCGGCCGAAGCACGGTTGTAAAGAATCCGTCGGTTCGCCGGCCAGGCCCAGGCCCAGCCTTGGTGCTGATGCATGCCAAACGGATCGCTGTTATCGCGCCGGGCCATCTGGTTGCCGGTTTCGGTCCAGCTGCCACAGAAAATCCAGCAGCCAGACGCCGTGCTGCCGTCGTCCTTGAGCTGGCTGAACGCGGCCAGTTGCGCATTGCCCTTGATCGCCGCGCCCGTGGCATCGGTGAAATCGGTGGCGGCGTAACCGTTGATTTCCTTGGCCAGTTCTTCCGGTGTGGGTTCGTCGGCAATCTTGTACTGCCACGACAGCTTGAGGATCGGATCGGGATATGCGCCGCCCTTCGCCTGATAGCGCTGGCGCAGACGCAGGAACAGCTCGGCCATGATCCGGATATCGGTTTGCGCTTCGCCCGGACCGTCCGCGCCTTTCCAGTGCCATTGCAGCCAGCGGCTGCTGTTGACCAGCGAGCCGTCCTCCTCGGCGAAACAGGTGGTGGGCAGGCGAATCACTTCGGTCTGGATGTCGGCACTTTTCACATCGTTGTACGGCCCGACGTTGCGCCAGAACTCCGAGGTTTCGGTGGACAGTGGGTCCATCACCACCAGCCATTTCAATTTGGCCAGCGCCGCCATCACCCGGTTCTTGTCGGGTAACGCCGCAATCGGATTGAAGCCTTGGCAAAAGTAGCCATTGACCTTGCCCTGCCCCATCAAGTCGAACACTTTAAGGATGTCGTAGTTGGGGATGTCCAGCTTCGGCAGGTACTCGTACGCCCAATTGTTCTCCACCGTGGCATTGGCGCCGTACCAGGCTTTCATCAGGCTGACGTGGAACTTGCTGTAGTTCTGCCAATAGGACAGTTGCCCAGGCCGCAGCGGTTTTTGCGTGCGTTTGGTGATGTACGCCGCGTAATCCTGTTCGGCATCGCCCGGCAGCGTCAGGTAACCCGGCAGTGAGTTGGACAGCAAGCCGAGGTCGGTCAGGCCCTGGATGTTGGAGTGCCCGCGCAAGGCATTCACGCCGCCGCCCGGCATACCGACGTTGCCCAACAGCAATTGCACCATCGCCGCGCTGCGGATGATCTGCGAGCCGATCGAATGCTGGGTCCAGCCCAAGGCGTAAAGAATCGTCATGGTCTTGCCCGGTACCGAGCAAGTGGCGATCTCCTCCCAGATTTTCTGCATGGCATCGACCGGCATTCCGCAAATCTGGCTCGCCAGATCGATGTTGTAGCGGCTGTAGTGCTGCTTCATCAGTTGATAGACGCAGCGCGGGTCTTGCAGGGTCGGGTCGACTTTGACGAAGCCGTCCTCACCGAGCTCGTAGCCCCAGCCGGACTTATCGGTGTAGCTGCGCTTGGCCACGTCGTAACCGCTGAAAATCCCGTCCTCGAAGCCATACCCGGCTTTGACGATGAACGACACGTCCGTGTAGTTGCGCACGTACTCGTGCTGGATCTTGTCTTCGGTCAGCAGGTAATTGATCAGACCGCCCATGAACGCGATGTCGGTGCCGGTGCGAATCGGCGCGTAATAGTCGGCCACCGAGGCCGTGCGGGTAAATCGCGGGTCGACCACGATCAGCCGCGCCTTGTTGTGCGCCTTGGCTTCTGTCACCCATTTGAAACCGCACGGGTGCGCTTCTGCTGCGTTGCCGCCCATCACCAGAACCAGATTCGCGTTGGCGATATCGGTCCAGGTATTGGTCATGGCACCACGGCCGTACGTCGGGGCAAGACTTGCCACCGTCGGGCCGTGTCAGACACGCGCCTGGTTATCAAACCCCAGCATGCCGAGACTGCGAATGACCTTGTGGGTGATGTAGCCCGCTTCGTTGGACGCCGCCGATGCCGCGAGGAAACCGGTGGTCAGCCAGCGGTTCACTGTTTGGCCCTGGGCATTCTTCTCGATGAAGTTGGCATCACGATCGGTCTTCATCAGGTCGGCGACGCGATCCAGCGCTTCATCCCAGGAGATGCGCGTCCACTCGCTGCTGCCGGGCTTGCGTACCTGCGGGTATTGCAGCCGACCGGGGCTGTGAATGAAATCCAGCAGGCCAGCGCCTTTGGGGCAAAGGGTGCCGCGGTTGACCGGGTGGTCGGCGTCACCTTCGATGTGGATGATATTTTGTGCGACGTTCTTCGCGTCATCGCCCAGGCTGTACATGATCAACCCGCAACCAACCGAGCAATACGGACAGGTGTTGCGGGTTTCATGAGTGTGGGTGAGCTTGAAGTGACGCACCTGTTCGGCAAAGGCAGGCGTCGGGGCCATGCCCAACGCCCCCAGGCTAGAGCCTGCAAGGCCGATGCCGGCGACCTTGAAGAACTGACGACGGCTGAGGTCCATCGTGCACTCCTGATCAGGTGGAAATCCGGTGCTTTGCCGGACTTTTCAATCAATCACGGTGGCGGCAGACGGACTGCCGACACTTCAAACTGTAGTCCGCGCATTGGCAATCGGTGTGAAAACCGACCGTCGGCCAGTTGTCGGCCTCTGTACCCGTCGGCACGATCCTTGTGGGAGCGGGCTTGCCCGCGATGGCGGTGGGTCAGCCGATATAAATGTTGACGGTGCCGAAGCAATCGCGGGCAAGCCCGCTCCCACAGGGTTTTACTGCGGGCTTTCGCGAGCAGGCTCGCTCCCACAAGATTTGGCGCTTATCATGGCCGGCATGATTAATCCGCCGTTACGAGACCGCGCATGACTTTCGATTTTGATCAGGTGTTCGACCGCCATAACACCGGTAGCACCAAATGGAGCCGCTACCCGGCCGATGTGTTGCCGATGTGGGTGGCCGACATGGATTTCGCCGCACCGCCGATGATCATCCAGGCCCTGCAAAAACGCCTGGAACACCCGATGGTCGGCTACAGCGTGGCCCCGGACAACTTGCGCGAAGCCATCGTCGCCGACCTCTGGAACAAATACGCCTGGCGCATCGAGCCGCAAGAGCTGATCTTTCTGCCGGGCGTCGAGTCGGGCTTCAACATGGCCCTCAAAGCGCTGGTCCAGCCGCAACAAAACGTCGTGGTGCAGGTTCCCAACTATCCGCCACTGCGCCACGCACCGGGCCATTGGGGCCTGAACAAGGTCGAGCTGAATTTCAATGAGCAGGCCGACGGCACCTACACCACACCGCTCGACACCCTGAGCCAGTCGCTGCAAGGTGGCGGCGCGCTGCTGCTGAGCAATCCGCACAACCCGCTGGGCAAAGCCTTTCCACGGGACGAACTGCAAGCAATTGCCGACATCTGCCTGGAACAGGGCGCGTGGATCATCTCTGACGAGATTCACGCCGAGCTGTGCTTTGACGGGCGCAAGCACGTACCGATGGCGACCCTGAGCGCGGACATCGCCCGGCGCACGATCACGCTGATGTCGGCGAGCAAGGCCTACAACATTGCCGGCCTGAAAACTTCGTTCATGATCATTCAGGATCGCGCCCTGCGTGAGCAGGTCAACCACGCCCGTTGCGGCATGGTCGACAGCGTCAACCCGCTGGGCCTGGAAGCCACCCGCGTCGCGTACAGCGAAGCCGGGCCATGGCTGACGGAACTGAGCGCTTACCTGCAAAGCAACCGCGATTACCTGGTCGACGCCGTTCGCACCCGCCTGCCGGGTATCACCATGAATGTGCCGCAAAGCACCTACCTGGCGTGGCTCGACTGCTCGGCGCTGGGGTTGGACAACCCGCAGCAGTTCTTCCTGGAACAGGCCAAGGTCGGCTTGAGCCCGGGCCTGGATTTTGGCGATGACGCCCGGCAATTCGTGCGCCTGAACTTCGGCTGCCCGCGCGCGTTGCTCGAAGAAGGCATTGCGCGGATGGAGCGCAGTTTGCGTAACCACAAGGCCTAGCAACAACGACTATTCCCTTTGTAGCAGCTGGCGCAGCCTGCGTCCGGCTGCGAAGCAGACGCCACAAACACGACTGCTGCGCAGCCGGACGCAGGCTGCGCCAGCTGCTACAGGGTGTGGTTTCGCCAGAAAAAATGAACCCCTGCCAAATTTCCCCCTCAATACTTGTAAGCCCACATCACGGGCCGCTGAAGAGTCATGCACGAACCATCGCGACACCTGCCTGGCGAGTAGCAAACCATGAGTTTCATCCTGTGGGTCGCGGTGTTGGGTGTCGTGCTGTTGACGTTGGCACTGACCTCCTCGTACCTGCGATGGATGCCAGTGACCACGTCGGCGGTGTGCCTGGTGCTGGGCGCTGTCATTGGACCAGGCGCCTTGGGTTTGTTGAAGCTGAACACCGATGACGCAGCCAACTGGATGGAGCACCTGACGGAAGTCGCGGTGCTGTTCTCGTTGTTTGTCTGCGGACTGAAATTACGCTTGCCGTTCAAGGATAAAAACTGGCGGATTGCGGTGGGGCTGGCGGCGCCGGTCATGGTGTTGACCATTGCCGGCGTGTGCCTGCTGTTGCATTACGGGTTTGCATTGTCCTGGGGCGCGTCGGTATTGATCGGTTCGATTCTCGCACCGACCGACCCGGTGCTGGCCAGCCTCGTGCAAGTCAACGATGCCCGGGATGACGACCCCGTACGTTTCGGTCTGTCGGGCGAAGCCGGGCTCAACGACGGGATCGCCTTCCCCTTCGTCATTCTTGGCCTGCTCTTGTTGCAACATGACAGTCAACCCGGCTGGCTGGGGGACTGGTTATTGCGAAGCGTGTTGTGGGCGGTGCCGGCCGGCGTGCTCAGCGGATACTGGATGGGGCGCGGCATCGGACGCCTGACGTTGTTGCTGCGAATCCGCAACGATGACAGCACGCTGTCCCCCAATGACTACCTGGCCCTGGCCCTGATCGCCCTGGCGTATGTCGGGGCCGAGTCGATCCATGCCTATGGGTTTTTGTCAGTGTTTGCCGCCGGCCATGGCCTTCGTCAGGAAGAGGTCAACACCACCCGTCATGATGAAGTGCCCGCCGAACATCTGGTCCAGCCTGTGGTCGGTCATCAGAACGTCGAGCCGCAGCATGCCGTACATGGCGATACCGAGCACCTCGAAGACACGCAGGTTGCGGCGGGCATCATGATGGGTGACATGCTCGCATTCGGCAGCCTGGTGGAACGGGCCATGGAAGTGTTTCTGGTGACCCTGCTCGGTGTCGTACTGATTGCACACTGGGACTGGCGCGCACTGCCGATCGGGGCGGTTTTGTTTTGCCTGATCCGGCCGCTGTGTGTTGCCGTCATACCATGGGGGCCGCTACTCGACTGGCGACAAAGGCTGTTGATCGGCTGGTTCGGCATACGCGGAATCGGCAGCCTGTACTACCTGTTCTACGCCTTGAACCATGGGTTAGGGCAATCAACCGCGACGGTATGCACCGACATGACGCTGTCCTTGGTAGCCTTGAGTATCCTGGCTCACGGACTCAGTACCCAACCCATGCTGGAGCGCTATGAACACCGGAAAAAACAAATAAATTGATTTTTCACTCAAGCGTTTATGCCGTGGATTATCTATTTTTTTGCGCAAAATTTTTTGAAACCCTATGGGGTCTGGTGGTCACAACATCAGCCCCACCCGCCTGACATTATCTGGCGGGCCTGGCAGGTCTGGTCCCCCTGCGGCGAAGACGTTTTTTATAAGGGACCCCACATAAAAACAAGGTGCCGGTCATGATCCAGTGTTCTTCCTCCGATCAAATCAAAGCCTGCCGTGCGTTCGCTCTGGAACGCAATCGTCAGATGTTCGAAGAAGCCCAAGCGTTAAGCCGTAGTGCTTTTGAGTTGCTGGAGGGCGACGATCTGGACGCAGAGCAGTTTGATCGCTATCAAGCCCTGCGTCGAAAAGCTGATGTGAAGTTTCAGGAAGCGATTGAGCATCTGCGCCTGCTCAACGAAGATTTTCCGCCCATTCCGAGGTCGGCCAATCAGTCTCATCAGTTGCGCGAACAGCTTGAAGAGCGGGCCTGAGCGTCGAAAAAAACCCGGCAATTGCCGGGTTTTTTTTGACTCCAAATTCATGTTTGAAACGGTAAGACGTAGACACGTTGCAGCGCTTGGTCGTATTGCACTGCGAACTGCATGGGCCAAATCCTGGACTCATGCAGCCTGCACGACCGCAGCGAACCACACCGGCGTTTATGTGATTGATTTTTATGGAATCTTGATCAGGCTGAATGGCGGCACGCCTTATGCTCAATCACCTCAAGCGACTGTCGGCCAATGAGTCCGTTCGCTACCCCCACGTTGATTTGAGAGACTGACCATGAACGCCATTGATCTGTTGAAAGCTGACCATGAACGTGTAAAAGGCATCCTGAGCCAATTAAGTGAGTCCACCGAACGCGGTATTAAAAAACGCGCAGAGTTGTTGGCCAAACTGGAAATGGAAATCAGCATTCATACCCGGCTTGAGGAAGAAGTCCTGTACCCGGCTTATAAAAAGGCCGGAGGCAAGGAGCAGGACGTGATGTATTACGAAGCCAAGGAAGAACACCGCACCGTGGACTCATTGGTGCTACCGGACCTGAAAGTGACCGATCCTTCCACTCCCGAGTTTGCAGGTCGAGTCAAAGTGGTCAAGGAGTTGCTGGAACACCACATCGAAGAGGAAGAAACGGAGATGTTCCCTCAAGCGAAAAAGCTGCTGGGGAAAGCGACCCTGGAAGAGTTAGGCGCACAGATGGAAACGTTGAAGGCGCAATACAAAAAAGAACTGGGCGACGGTAACCTCGCCGCTTGATCTTGAGATACCAACATCAGGAAAGCCCGGCGTTTGCCCAAACGCCGGGGATTTTGCAGGGCGGCAATCACTTCATGGCCTGGGCAATGACTTCCACCAGATTGAGTTGAGTGAAGGGTTTGGACAAGCGTGGCAGTTCGACCGCAAAACCCTCCAGACGCTCGGCGTATCCGGTAGCGAGGACAATCGGCATTTCCGGCTTCTTCAGCCGAATGGCCTGTGACAGTTGCGCGCCATTCATATGAGGCATGGCCATGTCGGTAATCACCAGGTCGATGTTCTGCTCACTGTCGAACAATTCGAGCGCCTGAGCACCTGAGGCCGCACTGATCACCCGGTGACCGAGGTCTTCCAACAGCAGGCCGGTACTGGTCAACACAAGGCTGTCGTCGTCGACTACCAATACACACAACCGGGCCACCGGTTCTGATTGTTCTTCTTCGATGGCCGCCTTGATTACTGACGTGGTCGTAGCAACAGGAATCCATAATTCGGCAGTGGTGCCGATGTTCTTGTGACTCCTGAGAATGAACCGCCCGCCCAGTTGTTCGATAAAGCCATGCACCATCGACAGCCCCAGGCCCGTACCTTTACCGACGCCTTTAGTGGTGAAAAACGGATCCATCGCTGAAGCCAGGGTGTCAGCGTCCATGCCTTCGCCGGTATCGGTCACGCTCAAGCAGACATACGGACCGTTATCAAGCGATAACGCGGCTTGGTCGCAAAGCTCGGAGGACTTGGCCGAGATGATGATTTTACCGCCGTCGGGCATGGCGTCCCGGGCATTGGTGACCAGGTTCAAAACCGCCAGTTCGAGCTGGTTGACGTCCGCCATGACCGGTTTGAGTTCTGTTGAAAACTGCATGTCGAGCGCTACGGAAGGCCCCAGAGAACTGCGTAACAACCCACTGATGCCTTCCACCAACGCGGGTATTCCCACGGATTCGGACTTGAGTTCCTGACGTCTGGCAAAGGCCAGCATGCGCTGAGTCAGGGTCACACCGCGCAAGGCACCCTGCCGGGCGTTGTCGACCAAACGAGTCAATTTCGGGTCGTCCCCTACCCGTTTGCGGACGATTTCGAGATTGCCGAGGATGACCGTCAACAAATTGTTGAAATCGTGGGCGATCCCGCCGCTCAATTGGCCGATGGCCTGCATCTTCTGCGCCTGGAACAGCGCTTCGCGGGTCTGCTCCAGGGCTTGCTGTGCCTGGGTGGCTTCGGTGATATCACGGGTGATCTTGGCGAAACCAAGCAACCTGCCGGTCTCGCCCCATATCGGATCGACCACCACATGGGCCAGAAACCGCGTGCCGTCCTTACGCACCCGCCAGGCCTTGTTTTCGAATCGCCCCTCCTGTGTGGCAATCGCCAGGGCCCGCTGCGGCTCACCGGCTGCGCGGTCTTCAGGGGTATAGAACATCGAGAAGTGCTGGCCGATCACTTCTTCGGGCCGGTAGCCCTTGATGCGCTGGGCGCCAGGGTTCCAGTTAGTCAGGCGTCCCTCGGGGTCGAGCATATAAATGGCGTAGTCGGTGACGCTTTGAACCAGCAACCGAAACTGTTGCTCGCTTTGCTTGAGGGTTTCCTCGGCGATTTTCCGGTCGGTCAGGTCCCGGGTGATCTTGGCATACCCCAGCAATTTGCCGCTCGGGTCGACAATCGGGTCGATGACTACGTGCGACCAGAAGTGCGTGCCGTCCTTGCGCACCCGCCAGCCTTCGCCTTCGAATCGCCCTTCCCGATTTGCCGTGTCCAGCGCCCGCTGGGGCAAACCGGCACGTCGATCTTCTTCGGTATAGAACCTTGAAAAATGCTGGCCGAGAATCTCCGCTTCCTCATAACCCTTGAATCGCCGGGCGCCAGAGTTCCAGCTGGTGATGATGCCATCCGGATCGATCATGTAGATCGCATAGTCCACCACTGCATCAATCAACAGGCGAAAGCGCATTTCCTCGATGGAGTTTACTTTGGACGACTTCTCACTCATCGACTACACCCGGGATTAACATTTTTATGGAGTATGCGGTAAACCATGGGTTTGGAAAGCCGCAAGGTGCATGTTCGGTGGAGTACTGGCACCAGACCCCCTATGCTCGATGCCAATGGCCATTTCTGGCTGACAAAAGGCGCCCCCATGATCCTGATTCTGTTGCCGACTTCTGACTACGACCCGACCGAGAGCAGCGTGCCTTGGCAAGCGATGCACAGAGCCGGGATCGATGTGTGCTTTGCCACGCCCTCAGGATTGCCTGCCTACGCCGATTCGCGGTTGGTGGATATCGGTTTTGGCCCGCTGAACCCTTTATTGATGACGCGCGAGCCTGATCTTGACAGCTACAGGCAGATGATCGAAGACACGGCCTTTCGTAAACCGCTGTCCTACGCCGATGTCGACCCAAGCCAGTTCGAGGGCCTGCTGATTCCTGGCGGCCATGCCAAGGGCATGCGCAGCGTGTTGGAATCCACTCAGGCACAACAAATTGCCCTGCACTTTTTCAAGGCCGACAAACCGGTGGCCGCGGTGTGTCACGGTGTTTTGCTGCTCGCCCGCACGGTTGATCCCGACACCGGGCTTTCAGTGTTACAAGGGCGCAAGGTCACTGCACTGGTGGCCAACACCATGGAATTGCCGGCCTGGGTAATGACCGCTGCCTGGCTTGGGCGTTATTACCGAACCTACCCGCAGACTGTCGAGGCGGAAGTCACCGCCGCCCTTTCCAGCCCCGCAGATTTCCTGCGGGGCCCCTTTCTCGCCGTACGTGATTCAGCAGACCAGCCACAACGAGGCTTCGTCGTGCGCGATGGCCAGCTACTGACCGCTCGCTGGCCGGGAGACTGTCATCGCTTCGCCGCCGAATGGCTACGACTTATCGGTACACGTATTTGACGATGTAAGCCTGCAGGTCGTTGTAGACAAAGTCAGGCACTTGCGCTGCGTGTGCCTGGGTTTTGAGCAGTGCCAGGTGGCATTCCTTAACCATCTCGTCACGTTCCCTCTTGGTGTAGATGTGGTTGTTGATGATGTTGCCATAGGTGCTGTAAGCGGTTGGGGCCGTAGGAGAAACGACATCGGTGGCGGCGTTGGAATAGATTTTCTGGAAACGCGAAACCCGCTCTTTCAATCCACCCAGCCCACGTTCATACACCGTGATCTGTGAGCCGCTGACTGCTTTCGAGGCGGTCTCGAAGGCCAGGATGATTGCTTGTGCGTTACTCATGCCGGCTTCCAGCGCCGACACCGTGACAAACCGTTCGAGCTCCCTGTTTTCCAGGCTCTTGAGTGCTCTCTTGATACTGGACAGGTGGGCGAACGCTTGATTGCAACCTACGATGTGCGTCTCGAACTGGTAACCGGCAGCGGTTGCCAGCGGAGGAAATGCGGCGAAATCGATGCTGTCGAAGGCGCACTCCACAATGATGTTGTATTTGAGGGTGAAGGCTTCGGTGAAGATCTTGGTACTGAGTTCTCGAACGAAGGTTTCCGTGTGCTCATAGGCATGCAGGACGCCGAGCTTGATCATCTCGGCATACTGGGGGTGTTTTTGTCGGTATTCGGGCACGTAAAGACGAACGAATTGCTCGTAGCGCTGGGTGGGTAAGAGGTGGTTTTCCAGTAGGTAGGTTTTGCCGGAGCCTTGCAGCCCCGCAACAATCAATACCTTTGGGGTGGCCTGGGCGATGATCCCGCTGAACAACGAGGTCTTGATTTCATTGAATGCAGCCGTGACCTGCGCCGGGGTGTAAGCGTAATTCGGTGCAACTGACATACCTTGATTTCCTTATCAAAGATTCGCTTGAAAGTGATTACCTGCCCTTTGAATAAAGCGGTGATCGGGCGTTTGTTCAAATCGGCGTGTCTTTCAAGATATGTCGCTGTTCTATAACGTAAAAAGTCCTACTCGAAAGCGCGAAGATTCGTCGGTTCAAACGCCCACCAGCGTGGCAATAGCTGTTTAACCTTGCTGTCGCCAAACCGGTCGTCAATCAGCATGACGACCCCTTGGTCCTGCTGGGTACGGATCACTCGCCCTGCCGCTTGCACCACTTTCTGCACGCCTGGGAACAGGTAGGTGTAGTCATACCCGGCACCAAACAGGGCGGCCATGCGGTGTTTCAGCTGTTCATTGACCGGATTGAGTTGCGCAAGGCCCAGCGTGGCGATGAAGGCGCCGATCAAGCGTGCGCCAGGCAAATCGATGCCTTCACCAAACGCACCGCCCAACACCGCAAAGCCAACCCCTTGGCTGTGCGTGGTGAACTGGTCGAGAAAGTCCTGACGCTGTGCCTCCCCCATTCCCCGGGACTGCGACCACCGTGTGATGTGCGGATGACGCTCGGCCAGTAACTGCGCCACTTGCTGCAGATAATCGAAGCTGCTGAAGAACGCCAGATAGTTCCCGGGACGCTCGCCAAATTGCCGGGCGATCAGCTCGACAATCGGCTCAAGCGACGCCTGCCGGTGGACGAAACGTGTCGAGATCTGACTGACGATGTGCACTTGTAACTGATCCGCCTGAAACGGCGACTCGACATCAATCCACACCGTATTTTCAGGCGTACCCAGAAGGTCGGCGTAATAGTGCTTTGGACTGAGGGTTGCAGAGAACAAGACCGCGCTGCGCGCAGCGGTCAGGCGCGGGCGGATGAAGCCGGCCGGCACTACGTTGCGCAGGCATAGCTGGGACAATGGCCGCTGGCGGTCGAGGTCGCGCTTGCTGATGTCGAACAGGAACTGTTCATCGAAGCATTCGGCCACCCGGCAAAATTGCAGCATCTCGAAGTAGAAATTTTGCAGGGCGCTGTCCAGTCCCTGCGGGTGATCGTTCAAGTAGTCACCGATACTCGCGCTGCACGAAAACAAGGCCTGAAGCAGCTTTTCCGGTGCTTTGTCGTACGCCTGATAGGCACCGAGTTGCTGGTTATGCAGGGCATTCCACTCCCGATTGACCCGCTGCAAAGCCTTTTTCAATGCTTCGGGCGCGGTTTTGCGTATGTCACGCAGAGTCGATTGATCAAGGCTGGCGCTGTACATCTGCCGGCCGCGCTCCACCAGGTTGTGGGCTTCGTCGACCAGCACCGCGACGGTCCAGTTATTGGCTTGGGCGAGCCCGAACAACAGTGCACTGAAATCGAAGTAATAGTTGTAGTCAGCGACCACCACGTCTGCCCAGCGGGCCATTTCCTGGCTCAGGTAATACGGGCAAACCTCATGATCCAGGGCGACTTGGCGCAATGCAGCCTGATTCAACAGGCTCAGGTGGCTGGCAGCTTGACGAGCGGCAGGCAAACGATCGTAGAAACCCCGCGCCAACGGACAGGATTCGCCATGACAGGCCTTGTCCGGATGCTCGCAGGCTTTGTCCCGGGCGATCATTTCCAGCACACGCAGTGGCAGCGCATCGGCGCTTTGTTGAATGACCTGGGCAGCGTCCAGCGCAAGCTTTCGCCCCGGCGTTTTGGCGGTGAGGAAGAACACTTTGTCCAGTTGCTGCGGCGCCAGGGCCTTGAGCATCGGAAACAGTGTGCCCACGGTTTTGCCGATGCCTGTCGGCGCCTGCGCCATCAGACAGCGACCGGTACTGACGGCCTTGAACACCGATTCAGCCAAATGCCGTTGCCCAGGACGAAACCCGGCATGGGGAAAAGCCAATTGCTGCGCCGCTTGATTGCGCGCCTCGCGATGGGCCATTTCCTGCTCGGCCCACTGCAAGAACAGCTCGCAGTGATGCTCGAAGAACTGCTGCAGGTGTGCTGCGCTGAACGCCTCGACCAGGCAAGTTTCCTTTTCGCTGACGATGTCGAAATACACCAGCGCCAGGTTGATCTGTGTCAGCTCCAGTTTTTGACACATCAACCAGCCGTAGATCTTCGCCTGCGCCCAATGCAGTTGTCGGTGATTGGGCGGTTGTTTGCTCAAGTCACCGCGATAGGTTTTGACTTCTTCCAGGCAGTTTTGCCCAAGGTCATAGCCATCCGCCCTGCCCTTTACCTTCAGGGTTTTGTGCACGCCTTCAAGGGCGATTTCGCTTTGATAACCGTCACTGCGCCGGGACGCGACGGTACGGTGCCCGACGATGCCTTCCAGCGCCGTCGGCGACGGGGTGAAACGCAGGTCGAGGTCGCCGACCTTGGCGGTAAATTCGCACAATGCCCGTACCGCGATGCTGTAGCTCAAGCGCCCGGCTCCGCCCATTGCACGTAGCAGACGGCAATGGGCATTTGATGCTCGTGACAGAACTCCAGCCAGCGCAGTTGGTTGTCTTGCAGCCGGTCGCCGGGGCCTTTGACTTCGATCATGCGGTAGGTCTTGTGCTGGGGCCAGAACTGAATCAAGTCCGGCATGCCGGCGCGGTTGGCCTTGATATCCAGCAACAGTCTGTTGAACCAGTGCTTGAGGTGTTCGGCCGGCAGGCAATCGAGTGCCTGGTCCAGCAACGTTTCGCTCAGCACCCCCCAAAATACAAAGGGCGACTGAACGCCCCACTTTGCGGCAAACCGCTCACGAATCGTCTGCCGGTAACGGCCGTCATCGAGCTCAGCCAGGCAGGCGTCGAACAACTCGGCCCGGCGCGCTGAAAAGTCTTCATGCAGCAGGTCAGCCGGCCCACGCTGGAACGGGTGAAAGAACGCCCCCGGCACTGGCGCGAAAATGGCCGGCCAGCACAACAATCCGAACAGTGAGTTGATCAGGCTGTTCTCGACGTAATGCACCGGCGCCAGTTCTTCGGCGAGGTGGGCCTGAACGTAACCTTCCACCGACAACGCCAGATCGGTTCTTGGCAGCTGCAGGTCCAGGCGTTCCATTGGCCGGGGGGCTGACCGTTTGAGCGCCGGACCTCCCAGTTTGCGTCGCAGCCTGGGCAATACTCGTAGCAAATGCTGATGCTCGGAGGCGCTTTGCGGCGATTGCTCGGCATGCGTCGCCAGGTCCAGGGCGAGTTGATAGTCACCACAACGCTCCAGCACGCGAATCAACCGCACGCGGGCGCCGGGAAAGGCACAGTCGCGGTAAATCGTCAGCGCACCGGCGAAATCGGCGATGCGCTCGCAATGCTGACCTATCTGAAACAACAACTTGTCGCGACGTCGCTGCAGCCATGGATTACCAAGTGTCAGGCCGTTGATCCGCTCGACGATGGACGCCACCGGTTCGCCCGCCTCGAAATGCTGCTGGCATTGATGCAGGAACACACAGGCGTCCACATCCTGGCGACTGTGCAGGCCCCTGGATTCGAGGCTGAACTCGACTTTTTCATAGGTGAAAATGCCCAGATCGGCCAGCACGAACTCCGACCAGTCCTGATACAGGTTGCCAAAGAACATCAGCCGAAACCGGTCGCACAGGTCCATGATGGTCAAGGTGAACAGCCGGTCATGCAGTGCCGGACACCATTGGGCAAAGCGATGTGCCTCGGGAAACTGTTCACTCAACTGTGCGAGCCAATCGGCCTTTTTGCCCTTCGGTTGATCGATCAGCGCGCCGAAGCATTGAAGAATTTCGCCCTTGAGCAGCACCTCGAATAATTCCTCGATGTGCAAGGGCGTCGTCTCATCAATCCAGCCCGCCGCCAACAACGGTGCGACAGCACTGGCGATGTCACCGATCTCGACGTAACTGAGTTTACCGGCCCGAAAATGCACGCCCTTGCGCATCACCATTCTGACCAGCAGCGCCCGCGACTCCCGAGGCAGCCGGGCTAAATCACGGATGAAGGCGTGTTCTTCTACACTTAATACATCGGCATAACGATGTTCAAGCCAGTCAAGCACTTGCATGAAGTTGTTGAGGTAATAGAACGGATCGTCGAGGGGGTTTGCAGTCACAGGGAAAAGCGCCATGGCAAGCGAGCACTGGTTATGCATACAGATAACAGTTCCCCGCGGTACGGTGCAAACGGAAAAGGATAAGCGGCGGCGTTATTCAGTCATTTTCGGGCAGGCATCGAACTTTCTGCCAATCGATGGCACCAACCGACATAGAGGTTTTTTCAGCATTGCATGAGGTGAACATGAACATCAAAACCCTGGGTCTACCGCTGGCCGCAGCAGCCTTGTTAGCCCTGGCCGGCTGCTCGACACCGACGGTCGTGACCCTGCAAAACGGCACTCAGTATTTGACCAAGGACATGCCGAAAACCAAGACCAAGGACGGATTCTACGAATTTGAAGATATTTCCGGCACCAAAATCAAGGTCAACTCCAAGGATGTGGCCACGGTGCGCCCGGAAGACTGAGGACCGCGAAGGGGGCCTTACCGGCCCCCAACACTGTCAGGCAATCACAATCCCCGAACCGGACAAACTGTCCAGTCCAACCCCCACCAACGTCACCGAATCCCCACCCAATGTCAGCACCGTGTCATGCCCGACGGTGGTGGCATGTGCCCGAAAATCATCGATGGGCGCCACGCCCTGAACCCCGAGAAACACCAGTTTGTCGTTTGCCTGATAGCCCACGACCCGGTCCTGGCCAAAGGCGCCACTGAACAGGAACGTATCGACCCCGCCTCCCGACTCCATCAGGTCATTCCCCGCCCCGCCAACAAAGACATCGTTGCCTTTGCCTCCGATCAGTTGATCGTTACCGTCCAGGCCAAACAACCAATCGCCCGTGGCCTGCGCCTTGAGCGTATCGGCCCCGGCGCCACCCTTCACCGATGAGGCGTATGCGGTCACGTTGTTGCCGGTCACTAGCCCGTTGGCCGTCACGCTGTGGGTCACATCGTCCTTGAACAGCCCCCACAGGAATCCCGGTTCCTTGCTGACAATGCTGCCGATGTCCCGGGTAATGCTGATGCCGCCATTGGCATCGCGCAGGTACAAAGTGCCGGCGCCGTCATTGGCAAACTCGACGGTTTTCACCGACTGCTGCAATTCCAGCATGTTATTGCCCTTGCCGCCCAACAGGATGTTGTAGCCGCCGCCATCGCGGAAGGTGTCGTTACCGTCGCGGCCCTCCAGGTAGTCGGTGCCTTGCCCGCCCTGAATCAGGTCGTTGGCGTCGCTGCCGATGATGAACGTGCTGCCCTTGTGGGTTTCGGCATTGCGGTTGAGGTCCTGAACCCAGGTATTGGCACGCGCCGGGTCCGACAGGTTGGCGACGATGATCGTCGAGTCTTTGCTGGTGAGGTCGTAGAACTTCGATTCAATCACCCGGTTCATGCCGTCGCCGTAAGCGGTGGGCAAATGCGAGATCCAGGTCGGGATGTTGAGAATGGAATACGGCAGCACATTCCACGCCGTCGACGCGTAGTGATCGTTGAAGCTGACGATGTTGTCGGTCGCCGACTCCTTGGCGGCATCGTGCACACCCACCGATGACAGGTTGAACGATGAACCGTCGAGGGCCCGGAACACAGGATCGTTTTCATAGCCGACGTTGAGTACTTTGTCGGTGCCACTTTGAGTCGGCGACGCGTAGGCGATGTAGTTGGAGTCCGCGAAAAACCCGCCCCACTTATCCGTGCTCAAGTCCGCCAGGCTGTTGACCGCCAAGCCGCCGAGGCTATGGCCGCTGACCACAATGTTTTTACCCGACAGGCCATTGGCCTGGGCGAACGCCGCCACGTCGCCGAGCAGGTTGCCGAAGGCTTCGCCGACATAGTTTTTTGCATAATCCTTGGGGCCCAACGCCGCCAGCAGATCGTTGATCACGTCACCAATGGAATCGCTGATCAGGGTTTCTCGTGGGCCGCTGGTGCCGCGAAAGGCGATGCCGATTTCGGTCAAGTGTCCCTGAGCATCGTACTTGCCGAGGATCTCGACTTGCGCACTGGTGTAACCGGCCTTTTCGCCGAAGAACGTTCCGCGAGCGTCAACCTTGCCGTCATAGCCCAACTGCGTAGCGGTGATCGGTGTCCAGCCGGCTTTTTGCACCGCGTCCAGTGCGGCTTTTTCCGAATCCGGGTTCCAGGGAATGCCGGGGATGACGCCCTGTGAATCGGTGCCGCCCAGCAACGCGGTGACCAATGTCGCGGGCAAACCCAGGCCGAAACCGTTGTGCTGATAGCCGGTGGCAAAGCCGTTGTCGAGGTTGTGATAGGAATACAACGTGATGGCCATGGCGTCTGTGAACAACGCCTTGGAGTCTGCCGTGTTGAAGTTTTTGTAGTCGTACACACCCATTGGTATTGCCTCTCTTTTGTTGGAATTGTCAGAGATGGCTCACAACCAGGACGCCTCGATCACGAAGCGCCCCGGAGCCTTTAGTGCATGCAGCCTTTACGCAAACGTGATGCCTGGCGCCGACAGGTTTCAGCCCGACGCAGGCTACGCCAGCGGCTACAGGTTCAACTCATTGGGTTGTCGGACCTTGGCCGAACGCCTCGTCTACCTTGGCCAGATCCTGTTCGCTCAAGGTCCCCGCGTAGTAATGCAACTTGGTCCAGGCCATCAAGTAGTCATAGCGTGTCTGAGCCAAATCCCGGCGAGTGGTAAAGAGTTGTTGTTCTGCGTTCAGCGCATCCAGGTTGACGCGCTCGCCACCCAGGATGCTTTGCTTGGTCGACACCACCAGCGCTTCGGCAGACACCAGGGCTTTTTGATAGGCGCGCAGCTTGTTGACGCCCGACAGGCAGGCGCTGAACTGTCGGCGCAACTGGATCATGGTTTCCCGGGTCTTGCCATCCAGTTCGTACTCGGCCTGCTCCATGTTGCGACTGGCCTGGCGGGTGGACGCCGATACCCCGCCACCGGCATACAGCGGCACATTGACTTCGATGCCAATGGTGTTGGTGTCGTAACGCTGGTTATAGGTGTTGCCGCTTTCCGATTCGTTCTGGCGCGCCGAGGCATAGGCACTGACTTTGGGCAGGTGGCCCGCGCGGTTGCGTTCCACTTCATAACGCGCCACTTCCACGGCCTGACGCTGGGAGGCCAGGCTCGGGTTATTGGCCACCGCCATTTCGTGCCAGGTGTCGTAGTTGGCCGGTTGCAGGATGAAGGTCTGGAAGTGCTGGTCCAGCGGCGCCAGGTCGGCGATGTCGATTGTCGGGACGCCAATCAGCGCACCCAGCTCACGCAAGGACGCATCCTGCTCGTTGCGCGCCTCGATTTCTTCAGCGGTCGCCAGTTCGTAACGGGACTCCGACTCAAGCGTATCGGTGCGCGTGCCCTCGCCCTGGCGGAACATCTGCTCGTTCTGCTGGAACTGCTGCTCGTAGGCCTTTTTCCGCGCCTGCGCAATGTCGATCTGATCCTGGGCAAACAGTGCCTTGGTGTAGTTCTCCAACACCCGCACCAACAGCTCCTGGCTCTTGCCGCGAAAGGCCTCATCGGCAAACAACGACTGCGCCACGCCTTTGCGATACGCCGCGTAAGCTTCGTAATCGAGCAAGGGTTGTTGCAGGGTCAAGGTCGAGCCGTAACTGCTGTAATTGCGGTCATCGGTCTGATTTTGCCGACGCTCATCAAGGTAGGTGACCTTGGAGGTGTTGCGTCCCTTGTTGTAGTTGTAAGCCAGCTTTGGCAGCAGGCCAGCACGGCCAATAAGGCGGTTTTCAAGGCCCGCATCGCGTTCCTTGATCGCGCCAAGGAACACCGGGTCATTGCGCAACGCTTGTTCGTAGATAGCGAACGGCCCCATGGCCATCACACTGTTGCACGTCAGCAACACCAGGGTCGCCGCGAGCAGGGAAAGCTTATTCATACAGCCGAACATCCTTATTCCTCGGTCAACGCGGAACCTGCCCGGTCGAGCAGCGGTTTGAACAGATAGTTGAGGAGTGAACGTTCACCGGTCCGCACGAACATTTCCGCCGGCATGCCCGGCTTGATCACCAGCCCGTTGAGTTTTTCCATGGCCTGGTCGCTGACGCTGCTGCGCAACACGTAGTACGGCGCGCCGGTTTTCTCGTCGACCATTTGGTCGGCGGAAACCAGGCTGACCTCGCCGGGTACCCGTGGCGTGCGGCTTTGGTTGAAGGCGGTGAAGAGAATGTCCACCGGCAAATGGGTGCCAACCTTGTCGATCAGGTTGATCGGCAAGTGCCCTTCCACTTCCAGGCGGGTGCCCTGCGGCACGATTTCCAGCAAGATTTCACCCTGGCGCACCACGGCGCCCTCGGTATGCACCCCGAGGTTGACCGCGATGCCATCGGCGGTCGCGATGATCTCGCTGTGTTGCAGGTTGAACCCGGCAGAGGTCAGTTGCTCCTTGAGGGTCACACTCTTGAGTTGCGCGTCGGCCAGTTGGGTGCGGACTTCTTTCTGATACTCCTCGATGTGCTGTTGCAGCTTGAGTTTCGCTTCGAGGATGCCCTGCTCCACGCGACCGCTTTCGCCGGTGTTTTCGGCCAATTGTTGCTGCACCTGCGACAGCTGACGCTGGTATTCCAGTAGACGGTTACGCGGGATGTAGCCGTTGTCCGCCAGGGGCTGAAGGTTGCTCAGTTGTTGTTGCAACGAGTTGGCCTGGGCCGTCAGGTCGGTGCGGGCACGGCGCATGCCGGCCAACTGCGCGCTGGCGCCTTCCATGTTGGCGCGCAACCCGCCCTGCTCGCGGAAATAGGCTTCGCGGCGGCTGCTGAACAATTGCCGCTGACCTTCGAGCACCAATGCCAATCGAGGATCCGCATCCTTGATCAGTTCGGCCGGGAAGTTCACTTGCTTGAGGTTGTCCCGTTCACTTTCCCAGCGCGCAACGCTGGCCCAGGCCATGCGGTATTGCGCCTGCAACGAATCGACATCGGCCGCGACCTGGGTCTGGTCGAGCTGGAACAGCGGCTGGCCCAGCTTCACCACTTGCCCCTCGCGCACCAGAATCCGGCTGACCACACCGGGACTCATCGATTGCACGGCTTTGCGCTTGCCAGACACCACAACGGTGCCCTGCACTGCAATGCCCTGATCAAGTGGGGCGAGGCTGGCCCAAGTGAAGAAACTGCCGGCACCGACGATGGCCAGCATCCAGCCCATGCGGGCAAAAAAACGCGCATCGCGCTCGGGACGTTCAGTGAGGTAGTCGTGTTCCATCGTCGCTTCGCTTTCGGTGTTCATGCGTGCGCTGCTCATACACCCGAATTCCTTGTCGTGGGCTGATACTGCCGGCTCATGCTGAGCCCGCCCGCTGCTTGCGGCGCTTTCTCACGTTGTTGATCCTGAGCACCGGAGAGCGCCTTGAGCACGTCCTGGCTTGGCCCAAATGCCTGCAATCGCCCCTCATTGAGCACCAGCAATTTGTCAGCCTGGGCCAATGCCGAAGAACGGTGAGTGACCAGAATCACACTGGTGCCCTGAGCTTTCATTTGCGCAATGGCGCCGGCCAGCGCGGCTTCGCCCACGGTATCGAGGTTGGAATTAGGCTCGTCCAACACCACCAGGCTCGGCTTTCCGTACAACGCACGGGCCAGTGCCACACGTTGTTTCTGGCCACCGGACAGGCCGCCGCCGTCTTCACCCAGCACCGTGTCGTAGCCCTGCGGCATGCGCAGGATCAGTTCATGGACCCCCGCCTGCTGTGCAGCTTCGACGACCTTTTGTGGATCGGTTTCACGAAACCGGGCGATGTTTTCAGCAATGCTGCCGCTGAACAATTCGATGTCTTGCGGCAAATAACCGATATAGGGGCCCAGGTCATCGCGGTTCCAGCGATGAATGTCCGCGCCGTCCAGTCGAACCGTGCCGCCAAGGGTTGGCCAGACGCCGACGAGCACTCGGGCCAATGTCGATTTGCCTGAACCGGAGGCGCCGAGCACGCCCAGCACCTCCCCGGCACCCAGGTTGAAGTTGACCATGTGCAGCGTTGCCGCACGTTGCCCAGGTGGGCCAGCGCTGACCTGCTCGAAAGTGATCTGCCCTTTCGGCGCAGGCAGGGTCATGGCCTCGTCCGTCGGCGGGAAGGCTTGCAGCAAGGCATCCAGGCGCTGATAGGCGAGCTTGGCGCCGCTCCACTGTTTCCATACGGCAATCAACTGATCGATGGGGCTCAGGACGCGGCCCATCAGAATCGAACCGGCAATCATCATCCCGGCCGTCATGTCGCCTTTGATGACCAGCAAGGCGCCAAGGCCCAGAACCAGAGATTGAAGGCACAGCCGCAAGGTTTTGCTCAGGGAACTGATGACGGCGCCGGTGTCGCTGGCCTGGTTCTGCAAGCTGAGAAAGCGCGAATGCACCTGGAACCAGCGTTTGCGCAACACGCCGAGCATGCCCATCGCCTGGATGGTTTCAGCGTTGTGCAGGTGACTCGTCGCCAATTGGCTGGATTTCTGGGAAAAACCGGCAGCCTCACCCAATGGCTTCTTGGTCATCATTTCGTTGAGGCAGGCAAGGCCAATCAGTACCAGCGCGCCTACAGTCGCGAACACACCGAGCCAGATATTGAACAGGTAGATCACGAACAGATAGACCGGAAACCAGGGTGCGTCGAAGAAGGCAAACAGCGCAGGACCGGTGACAAACTGACGAATGTGCGTCAGGTCCCCCAGGGACTGCCCGGCATTGCCCTCGCCTTTGAACAGGTTGCGCTCGAACGCAGCCTGATAAACCCGCAGGTTGAAACGTCGCTCCAGTTGGCTGCCAATGCGGATCACGATGAAGCTGCGGATAATTTCGAGAAGCCCGATGAACGCAAAGAACCCGACGACCATCAGCGACAACATGGCCAAGGTCGTTTCGTTTTGCGAAGACAACACTCGGTCATAGACTTGCAGCATATAGATGGACGGGACCAGCATCAGCACATTGATCAATGCGGTAAAACAACCGACGCTGATCAAGATGCTTTTATAGTCGCCCAACGCCTTGAACAACGGTGGGGTGGCTGGGGCCTTAGCCATCTTCATTGATTTTTCCTGAGATGATATTCATCGCCCTGTCTTGGCGAGGTTTCAATTAACTGTTTGTTCGCAGTTCCAGACATTCTTTGTCAGTTAACGCTTACAAATTAACAACCCGTTTTCCATACTCGACAATGAGTCAGCGTATTGATCTGTCACTTATAACTTCAATGCCGGGATTTATATTTAAACTTGCACCGGCCTGTCACCTTATTTGCTTAATCCGTGGGGCGCTTGAGCGTGATGGTCAGGCCTGACTTCAAATTACCTTGATAAAACCCATCATGCTGTCGGCTGAAAAAGAAAATTCTTGAGCCTTCTTTGCCGGTAATCGCGATACCGTCTGGCTCGGGGAACCAGCCGGTTGCTGGTTCTGTCAGCCAGGCACCGAGGCACTCGGCACCCTCGCCCAGCGTCTGGGTGGATAGAAGGTCAACAAGGCAAACATTCGATGGTTCGTCCTGCATTGCCAACGACTCGGGCGAGTCTTGTTTGGCGACCAGGGTGGCTTGCCATTGTCCGGCGAGTTCAGCGGGGTCTGCTAATTTCAGGCTGCTTGCCATGGTTGTATCTCCAGGAAACATTATCAGCGTTGCCAACAGCCACGCGGTCATTGTGCAGGTTAAGGCGTTAGCGGTCATACGACGTTTCACTCCGGGATGCATCGAGGCCAGGACAGAGCGCGGCCTATCAAGCGCCGCGCTCCTTTTTAGCCCTGAATCAAGCCACGATGTCCGAGAACGCCGCCTGGCCGACGGTGTTGACCAGGAAATCAGCCACACCATGCCCGGAGAAGTCCACCGACAACAGGCTATTGGCGCCCGAGGTGGTCAATACGGCATCGCCGACCGCACCGGTGAACGCGCTCACGAAGTGCAGGCCTGCGCCTTTGGTAATGCCGGTCAGGTCGATCTTGTCCAGGCCGCTGACAAAGTCGAGGATCTGGTCGGCCACACCTGGCTTGGAGTCGCTGCTGGCAGCGAACACAAACGTGTCCGAACCGGTACCGCCCCATAGCTTGTCAGCACCACCCGCGCCGAAGAGAATGTCGTTGCCGGCACCGCCCTTCAATTCGTTGGCGGCACCGTTACCGATCAACAGATCGCTGCCCGAACCGCCGATCGCATTCTCGATGACTGCACCCTTGGCAATGGAAACGTTGCCGACCAAGCCACCGACGTCGGAGAACGAAGCCTCATTGAGGTTGATCTTCTGGTTTTGGGTGAAACCCGAGAAGTCCAGGGTGTCCTTGCCGCCTGCGTCCCACACCGAGAACACGACCTTGTCCGACGACGAAGACGCACTGAGGAAGTCGCGACCGGTGTTGGAGTTGAAGCCGTAGGTCGTGTCGCCGGTACGGGTGCTCGTATTGGCACCGTAGAGTTTCTGGATGGCGGCAATATCGTCCATCAGCGGGCCGGACGCATACGCTTCGACGCCGCCCTTGCTGAAGTTCTGGTCGGTATTGCTTTCGCTCCAGTAACTCATGACGCTGTAACCGCGGGTGTCTTGCCCGTAAGTGGCGTCATTGTAAGTCGGTGCGCCTTCGCCGGCGTTGTAGTCGCCAGGATGCGCCAGGCCCAAGGTGTGCCCGATCTCGTGGGTCAGCGTTTGACGGCCGTAATTGTTCAGGTCCGGCGTCTTGTTCGGCGTGTAGCTGCTGTTGGTCAGGTACCAGGACGTACCGTCATAACCAGCGCCCGTGCCCGGCAGATAGGCAAATGCCGCGGCGCCATCCTGGCCACCACTGTAGTTGCCGAAGGTCATATGACCGTCACCGCCCGTGGACTTCTCGGTGAAGGTCACGTTGGCCACATCGGCCCAGGATTGCATGGCAAGCACGGCCTGGGCTTTTTGTTGGCTGCTGAACTGACTGAAGCCGGTAATTCCGTGCTTGTTCATGGTGCTCGACGATGCCGAGGTCAGGAACATGTAGGTCAGTTCGATTTTGCCGCTGCCGTCCTTATCCTGGTAGGCAGCTCCGTCGCGCAGTAACTGGGTGGCGGCCTGATCGACGGAGTAGGACGGTTTGCCATTGACCGTGAGACTGCCGCCTCGGTCATATTCATGGCTGAAGCTGTCGATCTGGTTATACGCTGAACTGGGTGCAGCCAATGCTTGCGAGGACGCAGAGGCCTGTTCGGCATGATCAATAGCGCTGGTTTTTACATTCGACATAAACACACTTCCTTGTTTAGCTATGGAACAGTTTTTGTCAGATAGCGACAATCCCTGGCGAGATCGTCCTATCACTCGCCCAATGAAGGCGAAAGAAAACTGACACAATTTGAAATCAAACGTCTAGTGTTTTTTTGACGTCAAATTGTTCTGTTCCGGCATATGCCCGTAAACAATGCGTGCGCTGGCTAAAGATTGTTTTGCATCTGTGCGTTTGCGCAAATCGTCTGACAATTCGCTATTTAAATATTAAATATAAGTAAGTTGTTTTTTGTCGAAGGCGTCTCGATTTTCTGGACTAATCAATATGAGTGCCAGTGCATTGATATCAGTTAAATTTGTGTTGGATTTGAGAATTTACGACTGCTGCGCAGCCGAACGCAGCCTTCGCCAGCTGCTACAAGGTTCATGTACACCGCAATCCTTGTAGCAGCTGGCGCAGCCTGCGTCCGGCGGCGCAGCAGTCGTCAAATCATCACAACCAACACGCATCCCAAAGCGGATAATCATGAACACGCGTCACCAACCCCGCCCGTATCGGGTTGGCCACGACATAGCGCGCAAGATCCTTCACGTCTTCGTCCCGCCGAACCGCGCGATCGTGATAACCCTTCTGCCACAACCGCCCTCGCCGCCCTAACGCCTGATTGACTGCCAGGCTGCTGCGTGACTTTATCCGGCACATCAGCTCCGCCAGCGTCTTGTCCTGCAACCGCACCAGGCAATGCATATGATCTGGCATCACCACCCACGTCAAAAAATCGGCCCAACCGTCCTCCTGCGCCAAGCGCAATTGCTGAACAACCGACCCTCCCAAACGCCAATCAACAAAAAACGGCTGCCGCTGGTGAACGACAACCGTCAATAAGTAAATGCGCCCAGATTCGGAAAAACGCCCAATACGCAGCTGACCGGCTTTTGAATCGAGTGGCATTCCATTGCCTCCTGATCAATAAAAAGGAGGCCTGGAATCTACCGTATTGCCAGCCGAATCACTGAGCGCAAATCACACAAAACATGAACCCTCAACTCCCCGTCCGAATCTTGTTCCACACGCGCGTGCGAACCCGGTCAATGTTCAGCGGCATCGCCTCCAGCGCGAACAGCTTGCCCATCATCTCGGGGCTCGGATAAATCTTGGTGTCGTTCTTGATTGTCGGCTCGATCAGCTTGTCTGCCTGTTCGTTGCCATTGGCGTAGTGCACGTAATTGCTGACATCGGCCATGACGTCCGGGCGCAGCAGGTAATTCATGAAGGCATAGCCCGCTTTCTCGTCCGGCGCGTCGACGGGCATCGCGACCATGTCGAACCAGATGGCGGCGCCCTCCTTGGGAATGGAGTAGCCGATGTCGATGCCATTCTTGGCCTCCTTGGCGCAATTCTCCGCTTGCAGGATGTCGCCGGAGAAACCGACGGCCACGCAGATGTCACCGTTGGCGAGGTCGCTGGTGTACTTGGACGAATGGAAATAGCTGACATACGGCCGAACTTTCAGCAGCAGTGCTTCGGCCTTTTTATAGTCTTCCGGATTTTTACTGTGGGGTGGCAACCCCAGGTAATTCAGCGCCGCAGGCAGCAGTTCCGGGCCGTTGTCGAGGATGGCGACGCCGCACTTTTGCAGCTTTTTCATGTTCTCGGGTTTGAAGATCAGGTCCCAGGAATCGACCGGCGCGTTGTCGCCCAGCGCAGCCTTGACCTTGGCGATGTTGTAGCCGATACCCGTGCTGCCCCATAGGTACGGGAAACCGTGCTCGTTACCCGGATCGTTGGTTTGCAAGGCCTTTAGTAGCACCGGATTGAGGTTCTGCCAGTTTGGCAACTGGCTCTTGTCGAGCTTCTTCAGCGCTCCCCCCTCAATCTGCCGCGCCATGAAGTGGTTGGACGGAAACACCACGTCATACCCGGATTTACCAGTCATCAATTTGCCGTCGAGGGTTTCGTTGCTGTCATAGACGTCATAGGTGAAGGCGATGCCGGTTTCTTTCTGGAAGTTTTTCGTGGTCTCCGGGGCGATGTAGTCCGACCAGTTGTAGATTTTAACCGTCTCGGCCGCCTGGCTGAGGGTTGCGACGAGTGCAAGTGGCGCCAGTGTCAGTGTCTTTCGGATCATGAGTCGATTCCTGTAGGGGCTTTTGTTATTGGCAGGCAATCAGAAGATCAAAAAATCAAAACGTAGGTCTTGCGCACGGTTTCCTGGATATCCCAGATACCGAGACTGTTGGCTGGCAACATCAATGCATCGCCAGCTTCTATGTGCAGGGTTTCACCGTCGTCCGGGGTGAAAGTGCAGCGCCCCTGGATGAAGTGACAGAATTCCTGGGCAACGATTTGTCGGCGCCAGCGTCCGGGCGTGCATTCCCAGACCCCGGTTTCGACGCCGTCGTCGCGTTCGACGCTGGTGGTCGAGGCCACCGCCACGGGGGTCCCCAGTGGCACAGCGACCGGATTGGATTCTTCCAGCTGCAAGGTGGCGGTGTTCTTGAACTGCGTAATGCTCATGGGCGTACCTGTCGAGGGAAAAAGCGCTGTTTACTGCATGAAGCCTTCCATGAACCCCGCGACCCCGCTGGCCAGCTTGCGGCGCCAGGGTGCGGTAGCCGGGTTGGCCAGGGTCTGGTCTTCGTGGACAAAGCTGCGGATGATCGCGTTGTAACCGAGCCAGCGGCAGGGTTCCGGCTCCCAGGCCTTGAGTGTGTCGAGCCCACCCGGCATGACCCAAGGCTGGTGTACCAACTCCGTATCGCGCTCAAGAATCAGATCAGCAAGGGTACGTCCGCCCAGGTTGCTGGCACCGACACCCTCCCCGCCATAACCACCGGACAAGGCGATGCCACTGGCGTGATCACACAACATGTGCGGTTTGAAGCGCCGCGACATGCCAAGGTTGCCGCCCCAGGCGTGGGTAATCCGTGTGTTCTTCATCTGAGGGAAGAGCTCGCCGAACAGATAGCGCCGTAGCTCCACTTCGTGGATTGTCAGATCGAAGTCGTGGCGTAATTTGCCGGCAAATTGGTACCCGCCCCTCGCACCAAATACCAAGCGGTTGTCGGCAGTACGCTGGCCATAGGTCACCTGGCGGCTGCTCTCGCTGAACGCCTGGCCTTGATTCAGACCGATTTCGTCCCAGACCGCAGCCGACAGCGGCTCCGTGGCAACGATCAGGCTTTGCACCGGCAGTTGATACCGACCCAGCGGCGGCAAGGTGGTTGCGTAGCCTTCTACTGCCGGGACAATCCAGCGGCTGCGAACCTGTGCCTTGGCCGTGTGCAAACTCCCCGACTGCCACTGCGTGACCGGGCTGTTTTCATAGATCTTTACCCCCATGTTTTCCACCGTCCGAGCCAAACCTCGCACCAACTTTGCCGGATGGAGGGTCGCGACGTGCGGTGCATAGATACCGCCATAGGGCTTCGCAATTCTGACCTGTTGCGCCAGTTGCTCGGGACTGAGCCAGCGGTAATCACTTTCGGTCAGGCCCTGGCGGTAAAGGTCGTCCAGATAGCGGCGCAGGCTGACTTCCTGCTCGGGGTAGCGTGCGGCGCAGTAAAGCACCCCACCTTTGCGGTAATCGCAGGCGATGCCCTCACGCTCAAGGACGACTTCCACTTCATCAGGAATGGCGTGCAGCAGGTCGAATGACGCGCGGCGTTGTTCCGGCGACAAGCCGGCGAGCAAACGGTCTTCACCCAGGATATTGCCCATCAACCAGCCGCCATTACGGCCCGAGGCGCCAAAACCGGCGGTTTGTGCTTCGACAATAGCGATGTCCAGGCCCGGTGCCAGACGCTTGAGGTAATACGCCGTCCAGAGCCCGGTATAGCCGGCGCCGATGATTGCGACGTCGACGTCCAGGTCGTGCTCCAGCGCCGGACGAGCCAATAACGGCTCGTCGAGCTGATCCATCCATAAACTGATAGTGCGCCACGCCGACATGCAAGACTCCGCCACTCAAACTTCGATGGCGTCGATCCTAGTGCGTGGGCTCAGGGACTGTCTTGCGCGCGTGCACGCAAAGAAATTTGTTTTGCATAGGCCTTGGGGGACAGACCGGTGTGCTGGCGAAAACAGTTGTAGAACGCCGACAGCGAATTGAAACCCGCGGCAAACGCCAGCTCGTCGATACGCAATGGCGGCGTGGCAGCGTCCAGTGCGCTGAGCAGATGTTGCAAGCGCGCCTGGTTAACGTAGCGATAGAAGCTCTGGCCCAGCACCTGATTCAGCAAGTAGGAAATCTGGTTGCGACTGTAGCCACACTCCTTCGCTACCCGTTGCAGGTCGAGCTCGGGGTCCAGGTACGGTTGCTGACGCAGGAAATACTGCTGCAAGTCATCGGCCATGAAACTCAATTGTCTCGGCGACAACCCCAGACGACTGACGGCCGGGCGCAGCGCCTTGCTCGCCTTGTTGTCTGCCTGCTCGTGGACCAGCGTGGCGTATTCGTTGACCCGCCAAATCAAGCCATCACGTACCATGATTGCCTCACTGGTGTGGAAGGACACCAGCCCCTCACCGCCACGCAAGGTCATCCGGTACTGAATAAACGCGGTGTTACCGTCGAGGCGAATCCGGTCCGAATGTTCCAGCGCTTCGCCCGGGTTGCGAGGCATGCTGACGCGCACGTACTCACGCAGTTCATCGAGCCCCATCACCCGATTCTGGAAAAAGTCGTGGTACTGGATCTCAGGGTGATAAAGCGCCATCACGCCATCCAGATCGCGGTGCTTCCAGCACAAGTGGTAGCGCATGACCGTCTCGCCCGTGACCCGGGTCTGCTGCGGCCCATCATCATCGGTGTGCATAAAAAACCCAGGGCGAAAACGCCGAGCTTGCCCAAGTTCGGCGAAGGCTTCAATGGCTGCAAAAATGCCCCGCGAAAACCCAGCGCGACCCCCTTACAAAAAAATCGACGAAGCGCTCAATAGAACCGAAAAAAATCACATCGTTTTCACATACCGGTGCTACTTTTAAATGCAGTCACCGGTTGAGCCATTGAAGGCTCTACCCCTCCTAAACTGAGCTAAAGGAAGCGCTCGATGAAGAAGGCGGGCAACATATGAATAAAGGGTCTTTCAGCAAAGTCACGTTTCCAAACGCCTGCCAGCTGATGCGCTGGCATTTTCATCCCATGGGATTCGAGGCGAGCATGGACGCGCCGGGCAGCATGATTGCGCGGCTGTTTGATCGCGCCAGTGGCGAGACCATGATCGCCATTGCCGGTATTCCTTGCGCAACCGTCATGAACGCTGCGGATGTCGAGCGAATCATTGAAGCTGTCGAGGATGAACTTGAGGCGTTCATCCCACCTGTGGCCCTCAGAAGCTATGCCTGATGGCTGAACACCCAGTAAAAAGCCCACGTCATGTGGGCTTTTTTGTGGTTGGCCACATTGTTCAGATGCAATGAAATCCAATGTGGGAGCGATGGTGCGACGATTCGACCTGCTCGCGAAAGCGGCCTTTCAACTGATGCCGATTTCGACTGACACGACGCCTTCGCGGGCAAGCCCGCTCCCACAAGGATTACGCTGACTTTGCACTATGGCGATGATCGGCAAAAAACGCTTTGCCGCTGCCGATCCGGTCGGACGCCTTGGGCATGTTCACCGCGGATGAGTCCTGCCCCTCCACATACCAGTAGCAATGACTCACTGCCCGGGTGATGCCGACGTACGCCAGTCGCAGGATTTCGTCCTTTTGCGCGCTGTCGTACGGCTCACTGTCGCCTGCCTTGCCAAGGCCCGCCATCTGGTAAACCTGGTTCTTGTACGGTGACTGGGTCAAATGCTGACAATCGCCCAGCAAAAATACTGCGTCAGCCTGCAAGCCTTTGGCGCTGTGATAGGTGAGCTGTTTGAGTCGGCGCTCGTCATAAGGCAAGCTAGAATCAACATTAACAACCGACTGAATATGTTTTTCTATCAATAACTTATCGCTGCTTTTTCGATACAACATCAAGATTGAATCACCCTGCCGGTAGTGTTCCATCAGGCGCTGTGCCATGCCCTGATCGTCTCGATCCAGAACGTTTACCGGCAACAACGCTTTGGGCTCGCCACAAGCCTTGGCTTTCTTGCCTGCGATAGCCGGCGCCGCACGGACGATATGCTCGGCAGCGTCGATGATGTATTGATGGCTGCGATAGTTGTCGCCGAGCATAACTTTGGTAGTGCCTGGTGACGGGAATTCTTTATTGAACTCCATGAAATACGTCGGCGAACTGCCGCGCCAGCCGTAAATGGACTGCCAGTCATCACCGACGCACAGCAAGGATGAACGCTGCGCGCCCCGCCCCACGTGCATCGCCGGGCCTCGACTGCGGATTTCGGCCAGGCTTGCGCGAATCCAGGAGACGATCTGTGGCGATACGTCCTGAAATTCGTCGATCATCAGGTGCGACATTGGCCGCAGTAGTTCATCGCTGAGCAGCTTCAGGTTTTCCGGGGAATGCTCGCTGAATAGCGCGAACATGCGGTTGTAGGTCATTACCGGGGGCTTTTGATCGAGCAGGTGATCTTCCAGCGCCCGCCAGAACAGACTCAACGCCTCGAAGAAGAACCGGTCGGGGTCATCCTTGGCGAAACTCATCTGACCAACTGCGCCCGGAACATCCAGGCCGAGGTTTTCTATGAACCCGGCCGCCGCGACAAAACAATCCAGCAAGGGGGCTGACGCCAGCTCTCCTTTTACCTTGTAATCAAAGCCCGGCCCCGCACTGGCATCGCCTGCCAACGAGGTCAAAATGCGCTTTGATGACTCGTAACTATCAAGCCATATCAATGACTTACGACAGAAAGCTTGAAACAGGGTGCGCTTAACCGCCCATTCTGCACGGACCGTTAGCTTGGCATTCGGACGGCAGACCTGCGGGTTTTCCCGGGGATCGAACCCCAGCACGACCCACGCATCCAGACTCGGGATGTAACCGTGGCAATGGAACGTCGAGCCATTGATATCGAAAGTCTGGCGTTTCGGCTCAATGCCCTTGATGGGCCAGGCGCCAGCGCGAAACCACAGGTCTTCAATGGCATCACATAACTCTTCATCGCGCTTGGCGGCCAATTCGGTCACGGCCACGCGTTTTTGTACATCCGGGTGGTCGCGCTCCAGCTCCTTGAGTTGCAAGGCGTGACGGGACAACGGCTTGATTAACTCGCGAAAGCGTTCGTCACGGGTATGCAACTGGTGATAACAGGCGTTGAGCCGCTGTCGCTGGGCATCATTGATACGCAAGTCGAACGGATTACTGTCGACCTCCTCGTCGCCGTTTTGCGCGCGATCACTGAGGTTTTCGAACGCTTGCAAACGCTCGAATCCCGGCAGGCTGCGTACCATCGGCAGGATACGAGAGTGGAAAGTGCGCACCAGATTGCGCGCCTCTTTGAGGCTCAGCGCACGGTCCCACAACGCAAACAGTTCGATCAGCTTGTTAATGAAGTCTTTACGTGACTCGCGAGTGAACGTCACTACGGTCATCGAATCCAGCTCGAAACCCAGGTAGTGAGTCAGCAGCAGGATGCGCAGCACCAGCGTGGTCGATTTGCCTGCGCCCGCCCCGGCAATCACTGACGTTGACGGCGTATCGCTGAAAATCATCTTCCACTGGGCAGCGCTCGGCTGGGCATGCGATGGCATCAGACTGGCCACATCAGCCTTCATGCGCCTCTTCAGTTCAGCGCTCAATGGCAGTCGCCAATCGTCAAACAGATTGTCATCCACGTTGGGTGGCCGATGTTCGGTTGAACGCGAGTCGCGGATCAGCAACACCTGCCGGCCTTCTTCCAACCCTTCGACCCGGCCTTCTTTGTAGCCGTAGTCGAACCCCGCGCTGTGACCGCTGCGAAAACCGTCGGCCTGCCCATGCAACCAGGAGGCGCGGTGTTGGGCGCGCAGGCGGGTCAAGCCATGACCGAAGAATCGGGCGGCCAGGCGTTTGAGCAGCGGCATCTCGGTCAAGGGACGAAGTTCGGGAGGAAGATCGGGGGTGTGTTGCGGCACGCGGGCTGACTCCAGGGTGTGAGGCTGTTGAGGGCTATGGTGTCTGCATTTGCTGTTCAGTTCTAGTGAAATGCTTACAGGTCATTGGCTTATGCGATGAAGTGAAGGCTGGATGAGAACGTTTTGAGGTTATTTTGCATCAACTAATTCGATGGTAATGAGGCATTTTTTACGCTTTTTATCGATGAGTGCCTGATAGATGATGCTCGCCATTAACCCCTTTCAGGAAACGATCATGCTCGAACTCAGATCCTTTAGCTCTTTGGGTGGCGCCCATCACGGCTGGTTGGATGCCCATCATCACTTTTCGTTCGCTGAGTACTATGACCCCAAGCGCATGAACTGGGGCAACCTGCGGGTGTGGAACGATGACGTGATCGCCCCTGGCACCGGGTTTCCACAACACCCGCATCGGGACATGGAAATCATTACCTATGTTCGTGAAGGCGCGATTACTCACCAGGACAACCTTGGCAACAAGGGCCGCACCGAAGCAGGTGATGTTCAGGTGATGAGCGCCGGCACCGGGATCGCACACAGCGAATACAACCTGGAGGCGACACCGACCAAGATTTTCCAGATCTGGATTATCCCGAACGAGTCCGGTCTTGCACCGTCCTGGGGCGCCAAGCCGTTCCCGAAAGGTGAGCGTGAAGGCTTCGTGACTCTGGCCAGCGGCAAATCCGGTGACGATCAAAGTTTGCGAATCCGTGCCGATGCGCGGCTGGTGGCGGCCAACCTGAAGGCCGGTGAATCGGCTGAATATCGCCTGGACAGCGGTCGTCGCGCTTACCTGGTGCCAGCCACCGGTGTCATTGAAGTCAACGGCTTGCGTGCACAAGCTCGAGACGGTGTTGCCGTGGCCGATGAGCAGGTGTTGCGAGTGACAGCGATCGAGGACAGTGAAATCGTCCTGGTCGACCTGGCTTGATCGAGTAAAAAACTCCGGACAAAAAAAGGGGCGACCGTTATGGTCGCCCCTTTTTTTTTTGGAATTTTGGTGCCTGGACTGAAGCCATCGCGAGCAAGCTCGCTCCCACAGGTTCAGTGGTGATCACAGATTTTGTGTTCGACACTGACACTGTGGGAGCCGGGCTTGCCCTCGATAGGGTCTTCAATCACTTCGCAGCGATTGCGCCATCCACCAGTGTTTGTGCTTCTGCCACCAATTGCTTGAGGTGGTCATCACTCACAAAGCTTTCGGCGTAGATCTTGTAGATGTCTTCCGTGCCCGATGGGCGCGCCGCGAACCAGCCGTTTTCAGTCATGACCTTCAGGCCGCCGATGGCCTGATCATTACCCGGCGCATGGCTGAGGATGCTTTGGATGGCTTCGCCCGCCAGCTCGGTCGAGGTGACCTGATCCGGCGACAGCTTGCTCAGCAAGGCTTTCTGTTCAGGGTTGGCCTTGGCATCCACGCGTACCGAGAACGGCTCGCCGAGTTCGTCGGTCAATGCGCGATAGGCCTGACTCGGATCGCGGCCTGTGCGAGCAGTCATTTCTGCTGCCAGCAGTGCCGGGATCAAGCCATCCTTGTCGGTGCACCAGACACCGCCATCCTTGCGCAGGAACGAGGCGCCAGCACTTTCTTCGCCGCCGAAACCCAGCGAACCGTCGAACAGACCGTCAGCAAACCATTTGAAGCCGACGGGCACTTCGTACAATCGACGCCCCAGGCGCTTGGCAACGCGATCAATCAAGCAGCTGCTGACCACGGTCTTGCCCACGGCTGCATCGGCGCGCCACTGCGGGCGGTTCTGAAACAGGTAGTCGATCGATACCGCCAGGTAATTGTTCGGTGCAAGCAAACCACCGGACGGCGTAACGATGCCATGACGGTCATGATCCGGGTCGCAGGCAAACGCGACATCAAAGCGCTCTTTGAGGCCGATCAGGCCTTGCATCGCGTGGCTGGACGATGGGTCCATGCGGATCTGGCCGTCCCAGTCGACGGTCATGAACCGGAACGTCGGATCAACCTGTTTGTTGACCACGTCGAGGTCCAGACGGTAGTGCTCGGCAATAGCCGACCAGTAGCGCACCCCTGCTCCGCCCAACGGATCAACGCCCAGACGCAGCTTGGCATCACGGATGGCGTCGAAGTCGATCACGTTGATCAGATCGGCAACGTAGGTATTGAGGTAATCGTGACGGTGAGTCGTGCTGGCTTTCAGCGCCTGCTCATAGCTGATGCGCTTGACGCCAGCGAGCTTGGCGGCCAGCAGTTCGTTGGCCTTGGCCTCGATCCACTTGGTGATATGGGTATCGGCCGGACCACCGTTGGTGGGGTTGTACTTGTAGCCACCGCTTTGCGGCGGGTTGTGGGACGGCGTGATGACGATACCGTCCGCCAGCCCCGACGTGCGACCACGGTTGTAGCAGAGAATGGCATGGGAAATGGCCGGGGTCGGCGTGTATTCATCACCTTCGGCGATCATCACGGTGACGCCGTTCGCCGCCAACACTTCCAGGGCGCTGGCACCCGCCGGCGTGGACAGTGCGTGGGTGTCGATCCCGACGAACAACGGGCCGTCGATGCCCTGGGCTTCGCGATACAGGCAGATCGCCTGGCTGATAGCCAGAACGTGCCACTCGTTGAAACTCAGGTCGAACGAGCTGCCTCGGTGCCCGGACGTGCCAAATGCTACACGCTGGGTTGAGATGGCGGCGTCAGGCTGGCCGGTGTAATAGGCCGTTACCAGTCGCGGGATATCGACCAACAATTCTGCCGGTGCCGGTTTGCCCGCAAAAGGACTGAGTGTCATGCAAAACCTCTGAAATAGAGTGGTTCAGGAATTGGATCGCAGTTTACTGGCAGTTTGACCGCAACGCGATGTTATCGATCCAGGAAGATCGAGGATGTTTTATAACCTCGTTCAATCGACCGCCTCCAGACGCAAGGCATCCCCCAGCAAGCCCAGTGCAACGCCAAGATCATGCTCACCGCCAAAGGTATGGCTCAATCGTAAATGTTGCGCATGCAGCCCGCGCAAACTGAACAATTCCCCCGGCGCCACCACCACTTGTTGCTTGAGCAGGCGGTGGAACACGCCGCGCACATCGACCCGACGCAACGAACGAACCCAGACCGTCGCTCCCCCCTTGGGGTCGACAAAGTGCAACGCATCCGCCAGGCGCTCCTCAAGCAACAGGGTCATTTGCACTTTGCGCTCCTTGAGCAGTCGTCGCAGCACCAACAAGTGCTGGTCGATCCGCCCATTGTTGTACAGGCGCGCGATGGCTTTCTGGCGGATCGGCGACAAGCGGAACGAGCGCAGCAGAAAGTGCCGCTGCAGTTCACTGCGCAGTTGCCGCGAAAGCAGATAACCATATGGCGCTTCTGGCCCGATGACTTTCTCGAACGTGGAAAATACGATCAATCTGTCCGGGTCCAGTAAATCGCGAAACCGTGGACGGCCGGGTTCATATTCAAGTTCGCCGTAACAGTCATTCTCCAACACCCAACTACCGTGTCGCTCCAGCAACTGTGCGGTCTTCTGTCTGTTGCTGTCGCAGGCCACACTGCCACGCGGCATGTTCAGGCCGGACGACAGCATCACCAGTCTCACCGGCTCGGACTCCAGCAACAACTGCAGATGGTCGTGATCCAGCCCACCATCGGCTTGCAATGCCACCTCGACAACGTTTACATCGCAGGCGTCAAACAAGCGCAAGATCGACCAGTCGCAGGGCGACTCCACCACGACCGTTGCGTCCTTGAGACAAAGCACCGCGATCAATATTTCCAGTACGCCCCGCAGATCGGCGCCGATGTAGACATCGTCGGCGTGCCAACAACGTGCTGGCGAGGAGGTATAGCGTGCCGCCAGGGCCGCGCGCAGTTCCCGTTCGCCGCAAGGTTGAACACTCGATTGCGGCTGGCGCGGATACTGGCGCAACAGCTCTCGCTCCAGCAGCAACAGTGGGCTGTCCAACGGCTGCAACAGCGCAGGTTCATCGGTACTCAACACCAGCATTCCCGGGCGCCTGGCATTGACATAAACCGTCTCCAGCAGGTCATTGCCGCTGCACGGCGGCCGGATGAAGGACACGGGCAATGCGTAGTAACCGGATTTGGCGACCGAATAGACTCGCCCCTCCTTTTCCAGCAGCGAGTAAGCGTACTGAATGGTGGAAATCGATACGCTCAGGCGTTCCGCCAACTGTCGTAACGAAGGAAGCCGCACGCGCGTATCGCTGGCCGGCTCGCTGATGAGGTGGGTCAGGTAGCGGTACACCGCCTGATAAGCGAAATCGGTTTCTCGGGGTCCTTTCATGAGCAATGACCGAACACGCTGAACACGGCCCAAAGCCGCTGAGCGGACGTTACCAAGCCGGGCACCTTCAACGTCCCGCTGACCGTTCGCTCGTCACAACGTCAATCTCCCTTGTATCTGCGCTCTGCCCCACGTCCGCAGGTTCGCCGCTGACCACCGGCCCCATGCGATAAAGCGTACCAATCAGGCTGACGGGTAACCCGCTGACGTCAACCATCCATTGCAAAACCTGCTCGGGTGCAGGCATGCCCTGCATGGCCCGATGCAGGTCCGGCAACGCCACGAGCATGCCGGGATGACACTGGCGCAGAAAGTATTCAAGCGATGCGCCATGCTCGACAAAAGGAGCGAACAGCAAACACACCAACTGAGCTTCATTCAGACCCAAGGTCCTTTGAGCCTCTATCGCCGCCAATTCCCGCTGATCGGACAGGATTGCCGGGGCACAAAACGCCTGTAATGCCTGTTCACACGCATGCTCAGGAAGGTGCTTGCGGCGCATCATCACCAATACCCGCTGCACATAGTCGGCAACACCGGCCTCATACGCGCGACCCTGCACGAAGCAGGCTTGCAGCCCCCGCAGGTGTGCGGCAATCGAAAGGCTGACGAATTCGTAATCGCCCAATTGAGTCGTCAGCCCGTCAGGTTGAAACTTCAGGAACTCAGTGAGCAGCGGCCAGCGCTCTTCCAGGTTGCTGACCAACATGTCGTGAATATCGATGTAGGTCGCACGGCGACACGCCTCAAAACCTTCTGCGGGGCGCCACGCGGCTTGTTCGTGATCTGGATAAAACTCGCGATAGCAATCGCTGCCCAGTTCATCGAGTCGAGCAAAGAGCTGCTCATAGCTGGTTTCCGGTTGATCCGGGGCCTTGAAACCGGCCTTCGCCGCAGCACGGTTCAATCCCTCCAGTAACTGCTTTTGCTGACGAGGCGAATCGCTGCTGACCAAGGCATCGACACCGCGATCCCAGCGGGCTATCTGCCCGTAGAACTCGCCGGTTGCCAGGTAGGCGTCATCCCAAAGGTCGAGGGGGCCGTTCCAGGTTCGACGGTGACCCACCATCAAAAGATTGAGGCGATTTGACTCCCGTCCGGCTTCAGAGATTGCTACTGCATGATTGAACGGCAGGACCTCGCGGTTATCGACCATCAACACTTCAACGCGAGGATCATCGTAAAGAAACAATGCGCTGCAACTGCGATGGATATTTTCAACGGCCGCCGACACCACCCCGTTCGATCGCAAGGTCGCCACCCGCAGCTGGAATGTCGCCGGGGCCCGGCCGGCAATACTCAATTGTGCGGCGCGCAGCAGAGCAAGGGTGTAGCAATTGTCTCGGGTGCCGGACTGGATCGTCAGCACCTTGTATTCGCCGATACGTTCCATGCCACCGGCTGCGACCACGATGCGCTGAATCATCAGTTGCAAAGCCGTACGTTCAGCCCGTGAGAAAAAACTCAGCAATCGTTGCAGTACTTGCTGATAAACATAGTTCATTGCCTGATCATGGGTATTGGTCATCTTCGTTTACCTGTTACTCATAGAGTCGATGTCACACAAACAACGTCATGCATGATGCAATCGGTTACCTGTCATGATTAGAGTGCTGGAGTTGATATGAAATATTAACACTTGGTTTTTAGTCATTATTTGAAATGATTAGGCGCAACCAATGATGCGCCGTGCCGCCGAGAGCCTTCAGCCCATGCAGGGCGGGCCTCTGGCGAGGGCACGAGACATCCTAGGAAATATCCGACAACTTCCCACAGACAGGTAGTACGACAAATAAAGAAAGAAGTTACCCTGCTCACTTCCTCAACTTTTCGAAAACACACTAATTGTTGAGCGTGTATTACGGAGCCCCGATAAACAGCCATAGCTCATTCCTTGAGATGAAAGTAATCATTCAATTATCAAGGCTTATATGATGATTAGAAGATACAGATTGAGGGCAAAAACCAGTTCAGTTGCTGAACGGCCCCGTCATGGATTGACAGGACGCCTCGTGCTTTCGACAAGGGAATGAAAAAGTCCGTGCAAGCACGGACTTTTTAACGGGGAGTTACACAGGCTCGACCTGGAGGGCCACCCGCTCGCGGCACGGGCATTCGTCCATGTAGCGATGTGCTTCGACAAACTCGGAAAACGGAAAGACCCGAGTCTTGAGCGGCAGCAGCACGCGGTCCGCGGTCAACTGGTTGATGTCACGCAAGGCACGTTGCAGCGCGACCTGGTCCTGGATGATGCCCAGTTCCGGCTTGCCGGTGAAATTGCCGATACAGTGCACAAAGAACTGAATGTTCTTCTGGAACGCTGCACAGGCCGGGAACGGCGTCTGGTTGCCCCCCTGCAGGCCATACAACACCAGGCTTCCACGCGGTGCGAGCACATCACCGAGCAGCGACATCTGCGGACCGCCCAAACCATCGAACACCACATCCACACCGCGGTTGTCCGTGATTTTGTTGATCCGCATGAGCAGATCTTCTTCTTCGGTGACGATCACTTTCTCGGCACCGAGCGACAACAGGTACTCACGTTCATCCGCCGTTTTGGTGGCAGCAATCACGCGTACACCCAAGGCCTTGCCAAGCTGGACGAACGAAGGTCCGGCACAATGGCTGGCGTCGGTCACCAGGACGAATTGCCCGGGCTTGACGCGTGACAGATCGACGTAAGCAAAGTAAGCAATCAGCAACGGCGTGTAATGCACGGCCGCTTCGATCGGGTTCAGCACATCGGGATAGCGGGTCAGCGCCGAGCGAGGCAGAACAATTTGCTCGCCGTACACCGGATAATCGTTCGGGCTTTGCGACGGGAAGCTAGCGACCTTGTCACCCACTGCCAGGTCATCCACGCCCTCGCCGAGCGCCGTAACGACGCCGGACATTTCCTGGCCCAGGCCCGAAGGCAGACGAGCGTGGGACGAGGCCAGATTCTGGCGCCAAAGCGTGTCATACCAGCTGATGCCAATCGCCTCGACGCGCACCTGCACTTCGCCCGGAGCAGGAAGCACTGCCGCATGCTCTTCGCATTTGAGCACCTCGGCTGGACCAAACTTGTGAAAACGGATCGTGCGGGACATCGCAAACCTCGTCAAAGTAACCTCTAATGCCATGAACTCTATCCGGGCTTTCTACCCAAGACTATCAGTGGCTATTAATAGTCGACATGCCTGTCATTGATTCCGCAGCACCGGCGACATTGTCAAATGTCGTGAAAATCGAAGCGGCCTTTCGGGAAAAACTGAATTACACGGTGCAGAGTAGCAGCCTTTCCCCGTAAGATTCATGCCGGCCATTGTTCTCATATGGCCGCTCTCGTCAAGCTTGATGACTCTGCCAGGACTCCAGATGAATCGTAATGACCTGCGTCGTGTCGACCTGAACCTGTTGATCGTTTTCGAAACATTGATGCACGAACGCAGCGTAACCCGCGCTGCAGAGAAACTGTTTCTCGGCCAGCCGGCCATCAGTGCGGCGCTCTCGCGCCTGCGTGGGCTGTTCGATGATCCGTTGTTCGTGCGCACCGGTCGCAGCATGGAGCCGTCCGCCCGGGCGGTAGAAATTTTCGCCCTGCTCTCCCCTGCACTGGATTCGATTTCCACCGCGGTCAGTCGTGCGGCGGAATTCGACCCGGCCACCAGCACCGCGGTGTTTCGCATCGGCCTTTCGGACGATGTCGAGTTCGCCCTGCTGCCGATGCTGCTCAAGCGCCTGCGGGCCGAAGCACCGGGCATCGTCCTGGTGGTGCGCCGGGCCAATTACATTCTGATGCCAAGCCTGCTGGCCTCGGGCGAGATCTCCATTGGCGTCAGCTACACCGCCGACCTGCCGGCCAACGCCAAGCGCAAAGTACTACGTCGCAGCATGCCGAAGCTGTTGCGGGCCGACACAGTGCCGGGGCCGTTGAGCCTGGATGATTTCTGTGCACGACCGCATGCGCTGGTGTCGTTCGCTGGCGACCTGAGCGGCTTTATAGATGAAGAACTGGAAAAGCTCGGGCGCAAACGGCATGTCGTACTCGCGGTGCCGCAGTTCAACGGCCTGAGCACGCTGCTGAGCGGGACGGATATCGTCGCGACAGTGCCCGACTACACGGCCGACGCGCTGACGGCTGCCGGTGGTGTTCGGGCTGAAGATCCGCCGCTGCCGGTGCGCAGTTTTGAATTGCACATGGCCTGGCGCGGGTCGCAGGACAATGATCCGGGCGAGCGCTGGTTGCGTTCACGGATTCAGATGTTTTTTGGGGATCCGGACAGCCTGGCGTGACATACGTATGAATGTCGCCGACGCTATCGCAGGCAAGCCTTGCTCCTACAGGGCCATTGCACGATATGTAGGAGCCAGGCTTGCCCGCGATAGCCTCACCTCGGTTTCAAGACTGATTGATGCTTTTCCAGCAACACAGAATTTCCATCAAGCCCGTTGATAGCTCACCAACGCAAGGTGCAAGCTAGAGAGCTCGCCCGAGCCTCATATCATTCCGAATGATAGTTACCTTCGCTTCATTCGATTCGTGAGATACACCCTCGCCGCTCATCATCCGCCCATCTCAATACATTGGCGGATGCATCCATGGAACAGTCACTCAAACATTTGCGCTTCCCGTTGGCCCTGCTGGCCGTGGTGGTGATGAGCGCTTGCGGCAAGGCTCCGGAGTCTGCCGCCACCATGCCCGCGGCCAAAGTCAGTGTCGCCAAGGTGCTGGAACAACCGATCAACGAGTGGGACGAATTTACCGGGCGCCTGGAAGCCCCGGAAACGGTAGAAATTCGCCCACGAGTCTCCGGGCAGATTGATGAAGTGGCGTTCACTGAAGGCGCACTGGTCAAGAAAGGCGACTTGCTGTTCCAGATCGACCCGCGTCCGTTCCAGGCTGAGGTCCGCCGCCTCGAAGCCCTGGTCGCCCAATCCCGCGCCAATGCGACTCGCAGTGAAAACGAAGCCCAGCGCGGTGAACGCCTGCGCACCAGCAACGCGATCTCTGCCGAACTGGCCGATTCGCGTACCAGTGCCGCTCAAGAAGCCCGCGCCGCCGTCGGTGCCCTTCAGGCGCAACTGGACCTGGCCAAACTGAACCTGAGTTTCACCCGCGTCACCGCCCCGATCAGTGGTCGTGTCAGCCGTGCCGAAATCACCGCCGGCAACCTGGTGACCGCCGATACCACACCGCTGACCAGCGTCGTGTCCACCGATAAGGTCTACGCCTACTTCGACGCAGACGAGCGCGTATTCCTCAAGTACACCCAGCTTGCCCGCCAAGGCAAACGCGGCGCCACCACCCCGGTTTACATGGGCCTGTCCAACGAAGACGGCAACCCGCATCAGGGCGTGATGAACTTCATCGACAACCAGGTCAACCCGAAAACCGGGACCATCCGCGGTCGCGCTGTATTCGACAACACCGACGGCAGCTACACCCCGGGCCTTTATGCGCGCCTGAAACTGGTGGGCAGCGGCACGTATTCCGCCGTGCTGATCAATGACGAAGCAGTGGGTACCGACTTGGGTAAAAAGTTTGTGCTGGTGATGGATGCCGACAACAAAACGGCCTACCGCGCCATCGAACTGGGTCCGAAGATCGAAGGTTTGCGCATCGTGCGTAGCGGTCTGAACAAGGACGACACGGTCATCGTCAAGGGCCTGCAACGGGTTCGTCCGGGCTCACCGGTGACCCCTGAAGTGATCCCGATGGCCAGCGAACAAACCATCGCCGCCCTGGCTCAACAACGACAAGCGCTGGAAGCCAGCAACCTGCCCCAAGTCGCACCTGCCAAGGTCGCGCCGGGTTCGGTTGTGAAACTGGCTGCTGCGACCCCACGCGGTTAAGGGACAAAAACTCCGATGAATTTTTCTCAATTCTTCATTTCACGGCCGATCTTCGCAGCGGTGCTGTCGCTGCTGATCCTGATCGCCGGCGCCATCTCGCTGTTCCAGTTGCCGATCAGCGAATACCCGGAAGTCGTGCCGCCCACCGTTGTGGTCCGTGCCAACTTCCCGGGCGCCAACCCTAAAGTCATTGGTGAAACCGTGGCCGCTCCGTTGGAGCAAGCCATTACCGGCGTCGAGAACATGCTGTACATGTCCTCGCAGTCCACCGCCGATGGCAAAATCACCCTCACCATCACCTTCGCGCTGGGCACTGACCTGGACAACGCGCAAGTGCAGGTGCAGAACCGCGTAACCCGCACCGAGCCCAAACTTCCAGAAGAAGTGACGCGCATCGGTATCACCGTCGACAAGGCTTCGCCCGACCTGACGATGGTTGTGCACTTGACCTCGCCGGACAAACGCTACGACATGCTCTACCTCTCCAACTACGCCCTGCTCAACATCAAGGATGAGCTGGCGCGCCTGGGGGGTGTCGGTGACGTGCAATTGTTCGGTATGGGCGATTACTCGCTGCGGGTCTGGCTCGATCCGAACAAGACCGCCTCGCGCAACCTGACGGCAACCGACGTGGTGAGCGCGATTCGTGAACAGAACCGCCAAGTGGCCGCCGGTGCACTGGGCGCGCCGCCTGCGCCGAATGCCACCGCCTTCCAGTTGTCGGTCAACACTCAAGGTCGCCTGGTTTCTGAGGAAGAGTTCGAGAACATCATCATTCGCTCCGGCGATAACGGTGAAATCACTCGCCTCAAAGACATTGCTCGCGTCGAACTGGGTTCCAGTCAATACGCCCTGCGTTCCTTGCTGAACAACCAACCGGCCGTGGCGATCCCGATCTTCCAGCGTCCAGGCTCCAACGCCATCGAAATTTCCAATGAAGTTCGGGCAAAAATGGCCGAGCTGAAGAAGAACTTCCCTGAAGGCATGGATTTCAGCATCGTCTATGACCCGACGATCTTCGTGCGCGGTTCCATCGAAGCGGTGGTTCATACCCTCTTCGAAGCGCTGATCCTCGTGGTACTGGTGGTGATCCTGTTCCTGCAAACCTGGCGCGCCTCGATCATCCCGTTGGTAGCGGTGCCGGTTTCGCTGATTGGTACGTTTGCCGTCATGCACCTGTTCGGCTTCTCGTTGAACGCTCTGTCGCTGTTCGGCCTGGTACTGGCCATCGGTATCGTGGTGGACGATGCGATCGTGGTGGTGGAGAACGTCGAGCGAAATATCGAACTCGGACTGACGCCGGTCGAAGCAACCAAGCGTGCCATGCGTGAAGTGACCGGTCCGATCATTGCCACGGCGCTGGTGCTGTGTGCTGTGTTTATCCCGGCCGCGTTCATTTCGGGCCTCACTGGCCAGTTCTACAAGCAATTCGCCTTGACCATTGCGATCTCGACCGTGATCTCGGCGTTCAACTCGCTGACCCTGTCGCCAGCACTGGCTGCCGTCTTGCTGAAAAGTCATGACGCGCCGAAAGACCGTTTCTCCAAGGTCCTCGACAAGATCTTCGGTGGCTGGTTGTTCCGTCCGTTCAATCGCTTCTTCGAGAAGGCCAGCCATGGTTACGTCGGCACGGTGGGCCGGGTTATCCGCAGCAGCGGCATCGCCCTGCTGTTGTACGCGGGCCTGATGGTGTTGACCTTCTTCGGTTTCGCCAACACCCCGACCGGTTTCGTACCCGGCCAGGACAAGCAATACCTGGTGGCCTTCGCTCAACTACCGGATGCCTCGAGCCTGGACCGTACCGAAGACGTGATCAAGCGCATGTCCGACCTGGCCCTGAAACAGCCTGGCGTGGAAAGTGCGGTGGCCTTCCCGGGCCTGTCGATCAACGGCTTCACCAACAGTCCTAACGCCGGCATCGTGTTCGTGACCCTGAAACCTTTCGACGAGCGCAAAGACCCGAGCATGTCCGCGGGTGCAATCGCCGGAGCCTTGAACGGTCAGTTCGCCGGGATTCAAGAAGCCTACATGGCGATCTTCCCGCCGCCACCAGTACAAGGCCTGGGCACCATCGGTGGTTTCCGCCTGCAAATCGAAGACCGGGGCAACCTGGGCTACGAAGAGCTGTACAAAGAAACCATGAACATCATCAACAAAAGCCACAACGTGCCGGAACTGGCCGGCCTGTTCACCAGCTACACCGTGAACGTACCCCAGGTCGATGCTGCCATCGACCGCGAAAAAGCCAAGACCCACGGCGTCGCCGTCAGTGACATCTTCGACACCCTGCAGATCTACCTGGGTTCGCTGTATGCCAACGACTTCAACCGTTTCGGTCGTACCTATCAGGTCAACGTTCAGGCTGAGCAACAGTTCCGCCTCGAATCCGACCAGATCGGCCAGCTGAAAGTGCGTAACAACAAAGGCGAGATGATCCCGCTGGCGACCTTCATCAAGGTCAGCGACACCTCGGGCCCAGACCGCGTGATGCACTACAACGGCTTCATCACCGCTGAAATCAACGGTGCGGCAGCCCCCGGCTACAGCTCCGGCCAGGCGGAAAAAGCCATCGAGAAACTGCTCAAGGAAGAACTTCCAAACGGCATGACCTACGAATGGACCGACCTGACCTACCAGCAGATTCTGTCCGGCAACACTGCGCTGTTCGTGTTCCCGCTCTGCGTATTGCTGGCGTTCCTGGTGCTCGCGGCGCAGTACGAAAGCTGGAGCCTGCCACTGGCGGTGATCCTGATCGTACCAATGACGTTGCTGTCGGCCATTACCGGTGTGATCGCGTCGGGCGGCGACAACAACATCTTCACCCAGATCGGCTTGATCGTACTGGTGGGGCTGGCCTGTAAGAACGCGATTCTGATCGTCGAGTTTGCCAAGGACAAACAGCTGGAAGGCCTCAACCCGCTCGCGGCGGTGCTGGAAGCTTGCCGTCTGCGTCTGCGTCCGATCCTGATGACCTCCTTCGCGTTCATCATGGGTGTTGTGCCGCTGGTGTTCTCCAGCGGTGCCGGTGCCGAAATGCGTCACGCCATGGGTGTGGCGGTGTTCTCCGGGATGCTCGGGGTGACCTTCTTCGGTCTGTTGCTGACGCCTGTGTTCTACGTATTGATTCGCAACTTTGTGGAACGCGGTGAAGCGCGCAAAGCGGCCAAGGCCCTGAAACTGGAGTCGCATCAATGAGTTTTAAAGCTTTCCTGCCGAGCCTGCTGGCACTGGCCCTGAGTGCTTGTGCGGTCGGCCCGGACTATAAGACCCCAGCCACGGAGCCGGCCAACATCACCGCCGCCACCGATGGTGCTGCCGGTCAGAAAAACTTCGACCGCTCGCACTTCGAAGGCATTTGGTGGCAGCAGTTCGAGGACCCGACCCTGAACCAGTTGGTCACACAATCACTTCAAGGCAACCGGGATTTGCGCGTGGCGTTCGCACGCTGGAAAGCGGCTCGGGCGATTCGCGATGATGTCAGCAACAACGCGATGCCGACCATCACCAGCCGAGTCAGCAGTGACCTGGGCAAGGGGCAAATCCCGGGCCAAACCACTGACCGGGTTAACAGTGAGCGCTACGACCTTGGCCTGGACATGGCGTGGGAGATCGACCTGTTTGGCCGGATCCAGCGCAACCTGGAATCCGCCAACGCGGAACAACAGGCGTTCGAAGCCGATTTGTACCAACTGCAAGTCACCATGATTGCCGAACTGGTGGATTCCTACGGTCGACTGCGCGGTGCGCAATTGCGTGAAAAGATCGCCTTGGCCAACCTGGAAAACCAGCAAGAGTCGCGCAAAATCACCATCAGCCTGCGTGATGCCGGCGTCGGCGATCAGCTCGACGTGGAGCGTGCCGACGCACGTTTGGCGTCCGTCGAAGCCAGCGTGCCGCAACTGCAGGCCGAACAGGTTCGCCAGAAAAACCGCATCGCCACCCTGCTGGGTGAGCGTCCGGAAAAGCTGACAGTCGACCTGAGCCCGAAAGATTTGCCGGCCATTGCCAAAGCGCTGCCGATTGGTGATCCGGGTGAACTGCTGCAACGTCGCCCGGACATCCTGAGCGCCGAGCGCAAACTGGCGTCTGCCACCGCCCGCATCGGCGTGGCCAAGGCTGATTTGTTCCCCCGGGTCAGCCTCAGCGGTTTCCTCGGCTTTACCGCCGGGCGCGGGTCGCAAATCGGTTCCTCGGCGGCCAACGCCTGGGCGCTGGGCCCAAGCATCACCTGGGCCGCGTTTGACCTGGGCAGTGTGAAGGCCCGTTTGCGCGGTGCCGATGCGGATGCCGAAGGCGCGCTGGCGACTTACGAGCAGCAAGTGCTGTTGGCGCTGGAAGAGTCGGAAAATGCGTTCAGCGATTACGGCAAACTTCAGCAGCGGTTGATCTCACTGATTCGTCAAAGCGAATCGAGCCGTGCCGCCGCCGACCTGGCCGAAATTCGCTACCGCGAAGGCGGTACCGACTTCCTCGTCCTGCTGGATGCCCAACGCGAGCGACTGGCGGCCGAAGACTCCCAGGCCCTTGCCGAAACCGATCTGTATCGCGGCATTGTCGCGATTTACAAAGCCCTTGGCGGTGGCTGGCAACCCGAGACGGTCGCCAGCAAGTAAGCTTTTGAAGAGCTTCTTTGGTTGGTCACAATCAACCATTTTTTTAGCCCTGCGCCTCATTCGGTCGCAGGGCTTTTTTTTGCTTCAAGGATTACTGATGATCCCGGGCTTCGCGGTTTTCCAGAACGCTCACCGTGGCCGTCGTCCCCGCGCGCAGGAGGTTTTTACCGGGATAGTCGGCGTCAATCTCAATTCGCACTGGCACCCGTTGCGCCAGTTTGACCCAGGTGTAACTGGGGTTAATGTTGGCCAGCAAGCGCCCGCCGGGCAGGTTTTCCCGGTCGGCGATGGCGAAAGCAATGCTTTGCACTGTGCCACCAAAGGCTTCGCCGCTCATCAACTCGATGTTGACCCGGTCGCCCAGCCCGATCCGTGGCAATTTGGTCTCTTCAAAATAACCGCTGACATAAAACGAATTGCTGTCCACCAGCGCCAGCAATGGGCTGCCAGCAGACGCATAGTCGCCCTGACGGGTCAGCAGGTTGGTGACATAGCCCGTGACGGGCGATTCGACCCGGGTGCGTTGCAAGTCCAGTTCAGACTGAGTCGACGCCGCGATCGCCAGTTGCACGTTAGCCTGGGCCAAAATCAGATTGGCCTGGTTACGCAGTAGATCGGCCTCGGCCACGGATACGTCGGTGTTGGCTTTTTCCCACTCCTCCCCTGAGATCGCCGAGCGGTCCTTTAGCGTACGGCGCCGACGCTCCTCACTCTGCCGCTGCCTGAGCAGCGACTCGCTGGCGGAAATCGTCGCCTGTGATTGCCCCAGCGAAGCCTTCGCTACTTCCACAGACCGTTTGGCATGCTCCACCGCGAGGGTGTAGCGAGCCGGGTCGATTTCCAGCAGCAACTGGCCTTTTTCAACATGCTGGTTGTCTTGAACGGCCAACTTGACGATGCGCCCTGACACGTCGGCAGACAAGGTCACCACATCAGCACGAACCCGTGCATCCCGGGTCCAGGGGGCTCGGGTGTAATGCTGCCAGGCAAACCAGCCAAGTAGAAAGGCCAACAGTACAACAGCCAGTGTTGCGAATCGGGCGAGGTTTTTCTTCAAGGCATCAGGCTCCCATCAACAAAATCAACGTTGCGCATACGCAGACATACAGCGCGCCCTCGAACAACGCTTCATGCCAGACGAAACGCAGCACGCCGAGGCGACGCAAGCCCCAATCCAGCGCCAGAAATATCGGCAGCGCCAACAGCAGTGCCTGAGCGATAGGCGGCAAATACACGCCACCCAGTTCAAAATCAATGGGCAAGGGCTGGCGCTCCTACTGTGTCCACAGGTTGGAAGTACTCGCGATATCGCTGGATGAACGACTCGACGATCAGCAGTGCCACGCGCATTCGGAACACCGACCACAGCTGTTCGTGAACCACCAGATGCAGATCGTCCATCTCGTCGCCCAAGGTGTGCAAATCCCCCAGTAGCCGGTTGAGGTCTATCCCCGGCCGCCCGGCAACCCACCTTCCGCAATCGCGCACCGCAGTCAGCAACCGTTGCTGTTGCTCCGAACTCAACAACGTGTTGCCCTGCCCCTGCTGCCGGAGTTGGTTCAGTGCAACGCCCAAAGCCATGCACCCGAGACTGACCTGAAACAGTTCCCCGGAAGACTTGTCGCTGGTGGCCGGCAATAATCCCAACATCATGGTCAATCGATCGACCATACGGCTTTCGAAGGCAAATTGATGTTCGTCGGCGGCCGATGTTTTCATCAAGGCGTGGACCTGCTCGCAATTCCCCTTGAACAGCCGACGAATCCGTAAGTCAGGCCTAAACGGAAAAATCAACGCGAAGACGCTCAAGGCCAGGACGGTTGCGCTGATGTATGCGCCGGCAAACTCGAACCACTGGATCGCACTGTTCTGGCCTATCCCGACGTTTTGCGGTCCAAACAACAGAAATGTCGTCAGCCCAAGACCGATGCCTGTCCCGGTGGTGGCAGGCGTGGCAAGCCCCACCGCGACGGCATACAACAACGGTACCAACAGCAATGCCAATAGCTGGAAATCACTGATCATGGGTATCAGCATGAATTGATAGAGCGCCGACACCACCAACGCCAGGCCCAGCCCCCTTGCATAGCTTTGCGCCGCCAGGAGCGGCCTGGGGAACGTTGCCATCAGGGAGCAAAGGATCCCCACCAGGATCATCGCGCCCCGCGTACCGTCCCAACCGGTCTCGATCCAGATCAGCCCGGCGACCAGCAACGCGGTAAATGCCCGGGTCGCGTTCATCGCTGCCAGGGTGTAATCCAGATGCAACGGGTTTTCCTGCCCGCGGAACACGCAACTGGCCTGGCGCTCCTCCTGAATGGCGTCGCTCAACTCCAGAATCTGCTCCAGTTGCTGCAGCATCCGCGCCTGCTCCCAGCGCAGCGCCCACGCCAATGAGCGCAGCGTCGCCGGCATGGCTTCAGTCAGTTGTTCAGCCTTGTAGGCCTGATCATCAAATCGCTGCTGCAATGCCGAAAAATGATGGCGATCATCGGGCGCAAGCGAGCGTCCCTTGAGGGCCAGCTCATCAAGAAATGCAAGTTCTTCGGCGCGCAAACGCTGTATTTCTTCGGGCAAATCACCTTTCCAGCGCTCAGCCAGCAGTTGACGCTGGTGACGCAGGGCCGTCAGCCGGGAGGTAAGCAACACTAATTGGTTTCCCAGCAGTTGCACCAGGCCATCGGCGCTACGCAGTCGGGGGGCGTCGAAATAAAGGTGCCGGCGCAATCCCTCCAGGGCGCTGATTTCGCCTAATAACTGCATTTGCCGGCGGTGGAAATCAGCTTCGGATTCTTCGGTTCGAATCGCCGCTGCGGCGTGTGTCGCCAGTAATTTGATCACTTGATCGATCTTGGTGAAATAACTCCGGGCTACGGCCTCCGGTCGCGCGGTCAACAGGCTGACGACGCAGACGCACGCCACCGCCAGCAGCGTCTCGGTAACACGGGTAATCGCCAGCAGAAAGGTGCCGTCCTGATCCGGTATGGCCAACAGCGCCACCACCACAGCGGTGTAACCACTGAGTACAAACGCCTGGGAGCTGGTGTAGCGCAACAAGGTGCCACCGGCGGTGCACAGCGCCAGCCACAGGGCCAGGGTAATGATGAAAGGCAGCGGCGCCTGGGGAAAGATCGCCATGATCAGGACGGCCACCGCAGCGCCCATTGTGGTGCCGATGACCTGGCCGAAACTGCGGGCCAGTGCCATGCCGCCCAGCGGCTGGCTGACGATGACCACCGCCATGATCGACCACTTGGGTTGGTCGAGGTCGAACAGGAACGCCAGGTACAGGGTCAACAACCCGGCCGCGATGGTTCTCAAGGCAAACAGCAGCACCGCTTGCCCGGGATTGAGCATTGCCTTGAAGTATTGGAGCAGCGGTTGCATGGGAACACTCGTCGAGTCATCTCTAGCAAGCGTAGTCACTGCTTCAGAGCCTCGACAGGTTTCAATGTCGACGTACCCTGTAGGCTAAATCGTCGACACCGGGCCAAGTCAGCGTTTGACTCACAGCCCGACCTGACCGAAGCTGACAGCTTTGCAAAAGCTTGCCAGCTCCTGGATTCCTGCATGCCCCAGCCCCGCCGCTATTTGCTTATCAGCCTCTGTGTGCTGTTTACCGTCTTTATTGCCTGGTTACTCCTGCGCAGCACCACACCTGAGGTCCCGGAGGCGATCAAGCGTGGTTACAGCGAAGCGCTGACTCAGGCACGTACCGGTCAACCGGGAGCCGCACGGGTGCTATACCAACAACTGGCACGCCCTGACCTGTCCGCCAAGCGGCGTATCTGGCTGCATGCCGAACTGCCCAATTACCCAAGCCCGCAAGCCCTGAAACTGGCGGATGCGGACCTGCAAAATGCCAATGAAGACGTGCGGATCGCCGCGATCAAAAGCATTAGCGGCCTGGTGTCCGCGGGGCAACGCAGCCTGCTGATCGGCCCGTTGCTCGACGACAGCGAGCCAAGCGTGCGTTTTGCAGCCGTCAACGCCCTGCTGGGGCTGTCGCCGGATGAGCTGGGGTTGTATTTCGGACCGCTGGAGCAAGCCATCGATGCCTGGGAATTGGCCCTTCAAAGTCAGCCACCCAGTGCGCAGAACCAATACCAATTGGCGCGTTTGCACCTGCACAACGCCGAATTGAAAGAGGCACAAGAGGCGCTGGACCGCACGTTGCAGCTGGAACCCGGCAATTTGCCGGCGCTGGTGATGCAAATCGACGTGCTCGATCGGCAAGGCCAAAGCGATGCCGCGCGCCAGTTGTTGGCGAAACAGTTAAAGGCGCAACCCGACTCAGCGTATCTGCAACACGCTCTGGGGCTGTGGTTGCTGCACCACGGACAGAGTGAGTTCGCCCTCCTCGGCCTCTCCAAAGCCGTAGAGCTGGAGCCTGACAACAAGGAATATCGCTACGACCTGGCGACCACTTTGCACCTTGAGCAAGAGCTGGAGGCTGCGCAAAAACAGTTACAGGAAATCGTCCAGCGTCACCCGTCAGATCGCAAGGCGCGAGTGCTGCTGATCAACTACTGGAAGGAAAGCGGACAGTTGCAGAACGTGCAAATCCTGCTGGCACAACTGGAACAACTCAACCCGGATGACCCCGCGTTGCAGCAAGGGCTTTAACCCTCACGAAATTACGTTGAACCGTCATCACGGCCAGGGGTCAAGTGATCAGGCAGCCCGTTCAGGCACTTCAGCCTGGCGCCTCACTTCCCCTGTTTATGAGAGGGTTCTTTTTGTCTACATCTAACGAGTTTATCAGTGCAAAAGCCGCCACCGGCATCGAAGGCCTGGATGACATCCTGGCCGGTGGCTTGTCCCGCGGGCATGTTTTTTTGCTGGAGGGTGAGCCCGGCACCGGCAAAACCACCGTCGCTTTGCATTTTCTGTTGGCCGGCGCCCTGGCGGGCGAGCGCTCGTTGTACATCACACTGTCGGAAACCGAGCGCGAACTGCGCCAAGGTGCGCTTTCCCACGGCTGGGAGCTGGATGAGAACATCCACATCTTCGAGCTGACCCCACCGGAAAGCCTGCTCAATGCCGAGCAGCAGCAAAGCCTGTTGTACTCCTCGGACCTTGAGCTGGGCGAAGCCACTAAGCAGATTTTCGAAGTGGTTGAACGGATCAAACCGACCCGCGTGGTGCTCGACAGCCTGTCTGAAATCCGCCTGCTGGCCCAAAGCTCGTTGCGTTACCGCCGACAGATTCTGGCGATCAAGCACTACTTTGTGCGGTACGACGCCACCGTGTTGTTGCTGGATGACTTGACCACCGAATCCCTCGATAAAACCGTACACAGCGTCGCCCACGGCGTGATTCGCCTGGAAGAGCTGACACCCAACTACGGCGCCGAACGCCGTCGCATCCGCGTGGTGAAGTATCGCGGTCAAAAATACCGTGGCGGTTTTCATGACTTCACCATCATGGGCGATGGCGTGCATGTGTTCCCGCGCCTCGTGGCCGCCGAGCACCGCGGGCGATACACCCGGCAACAGTTGACCAGCGGCATCAAGGAAATGGACGCCCTGCTCGGTGGCGGAATAGAAACCGGCTCCAGCACGCTGATCCTTGGCCCGGCCGGTACCGGCAAATCGCTGATTTCGATGATCTTCGCCGCCGCCGCCGTGGCGCGCGGTGAAAAAGCCGCGTTGTTCATATTCGATGAAGAAATGGGGCTGTTGTTCGAGCGCATGAAAAACATGGGTATTGATTTGCAGGCCCTGCAAGAGACCGGCAATTTACTGATCGAACAAGTGGATGCAGCCGAGTTGTCTCCCGGAGAGTTCTCCCACCGGGTTCGCTGCTGCGTCGACGAAGGCCATATCAAAACCGTGGTCATCGACAGCATCAACGGCTATCAGGCTGCGATGCCCGGGGAAAATGCGCTGGTGCTGCACATGCACGAGTTGCTGCTCTACCTCAATCGCCAGGGTGCGGCGACGTTCATGACGGTGGCCCAACACGGGCTGGTCGGCGACATGCAGGCGCCGGTCGACATCACTTACCTGGCGGACACGGTGATTCTGCTGCGCTACTTCGAAGCGCTGGGCAAGGTTCGCCGGGCGATCTCGATCATCAAGAAACGTACGGGTAGCCACGAGTCAACCATCCGCGAATACCGCATCAGCAGCCTTGGCATGACCATCGGTGAACCGCTGGACGCGTTTCAAGGCGTGTTGCGTGGCGTGCCCACTTATCTGGGCGCCAGCAACCCGTTGCTCAGGGAAGATCAAAAGTGACGGCCATCGAGGCGATGTCCGAGCGCGCGATCATCCTCGCGCCACTGGGACGCGACAGCCAGATAGCCCTGATGATGCTCAATGAAGCCGGGTTTGAAGGGCTCGTCACCCGTAACTTGATCACACTGTGCGACGAACTTGAGCAAGGCGCCGGGCTGTTGCTGATTGCATCCGAAGCCTTGCTGGACTCTGATCTTGACCCCCTTCTGGGCTTGATCGACCATCAACCCGCCTGGTCGGACCTGCCGATCGTACTGCTGACCCACCACGGCGGCCCGGAGCAAAACCCCGCCTCTCGGCTGGGCGCGCAGCTGGGCAACGTAACGTTTCTGGAGCGCCCCTTCCATCCCGTGACCCTGATCAGCCTGGTCGCCACCGCCTTGCGCGGGCGACGACGACAGTATGAAGCCAGGGACCGCTTGATTGACCTGAGCCAAAGCGAGCTGCGCCTGCAAACAACCCTGGAAACCCTTGAGCAACAGGTCGAGGAACGCACCGCACAGCTGCGCCACAACGAAGAAGCTCTCAGGCAATCACAGAAAATGGAAGCGGTCGGACAGCTTACCGGCGGCATCGCCCATGACTTCAATAACATGCTGACCGGCATCATCGGCAGTCTTGAATTGCTGCGTCGGCGCCTTGCGAGGGGGCGCACCGAGGACCTGGACGGGTTGATCGACCTTGGCGTGACATCCGCCAACCGCGCCGCCGGTTTGACCCATCGATTGCTGGCGTTCTCGCGGCGCCAATCGCTGGACTCCAAGCCCGTTGAAATGAACACCCTCGTAGCGTCCATGGGCGAATTGCTGCAACGCAGCATCAGCGAAAGCATTGAACTGGACATACAACTGAGCGAAGACCTGTGGGTGGCCGAGGCCGATCCCAATCAACTCGAAAGTGCCCTGCTCAACCTTGTGCTCAACGCCCGCGATGCCATGCCTGAAGGCGGCACGTTGATCGTCAACACCTCAAATCAGCAACTGGACTCGCGGTTCGTTGCAGCTCACGGCAATCTGCTACCGGGTGATTACGTGTTGTTGCGCGTCACCGACACCGGTTGCGGCATGCCCGAAAGCACCATCAGCCGGGCCTTTGACCCTTTCTTTACGACCAAGCCGATTGGCCAGGGCACCGGTTTGGGGTTGTCGATGATTTACGGATTCAGCAAACAATCCCACGGTCACGTCACGATCGACAGCGAAGTCGGTCACGGCACCTCGGTGAGCCTGTTTCTACCGCGTTACAGCGGGGATCTGGCTGAGGAAAACCTGATCGACATCCAGCATGCCCCTCACGCCCTGGACGGTGAAACTGTGCTGATTGTCGAAGACGATCCGGCGGTCCGGGTACTGGTCAGTGCCGTGTTGAGTGAATTGGGCTACGCCTATGTAGAAGCCGGCGACGCCGACAGTGCCGTGCCAATTCTCGACTCGGCGCAACGCATTGATCTGTTGATCAGTGACGTCGGGCTGCCGGGCATGAATGGCCGGCAACTGGCGGAAATCGGTCGGCAGTACCGACCTGATCTAAAGGTGCTGTTCATCACCGGCTATGCCGAACACGCGGCCGTGCGTGGAGGGTTTCTGGACCCTGGCATGCAGATGATCACCAAACCTTTTACCTTTGATCTGCTGACGGCCAAGGTTCGGGAGATGATCAGCATCTGATCCCTACCATGACCGCCGATGGCAAGGTGCTCAGGAAAGCATTTGTTGCATGAGCTCTTGCAATACATCCAGATCAAACGGCTTGTCCAGAATCGGCGCTTTTTTGGTGATCGGGCTGTCCGTCTCGCGGACTTCCTGTGCATAGCCGCTGATAAAGATCACCTTGAGCTCCGGGCGCAGCTTGACCGCAGGTTCCGCGACCTGTACGCCGGTAATCCCGCCCGGCAGGCGGAAGTCGGTGATCATCATGTCCAGGTGCGGTTTGCTGGCCAGAATTTCAAAGGCCTGCTCGCCGTTTTCCGCTTGCAGTACCCGGTAACCCTCGCCCGACAAATACGCCGAAAGGACCATCAAAATAGACGGATCATCTTCGACGATCAGTACGACGTCTTGTGCATCTTCACTCATGGGAAGCCTTTGTTCGGTCAATAGCTGCTGATACGACCCTGGGGTCGCTCAGAGGTTGCGTTTATCTGGCTCATTTCCTAAAGCGGCAGACAAACGCGAAATAAGGCGCCTTCGTTGATTTTGCTCTCGACGGCGATGGAGCCGCCATGTGCGGCGACAATTTGTTCGGAAATAAACAGCCCAAGCCCCAGCCCTGCGACCACGGTCTTGGCTGAAACACGCTCGAACTGCTGAAAAATACGCTTCTGGTTTTCTTCACTGATACCGATCCCTCGATCCTGCACCTCAACCCGCGCCTGACCGTCTTGTGCATAAACCCGCACGTCAATCTGGCTTTTGCCACCATAACGCAAGGCGTTGGTCAGTAAATTTGAAATGACTTGCTCGATACGAAATTCATCCCAGTTGCCGACCACTGGCTGCCCGGCCGTAAAGTGCGTGGAACACTCGGCGGAATCGACCTGCGGCGCAAAGTTTTTCAACACATTGCCCACCAGTTGCACCAGGTCGAATTTTGTCGGGCGGATCGACAGCTTGCCAGTGCGGATACGTGACACATCGAGCATGTCTTCGATCAGGCGGATCAGGCTTTTGATCTGGCGCTCGTCGCGGTCGACCATGGCGTGCATCTTGTCCAGGGTGAACGCCGACGCGTTGTCCCGAGCCAGGTGCATCTTGCGCAGCTGAGTTTCGAGAATCAGGCCATTGAGCGGCGTACGCACTTCATGGGCGACGATAGACATGAAGTCATCGCGCATGCGCACCGCTTGCTCCAATTCCAACTGCGTGTGCTGTAACTGTTTGAGCAGTTCTTCCTGCTCGCGGCGGCTTTGCTCCAGCGCTTCGACCTGCTGTTTCATCGCCTTGCTCTGGCGATACAGGTCGACAAACACATTGACCTTGCTCTTGACCGCGTGAATGTCCAACGGCTTGTGCAAGAAGTCCACGGCACCGCTTTCGTAGCCTTTGAACGCGTAGTTCAGTTCTCGACCTGCAGCGCTGACAAACACAATCGGAATGTTTTTGGTTTTCTCCGTGCCGCGCATCAACTCGGCCAACTCGAAACCATTCATGCCCGGCATCTGAACATCGAGAATGGCCATGGCGAATTCATGCTGCAACAACAGCGACAACGCTTCATCGGCAGACAAGGCTTTATAGACCACCCGGTCTTCACGCTTGATCAGCGCTTCGAGTGCCAACAGGTTCTCCGGCAGATCGTCGACGATCAGCAGTTTGGCTTGGATGTTACTTAGCATGCTATTCGTTCCAGCTCGACAAGCAGACGGCCGATGCCGCCAATAGAGAGAATGTGGTCGGGCTGCTGAATATCCAGCGCAGCCTGGGGCATGGTCGCTACCTGCGCCTCATTCGGGTCCTGCACGATGGTCAGCCCACCGTGATATTTAACGTGAGACAGGCCAACCGCTCCGTCGCGATTGGCGCCCGTCAGCAACACCGCGGCCAGGGTCGGACCGTAGGCGTCAGCAGCAGACTCGAACAAGTAATCAATGGCGGGCCGCGAATGGTGCACGCGATCTTCCAGGCTCAACGAAAAACTGCGGTCTTGTTCTACCGACAAGTGGTAACCGGGTGTGGCGAAATACAGCGTGCCGGATTTGACCCGGGTTTTATCGGTGGCTTCTTCGACGGGCATCGAAACCCGGCGCGCAAACACCTCGGACAACAGGCTGCGGCGTTCGTCGGGCAAGTGCAGCACCACGATGATCGGCAACGCGAAACCTTTACGCAGCGGGCTGAGTAACGTGAGCAACGCTTCCACGCCGCCAGCCGACGCGCCAATGACGATGGCCTCGATGGAAGGAAACACTGCAGCCTTTTTCATGATTTGCGGTAGATCCGTTCTTGTTTGACCAGCGGCTCGAACTGGTGGCCGAAAGCCGAAAAATCCGGTGTTTCCTTGCTGCCCAGCACCAGGAAGCCACGATGGCACAGGGAATCATGGAACAACCCGAACGCACGATCCTGAAGTTTTTTATTGAAATAAATCAATACATTACGACACGAAATTAATTGAGTTTCTGAAAAGACACTGTCCGTCGCCAGGCTGTGATCGGCAAAGGTCACGTTCTCACACAGGCTCTTGTCGAAAATGGCGTAACCATAGGCCGCCGTGTAGTAATCGGCAAATGAACGCTGGCCACCAGCCTGCTGATAATTAGCAGTGTAGGCCCGGACATTTTCCATGGAGAAAATCCCCTGCTTGGCCTTCTCCAGCGAGCGTGGGTTGATGTCGGTGGCATAGATGATGGTGCGCTCAAGCAGGCCTTCTTCGCGCAGCAGAATCGCCATCGAATAGACCTCTTCACCGGTGCTGCAACCCGCGATCCAGATCTTGATCGAGGGATAAGTCTTGAGCAGTGGCACCACTTCCTTGCGGATCGCCAGGAAATGCGATGGGTCACGAAACATTTCGCTGACCGGGATCGTCAGCAACTGCAGCAACTGCATGAACGCGTTCGGGTCGTGCAGCACCTTTTCTTGCAGGGCCGAGATGGTAGTGCACTCAAATTGTGCCAGCGCATGATTCACCCGACGCTTGATCGAAGCACCGGAGTAATCGCGAAAATCGTAGCTGTACTTGAGGTAAATCGCCTCGATCAACAAGCGCAATTCGATTTCGCTGTTTCGCTCCACGGAATAAATGCGTTCCACTAAATGCGTTCCATCTTCGGTAACCACACGCGAATCAGCGAGAACAGCCGATCGAGGTCGATGGGCTTGGCCAGATAATCGTTAGCACCCGCCTGCAAGCAGCGCTCCTGATCGTCCTTCATGGCCTTGGCCGTCACCGCAATGATCGGCAACTTGCGCCAGCGCGGGTCCTTGCGGATCTCGATCGTGGCTTCAAAGCCATCCATCTCCGGCATCATCACGTCCATCAACACCAGATCGATGTCCTCGACTTCATTCAGTCTCTCAATGGCTTCATGACCGTTGCGGCCAATGACCACGACGGCGCCCTTTTGCTCCAGCGCACTGGTGAGGGCAAAGATGTTGCGAACATCGTCGTCCACCAGCAGCACCTTGCGACCCTCAAAGACCTTGTCGCGGCTGCGCGCGGTCTTGAGCATCCTCTGCCGCTCATGGGACAACTTCGATTCGACTTTGTGCAGAAAGAGTGTGACCTCATCCAGCAAGCGTTCGGGCGAGCGCGCACCCTTGATGATGATCGAGCGCGAATACTTGCGCAGTTCAGCCTCTTCATCGCGGGTCAGGTTGCGCCCTGTGTAGACAATCACCGGCGGGAACGAGCAGATGTCCTCGGTGGACATGCGCTTGAGCAAATCGTTGCCGAGCATGTCCGGCAGCTTCAGGTCGATGATCATGCAATCGAAAATCGTCGTGCGCAGCAGGTCCAGCGCATCCTGAGCCAGGCCAACGGCGGTGATTTCGATGTCTTCATCGCCAATCAGGAGGGCAATGCTGTCGCGCTGTAAATCGTCATCTTCGACCAGCAGCACCCGCTTGACCTTCTGGGTCAGCTTGGCTTCGAGGCGGGCGAATACATCCTTGAGTTCTTCGCGGGTAGTCGGCTTGACCGCGTAACCGATGGCACCCATGTGCATCGCGGCTTCGACCCGGTCTTCAACCGAAATCACGTGAACCGGAATGTGGCGGGTCTCGGCGTGTTCCTTCAAGCGTTGCAACACGGTCAGCCCGGAATGATCCGGCAGGCGCATGTCCAGCAGAATGGCGTCGGGAATGAACTCCCTGGCCAGGTCATACCCCTCATCGGCACCGTGGGCGACCAGGCATTGATAGCCCAGTTCGTGCGCGAGATCGTAGAGGATGTGCGCAAAGTTCGGCTCATCTTCCACCACCAGAATGCATCGAGTCGTGAAAGGCGCCTGAGTGCGGTCATCGTTGAAGCGAGGAATATCAACCACGGCAGCCACCGGTACCGGTGCTGCTGGCGCCACGCGGTGGGCGATGGCAACGGCTGAAGCCCTAAGGGGCTCAACCGGTTCCCCGGTCGGCTCGACGTATTGTTGAGGCAAGACCAGCGTGAACACGCTGCCCTGCCCCGGTTCGCTGGCCACGCTGATGGAGCCGCCGAGCAACGCGGCCAGATCCCTTGAAATCGACAAGCCCAGGCCTGTGCCGCCGTAACGCCGATTGGTGGTGCCGTCAGCCTGGCGGAACGCCTCGAAAATGCTTTCCTGCTGTTCATCGGCGATACCGATACCTGAATCGCGAATGACGAAGGCAACGCCGTTATTGGGCTGCGGCGCGACGCACAGGCTGACCGAGCCTTTCTCCGTAAATTTCACAGCGTTCGACAGCAGGTTCTTGATCACTTGCTCCAGGCGCTGGCGGTCGGTGAAAAGCATCTTTGGCGAACCGGGCTGCAACTCGACATGAAACGCGAGCGCCTTGTCCATCGCCACCGGCTCGAACATCCCGCGCAAGCCGTCGACGAGGCGCTCGACACTGGTGTTCTCGGGACGTATTTCCAGCTTGCCAGCCTCGACTTTGGAAATGTCGAGGATGTCGTTGATCAGATTGAGCAAGTCATTACCGGCGGAATAGATCGACTCGGCAAACTTCACCTGCTCGACAGTCAGGTTTTCCTGGGGATTTTCGGCGAGCAATTTGGCCAGGATCAACGAGCTGTTCAACGGCGTGCGCAGTTCGTGGGACATGTTGGCGAGAAACTCGGACTTGTACTTGCTGGAGCGTTGCAGCTCTTCGGCGCGGTCTTCAAGCTGGACTTGCACCTGGTTCAGCTCGGTGTTTTTCTGGTCCATGGCGTCGCGCTGATCGGCGAGGATTTGCGCTTGCTCGGCCAGTTGCTCGTTGGTCTGCTCCAGTTCAACCTGCTGGGTTTCCAGGTGGGCCTGGGACTCCTTGAGAATCCGTGACTGTTCTTCGAGTTCTTCGTTGGCGGATTTCAGCTCTTCTTGCTGGACTTGCAGCTCTTCATTCAGTTGTTGGGCTTCGGCCAGCACTTCCTGCAATCGTTGGCGATAGCGAGCCGCCTCGATGGAGGTGCCAATGTTGCCAGCGATCAACTCCAGCAACTCGATGTCACGATCAGTCAGCGGTCGCAGGAAGCCCAGTTCAATGACACCGTTGACCCGGTCGTCGTCACTGGTCGGCACCACGAGCACACTGTGTGGCAAGCCTTCGCCCAGACCGGAGCTGACCTTGAAATAGTTGCTCGGCACGTCATCCAGACGAATCAGGCGAGCCTGGTTGGCGACCTGGCCGACAATCCCTTCATCGCTGTAAATCTGCTGATCTCGCTCTTCTTGCTCGCGAGAGAAACCGTAGGAGGCTATGCGCTTGAGCGCGCCATGATCTTCACGCACATAAATGGCGGCCACGGCGGTGCCCAGGTACTGCGCGCAGAACTGCAGAATATTGCGACCCAACAGATTGAGGCTCAACTGCCCCAGTACTTGCTCGGCAAGTTCTGTCTGGCCATTGCGCAGCCAGGCTTGCTGCTCCAGGCGCTGGGCGCTGGCGTGTTGTGCGGCCAGATTCGCGGCGTAACTTTGCGACAGGCCAAGCAAATCCCGACGACCGATGTAAGCCAGCAAACCGCTGATCGTCGCGATGAATATCAGATAAAGGGAGATGCTCCAGATCGTGGCTCTACTCACCTCTTCGTTGCGCGCGGTGCGCAATTGCTGCTCCGAGTCGATCACGTCTTCGAACTGTTTGCGAATCTCGTCGGTCAGTCGCTTGCCACGACCGGCCTTGACCACGCTGCGGTAATCGCCACTGGAACGCTGCAAATCAATTATCGACTGGGCATAGCTCGCCCATTCAGTTTGCAACGCTTGAAGCCGGCGCAAGCGATCGGTCTGCACCGGGTTATCGGCCGTGAGTTCGAGCAAGGTGTTGAGCGCAACCGTGATTTTCGGCTTGGCTGTCTCGTAGGGGTCGAGGAAATGCTCGTCGCCGGTGAGCAAGTAACCCCGCATACCGGTTTCCAGATCGACTGTCAGCTTTACCGCTTCATTGGCGTTATTGATCACCCGGTCGGTGTGATCGACCCATTGGATCACTGACAACAAATAAGTGATCAGTGAGACAAAAAACACCGCACTGATGACACCGACACCCAATGGCAGGCTGACGTTGCGGCTCAGGAGTTTGCGGAATCGTTGCTCATCAACCGAAGACGCAGTGGTCATGGGGAGGCCTTGTCGAACTGTTCGAAATCAGGGAGTTTGCCCCAAAAAAGGCGTATTGATCCAACTATATGCCATGAATCAAGCGCAATCCCCGCATTTAGCTGCGCGAGCCTAAAAGGGACCGGTTATCCTTGCCGGCCGCCGCGCAGCTATTCTTTTTGCACAGCGTAGGGAACTTGTCGGGATCCGCCACTTACTCATGCATGAGCCCGACGATTTCTTTCCACCGGCGCCCCCTGAACTCATCTTTTGAGAGCACACATTATGTCCGCCAAGGCATCCATCATTTTAGTCGTCGAAGACGATGCGATCGTGCGCATGCTGATCGTTGACGTGCTGGAGGAGCTGGAATTCAACGTGCTCGAGGCGGATGGCAGCGAACAGGCCCTGGAATTTCTCAACGACGAAGACCAATACATTGATTTGATGATGACCGATGTCGGCTTGCCGGTAATGGACGGCCGGGAATTGGCCAATGAGGCGCGTAAGCTGCGCCCGCAGTTGCCAATCCTGTTCGCCAGCGGTTATGCCGAAAACATCGACGTGCCTGATGGCATGCATATGATCGGAAAACCGTTCTCGATCGATCAGTTGCGCGACAAGGTCAAATCCATACTCGCCTGCCAGGCTTGATTGTCTCGCCCCCCCCTTCCCCTTTACCCGCACCAAGGAATACCCGTTAATGAGTCAGCCCCGCGCAACCAAAGTCCTGGTCATTGGTTACGTCTGGCCCGAGCCGCGTTCTTCTGCGGCCAGTGGTCATGTGATGCAAATCCTCGATACGTTCTTGCAGCAAGGCTGGGACATTACCTTCAGCAGCCCCGCCGGTACCGGTGAACACCGCGCGGACCTGACCGCGTTGGGTATTCGCGAAGTGGACATCGAGTTGAACAACAGCAGTTTCGACGCGTTCATCAGTGAACTGGCGCCGGATATCGTGTTGTTCGACCAGTTCATGATTGAAGAACAATTTGGCTGGCGTGTTGAAAAGCACTGCCCCAACGCGTTGCGAGTACTTGAGACTTCGGACTTGCAAAGTCTGCGACACGCCCGGCACCAGCGGCTTAAAGAGCGTTTGAAAGAGCGCGATGACGCCAATGACTTCAGCGAATTGTTTGCCCCGGCACTGCGTGAAGAGTTCGAACTGATGGCGGATACCGACCTGGCCAAACGCGAGATCGCGGCGCTGTATCGTTGCGACTTGAACCTGATGATCTCCGAAGTGGAAATCGAGTTGCTGGTCGAGCAGTTCAAGCTGCCACGCAAGGTGTTGCACTGGTGCCCGTTGATGGTCGATCTGCCCAGTGCACCACCGGTGCCCTTTGCAGACCGTGCGCACTTTTTGAGTATCGGTAACTTTCGCCACGCGCCGAATTGGGATGCAGTGCTCTGGATGAAAACCACCATCTGGCCGCTGATCCGCGCGCAACTGCCCACGGCTCAACTACACATTTACGGTGCCTACACCCCGCCCAAAGCGACCGCGCTGCACAACGCCGCCCAAGGATTTCATGTGATGAACTGGGCGCCAGATGCCTTGCAAGTCATGTCGGCGGCGCGGATTTGCCTGGCGCCCCTGCGCTTCGGTGCAGGCATCAAAGGCAAGATTGTCGACGCCATGTTATGTGGAACGCCGACGATCTCTACACCAATTGGAGCCGAGGCCATGCACGGCGAACACCGCTGGCCCGGCGCGGTGACCCGCACAGCGCAGGCGTTCGCCGATTGCGCGGTTCAACTGTACCAGGACGAAGCGCTTTGGACAGACGCCCAAGCCCAGGGACAAACGCTGTTGGCCGATCGTTATCGACAGTCGGAACATGGCCCTGTACTCATCGAAAAGTTGTTGTACTGCCAACAGCATCTGGCGCAACTTAGACGCGATAACTTCACAGGCAGTATGCTGCGCCATCACCACCATAAAAGTACCCAATACATGTCTCAATGGATTGAAGCCAAGAACCGGAATCCATCTTAGTGTTTTTGCCAGTAACAAACATTTTGCATAACCCGCCTTATTGACCGCGCCCGACACCCCCTCTATAAATACGCGACCGAACATCAACTTTATTAGTGATGTTCGGCACAACCAACCAACTAACAAACTTATGCACGGATGCATTGAATGGATACTATCGCTCAGAATAACTACGCACTTAAAAACTGGATGTCCGCGACGCCGGCTATTGATACTTTGTCGCTCAGTCAATTAACGTTGCCGGGCAGCCATAACGCGGGCAGTGACTGGAAAGCGTCGTGGTTTCCGCTTCCAGCGCACTGGCTGGCCTGTCAGCACGAATCGTTTTACACCCAGTTGAACCACGGCGCCCGGGCGCTCGACATCCGCTTGATTTACGAAGCCGCTGCCCCTGGGCTGGGGAAATTCCGCTTTCATCACAATGGTATCCGCAATAATCGTAACCTGGGCAATCTTGTCACTGACGTGAGGCGTTTCCTTATAGAGAATCCCAACGAATTCATCATCCTCGATTTCCATGCATTGGATGGCGATGACTTTGATTTCGCTTACTTCAACGACATGGTGATACGGTTTCTCGGCGATCGCATCATCCCTACCCAAAACCGGTCCAAGAGTCTGGCTCAACTTAAAAACATCAGTCCGGCACAACGCGTGTTAGTCGCGGCACCCTGGCACAGGGCACTTGATAAAGATGTGTTTCTCGAACAGATACAGCACAAATGGACTGGCAACGCAATTACCAATGTCGCAGAACTGGAAAAGCATATTGTTGATGTGCTGAAGTTTCCACCGGGAACCTGGGCGCCCTGGTCGCTTTCCGCCACCAGTTACAGTGCGCTTGGCGGCCCGGTGGATATTCATGAAAAACTTGATTCCTGGTTTGACCCAAAGAACAGCGACTGGGCGATAAAGTGCAGCATTATCAATGTCGACTTCTTTGACGAATCACAACTGGTTTCTTATTGCCGAACCGTCAACCTGACAAAAGCTGGCAACCGGACGCCTTAGTTGCAGTGCCATTAAATGGCTATTTTTGTGCAGTTGTTTCAGTGACTGGCAATGCGGCCAAGCACTCCTACGCTGGGTCATGAAAGTCTTCCCACGGATGGGGCGACTCCACAACAAGGAACTCTCATGACCCGCAACACGGCAACCCCACTCGACAAAAAACAATGGATGAGCAACGTACTGGATATCGGTCGATTGAAGCTGACCGATATTATTTGGCCCGGCACGCATAATGCCGGGATGGACGAACGGGCGCCAAACTACGAAGTGGTACTCGGCAATTGGACAACCTGCCAAACCGACACATTTGCCTGGCAACTGGCCAACGGCGCACGGGCGTTCGATATTCGCCTCGGCTGCACCGCCGGCCCGCAAGCACCGGTCTACTACTTTCACCACAACGGCTATCAGTCCCACCGCATTCTTGATGAGTTGATCGAGGCGGTGACGACGTTCCTCACTCAAAATCCGGACGAGTTCATCATTTTCGACTTCCATCAATTGGGCGATGATTCAAAGCTTTTTGATTATCAACAATTCAATGATTTGCTGATGCGACGGCTGGGGACGCGCTTGATCCGCTCTGCGGATGCTTTCAGTACCGTGGAACAGCTCAAGCACGCCAGCTCGCAGCGGCGCATCGTCATGGCGGCTCAAGCAAATCCCGGGCTGAACAGCGAGTATTTCTGGCCGCACATCCGTCACAAGTGGAACGGCAAGGTGTTCACCGACATCGGCGAACTGCAAACGCATATCGAAACGACCCTTGCGCAAGCACCTTACGAGTCATTTCTTTGGTCGTTGCCGGCGACCTGCTATTCGCTGCTGGGTGGCCCGCAGCACATCAAAAACCAAATCAATGACTGGTTCCACACCACCGGCAATTGGGTCACCCGGTGCAGCATCATCAGCACTGATTTCTTTGAAGAGACGGATATCGTTCGCTACTGCTGGAGCGCCACCAGCATGAAGGCAGTTTACGGACACCGGTTGCATACATCCGCATAAGCGAACGTCGCGCCACGCTGGCACCGCAGGCAGCAAACGAGGCATGATCCGAAACGCGATAACAAAAAAAGCAACCAAACATGACCAGAACAGCCCGCGTGACCGACCCCTCCTACGAATTGATGGACGACCACAACGGGTTGTCCATCATCTATCGTCAGCACGGCTTCCCCTGCCCGCTGGTGCGCTGGCATTTTCACAAGGAATACGAACTGCACCTGATTGTCGCCAGCTCCGGCAAGGTGTTCATCGGCGACTACATCGGCAACTTCTACCCGGAGACGCTGTTCCTCACCGGCCCCAACCTGCCTCACAACTGGATCAGCCAGGTCGCGGAAGACGAAGTGGTGCCCAAACGCGACATGCTGGTCAACTTCACGGACGAACTGTTCGAAAGCGGCCATCAGGTATTCGCCGAGCTCAAGACCCTCGCGCCATTGCTGGAGCGCGCGCAGTACGGTATCGAGTTTCGTGGCAAGCGCACCATCCGCCAGGCCATGACCCTGATGCAACGCATTGCCGACACCCAAGGCGTCACTCGCCTCGGGCATTTTTTTATTCTGCTGGAGCTGCTGGCGGCATGCGACGACTATCAATTACTGTCGGGCGCAACGACACCGCAATTGGCCGATGAACACAACATCGATCGCACCAACCGCGCCGTCGATTACATTTTTGCCCATTACGCCCGGGAGCTGCCGCTTGAGGAAGTTGCCGAGCATCTGGGCATGAAGCCGACGTACTTCAGCAGGGTGTTCAAACAAGCCCACCGGGCGCTGCTTCATCGAATTCGTCAATCGGCTGCGTATCAGCAAATCCTGCGAGCTGCTGGCCGATGGCGACAAACCGGTGACCGATGTGTGCTTCGAGTCGGGTTTCAACAATATTTCCAACTTCAATCGACGTTTTCAGCAACTGAAGGGCATGACGCCGTCGCACTACCGGCGGTTGGCGGTGCAACGCCTTACTGAGCAAAATCAGCACTGACGTTCCGACCTGTAGCAGCTGCCGAAGGCTGCGTTCGACTGCAAAGCAGGCGCAAAACCTGCAACTCTGGTCCTCCAGTAACACCGTGTACTCTGCCCTAACGAGTGTTGCGCACTCGAACGCAGCCTTCGGCAGCTGCTACAGGGCGCTTGGTGCGGAATTCTTCCTTTCCAGATCCCAGTGCAAAATAGTATCAATTCAAGTGCGATGGATGATTTGTCACGCCATCGATTGAAGGCTGTAATCAGCGCACATTCTTCCCTGCGCAGGAAGACACAAAAACAATAACTGTCCTTCTGTAACCCTCGAGGTGCAGAAAAGGAGTGCTCGATGCAACCTTCTGTAAAAGCTCTGCTTGCCCTCACCTGCATGACCCTCAGCAGCGTCAGCTTCGGCGCTCAAACCCTGACAATCGCCACCGTCAACAATAGCGACATGATCCGCATGCAAAAGCTGTCGAAAACCTTCGAAGCCGAGCACCCGGACATCAAGCTCAATTGGGTGGTGCTCGAAGAAAACGTTCTGCGCCAACGCCTGACCACCGACATCGCGACACAGGGCGGGCAGTTCGACGTGCTGACCATCGGCATGTACGAAGCCGCACTGTGGGGTGCCAAGGGTTGGCTGGAGCTGATGAAGGATTTGCCGGCCGGCTATGCACTCGACGATGTCTTCCCGTCAGTGCGTGAAGGCCTGTCGGTCAAGGGCTCGCTGTATGCCCTGCCGTTCTACGCCGAAAGCTCGATCACTTATTACCGCACTGACCTGTTCAAGGACGCCGGGTTGACCATGCCCGAGCACCCGACCTGGACCCAGATCGGCGAATTCGCCAGCAAACTCACCAACAAGGATAAAGAACAGTACGGCATCTGCCTGCGCGGCAAGGCCGGTTGGGGCGAGAACATGGCGCTGATCACCACCGTCGCCAACGCTTATGGCGCGCGTTGGTTTGATGAGAAGTGGCAGCCGGAATTTACCGGCCCTGAGTGGAAAAACGCCCTGAATTTCTACGTCGAAACCATGAAGCAATCCGGCCCTCCGGGTGCTTCCAGTAACGGTTTCAACGAAAACCTGGCGCTGTTCAACAGCGGCAAGTGTGCGATCTGGGTCGATGCCAGCGTCGCCGGGTCTTTCGTCACCGACAAAACGCAAAGCAAAGTGGCTGACCACGTCGGATTCACTTATGCCCCGCATGAAACCACCGACAAGGGCTCGGCCTGGCTTTACTCATGGGCGCTGGCGATCCCGACCAGTTCCAAGGCCAAGGACGCCGCGAAGACGTTTAGTGCCTGGGCCACCTCCATGGAATATGGCGCGCTGGTCGCGGAAAAAGACGGAATTGCCAACGTGCCGCCCGGCACTCGCGCCTCGACCTACAGCGAGTCCTACATGAACGCCGCGCCGTTCGCCAAGATCACGCTGGAATCGCTCAAGGCCGCGGACCCGAGCAAACCGACGCTCAAACCAGTGCCTTATATCGGCATTCAGTTGGTGACCATTCCTGAGTTCCAAGGCATTGGCACCCAGGTTGGCAAGGCGTTCTCAGCGGCGCTGATCGGTCAAACCACTGTTGATCAAGCCCTGGCTGCCGCCCAGCAAACCACCGAACGCGAGATGAAGCGCGCTGGTTATCCCAAGTAGTCATGTCCTGATTGTCGGGACGCCGGGTTGCCGCCATCGCGGGCAAGCTGCGCTCCTACAGGTTAGACGCAATCAAATGTGGGAGCGGGCTTGCTCGCGAAGAGGCCGGTACATCCGATGCTACTTCAACGACTGGAACACCGCTTTCGCGAGCAAGCCCGCTCCCACATTTCGATCTTCGTATGTCTGTTACTAATCGGTTTAATGCCATGAATATTTCAACTGCCAAAGCTCACATGGACCTGCCCCAACCGGTGCGTAAAAGCCGGTTGACCAATCCCGGCTGGTTTTTGGTCAGCCCTTCAGTGGCCTTGTTGCTGTTGTGGATGATTGTGCCGCTGGGCATGACCGTCTACTTCTCGACGATTCGCTACAACCTGCTTAGTCCGGGTGAAAACGAGTTCGTCGGGCTGGAGAACTTTACTTACTTCCTGACGGATTCGGGCTTCCTGCCCGGCGCTACCAATACGTTGTTGCTGGTAGGCAGCGTCTTGCTGATCAGCGTGGTGTTCGGCGTGCTGATCAGTGCACTGCTTGAGGCCTCGGAATTCATGGGCCGCGGCATCGTGCGGGTGATGCTGATTTCGCCGTTCTTCATCATGCCCACCGTCGGTGCGCTGATCTGGAAGAACCTGATTTTCCATCCGGTGTCGGGGATCCTCGCCTACGTCTGGAAACTGTTCGGCGCGCAACCGGTGGACTGGCTGGCGCATTACCCGTTGCTGTCGATCATCATCATTGTGTCGTGGCAATGGCTACCGTTCGCGATCCTGATCCTGATGACTGCCATGCAGTCCCTCGATCAGGAACAGAAAGAAGCGGCGCGCCTCGACGGTGCCGGGCCGATTGCGATCTTCTGGCACCTGACCCTGCCGCATCTGGCGCGACCGATTGCGGTGGTGGTGATGATCGAAACCATCTTCCTGCTCTCGGTGTTCGCCGAAATTTTCACCACCACCAACGGCGGCCCCGGCTACGCCTCGACCAACCTCGCCTACCTGATCTACAACCAGGCGCTGGTGCAATTCGACGTCGGCATGGCCTCGGCGGGTGGTTTGATCGCCGTGGTGATCGCCAACATCGCGGCCATCGTGCTGGTGCGCATGATCGGCAAAAACCTGACAGACAAAGCCTGAGGCCTGTGCCATGACCCTTCAACAATCCCGCCGCCTGCAAAGCCTGCTGCTCGGCACCCTGGCCTGGGCCATCGCCATCCTGATTTTCTTTCCGATTTTCTGGATGGTGCTGACCAGTTTCAAAACCGAAATCGATGCATTCGCCACGCCGCCGCAGTTCATCTTCACGCCGACACTGGAGAACTACCTGCACATCAATGAGCGCAGTGACTACTTCAGCTTTGCCTGGAATTCGGTGGTGATTTCGTTCAGCGCCACCGCGTTGTGCCTGCTGATTGCGGTGCCGGCGGCCTACTCGATGGCGTTCTATGAAACCCAACGCACCAAAGGCACGCTGCTGTGGATGCTCTCCACCAAAATGCTGCCGCCGGTGGGCGTGTTGATGCCGATCTACCTGCTGGCCAAAAGCTTTGGCCTGCTCGATACGCGCATTGCGCTGATCGTCATTTACACGCTGATCAACCTGCCCATCGTGGTCTGGATGATTTACACCTACTTCAAAGACATCCCCAAAGACATCCTCGAAGCCGCACGCCTGGACGGCGCCACGCTGTGGCAGGAAATGGTCCGGGTGCTGCTGCCCATCGCCAAGGGTGGCCTGGCGTCGACCGTTTTGCTGTCGCTGATCCTGTGTTGGAACGAGGCGTTCTGGTCGCTGAACCTGACCTCGTCGAAAGCCGCGCCACTGACTGCATTGATCGCCTCGTACTCAAGTCCCGAAGGGTTGTTCTGGGCCAAGTTGTCGGCGGTGTCGACGCTGGCCTGTGCGCCGATCCTGATTTTCGGCTGGATCAGCCAGAAACAATTGGTCCGCGGCCTGTCGTTCGGCGCCGTGAAATAGCCCTCAAAGAATAAGCACAAAAGGAGCGCCACCATGGCCAACCTGAAAATCAAGAATCTGCAAAAAGGCTTCGAAGGCTTTTCCATCATCAAAGGCATCGACCTGGAAGTGAACGACAAGGAGTTCGTGGTGTTCGTCGGTCCGTCGGGTTGCGGCAAGTCCACGCTGCTGCGGCTGATCGCCGGCCTGGAAGAAGTCAGCGGCGGAACCATAGAGCTCGATGGCCGCGACATCACCGAAGTCAGCCCGGCCAAGCGTGACCTGGCGATGGTGTTTCAGACCTACGCCCTGTACCCGCACATGAGCGTGCGCAAAAACATGTCGTTCGCCCTCGATCTGGCCGGCGTGCCAAAAGCGGAAGTCGAGAAGAAAGTCGGCGAAGCGGCGCGCATCCTGGAACTGGGGCCGATGCTCGAACGCAAGCCGAAACAGCTGTCTGGCGGCCAGCGTCAGCGCGTGGCCATCGGCCGGGCGATTGTGCGCAACCCGAAAATATTCCTGTTCGACGAACCGCTGTCCAACCTCGACGCCGCCCTGCGGGTGCAGATGCGCCTGGAACTGTTGCGCCTGCACAAAGAACTGCAAGCCACGATGATTTACGTGACCCACGACCAGGTTGAGGCCATGACCATGGCCGACAAGGTGGTCGTGCTCAATGGCGGCAAAATTGAACAGGTCGGCTCGCCGCTGGACCTGTATCACCAGCCGGCCAACCTGTTTGTCGCCGGGTTCCTGGGCACGCCGAAAATGGGCTTCCTCAAGGGCAAAGTGACCCACATCGAGGGCCAGCACACCGAAGTGCTGCTGGACGCCGGAACCCGCATCAGCCTGCCATTGAGCGCGGCGACCCTCAGCGTCGGCAGCGCTGTGACATTGGGCATTCGTCCGGAACATCTGGAACTGGCGCAGACCGGCGACTGCACGCTGCAGGTCACCGCCGACGTCAGCGAGCGCCTGGGCAGCGACACCTTCTGCCACGTCGTGACCACGTCCGGTGAAGCCCTGACCCTGCGCGTGCGTGGCGACCTCGCCAGCCGTTATGGCGAAACCCTGAACCTGCACCTGGACGCTGAACACTGCCATTTATTCGATGCCGACGGCGTGGCGCTCACTCGCCCACTGCGCGCCGCCGCCTGATCCCGAGACTATGTGATGAAACTCAATAATCAGAATCTGCATCGCCTCAAGCCTGAGGTGGGTCTGCCCGCCTATGCACTGAGCGACACGCGCCAAGGCATCGCGCACATTGGCGTGGGTGGTTTCCACCGCGCGCATCAGGCGTATTACACCGACGCGTTGATGAATACTGGCGAAGCGCTGGACTGGGCCATTTGCGGGGTCGGCCTGCGCGCCGAAGACCGCCGCGCCCGGGACGATCTCAACGAGCAGGACTACCTGTTCACCCTGTTTGAGCTGGGCGATACCGATGACACCGAAGTCCGGGTCATCGGTGCGATCCGCGACATGCTGCTGGCTGAAGACGGTGCGCAAACGCTGATCGATAAACTCGCCAGCCCCGACATCCGCATTGTCTCGCTGACCATCACCGAGGGCGGTTATTGCATCGACGACAGTACCGGCGAGTTCATGGCCGATCTGCCGCAGATCCAGCACGACCTGGCGCACCCGGATTCGCCGACGACCGTCTTCGGCTTCCTGTGTGCGGCGCTGGCCCAGCGCAGAGCGGCCGGCACGCCGGCGTTCACGCTGATGTCCTGCGATAACCTGCCCCACAACGGCGCGGTCACCCGCAAGGCTCTGTTGGCCTTCGCCGCGTTGCGCGACGCCGATCTGCGCGACTGGATCGAGCGCAATGTGAGCTTTCCCAACGCCATGGTCGACCGCATTACGCCGATGACCAGCACCGCACATCGTCTGCAGCTGGCCGACAAACACGCGGTCGACGATGCCTGGCCGGTGGTCTGCGAACCCTTTGTGCAATGGGTGCTGGAAGACAAGTTCGTCAACGGTCGCCCCGCGTGGGAAAAGGTCGGCGTGCAGTTCACCGATGACGTCACGCCTTATGAAGAGATGAAGATCAAACTGCTCAACGGCAGCCATCTGGCACTGACCTATCTGGGGTTTCTCAAGGGTTACCGTTTTGTCCACGAAACCATGAACGACCCGCTGTTCGTGCGCTATATGCGCGCCTACATGGACCTGGACGTGACCCCGCAGCTGTCGCCCGTGCCAGGGATTAACCTGACGGACTACAAAGACACGCTGGTGCAGCGCTTCTCCAACCAGGCCATTGCCGATCAACTGGAGCGGGTGTGCTCGGACGGTTCGTCGAAGTTTCCCAAGTTCACCCTCCCGACCATCAACCGCTTGATTGCTGATGGTCGCGAAACCAAACGGGCCGCGCTGGTCGTGGCGGCGTGGGCCCTGTTTTTGAAGGGCGTGGATGAGAATGGCGATACCTATTCGATCCCTGATCCACGGGCGGCGTTCTGTCAGGCACTGGTAGCGGATGATGTGTTGATCACCCAACGATTGCTCGCGGTCGAGGAGATTTTTGGCACGGCGATCCCGCATTCGGCCGAGTTTGTGGCGGCATTCGAGTGGTGTTGCAACAGCTTGCGCGACGTGGGTGTGACGCGGACGTTGGAGCGGGTGTTGGCTTGACGATCTGTAGGGGGCATTCATGGCAAATCAACAATTATTTCTCGGCATCGACTGCGGCACCCAAGGCACTAAAGCCATTGTCCTCGACTCGGTCAGCGGCCTGGTGCTGGGTCAGGGTGCCGCCGCCCACAGCCTGATCAGCGACGCCAACGGTCGCCGTGAGCAAGACACCCGCCAGTGGCTGCATGCCTTCACCCTGGCCACCCGAAATGCGCTGCGCGAAGCCAATGTCGACGGCCAGGACATCCTCGGCATCGGCGTTTCCGGCCAGCAACATGGTCTGGTCCTGCTCGACGATCAAGGCCAGGTGCTGCGTCCGGCCAAACTCTGGTGCGACACCGAATCCACTGCGGAAAACGATCGCCTGCTGGCGCATCTCGGTGGTGAAAAGGGTTCGCTTGAGCGCCTCGGCGTCGTCATCGCACCCGGTTACACCGTGTCAAAGCTGCTCTGGACCAAGGAGCAACACCCGCACGTGTTCGCCCGCATCGCCCGCATCCTGCTGCCCCACGACTACCTCAACTTCTGGCTCACCGGCCGCAGTTGCAGTGAATACGGCGACGCCTCCGGCACCGGTTATTTCAACGTACGCACCCGTCAGTGGGATTTGCAATTGCTGCGCGATATCGATCCCAGCGGCCGCCTGCAAGCCGCGTTGCCGGAGTTGATCGACGCCCACCAGGCCGTCGGCACGTTGTTGCCGAGCATCGCCGAACACTTGGGCATCAATCCGCAAGCGCTGGTTTCAAGCGGTGGCGGCGACAACATGATGGGCGCGATTGGTACCGGCAACATCAAGCCCGGCGCGATCACCATGAGCCTCGGCTCATCGGGCACGGTGTGCGCTTATGCCGATCAGCCCAAAGTCAGCGCGGACGCCTCGGTCGCCACCTTCTGTTCTTCCAGCGGTGGTTGGTTGCCGTTGATTTGCACCATGAACCTGACCAACGCGACGGGTGCTATTCGCGAGTTGTTCGACCTGGATATCCAACAGTTCAACGATTGGGTCGCGCAGGCCCCCATCGGAGCCGAAGGCGTGTGCATGCTGCCATTCCTTAACGGCGAACGCGTCCCCGCCCTGCCCCACGCCACCGGCAGCCTGCTGGGCTTGACGATGACTAACCTGACCCAGGCAAACCTGTGCCGTGCCGTAGTGGAAGGCACGACCTTCGGATTGCGTTATGGACTGGACCTGTTGCGGCACAATGGCTTACAAAGCCGCAGCATCTGCCTGATCGGCGGCGGCTCGAAGAGTCCGGTGTGGCGACAGATCGTCGCCGACATCATGAACACCCCTGTCATCTGCACCGAACAAAGCGAAGCCGCCGCCCTTGGCGCGGCGATTCAGGTGGCGTGGTGCAAATCCTGGGCAAACGGGCACGAGGACAGCCTGGCCGACCTGTGCGAGCGCTGCGTAACGCTTGATCTGGCCAGCGAAACCTTGCCGATTGCCACCAATGTGCAGGCCTTTGAGCAGGCCTATGAACGCTATCGACAGCATGTCGCAACCCTTTAAAGAGTGAGTAACTATGTACTTGGTGTGTGGCGAAGCGCTGTTCGATTTCTTCAGTGAAGAGGACGCCAGCGGCCTGGCTTCAAAAGTGAATTTCAAGGCGATTGCCGGCGGTTCGCCGTTCAACGTGGCGGTCGGTTTGCGCCGTTTGGGTGTGGAGTCGGCGTTGTTTGCCGGGCTGTCCACCGACTACCTCGGCCGACGCTTGCAGCAAGTGCTGCAGGGTGAAGGCGTACGCGCCGATTACCTGGTGGATTTCGCCGCGCCAAGCACGCTGGCAATGGTTGCCGTCGGCGCCAATGGCTCGCCGCACTACAGCTTTCGAGGTGAAGGTTGCGCGGATCGGCAATTGACACTCGAACACCTGCCGGCGCTGGGGCCCGAGGTGCGCGGCTTGCACGTTGGCTCATTCTCGCTGGTGGTGCAGCCGATTGCCGACACGCTGCTGGCGCTGGTGCAACGCGAAAGCGGTCAACGCCTGATCAGCCTTGACCCGAACGTGCGGCTCAATCCTGAACCGAACATCGACCTGTGGCGTTCGCGGATCGCGACGCTGGTCGAGTATGCGGACCTGATCAAAGTCAGCGATGAGGATTTGAGTCTGTTGTACCCCGAGGAAGATCCGCAACGGGTGATCGAAGGCTGGTTGCAGCATCGCTGTCAGTTGGTGTTCCTGACACGGGGCGGTGAAGGGGCAACGGTGTTTAGCCGTGTTCATGGTTCGTGGTCGGTACCGGCCAGTACCGTGAAGATTGCTGACACGGTGGGGGCTGGCGATACGTTCCAGGCGGCGTTGATTACCTGGTTGACCGAGCAGCAGCTGGATTCGATTGAGGGTTTGAAGCAGCTTGGGCACGAGCAGATTGATGCGATGCTGAAGTTTGCAGTGCAGGCGGCGGCGTTGACGTGCAGTAAGACCGGGCCGGATTTGCCGTATCGGCATCAACTGGATCTTCGCCGTAGCTGATGGCCGCATCGCGGGCAAGCCCGCTCCCACAGGGGATTTGCGGTGAGCACAGTTTTTGTGGTCGGCGACAATCCCAATGTGGGAGCGGGCTTGCCCGCGATGGCGGTGTCACTCACACCGCCTCCTCTCGGTTCGTCGCCACGTCAAGACTGTGACACCAGAAATCCTAGTAAAACATAACGAAAAACCTCCCGGATTCACTGGTCCAAACCGTGCCACTAAGGGTTTTCCCGATGGTTGGAGAGCCGCTCGCCTACGCCATTTGCGCCTTGAACGAGGCCGTTTAATCCTGCACCATCCGCCCCAGCTAATTCAAAGGACGGAATTCAAGGCATGCTGGACGCTAACGCAACCCATATTTCCCTCACGCTGGAAGGCGTTTCTGCCGACCTGCAAGTCCTCAGTTTCGTCGGTCGCGAAGCCCTCAACCAACCGTTCTGTTTCGACATCGAACTGGTCAGCGCCCGCCCCGACCTGAAACTCGAAGATATCCTGCACAAGCCCGGCTGCCTGACTTTCGGCGCGACCGGCAAAGGCATCATCCACGGTCTGGTCTATCGCATCGAGCAAGGCGACTCGGGTAAAAAACTGACCCGCTACAGCATCAGCCTGTGCCCGCAACTGGCGTACCTGCGCCACAACCACGACCAGCAAATCTTCCAGCAACTGAGCGTGCCGAAGATCATCGCGCAGGTGCTGGAAGCGCGCGGCATTCTGGCTGACGCGTACAGTTTCCAGCTCGGCGCGATCTACCCCGACCGCGACTACTGCGTGCAGTACGACGAGTCGGACCTGCATTTCATCCAGCGCCTGTGCGAAGAAGAAGGCATTCACTTCCACTTCCAGCACAGCGCCAGCGGCCACAAACTGGTGTTCGGCGATGACCAGACCGTGTTCCGCAAACTGGCGCCCGTGGCCTACCAGCAAGACTCTGGCATGGCCGCCGATAAACCGGTGATCAAACGTTTCAACCTGCGTCTGGAAACCCGGACCACCCGCGTCAGCCGCCGCGACTACGACTTCGAAAAACCGCGCATCCTGCCCGAGGGCGCCGCCAAGACCGCGTTCGCCCCGGACCTCGAAGACTACGATTACCCCGGCCTCTTCCTCACCCGCGAGCGTGGCAAACAGCTGGCGACCCGCGCCCTGGAACGCCATCGCAGCGACTACGCACTCGCCGAAGGCAAAGGTGACGAACCCACGTTGGTCAGCGGCCACTTCATGGCCCTCAGCGAACACCCGCGCGCCGAGTGGAACGACCTCTGGCTGCTGCTGGAAGTCGTCCATGAAGGCAAACAGCCGCAGGTACTCGGCGAGAACGTCACCAGCGACGTCACCCACAACAAAGACGATTTCCATCAGGGCTACCGCAACCGCTTCCTCGCCACGCCCTGGGACGCGCACTACCGCCCTGCCCTCGAACACCCGAAACCGAAAGTCCTGGGCAGCCAGACCGCCATCGTCACCGGCCCGCCGGGTGAAGAAATCCATTGCGACGAATACGGTCGCGTCAAAGTCCAGTTCCACTGGGACCGCGACGGCCAGGCCAACGATAAAACCACTTGCTGGCTGCGCGTCGCCACCGGTTGGGCCGGCAGTGCCTACGGCGGCATCGCCATCCCGCGCGTCGGCATGGAAGTGCTGGTCAGCTTCTTCGAAGGCGACCCCGACCAACCGCTGGTGACCGGCTGCCTGTACCACAAGGAAAACGTTGTCCCCTACGACCTGCCGGCGAACAAAACCCGCAGCACCTTCAAAACCCTGAGCTCACCGGGCGGCAAGGGCTACAACGAATTTCGCATCGAAGACAAAAAAGGCGCGGAACAGATCTACCTCCACGCCCAGCGCGACTGGGACGAAAACATCGAGCACGACCAGAAAATCCGCATCGGCAACGAGCGGCACGACACGGTTGAGGCCAATGTTTACAGCGAGTTCAAAGTTCAAGAACACCGCATCACCCACCTCGACCGCAAGACCGAAGCGCGAGCCGATGACCACCTGACCGTCGCCGTGACCCAGCATGTGAAGGTCGGGACGGCGCAGTTTGTCGAGGCCGGTGAGGAGATTCACTACAACGCCGGGGAAAAGGTTGTGGTTGAGGGCGGGATGGAACTGACGGCCACGGCTGGTGGGAGTTTCGTCAAGGTGGATGCGGGGGGTGTGACGATCAGCGGGGCTGAGGTCAAGACCAACTCCGGTGGTGCGCCGGGTGCGGGGAGCGGGATTCAGATTCTTGCGCCGATCACACCGGCCGCAGCTGCGGCTGCCGCGGCAGGGAAAGTGCTGAGTGCTCCGCCGGTTGGCAAGTTCAATGCTGTTGCTGATTCCGTGCCCAAGACAGTGAAAACGGCTGCAGGGGATGATCCTGAAGAGGAACTTGAGGAAGAGGAAGAAGAGGTCGAGCTGGAAGATATTACGTTGCGGATTGGGGTGTTCTTTGATGGTACGGGGAACAACCGCAGTAATAGCGAGCGTGTTTATGGTTGCTTCGCTCCGGATGTAAACCTGCAAGATTCGGCCGCAGACATCCGTCAGTACTGCGCCTCTTTTGGCTACGACGGCAAAGGAAGTAGCCCGGACAACAGTTATGGCAATGATGTCAGTAACGTAGCCAGACTGTATGACCTTTATCAGAACCAAGTGGATGAAGCGCTGCCTATTGATGCAGAAAGGGCGAGTTTATCGATTTATGTGGATGGGATCGGCACCAGCAGTACCGAGGAGGACTCCACTTTTTCACAAGGCACAGGCATAGGTGCACAGGGTGTCCGGGCGCGGGTAGAAGAGACTCCAGACCTATTTATTCAGGCGATCCGACTCTTTAAAAACAACAATCCTGATAAGCGTATTTCTAACATTGAGTTCGACATTTTCGGATTCAGTCGAGGCTCTGCGGCGGCAAGAGACTTTGCTAATGAAATACTAAAAGGTAGCCAAAGTATTCTCGCTAAAGCGCTGCCGGCGGGATCGCCAATGTTATCGGACAGCTTTGCATGGAAGCCAAATACCGACATCTCCATAAATTTCATCGGCGTCTACGACACAGTTGCAGCCATTGCCAACCCGCTGGTAGGGGACTGGAATGGTAATAATGCTTTTAACCCAGGGATCAATATCTATCTAGCACCAGACGCTGCAAAGAAAGTCGTCCAATTAGTCGCTCGAAATGAGCGACGTTACAATTTTGCGTTAAACAGTCTTGGGGCTGCCGATATTATTTTGCCGGGCGTGCACTCGGACCTCGGTGGCGGCTATCTACCCAAGGCGAGGGAGCGGATACTGCTCAGCAAACCGCGTAGGAGTCCGGTAGACGAAAGGACATCTTTTGTTGAAGCTAACAGTTACAAGGTTGCCCAAGAGGACTTGAGGCGGCTACAGGATCAATTGGCCCAATATAACCTCCCATTGGAGATCCGCACGTGGGAGGTGCCGTTTCGTACCACGGGTAAAGAAAACCGCAAAGATATGAAATACGTTTATGCCGCTGTCAGCAGTCAACGAGAGGTCCGCAGTGAGCTGTCCTTGATCTACTTTCGGATCATGCGCGAACTAGCCGTTGAAAATGGAGTGCCTTTTGGACAAATCCCCGAGAGCAATCCAAGACTGGCGCTACCTGCGGAGCTCATACCCATCTCCGAAAAATTGTTGTCGTACGCTCAGGGGAAAAGCAAAACAATAGGGCTGACCTCACAGGAAGAGGAACTGCTCTTCCAGCGTTACGTTCATTTATCTGACAACTGGAACGCCGCTAAAAATCGAAACAATAGTGACTTGAATATAGTCTTCATCAATCGACCAGACGTAAATTCTGTACGCACGGCACATCAAAATGAGTAACTTTTTACGCGTCGCTATCGCCGCCTTTCTGCTCAGTGGATGCACGTTAGCCAACAGTGAAACGCTACCTTACAAAGCCTGGCGTTTGGGTTTCTCAGCACCTAACTACATGGAAGTCTGGATCGAAGCAGCTGATGTTATTGATGTCGAAGGCCAAGTATACAGACGTGCCATGAGTGGAATAGCTGCGATACAGACTCCTCCCAATAACACGGGCGACCCTAGAGGCTGGCCGGAAAAGCCGGGGCCGGGCAAAGGTAAGAATGTAACTGGAGCAGACTTACCCAAAAAAATCTACGTCCGATGGCAATCATTGGTTGAACCTCAAACTTATAAAATGGTTATCGACATACCCGAGTCGACCAGGGAACTTATGCGCAAGGGTGAAAAAGCCTTTTGTGCTGCTGATGGAAAATGGATAACAGGCTACCGCGAGGTATTGGTAATAAATCTGGCACCCGGAGGGATGGCTAAAGTGTGGGTAATGGGATCGTGCCTGCCAGCGATAGAAGTGGCTAAGGTAAAAGCCGAGATTGACCCACGTGGACCTTATGAAGGTAACTCTGGCGGCAAGTACGACAAGCTATCCGACCAATCCAAAGCGTACGTCGAAAAGTTTGGTGTGCCCTATGATTCTTGGAAGTGACAGAGCCCAAGCAGCCTGATGAGTAATTTCTTGCGAACTACGATTTGCGCATTTTTGCTCAGTGGTTGCACATACGCCAACAGCGAGCCAATGCCTTACAAATCCTGGTACTTAGGGTTCTCGGCCCCCGCTTACATGGAGGTTTGGATCGAAACCGCCGATGTTGTCGATATTCAGGACCATGTATACCCACGTGCGATGAGTGGTCTTGCCTCCATGTTAAAGCCGCCAAACAATTCTGGCGATCCGCGAGGTTGGCCGAAAAGAGCTAGCATCGGCAGCGGTAAGCATGTGACAGGGGCCGACTTGCCCAAGCAGATTTATGTCCGCTGGCAGTCGCAGGTCGAACCGCAAACCTACCTGATGGTGGTTAAAATCCCTGAGGCTACTCGGGAGATTATGCTTAAGGGTGAAAAGGTTTTCTGCGCTGCCGATGGGAAATGGATCACTGGCTATCGTCAGTCAATCGGTATAAGGCTGGTCCCCGGAGGTATTGCCAAAGTCTGGGTTGGCGGTCCATGCATGACGCCGATCGAGGTGACCACGGTAAAAGCCGTGATTGATCCGCGTGGCCCATACGAAGGTAAGTCTGGAGGTCACTACCGCCCCCTTTCCGCCGTTTCCAAGGCCTATGTCGAAAAACTTGGCGTGCCTTATGATTCTTGGAAGTGAAAGAGCCAAAGCAGCCTGATGAATAGTATCTTGCGAATAACGGTTTGCGCATATTTGCTCAGTGGTTGCACTTTCGCCAACAGCGAGGCAATGCCTTACAAATCCTGGCGCTTGGGCTTTTCGGCGCCGAATTACATGGAAGTGTGGATCGAGTCGGCCGATGTAGTCGATATCAAAGAGCAGGTTTATCCGCGAGCGATGAGTGGCACTGCTGCCATACAGACACCTCCTAACAACACTGGCGACCCTAGAGGGTGGCCCGAAAAGCCAGGAATCGGCAAAGGTAAGAATGTAACTGGGGCGGACTTACCAAAAAAGATTTATGTACGCTGGCAGTCTCTTGTCGAACCGCAAACTTACCAAATGGTGATCAACGTACCCGAGTCGACAAGGGCGATCATGCGCAAGGAAGAAAAGGCTTTTTGCGCATTTGATGGTAAGTGGATTACAGACTACCGCAACGCGTTGGTTATCAATTTGGCGCCCGGCGGGATGGCCAAAATATGGGTGATGGGGTCGTGTCTGCCAGCGATAGAAGTGACCAAGGTAAAAGCCGTAGTTGATCCACGCGGCCCATATGAAGGTAAGTCTGGCGGTAAGTACGACAAGCTATCCGACCAATCCAAAGCCTACGTCGAAATGTTTGGTGTGCCCTATGATTCTTGGAAGTGACAGAGCCGTGACGCTCTAATGATTAGTTATTTACGACCTACCTTCTGCGCGTTATTGCTCAGTGGCTGTACATTTGCTAACAGCCAGTCAATGCCTTACAAATCCTGGTACTTGGGATTCTCGGCTCCTGACTACATGGAGGTCTGGATCGAAACAGCCGATGTCGTCGACATTCAGGACCGTGTGTTTCAGCGTGCTGGGAGTGGCATCGCGTCAATGCAATCGCCTCCCAACAATTCCGGCGATCCGCGAGGTTGGCCGAAAAGAGCTGCCCTTGGCAGCGCTAAGCATGTAACAGGGGCCGACTTGCCCAAACAGATTTATGTCCGCTGGCAGTCGCAGGTTGAACCGCAAACCTACCTGATGGTGATTAAAATCCCTGAGGCTACTCGGGAGATCATGCTTAAGGGTGAAAAGGTTTTCTGCGCTGCCGATGGTAAATGGATCACTGGTTATCGTGATTCAATCGGCATAAGACTAGTCCCCGGAGGTATCGCCAGAGTCTGGGTTGGCGGTCCGTGCGTGACACCGATCGAAGTGACTACGGTAAAAGCCGTAATTGATCCGCGTGGCCCATACGAAGGTAAGTCTGGAGGTCACTACCGCCCCCTTTCCGCCGTTTCCAAAGCCTACGTCGAAAAGTTTGGTGTGCCCTATGACTCTTGGAAGTGAAAGAGCGACAACAGTTTAATGAAGAGCTTTCACGAACCACCTTGCGAGTATTGAGGCTTGGCGCCAATGACGCTTAAGTGTGATCACTGAGTTCCCATCCAAAACGAAAAAATCCAGCGCCTACAAGCGCTGAATTTTGCTGTAAAGATCAGACCGGCGCCTTCCACCCCATCATCCGCTGCTGCGCAACCGCTAACAGGTCAAACCCATCCTGCGTCAGCAGATAAAGCGCGTGAGTAATGTGCGGAATGTCTTGAACATCACCGTGCTTGAAGCATTGGCAATGCAGCGTTTCAAGTAGCTGGCTGGAGGCTCTTACTCGCTGTAGCGCGGCTTCGAGAATGTCTTGGGGGTTGGCTTCGGTGTCGATTACCAAAGGACTTGAATCGGTAACACCGCTGTTGAGTGAACGATAACGATCTGGAAACGGTTTGAACGTTGGCATAGTAATTACTCGGTTGTTTGTAAAAAAACCGCTAACACCGTGACCAAACGGTGGGAGGCGGACTGTGTACAGGCTTGGTCAACCGAAACAACCATCGGCTCGCTCGAAAGCGTCCGGCACACAGCCGCCATAACTACTCGACATGAGGACGTAGATGTCCGCAGGGCGAATAATGGCACACTTAAGTGCGTTGCTTCAGGTGACCAAACCCGACCGCTGATTTTGCAGCGAGCCCAAACAGTAATCGCTCCCACCCGGCAGGCGAAAGTCGATAAGTCACCTACGCTTGTAGGACCCAGCCGAAGCTGCCGTCGCTTTATTACCCGGCGAAACATCCGACAGAAACACCCCGCGCGACAGGCGGCGTTCAGGTGGGTTAACCATCGCTTAACGCCGTGGTTAAAAACTCAACACGACCGCACGCCCTCAGACGCTTCTGATGCCCAGTGCGGCAGGTTCGACGCCTTGATGTCGAGCTGATTTTCCGCCCGCTCTGGAGATCGCCTCATGAACACCCGCGCTCTGATTATTGCCACCGCCCTCACCTGCACTGCGTTTGCCGGGCTTGCCCAGGCCAACGACACACCCTCTTCCCAAGCCGTGCCCTATCACTACGGCATGCCGCTGAACGTGGGCAAAGTCGTGGCCCTGACAGAGCCGACGACCGACGAATGCAAAGTGATCACCGCTGATATGAAGTACATCGACACGTCCGGCAAGCCTGAAGAAATCACCTACAGGAAGCTTTCCGACGCGTGCAGTTATCAAAACTGACGGAACAGTCTGATTCGAAACCTGGCGGTTTTACTGTGAGGGTTCTGGCGTTATGCTCTAGCGCCGCCCTCACTGCCGCAAGGATTCGCCATGCAGTTGTCGTTTCGTACGTTGTCGATGTTCACCGCCGCTTTGTGTCTATTGCTAGCGTTGATCTGGGGCTTGATGCCGGACGAGTTGCTGGCGATCTGGGGAATTGAATATTCAACGGCGACAGGCCTTGTCGCCCGGCGCAGCGCGGTGGTGTTTGCGGCGCTGGGGTTGATTTTCTATTGGGTTCGAAACGAGGCGCCGTCGGTGACTCGCAGCGCGCTGTGCAGCGGTTTTATGGTGGGTTGTTTCGGTTTGGCCGCATTGGGTTTCGGTGAATGGCTCAATGGCCACGCCGGGCCGGGCATATTGCTGGCGGTCCTGGTTGAGCTGGCGCTGGGCCTGGGCTTTCTTCAGACCCGGCGCCTGTCGGTAGAACTCGAAACCGTGGGCTAAAGAGCGCTGCTTACTCTGTGCGGGATTTCCACGGACTGTTGTTTGGTGCGCAGTTCGGCGATCAGTTCGTTGATTTCCCGACAACCATTAAGCGCCGAAGCATCGATCCCGGTCACGTGCAGGTCAAGCGCGTCGGTTTGACCGTCCGCATACACCTTGACGGTCATCAACAACTCTGGGGACAGCGTGCATTGGCAGCGTTTAGGTAAAAAACTGCTTTCGATGATGTTGCGAAGTTCCAAGGCAGAAAGAAACATGGCGACCCTCTCCTTTGTGAGACTGCCAATAACGATCGACGCTGACTCATGTGTCATCCCGGCCAGCTTAACAACAGCTGAAGCATAAAACATGCCTCGAATTTCGCCGTGCAGCTCATCGGTAAATCAATGATTTAGCGCCAGGGCTTATAAAAACCGCCGTGCAATTCGCAAGAAGCACCCAGGGCGCTCATGCAATCTGCACACAAGCCGCCACGGGTTTGCATTAACCCTTGAGCGCAGTAAGAATGCCGCCACGTACTTCATCACCAGCAAGGAGGCATCATGGGTTCTTTGACGTTCACTTCGGCTGTCGGGCTAATCGTTGCCGGACTGTCAACCGTGGCACATGCCGCGAAGCTTGAAACCGTCGCTCCGTTTCCAAAACCCGAAAGCGGTTTTACCCGCCAGGTCATTCACCTCGCCCCGCAAGCCAAAGAGGACGACTTTCAGGTTGAAATCCTCGCCGGCAAAACCCTGACCGTGGACTGCAATCGCCAACGGCTGGGCGGGATGCTTGAGGAAAAAAACCTTGAAGGCTGGGGGTACCCGTTCTACCGACTGGAAAACGTCATCGGGCCGATGAGCACGTTGATGGCCTGCCCTGACGGCAAGAGCAAAAAAGACTTCGTGCCGGTGGTCGGTGACGGCTTCATGTTGCGTTACAACAGCAAGCTGCCGATCGTGCTTTACGTGCCGAAAGACATCGAAGTCCGCTATCGGATCTGGTCGGCGTCGAGCAAGGTCGAGAACGCCGTTCAGGAGTAACCACACCCGGCCTCACGCCGGTGTGGCACTCAATGCCGCACGCTCGGCCACGTGGCGCAAACTGTCGAAGTTGATGTTGGCCCCCGAGTCGATCGCCACCAGCGTTTGACCCCGGGCACCGGTTTGCGCCACGTACTTCTTGATCCCGGCGACGGCCAGCGCGCCGGACGGTTCGGTGATCGAGCGGGTATCGTCGTAGATGTTCTTGATCGCGGCGCAAAGCTCATCATTGCTGACCGTCATCACCTCATCGACGCAAAATCGGCAGACTTCGAAGCCATAGGCGCCGATCTGTGCCACCGCCACGCCATCGGCGAAGGTGCCGACATTCGGCAGGACCACTCGCTCATCTGCTTGCAGTGCAGCGGCCAGACACGCCGAATGTTCTGACTCGACGCCGATGATGCGCACTTCAGGGCGCAGGTACTTGACGTACGCGGCGATGCCGGCGATTAAACCTCCACCGCCCACCGGCACAAAGATCGCATCCAGCGGGCCTTGATGCTGGCGCAGGATCTCCATCGCCACCGTGCCTTGCCCGGCAATGACATCCGGGTCGTCGAAGGGCGAAACAAAGGTGCGACCGGTTTGCTCGGCCAGGCCCAGCGCATGATCGAGGGCGAACGGAAAACTCTCACCGTGCAACACCGCCTCTGCCCCACGACTGCGAACCCCGAGCACTTTCAGTTCCGGCGTGGTGCGCGGCATGACGATGGTCGCGGCAATCCCCAACTCCCGCGCTGCCAGCGCCACACCTTGCGCATGATTGCCTGCCGAGGCGGTGATCACGCCACGCGCTTTTTGCTCATCACTGAGCTGAACCAGTTTGTTGTAGGCGCCCCGGATCTTGAAGGAGAACGTCGGTTGCAAATCCTCGCGCTTGAGCAGGACCTGATTGCCCAAGGCTTCGGACAACCCCGGTGCCGCTTGCAACGGCGTGCGCACCGCCAGTTCGTACACCGGCGCGGCGAGGATCTTTTTTACATAGTGCTCAAGCAAGGTCTGTTGGGCGTGCGTGCTGGTCATGGTCGTCTCCTGGCGTTGTTCGGGGCCCGAGAGACAGAAAGTAAAAACCCGCCTCTAGGGCGGGTTGGGTGCTGCAGTCGTGAGCTAGCCCGCCAGATAAGGAATGGCGGTAATAATGCTTGGCTGGCAGCGCAATACGGTGGAAGTCATGGCTGGAAATTAGCCTTGGGTTGATGGCAAGTCAATGGCCAATTTTCGTCTGGATGATTGTAGGACTGCTGCGCCCGAGCACGGACCGGCCGGCGCAGGCTGCGCCAGCTGCTACAGGGGCCGGTGCGACCACCGGGGTTATTTCAGGCCCACCTTGTACAGCGCGCCATTGTCCTCATCGGTCAACACATACAAGTACCCATCCGGGCCTTGGCGCACATCGCGGATTCGCGCCTTGAGTTCACCGAGCAATCGCTCTTCGTGAACCACTTTGTCGCCATCGAACTGCAAGCGAATCAGTTCCTGGCTGACCAGCGCCCCGATGAACGCGTTGTGCTGCCAGGCCTTGAATCGATCACTGTCGTAGAACGCCAGTCCGCTCAACCCCGGGGACTTCTCCCAGACATGATGCGGCGCCACCGTGCCTTCGGCGGACTTGCCTTTGGCTTCGGGGATCGGCTGGCCCGAATAGTTGATGCCGTGGGTTGCCAGCGGCCAGCCGTAGTTTTTCCCGCGTTCGATGATGTTCAATTCATCACCGCCCTGAGGTCCGTGTTCGTTCTCCCAGAGAACGCCGGTCCATGGATTGAGCGCTGCGCCTTGCGGGTTACGCTGGCCATAGGACCAGATTTCCGGACGTACGCCTGCCTGACCGACAAAGGGATTGTCGTCCGGCACTTTGCCGTCCGGGTAAATCCGTACGACTTTGCCTTGCAGCTTGTCGAGGTCCTGAGCCGTTGGCCGGTCATTGTTTTCACCGAGCGTGATGAACAGATAGCCATCACGGTCGAACACCAATCGTGAGCCGAAGTGGTTGCCGACAGAAAGCTTCGGCTCCTGGCGGAAGATCACCTGGAAATTCCTCAGGGTTTTCAGGTCTTCGGACAATTGCCCCCGGCCTACCGCCGTGCCAGCCTTGTCCCCCGCCCCGCCCCCTTCGGCATACGACAGGTAAACCGTGCGGTCTTGCTTGAAGTCGGGGGACAGCACCACATCCAGCAAGCCGCCCTGGCCCTTGGCCCAGACCTTCGGTACACCATCAATCGGGTCGGAGATTTTCCCGTCAACGCTGACGACGCGCAGATGACCGGGCCGCTCGGTCACCAGCATGCCCGTGCGATCCGGCAGGAATGCCAGCGACCATGGATGCTCCAGCCCCTTGGCGAGCGTGGTGACTTGCAGGGTGCCCTGCTCGCTTTGCAGATCCTGAGTCGTGGCCGCGAACACGGGGGCCGCAGCGGTGATGAGGGCGCTGACGCACAAGGGGGCCAGTAGGGTTTTACGCAACATGCACGCTTCCTTTTTTATCGTTCCGGTTCAACGGTTACTGGTGCCTGTATCGCGCGGAGGTGGATTGGGAATGAATGTCGGCGGGCTGGAGGGCGTTGATGGGGTCGAAGGATAACGGTTGCCGATGCCGCCGTTATCCAGGCTCGGAGGCCGTGGCACCGGCATGGTGTTTGGCCCGCGAATGGCCGGGGCACTGGATTGCGAGCCTTGCATGCTATTCGGGTTGGCTCGGCGAATGGGGCTGTTATAGGGATTGCTGGAAGCCCCCGTCGGGCTTTGCGCCAGGAGCAATGATGACGATTGCTCTGGCGATGCGTACGCCAGACTGCTCAGCAAACAACTCAGCGTCAGGGTGGTGCAGCCGAGCACATATCTGTTCATGGAGGGAGCCTCTCGACGTGGATAGTGTCTTCGATAGCACGCTACGCCCGAGGTTCGGATTTGTTAACTAAAACCTCCTTCACAAGGTGTAACACGAGTTGACCACGCCGCCCGGCCAGGGCCACACAACCGGCTGAAACTTTTGCGTGAGGCCGCCGGTCACCTGATTATCACTTTCGGGAAGACGACCATGGCACGGGCAATCTGGAAAGGCGCAATCAGTTTCGGGCTGGTGCATATCCCTGTGGCGTTGGTCTCGGCGACATCCTCCCAAGGGGTGGATTTCGACTGGCTCGACAGCCGCAGCATGGAGCCGGTCGGGTACAAGCGTGTGAACAAGGTCACCGGCAAAGAAGTCACCAAGGAGCACATTGTCAAAGGTGTGCAATACGAAAAAGGTCGGTACGTGGTCCTCAGCGAAGAGGAAATCAAATCGGCGCACCCTTTATCCACCCAAACCATCGACATCTTTTCCTTTGTCGACCGTGAGCAGATCCCCCTGCAAAACATCGATACGCCCTACTACCTCGCCCCTGATAAACGCGGTGGCAAGGTGTACGCGCTGTTGCGCGAAACGTTGAGCAAAACCAATAAAGTCGCCCTCGCCCATGTAGTGCTGCACACACGTCAGCACCTGGCGGCGTTGATGCCGCTGGAGTCGGCAATGGTATTGGTGATGTTGCGTTGGCCCGCCGAAGTGCGCAGCCTCGATACGCTCGAGCTGGGCAGCGAGGTGACCAAGCCCGAACTGGCCAAGGGTGAACTCGATATGGCCAAACGCCTGGTGCAAGACATGAGCGCCGACTGGAAACCTGAGGACTACCGCGACAGCTTCGAAGACAAGATCATGGCGCTGGTCGAGAAAAAGGCCAATGAAGGCAAGATCGAGGATGTCGAGACAGCGACCGGTGAAGAGGCGCGCAAAACAGCGGATGTGATTGATCTGACCGAATTGCTTAAACGTAGCCTGGGTAGCAAGGGCAGCGCCAAAGCCAAACCGACGGCGCCGAAAAAAGCCACTAGGACTTCTCGTGGTTAGCCAGGCCTTCAGATCAGAAAAATCAGCACGAGCAACCCAGCAAAAATCGCCCACTTTTCCAGGTAGTAACGCTTGCGGTTGCGCTTTTTCAACGCTTTGCCACGCAGGCGGATTTTGTAGATCCGGTCGAACAGGCGGTTGATGCCGCCGGTCCTGTCACCCGCATCGTTTGGCGCACCGGCCGCCGACATCACGGTCCGGCTAAACCAGTCGTTGAACACTGCCGCCCAGCGATACTTCATCGGGCGCTCGATGTCGCAAAACAGAATGATGCGGTTTTTCTGCGTGGTGTTTTCGGCGTAATGAATGAAGGTTTCGTCGAACATCACCGCTTCGCCATCGCGCCAATGGTAGTTCTGGCCGTCGACATTGATGTAGCAACCGGCTTCGTTCGGCGTTTCCAGGCCCAAGTGATAACGGTAGGAACCGGCATAAGGATCGCGATGACGGACCAGCCTGGAACCCGGTGGCAGTTCTGCGAACATCGCGGCCTTGATCGAAGCGATGCCCTGGACCAATTCGGTGGTGCGCGGGCAGAGCTTCATCGCCGAAGGATGGCTGTCGCCGTACCATTTCAGGTAAAAACGTTTCCAGCCCGATTTGAAGAACGAGTTGAAGCCGACGTCGTTGTATTGATCAGAGCGTTTGATCTCTCCGGCTTTCAACAGGTTCTGGCCTTCGGCGCGGATGTCTTGCCAATGCGCCTGCAACGGGCTCAAATCCGGAAAATCAGCTGGATCCAGATACGGTTTGGTGGGGATTTTCGAAAACAGATACAAGAAGCAATTGAGTGGCGCCAGAAACGAAGAGTGATCACTCAACTGGCGGCCCAACCTGTGGCGCACGCGCCCACGCAAGTGCACGTATGCAATGGAGACCAGGTAAATAAAGGCAATGATCAGTTTCACAAAAACCATCACACGTTGGACGTGAAAACGAAACGGCGGCCCTGGTAGCATCGTCGCCAGGCATGTACCGGCTGTCGTTATCGTGTTGAAAAAATGCATTTTAGCCACTGGTCGTCACAAAAAGTTAGCTTCCAGCGGTGAAAATCTGTTGGTGGATACCGTCAATGCGATCGAGCGGGCTCAACGCCCTATCGTTTAAAGAGCCAGACCAGTACAATCGCCGCCAAACATTACGCGCCCCCCTTGGTTGATGACGGGAATGAACCCCGTCTCAGCGCACTTCGACTCGGGCCAAGCGCTCCATATGCTGCTGTCCACTTATTGCCAGATGGACCTTCCGCTTCTGACCGGGATGCATTTCCCGTGGTTTGAATACCGGAAACGGGTACTGAATCGGTACTGCCGCAACCCTAGCTACTCTGAATGCTTCGCAGGAAAAACCTTTGATCTCTACAGCTAACATCACGATGCAGTTCGGCGCCAAGCCGCTATTCGAAAACGTTTCGGTCAAGTTCGGCGCGGGTAACCGCTACGGCCTGATCGGCGCCAACGGTTGCGGCAAGTCGACTTTCATGAAAATCCTCGGTGGCGACCTCGAGCCGTCCGGCGGCCAGGTCATGCTCGAGCCGAACGTGCGTCTGGGTAAATTGCGCCAGGACCAGTTCGCCTACGAAGAATTCACCGTGATCGATACCGTGATCATGGGTCACGAAGAGCTGTGGAAGGTCAAGGCCGAGCGCGATCGCATCTACTCGCTGCCGGAAATGACCGAAGAAGACGGCATGGCCGTGGCCGAGCTGGAAACCGAATTCGCCGAAATGGACGGCTACACCGCCGAATCCCGTGCCGGCGAGCTGTTGCTGGGCCTGGGTATCGGCATCGAGCAACACTTTGGCCCGATGAGCGAGGTTTCCCCAGGCTGGAAACTGCGTGTATTGCTGGCTCAGGCGCTGTTCTCCGATCCTGAAGTGCTGTTGCTCGACGAACCGACCAACCACCTGGACATCAACACCATCCGCTGGCTGGAAAACATTCTGACCCAGCGCTCCAGCCTGATGATCATCATCTCTCACGACCGTCACTTCCTGAACAGCGTGTGCACCCACATGGCTGACCTGGATTACGGCGAGCTGCGTCTGTTCCCGGGCAACTACGACGAGTACATGACCGTAGCGACCCAGTCCCGCGAGCAACTGCTGTCGGACAACGCCAAGAAGAAGGCGCAGATCTCGGAACTGCAATCGTTCGTCAGCCGCTTCTCGGCCAACGCCTCGAAAGCCAAGCAGGCCACCTCCCGCGCCAAGGCAATCGACAAGATCCAGCTGGCCGAGGTCAAGCCTTCGAGCCGTGTGAGCCCGTTCATCCGTTTCGAACAAACCAAGAAGCTGCACCGTCAAGCAGTCATCGTCGAGCGCATGGCCAAAGGCTTCGACGGCAAGCCCCTGTTCAAGGACTTCAGCTTCCAGGTTGAAGCGGGCGAGCGCGTAGCGATCATCGGCCCGAACGGTATCGGTAAAACCACCCTGCTGCGCACCCTGGTCAACGAACTGACCCCGGATGCCGGTACTGTGAAGTGGACCGATGCCGCGGAACTGGGCTACTACGCCCAAGACCACGCGCACGACTTCGAAGACGACTGCAACCTGTTCGACTGGATGGGCCAGTGGACTCAGGGCGGCGAGCAAATCGTTCGCGGCACCCTCGGTCGCATGCTGTTCTCCAACGACGAGATCCTCAAGTCGGTCAAGGTCATCTCCGGTGGTGAGCAAGGTCGCATGCTGTTCGGCAAGCTGATCCTGCAAAAGCCGAACGTGCTGATCATGGACGAACCGACCAACCACTTGGACATGGAATCCATCGAGGCGCTGAACCTGGCGCTGGAAAACTACCCGGGCACGCTGATCTTCGTCAGCCACGACCGTGAGTTCGTATCGTCGTTGGCGACCCGCATTATCGAACTCAGCCCTAGCGGCGTGATCGATTTCAGCGGCACCTATGACGATTACCTGCGCAGCCAGGGTGTAGTGTTCTAAATAGCTGCCCTGCTTCAACTGAAAGCCCTGTCCTTGTGACGGGGCTTTTTGCATTTCATGGCCGGGGATTTTTCTGGTGCTGAAACCTTCGCGAGCAAGCCCGCTCCCACATTTGTCCGCATTCTTAAAGGGAGAACCCGGTCAAATGTGGGAGCGGGCTTGCTCGCGAAGGGGCCCGAAAAGACAAGTAAAAAAAGCCAGGCAAAATAGTTAGCCTGCTTCCTTTTATTCGCAGCCCACGCCATGATGCAGCTCTCCCACCGCCGCCCGCGAACGAGCCCCCATGTCTGCGCAGCAACAACCCCCGCAAAGCTCCCTGGCGATCACCCTGCAGATCGTCTCCATCGTTTTTTATACCTTTATTGCCTTCCTCTGCATCGGCCTGCCGATTGCGGTGTTGCCGGGCTATGTTCATGAACAACTGGGTTTCAGCGCGATCATCGCGGGGCTGACCATTGGCTCGCAATACCTGGCCACCCTGCTCAGCCGGCCGATGGCTGGGCGAATGTCGGACAGCATTGGCACCAAGCGGGCGATTGTCTATGGGTTGTCGGGGATTGTGCTGAGCGGCGTGTTGACGCTGATTTCGACGTTGCTGCAGAGCATGCCGCTGGTGAGTCTGTTGATCCTGATCGCCGGTCGCTTGCTGCTTGGGATCGCCCAGGGCCTGATCGGTGTCGGCACCATCAGTTGGTGCATGGGCCAGGTCGGGGCGGAGCACACCGCCCGCTCCATCTCCTGGAACGGCATCGCCTCCTACGGTGCCATCGCCATCGGCGCGCCGTTGGGGGTGGTGATGGTCGCCGAGTATGGTTTCGCCAGTTTGGGGATCGCGCTGTCGCTGTTGGCGCTCGCTGCGCTGCTGCTGATCCGCAACAAACCGTCGGTGCCGGTGATTCGTGGCGAGCGGCTGCCCTTTTGGGCGGTGTTCGGGCGCATCGCACCGTTTGGTGCGAGCCTGAGTCTGGCGTCCATCGGTTATGGCACGCTGACCACCTTTATTACCCTGTATTACGTCAGCCGTGGTTGGGCCGGTGCCGCGTATTGCCTCACCGTGTTCGGTGTCTGCTTTATTTTGGCGCGGCTGTTGTTCATCTCCAGCATCAGCCGTTTCGGCGGATTCACCTCGGCCATTGCCTGCATGAGCATTGAAACCGTGGGCCTGGTGCTGCTGTGGCTGGCGCCTTCGACGGGCTATGCGCTGATCGGCGCGGGCCTGACCGGTTTTGGCTTGTCGCTGGTCTATCCGGCGCTGGGGGTTGAAGCGATCAAACAGGTGCCCAACTCCAGTCGCGGCGCGGGTTTGAGTGCTTATGCGGTGTTTTTTGATCTGGCACTGGCCATCGCCGGGCCATTGATGGGCGCGGTGGCGTTGAACCTGGGGTATACGTGGATATTCTTTAGCGCGGCGTTGTTGTCGGTAACCGGGTTGGGTCTAACGCTGCTACTCAAACGCCGCGCAATGGCCTAGCCAACACTCAATCCTGTAGCAGCTGGCGAAGCCTGCGTCCGGCTGCGTAGCAGTCGCAAACCCTGACAACGCGGTCTACCTGAAACACCTTAGCGGCTGATTTTACGACTGCTGCGCAGCCGGACGCAGGCTTCGCCAGCTGCTACAGGGGTTGCGGTGTTCACTGATCCGCGGTTTGCAGACCTGCGCGGGTTGCGATGCCCAGGGTGCGGGAGAAGAATCGCCCGGCTTCGGAAATCATGTCGCGATGGATGCCTTCGCGGTCGACCCCATCGGCGTCGGTACACAGTGCTGGCATGGCAATGATCTGCTCTTCGTTGCACGGGGCCATGAACACGAAATGCCCCGCGCCGGCCAACAACTTGAAGTCGGGGGCAATCGGCAACTTGCGCGCAAGCGCCGCTGCGTTCTTGTCGAACGCGACCAGTTTGTCGCCGTCGCCGCTGTAAAGCAGCACCGGCACATGCACATCGGCCAGGGTGTGACGGCCGAACTTCAAGCTCAGCGGCGCCATCAATAGCAACGCATGCACGCGCGGGTCGGCCACGGGTTGAAGGTCATCGCGGTCGACGATCAATTCGCCCTGGGTGTTGCAGGCATCGCGGTCGTCCGGGCGCTCCTGGCAATAACGGCGCAGTCGATCCAGGTCAGGCGTGGCGCCGGACAGGATCAATGCCGTCTCACCGCCCGCCGAATAGCCAATCACCCCGACCTGATTGGCATTGACGAATGGCGCGAGCATGCGATCACCCAAGGTAGCGGTGATGGCTTCGGAAATCTGGATGGGTCGGCCGTAAAGGTTACTCAGCGTACCGAGGCGGCTGTGGTCTTTGGAGTTGTCGCCAGGATGGATCACCGCGACCACCACAAAACCTTTGCGCGCCAACGAGGTGGCGAGGTCGTGCAGGGCCAGCGGGGTTCCGGTGTTGCCGTGGGACAGCATCAGCATCGGGAAGCGCCCGATGGCAACAGCGCTGTCTTCGCCGGCTTCGACGGTGTAACCCTCGATTTTACTGGTGTGCTCCCTGTCACTGGAGGGATAGAACGCGATGGCGTGCATCGGTTGCAAATCGAGGGGGTCGAGAAAACTCATCTCATGGAAGCCGACGCTCCAGTGAGGATGTGGCGCAGGCGCGGCGTGCACTGAATTCAGGCTGCTGAGCAGGCAAAACAGTAACGTTGCACAAAGACGCACCATAAGGATGCCCCACCATTTTGTTACTTGACCGGAAAGCCCGTTCTCCTCGGATCATCGAGGCAGCGGCCTTGTACCAGCATTTGCGGCCAACAAGGTCATTGCAGAACGGGAACGTTAACCCGTTATTGCATAACCTGGGCCACAACCTGAAACGGCCAGAAACAAAAAACTCCGTATCTGGCACTTGCGCGACCAGAATACAGAGTTTTTTGGGGTATTGCCTGAGCAGTTTGCTGCCTTTACGCAAGCTTACGCGGCGGCGAACAATTGCTCGCTGATTTGCGCTTGAGCATCGCTCATGGCTTTGGTGCGAACTTCGTCACCGTAGGCCAGGCCGTGGGCGCGGACAAACTCGATGTCGGTGATGCCGATGAAGCCGAACAGCACTTTCAAGTACTCTTCGTGAGCCACACCCGTGGCCTGACCGGCATGCATGCCACCGGAAGTGGAAACGATCACGACTTTCTTGCCACCGCACAGGCCTTCAGGGCCGGCTTCGGTGTAACGGAAGGTCTGACCGGCAACGGCGATGCGATCGATCCAGGCCTTGAGTTGGGTCGGAACGGTGAAGTTGTACATCGGCGCGGCGATCACGACGGCATCTGCGGCGAGGAATTCGGCCAGGGTCTTGGCGCTCAGCTCGGCTTCGTGCTGTTGCGCGGCGTTGCGCAGTTCAGCGGTAGTACCGGCGGCGACCAAGGTCGTGGCGGAGAAATGGCTGATGGCATCGGCGGCCAGGTCGCGGTAGGTGACCACGGCGTTGGGCTCTGCAGTTTGCCAGGCTTTAACGACTTCGCTGCTCAGCAGACGGGAAGCCGAGTTGTCACCAAGAATGCTTGAATCGATATGCAACAGTTTCATGTGGGATCTCCAGGTGAGGATCGCCACGGGGCGATCTGATGGAGAGAATCCTACAGGCGAAACCAATAGCTGATTAGACTGCAACAATGCGATAGTTCGTCCCACTGATAGAACAGTCGAGCAACTGTCATGCAAGACCTCAATGATCTCTACTATTTTGCCAAGGTGGTTGAAGCCGGCGGCTTCGCGGCGGCAGGTCGCGTGCTCGGGATTCCCAAATCCCGCTTGTCGCGCCGGATTGCCGAGCTGGAAGAACGCCTGGGCGCGCGCCTGCTGCAACGCACCACTCGGCAACTCAAGCTGACGGCGGTGGGCGAGCGTTACTTGCGCCACTGTCAGGCGATGCTGCTGGAAGCCGAAATGGCCGATGAAGCGGTCGCCAGCATGTCCAGCGAACCGCGCGGGCGGTTGCGGGTGTCCTGTCCCGTCGGCCTGGCGCATGAAATGCTGCCGACGGTCATTGCCCGATTTCTGGACAAATACCCGCAGGTACAACTGGAAGTCATGCTGCTCAATCGCCGGGTCGACCTGGTGACTGAAGGCGTCGATGTCGCCTTGCGCGTGCGTGAACTGGGCGACGAAGATCCGTTGCTGGTGACCCGTCGCCTGCGCCAGGCACAAATGGCCATGGTCGCCACCCCGGATTTTTTGCACGGACGTGAAATCAACCAGCCCGAAGACCTCAGAAACCTGCCGGTGCTGGGCGCCCTCGAAGCCGACCGCATGGTGCATATCCGCCTGCTCGATCTCCAGGGAAAAAGCGTCGAGCTGAGCCTGGAAGCGCGATTGGGTATCGATGACTTCATAGTGCGCAAGGCCTGCACCCTCGCCGGCCAGGGCTTTACCCTGCTGCCCATGATGTATTGCGAGCAAGAGCTGGAAGCCGGTTCGCTAGTCCAATTGCTGCCCGACTGGTCATTGCCTGGCGGCTGGCTACAAGCGGTCTACCCTCATCGGCGCGGGGTGATGCCGGCGGTTCGCGCCTGGCTCGACCATTTGATCGAATCATTCAATGCCTGTGGGGACCGACTGATATGAAGGCTGGACGTATGAGCGAAGAGGATGTCGCGCAGTTCTGTCTCGCGCTGCCGGGTGCGCGGGAAGACTATAAATGGGGTGGTGTGCGGGTGTTTTCGATTGCCGGAAACAAAATGTTCGCGTTGCAGAACCTGCGCGGCGACTCCCTGGCCTTCAAGGTCGACAAGGACCTGTTCCTGGGGCATTGCGACCGACCGGGCATCCACCCGGCTCCCTATCTGGCGAGAGCCCAGTGGATCATCATGCAAACACCCTACCCGCTGGGCGCCGAAGAGCTGCAGGGCTTGTTGCAACGTTCCCACCAACTGGTGGTGAGCAAGTTGCCCAAGCGTACCCAGGTTGGATTGCTGCTTTAAAACAGTGCCAACAGGTGGGCGCCGAGGAACAGCTGATCGATCCAAAACACCTGATGCAACAGCACAATCAGCCAGAACAACAGCTGAAACGAGACTTTGCGAGTCTTGTGCCGGAACACTTGCTGAGCCAGCAACGCGCCAGGCCAGCCGCCGGCCAGTTCGACCGCATGCAAGACGTTTTCCGGCGTGCGCCAGGTATCGGCGCGGGCCTTGCGCTTGTCACTCCAGTACAGGAAAAACGCCAGCACACTGACGCCCCCATACGCCGCCAGCGGAATCAATGACACCCCGCGCAGCCAGAGCAAAACCGACCCTGCCAACGGCAACGCGCACAGCGCTGCAAAAACCAGCAGCTTGAGTCGTAGATGCTGAATGTGCTCGCCCCCGGACCTGCGCCCGGGGTTGTGGCGCGTGCCGGCGTCACTCATGGCTTGGCCGCGGACCAGTCGACCCAACCAAATTGCCAAGTGGCCAGAATGATCAGGCCGAACACGATGCGATACCAGGCGAACGCCGCGTAGCTGTGGCTGGCGATGAACTTGAGCAAGCCACGGACCGCGATCATGGCGAAGATGAACGCCGTGACGAAACCAATCGCGAACACCGGGAAATCCGCAGGCACGAACAGGTGACGGTATTTGAAGCCCGAGTACACCGCCGCAGCGACCATGGTCGGCATCGCCAGGAAAAACGAGAACTCGGTAGCGGTCTTGCGCGACAGGCCAAACAGCAACCCGCCGATGATGGTCGACCCGGAACGCGATGTACCTGGAATCATTGCCAGGCACTGAGCGAAACCGACTTTCAACGCATCTTGCCAAGTAATCTCGTCAACGGTTTCGGCGTGCACTTCGTGTTGGCGCTTCTCGGCCCACAACATGATGATCCCGCCCACAACCAGCGCGGTGGCGACAGTAATCGGGTTGAACAGGTAGTGGTGAATCAAGTCGGAGAAAATCACCCCCAACACCACGGCTGGCATGAATGCGATCAGCAGATTGGCCGTGAATCGACGAGCGCTCGGTTGGGTCGGCAACCCCGTGACCACATCGAGAATCTTGCGGCGAAATTCCCACACCACCGCCAGGATCGCGCCCAATTGAATAATGATGTTGAACGCGATAGCGCGTTCACCACCGAAGTCGAGCAAGTCGGCCACGATGATTTGGTGCCCGGTACTGGAAATGGGCAGAAACTCCGTCAGCCCTTCTACTACGCCAAGTATCAATGCCTGAAAGGCGGTCCAAAGATCCATCAATCCCCCAAGAAGCGATGCCCCCAGGCATGCCCCGTTAGTTTTTTAAAACGTTCATTGCGCTGAGCGTAGTTGAAGTTCCGCGCGCACAGGATCCAGACGAAACCGTAAAAATTCCGTGAAAAGCTGCAAGGATTCAGGTTTTTCCGCGCGGGGCCGAAATCCTATCAGACATGCCTTTATAACGCTGCCGCGGAATAGGACTTGGGTCGCATATGCCCGACCGGCAAAGCGTGGTTGGATGCTGGCAATCGTTTATTACAAGAAAAAGAAATCGGAGTGACAGCGTTATGAACAGCTTACGCAGTGTGTCGATCAGCCGGCGCTTGTGGCTCATCTTGATCGTGTCGGTGGTGATGCTACTGACATTGGGCATGCTGATGCTCAAGCAGATTCACGACGACCTTTATCAGGCCAAGGCCCAGAAAACCCAGCACGTCGTGCAGACCGCCAGCGGCATTCTGAATTACTACCATGACCTGGAGACTGCGGGCACCCTCACCCGTGAGGCCGCCCAAAAGCAGGCGCTGACGGCGGTTCGCGGGTTGCGCTATGACCAGAATGACTACTTCTGGATCAACGACCTGACGCCGGTGATGATCATGCACCCGGCCAATCCCAAACTCGACGGTCAGAACCTGTCGGCCATTCGTGACCCGGACGGATTCGCGGTGTTTAACGAAATGGTCGCCGTGGCCAAAGCTAAGGGCGCCGGCGTGGTCAATTACCGCTGGCCGAAACCAGGCGCCAGTGCTCCGGTAGAAAAAACCTCCTACGTCAAACTCTTCGAACCCTGGGGCTGGGTGATTGGGTCGGGCGTGTACATCGATGACATGCAGGCGGAGTTTTATGGCCAGGTCTGGAAGGCGACGTCCCTCGGCGTGGTGATTGCCCTGGTGATGGCCCTGCTGGTCATGCTGATTGCGCGCAGTATCGTGCGTCCGCTCCAGGAAACGGTGAATGCCATGGCCAATATCGCCAGCGGGGAAAGTGACCTGACCCGCAGCCTAGAAACCCATGGCAACGACGAGGTGGCGCAATTGGCGCGACACTTCAATGCCTTTACCAGCAAGTTGCGCCAGGTCATTACCCAATTGCAGGTGTCCGCCAGTGACCTGGGGCAATCGTCCAGTGACTTGGGCAATGACGCCACCCAGGCCCAGCAGCGCAGTCAGCAGCAATCACAGCAAATGGAGCTGGTGGCCACAGCGATCAACGAAGTGACCTACGGCGTACAGGATGTGGCCAAGAACGCCGAGCATGCGGCCAGCGAGATGCGCGATGCCGAGTCTCAGGCGCAGCAGGGACAGATCAACATTGACGGAAGCTTGCAGCAGATCGACAAACTGTCCGGCACCATCGATCAAGCCGTGGAAGTGATTCGTACCCTGGCCACAGAAAGCACGCAGATCGGCAGCGTCCTGGAGGTGATCCGTTCCATCGCCGAACAAACCAACCTGCTCGCCCTCAACGCTGCCATCGAGGCTGCGCGGGCCGGTGAACAGGGGCGTGGTTTTGCGGTGGTGGCCGATGAAGTGCGCCTGTTGGCCCAGCGCACGCAGAAGTCGACAGCGGAGATCCAGTCGATGATCGAGCGCCTGCAAAACCACTCGGAAGCGGCGGTCAAGGTTATCGGCGACAGTAGCCGGGCATCGCAACTGACCATTGAACAGGCCGGGCTGGCCGGTGCGAGTTTAACGGCAATCGGCCAGGCATTACGTAACCTCAACGGGTTGAACGCATCGATCGCCAGTGCGACGTTGCAGCAAGCCCATGTGGTGGAAGACATCAATCAGAACGTGACCCAGGCTGCACAGTTGTCCCACAGCACCGCGCTGGCGGCGCAACAATCGAGCGTGGCCAGTGTGCGATTGAAAGACCTGAGCGAACAGTTGAACGGGTTGCTCAAGCAATTTCGCGTGTAACCCCCCCTGTAGCAGCTGTCGAGCAGCGCGAGGCTGCGGGCGGCTGCGGGCGGTGACGAAGTCGTCGTAAACCTGCGAACGCGGCTGTCCTGACACGTTGTGGGGCCCCGGACGCAGCCTCGCGCTGCTCGACAGCTGCTACAGCGCTGGTTCTACTTGGCGGCGGCTGCCGGTACAATCCGCCCCCACTTCGCTTTCCCAAGGAACCTCCATGTCCGGGCTTGAACTGTTTGCCGCTGCCCTCGGTGTAATCGCCGTCTGGCTGACCGTCAAACAGAACCCCTGGTGCTGGCCGATCGGTCTGGTCATGGTGCTGCTTTATAGCTGGATCTTTTTTGAGGTAAAGCTGTATTCAGACATGCTCCTGCAAGTGATCTACGCCGCGCTGCAACTCTATGGCTGGTGGCAATGGACCCGCGCAGGCGAGGCGAAAACCGGTCGGCAGGTCAGTCGCCTCGATGGCAAGTCGGTAGCCCTTGGCCTTGCGGTCGGCGCGCTGGGCAGTGCGCTGTTGGGCGCCGCCATGGCGCACTGGACCGATGCCGCCCAGCCTTGGCTCGACGCCGCACTGACCGGCTTCAGCCTGGTTGCACAGATGTGGATGGCGCAAAAACGCGTGCAATGCTGGCCACTGTGGATTGCCGTCGATGTGGTTTTCGTCGGGCTGTTTATCTACAAAGGCATGTACATCACCTGTGCCCTCTATGCACTGTTCCTGCTGCTGGCAGTGCAAGGCTGGCGTGAATGGCGGGCCGACCCGGCGCTACGCACATGAAGGTGCTGGTGCTGACGGGGCCCGAATCCAGCGGCAAGAGCTGGCTGGCGGCCGAGTTACAAGGTCATTTTGGCGGCGTGCGAGTCGATGAATTCGTGCGTTGGTTCATCGAACAAAATCCCCGCGACACCTGCCTGGGCGATATTGCTGAGATCGCCCGTGGCCAGTTGCAATGGGAAGATGAAGCACGTTCCCGACAGCCTCGACTTTTAATTCTCGACACCCATTTGCTGAGCAATATCCTGTGGAGCAACACCTTGTTTGGCGACTGCCCTGCATGGCTTGAGCCCGCGTTGCTGGCCCGCCATTACGATCTGCACCTGCTGCTGTCACCGGAGCAGGTCGAGTGGACGGACGACGGCCAGCGTTGTCAGCCCGAACTGAGTGAGCGCCTGGCATTTTTCACGTCGACCCAGACCTGGCTCGAACAACACTGCCAGCCGTTTCAGATTATTCAGGGAAGCTGGACACAACGGCGGTTTCAGGCGATTGAAGCGGTGAGCCACCTGCTGGATTGCTGAGCCTTCATTGGGGTGATTTCCCCAGTGATTCCCCCTGTTTTGGGGAAAAGGTGTCCACTCCTGAAACACTCATCTGCCCGCAAACAGGCTGTTTCAGCGCTCTTCATCATCTTGTCATGGTGCTTGTTAAACCGTTGAAACACATCAGCGCAAACCCCCGTGCTAGAGCTTTGCGTCGGGATTAGTCAGTAAAACCTCGCCCTGGCTGTCTCACGCATGAAACAGCAAACGTATCGCTCACTTCTCAAAAACGGCTAACTCATTGAATTAAAACAACAATTAAAAAGCGGCACAGCTTTCGCTCTCTCCTTCCCAACGCTGACTAGGGCCAGCCCACAAAAGAAGGAATTGCTGCCGTGGGGACATTCAATAAAGGCATTTCATACCTGTTGCTGATCGGATGTGCCGCCAGTTCGGTACTCAGCCTGAACGCTCAGGCCGATGGCAATGGCGTCATTACTCTCAAGCGCGATGTCCAGCCTATCCCCATTGGCCGTAACGGCGGCAAAGACCCCTATCCAACCACGGTCAATGCCAACCCTTCGGAACGCATCAATACAACCATGACCAACACTGAGTTGAGCGACGGTGAGTTCGCCAGCGTGGCCAGTGGTTCATCCATTCGCGGCAACATCAATCCAACCACGAACAGCATGCCTGGCCTTAACGTCGTCACCAACCCCAACGGCATGCCTGGTATGAGCGCCGGTCACGGTGGTGGCAGTGGTGCCGCGATTTCCGGAACCATCAATCGGGCAATGAGCTCCGGCCTGGCCCCACTGACCAGAATGGCCGGAGGTCAATGACATGAATCGCAGCCTCATTTTCCTCGCCCTGTTCGCCAGCGCAAGCGCCATGGCCGACTCCGGCGTCGCCAGCATGAACAACGCCAACATCCAGGATTCCGGCGTCCAGTACAAAGGCAACTTCAACGTCAACCAGGCGGCCGGGGATCAGTTGCAACAAACCAACACCCGGGCTATCGCCATCGGCACCAATGCCGGCGCGTCCACCCACATCAACCAGAAAATCGATACCCCCGCCAACCCTTCGATGAACGCTACATCCACGATCGGTGGCACCTCTTTCAGTAATGGCAACGGTGTACTGGGCGTTAACCAGAGCGCCGGGGCCAACAACCAAATGGCCAACGCAATGCGCGTCAGCATCAGTGCTGCACCGCAGAGCGTCGACGATAGCGCCCTGTCCCAGCAGAACGTGGCGTTGTTACCAAACTCAGGAGCAACTGGACCCCAAACCGGCAGTCGCCAGGTCGTTACCAGCGACCAGGCCTTCACCGGCAGCCGGGGGATTATCCAGGTGAACCAGAGTGCTGGGGTGGGGAACCGAATGGCTAACACCCTCAGCATCCGGGTCGCTGACTGACCCAAACGCAGTGCGATTAGAAAGTACCAACACTTAACCAACTAATAAGCACGGAGAAACACCATGAAACCTACAATGGCCTTAAAACCACTGGTTTTCGCTCTCGCAGCAGTGATGGCAATCGCAGCACAAGCAGGCGGTCGTGATGATGATCACGGTCATGGCAACGGTCACGGCAACGGGCATAACAACCATCAGCCTAAGCACCCTACTTTTGAAGAAATGCTTTCAATCTCTGCCGGTGCCGGCGCCACTGTGATGGACCAACAGGACAGCAGTGACAACGGGGTATTGAACCAAGGCACCAAAAACGACGCTAGAGCTGACAGCTCGTTGAATAACTCCAACGGCAACATGGGCGCCAACGTTGCAGCCGGTGACGGCAACCAACAAGACAACGCCGCCGCTTTGGCCACTGCTGACGAAAGCTTTATCTTCGGTTCCGCAGTCGCTATTTCCAGCGCGACTCAAAACAACACCGGCAACACCGTTCTCAACTACTCTAATACCAACAACGCAAACCTGAACAACGCAGGCAACAGTGGTTCCGGCAACATCGGCATCAACGTAACCGCCGGCGATTTCAACCAACAGAAAAACAACCTGGCCATTGCTGTATCCGGCGGTCGTGTAGCCGCAGCAGCCGCTGAAGCTAACCAAACCTCCAGTGGTCTTTCCGTGTCTAACTATGGCACTCAGACCTACAAGAAAGACGAGCTCAAAGGCACCTTCCATGCTGCTGGCGGGTTTGTAGCAGCAGGCAAAGCAGTGTCTAAACCTGCTGATGATGATCATGATCATGGCCATGGTAATGACAACAGAGGGGGCGGTCATGGTGGCGGTCACGACGATGGCACAGTCAAATCTGACTTCGTTGCAGTCGGCGTATTCGGCCTGGCCGGTGTTACCACTCAACAAGTGCTGACCCCAGACGGCTGGAAAAACCCTGTGACCAACAATGCTGCAATGACCAACTCGATGAACAACTTCTCCGGTAATGGCGGAGCCAACGTATCGGCCGGTAACGGCAACCAACAAAGCAACTCGCTGTCCATCGCCGCAGGTTGCAAAGCCTGCCTGTAATCGCGATCGCAATGAAAGCCCCGGAAACGGGGCTTTTCCACAGTCCGCAAAGGCGTAATCGATCATGCGCAAGACTGCCCTTTTCGCCCTACTCTGCCTGTCTGGCCTGACTCAGGCCGCACAGATGCCAGTGGCCGCCCTGCCTGGTGGCGTGCTGGTCTATAAGCAGGTACAGAGTTTGCGTGAGCGCAAGTTTGCCGACATCGTCGAACAGAAAACCGATTTCAGCTGCGGCGCCGCCGCACTGGCCACGGTGTTACGCCAGGCTTATTGGCTCGACGTCGATGAGGAGCACATCATCAAAGGCATGCTGGTCAACGCTGACCAGAACCTTGTTCGTACTCAAGGTTTCTCCATGCTGGACATGAAGCGCTACATAGAAAGCATCGGCATGCGCGCCAGAGGCTACAAGATCCCACCTGAAAAGCTCGATGCAGTAACGATTCCGGTGGTGGTACTGATGGAAATTCGCGGATACAAGCATTTCGTGGTGATGCAGCGTGCGGACAAGCAATGGGTCTACATCGGCGACCCGGTACTCGGACACAAACGCTACTCCCATGATGACTTTGTCAAAGGTTGGAACGGCATAGTCTTCGCTATCGTAGGTCCCGGTTACGACAAAACAAATGCATTACGCAGTCCACCGGTACCGCTGACAGCCAAGAACAAGCTGGATACCTTCAACCCTGTCAGAGATGCTGAGTTGATGGATTTTGGTTTCATACAGAGCGACTTCTTCTAATCGCCAAATGATGATATTGGAGCAGGATGCTCCGGGAGCAGCAGATGAAAACCTCATACTGGCTGGCCGCTGTTTGTCTGGCAGCGAGCGCATCAGGCTATGCCAATGGATTCAAGCCCATCGAAATAAAGGATCAGGAACTCGCCCAGTTGCGCGGTCGTTATGTGATGCCGGGCCGTATTATCAGCTTCGGCGTTGTAATGAGCAGTACCTGGCGCAATGCCAGTGGTGACGTCATCGGGGCGGCGACGTCCATGCAGATCCAGGCAGCAACGATCAAACCCGAATTCTATGTATCAACCATCAAACAATCAGGTAATTCCGGTCCTGGTGGTACACCTGAACAAGGCACCGGCAATGTAGTCGGCGGCGCGGGACTCGCCACCAGCCAGGGCATTACCCAAAGCGTGCGTGCAGCTGGCGATAGCAACACCGCTTACAACAACGTTTCGATCGATGTGAAGGAAGCTAACCAGGCACCGGCGCTTGTACCGGGGCAGGGCCAGGCTTTGCTGGCCGGGCAAACGATCAGCGGCAGCAACGCCGCCGGTAGCGTGGCAGTGACTGCCACTGGGGGTGGCGTTCAAATGGCCATCACTGCCAACAACAATCAAGGCAACGCTTTGCAGCAAGTGGCCCAGGGAGGATTACTACAAAACACCCGGCTGCTGGGCAACAGCAACCTGGTCAACAACCTTACCCAACTCAACGTAGTACTCAATAATAATGGCCCGAGTGCTGGCGCATTGGACTGCAACCTGACCCAACTTAACGCCCTCCGTACCTTGGGATATTGAACTACGCTCAGTCTCGATCATTGGGTTTAAAGGGACGGCTTATTCATGTATCGATCAGTATCACTGCGTGCAGTAGTTTGTCTGAGTGCTCTATTTCCGGCCGCCATGCTTCAAGCGGCACCCAACGCGGACGTAGAGGCCCTGAAGCAGGAACTTCTGGAGTTAAAGCAACGATACGAAGTACAACAAAAAGCCCTGGCGGTACTCGAACAACGGGTTCGCCAGGTAGAGGATCAACCCGCAGCTCCCCCACCGAAACGCCTGGCCAAGTCGCCAGCCGACATGAGAGGGAACGCGGTGGCCGCAGGGACCGGCGCAGCAGCGGCATCGGGGGGTGCAGCCGGGGGCAGCGGCAGTTCTTATGGCCAGTCGCTGGCCGACGATTCACAACCGGCACAGAGTGTGTCCAACCTGTATGACGAAGCCAGCGGGTTCTTTGGCGGCGGCAAATTCAGCGTCGAGACCGGGATCACTTACTCCCGATACGACACCCGCCAGCTGATCCTCAACGGTTTCCTGGCACTGGACTCGATCTTCCTGGGCAACATCAACCTCGACCGGATCAAGGCCGATACCTGGACACTCGATCTCACCGGTCGCTACAACTACAACAACCGCTGGCAGTTCGACCTGAACGTGCCGGTGATTTACCGCGAGTCGACTTACCAGTCCGGCGGCGGCAACCAGGGCGCGGCCAACGTTACAACCGAAGACACTGTCACCAGAGACCCGACGATTGGCGACGTGAACTTCGGGATTGCCTACAAGTTCTTGGACGAATCGGTGAATACCCCGGATGCCGTTGTCACCTTGCGGGTCAAGGCGCCGACAGGCAAGGACCCGTTCGGGATCAAGCTGCGTCAGACCGATGCCAACACCAACCTGTTCGTGCCTGACACCCTGCCAACCGGCAACGGCGTCTGGTCGGTCACCCCGGGTATTTCGCTGGTCAAAACCTTCGATCCGGCGGTGTTGTTCGGCAGCTTGTCTTACACCCACAACTTCGAAGAGTCCTTCGACGACATCAGCGCTACCGTCAACCAGAAAACGCCAGGCAAAGTACAAATCGGCGACAGCTTCCAGATCGGCGCCGGTATTGCGTTCGCGCTGAACGAAAAGATGAGTATGTCGTTCTCGGTGTCTGACCTGGTGCAACGCAGAAGCAAGCTGAAACAGGATGGGGGTGACTGGGAATCCGTGGTCGCCAGCGATGCCAACGCCGGTTATTTCAACATCGGCATGACCATTGCGGCTACCGACAACCTGACCATCGTACCCAACCTGTCCATGGGCATGACGGACGATGCCCCGGACTTCCAGTTCAGCCTGAAATTCCCTTACTACTTCTAACTGTTTCAAGCCCAAGGAAAAGGCCCGCTGCGACGTCAATCGCAGCGGGCCTTTTCGTTTCACCGCGCCCTAGCGGATCTGGTGCTTGTGCAGCAATCGGTAGAAAGTCGGTCTGGAAACGCCCAGGACCCTGGCGGCAACGCTCAGGTTGTCACTGTGCCGATTGAGTACATCGCACAGTGCCTGGCGCTCGGCACGGGTCTTGTAGTCTTCGAGGGTGCCCATGGGGGTGGCAAAGGCTTGCTGGCTGATCAACCCCAAGTCTCGCGCTTCGATCTGCCGCCCCTCGGCGAGTACCAACCCGCGGCGCACCCGATTGGCCAGTTCACGGACATTGCCCGGCCAATCATGTTTGCCCATGGCAATCAGTGCGTCTTCGCTGAAACTGCGAGGCCGTCGGCCGGTTTCGTGGCTGTAGAAATGGGAAAAGTGGTTGGCCAGCATCGACAGGTCGCCGTGACGTTCACGCAGAGGTGCCGTCACCACTTGCAGGACGTTCAGGCGGTAATATAAATCTTCACGAAAACGCTTCTTCTCAATGGCGGCCTCAAGGTCGACGTGCGTCGCCGCCAAAACCCGCACATCCACCGGAATCGGCTGACTCCCACCTACGCGTTCGATGTGTTTTTCCTGTAGGAAACGCAACAGATTGGCTTGCAGTTCCAGCGGTAAATCGCCGATTTCATCAAGGAATAACGTGCCGCCGTTCGCGGCTTCTATCCGCCCGACCTTGCGCTGGTGAGCGCCGGTGAAGGCGCCTTTTTCATGGCCAAACAACTCGGACTGGATCAAATGTTCTGGAATCGCACCGCAGTTGATCGCCACAAAGGGTTTGCTGTGACGCTGGGACTGTCGGTGCAGCGTGCGCGCGACCAACTCCTTGCCCGTGCCGCTTTCACCGCGGATCAAAACCGGTGATTCGGTCGGCGCCAATTTGCTCAGCAACTTGCGAAGTTCGCGAATCGGTTTGCTGTCGCCCAGTAGTTCGTGTTCTGGCTGATCGATGTGAATCGTGCCCTGCCCACGCAGGCGCGCCATGCCGAATGCCCGCCCCAGCGTGACCTGAACCCGAGAGACGTCAAAGGGCAAAGTATGGAAGTCGAAAAACCATTCGCACACGAAGTCCCCGACATTCTGCAAGCGCAGGACTTCCTGGTTAAGGACCGCAATCCACTCGGTGCCGCTGCGGCTGATCAGTTCTTTGACGGCTTCGGGACGTTCCAGATGAAAGGGCTGTAATCGCAACAGGCCGACGTCGCAGGTTCTATCGGCGGCGTTCTCCAGGGAACAGCTATCAACATCCCACCCCACCGAGCGCAAACCCGGTAACAGACGATGGCAGTCGTCACAGGGGTCTACTACTAACAGACGTCGTAACGCAGGCGCTTCGATCATGACTGTTCCTTGGCGCCAAATTTTAGGAAATATTAGTAAAAACAGTCATTTGGCGGACTTGGCTGTAACATTAGCAAGAATTTGACACACCCTTGTATCGATTGACTATAGAGAGGCTGCTTAAACAGTTATAAGAACGACTTGGTTAGTGACCTAACGAGTTGAACCTTTCATTCAGCTTTCAAATCAATACCCCTGCATTGAGTATATGAAAGAAAGTTGAAATTTCTTTTGTTTGTGTGTGACCTGACCCCATGTTGGGGGCATCAGTACAAGTAACCAGCCGAACGGTAAGCCCAACCGACGGCAGATCACTTGATTGGGCACACAGAGAGAAAATCCTATGACCGCCCCGCTCCGTATCAACGAAGCTCTTTTGATTGCCGACCGCGCTTTTAAACCTTTCCAATGCGTGGCCTGGGCCCCACAAGACGGCAATGGTGAGCTCAGCATCACCATCATCGACCGCACCAACACCCACATTAGCCGCGCCCAAATCCCTAGCAGCGAGTATTCCGACCCTGCGCAACTCGAACACCTGCTGCAGCAGGCCCGCGCCGAGTTGAGCGAGAAAGGTTATCAGCTGCAATCATGGTCCATGCCGCACTAAGGGTCTCTGCGGACTACTTCAACGTAGTCCGCCCCCCCTGCCTTCTTTTAGTTGGCTGTTTTAACAGTTACAGCGCATCCAACACTCTAACTTTTTCGCCTCGAATTACTTGGCGCACTTGTCTTTGGTTCGAAAAGACACTGTTCTGGCACAGTGCGACCCTCCGCCTGTTAGTTATGACAGTTGTGTGATTACCCATTCAGGGATTGAATGTTTCACACAGGCAGTTGCCCTCCCGCCCCCGGGTTTCGGACAGCTCGCAAGGAGAGGCGCGCATGCCACACCAGACTGCTTTTGCCCTACCTGTATCGCGGTACATGGCTGGCGATCTCGATAATAGTTTCGCCGCCCGCGGTAAAGCCCAGGTGTATTTCGCCGGGAGTACGTCAAGTATCGCCAACAGCGTGGAAATTGACGCCAGTGGCCGCGTGCTGGTGGCGGCGACGGTTGGCCTGCGAGGTGGTAACTGCTTTGGCCTGGCCCGTTTACTGGAAGACGGTTCGGCGGACCTTGCATTTGGCCATAACGGCAGCGTTATCGGGCAGTTCCAGCGCGGCTTCGAAGCCATGGCGGGCAAAGTGCATCTGTTGGCCAACGGACACATTCTGGTGGCCGGGCTGCACTATGAAGACACTCACCGAACGCTTCCAGCCTTGGCGCTGTTCGATTCCCAAGGTCACCCGGTCAGGCATTTTGGTGACAATGGGATCAGTGTCATTCGCCTGCCGGGAAACTTGTCCCTGGGCACCCGCGATGTCTGGCTTCCCCCTGGCGTTCCAGGCGCCGAAGCCTGCGACGTCCAAGTGCTGGCTGACGGCGGGATCCTGCTGCTTGCCAACCACCATTTTGAACTGGCCGATCATGTCGGCCTGTTGATACGCCTTACCCGCCATGGCCAATTGGATACGTCCTTCAATGGCCGCGGCTTTGTCATCGTCCGGCACCTGCTGATGAACTCCTGGCTCAGTAGCCTCATGGTGCAACGAGACGGCCGGATCATGGTCGGTGGATCGATTAATTTCCCCGTGGAAGGTTTACTGGCGCGCTACCTCCCCGATGGCCGTCTGGATGACTCTTTCGCCGTGGATGGCTTTATGTCGTTCAGGGCTGAAGAGCGCGGCGCTCAGGTCAACCAGATCATCGAGATGGAAAATGGCGACCTGCTGTGCTTTGGCAGCAGCCGCGACCCGATGCACTGCCTGGCCTTCAAAATACACAGCAATGGCCGCCCCGATGTTCACTGCAACGGCGGCCAGCCACAACTACTGAAAGTCGGTCGCAGCGGTTGCCAATGGACCGCTGCCCTGCACCAGGGTGATGGTCGAGTGCTGGCAGTTGGCGCCACTAACGGCGGCGTCGAAGCCGACTTCCTTTTAGCCCGGTATTTACCCGGTGGGCAGTTGGACCCCGGTTTCGCCGAAGGCACCTGCTGGGTTCGCACCCGCCTGGGACGCAGCCTGGATACCGCTATGTCGGTAGCGGTTCAAGCTGATGGAAGAATCGTCGTAGGCGGTTATTCGCTGGATGGCAACTACAAGGCCGTTGTGGTGCGCTATCTCGGGTAATCCATTACCTTTCCCGGACTTGATATTCCCATCTTGTTACGGCAAGTTGCGCGCTTCTTTAAACAAGGAGTAGCCGATGTCCGGTTCAATGGCCCAGGCGTTCGCGCACAACTTTCTCGGCCACTCACCTCGCTGGTACAAGGCGAGCATTCTCGGTTTCCTGATTCTCAACGCACTGGTGCTGTGGACGGTCGGCCCCGTTGCGGCCGGTTGGCTGCTGGTGCTGGAGTTCATCTTTACCCTGGCCATGGCACTCAAGTGTTACCCGCTGATGCCCGGCGGGTTGCTGCTGATTGAAGCCCTGCTGCTAAAAATGACCACGGCACAGGCGCTTTATGACGAACTGGTGCATAACTTTCCGGTCATCCTGTTGTTGATGTTCATGGTGGCCGGCATCTACTTCATGAAAGACCTGCTGCTGTTTCTGTTTTCGCGCTTGTTGCTGGGGGTTCGCTCCAAGGCGCTGTTGTCGTTGATGTTCTGCTTTCTCTCGGCATTCCTCTCGGCCTTCCTTGACGCATTGACCGTGACCGCGGTGATTATCAGTGCGGCCGTGGGGTTTTATTCGGTGTATCACCGCGTTGCCTCGGGCAATGATCCTCGCCAGGACAGCGAGTACAGCGATGACCAGCAATTGCCCACGCTTCACCATGGCGACCTCGAACAGTTCCGTGCCTTTCTGCGCAGTCTTTTGATGCACGGTGCCGTCGGCACGGCGTTAGGCGGTGTCTGCACACTGGTGGGTGAACCGCAGAACCTGCTGATCGGCCATGAGATGGGCTGGCATTTCTCCGATTTCTTTTTGAAAGTTGCCCCCGTCTCACTGCCGGTACTGGCCGCCGGTTTGTTGACCTGCGTGCTCCTGGAAAAACTGCGCTGGTTCGGCTACGGCACACTGCTGCCGGACAACGTTCGGGCGGTGCTGGCCAACTTTGCCGCCGAAGACAACGCCGAGCGCACTTCGCGCCAGCGTGCCGCCTTACTGGTGCAAGGTGCCGCCGCGTTGATCCTGATTGCAGGGTTGGCGTTTCACATCGCGGAAGTCGGCCTGATCGGCTTGATGGTGATCGTGTTGATCACGGCCTTCACCGGCATCACCGACGAGCACCGTATCGGCAACGCCTTCAAGGACGCCATGCCCTTCACCGCGTTACTGGTGGTGTTTTTTGCGGTGGTCGCGGTGATTCACGACCAGCAATTGTTCACCCCGCTGATCCAGTGGGTACTGGCACTGCCGGCCGACCAGCAACCGGGCATGTTGTTTATCGCCAATGGCTTGCTGTCAGCCATCAGTGACAACGTGTTTGTGGCGACCATTTACATCACCGAAGTGAAACGCGCGTTCATCTCCGGCCACATGAGCCGTGAACAATTCGAGACACTGGCCATTGCGATCAATACCGGGACGAACCTGCCCAGCGTGGCGACGCCTAATGGACAAGCCGCGTTTCTGTTTTTGCTGACCTCGGCAATTGCCCCGCTGATTCGCCTGTCGTACGGCTGCATGGTGTGGATGGCGTTGCCGTACACCGTGGTGATGGGTGTGTTGGGCTGGTATGCGGTGAGTTTCTGGCTGTAACACAGAACAAAAACTGTAGGAGTCAGTCAGCGAGGGAGGATATAGCGCTCGATCGCCTGGGCAGCACCGTCTTCGGTGTTAGGCCCGGTGACCACGTCAGCCTGGCGCTTGACGGCCTCCTCTGCCTGCCCCATGGCAATCGACAGCCCGGCGCGATGAAACATCGCCGGGTCATTGCCGCCATCACCCAGCGCGGCGGTCTGTTGCAGCGGCACCCCGAGATGTTCGGCCAGTGTCGCCAGCGCCGCACCCTTGTTCGCCTGCATCGCGGTCACGTCCAGATACACCGGTTGTGAGCGCGAGACCTGGGCCTGACCTGCGACATTGGCCAGCAATTGCGCTTCCAGTTCGATCAGCAACCCGGTGTTGTTACTCGCCGCGACAATCTTGTCGATGCGCTCCAGGTAAGGTTCAAAACTCTCCACCACTACGGGCGGATACCCTAGGCCATGCTGTTCCCGGGGAACCATGGGGCCGTTTGCATCCTTCAGCAGCCAGTCGCCGCCGCTGAACACCCAAACCTCAATGTCCGGCAGATCGGCGAACAGCGTCAATGTGGTGAGCGCAGCCGTCGCCGGCAAGTAATGGGCAACTAGCAAACTTCCGTCCGGATTGACGATCGTGCCGCCATTGAACGCCGCCGTCGGCAGATCGACACCCAACGCTTCAATCTGCTGCAACATCGCTTTGGGCGGGCGCCCGGTGGCCAGGCTGAACAGCACGCCCGCCTCGCGCAGCGAACGTACCGCCGCAATGGTGCGCTGGCTGAGCGTGTGATCAGGCAGCAGCAAGGTGCCGTCCATGTCACTGAGCAGAAAACGGATGGGCTGCTGCGTTTCCCCCTTCATCCGAGGCTGTGCCAAACGCGACCGTCACGGGCCAGCAGCTCGTCGGCGGCTGCCGGGCCGTCTTCGCCGGCCGCGTAACTCTGGACCGTTGCGTCCTGCTGCCAGGCATCGAGGAACGGCTGCACAGCGCGCCAGCCATTCTCGATATTGTCGGCACGCTGGAACAGCGTCTGATCGCCCGTCAGGCAGTCGTAGATCAGCGTTTCGTAGCCGGTGGACGGCTGCATTTCGAAGAAATCCTTATAGGCAAAACCCAGCTCGATATTGGCCATGTTCAAGGCCGGGCCCGGTCGTTTGGCCAACAGGTCGAACCACATGCCTTCGTTGGGCTGGATCTGGATCCGCAGATAGGTCGGTTGCAACTCATCGACCTCGGTGTCGCGAAATTGGGCATACGGCGCCGGTTTGAAACAGATGACAATCTCGGTGTCGCGCACGCTCATGCGTTTGCCCGTGCGCAGGTAGAACGGCACGCCGACCCAGCGCCAGTTGTCGATCATGACTTTGAGCGCGACATAGGTTTCGGTGTTGCTGTCGGGCGCCACGTTGTTTTCCTGGCGATACCCCGGCAACGGCTTGCCGTCGACTTCGCCCGTGGCGTATTGACCGCGAATCGAATTGGCTCGGGCGTCTTCGGTAGACCAGGGGCGAATGGCCCCCACGACTTTGGCTTTTTCACCGCGTACCGCATCGGCGCCAAACGCCGCTGGCGGTTCCATTGCCACCATCGCCAGGAGCTGGAACAGGTGGTTGGGCACCATGTCCCGCAGGGCGCCGGTGTGTTCATAAAAACTGCCACGGGTTTCCACGCCGACGGTTTCGGCGGCAGTGATTTGCACGTGGTCGATGTAATGATTGTTCCAGAACGCTTCGAACAGGCTGTTGGAAAACCGGCTGATCAGAATGTTCTGTACGGTTTCCTTGCCCAGGTAGTGATCGATCCGGTAGATCTGGTTTTCCGTCATCACTTTGAGCAAGCAGGCATTCAAGGCTTGCGCGGTTTGCAGATCGGACCCGAACGGCTTTTCGATGACCACCCTTCTGAAGGCTTCGGGTGTTTCCACCAGCAAGCCTGCGGCGCCGAGGCGACGCACCACTTCGCTGAAGAAACGTGGCGCGGTGGCCAGGTAGAACACCGCATTGCCAGTGCCGCTGGCGGCGATTTTCGCCGCCAGCGCTTGATAAGTGCTGTCGTCCAGGAAGTCGCCCTGGACGTAGCTGATGCCTTTGGCCAGTTTGGCCCACACCTGCGGGTCAAGGGCTTGATCGCCCTTGCCCGACTTGGCCGCCATTTCGCTTCGAATGAAATCTTCGAGTTTGCGGGCGAAGGCTTCGTCAGTAATGGCGTTGTGATCCACGCCGATGATCCGCAAGCCATCCCCCAGCAAACCATCGCGACTCAGGTTGTACAACGCCGGCATCAGCAGGCGCTTGACCAGGTCACCGTGGGCACCGAACAGGAATAACGTGGTGGGCGGCGCGGGTTCTGCCTTGGATTTCTTGCGGATCGCGTGGGTCATTTTTTCGCAGTCTCCACATGGCCGCCGAAGCCGAAGCGCTGGGCCGAGAGAATCTTGTCACCAAAGGTGCCTTGCCCACGCGAACGGTAGCGCGAGAACAGCGAGTTCGACAGTACCGGCACCGGCACCGATTGCTCCATGGCGGCTTCGATGGTCCAGCGACCTTCACCGCTGTCAGCCACGGAACCGGAAAAACCGTCGAGTTTCGGATCGCTGGCCAGCGCGTCGGCCGTCAGGTCGAGCAGCCAGGACGACACCACGCTGCCACGACGCCAGACTTCGGCGATGTCGCCGACGTTCAGATCAAAGCGCTGATCTTCCGGCAGGTTGGTGCTGGACTTGGTTTTGAGGATATCGAAACCTTCGGCGAAGGCCTGCATCATCCCGTACTCGATGCCGTTGTGGATCATCTTCACGAAGTGCCCTGCACCTGCGGGGCCGGCGTGGATGTAGCCACGTTCGGCGCGATCGTCATCGGACTTGCGGTCCTTGGTGCGCGGGATATCACCCATGCCAGGTGCCAGGGTATCGAACAGCGGATCAAGGCGCTTAACCACCTCGGCATCGCCGCCGATCATCATGCAGTAGCCGCGTTCCAGGCCCCAGACGCCGCCGGAAGTGCCAACGTCGATGTAGTGCAGGCCTTTTTCCGACAAGGTTTTCGCTCGGCGGATGTCGTCCTTATAGAAGGTGTTGCCGCCGTCGATGATGGTGTCGCCGGCTTCGAGCAAGGTGCTCAGGGTGTCGATGGTGTCTTCGGTCGGTGCGCCGGCCGGCAACATGACCCAGACCGCTCGTGGTTTGGCCAGGCCAGCCACCAGGGCTGGCAAGTCTGCGGCGCCCTTGGCGCCCTCGGCAGTCAAGGTGTCGATGAAGGCGGTATTGCGGTCGTAAACGACAGTGGTATGCCCATTGAGCATCAGGCGCCGCGCAATATTGCCGCCCATGCGGCCCAGTCCAATGATCCCGAGTTGCATGTGCTGATGCTCCCTACTACAAATAAAGTGTGTCAAAGGTATAGCCCAACGTGACTCATGGGGTTAGTCCAGAGCGTTGGCACATAGTTTCCGGGCATTGTGCCCGATCCTGATGGATAACGTCGGTAATCGCGCCGAAGACACAACGACCATGAAAAATAAAAAAGTTCCCTTGAGGGGCAAAAGAAATCAAAATCAGCGCCGATAGTAGATCAGCACCTGATTGCAGGGGGCGGTTCTACAGTTGAGTCAACCATTTGCGAGGTGAGCAATGGGCACAGTACACGCAGCACGGCCAGCACAAACCCTTTACGTCACGATCCGTCGTGATGAATTGCGTCAGTTGAAAGAAGAGCGCGACCTCTTGAAGCAGGAACTTGCGCAACTGCGCCAGTTGACTCAAGGCACCCAATCACCACCCCTGCCCGTCACCCAGCGCGCCCCCCACGCCTGATCTGTTCAGGTGATTCGGAAACAGTCTCGAACTGTTTCCGATCTCGTTTTGCCCCTCGTTTTTCACAATTTTTTCACATTTGCCTATTGATACTGCCGCCCCCTTATTGCCGCTCGGTTTTCGGGTGGTTTCTGTTCGTCGGCAATGGATGGTTCGACGTTGAAGTGATTTCTGGCTGGAGCGTTGAATGGCATTGTTTAAACGCAGCAACACGTCTGCGATAGGTTTCGATTGGGCAGGACTTCTCTGGTTATTCCTGTTCTTCTGGTATTTTTCCGGTATCACTCAATTACTCATTCAACTGAACGGCACCTCGGGTTTTACCGGGTTTCGCCAGGCCTTTGTGATGAGCGCCATCTGGCTTGCACCGATGCTGTTGTTCCCTAAACAGACGCGTGTGATGGCGGCAGTGATCGGCGTCGTGCTGTGGGCCTGTTCGATGGCCAGCCTGGGTTATTTCTTTATCTACCAACAGGAATTTTCCCAGAGCGTCATCTTCATCATGTTCGAATCGAACATCTCTGAAGCCGGCGAGTACATGACCCAGTATTTTGCCTGGTGGATGGTCGCGGCATTCCTTGCCCATACGCTGTTCGCTTATTTCCTGTGGACCCGCTTGCGCCCGGTGGTCCTGCCGCGCTGGCAGGCACTGGTTGCCGCGACGGCGATCGTGATCGCCGTGGTCGGTTACCCGCTGGTCAAACAGACCGCGCGCACCGGCAGTTTCGCGGAAGGTTTCGATAAGTTCGAAACCCGCATCGAGCCCGCCGTGCCTTGGCAGATGGCCGTGGCCTATCACCGCTACCTGGAAACCCTGGCAGGCATGCAAGACATGCTGCACAGCGCAAGCAAGATCCCCCCGTTGAAAAACCTGGCGGACACGATGGCCAACCAGCCCGCGACCCTGGTGCTGGTGATCGGCGAGTCCACCAACCGTCAGCGCATGAGCCTCTACGGTTACCCGCGCGAGACCACGCCGGAGCTGGACAAGCTTAAAGATCAACTGGCGGTCTTCGACAACGTCATCACCCCACGCCCTTACACCATCGAGGCGTTGCAGCAGGTGCTGACTTTCGCCGACGAAGAACACCCGGACCTTTACCTGTCTACGCCGTCGCTGGTCAGCATGATGAAACAGGCGGGCTACAAGACGTTCTGGATCACCAACCAGCAGACCATGACCAAGCGCAACACCATGCTGACAACCTTCTCCGAGCAGGCCGACGAGCAGGTGTACCTGAACAACAACCGCAATCAGAACGCCGCCCAGTACGACGGCGATGTCATCGAGCCGTTCAACAAGGCCCTGGCCGATGCCGCATCGCGCAAGCTGATCGTTGTGCATTTGCTCGGTACGCACATGAGCTACCAGTACCGTTACCCGCCGACGTTCGACAAGTTCACCGACCGCAAAGGCGTGCCGGACGGCGTGCGCGACGATCAGGTGCCGACCTACAACAGCTATGACAATGCCGTGTTGTACAACGACTTCGTCGTATCGAGCCTGATCAAGGACTACGCCAAGTCCGACCCGAACGGCTTCCTGCTGTACCTCTCCGACCACGGCGAAGATGTGTTTGACTCCGTGGGGCACAGCACCCTCGGGCGCAACGAGAACAAGCCGACTGCACCGATGTACACCATTCCGTTCATGGCCTGGGCTTCGCCGAAATGGCGTGATAACCATGACTGGAGCTTTGCCGCCGACCTGAGCCGGCCTTACAGCAGCTCGCAACTGATTCACACCTGGGCCGACCTGGCCGGGTTGAGTACTGATGAACTGGACCGCAGCAAGAGCCTGGTCAGTGACAGCTTCAAGCCGCGCCCACTGATGATCGGCAACCCTTACGAGCGTGAGGCCCGTCCGCTGATCGACTTCAGTTTGATGAAGCCTAAAGTGGCTCCAGCCGTCGTTAAACAGTAGATCCATTCAGGGGCCGGTTCCGGCCCCTTTTTGTTGCGCATCGCGCAGTTCCTCCTCCCCCTTTTCAATCACGGGCGCCCGGCTCTGGCGTGCTCATTCCCATTTGACGGAATCGGCAGATAATGTCCGTGCGACATAGCTTCATGGACGAAAGGCCCTGAACCCGTAATGGGAGGCACCCATGAAATATACGACCCTGATCGTTGCTGGCCTGATGACGTTCGGCTCTGCCACTGCCTTTGCAGAATACGGCTCCGAACGCATGCAGTATTACTACGAGACTTTGCATCTCGCGCAGCAAAAGGCAAATGGCTTTGAGGTCAAAAACATTGAACTTCGCGTTCCCAGCGATCAAACCGCACAAATGACCGAATCCTACAGACCGAAGTAATCGAAGCCAGCCGGGCGTCCTGATGGACGCCCTTTTTTATGCCTGCTCGAACGCGTTCAAGTGCCCCCCGGTTAAAGGTTCTTGGTCCAGAACAGCATGCGGCCATGGGCCGGGTCGAACATGCCGGCGGCAAAACCGAACTTGCCGTAAGACGCTTGCGCGACGGCGTTACCTTCAAGGACTTCCAGAGTGATCTTGCAGCAGCCACGCTGGCGCGCAATGTCTTCAACTTTTTGCAGCATTTTCTGGCTCAGGCCCAGGCCACGAAACTGCGGCACCACCGACACGTCGTGAACGTTGACCAGCGGTCGGCAGGCAAAGGTCGAAAAGCCTTCGAAGCAGTTGACCAGCCCCGCCGGTGCACCGTCGACAAAGGCCAATACACTGAAGGCGTGGGGACGCTTGGCCAGCTCCCCCGGCAACTGCTGCAGAATATCTTCGGGCAACGAATGCCCTCCGCCCATCGGGTCTTGGGCATAGGCATTGAGCACCACGCCAATGGCTTCGGCATGCACCGGGTTGGTATAGCTGGCCTGAAGTACAAGAATGTCTGCGGATTCCATTTCCATTGTCGCTATCCCATCAAGTGGTTCCGGCGCGTCACTCGCGCCGCGAAGTCGATGGACAGTATCGCGAGTCGTCATCATCGACAACCTGAACCTGCCTCAAACACCCCATATCAGCGTCTCGGCCCATCCCAACTCGGCAAAGTCCGCCGCTCTCAGCCCCGACTCGCCGGCACAGAAAAACTCGTCCAATTGAGGCGGTGCGACCGAGGTGCCGCTGAGCATGGCATGGACCTGGCCGCGATGATGAATCTGGTGTTCAAACAGATGAGACAACAAGCGCAGACGGCTGTCGTGTTGCGGTGTGTCCCGGGCAATGGTCACGACTCGCCCCAAATCTGCATCGCGCAGTTGCTCGCAGTAAGCGATCAGTCGATTGTCCACCAGTGATTGCTCACGCTTGAGATCTGCGCCGAGGGTGAACGGCTCATCCACTTTGAAAAACACGTCGCAATCGGGGTGCGGATCGTCACCGCGCAATTCGCGTTCCAGCGCATCCACGTAAAACCAGTCGCACGTCAGGATGTGATTAAGGGTGGCAATAAGACTGGGGAAGAAGCTGACGCGTGGCGCCGCCAGTTCCGCCGGACTCAATTGACGCCAGGCGTTGGCGAGTCGATGGTTGGCCCAGGCATTTTGATAAGCCATGGTCAGCAAGTGATGAGACAAGGGCTGATGCATGATCGCGGCTCCCAAGTATCAAGCGTCGGCAAAACGCTTTAGCTGCATTTCCTGTAACCGGCTCAAGGTGCGGCGGAACGGGAACTCCAGATACCCCTGCGTGTACAGGGCCTCCATCGGCACCTGCGCTTCGAGGTACAGCGGCACCTTGCGGTCGTAGCACTCGTCCACCAGCGCAATGAAACGCCGCACGCCATCGTCGTTGACTGACAGTTGCGGCAACTCACGGTCCCCCGCCACGACGCGCTCGACACCGTCTTCGGTGCCTCGGGCGATACGTCCTTCACGTTTTTGGGCGCTGAGGTTCGGCACTTCACTCAACAGGATAGCGCTGTAGGTGTCACACAGCGCCACGAAGTCCATCGCCGAAAAAGGCTGCTCGCACAGGTCGGTATAACGACACCACAGCACGCTGGCACTGGCTTGAACGACATTGACGCAACGGTAGCCAACCGTGACCGGCTCGCTGGACACTGTCTGGCCGACGGTCAACGCCTTGAACACGTCGCCGAGCGCGTCGGGATGCGCGGCATCGGTCACCCAGTAACGCTGCAAGGCAGTGCCCGGATGCAGGCGATGATCTTCGCTGCCTTCCACGGCGATCACCTGCATGTGTTGCTTGATCGCCTCAATGGCGGGCACGAAGCGGTCACGATTGAAGCCATCGGCATAGAGCTGATCCGGCGGCTGATTGGACGTACACACCATCACCATGCCTTGCTCGAACATCACTTGGAACAAGCGCCCGAGAATGATCGCGTCGCCGATATCGTTGACGAACAGCTCGTCAAAACACAGCACCCGCACTTCCTCGCTCAACTCGCGCGCCAACGCCTTCAAGGGGTCGGCGGTGCCAGTCAGTTGAAACGACCGCTGGTGCACCCAGCCCATGAAATGGTGGAAGTGTTGACGCCGGGCCGGCACGCGCAGGTTTTGATAGAACTGATCCATCAACCAGGTCTTGCCGCGCCCGACCGGCCCCCAAAGGTAGACGCCAGTGATTGGCGTGTGACCTTCAAGCAACGCTTCGTGGCATTTTTGCAGCGCCCACACCGCGTGTTCCTGGGCTTCGTCCTGGACGAAACCCAAGTGTTCAACGGCGTGTTGCCAGGCGCTTAACGGAGAGTCGACATTCATGCGCGGGAGTATACGTCCGATCTGTAACCACTGCCGAACGCCGCACACGGGCTGTAGCAGCTCGGCCTGTAGCAGCTGCCGAGCCTGCGAGGCTGCGTTCGGCGACGCAGTCGTCGTAAACCCTGCGAATGCGGTTTTCCTGTTACACCGCAGAGCCTGATTTCACGACGACTGCGTCGCCGAACGCAGCCTCGCAGGCTCGGCAGCTGCTACAGCACGAACGCAAACTCGGCAGCTGCTACAGAGAGATGTCCAGCCGGGCGATCTTGCCCTGGTCGTTAAGGCGGAACATGTAACGCAACTCAAGCGGGCTGCCGGGAAACGTACCGGAGATCAGGTTGTGTACCAGCACTTTGCCCGTGCGCTGCTGCACATCCAGCACCTCGACCCGGGGTTGATAGCGCTGCGCGGTGTCTTCCATCCATTGGGCAATCGCGCGGGTGCCGATCTGGTGCTGACCCTCATCGAACACATTGGCGTCCTCGGCAAAAAAACTGGCGACCCTGGAGGTGTCATGCGCATTGGCGGCGGCAATGTAAGCAGCGATGGCGGGCGCCAGTGAAGAGGCGGGATTGGACATGTTTGCGGCTCCTTGTCAGTTGATTCTGGAGCCATGCTAAAACAAGCCTGTGTCAGTTCTTGTCAGGAGTGAAACGCCCAGCCTCATCCAGTTGCATCTGCTTGCGCCAGATACGCAGCAAGTCACTACGCCGCCCCGGATATCGCTCGCCCTGCTCATTGGCGGCCGAAATCCGGTCGGTGCGAAAGGTCCGATAGGCACTGCGTAATTCGCACCAGGCAACAATGATCCGCACTTCATTGAGAAACCCCAACGCCAGCGGCCAGATCAGCCGTTGACTAGGCACCTTGTTAGCGTCTGCGTAGTCGATGCTCAGCTTGGACTGGTCGCGGATGGCCTGGCGAAACACGCCCAACGGCACGGCATTTTCCGGATAGCCATAACCGGGCGGGCCCGGCAGCACCGTCGGGTTGCGCAACGCGTCCTGGGCTTCTGGGGCCAGTACGGCGGCAATCTTGGCCAAGGCGTCGGCTGCCGCTTTGCTCAACACCTCGTCACCGCGCTGATCGACGTAGCGCAAACCCAGCACGATGGCTTCGGTTTCGTCGGCATTGAGCATCAAGGGCGGCAGAAACAGACCGCTGCGCAGCACATAACCGACCCCTGCTTCGCCGAAAATCGGTGCGCCAAGCGCCGTCAGTTCGGCGATATCGCGGTACAGCGTGCGCTCGGAAATCTCCAGTTCGCTGGCGAGCGTTGCCGCCGTCACCGGCCGACTCTTGCCCCGCAGCACTTGCAACAACGTGAGTAGACGAGTGGTTCGCGACACGATGGGCAGGCTCTTTCTGAAAAAGTTGTCGGAGCTTAGCAGAGGCCCCTGTCAGAAAGTGGCAGCAGCGAGTGGGTCCGTTGGTCGCTTGTTTGGCCTCCATGGAAAAGCGTGTTGACGCCATAGATTATCGACATCATATTTAATACATGTCGCAAAACATCTATATTAAATCCCGGCGTTTTTCCTTCAGGAGTCACCCCATGCATTACAAAGTTTTTGGTCGCAAAACCGGCTTGCGCGTTTCGGAATTGGCGTTGGGCGCCGGTAACTTCGGCACCGGTTGGGGGCATGGCGCGGAACGTGACGAAGCCAAGCGTATTTTCGACGGCTACCTGGAAGCCGGCGGCAATTTCATCGACACCGCCAACGGCTATCAGGCCGGACAATCTGAAGTGATGCTCAGCGAATTTATCGCAGCAGAGCGCGATCGCCTGGTCATCGCCAGCAAATACACCTTGGGGACGACACCGTCGGCGAGCATTTCCCACACTGGCAACAACCGCAAAAACATGGTCCGCGCCGTCGAAGAAAGCCTGAAGCGGCTCAAAACCGATCACCTGGACGTGTTCTGGGCGCACATGAGCGATGGCGTGACACCGATGGAAGAAATCCTGCGCGGCTTCGACGACCTGGTGCGCACCGGCAAGATCCATTACGCAGGGCTGTCAAACTTTCCGGCATGGCGCATCGCCCGCACCGACGTGTTGGCCGAGGTGCGCGGTTTTGCACCCATTACGGCGATTCAAGTGGAATACAGCCTGGCCGAACGTACCGCCGAGCGTGAACAACTTCCGATGGCCGAAGCCTTGGGGCTGGCCGCGACGTTATGGTCGCCGCTGGGTGGCGGGTTCCTCACCGGCAAGTACCGCTCCAACGAGGGCGACAACCGCGGGAACAAACTCGGCATCCTGATCCACGCGGAAAAAGGCGCCCGCGAAACAGCCCTCCTTGACACGTTGCTCGCCGTTGCGGCCGAGCTGGAGGCCAGCCCGACGCACGTAGCCATTGCCTGGTTGCGCGCAAAAGCCCAGCGTTCGACTACCGCGCTGATTCCGATTCTGGGGTCGCGCACCCGTGAGCAACTGGACGCGACGCTCGGTGCGCTGAATGTGCAACTGAGCGTGGATCAATTGGCGCGACTGGATGGCGTCAGCGATGTGGCCAAAGGTGTGCCGCACGAAACACTTGCCGGATCGTTTTCACGGTTTAGCGGTGACCAAACCCTCGACCTGCCGATCATCCCGGTGGCCTGACAGTGATTAAATGTGGGAGCGGGCTTGCTCGCGAAGGCGGTGTGTCAGTCAGCATTTGTACCGGCTGAGACTCTGCCTTCGCGAACAAGCCCGCTCCCACATTTCGATTTGTGTTTACAGGTCAACCTTGTGTCTGGCCGCATACAAACACAGCATTTCCATCGCCAATGTCGCCGCCGCCAGTGAGGTAATGTCGGCGTGATCGTAGGCCGGTGCGACTTCCACCACGTCCATTCCTACCAGATTGATCCCGCGCAACCCGCCCAGAATCTCCAGCGCCTGCACCGTGCTCAAGCCACCGCACACCGGCGTCCCGGTGCCCGGGGCGAACGCCGGGTCGAGGCAATCGATATCGAACGTCAGGTACACCGGGTTATCCCCTACCCTCGCCCGGATCGCCTCGACGATCGCTTCGCAGCCCTGGCGATGCACCTGACGCGCATCCAGCACCTGAAAACCCTGGTGATCGTCGTTGGTGGTGCGCAAACCGATCTGCACCGAGCGCGATGGATCCACCAGCCCTTCCCTGGCCGCATGCCAGAACATGGTGCCGTGGTCGACCCGCTTGCCGTCCTCGTCCGGCCAGGTGTCGCTGTGGGCGTCGAAATGGATCAGCGACAACGCACCATGCTTGCGCGCATGGGCCTTGAGCAGCGGATAGGTAATGAAGTGGTCCCCGCCAAAGGTCAGCATCGCGCTGCCGCTGTTCAATATGTGCTCCGCGTGGGTCTCGATGCTTTCCGGGATCGTGTGTGGTGAGCCGTAATCGAAGTCGCAATCGCCGTAGTCGGTGACAGCCAAGTGATCGAACGGATCGAACGTCCAGGGCCAGTGACGTTCCCAGGCAATCCCGGTCGAGGCCGCCCGAATCCCGCGTGGCCCGAAGCGTGCGCCGGGACGGTTGCTGGTGGCGGTGTCGAACGGGACACCGCTGACCGCGACGTCAACACCGCGCAAGTCACGGCTGTAGCGACGGCGCATGAAACTGGTGATGCCGGCGTAGGTGCTTTCGGCGGCAGTCCCATAGAGGCTGTCGCGGGTCATGGCCTGGTCGTTTTGCATCGGGACGTCCATGGTGATCTCCTTTTTATTATTGATGGCTACGGAACGTGGTCCACAGACGTGTGCGCTGGCGCAGATCCTTGAGGCTCATGCTTTGGTCGGCGTACAAGCGTTCGCGCATCTCGGGCAACGGAAAGATGTCCGGGTCGGTGCGCACGGCTTCATCCACCAGCGGCGTTGCCGCCTGGTTGGCCGTGGCGAAAAACAGCGTGTTGGTCAGCGCCGCGACGGATTCGGGGCGCAACATGAACTCGATAAATGCCCGGGCAGCTTCGGGGTGCGGTGCGTCCTTGGGGATCGCCAGGTTGTCCTGCCAGACCAGCGTGCCCTCCTTCGGAATCCGGTAGACCACTTCGAACGGTTTGTTGGCCTTGTGCGCCTGATCGGCCGCCATGCTGGCATCACCGTTGTAGGTCAGCGCCAGGCAAACGCTGCCATTGGCCAGATCGCTGATCTGCCGGCCGGTGGCGACGTACAGCACATTCGGTTGCAATTGATGCAACAACGCCTCGGCGGCAGCCAGATCCGCCTTGTCGGTGCTGTAGGGATCTTTACCCAGATAATGCAGCGCCAGGCCGATCACCTCTTGCGGCGAATCGAGAATGGCGATGCCGCAGTCTTTCAGTTTGCTGGCGTATTGCGGTTTGAACAGCAAGTCCAGGCTATTGAGCGGCACGTTCGGCAAACGCTGCTGGACCGCTTGCACGTTCATCCCCAAACCCAATGTGCCCCAGGTATAAGGCACGCCGTAGCGGTTACCGGGGTCGACGGCGGCGAGTTTCTCCAGCAAATCGGGGTCGAGGTTGGCGTAACCCTTCAGGCCTTCATGGAGGATTTCCTTCAGCGCCCCTGCCGCCAGCCCACGGGCCAACACGCTGGACGATGGCACCACCACGTCATAACCGCTGCCGCCGGTCAGCAGCTTGGTTTCCAGCACTTCGGAGGAGTCGAAGGTGTCGTAGCGCACGTGAATACCGGTTTCCTGCTCGAACCGCTGCAAGGTTTCGGGCGCCACGTAATCGGCCCAACTGTAGAGATTGAGAGTCTTTTCCTCGGCCTGGGCCGAGGCGGCCATGGCGAGGAACAGCGCGGGTAAACACAGCTTGAAGACGGGAACCATGACGAGCACCTGACCAGGGGAAGTGGATGCAGCGTGCTCGCTCGGATACATTGGCGAAATACCAAGTTTGTTAACCTGACTTTATGGCGGAGTAATGTTTGATGCTCGGGCAACTTCACGACCTCGACCTGCAACTGCTGCGCCTGTTTGTCCGTGTGGTGGAGTGCGGCGGTTTCAGCGCGGCCCAAGGTGAGCTGGGTTTGAGCCAGTCGAGCATCAGCCAGCAAATGGCCAGGCTCGAAACCCGGCTCGGTTATCGCTTGTGCAGTCGTGGCAAGGGCGGGTTCAAGATCACGCCCAAGGGTGAGCAGCTGTTGACCGCGACGCGCGGGTTGTTTGAGTCCATCGAAGCGTTTCGTCATCAATCCAATGGCGTGGCGGGCCGATTGATCGGCGAAGTGCGCCTGGGCCTGTCCGAGGCCCTCGATCAATCGGTGCTGCAGCGGGTGGCCGATGCGATCCGACGCTTTCGTGAGCGAGACGAATCGGTGCGCATCGAGTTGATCAGCGCCATGCCAGGCGAAATGGAACGCCTGCTGCTACAACAACGACTTGACCTGGCCATCGGCTATTTTTCGCAGGTGCAGGGCGCCTTTGACTACCGCGAACTGTTCACCGAAACCCAGCATTTGTATTGCGCCGCCGGCCATCCGTTGTTCACCGATGACGCGCCGAGCGACGACGCCCTGCACGCCTGTGACCGAGTCGATCACCCCTACCGTTTTTTGCGCAGTGACGAGCCGTTCCAGGGCAAATTGTGCTCGGCGCGCTCCGAGCAAGTCGAAGGCACCCTCGCCTTCATTCTGTCGGGCAAACACGTGGGCTACTTGCCTGATCACTTTGCCCGCAGCTGGGAAGACAAGGGGTTGCTGCGCGCCGTGCGAGAAGGTGATTTGAGCTTTGAGGTGGCGTTCCACCTGGCCCGTCACCGCGCCGTGGTACCGGGCGATGCGCAGAAGGCCTTTGAAGAAGACCTGCTCGCTGCATTTGAATGAATTCCCAGCGATGATCGTTCCCACGCGGAGCACGGGAACGAGAAAACCTGACCTTTCAGGCAGTTATTGTGCGTTGCCCTCGCTGTCCGCTGCTGGCATCCTGCGCCTCCATTTTCCGACCCGGCCCGCCTTTTGGCACGCAAACCATCATGACCGCCTCTGAAAAAGCCCCCGCCTTGCGCAACAACGACCTGATCTACGGCCTCAACGACCGCCCGCACCTGACCGCGACGGTATTCGCCGCCCTGCAACATGTGTTGGCGAGTTTTGTCGGCATCATCACCCCGACCCTGATCATGGGCGGTGCGCTCGGCCTGCAAAGTGAAGTGCCCTACCTGATCAGCATGGCGCTGTTCGTTTCCGGCCTGGGCACCTTTGTCCAAGCACGGCGCTTTGGCCCGATCGGCTCCGGCTTGCTGTGCCTGCAAGGCACCAGTTTCTCGTTCATCAGTGTGATTCTCAGTGCCGGGTTCATGGTCAAGGCACGGGGCGGCGGCACCGATGAAATCCTCTCGACGATCTTTGGCGTGTGCTTTTTTGCGGCGTTCATTGAAGTGGTGCTGAGCCAGTTCATCGGCAAACTGCGGATGCTCATCACCCCGGTGGTGACCGGCACCATCATCACCCTCATGGGCTTGTCGCTGATCAAAGTGGCCATGACCGACATCGCCGGCGGCTTCGGTGCACCGGACCTCGGCGCGGCCAGCCACTTGGCGCTGGCGGCGCTGGTGCTCGGCACAATTGTGCTGTTGAACCGGGTCGATGTGCCGTTCCTGCGCCTCGGTGCGATCGTCATCGGCCTGACGTTGGGCTATGTCGTGGCCTGGCTGATGGGCGACGTCAGTTTCGCCAGCCTGCCCGATGTTCCGCTGATGAGCGTGCCGGTGCCGTTCAAGTACGGTTTTAACTTCGATTGGGTCGCGTTTGTGCCGGTTGCGGTGATTTTCCTGGTGTCGCCCCTCGAGGCCGCCGGTGACCTGACCGCCAACTCGATGATTTCCCGGCAACCGGTCAAAGGCCCGGTCTACATTCGCCGGATCAAATCCGGCCTGCTCGCCGATGGCCTCAACTCGGCCATGGCGGCGGTGTTCAACAGCATGCCGATGGTCACGTTTGCGCAGAACAACGGCGTGATCCAGCTCACCGGCGTCGCCAGTCGTTACGTGGCGTTTTTCATCGCCGGTTTGCTGGTGCTGCTGGGGTTGTTCCCGATGATCGGCGCGGTGCTGCAACTGATGCCAAAACCCGTGCTTGGCGGCGCCGAGCTAGTGATGTTCGGCACCGTGGCAGTGGCCGGGATCAAGATTCTCGCCGAAGCCGGCCTGCATCGACGCAACATGCTGATCGTGGCGATATCCCTCGGCATGGGCCTGGGTGTGGCGGCGGTGCCAGAGGTGTTGCGCGAGTTACCGATGGCGTTGCACAACATTTTTGAATCGCCGATTACCGTCGGGGCGTTGTGCGCCATCGCGTTGAACATCTTCCTGCCCGAGGAGTTCATCGAGCTGGAAGAAGACGATTTCGACCCGGAAGCCTCGATCCTTCAGGTCATGGAAAACCCCGATATTACGAGGTGAAGCGTACGCCGGGCTTAGGTCGTTCATCGACGGTGAGCTCAAACACATCCGGGCGCGCATAGTGCCCGACCACGTCGTAGTCATATCGCGCGCGGATCAAATCGTCGGTGTCGATATGCGCCGTGAGCAAACCGGCGCCGTCACGCAGCGGCCCGGCCAGGATATCGCCCATCGGGCCGACAATGACGCTGCCACCGGCAATCAGTGGCCGATCCGCCGGCCAGTTGGCGATGTCCACGCCCAAGGCTTGCGGTGAATCCTGGACCTGGCAAGCGCTGACCACAAAGCAGCGGCCTTCATGGGCGATGTGACGCATGCTGACCTGCCACATCTCGCGCTCGTCTACCGTCGGCGCACACCACACCTCGATGCCTTTGGCGTACATCGCAGTGCGCAGCAGCGGCATCATGTTTTCCCAGCACACCACCGCGCCAATGCGCCCGACCTGACTGTCGATCACCGGCAACGTCGAGCCATCGCCCTTGCCCCAGATCAGCCGTTCGGTGCCGGTGGGCATCAACTTGCGGTGTTTGGCCACGAGCCCGGCCTGCGGGTCGAAATACAGCGCCGTGCAATGCAGCGTACTGCCCGCGCGTTCAATCACGCCGACCACCAGATTGGCCCCGGTACGCGCCGACAAACCGGCCAGGGCTTCAGTCTCGGCGCCCGGTACATCGATGGCGTTGGCGAAATAGCGGGCAAATGCTTCACGACCTTCCGGCAGCCGATAACCCAGTTGCGTACCAAACCCTTCGCCCTTGGGGTATCCACCCAGCAATGCTTCGGGCATCACCACCAATTGGGCGCCGGATTCGGCAATGGCGTTTTCCCAGGCAAGAATCTGCTCCAGGGTGTCGGCCTTGCCACCGGGCAAGGAGCCGATTTGCAGCGCGGCAACAATTGACTTGGGCATCGCAGTGACTCCATTGGCATCAGGTGTTGCTCATTCTCCGGCGCCACGGGATCATGAATAAAGCCCGATTCGCTGCTGAATGATATGAACCCTATGAATATCGCCACCGTCGATCTCAACTTGCTCAAAGTCTTCGAAGCGTTGCATGAGGAGTCCAGCGCCAGCCGCGCGGCCTTACGCCTGGGCGTGACGCAATCAGCGGTCAGTGCCGCGTTGCGTCGACTACGCGAGGTGTATGGCGATCAATTGTTTGTGCGCACCGGACGTGGACTGGCACCGACGCTCAAGGCCAACCAACTGAAACCGGTGGTCAGCGACGCCTTGAACAAATGCCGTCAGAGCCTGGCCATGGTCGATCCGGCGGCCAATCATTACGAAGGTCGCTCCGTAACGGTGGGGATGTCGGATGATTTTGAAATCGCCTATGGCCGGCGATTGATCGAAGAAGTGGCGCGTACCGCACCGAAGCTGCGGCTGATCTTCCGGCAAACCCACAGCCAGATCGTCGCCCATGCGTTGATGGAACGCAGCATCGATCTGGCGATCACCGCCGGTGGATTCGCCGAACGGTTGCTCAGTCGTCAGGTATTGGGTGAAGGCGGATACAGGTGCCTGGTGGATCGCGCCAGCCTGACCGAAGGGCAATCCATCATCAGTCTTGAGGAGTTTGTTGCCCGCGATCACATCCTGGTGTCGTCCGGTGGTTTTATCGGTATCACCGATGAAGGGCTGGCGGCACTGGGGCTCAGTCGGCGGGTGTGTGCGTCGACCACGCACTTTGCCGCGTTGCCCCATCTGCTCAAGGGCAGTCAGGCGGTGGCGACCATTCCGGCGCACGCCGCGCAAAGCATCGCGGCGCTCAGTGGCCTGGCGTTGCTGCCCTGCCCTTTGGCGTTGCCGCGTTACCCGATCGAACTGGGCTGGCGTACTAGCACTCAGCTCGACCCGGTGGTGTTGAAAGTGCGTGAGGCGATTGTCGCGTGTTTTGCCTGAAAAACGGCCTTACTTGTTGGCGGCCATGAGGCGGTTGATTTCACTGCGCACCATGTTGGCGTATTCCGGTGGTGACATTGCGTCGAGTTCGGCCCGGACCCACTCAGCCCACTTGCCTTTACGCTTGGCGCGCTCACCGAACAACCGCGCCGCCTCCCCCTTGGATTTGCCCAGGTTGCTTTGCCAGAGGTCGAACAGACGGGACTTTTCATCTTCCAGCGCCGCGCGCTCGGCGAGGGGTTTGTCGGCCAGATTGAAGCTCATGGGAATTTCCTGCTGCGTAAAATAGGCGACATCTTACACTGTAGGACGAAATGTCCGACTCGGGATTTTCCATCCTGTAGGCTCATCGGAAACATTCACTGCAACTTTTTCGTTGCCGCCAGACTCCATTGTTCACTGTCCACTTACCTGCAAGGAGTACCTCAATGGCTCGCAAAACCGCCGCACAATTGGCCGAAGAGCAAATCAAGGACCTGGCATTCAGCGAGCTGGCAACGCTGATCGAAGAGTCGGAAAAGCTGCTCAACAGCAGCGCCGCGCTGGTCGGCGATGACGCAGAGACCCTGCGTGAGCAAATCGCCTTGAAACTTCAGCAGGCACGGGACTCCGTCAGCCGTGCGCGCGACCGGGCCCAACCCGCCGTCGACGCCACCGAAACCTACATTGGTGGTCACCCATGGCAAACCGTCGCCATCTCTGCCGGGTTCGGGCTGGTGGTCGGATTGTTGTTGGGTCGACGTTAAACGGTGCTGGGTTAAACAGCAAAAAGGCGAGCATTGCGCTCGCCTTTTTCATGCCTGCCTTACACAGGTTTGTAGCAGCTTTCAGCAGGCACGGGACTCCGTCAGCCGTGCGCGCGACCGGGCCCAACCCGCCGTCGACGCCACCGAAACCTACATTGGTGGTCACCCATGGCAAACCGTCGCCATCTCTGCCGGGTTCGGGCTGGTGGTCGGATTGTTGTTGGGTCGACGTTAAACGGTGCTGGGTTAAACAGCAAAAAGGCGAGCATTGCGCTCGCCTTTTTCATGCCTGCCTTACACAGGTTTGTAGCAGCTGGCGCAGCCTGCGTCCGGCTGCGCAGCAGTCGTAAATCCTATACACGCGGATGTCCTGAAACACCGTATCGTTTGATTTTACGACTGCTGCGCAGCCGGACGCAGGCTTCGCCAGCTGCTACAGGATTGTCGTTTCCTTGTTACTGCGCGAGTGCTCGCAGGTTCGCCAGCGTCTCGGCGTCCAGCGAAATGCCTTGAGCAACGGACTTGGCCCGTTGCTGGTGGCGTCGATCACCCGGAAGGCGCTTGAGGCCCACGCCGTGCATCTGCCGCACCAGTTCCTGACTGCGTTCGGCAAAATTTTGCCCGGCCGACTTGCTTGGATAGCAGCCGGACGCAGGCTTCGCCAGCTGCTACAGGATTGTCGTTTCCTTGTTACTGCGCGAGTGCTCGCAGGTTCGCCAGCGTCTCGGCGTCCAGCGAAATGCCTTGAGCAACGGACTTGGCCCGTTGCTGGTGGCGTCGATCACCCGGAAGGCGCTTGAGGCCCACGCCGTGCATCTGCCGCACCAGTTCCTGACTGCGTTCGGCAAAATTTTGCCCGGCCGACTTGCTTGGATCGATCACGATCAGCAATTGGCCAGTCCAGGGAGTCTTGGCGCCCGGGTGATTAGACCAATCGAACTCAAAGGAAAAATTGCCGCCAGTCAGCGCTGCCGCCAACAGTTCCACCATCATCGACAGTGCCGACCCTTTGTGCCCGCCAAAGGGCAGCAATGCGCCGCCTTCGAGAATCGCTTTCGGGTCCTGTGTCGGCTGGCCCAGACTGTCCACGCCCATGCCCGCCGGCAAGCGCTCCCCCTTGCGTGCTGCAATCTGCACATCGCCATGGGCAATCGCACTGGTGGCAAGGTCAAAGACAATCGGCTCGCCATCGGCCCGGGGGGCGGCGAACGCAATCGGGTTGGTGCCGAACAGCGGACGATCGGCGCCGTGCGGCACCACGCAGGTCATGCTGTTGACCACGCTCAGCGCCACCAGCCCTTCATAGGCAAAGGGTTCGACGTCCGGCCACAAGGCGGCGAAATGGTGCGAGTTGCGAATCGCCAGCACCGCAATGCCGGCACTGCGGGCCTTTTCCACCAACAGTGCGCGTGCCGCCGCCAGCGCCGGTTGGGCAAAACCATTGCCGGCATCGACGCTGACGAACCCCGAGGCAACGTCTTCTACCACCGGCACGGCCTGGCCATTGACCCAACCGCTTTTCAGGGTCGAGACATAACCGGGAATACGAAACACACCGTGACTGTGAGCACCATCGCGCTCGGCGCCGGCGCAGTTGCGAGCCAGGGTTCCAGCGACCTCGGCAGAGGTGCCGTGGCGTACAAAAATCTGTTCGAGCAATTGAACGAGCGCGTCGAAATCGAGCGTTTGGGTGTTCGAACTGACGGCCATTTCGGGCGATGCGGTCATCTGAAGCTCCAGTTTTATTATTGAGTACGGGCAACAGGGTGAAACAAGGTTGCAAGGCAACCCAAAAGAGTCGCCGATTAAGCGCTGCTGTACCGGCGTCCTGTCAAGCCTCGGCCACCTGATTGGTTCAAGCAATATGTACCGCACGCAACCTGTCGACTGACCGTATCGTTTTTCCTCCAGCCAATAGTCAGCGATTGCCAACCGATCGCGGCAAATCGAGGAAGAACAATGAGTGATCCCTCCGCCCCCTATTTTTTCGACGAGGCAGAACGCGCCTCCACCGCCCGCCAGCCCGGTGACCGCGAAAAAGCACTGAACTTCACCCTTGACGACCTGAAGTGGTTGAAGAACGTGTATTTGGCGACCGAGGTCGCCCGTATCGCGCAAAAAGACCCTATGCACGTTTACCTGCTGCTACTGAACAGGCCGGGCACGCCGGATATTCCATTGGCTGGCACTTTTGCCATGAGTCGCCCGGATGATGGCGAAGTCACGCTTTACACGCCGTGGAAAGGGTTGGTCAAGTTCGCGGACATGGACGACCTCAAAAGCAAGCTCAAGGAATGGCTGGCGTCGAACCCTGGCAAACGTGAGTTGTTACGCTTTCTCACTATCGATCAACGCCGCGCGCTATCCGCCACCGCGGCAGCTGATATTTCCACGACAGAAATCCCGGGCGCGGTGTTTCAAGACCAACAGGTCCGGCTTGAACGCAACCAGGAACAGAACATCCAGACCATGATGGACCAGTTGCTCAACCTGCCAACGCTGCAATCAATGCTCGATGGCACTTTGAAAAACGTGTTGCACAAACCGTTTCCGGCCCTGGACCAGCGTCTGACGCGACTGAAGAGTTTTGTCAGTACCCCTTCGGCCTTCGACGAACGTGAACCCCGGCACACGATAACGTCGCTATCGCTCAATGACGCCCTCCTTCACTTTTACCTGGCCAACCAGTGGCCTGCGGGCGACTCCAGGCTCTTTGCCCATCCCGGACACGGCCTGAGCAGCGATGCCGATAACCTGGCGTGGGAAAGCGCGGTAAAAGAAATCGCCCACAGTTTCACGCCTCACTTGCACAGCCAGCTCGATGTGTTCTGGAACACCGCCATGAGCAATGGTCTGTCGCGCCGGGCGTTTTTCAGCGAAGGCTTGCGCGATACGTTCCACCATAAGCTTCTACTCCAGCGCCAGGAGGGCACGTTGACGACGCAGGAGTACCTGCAACTGATGAACCTCAGCCTCGCGCCCACGGATGCTCTGAGCATTGAAAAAGTGCGGGTGACCGCCCCCTTCAAGCATTACGTGGAACTGGCCTCGGCCTTGATGATTGGAGGCGCCGACACATTGGCTTTTCTGTACACCCCGTCTCGTGGCATTGAAGCCGCTGACACACTGTCGGCAGTCAAAAAAATCGTGCTGAACATGCTCAAAAGCGAGGGATATGAAGACACCTTGCTCAACTTCATGTCGCTGGAGGAACGCACCACGTTTCTGGGCCTGCCGCCCGATGAACGCTTGATTGAAGGCGCCCCCGTCGTGCAGCCGGCATTTGAAGACATCATGACCACCATCATCGACAAGCAACGCGACAACCTCAGTCATGCCTTGAGCCGTTACCGTGAAAGCGAAGGCACGCTGTCGCCCTATGCCTTGCTCGATAGTGCACTGGATGTCCGTGGTCTGATCGACGACCGCCTGCTGGCCTTCGACGCTGCCGGCCGCTGGAGTACACGGGTCGACCAGCGCTGGAGTGCGCAACCGGTGACCGTACGAGCCGAGTCGGCCAAGGAAGGGCTGGTGCGGCTTGATTCGGTTGCGCAGGCGCTTGATCAACTCCTGGACAAGCATCCGGCCATTCCCCCAGGCCTGCGCACCCTCACCCAGGTACAGAGCCTTGTCAGTTCGTCCGTGGAGAACTTGCAATCAAGTTTTACCCAGACCCTGTCAACGGCGTTGCGCACTGAGTTGAACCTGCGCACGGTCGCAAGGACCTTGGGATCGGCGGAACAGGCCATCATCAAAACCGTGCTCGACAGCCCGGTGCATTTGCAGCGAGCCGCATTGAACGGTTTTTTGCCGCAGGTGTTTTCCCTGGCGCTGCAGGCAAGCGGCGTGGCCGCCCCTATGAAACTGGCCAGTTGTTTTGTGCTGACCGAACGCGGTGGCCTGGACCCGAAGCATTCGGGCAAGGCCATCTTGTGGACGCCGGCATTGGGATTCGAAGCCTTCGAGGCACTGCCTCGATTACATGCCGAGCTCGATCATCGCCTAAATGACGACACGTTGCGCTTGACCCTTTTGGAGAACCTCAGCCGTAGCGAACGATTACCGGGCAGACGTTACACACGGGCGCCACTTCAGCAGATACACGGGCATTTTCTCGATCACCTTCAAAAGCCCCATGTCCATCTCGACCAGACGTTTATCACTCGCGCACTGGCCACGCCACTCCCTTCCGCGCCACTGACCGACCTGCTGAACCTGGTGGCGTTACGACAGCCGCTGACGGGATTGCGCCGTGCGACGGAGATTGCCCTGTCACTGACGACTCAACAAAAACTGCCGGCATGGCTGGCCAAGGCGTCCCTTAAAGATCTGGTGCTGCACGGGGAACTGCTGCAGCAATACCTCGATTGCGTCAAGGACGACCAGGATTACCTCACGGGCCTACAGTCACTGCAGCGCACGGCTCACGCTGAACTGGAAAAACAACTCAAGACAGACGATTTCAATATCGACCCGGACAAGGTCCTGATCCGGATCAGCGCACGCCCCACTTCGTCGCCCCGTACTCAAACCCTCACCGACTTTGCATTGACGCCTTTCAAGGAACTGGACCAGGCCCGATTCAATCTGGAATCGCTTGATAACACCGTGATTCCCAAGGAGATGGACGAGCGCTACATCAACGAACTGATACGAAACCTGAAATCGGGTGAGCAACAGCAGAAAATACTGAACGAAGCCCTTGCAGATACCCCGGCCAATGCCGATCGCAGAAAACGCTTTTACCGACAACTGCCCTGGCAACTGATGCATTACGCCCACACGGAAAAACTGCAGGAACGCCTGAGTGAATCGGGATTTGATCTGGTCCGGCAAATCATGGACATGCCCGACGCCATCGCCCGCGCGGCAGTCGACGGTGCCCACGCAATCATTCGTCCGCTGGAATTCCTGGGGATCAAGCCGGCACAGACGATCAAGGTTGCGGGTGTCTACTTGATCGGTTCGGCAACAGATAGCGCAATGCCCCAAGTCCTTGTCGCGCCACACAGCCCTCTTCACGGGATCAAGGAATATGAAAACGAAGGGCAACTGCTGGCGGAGTTGAAAGCGCGGGGACCGCTGCTCGACTGGCTACTCACACACCTGCCGCAACCCGACCGGACACTGCTGGAATACCGGATGGCAATCACTCACAACCGTGGCACTCGAGCAGCAACGTCTTCCGAACCCCGCACCAGCGAGGTAATACTGGCGTCCAATCCGATCAATGGGCACCTGTTCAGCCAGTTGTTCAATGACAATGCGGCGCTGTTGGGTCGATTGCTCGGTTGTCAGGCCGACGACAAAAAACACGGTGAATGGGCGACCATCAAGCACGTGCTGAGCGAAGACCTGCACGAGACCGTCTCGTTTTTCATGGGAAAACTCACTTACCCCATCACCGTGTGGCGCAGTTACCGCGACATCAAGCAATCCGCTGAAGACCTTCAGACGCATAAGTGGGGCGCGGCGATAAGAGCGTTCATCAGCGGCATTGCTCAACTGGCATCGTTACGGCAATCGCAGGCGTTTCAAAGCAAGATACCTTCGACGCCGGATTCCACTGTGCCGCAGGCGCCCGCCCCCGAATTCAAATGGCATGACGTCGACATCACCGGCCCTGAACGCACGCACTTGAAGCGCCATGAAAGCATCGAAGTCGACCTGGGTTCACTGACCCTGGACGCATCGCGTGGACTCTATACCCATCCAAAAACCGCAAAACATTACGCCCCCGTTGAAGGAAAGGTGTTTGCGGTCGCCAGGCATGGCACTCGCTGGCGCATTGCAGGTAACCAGATCCGTGGCCCTCTATTACTCCAAAACACAGCGAAACAATGGGGCCTTGACCGGAAAACGTCACAGCCCCACTTCAGCCTTCTCGACCGATTGGATACGGCCATGGCGGTGTGGGGCGGCATGAACATCGACGCCAGTGGAATGGTGCAAATCCGACAAAGGTTTCCGTACAAGGCGCGTCAGATCGAAGAGGCACTGGACCAGGCCACTACCTATGCCTGGACCTGCTTTCGCAATCTGCACTTGCTGAAGAATTCCGAAGAGACCCAGACCCCGGTTCATCAGATCGTCACCGACTTTATCGGCATAGAGCATGTATTGCCCGCGCACGTGGAACAGTTGGAAAAAACCGTGACCGAGGTGTTTGCAGCCTTGCTCGACCCCACGCTCAGGAAGCCCGACTCCGATCGTTTTGTGGTCGGCCGGATGGTCGGCGCGACGGATGCGTTTGCCTTCATCGCGCCTAAGGATGCGAAGCGAAAGCTACACCTGGTTGAAAAGTTCTTCAGTCCCGGCTTCGAACACTACCGCCAGCACCTGCGCGACAGGCAATTCCCTATCGGTGCGCATAGCCGTGCGATGACGATTATTCATGAGCTGTCACACATCGCCTGCAAGGCTGAAGACATTGCCTACCTCGATGTCAGCCGTCCATTCGCGGATCTGATAGGGACGTCCACCACGATTGCCAAAATGCTCAAAACCGCGTTGTCCGAGGCTCAAAGCACCGGGCTTTCAGTCAAGACACCCTATACCCAGCTATTCATGACCCCTGACCCTGATACCGGCGAGTGGGAGGAACTGGGTAATACGTCTCATGAAGATACTCGGCGGGTCAAAGATCATGTTTTAAAGTTGACCGGCGCAGAAAACCTCAGCGGCGCCCGTCATACCTTCAAGAAAGATCCCCTGGTCCGGCTTAAGGTACAGCTGAGTAACGCCGACAGCATCGCCTGGTTGATCGGTCATTTGGGACGACAACTTCACGTCAATGCCCCCTGACCTGAAAAACTCAATTGATAGTTAATTGCCATGACGGCAGTTAGAATGCCGGAAATCAGGACGAGTCAATGACCGACAATTCTCCACTGCCAGCCAAATATGACGCGATCACCGATGCCGCAGCGCACTGGTGCTTGCGTCTGCACGCTATCGACTGCACGGCCCAGGAGCGGGTCGCCTTCGAACAATGGCGTGACGTTCATCCGCTGCATGCGATTGAGTACGAGGCCATGCTGGAGATCTGGGAGGTCGCAGGGGAGTTACCGCGCTCCAAAGCGGACGACCCCGCTGCTCGCTCCAGACCCGCCATGCCGTGGCGCCGTGTCGGCATCGCCGTCGCGTTTTGCGCAGTGGTGCTGCCGCTCGTGGCTTTCAGCGGCTGGAACTTGGGGTGGTTCCCTGATTCGTACCAGCATTTTGAAGCCAGCGACACGGTCCGTCAGGTCACCCTGAGCGACGGCACCCAGGTTGAACTGAACCTTGGCAGTGAGTTGACGTTCAGCCACTACAAGGATCAACGTCGGGTGACGTTGAAAAAAGGCGAAGCCTTCTTCAGTGTCCACCCTGACACGGTGCACCCGTTTGTCGTCAAGGCCGCCAGCGGCAGGATTCGGGTGACCGGCACCCGATTCAATGTCTGGATGTACGAAGATCAGGTCCGTGTGAACCTGATCGAAGGTTCGTTGCTGGTCACCAGTAACGATGACCTTCCCGGCAATGGTTTATCTCTGGGGCCCGCCATGCAAGCGCGCTACAGCGAGGGCGACTACACACCGCAAATCAGTCAAACCTCTTCCGGCGATAATGCCCTGGCCTGGCGCAGTGGCAAACTCATCGTCGATGATCTGGCGCTCATCGATGTCTTGCCGCTGATCAATCGTTACCTGAGCAAACCCGTCACGGTGGCCGATCACCGCACCGGCCAGATCCGCCTTGGCGGTATCTACAACATCAAGGACCTGAACAACCTGGTGGCATCTCTGCCCAAGGTGCTACCGGTTTACCTGACCCGAAACCAGGACGGTAACCCGGTCATCAATTCCATTCCGCAACAAGCCCCCAAAAGCTGAAGGCCGCAATCCTGTGGCAGGTGTGGTCGCGCCGGGTTGACCCTCCAGGCGCACTTTTTGGAGTGCGGCACAGAATCCTCGTGCGAAAACAAAAGACAAAAAAGTGACCCGGCAACGGCATTCCAGATGACCGTCATCACATGCCACTCACATACTGCCGACAAATTTTCTACATTCCGGCCCTCATTATTTGTCGGGCTCGTTCAACTCAATGAATGAAAGCACCCATCACATTTCCTGGCCGGTTCGGAAAAGGAGTTTTTGCATGTACAACTCGCATCTGCCAACGGACGGTAGCAACGCGCCCACAAGCCCTGCCATGGGCACCGCAATTTTCGAGCAACGCGGTGAGCACCATGTCAATGAACGGATCAGATTGCTGCTTAAAAGCTTTGGCCTGCGAACCAGCCTGATTCGCCTGAAAGTGATCGACGCCTTGCTGGTCGCCGCCGAAAACGAACGCAGCCTTGGCGTGCGCGGTGTACACAGCCAGTTGATGGACCTGGATATTCCCCTGTCCTTCCTCAGTGTGCGAGAAGTGTTGAAACGATTGTGCAGCGAAGGCGTGATCATGCTCAATCCGGACAAAAGCTACAGCCTGCATCCGCACGCCATAGCCATGCTCCATCGCGAGCCCTCAGCTCAAGATGCATCGCTCAAGGCTTGACCTTGCGACGCATCACGCCATTGATCACCACCACGATCACCGCCACGCCGATGGCGATGTACTGAAACACCTTCTCAGTGATGACACCTTCATTTTGCAAATACGAAAGGCCGAACATGATCCCCAGCACGACCAGAGCGATCAAAATCGAGTATTTCAAACGTTGCGATTGAGTCATTGCCAGTTCCTGAACCTGTAAAAGTATCCACTTTGTATCCGAATGCATGCCAACCCCCTACCTTTCTGCGGGGATGATGCGCTGCAAACGGAGTCTCATGTTACAGCCGATGACGAGTTTTGGCTCCATAGCGGCGTAACCATGAGGATTTTGAAATGTTTCGTCGAATCACACAGCTGATTCCCCTGCTTGCACTCCTGGCCTTGAGTGGCTGCATCGTTTTCCCCCATGGTGGCTGGCACGGCGACCACCACTATGACCGTGGCGGACCTGGTTATTATCAACATCGATAACTTCCAACTGGCTCGAAGGGTATCCATTTTTTCATTTTACATGTAGGAAACTTCCCATAATCGCCGAGCTAATGCCCGCCCTTATTGCGGCATTTTCGTACAAATTATTTACCCCTACCCCTCGCAACGCGCATTGCAACATAGTGAAAATTTTTGAAACCTTAAGTCTCAATCGTTGATTGGAAGTACCCCTGTTCGCTGGATACTCTTATTGCGCAAAACGATAGTCCGCTATTCAACTTGCAGCGAAAACAGGAAAGCCATGGACAAGCCATTGATAAATATAAGTCCACATCATTTGCTTGGCTTTTGCTTCGCAATAACATTATTCGAACTACTCACTTATATGGCCAGTGACATGATCATGCCCGCCATGTTGACCGTCACCCATGAACTGAACGCCAGTGCCCGACATGTTCCTTTCGCCTTCAATCTGTATTTGGCGGGAGGCATACTTTTGCAATGGCTTATCGGGCCTCTCTCCGACCACTTCGGTCGCCGCAAAATGTTACTCATCGGCTGTGCGGTATTCGCTCTGGCGTGTAGCGCTGCCTTCGGTGTGCAAAGCATTTATGCGTTCAACGGTTTACGCCTGATCCAGGGCCTGGGCCTGGGGTTTGTCATTGCTGTCAGCTATCCCGCCTTGCAAGAAGTGTTCTGCGAAGCCGACGCGGTAAAAATCATGGCGCTGCTGGGCAACGTCGCACTGCTTTCTCCCCTCCTTGGGCCGTTGCTTGGCAGCCTGTTATTAGAGTGGCTGACGTGGCGGGAGCTGTTTTTACTGCTGGGATTCGGTGGCGTAATGGTCTGGTCGGGGCTTTACCTGTTCATGCCGGAAACCGTGGGCACATTGCGCCATGACGGTGTGCGCCTGGTGGCTGTGCCGTTTGAATGGCGCGGCACTGTTCGTCGCTATGCGGCGTTGCTCAACAACCGGCGATTCCTGAACGCCACTGTCGCGCTGGGTATCATGAGCCTGCCCTTGATTGCCTGGATAGGGCTGGCACCGGTGTTGCTGATGCAGAACCTGGGGTTATCGCCGCTTGAATACGGACTGTGGCAGATCCCGGTATTTGCTGCCGTCATTGTCGGCAACCTGATACTCAACCGATTGATCGCCAAGACTGACATCCCACAGTTGATTCGATACGCGCTCTGGCCGTTGTGCGCAGGGCTCATCGCATTGGTCATCCTCAGCGCCTTCGGTGCGTCGACTCCCTGGTTGATCGCGTGCCTGGGGCTATACGCCGTCGGCCTGGGCATGAGCAATGCCGCACTGTATCGCCTGGCGTTATTTACCAGCGACGACAGCAAAGGCCTGGTCTCGGCCATGGTGGGCATGCTCTCGATCATGGTCATGGGCAGCGGCGGGTCAATTCTCGCAGCCGCCGGCGCCGGCAACAGCCATGAATCCTTCTCCCTGATGGCGGGTATCGCGGGGCTCCTGTGCCTATGGCCCCTGCGATTTCTTTTCCGGCGCAACGCTGTCGCGATTGCCGCCTGATCCCTGAGCAAAGGTCTTTTGATGATCCATTTACCTCACACCGATGCGCTGTGCGCGCTAACGAAACCCTATTGTCTGGATTCGGTGCCAGACGGCCTGTTCGATCGGGCGATGAGCGAAATCAGTCTGTTCCATTGCCAGCACACACCTGGCTATGAACGCTGGCTGCACGCCAATGGACTGGATGCCAAGGCGTTAATGTCGATGGATGACTGGTCAAGACTGCCGCCGGTTTTCGCCAACTTTTTCAAACGCCATTTACTATTGGGACCGTCGGGCGAAGGCGCGCTGGAGCTGACATCGTCAGGCACCAGCGGCCAAAAAAGCCGGATGCGCTATGACACGCGAAGCATGGCCGCAGCCCAAGGCATGGTGAACCACATTTTCCGACATTACGGCTGGGACACCCCCGACAGCCCCTGCAACTACTTGCTTTTGAGCTATGAACCCGAAGCGACCATCAGTCTGGGAACCGCCTACACCGATCAGTTTTTATGCAGTTATGCGCCCGTCAACCGGGTCGTTTACGGATTGCGCCTGACTGGCAGTGGCCACGCGTTTGATCTGTTTGGCATCGTCCGCGCCTTGCAGGAATTCGCCGAAGAAGGTTTGCCCGTGCGCATTCTCGGATTTCCGGCGTTCCTGTCCCACGCGCTGCAACACATGATCGACACCGGCATCGCGGACCTCAAACTACCAGCCGAGTCATTGGTGTTTCTCGGTGGTGGCTGGAAAACCCAGGCCGCACAGCAGATTCCTCTGTCACAGCTGTATGAGCGAATCAATTGCCAACTGGGTATCGAGTTGTCCCGCTGCCGGGATGGCTTTGGTGCCGTCGAACACGCCGTGCCCTACGTCCAGTGTGCTCACCAGCACTTCCATGTGCCGGTGTATTCAAAAGTCTTCGTACGCAACCCCACTGATTTCAGCGTCCAGCCTTATGGCCAGCGCGGCTTGCTTGGGTTTGTGTCGCCGTACATTTCTTCAAGCCCGGCGCATGCCGTAGTGATGAACGATCTGGCAACGCTACACCCCGGCGCAACCTGCGGGTGCGGCCTGGCGACCGACTGGTTTGAACTGCATGGACGCGCCGGAACCTCTGCCAGCCGAAGCTGCGCGATGGCCGCGTCCGAACTTATTGGAGGGGTGTGACATGTATTTGATCAATGGCCAACTGCGTGACGATGTCCCCCTTGAGTCAACGCTTGAGCGTCTACACCAACAACTGCCACGCCTGCTGAGTGGGCCGATCGACAGTGACACCGTGATCGAAACCGCCGCTCGTTTTGCGTTGCGATTACAGACCATTCGGCTTGATCTACCCCTCGATGAAGAACAACACCAAGGGCTAATCGACTTCTGCCAACGCGAAAATCTCAGTACAAAGCTTGAGCGAGAACTGGGCGTTCAACCACGCTCGCTACGCCGAATCGACTACCGGCAAACGAGTTTTGAAAGCTGGCACCCACTGGGGCTGGTGGTTCATGTGACACCGGGCAATGCCCCGATGCTGGCGTTCTGCGCGGTCGTCGAAAGCCTGCTGGCCGGCAACATCAACTGGCTGCGCCCCAGCGCCAGTGATGAAGGATTGACTGCGCGACTGCTCGCCGCCCTGGTGCAGTGCGACAACAGTGGCAAACTGGCCGATTTCATTGCGGTCTTGCCTGTCAGCACCGCGCAGATCCCTCAACTTTGCGCTCACGCTGATGGTGTGTCGGCCTGGGGGGGTGAAATGGCCCTTCAGGCCATTCGCCAGCACCTGCGCGCCGGCTGTCGCTGGATCGACTGGGGGCACAGAATCAGTTTCGCCTACCTGTCGCCAGACGCGGCCACTGTTCCAATGCTGGATGCGTTGGTGGACGAGGTTTGCAGTCTGGATCAACAGGCCTGCTCCAGCCCGCAATGGTTGCTCGTCGACAGCTGCGACCCGGGTGTCTTGCAGGACCTGGGTGAACGACTGGTCGAAGCGTTCAATCGTCGCGCCCCGCAGTGGCCGGCGCTGGTACCGACAGATCAGGAAGCTTCGGAAATCATCACCCGAACCGCCATGGCCCGGCTGGAGCAGTGCTTTGCTGACAAGGTCGGTCAGGTCTGGGCCGGCGCCGGATGGCGAATCATCTGGGAGCACGATCAAACGTTGGCGCCGTCGCCGTTGTTTCGCACGCTGCTACTTAAACCGGTGCCGCAACACTTGATCGCCGAGGCGTTATTGCCGTGGCGCACCGTGCTGCAGAGCTGTGCATTGATATGTTCTTCCACACAAACTCCCCTTCTGGTGCGCACGTTGGTCAGCGCCGGGGTCACGCGCATTGCGCCTTGCGGGTTTATTCACGATGGCTACACCGGTGAGCCGCATGACGGCGTCTACGCCCTGTCGCGCCTGAGTCGTCGCCTCTCGGTGAGCTTGTCACCGGACGCGGCGACCTGCCGGGCGACACTCGACGCGCGACCTGCGCAACCCGACATACGCCAAGCCCCGATCATGGATAAAAACGCGTTCATGACTCAGCCAGTCAGTGCCGCGGCACAGCTTTACTTTCGTTCGGGAGGAAGCAGCGGCACACCGGCGTTGGCGGGATTCAGTTATCGCGACTTCCAGCGACAGATGCGCGCAGCCGCCGATGGCATGTTTGCCGCAGGCCTAAATCCTGCTACGGACCGGGTGATGAACCTGTTTTACGGCGGAAACTTGTACGGCGGTTTTTTCAGCTTTTCCACGATTCTTGAACAAATGGGTGTGACCCACTTCCCGATGGGGGCACCGCCGAATGACGACTTCAGCGAAATAGCCCGGATGATCGTGGACCACCACGTCACCGTGCTGATCGGCATGCCGAGCACCTTGCACCGCTTGTTCTTCAATGAACAGGAGCTTCTTCGGGCTTATGGCGGCATTGACAAAGTGTTCCTCGGCGGCGAACACCCGGCGGAGGCCAGCCTGCGGCTGATGGAAAGTTGTGGGGTGGTAAAGACTCGCTCGGCGATCTATGGCTCGGTCGACGCAGGCCCTCTTGGACATGCCTGCGCCGCGACGGCCAATGGGGTGTTTCATTTGATGTGCGATACCCAGCACCTGGAGATCGTACACATCGAACAGGATGTGCCGGTTCGGGCCGATGAGGTCGGTCGTTTACTGTTCACTTCCCGGGCGCGGGAAGGTCAGGATGTGCACCGGTATGACGTGGGCGATACCGGTCGCTGGGTACCCGGAGCTTGCCCTTGCGGGCTCGAGTCGCCGCGATTCGAATTGCTTCAGCGCCACGGCAAGTTGCTGCGGATCGGCACACAATTCATTTCACCGCAGGCGTTGCAAGACAGCGTCGGCCGACCGATTCAAATCATCCTGGACCATGCGCCGGACGGTATGGAACGGCTGCGCGTTCTGGTGAATTCAGACACCGATGAAGTTCTACACAATCTGTTGACTGATGAATCTTTGGCTAACGCGGTGAACGATTCATTTTTAACGGTGGAAGTTCACGAGTGTGCTGAATCGGCCTTCACAAGAAACACACACAGTGGCAAAACTCCGTTGATCATTGATAAACGAACATAAATAGATCGCTATTTGACAGCGGCATGTCTTTTAATCCTGAAACACCTGATAGATAGAGAACCCAGTGAATTCAATTTATTCGCTTGAACAACTCGTGCCATATGTAAGGCAGCACTCAAATTTTTTTCGTAAATATCTGCAACACTTACCGACACAAGAAATAACGTTAAAAAACCTGCCCTTGACCAATACGGCTGATTATTGGGCAGACAGTAACGATTTGAATCATTGGGGCGTGCTGACAGGTAAAGTCGAGGACGGGCTGGTATTCAAAACCGGTGGATCGACCAGCCATGGCAAACTGAGTGTTTATACCAACAGCGAATGGCAGACGCTGGTGAGCACATTCGGTGCCAGTGTTTCTGCCCAACTGGAGAACGGTGACCGCGTCGCCAATCTGTTCTTTTCCGGCGACCTCTACGCCAGCTTTGTGTTTTTCCACGACTCACTCGCGCACGTCAAAAAATCCATCTGCGAGTTCCCCTTCACGGGAAACGTCGATATGGATGTGCTGACCGATGCGGTTGATAAACACCGGATCAACGTGTTGGCCGGCGTACCCGCGCAATTGTTGCGATTTGCCGCCTACCTGCACCAGCATCATCGAGTCCTGCCGGGGGTTGAAACGTTGCTATATGCCGGCGAAAGTCTGTTTCCCTCGCAAATTTCCATGCTCGAGGCAGTGCTTCCCAATGTGCGTATTGCCTCCGCCGGCTACGCCAGCGTCGATGCCGGCCTGATCGGGGCCAGCGCCCGTGATTGCGCCTTGGGTGAGCATCGGACGTTTGAACCGCACACATTGCTGGAAATCGTCGATGAACTCACCGGGGAAGTCATTGAGGAATGTGATCGCACCGGTTTGCTGGTGGTCACCAACCTGACGCGCCGACTCATGCCACTTTTGCGTTATCCGGTGGGCGATCGTGCTTGTTGGCGTGAGCCAGCCACGACGCCGATGCGCAAATTTGCACTCAAGGGACGTAGCGCCCTCAGTCAGCGGGTTCGGGTCGGTTCGCTGACCTTTCTGGTCGACGAAATCCTGCAGATCCTGCAGCGTGTCGCTTCCAGTGAGCAATGGCAGTTGGTGATCGAGCAAGAAGAATGCAGGGATATCGTGACGGTGAGGTGGGTACCTGACATGCATTCAACCGCCACCGTCCCCACCTGCAACGCGCTGTATGAAGCGCTGGTCGCCCACTATCCCGGCATTGAGGAACTGAATCGCGCGGGGCTGCTGACTTTGCGCGTATTGTCCTGCGCGGTCACTGATTTGAAACTTCACCCGCGCTCCGGCAAACAGATGCGGGTCCTGGACCTGCGGGTATACGACACCCCCGTTACGGAGCGTATGTGATGTTCAAGCTTGTTTATCGCCGCTACCAACCCGGTGATGGGAGCGCCGTAAGCCAGTTGTTTCGCGAGGTCTACGGGGATCATTACGCTCGACCGGATGTTTATCTGCCAAACATGATCAGCCAGCACAACGCCGACGGCCACTGGACATCCATGCTGGCGGTGGACGGCGAACGTGTTCTGGGACACGCCGCGTTATGCCATGACACGCTCTCAGATACCACTGAACTGGCCCTCAGCGTGGTCCATCCGGCCGCGCAAGGGCGAGGAATCTCGTCACATCTGAGTCGGGAATTGCTGTTCCTGTCGCAAGCACAGGGGGTCAAGCGCATCCTGATCAAACAAGTGACGCACCATCCCTACACGCAACGCATGGCGTTTGGCATTGGCTTTCACAGCACGGGACTGCTTCCCGACTACGCGCCGTCACCACTCACCGCGCCTCTGCCGGAAACCATCGTGATCGGTTGCTACGCGGTGGAAGAACACGCTCGTCCCCTTCCCGACCTCGCATGGCCGGAGAGTTGCCGCAGGTTGATGCAGCGTTTGAGCGCGGTGTTCGGGACGTGCCAGCTCATGGCATCGCCACCTTCGATGCCGTTGCAAATCCGGCAACACTATCAACGCTACGTCATCGTCATTCACCGCTTGAACGAGCGCCTGCTGGACCAGCTCTGGCGGCTGCCCGGCCATTGGCTGATTTGCGCCAAACTCCAGTTGTCACAGCACTTCACCGAGGACCTGCAGCGAATGACGATGCTCGGTTTCACCTTCACCGGGTTGATGCCCGCTCCCGGCGACCATGGATGGTTCGCCCTGTTTCATCGAGGGGCGAGGCCACGCCACCTCAGCCTGCATTGCCCGGACATGCAACAGTTGCACGACGACTTGCAGCGCAACGTCGGGGCACTGGACACCGCGTGTTCAGCCGCTTGAGTCCTTCTTGTAAACGTTAAGCCCCGGCTGCGCGCAAAGCTCCACCAGCCAGTCGACAAACACCCTCACCCGCCGAGACAACTGGCGGTGAGGCGGATACAGCGCCGTCAGCGGCATCACCGGTGGCGGCACGTTCGCGAGCACTTCACACAGTCGCCCTTCCTCGAGTTGGCGGGCGACGTGGTAATACGGCGTCTGAATCAGCCCATACCCGGCCTCACAGGAGGCCAGATAGCCGTCGGCACTGTTCACCGACACTTGTTTGGGTAAATCCATGAGCTGTACTTGATCGCCGAGCTGGAATTCGAGCCCGAAACGCTTGCCGGTGCTCGCGGAGAAGTACTCCACCATCCGATGCCCTTCGAGGTCTTCCAGACACTGAGGCGTTCCGTGGCGTTGCAAATAGTCCGGGCTGGCACACGTGACCTGATCCAGCATGACCAATGGCCGTGCCACCAATGAATCGTCCAGTGCCTGGCCACCGCGCAACACGCAATCGACACCTTCGCGAATCAGATCGACGGGACGGTCGTTCAACCCGAGCTCCAGTTCGATCAACGGATAACGGCGGGTGAATTCGGGCAGCTTCGGAATCACCATCAAGCGCCCTATCCCCGCCGGCATGTCCACACGCAGCAGCCCTTTGGGGTTGTTCCGTGCGGCGGAAAATACCGCTTCGGTTTCCTCAAGGTCTGCCAACAATCGCACACAACGGGGGTAATACGCCGCACCGTCGAGGGTCAGGCTGATCTGTCGCGTAGTACGTTGCAGCAGTTGCACCCCGAGATGCGCTTCAAGTTGCTTGATCAAAACAGTCACCGATGCCCGGGGTAATTGCAGGCTGTCGGCCGCTTTGGCAAACCCGCCGAGCTCGACGATTCGGGTAAATACGCGCATGGCGTTGAAACGGTCCATTGCTGTGGCGCTCTTGCTGATTATTTAGATTTTACGAACAGTGATAGCAGTTTTAGCCGGTTTATCTTGTTTCTGTCGAGGTCGACACTGTGCGCTCACACCACAGGGAGTTGATTTCATGCAAACACGTCAATTGGGCAAAAACGGCCCGCAAGTCTCCGCCATTGGCCTCGGCTGCATGGGCATGACCGATTTCTACACCACGGGCGTGGACATCCGTGAGGCCACTGCCACCCTGCATCGTGCGCTCGAATTGGGGATCAACCTGCTCGACACCGCCGACATGTACGGCCCTCACACCAACGAAGCATTGATTGGCAAAGCCATTGTCGGCAAACGCGAGCAGGTGTTTCTGGCGAGCAAATTCGGGATCGTTCGCGACCCGTCCAACCCCACGGCACGGGGCGTCAATGGACGGCCGGAATACATTCGCACGTCTATCGACGGCACCCTCAAACGCCTCGGCGTGGAAACCCTGGATTTGTATTACCAGCACCGGATCGATCCGCAGGTGGCCATCGAAGAAACCGTCGGCGCCATGGCCGAGTTGGTCAAGGCCGGCAAGGTGCGTTACCTCGGTTTGAGCGAGGCCTCGGTCGCCACGCTGGAACGGGCGCACAAGGTGCATCCCATCAGTGCGCTGCAAAGTGAGTATTCGTTGTGGAGTCGCGATCAGGAAGAGAACGGTTGCCTGGCCGCGTGCCAGCGATTGGGCGTCGCGTTTGTGCCCTACAGTCCATTGGGGCGCGGCTTTCTGACGGGTGCGTTAAAAAGCCCGGATGACTTCGCGGCAGACGACTACCGGCGTTTCAGTCCGCGTTTCCAAGGCGAAAACTTTGCGAAGAATCTGTTGCTGGTGCAGCAGGTACAGACATTGGCGGCAGACAAAGGCGTGACAGCCGGTCAGTTGGCGTTGGCCTGGGTACTGGCGCAAGGTGACTACCTGATTCCGATTCCAGGGACCAAGCAGCGTAAATACCTTGAAGAAAACGTCGCCGCCCTGGAGGTAAAACTCAGCCGCGACGAGTTGCAAGCGCTGGAAGGAATCTTTCCGGCAAATGCGACGGCAGGCTTGCGCTACCCGGAGGAAGTCATGAAGTTGCTTGACCGCTGACAACATTGCCGGCCCGTTCGTTGTCCGGAACGGGCCGGCAACCGATCATGCCTTGGCGTTGACGCCCTTGTCCGTAGGGACCGTGGTTCCGTTGCCTTTGCCATAAGTGTGCAAGTTCTGCAGCACGTAAATAGCCGTCTTGTATTCCGGGATCAGGCCAACGGCGTACTTGTCACCTTTGATGCTGTTGTTCTGGATGGTGTCCAGTTGGGTGGCAAAGTATTCCAGCGCATTAAACTTCGCATCCGGGTCGTTCTGTACCCCGAACCGGTCAAACTTGTCACCGGCGTTCATCAATGTCATCGAGGTGATATCAGAAATAAGCCCTCTGCCTCGTAAGAAGGCGGCGAGATTGCCCAGTTGTTTCGACGAAACATTGGCCGGGTCGAAGCCTTTAACGTTTCTATGCAGTTTTTGTTCATCCATTTTCGCCGTATTCAGCGCGTTGGGATTGGTGCCCACCAATGCCAGCATCTGCTTGACCCTGGCGTTTTGCGTCACAGGCTTGCCGTTGCTACCTGTGTTCTGAATCAGCAGACCGGCCTTGGCCGTCCAGCCCCCGGTATAGCCGATAGTCATGACTGAACTCCCGACTGCGTCACCATAAACAACTCCTTGTCCGACCGAGTTTAAAGTCGGCGAGTATCGGCGTGGCAACTGGCCACACCAACAACTTATTCCATATTTTTACAATTTCCGTACATTTCAGATACAAACGATCAAGTGTTTAGTTTTATTGCTCTAAACACACTGTCCATAAAGCGTATGAACAACTGAACAGGCTCTTTGTACGTCTTGGTTAGTTCGTTTATTTCAGACTCGATACGCTCAGTGCCTGACGCCTCGCTATCACACCTCCCAACCTTGGACGGTCGTACCTAAAGCTATCCCTGCGCAGGCCGATAGCCCGACGAAGCACCGCCGCTTAATCCAAGCCCAATAATAAAAGTGCTGCACACAAGGACCGGTCCCATGCCCCCATTCCGTACGATTCAGGGTCGCTACACACTATTTCTGGTGCTGTTTATCCTGCTGCTGTTTGGCCTGACGGTGGCCGGCATCAGCCAGTTGGTTGCGCCTAAACTGCGCCATACCGAGGAACAGGTCGCCCTCAATCGCATCGCCGAAGTCGCCCAGCAAATTCAGGGTGAACTGAACAAGGTTCAGGCCCAGCAGCGCAGCATTACCCAAACCATTCCTTTGCTCGACAGCGCCGCCATTGACACGGTGTTGCCAGGCCTGGTGGATCAGTACGGTGAATTGAAAGTGTTCGGTGGCGGGATCTGGCCATTGCCCGGCCAGCGCGAAGCCGGACGAAACAAGTTCAGCACTTTCTGGCACCGCGACGCCTCGGGCAAGCTGGCGGCCAATGCCTTCTGGAACAGCGACGCCGCGCCGAACTATTACGACCAGGCCTGGTACAAGGGCGGCATGCAAACACCGCGAGGCCAATGCGCCTGGGCGGCAGCCTACAAAGATGACGCCAGCGCCGAGCCACGCACCAACTGCGCCATGGCCATTCAGAAAAATGGCGTGGCGTACGGTGTTTCGACCATCGACGTGACGCTGGGCTTCTTCAACGACCTGATCGCACGCAAGGAGAAAGACCTCGGCGCTGAAATGCTGATCGTCGAAGCCGATGGCAAGATCATCAGCAACAGTTCGCGCATCAGCGGCCCGATTGTCCTGAAAAACATCAGTGAACTGGCAGGCAACTCGCCGTTCGCCAACCTAGTGAAAGCCGGCCTGCAAAACCGCGACCAGTCGCAGCGCGTCGAATTTGATAACAACGGTGAAGACAGCACCTTCTTCATGCGCCCGATCGAAGGCTCGCCGTGGTTTCTCGCCACGGCCTTGCCGACCAAACTGATCACCGCCCAGCGCGATGACGTCCTGAGCACATTGAGCCTGTTGCAAATTCCGATGGTGATCCTGCTGGCAATGCTGCAGATCTACGCGATCCGCCAACTGGTCCAGCGCTTGAAAATCCTCAAGGGCAATATCGATGCGCTGTCGACCGGCGACGCTGACCTGACCAAGCGCATCATCATTCGCGCCGAAGACGAACTGGGCGCCATCGGTCATTCGGTCAACGCGTTTCTTGTCTACTTGCAGAACATGATCGGTGAAGTGACCCAGGCCACCGGCGCAATGGCTTCCAGCCTCGACAATCTGCAACGTACCTCGGCGCATACCAGTCAGATTCTGGTGCGTCATGCCTCGGAAACCGATCAGACCGTCACCGCCATCACCGAAATGAGTTCGACCGCTGAAAGCGTCGCGCAAAACGCTGCCGAGACGGCCGCTTTCACCAAGCGCGCCAACGAAAACGCCGACCGTTCGCGGGTAGTGGTCGGCGAAGCGTCCAGCAGCGTGATTGCATTGATCGAAGAGGTGGCGAGCGCCACCCACAAGGTTGAAAGCATGCAGCAGGACGCCCAACGCATCACCGAGATTCTCGGGGTCATTGGTGCCATCGCCGGGCAAACCAACCTGCTGGCGCTCAACGCGGCCATCGAAGCCGCGCGGGCCGGTGAACAAGGACGGGGCTTTGCGGTGGTTGCCGATGAAGTCCGCGCCCTCGCCGGCCGCACCCAGGACAGCACCTCGCAGATCAATGAAATGCTGACGCGCCTGACCCAAGGTGTCAGCTCATCGGTCAGTGCGATGGAAAACACCCAGGCCAGTTGCCAGTCCGCCGCCGATGCGACAGCACGGGTCAACTCCGGCCTGGATGAAATGGCCGGTTCCGTCAGCCACATCAACAGCCTGAGCACCCAGATCGCCACCGCCGCCTCGCAACAAAGTGCGGTCACCGAAGAGATCAACCGCAGCATGGTGCAGATCCGCCACATGGTGGAAGAACTGGTGAAGAGTGGTCAGGCCAGCGAGCTCAATACCCGGCAATTGCTGGAAGCCAATGCGCGGGTGAGCTCGATCATGGGGCGGTTCAAGGTTCGGTGATTGCCTGAACCTTGAATTGAACCCGAACCCGAATCCGAATCCGAATCCGAATCTGAACCCGAACCTGTACCTGTACCTGTACCTGTACCTGTACCTGTACCTGTACCTGTACCTGTACCTGTACCTGTACCTGTAGGAGCCGAGCTTGCTCGCGATAGCGGTGTGTCAGTCAACAATTATGCTGGCTGACACATTGCTATCGCGAGCAAGCTCGGCTCCTACTGGTTTTGCATTGTCTGTGCAGTTATTTCTGCATTACTTAGAAACACTCTCCTCCCTCATCCGTGGCTAAACTGGTCAAAATGCGTCTTTTTTGACCGTCACCCGAGTCGAGATCCCTCCCATGCGAACCCACCTGCGTCTGGCCGCCCTGAGCGCCCTTCTCATCTCCTCCCTGGCCCAGGCCGCCGACCTGATCCCCATCGAAGTTCACCGCGACGCCAACTGCGGCTGTTGCAAAAAATGGATCAGCCACCTTGAAGCCAACGGGTTCAAGGTTGAAGACCATGTCGAAACCAACATGAGCGAATTCAAACAACAGCACGGTGTGCCGCCGCGTCTGGCGTCGTGTCATACCGCATTGATCAACGGCAAGTTCGTCGAAGGCCATGTCCCGGCGGATCAGGTGCTGGCGTTGAGCAAGCGTGACGATCTGCTCGGTGTTGCAGCCCCTGGCATGCCCATGGGTTCGCCCGGGATGGAAATGGACGGCATGAGCGATGCCTATCAAGTGATCGGCCTGAAAAAGGACGGCACGGATGTCGTGGTGGCGGATTACCCCGCCCATTGATGTCGGGGGCTTACCTCGGGCTGTTCTTCGCGGCGTTCGGTGCCGCGACGCTGCTGCCGTTGCAGTCCGAGGCAGTGCTGGTGGGGTTGTTGCTCAGCGACCGCTATTGGCTCTGGTCGCTGTTGGCCGTCGCCACACTGGGCAATGTGCTTGGTTCGCTGGTGAACTGGTGGCTGGGGCGCGGCATCGAACGCTTTCGCGACCGGCGCTGGTTTCCGGTCAGCCCTGGTCATCTGGAACAGGCACGAAAACACTATCAGCGTTACGGCCATTGGTCCTTGTTGCTGAGTTGGGTCCCAATCATCGGTGACCCGCTGACGCTGGTGGCTGGCGTCATGCGTGAACCCCTGGGGCGATTCCTGGTGATCGTGACCCTGGCCAAAGGCGCCCGCTATGGCGTGCTGGCCCTGGCCACGTTGGGCTGGGTGGGTTGAACGATCAGGCGCGGCGATTGCCTGTGTTTAATGTCGCGCTAATCATGTCGATTCAGCATCGGCGGATTTTCTACGGAGTTCACCCATGCCCCTCGCCCTCTCCCGCTGGCTGCCCAGCCTGCTGTTGACCGCCGCACTGCCCCTTACCGCCCATGCCGAAGGACCGGAATACGGCCCTGAATTGCAAGGCTTCGAATACCCCTACACCGTCAAGCATTTCGCCTTTGAGTCCCAAGGCAAATCCCTGCAAATGGGCTACATGGACGTCGCCGCCCACGGCAAGGCCAACGGGCGCAGCGTCGTCCTGATGCACGGCAAGAACTTCTGCGGCGCGACCTGGGACAGTTCGATCAAAGCCCTCAGCGAGGCCGGCTATCGCGTCATCGCACCGGACCAGATCGGTTTCTGCACCTCCAGCAAGCCCGATCACTATCAGTACAGCTTCCAGCAACTGGCAACCAACACCCAACAACTGCTCAAGGCCCTGGGCATTCAGAAGGCCAGTCTCCTCGGCCATTCCACCGGTGGCATGCTCGCCACCCGCTATGCGTTGCAATATCCCGATCAAGTCGAACAACTGGCGCTGGTCAATCCCATAGGCCTGGAAGACTGGAAAGCCCTTGGCGTGCCCTACCGCACGGTCGATCAATGGTACGCGCGCGAACTGAAGCTCAATGCCGACGGTATCCGCACCTATGAGCGCAACACCTACTACGGTGGCCGCTGGAAGCCAGAGTTCGATCGCTGGGTCGACATGCTCGCCGGCCTGAACAAAGGCCCGGGGCATACACAGGTCGCGTGGAACTCGGCGCTGATCTACGACATGATCTTCACCCAACCGGTGTATTACGAATTCAAAGACCTGAAGATGCCCACGCTGTTGCTGATCGGGACGTCCGACACTACCGCCATCGGCAGTGACATTGCCTCGCCAGAGGTCAAGGCCAGACTCGGTCACTACGACGTACTGGGCAAGGAAGTGGCGAAACTGATTCCGCAGTCGACCCTGATTGAATTTCCCGGCATGGGCCACGCGCCGCAGATGGAAGAACCGGCTCAATTCCACAAGGCCTTGCTCGACTGGCTGAACAAAACCAACCCTGTTCATTGATGAGGTAAGGCGGATGACTGTGCAAATTGCGGTGATCGATGACTGGCAGGATGTCGCTCGCGAAGTGGTGGAATGGTCGGTGCTGGAAAACGTCGGCGAGGTGAGTTTTGTCCATGACTACCCGGCCGACAATGAAACCCTGGCCGAGCGTCTGGGCGCCTATGAGGTGATCTGCGTGATGCGCGAACGCACCCGGTTCGATGAAGACCTGCTGCGGCGGCTACCGAAACTCAAACTGCTGGTAACCGGCGGCATGCGCAACGCGGCGCTGGATTTCAAAGCGGCGGCTGCGCTGGGGATTCAGGTCTGCGGCACGGACAGCTACAAACATGCCGCGCCAGAACTGACCTGGGCGCTGATCATGGCCGCCACTCGCAACCTCGTGGTCGAAGCCAACGCCTTGCGCGCCGGCCAATGGCAGCAAGGGCTCGGCGGTGATTTGCACGGCAAAACCCTGGCAATCCTGGGACTGGGCAGCATCGGCAAGCGCGTCGCGCAGTTCGGGCAAGTGTTCGGCATGCGGGTGATTGCCTGGAGCGAGAACCTGACCAGTGACGCGGCAGCCGAAGTCGGCGTGACCTATGTCAGCAAGCAGGAACTGTTCGAACAAGCGGATGTGTTGTCGGTGCATCTGGTGCTCAGTGAGCGCAGCCGGGGCCTGGTCGACGCACAGGCGCTGGACTGGATGAAACCCACGGCACTGCTGGTCAACACCGCGCGCGGGCCGATTGTCGATGAGGCGGCGCTGATCAAGGCGTTGCAGAAGAATCGGTTGGCGGGGGCGGCACTGGATGTGTTCGAAGTGGAGCCACTGCCTGAACATCATCCGTTCAGGACCCTGGAGAACGTGCTGGCGACGCCGCATGTCGGGTATGTGAGCCGACAGAACTACCATTTGTTCTTTTCGCAGATGATCGAGGATATTCAAGCATGGTCGGTGGGTAATCCAATCCGGCAGCTCACCTGAGACCGAGTGATCGTTCATCGCGGGCAAGCCCGCTCCCACAATTGATTTGTAGCGTTCACAAAATCGTGTGGGAGCGGGCTTGCCCGCGAAAGGGCCATAAAAACCGACATAAAAAATACAAACTGAACGCACCGCAACAGTGCACCATCTCGCCCCCCACGCCCATTTCCGTGACTCACCAGTCCCGTTTTGACCCACCCCCAAAAATAAACCTGCACTTCGTCGGTGCGTTTGCCCCTTCCGGACGTTGTTCTTTTACCCTCTAGAAACCGATTGTCGAACAATTTCACCACTTGACCCGCCCCGCTCTAGGATCTGGCCTAGACTCATTTTCGCGAGGTAAAACCGGTCGGTCATCTGGCTGTAAAAAACTCGAAACTTTCGGTCCTGGCCATGGGTCAGGTTAAAGGTAGGGCTACAGCGACTGGTGCATTCCTTGCAACGGCCCCTCCACCCATCTGCTTCAACGCATTGGGCAGCATTTGCCACGATGCGTGCGCGTTTGCGCCCGGCCACAGGATAGGGCCACCCCCTTTGTGCCAGACCTAAGCATTAGATCAACACCACGGGAGATTCATATGATTAGTGCGGCTTTAGATATTCAGGGAGAACGTGCTCATCAGCAGGTCGGCGAATCGAGCGCCGTCAATGCACCGAGCGCGCAATCGATCAGCGTCCCCGGGACCAAGACGCTGACACCAGCTGCCAGTCAGAATCCAAACAGAAAAAAAGTGTTGTTCGTCACCTCCGAAATTGCCGATCTGGTGAAAACCGGTGGCTTGGGCGACGTTTCCGCCGCGCTGCCTCGCGCCATGTCGCACCTGCACGATGTGCGGGTACTCATTCCCGGTTACCCGCAAGTGCTGCACAGCGAAAACCCGATTCATATCATTGGTGAACTGGGTGGGCACGCCGCACTGCCGCCCTGCAAGATCGGGCGCATGGACATGCCGGACGGTCTGGTCATTTATGTGCTGATCTGCCCTGAGCTCTACGAGCGCGAAGGTTCGCCGTACGGCGCCAACAATGGCCGTGACTGGCCAGATAACCACATTCGCTTCGCCCGCCTGGGCCTCGCCGCCGCCGATATCGCTGCCAATCTCGCGCAAATTCACTGGTGCCCGGATCTGGTGCACGCCCATGACTGGCCTGCGGGCCTGGCGCCGGCCTACATGCACTGGCGCGGGCAGCGTACGCCAACGTTGTTCACCATCCATAACCTGGCCTACCAGGGCGTGACCAGTCTGGGTTCGTGCCCTGAACTCGGCATACCCGCACACGCCCTGCAACAGGAAGGCATGGAGTTCTACGGCAAGATGTCGTTCCTCAAGGCCGGCATGGCGTATTCGAGCCACATCACCACCGTCAGCGCCACTTACGCCCAGGAAATCACCACGCCGGCCTTCGGCTGCGGTCTCGATGGCTTTCTTGCCGCCAAGACCCAGCAAGGCCTGCTCAGTGGCATTCCCAACGGTATCGATGAGAGTTGGGACGCGGCCACCGACGCCCACCTGTTCTGCCCGTTCAGCATTGGCGACTGGGACGGCAAAGCGGTCAACGCTGCGCACGTCCGCGAACTGTTTGGCCTGGAAGACTCCGAGGGTCCGCTGTTTGCGGTGGTCTCGCGGCTGGTCTATCAAAAAGGCCTGGACCTGACCGAAGCGGTCTCCGAATACATCGTCAAATCCGGCGGCCAGATTGCAATCATCGGCCGTGGCGAACCGGAAGAAGAACAAGCCATGCGTGAGCTGGCCCTGCGTTTTCCGGGGCAGATCGGTGTGCGCATCGGCTTCAACGAAACTGACGCCCGTCGCATGTTCGCCGGCAGCGATTTCCTGCTGATGCCTTCGCGTTATGAACCCTGCGGCTTGAGCCAGATGTACGCCCAGCGTTTCGGCTCGTTACCGGTGGCGCGCAATACCGGCGGCCTGGCCGACACCATTGAAAACGGCGTCACCGGGTTCCTGTTCGACGAATCCTCCGTCGAGAGTTACCAGGAAGCCCTGAGCCGTGCATTCAAGGTGTTCGCCTTCCCCGACCTGCTGCATGCGATGCGTTGCCGGGCGATGGCAGCCCCCTTCAACTGGTGCAAGGCAGTGGAACCCTACGCCGAACTCTACGAACAGCTTGTGGCGAAGGCCTTGGGTAAATCGGGCCGACAATAAGAGAAGAGGTTTTCAACGATGCCGTTACGGACCCTTGAGACCTGGCCCCACGGCGCAATCATGCTGGACGCAGAGCACACGCGTTTTGCCTTGTGGGCGCCTGATGCGTTTTACGTCAGTGTCGAACTGGAAAATGGACAATCCTTGCCGCTGCTGCCTCAGGCGGATGGTTGGTTCGTGATCAAGACCCGCTGCCTCGCGGGCACCCGTTACCGCTACAACATCGATGGCGAGCTGGAGGTGCCGGACCCGGCCTCCCGCGCCCAGGCCGGCGATATCGACAGCCACAGCGTGGTGGTCGATCCGCTGGCCTATCAATGGCAACACAACACCTGGCAAGGTCGGCCATGGAACGAAGCGATCATCTACGAGCTGCACGTCGGTGTACTCGGCGGTTACAGCGCCGTCGAGCAGCACCTGTCGCGCCTCGCTGAACTCGGCATCACGGCTATTGAACTGATGCCATTGGCGCAGTTTCCCGGCGAGCGCAATTGGGGGTACGACGGTGTTTTCCCTTACGCCCCCCAGGCGTCCTATGGCTCGCCCGAGCAACTCAAACACTTGATCGACACCGCCCACGGCCTCGGCCTGGCGGTGATTCTCGACGTGGTCTACAACCACTTCGGCCCGGACGGCAATTACCTGCATCATTACGCCAAGGGCTTTTTCCGCGACGACAAGCACACACCGTGGGGCGCGGCGATCGACTTTCGGCAGCACGAGGTGCGGGATTTTTTCATCGATAACGCGTTGATGTGGCTGCTCGAATATCGCTTTGACGGTTTGCGCCTGGACGCGGTGCACGCCATTGAAAGCCCGGACTTCCTTGAAGAACTGGCGCGACGGGTGCGCCAGCAAACCGAACCCACACGCCATGTGTGGCTGATGGTGGAAAACGAACACAATCAGGCCAGCCTGTTGGAAAAAGGCTTCGATGCACAGTGGAACGATGACGGCCACAACGCCCTGCATGTGTTGCTGACCGGCGAAACCGACGCCTACTACGCCGATTACGCTGAACAACCCACCGAACAACTCGCTCGCTGCCTGAGCCAGGGCTTCGTGTTTCAGGGCCATATCAACCGCCACGGCACGCCACGTGGCGAGCCCAGCAGTCATTTGCCGCCGACAGCCTTTGTGCTGTTTCTGCAAAACCATGACCAGATCGGCAACCGCGCGTTAGGCGAACGGTTGCACCAATTGACCCACCCCGATGCACTTTATGCGGCCACCGTGTTGCTGCTGCTGTCGCCGATGATCCCGCTGATGTTCATGGGCGACGAATTCGCGGCACAGTCACCGTTCCTGTTTTTCACCAGCCACCACGGCGAGCTTGCAGAACAGGTGCGCGAAGGTCGGCGCAATGAATTCGCAGCGTTCAGTGCCTTTGCCGATCCGCAGCAGCGCGAACAGATTCCCGACCCCAATGCGCCGCAGACCTTCCAAGCCTCGCAACCGCAGCGAAGCGCCAGCGCACTGCCGGCAATACACGAGCTGTACCGGCGCCTGCTGCAACTGCGCCACCAGCACCTCATCCCGCGCCTGCCCGGCACCCAGGCATTAGGCACCGACGTATTGGGCTACGCGGCGGTGAGCGCCCGCTGGCGACTGGGCGATGGCAGTGAGCTGCGCATTGACCTGAACCTCAGCGACGCGCCGGTGGTCCACACCCCACAGGCCGACACGATCTTGCTGTTCGAACACCCGCCCCACTCGGCCGGCCTGTTGCACCAGGGCAAACTTGCCCCGTATTGCGCGCTCGTCAGCCTCACGGCCGCAGCCCCTTTGCCAGATTCGAATGGAGAGCGCCCATGAGCGACGCGCAACTAGAAATACTGGCCAGCCGCGCAGGCCTGGCCGTCGACTGGATCGACGCCAATGGTCGCCCACAGAAAGTAGCGCCGTCGGTGTTGCGCGCGGTCCTCACTGGCCTCGGCCATCCGGCGGGCAGCGCCCAGGAAATCGATGCGAGCCTGCTAGAGCTGCAAACCGTCCAGCAAACCCACCACCTGCCGCCTCTGATGACGGTCGACGTCGGTGGCGGCCTCGATCTGGCGCGGTACTTCGAGCCCGAAACGCCCTGCGACATTCATCTCGAAGACGGCTCGCGGATCTACCTGAAACTCGACGCTCAGGCCGTGCTGCCGGGGCTGATTCCGGTCGGCTACCAGCACGTCAGCATCGACGGGCAATCCTTCACCCTCGCGGTGGCGCCCGACCGTTGCTACAGCGTCGGCGACGCGGTCGACAATCCGATCCCACGTACCTGGGGCCTGAGTGTGCAGCTGTACTCATTGCGCCGTGTCGGCGATGGCGGTTTCGGTGATACCCAGGCGCTGGAGGACCTCGCCCGGGTGGCGGGTGAACGCGGTGCCGAGGCGTTGGCGATCAGTCCGTTGCACGCCATGTTCAGCAGCGACACCCAGCGCTACAGCCCGTATTCGCCGTCCAGCCGCTTGTTTCTCAACAGTCTGTACGCCGCACCCGGAGCCGTCCTCGGTGAACGTGCGATGCGCGCGGCGATTGACGCCACCGGGCTGACCACCGAACTGCAACAGCTCGAACAACAGCCACTGATTAACTGGCCCGTGGCCGCGCAAGCCAAGCATCGTGTATTGCTGGCGTTGTACGAAGGTTTTGTCCACGGCGAACACCCGCTGCATGAAGACTTCAGCAGCTTTCGCCATGCCTCGGGCGAAGCGCTGGAAAACCACTGTCGCTTCGAAGCCCTTCAAGTGCACCGCGCCGCCCTGGGTGAAAGCCTCGACTGGCGCGAGTGGCCCGAGCAATGGCGCGACCCGCGCAGCGCCGCCCTCGCCGAATTCGCTGAAGAGAACGCGGCACGCATCGGCTTCTTCGCCTTCTGCCAGTGGCTGATTACCCGGTGCCTGGAGCGCGCGCAAACCGCCGCCCGGAGCGCCGGCATGAGCATTGGCCTGATCGCCGACCTGGCGGTGGGGGCCGACGGCGGCGGCAGTCAGGCCTGGAGCCGGCAAGACGAGTTGCTCGCCTCGCTGACCGTGGGTGCGCCGCCGGACATCCTCAACCGTACCGGCCAGGGCTGGGGCATCTCCGCGTTTTCGCCCGAGGGCTTGGTGCGCAACGGGTTTCGCGCCTTCATCGAAATGCTCCGCGCCAATTTCGCCCACGCCGGCGGCTTGCGCATCGACCACATCATGGGCCTGCAACGACTCTGGGTGATCCCCAACGGCGCGCCCCCCAGCGACGGCGCGTACCTGTATTACCCGGTCGACGATTTACTGCGGCTCCTGACGCTGGAATCCCATCGGCATCAAGCCATTGTGCTGGGCGAAGACCTCGGCACCGTGCCCGATGGGCTGCGGGAAAAACTCATTGCGCGCTCTATCCTCGGCATGCGCGTGTTGCTGTTCGAACAGGACAACGCCCACTTCAAACCGATCCTCGACTGGCCGGACAACGCGCTGGCGACCACCAGCACCCATGACTTGCCGACGCTCAATGGCTGGTGGCATGGTCGTGACATTGACTGGAACGCCCGGCTCAGCCTGATCGACGCCAATGGCGAAATAGAATGGCGCCAACATCGCGAGCGCGAACGTGAAGGCTTGCGTCGGGTGTTGAGCCAAGACCCGCAGAATTTTCGCGAAGAATCCTACGAAACCGATCAGGTGCTCGACGCCAGCATCCGGTTTCTCGGGCATACCCGCGCACCACTGGTGTTGCTGCCACTGGAAGATGCCCTCGGTATCGAACAGCAGGCCAACCTGCCCGGCACTATCGACACTCACCCGAACTGGTCACGGCGCCTGCCCGGCGACAGCGAGGCCCTGCTCGATGATCCGGACGCGGCCCGGCGCCTGGAACTGCTCGCCTGTGCGCGGCTTCAGGCAGGTGAGCGTGACCAATGACGCCTGCGTTTACTCAACCGCCGCGGGCGACCCTGCGGCTGCAATTTCATAAAGGATTCACCCTGGATCAAGCGGTGCCGCTGGTGCCGTATTTCGCCAGTCTGGGCATCAGCCACGTGTATGCCTCGCCCCTGCTTTCCGCCCGCACAGGCTCCCTGCATGGCTACGACGTGGTGGACCCGACAACGGTCAATCCCGAGCTGGGTGGCGAGGCGGCGCTGCGGCGTCTGGTCGATGCCCTGCGCGCACAGCGGATGGGGCTGATCCTCGACATCGTGTCCAACCACATGGCCGTGGGTGGCGCGGATAATCCCTGGTGGCTGGATTTGCTGGAATGGGGGCGCTTGAGTCCCTTCGGCGAGTTCTTCGACATTCAGTGGCACTCGCCGGACCCATTGATGGAAGGCCAGTTATTGCTGCCCTTCCTTGGCAGCGACTACGGCATCGCGTTACAGGACGGCGCCCTGCCCCTGCGTTTCGATGCGCAAGGCGGCAGTTTTTACGTGCAGCATTACGATCACCGCTTTCCGATCTGCCCGATGCACTTCGGCGAACTGCTGACAACCGGTGCCGAACCGCTTAAATCGTTGGGGGAACGCTTCACCACTCTGAGTTACCAGACCGACGCTCATCGCCTGGCGGAGCCACTCAAAACCGAGTTGCGCGAACTGGCCAGCGACCCGCTGATGCGCCAGTCGATCGAGCAACACCTCGGCGCCTACGACTCGCTCACACCCGAAGGCTTCCAGCGCTTGCACGCCTTGCTTGAGCGCCAGAGCTATCGCCTGGCAAGCTGGCGCACAGCGGCGGATGACATCAACTGGCGGCGCTTTTTCGATGTCAACGAACTGGGCGGCTTGCGCGTCGAGCGCCCGGCGGTATTCGAGGCCACCCACGCGAAAATCTTCGAACTGGTGGCGCAAGGCCTGATTGACGGCCTGCGCATCGACCATATCGATGGCCTCGCCGATCCCCGTGGTTACTGCCGCAAACTGCGACGTCGGGTCAATCGCCTGTCACCGGCTCGACACCTGCCGATCTACGTCGAGAAAATCCTCGGCCAGGGTGAAAACCTGCACCGCGACTGGGCGGTGGATGGCACCACCGGGTATGAGTTCATGAACCAGGTGTCGTTGCTACAACATGATCCGCAAGGCGTCCTCTCCCTCGGCAAACTCTGGCAGCGCTACAGCGAACGACCCGCCGACTTTGGCCAGGAGGCCCAACTGGCGCGCCAGCAAATCCTCAATGGTTCGTTGGCCGGTGATTTCGAAAGCGTTGCCCAGGCCTTGCTGCAAGTCGCCCGCGACGACCTGATGACCCGCGACCTGACCCTCGGTGCGATCCGCCGGGCGTTGCAGGAATTGATCGTGCACTTCCCGGTGTACCGCACGTATATCAGCCCCCGTGGCCGCTCTACTGAAGACGACGTGTTTTTCCAGCAGGCGCTGAACGGCGCGCGGCTGACCCTGAGCGAAGCCGATTGGCCGGTGCTCGATTGCCTGGCCCGCTGGCTCGGCGGTGAGCCCTGGCGCAAGCGTCCGGTGGGGCGTCAGCGCAAGATACTCAAACACGCCTGCGTGCGCTTTCAGCAACTGACGTCACCAGCCGCCGCCAAAGCGGTCGAAGACACTGCGTTTTATCGCTCGGCAGTGCTGCTGTCGCGCAACGACGTAGGGTTCAGCACCGAACAGTTCAGCGCCCCCGTGTCGGACTTTCACGCGGCCTGCACCCAGCGCCTGTCCGATTTCCCGGACAACTTGCTGGCCACCGCCACCCACGACCACAAACGCGGCGAAGACACCCGCGCTCGCCTGGCCGTATTGAGCGAACTCAGCACCTGGTATGCCGACCAAGTCCCCCTGTGGCGCACGCTCGCCCGGCCACTGCGCGACGACGACCAGATGCCGACGGCGGGCGACGAATTAATCCTCTATCAGGCGATCCTCGGCAGTTGGCCGTTGACCCTGCGCGGCGACGATGAGCCGGCGCTGGAGGACTACGCGAAACGTCTCTGGCAGTGGCAACAAAAAGCCCTGCGCGAAGCCAAATTGCAAAGCAGCTGGAGCGCGCCGAACGAACCCTACGAACACGCCATGCAGGTGTTTATCCAGCGTCTGTTTTCGGCGCCCGAAGGTGAACAGCTGCGCGCGGCTCTCGATAAAGCGGTTCACGCGATTGCAACATCCGGCGCACTCAATGGATTGGCGCAAACCTTGCTGCGAATGACGGTGCCGGGGGTACCGGACCTCTATCAGGGCAACGACTTCTGGGACTTTACCCTGGTCGACCCGGACAACCGCCGGCCGGTGGATTACGGCAGCCGTCAACGGGCACTTCAGGGAGCACTTCAGCGAACTGCGGACCTGCCAGAACTATTGGCGAACTGGCGTGACGGGCGCATCAAGCAAACACTTATCGCCCACGTGTTGAACCTGCGGGCCGAGCATGCCGAGCTGTTTTCGCGAGGGACCTATCAAGCCCTTGAAGTGGTCGGCAACCAGGCTCATCGCGTGTTGGCCTTTGCCCGCACGCGGGGAGGAAAACGCGCCATCGTGATCGTGCCGATACGCTGCGCCGAACTGCTGAAAAACAGTGCCCAACCCAGGATTGATGCGCCGCAGTGGGGCGATACACGGGTCAAATTGCCGTTCGCCTGCTCTGACGAAAATCTGAAGGGACTTTTTTCCAGCGTCGCAGTCACAAAAAACAGGGAGCTGAACATCGGCGCCGCGCTGGGGGATGTCCCGGTCAATCTCTTTATCCAACTCTTTACCCAAGCTTGAGTTCAGTTCAGGAGCATTGCGATGAGTACCGACGATAAACGCGTTCGCGAATTTGCCTATCAGATCTGGGAATCGGAGGGCAAACCCGAGGGCCAGGAAGCCCGACACTGGGAGATGGCACGCAAGCTGGCCGAAGCGGAAGCCCTGGCGCCGAAAAAACCACCGAAACCCGCGGGCAGCAAAACCGCCGCGGCGAAACCTGCGGCCGGCAAGGCCAATGGCGCGCTGAGCGGTAAAGCCAGCGATGCCAAACCCAAAGCCAAGGCCAAGCCCGCTGCAGCGTCGAAAGTGATTCCGCCGGGAGAAAAAGCGCTGGAGAAGAAGCCTCGCGCGTCGAAGAAGCCACCGGTCACCTGACGTTCCAAGCGCTTTGCCTTGATCGATGACGTGGCGAGTTCGCTCGCCACTTTGGGCATGCTCGTCCTCGAAAAAAACTTGATCCCCGTTTGCAGGAGCACCTATGACCACGCCAAAGAAAGCCGCGCCAGAACCTCGCGCCGAGGCCTCGCGAATTCGTGAAGGCCTGCCCTTCCCGCTGGGCGCAACCTGGGATGGTCTGGGGGTCAACTTCGCGTTGTTTTCCGCCAACGCCACAAGGGTCGAACTGTGCATTTTCGATGACTCGGGCGAGGTGGAACTTGAACGCATCGAGCTGCCTGAATACACCGATGAGATCTACCATGGCTACTTGCCCGACGCCCATCCGGGGCTGATCTATGGCTATCGCGTCTATGGCCCGTACGACCCGGCCAATGGGCATCGTTTCAACCCCAATAAATTGCTGATCGACCCGTATGCCAAGCAACTGGTCGGTCAGTTGAAATGGTCCGAAGCATTGTTCGGCTACACCATCGGCCACCCCGACGCCGACCTCAGTTTCGATGAGCGTGACAGCGCGCCCTTTGTGCCCAAATGCAAGGTCATCGACCCTGCGCACACCTGGGGTCACGACCATCGCGTGAGCGTGCCGTGGGATAAAACGATCATCTACGAAACCCACGTGCGCGGCATCAGCATGCGACACCCCTCGGTTCCCGAAAATGTGCGCGGTACCTTTGCCGGGTTGATGGTCGATGATGTGCTGGAGCACATCCGCAAGCTCGGCGTGTCGTCCGTTGAATTGCTGCCGATCCACGCCTTCGTCAACGATCAACACTTGCTGCACAAAGGCATGACCAATTACTGGGGCTACAACAGCATTGCCTTCTTCGCCCCGGACCCACGCTACCTGGCCAGCGGCAAGATTGCCGAGTTCAAGGAAATGGTCGCGCACCTGCACGAAGCCAATCTGGAAGTGATCCTCGACGTGGTCTACAACCACACCGCCGAGGGCAATGAACAAGGGCCGACCCTGTCGATGCGCGGCATCGACAACGTCTCCTACTACCGCTTGCAGCCCGACGACAAACGCTTCTACATCAACGATTCCGGGACCGGTAACACGCTGGACCTGAGCCATCCGTGCGTCTTGCAAATGGTCACGGATTCCTTGCGCTACTGGGCCTCGGAAATGCACGTCGACGGCTTTCGCTTTGACCTGGCGACTATTCTCGGTCGCTACCACGACGGTTTCGATGAGCGCCACAGTTTCCTCGTGGCCTGCCGCCAGGACCCGGTGCTGCGCCAGGTGAAAATGATCGCCGAACCCTGGGACTGCGGCCCCGGTGGCTATCAGGTGGGCAACTTTCCGCCGGGCTGGGTGGAATGGAACGACAAGTTTCGCGACACCGTGCGCGCGTTCTGGAAAGGTGACGATGGCCAACTCGCCGATTTCGCCAGCCGCATGACCGCCTCGGGCGAGATGTTCAACCAGCGGGGGCGGCGCCCTTACGTTTCGTTGAACTTCATCACCGCCCACGACGGTTTCACCCTCAACGACCTGGTGTCGTACAACGACAAACACAACGAAGCCAACGACGAGAATAACCAGGACGGCAGCAACAACAACCTGTCCTGGAATCACGGCGTTGAAGGCCCGACCGACGACCCCGAGATCAACGAGCTGCGCCAGCGGCAGATGCGCAATTTCTTCGCCACGCTGTTGTTGTCCCAAGGCACGCCGATGCTGGTCGCCGGCGACGAATTCGCCCGGACCCAGGAAGGCAACAACAACGCCTATTGCCAGGACAGCGAAATCGGTTGGGTCAACTGGGACCTCAGCGAAGACGGCAAGGCCTTGCTCAAATTCGTCAAACGCCTGATCAAGCTGCGTCTGACTTACCCGATCCTGCGTCGCGGGCGCTTCCTGGTGGGCAATTACAACGAGGACATTGGCGTCAAGGACGTCACCTGGCTCTCGCCGCACGGTGGTGAAATGTCCCAGGAACAATGGGGAGAGGCCCACGGTCGGTGCCTGGGGATCTTGTTCGATGGCCGCGCCCAGGAAACCGGCATCCGCCGAAAAGGTGCGGACGCGACCCTGTTGCTGGTGGTCAACGCGCACCACGACATCGTCAACTTCACATTACCGGAAGTGCCGGATGGTGGCTTCTGGACTTGCATGATCGATACCAATCAACCGTCGATTCGTGGGCAGGAACGTTTCGAGTTCGGTCACGAGTACTCAGTGACTGCCCGCTCACTGCTGCTGTTCGAATTGCAGCATGAGGACGAAGAGTAGCGCACGCGCAGGTTTGGGCGACCCTTTGCGCAATCGGCTACAAGTCGACTAAAAATAAACGGACTTAGATGAAACCGTCACGCGACGAACAGCGTGACTTGAGCAATACTCTGTTGCCGACAATCCAGGGTACGGAGCGTTGCACAATTGTCATCAAACAGAACAAGGACGTAGGCCCGATGAAACCCGTCTGCATCATCGACAGCAGCCAGCCAGCACAAATCTGGAACAGTGCGCTGCAGCTGGACAATATCCCGGTCATCAACACCCAGACCCTGGTCCCCACCGGCGCCCGCGCCGTGGTGATCGCGCCGCATCCCGGCGATGAAGTGGTCTTCTGTGGCGGCTTGTTGCAACTGCTCTCTACCCTCGAACATCCCCTGCAATTGATTTCGATCACCGATGGCAGCGCTCCCCATCCGGGTTCGCAACAATGGTCGGAGAAGCGCCTGAGCGTGTTTCGTGGTCAGGAAAGCGTCGAAGCCTTGCGCCGGCTTGGCTTGCCGTTGCACAGCCTGAAATGGATTCGTGGCGGTTTCACCGACAACGCCCTGGCCGAACACGAGACGCAACTGACCCAATTCATTGCCCGTTACTTGCGCCCTGGCGACGTCGTGTTCAGTACCTGGCGCGAAGACGGCACGTCTGATCACAACGCCGTCGGTCGTGCCTGTGCCCTCGCGGCGAGCCAGGTCGGCGCGACGTTCCATGAAATGCCTGTCTGGGCGTGGCACTGGCCGGCTCGCGACCATGGCCTGATGCCCTGGCACCGAGCGCGCAAAGTGCGCCTAGACACCTGGACCGTCGCGCGCAAAAGCCACGCCACCCACGCCTATGCCAGCCAGCTCGACGGCGAGCCAGCCCTGGGCATTGCCCCCCTGCTGCCCCGAGTGATCCTGGACCGCATACGTATGCCTTACGAAATCGTGTTCATCTGAAAATCCCGTAGCAGCCGTAGCAGCTGTAGCAGCTGTCGAGCCTGCGAGGCTGCGTCCGGCTGCGAAGCAGTCGTGAAATCAGACGGCGCGGTGTTTCATAAAGATCGCATGTGCAGGTTTTACGACCGCTACGCAGCCGAACGCAGCCTCGCAGGCTCGACAGCTGCTACACCTGCTACACCTGCTACAGCTGCTACAAAATTGCAGTGGCACTGAACTGCCCGCAGCGACATCAGTCGCATGCATAAGCAGTCCTGATTCGAGGAGCAAACGTGACCAGCGATCCCGAGCAGCGGGCCGCCTTGCACCCGTCCCCGACGATTCATCGCCTGAGGGTGCTGACGGTCAACACTCACAAGGGGTTCACCGCCCTCAACCGGCGTTTCATCCTCCCGGAGCTGCGCGAGGCGGTGCGCAGTACAGGCGCCGACCTTGTGTTCCTGCAGGAGGTGGTGGGTGAACACGATCGGCATTCATCCCGTTACTACAACTGGCCGCAGACCTCGCAATACGAATTCCTCGCCGACAGCATGTGGAGTGACTTTGCCTATGGGCGCAATGCGGTCTACCCCAATGGCCACCATGGCAATGCCTTGCTGTCGAAATACCCGATCCGTGAATTTCGTAACCTTGACGTATCGATCACCGGCCCCGAACGACGCGGGTTGTTGCACTGCGTGCTGGAAGTGCCGGGGCACGCAGAAGTGCATGCGATTTGCGTGCACCTGAGCCTGCTCGAAAGCCATCGCCAGTTGCAGTTGCAGCTCCTGTGTCAATTGCTCGAGTCCCTGCCCGACCAGGCCCCGGTGATCATCGCCGGCGACTTCAACGACTGGCAGCTGCAAGGCAATGCCGCCCTCGCCCGTCGCGACTATTTGCATGAGGCCTTCGAACGCGCCCATGGGCGCCCGGCCAAAACCTACCCCGCCCGCTTTCCCTTGCTGCGCCTGGACCGGATTTACCTGCGCAATGCCAGCAGCCATGAGCCACGAATTCTCGGCAACAAACCCTGGACGCATTTGTCGGATCATCTGCCGTTAGCGGTGGAAGTGCACCTTTGAATGACCGGTGGGCTCCATTCAAGTCCTTGCTTCGAACGAAAATACGCGCCCCTACCTGTTATTTCTGACAGTAGCGGCGTTCAACATCTGTTGTTACGGTGCAACTATCCGTATCCGTTGCACGTTCGGATACACAACCCGTAGCAGCCACTGTTGCCAAAGACTTTTCAGTTCGGACCCTGCATTACCGATGTCGTCTCGCAATTCGCGCTGCCCAGGGCGCCTGACACGCTGTCACTCACCACGAGTGACGGTGTCGTGGCGCCGATCGATGCGTGGAGACGAACATGGAAGCGACCCACTACCGTTATTCGGCCTGCGCCTTGACGTTCTGGCTATGTGTGGGCTGGTCGCAAATCGCCGATGCGGCCTGTTCGCTCATATCTACCGCCGGCAACGACAACTATGTGTGCGACAGTGGCATTAGCGGGCCACTCACCGATTTGTCGGGTAATAACGTCCTGACCTTCCCCGCCAATGGCACTGGAACCATTAATGGCAATGTGACCTTTGGTGCAGGTAGTGACCAGGTATTGATGCGCTCGGGCACCCTTGCTGGTGTGCTCGATCAAGGTACTGGCGCCAATACACTGCAAATCGACAACGGGATAATTACCGGCGAAGTCCATCAACAGAGTGGCATTGACACGTTCATCATGAATGGCGGCAGGATTAAGTCCCTGGCGCAAGGCGACGGGTTCGACCGATTCCTGATGACCGGCGGCACCATTGTCGACGTGTTCGAAGACGGTGACTTTGCAGAAATGACCGGGGGAGTCATCGGCCGGGTCGACATGAAGCTCGACGACAATACCTATGTCATGTCGGGTGGGCAGATCCTGGGCAATCTGGTGACCGGTTTTGGCAAGGACACCATCATCCTTTCCGGTGGGCGGATTGGTGGCAACCTCAGCGTCAGCGGCGGCAATGACAGCATTACCGTGACAGGCGGGGAAATCGTCGGCCAGGTTCGCGCCAGTTTCGGCAATGACAAACTGCTCTGGGAAGGCGGCGGCATCCTCCGTTCCGCCATCCTGATGGGTGACGGCAATGACAGCGTGACCCTGCGCAACCTGACCGAAAGCACCCTCGCCCTGACCCCGGCAATCGATGGCGGCAACGACAACGATGTACTGACTTTCGACCACGTCGCCACCGCCGGCCCTGCGCGCTACTCCAACTGGGAGTCGGTCAACCTGAGCAACGGTTCGAAAATGGACCTTGCCGGCATTTTTGTCCTGGGAGACAGCGCCAGCGGCACCGGCGTGTTCAACATTGATAGCAGCAGTACGCTGACGTCCGCTCAGGGCAGCATGATGCCCTTTATCGCGGGAAAGCTTGCCACGTTGAATAACGCAGGGACCCTCGATCTGAGCAGCGGCAATAACCGCACCAATGACACGCTGACCGTGCAAGGCAGCTACGCGGGTAACGGCGGCCAGATGCTGCTGCAAAGCTTGGTGGGTGACGACAGTTCACCCAGCGACAAACTGGTGGTAATCAATGGGTCGATAACCGGCAGCACGTTGATCACTGTCAGCAACCTGGGCGGGACCGGTGGGCTGACGCAACAGAACGGCATTCAACTGGTGCAGGCCCAAGGCACGGCAGTCAGTAACGCCGATGCCTTTGCGCTCAAGACTTCGGTGTCGGCCGGTGCCTTCGATTACCGACTGTTCAAGGGCGGCGTCACACCGGGCACAGAAAACAGTTGGTATTTGCGCTCGGCAGTCGTGGCCCCGGCCACCATAGCCGTACCCAACCCCGATCCGACATTGCCGCAACTCATCGTTCCGGTTGTCGCAACGCCCGTGCCCGCCGAAGCACCGGCGGGCAGTCCTCCATTACCGGTTTTACCAGCCGCTGTATCGGGTGCGGCACCAATCCCGCTTTATCGCCAGGAAGTTCCCGTCTGGTCGATACTGCCGCCCGCCGCCGCACAACTGACCCTGAGCGCACTCGGCACCTTCCATGATCGCCAAGGTGATCAGCGGCTGCTCACTGAAACCGGGGCATTGGGCGCTGGCTGGGGCCGAGCCTATGGCAAGAACCTTGATCAGACCCGGGCCGGTACCGTGACGCCACGCCTGAACGGGTCGCTCAGTGGTTTCCAGGTGGGTAACGACCTGTACAGTTCGCAGACCTCCGGAGGTCAGTCCCAACGCACCGGTTTTTTTGTCGGTCACACGCGTTTGCAGGGGGATGTCGACGGTTTCAACGAAGGGTTCGAAGGCAAACGTGCTGGCAACGTAGAAGTTGAAGGCGCCAGTTATGGCCTGTATTGGACATTGACCAACCCTGGGGGCTGGTACGTCGACACCGTCATCATGGGCACCCGGCTGGACGGCGATGCGCACTCCGAACGGGGTCTTAAGTTGGATAACCGCGGTCATGTGCTGACGTTATCAGCAGAAACCGGTTACCCCTTTCCAATCGGGGGTAATTGGGTGATTGAACCCCAGGCACAAGTCATCCACCAAAAAGTTTCGCTGGACAGCCAGGATGACGGTGTCTCCCACGTCTCATTCAATTCCGACAACGCCTGGACCGGTCGCCTCGGTGCAAGATTCAAGGGGCGCTATGAAGTCAGTGGCCGGCCGCTGGAGCCTTATGTGCGCGCCAATCTATGGCACACCTTTTCCGGCACCGACTCGGTGACCTTCGCCGGTGCTGAACGGATCGATACTGAACAGCGTTCGTCTTCGGCCGACCTGGGAGTCGGCTTGGTGCTAAGCCTCGCCAAAGCAGTGAGCGTTTATGGCGGCATAGACTACAGCAGTAACATCGACAGCAATCAGCTGCGCGCGATGGCCGTAAACGTAGGTGCGAGGGTCAGTTGGTAACCGGCAGAGTGTCTCAAAAAAGTGCCAACACGAGAGTTTTTTGACGGTTTATCGAACAAACAAGCGCTTAGATACGCGCCGTAAATCAGTCACTTGTAACACACAAAATACCCATACCATTTATCGGCCATTTTCTTGACGCACTGTCAACGGTCTTCTTAGCTACACCTTACTACCCCCGAAGTACCATCAGGGGCATCCCCAAGACACCCGCCAAACCGGGCGCCCAAAGGCGTGCCCCAATCCACTCGGTCGCCCCTCATTCGGGGTAGGAGAGACGCCACAGCGAGATACCGCATGCGATTGCAAGGTAGACCCCCATGAAAACTTCATTCACCCAACAAGAGATAAAAGTCACTTTTTGCACTGTCTCCAGCTCTATCTTGCTGTGCTCAACCCTGGAGGTCCAGGCGGGACCGGTCGAGCAAGAAACCGCCCCGTGGTATCGCCAGGAAGTCCCTGTTCTGACCTTGCCCAATAGCATCATGGCGTCCTATCCCGGCCACTTCGGCCTCGCATCCGATACAACAAGCTCACACCTGACCATCGAAGACGCAGCCCCTTCAACCTGGGATCAGGTGTATGGCAAACCGTCGCGGCAGGCGCAGACCGACTACCTGTCGCAGGGATTCTCGATCCCTGGCAGCACTGAACTCAAAGGCCCGGCGATCCTCACCTTGCAAAGCAGCAGCGGCCATACCCAGAAAGTCGGCCTGATCGGCGGCACAACCCGCCTGCAAGGCGACAGCAACGGCTTGCTGACTAGCCCAGCCCTGGCCGACCCCAACAACGACACCCTTAACCTGCAAGGCCAGAGCCTCGGCGCTTACTGGAGCCTGATCGGCCCTCAAGGCTGGCATGTGGATTTGACTGCCAGCGGCGGCCGGGTCAGCGGCTTCAGCCGCAACGAACAGGGTGAACGACTAGCCACAGAAGGCAGTGCGATGACCTTGTCGGTGGAAGGCGGCTTCCCGATTGGCTTGACCGAGAACTGGGTGGTTGAACCGCAGGCGCAATTGATCAATCAGCGCATTACCCTGGATACGCCGTACGCCGGCTCGGGCAATGCGTCATCAAGCGAGCTGACGTCCTGGAGCGGTCGGGTCGGCGCCCGATTGAAAGGTAGTTACGACATCAACGGCCTGGGCGTCGAACCCTACGTGCGAACCAACTTGTGGCACACCGTGTACACCGGCAATACCGTGACGCTCGACCAGGTCGACAAGATCAGCAGCAGTCGAAATTCATCAACGGTCGAAGTGGGTTTGGGACTGGTGGCCAGAGTCACGCCTGCGGTCAGCTTTTATGTCAGCGCCGATTACAGCAGTGATGTGGATGACAATGATTTGAACGGGTTGATTGGGAGTCTGGGTGTGCGGATGCGGTGGTAAAAGTTTGTGTCGTTTTGGCTGTCACCACACCTGTAGGAACCGAGCTTGCTCGCGATAGCGGTATGTCAGTCACCTTTGATTTCGACTGAAGTACCGCTATCGCGAGCAAGCTCGGCTCCTACAGGCGTGGCTTGCCGCGATGACAGATCAACCCTCCGGCCGCAAGATCAATACCGCCAGCGGTGGCAGGTTCAACACCAACGACAGTGCTTGCCCATGGCTCGGTGTTTCCTCGCTGAACGCCCCGCCACTGTTGCCGTAGTTGGAACCGGCATACAACGCCGCATCGCTGTTGATGACTTCGGTCCAGCGCCCGGCGAACGGCACGCCCACGCGATACCCCTCACGCGGCACCGGGGTGAAGTTGGCCACGACCAACACCGGCCTGCCCTCCTTGCTCCAGCGCAACCACGCGTAGACGCTGTTGATCGCATCGTCGCCAATCAGCCACTGGAAGCCTTGCGGGGCATCGTCCTGCTCATGCAGCGCCGGTTCTTCGCGGTACAGCCGATTGAGGTCGCCGACCAGTTTCTGCACCCCTTTGTGCTCGGGGTATTGCAACAGGTACCAGTCGAGTTGCTGATCGTGGTTCCACTCGCGCCACTGGCCGAACTCACAGCCCATGAACAACAGCTTCTTGCCAGGGTGCGTCCACATGAAGCTCAAGTAGGCGCGCAAATTGGCGAACTTTTGCCAGCGATCACCGGGCATCTTGTCGATCAGCGAATGCTTGCCATGGACCACTTCGTCGTGGGAAATCGGCAGGATGAATCGCTCGGACCAGGCGTACACCAGGCCAAAACTCAGTTCGTTGTGGTGATGCGCGCGGTACACCGGATCCTGCTGGATGTAATGCAGCGAATCGTGCATCCAGCCCATGTTCCACTTGTAGGCAAAGCCCAAACCGCCCTGTTGCGTACTCTGGCTGACACCCGGCCACGCCGTGGATTCTTCGGCGATGACCAGCGCCCCAGGCGCCTCCAGTGCCACCACGTCGTTGAGATGGCGCAAAAAGTCGATGGCTTCGAGGTTTTCCCGACCACCATGGCGGTTCGGCACCCATTCGCCGGCCTTGCGCGAGTAGTCGCGATAGAGCATCGAGGCCACCGCATCGACACGCAGGCCATCGACGTGGAAATGCTTGAGCCAGTGCAACCCCGAGGCCAGCATGTAACCGTGCACTTCGGTGCGGCCCAGGTTGTAGATCAGCGTGTCCCAGTCCTGATGAAAACCTTCCAGCGGGTTGCCGTATTCGTACAGCGCCGTGCCGTCGAACTGCGCCAGGCCATGGACATCGGTGGGGAAATGCGCCGGCACCCAATCGAGAATCACGCCGATTTCCGCCTGATGGCAGGCGTTGACGAACGCGGCAAAGTCATCGGGTGAACCGTACCGCGCGCTCGGGGCGAATTGCGAAAGCAGTTGATAACCCCACGAGCCGCCGAACGGGTGCTCCATGATCGGCATCAGCTCGATGTGGGTGAACCCCAAATCTTTCACATAAGGAATCAGCCGCTCACCCAACTCGTGCCAGGTGTACTGGCGGGCGACTTCGCCCAAATCATCCAGTTCACATTGCCAGGAACCGGCGTGCAATTCGTAGATCGACAGCGGCGCAGTTGGACGCTGACGTTCGCCCCGCGATTGCATCCACGCCTGATCCTGCCAGTCGATGGTCAGTGGTGACGCGACCTTCGAAGCGGTGTCTGGCGGCAAGGTGGTGGCCAGCGCCATCGGGTCAGCCTTGAGTGGCAAGATACCGTGGGTGCCGAGAATTTCGTATTTGTAGGCTTCGCCTGCTCGCAGACGCGGAATGAACACCTCCCAGACCCCGGTGGGATGACGCAGGCGCATCGGGTGGCGGCGACCGTCCCAGTTGTTGAAATCACCCACCACCGAAACGCGTTTGGCATTGGGCGCCCACACGGCGAAACGTACGCCGTCGATACCATCGACCGTCTTCAATTGCGCACCGAGGCAGCTGCTCAGGTCGCGGTGATTGCCTTCGGCGAACAGGTACAAATCCATTTCGCCGAGCAGTGGGCCGAAGCTGTAAGGGTCTTCGCACACCTGTTCGCCCCCGGCCCAGCGGGTACGCAACAGGTACGCCTGCGCACGGTCGAAGTGCCCGACAAACAATCCCGGGGTCTGGGTGGCTTCAAGGCTGCCGAGTTCCTCCCCGTTGTCCCTGGCCAACACCTGCACGCTCAACGCGTCTGGCAAATAGGCTCGAATGAATTGCCCGCCGGCACCGTCGCCATGGGGACCGAGAATTGCAAAAGGGTCGTGATGTTCGGCGCGCACCAACGCATCGATATCCCGAGACCTGGGCAGTAGCGCCTCTTTGGCGTGACCCTGTTCCTTGTTCGAGAAACTCATGACTACTCTCCACCAAGATCGGAAAAGGGTTTAAGCCCACTCAATAATCCATACAAGCCGTGCAACGGCACCGGCAGCCAAGTGGGTCGATTTTCGGCCTCATACGCCACTTCATAGGCCGCCTTCTCCAGACCGAACAACGCCAGCGCGGCGTCCTCGCCTTCCGGATCTTGCCATGCATGAGCAAGACTAGCTGCCGCCAGCCGATAAGCGTCGACAAATGCCTGTTTTGCTTCAATCAAGTAGCGCTCGGCCACCCGTTGACGAGCAGCCTGTGCCTGCGCAGTGTTGTCGACGTTGTGCACATTGATCGTCATCGCAGCGGCGTAATCGAAAGAGCGCAACACACCACTGACATCCTTGTATGGGCTGTGCTTACCCCGACGTTCATGCAACGTCCGCGCCGGCTCGCCCTCGAAATCGATCAGGTAGGCGTCACCCTTGATCACCAGCACCTGCCCCAGGTGCAAATCACCGTGGACACGCATGCGCAAACCACCGGCGGCTTTTTTACCGAGTTCCAGCACATGGCCGAGGATGGTTTTTTTGTTGTCCAGTAAACGGCTGACCAAGGCTTTGTCCGCCGGGCTCAGTTCATTTTGATGGCGCTTGAGCAACTTCAGTGCATGTTCCATTTGCGCTGCCACATCCTTGGCCGAGGCCAGCGCCTCTTTCTGTGTGGTGACCTGCGGGGCGAAGTCCGGGTCTTTCGTCGGGGTCGCGAGTACCTGATGCATTTCCCCGAGGCGCTGGCCGAGCATGCCGGCAAAATCCTTCAGCTCGCCGAGTGCGTTGTAGTGCTGCTCCTGCTCGGACACGGCGTCGGCCAACTCGTCACGCAAGGCGCGTTCAAGGTTGTTCTGAGTCCATTCCCAGGCATCGCCCTGATTGCTCAAATAGCCCTGAGCGATCATCAACAACGTGTCCTCGCCTTGTTCATCGCGGCGAACCACCGAGCCCAGCAACGGCGAAATATTGGCAAACCCGGCCTGGGTCAGGTACGCGCTCATTTCCAGTTCCGGGTGCACGCCCGAGGCGAGTTTGCGGATCAGTTTGAGCACCAGGCTGTTGCCGATCACCACCGAACTGTTGGATTGCTCGGCGGACAGATAACGCACAGGGGATTCGTCGGTCAGACCGAGTTTCGCCAGCTCTGCGGTCGGTTCGAACCGGATGTCGCCCGCGCTCGAAGGCAGCACTGTGTCGTCGTGCATGCCTTGCAACACTGCACGGACAAAGTGTTCAAGACTAAAGGCGTCGGTGATCAACCCCACCTGGCGCCCGCGTCGCACCCGCGACAAGGCCAATTGCTGGGGCAGCGCGGCCCCCACCTGGTCTTCGGGGATAAAGCCGAACGGCAACTGATAGCGATGGGTCTGGCCGGCACTCGTCACTTCGATTTCGCTCAGCAGCACCGGGTGCAGCGGATCACCGAAACGCACGCCGTAGGCCAGGCTGACCTGTTCGATGGCCGCGTCCTTGCCGGCAAACCAGCGGCGGTTTTGCAGCCAGCTTGGCAGGATGCCTTGCTCCAGCGTGCCACGGGACGGCGTCTCGAGCAGTTCTTCCATGCGCTTCTTCAGCACCAGCGTGGTGAAGTCCGGCAGGCTCTGCGCCGGTTCAACGTGCCAGCTCGGCATCTGGTTTTCCGCTGCAAGCCCGAACCAATAGAAGCCGTAAGGCGCCAGCGTCAGCAAGAAATTCAACTGACCAATCGGTGGAAAGGCGTTACCGCCGAGCATCTCCACCGGCACCATGCCGACGTAGGCCGACAGGTCGAGTTCTGCCGCTTGCGCGCTGCGCGAGACGTTGGCCACACACAGGATGATTTCGTGTTTGCCATCGGCCCCGGTGAATTCACGGGTGTAGGCCAGAATCCTGCGATTGCTCGGCGACAGCATTTTCAGCGTACCGCGCCCGAACGCCTTGGATTGTTTGCGCACGGCGAGCATGCGCCGGGTCCAGTTGAGCAACGAATGCGGGTCGCCCGCCTGAGTTTCGACGTTGACCGACAGGTAGCCGTATTGCGGGTCCATGATCGGCGGCAGCACCAGGCTGGCCGGGTCGGCGCGCGAAAACCCGCCGTTACGGTCGATCGACCATTGCATCGGGGTGCGCACGCCGTCACGGTCACCGAGGTAGATGTTGTCGCCCATGCCGATTTCATCGCCGTAATACAGGGTCGGCGTGCCCGGCATCGACAGCAGCAAACTGTTGAGCAGTTCCACGCGACGACGATCGCGCTCCACCAAGGGCGCGAGGCGCCGGCGAATCCCCAGGTTGATCCGCGCCCGACGGTCGGCCGCGTAGTAATTCCACAGGTAATCGCGCTCCTTGTCGGTGACCATTTCCAGGGTCAGCTCATCGTGATTGCGCAGGAAAATCGCCCACTGACAGTTGGCCGGGATCTCCGGCGTCTGGCGCAGGATGTCGGTGATCGGGAAGCGATCCTCCTGAGCCAGCGCCATGTACATGCGCGGCATCAACGGAAAATGAAAGGCCATGTGGCACTCGTCGCCGTTCAAACCCTTGGCGTCGGTGTCGCCGAAATACAACTGGGTGTCTTCCGGCCATTGATTGGCTTCGGCCAACAGCATGCGGTCCGGGTAATTGGCGTCGATCTCGGCACGAATCTGCTTTAAGACATCATGGGTTTCGGGGAGGTTTTCGTTGTTGGTGCCGTCACGTTCGATCAGGTACGGGATGGCATCCAGGCGCAGGCCGTCGATGCCCATGTCGAGCCAGTAACGCATGACCGAGAGCACAGCTTTCATGACTTGCGGGTTATCGAAGTTCAGGTCGGGCTGGTGGGAGTAGAAACGGTGCCAGAAGTACTGGCCGGCGACCGGGTCCCAGGTCCAGTTGGATTTCTCGGTGTCGAGAAAGATGATGCGCGTGCCGTCGTATTTTTGATCGTCATCGGACCAGACGTAGAAGTCTCGCGCCGCCGAACCGGGTTTGGCCTTGCGTGCGCGCTGGAACCAGGCGTGCTGATCCGAGGTGTGGTTGATGACCAGTTCGGTAATCACCCGCAGGCCACGCTTGTGCGCCTCGGCAATGAAGCGTTTGGCGTCGGCCATGGTGCCGTAATCGGCATGCACGCCACGGTACTCGGCGATGTCGTAGCCATCGTCGCGGCGCGGCGAGGGGTAGAACGGCAACAGCCAGATGGTATTGACGCCAAGGTCGGCGATGTAATCGAGTTTGGCGATCAAGCCCGGAAAGTCGCCGATCCCGTCATTGTTGGAGTCGAAAAACGATTTGACGTGAACCTGATAGATCACCGCGTCCTTGTACCAGAGCGGGTCTTTGATGAACGTGGCTGCCTTGGGTTTCTTCGCCATTTGAAACTCCTGTTGAATTCGAAAAGGCCGCTGAGCCGATCACCCGCCTCAAACCCAATGATTACCTGTGGGAGCGAGCTTGCTCGCGATGGCGATTGAACATTCAACAACTGTGCTGTCTGTCAAATTGCTATCGCGAGCAAGCTCGCTCCCACAGGGTTCTGCGTGCTAGACGGTAATCCGCCAGATCCCGAACGGCTGGTAGGCCGGGTCGATGCGCATGAACTGGTACTTGCCATACCAGGTCCAGCGGTGGCCGTTCATCAAGTCCTCGCCCTGGGTGCTGGCGTCATCGGGCAGGCCCATTTCCCACAGCGGCAATTCGAAAGTGGCTTCTTGAACGTTGTGTGGGTCCAGGCTGACCGCCACCAAAATGAAGTTGCCGCCGTCCGCGCTGCGTTTGCCGAAATACAGAATGTTGTCGTTCCAGGCGTTATAGACCTTTAAGCCCAGGTGCGTGTGCAGCGCCGGGTTTTGCCGACGAATCCGGTTGAGCTGGGCAATTTCGGCAATGATGTTGCCCGGCGCATTGAAGTCCCGCGGGCGGATTTCGTACTTCTCGGAGTCGAGGTATTCCTCTTTGCCCGGTATTGGCGCCGCCTCACACAACTCGAAGCCCGAGTACATGCCCCACAAACCCGAACCCATGGTCGCCAGCGCCGCGCGGATCAGAAAACCCGCGCGCCCCGACTCATGCAGGAAAAACGGGTTGATGTCCGGGGTATTGACGAAAAAATTCGGCCGGTAGCATTCGCGCCACGGTGACTCGTTGAGCTCGGTGAAATACGTCGCCAGCTCATGCTTGGTATTGCGCCAGGTGAAGTAGGTGTAGCTCTGCGAATAGCCGACCTTGCCCAGCCGCGCCATCATCGCCGGCGTGGTAAAGGCTTCCGCGAGGAAAATCACCTCGGGGTACAGCGCCCGCACATCGGCGATCAGCCACTGCCAGAACGGCAGCGGTTTGGTGTGAGGGTTGTCGACGCGAAAGATCTTCACACCCTCTTCAACCCAACCGACCACGATGTCGCGCAGTTCGACCCAAAGGCTAGGGATGGCGTCGTTAGCGTAGAAGTCGACGTTAACGATGTCCTGGTATTTCTTCGGCGGGTTTTCGGCGTATTTGATCGTGCCGTCCGGCCGCCAGTTGAACCAGCCCGGGTGCTGCTGCAACCACGGGTGGTCCTGGGAACACTGAATCGCAAAATCGAGGGCGATTTCAATCCCGTAGTCCGCCGCCGTGGCGACCAGGTGGCGGAAGTCTTCGCGGGTGCCCAGTTGCGAGTGAATCGCCTCATGCCCGCCCTCTTCGCTGCCAATGGCATAGGGACTGCCCGGATCGTCCGGACCGGCAGTCAGGGAGTTGTTCGGGCCTTTTCGGTAGTTGCGTCCGATGGGATGAATCGGCGGGAAGTACAGGACGTCGAATCCCATGTCCTGAATCATCGGCAACCGCGAGTGCACGTCATTGAACGTGCCGTGTCGGGCCGGATCATCGGTGATCGAGCGCGGGAACAGCTCATACCAACTGGCGAACTGCGCCAGCTCCCGTTCGACATCCAGCGGGTACTCCGGGCTGAGGCTCACGTAGGCGCGATGATCGGCCTGAGCCATCAGCTCGGCGCTACGTTGGTGCACAAACAGCGCGACCTGCTCGTTTTCGAGCAGGCCGGACAACTCATGGTGCAACGCCGCCAATTGTTCGCTTAACAGGCCTTCGCTGCGCCCGGCGGCCTGCTGGACCAGCGTGCGTCCTTCCTGCAACTCAAGACTGACGGGGATTCGCGCTGCGTGCTTCTTTTCCAGTTCGTAGCAGAAACTGGCGAACTGATCGATCCAGGCCTCGATGCAGAACAGATAGCGCCCCTGACGCTCGACGCGGAACTGGCCCTGCCAGCCATTGTTGCCCTGGTCGGCCATCACTTCGCTTTGCCAGATGTCATCGCCATCGGCGCGCCAGCGCAGCCGCACCGCCAGTTTGTCGTGACCGTCGGCAAACACTTTGCTGGACACCACCACGTCCTGACCCACCACGGCTTTGACGGCGAACTGTCCGCCATCCAGGGTCGGCTGGGTGTTTTCAATCGCGATTCGCGGCAGCAGTAACGCCTGCGACAGCGGCATGTGAGGGTTGTAGTTCAGCTCTGTCGGTTTTTGCGCAGTCATCGAGCATCGCTCCTTCACGCCCCATGGACGCTCTTGTACCGGGTTTCCCTGAATGGATTCGCTTAGGTTGGGAGCCACCGGATTCGATAAAAGTTCAGAGTGATTTGCCCAGGCTGATTGCCGGGGAATCAATTCGCGCGTCAGCAGGTCAATCCACTTAAGCACGAGTTACGCCATGTGCCACCGCAGACTGACACTCGGAGATTTCAACAATGAGTATTCCAATCCCCGCCGAAACGCCTGATCCGAACATCGACAGCCCGGTCATTCCACCCACCGAACCGGAGCCAGTACCCGAGGAAGATCCGCCCGGCACCCAGCCACCGCCTCGGGAAGAACCACCGAGCACAATGCCGCCGGTGATTGTGAAGCCGTGATCGTTCCCGCGCAGAGCGTGGGAACGATGATTACCCGGTGTGATCCTTGTCGATCAGCCGCACAATCCTCGGCATCACGCTAAAGATCGCCAACGCCAACACCGTACTGAACAGCGCCGTCGCCTCACGTCCCAAACCGGCCGAGACGCCGATCGCGGCGGTCATCCATAACCCGGCGGCGGTGGTCAGGCCTTTGACGTGGGCTTCGTCGCCGTCGGTGTTTTTCAGGATAGTCCCAGCCCCCAGAAAACCGATCCCGGCAATGACGCCCTGCACCACCCGGCTCATGGCGTCGGCCTGGGCGCCGGACATCTGCGGCACCAGCACGAACAGCGCGGCCCCCAACGCCACCAGCATGTGGGTGCGGACGCCGGCGGCCTTGCCCTTGTGCTCTCGCTCAAAGCCGAGGATGCCGCCCAGCACAGCGGCCATCAGCAAGCGCACGCTAATGCGCGTCAGTTGGGAGGCGTCGCCGATGTCGGCGAACTCCGCTTGCAGCGTCACCCAAACCTCATGCCACCAGGCGTTCATGCTGTGGTCCTTTTGAGTTGTTAGAGGGTGGACCGCGCTGACCACTAATCGGTTGCAGCGAACGATGGTCGTCCTGCGCGCCCTAACGTTCATGTACTGCTGAATAAAGGACCTGCCCCATGACCGTGCGCATCGAAAACCAGACCTGCTTTTTTATCCTGGAAAACGGCGAGGAAATTCGCCTGTGCCCCGACGTCACCATCATCACTGACTCGGACAAAGCCATGTCAGCCGTCGACCTGAACGGACAGCGCGTCTACATCACCGAAGCAGAAGCCGATGCATTGACCGTAGCAGGCGCGGTGGACGGTCGCCGGCACTTGATGACCACCAACAGTGATTCGGTGATTTGACTGACGCTGATCAACATCGTCTGCGCCGGTCTGATTTACGTATGCACGTCCTGCTGTGGCAGGTGCTTCAAGTTGTCGCAGGTAGCGGGTCAGCGCTCATCTGATCCGCTTTTTATTGCAATACCTGAGTCTGTTATGCAAACAGATCGACGCTCATAGTGCGCTGGCCTGATGGAGGCTGATGAGCGACAGACCATGAGCGATAGAATCCCCGTCCGATTAGTTGAAAGCGCCCCTGTACAGACTTTTGAGCCTTCGCGTCCAAAGCTGAAGGCCAAGTCCAGCGACAACTTGATCCATACCCGCAGTTTTACCGGCCTGTTCCGCACCTTGCGCCTGAGCGGTGCGAGTTTTCTGTTTTTACTGTTTTTCGGCACGGTGTGGCTGAACTGGGGCGACCGCCAAGCGGTGCTCTGGGACCTTTCCGAGAGCAAATTCCACATCTTTGGCGCGACCTTCTGGCCGCAGGATTTCATCCTGCTCTCGGCGCTGCTGATCATCGCCGCATTCGGCCTGTTTGCGATCACCGTGTTCGCCGGCCGGGTCTGGTGCGGGTACACCTGCCCGCAGAGTTCCTGGACCTGGATCTTCATGTGGTGCGAGAAGATCACCGAAGGCGAGCGCAACCAGCGAATCAAGCTGCAAGCCGCGCCATGGGGCTTGAACAAACTCTTGCGCCGCTCAGCCAAGCACACGCTGTGGCTGGCGATCAGTCTGCTCACCGGCCTGACATTTGTCGGCTACTTCACACCGATCCGGCCGCTGGCCGAAGAACTGCTGACCTGGCATATGGGCGGTGTCAGCCTGTTCTGGGTGCTGTTCTTTACCGGCGCCACTTACATCAACGCCGGTTGGTTGCGTGAAGCCGTGTGCATGCACATGTGTCCGTATGCGCGGTTCCAGAGCGTGATGTTCGACAAGGACACCCTGACCATTTCTTATGATGCTGCCCGAGGCGAAAATCGTGGCCCGCGCAAACGTGAGGTGAAACCGGCCGAGGTCGGCCTGGGTGATTGCAACGATTGTCAGTTGTGCGTGCAGGTCTGCCCGACCGGCATCGACATTCGCGATGGCTTGCAGATGGAATGCATCGGTTGCGCGGCCTGCATCGACGCCTGTGATTCGATCATGGACAAAATGGGCTACGCCCGCGGGCTGATCAGCTATACCTCGGAGCATGAATTGCAGGGTGGCAAGACGCACCTGCTACGGCCACGGCTGATCGGTTACACGGCGGTGCTGCTGGTGATGATCGGCGCCCTCGCCCTCGCGCTGGTGGAGCGGCCAATGGTGTCGCTGGACGTGAGCAAGGACCGTGGGCTGTTCCGCGAGAACAGCCAGGGCCAGATCGAAAACATTTACAGCCTGAAGGTCATCAACAAAACACAGCAGCGTCAGGACTATCGTTTGACCCTGGTCGAGGGTGACGGCTTTCAGTTGCAGGGCAAAACGCAGCTGAGCCTGGCGCCCGGCGAAATTGTCGATGTGCCGGTGTCGGTGGCGATGACCACGGAGCGGCCAGCCAGCAGCTCGCAGGCGATCACGTTCAGGGTTGTCGACAGTGATGAACCGGACATTTATAGCGAAGCGAAGAGCCGGTTTGTTGCGCCGATGAACCGCTGATCCCTTAGACTGCGGTGCTGCCATTCGCGGGCATGCCCGCTCCCACAAGGACATCGCAATACCTGTGGGAGCGGGCTTGCCCGCGATGAAGACACCGCGGTCTTTCAAAAAATGACACCGATCCGGGCTCAAGATGAAACGCTACGAAAAATTCGCCGACGACATCGCCGAACTGATCCGCTCCGGCGTCCTCGGTCCCGGCCAGCGCGTGCCATCCGTGCGCTACGCCAGTCAAACCTACGGCGTCAGTCCGTCCACGGTGTTCCAGGCCTATTACCTGCTCGAACGCCGAGGCCTGATCCGCGCCCGGCCGCGCTCCGGCTACTTCGTCAACGCCCACGCACCGAGCCCGTTTTCGGAGCCGGTGATCAGCAGCCAGGTCAACGAGTCCACCGAAGTCGACGTCAGTGAACTGGTGTTCTCGGTGCTCGACTCGATCAAGGACCCCAATACCGTCGCGTTCGGCTCCGCCTTTCCCAGCCCCTCCCTGTTCCCGCTGCAACGCCTGTCGCGCTCGCTGGCCAGCGCTGCCCGGGAAATGGACCCGCGCATGGTCGTCACCGACATGTCACCGGGCAACCCGCAATTGCGTCGACAAATCGCCCTGCGCTACATGGTCGGCGGGCTGATGCTGCCGATGGAAGAACTGTTGATTACCAACGGCGCGCTGGAAGCCTTGAACCTGTGCCTGCAAGCGGTCACTGAACCCGGCGACCTGGTGGCCATTGAAGCGCCGGCGTTCTACGCCTGCCTGCAAATTCTGGAACGGTTGAAACTCAAGGCCGTGGAGATTCCGGTGCACCCTCGGGACGGCATCGATCTGGGTGTGCTGGCTCAGACGCTGGAACGTCATCCGATCAAAGTCTGCTGGTGCATGACCAGTTTCCAGAACCCCATGGGCGCGACCATGCCCGAGGCGAAAAAGCAGGAATTGGTCGAGTTGCTGCGCCGTCATCAAGTGCCGCTGATTGAAGATGATGTCTACGCCGAGCTGTATTACGGTCAGCAGGCGCCGAAACCGGCCAAGGCGTTTGATACGCAAGGGTTGGTGATGCACTGCGGCTCGTTCGCCAAAAGCCTGGCCCCCGGATACCGCATCGGTTGGGTGGCGGCCGGGCGTTATGCGCAGAAGATCGAACGCTTGAAACTCATGACCTCACTGTGCGCCTCGATGCCGGCGCAGGCAGCCATCGCCGATTACCTGCAACACGGTGGTTACGACCGACACCTGCGCAAACTGCGTTACGCCCTCGAAGAACAGCAAAGCGCCATGCTCGCCGCCATCGCCCGCTATTTTCCGGCACAGACCCGCGTCAGCCAACCGGCCGGCGGCTATTTCCTGTGGCTGGAATTACCGGCGCAGATGGATTCGCTGAAGTTGTTCCAGATGGCGTTGGCGCAGGGCATCAGCATCGCGCCGGGACCGATCTTTTCGCCGACGCAGCGGTTTCGCAACTGCATCCGCTTGAATTACGGCAGCCCTTGGAATGAGGCGGCGGAGAAAGCCATGGAGACGTTGGGGCGGATTGTGCGGTCGTTTTAAAGCGCCATCAAAACAGTGGCACCTCTAGATTAAAGTCGGTACATTTAGAATTAGCCCAAGCCAATTTATTACTTAACTAGCTTAAGCAGCCATTATACACACCACCAGAGATCAACATGCCCGAGTACATAGTCCTAAAAGGAGTCGCACTCTCCAACTTCAAAGGCATCGGTACAACCGTTCAAAAAATAGGCCCATTCAAGCAGTTCAACTTTTTCGTCGGCCCAAACAACTCAGGAAAATCCACTGTTTTATACTTCATATCAAAATACCTGAAAAAGTTGAATACCGACGCAAAGCATAGAGAAGAAGCAGCAGAGTTTGCAATTGCCGACCTAGAAAGAAACATAGAAACAAAATCCGCCATCCCCACTATCGGGAGCTGCATTACTGCAAACGACTTAATCGAAGCTGAAATCAACGCAAACAACTCATCTATCGCCTCGCACGAAGCGTTTCGAGCGCTCTCCAAAAGCATACTCACAACATTAGCTGACGAAAACGACCTTATTTGGACTAAACCGCGCCGAACTCAAAAAGGTCGCATTCAACTACTTGATAAAAACTTCAATGACGCCTTCGAAAACTTATCGAAAGACGACCTTCAAAGAATAACAAATACGATAAACGAGTTCAGCAGCCAAAAACAATCGGACTCAGATGCGTTAGATTCCTGGATACAAATTCTTTTGGCGCACGCAAAAATCACAATAAAAAAAGATGCATGCCTCATACCTGCCATAAGAGAAATAAATACGGAGGATGCTACAGATACGTCCTCTGGCTCAGGACTTATAAAAAAACTAGCAGAACTCCAGAATCCCAACAGTTACGGTATCGACATACACGAACCATTCGATAAAATAAACAACTTTTTACGCTCCGTGTTGCAAAATACGACAGCCAGGATCCAGATATCCTATAAAAATGAAATATCTGTATTTATGGACAAGAAAACGTTGCCACTGGAATCCCTTGGCACTGGAATTCACGAAATTATTATTTTGGCAGCAGCCTGTACTCTGCTTGAGAACAGTGTCATTTGCATAGAAGAGCCGGAACTCCATCTTCATCCCGCCTTGCAGCGCAGACTAATGAGGTATCTTGCAGAGGAAACAACAAATCAATATTTTATTGCAACACACTCAGCCTCAATAATTGACATGCCTGACGCTGCAATATTTCAAGTAAAACAGAGCGAAACAGGCACAACGATCAACTCAGCCTTCTGTTCGGCTTCAAAGTCCAACCTTGTCCAAGATTTAGGATATAAAGCATCGGACATACTACAAGCAAATTTTATCATTTGGGTTGAAGGTCCGTCCGACAGAATCTACCTAAACCACTGGATCTCAAACTTTACAAAAGACACGAAACACAAATTAAAAGAAGGCATTGACTACTCAATTATGTTTTACGGAGGCCGCCTGCTCAGTCATTTATCACTAGATGAATCAGAAGACTTCGAAGAAGACGTCGATGCATTGATCGCTGTGAAGGCACTAAATCGCAACTTGGCCTTCATCATAGACAGTGACATGCAGTCCGACTCCGACACAATCAACAGCACAAAAACCAAAATAAAAAACAAGATCGAAGAAAATATCAACGGACTTGAAAACAGCAATCTTTGCTGGATCACACGCGGTCGCGAAATTGAAAACTACATCCCTTACCCTACAATACTCAGTACAATCAAGAACTGTTACAAAACCACCTTTCAACACCAAGATCCGCCAACATCCGAATTCTCTAACATCTTACACTTCGAGAGAAAGGACGGAACACTATTCAAAAAAGCTGATAAAGTTCGCATTGCTAAAATTATCTGTAAATCCGAACCTGACTTCACTGTTCTTGACCTATCAGAAAGACTACAAGAACTTGTGAAAAAAATTATCGCATCCAAAAATAGATAAAGCGGAAACCCGCAAGATACTTTGCGGGTTTTCGCATACTTACCTTCCACCCCCCAGATCAACAAACGTCCCGGTCGCATAAGAAGCCTTGTCCGACAACAACCAGACAATCGCCTCAGCCACTTCATCCGGGCGTCCACCGCGCGCCATCGGAATCGCCGATTCAAGCTTGCTGACCCGGTCCGGGTCGCCGCTCAGGGCATGGAAGTCGGTGAAGATGAAGCCCGGCCGCACGGCATTGACGCGAATGCCCTCGCCCGCGACCTCCTTGGACAAGCCGATGGTGAAGCTGTCCAGCGCACCTTTGGACGCGGCGTAATCCACGTACTCGTTGGGCGAGCCCAAACGCGAGGCCACCGAAGACACGTTAACGATGCTGCCACCCTGTCCGCCGTGTTTGGGTGACATGCGCAGGACCGCGTGCTTGGCGCAAAGGATCGGTGCCAGGACGTTGGTCTTGAGGATTTTGAGAATGCGGAATTCGGACATTTCGTCGACCCGGGATTTGTGCCCGACGGTGCCGGCGTTATTCACCAGTGCCGTAACCCGACCCAGTTCGGTGTCCACCCGGTGGAACAGCGCGATCACTTCATCTTCAATGCTGACATCTGCGCGCACCGCAATGGCTTGAGCGCCCAGTGCTCGAACTTGCTCCAGCACGCTTTGCGCGGCGGTCTCGTCAGATTGGTAGTTGATACAAACCCGATATCCCTGCCTGGCGGCCAACAGAGCAGTAGCGGCACCGATACCGCGACCGCCACCGGTGATGACGATGACTTTGTCCATGTAGGCGTTCCCCCATTCCAGCGTAAGCAATCGGAATCAAGGATAACCGTCATTGCCGGCTTTTGCATGGTCACACATCAACAGACATTACCAACACCCCGCCACACTACCGTCCGTAGCAGCTACCGACCCTGCGAGGCTGCGTCCGGCTGCGAAGCAGTCGTAAACCCGATACACGCGGTCTTTCTGAAATACCGCGCCGCCAGATTTCACGACAGCTTCGCTGCCGAACGCAGCCTCGCAGGCTCGGCAGCTGCTACAGACGGTGGGATCTTCAGGCCGTCGACAGTTTCTCTGCGCGCCGGATGTCCACCATGAAGCGGTCGGCCGGCTGCGGGTGCCCCAGCAGATAGCCTTGCAACGAATCACACCCCAGTTTGGTCAGGAAGTCTTGCTGCACGCCGGTTTCGACACCTTCGGCGACGATCCGCAAGCCCAGGGCCTGACCGAGTGCGACAATCGCCGAGACAATCGCCGCGTCGTCGCTGTCGTGTTCCAGGTCGCGGACAAACCCACGGTCAATCTTCAACTCATTAGCGGGCAGGCGCTTGAGGTACATCAAGCTCGAATAGCCCGTCCCGAAATCATCGATGGACAGGTCGACGCCCATGGTCGAGAGCTCCTGCAACACCGTCATGCTGGCGTCCGCATCGCTCATGGCGGTGGTTTCGGTGATTTCCAGGGTCAGGCTATTGGCCGGCAGCCGGTGCGTGCTCAGGGCCTTGGCCACACTTTGAACCAGGCCTGCATGGCAGAACTGCAACGCCGAGAGGTTCACCGCGATCCGCCAGTCGGTGTAACCCTGCACATACCATTCGCGCATCTGACGGCAGGCTTCGTTGAGCACCCACTCGCCAAGCGGAATGATCAGCCCGGTCTTTTCCGCCAGATCAATAAAAGTGTCCGGCAGCATCATGCCCCGTGTCGGGTGTTCCCACCGCAGCAGCGCTTCGGCGCCCACCGGCCGGCCATTGCTGGCGTCGAACTTGGGCTGGTAATAGAGGCTGAACTGTTCCTGATCGAGCGCATTGCGCAGGTCTTGCAACAATTGAAGCTGTTTGCGCGCGTTGCTGTTCATCGACGCGTCGAAGAAGCTGTAGCCGTTTTTACCGGCGCCCTTGGCGTGGTACATCGCCGCGTCGGCGTTCATCAGCAAATCCTGGGCGTTCTGGCCGTTACCCGGGTATAGCGCGATGCCGACGCTGGCGGAAATCTGCAAGTCATGTTCAGCCACCCGGAACGAGCGCGCGATCAACCCCACCTGACGCGCCGCCAGGCCGAGCGCGTCATCCGGCTCGGCGAGCCGTACCAGCAGCACAAATTCATCGCCGCCGATGCGCGCCAACGTGTCCTGGCTACGCAAATCTTCACGCAGGCGCAACCCGACTTCGCGCAACAACTGATCGCCCATGTGGTGGCCAAAAGCATCGTTGACCGGTTTGAAACCGTCCAGGTCGATGAACATCAGCGCAAAACAGCCACCCTGCTCCTTGACCTTGGACATGGCCTGCTCGATGCGATCAGCCAGCAAGACGCGATTGGGCAAACCGGTCAGGGGGTCGTGCAAGGCCAGTTGGGTCAGTTCGCGGTTAGCCTCGGTCAGTGAGCGCGCCAGGTCAGCGGTGCGTGCTTCCAGTCGCGCATCGAGCACTGACGTCAGCAAAGCGATGCTCAACACCGCCAGCGTGGTGATCAGCACCAGATTGTCCAGGCCCTTGCCATTCAAGCCGCTGGCAGCAGCGCCACAGAAACTGCCCTCAGGAAAGCGCGCTGCCGCCATGCCGGTGTAGTGCATGCCGACGATGGCGATGCCCATGACCACCGCCGCGCCGCCACGGAACAGACTGACATACGGGGTGTGCTGTCGCAGCCGGAAGGCGATCCAGAGAGCCACGCCCGAGGCACCAACGGCGATCAGCAGCGAGGTGCCAAACAGCGTCGGGTCGTAATCGATGCCCGGTTGCATGCGCATGGCGGCCATGCCGGTGTAGTGCATCGCACTGATCCCGGCACCCATCACCAACGCGCCGAACGCCAGTTGCCAGGCCGGCAACCGTGGCTGGCTGACCAGCCACAGGGCAAATCCGCAAGAAAGGATCGCGGTCAGCAGCGACAGCAATGTGATGGTGAAGTCGTAGCCCAGGTCGATCGGCAAATTGAACGCGAGCATGCCGATGAAGTGCATCGACCACACCCCGATGCCCATGGCGAAGGCTCCACCCGCCGTCCACAAATGCACCGCCCGGCCTCTGGCCGTAGCGATACGCCCGGTCAGGTCGAGCGCGGTATAGGACGCGAGAATCGCTACACAGAGCGAAATGATAACCAGCGTGGGGGAATAGCTACCGATCAGCATGAGACTTCTCGCGAGCGCCCGGCGTAGAGGGTTTTTACTCTGGGGGCAAATGCCGGCGATTGTACTGATTGCGTAAAAGAACGCACTTACAAAATAACCAAATAGCCATCAACCCGATGAAACGCTTGTTTGATGCCCGCGAGGCTGCGTTAGCTTGTAGCAGCTGCCGAGCAGCGCGAGGCTGCGTTCGGCTGCGAAGCAGTCGTAAATCCACCGCACGCGGTTTTCCTGAAACACCGCGTCGCCTGGTTTCACGACTGCTTCGCAGCCGAACGCAGCCTCGCGCTGCTCGACAGCTGCTACGAGCAAACGCGGGCTCGGCAGCGGCTACAGGGGGTCTACTGGTTTTCGCTGACCTGCAACGCCCCGTCCCAACCGCCACCCAGCGCGGCAATCAATTGCACGCTGGCAATCAACCGGCTCTGCAATAAATCCAGCACGTTGCGTTCGTTACTCAGTGCCGTGGCCTGAACCACCACCACATCCAGATAAGCAATCAAACCGGCCTTGTACTGATTCTGGGTCAGGCGCAACGAGATACGCGCCGCCTCCAGCGCTTCCTGGCGCACGCCGGCTTCCTGCTCCAGCACCTTGAGCTGCACCAGGTAGTTTTCCACTTCACGGAAGCCATCGAGCACGGTCTGGCGGTACTTGGCCACCGTCTCGTCGTAGGCGGCTTCGCTGCGATCGACTTCGGCCGAACGCTGGCCGCCATCAAACAAGGTCATTGCCAACTGCGGTCCGACCGACCAGAAGCGATTGGGTACACTGATCCAGTTGGAATAGGTGCTGCTGCTATACCCGCCGTTCATGCTCAAGGTGAAATCCGGGTAATAGGCTGCCTTGGCCACGCCGATGTTGGCGTTGGCCGCCATCACCGAACGCTCGGCGGAAGCGATGTCCGGGCGACGTTCCAGCAATTGCGAAGGCAGGCCCACCGGCACTTCGGGCAAGGTCGGGATGGTGGTGGTTTCCGCCAGACTAAACTCGGCCGGGGGCAGCCCGATCAATACGGCGATAGCGTTCTCGAACTGGGCGCGCTGCCAGATCAGGTCAACCATGTCTGCCTGCGTGCTTTTGAGTTGAGTCTGCGCCTGCGCCACCGCGTCTCGCCCGGACACACCGGCGCGGTATTGGTTTTCGGTCATTGTCAGCGAACGCTGATAAGCCTCGACCGTCGCTTCAAGCAAGCGCTTCTGTTCATCGATCACGCGCAATTGCAGGTAGTTCTGCACCAGCTCCGACTGCTGACTCAGACGCATGGCAGCCAGGTCGGCATAGCTTGCCTGGGCGTTGGCGGTGTCGGCTTCAAGGCCTCGGCGTAATTTGCCCCACACGTCCGCTTCCCAACTGACACCGGCCTGGGTGGTGTAGGTGTCACGAATACCGCTGGAGGAGCTGGTCAGGCTCGAATTGCTGCTGCCGGTGCCCTGGCTGGAGCGGTTTTTACCGACGGTCAAATCAACCGTCGGAAAAAACGCCCCGCGGGCACTGCGCACCAAGGCTTGTGCCTGGCGGTATTGTGCCTCGGACTGGGCCACGGTCTGGTTGGAGCTGTTGAGTTTTTCGATCAGGCCATTGAGCTGCTGATCGCCATACAACTCCCACCAGGCACCGCGTGCCAGGGAATCGCTGGGGCTGGCCTGACGCCACCCCGCCGCTTCCTTGTACTGCACCGGCGCGGCCGCTTGCGGGCGCTGATAATCCGGGCCCACGGCACATGCGCTGAGCATTGCCGCGCACAGCGCAAGGCTCAGCAAACGCGAGCCTCGGGCAGCGGCCAGCGGGGCGGCCAGATGGATAAGCGAACGGTCAGTCATAGCGGAGTTTCCAAAGCAGCATCGGTACGTACCCCACGCCATTTATTGAAGCGATGGCGCAGTTTGTCGAGATAGAGGTAAACCACAGGCGTGGTGTAAAGGGTTAGCACCTGGCTGAAAATCAGCCCGCCGATGATGGTCAGGCCCAGTGGCTGGCGCATTTCCGCACCTTCGGCACGGCTCAGCAGCAACGGCACGGCACCGAGGATCGCCGCCAGCGTGGTCATCAGGATCGGTCGCAGGCGTTGCAGGCAAGCACTGCGAATCGACTCCAGCGGTGCCAGGCCTTGATGGCGTTCAAGTTGCAGCGCGAGGTCGATCATCAGGATGGCGTTTTTCTTCACCACGCCAATCAGCAGGAACAGGCCCAGCAGCGAAATCAAACTGAACTCGCCGCCCAGCGCGTAGATCGAGAGCAATGCACCGACCCCGGCCGACGGCAAGGTCGACAGAATCGTCAGCGGATGAATGTAGCTTTCATACAGCACACCCAACACCAGATAGACCGCCAACAGCGCGCCGAGAATCATCCACGGCTGGCTCTTCTGGGTCGCGGCGAACGCATCGGCGGTGCCCGCCATTTTCGCGATCACGTCTTCGGGAAGTCCGAGCGTGGCAATCGCCCTTTCGATGGCTGCGGCGCCCTGCTCCACCGTCACGCCTTCGGCCATGTCGAACGACAGGCTTTCGGAGGCAAACTGGCCTTCGTGGCTGACCCGGTCGTTTTCCAGGCTTCTTTCGTAATGGGCGATGGTCGACAACGGAATCCGTGCGCCATCGGCTGTAATCACCTGCACCTGTTTGAGGGTGATCGGGTCCTGTGCGTATTTCGGATTGACCTCCATCACCACCTGATATTGGTTGAGGCTGTCGTAAATCGTCGAGATTTGCCGCTGGCTATAGGCGTTGTTAAGCACCGAGGTGACCATGTCCATGTCGACGCCCAGGCGCTTGGCCTGATCGCGATCGACAATCAGCGTGACCTGTTGCGCACCACGGCCTTCCCGAGCGTCAATCGCCGTCAACTCCGGCAGCGCCTTGAGCGCGGTGACGACTTTTGGATACCACTCGCGTAACGCGCCCAGATCACCGCTTTGCAGGATGTAGGAATACTGCGACGACGTCTGTTCGCGACCGCCGCCAAATTGCAGGTCCTGGTCCGCCATCAGCATCAACTGTGCGCCAGGGACCTTGGGCATTTCCTTGCGCAGGCGCTCGATGACTTTTTGCGCGGAAATGTTGCGTTCCTTGATCGGTTTCAGGCGCACCAGCATGAACGCGTTATTGGTGCCGTTGCTGCCGCCAATGAACCCGGCGACGCTTTCCACCGCATCGTCCTTGAGCACGGCACGGCGGAAGGTTTCCATTTTCGGCTGCATCACGCTGAACGACAGACCGTCGTCACCGCGCACGAAACCGATGAGCTGACCGGTATCCTGCTGCGGCAAAAACGTCTTGGGCACCACCACGTACAACGCGATATTCACTCCGATCGTCACAAACAGGCTGAGCAAGGTCAATCGGCGGTGGCGCAATACCCAGTCGAGGCTCGTCGCGTATTTGCCGACCATCCATTCGTTGGCGCGCTGGCTCCAGCGCTGCAAACGGTTTTCCTGGCCCGGCGTATGCGGCTTCAGCCAACGGGCGCAGAGCATCGGCGTCAGCGTCAGCGAAACCACCAGCGACACGACGATGGACGCTGCCAGGGTGATGGAAAACTCACGGAACAGGCTTTCAATGATGCCGCCCATGAACAGGATCGACAGGAACACCGCGACCAATGAAACGTTCATCGACAGCAAGGTAAAGCCGACTTCCTGGGCGCCCAGGTACGCGGCTTTCATCGGTGGCACGCCTTCGTCGATGTGCCGGGAGATGTTCTCCAGTACAACGATGGCGTCGTCGACCACCAGACCGGTGGCCAGGATCAGCGCCATCAGCGACAGGTTATTCAGCGAGAAGCCATAGAGGTACATCACCGCAAAGGTGCCCACCAGCGACACCGGGACCGCCAGTGTCGGAATCAGCGAGGCACGGAAGTTACCGAGGAACAGGAAGACCACCAGAATCACCAGCGTCACCGCGATCAGCAGGGTCATTTCCGCTTCGTGCAGGGTCGCCTTGATCACCGGCGAACGGTCCATCGCCAGGTTCAGCTTGACACTGGCCGGCAGCACCGCCTGCAACGCCGGCAGCTGCGCCTTGATCTCGTTGACCGTCTCGATGATGTTGGCCCCCGCCTGACGGTTGATCACCAGCAACACCGCCGCGTCGTCGTTGAAGAAGCCGCTGTTGTAGCGGTCCTCGACGCCGTCGCTGACCTTGGCCACATCTTTCAGACGCAAGGCTGCACCGCCGTTGTAGTGGATGATGAGCGACTCGTAATCCTTGGCTTTTTCCAGCTGATCGTTGGCCTGCACCTGCCACAACCGCTCGCCGTCTTCGACCGAGCCCTTGGGCCGACGCACGTTGGCATTGGCGATGGTGTTGCGCACATCATCCAGTGCCACGCCGTACTGATTGAGCGCCTGCGGCTCGAGTTCGATACGCACCGCCGGCAACGAACTGCCGCCGATCTGCACTTCGCCCACGCCCTGCACTTGTGACAGGCTCTGGGACAGGATCGTCGAGGCCAGATCGTAGAGTTGGCCCTTTTCCAGCACGTCCGACGTCAGCGACAACACCATGATCGGTGCCTGGGACGGGTTGACCTTTTTGTAGGTCGGCATGCTGCGCATCCCGCTCGGCAGCAGGTTGCGCGAGGCGTTGATCGCGGCTTGCACTTCCCGGGCCGCACCGTTGATGTCGCGGTCGAGGTCAAATTGCAGGATCACCCGGGTCGAACCCTGACTGGAGCGGCTGCTCATGGTGTTGACCCCGGCGATGGTGCCAAAGGACCGCTCCAGAGGCGTAGCCACGGTCGAGGCCATGACCTCGGGACTCGCGCCGGGCAGACTGGCCTGCACCACGATCACCGGGAAATCCATCTGAGGCAGCGGTGACACCGGCAACAGGCCGAAACTCACGCCGCCCAGCAACATGATCGCCAGGCTCAGCAACATCGTCGCGACCGGGCGCTTGATGAAAGGTCCGGAAAGGTTCATGGCTGCTCTACCGCTTCCACGGCTTCAGACTTACGGCCCCAGCGCCGACCGAGGCGATCGAAGTACAAGTAGATGACGGGCGTGGTGAACAAGGTCAGCACCTGACTCAGCAGCAAACCACCGACCATCACCAACCCCAGCGGTTGACGCAATTCCGCGCCGGAACCAGTGGCCAGCATCAGCGGCACGGCGCCGAACAACGCCGCAAGGGTGGTCATCAGAATGGGCCGGAAACGAAGCAACGCGGCTTGATAGATCGCGGTTTCCGGGTCGATGCCCTGATTGCGCTCTGCATCGAGGGCGAAGTCGATCATCATGATCGCGTTTTTCTTCACGATGCCGATCAGCAAAATGATGCCGATGATCGCGATCATGCCCAGGTCATTGCCGCTCAGGATCAAGGCCAGCAACGCGCCGACCGCCGCCGAAGGCAAGGTCGAGAGAATGGTGATCGGGTGGATGTAGCTCTCGTACAACACGCCGAGCACGATGTACATGGTCACCACCGCCGCCAGAATCAGCAGCAAGGTGCTCGACAGCGAGGCCTGGAACGCCTCGGCCGCACCCTGGAACTGCGTCTGCACGCCAATCGGCATGCCGATGTCTTTCTGCACCTGGTCGATGATCTCGACGGCATGCCCCAGCGCCACGCCCGGTGCCAGGTTGAACGACATCATCACCGCGGGGAACTGGCCGATGTGGGTGATTGCCAGTTGCGCCTGACGCTCTTCGATGTGCGCGAGGCTGGACAGGCGGACTTGCCCGCCGTCGGTGGTTTTCACGTGAATCTGATTCAGCGCATCCGGGCCGATCTTCTCCCCGGATTGCGATTGCAGCACCACGCGGTACTGGCTGGCCTGGGTATAGATGGTCGAAATCTGCCGCTGGCCAAAAGCGTCGTACAGCGCATCGGTGATGTTCGACACCGACACCCCGACCCGCGAAGCGGCATCACGGTCGATCACCAGATAGACCTGCAAACCCTTGTCCTGCAAGTCGCTGGCAACGTCGGTCAGCTCGGGTCGTTGGGCCAGCGCTTCGACGAGGCGCCCGCTCCACAGGCTCAGCAGCTCTGCATCTGGCGAAGACATGCTGAACTGGTATTGGGTGCGGCTGACGCGGTCTTCGATGGTCAAGTCCTGCACCGGCTGCATGAACAGGCGAATGCCCACCAGCTTGTTCACTTCAGGTTGCAGGCGTGCAATCACTTCGGTTGCGCTTACATCGCGATTGCTGTGGGACTTGAGGTTGATCAGCAGGCGACCGCTGTTCAGCGTCGAGTTGTCACCGTCCACGCCAATGTAGGACGACAGGCTTTCAACCGCCGGGTCGGCAAGGATCACCTTGGCCAGCGCTTGCTGACGGTCACTCATGGCCGCGAAGGAAATCGACTGCGGCGCCTCGGAAATCCCCTGGATCACCCCAGTGTCCTGCACCGGGAAGAAGCCTTTGGGCACCACCATGTAAAGGAATACGGTCAACGCCAGGGTGCCGACGGCCACCATCAACGTCAGCGGCTGGTGCTTGAGCACCCACTGCAATTTGCGCCCATAAGCGGCGATCATCCAGTCAATCGCCGCGCCGCTGGCCCGGTAGAAACGGCCCTGCTCTTCTTCCTTGGGTTCACGCTTGAGCAAACGCGCGCACATCATTGGCGTCAGGGTCAGGGACACCACCAGCGAAATCAGGATTGCCACCGCCAGGGTGATCGCAAACTCCCGGAACAGGCGCCCCACCACGTCAGCCATGAACAGCAGCGGAATCAGTACCGCGATCAGCGACAGCGTCAGGGAAATCAGGGTGAAACCGATTTGCTTCGCGCCCTTGAGCGCTGCATTCAGCGGGCTGTCGCCCTCTTCTATAAACCGGGAAATGTTCTCCAGCATCACGATCGCATCGTCCACCACAAAACCGGTGGCGATGGTCAGTGCCATCAGGGTCAGGTTATTCACCGAGAAACCGGCGAGGTACATCACGCCGAACGTGCCGATCAACGACAGCGGCACGGCAATCGAAGGAATGATCGTGGCACTGGCGCGGCGTAGAAACAGGAACGTAACCATCACCACCAATGCGATGGCGATCAGCAATTCATGCTGTACGTCCTTGACCGAGGCGCGAATGGTTTGGGTGCGGTCGGTCAGTACCGTGACGTCGAGGCCGGCCGGCAGGTTGTCGGTGATGCTCGGCAGCAAAGCCTTGATCCGGTCGACCACCTCAATGACGTTGGCACCGGGCTGGCGCTGAATGTTGAGCAGTACGGCCTGGTTCTCATTGGCCCACGCCGCGAGGCGTTCGTTTTCGGCACCGTCGACGATTTCCGCGACATCCTTGAGCCGCAACGGCGCACCGTTGGCGTAGGCCAGAATGAGGTTGGCGTAATCCTTGGGCGAGGTCAGCTGATCGTTGGCATCGAGCATCGACACCCGGGTCGGGCCGTCGAAGTTGCCTTTGGGTTGGTTGACGTTGGAGGCGCCGATCAGCGTGCGCACATCCGACAAGTTCAGACCGTTGGCCGCCAGAGCCTCCGGGTTGACCTTGATCCGCACCGCCTGGCGCTGCCCCCCGGCAATGCTGACCATGCCGACGCCGCTGATCTGGGCGATTTTCTGCGCCATGCGCGTGTCAACCAGGTCATTGAGCTTGGGCAACAGCATGGTTTTGGAGGTAATGGCCAGGGTCAGCACCGGGGTGTCCGCCGGGTTGACCTTGTTGTACACCGGCGGTGCCGGCAGGTCCTTGGGCAGCAAATTGGTGGCGGCGTTGATCGCGGCTTGCACCTGCTGTTCAGCGACATCCATGTTGATGTCGAGACTGAAGCGCAGCGTCAACACCGAGGCGCCGCCCGAACTGGTCGACGCCATCTGGGTCAGGCCCGGCATTTGCCCGAACTGACGCTCCAGTGGCGCCGTGACCGCGCTGGTCATGACGTCGGGACTGGCACCGGGATAGAGCGTCATCACGCGAATCGTCGGGTAGTCGACCTGAGGCAACGCCGACACCGGCAGCAACCGATAGGCAATCAAACCGGCCAGCACAATGGCCAGCATGCTCAGTGTCGTGGCGACCGGGCGAAGGATGAACAGCCGCGAGATGTTCATGCGCCGCCCTTTTTCGCCTTGTCGGCGGCTGCCGGCTCAGTCATGTCCGCCGCCGATTTGCCTTGCAGGTGTTCGGTCGGGGTGGCCGGCACTTCCTGAGGGCTATTGACCACTTCGACTTCGCTGCCTTCCTTCAAGCGGTCGGTGCCTTCAAGCACTACGCGATCCCCGGGGGCCAGGCCTTCGGTGACCACGGTGTTCAGCCCGTCGCTGGCGCCGACTTTCAACGCGCGAATGGTGACTTTTTTGTCGCCGTCCAAGGCATAGACGAAGGTGCCGTTGGTGCCGAACTGAATCGCCGCCGACGGCGCGAGCACCACCCCTTTGAGGGTGTCGGCCAGCAAGTGGACGTTGACGAACTGATTGGGGAACAGCGCTTGATCGCGGTTCTCGTAGCGTGCCTTGAACTTCAGCGTACCGGTGGTGACGTCGATCTGGTTGTCCAGGCTTTGCAGCACACCCGTGGCCTGCAATTGGGTGTCGCCACGATTCCAGGCTTCGGCGGGCAGTTTGGCCCCGGTGCGATAGCGTGCCAGTACAACGTCGAGGCTGTTTTCCGGCAAGGTGAAAGCAACGCTGATCGGCTGGGTCTGGGTGATGATCGCCAGCGCCGTGGTGTCGTTGGCGGCGACGAGGTTGCCGACGTCCAGCTGACGCAGGCCTACACGCCCGGTAATCGGTGCGCGGATCTTGGTGAATTCGAGATTGAGTTTGGCGTCGTTGACCGCCGCCTGGTTGGTCTTGACGGTGCCTTGGTACTGACCGACGAGGGCCTCGGCGGTGTCCAGGGTTTGCTTGGCGATACTGTCTTCACGGTACAGGCCGCGATAACGCTCGACATCGACCTGGGCGTTCTTCAATTGCGCCTGGTTTTGCAGCAACGTGCCTTCAGCCTGGAGCAAGGCGTTCTGGTACGGGCGTGGGTCGATTTCTGCCAGCAGGTCACCGGCCTTGACCATCTGCCCTTCTTCGAAGGAAATCTTGATCAGCTCCCCGCCCACACGGCTGCGCACATTGATGGTGTTGAGTGCAGTGACAGTGCCGAGCGCTTTGTAGTACAGCGGGAAATCACCCTTGACCGCAGGGGCCACACGCACGGGCACCGGGCCGGTCGCCCCGCCGAAGCCCGGGCGCATGCCACCGGACTTGCCGGTATGGCCGGCCACGGCTTTCTGCCCTGTGCCCTCCTTGTGAGTCGCACTGGTGGGCCAGAATTTCCAGCACACGCCTGCGATGACCAACAGGACAAGCAGGCCGAACAGCCAGCGACGAGGACTACGGGAAGCGGAGGATTGCATTGAATGATCAACCATTGGGCGCGTGGGCTTCTTCTACATGAGGCTGAACGATAAGCACTGGCGGCTATTAAGCAAAGCGGCTTTACCGGCAATTTACCTTCGGCTTACGTAACAGGTTGTTTGGCCAAGACACTGAATCACAAATGAAAACGGCCTGGACAGGGCCAGGCCGTTAACAATTGTAAAGCTGTCGCTTATTTCAGAACGGCGAGTGCAGCTTCGTAGTTCGGTTCTTCAGCGATTTCCTTGACCAGTTCGCTGTGCAGGACGTTGTCGTTTTCATCCAGAACCACGACCGCACGGGCGGTCAGGCCTTTGAGCGGGCCGTCTGCGATGGCAACGCCGTAGTTCTCGATGAACTCGGCACCACGCAGGGTCGACAGGTTTTGCACGTTTTCCAGGCCTTCGGCGCCGCAGAAGCGTGCCTGGGCGAACGGCAGGTCAGCGGAGATGCACAGCACAACGGTGTTGGCGACATCGTTGGCCTGGGCATTGAACTTGCGTACCGAAGTGGCGCAGGTCGGGGTGTCGACGCTTGGGAAGATGTTCAGCACTTTGCGCTTGCCGGCAAAGTCTTTCAGGGTGACGTCGGACAGATTGCCGGCAACCAGGGAAAAGGCTGGCGCCTTGGAACCGGCTTGTGGCAGTTGGCCGTTGACTTGAACCGGGTTGCCTTTAAGAGTGACTTGAGCCATGAACTGAGTCCTTCTGAACGTTGTGGTGGAGAATTTTGAAGAGGCCGAAGTTAACCACGAAATGGCCCGACGACCTATGCCCAGATACAAATCGTGAAGTCTTGCTGGCGAAACTGGATACAACCCTTCCAAACCCCGCATGGCCGCAGGCACGCAGCCCGGGTTGCTCTATAGCGTACAGCCCTCCCCGGCCACCACTTGGTGTTCTTGACGAAAGGCAACCGAAAACCCACGGGCTCAATCACTGGTCTTTAATTTGGCAGCACTGTCGATTTAAACGACGTTCATTCGACTAGTCAGCGAGTCCAGTCAAATCCAGCGGAGATACAGCCATGCGATTCATGATCATTGTCAAAGCCAGCCAGGATTCCGAAGCCGGCATCATGCCCAGCGAAGAACTGCTGACCGCCATGGGCAACTACAACGAAGAACTGGTCAAGGCAGGCATCTTCGTCGAAGGCGAAGGCCTGCAACCCAGCAGCAAAGGCACACGTGTTCGCTTTTCAGGGGACAAACGCACCGTCATCGACGGCCCGTTCGCCGAAACCAAGGAGCTGATTGCCGGCTACTGGATATGGCAGGTGCAGTCGAAACAGGAGGCGATCGATTGGGTCAAGCGCTGCCCGAACCCAATGCCGGGCACCGAGGCCGAGATCGAGATTCGCCAGGTGTTCGAAGCTGAGGATTTCGGTGCCGAGTTCACCCCGGAACTGCGCGAGCAGGAAGAACGACTGCGCGCCGAGGCCAAAAAACGCTGAACATTTTCAGGCCGGGTTTGCCGGGTGCACGCGTGATTGTTTTACGCGGTGTATCAGGTGAATCCGGCGTCACCTGAACACCAGGATCGGCGGTAACCCCATGATTTGGTATTAACTTTTTAGTACACACAAATAACGAAGTTCTGTGCACAAAATCAAAGATTTAATCCTTTTGACTGGAAAAGTCGTGACTAGCTGCTAGCGTCAGATTTGTCCTACGGGCTTGGTGGGAAATTGATTACGTATTAACGGCCAGGAAGTGCCGAGTAACCCAATGAGCCAGAAGGGAATCGGGAATGATGTTTCAGCATAAAAAAAATAACGCTTTGTTGTTGGCGGCAGCACGCTTTTCGCCCGCCGTTTACGTGCAGGCCAATAACGCCGACGCACTCAACAAAATTAACCCTACACGGAACCTTTCGCTCAGCGCCGCCCAGTCATCCGGCACTCGCCTCGCTCCCCATAACGCCAGCGTCACCTGCCTCGGCGCCCCGAACCTGTTCGACATTTCAAGTCCGAAAGCACACCCGCGGTCAATGGATAATGCCGCCACTGACACTCGTGGGCGCAAAGCCATGAACCACGCACCCAAAACCTGCAGGAGCACCGTGATGGGACTGAAGACGACAAGGAAAGCCGCATTCACCGCACTCACGCTATCCATGACGCCACTGGCGGGCCAAGCGGACAACGCGCGTGACTGGCAGAACCTGCCGACCGACCTGAACATGGTGTTCGGCTATTACAACCTCGTTAATAGCAACACGCCGATCGATACGTCATTGCCGCTTGATGGCTTGTCCCTGAACGCGGACCTGTACATCGCCCGTTTTGCCCGCTCGTTTGCCATCGACGGGCGTAACAGTGCGGTTCAGGTCCTGCAACCTTACGCCGACGTTTCCGCCTCGTTCGATAATGGCCAGTTCTTCAATGGCACCAAGCACAACGGCGGCCTGGGCGATACGCAGGTGGTGCTGGTGCACAACATTTTTGGTGGCCCGGCGCTGACCCCGCAAGAATTCGCCACCTGGACACCCGAGACCTTTCTGACGGGGGCGTTGTGGATCACCGCGCCCACCGGTGATTACGACAAGGACCGGGTCATCAACATCGGCGCCAACCGCTGGGCGTTCAAGCCGGAAATTGCCTTTGGCACGCCGATTGGCCCGACCTGGCTTGAACTCAACACCTACGTCTCGCTGTACGGCGACAACGACGATTACCACGGCGACGGCACACTTGAGCAAAAAGCGCTGTATTCCATCGAAGGTCACTACAGCTACACCTTCAACCGCGCGCTGTGGGCCTCGATCGATGGCACCTACAACCGAGGCGGCGAGACCAAAATCAATGGTGACTGGCAGGACAACAAACAGGAAAGCAGCCTGTTGGGTGCCACGGTCGGCTTCATGCTGTCGCCCCAGTTTGGCGGGTTGATCGCCTATTCGGACACCGTCTCCGAGCGCACTGGCTCCCCTGACGTCAACACCTGGACCTTACGCTTGCAATACGCCTGGTAAAGGAAACGCCCATGACCGCACTCAATGACCTCAACGCCCTGCAAGCCAGCATCGCCGAAAGCGTACTTGGGCAGGATCAGGTAATCCGCCAGATTCTGCTGGGGCTGTTGGCCAACGGTCATTTGCTCCTGGAAAGCTTGCCCGGCCTGGCCAAGACCCGCACGGTCAAGGCACTGGCCCGGCACCTGGACGCGAAGATGAGCCGCATCCAGTTCACCCCTGACCTGCTGCCGTCGGACATCACCGGCGCCGAAGTGCTGCATCAGGTCGATGGCCAGAACCAGATCCAGTTCCAGCCCGGCCCGCTGTTCGGCAACCTGATCCTCGCCGACGAAATCAACCGTGCCCCGGCCAAGGTCCAGGCGGCGCTGCTGGAAGCCATGGAAGAACGGCAAATCACCGTGGCCGGCAACAGCCATGTGCTGCCGGAGCTGTTCATCGTGGTCGCCACGCAAAACCCGATTGAACAGGAAGGCACCTACCCCCTGCCGGAAGCGCAGATGGACCGGTTTCTGATGAAGGTGTTGCTGGATTACCCGACCGCGGAAAACGAGAGCCAGGTGTTGCGATTGCTGCGCGAAGAAGAATTTGCGGCAGGCGCTAAAACGGCCCCGACCCAAGGTTTTGCACTGTCTCAGGAGGTGGTTTTCGCGGCCCGTCGCGAAGTCAGCGCCGTTCACGTCTCGCCGGCCATCGACCGCTACCTGATCGACCTGATCAACGCCACCCGCCACCCGGCGGACTATGACGCCGATCTCGGCCGCTGGATCGCTATCGGCGCCAGTCCTCGGGGCGGTATCGGCCTTGACCGCTGTGCCCGCGCCGATGCCTGGCTACAAGGGCAAGATTTCGTTTCGCCGGACAATGTGCGCGCCGTGGTCCACCCGGTGCTGCGTCATCGCTTGCAACTGAGTTACGACGCGGTGGCGGATGGCGTAACGGCCGACCAGGTGCTCGACCGCTTGCTCGACAAAGTTGCAATACCGGCCTGAGGTTGAAAATGAAAAGCACGGACGGCCTGGTCTATGTCTCTCTGGCGCAATTGATGGCGCTGGAGTTCAAGGCCCGTGACTTGAGTTTTCTGGCGCGCCAGCCCCAGGGCAGCCTCCTCGCCGGCAACCATGCTTCGCGGCTGCGCGGTCGCGGGTTGAATTTCGACGAACTGCGCCGCTATCAACCGGGCGACGATTTGCGTCATCTGGACTGGCGAGCGTCACTGCGCACCGGCAAACCGGTGGTACGCACGTTCACCGAAGAGCGTGATCGCCCCGCGTTGATTCTGGTCGACCAGCGCATGTCGATGTTCTTCGGCTCGCAACGCAGCTTTAAATCGGCGATTGCCGCCGAACTCGGCGCGCTGGCGGCGTGGATGACCTTCAACGCCGGTGACCGGGTCGGCGGCCTGGTGTTCAACGACCAGCGCATTGACAGCATCGCCCCGCTACGCAGTCGCAAACGCATCGAGGCCTTTTGCAGTCGTATCGCCGAGCAGAATCAGCTGCTCAATGCCGCCAACCCGGATGCCGAAGGTGAGGACCAACTCGACAAGGTCTTGCAACATTGCCTGGCGGTGGCCGGCCATGATCATTTGATCTGCATCGTCAGCGACTTTGCCGGCGCCGGTGAACGCACCTTGCAATTAATGCGGCAATTGGCGGCGCACAACGATGTGATCGCGATGCAGGTGTATGACCCCTTGGCGCTGAACCTGCCGAAAAACGGCCGTTTACTGGTGACCCAAGGCCAATTGCAGGTGGAACTGGCGGTTGAGCAACGCAGCGTGCATCAGCCGCTGGGGGATTTTCTCAGCGGTCGGCTCAAGGATGTCGCGACGTTGCTGCGTCGTAGCCAGGTGCCGCTGATGATGTTCAGTACCGCGACCGATGCGCAGGAACAGCTGCGAGCCGAACTCGGCAGAGGCCGGCGATGAATCCGAACATCCCGAGCATCGACCAACTGAAGGAAATCGCACTGCCGGCGCCGGTCAGTTATGCGCCGCAGACGTGGGGTTGGTGGGCGCTGCTCAGTGTGTTGGTGCTTGCCGTGTTGCTGGTCAGCGCACGGCGGTATTGGCAATGGCGCCGTGATCGTTATCGGCGTGAAGCGCTGGTGCGACTGGCTGAACTGCAAAGCAGTGACGATCAACTGAGGGCCCTGCGCGAACTCCCGGAACTGCTCAAACGCGTCGCCCTGTCCATGCCCACTACATACCCTGTGGCAGCACTTGGGGGTGAGGACTGGCAGGGGTTTTTGGTGCGCCACAGTCCGCAGCCCCTGCCGGCAGATTTCAGCCAGCAACTCGCGCAGTTGGCCTATGCGCCGGACAGCACACTGCTGACGCTCAAGGAAGAACAGCGCGAGCGGCTGTTCAACACCAGCAAACGTTGGGTGGAGCAGCATCATGTGGCAGTTTGATTACCCTTGGCTGCTGATCCTTTTGCCACTGCCATGGTTGGCCTACCGCTTCCTGCCTGATTACCGCGAAGCCCGCAGCGCCGTGCGCGTGCCTTTTTTCAGCGCCATGAGCCGCGCGGTCGGTCAGGCACCGAGCCAGGCCGGGACACGCAGCAATCGCTGGCAACTGGTCTTGAACCTGATGGTCTGGGCATTGTTGTTGCTGGCGGCGGCTCGACCGGAACTGGTCGAAAAACCCATCGAACGCCAACAACCGGTGCGCGACCTGATGCTGGCCATCGACATTTCCCAATCGATGGAAACCAACGATTTCACCGACGCCAACGGGCAAAAAATCAATCGCCTGGCGGCGGTCAAGGAAGTGGTCCACAGCTTTATCGACAAACGTAAAGACGATCGCCTAGGCCTGATCGTGTTTGGCAGCGGCGCCTATCCGCAGGCACCGCTGACGCTGGATCACGCCAGTCTGTCGCTGTTGCTCGATGACACCGGCATTGGCATGGCTGGCCCGAACACCGCGATTGGCGATGCGATCGGCTTGAGTCTGAAATTGCTTGAGCAGGCGCATGAACCCGAGAAAGTGCTGATCCTGCTGACCGACGGCAACGACACCAGCAGCGCGATTACCCCGGACCACGCCGCGGCCATGGCAGCCGCCAAAGGCGTGGTGATTCACACCATCGGTATCGGTGACCCGAACGCCTCCGGAGAAGCCAAGGTCAACCTGCAAGGTTTGCAGCAAATCGCCGAAGCCACGGGTGGCAAGTTCTTTCGCGCCGAGGATCGCAATGCATTGAATCAGGTGTACAGCACCCTCGACAAACTGACCCCACACCAGGTTAAAACCCTCAGTCATCAGCCGAAAAAGGATTTGTTCTGGTGGCCACTGGGGGCCGCTATCGGTTTGCTCGCGCTCTACCATTTGGGCGCCCTGCTCCGGCCTCATTTGATGCTCGCGCGTCAGCGGCAGGAGGGGTAAGTGGATATAAACCTCAGCGACTTCCATTTCCTGCGTCCACTGTGGCTGTTGCTGGTGCCGTTCGGCGCCTTGTTGCCCTGGCTCTGGCGGCGCAGCCGTGACGTACAGCGACGCTTGCGCAGCAATATTGCCGAACACTTGCTGCCGCACTTGCTGATAACGCCACAGAACCAACAACGTTTGCGCCCCGTGCATCTGGTGTGCGCGGTGTTGGTGCTGGGTGCCCTCGCGGCAGCCGGCCCCACCTGGGAGCAGGACCGTCCGGACTTTCTGGAAAACCGCGCGCCGCTGATCATCGCCATCGACCTGTCGCCCTCCATGGACGCCACGGATGTGCAGCCCAGTCGACTGGAAGCGGCCAAACACAAACTGCACGACCTGATCCAGCGCCGAGCGGGGTCACGCAGTGGTTTGATTGCGTATGCCGGCAGCGCCCATCTGGTGCTGCCACCGACCGACGACCCCGAACTGCTCGACACCTTCATCCTAGCCCTGAGTACGGACCTGATCGCCAAACAGGGCAAAGACGTCGGCGCGGTCATCGAGCAAGCCAAACGGCTGCTGGCTGCCGAGAAAAGCCCGGGCACGCTGTTGTTGGTCACAGACGGCGCCGACACGTCGCAGCTTAGCGGTCTCGATAAGCAACTGAGCGACAGCCAACTGCAAGTGCTGATTCTGGCCGTCGGCAGTGCAGACGGCGCGATCATCCATGACGCCAGTGGCCAACCGCGCACCGACAGCAATGGTCGCCCGGTGTTGGGCAGTTTTGATCAGGCGGCGCTCGAAAAGCTGGCTTCCGCAGTCGACGCCCCGTTGGGCAGCCTGACGATCAATGACGATGACCTGCAATGGATTGAGCTGCACGCCCAGCAGCATTTCCAGGCCGCCAGCGATGAACAGCGCGAACTGCACTGGAAAGACGCCGGTTATTGGTTGTGCTGGCCGTTGCTGCTGATCGGGTTGTTCAGCGTGCGCCGGGGCTGGAGCCTGAACTGGATGGCAGGCCTGTTATTGGCACTGGGCATTGGCTGGCAACCGGCTCCCGCCGAAGCCAACGCGTTGTCCGATGCGTTTTTCACCCCCGACCAGCAAGGTCGCTGGGCGTTCGAGCATGAACATTTCCCGCAAGCCGCCGCGCATTTTGTCGACCCCTACTGGAAAGGTATCGCTGCCTACAACGCGGCGGATTTCGACCTGGCACTGGCCAGTTTTGCGCGACTGGAAACGCCGCAAGCGTATTTCTACCTGGGCAATATTTACGTGCGTCGTTTCAAATTTGACCAGGCGATTGCCGCGTACACCCAGGCGCTGAAGTTGCAACCGCAGTTCCCGGAGGCCACGGCCAATCTGGCGTTGGCGATTGCCTTGCAGAAAGACACCGACAGCGCCGCGCAGAATGCACCCGAGGTCAAACCGGACGAAATCAAAATGGACAAGGCGCCGGGCAAGGGCCAGAGCAAAGCCGTGCAGACCGAGCAAGCAACGTCCGATGCACAGTGGCTGGAAAACCTGAGCACTTCACCGGCGAAGTTCCTGAAGCAGAAGTTCAGTTTGCAGGATCAGGCGGGGGGCAAACCATGAGTCTTTCGATAGACCGTGTCGTGGCCCTGCTCCTTTGCCTGTTCACCACCGCGGCATTGGCCGCTGAACCAGAGCTGAAAGTCCAGGTGAGCCTGCAACCCACCAACAATGTCATGGTTGGCAGCGTTGTCGAACTGCAACTCGACGTCTTCACCGACAGCTGGTTCACCGAAGCCCCCACCCTGCCCGACCTGAAACTATCCGGCGCACTGGTCATGCCGCCGGACGGTCATGCCGAACACCTCAATCAGACGCTCGACGGCAAGTCATTGAGCGGCATGCGCTACCGCTACCGGATCACCCCCAATCTCGCTCAGGGCTTCGACATACCCGCGCTGACCGTGCGCGCCACACCCGGTCAGGCCACCACTGAGCTCAGCGCCCAAAGCCAGCCCTTGCACTTCGACGCCGCGCAACCGCCAGGGTTTGAACCCGGCGAACCGGTATTGGTCGCGCAAGGGCTGCGCTTTACGCAAAAAATCGTCAACTCGGCGACGCCCCTCAAAGTCGGCGACAGCGTTACCCGGGAATTGACGTTGCAAGCCGATGGCGCCCTGGCGATGTCCTTGCCGACGCCATCACTGAGTGATGTCAACGGTCTGAGCCGTTACCCGAAAGCCCCGCAGATCAGCAACCTCGGTGACGGTCGGGGCAATTTCAGCGGTGGCCAGCGAATCGACACCGTGACCTACCGGATCGACACCGATGGCTCGCACAGCTTGCCGTCGATCTCTTTGAAATGGTGGGATGCCGGCACCCGCCAGGCCCGTACCGCCCAAGTCCCGGCGGTCACCTTCCAGGCCACCGCCAACAGCGCTTATCGCCCGGTGTTTTCAATTACCGAAGACCTGAAAAAACTCGGTCAGCCCGGTCGCCTGTACCTCTCCGGGCATTGGCTGGCATTGATTGCACTGCTGCTGGCCATTGCCGTGCTCGGCTGGTTTGCCCGCCCGCTCGTCCACCGGGCTTACCTTGATGTCCAGGCTCGGCGCCGTGCCCGGCACGCCGCGTGGCTGGCGTCCGCCGACTATGCCTGGCGGCAGATTCCGGCGCAGATCGAAGGCCACCCCGCCCAATTGAGCGCGCTGTATCTGTGGGCCAGGCGTCGGCGCATGGGTCTGAAGCTGAGCGCTCTAGGACCGCGCCTGCAGGACTTTTTGCGCGCCTGTTATGGCGGTGAATCGGCCAAAGATCAGGCGTTGCACCAACTCAAGCAATCCTTGACTACGCTGAACAGTCAGGCTGCGCCCAACAAGACACCTGCCGCGCCGGCATTACGGCCACTCAACCCCGTTCACGAGAAGGAATTCCCATGACGAGTCCGATATCACTGCGCCAACTTCACGGGTTCAAGTTTTGGCTGGCATTGGCCCTGAGCCTGCCGTTGCTGGTTCAGGCCGCAGAGCCGTTGCCCTCCTGGAATGATGGCCCGTCCAAGAAGAGCATCATCGAGTTCGTCCAGACCGTCACCGATCAGAGCAACAAAGACTTCGTCAAACCCGAGGAGCGCATTGCGGTGTTCGACAACGACGGCACCCTGTGGAGCGAGCAGCCAATGTATTTCGAGCTGCTGTTTTCCCTGGAAGAGGTCAAGCGCACCGCGCCGCAGCACCCGGAGTGGAAAACCACGCAACCGTTCAAGGCAGTACTGGAAAACGATCACAAGGCGCTGGCAGCGGCCGGTATGGACGGGCTGTTGAAGATCGTCGGGGCGACCCACACCGGCATGACCACCGAAGCGTTCGACGACTACGCCAAGACCTGGCTGGCCCAGGCCAAACATCCAAAGACCGGCAAGCTGTATACCGAGATGGTCTTCCAGCCGATGCTGGAATTGCTCGACTACCTGCGCAGCCAGGACTTCAAAACCTACATCGTGTCCGGCGGCGACACCGGGTTCATGCGCGCCTTCGCCGAGAAGTCCTATGGCGTCCCGCCGGAGCAAGTGATCGGTACGACGTTTGTCACAGCGTTTGAGTACAAGGACGGCAAGGCCTCGATCCTGCGCACGCCAAAACTGGCACACAACGATGACGGGCCGGGCAAGCCCGAAAGCATCAACGCGGTGATCGGACGCCGGCCAATTCTGGCCTTCGGCAACTCTGACGGCGACCAGCAAATGTTGCAGTGGACCGCCGCCGGGTCGGGCAAACGATTCATGGGGTTAGTGCATCACACCGACGCCAAGCGTGAATGGGCGTACGACCGTGACTCCAAAATCGGGCGTCTGGACAAGGCCCTGGACGAAGCAAAATCCCGTGGCTGGACTGTCGTGGACATGGCCGCCGAGTGGCGCCGGATCTACCCGTACGAGTCCGCCACCCCAGAGCAAGTGCAATAAAAAGCGTGACGCAGGACTGCAATAAACGTTTGTCGCATTAGGCGGCGCAAGTCAGAAAAAGGAGCAAGTCAGATGACTCGCATACACAAGTGGCTACCGAAACTCGCCCTCGTGGCAGCCTCGGTGATGGCGATTTCGGCAACAGCCGGGGCCGCTGAAAAACCCAACATCCTGGTGATCTTTGGCGATGACATCGGCCAGACCAACATCAGCGCCTATTCCATGGGTGTGGTCGGGTACAAGACTCCCAATATCGACCGCATTGCCAAAGAAGGCATGATGTTCACCGACTACTATGCGGAGAACAGCTGCACGGCAGGACGGTCATCCTTCATCACGGGTCAGACGCCGCTGCGTACCGGTCTGTCGAAAGTTGGCGCGCCGGGTGCACCCGTGGGCCTGCAAAAACGCGACATCACCATCGCCCAGGCACTCAAGTCCCAGGGTTATGCGACCGGCCAGTTCGGCAAGAACCACCTGGGCGACAAGGACGAATACCTGCCGACCAACCACGGTTTCGATGAATTCTTCGGCAACCTGTACCACCTCAATGCCGAAGAAGAACCTGAACGCCCGTATTGGCCCAAGGACGACCCTGCGTTCCTCAAGTCATACGCTCCGCGTGGTGTGATCCACAGCTTTGCCGACGGCAAGATCGAAGACACCGGCGCATTGACCACCAAGCGCATGGAAACCATCGACGACGAGACCACCGCCGCCGCCCAAGCGTTCATCGAGAAGCAGGTCAAGGCAGACAAACCGTTCTTCGTCTGGATGAACACCACCCGCATGCACTTGTTCACCCACGTGCGCGAGTCGATGAAGGGCCAGAGCGGCATGCCCGGCAACGACTATGCGGACGGCATGCTTGAGCACGACGGCGACGTCGGCAAACTGCTGAAAACCCTCGATGACCTGAAAGTCACCGACAACACCATCGTCGTCTATACCACCGACAACGGCCCGAACCAGTTCTCCTGGCCGGATGCGGCGACCACACCGTTCCGTAACGAGAAGAACTCCAACTGGGAAGGCGCCTACCGGGTGCCGGCGATTGTTCGCTGGCCAGGCAAGATCAAGGCCGGTGAAGTCTCCAACGAGATGTTCTCGGGCCTGGACTGGTTCCCGACCCTGCTGGCAGTCGCCGGTGAAGACAGCGTAAAAGACAAGCTGCTCAAAGGCTGGGCGCCGGTAGCGGGTGGCACCAACTTCAAGGTGCACCTGGACGGCTACAACCAACTGCCTTACCTGACCGGCCAACAGCCTAAGGGCGAGCGCAAGGAGTTCTACTACTTCAACGACGACGGTTTGCTGGTGTCGATGCGTTTCGACAACTGGAAAGCGGTGTTCTGCGAACAACGTGCACCAGGCGGTTTCAAGGTGTGGAGTGAGCCGTTTGTGTGCCTGCGGGTGCCAAAAATCTTCAACCTGAGAATGGACCCGTATGAACGCGCCGATGTGGTTTCCGATCAGTATTACGATTGGCTGACCAAAAACGTCTATCTGGCGGCCGTGGCCACGGGTAAAGCGGCGGTGTTCCTCCAGACCTTTATCGACTATCCGCCAAGCCAGAAACCGGCCAGCTTCAGCGTTGACCAGATTCGTGCTGCGGTAGACGCCAAAATCGCTGAAAAAATGAAAGCTGCACCGGCTGCACAGTAAAACTGCGTGACTGCCGCTCGCCTTAACCGGCGAGCAGCCCTATTTTGTGTGAACACAACCCTGTAGCAGCTGCCGAAGGCTGCGTTCGAGGACGAAGTCCTCGTCAAACATGCGCCTCGGCCTATCTGACACACCGAGTGGTCCGGATTACCACCGCTGCGCAGCGGGACGCCGCCTTCGGCAGCTGCTACGGGGTGTTGTGTTCATCGTCAGAAGATGTTTTGCACAAGGCAATCCGCAATGTCCTCACGTGTCGCCAGCAAGTCGTCGGCCATACCTGCCCCGCAAACCGCCACCTCCCCGACCCTGCTGATTCCAGCATTGCTGCTGTTCGTCTCGGGCGCGGCGGCGCTGGTGTACCAGGTGCTGTGGATCAAGCAACTGTCGTTGGTCGTCGGCGTTGAGGTGTACGCCATCACCACCGGCATCAGCGCCTTTTTTGCCGGGCTGGCGCTGGGGGGATTGCTGTTCGGGCGCTGGGCTGATCGCTTGCAGCAACCGGTGTTGTTGTATGCCGGGCTTGAAGTGCTGGTGGCGGTACTGGGCGTTGGCGCGACCTTCGCCATGAGCATGGCGGCCAGTCCTTTTGCCTGGCTGGAACAGCACATCGGATTGCTGGCCTGGGTGTTGCCCTTTGCGCTGGTGGGCATTCCCGCGCTGTTGATGGGCGGCACGCTGCCGGTGCTGGTGCGCTCGTTGGCCAGCGACCCGCACCATTTGGGCAAGGCTGGCGGACAACTCTATGCAGCGAATACCGCGGGCGCGATTGCCGGCACCTTGCTTGCTGCCTTCGTGTTGATCGCCACCCTCGGCGTGCGCGGCAGTGCCCTCGCCGCCGCCATGCTGAACCTGCTGGCCGCCGCCGGTGCCCTTTGGTTTCAACGCCAGCGCCCGGCGGTGGTCCAGGAGCCGACCCGGCATCACGAACACAAAGCGCCGGATCGCCTGGCCCTGTGGCTGTATTCCATCGCAGGCGGTGTGGCACTGGGTTACGAAGTGGTCTGGTCGCAATCCATCGTGCAATTCATGAGCACCCGCACCTACGCCTTTGCCGTGGTGTTGGCGACGTACCTCACGGGGTTGTTCATCGGCAGCGCGCTGCTGGCCCGTCGGGTTGATCGTATTCGCGATCCGTGGGGCGTATTTGGCTTGCTGATCGCCGGGGCCGGCCTGATCGCACTGTTGGAAGTGGCCTTTCTCGGGCGCTGGCTGGTGCTCTTGCAATCCCAGGCCGAAACCGCTGCGCTGGCGATGGGCGGCAGCGAGTTGCTGGGCATGAGCGCACGGTTTGCCATGGCCGCGCTGAGCATCGTGTTTGTCCCGACCTTGCTGTTGGGGGCGGCGTTTCCTTTGGCGCTGCGATTGAGTGTCGGCCCTGAGCGCGTCGGTCGGGATGTGGGCGCCGTGGTGGCGTTCAACACCCTGGGCGGGATCGTCGGCGTGATGCTCTGCGGGTTCTTGCTGATTCCGCTGCTGGGGCTGGTGCGAACCTTGGGACTGTTGGCGATTGTGGCAGCAGGGATCGGCTATTTCGCCGTGCGCAAGGGCCATCACGTCAAGAAAGGCCGGCGTCAGGCGGTAGTCGCCATCAGTTTGCTGTCCGTGGTGGTGGCGATTTTTATCCCGGTCGACAAACTCGCCAGCCTGCTGCCCGGCGCCCGCAACGGCACGTTGGCGTTCTATGAAGAAGGACGTGGCGGCACCGTGGCCGTGGTCACGCAGGGCAAGGGTCAGAAGAGCTTTCAGCGCTTGTATATCCAGGGCGTGTCGAACACCGGTGACGCCATGCCATCGCTGCGCTACATGCGGATTCAGGCGCTGCTGCCACTGCTGATCCATAACGGCGAACCGCGCTCGGCGCTGGTGATCGGTTTCGGCACTGGCATCACGGCAGGCGCCCTGACCCGCTATCCGGGCCTTGATCACCGAGTGGTCGCGGAGTTGCTACCGTCGGTGGTCGAAGCCGCGCCGTTGTTCAAGGGCAACTTCAATGCCGCCGCCGATCCGACGGTCGATGTGCGCCTACGCGACGGCCGCCAGGAACTGCTGCGCAGCCCGCAGCGCTACGACCTGATCACCCTCGAACCGCCACCGCCCTCCGCCGCCGGCGTCGTGAACCTGTATTCGCGCGACTTCTACCAATTGGCCGCCAGTCGCCTTGAGAAACAAGGCCTGGTCGCGCAATGGCTGCCGCTGCCGACGCAGAACATCGACGATTCGCGTTCGCTGGTGCGCAGCTTTCTCGATGCCTTCCCCTACGCCACGCTGTGGACCAGCGAATTCCACGAAATGTTGCTGGTGGGCTCGATGGAGCCGATCGAACTGGACGCTGCGAAAATCAGCCAGCGCTTCCAGCAGGACACCGTGCGCAGTACGTTGCAAGACGTGGGCATCGGTTCGGCGCCGGCCTTGATGGCGACCTGGGTGACCGATCGCGCCGGGCTCGAAGGCTTCGCAGGCGATGCCCTGACGGTGACCGATGATCAACCACGGATCGAATACGCCCCCTGGGTGCGCGCCAAGGAAATCAGCCGCGTGCTGCCAGCGTTGCTGGATTTGCGCCTGCCACCGCCGCTGCTCAATGCCGATGCCGGTTTCATCGAGCGTATGAATGCCCATCAGCAGCGCCTGATGCAGTTCTATCGGGCGAGCCTGCACGCCTATGACGGTGACCGCGACGCCTGGGCCAGGGACATCCGTGAAGTGATGATGGGTGATGGCGGCAATCCGTATTACCGCTGGTTTGTCGGTGACGGGACATAAGACCCATTGCCGAACCCGCGAATGCAAACCACACGTTTGAACTTGCGTAGCGGGCCGTATCACCCGCGTCATTTGACAGATGCCCGGCATCCGGCAAAGCTGCATCAAGCTTGATCGCGCGCCCAAGGGCAAACGCACCTGGACTATGGAAGTCGCAATGCCGAAACATAAAAATAAAGCAGCAAATCCAAACCCTGATTCGCAACCGAACCTGATCAATCGCTACCTTTTTCCTGTAACCATCGGCACATTGCTGCTGGCGGTCATCGCCATCGGCTGGTTTCTGTTCAGCAGTTCACCGGCACCGCTCAAGCCTGTTCCCGTCAGCGCCCCTGTCGCGCAACAGGCCAAACCGCAACCGGTCGCGATGGCCCCGGCGAAGATGGTCGATGAACAACAGTGCCAGGGTTGCCACAGCGAGCAGGTCAAGGACTGGCAAGGCTCCCATCACCAATTGGCGATGCAACCGGCCAATGCCGAAACGATGCTGGGCGACTTCAATAACGTCACGTTCAAGGCCGAGAACGAAACCACCGTGTTCTCACGCAAGGACGATGGATTCTGGGTCAATACACCAGGCATTGATGGCAAGAATGCCGATTTCAAGGTGGCTTATACCTTTGGTATCGCGCCGTTGCAGCAATACCTGATCGAGGTCGGCGAAGGACGTTTGCAACCCTTGGGCGTGGCCTGGGATACCGAAAAACACCGCTGGTTCCACCTCTATCCCGGCCAGGGTGTGAACTTCAAGAATCCGTTGCACTGGAGCAAGCCAAGCCAGAACGCCAACTTCATGTGCGTCGAGTGCCATACCACAGGCTACAAACGCAATTTCGATGCCGCCAAAAACACCTTTGACAGTCAGTGGAACAGCCTCGGTGTCGGCTGCCAGGCGTGCCACGGCCCGGCCTCCAATCACCTGGAATGGACGGCGAAAAAAGGTGATTTGATTCACGCCGGTTTTGCCGTTGACCTCAAGGACAAGAACGCGACCGTCGAGATTGAAACCTGTGCCCGCTGCCATTCGCGCCGCGCCCCGCTGAGTGATGGCTACACCGTTGGCAAACGCCTGATGGATGACTACCTGCCAAGCGCCCTGACCCGCGAGTTGTATGCACTGGACGGCAAGATCAAGGACGAGGTGTTCGAACATGGCTCCTTCGCCCAAAGCAAGATGTTCGACAAAGGCGTGCGTTGCAGCAACTGCCACAACCCGCACAGCAGCGAGCTGAAGGCGCCGGGCAACGGTGTTTGCCTGCAATGCCACAACACGGCGGGCAAGACGTCGGTGGAAGGCGTCGACGGTAAAGGCCTGCAAGCGAAAAACTACGATTCCATCGAACACACCCGCCACACCATGGGCCAACCGGGCTCGCAGTGCGTGGATTGCCACATGCCTGGCAAATTCTATATGGGCAATGACTTCCGGCATGACCACAGCTTCAGTATCCCCAACCCGGAGCGGGCGAAAAAACTGGGAACACCGGATGCCTGCCTCACTTGCCACCAGGGTAAGGACGGCGACAAGGTCACTGAGCAATTCAAACTCTGGAACAGCGCGCCAACCGCGCAGGCCCCGCGTTATGACGAAAGCCTGTGGCTGATTCGCAACGGCCAGCCCGGTGCGGCGCAAGCTTTGTACGAGCAATTGCAACGGAGCAATTTGCCGGCGATTCAACGGGCAACCTTGCTCGCCGAATTGCCGATGTACCCGAGTGAACAGGCGCTGAAACTGGCCACCAAGGACTTGAGCAACCCGGCCCCCCTGGTGCGTGAAAGCGCCGTGCGGGCCATCAGCGCATTCTTGCCGCCGCCCGAACGTGCGCCGCTGTTGTCGCCGTTGCTGGCAGACCCGGTGAAGGCGGTGCGCATCGCCGCGGCCCGCGATTTGCTGGGTCTGGCCAGTAACGGATTGGGCAATGCCCAAGCGAATTGGAATGCGGCCATTGCGGAGTACGAAGCGGTACAGATGAGCCTGCTGGAACGGGCCGAAGCCAATCTCAACCTGGCGATGCTCTATCAGGCCAGCGGCCGCAATGACAAGGTCGAAAAATACCTGCGCACGGCCCTCGAACGCGATCCGGATTTCTACCCGGCGCTGGTGACGCTGGTGCAATGGCTGGAAGCCAACGGCCGCAGCCAGGAGGCTCAGACGCTGCTGGCACAAGCCTTGAAAGACCACCCGGACGCAGCGCTGTTGCAATACACCCAAGGCCTGTCGCTGGTGCGGGCAGGCAAATCGGACCAGGCCATGCCAGCGTTACGCAAAGCCGCACAACTGGAACCGCAGAACGCCCAATACGGCTACGTGCTGGCCGTGGCGTTACACGACAAAGGCAAGGTTGAAGAAGCCTGCGAAGTGCTGGAGCAATTGTTGAAAGTGCAGCCGGCCAACCGCAATGCGCGGCTGTCGTTGATCCAGTACTACCTGGCCAACGGGCAAGAGCCCAAGGCGCAGGTGTTGTTGCAGGGCTGGAAGAAAATGAACATGGGCGATCCGGCGTTGAAATAACCCTTTATCCACCCCGTTTGTAGCAGCTGCCGAGCCCGCGAGGCTGCGTTCGGCGACGCAGTCGTCGTAAACCCGGCGAACGCGGTTTCCTGAAAAACCGCATCGTTTGATTTCACGACGACTGCGTCGCCGAACGCAGCCTCGCGGGCTCGGCAGCTGCTACACGGGTCGTGGGACTACCACGAAGAACCACTCTTCAACGCCAATTCCCGCCGACTGTTGGCTCGCATCGCCTTGATCAGCGACACCGTCCCCACCAGCAAAATCGCCGCTGCAAACAAAAAGTCGATTTTGTACAGCTGGAAGTCATTCAGCGGCCCCACCAAAAACACCCGTATTGCCCCGACGCTGACCAGCGTCGCCAGAAAGTCGATACCCGGCTCGTCGCGATAAAACACGTGCAGCAGCGGCAGGCAGATCACCAGCAGCAACAGCAGGACAATCACCTTGAATGAGCCCTTGCGCTCGACACTGAACGCACACTCATTGGCGGCATACGGTTTGTAGTCTTCCTCGCGCGCCAGCGAGTTTTTCTCGTTGATGTACTCCGCGCGGTTGTACTTTTGAATCGGCGTAAAGGTGTTCGACATTTCCATGCTGGTGGTGATGTGCTTGAAATTCAGGTCGATGCGCTCGTTGCCCTTGAGGTAATACAGCACCGGTTTGTAACCGTAGCGGTAAGTGTCGAACGGGAAGTCCGTCGCCCTCCCCTGAACGCCGATCGTTCGGGGTTCGAGTTCGGCATAGGCACTCTTGTTGAGCGACGACAGGTTGCGGCTCAGGGGCTTGATTTTGACCTGCTCCAGAAACACCGGGGTGACGCCGTAAGACCACTGCAACGGTTCCAGGCGCAGCCGCAGTTCGTTGCGGCCCAAGTCATAGCGATCAAACGTTCGCTCAGAGACGATGACTGTGCCCGCGAGTGCGAACTCACCATGCACATTGTTAGTAATGCGCAACGTCAGGCGATCCTTGCCCAGGGTGGCGGCATCGCTGGCCGGCGGTGTGCCGCACCAGGCGTAACTGTCTCGCGCCCCCGCGAGTTGGCCCTCGCGGTCCTCTTGAAACAGATAAAAGTAACTGCCCCACAAGGCCAGCATCAGCAACAGCGCGATCAGCCCCAACACCTTCTTGCCCACACTCACGGCCAGACTCCTTTCTCTGTTTCTTCCATGCAGCCGAAAACCCGCTGACGCGGGTTCCGAAAATGCCAGTGATTAGTTAACGGCGTATTTGTTTTGCAGCGCTTGCAAGCGCTCGGTTTGTTGCGGGGTCAGGCCACTGGCATCGAACAGCACGGCGCCATCAGCCCCAACGAGTTTGATGATTTCCAGGTTGAACAATGCTTCTGCGGGCGCATCAAGCTTGCCCCATTCGCTGAACTGGTTCGGTGTAATTTCCCAGGTAGGAGACTCGCCCGGCTCGATACCACCAGGAATCGGCAACTCGACGGTGCCCACGAACCATGGCGTGGCGCGGCCCGGACTGGCCACGGTGCCTTTGAAACCGACACGGGCGATGGAAAACGTCGTGCCGTTCTTGACCTTGGCCACCACCACCGGTTGACCGTGCGGCGCCGCCGAATTCTTGTTCTTCTCCGTGAAATAAAATTCCGACTTGAGAATCTGGAACTTGGCCATCTCAGCCTTGGCAATCTGGGCCGCCTGCTGGATATCCTGCAGTTGCTTGATCTCGGCCAGGGCTTGCTGCTTTTCCTTCAATGCGCGTTCGGTGCGCAGATTGGCGGCGATGACGGCGACGTCTTCAGCGGTTTTTCCGTTGAGCGTGGTGCGCACGTTATTTTTGGCCTGCTCCGCCGATATCTGGCCACTCAAGGCCTCGCCGATATTGCTGAAGGTGATGAGTTTCAAATCTTCCAGGAGTTGGGCTTTCTTGTCTTGCGGCAGGTCTGCCGTGACTTTATCCAGCGATGAAGTGAGGCTCTCATCGCTAGTGCCGTCCAGTTTCGGACCACCACAACCGGCCAACATCAATGTCACCAACCCTGCTGCGAACATCCTGCGCATACCCGACTCCTTTTTGAGAATGCGCGGACTCTACCAAAATGCCACCACTGGCCCAAGCAAAAACACGCCCTGTAGCAGCTGCCGAGCCTGCGAGGCTGCGTTCGGCGACGCAGTCGCCGTGAAATCAGGCTCTGCGGTGTGACAGGAAAACCGCATTCGAAGGGTTTACGACGACTGCGTCGCCGAACGCAGCCTCGCAGGCTCGTCAGCTGCTAAAAAATGGTGTTGTCAGCGTCGTCTGAACAACGGCCGAGGCTCAATCACCGAACGGCCGTACAACACGCTCATCCCGGCCAACCCCTTCAGCGCATCCTCGGCCGATTTGTCTTCGCGCACCGCGAAGCTGTCGAACCCGCATTGGCGCATATGGCTGAGTTGATCGCGCAGCACATCACCGATCGCGCGCAGTTCACCGGTCCATCCCATGCGGGTGCGCAGCAAGTACGCCTGGCTGTAACCGCGACCGTCACGAAAGCTCGGAAAATCCAGGGCAATCAACGGCAGCGTCTCGAACCATGGTTTAAGGCGTTCCACCTCATCATCCGGCCCCAGCCACACCGCATGCTGTGCAGGATTGAGCAGCCAGCGGTTCAACGGCAAAATCAGTGACCCGGCAGGCATTTCACCCTCCGGGTCCCTGACCAGCACCCACGGATCGTCAGCCACAATCCGCGCCACACCCTCCTCCAGTCGCAGCAGATTGTTCATGCCGTCACCTCCAGTACCTTCGGATACACCTGCTCCTTGAACGGCTCAAGACCGATGCGCAACAAGGTGTCGACGAACAGTTCTTCGCTCTCGCGGTAATCGACAAACGTGTCGATGATCCGCTCGATTACCTCGGGTACTTCGGTGGCGCTGAAGGACGGGCCGATGACCTTGCCCAGCGCACTGTTCTTGCCCTGGCTGCCGCCGAGGGTGATCTGGTACCACTCGCTGCCGTTCTTGTCGACGCCCAGAATGCCGATGTTGCCGATGTGGTGGTGGCCGCAGGCATTCATGCAACCCGAAATGTTGAGGCTGATGTCGCCCAGGTCGTGAAGGTAATCCAGGTCCTCGAAACGTGCCTGAATGGCCTGGGCAATCGGGATCGATTTGGCATTGGCCAGTGCGCAGAAGTCGCCGCCGGGGCAAGCGATGATGTCGGTCAGCAAACCGACGTTGGCGCAACCCAGCCCCTGCTCGCAGGCCAGGCACCACAGCGTATGGAGATCCGCCTTGGGCACATCCGGCAGCACGATATTCTGTTCATGGGCGATGCGGATTTCACCGAAACCGAATTGCTCGGACCACTTGGCCACGGCCTGCATTTGCTCGGTCGTCACATCCCCGGGTGGCGAGGCGATCCCGGGTTTCGTCGACAGCACCACACTGGTGTAACCCACGACCTTGTGCGGCTGAACATTGCGGGTGACCCAGCGCGCGAACGCCGGGTTCTCGGCCAGGCGTGTGCCAAATTCCAGGTCAATGTCGGGCAGTGAACGGTAGTCGGGGGCCACGAAAGCACTGGCGACACGCTCATACTCGGTGCTGGTCAACTGCGCCGGCCCGTCCTTGAGGTACTGCCACTCCTCCTCCACTTCCTTGGCGAACGCTTCGATCCCCAGGGCTTTGACCAGTATCTTGATCCGCGCCTTGTACTTGTTGTCCCGCCGACCGTGGCGGTTGTAAACCCGCAGCACCGCTTCGACATAGGACAGCAAATGCTGCCACGGCAAACCCTCGCGGATCTGCAAGCCAAGGATCGGCGTGCGCCCCAACCCGCCACCCACAATGACCCGCAACAGCTTTTGCCCATGGTCATCGCGATAAAGATAAAGACCGATGTCATGCATCATGATGGCGGCGCGGTCCTGCTCCGCCGAACAGATGGCGATCTTGAACTTGCGCGGCAGGAACAGGAATTCCGGGTTGATGGTCGACCATTGACGCAAGATTTCCGCCAGCGGACGTGGGTCCATCAGCTCGTCCGCCGCCACACCGGCGAACGCTTCGGTGGTGATGTTGCGCACGCAGTTGCCAGACGTCTGGATCGCATGCATTTGCACCTGCGCCAGGCGTTCGAGAATGTCCGGCACTTGAGCCAGCTCGATCCAGTTGAACTGCATGTTCTGCCGGGTGGTGAAGTGGCCATAACCGCGATCGTAATCCCGGGCGATGCTCGCCAGCGTACGCATCTGGCCGGCACTGAGCGTGCCGTAGGGAATCGCCACGCGCAGCATGTAAGCGTGCTTTTGCATGTACAGGCCGTTCTGTAAACGCAACGGCAGGAACTCTTCTTCGCTCAGCTCGCCGGCCATGAAGCGTTCGACCTGATCGCGAAACTGCGCAACCCGTTCGAAGACCAGGGCCCGGTCATAGTCATCGTATTGATACATGTGGCGACCTCATCAGGGTTGTTCGCACGCTCTGCACCTGTAGCAGCTGTCGAGCACCGCGAGGCAGCGTCCGGCTGCGCAGCAGTCGTCAAACCATGCGACTCGGTCTGTCAGTTGAACTGCGTGCACAGGATTTACGACTGCTGCGCAGCCGGACGCTGCCTCGCGGTGCTCGACAGCTGCTACAGGGGGGTGGCGGTGTTTGTGGGTCGACTATGGACCTGCGGCGCAGTGCGTTACAGATTCAGGTAAACACTAAAAAACCGTATCAGATCGCAGCAGATGACCGCAGGCAAACCTCGCATCTGATCCGCATAACTTTGGTTTTTCTGAGTCTGTTTTGTTTGAGGCAGGGTTTCTACAGTCGACAACCTGCCAGGCCGGGTGGCCTGGCAAGACTTTGCAACCGTGGAAGCATTGACCATGAGCACAGCAACAATCGGACAGGCCTATAACTACAAGGTCGTGCGCCAATTCGTCGTGGCAACCATCGTATGGGGTGTCATAGGGATGGCGATGGGGGTGTGGATCGCCTCGCAACTGGTATGGCCCGAGATGAACCTCGACCTGCCGTGGACCACCTTCGGCCGCTTGCGCCCGTTGCACACCAGCCTGGTGATTTTCGGTTTTGCCGGTAGCGCGCAATTTGCCGCCAGTTACTACGCCGTACAGCGCACCTGCCAGGTGCGGCTGTACTCCGACACCCTGGCCGCATTCACTTTTTGGGGGTGGCAATCGGTGATCGTGATCATGCTGGTCACCCTGCCGCTGGGCTATACCACCACCAAGGAATACGCCGAGATCGAGTTTAGCGGCGCGGTGTGGATGACCGTGGTCTGGGTCGCTTACGCCATCGTGTTTTTCACCACCGTGGTGCAGCGCAAGACCAAACATATCTACGTCGGCAACTGGTTCTTCGGCGCGTTCATCGTGGTCATTGCGATGTTGCACGTGGTCAATCACCTGTCGATTCCGGTGGACTGGTTCAAGTCCTATCCGGTGTATTCCGGGGCGACCGACGCCATGGTGCAGTGGTGGTACGGGCACAACGCGGTGGGGTTTTTCCTGACCACCGGTTTCCTCGGGATGATGTATTACTTTGTGCCCAAACAGGTCGGGCGCCCGGTGTATTCCTATCGCCTGTCCATCGTGCATTTCTGGGCGCTGATCACCCTGTACATCTGGGCCGGTCCGCACCACTTGCACTACACCGCATTGCCGGACTGGGCGCAGTCGCTGGGCATGGCGATGTCGCTGATCCTGCTGGCGCCGAGCTGGGGCGGGATGATCAACGGCATGATGACGCTCTCGGGCGCCTGGCATAAATTGCGCACCGACCCGATCCTGCGGTTTCTGGTGCTGTCGCTGGCGTTCTACGGCATGTCGACCTTCGAAGGCCCGATGATGGCGATTAAAACGGTCAACGCCCTCTCCCACTACACCGACTGGACCATCGGCCATGTGCACGCCGGGGCACTGGGCTGGGTGGCGATGATCACGTTCGGCGCGGTGTACCACATGGTGCCGAAAGTCTTCGGCCGCGAGCAGATGCACAGCATCGGCCTGATCAACGCGCACTTCTGGCTCGCCACCATCGGCACCGTGCTGTACATCGCGTCGATGTGGGTCAACGGCATTACCCAAGGCCTGATGTGGCGCGCGATCAACGACGACGGCACGCTGACCTATTCGTTCGTCGAAGCCTTGCAGGCCAGCCATCCGGGGTATGTGGTGCGCTTTATCGGTGGCGTGTTCTTCCTCAGCGGCATGCTGTTGATGGCCTACAACACCTGGCGCACGGTGCGGGTGGCGGACGTGACGATGGCTGAACGTGAAGCGCAGTTTGCCTGAGGCAAGGAGCCATACATGTATGAAGTTCTGTTGAATGCGATGGTCGTATTAGTGCTTTGGCTGGGGGTTGAGTACAGCCTCAAGCGGCAGACGCCGCAGAGTCTGGAGGATGCCAGCCTGATTCCATTTGCCGACGACCCCGAGGTGGCGCGGCGGGTGGAACTGGCCACCGGGAAGGTTGTGAATGCAGTGGCGCCGGAAGAGGTGAAGCCCGGTTGGATCAACCTCGACATCTGACCCACCACCTGTCCGTTGTAGGAGCCGAGCTTGCTCGCGATGCGGCCATTCCAGCCAACATCAATGTTGCCTGTCAGTCCGTCATCGCGAGCAAGCTCGGCTCCTACACGGGGGATTGGGTCAGTCAGGGAGGACGTGGCCGCGATCGCGCGGAATCAGGAGCTGCAACTGCTGCGCCAGAAAGTTTGCATCGAACGCAAACGTGTCCGGGTCTTTCAAGCCGTTGGTCTTGCGCCACTGCCAACTGGTCGACGGCGGCAGGCACACCAGCGACACGCTGCCATAGCGCGCAGCCGTCAGCCCCATCACCGCCAATGAAATCTGACCGCCAGCACCCATTACATCCGGCACGAACTCCACCGGCTTGCCGGCGATGACAATTGACAGCTTCTCAGTCTTGAACATCGACGTCTCGACCGGCACGCTCGGCCCTGAAGCGACATACACCTCACGACTCACTTCCAACAGATTGGGCGCCTGGACCGGTTCCAGCCACTGCTGGATCTGATCGAACAACTCACCGATACGCGTCGCCCAAACCGCCGATTGCGATTCAAACAGTTGCTTCTTGTGCGCTTCACTTTCTGCGTAGTGGCGAAGCATCTCGCCCAGTTGCTGTACGTCGTCCATTGCGGTGTTCCTTTCGTTGGAGCGGTGCTGCGGACATTGAGCATGGCAGATCCACGCCGAGGACGTACGTAAAAGTCCACCGGCCTCTTGCGCCGCCCGAACTCGCGCCAGAAAAGACACCATGACACTTCACTGAAAGATCGGCGGTACAGTTGTTTTCCGCTGGAATCCGCCCACGAACCTAGGGACACTCGATCCTCGGGTGACTTTCCGACACAGATCATCGCTTGAGGAGATCCAATGCGCACCATCGGCCTTATCGGCGGCATGAGCTGGGAGTCCAGCGCCGAATATTATCGCCTCATCAACCAACAGGTCCGCGACCGGCTCGGGCCACTACGTTCGGCGCAATTGCTGATGTACAGCGTCGACTTCGGCCCGGTCGAACAGGCCCAGCACGCCGGGCGTTGGGACGATGCGGCGGCGATTCTGGTGGATGCCGCACAACGGCTGCAAGCGGGCGGTGCCGAGTGTGTGGTGCTGTGTACCAACACCATGCACAAGGTCGCCGCGCAGATTCAGGCCGCGATCAACATTCCGTTCCTGCACATCGCCGACCCGACCGGTCAGGCGGCGGTCGATGCCGGTACGTTGAAGGTCGGATTGCTGGGGACCGCGTTCACCATGGAACAGGACTTTCTCAAGGATCGCCTGAGCGCAATGGGGCTGACAGTGCTGGTGCCAGAAGCCGAGGAACGCCAGGCGGTGCACCGGATCATCTACGACGAATTGTGCGTCGGCGTGATCAGCGACACATCGCGCGAGGTCTATCAGCAGGTGATTGAGTCGCTGACCCAGCGCGGAGCACAGGCGATCATCCTCGGTTGCACCGAAATCGGCCTGCTGATCAAACCCGAACACAGCGCCCTGCCCCTGCTCGACACCACCGAACTGCATGCGCAGGCGGCGGTGGCGTTCGCACTCGGCGACTGAGTCAATCGGCGTTAAGCGTGCGACGCAGACGCGCCATGCTCAAGGTGTCGACCAGTCGGCCGTCACGCACGGCGTAGTCACGGAACAGGCCTTCGGTCTCGAAACCGAACTTTCGGTACAGACCGATGGCGGCTTCGTTGTCGGCGTACACCGAAAGCTCGACCCGTTGCAGATTCATCCAGTTGTCGGCGATGTCCAGCACCGCCGCCAACAGCTTCGAGCCCACGCCTTTACCCTGCCATGCCACCGCGACGCCCATGCCGATACTGCCGGCATGGCTGCGGCGGATCCGCGAAAACTGCTCCAGGCCAATGTTGCCGATGACCGCGCCCTGATGCAGCGCGACCAGTTTCACCAGACGCTCGTTATCCGAGGCCAGGCGTTGGCGCCAGATCTCGGTGGATTGAAATGGCATTTGCAGGACCTGACGGGTAATGGCCGGGTCGTTGTAGAGCGCGGTGACGCCCTCAATATGAGATTCGCTGAAACGTTCGAGGGTGATAACCGGTTCGGTGGCGGGCATGGGTGATTCATCCTTGATGCAGACATGGCCGCCAACTCTACAACGCATCCTTCAGGCATTGCGAGAATCAATGTGGGAGCGGCGGTGCGACGATTCGACTTGCTCGCGAAGACGGTGTTTCAGTCACCTTTGATGTTTAATGACACACCGCCTTCGCGAGCAAGCCCGCTCCCACATTTTGACCGCGTTCAGCTGTCGAACCACTCCCGGCGCTCATTGAAGGTGTTGTGGATCAACTCGACAATCATCTGCACGTCGCCCTCTCCCTGTGTTTCGGTGTTGGCCGCCATCCACACCTGACGTTGCATCGGCTGTTCGAACAACCCCGGCAATGCAATCAGTCCACGGTCAAACTGGCTCATGTAGCGCGGCAGCAAGCCGATGCAAGCGCTGCATCGGATCATCTCCAGCATCAGCTCATAAGAATGCAAGTGCACCACGCCGGCCAGACGCTGATCGACCACGCTGTTCCACGGCCGAAAACTCTCGACCTGACGGTCATGCTGCCATTGCACCAGCAGGAAGTCGGCCAGGTCATCGAGGCTGTCAGGCCGCGCCGCGACGCGCGAATAGCGCTTGGCGATGTGCGGCAGGTACTCAAGACGCGCCAGCCGCCGGGGCTCGCTGACGGCGAAACTCGGACCGGGCAGCGGCGAATCCGGGCCGGCCAGCCACAGCACCACGTCCGCGCTGACCGCTTGCAGGGCCAATTCGCTGTCGAGGGTGATGATGTCCAGACGCACACTGGCATTTCGTCGCAACAAAGCGACCAGATCGCGGCCGAGAATGTCGTGCAGAATCGACTCCGCCACCGCCAGGCGAATCAACGGTTGCTCTATCACCGGCGCATCGCGCTCGTGGGCCAGGGCGATCAACTGTGCCTGCAGCGCCAACCCGTCACGACTCAGGGCCAGGCCACTGTCCTGATGATTGAACAGCGTGCACTGCAACTGCGCTTCAAGCTGCACCAGATGTTTGCGTAACTGGGTGGATTTGATATTGAGGCTGCGGGCGGCCTGCATGAAGCACCCGCAACGGGCGCTGACCCTGAAAGACTGCGCCAGCACCGGGTCGATGCCGGCAGCGCGAGTGGACTCCATGAATGACATCAATGACTCCTTGTCGATCGATCCTTGAAAACCTCATCCTGCGCAGCGTTTATGAACCTGATGTGACACCGGGGAGGGAAAATCGATTCAGCCGCCGGGAGTTTGCCGAAAACTCACGGCGAGGCGGTTCCAGCTGTTGATGGTGGTGACGGCAATCGTCAGGTCGACCATCTCGCCTTCATTGAACTGCTCGCGCGCCAAGGCGTAGACGTCGTCGGGCACATGGCTTTCAGACAGCAAGGTAACGGCCTCGGTCCAGGCCAGTGCTGCGCGTTCCCTGGGGTTGAAAAAGCCGCTGTCGCGCCAGACCACGATCGAATACAGGCGACGATCGGTCTCGCCCAGGCGCCGTGCATCCACTGAATGCATGTCGGTGCAAAAGGCGCAGCCGTTGAGTTGCGAGGCGCGGATTTTGATCAGGTGCAGCAGTGCGGGTTCGATACTGAGGTTGCTGGTCAAGGCTTCCATGGCAATCATCGCTTTCATCGCTTTGGGCGATGCGCTGTAGTAATCCAGGCGGGAACTCATGAGGCGACCTCGTGAAGCGATGATGTTTTTTCACGGTAGTCGTCGAGGCCGCGGTGTGACAGATCCAATTCTGCGAAATACCCCCGCACCACTCGGCACCAGACCAATCCCCGGTTTTTCAACTGCGCAACTTCTGCGCAGCCGCCCATGCGGGTAATCTGGCGCGACGCACACGCGCCTCAATTTGCCCCAGGAGCCCCAACGGTATGGAACTTCACGTTGTCATCAACGGCCGCAAGGACCTGGCAGGCCAGTTGTACAACCAGCTGCGCAGTGCCATCGAATCCGGACGCCTGGCCGCCGGGACGCAGCTGCCGCCCAGTCGTTTGCTGGCCGAACAGTTGGGGATATCGCGCAAGACCATTTCCGACACGTACGCGCAGCTGACCTATGAAAATTTCCTCACCGGGGTGATTGGCAAAGGCACCTACGTGAATGCCCGACCGGCAAAAATCGCCCGCAAACAAAGCCATACCGAGCTGGCGAGTTACGACGTCATCGAATCCTGGCGCAATCTGCCGGTGTTCCTGCGTCACCCCACGCTGGAAGGGTCGTTGCGTTACGACTTCATTGGCGGTGCCACCAGCAAGGGCCAGTTTCCGCAGGATGACTGGCGACGCTGCACCTCCCACGCCTTGCGCCAGATTGCCGGCTCCAAAGGTTTCTACAGCCTGCCCGAAGGCCTGCCGGCGCTGCGCAATGCCATTGCCCGGCACATCGCGTTCTCGCGCGGGGTCAATTGTCAGGACGAAGACGTGGTGGTGTGCAATGGCGCGCAACAAGCGCTGGACCTGATTTCCCGGGTGATGACGCGCCCCGGCAGCATTGTCGCCATGGAAGATCCGGGCTACCCGCCGGCCCGCCTGTTGTTCGGCTCGCACGGTGCCACGGTGATCGGTGTGCCGGTGGATGCCGAAGGCATTCAGGTGGATAAAATCCCCCTCGGCACACGGCTGATTTACGTCACGCCGTCGCATCAATTCCCGCTCGGTTTGCCGATGAGCCAGGAGCGTCGGGTGGCGCTGCTGGAACGGGCTTATGAACTGGGCGCGATCATTATCGAAGACGATTACGACAGCGAGTTTCGCTACGAGGGCCGCCCCACGGATTCGCTGCAAAGCATGGATGAGCGCGGGATCGTCGCTTACGTCGGCACCTTCTCGAAAACCTTGCTGCCGGAATTGCGCCTCGGTTACGCAATATTGCCGCCGGCGATTCTCGAAGCGGTGATCCGCGCCAAGCAACTCACCGACCTGCACACGTCCACGTTGCCACAGTGGGCGCTGGCCAAATTCATCGCCGAGGGCTGCCTGCTCAAGCATATCCGGCGCTGCCATACGATTTATGCCGGGCGTCGCGAACGGATTCTGGCACGCATGGCAGGCGACCTGTCGCCGTGGCTGGAGCCGGTGCCCACCACGGCCGGGTTCCACATGGTGGTGATGTGCAAAGTGCCTATCGATCTTCCATTAGTGATAGAACTGGCAAAAAAAGTCGAAGTCGGGCTCTACTCCATCGAGGCCTTTTACTTCCAACAGACGCCGCAGGCCGGGCTGTTGCTGGGTTTTGGCGCCATTGAAACCCTGGACATCGATACGGCCCTGGACCGTTTGCGCGACATTTTGCAGCAGGTTGCCTGACAGATTGGTCTGCGCCTTTACCGGGCGATTGGCTATTGGTGGTCCGCAGCAGCAGGCCTATCCTGCATAAGCGTTATCCCTCAATGAGCAGGATTCGTCCGGCCTGATTCAGGAGTGTGAGCAATGTCCCAAGAAGTGATCAATACCGTACAGGTGCAGGCCGTCGCTGGCCGCTCGGATGAACTGGGCAAGCAACTGCAAAAGATTGTCGAAACCCTGCGTGAACTACCGGGCTGCGACTCCTATATGGTCGACCGCTGCCCCGAGGACACCAACCGCTGGACCGTCAGCGCTCGCTGGCAATCGGAAGCGGCCATGCACTCGCATTTCAACTGCCCCGAAGTTCAGGGCTTTATCGGTCTGATTGACAACCAATTGGCAAATGCCGTGGATTTCAACAGCTTTCCGATCCGCTAAAACACCAAGTAGCCACTGCACCCGCCTCGTAGCAGCCGTCGAGCTGCGCGAGGCGGCGTTCGGCTGTGCAGCAGTCGTGAGATTTGGCGATGCGGTGTTTCAGGAATATCACATGTTCAGGTTTTACGACTGCTGCGCAGCCGAACGCAGCCTCGCGCTGCTCGGCAGCTGCTACAGGTTTTCGTTGGATTGGTCCCCTCGCCTTCGCGAATATTGGCTGTTTGATTGCCCTGCCCTGCGGACTATCGTTGCTCCAGACGATAACCACCGCAGGTGATAAACCATGAAAGCTTTGCGTTTCCTTGCTGCCCCCCTTTCTGCCTTCGCCCTGACTGTTTCGGCCGCCGCCCTTGCTCACGAAGGCCCGTCTGAAAAGGTCACGGTATTGCAGGACCAAATGCTCAAGAACGTGCCCAATAAAAAGGCGCTGATGATTGAAGTGGACTACGAGCCAGGCCAGTCTTCCATCGCCCACAAGCACGAAGGCACCGCCATGGCTTACGTGATATCGGGGGAGATAGTTTCTCAAGTGAAAGGTGAGCAGCCGAAAACCTACAAGGCCGGTGAGTATTGGTATGAAGCGGCCGGTTCGGAACATTTGGTGTCGAAGAATGCCAGTGCCACCCAGCCTGCCAAACTCTTGGTGTTCATGGTATTGGCACCCGATGAGAAAGTTTTGATCCCGTTGGAAAACTGATAGCTGTAACGCCAGCCATAAATAAACAGGCCCAAATGAGACATTCGGGCCTTTTTATTTCCAGGCGTCATTAACTGAACGCTTTTAAACCAAACAAAACTATTGCCGTACTCATAAGCTCATCTACTGGCTAGTTTCTTTTGCAACGACAGGTTTAGTCTGGAAGCACCGCCGACACTACTCGGCAACTTAAACTTTCCGACTCAAGTTGTTTCACTGGAGATACACCATGAAACGTGTGCTTGTCAGTGCATTGACGATGACTGCTCTTTTATCTGGCTGCTCGATCCCCACGGCGCCAACTTCCGTATCTTACCTGGACGGTCTCTTGCCTGAGCCCGTGGGTCGCAGCAACGCCACGCAAGTAAACAATGGCCATAACGTTGCGCTCGGCGTTGTCTACAGCCAAAACACCCAGGCCAACCGCTCCTACCTTCAAGACTATCAGGCCAACGCCGGCACCGGTTTCGGCCAGAGCCTGCTGGTTCAACCGATTCACGACGCCTACGTCAGCACCTCCCAACCCGACCTAGCTGTGGATTGGGTCAAGGCATCCCTGGGGCGGCAGTTTGGCTCGGTCACGGTGTACCCGGACATGCAAAGCCTGAGGGCGGCGAAACCGGATGTGATCGCCATTGTCGACAGCCGCAGTCAATTGATTACCTCACGCAGTTCGGATATAGAGGCCAATGTCAGTGCCGATTTCTATGACGCTAACTTCAACTACATCGGCACGGCACAAGGGCATGATGCTAAAGCACTGACTCCGGTTTGGGCCGACTTCAAACGCACTGAAGAGATAGTCGCGGACATTAACGAACAACAGAATGTTCAAGTTCGGGCATTGCAGAAGTTTGACCAGTCGCTCAGTAATTTATTGACCAAGCCGACAGATAAAGTATCCATGCTAGATAACACTTCTAGCCAAAAATTATATTAAGGCTAGTGGCCTTGTCGCGGGCAAGCCCGCCCCCACATTGGAATGCATTGTAATTGTGGGAGCGGGCTTGCCCGCGATTAGGCCTGAACTGACACCTTGTAACCATCAGGCAAAAAAAACCCGCATGTCTCCATGCGGGCTTTTTCATTCAGCGCCTGATCAGGCCGCCGGTTCCAGCTCTTCGCTAGCAACCGCAGTGGTAGTCACCACCGCTTGCCCGCTCAACGCCAGGTCCAGCAACTCACGGTTGGCCACCGCATACATGGCGTAGTCCGTGCCGCTGGCGGCACGAATTTCAACCAGCATGGCGCGCCAGCGTTCGATCATGCCTTCGTGCGCTGCCATCCACAGCGCCAGGCGTGTTTCCACATCCTGAGTGCCGTCGCCCTGTTGCAGGACGGAGATGGTGATCGCACGTTGCTGCCAGTCGACGTCGTCGCGGAACGCTTCACGGGCCAGGGCTTGCCAGTTGTTTTCAACCGGCAAAGCGCTGATCTGTTGCAGGTACCAGGTGATGTCCAGCGCGCTGCCGACGGCGAAGTAAGCCTTCGCCACGTCTGCTGCGTTCTGACCGGTCACATCCGACGCTTCGATAATTGGCAACAGGGTGTACAGGTGAGTGGTGCCTGCAACCATGCGCGCCAACAACTCCGGAACGCCAGCGGCGACGTACGCCTGATAGCGGGTCTGCCAGCCTTCGCGGGTCGGGCCTTCCAGCAGTTCGTCGAGCTTGAGGCCCAGCGCTGCCAGATGTGGACCGAAGTGCGCGACGTCACGAGCGGCATTCTGCTCGTTGCGACGGCTGCGCAGGAACCAGCGCGTGGCGCGACGGCCCAGACGCATCAGCTCGTCCATCAGCTCCAGTTGAACGTCGGCCGACACCTGGTAGTCCAGGGCTTCGATCTGACGGAACCAGTGCGGGAGGTGGAAAATGTCACGCACGATCACGTAGGCGCCGGCCACGTTCGCCGGGCTCATGCCGGTCGACTCTTTGAGTCGTTGAACGAAGGTGATGCCCATGTGGTTGACCAGGTCGTTGGCGATCTGGGTGCTGACGATTTCGCGCTTCAGACGGTGACGGCGCATGGCTTCGGAGAACTTGCTCACCAGCGTTGGCGGGAAAGCGGTTTCCATGTCGCGGGTCAGGTAGTCGTCATCCGGCACCAGGGAGCCCAGCAGCTGCTCCTTGAGGTCGATCTTGCTGTACGAAATCAGCACCGACAGCTCGGCACGGGTCAGGCCGTGGCCTGCCGCAACGCGCTCGTTGATGGCCTCTTCAGTCGGCAGGAACTCGATGGCGCGATCCAGCTTGCCGCGACCTTCCAGATCGTTCATCAGACGCTTGTATTCAGCGATCCGCGGCAAGGCACGACGCGCCGCCAGGGACAGGGCCTGAGTCTGCTTGTAGTTGTTGCCCAACACCAGGCCACCAACTTCGTCGGTCATGCTCGCCAGCAACAGGTTACGTTGCTTGTCGGTCATGTCGCCGGCTTGAACCACTTCGTTCAGCAGGATCTTGATGTTCACTTCGTGGTCGGAGCAATCCACGCCACCGGCGTTGTCGATGAAGTCGGTGTTGGAACCGCCGCCATTGAGGCCGAACTCGACACGACCCAGTTGGGTCATGCCCAGGTTACCGCCCTCGCCCACAACTTTGCAGCGCAGTTCGTTGCCGTTCACGCGCAGTGCATCGTTGGCCTTGTCGCCGACATCGGCGTGGCTTTCGCTGCTGGCCTTGACGTACGTACCGATGCCGCCGTTCCACAACAGGTCTACCGGGGCCTTGAGCAAGGCATTGAGCAGTTCGGTCGGGGTCAGCTTGTCGGCCTGAATGTCGAAACGCTCTTGCATCTGCGGGGAGATCGCGATGCTCTTCGCGCTACGGGAGAAGATCCCGCCGCCTTCGGACATGATGCTGGTGTCGTAATCCGACCAGGCCGAACGCGGCAGGTCGAACAGGCGCTGACGCTCGGCGAAGCTGCTGGCAGGCGCCGGGTTCGGGTCGATGAAGATGTGCAAGTGGTTGAATGCGGCCACCAGTTGCAGGGTCTCGGACATCAACAGGCCGTTACCGAATACGTCACCGGCCATGTCGCCGACACCGACCACGGTGATGCTGTCTTTCTGAACATTGATGCCGCGTTCGCGGAAGTGACGTTGCACGCCAACCCACGCGCCCTTGGCGGTGATGCCCATTTTCTTGTGGTCGTAACCGGCCGAGCCGCCCGAGGCGAATGCATCGCCGAGCCAGAAGCCGTAGTCGATGGCAATACCGTTGGCGATGTCGGAGAAGGTCGCGGTGCCCTTGTCCGCAGCGACTACCAGGTACGGGTCATCGTCGTCATGACGCACGACGTTGGCCGGCGGAACCAGCGCGCCGTCCTTCAGATTGTCGGTGATGTCCAACAGACCCGAAATGAAGATGCGGTAGCAGGCGATACCCTCGGCCGCGATCTCGTCACGGCTGCCGCCCAGTGGCAGGCGACGCGGCAGGAAGCCGCCCTTCGCGCCGACCGGCACGATGACCGAGTTCTTCACTTGCTGGGCTTTTACCAGGCCCAGGACTTCGGTGCGGAAGTCTTCTTCACGGTCAGACCAGCGCAGACCACCACGAGCGACGTTGCCGAAGCGCAGGTGCACGCCTTCGACGCGAGGCGAGTAAACGAAGATTTCGAACTTCGGTACTGGCTTTGGCAGCTCTGGAATCTGGTGCGGATTGAACTTGAAGCTGAAGTACGACTTGTTATGGCCGTTGGCGTCAGTCTGGTAGAAGTTGGTGCGCAGAGTAGCTTTGACCAGGTCCAGGTAACGACGCAGGATGCGGTCTTCGTTCAGCACCTGGACGTCGTCCAGTGCGCTCAGAATCGCGTGTTCCAGACGTTGTTGCTTGTCTTCCAGATCATCACCGGACAGCTTGCGTGCCAGGTAGAAACGGGTTTTGAACAACCGGGTCAACTCGCGAGCGATGTCGGTGTGGTTGTTCAGGGTGCTGGCGATGTAGCCCAGGTCGAAGCCCAGACGGATCTGCTTCATGTAGCGAGCGTAAGCACGCAGCAGCGCCACATCGCGCCACGGCAGGCCGGCGGTCAGTACCAGACGGTTGAACGCATCGTTCTCGGCATCGCCACGCACGATGTGGACGAACGCGTCCTGCAAGGTGTCGTTGAGTTGCTGGATGTCGAGTTCCAGGCCTTCGGCAGCGGTGAACGCGAAGTCGTGAATCCAGAACTCGCGACCGTTGGTGTGACGCAGGCGATACGGGAATTCACCCAGCACGCGCAGGCCGAGGTTTTCCAGGATCGGCAGCACGTCGGACAGCGCCAGTGGCGTATCGGCGTGATACAGCTTGCAATGCAGCATGCGCTGGCCGGAGACCTGACCCAGCGGCTGATAGAAGCTCATGACCAGTGGATTTTTTTCGCTCAGGCTCAGCAGGTGTTGCATGTCGACCACAGCCGAGTGAGCGGCAAACCGCTCGCGATAACCGGCCGGGAAGCCTTTCGGGAAGTCGGCCAGCACGTTGGTGCCGTGGGCTTCGCCGAAGCTTTCAACGGTCAGTGCGGCGTAGTCGTCCTGCCAGCTGCGGCAGGCTTGCACCACTTCTTTTTCCAGCAACAGCGGATCGATGTCGATGCGGTTTTTCGGGTCGACACGCAGGATCAGCTGTACACGAGCCAGCACGGATTCGGAGAAGAACGTCCAGAATTCGCAGTCCGAGGCTTTCAGGCGATCCATCAGCACTTGCTGGATCTTCTGGCGCACTTCGGTGGAATAGATGTCGCGTGGCACGTAAGCCAGGCAGTAGCAGAAACGGCCGTACGGGTCTTTGCGCAGGAACACGCGAATCTTGTTGCGTTCCTGGATCTGCACGATCGACATCACGGTGCTGAACAGTTCGTCGACCGGGGTCTGGAACAGGTCATCGCGCGGCAGTACTTCGACCACCTGCGCCAGTTCCTTGCCCAGGTGGGCCTTGGCCTGGAAGCCGGAACGGCGTTCGATTTCCTCGACCTTGCGACGGATGTACGGAATGACCCGCACGCTCTCGCCATACACCGAGGAGGTGTACAGGCCCATGAAACGGCATTCCTTGATGACATTGCCGTCGGCGTCGATTTCGCGGATCGACACGTAATCGGGGTAAGCCGGACGGTGCACACGGCTTGGGTGCGCGGCCTTGGCGAAGGACAGCAGGGTCGGTTCGCGCAGGTAGTTCACGGCGTAGTCTTCGATGCGCAGGTCATCGTAGGTCAGGCCGGTACGCAGCAGTTTGGTCAAGCCCAGGAAAGAGTCCTGGTCGTAGACGATGTGGCCGCCGTCGGCTTCATCGCGCACCACGAACTCTTCGTAGCCCAGGAACGTGAAGTGGTTGCCCACCAGCCATTCCAGGAAGCTTTTGATTTCGCCTTTTTCTTCCGGGTCGACAGCGAACTGGCTGTTGTCCAGGCCGGTCAGGATTTCCTGGACCTTGGCTTTCATCGGCTCGAAATCGGCGACCGCGACGCGGACTTCACCGAGCACCTGCTCCAGCTCTTTGCTCAGGACATTGAGCTCGGCGGTGTTGGCGCAACGGTCGATTTCCAGGTACATCAGCGATTCTTGAAGAATGCCTTCGCCCTGGGTGCCTTTGGGCAGGATTTCCAGCAATTCGCCCTTGCTGCCGCGACGCACGCTCAGCACAGTGGTTTGCAGGGTATGAATGCTGTAGCCGCGACGGTTCAGCTCGGTACGCACCGAGTCCACCAGGAATGGCAGGTCGTGGTGCAGCACTTCGACCGCGGTGTGGGTCGACTGCCAGCCGTGGCGCTCGTAGTCAGGGTTGTAGACGCGCACTTGCGGTTGAGCGTGATCGAAGCGCTCAAGCAGGCGCCACGCAGAAAGGGTGCAGCCGGCGAGGTCGGACAACCGACGCTGGGTCAGCTCGTCCAGGGAAATGATGCCAAAGAATTGTTCGGCGAACAGCGCCACTTGTGGCAGTGCCTGTTCACTGATGTGCTGTGCCAGTGCCGCTTGCAGTTGGTGCTGGAAGTCGGCTTTGCTGGCTGCGGTGAAGAACGCCATCTGTGGTACTCCGCTTGGGCTTGTTATTGATGGAAGCGTCGCGTGCAAAACCCCTTTCGGGGTGGTCCGTCACCCGGTTCCTGATTCTCGGGCAGAGGAAACAGGGCGACAGGTGGGTGAAGCTGGACGAGACACTCAGGTCACATTCACCTTCCATGAATGGGCATCTGCAAAAACGACTGGACTGCATGCAGCGCAATGTCTTTACAGGTGCTCATCCGTTGCGCAGCTTAACGAGTGCGGCAAGGCCCGTGCTTGCGGTGCTGCGACATATTCGGTCATCGGTACGCAGCTAATGGCCCACGCCTCGAACAACACTAGCAGCCGTGGCCGAAAACGGGCGTTTTATCCCCGGTTTTACGGCACTCGCGTACCAGAAATGACCAGCAACACTTCAAGTGTCCACGCCCCTCCTCTGACACTCGACCGAGCAGAAATTCCCTTCCACTGGCACAATTGCGCTTTGTTCGTCTTCACCATGCTCGCCGAGCCAGGAATTGCCCATGCAAATGACCACCGACCTCTTGATTGTGAACCCTTGCGATGACGAGGAAGACAACATGGCCATGCTCGCCTGCCACAGCACTCAGGGCGATATGTTCCTGATGACCCGCTACCCGGATGAAGACGAACTGGAAATTACTCTCGATGGCGAGCCTTCGACGCTGGACGGGGTCAAAGTCACTCTGAGCCCTACCCGCCTGCTGATCGAAATCACGGCGGCGGATGCGGATGCCCTGAATGGGGATGACTCGCTGGAAATCATTCACAACACCGATGCCAGTGATCTGGCTGAAGTAGAAGAAACACTGCGTAACATTCTTGACGGGACTGGTACTTATATAAGCGAGCTTTGATAGCGCCTGAGCGGGCCTCATCGCGGGCAAGCCCTGCTCCCACAGGTTCGGAGGTGTTGCAAGCATCGCAAGCGCACCGCCGATACTTGTGGGAGCCGGGCTTGCCCGCGATAGCGTCCGAAAGAACGCCACCAGCCTGCGAGCCTGAAAACTTCCAACCCTTCGCCAATCATTTCCCGCACTTTGCACAAAATGCCGTTAGTCGCCGCCCCCCGCGATGGATTAAAGTAACGCCCCCAGCCCTGGCGTTATTCGAACGTCTTCGGTCACCCTTTCCAGGAACAGTCATCGATGGAACATCGTGAAGCGCTGCTCGCGCTGCGAACCTTTCTTTCAACGCAGATTCTCGGCCAGGAAAAACTCATCGAGCGCTTGCTCATCGCTTTGCTTGCCGACGGCCACATGCTGGTCGAGGGCGCCCCGGGCCTGGCCAAGACCAAGGCCATCAAAGAGCTTGCCGAAGGTATCGAAGCCCAGTTCCACCGCATCCAGTTCACCCCTGACTTGTTGCCTGCCGACATTACCGGCACGGAAATCTATCGCCCGGAAACCGGCAGCTTTGTGTTTCAGCAAGGCCCGATCTTCCACAACCTGGTACTGGCGGACGAAATCAACCGCGCCCCGGCCAAGGTTCAATCGGCGCTGCTCGAAGCCATGGCCGAGCGCCAGGTCAGTGTCGGGCGCAGCACGTATGAGCTCTCGCCACTGTTTCTGGTGATGGCGACGCAAAACCCGATTGAGCAGGAAGGCACCTACCCGCTGCCCGAAGCCCAGCTCGACCGCTTCCTGATGCACGTAAAAATCGGTTTCCCGGACGCAACGGTGGAACGCAAGATCCTGCAGCAGGCCCGTGGTGAAGCCCTGAACGGCGAAACCAAACCGGAACGCCGGGTCAGCCAGCAGGCGATCTTCGCCGCACGCAAGGAAATCCTCGGTTTGTACATGGCCGACGCCGTGGAGGAATACCTGGTGCAACTGGTCATGGCCACGCGCAACCCTGGCAAGTTCGACCCGGAGATGGCCGACTGGATCGCCTACGGCGCCAGCCCTCGTGGATCTATCGCGCTGGACCGTTGCGCACGGGCTCACGCGTGGCTGGCCGGGCGCGACTTCGTCAGCCCTGAAGACATCCAGGCCGTGCTGTTTGACGTGTTGCGCCATCGCATCATCCTGTCCTTTGAAGCCGAAGCTGCTGGCATCGACCAGGACCGGGTGGTCCAGCGGATTCTCGACGTCGTAGCTGTCGCTTGACCCCGATGAACGCCCTTGCGCCGCCCGAGCCGGGCATCCGCGTCAGCCTCGCCGAGCTGATCGAGATGCGCCATCGCGTGCGTGAAGTGCAGTTGTTTTCCACGCCGAGCCAACGCAGCCCGCTGATCGGCCTGCACCACTCCAAGTTTCGTGGACGCGGTGTGGATTTCGACCAGGTGCGGGTTTATCAGGCCGGCGACGATGTGCGCACCATTGACTGGCGCGTGACGGCACGCACCCAGGAGCCCCACACCAAGCTGTTCCATGAAGAACGCGAACGGCCGATTTTCATCATGGTCGAGCAAAGCTGCCGGCTGTTCTTCAGCTCGGGCCTGATGTTCAAATCGGTCCTTGCCGCCCAGGCCGCCAGCCTGATCGGGTGGGCCGCACTGGGCCATAACGACCGGGTGGGCGGACTGGTGTTCGGCGACAACGAGCACTACGAAATCAAACCCCGGCGCAGCAAACAAAGCCTGCTGCAATTGCTCAACCGGCTGGTGCGGGTCAATCAATCGCTGCACGCCGAAACCGAGCAGAACCGTGATTCTTTGAACATGGCACTGCGTCGGGCGCGGGAAGTGTTGCGCCCCGGCAGTCTGGTTATCGTCATCTGCGACGAGCGCGCCCTGACCGAAGGCTCGGAACAACAACTGAGCCTGCTGTCGCGCCATTGCGACCTGTTGCTGCTGCCTTTGTCCGATCCACTGGACCATGCCCTGCCTGCCGCAGGCTTGCTGCGTTTTGCCGAACGTGGCGCGCAACTGGAGCTCGACACGCTCAATTACGACCTGCGCCAGACCTATCGCGCACAAGCCGAAGCGCGCATCGCTCGCTGGGAACTGCTTGCACAAAAACTGCGCGTCTTGTTGATGCCCTTAAGCACCCAGACCGAGATGGTCGAGCAACTGCGCGAATACCTGAACCCACAAAAACCGGGGAAAGGTCGATGAGCAGTCTCGATCAACTGCAACCGCTGATTACCCCGCCACCCATCGAGTTCTGGCCACCCGCGCCGGGCTGGTGGTTATTACTTTTATTGCTGCCACTGATCGGCGTTGGCCTGTGGCAGTTGCGACACGTGTTTGCGCGCAAACAGCCCGTCGTTCGCGCCGAACAGCCACTGGACCCGGTGCGTGTCGCTGCGCTGGCCGAACTGGCACTGATGCCCAAACCCTACGACGGTGCGCCGGCCGGAGCCTGGCTACAGCAACTCAATGGCTTGCTCAAGCGCCTGTGCCGCAACCATTACCCCTACAGCCAGAGCCACACCCTCAACGGGCGCAAATGGCTGGCGTTTCTCGACAACCGCTGCCCGGCTGCCGGCCTGACGCGCTGGATGGTCCTGGTCGAAGGTGCCTACAAACCCGAATGCAAACTCGACGACAAGGCCATCGCCGGCCTGACCCAAGCCGTCGACACCTGGATTCGCAAGCATGTTTGAGTTCGCCTGGCCGTGGATTTTTGCCTTGCTGCCCCTGCCGTGGCTCATGCGAGTGTTGCTGCCGGTCGCCGACAGCGGCGAGCCGGCACTTAAAGTCAGTTTCCTGAGCGACCTCGAAGGCCTCGCTCGACGCCGCGCCCGGGCGAATCTGCCGGCCTGGCGTCAACAGGCACCGTTCATGCTGCTGTGGTTGTTGCTGCTGATCGCCGCCGCGCGCCCGCAATGGCTCGGCGAACCGCTGCCGATTGCGGCCAGTGGCCGCGACTTGCTGGTGGCGGTGGACGTGTCCGGCTCGATGGATTTCCCCGACATGCAGTGGCAGGAGGAAGACGTCAGCCGTTTGAGCCTCGTGCAACATTTACTCGGTGATTTCCTGGAAAGCCGCGATGGCGATCGGGTCGGACTGATTCTGTTTGGCAGCCAGGCCTACCTGCAAGCCCCGCTGACCTTCGACCGGCACACCGTGCGGGTCTGGCTCGACGAAGCGCGCATCGGCATCGCTGGCAAGAACACCGCCATCGGCGACGCCATTGGCCTGGCCCTTAAACGCCTGCGCACACGTCCGGCACAGAGCCGTGTGCTGATTCTGGTCACCGACGGCGCCAACAACGGAGGCGAAATCGACCCGTTGACCGCGGCGCGGCTGGCGGCAAACGAAGGGGTAAAAATCTACCCGATCGGCATTGGTGCCAACCCGGAAGAAAGCGGCACGCAGGGCTTTCTGGGCATCAACCCGAGCCTGGACCTCGACGAACCGGCCCTGCAAGCCATCGCCCAAGCCACCGGCGGTCAATACTTCCGCGCCCATGACGGCAACGAACTGCAAGCCATCAAGGACACGCTGGACAAACTCGAACCGGTGACGCAACAACCCACCCAGGCCCGGCCGGCGCAGGCGTTGTATCACTGGCCGCTGACGATGGCGTTGCTGTTGAGCATGCTGTTGGTGGTGCGCGAACGCTGGCCGGATAACCCGTTTCTACGCTTGTTTACCAAGGATCTGTTCTTGCACTCGCCACTGCCTGACTGGCGTCAGCGTCTCAAACGCCTGCGCTCGCGGAGACGCCGATGAGCGCGCTCTGGCCTTTCTGGTTCCGCCCATGGTGGCTGTTGCTGTTGCCGATATTGGGCTGGTTGCTGTGGCAACTCTGGCACCGGCAAAAACGTGCCGGGCGCTGGCAGATGATTCTGCCGCCGGCCTTCCATGCCGCCCTGCTCAGTGGCGGCAACGGACGCGACAGCAAACTGCCATGGGTGGTCCTCGGACTGGCCTGGATGTTGACCGTACTGGCACTGCTGGGGCCGAGCTGGCAACGGGTCGAGCAAGCCAGTCAGAAACCTGCCGACCCGCTGGTGGTGGTGCTTGAACTGACCCCGGAAATGCTCGCCACCGACGTGGCGCCGAACCGGCTTGAACAGGCACGACGCAAGCTGCTCGACCTGCTGCAAGTGCGCAGCGACGCCCAGACCGCCATCGTCGTCTACGCCGGCAGCGCCCACACGTTGGTGCCGTTGTCGGATGACCTGTCGACCAGCCGCAACCTGCTGGACGCGCTGAAACCTTCACTGATGCCCGAAGCCGGCCATCGCGCCGATCTCGCGGTAAACAAAGCCCTTGCATTGCTGAGCCAGGGCGCCTTGGGCGACGGGCGGATTTTGCTGATCGGCTCGACCCTGACCGAACAGGAACGCCAAGGTATTCGTCAGGCACTGGCGGGGCACTCGACGCAGTTTTTGATGCTGGGCATTGGCACCGCCGAAGGTGCACCAGTCGCTCAGGAGGACGGCAGCTTCCTCAAGGACAGTGACGGCGCGATTCTGGTGCCACGCCTGGACACCCCCAACCTGAAAGCCTTTGCCAGCGATCTCGGCGGAGAGTATCGCCAGGCGCGTCTGGATGATTCAGACCTGCGCGCACTGGGCCTGCTCGATGGCCCGCGTGCGCTGCGCAACGACGGGCAAACGCTGCGCCTGGACACTTGGGCCGACCAGGGTTACTGGCTGTTGCTACCACTGTTGCTGTTGGCGGCCTGTGCCGGACGGCGCGGCTGGCTGTTCTGCCTGCCATTGCTGTTGATGCTGCCGCAACCGAGTTATGCCTTCGACTTCCAGGACTTGTGGTTGCGCCCGGATCAACGGGGCCTGCACCTGCTCAACCAAGACCACCCGGCCAGGGCGGCACAGTATTTTCAGGACCCGCAGTGGCAAGGTGTGGCGCTGTATGAAGCCGGCGACTACAGTGGCGCCGCCCAGCGGTTCGCCCAAGGCAATGATGCCCATGCCCACTACAATCGTGGCAACGCCCTGGCCAAAAGCGGTGAGCTGGAAGCCGCGCTGGATGCCTACGAACAGGCGCTGGAACTTCAACCGGATTTGCGTCCGGCCTTGACCAACAAGGCGTTGGTGGAAAGTCTGCTGAAGCAGAAAAACACCCCAGCGCCCGTGGAGCCGGAAACCAGCGACGACAGCGAGGCGCAAAACGCCGAGCAGGAGCAGCCAGGCGCCGCCACGCAACCGACGAGCAATGGTGAACCGCAAACTGACGCACAACCGGCCACCGCGGAGACCGAACAACAGACCACCACGCCGCCGAAACCCGGCGGCAATGAAGTCCCGGGCAGCGAGTTGGCCGACGAGCAAAGCACCAAACCGCCACCGCGCCCGACCAGCGACACGCTCCAGGGCGAGCAGCTTCAGGCGCTGGAGCAATGGTTACGCAAGATCCCGGATGATCCGGGTGAATTGCTCAGGCGCAAATTCTGGTACGAACAGCAACAACATCAGGATCAGGGAAAAACTCGATGACCCGCTTCACCCTCTTCATGCTTGCCTTGTTGTGCTGCACCTTTCAGGCCCAGGCGTCGGGGCTCGTCGCCAGTGTCGATCGCAGTCGCCTGAACTCCGGCGAGACGGTCGAACTGACCCTGGAATCCAGCGACGTGACACAGTTCGGCAAGCCGGACCTGACCCCGCTCGAACCCCTGTTCGAAGTACGCGACACCCGCCAGGTCAACCAGTTGAACACCCTCAGTGGCGACAACCGCGCGACCACGCGCTGGATTATCACGTTGCTGCCCAAGGAAAACGGCAGCGTGACGATTCCACCCTTGCAACTGGGCGAGGTGCAGAGCCAGCCCATTACGGTGCAAGTGGTCGAGAGCGAAAACCAGGACACCGCGAGCAAACTGGCGCCGGTGTTTATCGATGTCAGCCTCGACCAGACCAGTGTGTACGTACAGGCGCAGGCGATCCTGACCTTGCGCATCTACCATTCGGTGTCGCTGTACGACGACAGCAGCCTGACCCCGTTGCAGGTGCCCGACGCGCGTATCGAACAACTGGGCGAGTCACGCACCTATGAAAAAGTCATCAACGGGCTGCGCCATGGCGTGATCGAAATGCGCTACGCGATCTACCCGCAACACAGCGGCGAACTGACCATTCCAGCGCAGATATTCAGCGCCACGCTGGTCGACACTCAACCCGCTCAGGACGCCGCTGCACAGGGGCCGAAAACCGGGAAACTGATGCGTGTCAGCTCCACGCAAACGTTACTGACGGTCAAGGCCAAACCCATCACTTACCCCGCGGACCTGCCCTGGTTGCCGGCCCGCAGCGTGAGCCTGGGCGAAAGCTGGAACCCGCAACCGGACCATGCACAGGTGGGCGATTCGTTCACCCGCAGCCTGACCTTGAAGGTAGAAGGCCAGGCCAGCTCGCAATTGCCGCCCTTGCCCGCCACTGATGTCAGCGGCTTGCGGCGTTATCCCGATCAACCGATGCTTAGCAACGAGAACAGTGAGCGCGGCCTGATCGGCATTCGCGAAGACCGTGAAGCCCTGGTTCCGGCCCGCAGCGGCGCAATCGAGCTGCCGACGGTGGACGTGGTCTGGTGGAACACCTTCGAAGATCATCTGGAACACAGCAGCCTGCCGGCGCGCACCCTGCAAGTCGCCAACAACCCAAGCATGCTGGTCGACGCGCCGGCCGGGACGCCTCAAGTCAGCTCCGCTGCCGACAACGAAACCCTGTGGCGCTGGAAACTCAGCACGCTGATCCTGGCCTGCACCACCCTGCTCGGCTTCGGCCTCTGGTGGCGTGCCCGCTGGCAACCGGCGATCCTGCGCGCCACACAAACCGGCCCGAGCCCGCGCACCGTCCTCGACGAACTCAAGCGCGCCTGCCAGGCCAACGACTCACACGCCACCCGCCAGGCGCTCGACGCCTGGGCCCGGCAACAGCCGGAAACCCTGGCCGACATGGCCGCCCGTTTCGTGCCGCTGTCCGATGCCCTCGACGGCCTGAACGGCGCGCTCTACAGCGAAACCGGCCAATACTGGCAAGGCGAAGAACTGTGGCGCGCGATCAAGGCCATCCCGATTGCCGAACGGGTTCACGACCCGGTGGGTGATAGTGGGTTGCCGCCGCTTTACCCCAAATAATCACCCTCTGTAGCAGCGGCCGAGCCCGCGAGGCTGCGTCCGGCTGCGCAGCAGTCGCAATGTCTGCATACGCGGTTTGCCAGACAATCCGCGTTGCAGGATTTACGACTGCTGCGCACTCGGACGCCGGCTTCGCCAACTGCTACAGGGTTTTCGTGTTGCTGGCCACATCGGCTGTGTTTGCCAGTAAACTCCCTCCCCTTTAGCCGCCATCATTCCCCCCGCGGCCATCACCTTATTTCCTACGGAGTACGCCTTGCGTCTGTTTCACACCTCCGACTGGCACCTTGGGCAGAACCTGCACGGCCAGGAGCGCGACTTTGAGCACGCCTGTTTCCTCGAATGGCTGTTGCGCCAGCTGAAGCTGGACCAGCCCGATGTGCTGCTGATCGCCGGCGATATCTTTGACACCGTCAACCCGCCGGTCAAAGCCCAGGAGCGCCTCTACGATTTCATCGTCAGCGCCCATGAGCAGCAACCTTTGCTGACCATCGTGATGATCGCCGGCAACCACGATTCCGGCTCGCGGATCGAACTGCCCGCGCCGTTGATGCGGCGTTTGCGTACTCACGCCCTCGGTCGTGTGCTGTGGCTCGATGACGGCCAACTGGACGCTGAACGCCTGCTGCTGCCGCTGCCCGACGCCTCCGGCGAAATTGCCGGTTGGTGCCTGGCGCTGCCGTTCCTGCGCCCCGCTGAAGTCACCGGCGCACAGTTGGGCGACAACTACTTGCGCGGCATCGGCCAGGTGCATGAATGGCTGATCGAAGCAGCCAACGCCAAACGCAAGCCGGGCCAGGCGCTGATTGCCATCAGCCATGCGCACATGGCCGGCGGTTCGGTCTCGGAGGATTCCGAACGCAGCCTGATCATCGGCAACGCCGAGGCCCTGCCCGCCAGTCTGTTCGGGCCGAGCATCAGTTACGTTGCCCTTGGCCATCTGCACAAGCCGCAGAAGGTCAATGGCGAAGAGCGCATCCGCTACAGCGGCTCGCCCATTCCGCTGTCGTTCTCCGAGATCGGCTATCAGCATCAGATCCTCGACATCACGCTCGACGGCGAAACCCTGGTCAGCGTCGAGCCCAAGCTGATTCCCCGCGCCGTCAACCTGCAACGCATCGGCCCGGCGCCGTTTGCGGACATCCTCCTGCAACTGGCCGACCTGCCGAATATCGATCTGCTGGCCGACATCCAGCGCCAGCCGTGGCTGGAAGTGCGGGTGCGTCTCGATGAGCCGCAACCCGACTTGCGCCACCAGGTTGAAACTGCCCTGCAAGGCAAAGCCGTGCGCCTGGTGCGTATCGCCGCCGAATACGCCGGCAATGGCAGCCGCGATGGCGTCGATGACAACACCGCGTTGGTCGAACTGGATCAGCTCACGCCGCAGGAGCTGTTCAGCCGCGCGTGGCAGGACAGCTATGGCAGCGAGGTCGATGAGCAAACGCTGAAGGACTTTGCCGAGTTGTTGCAAGACGTGCAGATGGAGAGCGAACAGCCATGAAAATCCTCGCGATCCGCCTGAAAAACCTCGCCTCCCTGGCCGGGCCGTTTGAAATCGACTTTACCGCTGAACCGCTGGCCAGTGCCGGTCTGTTCGCGATTACGGGGCCGACCGGTGCCGGCAAAAGCACACTGCTTGATGCCTTGTGCCTGGCGCTGTTTGGCGCCGTGCCGCGCCTGAGCAATGCTCAAGTGTCCGCTAAAGCGCCGGACGCCGACGGTGAGATCAGCACCGGCGACCCGCGCACGCTGCTGCGTCGCGGCACGGGTGAAGGCTATGCCGAAGTTGATTTCGTGGGCATCGATGGCCGCCGCTACCGTGCGCGCTGGGAAGCCAATCGCGCACGGGAAAAGGCCGGTGGCAAGCTGCAAGCCAGTCGTCAGAGTTTGCGCGACATCGATCAGGACCAACTGCTGGCGAGCCAGAAAGTCGAGTTCAAAACCCAACTCGAAGCCGTACTGGGCCTGAACTTCGAGCAGTTCACCCGCGCCGTGTTGCTCGCCCAGAGTGAGTTCAGTGCGTTCCTCAAGGCCAATGACAACGAACGCAGCGAACTGCTGGAAAAGCTCACCGACACCGCGCTCTACACCCAACTCGGGCGCCGCGCGTTCGACAAGACCAAAGAAGCACGCGAAGCCCACAAGCTGTTGCAGGACCAGGCCACGGGCGTGACGCCACTGTCGCCCGAAGCCCGGGCCGAGCTGGATGAACGCTTTAATGAGGCGCAGCAACAGCTGAAGACTCAACAGGCGCAGCTCAAACAACTTGAGTTGCAGCACACCTGGCTCAAGGAGTTGCGTCAACTACAGGACGAACAGCAGAGCGCCGCCGAGCAACTGACCGGTGCCCAGCAACATTGGGACGGTCTTGCCGACCAACGCTTGAAGCTGACGCGCCTGGAGCAACTGGCCCCGCAACGCCATCAATTTGCGCGAACAACCGAACTCACCACGCAGCTCACGCCGCTGGCAGCGCAGATCCAGCAGCACATCGAGCAGCAAACCGCGCTGAACGAACGGCAAGCACAACTCGAGGCCAGTCTGAGCGCTGCGCAGGCTGCACTGGTCGAGGCGCAAAGCCAACACACCGCCAATGCACCGTTGCTGCGACAGGCCTTTGAAGAACAGAGCACCCTCGCCCGCCTGGTCAAGGAAACCGCCACCAGCGCCGACCTCAAGCAACACGCCGAACAGGCCTGCGCTCAAGGGCAGAACACCATTCAAGGCCTGCTTGAGCAACAGCAGCAAGTGGCCGTGCGCCTGCAACGGATGGCCGGGGAGCTGGAGCAGAGCGCTCACCTTGCGCCGTTGAGCGATGCGTGGAATGCCTACCGCGATCGCCTGCAGCAACTGATGTTGATCGGCAATCGTTTGAACAAAGGCCAGGCGGAACTGACCGCCCTGGAGCAAAACGCTACCCGCGCCAGCGAAGAACTGACCGCGCAAAAGCAACAGCTGGAAGTGCTCTATAAAGAGGCCGGCGCCGAGCCTGAAGCGGTGGCCGAACAGATTCAGTTGCTCGGCACCCTGTTGCAGGACAACCGCAAACAACTCCGTGCGTTCGAGGAGCTGACAAGGCTGTGGGCCAGTCAGCAAGACCTGGACAAGCGCAGCGCCGAACTGCACCAGCGCCAACTCACGGCCCAGCAGGCGCGTGATCGCCTGACGCAGGACGGTGTGAAGGCCAAGAATGAATTGGCGGTCGCCGAACAGACCCTGAGCGTCACCCGCGAACTGCTGGAGCGTCAGCGTCTGGCCCGCAGCGCCAGTGTCGAAGAGTTGCGCGGGCAGTTGCAGGACGATCAACCGTGCCCGGTGTGTGGCAGCGCTGACCATCCTTATCATCAGCCCGAAGCGCTGTTGCAAAGCCTCGGTCGGCATGATGAAAGCGAACAGGCCAACGCGCAGAAAGCCGTCGATCTGTTGAAGGAAAAACTCACCGACTTGCGCGGCGAAGTGGGTGGTTTGATTGCTCAGCAAAAAGAGCTGCTGCAACAGCAAGAACAGCTCGTGACACAACAGCAGGGCCTGACACCAAGCCTCGAAGCGCACCCGCTGTCAGCCCAACTGCTGGCCCAGGACGCCGTCAAGCGTGACGCATGGCTGGCCCAGCAAAACAGCCAGTTGAACCAAAGCATCACGCAAGACGAACAACGCCAAGCCGCCCTGCTCACCCTGCAACAGGACGCCGCGCGCCTACAGCAGCAACTGCGCAACGCGGAGTCGGCCAGCCAGCAGGCCACTCAACACCTGGTCAACCAGCAACGCGAGTTGAGCAGTGATCGCCAGCGTCTGGATGAGGAACTGACTGCGTTCAGCACCTTGCTGCCGGCAGACACCCTGCAAGCCTTGCGCAACGAACCTGCCGCGACGTTCATGCAACTCGACCGGCAGATCGCCCAACGCCTGGAGCAACTCGACCAGCAGCGCGACGAGCTGAGCGAGCAGCAGCAACGCCAGCAGACGCTGGAGAAAGAACAGGACCGCCAACTGACACGCGTCCAGCAACTGGACGCGACTCAGCAGCAGTTCAACGCGCTCGCCGAGCAGCAACAGGCTTGCCAGCACAAACTATCGCAATTGTTGGGCGAGCACCGCAGCGCCGAGCACTGGCTGGAGCAATTGGACAAGGCCGTCGAACAGGCCCGTCATGCCCAAACCTCGGCCTCTCAGGAACTGCAAAGTGTGCTCACGCGCCTGGTGCAATTGGCCGCCGAGCTCAAGGCACAGCAAGATCGCTCACTGGCGTTGGAAGCCGAAAACCGTGAGTTGGCGGGCAAGATTGCCGACTGGCGCGCCCAGCACCCGGAACTGGACGACGCCGGCCTGGAAACCCTGCTGAGCGTCGACGATCAGCAGGTCAGTGAACTGCGCAAACACTTGCAGCACAGTGAAAAAGCCATTGAGCAGGCCAAGGTGCGCGTGCAGGAACGCGATCAGCGCCTGCTCAATCATCAGGCGCAACACAATGGCAACCTCGACGCCGAGCAATTGGCCACGGCCCTCACCGACCTGCAAAACCTGTTTGCCGCCAGCGAACACCGCTGCGCCGAACTGCGCGCCGAACAGGCCGAGGATCAGCGCCGGCAGAACGCCAATCAGGCCCTGGCCCAGCAGATCGCCGATGCTTACACCGAGTTCCAGCGCTGGGCACGCCTGAATGCGTTGATCGGTTCGGCCACCGGCGATACCTTCCGCAAAATCGCCCAGGCCTACAACCTTGATCTGCTGGTGCATCACGCCAACGTGCAGTTGCGCCAACTGGTGCGCCGTTATCGGTTGAAGCGCGGCGGTAGCATGCTGGGGTTGCTGGTGATGGACACCGAGATGGGCGATGAACTGCGCTCGGTGCATTCGCTGTCCGGCGGCGAGACATTCCTGGTGTCGCTGGCGCTGGCCCTGGGTCTGGCGTCGATGGCGTCGAGCACGCTGAAAATCGAGTCGCTGTTCATCGACGAAGGCTTCGGCAGCCTCGATCCGGAGTCCCTGCAATTGGCCATGGACGCGCTCGACGGCTTGCAAGCCCAGGGCCGCAAGGTGGCGGTGATTTCCCACGTTCAGGAAATGCACGAACGGATTCCGGTGCAGATTCAGGTCCATCGCCAGGGCAATGGCTTGAGCACCCTGGAGGTGAAATGAATACGCTGTATTCCTTCCGCCGCTGCCCCTACGCCATGCGCGCCCGCATGGCGCTGCGCTACGCGGGGGTCGCGGTGAACATTGTCGAAGTCAGCCTCAAGGCCAAACCCGCCGAGATGCTCGCCCTGTCGAGCAAAGGCACGGTGCCGGTGCTGGACGCGGATGGCCGGGTCATCGATGAAAGCCTGGCGATCATGCATTGGGCGTTGGCGCAGAACGATCCGCAAGACTGGTTGCTCAACGAGGATGCCGCCGGACAAGCGCGCATCGCCGCCCTGATCGAGACGAACGATCAGGCGTTCAAGGTGCATCTGAATCGCTACAAATACGCCGAACGCTACCCCGAGCAACCGATGGCGGTTTATCGGGCCGAAGGTGAGGCGTTTTTGCGCACGCTTGACGCATTGCTGGAGGGTCGCGATTACTTGCTGGCGGACCATCCAAGCCTGGCAGATGTCGCCTTGATGCCGTTCGTGCGCCAATTCGCCCACGTCGATCGCGAGTGGTTCGCGCAGACGCCATACGTGCGGCTGCAGGCCTGGTTGCAGCGGTTTCTGGAGTCAGACCTGTTTACCGGCGTGATGCACAAGTAACCCCCTGTAGCAGCTGGCGCAGCCTGCGTCCGGCTGCGTAGCAGTCGTAAATCCTGCTTGCTCGGTTTGTCTGATACACCGCAAGTGCTGATTTTACGACTGCTGCGCAGCCGGACGCAGGCTGCGCCAGCTGCTACAGGATCGCGTTGTCTGGGGGATTCAGGCGAACACTTCACACATCTGCAACACCGAGCAGTCCACCTGGAACGGCCCGAAGAAATCGACCTGGCGTTTGATCGGCGGATTGCCGGCCAGCAGCCCCATGGCCTTTTGCGTTTCGATGTTGCGAGAGAGGTCGTGTTTGGCCTCGATCGAGCGTGCCACGGAACCTACTGAGCCCTGCCCTATTCCCAGTAACGAAAATCCATTGGTGATGAAGGCCAGGAAGGCAATCACCCAGAGATTGCGCCCTTTCATGCCCCGACCACTCCCGCCAGCTCTGCGTGTTCAACCCCTGCGTTTTGCGCACGGTGTTCGAACTGGATGGCGGGATAAGCGACCTGAATCGGCGCGTCGGTGGTGTAGTGCGATTGAGCCGAGAGGCTGAAGACCAACACCATCGCCACGTAAAGACCGATGGCCAGGTAGGCGCCGTGTTTGGCAGAAGTGAGGATTGAACGGGCCATGGTGATCTCCGTGGGCATGTGTCGATGCGCACAGAATCAATCAAAAAAGCCGTAGCAACCACTCAGGGTTATCCATAGTGACCATCAGCTTCGTTGATCATTAAACCCGTCTATTTCAGTCTTCGATAAAACTCATCAAGCGCTCACGGGCCGCATCCGGCTCGTCTGGAACGGGCTGGGCAGTCGAAGAAATGGGGGCGGAATAGAGGAAAAGAAGAACCACTGCCAGACGCATCGCCATGCTATCGATCCCTTGTTTTTAGAATTGGACTGAAAAAGGCAGCGTCCAATCTAAACATATGGCCATGTGATATCAAGGCGCACGTTAATGGCAATGTGATGCTGTCGTAAACGCGCTATGCAGGAGCGACATCACTCAGGTTTCTCGAAGCTGTTCAGCTTGATCGACGTCAGTGACTTCGCTCCTGCATAAAAGGTGCAGGGCTGAAATTTCAGTGTTGGGTTTTGTGATCCAGGGCGGCGTAGAAGTTGGCGCTCTGTTGCAGGTATTTCTGGGTGTAGCTCTGGGCGTGGGATTTTTTGTCGCTGATTTCAACGTTGGCACTGGCTGGCAGCGCAACGGAGGCAGAGATGGCAGAAGCGGCGATAACGGAGAAGAGATTGAAGTTCATGGCGGTATTCCTCGTGTTCAGTTGGCTTGCTTGCCCGGTGGGGCCGTGAAGCAAACTTAACCTTCGAGGCTCGGCATCTTGAAATGCTTTGTAGCATTAGCAGATATCAGCAGCATTAATAGAAGGATGCAGGCCCCTTGAACCGGGGCCTGCGGCCTATTGACGCAGCAGGAACTTGAGATCGCTGGGTGCGTCCATCGGCAATTTCTGCACGGTTTTACCCAGCAAACCGGTCTTGGCATCGCGTTCGACGACGACAATCTGGTTGCTTTTCTGATTGGCAATCAACACGAAATGGCCACTGGGATCGAGGCTGAACTCACGCGGATGATCACCTTCCACTGAGCGACGTTGCAGTTCCTTCAGGTGGCCGGTCGCAGGGTCGATGGCGAATACCAGCAGCTGATTGGCGGTGCCACGGTTGCTGACATAGAGGAATTTGCCATCCGCCGAAGCATGCAGCGCCGCGGCTGCTTTATCGGACACAGGCTGGCCGGCCGCCAGGTCGATCATTTGTGTTTGCTCAAGTGTGCCGTCCTTGTAATCGAACACGGCCACCTGCGCACTCATCTCCATGGTCAGCCAAGCGTGCTTGCCATCGGCACTGAACAGCAAATGACGCGGCCCACTGCCCGGCGGCAACGGCACGAACGCAGGCGTTGCAGGCGTTAATGGCAGGTCCGGATTGGCTTTGGGGTCGAAGCGGTAAACAAAGAGCTTGTCTGCCCCCAGGTCATTGGAGAACACGTAGTGGCCGTCCGGCGAGGAGACGGTCGAATGCACGTGAGCCGACAGCTGCCGCTCGGGATTGACCCGACTCGCGGGATGACTGCTCATCTGCACCACCGGTTTCAGCGTGCCATCAGCGCCCACCGGCAACACCGCGAGCGTGCCGCCTGGATCTTCAGCTACCGAGTAGTTGCTGACAAACAAATGACTGGCATCACCGCTGAGGCTTGAATGCGTCGGCTCATTGCCCAGGCTTTGCACCTGATTGATCAGGCTCAGCGCATGGGTCTTGGGATCGATCGCAAAACTGCTGACGCGCCCGACCGGGTCTTTCTGCCCCGGGCCGTTTTCGTTGACCACGAACAGGTGACGCTGATCCTTGGCCAGGGTCAGCCACGAAGGGTTTTCGCTGTTGACCACTTGCAGTGGCCGGGCGTTGATCTGCCCGGTCGAGCTGTCGAAGTTCAGGCGATAAATCCCCTGGCTCTGCCCGGCCGTGTAGGAACCGACGAGCAACTGATAGCCGTCGGTCGAGGCGGCTTGAACGCCCATCGCGCCGATACTGCCGGCCATCAACAGGGGCCAGAGATTACGCATCCTCCGGCTCATCATCGTCGTCATGACCACCAATAGCGGTCAAGCACACCAGGCGGTGCTCGCCGGAATCACCAGTGATCACCCAGCTTTGCAGGGTCGGATCGAAGGTTGCCGCCTGAACCTGCGCCGGAGTGAACTCCCAATGCTTGGCCGCTCGGCCGTCCATGCATTCGATGTGCAGGTTGTCGTCTTCATAGAGGGCAAATTCGAATGCGTGCAACCCGTCGATTTCCACCATGTCGCAGTGTTCGAGGGTTTCAAGCAAGGTGTCGGTTACGGCAGTCATGGCGATCAATCTTTAAATGGGAAAAACGCAATGATAGCTCAAAGCGCGGGCAGCCCAGTGCCGACCGCAAAACGCCGGCTCAACACAGAACAAATGTGGGAGCGGGCTTGCCCGCGATTACGATTTAACATTCAACATCAATGCTGGCTGTCAGTCCGCCATCGCGGGCAAGCCCGCTCCCACAGGGGGGGAACGATCAGCTACAGCGCTTCCCGGGACGGTTGCCCATCCACCAACCGCTGGATACGCAGCGGATTGCCATTCTTCAGCGGCTCCGGCAACAGGCTGTCCGGGTAGTTCTGGAAGCACACCGGGCGCAGAAAACGGTCGATCGCCAAGGTGCCCACCGACGTGCCGCGCGCATCCGACGTTGCCGGGTACGGCCCGCCGTGGACCATCGCATCGCAGACTTCCACACCGGTCGGATAACCGTTGAGCAGAATCCGTCCGACCTTTTGCTCCAGCAGCGCCGTCAACTCGCCGAACTGTTCAAAGTCCGCCGGGTCGCCAATGATCGTCGCCGTCAGTTGCCCATGGAGCCCCTTCAGCGCTGTGTTGAGTTGCGCCTGATCAGCCACTTCCACCACCACCGTGGTCGGGCCGAACACTTCTTCCTGCAAGACTTCGTCGCCGCTGATCAACAGGCTGGCGTCAGCCTTGAACAGTTGTGGCTGAGCTTGCTTGCCCTGTTGCGAGCTGCCCGCCAGATGGGTGATACCGGGGTGAGCGTTAAGTTTTTCCAGACCCTGGCCATAGCTGCTCAAGGTTCCGGCATTGAGCATGGTTTGCGCCGGCTGATCGTTGATCATCCAGGCAACTTGCTGCACGAACGCACTGAACTGCGGCGAACGAATGCCGATCACCAGCCCCGGATTGGTACAGAACTGACCACAGCCTTGAACCACCGATGCCGTCAGGTCACGGGCGATGGTTTGCGCCCGGGCTTCCAGCGCCTGTGGCAAAACGATCACCGGGTTGATGCTCGACATCTCGGCGAATACCGGGATGGGTTGCGCACGCGCGGCGGCCATGTCGCACAAGGCGCGACCGCCCTTCAGCGAGCCGGTAAAGCCCACCGCTTGAATCACCGGATGCTTGACCAGCGCTGCGCCGACCCCGCCCCCGTAGATCATGTTGAACACACCGGCCGGCATGCCGGTTTTTTCCGCGGCGCGCAGTATCGCGTCAGCCACCCATTCGGCGGTGGCCATGTGACCGCCATGCGCCTTGAACACCACCGGGCAACCCGCCGCCAGGGCCGAGGCGGTGTCGCCGCCAGCCGTCGAAAACGCCAAGGGAAAGTTGCTGGCACCAAACACTGCGACCGGGCCGACGCCGATGCGGTATTGGCGCAGGTCCGGGCGAGGCAACGGTGTGCGCTCGGGCAACGCCTTGTCGATTCGCGCAGCGTAAAAATCACCACGGCGCAGCACTTTGGCGAACAACCGCATCTGGCCACTGGTGCGACCGCGTTCGCCCTGGATTCGCCCGACGGGCAGCGCGGTTTCACGACAGACCACGGCGACAAAGTCATCGCCGAGGGCATCGAGTTCATCGGCGATGGCGTCCAGAAACTGCGCCCGTCGCTCGGCACTCAAGCTGCGAAAGACCGGATACGCGGCGCCGGCAGCCGTGGCGGCGGCATCCACTTCTTGCTCGGTGGCCTGATAAAACTCATGAGGCAAGGTCTCGCCCGTGGTGGCGTCGACGCTCTGGAGTTTGACGGTGCCCGTCGCACTGCGCAGACCGCCGATGTAGTTGTGACCAAGGATCTGGGTCATAGGGATCTCCTTAAAGGCTGCCAACGGTGCCGGGTTCAAATGCCGCTTCAACCGGCGCAATGCCGTTGATCAGCGGTGCGCCGAATTCGGCCTGGCTGATTTCGAATACATCACCCGGTCGGGTGCGGATGCCATCGGCAAACGACAGCGTCGCGGTGCCGAAGAAATGAATGTGCACGTCCCCCGGGCGCAGGAACTGGCTGTATTTGAAATGGTGGTACTCAAGGTTTTCCAGGCTATGGCACATGTTGGCTTCGCCGCTGAGAAACTCGTTCTGCCACAGCACTTCACCGTCACGCAGGATGCGGCTGGTGCCGGCCAAGTGTGGCGGCAAATCACCGACGCGAAGTTCCGGACCATAACTGCAACTGCGCAATTTGGAGTGCGCCAGGTACAGGTAATTTTTTCGCTCCATAACGTGATCGGAGAACTCGTTACCGACCGCAAACCCAAGGCGATAAGGCTTGCCATCGTGGCCGATGACGTAGAGGCCGGCGAGTTCCGGCTCTTCGCCCGCGTCTTCGGCGAAGGGCGGCAGCGGGAACGGCTTGCCCGGCCGAACGACGATGCTGCCGTCGCCCTTGTAGAACCATTCCGGTTGCACACCGGCCTGCCCTGCTTGCGGTTTTCCGCCTTCCACGCCCCATTTGAAGATGCGCATGGTGTCGGTCATGGCCGCTTCGTCACCGGCGTGTTGATGCATCTTGTCCCGGGCCGAAGCGCTGCCCAAGTGGGTCAGGCCCGTACCGCTGACCAGCATGTGTGCCGCGTCCGGGTGATCCAGTGGCGGCAGGATACGCAACGTGGCCAGCAACTCGGCGTAGTCGTGGCTGATGCCCAGGCCGAGGACTTTCACCTGTTGCGCCAGATCAGTGCCCGCCTCAATTGCTGCCAACGCCAGGTCGCGGACTGTGTGCGCATCCTGCACTTCACGCACCAGACCGCCCTCGACGACGCCGACGCGACGCTCGCCGTTACTCAATTCGAACTGAACCAAACGCATGGTTTTCTCCTGTAAACAATTCTTCAAAACACCGCTAACCCCCTGTAGGAGCAAAGCTTGCTCGCGATTGGGGCCTGACAGATGACATCGATGCTGAATGTTCTGCCGCCATCGCGAGCAAGCTCTGCTCCTACAGGTTTTGTGTCAGGAACGGGTTGCGCCGCGCGCACTGGCGGCAAACTGATCAGCCGGCAGCACATGCTTGCGCTCCAGCAACCGATAGACCACGCCGGTCAGCACCAACCCGAACACCATCACGCAGGACAGGAAATACAGCCCCGACGCGAGGTTGCCGGTGTACTCCTTCAGCGCACCGATCACGAACGGACCGATGTAACCGCCAAGGTTGCCCACCGAGTTGATCAAGGCGATCCCGGCCGCGGCACTGGCCCCGGCAAAGAATCGGCCCGGCAAGGTCCAGAACACCGCCGTGCAGGAAAACAGCGCAAACGCCACCAGACACAGCGCCGCCAGTTGCAACACCGGGACGGTCAGCCAGGCACTGAGGAACAGGCCGATGGCGCCCAGTACGTACAGGACGGCCAAGTGACCGTAACGGTCATTCAAACGGTCGGAGCTGCGCGGAATGATCAGCAAACCGACGATGCCGAAGATGTACGGCACTGCTGAAACGAAACCGGTGACGAGGTCACTGCCACCGAACTGTTTGATCAGCGTCGGTAACCACAGGCCCAGGCCATAAATGCTCAACGTCACCGGAAGATAAAACAGCGCCAGCAGCAACACACGTTTGTCCTTGAGCGCGTGCAGCGGATTGCCGTGACGGGTCTGGCCGTATTCCTCAAGGTCCTTTTTCAACTCGCCGGACAACCAGTCCTTCTCGGCCTGGTCCATCCATTTCACTTGTTGCGGACCATCAGGCAGGTAACGCAGTACCGGCCAGGTCAGCAGGATCGCCGGTGTACCGATGACGATGAACAACCACTGCCAACCGTGCAAACCGAGCGTCCCGTCCATACCGAGCAAGCCACCGGACACCGGCCCGGTGACCATCATCGCGATGGGTTGGGAAAGGATGAACAGACCGAGGATCTTGCCGCGATGGCGAATCGGGAACCACTGCGTGATGTAGTACAGAACGCCCGGGAAGAAGCCGGCTTCCGCCGCACCGAGCAGAAAGCGCATCACGTAAAAGCTCTGCGGTCCCTGTACGAACGCCATGCCGATGGTGATCGCGCCCCAGGTAATCATGATCCGCGCGAACCAGCGACGTGCACCGAAGCGATCGAGCATCAGGTTGCTGGGGATTTCAAACAGGAAATAACCAATGAAGAACAGCCCGGCACCTAGACCGTAAGCGGCGTCGCCGAGGCCGATGTCGGCGCCCATGTGCAGCTTGGCGAAGCCTACGGCGGAGCGATCCACATAGGCGATCAGGTACAGCAGGATCAGGAAGGGAATCAGTTTCAGCGTGATGCGGCGGATAAGCCGCAGTTCCTGGCTCATGAGATCGGTCTCCGATTGTTGTTGTTATAGAACCTCGGGGGCCGCCTCTCGCCAAAAATCACCAGGGCCAACCCTCCGTTGAAATCGACTATATAGTATTACTATTTACTCAACAACACTTCCAAACCGGCGAATTTGCGCTTATGTTACGCCGTAGCCGCAACAATATAGTCATACAATAAGAGAATCGATCATGTCTGATAAGAAACCCACCCTGCGCTCCGCCCAATGGTTTGGCACCGCCGACAAGAACGGCTTCATGTACCGCAGCTGGATGAAGAATCAGGGCATCGCCGACCACCAGTTCCAGGGCAAGCCAATCATCGGCATCTGCAATACCTGGTCGGAATTGACCCCGTGCAACGCGCACTTCCGCCAGATCGCGGAGCACGTTAAGCGTGGGGTGATCGAGGCCGGTGGCTGGCCGGTTGAATTCCCGGTGTTCTCCAATGGCGAATCCAACTTGCGCCCGACCGCCATGTTCACCCGCAACCTGACGAGCATGGACGTCGAAGAAGCGATTCGCGGCAACCCGATCGATGGCGTGGTACTGCTGACCGGTTGCGACAAAACCACCCCGGCATTGTTGATGGGCGCAGCGAGTTGCGACGTGCCGGCGATTGTCGTCACCGGCGGTCCGATGCTCAACGGCAAGCACAAGGGCCAGGACATTGGCTCCGGCACGGTGGTCTGGCAGCTCAGCGAACAAGTGAAAGCCGGCACCATCACCCTCGACGACTTCCTCGCGGCCGAGGGCGGCATGTCCCGCTCGGCGGGCACCTGCAACACCATGGGCACGGCATCGACCATGGCCTGCATGGCCGAAGCACTGGGCACTTCCCTGCCCCACAACGCGGCGATTCCGGCGGTTGATTCTCGACGTTATGTGTTGGCGCACATGTCCGGCATGCGTGCTGTGGAGATGGTTCGCGAAGACTTGAAGCTGTCGAAAATCCTCACTAAAGAAGCTTTCGAAAACGCCATCCGCGTCAACGCCGCCATCGGCGGTTCGACCAACGCGGTGATCCATTTGAAAGCCATCGCCGGCCGCATCGGCGTCGACCTGGAACTGGACGACTGGACCCGCATCGGTCGCGGCATGCCGACCATCGTCGACCTGCAACCGTCCGGGCGCTTCCTGATGGAAGAGTTCTACTACGCAGGCGGCCTGCCCGCCGTGCTGCGCCGTCTCGGTGAAGCCAACCTGATCCCGCATCCGAATGCCTTGACCGTCAACGGCAAGACCCTCGGCGAGAACACCAAAGACGCACCAATTTACGGCCAGGACGAGGTGATCCGCACCCTCGACAACCCGATCCGCGCCGACGGCGGCATCTGCGTGTTGCGCGGCAACCTGGCGCCACTGGGTGCGGTGCTCAAGCCGTCCGCAGCCACGGCAGAATTGATGCAGCATCGCGGGCGCGCGGTGGTGTTTGAAAACTTCGACATGTACAAGGCGCGGATCAACGATCCGGAGCTCGACGTCGACGCCAACTCGATTCTGGTCATGAAAAACTGCGGCCCCAAGGGTTATCCGGGCATGGCTGAAGTCGGCAACATGGGTTTGCCGGCCAAGCTGCTGGCGCAAGGCGTGACCGACATGGTGCGCATTTCCGATGCGCGCATGAGTGGCACCGCGTATGGCACCGTGGTGTTGCACGTCGCGCCGGAAGCGGCGGCAGGCGGGCCGTTGGCCGCGGTGAAAGAAGGTGACTGGATTGAGCTGGACTGTGCCAGCGGGCGTTTGCACCTGGATATTCCGGATGCTGAACTGGCGGCGCGGATGGCGGACCTGCAACCACCGCAACAGATGATCCTTGGCGGATATCGTCAGTTGTACATCGACCATGTGCTGCAGGCGGATCAGGGTTGCGACTTTGACTTCCTGGTGGGCTGCCGCGGGGCTGAAGTGCCGCGCCACTCTCACTGATCACCACGATCCAAATGTGGGAGCGGGCTTGCTCGCGAATACGGTTGTGCATTCAACATTGATGTTGTCTGACACACCGCTTTCGCGAGCAAGCCCGCTCCCACATTTGACCTCCACCCGACTCAAGATCCCGTCGCGCCTGCTATCATGCGCGACACCTCCATCGCACAGGATCGCGCCGTTCCCCATGGATTACCGCAAACCCTCCGACCGTAAAAGCATGCACTCGCGCATTGTCCAGGAGCTGGGCATGCAGATCGTTTCCGGGCGCTTCAAACCGGACGACAAACTGCCCGCCGAAGCCCTGCTGTGTGAGGAGTACGCGGTCAGCCGCCCGGTACTGCGAGAGGCCACCCGAGTATTGGTCGCCAAAGGCCTGGTGTATTCGCGTCCACGCGTCGGCACTGTGGTCAAGCCGCGCAAAGACTGGCACATGCTCGACCCCGACGTGCTGCATTGGCTGATGCAGAGCAGCCCGCAGAATCAATTTTTCGACCTGCTGACCAGTGTTCGCGCCATCATCGAACCCGCTGCAGCTGCCCTCGCCGCGCAGTTCGCGACCGATGCGGACATCGCCTCCATCGGTGAAGCCTACCAACGCATGGAAGCCGCCCCGACTCCGGAAGCACTGCTGCAACCCGATCTGGATTTCCACAGCCGAATCGCCGACGCCACCCACAACGATCTGTTGGCCAACCTGTGCAACATGCTGTCAGTTGCGATTGCCGAAGCGTTGAAGCATTCCAACCAGCGGCCGAACCTGCATGAACTGGCGCTGCCCCGGCACAAGGCAATCCTCACCGCCATCGAGAATCGCGATGCGCTCGGCGCACGGCACGCGACGCTGGTGCAGCTCGATGATGCGCGTAGTGCGTTGAATGTGGTGCTAGGCAGCGATCCCTCATAATCACCACAAATCCAATGTGGGAGCGGGCTTGCTCGCGAATGCGGTTCATCATTCAATATTGATATCGACTGATACGCCGCCCTCGCGAGCAAGCCCGCTCCCACAAGGGGTTAGTGTTGAATTCGGGATGTAAAAAAGCCGCAACCAAGGTTGCGGCTTTTTTATTTCAGGCAAGGATCAGTGAGCGAACAGCGAGTTGCCCTTCTGCCCGGCCAGTTTCTCCGGTTTGATCAGGAAACGGGCCAGCGCAGGCAGCAGCCACAGCGCACCGAACATGTTCCAGAGCAGCATGAAGGTCAGCATCAGGCCCATGTCAGCCTGGAACTTGATGGCCGAGAAGATCCAGGTGCACACACCGATGGCCAGGCACAAACCGGTGAACAGCACGGCTTTACCGGTGGACTTGAGCGTCTGGTAATAGGCTTCCTGCAACGGCAGGCCGGCACGCAGGAAACTTTCCAGGCGGCTGTAGATGTAGATGCCGTAGTCCACGCCAATCCCCACACCCAGCGCCACCACCGGCAGGGTCGCGACTTTCACGCCGATGCCCATGAAGGCCATCAGGGCGTTGCCAAGTACCGACGTCAACACCAGAGGCAAGACGATGCACAAGGTCGCCGCCCACGAGCGGAAGGTGATCATGCACATGGTCGCAACGCAGATGTAGACGAGGATCAGGATGGTCAGCTCGGACTCCTTGATCACCTCGTTGGTGGCCGCTTCGATCCCTGCGTTACCGGCGGCGAGGATGAATTCCAGGCCGTCCTTGTTGTTCTCCTTGGCGAAGTCCTGCACCGCATGGACGGCGCGATCAAGGGTCGCCGCCTTGTGATCGTTGAGGAACACCAGCACGGGTGCCAGGGAGCAGCTGTTGTTGTACAGGCCATCGGCACGGGCGATGGAGTTGTTCAACACGTCCGGGTTACGCGACAGGGTTTCCCATTTCAGGTTGCCCTCGTTCATGCCCTTGATCATCTGCTTGGACACGGTCACCAGAGAGATCGCCGACTGCACGCCCTCGGTGTTCTGCATCTTCCACATCAGCTCGTCGATGGGCCTCATGGCTTCGTAGCGTGAGCAGCCTTCAGCCTTGGTCTTGACCATCACCACCAACACGTCGGAACTGGTGGAGTAGTTGCTGATGATGAAGTTGTTGTCCTTGTTGTAGCGCGAATCCGGACGCAGTTCAGGTGCGCCCTGATCGAGGTCACCGATTTTCAGGTTCTGGCTGTACCAGAGGCCGCCACCAAAGGCCAGCAAGGCCAGCACGATGGACACCGGCGCAACTTTCGGGCTGGCAAAGTTCGACAGCAGGCGCCAGAACGGGTGCTCGCGGTGTGCGTCTTTCTTGCTACGTTCAACGGCGCGCTTGCTGATACCGACGTAGGAAATCGCCACCGGCAGCAGGATCAGGTTGGTAAACACGATCACCGCCACGCCGATGGACGCGCCGATGGCTAGTTCACGAATCACACCGATATCAATGATCAGCAGCGTGATGAAACCCACCGCATCCGCAAGGATCGCGATCATCCCCGGCAGGAACAGTTGACGGAACGTGCGTCGCGCAGCGGTCAGCGCGTTGTCGGCCTCGCTGGATTGCAAGGCAATACCGTTGATCTTCTGTACGCCGTGGGAAATACCAATGGCGAAGATCAGGAACGGCACCAGCATCGAATACGGGTCAAGCCCGAAGCCGAAGAAGTGCATCAACCCAAGCTGCCAGACCACCGCCACCAGCGTGGTACTGAGTACCGCCACGGTGCTGCGCATGCAGTTGGTGAACCAGTAGAGCAGGATCAGCGTGATGATGAAGGCAACGCCAAAGAACATCACCACCATGACCAGGCCATCGATCAGATCGCCGACTTTCTTGGCGAAACCGACGATGTGGACCTGCACGTTAGGGTTCTGCTTTTCAAACTTGTCGCGGATCTTTTCTTCCAGCTGGTGGGAGAACTGACGGTAGTCCAGTGCCAGCAACTTGCCCTGGTCCTGCGGGTCCGGGTAGGACTCCAGCAGCGGGATATCGACAATGCTCGATTTGAAGTCGTTGGCCACCAGACGCCCGACTTGTCCGGACTTGAGGACGTTGTTTCGCAGCAGATCAAGGCTTTGCTGCGACCCGTTATAGCTCTGCGGGATCACTTCACCACCGGCGAAGCCCTCCTCTGTCACCTCGGTCCAGCGCACGCTCGGACTCCACAGCGACTTGAGGCCGGAACGGTCGACGCCGGAAATGTAGAACACCTCGTCGTTGATCTGACGCAGGGTCTCCATGTATTCCTTGGAGAAGATGTCGCCGTCAGTGGCTTCTACGGAAATTCGTACCGTGTTGCCCAGGTTCGCCAGATCGTTGCGGTGCTCCATCATCTTTTGAATGAAGGGATGCTCCAGCGGGATCATTTTTTCGAAACTGGTGGATGGCCGGATCAGCGTCGCCTGCCAGAACAGGAAAATGCTGACCAACAGGCAGATCGTGATCACTGCCGGGCGGTTGTTGAAAATCAGGCGCTCAAGAAACGTCGCCTTGTCTTGGTGATGACTTGTCATGGATGTCATAGCTCCGCCCTTCTTATTATTTGCCCAGCTCTGAGCCGGTTGGCGAAGTAGCGCGAACGCCGCCCTGTCCTGCCAGAATCAGATTACCGTTGCCCGCCGCCGTGACTGCCGAAACGGAAATGCGATCCGGACGGTTGAACACGCTGAAGGTTTCGCCGTTGTCGTTGCTGCGGATCACCGAGCCGCCGTTGCCGACGATCACGATGGAGCCGTCGTCGAGCAGCGTTGCGCCGGACAACCCGAACTCCAGCGCGCCGCGAGCGGCTTTCAGCTCAACCTGTTCCCAGGTGCTGCCGAAATCCGTGGAGCGGTAGAGATTGCCGCGCAGGCCGTAAGCCAGCAGCGTATTGGCTTGCGCCGTACCGATCACGCCGAACAGCGAGCCTTGGTACGGGCCTTCAAGTTTTTCCCAGGTCTGGCCCCAATCGGCGGAGCGGAACATGCTGCCCTGTTCGCCTACGATGAACAGCCCGGCATCTTTTACAGATGCGATGCCATTGAGGTGGTACTGGTCTTCGTTATCCAGGCGGTCACTGGCGTCTTCCCAGTGTTTGCCGCCGTCGGTGGTTTCCAGCAGTGCGCCATACGCGCCCACGGCAAAGCCGCTGTTGACGTCCTTGAACCAGACGTCGAGCAATGGCGCTTCGCGTTTCAAATCTTCGAATTGCTTGGTCCAGGTGACGCCGCCGTCCTCGCTGGCGAGGATCTGTGCGTCATGACCGACGGCCCAACCGTGTTTGTCATCGACGAAAAACACCGACGTCAGCAGTGCGCGGGTCGGCACCTTGGCTTGAGCCCAGGTCGCGCCCTGGTCATCGGAATACAAAATATGCCCACGATCCCCGACCGCCACCAGGCGCTTGCCGGCGTGGACGACATCGAGCATCAGGCTTTTGGCAGCCTTGGCCGATTCGATGGCATATACGGTATCGGATGCTGGCGCTGCGGCGGCCAGCACTGGTGCCGACAACACGGCACAGCCCAACAGCGAGAGCGCTGTAGCCAGCAACGCGATTTTGCGTAATGCCGGCGGGCGGCAGATACCCACACCCATGACAGGCTCACTCATAGACCTTCCCCCATTATTATTGTTAGGTCATTCAACCTTTCAGGGCGCCGTAAGGGAGCTTGTTGCGATTGGCTGTTTTGGAGTTGAGTCCTGAAACGCGCAATCTAGAGCCCCTTCGGAAGCTGGCTTATCCTATCGGGGTTTGGAAAGGTCTGACAATCGACGCCACGTTATGTTTTGTTAACCTGAGATACATGTGGTTTGGCTGAATGATTGGCTATTAGGTGGGGTGATTGGCCTTTCTTTGGTTAGTGCTCGGAGTACATATCCGTTTCTGCGGTAACGGCTTCTGGCGGTTTCGCTCTTACAGCGACTCACTTTTCCAGACGCCGAAAAGTAAGCAAAAGGCTTCGCCCCGGCGTACGGCACTTCGCTAAAGCTCAGTGTTCCCTCGCTCCGGTATCCATCAGGGGGCATCGCCTACGGTCTGCTTCGCGACGACCTCCTCTCGATGTGTGCGGCTTCGCCGCACGGCGCTACGCGCCTAACCCCCTGATGAACATCTACGCTCGGCCTGCCGAAGGGGCGAAAGATCAAAAGCAGATCAAGATCAAGATCAAAAGCCAAAACCAAAGCCAAAGCCAAAGCCAAAGCCAAAGCCAAAGCCAAAAGCCAAAAGCCAAAAGCCAAAAGCCAAAAGCCAAAAGCCAAAAGCCAAAAGCATCGCGGGCAGGCTCGCTCCTACAATTGGACCGGGGGTCGTCTGTTAGAGACTGGTCTGCCGGCAGGTCGCCATCGCGGGCAAGCCCGGCTCCCACAGGGAATGTGTACACCGGCAAGAGATCGGTCGGCTGTCAGGCCGCCATCGCGGGCAAGCCCGCTCCCACAAAAAGCAAAACACCCCACACCCGCTCTTGCCCCTCACCACTCACCAGGCCGAGCGTTAGCTCGCCTGCAGCTTTTGATCTTGATCCACCCGCCCCTTCGGGAGGCTGAGTGGAGGTGTTCATCCGGGGAGTGGCGCGTAGCGCCGTTCGACGCAGTCGAACACGCTGCATGTAGGTCGAAGCGAAGCCGACCGGAGGGCAGTGTCCCCGGAGGGATACCGGAGCGAAGGAACGCCGAGCCCCAGCGAGGGGCCGGACGCTCGGGGCGAGCCTTTTTTTGCTTACTTTTTTTTGGCGTTTGAAAAAAAAGTGAGTCGCCGTAAGGGCGAAACCCTAAGTGGCCGTTACCGCAGCAACGGATATGTACACAACGAACAAGAACATGGTCGGCCCAAAGGCCGCCACGGCAGAAAAGCCAGCCCCACAGGTTCCGAGTGAACCCGTGGGATCAAAGCCAGCCTCAAGCCAGGCTTTTGCTGACCACTTCAAACACATCGCTGGACAGCTGACCCGAAGCACGAATGCGCTCCAGCTCACCTTTCATCAACGCCTGACGCGCATCGTCATACTTGCGCCAGCGAGTCAGCGGCGCCAACTGGCGTGAAGCGATCTGCGGATTAAACCCGTTCAACTCGATCACCAGATCCGCCAGGAAGCGATACCCGGAACCATCAGCCGCATGGAAGTTGATCAGGTTCTGCCCGGCAAACGCACCGACCAGCGCCCGCACCTTGTTCGGGTTCTTCATGTTGAACGCCGGATGCTGCATCAACTGACGCACCCGCTCCAGACCACCCGGCAACGCACTGCCCGCCTGAACGCTGAACCACTGATCCATGACCAGCGGATTGTCCTTGAAGTGCTCGGCAAAACTCGCCAGCGCCTTGGTTTTCTCTGCTTCAAACGACGAATTGACCAGCACCGCCAACGCCGTCAGGCGCTCGGTCATGTTATCGCTCGCCTCGAACTGCTCAAGCGTCGCCGCCAACACGTGCGGTTTAGCGCTCAACATCAGGTACGACAGCGCAATGTTCTGCAACGCGCGACGAGCGAAGTGCTCGGCCTCGGCCACGTACGGCGTTTTCTTCGACAGCTCGCGATTGGCCTGATAACGCAGCCACAACGCCTCGAACAACCCTTCAGCCAATTGCTTGCGAGCAAACTCACGGGCAATGTGAATCGCATCGACATCAGCCACTTCGCTGATTTCAGTCAGGTACGCCTCACCCGGCAACGAAAGCATTTCCGCGACCATGGCCTGGTCCAGCGTCTCGTCGGACAGCACGGTGCGCAACGCCGACACCAGGCGCTGATCCAGCACCAAGGCTTCGCCGGCCTGGTGTTGGGCGATCAGCTCTTGCAGCACTTGCACCGACAATTGCTGGCCCGCATCCCAGCGGTTGAAGCCGTCGCTGTCATGCTGCATCAGGAACATCAGTTGATCGCGGTTGTACGGGAAGCTCAGTTTGACCGGCGCCGAGAAACCACGCAGCAATGAAGGCAACGGCTGTTCAGCGATGTCGACGAAGGTGAAGGTCTGCTCGGCTTCAGTCACCGAGATCACCCGCGACGTGCCCTGAGCGCTGGCTTCGCCGGACAGGCGCAAGGCAATCGCCGCACCTTTGGCGTCCAGCAGGCCCAATTCCACAGGAATCACGAACGGCAGTTTTTCAACCTTGTCCGGGGTCGCCGGGCAGCTTTGACGGAACGTCAGGCTGTAGGTTTTCGCCGCCGCATCGTACGACTCGCTAACGACCAGACGCGGGGTACCGGCCTGGCTGTACCAGCGCTTGAACTGGGTCAGGTCGACACCGTTGGCGTCTTCCATCGCCTTGATGAAATCGTCGCAGGTCACGGCCTGGCCGTCGTGGCGGTCGAAATACAGGTCGCTGCCCTTACGGAAACCTTCGGCGCCGAGCAAGGTGTGGATCATGCCGACCACTTCCGAGCCCTTTTCGTACACGGTCAGGGTGTAGAAGTTGGAAATTTCGATGAAGCTGTCCGGGCGCACGGCGTGAGCCATGGGGCCTGCGTCTTCGGCGAACTGGTGCGTGCGCAGGTAAGCCACGTCCTGGATGCGCTTGACCGTGGCCGAGTTCATGTCCGAGGAGAACCCGGCATCGCGGAACACGGTAAAGCCTTCTTTGAGCGACAACTGGAACCAGTCGCGGCAGGTCACGCGGTTGCCCGACCAGTTGTGGAAGTATTCGTGGGCGACAATGGCTTCGACGCGCTGGTGCGCGGCGTCGGTTGCGGTTTCGGCGCGGGCCAGCACGGCGCTGGAGTTGAAGATGTTGAGGCCCTTGTTCTCCATGGCGCCCATGTTGAAGTCGTTGACCGCGACAATCATGAAGATGTCCAGGTCGTACTCGCGACCGTACACTTCTTCATCCCAGCGCATCGACTTCTTCAGGCTGTTCATGGCGTGCTGGCACTTGTCGATGTTTTCCGGCTCGACGTAGATACGCAATGCCACGGAACGCTCGGTCATGGTGGTGAAGGTGTCTTCGACGCACCACAAATCACCGGCGACCAGCGCGAACAGGTACGCCGGTTTCATGAACGGGTCTTCCCAGGTCGCCCAGTGCCGGCCGTCTTCGCCGGGACCGCTGGCAATCGGGTTGCCGTTGGACAGCAGCACCGGATAGCTATGCTGCTCGGCGACGACCGTGGTGGTGAACTTGCTCATCACGTCCGGGCGGTCGAGGTAATAAGTGATCTTGCGGAAACCTTCGGCTTCGCACTGGGTGCAGAACATGCCGCTGGATTTATACAAACCTTCAAGCGCGGTGTTGGTTTCCGGGTGGATCTTGACGCTGGTATCGACCGTGAAGGTGGTGCTGGTCGGGTGCAGGGTCAGATGATTTTCCGTCAACTGATAGTCGCTTTCGCTCAGCTCGCGATCAGCCAGGGTCACCGACAGCAGTTCCAGCTGCTGGCCGTCCAGTACCAGCGGCGGCAGGCCCGGGCCGCGCTCGGGATTGCGGCGCATCACCAGTTGCGCATGGACCAGGCTGTGGTCCTCGAACAACTCGAAGGTCAGGTGCGTCTCGTCGATCAGGTACTCGGGCGCCTGATAGTCTTTCAGGTAAATCATCTTCGGTTGTTCGGTGCGCATGCTGGAGTCCTTACTGATGCACGGCGAGCTGATAAGCCGTGTATTTACGAATATTGATCACGCCAGTGTCGAAGATCAGGTATTGGCCCTTGACCCCCAGCAGCGTGCCTTCGGCAATCGGGTTCTTGTCCAGGTTGAAGCTGACGATCTTGGCCGGGTACTGCTCGACCGGATAACGGATCTCGAGCGTTTCTACGTCGGCAATGGTCTGGATCGCTTGCAGGCCAAATCGTTCCTGCAATGTTTTCAGGCCCTCGGCGCAGCTATCAAACAGTTGATCGCGAACCTCGGCCAGGTCCGCCGACGCCGCCTCGCCCTTGAGCAACGCACGCCAGTTGGTTTTGTCCGCCACTTGACTGCGGAACAGGTCTTCGACGAACCCCGACTGCTGACGGGTCGACACGCGCATGATCGGCAACGCCTGACGGGCGCCCTGATCGATCCAGCGGGTCGGCAGTTGGGTAGCGCGGGTAATCCCGACTTTCACCCCCGACGAATTGGACAGGTACACGATGTGATCGGTCATGCAGAACTGTTCGCCCCATGCCGGCTCACGGCAAGTACCAGCGTCGTAATGGCAACGCTCCGGGCTCATGATGCAGAGGTCGCACTGCGCCAGTTTGGTCATGCACGGGTAGCAATACCCTTGGCTGAAACTGGTTTTGGTCTTGCGTCCGCAATGGGTGCAATGAATCGCCCCCAGGTATTCCAGGCGCACGGTAGTGCCGATCAATGGATTGACCGGCACCTCGACATCACCCAGACGCAATGCGTACTGCACGTCGGACCCGTCAAGACGCGCCGACATTTTACTGATTGCACCACGGCCAATCTCGATCAATGGACGGCATCCGATTTGAACAGAATATTGGGTATTTCAATCGATTTGGAGCCGCATTCCTGCACCCCCATGAAGCCCGTCCGCTCTTCTTCGGGCAGGTTCTGGATTTCCCAGGCGATCATCGCTTGCAACGACAGCTCGCGTTGTTCGGCGGTGAGTTTGCCACCGTCGGACCATTTGCCGATTTCCACCGCCAGTTTCAGGCTCTGGTAGATATCGGGGGTGATGTTTTTGATCATTTCGTTAAAAGAGGACATCAGGGTCTCCGCGCGATTGAATACGTAACTTGTTTAGACGGCCAGTTTACGGCGGTTGTACAAACCACCCAACAAACCGGTCAGGCATCCGACGAGCAACCCGCTGACGTGGGCCGCATTGGCGATCTCACCGAAACCGATCATCGAGATCAGCCCGGACATACACAGCACCAGCCACACCAACATCATCACCAACACACCACGCGGCAGGCGATAAGCCGGGTTCGGCGACAACAACTGGAAGATCCAGCAATGCCCGAGCAGGCCGTACAGTACGCCGGACAAGCCGCCGAACAAGGTCGGGCCGCTGAAAAAATACTGCGCGTAGTTGGACACCAGGCTGAACAGCAGCGTCAGGCCGATCAGGTTGATGCTGCCCTGTCGCGATTCGATACGCCGACCCAGTTCCCAGTACCACATGCCGTTCATGGCCAGGTGCAAGATGCCGAAGTGGATCAGCATCGGCGTCATCAGGCGCCACCACTGCCCCGCCGCCAGGCTGTCGGCCAACGGGACGAAATGGATGTATTCGCCCACCACGCGGAAATCGAGGAAGGTCAGCCAGCGCATCGTGTCGAGGTTTTCGCCCAACAACGTCACCGCGCCGACTAGGATGCTCAGCAGCAAAACCGCCGCGGTGGCCTTGGCATAGCGAAGTTGTTCGACGAAACCGGGGCGTTGGGTCGTTTGCGCCACCGGAATGTCCAGTTGCTGATCGGGATCACCGGCCGGAAAGCGTTCGTACAACGAGCGCACGTCTTCGCTGATATTGGCCGGCACCCAGAGCACCTGCTCGCCCGACTCTTCGCTGACGCGATGCGGCACCTGCATGCGCTGCAGCAATTTGACGAACCCGCTCAAGTCCACCGCCAGTGGCAGACGCAATACGGCAACAGCACTCATTGCAGCACCTCCGGCCGTTCGACATCGACCCAGACAAATTTGTGCGGATCAAGACGGGTCTCCTGATCCAAGCGATAGGCGACCAGTTTGCCGTAGAGCACTGCGCTGTAATCCAGACAGGCCAGGTTCGGGCGAATCGGTGCCGGTTTGCCGCTGCGCCAGTAGTGGCCAACGAACAACAGTGGCTCATCGATCCCATAGCGCAGCAACGTGTTCTTTTCCGTGGAAGACAGTGGCGTCTGCGCCACCGGCTCAGGCAATGCGTCCGGTTGGAACACGATGTCTCCGTAGGTTTGCGGGTCGTCTTCCCAGAACTTGGTGCGAAAGAACGAACGCACCAGACCGTCGCCGCTGGTCATGGTCAAGCCATGGGGCAAGCGCATGTCGGTGCCGCGCAGCAGCCGGTCGAACACGGTGCAGGCGAAACTGCCGGGCACGGCCGATGCCTGAAGGAAATGCTCATCGACGCAGCCATTGGGGAACAGCCCGCGCAACGGCTCGATCAGGCCCGAATCCCAGCAGGCATGCACCACCCGGAAGCGCCCGGCATCGATAAACAACGGCAACTGGTAGAACCATTGCAGGAAGTCATGCCAGTCGCCGGGATGATCTTCGAACTGGCTGAGGGTTTCGCCCAGTAACCGGGCATGGCGCGGCGTGTGCTCACGGACAAACTGTTTGCCGCTGCCCGGTGGCGCCGGGGTGCTCCAGCCCAGCGCGTTAAATTCATGGTTGCCCATGATGCACAGCGCCTGGCCGGCCTCGACCATGTCATGGACGATGTGCAGCGCCTCGCGAATGCGCGGGCCGCGGTCGATGATGTCGCCGACGAACACGGCCATGCGCGACGGATGCCGCCAGACGCCACCTTGTTTGTGATAACCGAGCCGGTCGAGCAAGTGCTCAAGGGTCAGAGCGCAACCGTGCACGTCACCGATCAGGTCGTAGCTACGCGCGGGATCGAGCATCAGTCGCCTCCACCACCCAATCGGCTGCCCCAACCGAGCTTGGTCCGGCAGACTTCATAGTAATTGTGGTCAAGGGGGTGGATCAGCCGCAGCTTCTGCGCTTTTTTGCTGATGGTGATGGTGTCACCCGGTGCGCAGGTGAAGTGGTTCTGCCCGTCACAGGAGACTTGCGGGTAAATCTGCATATCTTTGGACACGACGATTTTCAGCTCACTGTTGCCATCGACCACTATCGGCCTACCCGACAAGGTATGGGGGTACATCGGCACAATCACAATAGCGTCAAGCTTGGGATGCATGATCGGTCCACCCGCTGACAGCGCGTAGGCGGTCGAACCGGTGGGCGTCGCGACGATCAGGCCGTCGGCCTTCTGGCTGCAAACGAACTGGCCGTCGATGTACAGCTCGAACTCGATCATCCGCGTCGATTTGCCGGGGTGCAGCACCACGTCGTTCAGCGCATCACCCTGGCCGATGGCTTCAGCGTGACGGCGGACTTCGGCTTGCAGCAGGAAGCGGTTTTCCACCAGGTAGTGCCCGTCGAGCACTTCGGCGACTTTGACTTCCAGTTCATCAGGGCGAATATCGGTCAGGAAACCGAGGCTGCCACGGTTGATGCCAAGCACCGGGATATTGTGCTTGGCCAGCGCCCGGGCGGCGCCCAGCAGGCTGCCGTCACCGCCGACCACAATCACCATGTCACAGACTTCGCCGAGCATCTTGCGTGACGAGGTTTGCAGGCCATGCCCCGGAAGGACTTCGGCGATGGTGTCCTCAAGGATCACGTGCAAGTGACGATCGAGCAGAAACCGTTTCAGTCGGCGGACGGTATCCAGCACCTGAGAACTGCCCAGGCGACCGATGATGCCGATATTACGAAATTGCTCCATGGGGTTCCTGCAAGGACGGCGAAAAAGGCGATTATGGGCGAAAGCGCGGGATAGACAAAATCCTTTCAGCCACAAGGGTGTACTCATGTTTAGGGCTATGCTCGCAAGATGATCCTATTTCCCGATTTGCTCACGTTGCCTCATCAGTTGCGCCACCCCGAAGTGCGCGACCTGGCGTGGGTCATCCTCGCACCGCCGATGCTCCTCGATACGCCGTGGCCGCAACGTCATCCGCTGGCCGGCAGCGAGTGGGTGCAACAACCGGAACACCTGGAGCGCTGGTTGCGGCAACTGGACCGCGACAGTTATGACTTGTTGCACTGGCTGTCCCAGGCCCGAACCCGGCGTTTAGGCCTGTACTACGAACGGTTATGGCAATACGCGGTGCGGCACGCCCCGGGGATCGAGCTGATTGCCGCCAACCTGCCGATCAGGCGTGAAGGGCATACGCTGGGCGAGCTGGACATGTTGCTGCGCGACCGCGACGGTGTGCATCACCTGGAACTGGCGATCAAGCTCTATCTCGGACCGCAAAATGGTAACGGGCAAGACACCGCGCAGTGGCTCGGCCCCGGTTGTCATGATCGGCTGGACCGCAAACTGGCACACCTGACTCAGCATCAACTGCCCATTTCTGCCCGTACAGACAGTCGCGAAGTGCTCGCGGCCCTCGATATCCAGCAGTTCAGTGCGCACTTGTGGCTCGGCGGTTACCTGTTGTATCCGTGGCCCGGACACGCCGAGCCACCCGACGGTGCGCATCCGCAGCATTTGCGCGGTAGCTGGCTGCATCAGAAAGACTGGGCAGACTTTGTCGTGCGACGGCCTTACGGCCGATGGCAACCCCTGCCCCGCCATGCCTGGCTGGCGCCGGCGCATTATCCCGCAGAACAGACATGGAGCCCGGAACAACTGAGCGCCTGGCTGAGCGACCTCCAACCCCAGGCCCCGGCGCAGTTGATGGTGCGCCTGACCGAAAATACCGAAGGGGATTGGGAGGAAGCGGAACGGTTGTTTCTGGTGGCGGATCTTTGGCCGAATGTGCCGGGCAGTGGTTGAGATTGGTAGTGGCAGATATGGCCCCATCGCGGGCAAGCCTTGCTCGTACGGGTCGTGTGTCAATCGCAAAATTCGTGATCGACCCGATCCTGTAGGAGCAGGGCTTGCCCGCGATGAGGCCAACTCGATTTAAATCGTCAACCGCACCGCCAGCGCCGCCAACGTCACCAACAACACCGGCACCGTCAGAACAATCCCGACCTTGAAGTAATAACCCCAGCCGATCCGGATACTCTTGCGCTCCAGCACATGCAGCCACAATAACGTCGCCAGACTGCCAATCGGCGTGATTTTCGGCCCCAGATCGCTACCAATGACGTTGGCATAAATCATCGCCTCCTTCACCACGCCGCTGGCCTGGCTCGCATCGATCGACAGCAAACCGATCAGTACCGTCGGCAAATTGTTCATGATCGACGACAAAATTGCCGTCAGCACACCCGTGCCCAGGGCCGCGCCCCAGACACCGTACTGTGCAAACCCGTCCAGCCAGCCCGCCAGATACCCGGTCAGCCCGGCATTTCGCAAGCCATACACCACGAGGTACATGCCCAGCGAGAAAATCACGATCTGCCACGGTGCTTCTTTCATCACCTTGCGCGTGGAAATTTTGTGGCCACGGGCAGCGATTGCCAACAGCAGCGCGGCGCACACCGCAGAAATGGCGCTGATCGGAATGCCCAGCGGTTCCAGGGCAAAACACCCCACTAACAGAATCACCAACACCGCCCATCCGGCGTAAAACGTCGCCTTGTCATGGATCGCAGTGGCAGGATGATCCAATTGCTCGGGGTCGTAATTCCTGGGAATGTCTCTGCGAAAGAACCACATCAGCATCGCCAACGTTGCCGCGACGCTCACCAGGTTGACCGGGATCATCACCGCCGCATACCGATTGAAGGTGATATGGAAGAAGTCGGCGGACACAATGTTCACCAGGTTCGACACCACCAGCGGCAGGCTCGCCGTGTCGGCGATGAAACCGGCGCCCATCACGAACGCCAGCGTCGCCGCCGGAGAAAATCGCAATGCCAACAGCATCGAGATCACGATGGGTGTGAGAATCAACGCCGCGCCATCATTGGCGAACAATGCCGACACCAACGCACCAAGCAGCACCATATAAGCAAAAAGCTTGCGTCCACTGCCCCGCCCCCAGCGGGCCACATGCAAGGCAGCCCAGGCAAAAAAGCCCGCCTCGTCCAGCAACAGGCTGATGATGATCAGCGCGACGAAGGTGCCGGTGGCGTTCCAGATGATCTGCCACACAATGGGGATATCGCTTAGCTGCACGACACCAAATATCAGTGCCAGCACCGCCCCGAAGACCGCACTCCAGCCGACACCCAGGCCTTTGGGTTGCCAGATCACCAGCGTGATGGTCAGCAGGAAAATCAGTGAAGCAGTCAGCATGCAAAGCAACCTTGTGCGCAAAAAACAAACCGCGATTCAGCCGCAACACACGAACAGAGTAAAGCCCCCATTTTCTACACAACGAATCCCGTAGCAGCTGTCGAGCAGCACGAGGCTGCGTCCGAGCGCGGACCGAGTCGGACGCAGCCTCGCGCTGCTCGTCAGCTGCTACACAGGTTACAAACGGATGACATGCCCTTGCACTGGCGCGACCTGGCCGTTGAACAACCGCGTAATCACCGTCTGCGCCGCCTCATAACCGTCGCTTTGCACCACCTCAAGCAGCGGGTTGGCGGATGCGGTCACTTGCCCATAAAACCGCTGCAAGCCATCGCCGATATGTTGGCTGACTCGCTCTGGCCCCCACTCGGCATTGCGCTTGCGCAACTGGATCGGCGCAAAAAAGAACACCGGTTGCGGGCCCTCGATGGCGCTCAGTTGTGCTTCATCCGTGCTTTGTGCCGAACCGGCGAAGCAGCTGTAAACCAGTTGTCCGGCGAATTGCTGATGCACACGATCACGCAAACCCAGGTCGCCAGAAAAATCCACGTACAGAACAGGACGGTCATTGGCCAGGCTCGGCAGCTCCTCGTAAGACACTGTTCGCTCATAACAGCCGAGCGCTTCGACGAAGGACGTGTTACCGGCCGAGGTCAGCGCAACCCGCTCGATGTCGGGGTAGTTTTCCAGACACACAGCGGCGCCATAGGCGGTTTTGCTCGAAGCGCTGGAAAACACCAGCCGGGTCGCACCGAAGAATTGGTTGTCTTGCAGGAAATCCGCCAGCATTGATGAGGTCAGAAACAGCGGTTTGAGCAAGATCTGCAGGTTTTCGGTGTCATGGCTGTAGTACGGATCCCAACTGCACCGGGTGTACTGGTTATAGGCCGAGGTCAGTGCCTGCCGGTGTTCGGCGCCATCATAGAAACCTCGCTCGGTGACCCGCTCGGGGCGCATCCACAGGTGACTGGCAATCGGAAAATAGCCGTAGAAGCGCTCCCCCACCGCAACCCCTTCAACCGTCGAAGCGATCACATCGGCGAAGCCCCAAGCCGGAATGTGCCCCATTTCCGCGTTCCCGCTAGGGAAAAAACCCCAGTAATTCATCGAATCGCCATACGCGGCATAAGTGATGTTGTTGGTGGTCAGCGCACAGCGGTCGATTTTCACAATCACCTCCCCTTCGGACGGAGTCAGACTGCGCTGCTCCTGCTCGATTCGACTCTGGTCGAGGGCGTTTTTGCGGGTGATCAGCCGTGTTACCGTGATCGGACTTTGCATCTTTCAGACTCCTGCTGCGAGTGAGTGGCGGGTAGCACCAGAGTAGTGGCAGCCGATGAAGAGCGGGTTCGGAAACACCAAGGGCACTGCGCCCACCCTCAATCCCCGCGCCAAACCGCTGAAACGGCCGAGTCAGTCTCGGGCGATCTTCACCGTGGAGGCGATTTACGAGGCGTTTGTTCGGATTTGGCGACGTGATGGCTGGTCGGGGCTGACCACGCGCGCGGTGGCGCTGGAAGCCGGCGTTGCCATCGGTACGTTGTACGATTATTTCCCGAGCAAGGAAGCGCTGCTGTCCGGTTATGTCCGCCATTGCCTGGAGAATCTGTTGCAGCACATCGATGACCAGGTGGTACGGCCCACGCATCTGGACTGGCAAGCGCGAATCAATCGTTTGATCCGTATGACCTGCGACCCGACCGATGCTGATCAGCCGTTGTTCGACTATGAGCTGATGACCCATGAACACCAGATCGCCGAACCCAAACACCACCGGCGGGTGTTCCAGGAGCTGTCGCAGAAGTGGCGCGAAGCGTTTGCGGCGTGTAGCGATTTACCTGAGCAGCCATCAGAAACAACCATCGATGCCTGGCTGATCACCGCCTGGGGTGGCCGCCGTTATTGCGTTACCGCACAACCGGCGGCAGCGCAAACGGCTGCGTGGCTGGCGGAGATCGAGTCGATGATCCGTGGCCGATTGCTGCACACCCCCTAACCCCCAATACCCTGTAGGAGCGAGCCTGCTCGCGATAGCAGTGTGTCAGGCAAATCAATGCCAACTGACATACCGCTATCGCGAGCAGGCTCACTCCTACAGGGGGACGGTGTTGTCACTCTTTTTTGTGTTGCTCGACCCATTTTGCATACGCGTTGATAAAACTCTGCAGGAACGGCCTGACCGACTCGGACAGCTTGCCCGCCTCGTCGAACGCCGCGCCGGCGCCTCCAAGGTAGGCTTCCGGTTGCTGCATGCATGGCACATCCAGAAACACCATGGACTGGCGCAAATGGTGGTTCGCGCCGAATCCGCCGACAGCACCCGGCGAAGCACTGATTACCGCACCCGGTTTGCCGCTCCAGGCGCTCTGGCCATAGGGCCGCGAACCCACATCGATGGCATTCTTCAAAGGCGCCGGTACCGAACGGTTATATTCCGGGGTGACGAACAGCACTGCGTCGGATGAACGCACCTGTTGGCGGAAAGTGCTGTAGGCTGCCGGCGGTGAAGCACCATCGATGTCTTCGTTGTAGAGCGGCAGGTCGCCGATTTCAACGATTTCAAGCCTGAGATTGGCCGGTGCGAGATCGGCCAGGGCCAGCGCCACCTTGCGATTGATCGATGCCTTTCTCAAGCTGCCGACCACAACGGCGATCTTGTAGACGTTGCTCATGGAAGATGTCTCGACTGTGCGATGGAAAGAACTTGTAGTTATAGATGACGAATTACCCAGCGGGCCCTGAATTTCATCGCCCCTGACTATTTTTTTCCTGTAGGAAAACTTACTTCACCCAACCACGGTCTACAGAACCGAAAATTGAGTGATTTATCTCCAGAGGTTCTAAACAGATGGCAGCAGTACTTGTCGGTCAGTTCCATGCAAGAGATGCGGAAGGCCGTGTTTATTCAGTGCATGAGTTCCAGGAATCCACCCTGTCGGCGGACGGCCTTGGCGGCACGGAGCCTGTCACCACCTACAAACTGGCCATTGGCGATCGTGTCAAGAAGCTCGATGAAAACCAATTCCTGCTGGTGCAAGCGGACGTGACCATCGTCCGTGAACCCGACACGTATGTCGGCAGCCTGCCAGAAGTCAACGTCGCCTCATAACCGCGTGTTATGAGCAGAAGTCATATGCGCGCACTTGAGTTAGGATTCAGTCACTGATCCTCTCACCTGCTGAACATGGACTTCACGCATGCGTTTACGCCATATCGAAGTGATCCACGCGCTTGTGCAGACTGGCCACCTGGGCACCGCCGCCGAATGGCTGCAGTTGCCGGTGGCCGAGGTTGAACGCCTTTTGCGTGAGGCCGAGGGTCAGTTGGGTTTCATGCTGTTTTCCAGCGTGCGTGGACGCTTGCAGGCGACCCGCGAAGCGCGGGAACTCCAGGTCGAAATTGCCCACGTTTACGAAGCGCTTGAGCCCGTCCAGCGGCTGGCCTCCAGCCTCAAGCATTACCAGGCAGCCCCCCTTCGCATTATCTGCACCCCGCCCCTGGCCCAACAATTGCTGCCTCAAGGCATCGCTGCCCTGCGCCGACGCTTGCCTGATGCGCCGTGCAACCTGCTGAGCCAACCGACCCGCGAGATCATCAAGACCTTGTTGTTGCGCGAAAGCGACCTGGGGTTGAGCCTGCATGATCCCGATCACGCCGACATCCATTGCCAGGTCATTGCCCAAGGCAAGCTCCAGCTTCTGGCGCCCCACGGCTGGCTGCAACCCAAGCAGAAATACATTTCGTTGCAAGATCTGGCAGGTCAGTCGATGGTCGGCCTGGAAGGTCATGACCCGCTAAGTCCGGCACTGGAGAACAAACTGCAGGCCTTGCGCCCTGCCCCGGTCGTGCATATCCGGGTCCAGACGCATCAGATGATGCGCAGCATGGTCGAGGCCGGTGAAGGTCTGGCAATTGTCGACCCGTTTACCGCCCTCGGCGCCAAATCCAGCGGACTGGATGTGTGTCCGCTGGCCCCGGCAGTACCGATCAGCCTCTACGCCCTGACCCTGAAAAACGGCGAACCCAACGCCGCTGTTCAGACACTGCTGGACATCATTACGGAACAAGCCGCGGCGATGCTGGCGAACTGAACGAGTCTTCCAGCGAGTTATCGAACAAGCGATACCAAAACAGTGCCACTTCGGCGGTGTTTGGGTCGATCCCGCGATAACGCAAATGATCGATCCCGCCAATCACATACCCGCACCGCTCATAGAGCCGACAGGCGCCCAGATTGTTGTTCTGGGTTTCGAGCATGATGCCGGGCAGTTTTTTCTTGCGGCTCCAGAACTGGGCCACATCCAGCAGCGCTTTGGCCACGCCATGGTGCCGCGCCGGGGCATGCACCGCTAACTCGTCGATATGCGCAAAACCGTTCCAGTTGGTGCTGACCACCAGATGGCCGACCGGCTCGTCGTCGAGATACGCCATGAAAATCGCGCTGTCAGCGGCATCACGGAAACTACTGAACTCCTCCGGGTCAATGCCGTAGCACTTTCGATACGGAATGATCGGCGTCACCGACCACTGTTCGACCGGTTTGCCAATTTCGGCAGCACCATAGGCGGCAACTTCAAAACTGAAGTCACTGCCCCAGATATAGGCCGCAAAGCCGTCATCGGCGACACGCACCGACAGGCCCGGGAACTTGGGATTGATCACAGGTTGCATGCTGGGAAAGGTCCTCATTCCTTGATGCAATCGACGGTGTAGTGCCGTCCATTGCCCTCGTCTTCGTGTTGCAAGCCATGCACATCGACGACAAATCCTGGGAAGCTACTGTCAAAAGTACGCGCAAATGAAAGGTAGTCAATGATTGACCGGGTCGCCTCGGTGAACCGCTCGCCAGGCATGATGAGCGGAATACCTGGCGGATACGGCACCAGCATGACCGCAGCGATTCGTCCGTCCAGCGCATCGATGGACACCGCCTCCACCTCGCCTCTCACTAAATGATCATAGGCGTCAGCGGGCTTCATGACGACTTCCGGCAGCACGGTGTACATGCGCTTGAGGTGTTTGGCCGTGGCATTGCTGCGATAACAGGCGTGCAATTGATCACATAAGTCGCGCAAACCCATGCCTTGATAGCGCCCGCCGCTCTGTTGCGCCACGCACGGCAGGCAGGCTGCCAGGCTGACGTTGGCATCGTAGCTGCGCTTGAACTCCAGCAACTCGGTCAACAGCGTGCTCCACTTGCCTTTGGTGATGCCCATCGAGAACAGCACGAGGAACGAATACAACCCGGTCTTCTCGACCACCAGCCCACGCTCCCAGAGGAATTTACTGACCACGGCCGCCGGAATCCCGCGTTCACTCAGCGCGCCACCGGCCGTCAAGCCTGGCATCACCAGAGTGACTTTGATCGGGTCGAGCAGCACGTAATCGTCGGTCACACCGCCAAAGCCATGCCAGTCGGCGTCGGGTTGCAGCAGCCAATCCTCGGTGACCACGCGATCAATGCCTTCCACCGATGGCGGCTGCCAGATGGAAAACCACCAGTCGTCCGCCGCAATGTGTTGGCGCAGATTGGCCAGGGCGCGACGAAAGCTCAGGGCTTCGTCGAACATTTCCTGCAACAGCGAACGCCCGGCCGGCCCTTCCATCATCGCCGAGGCCACGTCCAGCGATGCAATGATGCTGTACTGCGGCGAAGTGGAGATGTGCATCATGAACGCTTCGTTGAACCGGTCGCGATCCAGTTGCCGCGCGCCACCGTCCTGGACATGAATCATCGACGCCTGGCTGAACGCTGCCAGCAACTTGTGCGTGGAGTGCGTGGTAAACACCAGCGGGCTGTCTTCGCTGCGCGAAGTGCCCATGCCGTAACGCCCGGCGAAAAACTCGTGGAACGCCGCGTAGGCATACCAAGCCTCGTCGAAATGCAGCACCTCGACGCTGTTGCCCAGGTTTTGCTTGATCAATTCGGCGTTGTAGCAAAGGCCGTCGTAGGTCGAGTTGGTGATCACCGCCAATTTGACCTTCGGCGCTCGCCCCTTGGTCAGCGGGCTGGCGTCGATCTTGGCCTGGATCGACTCGCGGCTGAACTCGTTCAACGGAATCGGGCCGATGATTCCCAGTTCATTGCGCTCAGGGCACAGGTACAACGGGATGGCGCCGGTCATGATGATCGAATGCAATACCGACTTGTGGCAGTTGCGATCCACCAGCACCAGGTCATCACGCGCGACCATCGAATGCCAGACGATTTTGTTGGCGGTCGAGGTGCCATTGATCACGAAAAAGGTGTGATCGGCGCCGAAATTGCGCGCGGCTCGTGCTTCTGCTTCGGCCAGCGGCCCGGTGTGATCGAGCAAGGAACCCAATTCGGGAACCGATACGGATAAATCCGAACGCAGGGTATTTTCCCCGAAAAACTGGTGAAACGCTTGCCCGACGGGGCTCTTGTGATACGCCACGCCACCGCCGTGGCCCGGCGTGTGCCAGGAATAATTGGAGTCGGCGGTGTGTTGCACCAGTGCCTTGAAAAACGGTGGCAACAGTCCGTCCAGGTACTTGCGCGCAGCCCGCGCCACTTGCCGGGCCAGGAACGGCACGGTGTCCTCGAACAGGTAAAGAATCCCGCGCAGCTGATTGAGTTCGGCCATGGCATCAGCCGGGGCGTTTTCCAGGGTCACTTGCTCACCCAGGGCAAAGATCGGCAGATCCGGCGCACGCACTCGCGCCAGGCCAATCAGTTCGGCCATGTTCTGCAATAAATGGGAATGGGCGCTGGCGTCTTCAGCGGCAATTAACATGCACGAGAGGCCGTGATGGGTCGACGCAACTAGCCGCCCTTCGGTGTAATCCACCGCCGAAACAATGCTGAAGCCTTCCTGCTCCAGCTCCCGGGCGATGCCCCGCACGCGATCACCGGCGACGGTGTCGGCCTTGATGTCGCGATGGACGATCAGGACCGGGAATTTCAAATCTTTATACATGGGGCTCAGTGTCCTGAGGCGGCAGACCATGGTCTGCCAATAACCTCAGGGTAGAGGGTTGAAGCGGATGTGGCGAGTGTCGATACATGCACGACCTGTAGCAGCTGCCGAGCACCGCGAGGCTGCGTTCGGTGCGGGCCGCGTTCGGACGGAGCCGTCGTGATATCGGATAGTGCGTTGTTTCAGGAAAACCTCGCGCCCAGGTTTTACGACGGCTCCGTCCGAACGCAGCCTCGCGGTGCTCGGCAGCTGCTACGGACTCAGGCCTGGGCCTTGGCATCCGCCAGTTGCTGCCACAGCGACGGCGCGCCGGCGGCTTTGGCGATGGCTTCCAGTCGTGCCACATGCTGGGCCAGGTCATCTTCGCTGGCGCGGATGATTCGGGCGGGGGTGCGGTCGGCCGGCAAGCGACGGATTTCGGTGGCGGAATTGTCCGCACCTTCACCGGAACCATTACCGTCGGACGCATTACCGGCCAGTGACAGGCTGGTCTGGCCGCCGGTCATGGTCAGGTAGACGTCAGCGAGAATCTCGGAGTCGAGCAAGGCGCCGTGCAGTTCACGGCCAGAGTTATCGACGCCATAACGTTTGCACAAGGCGTCGAGGCTGTTGCGCTGCCCGGGGTGACGTTCCCGGGCCATCATCAGGGTGTCCAGGATCGAGCAGTGTTGCGTGATGTCCGCGCGATCGTGCTGGCCCATCAGGGCGAATTCGTTGTTGATGAAGCCAACGTCGAACGCCGCGTTATGGATGATCAGCTGGGCGCCCTTGATGAATTCGAAGAACTCATCGGCCACTTCAGTGAAACGCGGCTTGCCCACCAGGAATTCGTTGGTGATGCCGTGGACGCCAATGGCGCCTTCGTCACTCTCGCGATCGGGTTGCAGATAAACGTGGAAATGCCGGCCCGTCAGGCGCCGACCGATCAACTCGACACAACCGATTTCGATAATCCGGTGGCCGTCGGTCACCGGCATGCCGGTGGTTTCGGTATCGAGTACAACGGATCTGGTGGCCATCAGTGTTCAGCTCTCAACGGGTCAATCGTGCAAAAGCGGCGATATTAACACGCTCGCGGGATCAGGCGCGCACCGCCAGCTTGATGCTGCGATGCCCTGTGGGAGCCGGGCTTGCCCGCGATGCAGACGCTGCGGACTTTCAGTAAAGCCGCGTCATCGTTCATCGCGGGCAAGCCCGGCTCCCACAGGTGAACGATGGAATCATCAAGCCTGCTTGAACCCGCGCACTTCATCCACGCCACGGTTGGCCAACTGGTCCGCCCGCTCGTTACCGTGGTGACCGATGTGCCCGCGCACCCATTTCCAGGTGACGTTGTGGCGATTGACCTGCTCATCCAGCAACTTCCACAGGTCGGCGTTTTTAACCGGCTCCTTCGCTGCTGTTTTCCAGCCGCGTTTCTTCCAGTTGTCCATCCATTCGTTGATGCCTTTCATCACGTACTGGGAGTCGGTCACCAGCAGCACGTCGCAGGATCGCTTGAGTTCTTCAAGGCCACGGATCGCCCCCATCAGCTCCATGCGGTTGTTGGTGGTGTTGGCCTCGCCGCCCCACAGTTCCTTTTCAACCCCTTTGCACACCAGCAGTGCACCCCAGCCACCAGGACCAGGGTTGCCTTTGCAGGCGCCATCGGTAAAGAGTTCTACGCTATCGCTCATGCCAATCTATCCAGAAAATGCGGTGGCTCGTCGATCAGTGACCGACGATGCCCGAGGCCGGGGATTGACCCGGCCGGGAATATAAAAGGGGATTACGGGTCGATACGGCGTCGATTGACCTTGGCCATCGGCAAAGGAATCAGCTTGCCCATCGGTTCGCGCCGCTCCTGACGAAGTGGACGCAGGCCGACCACGATCTTGCGCGCCACCAACAAATAGAAACCGCCACCCGACAGTTGCCAATCACCGGCCTTGCGTTCCCAACCGGCCAGACGAGCCTGCCAGGCAGGTGACGCAAGCGGCGGACGATAGCACCCGAAGCGGCGTTTCTCCAGCGCGAAACCCAACAGGTTCAACCAGTCGGCAACGCGTGAAGGCGAGATGCAACGCGCCTTGCGCATGGCGTCATGGGCGAACACATGACGCAAGCCCCACGTGCTCCAGGGATTGATCCCGATGATCAGCAAATGCCCGCCGGGCCGCACACTGCTCGCCGCTTCCCGCAGTAACCCGTGGGGTGACAGACAGAAATCCAGGCCATGCTGCAACACCACCACATCGGCGGCGTGCTCGCTCAACGGCCACGCCTGTTCTTCACACACGATTTCGACACCGGGCAACGGCGCCCCGAGCCGCACGTTGCGCTGCACCTGGGGTGCCGCCGGCGGGGTCTGGGCTGACGGACCGTAATGCACCAGATAGCCGCCAAAGAAGCGCCCCAACTCGTCTTCGAGCATGCGCCGCTCTTCATCCAGCAAAAATTGCCCGATAGGGCCGGACAGCCATTCACGGGCCGCGCTGATCAAGGCCAGCCACTCGGGATCAGCCTGAGCGAACGCTTTATCGGTCATTGCATTCTCCAACGCGCCAGGAAGTTCTAAGATGCGCCATTGTTTTCCGCTTGGCGAATCCGACGATGATACAGATCAGTGCCCTGCCCGCCTTCACCGACAACTACATCTGGTTGTTACAAGACCACCGCACCCAGCGCTGCGCCGTGGTCGATCCGGGCGATGCCGCGCCCGTGCAGGCCTGGCTTGCGGCGCATCCGGGGTGGGTCTTGAGCGATATTCTGATCACTCATCACCATCATGACCACGTCGGCGGCGTCGAGTCGCTGAAAAAGGCGACAGACGCGACAGTCTACGGTCCGGCCAGCGAATCCATCCCGGCCCGGGATGTCGCGCTCAAGGACAACGACAAGGTCAGCGTGCTGGGCTGGGACTTCGATGTTTTCGCCGTGCCCGGTCATACCCTGGGGCACATTGCCTACTACCATCATGGCCTGCTGTTCTGCGGTGACACGCTGTTTGCCGCCGGGTGTGGACGGTTGTTCGAAGGCACGCCCGAACAGATGCACGCCTCGCTGTCACGCCTGGCCGAATTGCCGGAAGACACGCTGGTCTATTGCACTCATGAATACACCCTGAGCAACCTGAAATTTGCGGCAGCTGTCGAACCTGACAATCCGGATACCGCCGAACGCCTGGCCAAAGTCACCCGACAGCGTGAAGCCGGGATCATCACGCTGCCTTCGACGCTGGCCCTGGAAAAGCTCACCAACCCTTTTTTACGGTCCGCTGAAACATCTGTTAAAGAAAAAGTGGACGAACGGATCGGCCCCAATAACCGGGCTCCGAGTGCGGTTTTTGCGGCCTTGCGGGCTTGGAAGGATACGTTCTAAGCCGTCATCCTATTGCAATGAAAATTCTGAATGGTTGACCGCAGGGGGTACCCTTTCTAGAATCTCTCGACATTTTTGCCCGGAACTTACTTCCAGCCAATGTCGTCATCTATTCGTAAAGCCATCAATTCAGACGCATTGACCCGCTTGGCTCAAGCCATAGCGGTGGCTGTGTCCGCCACTCTGGCGGGTTGTTCCAGTCATGTGCCGCAGACTGACGCGTCACACACCCCCAATATTGCCGCCCGAGCCAAACAGAAACCCATTTGGCTCAGCGAAAAACCTTCGCCGCAAGTCCCTCAGGATGTCTGGGAGCGCATGCGCCAGGGCTTCCAGTTGCAGGATGGTCTGGGCGTCAACCCGCGCATCGAGCAACAGCGCCTGTGGTTCGCCAGTAACCCTTCCTTCCTCGAAAACGCCGGCGAACGCGGCAGTCTCTACATTCACTACATCATCGAACGCCTTGAAGAACGCAACATGCCGCTTGAACTGGCGCTGTTGCCGGTGATTGAAAGCGCCTACAACCCGATGGCCTACTCCCGGTCCGACGCAGTGGGTCTCTGGCAATTCATCCCGTCTACCGGGCGCTACTACAACCTGCGCCAGACCCGTTTCTACGACGGCCGTCGCGACATCACCGCCTCGACCACAGCGGCGCTGGACTACCTGACCCGCCTGCACGACATGTTCAACGGTGACTGGATGCTCGCCCTCGCCGCTTACAATGCCGGTGAAGGCACGGTCAGCCGGGCGATCGAGCGCAATGAAAGGCTCGGCCTTCCGACCGATTACTGGAACCTGCCGTTGCCGTCGGAAACCCAGGCCTACGTGCCAAAACTGCTGGCCTTGTCGCAAGTGGTGCTGGCTCCCGAAGCCTACGGCGTGAACCTCAACCCGATCGCCAACGAACCGTACTTCCAGGTCGTCGAAATCAACCAGCGCATGGACCTGTCCAAGGTTGCCGCGGTGGCCAACATCGACGAAGACGAACTGTTCCAGCTCAACCCGGCCTTCAAGCAGCGCACCACGATCGACGGCCCCCAGCATCTGCTGGTGCCAACGTCCAAAGCGCAGTTGCTGACTACCAGCCTGTCGACCATGCGTCCGGAAGAGTTGATCAGCAAGAAGTCGTTCAAACCGGTCTTCGAAGGCGCCGACGATACTCAAGTCGCCAGCATCAAGCGCGCCTACCGGGTCAAACGCGGCGATAGCCTGGGCTCCATTGCCAAGGCCAACAACGTTGACGTCAAAGACCTGCAGCGCTGGAACAAACTCTCCGGTAAAAATCTCAAGACAGGCCAGACGCTGGTGATGCAGGACACCACCAAGCGCAATAGCGGCCGCGTCAACACGGTCATCGCCGCGAACAGCAAAGCCGACAAGAAGAAGCCGCAGACCCAATACAAGGTTCAGCAAGGCGACTCGTTGTACATCGTTGCCAAACGTTTCAATGTCGAGATGCAGCATCTCAAGCGCTGGAACCCGCGCGTCGGCCAGGCGTTGAAGCCTGGACAGATGCTGACAGTGTCTTCACCACGCTAAAAAACAGCCCCTGAAATCAGGGGCTTTTTTTTGCCCGAAAAACGAACCAATCTCTTGTAGCAGCTGGCGAAGCCTGCGTCGGCCGGTCCGCGTTCGGGCGCAGCAGTCGTAAATTCAAACGGCGCGGTATGACAGGAAGACTGTGATTGCCGGATTACGACTGCTGCGCAGTCGGACGCAGGCTTCGCCAGCTGCTACAAGGGACCCGTAAGTCCAATTAACCCGGCATTACCCCCTGTCTTTTTCCTGTCGATACAAGCTGTTACTGTACGGCCCACAAAGCCCAAGCCGCCTGGATCGGATCCCTGACTTGAAGCGTCCCCTCCTCCTGCTCCTGATCAGCCTGGCCTTGAGCTCCACCGCAAGCGCGACGATCAGCGAAAGCCACGGTTATGCGCAGTTCGGCACGCTCAAGTACCCGGCCCGATTTACCCACTTCGACTGGGTCAACCCGCAAGCGCCCAAGGGCGGTACATTGCGGGTGATGGCGTTTGGCACCTTCGATACGCTCAATCCTTACACCTTCAAGGGCACGAGCCCGGTGACCACGCCGAATTTCCTGCAATACGGGATCAATGAGCTGAATGAACCGCTAATGGTCGGCACCGGCCAGTACGCACCGTCCGGCGACGAGCCGACTTCCAGTTATGGCCTGATCGCCCAGTCGTTGGAATACACCGAGGACCGCAGTTGGGTGGTGTTCAACCTGCGCCCCGAAGCGCGGTTCCACGATGGTTCGCCAATCACCGCGTACGACGTCGCGTTCTCCTACCGCATGCTGCTCAAGGAAGGTCATCCGCTGTACCGCACCAGCCTTCAGGAAGTGTTGCGCGTCGACATCCTCAACCCGCACCGCGTTCGTTTCGTCTTCAAGCGCGCCGGCAATCCGTTGTTGATCCTGAGGCTGGGCGAATTGCCGGTGATGTCCCGGCACTACTGGAAAGGTCGCGACTTCAAGGCCACTACCTTCGAACCGCCACTGGGCAGCGGGCCGTATCGCATCACCTCGGTAACCCCCGGGCGGCAGATCGTGTTTGAGCGGGTTAAGGATTACTGGGGCAAAGACCTGGCGGTCAATCGCGGCAAGTACAACTTCGATCGTATGGAGGTCGAGTTCTACCGTGACAGCGATGTCGCCTTCGAAGCCTTCAAGGCCGGCGAGTTCGACGTTTACATCGAGCATCAGGCGAAGAACTGGGACAACGGTTACAACTTCCCGGCGGTGCGTCGCGGCGAGGTGATCAAGGTGCAGATCCCGCATCAGATCCCGACCCAGAGCCAAGGCCTGTTCATGAATACCCGACGGCCGACCTTGGCCGAAGTCAAGGTCCGGGAAGCGCTGGGCCTGATGTTTGACTTCGAGTGGACCAACCGAACGCTGTTCAGCGGGGCCTACAAGCGCGCCTTGAGTTATTACCCCAACAGCGAGTTTTCTGCGACCGGGCTGCCCGTTGGTCACGAATGGCTGATGCTCAAGCCGTATCGCGAGCAGTTGCCCGCCAAACTCTTCACCGAGCCGTTCAGCCTGCCGCACACCGACGGCCGCGGCATTCCCCGGGAAACCCTGCGCAAAGCCCTTGGGCTGCTTGCTGAGGCCGGCTGGAAGCTCAATGGCCAGCGCATACAGAACGCCGCTGGCCAACCGCTGCGATTCGAGATCCTGCTGGTCAACCCGAACCTGGAGCGCATCCTCCAGCCCTACGTCGAGAACCTCGCCAGCATGGGTATCGACGCGCGACTTCGCACCGTCGACCGCGCCCAGTACAAACAGCGCCTCGATCAGTTCGATTTCGACATGATTCTGATGACGCTCAACCAGACCCTCAGCCCGGGTCTGGAGCAGTGGCAGTATTTCCACTCCAGCCAGGTCGGAATCAAGGGCAGTAAAAACTATGCCGGTATCGCCAACCCGGTGGTCGATCATTTGCTTGAACAATTGCTCGCCGCTCAAAGCCGCGACGAACAAGTGGCCGTGGGCAAAGCGCTGGACCGCGTATTGCTGTGGCAGCACTACAGTATTCCCAACTGGTACCTCAATTATCACCGCCTGGCCTACCGTAATCGCCTGGCCTTCGTGACCACGCCGCCCTACACCCTGGGCCTGAGCGCGTGGTGGCTGAAATCTTCGGAGAAAGATCAATGAAACCCGTACGCGCCCTGCTGTTGCAGGCCAGCGGTCTGCTGTTCGCCGGGCTGGCCTGCGCCGCCCCGCAACATGCCGTGACCCTTTACAACGAGCCGCCGAAGTACCCGGCCGATTTTAAATATTTCGACTACGTGAACCCGGATGCGCCCAAGGGCGGGATCTTCCGTCAGGCCGGTTTCGGTGGCTTCGACAGTCTCAACCCGTTTATCAGCAAGGGCGTGCCGGCCGACGACATCGGCATCATCTATGACACCCTCGCCAAACAAGGGCTGGACGAGCCATTCACCGAATATGGACTGGTGGCCGGCAAGATCGAGAAAGCCCCGGATAACAGCTGGGTGCGTTTCTACCTGCGCCCCGAAGCGCGCTTCCACGACGGCCACCCGATCCGCGCCGAAGACGTGGTGTTCAGCTTCCAGATGCTGACCAAGGACGGCGCGCCGCTCTATCGCGGTTACTACAACGACGTTGCGGAAGCGGTCGCCGAAGACCCGCTGACCGTGCTGTTCAAGTTCAAACACTCCAACAACCGCGAGCTGCCCTTGATTCTCGGCCAGTTGCCGGTGCTCCCGAAACATTGGTGGGCGGACCGCGATTTCAACAAGGGCAACCTCGAAATGCCATTGGGCAGCGGCCCGTACAAAGTCAGCGAGGTGAAGGCCGGGCGCTCCATTCGCTATGAGCGGGTCAAGGATTACTGGGGCAAGGACTTGCCGGTCAATCGCGGGTTCTACAACTTCGACGTGATGCTCACCGAGTACTACCGCGACAACACCGTCGCGCTCGAAGCGCTCAAGGCCGGGCAGTTCGATTACTGGCTGGAAATGACCGCGAAGAACTGGGCCAACGCCTACAACGTCCCGGCCGTCACCGAGGGCCGGCTGATCAAAGAACAAATCCCCAACGGCAACCCCACCGGCATGCAGGGTTTTGTGTTCAACCTGCGCCGCCCACTGTTCCAGGATGTACGCGTGCGCAAGGCCCTGGCGCTGCTGCTGGACTTTGAATGGACCAACAAGCAGTTGTTCAACAGCGCCTATGCGCGCACCCGCAGCTATTTCGAAAACTCGGAAATGGCCGCCACCGGCCTGCCGGATGCCGACCAACTGGCAATCCTCGATCCGTTTCGCAGCCAGATCCCCGCACAAGTGTTCAACGAAGCCTTTGAGAACCCGAAGACGGATGGCAGCGGCATGATTCGCGATCACCAGCGCGAAGCCTATCAACTGCTTCAAGAGGCCGGTTGGCGGATCGTCGATGACAAAATGGTCGATGCCACGGGCAAACCGGTGAAAATCGAATTCCTGCTGGCCCAGACCGAGTTCGAGCGTGTGCTGCTGCCGTTCAAGCGCAATTTGAGCGATCTGGGGATCGACCTGGTCATCCGCCGGGTCGACGTCTCGCAATACATCAACCGCGTGCGCTCACGCGACTTCGACATGATCGTCGGCAGCTTCCCGCAGTCCGGTTCTCCGGGTAATGAACAGCGTGAATTCTGGATGTCGGCCGCCGCCGACAAACCCGGCAGTCGCAATTCGATGGGCCTCAAAGACCCGGTGGTGGACCAGTTGGTCGAGCAACTGATCAACGCCGATTCGCGCAAAAGCCTGGTGGCCCATGCCCGCGCACTGGACCGCGTCCTGCAATGGGGTTATTACGTGATCCCCAACTGGCATATCAAGACGTGGCGCGCGGCGTACTGGAACCACATCGGTCATCCAAAAATTTCACCCAAGTACGACATCGGCATCAACACCTGGTGGATCAAGCCGGATGCGAAACCGGCAATAGAAGTCGAAATCAAACTGCAAGCCGACCCTGTGGGCACGGAGTAATCAGATGCTGGCGTATATTTTTCGGCGACTGCTGCTGATCATTCCGACCTTGTTCGGCATTTTGCTGATCAACTTCGTGATCATCCAGGCCGCGCCCGGCGGCCCGGTAGAGCAGATGATCGCCAAGCTCGAAGGCTTCGAAGGCGCCACCAGCCGCATCGCCGGTGGCGGTGCCGAAGTGTCGGTGGCCGGTTCCGCCTATCGCGGCGCCCAAGGCCTGGACCCGGCGCTGGTCAAGGAAATCGAGCACATGTACGGCTTCGACAAGTCGGCGCCGGAACGCTTGTGGATCATGGTCAAGAACTACGCCTCGCTGGATTTCGGCGACAGCTTCTTTCGCGACGCCAAGGTCATCGACCTGATCAAGGAAAAGATGCCGGTGTCGATCTCGCTCGGCTTATGGAGCACGCTGATCATGTACCTGGTGTCGATCCCGCTGGGGATCGCCAAGGCCACCCGGCATGGCAGCCACTTCGACGTCTGGACCAGTTCGGCGATCATCGTCGGCTACGCAATCCCGGCGTTCCTGTTTGCGATCCTGCTGATCGTAGTGTTCGCCGGCGGCAGCTATTTTGACTGGTTCCCGTTGCGCGGGCTGACGTCGAACAATTTCGATGAGCTGAGCATGGGCGGCAAGGTCCTCGATTACTTCTGGCACCTGGCGCTCCCCGTCACGGCGCTGGTGATCGGCAACTTCGCGACCATGACCCTGCTGACCAAAAACAGCTTTCTCGATGAAATCAACAAGCAGTACGTGGTCACCGCCAAAGCCAAAGGCCTGACCCGTCATCGCGTGCTCTACGGCCATGTGTTCCGCAATGCGATGTTGCTGGTGATCGCGGGGTTCCCGTCGGCCTTCATCGGCATCTTCTTTACCGGCTCGTTGCTGGTGGAAGTGATTTTCTCCCTCGACGGCCTCGGTTTGATGAGCTTTGAAGCCGCGATCAACCGCGATTACCCGGTGGTGTTCGGCACGCTGTTTATCTTCACCTTGCTGGGCCTGGTGGTGAAACTCATCGGCGACCTCACCTACACCTTTGTCGATCCGCGCATCGACTTCGAAAGCCGGGAGCATTGAGATGAACCTGTCCCCGCTCAATCGACGACGTTACGAACTGTTCAAGGCCAACAAGCGCGGCTGGTGGTCGCTGTGGCTGTTTCTGCTGCTGTTTGGCCTGAGCCTTGGCGCCGAACTGATTGCCAACGACAAACCGCTGGCGGTGCATTACGACAACAGTTGGTACTTCCCGGCGCTCAAGCGCTACCCGGAAACCACGTTCGGCGGCGAATTCCCGCTGGAAGCCAACTACAAGAGCCCGTACATCCGCGAACTGCTCAAGGCCAAGGACGCCTGGGTGCTGTGGGCGCCGATTCCGTTCAGCTATCAAAGCATCAACTACGACCTGAAGGTCCCGGCCCCGGCACCGCCATCGGCGGATAACCTGTTTGGCACGGATGACCAGGGTCGAGACGTGCTGGCGCGGGTGATTTACGGCTTCCGGATTTCGGTGTTGTTCGCCCTCACCCTGACCATTTTCAGCTCGATCATTGGCGTGATCGCCGGGGCCTTGCAGGGCTTTTACGGCGGCTGGGTGGATCTGGCCGGGCAGCGTTTCCTGGAGATCTGGTCTGGGCTGCCGGTGCTGTACCTGCTGATCATCCTCGCCAGCTTCGTACAGCCGAATTTCTGGTGGCTGCTGGGGATCATGCTGCTGTTTTCATGGATGAGCCTGGTGGACGTGGTGCGCGCCGAGTTCCTGCGTGGCCGCAACCTTGAATACGTGCGCGCGGCGCGGGCGCTGGGCATGCAGAACGGTGCGATCATGTTCCGCCATATCCTGCCCAACGCCATGGTCTCGACCATGACGTTCATGCCGTTCATCCTGACCGGGGCCATCGGCACCCTGACGGCGCTCGATTTCCTCGGTTTCGGCCTGCCGGCAGGCAGCCCGTCACTGGGCGAACTGGTGGCCCAGGGCAAATCCAACCTGCAAGCGCCGTGGCTGGGCATCAGTGCGTTCGCGGTGCTGGCGCTGATGTTGAGTTTGCTGGTGTTTATCGGCGAGTCCGCTCGCGATGCCTTCGACCCGAGGAAGTGAAATGAATCAGGACAATCTGATCGAAGTGCGCGACCTGGCCGTCGAGTTCGGTATCGGTGAACGGGTACAGCGCGTGGTCGAAGGCGTTAGCTTTGATATCAAGCGTGGCGAAACCCTGGCGCTGGTCGGTGAAAGCGGTTCCGGTAAATCGGTCACCGCCCACTCGATCCTGAGACTGCTGCCCTACCCGCTCGCCCGGCATCCATCCGGGACCATCGAGTACGCTGGCAAAAACCTGCTGAACATGGGCGAAAAGTCCATCCGCCATATCCGTGGCAACCGGATCGCGATGATTTTCCAGGAGCCGATGACCTCGCTCAACCCGTTGCACTCCATCGAAAAGCAGATCAATGAAGTGCTGGGCATTCACAAGGGCCTGACTGGCAAAGTGGCGACCAAACGCACCCTGGAACTGCTGGAGATGGTCGGTATCCCCGAACCGCATAAACGCCTCAAGGCCCTGCCCCACGAATTGTCCGGCGGCCAGCGCCAGCGGGTCATGATCGCCATGGCCCTGGCCAACGAGCCGGAACTGCTGATCGCCGACGAGCCGACCACCGCGCTGGACGTGACCGTTCAGCTGAAAATTCTCGAATTGCTCAAGGAATTACAGGCGCGATTGGGCATGGCGCTGCTGCTGATCAGCCATGATTTGAACCTTGTGCGAAGAATTGCGCATCGCGTATGTGTCATGCAGCGCGGTTGCATCGTCGAACAGGCATCGTGCGAAGAGTTGTTCCGCGCGCCGCAGCATCCGTACACTCGGTTACTGCTGGCAGCGGAGCCCAGCGGCACGCCGGCGACCAATATAATCGGGCCGCCATTGCTGCAAGTCGAGGACCTGAAAGTCTGGTTCCCGATCAAGAAAGGCTTGCTGAAAAAGACCGTCGACCACATCAAGGCAGTGGACGGGATCAATTTCAGCTTGCCGCAGGGGCAGACCCTGGGGATTGTCGGTGAAAGCGGTTCGGGCAAGTCGACGCTCGGTCTGGCGATTTTGCGGCTGATCGGCAGCAAAGGCGCCATCCGTTTTGAAGGCCAGCAGCTAGACTGCCTGACGCAGCAACAGGTCAGGCCGCTGCGCCGCGAGATGCAGGTGGTGTTCCAGGACCCGTTTGGTAGCCTGAGCCCACGGATGTGCGTGAGCCAGATCGTCGGCGAAGGCCTGCGGATCCACAAGATGGGCACCGAGGCGCAACAGGAACAAGCGATTATTGAAGCGCTCAAGGAGGTAGGTCTGGACCCGGAAACCCGGCACCGCTACCCCCACGAATTTTCCGGCGGGCAACGGCAGAGAATCGCCATTGCCCGGGCATTAGTGTTAAAACCGGCGTTGATTTTGCTGGACGAGCCGACCTCGGCCCTCGACCGCACCGTACAACGCCAAGTGGTGGAGCTGCTGCGTTCACTGCAAACCAAGTACAACCTGACGTATTTGTTTATCAGCCATGACCTGGCTGTCGTTAAAGCGCTGAGCCACCAGCTGATGGTGGTCAAGCATGGCCAAGTGGTCGAACAGGGAGACGCGCAAAGTATCTTTGCCGCCCCCCAACATCCGTATACACAGCAGTTGCTGGAAGCCGCTTTTTTGGCACCAGCCACTGCGCAATAACCTGAAAGAGGAGCAACACATGGGTTTTCTCGCCGGTAAGCGCGTACTGATCGTCGGTGTCGCCAGCAAGCTGTCCATCGCATCCGGCATCGCTGCCGCCATGCATCGCGAGGGCGCTGAGCTTGCCTTCACTTATCAGAACGACAAGCTGAAAGGTCGTGTCGAAGAATTCGCACAAGGCTGGGGCTCGAGCCCTGAACTGTGCTTCCCGTGCGACGTGGCCAGCGATGAAGAAATCGCCAAGGTCTTCGAAGCACTGAGCAAGAAGTGGGACGGCCTGGACTGCATCGTGCACTCCGTTGGCTTCGCCCCGGGCGACCAACTGGACGGCGACTTCACCGAAGCCACCACCCGCGAAGGTTTCCGCATCGCTCACGACATCAGTGCCTACAGCTTCGTGGCCCTGGCCAAGGCCGGTCGCGAAATGATGAAGGGCCGCAATGGCAGCCTGCTGACCCTGTCGTACCTGGGCGCCGAGCGCACCATGCCGAACTACAACGTAATGGGCATGGCCAAGGCTTCGCTGGAAGCTGGCGTGCGTTACCTGGCCGGCTCCCTGGGCCCGGACGGCACCCGCGTCAACTGCGTATCGGCTGGCCCGATCCGCACCCTCGCCGCTTCCGGCATCAAGAACTTCCGCAAGATGCTGGCCGCCAACGAAGCGCAAACCCCGCTGCGTCGCAACGTCACCATCGACGAAGTCGGCAACGCCGGCGCCTTCCTGTGCTCGGACCTGGCGTCCGGCATCAGCGGCGAGATCATGTACGTTGACGGTGGCTTCAACACCACTGCAATGGGTAGCCTCGAAGAGTAATCTTCGGCTAGCCGATAAAAAACCCGCCTGCCCCGGCGGGTTTTTTTATGCCTGGGATTTCAGGGTTGATGAATCCCCTGTGGGAGCGGGCTTGCCCGCGAAGGCGGACTCACGATCAAAATGGATGCCAACTGACACACTGCTATCGCGGGCAAGCCCGCTCCCACAGGGGTTATGTGTTTAGTCGTTAGTGAGGCAATCGGCAAACAACTGCTGAATCGGCTGCATCCGCTGGCTGTAACGCTGCAACAACACCATTTCCCGATAGAACGTCAGTTCGCCCAACCGGATGATCCGGACCTTCGCCCCATACTCAAGCCACAGCCCCGCCTCCGGCAGCAGCGATACGCCCAGCCCGCACTCGACCATTTTCACGATCGCTTCCAGCTCATCCAGTTCCAGCGCCACTTGCACGTCAATCTGCTGTTCGCGCAAAAACCGCGTCACCAGGCGACCGCCGAACGAGTTACGGTCATAGCGCACGTGAGGATGGTTCGCGAGGATCTGCAACGGGTCATCGCCCTCCAGCGCCGTCGGCACGATCAACACAAACGGCTCCCGGCGAATGACCTGCGCCGACAGTTCCTTGGGCAGCTCAAACGGCGGCTTGATCAGAATGGCCAAATCCACTTCACCGGTGTCCACCTGACTCAACAGATTCAACGACACACCCGGCACCAGTTTCGGCTCCAAAAGCGGCGCTTGCTGGCGCAATCGCAACAGTGCCTGGGGCAACAATCCAGTCTGGGCGGTGGCCACCGCACCGATTTTCAACTCACCGCGAAACTCGCTCACATCATCACTGACCGCCATGCGGTTGAACGTGTCCAGCATCTCCTTAGCCATCGGCAATGCCCGTTGCCCGGCGGCATTGAGAATCGCCTGACGCCCGGTACGGTCGAACAAACGTATGCCCAGCGTCTGCTCAAGATTGCGCATTTGCGCGCTAACCGCTGATTGCGTGAGGCCAATGTGCATGCCGGCCGCCGCAAAAGTGCCGTAACGCGTGACGGCAATAAAGGTTTTCAATTCCCGCAGCATGGCAGCCTCGATTGATCGAAATAATTTGAGCTCGACGCAAAAACTATCGTCTTTCAATGAAAAAGCACAGCGCTAAACTCTGCCTCAACTCCTGACTATCTGAGGCCTGTGCGATGCAACTGTCCCCTTTTCACTTGGCGATTCCAGTGTATGACCTGAGCGCTGCGCGCTCTTTCTACGGCGAAGTGTTTGGTCTGGAAGAAGGTCGCTCCAGCGATCATTGGGTCGATTTCAACTTTTTCGGCCATCAATTGGTGATTCACCTTGCGCCGAAAAACGCCTCTCAGGAAGCGGCGCACACCAACGCCGTGGACGGCCATAACGTGCCGGTTCCGCATTTCGGCGTGGTGTTGAGCATGGGTGAATGGGAGGCGCTGGCGCAGCGTTTGACGGCGTTGGACACACAGTTCGTGATCGAACCCGGCATTCGCTTTCAGGGCCTGGTGGGCGAGCAAGCGACGATGTTTTTGTTCGACCCATGCGGCAATGCGCTGGAATTCAAGGCATTCAAGGACCTGAGTCAGTTGTTTGCCAAGTGAATACATCCGCCTCGGCCAGCAGCCCTTCGATTGAGCCGTGACGCAGGGCGTCGTATTCGATCTGGCCGATACTGAAACGCATGTCGTTGGCGCGATGGGCCGCGGCATTGCGCTCGGCAAGGATTTCTTCAAGACGGGCCTCGATCGCTTCCCTGTCGACCGCGCCTGAACCGGTGAGCAAAGCGGCAAACTTATCGCTGCCGAGGCGACCGATCACATCGCTTTCGCGGAAGGCAATGCGCAGCACATCAGCGAAGATTTTCAGCGCTTTATCGCTCGCGGCCCGGCCATACAGGTAGTGGGTGCGTTTGAAGTCATCAAGGTTGAACAGCAACAACGTGGCCGGTTTCTCCAGTTGTTGGCAAGCGTCCAGCCCTTGTTGGGCCAGCGCGGTAAACCCGTGGCGATTGGGGAGCAAGGTCAGCTCGTCCATGCTCGCCATCTGCACGCCCGTCAGCTCTTGCTCGGCCTTGCGGGCCAGGTCACGCAGCCATTCGCGTTCTTGTTGCGGCGAGCGTACGGGAACGGCGCCAGCACCTGGCTTGACCGGTTTGCCTGGAATTAGCATGACTCACTCCGTTGGCGGGTATGGTCTTTAGAGTCGGCCATACCAGCATTGACTCCCCGTTACGGACCGCCGGTCAACTGCCCACCAGCGGACACGGCCCTCCAGCCTCCGCCCACAGTTTGAACTGTGTGACGAAAATATCGTGAGGCACCGGCACCGGCGGCCTCCCCACTCCCGGATTCCAGCCCCAAAGCACCAGTTTGTCTTCGCTGACATGTTTAATCAGTGCCGTAAAATCACGGTCGCCATTGCTCGCGCGATCCTTGATCAATGCGCAGAGCCTGTCGGCCGGCAGCCCTATCCAGGCCATTTTGTGCACGGCGGGCGGCAGGCTCCAGTGCGGCGCCCCCGGTGGCGTATGCGGCCCGTAACTGGCGGGCACATTGGTTTCGGCATGACAGGTCGCACAGGGCAACCCGGCGGCGCCTTTACCATCCATCCCGCGCACCACATTCATCGCGTGAGGCGTACCCGCATCGAACTGCAATGGGGAATCCCCAGGGATATGACAATTCTGGCAGCGGGGGCTCTGGAAGACTTTTTGCACGGTATCGAACGCCTGCAAGGCCTCGCGGTCATCGGCGAACACGTGCGATGCGTAGGCTACGAGACAGATAAGGATCGCCGTCCCAAGCAACCAATGATGTCGTTTCATCTCACACCCCCGACAACTGCAACGGCAATTCCCGCAGACGCTGCCCGGTCAGGGCAAACACCGCGTTGGCCACCGCCGGTGCAACGGGCGGAACACCGGTCTCGCCGATGCCGCCAGAGCGTTCGGTGCTCGGCACGATATGCACTTCGACCACCGGCATTTCGTTGAGCCGCAGCACCTGATAGTCGTGGAAATTGGACTGCACCACTTGCCCGTTCTTGAGCGTGAGTTTGCTGTGCAAGGCGAAGCTCAGGCCGAAGGTGACGCAGGATTCCATTTGCGCCGCGATGCTCATCGGGTTGACGGCAATCCCGCAGTCCACCGCGCACACCACGCGGTGGACCCGGATGGCCAGGTTGTCCTGAGACACCTCGGCGACGTGTGCAACGTAACTGCCGAAAGATTCATGCACCGCCACGCCCAGTGCGTGGCCGTCCGGCAGTGGCGCCTTCCAGTTGGCTTTCTCGACCGCCAGGTTCAGCACCCCCAAGTGCCGCGGGTGGTTTTTCAGCAAGGTCCGTCGGTATTCCACCGGGTCCTTGCCCGCTGCGTCGGCCAGTTCATCGATCAATGACTCCATGACGAACCCCGTGTGGGTGTGCCCGACCGACCGTAGCCACAAGACGCTGATTCCGGTTTTCGGCGAGTGCAAATCAACCTGATGATTGGCCAGGTCTTCGATATACGGGCTGTCGGCGACACCTTCGACCGAGGTTTTGTCGATGCCGTCCTTGACCATGGTGGCTTCAAGCAGGGTGTCGGCCATGATCGATTGCCCGACCATCGCGTGTTTCCAGGCGATCGGTATGCCGTCGGCATCCAGCCCGATTTTTGCCTGATGCAGGAACATCGAACGGTAGTAACCGCCGCGAATGTCATCCTCGCGCGCCCACACGGTTTTCACCGGTGCGCCTGCGGCTTTCGCGACCTGCACCGCTTCGGCGACAAAATCCGAGGTCGGATTGGCCCGACGCCCGAAGCCGCCACCGAGGAACTCGGTATGAATCTCAACTTGTTCGGGTTTGAGCCCGGTAATTTTGCCGGCGATCATTTGGTCCAGCGTCTGAAACTGCGTGCCGGTCCAGATCTCGCATTTGTCCTTGGTTATTTTCACCGTGCAATTGAGCGGTTCCATCGGCGCATGGGCCAGGTACGGCACGCTGTATTCGGCGTCGACAGACTTGACCGCTTTGCTCAATGCCGCGTTGGCATCGCCGGCCTTGCTGGCTGAAATACCGGGCGTGGCCGCCAGTTTACGGAAGCTTTCCAGCAGCTTCTGGCTGTCGAGCCCCGTGTTCGGCCCCGGGTTCCAGTCGATCTTTAGTGCGTCGCGCCCCAGCTTTGCAGCCCAGTAGTGATCGGCAATCACCGCGACGCCCGTGGGCACTTGCACCACTTTATGCACGCCGGGCACCGCCAGCGCTTCGGCGCCTTCAAAGGATTTGACGCTCCCGCCGAAGTACGGCGAACGCGCAACCATGGCCGTCATCAAGCCGTCGAACTGCACGTCCATGCCGAACTTGGCGCGGCCGGTGATTTTTTCCGGCGTGTCCAGGCGCTTGGTGGGTTTGCCGATGACCTTCCAGTCCTTGGCTTCCTTGAACTTGATCGAGGCAGGGTCCGGCACTGGCAACTTGCCGGCGTCATCGGCCAGTTCGCCGTAGGTTGCTTGCTGATCGCCGGCAAAGACCACACCGGACTCGGTACGGATTTGCGAAGGCGCGACGTCGAAGCGCTTGGCCGCCGCTTCAACTAGCATCAGGCGGGCTGCTGCGCCGGCCTGCCGATAGCGGTCGAACTCCATCCACGTCGAGGTCGATCCGCCGGTGATTTGCATGCCACCGAAAGCGGGCATCCCGTACTCGGCCGCAGAGGCCGGTGAGTGTTCGACGCGGATTTTCGACCAATCAGCGTCCAGTTCTTCGGCGATCAACATGGTCAGGCCGGTCCAGATACCCTGGCCCATTTCCGAGTGACCCAGCAGCACCGTGACGCTGTTGTCGTTGCCGATCCGCAAAAAGGCATTGGGCGCAAATACATCGCCTTGATTCTCCGCACCCAAGGCAAAACGATGGGCACCGGGGATGACAAACGCCACCACCAGACCACCGCCCAACAGGGCACTACCCTTGAGAAAACCGCGACGTGAACTAACCAGAATGCTGTTCATTGTTCGGACTCCCCTAGCCTGGCATCAACCTATCTCGGCGGCGCGCTTGACTGCTGCGCGGATCCTTGGGTACGTGCCGCAACGGCAGATATTGCCGGAGAGCGCCTGATCGATGTCGCTGTCAGTGGGTTGGGGGATCTTCGCCAGCAATGCAGCGGCGGACATGATCTGCCCGGACTGGCAGTACCCGCACTGGACCACATCAAGCTCGGCCCACGCTTGCTGAACCGGGTGCGAACCGTCGGTGGACAGGCCTTCGATGGTGAGGATTTTCTGCCCATGGGCCACGGCGGTGGCGGGTGTGATGCAGGAGCGCAACGGCGCACCATCGACGTGCACGGTACAAGCGCCGCACTGGGCCATTCCACAGCCGAATTTGGTGCCGGTCAGGTGCGCGACATCACGCAGGACCCAGAGCAGCGGCATGTCCGCGGGGACATCCAGTTCCTGATCCTGACCATTGATGTTGAGGGTCAACATGACGAAGTTCCTCAGACTCACAGTGTCCTGAAGGGCGTCGCTGTGACGGTCGACTGTCTACGCGCGCCTTTGGGTTATCCCTTCAGCTAAGCGCAAATTGCCGGGCGAGACCGGTTCATCGACCACCGGTCACGCCAACAAGACTGCATCCATAGGTTATGTAGCAGCTGCCGAGCCCGCGAGGCTGCGTCCGGCGACGCAGTCGTCGTATATACCGCGAATGCGGCTTTACTGTCACACCGCAGCGGCTGATTTAACGACGACTTCGTCGCCGAACGCAGCCTCGCGGGCTCGGCAGCTGCTACGGGGGGTTTAGAAGTCAGTGGACACCGACACTTCACGCCATGCCTGCAGCTCTGCAGCAACAAAGGTGTTTTTGGCTTCAATCGCCGCCACACAATCACTGCCCAGCGGCAGGCGTAGCGGCGCATTTTGTGATTCCACCAAGGTGATCATGGTCTGCGCGAGTTTGTCCGGATCACCCGGCTGATTAAGGGTCACAGCCTTGGCGATTTGGCGCACCTGACCCGCCGTGCCGTCGTAGTCGCCAATCGAGGACGGGGATTCGACCAATGAATTACCTTCGAGGAACTCAGTACGGAAGTAGCCGGGCTCCACCACGGTCACTTTGATGCCCAGCGGCGCCAACTCGGCATGCAACGCCTCGCTCAAGCCTTCGACGGCAAATTTGGTCGAGCAATACACGCCGAAACCCGGCCCCGACGCGTAGCCACCCACGGACGAGAGATTGATCACATGTCCATTGCGAGCGGCGCGCATGTGGGGCAGAACGGCACGGGTGACATTCAACAGGCCGAACACATTGGTTTCGTACAGGCGCCGGACTTCATCGGCACTGGCTTCCTCGACCGCTCCGAGCAATCCGTAACCGGCGTTGTTGACCAGCACGTCAATGCGCCCGAAGTGTTCAATGGCGGTATTGGCGACGGCAATGCCTTGCGCCTCATCGGTGACATCCAGGGTAACCGCCAGTAAACCGGGTTGATCGCCGAAGCGTTGAATGACGGTCTTCGCGTCACGGGCGGTGGCAACGACCGCATCGCCATTGGCCAGTGCGGCGGCCGTGATCCTGGCGCCAATACCGCGCGAAGCACCCGTGATAAGCCAGACACGTTTGAAAGAGTGGGAAGTGGTCATGGTTGAATCCTCGTGATCATTGGGGGGTGAACACAAGGTACGCAGACCGATTGGTTTGAAAAATGGCCTCGTGCTACAAGCACTATGAAACTGTCTTTCATAATGGCGCTGACAATGAACCAGGATCCTTTTGACGGTTTGACCGAGTTTCTGGCGGTCGCCGAGCACAAGAGCTTCACCGTCGCGGCCTCTCGCCTGGCGGTGACGCCTACGGCAGTCAGCCATGCGATCAAGCTGTTGGAACGTCGTACCGGTGTGCTGTTGTTTCAGCGCACCACACGCCGGGTCGCCTTGACCGAGGCCGGTGCCAGTCTGTTTGCTCGCTTGCGTCCGGCGGCCAGCGAGATCGATGAAGCGCTGGCGATGCTCGGCGGTTTCCGCGATCAACCGATGGGCACGCTGCGCATCACCGCGCCACGGTTGTCCGGCGCTTTATTGATCGAGCCGCTGATTCCGCTGTTTCGCCAGGCGTATCCGCAAGTCAGCCTCGATATCTCTCTGGACGATGCCACCGTCGACTTGATGACCGGCGGTTTCGACGCCGGGATCCGGCTCGGTGAGTCCATAGAGAAAGACATGATCGCCGTGCGCCTGACATCGGATTTGCAGTGGTCGGTGGTGGGCTCGCCGGCCTACTTCGCCAAGGCTGGAAAACCGCTCAGCCCCGAAGACCTGACCGGACATGAATGCATCGGCTTTCGCTTCTCGACCTCCGGCAGCGCTCACCGCTGGGAGTTTCGCCGTAACGAACGAGATTTTACGGTAGGCGTCGAGGGCGGGTTGACGGTCAATGATCGCCGGCTGCTGATCTCTGCCGCCCGCAATGGCCAGGGATTGGCGTATGCCTGCGATCTGGAGATCATCGACGAATTGGCGACGGGTCAGTTGGAGCGCGTGCTGCAACCGTTTGTCCCTCTGAGCACGGCCTTGTACCTGTACTTTCCGAGCCGTACACAGACACAGCCAAAACTGCGCGCCTTCATCGATCTGGCCACCCGGTGGATCGCCGACCAGCGCTTCCTCAACCGCTAGTTCCGGGCTTTCCAGCCGGCCTCAAACCACCGCAGGAGTCAGGCCTTTGCTCAACCGATATTGGGCCAGCAGGCGCATGACGTAGCCAATCTTGAGGAACGTAGGCCCGATGATGGTCATGGCATGCATCGACACCAGCAGCACAATCGACATCGGACCGGCGTACAGATAGGCGCCGTAGATACCGGCAAACAGCATGGTCAGGCCAGCACCCAGCACTTTGCTCGACAGGTGCAGAACGTTCAGCGGGTTATTGAAAAAATCGAACATTTTGTCGTACTCCTGAATCAGATCAGTTGTACGTAGGACGTATCAAGTCTCGTGCCAAGTAGTGACCCATTTAAAATCAATGACTTGAAGAAATACGAGTCATATCGACCACGGCACAAATTAGTCGATATGACCATGACCCAAGTCAATATGACTTCATTTTTTCACCCAATTATCGATCTACGGTCCAACCGATTGGCGACAGGCTGACTACGCTGATAGTCCAGCATGAGTAACCCGTAGAGGAGCGCCACCATGCATCGCGTGCAAAAACTGACTCCGTGCCTCTGGTTCGACACTCAGGCCGAAGAGGCGGCGAAGTATTACTGCTCGATCTTCGATCATTCAAAAATCACCGGCACCACCCATTACGGCAAGGCCGGCCAGGAGGTTCACGGCATGCCCGAAGGGTTGGTGCTGACGGTCAGCTTCGAGCTCGACGGGCAACCTTTTACCGGCCTCAATGGCGGCCCCCATTTCAAGTTCAATGAAGCGGTATCCTTCCAGGTCAATTGCCAGACCCAGGAGGAAATCGACTATTACTGGGGCGAGCTCTCCAACGGCGGCGACTCACAGGCCCAGCAGTGTGGCTGGCTCAAGGACAAATTCGGCCTGTCCTGGCAAATCGTGCCGATTCCGTTCATGGAGATGCTGAATAATCCGGACACGACCAAGTCCCAGCGCGCCATGCAGGCCATGATGCAGATGAAAAAACTCGACATTGCCGAGCTGCAACGAGCCTTTGACGGCGAGAGCTAATACACTCCAGGGCTGACCTGTCGAGGACGCCGAAGATGAAGCACGCTGCTGCCAAAAACGCCGACAAAGCCCCGCGCTTCTGGCGTGATGAAGCCCTGCCCTTCATCGAGACCCGCGCGATCGCCGACGGCCGCGAAGTCTGCTACACCCGACACGCCCACGAGCATTTTTCCATCGGTGCGATTACCGCCGGGTGCAGCACTTATCACCATGAACAATCAGCGTTTCAGGTCAGCGCCGGTACCGTGGTGCTGATGAATCCCCATGACGTGCACGCCTGCAATCCAATCGACGATCAGCCATGGTCGTACCTGATGCTGTATGTCGAGACGCCGTGGCTGACCGATTTGCAGCATCAGCTCGGCTTCAACCAGGACTCGGCGTTCCGGCGGTTTTCCACCACCCATACCCGCGATCCACAGCTGTTTGTCGGCCTGCAAAAGCTCTACGAAATATTGGTCGATCCCGAACAGGATGTGCTGCGAAAACACAGTGCGGCGGTGGAGTTTTTTACCGATGTGCAACAGCGACTCGAACCGCTCGACCTCCCGTTGCGCGAACCCAATTTCAAGCTGGAGCGGGCCGCCGACTACATCCGCGACAACTGCACGCACCTGCTCAAGCTTGAAGACATCTGCGAAGCGGCTCAGCTGTCACCGTCCTATTTGATCCGCGCCTTCAAACAGCATTACGGCATGACGCCCCACGCGTTCCTGGTCAACCGGCGTATCCAGTTCGCCCGGGATCAATTGCGTAACGGCAAGTTGATCGCCGATGTCGCGCTGGAAGCGGGGTTTGCTGATCAGGCGCATTTTCAGCGGGCATTCAAACAGCACCTGGCCGCGACACCGGGACAGTATCGCGGCTGATCAGGGCAATAACAGGTACACCGCACACACGGCCAACAGCACCGCCATGGTCCGGTTGAACAGGCGCATGCCCGCCGGGTTGCTCAAGTAGCCGCGCAAAAATGTCCCGGCATACACCCAGCAACCCACCGACACATAACAGATCACCAGATACACCGCCGCGAACTGCCACACCAACCGTGCCTCACCGTCCGCGACGAAGGCGCCCATCCCCGCCACACACGCCAGCCACGCCTTGGGGTTGAGCCATTGCATGACTGCGCCGTATAACATCGACGGCGCCCGGCCCGTCGCGTTGGCGTCGAGACGGCCATCGTCCGCCGCCAGTTTCCAGGCCATGAACAACAAGAACGCCACGCCCGCCAGTTGCACCACCCGCGTCAGCGCCGGCCACAACCGCAAGACCTCATGCAACCCCAGCCCCATCAGCACCAGCAACAAAACGAACCCCAGCGTTGCCCCGGCGACATGCCGTTGACTGGCGCGAAAGCCGTACTGCGCGCCCGAACTCAACGCCACAATGTTCACCGGCCCCGGCGTTATCGACGCGACCAGGGCAAACGTTGCCATGGAGATAATCAGACTCATCGCACACCTTCTTCAATTCAGGGAAATCAGCGCCCACGGTAACGAGCACCCAACACTGCGTATTGAAGAAAACTGCCTAAAGCATTGGCACGTTTTTGTAGCAGCTGGCGAAGCCTGCGTTCGGCGGCGCAGCCGTCGTCAGACCCGACGACTCGGTGTTTCAGGTACGACGTGCATTCAGGTTTTACGACGGCTGCGCCGCCGGACGCAGCCTTCGGCAGCTGCTACAGGGGGCGGGCGTTGACTCAATCGTCCTCGTGTAGCTTGATGCCCCGGGCATGGAGCACATGCGGAACGACCAGCACCAGCAGCGTCAATGCGAGGAACGACGCGGCGATGGGTTGGGTAAAGAAGGTCGTCCAGTCGCCCTGACTGATCGACAAGGCGTTGCGCAACTGCTTCTCCGCCATCGGCCCCAGCAGCATGCCCACGATCACAGGCGCCACGGGAAAGTCGAAACGGCGCATCAGCACCCCGCCCCAACCGATGCCAAGCATCAGCAACAGATCAAACGAAGAGTGGCGCATCCCGTACACGCCGATGGTGGCAAACACCAGGATGCCGGCGTTCAAATAGGGCCGGGGGATTTGCAGCAACTTGACCCATAGCCCCACCAGCGGCAGGTTCAGCACCAGCAGGATGACGTTGCCGATGTACAGCGAGGCGACAAGGGTCCAGACCAGGTCGCCCGAGGTCTGGAACAACATCGGGCCCGGTTGCAGGTTGTAATTCTGGAACGCGGCCAGCAGGATCGCCGCCGTGGCGGAGGTCGGGATACCCAGGGTCAGCAGCGGCACCAACGAACCGGTCGCACTGGCATTATTGGCCGCTTCGGGGCCGGCGACCCCTTCAATCGCGCCCTCGCCTTTGCTGCCGGCAAACTCTTTCGGGTATTTGCTCAGCTTGCGCTCGGCCGAATAGGACAGAAACGTCGGAATCTCGGCACCACCCGCCGGAATCGAGCCGAACGGAAAACCGATCAACGTGCCGCGCAGCCAGGCCGGAACCGAGCGTTTCCAGTCGGCGCGGGTCATCCACAACGAAGACATGCGATGCCGGCCGCTGGTTTCTTCTCTCTGGTAGAGCAGGCTGTACAACGCCTCCCCCACCGCAAACAAACCGACCGCCACCAACACCACTTCGATGCCGTCCACCAGTTCCGGCACGCCCAGCGTGTAGCGGGCGATGCCAGAGGTCGAGTCCAGGCCGATCAGCCCGATAGTCAGGCCAACCCCCAGTGAGGCAAAACCGCGCAGCATCGATGCGCCGAGTACCGCCGACACGGTGGTGAACGACAACACCAGGATCGCAAAATATTCCGCTGGACCAAATTTCAGCGCCAGCGTGGCCACCACGGGCGCAAACAGCGTCAGCAGGATTGTGGCGATGGTTCCGGCGACAAATGAACCGATGGCCGCGGTGGCGAGTGCCGGCCCGGCCCGACCGTTGCGGGCCATCAGGTTACCTTCCAGCGCTGTGACCATGGAGGACGACTCCCCCGGCGTGTTGAGCAGGATGGAGGTGGTCGAGCCGCCAAACTGTGCGCCGTAGTAAATACCGGCGAACATGATCAACGCTCCGGTGGGATCAACCTTGGCCGTGATCGGCAGCAACAGCGCCACCGTCAGTGCCGGACCGATACCGGGCAACACGCCAATCGCGGTACCCAGCAGGCAGCCGATAAAACCCCACATCAAATTGATCGGCGACAACGCGGCGGAAAACCCCATCGCCAGGCTTGCAAGAATATCCACCGGATTGCACTCCTTCGGGCCGGATCAGAGCCAGGCGTTGATAAGGGGCGGCAGGGAAACGCCGAGCCCGACGTTGAACAGCCAGTAAATCGGTAGCGTCAAGGCAATGCCGATGGCCAGGTCCCGAAGCGGATGGCGACTGCCGAACCCACGTGCCGAACAGGCAAACAGCAACCCGGCCGAGAGGACGAAGCCGATGAGGTTAATCAACAACGCAACCCCCACCAGCCCCGCCGTCACCCAGGCGGCACCGAGCTTGCCGGCGGGCAGCACCTTGGCCGACTCGTCATTGTGGTCCGCCAATTCGCGAAACCCACCCGTACTGGCCTGGTAACTCAAGAGCAAACCGACGACACCGAGGAACACCGCCAGCCCCATGGGATAGACATGAGCGCCCAAAATCACGAAGCCCCTTTCAGGAGGAAACCGCCAGGCACCGAACGCCAGAACGCCACTGATGGCGATGAGGCCAAGGCCAATCGCCAACTGTGGCACCACGATGGTACGGGGTCCGCTCATGTCAAATCAGCCCGACTTTGACCAGCATATCCCGTAGGCGCACGTGTTCTTCGTCAACAAACTTGCCGAATTCATCGCCGGTCAAAATACTCGGCGACCATGCGTTGATTTGAATATTGTCCTGCCAGGATTTGCTCTTGGCGGCCGCCACCACGGCGTCGGTCAGCGTCTGGCGCTGCTCGGGGCTCAGGCCTGCGGCGCCGTAGACACCGCGCCAGTTGCCGATCGTCACGTCGTAGCCCTTCTCTTTGAGGGTCGGTGCATCGATCCCGGCAACGCGTGCCGGAGCACCAATGGCGAGCACACGGAACTGGCCGGCCTTGATGTATTGGCCCAATTCCGCATACCCCCCGGTGATCACTTTGATCTGGCCGCCCAACGCTTGTGCAACCACTTCGCCGCCACCGCCGGTAGCGATGTAGTTGACCTTATCGACCGGGATATTCATTTTTCCGGCCAGTTCGGCGATCCCGATGTGATCGATCGAGCCCTTGGAACCACCACCCCAGGTGATGCTGGTCGGTTTGTCTTTAAAGGCTGCAAGCAGCTCTTCAAGGGTTTTGAACTTGGATTCCTTGCTCACGGCGATTACGTTGTACTCCGTGAACAGTCGGGCAATCGGCGTCACGTCCTTCAAGGTGATTTGCGGTTTGTTCTGCTCAATGCCCGCGACCATGATTGCGCCGACCACCAGCAACGCCTCGCCGTCACCCTTGGTGCTGTTGGCAAACTGCGCCAGCCCCAGCGTACCGCCAGCGCCGCCCTTGTTTTCGTAGGTGGCGCTTTTGGCGACACCGGCCTCGATCATGGCTTTGCCCAACTGGCGCGCAGTCTGGTCATAGCCGCCACCGACCGACCCCGGGGCCATGAACTTGACGGTGTCCAGCGCCATGGCGGGTGTCGAGAGCGCGGCAGCGGTGATAGCCACGGCAACGGCATAATTGAAACGACGGATCGCAGCAAACATAAGCGGTCTCCTGATCTTGTTTTTGTGAGTGCTGATTAACTCTCGCCCAAGCGCAAGCGTTGCTCACTGAACAGGCGTCTGTGAACAAGCGTAGGTCATGGTTTTGATAGGTGGTGTGCGTTTACCGAAGAGGAACACCCTAAGGTACGTCGACAGCCTCTGGCACAGCGGCCCTCGGACGCTTCGCCAGGCCGATTTTGCGGGCGATGTCCATGAAAGGCGTCACGATCAGGCTGTACACCGTCAGGTAACGCTGGTGATCCGCATCGCCAGTGCCAAAGCGGAGCGCTTCGGGCTGGGGGGTGGTGACGTAGAGCGTGCCGAACATCCAGTCCCAGAGTGACAGGTTGATGCCAAAGTTCTTGTTGAAGTGTTTAGGCGCATCGCTGTGATGAATCTGGTGTTGGGCCGGGCTGTTCAGCACATGTTCGATCACGGGCCCAAACGACAGCCAGACATGGGTATGGCGCAGGTTGGCCGCAAAACCGTTGAGGATCAGCACCATCCAGGTCACGCCAAACAAGGTGTAGCGGCTGATTTCGCCGCCACAGGCGTACCAGAAGATCCCGGCAAAGGCACCGATACACAGAGTATTGGTCACCTTCTCGACTATTTTTTCCACGAAGTGGATTCGGCTGGCGGTTGCCGGGACCAGCACCGGCGCCGAGTGATGGACCTTGTGAAAGTCCCACAGCCAGCGGGAGTGAAAGGCGCGATGGCCCCAATAGTTGGCGAAATCCTTGACCATGAACACGCCCAGGCCATAGGTCAGCGACAACGCAGGGTGTTCCTCGACTTGCAGGCGCGCGCCCCACAGCTCAGTGAAAAAATGCACGTAGTCGCCGGAGCGCAGGATATAGGCGTCCACCAGGCCGAAGATCGGCAGCACCAGCATGACTTTCAAAATGGCGCGGACGAAATAGTAGCGGTAATCCAGCAACGCCGAGCGATGCAGGTGAACCCGGCGGCCACCGATGAATTGCCAGAACGTAGAGGCATCGGTCAATCCACGGGATTTGCGGTAGCAGAACAGCCCATAGGCGACGCTGTAGGACGTCATGAGAAACAGCAGGCCGAAGCGGCCGTTCAAATCGAAAATGCCGAAAAACTGGTCGGCGACCGGCTCAATCACCCATCGGGACAAATAATCATAAAAAAACATCAGAACTTCCACGCGCGACGGACCTCCGGCAAATGAAAACGAAGTCTAGATCATTCTCAATTGCAAAACTAACGCCGTTCGGCCAGTTTCGTCAGGTATAAGCCCCCACCACTCGCTTCACCGCCATCAGCGCCTCCCGTAGCGTGTCCATGCCCACCGAGCCGAGCGCGAGGCGGATCGCATGGGGCACATGAACAGAGGTGGCAAACGGCTCGGCGGTGGACACCGACACGTGCTCGCGCATCAAGGCCATGGCGATCTGGTCCGCCCTTGCATCCTCCGCCAGCGGCAGCCAAAGAAAATAGGACGAGGGATGGCTGACCACGCGCAGACCCGCCAATACCTCACCAGCCAAAATCTGCCGGGCCTGGGCATCCGCGCGTTTTTGCGCTTCCAGCGTACTGACCGTTCCATCGTCGAGCCATGCGCAGGCAATGGCTGTCATCACGCCGGGGGTGTTCCAGGTGGTGGCCTTGATCGTGCGCTTCAATGCCTCCACCCAGCGCGCAGGCGCGGCGACGAAACCGACGCGCAACCCGGTGGCGATGTTCTTGGAAAACCCTGAAACGTATACCGTTCTTTCCGGTGCCAACTCGACGATGGGCAGTGGCGCCTCTTCTGCGAGAAACGCGTATGCAGCGTCTTCAATGATCAGCAGGTCATGCTGACGCGCAATTGCCACCAACCGGGCGCGCTGATCCGCCGGCATCACCCATCCCAGCGGATTGTGCAGCGTCGGCATGGTGTAGACCGCGCGTACCGAGCGGCTGCGGCAGAGCCCGGCGAAGGCATCAAGATCAGGCCCCTGATCGGAGACAGGAATGGGCACCACTTCAAGATGCAACGCCTCGGCCAGCAGCTTGAACCCGGGGTAGGTCAACGCGTCCGCCGCGATCACGTCACCGGGTTTGAGCAACGCCATCAGGGTCACCGCCAATCCATGCTGGGCCCCACTGACAATCAGAATCTGCTCGGCCTCGACCGTCAGTCCTCGCGTCAACAAGTGCCGCGCAATCGAGGCCCGCTCATGCAGGCGGCCCGCATGTGGCTGGTAACGCAAATGCGCCTCCAGGTCACCGGACAGCGCGAGTTGGCGCAATGCCTGGCGCAACAGGTCAGCCTGCCCCGGCACCGAGGGATAGTTGAAATTGAGATCGATCATCCCCGCCGCCACGTCGGGTTGTTCGATGCCCTGGCCGGGCAACAGCGAGGTTTCCCGGACGAACGTGCCCCGCCCCGTTTCACCACTGACCAGCCCCATGGCTTCGAGCTCTGCATAGACCCGGCTGGCCGTAACCAATGCCAACCCTTCGGTGGCAGCCAGTTGCCGGTGCGTGGGCAAGCGCGTACCGGGAGGTAGACGGCCAGCGCGAATATCAGCGGCAAAGGTGTCGACCAGCGACTTGTATCGGGAACGCGGCATGTCGGGATGTATCCATGACAATTTTTTGATTGTATCGATACTCGGTCATACGATGGGTTTCATGCAACCCGACCTTGAGCGTGAATGAAATGGAACGCACTTCTGAGCTGCAAAACCGGACACTGGAAAACCGCCCCTTGGAAAATCAGGCCAGCGGCTGGATCAATGGCCTGGTCGGAGTCGTGATCTTCAGCGGCTCGCTACCCGCGACACGGGTGGCGGTACTGGAATTCGATCCCGTTTTCCTCACGGTCGCCCGTGCCACCATCGCCGCCCTTCTGGCGCTCTGCCTGCTGCTGATATTCAAGGAAAAGCGCCCGGCACGAAGCCAATTACTGCCCTTGATCATCGTGGCACTGGGCGTGGTGGTCGGGTTTCCGCTGTTGACCGCGCTGGCCCTGCAATACGTGACGTCGGCGCATTCCATCGTGTTCGTTGGCCTGCTGCCGCTGGCGACTGCGGTGTTCGGGGTCTTGCGCGGTGGCGAGCGGCCGCGACCGGTATTCTGGCTGTTCTCGGTGTTGGGCAGTCTGTTGGTGGTCGGCTTCGCCGTGTCACAGGGCCTGACCGCCTCGCCGCAAGGCGACATCCTGATGCTGTTGGCGATCCTCGCCTGCGGCCTGGGGTATGCCGAAGGCGCGAAGCTGTCCCGGACGCTCGGCGGCTGGCAGGTGATTAGCTGGGCGCTGGTGCTGGCGTTGCCGGTCATGGCGGCATTGACCTGGTGGCGCCTGCCCGCCTCGTTCACCCACATCAGCACACCGGCCTGGTTCAGCCTGGCGTATGTGTCGCTGTTCAGCATGCTGATCGGTTTTGTGTTCTGGTATCGCGGGCTGGCGCAGGGCGGGATTGCGGCGGTGGGACAACTTCAACTGCTGCAGCCGTTTTTTGGCTTGGCGCTGGCGGCGACATTACTGCACGAACAGGTCAGCATCGGCATGCTCGGGGTCACGGTGGCAGTGATTCTCTGTGTGGCGGGCGCGAGAAAGTTTGCCAGGTAACGAAAGTGTACTGCGGCTTGCGTCCATGGCTGTATGGGGAAAACCGTACAGCCTCCATGATAAAAATAGCGCTCTCGCTCCCGGAGACTCTCCATGGACCTCGCCACCCTCACGCTTTTTTTGCCCGCCTGCTTTGCCCTGAACATGGCGCCCGGCCCGAATAACCTGCTGTCGGTCAGCAACTCGACGCGTTACGGCTACCGCACCTCCTGCGTGGCCGGGATCGGTCGGTTGCTGGCGTTTGCCGGGATGATCGCCCTCGCCTCTGCCGGGTTGGCCGTGGTGCTGCAAACCTCCGAACTGCTGTTCTACGGGATCAAGATTCTCGGCGCGGCCTATCTGTTTTACCTCGCCTGGCAATTGTGGCGCGCCGACCCTGGCGCCGAGCGTGTCGACACCCGCGCGCCCGTCGGTGTACTGGCCCTGGCGCGGCAGGAGTTCCTGGTGGCGGCCGGCAATCCCAAGGCCATCCTGATCTTCACCGCGTTCCTGCCCCAATTCGTCGATCCGACCCGCGCAGTGACGCCGCAATTCGCGTTGCTCGGTGCGTTGTTTTTGGTACTGGAATGGATCGCGATCAGTGCGTACGCCTACATGGGTTTGCACATGCGTCGCTGGTTTGCCGAGCCTTCCGGCAAGCGGATGTTTAACCGGTGCTGCGCGGGGTTGCTGTCGGCGGCGGCTTCGGTGTTGTTGATGGCGAAGCGGGTGTAGCCAGTCGGATGGGGGCGTTGATTATTCACATTACGTGTGTAACGCCTTCACTTTAGTGCTCTTGATGCAATATCTGCGATGAATATGCTGTTCACAGGTTGAATCCGTGATCTCGCATAAGACAGAGAAAGAGCCCGTCCCCATGAACAGCCCCAGAACCCTCTATCAGAAGCACATCGACAGCCACACCGTTTGCCCTCTTGATGATGAAGGTCATGTGCTCCTGTACATAGACCGACAAGTCGCCAACGAATACACCAGTCCGCAGGCATTCAGCGGCATGCGTGAAGCGGGCCGCAGCGTCTGGCGCCCGAGTGCAACGCTGGCGGTTGTCGACCACGTTAACCCGACAACCCCCGTTCGCATTGCGACCATGCCGGACTCAGGTGGCGCACAGCAGGTGTCGTACTTCGAAGAAAACTGCCGTGACTTCGGTATCGAACTGTTTGACGTGCTCGACAAGCGCCAGGGTATCGAACACGTTGTCGCGCCCGAGCAAGGCTTTATATTGCCCGGAATGGTGGTCGCCGCGGGTGACAGCCACACCACCACCTATGGTGCATTGGGGGCATTCGGTTTCGGCATTGGCACTTCTGAAATCGAGCACTTGCTGGCATCGCAGACGCTTGTCTACAAGCGCCTGAAGACTCTGCGCGTCACGGTGAACGGGATACTTGGGCCCGGCGTGACATCCAAAGACATCATCATGGCGCTGATTGAAAACATCGGTGCATCAGGTGCCACCGGCTACGCGATCGAGTTTGCCGGCCCGGCCATCACAGACCTCAGCGTCGAAGCCAGAATGACCATCTGCAACATGGCCGTTGAAGCCGGCGCGAGGGGCGCCTTCATGGCACCAGATGACAAGGTATTTGCCTACCTGCAACTCAAGCCACGCGCGCCTCAAGGTGAGTTGTGGGAAAAGGCAGTCGCCAAATGGCGAGCGCTGCACAGTGACGAAGGGGCGCACTTCGATCGCGAAGTGACACTCGACGTCAATGCACTGGAGCCGATGGTCACGTGGGGAACGAGTCCGGACCAGGCCGCGCCCGTGGGCGGTCATGTGCCGGACCCCGCCGCACAGCCAGACTTCATTCTTCGCCAAGGCATGCAACGAGCGCTGGACTACATGGGGCTAACCCCGGGAATGCCGCTGAGCGATGTGGTGATCAGCCACGCATTCATTGGCTCGTGCACCAACGCTCGAATTGAAGACTTGCGGGATGTCGCTCGCGTTGTGCGCGGCAAGCGTGTTGCGACTCATGTACGCGCGATGATCGTTCCCGGCTCAACCTTGGTCCGCAACCAGGCTGAAGAGGAAGGGCTTGCACAAATTTTCCTTGACGCCGGTTTTGAGTGGCGTCAATCGGGCTGCTCGATGTGCCTGGCCATGAATGACGACGTGCTTGCACCCGGTGATCGCTGCGCATCCAGTACCAATCGCAATTTTGAAGGACGTCAGGGCGCGGGGGCTCGTACTCACTTGATGAGCCCTGCCATGGTGGCCGCTGCGGCGATCACCGGGCACTTGACCGACGTTCGTTCATTCGCCCTGGAGGCTTGAAACATGCAACCTTTCGATACCGTGAGTGGCAGCGCCGCGCCGTTTCTGGCTTCCAACATCGACACCGACGTGATCATGCCCAAGCAGTTCCTCAAAGGCATTGATCGCAAAGGGTTGGACCGAGGCCTGTTTTTCGATCTGCGGTTCCTTGAGTCAGGGGCGCCGAACCCCGATTTCATCCTCAACCAACCGGCGTGGAGCGATGCGGCGTTTTTAGTGGTCGGGCCTAACTTTGGTTGTGGTTCAAGCCGCGAGCACGCTGTTTGGGGCCTGAAGCAGGTGGGTATCCGCGCGCTTATCGGCACCAGCTTTGCCGGTATTTTTTACGATAATTGCCAACGCAATGGCGTACTCGCCATTCAAGTGTCTGAGGCCCAACTGAAACACATTGCGGGGGTCATCAGCGTCGCGGAAACCGCGAAGATCAGCGTGAATTTGCCCGAGCAGGAAATCCGACTGGCTGACGGATCGGTCGTTGCTTTCGAGATCGATCAGCTGCGCAAGCAATCGTTGCTGCTGGGGCTTGATGCCATCGGCACCACCCTGCAGCGTGCAGAGCAAATTAGAAGTTTTGAATTCCGGCACCTGTCGGAAAATCCCTGGCTGTAATCGCAATCAGGGGCTGGCGGTGGACTGCCAATTGGTCCTCCGCCGACACCTCAATCAAGTGACAGCTTGCGAAAATACTCTTCGAGAAACTCGACACAAACCCTCAACTTCGCTGACTGGCTGAGCCTTGTGGGGTACACCGCCCAAACGTTCGCACTCTGGGTGTATTCGTGAAGTACCTGCACCAAACGCCCCTGTTCCAGCATCGGCTTTACGTCCCACATCGACCGCAACAGGATCCCTCCTCCGCTCAACGCCCATTCCAGTACGATCTCGCCATTGTTGGAAGACAACGGGCCGCTGACTCGCACCGACTCTTCCTGTCCGTCCTTTGTCAGGTTCCAGACGCCAAATGCGTTATCGCGCTCTTTCAGGACCAGACAATCATGGTTTTTCAAGTCATCCAGTGAGCGAGGCATGCCTCTGCGCGCCAGGTACTCCGGTGTCGCACACAGCACTCGTCGGTTGCTCACAAGCTTTCGCCCCAAGTGCTGACCCGGCAGGTCATCCCCCACACGGATCTCCAGGTCGAACCCCTCCCCGACGATATCGACGACGCGGTCAAACACGTCCAGGCGGATGTCGAGTTTCGGGAAGGTCTGCGACAGTTTGCAGAGGGCGGGCGCTACGTGGTTGCGTCCAAAACCGAAGCTGCTGCAAATGTGCAAGGAACCCGTGGGTTCATGCCGCGCTTCAGATATTTCGCCCACAAAATCGTCAAGGTCACCCAGCAGCTTTTCTGCCCATAGTCGGGTTCGTTCGCCATCGTCGGTCAACGCGATACGTCTTGTCGTGCGGTGCAACAGCTTTGTAGACAGCGTCGACTCCAATACTGAAATACGCTTGCTGATGTAAGCCGGTGAATAACCGAGCTCTTCTGCGGCACTGGAAAAGCCATTTTTTCGAATGACGGTGAGAAAGACCTTGAGATCTTCCGGCAAGGGAAATTGATCACGATTCGTGTTCATACGCCTCATAGTTCCGCTATTTATCTCGTTATTTGCGAAGGATAGCATCGAACTACCGAGTGGAAACAAGCACCTGGTTAACCGTGAGTTTCTGAATCCTCGATAAAAACAACATGAGGAAATAGCACCATGAACAAGTCTTATGAGCCGTCTCTAAAAATCGAGGACACCCGCGATACCGGGTTTCGTCAGCGCTTGCGCAGTCTGTGTGCCTATGAAATTGGTGTTATCCCGCTACCGGTTTTTCTCGGCATCGCGGTGATCGTTTATCTGTCAGCCCACTTGGGTTTATTGCCTAAGAACATGATCGGCGGCCTCGCCATCATCATGACAATGGGCGTGTTTTTTGGCCAACTGGGCTCACGTCTGCCGATCCTGAAGGAAATCGGTGGCGGCGCCATTCTGTGCTTGATGCTGCCCTCCATTCTTGTGTTCTATGGCTTCTTCGGACCCGCCACCATTGACGCGACAAAAATGTTGATGAAGGAAGCCAACTTTTTGTACTTCGTCATTGCCAGCCTGGTCGTCGGCAGCATTCTGGGGATGAGTCGCTTTATTCTGGTTCAAGGCATGATCAGGATGTTCATACCGCTGCTTGTCGGAACCGTGGCTGCCGTGGGCAGTGGGCTCCTTGTAGGGAAACTGGTCGGCTACAGTTTCTACCACACCTTCTTTTTCATCATTGTTCCGATCATTGGCGGAGGGATTGGTGAAGGGATATTGCCGCTGTCGCTGGCCTACTCTGCGATCCTCGGTGGCACGCCAGACATCTACGTTGCCCAATTGGCGCCGGCCGCTGTGGTCGGCAACATCGCGGCGATTATCTGCGCGGGTTATCTGGCCCGTCTGGCGCTCAAACGCCCGCACCTCAATGGCGAAGGATCACTGATCCGGGCCAAGGACGAGAATGACAAATTCCAGGTCAAGGAAGAGAGCAACTCGGTATTCGATTTCAGACTGATGGGTGCAGGCGTCTTGATCATCTGCGCCTTCTTCGTCCTGGGCGGTCTGCTTGAAAAAGTCGTGGGAATTCCAGGTCCTGTCATGATGATCCTCGCCGCCGTGCTCTTTAAGTACGTGCGTGTCTTGCCGGAAAAACTGGAAAAAGGTGCGAACAGTTTCTACAAACTGGTTTCCGCCGCCTTCATCTGGCCCGTCATGATCGGTCTGGGCATGTTGTATGTTCCGCTCGATAGCGTCGTAAAAGTCTTTTCTATCGGCTACGTTCTAGTCTGCGTTTCGGTAGTGGTCTCAATGACCGTCGCAGGTTTTTTCATCGGCAACCTGATGAAAATGTACCCCATCGAATCAGCCATCGTGACCTGCTGCCACAGCGGCCTTGGAGGCACCGGTGATGTAGCGATTCTGTCAGCGGCCAATCGTATGTCACTGATGCCATTCGCACAGATCTCCACGCGTATCGGCGGTGCGTCGACGGTGATCCTGGCAACTATTCTTTTGCGGATGTTTGTTTGATACCGGAGAAATGTCGTCGATCAATCCAAACTTTTTCCTTCGCCGGGCGTCCTCTCTTTAATGCTGCCGGCATGGCTTGCAGCCTTAAAGAGCTACCCTCAGCCAAGGATCGCCGATGACCTTTCTTGTTTTTCTTCTAGCCTGCGGTGCCGCCGCAAGCACAGGCTTCTTTTTCAAACCGGGCCAGTGGTACGAATCGCTGGTCAAACCCGCCTTCACCCCACCCAACTGGGTGTTTCCAGTCGCTTGGTCGACGATCTACCTTTTACTCGCCTGGGCCGGGTACCGGTTGACCCTGATACCTGGCAGTCAGGAGGTGTTGGCGTTATGGGCGGCGCAGATTGCGCTGAATACGCTGTGGACACCGGTGTTCTTCGGCGCGCAGCGCATGTTCACCGGAATGTTGATCCTGACGCTGCTCTGGCTGGTGGTCGCGGTGATGGTGGTGATGGCGTTGCAGCTTGATGTGATCACTGGGTTGATTCTGCTGCCTTACCTTGGGTGGCTTTGCGTCGCCGCTGCGTTGAATTTTTCCATCTTGCGCAACAACCGCTGATGATGAATGCCAACGAGGGGATCAAATCGCCTTGGCCTGCTGACGAGCGGGCATTGGCGCAAGTGCGCGACTTCAACAAGAAGCTCGCCTGGTTGCCGCGCTTTCGAATCCGCAATCGCCTCATGCCTCGAGTGATCCAGGCCTTGCTGCGCGCCAGTCAAATCGGCGGCGCGGGTAAATTGCGAAAGCATGGGCTCAAGGCTGAAAGAAAAGTGGTGAGTGTGGGCGGCGTTTCAGTGCCCGTTCGGATCATCCGGCCCAGAGGTAAAGCAAAGGGCGTTGTGCTGGATTTCCATGGTGGCGGTTGGGTGATCGGCAACGCGCAGATGGATGACAACTTCAACGTTGCGATGGTGAATACCTGCAGCGTCACGGTCGTCTCGGTCGATTACCGGCTTGCTCTATCGACGCCGATTGAAGGTGTCATGGAGGATTGCCTGTGTGCAGCACGCTGGTTACTGAATGACAGTTGTGAAGAGTCTGCGGGACTGCCCGTGATCGTCGTCGGTGAATCGGCCGGGGCGCATCTTGCTGCGGCAACGTTGCTGGCGCTATCACCCGACTTGCTTCAACGGGTGAGCGGTGCGCTGTTGTATTACGGCGTCTACGATTTGACGGGAACAGCGAGCGTGCGTGCGGCGCCCCCTGAAACGCTGGTGTTGGACGGCCCCGGCATGGTTGAAGCGTTGCGCAGGCTGACGCCGGACCTCAATGACCAGCAACGCCGGCAGCCACCCTTGTCACCGCTGTACGGCGACTTTACGGGTTTCCCGCCGGCGCTGATGTTTGCCGGCGAGCTGGACCCCTTGAGAGACGACACAATCGAATTAGCCGCACGATGGACCAAATCGGCACCGGTCGAGGTGCATGTGTTGCCGTCATGTCCCCACGGGTTTATTCATTTTCCGACCGCCCTGGCAGATAGCGTGCTTGCGTATGGCCGTGAGTGGATAACGGCTCGGATCGACGCGTTCGCCGGCGCTGGGGTTACTTGAAAACCGGCACGCTCGCCGACGGGTTTGGCGTTCGCAGGTACTCACGCAACCGAACGCCAATCTCCGCAATTTTTGCCTCCCCCGCACGCAAGGCCTGCGGGTTGGTGTGAACCGAGTAGCTGCCCAGCGCAAGATCATGGGGATGAGGTTCCGCGGACCCGATCACGAAGACCGTATCCTGATGCATGGCCTTCAGCGTCACTGCCCCGCTACCGGGTTCGAAGATAACCATTTCACCCGCCGTGACCAGGCCTGGTGCGCCGAGCGATCCCCGGCTGACACTTAACCACAAAGATTCGTGCCCATCCGGTGGCACATAGGTCCAGGACTGCCCGGCCGGAAGCGTGACCAGCAAGTAGTTCATGCCCGCCGGAGCGCGGACCGGGCTTTGAACACCTTGGTACGCGCCAAGAATCACCCGCGCCGGCCCGACTTCAGGCATCACGCTTGATTCCAGGTATTGACTGTCGACACTGGCGTTTTCCAACGCGGGCGGCAGTGCAACCCACAGTTGGAAGCCTTGAATGCGCTTCGATGTCCCGACCGACATCTCTTTCCCGTGCCAGACCCCGCCCCCCGCGCGCATCCATTCAACTCCACCGTAATCAATCATCCCCGTGCCCGATTCGGCATCCTCGAAGCGCAAATTGCCTTCGGTAATGACGGTGACGGTGGCGATCCCCGAGTGTGGGTGCATGGGCATCCCCCCGATGAATGAGCTCTCACCTTCGAACAGGTCAAGGAACACGAATGGCTTGATCAGGTGGCCGAGATCGGACGGACTCATCAGTCGGACAATCGAGCCATGCCCGCTGCCGGTGGTGCGGTAGCTGATGGCGCGATGCTTGGCGTCTGGTGCGATGCCAATGGGAGGCTGTTGCTGAACGGTCATGTTGATTGCCTGCAATGCGGTGTTGGGAGCCTTGCGACCCGATGCCTGAAACAATAGGGCCAAGGCGATTACTTGATAAGTCGATACAATTGGATTGCACTCGTCCACCAGCGACAGGAATGACCCTCTATGATCGACCTCAATGACATCGCCATGTTTGTGCAGGTGGTACGCAGCGGCAGCTTTGCAGAGGCGGCGCGACGCCTCGGCATACCGCCCAATACCGTGAGTCGGCGCATCCAGCAGCTCGAAGCGCATCTGGGTACGCGCCTGCTGCAACGCTCCACCCGCAAGCTCACGCTGACCAGTGCCGGCCAGGACTTTAATGAGCGTTGCGCGGGCGCGGTCGACGGCCTGCTCGACGCGGGTCAGGCGTTGTTAACAGGCAGCAACGAACCGAGCGGCTGGGTGCGCGTGGCGGCTCCGGCCGACTTTTTCGACTTCTTTCAGATGGAATGGGTGACCGATTTTTTGGCGATGCATCCGCGCGTGCGGCTCGACTTCGTGCTCAGCGATGTGAAGGCTGACTTGATCGCCGAGCAGATTGACGTCGCCTTTCGTGGCGGGTCCTTGCGCGACTCCAGCTATGTCGGTCGTCAGATTCTCGACCCTCGCAGCGTCGGGATGGTGGCCAGCCCGTCCTACATCGCGGCACGCGGCTCACCGAGCACACTGCAGGACCTGTTGAACCACGATTGCGTGATCTCCGCGCAACCCGGTGGTCATGCTACGTGGCGCCTAGTCGGGCCCAACGGTGAGGAAGAGGTGCAAGTTGCCGGGCGCTTCAGTGGCAATACCGCGCAAGCACTGCGCAAGGCCGCCGTGGCCGGGCTCGGCATCGCGCTGCTCCCGCCGATGATGGCCAGGCTCGACGTTCAGGCGGGAGTGCTCGTCCCGGTGCTGCCGCAATACCAGCCCCACGGCTACGGTTTTAACGTGCTGTATCCGAGCCGTCGACAGCTGCCGCTCGCCGTGTCGGCGTTCATTGCGTGGGTGATCCAGAAGCTGAATGCGGCGGATGCGCCGGAGGTGTATCGATAGCGGGTTGGGCGAGGAAGCAAGCTCCCCCGCCAACGTGATGCAGCGATTACTTGGGCGGAACGAAGTTATCCAGCATTCGATTCACCGCCAGCTCCCCCAGCATGATGACCTGCTGCAGCGCCAGGACGTTACTGCGATGAGTCCCCTCTAGCGATGCCGCCACGTTGCTGGCCATGACACTGGCCGACGCCATGTTCTCGCACGTTTGAACCAGCAAGGTTTCATGGTCGACGTCTGGGGCAATCATGTAAATGGTGCTGGGTTTGCGTGGGGTGTTGTTCATGAGCGCCGCCGGATTGAGATAGAAGTTGAGCGCGCGCTCGGCGGCGTCGTGGAGTTTTTTTGGGTCGAGGGTTTCGTACGGGGACACTGAATCGGCGGTTGGCGGATCGGTATCGGGTGAATCGGTGTCCGGCGGATTAGGCGTTACTTTGAACATAGTTGCTTTTCTCTCATAGTGAGGCCGCAACCATTTCGCTACTAAACGAAGGGGTGGCGGCTGTGCGCGAGTTAGTAGACCGGATAAGCAACAAAAAACCGGCGCGCCCTAAGGCGCCAAGCGCACAGCCACCATGAGAACAGGCGAGCCTGTCTGAATGATACTTGTGCTTCCGTTGTCACTTAATCCGGGCTACTAAACCCGACCACTGATAGGCAGTGGCAGGGAAACAATAGAGGCCGGGGTCCAGGCGCACAAGCCGGCGGATTCTCTCTGAACCGTAGGTAACGGCGCAAGGTTTTGTAGCCTTGAGGACGTAACACCAAGTGTTTTTAAACACGCTTCGTTAAACGCATGAAAGCTTCCAAAAAAATCAAAGAAACGTCCGACATTTTTTAGCGTAGGTGGCTGCTTGAGCGCTTCGTTCAACAAAGCCCGGCATAGCCCGATCTCCGGCTTAATACGCTGAACGAAAACGCAAACGCCCCGTACCGATTGACGGCCGGGGCGCAGTAAGCCTTCACACAGGATCAGGCCGGGTTTTTCACGCTTGGCCGCTCACCTGTTTTTGCGTTCCATGCGAGGAGCGCAGTGCACTCATCCGGAATCGCAATTTGAGCGAAACCGGCGAAGATCAAGCCCGCCCAAACGGTGATGTCCGCCATCGAGAATTGATCGCCGGCCACGTAAGGCTGCGATCTCAAGACCTGGTCGAAATACTTCATGCCGTTGATAGCTTTCTCTCGGTGCATCTCGCCCCATACGACCCGGTCGCTCCACTCGGGGCTTTTATAGGCTTTCAATTGAGGCCCGAGCCCGTCGGTCGCGTGGTGAAAATAGATGCCGATGGCATCGATGAGCTGGTCGTCGGCGCGTTTCTGCATCATGTGGATCATCCCCTTCTCTTTCGGCGTTGTGCCGGTGAGCGTGGGATTGCCATCAAGGTTGTCGAGATACTCGGTAATGGCCGTGCATTCAGACAGATAAGTGCCGTCATCCAGTTCCAGAACCGGCACGGTGCCGGTGGGGTTGATCGCTAAAAAAGCGCTTTGTTTGTGTTCGGCTGCCGGCAAATCGATCTTGATGAACTCGATGCTGGACGCCAACGCCTTCTCGGCGATGACCACTCGAATACGTAACGGGCTAGGAAAACCGGGGATATCGTAGATCTTCACGTTAACTCCATTGCCATCTATCTATCGGGAGGTAGACAATGCGGCCAGCGATCGTTCAGGTCAACCGATATCTATCGATAGGTAGGCAAAAACAGCATGACAACAATCGATACCAAGCAAACCATCCTGCAAGCAGCCCGTAGAGTCGTGCAGGCCCGCGGCTACAACGCATTGAGTTTTCGCGAGTTGGCGAAAGAAGTGGGGATCAAAAGCGCCAGCATCCACTACCACTTCCCAACCAAGGGTGATTTGGGTGCTGCTCTGGCTCGACGCTACACCGAAGACACCGCCGCGTATCTGGATCAGTTACTGGTGGAATCACAAGACCCGAAGTCGATGATGAAGGACTACACGGCCGCCTTCCGCGCAGCCCTGGAAAACGACAATCGGATGTGCCTGTGCGGAATCCTGGCGGCCGAGCACCACGATCTCCCGGCCGAAGTACGCGTCGAAGTGGACGGGTTCACGGATACGAACGTTCGATGGTTGGCCAAGGTGCTGGCGCTGAAACAGCCAGACGTTCAGCCAGAAGCACTTGAACGGCAAGCACTGTCGATATTTGCCGCCATTCAAGGTGCGCAACTGGTGTCCCGAGGGCGCAACGACATTTCGGTGTACGACCAAATGATCGAATCCTATCGAGTGGCCGGTTTGATGCCTTGAAGTTCGCTTGCCCCGAATCGAGTTTTTACGATAGCGGCTTGGGGATGCCTAAGGCTGATCAGTGGACGGCCCTTTGAGCTCGACCTGGTTACCATCCGGGTCGAAACAATAAAGCGACAAGCCATAACCTTCAGCACCAAAGCGCGTGGCGGCTTTCTCCACTGTCAGACCAAACGACTGCAAGTGGCTGACAAGCGCCGCCTCATCAAAGGGTTCGATACGCAGGCAGACATGGTCGAGGTTACGCCCCTCCTGACCCGCGGCAGCGCCGCCCTTGCGCCCGAGCTCACCGTCCAGGCTGACGAGGTCGATCATCGAGGTCCCGGCGCGCAGGTGCACCAGCCCCAGATCGTCGCGGCGCTTGACCAGTTCAGCGCCGAACACTTGGGCGTAAAACGTGATGCTCTGCTCCAGGTCCTGGACGCGCAGCACGATGTGATCAATGTGTTGAATCGTGAACGGATGCATGAAATCAGTTCCTGAAGGGTTGCATGACCGGTAACCCGAACACTGTAGCCCAGGGTCTCAAAAATTCCCTGTCGATTTTCCGGTGGAGTCCCCGCCCACAGGGTTTTATGCTCAGTCCATGAACATACAAACCGCTTTGCTGCCGCCCCACGCCGAAATGGTTCGCGCCATGCTCGAACGCGACACTGCCTACGAAGGCGTGTTCTTCACGGCCGTGAAAACCACCGGGATCTTCTGCCGCCCCGGCTGCACGGCGCGCAAGCCAAAACCGGAGAATGTCGAATTTTTTGCCCATGCCGATGAATGCCTGTCGGCGGGCTACCGCGCCTGCCTGCGCTGCAAGCCGTTGGACGCTGCGGCGATCGCACCCGACTGGGTGCAGGCGCTGCTCAAATCGGTGGACGCCGACCCCGAGCAGCGCTGGACCGACGCCCAGTTGTTGGCCCAAGGCATCGAGCCGCTGAAGCTGCGGCGCTGGTTCAAACAGCACTTCGGCATGACCTTCCACGCCTGGCTGCGCACCCGCCGGCTGGGCATGGCGCTGGGCGGGATCAAACAGGGCGACTCCATCGACAGCGCGGCATTCGACTCAGGTTATGAATCGCTCAGCGGCTTTCGTGACGCTTTTCAGAAGTCGTTCCACATTACGCCGGGCCGGGCCGCTCAAAGTGAACCGCTGCTCTTTACCCGGCTGACCACGCCACTGGGGCCGATGATCGCCATGGCCGAGCGCCGTGGCCTGGTGCTGCTGGAGTTCCTCGATCGCCCGGCATTGACCCGGGAAATCGAAGAACTGCAGCACCGGCATGACTACGCTGTCGCGCCGGGACATCACGCCCATCTGCAACACATCGAGGCCGAACTGGCGCAGTACTTCGCCGGCAAGCTCACGCACTTCAGCGTGCCATTGCACTTGCCGGGCAGCGACTTCGCCCGCCAGGTGTGGGCGCAACTGGCTACTATCCCCTATGGCCAGACCAGCACCTACGGCGCCATTGCCGCACGACTGGGCAAGCCCGGTGCCAGCCGCGCCGTGGGCCTGGCCAACGGGCGCAATCGACTGGCCATCGTGGTGCCCTGCCACCGGGTGATCGGTGCGGACGGCTCGTTGACCGGCTATGGTGGAGGACAACCGCGCAAGGCGTTTCTGCTACGGCTGGAAAACGCGGCGGTGCAGCTCACCCAACCACTCGCGTTCTGAATTTCTCAACCGTCATAAGGAAGGACATTCGATGGACAACCAATTCCACCAGTTGCACCAGCAAGGCTTGTTGATCCTCACCAACGTCGCCGATGCCACCGGGGCGAGGATCGTCGAGCAACTGGGCTGTAAAGCGGTCGCCACCAGCAGTGCGGCGGTGGCGTGGGCTCATGGTTATGCGGACGGTAATGCCCTGCCCGTCGAACGCCTGGTATCGACCGTCGAATCCATCGCCCGGGTGATTTCCGTGCCGTTGACGGTGGACATCGAGGCTGGCTATTCCGATGACCTTGCGCGCGTTGCGCAAGTGATTGAGGCGGTGATTGACGCCGGGGCGGTCGGGATCAATATCGAGGACGGCGCGTCCCCGCCCGAGCTGCTGGTGCGCAAAATCGAAGTGGCGCGCAAGGTCGCCGATCAGCGCAATGTGAAACTGTTTATCAATGCGCGCACCGATGTGTACCTTCGAGGATTGGTGCCGGCCGAGGATCGCGTCGCCGAGACACTCAGGCGCGCCGCGTTATACCAGGCGGCGGGTGCCGATGGGTTGTTTGCGGCGGGCGTCTCGGCGGAGTATGAAATCGCGGCGTTGTGCCAAGGCACCCCGCTGCCGGTGAACGTGCTGGGACTGGCGAGCCTGCCCTCGCCCGACGCGCTGCAAGCCTTGGGTGTGCGACGCTTGAGTGCCGGTTCGGGCATCGCCGAGTTTCTGTACGGTGCGATGGCCGGCCTTTCTAAAAGCTTTCTGGAAACCGGCAAACTCGACAGCAGTCACCTCAAGGCGTTCACCTACGGCGAGATCAACGCCTTGCTCAAACCTGCCGGGACTGCTTGATCGCCATGCCCGATCCCTATCAAGCCGAGAGCGCTTTCCTGGCGGCCCTGGACGACGACTGGGCGCGCCACATCGCCGCCATCGGCCCGTGCCTGCATCAGCCTCATGCGGCTCGCGATCCGTATGAGTCGCTGGTGCGGGCGATTGCCTACCAGCAACTGCACGCCAAGGCCGGGGATGCGATTGTCGGCCGGTTGCTGGCGCTGTTTCCATCGGTGAGCTTTCCACGGCCCGAGCAGATTCTGGCGACAGGGTTCGATCAATTGCGCAGTTGCGGGTTCTCGGCAGGCAAAATCGCGACCATTCAAGGGATTGCCCAAGCGACCCTGGACGGCGTGGTGCCGGATTACGCCACGGCATTGGCGATGGAAGATGAGGACCTGATCTCGCGGCTGGTGACCTTGCGCGGCGTCGGGCGCTGGACGGTTGAGATGTTGTTGATCTACAGCCTCGAACGGCCGGACATTTTGCCGGCCGATGACTTTGGCGTGCGTGAGGGGTATCGGCGGCTGAAGGGGCTGGAAGTACAACCAACACGCAAGCAGATGGTCGAGATCGGGCTGGCGTGGAGCCCATACCGGACGGTGGCGGCTTGGTATTTGTGGCGGGTGCCCAACAAATAAACCGCGTTATCGTTCATCGCGGGCAAGCCCGCTCCCACAGGGGATTTGTGAACCTCAAAGATCCAGTGTGGGAGCGGGCTTGCTCGCGAAGGGGCCGGCAAACTCACCCCATCAGTCAGGGCCAATCACAACCCGGATTTCAACCGGCTAAACGCCCGGATCAATGCCCGGTTAAACGCCTTCCCATTATCATTCTTGCTGTACAACGAGGCCTTCACCTGCGCCGTCGGATACGTCCCCGGATCATTGCGAATCGCCGGATCAATCAGGCCATCCGCTGCCGTAATCGCATTGGCGTAATGAATGGTGTCGGTAATCGGCGCAATCACCTCCGGCGTCATCAAATAATCCATCAACGCCAGTCCCGCCTCGGGATGCGGTGCATCTTTGGGAATGACCATCGCGTCAAACCAGATCAACGCGCCTTCCTTGGGGATCCGGTAACTCAACTTGAATGGCTTGTTCGCAGCCGTTGCCTGCCCGGCAGCGATGGCCACGTTGCCGTTCCACGACATCGCCACGCAGGTGTTGCCATTGGCCAGATCGCTGATGTTCAGGTCATTGTCGAAGTAGCGAATGTACGGCCGGATCTTCGCCAATTGCTGCTCGGCGAGCTTCAGGTCATCCAGGTTCTGACGGTTGATGTCCAGGCCCATGTACTTCATGACCGCCGCAAACACTTCGTTGGGATCGTTGAGCAGGCTGACCCCGCAATCGGCAAATTTCGACACCACCGCCGGGTCGAACAGCATCGCCCAACTGTCCGTTGGTGCGTGCGGTAAACGCTGTTCTACGGCCTGTTCCTGATAGCCGACGCCGGTGGTGCCCCACGCATAGATACCGGCGTAGCGATTGCCGGGATCAAACACCGCCATGTGTTCGCGGAATTCGTCGCCGACACCTTGAAAATGCGGTATTTGCTGGTGGTCCAGCGTCTGGATCGCGCCACTCTGGATCGCCCGCGATAAGTGCTGCCCCGCCGTTAGCACCAGGTCATAACCGCTGCGTCCGGTCAGCAGTTTGGTTTCGACGGTTTCCAGTGAATCAAAGTGATCAGCGACCACATGGATACCGGTTTTCGCCTCGAAATTCTTTAACGTATCCGGGGCCAGGTACTCGCCCCAGATATACAGGTTGACCACCGGTCTGGTGGTGTCGGCGGCCTGCACACACAGGGGTGCAAGCACCAGCGTTAACGCTTGAGTCAGTTTGTGCAGGCCCATGTTCAAACGTCCTTTTTGTTGCGGGCAGGCGCCGCGTATTGCGGCATGGTGATGCACGCGACATTGCCGCCGCCGAGGAGGATTTCCCGGGAGTTTTCGATACCGACAATTGTGTGAGTCGGGAACAGTTCGGCCAGCGTTGCCAGCGCCGCCTGATCGTGACGGTCACCGAACAACGGCACCACGATCGACGTATTGCCGGCGTAGTAGTTGATATACGACGCGCATATCTGCGTCCCGGCCTGGCGCGTATGCGTGCTGTCTTGCTGATCCAGCCCTTCGGCTTCTGCAGCGGTCCATTGCAGTACATCCGGTTGCGGCAGTTTATGCACGATCAGCTCGCGACCACGGCTGTCACGGGTGCTGCGCAGGATGTCGTAGGCCTCCTGATAGATTTCCCACTGGGGGTCATCGCGGTTGTCGCTCCATTGCAGCACCACTTCACCGGGTCGCACGAAGCAGGCGAGATCGTCGACGTGGCCGTCGGTTTCGTCGAACTTGCAACCGCGCGGCAGCCAAATGACTTGCTCGGCGCCGAGGTAATCGGTCAGTCGGCGCGTGACCTCTTCCTTGCCCAAATGCTGATTGCGGTTGCGGTTTAGCAGGCATTGCTCGGTGGTGAGGATGCTGCCTTGGCCGTCGCTTTGAATGCCACCCAACTCGGCAATCAACGGTGCGCGGTAGCGGTCGAAACGTTCGATTTCGAGAATCTTGCTGGCGATCTGATCGTCCTTGTCCCACGGGTAGTACAAACCTCCGTCAAGGCCACCATAAGCGTTGAACTCAAAGTCGACGCCGCGCACTTCACCGCTGTGGTCGTTGACCACAAAGCACGGGCCACTGTCGCGGAACCAGGTGTCGTTGCAGGTCATTTCCACCACCCGCACTTGAGGGGGAAGCTGGCGGCGGGCGGTGGCGAATTGGGCGGCGGAGGCACACACGGTCACCGGTTCGCTTTGCGAGATGGCGGTGACGATTTGCACCCAGACTTTCTGCGCAGGCTTGGCGCCGTTGCGCCAGACGTCGGTGCGCTCCGGCCAGCCGAGCCAGCAGCCGGACTTGGCTTCGAATTCGCCAGGCAGGCGGAAGCCGTCTTGTTTGGGGGTGGAGTCGAGCAAACGTGCCATGTTCAAACCTCATCAGCGGGGATTGGAATGACCACAGGCTAAGGTCGCTGGCGCCTTGCTCGCCAACGATGATTATTTCGGAATACTTGAATTCAACTCATCAATCGATCAGTTGATCGTTGAACCATTCCAGCATCTGCGCCACGGCCGGACGCTCCAGCCGCACCCGTTCGCATACCAGTGCGTATTGGCCGAGCGCCGTCATGCTGGACGTGAACGGCCGCACCAGACGCCCGCTGAGCAAGTCCTCCTGAGCCGTCAGGTTGTCGCCCATGGCCACGCCCTGCCCTTGGGCCGCTGCTTCCAGTGCCAGGCCCGCGTGGGCGAAATACAACTGCCGTTCGGGGCGTTGATCCCCGGCATGGCTGGTCAGCCAAGCGGTCCAGGTCTTGCCGTCCTGATCGTCGTGCAACAGGCAATGGCGCGCCAGATCCTTGGGCGCTTTCAACGTACCCTGGTTGAACAGACCGGGGCTGCACACCGGAAAGAACTGCAATGCCGGCAATGGCCGGACGAAGTACGCGCTGCTGTCCACCGGGCCCGTGCCATAGGTGATCGCCAGGTCGATGTCTTCCCCGGGTGCCGTCGCATCAATGGGTTGTTCATAGAGGTGCAAGGTGATGTGCGGATAGCGCGCGTAAAAATCCGTGAGGCGGCTCATCAACCATTTTTGTGCCAGCTCGGCGGTCACCGCCAGTCGCAACACTGCCAGTGATGACGGATCGCGCAGTTCGTCGCAGGCATCGCCGATCAATTCGAAGGCCTGCTGCAAGCTCTGCATCAAGCGCCCGGCGGCCATCGTCGGGCGAATCTGGCGACCTTCACGCACAAACAGCGACACGCCCAGCTGTTCTTCGAGTTGGCGGATTTGATGGCTGACGGCGCTGTCGGTGACGCACAACTCGGCGGCGGCACGGCCGAAATGCGCGTGGCGGGCGGCGCATTCGAAGGTTCGCAGTGCTGCTAAGGAAGGCAATCGTCGCATGAGGTCAGCCTTGAAGATGAAGGCGTCCATGCTGCCTTGGCCATTCGCGGGCGTCCAGCGGGACCGCGTTATCGTTCATCGCGAGCAAGCTCGGCTCCCACAGGGGGTTTGTGAACACCGAAGATCCAATGTGGGAGCGAGCCTGCTCGCGAAGGGGCCAGCACATTCACCACAGATCCACCGCCCCATCACCCTCCCTTATCCACCATGACTTCCCTCCAGACCCGGCGCATGTTGGTGTCTCAACCGGAGGGATTCGCCATGCTCGAAGCACTGAAACAGATCAACTCAACCTCAGCCTTCAACCGCTGGGCCGATTTCGAAGTGACCCATGCCGCAAGTGGCGAAGCCGAGCTGACCATGGCTTTTCGCGAAACCGATATGGCGCAATATGCAGGCTTCCTGCACGCTGGCCTGATTGGCGCGCTGCTCGACACGGCGTGCGGCTTTGCTGCCGGCACGGTCGCCGGCAACGTGCTGGCGTCGCACTTTTCGGTCAACTGCCTGGCGCCTGCAATCGGTGAAGCGTTCGTCGTTCGTGGTCGGGTGGTAAAGGCTGGCAAGAAACAGGTGTTCGCCCGCGCCGAGCTGTTTGCACAAACCGGCGATCAACTGAAACTGGTAGCGACCGGCGATGCGATTCTGGTACCGGTCTAGGCTGTCTGGATAAACCCCAGACCGGTCGGAGGTTGCCATGCAGCTCGAAGGCTCCTGTCATTGCGGCGCGGTGTCGTTCAGTTTGAACAGCGCCCACCCCTACCCTTATCAGCGTTGCTACTGCTCGATCTGCCGCAAGACACAGGGCGGTGGCGGGTATGCGATCAACCTCGGCGGCGATGCCGCAAGCCTTAAGGTACACGGGCGAAAGCACATCGCGATTTACCATGCGCGGCTCAAGAATGACGGCGACAAACGCGCCCACAGCAGCAGCGCCGAGCGGCATTTCTGCTCACTGTGCGGGAGTGGTTTGTGGCTGTTCAGCCCTGAGTGGCCGGAGCTGATCCACCCGTTCGCGTCCGCCATCGACACTCCGTTGCCGGTGCCACCGGAGCACACGCACCTGATGCTCGGCTCGAAAGCACCGTGGGTGGAGGTCGAGGCGCACCCTGGCGATCAGCAATTCGACGTTTATCCCGAAGAATCCATCGCCGACTGGCACGAGCGCCTTGGGTTGACTCGCGAGGACGTTTAACAGTCTGTGTCAGGCCGCTGCGGGCACACCGCTGTGGAAACGGAATTCCACGTCTGGCGACTCGATCAGTTCCTGCTCGGCGGCGCGGACCTTGTCGATCACCTGGGCGATATCCTTGGCATCGCCGTACTGATAGGCCAGTTTCAGGTAACCCTGAAAATGCCGGGCCTCGCTTTTCAGCAGCCCGAAGTAGAACTTGCCCAGTTCTTCGTCCAGGTGCGGCACCAGTGCCTCGAAACGCTCGCAGCTACGGGCCTCGATAAACGCGCCGACCACCAGGGTGTCCACCAGTTTGACCGGTTCGTGGCTACGCACCACTTTGCGCAAACCCGAGGCGTATCGCCCGGCAGACAGTTGGCGCAGCTCGATCTTGCGCTTTTTCATCAGGCGCATGACCTGCTCGTGGTGCACCAGTTCTTCCCGGGCCAGGCGCGACATCAGGTTGATCAGGTCGACGTGGGAGTGATACTTGGCAATCAGGCTCAGCGCGGTGCTGGCGGCCTTGAATTCGCAGTTCTTGTGGTCGATCAGCAGGGTTTCCTGATCGGCCAGTGCGGCCTGAACCCAGCCGTCGGGGGTACGGCAGCCAAGGAACTCGTGAATTTCGGGAAGGATCATGGGGCTCACGGATAAGTGGTTCAAATCGAAGGGCGCCGATTATACCGGCCTGCCCGCAGACCACCAGCGGCCAACCATTGATATGCATCAAGTCGCCGGATGCCGGGCAGCAACTATAGTTGTGCAACGCCGTGCTTTTTTCTTCAGGAGATCCCGATCATGCAAGCCATTCGCAGCATTCTGGTGGTCATAGAACCCGAACACTCGGAGAGCCTGGCGCTCAAACGGGCCAAATTGATTGCCGGGGTGACCCAGGCGCACTTGCACCTGCTGGTCGGCGACCCCAAGCATGATCACAGCGGCATGCTGGGCGTGCTCAAGGCTGCCTTGCTGGCGGACGGTTACAGCGTCACCACCGAGCAGGCCTGGCATAAAAGCCTGCACGAAACCATTGTCGAAGTGCAGCAGGCTGAAGGCTGCGGGCTGGTGGTCAAGCAGCACTTCCCGGACAGCCCGCTGAAAAAGGCACTGCTGACCCCGGAGGACTGGAAACTGCTTCGCGCGTGCCCTACCCCCGTGCTGCTGGTAAAAACCGCCGGTTCCTGGAAAGACAAAGTGATTCTGGCGGCCGTCGATGTCGGCAATACCGACCCTGAACACCGCCACCTGCACAACACCATCATCGATCATGGCTATGACATCGCCGGCCTGGCCAAGGCGCACCTACACGTCGTCAGCGCTCATCCGTCGCCGATGTTGTCCGCCGCCGATCCCACGTTGCAGCTCAGCGAAACCATCGAGGCGCGCTATCGCGAGCAGTGCCGGGCGTTCCAGGCAGAGTTCGACATCGACGACTCGCACCTGCACATCGAAGAAGGCCCGGCAGACGTTTTGATACCGTTCATGGCGCACAAGCTGCAGGCGGCTGTGACCGTGATTGGCACCGTGGCGCGCAGCGGACTGTCAGGGGCATTGATCGGCAATACGGCTGAAGTGGTGCTGGATTCGGTGGAGAGTGACGTGCTGGTGCTCAAGCCGCGGGAGATCGAGGATCATCTGGAGGAGTTGGCTGACAAGCATTGAAATCTGTGGCGTCTTGTCGGACGCCATCGCGGGCAAGCCCGCTCCCACATTGGTCTTGCGAACGACTCAGATCCCCTGTGGGAGCGGGCTTGCCCGCGATGCTCTTAGGCGCCGAAGGCGTCTTTCAGGAAACCCGGCGCGATGTACCGCTGGTAGTGCGCCTCGGACAGGAGGAAAAATTCCCGATCAATGGCATCGCGCAATTCCGGCAGGTTCCAGTCGCGGAACTCCGGCATCAACACCATCCCGTAGGCCTCCAGGTTGTTGATCACCCGCGCCCCACGGGCAATCAATTGATACGCCCAGCAATACTCTGACTGATGCGGCACAAAACGAATCTTGCGTTGCTCCAGTTGCAAACGCAGGCGCTGGGGGTCGAACACCTCCAGCTTGCTGGCCATCACTTGGGACAGCAATTGTTCAAGTCGAAGCCATACGGCGCGCTTCTCCTCCTCGTTGTAGCCATTCCAGTTGATCACTTCATGGTGGAAACGCTTACAGCCACGGCACACCAAATCACCGTAAACAGTGGAGCAAAGGCCGACGCATGGCGTCTTGATAGTCTGATTGGGCATAGAGGTAGGCAAAACACGGGGAAAACTGACAGGTCCGCATGTTAGCCCTTTGTCTAACATTCATCACCCCTCAAAATTCGAGGGCTAACTTACCTTTAATTTTTTTTTGCCGTAGAATCAGCCAGCCTTTTTAAGGCGCCAATGTCCGTTTGAAGCTGTTTTCAAAGCGTCACGAGCACAGTCGTTCCTTCAGAGCGGTGTTGGCGAAGGGTTTTTCCAGCGGGGAAAAGCTCAACGCCAACCCTCATCAGCTCCCGTTCTGCAGGCGTAAAACTTTGAAAGCAGCTTCTGTAAGGAATTGTCGGTAATTCTGGCTAAGTGGCTCACAACGCCATGCAGCGCATGAGTACGGCAATTTCGGGATGAGCGTCCCGGACACCCATTTGGGACCACTGATGAGGGTAATAACTGTGCTTGAAGCCTACCGCAAACATATCGAAGAGCGTGCAGCACTGGGTATCGTTCCCCAGCCACTTAACGCCGAACAAACTGCAGGCCTGGTCGAGCTGCTGAAGAATCCTCCGGCTGGCGAAGAAGCTTTCCTCGTTGACCTGATCACCAATCGCGTTCCACCTGGCGTGGACGAAGCAGCCTATGTCAAGGCCGGCTTCCTGTCCGCCCTCGCCAAAGGCGAAGCCAAATCCCCCCTGATCGACAAGAAGCGCGCTGTTGAACTGCTCGGCACCATGCAGGGCGGCTACAACATCGTGACCCTGGTCAACCTGCTGGACGACGCCGAACTGGCGCCCGTCGCGGCCAAAGAACTCAAGCACACCCTGCTGATGTTCGATGCCTTCCACGACGTCGCTGAGCGCGCCAAGAACGGTAACGTTCACGCTAAAGGCGTGCTGCAGTCCTGGGCTGACGGCGAGTGGTTCCCGGTGCTGTTGGACGAAGTTCGTGCTGGCGGCCGTATTCCGCTGATCATCGGCCGTGGCCTGACCGACAAGGCTCGCGCCGAACTGGGTCTGCCAGCGTTCGACCTGTTCAAACTGCCGGAAGCCCCGGCTGAAAGCACCAAGGGTTACACCCTGGCGCAGAAAATGGTCGGCAAGGCCTGCGGCGTAGCCGGTGTGCGTCCTGGCACCTACTGCGAACCGAAGATGACCACCGTAGGTTCTCAGGACACCACCGGTCCAATGACCCGTGACGAACTGAAAGACCTGGCGTGCCTGGGCTTCTCGGCTGATCTGGTGATGCAGTCGTTCTGCCACACCGCGGCGTATCCAAAGCCGATCGACGTGACCACCCACCACACCCTGCCTGACTTCATCATGACCCGTGGCGGCGTTTCGCTGCGTCCGGGCGACGGCATCATCCACTCGTGGCTGAACCGCATGCTGCTGCCAGACACCGTCGGTACCGGTGGTGACTCGCACACCCGTTTCCCGATGGGCATCTCGTTCCCGGCCGGTTCCGGTCTGGTCGCGTTCGCCGCTGCCACCGGCGTCATGCCGCTGGACATGCCGGAATCGATCCTGGTGCGCTTCAAAGGCAAGATGCAACCGGGCGTCACCCTGCGTGACCTGGTTCACGCCATTCCTTACTTCGCGATCCAGGCTGGCCTGCTGACCGTCGAGAAGAAAGGCAAGAAGAACGCTTTCTCCGGTCGCATCCTGGAAATCGAAGGCCTGGACAACCTGAGCATCGAACAGGCTTTCGAACTGTCCGACGCCTCGGCCGAACGTTCGGCTGCCGGTTGCACCATCAAGCTGTCGAAAGAGTCGATCACCGAATACCTGAGCTCCAACATCACTCTGCTGCGCTGGATGATCGGCGAAGGCTACGGTGACGTGCGTACCCTGGAACGTCGTGCTCAAGCGATGGAAGCCTGGATCGCCAACCCTGAGTTGATGGTTGCCGATGCTGACGCCGAATACGCTGAAATCATCGAAATCGATCTGGCCGACATCAAAGAGCCTGTGCTCTGCGCGCCAAACGATCCGGACGACGCCCGTCTGCTGTCCAGCGTTGCTGGCGAGAAGATCGACGAAGTGTTCATCGGTTCGTGCATGACCAACATTGGTCACTTCCGCGCTGCCGGCAAGTTGCTGGATCAGGTCAAGGGTCAGCTGCCAACCCGTCTGTGGCTGTCGCCGCCGACCAAAATGGACGCTCACCAGCTGACCGAGGAAGGCTACTACGGCATCTACGGCAAGGCCGGCGCACGCATGGAAATGCCAGGTTGCTCGCTGTGCATGGGTAACCAGGCCCGCGTTGAGCCGAACTCCACTGTAGTGTCGACCTCGACCCGTAACTTCCCGAACCGTCTGGGTGACGGCGCGAACGTCTACCTGGCTTCGGCTGAGCTGGCGTCTGTTGCTTCCATCCTGGGTCGCCTGCCGACCGTCGAGGAGTACATGGAATACGCGGGCAAGATCGACAGCATGGCGGCCGATGTCTACCGCTACCTGTCCTTCGACCAGATCGCCGAGTTCCGTGAAGTCGCTGCGAACGCCAAGATCCCGGTCGTTCAAGCGTAACGCTGCAACGCCATAGAAAACGCCGCCCTTCGTGAGAGGGGCGGCGTTTTTTTATGCCTGCTGAATAGGCATGCACAACACAAACCCTGTGGGAGCGGGCTTGCTCGCGAAGGCGGTGTGTCAGCCGGCAACATTGTTGAATGATCCACCGCTTTCGCGAGCAAGCCCGCTCCCACAGGTTATGTGTTGGTCTTGAGGGCTTGTTGTACCGCGCCATCTACGCTCAAGCCGCTGAGGATGACTCCGTTAGCCTGCACTTCGGGCAATGCCGCCAACGCTACCTGAGCAGAGTCCTTGAGCCGTGCCAGCACCAGCTGCTTGCCTTCGTGATGCACCCGCACAAAAAATTCCTGCAACGCCTCAATGCTGGTGCCATCCAGATCGGGCGATTCCTCAAGGCTGAGAATGACCGAGTGAATCGGCGCCTCAGAATGGCGGATCAACCGCAACGTACTCCCCAAAACACGCTCGACGTTGGCAAAGAACAACGCTTCACCCGGTCGAACAATCAACACCCCTGGCACCGTTTGCGCCGTCGGATGGCGTTGCAGGTCGACAAAGTCGTGACCGCCGTCAATCCGCCCCAGGACCTGAATGTCGGCCGCCGACAGTTGCTTGAGCATCAGCACCACACTGATCGCCACCGCCAGCAGTAAACCGTCCAGCACACCCAACACCAGCACGGCGGCCACCGCGCAGATCACCAGCACACGGTCACGTCGCCAAATGAAGTACCGCCCCAACGGTTGCAGGCTCAAGCCTCGGGCCAGGGCATGGATGACGATGGCGGCTAAAATCGGCTCCGGCGTCAGGGCAATGTAAGGCAACACCGTCAAAACGATCAGCAACACCACCAGCGCCGCCACGCCACCGGCGAGTCGCGACGTGGCGCCCGCCGCTTCATTGGCCGACGTCGCCGAATACCCTGCCCCCGCCGGCATGCCATGAAACAACCCGGACAACAGATTGGACGCACCCAACGCGAGCAGATCGCGGTTCGATGAAATACGGTCGCCGTGCTTGAGCGCGTAGGCACTGATCGAGCCGTATGACTCCGCGTACAGGATCATCACCATGGCAACGGCCAGCTCCCCCAGGCGCAACCAGTCACTGAAGGGCAATATCGGTAATTGGGGCACTTCCAGGCTCAGATCGATCACGCCAATCAACTTCACGCCATACGCCGGCAGGTTCAGCCATTGACCGGCCACAATACCAATCACCACGACCAGTAAGCCGCCCGGCAAACGACGCAGCCGCCCGAACAGCGTCAACAAGGCCAATGCCACCGCCGCGACACCCGCCGCCACCCAGTTCCACTGCGGTAGTTGTTCCAGCAATTGCGGTAGAAACCGGACCAGGTTGGCGTCGCTCAAATGCACACCGACCACACTGGCCACTTGTTTGAGGATGATGGTCAACGCCAGACCAAAGGCAAAGCCGCGCAGCACCGGTTTGGCAATGAACGACGTCACGCTGCCGAGTTTGAACAGCCCGGCCAGCAGGAAGAACACGCCGGTCATCAGCACCAGTCCAATGGCCAGAGTCGAGCGCAAATGCGGATCGCCGTTGGCCAGCGTCGCGGTCGCAGCGGCCAGCACCGCTGCCGACGAAGACGTCGCAGAGACAATGGCGAAGCGGCTGGTGCCTAACAGTCCATAGCACAGCAAACCGGCAAACAAGGCGATCACCCCGGCCTGAGGCGCCACGGCCGCAATACTTGAATAGGCGACCGCTTCGGGCAACAACAGGCCAGCAATAGACAACCCGGCCAGCAAGTCTTGCCAGCGGTTGGGTTGTCCGGTGGGATTTCGGGGAGAGGCGTTCGACAATCCAATGTCTCCAGGCGAAAAAAAACCGCTGCGCGCATCACGCGCAGCGGCCACTGTAGCTGTCAATTCGGCGCTGCGCGAGCAGCCCGAACGATCACGCGGTCAGCGAGTAAATCAGCGCCGTAATGGCCACCAGGCCCACCGCAGTGACGAAGACGTTGGACGCCTGCCCGCGATAACGCGCCATCGCCGGCACCTTGCGGATCGCGTACATCGGCATCAGGAACAGAATCGCCGCGATGACCGGGCCACCCAGGGTTTCGATCATGCCCAGAATACTCGGGTTCAGCGTGGCAACGATCCAGCACACCACCAGCATGAACGCCGCGGTCATGCGGTCCAGGGTCTTGGCGCCCGGACGCTTGCCGCTTTTGACGATCAGGCCTTTGAGGCCTTCGCTGGCACCGATGTAATGACCCAGGAACGACTTGGAAATGGCCACGAAGGCAATCAACGGCGCCGCGAAGGCGATGGTCGGGTTGCTGAAGTGGTTGGCCAGGTACGACAAGATCGACAGGTTCTGCGCTTTGGCTTCAGCCAGTTGCGCCGGCGACAAGGTCAGCACGCAACTGAAGACGAAGAACAGCACCATCACCACCATCAGCAGGTGGGCGCGGGACAGGATCTGCGAGCTGCGCTCTTCGGCGTGTTCGCCGTAACGGCGCTTCTGATCGACCGCAAACGCCGAGATGATCGGTGAATGGTTGAACGAGAACACCATCACCGGAATCGCCAGCCACAGAGTGTGCAGCAGCGCCGATGGCTCCGGCACCGTGCTGGCGGTGCTCAGGATGCCGCCGTTCCAGTGCGGAATCAGGTACACCCCTAAAAACAGCAGTGCGACGATGAACGGGTAGACCATCAGGCTCATGGCCTTGACGATCAGTTGCTCACCGCAACGCACCACCGCCAGCAGGCCGAGGATCAGCACCAGCGACAGCACCGCGCGCGGTGGCGGCATGATGTGAAGTTGATGCTCAAGGAAACTGCCCACGGTGTTGGTCAGCGCCACGCTGTAGATCAGCAGGATCGGGAAGATCGCAAAGAAGTACAGCAAAGTGATCAGCGCACCGGCCTTGATACCGAAGTGCTCTTCCACCACTTCGGTGATGTCGGCGCCTTCGCGTCCGGACAGCACGAAGCGGGTCAGGCCGCGGTGTGCGTAGAAGGTCATGGGGAACGCCAGTACCGCCAGAACCAGCAACGGCCAAAAGCCGCCCAGCCCTGCGTTGATCGGCAGAAACAACGTGCCCGCCCCGATGGCCGTGCCAAACAGGCCGAGCATCCAAGTGGTGTCATGGCGATTCCAGCTCGAAAGAGTTGCTGGTGTCGCCGCTACATAGCGTTTGTCGACGCTATTGGCCTGATCATTCATCCGGTGGGATCTCCGCATTCCGGTCAGTTGCTACCCGGTCAGGACGAGTCGGAAAAATCCGACAGGCAGCGCCCTGGCCGAAACAGGGGCGCGATTGTCCGGGATTAATCAACAGAAGCAAAGACTTAGCTGAGGAATGGTTGTGCGGATCAGTGTTCAGGAGGCTATACAGGAGCAAACAGGGCTGTGGGCCGATACGATCGTTTCTGCTACCAACCGTGTAGCACTCGGTAACATCCAGCCCTGTTGCGGTGCGTCTTTTCCCTGACGTACGGGCCTGCGCCCCACGCTGCAAGGCGCAACCCACCATGGCGTAGTTTGTGCATCCAATCGCATTCCACTCCTGTCTGAAACCGCCATGCGCCCCAAGGAACTGAAACTCTGGACCACCGGTGTCGCCCACCTGCTTGACCTGCCTGCAGGGCATGCGCGGTTATCGGCGTTAAGCCATTGGTTGCGCCAGGTGTGTCCGGTCGATCATTTCGTCCTGTTCGTCTACGAAGGCAATCACCGACCCTTGGCGCTGTTCGACACCTTTGCCGCCGACAAGCGTGCGGTGTATGTCGATGACTACCAGTGCGGTCCGTATCTGCTCGATCCGTTCTACCTCGCCTGCACCCGCGGACAAGCGGCGGGACTGTGGCGCTTGCGCCAGTTCGCGCCCGACCACTTCTACCTCGGCGAGTACTACCTGACTTATTACCAGCAGACCGGCCTGGCCGAAGAAGTGGCTTTTTTTGTCGAGCTCGGCGACGGCGCCATGGCCGTTCTATCGCTGATGCGCTCCTCGGCCAGTTGCGCGTTCAGTCGTGACGAAATGCAGTTGATCGAATGCGCACAGGCCGTCGTCGAACAAGTCGTCAACGAAGCCTGGCGCTTGCGTCAGGCGCAACAGCCGCGCCCGGTACAAGACCTCGACTTCAAGATCCGCGAAGCGTTCGATCAGTTCGGTGCGCACATCCTTACCGGCCGCGAACAGGAAGTGGTGCAGTTGCTGCTGCGCGGTCACTCCAGTGCCTCGGTGGCCGAGCAACTGAGCATCAGTCCCGGCACGGTGAAGATTCACCGCAAGAACATCTACGCCAAGCTCGGCATCGGCAGCCAGTCCGAGTTGCTCGGGCTGTTTATCCGCGATCTCACCGGCCAGGAACTGCTCGCCGAAGCCTGACACCTGAAAACGACTCTATCCCCCAAGGGATATATACAGCGCAAAACCGCGATTGCTAGTTTGGCTCCCGACGCAATGATTGATCACTGCAAGGGGAGCCGCACCGTGAATGACAACCAGCCAAGCGATATCGAATTCTGCAATGTGGTCAAACGCTATGGTGAGGTGGCGGCCGTCAATGGCCTGAATTTCGCCGTGCGTCGTGGCTCATTCCATTCTTTCCTCGGTGGCTCGGGCTGCGGCAAAACCACGACCCTGCGCATGATTGCAGGCTTCGAACAACCGACCAGCGGCGAAGTACGCCTGGCCGGCAAAAACGTCGCCGGCGTACCGGCGTTCGAACGGCCGGTGAACATGGTGTTCCAGCATTACGCCCTGTTCCCGCACCTGACGGTGGCGCAGAACGTTGCCTATGGCTTACGTTATCGCACGCCGCGCCCGGACAAGAAAACCCAATTGCGCATGGCCGATGAGGCCCTGGAAATGGTTCGCCTCAGCGGCTTCGGCCAGCGTAAACCGAGCGAACTCTCCGGCGGCCAACAGCAACGCGTCGCCCTCGCCCGGGCGCTGGTCAACAAACCGACCGTGCTATTGCTCGACGAGCCACTGGCGGCGCTCGACCGCAAGTTGCGCAAGGAAATGCAATCCGAACTGCTGCGCCTGCAGCGCGAAGTCGGCATCACTTTCGTGCTGGTCACCCACGACCAGGAAGAAGCCTTGTCGATGAGTGACAGCATCAGCGTGATGCACAACGGTTCGATCATCCAGACGGCCACCCCGGAACAACTGTACGAAGCCCCGGCCAGCCGTTACGTCGCCGACTTCATCGGCGAATCCAATCTGTTCAACGGCACCGTGCGCCACCTGCACGGCAATTCGGTGGTGCTGCGAACCGAGCAAGGCCTGGAGCTGACCAGCCCGCTGACGCCAACCGGCAAGGCCCTGAGCGCCGACGCCGCCGGGTGCATCGCGGTGCGCCCCGAGTTGATCAGCATTGCCGGCGCCCACGCCGATCTGGCCCGTGAAGTGAAACTGCAAGGCTGCGTGGAAGACCGCATCTACCTCGGTAATTCCACCGAATACCGCGTGCGCACCCAGGCCTTTGGCGTGGTCTGTGTGCGGGTTCCCCGCCAGCAGGATCACGGCGCCAATGCATTCGAACACGGCGCTGCAGTGAGCGTCGGCTGGGATCACGCCAATGGCCTGGCCATGGCGTTGTAAATCATCGACTCGATTCATCAACCGGATGTGGAGCGTGCTATGGACCAGAAGACGTTTATCAAAACCCTGCGCAGTTGGCAGAACGGCTCGATCAGTCGTCGCGAATTTCTTGGCCGCACCGGCCTGGGGATTGCCGCCGCCGTGGTCGCCACCAACATGCCCGGCCTGCTGACGTCCAACGCAGAAGCGGCCGAACAGGCCAAGCTGGGTGATCGCCTGTCACTGGCGACGTGGCCGAACTACCACAGCCAGGAGAACCTCGACACCTTCGGCAAAACCACCGGCGCCCGCGTCTCGATGAGCGTGTTCGGTTCCAACGAAGAAATGCTCGCCAAGTTGCAAGCCGGTGGCAGTGGCTGGGACGTATTGGTACCGACCAACTACACCATCAGCACCTACGTCGGTCTGGGCTTGATCGAGCCGCTGGACCTGTCGCGCATTCCCAACTTCGATGCCTCGGCATTCCAGCAAAAATTCATGGCCCAAGGCACCGTGGACGGCAAGGTGTACGCCGTGCCGAAAAACTGGGGCACCACCGGAATGCTCTTCGACGCCGGAAAACTGAAGAACGGGCCGAGCAGCTGGAAAGAGTTCTGGGCCGCCGCCCAAGGCCCTGCCAGCGGCCGGACGATGGTTCACGATTACCAGTTGACCGCCATCGGCAACGCCCTCAAAAGCTTCGGCTACAGCTTTAACTCCCTCGACCCAAAAGAACTGGCCGACGCGGAAAAACTGTTGATCGAGGTCAAGCCGCACCTGTTCGCCATCAACTCCGACATTCAGCCGTCAATGCGCAGCGGCGATGCCTGGCTCGCGATGTCGTGGACCGGCGACGCCTCGCAGTTGCACCGCGACAACGCGCAGATGCAGTTCGAACTGGGCAAGGAAGGTGGCGAACTGTGGAGTGATTTTTTTGCCATCCCGAAAAGCTCGGAGCACAAGGACGCGGCCTACGCCTTCATCAATTACCTGCTCGAGCCGCAGCACAACAAGCTCGAAGTGTTGAGTCACGGCTATCCGAGCGGCGACAAACGGGTCGATGCGTTGCTTCCCACCGCGATGCTCAACGATCCGATCATGTACCCGGCCGCCGAAGCACTCAGCCCACTGGAGTTCGGAGCCGCCGCAACGCTCACCAGCCCGGCGCGCGCCGAACTGATGGCGCGTTTCAAGTCCGCCTGATCGCCTGACCATGGCCAATGAGGAGTCACCCATGAATGCTGCCGCCCACCCGCAAACGGTGCAGCCAGGCAATGCCCTGTCAATCGAGGTACGTCAACGGCGCAGCCTCGGTCGGCGGATCACCCTGCTGATGCTCTTGCCTTCGACCTTGTGGTTCCTGCTGCTGTTATTGATGCCGCTGGTCATCATACTGGTCTTCAGTTTCGGCGAGCGCAGTGCCGTGGGCGGCTACGCCGGTGGCTTCACCCTGGCCAACTACCTGAACCTGGGCTCGCGTGGCGCGGCATTCAGTAACACGCTGATGCTGGCGCCACTGGGCACCCTGGTGTGCCTGGTCGCGGCCTACCCGCTGGCGTACTTTCTGGCGGTCAAGGTCACCCGTAACCGCTCGCTGTTGCTGACGCTGGTGATCGTACCGTTCTGGACCAGTTTCCTCATCCGCACCTACGCCTGGATCTTCATCCTCAGCGGCAAGGGCATCCCCACCCTGCTCGCCAGTCTTGGCCTGGAAGACGTGCGACTGATCAACACGCCGTGGGCGGTGCTGATCGGTATCGTCTACGGCTACCTGCCACTGATGGTGTTTCCGATTTACGTCAGCCTCGAAAAACTCGACAAACGCCTGCTCGAAGCCTCTGCCGATCTCGGTGCCAGCGCGTTCGAGAGCTTCCGGCGGATCACCTTGCCGCTGTCTGCACCGGGAATCATCACCGGCGTGATGCTGGTGTTCATCCTGTTGATGGGCGAGTTCCTGATCCCGGCGATTCTCGGCGGCGGCAAAGTGTTCTTCGTCGGCAACGCGCTGGTCGACTTGTTCTTGCAGTCGCGCAACTGGCCGTTCGGCAGTGCCTTGGCAATGACGCTGGTGGCGATGATGCTGCTGATCATCGGCGTGTATTTGAAACTGGTGGCGCGCTACGGCGGCCGCCCTGCCGATGGAGGGTTGTGACATGTGGCTGCGCAGCTATTCGACCTCGCTGTACCTGTTTCTCTACGCGCCGATCGCGTTGATCGTGCTGTTCAGTTTCAACGCCGGGCGCAGTGGCCTGGCCTTCGAATGCTGTTCGATGCAATGGTTTGGTCGCGCCTTCGGCAACCCGTTCATCATGGAAGCGCTGGGGCACAGTGCATTCATCGCCTTTACTTCGGCAGTGATCGCCACATTATTCGGCACCCTGGCAGGGTTCGGCCTGCAACGTGCGGGTAAAAAAGTACGCCTGTTGTTCGATGCACTGACCTATTGCGCGATCATCGTGCCGGGCATCGTCATCGGCATCTCGACGCTGATTGCGTTCATTACCCTGTTCGACCTGATCAATCCGCTGCTGGCAAGCTGGATACCCAATGTGCCGCGTCTGAACATGGGTTTTTCCACGGTGATTGCTGCGCATTCGCTGTTTACCATGGCGCTGGTCATGGTGATCGTGCGCAGCCGCGTCGACTCGCTGGACAAGGCCTTGCTCGAAGCTTCAGCGGACCTCTATGCCCCACCCATGCAAACGTTCTGGCGGGTCACCCTGCCGCAGATCAGCCCGGCAATCATGGCCGGATTCCTGCTGGCGTTCACCTTCAGCTTCGACGACTTCATTATCGCGTTCTTCGTTGCCGGTTCCGAAACGACGTTGCCGATCTACATCTTTTCATCGATCCGCCGCGGCGTGACGCCAGAAATCAACGCAGTCTCGACCGTCATTATCTGCGCCTCGCTGGCCCTGCTATTCACTTCCCGCTCTCTGCAAAACCGCCGTACCGGCGTCCAGGAGTCAAACCATGCGTGATCAGCTTTATATCAACGGCGAGTGGGTCAGCCCGGACCTGGGCGGTTATCTGGACGTCATCGACCCGGCCACCGAAGCCGTTTTCCATCGGGTAGCCGCGGGCACCGAAGAAGACGTCGATCACGCGGTGCGCGCCGCACGCAGAGCCTTTGATAACGGCTGGAGCCAGACCACCGGCGCCGAACGCGCGCAATGGCTGGAGGCATTGGCTGATGAACTGGAAAACAGCCAACCGGCCTTGGCCGAACTGGAAGTGCGTGACAACGGTAAACCATTGCCCGAAGCGCAGTGGGACGTCGGCGATGCCATTGGTTGTTTCCGTTATTACGCCGGCCTGGCCCGCGAACTGGATCAGCAGCAGGATCAACCGCTGGCGTTGCCGGACGCACGCTTTCGCTGCCGTATCCGTCATGAGCCGATTGGCGTCGCCGGGCAGATCATTCCCTGGAACTACCCATTGTTGATGGCGGCGTGGAAAGTCGCGCCGGCCTTGGCTGCAGGTGCCACGGTGGTGTTGAAACCGTCCGAGCTGACGCCTCTCACAGCACTGGAGCTGGCCGCTGCCGCCAACCGTATCGGTTTGCCCGCCGGGGTATTGAACGTGGTCACCGGCCTCGGTGCCGACGCCGGCAGCCCGCTCACCGAACATCCCGGCGTGGACAAACTGGCCTTCACCGGCAGCGTGCCCACCGGAGCGAAAATCATGTCGGCGGCCGCCCGCGACATCAAGAACATCAGCCTCGAACTGGGCGGAAAATCTGCATTCATCGTATTCGACGACGCCGATGTCGAGGCGGCGGTGGAATGGATTCTGTTCGGGATTTTCTGGAACCAGGGCCAGGTGTGCAGCGCCACGTCACGCCTGCTGGTGCAGGAAAACATTGCCCCGCGATTGATCGAACGTCTGGTGGAGGAAACCCGCAAGATCAGTATCGGCCCGGGCATGGAACCCGGTGTCCTGCTCGGCCCACTGGTCAGTCAAAGCCAGCATGACAAGGTCCTTGGTTTCATTGATCAAGGCCTCGCCAGCGGTGCCCGTCTGCTCATCGGTGGTCGGCGGCCGGCGCATCTCCCTAAAGGTTACTTTATTGAACCGGCGATCTTCGACGAGCCCGGGCACAGCAGCATTCTCTGGCGCGAAGAGGTGTTCGGCCCGGTACTGTGCATCAAGCGTTTCAAGACCGAAGAGCAAGCGGTGCAAATGGCCAACGCCAGCCGCTTCGGCCTCGCCGCCGCGGTAATGAGCGCTGATTTGCAACGCACTGCCCGCGTCGCCAACCAGTTACGCGCGGGAATCATCTGGGTCAACTGCTCGCAGCCGACCTTCGTCGAAGCCCCGTGGGGCGGGATGAAACACAGCGGGATTGGCCGCGAGTTGGGCCAGTGGGGACTGCACAATTACCTGGAGGTGAAGCAAGTCACCGAGTACATCAGTGATCAGAAGTGGGGCTGGTACCTGAAATAGTCGCTCTCGGATCAGCAGGCAGGAACCACTGCCTTCCAGATACTCGCAGGCGATACCAAAACGCGCATAGTTGCGTTGCATCGATTTCAGCCCATCGACCTGCCAAGGCTGACTCGCCACGTTCAATTTTCCCGATCGCTCGAAGCTTGCGTCCATGCCATAACACTGCAAATCCTCCTCGAATGCCACAAGGTTTTCCCGACCCAGCCGAACCAGTTGCTCTGCTTCCTTGGGCCAGCGTTTCAGTGCATTGGATACGCCATGGGAGATGCTCGGCGCGCAGAACCCGCCATTACGACCACTGGCTTCACCGCCACACTGCCCGGCTTCCAGCACCACGATCGTCGCGTCGGGCCAGCGCTGACGGGCAATCAATGCAGTCCATAACCCGACAAACCCGCCGCCCACAATGGCAATATCACACGATAACTCGCCGGTCTGTCTTGGCGCGGCGGGTGCATCCGTCCGGGTTTCCTGCCAGACAGGGTAAGGCCGGGCTTCAGCCAGAGAGCGGTTTTCAATCGGTAATGTCATGCACGCCTGCTCCAGAAAATTCATGGGCCGACGCTAAAGCAATGGCCGACGCTTTCACAGGCGCAAACCTCGCAGCGGACACGGGAGGAAAACCGGGGTTTCTGGAATACTCTTGGCTTCGTCCTGATCTTCGCCATGGAGTCCGTCGTGGAAGTACCTGATTTACCCACCACCCCCACCTTCCTTGCGGACCCGTCGAGTGTGCAGACTCATGAATCTGCGGCAATATCCGTCGGCCACAGTGGCCTTAATCTGAAACAGGCAACTGAAAACATCCGAATCCGTGGACGCGGGAGGCCATTTCACCCTCCAAAAATTGTCGGAGTTTTCCTCGATTATTTAGAAGCGCTCACCTGTTTAACTTCCGTGTTTAAAGACACTCTGTGTTACTTCCTGAAAGCTACATGGGTGTTTCATCGCCAAATAGCAGCTTTCCCTTGATAAAGGACACCTGTCATGTATTTTCAATTGACCGGCCGTCTATCTGGAGACACCCCATGCCACTGGTTCGCGTCGACATCAAAAAGCACCAAGACCCCACATTCGCCAAACGTGTTGGACAACTGATTTACGCTGCCATGCACAGCGCCATTGCCGTACCGGAGAACGATAATTTCCAGATTCTGGCGGAGCACGATGAGCACCATTTCATCTTCGACCCCCAATACCTGGGCATCCAACGCACCGACAATCTGATCATCATCCAGATCACGCTGAGCGAAGGCCGTTCGGACGAGAAGAAAAAACTGCTCTACAAAACCATCGCCGAGAGTCTGAATCGCGAACTGGCCGTGCGCCTGGAAGATGTTTTCATTAATCTGGTGGAAGTGAAAAAAGAGAACTGGTCGTTCGGTAACGGGATTGCCCAGTACGCCCTTTGATTAAACCTTTTATACCTGTGAGCCACTGATGCCCCGAGTTTCCCGCAAGCAAGCCGACCTCAACCGCGAAATCATCGTCGAGGCAGCCACGCGGCTGTTTCGCGAACGAGGACTGCATGGCATCAGTGTCGTCGACGTCATGGGGGCGGCGGGCCTCACCCACGGCGGCTTCTACGGGCATTTCGAGTCCAAGGAAGCGCTGGCGCAGGAGGCCAGTGGACGAGCGTTTGAACAATCGGCGGAGCGCTGGCGGGAGCGAATCAGCGATCACAAAGACGACAAGGACGCCGCACGCCGTGCGCTGATCGAGCCTTACCTGTCGCAGGATAGCCGCGACAATCCGGGTGACAGTTGCCCGGTGGCCGCCTTCGCCGGGGACATGTGCCACGAAGCGGCCGACAGTGGTTTGCGTCAGACCTTCATGGAGGGGCTCAACCGGTTGTTGAACGCCTACGGCACACTGTTGGATTCAGGCGATGCCCAAGCCGATCGGCAACAGGCGCTGGTGGAGTATTCGCTGATGCTCGGCGCCCTGACCCTCGCTCGCGCCAGTCGGGGCGATACGGTGTCGGATGAAATTCTCGACGCCGCCAGCACGTTTCTGACCGCAAAGCGTGCATCAAACTGAACAACCCCATGGCGATCCTCGGCCATTGCTAAACTGTCAGGGAATCAGCAATCTGAAGCGACATTCGAACCCCGACATTCCGATGCCCAAAGGAGCGCAGCATGCCCGCAACCGTTCTGGTACTGGTTGAAACCATCAATGATTACTTGCCGATTCTCGAAAATCAGGGTTTTCATCTGATTCTTGCCCCGACTCCAGCCGAGCGCGCTGCTGCCATTGGCCGGCATGGAGGTCAGATCGATGCGGTGCTCACCCGTGGGCCATTGGGCCTGTACGCCGATGAAATCAGCGCCCTGCCCAACCTCAAGATCATCTGCGTCATCGGCGCCGGTTATGAACACGTCGATTTGCAAGCCGCCGCCGACCGTGGCATCACGGTCACTAATGGTGCCGGCGTCAATGCGTCATCTGTCGCTGACCACGCCATGGCGATGCTGCTGGCACTGGTGCGCGACATTCCCCGTTGCGATGCAGCCGTGCGCCGTGGTGAGTGGCCGAAGATCATGCGCCCCTCCCTGGCCGGCAAGCGCCTGGGCATTCTCGGCCTTGGCGCCGTCGGCATGGCCATCGCCAAACGCGCTGCCAATGGCTTCGACATGACGGTGAGCTACCACAACCGCCAGCATCGCAGCGATGTGCCGTACACCTTTTGCTCCACCCCTACTGAACTGGCGCGCAACTCGGACTTTCTGGTTATCGCGGCACCTGGAGGACTGGGCACCAAACACCTGGTCAACAAATCCGTCCTCGACGCCTTGGGACCCAACGGGTTCCTGGTCAACATCGCCCGCGCCAGCGTGATTGTCACCACCGACCTGGTCAGCGCGCTTGAGCAACGACGCATTGCCGGCGCCGCCCTGGACGTGTTCGACGCAGAGCCGCACGTGCCCCATACGCTCAAATCGTTGACCAACGTGATCCTGACCCCGCACGTGGCCGGGCTTTCACCGGAGGCCACCCAGGGCACCGTTGAACTGGTCGGGAAAAATCTGGTGGCTTTCTTCAGCAACCAGCCGGTACTGACACCAATTGCCCTGCCTCTGCCTGTCGCCACCTGCTGAGTCGCTGACTAAAGGACGCCCAACAGCGTCCAGAGGCGACGAGACTCGGCATCCGCCGAGATCAACTCGCCCAGCAACTCGCTCAATGGCTTGTTGCCCCACTCCACACCGCGCCGGATCAAATAAGGGACGGGACTGTGGGGTTCGGTACGTGCCAGGTACTCGGCAATCAACAGCAACTGACGGTAGGCCTCGTCGCGACTCAACGGTTCACGAAACACCTGGGGCGCCGGTGCCGCTTGCGGCGCGTCGTCATGTCCGGACGCCGCCACGGGCTGTACCTCCAGCGGCGCATCGGTTAACGGGCGTGGCTGCATGGCAATGAACTCCTGAACCAGTGTCAACAACGCCTCGATCATGTCTTGCAAGACCTTGAAGCCCGGCGCCTGGTTTCCCAGATAGGCATTGCACCATGTGTCGAGCCGTTGCAGATGTCGCAAGCTCGACAACAGACTGTCCTCACGGCGCAACCAGTGGGACAGTGGCGTGGCACGAATCAGTTCAGTGAGTTTTTTCTGTTCGCTGCGTGCTGTTTCCGCTGATGTTTTGGCCGCCTTGCTGTCATTGGCCAGTACCTGTTGCAACTGCAATCGCCGCCAGGCATCCAGGCAGTAACCGTCGAATTCACCACTTCGCGGTTCGAGCAACGGCGTGCGCGTCAGCAACACCTCACTGTAGCGTCGCGCCAGCCATTCAAGCGGAATCACCCGCCACGACTGATCACCGTCTTCGGCCAGAGGATGAAGGTGCTCGGGATAGCGTTCACATAAACCGGCGACCAGCGCGAGGCTGCCCGGTAATCCGTCCAGACCCTCCTGATGTAACCAGGCCTCACCGAGCCAGGCACACAGCATCAAGTCCTTGCTGCGCTCCAACAGCAACGTGGACGTCAGTTTTTCCAGTTCCGGCCACTGCGCCCGCTTGATCGACGACTGCCAGACGCCCGTAGGCAGACTGGTGTCGTCCTCGCGACGCAGTTCACGCGCCTGGTCGAACTCGCGCTCGTAGCGCAAGTCCTCGCCGCAAGGTGCTTGCTCGCTAATGGGTTCGAGCAGTCGGACAATCAGTTCCGGCAACGGTGGTGAAATCTGATTCAAAACCCCTCCTCCTCAGTCATGACCGTCGCGGACGCGGTCGACCTGGTTTGCATGAATGGAGAACGCGGGGCCCGGGTGGGCAGCGGTGGAATAGACAACGGCAGCTTCGCACCCTGGCTCATTAATGACAGGCGCATAAACATCAGCGTCTGTTGCGCCGTGCTGGTCTGCGCGGTCACCGGCAGGCGCAAAGCCAGTGGAAAATCGGTGAAATCCATATTGGGCTGGCGCTGCACGGACTGGTGCGCACGGATCAAGCGCAGCAATGACCACGGGCCGCCATATTCCCAATCGGCCTCAAAGTCATGCACCATCAGATTGGGCTGCAAGGGATCGTTGGCCGGACGTTGCGAGCCGTTTCTGGCCCAGCGCAAGGTCAGCCGGACCGGTTGCCCGACCATCCAGCGCAGGTTCGGCTGGGTTTCGCCCGGATAATTGATCTGTTGATTGCCGGCATTCAAACCCCAGGCAATCACTTGATCAGCGCCCCGTTCCTCCTCGCGATCGGTTCGCCAGCGCACGTCCATTTCAACGCCAATGATGCCGCTCTTGTCTCGCACAAACAGCGGGTTTAACCATGTACTGGCCTGCTTCAGACGGTTGAGAAAATCTTCGGCGGCCACCCGCTCCGGCGTCTGGCTGAGCTGCAATCCGGCTTGAGCCACGGGCAGACGCTTGTCGATCAACTCGAGAAAATGCTGGACCCGGGCCGGGTCGGCGTCGGTGGCTTGCACGCCATTGGCAAACGGGAAGCGCTCGGCCAGGTACTGATTGAAATAATTGGCCAGGTCGTTCCATGCCGCTGCCGCTTGCTGTTGCTGCAGGAGCTGACAGCGTTGCATGGCGCTTTGTTGCAGGTCCAGCGCACGTAACGCCAAGGTCCCACGCCCACCGGACAGGTTGGCAGTTTGCAAAATCTGACCGCAGGACGTGGCGTCCATTTCGATGAAATCGCGGCTCACCAGCTGTTCGATCTGGGCCGGCGAGCTGGCAGGATTCTGGTCCTTGTACTTGAGCAACTCATCGTTGAGCGCACTGAATTGGGTAACGCGCTCGTAGTCCAGCGCCGAGAGATTCTGTTGCTGAGTCTTCAACCATTCCAGTGCTGAGGTGCGCCGCTCGGTAATCCCGAGCATGGTGTTGAATTGCTGCTTGAGGCTCAGCTTCAAATCCTGCACATCGCTGGCGCCGTACAATTGCAAGCCGAGGTTTTTCGAGCCATCCCACTGACTGATTTCACTGCGCCCGCCGAACAATGGCTGCGCGGTGATCTCCGCAAGACCGTCGACAACCTGAGCGATAGCGCGGCGGTTCAATGCGTTTTGCACTCGCATCGCCAAATCATTGCGGTGCACTTCGGCGAAGGCTTTTTGCAGGGCCACTGCTTGCGGTGCAAGCACATTGAAAACACCGTCGCCACGGGGGCGGTCGTTTTGATCCTTGAGACTCAACCACATGGCCTTGGCTGCCGCCGCTTCTGCCGCCTGAACCAATGCATCGCGATACGCCGGCGGGATACGCGGCAGCTCTTCGGCGGCATAACTCTTGTAGCTGGCAAAATAGTTCAGCGCCGTGCTGAGGTCATCGCCATCAACGCTTTGCCCCTCAATGGCATCGGCGGTCTTGTCTGCGCGCAAGGCGATGGCCACGAAATCGCGCTTGAACAGCGCCTGCACCGCGTTGTTCAACTGGCTGACATGCACTTGCAACGCCAGCTGCCCACTGCCTTGCTGGACCAGCAAGTTGCCTCTGGCCCCTGCCTGCGCGATCCATTGGTCACGAAAGCTTTGCTGCAACTTGGACGCTTGCTGATCCAGCTGTTGTTCAACCTGCGGGCCGAGCAAGCTGCTCTGGCGCACTTTATCCATCATCTCGCGATAACCCGGCACCAGGTCCTGCCCCTTACCGCGGCTCCAGGCGGAGTTGGTCAGGCCGACCAGCGCTTGCAGGTCATCGATCAATGCGCGCAAATCCTCAAGCTCAGTCAGGGAGTTGCCGCTGCCCGCCTCCAACCGTTCCAGATGCAACTTGAGGTAGCCGGCCTGGCGGACAAAATTGTCAGCGAGAAAATACTGGTCAAGCCAACGCTCCATCAGCCCGGAAAAATTTTCCTCGATGACTTGCCGCTCCATGGCCAGGTCCAGCGGTTTCAAGTCGCCAGCATTGGCATCGAGCAACATCCGGTTGTAAAAACCGGCACGGGGCAAGCTGCCGACATTGAGGTTCAGGGACAAGGCGTTGTTGCTCAGCAACGCCAGGTCTTCGAGCGGAGCCTTGGGGTTGTTCAGCGCCTGATTGAACCATTGGTTCTGCTGCTCAAGGCGCACCGCGCGCTCCACCAGGTCTTTGGCTTTGACGTAATTTTGCCATTGGGCCGGGTCCTCACTTTCGACGTTGCCACGGCGTTCGGTGTTGCGGATGCCCTTGAGTTTCACCAGCTCCGCATTCAGCAAGTCGTGCAAGGGCTCCAATAAGTGGCTCTGGGCGGTCAGGCGCAGTTGGTTTTCCAGCTGCACATCCAGTGACGAAAACCAGGAAGTGGGAAACGCCACGGAAGTAAAGGTCCAGCGCGGGGCCTTTTCCAACACCCGCCAGAATCCCTGGACGTTGCGTCGTGTCGACTCCAGCCGATGCGACTCGTCGGTAACCGTCAGGTAGTTTTTCTGCGCACCTTGCAACAGACGCGACAGCTCATGCGCATCTTTGACAGAGTCCTGCCAGACCCAGAGCATGCTCGCGGCCCACACCACACCGACCACCAGCGCCACCACCCCCGTCAATCGCTGCCAACGCTGACGCAAGCGCAACAGGCGCGGTACCACTTGCGCCAATCCCCGCTCGGCGACTACCCGGCGCTGCCACAATTGGCGGGCGAATGCACTTTGTTGCAACCCGGTGTCGTAGGCTGAAAATCCGTCCGGCGTGTCTTGCGTCGGTTGGTTAGCGGTGAAATAAACGCCACGAAAACGCGGCGCCTCACCTTGGGCATTGCCTTGGAACACCGGCTCCAGCACCGTTTGCAGATTGCGCCTCAGCGCCTCGATGCGTTCCGGCAACCCGAACAGCTCGCCCTTCAAATGGCCCGACAACGTGCCGATTTCGATGATCGATTCCGCCAAGGCACGGTTAACCTGATCCAGCGCCTGATCGCTCCATTGCGCCTGCCAGGCTGACTCGGGGCCAAACGGTGTCGACCAGCCCAGCGTGCGTTCGCGGGCATCAACGGGCAGTGCCGTGATCAGCTCCTGAAACCCGGGCAGCTCTTCCATACCGGTGATCACGACATACACCGGCAAGCTCAGGCCGAATCGTTGCAGCACGTCGATGAAGCGCCGACGGGCCGCCAGACCGAGGCTCGCGGCCAACTCGACATTGCCCAATCGACTGACCGGGACCGTCCAGATCACCCCGTCCAGTGGTCGTTTGCTGCGCAAGCGCAAGATCAATCCCAGCAAACGCCACCAGCCGCCTCGTTGCAGGTTCATGCCTTCTTCCGGCAAAAACAGCGCCTGTGGCACCACCAATACCGCACCTTCGGGGTCCGACCACCAGCGCCCGAACCAGGCGGGTTTGTCGGTTGGTTGCAGACGCCACTGGCTGCACAATTGAGTGCCCTGGGTTTCGTCGCCGAGCATCAGTAACCACGGGATCTGATACCGGTCCTGAGCGCCCTGCTCCTGCTCCATATGGCGGACCGAGGTATAAAAACTGCGGACCGCCGCCCCGCTCTGGGTGCGCAACCACCAGACCACGCCCCCGATGATAATCAGCAGCAACAACAACCCAATGATCAGACTCACCCACCCCAACGCGCTCATGAGTCTTGCTCCGAGGTGCTGACCGAGTCGGTCATCTGCAACACCGGATCAAGCTCCTGGCGAATGTCACGCCAGAAAAACTGCCCCAGCCCTGTCAGTATCAGGACCATGGCGAGAATCCCCACGCCAAGCCGAAAACCATCCGGTAACGATTGACGTACCGGCAACTGCACCGGTGGCACCGCAGAGGGCTGCTGAAGCCGGGCACTGACATCGGCATAATCAGGTTCGTGCTGCCAGGCAAAGGTAAACAGCGCCAGACGCAGTTTTTCATGCCGCGATTGCCCCAGCTCACCACGCATGCGCCCCTCAAATCCCAACACCAGGCACTGCAAATAGACATTGGCCAGATCGCGGGTAGCGGGAATCTGTTCGTCCAGCAGAGCCTTGATCGCCAGCGGCAATTTTTCACCGGCCTGACGGCTGGCGTACATCCGCGATTCCAGCGGCTTCTCCTGCCACACGGACTGGCCCGGCCAGGGTGTAAACAGCAGCGTTTCGTCGATCAACGCGACAAAGGCATAGACCAGCGCCTTGACCTGGTCGGTCGCCGCATCACCGACCCGGGCGTATGCCGTTCGCCACAGGCGCTGGGAGATTTGCGTCGACAGATCGACCACCGCTTCCACCAGCGCCTCATCATCGCTGTCCTTGGGCAACTGATTCCATTCCTGGGACCATTGCAGCCAGGCCTCGCGAAAGGCGCTGCTCAGTGGCGCCTCACGAAGGCTCCGTGTACCCGTCCCGGCATTTCCCTCAGACATTCGACGCCCCTTCCTGGATCAAGCACCTTCACTCGCCTGGGCCACAAACAACACCACTTGCCATGGACTGCTCGCCGGTTTTGAGGCCGGCGCGGCAATCAGTAACGGCAATTGCCCGTCGAACCATTGGCCATCGGCCGTCACCACAAACAATCGCGTGTCCTCGCCGACGCTGTAGGCCACTTGCTCGTTGCGGCTCATGGCCTGGTGGGGCAAACCGCTCATGCGTTGCCGGCTCAACAACGTAATATGCGGCGCCGAGGCAATGATCGCCCCACTCAGCCATTCGCTGGCCGCCTGCTCGCTGGCACCGTTGGGCATGCGCAAACCGATGACCAGACGCTGGCTCGGCTGATCGTCGGGCAGTTGAATCGAGAAGCTCTGTTCGCTGCGTTCAAACGGCACACTGCGATAGCCGGCGCGAATCAGTTCCAGGGTTCTGTCGAGCCAGTCGAGGACCGGCTCATAGCCTTGTTGCAGCTCCAGAAAGTCCAGCGGGGCAAAGGGCGGCACGCCCGCCAGCGGGTCCAGGGCCGACCAGGCTCCCGCCAGCCCGAGCAACACCCCGTATAACGCCTGTGGCGATGCCAGTCGGCTGTTCAACGTTCCTTCGACCTCCGGCAGACGCGCCCAAAGCGCCGTCAACTGGCGACGAATTTCCATCGCATCGTCCTGATTTCCGGCCTGTTGCGCCTGGCGCAAACGGCCGGCGAGGAACATGCATTTCTCTCGCGTCCTGGCGCACAGCCCAGCTACCCGGCGACCCAACACCGATTCCGGCGACAGGCATGGCGTGGGCGGCGTGTAGGGCAAGGACAGAAAACCACCGCCCTCCTTGCGAATTTTCAGCAGAGGCAAGCAAACGGAATCGGCCTTGTTCAACTGCGTGCACAAACGCGGGTTCGGCCGCCACACCGTGATCGACTCGGGGTACTCGCCGCTGGTCAAATCCGGCAACGCATCGCCGACCACCGATTGCAGTCGCCCTTTGAGCGGCAACAACTGCCCGGCACGCCACAATGGGCTGACGGCGAGATACACCGTCACCGTGGCGTTCTGCGAGGCGTTGACCGCTTCGCTTATATCGAGCTCCAGTGTCGGCCCGACACCCACCTGCACATTGACCGGCAGGCCGTCCGGCATCGTCGCTTGCAGACTGACCAGGCGCACCAACCCGGCACTCAGTGCACCGGGGTCGAATTCCACCCGGCTCACCCCCCAGAACCACGGATTGCAGGCCTGGGCAAAGTGCGCCACCAACGCTTCGGCGCGCAACCCTTGCAACTGGAAATGCTGGGGCAGCAACTGCATGCCTTCGTGCCAACAAACCGCGTCAGGTAACAGGCTCATACGACTCCCTTCGACGTCTACATCACCGCGCAAAACGGCGCACTGACAATGGGTTCACTGCGCAGTGTTGTTGACCAGCGTCATCTCGCGGCTGTCGAACTTGAGCCAGGCATCGCTCTGATCATCGAGCCGTAATCGGTGTGCTCCGGGAGTGTTATAGCTGGCGAAGACCAAAAGTCCAGTCGCCCGCTTGCCCCCCAGCGGGAAGGGTTGTTTGTCGATGAACTGGCCGGGGACCAGCTCCAGCCCCCACACCGTTATCAACTGCCGATAGTCGCGTTGATACTGATCACGCTCGGCAAACCACTGCCGCGCCGTGATGCCGGACAACTGTTTGAGCAAGTCCGGGTCGTTCACGGCGATGAAATCCACAGCGATCGGAGTGTCGTCGTTGGCCTTGGGCGCGACGTCCAGGGTCAGGTTGTCGAGGTCCACCCGAGGCCCGAAAAACGAGCACCCGGATAGGGTCAGGAACAGGGCGAAAGCAAAAAAACGTGCAAACAAAGTGAATTGTCCTTTTCTCGAGGCGGTCCAAGATTGTTTTTCGCTTGCTTTTTTATAGACCTGTTCTAGCGTCTTGGGTAGTTCGGCCCCCCTATGCCGAATGTGGAAGGTTTGTCAAAGGAACGACAGGTCCATCTGCCACCCTTTCTAACCTACGGTCCAGCAAGGGAAAGCGATGAACGGGCCTCCCGATGCATTGCGCCCGCTCATGCATCGGAGTCAGCCAACATGGCAGAAAGTACTCAGCACAAGCTCGACAGGGTCCGCCCGCCAAGGGTGCAAATCACCTACGACGTCGAAATCGGCAACGCCATCGAGAAAAAAGAATTGCCGTTGGTCGTCGGAATCCTGGCCGACCTTTCCGGCAAACCACTCGAGCCACTTCCCAAGTTGAACGAACGGCGCTTCACCGAGATCGACCGCGACAACTTCAACGAAGTGCTCGCCTCTATTGCCCCGCGCGCCACCTTGCAGGTCACCAACACGCTCAGCGGTGACGAGAGCAAGCTCAACATCGAACTCAACTTCAAACACATCGACGACTTCGACCCGGTCAAGGTGGTCGAGCAAGTGACCCCGTTGCGGCGTCTGTTCGAAGCCCGTCAGCGTTTGCGTGACCTGCTGACCAAACTCGACGGCAACGATGACCTGGACAAGCTGTTGCGCGACGTCATTGCCAACACCGAAGGCCTGCAAGAGATCAAGTCTGCGCGCCCGGAAACCGCTCCCCCCGCAGGTGACAACGAAGCACCGAGCGATGCCCCCGATCAACCGCAGGCCTGATCACTTATTCACTTAAGGAGACGTCGCCATGCCCGCTTCAGCCAGCGCCAACACCAGTGAAAGCACTACTCAAAGCCTGTCCTTGCTCGACCGCATCATCGCCGAAGGCCGCATGGCCCATGACGATAGCCAGCAGGACTATGCCCGCGACATGCTCGCGGAGTTCGCCACCCAGGTTCTCGACGAAGGCATGGCCATCGACAAGGACACCGTGGCGATGATCAACGACCGCATCAGCCAGATCGATGAATTGATCAGCGCGCAACTCAATGAAGTCTTGCACCACCCCGACTTACAGAAACTCGAAGCCTCCTGGCGCGGCTTGCACCTGTTGGTGCAAAACACCGAAACCAGCTCCAGGCTCAAATTGCGCTTGCTGAATGTGACTCAGAAAGAGCTGCAGAACGACCTGGAAAAAGCTGTCGAGTTTGACCAGAGCGCGCTGTTCAAGAAGATCTACGAAGAAGAATACGGCACCTTCGGTGGCCACCCATTCAGCCTGCTGGTGGGTGACTACACCTTTGGCCGTCACCCGCAGGACATCGGCCTGCTGGAGAAACTGTCGAACGTCGCCGCAGCGGCGCACGCCCCGTTCATTGCCGCCGCCAGCCCACGGCTGTTCGACATGAACAGCTTCACCGAACTGGCCGTGCCACGTGACCTGTCGAAAGTGTTCGAGAGCCAGGAACTGATCAAATGGCGCTCGTTCCGTGAAAGCGAAGATTCGCGCTACGTGTCGCTGGTGTTGCCGCATTTCCTGCTGCGCCTGCCGTACGGCCCGGACACCTCGCCGGTCGAAGGCATCAATTACGTTGAGGACGTCAACGGCAGCGACCACGGTAAATACTTGTGGGGCAACGCCGCCTGGGCCTTGTCGCAACGCATCACCGAAGCCTTCGCCAAGTACGGCTGGTGCGCGGCAATTCGCGGGGCCGAAGGCGGTGGCGCAGTCGAAGGTTTGCCAGCCCACACGTTCCGCACCACCTCCGGCGACTTGTCACTCAAGTGCCCGACTGAAGTGGCAATCACCGATCGCCGGGAAAAAGAGCTCAACGACCTCGGTTTCATCGCCTTGTGCCACAAGAAAAACAGCGACGTGGCGGTGTTTTTCGGCGGCCAGACCACCAACAAATCCAAGCTGTACAACACCAACGAGGCCAACGCCAACGCGCGGATTTCGGCGATGTTGCCTTACGTGCTCGCCGCCTCGCGTTTCGCGCACTACCTGAAGGTGATCATGCGCGACAAGGTCGGCAGCTTCATGACCCGTGACAACGTGCAGACCTACCTCAACAACTGGATCGCCGATTACGTGCTGATCAACGATAACGCGCCGCAAGAAATCAAGGCGCAGTACCCGTTGCGTGAAGCCCGTGTGGATGTGACTGAAGTCGCCGGCAAGCCGGGCGCCTACAAGGCCACGGTGTTCCTGCGGCCACACTTCCAGCTGGAAGAGCTGACCGCCTCGATCCGCCTGGTCGCCACCCTGCCGCCACCGGTAGCCGCCTGACCACTGACCCGTGGCGAGGAGGCTTGCTTCCTCGCCACGGGGCTCAATCGGTGGCTCGACTGATCGGCATGGGCGTTGACCCCACTTAATTGCGATAACCTTCAGGAGTTTCATGCGATGGATGCAATCATTCTCGACCTCGGCGGCGACATCAAAGGCGACAGCCTGCTTGAGGGCTATAAGGACAAGATCGAAGTCATGTCCTACAGCCACAACGTGGCCATGCAGGTGACCAACGATGTCAGCAACTCGGAACGGACTTCCGGCAAGCCACACATAGGTGAGTTCACGTTGACGAAGTTCGTCGACAGCTCGACTCCATCTCTGAACGAATATTGCTGCGCCGGCAAACCGATTCCGGAAGCAAAGGTCATCATCGGTCGCAACGCTGCTGAAGGCAGCGGCCAACTGATGCCGTTCATCATCTACACCCTGACCAACGTGGTGCTGTCCAACGTAAGCGTCAGCGGCGGTACGGGTGGCAAACCGGTGGAAACCCTGTCCCTGAACTTCACCAAGATCAAATGGGAGCTGACTGCGCAAAAGGACGACGGAACCAAGGAAGGCACGGCCGCCTCGACCTGGGACCTGGCTGCCAACAAGCTCGTCAAGTAAGCGCACGCGTCGGCCATGGCTGGCAGCCGCTTCCTCCCGCCGCTGTTCGAGCGACTCGCCTCAAGCGAGGTCGACACGCTGCGCGTGTTCGACCTTCACGGCCTGCTCGACTCGGTCCGCACGGAACTGCTGCGCCTGTTCAACACCCGACGCGGTCCACACGCGCTCACCTCACCGCCGAGCATTCTCGACTACGGCATCGCTGACTGGACCGCCCTGCAACAGCAACGCAGCGATGACCGTCGTCAGTTGGCGCGGGACGTGCGCGAGGCCATTACCCATTTTGAGCCGCGCCTGCGACTGGGCGAAGTTCAGGTCGAGCCAGTGCCCGGTCAACCGCAGCAACTGAGGATTCGGTTGGTCGGGGAGCTACGCAGTGGCCGTCAGCACTGGCCGGTGGCCTTTTTTATCGAGCGGGTCAGCGATGGCCTTGAGGTGCGTCATGAGCGACTCGATTGACCCGCAACTGCTCGACTATTACCAGAAGGAACTGACCTGGTTGCGCCATGCGGGAAGTATTTTCGCCGAACGTTACCCCAAGGTTGCCAGGCGCCTGGAGCTGTCTCCCGGGGAATGCCCCGACCCGCACGTCGAACGGCTGCTGGAGGGTTTTGCGCTTCTGGCGGCGCGCCTGCAACGGCGACTGGATGACGACTACGCCGAATTCAGCGATGCGCTTCTGGAACAACTGTATCCATTGGCGATGCGCCCCCTGCCCTCCTGCGCCATCGTGCAATTCGAACCGGACCCCAGCAAAGGCAATCTGGACGACGGTTACCCGTTGCCCCGCGATACGCCATTGTTCGTCACCACCAGCAAAGGCGAAAGCATCCATTTTCGCACCACTGCGGCGGTTCGTTTGTGGCCATTGGAAATCAATGAAGCATTGATGTTGGGCAGCGAAGAAGCCCAGGCCCTGACGGGCGTCGCTCAGGCTCGTTCGGCGCTGCGTCTGGGCCTGCGTTGCCTGGGCGACAGTCAATGGTCAACGCTGGGCATCGAACAATTGCGTATCCATCTGAGCGCCTCGCCGGTGATCAACGCTTGTCTCTATGACCTGCTCGGTGCTCATGCCGTGAAGGTGCTGGCCGGCCCCATCGGCAGCGTGCCGAAGGGGCTTGAGGGGCTGCCACACATCGTCGGTTTTGCCAGCGATGAAGTGTTGCTACCAGACGAGGATGGCGTGCACCCTGGCATGCGCTTGTTAGCCGAATACTTTGCCTTCCCGGACAAATTCAATTTCTTTGATTTGCCTCTGGCCGGTGTCACCAGCGATCAGCAGGCCCTGTATGTGTACATCGTCTTTGACCGTGCGCCGAGCAATCGAATGCACCTTCAGGCCAGCGATTTTGCACTGGGCTGCACGCCGGTGATCAACCTGTTTCCGCGAACCTCAGAGCCACTGCGTCCGGACGGCACCCGCAGCGAATACCGCCTGGTGGCCGACAGTCATCGGGAAAACAGCGTCGAGATCCATAGCATCCGGGCGATGCGGGCCAGCACCCGCCAGGGCGTACAGCGAGTACCGGCCTATTACGGCAGCCAACACAGCGGAAACGATAAACAGTGTTACTGGCACGCCCGGCGCGTTAGCGGCATGACCCCGAATCGCCTCGGCACTGACCTGTTGCTGAGCCTGGTGGATACCCGACTCGACCCGCTGACGGACGCCATCGAATACAGCCTCACCGCCGAACTACTCTGCACAAACCGACACTTGGCGCAGAGCCTTCCCGCCGGCACGCCGTTAGGCTTTGAGCGTCCGGGCCCGGTAGCCTGGGCGCGCCTGCGCAATCCTCCAAGCCCACAGAGTTTGCCGCGCCTGGACGGAGAATCGCGCTGGCGGCTGGTGTCGCAACTAAGCCTCAATCATTTGTCGCTGGTCGAAGGGCCACAGGCTCTGGATGCACTCAGGGAAATTCTGCAATTGCACAACCTGCGTGACGAGGCCAGCGCCTGGCGACAGATCGAAGGCTTGCTTGGCCTCGGTTGCGAACGGGTCATCGCCCATGTCGGCGAAGACGCCTGGCGCGGCTGGCGCAATGGACTTGAAGTGCGGTTACAGCTTGATCCGCAGCATTTCGTCGGCAGCAGCGCGGTGTTGTTTTCAGCGGTGCTGGCGCAATTCTTTTCGCTCTATGCCACCGCCAACCGCTTTGTGCGCACGGTACTGGTTCAATCAGACAAGGAGGTCAAAGCATGGCAACCCCAAGCCGGCATGCCGCTGTCCCTCTGAGCCTGAGCCAACGACTGCGTCAGGAACCCCAGGCGTTCGAATTGTTGCAGGCGTTGTTGCTGCTGGAACGCGAACACCCACAGGCCGAATCGCTGGGCAGCGGCACCGCCCCGCAAGCGGAAGCACTGCGTTTGCGGGGGCCGTTGACGCCACTATTCTCGGCCAGTGAAATCGAAAGCCTCACCCAGGAACCCGGCCAGCAGCCGGTCCTGAGCACACCGGTATTTGGCCTTGGCGGCCCCGACGGCCCCCTGCCCTACGCCTATCAGGAATGGCTGCAGCAACGGGCACGGGCCAAGGATCATGCACCCGCCGAATTCCTTGACCTGTTCCAGCATCGACTGCTGAGCCTGCTGTACAAAGTGATGCGCAAACACCGGATCGCCGCAGGTTTCACCGCACCCGGAGTCTCCCCGGTGCAGGTGCAATTGCGGGCACTGACCGGACTGCTGCCCAAAGCGTTGCAGGAACGACAGGCCATCCCCGATTGCGCCGTGCTGGCGTGCACCGCCCTGTTTACTGATGGACGCCGCTCCCTTGCCGGATTTGCCGCGATCATACGTGAGCAGTTCGAACTACCCGTAGAACTCAGTGCCTTTCAAGGTGCCTGGCGCGAGATCCCGCCCGCCAGTCGCAGCCGCTTGCAACCGGGTGGGCGCAATCTGCAATTGGGCGTCAGCGCAGTGGCCGGCACTCGGGTCTGGGATGAACACGCAGGTTATCGCCTGACCCTCGGCCCGCTGACGTCTGCCCAGGCCGCGCGGTTTCTGCCCGATGGCGAATCTCATGCTGCGCTCGCCAGCCTCAGCGCCCTGTATTTCGGTCCGGATCTGGATTGCACGCTGGTGCTGCTGGTACGTGGCGCCGGCCCAATGAAACTTGGACGTCAAGCGCCTCCAGTGCTCAGTTGGAATGGCGGTCTGCAACGTCAGGCCAGCCTTGCCGTACAACGGATCACCATCGGCCTTCGTCAGCCGGAGATCACCTGAACATGGAACTGGCCAGCCTGATCGGACGCCTCAACCCGGACAACCGCCGCGCCCTCGAACGAGCCGCGCAACGCTGTCTGCAACGGGGCCATCACTACGTCGAAATTGAGCACTTGCTGCTGGAACTGCTGGACATCGAGGGCGGTGACTTCGCTTATCTGCTGCCGCGTTTCGGCCTCGAGCGCGATGCCTTGACGGCGGAAATCAACAAGGCGCTGGACCTGTTCAAATCCGGCAGCACACGCACCCCGGCATTGTCGTCGCACACCACCGGTCTGCTCGAAGATGCGGTAGTGCAAGCCAGCGTGCTAGGGCTGGACAGCATTCGCTCAGGCTTACTGCTACTGGCATTGATCGACCGCGACGAGCGCCGCAGCCTGCTGCTCAACAGTGCTTCCTCACTGTTGAAAATCCCTCGCGAGGCACTGCGCAACAATCTGCTGGAATGGACCGAAAGCTCTCGGGAACACGTGGGGGCGGTACGTTCTCCAGGGGCTGGCAATCCGGGGCCAAAATACGATGGCGTACTGGACCAGTACACCCAGGACCTTACCGCCGACGCTCATGCCGGGCGAATAGACCCCATCGTCGGCCGCGATGGCGAGATCCGCCAATGCATCGACATCCTCCTGCGCCGCCGGCAGAACAACCCGATTCTGGTCGGTGCACCGGGCGTGGGCAAAACTGCGGTGGTCGAAGGCCTGGCCCTGCGCATTGCCGCCGGGGACGTGCCGCCGTCGTTGCAGGAAGTCAGTTTGCGGGTGCTTGACCTTGGTCTGTTGCAGGCCGGCGCCGGGGTCAAAGGTGAGTTCGAGCAACGCCTCAAAGGCGTGATCGACGCGGTGCGCAGCGCCGAGAAACCGATTATTTTGTTCATCGACGAAGCCCACACACTGATTGGCGCTGGCGGTGCCGAAGGCGGCAGCGACGCCGCCAACCTTCTCAAACCGGCGCTCGCCCGAGGCGAACTGCGCACCCTCGCCGCGACCACCTGGCTTGAGTATAAAAAATACTTCGAGAAGGACCCGGCCCTTGCCCGGCGTTTTCAACTGGTACAAGTCGAAGAACCGGACGAAACCACCGCCGTGGAAATGCTCCGTGGTGTCGCTGCCAAACTCGAACAACACCACGGTGTGCAGGTGCTGGACGCTGCGATTCACGAAGCGGTGAAACTGTCCCACCGCTACATCTCCGGACGCCAGTTACCGGACAAGGCAATCAGCGTGCTCGACACCGCGTGCGCCCGTGTAGCCCTCGGCCAGCACGACGTGCCACCGCCACTGGAAAGCCTGCGCCACCGCCAGAACAGCCTCAAAGATGAAGTCGAACGCCTGCGCCGCGAACAGGCGACCGGACTCGATCATCGCGAGCGCATCACCTTGCTGGAAAGCGAATCGACCGGCAATTTGCAGGCCATTCGCGAACTGGAAACCCGCTGGAACGAAGAGCGAGTCGCCGTGCGCGAGTTGCTGGAAACCCGCAGCGAGTTGCTCGCCTTGAGCGAGCGCGCTGACAGCGACAAACCGGACGAAGCCATCGACAGCCGTATCGATCACCTGGCTGCAGAACTGGTACGACTGGAAGCAGGACTCGATGCCATTCGCCAGGACGACCCGCTGGTGCCGGAACAGGTCGATACCAAAACCGTCGCCGCCGTCATCGCCGGCTGGACCGGCATCCCGGTCGGAAAAATGCTCGCTGACGAAGCCCACGCCGTACGCACCCTCGGCCAGCGCATGGGTTTGCGCGTCATGGGCCAGAGCATTGCGCTGGGCACCATCGCCCAGCGTCTGCAGGCCTACCGTGCCGGCCTTACCGACCCGCAAAAACCGGTCGGCGTGTTCCTGCTGGTCGGCCCCACCGGTGTCGGCAAAACCGAAACCGCTTACGCGCTAGCCGATGCGCTGTATGGCGGCGAACGTAACCTGATCAGCATCAACCTTTCGGAATACCAGGAAGCCCACACCGTCAGCCAACTCAAAGGTGCCCCGCCCGGCTATGTCGGTTATGGCAGCGGCGGCGTGCTCACCGAAGCGGTGCGGCGTAAACCTTATTCGGTGGTGCTGCTCGACGAAATTGAAAAGGCCCACCCGGATGTGCTCGAAGCCTTCTACAACGTCTTCGACAAAGGCGTCATGGAGGACGGCACCGGGTTGGTGGTGGACTTCAAAAACACTGTGATGCTCGCCACCAGTAACGTCGGTGCTGAATTGTTGCTCGACACACCCGTGGCGCAACTGGGCACCGACGCCTTCAACGAAGCGTTGCACAAAGTGCTGCTGCAAGCATTTCGCCCGGCGTTTCTGGCGCGGATGACGGTGGTGGCGTATCGGCCACTGGATGAGGCAACACTGGAAGGGATTGTGTTGGCGAAGCTGGAGAAACTGCGTGGCCGATACAAAGCCGCGACTGGAAAACAGTTCGAATTTGATGCCGGGATTGTCCAGGCAGTGTTGGCCAAGTGCAGTGCGGCGGGTGCGAGGGATGTTGAAAATGTGTTGATGACGCAGGTGACGGGGAAGTTGGCGGAGTGGGTGCTTGAGTAAATGATTATTCAGGTGCCGTCAGGCACCCTCAAAGGAGTTTCAGGATCATGGCAGTTATCGTGTTGCACAATTCGGATGATCAAGGCGGCCGTGCTCCGGCGCTGTTTGCGGGTACCGGGGCCGTTCTGATCAATGTTCTGTTCGTTGGTAGCCGGATATCACCAGCCACACTCCATCACATACGCACCGTGACCATGACCTACCCTGGTCCCAACCTGGTGTTCTGGATGGGGCATGGAAATGCGGGAATAAAAGTTCCTCTGAGAGCTGGCCACCCCATGACGACTCCTCCCGCCCAATGCGTGCATTCACAAGATTTGATAGATGCTTTAAGCATGTTGAATCCCGAAAGAATCTACTTCATGACATGCAGGGCGCTGCGTTGGGTCGAACGTGAATATCAGCGGTTTTATGCCTCCATGTCCTTCCTCCCTCGTCGGGTCACAATATTCGCTGCCAGGGTCAATCTGCTGGGCGGAGCATTGAAGCCAACAATAACCGCCATCTTGTCAGGCGTGGCGAACCCGCCAGGAGCATTTGGCGTTGGCCACCTGTTTGAGTCACTCGACGTGTATGGCGAATCATTCATTGAGTGGCAACAACGCTCCAATCCCCAGACCAGTCCAGGTGGCTATAACGAGTCACCCATTTAATCAACCCGATCCAACCCGGATACGACTGCACTCGCCGCTGAGTGTCGCCAGTGAAAAACTCCGCGGCATGGACAGCAATTAATTCATGGAGGTCAAACGTATGCCTATGAAATTTGACGATGCCCAATTGAGAGTCGACGTTGACGAAGATATATCGGCGATAGGTCAAAGTTTTAGTCAGGCGTTGACCAACGGAATTGTATTCACCATCAAGTCCCCCAACGGCAAGATGATTCAATTCAAGTCCAGAACCATGAAATGGCTGGAAGGCCCTCAAGTAGATAACTATGTCACCGACATCAAAGGCTATTTCAAACCTGACGCACTCGACTGGGATGTTGACGTAGTACCGAGAGAAGCCAGCGACAAAAAAAACCCCTACTACGACGAAGGAGGTGCCTGCTCAAGAACGGCCACCACAACCAAAATTGCCGACCAGCCCGGCGTTGCACACACTAAAAACTTCCTGTTTGAAGTAGGTAAAAACATTAACGAGATGGGAAGCCATGGCACCAAAGATAAATTCAGGGCCATCAGTATTATTTTTTTTAATAACCAGGTCACCCACAAGGTCGATTGGAGTCGAACGGGAAAAGGCGATGACAGTTATTACAAAGTAGCAGTGACCGCAATCCAGGAGTTCCCCGGCCACTTAAAAACCATCCTGATCTCAAAGGGATACGACGTCACAGGCCTCTAGATAATTAATATCGAAGACACTTTGCTGGCGGTGCCGGTTATCCAAGTAATTGATCACTGCTGAGGCGTTCAATGCCACGCACCACCGACAGCAACACCACTCTCTCCCTCACCGCCACCTCGCTGTCGGCGCTTTATCCTGAGTCGCTGTCAGGCAAAGAAGCGCTCAACTCGCTCGGCTCGCAAACCCTCAACGGCCTCAACGACGGTTCCGCCCTGCCCCTGGCTTCTGCGGTCGCCACACATGTCACCACCACCCTGCACAACGACGCACAAAGTCGCGCGTTCGACGCACTGGTCGCCGAAATTCGGCAACTCCCCGCCGACGCCACCGCGGAGCGTTATCAGCTTGTACTGCGGCCATGGCTCTGGTGGCTTACGCTGGCCAGCAACAACCGCGTGTTCCAGAACCTCAGCACCTCAGACATCGTCACCTCGATTTTCAAGGCTCACGGTTTCACCGACTTCGTGCTGAAACTCACCGGCAGTTACACCCCTCGCGAGTACTGCGTGCAGTACGGCGAAACGGATTTCGCCTTCGTTTCGCGGTTGCTGGAAGAAGAAGGGATCTTCTGGTTTTTCACCCACGAAGACGGCAAGCACACGCTGGTGCTGGGTGACAGCAACGACGCATTCCCGCCGATCCCCAACGGACCGAAGATCAACTACCTCGGCCAGCAAATGGGCGAGCGCGAACTGCACGGCATTCGCTCCGGCCAGGTGTGCATGCAAGCCGTAGCCGGCGTTTATCGTGCAACAGATTACGAGTTCACGACGCCGACCACGTCGCTCTACAGCCAGGCTGAAGCCATCGCGGGGCCGCGCTCGGTGTACGAGCATCCCGGTGGCTACAACGCCAAGGCTCGGGGCGATACGTTGACCAAGCAGCGAGTCGACGGGCTGCGCAGTCAGGAGAAACGTTTTGTCGGCGAGAGTGACTGTCGCTGGCTGGTGCCAGGGCACTGGTTCACCCTCGCCGGTCATGATGACTCGACGCTGAATATCGATTGGGTGGTGACGGCAGTCACTCATGAAGCCAGTCACGAAAACTACCAGAATCGCTTCGAAGCGATCCCCAAGGCCACACCGTTCCGCCCGCAACGCACGACACCCAAACCCCGCATGCACCCTCAGACCGCCCTCGTCGTCGGCAAGGCCGGTGAAGAAATCTGGACCGATCAATATGGCCGCATCAAGTTGCAATTCCCCTGGGATCGCGACGGCAAGAACGATGAAACCAGTTCGTGCTGGGTTCGGGTCGTGCTGCCCTGGAGTGGCAAGGGTTTCGGCATGCAGTTCGTCCCGCGTATCGGCCAGGAAGTGATCGTGACGTTTATCGATGGCGATCCGGATCGGCCGCTGGTGACCGGTTGCGTCTACAACGGTGACAACGCCCTACCCTATGCCTTGCCGGCGAATCAGACCCAGTCCGGGATCAAGACTCAATCATCCAAGGGCGGCGGCGGTTTCAACGAATTGCGCTTTGAGGACAAGAAAGACGCCGAAGAGGTGTTCTTGCAGGCGCAAAAGGATTTCAAGATCAATGTGCTCAATGACACCACCGCCACCGTCGGCCATGACGAAACACTGACGGTGCAGAACGCTCGCACGCGCACGGTAAAGGACGGTGACGAAACCGTGACGTTGGAGAAAGGCAAACGCAGCGTGACGATCCAGACCGGCAGCGACACGCTCGACGTGAAGGACAGCCGCACGGTGAAGGTCGGCGCCGACCAGACTCACAGCACCGGCGGCAACTACGAGCACCAGGTCACGGGCAATTACAGCCTGACGGTCGACGGCAATCTGACCATCAAAGTGACCGGCACCCTGACCCTGGAAAGTGGCGGCACTTTTTCGATGAAGAGTGGCGCGGACTTGGCGGCTGAAGCCAGTACATCCGTCACGCACAAAGCCGGCACCGCCCTGACCAATCAGGCAGGGACGTCGCTGACCAACAAAGCCGGCACCACGCTGACCAACGATGCGGGGGTCAGTCTGATGAACAAGGGCGGGGCCGAGCAGACTGTGGACGGCGGTGGCATGCTGACCCTCAAGGGCGGGCTGGTGAAAGTCAACTGAGGAGACAGATGACGATGACATCCAGCAAAGTGAACTTGCAGCGTGGTGACAGCCACATGGACGGGCGCCTGATCGATGATCGACTGGAGGGCCCGCTGCACATCAAGGAAAACGGTCGGCCACAGGCTGATCTGAATTACAGCCAGGGTGAACTCCAAGGCCTCAGCGTGCTGTATCACCCCAACGGCAAGGTATCGGCGCAGTTGCCTTATGTTCAGGATAAATTGCAGGGCATTGCCAGTTTTTATGCGCCTGAAGGCTGGCTGCAGCGCAAGGCCAGCTACCGCCGGGGTTTGTTGCAGGGTGAGGCGACTAATTACTTCCCCGACGGGCAGATCGCCGAGTCAGAGTTTTACCGCGAAGGTGTACGCGAGGGGCGCTATCAGCGCTTTCATCCCAATGGTAAACCAGCGGTTGATGCGCGTTACCTCAATGGGCAACTGGTTGAACCGGAGCAGGGTTTTGCCAGTGACGGGCGACCGCTGGATGCCGAGGGCAAACCGATTTCGCGGGTGCGCTGGTGGTTTCGGCGTTGGACGGATCCGGAGCAGGCGTAGCTGACTCAGGGAATGAGCATCTGCATCTGCCCCGGCATGACGATTTTGATCACACCGGCCCAGTTGCACATCAAGGTGCTGTTGGCGTCGAGCGCCGGCATATTGCCCAGCAGGACGGTTGGCGCACCGCCGGGGATCCACGGGCTGGCGGTGGCCGGGATGCAGGGCATTGGCGTCAGCACCCCAAGTGCCGCCGCAGTGGCCGCCGCGACCATCGGGTTGGCCAGGCTCGTGCACATGCCAAACGGCATGACATTCACCAACGGGATGTGGTCCATGATATTCGCCGCTGGCAGGCCAGCGGTCAGGGTGCGATTTACCGGCAACACATTGAGCACGGCGGGTGCCGCGCCGAAACTGCATTGCAGGGTTGCGGTGGCACAGACTTGCGGACAGGTCATTTCAACGCTCCTTCCTGGAAGCACCGTACCCCCTGAACCATAGCCCGCCGTCCCTGTTCCCGCACATCAGGAACGCTGATTATCCTGCAACACGCTAACCTATAAGACCGTGCCGCACTTGTGGCTCCCCCGGCGCACCATTAGATTAGCCAATGATGTCTGGCCTCCAAAATAAGCAGAAGGGATAAGCATGGCGCTTACTGACCAGTCCACCCGTATCCGCTCTGGCGAAGAACTCGATGCCAGCCTGATCGATCCGTATCTCAAGGCGCACATTCCGGGCCTCAGTGGTTTGCCACAGATCAGCCAGTTTCCGGGCGGCGCGTCGAACCTCACTTACTTGCTGGAATACCCGGAACAGGAATTCGTCCTGCGCCGGCCGCCGTTTGGCCACAAAGCCAAATCCGCTCACGACATGGGCCGCGAATTTCGCATCCTCAATCAACTGCGCGATGGCTTCCCGTACTGCCCCAAGGCTTACGTGCACTGCACCGACGAATCGGTGATCGGCGCCGAGTTCTATGTGATGGAACGGGTCAACGGGATCATCCTGCGCTCCGAACTGCCACCGGAACTGGGCCTGGATTCGGCGAAAACCGAAGCCTTGTGCAAAAGCTTCATCGACAAGTTCGTTGAACTGCACCGCGTTGACTACAACGCCTACGGCCTGGGTGACCTTGGCAAACCCGAAGGGTATGTCGCACGGCAAATCAAAGGCTGGAGCGACCGCTACGAGAAAGCCCTGACGCCAGATGCTCCACAGTGGGAAACGGTCAAAGCCTGGCTCAACGACAAGATGCCGGCCGATCACCCGACTTCAAGCATCGTCCACAACGACTATCGCTTCGACAACGTGATCCTCGACCCGCAAAACCCGATGCAAATCATCGGTGTGCTCGACTGGGAACTCACAACCCTGGGCGACCCGCTGATGGATCTGGGCAACACCCTCGCCTACTGGATTCAGGCTGACGACCCGGCACCGGTGCAACTGATGCGCCGCCAACCGAGTCACGCACCGGGCATGCTGACCCGCCGTGAATTCGTCGACTACTACGCTGAGCGCGCAGGCATTCAGATTGATAATTTCGACTTCTACTACACCTATGGCCTGTTCCGCCTGGCCGGCATCGTGCAGCAGATCTACTACCGTTTCTTCCATGGTCAGACCCAGGACAAACGCTTCTCGCAGTTCATTCACATGAACAAACTGCTGGAGCAAATGAGCCTGCAAGTCATCCAGAAATCCAGCCTTTGATTACGCTCCTGGCCCAATAACAAGACTTTTCATAAGAGAATCCCATGTCCAAGACTCAGTTGTTCGACCTCGACGGCAAGATCGCATTCGTCTCCGGCGCCAGCCGCGGTATCGGTGAAGCCATCGCCAAGCTCCTGGCCCAGCAAGGCGCCCACGTCATCGTCTCGAGCCGCAAGCTCGACGGTTGCCAGCACGTCGCCGACGCGATCATCGCCGCCGGCGGCAAAGCCACCGCCGTGGCTTGCCATATTGGTGAGATGGAACAGATCAGCCAGGTCTTCGCCGGCATCAAGGAACAGTTCGGCCGCCTCGACATTCTGGTCAACAATGCGGCAACCAACCCACAGTTCTGCAACGTCCTGGACACCGACCTCAGCGCCTTCCAGAAAACCGTCGACGTCAACATCCGCGGCTACTTCTTCATGTCGGTGGAAGCCGGCAAGCTGATGCGCGAAAACGGTGGCGGCAGCATCATCAACGTCGCCTCGATCAACGGCGTTTCGCCCGGCATCTTCCAGGGCATCTACTCGGTGACCAAGGCGGCCGTGATCAACATGACCAAAGTGTTCGCCAAGGAATGCGCGCAATTCGGCATCCGCTGCAATGCCCTGCTGCCAGGCCTGACCGACACCAAGTTCGCTTCGGCACTGGTCAAGAACGATGCGATCCTGAAAACCGCACTGGCACAAATTCCACTCAAGCGTGTGGCGGACCCAAGCGAGATGGCCGGTGCCGTGTTGTACCTGGCGAGCGATGCGTCGAGCTACACCACTGGGGTTTCGCTGAATGTGGACGGCGGGTTCCTGTCCTGATTCGATTCGTCAGCAACCTGTTAAGGGCTGGCACACCACCAACCCTGTGGGAGCCGAGCTTGCTCGCGATGACGGTGGATCAGTCAGCATCAATGCTGAATGTGACTCCCTCATCGCGAGCAAGCTCGCTCCCACAGGTTTTGTGTCTTGACTGACAATGGGCAGTTAACGCGGGTTATTGGGTAATGCAACGCGTGGTCGTGGTCATCCGCTTCACTTCCCCATCCGCTCTCGCATCACCCAACACTTCGGTCTTGTCGATGGTTTCGCAGTGGCGTTCTACCGGGGGTAGCGGAGGTGGTGGAGGTGGCGGACTGGAGCAACCACTGAGGATCGCTACGCAGAAAGCGAGCGACAGCGGCGAAAAAGCACGTTTTCCAAGACTGTTCATAGGCTGACCTGCGGTAAGTAATCGACGTTTTCCGCGACACGACAAAAACACCGCGAAGCCGCGGACCGGTCACAGAAAATTTTACCCTCGCATTTCTTATAGTCCAGTCACCGGCCAATGCCAGTAATTAAGGCACTTAGCCTCATTTTCACCGCAAAAAACGACAGTTTCTAAGCATTCTCGCCGGGTTGATGCAAACCATTGCTCTCCAACTCATAACGCAGTTCTTCAATCAATGACGCCACCGCTTGCGGCGAACTGAGGTTCGTGACCTTCAACCCGCTGACCACCAGATCGACCTGCCCCGACGCTGGGTGATACAGCTTGACCGTCACCGAGTTGTCGCCTGACACACTGCATTCGCAGGCTCGGGGAGAAAAGTGCCGCTCCAGTTGATCGCGCAATTGCGTCAGATAAATCATCAAGATTCACCTGCTGGCTGACGGGCACGTTTATCGACTGAAACGCTGTTGAAAGGGCGAAACATGGGGCGGTTCCTTAAGCTGTTACGCAGTGGATGCGACAACGGCTGAAAATCCGTTTCGCACCCTGACAGCCTAAAAAAGAGAGGCGTGCGCCAATACATGAATTTGCACTGTCTCCACTAGTGCATTTGCACTCTAGCGCTGGCCCTTGGGCCGCCACTCGATGGAAAACAAACCCCGCTCGCGTGCCCAGACAATCGCCTCGCTGCGACTGTGAACATCCAGCTTGGAATACACCGTCGCGACGTGATTGCGCACTGTGTTGGGTGCCAGTTTCAAGCGTGCGGCGATTTCCTTGTCAGCCAGCCCTTCGCAGATCAGGCCGAGTACATCGCGTTCCCGGGCTGTCAGGTCGGTGAAAGACGCGCCAGGGACCCGGGGTGAGTTGACGTTTTTCACGTTGGCCAGTTTTTCAATCAGCGTGCGGCTGAACCAGGAGGCGTCTTTCATCACCTCCTCGATCGCCGTGACCAGTTCGAGTTCCGTGCGTTTACGCTCAGTGATGTTCATCAATACCAGCAGGTAGCAAGGGCTGCCCTGAATGTTCACGGTGTCGGCCGAGACTGCGCAATCAATCAACCCGGCATCTTTCTTGCGGATTTTCACGTCGACCCGGTCCAGACTCCCTGCGTTCTCAAGCGTCGAAAACAAGCGTGTGCCAATGCCCGAGTCGTCGAAGAACTCAAGTTGCTCCACGGTCTTGCCGAGCACTTCTTCGCGGGGATAGGCGAAGGTCACATAAAACGCTTCGTTGGCGTCGAGCACTCGCTGATCCTCGGCGCTGCACACCAACGTCGGCACGGGCGTCAGGCGAAAAGCCTTGGCGAAACGTTCCTCGCTCTGGCGCAGGGCAATTTCGGCCTTGTGCCGAGGCTCTATGTCGACGAACGAAAACAGCATGCACGCTTCTTCGTTCAACTCCAGCGGCTGCCCGGCGACGATCACCTGCTTGCTGCCGCCGTCAGGCAATCGCAACTGGGCCTGCATTTGCGGAATCGTGGTGTGGTCACGCAAACGCTCAATCGCCAGGTTTCGGTTTTCCGCGCCCTCCAGCACATCCAATTCATAGGCCGACGCGCCGATGACCTGATCGCGGGCAAAACCGGTCATATCCAAAAAGCCGCTGTTGACCTTGATGTAACGCAAATCGCTGAGGCGACAGATCACGGCCGGAGCCGGGTTGGCATTGAACGTTTTTTCGAAACGCCGCTCGGCGCCGGCCCACTCGGTGACGTCGTTGATGATCAACACCAGCGATTGCGGTTCACCGGCGCTGTCGGCCAGCACCATGCTGCGCACGTTGTGCACCCAGGTGCGTTCTTCATCGTCGGACGGCGTTACTTCCACCAGCACATCGCTGAAGGTTTCACCCCGGGCGACACGGTTGATCGGGTAGTTTTCCTTCGGCACCGGGTGATTGTTGCGATAGCGCAAGATGAAGCGTTTGGCGTACTCACGGGCATTGGCACCCAGTTCGCTGATCTGCCCGATACCGTGCATGGCCAGCGCAGCGTCATTGGCCCAGAGAAGGCTCTGGTCTGGCTCCAGCAGAATCACGCCGTCGGTCAAGCCGGCAATGATCTGCTGCAACTGGCGACGATTGGTCTCGGTACTCAGGACGTCCTGGCTCATCGGATCTCCACACGCTCAACGGCGCTTTGTGAAGATTACGACCGCACAGGGCTGGGATCGTGCGAAGTACCTGTGTACGGCCATAGCTTCGGTCCAGGCCAGCGCGGCGCACTTTGCAGCACTGAAATCACAGACATGACGCCAGACGATCAAGCGGCGTGCGCTGTGTTTTCTCAGCGCACGTCAGGCGTTTCAGGCCGCCAATTCCCCCTTGGCAATCGCCGCCGAGGCCGCCAGCATCGCCCGCAGCAACACCGCACACCCGGCCGCCAGATCGTCCGGCGAGGCGTTTTCGATTTCGTTGTGGCTGATGCCGCCTTCGCACGGCACGAAGATCATGCCGGCCGGGCCCAGTTCGGCGAGGAAGATCGCGTCGTGCCCTGCCCCGCTGACGATGTCCATGTGCGATAAGCCCAACCCTTGCGCGGCGCCGCGTACCGCTTCGACGCAGCCTTTGTCGAAGTACAGCGGCGGGAAGTCGGCGGTCGGGGTGAGTTCGAAGGTCAGGCCATGTGCCTTGCAAGTGCTTTCGATCACCTCACGAACTTCGGCGATCATCGAGTCCAGGCGTGCCGGTTCCAGATGGCGGAAGTCGAGGGTCATACGCACTTCGCCGGGGATGACGTTGCGTGAGCCGGGATAGGCTTGCAGGCAGCCGACGGTGCCGCAGGCGTGAGGCTGATGGCTGAGGGCTGCGCGGTTGAGTGCACCGACGATCACCGCGGCGCCGACCAGGGCGTCCTTGCGCAAGTGCATCGGCGTCGGGCCGGCGTGGGCTTCGACGCCACGCAGTTTGAGGTCGAACCATTTCTGGCCGAGCGCGCCCATCACCACACCGATGGTTTTGTGTTCGTCTTCAAGGATCGGGCCTTGCTCGATGTGGGCTTCAAAATAGGCGCCCACCGCGTGGCCACTGACCTTGCGCGGGCCTGCGTAACCGATAGCGTTCAGCGCTTCGCCGACGCTGATGCCTTCGGCGTCGACTTTGGCCAGGGTTTCTTCGAGGGTGAATTTTTCGGCGAAGACGCCAGAACCCATCATGCAGGGCGCGAAGCGCGAACCTTCTTCGTTGGTCCAGACCACCACTTCCAGCGGCGCTTCGGTTTCAATCTTCAGGTCATTGAGGGTGCGCAGCACTTCGACGCCGGCCAGGACGCCGAAGCAGCCATCGAACTTGCCGCCGGTAGGCTGGGTGTCGATATGGCTGCCGGTCATGACCGGTGGCAGGTTCGGATTGCGCCCCGGACGGCGGGCGAAGATGTTACCCACGGCATCGATGCTGACGGTGCAGCCGGCGTCTTCACACCAGTTGACGAAGATGTCCCGGGCCTGACGGTCGAGGTCAGTCAGGGCCAGGCGACAGACGCCGCCCTTGACCGTGGCGCCGAGTTTGGCGAGCTCCATGAGTGAGGCCCACAAGCGGTCGCGGTTGATGTGCTGATGGGTGGATTGCAGAACGTCTACGGCAGCGTTCATGGTGATCTCCTCAGGCAGTTGTTATAGGTTTCTTCAGACGTTTCATTGGTGTCGGTGAGGCCGTCTTCGCGGGCAAGCCCGCTCCCACATTTGGAATGCATTCCCCTGTGGGAGCGGGCTTGCCTGCGAAGAGGCCATCCGTCACACCGCAGATTTCGCTACGGACGGGTCAGGCCGAAACGAGCACAACCCGTAATAAATCAACCCGCCCAGCGCCGACCCGGTGAACCAGCCGTAGCTGTAAAACCAGCTGAACGCATCGCTGCCCAACGACAGCAGCGTCAACGCCACCGGCACACCGAAGGCGATAAAGCCGAACCAGTTCCAGGCCGGATACACGTCATCGCGATAGAGCCCGGCCAGGTCCAGTTGCTGTTTCTTGATCAGGAAATAGTCCACCACCATGATCCCGGCGATCGGCCCGAGCAGGCTGGAATAACCGAGCAACCAGTTGGAGTAAACGGTTTCCAGGCTGAGGTCCGAGACGATCAAGCCGAGTTTTTTCAGCAGTTCATGGGCCATCAGCGCCAGCCCCACCAGGCCGGTCAGCAGCACCGCCGTGGTGCGATTGATCAGTTTGGGCGCGATGTTCTGGAAGTCATTGGTGGGCGAAACGATGTTGGCGGCGGTGTTGGTGGACAGCGTGGCGATGATGATCAGCGCCATGGCAATCGCCACCCAGAACGGGCTCTGGATATGGCCGATCAACGTGACCGGGTCGGAAACCGTCACACCGACCAGTTTCACCGACGCCGCGGTCATGACCACGCCAAGGGAGGCGAACAGGAACATGGTCAGCGGCAGGCCGATGATCTGCCCGACAATCTGGTCCTTCTGGCTTTTCGCATAGCGGCTGAAGTCAGGAATGTTCAGCGACAGCGTGGCCCAGAATCCGACCATGGCGGTCAGCCCGGCGGCGAAGTAACTGGCCACGCCAGCGCCTTCAGGACGCTTGGCCGGAATCGCCAGCAATTCGGTCATTGAGACATTCGGCATCGCCCACACCAGCAACCCCACGCCCACCGCGACCAGCAGCGGCGCAGACAGTGTTTCCAGCCACTTGATCGACTCGGCGCCACGGATCACGACCCACAGGTTCAACGCCCAGAACACCATGAAGCCGATGACCTCGCCGGTGCCACCCAACGACTTCCAGCCCTCGAACACCGAACCGAGGAACAGGTGAATCGCCAGGCCGCCGAACATCGTCTGGATACCAAACCAGCCGCACGCCACCACGGCACGGATCAGACAGGGAATGTTGGAACCGAGGACGCCAAAGGACGAACGCAGCAGCACCGGAAACGGAATGCCGTACTTGGTGCCGGCAAAGGCGTTCAGGGTCAGGGGAATCAACACGATGATGTTGGCAAACAGAATCGCCAACAGCGCTTCACCGACGCTCAGGCCGAAGTAGGCAGTCAGCACACCGCCAAGGGTGTAAGTGGGCACACAAATCGCCATGCCGACCCACAACGCGGTGATGTGCCATTTGTTCCAGGTTCGTTCGGCCACCTTGGTCGGGGCGATGTCGTGGTTATAACGGAGACTGTCGAGGACGTCACTGCCGGCTTCGAGCTCGTACAAGCCGTCGCGCTCGGTCACTTGCGATCTGATCTGTTGCATGGCCGCTCCACTGTTCTTTGAATTATTTTTTTGCTCATCAAGGGCGGATGGCATCAATAAGCATGCCGAACGTCCCCGATTGCGCATCGGGCAGTTCCATAAAACCTTGCAACCAACTGATATTTATTAGTTTTATTTATATACCCGTTGAGTCCTCGGTGACTTGCCAGTTCACTCAGGCCGAATGCCAGGCAAGTTGTCCGAAGCGTCAGGCCTCAAACGGGTGCACCGCTTTTTTTTCAACCGAGGCGCATCAATCATAGACCCTGCTCAAACAGTTGATTTCACATAGAAAATCTTGACCATTTTCCCATCCTGTCAAGTGCGTCAAATTGGTGAGCAGCCTCACCATTTTGGTGATTTACACATTTAATCTTTATTAATCAATGACTTGAAATAGCTATAAGCTTATAAAAAATATTCTTGCTGAATTCATAAACTCAGACTAGCTTCAATTCTTGACAGCGTTGACAGGAATACACCTGTTGACGCCGATTTATATAAAACAGTTAGAACCGGCCCAAGCCGGTCATTGCCTGCGAGGAACTCGGAATGTCTCTGTTGATCCGTGGCGCCACCGTTATTACCCATGATGAAAGTTATCGCGCCGACGTCTATTGCGCCGACGGCGTGATTAAAGCCATCGGCGACAATCTTGACGTTCCGGCGGGTGCCGAAGTGCTCGACGGCAGCGGCCAGTACTTGATGCCCGGCGGCATCGATCCGCACACGCACATGCAACTGCCCTTCATGGGTACCGTGGCCAGTGAAGACTTTTTCAGTGGCACGGCGGCAGGACTGGCCGGTGGCACCACGTCGATCATTGACTTCGTGATTCCCAATCCGCAGCAATCGCTGATGGAGGCGTTTCACCAGTGGCGCGGCTGGGCTGAAAAGTCAGCGTCGGATTACGGTTTCCATGTGGCGATCACCTGGTGGAGCGAACAGGTGCGCGAGGACATGGCTGAGCTGGTTAACCATCATGGCGTCAACAGCTTCAAGCATTTCATGGCGTACAAGAATGCGATCATGGCCGCCGACGATACGCTGGTGGCGAGTTTCGAACGTTGCCTGGAACTCGGCGCGGTGCCCACCGTGCATGCCGAAAACGGCGAGCTGGTTTATCACCTGCAACGCAAGTTGATGGCCCAGGGCATCACCGGCCCTGAAGCGCACCCCCTGTCACGGCCTTCGCAGGTTGAAGGTGAAGCGGCCAGCCGGGCGATCCGTATCGCCGAGACCCTGGGCACGCCGCTGTACCTGGTGCATGTCTCGACCAAAGAAGCCCTCGACGAAATCACCTACGCCCGCAGCAAAGGCCAGCCAGTCTACGGCGAAGTGCTCGCCGGGCATCTGTTGCTGGACGACAGCGTCTATCAACACCCGGATTGGCAAACCGCCGCCGGTTACGTGATGAGTCCCCCCTTCCGTCCTCGCGGTCATCAAGAGGCTCTGTGGCACGGCCTGCAATCGGGCAACCTGCACACCACCGCGACCGACCACTGCTGCTTCTGCGCCGAGCAAAAAGCCGCCGGGCGCGACGATTTCAGCAAAATCCCCAACGGCACCGCCGGCATCGAAGACCGCATGGCCGTGCTCTGGGATGAAGGGGTGAACACCGGACGTCTGTCGATGCAGCATTTCGTCGCGCTGACCTCCACCAATACCGCGAAGATCTTCAACCTCTACCCACGCAAAGGCGCGATTCGGGTCGGCGCGGATGCGGACCTGGTGCTGTGGGACCCGCAAGGTACGCGGACGATTTCAGCCAAGACGCACCACCAGCAGGTCGACTTCAACATCTTCGAAGGCAAGACCGTGCGCGGTGTGCCGAGCCACACCGTCAGCCAGGGCCGTGTGGTCTGGGCCGATGGCGATTTGCGCGCCGAGCGCGGTGCGGGGCGGTATGTCGAACGGCCGGCGTATCCGGCGGTGTTTGAATTGCTGAGCAAGCGGGCTGAGTTGAATAAGCCAGCTGCTGTGAAACGCTGAGAGCGGCCTTCGGCCTATCGCGGGCAAGCCCGACTCCTACAAGGGAACGCATTTCAACTGTGGGAGCGGGCTTGCCCGCGATGGCGTCAGCCCTGACAACACAAAAACAATGCCCACCAGAGGCAGCACCTCCATCACCGTGAGGCCAATACCGTGATCAAGACCCTGAACCACCTCCCGCATCCCTATGAGAATGCGGCCGCCCTCGCCGGTCATTTCACCGACCTGGCGCCGCCACTCAACGATCGCCAGGCGCATCTGGAAGCCTCGCGTTGCCTGTATTGCTACGACGCGCCGTGCGTGAACGCCTGCCCGAGCGAAATCGATATTCCGTCGTTCATCCGCAACATCCATCAGGAAAACGTTCAGGGCGCGGCGCAAAAAATCCTCTCGGCGAACATCCTCGGTGGCAGTTGCGCCCGGGTATGCCCCACCGAAATCCTCTGTCAGCAAGCCTGCGTGCGCAACAACGACCATGAATGCGCTCCAGTGCTGATCGGCCTGCTGCAACGCTACGCGGTCGACAACGCGCACTTCAGCGAACATCCCTTCCAGCGCGCTGCCGCCACCGGCAAACGCATTGCCGTGGTCGGTGCCGGCCCGGCCGGTTTGTCCTGCGCCCACCGCAGCGCGATGCATGGCCATGACGTGGTGATCTTCGAAGCCCGGGAAAAGGCCGGTGGCCTCAACGAGTACGGAATCGCCAAGTACAAACTGGTGGACGATTATGCACAGAAGGAGCTGGATTTTCTGTTGCAGATCGGCGGAATCGAGATTCGCCACGGGCAAAAACTCGGCGATAACCTGACCTTGAGCGAACTGCATCAGCAATTCGATGCAGTGTTTCTCGGCCTTGGCCTGAACGCCAGCAAACAACTTGGCCTGCCCCACGAAGAGGCGCCCGGTCTGCTCGCTGCCACCGATTACATTCGTGAACTGCGCCAGGCCGATGACCTGACTCAACTGCCGCTGGCGGATCATTGCATCGTCCTCGGCGCCGGCAACACCGCCATCGACATGGCCGTGCAAATGGCGCGTCTGGGCGCTCACGATGTGAACCTGGTGTACCGCCGTGGCGTTGAAGACATGGGCGCTACCGGTCACGAACAGGACATCGCCAAAGCCAATCAGGTGCGCTTGCTGACGTGGGCCCAACCGGAAGAAGTGTTGCTCGATGATCAAGGCAACGTGCGCGGCATGCGCTTCGCCCGCACCCATTTGGTAGACGGTCGCCTGCACACCACCGGACAAACCTTCGAACTGGCCGCCGACGCCATCTTCAAAGCCATCGGCCAGGCCTTTGACGGCAGCGCCCTGGCCGACCCGCTGGCCCGCGAACTCAAGCGTCAGGGTGAGCGCATCGAAGTGGACGAACACCTGCGCACCAGCATCCCCAGCGTGTATGCCGGTGGCGACTGCACCAGCCTCGATCAGGACCTCACCGTGCAAGCCGTGCAGCACGGCAAGCGTGCCGCCGAGGCGATCAACGCTCAACTCAAGCTCAATGTGGAGGCTGCGTAAATGGCCGATCTCTCGATTGTCTTTGCCGGCATCAAAGCCCCCAATCCGTTCTGGCTGGCCTCCGCGCCACCCACCGACAAGGCCTACAACGTGGTCCGCGCCTTCGAAGCTGGCTGGGGTGGCGTGGTCTGGAAGACCCTGGGTGAAGACCCGGCGGCGGTCAACGTATCGTCGCGCTATTCGGCGCACTTCGGCGCCAACCGTGAGGTGGTGGGTTTCAACAACATTGAGTTGATCACCGACCGTTCGCTGGAGATCAACCTGCGGGAAATCACCCAAGTCAAAAAGGACTGGCCCGACCGCGCGCTGATCGTGTCGCTGATGGTGCCCTGTGTCGAAGAGTCCTGGAAACACATTCTGCCGCTGGTGGAGGCCACCGGCGCCGATGGCATCGAACTGAATTTCGGTTGCCCCCACGGTATGCCGGAACGTGGCATGGGTGCGGCGGTCGGCCAGGTGCCGGAGTACGTCGAACAGGTCACTCGCTGGTGCAAGACGTATTGCTCACTGCCGGTGATCGTCAAGCTCACGCCAAACATTACCGACATCCGCGTCGCCGCCCGCGCGGCCCATCGCGGTGGCGCAGATGCGGTGTCGCTGATCAATACGATCAACTCGATTACCAGTGTCAATCTGGAGCGCATGGTCGCCAACCCGATCGTGGGCAGCCAGAGCACTCATGGCGGTTACTGCGGCTCGGCGGTGAAGCCGATTGCGCTGAACATGGTCGCCGAAATCGCCCGCGATCCGCAGACTCAAGGCCTGCCGATCTCCGGCATTGGCGGCATTGGCAGTTGGCGCGACGCGGCGGAATTCATTGCGCTGGGCAGTGGCTCGGTGCAGGTGTGCACGGCGGCGATGCTGCACGGTTTCCGGATTGTCGAGGAGATGAAGGACGGCTTGTCACGCTGGATGGACAGTCAGGGTTACACCAGTGTTTCGCAATTTACGGGGCGTGCGGTGGGCAATACCACGGACTGGAAGTACCTCGATATCAATTATCAGGTGATCGCGAAAATCGATCAGGAGGCGTGTATCGGTTGCGGGCGCTGCCACATCGCGTGCGAGGACACGTCGCATCAGGCGATCGCCAGCCTGAAGCAGGCAGACGGGACGCATCAATATGCCGTGATCGATGAGGAGTGTGTGGGCTGCAATTTGTGCCAGATCACCTGCCCGGTACAGGACTGCATCGAGATGGTGGCGATGGACACGGGCAAGCCGTTTCTGGATTGGAATCATGATCCGAGGAATCCGTACCATGTCTCACCTTGAAGCAGGCGGTGGTTGAACTGACGCCATCGCGGGCAAGCCCGGCTCCCACAGGATCAGTGGTGTTCACAAATATTGTGTTCGACACCGCCCCTGTGGGAGCCGGGCTTGCCCGCGATGAGGCCAGCAGCCTCACAGAAAATCTCAAGGCTCCAGCCCGATCCCGCGCAAAATTACACTGGTCACCGTCTGCACCGCCCGCTCGAATTGCATGTCCGATAACGGCTGATGGTCATTGAGAATGTTCACCTGATGATCAAAGTCCGCGTAATGCTGGGTCGAAGCCCAGATCATGTACAGCAGGCTCGAAGGCTCCACCGGCAAGATGCGTTTATCGTCCACCCACTGGCGAATTTTCGCTTCTTTCATCTTGGCCCAGTCGTAGAGGCTGGCGTCCAGGGCCTCACCCAATGTCGGTGCGCCGTGGATGATTTCGTTGGCCCACACTTTCGAACCGTAAGGCCGGCTGCGCGAGTGGTTCATCTTGGCGCGGATGTAGCTGCTGAGCACCACGCGGGGATCGTCGAACATCTCGAAGCACAGCGCATCCTGTTTCCAGACTTCCAGCAGGTCGAACAGCACTGCGCTGTACAGTTCGGTCTTGGTGCTGAAGTAGTAATGCAGGTTGGATCGCGGCAATTGCACCTGCGCGGCGATATCAGCCATGGCAGTGCCGCCAAAACCTTTTTCGGCGAAGACCTTTTCCGCCCCCAGCAGAATTTTCTCTACATTACTGCGACGAATCCCGATCTTGTGATTGCCCATATGGGCTCCCCGACACCTGCGTTGTCCAAGACTAGCATCCGCTCTACGTCGCGGCGACAGGCTAAAACGAAACTCTGTACACCAGGCTTTCGACGGCTAAACTGACGCCACTTCAAACCTGCCTCCGAACTTGACTCCGAACTTGACTCATAGGAATTCACGATGCTCAAGAAAGCCCTGGTCACCACCGCCCTGCTCTCCTCGCTGCTTGGTGCTTCGTCGGTGTTTGCCCATGCTCATCTGAAAAGCCAGACCCCGGCGGCCGACAGCACCGTGAGCACGCCATCGGAGCTGCGCCTGGAGTTTTCCGAAGGTGTCGAGGCGAGCTTCACCAAGGTCATGCTCAGCAAGGACGGTGCCGCCGTGCCCGTGAAGAGCCTCACCAGCGAAGGCAGCGACAAGAAGACCCTGATCGTCACGCCTGCCGAACCGCTGACGGCGGGCACCTATAAAGTCGAATGGCACGCGGTCTCGGTCGACACCCACAAAAGCGAAGGCGCCTACGCCTTCAAGGTCGGCCAGTAATTCATGATCAGCGCGATGGTGCTGTGTCGCTTTGTGCATTTCACCGTGGTGCTGATGCTGTTCGGGACGTGGGTGTTCAGGCCACTGCTGCTCAATGGCAGCGCTGAACACCTTGATCGACGGCTGACGATGACAACTCGCTGGCTGGCAGCAGTGGCGTTGGTCATCGGCGTTGCCTGGTTGCTGCTGAGTACCGCAAGCATGGCCGGTGCCTGGGAAGCGGCGGTTGATCCGTCGACCCTGCACCTGGTGCTGGGCAATACGTTTTTCGGTCAAGTCTGGCGCTGGCATTTGCTGCTCAACGCTTTGTTGGTAGCGCTGCTGATGTCGCCGTGGCGGGCGCACACCCCTCTGCAAATCGGCCTCGCCAGCCTGTTGCTGGCAACCCTCGCCCCGGTCGGTCACGGAGGCATGCTGGACGGCCTCAACGGCCAATTGCTGATCCTCAACCAAGTCGTGCACCTGAGCTGCGTGGGCGCCTGGCTCGGCGGGTTGTTGCTGTTGGTGATGATCTTGCGCCAACCGGCAGCACAGCCCATCAAAGCGATTCTGCTGCGCTTCAGTGGTGTCGGTTACGCCTTGGTGGCGGGGTTGCTGATCACCGGATTGATCAATGTTCGAGTCCTTACCGGCGTCATTTGGCCCACACCCCTGTTCACCGGTTTCGCGTTGATTCTGTTGATCAAGGTGGTGCTGATTGCCGTAATGCTGGGCCTGGCACTGTTCAATCGCCTGCGCATAGACGATTGCGAGCAGCGCCTGGCAACCCTGAAAACCAGCGTAATCCTCGAATGGCTGCTGGGGATTGGCGCTGTCGCCACCGTCTCCCTCTTGGGCACCCTGCCCCCCATGATTTCCAGCTGACCCCCTCCCAGCGGTTTCGTTGACATCCGCGACGACCGGCCATGTCATCGTACAACTTCTAATTGACAACCCGTCGAAGCCTCGCAAATAATCGCCGCCAATGTTGTACGACGACGTATAACAAAAAATAAAAACAACAAGCTGCAATGGAGCGTCACAGTGAGCAAGCTCGTCCGCAATTCGTCCGCACGCACCCCACGTCCATCCTTCAGTCGCCGTCATACCCTGGGCCTCATTGGTTGCAGCGGACTGGCCTTCGCCTTGCCGATGACCAGCCATGCCGAAGGTTTTGCCGATGACGCCAAGGCAACGCTCAATTTGCGCAACGCCTACTTCAACCGCAACTACACCAACCCGGCGTACCCGCAGGGCAAGGCTGAAGAGTGGACGCAAAACTTTATTCTCGACACCAAGTCCGGGTTCACACAGGGCCCGGTGGGTTTTGGCGTCGATGCGCTGGGCCTGTTGTCGATCAAGCTCGATGGCGGCAAAGGCACGGGCGGCACCCAATTGCTGCCGATTGGCAGCGACGGCCGCCCAGTTGATGACTTTGGTCGTCTGGCGGTGGCCGGGAAGATGAAAGTGAGTAAAACCGAAGTGAAGGTCGGCGAGTGGATGCCGGTGCTGCCGATCCTGCGTTCGGACGACGGTCGTTCGCTGCCGCAAACCTTCCGCGGTGGCCAGTTGACGTCCACCGAGATCAGCGGCCTGACGCTGTACGGCGGCCAGTTCCAGCAAAACAGCCCGCGTAACGATGCGAGCATGGAAGACATGTTCATGAACGGCAAATCGGCGGCGATCACCTCGGACCGCTTCAACTTCGGTGGCGGTGAATACGCGTTCAACGACAAGCGCACCCAGGTCGGCGTCTGGTACGCGGAACTCAGCGATATCTACCAGCAACAGTATTTCAACCTGAGCCACAGCCAGCCAATCGGCGACTGGACCCTCGGCGCCAACCTGGGCTATTTCATCGGCAAAGAAAACGGCAGCGCCCTGGCCGGCGACCTCGACAACAAAACCGCATTCGCCTTGCTCTCTGCCAAATACGGCGGCAACACCTTCTACGTCGGACTGCAAAAACTGACCGGTGACGATCAATGGATGCGCGTCAACGGCACCAGCGGCGGCACTCTGGCGAACGACAGCTACAACTCCAGCTACGACAACGCCAGGGAAAAATCCTGGCAAGTGCGCCACGACTACAACTTCGTCGCCCTGGGCGTTCCCGGCCTGACGATGATGAACCGCTACATCAGCGGCGATAACGTGCACACCGGAAAGATCACCGACGGTGAAGAATGGGGTCGCGAATCGGAACTGGCCTACACCGTGCAAAGCGGCCCGCTGAAAAACCTCAACATCAAGTGGCGCAACGCTTCCATCCGCAAGAGCTTCAGCACCAACGAATTTGATGAAAACCGTATCTTCATCAACTACCCGATTTCGTTGTTGTAACACCGACGTTTTCAGTAATTACCCCACCCCTGTGGGAGCCGAGCTTGCTCTCGATGGCTATCTTTCAGTCAGCAAATGAGTTGACTGAACTACCGCAATCGCGAGCAAGCTTGAACTGGCCTAATAATTTCGGACACCTCTTAAGGGCGATATGATTTCGCCAACTTGGAGGCTCCATGAACGAAAGAAAGGTCTATACGCGCGAGTTCAAGCTTCATGCTGCCAGCATGGTGCTTGATGATAACTGCCCGGTTTCAGATGTTTGTGCATCGCTGGATATCGGGCCCACCGCTTTACGGCGCTGGGTCGATCAGGTTCGTAAGGAACGTGAAGGGCAGCCAGTGCTGGGATAATGCGCCGACAGAACGCTTTTTCGGCACGCTCAAGTCAGAGTGGGTGCCTCGTGGCGGTTACAGCCTGATCGAGGAAGCCAAAACCGATATCGTGCGCTTCTTCATGTACTACAACCGCACCAGACTCCATAGCTATAACGACTACCTGTCGCCAATAGCCATGGAGCAAAAAGCGGCATAAACACCGTAATCGGTGTCCGAGATTACTTGACCAGTTCAGCTTTGCTCCTACAGGGGTGGCTTTCCAGTCGGGAGGTTTAGCGTTTGTGCAGGAGGAAACAACCCTCCGTCCATTTCAACCAACGTCACGTTGACAACACCCGGAAAGCCTTACGATACTTCTGCACAGTCGTATGACAACCTACAACGAATCAATAACAACAATCTGATTGCCCAGGATTCCCCATGACGACCACTTCAACCGCCCGCTCCCCTTTCAATCGCCTGCTGCTGACCGGCGCCGCCGGTGGCCTGGGTAAAGTCTTGCGCGAAACCTTGCGCCCTTACGCCAATGTCATTCGCCTGTCGGACATCGCCGACATCGCCCCGGCTATTGATGACCGTGAAGAAGTCGTGCCGTGCGACCTCGCCGACAAGCAAGCGGTGCATCAACTGGTCGAAGGCGTGGACGCGATCCTGCACTTCGGTGGCGTGTCGACCGAGCACTCGTTCGAGCAGATCCTCGGCGCCAACATCTGCGGCGTATTCCACATCTATGAAGCGGCACGCCGTCATGGCGTCAAGCGAGTGATCTTCGCCAGCTCCAACCACGTCATCGGCTTCTACAAGCAGGACGAAGTCATCGACGCCCGCTCGCCTCACCGTCCGGACAGCTATTACGGTTTGTCCAAATCCTACGGCGAAGACATGGCCACCTTCTACTTCGATCGCTATGGCATCGAAACCGTCAGCGTGCGGATCGGCTCTTCGTTCCCGGAACCGCACAACCGCCGGATGATGAGCACCTGGCTGAGCTTCGGCGACCTGACCCAATTGCTCGAACAAGCCTTGTACACCCCGAATGTCGGCCACACCGTGGTCTACGGCATGTCCGACAACAAGGACATCTGGTGGGACAACCGCTACGCTGCGCACCTGGGCTATGCCCCGAACGACACTTCCGAAGTGTTCCGCGAAAAAGTCGAAACCCAGCCGATGCCAGCCGCCGATGATCCGGCCCGTGTCTACCAGGGCGGCGCCTTTTGCGCGGCTGGCCCGTTTGGTGACTGACGCCCTGCTCCCCGGTTGAACCCCACTACAAAAAACCAAGGGAATGAGGCGCCATGCAAGCCGAATTGATTGTCGATGCCCGTAACGCCGTCGGTGAATGCCCGGTGTGGGTCCACGAGGAAAACGCCCTGTACTGGGTGGATATTCCTGCCGGGAGCCTGCAACGCTGGAGTGCCGCTAGCGGCGATGTCCATACGTGGACAGCACCGGAGATGCTCGCGTGCATCACCCGCCACCGCGACGGTGGCTGGGTGGCCGGGATGGAAAGCGGTTTTTTCCATTTGCACACGCACAACGACGGCAGCCTCGACAGTCGCTTGTTGGCGCATGTCGACCATGCCCGGACCGACATGCGTTTGAATGATGGGCGCTGCGATCGCCAGGGCCGTTTCTGGGCGAGCAGCATGGTGCTGAACATGGGTGCCAACGCGGCCGATGGCGCGCTTTATCGCTACAGCGCCGGTGAACGCGGGCCACTTGCGGCGCAACTCGGCGGGTTTATCGTCCCCAACGGCCTGGGTTTCAGCCCGGATGGTCGCACGATGTACCTCTCTGACTCTCATCCTTCGGTCCAGCAGATCTGGGCCTTTGACTACGACATCGGCAGCGGCATACCGTCCAATCGGCGGCTGTTCGTCGACATGCAGCAGTTCCCCGGCCGCCCCGACGGTGCCGCTGTCGATGCCGATGGCTGCTACTGGATCTGCGGCAATGACGCCGGGCTGATTCACCGCTTTACCCCGGACGGCCGCCTGGATCGCTCGCTCGCCGTCCCGGTGAAAAAGCCTACCATGTGCGCCTTCGGTGGCAGTCGACTGGACACGCTGTTCGTGACCTCGATCCGCCCCGGTGACGACCAGGATGAGCAGTCTCTGGCCGGTGGTGTGTTTGCCCTCAATCCAGGCGTTACCGGGTTGCCCGAACCTCAGTTCAACGCATGAACCACCGCCGATCACCTGTAGCAGCTGGCGAAGCCTGCGTTCGGCTGCGCAGCAGTCGTAAGACCATATTGCACGGTGCATCAGAAAGACCGCATTCACCGGATTGACGACTGCTGCGCAGCCGAACGCAGGCTTCGCCAGCTGCTACAGGGTTAGTGTTCTCATATTTGGAACCCATTTAGATGACGCCAAAGATTCTAGAGCTCGAAGACGAATTCACCCGCCTCACCCTCGCCCCCGAGCACGGCGGCAGCATCGTCAACTGGACGGTTCACAGCACGGGGCAACCGCTGTTGCGTCACAACGATGCCCAAGCGCTGAACACCGGTTTGCCGGGCAAACTCGGCTGCTATCCCCTGGTGCCATGGTCCAACCGAATCGCCGAAGGCGGCTTCGACTGCCCCGATGGCTGGCTGGCCCTGACGCCCAACAGCCTCACCGATCCGCTGCCCATTCACGGCAGTGCCTGGCAACAACCGTGGCAGGTGGTGTCGCACGCCGTCGACGAAGTCATCCTGCAACTCGACAGCACCACGCCGTTCGCCTATCGCGCCCGCCAACGCTTCCATCTGAACAAGGGTCGATTAAGCGTCGAATTGCAGGTCACTCATTTGGCCGACCGCGCTGCCTGGCATGGGCTCGGTCTGCACCCCTACTTTCCACGCACCGCCAACACGCAGCTACAGGCCAAGGCCGAGCAAGTCTGGTTGTGCGATAGCTCGAAACTACCGACCGAGTTGATTGAGCTGCCCGCCGCCTGGGACTTTCAGCAACCGGGCGCATTACCCGCGATGCTGGTCGACAACGGTTTCTGTCACTGGGACGGCCATTGCCTGATTCGGCAACCCGACCTCGGTTATGCGCTTGAATGCCAGGCCACCGGCAGCGACTACTACCTGCTGTACTGCCCGGTCGACCTGGGGTTTTTCTGCATCGAACCGGTGAGCCACCCGGTCAACGCCCATCACCTGCCGGGCCGGCCAGGTCTGCGCTTGCTGGAACAAGGCCAGTCGGCTGAGCTCGGCTTCAGCCTGCAGTATCGTGCGCTCTGACCACGCCACTATCCGAGCATTTGACTCAGCGCCGCGCGCAGCTTGCCGGGTTTCACCGGTTTGTTCAGCAGCGGTGCGCCGAGTCTCTGCAATGAGCGTCGACACTGGTCCGTACGGTCCGCCGTGATGATCACCGCCGGAATAGCCTGGCTGAAATGCTCGCGCAAATGCCTGACCACATCGCACCCGACAATGCCGTGATCGAGGTGATAGTCCGCCAGAATAAGCTCCGGTGGTTGCCCGCGCAGGGCCGCCAGCGCGGAGGATTCGTCGGTGGCCGTGACCACCTCGCACCCCCACTGCCCAAGCAGCGCGCTCATGCTCTCGAGAATGCTCACTTCGTTGTCCAGCACCAGCAAACGTCGGCCAGGCAAGGGATTGCCCGTGCTCAACTGAGGTGTGGCCTGACTGATCGGTAGCGGCACCTCATGGGCAATCGGTACGTCGATGCTGAACAGCGAACCACGCCCTGGCAACGATTTAACCCGAACCTGATAACCCAGAATCTTGGCGATGCGTTCAACGATGGCCAGTCCTAACCCCACGCCTTTGCGGTCGGCAGCACGTCCGACGTCGAGTTGGTTGAACTCCAGGAAAATCGAATCCAGTCGGTCCGCAGCGATACCGCGCCCGGTGTCCCAGACTTCCAGGCGCAGCATGGCTCCCCGTCGGCGGGCCGCAAGCAGAACGCTACCCTCATCGGTGTAGCGGCAGGCGTTACTGAGAAAATTACGCAGGATGCGGGTCATCAGGCGCAAATCGGTGCTGATGGCGTAATCGCCCACATGCACCCGCAGATTCAGACCGGCCGCTTCGGCGACCGACTGAAACTCGGAAACCAGCGGCCCGAGCAATTCGTCCAGACGATACAGACCGATGTCTGGTTTGACCGCCGCTTGATCGAGCCGGGAAATATCCAGCAAATCAGTGAGCAGATCTTCAGCGCCTTCCAGCGCCTGATGGGTGCGCTCGACCAGTACCTGCTCGACGTCGGGCAGTTTGCGTTCACGCAACGTCGATATCAGCAAGCGCGCGGCGTTAAGTGGTTGCAGCAGGTCGTGACTGGCGGCAGCGAGGTACTTGTCCTTGCTGCGGTTGGCCGCCTCGGCGGCGTCGCGGGCATCGCGCAGGGCGCGGGCAATCTGTTTACGCTGAGTAATCTGCTGTTGCAGGTTGCGGTTGGCTTCCAACAATTCATCGGTGCGCGCGGTGACGCGTTGCTCCAGTTCGTCGTTGAGTTGCTGCAGGCGTTGCTGCGCCAGTTTTCGCTCGGTGATATCGGCGACGAAGCCTTCCACCAGTCCCTCCTGACCGGGCTTGAGCAGCAGGTTCATCAACACATCGAGGTGGCTGCCGTCCTTGCGGCGCAGACGGGTCTCATAGCCATGGAGGCTGCACTGGTGCCTGAGGATTTCGCCGATGTTTTCCAACTCCTGCGCGCCGTCGACGAACAGGTTACTGGCCAGGTCGGTCAGGGAGAACAGCACCTCCTGCGGGTCCTGATAACCAAGCATATGCGCCAGCGCGGGGTTGGCGGCCCGCATGCCTTCTTGCAGGCTGGCCTGAAAAATTCCCTGCACCGCGTTTTCGAACAGCCATTTGTAGCGATTGCGCTCGGCTTCCAGTTCGTCGAGCCGCGCGGCCAATTCCGGGTAATGACTCTTGCGCGCCGAATGGCTGCCTAACCCGAGTAGCCCCGCCAGAGCCCGTTGCTGCTCGTCAGAGGGCTTCGCCATAGACGACCTCGACATCACGCTGACTGGATTCACGCGGGTTGGTCAGGATGCACGGATCGTGCATGGCATGCTGCGACAGGAACGGAATGTCCGAGGTCCTGACGCCATGCAAACCGAGGGTTTCGTGAAAGCCGATGGCGTGCTTGAGGGCGATCAGGTGTTCGACCAGACGCCCGCAGATCTGGCGGTGATTCAGGCCTCGGCAGTCGATGCCGAAGGTCTCGGCAATCACCTTGAAGCGGTCCGGTGCCGAGTTGTAATTGAAGGCAACGACATGCTCCACCAGCACCGCATTGCACAAGCCATGGGGCAGATCGAGAAAGCCACCGAGGCTATGGGACATGGCGTGCACGGCACCGAGGATGGCGTTGGAAAACGCCAACCCCGCCTGCATGCTGCCCAGCATGATTTTCTCGCGCAGGGCGATGTCGCTCGGGTTGGCGATCATTTGCACCAGGTTGCCATTGATCAGGCGCATAGCCTCCAGCGCGTGGGGGTCGGTCAGCGGCCCGTGGCCCGTGGACACGAAGGCTTCGATGGCATGCACCAACGCGTCGATGCCAGTACAGGCCGACAGGAACGGGTCCATGCTCAGGGTGGTTTCCGGATCGATCAGCGAAACATCCGGCACTACGGCCTTGCTGACGATGGAGAACTTCATGCGCTCCTGCTGGTTGGAAATAATCACGAATTGCGAGACGTCGGCCGAGGTGCCGGCGGTGGTCGGAATCAGAATCAGCGGCGGGCTGGGTACGCGGATGGTGTCCACCCCCTCGAATTCCAGGATGCTGCGGCCATGGGCGACGACGATGCCGATGCCTTTGCCGCAGTCCATCGGGCTGCCGCCACCGACGGCGACGATCACGTCGCAGTGGTTTTCCCGGTACATCTCGGCACCGAGCATCACTTCTTCGACCCGTGGGTTGGGTGAGACATCGCTGTAAAGGCAGTATTCGATGCCCAGCGCTTGCAGGCTGGCTTCGACATCCGCGACCCAGCCGGCGGCAATCACACCGGGATCACTGACCACCAGCACCTTGCGCGCGCCAAAAGTCTTGGCGTAATTACCGACACTGTGCCGGCTACCGGCACCGAAGATGATTTCAGGCGAAACGAATTTACGCAGCTGGTTGAGACTCTGGCTCATTGGAAAGCCTGTTTTTATTGTTTTGGAAGGTAGAAACCACACTAAACCATCCAGCTGCGAATGCAATCAGACCAATGGGTAGCCCTACCTGCGGTGTACTCCCCCTGTGGGAGCGGGCTTGCCCGCGATAGCTGCCTGACAGTCGACATCGATGTTGAATGTGCCACCCTCATCGCGGGCAAGCCCGCACATAGGGGATTTGTGTCGCCAGACTAGCCGCGATAGATCAACTGTGAAGCCTTCTCGTTGCGCATCGTCAGGTGCTCCACCCCCAGCCCCGGCGCCTCGGCGTCCTCGCGAGCCTTGAGGATCACACCGTGGTGCGCGGACTTGCTGCACACCGGGTCGGCATTGCTGGCATCGCCGGTCAGCATGAAGGCCTGGCAGCGGCAGCCGCCCAGGTCCTTGTGTTTTTCGTCGCAGGAGCGGCACGGCTCCTTCATCCAGTCATCGCCGCGAAAACGATTGAAGCCGAACGAGTCATTCCAGATGTGCGAGAGGCTGTGTTCACGCACGTTGGGAAACTGCACAGGCAACTGCCGGGCGCTGTGGCAAGGCAAGGCAGTACCGTCGGGGGTGATGTCGAGAAAAAGATTGGCCCAGCCGTTCATGCAGGTTTTGGGACGCTCTTCGTAGTAGTCCGGGGTGACGAAGATCAACTTGCACGGGTGGCCCTGGGCTTCCAGACGTTGGCGATATTCGTTGGTGACGCGCTCGGCACGCTGCAATTGCTCGCGGGTGGGCAACAGGCCTACGCGATTGAGTTCCGCCCAGCCGTAGAACTGGCAGGTGGCCAATTCGACGAAGTCCGCTTCCAGTTCCAGGCACAACTCGATGATCTGCGCGATCCGGTCAATGTTGTGCCGATGGGTGACGAAGTTCAGGACCATCGGGTAGCCCTGGGCCTTCACCGCCCTGGCCATGGCGAGTTTCTGGGCGAAGGCCTTGCGCGAACCGGCGAGCATGTTATTGACCGCTTCGTCAGCGGCCTGGAAGCTGATCTGGATATGGTCCAGCCCGGCCACCTTGAAGTCGCGCACTTTCTGCTCGGTCAGGCCGATGCCCGAGGTGATCAGGTTGGTGTAGTAACCCATGTCCCGGGCAGCCTTGATCAGCTCGGCGAGGTCCTGACGTACCAGCGGCTCGCCACCGGAAAAGCCCAATTGAGCGGCGCCCATGTCCCGCGCTTCGCGGAATACGCGAATCCATTCTTCCGTGCTCAGTTCCTCGCCGTGCCGGGCAAAATCCAATGGATTGGAGCAATAGGGGCATTGCAGCGGACAACGGTAGGTCAGCTCGGCGAGCAGCCACAACGGCGGTCCCGGCGGGGTCTCACTCGATCCAGAATTGCGCATGGGCCACCTCCAGAAACGCCAGCACATCCTCGTCAATTCCCGGCACACCGGGAAAATTCGCGGCCAGTAGATCGATGATCGTTGCGACACTGCGCTGACCGTTCACCAGACCGAGGATCTGACCGGCACTGCCATTGAGTTTGATCATGCCTTCGGGGTACAGCAGCACATGGCAATCCTGGCAAGGCTCCCATTGCAGGCGAAAACCACGACGCAAGGCCGGTGACTGTTGGCGGTTGATCAGGCTCACAGGGCAATCCCCCGGTGCCAGACGTTCTCGGCAGTGACCGTGTGATACGGCGGGCGTTCCAGCTCGTAGGCCATGCTCATGGCATCAAGCATGCTCCACAGCACGTCGAGTTTGAATTGCAGAATCTGCAGCATGCGTTGCTGCCCCTCTGCCGTCACGTAGTGCGCCAGGGTGATGCGCAAGCCGTGCTCGACATCGCGTCTGGCCTGACTCAGGCGCGTGCGGAAATAGTCGTAGCCGGCGGCTTCGATCCAGGGGTAATGGGTCGGCCAGGCGTCGAGTCGCGACTGATGGATCTGTGGGGCAAAGAGTTCGGTCAGCGAACTGCTGGCCGCTTCCTGCCAGCAGGCGCGACGGGCGAAATTGACGTAGGCATCCACCGCAAAGCGCACCCCGGGCAGCACCAATTCCTGGGACAGAATCTGCTCACGATCCAGCCCCACCGCTTCACCCAGGCGCAGCCAGGCTTCGATACCGCCCTCGCTGCCGGGGACGCCGTCGTGGTCGAGAATCCGTTGCAGCCATTCCCGGCGCACGTCACGGTCCGGACAGTTGGCCAGAATCGCGGCGTCCTTCAGCGGAATGTTGATCTGGTAGTAGAAACGATTGGCGACCCAGCCCTGGATCTGCTCGCGGCTGGCACGCCCGGCATACATGGCTTGATGGAAGGGATGGTGAATATGGTAGTAGGCGCCTTTGGCACGCAAGGCGGCTTCGAATTCGCTGGGGGTCATTGCGTTGTCAGTCATTGCGGTTCTCCGAGAGGTTCTGCGGCGTCTGGTCCGGCGTCATCGCGAGCAAGCTCGGCTCCCACAGGTGTTCGGTGTGAACACACATTTCATGTACAGCAGAAATCCATTGTGGGAGCGGGCTTGCCCGCGAAGGCGTCCTTCGCTACAGCTCAATACTCATGCCGTCATATGCCACTTCGATCCCGCGTCGCTCCAGCAAGGCGCGCTCGGCCGAGTCTTCATCAAGGATCGGATTGGTGTTGTTAATGTGGATCAGCACCTTGCGCTGGCGGGTAAAACCCTCCAGCACGTCCAGCATGCCGCCGGGGCCACTTTGCGACAGATGCCCCATTTCGCTGCCCAGGCTCTGGCCGACTTCGCAGATGCGCATTTCGTCATCACGCCACAGGGTGCCGTCCAGCAGCAGACAATCGGCACGTTGCATCCAGCCCAACACTTCATCGTCGACTTGCCCAAGGCCCGGCGCATAGAACAGCGAGGCACCGCTGCGCAGGTCTTCAATGAACAAGCCAATGGTGTCGCCCGGTTGCGGATTGCCGCGATTGGGCGAGTACGGCGGTGCATTGCTGACCAAGGGAATCGCCCGCCATTGCAGGTGCTCGCAGGCCGGCAGACTGAACGGCTGGCGATCCAGACCAATCGGCTGCCACTGCAACCCGCCATTCCAGTGCCGCAGCATGTTGAACAACGGGAAGCCGCTGCTCAGGTCCTGATGCACCCGCTCGGTGCACCAAACGGCATGCGGACAGCCTTCGCGCAGGCTCAGCAGGCCGGTGCAGTGATCGATCTGGCTGTCCAGCAGCACGACGCCCGCGATGGCGCTATCGCGCAACTGACGGGCCGGTTGCAACAGCGGGAAACTCTCGAGTTGCGCACGAATGTCCGGCGATGCGTTGCACAGCACCCAGTCCACCCCGTTGTCGCTCAGGGCAATCGACGACTGCGTACGACGCTGTGCTCGCAGGCTGCCATTGCGCACACCGGCGCACTGGCGGCAGTTGCAGTTCCACTGTGGAAACCCACCACCAGCGGCGGAACCGAGAACGCGGATGTGCATGGTGGAGGCTCCTTAAGGCAGGCCCGGCCAACCCGACGGCTGGCCGGGTGAGCAATCAACGGTTGGCGAAATACATCGTCACTTCGAAGCCAATGCGCAGATCGGTAAACGCGGGTTTAGTCCACATGGGTCAATCCTCTTCTTGTGCCGGGCGATTCCGGTAGAGCCATTAATGCACGGGGCGTTGAGTGCCCGAATGCTACTTTCGAAGGAGCTTTGGGGGTGATTTGGTAGGGGGTGTTGCACATGGATCGGGATACAGAAAACCAATGTGGGAGCGGGCTTGCCCGCGATGGCGGCCTGACGTTCAACATCAATGTTGAATGTGCTGTCCTCATCGCGGGCAAGCCCGCTCCCACAGGTTTTTCAGTGTTCTTGCGGAATCAGAAGAACCCCAGCGGATTGATGTCGTAACTCACCAACAGGTTTTTGGTCTGCTGGTAGTGATCGAGCATCATCTTGTGGTTTTCCCGACCGACGCCGGACTTCTTGTAGCCCCCGAACGCCGCGTGCGCCGGGTACAGGTGATAGCAGTTGGTCCAGACGCGCCCGGCCTTGATCGCCCGGCCCATGCGGTAGGCGCGGTTGATGTCGCGGGTCCAGAGGCCGGCACCGAGGCCGAACTCGCTGTCATTGGCAATCGCCAGGGCTTCGGCTTCGTCCTTGAAGGTGGTGATACCCACCACCGGGCCGAAGATTTCTTCCTGGAACACGCGCATTTTGTTGTGGCCCTTGAGCAGGGTCGGCTGGATGTAATAGCCGCTGGACAGGTCACCTTCAAGGCGCTCGGCGGCACCACCGGTGAGGAGCTCGGCGCCCTCCTCTTGAGCAATTTTCAGGTACGAGAGAATCTTGTCGTATTGCTGCTCCGACGCCTGGGCGCCGACCATGGTGTCGGTGTCCAGCGGGTTGCCGCGCTTGATCTTGACGATCTTTTTCATCACCTCGGCCATGAAGGGCTCGTAGATCGACTCCTGCACCAGCGCTCGTGAGGGGCAGGTGCACACTTCGCCCTGGTTGAAGAACGCCAGCACCAGACCTTCGGCCGCTTTTTCAATGAACTGTGGCTCGGCGTTCATGATGTCTTCAAAGAAAATGTTCGGCGACTTGCCGCCCAGCTCGACAGTGCTCGGGATGATGTTCTCGGCGGCGCAATGCATGATGTGCGCGCCCACCGGGGTGGAGCCGGTGAAGGCGATCTTGGCGATGCGCTTGCTGGTGGCGAGTGCTTCGCCGGCCTCGCGACCGAAGCCTTGAACGATGTTCAACACCCCTGCCGGCAGCAGGTCGGCGATGAGCTCGGCGAAGACCATGATCGACAGCGGCGTTTGCTCGGCAGGCTTGAGTACGATGCAGTTGCCGGCGGCCAGCGCCGGGGCGAGTTTCCAGGCCGCCATCAGCAGCGGGAAATTCCACGGAATGATTTGCCCGACCACACCCAGCGGCTCGTGGAAGTGATAGGCCGTGGTCAGCTCGTTGATCTCGGCAGCCCCGCCTTCCTGAGCGCGAATGCAGCCAGCGAAGTAACGGAAGTGGTCGGCGGCCAGCGGCACGTCGGCGTTCAGGGTTTCGCGCACGGCCTTGCCGTTGTCCCAGGTTTCGGTGACGGCAAGGATTTCCAGGTTTTGTTCGATGCGATCGGCAATTTTCAGCAGCACCCGTGAGCGGTCCTGAGCCGAGGTCTTGCCCCAGGCATCAGCCGCGGCATGGGCGGCGTCGAGCGCCTTGTCGATGTCAGCGGCGCTGGAGCGCGGGAACTCGGCAATCACCTCACCGGTGACGGGCGAGGTGTTGGTGAAATACTCGCCATTGATCGGTGCGACAAACTCGCCACCGATAAAGTTGCCGTAGCGTGGTTTGAAGGTAATGACGGCGCCTGGGGTTCCGGGTTGTGCGTAGATCATGGTGGGCCTCTGTCTGGGTCGATGCCTGTCGTACCAACAGGCGATGAACCGATACTAGAGAGCCCCGCGTACCAGACGAATGCGCCGTTGGCAGGGGGACTCTCGTTATTTGGTAGTAGGTGACGTCGATCAGTGCTTGGCGACGAGGTCTTTTGGCAGCTTGAAGGTCCAGAGCATGCCGCCCTGGTTAAAGTCCTTCACCCGCTTGGCTACTTCACCGCCCCACAACGGCACGGCGCCGCCCCAGCCGGAGAGGACCGACACGTATTGTTCGCCGTCCATTTCCCAGGTCACGGGTGAGCCGAGTACGCCGGAGCCCGTCTGGAACTCCCAGACTTTCTCGCCCGTCTTGGCATTGAACGCCTGCAGGAAACCTTCCGGCGTGCCGGTGAACACCAGGTTGCCCTTGGTGGTCAGCACCCCGCCCCACAGCGGCGCGTAGTTCTTGTGGCGCCAGACTTCCTTGCCGGTTTTCGGGTCAATGGCGCGCAGCACGCCGATGTAGTCTTCGTTCAATGGCTTGATGGTGAAGCCGGCACCGAGGAATGCCGCGCCTTTTTTGTAGGCGATGCCTTCGTTCCAGATGTCCATGCCCCACTCGTTGGACGGCACGTAAAACAGCCCGGTGTCCCTGTTGTAAGCCATCGGCATCCAGTTTTTCGCGCCGAGGAACGCTGGCGCTACGAAGACCGAACTGCCCTTGGCCTCAGAACCCGGGGCACCCGGACGGCTGGCTTCGTTGTAGATGGGCCGGCCGTTTTTATCGAGCCCGGTGGCCCAGGTGATCTTGTCCACGAACGGAAAACCACGGATGAATTTGCCGTTGGTGCGATCCAGTACATAGAAGAAACCGTTGCGGTCAGCGGTGGCCGCCGCTTTGATTTCTTTGCCACCCTCGGTGTAGTTGAACGACACCAGTTCGTTCACGCCGTCGTAGTCCCAACCATCATGGGGCGTGCTCTGGAAGTGCCATTTGATGGTGCCGTCGTCTGGATTTAGCGCCAGTCGCGACGACGAATAGAGGTTGTCGCCAGGGCGCAGGTGCGAGTTCCATGGCGCGGGGTTGCCAGTGCCGAACAGCAGCAAATTGGTTTCCGGGTCGTAGTAGCCACCCAGCCAAGGGGCGGCGCCACCGGTTTTCCAGAGGTCGCCCGGCCAGGTCTTGCCCGCCTCGCCGCCAGAGATGCCGTTTTCCACGGCTTTGCCGTCCTTGTAGACATAACCCATGTGGCCTTCGACGGTGGGACGGGTCCACAGCAGATCACCGTTTTTCGGGTCATAGGCTTCAATCTTGCCGACCACGCCGAACTCGCCACCAGCCACGCCGGTAATCAGTTTGCCGTTGATCACCAGCGGCGCGGCACTGATCGAATAGCCTTCCTTGTGGTCAGCGACTTTCTTGCTCCAGACCACCTTGCCGGTGTCCTTGTTCAGCGCCACGAGCTTGGCGTCGAGGGTGCCGAAAATCACCAGGTCGCCATACAACGCAACACCCCGGTTGATGACGTCGCAGCACGGGCGGATGTCATCCGGCAGACGTGCATCGTATTGCCAAAGCTTTTTGCCAGTGCGTGCATCCACGGCGAACACCCGGGAGTACGAGCCGGTCATGTACATCACGCCGTCCTTGACCATCGGCTGCGCTTGCTGGCCACGCTGTTTTTCACCACCGAAGGAAAACGCCCAGGCCGGCCGCAATTCCTTCACGTTATCGACGTTGAGAATGTCCAGCGGGCTGTAGCGCTGCCCCTGGACACCCAGGCCGTTGGTGACGACTTGCTCCGGGTTTTTCGGGTCCTGGAGAATGTCCTGGTCGGAGACGGCGGCCAATGCCTGGCCGGACAACAGCATGGCACTGAGCAGCAGGCTCAAGACGAAGGGCTGGCGACGTACGGGTTGAGTCATGACGGCTACCTCTGCGGTTTTTGTTATTAGCGGGAAAGTTTCCCGGTGTAGTGCAGATTCTTGGGCGCCACTGCCGCGACAACAATTACCCGCAATAAGGAGATTCCTAATCCCTTAGTAGCGGGTCGAATTCGTACAGGCCTTACCGGCTTGCGCCGGAATCGACCCGGGTCATCTGCCCACGCTCGTAACGCGTGTACAAATGGCTGACGCTGCGAATCAGTTCGTAGCGGCTCAGGTTGATGCTGGCGAAGCGTTCAGGGATGGGGCTGCGGATGATCTCGGCCATGTCGCTGCCGTTAGCCGCGCCGTCGCGCAGCAGTTGATCGAGCCAGGTGAGGTAGTCACGCATTTGCTCAAAGGGGCCTGAGTCGCTGGCCACCGGGCCGTGGCCGGGCACGATCAGCGTCCATGGCAAGCCCTGCAGCGTGGCGATGTCCGCCAGCCACACCGACAACCCGGGGCTGTTGGGGGTGGTCAGGGCCCGCTGATAAAACACCAGGTCCCCGGCAAACAGCACGCCGGTTTGCTGGTCGAGAATAGCCAGATCCGCCCCTGAGTGCCCACCCAGGCTCAGCAAGCGCAAATCGTGATTCCCAAAACTGTAGAGACCCGGCGTCAATTCTTGGCGAGGCAACACCACTTCGGTGCCGCGCATCCAGTCCCCCACCATTCGATACAGGTTCTCGGCCATCGCATCACCTTGTTGATGCAACAGCTCGGTGGTGCCGGCCAAGGCACCAATCGGCACGTCGGTGAAGGCCTGATTGCCCAGCACATGGTCCGGGTGATGGTGCGTCAATAACACCTGGATCACCGGTTTATCCGTGATGGCGGCAATCGCCTTGCGCATCGCTTCGCCATAATGTTTCGACGGCCCGGTGTCGATGACCACCACGCCGCGCTCGGTGACGATGAAGGCGGTGTTGACGATGTTGCCGCCGTTATCCTTGGCAAAATTATCGGTGCTGCCCTCCAGCAACCAGGTGTCCTGGGCGATCTGTCGGGGCTTGAGTGAATATTCAAGGTCGGCCAATGCCGACAGACTGACGCTAAACACAATCAGCAGTATCCAGCGCATGAAACGCTCCTTTGGGTCAGGGAATGGCCGCATCAAATTCGTTGCCGCTGGTGTCCCGCACGAACAGGCGTGTCTGCCCTGCCCCTTCGATGTCGAAGGTCAGGTTGGGGTTTTCACTGACGGCGGGAAACAACTCAAGCCGGGCCAACACCTGACCGTCCTGGTCCTTCAATTCGGCATGGTTGATGAAAAATTCCGGGATACCGCTGACCATGCCGTTGTCCATCGGATGCGCCACCTGCACACGTAATCGGCTGAACTCACTGCGTGGATAGCGGCCACCCAGCACTTCGCCAATGTGTTCCTCCCAGCCTGGCTGGGTGCGCACGACGCTCGGCGCGGTGCAGCCACCGCCCGCCGCGTCGATCAGGGTCGAACCGACGTGCCATAGCCCATCACGGGTCAATACCGCCGCGCGCAACGGCGTGGCCTGTTCGATGCGAATCCGCACCGACAGCCACGGCAGCACACGGTCCAGCGGCTGGAAGTCGACAATTTTCGGCAGCGGGTTGAGCTCGGCCCAGGCGAGGATTTTCACCACCTCGCCCTTGAACGAGCGGGCATCGATTTCCAGTGGCACTTGCCGGGCATCTTCGGCAAACGGCGGCGCCAGCAGCTTCACTCGCTCATCAAAAACAAAGGGGGCGTCACCAAGCATCTGCTTGTGATAGAAGCCCCACATCACCGACGGCACCGGGTCCTTGCCCGGATCGATATTCGCGGCCTGAACGATCCAGGGAAACCAGCAGGCCAACAGACATGTCACTCGCCAGCTCATCAACTGCTCCTATTGATACATCTCGGGCACGTCATACCGCAGGCCGTAATGGCTGTAGATCGTTTTCACCGAGCCGTCGCGGATGAGGCCTTCCAGTGCCTCTTCCACGGCATAGGCCAATTGCCGATTGCTTTCATGCACCGCCATGCCGATTTCCCAAAGCTGTTTGCCCATGTTCGGATAGGCGTTCTCCGCCAGTGCCACTTGCGGGTCGGCCGCTTCATGCACCTGCCAGTCAATTTCGCCACGCATGGCCATCACCGCGTCGACCTCTCCGGCCTTCATGGCCGCAAATGCCTGGGGTACGCCTGGGTAGTGGTGGGTTTTGCCGGCGAGCATGCCGTTGAACACCGAGGTCAGGTAGAACGACGGCACGCTGTCGACCTCGACGCCAATCGGGTGGTGCTCGAACACTGCAACGCTGGCGACCTTGTCCAGTCGGCGACGATCGTAAGCCACTTGCCATTGTTCGTTCTGGTAGGGGCCGAACATCACCACATGGCCGTTTTCCAGTTCGCCCAATTCGTTGCGCCTCTGCGCGTAGTCACGGTCGTAGGGCACCCGCATCATCAGGTCGGCCAGTTTCTGGTTGTGCAGTGCACTGGCGCGCCATATGTAGTCGCGCAGATCGTCGTCGAGCTTTTCACCGGCAGGCGCCCACATCAGCGTCAAGCGCACACCGAGTGCCTTGGCCAACGCCTCGGCGAGTTCTACATCAACGCCTCGGGGCTGGCCGGCTTGCTCAAAACTGTAAGGGGCGAAGTCTTTGTAGACCGCCACTTTCAGTTCCCCGGCGGCGATCATTTCGTCGTAATTGCGAACCTGCGCCTGCACCGCCTGGCAGCACAGCCACACAGCGCTGATCAATACCGCGAGCAGACGCATGGGGTTACTCCTCGACGTGAACGCTGTCCAGATAAGTGCGCACCGCCCACAACGCTTCCTGGCTCAAGTAGTCAGCCATTTTCGGCATGTAGACCCGGCCGTCACGCACTGCGCCATGACGGACGCGTTCGACAAACCACTCATCTCCCGACTCAGCGACATCCAGCATGCGCAAGTCAGGGGCAATCCCGCCGGACTTGGCTTCCAGGCCATGGCACGCCGCACAGTTCTGGTTGTAGGCCGACGAGCCGATTTCCAGCGCTTTGTCGTGCTCCGGGGAGGTGCGGTAGGGGTTCACTGCCGCCCAGCCATCGCCATCGACCTGAACACCGGCGTCCTTGATGGGCGTCAGGCCTTTTGTTTCCACGGCTTGAGGCACCACGTTGCCGTGAGCCCATACGGAACCCGCACTGATAACACCGGCCAGCAGCCCGGCGACAAGTAAGGCGTTGCGTTTTGTTGTCATTGTTATGCCCTCTGGATTGCACGCAAAACCTCTTGGCAGAGGCTATGGCACCCATCTTAGAAACGGCTTCGCATTCACCCCATGCTGCTTTGGTGTTCGCCGCCTAGTCCCTTGGTAGTAAGGCGATGGATCGACACCGGGAGCAAGCCTAGCGACCCGGGGTGGCGGGCAACACGGGTAACGGCAGTGGATGCGGGCCGTGAAGCCGGTCGACGCCGATCAGGGTCAAAATCAGCAAAAAAGGCAGGAGCAGCGCTTTGATAATTCGCATGGACGTTCTCCTCCCTGGCGATGACCGTTGCAGCCCATGCTAGAGCCGCGCCGCACGGGGCGAGTTACTACCTTGGTACTGGCCGACCGGTACTTTCTGCATATTTCCTCGGCTCCACGGGCTTCCTATGCTGGCGCTACCTGTAAAGGAGTGCCCTATGCGCCAGCTTGCCCCTTACGCCTTGCTCTACCTGCTGGCGATTGCCTGCGCTGCTGGCGTGGCCACCCACAGCCAGGCGGCAGACGCGCCATTGCAGGTGCGAATCGGCTACCTGGGGTATCGCCCCGATCCGGGGCCACTGTTGTCGAACGTCATTCCCGAGCCGGCTGATGCCGGGCTGCGCGGCGCCGAACTGGCGATCACCGACAGCAACAGCACCGGGCGTTTTCTCAACCATGGTTACAGCCTGCTCAGCGCCAGCGTCGACAATCCGCAAGCCTTGCTTGAAGCGGCCAAAAACCAGCACGCACAGGGCCTGCGTCTGTTTGTGGTGAACGCTCCGGTCGACACCTTGCGCCAACTCAGCGCTGCCCTGCCCGACAGCCTGCTGTTCAACGCCGGCAGTCCCGACGACCGCTTGCGCACCACCGATTGCTTGCCGAACGTGCTGCACACCTTGCCGAGTCGGGCGATGCTCGCCGATGCCCTGGCGCAATTTCTGGTGGTGCGCAAATGGCAGCGGGCGCTGCTAATTGTCGGCCCGACTCCTGACGATCAAGCCTATGCCGCCGCCCTGCGCCGCGCCGCCAAGCGCTTCGGTCTGCAACTGGTCGCGGAAAAACCCTGGAGCTTCGATAACGATCAACGCCGCAGCGCCCAAGCCGACATGCCGCTGTTCACCCAGACCGCCGAATATGACGTGGTGCTGGTGGCCGATGAACGCGGCGACTTCGGTGAATACGTGCCCTACCAGACCTGGTTCCCGCGCCCGGTCGCCGGCACTCAGGGCCTGACCCCGGTGGGCTGGCACAAGACTGTGGAAACCTACGGCGCTGCGCAGCTGCAAAAGCGTTTTGAAGCCCTGGCCGGACGCTGGATGAACGACCGCGATTTCGCTGCGTGGATCGCCGTGCGCAGCATCGCCAGCACCGTGAGCAAACTGGGGCAGACCGAGCCGATGGCGATCCGGACGCTTGAAATCAGCGATCAACTGCCGCTGGACGGTTTCAAGGGACGCAAGCTCAGTTATCGCCCATGGAACGGCCAATTGCGCCAGCCGATCCCCATCGTCCAGCCCCGGGCACTGGTCAGTACCTCACCGCAGGACGGCTTTCTGCACCCCTTCAACGAAATGGACAGCCTGGGCTACGACAAGCCCGAGGTCAGCTGCCGCTTTCCCTGACTCGATAATTACAACAACAAGGAATCCGCCATGCGCCGCACCCTGCTTTCATGCGCCCTGCTGCTCGCCGCCGGCCATGCCGCTGCCAGTACCGCCTGGGTCTCCAACGAAAAGGACAACACCCTGAGCCTGATCGACATGCAGACTCAGCAAGTCACCGACACCTTGCCCGTCGGCCAGCGCCCGCGCGGCCTGCTGCTGTCCCATGACAACAAGCTGCTGTACATCTGCGCCAGCGACTCGGACCGGGTCCAGGTGATGGACGTGGCCACGCGCAAGATCATCAAGGAACTGCCTTCAGGCAAAGACCCCGAACAATTCGCCCTGCACCCCAACAACCGCTGGTTGTACGTCTCCAACGAAGACGATGCGCTGGTCACCGTGATCGACACCGAAACCTCCAAAGTGCTCGGCCAGATCAACGTCGGCGTCGAGCCCGAAGGCATGGCCGTCAGCCCCGACGGCAAGTGGGCGGTGAACACCAGCGAAACCACCAACATGCTGCACTGGATCGACACCAGCACCCAGACCCTGGCCGACAGCACCCTGGTGGACCAGCGACCGCGCTTTGTCGAGTTCAATCAGGACGGTTCACAGCTTTGGGCTTCAGCGGAAATTGGCGGCACGGTGACGATTCTCGATGTGGCCAGCCGCAAGATCCTCAAGACCCTGAACTTCCAGATCAAAGGCGTGCACCCGGACAAGGTCCAGCCGGTGGGGATCAAGCTCAGCGCCGATGGCAAGTACGCTTTCGTCGCACTCGGCCCGGCCAATCATGTGGCGGTCATCGATGCCAAGACATTCGACATCCTCGACTACCTGCTGGTGGGCCGGCGTGTCTGGCAGTTGGCATTCACACCGGACCAAAAACAACTGCTGGCCACCAATGGCGTCAGCGGTGATGTGTCGATCATCGATGTCGAAAGCCTGAAGGTGAGCAAATCGGTGAAAGTCGGACGCTACCCGTGGGGCGTGGTGGTGACGCCATGAACGCCCTGGAAGTCAGCGACCTGAGCTTCGCCTACGGCCCCCGGGAAGCCTTGCGCCATTTGAATTTCAGCCTGGAACCGGGGCGTTTCGCCGCTTTACTGGGCCCCAACGGCGCCGGCAAATCGACCCTGATCGCCCTGCTGACCCGGCTCTATGACCTGCAACACGGTGACATCCGGGTCGGTGGAAATTCATTGCGCCAGGCACCACGCCCGGCGCTCAAGCAGTTAGGTGTGGTGTTTCAGCAAAGCACGCTGGACCTGGACCTCAGCGTTGAGCAGAACCTGCGTTATCACGCGGCGTTGCACGGCTTGTCGCGGCGCCAGACCAGCCTCCGTGTCGACGCCGAGTTGACCCGTCAAGCCCTGACTGAACGCCGCCACGAACGGGTGCGCGAACTCAATGGCGGTCATCGCCGTCGGGTAGAAATCGCCCGCGCCCTATTGCATGAGCCGCGCCTGTTGCTGCTTGACGAAGCCAGTGCAGGGCTCGATCCCGCCAGTCGCCTGGCGCTCAACCAGCACATTCGCAACCTGTGCCGCGAGCACCACATCAGCGTGCTCTGGGCCACTCATTTACTGGACGAAGTGCAGGCCGGCGACGATTTGCTGATTCTCCATCTGGGCCGGTTGGTGGCCAGCGGACAGGCCAGTGAATTGAGCCTGGAATACGGCGCAGACCTCGGCTCAGTCTTTACCCGCCTGACCACGTTGGCGACCACAGGAGTTGCTCGATGAATGCTTACTGGCAATGTTTTAGCGGCATCGTGTTGCGCGAATGGCTGCGCTTTGTGTTGCAGCGCACGCGATTTCTCAGTGCGCTGGTACGGCCGCTGTTGTGGCTACTCGTGTTCGCCGCCGGTTTCCGGGCGGCCCTGGGCATCGCGATCATCGAGCCCTACGACACCTACATTCCGTACGAGGTCTACATCATCCCTGGCCTTGCCTGCATGATTCTGCTGTTCAACGGCATGCAAGGCTCGCTGTCGATGGTGTACGACCGCGAAATGGGCAGCATGCGCGTGCTGCTGACCAGCCCGCTGCCGCGAACCTTTCTGCTGTGCAGCAAGCTGTTGGCCACTTCACTGATTTCACTGCTGCAGGTCTATGCCTTTTTGGCGATTGCCTGGGTTTACGGCGTGCAGCCACCGGCCATGGGTTTGATGATTGCCCTGCCCGCGCTGTTGCTGGTGGCGTTGATGCTCAGCGCACTCGGCCTGTTGCTGTCGAACGCCATTCGCCAATTGGAGAATTTTGCCGGGGTGATGAATTTCGTGATCTTCCCGCTATTTTTCCTGTCATCGGCGTTGTATCCGCTGTGGAAAATGCGTGAGGCCAACGAGTGGTTGTACTGGCTGTGCGCGATGAACCCGTTCACTCATGCGGTGGAGCTGGTGCGGTTTGCCCTTTATGAACGCTACAATCCGCTCGCCCTGGCGGTGTGTGGGGGGCTGACGATCTTATTCGCGTTACTCGCCGTGCTCACCTTCAACCCGCAGCATGCGGCCTTGCGCAAAGCCGGCTAATGACACAGCGCCGCACCGTTGATCTTCATTGAACACGGCAAAATTACTACTTTAGTACGGGTTTACCTGTCTATCGTCTCATTCCCAACGCACCCCGACTGGCATGTAATAGGTTCATAACTATAAGGATTGAACCCATGCCGCGTGCCCGACGTTGTCTGTTGCGCCCTACTCTCGCTGCGCTGTCGCTGAGCCTGTTGCTGGGCACCGCGCAGGCTGAGCCAGCGCTGTTTTCGCCCGATGGCTATCGCATCGACCTGTACCGCAGCCCGACGCCCAACAGCCTGCAAGGCGCGACGCTGATTGACACCCCTGCCCTGCAAGACCTGCTCAGTCAAACCCCTGCCCCGATTCTGATCGACGTCTATCGCCGCCAATGGCTGCAAGGGCGTTTTATCGAAGACCAGCCCCATGAAAACCTGCCCGGCAGTCATTGGCTGGCCAATACCGGCGACGGCAACCTGACGCCCGACTGGCAGGCTTACTTTGCGCGAAACCTGAAGGCATTGACCGCCGGCGATCCGGCGCAACCGCTGGTCTTCTATTGCCGCTCCGACTGCTGGTTGAGCTGGAACGCGGTTAAACGTGCCGCCACCATGGGCTATAAGACGTTGTATTGGTATCGCGACGGCCTGGACGCCTGGCAAGCGGCAAACCTGCCCGTGACGCCCGCCCGGCCCGAACCTTTCCCCTGACCTTTACGCTGGCGTGTTGTTGCCACACCATAATCAAAATAATGAGGTGAAAGGCTATGTACAAAATTCTGATTGCCGACGATCACCCGCTGTTCCGCGAAGCAATTCATAACGTCATCAGCGATGGTTTCCCGAACAGCGAAGTCATGGAAACGGCCGACCTCGACAGTGCCCTGGCGCTCACTCAGGAACACGACGACCTGGACCTGATCCTGCTCGACCTGAACATGCCCGGCATGCATGGTCTCAATGGCCTGATCAACCTGCGCAACGAGGCGCCCACCATTCCGGTGGTGATTGTCTCCGCCGAGCAGGACAAACAGATCGTCCTGCAAGCCATCACTTACGGCGCCGTGGGCTTCATCACCAAGTCTTCGCCACGCACGCAGATGACCGACGCCATCCAGCAAATCCTCAATGGCAATGTCTACCTGCCCCCGGACATCATTCGCACGACCAAAAGCAGCACTCACCGGCGGATGAACGACACTCCGAGCTTCCCGCCCGAACTGCTCCAGGCCCTGACCCGCAAGCAATTGCAGGTGCTCGAACGCATGACCAAAGGTGAGTCGAACAAGCAGATCGCCTACACCCTGGAAATTGCCGAAACCACGGTCAAGGCCCACGTCTCGGCAATCCTGCGCAAACTCAACGTGCACAACCGGGTGCAGGCGATCTTGAGTGCCGGGGATATTGATTTCGGGTCTTATTTGCGGCGTTGAAATTAGGGGCAACCGATGGACCGCGTCGCCCCCATCGCGAGCAAGCTCGCTCCCACAGGTACAACGCGACCCTTATGGGAGCAAGCCTTCAAGGCCTGCCGAGTAGATGGCTCATCGCGGTCTTGAGCTTCATTGGCCGCACCGGTTTGTGCATCAGGGTATGGCCCAACTCACGGATTTGCAGTTTGAGTTCATTGCTGTAGTTGGCCGTGATCATCATTGCCGGGATCGGTGAAGCCCGACGGGCATTGATCCGGGCGACGGCGTCGACACCGTTCTGATCGTTGTCCAGATGGTAGTCCGCGATCAGCAGGTCGGCCTCGGCGTGGTAGTTGTCCACTTGCCGGGCCAGGTCCTCTTCCGACAGCGCCGTGACCACCCGACAGCCCCACCCTTCCAGCAACGTGCGCATACCGGCGCAAATGGTCGCGTCGTTGTCCAGCACCCATACCCGCGCGCCGCGCAAGCGCTCAAGCATCGGCTCGCTCATCTGCAATGTCGGCTGAGGCTTGGGCGCTGTTGCACTCAACGGCACTTCGACCGAGAACATCGAACCCTTGCCCGGCCAGGAGCGCACCTGAATGCGATGCCCGAGAATGCCGGCAATTTTCTCGACAATTGCCAGGCCCAGTCCCAGGCCGCGATCCTGATCCGGACGCTGCACGTCACCGCGTTTGAACTCCTGAAAAATCTCTTCCAGGCGATGTTCGGCGATGCCCATGCCCGTGTCCCAGACCTGAATCAATAACCGCTGGTGATGGCGTCTGCAGCCCAAAACCACACGACCGCTGTAGGTGTAACGAATCGCATTGCTCAACAAATTGCGCAGGATGCGCGCCAATAGCTGGATGTCACTGCGCACCAAGGCCGAACAGGCAACAAAGCGCAGTTCAAGGCCCTCGCTGCGCGCCACCTGGGTGTATTCAGCCGCCAGGTTTTCCAACAGTTCGCTCAGGGCGAACGGCGCAATATCGGCCTTGATCACCCCGGCATCCAGCTTGGAAATATCCACCAGCGTGCCCAACAGGTTTTCCACGTCTTCCAGGGAGTTACTGACATTGCGCACCAGAATTTCGTTGGAGATGGGCTCGCGCCGCTCCATCAATGCACTGGTGAACAATCGTGCGGCGTTCAGCGGTTGTAGCAGGTCATGGCTGACCGCCGCCAGAAACTTGGTCTTCGACAGGTTGGCCTGCTCGGCTTCAAGCTTGGCCTCGCGCAAACGGGATTCCACCCGACGACGCTCTTCGATTTCACGCAACAACTGGTCATTGAGGGTGGTCAGTTCTGCGGTGCGCTCACACACCCGCAGCTCAAGATTCTGGTACGCCTGGTGCAACGCCTCAGCGGTGCGGCGGCGTTCGGTGATGTCGCGAATCAACACGAAAATCCCCACCACCTCCCCTGTAGCCAGTCGATTGGGCACATAGGAGCGCAGCATGTAGCGTTCCTGATTATTGACGTTGGTCTCGGCGAACTCGAACGTGACGCTCTCACCGGCCAACGCCCGGGCCACGTAAGACTCCAGGCGCTGGTAATGCTGTTCGCTGTGCACTTCACGCAGGCTCTGACCGAGCATCACGCCACGGGGCCAGCAGTACCACTCTTCGTAAACTTTGTTGGTGAACTCGTAAACCAGATCGGCATTGAGGTAGGCGATCAGCGCCGGGACGTGGTCGGTGATCAGGCGAATCCAGCGCTCGCTTTCACTCAGCGCCTCGGCGTGCTGGTAGCGCTCGGTGATGTCGGTGAAGGTGTTGACGAATCCGCCAGTGGGCAGCGGATGCGTGCGGATCTCCAGGACCCGGCCGTCATAGAGGCGTTGCTCGCATTCCTGTACGGGCCGACCGTTGCCATCGCGACTGGCCGGGGTGAGCAAATTCAACTCCGTGTCGGCAATCACTTCGGCAAACGGTCGATGGGCCGCAACCGGTGCCAGGCCGCTCAATTCGAGGAAACGCCGGTTCCACAACTCCAGGATGCCGTCGGCGTTGACCATGGCCACCCCTTGGGACAGGTTATCGACCGCCCGCTGCAACAAATGCGATTTCTGCGCCACGGCCTGCTCGCGGCGCACGGTTTCGCTGAGTTTAACGTCAGTAATGTCGGTGAACAGGATGACCCGCCCGCCTTCCTGAGTCGGCCGCTCGCTGACCTGCAGCCAACGTCCGTTCAGCAGGCGATAGAGCAGGCTCTCGTCAGCATTGCCGCGCGGTTCTTCGGTGAACAACCCGTTGTTCATCATCAGGCGCTTGACCTCGGTCAGGCGCATGCCCGCGTTGATCCGCACCCGGCTGTTGCTCCAGAACGCCTTGAAGCGGCTGTTGAACAAGACAATTCGCTGGTCGGCGTCGAACAATACAAAGGCATCGGAAATGCTCTCGATGGCATCGATCAGATGTCGATGCGCCGTTTCGGCGCGCAAGCGTGCCTCACTGAGCAAATGATTGCCGGCCTTGAGTTCGGCCATGGCCTGGTTCAAGGCATCGGTGCGCTCACGCACCTGCTCGGCCAGCACCACTGAGTGCTGGAACGCCGCATATGGATCGTTGCCACGCGTGATGCCGGACTCGATGCGCTCGATCAGCGCCGCGTTGATGCGTTGAAGTTTGTGGTTATCGTGCAGCAGGCTGGCGACTTCTGCCTGGAGTTCAGCGGTGCCCCGGGGACCGGCCTCGGGCAATGGCAACGCCGGTGAAGGTCTGGTTGATGTGCATGCCATTGAACTGTTCTCCGTAGGTGTTGAAACCCATCACCCGCTGCTCGCGCAAAAACGTTCCGATTGCGTCGAGACTGCCGTCGTCTTCCAGCTCCAGACGCCTGAGAAAGCAGTCACAACCGATGGTCAGCAACAAGTCGCCCAAGCGCTCCTGTAACCCCTCGAACAGGTTTTGCAGGTTCGGCAACATCGGGCCTGGGGTCATGGCGGTGAGCACGATGCCGTTCTCCACGGCGCAGTAAAAACTCAGGCTCAAGTCCGGGTGCACCTGCTGAATGGCGCGCACGTAATACTGTTCGTTGATGCGCACGGCCAAGGGGTGTGCAGCGAAGATCCGGTGATCCAGCTCATCAACCGGAACGCCAATGTGCCGGGCGTACTCGGCGGCGGCCGGTTCGGCGTTGAGTTCATAGACTCGGCGCGAGGCGCTGTCGGCCCCGGTGACCACCAGTTTTTCGGCCCTGGGCAGAATGTGGTGGGTGGTGAACACTTCAAAATCCAGCCAGGTATTGACCAGCACCACCACTGCCGCGCCGCTGTGGAATTCGCCGTCGAAGTAAACGTGGGTATGGGTCAGGTAATTGTCGTCACCGGCCGAACCGCCAAAATGCGGAATGTCGCCCAACGCGGCACTGAGCGCCGCGAGGACCATTTCTTCACGGCTGGACAAACCATCGAGCAACGTCAGGGCAAAGCTGTTGCCCTTGATCGGGGCCAGGGTGTTACTGCGACAGCCACTGACCAGACGCTCGACCATTTGCTGGGCATCGATCAGGCTGAAGTGCTCCATTTCGTCGATCAGCTCGACAGCAATGGAGAAATGCCGATGATCAAAACCCACCGCCGTCACGCAATTACGCCCATAGCCCAGCGGGGTGATTTCCCCCGCGCTGGTGCAACCCACCAGACGAATACCGCCGAAGCTGTGTTGCAAGGCCTGCCCTAGCGCCTGCAAGTCATACTCGGCGGAACAGAAAAACAGCACGAAGCCCAGATGCGGGTGCAACAATTGCCGCGCCAGTTCTTGCGCCACCTGCCGGGCATCGGTGGCTTGGGACATTGCGCTGACAATGCCTGCGCCTTGGGCCTGCTCCATGATCGCCCCCCGCAGGTGCGTAGATATGAGGCATGAGTGTACGAAGCCTGTGGGTCGTAACGAATGCTACTTGGGTAGCGGGTAACCACTTCGATGGGATGAGAAGGGTCGAGACCCCGGCTGCGATGCGCACAGCCAGGGTCACGACCAAGGGTTACCAGGTCAACACGGCCCCCACCGCAACGGTATCGGTGTTTTCGTTCTGGGCGCTGGTGTCATGACCGTTGATTTCGAACTGGTTGTACTCGGCGACAAGTTTGAGGTTGTCATTCACGTCATGGAACAGCGCAATACCGCGCGTTTCGTAGTCCGCGCCACTGCCGACCACGCCATTGCCGTCATCGTTGGTCTTGCCGTAGGAAAGGGCCAGGCGGTTTTTGCCCAGTTTGTAGGAACCTTGCAGCAGGTATCCGTCGCTGTCGACGTTGCGCAAGGTTGGCTCGCCTGCGTTGTTGGTGAAGAACGGATTGATGCCTTTGGCCTGGAACCCGGACCCGGTGAGAGACAACCCGCCCATCTTCGCCTGCACGCCATAGCCAACCCCTTTGGAGGTGACCGTGTTGACGGTGGAGTCGGTATTGTCCGAAGTCTGGTAACTGCCATTGACCCAGCTGTAGATCTTCGCCCCGGCGACGTCGAACTGATACGTGACCTCGCTCTCGGTGCGCGGGTTTTCCTGATAAGCCTTGCCCGTCGGGCTGCTGTCGTTGGTATCAACCGGGTCCATGATCCCGACCGCTACACGCAAACCGTCCATGACCGGCGTGCGGTAGGTGATCTGCGATGTCGGGAACGGATACGGATACCCGGTGCCGATGTTGCCGAACGAGACGCCGCCGCCATCCACCAACCCCAAGGTATCGCTGACCTGACCGTAACCGGCGAGCATTTCATCGAGCAGGATGTTGGAGCGGGCAAACAGGCCGAAGTCCTTGCCGATCAGCACTTCACCCCACTCAGCGTTTGCCACCGTACCGTAGAACTGCCGCACATCGATGGCGGTGTCGGTGCTGTTGGTCTGGCTGTCGTTGATGGTCACCCAAAACGAGGCCCGGGCACCGAGCTTCAGGTCATCGACCTGCTTGCCCATGTTGAAGCCCAGGTAGTTGGGCAGAAACCCCATCTTTACCCGCGCCTGTCGGCGGTCGAACTGATCACCGGCACGGTCGACATCGCTGTTCACATAAAATGCGTTGATGTAGCCGTCGGTCGAGAATGTGGTCTGGTCCTTGTCATACAGCATGATCTCGGCCTCGGCCATTGAGCTCAGGCCAAGGCCGGACAGGCTGGCGATGAAGAGGGGTAAAAAGCGATGCTTGACGTTCTTATTGTTGTACATGGCGCGCTCCGCGACAGGGGACGAGGTGTCGGAAGCGATTATCGAAAGGTGACCGGCGGCGCCATACGCTGCCTTGGGAGCGGTGCTCAAGTGCTTTGGCAGGGCCGGGAACGCATGACAACTACGGTGTAAGACCGGCCGTCGGCACGGCCCGGAACTCAAGGTGTAGGTCTGTTGACCCACTTGGAAGTCATAGACCTCAGTACTGGCTAAACGCCTACTCTGAACAGCATATAAGCCGCAATCACCATGCAGATGCTGGCAAAGCCCACCTGCAGCGCCCGGGCCGGCACATGCGCACAAAGCTTGCGGCCAACGATCATGCCGACGATGCTGGCGACGATGAAGATTGCGCCGAGACTGTCGATTCGCACGCCGGCATGAAACGCACCGATCACGCCGATGGCGGAAATCAGGCTGATCACCATCAAGGAAGTGGCAACGATGCCGCGCATCTGCACATCAGTGAGCTGCTTGAACGCCGGGACAATCAGAAAACCGCCGCCCACCCCAAGCAGCCCCGACACCACACCGGTAACCGCGCCGAGCGCGGCCAAGGTCGCCGTACATTTGGCAGTCCAGGAAAAACGCCCGGTCTGCTGATCGAGCATGCAGTTTTTCTGGCCCCAGTTGGCGTGGCCGTGATCGCTTGGCCCTTCGTCCTTGCGTTCACGTCGCAGCATCCGCCAGGCAACCATGACCATCAGCATACTGAACAGGACCATCAGGATTTTTTCCGGCAACTGATGGGCGAAGTAAATGCCGACCGGTGAAAACACCGCGCCGAGTAACGCGATCAGCAACGCCGCGCGATAACGCACCAGGCCATGCCGCAATCCGTCAATCGCCCCGACCGCCGCCGCACTGCCCACGGCAAACAAGGCGACGGGTGCCGCTTGGGTCATGGTCAAGCCCAGCCCCAATACCAGGGCCGGCACCGCAAGAATGCCGCCACCGGCCCCGGTCAACCCGAGGACCAGGCCCATGACCACCCCAAAAAAACTCGCCAGCAACATAAACCACTCGTGATCTGCGAAAAAAGCCGGGACCGCCCGGTATCGATGACTGACAGGATAGAGCCCGCGCAGATTTTTTCATCATTTGAATTAATCCGGGCTGGCCAATGCGGGGAAAATGAATCTACCCTCAGCACTCGCCCAGTAAGAAACGCTCACCATGCCTGCCCTGATCAAAGCCTTCCTCGACCCCGCCTCGTCGACCTATAGCTACGTGATTTATGAAACCGATGGCGGCCACTGCGCCATCGTCGACCCGGTGCTCGATTACGACCCGGCGGCCGGGCGGACCGCGACCACCCAACCCGACAAGATCATCGCCTTTGTTCGTGAACATCAGTTGCAGGTGCAATGGCTGCTGGAAACCCACGCCCATGCCGATCACTTGTCTGCCGCGCCTTACCTGCGCCGCGAGCTGGGCGGCAACATTGCGATTGGCCAGTCGATCAGCCTGGTTCAGGGCGTGTTCAAAAACCTGTTCAACCTGGAGCCGGAATTTCGCATTGACGGCTCGCAGTTCGATCATCTGTTCGCACCGGATGAGTCGTTCATGATCGGCAACCTCAAGGCCACCGCCCTGCACGTACCCGGCCACACGCCGGCGGACATGGCTTACCTGGTCGACGGCGATGTGATTCTGGTGGGCGACACCCTGTTCATGCCGGATGTGGGCACCGCGCGTTGCGACTTTCCCGGCGGCAACGCGAATCAGTTGTTTACCTCGATCCAGAAATTGCTGGCGTTTCCGGCCAGCGTGCGCCTTTACATCTGTCACGATTACCCGCCCGAAGGCCGCGAATCCCAGTGCATGACCACGGTCGGCGAACAGCGTAAAAGCAACATTCACGTGCATGACGGCATTGATGAGGCCGCCTTCGTTGAAATGCGCACGCGCCGCGACGCCGGGTTGGGCATGCCGAACCTCCTGCTGCCGGCGATTCAGGTGAATGTGCGGGCCGGGAATCTGCCGCCGCCTGAGGACAATGGCGTGACGTACCTGAAAATCCCCATCAACAAACTCTGACGGTCGATTACTTCCACGCTGACTCCCCACCCTTCGCAGCTGTCGAGCACCGCGAGGCTGCGTCTGCGGTTTACCTGACAAAACTCGATGGCCAGGTTTGCGACGGCTGCGCCGCCGGACGCTGCCTCGCGTGGCTCGTCAGCTGCTACGGGGACGGGGTCAGCTCGAAAGGGTCAGGCCGTTGGCCGGCAATGGCAGTGCGGTTTTGTAGCGCACTTGCTTGAGGGCGAAGCTTGAACGGATGTTCGCAACGCCAGGGACTTTGGTCAGGAAATCCATCATGAAGCGCTCCAGCGACTGAATGGTAGGCACCAGCACCCGGATCAAATAGTCCGGGTCGCCAGCCATCAAATAGCACTCCATCACTTCCGGGCGATCCGAGATCGCCTCCTCAAAATGTTGCAACGCTTCTTCCACCTGCTTCTCCAGGCTCACGTGAATGAACACATTGACGTGCAGCCCCAACAGGTCGGCATCCAGCAACGTCACCTGCTCACGAATCAAGCCCAGTTCTTCCATCGCCTTGACCCGGTTGAAGCACGGTGTCGGCGACAAGTTGACCGAGCGTGCGAGGTCGGCGTTGGTGATGCGCGCATTCTCCTGAAGGCTGTTGAGAATGCCGATATCGGTACGGTCCAATTTGCGCATGAGACAAAACCACCTGTTTTTTTTGTATATGCAGATTTTTTATCCCCAAATGATCTCCACTGCAACGAAACAGAGATAAATATTCTTCTTCGCCGGGCCTATGATTGTTGTAGGACAAGATTTCTTCCACAGAAGAATGACGGTCAGCTCACTACAAGAAATTCACAAGATCGAGCGTAGAAGCCATGAACCAAGCGTACGAACCGCTGCAACTGCACGTTCCCGAACCATCGGGCCGTCCTGGCTGCAAAACCGACTTCTCCTACCTGCGCCTGACCGACGCCGGCACGGTGCGCAAACCTTCCATCGACGTCGAACCCGCCGACACCGCCGACCTGGCCAAAGGGCTGATTCGCGTGCTCGACGACCAGGGCAATGCCCTCGGTCCGTGGGCTGAAGGCGTACCGGTCGAGATCCTGCGCAAGGGCATGCGTGCCATGCTCAAGACGCGGATCTATGACAACCGCATGGTGGTCGCCCAGCGTCAGAAAAAAATGTCGTTCTACATGCAGAGCCTCGGCGAAGAAGCCATCGGCAGCGGCCAGGCCCTGGCGCTGAACGTTGATGACATGTGCTTCCCGACGTACCGCCAGCAAAGCATCCTGATGGCGCGAGACGTGCCGCTGGTGGACCTGATCTGCCAACTGCTGTCCAACGAGCGCGATCCGCTCAAGGGCCGTCAGCTGCCGATCATGTATTCGGTCAAAGACTTCGGTTTCTTCACCATTTCCGGCAACCTCGCCACCCAATTCGTACAGGGTGTGGGCTGGGGCATGGCCTCGGCGATCAAGGGCGACACCAAAATCGCTTCGGCCTGGATCGGCGACGGCGCCACCGCTGAATCAGACTTCCACACCGCCCTCACCTTCGCCCACGTGTACCGTGCGCCGGTGATCCTCAACGTGGTCAACAACCAGTGGGCGATCTCCACCTTCCAGGCGATTGCCGGTGGTGAAGCCACCACGTTCGCCGGTCGTGGCGTCGGTTGTGGCATTGCCTCCCTGCGGGTTGATGGCAACGATTTCGTCGCAGTCTATGCGGCGTCTGCCTGGGCCGCCGAACGCGCCCGCCGCAACCTCGGCCCGACCATGATCGAATGGGTCACCTACCGCGCCGGTCCCCACTCCACTTCCGATGATCCGTCCAAGTACCGTCCTGCCGACGACTGGAGCTACTTCCCGCTGGGCGACCCGATTGCCCGACTCAAGCAGCACCTGATCAAGATCGGTCACTGGTCCGAAGAGGAACACACCGCCGTCAGCGCCGAACTGGAAGCCCAGGTCATCGCCGCGCAGAAAGAAGCCGAGCAGTACGGCACCCTCGCCGGTGGCCAGATTCCAAGCGCCGCGACCATGTTCGAAGACGTCTACAAAGAGATGCCGGAGCACTTGAAGCGCCAGCGTCAAGAGTTGGGGATCTGACATGAACGACCACAACAACAATATCAAGCCGGAAACTGCCATGACCACGACCACCATGACCATGATCCAGGCCCTGCGCTCGGCCATGGATGTGATGCTTGAGCGTGACGACAACGTCGTGGTCTTCGGCCAGGACGTCGGTTACTTCGGTGGCGTGTTCCGTTGCACCGAAGGTTTGCAGAACAAGTACGGCACCTCCCGGGTGTTCGACGCGCCGATCTCCGAAAGCGGCATCGTCGGTGTCGCCGTGGGCATGGGTGCCTATGGCCTGCGCCCGGTGGCCGAGATTCAGTTCGCCGACTACGTGTACCCGGCATCGGACCAGATCATTTCCGAAGCCGCCCGCCTGCGCTATCGCTCGGCCGGTGAGTTCACCGCACCGATGACCCTGCGCATGCCTTGCGGCGGCGGCATCTATGGCGGCCAGACCCACAGCCAGAGCATCGAGGCGATGTTCACTCAGGTGTGCGGTCTGCGCACGGTCATGCCGTCCAACCCGTACGACGCCAAGGGCCTGCTGATTGCCTCCATCGAAAACGATGACCCGGTGATCTTCCTTGAGCCAAAACGCCTGTACAACGGCCCGTTCGACGGCCACCACGACCGCCCGGTAACCCCATGGTCGAAACACCCGGCCGCACAAGTGCCGGACGGCTACTACACCGTGCCGCTGGACGTCGCCGCCATCGCCCGTCCGGGCAAGGACGTGACCATCCTGACCTACGGCACCACCGTTTACGTCTCGCAAGTGGCCGCTGAAGAAACCGGCATCGACGCTGAAGTCATCGACCTGCGCAGCCTTTGGCCGCTGGACCTGGAGACCATCGTCAAGTCGGTGAAGAAAACCGGACGCTGCGTAGTCGTTCACGAAGCGACCCGCACCTGCGGCTTCGGCGCCGAACTGGTCGCCCTGGTGCAAGAGCATTGCTTCCACTACCTGGAAGCGCCTATCGAACGCGTCACCGGTTGGGACACCCCCTACCCGCACGCACAAGAGTGGGCGTATTTCCCTGGTCCGTCCCGTGTGGGCGCGGCTTTGCATCGGGTTATGGAGGTCTGAATGGGCACGCACGTTATTAAAATGCCGGACATTGGTGAAGGCATTGCAGAAGTTGAATTGTCGGTGTGGCACGTCAAGGTTGGCGACATGGTCGTCGAAGATCAGGTGCTGGCCGATGTGATGACCGACAAGGCGATGGTCGACATCCCTTCCCCGGTCCACGGCAAGGTGATTGCGCTGGGCGGTGTGCCTGGCGAAGTCATGGCGGTTGGCAGCATCCTGATCAGCATCGAAGTGGAAGGCGCGGGCAACGTTAAAGAGTCGTCCCAGCCGGCCCCTGTTAAAGAAGCACCGGTTGCAGCCCCTAAAGTTGAACCCGTTATCGCCAGCAAACCCGTCGCTGCCGCAGCGCCGCGAGTGGCTGCCTGCCAGGGCCCAATGGTGGCACGCGAGGCCGACGAACGCCCGCTGGCCTCCCCGGCCGTGCGCAAACACGCGCTGGACCTCGGCATTCAATTGCGTCTGGTGCGTGGCAGCGGCCCTGCCGGACGCGTGTTGCACGAAGACCTCGACGCCTATCTGGCGCAGGGTCAGTCGAATGCATCGACCGTGCCCTCTGCTTACGCCCAGCGTAACGACGAAGAACAAATCCCGGTCATCGGCATGCGCCGCAAGATCGCCCAGCGCATGCAGGACGCCACCCAGCGTGCAGCACACTTCAGTTATGTTGAAGAAATCGACGTCACCGCCGTCGAAGAATTGCGCGCGCACCTGAACGAAAAACACGGTGCGACTCGCGGCAAGCTGACCTTGCTGCCGTTCCTGGTCCGTGCCCTGGTCGTTGCCCTGCGTGATTTCCCGCAGATCAACGCCCGTTATGACGACGAAGCCCAAGTCATCACCCGCCTCGGCGCGGTGCATGTGGGCATCGCCACCCAGGCCGACATCGGCTTGATGGTGCCGGTGGTGCGTCATGCCGAAGCCCGCAGCCTGTGGGACAGCGCGACTGAAATCTCCCGTTTGGCCACCGCCGCACGCAATGGCAAGGCCAGCCGTGATGAACTGTCCGGTTCGAGCATCACCCTGACCAGCCTCGGTGCGTTGGGCGGCATTGTCAGCACCCCGGTGTTGAACCTGCCGGAAGTGGCGATTGTCGGCGTCAACAAAATCGTCGAGCGCCCAATGGTCGTCAAAGGCCAGATCGTGATCCGCAAGATGATGAACCTCTCCAGTTCCTTCGATCACCGTGTGGTCGACGGCATGGACGCGGCGCAATTCATCCAGGCCGTTCGCGGCTTGCTCGAACAACCCGCTACCCTGTTTGTGGAGTAAGGCATGCAGACTTTGAACACAACATTGCTGATCATCGGCGGCGGCCCCGGCGGTTATGTGACCGCGATCCGAGCCGGTCAGTTGGGCATCCCGACCATTCTGGTGGAAGGTGAATCGCTGGGCGGTACATGCCTGAATATCGGCTGCATCCCGTCGAAAGCGCTGATCCACGTCGCTGAGCAGTTTCACCAGACGCAACACCATAGCCAGCATTCAGCCTTGGGCATCAACGTTTCGGCACCAACCCTTGACATCAGCAAGAGCGTCGAGTGGAAGGACGGCATCGTTGATCGCCTGACCACTGGCGTCGCGGCGCTGCTGAAAAAGAACAAGGTCCAGGTCATTCAAGGCTGGGCCAAGGTGATCGATGGTAAAACCGTCGAGGTTGGCGACACGCGCATTCAGTGCGAGCACCTGGTGCTGGCCACCGGTTCGAAAAGCGTGAACCTGCCGATGCTGCCGATTGGCGGTCCGATCATCTCCTCCACCGAAGCCCTGGCGCCGACGTCTGTGCCCAAGCGACTGACCGTGGTCGGTGGCGGCTACATCGGTCTGGAACTGGGGATTGCCTATCGCAAGCTCGGCGCCGACGTCAGCGTAGTCGAGGCACAGGAGCGGATCCTGCCGGCTTACGACGCTGAACTGACTCAGCCGGTACACGACGAACTGAAAAAACTCGGTGTGAAGCTTTACTTGAAGCATAGCGTTCAAGGCTTTAATTCCTCGAACAATTCTATTCAAGTTCTTGATCCAAACGGCGACACCCTGAACCTGGAAACCGATCAGGTGCTGGTCGCCGTGGGTCGCAAACCGAACACCCAGGGCTGGAACCTCGAAGCGCTGAACCTGGACATGAACGGCTCGGCGATCAAGATCGACAACCGCTGCCAGACCAGCATGCGCAACGTGTACGCCATCGGTGACCTGAGCGGCGAACCAATGCTCGCGCACCGGGCCATGGCTCAGGGCGAGATGGTGGCTGAACTGATCAGCGGTAAAACCCGCGAGTTCAACCCTACCGCCATTGCCGCCGTGTGCTTTACCGACCCGGAACTGGTGGTGGTCGGCCAGACCCCGGACGAGGTCAAGGCGGCGGGTCTGGACTGCATCGTTTCGAGCTTCCCGTTCGCGGCCAATGGCCGGGCGATGACGCTGGAATCGAAAAGCGGCTTCGTGCGGGTGGTCGCTCGTCGGGACAATCATGTGATTGTCGGCTGGCAAGCGGTGGGCGTCGGGGTTTCCGAGCTGTCCACGGCCTTCGCCCAGAGCCTGGAAATGGGCGCGCGCCTGGAAGACATCGGCGGCACCATCCACGCGCATCCGACCTTGGGCGAGGCCGTGCAGGAAGCAGCGTTGCGAGCCCTTGGCCACGCGCTGCACCTGTAAAACCGTACGCAATACCTTGTAGCAGCTGACGAGCACCGCGAGGCAGCGGCCGGCGACGAAGTCGTCGCAAGACCTGCGACCCAGTGCTGTCAGGCACACCGAGCCAGCCGGATTACGACGACTTCGTCGCCGGACGCTGCCTCGCGGGGCTCGACAGCTGCTACACCGGGACGTATCGATGGTCGCAGAGATCGAATTGCAGGCTGCGAAATGGGTCCGGAATGAAGTATTGTTGTCCCCATCCAAAAAACGTCAGAAGCCTTGAACCGTTTCGACGGTTGTTCAGTGATAGAGGGTGTCATGGGTAACGAAAGCATTAATTGGGACAAGCTGGGTTTTGACTACATCAAGACAGACAAGCGTTTCTTGTCGTACTGGCGCAATGGCGAGTGGGACAAAGGCACCCTGACCGAAGACAACGTGCTGCACATCAGCGAAGGCTCCACCGCCCTTCACTATGGTCAGCAATGCTTCGAAGGCATGAAGGCCTATCGTTGCAAGGACGGTTCGATCAACCTGTTCCGCCCGGACCAGAATGCCCTGCGCATGCAGCGCAGCTGTGCACGTCTGCTGATGCCGTTCGTCGAAACCGAACAGTTCATCGAAGCGTGCAAGGCAGTGGTCCGCGCCAACGAACGTTTCATCCCGCCTTACGGCACCGGCGGCGCGCTGTACCTGCGTCCGTTCGTGATCGGCGTGGGTGACAACATCGGCGTGCGTACCGCGCCCGAGTTCATCTTCTCGATCTTCGCCATTCCGGTCGGCGCCTACTTCAAGGGCGGCCTGACCCCGCACAACTTCCTGATCTCCAGCTTCGACCGTGCAGCCCCACAAGGCACCGGCGCGGCCAAGGTCGGTGGCAACTACGCCGCCAGCCTGATGCCAGGCTCCCAGGCCAAGAAAGCGCACTACGCCGACTGCATCTACCTGGACCCGATGACCCACACCAAAATCGAGGAAGTCGGTTCGGCCAACTTCTTCGGGATCACCCACGACAACAAGTTCGTCACCCCGAACTCGCCGTCGGTACTGCCAGGCATCACCCGCCTGTCGTTGATCGAGCTGGCCAAATCGCGTCTGGGCCTGGAAGTGATCGAAGGCGACGTGTTCATCGACAAGCTCTCGGACTTCAAAGAAGCCGGCGCTTGCGGTACTGCTGCCGTGATCACCCCGATCGGCGGCATCAGCTACAACGATCACCTGCACGTGTTCCACAGTGAAACCGAAGTCGGCCCGGTCACCCAGAAGCTCTACAAAGAGCTGACCGGTGTGCAGACTGGCGACATCGAAGCGCCGGCGGGCTGGATCGTCAAGGTTTGATCTGACGTTGCAGTACGCTTGAGTAAAAAAGCCCGGCCATCCATTGGATGACCGGGCTTTTTTTCATCTGTACCATATTAATATTTTTATATATCAGTGCCTTACAGCAACTTCATGAGATGTTTCATAAACAGGAGCGGGCGATCCGCTTGAGGGCGGTAACATCAGTTCAAACCGCGTACTCAGTGCCTTGCGCCCCACCGCTGTCAACGTCAACGCCCGGCTGTCCAGATCCTGCGTCACCCATTTGCGCTGGATCGCGGTTTGCAGCAACGCTGCACCCAATGAGCCGCCCAGATGCGGCCGGCGCATGCTCCAATCCAGGCATGGGCAAGCGAAACGACGACGCAAGGTGTTCAGGTCCTTGACCTCGATCCCCAATCCTTCGAACAGCACCTCGCCACTGTCGCTCAGCCGATAGGCCTGCTCATCGGTTTCCAGCAACCAGCCTTTCTCCAGCATCCGGTCATGCAGCAACACCGCCAACGTCCCCGCCATGTGGTCGTAACAGGTGCGGGCAAATTGCAGCCGATCCGGCGTGCGCGAGTTGAACGTCGGCGCAGTGTTCTGGCCAATCACCATCAATGCTTCCAGTGCCTGGGCCACACGCTTGTCCGCCAGGCTGTAATAGCGATGGCGGCCCTGCACGTGCAGCCGCACCAGCGCCAGTTCCTTGAGTTTGGCCAAGTGCGCGCTGGCGGTAGAGGCGCTGACTTCGGCAATCGCCGCCAGCTCGGTGCTGGTGCGTGCGTGGCCGTCCATCAGCGAACAGAGGATTTTCGTCCGGGCCGGCTCCGCGATGGCTGCCGCGACCTGAGAAACGCCAATGTCGTGTTGTTCTACGTTCATATTTCGCTCCCGGACGAATCAAGGGCATTTCGGACTGGAGATAGTAGCAACACTTTCCCCACCACGAACAAGGCTGTGGCCCATGGACCCGATCATCGCTGCGACTCATGCCGACCCTTATCCCTATTACGCGCAATTACGTGCACAAGGCGGGCTGGTTTTTCACGAACGACTGAATATGTGGGTAGCCAGCACTGCCCGAGCCGTTGCCGCTGTACTGGCGCATCCCGATTGTCATGTCCGACCGGCGCAAGAACCGGTGCCCAAGGCGATTGCCGGTGGTATGGCGGGCAAGGTATTCGGGCAATTGATGCGCATGAATGAAGGCGAACGGCAGCGCTGTCCGAGGTCGGCGATTGAGCCTGGGTTAGCGCTGATTGATGTGGATGAAGTCAATTCGCTAGTGGCCGCGCGGTTGATCACGCCGCACGCCGATGGGTTATACAACGCCATGTTTCGCGGGCCGGTGTGCGTAGTGGCGGCGTTGCTGGGATTCACGCCGGCTCAGGGTCGGGCGATCAGCGAGCTGACGGCGGAGTTTGTTGCGTGCCTGTCACCGCTCAGCGATCAGGCTCAACTCGATGCCGCACAGGCTGCCGCCGAACACTTGCGGGGTTATTTGATTGAGCTGCTCGACGATTCAGACAACAACAGCCCGCTGCTCGCCGGGATTCGCGGGCGCTTTACGGGTGACCCCGAAACGCTGTTTGCCAATCTGATCGGATTGTTTTCCCAGACGTTTGATGCCACTGCAGGACTGATCGGCAATGCGCTATTGGCAGTGATTCGACATCCATTGCTACTGGAGGCACGCGCAGAAGATGTGATTGCCGAAACCCAGCGTTTTGACCCGTCGGTACAGAACACTCGCCGGTTTGTCGCCGCGCCGTGTGAAATCGAGGGGGTAAGCCTTGATTCGGGCGATGTGATTCTTCTGCTGTTGGCGTCGGCCAATCGCGATCCGCAGCTCAATGATCGTGCGGACGTCTTTCTGGTGGATCGCCCGCAGCGTCGCAGTTTTACCTTCGGCGCCGGAAGGCATCATTGTCCGGGGCACGTATTGGCGTTGGGGATTGCCAGTGCGACGCTGCGGGAGATTCTGGCGCATCGACCTGCGCTGGAGCAGTTTGCCTGGGCGTATCGGCCTTCGCTGAATGGCCGGGTTCCGGTGTTTCGTGACGCGTCATGAGACCTGTCAATCCATTAACGACCCGACACACTCTGCATCCGGCCAGAACAATGCCGCCTGCCCCCGATGCTCGCCGTGCTGATCGATCAGGGTCCAGACCTTGCCTTCGTAAATCATGAAGGCATGGCCGTCCCTGTCCACCCGCCAGCCGCTATAGCCATGAGCAATTCCGTTCGCCGTGACCTGTTCCAGCAGTGACTGGCGCATGGCTCGGTCCAACGGCGAAGCGCTGAACCGTGACGGCATGCCAAGGAACTGCTCGCGATCGTATTTGAAACAGGCCAGCGTCTGTTCATTGGCGTAGAAGAAACGGGGATCGTCTTCAGTGCCATGGGCTAACAGGCTGTAAGGCGCGTGCTCGTGCAACCAATGCAAGCGTTCCGGCCCGGTCAGTGATTCAGGGGCCGGCAGCCCCTGGCCGGTCCAGTGCCGATAAGCCTCGTCCAGCAACTGAACAGCCGCGTATTCGTTGATTGGCGACACGCGCCCTCCCATGCCATTGCGTTGGTGATACGACGCGCCATAGCCTATCCAAATCGATCAGAAAAATCCTCTGACCTTACCTTGCATTAATTACATCAGGTTAAAGGAGTAATTACCTGCGATGCGTTTATCGAGAGTGGCTTTCTCCCTAGAGTCACCGCAACAAAACCCGCGAGGCGCCATTGATGCAAACCCTACTGGACACGTCTCTGAGTTCTTTTGCCCGGACCGACCTTTTGCAAGGCCCGACGCCAATCCAGCGCGCTGAACGCCTTGAACAGCAGTTGGGTTTGAAGGCCCGAGGCATCGGCCTGTTCGTCAAACGCGATGACCACATGCTGATTGGCGGTGGCGGCAACAAGCTGCGCAAACTCGAATTTCATCTCGGTGCAGCGCTGGCAGCAGGGGTCGACACGGTCTTCACCATCGGCGGCCTTCAATCCAATCATGCGCGCCTGACCGCCGCGGCATGCGCCCGCCTCGGCATCGCCTGCGAACTGATCCTCACCCGTTCAGTGCCCAAAACAGAAGTGGACTACGAACTTAACGGCAACATCCTGCTCGACCAATTATTCGGCGCCACCCTCCGCGTGCTTGCCGGCGGCAGCAATTCACTCGCCGAAGCCGAGAATCGTGCCGAACACCTTCGGGGTTCCGGACGCAAGGTGCTGGTGATTCCTACGGGTGGTTCGACACCACTGGGCAGCCTTGGCTATGCGCGCTGCGCGGCGGAGATCGCGCAACAGGAAACCGAACTCGGCCTGGCCTTCAACCAGGTCGTGGTGCCGAACGGCAGCGCCGGCACCCACGCCGGGCTCGCGGCCGGGTTTGAGCTACTGGATCGAAGTGCCTCGCTGGTGAAGTCCTACTCGGTTTTATCAGACAGAGAAACTTCGGCGGCCCGAACCCTGCAACTGACTCAGGAAATACTGGCATTGCTGGGCAGCAGCGCCACTGTTCAGGCTTCAGATATTGTCATCGACGGCAGTCAGTTGGGCGATGGCTACGGCCTCCCGACGCCGGCCATGCGCGAGGCGGTGCACTTGATGGCTCGCGCAGAAGGCCTGTTGCTCGACCCGGTGTATTCCGGCAAAGCGTTTGCCGGGCTAGTGGCCGATCTCCGGGACGGGCGCTTCCAGCGTGGGGACAATGTGCTGTTTGTGATGACGGGTGGTGCGCCGGGGTTGTATGCGTATAGGGAGGCGTTTCAGGGGTGAGCCATTGAAACAACGGCCGCAATCTCAGAACTCTCCTACATCTATCAAATGCCCATTGATATAGCGTTCACATCGTTTTTAAAGGATGAGACAAGAACGCTAATGGCTCGTAAAACAGAGACACCTTTGGTTCAAAGCCCGACATCCGTCGACGGGCACCCTGCCTGTAACAGCCACGACCACCCGAAAACCATTCAGGACGCCCTTCATTTTTTTTGGATAAGCGGATTTTTAAAAGATGATCAGGCAGGTGACTTTCTAAAATACGAACTGACCGTTCCGCCTGAGTCAGAAGTCGCGATACTGTGTGTACTGGGCTGGAAGAATCTTGATCAAAGCGAGGACGGGGACTGTTTACTGACGGCCGGGCAGGTCCAACAAATCGCAATAGCGCTCAATGAGCAGCTACCGACTGAATTGGACCTCTTCATCGGGCTGCGGGAGTAGGTTTTCCAAACGTACCCACCGACGCCGATTCAACCCCAATGCCAGTCAATCATCCCGCGTCAGCACTTCCAGCAATTCAATCTCGAAAATCAAATTTGAGTTCGGCGTGATCTTGCCCATCGTCCGTTCGCCATAGGCCAGATGCGCCGGCACCAGCAATTTGCGCTTGCCGCCCACCTGCATGCCCATGATCCCTTGGTCGCAAGTTTTGCATATGTAGGTTGGTACTGATCTACAGCGAAGAGCGCCATTTGTAACAACAGCCGGAGCTTCAGACCCGTCCTACATCTTTCAAATACCCTTTGATATAGCGTCCGCATCGCTTTCAAAAAATGAAACAAGGACGCTCATGGCCCGCAAAACAGGCATACCCAGGATTCAAAACCCACCGTCAGGCGACGGGCACCACATCACCAGCCGCTACATGACCGCCTCCGAACTGGCAGAACGCGACGCGAGGAAAAAACATATGAAGACATGTTGGCCCGACAACAGGCATATGAAGACCGTTTCATAAGGCAACCTCAGCAACATGACCAGCCCAGCTCCAAGGGTTGCGTATTCGCCAAAAGTTGCAACCTCCCCGACGACGTAATCAACCACGACAATCCAACCGGGTTTGTCCCGGTCGAGAAATTGGCGGACTACGGAAAGTTCTCGCTTTTAGATGGCAGTGAAAGGGATGAAGCAGGAAACATACCTCTCAAAAAATCAGTGGTAGCGCATTACCTCGCTCCTTCGGAACACTGATTTTGGGTGGCGTAGGAGCTGCTGGCTCCGGGGCGGCTGCAAGCGGTGCGGGGGTAGTGACGGCTGGTGTTGTTGCTGGCGCTTTGGCGGGAGTCGTTGCGTTGCTCTGGCCATCGACGCTCGGGGACAGTTCTCTGTATTCGGAAGAACAGCTCAAATCACTCAAAGAAGGTCGCACCCGAGTTCGCCTGCATATAGAACAACAGGCCAACGGCACTTTGAAGGCATACGGATACAACACTCAAAAGCGCAGCGACTGGGAAATGATTCCTGTCGTGCAGTTCGTAGCACAAGGCTCTCAGCAAGTGGCTGACTTTGGTAACGGGGTAACGCTGATATGGACACCAGCCGTAGATCCGTCGAGCACTTCGGGAATACCGCCGCTAGAAGGAGCTCCACAAGCTCCGCAAATCTGGATTTATCCGCCTACACCAGCGGCTGACAGCATCATTGTTAACCCGATCTACCCGCCTGAGTACAAGGACTTCATCCTTGTTTTTCCGGCTGATTCCGGCATCAAGCCTCTTTACATTGTCTTTTCCCTGCGATTCGATGCTGCCAGGTACCATGGAAAGACGGATACACCAGTTAAAAGTAAGGGTCCCGAGAATGGCCAGGATGCTTTGGATAATTCAGTACAGGTAAAACCTACATCGGAACGCAGGATTGGTATTGATCCCAAAACGAACGAGTTTGTCGTCTTTGATCATACGGGAGGGGACGATTACCACGGACATGTCAGAGCATGGAATAAACTCCATCAAGATATGAAAAATGTATTGATCAAGGCAAAAAAAGCCGACACCAAGGGAAACATCCTGGGAGCTAAACAGTGAGTCTTATCTACCACGATCCGTCGATTAGCCATGACGAAGCAGTCAGTCTCGTTGATACCGGCTTAGAAAGGAACATTGTCACCGCGCTGATTTCCATCGGATTAAATGAGCAAGACAGTGCCTGGGCTCAGACCATTTGCCTGAAACATCTCGAGAGTGGCACTCAGTCGGTGGCTGCGGCAGCAATCACCGCACTCGGCCATGTAGCCCGCAGATTCGGTGAGCTTGAAATGCAAGCCGTGATGCCCGCCCTTGATTCCGTAAAAGGAAAATTCCCTGCACTTGAAGCCACAGTTGCTGACACGCTCGACGATATTGAAATGTTCACCTGACTCGCTAAATCAAAACCAGAAATCACCCTCCCAACACATAAAAACCCCACCATTTCTTCTAACAGAGATGGCGGGGTTCGCCATTTCAGCCCACACCCAACAAATCAATCATCCCGCGTCAGCACTTCCAGCAGTTCAATCTCGAAAACCAAATTCGAATTCGGCGTGATCGCCCCCATCGAACGCTCGCCATAGCCTAGATGCGCCGGCACCAACAGCTTGCGCTTGCCGCCCACCTGCATGCCCATGATCCCTTGGTCCCAGCCCTTGATAACCCGACCGGTGCCGATCACGCACTGGAAAGGTTTGCCACGGCTGCAGGAAGAGTCGAATTCAGTGCCGTCTTCCAGCCAGCCACGGTATTGGGTAGTGATCAGCGCGCCTTTGACAGCGGCTTTGCCGTCGCCTGGCTGGAGGTCGATGATTTGCAGTTCTTCATTCATGACGATGTTTCATCTGTTGGCGGAATTCGAGGGGCGTGGTTTTCCCAGAAAATCACCCGGCTGGCAACTGCTCAGGTGCCTTAATCTCGGTGAGACAACATTTCCACGACTTTCTTGCCTTCCTTCTGCTTCGCCTCGACCGCGAAGTACTGGCCTGTGACATGCTGATGATCTCCAGCAGGCGGACGATCACGAAGCTGAGGGCGTGCCAATCAAGTCTAGCGCTGGCTGCAAAGAAAGCGACTGTAACCCGGTGACCGGGTGAACTAACATAAACACCTAATCCTCCTCGGTTTAACACCCCAATGATGGCGATCCCTGAATGAATCCGCTCTGGACCAGCGCAGCCATCGGCTCAGTCCTGCTTGCCCTGCTCATCGCGATGATCCATCGGGAACGTTCGCTGAAAAAGCAATTGGCCGAATGCCGGACGCTGATCGCCAGCCTGTCCCAGGGACCTTCGGTGCGCCAGGATGGCGATGTCGAACGCTTCAAGCGCAGCCAATATTTCGCCCGCATTGGCACCTGGGACTGGGACGTCGACACCGAAAAACTTTACTGGTCGGATGCGATCTACGGCATGTTCGGCTTCAAGATCGGCGAAGTGACGCCCTCCTACGCCCTGTTTTGTTCCTGCGTACACCCGGAGGACCGGGCCAGCGTGCGCGCCGGGGAGCTGCGCTGCCTGGAAACCGGCGAAAACCATGACGAGGAATACCGCGTGGTCTGGCCCGACGGCAGCATTCACTGGCTGCGAGAAACCGGCAATGTGGTCAAGAACGACCACGACGCCACCATCAAAATGATGGGAGTGGTGCGCGACATCACCGAGGAAAAAGCCTCCGCCAGTTACCTGCAACACCTGGCTCACTACGACCCATTGACTGGCCTGCCCAATCGCCTGGTGCTCGAAGAACGCTTGTCCGAAGCGCTGGAACAAGCACGCATCAGCGCCACCCGGATTGCGCTGGTGTTTGTCGACCTCAATGGTTTCAAGGCGATCAACGACCACTACGGTCATGCCGCCGGCGACCGCGTCCTGATCACCACCGCCACACGTTTGAAGACGATCTTGCGCTCAACCGACACCGTCGCCCGCATTGGCGGTGACGAGTTCGTGGTCATCCTTCAAGGCTTGTCCAAAAACATCTGCCTGCAGGAAGAAGCCCGCACTATCTCTCAGAAAATCTTCGTCGAACTGTCACCACCGATCACCATCGGCAACGATCAGCGCCACATCGGCACCAGCCTGGGCGTCGCGGTGTTTCCGGACCATGCACAGAGCATGGACCGGCTCATTCATATTGCGGACCTGGCGATGTATGAAGCCAAGCGCAGTGGCAATAATCAGTATCGGTTGGGCGGTGAAAGCGCTGTGCAGGCTCGTCTCTGACTGTTTCGATGATTCTGTCCCGCACTGTACCGGGAGTTGCGCCCCGGGTCGGCGTAGGCTGCGTAAAAACACCCGGGATCAACCGCCATGCACATCGCCATTCTGACTTTCGACGGTTTCAACGAACTCGACTCCCTGATTGCTTACGGCATGCTCAGCCGGGTTTCGCTGCTGGGCGACAAGGACTGGCGCGTGAGCATTGCCTCGCCGACATCGCGGGTCACGTCGATGAATGGTTTGACCATCGACGCGCACATTGATCTGGCCGAGGCCTGTCAGGCGGATGCGGTGCTGGTCGGCAGTGGCAGGAAGACCCGGGAAGTGGCCGTGGATTCGACGATCATGGACCAACTGCGCTTCGACCCAAGCCGCCAGCTACTGGCTGCGCAGTGTTCTGGCACTTTTCTGTTGGCAAAACTCGGGCTGCTTGGTGACGCGCCCGCGTGCACCGATTCCATCAGCAAACCGTGGGTGCAGGCGGCCGGGGTCAATGTGGTCAATCAGGCGTTTTATGCCAATGGCAATGTCGCCACGGCGGGAGGGTGTTTGTCGGCGCAGTACCTTGTCGCGTGGTTGCTGGCACGTTTGAAGGGCACTGAAACGGCGCACGAGGTACTGCACTATTTCGCGCCCGTGGGTGAGAAAGAAGGCTACGTGGCGCAAGCGTTTACTCACATCGAGGCCCATCTGTAGCGGCACCGCCCGCAAGTGCATTGATCCGTTTGGCGCATCAATGCATGCCAACAATGCACTTATCATATCGATCTTCCTGCTCCACTATCCGCCCCAATAAGAACCGTGCTCCGCGTCCAGGCGGGCACGTCATAAAAGCGGTGGAGTACACGTCAATGACAACATCAATCCCGACCGGGCGCTCCCGCGCCAGTGCGATTTTCCGGGTCACCTCGGGCAACTTCCTCGAACAGTTCGACTTCTTCCTTTTCGGCTTTTACGCCACACAGATCGCTGCGGTGTTCTTCCCCGCCAGCAGCGAGTTCGCGTCCTTGATGATGACCTTCGCCGTGTTTGGTGCAGGCTTTCTGATGCGCCCACTGGGAGCCGTCGTACTGGGTGCGTACATCGATGACGTGGGCCGGCGCAAAGGGTTGATTGTCACGCTGTCGATTATGGCGAGCGGCACGATTCTGATTGTGTTGGTGCCCGGCTACGAAACCATCGGGTTATTCGCACCTGCCATCGTGCTGATTGGCCGATTGCTTCAAGGCTTCTCGGCCGGAGCGGAAATGGGTGGTGTGTCGGTGTACCTCTCCGAGATCGCCACCCCCGGCAACAAGGGCTTTTTCACCAGTTGGCAGTCTGGCAGCCAGCAGGTAGCAATCATCGTTGCGGCGGCGCTGGGCTATGGGCTCAACCAATGGATGGCGCCCGCGATGATCGCCGACTGGGGCTGGCGGATTCCGTTTTTCGTCGGTTGCATGATCGTGCCGTTCATTTTTTTCCTTCGGCGCAACCTGGAAGAAACCGAGGAATTCGCTGCGCGCAAACACCGGCCAAGCATGGCTGATGTGTTCCGTACCCTGGCACAGAACTGGGTCATCGTGTTTGCCGGGATGATGATGGTCGCGCTGACCACCACTGCGTTCTACCTGATCACGGTCTATGCACCGACCTTTGGCAAAACCGTGCTGCACCTCAGCACATCCGATGCATTGTTGGTGACCTTGCTGGTGGGTGTCTCGAATTTCATCTGGCTGCCGATCGGGGGCGCGTTGTCCGACCGTATAGGCCGGCGTCCGGTGTTGATTGCCATGGCTCTGCTGACCCTTGCCACCGCGTATCCGGCGCTGACCTTTCTGGTGAACGCACCGAGCTTCATGCACATGTTGCTGGTGCTGTTATGGCTGTCGTTCATTTACGGCTTGTACAACGGCGCAATGATCCCCGCGCTCACCGAAATCATGCCGAGTGAGGTTCGAGTTGCCGGCTTTTCTCTGGCTTACAGCCTGGCAACGGCGGTGTTTGGTGGTTTCACGCCGGCGATGTCGACGTTTCTGATCCAGTACACCGGCGACAAGGCCGCGCCGGGTTACTGGATGAGTTTCGCCGCGCTCTGCGCCTTGGGCGCAACGCTGTATCTGTATCGCCGTTCGACCGGTCGCCTGCAACCGGCGGTGTCTTGATCCTGCCCTTTTCGAGAACATGGACATGAACAAACTATTGAAATTTGCAACCCTGACGCTGGCTGCCAGCCTTGGCCTGAGTAATATCGCGCAGGCCGAAGAGATCCGCGTGATGACCTCCGGTGGTTTCACTGCTGCGTACAAAATCCTTGGCCCGAAATTCGCCGAGTCTACCGGTAATACCCTGGACACCGCTCTCGGCCCTTCCATGGGCAAAGCCCCGGAAGCGATCCCGAATCGTCTGGCCAGAGGTGAGAAAGCCGACGTGGTGATAATGGTCGGTTACGCCTTGGATGAACTGATCAGGCAGGGCAAAGTCGACCCGGCTTCTCGGGTTGAACTGGCGGACTCGCGAATTGGGCTGGTGGTACGCGAAGGTACTCCCAAGCCAGACATCAGCTCCGTCGACGGTCTGAAAAAGACCCTGCTCGATGCCCGCTCGGTTGCTTATTCCGACAGTGCCAGCGGCGTGTACATCGAAGATCAACTGTTCAAGCGACTGGGCATCGAAGACCAGCTCAAACCCAAGTCGAAGATGATCCCGAAAATCCCGGTGGGTTCGGTCGTTGCCAGTGGCGACTATCAATTGGGTTTTCAGCAGGTCAGCGAATTGCTGCCAGTGCCGGGGGTGAGTTTTGTAGCGAAGATTCCGGAGTCAGTGCAGTCGGTGACCCGATTCGCCGCCGGTATTGCGGTGGGTGCGCAACACCCTGCGCAAGCCAAGGCCTTGCTTGAGTACCTGGCCTCCTCAGCCGCTCAGTCGGATGTAAAGTCAACAGGGCTGGATTCTGTCAGCCGCTGATCGCAGGTGACTGCACTTTCATTTCCACCACCAGCCGCTCCAGTTCCAATGCTGCCGGGGTCAATGTACGACCCCGGCGCTTGATCAGACCGACGCTGCGCATCACTTGCGGTTCGATCAATGGCACCCGGGTCAGGATCGGATGATCTGCCGCTGGCATCGCCATCAGCGGCACCGCCGCGATACCCAATCCCGCTTCCACCAGGCCAATCATTGTCGTCACATGCCGCGTTTCGCAGATGCTCGGCCGCTGCGGCACGATGCCGGTCAGCGCCTGATCCAGCAAGAAGCGGTTGCCCGAGGTTTTGTCCAGCGAGATGTAATCCTGCTGATAGAACTCGTCCCAGGTCACGCTGCTGCGCCCGGCCAGCGGGTGATCGCGCCGACAAGCCACCACGTAGCCCTCCTTCACCAGCGGTTCGAACTCGACTTCGGCCTCCAGCGTGCCCATGAAACTCAGGCCGAAATCCGCCTCACCGTTGACCACTGCACTCAGCACCTCGTGCGCGCTGGAATCCAGCACTTTGACTTTGATCCGTGGGAATTGCCGGTGGTAATGGGCGATTACCCGCGGCATGAAGTAGTAAGCCGCCGACGGCACGCAGGCAACCGTGACATGGCCGAGCCGGGTCGAGGCCACTTCGCTGATGCCCAGCAACGCCACGTCCAGGTCATCCAGTAACCGCTCGACACTGGGCATGAAACCGCGTCCCGCCTGGGTCAGGCTGACCTTGCGCGTGGTGCGCTCGAACAGTCTCACACCCAGGGCATCTTCAAGTTTTTCGATCCGACGACTCAGTGCTGGCTGGGAGATACGCACCGTATCGGCGGCCTTGCGAAAACTGCCCTGCTCAACCACCGCGCGAAAAGCCTGGAGATCGTTCAGGTCAAAATTGATGGCCATCGGTGTGTACTCGTGAACAAACAGATTAATCAGCTTATCCTATGAATGTGACTAATTGATGCAAAATGTAACTGCACCTTCAGCATCAGCGCGCTTCAACGGTGTAGACGCTAACCCCGTTTATGTTCATAGCTGACGCCTCTCGCCTCAGCCTTTATCCTTGCCCCCCCGCCGTACCGTTGTTGGAGTCAGTCATGCCCCATGAAGGCAACCTTTTACAAGCCGCTGTCGTGTTTCTGTTCGCGGCGGTGCTCGTCGTTCCCCTGGCCAAACGCATGCAGTTGGGTGCCGTGTTGGGTTATCTGTTTGCCGGCGTCCTCATCGGGCCGTCGGTGCTGGGGCTGATTGGCAACCCGCAAAGCGTCAGTCATATCTCTGAACTGGGCGTAGTGTTGCTGCTGTTCATCATTGGCCTCGAGCTGTCGCCGCGGCGCTTGTGGGTGATGCGCAAATCGGTGTTTGGCGTGGGCCTGGCGCAGGTGCTGCTGACCGGTTCGGTCATCGGCGTAGTCGCCTTGTTCGTGTTCGGCCAACCGCTGAACAGCGCCATCGTGCTCGGTCTGGGCCTGGCCTTGTCGTCGACAGCCTTTGGCTTGCAAAGCCTCGCCGAGCGCAAGGAACTGACCAGCCCTCACGGCCGCCTGGCGTTTGCGATTCTGCTGTTTCAGGACATCGCCGCGATCCCGCTGATTGCTATGGTGCCGTTGCTGGCCGGCGGTGATCACACTTCCACTGCTGCGCAAGACTTGAATCACGGCTTACGCGTGCTAGGCAGCATTGCCGTGGTAGTGATCGGTGGGCGTTACCTGCTGCGACCGGTGTTTCGCGTGGTCGCCAAAACCAGTCTGCCAGAAGTGTCCACCGCGACCGCGCTGTTGGTGGTGATCGGCACGGCGTGGTTGATGGACCTGGTCGGCGTGTCCATGGCGCTCGGTGCGTTCCTCGCCGGGCTGCTGCTGGCTGACTCCGAGTACCGTCATGAACTGGAAGCGCAGATCGAGCCGTTCAAAGGCTTGTTGCTGGGGCTGTTCTTTATGAGTGTCGGCATGGGCGCCAACCTGAGCCTGTTGCTCAGCGCACCGATTGCAGTACTCGGGCTGACCCTGCTGCTGATCGCAATCAAATTGCCGCTGCTGTTTGTGGTCGGGCGATTGGCTGGTGGGCTGGGCAAGGTCAGTGCGATCCGCTTGGGCATCGTGCTGGCGGCCGGCGGTGAGTTCGCGTTTGTGGTGTTCAAGATCGGCCGCGACCAGGGCTTGTTCGAACCGCACCTGTACGACTTGCTGGTGCTGACGATCACCCTGTCCATGGCGGTGACACCGCTGTTGTTGCTGCTGTGCGCACGTCTGTATTCGCCGAAGGTGCAACCGGTCGTGGTGCCCGAGAAATTCCGCCACATCGACACCGATACGCCGCGCGTGGTGATTGCCGGCATGGGCCGGATGGGGCAGATCGTCGCGCGGATTCTGCGGGCGCAGAACATTAAGTTCGTGGCGCTCGATACCTCGGTTGAAACCATCGAACTGTCCCGCAGTTTCGGCGGCGTGCCGGTGTTCTATGGTGACCCGATGCGCCCGGAAATCCTCAGCGCGGCCAAGGTCGAGCAGGCGGAATATTTCATCATCGCCACCGATGATCCCGACACCAATATCAAGACCGCCGAGGTCGTGCACCGGCTGTATCCGCACATCAAAATCATCGCCCGTGCACGTAACCGTCAGCATGTGCACCGGTTGGTGGACCTTGGCGCCGAGGCCATCCGCGAAACCTACTATTCGAGCCTTGAGATGAGCCGGCGCACGTTGGTTGGCCTGGGTCTGACCCAGGCCCAGGCCGATGCGCGGATCAAGCGCTTCCAGCATCACGACGAACAGGTGCTGGAAGCACAGCATGCGGTTTATGACGATGCAGCGAAGGTGTTGCAGACGGCGCAGGAAGCGCGGGCGGAGTTGGCGAAACTGTTTGAGTCGGATCAGTTGGAGGAGCAGGAGGCGAGCAAGGTTTAAGCGGTGTGGCGACTGTGATGACGCCATCGCGAGCAAGCCATGCTTCCACAGTGTGACAGTGTGCCCCTGTGGGAGCATGGCTTGCCCGCGATGAACGATGACGCGGTGCAATGCCAGGCGCCTCCCAAAAATCAGTTGGAAAACACGTACTCGCCCTTGACCCTTTTCGAGCCGACGAAGCCCAGGTCCGGGAACAGCAGCACTTTTACCCAAGCGACAAAACACACGATGCCCAACGTGATCACAAAACCGGCCACGGTCATCACCGGGTCTTCCTCATATCCCTTGAACATCCGCGAGATCTGGCTGACGGTCAGAATCAAGTAAAGGGTGTAGGCCCGTGCCGAGTTCTTGTAGAACCCCCAGGCAAACGCCAGCGGCACCAGCACCGCAAACAGTGTAAAAAACACCACGGCACCGGGGCCGATCGTCGAGCCCAGGTAAAATCCGCTGACGGCACCTAGCAAGGCTTGAACGCACATCAGTGCGAGCAAAATATTGACCTTGAGTGCGTGTTTTTCCCGTAACGCCGGATCCGCTCGGGCGCCAATCCAGTAAGCCAGTACCCGGTCCTTGACCGCCCCACCGGAGAACGCCTTGAACGTTTCGGTTTTGGAGCGCCCGGCTTCGAGCATTGCCACCAGTTGCCGCTTGATTTCCTTTTTGTCCAACTCACTACTCCCCTTTCAAAGACAACCCAATTCAAGAACCGTGGCGGGCATCTTCGCTTTATTGGAGGCCACAAAGCAAAACGCCGCTTCCACCAGAGGCAGAAGCGGCAGAGGCATGTGCCTCAAGGGATCAATGCATGAACAAGGCGATCAGGATGATGATCGGGATGGGCACGCCGAGGAAGAACAGCAGTAATGAGCGCATGATGATTCTCCTGGGTTAACGAACAGGTTGCAGCGAAGCGGTGGTGAGGTAGGCGTCGGTCTCGACATACACCACAGCGTCCCGGCGGCGACCGCCGAAGGTTGCGGCGAGGCTGGCGAAAAAAGCGCCGATCAGCAGTGCGATAAACATCCACAACGAGGTCCAGGCGGCGACTTTCGCGGCCGAGTCGGCGGCTTGCTGTGCGGCCAGTTTGGCGTCGGCAACGGCTTTTTGCGTACGGGCGTAGACGTCATCGACACGGCGTTCAGCGTCTGCCTGAGTCAGGTTGGTCCGCTGTGTAACAAGTTGCGCCAGGTAAGTCCGATCTTCGGCGGTCAAGCCGTTGTTACTCAGGCTGCGCATGAAGATGCGTGTGACCGTGCCACGCACGGCGTCATCGCTGACCGCTGCCGGGCGATCGTCACGAAACAGGCTGTCGACGAAGTAACCGTACTGATCGCTGTCGGTATTACTGGCCGCAGTGCTCGCCGCTTGAGTGGCCGCACTGGCCGCCCCGCCAACCACGCTCGCCCCGGCTTGCACACCGCCACTGACGATGCTGCTGACCGAGCCGACCACCAGGGTCGCGGTCACCAGCGTCGCCACGCACCAGGCGAGAAAGCCATGGGCGGTATCACGGAAATACACCTCGTCACCGTGCAGGTTCGCCCACTTGATCCGCAGGCGACCGGCAATGTAGCCACCGAGCCCGGAAGCGACGATTTGCGTCGCCGCCAGCCACACGATGGTTGATATGCCCAGGCCCTTGGTGCTCACGCCTTCATTGGCCCACGGCGATACCGCGGAAAAACCCAGGCCGACACCGAGCAGCAAAAGGATCAACGACAACGCCGCAGCGGCAGCTGCCCCGGCGAAAATCGCGCCCCAGGACACCCCAGACAGCGTGCTTGTTTCTTCTGCGATGGGATAGAAACCTTCAGAGGATCTATTCATTGTTGTATCGCTCCAGGCAGGAAAGAGGGTTTACAACGCAGCCGTTGCAGTCACCGTGCCAGTCGCGATATTCAATTATTCCCTTGGTTTTCAGTCATCTATAAAGATTGAACTTCCGTTGCCCATGCAAATTGCAAGGAACCCGTCCTGTCAGCGGGTTTTATGCATTGCATTCGATCTACTTGCGTCGGTAACTCTTGTTACCGCTGGGCGTCAGGCAATACACCCCGCCTCTGGGCCCGGTGCAGAACGAACCGGTGCCGCAGGCGCAGCCATCGTCGCTCTGGATCAGCGTTTGCGGGCGGGCCTGACTCTGGCCGCCATACATCGCCGAGCAGCTTTTCTTAGAACCGCTGATGGAGCCGTCATTGCACAGAAACAGATCGCCATCGCAGCGGGCAATACCGCCTTTCTTTCCCGAACAAGGTGTATTGCCCGCCCAGGCAGACAGGCTGGCGAGGCACAACAGCAATACAATCAGCATCCCACTACGGCGAATCAACGAGTGCACAACGCAGCTTCCTGTTTAAGTTATGGCCGTATGATATCAATGTTCCGCAGTGGCCCCTGGTGCAACATGAAAGTTAATTTATTAAGTCACGCGTAATTCTGGGCAAAATGTTCCCCACTCCGTATTGAACCGATTATCAGGCCAGCCTTATGACCCGCATCTTGACCATCGAAGACGACGCCGTGACCGCCCGGGAAATTGTCGCCGAACTGAGCAGCCACGGCCTCGATGTCGATTGGGTCGACAACGGTCGTGAAGGCCTGGAGCGTGCCGTCAGTGGCGATTACGACTTGATCACGCTGGACCGCATGCTGCCGGAGCTCGATGGCCTGGCGATTGTCACCACGTTGCGGACCATGGGCGTGGCCACGCCAATCCTGATGATCAGCGCCCTCTCCGACGTCGATGAGCGCGTGCGTGGTTTGCGCGCCGGCGGTGACGATTACCTGACCAAACCGTTCGCCACCGATGAAATGGCCGCCCGGGTCGAAGTCCTGCTACGACGTCAGAACACCGTGACCGCCCAGGCCACCACCTTGAAAGTGGCCGACCTGGAACTCAACCTGATCAGCCACGAAGCCAGCCGCGCCGGCCTGCTGCTGACGCTGCTACCGACCGAATACAAATTGCTCGAATTCCTGATGCGCAACACCGGGCAGATCCTGTCGCGCATGATGATTTTCGAAGAAGTCTGGGGCTACCACTTCGACCCCGGCACCAACCTGATCGACGTGCACATCGGCCGTCTGCGCAAGAAAATCGACCCGCAAGGCCAGGTCCCACTGATTCGGACCGTGCGAGGCTCGGGTTATGTCATTGCCGAACCCGTCTAAAGGCTGGCGTTCCTCCAGCAGCCGTTTGCTGGCGCTCTACAGCTCGCTGTTCGTGATCTGGAGCGCGATCCTCATGGGTGTCATGTATTACGAGGTGTCCGCTTACCTGGACAATCTGGCCAAACACTCGCTGATGCAACGTCAGCATCTGTTTTCACGCTTTCAGGGCGAACAGCTGGTGGACGCCCTAGCCGTCAGCATGACCTTCGACATACGTGGCATCGACGCCTATGGCCTGTTCGACCACCAACATCGCTACCTCAGTGGTGCGCTGCACCATATCCCCGAAGACTTGCCGCTGGACGGCAAGATCCACATGCTCAGCGACTGCGCAGAGTCCGACGACCCGACCCTGCCCGCCGACAGTTGCGACGCCGTGGCGACCCAGACGCGTGACGGTCGCTGGCTGATTCTGGTGCGCGACAATGGTTCGTTGTTCGCTGTGACCCGGATCATCCTTCACGCGTTGTTCTGGGGTGTCACGCTGACCATTCTTCCGGGCATCGTCGGTTGGCAGGTGTTGCGCCGCCGACCGCTGCGGCGTATCCGCGCGATCCAGGCCAGCGCCGAAGCCATCGTTGCCGGCGATTTGACCCGGCGCCTGCCATTGTCCAATCGTCGTGACGAATTGGACATGCTCGCTGCCATCGTCAACGCCATGCTCGAACGCATCGAACGTTTGATGCACGAGGTCAAGGGTGTTTGCGACAACATCGCCCACGACCTGCGCACCCCGCTGACACGCCTGCGGGCCCAGTTGTACCGGATTCAACAGCAGGCTGAAGACGGCTCGACGCTGGCCGTGCAACTGGATTCCGTACTCGGTGAAGCCGACACCCTGATGGCGCGTTTTCGTGGGTTGCTGCGGATCTCCGAGCTGGAGGATCGCCAGCGTCGGTCGGGGTTCGTGCAACTCAATCCCGTGCCGTTGCTGCAAGAGCTGCACGACTTTTACCTGCCACTGGCGGAAGAAGGAGAACTGGTGTTCACACTGCAATTGCCGGCGACATTGCCCGCACTGCATGGCGATCGCGCGCTGTTGTTCGAAGCCGTGGCGAACCTGTTGAGCAACTCGATCAAATTCACACCGCCGGGTGGCGAGGTGATTTTGCGTGGGGTCAGCGAGGGCGGGTTTACGCGAATCGAAGTGCTCGATTCAGGGCCAGGGATTCCCGAGGCCGAGCGTGAGGCGGTGTTCCAGCGCTTCTATCGTGCTGAAGGCGGAAATCAGAAAAGCGGGTTTGGGTTGGGGTTGTCGATCGTCGCGGCGATTGCCAGCCTGCATGGCTTTGCGCTTGCAGTGGGTAACAGCGAACTCGGTGGCGCGCGGTTGGCGCTCGATTGCAAAAGCTCTGCACTGACACAACCGTTGTAGCAGCTCTGTAGCAGCTGCCGAGCCTGCGTTCGCTTGTAGCAGCTGTCGAGCCTGCGAGGCTGCGTCCGCTTGTAGCAGCTGTCGAGCCTGCGAGGCTGCGTCCGCTTGTAGCAGCTGTCGAGCCTGCGAGGCTGCGTCCGCTTGTAGCAGCTGTCGAGCCTGCGAGGCTGCGTTCGGCTGCGAAGCAGTCGTAAACCCTGCACACGCGGTCTATCTGAAACACCGCGTCATCTGATTCCCCGACTGCTTCGCAGCCGAACGCAGCCTCGCAGGCTCGGCAGCTGCTACAAGGTTAAGTCGTACTTCTAAGCGGAATAGTTGGCCCGCAAAGCGTCCAGTCCACCCTGATTAATCCCGGCAAACAACGCCACGACTTCTTCCTCACTCCCCCCACCGGCTCAAACCAAGCCGACCACGTCACCCGCGCCCCCTGCCCCTGCGCTTCAACGTTGATCGTCGCCAAATACTTCGTGGAAATGCTCTCTCAATCACTGGTTTTCAAATCGCCAGGCTATCGACGACACCGCCGTCGACCCGCAGCGCCGCGCCGGTGGTTGCCGAGGACAGTGGCGAAGCGATGTAGGCCACCAGGTTGGCGACTTCCTCGACATCTGCCACGCGCTGGATGATTGAGGTCGGCCGGGCCTTGCGCACAAACGCATCGGCTTCTTCGCGAACGCTGCGGCCGGAGGCGGCGGTGGCGTCCTTGAGCATCTGTTCCAGGCCATCGGTCAACGTCGGGCCGGGCAGGATCGCATTGACCGTGACGCCAGTGCCGGCCAGCCGTTTGGCCAGGCCATGAGACACCGCCAGGTTGGCGCTTTTGGTCACGCCATAATTGAGCATGTCGGCGGGGATCGCGATGCCGGATTCCGAGGACAGGAAAATCACCCGGCCCCAACCCTGCTTGACCATGTCTGGCACGTAATGCCGGGACAGGCGCACGCCAGAGATCACGTTGACCTCATAAAACCGCGTCCACTCGCTGTCTGGCGTGTCGAAGAAATCGACGTCGTTGAAGATCCCGAGATTGTTCACCAGGATGTCCGCGCGCGGTTCGGCAGCGAACAACACCTCGGCGCCTTCGGCGGTGCCCAGGTCGGCGGTGAGGCCACGCAACTGAGCCCCCGGCACACTCTGACGAATGCTCGCCAGCGCCTGCTCGACCTTGGCCGTCTCGCGGCCGATCACGACCACCGTGGCGCCGGACTCGGCCAGTGCCTTGCTGATGCCCAGGCCAATGCCGGCGGTGCTGCCGCTGACAATCGCGAGTTTTCCAGTCAGATCAATTTTCATGCTCAAACTCCTGTGATTGGTAATGGCGCGCGGTCGGCCACCCGTTTGGCCTCGCGCACCACCGGCCAAAATGCCCGAACTGTAAGGACCACCGACCACGATCTCGACGTTCTGTGCCAACGCGACGTCCATAAGACATTGAAGGCACGATCATGGCCCAGAAGAGTGTAGCGACCCGCCAGCAGGAAGCCGTCGGGTTGGGCATCGGTCAGATCAAGGGTCAGTTCGCAAGAGCCAAGGGCGGCTTAAGGCGAGAGGATCGTTCCCACGCTCTGCGTGGGAATGCCTAAAGGGGCGCTCCGCGTTCCAGCTTTAAAATGGGACGCGGAGCGTCCCGGGCTGCATTCCCACGCAGAGCGTGGGAACGATCTGTGCGTTAAGCATTTTGCGGGTCGACGTTATCCAGCATCCGGTTCACCGCCAGTTCACCCAACATGACGGAGTGTTGAATGCCCAGCAGAGTGTGGCGTTGCGGGCCGCTTAATTGCCCCGCGAAATCGCTCAACATGACACTGGCGGACGCCAACGTCTCACAGGCGTTCACCAGCAACGTTTCGTTATCGGTGTCGGGGCCGACGAAGTAGATGGTGCTGGGTTTACGTGGGGTGTCTTTGGGGATGACCGGTTTGAGGTAGTAATCGAGGGCGCGGTCGGCGGCGGTATTGAGTTTTTTGGAATCGGTGGATTCGTAGGGGGAAACGTCGTCGGTGACGGTTTCGGGTGGGTTGGGTGTGATCTTGAACACAGTGAAACTCCTTGATTGGCGGAGCCGCCACCGTTCGCGGTCAAACGATAAGGTGGCAGCTGTACGCGGGTTGACCGACCGGAAATCAAGGAATCCGGCACACCCGAAGGTGTCCCGCGCACAGCCACCGCAAAAAGCCTGACACTTTTCTTGGACACTGATACGCCTTGATCGAATCGGACGGTCAAATCCGGTCGCTGAATTGGCAGCGACCCGCAAACAGTAAAGTCCCGGCCCAAGGCGCACAAGCCGGCGGATTCTGGCGCAGTCGTAGGTAACGGCGCAAGGATGTGTAGCCTCGCAGAGTGTCTGGAGATGTGTGTTAAACATCGGCGTTTATTAGCGCGGTCAGGTTTGATGCTTTACTGAACAAACCCTCAAATCCCTGCGAGCCTCCCCATGAACCGCAACGACTTGCGCCGCGTGGACATGAACCTGTTGGTGATTTTCGAAACGCTGATGTTCGAGAAAAACCTGACCCGCGCCGCGGAGAAACTGTTCCTCGGCCAACCCGCCGTCAGCGCCTCGCTGGCCAAGTTGCGCGATCTGTTCGACGACCCGTTACTGGTGCGCAACGGCCGTTCCCTGGAACCCACCCCACGGGCGCTGGCGATTCTCAAGGAGTTACAGCCGGCAATGGACACCATTTCCGGCGCGGTCAGCCGCGCCAAGGATTTCGACCCGTCCACCAGCCGTGATGTGTTCCGCATCGGCTTATCCGACGACGCTGAGTTCGGCCTGTTTCCGCCGCTGCTCAAGCAAATTCGCGAAGAGGCGCAGAACGTTGTGGTGGTGGTGCGACGCGTGAATTTTCTGCTGATGTCGTCGATGCTCGCCAGCGGCGAGATTTCTGTCGGGATCAGTTACACCACGGAGTTGCCGGCCAACGCCAAGCGCAAAAAGTTGCGCGACCTGAGCGTGAAGATCCTGCGCGGCGATGACCGCCCGGGCCCGCTGACGCTGGATGAATTCTGCGAGCGCCCCCATGCATTGGTGTCGTTTTCCGGGGATTTGAGTGGGGCCATCGACAACGACCTGGCGCGTATCGGACGTTCACGGCGGGTCGTGCTGGCGGTGCCGCAATTCGCCGGTTTGCGCTCGTTGCTGGCCGGCACCGATATGCTCGCCTCGGTGCCGGATTATGCCGCGTGTGCATTGATCGAAGGCAGCAGCCAATTGCGGGCCGATGACCCGCCGTTCGACATCGTGTTGTCCGAGCTGTCCATGGTCTGGAACGGCGTCAACGATAACGATCCGGCAGAACGCTGGTTGCGCTCGAAAATTGCACAGCACATGTCGGCTCCACTGCCGGGGCATGCAGCGACTTGAAAGCGGTCGGCTGGGTCTCGCGCAGGTACACCGGCAAGTCCGTGACCGGCGGCATGGCCGGTATCTCGAAGTACATCTGGATCACCCAGCCACGGTGATAGCTGGCGTGGTTGACCACATGCATCAGCATCGCGCCGGCGCTCATGGTGCCGCTTTCGCCCGATACAAACGTAAATTCGAAGGGTTTATCCAGCGATGCATCGGTCTGGCGTTCGCTCCAGTCGCAGTACCAGTGATCGATCTCCCGTTGCGCCCTGCGCAGCTCGGCAAGGTCGGCATGCAACAGATCGTGTGAGGTTTTGAAACCGTGCCCTCGGCCTTCGAGGTGAGCCTGCCAGATGCAGTCCACGACGTAGATGTGGTTCAGGGTGCCGATCATGTTTTTGAATACCGACACTCGCTCTTTGCTGACCTCGCCCGCCGGCAATGCCGCCAGGCTGTCAAAGAGGCGCTGGTCGGCCCAGTTTTTGTAATCGGCAAGCATGCGGGCCGTGCGTACGTTGATCATCAGAGGTCTCCCATGGTGATGGGCGCACTGCAAAGCATAGCCCTGATGGCGGGCCGCATCACAAACGCTGATAACCGGCGCCTGCGCAAAGCAACTTCTGTAGCAACTGGCGAAGCCTGCGTCGGCCGGTCCGCGCTCGGGCGCAGTGGTCGCCAACTCACACACTGGGTTCCATCAGACAAATCGCACGTGCAGGATTTACGACTGCTGCGCAGCCGGACGCAGCCTCGCAGGCTCGGCAGCTGCTACACGATTGTGTAAGCAGTTAGATAAAGACAACTCACTGTCATTTAGCTGAACCACTAATTAAGTTTGTCGCTATTTCCACTCAATGCACTATTAATCGGGCATTTAAGGTTGACGTATCCAACGTCCCTGAGTAAATTGCCCGGGCCTTCGACGAAGGCCTTTTTTCAACTCACAAAAGAATCCAATGGACACAGTATCTAGTCGCTGTCGGGTTACTGCGAAACTGCAGAATCTGGCACACAACCCAGAAAATGACGGGACTCGACTTTTCGGTCGGGTGAGCTGCGCTAGAGCTTGATGCTCCACCGTAACTTGCCTCACCGGCGTCAGTCCGGTCCAGAGGCATGTTATGAACTTCAACACCACTGTAATGCCCGGCGTACGCGCCTTTGCTTTGACCATGCGGGTCAAGCCCTGCCGTGAGCGCACCACCGCAAACCGCGCCATTGCGCCCTATTGCGCACCTTCTTCCCAAGCCAAGGCACACCCGCGTGCCAACTGGCGCGTCTGCCCGATGACCGGTCGGCTCGTGCAGCGCTGGAACCTGGACGACAGCCAGGAACCACCGAGTCGGCGCTACGTGCGCCGCTCCCCCCGGCTGAATCCGAGCCTCGGGGCCCGCTCCGCCCATTGATTTGAAGGCACTTTAAAGTCCTTCTTCTAACGGTTTTCTTATCATGAAGACCGGCAGCTTCTTATTGCCTTTTAAAACTTTAGTTAATCGGAGTTAGTTATGGACGAAGCCAGTAGACGGTTCGCTGCCTATCACTTCCCTATTGATAGCCAGCGAACGTTAAAACAAAAAAACAACACTTCTGACATCGATCGCTTGTTTGCGGCTCGACATACGTTCGCTCGCCTCTAGTTCGGCGAGTTGGCTGTGTGTCGTGCCGCAAGACAGCGGCAGGAGCACACGCAATGACCACAGTAAAAACTCCGAAGACCCGCACCAAAGGTGCCAGCAACGACAACGCAAAGCTGTCGATGCGCGCTGCACGAGAAGCCCAGAACGGCCTGGCCGTCACCCTCGCCAACCTCAATGCAACCACTGACGGCCTGACCGAGCTGGAAGCCGAAGGGCGGCTGGCACGCGGGGGCTACAACGAAGTGGCCCACGACAAGCCGCCCCACGCCCTCCTCCAACTGCTCAAAGCCCTGAACAATCCCTTCATCTATGTATTGCTGACTCTGGCCGGCATCAGCTTTTTCACCGACTACTGGCTGCCAATCAGCCAGGGTGAAAGCGACGAAGCCGACCTGACCAAGGTCATTATCATCATGACCATGGTCACCTTGAGCAGCCTGTTGCGCTTCTGGCAGGAATACCGCTCCGCTAAATCCGCCGAAACCCTGAAAGCCATGGTACGCACCACCGCGACTGTGCTGCGGCGCGGGCAACGCGGCAGCCGTGCGACGCTGCGTGAAGTGCCGATGCGCGAGTTGGTGGCCGGCGACATTGTGCAACTCAGCGCCGGTGACATGATCCCGGCAGACATCCGCCTGATCGAATCACGCGACCTGTTCATCAGCCAGGCCGTGCTCACCGGTGAAGCCTTGCCGGTGGAGAAATACGACACGCTGGGCAACGTCGCGCAGAAATGCGCGACCGGCAACGCTGCCGATCAGTCGAACCTGCTGGACCTGCCGAACATCTGCTTCATGGGCACTAACGTGGTCAGCGGCACCGCCAAAGCCGTGGTGGTCGCGACCGGTTCGCGCACCTATTTCGGCTCGCTGGCCAAAGCCATTGTCGGTTCACGGGTACAAACGGCGTTCGACCGAGGGGTGAGCAGCGTCAGCTGGCTGCTGATCCGCTTCATGCTGGTGATGGTGCCGATCGTGTTCCTGCTCAACGGTTTTTCCAAGGGCGACTGGAGCGACGCGTTGCTGTTTGCATTGGCCGTCGCGGTCGGCCTGACCCCGGAAATGCTGCCGATGATTGTCAGCGCCAACCTGGCCAAAGGCGCCATGGCCATGGCCAAGCGCAAGGTGGTGGTCAAGCGCCTCAACGCGATCCAGAACCTCGGTTCAATGGACGTGCTGTGCACGGACAAGACCGGCACCCTGACCCAGGACAAGATCATCCTTGAGCACCACGTCGACAGCCATGGCCGGCGCGACGATGCGATCCTGGAACTGGCGTGGCTCAACAGCCATCACCAGAGCGGTCTGAAAAACCTGATGGACCAGGCGGTGGTGCAGTTCGCCAACAGCAACCCGAAGTTCCGTGTGCCATTCGCCTACAGCAAGGTCGATGAGTTGCCGTTCGACTTCGTCCGCCGGCGCCTGTCGATCGTCGTCAAGGACAGCCACGACGATCATTTGATGGTGTGCAAGGGTGCGGTCGAGGAGATGCTGAGCATTTCCAGCCACCTGCATGAAAACGGCGCGGTGGTCGCACTCGACGAACAACGTCGCAAAGACCTGTTGAGCCTGGCCAACGAATACAACGAGGACGGTTTCCGCGTATTGCTGGTCGCCACCCGCGAGATTCCCAAGGCGCAGAGCAAAAACCAGTACACCACTCAGGACGAACATGGTCTGGTGATTCGCGGCTTCCTGACCTTCCTCGATCCACCGAAGGAAACCGCTGGCCCGGCGATTGCGGCACTGCGGGACATGGGCGTGACCGTCAAGGTGCTGACCGGCGACAACGCCGTGGTGACGTGCAAGATCTGCCGCGAAGTCGGTCTGGAGCCTGGCACACCGCTGCTCGGTCACGACATCGAGACCATGGACGATACCACCCTCAAGTTGCGCGTCGAAGAACGCACGGTGTTTGCCAAGTTGACGCCGCTGCAAAAGTCGCGGGTGCTCAAGGCGCTGCAATCGAACGGTCACACCGTGGGCTTCCTCGGCGACGGCATCAACGATGCCCCTGCCCTGCGTGATGCCGATGTCGGTATTTCGGTGGACAGCGGCACTGACATCGCCAAGGAATCGGCCGACATCATTCTGTTGGAAAAGAGCCTGATGGTGCTCGAAGAAGGCGTGCTCAAAGGCCGCGAAACCTTCGGCAACATCATGAAGTACCTGAACATGACCGCCAGTTCCAACTTCGGCAACGTGTTCTCGGTGCTGGTGGCCAGTGCGTTCATTCCGTTCTTGCCGATGCTGTCGATTCATCTGCTGCTGCAAAACCTCATGTACGACATCTCTCAGTTGGCGCTGCCGTGGGACAAGATGGACAAGGAGTTCCTGAGCAAACCACGCAAGTGGGACGCGAAGAACATCGGCCGTTTCATGCTGTGGATCGGGCCGACCTCGTCGGTGTTCGACATCACCACGTTTGCGCTGATGTGGTACGTGTTCGCCGCCAATAGCGTGGAGATGCAGGGCCTGTTCCAGTCCGGCTGGTTCATCGAAGGGCTGCTGTCCCAGACGCTGGTGGTGCACATGTTGCGCACGCAGAAGATTCCGTTCTTCCAGAGCACGGCCGCATTGCCGGTGATCCTGATGACCGGACTGGTGATGGTACTGGGCATCTACATTCCGTTTTCGCCACTGGGCACGCTGGTCGGTTTGCAGCCGTTGCCATGGGCGTACTTCCCTTGGCTGGTGGGCACCTTGCTCAGCTACTGCGTCTTCGCGCAGGTCATGAAAACAATCTACATCCGCCGCTTCAAGCAGTGGTTCTGATCGCCTGAACACCCTGTAGTGAGAGGCCTTTCCCACAGGGATTGAACAGCACAATCCCTGTGGGAGCGGGCTTGCCCGTGATAGCGATTTGTCAGTCGACATCAATGTTGGCTGACCCGCCCTCATCGCGGGCAAGCCCGCTCCCACAGGTTTTCCGTTCAGGCCTTCAATAAATGAAACAGCAAAAAAGGGAGAGTCCTGATGTCGGGAACGACTCTACTGATCAACCTCGCAGGCGCCATCGCACTGTTACTGTGGGGCACTCACATGATTTCTTCGGCGTTGCTGCGTGGCTTTGGCTCGCCACTGCGCCAATGGCTGGGGCAAAACCTGAGCAACCGCTGGATGGCGTTGCTGTCGGGGATCGGCATCACCGGCCTTCTGCAAAGCAGCACCGCGGTCAGCCTGATGGCAACGTCGTTTACGGCGGCCGGCACCCTCGCGCTGGCCCCGGCGCTGGCGGTGATGCTGGGCGCCAATATCGGTTCGACCCTGGTGGTGCAACTGCTCAGCCTCGACGTGTCGATACTCACGCCACTGGCGTTGCTGACGGGGCTGATCGTTTTTCGCCTGCGCGATGACTCACGCTATGAAAGCGTCGGCTGTGCGCTGATCGGCCTGGGGCTGATGCTGCTGGCCCTGCACATGCTCGGCTCGACCCTGGCGCACGTCGAAAGCACGCCAGTCTTCCAAGTGATGATGCAAAGCCTCGACGGCGACGTGCTGATTGCCTTGCTGGTGGCGCTGATTCTCACCTGGTTCTGCCATTCAAGCGTCGCAGTGGTGTTGCTGATCGTCTCGCTGGCGGCGACCGGCATGCTGTCGGCCACCACGCTGGTAGCGTTGGTGATGGGTGTGAACATTGGAGGTGCGTTGCCGCCGGTAATCAACGCCGGATCGAGCGTCGGTCGACGCCTGCCGCTGGGCAATCTGCTCGTGCGGCTGCTGGGTGCGCTGGCGGTGTTGCCGTTTGCCGGTTTGCTGGCCGAGACGAATCTGAACCCGTCGACGCTGGTCGTGGTCGTGCACAGCGGTTTTAACGTGCTGCTGGCGCTGGTATTCATCGGCCTGACCGACGTACTCGCCAACGCCCTGACCCGGCTGCTGCCGGAACCGGTGCGGGATGTCGACCCCGGGATGCCGCACTACCTCGATGAAGCCGGCCTGGAAGTGGCCAACATCGGCCTGTCCAACGCCGCCCGCGAAGCGCTGCGCATGGCCGATATGTTCTCGGCGATGCTCGGGCGCCTGTTGCAGCTGTTCCACACATCGGCGCCGACCGGTGTCGACGAGGTGCGACGCATCGATCAATCCCTGGACCTGCTCAGTGCGGCGATTCGCGCCTACCTGGCCGACATCGGCAAAGAAGGCATCAGTGACGGCGACGCCGATCGCGCCCAGGAAATCCTGTTGTTCGTGATCAACCTCGAACACGCGGCGGACATTCTTTCCAGCAGCCTCGCGCAGTTGGCCATGCGCCGGGTGCGCCGTGGGGAACAGTTCACCGCATTCGAACTGTCCAGTATTGCCCCGTTGCACGATGCGTTGATGGAGAGTCTGAGCCTGGCGATCACCGTGTTTTTGCGCGAAGACATCACCACCGCGCATCAACTGATCAAGCGCAAGGACGCCGTGAGGCAACTCGAAGCACAGGCCAGCCGCGAGCACTTTCGCAATTTGCAGGAGGACAAAAACACCTGGGCCGAATCCGGCGACATCTTCCAGCGCGTGCTGCGCGATTACCGTCGCGTGCACCACCACATCGCCGCCCTCGCCTATCCGCTGCTCGAACGCGCCGGTGAGCGGGCCATCGAGAATAACGACTTGGCGAAGGACACCCCGACATGCGCCTGCTGATCTGCGCGGGGCGCCATTACGCCGACACCCGCCAGTGCCGACGGGTACTCGACGCCTTTCAACGCGTGCACCCCGTGCGTGTGTTGATTCATGGCGGCAACCAGCACCTGGGCGGTGTCATCGAAGAGTGGGCACGGGAACAGGGCATCGACATCGTGCGCTACCCGCCCAACTGGCAACGCCACGGCAAGTCCGCGGAACGCGTGCGCAACCGCTTCATGTTGCTCGACAGCCGAGCGGACGTGGTGATCGCCCTGCCCGGCGGCGAAGACACCGAAGAACTGATCATCCAGGCCGGTTTGGCAGGCCTGCAATCCTTATCGGTCGCTTCCTCGCTGTAGCAGCTGTCGAGCTTGCGAGGCTGCGTCCGGCGGCGCAGCCGTCGTAAACCCTGCGCACATTTTTTCCTGACACGCCGCATTCCCTGATTTCACGACGGCTGCGCCGCCGGACGCAGCCTCGCAAGCTCGACAGCTGCTTCAGGGCTGATCTGTTCATTCCAACGAAATTATCGAGATAAACCTCATGCAAAAATTCACGTCCTTTGTACGCGATCTCCCCCCAGCCCAAGGCCGGTCGCTGCGGCGCAATCTGTTGTTTGTCGGGATCACCCTGAGTGTGCTCGGGTGCCTGACGATGATCTCTCACGCCAACGCCGCCGGTGGCGCTTATGTGGTGGACGACGCCGGGATCAATGCGCCCGGTGAATGCAACATCGACGCCTGGTACCAGAACGGTCGGCACACGTCTTCCAGCACGAGTACCTTGTCGCAGGACTGTACGTTCAAATCACTGCCCACCGTGCAGTTCGGCGCGGTGTTGCAGCACAGCCACGATGACGCGCAAACGCAGGTGAGCCCGCAGTTCAAGGCTCAATTATTCGCCAGCGAAAACCTGGGTCTTGAATGGGCGCTGGCGGGCTCGGCGCACATTGCCTTGAATCGGGCGCACGCCTTCGACGGCGGCGAACTGAACCTGCCACTCACCTACCAACCGTTCGAAACGCTGCGCCTGAACCTCAATGCCGGCTGGGCTCACGCTTATGACGACGGCGAGCAAAACCATCGCTGGACCTGGGGCACCGGCGTTGAATACGACGTGGCCCGCGCCCTCACGCTGATCGCCGAACGCTTTGGCCAGCAAGGCGCGCAGCAGGCGTGGCAGGCTGGGCCGAGGTTTCATGTGGGCGAGCGCCTCGACATCGATCTGGTGGCGGGACGCAACCTGACGGGGGAACGTGACCAGTGGCTGACCACGGGAGCAACGCTGCGGTTTTGAACGATATCGCGTGACAAAGGAACTCCTGGCGATCGCCAGGCATCCTAAACTATGAGGTACTTCCCAATTGCTTCAGAGGACACTGTCATGCGCCGTCTGATTATCATCTCCTCCCTGATGCTGTGTTTACCCTTCGGCTCGGCTATGGCCAAAGTGGATGCGGAAGATGTAGCCACTTCGGCCGGGGTATCTGCCTCGCTGTACTCGACGTTCAAAGACGACAAGCTGCTGATTCCCGCCCGGGATGACGCCTCCAGCTTCGTTGCCAGTGGCGGTGCAATTCGCGGCGTATATCTGGAGTCGGTGCTGAAGAAAATCCGCCAGGACAATCCCGGCCTGAACGCCAGCGACGAAGACCTGGCTCGCGCCATCCTGATTCAGGAAGGCGATGCTGCCGGCCAATGAAGTGAAGGCCAATAAATAGTGGTGGGGCTTGCGACAGCTGGATAGCGTTTGCAGCCCTACTTCGCTTTCCCGGTGGACAAACGCGCCCATCCGGCCACTAACTGCGCACTGATACTTACCCCGCCGCACACCACAATGACCACATCGTGCGCATCTGCGATGGCGCTATGGTTCAGGTATGCCACCGCCAATGACACACCACAGGCCGGTTCCACTAACTGGCGCAGATCACTGGCGAATCGAACCACGCCCATGATGGCGTTCTCATCGCTGAGCACCACGCACTGGTGAGGGAAATCGCGCAGGTGCTGCACTGGCCAGGCTGCGACCTGCGCCGCACCCAGCGATGTCGCCACGGTATCGATGCGCGGCAATCGAACCGGATGCCCAACCTTCATGGCGGCCGCGAACGAGGCCGCTCCCTCGGTTTCGCAAGCAACGATCCGACAGTCCGTGCGGCCATGGCGAATCAGCCCCGTGAGGATTCCCGCCAACAAACCACCGCCGCCCACCGACGTCACCATCACATCAACCTGAGGACACACCTCAAGCACCTCATCGACCAGGGTGCTGTGCCCCTCCCACAACAGCGGGTGATCGAAAGCCGGCACGTATTCGGTGTCCGCATCCTGCGACAGTTCTTTGGCCCGTTGATTGGCCTCGTCCCAGACCTTGCCGTGAACAATCACCTCGGCACCGGTTTTCTTGATTCGGTTGCGGGTCGATTCGGGGGTGGTGTGCGGCACGACAATGCAGGCGCTCAGTCCGAGGCTGGCGGCAGCAACAGCGGTGGCAAAACCGGCATTACCGCCCGAAGGACAAATAACTCGATGTTTGCCCTGGGCCTTGGCCCAACTGCACAGAAGCCCCATGCCACGCAGCTTGAACGAACCGCTGGGTTGCAGGTTTTCCATCTTGAGCCAGATCCGCCGGGTCGGCGTCGACAGCCCCGGGTGCAAGATCAACGGTGTCCGGATGTGAAGCATCGCGGGTCTCCCAAAGGTGAACCCTACTTATCCAAGCTTAGTTCACCCAGCCCGCCGCCCCCCCCTTTTAGCGATAACGCGGTGCGGCGCTGGCGTTGCCAAACAACCCCGAAAGGGTCTGGCGCTGAGCTTCGTAACGGTCCCATTGTTCGCCGTCGTGCAGGCTCGGGAGGGTCACCACTTCGCCTTTCGCCAGGCCCGTCAGTGCGGCGTCGACCATGTCGGGCGCCGACATCACGATCTCTTGCGGCAGGTTTTCCACCGGGTTGCCCGCCTCACTCCAGAAGTCGGTGGCCGTCGCGCCAGGCAATACCGCCTGAACACGAATGCCCTTATCCGCCAGCTCGCGGTGCATTGATTGGCTCAGGCCCAGCACAAAGGCCTTGGTCGCGCCATACACGCCGTTGAGGATTTCCGGCGCGATGGCCACGATCGATGAGATGTTGATCACGGTGCCCGTGCCACGGGCGACAAAGCCAGGCACCACCGCATAGGCCAGCCGCATCAGCGCAGTGACGTTGAGGGTGATCATGTCTTCCATCTCGTCGACCGGGCTGCCCAACAATGGCATCACTGCGCCAACGCCGGCGTTGTTGACCAACAGGGTGATGCTGGCGTCATTACGCAGAATCTCCTCGACCCGCAGCACATCGGCTTTGACTTTCAGATCAGCGGCGACCACTTCCACCGCACGCCCGGTTTCGTTGCTCAGGTGGTTCGCCAGCGCGTTCAGTTTGCTCTGGCTGCGAGCGACCAGAATCAGGTCGTAACCCTGCCAGGCGAGACGGTCGGCATACACCGCGCCGATGCCCGAAGAAGCGCCAGTGATCAGTGCGGTGCCTTTGGATGAGAGAGCCATGTCGGATTTCCTTCACAGTGAGGCGATCAGTTCGCCGGGTGTGAACCGTTATAAAGGGTCTTACACTTGTCTCAAATGACGTTTAAAGTACGTTTTTCGGACATATTCATTTGAGGGTCCTGCGATGACTGCCGTGGCATTTGTGGTGTTCGAGGGTTTCCAGTCCATGGCGCTGGCGGCCATGCCAGTGTTCGAGTACGCCAACTTCAGCGCCGGTGAGCCGCTGTATGAGGTCAGTGTGATCTCGCAGGACGGCAGCACGTTACGCGCCTCCGGAGGCTTGAACGTCGGGACCCAGGCGTTCGATGAGCGAGTCTTCGACACCGTCATCGTGGTGGGCGGCGATGCCATCGTCGAACAGGCACCCGAAGGTGTATTGACCTGGCTGCGCGACCGGGTGAACACCACCAGGCGCATGGCGTCGATCTGTTCAGGGGCATTCGTGCTGGCCCAGGCCGGTTTGCTCGATGGACGACGGGCCACCACTCACTGGGCCTATGCCCGGGAGCTGCAAGCGCGATTTCCGTTGATCAAAGTGGAAGAAGACCGCATCTACGTGGTTGACGGCTCGATCTGGAGCTCGGCCGGCATGACCGCCGGCATCGACCTGGCACTGGCCATGGTCGAAAAAGATCATGGCGCCGAACTGGCGCGCTCTGTGGCGCAGAAGTTGGTGATGTATCAGCGCCGCGCAGGGGGCCAGTCCCAGCATTCGGCCCTGCTGGAACTGGAACCGAAATCCGACCGGATTCAAACCGTTCTCGGCTATGCCCGCGAACACCTGGCCTCGCCTCTGTCGGTGGAGCAACTGGCAGACGTGGCGCGCTTGAGCCCTCGACAATTCAGCCGCAGTTTTCGCGCCGAGACCGGGCAGACGCCGGCCAAGGCCATCGAAAACCTGCGCCTGGAGGCGGCACGGCAGATGCTCGAACGCGGGCGTCTGAGTCTCGATCAAATCGCCAGCGAGGCCGGTTTCACTGACCGTCGCCGCATGCGTGAAGCCTTTCTTCGGGCATTCGGCCAACCGCCGCAGGTCATTCGGCGCAATGCCAGGTCCGAGTTGAACGCGTGAGCAGCCCCCGGCCTCTAAACTGAATGGGGCAATGGCTCATCACGAGGTGCTCATGAAAATTTCGCCCAGGCTGGCATTCTTCGCCATCGCCGGCACCCTTGCCTACCTCGGTCTCGCGGTGTGGGGCATGGGCGGGTTGGCCGCGTTTTTCGCCCATGCGCCATTGGTGGTGGTTGCCTTGGCGACCTTGGTGATGACCGTGGCTTCGCTGTTCACCGAGGTCAATCTGAGTTCCGGTGAACGGGAGGACCGCGCCAATCGCTGGGTGCTTCCGGCATTCGGGGTGATCGGCATACTCAGCGGCTTTCTGCCGGCGTACACCGACCGAATCGACTTCTGGACCTTCGGCGGTGAAGGCCTGCGCTGGATCGGCGCGCTGCTGTTCATCGCAGGTGGCGCCCTGCGGATGTGGCCCGTGTTTGTGCTGGGCAAACGATTCAGCGGGCTGGTGGCAATTCAACCGGGGCATACGCTGGTCACCGACGGGATTTATCGTAGTCTGCGCAACCCCAGTTACCTGGGGATGCTGGTCATCGCCTTGGGTTGGGCGCTGGCGTTTCGTTCAGGTGCCGGCCTGCTGTTGGCCGCATTGACGGTAATTCCGCTGATTGCCCGGATTCACGCGGAAGAGGCGTTGTTGAGGGCACAGTTTGGGCACGAATATGAGGCGTATTGCGCCCACACCTGGCGCTTGGTTCCCGGTGTGTACTAGTCACTGCGCAACTCCATTGCAGGAGCGAGCAGGCTCACTCCTACAATTAGATTTGGTTGAGGCGCAGAGAGTGGTCGGGATCGACCGCTGCGGTGACTGACTGATAGCTGGCCAATGTCGCATGCGCCGTCTGAATCGGATGTGCGTGCGTCTCGGTGATGATCAGCAAATCAGCCCCGGCCGCTTCTGCCGCCCGTATCCCCACGCTGGCATCTTCGAAGATCAGGCATTCCGTCACCTCGACATCCAGCCGTTTCGCCGCCAATCGATAACCCGCAGGATCCGGTTTACCCGCGCTGACATCCTCCGCAGTCACCATCACGTCAGGTACGGGAATCCCCGCAGCCGCGATCCGGCGCAAGGCCAGCGCTCGGGGTGCGGAGGTCACGATTGCCCATTGATTGGCCGGCAAGGATTGCAGGAATGCCGCCGCGCCGCGGACCTCGACAATTCCCTCCACGTCCTCGATTTCCGCCTCGGTAATCCACGCCGCTTCCGCCTGCGCATCGACGCCCGGCAATCCCTGGCGATTGATGGTGTCGATAGCGCGGACGCCGTGAATGGTCGGCAGGAAAGACTCGACATCCACCCCGTGGCGCAAGGCCCAGATCGTCCAGATCCGCTCGGCGGCAGCGATAGAGTTAAGAACAGTGCCGTCCATATCGAACAGGAAAGCGCGGTAAGGCGTGTTGAATACGGATGGATGAGCAGACAAGGATAAGCTTCCTCTCGCAAGTGGCCAGGCAGGTAGTACCAGGCAATGTAGCATTTACCAGCGAGACGGGCTCATGCGGCGCAGTAACGTTTCAGCCAGCAGGCTTGGACTTCAAGGCACCGTCGACACAGTCCAGCAATTGACCGATCGCCCAGGGTTTTTTAATGAACGAGACCGAATGTTTTACGCCTGAGCTTTGCGGGGTTTCGAAGCCGGACATGATCATGATCGGCTTGTCAGGCCAGCGGTCGCCGAACTGATTGGCCAGGTCAGCGCCATTGAGGGTGCCCGGCATGGTGATATCGGTGAGCAACAGGCAAACGTCATTCGCATGCTGCTCCAGATACATCGAAGCGGCATCTGCACTGATTTGAGGCTCGACCACAAACCCTTCGTCCTGAAGAATTTCGCAAAGAAACTCCAGGATCAGCGGATCGTCCTCGACCACAAGAATCAACCCACCCGAAGGTTTCGCGTCGACCGTCGATACTGGTCCCATGACATTGCCACTCCCTGAATGCATCTATGATTTCGCGAGCTAAATGCGCTACCTATCAAGTATGAGCAGCCAGCTCGGCGGAAATTCATTTTTGATACACCGGGGCGACGAAATCAGGCGTCCTGCAAAATCAGAGCAGCGCCCTTCTCTGCCATCAACGCCCTTGTTTGTAGTGATGTCATGCCCTGCACGAACCTGTGGGAACAAGCGCCCACAGGGATCGAGAGGAACTGGATTACTGAGAAGTAGCGTCCTTCTTCATCGCATCTTTGCTCATGCTGTCCTTGGACATTGCATCCTTGGACATGCTGTCTTTCTTCATCGTGTCCTTGGCCATGGCGTCCTTTTTCATCGCTGAATCTTTTTTCATCGTGTCTTTGGACATGGCATCTTTGGACATCGAGTCCTTGCTCATGGTGTCGTTGCTCATGGTGTCAGCAGCGAATACAGAGGCGGCACCTACGGCCAGGCACATGGACAGTACGGCTGTGGCTAACTTTTTCATGATGAACTCCTTGAAGCACAGGTTGCGGGCGAGTGAAGTTGCCCGTCAGCTGCCACCGAACCAGTTGTAGCCCTGGTCTTCCCAGTAGCCACCGCTGTAGGTGTTGCTGACGAAAATGGCCTGAATGTGTTTGGGATTCTTGTAGCCCAGCTTGGTGGGCATGCGCAGTTTCATGGGGAAGCCGTATTGGCGCGGCAGCACCGCGCCGTCGTAGGTCAGCGTCAGCAAGGTTTGCGCATGCAGCGCGGTGGCCATGTCGATGCTGGTGTAGTAGTCATCCGCGCATTTGAAGCCGACGTATTTGGCATCGGTGTCGGCGCCAACGCGCTTGAGGAAATCACTGAACCGCACGCCACCCCAGCGGCCGATTGCGCTCCAGCCTTCGACGCAGATGTGCCGGGTGATCTGTTCGGTCTGCGCCATGGCGCGCAATTCTTCGAGCCGCCAACTGCGTTTGTCCGCGACCAGGCCGGTAACTTCCAGTCGGTAACTCTCCGCCTCCACCGTCGGCGCTTCGTCGATGCCGTAGAAGGCGTTGAACGGAAATGGCCGGGTGATCATCGATTCGGGATAGGTCGGTGCCATGGCGTTGGGGTTGAACAGCCAGCCCTGCACCCGGTCGTTGAAGCGGGACATGGCGGACAACGCGGTGTCGACGTTTTCGTTGTCGGTGATGTTGCAGCCGGACAACATCGCCACGCCGCCCAGCGTCAGGCCACGCAGCAGGAACGAGCGACGCGAGCGGTCGGCGATCTGCGGGGCGAGGATTTTCCGGGCATCTGTCAGGATCGACGACTCGTCCAGCCCGGTACTTTCGATGCGCTTTTTCATACCGGCTCCTTGCGACCGACGATCATGGCCCACAACGTTTTGGGGACCAGCGCGACCATCACCAGATGCACCGCAACGAAGGCCACCAATAGCGCCATCGCGAAGAAATGCACCCGTCGCGCACCTTCGTAACCCGCCATCAACTCGCGCAGCAGCGGGAACTGGACGGACTTCCACAGCACCAGCCCTGAAACCACCAGCAGCATGATGTCGACCATCACGAACAGGTACGCCAGCCGTTGCACCTGGTTGTAATGACTCAGGTCGGCATGCCCCAACCGCCCTCGCAACGCGGCCCATACGTCATGCAGGACACCTTTGGGCGAAACCGGGAAGAAACGGCGTTTCAGACGACCGCTGAACAGGTTGATGGCCAGATAAATCAGGCCGTTGATGGCGAGAAACCACATCGCCGCGAAGTGCCATTGCAGGGCGCCCCCCAGCCAGCCGCCGAGCGTGATCGATTTGGGGAAGCTGAAATCGTAAATGGGCGATGCGTTGTAGATCCGCCAGCCGCTGGTGACCATGACCAGAACCGCCAGGGCGTTCAGCCAATGGGTCAGCCGCAGCCAGCGCGGATGGCTGCTGATACGGGGTGAAGCAGATAGCTGCGACATGTCCGGCTCCCGGCAGTTGATCGATGGGGCCGAGTATGTGAGCGGACAGATCGCCAAATCCTCACGTAAAGTTAAATTAAACGTGATAACTCTCGACGCGTTGCCACGCGCCTTACCCTGCAATTGTGGTTAAAATGCCGCCCCCTCAAATTGCCGACCCTGCCCGATGAACCCAGACGCGCTCGCCACCCTCCACGCCCATTTGCTGACGGCCCTGGCAACGCCCCCCGCAGAAACCCGCCGTTTGTTCCACGGCCGTGGCCGCCGCTGGCCGGGCCTGGAGCAGTTGACCGTCGACTGGCTTCAGGGCGTGGTGCTGGTCGCCCTGTTCAAAGAGCCGGAAGCGTCGCAGCTCGAAGACTTGAAACAACGCCTGATGCTGATCACGCAGTCGCCCGAGTGGCAGCAATCCGGCGCGCATACCTTGTTGCTGCAACATCGCTACCTGCTGCAAAGCACCACCGAGTGGCTGCTGGGGGACGTGATCGATGAAATGACCATCACCGAGGGTGGCTTGCGTTACCGTGTGGACCTGGGGCGCAAACAGAACACCGGCCTGTTTCTCGACATGCGCTACGGCCGCGACTGGGTGCGGGCCAATGCCGACGGCAAGCGTGTGTTGAACCTGTTTGCCTACACCTGCGGTTTTTCGGTCGCGGCCATCGAGGGCGGCGCCGAGCACGTGGTCAATCTGGACATGTCCAGCCCGGCCTTGAGCCGTGGGCGCGACAATCACCGGCTCAACGGGCACGATTTGAGCAAGGTCAGCTTTCTCGGCCACGACCTGTTCAAGTCCTGGGGCAAGGTGATTGGCAAAGGTCCGTATGACCTGGTGATCATCGACCCGCCGTCCTTTCAGAAAGGCAGTTTTTTGCTGACCAAGGATTACCAGCGCGTATTGCGCCGCTTGCCGGAGCTGCTCGGCCCGCAGGGCACGGTGCTGGCCTGCATGAACGACCCGGCGTTCGGCCCGGACTTCCTCATCGATGGCGTCATGCGGGAAGCGCCGAGCCTGCGTTTTGAACAGCGGCTGGACAATCCACCGGAATTTCCGGATGCCGATGAGGCCTGCGGATTGAAGGCGTTGGTGTTCAAGTTGGGCGAGTAAACCGCCGGTATCAACGCGGCTGCAGCACCAACGCAAACAACTCGCCGTGACCATTCACGTTGAGCTTGTGATACACGTTGCGCCGATGCACTTTCACGGTCTCCGGTGAAATGCCCATCTGCTGGGCGATGGCTTTGCTGGAGAAGCCCTGAAGAATCAGCCTGGCCGTTTCGATTTCCCGCACCGACAGGCGCGCGTCGAAGCGATCCAGCAACAGGGTGAGATCGCCGGCCACAGGCTCGGCGGTCGCGCCTTCCGGCGGCATCAGTTGCAGGTGACGGCGCATCGCCGACAGCACCCAGTCGCGCACGCACAACAGACGGCCCTGCTCCTGGAGGGTAAATCGCGTCGAGCGCCCCAGCGACAAGCCCAGCACGGCGCCATCGAGGTTGATCATGAACTGCAACTCGTCGGCGCCCACGACCGAACGGAAATAGCTCAGGTAGTACTCGCTTTGCTGGAACTGGTCGGGAGCCACCGATTCCAGGCTGTGCAGGCCATCGGCAATGCCGGCGCAAGCGGCCTGGTAGAAGGGATCGAGCAGGTACATGCCGGCGCTGTAGTCCGCCAGTTCTTCATGCTCGGCGGCATCGCCTTTTGAGTCGAAATCAATCAGCAACCGCGGCACCCGCCCCGCGCCCATCACCGCGACCAACGCATTGTCCAGCGGCACCAGCAACCGCAAGGTGTCGACCAGCGCCCGCCAGAAACCGTCCTGACCCAACGCACCAAACACCCGCGCCAGCCCTTGGTGCACGGGCAACTCTTTCAACAACGCGTCCACGCACTACCCCTTTCGAGTAACCCATGATGGGAATGGGTGAGTCCCGCGCCTGCCGATACGCTGCAAGCACCTGTTCATCACCGGCCTGCAGCAGGCCAGGAGTGCCGCATCATGAGTCGTCACTGCTCGCATATCAATCTCGGACTGGGCGCCTGTTTGTGCGTCTCGCTGTCGGCGATGGCCACCGACGCACCCACGGTCCATGTCTACAACTGGTACGACTACATCGGTCCCAACACCCTGCATGACTTCAAGCGCGATACCGGAATCGAGCCGGTTTACGACACCTTCGACAGTGCCGAAGTGCTGGAAGGCAAACTGCTGACCAGCCGCAGCGGCTACGACGTGGTGGTGGCGAGTAACTTCAGTTTGCCGACGCTGATCAAGGCCGGCGCCCTGGCACCGTTGCCGCACGCGCAAATGCCTGATTTCAAGAACATGGACAGCGACCTGCTGGCAAAACTGGCCAACAACGATCCGGGCAATCAGTACGCCGTGCCGTATCTGTGGGGCACCAACGGGATTGGCTACAACATCGACAAGGTCCGCGCCGCGTTGGGCGACAAGGCGCCGGTGGACTCCTGGGACCTGGTGTTCAAGGAAGAGTACCTCGCCAAGCTCGGCCAATGCGGCGTGGCGATGCTCGATTCGCCATCCGAAATGCTGCCGGTCGCCCTGCACTATCTGGGCTTGCCACCCAACAGCACCAACGCCGAAGACTACAAGAAGGCCGAGGCGCTGCTGCTCAAGTTGCGCCCGCACATTGCGTACTTCAATTCGTCCAAGTTCATCAGCGACCTGGCCAACGGCAACATCTGCGTGGCGGTGGGCTGGTCCGGCGCGATGCTGGAAGCCAAGACCAATGCCGAGCAGGCCAACAACGGCGTGAAGATCGCCTACAGCCTGCCCAAGGAAGGTGCGCCGGTGTGGTTCGACACGCTGGTACTGCTCAAGGACGCCCCGCATCCGCAACAAGGCCTGGCCTTCATCGACTACCTGATGCGCCCGGATGTTATCGCCCCGGTCAGCGATCACCTGAACTACCCCAACGGTAATCGCAGCGCGACGCCGCTGGTGGCTGAGGCGACCCGCACCAATCCTGCCGTTTATCCGTCGGCTGAAGCGCTGGCCACGTTGTTCACCCTCCAGCCCCTGCCGCCCGCCACCGAGCGGGTGCGGACGCGGATCTGGAGCAAGGTCAAAAACGGTCAATAACCCCCGGTGACTCTGTAGCAGCTGGCGAAGCCTGCGTCCGGCTGCGCAGCAGTCGTAAACCCGGCCCGCACGATTACCTGAAGCACCGTGCATTCTGATTTTGCGACTGCTGCGCAGCCGGACGCAGGCTTCGCCAGCTGCTACAGGGAATCGGTCATCCAATAATTTTGTTTAACACCATGAACATGAGAAAACCCATGAAACCACGTGCCCGCGACTTGAACATCCAGTTCGGCCAACTGCAACCCGGCCCTCTCAACGCCATCACCGACGTGCCCGGTGTGCGCGTCGGCCACAGTGATGTGCGTGGCCGCACCGACAGCGGTCGTGACATCCACACCGGCGTCACCCTGATCGAACCGCGCGCCGGTTCCACCAATCAACAACCGTGCTTTGCCGGTGTGCATGTGCTCAACGGCAACGGTGACGCCACCGGTCTTGAGTGGATTCGTGAAGCCGGCCTGCTGACCAGTCCGATCGCCTTCACCAACACCCACAGCCTGGGCGTGGTGCGCGACGCACTGATTGCGCTGGACCGTGAGAACCAACCCGATGACGGCCGGCTTTACTGGAACATGCCGGTGGTGCTGGAGACGTTCGACGGCTTGCTCAATGACATCAACGGCTTCCACGTCAAACCCGAACATGTGGCCCAGGCCCAACGCAATGCGGTGGGTGGCCCGGTGATCGAAGGCGCGGTGGGCGGTGGCAGCGGGATGATTTGTCACGAGTTCAAGGGCGGCATCGGCACGTCCTCGCGACGCTTGAGCCCTGCGCAGGGCGGCTGGACGGTCGGCGCGATTGTTCAGGCCAACCACGGCATTCGTAATGAACTGCGCGTCGACGGTTACCCGGTCGGACGCTATATGGAACAGGTCGACTCGCCCTTCCTCAAGGCCTCGCTGCCGTTTCCGGGCATGGGCTCCATCGTCGTCTGCCTGGCCACGGATGCACCGTTGCTGCCGCACCAATGCACGCGTCTCGCGCAACGCGCCAGTCTGGGATTGGCCCGCACGGGTGGCGGTAACGAAGACCACAGCGGTGACATCTTCATTGCCTTCGCCACCGGTAACCAGCACGTACCGCCCGCCGCCTATGAAGGCAAAGGCGCGCCGACGTGCGACAACCTGAGCATGGTCAACAACGATCACATCAGCGAGTTGTTTCTGGCCGCCACCGAAGCCGTGGAAGAAGCCATTATCAATGCCTTGCTTGCATCTGAAACGGTGGAAGGCAACGGCCATACGGTGAAGGGATTGGATGCGGATACACTGCACAATGCATTGCGTCAGGCGGGTTGGCCGGGTAACGCGACTGTTTAGATTTACAATCTGGTTTGGATTGGCCAAACGCCCGTTGCGCTGCATTGGGCGTTTTAGAGGCCTCATGCCAAAGCCTGGCAAGCATCATTGACTATATGGCAACTAGCTCTCCTGTTCTATGCAATGATACTTTAATGTCTGTCGATGCAAATGACTGCCCGCACAGATGCATTGCCCGAGTTTTTAATCCAACAATTTCACCCACTCTGCAACTTCACTGTACCTCCTCAGTGAGTACTCGACCCTTCGATCAGTTATTGCCTGATACCAGTGGGCCTGAAAAACTGCACGGGTGAACATAACTTCACCGCCGGGCTTGTCGGGTCGAATATAGCCCTGCCCATTTTCGGTGACATACGAAATCGTACCGTACTCCATACAACCTCCTCAGTACAACAATAGTTAGCCCCCTCCTTCAGATTTCGAAAGCACAGCATCGCAAGTTCCATCTGCCCTAGCGCCCTTCAATTTTATTTTTTTTGTTGCCCGGCCATAGGGCGTTAGAACGGTCATTTCAATTCCATCTTCATCAATCGCCGGGTACAATCCAGTCCCTAAGCTGACCAGAATTCCATTCATGTCAGGCAACACAGTTACATCCCCACCGGAAACTTTGCGACCGCCCAAAATAATCGTATTAGCCCGCCAAATATTATCTCCTACCACTTGAATAAACATACCGCCGGCGCACGCAGAAATACTTTCCGGATACACGTTAGAAATAACCGGAACTCTGATGAATGCCCCCCCACCTATCATCGAAGTGAGTGCAGCGAGATCAGATGAGTTATTTCCCAAACTGACCTTTATACGTTTAGGAGCAATGCCAGACGCCAGCGTTTTACCCGACCCGGAATTCCAGTCTGGCGACCATGCAGACTGCGTATCCAAGTACAAATATGGCCACCAACCAGGTACAGCCAGATCAACAGACAAATCGTATGTTTTTAACTGTTGCGTCAGCACAAATGAGTTATTCGAAGGATCAATAGACACTCGTGGTCCTAAAACCCAACCAAAAGCAGGACCGTGATTTGAACTGGAAACTTTGGCCTCGGCAAAAGACACCGCAAGTGGAACTCTTTCGAGAGCGTCCGCTTTTCCGACTGCACTTCGTGAAAAATCCAGAGCGCCCTCAGCGCCTATGCCACTGCTAGGAAGTTGTGCCGATAGAGCTGTTGCCAAACTGATAGCATCCGCGGCCCGCACGGCTGTGCCAATGCGTTGAGCTTGCTCATGAGGGTTAACTTCGTATATCGCAACGCGCAAGCCTTCTCGTCGAACCATGTCATCAAATCTATTGGGTATCGAAGATTTAACAAGATCCGCCAAACCGAGCTTACACCCTTGATTTCTTTTGTAGGCTAAAAATTCTCCAAGCAACAACTCGCCTTTGCGAGTGGACTCCATATTACGATAGTCTTCCAGCAATTTGGACGGTGGTAGTTTTGGACCATCATTGTCAGACATGATTCCTTGAGCATGCGAGTCAACTCGTACGAGAGCCTGAAGCAAAAAATGCCCCTCAATCGCAAGACCCAGCGCATCTCGAAAATTACCCTTTAACTCAACAAACTCAATGTTTTTATCGCCAAGTAATTCAGAGGAGCATTTTTTACCAAAATTACCAACATCACGAGGTGCATTAGCAACGGCATTCCTTGCTTTCTGAAAATAATCTTCATTTGTATTTTTTTTTGTAAGATTAGCATAGGTGTCGACTAATGCATTTGCTAGCCGATCCTTATACTTCGCCCTTGGAACGGCAAAACTAAGTATACCGCATCCATTTCTACCCGAATTGTCAAAGGACACCCCACCGCACTCTGCCTTATCAAGCGGATAATAATAATACACCACATCAAATAAATCCCCTTCCCGCACACTACCAAGCGCAACATTTTCCCGAAACGTCAACGGCTTTTTATTAGCAAAGTCTCGAACATTCAAGATTCTATTAATATAATTCAGCCAGTTCAAATAGAGTTCAGACACATTCTCATCTGTCCAGTCCGGTGGCGCAACCTCCATACGAAGTACACCCAGCGCGTTCGCATAGTCTTCTGGGGGTGGAAGTACGGTAGCGGAAAAATAAAGGCGAATCAGCGCGGCGCCATCCTTATCGTGAAGCTCATCCAGACTCGCAGCGTTTCGGGCGCTGTTTACCAATGTGCGATACGCCGCACGATCAAGAAAAGCATCCGTAGGATTAGAGCCTTTTTCCCCTTCAGTCCCCCGTTTCGATATTTCCTCAAGGCGTGTCGATTCTGCCGCATTGATCCTTGTGATGGATTCGCCAACAGTGTTTACAGTTTCAGTATTTGTCGACCCGCTTGCACCGTGAGCGTTATACGTTTCACCCAGTGCTGCCCCTTGGGCCACACCGTCATTTCCTGTCGATAAGCTATTGCGCTGCGAATCCAACTGTCGCTGCAGTACGTCTACTTCAACTTGCAGGCGCAGCAAATCAGCATTTTGCTGCGTCCGATATTTTTCACTCTCCAATGTATATCTCATCGCACTCGCAGGATCGGAACGCCCCACCACACCTCCTGTCAGTGACGTTATGGTGTCTAAATCACGTATAATCTCGGGCTCAAGATTGAACCCGCTGGCTTCACTCTCAACCAGCAATTTATCCAAGTAGGCAACTTCTTTATTTCGCTCATTAATGAGTGCCTCCCGCTTATAAAGCTTTGGATCGGTGAACTGAATAGGCCCCGATATTTGCGGATTGGAGTAATTTATTTGCCTGATGTTTAACGCATAAGGGCCGCCACAACTACGAACACCTAGCGCTATAATGCCAAGTACGCACACACCTAAAAAAGAATATAGCGACAGAGAGTTGCGATCCATTGGCACCGATCCTTATTTTAAAAAAGCTCTGTTTAGGTAAGCTTTAATTCTTATAGATGCCACTCTCACAACACGCAAGGATGTTAAAACACTGCTTCTTGTTACACCCACTTTACAGGCCAGTCGATATCGCTTTCGCCTAGCACTATCTAAATAGCTAATCTTTCGTCGGCTACACCAGCCCAAATGAAAATTCGGCTTATGCAAACACACTAGATCCCGACGCTTTGTTCAAATATATCAGCTACCTAGCTGATACTAACCGGGTCGACTAACAAATGGCTTTTCATCGCGGTAGCCTTCAAAAGGAGTATCACGAGCTGCCATACTCAACGGCTATCCAAGTTGTTTACACGATTTTTTGTAGGGACTGGATGATGATTTCCATCATTAATCCGACGAACGACATCCTCGAATGCATGATTATCCGCGAAAGGGCAAGAAACTCGACCCTGAGTCGACCCCGAGATTGGAACACCTCTATTATTCGCGGCGACTGCCTGGAAATAGCTTTCCAAGCAGTGAGCAAAACTTGTTTAGTGCTCCAGCACCAGCAACGGCGTGCCTTTCTTCACGATGTAGGTCGCCAGCTCAGAAGCTTTGCCGCTACCCACGTTCTTCGCCAAATGCACTGTGCCCGCCGGGATGTACAGCGAATCGCCTGCCTTCAGCGTGATCGGTGCCCGACCCTCCAACTGATACTCAAAGGAGCCTTCGATAACATAGGCAACCTCAACCCCAGGGTGCGAATGCTTTGGCGACGTCACGCCCGCGTCGAAATCGACACGCACTTGAATCACCTCGCGGTCGGCGACGTCCAGGTCCTGGCGCACCTGGTCTGTGCGGTGAATGCCGGCCTGCCAGTTTTTAGCAGGTTGTGCTTCAGGGGTGGTCTCGCCCGCCTGGGAAAAGCTTGCGAAGGCTGCCAGTGAAACAGCGGCAAGGGTGAAACCGAGCCGGCCAGCGGTGTTACGGGAAGTGATACGGGACATCGTCATTCTCCAGTGATTGCCGCCGATGCGGTGACACCATTTGGAGGGACCGGTGTATCTCGCGTGTGTCGCACATCCCTTGGTTTTGTATGCAAAGGTGGCTGCCGGCACCGGGGATACGTTGCGATACAAGCCCCCGTCCGCTCCGACCGACCATCCGAAGAAATGTCCTCTGTCACCACACAGCTAAAATTGACAGGGGGATCACTTCAACGCGTCCTTACAAGCGGGAGTTTCACGATGAAAATCGTATCTTCGCTGGCGTTGGTGGTGGCGGTCGGGTGGCTCTGCGGGTGTTCGACGGTGCCAGACAGTCAAATCACTAACGTTCCCCTGCACGCTACGTCCGTCAACGGCGGGAATATCGCCCGGCCCATCATGATGCCCAAAGGCAATGCAACCGAGTTCTGGTTTGCCGTCAGCGGCGAAACCATGGGCAGCGCGTTACCCGGCCGCTTGATGGCTTATATCTATTCCGGAAGCTGCGCCCAACTGGGCTCTACGCCGGCGTATGACCTGAACGACGGGCCAAATGCACGGTTTTATTCATCGGCATCGATGCAGTACTTCTGGAAAAGCGCACCCGTGGCGGTCGAGACACTCCGCGCCGGCGGCTATGTGCTGGTGGTGCGTGAAAGCCCGGCCGATGGCCATCAAAACATTTTCTGCGGCAATCTGAGCTGAAGCCGTTGCCCTCCTTCGTTCCCGCGCGCTGCGTGGGAACGCTTTTCTCACGGTATCGCCGACGCTCGTCTACTGATCCTGAGCCGCCGCAACCGGGTCCGCCCCGCGCGCGCCCTTGAACGCATCACGCCGTGCCTTTCGTTCTGCGGCATAGGCCTCGCTGGGCATACTAATCAGCTCTGCACGACGCAACGGCTCGCCGCAATGCGCGCACAACGGCCCCAGCCCGGCAGGTTGGCGACAGGTGGCGTGGGTGTAAACCACCGCCAACCCCTCCTCCTCTGACTTGCACCAGGTTTCCCCCCACGCTCGCAATGCCAAAACCACGGAATAGAACGCGTCCCCTTTCGGCGTGAGGTGGTACTCGTAACGCAAGGGCCGCTCGCTGTAGGGGCGGCGGGCGACCAGTCCGTCGGCCTCCAGACGCTTGAGGCGGGTGGCGATCATTTGCGGGGTCCCGGCGGTTTGCGCCTGGATCTCGTCGAATCGATGGCTGCCCATGAACAACTCGCGCAACACCAGGACCGTCCAGCGGTCGCCGACGACAGATTCAGCCCGGGAAATCGGACACAAGGTTTCGGGAACAGCGGTGTTTACCGACATGCGGCCTTGCCTCTTTTACAGTTACTATGATTATCATATCAACATGATGCACGGGCAAGCCCGACGCACCGGTCACTCAACTCCTGGAGGAAACAGCCATGTCAAAAACACTCTATCCCCTCGACAGAACCGCCTACCTGTTGGTCGATCCTTACAACGATTTCCTTTCCGAAGGCGGAAAAGTCTATCCGCTTATCGAACCGATCGCCGAACAAGTCGGCCTGCTCGACAACTTGCGCGCACTCGACCGCACCGTCCGGGCCCTCGAGATTCCGGTGGTCATCGTACCGCACCACCGCTGGGAACAAGGCGACTACGAGGATTGGGATCACCCAAGCCCCACCCAATGCAAGATCATGCACATGCATCACTTCGCTCGCGGGGAATGGGGCGGCGACTGGCACCCCGATTTCGCGCCCAAGGCCGGTGACATCGTTGTTCAGGAACACTGGGGCTCCAGTGGTTTTGCCAACACCGACCTGGATTTTCGACTCAAACAAAAAGGCATCACTCACGTAATCATCGTTGGCCTGCTGGCCAATACCTGCATCGAGGCCACCGCCCGTTACGCGGTGGAACTGGGTTATCACGTCACCCTGGTGCGCGACGCGACGGCCGCCTTCAAGCCCGAAATGATGCACGCGGCGCATGAGCTGAACGGTCCGACGTTCGCCCACGCCATTGTCACCACGCCAGAACTCATCGCCACCCTGACCCAAGGTGAATGCCCATGACACTGACAGGCAAACTGATGATCGGCGCCAGCGATGTGCCCGGTACCGAAGGGACGATGAAGGCGCTCAATCCCGCCAGCAATCAGTTGATTGAACCGGCGTTCGCCCTGGGTGGCGTAGCCGACGTCGACAAGGCCGCGACCCTCGCCGATGAAGCGTTCGATGAGTACAGCCACACCTCGCTCACCCGGCGCGCGGCGTTCCTCGACAGCATTGCCGACAATCTCGACTCGGTGCGCAAGACGCTGGCAGCAAGGGCAGCACTCGAAACCGGTCTGCCCGAGGCGCAACTTGAGGGCGAAGCAATAAAAGCCGCCACTCAGTTCCGCCAATTCGCCGAGGTCGTGCGCAGGGGGCGCTTCCTGCAACTGGCCATCGACCCGGCGCAGCCTGATCGCCAGCCACGCCCGCGCATGGACCATCGACTGCAGAAGATCGCCCTCGGTCCGGTGGCGATTTTCGGCGCGAGCAATTTTCCGATCGCGTACTCGGTCGCCGGGGGCGACACCGCTTCGGCACTGGCGGCTGGCGCGACGGTCATCCTGAAGGCGCATAACGCTCACCCCGGAGCGTCGGAAATCCAGGCCCAGGCGATTCGCAACGCCGTGCAAGTACACGGGCTGCCCGAAGGCGTGTTTTCGATGGTGCGCGGTGGCGGTAATGCAATCGGTGAAGCGCTGGTCGATCATCCGTTGATCAAAGCGGTGACGTTCACCGGCTCGGAACGTGGCGGTATGGCGCTGTATCGCCGTGCGCAACTGCGCCCCGAACCGATTCCCGTGTTCACCGAGATGACCAGCATCAACCCCACGCTCATCCTGCCCCACGCACAGGCTGCTCAAGGGGCGCGGATCGGTGACGGCTTTATCGAACGCATGGTGGTGAACGTCGGACAAGCCTGCCTCAAACCTGCGTTGTTGATCGCCATTGACGGGCCGGGCTTTGAGGCGATGCGCGCCGCGATGATCGAACGCGTCAACCAGACCTCGGCGCGACCGATGCTGACACCGGGCATTCACGCGGCCTATTTGAACGGTCTCGGCTTCATGGAGAACGCCGGCGCCCAGCGCATTGCCGAAGGCTCGGCAGCCAGTGCCGCGCTGGAAGGCGCCTCCGCGTTGCTGGAGGTCGACGGCGCACATTTCCTGAACGAGACGCTGCTCGCCGAAGAAGTATTCGGCCCTTCAGCGTTGCTGGTGAAGGTCCGGGATGAGGCTGAGATGCTCGCCGTTGCGCGCTCGCTACGGGGTCAGCTGTCGGCGGCCCTGCACCTAGAGGACGATGATTTGCCTTTGGCACAGCGCTTGTTGCCGGTATTGGAACGACGCACCGGGCGAATCGTCGTCAATGCTTTCGCGCATCCGCAGGAAGTGACCTTTGCCACCGTTCACGGCGGGCCGTTTCCGGCCACGTCGGACAGCCGCTTCACCTCGGTCGGCATGACGTCAATTGAACGCTTCTTGCGCCCGGTGGCTTACCAGGGCTTTCCTCAAGCGCTGCTGCCCGAGGTGCTGCGAGACCTGAACCCGTCGGGATTGCCTCGTCTCGTTGACGGTGTCTAGAACGGGGGACGGGGTTCAATGCCTGGACATCAAGCCATGCATCACCCCGAACCTCAGTCCACCTTCGGAGGGCGTCATGTGCGAGATACCAAAGACCTTGAACGCGGCCAACATCACCGCCAGGCCACCGGGCAAGGAGCTCAAGCGATGGTTTTGCAAGCCGGCCAGTTTGAGCTGTTTGACGTGCCCCACTTCCAGCAGGCGCAATGACAGGCGCAGCAGGCCGCTGTAGGTGATGCCGCTTTCGCCGTCGTCATTCATGCCGTTGGCCTTGAGCACTTTGGCGAGCATTCGCGCCGTTCCCGACGAGCCGATAGTCTGCTGCCAACCCAAGGCGCGGTAACGCCGCGCCACTTTTTCAAACTGCAGCGTGGCCACCCGCTCGGCTTCCAGCAACGCCGGGGCGGTGATGCAGCCACCCGAAAAGTAACGCGCGCCAAACGTGCCGCTGCCGATGGCAATGCTTTCGGTCAACAACGGTTGGGCGCCCTGCCCCAGAATCAGCTCGGTGGATCCGCCACCGATGTCCACAACCAGACGCAGACTGGCCGGGCTGGGGATCGAATGGGCGACGCCGGCGTACACCAGATTCGCCTCTTCATGCCCCGAGATGACATCAATCCTGAACCCCAGATGCCGCTCGGCGCTGGCCAGAAACAGTTGCGCATTGTCAGCTTCACGCACCGCGCTGGTCGCCACCGCCCGCACCCGGCCGGCTTCAAAACCGCGCAATTTTTTACCGAATCGCGAGAGCGCCTGCCATCCACGGTCCAGCGCCATCTCATCCAGCGCGCCGCCCTGAAAACCTTCCGATAAACGGACCGGTTCACGCAGGGTTTTCACTTCCTGGATCATCCACTTCTGGTTCCGTTTGACCGGCTGGCCAATCATCATGCGAAATGCATTAGAGCCCAGGTCAATGGCTGCAAATAGCGAGGCGTCTCCTTTCATGGTGCGGATTCCTGGCAGTTTCATTGGCCCGCGAACGCAGTCCATCGAAGCGTTCAAGACGGTTTGCGAGGATCCTGCCATGGGTTAGGTGACACCAAGATGACACCGGCCTTTTTTTCACCACGCCACAACCGTCACTGGCCCGTCACATCCACAGGCCTAGCATGACCACTTCCACCTTCGTCGGGAGTTATGGCCATGCTTTTAGACAACGACACCCTGATTCAACGTATCCATCGCGAGCTGCTCGATCACCGCGACGAAGAGCTGGAACTGGAATTGATGGAGGACGGCCACGACCTCAATGCGCTGTTTGATGCGCATGAGGGTGACAGCAGCGCAAAAGAACAGAGACGACGCTATTTCAGCGAGCTGTTCCGCTTGCAAGGCGAACTGGTCAAGCTGCAAAGCTGGGTGGTGAAAACCGGGCATAAAGTGGTGATTTTGTTTGAAGGTCGCGACGCGGCGGGTAAAGGTGGGGTGATCAAGCGCATTACCCAGCGGCTCAATCCACGGGTCTGCCGGGTCGCCGCCCTGCCCGCGCCCAACGACCGCGAACGCACGCAATGGTATTTCCAGCGTTACGTCTCGCACCTGCCGGCTGCCGGGGAAATCGTGCTGTTCGACCGCAGCTGGTACAACCGCGCGGGCGTCGAGCAGGTCATGGGGTTTTGCAACGCCGACCAATATGAAGAGTTCTTCCGCACCGTGCCAGAGTTTGAACGGATGCTCGTGCGCTCCGGTATCCAGCTGATCAAATACTGGTTCTCAATCTCCGACCAGGAACAGCACCTGCGCTTCCTCAGCCGCATTCATGACCCGCTCAAGCAATGGAAACTCAGCCCGATGGACCTCGAATCCCGCCGGCGCTGGGAGGCCTATACCAAGGCCAAGGAAATCATGCTGGAACGCACCCACATCGCCGAAGCCCCATGGTGGGTGGTGCAGGCCAACGACAAGAAACAGGCCCGCCTCAACTGCATTCACCATTTGTTGGGGCAGATGCCCTATGAAGAGGTCGAATACCCGGTGATTGAATTGCCGGAGCGTGTACGGCAGGAGGACTATTCGCGCAGTCCGACGCCGGCGGAATTGATTGTGCCGCAGGTGTATTAGGGGGATGGCTTGAATTAAATGCATATTGGCACAATAAGTTAGCAAACACGGAAACAGGAGCCTTCAATCCTCGTTACCCTGATTTTCATTGGGTGCCGAGCGTAGTGCCCAATCGGGCTCCTGGATTCACGTGATGCTTGATCTTGAAGCTTCTTACCAGGTCTTTACCACCTATCACCAACGATAGAGCCATCTGAGCGGTAGGGATCACCGTAAATCTGTGGGAGAAGCACAGGATGAACACGAAAAAACTGAGACACATTCTTGCCGGTTTAACGCTGTCATTTGGCGCTGTGCATTCGCACGCCGAAGAAGCCAAAAAAGTCGATGTATTGCTGATCGGTGGCGGCATCATGAGCGCGACCCTGGGCGTTTGGCTTAATGAGTTGGAGCCAGGGCTCTCGATGGAAATGGTCGAGCGCCTCGACGGTGTCGCCCTGGAAAGCTCCAATGGCTGGAACAACGCGGGTACAGGCCATTCGGCTTTGGCCGAGTTGAATTACACGCCGCAAGACGAGAACGGAAAAGTCACGATCTCGAAAGCTGTTGAAGTGAATGAAGGCTTCCAGTTGACCCGGCAATTCTGGGCTTGGCAGGTCAGGCAAGGCGTGCTGAAGAACCCGCGTTCGTTCATCAATTCCACCCCGCACATGAGTTTCGTCTGGGGCGCTGACAACGCCAGCTTTCTGAAAAAGCGTTACGAGGCCTTGCAGGCCAGCCCGCTGTTTCGCGGTATGCAGTACTCCGAAGACCCGGCCGTGATCAAAAAATGGGTTCCGCTCATGATGGAAGGACGTGATCCGAAGCAAATAATTGCGGCCACGTGGAACCCCAATGGCACCGATGTCAATTTTGGAGAAGTGACCCGCCAACTGATCGGTTATCTGCAAACCTCGCCGAAATTTGCCCTGAAGCTGTCGAGCGAAGTGCAGGACATCACCCGAAACGAAGACGGTAGTTGGCGCGTCAGCTACAAAAACCTCAAGGACGGTAGCGAAACAGCAACCGATGCCAAGTTCCTGTTCATCGGTGCGGGGGGTGGCGCGCTGAAGCTGTTGCAGAAATCGGGAATTCCCGAGGCCAGGGAATATGCAGGCTTTCCAGTGGGCGGCTCATTCCTCGTGACAGAAAACCCGGCCATCACCGAGCGGCATCTCGCCAAGGCCTACGGCCAGGCTTCGGTGGGAGCGCCGCCCATGTCGGTTCCGCATCTGGATACCCGCGTACTGGACGGTAAGCGTCTGATCCTGTTCGGTCCATTCGCAACCTTCAGTACCAAGTTTCTCAAACAGGGCTCTTTTCTGGACCTGCTGAGTACCACCACGACAGACAATGTGTGGCCGATGACTCGCGTCGGCATCAAGCAATATCCGCTGGTTGAGTACCTGGCGGGTCAGCTGATGCTGTCGGACGAGGATCGCCTCAATGCGTTGAAGGAATACTTCCCCAACGCCAAGGCCGAAGACTGGCATCTGTGGCAAGCAGGCCAGCGCGTGCAGGTGATCAAGCGTGACGAAGCTGCCGGTGGCGTCCTGAAACTGGGCACGGAGATTGTCACATCCCAGGACGGCACCATTGCCGGCTTGCTGGGTGCATCTCCGGGCGCGTCGACCGCAGTACCGATCATGGTGAGCTTGCTGCAGACAGTTTTCAAAGACAAAGTCGCGACGCCCGCCTGGCAGGAGAAACTGCATCAGATCCTCCCGAGCTACGGTACCCAACTTAACAACGATCCGGTAAAAGTGGCTGAAGAGTGGGCGTATACCGCCAAGATACTTGAACTGATGCCCCCACCGGCGATCAGTCAAGTCGCTACGCCGATGGCTGAAAAAGAGGAGAACAAGCCGGCGAAGGAAAAGGCACCGGCTGACATCGCACTGTGATCAGACGTCCACTCCTTCGCAGTGCTCGATGTAGCTGACCTGGAAACAAAAGCCCGCTGGACGTAAACGGTCAGCGGGCTTTTTCTTCACCCTCAGCTGCGGGTCGACTGCGCCCCTTCGCGACAGGTAGCAATCGGCCAGAAGGAGACATTCGTTTGCGTCGGGATGTGCCACATCCTCGAAGGCACCGTGCGCCTGACCGATGCGGACGGCGTGGTGAAGAAACACGTTCCAAGGCCGGATACAAGGGGTATAACTATCAGAACAAAAGGCGGATCACCCAGAATAGGCCCTCCCAAGGCAGCGCCCGGGCCAGGCGCCCCAGGCCTGATCGGCGTCTGCGGCGCGGAGCGATGTGATGAGTTCCAGAGCATGGCGATGGGCTCGCAAGAGCCTTCTTGGCTGTATCGAGCTGGCCTTGCTGGTCGCGCCACTGTGCGCCAGCGCCATGTTCAAATGCCAAGCCAACGACGGAGCCATCAGCTACACCAACCAAGCCATCGCCAGCGCCCGCTGCACTCGCCTGAATGGTATGGCGGGTGTCGGCGCCAAGCCAATGGCCCTGCCACGGCTTGTGCAGGACGACAACTCAGGCGCGGTGCGGATTCGGGTGTTCACCTTCATCCACAGGGGTATTCGTCAATATGTGAGCCGGCGCCCCGTCGGGATCTCCGCACGGGTCGATGTCCTTGAGCTCTATGTCATCAAGGGCTGCTATCTGTGCAGGGTGCCGAAGGATTTCAAGGTCGCCTCACTGCGCCTGGACCCCCATTCCTATCAGCGGGAGATCGAAGCCGCTTCGGATCATTATGGTGTCGACAGGGCACTGGTCCGCGCAGTGATACATGCCGAATCGGCGTTTCGCCCCAACGCCATTTCCGAAGCCGGCGCCCAGGGGCTGATGCAGTTGATGCCCGCCACCGCCGAGCGCTTCGCCGTGGACAATCCGTTCGACGCACGACAGAACATTCGTGGCGGCGTGCGCTACCTGGCCTGGTTGCTCAAGCGCTTCAATGGCAACCAGGTGCTGGCGTTGGCAGGTTACAACGCCGGCGAAGCATCCGTGGTCGAGTACAACGGGGTGCCTCCCTACGCCGAGACGCAATCCTACGTCACCCTCGTGCAATCCTTGACCGAACGCTATCGCAACCATCGCTAGTACCGTAGGGCGCATGCCGTGTCGAACACAATAACTCGTCGGGATGAATTACTCCCCAGATTGCAGACGCTCTATAGCTTCGAGAAGCTGGCCGTCGAAGTACTCGGTTCCATCTCGTTCCTGTTCTTCCATGCGGCGCTTTGCCTCGATGAGCAGGTGTTTGGTCGCGATGTTCTGATTCAAAAAAGTGGCGACCATAAGATCATTCAAACTCTCCAGAGGTGTGTCCCATGCCTCCCTGCAGCGCTGCATTAGCCCTGTGTGGTCATCCCCACTCCATGGACCTAAAATATTCGAGACTGCCAGGGTGCAGGTCATGAGTCTGCCTTTGAGAGAAATTGAAGGGCTGGTAATTTCGCACGCTCGGGAAATGTATGAATAGCGAAATTGAATGCCCGCGTCTGGTCGCTATCCGCCCCACAGCTGACCTTCGGCTTTCCTACAACCGTTGACGGTTTCTCTGCTGTTTCACCTTATACATCTCGCGGTCTGCCAGCTTTGTGGCCTCGTCCACAGTCATGCTGCCCGGTATCACTGCCACTACCCCAACACTCGCGCCGGTATATTGAATATCACCAAGACCGTGGCCCAGCTCATATCGCCCTATCGTCGCTTTGGACAGGCGATCCTGAAGCAATTCGGCGGCATGTCGCATGTCGTTCGCCGGGTCGGTGTGTTCGGAGGGTGTGCCCAAGGCGATCACGATGAACTCATCACCGCCAGTACGCCCGATGATGTCGCTGGCTCTAAGGTCATGCTGCAGTTTTGCGGCCACGCCGCGCAGTAGCTGGTCTCCTGCCAGGTGGCCGCGGGTATCGTTGATGAACTTGAACCCATCCAGATCGATGACACCCATGAGTATGTACTTGCTCTCCCGCTGGGCCAGGGCGAACAGGCGCGCAGCATCGTTTAGGATGGCACGCCGGTTAGACAGGCCGGTGAGTGGATCTGTCAGGGCCAGTTTGGTCAACTCGGCGTTGGCAGCCTGGAGTCGCTCAACAAGCAGCCCACGTTCAAGGGAATACCCCAGCAACCCTGACAGCAGCATCAGCAAGGGTTCCACGTCAGCAGAGCGGGCCACTTGATCCGAGCTGGCAGCACATACCGTCCCCAGCACTTGCCCATCCTGGGATCTGATTGGCGCACTCACGTAGGTTCTGATGCCCAAGGCCGCGGCGGCCTCCGAATCACCCCAACATTCGGCAACGTTGTCCGAGTACATGCGATTCTCATCCAGCGCCCGCTTGCACAGAGTATCTGCCCAAGGCACGACCAGCCCTTCAGGAATTACCATGTCACCGACGTTACGTGCGAACTCGACACGCTGGACACCCTCGTCGGTATCAATGGTCGTCAGGTAGGTCGACTCCATACCGGTTATCTTACTGAGCAGGGTCAGCAAGGGACGCGTGAGCTGCTCCAGGGTTTGGGCTTTGGGAATGGTATCGGAGAGAAGAGAAAGAATCTGATCCATTTGGGCGTGCCGATAGCAAAGGGGTATTTCAATTATCGACTAATCGGCGGATTACTGAACAGCGCAAGGCTTCACCTGAATAAGACGGCTAGAACCATGGAGCAATCGCTTCTGGCCGATTGCTGCCTGTCACGACCGGCTGAAACCGACCCAATATAGGGATTTTGTTGGTGCTACCCCCCTTCCGACTTCAGCTAAGGCCCGCATCGCACGCACCTTCGCGTATTTCGAGAGCCCAATCTTGATGCCCACCAGCACAGGCGCGGCAACCACAAACAGCATCGCAACAGCGTAAAACGCCGTTTCGAAAGCAATCACCGTCGCCTGACCTGACACAACTTTGCCCAGCAGACTCGTCGCTGCCCGCCCGGCGGCGACTTGATCCACGCCCTTCCCCGCCAGCATCGCCCCCGTGGTGGTCAGCCGTTCGATGAGCGCGTTTCCCCCAGGGGTGACGTTGGCGCCGAGGACCGTGCCATTGATGACGACATGATGTTCGATCAGCGACGCACAGCAGTTTGCCGAGGGAATTGCGCTTGTTTCGCCGCGCCACGACGGCAGGGGTTGCGGGGCCCGAGTCAGCGGCAGGGGCGGCAGAAGCCTGCCGCCCGGCTGTCGAACTTTCATGAGTGCGTTGACCGGCTCACTTCTTGATCGGTGTGACGAGTTCCTTTTCGTTGGTGTCGAGGACGAACACCGCCAGCAGGCGTGCAGGCTCGGTGTCGCTGGCGTTGGCGCTGACCAGGTGCACGGAGCCCGGCTCCTCTACGAAGTTTTCGCCGACGGTGTAGATCTTTTCCGGCTGGCCTTTGACGTGGATGCGAAATGAGCCTTCCAGGACGGTTGCATAGATGAAGGCCGTTTTCGGATGGGTGTGGGATGGCGACGCAGCGCCCGGCCCATACTCGACGACCACGCCTTTCATGCTCTTGCCGGGAAGATTGGGAATGGGACGGTCGAATACGACCGTCACCTTGCCGTGGGGCGGCTCAGCGGCGGACGCTGCGCTGATCGAGAGCGCGGCGAAGACGGCGGCCATCAGGATTCGGGTAACCATGGGGTTGCTCCTTCGTGGATAGGGATGTGAGGGTGCGAGCCGTCACCGGCTCGCCGACCGAGCGATCCAGTCTTCGAAGCGGATCGCGCCCAGGCGTGGGTTCTTGCCAGGTACCAGCGATTGATCGTTGAGCACGGCACCGAAGTAACGTGCGTGCACGTCCGGCAAGACCTTGCGGTTGTCCCGGGTCGCCCGCAGAAAACGCCGGGCCAGTTCGTCGATCGGCATGGCTTCCGGGCCGCCGACTTCAACCGTGCCATTGACCGGCGCTGCCAGCACCACATCGACCAGCGCCGCCACCACGTCGTCGGACGCTATCGGCTGGATCAGCGCCGGCGAAACACAATATTCCTCGCCGACGGCGAACGACTGGACGATGCCTTCGACAAACTCGAAGAACTGCGTGGCACGCAGGAGGGAGTAAGGAATGCCGGACGCCTTGATCAAGTTTTCCTGCGCAACCTTGGCCCGGAAATAACCGCTGTCGGGAAGCCGTTCGCTGCCGACGATCGACAGCGCTACGTGATGACGAACCCCGGCGGCCGCTTCGGCAGCCAGCAGGTTACGTGTCGATGTTTCGAAGAAATCGAGTACGGCCTGGTCCTCCCACGACGGCGCGTTCGCCACGTCGACAACGATGTCAGTACCATCCATCGCTGCGGCCAGGCCTTCGCGGGTGATGCTGTTCACACCCGTGCTGGGGCTGGCGGCGACCACGTCATGGCCGCGCTTGCGAAGGATGTTCACAAGTTTCGATCCGATGAGGCCGGAGCCTCCGATAACTACGATCTTCATGGCTTTTCTCCACTTGTCGACTGCAATCATTGCGTCGGTGTAGAGAGGTTGCGCGCGCGTGCACGGCAAGTCCTTGCAGCAAGCTTGGATTTACCTTCGTGAACGCTTGGATTTGCGTCCAGAGAAGCGGTTATTCGTCCATCCTCACCGTGGACCATGCAGGGGGTTTCGAGCTGACGTATTATCAATCTCAACTAAAATATCGCCAGCGGCCTGGGACACGGAGTTGAAGGCGCTTTGCCAGGGGAAGCCCACTTTGCAATTCGCGTTTGAAGATTTCGTGCTCGATCAAGAGCGCCGGGAATTGACCTTGCGTGGGCAAGCCGTGGCCGTCGGGCCACAGACCTTCGATCTATTGCAGTATCTGGTGAACAACCGCGATTGCGTTGTCAGCAAGGACGACCTGCTCAGGGCCGTGTGGAGCGGCCGGATCGTCTCGGAATCGACGATCACCAGCCACATCAATGCGGTGCGCAAGGCCATCGGCGATACGGGCGAAGAGCAGCGCCTTGTCCGCACGGTCGCCCGCAAGGGTTACCGTTTTGTCGGCGAGGTAGAACAAGCGCGAGCGCCTGGCGAACCAGGCATCGGCGAACACACGCCCTTCACCCCCAATGAACTCCCCCCTGCCGTGCTCACCCTTCCGGACAAGCCCTCCATTACCGTCCTGCCCTTCCAGAATCTGAGCGGCGACCCAGAGCAGGAATACTTCGCCGACGGCGTGGTAGAGGACATCATCGCCGCGCTCTCGCGGATCCGCTGGCTGTTCGTCATCGCGCGCAATTCGAGCTTCACCTACAAGGGTCAAGCGGTGGACATCCAAGGCATCGGTCAGACGCTGGGCGTTCGCTACGTGCTCGAAGGCAGCGTGCGCAAGTGCGGGAACAAGGTGCGCATCACCGGGCAACTCATCGACGCGACAAGTGGTACGCATATCTGGGCGGAACGCTTCGAAGGCCTGCTCGACGACATCTTCGAGCTGCAGGATCAAATCGCCGAAAGCGTCGTCGGTGCCATCGCGCCGCAACTGGAACGGGCAGAAATCGAACGCGCCAAACGCAAACCCACTGAAAGCCTCGACGCCTACGACTATTACCTGAGAGGCATGGCAAAACTGCACAGCGGCACCCGTGAAGCCATCGCGGAGGCGCTGCCGATGTTCTACACGGCCATCGAACTCGATCCGGAATTCGCTTCGGCCTATGGCATGGCCGCCTGGTGCCACTTCTGGCGCAAGCTCAACGGCTGGATGACCGACCGGCCGGCAGAAATTGCCGAAGGCACACGGCTCGCGCGCCTGGCGGTGACACTCGGACGCGATGATGCCGTCGCGTTGACCCGCGGCGGGCATGCGCTCGCTCATCTGGCCGGTGATGTCGATGGAGGCATTGCGCTGCTCGACAGGGCGCGCCTGCTCAATCCCAACCTCGCCCCTGCCTGGTTCCTGGGCGGTATCTTGCGTGCACTGCGCGGTGAAACAGAAGGCGCCATCAAGGACTTGACCCATGCCGTTCGCTTGAGCCCGGTGGACCCCGAAATGTTCAGGATGCAAATCGGAATGTCGCTCGCGCACTTCTTCGCCGGCCGCTTCGATCTCGCTGCGCAATGGGCGGAAAAAGCCTTGGGCAACCTGCCCAGTCTGCTGGCCCCGGCGGCTCTGGTGGCAGCCAGCTATGCGCTCAGCGGACGAATGGACAAAGCGAAGCAGGCAATGCAGCACCTGCAAGAGCTGGATCCGTTGTTGCGGGTTTCTAACCTTAGGGATTGGCTGCCTATCCAGCGTGCGGAGGATCTTGCACGGTTTGCGGATGGATTGCGGCGGGCTGGGTTGGCAGAGTGAGCTTGGGATGGCTGACTGTAGGAATATTGGATGTTTTATCGATTCAGGCAGAAAAGCGGTTCGCGTGTTAATCAGAACTGCCAAACCCACGATAACCATGATCGGTAGAGCGCTGCAGATTGCTTCCTAGGGTGGCAACAGGCAGAAATAGGCCAGCATGAAAAAAAATGAAAAAAGTGACTGATTTATTTTTCCATGCAAAAGGGGACGTAAAAATCTGTCCCCATTTTTTCATGAACTCAACGACGATCGTTCCAAACCAGAAGCAACATGTCCGCTCCGCTATTGCAAAGGCACATATATATCGGTCTGCCATTGATCCTGCGGTGTCTCTTGGGAAATGCTTAGATAATCGAAGAACAACGGCTGGTCTCGAAGCTCCTCGCCGCTGGTAGGGAGCCAGTCGCGATAGATCGGATAGATCGATTCGCCGATGTGATCCGTCGAGCCCACGTGACGCACCACGACGCAGCGCCCGCCAGGGATAACTCTCTCGATTACGCCGAAATCATTCGCTGCTACTGCCTCGTGAATCTCGCCGCAGATTGCAAACCGGAACTCTTCGGCCGGAGTCGTATCGGGGTTGCCGGAAGGAATACCAAAGCTGCGACTGGATGCCACCGGCGACTGTCCGCTCTGCATGCGCCACTCGATAAATTTACGCACGCTCTCATTAATGGACCCGGGCGCTCCGCAATGCTCGAGTGCTGCAACCCTGACTTCGTGAAACTCCACAATTCGTATCTGCATGATGATGTTCCTGGAAAAATGAGGGATGGTGAACACCGCACTCCAGACCTGCCAATTGGGTTGCTTCCTGAATGCACTCGGCGTCATACCGAACGCCCGCCTGAACGCCCTGGAAAATGCTTCGGGGCTTTCGAAACCCGCACCGAAAGCGGCGTCCAGCACCGAGTAATTCGCGAGAGAAGACAAGCAATGCGCCGCGCGTCGTAGTCGCATCAGTTGTACATAACGTGAAACTGGCACGCCCACGAACGCGGTGAATTGGCGATGGAAGTGAAACGCCGAAAAGTTCGCGACTTCGCTCAACGTCTTCACGGACAAGTCACCTTCGAGATTGGCGTCGATGTAGGCGAGTACCAGGTCGAAGCGTTTTGTGTAGGCGGCGTTGCTCGGCAAGTCTGGCACTGGATGGAGGCTCCGGGAAATACGGTAGGCAATAGAGTCGACTATACCGGCGTGCCCGCGCCTAGCCGTGTTTGCTCAGGTCGCGATTGAATGGCCTGTTCGACATGGCCGCCTTGGATGCACCGTCTTGAAGGCAAGCGGGCAGTTCATCTGAGCCTCCGATTGTTAAATTCTGTACGCCCGACAGCCAAAAGTGGACTCTGCAACGTAATTGCCTGTCAGATACGTCTCCCTTTCGAGTTTTCACATAGCTTGGGCCAATAACGGACGCTGGATGATGACCGCTTCGCTCCCTGAAGCGCCAAGGAAACTCGAAAGGTATCTGCTGGCACCGTTAGATACGGGTTCAATTTGGTCGCGGCTCAGGTGGACAGGCGTTAGATCTCAAGATCCGCAAAACAGACCGCAAGTCACGAACGGCGTGGTCTGCGAGTCAATTCCGACATGTGTTGACGCCGAGGTTTGAAAACAGCAACCGGGACCGTATTTAGCGACCAGGCAAGCCTCCCCACAACGACGAAAACAACCTTTGGTGGGGTGCAAAAACTGCATCCCGTTGCGACGTCGCAACACGTTCGGTCTCCCGCGAAGTAAACGCCCTTACGAGCCGAGGGCAGCCATTCGGACGGCAAGGGGTTTGCCGTGATTCACGGGTTGAAGGACGGTAGAAACGAAAATTCGGGTAAACCGCTGGAGCGCACGCCGCGTAATTTCACACTTTGTTACCGCATACCCCATCCGGGTGTAAAAACCTGCTTTGGTAACAGCCTCGCAGGCTGCCTCACTCCCTGCGCTCACCTGCCTGCCAAGCCCTTACCAGAGCGCTGTACGCGCTTTCTCAAACGTCCAATCCGCGAATTGGCCGGGTGATTGCATATGCTTGTCTGTACAAGTATCTGCGTGTGCATAAGACATTGTGCCACGCAGTACATGCGCTCTTGCGGCACAAGCGCTTTCGATGGTCCTTGGGAATAAAATAATGAAAAAAGTATTTCTCACCCTTTCTGCATTAGCTTTGTGTGTGGCTGCCGGTTCTGCGCTGGCCAAGGAGTACAAGGAGTTGCGTTTTGGCGTCGACCCCTCTTATGCGCCATTCGAATCCAAGGCCGCCGATGGCAGCCTGGTGGGCTTCGATATCGACTTGGGCAACGCGATCTGCGCTGAGCTGAAGGTCAAGTGCAAATGGGTCGAAAGTGACTTCGACGGCATGATTCCCGGCCTCAAGGCCAACAAGTTCGACGGCGTGATTTCTTCCATGACCGCCACGCCAGCGCGTGAGAAAGTTATCGATTTCTCAAACGAGCTGTTCTCTGGCCCGACCGCGCTGGTCTTCAAGAAAGGCGCGGCCATCGGCACCGATCCGGCCTCCCTCAAGGGCAAGAAAGTCGGCTACGAGCAAGGCACCATTCAGGAAGCCTACGCCAAGGCCGTACTGGACAAGGCCGGGGTACAGACCCTGGCCTACGCCAACCAGGACCAGGTGTACGCTGACCTGATCTCCGGTCGTCTCGACGCTGGGATCCAGGACATGCTGCAAGCCGAACTGGGCTTCCTGAAGTCGCCACCAGGCGCCGACTTCCAAGTCAGCGAGCCGGTCGAAAGCCCGCTACTGCCAGCCAAAACCGCCGTGGGTCTCACCAAAGGCAACGCCGAGCTCCAGGCCTTGCTGAACAAAGGTATCAAGGCGCTGCACGACAATGGCACCTATGCGGCCGTCCAGCAGAAGCACTTTGGCGATCTGAATCTCTACAGCGGCAAATAATGACCCTGCGCCCATTTCCGGATGGGCACTTTATTGATTGAGGTAGGGCTGCTCAATGCTAGAAAACCTATTGCAGATTCTTGGGCTGTCAGGCTTTAGCCTTAAGGGTTTCGGCCCGCTGTTGCTGCAAGGCTCGTGGATGACTGTCAAATTATCCTTTCTGTGCTTGCTGGTGAGCGTTGGCCTGGGCCTGATCGGCGCCAGCGCCAAGCTTTCGAAATCGGCACTGCTGCGCGTCCCTGCGCAGGCCTACACCACGCTGATTCGCGGCGTGCCGGACCTGGTGCTGATGCTGTTGATCTTCTACAGCCTGCAAACCTGGCTAACCTCGTTTACCGATTTCATGGAATGGGAATACATCGAAATCAACCCCTTTAGCGCCGGGGTCATTACCCTGGGTTTCATCTACGGGGCGTATTTCACCGAAACCTTCCGTGGCGCCATCCTTGCCGTACCGCGAGGGCAGATGGAAGCGGCTACCGCCTACGGCCTGACCCGCGCTCAGCGCTTTCGCTTAGTGGTGTTCCCGCAAATGATGCGTTTTGCCCTGCCGGGCATCGGTAATAACTGGATGGTGATCCTCAAGGCCACCGCACTGGTGTCGATCATTGGCCTGGCCGATCTGGTCAAAGTGGCCCAGGACGCGGGCAAGAGCTCCTATCAGCTGTTCTTCTTCCTGATGCTGGCCGCCTTGATCTATCTGGTGATAACCACCGTTTCGAACTACGTCTTGCGCCGGATGGAAATCTTCTACGCCGCAGGCACCCGGGAGGCCGTGCGATGATCGAGCTACTGCAGGAATACTGGAAACCTTTCCTGTTCCAGGACGGCAATCACATCACCGGGCTGGCCATGACCCTCTGGCTGCTCAGTGCTTCGATCTTCTTCGGCTTCGTGATGTCGATCCCGCTGTCGATCGCCCGGGTCTCGACCAATGTCTGGGTGCGCTGGCCGGTGCAGTTCTACACCTATCTGTTTCGGGGTACGCCTCTCTATATTCAGCTGCTGATTTGTTACACCGGCATTTACAGCCTGGCCGCGGTGCGTGCTCAGCCGGTACTGGATGCGTTCTTCCGCGATGCGATGAACTGCACCATCCTGGCCTTCGCCCTGAACACCTGCGCCTACACCACAGAGATCTTCGCTGGGGCCATTCGCAGCATGAACCACGGTGAAGTCGAAGCGGCCAAAGCCTACGGACTGACCGGCTGGAAGCTGTACACCTACGTGATCATGCCGTCCGCCCTGCGTCGCTCGCTGCCTTACTACAGCAACGAAGTGATTCTGATGCTGCACTCGACCACCGTGGCCTTCACCGCGACCATTCCGGACATTCTGAAAGTCGCGCGAGACGCCAACTCGGCGACCTTCCTGACCTTCCAGTCGTTCGGGATCGCCGCGTTGATCTACCTGGCAGTCACTTTCTCCCTGGTCGGCCTGTTCCGCCTGGCTGAACGCCGTTGGTTGTCTTTCCTCGGCCCGGCTCACTAAATTCAGGATGCTTGTTCATGTACAAACTGACCGTTGAAAACCTGCACAAAAGTTATGGCAACCATGAAGTCCTCAAGGGCGTTTCGCTAAACGCCAAGACCGGCGATGTGATCAGCCTGATCGGCGCCAGTGGTTCGGGCAAGAGCACCTTTCTGCGTTGCATCAACTTCCTGGAGACGCCCAACGACGGCGCCATGAGCCTGGATAACCAGCCGATTCAAATGGTCCATGATCGCCACGGAATGCGCGTGGCCGACGCCAATGAACTGCAACGCATCCGCACTCGCCTGGCGATGGTGTTCCAGCACTTCAACCTGTGGAGCCACATGACCGTACTGGAAAACATCACCATGGCCCCACGCCGGGTGCTGGGCGTCAGCAAGAAGGACGCAGAGGATCGCGCCCGGCGCTACCTGGACAAGGTCGGTTTGCCGGCACGGGTTGCAGATCAATATCCGGCGTTTCTCTCGGGTGGTCAGCAGCAACGGGTCGCCATTGCCCGTGCCCTGAGCATGGAACCGGAGATCATGCTGTTCGACGAGCCGACTTCGGCCCTGGACCCGGAACTGGTGGGCGAAGTGCTCAAGGTGATCCAGGGGCTGGCCGAAGAAGGCCGCACCATGATCATGGTGACCCACGAAATGAGCTTTGCGCGCAAAGTGTCGAACCAGGTGCTGTTCCTGCACCAGGGGCGGGTCGAAGAGCAAGGTGCGCCCGAGGACGTATTGGGCAACCCCAAAAGCGAGCGCCTGCAGCAATTCCTCAGCGGCAACCTGAAGTAACCTGAGCGCCTTCGAGCGACGGCAGGGACGCTCGAAGGCGCTGGCTCAACCCTCAAAACGCCCACGTTCAACCTGAGCAATCAGTGTTGCCGGCATCCCTGTGATGCCGTAGCCGCTGACGAGCCGCGGCCAACAGATCAGATCGCTTCGCTTCAAAACAAGGAACTCTGTCTGAGCAGCCACCCACTCTGGAACCAAGATATCCACCAACGCCGCATTGCTTTCTCAATCCGTGGTCAGCGACTCGGGGCGATTTCAGTCTGACGTGGCAGATAGGAATTGGCCGGTAGCTAGAGAAGCTACGAAAGGTAAAGTGGAGCGCATAGCTGAACCTCTGCTGCGCGGGGCAACCAACCGCTTCTAAAACTAAAGAACTGAGAGGTTGGCTATGACGGCGAACGAAGATCTGATTGATTGGAATGGCCGCTGGCGTATCTCTAACAGTGCGGTGTCTTGCAGAGCGCTTCCAACTCGCAAGCCAACGTAGGGAGAGGGGCCTGAGGGAATACCCAGAGGCAAGCCTCAGAAGCCCACGCCTTTTAAGCAGGAGCAATGCGCCGGCTGGCTCCGTTAACTGGAAATCAGCAAGCCTTTGAAACGCATCACGTCGACAAGGCAACCCGTCCTATCCCGGCAAACTCAACTTCCACTTGCACCCCGGCCGACGCCCAGTAGATACCGGTCCAGCTACCAGTAGCCACCAGGTCGCCGGCTCGCAAGGGGCTGCCCAGCGCTGCAGCGTGACGCGCCAGCCACGGCAGCGAACTCAGCGGCTCACCGAATGGATGGCTGCCAACGCCGACGAATTCAGGTTCCCCGGCCACCCGCAACGCCACCTGTTGTCTTGACCAATCCGGCATGTCCCCCAGCGCTTGCGGTGCACCGAGTACCAGCGCGCGGTTGAGTTGCTGGTCAGCCAGCCGAAGCAGTGGCGCGGCCTGATCGCCCTGCAGCCAGCGCGTGCCACACAGTTCGATGCCCGGCATCCACACATCGACCGCCGCACAGGCCATGGCCAGATCAGTGTGCAGGTCGAGGTCGCGCGACAGGCGCACGATCAGTTCACCCTCGATCCCGAAACCGAAGGCATCGCCCGGCGGAACCTGCCAACCCGACGGGTGTACCGCCATTGCCGGCACCCCGGCGGCGCTGATCAACCCTCCCGGAGCGCCGCCCAGTTTCCAGACCGCTGGCGGCCCGGAGGCGAACCAGCCGAGGGCATCCGCTACCTGGCGCTGCACGGCATAGGCTTCGGCTTCGTTAGCCAGTTCCAGGGTTGGCAACGGTTGTTGGCGCCCCTCACGCCAACCACGAATCAGGATGGCAGCCACCTGCGCGACCGCACTCACAATGGCAACTCAGTCTTGCGTCGGCGCAGTTGCGCGGGTGCCGGGCGCTCGCACGGCAGAAACCGGCCGCGACCCGCCTCACCGCGCGGCTCGCCGTCCCAGACCACCTCACCGCGAGACAGGGTCATGGCCGGCCAGGCGCTCAGCGTCATGCCGGCGTAAGGCGTGTAATCGACGTTGTGGTGCAGCATTTCGTTGCACAGGTGCACCGACTCACCTTCGTTCCAGATCACCAGGTCGGCATCAGCACCAATAGCGATGCTGCCCTTGCGCGGATACAACCCATACATCTTGGCGGCATTAGTGGAGGTCAGCGCAACAAAGCTTTGCGGGGTGATGCGCCCGCTGCGCACGCCTTCGGACCAGAGCAGTGCCATGCGGGTTTCGACACCGGGAATGCCGTTGGCGATCTGGTCGAACGACACCTCTTCACCGTGGGCCTTCTTGCCATTCGGGCCATCGAAGCGAAAGGGTGCGTGGTCTGACGAGAAAATCTCGAACGAGCCGTTCTCCAGGCCGTCCCAGATCACCTGCTGGTTTGCGGCATCGCGCGGCGGCGGGCTGCAGATGCACTTGGCACCTTCGAAGCTGTCGTCACACCCCAGCGAGTCGGCGGTCAGGAACAGGTACTGCGGGCAGGTTTCGGCGTACACCTTCAACCCCTGGCTCTGGGCCCAGCGAATCTGCTCCACGGCCTCGCGACCCGACACGTGCACGATCAGGATCGGCACGTCCACCAGCTCGGCAAGGGCGATGGCACGATGGGTCGCTTCGCGTTCCACCAGCATCGGCCGCGACGCGGCGTGGTAGCGCGGCGCAGTCAGCCCGGCCGCCAGTAGTCGCTCGGTAAGCCAGGCGATGCAATCGCTGTTCTCGGCGTGGAGCATCACCATGGCGCCCTCACGGCGCGCGACCGACAAGGTCTCGAGAATCTCCCGGTCGCCCAGCTTCAGCGCATCGTAGGTCATGTAGATCTTGAACGATGTATAGCCTTCAGCAATCAAGGCCGGCAGTTCTTCACACAGCACCTGCGGGGTGGGGTCGGTGACGATCAGGTGAAAGGCATAATCGATCACCGGCTTGTTACCCGCCCGACGATGGTAGTCATCGACGGCAGAGCGCAAGCTTTCGCCCTTCTGCTGGCAGGCGAACGGGATGACGGTGGTGGTGCCGCCGCAGGCCGCCGAGACCGTGCCGCTGAAGAAGTCATCGGCCATCACCGAGCCGTCGCCAGTCGGCTGGTCGAGGTGCACGTGGCTGTCGATGCCACCGGGGGTGACATGCCGGCCTGCCGCGTCGATTTCCTGGTGACCTTGCGGCAGGTCCAGGCCAAGGGAGACGATGCGCCCATCACGAATACCGATATCGCTGGTGAACGTGTCCGCGGCGGTTACCACGCGGGCGTTGCGAATCACCGTATCAAAAGATTGCATATCAATCAGGCCTCTTCCAGAAGTAACCGGCCCCAGCCGATCAGGCGGCGCGTGTCTACGCCCTTGGTTTTCAACAGGTCCCAGACCGCTGTGGTAACGGTGTCGAATACCAGCTTAGTTAACCATCACCTCGTCCAGAGCCTGCGCGAGGGTGCTGACCGTGCGTTCGATATTGCGCAGCTTTTCGAGTCCGAACAGACCGATGCGGAAGGTCTGGAAGTCGGCCGGTTCGTCGCATTGCAACGGCACTCCGGCGGCGATCTGCAGGCCGTGGTCGGCAAATTTCTTGCCGTTCTTGATGTCGGCATCATCGGTGTAGCTCACCACTACGCCGGGGGCCTGAAAGCCGGCTGCGGCCACGCTTTTGATGCCTCTGCCGGTCAACATTGCGCGCACCTGATCGCCCAGCGCCTGTTGTTCGTCGCGGACCTTGTCGAAACCGTAGGCTTGCGTCTCTTTCATCACTTCGTTAAATCGCGCGAGGGAATCGCTGGGCATGGTCGCATGGTAGGCATGTCCGCCCTGTTCGTAGGCCTGCATGATCTGAAGCCACTTTTTCAGGTCGCAGGCGAAGCTGCTGCTTTGCGTCTGCTCGATGCGCTCGAGGGCCAAAGCACTGAGCATCACCAGGGCGCAGCAAGGGGAGGCGCTCCAGCCTTTCTGCGGTGCGCTGATCAGCAAGTCGACTGCGCATTTGTGCATATCCACCCAAAGCGTGCCTGAGGCGATGCAGTCCAGCACGAACAGGCCACCCACCGCATGCACGGCGTCGCCGACGGCCCGCAGGTAGTCGTCGGGCAGGATAATCCCTGATGAGGTTTCAACGTGGGGGGCGAAGACAATCTGCGGCTTCTGCGCCGCAATGGCGGCCAGCACTTCCTCCAGAGGCGGCGGGGCGTAGGCCGCCTGGCGACCAGCCTCGACCGGTCGGGCTTTGAGCACCGTAGTGGCCGCCGGGATGTTGCCCATCTCAAGGATCTGGCTCCAGCGATAACTGAACCAGCCGTTGCGTATCACCAGGCATTGCTGGTCGGTGGCAAACTGTCGCGCCACCGCTTCCATGCCGAATGTGCCGCTGCCCGGGACCACCGCAACAGCCTGGGCGTTGTAGACCTGTTTCAAGGTCTTGGAAATGTTCTTCATCACGCCTTGAAATGACTGCGACATGTGGTTGAGCGAGCGGTCGGTGTAGACCACTGAGTACTCGACCAGCCCCTCGGGATCGATACTGGGATATAGCTTTGACATGGGGTGACTCCTTTGGCAGAGATGTCAGTGGTATCGACCCTGCCTTAAGCCTTGGCAAATGACAAGATTGCTCGGGATTGAATGGCGGCTTCTGTCGAGCGGCTGGCTGTTCCCCCTCAACTCTTTCAACACAGTGGGGAATAGCGCTTTATTTTTTGATCCGGCGTGATTGCCACGCAATCAAGTTCGTTCAAGCCAGGCACGGGCGATTTCTTCGCGCGTAGCAAACCAGACACCGCCGTGTTGTTTTGCGTACTCGATGAATTGCTTGATCGCCCTTACCCGCCCGGGACGGCCCACCATACGTGGGTGCAACCCGATGGACATCATGCGTGGTCCTTCAGCCGACTCCTCATAAAGGACCTCAAAGCTTTCTTTCATGTATTCGAAAAAGTCCGATGCCTGCGACAGCCCCGGAGAGTTCCAGTAGCGGAAATCGTTCACGTCGGCGGTGTAAGGCACCACCAAATGACGCTTACCCTCGACTTCGACAAAGTAGGGAACATCGTCGTTGTAGGCATCGGAATCGTAGAGAAAACCGCCCTCCTCAGCGACCAGCCGACGGGTGTTGACGCTGGCGCCATACCGGCAATACCAGCCAACGGGTCGCTTGCCACAGGTGCGTTCGAATGACTCGATTGCCAGGCGTATGTGCTCACGCTCCTGTTCCTCGGTCAGGCGAAACACTTCCTCCCAGCGATAACCGTGACTGCAAATCTCATGGCCACCCGCGACGGCGGCGCGAGCCACATCAGGGTTCTGCTCAAAAGCCACTGCGCAGGCATGAAAAGTTGCGCGAACCGATTGCTGGTCGAGAATATCCAGGATTCGCCAGATCCCGACGCGAGAGCCGTACTCATACATCGATTCCATCGCCAGATTGCGTGTGCCGTCGGGTATTGAATAGCTGCCCCATTCGGTCATTGATTCCTGGTCCGGGTCGCCCATGGCGAGCGAGCGTTCGGAGCCTTCTTCGTAGTTGATCACCAGGCTGATGGCCAAACGTGCGCCATTCGGCCAGGTGCCTTGCGGGCGTTGTCTTCCGTAACCCACTAAATCGCGTGCAGGTGAAACCATCGGGATATTCTCCTGAAGTGACTGGTTAAATAAGTACGTGGTGAAAGTCGCGACTTAGCAGTCGATATCTTTCAGCCGGTCGTGGCTAAAGGTGGTGTCCGATTGCCACTCGCTGAAGGCCAGCCCCATGGCCAGGGTTTGCGCAATACAGAACGAAGCGGTGAGCGAGCGAAATCCCAGTAATTCGGCGTCATTGACCTCAATCACCGTATCGGCCATCTGCCCGATAGGGCTCAGAACACTGTCAGTGATCGCTACCAGCGTCACGCCTGCTTCCCGCGCCTGACGACAAGCCTCAACGGTGTCATTGGCGTACGGTGGAAAGCTGACGGCTATCAGCAAATCATCATCGGCAATGGCGCTGACCTGCTCCGGCAACGTGCCGCCAGCACCGCTGATGTGCACGGTTCGCCGGCCCACACGACTCAACGCGTAGCTCAGATACGCCGCCACCGGAAAGGCACGGCGCATACCGATGACGAAGGTAGTGCGCGCGACTTGCAGATGGGCGATGGCGGCTTCGATATTGGCCTGCTCGCCGCCTTCGGCCAGGTGTTCCAAAGAAACGATATTGGCCTGGCTGAACTCACGCAGAATTCCGCCGACGTCACTCGGGTCCTCCAGCAACGTCTCACCGCCGTAGTGCCGAATACGCTCGCTGTGGGTGTCGGCAGCCTGTTGCAACGGTGCGCGGAAAAGCCGCTGCAAATCCTTGAAACCTGCAAAGCCAAGCGCCTGAGCCAACCGAATATAAGCGGAAGGCGCGATGCTAGAGCGCTTACCCAGTTCGGCTACCGTATTGAGTGCGATTTCATGCGGGTTGTCGATCAGGAATCGGGCAGCATCGCGCAGACGACCGGTCAGTTGTTCGTGCTGGGCCGCTATACAGTCACGCAGCTCTGCAAGGGTTTCAGGTAAGGCCATAATGAAGGCTCGTAAAATTAGAAGTGTGTACGCCGGTCAACGCAACGCATTGATTGCTTGATCCAGCGCAGTGATGAGGCGGTCGACTTCTTCCAGCGTGTTGTAATGCGCCAACGACACCCGCACTACCCCGCCAAACTGGTCAAGCCCAAGGGCTTCGATAAGTCGCCGTGCATAGAAGTCACCAAAACGAATGCCGATCCGATGCTCATCGACCCTACGCACAACAGCCTCTGACTGAACGCCCTCAACCACGAAACTGATCGTTGGCACTCGATTGCTGGTATTCGCTTTGCCAATGATCCGAACGCCCTCGCGCTGGCGCAAAAATGCCAGCAGACGCTCGGCGAGCAAATCCTCCTGCACCTCGAAGGCATCGAACGCAGCCTGCATGCACTTGCGCTCGCTACCTTGCGCGCCAAGCCGGGTGCTGATGTCGAGCAAATAGTCGGTAATGCCGATGCAACCGAATGACAACTCGTAGTTGACGTTGCCCGGTTGCAATTTGTAAGGCACCACATCCTGACCGATAAAGAAGTGGTTAAGACTCGGCAATTCCAGCAACAGATAGCGGCGTCCCCAGAGTACGGCAAAGTGCGGGCCGAACGTTTTATAGAAGCTATAGACGTAGAAATCGGCGCCGCTGGCCTGAACATCCACCAGACGGTGTGGTGCATAAGCGACGGCGTCCACGCACAGCTTGGCGCCCACCGCATGGACACGCCGCGCAACCTCGGCGACTGGATTGACCGAGCCGAGAATATTCGAGGTGTGGGTCATGGCCACATAACGGGTTTTGTCATTGAGCAAGACCTGCAGGTCATCCAGCTCCAGCTCACAGCTGTCGCGGTTGACCTGCCATACGCGCAAGGTCGCACCACGGTCTTCGCAAAGCTTGACCCATGGGCCGATGTTGGCCTCGTGATCGCAATTGGTGACGATGATTTCATCGCCCTGGACAATTGACGGTGCGATGGCGCGACACAGTATTTGCAGCAAGTGGGTGGTCGAGCCGCCCATGATCACTTCTTCGGGATGCTCGGCATTGATCAACTGCATCACCGAGTGCCGTGCCTGCATCACTCGCGCCCCAGCGTCGACGGAAGGTTGGTAAGAAGCGCCCAGTTGCACGCTGCTGTTAAGCAGGTAATCCGTGACCCGGTCAGCGACGGCACTCAGCACCATCGAACCACCGGCGTTGTCCATGTAGGCATAACCATCGGCCAGACCTGGAAATTGCTTGCGAACGTAATCAATATCGAGAGGATTCACTCTACTTTCTCCAGCCTGAGTCAATGGTGCAAGATGGCCTGCAGGAACGCTTTTGTACGAGGTTCCTTAGGTGCGGTAAAAAACGGTTCAGGGATGTTCTGCTCAACAATGCGTCCGCTTTCCATGAAGATCACCCGGTCGGCGACCCGGCGGGCAAAGCCCATTTCGTGAGTCACCACAACCATCGTGACGCCGGAGCGAGCAAGGTTCTGCATGACATCGAGTACTTCGCCAACCATTTCCGGGTCCAGTGCCGAAGTCGGTTCGTCGAACAGAATTGCGCGAGGTTCCATGGCCATGGTTCGGGCGATGGCAACCCGTTGTTGCTGGCCGCCGGACAATTGGCTCGGGTATTTGTGGGCGTGATCGCCCATGCCGACCTTCACCAATAGTTCCTTGGCCCTGGAGTGCGCATCACGCCGACTCAGCCCGCGAACACGGATCGGCGCCAGCGACACGTTGTCGAGAACAGTGAGGTGCGGATAGAGGTTGAAGCTCTGAAACACCATACCTACTTCACTACGGATGGCGCTCAGTCGCGGACCGTTTTCAACCCGCTCCCCCCCCACGCGAATATCGCCCTGCTGGTAGTCTTCAAGCAGATTGATGCAGCGAATCAAGGTCGATTTCCCCGAACCAGACGGGCCAAGAATGACCACCACTTCACCCTCTTCAACCTGCAAATTGATATTGCTTAACGCCTTGAAGCTGCCGTAGTACTTGTCGAGTTTTTCGATGTCAATCAACGTACTCATGCGGTTTTTCCTCCAGAGGCGTTACGACGCTCAACCCAGCTGACCATTTGTACCAGCGGCAACAGCAGCAACAGATACAGCAAGGCAGCCCCTACCAGCGGTGTCGGGTTGGCAGCCAGTGCCTGCGCCTGGGTTGCCTGCTTCAGCAAGTCAGGCATGGCGACGACTGAAGCGAGCGCCGTGTCTTTCATGACGTTGATGCAGTTGCTCGTCATGGGTGGCATCACGATGCGGATGGCCTGTGGCAAAACTACGTCGCGCATGGTGTTGAAGAAACTCATGCCTTGAGAAGCCGACGCTTCGAATTGGCCACGGGGAATGGCCTCGATGCCCGAACGAAAAATCTCCGCACTGTAAGCGCAGGAGACCAGCGAGAGCGCACTGGCAGCGGCCGCAAAAGACGACAGTCGAATGCCGACAAAAGGCAGCGCGTAATAGATGAGTACCAGTAAAACCAGCAGTGGAATAGAGCGCATGATATCGATGTAGATACGTGCAAGCGCTCGAACAGGTGCGTAGGAGTACAACCGCAGCAATGCCAGCAAAAGCCCGCCCACCAGGCCCAGGGCAATGCTCACCACCCCAAGCAAAATGGTCACGCCCAAGCCGCGCATCATCAGCGGAAGCGAATCGACGAGCACGTTCCAGTTGAAGAATGTCTGCAAAAGATCCATGGGATACCTCGGTCAATACAAGTGGCGAACAGGCGTCGCCACTTACATGCATCAGCAGCAGGGCTTACTTGAGGACGGCGGTCACTTTCAGGGTGCTCGAATCTTTATCGGCGTCGGCGCCGAACCACTCTTTGTGGATTTTTCCGAGCGTGCCGTCTTCTTTCATCTTGCTGATGATGTCGTTGACCTGATCGCTCATCGCCCAGCCTTTGGCGTGCATCAGTGAGTAGCGTTCACCGGTGGGAATACGCGCCACGATGGAGTATTGCGGTTTGTCCTTGATGTAGTAGAGCACCGCAGGAATGTCGCTGACGTAGCCATCGATTCGTCCGGAAGCCAGATCGAGCATGGCCGGCGATAGCCCTTCATAGCGCGAGACATCGGCGAACTTGTACTCGTCCTTGTGTTGGCCGATCCACATGTCGCCGGTAGAGCCAGTGTCGACACCAACCACCTTGTCGTTCATGTCGGCCAGGCTTTTGACCTTGGAAGTGGTCAGTGCGGTGAGCGACTGGTCGCTGTCGAAGTAAGGCTGCGCAAAGGCTACCGACTCCAGACGTTTCGGAGTGATAGTGATTGATGAGATAGCGATTTCAACACGTTTGGATTGCACGGCACTGAACAGGCCGTTGAAGGGAATATTGACGAACTCGACGCTTTTTCCGGCGCGTTTGGCCACTTCTTTTACAACATCGACTTCGAAGCCGACAAATTCACCTTTGGCGTCCTGAAACTCCCAGGGCACGTTGCCAACGTTAGCACCTACGGTCCAGTCAGCGGACCAGGCTGGTAGAGAAACTGCGGCCGTCATGAACAATCCCAACATCACTTTCGTTTTCATGTTTGCTCCCGATTGTTTGTTTTTTTAGGTGCTAACAGCGGTTGATCTCGTACAACGTGGGACCGAGAGTAAATCAATGAATTATTTATTTCAACACCACTTGTCTGTGAATTATTTACTCCGTAGCCATCTTTAGTTTTCCTTAAGCGTTACGTCCAAAGGGCTGGTTACGGTCAGAACCGACCAAGGTGGCCGCGCGCAGCAGAATTCGCGGCAGGCAAAAAACGGCCAAAAGCAGCCGTTCAGCCCTTCGTGTGCAGCCACCCATGGCGCCATAGATAGCTGCGTTCGTACGTGATCAAACGTAACCTCACTCAACCAAGCCTTCTCGAACCATGTCGAAGAAGGTGGTCAGGATACGCCGTGAACTCTGCGCGCGCAGGCAGACCAGAGTCTCGGTGAAGCAGCGCTGGCAATCGATGATGGGCAAACCGCGAAGCCGCGAGTCCGAGCCAAGCTCGGCCGCCGACACGACACCAACGCCCATGCCAATCGCCACGGCCTCACGTGCCGCTTCACGCCCTTCCACTTCGATCGCCTTGCGAATATGCAGGCCCGCTGCTGCCATTTCCTCCTCCAGGGATAGGCGGGTGACTGAACCTTTTTCCCGGAGAACCAGGGGCGTGTCATCCAAATCAGCGAGGCTGATTGATTGGCGTTGTGCCCAAGGATGGTCAAGCGAAACGAAAGCGTGCATCGGATCGCTCCGCAGGTGCAATGTCTGAAGGCGTTCATCTTCGATGTTGCGTCCCAGCAGGGCAATGTCTGCCTGATGGCCGAACAACCGTTGCAACACCTCATCAGTATTGGCGGTTTCAATCTTCACATCGATACCGGGGTAGCGACTGCAAAAGCGTGCGACATAAGGCAACACATGCACCGGCGCATCCACCGCCAGATTCAAGGTTCCAGTCGAGAGGGTGCGGTAGTCCATCAGCATGTCGTGGGCATCCACACTGATATCGAACAGACGCCGGGTCAGGCCGAACAGCCGTTCCCCCACTTCCGTCAAGCGCACCAGACGCTTGTCACGGTAGAACACCATCACCCCGTAGTAATCCTCAAGTTTGCGAACCTGGTCGGACACCGCCGGTTGAGACAGGCAAAGCTGTTCGGCCGCCCGCGTGAAACTGCCGTTGACTGCAACGGCGTGGAAAGCCTTGAGCTGGGTATGGGAAATAGTCATTGGGGAAGTCTTTGCATAGGTTCAACTTATTCATGCATACGTTAAATCGATTTTATTTATAAACGATGGACTGCAAACATGGTTTTCGCAAGTCCACAGAGCACTGTCTTCAACAGTGCCACCCCTCGTACCCACCGGGAATGCTTGATGGAAATTGAACGTTTCGCCGCGATAAAACGCCGTTCGGACATGGTCCGGTACGACAACCATCTCTACATCGGAGGCCAAGTCGCCACGGACCTCAGTGGCGATATCGAAGCACAGACTCACGAGGTGCTCGCCGGTATCGAGCAGCTATTGTTGAATGCCGGTAGCAGCCGCAAGCAGGTGCTTTCGGTGCGCATCCTGCTCGCCCATCGCGAGGACTATGCAGGGCTCAACAGGGTCTGGGACGAGTTCTTTCCCGAAGGCCATGCCCCCACACGAGCTTGCACCCTGGCGGATTTGATCGACCCCGGTTGGCGCGTGGAAATGATTGTGGTCGCCGCGTGCGCCTGATTGCGTCCTGACTATTGCCCCGAATCAATCAACGGAGATGACCCAATGCGCCCCTACTGGCTCGACCAGGCTCTGCAAAACCAATCCGCCACGCCTTGTCCGCCGCTGCAGCAGGACACCCGCACCGATGTCTGCATCGTCGGTGGCGGTTACACAGGCTTGTGGACCGCGGTCATGATCAAGGAACAGAACCCCGAACTGGACGTTGTCATCGTCGAAGCCGACATTTGTGGTGCCGGCGCCAGCGGGCGCAACGGCGGCTGCGCGCTGTCCTGGTCGGCCAAGTACTTCACCCTGGAGCGCTTATTTGGCGTCGAAGAGGCGGTACGCCTGGTCAAGGAATCGGAGCAGAGCATTTACGCCATCGGCAGCTTTTGCGAAAAGTACGGGGTTGATGCCGACTACCGTCTCGATGGCACGCTCTACACCGCGACAAACCAGGCCCAGGTCGGCTCGACCGACGGGGTGATCGCAGCGTTGGAGCGCAATGGCATCAACTCTTTCTCCAAATACGCGCTAGCTGACGTGCAGCGTATGGCGGGTTCGACCCGGCACATTGAAGGCTGGTTTTCGCCAGCGGCTGCCAGTGTGCAGCCGGGCAAGCTGGTGCGCGGTCTGCGTCGGGTCGCGCTGGATCTAGGCGTGCGAATCTACGAAGGCTCGCCGATGACCGGCCTGGAACAAGGGCTGCCGGCCACCATCAAGACTCAGGGCGGGAAAGTGGTCGCCGATCGCGTAGTGCTGGCGATCAACGCCTGGATGGCACGGGCTTTTCCAGAATTCGAACGTTCAGTAGCCATCGTCTCCAGCGACATGATCATCACCGAGCCGCGACCTGATCTGCTCGAGCGCATCGGCCTGACCAACGGGGTTACCGTGCTCGACTCGCGGATCTTCGTGCACTACTACCACAACACCCCGGACGGCCGGATCATGCTCGGCAAAGGTGGTAACACCTTCGCCTACGGCGGGCGCATGCTGCCGGTATTCGACCAACCGTCACCCTACGCGGGGTTGTTGCGTAACACCCTCGCGGAGTTCTTTCCGGAATTTGCCGATGTTGGCATCGCCTCCACCTGGAATGGCCCGTCCGATCGCTCGGTCACGGGGCTGCCTTTCTTCGGCCGTATGGGCACAAATGGCAATATTTTCTATGGTTTCGGCTATTCCGGTAGTGGCGTCGGCCCCTGTCATATGGGAGGGCAAATCCTCTCATCCCTGGTTTTGGGGTTGGACAATCCTTGGACACGCTCGCCACTATTGCAAGGCCCCCTCGGCCATTTCCCACCGGAGCCTATTCGCTACCTGGGCTCACTGATGGTGCGCAACGCCGTTCGCCGCAAGGAGCAAGCGGAAGACCACAATCAACGGCCAGGTCGACTGGATGTGCGTCTGGCAAAATTCGCCGCGGCTGCCGGCAAGGCGGACAAGGGGTAAAGCCTCGATCACACAGCGAAACCTTTACGCTTGCCAACAAAAAACCGCCGGGCTATTGGCCGGCGGCTTTTCTGTTTTCAACACTTTCAGGACGCAGGCGCGGTGCGCTTCGATTAATCTTCGCAATAGAGTTTTGGTACCCGGCGCAGGTTGCAGAAGATCTGATAAGGAATCGTGTCCGCGGCCGCCGCCACGTCGCTGGCGAGGATATCTTTGCCCCACAACTCGACGGGCGAACCGAGGCCGGCTTGCGGTACATCGGTCAGGTCGATGCAGAGCATGTCCATCGACACGCGGCCGATCAACTGGCTGCGCTGCCCGGCCACCAGCACCGGCGTACCGGTGGGTGCCTGACGCGGATAGCCGTCGGCATACCCCATGGCCACCACCCCCACACGCATCGGCTTGGGTGTAATGAATTTCGCACCGTAACCAATTGGTTCACCGGCCGGCAGTTCACGCACACTGATCACTTTCGACTCCAGCGTCATCACCGGTTGCAAGCGTGAGGCGACTGCGTTGGCTTCTTCAAACGGCGTCGCGCCATACAGCATGATGCCCGGACGCACCCAATCGCTCGGAATCTGCGGCCAACCCAGCACCGCCGGCGAATTGCGCAGGCTGATCTCGGCCGACAAACCCTGACGCGCCGCTTCAAATACCGCAACCTGCTCGGCGCTGGACTGCTCGTGCAGTTCATCGGCCCGGGCGAAGTGGCTCATCAATACAACCTTTGCCACCTTGCCGCTGGCCAGCAGCCGTTGATAGGCCGCCTGATAATCCTTTGGATGCAAGCCCACCCGATGCATGCCCGAATCCAGCTTTAGCCAGACCGTGATCGGCTTGCTCAGCGAAGCTTTCTCGATGGCTTCAAGCTGCCAGAGCGAATGCACCACACACCAGAAATCATGCTCGACAATCAGCGACAACTCGTCAGCTTCGAAGAACCCTTCCAGCAGCAGGACCGGCGCACGAATGCCGGCCGCGCGCAGTTCCAGTGCCTCTTCGATACAGGCTACGGCAAACCCGTCCGCCTCGGCTTCCAGCGCCTGGGCGCACCGCACCGCGCCATGGCCATAGGCATCGGCCTTGATCACCGCGAGGGCTTTGGCTCCCGTGACTTCACGGGCAATTTGGTAATTTTGACGCAGGGCTTGAAGGTCGATCAGGGCACGGGCAGGACGCATGGTGGCAGCCTTTATTGGCAGTTTCATGAGAAATGAAAACCGACGCTGTCACACGGCGATTTCGCCGTGCGCAACGCTTGGTGTCGAATTGGCTTATACGTTCTCGCTCATTGTTGAACTGGCGCTGGAGCGCCCTGCACTGCTGGCTCCGATGTACCACTGTCGTAACGGGAAATATCGAGGCCTTCGGCGCTGATCTGCGGCGTTCTTTTCGCCATCAGGTCAGCCAGCAAGCGACCGGAGCCACAAGCCATGGTCCAGCCGAGTGTGCCGTGACCGGTGTTCAGGAACAGGTTCTTGAACGGTGTCGCGCCAACGATCGGCGTGCCATCCGGGGTGGTCGGACGCAGGCCGGTCCAGAAACTGGCCTGGGCCAGATCGCCGCCCTGAGGATAAAGGTCGTTGACGATCATCTCCAGGGTTTCGCGCCGACGCGGGTTCAGCGACAGGTCAAAACCGGCAATCTCCGCCATGCCGCCGACGCGGATGCGGTTGTCGAAACGGGTGATCGCGACCTTGTAGGTCTCGTCGAGAATGGTCGAGGTCGGGGCCATGGCCGGGTTGGTGATCGGCACGGTCAGCGAGTAACCCTTGAGCGGGTACACCGGCGCCTTGATCCCCAGCGGCTTGAGCAATTGCGGCGAGTAGCTGCCGAGCGCCAGCACGTAGCGGTCTGCGGTTTCCAGCTTGCCATCGATCCACACACCGTTGATGCGATCACCGGCGTAGTCGAGTTTCTGGATGTCCTGGCCGAAGCGGAATTCCACACCCAGTTTCACCGCCATTTCGGCCAAGCGGGTGGTGAAGATCTGGCAGTCGCCGGTCTGGTCGTTCGGCAGGCGCAGGGCGCCGGCGAGGATGTCGGTGACGCTGGCCAGCGCCGGCTCAACGCGGGCAATGCCGGCGCGGTCGAGCAGTTCGAACGGTACGCCGGACTCTTTCAGCACCGCGATGTCTTTGGCGGCGCCATCCAGTTGAGCCTGGGTGCGGAACAATTGGGTGGTGCCGAGGCTGCGGCCTTCGTAAGCAATACCGGTTTCGGCGCGCAATTCGTCGAGGCAGTCACGGCTGTACTCGGACAGGCGGACCATCCGCTCCTTGTTCACCGCGTAACGGCTGGCGGTGCAGTTGCGCAGCATCTGCGCCATCCACAGGTACTGATCGATATCGGCAGTGGCCTTGATCGCCAGCGGTGCATGGCGCTGCAACAGCCATTTGATGGCTTTGAGCGGCACACCCGGCGCCGCCCACGGCGAGGCATAACCCGGCGACACCTGGCCTGCGTTGGCGAAACTGGTCTCCAAGGCAGCAGCCGGCTGCCGATCCACCACCACCACTTCATATCCGGCACGCGCCAGATAATAAGCACTGGCGGTACCAATCACACCGCTACCAAGCACCAGTACGCGCATGTTCATTCCCTCTAAGTGGCTAACCGCTGAAATTGTTGTAGGTCTCGTTCGGCGCAGTCTAAGAAAGAACAACCAGTGGTTTTCACTATATAAATACTTATATTTGGCGATAATTATCGGAATAAACGCTTTTTACGGAGGTGTATCCCCTATTCGCAGCAACAATTAAAGCAAGCCTGAGCGAAACAAAATCAGCTGCAGAATCCTGCGAATCGTGCAGGCGGTGGGGTTTCTCACTCAAACGAGCAGCGGAGAAAAGTACTTCTTTCGACCCCGTACCGAGCGAGTCCGCGCCCGAAGCGCGAAAGGTATTTTCCGGGATGGCATCGAATCGCAAGCTCAACTTGGGCACTTACGTAAGTCCAAGAGATGCATCGTCATGGGAAGAGATTTGAACTTACAAACCCGAATTGAACGCATAGATAGATCGAGGCTGACTTACAGCAGTGACGCAATCCAACTTATAAGCTCAGCTTGTATCTGAAGTGTGATAAATCGATTTCAGTTATTTTTCGTCAGGTGTTTTTATCAATCCGTGCATCACTCCCCACAAAAATAACACCGCCGGAGAAGATCATGACCAAAGCCGAATTCCCGATTACCCAGCCGCTGGCAACGCCAGCCATGGGTGAGCCCTACCTGCTGACCCCAGGTCCACTGACCACTTCCAAAGCCACCAAGGAAGCCATGCTCCGCGACTGGGGTTCATGGGATGGTGCCTTTAACCAAGTCACCGCCGAAGTTCGCCAGAGCCTTCTTGGCATGGCGGGCGTGCAGGACGATAGCTTTGCGTGTGTGCCTCTGCAAGGCAGCGGCAGCTATTCGGTAGAGGCGGCTCTGGCCACCGCTATCCCGCGTGACGGCAAAGCGTTGGTGCTGATGAACGGCGCCTACGGCCAGCGCGCCACCAAAACGCTGGAATACCTTAACCGCGCCTACATCACTCTGGACAAGGGTGACTACCTGCCACCGCAGCCCGATGAAGTGGACGCTCTGCTCAACGCCAATCCGGATGTGACCCACGTCTTTGTGGTCCACTGCGAAACCAGCTCCGGCATCCTCAACCCTCTGCGCGAGATCGCCGACGTGGTGAAGGAGCACGGCAAGAGCCTGATCATCGACGCCATGAGCACCTTCGGCGCAGTGCCGGTGAACGTCAAAGAAATCGCCTTTGACGTGCTGGTGTCCTCGGCCAACAAGTGCATCGAGGGCATCCCCGGCTTCGGCTTTGTGATCATCCGTCGCTCCGTGCTGGAGTCCGCTAAAGGTCGCGCCAACTCGCTATCCCTCGACCTCTACGAGCAGTGGGTTTACATGGAACGCACCGGCCAGTGGCGCTTCACCCCGCCTACCCACAGCGTTGTAGCCTTCCACAAAGCCCTCGAACAGCACGCGACCGAAGGCGGCGTGCATGGTCGTTTGGCGCGCTATACGCGCAACCGCGACGTCTTGGTCAGCGGTATGCGTGAACTGGGTTTCCGGACCTTGCTGGAAGACTGCTGGTTATCGCCGATCATCACCACGTTCTTTTGCCCTGAGCATCCAAACTTCGAGTTCATGCGTTTCTACGATGAGCTCAAGACCCGCCAATTCATCATCTACCCAGGCAAGCTGACCGTGGCCGAAAGTTTCCGCATCGGATGCATCGGCCAGATCGACGAACACATCGTCCATCAGTTGCTACGCGCTATCGCTGACAGCCTCGTCGCGATGGGCGTGGAAATGGAAGCGACCTAACCGATTTCCCCTTTCGGGTCGCCGCCACTCTGGGTGTGTCGGGGCGGGTGTTGGGATCGCACCCTCTTTACGGCGACCTCTTTTCCATGGATCTGGTCATTCACAGCTCGGCAGCGTCGAGCAGGAGCCAGCGATACGCCTATCCAAAAATCTGATGTCTGACGCCAGAAGCCACAAGCCATAAACCTCGCCTACTGCAATTTATTCAGTTCGCTTGGACTGGGTTGCGGCACCCAAAACAAAAACAAAAACAACTTTTTGCGCTGTACGGCAACCCATACGGGATCAGAACACCATGAACAAGAACGCAGCAAGCCCTCTCGCAACCGGCTGGAAATCTCTCCAGCGTTGGCGCGTGCAAATTTTTCTCATTACCTGGGTGGCCTATGCCGCCTTCTACTTTACCCGCAAGGCGTTTTCTGTTGCCAAGCTAGGTATCGGCGAAGACCCGAACTTCATGCTCGAAAAGGCCATGATGGCCAATCTCGACGCCCTCTATCTAACCGCGTACGCCGTGGGACAGTTTCTTTGGGGTAACTTCTCTGACCGATTCGGTCCAAGGGTTGTGGTACTTAGCGGACTCGTCGTCTCCGCGCTAGCCGCGCTGCTTATGGGTACCTACGCCACCTTACCGATTTTCGCCTCCTGCATGCTAATCCAGGGCCTTGCCCAGTCCACCGGATGGTCTGGTCTATGTAAGAACGTCGGCAGTTTCTTCACCACTGGCGAACGGGGTCGCGTACTGGGTTACTGGTGCACCTCCTACGCCTTCGGCGGTCTGGTGGCCACGCCGTTTGCCGGTTGGTGGGCCTACAACGCTTACCACGACTGGCGCATCGCGTTCATTAGCAGCGCTGTCGTGGTGCTGGTGGTGGCGGTGCTGTTTTTCTTCCTGCAACGCAACACGCCGGAAGACGTCGGTCTGCCTCCTGTCGAGACCGAGATCGAACCCGTCAGCAATGTCGTCGTTCCGCGCGAAAGCATGTGGGCCGGCTTGCGCATCGTAATGAAAAACCGAACCGTGATGGTGCTCGGCCTAGCCTATTTCATGCTCAAACCCGCGCGCTACGCCATCCTCTTGTGGGGCCCGGTAATTATCTACGAACGGATGCCCGAAATTGGCAAGGTGGCCTCCGCCATCGTCCCAACCTCTTTCGAGCTGGCAGGTCTGATCGGTCCGATCCTCATCGGTATCGCATCGGATAAGTACTTCGGCGCTCGTCGTATACCGGCCTGTGTCCTTAGCCTGGTTGTCCTCACTATTTGCCTTGGCCTGTTCGTTCCTGCCATGCAGAGCGGCAGTCTGTACATGGTGGTCGGCCTGCTATTCATGATGGGTCTGACGCTTTACGGGCCGGATTCGATGATCAGCGGCTCGGCTGCCATTGACTTCGGCAGCAAAGATGGAGCTGCCTCCGCCGCTGGATTCGTTAATGGCTGCGGGTCGGTAGGTGCGGTCCTCGGCGGTTTGCTGCCGGGTTACTTCGACACCCTCACCGTGTTCCTGGTCTTCACCGGCGCAGCACTTCTGGCCAGCCTGATGTTGGTTCCATTTTGGAACAGCCGCCCGAAAACAGCGGAAAACCCGCAGTTGGTATCGACGCCGGTACAACCGGTCATCGTCGGCACCACCCCCTGAACTCGTACTACCAACCTACCCTACGCTGGAGTGATCATCATGCACTACAAAAAACCTTCCCACCTGCAAGCAGTGGTCCTGGACTGGGCGGGCACCGTCGTTGACTTCGGTTCTTTCGCACCGACTCAGATTTTCGTTGAAGCGTTCGGTGAATTCGGCGTTGCCGTTTCCCTGGAAGAAGCTCGTGGCCCGATGGGCATGGGCAAGTGGGACCATATCCGCACCTTGTGCAATGAGCCACAGATCGCCGCACGCTACCATGCCGCCTTCGGCCGATTGCCAACCGATGATGATGTCACTGCCCTCTACGAACGCTTCATGCCTTTGCAGATCGAAAAGATCGCCCTGCACTCGGCGCTGATCCCAGGCGCTCTTGATACGATCAATGGCTTACGCGACAAGGGTCTGAAAATCGGCTCTTGCTCAGGCTACCCGGCCGTAGTCATGGAAAAAGTCGTAGAGCTGGCGCGCAAGAACGGCTATGTCACTGACCATGTGGTTGCTACCGACGAAGTACCCAATGGCCGCCCGCACCCTGCTCAGGCTCTGGCAAACGTGATCGCTTTGGGCATCAGTGATGTGGCTGCCTGCGTCAAGGTCGACGACACCTGGCCGGGCATTCTCGAAGGCCGTAGCGCGGGCATGTGGACGGTCGCATTGACCTGCTCCGGCAATGCATTGGGGCTGACCTATGAAGAATTCAAGGATCTATCCCTGGAGGAATTGTCCGAGGAACGCGCACGCATCATCAAGATGTTCGAAGGCTCTCGCCCGCACTACCTGATCGACACCATCGTTGAGTTGCCGGGCGTCATTGAAGACATCAATGCCCGTCTCGCGCGTGGAGAAACCCCTCAGGGCTCCTGACCCTGCAAGGCTCGTTCAAATGACAGTGGCTGTCCCACGGGCGGCCACAACCAAAAACAACAAGAGAACACCACCATGAACTACGCCCATCCAGGCACTCCCGGTGCCATCGTTTCCTTCAAGTCCCGTTACGGTAACTACATCGACGGCGAGTTCGTCGCGCCGATCAAAGGTCAGTACTTCACCAATACCTCACCAGTGAATGGCCAACCGATTGCAGAATTCCCCCGCTCCACCGCCGAAGACATCGACAAGGCCCTGGACGCGGCTCACGCCGCTGCCGAGGCCTGGGGCAAAACCTCAGTTCAAAACCGCTCCCTGGTGCTGCTGAAAATTGCCGACCGCATCGAACAGAACCTGGAACTGCTGGCCGTCACTGAAACCTGGGACAACGGCAAAGCCGTACGGGAAACGCTGAATGCCGACATCCCGCTGGCTGCCGACCACTTTCGCTACTACGCCGGCTGCATCCGCGCCCAGGAAGGTAGCTCCGCCGAGATCGACGAACACACCGCGGCCTATCACTTCCATGAACCGCTGGGCGTGGTCGGGCAGATCATCCCGTGGAACTTCCCGATCCTGATGGCCGCCTGGAAGCTCGCCCCGGCCCTGGCCGCCGGTAACTGCGTGGTGCTCAAGCCTGCCGAGCAAACTCCGCTGGGCATTACCGTGCTGATGGAGCTGATCGGCGACCTGCTGCCGCCGGGCGTGCTGAACGTGGTGCAAGGCTTCGGCAAAGAGGCCGGCGAAGCGCTGGCCACCAGCAAGCGCATTGCCAAGATTGCCTTCACCGGCTCAACCCCGGTCGGCTCGCACATCATGAAATGCGCCGCCGAAAACATCATTCCGTCCACTGTGGAGCTGGGTGGCAAATCGCCGAACATCTTCTTCGAAGACATCATGCAGGCCGAACCGTCCTTCATCGAAAAAGCCGCTGAGGGCCTGGTGCTCGCCTTCTTCAACCAGGGCGAAGTCTGCACCTGCCCGTCCCGCGCCGTGGTGCAAGAGTCGATCTACGACGACTTCATGAAAGTCGTGATGAAAAAAGTCCTGTCGATCAAACGTGGCGACCCGCTGGACACCGACACCATGGTCGGCGCCCAGGCATCCGAGCAGCAATTCGACAAAATTCTTTCGTACCTGGAAATCGCCAAGGGCGAAGGCGCCGAGCTGCTGACCGGCGGCAAGGTAGAAAAACTCGAGGGCAACCTGGCGACCGGGTATTACATCCAGCCGACCCTGCTCAAGGGCACCAACAAAATGCGCGTGTTCCAGGAAGAAATCTTTGGCCCGGTGGTGAGCATCACCACTTTCAAGGACGAAGCCGAAGCCCTGGCTATCGCCAACGACACCGAGTTCGGCCTCGGTGCCGGCCTCTGGACCCGCGACATCAACCGCGCCTACCGCATGGGCCGCGCCATCAAGGCCGGTCGTGTGTGGACCAACTGCTACCACCTATACCCGGCGCACGCCGCGTTTGGCGGCTACAAAAAGTCCGGCGTCGGCCGTGAAACCCACAAGATGATGCTCGATCACTATCAGCAGACCAAAAACCTGCTGGTGAGCTACGACATCAATCCGCTGGGCTTCTTTTAAAGCTCAGCCACGGCTGCAGTAACAGACCGAGTCAGGCATCTCGACAGCAAACCTTGTTGTCGAGATGCCTTGAACTCAGATCGACGAATTGATTGCTAGACCCTCCGGAGTCCTCGATGAAAATCCGTTACAAGGTGAGCCTTGTGGCTGCTTGCGTGCTGTTCGTGACGACCAGTCTTCTATCGTTGGCTCAGGTAGAGCAGATACGTACGATTTTGCGTCACCAGGTAGAGGCGAGCATTTCCGAATCGAGCAATGCTGTGGCACGTCAGATCGAAAACTGGCTGAACGGCAAACTACGTCTGATGGATTTGGCATCCCAAGCGATCGACCGCCAGTACAGTGTGCAGGCGACCCAACGAATCATCGATTCGCCCATCCTGAAAGATGAATTCAAGTTGGTATTCGGCGCCCTTGAGTCTGATGGAAAACCCATCAAGAACACGGCCTCCTGGAATCCAAAACCTGATTATGACGGTCGCATCCGTCCTTGGTACGCGGCCGGAAAGGCCAGTCACCAAGCCGTTTTAACCGAGCCCTACAAAGATTCCACTACGGGTGAAATTCTAATCTCGACAGTCGCGCGGATCAGCGACGCAGGTCAGGTGCTCGGGGTATTTGGCGGTGACATCAGCCTGACTAACGTTGCCGATGCCATTAATACATTGGATTTCGGTGGAGCCGGTTATGCGTTCTTGCTAAGTAAAAGTGGCAACATCATTTCCCACCCGGACGCTGAACTGAACGGCAAGCCCTACAGCCAGCTGTTCGCAGGAAACGTCTTGCCCCTCGACAGTCAGCTTCAGGAGGTCCGCAACGGTGGAAAGTCCCTCCTGGTGTCCTTCATTCCGCTCTCTGATCTTAAGGGCATGGATTGGTACATCGGAGTGGTCCTGGATCAGGACATCGTCATGGCTGCAGCTCACATTCTGAGTTGGCGAGCCGTCATCGGCACCGGGATTGGAGTGTTGCTTAGCCTGTTGGTGTTGGGGCTGCTGGTTAGGCGGCTACTCCGCCCCCTGGATCAACTCAAAGATTCGTTGGCCGACATCAATCGCGGAGAAGGCGACCTGACCCGTCAATTGCCCGTGGTCGGCAATGATGAAATTGCGCTGGTCGCCGGGGAGTTCAATCAGTTCCTGCAGAACCTGAAAGCGCTCATTGGCGATGTGAAAAGTAGTTCACAGCAGGTCCGCGAGAGCACCACAGCGACGTCATGTGAAGCAGATCAGGCCGCCCACCGCGTACAGATTCAATTACAGGAACTGGATCAACTCGCCACCGCCATGACCGAGATGGCCTCGACAGCCGAGGACGTGGCGCGCAATGCTCAAGCCGCTGCCGAGGCGGCGATCGTTGCCACCGAGGAAACAGCAGACGGGGTGGCCCTGGTCTCGAAGTCAACGGGGGCGATCAAGCGTTTGGCTGACGAGATGGACGACACCGGTCATGCGATTAATGAATTGTCCACGCTCAGTCAACGCATCGAATCGATCGTGGCGGTCATCACCAGCATCGCCGACCAAACCAATCTGCTCGCGCTCAATGCGGCCATCGAGGCGGCACGTGCCGGTGAATCGGGACGCGGTTTCGCCGTAGTGGCTGATGAGGTGCGCTCCCTGGCCTTTCGTACTCAGCAATCCACTCAGGAAATACGCCTGATGATTGATCAATTGCAGACAGGTGTGAAACACGCCCAAGTGCGAATGCAGCAAAGCCGTGACACGGCCAGCAAGACTGCCGGGGACGCCAATGCAGCCAATGACACGCTCGAACGGATACGTGAGGCCATTTATCGCATCAATGACATGAACCTACAGATTGCCGCTGCCGCTGAAGAACAGAGCACCACGACCGAGGAAATCAATCGCAACACGACGAACATCCGCGATATCAGTCTTGAAGTATCCGCCAGTGCGGACAAACAGGTTCATCAATGCTCAGCGATGGTGGAGCACGTCGGCCATCAAGACAAACTTCTCGGTCGCTTCCGGATTTGAGTTTTGCAATCGCCCGAATGCTTGGGCTTCCGACCCGTTACAGATCACAAAAACAACTATTCCACCGAGGTAAGAAAGATGAGTGCGGCTTCCCTGTATCCCGTTCGTCCCGAGGTTCTGGCTAATACGCTGACTGACGAGGCGACCTACAAGGCCATGTACCAGCAATCGGTCGTCAACCCGGACGGTTTCTGGCGTGAACAGGCCAAGCGCCTCGACTGGATCAAGCCTTTCACCACGGTGAAGCAGACCTCCTTCGACGATCACCATGTCGACATCAACCCCGCCGAAAGCCGCAACATCACTTACCGCGAACTGCACGAACAAGTCTGCAAGTTCGCCAACGCCCTGCGTGGTCAGGACGTACACCGCGGCGACGTGGTGACTATCTATATGCCGATGATCCCTGAAGCCGTGGTCGCCATGCTGGCCTGTACCCGGATCGGCGCGATTCACTCGGTGGTGTTCGGCGGTTTCTCCCCGGAAGCCCTGGCCGGTCGCATCATCGACTGCAAATCCAAAGTGGTGATCACCGCTGACGAAGGCGTTCGTGCCGGCAAGAAAATCCCGCTCAAGGCCAACGTCGACGACGCGCTGACCACCCGGAAACCAGCAGCATCCAGAAGGTCATCGTGTGCCAGCGCACCGGTGGCGAGATCAAGTGGAACCAGCATCGCGACATCTGGTACGAAGACCTGATGAAAGTGGCGGGCACCGTGTGCGCGCCTAAAGAGATGGGTGCCGAAGAAGCGCTGTTCATCCTTTACACCTCTGGCTCCACCGGCAAGCCGAAGGGCGTGCAGCACACCACCGGCGGTTATCTGCTGTATGCGGCCATGACCCATGAGCGTGTGTTCGACTATCGTCCGGGCGAAATCTTCTGGTGCACCGCCGACGTCGGCTGGGTCACGGGCCACAGTTACATCGTCTACGGCCCGCTGGCCAACGGCGCGACCACGTTGCTGTTCGAAGGCGTGCCGAACTACCCGGACATCACCCGGGTGGCGAAGATCGTCGACAAGCACAAGGTCAACATCCTCTACACCGCACCAACGGCGATCCGCGCGATGATGGCCTCGGGCACCGCCGCTGTTGAAGGCGCCGATGGCAGCAGTTTGCGTTTGTTGGGTTCGGTCGGCGAGCCGATCAACCCGGAAGCCTGGGACTGGTACTACAAGAACGTCGGCAAGTCCCGTTGCCCGATCGTCGATACCTGGTGGCAGACCGAAACCGGCGGCAACATGATGAGTCCGTTGCCGGGCGCTCACGGCCTCAAGCCGGGTTCGGCGGCACGTCCGTTCTTCGGTGTGGTGCCGGCCCTGGTGGATAACCTGGGCAACATCATCGACGGCGTTGCCGAGGGCAACCTGGTGATTCTCGATTCGTGGCCAGGCCAGGCACGTACGCTGTTTGGCGATCATGACCGTTTCGTCGACACTTACTTCAAGACCTTCCGCGGCATGTATTTCACCGGTGACGGTGCCCGTCGCGATGCCGATGGTTACTACTGGATCACCGGTCGCGTGGACGATGTGCTCAACGTGTCCGGCCACCGTATGGGCACCGCGGAAATCGAAAGCGCGATGGTTGCTCACCCGAAAGTCGCCGAAGCGGCGGTGGTCGGGGTGCCGCACGACATCAAGGGGCAGGGCATTTATGTCTACGTCACCCTGAACGGTGGCGAAGAGCCGAGCGAGCAACTGCGCCTGGAGCTGAAAAATTGGGTGCGTAAGGAGATTGGTCCGATCGCTTCGCCGGATGTGATTCAGTGGGCACCGGGGCTGCCGAAGACTCGTTCGGGCAAGATCATGCGCCGGATTCTGCGCAAGATTGCCGCCGCTGAGTACGATGGATTGGGCGATATCTCCACCCTGGCCGATCCGGGTGTGGTAATGCGGCTGATCGACACGCATCGCAGCATGAATGCGGCCTAATCATTCAGGCTTCATCCATGCTCCGACCGGAGGGGAAGGAATATCCGGCTTATGGCTTGTGTGCTGGATTTTTCGAAGCCCGTTGGAGAGTTGATCTATCAACTGAAGGTTGATCGCATGAAGGAAAGTATCTTGATACGCGCTGTCTCAGTTAGCTCTTGAGGGCAAGACAGTCATTCAGGTTCAAATATTTTCGCTGTAGGCCAGGTATGCGATCACATCGAGCGCTGAGTTTTTCAGAGGCGCTTTTCTGGTGTTTCCGTTGTTTTTTCAGTAGGGAGTTTCCCGCTGAAGATTCCGTTTTGATTCATGCCCCCCTATTTCAAAAAATAAGATATGGATTTTGAACGCGACTCGAATATCTGAAATGGGGGGGTGGCAACTGCACATCGCGACAGGCAGCCAAAAGCGATCATCCAGTCTTGAACACCAAAAAATCGATAGGACTGAATATGAGCGAACTACCGAGGTCCGGCGCGGGACATGATGATGCAACAAGGAAGAAAATCCATGCTGCCGTAGCTGCGAGAAACCTGGCAAGCGCATCGAACAATACCAAGTGGGATGAGCTGATCAACCATTTCCGCCAGCTTCAGGGTTGGCGTCCGTCTTACCGATCCAAGTCCGTCACAGGATATGTATCAGAATGGGATGTCGAATGGTTCGACATTGGCTTGTCGCAAGCAGTCCCCTCAAAAGGAAGGCTGCTTGCAGGTACAACCATTGACCATGCAAACGAAATATCGAAGGTCGTCGCACACATTGGATTCGAGTTTGACGTGCGCGCAGACGTTCTGAGAAGTTGGGGATACGTCCCAAAATCGTATGAAGACTTTCCACCTGCATGACAGGCTGAGATCAGCTGTCCGCTAAACCCTTCGACCATGTAATTGCAATGTCTAATCTGGACGCAGGGGCTGCAGTGGGCCGCTCTGCCGGTCGTAACCATGAAACATGGCGACTGTCTGCACATGTCAGAAACTGCCGAGATTCAGCCCGCGTTTCCAACCACCACTCGACCAGCCTCCCCTAAAAACATGTCAGACATTTCCTGGATTTCTGGAAGGCGTTCACGCGTTTAACGGCGCCTGTTTAAAGACATCCGAAGTTACTTCCCGAAGGCTACAAAACCTTGCGCCGTTACCTACGGCTAAGCCAGAATCCGCCGGCTTGTGCGTCGATGGCACGGGTTTTATCGTTTCCCGGTCGCTGAAAAACAGCGATCGGGTTTGGTAGCCCGTCTTTCACATGTCGCATAACGTCACCTTTTACAGATGCTTTTTAGGCATTCGTTTTTATGGTGGCCATGCGCAGGGCGCCCTCGGGCGCGCCGGATTTTCCATGTGGGCCGGTCTACCAACCTTCGTATGGCCACCACCTTTCGTTTGGTAGCGAAGGTGATGGCTCCGATAATCCCATATGGAGTTTCATCTATGTTCAAGGTAACGCCCAATCCACCAGACACCGAATCGCTAGACACCGACCCAGCCTCCCCCTACTCATCCCTCGATTCCAAAAAACTCCACGCCGCCGCCGAGCGTGCCCTCGATTTCTACCTCAACCCGGCGGCACTCATGAACGACACCCCACGCAAACCCAGCACCATCTACATCGTCGCGCCAGACGTCGACCATGAAACCTTGCTGGTTCAAACCTGCGAGAACCTGGCATCGGCCAGTGTCATGGCCAGCAACGTGGCGGCGTTGTTAGACGGCACCCACCGCAGTACCGTGCTGGCGCTGCAGCAGGTCATCATGCTGGGGGAATTGGCGGTGAATCGAATGCTCGATAACTTCGTTCCGCCCAAGTAAGCACTCGCGCGTTAGCGAGGGGCTTGCCCTCCTCGCTCACGCGCGGATTTGTATCAATCTGTAGATTCTGCCGTGATCTTACACAGCGATACACAACGGCCGATTCACGACACACAGGCACTACATGAGGGTGTAACAGTCGCCACGTCGCCAGGAGGTCCATGACCCTGCGACCTGAACGATGAAGCCATCAAACCCTCAGCAGGAACCTGCCATGATCAATCAAATCGAGACTGTGCTTTACACCGGCAAGACCCACACCATTGGCGGCCGCGACGGTCAGTCCAAGAGTTCGGATGGACGCCTGGACATCAAGCTGTCCCCGCCCGGTTCGTCTGGCAGCGGCACCAATCCGGAACAGCTGTTGGCGGCGGGTTGGTCGGCTTGTTTCATCGGTGCGATGGGTAAGGCGGCAGTCGCGCTGAAGGTGACCCTGCCGAGCAACGTGGCCGTGGATACCGAGATCGACCTGGGCAAAACCGAGAACGCTTTTTTCCTTCAGGCACGTCTGAATGTCAGCCTGCCGGGCCTGGACCCGGCCGTCGCTCGTGCGGTGGTGGACGCGGCCCACCAGACCTGCCCGTACTCCAAGGCAACCCGCGGCAACATCGATGTCGAGATCAATCTGATTTGATCGCAACCCCTCGGCCAGCCTGCCTTTGGTGGCAGGTTGTGCCGATATTAGCTTTCCATCCTGTGACGCTTTTCCCAGGATGAAATCGGTCTAAAAAGCGCCCTTTACACAGCAGATGCTTTGCTATGCTCACTTATGTAGGTGAAGACGCAGACTGATGCGCAAGCGGATAGCAAGGAGACGTGGGGCACGTCCCGAAGGGTACACGGTTAGAAAGATCTCCGCGCTGAGATCCAGCCCTTACGCCGTGTGAAGCAGAAGTACATAACACTGTTCTGTCAGAGTCCTGATAAACCTTGTAAGCCAGAAACCAGCACTGGCCACCTACTCGAATTCCAAGCCCGCCTCGTGCGGGCTTTTTCGTTTCCGCCATTTACAAAACACCGTCCTCTCCACACCTTCGCACCACTCGTCGCCGAGGCCCCCTTCTCCCCCTTGACACTCATTGGGGTCTGTAGGATTATTATTGTATCGCATACGACATAACCGTATGCGACCAACAATCAAACTGTAGAGGATTCACCCCATGAGCAAAATCGAAAAAGTACTGGCCTCCGGCAAAACCCACACCACCCTGAGCGCTGTTGGTTTTACCTCGCGCGGTCATAACGGCAACCTCGATATCCAGCTGTCATCGCCAGGCAGCACCGCGCCTGCACACGTGTTCGAAGCCACCCAGCCGCACCCAAAAGCCGAGCAACTGTTCGCCGGTGCATGGTCGGCCTGCTACATCGCTGCCGTCGGCCTCGCCGCCAAGCAAAACAAAGTCGAACTGCCGTCCGACGTGTCGGTGGATATCGAAGTCGACCTCGGTCAAACCGGTAACGCCTACTTCCTGCAAGCCCGCCTGACACTGCGCGCACCCGGTCTGGATCACGCTGTTGCGACCAAACTGGCCCATGAAGCAGACCAGATCTGCCCGTATTCGAAAGCGACTCGCGGCAACATCGACGTGGCCATCAACGTCCTCACGGCTTGAAGATCGGCCTTATAAACGCCCCCTATATATCGCATGCGACCAACACGCATGCGAAACAAACCGAACACATTCAAGAGAATCCTCATGAGCAAAATTGAAAAAGTCCTGGCCACCGGCAAAACCCACATCACCGCCAGCAGCACCGGCCACACGTCGCGCGGCCATAACGGCAGCCTCGACATTGCGCTCTCGTCGCCCGGCAACACCGCACCTGTACACGTGTTCGCCGCGACCCAGCCGCACCCGACCGCCGAGCAACTGTTCGCCGGCGCATGGTCGGCCTGCTACACCGCCGCTGTCGGGCTGGTGGCCAATGACATGAACGTGGTGCTGCCTGGGGATTTGTCCGTCGACATCGAAGTCGATGTCGGTCAGACCGGTCAGGACTATTTCCTCCAGGCGCGATTGACGCTGCGCGTGCCTGGCCTTGCGGACGACATTGCACGGACACTGGCGCACACTGCCGATCAAATCTGCCCGTATTCCAAAGCAACGCGCGGCAACATTGATGTGGACCTCAAGGTCCTGACGGCGTAAGAACCTGATCCAACTGGCTACTACTGAGGAGTGAGCACGATGACCACGCAAACCGAAACCGCCATCCTGGCCGGCGGCTGCTTCTGGGGCATGCAGGACCTGATCAGAAAAATGCCCGGCATCCTGTCTACCCGCGTCGGCTACTCGGGCGGTGATGTGGCCAATGCCACTTACCGCAACCACGGCACCCATGCGGAAGCGATCGAGATTGTCTTCAATCCGCAGGTGATCAGCTATCGCCAGATCCTGGAGTTTTTCTTCCAGATTCACGACCCGTCGACCGCCAATCGTCAGGGTAACGACATCGGCGTCAGCTACCGTTCGGCGATTTTCTATCTCAGTGAGGAGCAGCGCGACGTCGCCGAAGACACCGCGGCCGACGTCGATGCCTCAGGTCTGTGGCCTGGCAAAGTGGTGACGGAGATCGTTCCCGCTGGTCCGTTCTGGCAAGCCGAGCCGGAGCATCAGGATTACCTTGAAAAAGTGCCCAATGGTTACACCTGCCATTTCATTCGGCCGAACTGGAAACTGCCTAAACGTGCACTCTGAATCAATGACTTGGGTCCCGGCAACGGGACCCAACGTTCATCAGGTATTAGTCTTCAACTTGGTCCACAACCGGGTACTCAACCGTGCAATGGCAGCCGGTAGTTCTTCTACGGTGAACAGTTTATCCAGCACACTTTTTGGCGGGTAAATCGCCAGGTCCTGCTTCACGGCCGGCACGACGTACGCATCAGCCGCACTGTTAGGGTTGGCGTAATGGATGCTGTTGCTGATGTTGGCAATCACTTGCGGCGTCAGCAGGTAGTTCATGTAGGTGTAGCCGTTCTTCTCGTGAGGCGCGCTCTTGGGCATGACCACCATGTCGAACCACAGCGTCGAACCTTCGTCGGGAATCGAGTAAGCGATGTCGATGCCGTTGTTGGCTTCCTTGGCACTCGCGGCGGCTTGCACAACGTCGCCATTGAACCCGATCACCGCGCAGACATTGCCGTTAGCCAGGTCGCTGATGTACTTGGAGGCATGGAAGTACTGCACGTAGGGCCTGATTTTGAATAACGCCTGCTCGGCTTTTTTGTAGTCCGCCGGTTCGTGACTGTGCGGTGGCAGGCCGAGGTAATTAAGGGTGATTGGCAGGACTTGCGTCGGGTTATCGATAATCGCCACCCCACACGCACTCAACTTTTTGATGTTGTCTTCATCAAAAAACAGTTTCCAGGAATGGGTGATGTCCGTGTTGCCGAAGATCGCTTTGATTTTCTCGACGTTGTAGCCAATACCCGCCGTGCCCCACATGTACGGATAGCCGTACTGGTTGCCCGGGTCGTTGACCTCGAGTTTTTTCATCAACGCCGGATCGAGGTTCTTCCAGTTGGGCAGCTGGCTCTTGTCGAGCTTCTGGATCGCCCCGGCCTTGATCAAGCGGGAGAGAAAGTGGTTCGACGGGCTGACTACGTCATAACCGGTGTTGCCGGTCATCAACTTCGATTCCAGGACTTCGTTGCTGTCGTGAATATCGTAAGTGGCCTTGATCCCGGTTTCCTTGGTGAAGTTGACCAGGGTGTCATCGGCAATGTAGCCATTCCAGTTGGAAATGTTGACCTGTTCTTCGGCATAGCTGACTGCCGACACCGTCGAGAGCAAGACCATCAGGGAAATCGTGTTAACGCGCATGTTCAATCACCTTTTTGTTCTTTTGTGATAACCGGGTTTCTAGAATTCTGTCTTTGCCCGAATGGTCTCTACGCGCATCCGAAGCATGGCACCGATGTCGAGCAACGGTCGCGGCGGCAGCCAGCCCGGCTGTGCGCGCTGCATCACCGAATCGAGCATTGGCGAGTCAATGCCTGAGGCCAGTTCCGCGAGCAACCGCCCCCACAACGTGCCGCGCGCCACGCCGGAACCGTTGCAGCCGGCCACGGCGTACACGCCCTCTTGCACCTGCGAAAAATACGGCTGCCCGGAGCGCGAGGCGCTCAGGTGTCCGGTCCAGGTGTATTGGATGTCTTGCTCGCCCAGCCAAGGGAAACGCCGTTGCAAGCCGAGCACATGGTGCTGGCGACGGATCGACAGTTCGCTGGCGGACAAATCCCGGGAACGGTATTCCGCGGTGTTGCGGATCATGACCCGACGATCAGGGGTCAGCCGTACCGTGGCGCCGAGCGGCCGGGTCGACAAAACGCCCCACGGTTCCACGCTGCCCATGTTGCGAAACTCTTCGTCGCTTAATGGTCGTGTGAGACTGGCGCTGAGTTCCATGGCAAAGGTTCCGCTGCCCTGAATACCAGCGCGAGGCACGAAGGCGTTGAGGCACACCAGCACTTGCTTAGCCTCGATGCTGCCCTCGATGCCGTTGGCCCGCAGACGCCCTTTTGCCAGGCGTTCAAGACCGGTGATGTCGGTGTTTTCGTAGACGGTCACACGTTCCGGCAGCGCATCGAGCAAGCCTTGCACGTATTTGGCCGGTTGCAGCAGCGCATTGCCCTTGCCGCACCAGATCGCGGCGCGGTAATGCCCGGTGCCGAGTTTCTGCGCCAGTTGTTCACCTTCCAGATACTGCGCAGTTGCCCCGAGTGCCCGCAGCGTTTGCAACTTGGCCTCGACGTCGGTCAATTTGCGGGCATCGCTGACGGCAAAGTAGTAGCCCGAATCGCGAAACTCACACTGGATGCCGTGACGCAGAATCATCGCGTGCACCTCGGCATTGGCCGCACGTGAAATGGTGGTGTCCACCTCAAACCCGGCGAACCCGGGGTTGTCGATCAATTCATCGGTGCCCGGGTGTTCATGGGCCACCACAAAACCGGAATTGCGCGCCGAAGCACCTTGCGCAGCGCGCTGGCGGTCGACCACAACGATGCGCGCCTGAGGGTGCAATTGCGCGAGGGCGTGGGCGGCGCTCAAGCCGGTAATGCCGCCGCCGATCACCAGCCAATCGACTGTTTGGGGCCCTTTCAGACGATCACGTACTGGAGCGCTTTGAGCTTGCGCGATCCAGCCACATTCATTTTTCATGCGTCACCTGCCTAGACTCTTATTCCCGGCCTGCTCATGCGTGAATCGCATAGGCGATAAGTGATGGCAGCCGTCAGGGCTAGAATCTATTAGGTCTTCGGTGATACAACCAACGTTATAAAATCATTGAGCCATTCTGAAAACGCATGGATAAAATTCGCCACGTGCCCAACCTGCAGGCCTTGCAGGCGCTGGTGGAAGTCGCTGATGCCGGTAGCTTCACGCAAGCCGCGAACACGCTCTGCCTGACCCAAAGCGCCGTCAGCCGACAAATCCAGCAACTGGAGAGTCACTTCGGGGTGCCGCTGTTTGTGCGCAGCAGCCGCAGCCTTCGACTGACGCCGGAGGGCGAACTGGTGCTGACCAGTGCGCGCAGTATCCTTGAGCAACTGAAAACCCTCGAAGACCGCCTCTCCCCGCAAAAACGCCCGTTCCGTATCCGCATGCATGTGTCACTGGCGGTACGCTGGTTGTTGCCGAAACTGAGCGACTTCTATCGAAATCACCCGGATGTTTCCCTGTCGATCGAGACCGTGGCGACCGAAATTGTCGAGCCGGCCAGCGACAGCGATGCCTACATCCTCTACCTGCCCGAGCCGTCCAGCGATCCTGCGTGCCTGACCCTGTTCGAAGAAGCGCTGATTCCGGTGTGCGCCCCCGGCCTTGCCAGCGCTACCCGGCCGCTGGCGTCGATGGACGACCTGAGCGGGTTTGCCCTGCTGCATCGTTCGGCCGACAAACAAGCGTGGATCGATTGGCTGGCGGCCAATGGCGGCAAGTCGCTGGAGGACTACCGGCACATTCCCTTCAACCTCGACGAGTTGGCGCTGGATGCTGCGGCACGGGGTCTGGGGGTGGCGATGACCGACATGACCCTGGCCCAGGAATCGATCGAGCGTGGTGTGCTCGTCGTCCCGTTCGGCGCCCCGTTGAAGACCCGAGGGCTGTATTCGTTGTGCCTGCAACCCTCGGCCGCGTCCCATCCGGCGTGCGCGCTGATCATGCAGTGGTTTGCCGGGCAGGCCGAGGGGCTGGTGAGTGCCAACAAGCCCTTCTGACCCACACAAATCCCTGTGGGAGCGAGCTTGCTCGCGATAGCAGACTTACATTCAACATTGATTTCGGCTGGCCCACCGCTATCGCGAGCAAGCTCGCTCCCACAGGGTTATGGGGTGGTTTCAAGTTTGTTGCTGCACCACCCCACGTTCTTCCAGCAAACGCACAAACATGGTCAGGCTCTGCGACACCGTGCCTCGGCGCCATACCAACCAGGTGCGCAAATAGCGGAAAGACTCCGACAGCGGCCAGATACTCACCGTGGTGCAACCCGGCATGCTTTCGAGCATGCTGCGCGGCATCAGCGCCAGGCCCGCACCGGCGCTGACGCACGCGAGCATGCCGTGATAGGACTCCATTTCGAAGATCTTGCCCGGCACCGCCGCGTCCTTGGTGAACCAGCTTTCGAAGTGGTGCCGGTACGAGCAATTGGAGCGGAAGGCGTAGATGTTTTCGCCGTTCACATCCTGCGCGCGATAAATCGGTGAATGGTGGAGCGGCGCGATCAGCACCATCTCTTCTTCAAACGCCGGCACGCCTTCCAGTGCCGGGTGCAACACCGGCCCATCGACAAACGCGGCGGCCAGCCGGCCCGACAGCACCCCATCGATCATGGTCCCCGAGGGGCCGGTGGACAGGTCCAGTTCAACCTTGGCGTGTTTCTGGTTATAGGCCGCCAGCAGCTCGGGAATGCGCACCGCCGCCGTACTTTCCAGTGAACCCAAGGGGAATGAACCTTGTGGTTCTTCGCCTGCCACGGTGGCGCGGGCTTCCTGGACCAGGTCGAGGATGCGTCGAGCATAGTCGAGAAAACTCCAGCCGGCCGGCGACAAACGCAAGCGGCTTTTCTCGCGGATAAACAGGTCCACGCCCAGGTCCTGCTCCAACTGCTTGATCCGCGTCGTCAGGTTGGAGGGCACTCGGTGGATGTGCTGCGCGGCGACGCTGATGCTGCCGTGCTCGGCAACGGCCTTGAAAATTTCCAGCTGAACCAGATCCAAGTCATTCTCCAAACGTGAACGTTATGCTCAGTATTATTCAGTTTCCAGAAATTTAACACCACCGTAACCTGCGCACATTCCCACCTAGCAGGACGGTGCCATGACGCAAGTTTCCAGCCTTACCCACGCCATTTCGATCAACCCGCTCAACGGCGAACAGATCGGCCACTACCCTTTTGAATCCGACTCGGCACTGCAAGCGGCTCTGGCCCGGGCGGCTGGCGGGTTCCGCGTCTGGCGCAAAACGGCTGTTGAGCAACGCTCGCAGTTGTTGATCGCCCTGGCCAAGGCCCTGCGCGACAACGCTGACAAAACGGCCAGCATGATTACCCTGGAAATGGGCAAGCCAATCACCCAGGCGCGCGGTGAAATCGAAAAGTGCGCACAACTGTGCGAGTGGTACGCCGAACACGGCCCGGCCATGCTCAACGCCGAAACGACGCTGGTTGAAGGCGGCAAAGCACGCATCGAGTACCGTCCGCTCGGGCCGATCCTGGCCGTGATGCCGTGGAACTTCCCGATCTGGCAGGTGCTGCGCGGCGCCGTTCCGACCCTGATCGCCGGCAACACCTACGTGCTCAAGCATGCGCCCAACGTGATGGGCAGCGCTTACTTGCTGCTGGAAGCCTTCAAGACTGCCGGTTTCCCGGAAGGTGTTTTCGAAGTGCTGAACGTCACGCCGGAAGGCGTTTCCACGGCGATTGCCGATCCTCGCATCGCTGCCGTGACCCTCACCGGCAGCGTGCGCGCCGGCATGGCCATCGGCGCTCAGGCAGGCGCAGCATTGAAGAAATGCGTGCTGGAACTGGGCGGTTCCGACCCCTTCATCGTGCTCGACGATGCCGACCTCGATGAAGCGGTCAAAGCCGCCGTGATCGGTCGCTACCAGAACACCGGGCAAGTCTGCGCGGCGGCCAAGCGCTTGATCGTCGAGCAAGGCGTTGTCGAGGCGTTCACCAGCAAGTTCGTCGAAGCCACGCGCAAGCTGGTGGTTGGCGATCCATTGCTCACCAGCACTTACATCGGCCCGATGGCCCGTTTTGATCTGCGTGATGAACTGGATCAACAAGTGCGCGCCACCCTGAAGGAAGGCGCGACATTGCTGCTGGGCGGCAAGAAGGCCGAAGGCCCGGGTAACTTCTACGAGCCGACGGTGTTCGCCAATGTCACCGATCAGATGACGTCGTTCAAACAGGAGTTGTTTGGCCCAGTGGCGTCGATCATCACTGCGCGCGATGCAGCACACGCACTGGAACTGGCCAATGACAGCGAGTTCGGCCTGGCGGCAACCATTTTCACGGGCAACGTCGAACTCGCCCAACAGATGGCCGGCGAACTGGAAACCGGTGGTGTGTTCATCAATGGCTACAGCGCTTCCGACCCGCGCGTGACCTTCGGTGGCGTGAAGAAAAGCGGGTTTGGCCGCGAGCTCTCGCATTTCGGCGTACGCGAGTTCTGCAATGCGCAGACGGTGTGGCTGGATCGCCGCTGAGTGCACGCAGTGCCTGGTTTCCCAGGCACTGCTTTTTTATTCGTTGAAATAATAGAGCTTGTTAACAATCATCCAGCGCTCATTGATTTTCAGTAACGACAGATAATCCGTGAAGCGCATGCCGGCGTAGTCATCAATTACTTTGACGACGGCGGCATCCCCCGTGATATCGACGCTGAGTGTTTCCCAAAACGGTTTGACCTCTTTGGCCGCTGGCCCCACATCCTTGATTGCGCCGATAAAGTCATTCAGCGATAACCACTCCAGCTTTCCTTTGTAGTGACCGATGATGCGACAATCGGGATAAAACGCGTGCCGCAGCAGTACTTCGTCGGCGAAAACCATGCCATCTACATAATTGCGAACCACAACGCTGATGTGTTCTCTATCCAGCGATTGAGCAGTCATGTCATACCTCCAGCCTTCTCGTCCTCGCGTTGCCGGTGGAATTGATCGATCCAACCTGAAAAGTCTAGCACCGCATTTCGAACCGCCGCGCACGACGACTATGCTGGTAAAGATCACTCCCCCGCAGGAGCCCGAATATGCTGACGCTTTATTACCATCCGCTGTCGTCGTACTGCCATAAGGTGCTGATCGCGCTCTATGAACACGCTATCGATTTCGAGGGACGGCTCATTGATCTGGGCAACGCCGGCGAGAAAGCACAGTTGCTGGCGCTCTGGCCACTGGGCAAATTCCCGGTCATCTGCGACCACGCAGGCCAGCGTAACGTGGCTGAGTCCACGATTATCATCGAGTACCTGGATCGGTATTTTGCTGGGCACCACCTGCTGATTCCCGCCGACTGGGACACTGCGTTGGAGGTTCGCCAGTGGGACCGTGTCTGCGATAACTACCTGCAGACACCGCTGCAACAGATTGTTCTCGATCGCATTCTCGGAACTGAGGGTGACCTGACCCGACAACGCTCCACACTTCAGACCGTGTACGGCATGCTCGACCGGCAACTGGAGAATCGCACCTGGCTGGCCAGCCCGGAGTTCAGCCTGGCCGATTGCGCGGCGGCCCCGGCGCTTTTTTATGCCAGTACACTTGAGCCGTTCCCTGATGATCACACTCACCTGAACGCTTATTTTGATCGGCTGATGAACAGACCGTCCGTGCAACGGGTGATCGACGAAGCGCGGCCGTACTTTTCACTCTTTCCGTTTGCGCAGGACATCCCGCAGCGGTTTCGCCAGCGCACCTAACCCACGATATCGATCAATTGCTCGCGCTGTGCGCCGGTGAGCATCGGCCCGAAACCGGCACCGGCGTTGTCCGCCATGTAACGCGGATTACCGGTGCCGGGGATCACACAGGTCACCGCCGAATGTGACAACAGGAACTTCAATGCCAGTTGCGCCCAACTGGTCACCCCCACTTGTGCGGCCCACCCGGGTAACGGCTTGCCCTTCAATCGCTCGAGTAAACCGCCGCCCCCGAAGGGCCGGTTGCAGATCACCGCCACGCCTCGTTCGCGGCACAGCGGCAGGATGCGTTTTTCGACAGTGCGATCATCCAGTGCGTAATTGATCTGCAAAAAATCCAGCGGCTCGGCCTTGAGCAGCGCTTCTACTTCTTCATAGGCCGACGCCGTGTAATGGGTGATGCCGATGTAGCGAATGCGCCCTTGTTCCTTCCATTGACGCAAAGTCGGCAAATGGGTTTGCCAGTCCAGCAGGTTGTGGATCTGCATCAGGTCGATGCGGTCGGTTTGCAGCAGTTTGAACGAGCGCTCCATTTGCGCGATGCCTTCTTCGCGTCCCTGAGTCCACACCTTGGTGGCCAGAAAGGCCGGCGAGCGAGGTTCGTGAATAGACAGCAACTCACCGGTGGTCTGTTCGGCGCGGCCATACATGGGCGAACTGTCGATGACCGTCCCGCCTTTTTTGAACAACGCACCGAGCACGTCTGGCAGTTGTTTATAGGCGGGGCTGGCCGGCTCGACATCGAAACCGCGATAGGTACCTAGCCCGACAATGGGCAATAGCTCGGCGCTGGAGGGGATGGCGCGGGTCAGCATGGTCTTGCCTCCTGTGTCCGTCGACGGTGCAGATGCGGCCAAGGCCCGATCGAAGGTGAGCACCGCCGAAGCGCCGGCAGCCAGCGTGAGTAATTGTCGACGCGTGTATCCATCAGTGCCGCTCATCGTTTTGTCCGTCCGGCGCCATCCCGTTTGCCATGGTCGCCCGGGGCGTGGCGAGGCCGGCGCGCCCTGCTGCCAGTGGACTAGACTCTGACACCGATCACCTGTCCGCGGTTTTCTGCCCCAGAGCCGTCCATGCCGTCCACTAAAGTTAGTCGAATGTTTCGAACCCTGGCGCTTCTCGTCGTCATCATTGCCGCGTTGTACCTGGCGCTGTGTGCGGCGTTGTTCGTATTTCAGCGCGCCTTGATCTACTTCCCGCAGCCGGCCGCCCTCGAAACACCCGCCTCGTTACTGACGCTAACCGTCGACGACGCGCTCATTCAGGTGTCTGTTCGCCCCCACTCCGGCCCGAAGGCACTGATTTATTTCGGCGGCAATGCCGAGGATGTATCACGCAATTTGCCGGCGTTTTCTCAGGCGTTCCCCGAGCACGCGCTGTACCTGATGCACTATCGAGGGTTTGGCGGCAGCACGGGGTCGCCGTCCGAAGAAGCCCTCGCGCGCGATGCCCTGACGTTGTTTGACAGGGTCTACGACAGCCATCCACAGATCGCAATTGTAGGGCGCAGCCTCGGCTCAGGCGTTGCCGTGCGCCTGGCCAGCCAGCGCCCGGCCTCGCGGCTGATTTTGATTACGCCTTACAACAGCCTCGAAGGCCTGGCGGCACAACGGTTTCGCTGGTTTCCGGTGCGGTGGCTGCTCAAGGATCGATTTGAATCATGGCGATACGCGGCCCACATCACGGTGCCGACGCTGATGATCGAGGCCGAGCACGACGAGGTTATTCCTCGCACAAGTACCGAGCGGCTCTACCGCCATTTCGCGCCCGGCGTGGCCACGCTGAAAGTGATCCCGGGCGTCGGCCATAACTCCATCTCCGACAGCCCCGACTACCTGAAGCTCATGGGCGCTGGATTATGAAAAATAGCGTGCTCATAGACAGCATCGATCACCCGGTCACAGAGAGTGATTGGACTCGCCGCCCTCAAGCTCTTAGCCTGCGCGCGACGCGATACACCTGAAGGCAGAACACGATGATCGTCAGACCCAAACCGAACTTCATCAATATACTGAGCGCCACCAAGGGCTCCATCGCCAAACGGATTGCCTTGCGCAGCCTGATGGTGATGCTGCTGGCGTCAGTCATCGTGCTCGTCGAGACGTGGCACCCCAGCTACTTTTCCAAAGTCAGCGCAACGCCGTTCACCCTGCTGGGCCTGTCGCTGTCGATCTTCATGAGTTTTCGCAACAACGCCTGTTATGACCGCTGGTATGAAGGCCGCAAAGCCTGGGGCGATGTGATGGTCGCGATTCGTTCGATGATTCGTGAAACCACGATCATCAAGGACGCCAATACGCGCAACGCCCTGTTGAGTCAGCTGTGCGGGTTCGCCCACGCGCTCAACGCAAAACTTCGCCAGGAAAACGAGCAGGAGGCGAGTGCCCGCTGGCTCGATCCGATCCCCAATGACCACTCGCCCGACTTCAGCGGGAGCATTTTGCTGAACGTCACGCAGCAGTGTTCGGCACTCAGTGAGTCAGGGGTGATCAACGAATGGCGCTACACGATCATGGCCAGCCACCTGGCGCACCTGACCCAGGCGCAAGCCGCCTGCGAGCGGATCAAACACACGCCGCTGCCGTTTGCCTACACCTTGTTGCTGCACCGAACCAGCTACCTCTTCTGCTTCCTGCTGCCCTTCGCAATGGCCGAGCCGCTGGGCTGGATGACCCCGATTTTCACGGCGATTGTCAGCTACACCTTTTTCGGTCTGGACGCGATTGGCGATGAACTGGAGGACCCGTTTGGTCGCGACGAAAACGATCTGCCCCTCGACGCGATCGTGCGCACCATCGAGCGCGAAACTCTCACCGCCATGGGGCAAACACAACTGCCTCCGGTGCTGGCGCCGGTGGACTTTGTGTTGAGCTGACGTCACACCTGATAAAAGTGCCGATACCACGCCACAAACTGCGCCACGCCGGCTTCAACCGCCACTTGCGGGCTGAAGTCGACCCAGTCTGCCAGCGCCGACACATCGGCCCAGGTCTTGATGACATCCCCAGGTTGCATCGGCAGGTAATTGCGCTGCGCCTTGATCCCTAATGCCGACTCCAGGCATTCGATAAAATCCAGCAGCGCAATCGGCATGCCACGGCCGATGTTGAAAATCCGGTTGACGCCCTCATCTGCCTGGTTCGGCAGTGGCGGCTTGAGACGCAGCCGGACGATGCCTTCGACGATGTCGTCGATGTAGGTGAAGTCGCGCGCCATCTGGCCATGGTTGAACACATCGATGGGCTGGCCCTTGAGGATCGCTTCGGTGAACTTGAACAACGCCATGTCGGGACGCCCCCACGGTCCGTAGACGGTAAAAAAGCGCAGGCCGCTGGCCTTCAGACCGTAGAGATGACAGTAGCTGTCGGCGAGCAATTCATTGGCGCGCTTGCTCGCCGCGTACAGCGAAACCGGATGATCGACCCGGTCATCGACGCTGAACGGCAGTTTGCTGTTGGCTCCGTACACTGAGCTGCTTGACGCGTAGATCAAGTGCGCGGGCGGATGGTGCCGGCAGGTTTCCAGCACATTCAAGAAGCCCACCAGGTTGGATTGTGCATAGGCATCCGGATTGTGTTGCGAGTAACGAACGCCCGCTTGCGCCGCCAGGTGCACCACTTCGGTGAAGCGATACTCGTTGAACAACCCCATCAAGGCGGGTTTGTCGACGATGTCCATCTTCTGAAAATGGAAGCCCTGCAACACGCTCAATTGTTCGAGCCGAGCGCGCTTGAGCGCCACGCTGTAATAGTCGTTGAGGTTGTCGATGCCTATCACTTCCAGACCTTGAAGGCCCAACCGTTTGACCGTGTGATACCCAATGAACCCTGCGGCGCCAGTCACAAGAACGGTCATAGTGCCTTGCTCCGTTGTTCAGACAAGAGTTGTTAGTTATAGCGTTGCTATTGCATTGGGTCCAGATTGGGAGCTCACTACTTACTATCCCCAACATCGGGGACTGCACTCGGCCGGGATGACTATTAATGGCATCAAAAGTTTAATCAACCCGACGAAAAGGAAATCAACCACAAAAACAAATGCTTGCGTACTGTCAAAATCACCAATGGATAAAAGGCATGTATTTTGACAAGGAATGTTTGACAGACCGCTTAGGGTGGTCGATAACTACACCGGTCTATTTGAACAGAGCGCGAGTGCAGATTGCCTGCATTGGCGATTGTTCCTTAGACCCACCTCTTCAGAACAATTTTTTTGTGGGTCCCATGTGCAGACCGTGCGGTAGCTTTGTCTGTTTCAAAGTTGAGCCACGGTCTTATGCCCAAAGCGCTACACGTTAGAGCATTACGTTATTCGTTGCACTTTCGTGAAGCACTATGTGCTTCAGTATTGAAACACTACTGCACATACATACATAAAAAAAACATATCTGCGTCCAACTTCACTTCATAGGCCTCACTAGAGCCACTGCCTGCCTAAACTTCGCTAATCACAGAGTTTACCAGCATGCCAGCACATAGCTCCGAACGGTCTAATTGGTACCTCCTGCAATGCAAACCACGTCAGGACGAACGTGCCCATCTCAACCTGCTTCAACAAAACTATGTGATCTTCCACCCTCAGTTGGTGAGTGAACGCGTGATCCGCGGGAAACGCCATCGGGTGCTGGAATCGCTCTTCCCTGGGTATTTGTTTATCCATCTCAGCCGTAGCGACAATTGGGCGCCCATCCGTTCTACCCGCGGCGTCAGTCGTATTGTCGAATTCAATCATGGTCCTGCGACGGTGGCCGAGCACGTCATCGAGCATCTGCGTGCGCGCTGTATTGAATCAGCGGAACCGCACACCAACCACGACCTGAAACCCGGCGAACACTTGCAGATCATTCGAGGGCCGCTGTCGCCACTTGAAGGCGTCTTCATTTCCTCGCTCGGCGCCGAGCGCGTCATGATCCTGTTGCAGTTTCTTAATCGGGAACAAACTATTTGCGTCCCGCGAAGTGATCTCGAACGTCATAGCACGCCATTACAAATAAATAACTAATCGCTTGCCTTATATGCTTTTTTTCAGGAGCTATAACATGGCCTTGAAGTCACGCTGCCTTATTGCACTGATCACGGCCTCTCTTTATTCAGGGATGGCATGGAGTATTCGCCCACAATACATAAACGTTTACGGCTTCAACTTCACACCGACTTTTTTAGTCTCTGAAAGTTACGATGACAACTTTCGTGAGTTAGAAAGCAATGTGCAGTCTTCCATGATCACCCGTTTGGCGCCCTCCTTCGAGCTCAAGGCCGAAGACCGCAACAGCGCCACTCGCCTGATCTGGCAACCCGCCCGCTACATCTATCACGACGAGTCGGACGCCTCATACACGGCCCATCGCGTGCGGGCGGACAGCATCATGGAATTCACCGATCGGCACCGCCTGAAACTTGAAGCTGAATACCGTAAATGGGAGCGCACGGAATCGACGGCTGTCGAAGGCGTCAATGACAAGCTCAATAACAAACGGGTCGGCGGTTTATATACCTACGGCGCCAAAAGTGCAGATAACCAGATCGATTTCGGTGCCAGTTATGCAGAACTTCGTTACGACAATGCCGACGGCGTCAACGACGACAAAGAACGTAATACCACCGGTGTGACCACCACCTGGTATCACCGCATCGGCAGTAATACCCGCGGTTTGCTGGAATACGATCACACCGATTTTGATTACCTGCTGGCCAACAGTCCGCGCAGCAGTAAATCCGATGCCCTACTCGCCGGTGCAACGTGGGACGTCACCGCACGCACGACAGGCAAAGTCCGTATCGGGTATGAGAAAAAGAACTTCGACAGCAGCCAATCCAAAGACCTCGACAACCCCACCTGGCAAGTGGACATGCAATGGAAACCCCGAACCTATTCGACATTTACCTTCCTCGCTCGCCAGGCCCTCGCCGAAGGTGACGATGGCGCCGATGCCGTGAAGTCGACCTTCACCCAGGTCGGCTGGCGTCATGGCTGGACCGAACGGATCACCTCCGTGGCCCAGGCCGGGTACGGTCGGTATGTCTACGAAGGCCAAAGCCGTACAGACAATCTCCAGGATTACAACCTGGGTTTGATTTACGCCATGCGCCGTTGGCTGGATATCGAACTGGGCTATCGCTACCGCGATAACGATTCCGATGCCGACAATGAAAGTTTCACCCGCAACATTGTTTCGATCAGCTTCAACGTAAGCCTTTAGGAGGGTTTCGACATGAACTCACAGACTCTTGGCTTGTTGTTCACTTTGCTGGTTGTCCCCACGACCCATGCAGCGGATTCCGGTACTCAGTACAAACTGGCGGCCGGGGATGTCTTGCGCATCACGGTATTTGGCGAACCGGAATTGAGCCTCAAACGTATCCGTCTCAGTGACGCCGGCACGTTTTCCTATCCGTTCCTGGGTGAGATTTCCGCCAAGGGGCTCACACCGAACCAGGTCGAAAAAATCATCGTCGACGGGCTTAAACAGGGCTACCTGACCGACCCGAAGGTCAGCCTGAGCCAGATTGAGTACCGCTCGTTCTACATCAATGGCGAAGTGCAAAAACCCGGCAGCTATCCGTTCATACCCGGCCTGACCCTGGAGAAAGCCATCGCATTGGGCGGTGGCCTGACGGAACGCGCTTCGATCAAACGCGTGACCATCGTGCGCGGCGATGGCGGTGCGACGCTCACCGATGAAGTCACCCGCAACACCACGATTGCTCCCGGCGACACCATTTCCATTGCACAAGGCTTTTTCTAATCATGGACAACAGCCCTAGCACCTACGTCGAACGTCCTCTGCAAACGCACGTGCATCAGCAGCACAGCGAAGACAGAGACACCATTGACCTACTCAAACTGTGGAGGGTGATCTGGCGCGCAAAATGGACAATCGGCTGGCTGATCCTGTTTAGCTGTGCCCTGGCGGCGGTGGCGGTTTCGCTCATTACCCCGCAATACATCGGCAGCACCACGTTGCTGTTCAACGAAAAAACACCACCGCTGATGTCCTTCCAGCAAGTCAAGGACTCAAGCACCAACGCCACTGACTACTTGCAGACCCAGCAGGCCCTTCTCGAATCCCGGGACCTGGCCGAACGCGCGGTGCGAAAACTCAATCTCACCACCAACCCGATCACCGACCCGCGCCAGCAACCGGCGCCCTGGTTCACGCCGCGCAAGTGGCTGGCGGCCCTGGAGCTCGACCAATGGATCCCCGGTCTGGCCATTTTGATGCCCGTCAAGGACACCCCGACCGAGGAAGACGTCTTCAACCAGGTCACGCAAAACCTGATGCTGCACACCACGGTCAAGTTCGTCGGCAAGAGCCAACTGCTCGAAATCCAGGTTGAACTGCCCGACCCGGATCTTGCCGCCGCAGCGGCCAATGCATTGGCCCAAGGCTTTACTGACAGCCAGATCGACACCAGCGAGAAGTCTTCGCAGTCCACCACGGCCTGGATGAACACGCGGCTGGTCGAGTTGCGCAACAACTTGCGCGTGGCCGAGAAAAAACTCCAGGGCTATCGCGAAGAACAAGGCCTGGTCGATGTCGGCGGCGTCGCCACCATCAGCGCCAACGAACTGGAAATGACTGGCAGCCGAATGGTCGATGCCCGCCGTACCCGCGCCGAAGCCGAGAGCGAATACCGTCAGGCCAAAGCCTTGAGCAATGGTGACTTGAGCCGGCTCTCCAGTGTGCCCGCGGTGTTGAGCAACCCACTGGTCCAGCAGTTCCAGGCGGACCGGGCCAAGGCCCAGGCGAAAGTCGATGAACTGTCGGGGCGCTATGGTCCCAAACACCCGAGCCTGATTTCCGCGCAATCTGAATTGCGCGCCGCCACCACCAGCCTGCAATTGCAAGTGCAGCAGGTGGTTGCCGGGATCGAGCGGCAATACCAGCTCGCCTCGGCCAGCGAAGCCTCGCTGCGCCAATCGTTCAACAGCAACAAGGCGCAGATCCAGGACATCGCCCGCAAGGAGTTTCAGCTGCGCGAGTTCCAGCGTGAGGTCGATAGCACCCGTGCGCTGTATGAAACCTTCGTCACCCGCTTGAAGGAAACCGCCGCCACCGCCGACATGGACTCGACCAAGGTGCGCATCGTCGACCCGGCGATTGTCCCGGTGGAAGCCAGCAAACCGCGCAAAACCTTGATTGTGGGGATCGTCGGGTTGCTGGCGGCTGTGATCGGCGTGGCCCTGGCCCTGCTCTTCGACAGCCTGAGCAACACCTTCAAGACCGATGAAACCATCGAGAGCATGCTCCACATTCCATTGCTCAGTGTCGTGCCGTTGGTCGTGAAGAAAAGCCGCCGGCAACTGGCTCGGTTGTTTGAGGACAATGACCACCCGCGTTTTTCCGAAACCATTCGCAACCTGCGCACCTGGCTGATGCTGCAAAGCAGCGACATGCCGTCGCAGATCGTGCTGGTCACCTCGACCGTCGCCGGCGAGGGCAAAAGCACCATTGCCAACAACCTCGCCAGCTCGCTCACCGCCCTTGAACGTGTGCTGCTGATCGATGCCGACATGCGCCAACCCACCCTGGCGCTGAACTTTGATTTCCCGCCGGACAGCCCTGGACTGGCCAACGTGATTGCCGGCACCGCCCGGCTCGAGGACTGCATCTTGTCGGTCGGCAATCTGGACTTGCTGCCGGCCGGAAAGATGGGGCCGTCCTCGGTGGATGTGTTCACCGCGCCGCGCCTGCCGTCTCCCGCCGATGCGCTCAATCCGGCGCGCCAGCCTCCACCGCAGGACTTGCTCAGTTCGCCGCGCATGGCCCGCATGCTCGAAGCGCTCAAGTTGCGTTACCGCCACATCATCATCGACTCCCCTCCCGCCGAGATGATCAGTGATGCGCTGCTGCTGGCCCAGCATTCGGACGCGGTGATTTATGTGGTCAAGGCCGACAGCACGTCAATCGGCCAGGTGCAAAGGGGCATTGCCATGTTGCAACAAAGCCACGTACCGGTGTTTGGCACCGTGCTCAACCAGGTCGACCTGCGCAAGGCGCGCAAGTACGGCTACAACCACTCCCGAACCTTTTACAACTACGACTTCGCGTCCCGGTAATGAGTGATAGGGGGGCTTTCCCCCCTCACCACAACGCCCCGCCATAACAAAAAGCTGCATCACCTCAAACACAACAAAAAAGCTGCTTCACCTCTGCCGAGCTACGGAAAAGCCTGCGGGAGCCACGCCGTGTCTGCCCGTCCAGCGTTTGCGCACTACTGCTGCCTTGAGGTCAAGCCCATGACTCCGCTCTATACCGCTCATCTGACGCACCGCCGCGGCCTGACGTTCTGGGCCCAGTGGGTGTGCGCCATGACGCTGACCACCTCGCTGCTGATGCTGCTCGTGTTGATGCGCGTCGGCAGCCTGACCAGCGATTACCGCATTCTGATCATCCTGACCGTGCTCGGTTCGGTGCCGATTTACAGCCTGATGCAGGTCTACCACAAGCGTCACGGCCTGTTGGTCGGGCTCGGTCGATTGCTCGCGGGCTGGCTGATCTTGCTGGCCGTTCTGGGGGCCATTGCCTTCATCACTCAGACCAGTGCGAAGTACTCGCGCCAGGTCATCATGGTCTGGGCGGTCCTGGGTTTTCTGGTCCAGGCGTTGAGCTTTCTGCCCCTGCACTACTTTGCACGGTTGCACGCGCGCATGGTCTGCAAGGAGCGCCGTTCGGTGATCATCGGCACCTGCCCGACCGCCCATGAACTGGCGAAAAAACTGTCACAGCCAAACCGCGCACTGGCCTTGGGGTTTATCGCCACCGCCGACGACATCGGCCCGGCGCCGAGCATCCTGCCGCTGCTGGGCCGCGTCGAAGAGATTCGCGAAATCATCACCCGCCTGCATGTGCGGCGCGTCTACATCGTCCTGACCATGGCCCATGCCGCCACTATCGAGGCGTTGTACATCGACCTGCTGGACATGAATGTCGACGTGGTGTGGATCCCGGATTTCGGCAGCATGGTGCTGCTCAATCACTCGATCTCCGAGATCGAGAGAATGCCGGCGATTTACCTCAACGAAAGCCTGATCAGCTCGCACCCGGCCAGCCTGTTTTGCAAGGACCTGTTTGAACGCAGCCTGGCGGCGACGGCCGTCATTTTGCTCAGCCCGCTGCTGGTGATGGTCGCTGCCGCCATCAAGCTGACCTCCCCTGGCCCAGTGCTGTTCAAGCAAAACCGCCACGGTTGCAACGGTGAAGTGATCAAGGTCTGGAAGTTTCGTTCGATGCGCGTCCACGACGATCAGGAGGTACGCCAGGCCACTCGTGACGATGACCGCGTCACCCCGGTTGGACGCTTCCTGCGCCGCAGTTCCATCGATGAGCTGCCACAACTGTTCAACGTGTTGCTCGGGCAAATGGCCCTGGTCGGACCGCGCCCGCATGCCGTCACCCACAACATTTACTACACCGGCAAAGTGCAGGCCTACATGGCGCGCCATCGTCTGAAACCGGGCATTACCGGGCTGGCCCAGGTCACCGGGCATCGTGGCGAAACCGAGACCGTGGAAAAGATGCAGCTGCGCGTCGCCCAAGACCTCAACTACATCAACCAATGGTCGCTGTGGCTGGACATCAAGATTCTGATCAAGACGCCCTTCACGCTGTTTTCGAAAAACATCTACTGACGCCCTGCTTCGACTCTCTGAGGTTTGACCATGAATGTGAGCGTATTCGGTATTGGTTATGTGGGCCTTGTCCAGGGCGCTGCGCTGGCGGAAGTCGGCCACACGGTGATGTGCGTGGATGTCGACGCCGCCAAGGTCGAGGCCTTGAAGGACGGCACCTTGCCGATCTACGAACCCGGCCTGAGGAGCCTGGTGCTCGACAATTACCACAGCGGCCGCCTGCAATTCAGCACCGACCTGGCCAGCGCCGTACGCCATGGTGAGGTGCTGCTGATCGCCGTGGGCACGCCGCCTGACGAAGACGGCTCGGCAGACCTCCAATATGTGCTGAGCGTGGCGCACACCATTGCCCTGAACATGGACGGCCACCGGATCATCGTCGACAAGTCCACGGTCCCGGTGGGCACCGGCGACCGGGTGCGTGCGCACATCGAACAGGTGCTGGCCGACAAGGGTCGCAGCGACCTGACGTTCGATGTGGTCTCCAATCCGGAATTTCTCAAGGAAGGCTGTGCGGTAGAAGACTGCATGCGCCCGGACCGGATCGTCATCGGCACCGATAGCCCGCACGCCGAAGCGGTCATGCGCGAGCTGTACGAACCGTTCAATCGCAACCGCGAAAAGATCATCGTCATGGACATCCGTAGCGCCGAGCTGACCAAGTACGCCGCCAACTGCATGCTGGCGACCAAGATCAGTTTCATGAACGAGATAGCCAACATCGCGGAAAAACTCGGTGCCGACATCGAAATGGTCCGCCACGGCATCGGCTCCGATCCGCGCATTGGTTATCAGTTTATCTACCCGGGCCTGGGCTACGGCGGTTCGTGTTTCCCCAAGGACGTGCAAGCGCTGATTCACACGGCCACCAGCATCGATATCGATGCACGAGTACTCAAGGCTGTCGAGTCACGCAACAACGAACAGAAAGCCAGCCTGTACACCAAGGTTTTCGATTACTTCAACGGCGATCTTCGCGGCAAGACTTTTGCCGTGTGGGGCTTGAGTTTCAAACCCAACACCGACGACATGCGCGAAGCCCCAAGCCGGGTGTTGATGGAAGCGCTGTGGCGCGCCGGCGCCAACGTCCAGGCATTCGACCCCAAAGCCATGGAAGAAACCCAGCGTATCTATGGATCACGCGATGACCTGACTTTGGCGGGCACCAAAGAAGCGGCGCTGAAAAATGCCGACGCCCTGATCATCGTCACGGAGTGGCAATCGTTCCGTGCGCCGGACTTCGACCTGATCAACCAACAGCTCAAACAACCGCTGATTTTTGACGGGCGCAACCTGTTCGATCCGCAGCGCTTGAGCCAACGCGGCTTTACCTACGTGTCCGTCGGCCGACAGACCCGCGCTGTCATCTGAAAGGAGTCAGGCCATGATCAAGCTGAAGATTGTCAGGCATTACTCACCGAAATTGCTCGACGCCAATCAGGCGTACTCCTTCATCAACTTCGCGTCCATCGGCAGTTTTTTCAAAGACACTCCGGGCACCGTCGCCTACTTTTGCGACGGCATGCTGATGTCGGCGTTCATGTCGCAGGTGACCGGGCGCAGCATCGGCCGGGTCAGCTTCGACTTCACATCCATCGCCGACCCGGTGTTGGGCAGCGCCGAGCAATCGGGTAAACGGGTGTATTTCGTCGGCGCCCACCAGGACGAACTGGAGCTGTTCATCAGCAAGATCAAGGCCCGCTACCCGCAGTTGATCATCGCCGGCTATCACAATGGCTACTTCAATGTGGCGCAAGCCAAGGGCATCCGGCGCGACATCTGCCAGAGCGACGCGAATGTCCTGATCGTCGGCCTCGGTGCCGGATTGCAAGAGCAGTTCGTACAAGATGCGCAGCGCGCAGGCTTTCACGGTGTGGCATTTACCTGTGGCGGGTTCATTCGCCAGGAGGCCATGGCCACGTGTCAGTACTACCCCGAGGTGATCAATCGCCTGCATTTGCGCGCGTTCTACCGGATGTACCGCGAGCCGCACACCATCAAACGCTACCTCGTCGACTACCCCGGCAATTTCCTGCAACTACTGGCAATGCTCGTTCGGCACAAAGTCACCATCCGTGTCGGGGAATGACCATGCACATTCTGTTCATCCTCAAGGATTTCAAGTCGGGTGGCGGCGTCGAGCGCGTCCAGCAGCGCTTGTCCGAGCAGTTTCTCAAGGACGGCCAGCGCGTGAGTTTCTTCGTCATCAACGGCGACACGCCGGACACGCAAGGGGCTCAAAGCCTCAATGACGGCGGCGGTCGGGGTCTGCTCGGATGGCTCAAATCGATCATTCTGTTGCGCCGGTTGATTCAGCGTGAAGGCATCACCCACCTCATTTCCGCCAAGGAGCAGGCGAACCTTTGCACATGGTTCGCCACCCTCGGCAGCCCTTGCAAGGTCATCTATAGCCGCCACGCCACACTCGATTGCACGGAGCAGAAAACCAGCCCTGCCGGCCTGCGCCTGCTCTACGCGTTGTACCTGTGTGGCAGCGGCAAGGTGGTGACGGTGTCTACGGTGTTGCGTCAATCCCTGGCTGACATGATGCCGTGGGGAAGTCAGCGCATCCGCTATTGCCCGAACGCAGTCATCAACGATCAACTGCTGCACGCCGCCAAGGCGCCGTTGCCCACTGAAATTCCGCGCAATTATTGGCTGGGCCTGGGCCGTCTGGTGGCGCCAAAAGGTTTTGACTTGCTGCTCGATGCCTATGCCATGGCCCTGCACAGCGAGGCGGTACCGGATTTGGTGATTGCCGGCGACGGTCCCTTGCGAGGTGAGCTGGCGGTACAGGCCAATCGCTTGGGTATCGCGCACCGGGTGCATTTCACCGGGTTCTTGAGCAACCCCTATCCGCTGCTCAAGAACGCACGTTTGTTCATTCTCAGCTCGGTGCATGAAGGCATGCCGACGGTGCTGATCGAGGCCTTGGCGCTGGGTACGCCGGTGCTGGCCAGCGACTGCGAAACAGGGCCCAGAGAATTGCTGGACAACGGCCGCCTCGGCCAACTGGTCAACGTCAACGATGCGCCGGCACTGGCCGAAGGCATGCTGCAAAGCCTGTTTTTGCAGGGTCGGGTCGCCGTCAATGAAGGCATGATTTCTGACGCGATCCGTCAGTACACCAGCCAGGACGCCGCGCAAGCGTACTACCAGGTGTGGAATCAATGAAAAAGTTGCTGATTATCCTGCACGACCTCAGCGCAGGCGGGGCGGAAAAAATGATGACGCGCCTGGCCGGGGCGCTGGTGGACGCGGGCAATGACGTGACCCTGCTGATGCTCACCGGCGGTGGCGTCAACGCGGCGTACCTCGACCCACGGGTAAAAAAGGTCGAATTGCGCAGCCCGCGCAGTTCAAGGGCCGTACCGGCACTGGTGCGTTTTCTTCGACAAAACCGCTTCGACGCGCAACTGGCGGCGCTCACTCACGTCAACGTGATCGCCATTGTCGCCGCCGCGTTGTCGGGGACGCTGTCGCGGCTGCATGTCAGCGAACGCAACGCGTTCTCCCACGACAAACACGTCAACCCCGACTTCATGGTGCGCGTCGCCTACACGGTGGCGCCGCTGCTGTATCGGCTGATTCCCAACCCGGTGATTTGCGTCTCGCGCGGCGTCGCCCAAGACCTGATCGACACCACCATTGCCCGTCGCCAGGACGTGACCATTGCCGACAATCCGGTGCTCGACAACGACTTTCGGGAAAAACCGCATCAACCGCCCAGCCATCCCTGGCTGCTGGAAGCGTCCAACCCGGTGATTGTCGCCGTAGGTCGCCTAGCCCCGCAAAAAGGCTTCGATACGTTGATTACCGCGTTCGCCGCGCTGCCGAATCGCGACGCGCGCCTGATCATTTTTGGTGAAGGCGTCTTGCGCGATCAATTGCTGGAACAGGCTCGCAAGCTTGGCGTGGGGCATCGGCTTGACCTGCCGGGCTACACCCATGAGCCCATGGCAGAGGTGGCGGCGGCCGATTGCTTCGTGTTGTCGTCGCGCTTCGAAGGCAGCCCCAATGCGCTGGTCGAAGCGTTGTCCACGGGGACTCGGGTGGTTTCGACCCGTTGCCCGCATGGCCCGCAAGACATCCTGATCAATGGTGTCGTCGCCCCCCTCGTGGCCGTCGATGACCCGATGGCCCTGGCGCAGGCGATTGCCCTGCAACTCTCCACCCCACGAGAAGAACACCGTCAGGCGCGCCTCGACGCGGCCGCCCGTTTCATGAATGCCAGCGCGGTAAAAACCTACCTCAGCGCCCTGCTCGGGAGTCCCTCGCCATGAACCGACTGGAGATCCGCTATTCCACCCTGCGTGACGGCTTCACCTTGTTCGGTGTGCTGTTTTACATCCAGGTGATTTCGTTTGTCCTCGGTTTGGGCAGCGCCTCGAGTTTCGACGACATCGACAAAGACCTCGAAGGCAACGTGACCAACCAGATCTGCGGCCTGATCACGTTGCTGGTGCCCTTGTTTTTCTTCATCCGCAATAAGGTCTTCCTCAGCAAAAGCTTTTACCGCGGCAACTTCTTTCTGCTGGTGTTCCTACTCTGCGTGATCGCCTCCATCGGCTGGTCCTCTGACCCGATGCTCAGCCTAAAACGATTTGTCGCGATGATCAGCGTGGTGTTTTTCGCCGGTTTCATCGCCTACAACTACAGCCTCGAAAAAATCACCTTCATGCTCGGTTGCGCCATTGGCGTGGCGGCGTTGATCGGTTTGATCCTGGCGCTGGTCATGCCCAGCGCCGCGTTCGTTTCCGGCGGTATTCGCGAAGGCGCGTTCAAAGGGATTTTCATGGAGAAGAATGCCGGCGCACGGATCAACGCCATCGCGATCCTGTTGCTGCTGCCGATGATTCGCCAGCGTAACCGCTGGGCATTGTTCTGCTCGTTCTTCTCGCTGATTGCCATCTTGCTTGCCCAGTCGGCGACCGGGGTGGTGCTGGTCATTGCCGGCACGATCAGCTACGGGTATTTCCTGACGTTGATCCGTTTACGCATGAACCGATCGCAGCTGTTGTTCCTCGGCTGCACCCTCCTCTACCTGCTGGTGTGCCTGTTCCTCTACAGCAACTTTGCGGTGTTGCTGGAAATGGCCGGTCGTGACCCGTCACTCACCGACCGCACGATGATCTGGGAGCTGCTCGGGCCGTTTGTCGACGATCAATACCTCAAGGGCTATGGCTTCGGCGCCTTCTGGTCCAGCCCCGATGCCGCCGCGTTCATAAAGCGTTGGGGTTACATCGGCAACGCGCACAGCGGTTACGTGGAGACCCTGCTCAACGGCGGCATCATCCAACTGACCGCGCTGGCTCTGCTGCTCGCTGAAGCGCTGATCAAACAGTACCGGGCCGTGACGGCGAACCAGTCTGCGCAGTTTCGCGCCAGCGCCTTGGTGATCATCGGTCTGTTCGCCGTCACCAATTACGTGGCGTACGTGATTCCCAACTACCGCTCTGCCGAGTTCCTGGTGTTCTGCACCCTGGCCCTGTCCTTTCGGCATCACCCTGCGACCTATCCCGAGTTGTCCCCGGCAACCCTGCGTCAGCGTCCGTCTGGCAGGGCATTACCGCGCGATTCAGCCAAAGCGTAAAAAGGAGAGACACCCGTGTCAGACCAAGCCCCGTCTTTACCGCATACAGTGTGTGTCGTGATCCCGATGTACAACGGCGCCGACAGCATTGAGCAAACACTGGCGTCCCTGGCCGGGCAAACCCGACTGCCCGACCACGTCATCGTCGTCGACGATGGTTCCTCCGATGACGGGCCACAACGGGTCAACGCCTTCGCGGCGCCGTTTCGCCTGACGCTGTTGCACCAGGCCAACGAAGGCCAGGCCAGCGCCCGCAACCACGGTCTGCGGCACTCTGAGGAGACGTTTGTGGCGTTTCTCGATGCCGATGACCAATTTCGTCCGCAAAAGCTGGAGCTACAGCTGGCCCTGTATGACGAACTGAGTCGTCAAGGCCGGCCGGTGGGGCTGATCGACTGCTACACGCAGGTCAATTACAGCGACGGCAGGCGGCAAATGGACAATCTGCGCAAGAACGGCCGGCATTTCTACGATTTCATCCACGCCAACGTCCTCAATGGCGTATCCACCGCGCTGGTCAAGCGTGACGTGATCCTGCAACTCGGCGGCTTCGATGCCAGCCTGCGTTACTCCGAAGACCGCTTCATGTGGACCCGGATCGCCGAACACTGGGAGATCCACACGGTGCCGCAAGTGCTGCTGGAGCGCACGGTCAATGCCGGCAACATGACCGCGCAACCGAAGAAGTACTACCCGAACAAGATCAGGTTCATCGAGGTGTACCTCGCCCGCTACGGCGCGCAGCTCAGCAAGCAGCAACGGATCGATTTCGTGCTGGGCAACCACACTGACTTTCTCAATGCCTTTTCCCGCAAAGGCGAGCATGCCGACGTGATCGGCGTCTACCGGCGAATGCTGGACTATTCCTGGCAAACGCTGATCTTCGCCAACGGCAAACCGACCTTGCGCTACCTCTATGCCTGTGTTCGAACATTGCGCAAGGCAACGGCGTCAACCACCGCTCATTGAACCGGTATCCGCCATGGCCAATCACCGTCTGGTTACATTGATCTGGATATTCACCGAGAAATTCGGCCTGATCTTCCTGTCGATGATTACCTTTGTCGCGTATGCCAGGCTGCTGTCGCCCGCAGAGCTGGGTGTGGGCACGGTGATCATTGCCATCGTCGAGTTGATCGGCCTGGTGTATTCATCGGTTCTGGAAGACCCGCTGGTACGACTCGAGCGGTTGGAGGACAAACACATCTCCACGGCCTTCTGGGCGGCGGTACTCGTCAGTCTGGCGTCCATCGTCGTCATCTCGGGCGCGGTACTTGTGTACACGCCTGACCCGATGCTGCGATGGATGACGGCGGTGGCCTCGGTGAAAATCCTGTTCACCATGATGGCGCGGGTCTATGTGGCGCAGATGCGCCGTAGCGGCGACTTCAAGACGCTGGCGTCGCGCACGCTGCTGGGCAAGGTGTGTGGTGGCGTCGGCGGCGTCGCTGTCGCGCTTTGGGGATTGGGGGCCTGGGCGGTCATTGCCCAGGCACTGATCATGGAGTTCGTGTCCATCATCGTATTGATGCGCGCAGACCGGCAGCGCATCGCCTTTCATATTGACGGCCCCGTCTTGCGAGAACTGTTGAAGGCTGGTGCACCGGTAGCCGTCAACGCGCTGAGTTCGCAAACGCTGCAGCGTGGGGTCAACGTGGTCCTGGGCATGACGGCCGGCGCAAATGCGGTCGGCATGTTCAACATGGCGATGCGCATCATCGAACTGCCCCGCACCGCGATTTACAACGGCCTGCTGAGCTATGCGCTGCCGGTGTTCGCGCGGCGCAGCGCCGATCCATCACGGTTGCGCGCGATCTTCAGCGATTCGACCGCCGTCAGCGGCTTCCTGCTGACGCCCTTGTTCATCGGCATCGCACTCACGGCGCACGACGTGATCCTGTTGATCTTCGGCGCCAAATGGACCGAGGCCATTGCGCCGCTGCAAGTGCTTGCGTGCACGGCAGCCATCGGCAATACCGCCATGTACGCCACGACCGCACTGGTCGCGGTCAATCGCAGTTACCTGACCATCAAGGCCGAAGTGGCAACCACGGTACTGGCACTGGCGCTGGTCTATAGCTTCGGCAGTCTCTATGGCGGCATGGCTGCCGCCCTGGCGTTACTGGCCCGGATGGCGATCATCACACCGTTGCAAATCCGCGGTTTGAACAGCGCAATCGGCTATGACTGGCGGCTGTTTTTCGACACCAACTATCGCAGCGTGATTGCCTCGCTCGTCATGGCCGCATTCGTCCTCCTGGTTTCTTCCCGATCGGGTTTTGAAGGTTACTTGCACCTGATCTGCAACATCGTGGCAGGCGCGCTGAGCTATGCCGTGGCGTATAGCGTCATGCACCCGCGCTGGCCGCAAGAATTCAAATCGGTTTTCACCGCTCGCTGAATTCAATCCCGAAACAGGAACACCTCACCATGCGCAAAACTACGCTGATCACTGGCGGGGCCGGCTACATCGGCTCCCATACCGCCCTGGCGCTCATCAACGCCGGACACCACGTGCTGATACTCGACAACCTGTGCAACAGCTGTCGAGAGTGCATCGCGCGCCTTGAGCTACTGACCGACACCCGGGTCGATTTCATCAATGGCGACATGGGCGACTCGATCTTGCTCGACAACATTTTCCGTCGTTACGACATCGATGCCGTGGTGCATTTTGCGAGTCTCAAATCCGTGGAAGAAAGCATCCGCAAGCCACTGGACTATTACGCCAACAACGTCGCCGGGACACTCAATCTTTGCCGGGCGATGGTGCGTCATGAAGTGTTCAACCTGGTGTTCAGCTCGTCGGCCACGGTGTATGGCGACCCCACGCAAGTACCGATTGCCGAAGATCTCGGCACTGGCAAACCCGTCAATCCCTACGGCCGGACCAAGCTGATGATCGAAGAGCTGCTGACCGACCTGTGCCTCTCCGATTCGCGCTGGAACATCGCCTTGCTACGCTACTTCAACCCGATTGGCGCTCACGAGAGCGGGATGATCGGCGAAGACCCCAAGGGCCGCCCCAACAACCTGTTGCCGTGCCTGACGCAGGTCGCGATTGGACGGATGCCCGAACTCACGGTGTACGGCCGCGACTATCCCACGGTGGACGGAACGTGCGTGCGCGACTACATCCATGTGGTCGACCTTGCCAATGGTCATCTGAAGGCGCTGCAGGCATTGCAAGACATGGGTGGCATTCATTCCTGGAACCTGGGCACCGGCATTGGCTATAGCGTGCTCCAGATCATCCACAGTTTCGAAGACGTTACCGGCATCACCATCCCCTTCAGCTTCGCCCCGCGTCGCCCCGGAGACATCGCCCAAATGTGGGCCGACCCGAGCAGGGCTGGACGGGATCTGGGCTGGAGCGCGCAACGCGATCTGGATCAGATGATGGAGGATTCCTGGCGTTGGCAGTCGTGCAATCCGCAGGGCTATCAATCCTCATTCGGCGTAGTGGCATTGACTGCGGTGAAGTAAGCAATCGTTCCAACGGTAAGGAAAGCACATGTTCAGAGAATGCCTGTGGGTACTGCTGTTGTCGGTTTCGCTGGCGTGCAGCGCCGCGCCAGCGCCTTCCCGTCCGCCAGCCGCCGGGCTGGTGCTGTGGCTGGACGCGGCCGATGCATCGACCATGAGTATCGACGCACAGGACCGCCTCCAGCACTGGAACGACAAGTCCGGCAAATCCAACCACGCCACGGTGGACGACGCCATTGGGCCCTCGGGTCCGCAGCTCGTGGCCAACGCCTTGCACGGCCACGCGGTGGTGCGTTTCAATGGCGTTTCGGCGTTTCTGGGCAAAACAATCCGCGTTGGCAATGGCCCGGCAACCCTCCTGATCGTCTCCCGCCGTCTGCCCGAACAGAGCCCGGCAGACCCTTGGCAGCGGCTGTTCAGCTCACGCCCCAATAGCGTCGATAACGACAATGTGCTGCCCAACTTTGCCATTAGCCTGCGACAGGCAGACGCCTACGCGCCGACCATCTCCGTGCTCGAACTTCAAGACGTGCCGATTGGGCCCTACGCGGTCGGGCGCAACGTGGTCGGAAACGCCGACAACTTCAAAGGCGATATCGCGGAAGTGCTGGTGTACGACCGCCCGTTTGCCTCCCTTGCGCAGCAACAAGAGGCGTATCAATACCTGGCGGACAAGTGGTCGGTTGCCATTCCCCGGCAGGCTGATACCTGGACCCGGGTCGGGCCGCTGGGCCCCTTGCCGACACTCGACGACGCCGGCTTGCCCCTGTCCGATCAGGCCGATGCGGGTAACTGGATATTCGACAGCAAACTGTCCGATGACTTCGATGGCGACGTTCTCGACACCGTGCGCTGGCACGTCAACAATGCCCAGGGGAATGAATCCCTGGGCCGCAAGCCGGCGCTGTTCAGGCCGGCCAATGCGTTCTTGGCCAACGGCAACCTGAACATCGTCTTTCGCAAGGAAGCCTTGCCACAGAAGTACGTGCAACTGGGTTTCAAGGATTATTCTTCCGCCATGGTTCGCACGGTCGAGCGCGGTTTTTACGGTTACTACGAGGCACGCGCCAAACCCATGGACTCGGCAGGTTCCAGCGCCTTCTGGCTGGCCTGGACGGGCATGGAAGATAACGCCACCGAAATCGACATCTTCGAAATCGGCGGCAAGACCAAAGACGCTGCCTACGACCGCTTGTACAACATGAACGCCCACCTGTGGGCCACGCCCCAAAGCACCGAACATGTCGCCAGCGCCAGCATCTGGGTCAGCCCCTGGCGCCTGGCGAGTACGTTTCATGTCTACGGCTTCGACTGGCAGCCCGACACCCTGCGCTGGTACGTCGATGGCGTGCTGGTCCGGGAATCCAGGAATACGAATTTCTTCTTTCCAATGCAGATCGTCTTTGACAGTGAGGCCATGTGGCAATGGTTCGGAGTGGTGGACGATGCTGACCTGCCCTCTACCTTCAGAGTCGATTACGTCAAGGTGTGGCAACGCAGTCAGTAGCGTTTCTCAATCATGGATCTGTCCGTCAGGTTCATCCGATTACCCCTGAACTTTCGTTCGAGCAGTCAGGTCGACAGAATTCCAGCCTCATCCGGCTCCCGGGCGGCGGTTAAAAAAACAAGAATGAGGGGCTAACGGTGAATTGTCTGATTTGTGTCGGCGTGGCGGAACGCATTCAGTGCCACGGCCCATGGGAGGAAAGGGATTGTCCGGAATGCGGGCGCTATCGGGTTTCCGATGAGCTGCTTTTGACCTTGATGGATCAAGGCCAGATCTTCGATGTCATCAAAACCAGAAACTGGCTCGAGAGCCAACGCAAGGAAGGTGTTACCCCTTCAATTGAAGTCCATGAGGCGCTACTGCTGCTCTAGCGTTCGCGCTGGATCAACGTTCAATCGGCAGGGAGGTCAGTTGTCAATCAGCGCCAACCCATCTGGAGCGTGTACGTGATCAAACGCCGGCTGAATGAACTGGATTTGCTGCGCTTCCTGGCAGCGCTCGCCGTGGTGTTTTTTCACTATGCTTTTCGCGGGTATGCAAAAGGCGACATGTCTGTAATGCCCTACCCGCTGTTGGCTGAGCCTGCCAAATACGGTTACTTGGGTGTCGAACTGTTTTTCATGATCAGCGGATTCGTCATTCTCATGACCGCGTCGGGCAACAATCTCAAAGCCTTTTTCATATCCCGCGCCATTCGCCTCTACCCTGCTTTCTGGGTGTGCTGCACCCTGACTTTTCTGATCACGCTGGCCATTGGGCAGCCGCGATACACCGCTGATGTTTATCAATACATTATTAACATGACGTTGCTGGGCGACTTTGTAGGTGTCGAGCCCATAGACGGCGTGTACTGGTCGCTGTTTGTAGAAATAAAGTTCTACCTGATGATCTCCATTCTCCTGGCCTTCAAGAAAATAGAAAAAATAGAAACCTGTCTTGTGTGGTGGTTGCTGATCTCTGCCGGTGCCGAAGTATTCGCCTTCGAAAAGTTGCGCTCGGTATTAATTACCGATTACGCCGCCTATTTCATAGCGGGTGCGACGTTCTTCATGATCTGGGCCAAGGGGATCACCAAAACACGAGTGCTGCTCTTGGCTGGGGCATTGGCATTGGCCTGCTTCACCGCCATCGTTTGGGCCGAATTGCTCGAAACCAAATATCCAACCGACTTCGATCCCCTGATCGTCTGCAGCATGATCATCCTGTTCTTCATGACATTCTTCCTGGTCGCAACCAACAAGACTGCAGCCGTAGGGACATTCAACTGGACGGCATTAGGCGCGCTGACTTACCCACTTTATCTACTGCATCAAATGATCGGCTTTATGATTTTCAACATTGCCTATCCGGCGATAAACCCACACCTCCTGCTCTGGGGCACTATCGCGTTGATGATCGGTGCGTCTCATGTCATCCATAAACAAATAGAAACGCCCATTGCCAGGCACATTAAAAAAGCCCTTTCATTCTCCTTCAAACGTGTCGAGGCGAATAAGCCTCGATAAAGCGCCTCCTCCACCGCAGCGCAACGACATGACCGTTGATCTGCAATTTTTGCTAACGCCCAATAAAAACATATTTTGATGCTTTAATTGATATTGTCGAACAATCCCACCTACAGAGGGTGCCGTGATGAATATCAAAACCTTGGCTTTATTGTTGTTGGCCCTGTGCGCTCAACCCGTCTGGAGCCAGACGCCCCCCGCTTCACCGCCCGCCGCCGACAGCGCGGCACTCACCACCCGTCTCGCTCTGCGGGACCTGTGGGTCGAGCATATTTTCTGGATCAGAAGCTACGCCATTGCCAATCAGGAGCACGACAAGGCACAGGCTAAAGTCGCCGCCGATCAGGTGGTCGATAACGCCACCAAAATCGCCAACAGCATCGCCCCGCTCTACGGCCAGCCCGCTGCCGATCAGTTGCTCAAGCTGCTTGCCGGTCACTGGGGCGCGGTGAAACACTACAGCGACGCCACCGTCGCCAAGGATGCTAAAGGCAAGCAGGCCGCCGTCGCTGACTTGACCAGCAACGCCAAAGCCATCGCCGCCTTCCTGGCCAAGGCCAACCCCAACTTGCCGGAGAGCACCCTGGTGACGATGCTGGCCGCCCACGGCGGGCACCATGTCAGCCAGATCGATCAAATCGCCGCGCACGACTATGCCGGCGAAGCCAGCACCTGGAACATGATGCGCACCCACATACTCGCGCTGGCCGACGCACTGACGGCGGCGCTGGTCAAACAGTTCCCGGAAAAATTCTGACCCGCGCGAGGACACCCCATGCTTGAAGGACTGGGCCGAACCCAGCAGGACTTGCTCAATGCGCTGCTGCACCATGCACGCGGCATGAGCATTGACGAGCTGGCCGAGCAGTTGGCCGTCACCCGCACCGCGATTCGCCAGCACCTGGCGGCGCTGGAGGGTGCCGGCCTGGTGCTGCGCGGTGATACGCGCCCGACGGGGCGGCGTCCGGAGCAGTTGTATCAGCTCACCGACCATGCGAAGGAGCAATTCCCTCGCCAGTATCAGCTGCTGGCCAGTGTCCTGATTGACGAAGTGGCTGGCATCATCGGCCCCGAAGCCCTGGCGGCACTGATGCGCAGCATGGGTCGTAAACTGGCGCTGGACCGTGAACAGCACGTGGTGGACGAAGGCACCATCGTGCAGCACATGAATCAGGCCGGGTACGAAGCCGAGGTGATCTTTCGCAGCTCGGACGATAAGGAAATCGTCGCGCACAACTGCGTCTTCCACCGCCTCGCCGCCGCGCATCCGGTGGTCTGCGAGCTGGACCTGGCCTTGATCGGCGCGCTGGGGGGGGGTGAGGTCGACCATACGGAATGCATGGTTCGGGGCGGAAATGTCTGCCGGTTCAAACTGCGGCCGAGTGAGCCTCAGGAAGAGGCTGAAGCGACCACAGAACCGGAACCGACGCCTTGAATCATCGGTGAAACCCTGGCCACCGACCGGCGCCTTCAAGTAGGGGGCGTCGCCGCCGATACACCTGAAAGCGTCACGGATACGACGTACCGTGTCTGACATCGAGCGTCTCAACGCTCCTACTTGTGAGCGGTCCTCGCCAAGGAAGCACAATGATCACTGTCTCAACTTCAACGAATGCGGCGATGTCTGCCTACGCGGCGGCTGTCGATTCGAAGTCTGCCAATACCCGACAGCAGGTCGGTCAAGACGAGACGGCGCAGATCCAGACGTCAAACACTGATTCGGTGAGCCTCTCCAGCACTTCCACCGATTACAACAGCTCGATCGTCGGCAATGCGCCGTACTTCCCGGTCCGCGCGGGGATGAATGCCGATGCGCTGGTGCTCGGCGCGTCCAAGCCTGGCGCAGTCTCCAGTTCCAAGGACAAGACCTTCCCGGAAGTGGCCGCCGACGCGCGCAAGCGCATGGATGAAAAATACGCGCAGATGACCGCCAGCGGCCAGCCATACGCCAAGACGGATGAAGACCGTAATGCACTGTTTGGCGACCTGGATCGACGTTCGTTGAACGCCGTCGCCACCAATGAAGGCGGCAAGTTCACCGCTGATGAACAAGCGTCGGCCCAAGCCTTGATGCGCCAGCAAGGCCGGCTCGCCACCGGTTATTACAGTGGCCCGGCGGACCAGGAAAAAAACTGGAAAGACTCGTTCGCCAACGACCCGGTTGCCCGCGCTCATGCCGCCCTGGATTTTCTCGACAACATGAGCCCCGAAGAAAAGAACACGCCGCAATGGCTGACCCAACACCTTTCGCTGGAAGCGGCACTGAACCAGAGCGCCGGCTCGGATCCCGCCGATAAGAAGTCCGGGCATTTTCACAACCTGGCTGAAATCCTCGCGGGTGTAGTGACGGATGGCTCGGATAAAAAAACCGACGATGCCAAAACGGCCGATCCGCTTGCCCACCTTCTGGACACGCTTCAAACGCAGGTTTCCTGATCCCGCCACCACCACCCCTGTAGGAGCCGAGCTTGCTCGCGATGGCGGTGTATCAGTCAACATTTGTATCGACTGACACTGCGCTATCGCGAGCAAGCTCGGCTCCTACAAGGGGACTGCGGTGGATGCGCTGTTTAGGCAGCGGAGAGCTGGCGTTTGCGAGCGGGCAACGCGATGACTAACGCCAGCACGATCAACCCCGTCGCCAGCGCAAACGTGACACGCATGCCATTGCCTGCAAACACCGCGCCCATCACCGAAGCGCCCGTGATCAACCCCAGATTGCGCGACAGGCTGAGCAACCCGGCGATCACGCCCCGCTGATCGGTACTGACACCGCTCATGATCAACGTATTGTTGGCCGCCTGAAACAGCGCATAACTGGCGGTGATGACTGCGATGGGCGCGACATAGCCGGGAATACCGAAACCAGTCGGCATAATCGACAACACCCCCGCACCCAATGCCATGAATGTCAGCCCAAACACCGTCATGCGCTGCGCGCCAAAACGGTCCACCAGACGACCGGCCGGCACTCCGGCCAGCGCCGCCACCAGTGGGCCGACCGACAACGTAAGCCCGACCAGCGCCGCCTTCAGCCCCAGCGTGCCCGACAGATAAAACGGCCCGACCACCAGCGTCGCCATCATCACCGTCGACACCAGCACGCTCATGACCAGGCTCGCACTCAACCGGCGATCCTGGAACAGCGCCAGCCTGATCAAGGGCGATGACGCTTTCGCTTCGACGAACAGGAAAAACCCGGCACCCACCACCGCAACCAGCAGCAACACCAGGTTGAGCGAACCCCAATCGCCCAACGTCATGGCCAGCGCATACGCGCCGAGCGTCAGCGCCAACAGCAGCGTCCCCGGCAAATCGAAACCACCTGGCCGGGCGACTGAACGATCCGCCGGTAAACAGCGATAGGCGAGCACGAAATTCAGAACGCCCACCGGCACATTGACCAAAAAAATCGCCTGCCAGCCAACCCCGGAAATCAACATGCCCCCCAGTGCCGGACCGAGCGTGGTACCGATCGCCGACATCGTACCGAGCAAGCCCATGGCGCTGCCGGTCTGCGCCTTCGGCACCGTGTCCGCGACAAACGCCACGGTGAGCGCCAACATGACGGCTGCACCGAGGCCTTGCACCGCGCGGGCCGCGACCAGCCAGCCCAATGAAGGTGCGAGCCCGCAGGCGAGCGAGGCCAGGGTAAAAATCGCGATCCCGCTCAACAGCAAGCGCTTGCGCCCGACAAGGTCACCGAGCCGTCCGGCACTGACGATTAATGTGGTGATCGCCAGCAAGTACGCGAGCACGATCCACTGGACCTGCGCAAACGTTGCGTCAAAGGCGTGAGCCAATGTCGGTAATCCGGCATTGGCGATGCTGGTGTCGAGTGAAGGCATCAACATCGACAGCGAAAGACTGGCGAGTGCCCAACGGGCCGATCCTGATTGCGTGATGAGTTTCATTGCCTGGCCACTGAATCAAAAGTTGGTCTCCAGCGTATGGCCGGACGTGGCATGGCGGAAGACGCACGGCTTGCACTTGATACCTGCACGCAACGCCACATCACTGCAAAGTCGTGCTAGCGTTCACCCCATGACTACTCCTGATCTGAACCTGCTGATTACCCTCGATGCCCTGCTCACCGAAGGCAGCGTCGCGGGCGCCGCCCGACGCTTGCGCCTGAGTCCATCGGCCATGAGCCGTGCGTTGGCGCGATTGCGTGAAACCACTGGCGACCCGCTATTGGTGCGCGCCGGACGCGGCCTGGTGCCGACACCCCGCGCACTCGAACTGCGCGAACAGGTGAGTCAACTGGTGCTGCACGCCGAGGCGGTGCTGCGCCCTGCCGAGCAACTCGACCTCAAACACCTGGTGCGCACATTCACCCTGCGCACCAGCGATGGCTTCGTCGAGAACTTCGGGCCGGCTCTTATCGCCCGCATCAGCGAGCAAGCACCCGGCGTGCGTCTGCATTTTGTGCAGAAACTCAATCAGGACCGCACGCTGCTGCGCGATGGCACCGTCGATCTGGAAACTGGCGTGGTGGACGACACCACCAGCCCCGAAGTGCGCACCCGCGCGTTGTTTCAGGATCGCTTCATCGGAGTGGTACGCGTCGGGCACGGGTTGAGCGAGGGCGAGATCACCCCCGCCCGTTACGCGTCCGGCCGGCACATTCTGGTTTCGCGACGCGGGCGGGATAAAGGGCCGATGGATGACGCCTTGAAATCACTGGGGCTTGAGCGAGACATCGTCACCATCGTCGGCGGGTTTTCCGCCGCGCTGGCCCTGGCCCGCGCCTCGGATCTGATCGCTGCCGTACCCGAACGGCACACGCAAAACCTGCGCACCGGACTGCACAGTTTCCCGCTGCCGGTGGCCACTCCAGCGATCACGGTTTCCATGCTCTGGCACCCGCGAATGGACGCGGACTCGGCGCATCGGTGGTTGCGCGAATGTGTGCGTGAAGTGTGTGCAACGGTGGACTGATTTTTGCGGCAGCCGGGTCTAGACTTCAATCCTTGCCGATACGGTCTGCTGATGTGAGCCAACGCCATGAGCGACAACGACGATCTGCGCAAATACTCTTCCCAAGTCATCGACGGCGTCGAAGCCGCTCCCGCACGCGCCATGCTGCGCGCCGTGGGTTTTACCGATGAGGATTTCAAGAAACCACAGATCGGCATCGCCTCCACTTGGGCGATGGTCACGCCGTGCAACATGCATATCGACAAACTCGCCCTGGAAGCCGAAAAAGGCGCGAACGCGGCGGGTGCCAAAGGCGTCATTTTCAATACCATCACCATCTCCGACGGCATCGCCAACGGCACCGAAGGCATGAAGTATTCGCTGGTGTCGCGCGAGGTGATCGCCGATTCGATTGAGGTGGTGGTCGGTTGTGAGGGCTTTGACGGCCTGGTGACCGTCGGCGGTTGTGACAAGAACATGCCGGGCTGCCTGATTGGCATGGCGCGGCTGAATCGGCCGTCGATTTTCGTCTATGGCGGCACCATTCGCCCGGGCGCCGGCCACACCGACATCATTTCGGTGTTCGAGGCCGTGGGTCAGCACGCACGGGGCGATATCAGCGAGATTCAGGTCAAGCAGATTGAAGAAGTGGCGATCCCCGGCCCCGGCTCCTGCGGCGGCATGTACACGGCCAACACCATGGCGTCGGCCATTGAAGCGCTCGGTATGAGCCTGCCCGGTTCCAGCTCCCAGGAAGCGGTCGGCATCGACAAGGCGTCAGACAGCTTTCGCGCCGGTCAGCAGGTCATGGAATTGCTCAAGCTGGACCTCAAGCCGCGCGACATCATGACCCGCAAAGCCTTTGAAAATGCGATCCGCGTGGTCATCGCCCTCGCCGGCTCGACCAATGCCGTGCTGCACCTGTTGGCCATGGCCAATGCCGTGGATGTCGAACTGACGCTGGACGACTTCGTCGAGCTGGGCAAGGTGTCCCCGGTGGTGGCGGACCTGCGCCCCAGCGGCAAATACATGATGAGCGAACTGGTCGCCATTGGCGGCATCCAGCCACTGATGAAACGCATGCTCGCCGCCGGCATGCTGCATGGCGACGTGCTGACGGTCACCGGAAAAACCCTGGCGGAAAACCTCGAAAACGTTGCCGACTACCCCGAAGGCCAGGACGTGATTCTGCCCTTCGACAAACCGATCAAAAAGGACTCGCACCTGGTGATACTGCACGGCAACCTCTCGCCCACCGGCGCCGTGGCCAAGATCACCGGCAAAGAAGGCCTGCGCTTTGAAGGGACGGCCCGCGTCTATCACGGTGAAGAAGGTGCGCTGGCCGGCATCCTCAATGGGGAGGTCAAGGCCGGCGACGTCATCGTGATCCGTTACGAAGGGCCAAAAGGTGGCCCGGGCATGCGCGAAATGCTCTCGCCCACGTCTGCGGTGATGGGCAAGGGATTGGGCAAGGACGTCGCGCTGATTACCGATGGCCGTTTTTCCGGCGGCTCGCACGGTTTTGTGGTCGGGCATATCACACCGGAAGCGTTTGAAGGCGGGCCAATCGCGCTGATTGAAGACGGCGACCGGATCACCATCGACGCCGAAACCCGGCAGATCACCGTCGACGTGACCGACGCGGTATTGGCCGAGCGCAAGACCCGCTGGGTCCGCCCGGAATCCAAGTACAAACGCGGGGTGCTGGCCAAATATGCGAAGACCGTGTCCAGTGCTTCGGAAGGCGCGGTGACGGATAAGTACCTCTAAAACATCAGAGGCCCGAACGTCTGAAGAACACCTGGATGTGTATAGGCGACTAAAATTTATAGGGGGCTCACTTCAGCACGCCTTTGTAAGGCAGGAGGCTTACGATGAAAATCGTATCTTCGCTGGCGTTGATGGTCGCGGCTGGCTGCATCTCGGTGGCTGTAGCAACCCCGCAGCAGATCGACGCCGTTCCCTTGAACGCAACTACTTACAATGCCGGACATATCGCTCAGGCCGTTCTAACCCCCTTGAACACTGGTGAGACGGAACTCTCATTGTTCGTGGGTGGTGTACCCGATGGCACTTTAGTTCCGGCGCACTTGTATACCTATGTCTACTCGGGAAGCTGTGCCCGGCATGAGCCGAAACCGGCCTATTCACTCAACCAGGTAGTGACTGACAACTTCAACGAAACAGAGGGAATCCAACTCCAGAAGACTGTGCCTCTGCCATACGAAACGCTGCGCTCCGGCCATTACTCGCTGGTGGTGCGCGATAGCCCGGCCGATGGCAATCACGATATATTCTGCGGTGAACTTATCTAAGAACCTCTCCTCCCGCTTCCACGCAAAAGCGTGGGAGCGGGAAGACGTAACGACCAGATGCTGTCAGAGCCGAAACCGGTCCACCGATTGCGACAGTTTGCCCGCCAGGCTCGACAGTTCATCGGTAGTCGAGGCGGTCTGGCCGATGACCTTGCTGTTGCCCTCCGACATACCGGCGATCATGTCCACCTGATGGGCAATTTCGTTGCTGGCCAGGCTTTGCTCGCCGATGGTGCGGGTAATGTCGTTGACCAGTTGCGTGGTACTCAGCGTCGCACTGAGGATTTCACGGATGGCGCGCTCAACGTCGGCCGTCACGGCCATGCCTTTGTCCACCTGTGCCACGCCCGCCTCCATGCTGGTCACCGCCTCGCGGGTGCTTTGCTGGATGCGCGAGACCATGCTGGCAATTTCCTGGGTGGAGGCGCTGGTGCGTCCGGCGAGGCTACGCACTTCGTCGGCGACCACGGCAAAACCACGGCCCTGCTCACCGGCGCGCGCCGCCTCGATGGCGGCGTTCAAGGCCAGCAGGTTGGTCTGGTCGGCGATGCCCTTGATCACCTGAATGATGCTGAAAATCCCTTCGGACTCCTTGTCCAGCGTGCGAATCACCTGGGCCGATTGCTGCGCGGAACGGGCGATGCCGTCCATGTCTGCGACGACCTGATGGATCACCCGACCACCATCCTTGGCCAGTGATTCAGCCTGATTGGCCATGTCCAGCGCGCGTTCGGCGTGGCGGGTGATTTCCTCGATGCTCGCGGTCATTTCGCTGGCGGCGGCGGCCATGGTGCTGGCGGCGGCGCTTTGCTGCTGGCTGCTGTCGGCGACCTGATGGCAACCGCTGCTCAATTGATCGCTCATGCCGCTCACGCCGTGAGCGTTGCTGCGCACCACTTCGATCATGCCGCGCAAGTCGCGCTGCATCGTGGCGAGGCTGCGAATCAGGGTGCTGGCTTCGTCTTTTTGCGTCGGCTCGACAATCGGTTCGCTGAGGTTGCCATGGGCGATGCTGATGGCGATACGATTAGCGGTCTGCAAAGGCCCCATGATGCTCAGCATCACCCAGCGTCCCTGAATAAGCAGCAACACCAGGCTGGCGATGAGCACGACGCCGAGGGTGAAGTTGGCGCTCTGGATCGCTTGCTGGGTATTTTGGCTGGTCTGTTGCGTGTTGGTTTCGATCAGCTCGCTGAGGGCCGCCATCTGATCTTCCAGTTGGCTGAACGCGGCATTGAAGGTGCCCAGTTCTTTCTGCGCGGCTTCGGGGTTTTCCAATGCCAGGCCAACGATGCGCTCTGCCGCAGCGATGTAGGTGTCCAGACTCGGCTTGACCTTGTTCAGGGCAACCTTGAGGGTGTCGTTGACCGGCAACTTGAGGTTTTCACCCAGCACTTCGCGAAAATGCGTCGTGTGTTCTTCGATTGAACTGTGCACCTCGACCTTGCTGCTGGTGCTTTTGCCCAGGCCGACCAGCATCGCCGACAACACATCGGCGCGCAGGGCGTCATGCATCATGTCGGCTTCGAGGTGATTGCGCAGCGCGGTCATGCTGACCTCGCTCTCATTCACCGCTTCGGCCATCTGCGTGTTACCTACGTAACTGACCAGACTCACGATCAGCGCGGTGAGCAAGCTGGTGCCAATCAACAACAGTAATCGCAGTTTTATCGACACAGTGCAGCCCTCTGTTGGCTAGTCGGTTTTGTGAAAATGCTATCGACCGCTGCAGCCACTTGTTTAACAGTGGCTCGGTACTTTTGACCTTTTTCGACATGCGGTAGGTAAAACGCGCTTTTCTGCCCCCTTCCCTCCTGAACCTAGTGTTCAGTCGCCAGTCTTACAGGCGCCGTAAATTCTCATTTTCGTCATTATCTCCTCAGAGCTGTCCGCCCCATGCACCCCACCGTCCTCGCCTTGCGCTGCGCCTCGCTGTGTTGTTTACCTGTGCTTGCTCTAATGGCCACCCCTGCCCATGCCAGCGGCGAACGCCAACTGGTGGCCGCGATCAACGATTACCGTGCCCATCCGCAACGTTGCGACAGGCGCCCAGCACAACGCCTGGCGCCGCTGGCGCTGAACTCGAACCTGGCGCTGCCCATCGGCTATGGCGGTGGTTTGCGCGATCGGCTGAAGGCTTCCGGCTATTCGGCGGTCACGGTTCGAAGCATTCGGGTGGTCGGTGCGCAGGATGCCGATGAAGCCTTTGACAGGTTGCAAGACGATTACTGCGGTGCGCTGCTGGACGGCCAGTACGCGGACATCGGCGTCAGTCGCAGCCGATCGCAATGGCAAGTGGTGCTGGCGCAACCGGTACTCGACCGTCAGGTCGGCGACTCGCGAACCGTCGGCAAGGCACTGTTGGCACAAGTCAACGCGGCACGGGCCAAACCGCGGATGTGTGGCGCTCAGCGCTTCGCCGCCGCACGGCCGCTGAGCTGGAACACCGCCTTGGGCGCCGCCGCCCAAGGGCACAGCAAGGCCATGGCCTACGGCAACTACTTTGCGCACCGAGACCCCGACGGTGATATGCCCGCCGACCGGGCTCGGGCCGCCGGCTTTCGCGGCAGGCAGACCGGCGAAAACATCGCCGCCGGGCAAAGTTCACCGAGCAAGGCGATGTCAGGATGGCTGGCCAGTCCCGGGCATTGCGCGAATCTGATGAACCCGATATTTACTCAGGTCGGCGCGGGTTATGCGGCAGATGCCCGCAGTGATGAAGGGGTGTATTGGACGATGCTGTTTGGGGCGCCTTGATCGGGTGACTTGAACGCTGTTTCTTTACCTTGAAAAGGAACATCACCAGCAAACTGACAAAGGCGCCGGTCACCGCCAGCGCCATGTCTTTCTGTGAATCCCACGGATCGTTTTGAGCACCAATGAAGGCGCGGGACGTGTCGTCGCCCAGATAGGCCCCGCCAATCCACTCCACCAATTCGTAGATGGCTGACGTCGACAGCATGATGTTCATCGCCACGAACAGCAGCCAAATGCCCCGCAATGGGGTCAGCCGCAGCAGCACTTCTCGCACGGGATAGACCAAAAACAACCCGTAGCTCAAATGGACCAGCCGATCAAAATGGTTGCGATGCAGGCCAAGGGCTTTGTTGAGGCTGAACCCGGCCAGGTCCGCACACCAACGGTCGTAGGGCACTTCGGCGTAGGTGTAGTGAGAACCCAATTCGTGAATACACAGGAAAACGAAAATCAGGGTGACGGACACCGCAGACAAACGAAACCAGTAAGAGGCCGCCACCAAGGTGCCCACGAGCAACAGCACCAACAGGTTTTCCAGCGCCCAATCAACCCGACTGTGCGGCGAAAAGCCCAGCACCACGACGATTGAAACAAACACCAAAAGCAGCGTCAGGTCGTATCGCGCATAGGGTTTTGGCTGCATGGCGTGGGCTCCTGGGTGACAAACATCAGATCAATTCAACGTAAAACCGGTTCAAGCACAGCGACAAAAGGCAGGACTCCTGAACACCAATGGGCTTAAAAGCGTGTGCTAGGCTTTTTGCACTAACGTGAGGTGATGCGTTTGGATACACACCCCTTCCTGAAAGCTGGAGCTCAATGATGAAAACCACTGTTTCCTGGATAACGATCACACTGATGAGCCTTGTGCTTAGCGCCTGCGCCGCCGTTGGAGCCGGGAGCGGAGGCGCGGGTGAAATGGAAATTCGCTCGGGCAAGATTGAGCAGATCACCCTCACGCAGATGCAAACCAATCATGACAGTGGTGTCGGCGCCATTCTTGGCGGGATCGCCGGTGTCGGCCTTGGCAGTTTGATCGGGCATGGCACAGGACGGGACGTGGCGATGGTGGCCGGCGCGCTCGCGGGTGCGGCAGGCGGCAACTACGCGGAGAAGAAAAAGTATGACCAGCCTCAGGAAGCTCAACAGATCATCGTGCGCACAAAAAGTGGTGTGCTGGTGTCGGTGACCCAGCCGATCAATCCTGGACTGAACAAAGGCATGAACGTTTATATCGAAGGCACTGGAAACGAAGCTCGGGTGGTGCCGCAGGGCTAAGTAAAAATGAGGGGATGGATTTTTTGTTTATCAATAGATCCGTCTCCTTCCAAGGGCCTCTAAACCCAGACAATCTCAAAGGCCCCAATAAAAGCTTTTGCCTATCAGCCCCGAATACTCCACCTATTAGCTGACTTGCAGATAGGCGTCTAACCTTATCCCAGCGCTGGCGTGAGCCGGCCGGTTTTGAGCTGATAAGGAGACAGGAATGAGTCAGAAACATGACTAAGCCTGCCGTGGGCCACCGTGATTGCACCTCGTTCTGCGCTGTACCGATGCCCGTGTGATCAAAACAATCAGTGAATCGAACTGCTGGCCCAGCAGCCTGTGTCATTGCTTTCGCTCGTCGCTATTTCGAGCCCACAACGGGCCGGGTAGCCCGGATGAACACGACCAAAGGTAGCTCGCACATGGCAAATGAATCGAAATGCCCGTTTAACCACGCCGCCGGTGGTGGCACGAAGAACCGCGATTGGTGGCCGAACCAACTGAACCTGAACATCCTGCACCAGCATTCGTCTCTGTCCGATCCCTCGGACGAGGGTTTCAACTACACCGAAGCGTACAAAAAACTGGATTTTGCAGCGGTCAAACGAGACCTCACGGCGTTGATGACCGATTCGCAAGACTGGTGGCCAGCGGACTTTGGTCACTATGGGCCACTCTTCATTCGCATGGCCTGGCACGCCGCCGGAACCTATCGCACCGGTGACGGCCGGGGTGGGGCCGGCTCCGGTCAGCAACGCTTTGCACCGCTCAACAGCTGGCCGGACAACGTCAGCCTCGACAAGGCACGACGGTTGCTCTGGCCGATCAAGCAAAAATATGGGCGCAACATTTCCTGGGCTGACCTGATCGTGCTGACCGGCAATGTGGCGCTGGAGTCGATGGGCTTCAAGACCTTTGGTTTCTCCGGTGGTCGTCCGGACGTTTGGGAACCGGACGAAGACGTTTACTGGGGCTCCGAGAACAAATGGCTGGGCGGCGATATCCGCTACGGCAAAGAAAACCAGCCTATGCAAGAGCCCGGCGAAGGTCCGCTGGTTGCTGAGCCTGGGAAAAACGAGGAGAGCCGCACCGAGCAGGGCCGAAATCTGGAAAACCCACTCGCCGCCGTGCAAATGGGCCTCATCTACGTCAACCCCGAGGGCCCTGAAGGCAATCCGGATCCTGTCGCTGCAGGCACGGACATCCGTGAAACCTTCGCCCGCATGGCGATGAACGACGAAGAAACCGTGGCGCTGATCGCTGGCGGCCACGCGTTCGGTAAAACCCACGGCGCCGGACCTGCCGACAATGTCGGTGCCGAGCCCGAAGCCGCTGGTCTCGAACAGCAAGGCTTTGGCTGGAAGAACAGCTTTGGCACCGGCAAAGGCGCGGACACCATCACCAGCGGGCTGGAAGTGACCTGGACCACCACGCCAACAAAATGGAGCAACAACTACCTGGAAAACCTGTTCGGCTTCGAGTGGGAACTAAGCAAAAGCCCAGCCGGGGCGCACCAGTGGGTCGCAAAAAACGGCGCCGGTGCCGGTACCATTCCGGATGCCCACGACCCGTCCAAACGGCGCAATCCCACCATGCTGACCACGGACCTGTCCCTGCGCTTCGACCCGATCTATGAGCCGATTTCCCGACGCTTCCTGGCCAATCCCGATCAACTGGCCGACGCCTTCGCCCGCGCCTGGTTCAAGCTGATCCACCGCGACATGGGCCCCCTCTCCCGCTACCTCGGCCCGGAAATGCCCAACGAAGTACTGCTGTGGCAAGACCCCATCCCGGCGGTCGATCATGCCTTGGTCAGCGACAGCGACGTCGCTGCACTCAAGGGCAAAATCCTTGCTTCCGGCCTGTCGGTCTCGCAGCTGGTATCGACTGCCTGGGCAGCCGCTTCCACCTTCCGCGGCTCCGACAAACGCGGCGGTGCCAACGGCGGACGCCTGCGCCTGGCCCCGCAAAAATTCTGGCAAGCCAACCAGCCAGAACAATTGGCGAACGTCCTGGCGAAACTCGAAAGCATCCAGAGCGAGTTCAACAGCGGCGGCAAGAAAGTCTCGCTGGCCGACCTGATCGTATTGGCGGGTAACGCGGGCGTCGAACAAGCGGCGAAAAATGCCGGTCACAGCGTGACGGTTCCGTTCACGCCGGGGCGGATGGACGCGTCGCAAGAGCAAACGGACGTGGAATCCTTCGGCTTCCTCGAACCGATTGCCGATGGCTTCCGCAACTACCTGAAAACCCGCTACCGCGTACCGGCCGAGCAACTGTTGATCGACAAGGCGCAACTGCTGACGCTCACCGCTCCGCAAATGACCGCGCTGATTGGTGGTCTGCGAGTGCTGAACACCAACGTCGGACAAACCCGCCACGGCGTCTTCACCCAACAACCGGAAGCGCTGACCAACGACTTCTTCACCAACCTGCTGGACATGAGCGTGGAATGGAAACCCACCTCCGAGGCCGCTGAAGAGTTCGAAGGACGCGATCGCAAATCCGGTGCAGTGAAGTGGACCGGGACGCGTGTTGACCTGGTCTTTGGGTCGAATGCGCAATTGCGGGCACTGGCCGAGGTGTATGCGAGCAGTGATGCGAAGGAGAAATTTGTTAAGGACTTTGTGGCGGCCTGGACCAAGGTGATGAACCTGGATCGGTTTGATGTGAAGTGACGGGGTAAACCGTCAGGCCTTGAATGAACCACCCCGCCCCGATCAAACGGGTCGGGGTGGCTTTTAAAGGCTTACTCTATTTGGACCAGAACATCCGACCTACCGTTCTTGCTGCTTGTATTAACGTGATCAGATATCTGGAACAAATCGTCGATGGCTCTGAACCAACAGGGCTGTGATCAAACAGGGAGATGATAGAACTGGAATATCGACCGAGTCTGCGCAAGGAAGGGGCATGCAGGACTCAGATGAAAGCGAGCTTGATTGAGCTCATCCATTGCTAAACGCTCCATCTTTGCCTGCTCCTCCGCATTTGTTGCATGGAGGGCTTCGTCAATCCGTTCCAAAGCACGCAAAATGTCCGCCTCAACCGTGACCCGCTTTTTATTCCGTTCCTCGACAAGGTCGCGCCGTAACAACCCAAACACCTCAATCGAGGCCTCGCCTTTTTTACTTTTGGCACGCACCAAGCCTTCGCCATAAAACTCGAGATGCAACGACGGATCGTCAACGCAGGGATTTAGCAACAAAGGCTCCTCTTGGTTCGTAACCCGGTGGTCCGTCCACCTTGACGCCTCATTCCTGACAGGAAAATGACTGCCTTTACCCGTAACCTTTTGCTGCTCCTTGCCGATAGGTTGCTTGCGCCGTCTATTGCAATCAATACAGGACGGCAGCAAGTTATCCCAGTCCGCGGCGAGCCAGTAATATCCCCCTTCGGACATTTTATTGTCTTTGGTGATGTAGCCGGACTTGGGCCTGAAATGCTCAATATCCGTCGGTGAACCGGCACTGTAATTGAACTCGCAGTAAGCGCACTTCTTGTGGAATATCGTGCGCAGCTCGGCAACGACATCAGGCTTTTTATAAGCGCTGTAAGTGACGCCCTTGCCAAGCGACTGGATCGCCTTCTGTGTTTCCTTGCCACCGATGGAGTCGGGGCCGTCGAGACTTTTGGGCGGCTTGACGGGCTTTGAAACTTTAATCATTGTTCGCGCCCTCAAGTCCGTCACCCTCGCCTTCCAGGCTCGGCAATCTGCCCCATAGCTCCTGCATTTTCTTGATGGCAGCCTCTTTTTCGCCCTCCGACATGCTTTCTCGTTGATTTTTCCGTGAAGCGACATATCGGTCTGCCGATTCATACACCAACTGTTCCCTTGGGGTTACGCCGAATTTTCTCGACCTCCCCAAACCTTCTTTCAGCTTTGTGAGCTCCACGTCTTCATCGCTAGTCCTGTTTGGTTTCCCAAGCAACTTGTAATAGTCCTCGAACGTCTGATCCATCTCCATGTCTTCAGTGGTATTAAGCCCGAAGTACTCCGAGGACAAGATCTGATCGACCCGCATGTCCCTAGGCGATGGCAAGGCTTCACCGGAGAAGTCCAGCTGCATTACATCGCCATCGATGGTGCGCGCCAGTACCGCTATCTCATTGGCATCCAAGCCTTTCAGTGTCAGCGGATCATGGCTGGTGGCAAGGAACTGAATACGCGGAAACACTTCACGCAGGCGCTGGACTATTTTCATCTTCCAGCGTGGGTGCAGATGCGCGTCTATTTCATCAATCAGTACGATGGCTTCGGCTTGTGAAATGTCCTGCCAGCCGCCCCGTCGCAAGATGCCGATAATATCCAGGGCCAGAGAAATGATCGCTCGATAGCCGCTGCTGATCGAAGACAGCCCACCGATATCATTGGGACTTTCAACCAGTACTTCACCGTTTTTTCTGATGATCCGTGCCCCATCGGGCCTTGGAAGCAGCGCGGTCAGGGCATTGGCGATGTTCTCGAACTCGGCGTCCGGAGACAGATTCAGCCAAGGATTTCCCGCATCGAGAGTATGCAGATGATTGAAAAGATTCCTGACTTTGCTTCGAGCCCTGAAACTGCTTTCTTCAAGAAGCTGCTCATCGAAGACTCGAATCGACCCATAAGCCAGGACCATGACCTTCGGTTCGGGGGGATCAACACTGACCCTGTTACCTTGGCGCTCAAGATTCAGGGTGATAGGCCTTGAAAGCCCAGTCAGATAGATACGTACCGTGCCGAAGTCGGCGTCGCTTTTCAGCAGTGAATCGGCCGTAATGCCCAGTTCATCAACACCACTTTGCCCAATCAGGGCGGCCGCGACGACTTGCAACAGAGTGCTTTTTCCCGTGCCGTTCTCGCCGAGAAACATGAACCATGAGCCGACGCTGTCACTGGCGGGTTTCAAAGAAACATCCAGTTTTTTTATGGTGCGAATATTGGAAACTTCTATCCGTTCAATATATTGGGTCTTTTGATAGAGCTGAACGGGCGGCTCGACTTCCTCAATCGAGAATGATTCGAACTCCTCAGTCTGGCGATCCAGCTCGTCAGAAATTTTACTCATATCCCCAACCGAGTAGCTTAGCGTCGATGCATCGTCAATCTCTGCCCCCCCTAAGGCTCTTTGCAGTTTCCTCAAAAAGCCGGAGTCATTTTCAGACTGCAATGCGACCCAGCTTTTGAACAGCTGCCGACGCAAAGCAGAAAAAGGATAAGTTGCACCGCACTTCTCTTCGATCAATCTGAGTTGCTTCGCATTCAAGCGCTTTAAATTAATCTCGGAAGCCATCGACTGTAGATCGGACCACTCAGCCTTACGCATTGATACAAGGCTGGGCCTATTCAATCCGATCACATCAATCGTTGTCCTGGCCTTATCGCCCTGACCGGCGATACGACCGTCCTCCAGAAAAACAAATCGATCGGCCAATTCGTCATCAGCGGGATTCAGAAGCTGTGCATCTTCTGTGGTCACGGAACCACTAAACTCCATGCGCGGACCATAGACCGGAAACTTCTGCCCTTTCAGGGTGCTGCATTCGACACAGGCCGGCAGGAAGTTGGTCCATTCAAAAGCGAGCCACCAATACGCAGGCCCTGTAGATTCATAACCGGATTCCGGACTTACCAGTCTGGGTCTGAAAAGATCGACGACCAACGCGCTGATTTGTTGCTCGCAATAGACGCATTTGTTAACGCCTCGCCGTAACCATTCTTCGACTGCCGCACGGAAAAAAGGATTGGTAAGCTCTGGCCCACGCACATCCGGACCGACAACATGCCCGCGTCTTGATCTTGAAAGTTCCCGATAATACTTTTTCGCAGTGACGTAGTGCTCGCGAGCTTCAGCCGTCGAAAAAAACGTCGGTGCAGGCCCTACTTCGTATCTGATCATCTGTTCCTCCAGCGTCCACCCGACTCATATCACGACTTGGGCTCTGATCCTATAACCCACGCGGAGCAAGGTCCGGAGCGTCGAAAACCTGATCAATCAGTGCTGGATCTATGCACAGCAGGTTTTCAGGCTCGTATTTCAGCTGATCTCCCCACGGCTGGCCGGTGGTCAACGATCCGTTCAGGCGCACCATCACGGATTCATGCACCCAGACTTTCTGCCCGGGCTCAGGCTGGGGAATCTCTCGCGCTCTGGGTTTGCCGAATGGCGGCATCGAGCCAAACTTGAGCGTTCGAGTGTGAGTTTTGGGGTCCCACCTCAAGCGCGGCACCCACTCCGCAATCATCCACCATCGGGACAGCGATTGGTGGGCTTGTGCCAGCGGATCCGCTACCGGGCAGGTCTTGGGATGGAGTTCGCCACGACACGATGCATCATCGATGTTCAACCCGGCCTCCAGGCTCTCCCCAATCATCCAGCGCAAGGCAATCAGGGCAAGCTGCGATTCTTCCAACGGGTAGCCGCCACCGACATCGCAATGCACGCCGGCGAACCACACCTGTTTCAGGTCCGCGGCCTTGGCGACATTCCATAGGTTCTGGCGGAAAAAACAGCGTCGCTCGTCAATGGACACCGCATGACGGATGGTGCGTACGCTTGGATTGTTTGCGGTATAGGGAACGACCAACGGGTCATACACCCAACCCACTGAACTCACGGTGTCGAACAACCCGAGAAAGTAGACATCGACATCCTGGGAAAAGGATTCCTTGAACTGCGTCATCAAGGAAAAATCCGGTCGCTTGTCCGCGGTCAGGCGCCACCAGAAATAGCTCCACGGCCGCTTGAGGGAAGGTTCGGGCGCACCTTTTTCGGAACGTGTTCGTGTGGTCAGTAATGACCAGGCAAAGTCCAGTTGTTGAGCCTGGTGGGCCGGTAGCAGCCCAAGCGTATGAATCATGGCTGCCAGGACCCGGGCAGCATAGGAACCGCGAGAAAAACCGTAGATGAAAATCTGATCGCCTTCCTGATAGTTCTCCATGAGAAAACGGTAGGCATTGAGCACGTTACGCTTGATCCCCCAACCAAACGCCAGCCCGGCAATTCGCGACGGTACCTTCTCCCATTCGAACAGGGTTTCACTTAACCCGAACGTGCCCACACCCTGATCGTAATAGCTCAGAAGCTCACTGCTGTTCTTGGGTAATGACCGAAACACCCGGAGCACATTGGTGGGTTTGTCACAGAAGCGGTTGTTCGTTCCATCGATACAGAGAATCAGTTGGCGCGCCATGGTCTGTGTGCTCTCCGCAATCTTGTTGCCCGGCAAAGTGGGGTTCCCGCGCTTCCTGTCGGCAAGCGAGGGACGGTGTGGCCCCACATCCGTGTCGTGACAACTGCTGCGGTAAATCGTGGAGGGCTATCCAAGGCATAGCAGAGTTAATGGCGCTTAGCCATAAAGCTAGTTCAGTAACGAGACCATGCGCGGTTCAATTGAAGTCTCCAACACCTCAACCAACGCCAGCGTCACCGGCAACTTGAAACGCCGCCGCCCCGCGCTGCCGGGATTGAGGAACAGCTGATCGCCGCGCCATTCGATGCATGGCTTGTGCGAGTGCCCGGTGATCACCAGTTTGATGCCGGCATCGAGCGCGGCCGGGACATCGGCGATGTCATGCACCAGCAAAGTGCCCCAACCCTTCAGGTCGAAACGCAGAAGATCATCCAGATGCGCGGCCCATGGCGCGTCCACGTCATTGTTGCCGCGCACGACATGCAGTGGAGCAATGGACGCCAGTTGATCGAGGATGTCCGGGCTGCCGATGTCGCCCGCGTGAATGATCCGCTCGCACCCTTCCAGGGCCGCAAGGGCTTCGGGGCGGAGCAAACCGTGGGTATCGGAAATCACGCCAACCTTCATGCATCGCTCCCGTTGAGGTCGGGGTCTGACGCGATCAAGGATCTACTTGCGCCATCAGTTCAGCAACCGATTCCTGGCGATTGGCGTAGCGCTGGGCCAGCACCGCACAGACCATCAGCTGAATTTGATGGAACAACATCAACGGCAGGATCAACACGCCGATGGTGCTGCCGGCGAACAGCACCTGCGCCATCGGCACACCGGTGGCCAGACTCTTCTTCGAGCCGCAGAACAGAATGGTAATGCGGTCTTCCATGTTGAAACCAAAGGCTTTGCCCAGCACCGTGGAAGCCACCAATACCAACCCCAGCAACACGCAGCACGCCACCACCAGCCCGGCCAGTTCCCACAGCGGAATCTGGTGCCAGATGCCCTCGGTCACCGCTTCGCTGAACGCGCCGTAAACGACTAAAAGAATCGAGCCCTGATCAACGAACTTCAGCCAACTCTTGTTGCGCCCGACCCAGGCACCGATCCAGCGGCGTGCGATCTGCCCGGCAATGAACGGCAGCAGCAGTTGCACGCTGATCTTCACAATCGCATCGAGGGTCGAGCCGCCATCGCCCTGCACATTCAGCAGCAGCGTCACCAGCAGTGGTGTGAGGAAGATCCCGAACAGACTGGACGCCGCCGCACTGCAAATCGCCGCCGGAATATTGCCGCGCGCCAGCGAGGTAAAGGCAATGGCCGACTGCACCGTCGCAGGCAGTGCGCAGAGGTACAACATGCCCATGTACAGATCATCACCGATCAGTGGCGACAGCACCGGTTTGAGCGCCAGACCGAGCAGCGGGAACACCACAAAGGTCAGGCTGAACACCAGCAAATGCAGGCGCCAATGCCCGGCCCCGGCAATGATCGACTCGCGTGACAGTTTGGCGCCATGCAGAAAAAACAGCAGGGCGATGGCGACGTTGGTCAGCCACCCAAAGCCCACCGCCACCTGACCGCTGGCGGGCAACACGCTGGCCAGCAGCACGACGCCAATCAGGGTCAAGGTGAAGTTGTCGGGTAAGAAACGGGGACGCGTCATCAGGATCATCCAGGTTTGCCAGGAACGTGATGACGACTCTAACGCGCCTGATGATTACCGACTAACGCTAGTAAGCCAGGAGATGTCGCCTAAAGGACATGACTGATGAGTCAACCATCGTTCTTGACGCCTCATGCGGTTAGGTGGGAAAACGTGGCTGGCCCGGATGGACGTATCGGGCTCACTCACGAATCAAGGACGACTCATGAAAACCCTGTTGTATTTGCTGATCGCCGCCGGCGTCGGCACCGCGCTGCAACACGCCGGTATCCCTCATGGCCTGTTATTGGGCTCGATACTCGCAACCGCCGTCATCGCCAGCCGTTTTCGATTCTCTCCCACCGTGCGTTTCAGCCTCGGCTACGTGCAACTCGTATTGGGGATCGCGACTGGCCTGATGTTCACCGCGTGGGACAGCCAGACAGTCGCCGCCATGTTGCCCAGCCTGGGCTTGATGCTTTTGTGCCTGGTGGTGCAAAGCACCGTGGCCGGTTTCTCGTTGCTCAAGGTCGCCGGCTGGAACCGCAAGGACACCCTCCTCGCCGTCTACCCCGGCGCCCTCGCCGCCGTGTTCGACTTGCTGGAGTCCGAACGAGCGTCCAGCAAAGTGATCGTCGTGCATCTGGTTCGACTGCTGTCCATCACCCTCCTCGTCAGCTTTTGTATTCCCGGGCAGACCCACCTGGCGATTGCCCAGAGCAGCCCGCTGGACATGAGCATGGCGTTGACCCTGCTGTCGCTGATCGCCATGTGTTTGTTGCTCGGGCGTTTGCTCTTGAACGTCGGCGTGCCGGCGCCGTTCATGCTCACGGCCATCGTCCTCACGGGCGTCTACGTCAAGCTGGGCTACCTCCACGGATTCCAGATGCCCGCCTGGAGTGTCGACTCGGCGGCGGTCCTGCTTGGTGTGTTGATTGGCTCGAAATTCAAGGACATCAGCCTCGCGCAGCTATGGCACCACGGCCGCGCCGGACTGATGTCCGTCGCCTTGATGTTGCTGATCGCCGCGGCGTTCGCCGGGGTGGCGGGTCGGGTGCTGGGCAGCGACCCCTTGTCGTTGTGGCTGGCGTACATACCGGGCGCTGTCGAGACCATCGCCATCGTCGCCTTCAGTGGCGGGCTGAACGTCGTGTTCATCCTCACTCACCACCTGATGCGCATGGTCGTGCTGCACTTCGCCCCCGCATTGATCGTGCAGGCCCGGCGCTGGCGGGAAGATGTTTGATCAGGGGTCGCAGGAAAGGATTAAGCGGGAGAGATCGTGGCCAGTGCACCAATCAGAATGGTCAACACCAGAAATCCACCGAGGAAGAGTGCCATCTTGCCCATTGGGGCCTCCTGAATTGTGAGGTTGCTGCGTGCCTTCATTCTGAGCCCGCAACTGAGCGCATTACAGATTCAGATTCCTCAGAAAAATACGGATCAGATTTGATCCTGCAAACGAAAAAGCCCCGCCCCACTCACGTGGGACGGGGCTTTCTATTGCATCAATCGCCGCTTACAGATCGGTGATTTCCTTATGGCGTGGCACCAGCGTTTTCATCACGCTCCAGGCCACCAGATAGGCCAGCGAACAGATGGCGAACATGATCATGTAGCCGGTGTGAATATCGTTGATCGATTTGTAGTAGTCGAACACGTAACCACCCACCTTCGTCATCACGACACCGCCCAAACCACCCGCCATGCCGCCAATGCCGACCACGGAAGCGATGGTTTTTTGCGGGAACATGTCGGACACGGTCGTGAAGATGTTGCACGACCACGCCTGGTGAGCCGACGCGCCAACACCGATCAGCAGCACCGGCACCCAGAAGCTGATGTAACCGAATGGCTGCGCCAGCAGCACCACCAACGGGAACAGCGCGATCACCAGCATGGCTTTCATGCGGCCGTCATACGGCTTGTCGCCGCGCGCCATGAAGTAGCTCGGGAACCAGCCCCCGCCGATGCTGCCGACCATGGTCATGCTGTACAACACGGCCAGTGGCAACACGATGTCCGCGCCCTTCATGCCGTATTGCGCCGACAGATAGGTCGGCAGCCAGAACAGGAAGAACCACCACACGCCGTCGGTCATGAACTTGCCGAAAGCAAAGGCCCAAGTCTGACGGTAGGTCAGCAACTTGAACCACGATACTTTTTTGGCCGCGACACCCTTCACTTCAGGCGTAGCCACTTGCACCCCTTCATCGCTGCGGATGTAAGCCAGTTCCTCAGCCGACAGACGCTTTTGCTGATCTGGCTTCTCGTAAAGTGCGATCCAGACAGCGACCCAGACGAAGCCCAACATACCGATCACGATAAACGCGGCTTCCCAGCCCCAAATGCCGGCAATCAGCGGCACGCAAATCGGTGCCAGGACTGCGCCCACGTTGGCGCCGGAGTTGAAGATGCCGGTGGCGAAAGAACGTTCCTTCTTCGGGAAGTATTCGGCGGTGGCCTTGATCGCAATCGGGAAGTTACCCGCTTCACCAATCGCCAGCACAGCGCGCGACAGCATGAAACCCGCAATCGAAACCGGAATGACCGCCAGGCCGAGTGCACTGCTCAGCGCACCGATGCCCTCACCCATTGGCACCGCAAAGGCGTGCATGACCGCGCCCGTGGACCAGATACCAATCGCGAACATATACGCTTTCTTGGTGCCGATCTTGTCGACGAAGCGGCCGGCAAACAGCATGGAAATCGCGTACACGAACTGGAAAACCGCGGCAATGTTGGCGTAATCAGTGTTACTCCAACCAAACTGCGTCGACAGTTGCGGCGCCAACAGACTCAGTACCTGACGGTCCAGGTAATTGACGGTGGTGGCGAAAAACAACAGTGCACAGATCGTCCAGCGATATTTGCCGACCGTTTGGCCGACGCGTTGCGCATTGATGGGCTCGTTCAGATTCATGGCATCACTTTATTATTGGATTATGGTGATGATCTCTCGGTTTCAAGCGAGATCAAGTGTGTCGTAAAGCATCGCCAAAACGCGAGGAATCCACGTCGAGGCTGGTCAGGTTCAGCCGTAACTTTCGATTAACTCGAATGCTGTACCCCGCCGCCGGTGCATCTTTTTACGGCTGGAGGTAGACGTGTCGCGAGTGCTGGCAGGGGTTTGACGGGGCAGTCGCCTGCAACACAGCCGATTGCGCGGGCGCGCAAGCAGACAGGATCGGGCCAGAAGAAGCGACGTAGAGGGGGCTGAGTACGCTAGATGAATTCATGATGAGGGCCGACACGCTTTTTTATTTTTAGGATGAACAGTCGATGTCTCGTCTGTCGTCGTACAACTGCGCCTTTTATAGCGAGATTGAGGTTGGGCTGTCAATCTGAAAGATGGCCGTTGGTCTGGGTGACGGGGTTGCGATAAAATTTGCGGATGGGTACAGACGGCGCTAGCTGCAGGAGTGTTGGCGTTTTGGCGTTACGGGTGTTGATGGCAGGTTGTGGGGAATTCGAAACAAAATCTCGTTGTACGACGACCAATATCCCCGCACAGACGGCGGAATGGCGACTCTTCAATCCGTTTTGAGTACCCAGGAAGGAGCTTTTCCAAAGTCAGCACCTTTCACCATGACGCTTTGTCTTTGCGACATTGCTGAAATGTATAAAGCCCCGCCCCTTAAAAGGGAGCGGGGCTTTTTACTGCTCACCACGCTGGAACAACGCCCTCGCCTACCCTTGTAGATCTACTTGATCCAACATTAGGTTTACCGACAGCCCTGCCCGGGAACGCGCTACACAGATCAGCTGTTGGTGCGATCGGTCGCCTTGGCTTTGCTTTGAGCTACAGCGGCTTCAGCCTTCTGTTTCTGCGCAACCTGGAAGGCTTCCATCGACACTTTCCGGGCCGACTCCATGCGTGTGAAGGTTCGGTCACCGCCACCTGTGGCCATCGCCAGGGAAGAAGCGGTCAAAGCGGCGACTACGAAGAGAGCTTTCATAGATTTCATTTGGGTATCCTCACGTGAGATTTTATTAACGGTTAACAACGGAATTCATTTGTTAAAGCTGAACTTGCTTATTCAACCGGGCTTCACCATCCAGCCAGGGCGGTGCTTCTGGCGCCCCAGGCGCCTTGCTCCATGCGCTCTTGAGCGTCTCTGTTTTTTGCCCAGGCAGTGAGCAGCACCATCATTCCAAATCCACCGACGATGAGAACCGGATAGGCTGCCAGCAACTCCACCAGCGAGTACTTCCAGGCCAGCGGACGACCAACACCCAGCATGGCGGCATAGAACCACGACACGCCAGAGAGGGCGCCGGAGAACAGCGCCAGCATCCGCAAGCTAAAGGAGAGTTTCAGCAACGAACCGGCTTTTTTCAGGGCCGGCAATACAGCGCTATGCAAGAGGAAACCGTTAAAGGTCAACAGCACAACTATCCCGATCTTGGCTTGCAATTTTGGATTGAGGAAATATTCCATTCCCTTGCCGGCATAATCTATCCCGACAATACCAATGCCCGTAATCCACAGAGCGACAAGTGCAAGCACTACGGTCTTTTGAAGACTTTCCATATGCGCGTCATCATGGTGACCCGACACATCCCCTTTGAGGAGTTGCTTGACCATTGCAATGTCACTGGTCAACACCAGCCCGATTGCTACGCAGCAAGCGATAAGATGGAAATACACAACACCCAAACGCACATATTCCACGGTGGACGAAGAAAGCATACTAAGTTCCATGGTGACCTCTTGACTTCAATAGTGAATCAACATAACTCACGACACGACTTAATTAGAGTTTGCCGTTGCTGATTGCAATTAGGATCCAATAATTATTATCAAATACTCTTGCAGTAATACGCTGCCAAGATAATAGCGATTTTGGCGAATGAACTTTTAATCATTCGATCATGTCCATTTTAAGGTAACAAAAACTTCATTCGTACTTAATACATATGAGGTTTAACTTGCGCTTCTGGGGGGGGGGCAGGCGAGGCCCAGAACCCTGTCGGTGAGCGGATCAGGTCACGCTGGTGGGGTTGGCCGGGCTTCCGCCCCATTCGAGGAAACGAAGTTTGTGAACCTCGCCTTGGCTGTCCAGGTAAACCAGGGTCACTGGTACTACGCCAGTCTTATCGGATGTATCGGTGCGCCGCAGTACTTGCTTCACATCGATTTCCATTCCGTAGTGGTAATCGACGGCTGACACATGCGCGCCGGGCTCTTGCAAGCCGTTCTGGTCAAAGACACTTGGTGCGAGACTCGAAATCACGGCACTGACTACTGTGGCCATGTTCATTAGGCTGTACCTCTGCTGAAGTTCACTTGACGAGGACCTAATGTGACACGTGAAGAAAATGAAGTTCACTTCCCCGCGACGAACGCGCCTGCCTGAAAAGCATGTAGTGGCTGCAAACTCCCAGCAACTCACCGCGCTTGACACCTCTCGACCATTCGTCCTTTAACCCCCGTATTTGTTGGTCAAAGTCCGTTTTTGAAGGAGGTCATAACATGTCATGACGGATTTTTACGCAAGGTGAATCAGTACTTTCAATTCAGTCAGCTGAGTACGAATGATGGCGAATTCAAGCTCTCGTGACAGGCAGAAAACGCCCCAGGCTGTGAAAAAAAGCGGCACAGTCTTGAAGACTGCGTTGCTACGTAAAATCTGTCGGCATTTGGTTGATCAGCAGACCAAAAATTTGCGTAGAAACGCGACTTTCGTCCCGATCCTGACAGTCAAACCTGCTCTTAGGCCCCATTGTGTGTCCGGGGCCGAGTGGCCAATTGCGAGCGGGGCGTCAAGATGGCCAAGGCAACCGCCACGATGAAGAGCGCCGGCACGTCACCTGCCAAGTGCCCCATTTGCCCCGGCTGGGTGACCGCCTGGACGGCCATGATTCCTCCGTGTACGGCGCTAGACCACACGGTGAACCAGATTAGGCTCAGATTGGCTAATGGATCACGTGCGGCCAGGATCAAGAACACGCCAAGTGTGGCGTAGATGCCAACGATCATTATCGGGTAGTCCGAGTGACCGACGTGCCAGGCCCAGCCGGACGGCCAGAACAACATAAGTGGGTAGAGAGCAAGGCACGCGAGGCCAGCCAAAACTAGAACGACGCGCAAATACCTGAGGCGATCGACTACGGTCATGGCGGACTCCTCTTTGGGTCTAACTCTAAATTGACCCCAAGTGGGGTGATAACACCTTCACAGAAAAAGCAGAAAAAGGGGATGGATTTATTTCCGGAAAATAAATCTGTCCTCTTTCCTTTTGTCATGTCGAAGGTATCGCTTTGGCGTGTTTGGGCAAGCCGATGGAAATCAGCGCGGCCAGCATGACAAAGGCCGTAGAAACCCACAGGCAAGCTTCCAGTCCGTAGGCTTGGTAAATCCAACCAGACAGTACGGTACCGAGCAGCCGCCCCAATGCGTTGGACATGTAATAGAAACCCACATCCAGCGATACCCCGTCCTCTTTTGCATAGGAGATGATCAAGTAGCTGTGTAAGGAGGAGTTCACCGCAAACAGCGCACCGAAGATCATCAATCCACCCAGGAGCACAACCTGGGGTGACCCGCCCGCCGAGAGGCCGAGGGCGATAGTGGCCGGGAAGCCGGCCAGCGAAGCCGCCCACATGAAGGCCGCTCGCCCATCCGGGACATGGCCACGCGTCTTCCCGGTGATGTTCGGGGCGAGAGACTGAACGATGCCGTAGCCGATGATCCAGGCTGCCAGAAATCCACCCACCCGCCAAAAGTCCCAGCCCAGTACTTCACTCAGGTACACCGGCAAGGCGACGACAAACCACACATCGCGAGCACCAAAAAGAAACAGCCGCGCCGCCGAGAGGATGTTGATCGCTCGGCTCTTGGAGAGCATTTCGCGGAACTTCGGCTTGGCCTTGGCTCTGCCCAGATCCTTTTGCAGCAAGAACAGGCTCGCGATCCAGATTAGCGCCAATACCGTTGCCATCAGCAGCACCGCCCCTCTGAACGTCAGCCATGCCAGCAAGGCACCGCCCAGGAAGAAGCCCACACCCTTGAGGGCGTTTTTTGAGCCGGTGAGGACGGCTATCCACTGATAAAGCGTGCCCTGCTGCTGGTCGGGCACCAAAAGTTTGATCGAACTCTTGGCACTCATCTTATTGAGGTCCTTGGCGATACCGGACAATGCTTGAGCGCCCATCACCCAAGGAATGGTCAGTAGAGCGACTGGTACTGTGAGCATCAGCAAGGCGGCGACCTGGAGGCCAAGACCGATATTCATCGTGCGATTCAAGCCCAGGCGAGCGCCCAGGTAGCCGCCCACCAGGTTGGTGATGACGCCAAAAATTTCGTAGAACAGGAACAGCGCGGCAATGTGCAGCGGCGAGTAGCCCAATGTGTGGAAATGCAATACCACCAACATGCGCAGTGCGCCATCGGTGAGGGTGAAGGCCCAGTAGTTGCCGGTGACCAGCAGGTACTGCCGAACTTCCGGGGAAAGGGCTGACGACGCCTTCATGACCACCGCTGTTAACCGGCCAAGCCGGCCAGTTTGGCCAGTTCGACAACGCGGTTGGCGTACCCCCACTCGTTGTCGTACCAGGCGTAGATCTTCACTTGGGTGCCGTTCACCACCATGGTCGAAAGCGCATCGATGATCGAGGAGCGCGGATCGGTGCGGTAGTCGATCGAAACCAGTGGACGCTCCTCATAACCGAGGATGTCTTTGAGCGGACCAGCAGCCGCAGATTTGAGCAACTCATTGACTTCATCCACCGAAGTCGCACGCTCCACCTCGAACACGCAGTCGGTAAGAGAGGCATTGGCCAGTGGTACGCGCACGGCATGGCCGTTCAGGCGGCCACGCAACTCCGGGAAAATTTCCGCAATGGCTGTCGCCGAGCCTGTGCTGGTCGGGATCAGGCTCATGCCCGAAGCACGGGCGCGACGCAGGTCCTTGTGCGGCTGATCGAGGATGCTTTGCGTATTGGTCAGGTCGTGGATCGTGGTGATCGAACCATGGCGAATACCGAGGTTTTCGTGGATCACTTTGACCACCGGAGCCAGGCAATTGGTGGTGCAGGATGCGGCGGTAACAATACGGTGCCGAGCCGGATCGAACAGGTGCTGATTGACGCCCATGACGATGTTCAGCGCGCCCTGCTCCTTCACCGGTGCGCAGACCACCACGCGCTTCACACCTTGTTCCAGATACGCCTGAAGCACGCCAACGGACTTCATTTTGCCACTGGCTTCGATGACTAAATCGCAGCCGGACCAGTCAGTGTCGGCGATGGATTGGTTGGCCGTCACCCGAATGCGTCGACCGTCAATGACCACGCAATCGCCATCGGCGCTGGCTTCGTTGTGCCAACGGCCGTGCACCGAATCGAAATTGATCAGGTGCGCATGGGTGGTAGCGTCGCCAGCAGGGTCATTGATTTGCACGAATTCAAACTCGGGCCAGTGCCAAGCGGCGCGCAATGCAAGACGACCGATTCGACCGAAACCGTTGATACCTACTTTGATGCTCATGATGTTGTTCTCTTTCGTGTGCTGACTTCGGAGGGGCAGTAGATGGTTTGATTGAATTAACAGCTATCTCAGCAACATGCTGCCTGGCGCTCGGGACGCTCACCCATCTGATCAAGGCGTTTTTCGTCCTGGCTCAGCCAGTGGCGGTTGGCCTCAAGCGTGACCTGGATTACGTCGATGACCCACTGTGGAAGCTCAACGTTCAGTCGGTAGTAAATCCATTGCCCTTGACGGCGAGTTTCGAGCAGTCCGCAGCTACGCAACTGAGCCAGGTGGCGTGAAATCTTGGGTTGACTGTCACCGAGTGCGCAGATCAGTTCGCATACGCAGAGTTCACCTTGTGCGCAGAGCAGTAACATGACCCTTGCGCGGGTTTCATCACCCAGGCATTTGAAGACAGTGGCAGGCAGGAGGTTCATCGGAGTGGCTCATATATATGAACATACGAATATACGGATATTTATGAATTGAGAAAGACCTGACATTGGCATGCCAGTGAAATATTCAATGCTTAATGAACGCCTTCAGTGCCTGCTTCTAGCCTATCGTTGCCTGTTTTTGGCGCCGCGATCGATCCGCAGCGGGTGTTTTGGCAAGCAAACCCAGCTTTTCGCCTATGCCGTCACATCCCCCAATACAATCGGAATTGATTTGATTACCCGCAGCCGAGAAAGCCAGGGGCAGAGCGCCCTGGCTTTCTCGCTTCACACGCCTACTGGCCTGGTACCTTCTTGCTCATCGCCTTGACTTGATCCAGGACCTGCACGAGGTTGTAGGACTCCGGCGATTGCAGGGGCGGGAACTCGGCAAAGGACTCAAGTTCCTGTAGCCATAATTGCTGGCCAACCGGCAACAGGTTCCAATCGTAGAGATAGGCCGTGCTGGGTGCCGCCAATGCACCGCCGATAGACAGCACCGACTTCTGCTCTTCGCCTACGGCCTGTTCGAACGGATCCCTGCGAATATTTTGCACCTGCGCCCAGCCATACTGCTGTGGGCCTGCCAGTGCTGAAGCGCCGGATGACCCTTCCATGGTGAAGTAAATCTTCCAGTTCTTGTAGCGTACGGCCGAGGGTGTAGCCCCGGTGTAGTACAAGAATGTATCGCGCGCTGACTTGTTCGATTTGCCTGTCAGATAGTCCAGTTGATTGACGCCCTGCAGCTTGGTTTTGACGATGCCCGGGTACTTGCCGGCCATGATCTGCGCGTTGAGTTCGTTGCCTTTCGGGCCGCCTGCGATTTCAACCAGTGTCGGCATCCAGTCGTAGGAGGCAACGATGTCGTCATACACCGTACCGGGCTTGATTTGACCGGGCCAACGGATCAGCGCCGGTACACGCATGCCGCCTTCCCAGGTCGTCAGCTTGCCGGCCTTGAAGGGCGTCATGCCACCATCGGGGAATGTCTGGCTTTCTGCACCGTTGTCTGTGGTGAACACCACGATGGTGTTGTCCAGCTGCCCCATACTCTCGAGCTTTTTCAGCACCAGGCCGATATTGTCGTCCATCTGCTTCATGCCGACTTCCTGGATACCCCAGTCGTTACCACCTCGTTCACCCAGCATGGCCTCATACTTGGGCGAGAACACGGTGGTTACATGCATGCGCGCCGGGTTGTACCAGACAAAAAAGGGCTTGTCGGTCGTCTTTGGGTCGTTGCGGTCGAGGAAGTCGATAACCTTGGCTGAAATTTCTTCATCCACCGTTTTCGAGCGTTCCAGGGTGAGCGGCCCCTCATCCTTGCACGTCTGGTTCTTTGACGAGCCGTCCTTGGACGCACAGGCCAAAACAGGCCGCGGTGGTGTCAGGCAAACGGTGGTTTTGGGGGCGACGGCTCCTGGCACTCCCGGCACCCCTGGAATGAGCTCCGTTTGGCACGGTGGGGCAATGCCCTGTTCGGTAGGGCTTTTGTTGATGTCCGGAAAGCTGACCTGCTGCATGGCATCCAGGTGATAGAGGTAGCCCCAAAACTCCTGGAAGCCGTGTGCTGTAGGCAGTGCGTCGGGGTGATCTCCCAAGTGATTCTTGCCGAACTCACCAGTGGTGTAGCCCTGGTCCAGCAGGAACTTGGCGAGTGCCGGTGTGCCTGGTCGCAGGTAAGAGGGGCTGCCAGGCAATTGCGGCGGAATCATGCCGGTGCGCAAGGGGGTCATGCCGGTGAAAAAAGCGTTGCGGCCAGCCGTGCAACTTTGCTCGGCATAGTAAGTCATGAACTTGGCGCCTTCATTGGCGATTCGGTCCAGATTGGGTGTCGTATCAAACCCCAGTCCGTTCTGATAAGCCCCGACCTGCATCCAGCCGATGTCATCTCCCATGATGAACAGAATATTGGGCTTTTTGTCGGCTGCTTGGGTGAGCGTTGGTGAAAACGCTCCCAACATCATGCCGCTGGTGGCCAACCCCACCAGCACCATCTGTTTAAGTCTCATAGCGTGTTCCTCTATCTGTTGATATAGGCGTACAGCTACTTCTGACTACCGCTGCACCTCCCTCGAAAAGCGCGAATGGATAATGATTATGACCCTCCAGCCTTGCGGTGCGGCAAACGTCAGTTCGTGGATGGATGAGTCTAGACGATGGGGCGAATACAGGGATCAGCGCACTTATTTGGCGAAGGCAAATACGACGCTCCCTGCTGCCCTACGTTGTCGCCCTGACAAATGAGACTCGCGTCGATGGCCGAGAGAAAATGACAAGGTTCGGGAAAGAAGGTTTACAAAAATGCGAACGAGTTGAATCTATCCCTCGCAGAAAATCACTCCCCACAAAAAAGCCCACTGACCGTCACCGGTTCAGTGGGCTTTCCAATTCAGCTTCTACTTACAAAGCCATATCACTCGCAGCATTAGTCTTCGGCGCCTTCCCAGCCTCAGCCGGAGCAACAACCGGAGCCGCCAACTGCGGAATCACCGGCGGCGGAGTCAGCTCCAACACCTTCGCGGTGTAAGCCCACTCCTGCGCAACCTTCTCAGGACTGCCGTTCAACTGAGTGCCATAGCTCGGCACGATCTGGTGCAGCTTCTCCTGCCACGCCGGCGAAGCCACCTTGTCCTTGAACACTTTCTGCAGCACGGTCAGCATGATCGGCGCAGCAGTCGACGCACCCGGCGATGCGCCCAGCAGGCCGGCGATCGAGCCGTCAGCGGAGGCAACGATTTCGGTACCCAGCTTCAGCACGCCGCCAGCGGCTTCATCGCGCTTGATGATTTGCACGCGTTGGCCGGCTTGCCACAGGCGCCAGTCTTCGGCTTTGGCGTTCGGGAAGTATTCTTTCAAGGCGTTCATGCGGTCTTCGTCAGACAGCATCAGTTGGCCGGCGAGGTACTCGACCAGCGGGTATTCCTTGATGCCGACCTTGGTCATCGGCCACACGTTGTGCGTGGTGGTGGTGGTCAGCAGGTCCATGTACGAACCTTCCTTCAGGAACTTGGTGCTGAAGGTCGCGAATGGGCCAAACAGGATGACGCGCTTGCCGTCCAGGACGCGGGTGTCCAGGTGCGGAACCGACATCGGCGGTGCGCCAACGGAGGCTTTGCCGTAGGCCTTGGCCAGGTGTTGTTCGGCGATGGTCGGGTTTTCGGTCACGAGGAACGAGCCGCCGACCGGGAAGCCTGCGTATTCCTGGGCTTCCGGAATGCCGGACTTCTGCAGCAGGTGCAGTGCACCGCCGCCGGCGCCGATGAACACGAACTTGGCGTCGGTTTCGGACTTGGTGCCGTCTTTCAGGTTTTTGTAGCTGACGCGCCAGGTGCCGTCTTCGTTCTTGGTGATGTCTTGCACTTCGCTAGACAACTTCAAGTCGAACTTTGGCGTGGTTTGCAGGTGCGCCACGAACTGGCGGGTGATCTCGCCGAAGTTCACGTCGGTGCCGATCGGCGACCAGGTGGCCGCGATTTTCTGGTTCGGGTCGCGCCCTTCCATCATCAGCGGAACCCACTTCTTGATCACAGCCGGGTCTTCGGAGTACTGCATGCCGGCGAACAACGGGCTCGCTTGCAGGGCTTCGTAGCGCTTCTTCAGGAACTTGATGTTGTCATCGCCCCACACAAAGCTCATGTGCGGTGTGGAATTGATGAACGAACGCGGGTTTTTCAACACACCTTGCTGAACCTGCCAGGACCAGAACTGACGGGAGATCTGGAACGCTTCGTTGATTTCAACGGCTTTCGGGATCTGGACTTTGCCGTTCTCGTCTTCCGGGGTGTAGTTCAACTCGGCCAGGGCGGAGTGACCGGTACCGGCGTTGTTCCAGCCGTTGGAGCTTTCCAGGGCGACGCCGTCGAGGCGCTCGATCATTTCCATCGAGGTGCCAGGTTCCAGCTCATTGAGCCAGACACCCAGCGTTGCGCTCATAATGCCGCCGCCAATCAGCAGCACATCGACTTTCTTTGCCTCTTCCGCGTGGACGGAAGTCATCCCCATCGACAAAGCCAGCCCCAGCAGGGCCGTGTTCATTTTTTTAAACATCTGTAGCACCTATGATAAAACGCCATCCGCCCTTCCATCTTCATGTCAAAAACCCCTGGTTCACGGCATTCAGGCAGGATGTCGTGGGTGTTCATGCATGAGGATTGGAGGGGTGGGCACACAAGGCCGATGTGTCTCCATCGACCTCAGTTATATGTCCCTACTGAACTGACTTTTTATCATTATTGGCTTCAGCTACTTGAGCGACATTGATCCTGTCTGCGCGTCTCCGGGACGGGCAAACTGATTAGGTCAAACCAAGTTGGCGCGCAGAATATCACGGTCGGGCGACCGTGCGCTCCGGAAAGGACTCACGGGTCTAGTCCAGACGAGGCTCGTTCGCCGCGTTCTGGCCCAAACGATTCAGCACAAACACCTTGGCGTTGCGGATCATCTGGTCCAAATGCCGGTCACGCTGCTTCTCGGCGTCGATCATTGCGCGCTTGCCGTGTTTCTACAGCAAGTAGGCATGGATCTGTCGAACCTCCAGCGAACCGTAGATCGACGCCACATCCAGCAGCCCCATCAAGCCTTCGCTACTGTGGTCGCGAGTGTTCATCAGCACTTGGGTGCTGCGCACACCCAGCACCTGAAACCCCATCGATTCGAACCATGGCACCTTGGCGACGGCGCAGGTCAACTCGGCGTGCGGGTAGCGGCGGGTCATGTCTTGCAGCATGGCGCGCGCAACACCTCGGCGACGATGGCCGGCGTCGACCGCCATGTAGGCCACGCCACACGCATCGGGGTCGTCCTTGATCGGTAGGTAAAGCAGAAAACCGATGACTTTCGACGGGTCTTCATCGTCGGTGGCGACGATCAGCTCGACTGCAATGCCCTTGGAGCCGTCGAGTGCTTCCAGGTACAGGTGCACCTCGAAGCCGACCGTGTATTGGTACACGTTGTACAGCGGGTTGCTCGGACCGATGCCGACCATGCTGATGTCGGTCAGGTTATCGACGACCATTTGCAGGATCTGGCTGTTGATGGGCTCCGGGCACGGGGCGTCGAAATGGGTGAGTGACGGCATTGAAATTCTGACTCCGGGAAAAGGCTTACTGGGCATCGGCCAGGCTATTGTCACAGATTGATCGCCACGCTGCTTCGGCCAGCAGTTCCCGGTAAGCCTTCGGACTGCCCTTCACCCGCCCCGACAACCACGCGCGGCAGTAACTGTCGGACTGGCCAATGATCAGCGATAGCAGCAGTTCAGCCGGAACCGCTCGCAACTCATCGCGCCGGCCGGGTTCCGCCAGCCATTCTCCGAGCTTTTGGTTACGCGCCTTGTTGCGGGCCACAAGCTCGTCCTTGAACGGCCCTTTGGTCACGGCAAATCGCGCGTGGTACTGGAACCGCGCCCATTCCGGCTGGCTGTCGACCCAATCGACGAAGCTGTGCACCAGCGCGTGTACGCCTTCTTGGGTGGTCTTTGCTTCACTCAAATAGCGGTCGCGAAGCTGGGCCTGATCGTCCAGCGCGGCGAAAAACAGCGCCGCCACCAAACCTTCCTTGTTGCCGAAATGATGGTAGATCGCGCCCACGCTGGTGTCGCACTCGGCGCGAATCATCTCGATGGTCGTGGCTTCCAGCCCTTGTTCATTGAACAGGGCCAGGGCCTTTCTGAAGATATCGCGTTTGAGTTCGGCTCTTCTGCCGGGGTAGCAGCGCTCAAGTAAATCTGAGGTTTCCATACGGGACACAGGCCAAAAAAAGTCCATGACAAGGCAGACGACTGCCGATGAACAAGCCGCGCTAGGTTGACAGATTTCACGGCAACAGAATACTGTTCCGTAACAGAACATTATTCTGTTACGGAACATCATTCTGTAAAACCAACCCAGCAGTGAGGCTTCAACATGAGTCAGTTTCTCAGCATGTTCAACAGCGCAGGCCCGCAAGCGTTCAGCCAAATGGCCTGTCAGGTGGCGCCCTACTTCAGCACCATCAACCCGCTGGTCTCGGAGTTGCGTCCAGATCACGCCACGGTCCAGGTGCCCTTCAGCCGGGAGATCACCAACCACCTTGGTACGGTCCATGCTATTGCGATGTGCAACGCCGCCGAGCTGGCCGCCGGAATGATGACCGACGTGTCCATCCCTGCTGGCGCGCGCTGGATTCCAAAAGGCATGAGCGTGGAGTACCTCGCCAAGGCCAAAAGCGACGTGACCGCAGTGGCCAACGGTGAAGAGGTCGACTGGCAGACTGAAGGCGACAAGATTGTCCCGGTGGACATTCATGACGCTGAAGGCAAAAAAGTGTTCACGGCGCGGATCACCATGAATGTGAAGCTTTCCTGAACCCCGATCCTTAGCAGCTGGCGCAGCCTGCGTCCGGCTGCTACAGGTTGTCGCGTAAAGACAACCCCATTCCCCGACAATGAGGACTTACACCCGGTCCCCCCCACTTTCCCCAATTCAGCCCCACGTTTACATTTTTTTCACAACTCAATGATTCATCTTGGTTTCTCAGGTGTACCTGGTGATGGCGCAACTTATGCATTGGCCAAAATGCAAGTGCCACCACTTAGGCATGCCCCCCCGAGAACCATCATGAAAAACTCATTTCCTGTGAACAAGTCGCCCGGCTTCTTCGGGGCGCAGGGCATTACCTCAATGGTGTTGATGACGTTCAGCCTGACCGCCGTCAACGCCGCCCCACTGGATGATTACGGGCCACCGCCACCGACGGACCCCTCGGCGTACACTAACCAGCCAGCCGATCCGGCAGCGGCGCTGGAAGCATTGAAGACCATGCCTCCGGCCAATCAGGGCTCAATTGCGTTGCCCAATGGCGTGTATGGCGACAAAGCCACAACCCGGACCGATAACGTATTGCCGCCCGCCTTGCAGACTTCTTTCAACTACCCCACCAATGGCAAACCCAGCCCATTGTTCGGCGCCCAACCGTACACCCAGCAGTTGTTGCTGTTCGAAGAATTCGGCCCGGAAACACTCGACCCGACCACCCCGCCCTATACGTTGACGTTCCCCGTCCCCCTTGCCGGCCCGGCACCCGCGCAAGACCCGAACAGTATCGCGCGCAGCGGCCCATCGCTTACCGGGCTGGACAATTTCATGCGGCAGCCGGGGCTGACGCCGTACCCCACGCAGTTTTCCAATGTGCTGGATCGCAACCCGTGGAAGTCGCCGATCGAAGCTTTCCTCAACCGCCATCCGGTTGGCTCGCCCGCCGAAGGACGGCCACCGGGAAAAGGCTGGTCGCATCAACGCTGGAACGAATTTTATCCTCAGGTCCAATTCAAGACCGTGCAGGTGGGCGCACGTATCAACAAAGGTCTGCGTGACAGCAAGCAATTGCACCACTATGCCGTCGGAGAATTCGCCCCTGGCGGGCTCTATTACCAGACCTCGGACATCCCGACCACGTTAGGCACCACCAAAGGCATCGACACACGCTTCCACCCCAAAATGCCGATACAAAACCACAAATCGTTGTGGACCTTCGACGGCACTTTTCCAGTCAAGTTGCTCATGGTGCGTTACGGTCAGCCCGTGCTGATGCGTCACTACAACGCCCTGCCGATCGACCCGTCAGCCAACGCCGGTTTTGGCCTGCACACCCTTAGCTCCCACGAACACAATGGGCACTCACCGGCTGAAAGCGATGGCTATGCCAACGCGTTTTTCTTTCCGGGGCAGTTCTATGATTATCGCTGGCCGCTGCAACTGGCCGGTTACGACACCATCAACACCACCGCGCAAGACCCTCGTGCCGCGTTCCCCTGCGCACCGGGCGAGAAGTTGTACGTCAATGACACCAGCCCAGGCCTGAAAACCTGCGACAACGGCACGATCAAGATTCGCGGCGACTGGCGCGAGACCATGAGTACCCACTGGTTTCATGACCACATGCTCGATTTCACCGCGCAGAATGTCTACAAGGGCAATGCGTCGATGATGAACTACTACAGCGCCATCGATCGCGGCAACGAAGCGATCGAGGATGGCGTCAACCTGCGCCTCCCCAGCGGTTCAGGATTGCCGTGGGGCAACCGCGACTACGACGTGAACCTGATGATCGCCGACAAGGCCTGGGATGCCAATGGCCAGTTGTGGTTCAACCCGTTCAACACCGATGGTTTTCTGGGCGACCAGATCCTCGTCAACTGGCAGTATCAACCGAGCCTGAAAGTCCGCGCGCGCGCCTACCGATTCCGCATTCTCAACGGCTCGGTGTCGCGCTACCTCAAGATGGCTCTGGTGCGCGAAATTGCCGGCAATGGCGGTGAGTTTCCCGGGCCCGCCGGTTCCGGGGTTTCTTACGCCCGGGTGCCGTTCCACATGATCGGCAACGACGGCAACATCATGGAGCACGCCGTACCGTTCGACGGCAGCATGGACCTGGACGGTGACGGTAATACGCAGGACAACAACGCAATTTTGCCAACCCAAGGCATTGCCGAACGCTTCGACATCATCGTCAACTTCGCGAAAAACGGGATCTCGGTGGGTGACAAGCTGTACTTCGTTAACGTGATGCCACACCAGACCGGCAAGGGCCCGATAAAGGAAGAACTGGCACTGGCAGACGTGTTGTCCGGGACGTACAAGGCGGTGATCAAACAAACCAGCACCGGCCCGAAATGGGACGAGGGTGACCCCGCTGTTGGCAAGTTCATGCAAATGGTTGTCCAGCCTTACAGCGGGCAGGACCAGAGCATGGACCCGGTCGCCTATGAACCGGCAAAACCGGGCAAAGCTGCCGGCAAGAAAATGATCCCGCTGACCATCGACCGCGACAACCCCAACGACCAGCAAAAACTCACAGTGGCGCGGCATCGCGAGTTCATTTTCGGCCGCTCCGATGGCACCGACGAAGCCCCCTGGACCATCAAGACTGACGGCGGTTTCGGTTACACCATGGACCCTCGCCGGCTCAGTGCTGCGCCGCAATTGGCCAACGGACCGAAAGATGCGGGGTTCTCCGGAGACGGCACCCTCGAAGTGTGGAAAATCGTAAATGGCGGCAACGGCTGGAACCACCCTGTCCACGTGCACTTCGAAGAAGGCGTGATCCTCAGCCGTGACGGCAAGGCACCGCCGGAATGGGAAAAATGGGCACGCAAGGACGTCTATCGCATTGGCGAAGGCGTGGAAAGTTCGGAGAACGTCGAAATGGCGATCCACTTCCGTGAATTCGCCGGGACCTACATGGAGCACTGTCACAACACTCAACATGAAGATAATTCGATGTTGCTGCGTTGGGATGTCGAGCACCCGGGTCAGTTCCAGTTGATGCCAACGCCCCTGCCTGGCTGGGACGGCGTCACCTACGTGAACTCCGTGGGCCTGCCTACCTTCCGCACTGGCGGTGACGGTAACAACAACCAAGGCGACAACAAAAAACCGATCGCCAACCCTGACAGTGCCATCAGCAACAATGGCCTGCCGCTGACCATCAACGTATTGGCCAATGACACCGACCCCGACGGCAATCTGCCGCTCAAAGTCGTGGGGCTGAATCAGCCGGACTCCGGCAAGGGCACGGTCAGCACCGACGGGGTGCGTGTGGTCTACACACCACCGGCCATCGTCCCGGCGCCGTTCACCGCGACCTTCATCTATCAGGCCAGCGACGCCAAGGACGCGAAGTCGGATCCGGCGACAGTCTCGGTGGCGGTTTCCGCCGCAGCGGTCAACGAGGATCTGCTGGTCACCAGCGCTACCGTCACCGTTCGCATCGGCAATCGCTACGCCTGGGATATTTCCGGGACCACCTCGCGCTTTGCCGGCAATAACATAACGGTGACCGCGGCCACCACCGCCGGGCCACTTAACCTGGGCACCGCCACGCTCACGAAAGTCGGCACGGGCGGACGGTGGCGGTTGACTGTGACGACCACCGGTGCCGGGCCGGCAGCAACCCCGACCATCACCGTCAAGTCAGCACTTGGCAAGACGATAACGGCGCCGATATCCGTGCGCTAAAGCGGTATCGCTTGGCACCCGGTCCGTTCATTGCGGACCGGGCGCCAGTCGATTACGGGTTCGGCCAGGGACGGACACCGATAACCGAAAAATAATCTTCTCGCGTCTAAAGTTGCTTCGCGGTCCGCCGACTTCTGCTGGTGAGCCAATCGACGAAGGACCGTGAGATGTTTTACCCCCGCGAAGCTGAAAAAGATCACCTGTACAACCGGGTGATCCTGCTGACCGTTGCCTGTTTAGTGGTGCTGCTCCTCGCCGGCATGGCCCGGCAAGAGGGCATGCTCTATGCCGCCATCCAGTTGGGCCCCATCGAGACCACCGGCACGGTGACGCAACTCGACGACATCCGCATGAACCGCGACGGCAAAGTGATCCACTACCGCTACACCGATCAAGACGACCAGGTGCACGACGATCAGTATGTCGACGAGCGCTACGCACAGAAAACCGCTTTTGAAACCGGCGGCAGCATCCCCCTGATCTATTCCCGCTGGCTACCGGGGCAAAGCAGCATTGCCCGTGAACTGAACGGCAACCGTCCGGGGTTTTACATCATGATGGGCGGGGTGTTACTGACGCTGTTGTTTTTGGGGATATCGTTCAGGACGCTGGGGCGCATTGCCCGGATGAAAGAGGAAGACCGGTTTTACTAGTCATCCCCGTCTCTACTCCGAAACCACCACCTGATTACGTCCACGCGCCTTGGCCCGATACAGCGCTTTGTCCGCGTTGTTCATCAAGCTTTGCAGATCGTTGTCGTGCATTTCCATTGCCGCGACACCGACGCTGGCCGATATGCGGTGAACGGGCCCGGACATTACCCCGCTGATCGACCGAATGAGCTGTTCGGCGATTTCAAGGGCAACCTCAATGGACGTGTCCGGCAGCAGGATCGCGAACTCCTCGCCACCCATCCTGCCGCAGACATCTGTATCGCGAAAACAGGTGCTGATCACGACGCCCATCTGTCGCAGCACTTGATCGCCAACCTGATGGCCATAGGTGTCATTGATGTGCTTGAAGTGATCCATATCCAGCATCACGGCGCACAGCGGCAACCGTTTTTTCTGGCAGTCATTTAACAATAGCTGCGCCCGCTCAAAAAATGCCCGGCGATTTTTCAGCCCGGTCAATTCATCGGTTTGTGCGGCATGCGTGGAAATGTGGTGCGCCTGCTCCATTTCACGGGTTAGACGAAACGCTGTTTCCAGGGCTTCGGACAGCTTGCGGGTCGCGCTGGCGACAAATGAGGCGAACACCAGGACGGCGAACGCCATCCCGACTTGCAGTGCCGACGGTTGAAACAATAGCCACGTGGTACACGGCAGCAGCACCAGGCCAATCGACGCCAGCGTCATGTAACGGTAGGACGAGTAACACGACACTGCGCTGACCGACATGCCGACGGCAAAAAGCATGACCAACGCCTGGGCCAGCAGGTCGTTTGCCGGCATGATCGCCAAAGCGCCTGCACCCCAGATACCGGCCGACAACATCAACGTCACCCAGTAAGTCCGCTCCCAGCGTTGCGGCGTGCGCTCATTGTCCGGGCTGCGAAAATAGGTGGCAAACATCAGGATGCGCAGCAGCGACGAGATACTCAGCAGGCCAATCCACCCGAACATGATGCGGTGATCAACACGCCCCCAGCACAGTCCGCACAGCATGATCGCGGCCAGGAAACTGCCGAACACCGCAGACACGGATTGGTGGAATAGCTGTCGCAAACGATCGCTGCGCACTTGCGCCGCGATAAAAAGCTCCTGGTCGTGCCTGAATCCTGGGCCACCCATTTGATCCGCCTGATCATGATGCTGCGACAAAAACCGATTGTGGCACCCTGCCACCCCGGCAAACAATCGAATCACACGCTCAAAGTGCAGCTGGCACGTTATTGCTGCGGCGCAACCATCTTGAACCGGATATTGATGTCGTCGGAAACGACGTTATCGGCATATTCACCCTCGCCGATCTTGAAGGCGCTGCGCTTGAGCGTTAACTCGCCGACGAAAATCCCGATGGCGTTGTGTGTCGTCAGCAAGACAGGGACTTTCACCTTACGAGTAATGCCTCTGAGTGTCAGGTTGCCGATGATTGTGTATTTGTTGTCGCCGAGCGCTTTCACACCGACTGATTCAAAGGTCGCCACGGGATACGCCGCGGTATTGAACCAGGCAGGTTTTTGCAGTTCAGCGTTGGCGTCATCGCTGCCGGCATTGATGCTGTCGAGCTGGATAGTGAGCGCCGCCTTGGCCGCTGCGGGTTTGGCAGTGTCGAAATCCAGCGACGCCTTGAACTTGCCAAACGTGCCGTACACCTTGGAGGCGAACTGGTTGTACGTGAAGGAGATGGTGCTGGCGGTCTGATTGACTTGGGTGTACTGGACCGCTTGGGCACAGGGCAAAAACCCAAAGATGAGCATGGCAGCCAGTACTGCAAGCCGCGGCAATCGAAACATTATGGGATTCTCCGGTCGTGGCCCCTGACTTGAGCCTGGCACCCGCACACATGGACCAGCGATAGAAGGACTAAAGCAAAGAACCACCGTTTATTCCACTTGTTGCGCAGTCTTCCGACCACCTGTCAGTTAATCCGATTCAGCGCCCGATACGCCCCTCCCAGCGGGTCTTTAATGAGGGTGGCACTCACCGTTTCGGGAAACAGACATGAAAATCGTCGTCATCGGAGGAACCGGCCTGATCGGCAGCAAGGTCTGCAAAAACCTGCAGGAACTGGGCCATGAAGCCTACGCAGCGTCACCGAGTACCGGGGTGAATGTCATCAGCGGCGAAGGGCTGACGCAGGCCCTGAAAGGCGCCGACGTGGTGGTCGACGTAGCGAACTCGCCCTCTTTCGAAGACCACGCCGCGTTGCATTTTTTTCAAACCGCCGGGCACAACCTGTTCGCGGCGGAGAAGCTCGACGGCGTCAAACATCATGTCGCCCTGTCCGTCGTCGGCACCGAGCGAATGCTCGACAGTGGTTACTTCCGCGCAAAAATGGCGCAGGAAACGCTGATCAAAAAGTCGGGAATTCCCTACACCATCCTGCGGGCCACTCAATTTTTCGAGTTCATCAGCGCCATCGCGTTCTCGGGTCGCGAGGACGGCGACACCATCCACTTGGCCTCGGCGGCGTTGCAACCGGTGGCCTCGATCGACGTCGCGGCGGTACTGACAGACATTGCCTTGCAAGCACCCGGTAATCAGACCGTGGAAGTGGCCGGGCCTGAGCGGCGGCCACTGGTTGAGTTTGTTGGCGAGTATTTGCAACACATCAAGGACCCGCGCCGAACCGTCGCGGATGTCACGGTGCCTTACTTCGGTGCGCCAATCGATGACCAGTCGCTGACGCCAGGCGAGCATCCGATTCTCGGCACGACCTGGTTTAAAATCTGGCTCAACACCTGAGCATCGTCATGCTTTTTGCCAGGCCCGTTGCAACAGCCGGATGACTTCGGCATCCGGGGTCTGGGAAAAATCCATGTACCAATGACCGATCGACATGAGCCACTCCGGGATCAGCGGGCAGATCAGCTCATCCACTTCACTGCGCAACGCCTCGACCGTCTCGGGTGGTCCCACCGGCACGGCGACCACGATACGAGCGGGCGAATGCACCCGCACGGCGTGGATCGCTGCCATCATAGAGGCGCCCGTCGCCAGGCCATCGTCGATCAGAATCACCACCTGATCCTTGAGCTGCACGGGCGGGCGCGCGCCCCGGTAAGCCTGCTCGCGCCGCAGCAGCTCCCGGGTTTCTCGTGCGACCACGGCATCGAACGTGTCCTTATCAATCGGGTGCACCCGCAATGCCTGTTCATTGAGAATCTGGATGCCGCCACTCGCGATCGCGCCCATGGCGAACTCTTCGTGGGACGGCACGCCGAGCTTGCGCACCAGCATCAGGTCGAGGCGAACGTCCAGCGCCGTGGCCACTTCATAGGCCACCGGCACGCCGCCCCGGGGCAATGCGAGGACGATGACGTCCGGGCGATGAGCGTAAGCGAGCAACGGCGCCACCAGACGCCGACCGGCCGCAACCCGGTCCTGCAAAACAGAGTGCGATGAGGGACTCATCTGAAAACCTCCTCAGGCGATCACGCCCGCCGGTTTCATCACGCAGTCCCCGAGAATTGTCGGCCTGACCATGGCCGACAGCAAGCGGTGCCGCTTACACCAACCGCTCGATCTTCTGATGCCGCCACACAAACCGGTAGTACGCCGTCTGCAACGCCAGCATCCCCAGGTACGCCACTGGAAACGCCATCCACACACCCTGCAAACCAAAGTGCCCGTCCAGCACATACGCTACCGGCAACTGCACCAGCACTACGCAAAAAATCGACACGGCCATCGGCACCAACACCGTACCGCTGGCGCGCATGATGCCGCCGACAATCGCCTGGAAACCAAACACCAACAGGCTCCAGAGCATGATGTGCAACAAGTGCTCGGCCATCGCCCGGGTGGAATCATCGGTCAGGAACAAGCCCAACAACCAGTGCGACAACACGTAACCCAACACCACCAAACCACCGGTCAGGCACACATTGATCAGCAGCCCCGTGCGCAAAATCGGCCCCATGCGATCGACACGCCCTGCCCCGATCGCCTGGGCGCCGAGGATCGACGCGGTGATCGCAATCGACAGCGCCGGGAACTGCACGTAATTGACGATCTGCGTCACCGCCCCGTACGCCGCCGTCGCCTGCGAGCCGTGCTGGTTCACCAGCGCCAGAATCACCAGCTCCGACACCGACAACACCACCATCTGCAAACCGGTCGGCAGGCCAATGCGCAGCACCTTGCCAAGAATCACCAGGTCCAGCTTCATCGCCGCAAACAACTCGCGATCCGGTGCCAAAGGATGCCCTTTGCGTATCAACCGCCACGCCAGCCACCCCATCGCCGACAAGTTACCCGTCAACCCGGCATACGCCGCACTCTGAATCCCCATCGGCGGCAACCCGAACCAACCGCGAATCAACGCCGGCGTCAGCGCCAACCCGATACACGTCGACACCACCAACGCAATCAGCGGCGACACCGTATCGCTGACCCCGCGCAGCAGTTGGGTGAACAGCACGTAAACCAACAGCGACGGCATGATCCACATCATCACGTGGGCATAGGCCACCGCGTCATCCAGTACATCCGCTGGCGTGCCCAACCCCTGCAAGGCGGGCCTGGCAAACACACTGCCCAACACCGCCGCCGACAGCCCGATCATGGCGCCCAGCAGCAAAGTAGTCGCAGCGATGGTTTTCACCAGATGCTGCTCACGGGCGCCCCACGCCTGACCGATGAGCACACTGGCACCCGCACCGAGGCCAATAACCAGCGCGATGAAGAAGAAAATGATGGGAAACATGCCAGAGACAGCAGCCAGGGCCTGGGTACCGAGCATCTGGCCGATGTAGATGCTGTTGACGGTGCCCGACATGGATTGCAGGAAATTCGACAGGACCATCGGGCCAAGGAAAAGCAGGTAGGTTTTCCAGAGCGGGGTGGATTGGGTGGGGGTTTGCATTGAGTATCCGTCTCGGATGGGCGCGCGCGGGTTTGGGGGATTCTACGCCAGGGCGATTAATCAGCTATACCGCTATTCACCCCCGCAGTTTTTCAACACAGGAGCTTGGCCATGAAGCTCGCACATGCACTTACCGCCCTATTGATCGCTGCCACCCTATTCGGCTGCACCACATCATCAAAACCGGTGGTGTCCGTTTCATTGGTTGCCACGCGGCAAAACACCGGTCAGATCGGCAATGTGACGTTGGCCGACTGGGACAATAAAACCGGACTCAGTTTCTTTATCAGCGGTGTTCCCAGCGGTGGCACCCTGCCCTTGCGTCTCTATACGTTCATTTATAAAGGCAGTTGCCAACACCCCGGGTCAGTGGCCTACGCCATGAACGATCAGGTCAACACCGAACGCCAGCCCATACGCGGCTGGACGCTTTCCAGAAGCGCACCTGTCGCCCTGTCGGTGCTGCTGGCGGGTGAGTATTCCATCGTCGTGCGAACGGCCGCGACCGATGGCAACGTTGATATCTTTTGTGGGGATATCAAACACGCTGGCGCGGCAAATCCTCCACAGTGACCGGTGATTGTTAGTCGTTTTAGCGATGAAAAAAATCTCCCGAGTGCTCGCGAGTTTCGATAGGCGTTTGAGTGACCTTAAATAAATGGCAGAAATTTTTTGTTTGCTACGCTTAGGGAGCGGCATCGAAGCCGAGGGTCTGTAGCCTGCAACGCAGGCGCTCACACTCAGGCATTGATCCACTCATTTCAAACCTGCCTGACCACATGGAGTTGCAATGCGCATTCCATTATTTCACGCGCTGTCAGCTGTCATTTTTTTGAGCGGATCGTTCTGCATAGCGCAGCCAGTGGATGCGGCCGTACCCGCGCCCGCTGCTGCTCCCGCAGCCGCCCCGGCAAACCCGCCCAGTGCGGCGCCCGCCGCGCCGCTGGCGAAAGATCCGGTGTTTACCCAGGAACAGCTGGATCAAATGCTGGCGCCCATTGCGCTTTATCCGGACCCGCTGCTGGCACAGGTGCTGATGGCCTCCACGTACCCCGGCGAAGTGGCCGAGGCGGTGACCTGGTCTAAAGCCAACCCGAAAGCCACGGGCGATGACGCGGTAAGACAAGTGGCAAACCAGCCGTGGGATCCGAGTGTTCAGGCGCTGGTCGCCTTCCCGCAGGTCCTGGTCACGCTGGGGCAGGATCCCGTCTGGGTACAACGCCTGGGTGATGCGTTCCTGGCGCAGCCCGACGATGTCATGGGGGCCGTGCAACGTTTACGGCATCAGGCGCAAACCGCAGGCAACCTGCAGAGCAACCAGTATCAGAACGTGACGATTCAGAACATTCCGCCATCGGCACCCGCCGTTGAATCAGCACCCGCTGCTGCGGCCCCCGCCTCGACCATCATCATCCAACCCGCAGACCCGCAGGTTGTGTACGTCCCCACCTATAACCCGACAACCACCTACGGCACCTGGCCGTATCCAGCCTCGCCGCCTGCGTACTATCCGCCGCCGCCAGCCTACTATCCCGGTCAGGCATTGATGGCCGGGCTGGCGTTTGGTACCGGTGTGGCGATCGTCGGTGCGTTGTGGGGTGAATGTGACTGGGGCAATAACGATGTCGACATCGATGTCGAACGCTACAACAACATCAATGGCAACAACCGGATCAACGTTAATCAGAACAAGTGGCAGCATAACTCCGCTCACCGCAATGGCGTGCCTTATCGAGACAACAGGAGCCGCGAACAGTATGGCCGCCAACTGAACGGCGCCAATCAGCGTTCGGCCTATCGAGGGGACAGTGCCCAGCGCGCCCAGGCGCGTGAAAACGCGCGCGGCTCAATGGACAGGGCCGGCATCGAACGCCCCGCCACCAGCAACCGTGAAGCACGTAATCAAATGCGCAAGGCCGAACCCGGTGTCTCGGCCGGCAATCGGATGCAAGCCAATGCGGACAGACCGAAAGCGGCTGACAGAGGTCAGGGTACGGCCAGAAACACCCGTGAAAATCAGCAACCGAGGAAACAAACCTCTGACGTGAAACAACGCGGACAAGGTAACGCGAAGGCGCGCCAAACCACGCAAAACCGCCCGGCCGCGACGACCACCAACAAGGGCGCTGCCCGCAACAATGCATTTGCCGGCACGCGCTCACCGTCCCAAATCAACGCACAAGCCAATCGTGGCCGGGCCAGCCAGGCTTCCGCCCAGCGCCCCAGTGCCTCGCGTTCCGCTGGCCACCAAGTCAGTCGGCCGTCCAGTCCACCATCTCGTCAAAGAAGTGGGGGGGGCCGCCGGTGAATTACCATTCTGGAGTGAAGGCACTCATGGGTTTATTCCTTCAGGCCTTGGCGCTGACCGCCGGCCTCTCGTGGTCGTTCATGGCGATGGCACAGCAAGAATTTCCAACGCCGGAAAAAGCCGCTCAAGCGTTCGTCGATGCACTGGGTACGAAACAAGCCGATCACAAACGGCTGGCAGAGTTGCTGGGTGAGCAATGGCGCAGTTTCATCCCTAGCCAAGGCGCGGAGCGCGAGGATGTCGATGCGTTCCTGAAGCTGTACCACGAGCAAAACACCATTGAAAAAAGCGGCGAGGACAAGGCGGTTCTGTCCGTCGGAACTAACCACTGGACTCTGCCTATACCCATTGTAAAAGGCGCAAGCGGTTGGCACTTCGACACCAAGGCCGGTGGTGCCGAAATTCGTGCACGTCGAATTGGCCGCAACGAACTCGCCGCGTTGCAGTCAGTGCGGGCCTATCACGACGCCCAGATGGACTATGCATCCGTGGACCGTGACGGCGACGGCGCACTTGAGTATGCAGAGAATATTTACAGCGCCCCCGGCAAGCACGACGGACTTTATTGGCGGGACGACAATAGCGGCCAGATCAGCCCGTTGGGTCTCCAGTTCGGCAAAACCATTGCGGGTGAACCGTGGCACGGTTATCACTTCCGCATCCTTCATAGCCAGGGCCCTTCAGCACCGGGTGGCGCCTACAGCTACCTCATCGGTGACAAGATGACCCGAGGCTTTGCACTGATCGCCTGGCCGGCGAAATACAACGATACCGGCGTCATGAGTTTCATGATCAGCCATGACGGGCAGGTATTCGAGAAAGACATGGGGCCCGACAGTGAACAGCTGGCGAAGGCGATGAAGAACTTTGATCCGGATGCCAGTTGGGAAGAGGTTCCGGACAATGAAGAGTAACAAGCACTACTGAGGCCCGATGCGAACCATCAGGAGACGGACGATGAGCAAACAACCTCAACCCCGTAGCCGCGCCAACCCGCAGCCCCGGTCCCGTCCGGTAGTGCCTGGCCTTCCTGGTAAAACCGGCAACAAGTCCGGGGGCGTGCGCGGCAACTATCCCCCCAAAAAATCGCAATGACCTCATTTTGAAGGCTGCGCTGACCAAAATCCTGCTCGGTCCCTTGCTGCTGATGCAGGGCATCTACACGCGCCGGGTAACGCCCAAGCTGCCGGAAGCAGAGGGCGAACGCCAAGGGATCACCGGCAGCGGCGATGCCTTGCGGTTGTTGATTGTCGGCGACAGCGCCGCCGCCGGGGTCGGTGCATCGACTCAGGAGGAAGCGCTCAGCGGCCAACTCGTCAGGCTATTGGCCAAAGATTACCGGGTCTGCTGGAAACTCTGGGCCAGGTCCGGTCTCGACACGCAAGCGCTGCTGGAGCTGCTTGAAGCACATTCGCCGGAACACTTCGATGTGGTGCTGTTGTCTATTGGCGTCAACGATGTCACCAGCACGTTGGCGACAGATCAGTGGATCGCCCGGCAACAACGGTTGATGAGCCTGTTGCGTAGCCAGTACGCGGCGAAGCTGATCGTGGTGTCCCCTCTTCCACCCATGCACCTGTTTCCCGCACTTCCACAACCGCTGCGCTGGTACCTGGGGCTGCGGGCCAGTGGATTCAACGCACACCTTGCCGACCTGGCCGGGCGAACGGAGGGATGCACACTGCTGACCACCCGGTTGGCCCCCGTGGCCGGTTCGATGGCGCGGGATGGTTTCCATCCGGGACCTGCGATATACAGTCAGTGGGCGCAGGATGCGGCGGTGGTCATTGACCAACAACGGCGCCAATCCGCGCCCCTCCATGTCGCAGAACACACAATAAAAATACAGGAGTAAAAATGTCCGAACTGAACCTGCACCCCAACGCCGCTGATTCCTTGAAGCAATGGCACGACATGATCCGCACGAGGGACTTGAGTACCCTGCCCGGTTTGCTGGACGCCAATGCTGTGTTCCGCTCGCCGATGGCGCACACGCCTTATCCGGGCGCGGCCGTGGTCTCGATGATTCTCAACACGGTCGTCAAGGTCTTTGAGGACTTTGCCTACCACCGCGAACTGTCGACGGCGGACGGGTTGAACGTCGTTCTGGAGTTCAGCGCCAAGGTTGGCGAAAAACAGATCAAGGGCATCGACATGATCCGGTTCAACGAACAGGGGAAAATCGTTGAGTTTGAGGTGATGGTCCGGCCCCTGAGCGGTTTGCAGGCCTTGGGCGAGCAAATGGGACAGCGCCTGGGTGCTTATCTGGCGGCCAGTAAAGGCTGATCGTTGGCGAGGCGTTGGGGTAATCGACAGCAAGCCCGGCCTGACACGCCGGGCTTTTTCGTGCGCAAAAAAATTCAGACCCCACTTAAAGCGGCTGCCGAACCTGTGTTACATAAGTCCTGATTGTGAATCCTGCGCCCAATGAGGTTTGCCCATGCTCCACGCCCTTCGCTTGCCGCAACTGCTGACCGCTGCCTTGCTCGGCTCACTCGCTTGCGGCGCCCAGGCCGGTACGCCATCGCCGGCACCTGCCAGCTTGTTACCGCTGCTGGAGACGATCAATGAGCGCTTGAACATTGCGGACCTCGTGGCACTGACCAAATGGGACAGTCGCAAACCGATCCAGGATACGGCCCGGGAAGCTCAGGTCATCGACAGTGCCAGGAAGACGGCCGAAAGCCAGAAACTGAACCCGCAGGACGTCGCCGACTTGATCGCCGCGCAGATCGAAGCCAACAAACTGGTGCAGTACGGCCTGCTCGCTCAATGGCGCGCGGCGGACAGGGCACCGGACACGCCTCGGCCGGACCTCGTCAATCAAATCAGGCCTCGGCTGGATGAGCTGCAAAACCGCCTGTTGCAGCAATACGCCGACTTCGTGCCCTATCGCAATGACCCCGACTGCCCGGACTGGCTGGGGATCGAGCGAGCGGGCCTGATCAAGGATCAACTGCATGGACAGGCTCTGATCCGCGCCACTGGCGAGTTGTGTGTCGTGGCTCAATGACCGGGTAACCGACGATTTGAGGCAACCATTGCTTGCGTCAATAGTCACCATTAACTCAATGAAGTTCTCTTAAAAAATCCGCGGCGTAACATCGGCTCCAGACCAAACAACTACACCCCGGAGCACACAATCATGAAACGCCAAACCCTTCTCAGCATCGCTTTCTCGGTTTTCGCAGTTAACGCTTTTGCCGCTGCCTCTGCTCAACCTGTCGTCGCTGAAGGCGGCTCGGATCGTCTGATTGAAAGCCGTGTGGCTGAAGGGGGTTCGGATCGTTTGATCGAGAATCGTGTTGCCGCTGATGGCTCCGACCGTTTGATCGAAAACCGCGTTGCCGCTGATGGCTCCGACCGTCTGATCGAAAACCGCGTCGCTGCTGATGGTTCCGACCGTCTGATGCAAAACCGCGTTGCCGAAGGTGGTTCCGACCGTCTGATCGAAAACCGCGTTGCCGCTGATGGTTCCGACCGTCTGATGCAAAACCGCGTTGCCGAAGGTGGCTCCGACCGTCTGATCGAAAGCCGCGCTGCATAAATGCGGGGTTCTACCGCGGTACTCAAAGAAAAGCCCGGCCTTATCAGCCGGGCTTTTTCGTGCACGAGACAAATCTCGCGTTCTGATCGTTCCCACGCTCTGCGTGGGAATGCAGCCCGGGGCGCTCCGCGTCCCTCCAAAGCCGAACGCGGAGCGTCCGTCGAGGCATTCCCACGCAGAGCGTAGGAACGATCCAACGATCCATAAATCCAAACCGATTACTGTTTGGTGCCCGGCAGCAGTTCGAAGTCTGGGGTAAACGGCGTCATGGCGGCCATCAACTGCTGGAAGGGTTTGTGATCGCCTTCGAGGGTGGCTTTACCACTCGCAACGAGTTGAGCAAGGCTGGTTTGCCTTGCCATCACACCTTCGAGCACAGCGCGATCAAGGGTAATTGTCAGATCAGGATGTTTGGCTTGCTGCCCCTTGATGTTAGTCAGGGTCGAATTGCTCAACTCCACCACAAACTCTTCCCCGTTGTCGGGCGTCTTGAGATTCATCACGAAGTGTTGGTCCGCGACTTTGCTGCCGTCCAGGGCGATGCCAAGGTACTCAAGCCACAACTCCGTGCTCATGCCACGGATCATGTCTGGCCCGGCGGTTTTTGGCGGTACGCCCTTGGGCATGCCATTGCGTAGTTCATTCGCAGCCGCAAGGAAACTGTTGCGTACACCGGCACTTTCCTTCTGATAGCCAACCTGTTCATAGACGTCCGCCAGCAAGTCCTTGGCCTGGGTGTTTTGTGGTTCGGCATACACCAGCTTATTGAGGATTTCGTATGCTTCGCGGTATTTGCCCTGATCGAACAAGGCCTTGCCCTTGGTCATGATCTTGTCTGCGCCCCCCATCATTTCCACATAGAGCGGCGCCGAATCCTTCGGTGACAGCGGCATCAGCGTGGCCGGGTTGGCATCCCAGTAACCCAGGTAGCGGTTGATTACGGCCCGGCTGTTGTGCTCTTCCGAACCGTGATAGCTATGAGTCGCCCAGTTGTTTTTAAGGCTGTCGGGCAACGTGTAGACGTTATGAATCTCGTTGATGGTGACGCCTTCGTTGGCAGCATGCAGTACGGCGTTGTTCAGGTTGGCGTAAGCATCGCGTTGTGCGCGCATGACGTCCTGAATTCGCTCATTGCCCCAACGTGGCCAACTGTGGGCGGCAAACATGACGTCGGCCTGTTGCCCGTAGCGATACAAGGCGTTGTTGATGTTCTTCGACCACACCAGCGGATCGCGAACCAGCGCACCGCGCAACGTGTAGATGTTATGGATCGTGCCGACAATATTTTCGGCGGCCCAGAACGCTTTGAATTGCGGAAACCAGGTGTTCATTTCCGCCGGGGCTTCGGTGCCGGGGGTGCTCTGGAATTCCATTTCTACACCGTCAATGGTCACGGTCTCGAAATCTTTTTCAATGTAGCGATTGGGCTCGATCAGGCCCATGTTGCCAATGGAGGCATTTTTACCAATCGCCATGTCGACATGGCCATTGGGGCTGTGCGGCAACATCAAACCATACTGGAAGTAGGCGCGGCGACTCATGGCATTACCGGCGTAGACGTTTTCCGCCACGGCATGCTCCATAAAACCTTTCGGGGCGATCAGCGGAACCTTGCCACTGCGGATATCCGCCTCATCGACGACACCGCGGATGCCGCCAAAATGGTCGGCATGGGAATGGGAAATGACGACCGCGACCACCGGGCGTTTGCCGATTTTTTCGTTGATGAAATCCAAGGCGGCCTTGGCGGTTTCCTTGGACATCAGGGTGTCGAAGACGATCCAGCCGGTATCGCCCTTGATGAAGGTGATGTTGGCCAGGTCAAAGCCGCGCACCTGATAGATCTTGTCCGGCACCACTTCGTACAAACCATAGGCCATGTTCAGTTCGGCCTGACGCTGCAAGGACGGGTTGATGCTGTCGTAATCCTTGCCGTCCAGAAGGAAGTCGTAGCTGCCCATGTTCCAGGCAACATTCCCGGCTTCGGCCATGATCTTTTTATAGGACGGTGCGGCGATGAAGCCTTTTTTCGCCTCTTCAAAATCGCGCTTGTCAGAAAACGGCAGTGACTTGCGCAGACCTTTTTGCAGTTCGACCGTGTAGGTGGAAGGCGGCTTGCCTTTGTTATCGAAATGGCCGTTTTGCGTCGTGGCCGGGACAGGACTTGCGCCGTTTGCATCGGCTGCAAAAACGCTGGGGCTGAAACTGCTGCCCAGCGTGATTGCCAGTGCCAGATGAAGGGTCTTGTTGTACATGAAATGTTCCTTCGCCTAAGGGGGGTCAAAGGCATGAATGCCAATGATTGCGCGGGGTTCCGTGTTCTGGATACGAGGTCAACTTGACCCGTCGGCGTATGAATAGCATATTGATCTGATTACGAAAAATTCCGTTTTGTCGATATTCGATAACATAAAGGTTATGTAATGACACCACGCCGTCTGCGCCAGTTTTTGGCATTGATCGAACACGCCCACTTTGGTCGGGCCGCCAAGGCGTTAGGGGTTTCGCAGCCGGCGCTGAGCAAAAGCATCCAGTTGCTGGAGAATGAACTCGGGGTCACGTTGTTCGACCGGCGCACGGAAGGCGTCGTGTTGACGGCGTTTGGTCAGTTGCTTCGGGAAAAGAGCCAGCGCCTGTTGATGGCGCAAGAGGATCTGGTTCGCGACATGGCCTTGCTGACAGGTGGCGATATCGGTGCGTTGAAAGTTGCGCTGGGCCCCTACCCCAGCATCAGCAGCGGGTATGCCAGCATCGCCCGATTGCATGCGCGGCATCCACACATCAAAGTCACGGCCCATGTCGCGGGCTGGCGTGACGTGGCCCTTCAGGTTGCCACCGGGGCGGTGGACCTGGGGATCGCCGAAATCAGTACGTTGCAAGGCCGGGAAGAATTCACCTGTGAACTGCTGGGTGAACATGAGGGGCGCCTGTTTTGCCGCCCCGGGCATCCGTTGCTCACGCAAAAGCGTTCGTTGAAGTTGGCGCAAACACTCGATTATCCGTGGGTGGCCTCGCGCATCCCGTTGCGGATCGCCAGCCATTTACTGCCCGCCACATTGGGCTGCGCCGGCACTTATGACGCAGTGAATGGCGATTTTGTACCGGCCATTGAAATAGATGTGCCGATGCAAATTACGGCGTTCGTAGAGAACAGTAATGCCTTGGCCTTAGGCAACTTATCAAGCTTTGAACAGGCGTTCAGGACGGGTGAGTTAGTACCCTTGCCCCTCCAAGACCTCGCACTACGCACCCATTACGGTTTCATCTACCTCAAGTCGCGCTCGCTACCTCCCGTTGTAGAGCTTTACATGAGGGAAGTGAGGGCGATGGAAGAAGAACTTCGTCAGCGTGAAAGCCTTTTAGCCAAGATATAGATGGCGTGAATTAAGGGTCGAAATTTACGACCACCCAACAACAGAGGGGACGATTGATAGCCGAACTTCTCCGAAAATAAGCGAATGGGAATGCAACGCCGTTTTAATGAGCTATACCCAATATTCCCCCTGCACTTATTCCATTACTGGAGATTGACAATGAATCACTGCACCCCCCTGGCAGCGGTACTGGTCATGGCAAGTCTCTTCGGCTGCACCAACTCCTCAAACCATTCAATGAACCTTCCTCTGGCGGCCACCCACCAAAATATGGGCCAGATCGGCAACACCACGTTGACCGCCGTAGGCGATAAGACCAACTTTGATTTCTACATCAGCGGCGTTCCAACCGGCACTAACTTGCCTCCGCGCATCTACACATTCGTCAATAAAGGCAGCTGCCAGCAACCAGGGCCAGTGGCCTATGCCATGAACGATAAGGTCAACACCGAGCGTAATTCAGGTACCAATGGCTGGATGTTTTACAGAAGCGCTCCAATCAAATTGCCAGACCTGCTTGCCGGCAAGTACTCCGTACTTGTGCGCACTGCGCCCGAAGATGGCAATGTCAATATTTTCTGTGGTGATGTGGCGCAGGCGAAACCATGAAGCAGCCATGGATTTTGTGAATCGGCTCATCGGGTGATTGCCTTGCTGTCTGGCGTATTCATGGAGGTCATGACGCGCCCGTCCAAAACATAGCAATCACCACGTCCAACCGGAAAAACCGCACTAGACTCCTTCCTGCGCCTTGAGTTGTGCATGGTCATGCAGTAAGGGGGAAATGATTCTGTACGCAGTACCAGGCTTATTACTCGGTGGTCAACGCACCAAGTGTCAATGTAGTTGTGCGCTAGTCAGCCGCCAACACAATGAAACAACGAGGATTGCTGGTATGGATAAGCTATCGGATCGCTTCAAGTTGTCTATCGCATTCGCCGCACTTATGTCACTGAACGGACTCGCCCACGCCGCTCAAACGGAAAAAACCAACATCCTGTTTATCGTCTCCGACGACACCGGTTACGGCGACCTCGGCCCCTATGGCGGTGGTGTCGGCCGGGGCATGCCGACGCCCAGCATCGATGAGCTGGCGGCAGAAGGCGTCACTTTTTACTCCTTTTATGCGCAACCCAGTTGCACGCCTGGCCGGGCAGCCATGCAAACCGGCCGCATCCCCAACCGTAGCGGCATGACCACCGTGGCCTTCCAGGGCCAGGGCGGCGGCTTGCCTGCCGCCGAATGGACGCTGGCATCGGTGCTGAAAACCGGTGGCTACGACACCTATTTCACCGGCAAATGGCACTTGGGTGAAGCCGACTATGCCCTGCCCAATGCACAAGGCTATGACGTGATGAAATACGTCGGCCTGTATCACCTCAATGCCTACACCTATGCCGACCCGACCTGGTTCCCCGACATGGACCCGGAAACCCGCGCGATGTTTCAAAAGGTGACCAAGGGCGCGTTGTCCGGCAAGGCGGGCGAAAAACCGGTCGAAGAATTCAAGATCAACGGCCAGTACGTCGACACGCCCGTCGTGGATGGTAAACCCGGCGTGGTCGGCATTCCGTTCTTTGACAACTATGTGGAAAAAGCCGCACTGGAGTTTCTCGACACCGCGGCCAAGTCGGACAAGCCGTTTTTCATCAACATCAACTTCATGAAAGTGCACCAGCCGAACTTGCCAGCACCGGAGTTCATTCATAAGTCCATGTCCAAGTCCAAGTACGCCGACTCTGTGGTCGAGCTCGATACCCACATCGGTCGCATCATGGACAAGCTCAAGGCACTTGGCATGGATAAGAACACGTTGGTGGTTTACACCACGGACAACGGGGCCTGGCAGGATGTTTATCCGGATGCCGGCTACACCCCGTTCCGAGGGACCAAAGGTACCGTGCGTGAGGGCGGTAACCGGGTACCGGCCATCGCCGTCTGGCCAGACAAGATCAAGCCGGACACGAAAAATCACGAGATTCTCGGTGGCCTGGATCTGATGGCGACGTTCGCTTCTGTTGCCGGCGTGAAACTGCCAGAGAAAGATCGTGAGGGTCAGCCGATCATCTTCGACAGTTACGACATGACGCCAGTTCTCACCGGCAACGGCCCCTCTCCGCGCAAAGAGTGGTTCTACTTCACCGAGAACGAATTGTCCCCGGGTGCGGCCCGTGTTGGAAACTATAAGGCCGTGTTCAACCTGCGGGGCGATGATGGCGCGCAAACCGGTGGTCTGGCGGTGGACTCCAACCTGGGCTGGAAAGGCGCCGTAAAATATGTGGCCACGGTGCCGCAAGTCTTTGACTTGTGGCAGGACCCGCAAGAGCGCTATGACCTGTTCATGAACAACTTTACTGAGCGTACCTGGACGATGGTGCCGATCAGCCAGGCGATATCCAAGCTCATGCAGACCTATGTCAAATACCCACCTCGCAAGATGCAAAGCATGACCTATGACGGACCGATCGAGTTGTCCCAGTATCAAAAATTCCAGTCGGTTCGCGAGGAATTGCAGAAAGAAGGCATTAACCTGCCAATGCCAGCCGGCAATTAGCTAGTCAGGCACGGCTGTTCATACATGGAAGGATAATCAGGGTGGCGCTTACTTTGGAAACAACAGCGTAAACGCCACCCTGAACCCCCAGCCCTCAGCGCCATCTTTCGGGCTGTCAGCCCAATAACGCGGTCCAACTTGCACGGTCATGGGTTGATGACCCACTTTGAACAACTGGGTGACTGACAGGTTGATCGGCACGGACCATTCACGGGTCTGCCAATCGTAGGTGGATTCGGTGTTGATGCCGAAGGTGGTGTAGGTGTGGGTGGTGTAGCTGAAAAACGGTTGCAGGAACGTCGCGTTGACCTTTTCCTTGTCATCGGGCGGGCTGTTTTCCAGTGACCAGATGTGATTGGCCAATATTCCGCGGGTCCAGCCATTGCTCTGTTTTAGGAGCACCACCGTAGGGCCTAACCCCCATTGCTCATTGCTCAAAAGATCATTGCTGCCGGTCGGCACCAGAATGGCCGGTCCCACCCCCCATATCCAGCCATTCGCGGTTGGTTTTTGGGGTGAGAAAAAGAAGCTCTGGGTCACATCACCGGTTCCGGATTTATCTGCCTGCCCGCCAGGCACCAGGCCATGCTGATCAATGATCGGCAGGATGGTTCGCGATATCAGGTTCCACTCGTCATTGAGTCTGAATGGCAGCACCGGCTGGATGTTGGTGACGCTTTGGTAACCCTCGCCGCTCGGGCCGAGTTTCTGGTTCCAGTTGTACTGAATGGGTAGGCTGTACAGCGCGGCCACGGGATTCAGTGTTTGCTTGGCCAGTTCGGCCTGACTATCGTCAGGGAAACCGGTTTGTGGCCAAACCACCACACACGCCAGAACAGGAGCCAGTTGAAAGCGTTTATTCATCAGAACCTCATATCAGAAATCGGGAACAGACCTCTCCCCAATCAAGGTGAATGACCTGTAACCCAATTAGCTTAGTTGAGATTTTTCTGAGTGTTTTTGCGACGCGTGACGCTCGCGTTCCATCTTTATTCAGCGTGGGCACGAGCGTTACGGCGCGCTGTCAGGTCGTGCGTTGATTCACCAGCACCCGGAACGCGGCCACCCTTTGATCATCGCACGCTGATATCCCTCCTCCTCTATTGATCGAGGAGGCCACCGTCTACCAAGGAAAAACGATGCGGCTTCTGTTGCTCTGCCTGTTCAGCCTGCTGGCTGCCTGCCAATCCCATCACGTCTCGCCGCCCCCGGCGCCCATCGCCCCGCAAGGACGGGACCATGCCGACCTTGGCGTCATCCGCGAACTCGCCACCGGTCGAACGCTGACACCACAGGAACTGGTCGAACGTCTCGCCGTTGCGCCGCGTGTGCTGGTCGGCGAACAGCATGACAATCCGGATCACCACGCCCTGCAATTGTGGCTGTTGCGTGAACTGGCGATTCAACGCCCTCAGGGCAGCCTGCTGATGGAAATGCTCAATCCCGATCAGCAAACCAGGGTCGACGCGGCGCAAACCGCCACCCGTGCCGGACAACCACCGGCCGACGCGTTCAAGGCGCTGGCCTGGCAGGCTAATTGGGACTGGAGCGTCTACGGCGTGCTGGTCACTTACGCGCTGCGCCAACCCTATCCGCTGCTGGCGGCCAACCTGGACAGGGCGCAAATCATGCAAATCTACAAACAGCGCCCGGCACTCACGGGTACAGCGTCCACCACGAAAGCCGTGCAAGCCACCTTGCTTGCGAATATCAGAGAGTCCCATTGCGGATTGCTGCCTGAAGCGCAAATGCCCGCGATGCTCGCCGTGCAACAGCAGCGTGACCGACGCATGGCCGAACACCTGATGGCTGCACCGACACCGGCGCTGTTACTGGCCGGGGCTTTCCATGTGCGCAAGGATCTGGGCGTGCCACTGCACCTGACGGACCTCGACGCTGGCGAAGGCAACGCGGTGCTGATCCTGGCTGAAGCGGGCAAGACGGTGACCGTCGAGCAAGCGGATTACGTGTGGTATAGCGCTGCACAACCGGAACAGGACTATTGCGCGACGTTGCGCCGTTGAAGATCGGCTAGCGTCAGGCACAAGCCTGGCCGCCCGTCGACCAGCGAGGGGCTCCGTGGACTACTCCTCGAAACGCCCGGCGGCCTCACGGTCGTGCTCATATCGCCGCGTATGCGCAAACACCGGCAACCAGGACTCGCGCCGAACGGTCCAGCTTTCGTAGGTTGGCGGCAGTTGGTCAGGGGCATCCAGGGAACCCAGGTTGACTTCGACCTCGTCGGCGGTGCGGGCGAAAACAGACGAACCGCAGCGAGGGCAGAAAAACCTCCCGGCGTAATCGCGCGTTTCGCCCTCGATCGTCACCGCCTCCTGAGGGAATATCGCGCAGGCATTAAAAAGCGCCCCATGATGCTTGCGGCAATCGAGGCAGTGACAAAGGCCCACCCGGTAGGGGCGCCCTGAAGCCACAATTCTGACGTTGCCGCACAGGCAACCACCGGTGAATCGTTCCATGTTGCACCTCCTCGTCAATCAAGCGGTTGGAACGGCCCTTTAAAAATAGCAGCGATCCAGTCTGGGGCCGCTTCACGACTTTTCAGCGTTTTTCATCGAATCGATCCCACTGAATCAGGTGTTTTCACAGCACCGGAGCAGGCGTGGCGGTTTACTGCAGACCTAAGCTTCCGGCGCGTGTCCGGAGCGGTTGTCGCAGGAGAGCCCATGAGTCTGGAACGTCTGAGCAAACTCATTTCGGCAGGATTTGGCATGGCGGTGATTGCTTGCCTGCTGACCCTGTCACTGGATGAGTATTACGGTGCCCAAGCCGCGCGCGCCACGGATCGACGGCACCAGACCATCACCACCGTTGCCCGAATGGCGACCCTCAACCGTGAACTGACCCAACTGGCGCGCCTGTATGTCGGCACGGGCGACGAGCTGTTTCTCACCCAATACAACGAAAAGTGGCAAAAAGGCCGGACTTTCCACGACACCAAACTGGAGCTTCAAGCCGTCGGACTGAATGATCAGGAAGCCCGATTGCTGGCGACGGTCGAGGACATGGATCTCAGGCAAACGAGCATGGAGCGCCTTGCGATGAAACAAAGTTTTCATCGAGGCGGTCCGACACAGCTTGCAAGCACCACTTACATCAATACCGAGTGGAATTTTGCCGACGCGCTGAATCAACTGACCACCTCGACGACCCAACGTTTTAATAGCGACTTCGAGGCCGCGCGAAACAAAGCCCAGTTGGCCAGCCACATCAATGTCTTGATGCAATTGATCACATTGGGCGCAGGTCTATTGGCATTTCTGGTGGTCCTGCGTCGCCAGTTGATGATCCCGTTGTTGCGTCTTTCCGAGCGCATGCGCCGCCTGCACGCCGGCGAAGCGCTTGGTGAGCCGGCGCAGCGCCAGGGGCTTGCTGAAGTGGTGGCGCTGGCCGAGGCATTCGATGCCTATGTCGACGTCAATGAAGAGCTGCACCGACAGCACTGGGTCAAGGGGCACCTCGGCGAGCTGGTCCAAGCGTTGCAGTTGTGCACCAGTCGGGAGGCATTCGCCGCAACGTTGCAGCAAAAGCTGGGCGAGTGCCTGGGTTGCAAGGCGGTTTTGCTATTCGATGCTGAGGCCTTCGACATGCCGGCAGGCCACTTGCACTACAGCTTGCCACTGCAACAGGACGGGCAGCAGCTGGCGAGCCTTGAACTCGATTTCGCCCATCGCCCGGATTGCGCTCAGCTCCAGTTGCTCGACACCCTGCCCAACCGACTCGCCACGCTCCTGAATGCGCTGGATCAGAGCACGCACAATCAGCGATTGCTGCACCAGGCCCACCTGCAGGCCCGGCTGCTGGAGCGCCAGGCGCTGATTCTGCAACAACGCCAACAGTCGCTGGAAGCCACTGAGGGCTGGTATCGCAGCATCGTCGAGTTTGCCCCCAAAGCACTGCTGGTGTTCGACGAGGGCGGCGTGATCCTCGCCAACCAGGAAAGCGAAGCAACCTTTGGTTATGCCCCCGGCACCTTGCTTGGCCAGAGTTACCGCGCGCTGGTGCCGGACAGCCAGCTCGAGACCGTTGATCGCATGCTTGAGCGAGTGCACCTGAACAAGGTGCTCGACACCGCCGAGGTGATTGCGCGACGAGCCGATGGCAGTGAGTTTCCCGCTGAATTGCGCCTGTGCCTGCTGCCCGTGCGCGAGGATCGTGGGCAATGCCTGTGCATTGCGATACGCGATCTCAGCCAGCGTAAAGCCGAAGAGCGCTGCCTGCGTGAAGCGCATGAGCAGCAGCAGGCCATTGTCGGCTCGGCGCCCTATGGCATTGCACTCGTACAGGGTGGATTGATCGCACAGGCCAATTCGCGTCTGGATGAATTGCTGGGTTACGCACCCGGTGAGCAACTGCAGCGTTCCCCGCTGATCTGGCTGGATCAGGTCATTTCGGCGCAAACAGTGCAGACACTGGAAGCACAGATTCGCGAGGCGCTGGACCGTGGCGAAATCTATCAGCAGCAGCTGCAACTGCGTCGCAAGGACGCCCGATGCTTCTGGGCCAGCGTCAGTGCGCGAGCCATCACGTCCGCAAACAACTCCCGAGGCTCGATCTGGATCATCGAAGACATTTCTGCCCAGCACGCCGCGGCGAACGAGATGCAGCAGGCGCGGCAACTGGCCGAGGACAGTGCGCGTATCAAGGCTGAGTTCCTGGCCAACATGAGTCACGAGATTCGCACGCCGATGAACGCCATCATTGGCATGACACACCTGACCTTGAGGACGGAGCTGAACGAATCTCAGCGCGACTACTTGAACAAGGTACAGAGCTCCAGCCGCCATTTGCTGGGCGTGCTTGACGATATTCTGGATTTTTCCAAAATCGAGGCCGGCAAGCTTCAACTGGAGGTCCGCGACTTCAGCCTGACCCAACTGCTGGAGGAAGCCCTTGACCAGGTACGTGCGCGTATTGCCGATAAAGGCCTGGATGTGCGGCTCAACATGGGGGCGGACGTACCCGATCGCGTGTGTGGCGATCCGCTGCGACTGCGGCAGATATTACTCAACTACCTGAGTAATGCGGTGAAATTCACCGAACGCGGGCAGATCCGTATTGAAGTAAGTCTGCGCCAGGCCGCCGCCGATGACGCCTTGCTTTGCTTCAGCGTGAGCGATACCGGCATCGGCCTGTCGTCCGAGCAGTTGAAACACATGTTCCAGAGCTTCCAGCAGGCCGATGCCTCCACCACACGACGCTTTGGTGGCACGGGCCTGGGGCTGGCCATCGCCAAACAGCTGTCCGAGTTGATGGGCGGTCAGGTGGGTGTTCAGAGCGTGCTGGGGGAAGGCAGTCATTTCTGGTTTGAGGTGCGCCTGTTGTTGGCCCGCAACACGGTCATTGAAGGCCTGTGCGCAGCGGAGCATCACAGCGACTGGCAGGCGACCGAAGGGACCCGCGTTTTACTGGTGGAAGACAACGAGTTAAACCAGCAAGTGGCCACCGAATTTCTGCGGGCGGCCGGTTGTCGGGTCGAAATCGCGACGGATGGCCGCCAGGCGCTGGATCGATTGGCCGAGGAGCGCTACGACCTGGTGTTCATGGACATGCAGATGCCGGTGCTCGATGGTCTGACGGCCACCCGCCTGCTGCGTCGGTTGCCCGGCATGGACACACTGCCCGTCATTGCCATTACCGCCAATGCGAGCCAGCGTGATCAAGACGCTTGTCTGGCAGCCGGCATGAATGACTTTGTCAGCAAACCCTTCGAACCGCAGACGCTCTACGCGGTGTTGCGTCGCTGGCAGCCTGAGACATCGGTCCAGCCTGCGTGCGAGGCGGAGCTGGCGCCGCTGGCAACGCAGAGTTGCGCCGAGGCGAGCTTCAAACTGGACGGCGTGGACACGGTTGCGGGCCTGCGACGGGTACTGGGCCGGCACACTCTGTATGCGAATTTGCTGCGCAGTTACCAGACCCACCAGAGCCACTTGCTCAAGCAGTTACGCACGGCGTTGATGCAGGGTGACCTGGCTAAAGCCGAACTGTTGGCCCATAGCTGCAAAGGCGTGTCAGCGACCATCGGTGCCGACATCGTCGCGCAGGCGGCAAACGAGTTGGAGCAAGCACTTCGCACAAAGCGCCCCAATGAAGCGCTGCAAATCGCTCTTCAGGCATTGTCTGAACCCTTGGAAGCCCTGCTGGGGCAAATGCGGGAGCGGTTGCCCGGTGAAATCGAGACGGCACCGACAGCGGTCGACTACGTCGAGTTACGACGGATCTGCCGACATCTCGAAACCCTGCTGAGTGATTTTGATGCGCAGGCAGTGCCCTATTTGTCCTCAAATGCGGGTGTATTGCGAGGCGCGTTCGCGCAACGCTTCCAGCCACTGGACGACGCGGTGAAACGTTTCGATTTTGAGCGGGCGCAGGTCTGTCTGAAGGAGGCGATGCAGGCGGTGGAACCCGCGCAATGAACGAATAGAAACGCTGAGGCAACGCGCACTTCATGACCTCATAAGCAGGCTGTTCAGAAGTTTTCAGCGTTTTTCAGCACCCGGCGGAAAAGGCTCAGTCCATTTCAGAGCAGAGGTGCAAGTGGCATGCGTTACTGAAAGTACTTTATCGACACATCCGTGACTGCCGTCACAAGGAAACCCCGTGAACAGCTCAACCCAAAGACCCATCGTGCTGGTGGTCGACGATGTGCCGGCCAATCTGCAGCTGATCAGTGAGCTGTTGCGTGAGCTTTATCACGTACGAATTGCTACCAGCGGTGCCCAGGCCTTGAAGATCGTCGATCGGACAATACCCGACCTGATTCTGCTGGATGTGATGATGCCCGAAATGGATGGCTATGAGGTTTGTCGTCGTCTCCAGCAAAATCCGCAGACACGTGATGTGCCGGTGATGTTTCTGAGCGCCAGGATTCAGCATGAGGATGAGTGCCAGGGTTTCGCACTGGGAGCTGCCGACTATCTGTTCAAGCCGATCAATCCGGCCATTCTGCTGGCGCGGGTGCATACACAGTTGCGCCTCAAGGCGACGACGGACCTGTTGCGTTCGCACAATGCCTACCTCGACCAGGAAGTCCTGGCGCGAACCCGTGAGCTGCAGGCCACCCATGACGTGACCATCCTGGCCCTTGCCTCGCTGGCCGAGACTCGCGACAACGAGACAGGCAACCACCTGCGGCGCACACAGCACTATGTTCGGCTACTGGCAGAAAAATTAAGCGATCACCCGCGATTCAGCGTGCATCTAGATGATCAAAGCATTGAGCTGATGTTCAAGTCGGCGCCGCTGCACGATATCGGCAAGGTCGGTATTGCAGACCATATCCTGCTCAAACCGGGGCGCTTTGAACCTGCCGAGTTCGAAATCATGAAGACCCACGCCCAGCTGGGTTACCAGGCCCTGGTACATGCCGAGGAACTGTTGGGCGCGCAAGTGCCGTTCCTGCGTATCGCCAAGGAAATTGCCCTGTGCCACCACGAAAAATGGGATGGCAGCGGTTATCCCAATGGCCTGGCCGGTGACGCCATTCCTGTCAGCGCCCGCTTGATGGCGGTTGCCGATGTCTACGACGCGGTCATCAGCCGACGGGTATACAAGTCGCAGATGTGCCACGAGAAGGCATTCGCGATCATCTGCGAGGGTGCCGGACGGCATTTTGATCCGGATGTGGTGGCCGCCTTCATCGACCTGGAAAAAGAGTTTGAGCGGATCGCCGAGCGCTATGCCGACGCCCCTGCCGAGGATGCCCTTGAGGCCTTGGCCGGGTAGACCACTGGCAAACAACGACTGAGCTCGCCACCTATTCAGCGCAGAGGTTGGCCAAAGCAAGGAATGGCCGCTTAACTCTAGAAGCCAACGACACGAATCCGACTTGTCTTCTTGCCACGCACGGAAGCTCGCCATGGGCCAACTGCTGATTGATGAACACTTGGTGTTCGACGAGAACAACTTCCTGTTGTTTCGTGTCGACGCCGCCAATGAGGAGCCTTTGCGCCTGGGTGCAATCGCCAGCCGATGCCTGGCCATGCTGCTCAGGTCCGGGGGTTCTGTGGTTCGCAAGCGCGAACTGATGGCCGGGGCATGGGGACAATACGGGCTGGAAGTGACCGACAACAGCCTGGCCCAGGTGGTCCGCCAATTGCGGCTGGCGCTGGAAAAACTGCAGCCTGATCGAGAATTCATCCAGACCTTGCCACGCATCGGCTACAAGCTTGCCGACGGGGTGACAGTCGAAGAACTGACTGCGCACCCGAAACCGGCGCTGCCATCATGCACGATGGTCACTGGCAACGAAGCCCCCCTGCCCCTTGAGCCTGCCGTATCGGCCATCGCTGATGCAGAGGGAGAAGCTGGCGAACCGCCTTCGATCAAGCCAATCCCTGCCTCAACGGAACCCGCTCCCGGGCCGATACCTACGTCTGCGATTGCAACCCCAAGGCGTTGGCACTTGTGGCTCGCATTGCCCGTGTGGGGAGCCTGTGCATTTGTGCTGGGAAGAATCTGGCTGGCACCGCCGCTTGAGGTGGAACCGCCAGCGTTCGCCGCTCCCGTAACGATGGATGATGTGCTCGTGCACTTGCCCACTCAGGACGTACAGCCGCCAGTGGCGCCCCACTTGCAATTGATGGTCGAGAACAGTCGAAAACTGGCGGGGATTCTAGGTCTTTCGACGCAAAACATGCACCTGTACTTGTTACCGTCGCGTCGGGGGGCCGATCAGATTCTCTGCGATGGCGCGCTGGAAACGGCGAGCAGTCGCTGCATCGGTGTACAACAACATGACTAGACGCGCCGCCACCTCAGCTTGGTACCTGGCCTTCGTCGTCGTGGGGCTGTTGGGTGTTGCACTGGGACGCCTGACGGGCGAGCACAAGGCCAACCTGGACTTCTGGTGCACCGGGGAGAGCGCGCATCAAGTGCCCTCGGCATTGCCTGCTGCGTGGCTGACGACGCGCTTCAGACTGGACTTGAGGCCCACCGGGCTCAGTCACATGCGCATGGTGGCCCAACTGATCGATACCGGATCCGGTGCTGAAATTGACACCCTGCGCCGCAATAGTGCCTTTAGGGTGCAACAACAGGGACACCGCTTGCAGGTCACTGTCGTACGGAGCGCCAAGGGCGAAGCGGACAGCGCAACGCCTGAGCTGGCGGGGACACTCGGCCTGTTTATCTTCCGCTCGGACACCAGCGTGAGTTACTGGATGCGCTCGCTCTCACAGACGCGTTACCTGTTCGATGATGGCAACGACATGTTCATTCTGTGCAGCAAACGATGACAGCGATAAACGCCCCATACCCGCTAAACCGATCTAAAGGCAGGCGCGAGAGCGTCTAATCTTTGAAAGGAAGGACACGCCTTCAGCCTCTTGATCGGGGGAAACGCAATGACCAAAACAGCAGCGCGCCAATGCGGGTCATGGGTTCTCCCCTGCCTGCTCGCCATCAGCCTGGCGCTGACGGCGGGATGTTCAGGTAAACACTCCAGGGACCCCTATCAGGTCGCCGGCTCAAATTGCTACGCAAAATCGCTCCCCACTGCTGGCGAGGGCGGCTTGGCCTGGGGCGCCACCTTGAACATCGCCCAGAAAAAATCCATGGACAATTGCATGCGCTATGCCGGCCGGTCCGGGGGCACGCCCAACACCTGCCAAGTGGTGGTGTCGGAGTGCAAAAATCAATAGCGTGAACGCGGCGTAACACGCCACATCAGCGCCGTGAAGCTGTCATGAAATGAAAAAAAACTGTCGCCCAATGTACGGCTGCCCACCCGAAAAAACGCGTAGAACGAATCGCGAGCTGAATCGGTGCCAAGCTGAAACGAGTACAAGGGGATGTTGTAGCACAAGCACTGTTCAGTGCTTGCCGTGCGCCATGGTTCCGATTTACACGCTCAACACCAGAATAATAATCCGCAAAAGGATCGCGTTAATGCGTGTGAATCTGCCCGTCACCGACCAAGAAAGAGCGTTCCCTGCCAACCAGCGTTTGATCTCCACGACCGACCTTGATAGCCGAATCACTTACTGCAATGACGCGTTTGTGACCATCAGCGGGTTCACTGCCGACGAATTGGTCGGCCAGCCTCATAACCTGATTCGACACCCCGATATGCCACCCGGGGTATTCATTCATATGTGGCACACCCTCAAGCAAGGCAAACCCTGGATGGGGATTGTGAAAAACCGCTCGAAAAATGGCGATTTTTATTGGGTCAATACCTACGTCACGCCCATGTATGAAAACGGGCGCATGAGTGGTTACGAGTCGGTACGCTCGGTGCCCAGCCGCGACCAGGTCCGTCGGGCATCAGCGCTCTATGCAAGGATGCGCGCCGGCAAGCCGATCGTGGCGCGCAGTGCGCGGATTCTGCGGCCACTGCGAAACGGTTTTCCATTATTCGCGGCTGGCGTGCTTTCACTGCTGGGTGCTCATTGGCTACCGGACACGGCGGCTCAATGTGTCCTGGTGGCGAGCCTGAGTCTTGCCTGGTACCGCATCGAGTCCCGACATCGCAGCTCCATCGAGCGCACCCTGGCCGAGCATCCAAAAGCATTTGCCGACCCGTTGGTCGCGCTGACCTACAGCGACAACTACGGCCCCCAAGGCCGGCTGGACATGGCCATGCTCAGCGAGGAAGCCCGTTTGCAAACGGCGTTGAGCCGGCTTGTCGATGCCGGGATCAGCGTGAAGGCCAAGGCAGCACAGTCATCCGAACTGTCCGGCTCGCAAGCGCAGTCGCTTGATCGCCAGCGCAGTGAAACGGATCAGTCCGCCGCCGCCATCGCGCAGATGGCGGCAACGAATCAGGAGGTGACTCAAAACGTCATCACGACGGCGCATGCCGCGTCCGAAGCCGACCAGTTGACTCAAGAAGGCAGTGAGCTGGCCCGGCAAAGCCTGCACGCCATGGAAGCGATGAATGAGGCCGTCAACGAAATCGGCCTGGCGGTGAACGCATTGGCGAGCGAGACGCAATCGATCGGCAGTGTCGTGGATGTCATCACTTCCATTGCCGAACAGACCAACCTGTTGGCGCTCAATGCAGCGATCGAGGCGGCCCGGGCAGGTGAACAAGGCCGGGGTTTTGCAGTGGTTGCCGACGAGGTGCGCTCCCTGGCACAGCGCACCCGCACCTCCACCGAGCAGATCCATGGCTTCATCGCGTCGCTGAACAACGGAGCCGATCGCGCCGTCTCCACGGCCGCCCGGGGCGAGCAGATTTCCCGCGACAGCATGCAGCGTGTCGAGGCGGTGCAGTCGGCGCTGGTCGGCATCAGTCAAGCCGTCAGCCGCATCACCGCCATGAGCCAGCAAATGGCATCGGCATCAGAGCAGCAAAGTCACGTGACGGAAGATATCAATCAACAGATCACGCGCATCGCGCAACTGTGTGACCACAGTGCCGGGCAGGCCGAGCAAGGCGCCGCGATCAGCCGCGATCTCGAGGGAATGGCCGATTACCTGCACAGCCTGGCCGAACGTTTCAACCGATAGCCAAAAAAGCAACTAATCTCCATGGCTGCCTGCTGCCGGTCTTGACTGGCAGCTATCGGCTATCAATGGAACGGGAATATGCAACACACTGGGGTGTAAGCATCAGGCGTTTACTGAGTGATCGGGCAGCGACCTGAACTGGCCAGGCGTGCATTGAGGGCAGCGGGAAGGCGCTGACCAGACTGCCTGGCTGTATCCCCCGTTCATTGATAAAGGTCTGAACATTGAACGGTGAATCCTGATAATGCTTTTAGATTTTTAGGCAGGTTGACATGACTCCCCAGCTCTTTTCGGTTCACGGCCTCGTGAGTTTTACCCTCGCCATCCTCCTGCTGTTCCTCGGCAAAACCCTTGTCCAGCGCAGCACCTTGCTCCGCCAATACTGTATTCCCGAATCGGTTGTCGGTGGCTTCGTCTGTGCGGCGGTGACGAGCCTGCTGTACTTCGGACTCAAGATCCAGATCGAATTCGACCTGCAGGTTCGCGACACCCTGCTGCTCTATTTCTTTGCCGGCATTGGCTTGAAATCGGACATGCGCCAACTGCTCAAGGGTGGACGCCCGCTACTGGTCCTGCTGTTGCTCGCCGGTGTGTTCATCGTCCTGCAAAACTCATTGGGCATGGGGGTGGCCGAGGCATTCGGGCTAGATCCCAAGGCAGGATTGATGGTGGGCTCCATTTCCCTCACGGGTGGGGCGGGTACCACGCTGGCCTGGGCGCCGCTTTTCATCGAAAAACTGGGCATCAGTAACGCCCATGAACTGGGCATGGCCAGCAACACCGTCGGGCTTATAGCCGCGTGCGTGATCGGCGGCCCTATCGCCAATCGACTGATCAGCCGTTATCACCTGAAGACTTCCGGGGATGCGACGCTGGAAGTCGGCATTCTCGAGCAACAACCGAGCAAGGGCCTGGACTACTACGATGTGCTCTGGGCGTGGATGTGGCTCAACCTGACCCTTATGCTCGGCTATGGACTTAACCTGCTGCTGGAAAACGCCGGCATCACCCTGCCCAAATTCGTCAGTTGCCTGTTCGCGGGTATCGTCATTCACCACATCGTTCTCGCCGTGGTCGGTGATCAACGGCTGAAAACCTGGAGCGGCGCCAGCCTGGGGCTGGCACTGATCTCCGATATCTGCCTGGGCATGTTCCTGACCATGGCCCTGATGGGGCTTCAGCTATGGCAACTCAGCGGCGCGTTGATGTTCATTCTGTGCGCCTTGACCCTGCAAATTCTGCTGACGGTGCTCTACACGTATTTTGTGGTGTTCCGCTTTATGGGACGCAATTACGAAGCCAGCGTGATTGCTTCCGGGTTCGGGGGGATTGCCCTTGGCTCCACGGCCACGGCCATCGTCAACATGACCACCGTGACGCAAAAATACGGCGCAGCCCACCAAGCCTTCCTGATCGTGCCGCTGGTGTGTGGCTTCTTCATTGACCTGGTCAATGCCGTGATCATCGGCCTGTTCAGTGGTATTTAGCGACGGCCCCTTCGATCGATCAAAGCCCGGCTTGGCGTCGACCCATGACGCCTGAGCCGCGAGCGTAAAATGACAAACTCCCGGGGTGGATGACTTATCCGGCGTCGCTCGATACCCTTGCACGCCACGTCGCCCGACGGTAAAACCCTCCTCCACCCAGACGAGCCATGTCATGAAATCCCCCGCAGGTTTGCTGCTGTCGGCTATCGAACTGGACCGTGCCAGCGCCATCCCCTTGTACCGCCAGTTGTACCTGCAGATTCGCAAACAGGTACTCAGTGGCCGGCTCCAGGGCGGCGTGCGCTTGCCGTCGACCCGGACCCTGAGCAAGGAACTGGCGCTGTCGCGGATCACCATTCTCAATGCGTTCGATCAACTGATTGCCGAGGGTTTCCTGGCCTCGCGCACCGGCGCCGGCACCTATGTCGGCAACGAGTGGGAAAATCGCGGTATCACCGACGATGGGCAACAGCGCCCGCCACCGCGCCTGTCCGACCTGAGCCAGTCGATGTTGTCACTGCGCAGCGATCATTTTCGCGGGGTGTCTTATGCCGACTGGGACCCCGCGACCCCGACCTCATTCCTGCCCAGCCACAGCACTTACGATGCCTTCCCCCAAGTCATCTGGCGGCGCCTGATGAACCGTCACCTGCTGAAGCCGACCAAGGCCATGCTCGGCTATGGCGAGCTGCAAGGCTTGCAGGCGTTTCGCACGGCGATTGCCGAATACGTGTTCGACGCCCGTGGCATCGACTGTGATGCCGGGCAAGTGGTGATCGTTTCCGGTGCGCAGCAAGCGTTCAACCTGCTGGGCATGTTGCTGCTCAATCCGCAGGACAGCGTCTGGATGGAAGACCCGGGCCACATCGCCGCGCGCATTGCCTTGCAAGCCCAAGGCGCCCGCGTGGTGCCGTTGCGTATCGATGAACAGGGCATCGATGTCCAGCAAGGCCTGGACGAGTGCCCCGACGCCCGCCTGGTGTTCACCACCCCTTCTCGCCAGCATCCATTGGGCGTCACCCTGAGCTATGCGCGACGCCAGGCCCTGATTGACTGGGCCGCGCAACATCAGAGCTGGATCATCGAGGACGATTGCGACAGTGAGTTTCGCTACAGCGGCCGCCTCCTTCCGGCGCTCTACGCCATGGACCAGATGGCCCGGGTGATCTACGTCGGCACCTTCAGCAAAGTACTGTTCCCGTCGCTGCGCCTGGGTTACGTGATTCTGCCAAAAGCCCTGGTCGAACCCTTTTGCACCCTGCGCGCAGTCATGGATCGCAGCCCGCCCACGCTGCTTCAGGCGACGACGGCGGACTTCATGATCGAAGGCCACTTCCTGGGGCATATCCGCCGCATGCGGGCGCTGTATCAGGCTCGTCAGCAGGCGTTGATCGAGCAGCTCGAAAAGCAACTCGGCCACTTCTTCAAGATCACCCCCGTAGAGGCCGGCATGCACCTGATCGCCTGGCTGCCGCCCGAGCTTAATGACGACGCCATCGCCAAGGCGCTGGCCCGACACAACATCCACACCTATGCACTGAGCGACTACCGCATCACGCATGTCTTGCCGCCGGCCCTGTTGATCGGCTTTGCCGGCACGCCGGAAAACCAGGCCCGCGAACGCGTCGAAGCGCTGGCCCGGGCCTTGTCCGCCATCGGGTGCCTGCCGCAAATCACTTGAAGCAAGGCAAGTGGTCTTATGAATTAACTGATAATGGATCTATCGAGAGTTCCTGACTGGCGCGATAAAGGCTGCGCCGGTAGACCCGGTGTCTGAACCAGGAACGACTCTAATGAACAATAAGATCCAGGAACGATTCAACGCCTTGCTGAGCCACAACGTGGTCGAGGACGGTACAGCCCCGGTACTGACCGAAGCACTGGCCCGGCAGTTGCTCGAACGTCTGGGGCATATGCGCCTGTTTGCCCACGCCTACCCGCTGCTGACCAACCTCACCCACGGCCGCGTCACCCCCGCCGACCTGCTGGACTTCGCCTATCGCCACGAGTTGCAGGGGCTGAGCCTGCACTTGCTCGACGGTGAGGAAAACAGCCTGAGCCAAATGTCCCCCGAGCAACTGCAAGCATTTGCCAACAAGGCCAAGGCGCTGGGGCTGGATGTGCACCTGGAAATCAGCAGCACACTGAAAAAAGATGTCGACCAGGTGATCGCCATCGCCAGGGCGTTGGGAGTACGCAACATCCGCGTTTACTCACGTTATGAGGGCGCGCTGTCGCGCGTCATGGACGTGATCGAGACCGACCTGCACTACCTCGCTCAGCAGGCCGACGAGCACGACCTGTACTTCGATTTCGAGCAGCATGAAGAACTCAAGAGCGGCGAGATCGCGCAATTGCTCAAGCGGCTCGACCACCCTCGCCTGCACGCGTTGTTCGACTTCGGCAACATGATCAATGCCTGCGAGCAGCCTTTACAGGCGCTGCGCAATCTGGCGCCACACATCCGCCAGACCCACCTCAAGGGCGTGCGCGTTGTGCCCGAGCAAAACGGTTTCGGCCACTACGGCGTGCTACAGGGCAGCGACGAAGACGACCTGCCGAGCGCCCGCATGCTGTTCGAATTGTTGATGCTGGGCGACACAGCCACCCCTCAGGTGATCGCGTTCATTCTTGAGCAGGAAAACCACTATGTGGCCCCGGCCTTTCGTCAGACCGACGAGGCGACCGACCCCTTCATTGCCTATCGGGAAATGAGCGACACACCGCTCCCCAATGGCTACTCGCTTGAGCGAATGCTCGCCGATGAACACCGCTGGGCGAACAACCAGGTGGCCTATGTGCGCAGCCTGCTAGCCGAACTTCGCACCCTGGCCGAACTGACCCTGGCCCACTCCTCCCACGCCTGAACCTGACGACCTGATACGCCCGGAGAACAATAATGACAATTCAAAACAAGGCCAAATGGTTCAGATTCCTGATCCTCATCCTCGGTGGCGGTACCATCTATAAACTGGCGAACCTCAAGGACGCCTTCTATGTGCCCATGCAGGAATTCATGGGCCTGACCCACACTGAAATCGGCATGCTGCTGAGTGCCAACGCCATCATTGCCACGGCGTTGTTCGTCGTCGGCGGGCTGCTCGCCGATCGCTACGATACCCGCAAACTGATCCCCATCGGCCTGATCGGTACGGGTGGTCTGGGGTTGTACCTGGCGACCTTTCCACCCTTCAGCAACCTGCTGATCGTGTTCAGCCTGCTGGCGGTCTGTGCCGACTGCATCTTCTGGCCTTCGCTGCTCAAGGCGATTCGCAACCTGGGTGACGATCAGGAACAAGGCCGGTTGTTCGGCCTGCTGGAAGGCGGACGTGGTGTGATCGATACCCTGGTGGCTTTTTCCGCGCTGGGCGTGTTCGTCGCCATGGGGTCGGGCGAAGCCGGCCTGAAATCGGCCATCCTGTTTTACTCGGTGATCGACATCCTCGCCGGGACCGTCACCTGGTTCCTGCTCAAGGGTGGCACCGCGCAGTCGGTGGCCAAACCGAAAAACGGCCTGGCGAACCTGGTCGAGGCGATCAAGGTGCCGGGTATCTGGCTGGTCAGCCTCAACGTGTTCATGGTCTACATCGTCTACTGCGGCCTGACCTATTTCATTCCCTACCTCAAGGAAATGTACGGGTTGCCCGTGGCACTGGTGGGCGCCTACGGCATCATCAACCAATACTTCCTCAAGATCCTCGGTGGCCCTGCCGGCGGCTTCATCGCCGACAAACAATTCAAGAGCACCAGCCGCTACCTGAAGTGGGCCTTCCTGGCGCTGCTGCCCTTGATGGGCGTCATCATGCTGATCCCGAAAAGCCCGAGCTTCATCTACGCGGGCATGGCCGCCACTCTGTCGTTCGCGCTGATCGTTTTCTCGATGCGCGGTGTGTTCTGGGCGCCCATGGGTGAAGTCGGCATTCCTCAACACATCACCGGCTCGGCCTTCGGCATCGGTTGCCTGATCGGCTACGCACCGGGCATGTTCGCCTACGTCATCTATGGCGCCATCCTCGATCACTTCCCCGGTGAACAGGGTTACAACTATGTCTTCAGCCTGATGAGCGTGCTGGCCATTATCGGCTTCATGGTGTCCAGCCTGCTGTATCAATCGGTGCGCAAAAAATCCACGGCGACTGGCGGGGTGAGCGCAGCACAAGCCTGATCAGCTCCGGAGCTGCCGGAAGGGACCCTCTTCTCTTCCGGCAGCTGTTCAAGCGCTGGTTCAAAACGGGTACGCTGCGTGATCTGTTATCCGCTTGAGCGCCAGGTCGAGGTCAGCAATGCCGTTGTTTGTCAGTGAAGAAACCCGTTGGATCGAGACGCCTCACGGTCGTTTGTTCTCCCAACGCTGGTCGCCTGCCGGCGAGCGTGCCGAAACGGCCCAGCCACCGATCATTCTGTTTCATGACTCTCTGGGTTGCGTCGCACTGTGGCGGGATTTTCCAGAACAACTGTGCCAGGCCACGGGGCGCATAGTTGTCGCCTACGACCGGCTCGGCTTCGGGCAGTCCGATGCCTACCCCGGTGACCTGCCCACCCGGTTTATTCGGGATGAAGCTGAATGCTTCTTTCCGCTGCTGCGCCAGCAGTGGCAAATCGACCGGTTCGTGGCCTTCGGTCACAGCGTTGGCGGGGCAATGGCGGCGACGTGCGCGGCGCTGTATCCGCACAGTTGCCAGTCGTTGATCACCGAGTCGGCACAAGCATTTGTTGAAGACCGGACGTTGAACGGCATTCGCATTGCCAAGGCCCAGTTCAAGGAGGCGGGGCAAATGGAGCGGTTGCACAAGTACCACGGCGACAAGGCCGCCTGGGTGCTGTCTGCCTGGACAGAGACCTGGTTATCAAAGGCCTTCGAGCAATGGACCCTCGAAAGCAGCGCAGCCTCGATTCAGTGCCCGTTACTGGTGCTACATGGCGAGAACGACGAGTACGGGTCCGTGTTGCACCCGCAGCGGATTGCCACGCTGGGAACGGCGTCGAGCACAAGCGTAATCCTGAAAAACCGTCATCACGTCCCCCATCGTGAAGCGCCGAACGAAGTGCTGGACGTGGTCAAACAGCACCTGGAATCGAACGCCGGCTGAGTGCCTGATCTTGCAAGGCACTACTGCGGTTGAAAGGTTTGCAGGTAGGCCAACAGGTTTTCGATCTTTTCCGGATCGCTGAGCCCCCAGAAAATCATGCGGGTGCCGGGGACCACCTTTTTCGGGTCTTCGAGGTACGCGGTCAGTGTTTCGCGGGTCCAGAGGATATTGGCGGCTTTCATCGCATCGGAATACTGGTAGTCCGTGGTGCTGGCGGAATGTCGTCCGAAGATGCCGTTGAGCTGCGGGCCAAATGAACCCCGTGCCGATTCGCCAACCTGATGGCATCCTCCGCAGATCCGCTTGAACAGCGTCGCCCCCGCTTCGGCATCGCCGGCCGCGTGTACCTGAAGGCTCAATACCCCTGCGCCAAGCAGCAAGGACAAGGTGAGTACGGCGGCTTTGTGCATGTTCTGTTCCCAATGGTGTAAGGCCAGGCGCGTCAATCAGTGGGCGCCCGGTTGAAACTTCTTCCGGTAAGCCGCAGGCAGCAAGCCCACTCGCTGGCGGAAAAGTCTACGGAAAGAATTGCCATCTTCGTAGCCCACGGCATACGTGATGCTGTCCTGGGTCATGCGAGTGGTCTCAAGCAGCTGTTTGGCCTTTTCCAGCCGCAGCGTTTGCAGGTAAGTAATCGGCGTGTACCCCGTCGCGTCCTTGAAACGCCGCTTGAAGTTTCGGATGCCGAATCCGAACTGCCGGGCGACGTCATCAATCATCACTGAACGGTCAAAGTGCTGCTCCAGCCAGTTTTGAACCTGCAGGATGCCGGCATCACCATGCTGCTTGGGCAGTGACCACATCACATACACCGACTGCTCGCTGCGCACACTGTCGACCAGCAAATATTTGCCACATTTCTGCGCCAGCTCCAGCGACGCGAACCGGCGCACAAGGTGCAGCAACAGGTCCATGGCCGCGCTCGCGCCACCGCTGGTGACCAGACGATTGTCCTCGCAGATGATCTGCGAGTCGTCCAGGCAAACGTCGGCATAGCGGCGACGAAACAGGTCGGCAAACGCCCAGTGCGTGGTGGCTCGAACGCCGTCGAGCAAACCCGCTTCAGCCAGCATGAACGCCGCGGTACACATCGACGCCACCACTGCGCCCTGAGCGTGCTGTTTACGCAGCCAGGGTCCATACGCCGAAAAGGCCGGCAAGGCATCCTTGAGGGTGAAGAGAAAACCGGGAATCAGCACCAGATCAGTCTGCGCAATCTCGCGGGTGGATTGGTCCACGCGCAGCGTCTGCCCTCCCCACGCGGCAACCTCTTCACCGTCCAGAGAGGCAATGACCACTTCAAACGGCGAGCTGGCCGTGTCCGCAAACAGGTTGGCGGCACTGAGCACTTCCAGCGCCATCGTGGCGCTGGCGGCAGAACATTGGTTGGTCAATAAAAGCGTGACGTGCATAAATGATCCAATTGCGTATATCGCATGTAAAAAGTCATTTGTGCACCTACCTTACCCGATCCCCGCTGCATAAAGTGCACCGATCATTCAATCATCGGCGTACTTATGAATCTCTGGTTCCGACTGCTCCTCATGCTGTTTCGTCGTCCGTGGCGCAAGCCGGTCGACGCCATGGCCACCACGGTTATCCGTCTGCGCGTCTGGCCGCTCGACCTCGACCTCAATCGCCACGTCACCAATGGTCGCTATTTCACCCTGGCCGATCTCGGGCGCATGGATTACGTGCTTCGCAGCGGTGCATTCCGCGTGGCGCTGCGTAACAAGGCCGTGCCGATCGTCGGGGACACCTGGGGCAAGTTCCGTCGTGAGTTGAAGCTGTTCGAAGCGTTCGAGATTCACACGCGGATGCTGGGCTGGGACGACAAGTGGAGCTTCATGGAGCACCGTTTTGTCAGCAAAGGGCGTGTGATCGGAGTGGTGGTGATGCGCGGTGTGTTCCGCACAGGCAAAGGCACGGTGGCACCCGGCGAGTTTGCCCGTGAGCTGGGATTGGACGAGCAGTCGCCGCCGATGCCGGCGTGGCTGACGGACTGGTCGCAAAGCTGCAACGACATGAGCGCTCAGTTGCGCGAGGAAGAGGGTCAGCCGATTCGGCGTCCACAGACGGTCGCATAAAAACGGCGGGTTAGCCGCTGACAGCCTCGGGCGCAGACTCTATCCTGTGCCGCGCGCATCGGCGCCTGACCGACCTTTCACTGGAGACACCTGTGCCACCGCTGACCGCCCGTGAGGTTTACCAGACATTGCGTGACGCCGCACTGGGCATCCGCCCTTTTCTGCGCCTTGATGAACAGCCCGAACCCGCTCAGGTGCAGGTCGATATCGAAGGCTGGCGCCTGACGCTCGATGTCGATGGCATTCATTTGCGCCGCTGCCAGTATTGCCTCAGCCCCGATGGCCGCGAGGGTGACTTCGATAGCTGGCAACGTTTTGGCACTGACCCGGTGAGTTTTCTCAGCGCGTGGGAACTGACGCAGATCGAGCGGTTGCTGGCCGGAGGCTGAGCACCGCGCCCGGTTTTCAGATCGGCAAACACCGCAGACGAAAAAGCCCGGCCAAGCCGGGCTTTTTCATGTCAACGCAGACCCGCCAAACGGCAGGCTCCGGCGCTTACTGTACGTTTTTCAGCTTGACCACATCACCGGAAATCTTGGTGGTGTAACCGGTCAGGACCCAGGCCCAGAACCAGTTTTCCTGCACCTGGGTGTTGATCATCGCGTCACCGCCCTTGGCTTTGATCGCGGCGTCCTGCGCGCGGATAAAACGGTTGTTCTGCTGGATCGGGATGACGCCGAACAGCAGCAGGCCAGTGGCGGTTGCTTCGCTATGGCCGAGGACCGTGTATTGGCTGCTTTCATAGTGCTGGGTATTCATCGGGGTGCCGGTGCAACCCGCCAGAACCAGGCCAAACAGAGCGACGGCAACAACTTTGCTGAGGTACTTCACTGAAAAACTCCATAAGAATGTGCCCGGGATCCGTCTCTCGGGCGGCGCACACTCTAACGGAGTTGATGGCCAATTGGTATCACCATGAGACACTTGATTTAGCGGCCTCGCGTGTTCATTTGGCCGGTTTTCGCCGAGCCGCCACCCGCGAAAGATTGAGCGCCACGGCGGCGCCAATCAGTGCCTGCAATGCCGTTTCATCCAGCTGTTCACCCTCATGCACATCAATGGCTCGTCGGGTATTGCCTTCAAGACTGGAGTTGAAAAGACCCGAAGGGTCCTCCAGCGAAGCGCCTTGGGCAAAGGTCATTTTGACGACGCTTTTGTACGTCTCGCCGGTGCAGATGATGCCAGCGTGAGACCACACCGGCACACCGCGCCACTTCCACTCCTCCACCACCTCGGGGTCGGCCTGGCGAATAAGCGCCCGGATTCTGGCGAGTGTTTCGCCCCGCCAATCATTCAGTTCCTTGATTCTCGCGTCTATCAGCTCAGAGGCCGCCACTTGCCCTTCGCCATCCTTTTCAGCGCTCGCTTCCTTCTTCATGATGGTCGTCACCTTCTTCATGATGGTTTTTACCCGCCTCATGATAGTTGCCGGGCGTTTCCCCTGCTCCCGGCTTGATGCCAAAATGCGACGCTCAGGTCACCCGTCCAGCCCTTGTCGCGTAATGCAGTGCAACGAGAATTGATATGAACACCCATTTTCAGCCAAGTGATGCTCCGAAATCCCACGTCTCCCAGCCGTCGGCGGTGACAGCATGATTGAGGTAACCGAGGTTTCCATTGCGCAACTGCGCACTGCGCTCGAATCCGGCCAGACCACCGCGGTTGAGCTGGTCAATGCTTATCTCGCCCGGATCGATGCCTACGACGGTGCGGACACACCCACCGCCCTCAACGCGGTCGTGGTGCGTAACCCCGACGCACTCAAGGAAGCGCAGGCATCCGATGCCCGCCGGGCCAAAGGCGAAACGCTGGGGCCACTCGATGGCATCCCCTACACGGCCAAGGACAGTTATCTGGTCAAGGGCCTGACCGCCGCGTCCGGCAGCCCGGCCTTCGTCAACCTGATCGCTTATCGCGATGCGTTTACCATCGAGCGGCTGCGCGGTGCCGGCGCCATTTGCCTGGGCAAGACCAACATGCCGCCCATGGCCAACGGCGGCATGCAACGCGGGGTCTATGGCCGCGCCGAAAGCCCGTACAACGCTGACTACCTCACTGCGCCGTTCGCCTCGGGTTCGTCGAACGGTGCCGGCACGGCCACCGCTGCCAGTTTCGCGGCGTTTGGCCTGGCCGAAGAAACCTGGTCGAGTGGACGCGGTCCCGCTTCGAACAATGGTTTGTGCGCCTACACGCCATCGCGCGGGGTGATTTCGGTGCGCGGCAACTGGCCGCTGACCCCGACCATGGACGTTGTCGTGCCGTTTGCCAGAACCATGGCCGACCTGCTTGAAGTGCTTGACGTGGTCGTGGCCGAAGACCCCGACACCCGCGGCGACCTGTGGCGGATGCAGCCCTGGGTGCCGATTCCGAGCGTCACCTCGGTACGCCCGGCCTCTTATCACGAGCTGGCGGCGAAGCCTGACGCACTGGCCGGCAAGCGTTTCGGCGTGCCGCGCATGTACATCAACAAGGACCTGGAAGCAGGCACCAGCGAAGCGCCGGGCATCGGCGGGCCAACGGGGCAGCGAATCAACACCCGGGCCTCGGTGATCGGACTGTGGGAAGCGGCTCGCCAGGCACTCGAAGCCGCCGGCGCCGAAGTCATCGAGGTCGATTTCCCGTTGGTATCCAATTGCGAAGGCGACCGTCCGGGCGCGCCGACCGTGTTCAATCGCGGCATTGTCTCTAAAGAGTTCCTGCACCACGAGTTGTGGGACCTGACAGCCTGGGCGTTCGATGATTTTCTCCAGGCCAACGGCGACCCGACATTGAACCGTCTGGTCGACGTCGACGGACCGCTGATTTTCCCGCACGACCCCGGCACCCTGCCCAACCGCGAGGGCGACCTTGCCGCCGGCATGGACGAGTATGTGCGGATGGCCGAGCGCGGCATTACGCCATGGAACGAGATCACCACGGTGCCGGATGGCTTGCGTGGGCTTGAACACACGCGGCGCATCGATCTTGAAGAGTGGATGGATCGCCTGGGGCTCGATGCGGTGCTGTTTCCGACGGTCGCCGACGTTGGGCCGGCAAATGCCGATGTCGATCCGGCGTCTGCAGACATCGCGTGGAGCAATGGCGTCTGGGTCGCCAACGGCAACCTCGCCATCCGCCACTTGGGCGTTCCCACGGTCACGGTGCCGATGGGCGTCATGCCGGACATTGGCATGCCCGTCGGTTTGACCTTTGCCGGTCGCGCCTATGACGACTCGTCGCTGCTGCGCCTGGCATCCGCGTTTGAAGCGACCGGGACGAAGCGAATGATCCCCCCGCGTACCCCGCCGCTGTCGGGTCACCCGTAAAAGAACACCGGGATTGGGGCTGTACTCGCCCCAACCCCGGTCAACCATTCAGACTCTCTGCTGCATCAGGCCTTGGCCGCCATCGCGGTGACTTCCACTCGCATGCCTTCGACCGCCAGAGCGGCGACACCCACAGCGGCACGCACCGGCCACGGTTTGGCGAAGAAGCGCTTGTAGACTTCGTTGAACGCGGCGCGGTCGGCCATGTCGGTGAGGTAGATGGTCAGGTGCAACACCCGATCCATCGAACTGCCGGCGCGCTCCAGTGCAACTTTGAGCGCTTGCAGCGTGCATTCGCTTTGCTCGACGATGCCGCCCAACTCCAGACTGCCGTCAGCGCGAGTCGGAATCTGAGTGGAGACCAACAGGCCGCCGAATCCGGCGACGTCGGAGGAGATGGAGTCCTGGTCTGGATCAGGGGTGAACGTGATGTCTTGGTTTGCCATGGGGATCTCGTGCTTGAAAGGGTAAAGGGCTGTCGCGTATCAGGCGGGCAGTTTACAACCCCACGGCGCACCGCTGTTCAAGATCGTGTGGTGAAAGTGGGCGGTGTTGCCGCCACACTCGCCAACGAGGCCTAGTCAGGGTCGAGCAACCCGCCGCTCCAGTTGCGCGAGACCCGGCTGCCGGTGAATTTCGCCACCACCATGCCCTGAGGCACCAGCCGATCCCGATAGCGGGTGACCATTCGCCCTGCTTGCTCGGCGTGCAGCACCACTTCGGAGGACGGATCCCCCGGCCGCCGTAGAATCCGCGCAAAGCGCTGCCCCTCCTCGACGAAATCACCGAGCTCTTTTTCGAAGATCAGCACCCCGGGCTGTGGCGCCAGAATGGTTTCCATATGGCCCATTTCCATCGCCTCGACGGGCCAGTCAGCGGGTGTCAGCGCTTCGTCGATGACCCCGCAACCGCACAGCCACGCATACAACCCGTCGGCATCCTGTTCGGCAACCCGGTCACTGACATCGCCCTGCCCGCGCAGCTCCAGTGTCGCGGCCATGCGCTGGTCGGTGACGCCGTCACGCAGCCATGGCGCAATGATGGTTTCTTCGAAGGAGCCATCGCCGCCGTCATCCCAGATGATTGCCACCTCCATCTTCATCGCGGCGGCCAGTTCGCGGCCTCGTGGCCAGAAACTGCGGTGAACGTAGAGGTAGGGCAGCGCCTCGTCATCAGTGTGCAGATCGAGCACCATGTGTGCCGGCGCCGCCAGTTGCACCAGTTTTTTTTGCCACGCTTGAACGCTGGTCGACGGTTGGGCCATGGCCGCCGATTGGTCGAACGAACGGTTGAAGTTGTGCCCGGTGGCGTCATGAAAGCGACCGAGAAGCCGGCCTTGGCGAAACTGCCCGATGCCCAGCGGATTGGCTTGCGGCACCACCGTCACGCTGCCTTTGAGCCGACCGTGGGCATCGGCGACCTGAAGCTTTTGCATCAACAGATGCAGCACCAGCATCCCGGCGATTTCATCGGCATGCACTCCGGCTTGCAGGTGCACGGTCGGTCCACTGCCATCGCCCTCGAAACGCCAGGCACCGACCTGCACCGCGTCGCCGTTATTGTTGCGAACACTGAACGAAACATCCTGCGCCATCGGTTTGTCCTCCCGCGTCACCCACGTTTAAAAAACCTGCATTGCCGGCGTCGAGACTGGTGATTGAACGCACGTTCAACTAAGCTCGCGAACCAGGCAATACACCCAAGGATTCGCGTGTGACCACCCCCGCCCCGAAAAACCGTCGTGCCGAACCTGACGAACGCCGCGAAATGCTGGTTGCCGCGACCCTGCGTTGCCTGGTGCGCGATGGTCACGCCGGTATTTCCGTGCGTCGCATCGCCACCGAAGCCGGCGTGTCCGTAGGGTTGCTCAATCACCATTTCGGCAGCATCGATGCGTTGATCGCCGACACCTACCAAAAGATCGCCAGCGAACTGACCACCGCCCTGCTCCAGGAAATCCAGCAGGCCGGCACCCCTGCCGAAAAGATGGACGCCTTCCTCACCGGCTCCTTCTCGCCCCGGGTCATGGACCCGCAACTGCTCGGCGTCTGGGTGGTGTTCTGGAGCCTGATTCGTCACTCCGAACACGTCAGCCAGTCCCACGAAAAAAGCTATCGCGCCTACCTCGACCTGCTCCGCCAATTGCTCGATGACATGGCAACCAGCGAAGGGTTCGTGATCCACGACACGCGCCTGGCCGCCATCGGTTTATCGGCGATGCTCGACGGACTCTGGATCGAGTGGTGCCTGAACCCCGAAACCTTCAGCCCCGCCAACGGCCTCCATATCTGTCGTTGCTGGATAAAGGGGCTGCGTCACGGAGCATTCAGCACCGACGACGTCGTGTGAGGGATGACGACCAAAGATCATCGCCAGGGTGCCACTGACCGCGATCAGCCCGGCACCGATCATCAGCGACACATCCATCAGCGTGCCCCAGATCAGGCTCGACAGCAGGAACGCCCAGATCAGCCCGGTGTACTCGAACGGTGCCAGCAACGTCGCGGTGGCCCGCTGGAAACTGGCGAACAATAGAAACTGACCAATACCGCCGACCAGCCCGGCCCCGAGCATCCCCAGCCAGGCCGGGGTCGGCGCCGGGGTGTAGGTCCAGGGCAAGGCCACTGTCATGCAAATGACAAACACCACGTTGGTGATCAGCATCTGCTCCAGCACGGATGTCTGCTCATCCACCTGGCGCAATTGAATGTAGGTGAACGCCCAGCACACCGCGGCCAACAGCGTCAGCGCCACCGGCAGCGGGTCGGTCATGTTGCCGGGGCGACAGGCAATGAGCACACCGGCAAACCCGATGATCAGGCTGACCCACTGCCACGCGCTGGCGCGCTCCTTGAGAATCACCGCCGCCAGTACCGTGACCATGATCGGTGCGGAGAAATACAGGGTGGTCATTTCCGCCAGGCTCAGGTCGCGGGCCGCCGTGTAATACAACACCCAGGCCACTATCGACAGCAGCCCGCGCATCACCAGCAAGCGTCGGCTCGGTGAGTGCCAGGCGCGCTGGACCAGGCGCAACCGCCCCGCCAGCAGACAGGCCAGCACCACCACGAACGCACGCCAGAACAGAATGCTGACCACCGAATAATCGGCGACCAGCCATTTGATGGCGGCGTCCTGCAACGCCAGAAACGTATAACCCAACGTGCACAGGCCGATGCCTTGCAACGACCGGTCGACGATCCGTGTCGTGCTCATTACGCCGACCTGCGCACGGGCGTCCCGCGCCGCTCGGCAAAGGCAAACAGCGCCTCGATCAGGAACGTCAGGCAGACATACACACCGGCCACCAGCAACAGCGGCTCATAGACTTGCAGCGTCTGCGCCCGCACCACGTTGGCGGCCCCCAACAGATCGATAATGGCAATGGTCGAGGCCAGCGCCGTCGACTTGAGGAGCATCACGGTCTCCCCGGCCAATGTCGGCAACAGCAAGCGCAGGGCCCGAGGCAAGCGCACGCGAAGCAGGGACTGGCGCGCCGTCATGCCAAAGGCCGACGCCGCTTCCATCTCACCCTTGGGTACCGCCAATAGGCCACCGCGAATCACTTCGCCGACATAGGCCCCTACCGACACCACCAGGGCAAACACGATGTACCAGTAACCGTCACGCAGGTACGGCCAGAGGAAGCTGCCGCGAATCAACGGAAACTGCGCAAACAGGCTGCCGAGGCCGTAGTAGAAAATGTAGATCTGGATCAGCAACGGCGTACCGCGCGTCACGCTGGTGTAGAACAGGCTGACCTTGGCAATCACCCGGTTCTTTGAAATCCGCGCCAGTGCCACCAACACCGCCAGTGCGTAGCCGAACACGCTGGAGATCAACAGGATGGTGATGGTCGTTTGCAGCCCTCGGCCCAACAGCGCCGCGTATTCAATTATCCACGCTGGAATCATTTCGTTTACTCAGCCAAAGGCATCCAGCGACGGATGCGTCGCTCAAGCCGTCCAGACAGGTAGTTGGACACCAGTGTCACCGCGTAATACATCGCCGCGGCGGTGAGGTAGAACAACAAGTAATGCCGCGTCGAACCCGCGCCTTGCTTGGCGGTGTAGAGCAGTTCGTTAGTGCCGACCACGCTGATCAATGCGCTGTCCTTGATCAGGTTGATCCACAAGTTGGCCATCCCGGCCATTGCGTAAGGCGCCATGATCGGCAGCGTGACTCGCCGGAACAGGCCGAAGCCGTTCAAGCCAAACGCCTTGGCCGCCTCGATCTGGCCGAACGGAATGGCCTGGATCGCCGCGCGGAAAATCTCCGACGCGTAAGCCCCTTGCACCAGGCCCAGCACCACGATCGCCGCCAATGGGCCGCTGACATCCACGGTGCCATAACCCATCTGCGTCATCAGCGAATTGAGGAGCATGGAGCCGACGTAGTACAGCAAGAGAATCAGCAACAACTCCGGAACCGCGCGGAACAAGGTGGTGTAGCTGCGCATCAGTGCCGCGATGGGTTTGGGCGCACTCAGCTTGAGGCAGGCCACCACCAGCCCGATCAAAAGCCCGAGTACAAACGCCCCGGCCGAAATCTGCAGGGTCATCCAGAGCCCCTTCAACAGCGCACCGCCCCATCCTTGCTCGCTGAAGTTGATCAACTCGAACATTGCTGGCATTTCACTCTCCAGTTAGCGACGTTCACGGCATCACCTACCTCTGTAGGAGCATGGCTTGCCCGCGATGCTTTTGGGCGGCCTCGAGGGCCCCATCGCGGGCAAGCCCGGCTCCTACAGGGATCTGTGTTGAGGTCAGAAAGTCGGTTTTACGCTGGTACCGAAGTAGCTTTGGGAGAGGTCGTCATAGTCCTTGCTCGCCAGCAGTTCCTGGATGGCCTTGTCGAGTTTGGCCTTGAGCTCGGTGTCATCCTTGCGCAGGCCGGCGCCCACACCTTTGCCGAAGATCGGGTCATAAGGCACTGCGCCGAGGTAGGCCAGGTTGCTGGCATCCGGCGTCTGTACGAAAGCCGCCATGGCCGTGCCGTCCGCCATCATCAGGTCGATGCGGCCGGCAATCAGGTCGGCGTTGGCCGAGTCCTGGGTGTCGTAATACTTAACGTCGGCGATTTTCTCGTAGTAGGTCTTCAGGAAACTGGCGCTGACCGTCGAGTTCTGCACGCCGATGGTCTTGCCCTTGAGGTCATCCGGGTACTTTTTAACGGACGTGCCCTTCGGACCGACAATCGCGATCACCGAGTCGTAGTAGGCCTTGCTGAAGGCGATCTGTTTTTCGCGTTCTTCGGTCACCGACATCGAGGAAAAAATCACGTCGATCTTCTTCGCCAGCAGCGACGGAATGATCCCGTCCCACGCCACTTCCTTGATCTCGCACTCGGCTTTCATTTCGCTGCACAGCTTGTGGATCAGGTCGACCTCAAAGCCTTTCCATTCACCGTTGGCCTGCTTTTCGGTGTACGGCGGATACGGTTCGGCCGCGACCGCGAACCTGATCGGCTGGGCTTGCGCCGCGCTCATGCCGGCCAGCAACAAGCAGGCCGCGCCTGTAAACCAGTTTGCCAAACGTCGATTTCCCATGATTTTTCCCCGTCTTTTTATGATGTATTAGCGAGTCTGATGCGCGTTGACGAATTGTCGGCAACGTTCACTGCGTGGGTGTACGAACACTTCATCCGGCGAACCGGTTTCCTCGATCAGCCCTTGGTGCAAATAGGCAACTTTGGAAGAGACATCGCGGGCAAAAGCCATCTCATGGGTCACCAGGATCATGGTCCGGCCTTCTTCCGCGAGGGAGCGGATCACCCGCAGCACTTCGCCGACCAGTTCCGGGTCGAGTGCCGAGGTGGGTTCATCGAACAGCATGACCTTGGGCCGCATGGCCAGGGCCCGGGCGATGGCCACCCGTTGTTGCTGCCCCCCGGAGAGAAACGCCGGGTACTCGTTGCGCTTGGCCGCCAGCCCGACACGCTCCAGCAACGCTTCGGCCCGTTCGGTGGCCTCGGCACGGCTTTCACGCAGGACCTGGGTCGGCGCTTCGATGAGGTTTTCCAGCACCGTGCGATGGGGCCAGAGATTGAAATTCTGAAACACCATGCCCAGGCTCGAACGGATCCGCACCAACTGTTTGGCGTCAGACACCAGCGGCGCGCCGGGACGGTCGTGGTTGAGCTTGATGCTTTCGCCGTCCACCAGAATCCGCCCCTGATCCGGCACTTCGAGCATGTTGATGCAACGCAGCAAGGTACTTTTGCCCGAGCCGCTGGCGCCGATCAGGGAGATCACATCGCCTTCGCGAGCCGTCAGGGAAACGCCTTTGAGCACTTCGATATTGCCGAAGCGTTTGTGCAGGCCATCGACCTCGATCATGGTCTTGGCCGCAACCGGTGCAACGGTTGCCTCACAAGTAACGCGGCTGATTACGGGCCGTGGAACCTCACCTTTCAACACCAGGACAAAATCGCGAATACGCTGGCAAGCCTGGGCCAGTCGCTCTTCACCCAGGGTGAACGAGAGCCGTACAAAACCTTGCGCGGGTTCGCCAAACGCTGCCGCATCGAGGACCGACACGCGCGCCTCGCGCAGCAGGCGCCAGGCGAACTCCAGCGAGGCCAGCCCGGTGTCGCGCACGTCCACCAGCACAAACATGCCGGCATCGGGATTGAGCACTGAAATGCCCGGGCAATCCGCCAGGCTCGCGACCACCAGATCACGACGACGGCGATAGATCTCGCGCATGCCGTGGGTCACGTCGTCGTGGGCCTGCACCGCTTTGAGCGCCGCTTCCATGACAAACCCCGGCAAGCCATACAGCATGCTCAGCACCAGGGTTTCGGCGTGCTCGATCAGGGCGGGTGCGGCGACGATCCAGCCGATGCGCCAACCGGTCATGGCATGAGACTTCGACAGACTGCCAATGACCACGCAGCGTTCGGCCATGCCCGGCAACGCCGCGAGACTGAGGTGTTCGCGTTCGAACGCGAGGCTTTCGTAGACCTCATCGACCACGACCCACAGGTCATGCTCGATGGCGAGATCGGCGATGGCTTGCAGCTCTTCGCGGTTGAGCACCACGCCGGTGGGGTTGTTCGGGTTGGAGAAGAAAATTGCCCGGGTGCGCGGGGTAATGGCCTTGGCCAACACAGCGGCATCGAGCCTGAAACCGGAATCCGCCGAGCACGGCACCCGCACCAGCGTCGCACCGGACGCCTTGAGTGTGGCCTCGTACGTCACGTACATCGGGTCGAGGGCAATCACTTCATCGCCGGTGTTGAGCAGGCACATCGACGTGATGAACAGCGCGTTCTGCGCCCCGGCCGCGACGATGACATTGGGCGCTGCCATCTCACGGTCGAACAGCGGGCTGTAGCGAGCGGCGATGGCTTCGCGCAAGGCCTGGCGCCCGGCGATTTCGGTGTAGTGAGTGTCGCCTTCGCGCAGCGCTTCGATGGCGGCATCGGTGATGAAATCGGGTGTGGGGAAATCCGGATCACCGACACTGAGAATGATCACATCCTCACCACGGCGCTGGGCTTCAAAGGCTGCATTGTGAATATCCCAGGCGGCGACACCGTCGCCTGAAATCCGCTCAACAAAGGGTGAAAACCGCATGCCAGTGCCTCGTTCGAAATGAAGAAACGCAAGCCCGCGCAACCAGCCGGGGAGGTGGCCACCAACATAGTCGAAGCTGAACAGTCGTTCAACAGAAAAGTCGCGATGCTTCGCGTTCGGCGTAAACAGGTCGTTTTTACGACAGTCGAGGCGTTTTTCAGCAAGGGAACACAAAAGGGTCGCGAGTAGAAGCCCCGATGACTTTGCGGGTGTATTACAACCGTTAATGTTTTAAAAAAAACGCAAGCACCCCGTCGAAGTTTCAATTAATACAACGGCCCTAAAACAAATAATCCTGCATTTGTAATGCAAGTAATACACCATAAAAAATTGATACTTGGCGCGCCAGCATGAATATCAAAAGCCCTACCCTACCGACCCCACAGGCAGCGAATAACGTGACCTGCACCCCCATAGCAACTATCAAAATTAAAAACAAACCATTCATTCCGAATATTCATAAAAACTTTCGGACGGATTTTGTTTATCTAATATGCTCAACACCACATGCGAACAAGTGATTAGTTATTAACGTGCACCGCTCTTCCCTCGACCACGACTCCAAGTTCGCCTGCCTAAAAAACGCCAGCAAACTCAACATGACAACAAGGAAATGGAAATGAAGATTTTGTGCGTGCATGGCATCGGCCACGAGGAAGCGGACGAGACTTTTGAGCAATCCTGGAAGCGAGCCATTACCAACGCGGTACTGAGCGCGGCGCCGAACGCCGTCATCGAACTGGACTATTTCGAATATGACGCGCGTTTTGCAAACAGCGGCCTCGGCGCGCCGGAAATTGCCGAAGCGACGCTGCGACTCCTGACCAGTTCCGTGATCCACTCGGTTGGCGACGTGTTCCGGCGCGACCGCGGCATCGGGCAATTTTCCGATCGCCTGCGCTGGACGGCCGGCATGGTGGCGCAGTGGACGGCGGACGAGAAGCTGCGAACCACATTGCGTAAAGACCTCGCCAACCGCGTCAATGATTTCCAGCCGGACATCGTCTGCGCCCACAGCCTCGGTACGCTGGTCGCCTACGACACGTTCCGGCGAGATTCGTCACTGATGAGCAATCGTGTGTTGATCACCTTCGGCTCGCAGATTGCCAACCCCGCCGTGCGCGAAACGTTCGGCGGGCGCATTGAAGGCATCGAGACAGCGTACAAGTGGTATCACCTCTACAACGAACACGACCATGTGTTTACCGCACCGCTGTACTTGCGCGATGCAAACTTCACCCAGGTCATGACGCCGTTCGACAAGCCGGGCGACGCGCTCAATCACGATGCGACGTTCTATCTGGGCCACGTCGAAACCCGGTCCAATGTATGGGGGCCCCTGTTGCAGGCAGGCCTTGCCAGAGGATTCGACAAACGCCTGCTTGCTGTCGACAAGTCACTGGGGCTTGCAGTGCCAAAGGCGCGCACCGCCCGTCGCTCGCGGGACAAGGCCCTGCTGATCGGGATCAACAATTACCCCAACCCTTCGGACCGGCTCGAAGGCTGCGTCAATGACGTGTTTCTGATGAGTTCGCTGCTGCAAGAATCGAACTTCTCGCCGGATGACATCCGCGTGGTGCTCGATGACCGCGCCACCACGGCCGGCATTCGCGATCGCCTGCACTGGCTGCTCGACGATGCTCAGGCAGGTGATCGCCGGGTGCTCTTCTACTCGGGGCACGGTGCGCAGATTCCCAATACCAATGCCGCAGGCGAAGCCGATCGCATCGACGAATGCCTGTGCCCATGGGATTTCGACTGGACACCGCAGCACGCCATCGTCGACAACGACTTTCGCGACCTATACATCCAGCTGCCATACGACACGCAGTTCATTACGATCTTCGATTGCTGCCATTCGGGCGGCATGACGCGCGAAGGCGCACGGCGTGCCCGCGGATTGACACCGCCGGATGACATCCGCCATCGCGCCCTGCGCTGGGAGGCCAAGTTGCAGATGTGGGTCGAGCGCGACTGGGTCAAACAGGCACGCAAAAGTGCACAGCAGGCCGAAGCCGCCAATACCGTGAGCAATCGCAATGGCATTCGCCGAGTCGGACAAGCCATCGCCGAGCGTGGGTACGACGACAAGCTCTACAACAAACGTCGTGCTGTTTATAAGCATAACGGCCCGTTTCTGCCGATCCTGATGTACGCCTGTGGCGAATCCCAATTGTCGTATGAATACCGTCACGGCGTGATTTCGTACGGTGCATTCACTTACGCACTCGCCCAAACGCTGCGCTCATCCAAACAACGGCCAACGTTCAATGCCCTGGTTCGCGCGACGGGCAAGCTCCTGGCCGAACTGGGTTATGACCAGAAACCGGCCATCGTCGGACCCAAGGATTTGCTCGGCAAAGTTGTTCCATAAGCCGTTATTCCCCGGCAACGCTGAAAATCCAACCGGGCGTCTTGAAGACGCCCGTTTTTTTATGGGTGCGTCAAAATCAAATCTGCTCAAGCGCGCAACTGAGCTAACGTTTGCCAAGGACCTATCACCGGAAACTGACCTCTAATAAAAATAACTGAGGGTCGCGATCAGGCTATGAACATTCTTTACGATGAACGCGTCGACGGCGCTTTGCCCGAGGTCGACAGAGCCGCCCTGCTCCAGGCACTGCGAGCACGGTTGCCGGATCTGGAAATCCTGCATCAGCAGGAGGAACTCAGACCGTACGAATGCGACGGGCTCTCCGCTTACCGCACCACGCCGCTGCTGGTGGTGCTGCCCCGCCACCTCGACGAAGTCCAGGGCATCCTTCGACTCTGCCATGAACGGCACGTCCCGGTGGTTGCCCGTGGTGCCGGTACCGGGTTGTCCGGCGGTGCATTGCCGCTGGAAAAAGGCGTATTGCTGGTGATGGCGCGCTTCAACAACATCCTGCATATCGACGCCGCCGCCCGCACGGCGCGGGTTCAGCCGGGGGTGCGTAATCTGGCGATTTCCCAGGCGGCCGCGCCCTTCGGACTGTACTACGCGCCGGACCCTTCCTCGCAGATCGCCTGTTCTATTGGCGGCAACGTCGCCGAAAATGCCGGTGGCGTGCATTGCTTGAAGTACGGCCTGACCGTGCACAACGTGCTCAAGGTCGACATCCTGACCGTCGATGGCGAACACCTGACGCTGGGCAGCGAAGCACTCGATTCACCGGGCTTCGACCTTCTGGCCCTGTTCACCGGCTCTGAAGGCATGCTCGGGGTGATTACCGAAATCACCGTCAAACTGCTGCCCAAACCGCAAACGGCAAAGGTACTGCTGGCCGCGTTCGATTCCGTCGAAAAGGCCGGTCGCGCAGTGGGCGACATCATTGCGGCCGGGATCATCCCCGGTGGTTTGGAGATGATGGACAACCTGGCCATTCGCGCCGCCGAGGACTTTATCCACGCTGGTTATCCCGTCGACGCCGAAGCCATTTTGCTCTGCGAACTCGATGGCGTTGAGGCCGACGTTTTCGATGACTGCAACCGCGTGCGCCTAGTGCTGGAACAGGCCGGCGCCACCGAAGTCCGCCAGGCCCGTGACGAAGCGGAGCGCGTGCGCTTCTGGGCCGGACGCAAGAATGCCTTTCCAGCGGTGGGACGCCTCTCACCCGATTATTACTGCATGGACGGGACGATCCCGCGCCGCGAACTGCCCGGCGTGTTGCAGGCGATTGCTGCGCTGTCGGTCGAATATGGCCTGCGGGTCGCCAATGTTTTCCATGCGGGCGACGGCAACATGCATCCGCTGATTCTGTTCGATGCCAACCAACCCGGCGAACTGGATCGCGCCGAAACCCTGGGCGGCAAAATCCTTGAGTTGTGCGTGAAGGTCGGCGGCAGCATTACCGGTGAACACGGTGTGGGCCGCGAGAAAATCAATCAGATGTGCGCGCAGTTCAACAGCGATGAGTTGACGCTGTTCCATGCGGTCAAAGCCGCCTTCGATCCGGGCGGCCTGCTCAATCCCGGCAAGAACATCCCCACCCTGCACCGCTGCGCCGAGTTTGGCGCCATGCACGTGCATTCGGGTCAGATGCCCTTCCCTGATCTGGAGCGTTTCTGATGCTTGAACCCTACGATATGGATGACAGCGATGCCCTGCTGGAGCAGGTCAATCAGGCGCTGCAAAACGCCACGCCGTTGCGCATTCAGGGCTCCAACAGCAAGGCGTTTCTTGGGCGCATCGTCGCGGGCGAAGTCCTCGACACACGCACTCATAGAGGCATCGTCAGTTATGACCCGACCGAGCTGGTGATCACCGCCCGTTGCGGTACGCGGTTGTCAGAATTGGCCAACGTCCTGGACGACGCGCAGCAAATGCTGGCGTGCGAACCGCCCTCCTTCGGTGACGACGCCACCGTCGGCGGCATGATTGCCTGCGGATTGTCGGGGCCACGGCGCCCGTGGTCTGGATCGGTCAGAGATTTTGTCCTCGGTACGCGGGTGATCACCGGGCTAGGCAAGCATTTGCGCTTCGGTGGCGAAGTCATGAAGAACGTCGCAGGCTACGACCTCTCGCGCTTGATGGCTGGCAGTTTCGGGGCGTTGGGTGTGGTGACGGAGGTCTCGCTCAAGGTCCTGCCCAAACCACGTCAGTGCCTGAGTATCAGCCTGGAAGTGGACAGCGACCGTGCCTTGCTGCTCCTGGCGGAATGGGGCCAACAGCCGCTGCCGATCAGCGGGGCGAGCCACGACGGGCAACGCCTGCACCTGCGGCTGGAAGGAGGCGAAGGCTCGGTGGCGGCGGCCCATGACCGTTTGGGCGGCGAGTTGCTGGACGCGTCGTACTGGGAAGACCTCAATGAGCATCGACTGAGTTTCTTCGATGAGGACCAGCCCCTTTGGCGCTTGTCCCTGCCTCACAACACGCCTCGGCTTTCCCTGCCCGGTGTGCAACTGATCGATTGGGGCGGCGCACAGCGCTGGCTCAAATCCGAGGCGCAGGCATCGTTCATTCGCAAGATCGTGAGCGAGGTCGGCGGGCATGTGACCTGTTACAGCCACGGCCTGATCGAAAGCCCCTTCCAACCGTTGCCGGCGGCGCTGATGCTGTACCACCGAAACCTCAAGCAGCAGCTCGATCCACGGGGCATCTTCAATCCCGGTCGCCTGTATGCGGAGTGTTGAACCATGCAGACCACACTCAGCGAACACGCCCGCCAACTGCCCCGCGCCGAAGAAGCCGAAAGCATTCTGCGCACGTGCGTGCACTGCGGTTTTTGCAACGCCACTTGCCCAACGTACCAGTTGCTGGGCGATGAACTGGATGGGCCGAGGGGACGCATCTACCTGATCAAGCAGGTGCTGGAAGGCCACGAGGTCACCAGCAAAACCCAACAGCACCTGGACCGTTGCCTGTCGTGCCGCAACTGCGAAACCACCTGCCCCTCCGGCGTCGATTACCACAACTTGCTCGACATCGGTCGCGCAGTCGTGGACGCGGCCGTACCGCGCTCACTCGAGCAGCGCTTGTTGCGCGAAGGTTTGCGCAGCGTCGTGCCCAATCCCGGACTGTTCAAGGCGCTGGTCAATAGTGGGCAAGTGTTCCGTGCACTGCTGCCAAACACTTTGCAGGCCAAACTGCCGCGCCGTGTGTACCCGGCGAAACCACGACCGACGGTGCGCCACGCCAGGCAGGTATTGATCCTGGAAGGCTGCGTTCAGCCGGGTTTGTCACCCAACACCAATGCCGCCACCGCACGCGTGCTGGACCGGTTGGGCATCAGCGTCATACCGGCCCGCGAGGCCGGTTGCTGCGGCGCCGTCGACTATCACCTCGACGCCCAGGCGGCGGGGCTGGACCGTGCCCGCCGCAACATTGATGCGTGGTGGCCGAGCATCGAGAGCGGTGCCGAAGCCATCGTGCAGACCGCCAGCGGTTGCGGTGCATTTATCAAGGACTACGGCCACTTGCTCCGCACCGACCCGGCCTATGCCGACAAGGCGAAAAAGGTCAGCGCCCTGGCCAAGGACCTGGTCGAAGTGCTGCGCGATGAACCACTGGAAAAACTCGGCATCCACAGCGATCAGCGCCTGGCGTTCCACTGCCCCTGCACCTTGCAGCATGCGCAAAAACTCGGTGGCGCGGTGGAGGCTCTGCTGACGAACCTTGGGTTCAACCTCACGCCCGTGCCCGACAGCCACCTGTGCTGCGGCTCGGCGGGCACCTATTCGCTGACCCAACCCGAACTGTCCCGACAACTGCGCGATAACAAACTCAATGCGCTGGAAAGCGGGCACCCCGAAGTCATTGTTACCGCCAATATCGGTTGTCAGACCCATCTCGACGGTGCCGGTCGAACCCCGGTCCGGCACTGGATTGAACTGGTGGAAGCCGCCCTGCCCTGATCACCCTTTGGAGCCATTGCCATGAAGAGTAAAGCCGTACTGAGCCAGATCGAGGTCAGCCAGATCCTCACCGCCGCCCGCACCGAAGCACAGAACAATCAATGGGCCGTGACCATCGTTGTTGTCGATGACGGCGGGCATCCCCTGGCGCTCGAACGCCTCGACGGTTGCGCGGCCATCAGCGCCTACATTGCCACCGAAAAAGCCCGCACCTCGGCGTTGGGCCGGCGCGAATCCAAGGGTTACGAGGAGATGGTCAACGGTGGGCGCTACGCCTTTTTATCAGCGCCGCTACTGACGTCACTTGAAGGGGGCGTGCCGATCATTGTCGGTGGGCAGGTGATTGGCGCGGTCGGCGTGTCCGGCGTCAAGGCCGAGCAGGATGCACAAGTGGCCAGGGCCGGCGCGCAATGCCTGAAGTAACACCCTCAGCGAAGCAGCCTGTAGCAGCTGGCGAAGCCTGCGTTCGGCTGCGTAGCAGTCGTGAAATCCTACGATGCTGTGTTTCAGGAACTCCGCGCGTACAGAATTTACGACTGCTACGCAGCCGAACGCAGGCTTCGCCAGCTGCTACACGCTCGTGCGTTGTTATTTACGCGCCAACTTAAACCGCACGCATTCTTCATAGAAACTCTGCCGCACAGCAGCAGGCGTGTAGCGCGAAGGGCTGTCGTAGGTTTGCTCGGTAATGCCCATCGCCATCATGCGCATCCACGATTTGTTGAATTTATAAACCTGAATCTTCTGGCGCGCGGCATACAGCGACACCCCGGACAGCTTGAGTTCCTGCGCTCTCGCCGCCGTTCCTGCACCCCAGTCGCACATATACCGGTCATTGGGCATCAATTCCCTGGCCTGGACAGCGCCGGCAGTGCTTGCCAGGGCAAACGAGATCATCGTGACAGCTACGTTGCGCACTTGCATTAGCCCTAACCACCTGAAAATAAAGTGATTTTGGCGATAGTTTTGCGCTTGCGGGGCCAGCAAATTGCCTTATTTGATCAAACAACAGTAAACGGGCTCAGGATCAGCCCTGAGCCCGATAACGCACCCTCAGCGCAGCGCCGCCCTCATCTCATTCACCCGCTCGTTCCAGGTGAAGTGATAGACATTGGCTGGCGGTAAGGGATGACACTTACCGTTGTCCGCATCGGCGCCCACAATCGACCACTGCGCGCGCGAGGTTTCGCCCAGCTCACGGGCGGTCTGGGCATTGAAACACTTGCCCAGCTCCTCGTCGGGCACCAGTGCAAACGCCTTGGGATGATCGCGCAACCATTGGGCCGCTTGCTCGACCGAGGAACCGGCCATGCCGAAATGCACAATCGGTTGCCGGGCGTATAACCAGTGCCCCTCACGCCAGTTGACCAACACCAGCTCCGCGCCACCGGTCATTGTCGCGGCCTGTTCCATGATCGCGTTATGCGGGTTGGCACCGTCCCTGACCGGTTCGATGAACCCTCGGGCGAACCACAGTGCAAACCAGATCACGGCCACCGCCTGGAACACCTGCCGACCGCGCGGGCGCTGGCTGAACCAGCGTTTGAGCAACCAGGGAATCAGCGGTGCCGCCACCAGCACCAGCCCGGGCAGCGCCGGGTAGATGTACAACTTGCGCTTGCCGCTGCTGATGCAAAAAAACAGCACCACCAGCATGACCCAGCCCAGCAGCACCAACACGCGACCGTCGTGCTTGCGCAACTGCCGACGCCACGCGGGCACCAGCCACGGCAATGCAAGCACCAGCGGCAGCCAGTATTGCGGGATCACATAAACGAAGAAGTACCAGAACGGTTCGCGATGGTCCCAGGCCGCGGCATATCGCCCTGCGGTCTGACGCAGCAGTATTTCCTTGGCATAGGCGATTTCATCAGCGCCACCGTTGAGCACGATGGACAACGCCAGGGGCAGCAACCAGATCGCCGTGGCACCCAACATCACCGCCAACCCCAACCACCACTTGCGCGCCTCGCCCGGCATCGCCACCACGCCGGACCAGTCTTTGCGCACGGCATAGGCATAGGGAATCAACATCAATGCAGGGACGAACCCGACGCCTTTGGTGATCACGCCCACGCCCATGGCGGCGCAGCCCAGGTAAAACCAGCGCCAGGCCGGGCCGAGCAACAGGTGCCGCGCCAGGCCGTACAGGCCGACCGAGGTGAACAGCACCAGAAAGCTGTCGATCTGACCGGTCTGCAGAATGCTGTAGGTCTGATACGTGGCCAGATACAGCAGCGCTGCGATCCGGCCAATACGCTGATTCCACAAACGGCGGCCCAAATCGTAGACCACTGCAGTGACCGTCACGCCCGACAACAGGCCCGGAATATACAGGGCAATGGCCGGTTTCCCGGTCAACCAACTGAAGAACGCCACTGTCCACATGAAAATCGGTGGCTTGTCGCCGTAAATCTCTGCCGCCCGGTGCGGAATGAGCCACGAACTGTTGTGCAACATCTCCAGGGCAACACCCAGGAATCGTTCCTCGTCGACATTCTGTGGCTGACGCAGCCCCAATCCGGCGCCGATCAACAGCAGCGCCAGCAACATCAGGCCCAGGCATTCAACACCGGGCGACAGCGATCTACGCATGACTCATTCCTTCACCAGTTTGCTTTTGGCAATCAGCTGCAAATTGCGCAGATAAACAATCGAGCCAAACGCCTGACCGACAATGAACACCGGGTCCTGGCGGTAAATCGCGTAGGCCAGCAGCAATGCGCTGCCGATGATGCTCAAGTACCAGAACGCCACGGGAATCACGCTGCGCTTCTGGTACTCGCTGTACAACCATTGCAAGACAAAACGACCGGTGAAGGCGATCTGGCCAATGAAACCGACCGCCAGCCACAGGGTTTCGCGGGAGAAACTCATCCTTCGATCTCCAGTGCCTTGGTATTGAGGCGCGTGCGCTTGATCAGCCACCAGACACCGACCAGGTCCAGAATGCCCACCAGCGCGCGGTCAAGGTTGCCGTACTTGGACACCCCGGCCGTACGGGGACGATGGTTGACCGGGTGGACGATCATTCGGCCGTTGTGACGCTGGATCAGTGCTGGCAGGAATCGATGCATATGGTCGAAGTACGGCAAGCGCAAAAACGCTGCGCGCTCGATCAGCTTCAGCCCGCAACCGGTGTCCGGCGTGGCGTCGTTGAGCATGCGCCGACGCAGACCATTGGCGAAACGCGACGCCCAGCGTTTACTCGCGGTGTCGCGGCGGTTGACCCGGTGACCGGCCACCAGTTGAACGTCGACCGGACCATGACCGCCACGCACCAATTGCAACATGCCGGGGATGTCCGCCGGGTCGTTTTGACCGTCGCCATCGAGCGTCGCCAGCCACTGCCCGCGAGCCGCGAGCGCGGCATGGTAAAGCGAGGTGCTTTGGCCCAGCGAACGCTCATGACACAAAATGCGCAGCGTGCTCAGGCCACTGTTTTTGATCTGTTGCAGTTCGTGCAAGGTGGCGTCGGTGCTGCCATCGTCGACCACGACGATTTCGTACGCTTCATCCGCCAATGCGGCGCGCACTTCCTCAATCAAGGGCTTGAGGTTGTTGGATTCGTTCTTTGCCGGAATCAGTACCGATACAAAAATATTTTGGCTCACAGGGTTCGCCCGCCGCTATTGGTTGACATCAAGGGTGAACGCTTCATAGCTGATAGAAGTGGCGATACCACTTCACAAATTCCGCCACACCGGTTTCAACCGCTACTTGCGGGCGGAAATCGACCCAGTCCGCCAGCACCGACACATCGGCCCAGGTCTTGATCACATCGCCCGCCTGTAGCGGTAAGTAATTGCGCCGGGCCTTGATGCCCAGCACGTTTTCCAGACAGTCGACGAACGCCAGCAACGGCACTGGTTCGCCCCGGCCGATGTTGAAGATTCGGTTGGCGGCTTCACCGTCATCGCCCTGTACCGGCGGTTTTGTCCGCAGGCGCGCAATGCTTTCAACAATGTCATCGACATACGTGAAATCGCGGGCCATCTCGCCGTGGTTATAGATATCGATCGGCTCGTCATTGAGGATCGCCTTGGTGAACTTGAACAAGGCCATGTCTGGCCGGCCCCACGGCCCGTAAACGGTGAAAAAGCGCAGGCCGCTGGTACGAATTCCGTAGAGATGGCTATAACTGTGCGCGAGCATTTCATTGGCGCGTTTGCTGGCGGCATACAGCGAAACCGGGTGATCGACGGCGTCTTCGACGCTGAACGGCATTTTGCTGTTGGTGCCGTACACCGAACTGCTCGACGCATAGATCAAATGCTCCGGGCGATGGTGCCGACAGGCTTCCAATACATTCAGAAAACCCACCAGGTTCGATTGCGCATAAATGTCCGGGTTGTCCAGCGAATAGCGAACACCCGCCTGCGCCGCCAAATGCACGACCTCGGTGAAAGCATGCTCTTTGAACAACGTCATCAAGGCCGGTTTGTCGACAATATCGAGTCGCTGGAAACGAAAACCCCGCAAGGACTCCAACTCTTTGAGCCGTGCCCTTTTGAGCTCTACGCTGTAGTAGTCGTTGAGGTTGTCGATACCGATCACTTCAAGACCTTGCTGACACAAACGCTTAACAGTGTGATAACCAATAAAACCGGCAGCGCCGGTAACCAGAACAGTCATAGCACCTCATTATTATTCGAGACCCGCTTCAACTTCATGCCCTGCACCATTGATAAGTCATTGAGGCCCGTGACATCGTTGACACGAAGCCACCGTTACCCTGCCTGTCCAATGGTGAAATCTTGTTACATATTTATTTAAATTGTATGAAGGCGACAAGAGTGCGCAATCGCGTTTTGACGCTACTGATAAGCCTTGTCATTTGCGGCATGGCCAGTGCCGAACAAAGGCCTGCGAACATGGTGTATTTGCGCACCATCGACCCGAGCATAGAACAGGATATGCGTTATGCCGGTGCTCACAACTTCACCGGGCACCGGCTCGACGGTTACGACGCAGCCGAATGCCTGTTGTTCGTGGACACCGCCAAGGCCCTCGCCCGGGTCCAGGCGGCCTTGCGCCTGCAGGGCTACGGTTTGAAGGTATTCGATTGCTATCGACCCAGCCGCGCCGTCGCCGACATGGGCCGCTTCGCGACAGAACCGGGCGACCCACGCAAGGCCGAGTTCTATCCACGGGTGGACAAACAGGACTTCTGGCGCCTGGGCTATGTGGCGCGGGTGTCGGGGCACTCCAGAGGCTCGACCGTGGACCTGACACTGACCGGTCCGAACGCCTTGCCCGCCGACCAATGGACGCCATTGGCCGCGCCCATCGATTGCACTGCCCCCTATGAACAGCGCTGGCATGACGGCGCACTCGACATGGGCACCGGGTTCGATTGCTTCGATGAACGCGCGCACACCGCCAACCCTTCGATCAATGCCACCGCAAAAGAAAACCGTCAGCGCCTGAGCAGCGCCATGGAGAAAGAAGGGTTTAGCGGGTATTCGAAGGAATGGTGGCACTTCACGTTCGGTGGCGAAGGCGCGCCAAAGGACGTGATGGACTTCCCGATTACACCCATCAGCACCCGCGACGCGATCGCTGCCAGTGGCCAGTTGATTGTGGTTACCAGCAAAAACTGGGATGACATCCAGGGCACCGCACAGCGCTATGAGCGCGACGGCACCTCCTTTCGAAAAGTTGGGGATGCGTTTCCAGTGATGGTGGGTAAAAACGGCATGGGTTGGGGCAAGGGTCTTGCCAGCGTTGACGCCGGTGAAGGCCCGGTCAAACGCGAAGGCGACGGAAAGGCACCGGCCGGGGTCTTCAAACTCGGAACGGCATTCGGTTACGACACCACGGCCGACACCCAATTACCGTACCTCTCGCTGACACCGAGCACCGAATGCGTGGATGACGGCCAGTCCAGACGCTACAACGAACTGGTCGACGGCGCGGCGATTGCCAAGGACTGGAGCAGTTCTGAGCACATGCGCAACGAGCCAGGTTATCGCCAAGGCATTTTCATCGAGCACAATACCCCGGCCAATGCGGGCTCGGGCTCGTGCATTTTCTTCCATATCTGGCGCGGCCCGACCTCACCGACGCTGGGCTGCACGGCCATGGATCAGGGAGATATTGCCGCGCTGCTCAAATGGCTGGACCCTCGCGAGTCACCGTTGCTGGTGCAAATGCCGCAGGCGCAATACGAGCGGTTTCAAGAGGGCTGGAATTTGCCGTGACGTTGGTGGCGCTTGGGTTGGATCAACTGGAAAGGTACTGTTACCAAAGCTCGCCAACCGCCAAAACAAAGGAGCTGAATAAGCGGAGCGTCGTGTACAGAACAGCCCAATCAAAAGTCAGGGATATTCCTGCCGGGCATGCAAAACGGTCACGATCTCAATTCGATCCGTCACTCTATAGACCACCAGATAATTGGGGTGCACAACAATTTCCCGTGTACCGGGCACACGGCCAAATCGATAAAGGTAGGGATGTTGAGGAAGTGCTGAGGTAGCAACTTCAATAGCTTGGTACAACTCACTAGCCGCTACAAGGTGACGGTCGCCAATATAATCCAGAATTTGCCAGAGTTCAGCCCGAGCCTCGGGCCGCCACTCAACCAGCATCGCGCTTGTTGCGCTTGGATTCGATCAAGGCTCGCATATCAGCCATCACCTGATCGTGTGGGACATTCGGGCGTGGATCATCGAGCGAGGCTTGCACTTTGGCACGAAACCAATGGTCGTAGCTGGCAGCCTGCTCTTCAGTTTCAAACTCTGAAACGATGGGGGAAAGTTCGGCGCTCATAGTGACCTCCGGATTTGATGTTTAGCAGTCTAATCGGTAAGTGGCTTGCTGTCGTCGCTGGCAAGATGAAGGGCGTTCATGCCTGCTACCGACAGTCCGCTCACTCCTTCCTGTTGCAGCGACCACGCTACCCGCCTCGCTTCCGAGCGCCAACCCTAAAACCCTGTGGGATATTTCTTCGATTATTTGAAAGCAGTCGCACGTCTTACGGTGCCTGTTTTATGACGCGCGGTTGCCGCCCCAGCCACTTTCGTAAGGCCCGGCTCCTTCTCAACCCTGCTTCAAATCAAGGCAATACGTGTAATACCCCCCGTCACGCACATACCCCAATGACTCATACAAACGCTGTGCACCAAGATTGTCGGTGGCCGTTTCCAGCACCATGCCCTTGGCACCGCTCAACACCGCAAATTCGCGAGCGGTGTTCATCAGCAACGTCCCGACCCCTCGCCCTCGGGCCTGGGGGCTGGTGAACAGGTCGCTGAGCAACCATGTGCGGTGGGCGTCAATGGAGGAAAACGTCGGGTACAACTGCACAAAACCCAACGCGTGGCCTGCGGTGTCTTCGGCGAGGAAAATCGCCGATTCGTCCCGGGCAATACGTTCGGCGATGAAATCGCGCGATTGCGTCAGGTTCGAGGGCTGGCCGTAAAAGCCTCGGTAGGCGTCGAAAAGACGCGCCACCTTGTCGAGATGGGTGGCGTCGACACGCAGGGCTTGTACGACCATTTTGAGGTTCCTCTGCAATGCGTTACTTCGGCTGCGCAACCGTGCGCAAATAAGGCTTGATGGTTTTGAAGCCATCGGGGTATTTCTTGCGTGCGTCTTCATCGGACACCGACGTGGGGATGATCACGTCTTCACCCGGACGCCAGTTCACTGGAGTCGCGACGGTGTGTTTGGCGTTCAGTTGCAGGGAATCCAGCAGACGCAGTACCTCATCGAAGTTTCGCCCGGCACTCATCGGGTAGATCAGCATGGCCTTGACCTTTTTGTCCGGGCCGATGATGAACACAGAGCGCACGGTGGCATTGTCTACGGCGGTGCGGGCGCCGCCGCTGGCATTCGGATGGATCATGTCGTAGAGCTTCGCCACGACCAGGTTTTCGTCACCGATCATCGGGTAGTTGACGGCGTGCCCCTGGGTTTCTTCGATGTCTTTGGCCCAGCTTGCATGATTGCTGACCGGGTCGACACTGAGTCCGACGATCTTGGTGTTGCGCTTGTCGAACTCCGGTTTGAGCCCTGCCATGTAGCCCAGTTCAGTGGTGCATACCGGGGTGAAGTCCTTCGGATGGGAAAACAGAATGGCCCATTTGTCGCCAATCCATTCGTGGAAGTTCAGCGTGCCTTCGGTGCTTTCGACGGTAAAGTCCGGTGCCTCGTCGCCAATGCGGATTGCCATGTTCGTTCTCCTTACTGTGGGGTCGTAGGGAAAACCGTCGGAATGGGGGACGTCTCCAACGGCATTCAGGATCGGTGTTGAACCTGCCAACGCGGATCAGTATAGGAGACGCTTCAAGACACGGCAGTGACCGCCGTACTGGATCAATAAGCCTTTGATTTCATAAGAGCAAAACCAATCAGGTCGCCCGACCGGCGACCTGATTCATTTCGAACACATCAAACCCGGACGTTGCGTCCCGGCAGCGTCGACCGCTGGCTGTTTTCCCAATCTTGCACAAGGCCGACAGGCGCGTCGGAAGCCGGCAGCATGGTGCGTCCGCGCACCAGATCGCTGGCCCGCTCGGCGAGCATGATCGTCGGTGCATTGAGGTTACCGTTCGGTTCGGTCGGGAACACCGACGAGTCGATCACGCGCAACCCGGCGATGCCATGCACCCGCAGCTCGGAATCCACCACCGCCATGTCGTCCTCGCCCATGCGGCACGAGCCGCAGGGGTGGTAGGTGCTTTCGAGGTTTTCACGCACGAAGGCATCCAGGTCTTCATCGCTGGTCACCTGTGCGCCCGGTGCGATTTCGCCATCGCGGAAACGGTCCATCGCTTTCTGGCCAATGATCTCCCGGGTCAGCCGGATGCAGCGGCGGAAGCCCTCGCGGTCCTCTTCCCGTTGCAGGTAGTTGAACTGAATCTGCGGATGCTCATACGGGTCGGCTGAAACCGCGCGCACAAAGCCGCGGCTCTTGGGTTTGTTCGGCCCGGTGAGCACCATGAAGCCATGGCCCTTGATCGGTTTATTGCCGTCGTAGCGCATCGCAGCAGGCAGGAAGTGGAACTGAATGTCCGGCCAGCGCAACCCCTTGTCCGAGCGAATGAAACCACCCGCCTCGAAATGGTTGGTGGCGCCGAGCCCGTCCTTGAACAGCAGCCAGCGCAAACCGATCATCAACTTGCTCAGCGGGTCCATTTTGCTGTTGAGGGTCACCGGTTCCTTGCAGCCGAACTGGATGTACACCTCGGCGTGATCCTGCAGGTTCTCCCCTACTCCCGGCAGGTCATGGCGCACGCCGATCCCGGCTTTGCGCAGGACCTCGGCCGGGCCGATTCCGGAACGTTGCAGCAGGTGCGGCGAACCGATGGGGCCCGAGGAAATCAGCACTTCACGGTTGCAATAGACTTGGTGAGTCTGACCGTCGTGGTCGTACATGACGCCGACCGCGCGTTTGCCTTCAAGGATGATCTGTCGGGTCATCGCGTGGGTGATCACCGTCAGGTTCGGACGGCCCATGGCCGGGCGCAAATAGGCGTTGGCCGTGGAGCAGCGCACGCCGTTTTTCACGGTCATGTGCATGGCGCCAAACCCTTCCTGCATGTAGCCGTTGCAGTCGTCGGTCTTGATGTAACCCGCTTCCGCGCCAGCTTCGACCCACGCCCCGTACAGCGGGTTTTTCATGTGGTTGCCGTTGGTGGTGTGCAACGGCCCGGTTTGCCCACGGTAGCTGTCGCCGCCCGACTCGTAGCTTTCGGCGCGTTTGAAGTACGGCAGGCAATTACGATAGCCCCAACCCTGCGCGCCGAGCGATTCCCACTCATCAAAGTCATAGGCGTGACCACGAATGTAGACCAGGCCATTGATCGACGAAGAGCCGCCCAACACCTTGCCGCGCGGGCAGTGAATGCGCCGGCCGTTGAGGAACGGCTCCGGCTCGGTTTCGTAGCGCCAGTTGTATTTCTTGGTGTTCATCGGGATCGAAAACGCACTGGGCATCTGGATCACCACACTGCGATCACTACCACCGAATTCCAGGACCAGAACCGAGGTGTCCGGGTCTTCGCTCAAGCGGTTGGCCAACACACAACCCGCCGAGCCTGCGCCAATGATGATGTAGTCGTAATTTTGCGTAGCCATGGTTATCTCCCGGCTGTCGATTCGTTGAATACCGGCGTCGAACGTTGGGTCAGCGAATCGCCAGTGGTGTATTGAGGAGAGGTTTTCTCGATGTGCTGGATAACGGCTTCTTCACGCTTGAGGTCGATCGAGCGGCTGAACCAGTAGTAAACCAGGCCCGATACGATCAGCCCGACCAGCCAGGCGATGTCGATGCTGCCCAGCGCCTTGGCGAGCGGGCCGACATAGACCTCACGCTGCTCAACGCCGTCGTAGATGTAGAAGAACGGGATCATAGAGATGAAACCGATGGCATACGCGGCGATGCCACGCAGGCCCCAGCTGCCGTAGATGTTGCCGTGGGGCATGAAGAAGTGCGGGATGGCATAGCGGCCTTTGCGCACGAAGAAATAGTCGGTGAGGTTGACCGAGGTCCAGGGCACCAGGAAGTACAGCATCACCACCAGGTAGATCCCCAGCACCGACAAGCCTTTGCCCGAACTCTGGATGCTCAGGGCCACGCCCAGTTGCAGCAGGATCACAAAACCGATCGCCAGGATCCGCGCCTTGCGCGTCGGCTCGATGTGCTTGATGGAGTCGACGCAGGTCAGCGTGGTCAGTTTCGCGCTGTAGATGTTCATCGCAATCACCGGCAGGAACGCCAGAATGGTGATCACCACCACCGCCGTACCGATCAGCGGTGAAACGGTGTTGCCGACTTGTCCAAGGGCCACCAGCACATCGGTGGAGTGCAGGTGATCGGCCAGCCAGCCACCGACGGAAATCATCCACGCACCGGACAACGACGCGCCCAGGAACACCACCGCAATCAGCTTGCCGCTGGAGGTGTTTTTCGGCAGGTAACGCGAATAGTCGGAGACGTAAGGCGCGTAGGCGATGTTGTAACTGGCCGCCGCCGCGAACTGGGCGATGAAACCGGTCCAGTTGAAGCCCAACGGAGCAGGCGCCACCTCACCGGCGGCGAGCACTGGCATCGCCGCATCAGGCACCCAACCCATCATCACCGCCAGCGTGACCAGCCCGTACAGCGGAATCGACAAGTACAACGCCCATTTGAAACTGCGGTGCATCCAGTCATGACCAAGAATCGCGAGGATCGCCGCCGGTATTGTCACCGCCACTGCGATCACCCAGGGTTCGAACCCGAATAAGGTGTGCAAGCCCTGCATCATCAACACCAGGTTGACGATGTTGAACCCGGCAAACACAAACAGCGTCGCCAGCAGGACCAGAATCACACCGCGATAGCCGAACTGCGCACGCGACTGAATCATTTGTGGCAGGCCCAGGTGCGGGCCTTGCGAACCGTGAAATGCCATGAACAGCGTGCCGAACATGATGCCCAGCGTGCCGGCGAGTGTGGTCCAGAGCGCAGTCAGGCCGACGCTTGGGCCAACGAAGCCGATGGTCATGGTGAAGAAGGTGAAATTGCCGAGGAACCAGAACGGGCCTTGGCTCGACAGTTTGTCGGTGCGTTCGTGCTCCGGGATGAAGTCGATCGAATGGCTTTCGACGATCGGTTTGTCATCGAGAAGCGACACGCTAGGAGCGGCTTTGGCGTCAGTGTTCATGATGGACTCTTATTGTTGGAAGATCATGACGGAATAACTGCATTCTTTCGGGTGAACGACGCCCGGGCGCATCCTTGCCGTTCCCTGTTGTTGAAGATGCCGCGAACCGTGTAGCAGCTGCTGAAGGCGGCGTCCGGCGGCGCAGCCGTCGTAAACCCGATGACCAAGGCTTACCAGACACACCACCCTCACTGGTTTTACGACGGCTGCGCCGCCGGACGCAGGCTTCGCCAGCTGCTACGGATTGCGTTGCGGCTGAACCGACAGAAAGACGTCAGCCGTGACTCAGGGCAGCGTGATCCAGACGGCCTTGGTTTCGAGCAGGTAATCGAGCTGCTCGGCGCCCAGGTCCTTGCCGAATCCGGACTGCTTGTAGCCACCGAACGGCATCGACGGGTCGAGGGTGCCGTGGGCATTGACGTAGACCGAACCGGCCTTCAGCCGTGGAATCAGGCTGTGCACCTTGCCCAGGTCATTGGAATAAAGGGCTGCGGCCAGGCCGTACACCGAGTCATTGGCCAAGGCCAGCGCCTCTTCCTCATCGTCGAACGGTGCGGTGACCAGCACCGGGCCAAAGATCTCTTCCTGGACAATGCGCATGTCGTTGCGGCAATGGGCGAAGATGGTCGGCTCGACGAAGAAGCCCGGGCCATCGACGGGCTGGCCGCCGTAGACCAGTTCGGCGCCTTCCTGCTTGCCGGTTTCGATGTACTCGGTCACGCGTTGCTTTTGCAGCGCCGACACCAGCGGACCGATGAAGCAGTCAGGGTCCAGGCCCGGTGCGATTTTCAACGTGCGGGTATAGGCGATCAGTTCACGCAGGAATTCGTCGTAGACACTGCTATGAATATAGGCCCGTGTACCGGCGTCGCATACCTGCCCGGAGTTGAAAAACACGCCGTTGGCGACCGCTTGAGCGGCGGCCGGGATGTCGGCGTCGGCGCAGACGATGACCGGCGATTTACCACCGAGTTCGAGCGTCAGGCGCTTCATGTCTTCCAGCGCTGCGCGGCCGACAGTCTGGCCGACCGGGGTCGAGCCGGTGAAGGTCAGTTTGTCGATGCCAGGGTGCGTGGCCATGGCGGCGCCGACCACGCTGCCGCGCCCGGACACGATGTTGATGACGCCATCCGGGATGCCGGCTTCCTGCACCAGTTCGGCAAAACGCAGGGCCGACAGCGAGGTCAGCTCGGCGGGTTTGACCACCACGGTGCAACCGGTCGCCAGGGCGGCGCCGAGCTTCCAGGCCATGGTTTGCAACGGGAAGTTCCATGGCACGATAGCGCCGACCACACCCACCGGTTCTTTGCGCGTATAGGCCAGGTAATTGCCCGGCAGCGAGGGCTCGACGGTGCGCCCGTGAAGCTTGGTCGCCCAACCGGCGAAATAACGCAGGGTGTCGACTGTGCCCTGGATATCGACGTCTTTGGCAAACGCTACGGACTTGCCCATGTCGATCGATTCGATTTGCGCCAGCTCCTCGGCGTTCTGTTCAATCAGGTCAGCCAGGCGCTGGATCAGCCGTTCGCGTTCGGCCGGTTTGGCCTGGCGCCAGGCGCCGCCGTCGAACTGCGCGCGAGCCGCTTGCACGGCGCGGTCCAGGTCATCGGTGGTGCCCATCGGAATACGCGTGATCAGGCCTTCGGTCGACGGCTCGATGACATCGGACGTCTGCCCGTCGCTGGCCTCGACAAAAGCACCGCCGATGAACATTTTCTGCACCTTGCCGAGGAAGGTCTGGGTCGCTTCGGAGACGCCAAATTTCTGCAGGTACTGCTTAACGATCGTGTCCATTTTTATTCTCTCTGCCCGGCAGTCAGGTCCTGCCGGGTCACTGTGGTTCGAGGATCGATCCGTGCCGTCAGGCCGGAGTGGCTTCGCCTTCGGCCGCACGCACCTTGGCCCGCTCGTGGAAGATGAAACCGATGCTGTTGAGCAGCAGTTGCGCGGCGAGAATCGAAGTCATGCCGCTCGGGTCATACACCGGTGCAACCTCCACCAGGTCCATGCCGACGATGTTGCCCTTGCTGCGCTTGGCCAGGGCCTGGATGATTTCCAGCACTTCGTAGTAGAGGAAGCCGCCGTGACTTGGCGTGCCAGTGCCCGGGGCGATGGACGGGTCAAAACCGTCGATATCGATGGTGATGTAGTAATTGATGTTCTGCGGGATCAACGCCAGCACACCCTCGACGCCGAGGCGACGTACATCACGTACCGAGAGAATCTTCGAACCCGCCTCGTGGGCCGCTTCGTAGTCATCGCGGTTGGAGGACGACACGTTGCGGATGCCCATCTGGGTCATGCCGACGATGTGGTTCATTTCCGAGGCGCGGCGCAGCGGGTTGCCGTGGCCGTAGCGCACACCGTGGCGTTCATCGACGAAGTCCAGGTGCGCATCGAAGTGGATGATGTGGATCGGGCCACGGCCCTCGAACGCTTTGATCACCGGCGCGTGCACCGAGTGATCGCCGCCGAGCACCACCGGCATGACACCGGCATCGAGAATCTTGCGCACGGCGTATTCGGTGTTCTTGTTACTGGTGACCATGTCGGTGTGCACGATATCGGCATCGCCGACATCGACCATGCGCACGTCGGCGGCGGTCAGGTACATCACGTCGTCTTCGTGGTCATAGGCGCCGGCATGGCCGAAGGAAAACAGCGTCGATGCTTCGCGAATCCCGCGTGGTCCGAAGCGTGCGCCGGAGCGCCATTGGGTGCCCATGTCGTTGGGAACGCCGAGCACCGCGACGTCGGCATCCAGCGCGTCCCAATCGGTGCACACCGGGGATTTGCCAAAGGTGCAATGACCCACGAATGGCAGGTTCAGACGACCGGATTCATAACCGTTGTTCGACATTTCAAGCCTCTCCACTTTTTGTTATCGGCTGGGCGGACTGCAAGGCGACCGCCGTTGGAATGACTATGGGCGCAGGTTTTCGTGGAAAAAATGCTAAACATCAGATACTCATATCGGCATTACCGATGCATCCACACGCGGGAGATCCAACGTGATTCAACTGCACGATGTCGATCTGAAATTACTCAGGGTGTTTGCCACGATTGTCAGGTGCGGCGGTTTTTCCGCAGCGCAAGCGGCGTTGAACGCCGGCCAGTCAACCATCAGCGAACAGATGACTCATCTGGAGACCCGACTGGGGGTCAAACTCTGTCAGCGCGGGCGCAGCGGCTTTCGCTTGACCGAGCAAGGCGTGGCCATTCATGAAGCCACCCAGCGCCTGCTGTCGGCGGTGGAAAATTTCTGCATGGACGCCGACGTGCTCAAGCAGCACATCAGCGGCAAGCTCAACCTGGGGATCATCGACACCACCATCACCGACCCCGATTCGCCGCTGCCGCGCACCACTCAGCGCTTTGTGTCCAGGGGGCACGACGTGCACCTCAACGTGTACGTGGGCACCCCCGCCGAACTCGAAGAACGCGTACTCGACGGCCGGTTGCACCTGGCCATCGGGCACTTCCCGATCCACGTTCCGGGCCTGCTGCACACACCGCTGTATCAGGAAGCGTTGGGGTTGTATTGCGGGCGGCGGCATCCGCTGTATGGCAGTAAGGCCGAAGGTGATGAACTGCTCGAAGAAATCGCCGCAAGCCGGATTGTCGTGCGCGGCTACATGCAGCAATACGACCTTGAACACCTGGGCGTCAGCAAAGCTGCGGCCACCGTCGACAACATCGAGGCGCTCGCCATTTTGCTGATCTCCGGGGCCTATCTGGGGTTTCTCCCGGCGCACTTCGCCAGCCAGTGGATCAAGACCGGGGAGATGCATCAACTGGCGCCGAACAGCTTGCAATTGATGTCGCCGTTCGACGTGATTACCCGGCGCGGTACGGCCCCGCCGCCGATCCTCCAGGCGTTCCTCGAAGACCTGGCCGCGTGCTCGCGTAAAACCGGCAATGGCTGATCTGCGCTCGCCACAGGTCAACACTGCCCGGCATACTCATTGACGCCACCACCCCGTTCGCCACCCTTGCAGGCCCGTTATGCGCATCCACGTCACCTTCATCGACCGCGTCGGCATCACCCAGGAAGTACTGGCCCTGCTCGGTGGGCGCCGGTTCAATCTGGACGCCGTCGAGATGGTGCCACCGAACGTTTACATCGATGCACCGACCCTCGGCGTCGATGTTCTGGAAGAGCTGCGCGAGGCGTTTCTCGGCGTACAAGGTGTGCAAGCGGTGACGATGGTCGACATCCTTCCGGGGCAACGCCGAAGCTTGCAACTCGATGCCTTGCTGGCGGCCAGCACCGACGCGGTATTGGCGGTGGATGACCGCGGTTTTGTATTGCTGGCCAACCCGGCGCTGATCGCTTTGTGTGGTCGCGAACCGGCCGGTGAATCGCTGAGTGCGTTGTTCGATGATCCGTCGCTGCAACAGACGCTGATCGAACACCACTTCCGCCTGCCCATGCACGAGGTCAGCCTGGGCGGCCAGACGTTGCTGCTGGACGCCATGCCGATCACCGATGCCGGCGCCCTGCTGACGCTGTATCACCCGAACCGCATCGGCGAACGCCTGTCGGCGCTGCACCATGACCATGCCGAAGGGTTCGATGCTTTGCTGGGCGAATCCCCGGCGATTCGCACGCTCAAGGCCCGTGCCCAGCGCGTGGCCACGCTCGACGCGCCGCTGTTGATCCAGGGAGAAACCGGCACCGGCAAAGAGCTGGTGGCCCGCGCTTGCCATGCGATCAGCACGCGGCGCGATTCGCCGTTTTTGGCGTTGAACTGCGCAGCCCTCCCGGAAAGTCTCGCCGAAAGCGAACTGTTCGGCTACGCCGCCGGGGCCTTCACCGGCGCCCAGCGTGGCGGCAAACTCGGCCTGCTGGAACTGGCAGACCAAGGCACAGTGTTCCTCGACGAAGTCGGTGAAATGTCGCCCTACCTGCAAGCCAAGTTGCTGCGTTTTTTGAGCGATGGCTGCTTCCGTCGGGTCGGTGGCGATCGCGAGGTCAAGGTCAACGTTCGGGTGCTGAGCGCCACCCACCGCGACCTGGAAAAAATGGTCGCTGAAGGTCACTTTCGAGAGGACCTGTTCTACCGTCTCAATGTCCTCAACCTGCAAGTGCCGCCGCTGCGTGAGCGCGGCCACGACATCCTGTTGATGGCCAACCACTTCATGCAGCAGGCCTGCGCACAGATCCAGCGTCCGGTGTGCCGTTTGGCCCCAAGCACCTTTCCTGCCCTGCTCGGCAACCGCTGGCCGGGCAACGTTCGGCAGCTGCAAAACGTGATTTTCCGGGCGGCGGCGATTTGCGAAAATCCGCTGGTGGACATCGACGATCTGGACATTGCCAGAACCGCTGTAGAGCGGCAAAACGACGGTGAAGTGGGCAGCCTCGAAGCTGCCGTCGAAGGCTTTGAAAAGCACCTGCTGGAACAGCTTTACCGCAGTTATCCCTCCAGCCGCTTGCTGGCTGCGCGGCTGCAAACGTCACACAGCGCCATCGCCATTCGCCTGCGCAAGTACGGCATTCCCACCAAGCCCTGAGCCCTGCCCCAAACAACACAAGGACCCTGTGGGAGCGGGCTTGCCCGCGATAGCGGTGTGACATTCAGCATTGATGTTGACTGACACTCCCTCATCGCGGGCAAGCCCGCTCCCACAGGGATTTGTAGTCGTCTTGAAATCGCTACAGCGTATCGAATTCAAGACAACCTTCTGCGACCCCATTTTTTCCTGCCCTGCTCGTTGCCCTCCTCTTGTCCGTATTGATTTCAATACAGGAAAACCCTATTGGCACTTTCAATAACATAACAACTCTTTGATTTTAAACAACTAACCAACATTGGCATCGCCCTTGCTATCTCTGTTCCAGCCACGCTCGCTGCCCCGCACGAGCCTGTAAACGTCATCCGCCACCAGCAGTGGATGAGTCTGAACAATGAGGAGTTGTTATGAGCGAATTGCGTTTTACCGTCGATCACGAATGGTTGCGCCTTGAGAGCAATGGCCTGGTCACCGTTGGCATCACTGAGTTTGCCCAGCAGGCATTGGGGGATGTGGTGTTCGTTCAGGTGCCTGAACTGGGCGCCTTCGATGCAGGCGCTGAAGTGTCGGTACTGGAATCGGTGAAAGCGGCCAGCAGTATCGGCATGCCGCTGGACGGTGAAGTGGTCGAGATTAACGCGACGCTCGAGAGCACTCCGGAACGGGTCAACGAAGACCCATTGGGCGAAGGCTGGTTCTTTCGCTTCAAACCGGTCGATGTCGAGGCATTGAGCGACTTGCTGGATCAAGACGCCTATGAACGCCTGACCGCAGAACACGCCGACGCTTGAAGCCCCCCCACGCATTTCCTGAATCCGAAAAAGGACCACACCATGTTCAGCAAACACGACCAGATCAAAGGCTACGACGACGAACTGCTAGCGGCGATGAATGCCGAAGACGCACGGCAAGAGCACCACATCGAACTGATCGCCTCCGAGAACTACACCAGTCAACGGGTGATGGAAGCGCAAGGCAGTGGCCTGACCAACAAATACGCCGAAGGTTATCCAGGCAAGCGCTATTACGGTGGCTGCGAACACGTTGATGTGGTCGAACAACTGGCGATTGACCGGGCCAAACAATTGTTCGGCGCCGATTACGCTAACGTCCAGCCACACTCCGGCAGTCAGGCCAACGCCGCCGTCTTCCTCGCGCTGCTGCAAGCGGGCGACACCGTATTGGGCATGAGCCTGGCCCATGGCGGCCACTTGACCCACGGTGCCAAAGTGAGTTTTTCCGGCAAGCTCTACAACGCCGTGCAGTACGGCATCGACACCGCCACCGGGCTGATTGATTACGACGAAGTCGAGCGTTTGGCCGTCGAGCACAAACCGAAAATGCTCATCGCCGGATTCTCCGCCTATTCCAAGACGTTGGACTTCCCGCGTTTCCGCCAGATCGCCGACAAAGTCGGGGCTTACCTGTTCGTCGACATGGCCCACGTCGCCGGGCTGGTGGCGACCGGCTTGTACCCGAACCCGATCCCCTTCGCCGACGTCGTCACCACCACCACGCACAAAACCCTGCGCGGTCCGCGTGGCGGCCTGATCCTGGCCAAGGCCAATCCGGAACTGGAGAAAAAACTCAACGCGGCAGTGTTCCCGGGCGGTCAGGGCGGTCCGCTGATGCACGTGATCGCGGCCAAAGCGGTGTGCTTCAAGGAAGCGCTGGAGCCCGGTTTCAAAACCTATCAGGCGCAGGTGATCCGCAATGCCCAGGCGATGGCCAAGGTCTTTATCGATCGGGGTTTCGACGTCGTTTCCGGTGGCACCGACAACCACCTGTTCCTGGTCAGCCTGATTCGCCAGGGCCTGACCGGCAAAGACGCCGACGCCGCCCTCGGCCGCGCCGGTATCACCGTGAACAAGAATGCCGTGCCCAATGATCCGCAATCGCCGTTCGTGACCTCGGGCCTGCGCATCGGCACGCCGGCGATCACCAGCCGTGGTTTCAAGGAAGCGCAGAGTATCGAGTTGGCGGGATGGATCTGCGACCTGCTTGATCACCTTGGTGATGCCGATGTCGAGGCGCACGTCGCCCGACAAGCCGCTGCAATGTGCAGTGACTTCCCGGTCTACCGCGACTGATCAGCCACGGGAGGGTTAACCGCCCTCCCGCTCGCGCCAAAGGAAGAAACACATGAGTACAGTGATGGAACCAACCGGCACCGCCCCGGCAAAAATGCAAGTTGGCATCAAACTGCGCGGTGCGGAAAAGGTCGCGCGGATTCCGGTCAAGATCATCCCGACCGATGAACTCCCTCGCAAACCCGACTGGATCCGGGTGCGCATGCCGATTTCTCCCGAGGTCGACCGGATCAAGCAACTGCTGCGCAAACACAAGCTGCACAGCGTTTGCGAAGAAGCGTCCTGCCCGAACCTTGGCGAGTGTTTTTCCGGTGGCACGGCGACCTTCATGATCATGGGCGACATCTGCACCCGTCGGTGCCCGTTCTGCGATGTCGGCCACGGCCGGCCGAAACCGCTCGACGCCGATGAGCCGATGAGCCTCGCCGTGGCCATCGCCGACCTGCGCCTGAAGTACGTGGTCATCACTTCGGTGGACCGCGATGATCTGCGCGATGGCGGCGCCCAACACTTTGTCGATTGCCTGCGCGAAATCCGCAAATTGTCGCCGGGCGTGCAACTGGAAACCCTGGTCCCGGACTATCGCGGGCGCATGGACGTCGCGCTGGCGATCACCGCCACTGAGCCACCCGATGTGTTCAACCACAACCTGGAAACCGTGCCGCGCCTGTATAAAGCGGCGCGACCGGGTTCGGATTTCGAGTGGTCACTGGACCTGTTGCAGAAGTTCAAAGTATTGGTTCCGTCCGTGCCGACCAAATCCGGCCTGATGCTGGGCCTCGGCGAAACCGACGAGGAAGTCATCGAGGTGATGCAGCGCATGCGCGAGCACGATGTCGACATGCTCACGCTCGGCCAGTACCTGCAACCGTCACGCAGTCACTTGCCAGTCCAGCGCTTCGTGCACCCGGACGTGTTTGCCTGGTTTGCCGAGGAAGGTGCGCGCATGGGTTTCAAGAACGTCGCGTCTGGCCCGTTGGTGCGCTCGTCCTACCATGCCGACCAACAGGTGCAAGGAGCGAAGTCGGTTGAACGCTGAGGTGTATCGCCGGGAGAGAAAATCACAGGCATAAAAAAACGCCAGACCGGTCAGGTCTGGCGTTTCTTGAAATATGGCAGGGGCGGCTGGATTTGAACCAACGCATGGCAGGATCAAAACCTGCTGCCTTACCGCTTGGCGACGCCCCTGTAGCAATTGCTACGAACGGGCGGAAATTTATCAACTTTCCCGCAACATGGGAAGCCCTTACCGAACATATTTTTGTTCTAAAACAGCCACTTAACATTAATCAAGTTTAGTTACAACGGGCACGACGCCAGATTAAACCCGTGGCTGATGATTGGTCACACAGTGGATGCCGCCGCCACCGGCCGAGATTGCATCAATGTTGAGCTGCACCACCTCACGGTCCGGGTAGAGCTCGGACAACAGGTCGAAGGCCTTGGTATCGGCCGCTTTGTCGCCGAACTCAGGCGCAATGACCGCCCCGTTGATCACGAAGTAGTTGATGTAGCCAGCGGCAAAATCCGGGTTGTTTTTGTTGAACTTGCTTTTGCGCGGGTTCAGCGGCGGCGACACGGTGTGCACTTGCAGCTTGCGGCCATCGGCGTCCGTGGCGTTTTTCAGAATGTCCAGGTGGGCCAATGTCACTTTGCGGTCGTAGGATTCGGGGTCGTTGTCGAGGTTGGCGATCACCACCCCCGGCTTGACGAAACGCGCATAGAAGTCGACATGGGCGTCGGTGATGTCCTTGCCTTTGATGCCCGGCAGCCAAATGATTTTGCGCAAGCCGAGGCGTTCCTTCAGCTCTTGCTCGACCTCGGCTTTGCTCCAGTCCGGGTTGCGATTGCTGTTGATCCAACTGCTTTCGGTCATGATCCCGGTGCCGTGACCGTCCACTTCGATACCACCGCCCTCGCCCACCAGTTCGCTGCGCAGGTAGCTGGCCTTGGCGTTTTTGGCGACCAGCGCGGCCAGTTTCGCGTCCTTGGCATGCCGTTGTTTGTTGCCCCAGCCATTGAAGTTGAAGTCGACGGCGCCCAATCCGCCGTCCCCGTCGATGACGAAGTTGGCGCCGATGTCACGCATCCAGATATCGTCGAGCTCAGTGGTGACGTAGGTGACGCCCGACGTGCCGCAGTGCTCTTCGGCCAGTTCCCGCTCGCTGGCGCGGCAGAACACGGTCACCGGCTCGTAGTCGGCGATGGTGCGCGCGATCAGGCCAAGGGCCTCTTGCACGTCGGCGGTAAAGTCTTCCCAGATCGCCTCCTGCGCGCCAAAGGCAATGAACGCACGCTGATGTTTGTCGCCTTCGTCCGGCATGAACCATTGCCCCCCGGTGGCAGCGTGTGTTGACACCGGCGAGAGGCTGAACCCCATGGACGCAGCGGCGCCTATACCTGCGATTACTGATGCGTGTTTGATGAACTGGCGACGCGTCGACATGTGTGAATCCTTGAATAGCTGTTCGTTATTGCTGAAAGATTGAAGGCCGGCACCGGGTGCCGACCGAACGTCACTGGGCAGTGGCGGTCTTGAACTTGGTCCAGGTGCGCATGCGCGCGCGCATATCGGATTGGGGGATGTCCTTGCCCGGAATCAGCCGTTCATACGTGGCTTCATCGAGGTAAATGTCCGGGTTATTACGCATGGCCGCATCGACGCTCGGACGCGCCTTCGCGTTGGACGTAGGGTAGCCGGTGAAGTTGCTGATGGCGGCCATGTTCTCCGGGCGCATGACAAAGTTGATGAACGCGTAGGCGTACTCCGGGTGTTTGGCGTCGACCGGTATCGCCATGGTGTCCATCCACACCGTGGTGCCTTCACGGGGCACGCGATACTGGAACGTGGTGTTCTTGCCGGCGCTGTCCGAGGTCCGTTGCGCCTGTGTCATGTCGCCGCTGTAGCCAAGCGACAGACACAGGTTGCCATTGACCAGATCAGTCACCGGTTGCGACTGGAACTTGCGAATGTGCGGTCGCAGTTTCATCAGCAAGTCACTGGCCGCAGCAAGGTCCTGAGGCTTGGCGCTACGGGGATCCTTGCCCAGGTAATTGAGCACCACCGCCAGCACTTCGTCCGGCGAATCGATCATCGAGATACCGCAATCGGCGAACCGAGCGGCCAGCTCCGGTTTGAACAGCATGTCCAGGCTGTTGACCGGTGCATCCGGCATGCGCTGCTTGATCTGCTCGGCGTTGTAGGTCAGGCCGATGGTGCCCCAGGTGTAGGGAACGGTGGCCTTGCTCGAATGCTCATAGTGCGAACGCAACTTCTGCAAACCGGGTTCGACGTCATCCAGCGCGATGACTTTTGACTGATCCAGCGGCTGCAGGCTGCCCGCACGCATCAAGCGTTCGGCGACGGTGTCGCCGGGGAAGATCAAGTCGTAACCGCTGCCGCCAGCGAGCATCTTGGCTTCCAGCGTTTCACTGCCGTCCATGACGTCGTAGATCACTTTGATCCCGGTTTCGGCGGTGAATCGGCTGAGCGTGTCCTCGGCAAAGTAATCAGCCCAGTTGTACAGCCGCAGCGTTTTCTCTTCGGCGTGCAGCGACGGAATCACGCAGCACAGGGCCAGGCCCAAGGCGCCGAGCACGCGTTTGTTGGCGATTTGCATGTCAAACCCCTTGAGTATTCCAGCGTGCATTGAGGTGACGACCGTCCTGACTCAACAACGCCCCGTACATGTCCGGGCGGCGATCGCGGTAAATGCCCCAGCTCAAGCGTTCTTCGCGCATCGCGGCCAGGTCCAGGTTGTGCACCAACACGCCCGTGCTGTCGCGGTCGGCTTCGGCGAGCATCTTGCCCTTGTGGTTACAGATAAAGGACGAACCGTAGAAGCTCATTTGCAGCTCGGGATCGGTGGTCGCCACTTCGCGGCCGACGCGGTTGGCAGCCACCACTGGCAGGATGTTGGCCGCCGCATGACCGCGCATGGTCATTTGCCAATGGTCCCGGGAATCCAGGGTCGTGCAGCCAGGCTCAGAGCCGATGGCGGTGGGAAACAGCAGGACTTCAGCGCCCATCAACGCCAGGCAACGCGCGGTCTCGGGAAACCACTGATCCCAGCAGATGCCCACGCCGAGGCGGCCGAACGCGGTGTCCCAGACCCGAAAACCGGTATCGCCGGGGCTGAAATATTCCTTCTCCTGATAACCGATGGCGTTGGGGATGTGGGTCTTGCGATACACACCCAACAAGCGCCCGTCGGCATCGGCCACGCTCAACGAATTGAAGTACGCGTTGCCGGCCTTCTCGAACCAGCTCAGCGGCAACACCACACCCAACTCCTTGGCCAGCGCGGCGAAACGCTTGAGCACAGGACTGTCGCGATATTCTTCGGCCAGCGCCAAGTGTTTGTGGCTTTGTTCGATGCAAAAATACGGCGTGGCAAACAGCTCCTGCAGCAGGATGACCTGGGCGCCCTTGGCCGCCGCGTCGCGCACTAACTGCTCGGCCTGATCGAGGTTGTGTTGCAGGTTCCAGGTGCAAGGCATCTGGGTGGTGGCAATCGTCAAAAGTGTCATCAGATCAACCCTCCACTGGCCATGCCGGTTGCTGCTGGGTGATGCAATGCACCCCACCGCCGCCATGGGCCAGATGATTGATCCGCACCGGCACCACTTCCCGCCCGGGGAACGCCTGGCGCAATACGTCGGCCGCGACGTGGTCGGCATCGATGCCGTAGGCCGGCATGATGATCGCGCCGTTGGCGATGTAGAAATTGGTGTAGGAAGCGCAGAACACTTCAGCGTCGGTGTCGACGGCATCGGTGGCTTCATACAATTCGATCAGCTCGAACTTGCGCCCTTGGGCATCGGTTGCCAGCTCCAGCGCACGACGGTTTTCGCGGACCACTTCGGCATACACCGAGCCTTGATCGCGGGTGGCGTCGACCAGCAACACACCAGGGCGGGCAAATGCACAGACGCCATCGACATGGCCATCAGTCATGTCACCGGTCACATAGTCCGGATCGCCCGGCAGCCAGATGGTCTTCTTCACGCCCAGCAAACGCGTGAAGATCTCCTCCATGTCAGCCTTGCTCATAATCGGGTTGCGGTTAGGGTTGAGCAGCACCGACTCAGTGGTGATCAGCGTGCCCTCGCCGTCCACATGGATGGCCCCGCCTTCGTTGCTCAGCGGTGTGCCAAAGCACGGCAAGCCCAGATGATTGAGCGCGCGGCGCGCCAGGCTTTCGTCCAGATCATGCACCGACTTGCCGCCCCACGCGTTGAAGCGCCAGCTCACACCGGCCAGACCTTGTTGCGGATGGCAGACGAAACTCGGGCCGGAGTCGCGGCACCAACTGTCGTTTACCGCCAGGGCGATCAGTTCGATGCTGGGCCCGCACAAGGCTTTGGCACTGGTAATGGCGGATGGATCGACGACCATTTTCACCGGCTCGAAACGGGCAATGGCATTGGCTACACGGGCGAAGTCTTCTTGCACCAGTGCCAGCGTCACGCCCCAACCCGATTCCCAAAGTGCCTGGTTGTGCGGCCAGACCATCCAGGTCGCGGCGTGTCGAGCCCACTCAGCCGGCATCCACCAGCCACTGTTTCGAATTTCGTTCTGCTGCATGACAAGCACCTTTAAGTTAAGCCATTGTGTTCAACGAAAACTGCCTTGGCGGTCTTGGCATGCATGCTACGGCTGTAAAAATGGGCGAACAAACGATGGATTTAGTGGAAAACTGATTAGGAAACCTTATCGATGCTCAAGCACTGGCCCCCGCTCGGCACCCTTCGCGGCTTTGAAGCCGCCGCCCGTTTGGGCAGTTTTCACAAGGCGGCCGACGAGTTGCACCTCACTCAGTCGGCCATCAGTCAGCAGATCCGCAGCCTTGAGGCGTACCTGGAACAACCCCTGTTCTTTCGCAGCGGTCGCAGTGTCAGCCTGACCGATGCCGGCCACGATCTGCTCAGCACCACCCAGGCACTGCTGCAACAATTGGCCGTCGGCATTCGGCGTCTCGGGCAATACCAGAAGCCCAATCAACTGGTACTCAACACCACGCCGGCGTTCGCGCGTCATTGGCTGTTGCCACGCTTGGGGGACTTCCGCCGTCAGCATCCGGAGGTGGACCTGTGGATTTACAGCACCGATGAAGTCCCGGACATGACCACCCAGACCATCGACATTGCGGTGCGCGACGACATCAGCTCCCAGGCCGAATGCAGCTTCAAAGTGCTGCACGCCGACCGCCTCTTCCCGGCCTGCCATCCGAGCCAATTGGCGCTGGCGAGCGAACAGCGCAGCACCCTGCATGGCGAGCGGGAAATGGACTGGAGCCATTGGGCGGTGGAAGCCGGGATCGATGTCGGCCAGCAAGATCAGGGGCTGAATTTCTCCGACCCCGGCCTGCTGCTGGACGCTGCCTGCGCGGGGCTTGGCATCGCCCTGGTCAGCCAGTTACTGAGCCGGCAGGCGTGCGCTGACGGGTTGTTGCAACCCTTGGTGGAACAAACCATTCGCGGCCCGAACTGGGCGTTGTTGACCCACCGTGACAGCGAGAGCAATGCGAAGAGTTTCAGTGAGTGGCTGGTGAGTCAGTTGGAGGGGGCAGATTCGTGACCGATACCACTGCGCTGGCGCCTCGTAAATGACTGGCGCCCCGGTTTTCCGTCATTGTGCCGACTGCGCGATGCGCCCTTGCGACGCCCCGGGCAGTAAACAGCCCTTGGCCATCCATGGGCAGTCTCTGGCCCAGCGATAATCGGTTTCCAGATCACCGCGATCATTGTAATAAGCCAAACGCAGTTGACGGGCATTCAGGTCGAGTTTGGCAAACCCGGCCCGTGATGCGGCGAACGCACTGTCCGGCGCAGGTGTATTCAGGGCATAAAGTCTCTGCCCTCCCGCACCGGAGATGACCCACGCGGGCTCCCCGGCGCGCAGCAGTAATTGCTGATTGTGATCATGGCCTGACAAAAGCAGATCGACATTGTTGCGTTGCAAGGCCGGCAGAAGCCTGGCAACCAGATCCGACTCCTCGCCATGTTGCCCCTGATTGCGCACCGGGTGGTGGGACGCAGCGATCCGCCACACCGGACCCGGACCGGGTGCCTGGAATGCCTGATCGATCATGTCGATTTGCTGCTGCAAACTTTCACGCGGTGCCGACGTGTCGAGGAACACCATTCGCACCAAGGGGCGCCCGTCGACGTCACCGAAATCCTTGACGTAAAAGTTCGCCGGCATCTGCCAGCGGCCCGATCCCTTGTGCTGCTGTCCGTATTCGATCTCATACTGCTGCGACGCCGGGTAATCGTGATTGCCCAGCACCGCATAGAACGGCACATGACTGAGCCAATGGCCCCAATAGACACGCTCGAATCGGGTCTGCCAGTTGAGGTCGTGGGTGCTGGCTAACGGCTTGCCGTAGAAGTTGTCACCCAGAAACACCACCATGTTCAGTCGCCCCTCATTGGCGGCGACTCGTTCCATGGCCCGCCCCACCCGCCACTGCTGCAGGTTACCGCTGCCTTGATCGCCCACGGCGATCATCGATACCGACGCAGGGTCCAGCGCACTCAACGGAACATAAGGCGATGGGGGCGTATACAGCCAATCCCCCCCGGCGATCAGCAGAAGAACAATGGTGACGCCAGAGCAAATCACTACTTTCCTGAACACCGAACGTTTTGCAATAGAGGATGAAGTCGTGCGTTTCAATCGGTCACTCACTGGGTATCGGCAGGCGGGGAAGTCAGGTTCAACCTCCCCTTCAATAGATCACTCCAGTTGTTGGTACTTCGTTAAAAATTCGTACCGCATTCATTTTGAAGTCTGCTTTTGCGCCCTACCCCGCCTCCATTCGACGTTGCGCGCCTCTCGGAAGACCTCCCGTCCGCAAGTCCGGCTTTTTTTCGGCACCGTTCGAGGTGAGTTGCCTCCCGATCAGCTAGGGTGAATCGCAAGCCCCTTCTCAGGCACCCCCCATGAACTCGTACCTCACGCTGTTCTTCGGAATGTTTACCACCCTCCTGGCGATCATCAATCCATTGGAGGCCATTCCTGTGTTCTTGGGGTTGCTACATGACAAGGACGCCGCCGAGTTGCGCCGAGTAGCGCGCAAAGCGTGCCTCTATGCACTGTTGTTGATGTTCTTTTTTCTGATTTTCGGCAACCTGCTGCTGCGTCTGTTCGAGGTGCCCCTGAGCATGATTCGGGTGGTCGGCGGGTTGATCCTGATGAAAATCGGCTTCGAGCTTTTCGCCCCCTCGCCCAACAGCAGCCTGATTCCCAGCAGCGTCAAGGGTGACCAGGACATTGCCTTCATCCCGATGGCCATGCCGATCATGTTTGGCCCCGGCGCCATCGCTACCGTTATTGGCTTGACCAGCACCATCAAGGACTCCAATCGCGCGGTGATGTCGTTCGCTGTCGTGGCCCTGGCCATCTGCGCCACGATGTTCACCACCTACCTGTCACTGGTCTACGCCAAGGGCATATTGAAAAAGATCGGCCCGCAAGGCATCGACGCCGCGACCCGCATCGTCGGTTTTTTTGTCTCGGCCATGGGCGTGGGCCTTATCTTCCACGGCACGGTGGAATTCCTCCAGTCGTACGGCGTGCTCCTCAATGCGGTGGCGAAGTAGGCACGTTCTTGGCGGTCGTTGATCTAATCCATAGCTTTCCCGCCCCGTCACGATCAAAACAGCCTTTAAGCGGTTCATCAAAAATCTTCAGCATTGAGTTCGGCCCAACAGACAATTGACTGGTTTGAACTCACCATGAGCATTCTCAGACAAAAAAAAGCCCCGCTACCGAATGCGGTGCGGGGCAAAGAATTGGTTGGTTGCGGCCAACCAAAGGAGCACGGTGAAAAGCGTTTACGAGTCAGGGTCAGATGCAATCCTGTGCAGCGCGTTGAAAACTCGAAGGCAGCAAGTTCGAAGCCAGCAGATGCCGCTCGTAGATGAACACCTTGCCGCCGTTCCCGGCCTTGTAGGCTTCCAGTACGTTATCCGTCGAGATTTTGCTCGGCACCACGATCCGGTAGCTGCGCTGGGTCTGCGAGACAGTCGGGGTCAACGCATTGCCCTGCAATTTCGGCACGACGCAGTCAGCGTATTGAGCTGGGGTCTTGCTGGTCTGCAAGGTCAGCGTCGGATCGTTCGGCGCCGACGCACAACCGGCGAGCAACAAAGAGGCAAACGCCATGACGGGTACGAATAAACGGCGCATCGGGCTCATCCTGAAAATAAAAGGTTCAGTTCATCCAGCAACGGAACAGCCTCAAGGGCGCCGCCATTGCCATCAGGTCAATGTCTCATCGCCTGAATTTCTTGAGCGGCGTGTTCGATGGACGCGATTTTCCGACTATTTCCGACAAATCAGAACTTGCGTTTCGTAATGGTCACTATTACTTCTAACAATAGTTGTGCGCCGGGCAGACGAATGCGCACTCAATCACAACTGGAAAAGATTGATGAGGATCTCTCCTTGAGAACTTTTGACCTGATTCGCGATGCCGTTTTGCCCGACTTCCGTGACCGGGTGGCCGACTACCTGATCCAGTACGAAAGCGTTCTGTTGGGCGAAAACGCGTCCGACCCGGAGCTTGTCCGAGACACCGCCCATCAGTTGCGCGGTTATTTACGCGGGTTGAACACCATGCGGGTGTTGGGCATGGCGGATTGGGAGGAGCTGGATCGCAGGGTGGTGAATACGTGGCTTCAGCAACTGGACAAACACGGGCTCGAATAGCGACATTAAAACAGCGCAGCTCCGTATAGCTGCTCTAACGCTTCGCATCCAGCACTAATGGGTGCCATACCAAGAAGGCAGAGCACCCCGATTGAATATCGATACCCGCATCAAATTCCGTCATCTGGTGTGTTTTCTCGAGGTGGCGCGCCAGGGCAGCCTCGCACGTGCTTGCGTCAAGTTGGCAATCAGCCAACCGGCACTGTCCAAGACGCTAAAGGAACTGGAAACCCTGCTGGAAGCCACACTGTTTGAACGGGGTAAAAAAGGCTCGACGCTGACCGAATCCGGCGTGGCCTTTTTGCGATACGCAGGACCGAGTGTGCAATCGCTGCGCGAAGGGGTTAACAGTTTGCGCTCCGGTGTGCATGAGCCCATTACCGTGCAGCTCGGCGTACTGTCCACCGTCGAAAGTCAGTTGGTGCCTGAAGTTGTCTGCCGTTTACACGACCGCCACCCCGCATTGGTGGTCAGTGTCGTGACCGGGCCAAGTGCCTATTTGCTGTCCCGACTGCGTGTCGGTGAACTGGATCTGGTGGTGGGCAGAATGACCGATAGCCCCTTTATTTCCGGGCTGGCGTTCGAACATCTCTACAGCGAGTCCATGACCCTGGTGGTTCGCACTGGCCATCCGGTGCTCGCCGATCCAGCAGGGCATCAAAACCTCGAACGCTATCCGCTGGTATTGCCGTCGGCGGGGACCACCATCCGCCAGTTCGCCGACAGTCTGTTTGTGCAACACGGGATAACGCCTTCACGCCAACGCCTGGAAACCTTGTCGATAGCCCTGAGCCGGCGCTACGTACAATGCAGTCAGGCCATCTGGGTCGCACCACTTGATGCGGTCAGGCAGGATTTGCGGCAAGGAGAGTTGGTGGAGCTGGATCTGGGGATGCGTGAGCCAGGCGGTTCCGTGGGGCTATGCACAAACCCTGCGTTGCCGGTGACACCCGCGGCGCAGTGGTGCGTGGAGGCCTTGCGCGAGGTTGGCCAGGAATATCGTGACGGAGAATATCCATAACCATTTGGACATGGATAAGGTCGTTTTTTTCAATTTTGGGTTGGGCCGCATCAGCGGAAACTGGGTGTCGAGTCGCTGCCAACGCAGTCTCTGCCTCCAACCATAACAATAGGAAAAACGACATGTCTGATGCGCACGACAGCCGCTTCGTCATCCGTGACCGTAATTGGCATCCCAAAGCCCTGACACCGGACTACAAGACATCCATCCTGCGATCTCCCCGTCAGGCACTGGTGAGCATCCCCCAGTCATTATCCGAAACCAGCGGCCCGGATTTTTCCCATCTGAAGCTGGGTCAGCACGATAACGATCTGCTGTTGAACTTCAATTATGGTGGCCTGCCGATCGGAGAGCGAATCATCGTCGCAGGTCGAGTGTGTGATCAGTACGGCAAGCCAATCCCTCACACGTTGGTGGAGATGTGGCAGGCCAATGCCGGCGGCCGTTATCGGCATAAAAAAGACAGTTACCTGGCCCCCCTTGACCCGAATTTCGGCGGGGTTGGCCGAGCGTTGACGGACCGCGATGGCAACTACAGTTTCCGCACCGTCAAACCCGGCCCCTACCCATGGCGCAACGGCCCCAACGATTGGCGACCGGCCCATATCCACGTCTCCATCAGTGGCCCGTCAATTGCCACGCGTTTGATTACTCAGCTGTATTTCGAAGGTGATCCGCTCATCCCGATGTGCCCCATCGTCAAGTCGATTTCGAATCAGGAAGCGGTGCAGAGTTTGATCGCCAAGCTGGATATGAGCATGGCCAATCCAATGGATTGCCTGGCTTATCGTTTTGATATCGTCCTGCGCGGCCAGCGCAAGACCCACTTCGAAAACCGCTGAGGAGGCCTGCACATGCCCGTTCAACTTCTGCCTGAAACCCCGTCGCAAACGGCCGGCCCTTATGTCCATATCGGCTTGGCGCTGGAGGCTGCCGGCAACGCGCCGCGCGAACAGGAAATCTGGAACCACATGGCTAAACCTGACGCGCCAGGTGAGCACATTTTATTGATGGGCCAGGTGTATGACGGCAACGGCCACCTGATTCGTGACGCGTTTCTGGAGTTCTGGCAGGCGAATCACGAAGGCGACTTCGACACGGCTTACGACCTGGAAAAACCCTTCAACTGTTTTGGCCGCACCGCCACGACAGATATCGGTGAATGGACGATCAAAACCATCAAGCCGGGCACGCTGAAAAATGCCTCAGGCGTTGCCATGGCCGCGCATATCAACGTGGCGCTGTTTGCCCGGGGTATCAACATCCACTTGCAGACCCGCCTGTACTTCGACGATGAACCCGAGGCGAATGCCGTGGACCCCGTATTGAATCTGATCGAACAACCCCATCGGCGCGAATCCCTGATTGCCAGGCGCTGTACCGTTGATGGCAAGTTGGCCTACCGCTTCGACATTCATGTGCAAGGCGAATCGGAAACGGTGTTCTTCGACTTCTAACGATGCAGGCACGGTGTTGAGATGCAAACGCTCAACACCGTGGGCATTTTCCCCTGTTCATGCTCGCTGCAACACCGACTCACCCGCCTTCGGTGGCAATCGCCGGTTGTCCAGCAAAGCAATCGCTGCAATCACCGCCACACACAGGAACGTCAGCTGAAAGTCGACCGTCTCTGCGTGGCCGTTATTGCCATGAATGCTCATCGCGAGCCGTAGCAGCAACGCGCCCGTGGCAACCCCCATCGCCATGCTCAGTTGGAAAAACATACTGAACAGGGTCGACGCATCGCTCATCTGCTCCTTTGGGACATCGGCAAAACCCAACGTGTTGAACGCGGTGAATTGCATGGACCGTGACAAGCCACCGACAAACAGAATGAACAAGACCAACGCCCAACTCATGCGCTCATCCAGCAACGCACAGGCCGCAATGGCCATTACGCCGAGGATGCCGTTGATCATCAGCACCGGGCGAAATCCGAAGCGTTGCATCACCCTCGTGGTGAACGGCTTCATGGCCAGATTGCCCGCAAAGACAGCCAACACCAGTAACCCCGCATCCAACGCAGAAAGACCGAAGGCCAGTTGAAACATCAGCGGCAGGAGAAACGGCAAGGTGCTGATGGCGATCCGAAAAATCGACCCGCCACACAGACAGACACTGAAGGTGCGGACTCCCAAGACATCCAGCGCCAGTAACGGTTGGTCCTGCCGACGCAGATGTCGCCAGGCTAAGACACCGAGCATCACGCCTGCGCAACCGAGTGACAGTGCCGGCCACACATTGGCACGGCTTTGCCCCAGCAGCTCGACACCAAACAGCAGCGCGGCGCTGGCGCCAGCAACGAGCAGAAAACCACTGAAATCGAAAGACCGGGCAATGACAGGGTCTCGCTTGGGAATCAAGACGAGCGCGGCAATCATGGCCAACACGCCCAGCGGAAGATTGAGGTAGAAAATCCACGGCCAGGAAGCGTGGGTGACGATGAAACCACCCAACGGGGGGCCAAGAACCGGTGCGACCAGACCGGGCCAGGTAATCACAGAGATCGCTCGCACGAGGTCTTTCTTCTCGGTCGTACGAAGCACTGCCAGGCGCCCGACCGGTACCATCATCGCTCCGCTGATTCCCTGCAGCACGCGCGCGGCGACAAAGGTTGGCAGGCTGTCACTCAACCCACACAGCAATGAAGACAGACAAAACAGCACGATCGCCGAACTGAATATAAAGCGTGAACCGAAGCGATCAGCCAGCCAGCCGCTGATGGGGATGAACACCGCAACCGCGAGCATATAGACGCTCATGCCAATGTTCACATCCACCGCCGGCACACCAAACGTCCTGGCCATGTCAGGCAGCGCGGTCGCGATCACGGTGGCGTCGAGATTCTCCATAAAGAACGTGACCGCTACCAACAGGGCAATCAACGTTGAGCGGCGTTGAGACATCGGTCATCCCGGATCAGCCAAGGCATTGGCCGACACTTTACTATCGAAAACGAATGAAAGTCGAAAGGCCCTTAGGGCAAGGTTACCCCCACCCATGAGCCTCCTCGATAAAATGCAGCACCGCACTGGAACGCTCGTCAATTCGGGAAATCAGCGACAGTTCACTGACCATCTCCGGCTGATCCAGCGGCACTATCCGTATGCCAGGCATGGTTAACCGGGTCATGGTTTCCGGCACGATGCTCAGGCCGATGCCGGCTGCGACCAGTCCAGGAATACTCATCAGCGACGGTACGTACATGATGTTTTTGGGATGCAGTTGATTTTGCCGGCAGGCCTGGAGTGTGTGAGACGTCAGGCCAATGCCGGCAACGTCCTGAAGAAATACGAACTTCTCGTGCCGCAATGTCGCGAGTTCACCGGTAAAATTTTCCGCCAATTCATGGTTGTCCGGGATCAACAGAACGAGCCTGGACTGGCTGAAATGGTGGGTGCGCAACCGGTCGGGCAGGTGATCCTTGAACACCCTGGCAAAGGCCAGGTCGAGTTTATGATCGAGCAACATGTCGAACTGCATACGAATACCCGCATCCACCAGCGACACTTTGACCTCGGGAAACGAGCTGAAGTAATGGCGCAGCAGTTGCGGCAAATTGGCCTCGAACAACGCCGAGTGGTAACCGATGTTGATCTCGCCCACTTCTCCACGCCGGGCACGTCGCGCCGCTGCCGCCGCCAGCTCACTGGAATCGATGGATTGGCGCGCGTGAGGCAGAAACGCCTCGCCAGCAGCCGTCAACGTCACACCGCGATTTTCCCGGCGAAACAGTGCCAGGCCCAGTTCGGACTCAAGCGTGCGCATCAATTGGCTGAGTGCCGGTTGGGCAATGCCCAACTGCTCGGCAGCCCGGCTGAAGTGTTGCAGGTCGGCGGCCACGACAAAGGCTTTCAGGTGACGCAGTTCCATAAGGCTTATCCATAAGGCTTATCCATAAGGCTGGCTTATTAATTTATCTGGATTTCGATAATTATTCTGCAAGCAGGATGCGCTAACGTCTACTCACTTCGACGCGTCCTGCCAAAGCCTTTGCCCGAACAGGATCGTGTGGGTAATCCATAACCATAAAAACAATGACGAGCACCTCTATGAGCACGACCAGTAACGAGACTCATGATTTGCGCATGCCTCGCAAAGCAGTGACCGCCGCGACCATTGGCACCGCCCTGGAATGGTTTGACTTCACGCTGTATGGCGCGGTGTCGGCGACCATTTTGCCCAAGTTGTTCTTCCCGGCCATGGAGCCGACCGCTGGGCTGCTGGCTTCGCTGGCGACGTTCGGCGTTGGCCTGGCCGCGCGGCCATTGGGTGCCATCACCTGCGGTTACCTGGGTGACAAACTCGGTCGACGCAACCTGATGCTGGCTACAGTGACCATGATGGGGTTGGCGTCGGTATTGATGGGCCTGTTGCCTACTTATGGCCAGGTGGGTATCTGGGCGCCGATCCTGCTGGTGCTGCTGCGGATCATTCAAGGCTTCGCGTTGGGCGGTGAGTCCACCGGGGCGCAACTGATGGCCCTGGAGCACGCATCCCCCGAACGCCGAGGGCGTTATTCCGGCATGCTCGGGTTGTGTTCACCGCTCAGCCAGATATTGGCCAACGGCGTGTTGATGGGCCTGGCAGCGACGCTTTCAAGTGAGCAGTTTGAAAGTTTTGGCTGGCGAATCCCCTTCTTGATGAGTTTCGTACTGGTGGTGGTCGCGATTTTCATCCGGTTGAAGGTCGATGAAACCCCGGCGTTCGTGGCTCTGAAGAAGACGCCAGCGAAGAAAGAAAAAAGCCCGCTCAAATCCGCACTGGGCAGCCACTACAAAACCATCCTGCGCTTGATGCTGTTTTTCTGCTCGCCCGCTGCGCTGTTCTATTTGATCGTGATTTTTTCCCTGAGCTACCTGACCAAGCATCTGGGCATGAGCCAATCGATGGGCTTCATGTCCCTCATGGTCGCCAACGTCTGCGCGATTTTCGGTGCGCTGGCCGGTGGTTATCTGTCGGATCGCTGGGGCCGTAAAAAGGCGCTGGCCCTGGGCTCGTGCATGACCTTGCTGATCCTGTTCGTCTACTTCCCGATCCTCAACACGCAAAACGTCACCGCGATCATGGCGATCATGGGTCTGTTTTTGGGCTTTACCCAGTTCCAGAGCGGCATCCAGCCGGTGGCATTCGCCGAAGCATTCCCGACCCAGGTCCGTTACTCCGGCTCCGCCCTGGCCTACACCGGCGCCAACCTGGTGATCGGTGGCCCGATGCCGATGATCGCGGTCTGGCTGATGAGCCAGTCGAACAACTCGCCGTGGCCATTGGTGACGCTGTGCGCCGTGATCAACCTGATCTCGCTGGCAATGATCGTCATCGGCCCTGAAACCCGCGGCGTCGACCTCAATGCCGTCGCCGCATCAGACGCTGTCGATACCACTTCTGCCGTCATTCTTTCCAAATAACGCACCAGGACGACCATGAACCGCACCGTCTTCATCCTTAACGGCCCTAACTTGAACTTGCTGGGTCGTCGTGAGCCGCACATTTACGGGCACACCACGCTCGATCAAATCCGGCAACGTACAGAAATGCTGGCCGAGGAACTTGGCCTGGTATGCGACTTTCGCCAGACCAACCACGAGGGCGTAATGGTCGACTGGATTCAGGAGGCCTTCGAGCAAGGCGCGGCCTTGATCATCAACCCGGCCGGCTTTTCGTTTCACTCGATTCCGGTGCTGGACGCCCTGAAGTTGATCGACGCACCACTGATTGAACTGCACCTGTCGAACATCCATGCACGGGACGAACTGCATCGCCACTCAATCATGTCTGGCGTAGTGAACGCGGTGATTTGCGGCATGGGTGCGGACGGTTATCCCCTCGCACTCCGCGCCATTAATGACCTGCTGCGTCGCTAGTTGCCCACGACCCGACACACCTGATCGCTAGACGCTTACACGGCGGCCTCCCGGCTGATGGTTGCCAGGGCCGCCTGCGCCTGAAATTCAGGTGTGGGCCACAAAAACCGCCAAAAAAAATAATAATTCACTGCGAGAAAACCACCATGCGCCACACTATTTTTCGCTGCAACGTACCTGCTCATTACTCATTGATCAGCCTGACCCTGGCACTCAGCGCCGGCTCGGCAGCAGTCGTTCATGCCGACGAAAATAGCGGTTTTGTCGAGGGTGCTACCGCTACCCTCAATCTGCGCAACGCCTACATCAATCGCAACTTCGTCAATCCCGCCTACCCAAACAGGGCCGCGCCACAGAACAAAGCCGAGGAGTGGACGCAAAACTTTATCCTCGATGCCCGCTCCGGCTATACCCAAGGCCCCATAGGGTTCGGTGTCGATGTACTGGGGCTTTATTCGCAAAAGCTCGACGGGGGCAAAGGCACGGGCGGCACGCAGCTTCTGCCTATCCATGATGATGGGCGCCCCGCTGACAACTTTGGACGCCTGGGCGTTGCCGCCAAGGCCAAGGTCTCAAAAACGGTGGTCAAAGTCGGCGAATGGGTCAGTACGCTGCCCATCCTGCGTTCGGATGATGGCCGTTCCTTGCCGCAAACCTTTCGTGGCGCTCAGATCACCTCCCAGGAAATCGGCGGGCTGGCGTTGTATGGCGGTCAAATCAGGCAAAACAGCCCGCGCAACGACGCCAGCATGGAAGACATGTCCATGAACGGCAAAGCGGCGTTCACTTCCGACCGTTTTAACTTCGGCGGCGGTGAATACACCTTCAACGACAAGCGCACTACGGTTGGGCTCTGGTACGACGAACTCAAGGACATCTATCAGCAACAATACTTCAGCCTCAATCACAGCCAACCTGTGGGTGACTGGACACTGGGCGCCAATCTGGGCTTTTTCACCGGCAAGGAAAACGGGGCCAGCCTGGCCGGGGACATGGACAACAAAACAATGTTTGGCCTGTTATCTGCAAAGCTGGGAGGCAGTACGTTTTATGTAGGCTTGCAAAAACTGACCGGAGATACCGCGTGGATGCGAGTCAATGGTGCCAGTGGCGGCACGCTGGCGAACGACAGTTACAACTCCAGCTACGATAACGCCCAAGAGCATTCCTGGCAGGTTCGTCACGATTTCAATTTCGCCACCGTCGGCATCCCCGGACTCACCATGATGAATCGTTATTTGAGTGGCGATAACGTGCACACGGGTGCTTTCACCGATGGCAAGGAATGGGGTCGGGAGTCGGAACTGGCCTATGTCATTCAGTCTGGAGCCTTGAAAAACCTGAGCGTCAAATGGCGAAATTCCAGTATCCGGAAAAGTTTCAGCACCAATGAATTTGACGAAAACCGGCTCTTTGTCAGCTACCCGATATCGTTGTTGTAAGGCGACTCACATAAACGCGCTGCAACTGACCGTTTTGGCAAGCCAAACCCGCCAAGAGCAGCCGTTTCAGGTGCAAAGATAAATCCATCCCTGATAAATCCCGATGAAAACGGGATTTATCTCAGCCATCAATATTTGATGTCTCGAGCCGTGCGGCGCGTGTCCTGTTTGCTGCTGCGCTTGTCCTGGCGACAGTTTGCATTGCTCTTGTCATTGTCCTTGCGGCAATCATATTTGGTTTGCCGTGCATCGGAGCGCCCTGTCTGCCTGGTATCCCGCGCTTCGCGCCGTTGCTCTCCCTGTTCAGTTGCGTACGCGGGCGCCGACACCCACTGCACACCAGCGGCGACGACCAGTGTCGCCAGGGCCATCAAGCAGTGCTTGCGAATCATGATGTTCCTCCAATTCAAAAACACTCGGTCGTCTCGCTCGCCAATCAGTCCGCTCGCCGAGGATGTCCAGGGGAAAGTCTTCTTGCATCCTTCATTCTCAACCACCCAACCGGTGTAGCACCTGAAATCCGACGATAGGACCACTTAGACCGTCCCGCAAGGCGAGACGGTCGTTGATAGCCGCCAAAATCAAGCGTTACGCTCAGTGTTCCTCGCCCTCGCGGACGACCCAATCCACCGCATACGTCGCCAGGTAGCTGTTGACGGCAGTGCCTATCGTGGGGAAAAACGCGGTGGCGCCAAACTGCGTGAAAATCCCGAATCGCTTCAGTTTGTCCTGGACCGGGTCTTTCATCTCGGCAAAACACAACTCGATGCTCGCGTTGCGCAAGGTTTCGTCCAATTCCGCCAACATATCGGCAGACGTCACGTCCACACTGGTCATCGGTTCTGCCGCAATGACAATCCAGCGCACCGGCGTCGGCGACGTCGCCACCGCGTCCAGCACCCGTTCATTGAACAACTCGGCGTTGGCGAAAAACAAAGGCGCATCCCAGCGGAACAAGACCAGGCCGGGGATGAGTCGCGCATCGGGAAAGCGCGTGATGTCATGGTAGCCCTGAACCTCATCGGCACGCCCCAGCACGGCTGAGTACGGGCGCCAGGCGTCCCACAGGAATTCAATCACCGCGAGCAGGATGGCCAGGCCGATACCCTCAATGGCGCCGAACACAGCAACGCCGACGGTGCAGGCGATGGACAGCCAGAACTCCCAGGGCTGAATGCGATAGATACGGCGCAGGTCAGCGACCTCGATCAAGCCGATGGCCGATGCAATCACCACCGCGGCCAGCGCGCTGTTGGGCAAGTCCTGCAACAGGTTCGGCGCCACCATCAGCAGCAAGGCCACAGCCAGCGCTCCGACGACCCCGGATAATTGGGTTTTAGCGCCGGCGGCCTCGGCTACAGGTGTGCGTGACGAACTGCTGCTGATGGGAAAGCCCTGGAAAAACCCCGCCGCCAGATTGGCAACGCCGAGCCCGACCATCTCCTGGTTCGGGTCAACGTAAGTACGCGAGCGCGCCGCATAGACGCGCGACAGCACGCTAGTGTCAGCAAACGAAACCATCGCCACGGCAAAGCCACCGATCACGATCGGGACGATATCGGCCTGGGTGATCCAGGGAATGGCAAACGCCGGCATGCCTTGTGGAAGCGTGCCGAGGACCGATACGCCGTATTTCGTGCCAAGCTCCAGCACACCGACCACGATGGTTGCGCCGGCCACGGCGATCAAAATACCCGGAATGCGTTTGTGCCCCTTGAGCAACAGGATCACCACCAACGTGGCGACGCCGACCGCGAACGTGATCCAGTTGCTTTTTCCCTCCATCACCCCGGAGGCGATCGCCCACAGGTTCCTCAGAGGCCCGGCGGACTCGATCTTGAAACCGAAGACTTTCGGCAGTTGGCTGATCAATACGGTCAGTGCGATACCGTTCATGTACCCGTAGCGGATCGGTTTGGAGAGCAGCTCCGTGATGAAGCCCAGGCGCGCTATGCCCGCCAGGATACAGACCAGCCCCGACACAATCGCCATCATTCCCGCCAGGGCGACGGCCCGATACGGGTCGCCGCCCGACAGCGGCAGGATGACAGCAAGGATGACCGCGGCCAGCGAGGAATCCGGTCCCAGCACCAGAATCCGGCTGGGGCCGAACAACGCATAGGCGAGCAGTGGAATGATCGTCGCGTAGAGGCCATAGATGCCCGGGACGCCCGAGGCCACAGCGTAAGCAATACCCACCGGCACCAGCATGGTGGTCAGCACGAGCCCGGCGACGATGTCATTTCGCAGCCAGGCTATTTGATAGTGGCGCAGCGTGTTCAGCCCCGGCAGCCAGCGGATCCAGGCGCTCTGATTGGCGCCTGCTTCCCGACGGGCAATACGACCCGGTTCCGGGGTGGAAGGTGAAGAGTTCGAATCGCTCATAGAACTGTAACCCCTTGGTGTACAGCACAATTTGGCTTAGTGGGCAGCCGCGGATTGGCCGTGCCCGCCTCTCGTCTTCATCCGCCGAGTGCGATGATCGCAGCGATCAGCAATGCGCCAGTGACCGCCAGCGCAATCCCGCCTTGCCACGGCTTTGCGCCTGCGTACCGCGCCAATATCCAACCCGCGATGAACAGCACCACGAGCCCGATCAAATTGGATAAACGAACGGCGAGCGCCGTCTGTTCGAGTAACAGGAAAGGTATGACGAGTGGAAAGGTCGATAACACCACCAGCAGAAAAACGCCCAATGCCCCCTTGAAATCTTCCCAGCCGAGGCCCGACTGCACTGACGTGGCCGGGTACTCGACCAGGCGGCTGCGTAACAATTCAAGGGTCTCTGTCTTGGCGGCTGCCGCCACGTGCGACGGTAATGCCCCCGCCACCAGCGCCTGCCCGGTGGCCGCGTCCGCCCTGGCGAGTTTTTCGAATAACGTGCTTTTGCGCGTGCGGTCGACCAATGCCCTGAGTAGATACATCACCCCGTCGGCGAGCCCCCAGGCAAGATTGCAACCGAGCGCGGCGAACATCATCGTACGTTCGGCCTCCTGGCCCGAGGTCGCCACGCTGATCGTCCCCGTGAACGTCATCGCCATGAGCAGGCCGAAGATCACCTCGGTGACGCGGTCGACGGGGTCGAGAATCCGCGCCCGCTTCTGTTCTACGGGGGTTGGCATACGTCCTTCCTCGCTGAAAAGTACCTGCGGGGTGCAAACTTCCTGGGCCAGAGCACCACGCGTTCGGGCGGAGCTCCTTTCGATTTCACTTCATTGTAGTGACAAAAATAATTGTCGCCGCCATCGTGTGCGAATCTCCAATGGCGGCATGCTTGCCTGATATCGATCAGTCAAGAAGCGACACCCTGCGTAGCAGAATGCAACTACACCGTGCGCCCTCCCTCGCACTATTGTTCGATGTCCTCTCTGCCAGTGTCCCAGCATGCGAAGAAACTGTCCCGCCAAGCCCATGGCATTGCGCCCGCGCTACCTACTATAGGACCGGTACCTCTGCCCCGCTGGCAGGGGCCAGTTACTTATGCCGGATGCACACATTTGCGCACCGCTGTACAAGCCCGGATTGGAGACAACAATGACAACAGTCGCCACAACCCAAGACACTCCTTCACCACATCCCCACTCGGCACCCGCCATTATTCGGTCGTCAGTGCGTCAGCATTCGATCAAGGTGGAGATTTGCTCCCCCGCCATCGGTGCCGAACTGAGCAACATCAACCTGGCCGACGCTACCCGGGATCCCGAACTGATCGCACAAATCCGGGCGCTGTGGTTGAAGCACAAAGTGCTGTTCTTTCGCGATCAGGACATTTCTCCCCTGGAGCAACAGCACTTCGCCGCGCAATTCGGCGAACTGGAAGGTCATCCCCTGGCACCGAGCCATCCGGAGGCGGACAAGTTGCTGATGCTTTATCGCAACCTTGACCCGAACAAGCCCAAGAGTTTTGTCGAAAAGGCCAGCCGAGAAAACCTCTGGCACACGGATGTCACCTTCAAGCCAGCGCCGCCTCGCGGAGCGATATTGCGCTGCGAGCAGGGCCCTGAATCCGGCGGCGACACCCTGTTCTCCAACATGGTCATGGCTTACGAAAACCTGCCCGAAGCGGTCAAACAACGGATCGAAGGTCTGTACGCAAAGCACAGTGCCGAGCATTCCTTTGGTGCCCAGTTGCCACGTGAACAACGTCACGCCATGGCCGCGAAGAATCCCGCCGCTGAACATCCTGTGGTGCTTGTTCATCCCGAAACAGGCGAAAAGGTGCTGTTCGTCAACTCCGCGTTCACCACCCATTTCTCGAATTTCTTCAACTTCGAGGATATCCGCTACGGCCAGGACTTCATGCCCGAGGCTCATCACCTGATGAACTACCTGACGTCGCAGGCCGCGATTCCCGAGTACCAGGTACGTCTGAAGTGGCGAACCAACACCATTGCCATGTGGGACAACTTGCAAGTCCAGCACTACGCAGTTGCTGACTACGGCAATGCGCCAAGAAAGATGCTACGCGCGACTCTCGCGGGCACCTCGCTCACCTGATCCCGACACCCCCTTCAGAAAATCCGGAGCACCCGACCATCAGAGATGGTCGGGCGGCTTTGGCTGCCGACGAATACTCGACCTGAACCGCATCAATGGAGAAAGACATGCTCTACGAACACGTCGACACCGCAGTCATCGATGGCGAATCGCTGCCGTGGATACCCTTTACGCCCTATGCGGAAAACGTCCTGCTGAAGTACTTCAAACTTGACCCGATCCGGGGTGAATGGATCGTCATGATGAAGGCACCGCTGGACATGCAACTGCCCAAGCATCACCACACCGGGACGGTGATGGTTTACACGATCGAAGGCCAGTGGAAATACAAGGAGCATGACTGGATCGCCGGCCCTGGCAGCATCGTGTACGAGACGGCGGCATCGACTCACACGCCTGAAGTCGTCAGCACGGGAAGCGCAGATGGGTATGTGCTCACGCTGGTTCACGTGACCGGCGATCTGGCGTTCCTGGACGGGAACGACAACATCGTCGCGCTCGAAAACTGGAAGTCCGGGTTGAAGCGTTATCTCGCTTGGTGCGAGCAACATGACATCGCGCCGAAAGACCTCACGGCATTCAACTGAGTAACAGGTATTGCCGCGAACATCGCGAATCGGGCGGGCGCGCCAAGGCGCTCGCCCTCGTCGTTAGAACTGTTCGAGATACGTTAGGAGCAGTTCGTTGACCTGTTCGGGGCTTTCTTCCGCGGCGCTATGACCCACGCCGGGTAACAGCACCTTGTTCTGCAGCCCGGGTAAATAAGTGTCGAGCTGGTCGTAGAGACCGCGGATTTCGACCGGTTCCAGTGAAGGGTCGGCAGCACCACCGATGAACAGGCTTGGCTGGCGCACCACCGCACCGTCGAGAAACGCGGTGATTTCCCAGTTCCGGTCGCGACAGCGGTAGTAGTTCAGGGCACCGCTAAATCCGGTGCGGGAATATTCGGCGACGTAGTAATCAAGCGCCCGCTCGCTCAGCCATGAAGGGAACTCGCCCTTCGGTTCCGTGAAGGCGTTGAGAATGGGCTCACCTGGCTCGACGAACAGACGCCAGCGTTCAGCGCCGACAGCACTGCCGGAAATCGAATAGAAAACACTACGCAAGGTCTTGCGCGGGTCGCAGGCCAATTCGCGATCCGGCTTTTCGAGCTGCTGGAAATACAGGTGGTGATACACCCTGCCCTTGGCCATTGCCTGCAAAGCTACGGTCGGCTTGATCTTGCCACGCGGTGGCACCGGCGTATTGAGCATCACCAGGCCACGGAACAGATCCGGCCGCAGCATGGCCGCCGCCTGGGCCACCCAGGCACCCAAGTCGTGCCCAATGATCACCGCTGACGTTTCGCCCAGAGTCGCCATCAAGCCCACCATGTCGCCGACTGCCTGACTCATGTCATAGGCTTCGATGGCATCGGGTCGATCGGTTTGCCCAAACCCCCGCTGATCGGGGACCACGACTCGATACCCGGCCTCGACCAACGCCCCGATCTGGCGCCGCCACATGTACCAAAGATAAGGAAAACCGTGCAGCAGAATGACGAGCGGGCCCTGCCCCTCGTCGATGTAATGCATGCGAATACCGTTGAGTTCGGCAAAGCAGTGATTGAATGCATCGGGATCGTCGGCGTCCGATCGCTCTATTGCCACTTGCTTCTGACAGACGCGCATAGCGGGGCGCTTGTTCATTTATCTACCTCCATCCTTTTTTGGTTGTTGGCCTGAAGGTAGCCGTGACAAGGCGTCCTGCACTAAGCTGCGCAGGACACAATCTTGTGAAATTGGGACACGGGGACACATGTATACCCTGACGCGAAGTGCCAGCCTTACCGACTATGAGCAGGTTGCCCGTTCAGTGGGGCTCGATCCCTTTCGTATGCTGCGTTTGGCCAAGTTGCCGGCCAGTGTCCTCGACGATCCGAATATCATGATCAGCATCGATTCGGTGGGTTGGCTGCTGGAGGAGTCAGCCCGCCTGTCCGGCCAGGAGGCCTTCGGGTTGTTGCTCGCGGAAACGCGACACCTGTCCAACTTCGGCATGCTGGCGTTGCTCATCCGCGAAGAACCAACACTTCGTGCCGCCTTGCAATCGTGTGCGCGGTACATGCGTCTGCATAACGCCGGGGTGCAGTTGCGACTTGAAGACGCAGGCGACCTGGTGCTGCTACATGTGGGTGTGAATATGCAGGGTGGGCACGGTGTCTGGCGCCAGGCTATCGAACAGTCGACAGGCATTGGCCTGCGGACGTTGAGCGTACTGACGCGCAATACGTTTCGCCCGGTCAGGGTCAGTTTTACTCACGAGCGCCCTTCCAGCCTTGAAGTGCACCAACGAGTGCTGGGTGCCGCTATCGAGTTTTCCCAGGAATTCAACGCCATTGTTTGCCGCGCGCGCGACCTGGACATGCCCATTCCCGCGGCTGACCCCGCGTTGCATCGCGAGGTGAAGCGAACGCTGGACATGCAATTGGCTAACCTGCGCGACGAACCGGCGCAGCGCGTACGCCAGATCGTCAAGATGCTGCTGCCAAGCGGACTGTGTTCTGTCGACGGGGTTGCCCAGCATCTTGGCATGCATCGACGCACCCTTAACCGACACCTGGCGACCGAGGGAGAGAGTGTCACAACGATCATCAATGCTGTGCGTGCTGAACTCGCCGAAGAGTATCTGGCTAACAGCAAACGCCGATTGTATGAAGTTGCCGAACTTCTCGGTTTTTCCTCTGCCGGTGATTTTTCACGCTGGTTTCGCAGTCAGTTTGGCAAGACACCTTCCGATTGGGCTGCCCGCTATCGAGAGAGCAAGGCAACACCACCGCTTTAACCCGCCTGCTGTGTCCCAATAAGCGAAGAAAATGTCCCGCCATGCCCATGGCGTGACTCTCGCGCTTCCTACTATGGGTCCGCGGTCCCTTCTTAACTGAGAGGGGCCAGTACATGCGCCGGATACCCATCTCCCGCCTTGCCGCACCTGCAAAGACCGGATCAACAATAACAAGCGCCGCCGTCTATCAAGGCACGATTTCTCCTGCCTGCCCACGACCCGGCCAAGAACCATCGAAATGGAGACGCAATGCGAGTCGAACAATTGACCTGTGCCATCGGCGCGGAACTGCACAACGTGAATCTGGGCGACGCAGTGCGCGACGACGGCTTGTTCAACGAAGTGTATGCGGCACTATTGAAATACAAGGTGCTGTTCCTGCGCGATCAGGATCTGGACAAGCTCTCACGCCGCGATCACGAAGCATTTGCCCTGCGCCTCGGCCAGCTCGAAACCCATCCGATGCTCCCCAGCCACCCGGAAGCCCCCGGTCTCGTGCAAATCTACAAGACCCCGGAGAATCCGGCGGATCGCTACGAGAATGCGTGGCACTGCGATGCCACCTGGCGGGAGTCGCCGCCGATGGGCGCTGTGTTGCGCTGTATCGAATGCCCACCCACCGGAGGCGACACCATGTGGGCCAACATGGTGATGGCCTATGAAAAACTGCCAATCGATGTGAAGCAGGAAATCGACAGCTTGATCGCCAGCCACAGCTTCAACGCTTCCTTCGCTGCCGCCATGCCGAAGGAAAAGCGCTTGGCGATGAAGGCACAATACCCCGATGCCGAGCATCCGGTAGTGCGTACCCATCCCGAAACCGGCGAAAAGGTGCTATTCGTCAATGCCTACGCGACGCACTTTGTGAACTACCACAGCCAGGGACGCGTCCGTGTCGGCCAGGACTACAACCAAAAAGGCGTCGACCTGCTGAAGTACCTGATTAGCCAGGCCTACAACCCCGAGTACCAAGTCCGTTGGCGCTGGAAGCAAAACAGCGTGGCGATATGGGATAACCGTTGCACCCAGCACTATGCAGTGATGGACTATCCGCCCTGCCATCGCAAGATGGAGCGCGCGGCCATCATCGGCGACAAACCCTACTGACAAGTAAAGCGGCCCAGAGACGAGAGATGCTTCTGAGTGTCTACTTTGGGCCGACTATCGCCTTTTACGACAGGCAGAAAACGGCCAGAAAGCGTCGGTCGACAACGACAACTCTGGCTGTTTAAATTTGCGGCCTTCTCAATACAAGGTATCCCCCCTGAATGACTGATGCCTTCCAGGGCAGCTGCCTTTGCGGCGCCGTCAAGTATCGGGTCTTGTCACAACCTAAAGCGCTGTCTCACTGCCATTGCAGCCAATGCCGCAAAAGTCATGGGGCAGCCTTTGCCAGCTATGGCAGTGTGTTGCGTGATGATCTGCAACTTATTCAAGGCGCCGATAGCCTCAAGTCGTACCCGTCCTCTGAATCCGTACTTCGGCAATTTTGCCATCAGTGCGGCTCGTCGCTGTTCTGGTCAGCGAGCCAAGGCGAATACTCTGACTGGATCTCGATAGCGCTAGGGACTTTGGATACAACACTGCCCTCGGCCAAACAAAAACACGTTCAGGTGATGTCCAAGGCTTCGTGGTACGAAATTCTGGATCAATGGCCGCAACACCAGTGATCGCAATGGGTCGGAAATGCTCTGTACCTCAAAGATCAAAGTGCCCTCAGGCAACGGCGACAGTGCAGCGTAGATCAATGCACTGTCGCCCCTCGGTCAGGCCTTGGTGCTGCGTACAACCGGCACCGCCACCACTGACTTCCTGGCCAGCAGATAGTAAAGAACACCCGGCACCACCAACCCGACGATCCAGGAAATATCCACCCCGCCGAGTTGCGCGACCATCGGCCCGGAGTAGAAATGCGTGTCGACAAAAGGCAGCTGGATCAATACGCCGCTGACGTACACGCTGATCCCCAACACGTTCCAGCGACCATAACGCCCCGCCGGGTCGGACAACGCCGGGATGTCGTAGCGCTCTTTATTGATGAAGTAGTAGTCCACCAGGTTGATCGCGCTCCACGGGGTGAAGAACGTCAGCAAGAACAGGATGAAGTACTTGAACGAATTCAGGAACGAGTACTGGCCGACCAGTGCGAGCGTGGTGGACGCCGCGACGATCAGCAGCACAAACAGCATGCGCTGGCGGGCGGTGATTTCCAGGCGACTGCGAAAACCGCTGATGATGGTGGCCACGCACATGAAGCTGCCATAGGCGTTGAGTGTGGACACGGTGACTTTGCCGAACACCACGCTCAGGTACAGCAATGATGCCATCACCCCAGTGCTGCCCAGGCCGACGATAGTCGCCACCTCGTGACCGCGGAAATTGGCGCCGGCCAACGCGGCAGCGAACACGCCGAGCACCATGGAAGCCTGGGCGCCGAGTACGGTTCCCAGGCCGACGGCTGCGAAGGTTTTCCAGGACGACGTTTTGCTCGGCAAGTAGCGCGAGTAGTCGGCCACGTACGGGCCGAACGCGATCTGCCAAGAGGCCGACAACGACACCGCCAGCAGGAATGTGCTCCAACCGAAGTGGCGGTTTTCCAGGAGCAGGCCGATGTCGTTGAGGGTCATCAACCGAGTAAACAGGTAAGCGAAGGCGATGATGCCGAGCACGCTCGCTACCCGTCCGACCAGGTGAATCACCCGGTAGCCGAAGATCGTCAGGAACGCGATGCAAGCAGCAAATATCAGGATGCCGGTGCTGTCACTGACACTGATCAACTGGGCAATCGCCTGCCCCGACAGCACCGCGCCGGTCGCACTGAAACCGAGGTACATCAGGCACACCAGCACAATCGGGATCGCCGCGCCGTAGACCCCGAATTGCACACGGCTGGAGATCATCTGCGGCAGCCCAAGCTTCGGTCCCTGAGCGGCGTGCAGCGCGACAACTGCACCGCCGAGCAATTGGCCGATCAGCAAGCCGATCAACGACCAGAACACATCACCGCCCAACACCACGGCCAGCGCCCCGGTGACAATCGCGGTGATTTGCAGGTTGGCACCCAGCCACAGGGTGAACTGGCTGTAGAGGCTGCCATGACGCTCGGCCTCGGGAATGTAATCGATCGAGCGTGTCTCGATCAGGGGACTTCGTTGCTGACTATCGCGGACCCGGGTCATTATTTTTATTCTCTTCAAAGGTAAAAGGCATCCACACAATCCAATGTGGGCATGGGTAATGCCGAACAGCTAAGCCATGACGCGATCCGTAGCAGCTGGCGAAGCCTGCGTCCGGCTGCGAAGCAGTCGTGAAATCAGACGATGCGGTGTTTCAGGAAGAACGCAAACTCAAGATTAACGACTGCTTCGCAGCCGGACGCAGGCTTCGCCAGCTGCTACAGACATTGCGTTACAGCAAAAACTGCTTAGCTGATCGGCATTAGCCGGCATGGGCTATTTTTGTTGTTCGGTCATGGCCACTTGTCCCGCGAACGGCGCCTTGGCCCACACCACCTTGCCGCCGACTACCGTCATCAGCACCGAGTTACGGGCCAACTCGTCCTCGGGCACTTGCATGAAGTTTTTGTCGAGCACGATCACGTCAGCAAACTTGCCGACCTCGACCGAACCCACGACTTTCTCCAGTTTCAGTTGCTCGGCGGCGTTGACCGTGATGGTGCGCAGCACTTCGGTACGCGACAGCGCCGGGTCGGCGTTCAGTCGGCCGGCGTACTTGGGGCCATAGCTGTGCGGGTTCAGCGGGTCGCCTGAACGGGTGACACCGATCTTCAGCGCCAGGAACTCATCGAGCGGGTCAACCGGCCAGTCGCTGCCATACGCCACACGGCCGCCAGCGCGGGCGATGCTGCCCGATGGCTCCATGCGGGCAAAGCGCACAGGGCCGAGGTGATCGCTGGTGCCATCGACTGTGGACGGCGCCTGCTGCGCCCATTGAAAGGACATGTTGGCGGTCACGTCGAGCGCCTTGAAACGCCCATAATCGGCGGGGTCCACGGACTCGTTATGAGTAATGGCCGGGCGAAAACCGTTGCCGGGCAACTGCTGGCGCACGTACTCAATGCCGTCGAGCGAGTCACGCACGGCGCGGTCTCCGGTGGCGTGCAGATGCGGATCGAGACCGGCCTGCACGGCTTGCAACAGCAACGGTTTGAGCACTTGCGGCGGGAAATACAGCTCGCCGACGTTTTTGCCCGGCGCCCATTTCGGCATCTTGTCGGTGCCGGCGTTGTTCAGGTAGGGCGTCAGCATCGCACCGGTGTCCGCCGGGGCATTGATGATGCCGTCCATGAACAATTTGACGTGACGCATGCTCACACCCGGCGCGACGTTGGCTTCGCCCTGATCGTAGGTGGCGGCCATTGCCTTGGCCTCAGCGATGGTCTTGGCCGGATCCGCCGCTGCCGCAGCCGGGTCCAGTTTGATCGCCAGCAAGGCCCGCGCGGTCAGTTCACCCGACTGCTGCAACGAGGTGAACGCCTTGCCATTCTCCGGCCCCGACAAGGCATCGAAGAAACTGGTGATGCCCTGCTGGCGCATGGCATCGAGCGCGGCGCGGGTCTGGTTGAGTTTTTCTGCGTCGGTGGCGGGTGGCACCACGGCGGCCATGGCATCGGCAGCGCCGTCTTCGCAGATGCCGGTCGGGTTGCCGGCGCTGTCGCGCACGTACTTGCCGTCACCTGGATTGGCCGTGTGCTTGTTGATGCCGGCGACCGCCAGGCCGCGAGAGTTGGTCAGCACGGTATGGAAATCGGTGGAGCGGACCTGAATCGGCCGATCCGTCTTGAGTGCGTCCAGCGTCGACTTGTCAGGGTCACCGTCGAGGCCATCCATGCCCATGCGATCCCAGCTGCCCACTTCAAGCCAGACATCGGGGCCCTTGCCCTTGTCGGCATCCAGGCATGCCTGGATGGTTTCCTGGAACACCTTGCGGGTCATGGTCTGATATTTCAGGTCGCACAAGGTCATGGCGCGGCCGCCGTCCCCCGGGTGCATGTGCGCATCAATGAAGCCCGGCATCAGCATGCGCCCCGCCAGATCGATCAGCTGCGTTTGCTGGCCGATGTACGAGGCCGCCCCTTCGTCGTTACCGACATAGACAATCTTCCCGCCCGTGATGGCGATCGCTTGCTGCACCGAATTCTGCCCATCGACGGTGTAGACATAACCGTTGCGCATGACCATGTCGGCCGGATGGGAACCCTGCGTCTGGCACCCCACCAACGCCATACCGGACACTGCGGTTGTCGCCGCCATGGCGATAAAAAGCCTGGAAAATTTCAACTGCCTCACCTCTGTTTTTATAGTTTTCGAAGTGGCCCGAACAGCCTGCGCACAAGCCCTTGATATGCAGGGCATACCCTATAGCGCGCGGCGGTTATATGGACCTCTGCAAATGAGGAGGGGTCAGTGATTGATCAGGCGAAATCGGGGGGCGTCACGGTGATTCGCGGCGTGCCTGCACTGACAGGACAGACCCCAACTCGATCTTGCTCTTCACCCCGAGTTGCAAATAGCAGTTGCGCAGATAGGTGCGCACGGTCGAGGGGCTCAAGCCCAGGATCCTGGCAATTTCCTTGTAGGAGTGCCCGGCGGCGAACAGCATCGCCGCCGTTCGTTCGCGTGGGGCCAGTACTGCCCCGCGCGACTGCGCTTCGAGAGACAGAATGACGTGCTCGGCATTCGGGGTGAGGGTCAGCGCACACCGCCCGAGACGCATGACACACGGTGCCTTTTGCAGTTGCGCGATCACGGGCGCGGGCAGCATTGAACCGTGCCACCCCGCCACCTCGCGCTGAATGACAGCGCAGAGATTGGCGCCCACGTACAGCAGCGTGCCGTCCAGCCGTGCGACCCCGAAGTCGCTGGCGCCGTTACCGGTGTCGAAGCGGATCATGTCTTGCACCTGGAATCGCCATAACTGCAACAGGTGGTCGCAGAACGCTGAAAACAACGCGGCTTCACTGTCGTTGAATCCGGGGGCGTGTGCACCGCGATAGAGGCAGACAAAAAACATCAAGCCGCTTTCGGGCAGCTCGAAGGTGATGCACATCGGGTGGTAGAGATCGTGACGGCGAGCGAATGCGTCGACCTCTTCATCGGGATCGGTGAACCCGCTGTCGCGCACCACTTCGCCGGGCTGGTTCAAGGTGTCATGGGAAAACTTGTCGCTGCCCGCACTCTTGTGCCATTCAGCAGCAAACGATTCAGGCAGGTCGATGCGCCCGTGCATCCAGCTTTTGGGCGCCACGTTGGCGTGCGACGTGGACATCTCGCCCCACCAGGCGGAAGCAAATGGCACCAGTTGGCGAAACGCTTGCAGCCCGTCTTCGATGAATTGCGAGGCACCGCGCTCCCGAGCCAGCCGCCCGAGGTGCAACACACAACGATTGAATGCCTTGAGCATCGCCATCGACGGTGTGCCGCCGAGCTCTACACCCTCCTCCATCATCTTGATCCCGTTAGTTTTTCGCCGACCATGCCACAGCGGTCGCGATGGCGTCCAGCAGCCCTGTATTCATGCGCCATCCGGCAACAGTGTTTGTCTTGCGAGCCGCTGTTTGGGGGTTGGACAAACCCCTAGCATCGTCCCTACCCGATGAGCATTCAGCCTGTGCTCACAGGTAGCAAAGGGATGATCAATCCGGTCATCCTCAAACGATACGGTGAACACCATGAACCTTTCGAAAATCGCAATCCTGCTGGCGTTTGCCAGTGCCGGAACACAGGCTTGGGCCGACGATAGCGCTTCAACTACCAGGCTCTCGGTTGAAACCTATACCTACGCCACTCAACTGGACATCAAACGGGTGATTAGCGTGAGCGACGTCGGAGACCAGTGCGGCCCAGGTCCCGCGCAAATGACGTATGAAGACTCCCACGGTCAACAACACGTCCTTCAATATCAAGTGATGGGCACCGGGTGTTCAAACGGTTGAGACAGGTACAGGCGATGGAGGGTCGACACTCCATACCGACGGCACTGGCGACTATCTGCTGATTGCCGAGCCGACGATTTTTTCATCTGAGGCCAGCAAGACCGGAATGTAGTGTTTAAGAAACTCTACCCAGGTTTTTATTTTCGCATCGACGAACTTTCGTGACGGGTAAATGGCGAAGACATTCAGCTCTTCAAAGTGATACTCAGGCAGCACCCGCACCAACGTCCCCGCTTTCAAACCCTCTACTGCAGAAGCAATCGGTTGAATCCCGATGCCCATCCCTTGAGTAATGGCAACCGTCATCGCATCGGCCGTGTTGACGTGAAAGGGAGACAACGGCGTACTCACTGTCACCACGCCTTCAGGCCCTTCAAATACCCAGTTCTCAGTCGGCATCACGGTATTCACGATCCGCAGGCAATCATGTTCGCCCAGTGAGTCGGGCGCGTCAGGGATGCCGCGTTTTTTCAGGTACGCGGGCGAGGCGCACAGGATGCTGTAGGTAATGCCCAGCCTCTGCGCGACAAACCCGGAATCGGGCAGATCCCGTGCCAACACAATCGACATGTCATAGCCCTCCTCCAGCAAATCAGGCAGCCGATTGGTCAGGGTCAAATCGAACATCACCGATGGGTGGGTTTCTCTGTATTTGGCGATGGCGTTGATCACGTAGTGATTGCCAATGGCGGACATCGCATGAATCTTGAGGCGGCCCATGGGCCTGATTTTCGCCGTCCCGGCTTCCTCATCGGCATCACGCATCTCGTCGATGATCTTCTCGCAGCGTTGCAAATAGCGCAGCCCCGCCTCAGTCAGGGCCAGGCGCCGGGTCGTGCGGTTGATCAGGCGTGTCTGCAACCTGGCCTCCAGGCTGGAGACGGCTTTGGAAATATGGGTGGTCGTGGTGTCCAGCGTCTTGGCCGCCGCCGTAAAGCTGCCGCTTTGGGCAACGGCTATGAAACATCGCATGGTCTGGAAAACGTCCATCGTTTTCGCCTCGGCGCAAGATTGATGTGCAGGAATAATAGCGCCGGCCAGGCATCAGGCCGGCGCTTTGGCGTGCATTACTTTTGGCGCGGGATGAATCCGGGGACTCCCGTTTCAACGACCGAGTTGAAGCGCACCCGGGTCGTAATATCGTCCTGAATTTCACGCATGGCCCGATGCGGCAACGTGGAAAGATCAAAGTTTTCCTGGATATGGCTCAGTGTTGCAGAGGTGGTCAGAAACGCCACGCCACGCTGTACCGACCAGGCCAACGCGACTTGCGCCGGGGTTTTCTGCACGTGTTTGGCGATGCCGGTAATCACCGGGTCTTCGAGTACGGCGGGCTCCATGCCGTGGCCGAGTGGGGCAAACGCGAGGACGATAATTCCATGCTGCTTGCAAAACTCCAGCAGCTCCCATTCCGGCAGATACGGATGGGCTTCCACCTGCACCACGGCAGGTTTGATCCGCGCCACTTCGACAATCTTCTGAAGCGCCGGCAAGGTGATGTCGGACAAGCCGATGGTCTTGCAGCGTCCTTCATCCACCAGGCGTTCAAGGGCCTGCCAGGTTTCGATCAGCGTCACGCCCCCGTCATAAATGATGTGGCCGTAGATGTCCCTTGGGTCCTGGTCATCGCCGGGCTGAAAGGCAAAAGGCGTATGGATCAGATAGCAATCGATGTAATCCACCTGAAGCCGTCGGCAACTGGCCTCGAACGCCGGCAATACGCGCTCCGGACGGTGGTTGGTGTTCCACAGCTTGGTGGTGATGAACAAGTCCTCGCGCCGGGCTTTGCCCGTGTCGAGGAACGCTTTGATCGCCACGCCCACGCCCTCCTCGTTTCGATAACGCTCGGCGCAATCGAAATGACGAAAGCCTGTTTCCAGCGCGTGAGTGACGGCTTGGGTGGTAACGCTGAGGTCCCGGAACAATGTGCCGAACCCAACGGCTGGCATCGCTACCGATCCATGATTGAGCGCAAATTTTGTTTCGCGAAGTTCATCGTGAAAGGCTTCATATGACATGTCTTGACTCCACTCTCTCTGGCCGCAGCCGTTACTGATATGAACGTTTCGGTGCTTCACGACTGGCCACCCGTTGCTCGAAAACGCCAACGGAATTGCCGCCGAGCGCCACAAACAACTGAACGGTGTCGAGGTACTGGGCGGTCTTCACCCGGATGTGCCCGAGCAACGCCTGCTCATAGGCGCGCTCTGCTTCCAGCACCTGGAGAATGCTGTTTTCGCCTTGGGCATACGCTTGCTGGTTCAAGCGAAAACTACTGTCGGCGGCACGTAAGGCGTCCTCCTGGGCCAGGTTTGCCTCGGCGTCATGGTTGATGGCTTGCAGCGTGTCGGCGACCTGACCGAACGATGTGATGACGGTTTGCTGGTAGTCAGCGAGCGACGCGTTGTAGCCGTCGACCGCCGCCTGGCGCTCAGCCTTGAGTGTGCCGCCATTGAAGATCGGCCCCGCCACCCCGGCGGCGAACCCCCACAGAGCGGCACCGCCATTACCGGATGCCGACTGCGCAAGAAACGCTGTCAGCTCCACATGGGGATAGAGGTTGGCGGTCGCGACACCGACGGCGGCGCTGGCCATGTGCAGTTGCGCTTCGGCTTGCAGCACGTCCGGCCGGGTGTGGGCCATTTCCGAGGGCAAACTGACCGGCACGCCCGACGGCAAGGCAAACTCGCCAAGGTCGAAGTCGGGTGCGATCCAGTCGGCCGGGCCTTTGCCCGTCAGAATCGACAACGCATGCCGGGCCGAATCGCGCTGTTGAGCGAGGGGCGGCAGCAGCGTGCGGTCCTGTGCAAGCCGGGTTTCGGCCAGCGACACGTCGATCTGCGTGGTGGCGCCATTGGCATGCGCCATGCGCACCAGTTCGAGGTTCTTGGTGTCATTGGCCAACAGTTTTTCCACGGCTTGCATCTGCGCGTTGGCAGAGGCCATCAACAAAGCCTGGCTGGCGACATTTCCCGTCAGGGTCAGGTACGCCGCTTCGTAGCGATGTTTCTGGAAGGCTGTCAGCGCTTCTTGTTGTTCGACCTGTCGCTTGTTACCGCCGAACACGTCCAGGTCAAAACCAACCCGTGGACCGATGGCATAGAAGTTGGAGACAACCGGCTCCGGCCCGTTGTGGGTGCGTACGCGACCGGCCTGAGCACCGAAATCGACCTGCGGATACAGCGCACCTTGCGCCGCCGCAACGGAGGACGCGGCCTGGCGGATCGTGGCATCGGCAGCCACAAGTTCAAGATTGCCGTCGATGGCCCGGCGCACCACCTGGTCGAGTTTTGGCGAGCGAAACGCAGACCACCAATCGCCAGTGACCTTCTTGCCCAGATCAATGTTGCCGCTCTGGCCAAGACGCTGCTCGGCCTGTTGGTCAAAGTGCTGCGACTGGCTGGGTGTCGGCATCTGATAATCAGGGCCAACCGCACAGGCGGACAGGAACATCAGCACCGACACTGCGCCAAACGTGGTTTTCAACGGCTGTGCATTGATGAAGCGCGCATTGGATTTCATGAGGCAAACTCCACGAAAACTAGTTGGTCGCAACGGGCTTGCGAAGAAAGATCACCAGTGGGCTCACCACCAGCATCGCGAACATCAAAATCTTGAATTGGTCGATCACGGCAATAAACGCCGCTTGCCCGGTGATCATTTCGTTAAGCCCCGCCAGTGCTTGCAGCGAGCCCGGTGCGGAATGCGCGACGGCGCCGTAGAGCGTGATATTGCTGGCCAGTGCCATGTGCATCGCGTGCATGTTGTTGAAGAAAAACAGCTGCACAATCGCAACACCCAGGGTGCTTCCGTACACGCGGGACAAATTGAAAAAACCGGTGCCTTCCGGGCGCAACGCGGGGTCGAGCGTGCTGAACGCGACCTTGGTCAACGACGGCATCAAGATGCCGATACCAATGCCCTGCACCGCCCCGGCCACCGCCACCGGCGACGCGTCCATCAGCGGCGAATAGCCGAGCATCATCCAGTTGGCATACGCCACGATGGCAACACCTGCCGCGACGAACAGCCGCCGGTCGAAACGCTCGGGCACCCGCCCCATCAGCAAAAACGCACCAACCAGTCCCATGCCACGCGGGATGGTCAGGGCACCGGTGGTGTCAGGCGGGTAGCCGAGAATTTCATCGAGCATCGGCGAGGTCAGTGCCATGGTCGACAACAGCACGAAACCCACGGCGAAAAAGATCACGGTCGACAGCATGAAATTGCGGTCGTTGAACAAGCGCTTGTTGAGGAAATGCACCTTCGCGGTCAGCACATGCACCACGAACAGGTAGAACCCCAGTGCACAGCCGATCGCTTCCAGCCAGATCTCGGGGGAGGCAAACCAGTCCAGGCGTTCACCGCGATCGAGCAACATCTGCAGGCTGATCAGCGACAGCGTGAAGGTGCCGAAACCAAAGAAATCGAACGTGGGACGTTTCTCGGCCTTTTTCTCGGCAAGCAGCAGCGCCATCACCAGGAAGATAAACGCCGACAGCGGCAGGCTGATGTAGAAGATCGGGCGCCAGTCGAAATGTTCGGCCACCCAGCCGCCGATGCTCGGGCCGCTGACGATGCCCAAGAGCACGATGGCGGTCCACGTCGCGCCAAACTTCGCGCGTTTCTCCAGTGGCAGCGTTTCCATGGCAATCGCCATCGACAGCGGCGCCAGCACGCCACTCGCCAGGCCCTGAATGATGCGCGCGCCGATGAATTCCAGCGGCGTCGTCGCCAGGGTCGCAAGCCATAAGCCCAGCATGAACATGACCAACGCGGTTTGGTAAACCCGCTTCAAGCCATAGCGCCCGGCGAGCCATTGAGCAATCGGCATCGTGATCGCGCTGGCGGCAAGGTACGAGGTGAAGATCCACCCAGCCTGGTCGTCGGTCATCGACATACTGCCCTGGATCAACCGGAGCACGGCATTGGGCAACGGCAGGTTGGCCGATTGCATATAAGTCGCAAGCAACGCGGCAAACCTTAACGCGCCCGCATTTTGAGGTCTGGCAGGAATGGCGTTCATCAGGAGGCACCTGCGGTCAACAATGCTTTGATTGGATACCACCACGACGTGCGATGCCCGGTATCGACCTTGACCGTGGCGCTGATCCCCGAGTAGAGCGGCATCTGCGGGTCGACCTCATCGAGTTCGAGGCGTACCGGTACCCGCTGCACCACTTTGACCCAGTTGCCGGTCGCGTTTTCGGGCGGCAGCAGTGCGAAATCCGAACCGGCGCCGGGGCTCATGCTGACCACGTGGGCTTTGAATTCGTGATCCGGATAGGTATCGATGCGGATCGTCGCACTCTGGCCCGGGCGCATGTGCGCCACCTGCGTTTCACGGAAATTGGCCTCGATCCACACCTGGCGATCAGACAGCAGCGCAAACGCCGGCGCACCGTTGTTCACATAGTTGCCAACCTGCAAATCGTCGACTTTGGCCACGATGCCATCGTCCGGTGCATACACCGTTGCGTAGGACAGATTGAGCTGCGTTTCATCAAGCTGCGCCTGGGCCTCGCGAACGGTCGGGTGGCTGTCGACGTTGATGTTCGGGTTGCCGTTCAAGGCAACCACCGTGCTCGCGATCTGCTGTTCGATGGAGACGATTCGTTGCCGTGACACTTTCAGGTCGGTGTCTGCACGTTCATAAAGGGACTTCGAAACGAACTCGGAAGCGACCAACGCCTTCTTGCGGCCAAACTCCTTTTGATCGAAATCGGCCGACTCTTTGGCCGATTGCAGTTCCGCCTGTTGCTGGCGGTAGCTGGCCTTGAGCCCATCGATGCGCAACCGGGCAACGCTCAACTGCGCTTGTGCGCGGTCAACGGAAATCTGCAATGGCTTGGGGTCGATGCGGAACAACACCTGGCCCTTGCGAACCGGCTGGTTGTCCTCGACTGCAATGTCGATCACCTGGCCGGACGTGCGCGCATTGATCGAGGCCTTCGCCACACGGGCGTAGGCGTTATCGGTCGACATGAAAGGCTGGCCGGCCATGTAGTGTGCGTAGCCAATCGCCGCAAAGAGCGCCGGCAGGCCCACCATCAGCAGGGGGCGCAGTGTCGCTTTAAGCAGTTTTTTGGCTGGCGTGCCTGTCGGGTTCGGCCCTGGGTGCTCAAAGGTTTGTGTCGCTGGAATGTCGAACTGTTTGGTCATGATCGAATACACCTTTAACCGGGAAGTCGGGGGCTAATACCCACAAAGAAACAGCCATGCCGTGCGCAGTCAGAAGGATCGCTCCGCCGCACCGTGTTTCGTCGCCGCAATACCCAGTTCGAGCTCCGCTACAACAAACCTTGAAATCAGGAACTTCTGGTTCCTTAATTTTGTGCGATGGTGTAAGAATATTCCTCGACTCACCTCCGCACAAGGATTTTGTACGCCATGGCACAAAAAAAGATTACCGAAGCAAAAGTCCGGGGAAGACCCCGCGCCTATGACCCGCAGACCGCATTGCAGCAAGCGCTTGGTGTGTTCTGGAGTACCGGTTATGCCGCCGCTTCCCTGGACAGCATCGCCACCGCGGCCGGCATGAATCGCCCCAGCCTCTATGCCGCTTTCGGTGACAAACACGCGCTCTACATCAAAGCGCTTGAGCAATATTGGGAATTTGCCGCCGCCGCCATGCACGAGGCGTTGACGGACCAGCAACTGACCTTGCGTGAAGCGTTGATGCGTTTCTATGAAGGTCAGCTGTCGATCTACTTCTCGGGCGAAGGCCAACCCCGTGGCTGCTTTGCGATCGGCACCGCAACGACCGAAGCCGTGGAAGATTCTGAAATCCGTGAGGTGTTGTCAGATCGCCTGAGCCGACTCGATGCCGATCTCGAAGCACGCCTGCAAACCGCAATCACCACCGGAGAATTGAAAGACGACGTCGACCCGACAGCCCTCGCCGTCCTCGCCTCCTCCCTGCTGCACAGCATTTCGATACGGGCACGGGCGGGAAAATCCCGCGAAGAACTGACTGAACTGGCACGCAACGCAGTCAACGTGATCTGCGGTTGAGAGGTTTTATGGCGGGCGAAAGACTCGAAGACATTCTGGCCGAACAGCTCGACGTGATTTTTTGCGGGATCAATCCGGGTTTGACGGCCGCCGCCCAAGGGCATCATTTTGCAGGCCGGGGCAATCGTTTCTGGCGCACCCTGCATCTCGCCGGGTTCACCCCCGAGCAGGTGCGCCCGGAAAACGACCGGACGATTTTGCAGTATCGCTGCGGCTTGACCGCCGTGGTCGAACGGCCCACAGCGAGCGCAGATCAGCTGTCGCGCGATGAGTTCATGGCCGCCGCGGCCAGCTTCGAACAGAAGATCGCCCGCTACGGGCCGCGCGTTGTGGCGTTTCTCGGCAAAGCGGCGTACTGCGCGCTATCGGGCCGGCGCGACATTCCCTGGGGACTACAACCCGACACCTTCGGTCATGCACAGGTCTGGGTCTTGCCCAATCCGAGCGGGCGAAATCTTGCGTTCTCGCTTGATCAACTGGTGGGCGCATATCGCCAACTCCATCAAAACTTGCACAAATCGACAGTAGGCTAAGCTAAGGGCAGCTTATTGCGCACGATGCTCGCTCCGGCAGGGTTTGGGTTTTTCTGAAGAGCGTCTGCAACAGCTATTTCAGACAGGCCCACACTATTCACGCAGGACTGACGTGATGACCGAGCCCCAACTCAGCTTTGATGAACTGAAGCGTGCCGCCGCGTCCGGCGAAATTGATACCGTCCTGGTCTGCATGGTCGACATGCAAGGCCGATTGGTCGGCAAACGATTCCAGGTCGAATTTTTCATCGACAGCGGCCATGAAGAAACCCACTGTTGCAACTACCTGCTGGCCGACGACATCGACATGGAACCCGTGCCGGGTTACGCCGCCGCCAGTTGGAGCAAGGGCTATGGCGACTTCGTGCTCAAACCCGACATGAGCACGTTGCGCAAGGTGCCGTGGCTGGAGTGCACGGCGCTGGTGCTCTGTGATGTGCTCGATCACCACCATCGACGCGACTTGCCGCACAGCCCGCGGGCGATCCTGAAAAAGCAGGTTGAGCGCCTGCGCGAGCGTGGCTATACCGGCATGTTCGCCTCGGAGCTTGAGTTCTATCTGTTCGACGAGACCTACGAGTCCATCCACAAGCGCAACTACTACAAGCCCAAAACCGCCGGCCACTACATCGAGGATTACAACATCCTGCAGACCACCCGCGAAGAGCCGGTGCTGCGGGCGATTCGCAAGCATCTGCAGGCCTGCGGCATCCCGGTGGAAAATTCCAAGGGTGAATGGGGCCCGGGGCAGGAAGAGATCAACATCCGCTACGCCGATGCCCTGACCATGGCCGACCACCACGTCATCATCAAACACGCCTGCAAGGAAATAGCGCAACTGCAAGGCAAGGCGATCACGTTCATGGCCAAGTGGCGCTATGACGCCGCCGGTTCCAGCAGCCACATCCATAACTCGCTGTGGGACAAGAACGCCAAGAAGCCGCTGTTCTTCGACGCCAAGGCCGAGTTCGGCATGTCGACACTGATGCGATCCTGGGTGGCCGGGCAGCTCAAGTACGCCAACGACATCACCTGCTTTCTCGCGCCCTACATCAACTCGTACAAACGCTTTCAGGCTGGTACCTTTGCTCCGACGCGGGCCGTGTGGAGCCGCGACAACCGCACCGCCGGCTTCCGGTTGTGTGCCGAAAGCAGCAAATCCATCCGCATCGAATGCCGCATCGGCGGCGCCGACCTCAACCCCTATCTGGCCTTTGCGGCCCTGATCGCGGCGGGCCTGGCCGGCATCGACGAGCAGCTCAACCTTGCGCCGCCCTTTGAAGGTGACGCCTACCTCGACGAACACTTGCCTGAAGTCTCCAAGACGTTGCGCGAAGCCAGCGCCGCGCTCCAGACCTCCACCATGTTGCGTGAAGCGTTCGGCGATGAGGTGATCGACCACTACGTGCACACCGCCGAATGGGAGCAGAAAGAGTACGACCGGCGGATCACCGACTGGGAATTGCAGCGCGGATTCGAGCGCTATTGAGCAGAGCATGACCGCCATGATCCAACTCATCTCACCGGTCGATGGCCGGATTTATGCCGAACGCCAATACGCCGACGCGACGCAGATCGAACACACGCTGGCGGCTGCCGCAGACGCCCAGGCGCACTGGAAACGCCGGCCTCTGAGCGAGCGCGCCGCCCTGTGCAGCGCCGTGGTGGACGCAATGCTGGCGATGAAAGACGACATCGTCCCGGAACTGGCCTGGCAAATGGGCCGCCCGGTCCGATATTGCGCTGGGGAATTGCGTGGTTTCGAAGAACGCGCCCGCCACATGATCGCCATTGCCCCCGAAGCGCTGGCCGCGATTGAACCCACACCGGTCGCGGGGTTTCGTCGGCTTATCCAGCGTGAACCGCTGGGTACGGTGCTGGTCATTGCACCCTGGAATTACCCTTACCTGACGGCGGTGAACACGATCATTCCGGCGTTGATGGCCGGCAACAGCGTCATCCTCAAACACGCCTCGCAAACGCTGCTGGTCGGTGAACGCTTTGCGCAAGCGGCGGCCCGCGCCCATCTGCCCGCCGGCCTGTTCCATAACCTGCTGCTCGATCACGACCAGACCGCCGCGATCATCGGTTCCGCACGCGTGCAGCAGGTGAACTTCACCGGCTCGGTGGGCGCCGGCCACGCGATGGAAAACGCGGCCACCGGGCGCTTCCTCGGCCTGGGCCTGGAGCTCGGCGGAAAAGACCCGGCCTACGTGCGGGCAGACGCCCACCTCGACCACGCGGTGGAAAACCTGGTGGACGGCAGCTTTTTCAATTCCGGGCAGAGCTGCTGCGCCGTCGAGCGCATTTATGTCAATGAGAAAATCTACCCGGTATTTGTCGAGCGCTTCGCCGCGCTGACTCGCCAATACGTGCTCGGCAATCCTCTGGACGAAGCCACCACCCTCGGCCCACTGGTGACACCGGGCGCTGCGGTGTTCGTTCGTGGTCAGATCGCCGAAGCGCTGGCCCTGGGCGCCAAGGCACTGATCGACCCGACCACGTTCCCGGCTGACGCGCCGGGCAGTGCTTACCTCGCGCCGCAGGTTCTGGTCGACGTCACCCATCAAATGTCGGTGATGCGTGATGAAAGCTTCGGTCCGGTGGTCGGCATCATGCCGGTGGCCAGCGACGACGAAGCCATCGCCTTGATGAATGACAGCGAGTTCGGGCTTAGCGCCTCGATCTGGACCCAAGACCTCGCCGCCGCCGAACGTATCGGCAACGAAATCGACACCGGCACCGTATTCATGAACCGCTGCGATTACCTGGACCCGGCCCTGGCCTGGACCGGGGTGAAAAACAGCGGGCGCGGCGTCACCCTGTCGCGCCTCGGTTATGAACACCTGACCCGTGCCAAATCCTTCCATTTGCGCCATGAGATCTGAGCCATGAGCCTGACCGGGAATTGGAATTACCCCACGAGCGTCCACTTTGGTGTCGGCCGCATCGCCGAACTCGCCGACACTTGCCGCAGCCAGGGTATCGAGCGACCGCTGCTGGTCACCGACAGCGGCCTGGCGCGTGCGCCGATGACCATCGCCACACTGGACGCCCTGCGCGCTGCCGGCCTCGGCGTCGCGTTGTTTTGCGACCTCAAGCCGAACCCGGTGGAAGCCAACCTGGCAGGGGGGCTCGACGCCTGGCGCGCCGGCAACCACGACGGTGTGGTCGCCTTCGGCGGCGGCAGTGGCCTGGACATGGGCAAGCTCATCGCCTTCATGAGCGGCCAGACGCGCCCGGTCTGGGATTTCGAAGACATCGGCGACTACTGGACCCGCGCCGACGAAAGCCGCATCGCCCCGGTCATTGCCGTGCCGACGACTGCGGGCACCGGTTCGGAAGTGGGCCGTGCGGCGGTGATCATCGATGAACGCACCCACACCAAACGCATCATCTTCCACCCGAAAATGATGCCGCGCGTGGTCATCAGCGACCCGGCCCTGACCGTCGGCATGCCGGCCAAAATCACCGCCGGCACGGGCATGGACGCCTTGGCGCACTGCCTGGAGTCGTACTGCGCTCCAGGTTTTCACCCGATGGCCGATGGCATCGCCGTGGAAGGCATGCGCCTGGTAGCCAATGCACTGGTGCGCGCCGTGCACATGCCGTCCGACCTTGAGGCGCGCGCGCAGATGCTCGCGGCGGCAGCGATGGGCGCCACCGCGTTCCAGAAAGGACTGGGCGGGATGCATGCCCTGTCGCATCCGGTCGGCGCGCTGTACGACACGCATCACGGCATGACCAATGCGACCTTCATGCCGTATGTCCTGAAATTCAATCGCCCGGCCATCGAAGAACGCATCACGCGCCTGGCCGCGTATTTACGCCTGCCCTCCCCCAGCTTCGACAGTTTTCTGGCCTTCATCCTCAAACTGCGCAAAGACATCGGCGTACCACACACGCTGGTCGAATTGGGGGTGGATGATCAACAGGCCGACCTGATCGCGGACATGGCGATTGTCGACCCGTCTGCCGGCGGCAACCCGCTGCCATTGACGCGGGCCGGTGCGGCGGAAATTTTCGACGCGGCGTATCACGGCCGCCTGTAGAGCAGTTGACTGTCGGCGCCCGACTTTTGAATGCAGCGCACGGACAGGTGGGAGACAGGAGCAGTACGACAAGGGGTTGAAAGCCAGACCGTCCGGAACCCCGGATGGATGTGTATCAAAACCTGATGGGGCACACAACATGAATCCAGCAAGCCAACCCGGCACCGACACGCCGCATGACGACGACGTCAAGGTGCTGCACAGCATGGGCTACGCCCAGCAGCTCTCGCGACGAATGGGGGTTTTCTCCAACTTCGCGATTTCCTTCTCGATCATTTGCATCCTCTCGGGCGGGATCAACTCACTCGCCCAGGGCACCTCCGGCGCGGGCGGCGCGTCCATCGGCATCGGCTGGCCGATTGGCTGCCTGATCTCCGGGGTGTTCGCCATGGCCATGGCGCAGATTTCCTCGGCGTACCCCACCGCTGGCGGCCTGTATCACTGGGGCTCGATTCTCGGCAACCGCTTTACCGGATGGCTGACCGCGTGGTTCAACCTCTTGGGGTTGGTCACCGTGCTGGGTGCGATCAACGTCGGCACCTATTACTTCTTTTTCGGTGCCTTCGGACCGGCACTGGGCATGGAAGACACGACCACCGTCCGGGTGATTTTCCTCGCGGTGCTGACGGGCCTCCAGGCCTTGTGCAACCACCTGGGGATCGGCCTGACCGCCAAGCTGACTGACTTTTCTGGGTACCTGATTTTCGCCACAGCGCTGGCGCTGACCATCGTTTGCCTGATCTCGGCGCCCAGCTATGAAGTCGCGCGGTTGTGGACCTTCAGCAATTACTCCGGCGATGCCGGCGGCGGTGTCTGGCCACAAGTGTCGAACGGCTGGATTTTCATGCTCGGCCTGCTGCTGCCGATCTACACCATCACCGGCTATGACGCCTCTGCGCACACCTCCGAGGAAACCCGCAATGCGGCCGTTTCAGTGCCACGCGGCATGGTCATGTCGGTGGTCTGGTCGTTGCTGTTCGGCTGGGTGATGCTCAGCTCGTTCGTACTGATGCTGCCGAACATGGACGAGGCGGCCAAACAAGGCTGGAATGTCTTTTTTTGGGCCATGAACGCGCAGGTCAGCCCGACGCTGAAAATCGCGCTGTATGTGGCGATCTTCATCTCGCAGATCCTCTGCGGCTTGGCGACGGTCACCTCGGTTTCGCGGATGATCTTCGCGTTCTCACGTGACGGCGGCCTGCCCTGCTCCAAAGCGCTGGCCTCGGTCTCGCCGACCTTTCGCAGCCCGGTGGCCGCGATCTGGACCGGTGCCACCCTCGCCGTTTTGTTCGACTGGGGATCGTCGGTGATCTCGGTGGGGGCAACGCCGGTCTATACGATCGTGGTGTCCTGCACGGTGATCTTCCTGTTCTTCTCGTTCATCATTCCCATCGTGCTGGGCCTGTTCACCTACGGGACCTCGAAATGGCCAACCATGGGCCCGTGGAACATGGGGCGCTTCTGGTACACCGTGTTTGCCCTGCTCTCGGTTCTGTCGATGATCATTATTTTCGTCATCGGTATCCAGCCACCGAACGATTGGGCGCTGTACATCACTATTGGTTTCCTGGTGCTGACGGCCATCGTCTGGTTCGGCTTTGAAGCCCGCCGCTTCCAGGGGCCGCCGGTGGGCGACATGATCGTCAAGCGCCAGGCAGAAATTGCAGCAGCTGAGGCGGCGTTGAACAAGCGCGCTTGAAGCTGATCGCCTTCGCCATAAAAAACGGGACGCTGAACGTCCCGTTTTTTATGCGAGTAAATAGATCAATGACTAAACGAGAGGGAGGCAGCTGTACGCAGGTTAGTCGACCGGGGAAGCTAGCAAAGCCGGCGGATTCTGGCGTACCCGTAGGCAACGTCGCAAGGGTGGTGGTGACGTGGTCTCTGTATCAGCCGGCTGCCGGTCAATTGCTGCCGGTCAGCACGGGCAGAAAGCGGCCGCGACCTTGCCGATCAACTCCACACACCCGGCATCAATCGCGACGCGCGCCCTGACTGGAACTACTTACCACCCCAGGTGGTGTCCGTCACGATGTACGCAAGCCGTTGCGTCTGGCCTTGATGGTCAATGTATTCCATGGTCACCGGATAAACTGCATCCTCGACGGGTGTTGCCGTCACCGAGACCACCTCGGCGATATCCAGGTGCATCCCATACTTATACTGAGTGTCGGCGACAGGTGACGGGCTGACGGCCAGCACCGGACCTGTAGTCAGCACCAGCATGACGAAACACAATGTTTTTTTCATTTTCGTTTCCTCAGTATTTCTGTAGCGCTTCGCATTCCCTGTCCAGTTGATCGAGTGACTGCCTGAGTCACTTTTGTGGTCGATGCAATCAACCAGTATGGACCCGTGATGGGTAACGCGCCCCATCAGGCGCGACTATAGATAAGCCGCGATCTCCTGCTCCGCCTCCTGGAAGTACGAACGGATGATACTGAACGACTGCTTCGCAGCGGGTGTCAGTGTCCGATGCCGGATCGTTACGATGCCCAGGGTCAGGTCTAGTTCAAAGGGTGGCTGCACATTAAGGATTGCGACGGACTTTTCCCTGAGCAGTTTGATCATGGCGAGGAAGGTGGTGGGAAAAAGCACGTCGGTACTGAGAATCAGGTCGTGCGCCGTCTCGATGTTATTGATGCTCGCGGCAAAGTTGGTCTCGATGGGCAACTGCATGCCATAGAGATGGGCCATCTTCAGTGCCAACATCTCACTGATGTATCCCGAGCCGATCAGCGGGTACTCTTTGAGGTCATCCATGGTCAGGCCCTTGCGCCCGGCCAGTGGGTGCCCGGCCCGGGCGAACCAGCCAAAACTGCATGTGTACAAAGGCTCGGCCATTAGCTCCGGGTAGCGGGCTGCCGCACCAACATCACCAATGAAGAAGTCGAGCTTTTCCTTTTGCAGGGCGTCCAGCAGCACATCGGTACTGTGTACCTGAGCCTGGATCTTCAAGCCCGGGCCCGTAGCAAGCAGTTGCCGGATTAGCGAGGCCAGGAAGTCAAGGGCAACCGAGGAGCCCAAGCCGAACGCGAGCGGACCATAGGCCCCATTCTTCATCAGATTCAGCGTTCGCGCCCCGTCACGCTCTTCGAAAACGATGCGCTTTGCCCGCTCGAGGTATTCCATCGCGAATGGCGTGGGATGCAAGCGACGATTAGTCCGGTCAAAGAGCGACACCCGCAGTTCGTCCTCCAGCGCCTTGATGCTTCTGGAGAGCGCCGGTTGACTCAGGTGCACCGCATCAGCCGCAGCGCTGAGCGATCCGGTGTTCATCAGGGCAAGAAAGTGCTGCAACTGTCGGGTGTTCATGGGTTTCTCACTTGCAGTTAATGCATGAAATCTGAATTTATTATGCAATTTACCATGATTTAACCATCTCATAGACTGGGTTCTCGTTTACCCCTACGGGACTTGACCATGACCAGATCGCCACTATTCGCGGACGGTGCCAGACCACTTGTTGCCATCGCCACCGATCGCGTGGATCGCTATGGCCATCCTGCGCATACCTTGCTGCACGGCTACGTGGACGCAGTGGCGAGTACAGCTCGCGCATTGCCCTTGGCGCTGCCCGCTGATCCCGATGCCATCGACTTCGACAGCCTGCTGGCCAACGTCGATGGGCTGGTGCTCACCGGCAGCCCGTCAAATATTTCGCCTCTGCGTTATGGCGGCACCGCTACGCCGGACATATCGACGCTGGACCTGGCCAGAGACGCAACGGTTCTACCGCTCGTCAGAAGGCTGGTGGATGCAGGGGTCCCGGTATTGGGCATATGCCGCGGCTTCCAGGAGATGAATGTTGCCTGGGGTGGCACGCTGGACAGTGCCGTTCATCAGCGCCCCGGGGCCATTGACCACCGCGAAGGTGACCATTCCAGACCCATTGTCGAGTGGTATCAGTACAGTCACGGCATCAAGGTTGCTGCGGGTGGACTACTGTCCCGACTGCATGCCGCGGATGATGCGCAAGTCAACTCCTTGCACCATCAAGGCATCGCAAGGCTTGGGACTGGCCTGACTGTCGAGGCCACCGCACCGGACGGGCTGATTGAGGCGTTTTCGGTCACTGGCGCCAGCAGCTTCGCCCTGGCGGTGCAGTGGCATCCGGAGATGCGCGTGCACGATGACCGACTGTCCCGCGACATATTCGAGGCATTTGGTGATGCCTGCCGACGCCGCCGCGAAACGCGCCTGCGTTCAATCGTACACGCTGCACACGTCGAGACTTTGACTTCATGATGAACGCAGAACACATCGACGATCTATTCAGTGATTCGTATGCACAAGCACGCGAAAAGTTTTTTGCGGCTGCCAACCAGCGAAGCCTGTCGATCGACAGCTATGAGCTGAATCTCAAGGGTGGCAGGGACGAAACGCTGGCAACGGATGTCGTGTTCGACGGTCCAAGGGACGCTTCCAAGGTGCTGATCGTGCTCAGTGGCGTCCATGGCGTGGAAGGTTTCCCTGGATCGGCCGTGCAGACTGGCGCACTACAGCTCGATCCGCCCAAGCCGGACGACACGGCGATTCTCTATGTTCACGCGATTAACCCGCACGGCTTTTCCCACCTGCGCCGAGTGACCCAGGAAAACGTAGACCTGAACCGTAACTTTATTCAGTTCGACGGTCCGCTTCCGGAAAACGAGGGTTACCACGAAATTCATGAGGCCCTGCTTCCTGCGCAATGGCCCCCCGAGGATGATCAGGTATTGCAGCAATACCGTATGACCCACGGTGACAAGAAGTTCCAGTGCGCCATCTCCCTGGGCCAGTACCATTACCCGGATGGCATGTTCTTTGGTGGACTGACGCCGACCTGGAGCAACACCACCTTCCGGCAGATCCTGCGTACCTATGCGGCAAACGCCACGGTCATCGCTTCTGTGGACGTCCATACCGGACTCGGCCCCTATGGCTACGGGGAAAAAATATTCGCCACCCGCGACATCTGCACCCTGGAGAAAGCCAGGAACTGGTGGGGTGAGATCACCGACGTACATGCCGGCAGCTCTACCAGCGTGCCGATGAGCGGCCCCATTCAGGTGGCCATTTCGCAGGAATGCCCAGCGGCCAAACACATCGGCATTTGCCTGGAGTTTGGTACCTACCCGATTGAGCAAATAATCACGACGCTGCGGGCCGATCACTGGGTTTTCCGTCACGGCAAGCAGAACACGGCGCAAAGCAGCGAGATCACCCAACGACTCAAGGATTTGTTCTACCCCAACCACGCGGACTGGAAAACACCCGTTTGGACGCAAGCCAGCCATGTCGTGACTCAGGCACTACAAGGGCTGGAAAACTGGTAAGGGCAAACATCGGAAAACAGGGACTTGTTTAAGATTAATTCTAATAAATACAGAGATCTTGATCTATGAACTACTCGACAGTATCGATCACTGAGAACCCGAGTGAGGAAAGTCCTGAAATGGCAATTCCACACCCCACCCTCAGCAAGAAATCAGTTGCCGCCGCGGTGGCTGGTAATGCGCTCGAGTTCTATGACTTTGTCATCTATGCGTATTTCGCAATCTACATCGGCAAAGCCTTTTTCCCGGTGTCAGGCGAGTACGGCAGCCTGATGGCAGCGGCAGCGACCTTTGGCGTCGGCTTTCTCGCGCGGCCACTGGGCGGTGTGCTGATCGGCACCTTTGCCGACAAGGCCGGGCGCAAACCGGCAATGATCCTGACAGCGGCCCTGATCACCCTCGGCACGCTGGGCGTCGCCATCACGCCGAGCTACGAAGCGATCGGTATCGCGGCCCCCATCTTCGTGGTTTTTTGCCGTCTGCTGCAGGGCCTGGCCCTGGGCGGCGAGCTGGGTCCTGCGACCTCACTGTTGATTGAAGCTGCACCCCCCGGCCGCCGTGGCTTCTACGCCAGTTGGCAAGTCGCCAGCCAAGGCTTGGCCGTTGCCGTGGGTGGCATGCTCGGGGTGGTGCTGTCCCTGAGCCTGAGCACTGAGCAATTGGCGAGTTGGGGCTGGCGGATTCCGTTCCTGCTGAGCCTGGTGCTGATCCCTCTGGTGGTGTACATGCGCAAGTCCCTGCCCGAAACCCATCAGGACACGCAAGAACGCAGCGGTAGCGCGATAGTCGGCGAGGTGCTGCGTAACCACAAAAAGATTTTGATCCTCGGCATGATGCTGTTCGCCTCGATCGCGGTCGCATCGCAGATTGGCAACTACATGGTGAGCTACGCGGTACAGGTCCTGAAGCTGCCGGCAGCGGTTGCTCAAAGCAGCGTGCTGATCGGTGGGATTGTGACCTTTGCCTTTTCCCTGATTGGTGGGCACCTGAGTGATCGTTACGGACGGCGCCTGACCAACATTTTGCCTCGGGTCGCGCTGACCTTGCTGATCGTCCCGCTGTTCCTGTGGCTCACGGGTTCACCAAGCCTGGTCACGTTGCTAACCGTTAATGCGGTACTTGCAGCCCTGACTGCCATGTTTGGCGCGGCGGGTATCGTCCAGGTACCGGAGCTGTTGCCGATCGCTGTGCGCAGCACCGGCCTGTCAATTACCTATGCCATTGGTGCCGCGATATTTGGTGGCAGTACCCAATTCATCGTCACTTGGCTAATTGCTGCAACCGGCAGCCCCATGGCCCCCGCCTGGTACTTGGTCGGTATCAGCATAGTTAGCCTTATTGCCATGCGGATGCTGCCTGAATCACGTGACACCAACGTTCAGGAATAACCGCTGGCACCCCGTGGAAGATTGAATTTTTGCGAAGAGGGAGTTTGAAAAGCGCTCAAAAAGCGCCTTCGGCCTCCCTATAAAACAACAACAATAATTTCAGACGTTTGTCTGTTAACACCACAGTTATAGGCACAGTCAATGTACCGCACAGAAAAGTTGCCAGTATGGTCGGCGGGTATGCTCGCGGCTGTTATTTCAGCGTCGCCGGTTTATGCAGAGGAACATGGGTTTGCCAAAGACAGCACCCTGACGCTCAATACCCGTCAGTGGTATTCCCATGAAATCGGCAGCAAGGCTGTGCACTTCCGCGCACAGACCAATGAAGGCCCCCGCGCGGTGCGAGACCGTACTGCCTGGGTGCAGGGTTTCAAGCTGGATTACATATCCGGTTTCACTCAAGGCCCCCTGGGGTTTGGTCTCGACGTCTCAACCTATTCGGCAGTGGCGCTGGAGCGCAGCCAGCTGGCAACGGCTGGCGGCAGCAACCGCGTGCTGGTGGACAAGGACGGCAATGTGGTCGACGACTGGAGCAAAATCGGCGTGGCGGCGTTGAAGGTAAAACTCGCGCAGACAACGCTCAAAGTCGGTCGGCAGCAGATGTCCAGAACGCCGGTCATGGGTTACGCAGACACCCGGACTCTGCCTGCTTCCTTCGACGGTGTTTCGCTGGAAAGCCATGATATCGACGGTCTGACGGTCAAGTCCGGGTACTTTGACAGAGCATCCCCCAGGACCGGCGCGGGCACTCAGGATCTGACCCCGACCTATACGTACAGGCACGTCACCGGCGATTTCATTGCCTACGGTGGCGCAGACTACGTGACCAAAGGCGGATGGCGCGCCAGTGCCTACCTGTCGCGCTTCGACGATATCTGGGACCGTGAATACTTCGGTCTGGGCAAGAAATACCAGTGGGGCCCGATCAGTACCGACATGCAGTTGGATGTCTATAACACTCAGTCGAGTGGAGCCGAGAAAGGGGGTTATATCGACCAGCAGGCCTACGGCCTGAGCGTCGCCCCGACCTGGAAAAACCATACGCTGAAGTTTGGACTGCAGAAAATCGATGGCGACGAATTCTTCGACTTTGTCGGTGAGTCGAATGCGATCAACCTGCCCAACCTCGGGCTCTCGAACTATAACGGGCCAAACGAAAAGTCGTTCCAGGTTAATTATATGACCGACTTTGCCGCTTACGGCCTGCCAGGCTTGAAGACCTCTATTTGGTACATCAAGGGCTGGGGCATCGATGCTACCCACTACAATGGTGGCTCAAACGGAATGTATGCCGACTTTAAAAAACAGGACAACGAAAACGAGTATGAAGTCGGCACGCTGGCCAGCTACACCTTGCAGTCTGGTAATTTCAAGGGTGCGAGTGTGATGAGCGGCTATGTCTGGCACCGGTCCAGCCCACTCCAGCTGGAAAACAATATCGAAGAGTTCCGCTTGATTATCAACGTTCCCTTCAAAATTCTGTAACCCGAGCAAATGCCAGTAATCAGCAATACTGGAGGAGAATAAGGCGCGTACGGACTTATTCTGGTTTTGTATAAACAGGGTAGCTTTTGATTCAAAAGCACTCACTGCTTTTGGCCGTTTTCTGTCTCTCGCCAAGGGCAGCAATCGGCCCAGAGTGTGTCAAAACGCCTTCGCGAACCCTTGCTATGATTTCTGAGGATTTCATCGCAGGGATCGCCCATGAGCGCTTTATCCGAGGTGAACATCGAGGCCAAGGCACCTTACTTCCAGAGAGCCTCGACGACTACATCAGCGATACCAATCCGGTGCGCGTAGTCGACGTCTTTGTCGACGAACTTGATCTGGTCAATCTGGGTTTTGAAGGTGCCGTTCCAGCCGATACTGGCCGGCCCGCTTACCACCCCGCGATCATGCTGAAGATCTACATCTATGGCTATCTCAACCGCATCCAGTCGATGCCGACGTTTGGAGCGAGAAGCCCAGCGCAACGTCGAACCAATGTGGCTGATCGGGCGTTTTGCACCCGATTTCAAGACCATCGCCAACTTCCGAAAAGACAACAGCAAGGCCATCCGAGGCTTCTGTCGCCAGTTCGTTGTGCTGTGTCAGCAGTTGGGACTGTTCGGAGAAAATCTGGTCGCTTGTCACGATGCCGGCATCACCGCCTATGTGCCCAAACCGATGACCTCTGGAGCCAAGGCTGACGGGCGTTTTAATAACGATGCGTTCATCTATGACGCGGAAAAAACCAATACATCTGCCCGGCTGGAGAGGCGCTGATCTGGTGCGGCGCACTCCCTGACCCGAAAACGGGCCGGGGTGAGCGCGGTGATGAGTTTGAATGTGCTCGCCTACAACCTGAAACGGGTCATGAAAATCAACGGTGCTCACGGTTTGATGAAGGTGCTGTTGGCATAAAAAAGGCTGGTTTTGGCCCATCCCTGAGGCTGTAAAAACAGCGTTGACGTGTTCTAGGTCGAGACTTATGCGACCCACGGCGTTGACTGCGCAATCGCTCAGCCAACGAACGTCGATGATCGAAAGCGATGAGGCCATGAGCGTTTTTACACACTCTGGGCCAATAGCGGACGTTGACGGAGGTCTCCTTTCGCAGGGTTGTCCGTCAGATTTGTCCAGGAAACCCGGGGCGCTCAGTCCGTCGGCTGGCGTGGGGGGGTGGACAAGGACGCGGCCTGTCAACCCCGGTGGCTCAGTCGCTGATGTCTTCCGCGTAGTGGCAAGCCACCTGGCGGTTATCGAGAGGGCGCAGGGCTGGCTCTTCGGTGCTGCAGCGCTCGGTGGCATACGGGCAGCGCTTGTGGAAGGCGCAGCCGGACGGTGGGTTCAGCGGGTTGGGCAACTCGCCGACGATTTTGATTTTCGGCTTGTTCGGGTCCGGGTGAATGGTCGGTGTGGCCGACAGCAGCGCCTGGGTGTACGGGTGCAGCGGACGCTCGTAGATGTCGTTCTTCGGACCCATTTCCACCGGGCGACCGAGGTACATCACCATCACGTCATCAGCCACGTGTTGCACCACGGCCAGGTTGTGCGAGATGAACACGTAGGCGGTGTTGAACTCTTGCTGCAAATCCATGAACAGGTTCAGCACCTGCGCCTGGATCGACACGTCCAATGCCGAGGTCGGCTCGTCCGCCACCAGCACTTTAGGCTGCAACATCATCGCGCGGGCCAGGGCAATCCGCTGGCGCTGACCGCCGGAGAACATGTGCGGATAACGCTGGTAATGCTCGGGACGCAAGCCCACCTGCTTCATCATCGCCTGGACTTTCTCGCGACGTTCGGACGCACTCAGGTTGGTGTTGATCAGCAGCGGTTCACCGAGCTGATCACCGACTTTTTGCCGAGGGTTGAGCGACGCGTACGGGCTCTGGAACACCATCTGCACGTCTTTGCGCAGTTGCTTGCGCTGGGCCTTGTCGGCAC
>NZ_MPAK01000001.1:4549669-5048155 GCF_002000165.1 Pseudomonas sp. C9 | reverse complement strand
GCCAGAATTCTTTGTACGGGGACGGGTAAAGCAGGCTTTGATCGACTGCTRCCGCTTGATTTTGAGTTGAAGCTGGAGTGGTCATGGTCATGATCTCAGCGCTGGTGACGGATGCGTGGGTTGGCAAAGCCGTAGAGGATGTCCACTACGAAGTTGACCACAATCACCAGGCAGGCGATTAGCAGGATGCCGTTTTGCACAACGGGATAGTCCCGGGCGCCAATGGCTTCGATCAGCCATTTGCCGATGCCCGGCCACGAGAAGATGGTCTCGGTCAGGACCGCACCGGCCAGCAATGTGCCGACTTGCAGGCCGACCACGGTCAGTACCGGAATCAGTGCGTTACGCAAGCCGTGCACGAACACCACGCGCGATGGCGASAGGCCCTTGGCGCGGGCGGTACGGATGTAGTCTTCACGCAGCACTTCGAGCATCGACGAACGGGTCATCCGCGCGATAACGGCCAGCGGGATAGTGCCCAGCACGATGGCCGGCAGGATCAGGTGATGCAGGGCATCGAGGAACGCACCGACGTCATCGGCCAGCAGCGTGTCGATCAGCATGAAACCGGTGCGCGGCTCGATGTCGTAGAGCAGRTCGATCCGCCCCGATACCGGGGTCCAGCCCAGGCTCACCGAGAAGAACATGATCAGGATCAGGCCCCACCAGAAGATCGGCATCGAGTACCCCGCCAGGGAGACGCCCATCACCCCATGGTCGAACAGGGATCCTCGCTTGAGTGCCGCGATCACCCCGGCCAGAAGGCCCAGGATGCCGGCGAACAACAGGGCGGCCATGGACAGTTCCAGGGTCGCGGGGAATAGAGAGGTGAACTCGCTCCACACGCTTTCACGGGTACGCAGCGATTCGCCGAGGTCGCCGTGGGCCAGTTTGCCGATGTAGTCCAGGTACTGGGCATACAGCGGCTTGTTCAGACCAAGGCGTTCCATTGCCTGTGCGTGCATTTCGGGGTCGACGCGACGTTCGCCCATCATGACTTCCACCGGGTCGCCTGGAATCATGCGAATCAGCGCGAAAGTCAGCAAGGTGATGCCGAAAAACGTAGGGATCAATAACCCCAATCGGCGGGGTACGCAGCGATTCGCCGAGGTCGCCGTGGGCCAGTTTGCCGATGTAGTCCAGGTACTGGGCATACAGCGGCTTGTTCAGACCAAGGCGTTCCATTGCCTGTGCGTGCATTTCGGGGTCGACGCGACGTTCGCCCATCATGACTTCCACCGGGTCGCCTGGAATCATGCGAATCAGCGCGAAAGTCAGCAAGGTGATGCCGAAAAACGTAGGGATCAATAACCCCAATCGGCGGGTAATAAAACTCAGCATTAGGGCTTATCACTCTTTATTATTTTTGTAATGCCGGTCAGCGTGCTGGCCGTTCTCAGCAATTTAGGCTGCGTGAGTAAAGGCTCCGGCTCGACGTTTCCCGGTGTGGCGCTTAATTTTTTTCGTTGTAGCAGGTGAGAAAGTCCTCGCCGGTCTGGCGCCGGCTCGAGGAAGGCGAAGGGGGCCGTTTGGCCGGCCCCTGTCGCTCACTGTTCGTTATAGACGCCGTAGAAGCTGCTGAGTCCGAAGGGGCTGATCTGGAAGTCCTGCACACTGGTGCGCATCGGCTGGTAGACCGTGGAGTGGGCGATCGGGGTCATCGGCACCTGCGCTTTCAGGACATGCTGTGCTTCTTTGTACAGCGCAGTGCGCTTGTCCACATCGGAGGTGGCCTCGGCGGCCTTCACCAGTTTGTCGTAGCCAGCATCGCACCACTTGGAGAAGTTGTTGCCGTTGACCGCGTTGCAGGTGTAGAGGGTGCCCAGCCAGTTGTCCGGGTCACCGTTGTCGCCAGTGAAGCCGATCAGCATGGCGTCGTGCTCGCCGGCGTGGCCGCGCTTGATGTACTCACCCCATTCGTAGCTGACGATGTTGGCCTTGATGCCGATTTTGGCCCAGTCGGCCTGGAGCATTTCGGCCATCAGCTTGGCGTTGGGGTTGTAGGGGCGCTGCACCGGCATGGCCCAGAGGGTGATTTCTGTGCCTTCTTTCACGCCTGCAGCCTTCAGCAACTCCTTGGCCTTCTGCGGGTTGTAGCCGGCGTCCTTGATGGACTCGTCGTAGGACCACTGGGTTGGCGGCAGGCCGTTGACGGCCAACTGGCCGGCGCCCTGGTAAACGGCTTCGATGATGGCTTTCTTGTTTACCGCCATGTCTAGCGCCTGGCGTACTTCGAGCTTGTCGAACGGCTTGTGGGTAAAGTTGTAGGCGATATAGCCAAGATTGAAGCCTGGTTGACTAGGCATCTTGATGTTCTTGTCTTCCTGCAGCGGCTTGATGTCGGCCGGGCGCGGGAAGGAGGTGATCTGACATTCGTTCTTTTTCAGCTTTTGCATGCGCACCGAGGCGTCGGTGGTGATGGCGAAGATCAGATTGTCGATCTTCACGTCTTCAGGCTTCCAGTAATCCTTGTTGCCCTTGTAGCGAATCTGGGCGTCTTTCTGGTACTTGCTGAACACGAACGGGCCAGTGCCGATCGGCTTTTGGTTGATGTCCTGGGCCTTGCCTTCCTTGAGCAACTGGTTGGCGTATTCGGCCGACTGGATCGAGGCGAAGCTCATGGCCAGGTTCTGGATGAAGGCTGCGTCGACACCCTTGAGGGTGAACTTGACGGTACGGTCGTCGACTTTTTCGACCTTGGTAATCTTTTCGTTCATCCCCATGTCGGTGAAGTAGGGGAATTCGGTGGGGTAGGCCTTGCGGAACGGCATGTCCTTGTCGAGCATGCGGTTGAAGGTGAACAGCACGTCGTCGGCATTGAAGTCGCGAGTCGGCTTGAAGTAGTCGGTGGTGTGGAACTTGACCCCGTCACGCAGGTGGAAGGTGTAGGTCAGGCCATCGGGAGAAACGTCCCAGCTGGTTGCCAGGCCCGGGATGACCTTGGTGCCGCCACGTTCAAACTGCGAGAGACGGTTGAATACGGTTTCGGCTGAGGCGTCGAAGTCGGTCCCCGTGGTGTATTGGCCTGGGTCGAAGCCAGCCGGGCTGCCTTCGGAGCAGAACACCAGGTTGCTGGCGGCGTGGGTGAAGCCGGAACCGAGGATCAGGCCGGCGGCGATCATGGTCTTGAGCGTGGTTTTTTTGCACATGCGAACCTCATTGTTGTTATTTTTGAGGGCGGCAGATCAGGTAGTCCATTCCTGGGGGGATGCACCTGACCCTGCGGCTTTACGGGCTGTAGGCTGCCTGTCATTTGCGAACAGGCAGCCGAAGGCCGACGTCCTGGCTCGGGCGGTAGCGCTGAAGTGGGGAGAGGGACGCTCGCGCCGCCACCGGCCGAGGCAAAAATTAAGTCAATCTAAAATTAATTTCAACTTAAATTAAGTAATGCTTACATTTTAAGGGCGCACGGTCAGGCCGTGGGGTGATCGTCGAGCAGGCCGCCCATGGTGGTGACGACCAGCACTTCGGCAACTTCGTTGCCAGAATTGGCGATGGAATGTTGCTTGGTGGAGTCAAAATGCACCGATCCCCCAGGGCCGAGCGGGTAGGTGTGGCCTTCGATGGTGTAGACGATTTGCCCGGAAAGCACATAGGTAAACTCTGCGCCTTCGTGGGAGATGAGCTCGGACTGGTAGCCCACTGCCATGGTCATCTTCATCGCATTGATCAGGTTGCCGGGGAAGTTGCTGGACAGGCGCTCGTAGACCAGCGGCTGGCTGCCGATGGAGTACCGCACGCGCTGGCCCTGGTGGGAGTCGGGCTGGGGCTGGGTGGGCTGGTCGAACAGGGTGTTGAGCGGAACGCCCAAGGCATTTGCGATTCTCGCCAGCGAGGAGATGGACACGCCAGTGAGGTTACGCTCCGCCTGGGACAGGAAGCTGGCTGTGAGGCCTGTTTCAGTGGCGACTTGATTCAGGGTCTTGTTGGCGGCACGGCGGTAGCGGCGCAACCGTTCCCCGATCTGTTCTGCGGTCATTGGCGTGGCTCGTGAGCTGAAAGGCGCCAGTATAACGGGCAGCGCATTGTCGAAAAGGCTTTTCGCCATATTGAAATTAAGTGGGGCTAAAAAAACGTCTTGACCGCTTTTTAAGTCAGGCTTAAATTTCGCGCACTGCAACATAACTCAGGAGAACGAGATGACAGTGGGTGTAGGTGGCAAAACTCCGGAACAGGCGCTGGCCGGCCTGGCGAAGATGACCGCGGGCATGCAGCCCATCGGCCTCGACGAATACCAGTCACGCATTGCCAAGGCCCAGAGCCTGATGCTCGAGCAGGGCATCGCTGCCCTCTACCTGAACGCTGGCAGCAACCTGTGCTACTTCACCGGAGTGAAGTGGAGCCCGAGCGAACGCATGGTCGGCGCCGTGCTGCCCGCCAACGGCCCGCTGGCCTATATCGCCCCGGCCTTCGAAGAGGGCACCATCCGCGACTTCCGTGAGGTGGATGGGGTTATCCATGGTTGGCATGAGCACGAGAGTCCCTACCGCCTGCTGCTCGACATGCTCGCTGGAATGGGCATCGCCGCCGACGCAGTGGTGGGCCTGTGCCCGTCCCTGGCGTTCTTCATGTTCGACGCAATCCGGCGCCTCGGATCGGGCTTCGAGTTCGTAGACGCTTCTTGCGTGATAAACCAGTGTCGCTATCACAAGTCTGCAACAGAGTTGGCACTGATGCAGCGCGCCAAAGACATGACCTTGGAAGTGCACAAGGCTGCCGCCAGCATCCTGCGCGCAGGTATCAGCACCACCGAGGTTGCCGAGTTCATCCGCGAGGCGCACCGCAAGGTGGGCGCGCCGGGTTCGACCTTCTGCATCGTGCTGTTCGGCGAGGCCAGCGCCTTCCCCCATGGAGTGAAGCACGCGCAGGTGCTCAAGGACGGCGACATGGTGCTGATCGACACGGGCTGCCTGCTCCATGGCTACCAGTCGGATATCACTCGCAGTTACGTGTTTGGCACCCCGAGCGTCCGCCAGCGCGCCATGTGGAACCTGGAAAAGGCCGCCCAACTGGCCGCCTTCGACGCCGCGCGCCTGGGCGAACCCTGCCGGGTGGTGGATGCCGCCGCGCGGCTTAGCCTGGAAGCCGCCGGTCTCGGCCCGGACTATCAGTTACCCGGCCTGCCGCACCGCACCGGACATGGCATCGGCCTAGACATTCACGAAGGGCCCTACCTGGTGCGTGGTGACCAGACGCCGCTGGCCGAGGGCATGTGCTTCTCCAATGAGCCGATGATTTGCGTACCGGGAGAGTTTGGCATTCGCCTGGAGGATCATTTCTACATGACCGCCACTGGCCCGCGCTGGTTTACCCAGCCGAGCTATTCCGTAGACGACCCGTTCGGGTTGGAGGCCTGAGGGCAGGCGATTGTCCGAGGTGGCTCGCTACCTGTCACAAAGGGTCGGTAGCGGCCCTTCACTTCAGGCAGCTATCGGCCAGGAGTGGACACTCGGAAACTCAACCGCGCACCAGGTAGGCCCCTGAAGGAACCCGATATCGCAGCTTCTTGCATTTGCCGGGTGCAGGCTGATGCCCTGGCGGACGATCAGGAAACCAAATCCGGCATTTGCCCGGAGGCGGCATATGGCCGCGGGGAATCTCAAGCTCAGCGTACGCCCGCTCTGGCTCGACATTCGCCATTTGCAAATATCCTTCGGCCCCGGCGCTGCCAGCCGTCGGTACATCCGAAACCCGATCTGCCCCTGCGCTAGCGAAGTTGCCAGCGTCACGCCCGGTGTCCGGAGTGGATGGCTCAACAACCGCCATCTGCGCTTCGCGGCGCCTTTGGGTCTCCTCTTCCAGCCCCTTCTGCACTGCAACCTGGTCCTCTTTGCCGATGGGTGGGATACCCGAGGATTGGGCCTGCTGCGCCGCCTGGATCAATTGGAAGTTACGGTTGCGCAACTCGACGTTGCGCCCCACCCTCATGTTCGAACGCGCCGCCAAGGTTTCAGCCTGCTGGTACTGCCCCTGCTGAAGACGCAATACACCGAGGTAATGCAGCGTCGCGGGATTGTTCGGCTGGATATGCAGGGCACGCTCCAGCGTTGCGGCGGCCTGGTCCAGCTGGCCATTCCCATACTGCCGCGAGGCTGTTTCGATCAAGGTGGTTGATGCGCTGTTGCTTTGCGCGGGTGCACTTCGCTCGGCAGCGACAGAACAAAACGACGCGACGGCACAGAACACCAGGATGAGGCCTGGCAGAAAACTCTTGGTTGGCATCAGGGGGTTGACTCGACTGAACTCGGACGGCACTGGCGTAAAACAGACCACAGCGCTGCTCGGCATTTCCGATACAGGGCCGCTATTGACCGGGCCAACACCCTGAAGTTCCTGGGGCAACGGGGACTATTTAAGCAACGGCTTCCTAGAACTTTTCCCTATTTATCGGTCTATGTGGATAGGCACATCCGCTCGGTAAGCACGTCCCCCGCAGGCTTACCACAGCCAGATCGCCACACGTCCAATTGTCCATCAGAGGTTGCCTTCGCTCATGAAATTCCATGTCCCACGGATAGTGCTCGTCGGCCTGTTCGCGTTCGCGGCAGTGAGCTCGGCATCAGCCACACAGATGAAAACCTCAACCCCGGTTTTCGCCACTGAAGTCACAGCCATTCAAGCGCCTGTCCAGGCCGCCGGCAACCCTTGGCCGACCTTGGCCAGTATGACCGGCAAGCAGCCAGGGCCGTTGCTAGCCCATGACGATCGATACTGGCATGACGGCCGTTGGCACGATCGTAGAGACGATTGGCGCCGAGATGAATGGCGCAGAGATAATTGGCGTAGAGAGCAAGCCCGCCGAGAAGCTGAACGTCGTGATTGGGAGCGCCACCAGGATCGGGCCATGCGGCATCGTTACGAGGACGATCACCGTTACTATCGTCGCTAGTGCGAATCCACGGCGTAGAGGACGCTGAAGTTCACGGCTGGGGTAAGCCTGAGGTGGTCACCCTGGCGAAAGGCCCCGCTCAATCCGCAGCCTGCGACGCCGTCGCCACCTCGGCGCCGCCCCCGGCGTGCGTGCCGCGCTCCTTCCTTAGATCCGTGCCTTCAGCTTTGAACGCCAATAGCAGAGGCATGGGACCGTACCCTCACAAAGGCAGCGGTCTATCTGATCTGTTACGCTCGTTCCCCCCTTGCTCTTTCGCCACTTGTGGCCTTATCAATGACAATACTCACCCCATGACTAACCAAACGCCCGAGCCTCAATCCGTCTACAGCCCCATCACCAGCAGCGCGATCTTCATCGTTGCAACGGTGGCTCCGGGTAGCGACCGCGCGGAGAAAGTACGGGGCTAGTGCGCAGACATCGCGGCCCTTACGCGATCAGTCGGCAAACGGGTGCCCTCCGGAAATTTGTCGTGCGTCTGAGGCTTTGGTTCCAGTGCCTGGGACTTACTCTTTGGTCAGCCGCGCCCCGCCTCACTCCACCCGTTTCGCGAGTTCGGCACTAAGGGACGTCGCGTGATGGCAACGCCGGGGGACATTTTGCTGCACATTCGTGCGGACCAGATGGACCTGTGTTTCGAATTGGCGACGCAGTTGCTTTCGGCGCTGGGCGATGCGATTTCAGTCGTTGATGAGGTCCAGGGTTTCCGTTACTTCGACATGCGCAGCATGGTCGGCTTTGTGGATGGCACCGAAAACCCGGTGGGTCGGCATGCAGTCGACTTCACAATCATTGGCGATGAAGATCCGGCGTTCAGCGGCGGTAGCAACCTGCCGGATGCCAGCGTGCTCGCCCCCCTGGGCCTGGTCATGCGCAAAACCGAACCGCGCTCGGCCATCGCCGAAAAATGTTTTGCTGAAGCCCGAAAACTGTTTGCAGTAAAGAACCCGATCTAAAGTGTCGTCTGAATTGCCCAGGCCATTACTTACAATGGTCCCACCTTGCCGAACCCCTGACCTGCAAAAGCCTCAAAACAATCGTTAAATGGCAGAATTGCCTTAACTTGATCCTTTTTGAGGCCACCATGCTTCGCGTGCTTGAACGAAGACTCGACCCTTTCCCACCCGATGAAGCACCGCCGCCACCTGTCGGCCTGGTGCGGTTCCTGTGGGCCTGCACCCGCGGCGCCCGCGGTTATATCCTGGCGTTTGCGCTGCTCAGTGCCAGTGTGTCGATTTACGAAGCCTGGTTGTTTTCCTTTCTCGGGCAGGTCGTGGACCTGCTCTCCACCTGGCAGGCCGGCGGCGATGCACAGGCGCAGGAAAGTCGAGTGCTGTGGGGCATCGGCATCGTACTGATCACCAGCATCGGGTTGGTAGCACTACGCACCATGGTGCAGCACCAGATATTGGCGATTAATCTGCCGCTGCGGCTGCGCTGGGATTTCCATCGCCTGATGCTGCGGCAAAGCCTTTCATTCTTTTCCGATGAGTTCTCCGGCCGGGTGACGACCAAGGTGATGCAGACCGCACTCGGCGTGCGCGAGGTCCTGTTCACCGTCATCGAAATCGCCCCCGGGATCGGGGTTTATTTCATCGCGATCATCGTACTGGCCGGCGGCTTCGACCTGAAACTGATGCTGCCTTTTATTGCCTGGATCGCCTTGTTCGGCCTGGCCATGCTGTACTTTGTGCCACGTTTGGGGCAAGTCGGGCAGGAACAGGCCCATGCGCGGTCGTCGATGACCGGGCGCATCTCGGACGCCTACACCAACATCACCACTGTGAAGCTGTTCTCGCACTCCAATCGCGAGGCACACTTCGCGCGCGCGGCGATGGAGGATTTCAAGCTGACCGGCTTTCGCCAGATGCGTCTGGTCAGCCAGTTCGAGATCGTCAACCAGGCGCTGGTGGTCGCGCTGATTATTGGAGCTGGCGGCTATGCCCTGTGGCTGTGGCACCAGGGCGAAGTCGGCACGGGGGCCGTTGCGGCGATTACCGCCATGGCGCTGCGTATCAACGGCATGTCGCATTGGATCATGTGGCAGATGACCTCGCTGTTCGAAAGCATCGGCACCGTGCAGGATGGCATGGCGACCTTGACCCGTGGCCCCAAGGTGCAGGATGCGCCAGACGCCGGAGTGCTGGTGCCCGCCGGCGGTGCGGTGACCTTCGACAATGTCGGTTTCAACTACAACGGTGAACGCCAGGTGCTCGATGGCCTTAGCCTGAACATCCGCCCGGGCGAAAAAATCGGCCTGGTGGGCCGTTCCGGAGCCGGTAAATCCACGCTGATCAACCTGCTGCTGCGCTTCTACGACGTGGACAGTGGCGAGATTCGCATCGATGGACAAAACATCGCTCAGGTGACACAAGACAGCCTGCGCAGCGCCATCGGCATGGTCACTCAGGACACCTCCCTGCTGCACCGTTCCATTCGCGACAACATCGCCTACGGTCGCCCGGATGCAACCGACGCGCAAATCCGCAGGGCCGCCGCCAACGCCCAGGCCGATGGTTTCATCAGTCAACTGAGCGACCGGCAAGGCCATACCGGTTATGACACCCTGGTGGGTGAGCGCGGTATCAAGCTTTCGGGTGGCCAGCGCCAACGCATTGCCATCGCCCGGGTGATGCTCAAGAACGCCCCGATCCTGTTGCTTGACGAGGCCACCAGCGCCCTGGATTCGGAAGTCGAAGTCGCCATCCAGGAAAGCCTCGATGAAATGATGGAGGGCAAGACCGTCATCGCCATCGCCCATCGGCTGTCAACGATCGCGGCCATGGATCGGCTGATTGTCATGGATGACGGACGCATCATCGAACAGGGTACCCATGCCGAATTGCTGCGTAAAAACGGCACCTATGCGCGGCTTTGGCATCATCAGAGCGGTGGGTTTCTGGGCGAGGATCAGGGGGTGGCTGAGGCGATGGAGTAGGCATGAGCGGCCGTTGCTGGCGAGACAATCATCCAGCACGGCACCCAATCGGACACCCTCAAGAACGTCAGGATGGGTCGAGCGCTGCGTTTTTCGAGAGGCAGCAGTCGGCCAAAAGTGGACGGTGGACACGGTGATGGCAAATGGGTAGCTTCATTCGAGGGCAGCCGTCCTTGCCCTCACCCATGTTGCGTTTCTCCTTGAGCAATGTCGCATTTGCCGTGACCACTTCTAAGCCAGGCAAGGACTTACGGGATGACAAGGAATGTTGTACGACACACCATCGCGACAAGAAACGCAAACCTCTCGCTTCGCTCTCTGGGACCGCGTGCCGCCCCCCTTAACCAATTGTCAGGCACCTATCCAACCTTACCGTTACGGAGCATATAAGACATGTCAAACATCGTCGCATGGACCCTGTTCGCCTTGGGCGTCCTCCATATTCCATTCGGTATCATCAAGTTCAAAACAGCATTCGCCGCCGCTATAGACTCTGGCTTCGTTGACCAATTCAAAGCGCACGAAGATCGGCGTACTGCCCTCTGGTTTACCATGCTGGGGCCGCTTTTTATGCTCGCAGGGCAGACAGCGATTCACGCCGTAGCCGTTGGCGATCTCGTGCTACTTAAAATTGTTGGCATCTATGTGCTTATGATCTCGATCATTTGCGTCATTGCTGTTCCAAAATCGGGATTCTGGGCAACGTTGCTGGTTTCTCCGCTGATCATCGCGGCAGGGTATGGCTTGTACGCCTGACAATCGGTTCAAGGCGTTCGCTTCGCTTCGCTCGCCTCTCGCGAGGGCTTCAACGTCCGATCGGGGTCGATTGTGGTCCTTCACGATAAGCAACACTCGGCCAATAGTGGCCATCGAAACATTCAGAAAATGCTCACTTCTCTTAGCCCCCCAAATCGCACCCTGTATTGGGGGGGCATATTCCCCTTCACCGGGGGTTCTCATACGTCTGTTTAAAGCCAGCAGCCAAGAGAAGCGCGGCGTAGAGTCATTAGTCACCTCCTGTCACTTTTGGCGGAAAGCTTGCATCGCTCCCATCCCGGCTCGAAATCAAACATTTCGCCAGCTGGGCTAGTAGCCGTGGCTCATTGCTCGAGTATTGCCACGCGCTCCGCAGAACCCGTCAGAGGTGTTTGCAATGAAACTAGATACCGGAAGGTTGACTCCTAGTCCATTGTCCAAAACCAGGCTGGCGCTGAGTATCTCTGCTGCCGTGTTCATGTTTGGGCTGGGCTTGTCCCAGACCCAGGCAGCCCCCCTCGACAACACCGACCCACCGCCCCCTACCGACCCATCGGCGTTCACCAATCAGCCCGCCGACCCCGACGCCGCATTGAGGAACTTGCTCAAGCTGCCTCCCGCAAACGTCGGCGCCTTCGACTTGCCCAATGGCGTGGTCGGTAACCGCAAGACGCCCTTGGTCGACAATGTGCTGCCACCCGATCTGCAACCCAGCTTCAATATCCCCACCAACGGTAATGCCAGCCCGGTATTCGGGGCTCAACCGTTCTCACAGAAGCTAGAACTTTTCGAGGAATTCGGTTCGAACAAACTGGATGCGGCCGACCCGCCATCACCCGTGCCGTTTCCGGTCCCGACGGTGGGCCCCGCACCGGCGCAAGATCCATTGAAGGTGGCGCGTAGCGGTCCGTCACCGGCTGCGCTGGATGCCTTTCTCAGGCAGCCGGCATTGACGCCCTTCCCGACAGAGTTCTCCAATGTACTGGACCGCAACCCCTGGAGGGCGCAGATCGAGGATTTCCTCAATCGCCGGGTCGATTCGCCCGCAGAGGGCCGGCCACCGGGAAAAGGCTGGTCGCACCAGCGTTTCAATGAGTTTTTCCCGCGCGACGCCTTCAAGACTGTGCAAGCCGGCGCGCACGTCAACAGCGGCTTGCGTGATCGTATGCAACGGCATAACTACGCCGTGGGGGAATTTGCGCCAGGCGGGCTCTATCACAACACCAACGGCAACTCGGCCAACGAGGGCACAACCAAGGGCATTCAAGTGCAGTTTCACCCCAACCTCCCTGTCCAGGACCACAATGCACTGTGGACGTTCGACGGCACCTTTCCGCCGAAACTGCTTCAAGTCCGCAATGCTGATGCGTCATTACGATGCCTTGCCCATTGACCCGTCGGCCAACCGGGGCTTTGGCCTGCACACCCTCACCACCCATGAACATAACGGTCACTCCCCCGCGGAAAGCGACGGCTTTACCAACGCGTTCTTCTTCCCGGGCCAGTACTACGACTATCGCTGGCCGCTCCAATTGGCCGGTTACGACAGCATCAATACTAATGCCCAGGACGCACGGGCAGCGTTCCCGTGCGACCCCGGTGAAAAGCTTTTCGTCAACGATGCCAACCCAGGCTTCAAAACCTGCAACAACGGCGCCATCAAGATCCGTGGCGACTGGCGCGAAACCATGAGCACCCACTGGTTCCACGACCACATGCTCGATTTCACCGCGCAAAATGTCTACAAGGGCAATGCGACGATGATGAACTACTACAGCGCCGTGGACCGTGGCAACGAGGCGGTCGACGACGGGGTCAACCTGCGCTTGCCCAGCGGCTCGGCGCTGGGCTGGGGTAACCGCGACTATGACATCAACTTGACGATTGCCGACAAGGCCTGGGACAAGGCCGGCCAGTTGTGGTTCAACCCGTTCAACACCGACGGCTTTCTCGGTGACCAAGTGCTGACCAACTGGGAGTACAAGCCCTTCCTGGACGTACGTGCCCGCCGCTACCGCTTCAGGATTCTCAACGGATCGGTTTCTCGCTTCTTCACGCTGGCGGTGGTGCGTCAGATCAAAGGTAATGGCGGTGAGTTTCCTGGCCCGAAAAACTCCGGTTTTTCATACAACCGGGTGCCGTTCCACATGATTGCCAACGACGGCAATATCATGGAGCACGCGGTGCCGTTCGATGGCAGCCTGGACCTCGATGGTGACGGCGACAAACAGGACCACAATGCCATTCTGCCGATACTGGGTATTGCTGAGCGCTATGACATCGTCGTCGACTTCGCGAAAAACGGCATCAAGCCGGGCGACAAAATTTTCTTCGTCAACATCGAGGAGCATGAAAACGGCAAGCTTCCCAAACGTGACATTCCATTGGCAGATGTACTCTCCGAGAAGTACCTTCCCGTCGTCAGGCAAACCAGCCACGGGCCACAGTGGATCAACGGCGACCCGGGCGTGGGCGTGTTCATGCAACTGAACGTGAGGCCCTACACTGGCCAGGATGTCAGCATGAACCCCGTCGACTTCGAGCCCGCCAAGCCTGGCAAACCCGAGGGCAGGTTCATGATCCCGCTGCCCTTGCACCGTGATGACCCTGCCGATATCGCCCGGCTCGCCCAGGCTCGGCACCGAACCTTTATCTTTGGCCGCTCCGACGGCACGGATTTCAAGCCGTGGACGATCAAGACCGATGGCGGCGAAGGCTTCAACATGGACCCGCGCCGGATTTCAGCCGCGCCACAACTGGCCACTGGCCCGACACCGGCAGGGTTCAGGGGTGAAGGTACGCTGGAAGTCTGGAAGATCCAGAACGGCGGCAATGGCTGGAGTCACCCGGTGCATGTGCATTTCGAGGAAGGGATCATTCTCACTCGCGGTGGCAAAACACCACCCGAATGGGAAAAAGGGGCGCGCAAGGATGTCTACCGTATTGGCTCCGATCCAGACAGCCTCGACAATGTCGAAATGGCCATACGCATCCGTGAGTTTGCCGGTACCTACATGGAGCACTGCCACAACACACAGCATGAGGACACCTCGATGCTGCTGCGCTGGGACTCTGAGCACCCGGGCCAGTTCCAATTGATGCCCACACCGTTACCGAGCTGGGACGGCGTGAAATTCGTGGACTCGGTTGCGTTACCGACATTCCGTACGGGAGATGGCGTCGGGCCGCAGGTCAAGGTCAACAATGACCCAGAAAACAGCATTAGCAGCGGAGGTAGAGGTGGAGGTGGAGGTGGAGGTGGAGGTGGAGGTGGAGGTTAGCGTCGCCTATCAAAAGGCTAGTTGTGTCGTCAGCAAGCGCAAAAGACCGCTATGTATGCGTTTCAAACCCAAAGCCGCCTATCATCACAGTCAGCTTTGGGTCGATGGCGGATCCTCGTGACAGACGGCAATCGGCCAAGAGCGGTCATCCCTGATTGGCGCAAGACCCTGTTTTAAAGGCGAAGCAGGACCAAGCACCATCACAAAGGCAACGGCCTATCCTGGACAACCCGCTTCATGACCAGCGTCGAAGTCAGCCGCTGCACATTGGGCAATGTCGAGAGGCTTTCATCGTAAAGCCTTTGGAAGGCCGGTAGATCCTGAGTGATGACGTGCAGCAGGTAGTCCGGCTCGCCAAATAACCTCTGGGCATCGACTATCTGAGGTATATCAATGAGTGCCGATTCGAACGCCTCGACCGCCTGCCTGTCACCCTCCCTAAGCGTGGCAAACACCATGGCGGAAAAATTCAGGCCCAATGCGCCGGGATCAAGTTGCGCGCGATAGCCCAGCAACACACCGGACTCCTCCAGTGCCCGCACTCGCCGGTGACAAGGTGAGAGGCTCAGCCCTACACGCTCGGCAAGCTCAGTGACCGAAAGGCGGCCATCCTTTTGCAGCTCAGCAAGAATCTTCCGATCAATTCTATCCACGCAGAATAATCTCCCAACCTGCAACGCCATTGCGACCGTCTTTGAAAGCTAATTCTAACCAGATTTCATTAATCTTCCTCCCACCATTAACAACCGTACTCCTCAAAATGAAACAAGAGGAACGGCCTTGGAATTGAGAGGTGGAATGATGAATGAAGTGTTGAGTGATGAACGGGCGTGGGTGACGCCATGACCTTCAGTGTTTTTGTGGCCTTCTGGGCGGTGTCGATACTGTTCGTGATCACGCCTGGAGCCGATTGGGCCTACGCGATATCCGCAGGCTTGAAGCATCGAGTTGTCATACCCGCCGTGGGCGGACTGTTATCCGGCCACTTGATTGCCACACTGGTGGTAGCCGGTGGTGTTGGCACCTTGGTCGCCAACCACCCTCTGGCCCTGTCAGTGCTGACGATGGCCGGGGCGGGTTATCTGCTTTGGTTGGGCATCAACATGCTCGTGCGCCCCTCTACTCCGCACGCGGATGAGGTTCAGGCGTCAGGCTCCTGGAAGCGCTGGGCGTTCAAGGGGCTTTGCGTCAGCGGGCTGAATCCGAAAGTGTTCCTGCTGTTCCTCGCGCTGTTGCCGCAATTTGCCGACGCCACGGCCCCCTGGCCTGTACCGATGCAGATGATTGCGCTCGGGCTCGTCCACACTATCAGCTGTGGCGTGATCTACCTTCTAGTCGGATTTGGCTCGCAGGTTGTTCTGCGGGCACGTCCAGCCGCCGCTCAACGGGTCAGTCGTTTTTCCGGCGCGGCCATGATCCTCATCGCACTGGCTCTGTTTGCCGAAGGATCTTTGCACTTGAGGTGAGCCCAGGAGAATTTCCCGGGCCCGAGCATACTGTTTGATTTTCCCACCCTCGCCTTACAGGAAGTCGTAATGAATAGCCCAAGAGAACGCGCTGCCGAAGGTCTCAAGGTCGGAGACCGGTTCACGGTAGTCCGTTGCTTTTCAGATGACGATATTCGCCAATTCGCGCAGATTTCACGCGACTAATGGAAGTGAACGACCCAATATAGACGGTGGAGACAGGCAAAAATCGGCCAAGAGCGGACAGTGACCGAATACATCATTAGGCAAACAGCAACATGCTGGTGTGATCAGCGAGTAGCGCCTTAAAGTGGTTATCGATAATTTCGATGCTTTGATGGCAAAGTGACAAGAGCCGAACGATTTACAAATCCATCGGACTCCCTAGGCTCAGAATGCAGATCCTCGATACGAATAACAGGCTAGACACCTATCCACGGTCGATGAAAACAGGCTGGAATCCGTCTGCGAGCGTTTAACTCCGTCGTTGCGAGCAGCCCATCGACTGCTCAAGGTCGCGCGCACGCTGGCGGACCTTGAACAAGCCGACGGGATCAGACGCGAACATTTGGCCGATGGGCTGCAATATCGGCCGACAATGCTCTAGCCGGTGTCACCCCTTGGTCAGATCAACCAACGGCGTCTGCCGCACCTCAGTCTCCCGCCCACCCTGAATCTCGCTCACCTGCTTCAAGGCCTTATCCACAGCAGCCTTATCCGCCAACAAGCTGTAGCTGATGCGGAACTGCTTGTGTTCCTTCGGCCCAATTGTTGGTACCAGGTTCAGTGGCCGCTGATAACGGCGGTTGTAGGAAAAACTTGTCCCTGGCTCCAGCCCCGTGACATAGCCCTGGCCTTGGGTATCGGTGTTTTTCCACAGGGAAAACACGGGCAGTGTCTGAGTGTTGAAGCCGACCGAAACGCCCAGGCTGCCGGCCTTGTTATGCAACACGGTCAACGTATCGCCCTTTGCATCGGCATACGGCACCACGTTGTAAACCGTTTCGTCGTAGTCCTTGGTCGGTGCGCGGTAGGTCTGCCAGTCGGGCAGATCGCCCTTGGCCTTGTCGTTGAACGGCGACACCTGTTTCACCGGCGCGGCGAAATGAGCGCCCTGCTCCAGGAACGGGGTGCTGAAGTTACTGTGATACAGCGCCTGGTATTCCTTCGGATAGTCGCCGTTGTTGGCCAGGGTGTCGTTGAGGGTGAACACTACGCTGCCGGGTTCGGTGACCAGTTCGGTCGCGACGGAGAAGTCGACCTTCTTGAACGCCTGCTCTTTCAGTTCGCCGCGCAGGGTGATGGCGTACGGTGGTTTTTCATCGATGTGCAGGGTGACTTTGTTCGCAGGAATGTTGGCGGCCCGACCGTGCAGGGTCAGCAGTTCGCCGTTGTCGACGCCGGGGTGGCCGACCCATTCGTATCCGCAGCGGGTGACCAGCTCATTGAAACCTTCCAGCCAGCCCAGACCACCGCGGCCATTGAGTTCGATGAAGGACGGATTGACCACTTCCTTGACCGGCGAATCCCAGCCCATGCGCACATTGCCGACCGAGGCCTGCAAGACGTTCATTCCGCGAGTCGGCACTACCGAGAGTTTCATCGTGCCGTTATCGATGTCGACGATGCTGACGCCCTCCTGCCGACCGCCGTGCAAGGTGCGTAGGGTAACGTTGAAGGGTTTGTCGGTTTTTATGCTGAGTTGCTGGCTGGTGATCTGCCAGTTCTGGGCGGCTTTGTCGGTGTCGAGCAAAACGTAATCCCAGGCCATGGCGTGGGAGGCAGCGGACAGTGCGCTGAGGGCAACAAAGAGTTTGAGCGGGGTCATGGCAGCAGCCTTTCTTGGAGTTGTGCCATTTTTATAGACTTGATGAAACGTTTCAGCAAGCTTAAAAAGCGATACCACGCCGGCAAATGCCAAGAAAGATTTGGGACAAATCGAAAAATTGAGTCGATGCCATCGCGAGCAGGCTCGCTTGTATGTTTAGACTTGAAGGTGAGCACAGGTTTTGTGAACATTCGAGATCAACTGTGTGCAAGCCTGCTCGCGATGGCAATCTCGGCAACGACTCAACGAAACCGATCAACCTCATGCCGCAAATCCGCCGCAAGCTTCTCCAGCTCTTTGGCAGTCACCGCCCACCGGCTCATCCGGATGCACGCTCAATCCGGCACTGAAGCGTTTCTCGAACAGGCCGCTAAGGCGCTGGGTACTTTCACGCAACGTGCCGTGAAAAGTGCTCAGTTGATCGGCCAGTAACCGCGCCTCGCTCGCCAGATGCTCTTCGCGGGTGGCGAGGTTGGCAGCGTCCAGCGAGCGCAGGGCAAACACGGTAATGCCTCTGATAGCCGAAAGCAGACCTTCGTGAATGTCCGCTTCGGGTCGTTTACTACCCTCCGCGACAGACAGAAAACGGCCCGAATCAGTCAGCATGCCCAGAAACGGCTCGAAGCGATTTTTAGCACCGTCCTGCTACGCTTTTTAATTTCTCGAGTAGATTTAAGGTAATCACTCACAAAATCTTGTTGAGGTTGCGAAACGTGAGAGCCGGATTGATTGGGGCCGCCGTCATCATCACGGTGATGGGTGTAACAACGCAGAGGTTCATGGAGTGGAAATCGTTCGAGAACGAGCGAAAGGAGGCCCTGTGCAGGTCAGTACAGCAGCATATGAAAACCCTGGAAACTCGAGCACGAGCGATGACTGCGGGGCTGTCTATGGAGGCTTACGCCGAGGCGGAGAGTTCTGAGGTGGATGAATTGGTCAGCGCGCTGGATACCGCAAACAATGACGCGGAGGTTGAAGCGGTCATAGACGCACACGCCGCAAAATTGGAGGCAAAGGACGCAGCGACCGATGCAGAACTGAAAAACCTGGGGAGTCAGCATTTTCTCGAACAGCAACTCAAAGAACAGCGAATAACCACGGACATCAAGCAGGAAATCAAACGCACCGAGAAGGCTGTAACTGAGTCCTGTAATTAGTCCTGGCTCCAAGGAGTGAATTCACTATGACCCTGGCCCATAAACTGTTTGTTGGCGTTGCAATGGCCAGCCTGCTACTTGGCGGTTGCACCTCCCAGGTCACTGAGCGCGAGCAGTACTCCGGCTTCCTGTCCAACTACAACAACCTGGAAGAAGTGACCACCGCCACCGGTGAGAAGGCAATGCGTTGGGTGAGCCCGTCCTGGAACCCGAATGCGTATGACACCATCGCGTTCAGAACGCTGGAGTTTTACCCCGCGCCGAAGCCCAATGAACAGGTCAATCAGCAGACGCTGGTCGAATTGCAGGACTACATGTCCAGGAAGGCCAAAATCGTGCTGGGCCAGAAATACCGGAGGGTATCTAACGCGGCCGCTGCACCGGCCGGCTCACGCCCCCTGATCCTGCGTGCGGCGATCACGGGCGTCAGCGCCTCGAACGAAGGCATGAAGTGGTATGAAGTGATGCCGATCGCAGCCGTTGTCGGAGCGACACAGGCAGCCACCGGGCACCGGGATCAAGACACGAATATCTACTTCGAAGCCGAGTTCATTGACGCGAGAACGAATCAGACCATGGCCAAAGTGGTACGCAAGGTATTCGGCAGCCAGCTAGAGAACGAGAGCCAGCGCATCACCACCAAGGACTTTAAAGCCGCTATCGACAAACTGAGCACTGATCTCTGGACGTTCATCCACAGTTGACCGTTACAAACCTTTCAGCTTTTTTTCTCCCTCCTCTGGCATCCTGCCGACGCGGCTAAAGGAGTGTGAGGCTCATGATGAAAACCACTGACAAGTCGGGCGGTACTTCCACTACAGCGCCAATCCAGAAGGCGTCAACCGGCAATGTCTGGCGCACCCTTCCTGGTGGCATCTGGGCGCTCGGCTTCGTCTCGATGCTGATGGACATCTCCTCAGAGATGATCCATGCATTGTTGCCGCTCTACATGGTGACAGTACTGGGTACCTCCGTCCTGGCGGTGGGTCTCATCGAGGGAATAGCCGAGGCTACTGCCTCGATCACCAAGGTATTCTCCGGGGCGCTCAGTGATCGATTGGGCAAACGCAAGCTGCTGGCGGCGCTGGGTTATGGACTGGGGGCGCTGTCCAAACCAATCTTTCCTTTGGCGGGCTCGCTGGACTGGCTGACCGGGGCTCGCTTTATCGACCGTATCGGCAAAGGGATTCGCGGTGCCCCGCGCGATGCATTAGTGGCCGACATCACACCACCCGCGGTACGCGGGGCGGCTTTCGGCCTGCGTCAGACGCTGGATACCGTTGGTGCATTCCTGGGGCCGTTGCTGGCGATTGGTTTGATGTGGCTGACCGCGAACCACTTCCAGACCGTGTTCTGGGTGGCTGTCATCCCGGCCTTCCTCGCCGTCGCTGTGCTGCTTTTGTTCGTTCATGAGCCCAGACAAGTGCAAGGGCCGCAACGGGTGCGTACGCCCTTGAGTCGGCGGGAACTGGCCCGACTGGGCGCCGGTTACTGGTGGGTGGTGGGTGTCGCTTCGGTGTTCACCCTGGCGCGATTCAGCGAGGCCTTTCTGATCCTGCGCGGCCAGGCTGTTGGGCTGGCGCCGATGTGGGCGCCAGCGGTACTTGTCCTGATGGCAGTGGCGTACTCGCTGTCAGCCTATCCCGCCGGGGCATTGTCTGATCGTGTCAGCCGCGTGCCGGTGCTCGGCATAGGTCTGATATTTCTGATGGCTGCCGATTTGACGCTAGCGTTTGTGCCGGGTATCGCGGGGCTGGTCGTCGGCGTCGTTCTATGGGGGCTGCACATGGGGTTTACCCAGGGGATATTCGCCGCCCTCATCGCCGATTGCGCGCCGGCTGAACTGCGTGGGACGGCATTTGGCATGTTCAATTTGTTGACCGGACTGGCCTTGCTGATGGCGAGTGTCATCGCGGGGGCGCTATGGGATACGGCAGGCTACCAAGCGACCTTCTTGATGGGAGGGGGCTTTGCTGTTTTGACTTTTTTGGGGTTGTGGGTGATCCGATCGAAAGTCCAGGTTCGATAACAACGCCCAGTCACGACCATCAGGACGACAAGTCCGTCTGACGTTGGTCGATTGCCCCCCCTCACGACAGGTAGCAAACGGCCAGAAACCGTCGGTTGCCGGAGCAATAACAAATGAGTAGCTATGCTTGGTGTGTTGCCAGACGCTGGTAACGACTTCGTGAATGGAGGGGTTTGAGATGCAACTCATCACGTTGAAAATCGATAAACCGGAAGTGACGAACTTCATTTTAGGTCAGACGCACTTCATCAAGTCCGTCGAGGACATCCACGAAGCGCTGGTCAATGCTGTACCAGGTATCCAGTTTGGCGTGGCCTTTTGTGAAGCCTCTGGCAAATGCCTGGTGCGATGGTCTGGCACCGATACCCCAATGATTGAACTTGCACAGAAGAATGCGAAAGCCATCGCCGCAGGCCATAGCTTCATCATTTTCCTGGGCGACGGTTTCTATCCGCTGAACGTGTTAAACACCATCAAAATGGTTCCAGAGGTCTGCCGTATCTTTTGTGCAACAGCCAATCCAACCGAGGTGATTCTCGCTGAGACGGAACAAGGGCGAGCAATCCTGGGCGTAGTGGATGGCTTTTGTGCCAATGACATTGAAGGCGATGAAGACATTCAGTGGCGCAAGAATCTGTTGCGACAAATTGGCTACAAACAGTGAGTTGCAGGGTTGTCCAATCGACCTATCAGGATGTTCAGGGAACCCAATCGATGGCAAACGATGCAAAAGTCGAATCCAAAAACGAGACGTTTATCGCGCAGGAGACTGAGGCGCTGAGCGCCCCCTCCCCTATCTGGCACAGACGAATCAGAGTCCAGGTGCGCAATCTGAGTCACTCGACCCAGTTTGTCATTGCCGCTGCGGTGATCCTGGGACTGACCATGTTCTTCGTCGGCAATTTGGTGAGCCTACGAATAGAAGGTGCCGCGGTACATAGCGCGGCAGAAGCCGCTGCTCAGTACATGGACACGTTTCTGGAGCCCTATGTGCAGGAGATGAGCCGGGACAACAACCTCTCCGCTGAAAGTGTCCAGGCCCTGGACCGCCTCACGCAAAGTCGTGCGCTAAAACAGCACATTGTTTCGATCAAGATCTGGCGGGCGGATGGCACAGTTGTCTACAGCACGAATAAAGCCATCACCAACCACCAATTCCCCGTGGATGAGATCACCGAGGCATTCAAAGGCAAAGTGGTCACCGACCTTGAAGAGCTGAGCCAGCAGGAGAACGAGTTCGAACGCAAGCTCAACCTGCCGCTCTATGAGATCTACGCGCCTCTGCGGGATTCAAACTCCAGGAAAGTCATCGCGGTGGGCGAGTTTTATGAAAAGGCCGAGAGCCTCAAGCGCGAGATCAATCGTGTCCGACAGCAGGTATGGGAGGTTGTCGGTGCCGCGACGCTGGCAATGCTGACGCTGCTTTTCTTCATCGTGCGACGCGGTGACAAGATTATCCAGCGCCAACAAGTGGCACTGCACTTACGGCTGCAGGAGCAAACCCGTTTACACGTCAGTAATGTCGAACTCCAGCGCAAGATGGCGACGGCGACCCAGGAGTTTTCCCGGGTCAACGAACTCACCTTGCGGCGCATTGGTGCAGACCTGCACGATGGGCCGGCGCAGTTATTGACCTTGATTCTGATCCGGCTCGACGACTTGACCGAAAACTGCTCCGCGGTCGATCAGGAGTCGATGGAAACCATTCGTGGCGCCGCCACCGACGCATTGCGGGAGGTCCGCGAATTATCACGAGGCCTGGCACTTCCGGAAATCAACGATTTGAGCCTGGTGGAAGAGTTGCAATTGGTGGCGCAACGGCACGAGCAACGCACGGGTACCAAGGTCACGTTAGCCCTGGGGCGACTACCGAAGGCCGCGTCACTACCACTCAAACTCTGTTTGTACCGTTTTGTGCAAGAAGCCCTCAACAACGCTTACCGTCATGCCAACGGCGAGGGTCAGGTCATCCAGGCGCAATACATTGATGAAGTATTGAATATCAGCGTCAGGGACAGGGGTCCCGGCATGACGGCGGACGCCATGCTGCTCGAGACATCCGGCAGAACCCGATTGGGGCTCGCCGGTTTGCGTTATCGCGTTGAATCGCTGGGCGGGTTGTTCAGCATCGACTCTTGCGCCTCGGGTACGTCGGTCAATGCACAGTTCAAGATCTAGTCAGGAGCCGTTCCCGGCATCCGCTTGTGTTTTCCCTGCGTCGATGTGAAGCCGCCCGACAGCTTCGTGCTCCCTGTAATGCCGTAGGGCCGTGACCGCTTCGACACGATTTCGGGCGTGCAGTTTCTGCATCACGCAGCCCATGTGATGCTTGACGGTTTTTTCGCTGATCGACAGCTTTGACGCAACCTCTCTATTGGTCAGCCCCTTTGAAACTTCACAAATGACTTCCTCCTCGCGAGGGGTGAGATCAAACGTTTGATTTTCCGCTTTGTGTTTCTTGATGTTATTAAGCAGTTTATTGGCGAATTCGGGGGTGATGTATGACTCGCCCTTGGCAACCGACCTGATCGCCAGGACCAGTTCCGGTCCACTGACTCCTTTCAACACATACCCGCGCGCGCCGGCCTCCAGTGCCGAAAAGGCGTCATCTTCGGATTCCGAAACGGTCAGCATCAGCACCTTCACTTCCGGCAGCTCAGTGGCAATGAATCGAACCGCGGCGAAAACATCGCCCGGCATATTGACGTCCATCAACATCACGTCCGGACGAACCCTCACGGCAATATCCCTGGCTTCATCCGCATTGGCGCCCTGCTCCACGACCTGAAGATCCGCCCGCCTTTTCAACGTATTGGCAACGCCCTCACGCAACAAAGGATGATCGTCGGCAATGCCGATGCGAATGGATGGACTCATAACGCGCTCCCGAAAGGATTAGCACTCGAACACTCATTGATTAATAGCAGGGAACCAGGGACGCCGCTGGTTATCCGTCGAGTGTCCAAGGCTCCTGGCGTCAAGAAATCAGACTTAGGTCGGATAAATTTCGATCGTCAGTAAGCAATCACGACGTGGGGATTCTGAACCTCTGTACCCCAACCCATTGTTTTAAAAGGCCGCTACGCCCATCAAAAAACAGACAGTCTCATTCACCCGGATTCATCATTCATTCGACCAACCGTCGCTCTTCTTCGATGCAGCAGCACCGGGCCCCGTCTGGACTTGCGTCGACGGGCTACTCGAGTGCGCCCCCAGTGAAATGCGGGTTCACTTTCGCAATCTTGCGGACACAGCCTTGCGCTTTTGCCGCGCCTGCTCATCCTCCGCCAGCGCCTGGCGGACGAGCGCTCGAGCGGCCCAAACGCAGGTGTCGAGCGATTCTTCGATACTCGCGCCACCGATATCGCGCACGGCGATCAACGCTTCGGTGCCGATCACGATCGACAGCGCCTGTTTCAGTCGCTTGCGTGCGCGGGGTGAGAGCACGTCTTTCAGCGAGTCGACAATCGGCTCGATGTAGCTCATGCGTCGCCCCGGCCGCAAGGGTTCGTGGGGTTCCGTTTCGAGCCACACCGTCATGAACGAGCGCTCCATCACGTGCAGGCCAATCTCGTCGTTGAGCAGCAGTGTGTTCAACGCGTTCGCCGCCAGGCCGATGCCCTTTACCGGATCGTCTCCCGGCCGCCAGAGGTTCTCCAGCGGCGTCATGTCGCGATCGGCCGCCGTCTCGCTGATCAACGCCTCAGGCGAGGGAAAGTAACGATACGCCGTGGCCCGCGACACCATCGCGCGCTCGGCGACTTGCGCGACAGTCGGGTTGTGGCCCTCGTCGCGTAAGGCGATGGCGGCATCGATCAGCGCTTGACGCGTGCGTTGCCGCTGGTTGGCGCGGCCTTGCGTATCAGTATCACGGACAGGCGGGCTTGACTTCGAGGTCGGCATGGAATAAATGATACTCCGTCTTGTAATGAGACTTGAGTCTCATAATAGACACGCAACGCAGGATATGCCAATGGCGCTTTGCGAAGCACAATCGGCGCGCCGGGCATAACGATTCCACATCGTTTTTTCAGCAACTGAGCGCGCCTCAGGGCGCATGAGGTGAATGCCATGAATCACAATCCCCGTTCACGGACCTGGTTTCGGCTCGCGGCCCTCTACTTTGCCAGTGGCGTGGCGCTGGGCGTGACGATGGGCGCTTCCGGCGACCATTCACTCTTCGCGGTACATGCCCATATCAATCTGTTGGGGTGGGTGTCGATGGCACTGTTCGGGCTGTTCGGCACGTTGCACCCGTCAATCACTGAAGGACGCATCGCTAGCGCACAGTTCTGGACGTACAACGTTGGCGTACCGGTGATGCTCGGCGCACTGACACTGCGTATCAAGGGCTTCCCCTCAGTCGAGCCATTGATTGCGTTCGCATCAATTCTCATCGGTTCCAGTGTGCTGCTCTTCGTGTGGCAGGTGTTCTCGCGCATCGGCGTAACATTCGAAAATTTTAGCGGTACGAACGGTGAATCGCGTCAGTCATGACGCAGGTTACTTCTAGTCGTTTTTAGGCAGCGTATCGGTGCAGGGTGTGTCCTCCCTGGATCGGATGCTGCCCTTTGCGACCGGGAATCATAGTGATTTCTCACTGTTCTTTGAACACGTCAAAGCGTAGGACGCAGGCGATGATACCGACAGACAGTGATGGTGCAGCCGCTTTCCGCTTATCTCCAGCAGCCCGCGCCACCTGCAGCACCCGCGATTGATTTCCCGAAGATCGATAAAGACCTGGTGAAGACTGACTTCTTCAAGTATCTGGGCTTTGCCTTGCAGTTCGACCCGGCCACACCGGACGAAGTAGCGATCCGCGAGAAACTTGCCCGAATCGGCGTCGGCAAGGACTTCAACTTCCAGAACCTGTCCGCCGAACAGAAAACCGCGGTGGTTCAAGGCCTGCAGGCTGGGCATGCAAAGGTTGAGGAAGGGATTAAAAATCTGGGCACCAGGATTAATGGCTGAAACATTGTCGGTGCCGGCGGCGACAACGCCTTCTACAATGGCGACTGGCTCAAGCGTGCTGCTGTTGCGCAAGCAGGCATATACGCCAACGATGCCGATGAGGCCACGTACCCGCTGGCCAATACCTTGCCAAATGTCGAACCGCTCGATGGCAGCAAGCACAACTACACGATCACCTTTGCTGCCGGACAACTTCCACCGGTTAATGCCTTCTGGTCAGTGACAATGTACGACGGCAAGTCGCAATTGCTGATCGAAAACCCGATCAATCGCTACCTCATCAACTCACCAATGTTGCCCGGTATGAAGAAGAATGCGGACGGCTCACTAACGCTCTACCTGCAGAAAAACTCACCCGGCGCGGACAAGGAAAGCAACTGGCTGCCCGCACCGAATGATCGGATCTACCTGGTGATGCGTCTCTATTGGCCGAAGACGCAGGCGCCTTCCATCTTGCCGCCTGGCAAAGGAGCGTGGAGCCCGCCGCAGATCGTCAAGGCTTCATAACGTCCGCGACCGTTTGCCATGCGTCGATTGCTGTCCTTTGTCACAGGCAGCAATCGGCCGAATGATCCTCAGACTTTTTTGAGCCTGGCAGACATTGCTGCAACGGAGGCGGCGTTGAGTCGCGCTTGAAACGGATCGCCAGAGCCAGAAGCACGCCAGGCTTTCGGTGCAGTAGATCCAAAACGCCAGGTGAAGGGTGTTGGCTGTGCAACGAGCCCTCCTCTAACGTCCCTCTCCTTCGGCAAGGCGTATATAGAGATCAGCCCCCGCTGGACCTCGACACTGCGCAGCTAAAAGTGCGCAGTGTCCGCCTTGGCGACTGGCAGGCTGGTCGACAGAGGAACGCTCTGCGTGACCTTGGCCATCTGGGTAATTTCCACCTGCAACTGATCCTTGCCGAGCAGGTAGTCGGCCAGCTTCTGCGAAAACGGCCAGTAGTTCAGTTCGGCAGACAATGTGAGCGGCCCCACTGCGTCGGCCGGCACCAGGAAGGAGAACGTCCCGATATCGTAGCCCTTGGGCAGAATGCGATTGTCCGAGAGTATTTGCGTGGCATTCCAGACCTCGACGTCCAACGGATTGCCGTCCTTGTCGCCAATGTGCACTTTGAAGTTTCGGGTGTTGTCCTCGGTCTTGCCGTCCTTGATCGAACCCAGCCGATAGAGCTCGCGACCACTGGCATCCAGTACCCGGAAATCAATCCACATCTCCCGTCCCTCTGGAAAGCCGGTCGGTAGTTTGTGCCCTGCGCCGACATTCGCAACTTTGACCGCAACCGAGGTGTATTGCCCGGGAATGACAGTTGCCGGCAGTTGCTGGAATTGTATTTGCGCCGCACGCACGAGCATGTCGCGCGCGCGTTGCGCACCCTCGTCCTGACCGAGGTGCTTGAGCATCATGGCGTTGGCTCCGCTGAACCAATGCGAGGCGACTTGCTCGCGGTCCGGCCCCATGATCGCGGCCTTACCCGCAAAACCCTGCATATGGCAACTCTGGCAGGTTACATCGTTAAGGCTGTAGGCACTCTCCTGCCATTCGTCATAGGTTCGCTCGACCGCCACACTGCTGAACGGGTGCGTGACGTTGTGACAAGTGCCGCAAAAGTCCGAGCGCGTGTGCAGAGCGGAATACACGGTGTCGTGATAAGGCGAAACGGCATCTTTACGCGGGCCGAACTTGGTGGGTTTACCGTGCGCTCGAGGGCTCAAGACATAAGCGCCGTTATCGAGGCCCGTGCGGGCACTGATGTTGTGACAGGTCTCGCAATCGACCCCAGGCATTGGATGATGTTGGGTGCTGTCTTCAATCGATGAGCGGTTGATTTCCGAAGTGATCTGACCGGTCGTGAGACCAATCGGGGTATGGCAGCCGGTGCAGAAGTTATCGACCTTCCCGTCGGTGGCCGAACTCGCACGCTTGAGCAAGGCTCGATAGATGGGCTCATCCCAGGCTTGGGACATCATCGAGGAGCGCCACTGCTTGTAAATCTCCGTATGGCAAGCGCCACATACCTGGGCATTGTCGAAGTCCTTAACATTCAAAACCAGGTTGCCAGTGGTATTGGCCCGGTGCGGAAAGAACGGCATCCCACCATTCACATGCATGAGCTTGGAGCGTTCCGGCTCCAGCCACTTCTCATTGGCTTGAGTGTCATTGCCCTGAGGTTCATCGGCCACGACCAGAGTGACCGTAAGCAGGCAAGCCAGAAAGCACAAAAAACGGCGAACGAAAGGTTTGATCACCAGGAAAAACAGTATGAACAATATCGTGAGCGAAATACTCAAGCCGACAAGGGCCAGCTTGACGCCAGCCGGCACATTGAACGAGGCCGTGCAAGAGCCCGCGCACATTACCCATAGAACCATCAAGGCCGATAACCAGTGCAACGCTGCCGGTGTACACGTACGTTTAGAGTGATTCATAAGAATTCCCCCTAGACGGTTGCAGAGGATGACTGCGGCACTTCTATTGAGTAGCCAGGGGAATTTTATGACGCAAACCGATGGTTATATGTAATCACTCAACGGGGGTGCTTTCAGCTCCAAAGCTTCCCGACTCTGCGCCTTTGGTGGATGGTATAAGCTGACATAGCAATTACTTTGCCAGCACTGCGGCAAACATGTGCGATGAACTGAACGCCCCGCACACATTGGCCACAGGCTGAAATAGTGTGTTGATGGAGACGCGAATGCTGCCGGGGAATGGCGCTCATTAGTGGGGGGGGACTCACGCCGAAACCGGGGGTTGCGTCGCGTACATGGACATGCCGCGTTTTACGCAAATTCCCCGTGATTACAGCCCGATTCGTTGAAGACCACCACTCCACGGCCTAAAAGTCGCCCCTAGGGGGAAGGTTATGCCCGCCCCCCTGGTTGAAACAAAGTTTCCACTAGTTCTGACTCTGCACCCGCGATCAATCGCCATGCTTGTGTTTATGTTTATCCTTATATTTATTCTTATGCTTGTAGTCAGAACTGTGGTGGTCGTTGTCATCGGCCATATTGTTGCCGACAGCCCCCCCTGCAGCACCGCCCAGTCCAGCGCCGATCAGGCCACCGGTTGAGCCACCGACGCTGTTGCCAATCACCTGGCCACCCGCTGCCCCGAGCCCCCCACCAATAGCTGATTCAGTCTTCTTGCCGCTCTTCGCCGTCATTGCGCCCCCAGCCGCGCCACCGACCCCGGCTCCGATCGCGGCGCCCGTGCTACCTCCCATGGCTTGACCGACCACGCTTCCAAGGGCGCCGCCGACACCGCCACCGATAGCGGTATTGGTCGTTTCGCCGGCGAGGGAGTACTGCGATACAAGAAGGCTAATTGCAACGATGGAGAATGATTTACGCATCAGACAGACCTTAAAAAATACACAAGAGTAGAAAAGTCTGTTGGTACGAAACAGTCAGGTCAATACTTATTCGGCCGCGCAGTAACGTGGATCAATCAATCGGTGAGTAGTACAACCGCTTATCGATCAATTATGACCTGTGGGCGACCCCGCTAAACCGGGGGGGTCGATAGCGCGCCGGGGATGAGCGCACGTCTTTGCGCGAGTCGACAATCGGCTCGACTCGGATCATGTGCCACCCGGTTGTATTCCTTACGACTGAAGGTCTATACGGTCACACTCGGCACCGCCCTCCCCCCGAAGAGAAAGACCGACGCCGAGAATCACGTAGCCACTACTCAAGCAGCTGATCAATCAACACCGCGTTGGTATAGATCAAGCTGCCATCACTGGCGCGGTGTCCGACCAGGTGGAACTGGCCGCGTTCGTCGTGCAAATAGACGCGCATTTGACAGTCGGACAAGGGGGCGTATCCCTTTGGCATGATCAACTCCATCGAGTCCATATCGACATCGACCATGGCTTCAGGCTCTTGGGTCTTCTGCAAGCGCTCTTCGGCCTCTTCCAGACGGAGATGGAGAGGTCCGTCGACGTAGAAATGGACTTCCCCCATCGGGGTGGACTTTTGGGCGTCGCTGGTTTTGCACCAGCCTTCGATCGTCAGGGCACTCATGACGAAACCTCCCATGTGGATTGCTGGACTCTGTCGCTATCGTCCCTGCTCAATGCCATCACTTACGTTGGATAACTGGACAAGGGCAGAGTTCGTCTTTTTGGCGCCGCTTCTGGCCGAACCCTGCCGTCCGTCATCAGAAATTCAGTATAGCTGGTCGCCGGGCCTCGCTTGCCAGCCTCACGGTACAACCCGATGGTTCTATACTTCTTACTGACTTTGCCACCCGGACGGGTGGTAGTTGTCTGCCCTGCTTGGATGTCAGTGGCGATGCTTTTGCATAACCAATGAACAACAGGAATAGGATGAAGAGGAAATGGCAATAGCAATTGTCCTGATACTAATCGTTATTGCGTCAGTGCTATTCGACATACTAGCGCCCTGGCAGGCGACACCGGCCGCTTCCAACTGGGGCTCCATAGACACCACCCTGTTCATCACCCTGATTATTTGCGGGATATTTTTCATTGCCATCACGGTATTCATGGCTGTAGCGGTGATGCGCTATCGTCACAAGGACGGTGTCAGGGCGGCCTACCAGCCAGAAAGTAAAAAACTGGAATTATGGTTAATCATCGTTACTTCCGTAGGTATTGCCGCGATGTTGGCGCCAGGTCTGGTTGTTTACAACGATTTCATCCGGGTGCCGAAAGATGCCTACGAACTTGAAGTGGTCGCCCAGCAGTGGCAGTGGGCCTTTCGTTTTCCCGGTCAAGACGCAAAGTTGGGCAAATCGGATGTCAGGTTTATTGATTCCGCCAATCCCTTTGGCCTTGACCCCAAGGATCCTGCCGGGCAGGACGATGTGCTTGTAATGAATAATGAAGTTCGTCTTCCGCTCGATCGGCCGGTGAAAGTTTTACTGCGCTCAAAAGATGTGCTGCACGATTTCTATGTGCCGCAAATTCGCAGCAAGATGGACATGGTGCCCGGCATGGTGTCGTACTTTTGGTTTACGCCAACTAAAACCGGGAACTATGAAGTCCTTTGCGCTGAGTATTGTGGCGTAGGGCATTACAACATGCGCGGTCATATGATCGTGGTAGAACAGGACGTCTTCGATCAATGGCTAAAAGGCCAACCGACTTTTGCGCAGACATTAACGACCGCTGCCAAGCCGAGTCGGGACAGCGTGCTGGAAAAAGGCCGCCAGTTGGTCGAACAACATGGCTGCAAGGCCTGCCATAGCCAGGATGGTACCGCCAGTCTCGGCCCGGGATGGAAGGGGCTGTACGGCCGCACTGAACAACTCGCCGATGGCACCCGTGTGCAAGTCGACGAGGCCTACCTTAAAGAGTCGATTCTCGATCCGAAGGCCCGACTGGTACAGGGCTACCCGCCGGTGATGGTGGCCTATACTCTCAATGACGATGAACAGGGTGCTGTCATCGCCCTGATCAAATCACTGGGTACTGCGCGGCAAGACGATGAACCTTCGACCGGCGAAGCATCGGCCCCAGGTGAAGACCTGGCGGCGCAGGGACAGCGGCTGGCCGGGTCGCTTGGCTGCCTGGCCTGCCACAGTGTTGATGGCAATAAAGGCATCGGCCCCAGCTGGCTGGGCCTGTATGGCAAGACAGAAACCCTTGCCGACGATACGAGCGTAAAGGTCGATGAGGGCTATCTAAAAGAGTCGGTTCTTCATCCCAACGCCAAAATCGTCAAGGGCTTTGCAGCCGTCATGCCACCCTTTGCTCCGAGTGATAAGGACTTGAACGCACTGATCGCCTTTATCAAATCCAAAGCGAACACCGAAACTGATACGAGCAAAGCGGAGCCAGGAAAGCAGCCGTAAGGAACCAGAAACACACTGAAACTTCAGCAGGAGGATGACGTGATGGCCTATGCGGAGCATGCCGAAACAGAAGTACTGCACGAACCCAAAAGTTTCCTGACCAAATACATATGGAGTCAGGACCACAAGGTCATAGCCATTCAATACTCCTTGACGGCTCTGTTCGTGGGTCTTATCGCTTTGGTGTTGTCCGACTTGATGCGCATGCAGATAGGCTTCCCCGGTAGTTTGTCGTTCATGGACGCCAGTACTTACTATCAGGCGATGACCATGCACGGCATGATCATGGTTATCTACTTGCTGACGGCCTTGTTTCTGGGTGGCTTCGGCAACTATCTGATCCCGCTGATGGTGGGCGCCCGCGACATGGTCTTCCCCTACGTCAATATGCTCAGCTACTGGTTTTACCTGGTGGCGGTACTGGTGTTGCTCAGCAGTTTTTTTGTCCCTGGCGGCCCCACTGGTTCGGGCTGGACGCTCTATCCGCCACAGTCCATTAGCCAGGGGACACCGGGGGTCGAGTGGGGCATTGTCCTGATGTTCATCTCACTGGCTATTTTTATTGTCGCGGCCACCATGGGCGGGTTGAACTACGTCACCACGGTGTTGCAGGCGCGCACGCACGGTATGACATTGTTCCGCATGCCACTCTCGGTATGGGGCATCTTCATGGCCTCGATCATGGCCTTGCTGGCCTTCCCGGCATTGTTTGTCAGTGCGGTCATGATGCTGTTTGACAAGCTGTTGGGCACCAGCTTCTTTATGCCGGCGATGATCTCTCTGGGGCAGCAGCTCAATCACCAAGGTGGCAGCCCGATATTATTCCAGCACCTGTTCTGGTTCTTCGGCCACCCGGAGGTCTACATCGTTGCTCTCCCGGCATTTGGCCTGGTCTCCGACTTGATCAGCGCGCATGCGCGTAAAAACATCTTCGGTTACCGAATGATGGTGTGGGCCATTATTGCAATTGGCGTGCTCAGTTTTGTGGTCTGGGCGCACCATATGTATGTCAGCGGAATGAACCCGTACTTTGGCTTTTTTTTCGCCATCAGCACCTTGATTATCGCGGTGCCGACCGCGCTGAAAGTCTACAACTGGGTGCTGACCCTGTGGCGGGGCGACATTCACCTGACCGTGCCGATGCTGTTTGCCCTGGCCTTTATCGTCACCTTCCTGGTCGGCGGTCTGACCGGGTTGTTTCTGGGCAATGTGATCGTGGATATACCGCTCTCGGACACCTATTTCGTCGTAGCCCATTTTCATATGGTCATGGGGGTCGCGCCGGTTCTGGTGGTGTTCGGCGGCATTTATCACTGGTTCCCGAAAGTCACTGGGCGCATGTGGAACGACACCCTGGGCAAGCTGCATTTCTGGATTACCTTTCTGGGCACCTACGCCATCTTCTTCCCCATGCACTACCTGGGTTTCCAGGGCATGCCACGTCGCTACTACGCCTATGAAAACTACGCGTTCATCCCGCAGTCGGCGCAAGAATTGAATGCCTTCATTACGGTGGTCGCATTGACTGTCGGGGTTTCCCAGCTGCTGTTCTTGTTCAATATGGCCTGGAGTGTGTTCAAGGGTAAGCCCGCAGGCAGTAATCCCTGGGGCGCGGCCAGCCTGGAATGGCAAACGCCGGACACCCCGCCGAAACACGGTAACTGGGGAGAGAAGTTGCCGGTCGTGCATCGCTGGGCCTATGACTACAGTGTGCCGGGGATAGAGCAGGACTTCGTTCCGCAAACGGTTTCCGCCGAGGAGCTGGAGCACATGCGACAACTCGGTGCCGGAACTAAAATAGCGGACGCCAAGACATGAACAGGCTGCTATTGAGAAACGCCGACCGCTCTGACCCCGGCGGCAGTTGGCGTCGCGGCCCTGAGGGTATTCACGCCACCGAGGGCGCCGACAGAAGGCAAACCGCAAGAGTCGGCCTGCGCTTGTTTATGGTGGTGGTGAGTTCGTTATTCTTTCTCTTCCTGATCGCCTTTATTGCCCGTTCGCAAATGGCCGACTGGCTCCCCCTGACAGAGCCTTTGGCGCCGTTAGGCAATCTCCGTCCACTCTGGCTGAATTCGGCTTTTCTGGTGTTGAGTTGCATCGCACTGCAGTGGTCACGCATGACCGCCCGACAGGCTCGACTGAACGCTACTGTCATTGGTTTTACATTGGGGGGCGTCTTTGCAATGGCCTTTCTGGCCGGGCAACTCTGGGTCTGGCAACAGTTTGTCGCCTGGGGCTACTTTGTCGCCAGCAACCCGGCAAACAGTTTCTTCTACCTGTTGACCGGCCTGCATGGGCTCCACCTGCTGGGCGGGCTGATCGCCTGGTGCTGGATCGTCGCTAAATTCCTGCGTCATGTGCCATTGGCGCAACTGAGCGCCAGCGTAGAACTCTGTGCCATCTATTGGCATTACTTACTGGGTCTTTGGTTCGTGCTATTCGCACTGCTGGCCAGCACGCCTCAAACCTATGACGCCATCGCCAGATTCTGCGGCCTGAGGTGAAAAGCCATGGCATCGCACCCACAAGCCCCAGTCGAATCCAGTTCTTCCAATCCACCAGGCTTGCCGCCTGCACCGGGATGGCAGAGCATCGCCAGCGACTGGTCCTCGGATAGAGAGGCCTTTAAGCAGGTGCCCTGGGGCAAGGCGATGATGTGGATATTCCTGCTCAGCGATACGTTTATATTCACCTGTTTCCTGACCGGCTACATGTCGGTACGCATGACCATCACCACCGCCTGGCCGAACCCCAGTGAAGTGTTCGCATTGACGATCGGCGGTAGAGAAATCCCGCTTATTCTGATCGCCATCATGACCTTTGTACTGATCAGTAGCAGCGGCACCATGGCTATGGCCGTTAACTTCGCCTATCGCCGTGATCGCGCGAAAACCACGGCCCTGATGCTGACGACTGCAGCCTTGGGTGTGACGTTCGTCGGCATGCAGGCATTTGAATGGAGCAAGCTCATCGCAGAAGGCGTGCGTCCGTGGGGGAATCCAATGGGGGCGGCGCAATTTGGTGCCAGCTTTTTCATGATTACCGGTTTTCACGGACTGCATGTATCGATCGGCGCCATCTACCTCAGCATTGTCGCGCTGAAAGTATTTCGGGGAGATTATGAGCGCTCCGGAAACTATCAGAATGTCGAGATAGCCGGGCTTTACTGGCACTTCGTGGATTTGGTGTGGGTATTTATTTTTGCTTTCTTCTATTTATGGTAGAGGAGCACGGGTGATGGCACATGCTCAGGGTCAGCAACATCCAATCAGTTTGTACCTTAAGATCTGGGGGCTGTTATTCGTCCTCAGCACGCTGTCGTACCTTGTCGACTATTTCCACTTCCATGGTTACCTTCGGTGGTCCCTGATTATCACGTTCATGTTGTTGAAGGCGGGTTTAATTGTCTCCATCTTCATGCATATGGCTTGGGAGCGGCTGGCCATGGTCTACGCGATATTGGTGCCACCGTTGTGTTTACTGGTGCTCGTCGGGCTGATGGCCAGCGAGGCAGACTATGTTTTCCTCAGCCGGGTCATTTCCTTCGGCCAATAAATGGCTTTCGGAAATAGCTTTCGGATGGCCCGGAGTCTGCGGGAGCTAACCCGATATTACTCGCTTGAACTGATGCCATTTGTGCTGCCAGGCCACTGTCCAGTGGGGGGCTGCCGCTCCCATGCCGGCGACCATCAGCGTTGGATGATGCTCGATTACCCGGTCCAGAACCGATTCCTGATGCGGTTCGACATCAACGAAGAAGACATGTTTGCCCTCCTCGACTATCTGTTTAAAGCTGCGGAAGTGAGCGTTCGGCACCTGGATACCAAACAATCCGCCTTCCCAGATGCAAAAGCCAAATACAACAATGGCAAGGAAGATAAACGGCACCCAGCCGGCGGCGGATTCGGTCCACCCCATCCAATAGGCGCCACCCAGGATCAGCAGCGCGAGAGGCACTCCGACCACCGCACCAATCTCTCCAGAGTGAACCGTATCTTGTTTCATTAACGAATTAACTTCGTGGAGGTGATGCTCTTCAACTTCAGCAACTTCTTCACTGAGCACATGAATTTGTTCGGAATTAATGCCGCTGGCTTCCAGTTCATTTTCAACAGTTTCAAGATCATTGAGATTGTCACTGATGTAATAGTGCCGATTCATGTCACACCTCCCATCTCGAGTTTGCTGTAGACCTCCTCTGTCCGGCAGCCGCTAACTGAGATTTGCAGTCGATGTACCGCGAGGAACGTCGCACACTTCATGCAATCTGAAAAAAGTATAGCAGTCCACAGTATGCGGATCAGACGATCTGATGAGCCTCACTGGCGCTGCCTAAGCCCACCGCTGCGCCTGGACCCGTGGGGAATCAGTAGGTGTGGCTGAACAACAGTCCAGCCTCGCCATCCGGGCTGGCGTCGGAAAAACCCTTGACGGCATACAACTGAATCTTCCAGTTCTGATTGAGCTTGTGCGTGAGAAAAAGAGTGAGTTCCTTGATCTGGTCGCCCGTGGAAACGACCTTTTGCCGCCAGTCGTAGGACACGCCCGCCGTGGTGCGCGCGAACACAGGCATCGCAAAGCCCAGGCCGGCGAATATCGGGTTGTCGAAGTTGGTGTCCGACGGGTCGCCGTATTTTTTCCAGCCCAGGGTGGCAAACCCGGTCACAGCACCGAAGGCTTTGGCGACATCGACCTGAGCGGAATAGTCGGTTTTGCCGGTGCCCAGGCACTTGTCTTCGTCGGCCGTGGGTAGCTTGACCTTGCCGATCAAGTCCACGAACAACCCGCCAACGCTGCCATCAATCGCGGCATAGCTTGCACCGGCAACGGTGTCGCCCAGACCGCTTTCCACTTTGCCGCAACCGCCGGGCAGCGGGTCGCCATCAGGGCCGACCGAAGGATTGGTGATGCGCAGCCAGGGCACCGTGAGCTTGTAGGTCATGGGACCGGTTTCGTATTTGCCCACCAGCGGGACATACCAGGTTTCAGAAGTGGTACCGGTACCGTAGTCGCCTCGAGAGTAGTCGGTTCCGATTGAGGTCGTGAAGGTATCGGCCAGGACTGGCATGGCCAGACAGGCAAGCAAGCCGACGAGCAGGATGCGCTTGGGGCCCATGTTCACCTCGTGTGTTCCGTCTTCGAAGTTCACACGCATGCTGAGTTGCGTGACTTACCCAGCCTAGTTACTTATGACAATAGTGCATCATGCCTGCACGGTTTAACCCGATTTGCCAGAGTGATCGACTTTTTCAACCTTCTCGACTTTCTCGACCTTCTCTACTTTCTCTACCTTTTCGACTTTCTCGACCCTCTCTACCTTCTCGACTTTCTCTACCTTCTCGACTTTTTCTGGCCGATCAATTTTCTCGACTTTCTCCGGACGCTCGACCTTTTCGACCTTCTCTACCCTCTCCACCTTCTCGACTTTGCCGGATTGCTCGACCTTCTCGATACGCTCTGACTTACCGGACTTGTCCACGTCCACGCGCTCTGTCTTCTCGCCACCGCCATGACTGTCATTGCCCCCGTGGCGAGTATCGTCGACAACGCTGCCCTCGCTCTCGGAGCGCCCGCTCCTGTCACTGCCTGAACTCCCTGAATTCCCCGAACCGCCAGAGTTGCCAGAGTTACCGGAGCCGCTCGAGTTGCTCGAACCACTTGAATCGTCCGTGCTCTGCTCGCTGGTGCCGGGTGGTCCGTGCCGGTTGCTGGCCGGCGAATCGGCGCGCTCGCGGGGCAATTCGATGCGCGTTGCCTGCACCTCCCGCGCGCCGGTGAACACGCCGCTGACCCGCACGCGTCGATCCAGCGCCAGCCCCGAAGGCTGCACACCGACAAACACGGTGTCGTTCGCCAGCGTCACCTTAAAGCCACCGACCATCAATTGGCGGTCCTGTCGGCCCTGTACCAGGCCCTCGATCACCGCATTGCGTGCCCTGCCATTGAAGGGCAGGCTCGGGTCGGGACGGCTTTGGGTGACGTCCAACTCGCGGCCGGTCCACTGGCCGCGTACCAGCATTTCCTGCGCCGGGCGCGGTTGATTGCCGAGTTTGAGCCCCTCGAGATAGCCGCTGCGATCCACCGAGCCGATAGCACTGGCCTCCTTGAGGCCGGGCGCTCGGTCGATGCGGCTGGCCACTACTTCGCCGCGAGCATCGCGCAGCCCACTGACCCGTACCGGATCACCCGGACGCAGACCAGCAGCGACTTGAGCACCGTTGGCCAGGCGTACCGGTTGCCCCATGACACGCATGGGCATGGAATCGCGTGGCAGAGCGGTCAAGGGGCCTTCGTAGACGTGCAAGATGGAAATGCGCCCGGCTTCCAGGCCACGCCGGGAATTGAATGCTTCCACGGCAACCACTTGGCCTACCGCCAGGTGGGTACTGGAGGCGGCAACGCCGTTCTCGCTGATCGGAACGTTTTGGGTGAAGTGCACTTCCACGCCATTGACACAAATCGAGGCGAACCCGGTGATGGTGCCGACAATGCCGGTGCCACCGATGCCGCCGTTGTCGTTGCTGATGCCCGTGCCACCCACACCGCCTGCAACGGCACCGGTGCCGCCAATGCCGCCAGGGTGCTTTTTCAACGGTGCGCCGGTACCACCGACCCCACCGTTGTCGGTGCTGATGCCGGTGCCACCCATGCCGCCAGGTGCTGCGCCCGTGCCGCCGGTGCCACCCGGGGCATTGATGATCGGCACTTCACTTATGCCGGCATCATTCTGACTGACACAGGCTGGGGCGGCTTGCAACACAATGGGAAGCCCGAGGCCCAGAACGAGGGCGATTGCACGAGTCAGGCGCACATGGACGGTCATGGTTTAGGGGCTGTTGGCGGATTGGGATCAGAAGCTTCAGTGTAGAAGTACAAGCCGACCGTGATGCGCTGGCGCGGTTCAGGGCTGGGCAGGTCCTGGAATTCCAGCTCGGCGGCAAGTCGGTTGAAGCTCAACAGGGCCTGCATTCCCTCGCTGGCAACGGCCTCGCGCAACGCCTCGACGCTCGTCGGGGCCAGTGCGTCATAGTGAACGCTGCGTTCAAAAAAGGCCGGACCTTCGCTGCTCAGGTTGTGTACCGCGGCGCAGGCATGATCGTGCAAGTTATGCCCCAGGTACGCTGTTTTCTCATCGAAGCCTTTTTGCGGCACAAAGGCCTGGACTTCGAGGTGCACGCACTCTTGTTCGTCAAGACGTACGACGCCCAGGCGCAGCCACTCGTCCAACACCACCCGCGCCCTGATGTCCGTGCTGACCATCGCCACCAAGGCATCGAAGGAGCGGTCGCCACCGACACTGGCCAATCGAGGCAGAGGCAGTGGCTGTCCCGCGTTGTCACAAAAGGGCGCGCTGGACCAGGCGTTGACCAGTTGCGCACCGAAGGTGACGTTTGCCGGAAGCGTGGAGGAAGCGGGGTCGCTGGTGTTGCGCAAGCGCCGTACATCCTTGCGGTGCACACCGGTGAGCAGACTGATACGGCTGTCGGTTGGAGCCTTGTCGTCCAGACGGAACTCACGGTCCGCGACATCGACAAAAACCTCTTTGAGCAGGTCGGCGAACACCAGGTAGGTGACGCCTTTGCGCAGCATCAAACGAACCAGCGGCCGCATGACATGCCGCAGGGCTTTTAGAAGGGACATGGGCAGGGTAGACGATTGCATTCAGCGCATTCCTAGACAGTTAACCCCAGTATAGCTGCGTGGGAAATAATCCCATGAACACAAGCGCGTATTTTTTGCCATACCTCATACAAAACCGGCCCCCTGGGTCTTGTATGAGGTCGTCAAGCCGCGTCAGATACGGCTGTTGTCGTCACCGGGTTCGTCACCAACATGGTTGCCATTGTCGTCACCAGGCTCGCCGCCTGCGTGGACGCCATGATCGTCACCAGGCTCGCCGCCTACGTGGACGCCGTGGTCGTCACCGGGTTCACCGCCAACATGAACGCCATGATCGTCACCGGGCTCGCCGCGGGCGTGGTTGCCGTGGTCGTCACCCGCTTCTGCGTGGGTACCACCGCGACCGGAGTTCGAGCTTCCGGAACTGGCATGGCCTGAATTCCCATTCCCGTTCCCATGGTCGCTGCCGCTGTGGCCACTGTTGCCGCCATTACCGCCGCTGTTTCCACCGCCACCATTACCGCCACCGCTGTTGCCGCCACCGCCACCGCCGCCACCATTACCGCCACCACCACCACCACCGCCACCATCTTTGGCATAGGCACTCGAGTCATGGGAAATGGAATCTGGTACTAAAACAATGGAAGCCGAAAGGACGCCACCGATTGCCAGCGCCAGTAACCCTCTCTTGAAAAGCAGGTAAGTGTTCATCGTGCATTCTCCAGGTGATTTGCCACGAGCTGAGCCAACGCAATCAGGTTGCAATCCGGGAGCGGCATGGGATCAACCCCGTAGCTTTAAAATTTCTTAAGAATAATTTTCGTGGGAAATTTTCCCACTAGACGTAAGTTAGTCCTTTCTGACTCCGGGTCAACCCGCGCAGGAGAAAGCCGACCGATGGCTAGGGGCACGAATGGAGATGGGGGTTGCCCTTACGGCGTGGTATGCGCTGTATGTCTGGCGCGTTTCTTGATCGCCATACGAAAAAAAGTCGCAAACCCCGCGTCTTTTCAGGGCTTGCGACTCATTGCCGATACGTCCCTCAAACGCTCGGGACGTTTTCTTCGGGTATGCCAGCCGTGTTCGTTCGGAACGTGCTGGCCTAGTTCTGTACCTCAACCGCGTCGAAATCCGGCGCGTCCGGGGCATCTGGGGCGTCCGCCACATCCTCTCTGGCGGCCCTCGCCTCAGCTTTGGCAGCCTCTCTGGCTGCGTTCGCGTCAACTTTAGCTGCGTCCCTGGCTGCATCGGCAGCAGCCCTTGCAGCATCTCTTGCTGCATCTGCATCTCGCCGTGCGGCGTCCCTGGCTGCATCGGCAGCCGCCCTGGCAGCGTCTCGGGTTGCATCTGCGCCCGCTACGCCAGCAGCTTTTGCAGCATCCCTGGCTGCATCCGCCTCGGCTCTGGCGGCATCTCTAGCTGCATCTGCAGCAGCTTTTGCAGCATCCCGGGCTGCATCTGCATCATTTCTGGCAGCATCTCTGGCTGCATTTGCATCGTTTCTGGCAGCGTCCCTGGCTGCATCTGCGGCATCGTTGTCATCGTTGTCATCGTTGTCACGCGCATTGCCTGGGCCTCTGTTCCCAGCAACACCACCATGGTCAGCGTCGCCGCGCCCCGGGCCTGCATGACCGTTACCGTCATGGCCTCCAGCACCATGATCGCCACCAGCACCATGATCGCCACCGGCGCCATGGTCGCCGCCGTGACCACCACTTCCGGAGCCACCGCCGTCGCCACCGTGACCACCGCCTCCATTGCCTCCATTGCCGGAGCCACCGCCACCGCTGCCGCCACCGTGACCACCACCGCCGCCGGAGCCTCCATTACCAGAGCCTCCGCCACCGTGACCGCCTCCGCCGTCTCCACCGTGACCACCGCCACCGCCACCGCCGTGGCCTCCTCCACCACCGCTGCCGCCATCTTTGGCATACACGCTGGAGAAACTATTGATGTAATCAGGCACCAGAACAGTCGATGCCGACAGGACTCCGCCGATTGCCAGAGCCAATAAACATTTCTTGAGCAGCATGATGCACCTCCACTTGGAGTTGCGAAGTCATCTCCGTATCGAACGCAATATCCAATGAGTTCCCGGCCGCCCATTGAAGCGGCCAGCCAACCGGCGCGGCCATGAATATGCAGCAACAACGAGCAACTGCGGTTTCCGCACGGTCCTTCAGAGCCAGTCAGCATCGTTTTGTGGGAAATATTCCCACAGCTATAGGTTAGTACTGTCAGCCCGGGTGTCAACAACCGAATATCAGGACCAAGGAACGCGCAGGAGCAAAAATCTCAATCAATCCCTTTTGAGAATCGTCCAACAGTCGCCCCTTCCCTGCCACCGCACCCGGTGACAGAAACAGCGGCTATCTAGCGCTTCATCCCTCGACGCCCCCATACAACCCCTGCCGCCGATCCCGGTGCAAATCGTTGCGTGCACTGATGCGTTTGTTTCGCGCCTCGACAAGGTTGAGGGTTGCCAGCAGAATCTGCTCACCACCCTGCTCGGCCGGTCCTGCCAGCGGATAACCATCCGCATCGACGATGACCGAGCCTTGCACCCAACCGACACCGCGCTCATGCCCATGCCGGTCACACGCGGCGATGAACATCCGGTTAACTGAAGCATTGGCCTGAACCCGCACCACTTCCGCCGCCCGCTCGGTGGGAGGCCTCGGTCCGTCCGGCCAATTGACCGGAGCGCACAGCAAATCCGCGCCGGCCAGTGCCGGGAGCCGCACCCACTCAGGGAACTCCAGGTCATAGCAAATCAGCATGCCGATTCGCCCATGAACCGTTTCAACCACCGGCGGCGCGGCGTTACCGGCACTGAATATTTCACGCTCGGCATCCCAGAGGTGCGCTTTGCGGTACACGGCGCGCAGGCCTTGGGCATCAATCAGGGCGGCACTGTTGGCCAACTCATCGCCCTGCAAGCGTTCACAGAATCCACCGACCACGACGATGTTCAGTTCGCGGGCGAGTGCCTCCCACAGGCGCAAGGTTGGCCCCTCTGTCGGTTCCGCCAAGGACAAGGCCTCGCTACGGTGGTTGAACACGTAACCGCTCTGCACCAGTTCTGGAAGCACCACAATCTGTGCGCCTTGATTCGCCGCTGAACGAATCGCGCGTTCGGACAGCGTCCGGTTGTAAGCCAGATCGCCGACTCTCGGTGCCACCTGGCAGCAGGCGACCACCGTTTTCTTTGCGCTGTTCAACGCGCCTCCTCAACAGGCTGTTTAGCCATGGAAATAATGTCGTCCTCGGTAATCGAATCGATGATCCGGCGTTCGGCCGCGAGGTCTATGGAACGGCTGAGGAGGTAATACGTCAGGCCCGACACCACCAGTCCCACCAGCCAGGCAATGTCCACACCTTCCAGCATGCGCGCCAGCGGACCGACGAATACCTCTTTGTTGGCAGACGCATCAAAGATGTAGAAGAACGGCACCATCGCGGCAAAACCGATCAGGTACGAGACGATGCCGCGAAATTGCCAGGCGCCATAGATGCCCTGCGGCGTGAAGAAATGCGGGATCGCGTAGCGGCCCTTGCGCACGAAAAAGTAGTCCACCAGATTGACGGCGGTCCAGGGCACGAGGAAGTACAGCAACAACACGAGGAAGGTGTTCAACAACGCGATGCCATCACCTTTGATCGACAACACGCAGGTCAACAGGATGATGCTGATCACGCTGATGGACATGACTCGGGCACGCGGTGTCGGCGTGATCTTTTTGATCGAGTCGACACCGGTCAGCAACGTCAGCATGGCGCTGTAAGTGTTGAGCGCGATGATCGGCAGAAAGCCCGCCACCGAGACAATGACCAGCACATTGCCCAAGCCCGGAATCATCGAAGAGCCGACCTGGTTCAACGCCACCAGCGCATCCGCCGCTTTCAGTTGCTGCGCCAGCCACGCACCGAGGCCGATCATCCAGCCACCGGACAGCGAAGCGCCGATGAACACCGCGGCGATCAATTTCGGGCGGCTGGTGTTTTTCGGCAGGTATCGGGAATAGTCGGACACATAGGGCGCATAGGAAATGTTGTAACTCGCACCGATGGCAAACAGCGTGGCAAACGCAACCCAGTTGAAACCCAGGTCTGTCGCCGGGGTGACGCCTTCCTGGCCGGCACCGAACATCAAGGCGATGGTCACCAGTGCATACAGGGGCAACGTCGCCAACAATGCCCATTTGAACGCTTTGTGCATCAGGTCATGGCCGTAGATCGACAACAGCGCGCCAATCAGTACCACCGCCACGGCGACAATCGTCGGGTCAAAACCGAAGACATGTTCCAGGCCGTTCATGATCAGCGAGATGTTCACCACGTTGAAACCGACGAACACAAACATCGTCGCCATCAAGGCCAGGATCACACCGCGATAACCAAACTGGGCGCGGGACTGGATCATTTGCGGAAGGCCCATCTCCGGACCTTGCGAGCCGTGAAACGCCATGAAAATGGTGCCGAACATAATGCCCAGCGCACCGGCCAGCAGGGTCCACAGCGCCGACAACCCAAGGCTCGGGCCGACAAAACCGATGGAGATGGTGAAGAAGTGGAAGTTGCCCAGAAACCAGAAAGGCCCTTGGCTGCTCAGTTTGGCGTGACGTTCATTTTCCGGAATGTAATCGATCGAGCGGCCTTCGATGGCCAACCCGCTGCTCGCTGCAATGGCGTGCACAGACTGTGGAGAACCTGACATACGATTGTTCCTATGCTGGTAATTGTTGTTTTTATGGGCAAAGCGCCGGTTTCATTGCAATGTAGGGCGTTAGTCAGGGCAGTAAAATATCGCAGGCACACTGTTTACATAGATCGGCATCTATGTGGCAAACAGGGGGGCACACATGCTGGGCACTGTATCGGAACTGGATTTGCGCTTGATCCGGGTCTTCCTGACTGTCGTTGAGGCGGGCGGCATCTCGGCCGCGCAAACGGCGCTCAACACCACTCAGCCCACCATCAGTGCGCAATTGGCGACGCTCGAAGCGAGGGTCGGGTTTCGTCTGTGCGAGCGAGGTCGCGGAGGGTTTTCGGTGACGCCCAAAGGGGGGCAGTTTGTCGAAGCGGCCCGTCGATTACTGGCGGCGGCCGAAGGGTTTCGGGTTGAGGTCCAGCACATCAATCGCAAGGTGTCGGGCAACATCAACATCGGCCTGCTGGGTCAAATCGATCCCTCCGCCAACAAGAACATCGCCCTGGCCATCGCGCGTTTGCGCTCGCAACATGAAGGCCTGTACTTCCACTTCACCGAGCTGTCGTCATCCTTGCTGGAAGAAAAAATCATCAACGGCCATATCGATCTGGCCATCGGGTACTTCTGGCATCGTTTGCCCAACATCGATTACTTCCCCTTGTTTCAGGAAACCCAAATCGCCTACTGCGCCCCGGCGCACCCATTGTTCGATCACGTCGGCGCACTGACCCGCGATGACGTCCGCGATTACGATTGGGTCTGGCCCAGCCACCCGCTGCCGGAAATGCCCGCGCCCACCACCCTCGAGCGGTTGACCGTACTCACCGACAGCATGGACGGTGCCGCCCTGCTCATTCTGTCGGGCCAGCACCTGGGCTTTCTGCCACAGCACTACGCGGCCAAGCATCAACAACTGGGGCAGTTGCATCCGCTGAACCCTGAGCAGTTGCGCTATGAAGTCGGCTTCCATGCGGCCGTTCGGCATTCGGCGCGGCAGCGCGACGTGGTGAGTGCATTCCTCACGGAGCTGATCGAGATTTTTGCTGCAACGTAAGTTCACAAACAACTGAATGTGCCTGCGTGGCGGGTCGTTTCGCCGCGGCTCAGATTTTGATCTCACCCGCCGGCATGACGTCGATACGCGCCACCGAACCGGTCAGGTGCGCCAAGTCCTTATTGTGCTCGACGATGATGTCTTCGGCACTTTGGTTACCGTTGTCGACGGTGGAGTGCGCGTCGGCCGCCAGCACCACGTCATATCCCATTTTCAGTGCCTGGCGCACGGTCGCGTTGACGCAATAATCGGTTTGCAAACCACAGATGATCAGACGCTCGAATTCCTCTTTCGACAGCAGCTGTTGAAGGTTGGTCTGATAGAACGAATCCGGTGTGGTTTTGCGTACGTAATAATCCTTGGGCTCGGCTTCCAGGCTTTCGGCCAGTTGCCAGCCATCGGTGCCATATGCCAGAGGGCTGCCCTCTTCTTCGTGCTGAATGAAAACAACCGGCACCCCGGCTATCCGGGCTCGGGTGCTGAGGTGGTTGATGTTCTCGATGACGCGGTTGATCTCAAAGCACGCGTACTCGCCCGAGCACAGCGCCCTCTGGACGTCGATAATTAGCAGTGCGGTAGCCATGGCCCCTTCCTTGATCAGTCGGTAGATCAGGGGACGAAAAAGCAGATCCGTCCCCTGTTAAACACAACCCTTAGTAACCGAGTGACAACCCGGTGTTACGGCGTGGGTCGTTGGCGCCGTAGAAACGGTTTTTGCCGACCGGTTTGCCGTCCAGCGAAGGCGCACCGACCAGGATTGCCGCCACGTGGTTGGCATCCTGTGGCCCGGCAAACTTGTGACCCCAGCTTTCGAGGATTTTCACCGTGTCCGGGCTGGTGGTGAAGGTCTCCAGGTTGGTTTCTTCGGGCAACCATTGCTGGTGGAACCGCGGTGCATCCACCGCTTCCTGGATGTTCATGCCGTAGTCGATCACGTTGAGCATGGTCAGCAAGGTCGCAGTGATGATGCGGCTGCCGCCCGGTGTGCCGACGACCATCACGACTTTACCGTCCTTGGTGACGATGGTCGGGCTCATCGACGACAGCGGTGCTTTGCCGGGTGCGATAGCGTTGGCCTCCCCTTGCACCAGGCCGTACATGTTCGGTACACCGATTTTCGAGGTGAAGTCGTCCATTTCGTCGTTGAGGATGACCCCGGTTTTGCTGGCCATGACGCCAGCGCCAAACCAGTCGTTGAGGGTGTAGGTCATCGACACCGCATTGCCCCATTTGTCGACGATGGAGAAGTGCGTGGTGTTGCTGCCCTCATGCGGCGCTACGCCGGGTTTGAGCTCGCTGGAGATAGCGGCCTTTTTCGGGTCGATGGCGTCGCGGATTTTGGTGGCGTAATTTTTATCCAGCAGGTGCGCGATCGGGTTTTTCACGAAGTCCGGGTCGCCGAGGTAGCTGTTGCGGTCCACATAAGCGTGGCGCATGGCTTCGATCTGATAGTGCATGCCCTGGGCCGAGTGGTAGCCGAGGTCTTTGATCGGGTAGCCTTCAAGGATGTTCATGATCTCGCAGATCACCACCCCGCCGGAGCTCGGTGGCGGTGCCGACACCACGTGATACCCCCGGTAATCGCACTCTATCGGCGCCAGTTCTCGGGTCTTGTATTTGTCGAGATCGGCCTGGGTGATGATGCCTTTGTTGGCCTGACTGGACGTGACGATGGCGTCGGCGACCCACCCTTTATAGAAACCGTCGGCACCCTTCTCGGAAATTTCCCGCAGGGTTTTGGCCAGGTCTTTCTGCACCAGTTTTTGTCCGACCTGCATCGGCTCGCCTTTGCTCAGGAAAATCGAGCCCGAGTCCTTCATGTCTTTCTTGAACACGTCGGTGGCGTAGTCCAGCAAATCGACATCGCCCTGCTCCAGGACAAAACCGTCTTCCGCCAGTTTGATCGCCGGGGCAATCACTTCCTTGCGCGGCTTGGTGCCGTACTTGGTCAGGGCCAGTTCCATGCCGGACACAGTCCCCGGCACGCCGACGGCCAGGTGGCCACGGGTGCTGAGGTCGGGGATGACATTGCCTTCTTTATCCAGGTACATGTTGGCGGTGGCAGCCAGCGGCGCTTTTTCACGGAAATCGAGGAACGTCTTGCGCCCGTCCGCCAGCTGAATGGTCATGAAACCGCCGCCGCCCAGGTTGCCCGCTGCGGGATACACCACCGCCAGCGCATACGCCACCGCGACGCCGGCATCCACGGCGTTGCCGCCGTTCTTGAGCACATTGACCCCCACCTGGGAGGCCAGATGCTGGGCGGTGACCACCATGCCGTTTTCGGCCGCAACCGGGGCTACGGAAGCGGCATGGGCAGTCAGGCAACTAAGCGCCAAGGAGGTCGCTATGAGCGATTTGGCAAAAGGTTCGTACTTCATCAGTCGGTCTCTTTTTTGTTTTTGGGCTCTGCACAAAACAGAGTGAGCAGTTCAAAAGCACAGGCAAGTATGGTCGGGATTACGTATTGCGCCTCCCCGTCGGAACAGTATGCTGGGCCTCTATTCAGCCCCTCTGCGGAGTCCGTCAGCATGACCTACACCTTCACCACTCTGGCGTCCCCGGTTGGCGAACTGAAGCTGGTAGCGAAAGACGCAAGACTGGCGGCCATCCTCTGGGAAAACGACAAACCGAACCGGGTTCGGCTTGGCCCGATGCACGAAGCCCCGGACAACCCGATTCTGGTACGCGCCGCTCAGCAGTTGCAGGAATACTTTGCCGGCACGCGCGATCGCTTCGAGCTGGAACTGGATTTTGTCGGCACGGAATTTCAGAAGAAGGTGTGGGCGGCGCTGCTGACCATCCCGTTCGGAGAAACGCGCAGCTATAGCCAGATAGCCGAGCAAATCGGCAATCCGAGCGCGGTTCGGGCAGTGGGAGCCGCGAATGGCAAGAACCCGATATCGATTGTGGCGCCCTGCCATCGGGTGATCGGTGCGTCGGGGAAGCTCACCGGGTTTGCGGGTGGGCTTGAGGCGAAAGAGCGGTTGCTGACGCTTGAAGGGTGCGAGTGGTCAGGCTCGAAAAATATGGGCGATTTGTGGGACTGAGCACTCGCGTACTGCAACCTAACCCTCGAACTCGGGCTCCCCATCAATGACCACAAATGCCTTGGGAATTTTCTTGCCGTTTTTCGATGGGAAATCATCACCCAGGTAGTTCTTCAAATCTTCAATAATGGCGATGACGCGCTTGCGGCTGGGGATAAAGTCGATCGGCTCATCTGCGTTGGGTAGCGATGTGCAAGGATTGATGCAACCGATACTGGCGAGAAAGCCTATCCCCGGATGAATTAAAATTTCCGTCCGCGGATCGGTCTCCTTCAGTTCGATCCCGGGCCTGGGTCGCGTAGAAATACTGTCCGAATTTTTATAACCAATCGTCACGTACTTAACGCCATCCTGAGTTGCCAAGGGATAGCGCCCCGCCTCCACTCGCCGATTGTTATTCTCGTGGGTATTATCGCCAGGGCCACGGGTTTCCGCGACCATCCCTGAAAGACCTGCTCCTGTCTGTTTTTGCCCATCGTGATAAATCTGATAGTCACCCACCGTTCTTCGCTTCCCATCACTGGCACGGCGTTGTTCGGACTTTCGGGTGATGCACATTTCCCAACCTGTTCCTGTAATTGGCATTTCCTGTCCTCCTGTTGAAAACGGGCGACTGAAGTGGCAGACGGGCGACAGTACTGCACGTTTCATCCAATCACTTTCAACAAACCTCCAGGGTTCATTCTTGCCACGCATAAGGCATAGCAACGAAAGCCGCATTCCTCCACCGGGTGGCGACGGCTGGGCATGCAGCACTGTCAGGCTGGCACGAAAATATTCTTCATCGCCGCATATTGCAGCAGCATGATGGTCTTGGCGTCGCAGATCTCCCCGCGATAAAACGCCTCAAGTGCCTCATCGAACGCCCACTCCAGCACTTCCAGTTCTTCGGTCTCTTCTTCCAGCCCGCCGCCTTCGCTGACTTTTGAAGCAGCGTCGTATTCGGCGATGAAAAAATGCAGTTTTTCAGTGACCGAGCCGGGGCTCATATACGACTCGAAGACCTTCTGCACATGGTGCACGCGGTAACCGGTTTCTTCTTCGGCTTCGGCGCGGATGCGTTCTTCCGGCGCGGCACCTTCAAGTAAGCCGGCGGCCACTTCGATCAGTAATCCGTCATGGCCGTTGACGAACACCGGCAAGCGGAACTGCCGGGTCAGCACCACGGTTCGCTTCTGGCGATTGAACAGCAGAATCGCCGCGCCGTTACCACGGTCATAGACCTCGCGGGTCTGGCGCTGCCAGTCGCCGTTGTTACGCTGATAGTCGAAGGTGATTTTCTTCAGCAGATACCAGTCGTGGGACAACACCTGGGATTGGATGATGTTGACCCGTTCGGCTGTGTTCGCCATGGCACCGCATCCTTTTTCGTGAAAAGTGCTCATGGTAGGCGAAAACGAAAAAGCCTGGCATCTCCCTAATGCGAACCTTGTAGCAGCTCCTTAACGGGTCCAGCCACAGGCTCAGGACAACTGAGCCTTGTATTCCTTCTCGTACTGGCCGGCCAGCGCTTCTTTTTGCTTGTCATCGAGCAGTTTGCCGGCCATCTGGAAGAACTTCTGCTCTTCCTCCTTGAGGTGATGATGAACCTTCTCGGACAGCTTTTTCGCGGTCACAAGCCATGACGGGCTGGACATCTCGGTGCCGTCCAGTTCCTCCATCATTTCGTCCATCTCGTGGTGTTCGGCGATGGCATGGCGGCTCAGGTCGACGCCGTTGTCGAATTCCATCAGCGGGATATAGAAGTGGCGTTCTTCGGCAGTAGCGTGGGCTTGAAGCTCGGACTTGAGTTGCTGGTAAGCCTCGACCCGCTCCGGGGTGTCACCACTGGTTTTGATCAGTGCCTTGGCATAGGTCCTTTGACGTTCGTGGCTTTCGCGCAGGGCTTCGAAAATATTCACGGGTTGTCCTCATCGGCGGCGTTCCGGGGTGACGCTGTTTAGGCTAGACATCCGTGCCACCACGACGGTTCCTTTGGTGCGCCAGGGATAGAACAAACGCCATCACCACGCTAGGCTCCTGATTCATTGCCATAAGGATGTCGCTCATGCCCCTGCGAATTGAACAGTCGCAAAACCCCACTGATGAACAACGTGAGGCCATCCTCACACCACTGCGCGCCTACAACGCGGCTCAGGCCGGCCCGTCCAATGCGCAACCGCTGGCCTTGCTGGTGCGCGACGACCACGGCGAGATTCTCGGCGGGTTGTATGGCCGCTTCTTTTACCAGTGGTTGTACATCGAATTGCTGTCGGTGCCCGAACAGGGCCGGGGACAGGGCCTGGGCTCGAAGTTGATGCAGATGGCCGAAGATCTCGCACGGGAAAAGGAATGCGTGGGGATCTGGCTGGACACCTTCGACTTTCAGGCGCCGAAGTTTTACGAAAAGCTCGGCTACAGCGAGCTGGGCCAGATTGCCGACTACCCGCCCGGCCACAAGCGCTTCTTTTTTCAGAAGCGCCTGATAAACGCCTGAATCGCTTACAAACAGGTCGCCAACGCTGCCAAACGGCGCTTGGCGACGAAGTCGTCATGTTGCGCGTAGTAACTCAGCACGGTACCGGACGCATCGGTGGTCACGTCCACAAAGGACTCCGCCGACCGCGTGTAGACGGTCGACCCGCCCTTTTTGCCAGGCTGCAGATAAGCGGCGGCATCGACGCCGAATACCGCTTCGTCCTGCCAGGAAAACTGCACGCACTGGGCCACGGCCAATGACGGCTTGTCCGAGTTCAGGGTTTTGTACGGGGTCTTGGTACGAGCATCGTCCATCACCGAGCCCGCGCATCCCGCCAGCAACGTTACGGCCAGCGCCACCATCAGAATTCGCATTGCATTCGCTCATCAAGAAAAAGCGGACTGTATCATCGTGGCGCGCCGTTTCGTTCTGCTTTACTTCATTTATACCGCGACACCGCGCGATGATTCGCGCACCCTGTCGCGCCATTCATGCCGCATCGCGTCTATTTCTGGAAAGCCCAATGACACCCAACGCCGAATTCTACAAACCGACCACCGAATACGCCGACAAACTGATCAGCCAGATCGGCCAGACGCCTTCCTGGATCGCCAAGCGCATTGGCGTCACCGACAAGCGCATTCGTTACATCCTCGACGGCGAACGCACCGTCAAAGGCGAAACCACGCCAATCCAGATGACCTACACCGAACAGTTCGCCCTCGAATGCCTGGCGGCAGCGGCCAAGGCCAGCAAGAAGCAGTCTTCGTAATCCATTCTCAAGGAGCGACCATGGCGGCAACCGAACAGCAACACGAGCAAGCGTTGAAGAAGTTTCTCGAAGAGCGCCCTGAACTGCGCCACGAACTCGACAACCTCAACCCGCTGCTGGCACAAGCCAAGGGTGAAACCCAGGCGCAGTATCGCGACGAGCGCTTGCATGAAGCGTTCGAAGATGAGGCCGAGCGCCAAGGGTTGTTCGCCTGGGAACTGACGCTGCGGCTGACGGCGGCTACACCACAAGAATACGAAGCCCAGCGCAGGGAAGTGCACATCGAAGTCGCGGAGATGGCTGGCATGGACTGGCTGGACTATTGCGAGATGTACGGGATACAACCGTAACCACCGCTCAAGGATGTCATCGCCCATGCTGCCTTCCGCCTCAACCTCCCACGCCAGCCCCGGTCACCTGCACACGCAAAAGTGGCGTGGGCGCATTGGCATGACCCTGGTAGCGATGCTCTCGGTACTGGCCGGCATGACCGACGCAATCGGCTTCATGGCCAGCGGCGATTTCGTTTCATTCATGAGTGGCAATACCACTCGGCTCGCCGTGGCCATCAGCGTCGGCGATCTGGGGCTGACCGGGCGTTTGCTGCTGCTCGTGGCCACGTTCATCGTTGGCAACGCCTTGGGCATTGTCGTCAGCCGCCTCGGCGGGCGACGGGCGCTGCCCTTGATGCTGACCATCGCCGCGTTGCTGTGCGCGGCCGCCACCTGGCCTTACGACGAACAATTGCCTGCGCTGCTGGCGGCGATCATCGCCATGGGCATGCTCAATGCCGCCGTCGAGGAAGTGAACGGCCTGCCGGTTGGCCTGACCTATGTCACCGGCGCCCTGTCGCGCTTCGGACGGGGGCTGGGGCGCTGGATGCTCGGCGAACGGCGCAATGGCTGGCGCGTGCAACTGATCCCCTGGACCGGGATGTTCGCCGGGGCTGTCCTTGGGGCGGTGCTGGAACATCATTTGGGACTTCAGGCATTGTTTGCCAGCGGATTGCTGGCGGGGGTGCTGGGGGTGGTGTCGTTGAAGATTCCGCGGCGCTGGCAGTTGGGGTATATGCCGCGTTGATTCAGGTGTTGCCTGTTAGACCGCTATTGCGAGCAGGCTCACTCCTACAGATGGTTGTGGTGAAACTGCAATCTCAGGCAACACCCAACCTCCTGCAGGACTGAGCCTGCTCCGGGCGGCGTTCCGACGATGAGGCCCGCCCAGACAACATCGATTTAGCCGCCCCGCCGATAAAGCTTTATCATGGCCGCAGTTTGTTGATCGAGTCCGTCATGAAATTCGCCATTGCGCTGTTTTCCGCCGCCCATGCGCCCTCCTCGCGCCGCGCCTTGCTGTTTGCTCAGGCTGCGCTGGCCGGCGGGCATGAGATTGTCCGGTTGTTTTTTTATCAGGATGGCGTCTACAACGCGTCCGCCAGCGTGGTCACGCCGCAAGATGAGCTGGACGTGCCCAAACAATGGCGCGCCTTTGTCAGCGAGCACCAACTGGATGGCGTCGTGTGTATCGCCGCGGCCCTGCGTCGCGGGGTATTGAACGAAGAAGAAGCCGGGCGTTATCAACGTGACGCCGTTGCCGTGGGCGCGCCGTGGGAATTGTCCGGTCTGGGGCAATTGCATGACGCGGTGCAGGGCGCCGACCGTTTGATCTGCTTTGGAGGCGCGTAAGATGCCTAAATCCTTGCTGATTATCAGCCGACAGGCGCCTTGGTCCGGACCGAATGCGCGTGAAGCACTGGACATCGTCCTCGCCGGCGGCGCCTTCGACCTGCCCATCGGCCTGCTGTTTCTCGATGACGGGGTGTTCCAGCTCGCCGCGAAACAGGACGCCAAGGCCCTGCAACAAAAAGACCTGAGCGCCAACCTGCAAGCCCTGCCGATGTTCGGTGTCGACGAGCTGTTCGTCTGTGCCGACAGTGCCGCAGAACGTGGGCTGGACCCGAACAGCCTGCCGCTCGAAGAAGCCCGGACGCTGACCGCTCCCGAAATCACCGCCCTTATTGACCGCTACGACCAGGTGATCACCCTCTGATGTCGACTTTGCATGTGTTGTCTCGCTCCCCGTTCGGCGACGATCGCCTGAGCAGTTGCCTGCGCGTGATCGGCGCGAACGATGCGCTCTTGCTGAGCGGCGACGCGGTGTATGCCCTGCAGCCGGGCACTGCGCCGTTCAATACACTGAACTCTCGCGCCCTGAACCTTTTCGTGCTGGCCGAGGATGTTCAAGCCCGGTCCATTGAAACCCCGGATTGGGCCAAGGCCATCAACTACCCGGCCTTCGTCGAGCTGTCGATTCACCATGACAAGGTCAACAGTTGGCTATGAATTCCCTGACGGTCGGCGCCCGCGCCATCGAGTTGGACAAGGACGGTTTTCTGGTCGAACTCAGTGACTGGTCCGCCGACGTCGCTGCCGCCCTGGCCGCAGCCGAAGACATCGAGTTGAGCCCTGAGCACTGGGAAATCCTCGAACTGCTGCGCCGTTTCTACGACGAGTTCCAGCTGTCGCCGGCCACCCGCCCCTTGATCAAATACACCGCATTGAAGCTCGGCCCGGAAAAAGGCAACAGCCTGCACCTCAACCGACTGTTTAAAGGCACCCCCGCCAAACTCGCCGCGAAACTGGCGGGCCTGCCCAAACCGACGAATTGCTTATGACCGACTTCCCAGCGTTGACCCTCGAAACACCTGCCGAGCATCCGTTCGCCCAGTTCGTGCGAATCCTCGGTAAAGGCAAGCGCGGCGCCCGCGACCTGACACATGAAGAAGCCCGCGAAGCCATGGGCATGGTGCTCGACGACAAGGTCGAAGACACCCAGCTCGGGGCGTTTTTGATGTTGCTGCGACACAAGGAAGAAAGCGCCGAGGAAATGGCCGGTTTCACCGAGGCCCTGCGTGAACGATTGCAAGCTCCCTTCTTAAATGTCGATCTGGACTGGCCGACGTATGCCGGCAAGAAACGTCATTTGCCGTGGTACCTGCTGGCGGCCAAGTGCCTGGCGCAGAACGGTGTGCGTATCTTCATGCACGGCGCGGGCGCACACACGGCCGGTCGGCTGTACAGCGAACAATTGCTCAATGACCTGAACATCCCCCTGTGCCGCGACTGGCAACAGGTCGGTGATGCACTCGATAACGGTGGCCTGGCGTTCATGCCGCTGGTGGATTGGGCGCCGCAACTCCAGCGCATGATCGACCTGCGCAACACCTTGGGCCTGCGTTCGCCGATCCATTCCCTGACGCGCATCCTCAATCCGCTGGGCGCTCGCTGCGGCCTGCAAAGTATTTTCCACCCCGGCTATCAGGCCGTGCATCGCGATGCCAGCGGCTTGCTGGGCGACACGGCCATTGTGGTCAAGGGCGACGGCGGCGAGATCGAGATCAACCCGGACGCCGACAGCCATTTGTACGGCACCACGGGCGGCGAAAGCTGGGATGAAGAATGGCCGCAACTGTCGGCCCAGCGTCACGTCAAACCGGCGTCCCTCGACCCCGAGCATTTGAAGGCCGTCTGGCGCGGCGACGTGGTCGACAGCTATCCGCAAATGGCCCTGATTTCGACCATGGCCCTGGCCTTGCGCGGGCTCGGTCAGAGCCGCGAGCAAGCCTTCGAAACCGCCGAGCAGTATTGGGTTGCACGCAACAAATCTATTTAACCGATCATTTTCTCCCGATCTTTGCGCTTTTTGTTCAGGTTCATGGGAATAGACTCAACTCCAACGATTATTGGTTCAGGAGTCTTGAACATGGGTTTGTTAGTCGATGGCCGTTGGCAAGACAAGTGGTACGAAAGCAGCAAGGACGGCGCTTTCCAGCGTGAACAGGCACAACGTCGCAACTGGGTGACCACCGACGGCAAGCCGGGGCTGACGGGCGTCGGTGGCTTTGCCGCCGAGGCCGGTCGCTATCACCTCTACGTGTCCCTCGCCTGCCCGTGGGCCCACCGCACGCTGATCCTGCGCAAACTCAAAGGCCTCGACAGCCTGATCGACGTCTCTGTAGTCAGTTGGCTGATGCTGGAAAACGGCTGGACCTTCGACCAGAGCCTGGGCTCTACCGGTGACAAGCTCGATCACCTCGACTTCATGCACCAACGCTACACCACCGACACTGCCCACTACACCGGCCGCGTCACGGTGCCGGTTTTGTGGGACAAGCAGCAGAATCGCATCGTCAACAATGAATCGGCGGAGATCATCCGCATGTTCAACAGCGCATTCGATGACTTAACGGGCAATGACCTGGATTTCTATCCGCAGCCACTGCGCGCCGAGATCGATGCGGTGAACGAGCGAATTTACCCCGCGGTGAACAACGGCGTTTACCGGGCTGGATTTGCAACGTCGCAACAGGCCTATGAAGAAGCGTTCGATGGCTTGTTTGAAGAACTGGATCGATTGGACCAGCTATTGGGCGCCAACCGCTATCTGACGGGTGAATACCTGACTGAAGCGGATATTCGGCTGTTTACCACGCTGATCCGTTTTGACGCGGTGTATTACGGGCACTTCAAATGCAATCTGCGACGGATTGCCGATTATCCGAACCTGTCGAATTGGTTGCGTGAGATTTATCAGTGGCCAGGAATCGCCGAGACGGTGGACTTCACCCACATCAAGAACCACTACTACGGCAGCCACAAGACCATCAACCCGACGGGGGTTGTGCCTAAGGGGCCAGAGCAGGATTTCAATGTGCCGCATGACCGGGCGCGGTTGAATGGGAAAGGGGTTTGGCGCTGGGCCTGACAGCTGATCGTTCCCACGCAGAGCGTGGGAATGATCAGTTAGCCGGTTTCTAGACCTGCCCCTGAGCCCCTTCGAACCACGCCAGTTTCTCGCGCAGTTGCACCACTTCGCCCACGATCACCAGCGTCGGCGCATGCACTTCATGCTCCGCCACCAACTGTGGCAAATCCGCCAAGGTACCGGTGAATACACGCTGATTAACGGTGGTGCCCTGCTGGATCAACGCTGCCGGGGTGTCCGCCCCGCGACCGTGCTTGATCAATTGCTCGCAGATGATCGGCAAGCCCACCAGGCCCATGTAGAACACCAATGTCTGCGCCGGCGCGACCAGATCGGCCCACGGCAGATCGGTGGAACCGTCCTTCAAATGCCCGGTAACAAATCGCACGGACTGCGCGTAATCGCGGTGAGTCAACGGAATCCCGGCATAGGCCGCGCAACCGCTGGCCGCCGTGATACCCGGCACCACCTGGAACGGGATGCCCTGGGCCGCCAGCTCTTCGATCTCTTCACCGCCGCGACCGAAGATGAACGGATCACCGCCCTTCAACCGCACTACACGCTTGCCGGCCTTGGCCAGGACCACCAATTGCTGGTTGATCTGATCCTGCGGCACAGCGTGATCGGCGCGGCGCTTGCCGACGTAGACCCGCTCGGCGTCGCGGCGGCACAACTCCAGAATCGCCGGCGCCACCAGACGGTCGTACAGCACCACATCGGCTTGCTGCATCAGGCGCAGCGCCTTGAACGTCAGCAGATCGGGATCCCCCGGCCCTGCGCCCACCAGATATACCTCACCGGTGGTCACTGGCGCCTCGCCATCGACTTTCGCTTGCAGCAGGCGCTTGGCTTCGGCGCCCTGTCCGGCTAGCTGGCGGTCGGCAATCGGCCCCTGGAATACGTCTTCCCAGAACGCCCGGCGCTGCTGCACATCCGGGAACAGTTTTTTCACTTGATGGCGAAAGCCAGCGGCCAGTCCGGCCAGATGACCATAAGTGGAAGGAATCCAGGTTTCGATCTTGGCGCGGATCAAGCGTGCCAACACCGGCGCATCGCCGCCGCTGGACACGGCAATAATCAAGGGGGAACGATCGACAATCGCCGGGAAGATCACGCTGCACAGCGCAGGTGCATCCACCACATTGACCGGCACACACCGCCGATGAGCATCGGCGGAGACTTGTGCGTTCAACGATTCGTCGTCGGTGGCGGCAATGATCAGCCCGCAACCGTCCAGATCCGCCTCGACGTAACCACGCAACAGGCACTCGCCACCGCTGCCGGCAACCAGTTCGCGCAGTTGCAGTTCGATTTCAGGTGCAACCACCCGCAGCAGCGCACCGGCATCGGCCAGCAGGCGGGATTTGCGCAAGGCAATTTCCCCCCCACCGACGACCAACACACGACTGCCGCGCAGGTTGTGAAACAGCGGCAGATAGTTCATTTAGCCGATGACCTCAATGCCACCCATGTACGGCTTCAGCACTTCCGGCACACGGATCGAGCCGTCGGCCTGCTGATAGTTTTCCAGCACCGCGACCAAGGTACGACCGACTGCCAGACCAGAACCGTTCAGGGTGTGAACCAGTTCAGGCTTGCCGGTTTCCGGGTTGCGGAAACGCGCTTGCATACGACGGGCCTGGAAGTCGCCGCAGTTGGAGCACGACGAAATCTCGCGGTATTTGTCCTGGCTCGGAATCCACACTTCCAGGTCGTAGGTCTTGACCGCGCTGAAGCCCATGTCGCCGGTGCACAGCGCCAGGGTGCGGTAAGGCAGTTCCAGCAGTTGCAGGACTTTCTCGGCGTTGGCGGTCAGGCCTTCCAGTGCTTCCATCGAGGTCGATGGCTCAACGACCTGGACCATTTCGACTTTGTCGAACTGGTGCTGACGGATCATGCCGCGCGTATCACGACCCGACGCACCGGCTTCACTGCGGAAGCATGGCGTGTGGGCAACGAATTTGATCGGCAGCAGTTTCGAATCGACGATTTCGCCGGCCACGATGTTGGTCAGCGACACTTCAGCAGTCGGGATCAGGTACAGATCGGCTTCGCCTTCGCGAGTGATCTTGAACAGGTCTTCTTCGAATTTCGGCAACTGACCGGTGCCTTGCAACGCCGGGGCCTGAACCAGATAAGGCGTGTAAGCCTCTTCGTAGCCGTGCTCGGTGACGTGCAGGTTGATCATGAACTGCGCCAGGGCGCGGTGCAGACGGGCAATCGGGCCACGCAACAGGGCGAAACGCGCACCCGACAGCTTGGCGGCGGTTTCGAAGTCCAGCCAGCCGAACTTTTCGCCCAGGGCGACGTGGTCCTGAACCGGGAAATCGAAGGCGGTCGGGGTGCCCCAGCGGCGCACTTCGACGTTGCCGTCTTCGTCATCGCCAACCGGCACCGACTCGTGCGGCAGGTTCGGGATGCCCAGCAGGATCGAATCCAGATCGGTCTGGATCGCGTCCAGCTCGACTTTACCAGCGCTCAATTCGTTCGCCATGCGCTCGACATCCGCCATCAACGGCGCGATGTCTTCACCGCGCTGCTTGGCCTGACCGATGGATTTGGAACGGGCATTACGTTCAGCCTGCAGTGCTTCGGTGCGGGTCTGGACGGTCTTGCGCTGTTCTTCCAGCGCTTCGATGCGCGCAACATCCAGCACAAAGCCACGGGATGCCAGGCGGTCCGCTACGTCCTGAAGGTTGCTACGTAACAGTTTGGAATCGAGCATGTCGGTTTCTCGTTTATCAAAGTTTGGTCAAGGACAGGCCGGCCCAGGTGGCGAGCAGCCCGCCGAATACGCTGAGCGTCGCATAGCCCAGGGCCAGCGGCACTTGCCCGCTTTCCAGCAAGCGCACCGTATCCAGTGAAAAGGATGAAAAAGTCGTCAGCCCTCCGAGGAAGCCGACGATCAACCCGGCACGCACCTCAAACGGCACCTCCGGGCGTATCAAAAACAGACCGTATAGAACGCCGATCAGCAAACAGCCCACGATATTAACGGCCAGCGTCGCGGTATAGAAGTGCCGCGGCCAATTAGCGTTGATCCAGTTGCCCGTGGCAAAGCGCAACAACGTACCGGCCATCCCGCCGACGGAAACCGCAACGATCACTGGAAGCACTATTTTCTCCGCTGCCGGGGGCTTAAACGATCGAGTTTGGCCAGGTGATTGAGCTTTTCACCAATCTTCAATTCCAGGCCACGCGGCACCGGCTGATAGAACGGAATCGGGTCCAGCTCTTCCGGGAAATAATCTTCGCCGGCGGCATAGGCGTCCGGTTCATCGTGGGCATAGCGGTATTCATCGCCATAACCCAACTGCTTCATCAGTTTGGTCGGCGCATTGCGCAGATGCAGCGGCACCTCCAGCGAGCCGTGTTCAGCGGCGGCGCGCAGTGCGGTCTTGAAGCCCATATACACCGCATTGCTTTTCGGCGCACAAGCCAGATAGGTGATGGCCTGGGCCACCGCCAACTCGCCTTCGGGGCTGCCCAGACGCTCCTGCACTTCCCACGCCGCCAGGCACAGGCTCAAGGCGCGCGGGTCGGCGTTGCCAATGTCTTCGCTGGCCATGCGCACCACACGCCGCGCCAGGTACAGCGGATCGCACCCGCCGTCGATCATCCGCGCAAACCAATACAGCGCGCCATCGGGGTTGGAACCCCGTACGGATTTATGCAGCGCCGAAATCTGGTCGTAGAACGCTTCGCCGCCCTTGTCGAAACGTCGACGGGTATCGCCGAGCAGACTTTGCAGGAGGTCGACGCCGATCTCGCTGTTGTCTTCGGCCAGGTCCGAGGCGTTTTCCAACAGATTCAGCAGGCGCCGGCCATCGCCATCGGCGGCAGACAACAGCATCTGAAAGCCTTCATCGCTGAGGCTCAGTTGCCGCTTGCCCAGGCCACGTTCTTCGGTCAGTGCGCGCTGCACCAACTTGCGCAGGGCCGCTTCGTCAAGGCTCTTGAGCACATAGACGCGAGCCCGGGAGAGCAATGCATTGTTGAGTTCGAAGGAGGGGTTTTCGGTGGTCGCGCCGATGAAAATCAATGTGCCGTCTTCAACGTACGGCAGGAACGCATCCTGCTGGGACTTGTTGAAGCGGTGCACCTCATCAACGAACAGGATGGTGCGCCGGCCATACTGCCCGGCCTGTTGCTTGGCGATTTCCACCGCCTGACGGATTTCCTTGACGCCGGCCAGCACGGCCGAGACCGTTTCGAAGTGCGCATCCGAGACTTCCGCCAACAGCCGCGCCAGGGTGGTTTTGCCCACACCTGGCGGGCCCCAGAAAATCATCGAATGCAGGGCTCCCTGCTCCAGGGCTTCGCGCAATGGCTTGCCGCGAGCGAGCAGGTGTTCCTGACCGACGTACTCGTCCAGATTGGCTGCTCGCAAGCGAGCGGCCAAGGGTTGAGCGATCGGGGCACTGCGAAACAGGTCCATCACTACTTGCGAAACCTCACTACTTGAACACCGCAGGACAATGTGGGAGCGGGCTTGCTCGCGAAGGCGGTGTGTCAGTCGCCATCAATGTTAACTGACACACCGCCTTCGCGAGCAAGCCCGCTCCCACAGGTTTTGCGTTTTACTCTTGAATTACGTCCGCACCCTTGGGGATATCGAACTTGAACTTGGATGCCGGGATCGGCTCGTTGGCCTTCACACCGGTGAACAGGATATTGGTGCGCTGACCGACGCTGTCGATCAGTTGCATGTCGTTGACCAGACCATTACGGAACGACAGACGCAGGCTGTCGAACAGGGTGTCCTTGGTTTTCGGCTTCAGGGTGAAGTCGATTACGCCGCCGGCTTCCTTGGCGCTGATGTCGAAGCTCTGGCTGATTTTGGACACGTCACCGGACAGCAGCAGCGCCGGAGTCTGGGTCAGACGCATGTCGAGGGTCTTGATAGTGACCTGCTCCAGATCCGGGTCCCACAGCGTGACCTTCTTGCCGTCGGACACCATGGTTTGTTCGGCCGGCGCATTGGTGTGCCAGTAGAACAGGCCTGGGCGCTGCAACGACATATCACCAGCGGTTTCTTGCAGTTGGGTGCCACTGCCATCGAGGGTCAACTGGGAGAAGCGTGCGGTCAGGGTCTGGGATTTTTCCAGCAATTGAGTCAAACGCGCCACGTCTTTGTCATCGGCGTGGGCCGAGAGCGTGGTCAAAGCCAGTACCGGCAGCAACAGCATGCGGATAAGACGCATGGGAGTCCTCTTGATATTCGTGGGGGATGCGAGTGGCGCGTCACTGCGCCACTCTGCTTCAAATCAAATCAGTCGCGTACCGGGCCAGGCGCCAGGACTTCACGCGAACCGTTGGTGTTCATGGACGTCACGACCCCGGCCATTTCCATGGCTTCGATCATGCGTGCGGCGCGGTTGTAGCCAATTTTCAGTTTGCGCTGAACCGCAGAAATGGACGCACGACGGCTTTCCAGGACGAACTGCACTGCTTCGTCGTACAACGCGTCGGCTTCCGGATCGTCGCCGTCGCCGCCACCGCTGCTGCCTTCGAAGCCACTGCCGGCCTCTTCGACACCGTTGAGGATGTCGTCGTTGTATTCAGGTGCACCGCGCAGCTTCCAGGCTTCCACGACGCGGTGAACTTCATCATCGGACACGAAGGCGCCGTGAACACGAATCGGCAGGCTGGTGCCAGGCGGCATATACAACATGTCACCATGACCCAGCAGTTGCTCGGCGCCACCCTGGTCGATGATGGTCCGGGAGTCGATCTTGCTCGACACCTGGAACGCCATGCGCGTGGGGATGTTGGCCTTGATCAGGCCGGTGATCACGTCAACCGACGGACGCTGGGTCGCGAGGATCAAGTGGATACCGGCGGCACGAGCCTTCTGGGCGATACGGGCGATCAGCTCTTCCACCTTCTTGCCGACGATCATCATCATGTCGGCAAATTCGTCGACGACCACGACGATGGTCGGCAGCTTGGTCAGCAGCGGGGCTTCGTCGTGAATGCTTTCGCGCTTGTACAACGGATCGGTCAGCGGCGTGCCGGCGTCCTGGGCTTCCTTGACCTTGGCGTTGAAGCCGGACAGGTTACGCACGCCCATCTTCGCCATCAGTTTGTAGCGACGCTCCATCTCCGCCACGCTCCAGCGCAGGGCGTTGGCCGCGTCCTTCATGTCGGTCACGACCGGGCACAGCAAATGCGGAATGCCTTCGTAGATCGACAGTTCAAGCATTTTCGGGTCAATCATGATCAGCTTGGCGTCTTCCGGGCCAGACTTGAACAGGATCGACAGGATCATGGCGTTCACACCCACCGACTTACCGGAACCGGTGGTACCCGCCACCAGCAGGTGAGGCATTTTTGCCAGGTCAGTGATGACCGGCTTGCCACCGATGTCATGACCCAGGGCCAGGGTAACCGGCGATTTGAAGTTGTCGTACTCGGGCGTCGACAGTACTTCGGAAAAGCGCACGATCTGGCGGTCTTCATTGGGAATCTCGATACCGACGGTGGTCTTGCCGGGAATCACCTCAACCACACGCACGCTGGTCACGGCCAGGGAACGCGCCAGGTCTTTCGCCAGGTTGGAAATGCGGCTGACTTTCACACCGGCGGCCGGTTGAATTTCGTAACGGGTAATCACCGGGCCCGGGTGAATCGAATCCACCGTGACTTCGACGCCGAACTCCTTGAGCTTGATTTCCAGCAAATGGCCAACCGCGGCCAGGGATTCGGGCGAGTAATTGAGTTGTTTTTTTTCTGCGGGGTCGAGAATCGAGATCGGCGGCAAGGTGCCTTCCACCGCACTGTCGACGAACAATGGGGCCTGTTTCTCTTTTTCCACACGCTTGCTCGGTGCCACCGGCTTCGGCGGGGCTGGCGCGATGACGGGTGGTACCTGCTTTTCGCGTTCCGACATGTGCTTGCTCAGGGCCTGCTCACGTTCGATCAGGCGCTCCTTGACCTTGGCCTGCTCGCGCTTGTCGGTGACGGTCGGCGCGACCACGTCATGGACGCGATCATCAACTTCACGCAGCTGCGCAACCAGTTGCTTGCGCTCGGTACGAGCCGCCCACCAGCGATTGGCCGCACCCTGGAACAGCTCGAACAGGTCGAGGGTAATCTTGCCGGTGACGTCCATTACCTTGAACCACGACAGGTCGGTGAACACCGTCAGGCCGAACAGGAACAGCGCGATGAACAGCAGTGTGCTGCCCTGGATATTCAGCGCATTCCTGGCCAGATCGCCGAGGCTTTCGCCCAAAGCACCGCCAGCACCCGCCGGCAGACCGGTGGCAGCGTGAAAATGGATGTGCGCCAACGCCGCGCCGGACAGCACCAGGAACACCAGGCCGATCAGGCGCCAGGAGAACAGCCAGCCACTCCATTGCCACGGCTCGTGACGCTGACGGAAGATCTGATACACCTTGATCGCCAGCAGCAACGGGAAAATGTAGGCGAAGTAACCCAGCACCATGAACAGGATGTCGGCGCTGTAGGAACCGGCCGGCCCCCCGAAGTTCTGCACGTCATCAATCTTGCTGTTATGGCTCCAGCCCGGATCGTCCTTGCCGTAGGTCAGCAAGGCCATCATCAGGAACAGGCACAAGGCACCGATGGCGATCAATGCACCTTCCTTGAGCCGGTAGTGCAAATGCTGGCGCCAGAGCGGAACGACTGTTTTGGGTGCTGCGGTGGATTTCTTCAAAACGCTACTTTTCCTGCGCCTGGGGCGCGTCCATCTGTTGAAAGACTATAAAAAACTGCCCAATCCAGGCAGGTAAAAAAGTTAACAGGCGCAACTGGGACTACTTTTAACACTGCACCCCGTCTTTTATAAACACGGCGCGCACTGCTTATTTTGTTACAACCCTCTATACAGGCAGGCATTGTACGGGTTTGTTCGTCCGATGCCATGCTTGTGGCGCTAGGTGTAGCATAGTCAAAAGCACCATGACATGCGTTCAATTTGAGCATGCATTCTCTTTTGTGACAAAGGCTTATGAGGTGTTTTTATGAGCGAAGCGAAGCATTCACGCCTGATCATTCTGGGTTCCGGCCCTGCCGGTTACAGCGCAGCCGTTTATGCCGCCCGCGCCAACCTCAAACCCGTTGTCATTACCGGCATACAGGCCGGTGGCCAGCTCACCACCACTGTCGAAGTCGACAACTGGCCCGGCGATGTCGAAGGACTCACCGGCCCGGTATTGATGGAACGCATGCAACGTCACGCCGAACGCTTTGACACAGAGATCGTTTACGACCACATCCATACCGCCAAGTTGCAACAACGCCCCTTCGAACTGATCGGCGACGGCGGCACCTACACCTGCGACGCACTGATAATCGCCACTGGCGCTTCGGCGCAATACCTGGGACTGCCCTCGGAAGAGACATTTGCCGGCAAAGGGGTTTCAGCCTGCGCCACGTGCGACGGTTTCTTCTATCGCAATCAGGTGGTCGCGGTGGTCGGCGGCGGCAATACCGCTGTCGAGGAAGCCTTGTATCTGTCGAACATCGCCAAGGAAGTCCATTTGATTCACCGTCGCGATAAGTTGCGCTCGGAAAAGATCCTGCAGGACAAACTGTTCGAAAAAGCCGCCAACGGCAACATTCGCCTGCATTGGAACCAGCATCTGGATGAAGTGTTGGGTGACGCCAGCGGAGTGACTGGCGCCCGACTGCGCGACAGCCTCACTGGCGAAACCCGTGAATTGGCGCTGGCCGGCGTATTCATTGCCATCGGCCACAAACCCAATACCGATCTGTTTATCGATCAGTTGCCCATGCGCGACGGTTATCTGCGGGTCAGGAGCGGCAACGACGGCGACGCCACCGCCACCGAAATCCCCGGCGTGTTTGCCGCCGGCGATGTCGCCGATCACGTTTACCGCCAAGCCGTCACGTCGGCCGGGGCTGGCTGCATGGCCGCGCTGGATGCCGAGAAATACCTCGACGACATTCCCGCCGTTTAACGGCACACTTTAAGGCGGGCCTACCAGCCCGCTACCGCCCTCCCCTTCTGCAAGCCCGGATGCCATGCTGACTTGGTTACAACGCAATACCCTGACCTTCCCCCCGCTGGAAAAAGCCATGCGCGACCCCAACGGGCTGCTGGCGGCGGGTGGCGATCTGTCTGCCGATCGTCTGATTCAAGCCTATCGCCACGGTTGTTTTCCGTGGTTTTCCGAGGGCCAGCCCATTCTCTGGTGGTCGCCAGATCCACGCACCGTGCTGTTTCCCGACGAACTGCATGTTTCCCGAAGCCTGGCCAAATTGCTGCGTCAACAGCGCTATACCGTGACCTTCGATCAGGATTTCACCGCCGTCATCCGCGCGTGCGCCGCACCGCGTGATTACGCCGACGGCACCTGGATCACCCAAGCCATGCAGGACGCTTACACTGAACTGCACAGGCGTGGCCATGCCCATTCGGTGGAAGTCTGGGATCAGGACGAGCTGGTCGGCGGACTCTACGGCCTGGCGATGGGACAGCTGTTCTTCGGCGAGTCCATGTTCAGCCGAGCCGATAACGCCTCGAAATTTGGTTTTGCGACGCTCGTACGGCACCTGAAAGACTCGGGGTTTGTGCTGATCGACTGCCAGATGCCGACCGACCATCTGCACAGCCTTGGCGCCCGGGCGATTCCTCGCCGTGAATTTGCCGGCTATCTGGCGCAACACCTGGATCAACCCAACCGCGCCACATGGGTTTCCTGAGCGGCTTTTGCGCGTGTGGCTTACACTTAATTCACAAGCTTATTCCGAGGGTTGATCATGACCGAGTTGGCGCGTTTGAAGTTTTATGCCACTCAGCCCCACTCTTGCAGCTATCTGCCAGATGAACAGGCCACGACCCTGTTTCTCGACCCTAGCCAGCCCATGGACGTGCATGTCTACGCAGATTTGTCTGAAATGGGTTTTCGGCGCAGCGGCGATCATCTCTACCGGCCTCATTGCCAAAACTGCAATGCGTGCGTGCCGGCGCGCATCCCCGTGGCGCAATTCACCCCCAACCGCCAACAGAAACGTATCTTCAAACGCAACGCCGACCTGCAGGTCCGCCCCGCCAGGGCACAGTTCAGCGAAGAGTATTTCGACCTCTATCAGCGCTACATCGAACAGCGTCACGCCGACGGCGATATGTACCCGCCGAGTCGCGATCAGTTTTCGACCTTCCTGGTTCGCGACCTGCCGTTCTCGCGCTTCTATGAGTTTCGCCTTGAAGGCCGACTGCTCGCGGTAGCCGTCACCGATTTACTGCCCAACGGTCTGTCGGCGGTTTATACCTTTTACGAACCCGATGCAGAACGCCGTAGCCTGGGGCGATACGCGATCCTCTGGCAGATTGCCGAGACCCGACGCCTCGGACTGGAAGCCGTCTACCTCGGCTACTGGATCAAAAACTGCAAAAAAATGAGCTACAAGACCCAATATCGCCCAATCGAGCTGCTGATTAATCAACGCTGGGTCATCCTGAACTAGAACCCCTTGGCTTAAACCCCATTTTTCGGGCACAATGCACGCCGCTTTTGCCTGGCGCAGTTGCACCGGGCCATTCATTGGACACCGAGGGCTTTACTGCATGTCGAAAGAAGACAGCTTCGAAATGGAAGGCACTGTCGTCGACACCCTGCCCAACACCATGTTTCGTGTGGAGTTGGAAAATGGGCACGTCGTAACCGCGCATATTTCCGGCAAGATGCGCAAGAACTACATTCGTATTCTTACCGGTGACAAAGTGCGCGTCGAGCTGACGCCCTATGACTTGAGCAAAGGGCGCATCACTTACCGCGCTCGCTAATCAAGTCAATACAAAACGCCCGGTTTATGCCGGGCGTTTTTGTTTGTCTGCGATTTGGTGGGTTTTTGGGTTCTTGGGTTTTGGGTGTATATCCGTTGCTGCGGTAACGGCTGCTTAGGGTTTCGCTCTTACAGCGAGTCCCTTTTTCAAACGCCAAAAAGGAACCAAAAGGCTTTGCCCCGGCGTACGGCACTTCGCTAAGGCTCAGTGTTCCCTCGCTACGGTATCCATCAGGGGACATCGCCTACGGTCTGCTTCGCTACGACCTCCTCTCGATGTGTTCGGCTTCGCCGAACGGCGCTACGCGCCTGATCCCCTGATGAACACCTACGCTCGGCCTGCCGAAGGGGCAAAAGATCAAAATCAAAATCAAGATCAACGTCAAAAGCCAAAGCCAAAGCCAAAGCCAAAGCCAAAGCCAAAGCCAAAGCCAAAGCCAAAGCCAAAGCCAAAGCCAAAGCCAAAGCGAAAAGCTTCGCGAGCAGGCTCACTCCTACAATTGGATTGGATACATCTGATGGGGATTGGTTGGCTGTCAGGCCGCCTTCGCGAGCAAGCCCGCTCCCACATTGAATCTGTGTACACCCATGGTTCCTCACCAGTCAACAGGCCGAGCGTTAGCTCGCCTGCAGCTTTTGATCTGCCCGCCCCTTCGGGAGGCTGAGTGGAGGTGTTCATCTGGGGATTGGCGCGCAGCGCCGTTCGACGCAGTCGAACACATTGCATGTAGGTCGTAGCGAAGCAGACCGGAGGGCAATGCCCCAAGATGGATACCGGAGCGAAGGAACGCCGAGCCCAAGCGAGGGGCCGGACGCTCGGGGCGAGCGTTTTTTTGCTTACTTTTTTTAGGCGCTTGTAAAAAAAGTGAGTCGCCGTAAGGGCGAAACCCTAAGCAGCCGTTACCGCAGCAACGGATATACACCAAATCTAATAGACAACAAAAAGGCGCCCGAAGGCGCCTTTTCGCTTTACAGCCGTCAGGCCATTTCAGCCGTGGTCTCGAACTCGAAGGTCAGCTCGCCGTCCTTCAGATCGATGTGCACCACGCCACCATGGTCGGCCAGTTCGCCAAAGAGGATCTCTTCGGCCAGCGGACGCTTGATCTTGTCCTGGATCAAACGCGCCATTGGTCGAGCGCCCATTGCCGTGTCGTAACCACCTGCTGCCAGCCAGCTGCGCGCGGCGTCCGTTACTTCCAGCTGCACGCGCTTGTCTTCCAGCTGCGCCTGAAGCTCGGTAAGGAACTTGTCCACCACGCTCTTGATGACCTCGTGACTGAGGCGACCAAACTGGATAATGGTGTCCAGACGGTTGCGGAACTCCGGCGTGAAGCTTTTCTTGATCACTTCCATCGCGTCGGACGAGTGGTCCTGGTGCGTGAAACCGATCGAAGCACGCGCAGCTGTTTCGGCACCGGCGTTGGTCGTCATGATGACGATCACGTTACGGAAATCCGCCTTGCGCCCGTTGTTATCGGTCAGCGTACCGTGGTCCATGACCTGCAGCAGCAGGTTGAAGACTTCCGGGTGCGCCTTCTCGATTTCATCGAGCAACAGCACGCAGTGAGGCTGCTTGGTGATGGCTTCGGTCAGCAGGCCGCCCTGATCGAACCCGACATAACCCGGAGGTGCACCGATCAGACGCGATACGGTGTGGCGCTCCATGTACTCGGACATGTCGAAACGAACCAGCTCGATGCCCAACGCCTTGGCCAACTGACGCGCCGCTTCGGTTTTACCGACACCGGTCGGCCCTGCGAACAGGAACGAACCGACAGGCTTGTCAGGCGACTTGAGGCCGGCACGGGACAGTTTGATCGCCGTCGACAACGAATCGATGGCGGCATCCTGGCCAAATACGGTCAGCTTCAGGTCACGCTCAAGGTTACGCAGCAGCTCTTTGTCGGAGCTGGTGACGTGCTTAGGCGGAATCCGCGCGATTTTCGCAACGATGTCCTCGACCTGAGGCACCTCAATGCGCTTCACACGTTTCTCGATCGGTTGCAGACGCTGATAGGCGCCCGCCTCGTCGATCACGTCAATGGCCTTGTCCGGCATGTGACGGTCATTGATATAGCGCGAAGCCAGTTCAGCCGCCGCACGCAGCGCTTCATCACTGTATTCGATGTTGTGGTGCGCCTCGAAACGGCCTTTCAGGCCGCGCAGGATGCCAATGGTGTCTTCCACCGAAGGCTCCGACACATCGACTTTCTGGAAGCGCCGGGCCAAGGCACGGTCCTTCTCGAAAATCCCGCGAAATTCCTGGAACGTAGTCGAACCGATGCAACGGATATCACCCGAGGACAGCAGCGGCTTGAGCAGGTTCGAGGCATCCATGACGCCACCGGACGCGGCACCTGCACCGATGATGGTGTGGATTTCGTCGATGAACAGGATCGCCTGCGGACGTTTTTTCAGTTCATTGAGCAGCGCCTTGAAGCGCTTCTCGAAATCGCCACGGTATTTAGTCCCGGCCAGCAAGGCGCCCAAGTCGAGGGAATACACCACGCTGTTGGCCAGAAGGTCCGGCACCTGGTTGTCGACAATGCGCTTGGCCAGGCCTTCGGCAATCGCGGTTTTACCCACGCCCGCCTCGCCCACCAACAGCGGATTGTTTTTGCGACGACGCGCCAGAATCTGAGCAACGCGCTCGACTTCCAGCTCACGACCTACCAATGGATCAATTCGACCCTGGCGCGCAAGTTCATTGAGATTGCTGGCATAAGCATCCAGCGGATTGCCTGAAGAAGAAGACTCACCGCCCTCGTCGTCCTGCATATCTTGCTCACCTTCAGAGTGATCGCCATGCCCCGGCACTTTGGAAATGCCATGAGCGATGTAGTTGACGACATCAATGCGCGCTACGCTCTGCTGTTTCAGCAGAAACACCGCCTGACTCTCTTGCTCACTGAAGATCGCGACCAGCACGTTGGCGCCAGTCACTTCACGCTTGCCCGAGCTCTGTACGTGGAACACAGCACGCTGCAGTACACGCTGGAAGCCCAGGGTTGGCTGGGTTTCACGATCCTCGTCATGCACGGGGATCAAAGGCGTGGTGGAGTCAATGAACTCCTGCAGGTCATGCTTGAGTTTGTCGAGGTTTGCGCCGCAGGCACGCAAAACGGTGGCGGCAGCCTCATTGTCCAATAGGGCCAGCAGGAGATGTTCGACGGTCATGAACTCATGACGCTTCGAACGAGCCTCCTTGAAGGCAAGATTGAGGGTGACTTCGAGCTCGCGGTTTAACATAGCTTCACCTCATACCCAAGTGGTCGGCGATTAACCGTCCTTCTCGATTTCACAGAGTAGCGGATGCTGGCTTTCCCTGGCGTACTGGTTGACCTGCATGGCCTTTGTCTCGGCGATGTCGCGGGTAAACACTCCACATACTGCCCGTCCTTCTGTATGGACGGCCAGCATGACCTTGGTCGCCAGCTCGCGATTCAGGTTAAAAAACACCTCGAGCACTTCGACGACGAAATCCATCGGCGTGTAGTCATCGTTGAACAAAACCACCTTGTACATCGGCGGCGCCTGTAACGCAGGCTTTGCCTCCTGAACAGCAATACCCGCTGAATCGTCGTCGTGTGAATCAGGGCGATCCTGATTGAATGTTAGTCGAATCTGGCTGATTGCATGCATGGAAAGAAAGGTTCGTCAGTTGTGCGAATACAGTGGTGGGGGCGGCTATGGACGATTTCAACACCGACCGCCCGGTCACCTTGACTATCGGGAAAACGGTGTTACAACCAATAGAGCCCACAGTGGGTAAAAAAGGTCCGCGGAGTCAATCTTAATTCCAAGATTAGACTGCGGATGTACTGGATGATACTCCAGTGATGGAGTCTGTTGCAGAGGGAGTTGGGTATGTCAGGTGTCAAGGGTCATGAGCCGGTTGCTAAAGGCACTATAGAAAACAAGGGTGACAAGCCAGCAGCCAAAGGCACTGTAAAAGGCAAGGTCAAATGGTTCAACAATGCCAAGGGTTATGGCTTCATCAATAAGGATGGTGATAGCGAAGACCTCTTCGCCCATTATTCAGCCATCAAGATGGACGGATATAAAACCCTGAAAGCCGGGCAAGCTGTCGTATTCGATATCATCCAGGGCCCCAAAGGCCTGCACGCGATCAACATCGGCAACCCCGTGGATGTCTTGAATACCGACGCGCCTGCAGTGCAACAGACCGTGACAGCCTAAGACCGCAGCGTCATCCAGTCATAAAAAAACCGCCCGACTCAATCACTTGAATCAGGCGGTTTTTGTGTGCCTGCGTTTTCTTACATATGCGAGATCAGCGCATCGCCAAACCCGGAAGACGAAACCAGCTTCGCGCCTTCCATCAGACGTTCGAAGTCATAGGTCACGGTCTTGGCGGAAATCGCGCCGTTGGTGCCCTTGATGATCAGATCAGCCGCTTCGGTCCAGCCCATGTGACGCAGCATCATTTCAGCCGACAGGATCAGCGAGCCCGGGTTGACCTGGTCCTTGCCAGCGTACTTCGGCGCAGTACCGTGGGTCGCTTCGAACATGGCAATGGTGTCGGACAGGTTGGCACCCGGTGCGATACCGATGCCGCCCACTTCCGCCGCCAGGGCGTCGGAGAGGTAGTCGCCGTTCAGGTTCAGGGTCGCGATCACATCGTATTCGGCAGGGCGCAGCAGGATCTGCTGCAGCATGGCGTCAGCGATGGCGTCCTTGACGATGACGTTCTTGCCGGTTTTCGGGTTCTTGAACTGCATCCACGGACCGCCATCGAGCAGGGTCGCGCCGAACTCTTCCGCCGCCACTTCGTAGGCCCATTCCTTGAAGGCACCCTCGGTGAACTTCATGATGTTGCCTTTGTGCACGATGGTCAGCGAATCACGGTCGTTGTCGACCACATACTGCAGAGCCTTGCGTGCCAGACGCTTGGTGCCTTGCAGCGAAACCGGCTTGATGCCGATACCGCAGTTTTCGTCGAAGCGGATCTTGGTGACGCCCATTTCATCTTTAAGGAACTTGATGACTTTGGTCGCTTCCGGCGAACCGGCTTTCCACTCGATACCGGCGTAGATGTCTTCCGAGTTCTCACGGAAGATCGTCATGTCGACGTCGCCTGGCTTCTTGACCGGGCTTGGCACGCCTTCGAACCAGCGCACCGGGCGCAGGCAGACATACAGGTCGAGTTGTTGGCGCAGCGCCACGTTCAGCGAGCGGATGCCGCCGCCGACCGGAGTGGTCAGGGGACCTTTGATGGAAACTACATAATCCTTGACCGCGTCCAGGGTTTCCTGGGGCAGCCAGGTGTCCTGATCGTAAACCTGAGTCGCTTTCTCCCCGGCGTAGACTTCCATCCAGGAAATTTTGCGCTCGCCGCCGTAAGCCTTCTTAACAGCAGCATCGACAACCTTGATCATGACCGGGCTGATATCAACGCCAATACCATCGCCTTCGATGAAGGGGATGATCGGGTTGTTAGGAACATTGAGAGAATGGTCCGCGTTGACGGTGATTTTGTCGCCGACTGCTGGAACCTGAATCTTCTTGTATCCCATGCTGAACTCCATTGTTTGGATTGAACATCTGGCTTCGTTCGAGCGTAACCCAGTTAAATCGGCGCGCAAACCCTATGTTCCATCCATCTGCCGCAAAGCTGCATTACTTGCGAGCTACAAGCCTGAAAACAAAGGGAAAAGCGCCAAACTCAAGCACGCCGAACGACTCTACGCCGCACTCGCCCCTGCGACCTTTAGACCAATGGACGAGAATCGTTACTCATGAACCATCGGCAGATTGCCAGCTACCTATGTATAATGCCGCCGCTGACCAAAGGGTCACGACGACTGAGGGGCTCTATGACGAGACTTTCAGCCCGATAAGCCGGTCTGTTACCGCAGCCCGAACGCTTGACGCCCTACTGATGCACCCAACATCACAGCAACGAAACCTCGATATTCGGCTCATGGATGACTTTGAACGAACGCGCTTACCCGGCGCACCTCGAGTTTCTGCGCACGCTTTAGCAAAGAAGAGAGAGTTAATCCGAATATGCCCACCCGCTCGAAGATCATCTATACCTTCACCGACGAAGCCCCAGCCCTCGCCACCTATTCACTGTTGCCTATCGTAGAGGCCTTCACCGCCTCGGCTGATATCGCCGTTGAAACCCGCGATATCTCTCTTGCAGGACGCATTCTGGCCAGCTTCCCCGAGCAACTGGGTGACAAAGCCGTAGCCGACCACCTCGCCGAACTGGGCGACCTGGCCGTTACGCCTGAAGCCAACATCATCAAGCTGCCGAACATCAGTGCTTCCGTTCCTCAGCTGCAAGCAGCGATCAAGGAACTGCAAGCCCAGGGCTTCGCGCTTCCTGACTACCCGGAAACCGTGACCAGCGACGCCGACAAGCTCGCCAAGTCGCGCTACGACAAGATCAAGGGCAGCGCCGTGAACCCGGTTCTGCGCGAAGGCAACTCGGATCGCCGCGCACCACTGTCGGTCAAGAACTACGCTCGCAAGCACCCGCACAAAATGGGTGCCTGGGCTAAAGACTCCAAGTCTCACGTCGCGCACATGAGCACCGGCGATTTCTACGGCAGCGAAAAAGCCGCCCTGATCGATGCCGCTGACACTGTAAAAATCGAGCTGATCGCTCAAGACGGCACCACCACCGTCCTGAAAGAAAAAACCACCGTACAAGCCGGTGAGATCCTCGATTGCGCAGTCATGAGCAAAAACGCTCTGCGCAGCTTCATTGCCGCCGAGATCGAAAGCGCCAAGCAACAAGGCGTGCTGCTGTCGGTTCACCTCAAAGCCACCATGATGAAGGTCTCCGACCCGATCATGTTCGGCCAGATCGTTGCCGAGTTCTATAAAGACGCACTGGCCAAGCACGCTGACGTGCTGGCACAGATCGGCTTCAACCTGAACAACGGCATTGGCGACCTGTACGCTCGCATCAAGGCCCTGCCGGCCGAGCAGCAAGCTCAGATCGAAGCTGACATTCAAGCGGTCTATGCCGTTCGCCCATCGTTGGCCATGGTCAACTCCGACAAAGGCATCACCAACCTGCACGTGCCGAGCGACGTGATCGTCGACGCCTCGATGCCGGCGATGATCCGTGACTCCGGCAAAATGTGGGGCACTGACGGCCAGCTGCACGACACCAAGGCTGTGATCCCGGATCGCTGCTACGCGACCATCTACCAGGCCGTCATCGAAGACTGCAAGGTAAACGGCGCTTTCGACCCAACCACCATGGGCAGCGTGCCAAACGTTGGCCTGATGGCGAAGAAAGCCGAAGAGTACGGCTCGCACGACAAGACCTTCCAGATCAAGGCCAACGGCGTTGTCCGCGTCACCGACGGCAAAGGCGCCCTGCTGCTGGAGCAATCGGTTGAAGCCGGCGACATCTTCCGCATGTGCCAGACCAAAGACGCGCCGATCCAGGACTGGGTCAAACTGGCCGTCAACCGCGCTCGCGCAAGCAGCACGCCAGCGATCTTCTGGCTGGACCCAATGCGCGCCCACGACGGCGTGATGATCGAGAAAGTTCAGGCCTACCTGAAGGATCACGACACTGCCGGTCTGGACATCCAGATCATGTCGCCGGTCGACGCAATGAAGTTCACCCTGCAGCGCACCCGCGAAGGCAAGGACACCATCTCGGTGACCGGCAACGTATTGCGCGACTACCTGACTGACCTGTTCCCGATCATGGAACTGGGCACCAGCGCCAAGATGCTGTCGATCGTTCCACTGATGAACGGTGGCGGTCTGTTCGAAACCGGCGCCGGTGGTTCGGCTCCGAAGCACGTTCAGCAGTTGCTGGAAGAAAACTTCCTGCGCTGGGATTCCTTGGGCGAGTTCTTGGCCCTGGCCGCATCCCTTGAGCACCTGGGTGTGACCTACAACAACCCTAAGGCGCTGGTTCTGGCCAAGACCCTGGACCAGGCCACCGGCCAGTTCCTGGACAACAACAAGTCGCCATCGCGCAAAGTCGGCAACATCGACAACCGCGGCAGCCACTTCTACCTGGCGCTGTACTGGGCTCAAGCCCTGACCGCCCAGACTGAAGACGCTGCACTGCAATCGCAGTTCGCGACCCTGGCCAAAACCCTGACCGAGAACGAAGCAACCATCGTTGCCGAACTCAACGCCGTTCAGGGCAAGCCTGTGGACATCGGCGGTTACTACCACGCCGACGCCGAGCTGATCAGCAAGGCCATGCGCCCGAGCGCAACCTTCAACGCGGCGGTTGCTGCGCTGGTTTAAGGTTGTAAGGAAGCAAAGAAGCCCCGGCCCAGTGCCGGGGTTTCTGTTTCTGGCCTCAATTCCAGCACAAACACAGATCAACTGTGGGAGCTGGCTTGCCTGCGATGGCATCACTGCGGTATGCCTGACACACCGCGGTGATGCCATCGCAGGCAAGCCAGCTCCCACAAGGACCGTATTTCAACATTCAAATTGAGGGCATCTCATGGATTGGCTACCCCACATCACCGTCGCCACCATCGTCGAAGACAACGGCCGCTTTCTGATGGTCGAAGAACTCAAACACGGACGAGCGGTACTGAACCAGCCCGCTGGCCACCTCGACCCGGACGAAACCCTGACAGAAGCCGCCATCCGCGAAACCCTCGAAGAAACCGGCTGGGACGTCGAGCCGACCGGCGTCGTCGGCATTTATCTCTATACCGCCCCCAGCAATGGCGTGACTTACCAGCGAGTCTGCTTCATTGCAAAACCGCTCAAGCACCACCCGGACTATCAATTGGACGACGGCATCGTCGGCGCCAAGTGGCTGACGCGTGACGAATTGCTGGAACAGCGCGCAAACTGGCGCAGTGAGCTGATCATCCGCTGTATCGATGATTATCTGGACGGCAATCACTTCAGTCTCGAACTGATCCGCCCTTCTCTTTAGCCTTGCGGGCTCCGGCCTGTTAGAATCGCGTCCTTTTTCAAGACACTCATTGAATCCCTATGCGTGATCCAGCCCCTTCTGACACACAAAAGAAGCGCGTCATTGTCGGTATGTCCGGCGGCGTGGACTCTTCCGTTTCCGCCCTCCTGCTGATCGAGCAGGGCTACGAGGTGGAAGGCCTGTTCATGAAGAACTGGGAAGAAGACGATGGAACGGAATACTGCACCGCCATGGACGACCTGGCGGATGCCCAGGCCGTGTGCGACAAAATTGGTATCAAGCTGCACACCGCCAACTTCGCCGCCGAGTACTGGGACAACGTGTTTGAGCACTTTCTGGCCGAATACAAGGCCGGCCGCACGCCAAACCCGGACATCCTGTGCAACCGTGAGATCAAGTTCAAGGCGTTCCTCGACTACGCCATGATGCTCGGTGCCGACCTGATTGCTACCGGCCACTACGTGCGCCGCCGCGATATCGACGGCCGCACCGAACTGCTCAAGGGCCTGGACGCGAACAAGGACCAGAGCTACTTCCTGCACGCCGTGGGCGGTGAACAGATTGCCAAGACCCTGTTCCCGGTCGGCGAACTGGAAAAACCCGAAGTACGCGCAATTGCCGAGAAATACGAGCTGGCGACCGCGAAGAAAAAGGACTCCACCGGCATCTGCTTTATCGGCGAACGCCGCTTCAGCGACTTCCTCAAGCAGTACCTGCCCGCGCAGCCTGGCGAGATCAAGACCACCGAAGGCGAAGTCATCGGCCGCCACCACGGCTTGATGTACCACACCATCGGTCAGCGCCAGGGCCTGGGCATCGGCGGCTTGAAAGACGCCAGTGACGAGCCATGGTACGTGCTGATCAAAGACCTGGAACACAACGAGCTTATTGTTGGCCAGGGCAATGACCACCCTTACCTGTTTTCCCGCGCCCTGCTCGCTTCGGACATCTATTGGGTCAACCCGATTGATTTGACCGAACCGCGCAAGTTGACCGCCAAGGTCCGCTACCGCCAAAGCGATCAGCCTTGCACGCTGGAGAAAACCGCCACCGGCTACCGCGCGACCTTCGATGACCCGCAGCGTGCGGTCACTCCAGGCCAGTCCGTGGTGTTCTATGACGGTGAAATCTGCCTCGGCGGTGGCGTGATCGAAATTGCAGAGCCGTGGACCAGCAAAGGCCAGCCTCAATGAGCCCGACCCAGGAGCAACTGACGGCACTGGGCGGCGTGTTTCTCGCCGCCGTCCTCGTCGACAAGATTGCCAAGAGCGGCCAGACCTCTGAAGCCGGCCTGACCTGCATGCTCGGCAGCCTGCTGATTCGCGACCCCAAGGACACGCTGGAAGTCTACGGCGGCGACGACCTCAATCTGCGCGAAGGTTATCGCGCACTGATCGGCGCCCTGGAGCGCGACCCGAGCGCCCTGCAACGCGAACCGTTGCGTTACGCGCTGGCGATGCTGGGGCTGGAGCGCCAGCTGGCCAAACGTGGCGACATGCTGGACGCGATCGGCAAGCGCTTGCCGCAGATTCAATCCCAGGTCGAACACTTCGGCCCCGCTCATGAAAACGTGATCGCCGCGTGCGGCGCGTTGTATCAGGACACGTTGAGCACACTGCGCCAACGCATCCAGGTCCATGGCGACATGCGCAACCTGCAGCAACCGAGCAACGCCTCGAAGATCCGCGCCCTGTTGCTGGCCGGTATTCGTTCGGCGCGCTTGTGGCGACAGTTGGGCGGTCACCGCTGGCAGCTGGTGATCAGCCGCCGCAAATTGCTCAAAGAGCTTTACCCGTTGATGCGTAACGAATAACTCGCATCGGCAGACCTTTACACCGAGTTACGCGTAATACGCCGGTCAGTTGGCGACGGACCGGCGGATTTTTTCATGTATGATACGCGCCCCATTTCGTTGCCCGACTGTCCGAGAACACCCCATGCAGCTTTCTTCGCTCACTGCGGTTTCCCCTGTTGACGGCCGCTACGCCGGCAAAACCCAGGCCCTGCGCCCAATTTTCAGCGAATACGGCCTGATCCGTGCTCGCGTTCTGGTTGAAGTGCGCTGGCTCCAGCGCCTGGCCGCTCATCCTGCCATCAGCGAAGTACCGGCGTTCTCCGCCGAAGCCAACGCTGTACTGAACACCCTGGCGGAAAACTTTTCTCTGGAGCACGCCGAGCGTGTCAAAGAGATCGAGCGCACCACCAACCATGACGTTAAAGCCATCGAATACCTGCTCAAAGAGCAAGCGGCCAAGCTGCCAGAACTGGCTGCCGTCAGCGAATTCATCCACTTTGCCTGCACCAGCGAGGACATCAACAACCTGTCCCACGCCCTGATGCTGCGCGAAGGCCGTGATGACGTGATGCTGCCGCTGATGCGCCAGACCGCCGAAGCCATCCGCGAACTGGCCATCCGTTTTGCCGACGTGCCAATGTTGTCGCGCACCCACGGCCAACCGGCTTCGCCGACCACCCTGGGCAAAGAAATGGCGAACGTGGTGTACCGCCTGGAGCGTCAAATTGCTCAGGTCGCTGCCGTTCCGCTGCTGGGCAAGATCAACGGCGCTGTCGGCAACTACAACGCTCACCTGTCGGCCTACCCTGAGATCAACTGGGAAGAAAACGCCCGCGCTTTCATCGAAGACGAACTGGGCCTGGGTTTCAACCCGTACACCACGCAGATCGAACCGCACGACTACATTGCCGAGCTGTTTGACGCCATCGCGCGCTTCAACACCATCCTGATCGACTTCGACCGCGACATCTGGGGCTACATCTCCCTGGGTTATTTCAAACAGCGCACCATCGCTGGCGAAATCGGTTCGTCGACCATGCCGCACAAGGTCAACCCGATCGACTTCGAAAACTCCGAAGGCAACCTGGGCATCGCCAACGCACTGTTCCAGCACCTGGCGAGCAAGCTGCCAATCTCCCGCTGGCAGCGCGACCTGACCGACTCCACCGTGCTGCGCAACCTCGGTGTCGGCTTCGCCCACAGCGTGATCGCGTACGAAGCCAGCCTCAAAGGCATCAGCAAGCTGGAGCTCAATGCCCAGAAGATCGCTGCCGACCTGGACGCTTGCTGGGAAGTATTGGCCGAGCCGATCCAGACCGTAATGCGCCGCTACAACATCGAAAACCCGTACGAAAAACTGAAAGAACTGACCCGCGGCAAGGGCATCAGCCCTGAAGCGTTGCAGACTTTCATCGACGGCCTGGACATGCCAGCCGCCGCCAAGGCCGAGCTGAAATTGCTCACCCCGGCGAACTACATCGGTAACGCTGTAGAGCAAGCCAAACGCATCTGATTGACCGCTTGCCCCGCTTGAGACGCCCGGCAGCGCCGGGCGTTTTTATTCCTGTCTCAAAAGTGCTTTTTTTCAATAGGTTACACATGAATCCTGACATTCCTCTTCAACTTCTGGGCGGTATCACGGCACGCGAGTTCCTGCGCGACTACTGGCAGAAAAAACCGCTGCTGATCCGCCAGGCGATTCCTGATTTCGAAAGCCCGATCGACGCCGACGAACTGGCCGGTCTGGCGCTGGAAGAAGAAGTCGAATCGCGCCTGGTGATCGAGCACGGCGAGCACCCTTGGGAATTGCGTCGCGGCCCGTTTGCCGAAGACGAGTTCAGCAAACTGCCGGAACGCGAGTGGACCCTGCTGGTTCAAGCGGTGGATCAGTTTGTGCCTGAAGTGAGCGAGCTGCTGGAACACTTCCGCTTTCTGCCGAGCTGGCGCGTTGACGACGTGATGATCAGTTTCGCAGCCCCAGGTGGCAGCGTCGGTCCACACTTCGACAACTACGACGTATTCCTGCTGCAAGGCCATGGCAAGCGCAACTGGAAAATCGGCCAGATGTGCGATTCCGAGAGCCCGCTGCTGCAACACGCCGACCTGCGCATCCTGGCGGAATTCGAAGAGACCGCTGAATGGGTCCTGGAACCGGGCGACATGCTGTATCTGCCGCCACGCCTGGCCCACTGCGGCGTGGCCGTCGATGATTGCATGACGTATTCCGTGGGTTTCCGTGCGCCGAGCGCCGCTGAAGTGTTGACCCACTTCACCGACTTCCTCAGCCAGTTCCTGACAGACGAAGAGCGTTACACCGACGCCGACGCCCTGCCAGCGGTTGATCCTCACCAGATCCAGCATGACGCCCTTGATCGCCTCAAAAGCCTTCTGGCCGAGCACATGAGCGACGAGCGTCTGCTGCTGACCTGGTTTGGCCAGTACATGACCGAGCCGCGCTATCCAGAACTGGTGGTCGGCCCGGAAGAGATCGAAGAAGACGACCTGCTCGCCAGCCTGGAGCAAGGTGCCGTACTGATCCGCAACCCAAGTGCGCGCCTGGCCTGGTCCGAAGTCGATGACGACCTGCTGCTGTTTGCCAGCGGCCAAAGCCGTTACCTGCCAGGCAAGCTGCGCGAACTGCTGAAGTTGATTTGCGCTGCCGACGCACTGCACATCGACAACCTCGGCGCGTGGCTGACCGATGAAGACGGTCGTGGCCTGCTGTGCGAACTGATCAAGCAAGGCAGCCTGGGGTTTGCTGATGAATAAAATTCACGTACGTGTCGCAGACTGGCAGAAGGATATCGCCGAGATCCGGCGCATTCGTGAGACGGTGTTCATCGCCGAGCAATCCGTTCCACCTGAGCTGGAATGGGATGCTGATGACGCAACCGCGGTGCATTTCCTGGCCTTCGAAGGCGACTTTCCGATAGGCACCGCCCGCCTGCTGCCCGATGGGCACATTGGCCGGGTCTCGGTACTCAAGGACTGGCGCGGCTTGAAGGTCGGCGATGCACTGATGCAAGCGGTGATCGGCGAAGCCGAAAAACGTGGGCTGAAGCAGCAAATGCTCAGCGCACAAGTGCAAGCCACGGCGTTCTATGAGCGCCTGGGTTTCAGCATGGTCAGCGAGGAGTTCCTGGAAGCCGGGATTCCGCATGTGGACATGGTGCGGCACTCCGCGTGAGACCGAAGCGCTGCCATCGCAGGCAAGCCCGGCTCCTACAGATTCAGCGCGATACCTGTAGGAGCCGAGCTTGCTCGCGATGAGGCCCGCAAGAACACACAAAACGCCCCGCCATCTTCGGATGCCGGGGCGTTTTGCTGTCTAAGATTCAACTTGCCCCACGCCGGGCCGACAAACTGGCACTATCAACACTTCAAGATGTCGGAGATAACGGATATGTCCCTACGCACCCTGCTCACCACCTTGCTGTTGGCTTGCAGTTTTTCGGCCATGGCGGCCACCGAGATCGTGCCGCTGAGCTTCCGTACCAGTGCTGACATGCTGCCCATGGCGCAGGATTTCATTGGCAAGGAAGGACAGGTCAGCGCCTACGGCAATCAACTGATCATCAATGCCGATCAACGCAAAATCGACGAACTTAAAGCGCTGATCGCACAACTTGATACCCAACCCAAACGCCTGCTGATCACCGTCGACACCAATGAAAACAACTTCCAGGGCGATCAGGGCTACTCGGTAAACAGCGCCAAGCCGAGCCAGACCCGAATCATCAATCACAGCACTGACAGCCGTGACGGCGGCATCCAACAGGTCCAGGCCAACGAAGGCACCCCCGCACTGATTCAGGTGGGCCAGAGCGTTCCACTCATCAGCTCGCAAACCGACTCCTACGGTGATTTGCGCAGCCAGACCGAATACCGCAACGTCACTCAAGGCTTCTACGTCACCGCCAGCGTCACCGGCGACATCGTTCACCTGGCAATCAGCACAAACCGTGACCGCATGAGCCAGGAACGGCCCGATGTAGTGAACGTGCAAAGTACCGACACAACTGTCACCGGACGCCTCGGTGAGTGGATCCTGCTGGCCGGGATGAACGGCCAGACCCAGGCCGACAAACAGGCCATGACCCGCAGCTACTCAACCCAGAGTCGCAACGACATGACTTTGCGGGTGAAAGTCGACACCTTGGACTAAAGCACCAATAACTGACTGATTAGTCTTATTAGACCAAAGATGTAGTGCTTGAAAAAAAGCACTACAAAACGTTTGACGATCGAAAAAAGCAAAGGCATGATGGCCTCGCTCCCGCTAATCAGAGGCCCTGGCAAGGGCCTTCGAGGCGATGCTCGCACCTACCCCGCGAGCCGCTTCGTGTCTGTACCGCCCACAAGGTGTGTTTGACGAGGTTGCCGACTGGAACGAAGTTGTCCCGAGGGACGGAAGCGTAATTAGGTAACCCGGCTACTCACTGTAGTTCGCACCAAGGCCCACGATGCCCGAATGCGCTCGCCAGCTCGCCCTTACCTGCTCACTTCCCCTCGAGCCCATCGTTCATCCCGTCGCCACCCCCGCCAAATCCGACTTGACCGCCAAAGCTTCTGGTCAGCGCGCAGCATGAATTTTCCACAGCAGCACAACTTTCCGTAAAGACGCGACGAGGTTTATCTCCATGGCACTGACACGCGAACAGCAAATTGCAGCCCTCGAAAAAGACTGGGCTGAAAACCCACGCTGGAAAGGCGTGACACGCGCTTACTCCGCTGCTGACGTCGTCCGCCTGCGTGGCTCGGTTCAACCTGAGCACACCTTTGCAAAACTGGGCGCCGAGAAGCTCTGGAACCTGGTTACCCAGGGTGCCAAGCCGTCCTTCCGCCCTGAGAAAGATTTCGTTAACTGCATGGGCGCCCTGACCGGCGGCCAGGCTGTACAACAAGTTAAAGCCGGTATCCAGGCGATCTACCTGTCGGGCTGGCAGGTTGCGGCGGACAACAACTCCGCTGAATCGATGTACCCGGATCAGTCGCTGTACCCGGTGGATTCGGTTCCAACCGTGGTCAAGCGCATCAACAACTCGTTCCGTCGTGCTGACCAGATCCAGTGGAAAGCCGGCAAAGGCCCGGGCGACGAAGGCTACATCGACTACTTCGCTCCGATCGTAGCTGACGCCGAAGCCGGTTTCGGCGGCGTACTGAACGCTTACGAGCTGATGAAGAGCATGATCGAAGCAGGCGCCGCCGGCGTTCACTTCGAAGACCAACTGGCTTCGGTGAAAAAATGCGGCCACATGGGCGGCAAGGTACTGGTTCCTACCCAGGAAGCCGTACAGAAGCTGACCGCTGCTCGCCTGGCCGCTGACGTTGCCGGTACTCCGACCATCATCCTGGCCCGTACCGACGCTAACGCAGCTGACCTGCTGACTTCCGATTGCGACCCGTACGACCAGCCGTTCGTCACTGGCGAACGTACCCAGGAAGGCTTCTACAAAGTGCGCGCCGGTCTGGACCAGGCCATCGCTCGCGGCCTGGCTTACGCTCCGTACGCCGACCTGATCTGGTGCGAAACCGCCAAGCCAGACCTGGACGAGGCTCGCCGCTTCGCTGAAGCGATCAAAAAGGAATACCCGGACCAACTGCTGTCGTACAACTGCTCGCCTTCCTTCAACTGGAAGAAAAACCTGGACGACGCGACCATCGCCAAGTTCCAGCGCGAACTGTCCGCCATGGGTTACAAGCACCAGTTCATCACCCTGGCCGGCATTCACAACATGTGGCACAGCATGTTCAACCTGGCGCACGACTACGCCCGCAACGACATGACTGCCTACGTGAAGCTGCAAGAGCAAGAGTTCGCTGACGCTGCCAAGGGTTACACCTTCGTGGCTCACCAGCAGGAAGTGGGCACCGGCTACTTCGACGACATGACCACCGTGATTCAGGGCGGCTCGTCTTCGGTAACCGCACTGACCGGTTCGACTGAAGAAGAACAGTTCCACTGATCTGCTTCACCTGAACAAGTGGCCGCTGCGGACCGAGTAAAAAGCTAACCGCAACGCTGCACATCTGACGCCCCGACTGGTTCGGGGCGTTTTTTTGCCTACGATTTGTAGGCCATCACAACCCTGTAGCAGCGGCCGAAGGCTGCGTTCGAGGACGAAGTCCTCGCGAAACCATCCACCGTGTTGTGCCTGTTTCACCGTGCACTCGGGTTTTACGACGGCTGCGCAGCCGAACGCAGCCTTCGGCAGCTGCTACAGGGATCGTGCACGCCGGATTTTGTGCGGAAAATCATTGATCCTGAGCATTTTCCCGATTAGGAAAACAGGGTAAAACAACCCCGCTCGCTACTTGCAGTAACGCGCATATAAGGCAACTTCCTGATCGCCTACTCGCTAAACTGTTTAAAAATCACTGCAAACAATATTGATTATCATTTAGCCGCAACCATGTTCGTTACGCGCTGCGCAAAACATAATTAATGAAATCCCGGCTAATGCCCGAAGCGCATGGGCTGCGGGGCTTTGGAGGTGCGCTATGTCCTTATTCCTATAAATAATTTCGCTATAGGAATTTTACTTGCTGGGTGTTTAGCCATAAAATCAGCGGGATTGATTGCTGCGACATATCGTCACTGCGTTGTTACTTTTTTAAGCTCAGAGACCTTTGCTCTCTGTTAAGGATTACCAGCATGCCCGAAGCGACAGGACTCATGGCCCACAACTGGGGCTTTGCCATTTTCCTTCTGGGCGTCGTCGGCCTTTGCGCCTTCATGCTCGGCGTTTCCAGCCTCCTCGGGTCAAAAGCCTGGGGCCGCAGCAAAAACGAACCGTTCGAATCCGGCATGCTGCCTACAGGTGGCGCCCGTCTGCGGCTCTCAGCCAAATTCTATCTGGTCGCGATGCTCTTCGTGATCTTCGATATCGAAGCCCTCTTTCTCTTTGCATGGTCTGTGTCCGTCCGCGAAAGCGGCTGGACCGGATTCGTCGAAGCTCTCGTTTTCATAGCAATTCTGTTGGCAGGCCTTGTCTACCTATTCCGAGTGGGCGCCCTTGACTGGGCTCCGGAAGCTCGTCGTAAGCGACAAGCGAAGCTGAAACAATGAGGCTTTGGCAATGCAATACAATCTCACCAGGATCGACCCCGATGCTCCTAACGAGCAGTATCCGATTGGCGAACGGGAAACCGTTTCCGATCCGTTAGAAGATCAAGTCCACAAAAACATTTTCATGGGCAAGCTCGAAGACGTGCTTAACGGCACGATCAACTGGGGGCGCAAGAACTCCCTGTGGCCGTATAACTTCGGTCTTTCGTGCTGCTACGTGGAAATGACCACTGCCTTCACGGCGCCCCACGACATCGCGCGCTTTGGCGCCGAGGTTATCCGGGCATCGCCGCGTCAGGCGGATTTCATGGTTATCGCCGGTACCTGCTTCATCAAGATGGCGCCGATCATTCAGCGTCTCTACGAGCAAATGCTCGAACCTAAATGGGTTATCTCCATGGGTTCGTGCGCCAACTCCGGTGGCATGTACGACATCTACTCCGTCGTTCAAGGGGTGGACAAGTTCCTGCCCGTGGACGTCTACGTGCCTGGCTGCCCGCCCCGCCCTGAAGCTTTTCTGCAAGGTTTGATGCTCTTGCAAGAGTCGATTGGACAGGAGCGTCGTCCGCTTTCCTGGGTCGTTGGTGATCAAGGCGTGTATCGCGCCGAGATGCCTTCCGAAAAGGAAAAGCGCCGCGAACAGCGAATCGCAGTCACCAACCTGCGCAGCCCCGACGAAGTCTGATCCAGATCTGCTTCTTTCTATAGAACGAGAACCTGGCTTCATTCTTTACGTTGACCGAAAGCGATAAATAACCATGACTACAGGCAGTGCTCTGTACATCCCGCCTTACAAGGCAGACGACCAGGATGTGGTCGTCGAACTGAACAACCGTTTTGGCCCGGAGGCGTTCACCGCCCAACCTACCCGCACCGGCATGCCGGTGCTTTGGGTTGCGCGTGCCAAACTCGTCGAAGTCCTGACATTCCTGCGTAACCTGCCCAAGCCGTACGTCATGCTCTATGACCTGCACGGCGTGGACGAGCGTCTGCGCACCAAGCGTCAAGGGCTGCCAAGTGGCGCCGACTTCACTGTGTTCTACCACTTGATGTCGATCGAACGTAATAGTGACGTAATGATCAAGGTCGCCTTGTCCGAGGGCGACCTCAACGTGCCGACCGTGACCGGTCTGTGGCCGAACGCCAACTGGTACGAGCGTGAAGTGTGGGACATGTACGGCATCAACTTTGCCGGTCACCCGCACCTGACCCGCATCATGATGCCGCCGACCTGGGAAGGTCACCCGCTGCGCAAGGACTTCCCGGCCCGTGCCACCGAGTTCGACCCGTTCACCCTGAACCTGGCCAAGCAACAGCTTGAGGAAGAAGCCGCGCGCTTCAAGCCTGAAGACTGGGGCATGAAGCGTTCCGGTGCGAACGAGGACTACATGTTCCTCAACCTCGGTCCCAACCACCCTTCCGCGCACGGTGCGTTCCGCATCATCCTGCAGCTGGACGGTGAAGAGATCGTCGACTGCGTGCCGGACGTCGGTTACCACCACCGTGGTGCCGAAAAAATGGCCGAGCGTCAGTCCTGGCACAGTTTCATCCCGTACACCGACCGTATCGACTACCTCGGCGGTGTGATGAACAACCTGCCGTACGTGCTCTCGGTCGAGAAGCTGGCCGGTATCAAGGTGCCCGAGAAGGTCGACGTCATCCGCATCATGATGGCCGAGTTCTTCCGTATCACCAGCCACCTGCTGTTCCTGGGGACTTACATCCAGGACGTCGGCGCCATGACCCCGGTGTTCTTCACGTTCACCGACCGTCAGAAGGCGTACACGGTGATCGAAGCCATTACCGGTTTCCGTCTGCACCCGGCCTGGTACCGCATTGGTGGCGTCGCTCACGACCTGCCGCGCGGCTGGGAAAAACTGGTGAAAGACTTCGTCGAGTGGATGCCAAAGCGACTGGACGAATACCAGAAAGCCGCCCTGGACAACAGCATCCTGCGTGGCCGGACCATCGGCGTCGCCGCCTACAACACCAAGGAAGCCCTGGAATGGGGCGTCACCGGTGCCGGCCTGCGTTCGACCGGTTGCGACTTCGACCTGCGTAAAGCTCGTCCATACTCCGGTTACGAAAACTTCGAATTCGAAGTGCCGCTGGCGGCCAACGGCGATGCCTACGACCGCTGCATTGTGCGCGTCGAAGAAATGCGCCAGAGCATCAAGATCATCGAGCAGTGCATGCGCAACATGCCGGAAGGCCCGTACAAGGCGGATCACCCGCTGACCACGCCGCCGCCGAAAGAGCGCACGCTGCAACACATCGAGACCCTGATCACGCACTTCCTGCAAGTTTCGTGGGGCCCGGTCATGCCGGCCAACGAATCCTTCCAGATGATCGAAGCGACCAAGGGCATCAACAGTTATTACCTGACGAGCGATGGCGGCACCATGAGCTACCGCACCCGGATTCGTACCCCAAGCTTCCCGCACCTGCAGCAGATCCCTTCGGTGATCAAAGGCAGCATGGTCGCGGACTTGATTGCGTACCTGGGTAGTATCGATTTCGTTATGGCCGACGTGGACCGCTAAGCATGAATAGCACGCTTATCCAGACAGACCGTTTCACCTTGAGTGAAACCGAGCGCTCGGCCATCGAGCACGAGCTGCATCACTACGAAGACCCGCGCGCGGCGTCGATCGAAGCCCTGAAGATCGTCCAGAAGGAACGTGGCTGGGTGCCGGACGGCGCCTTGTACGCCATCGGCGAGATCCTCGGCATTCCGGCCAGCGACGTTGAAGGCGTGGCTACGTTCTATAGCCAGATCTTCCGTCAGCCAGTGGGCCGTCACATCATTCGCGTCTGCGACAGCATGGTCTGCTACATCGGCGGCCACGAGTCCGTGGTCAGCGAAATCCAGAGCAAGCTGGGCATCGGCCTGGGTCAGACCACCGCCGACGGTCGTTTCACCCTGCTGCCGGTCTGCTGCCTCGGCAACTGCGACAAGGCGCCGGCGTTGATGATCGACGACGACACTTTCGGTGATGTGCAGCCAGCCGGCGTTGCCAAATTGCTCGAGGGCTACGTATGACCCTGACTTCCTTCGGTCCTGCCAACCGCATCAAGCGTTCGGCCGAGACTCACCCGTTGACCTGGCGTCTGCGTGACGACGGCGAAGCCGTGTGGCTCGACGAGTACCAGGCCAAGAACGGTTACGCCGCAGCGCGCAAGGCCTTCGCCGACATGGCTCAGGACGACATCGTCCAGACCGTGAAAGACTCCGGCCTCAAAGGTCGCGGCGGTGCAGGCTTCCCCACGGGCGTTAAGTGGGGCCTGATGCCCAAAGACGAATCCATCAACATCCGTTACCTGCTGTGCAACGCGGATGAAATGGAACCGAACACCTGGAAAGACCGCATGCTGATGGAGCAACTGCCCCATCTGCTGATCGAAGGCATGCTGATCAGTGCTCGCGCGCTGAAAACCTACCGTGGCTACATCTTCCTGCGTGGCGAGTACACCACCGCCGCCAAGCACCTGAACCGTGCCGTGGAAGAAGCCAAGGCAGCTGGCCTGCTGGGTAAAAACATCCTGGGCAGCGGCTTCGATTTCGAGCTGTTCGTCCACACCGGTGCCGGGCGTTACATCTGCGGTGAAGAAACCGCACTGATCAACTCCCTCGAAGGCCGCCGCGCCAACCCGCGCTCCAAGCCGCCCTTCCCTGCCGCCGTTGGCGTTTGGGGCAAGCCGACTTGCGTGAACAACGTGGAAACCCTGTGCAACGTCCCGGCGATCATCGCCGACGGCGTGGACTGGTACAAATCGTTGGCCCGCGAAGGCAGTGAAGACATGGGCACCAAGCTCATGGGCTTCTCCGGCAAGGTCAAGAACCCGGGCCTGTGGGAATTGCCGTTCGGCGTCACCGGTCGCGAGTTGTTCGAAGACTACGCTGGCGGCATGCGCGACGGTTACAAGCTCAAGGCCTGGCAGCCAGGCGGCGCCGGTACCGGTTTCCTGTTGCCGGAACACCTGGACGCACAAATGTACGCCGGCGGCATCGCCAAGGTGGGCACCCGTATGGGTACTGGCCTGGCCATGGCGGTCGACGACAGCGTCAATATGGTTTCCCTGCTGCGCAACATGGAAGAGTTCTTCTCCCGCGAATCCTGCGGCTTCTGCACCCCGTGCCGTGACGGTTTGCCGTGGAGCGTCAAGCTCCTGCGTGCGATCGAGAACGGTGAAGGGCAAGCCGGCGACATCGAGACCCTGCTGGGTCTGGTCGGCTTCCTCGGCCCAGGCAAGACCTTCTGTGCTCACGCACCGGGCGCCGTGGAGCCGTTGGGCAGCGCAATCAAATACTTCCGCCATGAGTTCGAAGCCGGCATCGCGCCTGTCAGCGCCGTCGTCCCGCCTCTGGCAAGGCCGATCGTAGTCGGCGCTTAACGCTTAAAAAAGGTGAACGGTCCGTGCCGTTCGCCTTCTCGTGTGATGACGCCTTGAACGGCTGTGTTGATTCACGCGAATAACAAGATTCCATTAGCCACGCCCGCTGACACCGGGCCAACGAAGAACTTTGAACCATGGCCACTATCCACGTAGACGGCAAAGAGCTCGAAGTCGATGGGGCAGACAACCTGTTACAGGCATGTCTGTCGCTAGGCCTCGATATCCCGTATTTCTGCTGGCACCCAGCCCTAGGCAGCGTTGGTGCTTGCCGCCAGTGCGCGGTCAAGCAGTACACCGACGAAAACGACACCCGCGGTCGTATCGTCATGTCCTGCATGACCCCTGCAACCGATGGCACCTGGATCTCCATCGAAGATGAAGAATCCAAAGCCTTCCGCGCCAGTGTTGTTGAATGGCTGATGACCAACCACCCGCACGACTGCCCTGTGTGCGAAGAAGGCGGTCACTGCCACCTGCAAGACATGACGGTAATGACCGGCCACAACGAGCGCCGTTACCGCTTCACCAAGCGTACTCACCAGAACCAGCAACTGGGCCCGTTCATTTCCCACGAAATGAACCGCTGCATCGCTTGCTACCGCTGCGTACGCTTCTATAAGGATTACGCCGGCGGCACCGACTTGGGTGTATTCGGCGCCCACGACAACGTGTACTTCGGTCGCGTTGAAGACGGCACCCTGGAAAGCGAGTTCTCCGGCAACCTCACCGAGGTCTGCCCGACCGGTGTGTTCACCGACAAGACTCACTCCGAGCGCTACAACCGCAAGTGGGACATGCAGTTCTCGCCGAGCATCTGCCATGGCTGCTCCAGCGGTTGCAACATCTCCCCGGGCGAGCGTTACGGCGAACTGCGTCGTATCGAAAACCGTTTCAACGGTTCGGTAAACCAGTACTTCCTGTGCGACCGTGGCCGTTTTGGCTATGGCTACGTCAACCGCGAAGACCGCCCGCGTCAGCCACTGCTGGCCAACGGCGCCAAGCTGAGCCTCGACGAAGCGCTGGACAAAGCCGCTGACCTGCTGCGCGGTCGCAACATCGTCGGTATCGGTTCGCCACGTGCCAGCCTCGAAAGCAACTACGCGTTGCGCGAACTGGTCGGCGCCGAGCACTTCTACTCCGGTATCGAAGCGGCCGAGCTGGAGCGCATTCGTCTGGTCATGCAGGTGTTGAAAGACAGCCCGCTGCCGATCCCGAACATGCGCGACATCGAAGACCACGACGCCGTGTTCGTCCTCGGTGAAGACCTGACCCAGACCGCAGCCCGCATGGCCCTGTCCCTGCGTCAATCGGTCAAAGGCAAAGCCGAAGACATGGCCGACGCCATGCGCGTTCAGCCTTGGCTCGACGCCGCCGTGAAGAACATCGGTCAGCACGCGATGAACCCGCTGTTCATCGCCAGCCTGGCTGAAACCAAGCTCGACGACATCGCCGAAGAGTGCGTTCACGCCGCTCCCGACGACCTGGCCCGCATCGGTTTCGCCGTGGCTCACGCCCTCGACGCCAACGCTCCGGCCGTTGAAGGCCTGGACGCTGAAGCCCTCGAACTGGCCAAGCGCATTGCCGACGCCCTGCTCGCCGCCAAGCGTCCATTGATCATCGCCGGTACTTCCCTGGGCTCCAAAGCCTTGATCGAAGCTGCCGCGAACATCGCCAAGGCTCTGAAGCTGCGCGAGAAGAACGGTTCCATCAGCCTGATCGTGCCAGAGGCCAACAGCCTCGGCCTGGCCATGCTCGGTGGCGAATCGGTCGACGCCGCGCTGCAAGCCGTGATCGACGGTAAAGCCGACGCCATCGTCGTGCTGGAAAACGATCTGTATACCCGTACCGACAAAGCCAAGGTCGATGCTGCCCTGACCGCCGCCAAAGTGCTGATCGTCGCCGACCATCAGAAGACCGCCACCAGCGATCGCGCGCACCTGGTTCTGCCAGCCGCCAGCTTCGCTGAAGGCGACGGTACGCTGGTCAGCCAGGAAGGCCGCGCCCAGCGCTTCTTCCAGGTGTTTGATCCGAAGTACATGGACGCGAGCATCCTGGTTCACGAAGGCTGGCGCTGGCTGCATGCCCTGCGCGCAACCCTGTTGAACCAGCCGATCGACTGGACCCAACTGGACCACGCCACCGCTGCCGTTGCTTCCAGCACTTCGATTCTGAACCCCATCGTCGATGCCGCACCGTCCGCCTCGTTCCGCATCAAAGGCATGAAGCTGGCCCGCGAACCACTGCGTTACTCCGGTCGTACCGCCATGCGCGCCGACATCAACGTGCACGAACCGCGTACTCCGCAAGACAACGACACCGCGTTCAACTTCTCGATGGAAGGTTACTCGGGCTCGGTCGAACCGCGTCAGCAAGTGCCATTCGCCTGGTCTCCGGGCTGGAACTCGCCGCAAGCCTGGAACAAGTTCCAGGACGAAGTCGGTGGTCACATCCGCGCTGGCGACCCGGGCACCCGCCTGATCGAAAGCACCGGTGACTCGCTGAACTGGTTCGCCAGTGTTCCGCGCGCGTTCAACCCGGCTCCGGGCACCTGGCAGGTTGTGCCGTTCTTCCACCTGCTGGGCAGCGAAGAGACCTCTTCGAAAGCCGCGCCGGTTCAGGAACGCATTCCAGCCGCCTACGTCGCATTGGCCAAGTCCGAAGCCGACCGCCTGGGTGTCAACGACGGCGCCATGCTCAGCTTGAACGTCGCTGGCCAGACCTTGCGTCTGCCGCTGCGCATCAACGAAGAGCTGGGTGCCGGTCTGGTTGCATTGCCTGCGGGCATCGCCGGCATTCCGCCAGCGATCTTTGGCAAATCCGTTGATGGTCTGCAGGAGGCAGCGCAATGACTTGGTTCACTCCTGAAGTGATCGACGTGATCATCGCAGTCATTCAGGCCATCGTGATTCTGCTCGCCGTGGTGGTGTGCGGCGCGCTGCTGAGCTGGGTCGAGCGTCGTTTGCTCGCCCTCTGGCAGGACCGTTACGGTCCGAACCGCGTCGGCCCGTTCGGCGCGTTCCAGATCGCGGCCGACATGATCAAGATGTTCTTCAAGGAGGACTGGACCCCGCCGTTCGCCGACAAGATGATCTTCACCCTGGCACCAGTCGTGGCCATGAGCGCCCTGCTGATTGCCTTCGCGATCATCCCGATCACCCCGACCTGGGGCGTGGCGGATCTGAACATCGGTATCCTGTTCTTCTTCGCCATGGCCGGTCTGTCGGTCTACGCGGTGTTGTTCGCCGGTTGGTCGAGTAACAACAAGTTTGCCCTGCTGGGCAGCTTGCGGGCCTCGGCGCAAACTGTGTCGTACGAAGTGTTCATGGGCCTGTCGCTGATGGGCATCGTGATCCAGGTCGGCTCGTTCAACATGCGCGACATCGTTGATTACCAGGCTCAGAACCTGTGGTTCATCATTCCGCAGATCTTCGGTTTCCTGACCTTCTTCATCGCTGGCGTGGCCGTGACTCACCGTCACCCGTTCGACCAGCCGGAAGCGGAACAGGAACTGGCCGACGGTTACCACATTGAATACGCCGGCATGAAATGGGGCATGTTCTTCGTCGGTGAGTACATCGGCATCGTGCTGATCTCAGCGCTGCTGGTGACCTTGTTCTTCGGTGGCTGGCACGGCCCGTTCGGCATCCTGCCGCAGATCCCGTTCATCTGGTTTGCAATGAAAACCGCGTTCTTCATCATGATCTTCATCCTGCTGCGCGCCTCGATTCCGCGCCCACGGTATGACCAAGTGATGGACTTCAGCTGGAAGTTCTGCCTGCCGCTGACCCTCGTCAACATGCTGGTGACCGCTGCGATCGTGTTGCTCAACACGCCCGCCGTCGCGGCTCAGTGAGGATAGAGAATCATGAAGTACATATTTGACATCGTGCATGGCTTCTTCACCCAGCTTCGCAGCCTGGTGATGATTTTCGGCCACGCCTTCCGCAAGCGCGACACGCTGCAGTACCCGGAAGAAGCCGTGTACCTGCCGCCGCGCTACCGTGGTCGTATCGTCCTGACCCGCGACCCTGATGGCGAGGAGCGTTGTGTAGCCTGCAACCTGTGCGCCGTGGCATGCCCGGTGGGTTGCATCTCGCTGCAGAAAGCTGAAACCGAAGACGGTCGCTGGTACCCGGACTTCTTCCGCATCAACTTCTCGCGCTGCATTTTCTGCGGCCTCTGCGAGGAAGCCTGCCCGACCACCGCGATCCAGCTCACACCGGATTTCGAGATGGCCGAGTTCAAACGTCAGGACTTGGTTTACGAGAAAGAAGATCTGCTGATCTCCGGCCCCGGCAAAAACCCTGATTACAACTTCTATCGTGTTGCAGGTATGGCGATTGCCGGAAAGCCGAAAGGCTCCGCGCAGAATGAAGCCCAGCCGATCAACGTGAAGAGCTTGCTGCCTTAAGGAAGAAAGATGGAATTCGCTTTCTATTTCGCATCGGGTATCGCTGTGGTGTCCACGCTTCGCGTGATCACCAACACCAACCCTGTGCACGCCCTGCTCTACCTGATCATTTCGCTGATCGCCGTGGCCATGACGTTCTTCGCCCTCGGCGCACCGTTTGCCGGTGTACTGGAAGTGATCGCCTACGCTGGCGCCATCATGGTGCTGTTCGTGTTCGTGGTGATGATGCTGAACCTGGGCCCGGCCTCGGTTCAGCAAGAGCGCGTCTGGCTCAAGCCCGGTATCTGGCTTGGCCCGGTTGCTCTCGGCGCCCTGCTGCTGGTTGAACTGCTGTACGTGCTGTTCAGCCATTCCAGCGGCCAGGCCGTCGGCCACACCACCGTAGACGCCAAGGCCGTGGGCATCAGCCTGTTCGGTCCTTATCTGCTGGTGGTCGAACTCGCCTCGATGTTGCTGCTCGCCGCAGCTGTCACGGCGTTCCACTTGGGCCGCAACGAAGCCAAGGAGCAATGACGATGCCTGCTATCCCTATGGAGCATGGTCTGGCGGTCGCCGGCATCCTGTTCTGCCTCGGTCTGGTCGGCCTGATGGTCCGCCGCAACATTCTCTTCGTGCTGATGAGCCTGGAGGTCATGATGAATGCCTCCGCTTTGGCGTTCATCGTTGCCGGTAGCCGCTGGGCGCAGCCGGATGGACAGATCATGTTCATCCTGGTGATCAGCCTGGCAGCCGCCGAGGCCAGTATTGGCCTGGCGATTCTGTTGCAGCTGTATCGCCGCTTCCACACTCTCGATATCGACGCTGCCAGCGAGATGCGCGGATGAATCTTCTCTATCTGACTTTCGTATTCCCTCTCATAGGTTTCCTGCTGCTGGCGTTCTCACGCGGGCGCCTCTCGGAAAACCTGTCGGCGCTGATCGGCGTCGGTTCCATCGGTCTGTCGGCCATCGTCACGGCTTACGTGATCTGGCAATTCAAGGTCGCCCCGCCTGAGGGCGGTCACTACACCCTGGTGTTGTGGCAGTGGATGGCGGTGGAAGGCTTTACGCCGAACTTCGCGCTGTACCTTGATGGCCTGTCCGTGACCATGCTCGGTGTGGTCGTGGGTGTCGGCTTCCTGATCCACCTGTTCGCGTCCTGGTACATGCGCGGTGAAGCCGGTTACTCGCGTTTCTTCGCCTACACCAACCTGTTTATCGCCAGCATGCTGTTTCTGGTCCTGGGCGATAACCTGTTGTTCCTGTACTTCGGCTGGGAAGGCGTGGGCCTGTGCTCGTACCTGTTGATCGGTTTCTACTACAGCAACCGCAACAACGGTAACGCGGCACTCAAGGCGTTCATCGTCACCCGTATCGGCGACGTGTTCATGGCCATCGGCCTGTTCATCCTGTTCGCTCAACTGGGTACGCTGAACGTCCAGGAACTGCTGGTGCTGGCACCGCAGAAATTCCAGGCTGGCGACTTCTGGATGGTCATGGCCACCCTGATGCTGCTGGGCGGCGCTGTCGGTAAATCGGCGCAACTGCCGCTGCAAACCTGGCTGGCGGACGCGATGGCCGGTCCTACTCCGGTTTCGGCACTGATCCACGCCGCAACCATGGTAACCGCCGGTGTCTACCTGATCGCCCGTACCCACGGCCTGTTCACCCTGGCGCCGGAAATCCTGCACCTGGTAGGCATCGTCGGTGGCGTGACCCTGGTCCTCGCCGGTTTCGCAGCCCTGGTCCAGACCGACATCAAACGTATCCTCGCCTACTCGACCATGAGCCAGATCGGCTACATGTTCCTGGCGCTGGGCGTTGGTGCGTGGGATGGCGCGATCTTCCACCTGATGACCCACGCCTTCTTCAAGGCGCTGCTGTTCCTTGCCTCCGGTGCGGTGATCGTTGCCTGCCACCACGAGCAGAACATCTTCAAGATGGGCGGCCTGTGGAAGAAACTGCCGCTGGCCTACACCAGCTTCATCGTCGGCGGCGCGGCACTGTCTGCCCTGCCACTGGTGACCGCAGGCTTCTACTCCAAGGACGAAATCCTCTGGGAAGCGTTCGCCAGCGGCAACCACGGTCTGCTGTATGCAGGTCTGGTCGGCGCGTTCATGACCTCGCTGTACACATTCCGCCTGATCTTCATCGCGTTCCACGGTGAAGCGAAGACCGAAGCGCACGCCGGTCACGGTATTGCTCACTGGCTGCCACTGTCGGTGCTGATCGTGTTGTCGACTTTCATCGGCGCGATGATCGTTCCGCCGCTGCACGGTGTACTGCCAGAAAGCGTCGGCCATGCCGGCGGCGAAGCCAAGCACAGTCTGGAAATCGCGTCGGGCGCCATCGCCCTGGCCGGTATCTTGCTGGCCGCGCTGCTGTTCCTCGGCAAGCGTCGTTTCGTCACCGCCATCGCCAACAGCGGCATCGGCCGTTTCCTTTCGGCCTGGTGGTTCGCTGCCTGGGGCTTCGACTGGATCTACGACAAACTGTTCGTCAAGCCATACCTGGCGATCAGCCACGCACTGCGCAGAGACCCGCTCGACCAGACCATCGGTCTGATCCCGCGTATGGCCAAAGGTGGTCACACCGCCCTGAGCCGTACCGAAACCGGTCAACTGCGTTGGTACGCAGCATCGATGGCAGCCGGCTCCGTGCTGGTCATCGGCGCCATCGTGCTGGTAGCGGTCTGAATATGAACCTTGCGAACTTGCGAAAGGAATTGAGCCCGTCATGATTCTGCCTTGGCTAATCCTGATCCCCTTCATCGGCGGCCTGCTGTGCTGGATGGGTGAGCGCTTCGGCTCTACCCTCCCGCGCTGGATTGCGCTGTTGACCATGACCCTGGAACTCGCACTCGGCCTCTGGCTGTGGGCCCACGGTAACTACTCATTTGCACCGGCGCCTGGCGCCGATCCGACCTGGGCGCTTGAGTTCAAGCACATCTGGATCCAGCGCTTCGGCATCAGCGTCCACCTGGCCCTCGACGGCCTGTCGCTGCTGATGATCCTGCTGACCGGTCTGCTGGGTATCCTCTCGGTACTGTGCTCGTGGAAAGAGATTCAACGTCACGTTGGCTTCTTCCACCTGAACCTGATGTGGATCCTGGGCGGTGTCGTCGGCGTGTTCCTCGCCCTCGACCTGTTCATGTTCTTCTTCTTCTGGGAAATGATGCTGGTGCCGATGTATTTCCTCATCGCGCTCTGGGGTCACAGCTCTTCGGACGGCAAGAAAACCCGGATCTACGCGGCGACCAAGTTCTTCATCTTCACTCAGGCGTCCGGCCTGATCATGTTGGTGGCGATCCTGGGCCTGGTCCTGGTCAACTTCAACAGCACTGGCGTGATTACCTTCAACTACGCCGACCTGTTGAAAACCAAGATGTCGATGACCACCGAGTACATCCTGATGCTCGGCTTCTTCATCGCTTTCGCGGTCAAGCTGCCCGTCGTACCGTTCCACTCCTGGTTGCCTGACGCTCACGCCCAGGCGCCAACCGCAGGTTCGGTCGACCTGGCCGGTATCTTGTTGAAGACAGCTGCTTACGGCCTGCTGCGTTTCGCCCTGCCGCTGTTCCCGAATGCGTCGGCCGAGTTCGCGCCGGTTGCCATGAGCCTGGGTCTGGTCGGGATCTTCTACGGTGCGTTCCTGGCCTTCGCCCAAACCGACATCAAGCGTCTGATCGCCTACTCCTCCGTTTCCCACATGGGCTTCGTGTTGATCGGCATCTACTCCGGCAGCCAACTGGCGCTGCAGGGCGCGGTGATGCAGATGCTGGCGCACGGTCTGTCGGCCGCGGCACTCTTTATCCTCAGCGGTCAGTTGTACGAACGCACTCACACCCGCGACATGCGTGAAATGGGTGGCCTGTGGTCGAAGATCGCTTACCTGCCGGCCATCAGCCTGTTCTTCGCCGCCGCGTCCCTGGGCTTGCCGGCTACCGGTAACTTTGTGGGTGAGTTCCTGATCCTGATCGGCACGTTCCCGAGCGCTCCATTGATCACTATCCTCGCGACGTCCGGCCTGGTGTTCGGTTCGGTCTACTCGCTGATCATGATCCACCGTGCCTACTTCGGCCCGTCCAAATCGGACGCGGTGCTGCATGGCATGGATGGTCGCGAACTGATCATGGTGGTCGGTCTGGCAGCGTTGCTGATTTTCATCGGCGTGTACCCGCAGCCGTTCCTCGACACCTCTGCCGCGACGATGCATGGCGTGCAGCAGTGGCTTGGCACCGCCTTCACTCAACTCGCTTCGGCCCGGTAAGAGCGCTATGGAATTCACGACTCAACACTTTATCGCGCTAGCGCCGTTGTTGATCACCAGCGCCACGATCATCGTGGTGATGCTGGCGATCGCCTGGCGCCGCAACCACTCGCAGACCTTCCTGATTTCCGTGGCGGGCCTGAACCTGGCGTTACTGTCGATCCTGCCAGCCTTGAAAGTCGCGCCCCTGGCGGTGACCCCACTGCTGCAGATTGATAGCTTCGCTTGCTTGTACATGGCGCTGATCCTGGTCGCCACCCTCGCTTGTGTAACCCTCGCCCACGCCTACCTCGGCGATGGCGGTTCGGGTTACCCGGGCAACCGTGAAGAACTTTACCTGCTGATCCTGATGTCCGCCGCCGGTGGCCTGGTTCTGGTCAGCGCGCAGCACCTGGCCGGGTTGTTCGTCGGTCTGGAACTGCTTTCGGTACCGGTCTACGGTCTGGTGGCGTATGCCTTCTTCAACAAGCGTTCGCTGGAAGCCGGTATCAAGTACATGGTGCTGTCGGCTGCCGGTTCCGCGTTCCTGTTGTTCGGTATGGCCCTGCTGTACGCCGACTCCGGCTCCCTGAGCTTCGTCGGTATCGGTCAGGCCCTGGCGGCTACCGGTCTGCCAAGCTCGCTGGCACAACTGGGCCTGGGCATGATGCTGATCGGTCTGGCGTTCAAGCTGTCGCTGGTACCGTTCCACCTCTGGACCCCGGACGTTTACGAAGGTGCTCCGGCGCCGGTTGCAGCGTTCCTCGCTACCGCTTCCAAGGTTGCTGTGTTCGCCGTGATGGTGCGTCTGTTCCAGATCTCTCCAGCGGCAAGCAGTGGTGTGCTGAGCGACGTACTGACCATCATCGCCATTGCGTCGATCCTGTTCGGTAACCTGCTGGCACTGACCCAAAGCAACCTCAAGCGTCTGCTGGGTTACTCGTCCATCGCGCACTTCGGCTACCTGCTGATCGCCCTGGTGGCGAGCAAGGGTCTGGCCGTGGAAGCCATCGGCGTGTACCTGGTCACCTACGTGATCACCAGCCTGGGCGCGTTCGGCGTGATCACCCTGATGTCCTCGCCGTACAACGGCCGTGACGCGGATGCCCTGTACGAATACCGCGGCCTGTTCTGGCGCCGTCCGTACCTGACCGCCGTGCTGACCGTGATGATGCTGTCCCTGGCCGGTATCCCGCTGACCGCGGGCTTCATCGGCAAGTTCTACATCATCGCGACTGGCGTCGAGTCGCATCAGTGGTGGCTGGTCGGCTCCCTGGTACTGGGCAGCGCCATCGGCGTTTTCTACTACCTGCGTGTGATGGTCACTCTGTTCCTGATCGAGCCGAACCTGCGTCGCCACGATGCACAACTGCACTGGGAACAACGTGCAGGCGGCGTGATGCTGCTGGCCATCGCCGCACTGGCGTTCTTCCTGGGCCTGTATCCGCAGCCATTGCTGGTGCTGGTTCAGCAGGCGGGTCTGGCGGGTTGATCGCTTAAGCGACACTCGGTAGAAAACAGAAACGGCGCCTTCGGGTGCCGTTTTTGCGTTTATACCTTCACAGTTTCTTCACCATGGGCACGCAGGCCAGTTGAAGTCCGAAGGAGGCATGGTAGATCGCAAGCTCCTCCCCCCCAGATAAAAATGCGTTCCCATGAGTACACCGTAACCGTCCTCAGCCGAACCCTAGATCCAGTCCAGCATTTGCTGCTCGCTGGAGGCATTGTTCCGACACTTCATTTGCGACGTCTCCCCTCTCTTTGATCGAACGTTCTCACCACACCGGTCGACTCGTCCTACAGGTGTTTTTGCGACCGGGATCTATCTTGAGAACAGGGACGAAAAGGACGGCTTCTATGCCTTGACCTATTCGGTTATCGAGACAACACTATACGCAAGCAACGTACAGAACATGGATGCTCTTTTTATCGAATTACCTGCGTTTCAGAAACACCGAGACGACTATCTGGATGACGATCTGTTTCGCAGCTTTCAACTGGAACTGCTGAAAAACCCAGCAGCGGGAGATCTCATTGAGGGTACAGGTGGGCTGCGCAAAATCCGCTTCTTCGATCAACGTCGCGGCAAGGGCAAGCGCAGTGGACTGCGGGTGATTTATTACTGGTGGTCAGGCTTCGAGCAGTTCTGGCTGTTCACCGTGTACAGCAAAAACGAGCACGACGATCTGTCGCCTGCCCAGAAAAAACTGTTCAGACAAATGCTGAATAGAGAAATCAATACGAGAACCCACTATGAAACGTGACATTTTTTCCGAACTGATCGAAGGCCTCGACGCCTTGGCCGACGAGCGCCAAGGCAAGATCACGCTGCGAAGCCACAAGGTTCAATTGCCGAAACTGATGCCGATCACTGCCGAGGAAGTGGTCGCCATCCGCCAACAGCTCAACCTCTCCAGGTCGGTGTTCGCGATGTATCTGCGCACCAACACCCGCACCCTCGAAAACTGGGAACAAGGACGGGCAACACCCAATGCTCAAGCCACGACATTGATCCGCCTCGTTGAACGCTTCCCGCAAACCATCGAGCAGCTCGCAGCCTTGACCTGACCCGCCGAGGCGTCACCCCGACCCACATGACGAAATTGTAACTCCCCCATCACCTTGGCGTTATCCGCAGCTTGCAACGATGTCACCCGGCGACCATGCCGGCGGGCCTTTGCCCGCCGAACAATAAAACCCACGCCGAAGCACGTTCCCGTTCTGCCGAACCCAAGGAGTGATTGATGGTTAACCATACAAAAATGTCGATGGCCGCTTTAGCGGTGGTGATCGGCTCCGGGCCGTCCATGGTGTTGGCGCAAGATAAAGCCGAGGGGTTTGTCGAAGGCAGCAGCCTGACGGTGCTCAACCGCAACTTCTACTTTAATCGTGATTACCGCAAAGGCCAGTCCAGCCCCACCGGCAATGGCTACTCCGAGGCCTGGGCCCAGGCCATCATCAGCAAGTTCGAATCCGGTTACACCCAAGGCACCGTCGGGTTAGGGATCGATGCGTTTGCGATGATCGGCTTGAAACTCGATACCGGTGACGGTCGCAACGGTGGCAACAGTTCGTTCGACGTGCTGCCGGTCGACAGTGACGGCCAAGCGCAGGACGAATACACCAAGGTGGGGGGCGCCGCCAAAGTCCGGGCCTTTGACACGGAGATAAAAATCGGCGATGTGTTCCCCGCCACCCCGGTCGTCGCGGCAGGTGACTCGCGATTGCTGCCGGAAAGTTTCCGAGGTGTCACGGCCACCAACACCAGCATCGAAGGCTTATCGGTTCAGGGCGGTCGGTTGCATGCCATGAGCCAACCGGTGTCCAGCGACCTGCGCGAGAACTTCGCGACGTTTTACGCCGGCCCGGTCAATTCGCCGTGGATCGCTTACGGTGGCGGCGACTACGCGCTGAACCAGAACCTCAGTGTCAGCCTGTACTCCAGTCGCCTTAAAGACGCCTGGAATCAATACTACGCCGGCACCGCATGGACTTACCCGTTGATGGATGACCTGTCGCTGTTTGGCGGCCTTAACTATTACAAGGCCGTCGACGAGGGCAAACAATTACTCGGGCAGTTCGACAACAACATCTGGAGCGGTCGGGTTGGCGTGAAACTCGGCGCCCACTCCGTCGCGCTGTCGCACCAGCGCAACAACGGCAGTGACGACTTCGACTACCTGCGTCAGTCCGATTCAATCTTCCTCGACAACTCCATCCAGTACAGCGACTTCAACTCGCCGAAGGAGCGTTCGTGGATGGCGCGTTACGACTTCGACATGACCACCTATGGCGTACCGGGATTGTCGTTCATGACCCGCTACGCCCGCGGCACCGACGCTGACTATTCCAATGCCAACAGCGTGTACATGCGCCGCGATGCCGAAGGCAATCCGCTGACCGACCAGAAGCGCTGGGAGCGGGATATCGAAGTCAAATACGTGGTGCAGAGCGGCTCATTGAAAGACCTGTCGCTGCGTTTGCGCCAGGCCACTACCCGCGCCACGGCGTATGAATCGGATCTGGATGAAGTGCGGGTGATTGTCGAGTACCCGCTGGCGATTCTCTAGGTTTACCGCGTCTACACCATTCACCTTTAGAAGCTCCTTGCTCCTTTGGAAAGAGGTGAATTTTTTGGCGTCCTTCGGGGCGCCTTTTTTTGTCCGGAACTCAACACACCACGAAAAACTGTAGGAGCCGGGCTCGCCCGCGATGGCGCCGGCACCTTCAGCATCCTCACCGACTGACCCACCGCTATCGCGGGCAAGCCCGGCTCCCACAGGGTTATGCAGCCGGCTCGACGTTATCCAGTGCCTGATTGACCGCCAACTCGCCCAACATGACGACTTGCGTTATGCCTAGCAAGGTCTTGCGATGGGTGCCTTCCAGCAGCGCGGCGAAGTCACCGAGCATGACCGTCGCCGAGGACAATGATTCGCTGGCGTTTGCCAGCAGGGATTCGGTATCGGCTTTGGGATTGGCGAGAAACATCGCGTTCGGTTTGTAAGGCGCTCCCATGATGTGAGCGGCGGGATTGAGGTAATAGTCGAGTGCGCGCTCAGCGGCGGCGTGGAGTTTTTTGGTGTCGATGAAGGCGTAGGGGGATGTTGAATCGGCGTCCGCGACGGTGTCTGCTTCGGGGGGATTGGGAGTAGGCTTTTTCATGATGTTTTCACTCAGCTTGACGGTGGAGCTGGCCCATTCGGTTCCACGCGAATAGGTGGCAGCTGTACGCAGGTTGGAACCCGGGCAACTGAGCAAAACCCGACAGACTCGAAGTCTCCCGCGCACAGCCGCCATAACGGAGTGCACACATGAAAGTGCGCAAGCATACGTCATAAAAGGTGCGTTTTGCGTCAGTTGAGCCACGGGGTTCCAATCCCGATCGCTGAATTGGCAGCGACGCTCACAGGCTAGAGAGCGGACGTCCGACGCACAACCTGAAAACACTGAGGGAAGGGTCTGCTATTCATTCACAGACTTAAACATCGCGAATTGAAATACCAACTGTAAGCCTCACCCTCCACGCTCCCGGCAATCCCCCGCCACGCTGTATTTGATGGTGTTGAGCTGGCCTTTCGAGTCTTCGTAGGTCATAGCCGCAGACACCACAGTGCAAACCGCTTGCGGGCGCACAACGCTGACCACTTTCACCACATCCAGCTTCATCCCGTACTTGTAATCCTTCACCACCGGCGCCGGTTTGCCCTGGTTGGCGGCGTACTGTTCCATGGCTTTGGTGTTGGCGCTGAGGGCGCGCTCAAAAGTACGGTCACCGCCGCCTTCAGCCAGCGCATTCAAGGACATCGCCATCACCCCGGCGAACGCCATCATCTTGAAAATTTTCATATCCGATTCCTTCGAACCCGGCTCATAAAAAAGCCCGACATCGGCACTCGATGACGGGCTTGTTCAAGTGCGACACGCTTACAAAGCTTTGCTCTTGTCCTCTTTCTTTTCATTCACAACAACGGGGTCACGCGCCTGCTCTTTGGCGACATACGCCTCCATCGAGCGGTCTTTGGCCGCCATCATCCTGGCGAACGTTTTGTCGCCACCCCCTGCGGCCAGCACCACAGAAGACATCACCAGCGCCGCTACAAAGGTACTCAGTTGTACAAGTTTCATCTTTGATTCCTCATTTAATTAACTGACGGGATCAAGGTAACAATCCGAACCTTTCGTGACGGTGGCGCGCAAATTACATATCCGTTATGTGCATGAAACTCTGCTGACTCAAGACACAAAACCTGTAGGAGTGAGCCTGCTCGCGATGGCGGTGGGTCAGCCAATGCAAATCTGACGGGTAGACCGCTATCGCGAGCAGGCTCACGCCTACAAGGGATCAGTTGGGTCCTCATCCCTGCGATGGGCGAGCTGATACAGCGCGGGCAAGATCAGCAGCGTGAGGATGGTCGAAGACACAATCCCGCCAATCACCACTGTCGCCAGCGGACGCTGCACCTCAGCACCCGTGCCGGTCGCCAACGCCATGGGAATGAACCCCAGGGACGCCACCAGCGCCGTCATCAACACGGGCCGCAGACGGGTCAGCGCACCTTCGTTGATCGCATCGCTGAGTGAGCGCCCCTCCTCACGCAGGTTGCGGATGAACGCAATCATCACCAGACCGTTGAGCACCGCCACCCCCGACAGCGCAATAAACCCGACGCCCGCCGAAATCGACAGCGGGATGTCCCGCAGCCACAACGCCATGACGCCACCGGTCAAGGCAAACGGAATCCCGGTGAACACCAGCAGCCCGTCCTTGAGGTTGTTGAACATCATGAATAGCAAGCCGAACACCAGCAGCAAGGCCACCGGTACCACGATCTGCAAGCGCTTGGCCGCCGACTGCAACTGCTCGAACTGCCCGCCCCAACTGGTCCAGTAACCCGCCGGGACCTGAACCTCACGCTCGATCACCTCGCCGGCCTCTTTAACGAAAGAGCCAATATCGCGCCCCCGCACGTTGGCGCTGACGATCACCAGACGCTTGCCGTTTTCGCGGCTGACCTGATTCGGCCCCAGCACCAGATCGAGGCTGGCGACGTCCTTGAGGGCGATGAAGGCAATTTGACTGGCAGCCCCATTGAGCGGCGCCGGCACCGGGATCAGCAACGCCGACAAGCCTTCGATGTCCTTGCGCATGGCATCGGACAGACGCACCACCATGTCGAAACGCCGATCACCTTCATACAACGTCCCCGCTCGACGCCCGCCGACCGCCACCGCAATGGTGTCTTGCACATCACCGACATTCAGCCCATAGCGCGCAGCCTTGTCGCGGTCGATGTTGATGGTCAGCACCGGCAGGCCGGTGGTTTGCTCGACCTTGACCTCGGACGCACCATTGACCTTCTGCATCGCGGCGGCAATTTTCGTCGCGGTGGCATTGAGCACGGCCATGTCATCGCCAAACACCTTGACCGCCACATCGCTGCGCACACCAGAGATCAGTTCGTTGAACCGCAACTGGATCGGCTGCGACAGTTCATAGTTGCTGCCCGGCAACGTCGCGGCAGCTTGCTGGAGTTCGGCCATCAGGGTTTCGCGGGACTTGCCCGGGTCCGGCCACTGCTCTTTGGGCTTGAGCATCACGTAGCTGTCGGAGATGTTCGGCGGCATCGGGTCGGAGGCGATTTCAGCGGTGCCGGTGCGGGCAAACACGCGCTCGACTTCCGGTACTTTGTTGAGAATCAGGGTCTCCAGACGCTGCTGCATGTCCACCGACTGGGTCAGGCTGGTGCCCGGCACCCGCAACGCTTGCAGGGCAAAATCACCTTCGCTGAGGCTCGGCACAAACTCGCTGCCCATCCGGCTGGTGACCACGCCACTGAGCACGATCACCCCGAGCGCCATGCTCACGGCCACGGCCCGATGGCTCATCACCCACGCCAGGGCCGGCGCATAGACCTGCCGCGCACCGCGCATGACCACGCCTTCCTCTTCCTTGACCTTGCCGGTGACAAACAACGCAATGGCCGCCGGGACAAACGTCACTGACAACAGCATGGCGCCGAGCAGCGCAATGACCACGGTGAAGGCCATCGGGTGGAACATTTTCCCTTCGACACCGCTCAAGGCGAAGATCGGCAGGTACACGACCATGATGATCAACTGGCCGAAAATCAGCGGTCGGCGCGCCTCTTTGGCCGCCGCAAACACTTCGTGAAAACGCTCGGAACGCGTCAACAAACGCCCGTGATGTTGCTGCGCATGCGCCAGCCGGCGCAGGGTGTTTTCGACGATCACCACCGCGCCGTCGACAATGATGCCGAAGTCCAGTGCGCCGAGACTCATCAGGTTGGCGCTGACCTTGTTGCTGAACATGCCGGTGAAGGTGAACAGCATCGAGAGCGGAATCACCATGGCGGTGATCAGTGCCGCCCGGATGTTGCCCAGAAACAGGAACAGGATCGCGATGACCAGGATCGCGCCTTCCACCAGGTTCTTCTTCACCGTGGCGATGGCTTTGTCGACCAGATGTGTGCGGTCGTACACCGGCACGGCGACCACGCCTTTGGGCAGCGACCGGTTGATCTGCTCCAGTTTGCCGGCCACTGCCTGCGAGACCGTGCGGCTGTTCTCACCGATCAGCATGAACACCGTACCGAGCACCACTTCGCGGCCGTTTTCAGTCGCTGCACCGGTGCGCAGTTCGCGGCCGATGTCCACGGTGGCGACGTTCTTGATGCGGATGGGCGTACCGTCGACATTGGCCATGACGATGTTGGCGATGTCTTCTGTGCTTGCCACCTGGCCGGGCGCACGAATCAGCAACTGCTCGCCGCTGCGCTCGATGTACCCGGCGCCGACGTTGGCGTTGTTGCGCTCCAGCGCTGTGACCAGATCGGTAAGCGTCAGTTTGTAAGCCGCCAGCCGTTTTAGATCGGGGGCGATCTGATACTCCTTGGCAAACCCGCCGATGGTGTTGATCTCGGCGACACCCGGCACGTTGCGCAACTGCGGCTTGATGATCCAGTCCTGAATCACCCGCAGATCGGTCGGCGTGTACGCCGTGCCATCGTCCTTGAGCGCGCCTTCCTGCGCCTCCACCGTCCACAGAAAGATCTCACCCAGCCCCGTGGAAATCGGCCCCATCACCGCTTCTACGCCCTCGGGCAATTGTTCCCTGGCGATCTGCAAACGCTCATTGACCAATTGCCGGGCAAAGAACAGATCGGTGCCGTCCTTGAAGATCACCGTGACCTGCGACAGCCCCGAGCGTGACAGCGAGCGGGTCTGCTCCAGCGACGGCAAGCCCGCCATCGCCGTTTCAATCGGGAACGTGATGCGCTGCTCGGTTTCCAGCGGTGAAAACCCGGCAGCGCCGGTATTGATTTGTACCTGGACGTTGGTGATATCCGGCACGGCGTCGATCGGCAGCTTTTGATAGCTGGCGATGCCGAGGCCGGCCATGAGGAGCACGGCGAGCAGCACGATGATGCGCTGCTCAATGGCAAACTGGATCAGGCGTTCGAACATGAGGACCTTCTCGTCGAGGGGCGGATCGGTGAGCGTCTTTAGTGGGCGTCTTTAGTGGGAGTGCTCAGCCGAGGCTTTGCCCAATTCCGACTTGAGAATGAAGCTGCCGGTGCTGGCGACTTGCATGCCCGACTCCAAGCCCTGAGTGATTTCCACCTGACCCGCCGCGCGACTGCCGAGCTCCACCGGCTGCGCCTTGAAGCCGTCGGCGGTGCGCACGAACACCGTGGGTTTGTCCTCGACCGTCTGGATCGCGGCTTCAGGTACAGCGACCTTGGCTTGCCGGCTGTCGGTAGCGACCAACGCCGTCACAAACAGCCCGGGACGCCACGAACCTTGCGGGTTTTCCAGCGTGACGCGAACCGTTGCGGTGCGCGTCTGTTCACCCAGCAAACTGCCGACGTACGCCACGGTGCCGGCGACTTCGGCCTCCAGCTCCGGGGCGCTGACGGAAACCGGTTTGCCCACCTGCACCTTGTTCAGATCCTTGGGTGAAACGCCGAACGTCACCCACACCCGGGACAGGTCCGAGAGCGTGAACGCGTTGCTGGTTTCGTTGACCACCTCCCCCGGCGTCAGGTGTTTTTCCACCACTACGCCGTCAAAGGGCGCTCGCAATTCATAACGATTACCGCCACTGGCGACAACGCTGCCACTCAGTACGCTGATTTTCTGTCGGGCATTGCTCAGGGCGATTTCGGCCTCTTCCAGCGCCTGCCGCGCCTGGAGGACATCCTGCTCGGGAGAGATTTTGTCCTGCCACAACTGCCGCTCACGCTCATAAGTGGTACGCGCCAGTGTCAGGCGTCGTTGCGCCGCAGCCTGTTCACTGCGTTGATCGGAGATTTGCTGACTGGCGATCACCGCCAGCAACTGACCCTTTTTCACAGACTGCCCCAGGTTGACCTGCACCGACTCGACCACCCCCGGCACCCGAGGCACCAAATGCGCCGTGCGGTCTTCATCGAAACGCACCTCACCGGGGAACGGTAAGCCGAGGCTGATGGTCTGCGTGCGGGCTTCGGCCAATTGAATGCCCGCCGCCGCAATCTGTTCAGCATTGAGGCTCAGGTGCCCTTCTTCTGGTTCACCTTCGGCATGATCGGCATGCTCCAACGCTTCATCGGCGTGGGCGTCAATGGGCGAATTGCCCACCCACGACGAGCCAATACCAATGCCCAGGGCCAACGTCGCTACAGCGACAACGATCAATTTTTTATCCATGGAAACTCCTCTGCGCCAGGCCATCGCGCAGTTATCTAAAAGGTGAAATTCAAGGGCTGACGGTGAGCGCGCCGAGATCGCCAAAAATGCGTTCAATGCGCACCCGCGCGTCCGTCGCTTCGGCAACGGCCTGGATGTATTGGGTGCGGGCGCTAATCAGGGTGCGCTGCGCGTCGAGCACGTCGAGGAAGCCGAACTTGCCCATTTCGAAACCGCGCGTGGCGCTGTCGACGGCACTCTGCGCGGCGGGCAGGATGGTTTGGTTGAACGCTTTGACTTCGCCGTTGGCGGTCTGCCATTGCGCAAGCGTGGTCTGGATTTGCGTGCGCAACCGCAGCTCAGTGGCATTGCGCAAATCCCGCGCCTGATCGGTGCGCCGCGCCGCCGCCAACACGTTGCCCTGATTGCGGTTGAACAGAGGAATCGGCATCGATAGCCCGACGACATTCACTCGCTCGCGCTCCAGCTCGCTGTACTGGCTGCCGACACTCACCGTCAGATCGGGAATCCGCTGCGTCTTCTCCAGTGCCAATGAGGCTTCACGCTGGTCGATCTGCAATTTGGCCAGACGCAATTCGGCGGTTTCATTCAGCCGCTCGAGCAATTGGGTCGGCGGTGGTACGACGGGCATGCCTTGAGCGGCTGTTTGCACACTGACCAACGTCGGCAATGGTGCGCCCATGACCTGTGCCAATTGCTGATAGGCATTGGCCTGATCACGCTCGGCCCGGCTCAGCTCCAGTCGCACTTCGGACAATTGCACGTGCGCCCGGGTGCCTTCGACCGGCGATGATTTGCCCGCCTGAATGCGACCCTGCGCCACCCGCAAACCCTGCTCGGCCAGTTCCAGCGACTGGCGGGACAGTTGCACTTGCTGCTGCGCGATCTGCGCACTGGAAAACGCTTGGATCACGTCCGCTCGCAATGCATTTCGCTTGCTCTCCAGATCAATCCCGGCGGCGTCTTGCGCACGACTGGCCACATCGATCCGCGCGCCGCGCTTGCCGCCCAGTTCAATCGGCTGGCTGAGCATCACCGTGGTGGTTCGCGACTCACGCCGCGTGTCTTCGGCCTCCCACGACACTTCAGGGTTGGGGATCAAACCGGCCTGCTGTCGATCCCCTTCGGCAATGCCGATCTCCCACTGGGCGGCCGCCAACTCGGGATTGCCGGCGAACGCGGTTTTCAGGGCCTCATCGAGGGTTAATGTCGTGCCGGACGAGACAGCCGCCAGACACGGGCCGGCCAGCAACAAAAAGCAGGTGGTCGCCGCCACGCGTGCTGTTTTTTTCAGGCGTGATCGCGCCGTCAGTTCTTTAAACCCGGGCAATTGAATACTTCCTTCTTTAAATCAAGAATCTTCGATGCCGCCACGGTAGGGTTTAGAGCTTATCGACAAGGTGACTGAAACATTACAAATCCGTTATTCACACCCCTGGCAAGTTGTTTTGCTCTAACATGCAAAGAACAAACACCGACATAGCAATACATAGAAACAAATACCCTGTCGTTATCCGCCGAACAATACTTGCCCGAATTCAGTTCTCATGCAGCGGATGAACTTTAAGCCGCAACCACTGCGACAAGGCGACGCAGAGCCCCAATTTCAAGGCTAAAACCCAAGGCTTTCGGTTGACCCTGTAGCTACTACAGCCTTTACCTTGTACGCCTTCAAACGGAGAAGCCGCCGAAGCAAAACAGCAATCCACATCTTTAACCGTTATCAAAGCCTGTCCGGAACCACCTATAAAAAAAACAACTTTCCCGGCCACCTTAATCAAACATTCATTCAATGAAAGTGGTGACTGATCATGCGAATCCTTGTCGTCGAGGACGAGCTTAAAACTGCCGAGTACTTACATCAGGGGTTGACGGAAAGTGGGTATATCGTTGACCTCGCGGCAACGGGCGCCGATGGACTGCATCTGGCCCAACAACAGGTTTATGACCTGGTGATACTGGACGTTAACTTGCCCGAACTGGACGGCTGGGGGGTTCTTGAACAACTGCGGCGTACTCGCGCAACCCGGGTGATGATGCTCACCGCGCGGGGTCGACTGGCCGACAAGATTCGCGGTCTGGATCTGGGTGCCGACGATTATCTGGTCAAACCGTTCGAGTTCCCCGAGTTGCTGGCACGGGTGCGCAGCCTGATGCGCCGTAGCGAGAACATCCCGGTGCCGCAGGTGCTGAAAGTCGCCGATCTGGAACTCGATCCGGGGCGCCACCGCGCCTTTCGCGCCGATCAGCGCATCGACCTGACCACCAAGGAGTTCGCCCTGCTGCATCTGCTGATGCGCCAGTCCGGTGAGGTGCTCACCCGCACCCAGATCATTTCGCTGGTGTGGGACATGAATTTCGACTGCGACACCAACGTGGTCGAAGTCTCGATCCGGCGATTGCGGGCGAAAATAGATGACCCGTTCGACAGCAAGTTGATTCATACCCTGCGCGGTGTCGGCTATGTGCTGGAGGCGCGGGAATGAAGCCGGCAAGCCTGTCGCTACGCCTCGCTCTGACGGTCAGCACGCTCGGGGCGGTACTGGTGGTGTTCCTGGCGATCCTGGCATATGTCGCCCTCACCCACGAACTGAACACGTTAGCCAGGGACAGTCTGGATAAGAAAATGCGGCAGGTTGAACACAGTCTGGTGCTGTACGCCGATACCGGCGATATCAACTCGAAGCCGCATATCTTGCTCGATCAAGTCATGGGACATGACAACCTCACGCTGAGCATTTACGAGCGCAGTAATCTGCGCTCCCCACTGTTGAAGTCTGGCACCGGCATGGCCGATCCGCGCCTTGAGCTGAAGGCCGTGCGGGCGGCCACCGATCAGCTGTCTTACTCCACCAGCACCGATGCACAGGGGGCGAAATTCCTCACGGCCTCCAAAATGATCCGCCTGAAGGACGGCACCCGTGTCCCGGTATTGTTGTCGATGGACAATGCTCACGATCAGGCGTTGCTCAGCGCTTATCTGCGCTCGACGCTGATCGCTTTGCCGTTGCTGCTGATGTTCATCGGTCTCAGTGCCTGGGTGGCGGTGCAGCGAGGTCTGGCGCCGATGCGCGAGTTTCGCAAAGTGGCGGCGATGGTTTCGACACAGGACCTCGACCATCGACTCTCGGTGGTGAACATGCCACAGGAACTCAGTGAACTGGCACACGGCATCAATTTCATGCTGCACCGCCTCGACAACGGCGTGCAGCAGTTGTCGCAGTTCTCCGATGATCTGGCTCATGAATTGCGCACGCCGATCAACAACCTGATGGGCAAGGCACAGGTGACGCTGTCTCGGGAGCGCACGACGCTGGAGTACAAAAACGTTCTGGTGTCGTGCACCGAAGAGCTGGAGCGCGTCGCACGGATTGTTTCCGACATGCTGTTTCTGGCGCAGGCCAATCATCCGTCGGCGCTCGCACCGTTCGAGTCGATTGCACTGGAAGATGAAGCGTGGAAAGTCGCCGAGTTGTTTTCCCTGTCGGCGCAGGACAAGCAGATCAAATTGAACGTAAGCGGCAGTGCCCAGGTGATGGGCGATCGATTGATGATTCAACGGGCGATCTCGAACCTGCTGTCCAATGCCCTGCGCCACTGCCCCGCCGGGAAAACGGTTTCGTTGCTGATTGAACAAGACACGACACAGGCTTCGCTGCTGGTCAGCAACCCCGGCACCGGAATCGACGCGCAGCATCTGCCGCATCTGTTTGACCGTTTCTACCGGGTCGACAGCAGCCGTTCGCGTTCACAGGGCAGCACCGGACTGGGGCTGGCCATTGTGCGGTCGATCATGAGCCTGCATCAGGGGGTGGCACAGGTGAAGAGCTTGCCCGGGGGAATGACGGTGTTTCAGCTGGGGTTTCCTGCGGTTAAGGGTGTAGCTCTCTGAGGTATCAGACTTGAGATTTTCGCTGCCCGAACCACCGCATTCGCGGGCAAGCCCGCTCCCACAGTGATCACCGTCGTCCGTGGAATGTGTGAACACCACTGAAACCTGTGGGAGCGGGCTTGCCCGCGAAGACGGTGGAACAGACCCAAACAAAAACGGCACCTTTCGGTGCCGTTTGCATTTCACAACAGCTTACTTACGCGCATCCGCCCACGATTTCAGCAGTTCGTTGTAGCTCACGGTCTCCCCTTTCGGCTTCTCGTTCGCCAGTTTCGGTTTCGGTGCGCCCGGTTGGTCGAACCAGTACTGTGCATCGCGCTCCGGGTTCATTTTCGGTGCGCAGGTGAGCTGCGCCTTGGAACGTTCCAGACGGGTCATGATGGCGTCCTGATCCTTGGCCAGGCCATCCAGGGCTTCTTGCGGGGTTTTGTCGCCACTGGCGGCTTCGGCGATGTGGCTCCACCACAGTTGCGCCAGGCGCGGATAGTCCGGCACGTTGGTCCCGGTCGGGGTCCATTGCACACGGGCCGGGCTGCGGTAGAACTCGACCAGACCACCGAGTTTCGGTGCCAGGTCGGTCATCGCTTGCGAGTTGATGTCCGATTCGCGGATCGGCGTCAGGCCAACGATGGTTTTCTTCAGCGACACGGTTTTCGACGTCACGAACTGCGCATAGAGCCAGGCAGCAAGTTTCTGTTTCTCAGGCGTGGACTTCATGAATGTCCACGAGCCCACGTCCTGATAACCCAGTTTCATGCCCTCTTCCCAGTACGGACCGCGCGGCGACGGCGCCATGCGCCATTTCGGCGTGCCATCGGCGTTCACCACTGGCAGGCCTGGCTTGGTCATGTCGGCGGTAAAGGCGGTGTACCAGAAGATCTGCTGGGCGATGTTGCCTTGGGATGGGACCGGGCCGGATTCGGAGAAGGTCATCCCGGCGGCTTCCGGTGGCGCGTACTTTTTCAGCCAGTCCACGTACTTGGTGGTGGCGAACACCGCTGCCGGACCGTTTGTGTCGCCACCACGCGTCACGCTGGAACCCACCGGATGGCAATCCTCGACACGAATGCCCCACTCGTCCACCGGCAAACCGTTGGGCAGGCCCTTGTCGCCGCCACCGGCCATGGAGAACCAGGCGTCGGTGAAACGCCAGCCCAGGGACGGGTCTTTCTTGCCGTAGTCCATGTGCCCGTAGACGCGCTTGCCGTCGATTTCCTTGACGTCTTCGCTGAAGAATTTGGCGATGTCTTCATAAGCCGACCAGTTCACCGGTACGCCCAACTCGTAGCCGTATTTCTCCTTGAACTTGGCTTTCAGCTCCGGCCGCTCGAACCAGTCGGCGCGGAACCAATAGAGGTTGGCGAACTGCTGGTCGGGCAGTTGGTAGAGCTTGCCGTCCGGGGCCGTGGTGAAAGACGTGCCAATGAAGTCCTTGAGGTCCAGCGTCGGCGACGTGAAGTTCTTGCCTTCGTTAGCCATCAGGTCGGTGATCGCTTCAGTCTTGCCGTAGCGAAAATGCGTACCGATCAGGTCAGAGTCGTTGACCCAGCCGTCATAAATGCTCTTGTCCGACTGCATCACTGTCTGCAGCTTCTCCACCACGTCGCCTTCTTGCAGCAAGTCGTGGGTGACCTTGATCCCGGTGATCTCGGTGAAGGCCTTGGCCAGTACCTTGGACTCGTATTCGTGAGTGGTCAGGGTTTCCGAGACGACCTTGATGTCCATCCCGCGAAACGGCTCGGCGGCCTTGATGAACCACTTCAACTCCGCGAGTTGCTGATCGGCCGTCAGGGTGGACGGTTTGAACTCGTCGCCAATCCATTTCTTAGCAGCGTCTTCATAGGCGTCGGCCCAGGCCGAAGCGCTCAACCCACTGAGTGCCAGCATGGCTGCCAATGAAATGCTATGTCGCAGCTTATTGTTTTTGTCGAACATAGAGACCTCCTGTTTGATTTTCGGAGCAACATTGCCGAGCGATTCGACTAGCCCCAACGCATCACAGCCAACAGCCACACCAGGGACAACGCGGACGCTACCCAGATGCTCCAGTCGGTCGCGCCAATTACCAGCAAATGCAGGTAGGCGCTGCCGAGAAGACCGATAAACAGCCGATCGCCACGGGTGGTGGCAATCGGCAAGAAACCTCGTTTGAGAATGCTCGGCGAGCGCAACTCCCAGGTCGTCATCCCCACCAGGATCAGGGCAATGACACAGAAGAACGCCGCCGTGGGACCGGTCCAACTCATCCATTCCATCATCAGCTCCTCATACCCGACCCAGGGCAAAGCCCTTGGCCACGTGGTTGCGAACAAACCAGATCACCAGCATGCCCGGCAGAATGGTCAACACCCCCGCCGCTGCCAGCACGCCCCAATCGATGCCGGATGCCGAGACCGTGCGGGTCATCACCGCGGCAATCGGCTTGGCGTTGACCGACGTCAGCGTGCGCGCCAAGAGCAGTTCAACCCAGGAAAACATGAAGCAGAAAAACGCCGTGACACCGATGCCGGAACCGATCAGCGGGATGAAAATCTTGACGAAGAACTTGGGAAAACTGTAGCCATCGATGTAGGCGGTTTCGTCGATTTCCTTGGGAACGCCGGACATGAAGCCTTCAAGAATCCACACCGCCAGCGGTACGTTAAACAGGCAGTGAGCCAGTGCCACGGCGATGTGGGTGTCGAACAACCCGATCGAGGAATACAGCTGGAAGAACGGCAACAGGAATACGGCCGGTGGCGCCATGCGGTTGGTCAGCAGCCAAAAGAACAGGTGCTTGTCGCCCAGGAAACGGTAGCGTGAAAACGCATACGCCGCCGGCAACGCCACGCTCAGGGAGATCACCGTGTTCAGGCTCACGTAATACAGCGAGTTGAGGTAACCGGTGTACCAGGCCGGATCGGTGAAGATCACCTTGTAGTTGTGGAAAGTGAAATCCTGGGGAAACAGCGTCAGGCCACCGAGGATTTCGGTGTTGCTCTTGAAGGACATGTTCAGCAGCCAGTAGATCGGCACCAGCAGGAACAGGATGTAGATCAGCAACGGGATGAGCTTTCTTTTACTCATGGCGGGCCTCAGCGGTTGGCGTCAGAGTGAGTCATGGCGGTGTAGAACAGCCAGGACACCAACAGGATGATCAGGAAGTACACCAGCGAGAATGCCGCTGCCGGCCCCAGGTCGAATTGCCCAATCGCCATCTGGGTCAGCGTCTGACTCAAGAACGTCGTCGCATTCCCCGGGCCGCCACCGGTCAACACAAACGGCTCGGTGTAGATCATGAAACTGTCCATGAACCGCAGCATCACCGCGATCAACAGCACGCTTTTGAGCTTGGGTAACTGGATGTGGCGGAACACCGCCCAGGCGGACGCTCGGTCAATCCGCGCGGCCTGGTAATACACGTCCGGAATCGCCCGTAACCCGGAGAAACACAACAGCGCCACGAGCGACGTCCAGTGCCAGACGTCCATCACCAGCACCGTGACCCAGGCGTCCATGGTGTTCGCCGCATAGTTGTAGCTGATGCCCATGGCATTGAGGCTCGACCCAAGCAGGCCGATATCGGCTCGACCGAAAATCTGCCAGATCGTGCCGACTACGTTCCACGGAATCAGCAACGGAATGGCCAGGACGATCAGCACCAGCGACGACCAGCGTCCCTTGGTGGGCATGGTCAGTGCGATGGCGATGCCCAGCGGAATTTCGATCAGCAATACGCAGGCGGAGTAGATGAACTGGCGCAGCAGCGAGTCATGCAGGCGCGGATCGAGCAGCACTTGTTTGTACCAGTCGGCGCCGACGAAGTAGCGGCTGGACTGGTCGAAAATGTCCTGCACCGAATAGTTGACCACCGTCATCATCGGGACCACCGCACTGAAGGCCACCAGCAGGAACACCGGCAACACCAGCCACCAGGCCTTGTTGTTTTGCACCTTGTTCATGGCTGTGTCTCCAGCAAGTATTCATCGGCATACACCATCAACCACTGCGCCGGAAAACTGATGTACGCCGTGCCTTCCGGCACCGGCTTGTCTTCGGCCAGGCGCACTTTCAATGGGGCGCCGTCGAGGTTCAGGGTCAGGATCTTGTAGGTGCCAAGGTCTTCGATGTGTACGACTTGAGCCCTCATCGCGTCATCAAAGGGCTCTTCCCACACATGCACAAACTCCGGACGGATACCGACTTTCAAGGTTTTCCACTCGGATTCGGCGATGCGTTTTTGCTGCGCCTCGGACAGCGGCAGATGCGTCGAAGCGAACCCCACGCCCCCGGCCTGCGGCGTGACCTCAATCAGGTTCATCCCCGGGCTGCCGATGAAATAGCCGACAAAGGTGTGGCTTGGGCGTTCGAACAATTCTCGCGGCGTACCGAACTGCACGATCTGCCCGCCGTACATCACCGCAATTTTGTCGGCGAAGGTCGAGGCCTCCAGTTGATCGTGGGTCACGTAGACCATCGTGATGTTGAACTGCTCGTGAATCTGCTTGAGCTTGCGCCGCAGCTTCCACTTCAAGTGCGGATCGATCACCGTCAGTGGTTCATCGAACAGGATGGCCGAGACGTCGTCGCGTACCAGCCCACGGCCCATGGAGACTTTCTGTTTCTCGTCGGCGGTGAGGTTGCTGGCCTTCTTGCTCAGCAGCGCCTGAAGGTCCAGCACCTCGGCAATTTCCTGCACCTTGCTGTGAATTCTTGCCTCGGCCATGCCTTGGTTGCGCAGCGGAAATGCCAGGTTATCGAACACCGTCATGGTGTCGTAGACCACCGGAAACTGGAAAACCTGGGCGATGTTGCGCTTCTCGGGGGTCAGGTCGTTGACCGCTTTGCCGTCGAACAACACATGCCCCTGAGACGGGCTGAGCAATCCGGAAATGATGTTGAGCAAGGTGGATTTGCCGCAACCCGAAGGCCCGAGCAACGCGTAGGCACCACCCTGCTCCCAAATGTGGTCCATCTCGCGGATGGCGTAATCCTCAGGGCCGGTTGGCGTGCGGGTGTAGCTGTGGGCGAGGTTTTGCAAACGAATTTCGGCCATCAGGCAACCCTCGCGATACGGCGACCGGGCGCCTGGACCAAACGCCCCTGCGCATCGAACACAAACAGTTTGTGGGTGGGGATATAGATGCGAATCGGCGCATCGACGTCGTATTCGTGAACACCGGGCAGGTGCAGCACCAGCAGGAAATGCTCATTGCGCACGTGGAGGAAGGTTTCCGAACCGCTGATCTCGGCGACCTCGACGGTCACGGCCAGCTCCAGGTCATCGTCGTTGCTCGGCACCAACGAGATGTGGCTGGGCCGCACGCCAAAGCGGAACTCGCCCTCGCCCACTGGCCGCAAATCCACGTTCAACGGGAAGTGCACGAAGTTGGCAAAGCTCACTTCGTTGCCGGCAATCCGGCCGGGCATCAGGTTGATCGGCGGCTCGGAGAACAGCTCGGCCGCCAGCACCGTTTGCGGCTGGTGATAGACCTCGGAAGACTTGCCACTCTGGATCACCCGGCCTTCGTGAAGAATGGTCGTGGTGCCGCCCAGCGCCAGGGCTTCGTTGGGTTCGGTGGTGGCGTAAATGGCGATGGTGTGCCGCGCCTTGAACAGCTCGCGCATTTCCTGGCGCAGCTCTTCGCGCAGCTTGTAATCAAGGTTGACCAGCGGTTCGTCGAACAGAATCAGTTCGGCATCCTTGACCAGCGCCCGTGCCATGGCCGTGCGCTGTTGCTGGCCGCCGGACAGTTCGAGAGGATGGCGCTGGAGGAACTTCTCGATGCGCAGCATCTTCGCGGTTTCCAGCACTTTGCTCTGGATCAGTTCGTTGGAAACACCGCCCTGGCGCAACGGCGAAGCAATGTTCTCGAACACCGTCATGGTCGGATAGTTGATGAATTGCTGATAGACCATCGACACATTGCGCAAGCGCACCGGGCGCTGGGTGACGTCGACGCCGTTCATCAGGATGCGGCCGCTGTCGGGCTTGTCCAGCCCTGCCATCAAGCGCATCAGGCTGGTTTTGCCGGACAGTGTTCGCCCAAGCAAAACGTTGAAGGAACCGGGTTCAAAACTAAGGCACGCATCATCGATCCAGGTCTGGCCCTCGACGGTGCGGCTGACGTGCTCCAGGGTTAATGACATGGCTCGGCCTTTTTTATTATTTGGAGTCAAGCGACCGGAGCTACAGAGCGACTTTCGTGCCAAAAATCACAAGCCATTGATCTGGCTTGAAAATCCTCGAATGGACGGCGTCATCGCTTTCGTTGCTGAACACAAATGAACAACCTGGACTGAACAACTGAACAATCCGTCGGTTGACAATGAACAATAGTGAACAACACTCTACAAACAGTTTTACTGCGAAAATTTCCGAATTACGCACAACCTTGTAGCAGCTGCCGAAGGCTGTGTCCGGCGACGCAGTCGTCGTTAGACCAGGTGTCGCGGTGTATAAGAAAGACCGCGAATACAGGTTTTACGACGACTGCGTCGCCGGACGCAGCCTTCGCCAGCTGCTACAAAATCGCGTTCGGCGGTATGTCGAGATGCGTGCAGATTGCGTTTACCCAAAACAAAAACAATAAATGCTTAGAGATCGACTGCCATGGCCGCACCCGCCACGCCGCTCTCCCACGACGCCATCATTCAGGACTCCTGGTCCCGTTGCCGCGCGTTCGGCCTCAATCACCAAAGCGCTCCGGCGTTTGATCAACTGCCGGCCGAAGGCATTGCGCAGTTGCTGGAGAGCCAGCATTCATTGGTGCAAACCACGCATCAGGAAGTGCTGCCGTATTACGAAAACATCCTGAGCAATTCCAACTGCCTGATCATGCTTGCCGATAATCAGGGCCAGGTGCTGACGTCGTGGGGCACTCAGCGCTTTATCGAGCCGACCCTGGCCCGTGGTTTCAGCGCCGGCGCCAGCTGGATGGAGCGTTGCAGCGGCACTAACGCCATCGGCACCGCCCTGGCCTGTGAGCAGGCGGTGCACATTGAACACGATGAACACTTTTTGAAAGCCAACCGCTTCATGACCGGTTCCGCCGCACCGATTTTCGATGCCGAGCGCAAAGTGATCGCGGTACTGGATGTGTCCAGCGACAGCTACCTGCCGCCATCGCACACCCTGGGCATGGTCAAGATGATGAGCCAGACCGTGGAAAACCGGCTGATCCTCAACCTGTTCCATGGCCAGCATTTTCAACTGACCTTCAACACCGGGCTAAACAACCTCGACAGCCAATGGGCCGGTTTGCTGATTTTTGATGAGAGCGGCCAGGTGCTGTCGGCGAACCGCCGGGCCGACAATCTGTTAGGCATCAGCCTGTCGCGGGTCAGCATCGAAAGCCTGTTCAAGGTCTCGTTGCTGGAACTGCTGAACCAACCCGACGGCCTGCCGTTTGCCCTGCAAGCCTCCGGCCGCAACCGCTTTCAGTGCCTGTTGAAGCGGCCGAAACAAGTGCCCATACAACCTCGACTGTTTTCTGAACCCAAGAGCGCCGAGCCGGTGGTGGCGGCGCCCGAAGCCATCAGCCTCAACACCCTGCATTTTGGTGACAGCCGCGTGGAAAAGGCTGTGCGTCAGGCGGAACGCCTGCTGGAGAAAGACATTCCGCTGTTGATCCACGGCGAAACCGGGGTCGGCAAGGAAGTTTTCGTCAAAGCCCTGCACCAGGCCAGTTCGCGGAGCAAACAACCGTTCATTGCCGTCAATTGTGCGGCGATCCCCGCCGAACTGGTGGAATCAGAGCTCTTTGGCTACGAGAAAGGTGCATTCACCGGTGCCAATCAGAAAGGCAGCATCGGACTTATTCGCAAGGCCGACAAAGGCACCCTCTTCCTCGATGAAATCGGCGATATGCCGTTGCCGACTCAAGCCCGGTTGTTGAGGGTTTTGCAGGAGCGCTGCGTGCAACCAGTGGGCAGCAGCGAACTGTTCCCGGTCGATATCCGGATTATTTCGGCCACCAACCGTGCGTTGCGTGAACAGGTGCAGCTCGGCCGCTTTCGTGAAGACCTGTATTACCGCATTGGCGGCCTGACCCTGGAGCTGCCGCCGCTAAGGGAACGCAGTGACAAGGAAGCACTGTTCAAGCGGCTGTGGGAGCAACATCGCGAACCGACGCAATGGGCCGGGTTGAGCCGGGAAGTTTTGGAGTTGTTCGGCCGCCACCCGTGGCCGGGGAATTTGCGTCAGGTCAGCAGCGTGATGCAGGTGGCGCTGGCCATGGCGGAGGAACAACCGGTGCGACTGGAACATTTGCCGGATGATTTTTTTGTCGATCTGGAGATGGAGCCGGTGGATTCGCCGCAGGCGTTGGAGGTGGATCTCAATGATGTCGAAGACTTGAATCGACAGCTGCAGGCGGCCGGGGGGAACATTTCGTATCTGGCGCGGCGGCTTGGGGTTAGTCGTAATACGCTTTACAAGCGGTTGCGTCAGTCAGAAAGCTGACTGCTGCGCAGTCAATCGCGGGCAGGCTCGCTCCCACATTTGATCTTCTGCACGACACAAATCCCCTGTGGGAGCCTGCTCGCGATGGCGTCAGCCCTGTCAACGCAAACCTAAAGCCCTGCACATAAACAAAACCCACATAAAGTGCCTATAGCGGCGACTGCTGTTGAATGCCCAGTTACACAGACTTGCTCTCTCACCCACAAGCATTCAACGTGACCTAACATCGCATCGGAGCTGACCACTACTAATCAGCGACCATTACGGCAGCAAACACCATTTGCGGACGTGCATGCACTAATGACGCTATGTGACTCACTAAAATGATGCCGAAGTCAGAATGGGACTAGGTGCTTGCTGTAACCGAATTTGACACCCGATGCGAAAAAACCTCCGCATTCGCGTTGTTTTTTACAGCTCTGACACTCAGAAGCGTACTCGTTCTTCCAGTCGCTGATTGATTTACGGTAGTAGGGTTGAATGTCCGGATTCACCAAACACAGCTGATGGTTGTATACCGAGATATTCATGCCGTACTTGGCCAAAATGCCAACTGATTTACTAAGTGTGTCTTTGTACTCGATTGGGTCAATCCACAGCTCCTCAAGATTTGCCCTAGTGAAGCCCATCATCTCAAGACCCATCAACGCCACATGATCAACAAACAGCAGATTGCGTGCGATGAACTCACACAGCTCAGGCAGGCGCCGCACTGATAGCTTGTGAATGACAACTCGGATCTCAACCTTCTGACCCAAACGCTTCAGATTGAGAATGCCCTGAAGGGTTTCATCGAATGCGCCTTGGGCCTGGACGATGTAGTCATGCAGCGTCGGATCGTCCGAATAGACAGGTATTCCGATCATCGCGTCGGGCAATTCAATCTGCGCATACTTTTCGGCGAACGCAGGGTCTTTAAAACTGCGCCCGTTCGAGAGAATGTGGATTGCAGTTCTTGGTAGATAACTTTTTGTCAGACTGATGATCTTAAGGAAGCGCTCCCGATTGGTCGTTGGCTCGCCGCCAGTAAACACCAATTCTGGGGTGTCCTTTGGAATTAGCGGGATCAGGTTTTCCGTTTCATCGAGCAACCATGAATCATCAGCAGCCTTAGGCGGTTGTGAGCACATCAGGCAGTAATGATTGCACTGTTCAGTAATCAGAATGCTGTTGTTGGGCGCCGATGCCCGAAATAGCACACGAATTGTCCGACGATCTGCTGAAAGCCTGACTATGTCACCATCGCCAATGTAGCTGTAGTCATTCGGTAGGAGTGAGTAATCAGAGTCGGGAGGCAGCACTTCAAACAACTCACGATGCTTTTCAAGCAGTAGGTAGTGTGCGAATCCTCGGGGAATCTGGTGATCAGAAACCAGATAGGCCATTTCTCGTCGCAATACTTCAGGCAGATTCCGGCTGGCCGCCACTTTGAGTAAGGTGAGGTCCTTGTGAACATCAACCGCATGGATACGGATAATCTTTCCGCCGAGCTTCAGCATCGATTGGCCCACCCCATAAAAATCCGTTTCGTTTGCTCATCGCTTTCCATCAGCTCAATGAGATGCTTGAAAATCGCCATATTTCGCTTGCAGAAAGAGGACTCGGGTTTTCTTGCAACCACGTCCTTGTGAATGGCGTGATGGTAGACGGGCTCGGCGCCGCAGTAAGGCTCAAACGCACAGTCAGAACACATTGGCGCGCTTAAAGTGAACGAATTCTCCAGTGCATCCAGAAGCTGATCAGAGAGGATTATGTCCTCATAGGAATGCATAAGAATGTTGCCCAACCGAAACGTATGATCGCCCATTTCGGCAAGCATTCGGCTTTCATCTGAGGCGTAGACCGATCCGTCGTAGTTGAACACGATGGCTGCGATGCCAGCACCGGCAGGGTTCATCAAATCAACAAACCCAGGGTCCCCTGATGTCAACATTTTCGTCAGCACAATCGAGGAGTACTGCTCTACAAATCTTATGCCGGACTTGTTCAGTTCAATAATGTACTCAAGACCTTCCTTGTAAAACTCGAGCCAACGCTCCGTGTCATACGACATGAATTTCTTGGTTTTAATCGCAAAGCCGTAAGGGGAAAGCGTACGTAAGAAGATCCCATCAAAGCCCAGCCGCAAGTATTCATCAATGATGTCACGTGCGCGTGGCAGGCTCTTATCTGTGGTTGTCATCAGGGCTGACACTTGGTCATAGCCGAGGGCTGCGCGGGCTTTTTTCAAGCCTTCCTCGAAACGCTGATGACTATCTCTGCCTAGACGTGGGCGATTTGCATTATGCAGATCCATTGGCCCGTCCAGAGAAGATGAAAGCACGATGCTGTGCCGCTTACAGAACTCGAGCATGTCATCCGTCAGAAGCGACAGTGTGGTCGCGATGACGAACCGCAGATCTCGCCCTTCCTTGATGTTGCGCTTTTTTGCTTCAAGAACGACGTATCTCACCATCTCGAAATTCAGCAGTGGTTCGCCACCTTGAAATTCGATTTTGATCGCTGGATTCGGTGACCTAAAAACGAAATCCAACGACTTGTCTGCCATCTCCGTGGTCATGTCGAATTCGCCTTTGCTTTCCGACTGCCTTGATACCTGGCAATACGGACAGCTGTGGTCACAGCGAAGGGTCACCACAAAGATATGTAGATTGGTGAACTGGGCCAGCCTGGACAGCCGTGTGCGTATTTTGAGTGCCAAGAGCTGAAGTGGCGCTTGCTCATTGGTGAAGCGAATGAATTGCTTGGACCGGAGCGTGGGGATCAGCTCTGATGAGAGTGGAAGCGTCTTTCTAATGATCGGCTCAAGCATAGGCGATGGTATAACGTGGAACTCGCCTGCCATGTTGGTGATGACATACTCGTCGTCATTCAGGCGATCAAACTTGAAGGGCAGCAACTCGTAAGGACGTTGCTGCGCGTAGAACTCAAGCTTTTGGAATTTACTCACTGATAAGCCCGGTTTTTGAAAAGGCCAGTCCAAGGATCAAATTTTTGATCGGCTGCGTCTCAGTGCTCAACTGGTGGCGCAATTGATAGTCGAGCACATCCTTCTTGAACTCTTGAACGGCAGATAGGAAGGACAACTCATCAACGCCGATATTCGAGGACAAGGCGCAGATAAACATCCCCTTATCGGCCGCGATATCAACCGTCAGAAAATTCATCGAACGATAAGCGGCTTTCTGCAAAACCTGCGCGTCGTAAAGCCGCTCATCAAAAACGAGCTTATGTGAGTAACCCATCAGGAGCCTGAAGTGTGAGAGGTGTGCGAGGCATGCGAGGCGTGCGAGGCATGGGAGGTGTGGTAGGCCATCATCTGACCTTGGTCTCCGCGTTTGAGAACAAAGGCGAATTGATCACTGCCACCGCGCACCGAAAGGTTTTCGCTTTGAGCTTCAGCCGGGAATGTGTTTGGGGCGTCGGTTATTGGTTCTATAACCTCGTGGGTCGCTATTGCTGATGCTTGTTCAGTTGCCATCGCAGCTGCAAGAGTGGCCATCGGTACCAGAAAGGAGCGTTTTTTCATCTCGAATTTCCCTATCGTTCTTGTGGTTTTTAGGAGTCTCGCTGACACATATCAGTGATGTCAATATGGAATCGACTAGTGGCCTTTTACTCGCCCATAACCTGACAGACGACACGCTTTTTAGTAAAGGCTATAGAAGAGCGAAAAACGGGAGCACAGAGATGGCGCCATATAATTCCTCTATTACCGTCCTTGACGGATGCGGCGCAAAGCCTTTCACGAAAATTGAGACTCCCCACCAGGCACGAGAAGGCGTTATCGAACCTCTTGAGCTATCTTAAACTTTCAGCGCAGGTCAACAGGACCTGATGGCTTTAAAATTGCTTATGGGGCATGCAGTGGTAATTTTGTTTTTAATTTGCAGAGCAATTTTCGCAGGCTCCTTATGAGATTAAGAAATAGTCAATTCGACAGTCATTACAGTCGACATAAAAAGCCGCTATCCGACGACCCTTCTAGTTTCTTAGAGGGGGTGCTTTCAGCCTTGACTTTACATGAAGGGTCAGCTGTTCTTGATGCGGGATGCGGGTACGGTCGTAATTCGGCACTATTATCCAAATATAATTTAAATGTAGTGGCTGCAGATTTTTCTCATAAAAGCTTTAGCAATTCATGGTACTTAGACCATAAGAATATAAACCCAATTGTTTTGGACTGCAGAAAACCACTACCATTCAAAAGCAATTCTTTTTCAGCCGCAATCATCATTCATTTTTACAATAAATATTTAATAGAAAATTTAATCGACATAATTAAACCATCTGGTTTTTTAATTTATGAAAGTATCGGTGGCAACGGTGAAAACTGGCGTGAACTGGGTGTTTCCGGAGAGGTAAAAAAAATTTTGGAGAAAACGTTTATTATCAAACACTACACAGAGCGACTTGTTGGTCCCGATAAAAAATATGCCACCGTAAAATTGGTTGCTCAAAAAATGAGTTAATAGAGCACCTGCGACTATAGACTGAAAGCATTCGCTCGAATGGGTCTACGATGTCAAGGATTTGAATCGGCAGTTGCCGGCGGCCGGGGGGAACATTTCGTATCTGGCGCGGCGACTGGGGGTTAGTCGTAATACCCTTTACAAGCGATTGCGCCAGTCAGAAAGCTGACTGCTACGCAGTCAATCGCGGGCAAGCCTTGCTCCTACAGGATTGCGCCGTACACAGGTTCGGTGAACGACTCTGTCCCGTAGGAGCAAGGCTTGCCCGCGATAGCATCAGCCGAGCCACTGCTGCACTTGAGCCCCCCCAAAAAAAAACAAAAACCCGCACAAGGCGGGTTTTGTTTTGTAGCGATCAAGGCAATCAGTCAGCCAGGCGCCAGGTCGTACCGCCCTTGCCGTCTTCCAGCACCACGCCCATGGCGGTGAGCTGGTCGCGGATGCGGTCGGATTCGGCCCAGTCTTTGGCAGCACGTGCCGCCAGACGCGCAGCAATCAGCGCATCCACTTCAGCGGCATCGACACGCCCTTCGGCGCCCGCTTGCAGGAAGTCATCGGCTTCGAGCTGCAACACACCCAGCACGCTGGCCAGTTCTTTCAGGCGCGCAGCCAGACCGGCCGCTGCATCGAGATCGCTCTCGCGCAGGCGGTTGATCTCACGCACCATCTCGAACAGCACGGCGCAGGCTTCTGGCGTGCCGAAGTCGTCGTTCATCACCTGAGTGAAACGCTCGACGAAGGCTTCGCCGCCAGCCGGTGCCACGTTCGGCAGGCCTTTCAACGCGTGGTAGAAACGCTCGAGTGCGCCTTTGGCGTCCTTGAGGTTGTCTTCCGAGTAGTTGATCGCGCTGCGGTAGTGGCTCGACACCAGCAGGTAACGCACGACTTCCGGGTGGTACTTGTCGAGCACGTCGCGAATGGTGAAGAAGTTGTTCAAGGACTTGGACATCTTCTCGCCATTGATACGAATCATGCCGCAATGCATCCACGCGTTGGCGTAGGTCTTGCCGGTGGCCGCTTCGCTCTGGGCGATTTCGTTTTCGTGGTGCGGGAACTCAAGGTCGCTGCCGCCGCCATGAATGTCGAAAGTCTCGCCCAGGCAGCAGGTCGACATCACCGAGCACTCGATGTGCCAGCCCGGACGCCCGGCGCCCCACGGCGATTCCCAGCTCGGCTCGCCCGGCTTGGCGCCCTTCCACAGCACGAAGTCCAGCGGGTCCTGCTTGGACTCGTCGACTTCGATCCGCGCGCCGATGCGCAGGTCTTCGATTTTCTTGCGCGACAGCTTGCCGTAGCCCATGAACTTGGCGACGCGGTAGTACACGTCGCCATTGCCCGGGGCGTAGGCGTAACCCTTGTCGATCAGGGTCTGGATCATCGCGTGCATGCCGGGGATATGCCCGGTGGCGCGCGGTTCCATGTCCGGCTTCTTGATGTTCAGGCGCGCTTCGTCTTCGTGCATCGCCGCGATCATGCGCTCGGTCAAGGCTTCGAACGACTCGCCGTTCTCGCGGGCACGATTGATGATCTTGTCGTCGATGTCAGTGATGTTGCGCACGTAGGTCAGGTCGTAACCGCTGAACCGCAACCAGCGGGTCACCAGGTCGAACGCAACCATGCTGCGGCCATGGCCCAGGTGGCAGTAGTCGTACACGGTCATCCCGCAGACGTACATGCGCACCTTGTTGCCATCCAGCGGCTTGAAGACTTCTTTGCTCTTGGTGAGCGTGTTGTAGATCGTAAGCACGTTAGTTGCCTTTCTATACAGGCCGGTCAGGCCTGTCACTAAATCACTGGCCCCACGAATCACGCAGAGTCACGGTACGGTTGAATACCGGCTGACCTGGTTTCGAGTCCTTGATATCCGCGACGAAGTAACCTTCGCGCTCGAACTGGAAACGGTCTTCCGGCTGTGCGTTGCCCAGCGAAGGCTCGGCACGACAACCGGTGAGTACCTGCAGCGAATCAGGGTTGATGTTGTCCAGGAAACTGGCGCTGTCTTCGGCCTTCTCAGGGTTGGCCGAACGGAACAGGCGATCGTACAGGCGCACTTCGCACTCGACGCTGGCAGCCGCTGGCACCCAGTGCACCACGCCTTTGACCTTGCGGCCTTCAGGGTTCTTGCCCAGGGTGTCCGGGTCGTATGAGCAACGCAGCTCGACGATGTTGCCGTCGGCGTCCTTGATCGCTTCGTCGGCACGGATCACGTAGCTGCCACGCAGACGCACTTCGCCGGCCGGTTCCAGGCGCTTGTAACCTTTTGGCGGCTCTTCCATGAAGTCTTCACGGTCGATGTAGATTTCACGGGCGAACGGCAGAACGCGCATGCCCATGTCTTCTTTCGGGTGGCACGGCAGTTCGAGGTTCTCGACCTGGCCTTCCGGGTAGTTGGTGATCACGACTTTCAGCGGGCGCAGCACGCACATGGCACGCGGCGCGCTCTGGTCGAGGTCGTCGCGGATGCTGAATTCGAGCATGCCGAAGTCGACCACGCCGTCAGAACGGTTGGTGCCGATCATTTCGCAGAAGTTGCGGATCGATTTCGGCGTGTAGCCACGGCGGCGGAAGCCCGACAGCGTGGACATGCGCGGGTCGTCCCAGCCGTTGACGTGCTTTTCATCGACCAGTTGCTTGAGCTTGCGCTTGCTGGTGATGGTGTAGTTCAGGTTCAGACGGCTGAACTCGTACTGGCGCGGGTTGGCCGGCACTGGCAGGTTTTCGAGGAACCACTCGTACAGCGGACGATGGCTTTCGAACTCCAGGGTGCAGATCGAGTGGGTGATGCCTTCGATGGCGTCCGACTGACCGTGGGTGAAGTCGTAGTTCGGATAGATGCACCACTTGTCACCGGTCTGGTGGTGGTGAGCGTGACGGATGCGGTACATGATCGGGTCGCGCAGGTTCATGTTCGGCGAGGCCATGTCGATCTTGGCTCGCAGCACGCGTGCGCCGTCCGGGAACTCGCCAGCCTTCATGCGGGCGAACAGGTCCAGGTTTTCTTCCACGGAACGCTCGCGGAACGGGCTGTTCTTGCCCGGTTCGGTCAAGGTGCCACGGTATTCCTTGGCCTGTTCAGGGCTCAGGTCGTCGACATAGGCGTTGCCGGACTTGATCAGTTCGACGGCCCAGTCGTGCAACTGGTCGAAATACTGCGAGGCGTAGCGCACTTCGCCGGACCATTGGAAGCCCAGCCATTTGACGTCGCTTTCGATCGCGTCGATGTATTCCTGGTCTTCCTTGGCCGGGTTGGTGTCGTCGAAACGCAGGTGCGTGACGCCGCCGAACTCCTGGGCCAGGCCGAAGTTCACACAGATCGACTTGGCGTGACCGATGTGCAGGTAGCCGTTGGGCTCAGGCGGGAAACGGGTGACGATCTGCGTGTGCTTACCCGAGTCCAGGTCCGCCTGGATGATCGGGCGCAGGAAATTGACCGGCACGGCAGGGCCGGTCTTGGCATTCGAGGTAGGGTCGACAGTGGGCTTGCTCATAGGATCCTTGAACGTACAAGTGCGCGGCCAGAAGAAGGGCCAGATAAAACAAAGCCGCTATCATAGCCGATGCTGTCAAGCACCTGACAGAGCGCGCCTGCAAACGGTCGTATTTAATAGGCCATAAATGAAAAACAGCCTCGAAATTCGCGTCCGGCACGCTAAACTGCGCACCTTGGCTGTTACTGGCCAAACCGGTTGGGGGCTGTAATGCCCCGAAACCCACGAATTCCCAGATAGAGTACCGATCATGACCCAAGTCAAACTGACCACCAACCATGGCGACATCGTCCTGGAACTGAACGCCGAGAAAGCCCCGATCACCGTGGCCAACTTCGTCGAATACGTTAAAGCCGGTCACTACGAAAACACCGTTTTCCACCGCGTCATCGGTAACTTCATGATCCAGGGCGGCGGTTTCGAGCCAGGCATGAAAGAAAAGAAAGACAAGCGCCCAAGCATCCAGAACGAAGCTGACAACGGTCTTTCCAACGACAAGTACACCGTTGCCATGGCCCGCACCATGGAGCCGCATTCGGCTTCCGCCCAGTTTTTCATCAACGTGGCTGACAACAGCTTCCTGAACCACAGCGGCAAGAATGTCCAGGGTTGGGGCTACGCGGTATTCGGTAAAGTGACTGCCGGCACCGACGTTGTCGACAAGATCAAAGGCGTGGCCACCACTTCCAAGTCCGGCCACCAGGACGTTCCAGCAGACGACGTGATCATCGAGAAAGCCGAGATCATTGAGTGATATTGCTGATTTCAGACTTGCATCTGGAAGAGGAGCGCCCGGACATCACCCGGGCGTTTCTGGATTTGCTCGCCGGACGCGCCCGCTCGGCGAGTGCGTTGTACATTCTGGGCGACTTTTTCGAAGCGTGGATTGGCGACGATGCCATGACGCCCTTTCAGCGCTCCATCTGCCAGGCCCTGCGCGAATTGAGCGACAGCGGCACGGCCATTTTTCTGATGCACGGCAATCGCGACTTCATGCTCGGCCAGGCCTTCTGCAAACAGGCCGGCTGCACGTTGTTGAAGGACCCGAGTGTCGTGCAGTTTTATGGCGAGCCGGTGCTGTTGATGCACGGCGACAGCCTCTGCACCCGCGACGAAGCCTATATGAAGCTGCGTCGTTACCTGCGCAACCCCGTCACCCTGTTCATCCTGCGTCACTTGCCGCTGCGCACGCGCCATAAACTGGCCCGCAAGCTGCGCAGTGAAAGCCGCACGCAAACGCGGATGAAGGCCAATGACATTGTTGATGTCACGCCCGAGGAAATTCCGCGAATCATGCAGGAATACGGGGTGAAGACCTTGATCCACGGGCACACCCACCGCCCTGCCATCCATAAACTGCAACTTGGCGAGCAGGCGGCCAAGCGCATTGTGTTGGGGGATTGGGATCGTCAGGGTTGGGCGTTGCAGGTGGATGAGAACGGGTTTGCGTTGGCACCGTTCGACTTCGCCCCGCCGCCGCAACTTGCGGCCCCCACCAACTAACGGCTCAACACAAATCCCTTGTGGGAGCGGGCTTGCTCGCGAAGGTGGATTAGCATTCAACATCTTAGTTGACTGTTACACCGCATTCGCGAGCAAGCCCGCTCCCACATTGGCTCTTCACCTGACTCTAGTGACCGGATGCCGCCGGCCCTGCTTTGGCCGCAAACGGTGGTTTCGCCAGCCACACAATCAGTATCAACCCCATGAACCCCCACCCCAGCAACGTGAAGTAATCCACGGTGGAAAGCATGTACGCCTGACTGGTCAGCACATGATCGAGTTGCGCATACGCCGGACTCCCCGCCCCGCCCAGCGTGTTCAACGCATCGCGGGTTGCCGGGTCGTAAGTGGTGATGCTTTCACTCAGGTACGCGTGGTGCTGATCCGCCCGGCGAATCCAGATCCAGGTGGTCAACGACGCCGCAAAACTACCGCCCAAGGTGCGCAGGAAGGTCGCGAGGCCCGCGCCATCGGCGATCTGGTGCGGTGGCAGGTCTGACATCAGGATGCTCAGGGTCGGCATGAAGAACAGCGCCACGCCAATGCCCATGAACAGTTGCACCAGGGCAATGTGCTGGAAGTCGACTTCATTGGTGAACCCGGCGCGCATGAAACAACTCAGGCCAATCGCCAAAAACGCCAACCCGGCCAACAATCGCAGGTCGAAATCGTGCGCATACTTGCCAACAAATGGCGACAGGATCACCGGCAGAATCCCGATTGGCGCCACGGCCAGACCGGCCCAGGTCGCGGTGTAGCCCATTTGGGTTTGCAGCCACTGCGGCAGGATCAGGTTGATGCCGAAGAACCCGGCGTACCCCAACACCAGCACCAGCGTGCCGATGCGGAAGTTGCGATAGGCAAACAGCCGCAGGTTGACCACCGGATGCTTGTCGGTCATTTCCCAGATCACAAACACCGCCAGCGCAATCGCTGAAATGGCCGCGCCGAGGATGATGAAGTTCGACTCGAACCAGTCCAGGTCATTGCCCTTGTCGAGAATCACCTGCAAGGCCCCGACACCAATGATCAGTGTGATCAAACCAACGTAATCCATCGGCTGACGGCTGGTTTCCACCGGCCGTGCCTTGAGCTGCTGGCGCACCACCATCACCGCGAAAATGCCGATGGGCACGTTGATGAAGAAGATCCACGGCCAGCTGTAGCTGTCGGTAATCCAGCCACCGAGAATCGGCCCGGCAATCGGCGCCACCACCGTGACCATCGCCAACAACGCCAGGGCCATGCCGCGTCTGGCGGGCGGATAAACCGCGATCAGCAGCGTTTGGGTCATTGGGTATAACGGACCGGCGACCAGCCCTTGCAACACCCGAAAGCCGATCAGCTCCGGCATCGAGGTCGAGATACCGCAGAGAAACGAGGCCAGCACAAACAGCACCGTGGCCCACAGAAACAGCTTCACTTCACCGAAGCGCCGACTGAGCCAACCGGTCAGCGGCAGCGCAATGGCGTTGCTCACGGCAAATGAAGTAATCACCCAGGTGCCCTGCTCCGAACTCACGCCCAGGTTGCCGGAAATGGTCGGCAGCGCCACGTTGGCGATGGTGGTGTCGAGCACTTGCATGAAGGTCGCCAGCGACAGGCCGATGGTGCTGAGCAACAGGCTGGGCGGCGTGAAAGAGGCGTTATTGCTCATCGCGAATCCTTTGAAACCGGGTGGGCGCAGCGCCTGTTACTGACGCAGCTGACCTTGTGGGAGCGAGCTTGCTCGCGATGGCGGTGGGTCAACCAACAAAGCTGTTGAATGTTAATGCGCCATCGCGAGCAAGCTCGCTCCCACAGGGCGAATCAGCGTTGCGCGGTTTTGCTGACCGCGGCGCTGTTGTCGTGGATCAATTGGGTGATCATTGCGTCGGCCTCGGCCAACTGACGATCGTAGACATTGGTGCTGAACGAGGCCTTTTGCGGCGGTTGTTGTGCCAGTACCGGGCCGCTCTGGTCGCGCAGGTTCACATTGACCAGCGTCGACAAACCAACCCGCAGCGGATGCTTGGCCAGTTCTTCGGCGTTGATGTGGATCCGCACCGGCACCCGTTGCACGATCTTGATCCAGTTACCGGTAGCGTTTTGCGCCGGGAGCAGGGCAAACGCGCTGCCGGTGCCGGCGCCAAGGCTGTCGATGGTGCCGCTGAATTTCACGTCGCTGCCGTACAGGTCGGCTTCGATGTCCACAGGTTGACCGATGCGCATGTCACGCAGTTGGGTTTCCTTGAAGTTGGCATCGATCCACAGCTGATCCAGTGGAATCACGGCCATCAGCGCAGTGCCCGGCTGAACCCGTTGACCCAATTGCACGGAGCGTTTGGCCACGTAACCGGTGACCGGCGCGATCAAGGTGCTGCGCGAGTTGTTCAGGTAGGCCTGACGCAGTTGCGCGGCGGCCGACATCACGTCCGGGTGCGACGAAACCACGGTGTCATCGACCAGCGCGCTGGTGGTTTTCAGCTGCTGTTTGGCGTTGGCCAGGGCGTTTTGCGCCGAAGTCAGGTCATCGCGAGCGTGGGACAGCTCTTCCTGGGAAATCGCACCGCCGGCGGCGAGGTTTTTCCGGCGATTGAAGTTGTCCTGCGCCTTCTGCACTTCGGCTTGTTGCGCGTTGACCTGAGCCTTCATGCCATCGACGTTACTGTACAAACCACGCACCTGGCGCACGGTGCGGGCCAGATTGGCCTGGGCACTTTGCAGGCCGACTTCGGCGTCGTTCGGGTCGAAGTTGATCAGCACCTGGCCTTCGTGGACGAGGTCGCCATCATCAGCGCCGATACTGACCACGGTGCCAGTCACCAGCGGGGTGATTTCCACGACGTTGCCGTTGACGTAGGCGTCGTCGGTGCTTTCATTCCAGCGCCCGTAGAGTTCGTGATAACCCCAGACGCCGACTCCGGCGAGGACAACCACGATGGCCAGAGCGACCAGCATGACTTTGCGTTTACGCGGATTGCCCGTGTCTTGAGCGTTATGCGGGGCTTGAGGTGTATCGACGGTGGCCATGACAAATACCTTGAATTAGTTGTGCTGCGTGGCTGGGATGGCGTTGGCTGCGGTCAGGGTTTCGCCCTGAAATCCGCCGCCCAGCGCTTGCATCAATTGGATCGACAAGTCGATCTGCTCGGCATTCAGGTTGGCCAGCTGACGCTGGGCCTGGAGCAATTGCTGCTCGATGCTGAGCACGTCCAGGTAGTTACCGATGCCGGAACCGTACCGCTGGACCACGGTGTTGTAAGAATCCTGGGCAATGTCGGTGGCGTGCTGCTGAGCACCGATTTGCCGGCCGATATCGCGTAACTGGTTGATCGTGTCGCTGACATCGCCGAGCGCTTTCACCAGGCTTTTGTTGTACTGCGCCACCGCGAGGTCGTAATCGGCATCGCGCGAATCGAGGTCGGCGCGCAGCCGGCCGCCGTCGAAAATCGGCACCGAAATGGTCGGCGCGACATTAAAGAAGCGACTGGCCGACCCGAACATGGCATCCCCTAACAACGATTCGGCACCGGCGGCGGCGCTGAGGTTCAAGTTGGGATAGAACTGGGTCTTGCCGGCGGCAATGTTCTTGCTCGCCGCCTCGACCCGCCAGCGTGCAGCCACCAGGTCCGGGCGGCGACCCAGCAACTCGGCGGGCAATACCGACGGCAATGCCACGGCGCTGGCCTGGAGGATTTTTGGACGGGCGATTTCGTTGCCGCGATCCGGGCCTTTGCCGAGCAACACCGCCAGGGCGATTTTTGCGCTGTTCAGGCGTTTTTCAGCGTCGATCAGGCTGGCTTCGGAAGTGGCTTCCAGGCTTTCGGTTTGCTGGAACTGATACTGGCTGTCGATGCCCGAACTCAAGCGACGCTGGCCCAGATCGAGCATTTGCCGGGTGCGCTTGAGGTCCTCGTTGGCCAGGTCGTAAACGATGTGCGCCTGACCCAGATCGCTGTAGGCGCGGGCAACATCGGCGGACAAGGTCAACTGGGCGGCCTGCTGATCGACTTCGGCAGCGCGGGCTTCGCCCAACGCCGCTTCCCAGGCGTCACGCTGACCGCCCCAGAGGTCGAAGTTGTAATTGAAGCTGGCACCGATGTTACGCACGGTGGCGTAAGTACCGCCCTGCCCGCTCGGGTCCTGATCCCGGGAGAGTCGCGAACGGCTGACGCCAGCGCTCGCGTCGAGGGTCGGCATGCGGGCGGCGTCGGCGGCGTAAGCGGCAGCGCTGGCCTGGTGGGCACGGGCGTCGGCAATTTGCATGTCCGGGCTGTCGTGCAAAGCTTCGTGGATCAAACCGTCCAGCTGCGGATCACCGAGGCTTTTCCACCAATCGTTTTTTGGCCAGGCCGCTGGCGACAACGTGACGCCGTTCAACGATTGTCCGGCCTTCAGGTTTTTCGCATCGAGGCTGACGCCTTCGGTGGTCAGGCCGCTGTAGCTGGCGCAACCCGCCAGCGTCATGGCCAACAGCACCAGACTCAGGCTCGTGCGCAGGGTTTTACTGTTCATTTGTCACCTACCCGCAGCAGGGTGATCGAGTCACCGGCAGCCACCAGGATTTTCTTGAGGATGTGTTCCAGGGTCTTGAGTTCTTCAGGGGTGATGGCGCCGGCCAGTTCGTTCATCGCTTCTGCACCGATGTGCGGCAGGCGGTCGGCGAGCTTCTGGCCGTCTTCGGTCAGTACCAGTTGAACCTGGCGGCGATCCGCCTCGCTGCGTTGGCGGGCGAGGAAACCCTTCTGTTCCAGACGATCGAGCATGCGGGTCATCGAACCACTGTCCAGCGACAGATGACGGCACAGCTCGGCCGGCGTATCGACGCCGTATTGGCCAATGATGATCAGCACTTTGAACTGCGCGGCGGTGATGCCGTGGGGTTCCATATGGGTGTCGAGAATCCGGTCCTTGAGCAGCGCGGCGCGCCCGAGCAGGAGCCCGAGGTGGCAATTCTGGAAATCGTCCGGAGAGAAATGTTTCATCTGGCCACCAATTAGCTGCCTAGGCAGAGAATGTATGACGAGATGTTACTGCCTAGGCAGCCAATGTCAACGCAATAGTTAGGTTGCTTCGTATTTAGTTGACCAAAGGCGTCGGATATTGTGGCGCGCGCACGGACGCTATCGCGGGCAAGCCCGCTCCCACAGGATCGGTGTAATCCCCTGTGGGAGCGGGCTTGCCCGCGATGGCAGCGACTCGGTTTGAAAAAGTGACGGGGTCTTAGAAATCCCGCTTGTAGAAGATGTCCAGCGAACTGGCCACGCCGCTGGCGGCTTCGAGGTAGACCTTCTTGCTCAGCTTGTAGCGCAAGGCAATGGTGTTGGACGGTTCAAACACGCCAACGCCATAACGCAAACTGAGCTTCTCGGAGATATTGCCGCTGGCAACCACGCTGGTGGTGCTGCCACTGCCCTGGGTATCGAGCTGGAAATCCTGAATCCCCAGGTCCTTGGCCAGCCCGCCAGTCACTCCCGAACTGCCCATCAAGCCCAACCCAAGCGCAGCTTGGGCAAGCATGTTGTTATCTTCGCCGTTGCTGCTCAGCGGACGACCCAGTACCAGATAGGACAAGGCCTGCTCCTGGCTCATGGCCGGCTCGGAGAAGATCTGCGTGGTCGGTTGTTCGGCGCTGCCGCTCAGGCGTATACCGGCAATCACGTCATCGGTCTGGCGAATCGCCTCGACGTCCAGGTAAGGCTGATCGAGCGGGCCGGCAAACAACAAGCGCGCCCGGCGCACGGTCAAGCGCTGACCGTAGGCGCGATAACGCCCGTCGTTGAGCCACAACTCGCCGCGTGTGTCCAGGTTGTCGCCAATGTGCACATGCCCCTGCACATTCGCGGTCAGGCCAAACCCGGCAAAGCTCAGTTTGTCTTCGCCGACCACCACATCGATGTCCATCTTCATGGCCAGGGGTGGTTTGCCCTCTTCGGTCTGCTGACCGACGATCACCACGTCATCGGACACCTTGACTGTGGAAGGCGGCAACTCACGAATGGTGATCTCGCCTCTGGGCACCAGTACTTTGCCGGCGATGGCCAACTCGTCACCTTTCATCGAGATCTTCAGGTCGGGCGCGACTTCCAGCTTGGCGTAAGGCTCGACGGTGACCGGTAATTGCGAGCCCTTGAGCGCCAGGTCGACCATGAGTGCCTGCCCCCAGTCGATGTTGCCGCTGAGAGTACCCTGCCCGGTCTTGCCGCTTTTCCAGTCGCCGTCCAATTGCACGGTTTCACCGGCAATTACCGCGCGCAGTTGCAAGGCTTGCAGCGCCATCGGCAACTCGGCCCCGGAGACTTCACCGTCGCTGAGCAGCAGGCTGCCGTTGACCTGCGGCGCCAACAGGCCACCGGAAATCGTGCCACTGCCATTCAAACGCCCGGTCAGCTTTTCGACCATCGGCACGAATGGCCGCGCCACCGACAGGTCCAGCCCACTGAGGCGGAACGAGCCGCTCACAGGTTTGCTCTTGGGCAGCGGATTGATCTGCGCCTGGACCATCAGCTCGCCGAGCTTGCCGCCGACGAAGTTGAGGTCAGTGTCGATGCGTTTGGGCGTGAGTTTGCTGGTGATTTTCAGCGTCTGGTACGGGAAGTCCAGCCACTGGTCCTTTTCCTTCATGCGCAACGTACCGCCGCTGGCGTCGATGCTGATCTGGCCGTTCGGACCGCTGGCCGGCAAGTCCAGTTGCAGGTCGGCATTGAGACTGCCCTTCCAGGCGAAATCTTTCGGCAACCACTGCGCCAGGCTGTCGATCGGGAACTGCTTGAGGTGATAACGCAACTTCGGCTCAGGCATCAGGCGCGAATCCTCACCACACAGACTGGCCGGGCCGGACGCCCAGCAATGTGCCCCGAAGGTGATTTGGCCGTCCGCCAGTCGTTCCAGTTTCGCCGGGCTTTGCAGCTTCCAGTCTTGCCCGCCGGCCTGGATATCGCCGTTGGCCAAGCGCCCGCGCCAGTTGCCCTGATTCAGATTGCCATCGAGGCCGAGCGCCAATTTGAGCTTCGGCCCTTGCAGGTCGAGCGTCAGTTTCTGGTTTTTGATGTCGCCCTGACCGCTGGCGGTCAGCGTTCCCAGCGACGTATCACCGGCCTGGATGCCGCTGCCCTTGAGCTCGATTTTCGCCCGTTGCGCACTGTCGAGGGTCGCGTCCAGGTTCAGGCTTTGCAGGCGATTGTCCTGGAACGCCAGTTGCGAACCTTGCAGCCCTAGCTTGCCTTGCGGCGCCTTCAGCGTACCGGCGACATCGATGCGCCCGTTCAGTTGCCCACGAAGTTGCGGCCAGAGTTGCGCCAGACGCGGCAGGTTGATGTCGATCTGCCCGGCGAGTTTCTGCTGCAGGCTGCCTTTGCCATTGATGCTGTTGTCGCCCAGACGAACGTGCAGCGCATTGAGGTTCCATTGCTCGCCGCCACCGTCAGCCTTGGCCTGAATCACCGCCGGCTGGCCACGCAGTTTGCCTTTCAGATCGAGGTCGGCGGTCAGGCTGAGCTGTTCATTTTTCATCTCGCCTTTGCTGCGCAAGGGCCCAGCGAGGGTGCCCGGCAGTTCCGCCACCCAATACGCCGGGTTGATCGCCGAGAGGTCGAGCGCCGTATCCCAGGCAATGCCGTCGGCGAATTGCAGGTTCAGATGCCCTTCGGCCTTGCCCTGCCCCGCCTGGAGCTCAATCTGTTGCAGGTAGATTCTCGTCAGGTCGCCGCTGAACGGGCTGTTCAGGGTGAAAGCGCCGGCCGGCCCATCCAGTGCAGCGTTGAAGCTGCCAAGGTATTTTCCGTCGGTGTAGGAGATGTCGCCATTGAAGCGGCGCAACGCGACGTCCGGTTCGTCGATCAGCGGATAGAGTCGGTGCCACGGGAAATCCTGCCAGTCGATCTTCGCATCGGCGCTCAGGCCTTTGCTCCAGTCCAACTGCCCGGTGAGTTTGAGGGATTGCTTGTCGTTGGCCGTCAGGTCCAACCCGGCAATCTGCGCGCCCTTGGCGTCGACCTTGCCTTGCAGCAGTAACGCGACCGGGCCTTGCTCGGCGGGCAAAGAGGCTTTGCCGAGCAATTGATAACCGTTTTTCAGGTCGCCGTCGCCGGTCAGTTCCAGTTGATTGAGTTGCAGCGTGTCCGGCAGGTCGGCACTGGCCTTGAAGCCATAGGCGGTGATCCGCACCTTGGCCGGCAGGTTTTCCACCAAGGGTTGCAGTTCAGCGGTCAGTTGCCCGTTCAGGTAACCGCTGCTGTCGGCTTTCAAGTTCAGGGTTTTCAGCAGATCGCCGTCAACCTTCAACGCCAGTGTCCAAGGCCCCGGGGTCGCCAGGGTCAGATTGCCTTCAGCCTTGAGTGGCCAATTACCGCTGGGCTGCAACAGGCCGGAGAGGTTCAGGCTCAGGTCATCGCGTTGCAACTTCACCGAGTCGATCTGCAAGCCTTGCACCGTCCAGTGCGCCGCCAATTGCAGGCCTTTGAGCGCTTCGCTGCCATTGAACAGCAGGCTGCCGACCTGGACGTCACCCAGCTCGATCGCCACGGGCAACTTCAATTCCGGAAGGCTGAGCGGCCCGCTGCTTTGCTCTTCAGCGCCCGGGGGAAATTGCAGGCTGACCTGGTCAGCCTTCACTTGCTCAAGGCACAGGGTCATGCGCGTCAGGCACAACGGTGACCAGGCGAAAATCACCTTGCTCAGTTCAACCCGGCGGGTGTCTTGCTGCCACAGCACATGATCGGCGCTCCACTGTCCGCCCAAACGGCCCTGGAAATTCTCGACGGTCAGACCCGGTACAAACCCTAAAGCCCAGCGGCTGCCCGTGGCTGTACCCAGCACCGACACCACGCTCAGCAGCACCAGCATCAGCAGCGCCAGAATCGCCAGCAGCGTTATTTTCAAACCACGATTCAAAGCTCAGGCCCCATGGAAAAGTGCAGTCGAATGCCGCCGTCGTCGTCCAGCGCATGGGCCAGGTCAAGACGGATCGGCCCTACCGGCGAGACCCAGCGCACGCCGATACCCACACCGGTCTTGAGGTTCGGCAATTCGAGTGTATTGAAGGCGTTGCCCTGATCAACGAAGGTCGCGACCCGCCATTTTTCGGCGACGGAATATTGGTATTCGGCGCTGGCTGCGACCATGTAGCGGCCGCCGATGCGGTCGCCCTCGGAGTTTTCCGGGGACAGGCTTTGATAGTCGTAACCGCGCACGCTCTGATCACCACCGGCGAAAAACCGCAGCGACGGCGGGACTGAGCTGAAGCCATTGGTGGCGCTGCCGCCCACCTGCACCCGGCCGAGAAAGCGGTGTTTGTCAAAGACCGTGGTCAAGCCTTTCACCAACGCGGTGCCGTATAGCAAGTTGCTGTCTGAACCCAGGCCTTCTTTCGCCACTTTGGACTCGAATTGCAGGCGATAGCCGTTGTGCGGGTCGATGCGGTTGTCACTTTTCAGGTAGGAATAGCTGACGCCGGGCATCAGCAACGTACTCAAACCCGCGTCGTCACCCAGTGAGTAATCCTCACGCTGCCATTTCAACGACACCACGCGCTGCCAGCCACTGGGTAACTTGCTGTGCCATTCCGGGCCGAGGGTCAGCAGCTTGCTGTGGGTGTCGGTGCCGGCGATGTCTTCGTTCTGGTAACCACCGGCAAAACGCAGTTTGTCGGTCAGTGGCGGGTCCAGCGGGATGTCGTAGAACAGCCCGACGTTTTGCCGGGGCGCCGATAGCTCGGCTTCCCAGCCATAACTATGCCCCTGCGGATTGACCCAGTGCCGGGTCCAGTTGGCCTTGATCCGGGGACCGACGTCCGTGGAATAACCCAGGCCCAGGCCCATGGTTCGCGGCTTGCGCGTTTCGAGTTTGACGTCCACCGGGATCACGTCATCTTTGGATGCCGTGGGTGCTGCATCGACGCGCACACCTTCGAAATAGCCACTCGATTGCAACGCCTGATTGAGCTCGGCGATGAGCTCAGAGTCATAAGGCGCGCCGGCCTTGAACGGCACCATGCGTTGCAGCAGGTCTTCATCGAAAGGCGTGTCGCCTTCGAAACTGACCTTGCCCAGCGCATAACGCGGGCCGCTGTTGTAGATCAGTTCGATATCGGCCACGCCGGCGCGCGGGTCCACCGACAACTTCTGGCTGGTGAAGTGACCACTGAAAAAGCCGAAGCGCGAGGCTTGATTCTGGATCAGGCGCTTGGCGTCTTCGTAATGACCATGATTGAGCACCGCGCCAGTTTTCAGCGACGCGCCTTGGGGCACACGAAAAGATTTGAGGGAAGCCGCCGGGCCGTCGACGCGAATCGTGACATTGCGCAGGTGTACCGGCTCGCCGGGGTCGATGTTGAGCACCAGGCGCGGCGTCTTGCCACCCTTCACATTACTGTCGATCTGCGGCTGGTAATAACCCAAGGCCTGGGCGGCCTTGCGCGCCTGCTGCTCGGCGCCACGACTGAAGCGCAGCAGCGCTTCTTCGTCACGATCGCCGAGGTTGCCGATATAGCCCTCTACATTGGCTTTCAGCTCATCATTGGACGGTTTGATCCGCACATCCAATTCACTTTGGGCCAGTGCCGCACTGCTGGTTAACAGCATCAGTACGCCACTGGTAAATCTTCCTGGAAACTTCATAGGCACGGATGCTATCACGAGCTTGGGAGCGTGATAGAGCGTGGGGAGGCGTTAAAGTTCTACCGTTTATGCCGTCGCGGTGTGCAAAACCTGCGGATTGGCATGGAAAAAAACGTGCTCGCGGATGGGTCCTACAGCGACCTCGCCGATTTCCTCGTAACCCTGACGTTTATAGAACTCCAGGTAGCGAGGATTCCCGGTGTCGAGGATCACACCCTCGGAGGTTTCATCGACGGCGCACCAGTTATGCACCGCTTGCAGCAGTTGCTCGCCAAAATGTTTGCCCTGAAATTGCGGGTGAATGCCCAGCAGCGGCAACACATGGACCGAGTCCGTGGGCAGACAGGCCGCGACGGCGGCGTGGTAGTCGAGGTAGCGGCGGGTGCAACGAAACCCGGCACTGAGCACCATGCGTAAACGCCAGGCCCAACTTTCGGTGATGCCCAGGCGTCGTTGCGGCGGCGCGATCAGCGCAATACCGATCAAACGGTCGTTGACCAGCAGGCCAATGGCCGGCAACTCCTGGACAAAGTGCTGCTTGACCAGCTCACGCACGGTCGCCCGCACGCGATGTTCATAACCGGGGCGTTCGGCCTCGAACAGGTAACCGAAGGTCGGTTCGTGGCGGTAAGCGTGGTAAAGCAGGGAGCGCGCTTCGTGGGCATAGCCGCTGTCGAGCATGTGGATATCGGCAAGGGCGGTAGAGGTTTCAGGCATAACGGTTAATCTCCCCGGTACAGCTCAAATGGCTGTGCTCTTCTTGGTACGAGCCTATCGGTGCTGACACAGTTCCCTACTGATCGATATCAGTGTTGACTGTGATGACGCCATCGTCGGAACGCCGCCCGGAACAAGCTCGGCTCCCACAAAGGTATAGACCAGACTCGGACTGTAGGAGTGAGCCTGCTCGCGATGAGGCCCGCATTGGCGATGAAAGACCTACCTCCGGACACGAATCCCCTCACCCCACGCTGGCCCGATTCCTACATGTCAGCTAGCATCGCCCTTTTGCCAGGACTGCCGACCATGAAGATCGTCTCCTTCAACATCAACGGGCTGCGTGCTCGCCCACATCAGCTGGCGGCGCTGATTGAAAAACATCAGCCAGACGTCATCGGCCTGCAGGAAACCAAGGTTCACGACGACCAGTTCCCCCTGGCCGAGGTTCAGGCGCTGGGCTATCACGTGTACTTCCATGGGCAGAAAGGCCATTACGGCGTCGCCCTGCTCTCGCGCAAAGAACCGCTGGCACTGCACAAAGGGTTCGCCACCGATGAAGAAGACGCTCAGCGCCGCTTCATCTGGGGCACATTCGCCGACGCCAACGGCGTGCCGGTGACGATCATGAACGGCTATTTCCCACAGGGCGAAAGCCGCGATCACCCAACCAAGTTCCCGGCCAAGGAACGTTTCTACAGCGACCTGCAACAATTGCTGGAAAGCCAGTTCAGCAACGATCAGCCGCTGGTGGTGATGGGTGACGTCAATATTTCCCCGGAAGACTGCGACATCGGCATCGGCCCGGACAACATGAAACGCTGGCTGAAAACCGGCAAATGCAGTTTCTTGCCGGAAGAGCGCGAATGGATGGCACGTCTGAAAAACTGGGGCCTGGTGGACAGTTTCCGTCACCTCAACCCGGACGTGGCCGATCGTTTCAGTTGGTTCGACTACCGCAGTCGTGGCTTTGAAGATGAACCCAAGCGCGGGCTGCGGATTGACTTGATCATGGCCTCCCATGGCTTGTTGCCACGGATCAAGGACGCCGGCGTGGATTACGACCTGCGCGGGATGGAAAAACCGTCCGATCACGCGCCGATCTGGCTTGAGTTGAGCTGATCCCAGGCTTTACACAAATCAAAATGTGGGAGCTTGCTCGCGATTGGGGACTTTCAGCCAACATAGATGTTGGAAGTGCCACCGTCATCGCGAGCAAGCTCGCTCCCACATAAGTTAACTGTCATCTTTCGGAAACCTTGCTGACTTATTGTCCCCGCACTTTCTTTGTTTTTTTAAGGTGCGGGCATGACGCTGCGCGTTTTGTTTGTGTTGATGCTGTGCGCCGGCCTGCCATTGACGGCATCGGCCGGTGATTTACCGACAACCGCCAATGGCCCGGTGCTGCGCATCCAGGGTTCCAACACCATCGGTGCGGCCTTGGGTCCGGCGCTGGTCGAAGGCATGCTGCGCGAACAGGGCCTGCTCAAGGTTCACAGCGAAGCACCGGACAAAGCCAACGAACTGCAAGTTGTCGGCGAAACGGCCCAAGGCCATCGCGTCGTGGTGGAGGTCGCGGCCCACGGTTCCAGCACCGGTTTCACCGCGCTGAAAAACAGGTCCGCCGACCTCGCCGCGTCTTCGCGCCCGATCAAGGACAGCGAACGGGTCGACCTAGAACCCTTGGGCGACTTCAAAAGCCCCGACGCCGAACAAGTCATCGCGATCGATGGGCTGGCCATCATCCTGCACCCGCAAAACCCGCTGAACCAACTCGATACCGAACAACTGGCGCGAATTTTCAGTGGCGAAGTCAAAACCTGGGAAGAACTCGGCGGCAGAGGCGGCGCCATTCATTTGTATGCGCGGGATGACCAATCGGGCACCTACGACACCTTCAAGGAATTAGTCCTCAGCCGTCGTGGAAAAACGCTCAACAGCGCTGCGAAACGCTTCGAATCCAGTGAGCAATTGTCCGACGCGGTCAGTCTGGACCCGCAAGGCATCGGTTTCATCGGCCTGCCGTATGTGCGCCAGGCCAAAGCCGTGGCCATCGTCGACGGCCAATCCCAGGCAATGCTGCCACTCAATAGCCTGATCGCCACGGAAGACTATCCGCTGTCGCGCCGGCTGTTCTTTTACCTGCCGCCCCACGCCCAAAACCCTTGGGCCGAGGCCTTGGCGACGTTCGCTCAAAGCAATAAAGGCCAGGCGATTGTCGCGGCCAACGGTTTTATCGCTCAGACCGTCCAGGCCATCACGGTGACGCCGAACGCGCTGATGCCCGAGGCTTACCAGGCGCTCAGTCGCCATGCTCAGCGACTGTCGGTGAATTTCCGCTTTGAAGAAGGCAGTGCCACGCTGGACAACAAGGCCCAGCAAGACCTGTCACGGGTGCTCGACTATATAAAGCAGCACGGCAAGACCAACCGCGAGGTCACGCTGGTAGGGTTTGGTGACGCCAAGAGTGACCCGGCGCGTGCCGATCTGCTGTCGAAGCTGCGGGCGATGGCCGTGCGGCGGGAATTGGTGAAAAGCGGTGTGGTGTTTCGCGAGATCCGCGGTTTTGGCGCCGAAATGCCGGTGGCGACCAATAGCGGCGATGAGGGGCGGATCAAGAATCGGCGGGTTGAGGTTTGGGTGTATTGAGTCAGATGCTGATACGGTGGATCGGCTGACGCTATCGCGAGCAAGCTCGGCTCCCACAGGGGTCACGCTGTACCTGTGGGAGCTGGGCTTGCCCGCGATGAACGATGACGCGGTCTAACTTACTGCCCGCTACGCATCATCTCTTTGGGCACGTACTTGCCGATCTCGAACTTGCCAATGGCTGCGCGGTGTACTTCGTCCGGGCCGTCGGCCAGGCGCAGGGTGCGCTGCATCGCATACATGTAGGCCAGCGGGAAATCGTTGGACACCCCGGCCCCGCCATGGATCTGGATCGCCCGGTCGATGACCCGCAATGCCACGTTTGGCGCAACCACCTTGATCTGCGCGATTTCGCTCTTCGCCACCTTGTTGCCCACGGTGTCCATCATGTACGCCGCTTTTAATGTCAGCAGGCGTGCCATGTCGATTTCCATCCGCGAGTCGGCAATCTTGTCGATATTGCCACCCAGGCGTGCCAACGGCTTACCGAACGCAGTACGGCTGACCGAGCGTTTGCACATCAATTCCAGCGCCCGTTCAGCCATGCCGATCGAACGCATGCAGTGGTGAATCCGGCCTGGGCCAAGGCGGCCCTGAGCGATTTCGAAGCCGCGCCCTTCGCCCAACAGGACGTTTTCGTACGGCACGCGGACGTTTTCGAACAGCACTTCGGCGTGGCCGTGAGGCGCGTCGTCATAACCGAACACAGGCAGCGGACGCACGATCTTCACGCCCGGGGCATCCACCGGCACCAGAATCATCGAGTGCTGTGCGTGGCGCGGTGCATCCGGGTTACTCAGGCCCATGAAAATCAGAATTTTGCAGCGTGGATCGCAGGCACCTGAGGTCCACCATTTTTTGCCGTTGATGACCCACTCGTCACCATCACGCACGGCGCGGGCGGCCATGTTGGTGGCGTCGGAGGACGCAACGTCCGGCTCGGTCATGGCGAACGCCGAGCGGATCTCGCCGCGCAGCAGTGGTTCGAGCCAGCGTTGTTTCTGTTCTTCGTTGGCGTAACGCACCAACACTTCCATGTTGCCGGTGTCGGGTGCCGAGCAGTTGAACGGTTCTGGCCCCAGCAACGAGCGGCCCATGATTTCAGCCAATGGCGCGTATTCGAGGTTGGTCAGGCCGGCACCGAGTTCGGACTCAGGCAGAAACAAATTCCACAGACCTTCAGCCTTGGCCTTGAGTTTAAGTTCTTCCATGATCGCGGTCGGCTGCCAGCGATCACCTTCGGCAACCTGGCGCTCGAACACGGCTTCGGCGGGATAAACGTAAGTGTCCATGAACGCGGTCACGCGCTCACGCAGTTCTTGCACCTTGGGCGAATAAGCGAAATCCATGAGCAATTACCTTCTTGGGCAGAGGTTGTTTAGGTCATGCGATTGATGCTAGAACAGCGCTGATAATTTACCTAGCCTATTCTCGGCGTGTATTAACATTCATCACCGATATATGATCGGGTGATCGCCAAGGCCTCCGGCCACAACGAAATGCCCCAAACAATAAGAGTGCAGCGCAATGAATCTGAGCAAGGTCGACCTCAACCTTTTCATCGTCTTCGACGCGATCTACACCGAAGCCAACCTGACCCGTGCCGGGCAGATTGTCGGCATTACTCAGCCAGCGGTCTCGAACGCTCTGGCTCGCCTGCGCGAGACCTTCAACGATCCGTTGTTTGTACGCACCGCCCAAGGCATGGTGCCGACGCCGATGGCGCAGAACATCATCGGGCCGGTGCGTAACGCCCTCTCTCTACTGCGCGTATCGGTGCAGGAAAGCCGCATATTCAACCCGCTGCAGGCGGTCAAGACCTACCGCATCAGCATGACCGACCTCACTGAAGCGGTGATCCTGCCGCCGCTGTTCCAGCGCCTGCGCCGTCTGGCCCCGACAGTGATCATCGAAAGCTTCCTGTCCAAGCGCCGCGAGACCACCAAGGAACTGGCGGCCGGGCGTCTCGACTTCGCGGTGGATGCGCCGCTCAACACCGACCCGCAGGTGCGTCACGTCAAGTTGATGGAAGACCGCTACGTGTGCGCCATGCGCAAGGGGCATCCGCTGGCGGGTAAAGAGAAATTCACCCTGGATGATTACCTGTCGCTGACCCACATCCACATTTCCAGCCGCCGCAGCGGTCTGGGCCATGTCGACCTGGCTCTGGGGAAGATGGGCATCCAGCGCAAGATCGCGCTTCGGTCCCAGCACTATTTGATGGCCTCGCAAGTGTTACAGCAGACCGACATGGTCATGACCGTGCCGGAGCGCTTCGCCCGTCGCAATGACTTGCACGCCTTCAGCCTGCCGGTCAACGACGTGCCACCGGTGGAAACGCACCTCTACTGGCATGAAAGCACCGACCAGGACCCGGCCAACCGCTGGATGCGCGAGCAGATGATCGAGTTGTGCCAGCAGGTGACGGCGCATGAGAAGAAGCTCGAAAAAGTGTAGGACTGTAGACCGAGGCGCCCCCTTCGCGAGCAAGCCCGCTCCCACACTAGATCTCCAGTGAACGTAGCATTTTCGTTCGACGCAGATCCAATGTGGGAGCGGGCTTGCTCGCGAAGAGGCCAGCAAGAACACTGATGGCCCCTGCCCCTTGACGTAAACGTCAACCTGCCATTAGCTTAGCGCCATGACCTTTTTCGAGCGCCTCCATGAGCAGCCAGACCTATAGCATTTCCGACCTCGCCCGCGAGCTCGACATCACCACGCGGGCCATCCGCTTTTATGAAGAGCAAGGCCTGCTCAGCCCCGAACGTCGCGGTCAGGAACGCATCTATTCACCCCGCGACAAGGTCAGTCTGAAGCTTATCCTTCGGGGTAAGCGCATCGGCTTCTCCCTGGCTGAATGCCGCGAGCTGATCGAGCTGTATGACCCCACCGGCGGCAATCAGAAACAGCTGCAAACCATGCTGACCAAAATCGCCGAACGCCGCGAACAGCTGGAGCAGCAAATGCTCGACATCGAACAGATGAAGCTGGAACTGGATACCGCGCAGGAGCGTTGCGTCCAGGCGCTGGAGCAAACGATCAAGAGCCAACAGGTCGTGTAGGAGCTGAGCTTGCTCGCGAAAGCGTCAGGTCAGTCGACATCGATGTTGAAGGCCATACCGCTATCGCGAGCAAGCTTGGCTCCTACAGGGTTCTGTGAACATTCAGACAATTACAACAGGTCCAACGCCATGTCCCTTCCTACCCACGTACGCATTGTCGAAGTCGGCCCACGCGACGGTCTGCAAAACGAAGCCCAGCCCATCAGCGTTGCCGACAAGGTGCAACTGGTCGACGCGCTGACCGCCGCAGGCCTTGGCTATATAGAAGTCGGCAGTTTCGTTTCGCCAAAGTGGGTGCCGCAAATGGCCGGTTCCGCCGAGGTCTTCACTCAGATCCAGCGCAAGCCGGGCGTCACCTACGGCGCGCTCGCCCCCAACCTGCGCGGGTTTGAAGACGCAATGGCGGCGGGTGTAAAGGAGGTGGCCGTGTTCGCCGCCGCCTCCGAGGCGTTTTCCCAACGCAACATCAACTGCTCGATCAGCGAAAGCCTGGAGCGTTTCGTGCCCATCATGGAGGCGGCCAAACAACACGGCGTGAGCGTGCGCGGTTACGTGTCCTGCGTGCTGGGCTGCCCTTACGAAGGTAACGTCGCCCCCGAGCAAGTCGCCCTGGTTGCGCGCGAGCTCTATGCGATGGGCTGTTATGAAGTGTCATTGGGCGACACGATCGGCACGGGCACCGCTGGCGCCACCCGCAAGATGTTCGAAGTGGTCTCGGCCAGCGTGCCCCGCGAAAAACTCGCCGGGCACTTCCACGACACCTACGGCCAGGCCATGGCCAACATCTACGCCAGCCTGCTGGAAGGTATCTCGGTGTTCGACAGTTCCATCGCCGGCCTCGGCGGCTGCCCGTACGCCAAGGGCGCCAGCGGTAACGTTGCCACTGAAGATGTGGTTTACCTGCTCAACGGCCTGGGAATCGAGACGGGTATCAATCTGGATGCATTGATTCTGGCCGGTCAGCAGATTTGCACGGTGTTGGGGCGTGTGACCGGTTCGCGCGTGGCCAAGGCTCGCAGCGCACAGTGAGTGTGTCTGGGTGTTACCGCGCGGTCTCAATGGTGGGCGCAAGCGAGTAACACGGAAACAGATTCTAGGGTTTTACCTGAGGCGCAAAACCTTACAAAATCACAAAGCTTTGATTTTAAAGGGTTTTTAAAAGTTGGCACGGCTTCTGCTATCTCTACTGCATAACAAGAACAAAAAAAGCAGCAAACCTAATAAAAATAAGACGTAACGACTCTGACATAACAAAAACAACACGGCAGAGACGCAGCTAACAGATTTTTTTGGAGAAGGTGTGCTTTTCAGGGTGCTTTTCGGAGTCACCCGCAACCGGGCAGAGAACAATAAAACTACCCTCAGGTAGCTCCCGAACTGGTTGGATCGCTTAGCGAAAAAGTAGATCAGCGCTCAAAAAAATACGTTTGCTCTTGATCCCGGATGGGGATCGACAAAAACAGCGGTAAAGGGTCACGGTCACTAAAAACAAAAACAGACCGCCCCTCAATAATAAAAAAAGAGCACGCGCAACGACAAAATTAAAGGGGAGCTTCGGCTCCCCTTTGTGCTTTCTGGCATTCAGGTTTTCACTATCCCCTGTGGGAGCGAGCTTGCTCGCGATAGCGGTGGGTCAGTCGACATCTTTGCTGGATGTGCTACCGCTATCGCGAGCAAGCTCGCTCCCACAGGGGTTCCCTTCAGTCTTGGTTACCGCGCAGTTCTTCGATACTGATCTCACGCATACGGAATTTCTGGATCTTGCCAGTCACCGTCATCGGAAACTCCTCGACGAATTTGAAGTAACGCGGCGTCTTGAAGTGCGCGATGCGATCCTTGCACCAGGCTTGCAGCTCTTGCTCGGTAGCGCTGTGGCCAGGGTGGAATTTGATCCAGGCGACAATCTCTTCGCCATAACGCGAGCACGGGATGCCGATCACCTGCACGTCAGCCACCGCCGGGTGGGTGAAGAAGAACTCTTCCAACTCCCGCGGGTAAACATTTTCACCGCCACGGATGATCATGTCCTTGTTGCGTCCGGCAATGCACACGTAGCCCTCGTCATTCATGCTCGCCAGGTCGCCGGTATGCATCCAGCCGGCCTGATCGATGGCTTCCGCCGTGCCTTGCGGGTTGTTCCAATAGCCGAGCATCACGCTGTAACCACGGGTGCACAGTTCGCCAATGGTGCCGCGCGGCACGAGGTTGCCGGCCTCGTCGATGATTTTGCTTTCCAGTTGCGGCTGGGTGCGACCGACCGTGGTTACGCGCAACTCCAGTTCGTCTGACGGACCGGTCTGCAACGACACCGGGCTTGTTTCCGTCATGCCATAGGCAATCTGCACTTCGTTCATGTGCATTTCGTTGATGACCCGGCGCATCACCTCGATCGGGCACGTTGCACCGGCCATGATCCCGGTGCGCAGGCTCGACAGGTCGAATTCGGCCCGGCTGGGCTGATCGAGCATGGCGATGAACATGGTCGGTACGCCATACAACGCTGTGGCTTTTTCTTCAGCGACAGTGGTCAGGGTCAGCAGCGGATCGAAGGCATCACTCGGGTAAATCATGGTGCTGCCATGAGTGACGCAGCCGAGATTGCCCATGACCATGCCGAAGCAGTGATACAGCGGCACCGGGATCACCAGGCGATCATTGGCGGTCAGGCCCAGGCTTTCGCCGACCATGTAACCGTTGTTGAGAATATTGTAGTGACTGAGGGTCGCGCCTTTCGGGAACCCGGTGGTGCCGGAGGTGTACTGGATGTTCACCGGCTGATCGAAATGCAGGCTGTCCTGGCGTTCTTGCAACTGCTCAGTCGAAACGCTAGCGGCCAGATCGGCCAATTGTGACCACGGCAGGAAACCTGAAGGCGGCTGCACATCCAGACTGATGACACCGCGCAGGTCGGGCAGGCGTTCACTGTGCAACTTTCCGATGGATTGCTCGGCCAGTTCGGGAACGAGGCCTTGCAGCATCCCGTGATAGTTGGAGGTTTTGAACGCGCCGGCGCAGACCAGCCATTGGCAACCCGACTGCTTGAGCACATATTCGAGTTCGGAGCTGCGATAGGCCGGGTTGATGTTGACCAGAATCACGCCGATTTTCGCCGTGGCGAACTGGGTGATACACCACTGGGCGCAGTTCGGTGCCCAAATGCCGAGACGGTCACCCGCTTGCAGGCCCAGCGCCAGAAGCGCTCTGGCGTGCAGGTCTACGACGTCGGCCAGTTGCTGCCAGGTGTATCGCAACTGCTGATGGCGCACGACCAGCGCCTCCCCGGTCGGGTACTGCGCAACGGTGTTATCAAATGCCTGGCCGATGGTCATCGCCAGCAAGGCTTTGTTTTGGGAACCTCGGGTATAGCTGCGCTGCGGGCTTGCACTGGGTTGATCCATGACGACCCCTATTGTCTTTATTAGTGGGTTGTTGGACCGAGGCATATGAGTAGCCCCGATCGTTCAGAACTGCCTCTACTCTCGCTCAAGTTGACGTTAACGTAAAGGGTGATTGACAGCCATTCGTCACAGGCTTACGTTAACGTAAAGGTGAGAGCCGAATCACTGCCCTCCCCACCCTACAAAAAAGCCAAAAGGTGACCCATGAGCTACCCATCCCTGAATTTTGCCCTCGGTGAAACCATCGACATGTTGCGCGATCAGGTTCAGTCCTTCGTCGCCAAAGAGATCGCACCGCGCGCCGCTCAGATCGACATCGACAACCTGTTCCCCGCTGACCTGTGGCGCAAATTCGGCGACATGGGCCTGCTCGGCGTCACCGTGCCAGAGGAGTACGGCGGTGCTGGCCTGGGTTACCTGGCCCATGTGGTGATCATGGAAGAAATCAGCCGCGGCTCGGCGTCGGTTGCCTTGTCCTACGGCGCCCACTCCAACCTCTGCGTCAACCAGATCAACCGCAACGGCAACCACGAACAGAAATCCAAATACCTGCCGAAGCTGATCAGCGGCGAGCACATCGGCGCCCTGGCCATGAGTGAGCCGAATGCCGGTTCCGACGTGGTCTCGATGAAACTGCGCGCTGACAAACGTGGCGACAAGTACGTGCTCAATGGCAGCAAGACCTGGATCACCAACGGTCCGGACGCCAACACCTACGTGATCTACGCCAAGACCGACCTGGAAAAAGGTCCGCACGGCATCACCGCATTCATCGTCGAGCGCGACTGGAAAGGCTTCAGCCGCAGCAACAAGTTCGACAAGCTCGGCATGCGCGGCTCGAACACCTGCGAACTGTTTTTCGATGACGTCGAAGTGCCGGAAGAAAACATCCTCGGCGTGCTCAACGGCGGCGTGAAAGTATTGATGAGCGGCCTCGACTACGAGCGCGTCGTCCTTTCGGGTGGCCCGACCGGCATCATGCAGGCCTGCATGGACTTGATCGTTCCCTACATCCACGACCGCAAGCAGTTCGGCCAAAGCATCGGCGAATTCCAGTTGATCCAGGGCAAAGTCGCCGACATGTACACCCAGCTCAACGCCAGCCGCGCCTACCTGTACGCCGTGGCCCAGGCTTGCGAACGTGGCGAAACCACGCGCAAGGACGCTGCCGGCGTGATCCTCTACAGCGCCGAACGCGCCACGCAAATGGCCCTCGACGCGATCCAGATTCTGGGGGGCAACGGTTACATCAATGAATTCCCGGCGGGTCGTCTGCTGCGTGACGCCAAGCTGTACGAAATCGGCGCCGGTACCAGCGAGATCCGTCGCATGCTTATCGGTCGCGAACTGTTCAACGAAACCCGCTAAACGGAGCTGTCCATGGCTATCCTGCATACCCAGCTCAACCCCCGTTCGGCGGAGTTCGCGGCCAACAGCGCGGCGATGCTCAAACAGGTCGACGCCCTGCACACCCTGCTCGCCCAAGTGCAGCAAGGTGGCGGCCCGAAGGCACAAGAACGCCACACCTCGCGGGGCAAATTGCTGCCCCGCGAGCGGATCAACCGCTTGCTCGATCCGGGTTCGCCGTTTCTTGAGATCAGTCAACTGGCGGCCTACGAGGTCTACGGTGAAGACGTTCCAGCCGCTGGCGTAATCGCCGGGATCGGCCGCGTGGAAGGCGTCGAGTGCATGATCGTCGCCAACGACGCCACGGTCAAAGGCGGCTCGTACTACCCGCTAACGGTGAAAAAACACCTGCGCGCCCAGACCATCGCCCAGCAGAATCGCCTGCCGTGCATCTATCTGGTGGACTCTGGCGGCGCCAATTTGCCGCGCCAGGATGAAGTGTTCCCGGATCGCGAGCACTTCGGACGAATCTTCTTCAACCAGGCCAACATGAGCGCCATGGGCATTCCGCAAATTGCGGTGGTCATGGGCTCCTGCACCGCCGGTGGCGCGTATGTGCCAGCGATGGCTGACGAAGCGATCATGGTTCGTCAGCAGGCGACGATTTTCCTCGCCGGCCCACCGCTGGTGAAAGCCGCGACCGGTGAAGTGGTCAGCGCCGAAGACCTTGGCGGGGCCGATGTGCATTGCAAGATTTCCGGGGTGGCCGACCACTACGCCGAGAGCGATGAACACGCCCTGGCCATTGCCCGACGCAGTGTCGCCAACCTCAACTGGCGCAAACTCGGCGAGCTGCAACAACGTGCGCCGATTGCTCCGCTGTACAGCAACGACGAGCTGTACGGCGTGGTGTCGGCGGACGCCAAGCAACCGTTCGATGTACGCGAAGTCATTGCGCGCCTGGTCGACGGTTCGGTGTTTGACGAATTCAAGGCACTGTTCGGGACCACACTGGTCTGCGGCTTTGCCCACTTGCACGGTTACCCGATCGCGATCCTCGCCAACAACGGCATCCTGTTCGCCGAAGCCGCGCAGAAAGGCGCGCACTTCATCGAACTGGCCTGTCAGCGCGGCATTCCGTTGCTGTTCCTGCAAAACATTACCGGGTTCATGGTCGGCCAGAAATACGAGGCTGGTGGCATCGCCAAGCATGGCGCGAAACTGGTGACCGCTGTGGCGTGCGCCAAAGTGCCGAAATTTACCGTGATCATTGGCGGCAGTTTTGGTGCCGGCAACTACGGCATGTGCGGGCGAGCCTACGACCCGCGCTTCCTGTGGATGTGGCCGAACGCTCGCATCGGCGTGATGGGCGCCGAGCAAGCCGCCGGGGTGTTGGTGCAGGTCAAACGCGAGCAGGCCGAGCGCAGTGGTCATGGTTTCAGCGCCGAGCAGGAAGCCGAGATCAAGCAACCAATCCTCGATCAATATGAAGAACAGGGTCACCCCTACTACTCCAGCGCACGGCTGTGGGACGACGGTGTCATCGACCCGGCGCAGACTCGCGATGTGCTGGCCCTGGCCTTGTCCGCGTCGTTGAACGCGCCTATCGAACCGAGCCGCTTCGGCGTGTTCCGGATGTGATCGGGAGAAAACCATGAGCGACTTCAATACCCTCGAACTGCTGACCGACCCACGGGGTTTCGCCACCCTGTGGCTCAGCCGTGAAGAAAAGAACAACGCGTTCAATGCTGAAATGATCCGCGAACTGATCCTCGCGCTGGATACCGTGGCCAGCGACACCAGCCTGCGCTTTTTGCTGGTGCGCGGGCGCGGCAAGCATTTCAGCGCCGGCGCAGACCTGGCGTGGATGCAGCAGTCGGCCGAGCTCGATTACAACACCAACCTCGACGACGCCCGGGAACTGGCGGAATTGATGTACAACCTCGCCAAGTTGAAAATCCCGACAGTGGCCGTGGTGCAAGGCGCGGCATTCGGCGGTGCACTGGGCCTGATCAGTTGCTGCGACATGGCCATTGGCGCCGATGACGCGCAGTTCTGCCTGTCGGAAGTGCGCATCGGCCTGGCGCCGGCGGTCATCAGCCCGTTCGTGGTGCAAGCCATTGGCGAACGCGCGACACGCCGTTATGCCCTGACTGCCGAACGTTTCGGCGGGCAACGGGCGCGGGAAATCGGCTTGTTGTCGGAGAGCTATCCGGCCACTGAGCTGGAGCAAAAGGTCGATCAGTGGATCGACAACCTGCTACTCAACAGCCCGGCCGCCATGCGCGCCAGCAAGGATCTGCTGCGCGAAGTCAGTCACGGCGAATTGACTCCGGCACTGCGCCGCTACACCGAAAATGCCATCGCCCGTATCCGCGTCAGCCCTGAAGGTCAGGAAGGCCTGCGCGCTTTTCTGCAAAAACGTCCGCCGAGCTGGCAGGCCCCCACCACGAAGGAGCCGCGTTGATGAGCGCACCTGTTCTCACCACCCTGCTGGTGGCCAACCGTGGCGAAATCGCCTGCCGCGTGATGCGCACCGCCAAAGCCCTGGGCCTGACCACCGTGGCCGTGCACAGCGCCACTGACCGCGACGCGCGCCACAGCCGCGAAGCGGATATCCGCGTCGACCTCGGTGGCAGCAAAGCCGCCGACAGTTACCTGCAAATCGACAAACTGATTGCTGCCGCCAAGGCCAGCGGTGCTCAGGCGATTCATCCGGGTTATGGCTTTTTGTCGGAGAACGCCGGGTTCGCCCGCGCGATTGAAGAGGCAGGCCTGATTTTCCTCGGCCCACCCGCCTCGGCCATCGACGCCATGGGCAGTAAATCCGCGGCCAAAGCGCTGATGGAAACCGCCGGCGTACCGTTGGTCCCCGGCTATCACGGCGAAGCGCAAGACTTCGACACCTTCCGCGATGCCTGCGAACGCATCGGTTATCCGGTGCTGCTCAAGGCCACCGCCGGCGGTGGCGGCAAAGGCATGAAAGTGGTCGAGGATGTCAGCCAGTTGGCCGAAGCCCTGGCCTCGGCCCAGCGTGAAGCGAAATCGTCCTTCGGCGATTCGCGGATGCTGGTGGAGAAGTACCTCCTCAAACCGCGTCATGTGGAAATCCAGGTCTTCGCCGATCAGCATGGCAACTGCTTGTACTTGAATGAACGTGACTGCTCGATCCAGCGTCGCCATCAAAAAGTCGTCGAGGAAGCCCCCGCGCCAGGCTTGAGCCCGGAACTGCGTCGTGCCATGGGCGAGGCGGCTGTGCGTTCGGCGCAAGCCATCGGTTATGTCGGCGCCGGCACCGTGGAGTTTCTGCTGGATTCGCGCGGTGAGTTCTTCTTTATGGAGATGAACACGCGCTTGCAGGTGGAACACCCGGTCACCGAAGCCATCACGGGGCTCGATCTCGTGGCCTGGCAGATTCGTGTGGCTCGTGGCGAAGCGCTGCCGATGACTCAGGCCGAGGTTCCGCTGATCGGTCACGCGATTGAAGTGCGGCTGTACGCCGAGGACCCGGCCAATGACTTCCTGCCGGCCACCGGCCGCCTGGACCTGTATCGCGAATCCGCCGCAGGCCCCGGACGTCGGGTTGATAGCGGTGTCGAGGAAGGCGATGAAATTTCGCCATTCTACGACCCGATGCTGGGCAAGCTGATTGCCTGGGGCGAGGACCGCGAACAGGCGCGTCTGCGCTTGCTGAGCATGCTCGATGAGTTTGCGATTGGCGGGCTCAAGACCAATATCAACTTCCTGCGCCGGATCATCGCGCACCCTGCGTTTGCGGCGGCAGAGCTGGACACCGGGTTTATCCCGCGTTTTCAGGAGCAATTGTTGCCAGCGCCCTCGGACCTCGATGACGCGTTCTGGCAAGCCGCTGCGCAGGCGGTCGCCCAGAGCCAGCCAGCTTCACCGCGCGCTGATGACGTGAGTTCGCCGTGGGGGATCAGTAATGGTTTCCGTGCCGGATTGCCGAAGGAAATCACCCTGCACCTGAGCTGCGAAAACCAGGACCGGGCGTTGACCCTGGGCGACATCTGCACGGCGCAACTCAAAGGCGAGCAATTGCTGACCGAGCACAACGGCGTGCGCCGCCAGCATCGGACCCTCCGTCGTGGCGACTCTGTCTATCTGCAATGGGAAGGTGAACTGCGCCGTATCGAGTCCTACGACCCGATCAGCGCCGTCGAAGCCAGCCACAGCCATCAGGGCGGTCTCACGGCCCCGATGAACGGCAGCATCGTGCGAGTCCTGGTGGAGGCCGGGCAAACGGTCGAAGCCGGGGCGCAATTGGTGGTGTTGGAAGCAATGAAAATGGAGCACAGCATTCGTGCGCCCCACGCGGGTGTGATCAAGGCCTTGTATTGCCAGGAAGGCGAAATGGTCAGCGAAGGCAGTGCGTTGGTCGAACTGGAAGAAGCGTGAAATGAAGATCGGTCCTACGTTTTGCGAGGACCGATCTGATTAGAATTTGGCCGTTGCCTGAACCACTACGCCGAGTATTCGACACTCCTCGGTGAAAAGGGCTTTCGGATACGTCGGATTGAGCGGGACCAGGTAACGCTGCCCGCCCTCTTCGATCAGTTTGCGAAAGGTCGCCTCGGTGCTGTCCGACCACTGCGCGATCACCAGTTTTCCGGGCTCTGGCACAATGGCCGGATCGACCAGGATCATCATGCCCTCGGCGATACTTATGCCCGTTGGCGCAGTCATCGCATCGCCCACCACCTCCAGCCAGAACGCAGCACCCTGCGCGTGGTAATCGGTCAGTTCGAAACGCGGCTTGCCGTAGACCGATAACTCACCGTCACGCACTTGCGCGGGCTCCCGCCAGTCACTGACCGGGTAGCGGAAGTACGGGTTGTACTTGTGTGTCAGGCAAGGCTCGTCATCCTGCAAGACCTCGCGAATCACCATCGCCACTTCCAGAAAATCCATCCCGAGCGCGCGCAAGACACGATTCATGTCTTCGATGCTCGGCGAACGGCGTTTATTCAGCCAGTGACCCACGCCACCCTGGGACATCCCGAGGCGGTCGGCGAGTACCTCTTGAGTGACTTTGAGCTCACTCATCTTGGCTTTGACCAACTCAATCCATTTATCCATGTGCGGCACGATACGTGGGGTACTCCGACCAACAAAACACAAATTGTAGTATTTAAATCCCTGTCACAAATACAGTTCGTACTAGGATGGATTCACGGATCTGAATCTATCACGGAGCTTGCCATCGTCATGACGTTACCCAGCAACGACCTGCCAGACATGCAAATCGATACCACCCTGACCTCGCCAAAAGGCAGTGCTGCCGCGCAACGAGCATTGGATTACTACTTGAAACCAACTGTGTCCGAAGCCGCGACGGTCGAGCGTTTCTTTGATGTGAACCCGGGTATCAGTGCTGAAGAAGCACTGGTTCATGCCTCGGATTTGTTGCGATGCGCTGCGGCGACTGCACACGAGTCCGCCAGTAACCTGCACGGTGCAAGCCGCGACCTGGCGTTTTCGACGGTGCACATGATCGACATGGCCAAGGCGATGATCGATCGGTCATTGCAAGCGCATCAGAACGTGTGAAGCGAAGGTACTTCTGGGGAAGACGGGAAAGAATTTTCCCATCGTGCAGATAAATTCATTTGACTTCCAAACGAGAATGATTATTATTGCATGCAGCTGATCGCGAGATCAGTCGATTGTCCAAATGACCTTAGGTCGGTCTTCTGGACTATCTCCTCATCAGGCTAATCACGGTTTTTGACCCGGCTTTTTGCCGGGTCTTTTTTTTGCCAGTTATTCTGGCTTTTACCTTCAGGCTAATGAAGTCTTTGGGTGCTGCAAATTCGATGGCGCGGATAATATCAAAAGAATATCGGTTGGCAAGAGAAGCCCGGCATCATTGGGCCAAACCAATGTAAAAATAGCACTTGAGAATCAATCACACTGTCTCTAAGCTGCGTCGGCGTCAAGGAGGACGCCCCCCTCTGCACCCCGCAATTTCCCTCGGTTTCCCCCCTGTCTTGCGTGTAAAGTAGCCGCCATAAAATCATATTCTGGATATCGATTATGACCGTGGCTAAATCTTCCTTCGACATCAGTGCAAACTTCGACAGTGGCAACATTGAAGTGCTGGATATCAGCAATCCGCTTCAAGCATTGCTGGCCATCAAACCCGACACCCGCAGCCAACACTTTCAATGGTTCCACTTCAAGGCCAGCGGTCTTCACGTCGGTCAGGAGCACTGGTTTCGCCTGAACAACGCCAGCAAGTCCTCCTATAACAAGGCTTGGGACGGCTATCAGGCCGTTGCGTCCTACGACCACGTCAACTGGTTCCGCGTACCCACCATCTTCGAAGGCGACTGCCTGCGCTTCAGCCTCGAAGCCACCGCGACCCACGCCTGGTTCGCCTACTTCGAACCCTATAGCCGTGGCCGTCACGACTGGTTGATCGAACAGGCATTGACCAAAGCTGGCACCGAACTGTTGGCCACCGGCAAGAGCGTCGAAGGGCGTGACATTCAATTGCTGCGTAAAGGCACGGGTGCCGAAGGCCGGCGCAAAGTCTGGATGATCGCTCAGCAACACCCCGGCGAACACATGGCCGAATGGTTCATGGAGGGCGTCATCGAACGCCTGGAAAAACACGATGACCCGGTATTGAACAAACTGCTGGCCAGCGCCGACCTGTACCTGGTGCCGAACATGAACCCGGACGGCGCCTTCCATGGTCATCTGCGCACCAACGCCATGGGGCAGGACCTGAACCGTGCCTGGCAGAGCGCCAGTCAGGAAATCAGCCCGGAAGTGCTGTTCGTTCAGCAGCAGATGGAAAAGTATGGCGTCGACCTGTTCCTCGACATCCACGGCGATGAAGAAATCCCCTACGTGTTCACCGCTGCCTGTGAAGGCAACCCTGGATACACGCCGCGAATCGAAAAACTCGAAGAGCATTTCCGCAGCCATCTGAAACACCTGACCAAGGACTTCCAGACCAAGCATGGCTACACCCGTGATGAGCCGGGTAAAGCCAACATGACCTTGGCCTGCAACAGCGTCGGTCAGAAATTCGATTGCCTGTCCTTGACCCTGGAAATGCCGTTCAAGGACAACAACGATTCGCCGAATGCGCTCACTGGCTGGTCCGGAAAACGCTCGAAGCAATTGGGTAAAGACGTGTTGACCACCGTCGCCGACATGATCGACACCCTGCGCTGATTACCCGGCTCATGTAGCAGCTGGCGTAGCCTGCGTTCGGCTGCGAAGCAGTCGTAAAAACCAACACCGCGGTGTTTCAGATCAACCGCGGTGTTTTTGATGACGACTGCTTCGCAGCCGAACGCAGCCTTCGGCAGCTGCTACATAAGCCGAACGCAGGCTACGCCAGCTGCTACAGAGATTACCCGCGATCCTTACCCCGCAACATGCTGTCCAGCACGTCATCACGCCGCACCCAACCGTGAAACAACGCCGCCGCCAAGTGCAGCAACACGGTCAAAAACAGCAGATACGCCAAGTACCCATGCGCCTTGCGCAGGAACGCGAACACCTGAGCATTGGCCGGCAGGATCGACGGCAGCTGGATTGAATGGCTCAGCATCACCGGGTCGCCCGCTGCCGAAATCATTGCCCAACCGAGCAACGGCAACACAAACATCAATGCGTACAGCAAAAGGTGCGAAGCCTTGGCCGCCAGCACCTGCCACCCCGGCAGGTCTTCTGGCAAGGGTGGCTGTTGCGTGGAAAAGCGCACGAACACACGCACGATCACCAGCAGCAATATCGCAATGCCCAACGGCTTGTGCAGATGAATCAACCACTCATGGCGCTCGGACACCGAGGCCACCATTCCCGCACCGATAAACAGCATCGCAATAATCATCAGCGCCATCAGCCAATGCAGCAGCCGCGCCAATTGCGCGAAATGGTTCGGTTGAGCGCTCATTGTCGAGCCTCCTGTTTAGCGGCGGGCAACTGACTGACTTCACTGGTGCGACGCAAGTAGGAACTGGCGTAACCGGCTGAACGAGCAGCGAGCAACGGGTCGTCGGAACCTTCGATACCGCTGGGCAGCACGAGCGGATCGTAGTTGATGTCGCGGCACTCACCATTGAGCTGTGGCTGAGTGCGCTCCAGCACCAAGGTACCGGCGTTCAGTACTTTACGACCGTCGGGCCAGGCCTTGCTGGCGTCGTTGACCGGGTCTTCCGGGTTCGCCAGCGTGATCTTCAACTGCCAACGCAACGGCCCGGCCGACAAGCGCTGAACCAGGTCTTTCTCAAGAAAATCACTGCCCTCAGGCGCGGCGGCACCCGCCACATCCTGAGCCACCGGCACCATGTTCCAGCGCACTGCCTGGCGTTGACCGGCAGCATTCACCAGGTAAAACGCGTTGACGCTGTTGTACGACTCTGTCGCATAACTGGCCGACGGCTTGGCGGTTTTGATCCAGGCCAGGAACGGCGCCGCTTCCGGGTGGGAGCCGAAAAACGCCGGAACCGCCGCAGGGTTGGGTTTGCCGGTGGCGGGATCCGGCGACTGGGCTTGCTGCAGTTGGTAGAACGCCTCAGGCGTGCCCACCGGGAATACCGGCATGCTGTTCATGCCGGTGCGCCACTGCTGACCGTTGGCCTGAGTGAAACGCAACGCCAGGCTACGAATCGGCACGGCGCTGTCCGGTGCGTAAGGATTGCCGGCAGGCAACGCGAACCGCCCGACCACCGGGGTCTGAGCCTCGCTGAACACCTGGGCGCTGGAAAAGGGGCGCGCCTCGGCGGTGCTTTCAAAATGACCGATCACGCACACACCTTTGGCGTGGTTACGACGGAATCCAGGGTGCACACCGTTGTTGGTTTCCAGCACATTGATCAGTTTTTTGGGTGTCAGACGCTGTGGGTCAATGGTGCCGTTGACGTAGGCAAAGGCCCCGGCCAACGCGGCGACCACCACGGCGATGCCGGTCAAACGCAGTGTCAGGCTTGCGCCACTCAGCGGTGGCCGTGTGGGCGGTGTTGAGCGATCAACCATGAAAGACTCCAGGGCCATCGGCCATAGGGGGAAGGACCTATGAGACGAACGTCACGTAGGATTATTCCCCCTGAACTGTAGTTTCTTTCAAATCACCGCGAGCGACGAATACCAGAGGCCCGTTACACGGGGTTAAAACGCGCCTCACGTTTATCGAGAAAAGCCTGCATGCCTTCTTGTTGCCCAGGGGTGGAAAACAACCCATGGAACGCCCTTCGCTCGTACAGCAGACCTTCGCGCAATCCAGACTCCAGCGCACGATCAACCGCTTCGCGCGCCGCCATGGTAGCGGTCTTGGCAAAACCGGCGATGGTCTGCGCCGCTGCCAGGGACTCCTCCAGCAGATCGGCGGCGGCAATCACTCTCGACACCAACCCCGCCCGTTCGGCTTCCTGGGCAGACATCGAACGTCCGGTCAGAATCATGTCCATGGCTTTGGATTTGCCGATCAGATGCGTGAGACGCTGGGTGCCCCCGATGCCTGGCATCACGCCCAGTTTGATTTCCGGTTGAGCAAATTGCGCGTTGTCGGCAGCAAAGATCAGGTCGCACATCATGGCTAACTCACAACCGCCGCCAAAGGCATATCCGGCGACGGCTGCCAGTTTGGGGGTACGTAACGCGGCAAAGGCCTCCCACCCGGCAAAGTAATCCTCGTGAACCATGTCCAGATATGACTTTTGCTGCATTTCCTTGATATCGGCGCCGGCGGCGAAAAAATCCTCGGTACCCGTCAGGACGAAACACCCCACCTGCGGGTCCCGATCCAGTCGTTGCAGGATGTCCAGCAATTCGCGCATGAGTTCATCATTCAGGGCGTTCCGGGCTTGCGGGCGGTTGAGACGAATCAATACGACTCGATCATGACGTTCGATCAATGTGTACATGGTGACCTCGTTGAATAATGGTTGAATGGCGAGCACTTACTCACACCTCAGGAATCCCAGATCGCGCCATAGGCCGGAATACCCCGACCTTCCATTTCCTCGACCACACGTTGAGTCAGTGCCTGGTTGGAAATGCAGATCACAGCCTCTGCACCGGTCGCTTGAACTGCGTCATAGGCCAGTTGCACCAGATCGGGTTTGCCGAGCACATCGGTGTCCCAGATCAAGGCGTCGGGCTCGGCCCGGAGAATCTCCTCCACCAGTTCGTCACCGTAGGTTTTGCGTGGGTTGCGGGTCGACCAGATCAGATGTATCGGTACCTGCCTGGCAAGAAGATGAGGCAGCACCGGGCCAATACCACTACCGGTCGCGATATACACCACCGACTTGAACAGGGTTTCTATGTGCGCCACACCTGCGGTGGTAATGCCTTTGACCCAGACGTGAGTCGGCATTTGCTCGATGAATTCGCCGGTCCAGTCCCCGGCACGGGAAATGATCAGGCGGAAACCGGCCTGCCCCGGCGCGGGAATGTTGGCAAACGAATGCCATTCCAGCAGCGGATTGAGACTGATGGCGTTTGACGAACCTGCAAACGGCGTGACATGCCCGAACCGGGCAATCACAGCGTGGGATGAAGTCCTGAGTAACTGCACCGGCACTTTGCGTAAACGCAGCCATGGCAGCGCAATACTGAACGTCAGGACCACCAGCATCCAAAAGGGAACAGAAGTGGCCAGTACTTCTTGCAACGGCACTTGCGGGTTCTGATCACGGGCAAACACAAAGGTCGATACCCAAAACAAAGCGAGCGCCGTCCAGCCACCGAAGCGATGTGTTCGTTCGAATCCATTGTGGAAACGTGAGCGAATCCCGGGATGCGCCATGGTCGCTATCAGCAACAACACGCCCAGCAGTGCTGCGTTCACCCACAGAAGCGTTGCCGAAACGCCGCCCTTGTCATCAATCCAATGCCAACCCAATGAGCCTAGCAATGCCACGAACCAGCCAATGGCTGCCAAGGCTGCGCCGCTGTGCAGCCCACCAAAGTGATAGACCTTGGCCAATGAACGACGAATCGGCAGCGGCCAACGGGTGGGAGCCCGGGTGGCTAGCCAGAACAGCAGGTTGATGACGTATTGCTGACGAATCAAAATCGCCAACGACAGATTCGCCAACACCAACCCCGCCAGCATTTCCAGTGCAACACCGGAGGGGGTCCACCATTGCCCCGCGTTCAACCCATGCGCCAGCGCGGCACCATTAAGTACCAGTACCAATGCCACAAGGCGGTTGTAATGAGAGAACACCGACAGCGTTCCGAGCCGTCGCCAAATCGCACGCTTGGCGGGTAGACCGCCGGCGGTGCTCATGCGCTCACCGTTGGTACAACATTGACATCAAGCCTGGCCTGTTGCGCTTGTTCCAGCAGCAGCCGCTTGTCGACTTTACCCCGTGACGTCAGGGGAATGTGGTCCAGAGCGATGATCAACGAAGGTACGCAATAGTAGGCGAGGCGCTCCTCGCAGAGACGTCTCGCCTCTTCGACATCGGTGGACGCGGGGCTGACGAAGGCAACCAGATGACGACTGTCGAGTTTCAGCGTGACCGCCCTCTCGCAGGAGGCGCACGACTCCAGCACCGCGGACACGCTATCGAGTTCAACCCGAAAACCCCGCACCTTGACTTGATCATCGACGCGCCCCAAGTGTTCGAGCTCGCCATCTTCTGTCCAGCGTCCCAGGTCGCGAGTGCGAAACATCATCCGGTTCTCACCGAGAAAGGGATCGGGGCGATAACGTTCGGCAGTGAGAGCGGCATTCCCCAGGTATCCGGCCGTCACGCAATCCCCGCCAGCCCACATCTCCCCTTGCACCCCTGTGGCACAAGGTCGACCGTTTTCATCGAGTACGTACACCGTGTTATTGGGCGTGGGTTTGCCGATGGTCAGGGCCTTACCGGTCTGGTAGCGCTGCATGGTGTTGACGATGGTGGTTTCGGTCGGTCCGCAGGCATTGAAAAAAATGCAGAACGAAGACCAGCGATCGGCCAGCGGCTGTGGACACGGCTCACCGGCAACGGCAACGACCTTGACCTGCTGGCAACGTGCCGGATCGAGTGTGCCGAGAATCGACGGCGTGGCGATCAGTACATCGCATTGTTCGGCAGTCTGAGCAATGTCTTTGCCACGGATCATTAACGTCGCGCCATGGGCCAGGCAACCCAAAATCTCCCAGGCGGCCATATCGAAGGCGATGTTTAGAATCTGCCCGACCTTGAGCCCAGGCTTCATGCCGAGGTTGCCAGGTTCCGTCAGCAGAATATTGCAGACATTACGCTGGGTAACCCGAACCCCGTTGGGCTGTCCGGTGGTACCGGAGGTGAACAAAAGGAAGCACAGGTGATCCGGGGTCATTAACGGCGTACAGGCCACGTTCAATTCGTCCGATTGCATTGACGCCTCGGACATGAACGTATCAAGGCAAATGCAGTGCTGCGCCGCAGTCAGGGGAATCTGCGACTGCAGGTTCGACAGCGTCAGCACCAAACGTGTGTCGGCAACCTCCATGATGTGGCGCAATTGCGTCGCAGGGGTGATCCCCACGTGCTGGGGAATGTAGGCCGCGCCTGCTTTCAACGCGGCCAACATACCTACCAGCATGGGGATCGACCGTTCCACGAACAAGGCAACGTGATCACCTGGATTGACGCCTTCCGTTATCAACAAGGCAGCCAGTCGATTGGCCTGTCTGTTCAATTCTCGGTAGGTGATGGATTCACCCAGGCAATGGGCCGCAACACCTTGCGGGTTGGTCACGGCTTGCGCTTCGATTGCATGATGAATCAAGGAGAACGCTGGCTTGACCGTCGGCCCACAAGCAAAAGGCTGCCAAAGCTCCTGATCGACTGCGGACACAGGCATCGCACAATAGGCTAATGCTGGTTTGAGGGTGATTGCGTGCTCTTGCATGAAAAAAGTCTCAACGGGCTCAATGTGTAAGCTCAAGGCCGGCTGAACTGAGTGCCGGTTGCGCTTGTTATGAGGGTTGAGCCACGACGCTTGATGCCGTTACATGGATTACAACCAGATAGGAACAGTCCTACAGAAAGTGGACCGTGGGATTTTCTTTTCCAGTAGAGGGAATAACCTGCAGTAGCCGGCGTCTTCCTTGTCAATGCCGCCCTTCACTGACTCAAGACACACCCTTCCCCATGAACGATATCGACGAACAACTCAGAGAAATCATTCCCAGGCTGCGGCGTTTCGCGGTGTCGCTGACGCGCAATCCCAGCGCTGCCGACGATCTGGTGCAGTCGAGCCTGGAGCGCGCCCTGTCGAGTTGGGGCGACAAACGCCCCGAGGGCGACTTGCGCGCCTGGCTGTTTTCAATCCTTTATCGCCAGTTTCTGGATGCCCACCGCCGTTCCCGGCGCTATGCGCGGATGCTCGAATTCTTTACCGGGCGTGACGACGCACAACCATCGGTCGAGCGCACGGTGATTGCCCAATCGACACTGCAAGCCTTCGATCAGCTCACCACCGAACAGCGCGCGCTGCTGCTCTGGGTGTCGGTGGAAGGTTTGAGTTATAAAGAGGTCGCCGCGATTCTCAACGTCCCTACCGGCACCGTGATGTCCCGCCTGTCCCGCGCACGCCAGGCCTTGCGCCAGCTCAGCGACGGCGAAATCACCAGCCCTACTCTGCGGATACTCAAATGATCAGCATGCCCCCGAGCGAGCGTGACCTGCACGCCTACGTCGATCACCAGCTCAACGACGCCGACCGACACCTGATGGAAACCTATCTGGCCAGTCACCCTGAAGTGGCCGTGCAAGTGCGCGCCTGGCAGCAGGATGCTCAACAATTGCGCGCCGCCCTGAGCGGCACGCTGCAACTCCCCGTCAATCAGGACCTCGACCCGGCGCTGATTCGCCAGCGCCTCAAACACCAGTCCCGTCGTCATCTGGCCAGCGCGGCGGTGCTGTTGATCGCTGTTGCCGTGGGTGGATTGAGCGGCTGGCAAGCGCGCGAGATGACCCTGGCCAGCGCCCAGACGCCGATGGCCGATGCCATGCAGGCTTATCGCCTGATCGCCCAGCAAGGCATCCTGCCGGCGGACTACAAAGCCGTCGCCGACGGCGACATGCAAGGTTGGCTCGACCGTTATTTCACCCAGGCCCATCGCCTGCCTGACTTGTCGAGTTCAGGCTTCAAACCGGTCAGCGGCCGTTTGCTCAGTACCGAACAAGGGCCGGCGGCCATGGTGGTTTACGAGGATCAGGGCGGGCACAAGATCAGCTTCTACGTGCGCCCACCAGGCCCGAAAAACAATTTGCTGCCACGAGGCAGTCGCAGCGACGGCGAGTTGCAGGCCGAGTACTGGTCCGGCGGCGGCTACAACTATGCGATGGTCAGCCCGAGCGACACGCCAGCAGCGCAGATGCTCAAGAAAACGGTGCAGTTCTGATTCGTTTCAGGTGGGTGTAAAACGCGGCGTCCGTCGACATGACTGGAAGGGAAATTCCCCAACTGGTTACACTACGCCGCCGCTGCTCGGGGAGCCGGCCTGACGATTTCGGGGTGACATGACCATGGCCGCTCGACCGCCTGACCGTTCGCGACTCACACCGCGCTTGCCTTCCTTGCGCGGCCTGTTCGGCAAGACGCTCGCGGCCCCTGCCTGCGGGATGGCGGCAGGTAAAGCCGTCCACGACTACTTTCGGCAAAAGGCCCATGCCCAGGGTTATACCCTCAGCCATAGCCAGCAGCGCGTGATCGACTGCATGGCACAGCACGCCACGGCGCTGCTGGGTGCGTCGGCGAAAACGCCGCCCGGTCTTTACTTGCATGGTGCGGTCGGGCGCGGCAAGAGCTGGTTGCTCGACGGTTTCTTCCAGGCGATCCCTATTGAGGCAAAACAGCGCCTGCACTTCCATGAGTTTTTTGCGCAATTGCACCAGGGCATGTTCATCCATCGCGATCAGCCCGATGCGCTGGCATTCACCCTCGATGAGCTGCTGAACGATTGCCGGGTGTTGTGTTTCGACGAGTTTCACGTCCATGACATCGGCGATGCGATGCTCATCACGCGACTGTTCAAGGCACTGTTTCGTCGCGGCATCCTGTTGCTGGTGACGTCCAACTACCCGCCGGAAGGCTTGCTGCCCAACCCGCTCTACCATGCGCGTTTCAAACCGGTCATCGACCTGATCCACGCCCGCATGCACGTGATGGAAGTCGGCGGCCCGCATGACTACCGCAGTCAGGTGCGAACGCACGCGCAACAGGTGTTCACCCAGGGCCGGTATGTCTGGCCGGGCAGCGTCGCACAACGTCAGGCGTTGAACCTGCCCGAACGCAACCCCACGCCATTGCAACTAGCGGTCGGCACCCGCCACCTGCAAGCGCAGCACTGCGCAGAACGGACCATCGCGTTCACCTTTGGCGACCTGTGCGAACACCCTACCGCCGTCATGGATTATCTGGAGCTGTGCCGGCGCTTCGATCACTGGATCATCGACGAACTGCCCAACCTGGCCGACTGTTCGATCGCCGCGCAGCAGCGTTTCATCAATTTGATCGACGTTTTATACGATCAGGACAAGCACCTGACATTGCTCGGCCTGCAATCACTGCGCGAAAGCCTGGGCGGCGATGCCATCGATCTGGCCCGCACGCGTAGCCGTCTGGGGCAGTTGCTGGAAGTGCGCGCAACGGCCTGACAAGCGCGAACCCTTTACCGTTATCATGTCGCCCATTTCCGGGCCCCTGCGCCTTCACTTGATCAAAAGCGAACCCGCTCATGGATACCCTCGCCCAACTGCGCGCCGGCCAACTGACTGGCATCACCCGCCTGGACCTGGCCTGCGGCCTGACAGAGTTCCCCCGGGAAATCTTCGATCTGGCGGACTCGCTGGAAGTGCTCAACCTCAGCGGCAACGCCCTGAGCAGCCTGCCCGATGACCTCCATCGCCTGACCCGTTTACGCGTGCTGTTCTGCTCGGACAACTTGTTTACCGAGCTGCCTGCGTGCCTGGGCCAATGCGCCGCGCTGACGATGATCGGCTTCAAGGCCAATGCCATCGAAACGGTCCCGGCCGCCGCGCTGCCACCGTTGCTGCGCTGGTTGATCCTGACCGACAACCGCATCACCGAACTGCCAATGGAACTGGGCGAGCGGCCCTACCTGCAAAAACTCATGCTCGCCGGTAACCGCTTGCAGCGCCTGCCGCGAAGCTTGAGCCAGTGCCATCGGCTCGAACTGATCCGCATCGCCGCCAATCAGCTCAGCGAACTTCCCGAATGGCTGCTGACCTTGCCCAGCCTGACCTGGCTGGCGTACGCCGGTAACCCCCTGGAAACCGAAGCCGATGCGGCTGCACTGCAAGCCACGCCGCTTATCCAGTGGGACCAATTACGTCTGGAACAGTTGCTGGGCGAAGGCGCTTCGGGGGTGATTCATCGGGCGACCTGGAGCCCGGAGGGGCATCCGGACACATCGGTCGCGGTGAAGCTCTACAAGGGTGAAATGACCAGCGATGGTTCACCGCTGCACGAAATGAACGCCTGCATCACCGCAGGCCTTCACCCCAACCTGATCCAGGTCAAAGGCCGAATCGTCGGTCATCCCGAGCAGCAGGCCGGGCTGGTGATGCAACTGATCGACCCGAGTTATCGCAACCTGGCCGCGCTGCCAAGCCTGGCGTCCTGCACCCGCGACATCTACACCGAAAACACCCGTTTCAGCGCGCGCGTGGCCTTACGCATTGCCCATGGCATTGCTTCGGCGGCCAGGCATTTGCACCGCCAAGGCATCACCCACGGCGACCTCTATGGCCACAACATCCTGTGGAACGAGCACGGCGATTGCCTGCTGGGCGATTTTGGCGCAGCGTCTTTCCACGCGACGGTGGACAGCCATGAAAGCCGGGCGCTGCAGCGCATCGAGGTGCGGGCATTTGGTGTGTTGCTGGGGGAACTGCTGGAACGCATCGACTCGGGGTTGAGCAATATCGCGCGCGAGGAGCTGCAAGTGTTGCAGGAGCGCTGCTGTCAGCCAGAGGTGCTGAAGCGACCGGGGTTCAGCGAGATTGTGCGGGAGCTGCAGGATCGGTGATCCGCTTCGCGGTCATTCGTCGGAACGCCGCCCGGAGCAGGCTCGCTCCTACATTGGATCTGTGTATGACGGAGATCCAATGTAGGAGTGAGCCTGCTCGCGATAGCGGTATTACTGAAGAGTCAAATTACCCAGCCAGACCCACAAACATATCCTGCACATCATCATGGTTGTCGAGGCCTTCCAGGAACGCTTCGACTTCAGCCATTTGCTCATCACTCAACCCGCTGACCGGGTTCTTTGGCTGATAGCCCAGTTTCGCCGACAACACCGTGAAACCTTGCTCCGGCAGGGCTTTTTGCACCGCGTCGAGGTCCGCAGGTTCGGTCAGGAACAGGGTTGCGCCGTCCTCACCCGGCTCGAAATCCTGGGCACCGGCTTCAATCGCCGCCATTTCAGGGTCGGCGTCCGGGCTGTCCGGGGACGCCTCGATCATGCCGACATGGTTGAAGTCCCACGCCACAGAGCCGGAAGCACCCAGTTGGCCCTTACGGAACGCCACGCGGATTTCCGCTACGGTGCGGTTGATATTGTCGGTTACGCATTCAACGATCAGCGGCACCTGATGCGGGGCGAAGCCTTCGTAAGTCACGCGATGGTATTGCACGGTTTCGCCCAACAGGCCCGCGCCTTTCTTGATCGCGCGATCGAGGGTTTCTTTGGGCATCGAGGCTTTCTTGGCCTGTTCAACCACAAGTCGCAGATGTGCGTTGGTGGCGGTATCGGCACCGTTGCGCGCAGCAATGGTGATTTCTTTCACCAGTTTGCCGAAAATCTTGCCTTTGGCGTTGGATGCCGCTTCTTTGTGTTTAACCTTCCACTGTGCGCCCATTACTCACTCTCTTGATCTGTGGCGCCGAGACATCTATTGGCCGACGCGTTGCGCAAGTTTATACGGCCTAAAGTTGGCAATCGACCAAAAAATGCGGACTGATTCAGCCCCCTCGCCGATCGACATATTCACCAGCACTCGTAGGACGATTCTGAAATGCCGATTTGCGGTGACCATTGAGGGGCTTGGTTTCGTACCCTTCGCGTCCCATTCCATGGCAGAAGCGTGTTCAATGCACAACGACAAGGAAAGTCTCTACACCCTGACCCTCCTCAAAAGCGGATTGCGCCTGCAGGTGTTGCAGTTCAGTGGCGCTGAAGGCCTGAACCAGCCCTATCGGTTCAGCATTGAAATGATCAGCCTGGCACCGGCGATCAACCTCGACCGGCTGCTGCAACAACCGGCTTATCTGAACTTGGGCGATCACAGCGGCATTCACGGCATTGTTCACAGCGCCAGCCTTGAACATCGCGGCCCGCATCGCATTGGCTATCACCTTGTCCTGGTGCCCTACCTGCAAAACCTCGACCGTCACCGCTCACGTCGGGTGTTCGATCGCCTCAGTGTGCCGGCGATCCTGCATCGGTTGTTCCAGGAACATGCACTGCCCGAGACCAGCTATCGCCTGGATCTGGCAACCGGGCACTACCCGCCCCGACCTTTTTGCATTCAGTACGAAGAGACCGACCTGGCACTGCTGCAGCGTCTTTGCGAAGAAGAAGGCATTCACTATCACTTCGAACATCGGCACGACGGGCATGTGTTGGTGCTGGCCGATGACACTCAGAAATTTCCGCAGGAACCGCTACGGCTGCCCTTCCAGGACACTTCGATTGAGCAGACTTCTGCGCCGGTAATCCATGAGCTGTTCCAGCGTCATGGCGCGCGCGCCCAACCTGAACGCCGCATCGCCCACAACCTCGGCACTCAGGCAATCGATGACGGCGCGGCCAACCACGCCATTGCAGCCACATCCCCTTCAACTGCTCGTCCGTCCCCCGAGCAGGCGCACCGTGAGCAGCTCAGTCGGCGGTTGCTGGAGCGAATGCGCTGCCACCATCAGCAGATTGAAGGCCGATGCAATGAATCCGACTTGCGCAGTGGAAGCATCGTACAAGTGACGGGGCATCCACTGGCGGGCTTCAACGATCAGTGGCTGATCACAGAAGTCCGGCACCAGGGACAGCAGCCTTCAATCCTTGCCGATCAACGTCCACGGCGCTACAGCAATCAATTCACCGCGATTCCCTGGTCAACGGAATTCAGGCCCCCGCGCACACAGCCCCGGCCGAGCATTCCGGGGTATCAGACGGCGCGCGTGCTAGGGCCGATCGGGCAGCCGGTGCAGCTGGATGACCAAGGCCGGATACACGTCAGGTTATGGCCAACGCTCGAAGACGACGGGGACGAATCAGCCGGCCTGTGGCTGCCTGTAGCCCTCACCCTGCCGGACGGCCGGAGGGATCCGCACTGGCTGCCAATCGCGGGCACCGAGGTGCTCATCAGTTTTCTCGACAGCGACCCGGATCGCCCGGTGTTGTGCGCCACCGCCGGCCGCCCGCCCAAACCGGGTGCCGCTTATCGACCACGCAGCGACGGGCGTTTGCTGCTCGATTGGCTGATCCGTCGCTAAAGCCCTCAGCCCTTGTCCGCTTTGCCGGCCGCCGCCGCAAATTTGGCCAGGCGCACCGCCTCTTCGACGCCAAACAACCGCTCCAGCGTGAAGTACTTGGCCGACCACGACAACGCACAACCGCCGTTGCGGCCACTGGCGCCGGCACCGCAAATGTCCGCTTCGATCAGCACCACATCGAGTTCCGGGTTCTGCTCCTTGGCATGATCGCAGTCCACAACCCGGTGTAGCCGCCACCGACAATGCACACATCCGCGCGGGTGTTGCCCTCCAGCGCCGGGCAGGTGTCGGACGTATCAGCCTTTAAGGCCTGGTCCAGCCAAAAGGGTCTCATGGGAAAATCTCTAGTCAGATGCCCACACGCAAGCCTGCCGCCAGCGCAGCAGGCTGCAAGGGACAGGGTTCAGGTACGCAGGGGTTTGATGGCCATCGCCCGATTGGGCACGAACGGGTAATTGCCACGCAGGCCAGCCGGGCGGCTGTTCCAGTGGGGGATCAACACCAGGGCCGAGAACAACGCGCAGCCGGCGAAGACAATGAACACCGTGACCGAGTCGAAGTAGCCTGGCAGCAACCCGCCGAGAATTGCCCCGACCGAACCGCAACCGTTGACGAAACCTGCCGCCGTCGCGCCTGCCTTGGCGGTGCCGAAATCAATCGCCGCCGCGCCGCTGATCATCGAGTCCGGCCCGTACAGGGTCAGGCCCATGACAAACAGCAAGGCCACCACTAGCAAGACGCTGCCGGTATGCAGGGCACCCATGAACAAGGCGAGGGACACAGTCAGCGCCAACAGACTGATCACGCAGGCCGGCATGCGGCGAGCGCCGAACAGTTTGTCCGAGGCCAGCCCCAGCAGAATCGGCCCGAGCAATCCGGCCAGTTCGAACGCCGTCGGAATTATCGCCGCGCCGACCTTGCCCACCGTCGGCATCTGTTCGAAAACGATCACCGGGCCCCACAACAGAATGGCGTAACGCGCCGGCTTCAGCAGAAAGTACGCCAGACCCAACACCAGCACCGTGCGGTTGCGCAGGATTTCCTTCAGGGGTTGCAGAACGCTGATCCTGCTTTGGGCGTCAGCCTCTTCAGCCGTCAACTCAGGTTCGATGTCCACCACCGGTAGACCGACGTCTTGCGGTTTGTTGCGTTGAAAAATAAAAAACAGCACGGCGACCAGCCCAACCACCGCCGCACTGGAAATGAACGCCGCATGCCAGGTGCCGATGAGCGTGTAGGCCCACCAACCGGCAAACGGCGAGGCCACCAACCCGCCAAAGGCGTAGCAGGAGCTCCACAACCCAAGCACTCTTCCGCGCTGCTGTGCAGGGAAGAAACTGCCGATGTTCTTGCACAGCCCCGACCAACCGGTGGACTGCGCCAAGCCTTGAATCAACATGCAGGTGGCGAAGATCGGCAGTGTCGCGAAGCTGCCCATCACCAGCGCAGCCGCCGCCGAAATCAGTAACCCGCCAAGCACCACGACCCGGGGGCCAAAGCGGTCGGCAAGCATGCCCCAGGTGAATTGCCCGAGGGCATACGCCGCCAGGTAGATCGCGTCGAGGTTGGCCATGGCCATTTTGTCGAGCATGAAGGTGGGGTCTTCGGCGATCCCCAGTTTTGCCACGGAAAACGCTTTGCGGGTGAAGTAGAAAGCAGCGTAGGCGAGCCAGGTGATCGCGAAGATCTGCACGCGCCAGCGCTTGATGGTGCCGATGTGATTATTCATTGTGGTTCTGACCTCAGGGTATGAGTGTGCCGGCAGAATTTGGAAGAAAACGCCTGTGTTTTTATTGTTGAGCACTGCGGTATCGCGGATTCCCTGTAGCGATACCGGTCAGATGAGTCCTGCTGTTACACGCACAGGCTCATGGCCACCGATGCTGATCGACTGAGCAGTCACGGGGTTGAAACAGATAGAAACAATTACTGAATAATAAGTGAAATCGATTTATCGTATTTCAAAAATAAGATCAGCTTGTTACTGGAGGTTTTCGATGTCGGTTTCCCACGCCCAGCTCAAAGCCTTCCACGCCGTGGCCGTCCACGGAAGCTTTACCAAAGCCGCCGAGCGGCTCTTTCTCACACAACCGGCGATTTCCGACCAGGTGCGCAAACTTGAAGAGCGATTTGCTGTGTTGCTGTTCCACCGCAACAAACGCTCGGTACGCCTGACCGACCTGGGCGAGCGATTGTTGAGCATCACCCAGCGGTTGTTCGTCATCGAAGCCGAGGCGCAGGAGTTGCTTCACGACTCCCAGGCGTTGAAAACCGGCAGCCTGATACTCGCGGTGGATGCGCCGGTGCACGTGTTGCCGCAGATCGCCCGGTTTTGCGAACAATTCCCCGGCATTAGCGTAAAGATTGAAACCGGCAACACCGATGAGTCGCTGTTTCGCCTGTTCAACTATCAGGCCGACCTGGCGCTGCTGGGTCGGGATGTCAGTGATGAGCGGCTGATCTCGTTGCCCCTGCGCAATGACCCGATGGTGGCGTTTGTTTCGCGCAATCACCCGTGGGCAGATCGCGAGTCGATTTGCCTCGCGGACCTGGATGACACGCCCCTGGTGCTGCGGGAGATCGGCTCGGTGACCCGCCAGACACTGGAAGAGGAAATGGCCCGCGCCGGGTACCGCATTCGCCCGGCGATTCAGGTTGAAGGCCGCGAAGCGGCGCGCGAAGCGGTGGTCGTGGGGATTGGGGTTGGCGTGGTGTCGGCCGCCGAGTTCGGTGCCGACTCAAGGGTTTGCGCGTTGCCGATTACCGATTGCACGCGGCGTCTGACGGAGACGCTGGTGTGCTTGCGCGAGCAGAGTTCGCGGCGGGTGGTGGCGACGTTTCTGGAGATGGTTCGCGAGAGTCTGGTGTAGGCAGGTCAGGCCCCATCGCGGGCAAGCCCGGCTCCCACAGGGATTTGAGTCGATCACAGAAGCCGATTCCACCGCGCATCCTGTGGGAGCGGGCTTGCCCGCGATAGCCGCGCCGCGGTCTAACTGACAGGCGCCAACCCGAAAAACGCCTGAATCAAGCGCAAATCCCGCCGCCGCTCCATGCACCCGATCATGTGCCGGTTCACCAGCCCCTCGCCGATGATCGGCACTGCCGCCACCCGTGGGTCATGGCTGACTTCCACCGACGACACCACACCGACCCCCAACTCGGCGGCCACGGCTTCGGTCACCGCTTCACGACTGTCCAGCTCCAGCAACACCCGCGGATTGACCTTCGCCGTCGCACACGCGTCATCGAACGTACGTCGCGTAATCGAACTCGGCTCACGCAACACCATGATCACCTGATCCAGTTCCTTGAGCTTGACGCTGGGTGCCTTGGCCCACGGATGATTTTGCGGCACCAACGCGCAAATTCGCGATTCATTCAACGCCTGCAAATGCAGGCCTTTGCGCGGTTCAACCTCGGTCAGTACTGCCACGTCGGCATGCTCGGACAATAACGCCGCCAGGGTTTCCTGAGCATTGCCCAGCCGCAGGTTCACGGTGATCCCCGGATAGCGTGCGCGCAGACTGGCCAGCATCGGCATCACCATGTGCGGGCCGTCCGCTGCCACTTCCAGGCGCCCGGTCAGCAACTGCCGATTCGCTTCGAGCATCACTTGCGCCTCTTCCGCCAGGCCGAACATGGCCCGGGTGATCGCCGCCAGTTTGGTGCCCTCCTCCGTCAGTTCCACTCGACGAGCGGTACGTCGCAACAAGGTGATCTGGTAATGCTCCTCCAGGGCCTTGATGTGCCCGGTCACCGCCGGCTGACTGATGAACAACCGCGCGGCAGCACGAGTGAAGCTGCCTTCACGGGCCACCGCATCAAAGGCCCGAAGCTGGAACAGGTTCATGAATAATTCTCACTGATGACTGGCATAACAACAAACAATTTGATTGATACAACCGCAAATTGCAATTTATGTCCCGTAGCTTCATCCCATCGAATGCGAGGACACGAGAATGAGTACTGCCGAACCCATCCTGCTCACCCCCGGCCCACTGACCACATCGCCCCGCACCCGTCAGGCGATGATGGTCGACTGGGGTTCATGGGATGACCGCTTCAATCAAATGACCGCTAGCCTGTGCGAGCAACTGCTGGCAATCATCAACGGCGGCGACAGCCACCATTGCGTGCCCCTGCAAGGCAGCGGCACCTTTGCTGTCGAGGCCGCGATCGGCACGCTGGTGCCTCGTGACGGCAAGGTGCTGGTGCTGATCAACGGCGCCTACGGCAAACGCCTGGCGAAAATCTGCGAAGTGCTCGGCCGCGCCTTCAGCACCTTCGAAACCGCTGAAGACGAACCCACCACCGCCGCCGACGTCGACCGCCTGCTGCACGCCGACACCAGCATTACGCACGTCGCCCTGATTCACTGCGAAACCAGCACTGGCATCCTCAACCCGCTGCCGGAAATCGCCCACGTCATTGCGCAACACGGCAAACGCCTGATCATCGACGCCATGAGCTCGTTCGGCGCCCTGCCGGTTGACGCCCAACAGGTGCCGTTCGATGCGCTGATCGCCGCTTCAGGCAAATGCCTGGAAGGCGTGCCGGGCATGGGTTTTGTCTTCGCCCGCAAAGAATCCCTGGCCAACGCCGCCGGCAACTCGCACTCGCTGGCGATGGACCTTTACGACCAGCACACCTACATGGCCAAGACCGGTCAATGGCGCTTCACCCCGCCGACCCACGTGGTCGCGGCGCTGCACGAAGCGTTGCTGCAATACAACGAAGAAGGTGGCTTGCCGGCGCGGCATCAGCGCTACGCCAACAACTGCCAGGTGCTGCTCGATGACATGGCGAAGCTGGGGCTGCGCAGTTTTCTGCCCGCCGCGATCCAGGCGCCGATCATCGTCACGTTCCACGCACCGAAAGATCCGCGCTACCAGTTCAAGGAATTCTACGAACGGGTCAAGGCCAAGGGTTTCATCCTCTACCCGGGCAAATTGACCCAGGTTGAAACCTTCCGCGTCGGCTGCATCGGCCACGTCAACCAGGCCGAGATGCACGCGGCCGTGGCGGCCGTCGCCGAAGTGCTGCGCGAGATGGAAGTCCTCGAAATCTGATTAAAAACACCCTGTAGCAGCTGTCGAGCTTGCGAGGCTGCGTTCGGCTGCGAAGCAGTCGTAAACCCATTACACAGGGTTTACCTGATAGACCGCAGCGCCCGAATTCACGACTGCTTCGCAGCCGAACGCAGCCTCGCAAGCTCGGCAGCTGCTACATAGATTTGCTCATCATTCCAACAGACAGGATTTGAGACATGAACTACGCAAACCCAACCAAGCTGCAAGCCGCCATCCTCGACTGGGCCGGCACCGTCGTAGACTTCGGCTCTTTCGCGCCTACCCAGATTTTTGTCGAAGCCTTCGCCGAATTCGACGTCCAGGTTTCCATCGAAGAAGCCCGTGGACCGATGGGCATGGGCAAGTGGGACCACATCCGCACCCTGTGCGATCAGCCGCAAGTCGCGGAGCGTTATCGCGCCGTGTTCGGCCGCACGCCAACCGACGATGACGTCACCGCCATCTACCAACGCTTCATGCCACTGCAGATCGAAAAAATCGCCGAGCACTCGGCGTTGATTCCAGGCGCCCTGGACACCATCGCCAACCTGCGCCAGCAAGGGATCAAGATCGGTTCCTGCTCCGGTTACCCGAAACAGGTCATGGACAAAGTGGTCGAGCTGGCGGCCACCAATGGTTACGTCGCCGATCACGTAGTGGCCACTGACGAAGTGCCCAACGGCCGCCCTTGGCCGGCTCAAGCCCTGGCCAACGTGATTGCGCTGGGCATCGACGATGTCGCGGCTTGCGTGAAGATCGACGACACCGTGCCGGGCATTCTCGAAGGTCGCCGCGCCGGCATGTGGACCGTGGCGCTGATCTGCTCGGGCAACGCGCTGGGCCTGGACTACGAAGGCTACCGCGCCTTGGGCAGCGATAAACTGGACAGCGAACGCAAGCGCATCCATGCAATGTTCGAAGGCTCGCGCCCGCACTACATGATCGACACCATCACCGATTTGCCAGAAGTCATCGCCGACATCAACAAGCGTCTGGCCAAGGGCGAAATGCCGCAAAGCAGTTGATACTGAATTTTTGCTGCCGATCAAAGCGCCAGTTCTTTACGGAACTGGCGCTTTTTTTTGGCCAATCACTTGATCCAGAGCGTTGCAACGACAAATAGCCGCAGGCAAATCCATCAAAGCGGATTACAGTAAAGGAACACCGTCGAACAAGAACGGTGGCTTTAGACCAGACCTGTGAGGAACACCGTATGCCCTGGAAGAATTCCGAATCACGCTACAGCACGGTATCGATCACGCTGCATTGGTTGATGCTGGTCTTGCTGGCGCTGGTTTACGCCTCTATCGAGTTTCGCGGGATCTTTCCCAAAGGCAGTGGCGGCCGGACCCTGATCGTTGAATCACACTTCATGCTCGGCCTGACCGTGTTCGTGTTGGTGTGGCTGCGGCTGTTCGCTCGCAGCTTCGGCCCGGCACCGCAGATTTTCCCGGCCTCGCCTCATTGGCAAACCACGCTGGCCAAGCTGATGCACTGGGCGCTGTACATTTTCATGATCGCCATGCCGATTCTGGGATGGCTGGTGACCAGCGCCAAGGGCAATCAAGTGATGTTCTACGGCTTTGATCTGCCATTGCTGGTGGCCGAAAACAAGGAATTTGCCAATGAGCTTAAGGGCTGGCACGAACTCGGCGGTACCATCGGCTACTGGCTGATTGGCCTGCATGCGGTAGCCGGGATTTATCACCATTACGTGGTGCGGGATAACACCTTGCTGCGCATGATGCCCAAGCGCAGCTGAGCGCAGCCCTGCTACACAAATCCCCGGCGGCCCTGCAAGCCGCCGGTGTGGATGAAGATCAGCCGCATGCCTTTTTTGAAGCGTCCAGCCTCGACGTTCTGCTTGAGCGACAGCAACGCCTTGGCGGTGTACAACGGCTCCAGAGGCACGCCGCCGGCTAGTTCGGTCTGTTCGATGAAGTCGAGTAACGGCTGATCGACTTTGGCAAAACCGCCACGACTGGCGTCCAGCAGTTCATAGTTGCGCAACGGCAAGTCCGCTTCTTGCAGTATGGATTCGACGTTTTGCGCAACGCCGTGATCATCGGGCACTGCCATCGCCCCATACACCTTGCGTTCACCGGCCTCGGCCAGCACCAGACCCGCCAGGGTCGTGCCGGTGCCACAGGCCAGCCACCAGCCGTCGTAATCGCTCCAGCCCAGGTCGTTCAGTCGCTCACAGGCCTGGGCCTTGAGTTGCATGCAGCCAAGCGCGCCACGCAGCCCCCCGCCACCTTCGGGCACGGGTTGCAGGTCGGGATACTGTTCTGTCCATGGCAGCCAGAAACCCGGCTCATGCCGCGCTCGATAACCGCCATACCCCAACCAATGCAATTGCATGCCGAACGCCTGCAAATCCGTCACCGTCGGCGTGTCTTGCGCATGCCCGCGCAGCAGCCCGACGGTACGGAAACCGAAGCGTTTGCCCGCAGCAGCCAATGCATGCAGATGGTTGGAGTGCGCACCGCCCAGGCTGATGATGCCGTTGGCACCCGCGAGGTCAGCGGCGTTGAGGTGTTCGATGAGCTTGAACCACTTGTTGCCGCTGATCAGCGGATCGATCTGGTCCAGGCGCAGGATCGCGACCTCGATACCGGCGGTGGTGAGCCAATCGAGATGAAGGGGTTCGAGGGGGGCTTGGGGCAGCCAGTGGCTGGAAGGAAAAAGCATGATGCCGGATCCACGAGAAGATCCGGCATCTTAGCAGCAGCCCTGTAGTGAAAGGGCTTGGCCACTCACCACAGGAGTGTGTGGATTACAGCTCGGCAGCCAACCGCGAACCCTGGTTGATCGCCCGCTTGGCGTCCAGCTCTGCCGCCACGTCGGCGCCACCGATCAAATGCACGTTCTGGCCAGCCGCGACCAGTCCGTCCTGCAACTCACGCAACGGATCCTGGCCAGCGCAAATCACGATGTTGTCCACCGGCAGCACGTGCGGCTCGCCGGTTTCACCGATGCGGATGTGCAGGCCTTCGTCGTCGATCTTCAAGTACTCGACGCTGTTGAGCATCTGCACCTGCTTGTTCTTCAGACCGGTCCGGTGAATCCAGCCAGTGGTTTTACCCAGGCCGTCGCCGACTTTGGATTTCTTGCGTTGCAGCAGGAACACGTCACGCGCCGGTGCATGTGGCTCAGCCTTGATGCCGGCGACACCACCGCGGGCTTCCAAGTGTGTATCAATGCCCCACTCCTTCCAGAACGCTTCGCGATCCTGACTGGTGGCCACGCCTTGGTGCACCAGGAACTCCGACACGTCGAAACCGATACCGCCAGCGCCAATCACCGCCACACGCTTGCCCACCGGCTTGCGCTCCAGGATCACGTCCAGGTAACTCAGCACCTTGGCGTTTTCAACACCTGGAATCGCCGGCGTTCTTGGCGCGATGCCGGTGGCCAGGATGATCTCGTCATAACCGCCTTCCACCAGTTTCGCCACATCGACACGGGTGTTCAGGCACACCTCGACGTTGGTGGTCTGCAGTTTGCGGTTGAAATAGCGGATGGTTTCGTAGAACTCTTCCTTGCCCGGCACACGCTTGGCGATGTTGAACTGACCGCCAATTTCGCTGGCCGAATCGAACAGCGTTACCTGATGACCACGCTCGGCGGCCACGGTCGCGGCGGACAGGCCCGCAGGCCCGGCACCGACAACGGCGATCTTCTTGATCTGCTGCACCGGCACGTAGTTGAGCTCGGTTTCATGGCAAGCGCGTGGGTTGACCAGGCAAGTGGTCAATTTGCCGCCGAAGGTGTGATCCAGGCACGCCTGGTTGCAACCGATGCAGGTGTTGATTTCATCGGCGCGACCTTCAGCGGCCTTGTTGACGAAGTCCGGATCGGCGAGGAACGGCCGCGCCATCGACACCATGTCGGCATCGCCTTCGGCCAGAATCTGCTCGGCCACTTCCGGGGTGTTGATACGGTTGGTGGTGATCAGCGGAATGCTCACCGAGCCGCGCAGCTTGGCGGTCACTTTACTGAACGCCGCGCGCGGTACTTTGGTGGCGATGGTCGGGATCCGCGCTTCGTGCCAGCCGATGCCGGTGTTGATGATGGTCGCGCCGGCCTGTTCGATCGCCTTGGCCAGCGTCACGATTTCTTCCCAGGTACTGCCGCCTTCCACGAGGTCGAGCATCGACAGGCGGAAGATAATGATGAAGTTCGGACCGACCGCTTCACGCACCCGGCGCACGATTTCCACTGGCAGGCGCATACGGTTCTCGTAGCTGCCGCCCCAACGGTCGGTGCGGTGGTTGGTGTGGGCGGCGAGGAACTGGTTAATGAAATAACCTTCGGAGCCCATGATCTCGACGCCGTCGTATTCGGCGGTTTGCGCCAGTACCGAACAGGTGACGAAATCGCTGATTTGTTTCTCGATGCCTTCCTCGTCCAGCTCTTTAGGCTTGAACGGGTTGATCGGCGCCTGGATGGCGCTCGGTGCGACCTGTTTCGGGCTGTAGGCATAACGCCCGGCATGAAGGATCTGCATGCAGATCTTGCCGCCCGCCTCGTGCACCGCGCGCGTCACGATCTGGTGCTTGAGCGCTTCTTCCTCGGTGGTCAGCTTGGCGGCACCGGAATACACCCCGCCCTCATCGTTCGGGCCGATACCGCCGGTGACCATCAGGCCAACGCCGCCACGGGCACGTTCGGCAAAGTACGCCGCCATGCGCTCGAATCCACCGGGCTTTTCCTCAAGGCCAGTGTGCATCGACCCCATCAGGGTACGGTTGCGCAACGTGGTAAAACCCAGGTCCAGCGGGGCCAACAGGTGCGGGTAGTGAGCGGCGGCCATTTGTAACTCCACATCGAGCGATCACGGAAAAAGTGCAGGAGCTCTTTGGCTCCCGTCAGTCATGGTGGACAGACTAAGAGTCGCGCCGATGCCACTCAATGACCTAAACTTACAACTTAATGATCGAAATGTGCAGCACCCCATGACTAATCTCGCAATGCCGCTTTACTTCGCAAGCGCATGACATGAGTTTTCACTACGATTGAAATTCTTTTCATTAAGAATGGAACCAGCCAATTTTTCGCGCTAGTCATGCCGACCATGCAAACTGAAGAGTTCACACACCTGGGTCGAATTGGAGACCTTGCGCCAGGCCAGGTCTCTGTCTTCAATTCCGCAGAGACCTAACAGATGGATATCCCCAACGGTACGAGAAACGTAACAGTCAAAATACCGGCCGACCAATTCAGGGCGATGTGTCCGAAAATTGATGCGCACTGTGGCCGCGTCGACGTCGCCAATTCGCGTTTCGTGCCGCTGCTAACGCAATTCGCGTTGCAAGCATTGGTAAACTCCTCCTGCCTTTCCCCCGAGCATGTCAGAAGCGTGGAGAGAGGATTGCTGGAATTGGCTTTCTTGATGATGGATGTACCGGAGACCGATGCAGCGGGGGATTCACGAACGGTCATCGATCACTTCTTTCACCGTGTCATGGCGTATATCGCGGCAAACTTTCACGACGCGGATCTTGCACCTGAGCGAGCAGCTCAAGCTCGCCGCGTTTCCATCCGCTATGTCCACAAGGTTTTCCAGGCTCACGATACGACGTTCGGGCGAGAACTTCGTCTTGCTCGGCTCAGGCACGCTCAAAAGCTTCTGCGCGAGAATGCGCTGCACAAGGCTCGGCCCACGACCATTGCGGAAGTGGCCTACAAATGTGGTTTTTCCAGCCAGGCGCTTTTTTCCGTCCGGTTCAAGGAAGCTTTGGATACTCACCTCGAGACGAAAAAAGCCATTAGTCCCATGCTAGCTCCCATCAAATGGAAGGCACTCATCGCAAGTCGCCAGCAAGCTGCTGACTTTACTGAAGACAAATGCCAACCGAACGTGCCCGTCCGCATCTCTGACCTCATTCGAGCACATCGACGATTACATCGTCGTAACCTCAAGCAGACATCGACCTTGGAAGTCTGGCAAGCCAAGCAAACATGAGCTTGCGTTCACTCTACGCTCTGTTCGAGTGCCACGTTCCGACGACGCCGCGTAAGTATATTCGCCAGCGAAAACTGGAATGCGCCCACGCTTGCCTCGCCGATCCCACTTGCAATGTGGCCAACGTCACCGAACTAGCTTTGGACTACGGCTTCTTGCACTTGGGGCGCTTCTCACAAAGCTACCGCCAGCAAGTTGGCGAGCTGCCTTCGACTACCTTGAAGCGCCACTGTTGCAGATCTGGCTCTTCGCAGGATCACTGCGCAGTGGCAAACGGGTAACGGCGATCATGAGTTTGATCCAATCTGCGCGTCTCAACGGACATGCTCCGTATGCTTACTTGAAGGGCGTGCTCGCGCGCCGTCGGCGCAACGGGCGAGTGATAATGCGGGTCTGACATCCTGCAGATGGTGCAACAGCTGACGATGAATCGTCTGTCTAAGGCCCGCGGGAGTGGTGAGGTTCACGCCACCATAGCTGCCCTTCACTATCCGGAGGAGGTGCCAAATACGCGTTGTGGGATAGGTTTTCATGGGGCATCTGTCGCGCCCGAAATCGCGTGCGCTCCCAAGTGAATCGCCTATTCACTTGGGAGCATTACGTTTTACTTTCTGTGCAGCTTCCACGCATCGGCAAACGGTGCAGTACCTTTGTCATACGGCTTGAACACGGCCATGTAAAACAGGCCAAAAACAATGACAACTGCTGCGGTGAGCAAAATGCCGTAATTGCTGTACCAAGGGGCATCCGGCGTACGCGGCCAGGACATATTGGCGATCGCGAGCAAGCCGTAGATCAGCGCGAGGATGTTCACGATCCAGCCCCAACCGCCCAGGGTGAACTGACCTGCCGGTTTCCAACCGCGAATTCGAGCGAACAACGCCCCACCCACGATCATCTGGAACGAGAGGTAAATGCCGATCGCTGCGAAGCTCACGATGATCGCGATTGCGTTCTCCAGGTAGAACCCTGCACAAACGATGGCTGCCGGGATCACCCCGCAGGTGATCAATGCCGCAGTGGGAACACGTGTTGTGGGCGAAAGGCGCTTGAGCACGCTGCTGCCCATGACCATTTCGTCCCGGGCAAAGGAGTACAGTAAACGACTCGCCGCCGCCTGCAAGCTCAGAACACAGGACACGAAGGAGACAGTGATCACCGCCGTCACTATGCGCCATCCGGTCGGCCCAAATGCATTGGCCATGATGGTCGACATAGGGTCCTTATCTTCGCCCGAAAGTACCTTGGCAATATCCGGTACCGCCAGGATCAATGCCAAAGCGGCGAAGATCGCTGCGCCACCACCGATGTAGATGGTCATGCGCATGGCCTTGGGGATGCGCTTGCTCGGGTTTGGAGTCTCTTCAGCGACATCGCCGCACGCTTCGAAACCGTAGTACAGGAACATACCCGCCAGCGAAGCGGTCAGAAAGGCCGGCCAGTAGCTGCCGTCGATGCTGATGTCGAAGGTATTGAACAGTACAGAGAACGGTTGATGACGCTCGAAGATCAACAGGTAGCCACCGATCACGATCGCGCCCAGCAGCTCGCAGATAAAGCCGAACATTGCGACCTTGGCCAGCAGCTTGGTCCCGCTCAGGTTGAGCACGGTAGCCATCACTGTCAGGGCCAGGGCGACCAATGTATTGGTCACCGGACTCGGTTCGAAGCCAAGCATGGCAGCGATGTAAGGACCGGCGCCCAACGCTACGGCCGCAATGGTCACGCACAGCGACACGGAATAGATCCAGCCCACCATCCACGCCCAGCGCTTGCCCACCAAGCGGCGTGCCCACGGATAAACGCCCCCGGAAATCGGGAATTGCGAAACCACTTCGCAGAAGATCAGGCAGACCAGCATCTGCCCCAGACCCACCAGCAAATACGACCAGAACATGGGCGGCCCACCCGCCGCCAGACACAGGCCGAAGAGCGTATAAACGCCCACGACCGGTGAAAGGTAGGTGAAGCCCAACGCAAAGTTTTCCCAGAGGCTCATGCTTCTTTCGAAGTTCGACGTATAGCCAAGCGCCCTGAGCTGAGCGGCATCGCTGTCAGCCGCGGAGAATTCGGAACTGTTCATGTTGTTATCCTGAGGACATGGTCCTGTCGGCAGTTATTGTTTTTGCTGTGCTGACTTACAACTTGATCCAGGTCGCTTTCAGCTCGGTGTACTTGTCGAACGCATGCAACGACTTGTCGCGACCATTGCCCGATTGCTTGAAGCCACCGAAGGGTGCGGTCATGTCGCCACCGTCGTACTGGTTGACCCAGACGCTACCGGCGCGCAGCGCCCTGGCGGTCAGGTGGGCCTTGGAGATGTCGGCGGTCCACACCGCCGCGGCCAGGCCGTACGGGGTGTCGTTGGCGATAGTGATGGCTTCTTCGACGGTGTCGAAGGTGATCACCGATAGCACCGGGCCGAAGATCTCTTCCTGGGCAATCTTCATGGCATTGCTGACGCCATCGAAAATCGTCGGTTCGACGTAGGTGCCGCCGGTTTCCTGCAGGGTGCGCTTGCCGCCCACCAGCAGTTTGGCGCCTTCGTTGTGGCCAGACTCGATGTAGGACAGCACGGTGTTCATCTGCTGGGTATCGACCAGGGCGCCCACATTGGTGTCTGGGTCCAAGGGGTTGCCCGGCTTCCAGCCCTCGAGGGCTTCAAGCACCAGCGGCAAAAACTTGTCCTTGATCGAACGCTCCACCAGCAGGCGCGAGCCGGCGGTGCAGACTTCGCCTTGGTTGAAGGCAATGGCGCCGGCAGCCGATTCGGCAGCGGCCTGCAGGTCCGCGGCATCGGCGAAGACGATGTTTGGGCTCTTGCCGCCAGCTTCCAGCCAGACGCGCTTCATGTTCGACTCGCCGGAGTAGATCAGCAGTTGCTTCGCGATCTTGGTGGAGCCGGTGAACACCAGGGTATCTACATCCATGTGCAGGGCCAGGGCCTTGCCGACGGTGTGGCCGTAGCCGGGCAGCACGTGCAGCACGCCGGCCGGAACGCCCGCTTCGATGGCCAGTTGGGCGATGCGGATGGCGGTCAGTGGCGATTTTTCCGACGGCTTTAGGATTACCGAGTTACCGGTCGACAGCGCCGGGCCCAGTTTCCAGCAGGCCATCATCAGCGGGAAGTTCCATGGCACAATAGCTGCGACCACGCCGACCGGCTCGCGGGTGACTAGACCGAGCTGGTCATGGGGGGTGGCGGCGACTTCGTCGTAGATCTTGTCGATGGCCTCGCCGCTCCAGCTCAGGGCTTGCGCGGCCTGCGGCACATCGACAGCTAGCGAATCGCTGATCGGCTTGCCCATGTCCAGGGTTTCCAGCAGTGCCAGTTCGTCGGCATTGGCCTCCAGCAGCTCGGCAAAACGAATCATGACCTGCTTTCTGTCCGCCGGCGCCAAGCGCGACCAGACGCCTGAATTGAACGTGGCGCGGGCCACTTCAACCGCGCGATCGGCGTCGGCGGCCGAGCAACTGGCGACCTTGGTCAGCAGGCGGCCATCGATCGGGCTCAAACAATCGAAGGTTTCACCCTCGATAGCGTGGGTGTAGTCCCCACCGATAAACGCGCGCCCCTCTATCTTCAGTGCCTGTGCGCGAGCTTCCCAAGTGCTTAGGGTTGGATTCGTCATGACGTGCCATTCCTCTGTGTCGGTGCCAGTACTGCTCCCGGTGAATCCAGGAGCCTGGCCTTTATTAAACATATGAAACCATATCTTATGACTAACCCACTGCCAAACAGCGTGTCGCTTTAATCTAAAAACGACACTCCTGCGGCTGAATTTTGGCAAGTTAGGCTTTTCTATTGCACGAAAGGCTGTATATGACTAAAAGAAACCTAGTTTCATACTTTTTGCGGCGAATAGATGACTCAACTGAATAAAGTGAAACGCCTTTCCCTGCTGCAAGTCAGCCAGGAAGGTAAGCCCGAGGAAGTGGCTCGCCGACTGATCGAGGTCATCGAGCTGGGCCTGATTGGCGTGGGCGAACAATTGCCCAGCGAAAGCGAGCTGGCGACCCGCTTCGGCGTGGCTACCGTGACCCTGCGCGATGCCCTGGCCATTCTTCGTCAGCGCGGCGTTGTCGCCACGAAACGCGGTAGGAACGGAGGCAGTTTCGTCTGCGCTCCCGTGGAAGTTTCCGATGACTTTCTCAAGGCCAGGTTGAGCGCCATGAGCTCGCTGGAACTTCGCGACCTGTGCGACGAACAGATTGCCATCTCGGCGACCGCCGCAGGCTTGGCCGCCAGCCGATCCTCCAGCGCCCAGCACCAGCGGCTGGAAAATTTCGTCACGGCGTTGCAGGACGCCACGACCCGAAGCGAGCTGCGTCGGGCAGATGCTCGATTCCACATCGAAATTGCCGTGGCTGCACAATCGGTGCGGCTAACTCACGCGGAAATGCGGCTGCAGACCGAAATAGGCGAGCTCCAATGGATCTCCACGACCGAGGTCCAGAAAAGCACGGCCATTGCTGAACACCGGGCCATCCTGCAGGCCGTGATGGCCGGCGAATCCAATCTGGCCAGGGCCCTGACCGAAGCCCACATCAAGGAAGGCATCAAGCGCCTGATGGATCTGCGCTTTGCCCTCCTTGGCCAGCAAGAGAGCACATTGCGATGATCACGACACAAATGAATGACGAGCTTGGCCAGTGCGCCCAGCGCCTTGAAGACATCTTCTGCAAGGTGTTCGCGCAACTGAATACGCTGGCCGAAGAAGTGGTGACGGTGTGGAACGCGCTAGACGCCGAAGGCAAAAAACCAACGTCGAAGGACCTGGCGTTTTTACAACCGACGATCGAAGAACGCCTGTCAGGAAACGACAACTATATTCATGGGACCGGTGTCGTGCTGGAACCGGGTGAGCTCGCCGATCAAGAGCTGTTCCTGGAATGGTTCTACCGCCCCTCGAGCGGAAAAGTCGCCCCCATGATGTTGAACTTCAACCGTCAGAGTGAAAGCTTCTATAACTACCAGGGCATGCCCTGGTTCACACGCCCCAAGCTGACGGGCGAAGCCTCGGTCGAAGGTCCCTTCGTGGATCTCTATGGCACCGAACTCTACATACTGGCGTTCTCCGTGCCGATATTCGCCGGAGGGCATTTTGTTGGCGTCGCCGCGGCGGATATTGCCCTGCACGAATTCGATCAACTGCTCACCCGTTGCCTGCTGCGCATGAAAAACGAGGCGTTCATCATTAACGGCGAAGGCCGGATCGTCGCGGCCAATTCGGCGAACTGGTTCGTCGGCAACATGGCCAGCCGCCCTGCCGCCGCCAAGGTACACAAGCTCAAACCACTGTCGATCGAGTGGTCGCTGGTCGAGCTGCAGGTGCCGCGATAGGTCGCTGCACGACTTGGGCAAAACTGTTTTCCGACTCTCCAACAACAGCAATAATCGAAGAGGAAATACCATGCACCGGATATCGATTCGCCTATTCAGCCTCCTGGCCTTTCTTCTGTTTGCCCAGTTTTCGGTTGCTGCGGACTAACAGAACACCCTTGACGTCATCAACGCTTACATGAGCGCGTGGAACAGACACGACCCTGACGCGGCAGCCCAATACTTTGCCGAGCACGGAGAGTTTCTGGACGCCTCGGTAGGGGTTCCTAAAGTCGGCAGGGAAGCTGCCAGGGTGGAAGTCATCAAGCTCTTTATCGATGCAGTGCCCGACCTGAAATGGCAAATGGTTGGCCAGCCAATTATCGACGACAACAACATCGCTTTCGAGTGGCAGTTCGATGGGCACAACACCGGTGCCTGGGCACCTGAAACGCCAGCAACCAACAAGCCGTTGTCCTTCAAGGGAGTCAGTTTCATTCGTTTGAAGGATGGCAAGATCGCGACGCAGCATGACTACTATGATGCACTGTCGTTCAACAAGCAGCTGGGTTGGTAACTCAAACACTGGCTACAAAAAAACGAGCTCATCGAACGGGTTCGTTTTTCGACATATCGGGACGTTTCCCCTGCGCAATGTCGACGATACGGTCGAAGAAGAGGTAGTAGTTGCGACAGGCAAACGCAAGCCTTTACCCCCCGACCTTCCGCGATCCAAGTCATTCTCGAGACGCAGGGATTCCCGAAGCTCCTATCCTCCCTTTCAGTGGGCCACCAAAGGGCCCAGTAGATGATCCAGGGCGGGGGGTACGATGCGCGTCCTTGCCCTTGCCTTGGGTAGGACGTTCATGCGGGTGGGTTATGGGGCCAGCCGATAGGTGGACTGCACCAAACCCGAAGGAAAGCAGCGGCTGGATAACAGTTTCAAGTCAACATCCTGCTGAAGGCCCCCGAACAATGGCCTACCCGACCCGATCAGCACGGGAACGGTGGTGATCACCATATCGGCGACCAATCCATCACGCAGGAATGATTGCACCAACTGCCCGCCATCGACATAGACCCGACGCATGCCTTGCCTCGCCAGTTCCTCCATCAAGTCCCTAGGTGCTTGGTTGGAAAAACGCAGCTTGCCCTTCTGCGCCTCGGGCACCGGCGAGTCGACCAGCTGCTCAGACAGCACCACCACGGGCCGGTCGTAGAACCATGTGTCGAAGGTCAGCACCTTCTCATAGGTTCCCCGCCCCATCACGATTACATCCTTGTCGGCGATGAAATCTGAGTAGCCATGATCCTCGGCCTGATCATCGCGCCGCAAAAGCCAGTCGATGTCGCCATCGGGCCGGGCGATGAAGCCATCCAGACTGGTGGCGATGAAAACATGTGCAGTGGCCATCAGGTGCCCCTTATTTGTACGGAGTGTGTCAATGCATGATCATAAGCCGAATAAAGCTCGCCTTCGTTTGCTAGCGCTCATAGGTACGGCCCTTAAAGAGGAGCAACAATCATGAAGTCGCATTGGTCGACCTGAAAACCATTTTGGCATTGAACTTGCCCGTGAGAATACTGACAAGCCTCAGTCACTGAGCAAGCAACACTATGTCGATTGATTACAACGGAGCTACCTCAAGGGAAGGCGTCTGTATTCAACGGAACAGGCACCTCCATCCTAAATACCTTCATCAAAGCGGAACGAGGCGCCGTAAGCAGAATCCGGTAAATGGTTAGCGCCATCGTCCCGTAACCGAGAACGGAAAGTACCGCTCTGTGGACAAAGCGAGTACGAAGCGGCAGGCCGGAGGACTCCGTATTCCGGCTCTGCCTGGAGTGATTGGCGTTAACTACTGTGCAGTGTGTTTGAGGTACCAGTGCAGTGTCGCATCCAAAGAACCCGCAAAAACTCCAAGGATTTCATTGATATCCTTCTCCGTTGAGATCAACGGAGGACAGAATGCCAATGCATCTCCCATGACTCGGTTGATCATTCCACGCTCCTGGGTCTGAGAGGACAGATACCGCCCGAGTCTGCCAACAGCCTCAAAAGGCTCTTTTGTGTGCCGGTCGGCTACCAACTCAACGGCAGCAATCAACCCCACACCACGAACCTCTCCAACCATTGGATGATCAGCAAACTGCTGAAGCCCTTTGCGAAGGATAATCCCCATTTCAGCAGCATGCTGAACCAGGCCCTCCTCTTCGATAATTTTAAGATTCTCCAGGGCGACTGCAGTAGCTACCGGGTGCCCGCTACCAGTGAAGCCATGCCCTAACGTGCCGATCGAATGGCTCTGGTCGGCAATGTCTTGGTAAACAGCGTCGTTAATCAGTATGGCTGCAATGGGCTGATAGGAGGACGACAGCTGTTTGGATACCACCATGACGTCTGGTTTGATATCAAAGGTCTCGCAACCGAACATACTGCCGGTTCGACCGAAACCGCAGATGACCTCGTCCGCGACAATCAAGACGTCATGCTTGCGGCACACCTTCTGGATCTTTTCCCAGTAGGTCTTCGGCGGAATGATCACCCCCCCCGCTCCCATCAGCGGTTCGCCATAAAACGCTGCGACCGTCTCAGGGCCTTCCTTGATGATCAGATCATCCAGTTCTCGGGCGAGGCGATCGGCGAATTGTTCTTCTGTTTCACCTGCAAGACCATATCGGTAAAAGTGCGGGCAGCTGACATGCAGGAAGCCCGGCAGGGGAACGTCAAAACCGCGCTGATTTGCTGGCAGCCCAGTGAGGCTCGCACTTACGGTAGTGGTACCGTGATATGCGTTCTGCCGACTGATGAACTTTTTCTTGGCGGGCTTCCCCAGTGCATTGTTCCGGTACCACAAAAGCTTAACTACCGTGTCGTTTGCCTCAGAGCCGGAGTTGGTGAAAAACACTTTGCTCATCGGCACCGGAGCCATCTCCACCAATTTTTCGGCGAGCTCGATGCTGGGACGGTGTGCCTTACTGGAAAACACATGATAGAACGGCAGTGTACGTAGCTGCTTTTCGGCAGCCTCGATCAGCCGCTGGTTGCTGAAACCAAGTGCTACACTCCATAGCCCTGACATCGCCTCGATGTATCGCTTATTTTGATTGTCATAAACATGAACTCCTTCTCCACGCTCGATAATGAGGGGGCCATCCGCTTCAAGAAGTCGAGCATCCGTATAAGGATGGAGGTGATGTTTAACATCTTGTTGTGCAAGCAAATCCGTCATGATTTTGCCTCGAAGTGAGAGAGGATTCGTTAAACCAAGGGCCGTGTAGAAACCCAAATTAAATACCCAGGCAACCGCACCAGGCTCCACAGCTACAACAACTACCTGTCGCCAAAAGCCATGGAGCAAAAAGCGGCATAAACACCGTAATCGGCGTCCGGACTTACTTGACCAATTCAGGCTCGCCTATAGGTTATGCGCTAAACCTGTGGGCGAGCCCGCTCGCGAAGAGGACTTTAAGGCTGTTGCCAAAAAATCCGGATCAGAAGTAATAACCGATGTTCATGTACAACTGGTTTTCCCACTGGTTACTACCACCAGCCCCCAGACTCTGGGTAAGGCTGCCGCCACCGATGACCGGATCATTCTTGCCGTACAACCATTCCGTGGCGATCCATAGCTTGCTGAGGGAGAACGAGGTGCCGAAAATCATCCGTTGCGAGGTCTTGAAATCGTCCGCGGACTTATCGAAGGCGCTGTAGTTGGCGTACAGCTTCACACCGCTGATCTGATCGAACAGATACTTGCCGCTGACGTCGTAGCTCAAATCCGCCACATACAAGTTGCCGCGACTGGCGACGTTGAAGGTGCCGTCGTAACCGCCGAAAGTCACCAGTTCATCGGTGCCAGGGTTGCGCGGGGACATCTGCTGCCGCGCGGCTTGCAGTTGCACGCCCCACGGGCCGTTTTTGCCGATATAGTGCACCGCCATGGCATTGCGTCGGCCATCATTGTTGGTGTCCCGGTTCTCCAGGGACGAGGTCAGGCCTGAGATCCCGACTTCGGACTTCCACGGCCCCAGGTCCAGCGCCTTGGCCACCCGCAGTACCACGGTGTTGCGTTCCTGGTTGTTGCTGCCGTCGGTGACATAGCTGTCCGCTTCGGAGACCACGGTGGAGTAGGTTTCACCGTTGCTGGTGCCTTTGCCCTGCCAGGCCGGGCGCAGGTAATAACCGGCCTGAACATTCCAGTCGCCGCTTTGCTGGATGTACTTGGCACCGACTTCTTCGATGTCTTCCAGTCCTATGACGCTGCCCAGGGTTTGATAGAACGTGCTGCCGAAGTACGGCTGCAAACCGAACGGCAGCTGGTTCAGGCCGACCTGGACCTGCTGGTCGGGGTTGAACTTGTAGCCGATCCACGCCAACTCGGCGAACTGGACGTCACCGACATTATTTGTGTACTTGTAAGGGTAGGCTCGACCGTAGAAACGGTACTTGGCCTCGCCAATCCAGGTGTCGGAGTTGTACTTGGCGCTGAGGATCGCGGTGTCGAAGTTCAACGTCTGGATGTCGCGATCCGGGTCATAGTCCCAACGCGCCCGGACGGCACCACCGAGATCAAGGTTATCGGTAACCTGGATCGCCATCGCAGGGCTGGAAAGGGCGCCCAATAGCGCCAGTGGGGTCAATGAGCGCAAGGCCCGGGTTGTATTCAAGTTCATGGTCGCTCCGTCTCTTCTCTAGGTCTTATTTTTGGCAACAGCTATCCCGGCCACGGCAAAAGCGCGGTCTGGATAAAAGGGGTAAGGCCCGCCAGGACGAAGGCTGTTAACAGCGTCCAGGTGCGGGCCGGGAGGGTCAGCCGCCGGCGGCCTGCAGGGTCTGGGTGTAGCTATGCAGAGCCTGTATATGGCACCTCTTCATTAAGGCTGGGAGGTGTCTGACAAGCCGCGGTCATTCATACTCCCGCGTCAGCTGCGTTGCAGTTGTTCAACTACTGCCGCACAGGCATGGAAGGTATTCAACGTCCACTCTGGATTGATAAAGTCCGGCCAACTGGAAAGTTTTACGATTGCCACTTCAGAGGCCGGATCCCAATAGATACTCTGCCCAAATACTCCGCGCGCCGAGTAGGTACCTAGTTCACTGTCCAATACCCAGCACTGATTACTGTATGCCGCGCCAGGAAAGCTCTTGACGTAAAAGCCATAGAGAACTTCAAAAGCCGGTGTGGAACCACGGCCGCATTCACGCACAAACTCCTCTGGAACAATCTGCTGGCCGTTGAAACGCCCCCCCTGCAGATACATTTGGGCAAAGCGCCCCAGATCACGCAGCGTGGCGCTCATCCCGCCATCGGCCAATGCAGTTCCAACGCTATCGAGGGTGATATTCGCGTCTTGCTCTGCCCCCAGTCTTGACCAGATTTCCCGGCTCAGTAAAACGGGCAGCCGCTCGCCGCAAGCCCGCTCACAAACCCAGGCCAACATGTCGGTATCCACTGAACGGTACTCAAAGTACTGGCCATGCTCACGGTCCTTACTCAGCGACTTCAACAAACCATAAATGCTGTCAGGTGACTCTCGCTCTCCCCGTTCACGCCAACCCGAGGCGATATCCAACTGAATGAATTCAGCATCAGGATCGGTGTAGTCCTCCCTGAATCTCACTCCCGTGCGCATATCCAGAAGATCCTGTACCCGAGCGTCGCCATAACCGCTTGCCGAAAGCTCGGGCACATAGTCGCTGACACGCGCTTGGGGATCGATTCTGCCCTGGCCGATCAATCTGCCGACCAGGCTACCGACGACGGTCTTGGATACCGATTGCAACAGATGCAACGTGTGCGGCTGCATACCGTTGAAATACTGCTCCGAAACCACCTTGCCTTGATGAAGCACCAAAAAACCATCGGTGTAGCTATCGGTCAAGAAGGTCGCCAGATCGGTTTGTCCGCCGTCGACCCGCTGGAAACGTACGTTGTCCAGTGAGCGTTCGTTGCGCTCGAGTTCGGTGACCGGCCCGGGACTGCGATGAATAGCGGCCACCGGAAACAACTGGCTGATGTGCTGGAACGACCAGCGGTTATAGGGCGGACTGTCCCAATTATGCAGGCCGACTTGCTTTTCCCGGGGCGGCGGATAGCCCTGCATCAAACTTAGGTCCTGATAACCAATGCCGGGAGCGGTCATGTCTTTTTTATTGTACATAGGGGTTCAGCTCTCATCGTTCAGAGGGTGGTGGCAAGAAAAGCGGTGGCCGTGATCCTGGGTCTCGGCTGGCACCTCTCGGCGACAACGCTCACTAGCCCGCGGGCAACGGGGCGCGAAGTGGCACCCGGTAGGCCGGTTCAAGGGGCTGGGGATCTCGCCACTCAGGATTTGCAACTGGTCACGGCGCTCCGGGTCGATGGAGGGCACTGAATTGAGCAGCGCACGAGTGTAGGGATGACGCGGTCGGCCGAACACCTGTTCCACAGGCCCGGCCTCGACGATGCGCCCCAAGTACATCACCAGCACCTGCTGCGCCAGATACTCGACCGTCGCAAGGTCGTGGCTGATGAACAGGTAGCTCAGGCCATTGTCAGTCTGCAGCGTCTTGAGCAGTTGCAGCACCTGGGCCTGGACCGACACGTCGAGCGCCGCCGTAGGCTCATCGAGGATCAGCAGTTTTGACTCCAGCGCCAAGGCCCGGGCGATAGCGATACGCTGCAACTGGCCACCGGAGAATTCATGGGGATAGCGTTCCATGTGCTCCTCGCCCATCCCTACATTTCCCAGCAGCGTGAGAATGCGCGCGTGCAAGGCGCTACCGCGCAAACCAAAGGCAACCTTCAGCGGCTCGGCAACAATCGCCTTGATCGTCATTTTCGGGTTCAGTGAGGCGTACGGGTTCTGGAACACCATACTCAAGCTCCTGCCCCGCGCCCTGGCATCAGTGGGCAGCGGCCGACCTTGGACCAGAATTTGCCCACTATCGGCTGGCAGCAGACCGAGCAAGGTCGCGGCCACCGTACTTTTGCCACAACCGGATTCCCCCACCAGCGCGACCGTCTCACCGACCTGCACCTCCAGGCTGATGTGGTCAATGGCGGTCACCAGGCCGTCGCGGCTGGCGTAGGTCTTGTGCAACTGATTGACGCTCAACAGTGCGGGCTGTTTGTTGTTATTCATAGCCGTTTACCTTTCAAAGAAGCCTCACACCTTGACCAATATGTTGTGGCAAGCTGCCCAGTGCTCCTTGCCGATGACAACCCTCGGCGCAGCGTGATTGCAGCGTCCGGTGGCGCGTTCACAACGTGGGTTGAAGGCACAGCCAGCCGGGGGAGCCGCCATGTTCGGCACCTGCCCCGGGATGAAGCCCAGGGGCTGGGGTCCCTGCCCCAACTTGGGCACGGTGCCCATCAACTTCAGGGTGTAGGGGTGTGCAGGTCGCTTGAACACCTCGCCCACCGGACCGCTCTCCACCACTTCGCCGGCATACATCACCGCCACCCGGTCACAGAGCGAAGCCACTACCCCAAGGTTGTGGGTGATAAACAGAATTGCCAGGTCCTGCTCCCGTGCCAGTTTGCGCAGCAGGGCGATGATCTGCGCCTGCACGGTGACGTCCAGCGCCGTGGTCGGCTCATCGGCGATCAGCAGTTTTGGCCGACAGGCCAGCGCCATCGCAATCACCACTCGCTGCAACTGACCGCCAGACATCTGGTGCGGGTACTTGGCTAGCGCTAGAGAGGGGTCGGGCATGCTCACCGCTTCCAGCGAGCTCAGCGCCTCGGCGCGGATTTCTGCCTTACTCAGTTGCCGATGGCAACCGATGACATCGATCATCTGCCGCCCGATGGTGAAGAACGGGTTGAGCCCCTTCATCGGATTCTGGAAGATCATCGCCGCGCCACCGCCTCGCAAAACCGCCAGCTGCGACGCCGACGCGCCGTTGACCTGCTGTCCGGCGACCCTGACACTGCCTCCCAGCCGAGCGGCCTCAGGCATCAATCCAAGGCAGGACATGGCCGTCATTGACTTGCCAGAGCCCGACTCCCCCACCAACCCGAGGATCTCGCCGCGCCTTATCTTAAGGTCGATGCCGCGTACGGCCTGTACGGTCTTGAACAAACCAGGGAAGGACACCGTCAGCCCTTCCACTTCCAGCACCAGGTCTTGAGCTGCGTCGTTATTCGAAGCGGCTAGACTCTCGATAGGAGAATATTGCAAGGATTCGTCGATCATCAGCGCGTCCCCTTCTTTGGATCAAGCACATCGCGCAGCCCGTCACCTACCAGGTTGACGGCCAGCACCAGGACAAAAATCGCCACTCCGGGAAACAGCACCGTCCAGGGATTCTCGAGTAACTGCGAGCGCGACGCTGCGGCCATCAGCCCCCATTCGATCATGGGTGGCTTGGCCCCCAACCCGATAAAGCTCAGCGAGGCAGCGGCGAGAATGGTGTAACCAAAGTCCATGGAGCCCTGCACGATCACAGGCGTGGTGGCATTGGGCAGTACATGGCGAAGCAAAATACGGCAGTGACTGACACCCATGGAACGGGCCGCATGGATATAGGTTTCTGACCGAACCCGTACTACCGCACCGCGCATGATCCTCGCGTACCAGGGAAACCAGGAGACAGCGAGCGCTAACATGGCGTTGGCCAATCCCGATCCCAGCGCAGCGGTGATAGCGATCGGCAACAACAGCGGTGGAAAGGCCAGGAACACATCTGTGAAACGCATCAGTAGCGTATCCACTCGACCACCGAAGTAACCGGAAACAAGCCCAATCGGAATCCCGATCAGCATCGCAATCAGAGTCACGCTCACTCCGATGATCAGCGAGGTGCGTGCGCCATAAAGCACCCGTGAAAGAATGTCGCGACCAAACTCGTCGGTGCCCATCCAGTGTGCCCAGTTGGGTGCCAGCAATTTCTGGGAAAAGACAATCTTGTTCGGCTCATAAGGTGCAAGCCACGGGGCGAAGACTGCCGCCAGGATGATCAGCAGCAATAACAGCGCGCCGAATACAAACAACTTGTTATCGCTGGCAAACGCCAAGGCTTTGATACGCCATGAGGGGGCTCGCGAGGGCATGGACAGGGATACGTCTTGGATACTCATTGGACTCGCAACCTCGGATCAACAAGGTGATACAAGAGATCAACGATCAGGTTGATCGACAGATACGTCGTGGCCAGCACCAGGGTGGCGCCCATCACAGCGGGGAAATCATTCTGGGCAATTGAAAACACCACGAAGCCGCCCAGGCCAGGCCAATCGAAAATGAACTCAACGACTACCGCACCACCGAGCAGGTAACCGAAGGTCAGGCCCACCACTGTCAGGAGCGGAATCATTGTCGCCTTCAGGGCATAGGCGTAATGGATACGCCACTTGGGTACACCGTAAGAAACGGCCGTACGGATGTACTCCTCGGATAACACCTCCACCATCATGTTGCGGGTGATCCGGGTGACAGTGGCCAAGGTCACGATGACCAGGGTGAGCACGGGTAGCGTCAGGTGTTTGATGGCGCTCCACAGTGCTACGAAATTACCGGCCAGCAGAGTGTCGATCAGGTAAAAGCCTGTCACACGCTCAAAAGGGCTATCGAGAAGAATGGAAGCATCGATACGTCCTTGCAGGGGCAGCCAGTTGAGCTTGCCGTAGAACAATAACTGCAAGCCCATGGCCAGGATGAAAACTGGAAACGCCGTCCCTGCGATGGACCCCGCTCGTGCCGCATTATCGACCACTGAGTTCTGCCGCGCCGCCGAGATGACACCGATCGGCACCCCTAGCACCACCACCCAGAACATCGCCAGGAATGTCAGTTCAAAAGTCGCACCAACCCGCCTGACCACTTCCTCCATCACCGGCCGCCCGGTGCGCAGACTAGTGCCAAAATCACCTCGCAGAAGATCACCGATGTAACTGAAGTATTGGATCGGCAGAGGCTTATCCAACCCCAGTTTTTCCCGTGCGACGGCAATCTGCTCCACCGTGGGGTGGTTTCCCAGCATCATTTCTACCGGGGAACCCGGAAGAGCTCGGCTCAGAACGAAGGTGATGGTCAACACTCCCAAAAGAATGAAGAACATCACTATCAATCGCTGAGCTATATACTTCGCCATTTGGAATACCCCTTGTGGCTAAAAAACTTGACCCTGACTTCTTACGCCCTACATAAAAACCCCAAAAGCGGATTAACCCTTGAGGGAATGACCAGGCAAATTAACTAACTGCCTGGTTATCGATTTACATGGCAAATCAGGTATTACACGTACCACTTCATCAAAGACGACTAAGCATTCAGCGATTCAGGTTGTAGTAGAGAATCGCCTCATAAGCAGGATTCAGGCTCTTTCCCATACCCTTGATGTCTTTGCGGGAGACACGTATCTGCTGCACGTCGGCGTACCAGATCGCAGGAGCGTCCTTGGCCAGTATCTGCTGGGCCTGCACGTACTTTTCAGTGGACTTGGCCCGATCACTGCCCTCTAACGCCGCCGCCTCTTCGATCAACTGATCAAAGTTTGGGTTGCTGTAGTGAGACAGATTGAATAGCGTGGTTTTTTCTGTATGGAACTCACTGAAAAGCCAATCGCTGGGTGTCGGATACGTCGGCCACCAAGCCATAGATTGCATGTTGGGAGCGGTATCCAGCTTCTTTGCCTTATCCCAGATCACACCCCACTCGCCGGGGAGTAACTCCACCTCAACGCCAACCTGAGACGCCGTCGCCTGGAATAGTTCAGCAGCGTTTGCATAGATGCCACTGATGTACTGCATCGAGACCTTCCAGTCCTGCTTAGGTACACCGGAGGCTTCCAACAATTGTCGGGCTTTATCCAGATCGTAAGAGGCCATAGGCACGCTGGCATGCCCCCAGATACTGGTGGGCAAAGGCCCCTTGGGAACGCTGCCGTAGCCATGCAAAATATCTTTGGTGACACTTTCATAGTCCCAGAGGTATTGCAGCGCCTGACGAAATGCCAGGTTGTTCGTAGGGTACTTCTGGGTATTGATCAAAAATTGAAAGTTCTTCCACGAAGGCGCGGTGCTCACCTTGATGGAGGGGTTCTCTCCCAACACCTTGAGCTGATCAAGAGGGATATCCCAAGCGACACCGGCCTCGCCATTTTTGATCATCTGGGTACGAGTGGCGGCTTCGGACACGACCTTCACGATGACCCGATCAAATTGCCCTTCTTTCCAACCTCCCCAGTAGCCATCGAATCGCTCAAGCACCACTTGCTGGCCCTGTTCGACCTGCCCAAGTTTGTAGGGACCGGTGCCGATGGCGTTGGGAGCCATCATCCAGTCATGACCTTTCTCCACCGCCGCCGGGGCAATGATGTAAGCCGCATACTGACCTGCCGCGATCAGATTGGCCGGAGTGGGACTCTTAAACTTGAGCACTACCGTATCGTCAGCGAGGGCCTCGACGGCATCCAGACCGTTCCATACAAATGCAGCGCCCTGTTTCAGCTCCTTGACGTAATCAATGGACTTTTTGACCGCTGCGGCATTAAAGGCCGAACCGTCATGAAATTTAACGCCGTGCCGCAGCTTGAAGGTCCAGGTCTTGCCGTTGTCGCTGCTTTCCCAGGACGTGGCGAGCCCGGGGGAAAACTCCTCAGCACTGCCTGGCGCGTTATATACAACTAGTGTCTCGTAGATATTGCCAAGTACCCGCACTTCCTCCGAAAAAGCCGAGGCAGGATCCCAATCCTTGAAAGAGGCTCGATCAGCGACAACCAAGGTATTGTTTGCCGCATACACCAATCCACTGGTCAATGGCGCAGTAATGGACAGCGCCATCAACCCCGCCATCAATGTTCTTTTGAATCTCATAGATGTTCCTCTTATTTTTATGGTGGGCGCAGCGGATCACTTGTAGAAGCAGGAACTCATTCAACTGGAATGAATGATGTGATTGGCCGTTAACGAAACTGACTTCTGAGTGGTGTATGGCATTATCGATCTGCCGCACGACCAGCTCAATTTCGCGAGCACGAAGAAAAAAACGCCAGATGACGCCCAGAAGCGTCACCTAGCGTCTATTTTAAAAAAGACTAAAACAGCGGAGGGACCAGGTTGAACTCACCTTCTGATGGATGTACCAGCAGCCGCGCCCTCACCTCGTCGGGAATCTCAGGGGCATCAATCGGAAAACAGCTGCAACTGGTGAGAGCGTTACGCAGGTCGATCGACTCGCCTAGGTACTCAAATACAATATGGGCACCAAAAGGACGGCGGAAATTGTCACCCGAAACGCCGAGTACCAAGCCGTTAAGAAAACGAAAACGACTACGGTAGGAGGGATAAATCGCTGACCAGATATAGCCCCGGGACGAGAGGTACTCGCGCTCTACGATGTAAATCAGATCCGATGAGGCAAAGCAGAACCCACGATATTTATTGATGCCGAAACTCTTCAGTTGGTCATCGCCCAACCTCATCCGTTCGTAGGTTTTACTCAGCATCTTTTCGCCGGAGCGGGTCAAGCGGGTAATCGACTTGATCACCTCCCCCGGCGCGGAAGGCGACAACAAATAGACAAAGTAGTAACCCTGGTACTTCGACAACGTCTGCGCGGAGCTCGGGAAAAAACCGGCTGGTACCGCACTGTCCGGCTCTCGCGTCGTGCGTTGCCGGTTGAGCAGAGCGCGGAAGGATTCATGCTCGGAGAATATTTCCTCCTCATCCACCCCAAAAAAAGTGCAGATCTTGCGCAGGGTAAAAGACGAGGGAGTCGCTTGCGCCCCCAAGTATTTGTTGAACTGCTGGCGATTGATATCAAGGGAGCGGCACACCTTCGCCACCGATTTATAATATCCGCAGAGAAGGCGCAAGTTTTTACTGAAGTCTTGCATCGACTGGGATGAACTGGAGCTCACCATAAAGAGTATTCCTAACGCCACAATTAACAACATGCTGAACTAATCGTCGCGTGGGGTCACGGCTGCAAAAGCTCTGTACAAGACAGTGCCTGAAAGTGGCGCAGAAGCTTGGCATTGCCAACCCGTGATCGACGCGAGCATTGAGCTCGACTATAGCGTCTCAACAAATACACAAACTTATCCAGCGATTCCTGACGCCTCGGTAGAATTACCATCGGCTGCATATTTGTAGTTCGCACCTATTACTACCCAAGATGTCACCGCTGTGGTCTTCATTAGCACCACCGGTGCGGGCGAGGCCGGGGTTGGCACGTTGCGCCAGACACCTGCATTGGTGCGGCAGCAGCCGCGCATCATTGGCTACGCATGCAACGCCATCGAGCCCGTGCCAGGATGCGGCAGCGAAGCCTAGAGGAGCGGTGAGTCAGCCTGTACCACGTAACGTGGTTTCGACGAAGGCTTCGAAGCCTTCGGTGCCGCCTTCGCGGCCTAGCCCCGAGGCTTTCATGCCACCGAACGGGATCGGGTGGCCGGTGAACTTGACGCCGTTGACCGCGACCATGGCGTGGTCGAGGCGGCGAATCAGGGGGTAGATCAGGTCCAGGCGGTTTCATGGACGAGTTCGGCACCAGCCCTGTAACCGGCCGGTGGAACGATGATGCCGCCGGTGCCCATCAGCGGCTCGCCGATAAACGCGGCCACAGTGTCGGGGCCTTCGGCCGTGCATGGCTGACTCTGTCACCGGGTCAGCGCTGTTCCTTTCATATCAGTCGAATGAGCAGCAAGACCAAGAGCAAGTTCAATACGGCTAGCGCACTCAGGCCCGCAAGCACACCGCCAGCGCCCCAGGTCTGCAATAAGTAACCGCCTGCTAGGGGGGTCAAGGCTTGTCCTATGAGCGAAGGCCGAGCCATGCGCCCCATCAGCAAAACATAATGGGCGGGCGACATGAGAGCCAATGGCAGCAGTCCTCGAACGATCGCCCGCAAACCATTACCCGCGCCATAGATCACCAGCCCCAGCGCAGTCATTGCCGGTGCGATGGTCACAAACAGCAGACCGATTGCCACGAATACCACGGAGATCAACGTCGTCCAGATCGGGTGTCGCTTACGCGAAAAAACTTGTAGAACACCTGATCCTACCTGGCTCGGCCCCAGCAACGCGCTCAGTCCGATGGCGGCTGCAAGCGAGTAACCCTGCCCCTGCAACAATGAAATCAGCTGGACCGACATCGCCGTCATGATCACTGCGCCTAACGCAAAAATCAGCGTGAGCAACAGGTAGATCCGCAGGTCGATTGAGAGGTTTTCATCACCCGTTGTATGGCTTTGGGCGAGTGGCCCTACGCCACGCGCCAGCACCAAGAGATAAAGCGGTGCCACGGCAATGACCAATAACACCCCATACGCCACGCACGTCGTGCGCCAGCCAACGTGATCGATGACCGGCGCCACCGCGGGCCATGACGGCGTTGTGGCGAACCCTGAAATAAGCGTGACCCCGGTAATCGCAGTGCCCGCCCGCTCCCCGTATAGAGAACCTAAAGCTGCGAACAGGGCTTCATACAGCCCCAGCGCCATGCCGACGCTAATCACTGCCCAAGACAAAAGAAACATCGGTAACGAGGTCGAGCTGGCCATCAGAAATAATCCGATGGCGACACCCAGGCCGCTACTGGCCAGGATGGGGCGACCGCCGTAGCGGGCGATCAGCCGACTGGTCAATGGCGCCAGCATCGCGGAAAATAGAATGCTCAGAGACAGCGCGCCATATAAACAGGTCGGCGATCGCCAGGCCCGGTTCAAAAACCGTAAGGCCCTCTCCAGACGGTGCCATGACGATACCCTGGTCCTTGCCGACGGCCAAAACGGCGACTGGACTCCGCATGACCTGCGCCGTACGGGGGCGACCATGATGCAAGCCTTGGGTGTCAGCCTGGACGTCATCGACCGCTGCCAATACCATGTGCTGGCCGGTTCGCGGGTGAGGCGCCATTACCTACATCACGACTATGCCGAAGAGAAGAAGCGTGCCTGGAACCTGTTGGGCGATCGATTCAGTGCTGTCTTGCCCTCAACCTACGAGCATCCACCAGCCGAGTCGATGATGTCTTTTCCAACGTATACCGCGACTGGATCCCTACCGCCTTCATAAGTCACTACCGGTTGGCGATTTTCTAGCAGTTGGTCAATACGAGCGCTCAGAAAGATGTCCCCTGAAGGGGACATCTTTCTGAGCGCTCGGGTTTAGAGTGGCTCAAAGACAAAATTTGTCCCCGATAACAATAAACCGGGAGCCGCCGGACCATGCATCAGCCTCAGATCGTACCCCATCAATCTCTGTATTTTCCCTATCAGGTTTATCCTGCTTTCGTACCGTCCCCAAGCATCGTCAATCGCTCGCCCGTTGCGATTGTGGGTGCCGGACCTATTGGCCTGACGCTGGCGCTCGAACTGGCGCGCTATGGTGTCCGAAGTACCGTTCTGGCCGCTGAGCAGCAAGTCTGCGAAGGCAGCCGCGCGATTGTGTTCACCCGTCGTTCCATGGAAATTTTCCAGCAAGTGGGGGTGTCCGAGGCGGTAACCGAGCAGGGTCTGCCCTGGCGTTTCGGCAATTCGTACTACCGCGGCCAACGGGTTTTTCGCATGGAAGCACCGGTCGACGAGCATGATCGTTTTGCGCCGATGACCAACTTGCAACAGCAGTACCTCGAGCAACATTTGGTAGAGGCCGCCCAGGCTCAACCGCTGATCGAATTGCGTTGGGGCAACAAAGTCATCGATATAGAGCAAGGCGTCGACGGTGCGGTATTGCAAGTCGATACCCCGGGCGATACCTATAGCCTGGAGGCCGATTGGGTGGTGGCCGCCGATGGCGCCCGCTCCGGACTGCGCTCGTTGCTGGGGCTCAAGCTTGAAGGGGCGTCCTATGAGGGGCGGTTCGTGATTGCCGACATCCGCATCAAGCTTGATCTGCCGACCGAACGCCTGGCGTTTTTCGATCCCGCCTGGAACCCCGGCAACACCGTGTTGATGCACCGCGAGCCTGGCGATATCTGGCGCATCGATTACCAGTTGCCCGTGGACGAAACGCCCGAGCAGGCGCTGCACCCCGACTCCTTGCGTGAGCGCATCGATGCGCAACTGGCGATGCTCGGCGTCGAGAACCCGGTATGGGAGCTGGATTGGAGTTCGGTGTACTCGGCCCGGGCGCTGACCCTGGCGGAGTACATCAACGACCGCGTGATTTTCGCCGGAGACGCGGCGCACCTGTTACCGATTTTCGGCGTGCGCGGGGCCAATACCGGCTTCCAGGATTGCCACGACTTGGGCTGGAAACTGGCCCTGCACATCAAAGGCCTGGCCGGTGCCGGACTGCTGGCTTCTTACAGTGACGAACGGGTCAAGGCTGCTCGTGAAATCATTGAAGAGGCAGGCAAGAGCACGCGGTTCATGGCGCCGCCTAGCCGCGGTTATCGTCTGTTGCGCGATGCGGTGCTGTCGCTGTCGTTGACCCGGGAGTTCGTGCGCCCGCTCTATCACTGGCGGACTTCAAGGGCTCACGATTATGCCGATTCGCAACTCAACGCGGTGAACGACGATAATCAATTGTTTACCGGCGGGCCGCGCAACGGTGCACCGTTGCTGAATGTACGTCTGGCAGAGCAGCACTATCTCTTCGATGAGTTGGCGCCCGCTTATCATTTGATTTGCTTCACTGACGCGGCGGCACTCGATGTCGAAGTCGTTGCACAAGTCCAGGCTCGGCGCCGCCAGGGACTGCCAATACAAGTGATCGCGATCGCCACGAATGGAGTCCTTCAGGTGCAACACGCCGACCTGACCCTGACCGATTGCGACAATCTGTTCAGCACGCGTTACGGCGTGCAGCACGCAGGCGCCGCCTATCTGGCGCGCCCGGACCAGCATGTCTGCGCGCGCTGGTTGCATCTGGATGGCGAGCGTTTGCGCCATGGATTGAACCAGGCCCTTGGCCACAACGGGAGTGACCACCCATGAGCCAGTCAATGAACGTAACAGACCTCGAACGCGCCTATGACCAACTTGCCGAGGCGATTGATCGTACGGGTAACGACAGCGAGTTGTTTCTGGTCAAGCTGGCCCTACTGGCGGCCGAGGCACTGAACGATGCCGAGCGCTTCGACGCACTGATCAAATGCGCCGGACAAGACCTGTAAAGCTTCGCGCCAGCCAATAATTACAAGAACAGGATCACCCCTATGCCATCCCGTCCTGCTGTGACCCCTGGCGTGGAGGCCGGCGCTCAACCGCCGGTCATTGCCAAGGTTTCGAAACGCCTGCTGTGGTTTCTTTTCATCTGCTTCGTTTTTTCATTTCTGGACCGTATCAACATCGGCTTCGCCGGGCTGACGATGATGGACGATCTGGGTTTGAGCAGTACCCAGTTCGGTATGGCAACGACGATTTTTTACCTGGCCTACATCGCCTGCGGCATCCCCAGCAACATGGCCTTGGCGAAACTCGGCGCCCGTCGCTGGATTGGCAGCCTGATGATTGCTTGGGGACTCGCGTCGACAGCCACCCTGTTTGCGCATGACGCAGCCAGTCTGTATTGGTTGCGTGCGTTGGTTGGTATCACCGAGGCAGGATTTCTGCCCGGTGTGCTGTTGTACATGACGTTCTGGTTTCCAGCAGCGTACCGGGCTCGTGCCAATGCGCTGTTCATGATCGCCATGCCGTTTACCGCGGGCTTTGGCTCGATCTTGTCCGGTGCCATTTTGGGGCTGGATGGCCACTGGGGCCTGGCAGGCTGGCAATGGCTGTTTCTTCTTGAAGGACTACCCAGCGTCGTACTCGGTCTGGCGGTGTACGGTTATCTGGATGATCAGCCGCGCAAGGCACACTGGTTGAGCGACGATGAGAAGCTGCAGTTGGCCGAGTTGATCGAGCGTGACCGTCAGGCACCTTCCCCTCACGCTCACTGGGGACGTGAGCTGCTGTCGCCATCGGTGATTCTGTTCTGTCTGGTGTACTTTTGCCTGGTCAACACCTTGGCGATGATCGCAGTCTGGACGCCGTTGATCGTCAAGAGCTTCAGCGCTGGCCAGAGCAATACGCTGATCGGATTGTTGTCGGCAATTCCGCAAATATGCACCATCATTGGCATGATCCTCTGGGGCCGACACTCGGACCTGACCCAAGAGCGGCGTTGGCACCTGGCGCTTCCAATGCTGCTAGCTGCAACAGGCTGGTGTTGCACGGCCCTGTCGAGTGAGCCGATCGTGCAGCTGGCCGGGGTCTGCATGGCGGCGACGGGTTCCTATACGGCCATGTCGATTTTCTGGACCCTGCCGGATCGCTCATTGAGTTTTCAAGCCAGGGCGGTGGGCATCGCGGTGATCAATGCAGTGGGTAATCTGGGGTCTGCCCTTAACCCCTTAGTGGTCGGCTGGCTGAAAGACCTTACCCATACCTATACCGCCGGTTGTCTGTACGCTGCGCTGCTGTTACTGGTGGCTGCAATGCTGGTACGCACACTACCCCACGAACGCCAACCTTCATCACGTGAACTCATCCCTGAATGAACCACTGGCTGCTTACCAACGTTTACCATCAGAGCCCATTGACGACGGGGGAAATTGCTCATCTATTGGCTCGGGTAGGCGAGGACTGCCGAACTTGGTTGGCGGCAGAGTTACTGACCCTGGTACGGGGTGAAATGCCGCTGGCTCAATGTACAATTTTCGCTTATCCGCAAGGCCAGGAGCCGCAGGTGTTGTCGTGCTCCGATCAGGCAAGACTCGTGCAAATATCGCGCATTTCCCGGGACTACGTCGAGCGTTTTCACAGCCTGGACGGCAACCGCCAAGCGATGCTCGACCATCGGGCAAAATACGGCGGTGCGCGAATCCTGGCTCAGCTTCAATCAGTTGAAGACATTACCCATCGTGACTATCGGTGGGTCTGCTACGAGCAACCACAAATATCTCAGCGCATGGCCTTGCTCAATCATCAGGAAGAGGGCGGGGCCTGGCTGTCGATCAACTTCTATCGAGGTCGTGAGCACGGCAACTTCAATCAGCGCGAGATTGAATTTATCGAATCGGTTGCGCCGTTACTGATTCAAGTCACGCGATTGCACTATCGCGCCTTTATCGAAGCCAATCAGATGCCGTCCTTGTTAAGTCAACGCGTCGAGTTACTCTTTCCTGAACTGACTCGTCGGGACCGTGAACTGCTCAGGCATTTGCTCAGTGGCCTGGGGGCGGAAGACATTGCGCCCCTGATGGGAATCCAGCGCTCAAGCGCCGCTACCTACATCAAGCGACTTTATCGAAAGGTGGGAGTCAGCGGACATCGAGAATTGCTGGGGCTGGTAGTGAGAAGTCGTTGGTCCTGAACGGGCGTTGAATACTGAGCATTGGCGAAAAACCGCGAGTCTGAGCATCTTTCATTCACCGCTAGCCAAGGGTGGCTATTGCGACTTCGTAACTCCGCTGCTGGATGAAAATACTTACGTGCGAAAGTGACCGACCGCTGCATTCAACTCCTGATCCACTTGCTGGAGTTCGAGCGTCAACTGCTGCAATTTCACACTTTCCTGGGCGCTTTCCTCTGCCACCTCGCGCACCCGCACTATATTCTGGCTCGCCTGTTGTGCCAAAACTTGTTGTTGCTCCGCTGCCGCCGAGATTTGTTTGTTCATCTGCTCAATGCTTGATACAGCGCGGGTAATACGCGTCAATGCCTGAGATGCCTGACCAGCAAGGATCACTGTTTCTCCTGTTAGTACATGACTCCCTTGTAGCCGCTCAGTTGCCTGATGGGCAACCCCACGCAGTCGACTGATCAAGCCTTCGATTTCCGCAGTAGAACGCTGTGTGCGGCGCGCCAATCCACGCACTTCGTCAGCAACTACCGCGAATCCACGACCATGTTCACCCGCTCGCGCAGCTTCTATGGCCGCATTTAATGCCAGTAAATTTGTCTGCTCTGCTACAGCCTTAATAACGTCAAGTACACCGCCTATGGCGGTACTTTCCAGTAGCAAAGATTGCATGGCATCAGCGCAGCCGGTCATTTCCAAAGCTAATTGATCGATCTTGGAACCCGCTTGGCGTGCCAAATCGTCACCTTCGCGCGCCTGGCCATCGGCAAGAGTTACGGCAGCACTAGCCTCCTTGACATTATGTGCGACTTCGCTGGCCATCGCGGTCATTTGCTGCATTGCGGTTGCGGCGATTTCAGTCTCCTGTCGTTGTCTTTCAACACCCCGGCTGCTGCGCTGAATGACTTCTGCCAGACTCCCTGCCGTTCCATTGAGCAGGCCTACCCCGGTACCAATTCGACCCACCAAGCCTCTCAAACTACCTAGCATGCCATTGACCGTATCCAATAGCTGCCCAAGCTCATCGTGGCGACCGCTACTACCGTCAAGCGCACAATTCAGGTCGCCTGCAGCAACCTGTTGAGCCAAATGAACAACCCGACGTAAAGGCTGCAGTATCAAGTGGCGTATTAATAGACTGGCGCCAACACCCAGCGCTAATGCCAGCAGGCTGATAAGGCCAAGCTGAAGGAATGCGCTGCGACTATCGCGTTGAATCGCCTGGCTCTGAAATTGGTTGGCCTTATCCAGCAACCCGCTGACTTGCTGGGTTTGCGTGTTCATCGCTTCGCTACTAAGTGCTATTTGCTTGCGGCTGGCAACGAACTGTTCGAAGGCTTTTCGATAATCTCCCAAAGCATTGCTTGCAGCCTGCAGCGAAACCTTTTCCTGATCATCAAGATTGAGCACCTGCATTGAAGACAGCAGGTCGCTCATGCTCATCTCCCAATCGCTACGGAAGCGCTCCTCACCATCCAACGAATAATAAAGTTCGCTGTCACGGAGCTTCGCCAGCTTGTCACGCAGAGCGGTGGTCTGCTCCAGCAACAACAGTTTCCCACTACCTGGAGAGGCTCCTTGTTCTTGTTGCTCGCTCAATGCATCCAGCTGATCGAGAAATACCAAGGTGAAGCTCTCACCCGCTGTCTGGGCGAGTGTTTGCATGCGCAAGCGAGCCTCGCGTGCTAGCTGAAGAGACTCGGCATAACTCAGGAATTGCTTTAAATAGTCGCTGGACGCATCCCGCATCGCTGTCTCAGAGCTGTTTTTTTGGGGGAGATCATCAAAATGGCGAATGAGCTGGTCAATGGCACCTCGCACTTGATCCTGCGCCAGAGGAGAAAGATTTAGCGCATATTCTTTTTCCGCGATACGAGCCTGCAGGATCAACGTTTGAATCCAGTCCTCAGTACGGAGTTGTTCACCGCGCACCCCCAACAGACTCAAAGAATGAAACGCGGCAATTCCCACCCCGAGAGTGAATAGCAGCACCAAGCCAAAACCGATTGACAGCTTGGCTCCCACCGAGAGATTACCCAGTAGCCGGTTCACCAAAGACATACCCATCCCCTCTTCATGCTAGTGGTGGTGCGCCAGGGACAGGGAAACATGTCCACTGAGGGAGCCACTACGGCTTTCCCAACGGAGGCAGCGTCAATGGCCGGATAAACCTGAACCAAGTCCAGGATTATCCGCGCGCTATATTCCCCCGCCGCAGTTGTTATGAAAGCCCTTGATCAATCGTAATACGCCGTGGCGCGATGATCAGGAGCTGGCGCTGTGCAGACGCAGTGGATGACCTGAAGTGGGTTGTTCACTCAACGCCATCGGGTTGGCCACTTTGATGCTGGAAGCATCGCTACGGGGGGTGGAAGGCAAAAGAAAGTAAGCCAGTGCCGGCAGCAGGAGAAGAGCCCCCACCATGTTCCAGACAAACATGAACGCCAGGAGAACACCCATGTCTGCCTGGAACTTGATGGGGGAAAATATCCAAGTACCAACACCTATCGCCAAAGTTATCCCTGTGAGCATTACAACCTTCCCAGTGGATACCAACGCACGGTAGTAAGCTTCCGAGAGGCTTTTTCCTTCGCGCAAGAAACCCAGCATGATGGTCATTACATACAGCGCGTAATCAACCCCGATACCGACACCTAGAGCGATTACCGGCAACGTCGCCACTTTTACGCCAATACTTAACCCGACCATCAATGCCTCACACAGTATCGACGTGAGCATAAGCGGAATTACGGCACACAAAGTCGCTCGCCAAGACCTGAAGGTGATGAGGCAGAGCAAAATAACCGCGCCGTACACCCAAAACAGCATTTCGCGATTGGCCTCTTTGACCACAATGTTAGTTGCCGCCTCTATTCCTGCAGAACCGGCGGCAAGCTGGAATTTGACTTCATCGGTGTCATTAGCCGCTGCAAAAGCTTCGACGTGACTAACCAGGCGCGAAAGGGTTTCAGCCTTATGGTCTTTGAGAAAAACGTAAAGCGTCAGCAGGCTACAGGACTCGTTGTAAAGTCCACGTGGCGCGCTGGCGGTAATCATGTTGAGCATTGCCTGGTTGTTTTGCAGCTCGTACCACTTCGAGTTGCCCTCAGACAGGCCTACCAACATACGACGATTTAGCAGCGCCATGGAGTTGGTTGAATCGACACCGGGCAAACTACGCAACTGCCAATCTAGATCATCGACCTTGTGCAAGATGTCGTAGCGAGAGCAGGCACTCTTCGGCGTCTTCACCATTATGGCAAACAGGTCACTGCTGGCCCCGTAGCTGCGCGTCATGAAGGCATCGTCCAGATTATAACGCGAGTCCGAACGTAGCTCTGGCGCTCCCGCATCCAGATCGCCAATTGCCAGATGCAAGCTGACCATAAAGCCCAGCACAGCAGCCACCAGGCTGACAACTACGCTGATCAAGGCCCATGGTTTTCGAGTAAATAGGTCAAGGAATCGCCAAAAAACGTGTCGCGCTTGACCACTCTGCTCGGCCCGTTCGCTCTTGAGGCTTAGCTCGGCTGCGCAGCGATTGACGCCGACATAGGAGAGCAGGACGGGTAGCAAAATGAGGTTGGTGAAAATCAGCACCGCAACGCCGATGCTAGCGATAATGGCCAAGTCTTGAATGACTTTGATCTGAATGATCATTAACACGGCGAATCCCACAGCATCACAAAGCAGTGCAGTCAGACCGGCGAGAAACAGGCGACGAAACGTGAAGCGCGCGGCAACCACTCGGTGCATGCCGCGACCAATATCCTGCATGATGCCGTTCATTTTCTGGGCGCCATGACTCATGCCAATGGCAAACACCAGAAAGGGCACCAGGACCGAATATGGGTCAAGCTCATACCCCAGCAACGGCAGCAAACCAAGCTGCCAGACAACCGCCACTACCGAGCAAAGCACGACCAGAAATGTGCTCCGCAGGCATCGGGTGTAGCCATAGAGCACTACTGTCGTGATAGCAATGGCGGCGGCAAAGAACAGTATGATTTGCCCCAGCCCATCTATCAGGTCCCCTACCTTCTTTGCGAACCCCGTAATGTGAATGTCAATATTGTCGCTTTGAAACTCGGCGCGAAGCGCTTCCAACTGAGCAGAAAGTTTGGCGTAGTCGAGGGGTTGGCCGTCCGGCGTGCGTGACAGCAAAGGAATGGAAATGATGCTGGACCGCTGGTCGAAGGCTACCAGTTGGCCTATCTCGTTGGACAACTGCACATTGCTTCGTAACTCAGCGAGGGATGCGGGGCTGCCGTCGTACTTGTCAGGAATGACCGGCCCACCATCGAGCCCATCCTCCGTCACCGAAACCCAGCGTGTGGAAGGCGTCCATAGCGACTTCATGTACACGCGGTCCACGCCTGGCAGCAAAAAGATACGATCGTTCATGGACTGCAAAGTGCGCAGGTAATCAGTGTCGTAGATATCCCCCTTCTTGTTGGCAACAGCGATACGCACCGTATTACCGAGTCCGGAGAGCTCCTTTTGATTGGCTAGATAATTGGCAATATAGGGATGACCAGTCGGGATCATCTTCTCGAAACTAGCGTTCAACCCCAGTCGAGTGGATTGCCAACCGAGCAGGACCGTCGTCAGCAGACATAGCAGAAGCACCCAGTGGCGATGGTTGAATAGAGCACGCTCAACCAAGGTCCCTGACCTTGGATCAAATATGCCTGACTCAGGCAGGGATGGATGACGAGCGGAATTCATATGCTCACTCCGAAACTTCAGTGGCGGGATGTGAAAAACGTGACAAACCAGCAAAACCGGAGGTAATCAGACTACCGTCGACCGCCTCAACAATGCTGCTCACGGGAATTCCCAGTGGATTGCCCACCGGGTTAAGTGCTAAACCATTTGAGGCGGAGCTACTGAACAAATCACCAGTTTGATTGGCTAGCAATACACTTCCATCTGGCAATCGAGCGGAACTACTGATTGAACTCGGCCTAGACGCCTTCAATTGATTAAAGCTGGCACCATCATCAGATGACAAATAGGCATGGCCTTTAAGTCCCGCGATCAGCAGAGCTCCGTCACCCCGTACATTCGCGGTGAAAAAGCTACCGTTATATGGGCTTGGCAATTGTGTGAAAGACTTTCCGTCATCTGTTGAGCGAGCTACATAACCTTGTTCACCGGCAAGGAACCAAAGGTGGTCTTTCCGAGCGATCGCGTAGATGTGCACAAGCGACGGATTTTCGATGCTGCCTATCAGCGATTGCCATGTTGCCCCACCATCCTGAGTAGAAAAAACCATTCCGTAGGAGCCGGCTACGAGGCCGTGCCTGGCGTCAAGAAAATGCAGCGCCAGAAATGGTTTATCCGGCCCATCTGCTACCAGGCGTTCGGCATTGGAAATGCGCATATCCGCCGCGTCGGCATCGACTGCATTAGCCTTATTATCTTGAGCTGCCTTCAACTCAATCTCTGCAGCCTGTATACCCGTAAGCTGGAGGCTCCAGCGCTCACCACCGTCCACAGTGGCCAACACTGTGCCACCGTGTCCGACTGCCCAGCCATGTTCGTCATCGATGAACTGAACCGCAACCAGACTGACTGAGACCGGTACCTGCACCTGTCGCCAGGACTGGCCATTGTCATCGGAAAGTACAATGACGCCTCTTTCACCAACCGCAATCAGTCGATCACCAGCACGTGCCAAATCAATCAGAACAGCATGAGCGGGTGTGGCGATTTGCATCGCCGGTGAGCTCAGGACAGAGCCAACGGCTCCACCCTCAGCACAAGCAAGCGAAGCTAAAGCAGACAAAGCCAAAGCTAACGCCAAGGCACTTAAACGACTATTTATTATCATTTTTATTATCTCTTGAATCACGTGTTGCAAAGCACCGACAACTGAAATTGTCGGTGCTTTTCAGAGAGTCTTAGCGTTAACGCACACCCTGCCCCGCCATTACTGTTGGCGAGAAGTCAGACTTCTTGAAACGATCGACAATCCCCCATTGCGAGGGCTGTCCAGTGAGCAGGTCAAGTACAAACCAAGTACCGGACATAAAGTCATAGAACCCCGACGAGACAGAAGCCTGGGCAGGAATATCTGGCATGACTGCCGGTAGCGCCCACAGCGTTTTGGCCAATTGACCACTTGCATCCCAACGATCGCCCAACAGCGCTTGCCAGGTATCTTCATCCAGGTAGTAACGGCTCTTAACCATTTGATGGCGCTCCCCAGGCTTCAGATTTGCCTCCACAACCCACACACGATGCAGTTCCCAGCGCAAGACGTCCGGATTAAGATGCCGCTTACCAAGTACGTCTTCCGGTTTGCCTGCGGTAAAGAATTTATTGGTGTTATAGGGAATATAAAGTTCCTTTTTTCCTACCAACTTCCAATTGAACCGGTTGAGCCGCCCTTTATATACGGACAGTTCATCATAGGCCATCACACCTGCTGTTGAAGGCGCTGGCGTGTCGCAGCAGGAGTTAGGTACCTTGCGCACTCGCCGTTGACCGGCAAGGTAGATATGCGTCTGTGATTTATCGGCATTGAGATTGGCCCGATCCATCGCCTGCTCACCAGCACGAATCGGCGGGCCAATATTAAGAAGGCGAATCATCCAGTAATCGCCATCGAAAGTCTGCGTCGAGCCATCCTGAAAGTAATACGGCATCTCTTGGATAGCCTTACCATCAGTAGTCATTACCTGTTGACCATCGGCAGTCATCAAATAAAAGCGAGCGTCCCGCGTAATGGAGGTACCGCTCCAACTCAGCAGATGGTTCCACATCGCCTCGTCACCATTTTTCGGAATCGGAAACGGAATGCCGCCATAAGCCCCTTCGGGCATTGGACCCGCGCTACCCTCTACCAGCTTGGCATTAACCGCATTCTTGACTGTATTGTCATATACCCACTGCGGAGCCGCTGCTGTTCGACGTGTTGGGTAGATATCCATTCGATAGGTGTCTGGATACCGTTTGAACATTTCTTTAACACCATCGCTCAACTTATCTGCGTATTGAGCCATGTTCTTCGAAGTAATGCTGAACAGTGGTTTATCCGCGGCGAAAGGATCGCCACGTTTACCACCCTTCTGATAAGACGGATCAACGGTGGTATATCCACCCTCCCATGCCGGGATAGTTTTATCCGCGTTACCAGCCCGCTCAGCGCCAAAGGGGGTCAGGCTTTTACCTAAATCATCTACTCCGGCAGCCATCGCGGACGCACTAAAAGCAACAGCACTCATTATGAAAAAATAAGCGGCACTGAATTTAATTCGAGAAATCATGTTCAAGTCCTCTTAGAAAGTGCTCTTGATAGAGAAGGCTACGTAATCCCGATCTTTAAATGATTGCTTATAATTAAACTGGCTGGCCTCATTGAGCGTAGTGTCAGATGGACCGTAATAATGTGTGTACGTCAAACCACAAGTGACACGATCAAGGTAGGTGGCGGTTACACCGATATTGAAATCACCACCTTTATCAGGACCGAAAGCGCCAACTACAGGCGACTTACCCATAGGAAAATAGCTGACACCTAGCGGAACACCAAGATCGATGCCCGGGAAGACCTGACGATAAGTTGGTGTATACACCAACTTGAGCCCTACCCCGTCGTCTGTAGCATTCGGATCCAGTGCTGATCGGTTTTCAGTAACCTTCAACAAACGGTTCCAGGCAATTTCACCGATCAAGCTGGCCTCATTGGATATGAAAGTTGGCTCGAGAGAAGCGAGCACGTTCAAATTCACGTGGGCAGTCCGCCCGACCGCGTACAGTGGATGATTGTCATTGTCAGCCTCTACATCTGGCAGTACGACCTGACCATTCGATACCAGGGGCATATTCCAGCGCATAGACGCTTCCCCGGCAAAGTTATACTGACCCACTGACGTGGTAAAACTTGCGCCCAGTGCGCGTATATCCTCCGGATACACCCAGAAGAATTCACCTACTTGCCCGGTTGCAAAATTAGGGGCGCCTACGCCAGGACGGAGGTACAACTGCGGCGTTTTATCGTGGTATTGGATAGCATAAAGCCCGTAATCGACAGTTTCAGCTGCATAGCGTAACTGCAGGCCACCCTGTCCAGAATTCCGGGCTTTTTTGTCCTTACCATGAAAAAAGGCCGCAGGGCTGCTCGGATTACCACCGAGAAAATCGGGGAATGGCTCCCCGACAATCAGGCGCTCAGCCCCCTCTCCCATCATGTCGAGCGTGGAAAAATAGCTACCCGCTGCAGGTAATCGTGTTTGTTCCCACTCAAACTGGTAGAACGCCCCCAATGAAAGCGCATCAGTAAGTTGGTAGGAAGTAGACAACTGACTAACTGGTCTGGTGATTTCCTTGAACTGGGTGTTGGGTACTGAAATAGCCTTTACCACGTCTACCGGAGCCATTCCGCCAGCAATCCCGTTGGCCCCGAAAAACAGACTTTCCCCCCAAATCAGGCCATGCCGCCCCAAACGAAAGGACAAAGCTCGATCCGCAACTTCACCATTCCAATAAACGAATGCATCTAATAACTCACCATCACCGCCGTGCAGATGTCGAGTGTCATCAGTGAATTCGTCATAGGCAACCGACACCTGATTCGCGCGCGCGGGGTTGTTGTTATCGTTGTCCTTCTGGTATTCGGTGTCGAACCAGGCTGCCCCGCTTAGACGACCACCAAAATTGCGGTAACCGATATCCATTTCCGAGAGCAGGTCGAAACGGTTAGAGATGAGGCCCTTATCAAAAGCACGGTCACCGTCATCCTGGTTCAGGCTGACTTGGCTTTTCGAAAGCTTGCTGCTTGGGTCCTTCAGACGCCATGCAGAACTGTACTTGAGGGTGTTATCCCAGCGTGCACTAAGATCATTGTCGCCCGTATCAATTTGAAATGCACTGGCACTCATCGATATCACACTCAGCGCACCGCCTGCTAGAACGCATGATAAGAACTTTGGCCGCCCTGAAGGCGACGGATATGAGTACGCAGTAGACTTTATTACACGCATATACGAACCTCTTTTGTTTTTGTATTAGGCTTCGCTAAATTTAAATTTGACGCTACTTAACCGCTCCTTCCGAAAACTCATATACCTACCCAGGTCTCACCGAGCCCCAGCGATATGACCATTCCCATCAATTTTTACGATACGGGACGTTTCGTATACTTACAGCTATCAACCAGGCCTGTCAAGCCCGGGGTGATGTGTTTTGCCTACGGTTCCCTAGTGGGGGGGGACTGACATGCCGTTACCCCGGCAGCCATTAAAACCGAGGATCCACCGACAGAAAGCCCTAAAAGACAGATAGCTGTGATCTTTTGAGGTTTGAAAGTTGCCGACCCTTTTCGTGCTGGGTGAACAGAAAACCTGCAGGCACAATCTCACCGTTCATCTGCTAAGCGGCGAAAATACAAATAATACAAAACGTACCGTTTAGCACGCTCCCATCTGTTACGTTCTGCATGATGACTGCAAGAAAAGTTAAGGTTTAGAGTTGAACCTGAACGGAAAAAAATAGCGTCATGTATTGCTTCTCTATACCCTAAGAATCGATACGCGCTGAATGGCACGTGGCGTCAAGGGCAGTAAAGCCAAATCGCCACAATGATTTTATTAAAAAAAACGCTTGCATTAGAAGCCAAGCGTAAAGTTACAGTACCTAATTAAAATTTAAACATTCCATTGAGCATCACTGTGTCGCCCTCTGAAGTATTACGAGCATAAACATCTTTTTGATAGCCGAGTACTACTCCAAAATCCCGACTTGCGTAACCCACTTGTGGGCCGACCTTTATGGATTTGGTTCGGTTACCTACATCATCCCCGTGGGACTGGTCATCATTCAACTGAGTCGATAAATATCCACCAATACCTGCCAGCCAGTTCTGGGTTAGCCGATAGTTAAATCCATAGTCTGCAACGACCTGCACTCCAGATTTATAGTCAGTCTTTGGATTTTCGTAACTATAGTTGACGCTGATCTTCGAGCTGACCTCAACTTGCGGTATTGGAAACCAAGTAAAGGCGTAAGCAGCATAAACTGCCTTACTATTGTTTCCTGGATTAATCAAGGCGTGTTCATCATATTTGCCCCAAGGCGCTACAAAATCCAACTCCAGGTTATGAAGATAGGTTGGAGACTGCCAGCTGACCAAGGCACCGAATAATGGGTCGCCCATTCCATTCGAGGAGTCCCTACCAAAAGCTCCCAATGCAGGAATATCCAGGTGACCGGCAACGTAAGGAACTGCGAGCTGCAATGAAACGTTTCCGCCAAGTAGTGTTGGCCCATCAAGCGTGTGTACTAATCTCAAAGCGTGAGCGTGAACTCTTCCTTTAGCCTTTTGGAATACCTTATTTCCTTGCCCATCTCGAATTGAATCTATGGCAACAGTTTTATTGTATGTATAGGCATGGGTTTCACCTGGAGCACCTACTGCCCCACTCATGACAGTTACAATACCCAATGGATAACTGGAAGCACCTCCTTCAAGCGCCATCGATTTGGCGGCAAAAAGCAATACACCAAAAAAAATCACCAGGCGAAAATCAGCTGGAGTCTGCATCACACGTTCCTTTCTTGTTTTTGTTTTTTTCAATGGAAATTGACGTAATCAAATAACATAAGGATCTGCAAAAAATCCTCTGGATGCTACTCCTCCAGTAAAAATATTTCTCCAATCTCAGTAATTTCCAAACTCACAGGAGTCAAACGCGAGCCAATACAGGGGCCTTTTATGCACAAACCCGAACTAATTTCAAACAACGCACCATGACCACTACAAACGATATGACTGGACTCGCTGTCGAGATATCGATTCTTGCGCACTGGCATAGTTGAACCGGGCCAATGGGGACAAGAATTTTTATAGCCATAGATATTTCCGCAGTCATTGACTAAAAAAATGTCGTCGGGACCTGTGCTTTCCTTCCTGAACCCCAAAGATTGGCCTAGCGCAATTTGCTCGAGATGGCAAAGCCTGCGACGATCAGATTTTGCCATCGTCAACTTACCCCCCTTATTAATCAGGCTTGCCGCCAGGAGCCCATTTTTCACGCCACTGGAACAGGAACACCTGGGAGTTATCCATGATTGCAGGGGCTACGCGCGGCGACCAGTCATCGTCGTGCTGATCCATATCGGCGTCGTACTCGATATGGCAGCCCAATGGAGTGTTGAAGTACCAGAACCAGTTAGACCCAAACTTATGTCGCCCCGGCCCCCAATATGACTCATAACCTTTAGCTGCAAACGCATAGCCGGCTTGCAGTACTTCCTGAGGCCCCCCCATATGGAAGGTAAAGTGTTCGCATCCCTGCAAATGCGGCGGGGTTTGAATGAAGAAAAGGGTGTGGTGGTCGAAAGTACCCGCAGGACGCAGAAATGGACCCATCCCGACAAATTTGTCGGTGAGTTTGAAGCCCAGACGATCAGCATAGAAGCGCTCGGCCTTTTCGATATCTGGAACGAAATAGACAACGTGGGAGAGCGTTCGTGGCTTGGGAGCGAGCTCGGAACTTTCATCCACACCGGTTTTGTTCGCAGGACGGTGAATATCTCCCGGCGCGTTTACGCGCTCGGCGGGCAGTTTGTGCGGCTTTCTGATCGAAACTTGAAAGCCCAAAGCGAATCCGAGATCGTCCACTAACTCCAGTGAACCATCGGCCAGAACCTTGACTTCACGCTCGCCCTCGAATTCCTTCCGGATGCTCGCGAGAGTCGCGATGTCTTTTACGCCATACATTGTCTTGCGCAACATGTTTGCGGTCGGCAAATTCCAGACAGGGAGCGACGGATCGTCACGATGCTTGATAACTACACCAGTTCCATCCAATGCCTCAAAGCGTCCGCCCCCTACCGGCTCAAGGCCGTAATCTTCCAGGAAGCGCTCACTGAGCGCGACATCGTCAACACCAAAATACAAAGTGTCCGGGCCAAGGATGTTCATTTCAACACCTATAAAAAAATGCGTTTTTGTTGTGTCAGGCCCGAACCATTGCCGGGCCTGAGATCTCTGATGCGCGCGTGAGTTTCAAATACACGTCACATGAATGGCTTGCGCTCTTCAGGCCACCATAGACCGGAAATAGGTTGTCCCATCTTGTTGCGTAGAGTTCCGATGCCATCAACGATAATTTCGACGACATCACCGGGCTGGAGCCTACGATCGAGCTCCAGAGCGGAACCACCGCCCATCGTACCCGAGCCGATTACATCGCCAGGCACGATGGCTTCACCAAGGCTAGCCCAGGCAATCAGCTCGCCAATTGTCCAAAGTTTATTGGAGCTGTCACCCTTACCCCAAGTCTCGCCATTGACGCGGACTTCCATGCCGATCCGGTCCAAATCTTTGAATTCATCGACGGTGGTAATCCAAGGCCCGATACCGTAGGCGAAGTCTTTACACTTGGTGGGGCCCATCCCAATTGGCATTTCGACCGCCTGACAATCGCGGGCACTAAAGTCATTGAAGATGGTGATACCGAACAGGTGATCAAGGGCGTTTTCAGGACGCAGACTTTCTCCACGCTTGCCGATGACGTAACCAAGCTCCAGTTCGTAGTCCATGTGCTGGATGTATCCCGGCCACGGAACTTCCGCTTCATGCCCAATCACCGTATGCGGCGTACCTTTGAAATAGCCGGGCACCTTCAGAAGATTTGGAGTGGGCGGCTGGCCTATTTTTTCATGGAAGCCTTTGATGTGGCCCACGAATGTCAGTCCATCTCGCACCACAGAGGGATCCGAGGCTGGCAACCACTGCACGCTATCGAATGAGATTGAATGTGCATCTGGCCGCTTAGCATTGATCTTTTCTGCTGCCTCGATAAACGGCGTGCCCAATGCAATTGCCGCCGACATGCTGCCAGGGAAAACAGCATTTGCGTATTGCAGAGCGCTTTCCCGGGAAGAACCGCCCTTGACCAACTGCTCATGGAGCGCGCGCTTCAGGTCGATGACCCGATGCTCCTCTGGAACTACCAGCACCAAGCGGGCTTCCGCACCGTCGGGCCCGTTAACAGAAATTCGGCCTAGCTTCATGTGATTTGCCTCTTTTTATTGACTTGAATGAGCCTGAATCAGCTTTGCAAGACTCAAAGCTAAACGACACGCACCGTTTTGTAAAGAGCAAAAATCGGTACAATTTAGAAGATTTCGCTGATATGCCAAGCCGTGGCGAAGACAGATCAGCAGGAGCCGGGAACTGAAGCAGTCGAATTGATAATTTTGGCAGACAACAAATATACTAATCGTATCGTTTTGTTTAGTTTAGTTTATAAGTTCGTACAACGAATCATTGTCAGACCATCTCAAGACCGCAGCGCCAAGGAACCCATCAATGCAGGTTAAGAAAACCTCAATGCCTACTGGACGCCCCCGTAGTGAAGCGACGCGCCGACTGATCTTGGATGCTGCTATCAGCCTCCTCCAGGACAAATCGATTCAAGCAATCTCTATCGAAGCGATAGCACGAGAGGCAGGAGTGAGTAAGGCGACCATTTATCGATGGTGGGAATCCAAGGCTTCCGTCGTGATCGATGCGTTTATCGAGCAACACCTGGTTAAAACAACGCTTCCTCGAGGCATGCGCCCACGCGAGGCCATAACGCACCATTTCCGTTCTTTCGTAACGCAGTATTCAGGATGGCCCGGCCGGCTCGTCGCTCAAATTGTTGCTGAAGGTCAATCTGATCCAACCATCCATCGCGTCTTCCGTGAGCGATTTCATTACGGTCGAAGAGCAGTCGTCAGAGAGATGCTTGAAGAGTGGAAAAACAGCGGCGACATTTCAAAAGGTGCAGATGTCGAAGTACTCATGGATTTGATCTATGGGCCGGTTTATATGCGCCTGATGATAGGTCATGCCCCTCTGGACGAGTCCTTTGCTGAATCACATATCAATTACATATGCGAATTGCTGGGCTCTAGATCCTGAAAATCGCGATGATTACCATACTAAAAAGCCGGCGTTATGGCCGGCTTGTGTATTTCACAATACAGGGTGGGCCGTCTCTGGATGACCCTTATGAATACCGAATTAGAAAGCAGTATTTGTCTTTCCTTTCAACGCGAGTATTTCCCTTGCCTCTTGAGGTGTAGCAATTTCAAACCCCAACTGTTCCACGATACTTCGGATTTTCCGCACTTGTGCGGCATTAGAAACCGCCAACTCACCGCGCCCGATGTACAAGCTATCTTCAAGACCCACTCTGACGTTGCCGCCCATGATGGCCGCGAGAGTCGCTAGCGACATCTGGTCTTTACCTGCGCCCAATACCGACCAGTGATACTGATCACCAAATAGACGATCTGCGGTTCGCTTCTGATGCATCACATCTTCGATATGAGCCCCCATGGCACCACGCAATCCAAAAATTGTCTGGATGAACAATGGCGGCTTAACCAGTCCTTTATCCAGGAAATACTTCAGCGTGTACAAGTGGCTGACGTCGTAACACTCGAACTCAAAGCGGGTACCGGTATCACCAATGGTTCGCAGGATCCATTCGATATCGGAAAAAGTATTGCGGAAGACCAGATCCTTTGTGGCATTAAGATGCTCCACTTCCCAGCTGTAACGCCACTCTCGATCCTTGCTGGCCATTTCGGACAGGTTGAGGTTTATAGACCCCATGTTCAGGGAGCACATTTCCGGCTGTAGCGCTACACCCGCCGCCGCACGCTCGCTAATTGCCATTCCCGGGCCACCACCGCCCGTAGAAATGTTCACGATGGCATCCGTTTCGGCCTTAATTCTCGAGACGAATTGACGAAAGATTTCAGGGTCGCCAGTGGGACGACCATCCTCAGGGTTTCGGGCGTGAAGATGAACGATCGCCGCTCCCGCTTTTACCGCTTCGATCGCCTGATCGCCGATCTCCTGAGGAGTAACCGGCAAATGAGGAGACATCGACGGCGTATGTGCACCGCCCGTGATAGCGGCGGTTATTATAATTTTTCTCACAGTTCTTCTCCTTCTTTCAGCGCCAACAGGACGAACAGCATTCGACAGTTACGCCCGGAACGATTCGACCAACTGTGGTTGGTTGCGCGCTGTACCAGTACGTCTCCTGGCCGCATAACGGTCTCACCGTGATCCATCATCGCGACAATCTCGCCCTCGAGTACCACGGCGTAATCAAGGGATTGCGTTTTGTGGAACCAGAAATGTCGAGGCTTTTTCTTGTCGCGCACACCTTCACTATCAAGAAATTCGACCAACTTTTCCTGGTCATAAACTTCATCTGGCGGGAAGTCGACTATTCGAAGAAGCGAACCATCATCAGAATGAAAACCAAATTTGTGTCCGGCTGGTGCTGGATCCAAACCGTCCGCACGCCCAGCACCCGTTGCCCAGACGACCTGTGCAACCGGCTTGCCAGCTTGTGCCAGAACATTTGGTGTATTGGCGTCACTGGTGAAAATCGACTCACCAGCTTCGTTGTGACCAGTGACAATTCTCCGTACTGGCTTATAAGCCACTTCGGTAATGTTATTCATCATGCAACCTCAAAAACGGTTCGTTTAGTTTTGTTATTAATTAAATTTTTTTGTCTCATACCGCCTTTAGGCGACTCACCGGCATAACCACTAATGTTGCTGACGAACTGGCAATCAGCACTTCTCGCTGAGGGTCATGAAGTTCGGCCCTGGCGAACGCAATTTGACGACCCACACGTTCAACTGTTGCCTTTACTTTCAACAACGATGGCTTCGCAGCCGCCTGCATATTCACCGTAATGCTGGTAGTGGCACAGGTTTGTCCACAGGGCAGCGTGCTGAGCACCGCAAAAGCCATGGCATAGTCGAGCATGGTCATCAATGTGCCACCGGATACAACGCCATTTCCCTGAAGGGATGTTAATGGCGCTTCGAAACTAAGTTCGACAACGCCAAGGCCGCCATGAATCAACCTCGCGCCTAGTTCACTTAACCCAGCAGTCAATTCAAACGGGATGTCAAATTGGGCCTCTGAAATAGCACGCTCCAAAAAAGCTCGGTCTGGATTGTCAATGATTGTTTGCACAAGACGTTACCTCAACCTGAATGACTGATGCAGTTCTGCCGTTGCGCACCCAGTCCGGCAATTGTGCCAACCATAATGTCGCCGTCGCGCAAGAAACGATTGTAATGAGTTCCATTACCTGCTGGGGAGCCGGTACAAATCACATCGCCGGGCAACAGCTTTGCGTACTTCGAGATGTATGCGATTTGTTGTTCAATCCCAAAAAGCATATCTGCCGTCGTTTCATCCTGCATTGTTTTGCCGGACACTGTCAGTTGCATCGAGAGGTTGTGGGGATCTTCAACGAACTGCTTGGGAACCAGATACGGACCAAGCGGAAGAAAGCCTGGCTGCCCTTTCGATCTGAGCCAGTCAGTACCGAGCATCTTGTAATCAGTGCGTGGAATGAGGTCGCGAGCCGAAATGTCATTGACGATTGTGTAACCGGCTACATAATCCATGGCATCTTCTACACGGATATTGTACCCCTCCTTTCCTATCACTACGGCCAACTCAAGTTCCCAGTCAGGCTTGCTGGTAGTGGGAGGAAGAACCAAGTCGTCATAGGCTCCCGAAATGGCAGAGACAGGCTTGGTGAATACATAGGGTTCTCCATTAGCGACCCTGTCATCCATCATGTCTTCAGCCCACGCCCTCAATTCTTCCTTGCTTAGCCCTTCTGGACCGACATTTGAATCGACGGTCAAATCCACTACATGCTTTCGATAGTTTGCGCCTGTGCAGAACACTTGACGCGGCAGATCAACTGCAGGGCGAAACGTGAGTTGATTTTCATCATACCAGGACGACGTAGTGACTTTATTGACAATCGATTCGAGCGCGGCGTAACTGGCATTCCAGTTTTCAAGTAGCGACAGCACACTTTTTTCTCGGAGAATATCAACTCCGAACTCCTCAGCCACGCGACTGACTGGGATAACTTTTGCGTCAATAACTAGACCAGCAAAGCGTTGCTGTGGATTGATTTTTAAAGAAAATGTACCGAGCGAGAACTTCTTCAAGTGGACCTCCGAATTATTGTAAGAATGAGTCGTCGACAATTTGCTCATAGGTAAAATCCGCGCCGGGCAACCCTAGCAACGCCCTCTGCCCAATAAGAAGCTCAAGACCCTCGCGAGAAGGCGTCAGCGTTTCAGGAAATGTATTCACCAGCGCTTTTACTGCTTCGACAGGCATGCCAAGCAGCTCCAAAGCCTCTGTCAGCTTTACCGTGTCGTCAGGCATGGTCGTAAGTGTTGCGTTGAGTATGCGTACCCACGCTTTCAGGGCGTCATTCGCCTTACTCGCCGACTTCCTCACGACCAGTCCTTGACCAGGAAAATTGGTAAATACGTCCTGAATCGTTGCAATTGTCTTGAGTCCCCGCTGAACCGCCATGGTGTCGAACGGCGGCCCGAGCAAGGTCGCATCACCCTCCCCCGCAACAAGAGCCGCAAACCGCTCACGCACCCCGCCCACGGGTGTCAGGCGATAGTCGTCAGCACCGAGCCCTACTTCCATGAGTAGCGCTCGAAGGGCAATGACAAAACCGTTCTCGGGGGCATCCACCAGAATGTTGGCACCGCGCAAATTCGCAGGAGTTGACATGGCCGAGGAACCGACCAGTTGTAACGGCGTGGTGGTTTCAATCTGAGCAATCACCACGAAGTCTTGTGGACCTTGCCGGCGGTTCCAATGCAAAACGTTGTCGATTGACGTTACGACCGCGTCGACCTCTCCTGCACAGAGTGACGAGTACTGCTCATCAGACGATTGAGTCATCGAAGACTCGATACGCAAATCCGCCGGCGTTTGCCACGAGGCTGATACCGCAATGGCAGGAGGGACAAACCACATCACACGAAGAGAGTCGTTGGACATTTTTTGTTCTCGTTGAAATTAGCCAACATATAAAACTATACGTACCGTATTGTCAACGAGCCGACCAATACTTGATTAACCTGTTAGGAGGGGGGGGGTATTACAGGTCTAACACCATACGAGGCGTCTTGCTTCCAGAGCAGCAGACAAAGACCGTCTTGCCTGCCTGCTTTTCCGCCTCGCTGAGAATTGAATCGCGATGGTCTGGCGTGCCCTCCAGCACCCGCACTTCACAAGCACCACAGATGCCTTCGCGACAGGAATGCATCACCTCAACACCGTTTTCAATCAGAGCATCGAGTATGCTTTTGCCCTGCTCCATCTTGAGGGTCTTCCCGGTCTTCGCCAGTACGATCTCATACCCACCCGACGTCGCGGCTTCCTGCAGCGGTATAAAGCTCTCGAAGTGAACCCTGCCATCAGAGATGGACAGCGCCTTTGCTTGCTGGGAATAGACCTGAATCATCCCAGCCGGCCCACAACAATAGTAATGCCGGGTTCCATCATCACCACGGAAAACCTCCTGAATGTGAGCGACGGTGCCCTCCACGTCGTACCCCAACAGCAACTGGACCTTGTCCTGGGTGATGTGGCCTTGCATCGCATCGATCAACGCGGCGTGGTTAACACCACGAGCGAAGTAATGCAGCTCCCAGTCCATTTTTTTGCTATTCAAGTACTGCGCCATACACCAAAGCGGCGTAACCCCTATCCCACCCGCGATCAGCACAGAACGGTGCTCGCCTTCAGCAAGGGCGAACAGGTTTCTTGGCTCACTGACCTGCAACCTGTCCCCGGGACGCAAGCGTTCGTGAATCATGATCGATCCACCACGACTTTTAGGGTCTTTGGCTACCGCTATGACGTACCGATTTCTCTCGGAAGGATCGTTCAGCAAGGAGTAACTACGCAGAGGAATACCCTCTGCAATGACGTCAATGTGCGCCCCTGGAGTAAATGCAGGAAGCGTCACACCCTCCAGCCCTTTTAGCTCATACGCCAGCACCCCATCTGCCTCATGGGTGACTGATTTGATGTACACCTGGAATGTGTTTGGCATTTCGCAACCTAGCCCGAACCATGGATTGTTAGTGGAGCGTTCGGCCGCCAGCTCATCGAGCTGACGGCCTGACGGGCTCAGAGATAAGTCATTCTGCGTTCTTGACGCTTCTGCTCCGTGTAGTCCTGAATGACGGTCCCAACAGGAATCATGTCAGCCAACGCTCTCAATGAACGGTAGTCGCTCGCCTGCGCCTGGACGCTGTCTTCATTGGCTTCCGATTGACGAATCCGCTCCATCAATTCACGCCGTAAACGGACAATTGCGAGATCCCCGCTACCCAGGAACTCTCGCGTCCGATCGACAATGGGAATGCTCTCGGCAACGGCGTAATCCTCAAAAATAACGCCCGGAACGCCTGTCCAGCTCCGACCGGCACGCATTGCTTCGCGATCTTGCCCATAGTTGAGAAGACCTTGGCGGGACGCTGCGAAGTTGTCGTCGGACTCATCAGTACCATCCAGCGCGAAATCCGGGAGGTTTTCATCGATAGGTTGGCGCGAATCCCAATAGACATACCACTGAAGACTGCGCGTATTGTTAACCGGCACTACGATGATCAGAAATCCCGCTTCTTGTTCGGTGGTACCAATGAACGCGCTCGCCGGTGCTACAAACTCGGTCACCCGAAGGTAGTCCTGCTCCTGACCCGTGGTGCGCAACGAATACGACCGTAAGCCATACGGCTTGCTCTCGAGCGTGTACTTGGGGGTGTCGTTGCCAGTGACGAGCTGGAGCCCGGCCTGGGGAAGCTCCGGGTTCGCCGTGGTGTCATGGTGCAGCAGTCCGATATGGGCCGAGTCCATTAACGTTTCGACGTTTTGCAACCAGTTCGCTTCGTTATAGGAAGCCCGCGGTCTGGCGTGCTTACGATCAAAATAGGTGAATGCATAATCAGTGAAGGCCGGCGCTTCGCCCTCACCCAAGTACACCCAGACAATACCGCCACCCTCTCGCACCTCGAACCCTTGCCCCTTCACCTTTTTGCAAAAAGCCTGGTCCTTCTCGGTTGGCATTTTGGTGCAGTTGCCCTGCGTGTCAAAACTCCAGCTGTGGAAGATGCAAGTCAGGCGGTTACCTTCATTTCTACCGAGCGCGAGCGAAACACCGCGATGGGGGCATGCCTCATGGAGGAATCCGACATGACCATCATCCGCGCGAAAGGCGACATATTTTTCGCATAGCAATTCGACACGTTGTGGCGTTCCTCCCGGCTCAAGCGCCTCACTGCGCAGCGCAGGAATCCATTGTCTTTTCCAATACCTGTGCAGAGGTGTGCCAGGGGAAACGTCCGTCAGTAGGCGGTTCTGTTCAGCGGTCAGCATAGCGAGCCCCGTTCTTGTTTTTTAGAAGAGCCGCAGCTAGGCGGCCAAAACTATCTTAATAACAAAGTATCTCAGCCTTTAAGATAGTTTTAGGCTATTCTTGCTTTTAGAGCTCGTCAAGAAAATTCGTTAGCATGTTAACGCTTTGCCGTGAGCGCTCCGTCGACTCCCGTGCACTGAGGTTCATCGCCTCAATGACAGCCCTGGCAGCGCCATAGCTGCAGGGCACACCCGGTTCACACTGAGGTATGATCACCTCAAAGCCACCTGATGGATTTTGCATGAGCGATTTATTGTTTCCTGCCGCCAGCCCTGAGGCCGTTGCACAAGCATGGCGTAACGAACGTCCGGATCTGGATCACCATGGATTGGCGATTACTCTCCGAATCCGAAGCCTCGCCATGTTGATCGATCACCACATAGAGGTAATCGCGGACGACCTTGAACTGGGGATGAAGGATCTCATGCTGCTGTTCGCTTTACGGCGAAGCGGCCCGCCTTACTGCATGCGCCCTACCGATGTCTTTCGTCTGCTGAAGGTGACGTCGGGCGCCGCCACCTATCGAGCGGACAAATTGGTAGAACGCGGCGTCGCCAACCGTATTCCCGATCCACGTGATCGCCGAGGCCAATTGATTCAATTGAGTGAGGAAGGAATGCGTTTGGTAGATGTCGCTATCACCCGTCTGGCGGAATCGAGTTCAAAATGCCTCGATTCGCTCGATAGCAAAGAAGGTGAGCTTGATCAGATTGGCCATCTGTTGCATTCGTTGGAGGCCGGGTGGATGGAGATTACTCCCCTTAGTGAAAACCCGCTCGCACGCTCTGACGATTCTGGTCTGTAATGAGCAGTCCAAAACGGTGGATGAGTGGATGTCGCCGATTGGAAAAGCAGGCAGCCCCTTTCAGGGCTTGATCTTTTTAAGATCCTCGAGTAATTCGAGCAGTTTCTGCAATTTCTTCTCACCAAACTGCCGCTGGATCTCGAGGTAATTGCGCTCCATCCCTTCGCTCATCGACAAAAAGCATTCATGCCCTTGCTCGGTCAGATTGAGGAAAATGCGGCGCTGATCTTCAGCCGATTTCCTGCGAATGACCAGGCCGTCGCGTTCCAGGCGCTTGAGCACACCACTCATGCTGGGCTTTAGAATACAAGCCTGATGTGCCAACTGATGACTTTCCAGTTCGCCCTGTTGGCGAAGAATTCGGATGACTCGCCACTGCTGCTCGGTCAAGTCATGATCGTTCAGGCCAGGACGGAAAAACGTCATAACCGCTTCGCGAGCCTGGAGCAAAGTGAGTGTCAGGGAAGGTCTGGGATTGGGCATATTGAGTGGACTATGTGAACCAGCGAACAGCTTACGGTTGGTGCTTCAGTAGCGCAACCGGCTGGAGGTCGCCGCGCACCTGTCCCCAGAAACAACCCCGTTGCAGTCACCCTAAATACAGGTCATTAGCGAAACCCCGAATGTCGCAGGCGATACTCTCCTGGCGTCATTTGTGCGTTGCGTTGGAAAAAACGATTGAAATACGCCGGATCCCTGAAACCCAGCAGGTAGCAGATTTCATTTGCCGAGCTGCCCGTGAACAACAGCAAACGCTTGGCTTCCTGCATGACCCTTTCGAACACCAGGCGTTTGGACGGCAAATCGGCAATACGCCTACAGACATCGTTAAGCCGAGCTTCGGTAACGCCAATGGCCTGCGCATAACGGCCAAGCGCCCAGTGCTCCAGATAATGCTCTTCAATCAGTGCATTGAATCGATGAAAGATCTGCAAGTCTTCACGTCGCGTAGGCGTCGCTTCGAGAGGGTTTGCGCACAACCTTAATACGCTGACCATGATCAGTCGAGTCAGGCTTAGCACCGCTGCGCTGTGACCGGCGGCCCCACCGTTCATCTCCCCTCGCAGCTCTTCGAATAAAAATGCCAGACGCCGCGATTCGCTTTGCTGCTCAGGCTTGAGGTGATCAAGCGCCACACAAGCTGCGGGAAGTTGCGGCCCCAATGCCAGCCCAGGATCGCTTTCGATCAATTGCCAAATCAACTGCTGGCGAACGGTGAGCACGTGGCCATCGCTGTCCGCCTCCGTCACGAAGGAATGGGGAATCGTCGGTGGGGTGAGAAAAAACATGGGGCCAGACTCGACGTACTGCTGATCATCGAGATAAACCCTCACCGTTCCGCTCTTGACGTAATGCACCTGAAAAAATCGATCGTGGCGGTGCACTGGCATGTTGCGACCAAAGAAACCCGCCAGGTTGCCGAGCTTGTCGTAATGCACTTCGCTATCGCTGTAACGCTGATCGTAGACCTGGCCGATGTTGATGTTAGGAATTGGATACCGATCGTTCATCACACATTTCTCATTTTTCTTGTCCCGACATCCCCCGCCCCCATGGTGCACTCGTTGCGAGTAAATCGCCATGACCGATAAGGCGCTTGACGATCATTAACATATTAATTATAACGATAACATGTTAACAATAATTAGGCCGGACACCTCCCGTCCCGCCACTGCCAGGAGAGAAGCATGAGCCATGCCTTGCATGACATCGCGACCGGCACCTTGCTCGGTGTAGCGCTGAACTACCAGGGATTGCTGCTGAAGCGCCTTTCTGAATTCGAGCAATCGCCGTATCAAAAGCCGCCCGTCAAACCGGTTCTGTTCATCAAGACGCCCAATACGCGCAACGTGCATGGCGGCGCCGTGGTGCATCCTGGTGCAGGAATTTCATTGCAGCCTGGGCCGGCTCTGGGGGTGGTGATTGGCAAAGATGCGAGTCGAGTCAGAGCTGACGAGGCTCTGGATCATGTTGCTGGCTATACCATCGTCAACGAATTCAGCCTTCCGGAAGAGAGTTACTACCGCCCTGCCGTGAAAGCAAAATGTCGCGATGGTTTCTGTGCCATCGGCCCGGAGTTCGTACCGCGTGAACAGCTTGCCAATCCTCACGACTTGACCCTGCAACTACGAGTCAATGGCGAGCTTCGACAAGAAGACTCCACCGCAAACTTCGTACGCAAGATTCCTCAGTTGATCGCCGAAATCAGCGAGTTCATGACTTTGTATGCCGGAGATGTGTTGATCACCGGCACACCTTTGGGTCGTGTCGATGTCCTGCCTGGTGACCGTGTAGACGTAGAAATCCAAGGTCTGGGATGCCTGACCAATGTCATCGTTGCCGAGCAGGAGGGCACCGTATGAAACACGCTCGTATCCGATTCGAAAGTCAAATACATTCCGTCACGGTTGATGCAGACAACATCGTGCATCTGAGGGACGGCCGCTCCCTCGGCGAAGACCAGGTCGAGTGGCTGCCACCGGCCAATGGCACTATGTTTGCCCTCGGCCTGAACTATGCCGATCACGCTGCCGAACTCGCCTTCGCGCCGCCAACCGAACCGTTGGTGTTCGTTAAATCAACGGGCACCTATACCGGCCACAATCAGAACACCTGGAGACCTGACGACGTTGCCTACATGCACTACGAGTGCGAACTGGTTGCGGTCATCGGCAAGCCTGCGCGCAACGTCAAGCGTGAAGATGCGCTGAGCTATCTGGCGGGTTACACCGTATGCAACGACTACGCGATCCGCGATTTCCTGGAAAACTACTACCGCCCTAATTTGCGGGTAAAAAACCGTGACGCCACGACCCCGGTCGGTCCATGGATTGTCGATGTTGCAGATGTCCCCGAACCAGGCAATCTGAAACTGCGCACTTGGATCAATGGTGAGCTTCGCCAGGAAGGCTCGACCAAAGACATGATCTTCGATATCCCTTACCTGATCGAATACCTGTCCAGTTTCATGACCCTGCAGCCAGGCGACATGATCGCCACCGGTACGCCCGAAGGTCTTGCAGATGTAGTTCCGGGTGATGAGGTGATCGTGGAAGTCGAAGGCGTTGGACGCCTCGTCAATCGAATTGTCAGCGAAGCGGATTTTTTCTCCGCGCGTAAAGAGGCTTGAACATATGATCAAACATTGGATCAATGGCCGTGAGGTCGAAAGCAAAGACACCTTCACCAACTACAATCCGGCCACCGGCGAAGCGATTGGTGAAGTGGCCAGTGGCGGTGCCGAAGAAGTCGCACAAGCGGTGGCAGCGGCCAAGGAAGCCTTTCCTAAATGGGCCAATACTCCAGCCAAAGAGCGTGCACGACTCATGCGCAAACTTGGCGAGCTGATTGAGCAAAACGTTCCTCATCTGGCCGAGCTGGAGACCTTGGACACGGGCCTGCCGATCCATCAGACCAAAAACGTGTTGATCCCCCGAGCTTCGCACAACTTCGATTTTTTCGCCGAAGTCTGCACCCGCATGGACGGCCACAGCTACCCGGTCGACGACCAGATGCTTAACTATACCTTGTACCAGCCGGTGGGCGTTTGCGGCCTGGTGTCCCCCTGGAACGTGCCGTTCATGACGGCGACCTGGAAGACCGCGCCGTGCCTGGCACTGGGCAACACTGCCGTGCTTAAAATGTCCGAGCTGTCGCCGCTGACGGCCAACGAGCTGGGTCGTCTGGCCGTCGAAGCCGGTATTCCGAACGGTGTGCTCAACGTCATCCAGGGCTATGGTGCGACTGCCGGTGACGCGCTGGTTAGGCACCCGGACGTACGAGCGATCTCCTTCACCGGCGGCACCGCCACCGGCAAGAAAATCATGCAAACCGCCGGCCTGAAAAAGTATTCCATGGAGCTGGGCGGCAAGTCCCCGGTGCTGATCTTCGAAGATGCCGACCTGGAGCGTGCCCTCGACGCGGCGCTGTTCACCATCTTCTCGCTCAATGGCGAGCGCTGCACCGCCGGTAGCCGTATCTTCATTCAGGAAAGTGTTTACCCGCAGTTCGTGGCTGAGTTCGCGGCACGTGCCAAACGCTTGATCGTCGGGGATCCGCAAGACCCGAAAACCCAGGTCGGCTCGATGATCACCCAGGCCCACTACGACAAGGTCACCGGCTACATCAAGATCGGCATCGAAGAAGGCGCCACCCTCCTCGCCGGCGGTCTGGAGCGTCCAGCCAACCTGCCAGCCCACTTGAGCAAAGGTCAGTTTATCCAGCCGACTGTGTTCGCCGACGTGAACAATAAAATGCGCATTGCCCAGGAAGAAATCTTCGGTCCGGTGGTGTGCCTGATTCCGTTCAAGGATGAAGCCGAGGCCCTGCAATTGGCTAACGACACCGAATACGGACTGGCGTCCTACATCTGGACCCAGGACATCGGTAAGGCGCACCGAATAGCCTACGGCATCGAAGCCGGCATGGTATTCATCAACAGCCAGAATGTGCGCGATCTACGTCAGCCGTTCGGTGGAGTGAAAGGTTCCGGTACTGGGCGCGAAGGTGGCCAATACAGCTTCGAAGTGTTCGCCGAAATCAAGAATGTCTGCATTTCCATGGGCAATCATCACATCCCTCGCTGGGGACTCTGAGCAGCCGATAGCCGCTGCTGAAGACCGCGATGAGGCGCGCATCGGCTCATCGCAGTTTTCACTGGCCGCATAATTGAACCGACAAAAATACTTTCAGGAGAATCATCATGGGCGAAGTCGTCCTGGCAGCAAAAGTCTGCCATGTGCCGTCGATGTACTTGTCCGAACTACCGGGCAAACACCACGGTTGTCGTGCTGCAGCTATCGAAGGCCATAAGGAAATAGGTCGGCGCGCGCGTGAGTTAGGTGCTGATACCGCCGTCGTCTTCGACGTGCACTGGCTGGTGAACAGCGGCTACCACGTGAACAACGGTGAGCATTTCAGCGGCGTTTACACAAGCAATGAACTTCCGCACTTCATCAAGGACATGGTTTACCACTACCCAGGCTGCCCGGAGCTCGGTCAACTGATCGCCGAAGAAGCCAACGCGGCCGGTGTGCGCACGCTGTCGCATAACATCCCGAGTCTGGAACTGGAATACGGCACCCTGGTGCCCATGCGCTATATGCACATGGATGTACCTGCAGCCGAAAAACTCAAGGTGATTTCCATCGCGGCCTGGTGTGCCTGGCATCGTCTCGAAGACAGCTTCGCTTTCGGCGCCGCTGTACGCCGCGCAATCGAGAAGAGTGACCGCAAAGTCCTGGTGCTGGCCTCCGGCTCTCTTTCACACCGTTTCTCTGACGATCGCGAAGCGGAAGCCAATATTCACAACTGGACGCGCGAATTCGACAAGCAGGTCGACATGCACGTGGTCAAGCTGTGGCGCGAAGGTCGATTCAAAGAGTTCTGCGCGATGCTTCCTGACTACGCCGAGCACTGCTTTGGCGAGGGCAAAATGCACGACACTGCAATGCTCTTGGGCCTGCTGGGTGGGCCGGATTACAACAAGCCGGTCGAAGTTCTCACGGAGCCCTTTGGCAGCTCCGGAACCGGCCAGATCAACGCCATTTTCCCGCTCTGAATTTCGCTCAAGCGGCAGGGGCTCGCCCGCCGCTCGGCACAACGACCTACCAGGAGGGCACGATGCCGCATTTTATTGCCGAGTACACCGACAACATCGAGCAACAGGCCGACTTGCCGGGCCTTTTTGAAAAAGTCCACACGACACTGGGGGCCAGCGGTGTGTTTCCGCTGGGGGGTATCCGTAGCCGCGGCGTTCGACTGGATACGTGGCGTATGGCCGACGGCAAACACGATTACGCCTTTGTCCACATGACGCTGAAGGTTGGCCACGGCCGCGACCTGGCGACACGTCGACGGGTCGCTGAAAAACTGTTCGAAGTCATCACCGCCCACTTTGCACCGCTGCAGGCAGAACGTTTGCTGGCGCTGTCGTTTGAGATGATCGAGCTCCACTCCGAGCTTAATTTCAAGCTCAACAACGTGCATGCCTTCCTCAATCAGCAGGCGAACTAGAACCTTCCTCTTCCCTCGGCCACTCTCACAAAAAGTACAAAATCATGAGCATAGCCACTTCCGCTGCACAGCCTTTGAGCGATGCCGCAACATCGACCCACCGCACAGTGACCTGGCGGCTGATGCCACTGCTGCTGGTGTGCTACCTGTTTGCCCATCTTGATCGGATAAACATCGGTTTCGCGAAGATGCAGATGGGCGCCGACCTGCAATTCAGCGATACCGTCTACGGTTTTGGTGCAGGCTTGTTCTTTGTTGCCTACGCGATGTTCGGTGTACCCAGCAACATCGCCCTGGATCGCATTGGGCCACGACGCTGGATCGCTTTGTTGATGGTTGTCTGGGGGACTCTGTCGACCAGCATGCTATTGATCCAAAACGCTGAAGGTTTCTACGCGTTGCGCTTCTTGCTCGGCGTCGCCGAGGCCGGATTTTTCCCGGGCATTCTGGTCTATCTGAACCGCTGGTATCCGGCCAGCAGGCGCGCCCAGGTTACCGCGTTGTTTGCCATTGCCGTGCCGCTGGCCGGGGTTGTCGGTGGCCCTCTATCGGGCGGTGTCCTGCAAGGCTTTCATAATGTTGGGGGCCTGCGTGGGTGGCAGTGGATGTTCCTGATTGAAGGCGCGCCAGTCGTACTACTCGGTTTGCTGGTACTCAAAGTGTTGCCTGACAACTTCGAGTCAGTCAGTTGGCTGAGCAGTGAGCAGAAAGAGCAACTCCGCAAGCAACTGGCTAGCGAAGAACAACGCAAACCCATCATTTCGTTTGGCGGAATACTGCGAGATCCTCAGGTCTGGCTGCTGGTGGGCATCTATTGCGCAGTCATGCTGGCGGTCAATACGCTTGCTTTCTGGATGCCTACCCTGATTCACAGCTCCGGGATTGGCAGCGATGGCAAGGTCGGCCTGCTCAGTGCCCTGCCCTACCTGGCAGGCTGCGGCTTCATGATCGCCTGCGGACGTTCATCGGATCGTCGCCGTGAACGTCGGTGGCACTTGAGTGTGCCATTGCTCATGTCGGCCCTCGGTATCGCGGTAGCCGGCCTTTTGCCTGACGACCCCTTCATGGTAATCGGCGGATTGGTGATTGCGGGTATGGGCGCGAGCGCTGCACTGCCGATGTTTTGGCAGCTACCACCCGCATTCCTGTCTAACAGCACCCAGGCGGCGGGCATCGCCCTGATCAGTTCTCTGGGAAGCATTGCCTCGTTTCTGACACCCAATCTGATTGGCTGGATGCGTGACACGACCCACAGCGCCAGTCTTGCCCTCTACGTCCTCGCGGCATTGATCGTCGCAGGCGCCTTCCTGGTGCTGCGCACGCCCGCCGCCATCGTCAATCCTCATTAAGAGATCCAAGTCATGCTCGATCAAGAATTCATCCAGCAAGCCGCTGCACAACTGGACAACGCCGAACGCTCCCGTAAGCAAGTCGGGCAGTTCTCCCTCGCGCATCCACAGATCACCATCGAAGATGCCTATGCCATTCAGCGAGCCTGGGTGGCACAGAAAATAAAGAACGGTCGTAAGCTGGTGGGGCACAAGATTGGCCTGACCTCTCGGGCCATGCAGGTCTCATCAAACATTACAGAACCGGATTACGGGGCGCTGCTTGACGACATGCTGTTCGACGAAGGCACTGACATCCCCTTCAACCGTTTTATCGTGCCGCGCGTTGAAGTGGAGTTGGCATTCATCCTCGGCAAGCCGCTCAAAGGCCCGAATGTCACTATTTTCGATGTGCTGGAGGCTACCGAATGGGTGATCCCGGCCCTGGAAATCATTGACGCGCGTATCCAGCAGATCGATCCGGAGACCAAAGCCACGCGCAAGGTCTTCGACACCATTTCCGACAATGCGGCGAACGCAGGGGTGGTAATGGGCGGCCGTGCTGTGCGCCCTCACGAGGTCGACCTGCGCAAGGTGCCCGCTGTCTTGTACCGCAATGGCGTGATCGAGGAATCAGGGGTCTCTGCCGCCGTGCTCAATCACCCGGCGAAAGGTGTCGCTTGGCTGGCCAACAAGCTCGCCCCCTACGATGTCACGTTGCAACCGGGGCAAATTATCCTGGGAGGGTCGTTTACCCGTCCGGTTGCGGCGAACCCAGGCGATACCTTCCATGTCGACTACGACATGCTGGGTTCTATCTCCTGCCGCTTCGTCTGATTTCTTGAGGACCGTTTCATGGATATGCCAATCAACACATTCAAACAACGCCTGAAAAGTGGCAAGACTCAGATCGGCCTTTGGCTCGGTCTGGCCAACCCTTACTGCGCAGAGCTGGCAGCCAATGCCGATTTCGATTGGCTATTGATCGACGGCGAGCATGCGCCCAATGACGTACGCAGCATGCTCGGCCAACTGCAGGCGATAGCGCCTTACGCCAGTCATCCGGTGATCCGCCCTGTCGCTGGCGACACGACGTTGATCAAACAGATTTTGGACATCGGTACCCAGACCTTGCTGGTGCCGATGGTCGAAAGCGCCGAGCAAGCGCGAGAACTGGTGCGCGCCGTGCGCTATCCACCCAGTGGCGTGCGCGGTGTAGGCAGCGCATTGGCACGGGCTTCGCGCTGGAACACCGTGTCCGGATACCTGGACAACGCTGACGAGCACATATGCCTGCTGGTACAGATTGAAAGCCTCAAAGGCCTGGCCAATCTGGATGCCATCGTCAACGTCGAAGGTGTTGACGGGGTGTTTATCGGCCCCGCCGACCTCAGCGCGGCCATGGGCCATCGCGGCAACCCGGGCCATCCCGAAGTTCAGGCAGTAATTGAAGACACGATCATTCGAATCCGCGATGCGGGCAAAGCGCCCGGCATTCTCAGCGCTGACGAAAAACTGGCCAGGCGCTACATCGAGCTCGGCGCGGCGTTCGTAGCGGTGGGCGTCGACACCACCGTACTGATGCAAGGCCTGCAAGCACTGACAAGCAAGTTCAAAAATACCCCGGCCAACCTCAGTACCGGTGGCGTTTACTGATTTCAGGTCAATTGAAGATAGTCACTGCTGGCGGTCTTTTCTGCCAGCAGTGATCCTCTGCAGATCAACGCTTCAGTGACTTCAAATCGTTGAGCAACCCCAACAACGTCTGCAATTTTTCCGCGCCGAAGCGCTCCTGCAAGCGCTCATAGTTCTCTTCCATGCGCCCCCTCATACTTTCAAAACAGCTAGCACCGGCAACCGTCAGTTTCACCATCACTCGACGCTGGTCGTGTTCTGAGCGCCGTCGTTCGACCAATTCTGCGGTCTCCATCCGGGCCAGTACGCCAGTCATGCTGGGCTTGAGAATACATGCCAAGTCCGCCAAGCGATTGATCTCCAGTTCGCCCTGCTGACTGAGAATCCGCACTACCCGCCATTGTTGCTCAGTGAGGCCTATATCCTTCAGAGAAGGCCGGAAAAAGCTCATGGCCACTTCACGGGCCTGGAGCAGGTTGAGTGTCAGAGACTGTCGGTGCTTGGGCATTTAGAGACGGCTCAAAAATTAGTTAGCATATTAATCATATTATCACGCCGAAATAGCGATGACGTTTCTAGCGTCCATAAAAAAACGGCGCATTTTGGCGCCGTCCATTTGATCGCTAACCAGAGCACGTCAGAGCCTGATAACCGCTTTCAACACAGTCTTGAAGGTTTCCAATTGGTCGTCGCTGAATTGACTGAAGACTTTTTCCTGCTGTTCTCGGGCTATCGTCCATAATCCTTCTGTTTCATCGATACCTTTAACAGTCAGACGCAAGCGCTTATCTTCTTCACAGACCAGCCCCTTACGAGTGAGATTGGCGACGGCCTCTTCGATTTCCCGCTCGGGCATCGCCACCTCCCGTTGCAGATCCGTGAGGCTCAATCCTGCATCGTTCTCCAGCACCATCAACATACGCGCTTCACTTGTCCGCAAACCTGTCGACAATTGCCGCGGCTGATAGCTTGCTTGATACGCACGCAATGCTTGGGTCATGAGGTAGTACAAATTGTGGCTCAGCCTTCCTTGGAAGTGGCTGCTCGGCGGCTGACCTTCAGCACTTTTTGTCATGCGCGTGTGGGGCAACACCATGGAGTATGCGCCCTGGTGGTACAGCAACGGCGAACGTCCAAAATCATCGAATGCCACTACCCTACCGATCATGATCCAATGATCGCCACCGTCCACCTGCTGATATTTTTTGCACTGAAAACGCGCTGAGCAATCAGCAAGAATGGGCGCCCCTCCGTGACCTGACTCGTATTCGATGCCAGCAAAACGATCGTCTTTTGGACGAGCGAAATTGTTCGACAAATCAATTTGATCTGCAGCAAGCACATTCACGGCAAAGTGGGTAGCGGCAGCAAATACATCATGACTGGTTGATCGCTTATCGATACTCCAGAGAATCAACGGCGGATCGAGCGACACCGAGTTGAAGCTATTAGCCGTCACCCCCACTTTTCGGCCATCGTGGTCGGCGGCTGTCACCACTGTCACACCAGTGGCGAAGTTACCTAAGGCGCGGCGAAATGCACGCGAATCGAAGGCGGAAGAAGCTGCAATTTCATTAATATCGGACATGCAAGACTCCCGAGCACGCCCCCTGGGCGCGCTCTGATTATTTTTATGAGGGGCTTGTGGCTTGAGGACGAACGGCCTTAGGCCATTGAGGGATCGGGCTCAAGACCCATCAGTTCGCGACCAAGTATCTGTGCACAAACGTCATAGTCGGTATAGGCGTGCGCCCCCGTAAGATGTGCGTCGCGGAAAAGGCGTTGCAACTCGTTGGTTTCAAACCAGGCGCCGCCGCCGGCCGCTTCCATCAGACGGTCCACAGCCTGGATACACATTTTCGTGGCATAGCCTTGATTGGTACGCCAGAACGTGAACGTGGTGCGGCTAGGGTACTCGTGGCGCTCGCTGTATTCGGCAATCTCCTCCCAGCTTTTTTCCAGCAATGCTCGGGCAGCCGCAACTTGATGCGTGGATTCGGCCAGGCGCATCAATGCCGGGGTGGCTGCGCCGACAGCGGCACCGGTGTAGGCACGGACGCGGTTGCGGGTTTTCTCGCGAAAGACATCCAGCATGCGCTCGGCAATACCCAGGCTGACAGTCGAAAAACCGCTGGCGAAATAAGGCCGATAAGGGGCGAAGAAAATCTTGCTGTCCGGATACAAACCAAAGCCCGCCGACTTGCCTTCGATCATGTTCTTGGCTTTCTGGATTCGGTGCTCGGGCACGAAAGCATTCTTGACGATCAGGGTTTTGCTACCGCTGCCACGCATACCAACGGCAAACCAGTCATCACGAATTTCGTAGTCACTGCTTGGCAGCACCGCGAAACAATAATCCCGAGTGCCTTCGGCATTCTCACGAAAGAACCCCATGATGGCCCATTCGGCATGATCACAGCCTGAACTCCATCCCATCTCACCACTGAAAGTGACGCCTCCCTCCACCTCCTCGGTGCGCCCAAAAGGCGCAATGCTGCTACTGGCAGTAGCATCGGGGTCATTTCCCCACATCTCATCCTGCAGCTTGCTGGAAAACATTGCGATTTGATGACTGTGAGTACATAGAAGGCTCATGGCCCAGGCCGTGCTGGCACAGGAACCGGCCAACAATGCGATGCAGTCGGCAAACTGAGGCAGAGAGATCTCCATGCCGCCATACTTTTTCGGCTGCAACGCATGGTGCATACCAATGCCTTTGAGCAAAGCGATATTTTCGGCGGGAACACAACGCGCGCGTTCGGCCTCGAAGGCATTAGCCGCAATAGTAGGCAGAACACCTTTCAGGTCTTCCAGCAGCGGGTTTGGAGTTTTCATGGGCGGTCTCTTTATTATTGGATAGTGGCGCTCCGCTTGGCAGACGCTTGCGAACAGCGCCAGAAGGCACCGTACGCTAGATGGCAAGCGGGTAAGCTCGTCAGCACCCGGTCAGTATGAGGTGCTGGGGCACTACGAAAAATGCACGTTACAAATAGAAGATTGCACTTTTCATAGAGTCTCTAAGCAACGAACAAAACGCGAAGAAGAATGGACCTGAAAGTGATGTTCATCGCTGACTGTTTAAAGATGGCCGCTGCCCTTCCCTCCTGACTTGCCCCCCGCGCCGCCGACTTACCGACAACAGATCCGAGCGAAAAACCTCATACAAACGAAACGCAATGACTTGTAGAGCGTCGACCAAGCGAAGCAATTTTCAATGCAGCAAAGCCTTCTGCTTGAGCACCCTAGACCGCGCTAAAAACAACAAAACAAGCTTATTACGAGCGAACATTTTCCTGCTGGATTGAGCACAGCCAAGGTAGAATTTTTCACGCACAGGCAATATACTAAACACCGCGTATACTAATTATTTCCTTGACGAGAGCCATCCTGGGCTTTTGTTTTTTAGAAACAAATGCACCTGGGTAAGGGATCTTGAAAATGTCGACTAACAAACCTGTATCGACCACCAAATCGATAGTGGGTCGCCCACGAAGCGAAGCTACACGCCGTCAGATCCTGGATGCCACCATCAGGCTGCTGCAGGAAAAATCCATTCAAGCCATCTCAATCGAGGCGATAGCACGAGAAGCTGGCGTTAGTAAATCAACCATATACCGGTGGTGGGACTCCAAAGCGTTAGTCGTTATCGACGCGTTCATAGAGAACCAAATGTTGAAGACAGCCTTGCCACGAGAACTGGGTCCGAGAGAGGCAATTGCTCAGCACTTCCGCTCCCTCGTAGACCAATACTCTGGTTGGGCCGGTCGACTGGTCGCACAAATACTCGCGGAAGGTCAGTCAGATCCCTCTACTTTGAGAGATTTTCGAGAGCGGTTTCATTATGGAAGGCGCGCGATAATTCGAGAAACGCTAGAGGAATGGAGGGTGAGCGGCGAGATATCTCCCGATACGGATATCGAGATACTGATGGACTTGATTTACGGGGCCGTTTACATGCGACTCATGATTGGGCACGCCCCACTTAACCAAGCGTTTGCCGAGTCGCACATAAACTTTGTGTACCACTTACTGGGTGTCAAGAGCACTGACCCCGAGGCCTAGTCGTTATTGATCAAGTTCAGTGCGCAGGCGTTGAGTTGATCGGATATCGACGTCGAGCCATTGGAAACGAACACCCCGCTCATCTCGCTATAAGACTGATCGAAATGCTCTCCCCAATTGGGTCATTTCTTTTGCGTAGCGCGGACGAGCTTATCTGCAACGCCCATCAGCACATTGTTACCGGCTACCCAGACGCCCAGGTTCTGAACCGGACTGGAACGTTTGGCTTTCGGATCCTCGCGTCCCATCTCCGGGTTTTTATGACAGGCAACCGGCGCGTTGAGTATCAGCCTGCGTAAACAGGAATTGGCATGGTCGCACCACACGATCTCAGCCTCACGACCTTCGATTACCTTCAACGCATAATCAGGGTCGGCCAGCATCTGTCGTGCCAGCATGCTTGCATCGACATCGCCGTCCCAAATAGCCGCCGCCGCTTGCCGGGGATCTGGAGTACTGGAAAGGAACAGGAGCACTCCGCTACCCAGTGCCTTGCGGAAGGCCTGCGGCTCCCCGTGGTTCAGCATGTTGCCGGAAGTACTCGGCACATTGTCACGCATCGACTCGTAGTTGCCCTCGCTTAGCGAGATGAAGTCTAGGCCGACCTCGGCGATGTGCACTGCGACCTCAGCGTAACCCTCCGGCCCCTGGCCGTCGGGCATATGGTCATTCACACTCATACGCACCCCCACCGGATAATCCGGGCCGACTTCGGCGCGCACTGCTGCAACCACATCGCGCAAGGCTCTAGCGCGATTCGCAACCGAACCACCGTATTCATCGGTGCGTTGATTGGCCAGCGGGGACAAAAAGGACGAGTAGAAGTAGCACATGTGTGCGCCAATCTCGACGCCATCGAAACCACTAGCCTTGGCCCGGCGTGCACCGGCGACGACGCTCGCCTCGATGTCCTTGATCTCCTGGATGCTGGCCTCGTGTGGCACTGGCGTTATTCGGCCACCGGGGATATAGAGATGGTTGGGTAAGCCGCCAGCCCCTAGGTTCACAGGCTTCGGGCTGGCCGCCAAAATCCACTGACCGTTGCGCGGCACGCCCATGCGGCCGAAGCTCGGAAACAGCTGCGCGAACACTGCCGCACCACATTCATGTACAGCATCGGACACAAACTTGAGGTCATCGACGAATGCGTCTTTGTCAAAGCGAAGGTTTGGCGAAAACGGCGATTCATTCCAGGCTCGTTCGCTGCACACCGATCCACCAACGATGACCAGGCCCACCCCGCCCTGCGCACGACGCTTGAGGAACGCGATGGTCTGCTCACTTGGGCGGCCGTCCTCGGTCGGGCGAAGTACCGCCATCGGTCCAAGGATAATGCGGTTTTTAATCTGCAATCCATTGATCTGCAGCGGGCTTGCCAGCACCTTGGCTGCATTGCTTGTATTCATCAAAATGTTGGTCATGGTCAAAACTACTCTTGCCTGTATAGGGTCGGCTTGCCGGGTTCAATCAACTGAATCCGACTCGACTTACATGATTGAGCTGGCGCCACCGTCCACGGGAATATTGATCCCGGTGACCCATTTAGACTCATCAGAGGTCAGGTAAAGGCCTGCCCAAGCGACAGCGATCGGCTCACCCGGCTTACCCGTCAGGGTGCGCTCCACGATCGGGGCTACGGGCGCCTTGTCGCCAAACTCCCGATACATCGCCTGAACCGGCGGGGTGTTCATTACACCAGGGCTGACCGAGTTAACTCGCACACCAACAGCGATGCCTTCTGCGGCCAGTTGGCGCGTCAGGGCAAGGACCGCACCTTTCGCCGCAGCATGTGCTGCCTGCGGCAGCGCTCTCGCTCCCTGCATGCCAGCACCGGAGCCGATGTTGACGATGGCACCTTTGGACTTCACCAGATACGGCCAGGCAAGCTGGCAAGCACGCCAGACAAGATCGAGTTCATTCTGGATAGTGAAGACATAATCGGCGTCGCTCTGCACCGCAAAAGGCGCAAAACGCGGCAGACTGGCATTATTGTAGAGCGCGTCAATGCGGCCATACCGAGCGGCAGCACCATCGATCCAACGCGCTACATCGTCGCGGTCGCTGAGGTCAACAGGAGCGACCACATCGATGGAATAACCATCGCTTTCTACCAATTTCGCGGTTTCTGCGGCCGTCTGCGAATTGATGTCGCATCCGACGACGATCGCACCTTCGCTGGCGAACAGCCGAGCTGTTTCGCGCCCCATCCCACTGCCAATGCCGGTCAGTAAAACCACCTTGTCCTGCAATCGCTTGCTCATACCAATCCTCTCGTAAGGGACTTCATATTTTTATTGTTTTACATCACGCCTTACGGGTACCTAGGCGAAAGCAGAGGGCGGACAAAAGCCCCAACGCCAATGCCGCCCAGCCCAAGCTGCCATAGCCAACATGCAGCGCAAGCACGCCCCCCAAGAGTGGGCCAGTAGCCGAACCCGCCATGACCATCACCGGAGTGGCTGCGACCACGCGACCGGACGGATCCAGTCGCGCAAGTACCCCGAATGCGAACACATGGGTGAATGTCACGACGGCGATGAGAACTGAGGTCGCTACGATGTAAACCCCGTAACCACTGAACTGGGTCACAGCAACTGCTGCAGTGGCTTGTATCAGAGGTCCCGCCATGACTACGCCCGAGGCCGGCAAGCGGCGTTCGAGGAGACTGGAAAGGGCGACAGGTACGAGATTCACGAAACCACTGATGACAAGCACCGTGGTGATTTGCGCCGCGCTGAACCCGTGCCAGCCTCCTACACGCTCGATGAATCCGAAGACCATCGAATGGCTCACCATCAATAGACTCACGCCAGCGATGCCGAACCATACTCGCGAAGGCAACTTGGCGAGTTTGGATCGATCGTGCTGGATCGCACGGGCGACCTTCGGAAAAGCCAGCAGTGCGGCGAGTGCGGCAGTAAACATGATGCCCGACATTGTGTAGAAGAATATGTTCGGGCCGTTCTTGCCTATTAGCGGAGGCAGCGTCGCCATCACCAGGATGGACAGTAGGCTCAGCGAGCTAAATGCCATTGCCGCTGTGCGGTGCGGATTAGCAGTGCCACCCATCGTCCCGTGAACGATCGACAGGCCGCAGCCGACCGCCAGACCTGCCACGACATGCGCCGAAGCCAAAAGGGTATAGCTACCACTTACGCTTGGCATGCTGGCGAAGGCCATACCCGCCACGGCATAAGCCGCCGACGCTATGCGCTTGCGGTTGATTCGGGATAGTTTTGGTGCAATACACAGGCTGCTGAGCACGACCGACCCGAGGAACAGAGTCAGCAAGAACCCGGCACGCTGCGGATCAAGTGCCAGTTGCCCGATCAGGACGATTCCAACCCAGATCGGCAAAGTGGTGATATCCATCAGGCCAGCGCAATGCCCGATGACGAGCGCCACGCTACCGTAGCGGGCGTCCTTCCGGTTACCAGCAGCCTTCGTCAGAGAGTCAGAAACAGAATGTGAGCTCATTGGTCTTTGGCCTTTAGGTAGTCGACAAGCAATTCAAGGTCGGCGTCGGTTATTTCGGTTTTACGAAATGCCGGCATGATCAGTACGCCGTTGCGAACGAAATACTTGATGAAGGCCGGGGGCATGTCAGTGCGCTCTTCCAATGCAGCCGGTAAGCTGCCGCCATACTTGGCCGCCAGCGAAGCTGTGCCAGGCATGCGTGGAGCTGCGGCGTGACAGATCGCACACCACTGATCGAAAACCTGCTTGCCACGCTGACCCGGTTGGACGTCCCTGGCCGGTTCGGATGCGACTGCCAGACCTGCCAGCATCATGAGCACGATGAAACTGTTTGTTTTCATTTGGTGCCCTTCCTCAAATGCTTAGGCCAGATGCCGTAGCGGCCCGGCGAAAGAGTTCCGTTAGGATCGATGGCGTCCTTGATGACCTCGTTCAAGCGCAGCAGGCTGTTGTTGTTGTACGAATACAGGCCCATGGCCTGGTCCTGGAATTCCGGGTGGCAACGATATTCGCCCCAACCATGCTGTGCGCCGATATCGAGTAGCGTCCGATACGCCTTTATGGAGGCTTTGTTCATCGCCGTATCATCGGTGATCGGGAAGCCCACGATAAAAAGGAAAGCTCGCTCGAAAAACGGCGCAGGCAACGCAAAAGGTCTGAGGTTCCAGATCGGCACATTCTGCAGCGCAGGCATGGTGCGGTGCGCTTCTTCGAATACACGGTTGGCTTCGAGGATGCCTTGCGCAGTCTGTGGAATGACTGGAGAGAACCACATATGGCCGCGCATTGGGTGCGGGTTGCCTCCGGCACGCGTGCCCATACCGAAGAAGTCCATGTTTGGTATACCCACATCCTGTGGGTATACCGTCCACTCAGCGGAAGCCTTGCGCGGATCGGTCTGAATCTGGCCAGCCTGAAAGCGCACACCCTTGATCGACTTTGCGGCCAGCTCCTGTACTGCCTCCCACTGGGCCTGGATCACCTTCGGTGGTCCGTAGAACTTCAGGTTGAGCACCCAGTAAGGAATGTTGTTGTCCTGTCCATACTTCTGCAACTCTGCCGAAAAACCGACGCTGGCTTTCGCAACCAGCTCGGCATGCGGCTTTTGCAACTGCGGCGGGCCATCATAAAATGCGTCGACAAGGTGTTTCGTGTAATTGCTGACACCCAGCAGCGGGCTACCCATTTCCGGAGCACCAGGGGCTAACCCAGTGTTCTCGATGTACTTGAGCAATTCCACTACCGCGTGCAGGTCGTCATAACGCGCGGCCATCACCATGCCGTGCATGAAGGCTTCTGGTGCCGGCATCAACCAAATGCCCATCTTGGTGACAACGCCGAAATTGGACTGGGAAAAAATGCCATCCAGGATCGGCCCCATGCCCATCTTGAATTGCCCCCAAGTCTGGGAACCGGGAAGCGCTCCCATTCCTGTGCGGACCACCTCCCCATTTGCCAGCACCACCTCCATTCCACAGTGCGAATCGAAATGGTTGCGAAAGCGCGACAGCGTGTGACCTACACCATGGTCAAGAGCATTACCAACCACACTGCCCCAGCCCGGGTCGGCGACATCCAACCACACTTTCAGGCCACGTTCCTGGATGTAGTTATACAGATCGAAATAGCTGACGCCGGGCTCCACGATTGCGTAGCCGTTGCTTTCGTTGACCTCAATGATGCGGTTCATCCGCTTCAGATCTAGCACAACACTGCCGCCATGATTGGGCGCTGAACCGCCGTAGCCGAGGTTTTTGCCGGTGGAAATCGTATAAAGCGGTATGCGGTGCTTATCGGCAATGCGCACGACCGCCTGCACCTCTTCAACCGATCCGGGCGCCACGGCAGCTGATGCGCTTCGATCCTCAGGCGTGTCGCGCAGCGGGGAATAAGAATCACGGTAGGGAAACAGATCCTCGTCCTCAACGAAGACCCATTCTTTTCCGACTACACCAGCAAACTCCTGTAGCGCGACGGAAAAAACTTCGGGGGAAACATTCGGGGGTGTTCTCATAATTCACGCGATGATCCATGAAACCAAGGGATTGGGTTGGCTCGCCGGTACGTCGTACTGATGCAGCACAACTGTACGGCGCGACTGGCTGCGTGCTTGTTCTGCAAGGCAATGCCAAACCTCGCGCGTGGTGAGTCCGGCGACAGCGCCACCTTGCTCACGCCAAAACGGTACGAGCGATTCCTGCCAAAGCCTCGTGAGTCCACTCGTGACTTCAAGCCGCGCACTGCCTTTTTTGGCATGCTCAATGGCGAAAGCCAGGCTTTGCGGCAATCGGCGGTCCGTCACGACAAAGCGAACGTTAAACTGGCTGGGGTCGAATGGTCCTCGAGCGATCTCTCCGGATGGCTTCGCGAGCACCGGTAACGCCCCTAGCATGGCGAGCGTCGCGGCACTTCCGGTGGACACGAGAAACTGGCGCCGCCCAAATCCGAGATTGGAAATGTTGGGGATCGACATGCTCATTCCCCGAAAATGTTGAGGGATGTAGCGGAGCTCTGAACGCCGATTAAGAGACCCAGATCGGCGTCGAGGATCGAGCCGTTGGTATCGCGCGTCGAAGCAGCGTTGACGGGGAAGTTTGGGAAATCAACGGACGCGAATTGCTTGTCGCGTTCAACCACCTGTTCACTGGTCGAGTGCCAGATGCGGCCCACAATGGTAACGGTCGCAACATCGCCTTTCAGGCTCGAACCCTGATGCATGTTTGTTTCCTCCGCGCGTTCTTGTTGTTGTGCCCGTGGAAGGCTTCATATGCGCGAAACAAAAATATACGATCCGTACCGTTTTGCACAAGCTTACTTTTTAGTTTTCGTCAGCTGGCAGCCTTCACCTGCCTTACGCAGTCAGCTCACATGGGCCTTCCACACTCGCCAAGCCAAGCCCAAAGCGTTTTTTACATTGCTTCTTGAGTGGTCTGTTGGCTACGATCAGAAACGCCTCAGCTTGATTTCAGCAGGCAGCCGCCCACGCCGCAGAGTGAGCACATGCAGATTTACGCTCCTGTTAAAATTAGTCATTTATTAAGGAATACTTTATGCAGGAGAAGTCTTTAGGACGACCACGCAGCGAAGCTACTCGACTGCAAATACTGAATTCGACCATCAAGTTGCTACACGAGAACTCTATTCAGGCCATCTCGATTGAGGCAATTGCAAAGGAAGCCGCTGTCAGCAAAGCAACGATCTACAGATGGTGGGACTCTAAAGCATTGCTTGTGATTGACGCATTCATTGAAAACCATCTTCTCAAGACCCCACTGCCAATTGAACTCGGTCCCAAAAAGGCCATCGCTGCTCATTTCCGCACACTGGTAGAGCAGTTTTCTGGTTGGCCAGGCCGAATACTCGCTCAAATCATAGCCGAGGGACAATCTGACCCTTCAGTATTACGAGCTTTTCGAGAGAGATTCCACTATGGGCGACGCGCGATAGTTAAAGAAACACTTGAAGAATGGAAACGCAGCGGCGAGATCCCAAGCGACACCGATGTCGAGTCGCTTATGGACATCATCTACTCAGCAGTCTACATGCGCTTGTTGGTTGGCCACGCCCCATTGAACGAGGAGTTTGCCAAGTCGCATATTGACTACATATACCACTTGCTGGGAGTAACGAACTCAGAAAACTGAATAGCACTATTTGGCTGCTGATCGTTATAAAAGCATGAGTTGACTCAGTCCCGATTCACCCTGAGAGGTGAATCGGGACTTTTTAACAGATAACGTCAACCTGATGCTTTAGATAGGCTGCCCCAGGTATTGATAGGTTTTCAGCAATAGAGCCGCCGACTGCTCTCTATTTTTCAGTGGGTCTTCCTGCTCATAGCGACAAAGTTGCAATGAAGCTTCACAAATGATTTTACATCGTTCAAATCGGCGCTCGCTATACATCGCCAATGCCTCGTTAACAGACGAGGTCTTGGATATGCAGTCTGCAAGCACGACGGCATCTTCGATGGCCATGCCACCTCCAGACGTCATATGCGGTGTTGGTGAATGTGCAGCATCGCCGAGGAGCACTACGCGACCGCGGTACCAAGGTGCCGGCACCAGCGTGATATCCAGCGGACGGAAGATAACCTGCCTGGCATCGCTCACCTGCTCAAGAGCTTCCAATACAGCGGGCGCGGTATATTCGGCAAGGCGTTCGCGAATCATCGCGCTCGCTTGATCCTCTGGTACCCGCAGAGGCTCCACACTGTTCTCTAGATAAAACAGGTAGCAGCTGTTCTCCGATGTCGGAAAAGAACCCACAGTTTTCCCTGTCGGGCTGCGGTACAGACAGAACCCATCAATCTGAGCCGGACGCGGCGCGTTGAAACGCCAGACACTCTGACCTGCAAAACGCGGCCTGCACTCAGTACCGAAAACCTGATCGCGGAGCTTAGAGTAGGCTCCATCCGCAGCCACTACCAAGTCATAGGTAGCCTCGCGACCATTCGAGAATTTAACCTCGACGCAGTCCCCACGGTCGTCGAGATGTTCGATCGTCAACCCTTTATCCAGAACCGCCCCAGCCCCTTGCGCTGCCGACTCCAGGATTCGAGCAAGTTCTGGCCGACGGATGCCACAGCTGGGAGGTGCAGGGTCCGATCGCAGGAGTTGACCTGAGGAATCGAATTGCCGAAACGCGTCGAATCGCATACCACTGTCGAGACAAGGCTCCGCCAATCCGATCATGTCCAATGCTCGGACCGTGTTGTGTAACAGGCAAATGCCAGACCCTGCCGAGGGAATCCCCGGCTTGATGTCAATACAGTGGACGTCCACTCCCGCCCTGCGCAGTGCATAAGCTGCGGTGGCACCGCCGATTCCGCTGCCTACAATCAAAACGCGTTTAACTTGACTCATTCTTGTCTCCTCTCCGCTTCTATGGCGGGTGGTAGCTGCTACTCAATTACACAGCTTGTTTGCCAATTCCGGTACATCGAAGTGCGCCTCGGCTAGAGACATCCGCGACCGGGTATAGCCCTCGTATAGTCATCTGCGGTAAGCCTTGAGGCGTCTCGCAGTACTGCTTCAATTGCAGCGACGAGCAAATCCACTGGGCAGGACTGTCCAAGCCTTCAACTACCCTCGCATCCCGCGCTTCATGCCGCTCACCAGACATCGGCGTTGCTAAGAACATACCAAATCTATACGTTCCGTTTTGTTTCCGCAACCATGCCGAGTAAAACCTAGATTTACTCAATAGAGCCATTGACAACAGCAATCTCAGACAACAATACTTTGTATACGCATCGTTTTGTTAGTGCTACCTTCAGTTAGATAGCTATTCATAGCCGGAGCGCGGCTTACGTAAGCCGCCCCGCGCATACTTCAACTCTCTCTGCCGTTTCGGAGCTCGACGCATGACCGCTAATTCCCAGTCTCCCGTGTTCGTTTCAAGCGCTGCCGCGAAGGCCGTTTTCCGTTGGAAAGATGCGATTGCCGCGCTTCAGGCCGCTTACGGGCAACACTTGCCAGCCAGGGCTACCCCGCCTCGTACCGTTGCAAGTCTTGAAAAAACCTGGCTTCGCACCTTGCCGGCGATTCCGGCAAGTGGACGCTACTTCGGCGCCAAGCTGATGGGGTCGAACATGGGCGATGCGCCACCGGGGATCGAATACGTCATCGTTCTGTTTGATCGAACGACCAATCGCATTGCCGCTTTCATTGACGCAAATCTGGTGACTGGATTCAGGACTGCAGCTACGTCGGCAGCAGCCCTTGACCGCCTCGCCCCACAGAAACCTGTTCGTCTAGCCGTCATTGGAAGTGGGTTGGAAGCCTCGATGCACGCCCGTGCCTTCGCAAGTGTCCGCGAACTGACCGAAATAACCGTCTACAGCCCGACGCCTGAACGGCGCGAAGCGTTTGCTACAGCGGCGACGCGAGATCTCGGTGTACCCGCTCGAGGTGTTGGCTCGGCACAAGAGGCAGTGGAAGGCGCCGACATCGTGCTCACTGCCGCACGCTCACGCGATGAAAAGCCGATTCTGTTTGGCAATTGGTTGAAGCCGGGGGCCACCGTCGTTTCGATCGGTTCGACCATCCCGGAGCAGCGTGAAATAGACGTTTCGGTCGTGGAGCGCAGCGACTTGATCATCTGCGACACACTGGAAGAAGTGCTGGAAGAGACAGGGGACATGCTTGCAGCCCATGCCGCCGGGATCGAATTCCGACACAAAGCCTTCAGCCTGTCTGACCTGATGAGCGGAGCCTGCAGTGAGCAGTTGAAGCAAGCCAAGGCCCCGATGTTCAAGTCAGTCGGCGGTGGTCTTCAAGACATCGTGGTAGCGGAACTCATCCTGACCAAGGCACTTGAAGCCGGACTGGCAACACCATTGCCAATCGATTTTGAAACCAAGCGCTGAGCGAACAGCGACGACTATCACCAACCCTGACTAACAGGAGCCTTACATGGCCAATTACAATAAAAAAGACGCTCGAGACTGGGCACGCGAGAAACTTGTTGGGGTCGCCAACGTTACTATTCCAACAATGACCTCCGACTTCAAACGAATCAATGAGAAAGCCGTTCGCCACGACGTAGAACTGGCAATCAAGCATGGCTTCGTCGGTTCGCTGTCCTGCTCAGAGGTAGCCATTACCCAAGAGCAGTATGGTGAGTTTTGTCAAATCATGGCCGATCAAGCAGCCGGTCGTCTCGTGATCGTTCACCACGCGGTATTCAACACACTAGAAGATAACATTGAGGCAGTGAAGCGAGCCGAAGCTGCCGGCGCCGACCTTGTACTGCTTGGCTACCCTCCGTACTTCTATCCGAAGTCCTATGACGAAGTATTCGAGTACACCAAGGCGATCTGCGCCGCGACGAACCTGGGCGTAATAATCTTCCCGCTGCCCGCCTGGGGTTTCAGCCGCTTGCACCCCGCCGACATTCCGCTGGCGGTGCTGCGTCGAATGGTCGACGAGATCCCCAACGTCGTCGCAATCAAAGCCGAAGGCGGACTGCCTTACATCATGTCTGCGATCGAAGTTCACCGCGAGTTCCATGAGGAAGTCGTTATCTCATCTCCGCTTGAGTATGAGTACGTGCCTTTGGCACAGGTGATGGACATCCCTTTCTGTGGAACTAACTACTCCTCTTACTACGGCCCATTGCTTCCACAGATCCACAAGTTGATCCGCGCGGGCAACTACGATGAGGCAACTCAGCTCTGGTACAAAATGGATCCGGCGCGCAAAGCGTTTGCAAGCCTGCCGATGGCGGCAAACGGGCTTCTCAATCGCATGATGTGGAAGTACCAAGGCTGGTTGCAGGGTTACAACGGCGGTCCTATGCCCCACCCGACCCAACGCGTGTACCAACGCGACATGGTGGTGCTGCGCAAGGGACTGGAAGCTGCTGGATTGAACCCGACCACCGACCTCGATGAAGCCTTCTTCATCGGTCGTAACTCCATTTGAGGTCTGCCCGATGAATAACACCGCAACCTTGAATCTGAAAGACCCCGACCTGCTGCGTCAGGCGATGTTGATCGACGGCGAATGGGTCCAGGCAGAGAGTGGCCAGACAATTGAGGTCCGCAATCCAGCCACCGGTGAATTGGTGGCGCGCGTACCAAACGGTGGCGAGTCCGAGACTCGGCGCGCAATCGCAGCGGCCGAACGCGCCATGCAGGGATGGCGCAAGACGCTGGCAAAGGAGCGTGCAAAGATCCTCCGTAAGCTCTATGAGCTTATGCTTGAAAATATCGAGGACCTGGCAGTAATCCTGACGGCCGAACAGGGCAAGCCTTTGGTGGAATCCCGTGGCGAAATCCTTTACGCCGCAAGCTTCATCGAATGGTTCGGGGAAGAAGCGAAGCGTGTGAATGGCGACATCATTCCGCAAAATGTGGACGGTCGGCGCATTCTCGTGCAGAAAGCCCCTATCGGCGTGTTTGCAGCCATCACACCGTGGAACTTCCCCTCCGCGATGATTACGCGCAAAGCCGGCCCGGGCTGGGCGGTTGGTTGCGCAGGAGTTATCAAGCCGGCCAGTCAGACACCGCTCTCGGCACTGGCTCTGGCCGTACTCGCCGAGCGCGCCGGTCTGCCGCCCGGTGTGTGCAACGTTGTCACCGGCTCGGCCCGCGCAATCGGCGGGGAGCTCACCGCAAACCCGGTCGTTCGCAAGTTGTCCTTCACGGGTTCTACCGAAGTGGGATCGCTGCTGCTGGCCCAGTGCGCTCCGACCATCAAGAAGGCGAGCATGGAACTGGGCGGCAACGCGCCATTCATCGTCTTTGACGATGCTGATATCGATGCCGCAGTCAAGGGTGCACTTGCCGCCAAGTACCGCAACACAGGCCAAGCTTGTGTTGCCGCAAACCGCATGCTCGTGCAGTCAGGTGTCTACGATCAGTTTGCACAGAAGCTCGCCGATGCCGCCTCCGCGCTCAGAGTTGGCAATGGCATGCATGACGGGGTGGTACTGGGTCCGCTCATCAATGAGGACGCAGTGCAAAAGGTGGAAGAGCACATTGCCGATGCGGTGGAAAAAGGTGCAAGTATTGCTACTGGAGGCAAGCGTCACTCCTTGGGCGGCAGTTACTTCGAGCCAACGGTACTCACCGATGTGCCACGCAATGCACTGATCTTCAATGATGAAACCTTCGGCCCTGTCGCTCCCCTCTTCCGTTTCGATACTGAGGACGAGGCAATTGCGATGGCAAACGATACTCCTTTTGGCTTAGCAGCTTATGTGTACGCACGTGACGTGGGCTTAATCTTTCGTGTCGTCGACAATCTTGAGTTCGGCATGGTAGGCGTGAACGAGGGGATGATCTCCACAGAAGTTGCACCGTTTGGTGGAGTGAAAACCTCCGGACTTGGACGCGAAGGTTCAAAATACGGTATCGACGATTACCTGGAAATCAAGTACGTCGCACTGGGTGGCTTATAAGTCAGCGATAGGAGATGAGGTGGTGCATGTCTATAAAACATGCACCAGCTACACTCATCCATCACAGCGCTTTAAATTTTGCTCAATGGACCGTAAGCGTCCGGCGAAGTCACCTGCCCTTATCGTTAAGATTGGTGACGCCGCTGCGCAGATTAACCGACACCAGGATCTGCGAAGTACCGCAAAAAAAAGCGAACCATCAAGCGTGCCAGCCCAGCCAGTCGGGCAGTTTCTGCGACTCCGATTTATGGCTGTGCTGTCTGGTAATTGAACACGCGGTGAGTTATTAGATTAAAGCAGCTAAAAAACGACGGATCAGTTACAAACTATTAAAAATATAGGTGATCCCATGAGCTGTCTTATTTGTGCAGGTGTCGCTGAACGCCTTCAATGTCATGGCCCGTGGGAGGAGAGAGATTGTCCGGCCTGTGGTCGCTATCGAGTGGCAGATGCACTCGTATTGTCGCTAATGGAGCAGGGGCAGATTCTCGATGTGAGCAAAACTAGGATTTGGCTTTCCAGCAAGCGCAAGGAAGAAGCTATTCCGGCCATTGAGATCGACGAGGCGCTACTGGTGCCATGAATTGGTTTTTGTCCGAAGTAGATGGATGCCGATCACTCGGGTGCCATCAGCACGGCGAGCGTTAGGGTGATGAAGTCCTCGTTCTTACTTATTGTGTCCAAAGCACCGCGAACATTCCCAGCAACCGCTGCTGATCCGCGCTGCTCGACCTACAGCGTCAGTTCCATGATCGCGGCTTCGAGAGCGAGTTGGTTCTCGTTGACCTTGAACAGTAGGGAAGCGAGCAGATCTGCGTTCGACATAGTGTTTCCTTCGTGGAAGAGGACAGCGTAGCAGGCTGGTGTTATTCCCGTTCAAGCTGCCAAAGCAAATCCAAGCACGTGACTGGCAGCCTCCACCGTCATGTAGGAACGGTCAAAACTAAGCGTGTAAGTAAGATTCTTCGGGGCGTAAAGGTCATGTTGTGCGAACAGTTGTGGCCAGCGTCGTCTCCGACAGGATCAAATTACAGTCCAGCAAATCCGCGGCGGTCCGGATGGGTCGTTTCAGGAGTTTGGGCGATGCCTGGACCACGATTTTTTTCATTGCGCACCCTGCGCACTTCGAAACTGGGTCAGTTAGTCCTGCCGTGGCGAATATGGGCGGAGCATCGTATGCAATAGCACTGGAGACTAGAGACTAGAGACTAGAGACTAGAGATGTTCTGCGCTTGCAGCCTGACAGCAATGCCTTACGCCGGCCAGCGTTCCAACCGCGCTACGGAAGGCAGCCTCAGCGATTTGGCACTGCACTTCCCAAGGCGGGGTTTTGGACGACCCAGCGTGATGGCTGGATCCTCGCATGGTTCGATGCTGAAGGTAATCTAGACCGCATGATCACGGCAGCGAACAAACGCCTGAAACGACAGTCAACCGCCAACAGCAACGGCCTTTTTCCGTTCCAGCACCCTGTTTATGAAATTGACGGCAGCGGCGAGTGCCTCACGCCCCTCAGAGAGAGCCGGAGCATACGCTTGCCAGACATGAAACATACCGGGCCATACCTCCAGTCTGGTGTCCACGCCAGCTGATCCAGCGACTCTCGCCAGACGTACTGCGTCATCTAGAAGGATTTCACACTCCCCCACTTGAATCATCAGCGGCGGCAAACCTTCCAGGCCAGCCTCCAAGATGAAAGAAGCAGCCTCGACCTGTTCTCCCAGGTAGGCGTCAGCACAGGTTTGCAACTTCTGAGGTGTAAGAAAGAAGTCCACAGTAGCCTTGGTAAGGATGCTTTCTCCGGTGAGAGCCAGATCCACCCAAGGAGAAAACAGCACGACGCACCCCGGCATTTCCATTCCCATCGTCCTGGCGTGAATCAGAGCGGCCATGATGAGTTGGGCTCCCGCCGAATCTCCCACCAATGCGATATCGTTTGCACTTTCGCTGTTCGCGAGTAACGCCGCATACGCAGTCAGAACATCCTGCTGGGCAGCAGGGTATGCATTTTCAGGCGTTAGTCGATAATCAACTACATAAGCCGTGGAAGATGTACCAGCAGCAAGCGTACCGGCGATCCCCTCAAAACCTCCAGCGCTGCCCACCATAAATCCACCTCCGTGGACATAGAGTAGCGAGCGCCGGGATTCCACGCAGGTCACCGTCCGTACAGGCACTCCACCGAGCGTCGATGCCGTGGAGATGCAATTGGGCGGAGCGGAAAAACGATTGCACAATTGGTCAAAACCAATGCGAGCCCGCTGCAGCGACTCAGGTGGGTTTTCTCTACGAGAGCGAAGCTCATCCCTGATAGCATTCAGTTCGCAACTACTCATTATTGCCTCCCAGATAAAGCGTGACGCGCAGTCACCGTCAGATATCAAGCACCAGCCTTGAAGACTTGGCACGTGAAACACACTGCAGAATGACCGCATTGGAAGCACGCTCCTCATCGCTGAGGACATAGTCCCTGTGATCAATCTCACCGGCTAGTACCCGGCATTCACAGGGTACGACAAAGCCCCTCCCGGCAGGAATAAGGCACCATTATCCCCGCCCCTTCGAGTGCATCGAGAAGGCTGGTATTAGCCGGCACGGTTACTTCCATGCCACTACGAGCAAGTTCCACCACAAAACTATTGTTCTGTTGTTTTTCAGGAGCACTCAACTGAGGTGCACTGAACAACTCGAAATGCACCTGATCGGAAGGCAGGTATGCCTGTGCGACATCCCGTACCGCATTCATGAGCGGCGCCGGTCCACAGCAATAGAGCTGGTCCGTGGAACTAGCTTGACGAATAAACGCCTGCAGATCGGGACGACCGGCATTTTCGTCATCCGTGTGAAACACTAGTTTTCCGCCACGAGGTAGGTGCTCGATGTAAGCAGCTCGGGACCGCGAGCGGACGCAGTAGAGAAGTTGCCACTGCTTGTCATTAGCATCGCACCAACGAATCATGCTGAGAATCGGCGTAATTCCGATACCGCCGGCGATAAAAAAATACGTGCCTGCGTTGCGTTCCAGCGGGAAGTTATTGCGAACCGCACTAACTTCGAGCATGTCGCCAACTCGCAGGTATGCATGAATGAACGCTGAGCCACCACGTGACGCCTCAGACAATCCGACCCCAATTGAGTAACTTCCGTCCGAGGGGTCGTACAGGTGAACGGAGTACTGCCTGATCAAACCATTTGCCAGGCGAACATCAATGTGCGAGCCCGCGTCGGCCATAGGAAGAGGTTGACCGTCCAAGGCCAGCAAGCGGACATCCATAATGGTGTCAGCAGCTTTCACGATCGCCATCACTCGAACGCGGTTCCAGTCGCTCATCTCAGACCTCCTGGATCTTGACGGGATTGCATGCTGCCTGCTCAGCCTTATAAGCATTCGCCACAAGCCATCTGAAATACGAAAGAGCAGCATCAGCTCCGATTGGAATCATTTTGAAATTGGGGGCCAGCTTCAACATGCGATCTTGTGCATGAATCATGTCGCTGTCTTCCTGGAACGCTGTTATGACCTGGTCGTGGATCGCCAGCGTCACCTTGGGATCATCAATGGCGAAATTATGAGGCTGCGAAAAGAAGTAGTGCGTGGATTCGTCTGTTTCCGGAGTCAGTGCTTGGGTGCTACGGAACTCTGCCGCATTGACGCGATTTCCCGCCTTGGCATTGTGCCCACTGGGTTGCATGCCCGAATCCATCAGGAAGATGCTCGGCAGTAGGAAGTCGTAGATATTCCAACGATCAACAGGACCCGGATAATTCTTGATCTTCTGCACGAAAGGTGCAGGTTTAATACCTTCACCCCAACGTGTTACTCGTACGCCGTTTTCCAGCTTCTCAACCTTAGGTATACAGGCTGCATAGGCCTCGTCACCGCCCAGCGTGTTCGGATGAACGTAGGGCAAATGTGCGAGATCAAGCAGGTTGTCAGCGATCAGTAGGTAGTTGGTGGTGTAATAGGTGTAACCCTCCAGGCTTCGCCACTCGGGGTCATCCAGCCAATGTGTATCAGGGATCTGGGACGGATCCGCAAGGCTGGCATCACCCACCCAGATCCAGATCCACTTGTGCTTCTCCACGACTGGGAATGTGCGCACCTTAACCTGTGGAGGAATGCGCTCTTGTCCGGGTATTTCGACGCAGCGCCCCGTCGTATCAAATAAGAGACCATGGTACATACACCGAAGCTGATCGCCTTCCAGGCGCCCTTTCGATAGTGGAGCGCCTCGGTGACAGCAACGATCCTCGAAAGCCACCACTTTTCCGGCGGTATCACGCCATAGCGCCACAGGCACGTTCAGAATCGTTCTTGCGAGTAGCTCGTCGACCGGAATCTCACTCGACCAAGCAGCTACATACCAAGCGTTTCGAAGAAGCATGGCGTCGACCTCATTTCTTGTTTTGGTTTTTGAATCTTTTCTTGCCGACGTCATGCTAGAGGTGGATCATGTATGCGCATAGATCATGGAGCTAATACAGATCATGCATACCATTCATGGTAAGAAATTCGATTTGAACCTGCTGCTCGCGTTCGACGCGCTACTACGAGAGCGCAATGTATCTCGAGCAGCAGAGCATCTTGGCTTGACGCAGAGCGCTATGAGCCATGCACTACGACGTCTACGGGAGTTTTATGAAGACCCCCTCTTCGTCCGTATTGGCGATGCGATGAAGCCGACGCCTTTCGCAGAGGAGATGGGGGATTCAGTTCTGGAGATCGTATCCGCCGTACAGCACAAGCTATTGGCTCAGGCCAGTTTCACCCCTATGTCTTCCACCAGGGTCTTCAGCCTTTGTATGACGGACATGGGCGAGTTGGTATTTTTGCCCCGACTGATTGCAGAACTTCAGAAAGTAGCCCCCCATTGCCGAATACGAACGTCGCAGCTACCCACCGAGCATATAGCGAACTCGCTGGAGAGAGGTGATACAGATCTGGCTATAGGATCACACTACATCCAGGACCCAAACCTTTTTCAACAAGAACTATTCATGCACTCTTTTTGCTCTATCGTGAGCAGCACGTACTCCGGCGACGAAGTAAGTCTTGAAGAGTTCCTGGGCATGAAACATGTTTCCGTCGTACTGTCAGACAGAAGTACACGCTACGACCAGTTCATCGACGAACTGGGTCATCAACGACAAATTTACCTTACAACCCCACACTTTATAACGGTCCCAATGATACTGGAGAAAAACCCGAACCTAATTGCAACCGTGCCTAGTGAATTGGGGAAAACGTTCCTACGCTACAACGCGGTCAAGGTAATAAAAACCCCTATCAAGTCCCCCAGCTTGCACCTGCGACAGTATTGGCACCCGCGCTATCATCATGACCCCGGAAATATTTGGCTTCGCCAGTTGGTCAAGCTTCTTTTCGACAGGTATATGAGCTGAGGGGCGTGATATTGGCGCAATCAAATAATCCCTCACTATTGATTTTTCAATTTATTGAAAAAAAAAAGATTTTGAAGAAAAATCAATAAATCTGCGCACTTTAGCGAAAAGGCATATGCGGCTAGATAGCCGACGTACAGCGGTGAGTGATGCATATTGTGTTCGGCAGCACACTCTTGAACCTTTCTAACTGTCCCATCATGCTGCGTGCTTCCCCGCTGGTCAATGCAGAGATTTTTCCGCAGACCAGACCGGGGAGCTACTTTTTCAACAGAATCGACCCATAGCTGCCCCTGGCGTGGGGAATTCGTCGGCCAAAAGCAGTCGCGAAAAAGCAGCCACTTCTGATAAAAAATTATTACTTACCCAAAGAAAAAAGCTCGTTCTTCTTCGGGGTCGAATAATTCGTCAGAGACAAGATAGCAACGAGTCTTCTCAGAAATCAAAGTTCGGTCGAAAGAGTTTTCGATATGTACGTGCTCATCATCACCAACAGTGCGCCACTGAGCGCCATAATAAAATTTAAAAACTAGCAACGCAAACGCTGTAGGGGTGAGCACTCTTCTGACAGGCCACCTATTTTCGGAATGAAAACCAATATGGAAGTGAGAGCAGGGATGATGAAGTTTTTTACGTTGAGCGGGAGCGTTTTCGTAACGCAACAAAGGTACATTGCCCATACCAGTTTTATCTGATAATAGTGACAAAAATTCTTCGTGGGTTAGAAATCCTGCCTCCACCATCTCGTGCCGGCTTCGAAACCAATTATTATATTCATTTGAATTTGAGGTGTAAGGGTTTGGATAAAAAGCATATCGGACATTGTTATCCCCCTCAATACTAAACTGAAAGAACGAATAGTCTGAAAGCAGAATATTATAGTGTGAGAGCCCGAGCCCCTTATTATAAACATCAATATAATTAGATGAGTTAGACAGTATCAAATCTCGAAACTCCGCATTTACTGGGAGAGGGCTTGGATTCGAGTAAATTTCTGCAACACCCAATTCTTGGGCGGCTCGCCAAACCTGATATATCCCCGATCTAACGTCCTCCCTATTCATCTTTGACTTCCTTTCCTACCATGAGATCGTCAATTTCGTTATCCGTAAACCCTTCATCACGTAGACGATCTATGAACTCCTGCCGAATCTTCCTGGCGCGAAGAGTCTTTTCGCTCATATCACGCTGAATGAGGTTCATTTTTGAAAGATCTGGCATGTTAAATCGCAAATAAGGAAAGTCAGCAGACGCCGCATCAATTTCATTGCCAATTGCGGATATCGACCCGCCACAGCCGGAAACTCTGAGCCAAGCCTTTGTCCGAGTGAAAGCAACAAATAATTTGTTGCGCTCGCTTCGGCGACCTAGCCAAATCGCATCAACACCAACTACATAAACTACAGCCGCTTCATTACCTTTAGCTCGATAAACTGTTGAGAGTGTAATTTTATCTGGAATTGAGAATGGTGGTTCAGAATAGGGATCAGCATGGATGTTGTTTGATCGGTGCGGGGTTGTCGTGAATCCCCCCTCTCCTCCTCGGCGTACCGTCCATCAAGGCCAGCGGGCAAAAAAACACGCTGAGGTTTGTGAATCTTGCTTTCTCAAACCCGTCATCTGCTGACTTTCGACGACCAATTATCGCGATGTACAGCTGTAATAACGTAGGCCGTAACCCAGTATGAAATCGTCGCTGCGCGGTCATTTTGACTCAGCCGGCTGTCGCCGCCAGTCACCAAAGGGCGCATCGGCTTCCACGTAGCGCATGGCGCTGTGCACGTCACGCCAGCCGACATACTCCATCAGGGCTTTCGGAGTCCACTGATTGCGCGATGCCCAAGTGGCAAAACCACGGCGCAGCGAATGACCGCTGTAGCGCTCGCCGGCGACCCCACCACGCGTCAGCGCCCGGCGCACCACCCGCGCCACGCTGTACGGGTGCAGGGCCTCACTGGATAGATGGCCCCAGCGGTCGATGCCGCAAAACACCGGCCCCCGCTGCAATTGACTGAGTACCAGCCAATCCTCGTACGCCTGCACCGGGCACAGCCGTTTTAACGCCGGCACACAGACGCTGCGGCCCTGATGCTCACGGTCGGTTTTGCTGCTGGAGAGAAACAGCGTCAGCCCTTCGCCGGGCACGAGTTGATTGGTTTCAATGCGCAGGCGGCACAGATCATCACTGCGAAAGGCGCGCCAAAAACCCAGGAGTAACAAGGCGCAGTCGCGGCCGGCGCGTAGACGCACGACCCGGTCCGGCGACGCTGCCTCAACTTGTAATGCAGCTACGCACTGCTCCAGTTCGCGCAGTTGCAACGGTTCGGCTTGCCGGACCTGACGCGGATGCAGCGCCTGAATGCCGCGCAACACGTCACGCACTTGCGGGGCTTTGGTCGGGTCGACAAAACCATGCTTCAGATGCCAACGCGCCAAGGCCGCCAGATGACCGCGCAAGGTGCTGATCGACAGGGCGTCAGCGTGCTCAGCCAGGTAATGCACGATGCTGTCACTCGACGCGGGGAGAAACCCACCCCAGCCCACCTCAAAATGCGCCACGGCCTGCTGGTAGCGGCGCGTGGTGCTTTCCCGCCGCGCCGCCTGCAGGTAACGCTCCGCGGCAGTGGTCATCCCCTACCCTCCTCGCCCGGCGGGCTTGTCGTCCTGATCAGAAACCAGGCAAGTCAAATGACATGCGTCATACTGCTTAAGATCCGGAAATCCTACAGGAGCTCCGACATGGCCCGTAGCGGTATCAACAAAGCCTTGGTGCACGCGGCGCGTGACGCCTTGTTAGGGCGTGGGCTGCATCCGAGCATCGACCTGGTCCGCGTTGAGCTGGGCAACACCGGTTCAAAGAGTACGATCCAGCGCTACTTGAAAGAACTTAACGGTAGTCTGGCCGCCAATCCTGCGCCGCCGCCCACCCTCAATGAAAAATTGACCACCTTGGTGAGTAGTCTAGCCGAGCAACTAAAGCAGGAGGCGCGGGACGCCGTAGCCGACGAGCAAGAGCAGCTTGAGCGGCAACAGGCCAGCTATGCGCAGGCGCACGCGCAGCTAGGCGAGCGGTTGGAGCAGTCGCAAACCACCATCACCCATCTCACCGGCGAGCTGGAACAGCAGCGGCAGTGCGAACGTATGCTGCGCGAACAGTTACAAGACAGCGAGGGGGAACGCCAGCAATTGCGACAGCTAGTGGCCGGCCAGCAACAGATCCTCGAAGAACGGGCCCAGCAACTGCAATCACTGGAGGACAAACATCAGCATGCTCGGGAGGGGCTCGAACACTATCGGCAAGAGCAACTGGCTCAGCGCGGGCAGGAACTGCGCCGGCATGACGAGCAGACTAATCAGTTACGCCAGGAACTGCGGTCCCTGCAAAATGCGCAACTGGCCAAACAGGAAGAATTGGTCACGGTGTACCGTGAGCAGGAACGCTTGCGCAACGAGCATCGGGTGCTGAACGCACAATTGCGTCAACAATCCCAGACCCTGCGCGATACCCAGCAGGCCCACGACGCGCAGACAACAAAGCTGCAACAATTGCAGACCGAGTACGCCGTATTACGGGAACGGGTCAAACCGTACCTGCTTCAACACCGCGAAAACCGCCGGCAGATGCGGGAGCAGGCACGCCAGATTGAAACGTTACAAACGCTCCTGCGCCAATTGACGCCCCCCGGCTAGGACCGGAGGTTCCGCTCGGAAGCCGGTGCCTAAAAGATCGTTATCGGAAAATTGGTTGGCGCCGGAGATCAGGCGCATGCGGTGTTGCTACCGAGGCGGGCTCTGTGGCCCCCTGAAAAAACGCTGACAAGCAACACCGTTAAAACGCCAATCCCTCTGCGACCTGAATCAACATTTCTTCAACCAAGCGAGTGCCCGGGCTGGTGGAGAGCAGTGCAATGGGATTTTCACCTGAAAAGCGCGCCTTGGATTTGTTCAGCCATCGCTGGGCTTTGTGGGTGTCCCCAAAGACCGCCTCGGCCATGGCTGTGATATGCGCAAGACGAAACAGGCGATCACTCTCAGCCACGCTCAGGCGCTGACCGTGAGTCAAGCGGGTTTTAAGGGTCTTGAGCGAAATGATGTGGTTGCACGCGTCGAGGTTGAATACCCCCAAGTCGCGGAGCGACTTAATACTCCCCGGCGAGAACCCCGCCTCGATCAACGCATGGATGTCCAGGTCAGAGGCATCGGTGGGAATAGGCAAAAACATTTCCAGCCGGACCCGGTAGGCTCGGTAAACATCATTGCGCATGACTTCAGTAAACATGAGTCGCCTTTTGGGTTTGGCATCGGGCTCTTTGGCTATCTTCACTCAGTGTGAAGTTGGGGTGGTCGGAAATCCACGGTGGTCATTCTTTCCAATGCTCAGACCGGGGCCCCTTTTTAATTGTTAAACGTCTTTTGCTGGCTGACTACGCTGGTGAATGCAGGTCGATGTGGCCGTCCGGCTACCTGCCAGCAATCCGACCGGCTCCACGTCTCTACCCGCCACCAGTGCAATGTCCAAGAATCGACTTGCACGGGCCGTGCGCGCCCTGAGCACTGCCTGTGCTTCGACCTGAAACTGCTCAGCGAGCAGCCATTGGTTCATTTTGACTTTGCGCTTACCTTTCATCACGGCTCTCGTAGTGAGTCACGCCTGTCTATGCCCCGGCAGACGTGAGCAATGAGCAGAGTGCCTTGGATTCCTGCAGTCTCTACTCTCGTCGTCCAAAAGATACCACGCACTATCTGCTGAGGGTGGGCCGCGCAGCTCTTAGACGCTGGCTTCGGACCTGAAGCTCCATGCTTGAAAACAGGATGAAAAATGCAAGTCCAGAAGTTGCCAATTTAGCGCCCGTCGGACTGTGCGCAGTTGGCGGCCAAAGAGATGACGATGCTGGTCGCTCGAATTTAGTCCGACGACTGCTCTCAGTTGGAGACGTCCGTGAAAATGCGGCCCCATTCTCGGGCGAGCAGGATCCGGCACGCCGACACTGAACCACCGAAGCAGCGTTGTGAAACCGTTTGCATATTGGCTTCAGTTGCATAGGTAATCGTTTGCCCACGCTCATCGACTAAAACGCCGCCTGCTCCTCTCAAAAGTGCGTGGCCTGCAACAACGTCATGTGCAGAAACTGGGTAAAGCGAGATGCCACAGACCCCCTCACCGGCGGCGACTTTGGCGAGCCTGTAGGCAATGGATGGCATTGCGACAAAGGTGCTGGGTTGGCAGAGGGCGCTGTTAAGTTCAGGCTTGTTGATCGCAGCGGCACTGACCATCACGAACTCGTCGCTCGACAAGGTTTTGGTAGAAAGCTGTGACGGCACCGATTGTCCATTGCGGCTCACCTCGGCCATGCCTTCTGCCCAAGCAATGCAATCAGGCACGCCCTCAACGGTGACGGGGGCATACACCACACCTAATACCGGCGTTTGTTTGTGCAACAGACCGATGGACAGGGCTGAGCCTTTGAGCCCCTTGAGGAAGTCCGAGGTCCCGTCGTTCGGGTCAACGACCCAGCACCATGGATGGCCGGTTAGACGATGTCCGGTTTCCTCTCCCCAGAAGTCGCAAGGGAAAACCTGTAGCAGGTGCTGACGCAAAAACTGTTCGATTTCTTCGTCTACGGCGGCCTTATCACCTTGACCCCGCGGCCCGCCCACACTCGCCCACTCGGCAATCAGCAACTGGCCGGCGCGAATAACGACCTCAATGGTCTGGGTGAGCAGCGGTTCTAGGTTGGGCTTTTGCACGAAATGGGATGCCTGGAAGTTGGGTGGGTAATACGAGGGTCCTCGACTGAGGCGCGAAGCGAGCCGCCTTTCCGCCGTCTAATCAGCGGTCGGCCAGACGGCCAACAACATCGCTCAAAATTCGTGTGCGCCACTCTGCCTCTTGCCGCAGGACGACGATGGGCCTCGCCCTCCATCTACGCCTGCACTGACTGCTGTTACCTGATCAGCGTAAGCGCTGTGAAAGGGTTGCGTTGACATCAAGATACAACCTCTTCGAGAGTTGAGGATTGTCGAGTTACTTTTTCAAGGTGTACGCCCTTGTGCCTCGACCTGTACCAGTAAGCAAGCCGCTATGCCCTGCCGGGTGATGACGAAAGCATGTCCTTGCGCAATTAACACCAGCAGACGACGTAACCGACGGCGAGCCTGGCTTTTGCTGTAGGTGGTACGCATGGCAGATACCCCTGACTGTATCTGGATATAGCGTAGCCTTTTCACTCCATGCTGCGACCTCAACGCATGCACGCCCCCAACACTTGGGGTGGGCAACAACGAGTTCGCGAGTTAATAACGTCCAGGATTCTAGGCGCTACAGGGATAAGCCTGTCGCTGCGCCTAAAATCCTAGGCATTCGCTCAACGAAGTGTCGGGTTGCCCGATGGTCGAATGGCCGCAGAAACGACTGGAAGCCCGCTGACATTTCGGAAGTTCATACCCCTGAAACGACCGCTCTCGCTTGGTGAATTTACGACGCACGCACCGCTTCGAAAGCGCCGCACTCGTCATGTGTTATTCAACCTATTGTTCTGACCACGCGCCAGTAACTGCAGGGCTTATACGCCAGCGTGCAACACTGGTAAGACTCAAGCCTTCACCTTTTTTCGCTCGCCCTCGAGCTAAAAAACATATGGCCCTGTCCCATAACAGACCAATACGTCCCTAAGGCCCACTTGGTCGTCAACCCTCGTGCGCCTGCAAAGTGGCCAGAGACAGGATTCCGATGCGATAAATGGTATGGAGTTGCAACACAGCTCGGATCAAACGGCCGCCAGATCAGCGTAACAGCGCCAGTGGATAGGTGAGACCAGATCGAAATTAAACGGCGTCGGTTGGACAGAGACAAAAAACACGTTATGGCGGCTGAGGCAGTAACATCGATAGACACATTCCCGAGCCGCTTTGATCCGCGTCGACCTTGTGTCAGCGCCGACGCCCCGTACACGGCCAAAAGGCCTATCGTTCAATACGCTCGGTAAGCCCTTAACGCCGGCGTACAAGGAGGCAGCATGGCAACAAAAAAAATAGAGGTCTATCGCGGTTCAAACGGGGGCGCGCCCACGTCTGAACAGGCGGATGGCATTCACCTCCGCATCGAACTGCCCACAATGAGCGGGCACGCAATAGACGTGTACCTCAATTGCCTTGAGGTCTTGAACCGTGTCTTTCTCGGCGCCCTGCCCCAGGCAGCCAATTCAGAGGCGCCAGCTTCAAGCCGTAGCGCTCCCAGCACGCTGAATCCGCACATTTTGCTCAGGGAGGCGGCCATGTTGGCAGAGGCGCGGCGGTTGATCCTTCAAGAAAACGGCGACTGGGTCACTGCGGCGGGCTTGTCCCAAGTCACCGGGCTCGAGCCTGCAGCGCTCGCGGCAGGGCTCCGGGCGTGGTTGAACGACGGCTCGCTCATCAGCGTGAGTGACCGGAGCCAGGAGTACTTCCCAGTTTTCGCCTTTGGCGACGCAACAGAGCTGCGGCCCACCGCCGAATTCGGCGCCGTGATCAATGTGCTGCGGAAAAAAAAGGACAGCTGGGGCATAGCGTTCTGGTTCGCTTCGAGCAATCACAGCTTGGGCGGCAACCGTCCGCAAGACATGCTGCGATCGTCAGCGGAGCGTGTGCGCCGTGCGGCGGAAGAAGAGGTAGCGGGGACACTGCATGGTTAGTCCCGCAGTCGCGTATACGGCAACAGTAAGGCGAGTGACTGAGAGGTGACTTGCGGCCGGCAGATCATCGAACAGCCGCGCCGCAGCCAGCGGCCTCGGAACTTTAGCAAAACGCGAACCACCAGCGTTCACTGGTTGAGACCCGCCGCCCGCGGCGCTGGACGCAAGCGCCCTCGACCGAACCGAGAGCGCGCGTGCCACAGCGCTAATCCACCGGCGTGATCGGCATTTTAGCGTGAGAGGAAAGAGTGTGGTTTACCCGCTGCGACAACCCCGCAGGACAGTCATATTGCTCCTGGGCGAATCGCGAAATCAGCAACCGATGGGCCGCCGCTACGCACCAGAGCATCGTGACACTGAAGGTATCCCATTCATGGAACCAATTCTTTTCTGCCAGCGTATCCCACAATAACTCCAGCTCCTCTAAGGAGCTAAACGTGTGGTGAACTTAGCCCCTTTGTTTGGACAGGAAGGATTTGAAGCGCGTGCGAATGGGCGAAGCTTGAAGGCGGTAAAGGAGACGTTAGCTGCCGATCAAGTTCGGCTTCGAGAGCATCAAAAGTAGCCATCTTTTAGGCCACCCGTTTATGTCTCATTTTGATGTTGCGACGAGGCAGCCACTGCAATCGGCCGACAGCGTTCATCTGTGGCCAAGCGGCGCCGCGCCGGACACGCACACACCCGAGTCGGATTAAATCGGCTTTGGCTGATTCGCTGCAGACCAACGGCGCGTCAGCCCGCAGCGGCAGCGATAAGCCGACCACAAATCAGCGTCGTGAAAGATGGAACCCGGCTGATCGTCCAGGCTTTCCAGCGCGCGATATATCTGCGCTTGGCGCACTTTTGCGGCTCGGCTAAACACCTCGCTGAAGGCCCGCCAATCTAATTCGTTCCGTACCAACGGCGTCGCCCAGCTCAAATCGTGGAGCGCTTGCCACTGCAGAATCTGCACGTCCAGTTCCTGAAGCCGACAAAACCAGTGTGCTAAACAATACTGCCCGTGCATGTACACCAACCACGCCCGGAGCAGGCTAGCCAGCCGATACCGCACCGGGTACCAGTCGCATCCCGCGCACAGCCGAGTCAACGCTCCGGCGATGGCTCCGGGGTGGGCCAGTGACCAATGCGGTTTGCATACCGATAACAGCAGCAATACGGTCAGACGGTCGAGATCGCTGCGCCTCGCCAACTGCCGATGCAGCTCGGCTGCACCTACGGCCCGCCACCCAGGAAAACATTGGTCCAACAACGTGTCGGCGCGGGCACCTGCGACCTTCAAGTCCAATACGGGCCAAAAAGGATGATCCACTAAGGTGCGCACTTCGGGCACATGCCTGGCCATGCCGGCCAAAAGCCGGGGTGAATACAGGGTGCCGTGCAAGGCGGCGTCCAGGCGATGGCCTCGTTCACTGAGAGGGTCAAGCCCCATCGTCCTTTCAAACCAACGGGCGAGCACCGGACCGGATTCTTCCAGTCCGCGAAGGCGGCACACGAGCCGCGTCGCGATCTGCATCTTCAAGTGTCGACACTTTTTGTTATCCACTGCAGCCATCACGAATCCTCAAAAGGTCCGCAACTTTCAGTTCAATCTCCGCTGTGCCGCTTGCACCATTACCCCAGTTTCAGTAACAGATGCGTTCAGAATAAACCACATTTCGCGCATGCGAAAACTTTCGACCCGCGCAAATATCAACCGTCTGAACGACTTACACACAGATCTTGATAATTCCCGTATTCGCTACTCGACATTCCCTGCGTCAGCCTCTGGGTCAATAATCGTTCCGTGCCCCCAGCCAAGCTGCGACCGCTTGAACACGGCTATCGCCGTGGTAATAAGATGTTCCAGGAACGATTGGCAACGAGGCACACACCAGCTCCGGTCACCGCCCCCATTGGCGACGACCTACATGGGAGGTGATCTCGCTATGTGCAGCGCTACGACATGGTTCATCCTGGCCAATATGACACTCGAGCAACAATCATCTACGCGTTGCTCCCATTTCAAATGGCAGCCGGGAAGTGACAACGTGCGGTTTAGCTCCCAACCCTTTGGTGCGAAGATGCGCGAGGGTGGCCACCCAGCGAACCGTACGAACCCGCCGACCTCCTATACCGTCGTCAACGATATTGCACCGCTGCACCCGTTGACTTGCGCCCTCTTTGGAAACAGGGCGCGCGCTCCTGTCACGCCCGAGGCAGCCCGCAGCGACTCAACGGGGTGGACGCCAACGCTTCACCGACCTGGTCGGCGAAATGACCTGGCTCAAACACGCGAGGCCCTGCGGCGACTTTGGCTGCCCGTGGATCACTCCTTTTCCGTGGCGCCACTCTGGGGCCTGAGCGGCAGCCCCCTCCTCGCCTTCTTGCCAGTGCACCCACTTTGCCGCGCGGCGTTGTATTACTACGACTTAGCAATTTGTCGTGCCTGCTTGAAAACCGCACCTGAACATCTCCCGCGACAACCTGTGCGCCACGTTGGCGCCTACACGCAGCCCCATCACTTGGGTGCTGTGCGGACCGTAGTCACGGAGCGCATGCGACACCTGATGGCGACGTGGTTTCCATCAATGATGGGTGGGGACACCACGGACCAACGTACGAGCCACTCGGTGACATTTGACCTGTTCGTGACGAAACGCCCGTATCGGTGCTCACAACACCATCTCAGGACCGATCAGCCAGCTGACGACCGCCAACGTTGCGCGCCCCTTAAACGCAAGATCAAACAGCGAAGCAACGTCACCCGATCGCTGAAAGCGGGTAAACGGGCTTCGACGCCGGACAAGGGTGAGCCCCTGTAATCCTCGCCCCAGCGCCCTTAAAAGCAGCCGATGCGTAAAGGAGATTTCGATGAACTTTCCTCCTTCGTTAGATCCACCCAACAAAAAATGCTATTACGGAAAACATGCGGTGTATTTTCCGTCGCGCAAAAACCAACATCAATTGATCTGCGACAGCATGCTCGAAGCCGACTACTGCGTGCTTCTGGAATACGATTCCACGGTCGTGAACTACTGGCGCACGCCAGGCGTGTTTGATCTTTCGATTGAGCAAAAAGTCATCCACTACACCCCTGATTTTTTAATCGAAACACTGGATCAATTTTACTACACGGAAGTCAAAGTCGATTTCAAACAATTAAGTCCGCTGACTCTCGCCAAACTGCACGCGGCCAATACCCTTTTTAACGAATCTGATAGGTCATTGAGATACGCTGACGAAAAAAACATTCGAGAGGGCGAGCTGCTTAGAAATATAAAGCACCTCTATTTGCACTCTTTCAACGTGAGTGACGATGAATTCGGTGACTGTTTAAGACAAATCAAAGCTCTAACTGGGTCTGTCTGCCTTGGTGACTTCATGGCTGGCACTCACGGACCAAGCGCCAGGTCCGTCTATAAAGCAATGTTCGACCGAATTCTAAAATTTGATCTCTCCAGCCGACTCACATTTGCTACTAAACTGGAGGTAGAACGTGATGACCACCACGCCTAGTGTGGGTGCCCAGTACACGCTGGACAATCAAGTGTACGAAGTGGTTTCGATCAATGATGGATTAATTTCCATGTGTTCATTGATTCATCAATACCGCCGTCATGTGAACTTCGACCTGTTCGCCTCCATGGAACAACGCGGCACCCTCTGTCTGCACCAACGCGCCCCGATCGATATGAGCGAAGCGGCGCAGTGGGTATCGTTGCCCGAAGAGGAACAAAAACTGGTTCGCCACCGCGTGGACTACCTCAACGCCTGCGACAAGGAGTTCGGAGGCAAGCTCCCCAAAAAAGCAGCGAAAGTGTTCGTCGCAAAACTGGCCACAAGATTAGGGGATCCCCACCCCCCAAGCATCTCAACTTTGTGGTTGTGGAAAAAGCGCTACCTGGCAAGCAACCGAAGCCCATTTGCGCTGCTCAAGCGTTATCCGACCAGCAAGTCAAAACGTACGCATCACTTAGCCGAAGAATTGATCAAGCACTACATCAAAACGGCTTACCTGCAGCGGGAGCGTCCCACGGTGACGCATGCCTATAAACTCATGGTCGCGCACATAACCTATGAAAATAAGGAGCGTCGAACTTACGACGCTGCGCCACTGAGGATTCCCTCATACGCAACGTTCTGGCGGAGAATCTTCGCCATGGACCGTCATCTGGTAGCCCGTGCACGCCATGGCCTGAAAGCCGCGCAACGATTGAACAAGTTTGGCGGTCATTTATTCGTCGATGACGACCCTCATGCCAACAGCCAGTTTGACTCCCAATATATGGACGTTGACGTTATAGACGCGTATGGCGACGTCGCCGGCCGACCAATCCTATCAGCACATCTTAATCCAGCTCATCGCAAATGCCCTGGCTGGGATATCTCCATGGGCGCCCCATGCGCAGAGAAGATGATGAGCGCGACCATACGAGCCATCGTCAATGATGGGAAAATGGCCAGCATTACCAGCGACCATGGGGCGGAAGTGTTCAACATTTGGTCGCAAACGGCTATGAACCGGCTCGGCATTGCACTCGATTACGTTCCTGTCGGCGATCCCGATGCCAAAGCATTCATTGAGCGTTTTTTTGGCACCGTCAATACAACCTTTTGCCATAACCTCCCCGGGACCACCAAAGGTTCGCCGAAAGCACGCGGCGACTATCCTTCGGAACAGCGTGCTTGTCTGACGCTGGAAAACCTGCGAGAAGCCTTTGGCCTGTGGTTGGAGGTTTATCACAATACCTGGCACGACGGGCTGTTCACGAGCCCCAATAAAAAGCAGGAAGAGTTGGAGAAAGTCGCGCCTCCACCGGAACGTTATTCCTTAGAGGAGCTTCAGCAATTGTGCCTAAGTGTTTGGCGATTGCGCATCTCGGGGGGACGAGTCAAAACCAAACATTTGATCTGGACCGGCCCCGGGTTGCCTGAAGTGGCCCAGCGATTGACGGCCAGCCAAAAAGCCATTGTCTATTTTAACCCCTGCGACCTCGGCACTGTATGGGTTGCCCATCCTAGTACTCCGAAGGAATGGCACCCAGCATCCCCCACGCACCCGACGTATCAAAATGGTTTGACATTGACCGATCACGAACGCCTGATTCAATCGTTCAGAGACGAGAAACGGGCTTTTGATCACACTGAGGCCTATCAGATGCTGTTCGAACTGAACGAGAAAATCGAGTCATTCAAACGCAGCGCTAAAAATAAACGCTCCCCGAAGTCCGCGGTGCCACCCGAAGACACACCTGCCCCCTACCCTGGTGCTCCCCACGCCTCCGATGAGACCAATTTCCCGACTCATTTCGTCCGAGATGAAGGTGATTCCGATGAACCCGACCAATGAAAAGAAACTCAAACATTTCAAGACATTCACGATACTGCATCCACAGTATCGTGAGGCAGTCGAGACCATCCACCGTTCCATCCAAGCAACTAAATTAAGAGGCGAGCCCAGTTGTGCGGTTCTATTAGGTGATCCGGGAACAGGCAAGACGCGCGTTTGTCACCAAATTCTTTCCGAATATGCACGCCCATCAAATGTTCGCACCGAAGCCGGCCTCCAGGACATTCGTCCGTCAGTCTATTGCCGCATACCTACTCAGGTGACTATCAAGGGAGTCCTGATCAGCTTACTGAGTTGTTTTGAAACGTTCAGTGCTTACCAGTCTATGGGCGCGCTAGAGTACCGTTTGATGACGGTGCTAAAAAACTGCCAAACTCAACTAATCATTCTGGATGAGCTCCAACATCTGTTAAGCCGCGGTGCTGCCAGGACTAAAGAAACGGTTTGCGACTGGGTGAAAGTGTTAACCGATATCTTTGCGGGAGAAGTAATTTTGGCCGGTACCCCCGACTGCGAAGCGATCATAACAGCTCATTCGGCTCTTGCAGGACGGTTTCCCTACAGTGCGCGTTTAGAGTGTTTCAATCTCAACACACCTGAATCATACGAAGACTTCGTAAAGCTTCTTCGGGCGTTTTCCATAAGAATGAAGGAAACCTTCGGATTTAGCGAAATCCCAGAACTCACCGATGAAAAAATGGCCTTGGCGATGTATGCGTTTTCCTCAGGCAACATGCGCTCGATTCGGACCTTGCTATTCCAAGCACTCAATGAAGCCTTAGAACGTGACGGCGAATTGCAATTACAAGATTTTAAAACTGCGGCAAACCACGTCAAGGTCAACACAAAAATGACACTTAAAAACCCGTTTGAGTTGAAGCTTGGCGAGCTTCACAAGATAGTTTATAAAAAGAGCAAAAAATGAACAAATTGCTTTTTACACCTTTGCCTCTCCCCGAGGAAAGTGTCGCCAGTCTTCTTTTCCGCTGCGCAAAAGCAAATGGCTATAAAAATTTAAAAAATTTTAGTCAAGCGTTCCAACTTGATTGGTCGAGCCTCGCCTCATGCCAATGGCGAGGTTCAACCGCGTCTAAATTATTGATCCGGCATGGTAGCCTCACCATGTCCGACAAACGAATGATTCTCAACTCGTTCCCCAAGCAAATCAGACGGGGCAGCAGCAACTTCATGCTTTTACATGAAGTGCCCTACCCGGTATCCATGCTACGCCAAAAATTGGTGCTGTGCCCTTCGTGCATTCGTAATGACTGCTTAAATAGAATGCATGCTTACCGCTGGTCGGACGTCTGTCCGTTGCATGGAGAAATATACCTCGAGCGGTGCCCCCACTGCGGCAGCCCGTTCGACTGGCTAAGGCTTGAGGATTATCACTGCCCCTGCAGTTTTGACTTACGCGAGGCCAGTAGCATTTCGGCTGATAAGCGCTCTAGCGAAATAATTAACCATGCACTGTCAGAAAAAAAAGGGGATTTTTTTACGCTGTTAATGGCATCGATGACCGCGCTTCGCTATTTTCATACCGTAGATAATCGACTCTCCATCATGGAAAGTTGCGTGAACATCGCCACCGCCCAAAAAACCGTTTTTTTTCAGGAAATTCGAAAGCTGCAAAACAAATATCCTACGTTACATCGTCGCGCACTGCTGGCGCCCTTTATTTTAAGCCCGAATGCAATGCCTAGCCATTATGGAATCGAATACCTCACCGCTTGCAAACAATCAAAACCGTCCCACCACGACCAAAGTTGTGGCTGTGGCACCCTACTATTCACAAAAAAAGAACTGCGGTACATATTCAACTCGTCCGGAAGTTTAGCGGAACTGAATGCCAAAAAGCTGAAAGGCATAGCGTCCCTAGACCCAAATCACCTCACAAACCCGTTCTATCAATGCCCAGACATCTGTGGATCGCTGATAAATCTGGATAGTATTCAATGGGAGCACACAAACGCATTTGCTCGCCCGTCTGCTAACTTTGAATTACTTACGAGCAGCGAAGCGGCGATGATGCTGCACACCTCGCCCGCTCGAATTCAAAAACTCGCAGGAGCAGGACTCATAAAAACGCAACAATTTAGCAAAGCGCAGGGCCTTCTAATTCCTATGGCATCAATTAAAGACTTCAATGAAAAATTCATCCTCCGCTCGGAAATACTCTCGAGGGCCGGACTCAATCGTCATGTAGTCAACTACATCCTGACAGGTGTCAATCCGATCGAAGTCAGGAGCAACGCGTACACATCGGGTTTTTTGCTCTATAAAAGGGATGAAGTACCTGAAAGTCTACTGAGTGCGCTGGACCACAGTGTGACTGCAATTATGCAAAAACCACTCGGACCCGACAGTCTTGTTACCTTTGCAGACGCAGCCAAGCAACTATCTATCAATGTAAAATGTATCAGACCCATGGTAAAATCCGGCTTATTGAATCAGATGCTAGTGCAGTCGCCAGACGGTTCGCCAGGTCGAGAGTATTGCACAGGAGACAGCCTACAAAAAGCAATGCAATGGCGTGACCATTATATGTCTCTGGGCGAAACGGCCATTCAAGCGAAGTGCAGTCTGCGTGTCATTCATGCAAGGTATATCTCCACTGGCTTCGTGGAGTGCAAGCAGTTTGGTCCAACCGTTTTTTTCAGTCTGGAGGCCGTGGATAAAATCCGTAGGCATTTCGAGGTTTTTACCACCCACCTGTTTTTTGCTCGCGAAACGGGTTGCACAATTTGTGTGATTTCTAAACTTATTGAAGAATCAAAAATTCATGCACTCACAAAAGACCATCCCGACTTCATCAATGGCCAAATTCTATTTCGTCGGATAGATGCTGAAGAAGCTATCGCTCGGTATTTTGCCGAAAAACACGTAGGATACCAATCAAAGTAAGATAACGAATGCTTGAAAGACATATCGAAATACCAGCCCTGGTACCTCGGCCTTTCCCCGCCGTGAGCTCCGCCTCCTTCGTGTGCAATCTAAAGAACAAATGTGGTCGAGCGAGACTTTGATGATACGCATTTTTCTGTGCGCCGCGGTCCAAATTCAAATCGAGAACGTAGACGCTATAATTTATTACGTCACATACCTAATATTTGGAAGGTTAGCTACAAGTTTATTTTTCAACTCAACTTCCAGTAGTCTCTTTCAAATTGTTAGACTAGCGATGAACCCATCCTCGTTCAAGCAGCGGTGTATCCCAATGCGGCTCTTCGCGGAATTTATCGACGAGAAACTCGATTAACGTGCGAACTTTCAGAGCTCTACGCTGAGTTGCCAGAAACACCGCGGAAAAATTGAATGAAGGCAGGGAATACTCCGGTAGAACTGGAATGAGTCGTCCTTCCAACAAATCATCGCTAGCCACGATTGTTGGTAAACAGACAAGGCATACCCCTGTCGCCGCATAATCGCGCAGTAAATGCACCGAGTTCGAACGGACTTGGCCGGGTAGGCTCAGCTCCACTTGCTCATCGCTATGGGTAAAAACCCAACGATTGCGCGATGGATATCCGGCATACAAAGCAATCTTGTGCTGTTGCAATCGTTGGGATGCTGCGGCACGCCAAACTGTTCCGCGTACTCCGGGGACATGCAAAATATTCGACGCACCGAAAACAGATGTCTCTCAATCAGGGTCTCAGCCAGAGGGAAAAACATCTGGAAGGCAATGTCGAACCCCTCTTCAATGAGATCCACTACTCGATCGTTAACCACAACATCAATTTCGATGTCTGGATAGATATTCTTGAACTCTGCCATAATGCCCCGAAATGACCGATGGCAAATCCCGGAAGCATTTGTATGCGTAGCTTCCCCGAAGGTTTTGCACGCAGTTCACGCATATTGTCGGTCAGCGAATTGAAACTCGCTACCATATCCGCACACTCTTATAGTAATCCCCCCAACTTCGGAGAGTCTAACGTGCCGAGTGCTGCGGTGAAAAAGTGGAGAGTTGATGAATTGTTCCAATTGTTGGATACGGTGTGTGACCACTGAACGGGCGATCCCTAACTGCAGGGCTGCTTTGGCGAAACTACTGGTTTCAGCAACTCGTACAAAAGCTTCGATACTGAGTAAGCGATCCATAGGTAGGCTCTCTAATTATTGCTAGACAATTCGAACTTGGTGATTCTTAAAAAATCTCCAGACTGATGAAAATCCATTCTTAGCTTAGATAAACACTTTCGAGGCCAGTGCTTGAAGTATTCATAAAATGAAATAGCGATGGCTTGACCGACACTCTGGGATAACAGCGCAGGTACTGCAGCATTTTCCCTCTTTCACGTGTAAATTCAAAACACAAATTTAGTCGGTTAGGTAGGCCTGCAGGTTGGTCCCCGCCTTCACTGTGCAAATTTTTTCTCCCCACCCGAGGTCAAATTTTAATGGAAATGGAAGACGCGATCATTTATTCAATTTTAGGCGATCAGCATTTTTTAGCATGAGTGAAAAATCCATTTCTAACACCTTGATCTACCGTAGCCTCGTCCCCATACTTATTGATTAGCCATGCATGAATGACCAGGAGCGGGCTCAATCCGCTTCAATTATCAGGACAGGTTTTCAAGCAACTCCAGCGCCTGATCAAAATCGAAGCGCTCCGCTTGCCGGACAACCCGAAGCAGCTGCTCGGTCATCCGCGGGTCTGAAACCAGCCCCTGCAGTTTGAGCAAGGCCGTCAGCGCCTGGGTGTCGCTCTCGGCCAGCAGCGACCGGGCTTGGGCCAACTGCGCATGCCATTCGCTGCCCGGTGGCGCGATTGATGAGTCTGCGGACGATGTCGGTTCGTCGATCACCGATAATCCTTCCAGCACTGTTGTCAGGCAGCGCTCAACCTCCGCCAGCCGGTCAGCCAGCACCTGCTCCGTTCCATCGCTCGCCCCATCGTTCAGACACGCCTGCTCCAGCGCGGCGGCTGCGTTCGCCACTTCAACGGCACCAATGTTGCCCGCCGTACCGCGTAAGGTATGGGCCAGCCTGACCGTCACCAACGGATCGCCTTGACCTTGGGCAGCCAGGAACTCAGCGCAAAAATCCTGCTGGCTGGAGCGAAACTTGCGCAGCAGGCGCAGGTAGAGCTCGACCTTGCCCATGCAGGTGCCCAGGCCCGCGTTCAAATCAATACCGGGAAGGCTGGCTGGCAGGCTCGTTGCTGACACCGAGGTGGCCGGCGAAACGTCGGCCGACATCGCGCCACGGTCAGCGCGCGGATGTATCCACTTGGCCAACGTGGCGAACATGTCATCAACGTTCAAGGGTTTGGAGATGTGGTCGTTCATGCCGCAGGCCAGCGCCCGCTCACGGTCCCCCATCATGGCGTCTGCCGTCATGGCGATCACCGGCAGATTCGCCCAGCGTGGCTGCTCACGAATCTTGCGGGTCGCGGTATAGCCGTCCATCACCGGCATCTGGCAGTCCATCAACACACCATCGAAGTCTGCGTCATGTTCCAGTTGGTCGAGCGCCTCTGCGCCGTGAACGGCCAGGCACAGCTCGATTCCGGCGCTCTCCAGCAGCTCACAGGCCAGCTCGCGGTTCAGCTCATTGTCTTCCACCAACAGCAGTCGCGCGCCACGCAGGCGGGCCATGGCGCCGGCGCTCTGGCCCAATCGCTCACTGGCCCGGGTATCGGCCTGGGGAGTCTTGCCGAGCACCGTACCCAGTGCCTCAAGCAACGTAGACGGCGTCACCGGTTTGGTCAGTACCACCGGCAATTGAATGCCGTGCCGACTGGCTTCCTCGCGGGCCTCCTCGCGACCGAACGCCGTGACCATGATCACCGACGGCGTATGCGCCAGTTTAGCGGCCTGCATCTGCCGCACCGTCTCCACACCGTCCATGCCAGGCATGCGCCAATCCATCAGCACCAGATCATAGGGCAGCGCCTTGGCTTCAGCGTCCACCAGCATGGCCAGTGCGGCCCTGCCACTTTGCGCGACGTCCACCTCCACGCCAAAACTGCGCGCCATGCTGGACAGGATCTCGCGCGCGCTGGCGTTGTCATCGACCACCAGCACACGGCTGCCAAGCAATTCGTCGGCGGTCACCATGCGCCGCAACTGGCTGTCACGCTGCACGCCCAGACTCACCTCGAAATGGAAAGTGGAACCCTGGCCCGGCTCGCTCTCAACCCAAATGCGCCCGCCCATCAACTCCACCAGATGCCGGGAGATGGCCAGGCCCAACCCGGTGCCACCGTACTTGCGGGTGGTGGTGCTATCAGCCTGGCTGAAGGGTTGAAACAGGCGCGAGCATTGTTCGGCGTTCATGCCGATGCCAGTGTCACGTACCCAGAAATGCAACTGCGCCTGCTCTCCCGCAGAGCCCCGCTGCTCTACGCCGAGCACGATCTCACCCTGCTCGGTGAACTTCGTCGCATTGTTGCCCAGGTTGATCAGCACCTGGCCAAGACGCAGCGGGTCGCCGATCAAGGCGGTCGGCAGCTCGGCATCGGTGCTGAACAGCAACTCCAGGCCTTTGTCCTCGGCTTTCAAGCCAATCATGCTCGCAAAGCTGTCGAGCACGGCCTCGAGGTGGAAGGGAATGTGCTCCAGGTGCATCTTGCCGGCCTCGATCCTGGAGAAGTCGAGGATGTCGTTGATGATCACCAACAGGTATTCCGCCGAGCGATGGACCTTTTCGATGTAGTTGCGCTGGCGGTGGTCGAGCTCGGTGCGCAATGCCAGGTAGCTCATGCCGATGATGGCGTTCATCGGCGTGCGGATCTCGTGGCTCATGGTGGCCAGGAAGTTGCTCTTGGCCTGGGTCGCCTCTTCTGCAGCCTCCCGTGCGCGCTGCACCTCGGCCTCGGCGGTCTTGCGGTCGGTGATGTCAAAGTACCAATTGGCCCCCATGCCCCGCTCCCCCAGCGTCATCGTGATGGCCGAAACCAGTACGTCGAAGCGCTCGCCTCCTGCGCGCTGCAGAGTGGTCTCGAAGTTCAGCACTGCACCTTGCGATGCCGCTTCGAGAAAGCGCTGGTGGGCCTGCGGGTCGACCCAGAACTGCGCTGGATCCGTGCCTTCGAGTTCAGCCAGACGAGTCCCGAACAAACTGTCGAACTGCGGATTGCAGTAGGTCGGGCGGCCATCAACGTCCCTGATCTCCATGGCCACCGGGCTGCTGTCGAGTACTGCGCGCAACTGTGCCTCGCTGGCCTTGAGTGCCGCCTGCAGATGACGGCGTTCGCTCACGTCGCGCACCGACGCGCACACGCAGTCTCCGCCCCCTTCCAGGCTCGGCAGATGCGACAGGCTGATCTCTGCCGAGAACAGACTGCCGTCTTTGCGCACGCCTTGCAGGTCGTCCAGGTTGGCCCCCATCTGGCGAGTGGCGCCGTGGGCCATGAAGCCCTTGCGCAATGCCTCGTGGCGCCCGCGACTGGCCAATGGCACCAGGCGATCGATGGTTTCGCCGAGCAGCTCACCGGCGCTATAGCCGAACAGCTGATCCAGCTGGCGATTGGTGCGCAGGATTTGTCCTTCGGCATCCACCACCAGCATGCCGTCCGGCGCCGCTTCGATAATCCCGCGATACCAGGCCTCGGTGGCGCGCAACGCCGATTGCTGGGATTCGAGTGCCTGCGCCTGCTGCTCCAGCTGCAGCGCCTGTTCCGCCATTTCATTGGCCTGGCGCCGGGTTTCCGCCAACAGGGTCTTGACCGCCTGATTACGCTCCAGAATCGCCATGGCCGCGGCCAGGCGCGGGGTGGCTTCCTGCAAGAGCAGCAGTTCACGCTCGCCCAAGAGTTCCAGCCCGGCCAGCTCGAGCACGCCCAACAAACGCTCGCCACGCACAATGGGTTGCAGCAGCAGGCAACGGGCCGGGACCTCGCCAAGCGGCGAGCGCAACCGCCAGTATTGCTCCGGCATCGCCTGAAACTGACGCGGCACGCGATCCACCGCGCACTGCCCCAACAGGCCATCGCCGAACTTGACCTGCGCTTCGGGTGGCCGCTCGGAATCGGTGGCATAACCCCCCATCAGCGCCAGCGTGCCAGAATCCTCCTGCACGCTGTACAGCACCCCCTGGCCGATTCCGTGCAGGCCGGCCATGCATTGCAAGAACACCTGCGCCAGTTCGGCCGGGGTTTCTGCCTGCTGCAGATCGACCTGCAATTGGGCGGTATGCGCCTTGATCCAGCGCTGACGTTCAAGTTGTTGGGACTCGGTCTGCAATTTGGCGATGGCCCGCGCCAGATCGCCGGTTTCGTTGTTCATGTCGGTGTGGGGAATCGGTTGATCGAGCTGCCCCGCGGCCAATTGGTCTACCGCCACCCGCACCCGGTTGAGCGGATTGCGGATCGACTGGCTGACGACCCAGGACAACAGCAACGCCAGCGACAAGCCACCGAACAACAGGATGTAGGTCAGAAGGGTACTGCGTTCGGCAAACTCGGCAATGTCCTTGGCCGTGTCGCGAATCGAGGCTTCCTTGACCTGGGCGATCGCGTACAAAAGGCCATCGGCCTGCTGGGCCAGTTGCTGGAATTCACTGCTATTGAGCAGCATTAACGCCTTGTTCTGCTGGCCCTGGTCGATCATTACAAAGGCCTGGTCGCTTTGACGCTGCAACTGTTGCAGCAGCAGGTCGAACTCGGAGAGTCGCGCCAGATTCTCCGCGCGCCTGAGGGTCACTTTGGCGTGGGCCACCGCCTGTTGCAGGCGCTCCTGGATCTCGTGCAACTGCTGCAGGGATTCGACGCGAATCTGCGCGCTGTCGGTGCCCACCGCGCGTTGCAGCGCTTGCAGCATATGCGGCAATTGCACACGTGCTTCCTGCAAGTGCTCCATGCCGACCAGTTCCTGCAGATAAAGGTTCTGCATATTTTGCTTCAGCGATTGCTGGGTGCGCAGGCTTTGCACGCCGAGCACCAACACCAACAGCAGCAGCGCTGAAAAACCCAGGATCAGTTTGTGCCGTAGCGCGAGGCGCTCAAGCAGGGTACGCAATCCAGCCATGACTATCCTCGTGGACCTGATGAAATTACTGACAAAGGGGCCATTGCGGGTTCACGGAGTCTGGCCGAGACGCTCCAGGGCCGCCCGCTGGACGGCCATGTCCTGATCGGTATCAGCGAAACGCTCGGCAATGGTCTGGAACTGGTCGAGGCAATCCAGGAAGGCATCACAGATGTCCGGGTCGAAGTGCGTGCCTCGCCCCTGACGAATAATCTCGACCGCCTGCCCGTGGGGCATCCCCGCTTTATAGACCCGACGGCTGATCAACGCGTCATAGACGTCCGCCACCGCCATCAACCGGGCGCTAATCGGGATGTCGTCACCCGCCAGCCCTTGCGGATAGCCACTGCCGTCCCATTTTTCCTGGTGACTGTAGGCAATTTCCTTGGCCAGGCTGAGAAACTCGGCGCGCATGCCGAGCTGGTCCTCGGCATGCTGTATGGCGTCACGCCCCAGCGTAGTATGTGTCTTCATGATCTCGAACTCTTCCTCGGTATAGCGTCCCGGCTTGAGGAGGATATGGTCGGGGATGCCGATCTTGCCGATGTCGTGCAGCGGCGCCGACTTGAACAACAAGGCGACGGTGTCCTCGGTGAGAAAGTGACTGAAGCGCGGATGGTCACGCAGATGCTCCGCCAGCACCTTGATGTAATGCTGGGTCCGCCGGATATGGTTGCCGGTTTCGTTATCGCGCGTCTCGGCCAGTGAAGCCATGGCCTGGATGGCCACATCCTGGATCGCAATCACCTCGAGGGTCCGGCGCGCTACTTCCTTTTCCAGATAGTCGCTGTGATCACGCAGGAAGTCTGCCGCCGCCTTGAGCTTGAGTTGGGTATCCACCCGCGCCAGGACCAGTGCCGGCCGGATCGGTTTGGTGATGTAGTCGACAGCCCCCAGCTCCAGGCCATGGATCTCGTCTTCGGTGGCGGCCATGGCCGTCAGAAAGATGATCGGAATGTCACGGGTACGCGGGTCGCGCTTGAGTTGCTGCGCCACTTCATGGCCGGACAGCCCGGGCATCATCACGTCAAGCAGGATCAGGTCAGGGAGTGTGTCGCCTTGTAGTACGCGCAAAGCCTTTTCACCGCTATTGGCGGCCTTGACCCGGTAGCGATCCTTGAGCAGATCCGTCATCAGCATCAGGTTATCGGGCGTGTCATCGACCACCAGCAGGGTCGGCGGACTGTAATGACGCTGTTCGACGCTCATGACGGGGGGCTCCCTTGCCGGAAATAGACATCCCGAGGCAACACTTCCACCGCCGCCCCAGCGCAGGAGAGCTTAGCTGCAGTTCTTCAGGGCTGCCCGGCGTCAAGCCGCGTACAAAGATGCTCGATGACCACGCAAGGCGTTGCGCCAACGTCGTGATGCGCCGCTACTTTCCAACCCGAACATTGCAACGCAGCTTGAGCGAGAGGCCATCACCGCTATCCCAGCAGTGCATGCTTGAGCACCGAATCGGTCGTGGTCTGATAATGACTGGCCAGCAACTCGCAAGCCTTGTCGATGTCTTTGGCCAGCGCCGCCTCCATCAACTGGCGGTGTTCATGGGGCACATTACGCGCAGTGTAGGGGCCAGGCAGAACGAATGCCTCTGCGGGCTAAAACACACTTAAGCAGTAAAAACACCCACAGCGATCACTTGCCTCAATTTCGGCGCGATGATCTTTACTAAGGGTCGCTGTACGTTATGTAACTTGGCGGCAGCATGACCAGCACCGATTCCATTCGGCCAAAAAGCGAAGAATTGTCCGGAGAAAAAAGAAAATTGCCCATTAACCCATTGATTCGCTTTATCCTCGATCCAAATCCTGGTGAAAAGCCATGCCCTGAACACGGCTGTTGATTGCTCCCCCATGCGCAAACTTTTGTACCTGACCTTTTCCATGGCCATCGTTGCCACCCTGACAACCTACGCCATGTGGGCCGCGGATCGTCCGGTGGGCCATTACCTGTCGGACCTGCGCATCAACCTGGCCATTGATCAAGGCGAACCCGCCGATCGCGGCAATCTGCTGGGCATACAGCCTGAGCTGTTCCCTACCGACTATCAAAGCCCCGAACGCTTGCATCGCAAACTCGCGGCCTATCTTCAGAAGGCCCAGGATGAGGGCCTGTTGAATGACAAGACCATCGTCGTGCTGCCTGAACACGTCGGCACCTGGCTGATGGTCAGCGGTGAAAAAGATGAGCTGTACCAGGCCACCACGCTCCAGGAAGCGATGAACTGGCTGGCGGCGAGCAATCCCCTGAAGTTTGTCCGCGCACTGATCAGTGCCAACGGCGGCAGCCGTCTCGACGACGCTCATTTGCGGATGAAGGCCAAAGGCATGGCCAAGGATTACCAGGCACTGTTCGGGGGGCTGGCGAAAGAGTTTCATGTGACGCTGGTGGCGGGCACCATCGTGCTGCCGGAGCCCAGCATCATTGACGGTACGCTGAAAATCGGACGCGGTGCGCTGTACAACAGCAGCGTGATATTCGGGCGCGACGGCGTGCCGATCGGCCAACCCCAACGCCAGATGCATCCGGTGTTCGAGGAACATGACGACATCAAGGCCAATGACCTGCAGGCACTCAACGTCATCGATACGCCCGCCGGACGCTTGGGTGTGTTGATCGGCAGCGACAGTTGGTACCCGGAAAACTACCGAAAGCTCGATGCTCAGGGCGTGCGACTAGTGGCCGTACCGGCGTACGTCATCGGGCGCGACACCTGGGATAAACCTTGGCGGGGATACCGAGGGTTGCCGACACCCGAATCCGTCACCCTCAAGGCCGGCGAACTGAGCGAAGGTCAAGCCTGGCATCGCCTGACACTGACAAGCCAATCGCCTTCCAGCCAGGCCATTGCCGGGATGAGCGTGTTCCTGCGCGGCCAGTTCTGGGACAGGGGCAGCGCCGGGCAAAGCTTTCTCAGCAACAACGGTCAACAGTTCGCCGACGGCAATGCCCGCGGCGCGCGGTTGTTGAACCTCTGGTTGTAACCCATGAAACCGCAGCCGATGCGCCTCGGGGATTTGTCGGTGGGCTTCGTCCATAGTCTGGCCGATGCCGTGCACAGCCATGGCGTAGATCCTCAACCGTTGCTCGATCAATACGGACTGGATGCGGCCCGACTGGCGGAGCCCGGTGCCCGGCTGTCGATCCCGCGTTACATGCGCCTGGGCCACAGTGCAATTCAACTGACGGATGACCCGGCTCTGGGTTTGCGCATGGGCCAGGTCAGTCGCCTGAGCCAGGCGGGTCTGGCCGGGGTCACGGCCGCCCAGGCGCCAACCGTTCGAGAAGCCGCGCGTTGCCTGATTCGCTTCGAAGCCTTGTACGGCTCTAACTATCGCGGCCAGTCGAGTTTTCATGAAGACGCTCAGGGTGCATGGCTGCGCTTCTATTCCATCAGCCCCTACAACGCCTACAACCGCTTCGTGGTGGATTCGATCATCGCCGGCTGGTTGCAGCAGTTGTCCAGCCTGAGCCCTGCCCCGCTGCGCGCAGAGCGCATAGAAATCGAATTCGATGCTCCGGATTACCGCGAGGCGTATGGCCTGCTGGGCGACTGTCCAATCCAGTTTGGCGCCGAGCACAACCAACTGCGCCTGAGCCTGCCCAGCCTCGCCCAACGCAACCCGCAGCATTGCCCGAGTACCTGGCGGCATTTACTGCAACTCTGTGAACGGGAACTGGAACAACTGACCCGCACCCGCAGCCTGCGTGAACGCATCACTCAGTTACTGGGGCCGTTGCTCAATGGTGGTCGGGAACCCGACCTGGAAGAAGTGGCGGCACGCCTGAAGCTGCCCACCTGGACCTTGCGCCGCAAACTGGCCGAAGAGGGCACGCAATTTCGCGCAATTCTCAACGACACCCGTCGCGACCTGGCCATGACCTACATTCGCGATACTGAACTGGCGTTCGGAGAAATCGCTTACCTGCTGGGTTTCGCTTCAGCTGAAGCCTTCCAACGGGCCTTCAAACGCTGGAATGGCCAGACCCCTGGCGAGTTTCGCCGCAGTCATCGCCAATCTGCCTGACGCTTACAGCTCGGTAGCGTCTTCGGCGGGTTCCAGCGGATCCAGTTCAAACGCCTGGTACTCGAGCAGCTCTTCTTGATAATCGTCCATTTTTGAATCCCCCAGCGCTCGCTTGAAAAATGCCTGAATAAATGACCAACACCCTGAGCATAAAGTGCCCCCGTGAAAGAAAAATGACGCAGGTGCACCGCTCAGCGGCTACTCAATAAAACGTAGCAGGCGGTCAGGAATTTATCACAGGTTTTTTTCGATACAGGCTGTAGGACTACGGCCCGGCTGACGCAGATCAACGTTAAGCGCCTACGGGATCGATGTCGTCTGACCCGACCCCGTAGATAAACGCTTAATGACCAGAGATGGGCATGGCCGGAATCGGCTCGCTAGGTGGCGGCAGGTCCGACTGTGGTGGCGGCGTGACAGCTTCTGCGGTCGGTGCCGGTTCGCTGTTTTGTGCCGGGGTAATCGGAGCGGTTTCGACCGGCGGTGCAACAGGTTCAGAGGCCGTAGGGGCCGGTGCAGGCTCAGCAGCCGGTGCTGGCGCTGGCGTCGGTTCCGCAGGCGTTGGCGCTAACGCTGCAGGCGCCGCTTTGGCTTCAGGCACGCCCAGGTCAGTCTTCGGTTTCTCGACGATGTGTGCGGCTTTCTTCGCTTCCGGTGGCAGGAACAATTCGACCAGCGTGAAAAAACGCTCGTAGAACTTGGCCGACGAAACGGTTTCGCTGGCGACCTTGACCATCGAGTCGTCGGACGAGCCGATCGGCATCGACACCGAACCCAACACACCGACACCGAGGCTGGCGGAGTTATTGGTCTTCTTCAGCGCGTAACGGTCCTGCAGGGCGTTGGCAAACATGGTCGCGTGGTGCCCGTCGCTGCCATCATCGGCACAGACCACACTGAAACTGATCTCCATGTGGGTTTCGCCAGTCTGCTGGAAACTTTTGTGCCCACTGATCAACTTGGGGTCGCTGCTGGTAATGATGTAACCCTGGCTGAGCAAGGCGCGACGGGCGGCTTCGCAGGTCTGCGCATCGCTCACCGGGTAATTGCGCGAAAAGGTGCCGGAGTCGGAGAAGTTCTCATGCTCATAGATCGCGGCTTTCTTGGACGAGCAGCCGGCAGCAGCAGCGAGCACCAGTGCCAACCCGACGAGGCGCATGGGAATTGATTTAAACATTGAACATCCTGAGGAAAACGGTCCGGGGCGTATTGTGCAACAGATCGATGCTTAGCGGCGTATCGATTAGTGTCTTAAAACAGTTACAAGTGTAAAGACTGCCTTTGACGTAAAAAAGTCGATCCGTACTCACATTGGGCGACGGATAACCGTTTTGTTTTTCTGCGGGCAAAAAAAACCCCAGCCTTTGGACCGGGGTCTTTTTGCAGCAATGAGCTAATCAGGCATCAGTAACGCTTGATGTCAGCTTCGCTTTCCAACTGCTTGCGGTAAGCCGCGAAGTCCTGCTGGCCAATGCGCGAGGCGAGGAAGCGACGGTATTGAGCCTTCTCTTCATCGGTCGGCGCGGCCGCTTCGTTCACGTTATTCAAGCGCACGATCACCAGGCTACCATCGGCCAGGGTCACGCTGCTGAAAGTCGGCTTGTCCTTGGCGGCTGGTTTTGGCATCCGGAACAGCGCTTGCAGCACGGTTGGGTCAACCCCTTCCTGAGCGCGGGTAGCCGCTTCGATCACTTTCCAGTTCTGGCCTTCAATGGCTTTGTCCAGTGGGGTCTTGCCGTCGCGCAGGCTGGCAATCAGCTGTTCAGCCTTGGTCTTGGCGGCAGAGCTGGCGTGCTCCTTGGCCAATTGCGTGCGAATGGCGACATTCACGCTTTCCAGCGGCAATTGTGCAGGCTTGAGGTGTTCCTTGGCGCGCAGCACGATCACGGTTTCCGGATCGAGCTCGATGGCGGTGCTGTTGGCACCTTCATCCAGCACTTCAGGACTGAACGCAGCGGTGATCACGGCACGGTTGGCTGCAATCCCCTCACCGCCTTCACGACCAAACGGCTTGGAGGTGTGAACAGTCAGCTTCAGGTCTTGTGCTGGCTGGGCCAGATCGGACGCTTCGAACGAGGCGTCTTCCAATTGTTTGGTCGCCTCGACGAACCGCTGCTCCACTTGCTGGGCTTTCAGCTCACGGGTCAGCTTGTCTTTCAGGCTGGCAAACGTTGGCACTTCAGGTGCTTCCACACCCAACAGCTTGATCAGGTGGAAACCGAAGTCAGTACGAACCGGCTCGGAGACTTGATCCTTGTTCAGCGAATACAGGGCTTTTTCGAAGACCGGGTCGTAGACACCTGGACCTGCGTAGCCAAGGTCGCCGCCATTGTTGGCCGAACCCGGGTCCTGGGAGAACTCTTTGGCCAAGGCCTCGAATTTCTCACCTTTGGCCAGGCGCGCCTGCACTTCTTCGATCTTGGCCTTGGCTTGCGCCTCGGTCATCTTGTCGTTCACTTCGATCAGAATGTGCGCAGCCCGACGCTGTTCGGACAGGTTCGCGATTTCTTTCTGATACGCCGCTTGCAGGTCTTCGTCCTTGACGCTGACTTGATCAAAGAAGGAAGCCTTCTTCAATTCCAGGTAATCGATGACCACCTGATCCGGCGTCATGAACTCCTTGGCGTGTTCGTCGTAGTAGGCTTTGACTTCATCGTCGGTCAGCTTCACAGCCGCCGGGTCAACCTTGACGTTCAGGGAGGCGAAATCACGGGTCTGTTTTTCCAGACGAGCGAAGGCCAGCACCTGGGCGTCGGTGACGAATCCGCTACCTGCCAGGCCAGCACGCAGCTGACCAATCAGCATTTCCTGAGCCAGCATCTGGCGGAACTGCATACGGCTGTAACCGAGCTGACGGATCACCTGATCGAAACGCTCAGGGCTGAACTTGCCGTCGACCTGGAATTCAGGCGTCTGCAGGATTACTTGGTCCAGGGCGCCTTCGGAGAAAGCGAATTTCGAGTTCTGTGCGCCTTGCAGCAGCAATTTGCGGTCGATCAAGCCTTTGAGGGCCGATTCGCGCAGCATTTTTTCATCCAGCAAGGAAGCGTCGAAATCCTTGCCCAGCTGTTGCATGAGCTGACGGCGTTGCATATCAACCGCTTGGCTCAGCTCGTTCTGGCTGATTTCTTCGCCATTGACCTTGGCCGCATCATTGCTGTGCGTGGTGGCCTTGAAAATGGCATCGAAACCGGTCAAAGCCATCAATGCAACGACGACCCCGATGATGGTCTTGGCAATCCAGCCTTGTGAATTGTCCCTGATATTCTGCAGCATGCGTCCCCCAGAAACGGTTGAACTTCAAAAATTAGGCAACCGTGGAGCGTGGGTAGAATCCGGATAGAAGAAAGGCGCATCCGGGGATGCGCCTTCTCGTAACTGGCGGAGCGGACCGAGGGTTCGAACTTGCGACCCTCAGTGTCTCAGACCGGCATTCGCCGGCTGGACTACCGCTCCGCTGCCAGGTCAGGCATGACCCCGACCCGGATAGGCAAAAACCTGAATCGAACTTAGTTGACAGCTTCTTTCAGTGCTTTACCGGCTTTGAAACCTGGTTTTTTGGCTGCCGCGATTTCCAGTGTCTTACCGGTCTGTGGGTTACGACCAATGCGAGCTGGACGATCAGTTACGGAGAAAGTACCGAAACCAACCAGAACAACGGAGTCGCCAGCCTTGAGAGCGCCAGTGACGGATTCGATTACTGCGTCCAGCGCACGGCCAGCAGCAGCTTTCGGGATATCAGCGGATGCAGCGATAGCATCAATCAGTTCCGACTTGTTCACTCTAAGTCCCCTTATATCTATCTATTTGAGTATGATTCTAAGTTTTTTTGGTGAAAGCAAAAACGTGTGCTGAATGGCCTACAGACACTTAAGAGCCGCTTTATAACAAGGGCTCTAAAAAGCTGTCAAGGAAGCCACCCGGCCAAATGCGTACTAATGCGTGCTAATTCTTTCCTTAGAGTCAGACTCGCGTTTTTCATCCTTTGCAACTATCTCAGGAGCCACATCAGGCAGGGGCTCCGGCGCGTATTGCAGCGCAATTTGCAGGACCTCGTCAATCCATTTAACCGGTTTAATCTGCAGATCTTGCTTGATATTGTCAGGAATTTCCTTCAGATCGCGTACGTTCTCTTCAGGAATGATCACTGTCTTGATTCCGCCACGGTGAGCGGCCAGCAGTTTTTCTTTCAAACCACCAATGGCCAGCACCTGACCACGCAGGGTGATTTCACCCGTCATGGCGACGTCCGCACGCACCGGGATCCCGGTCAGTGCCGATACCAGGGCCGTGCACATGCCTACGCCAGCGCTAGGACCGTCTTTAGGGGTCGCCCCTTCCGGCATGTGAATATGCGTGTCGCGCTTCTCGTGGAAGTCCAGGGGGATCCCCAGGCTCTTCGCACGACTACGAACCACGGTCAACGCTGCAGTGATCGATTCGACCATCACATCACCCAGGGAACCGGTCTTGATCAATTGACCTTTACCCGGGACCACGGCGGCTTCAATGGTCAGCAGCTCGCCACCCACTTGAGTCCATGCCAGCCCGGTCACTTGACCGATCTGATCCTGCGACTCAGCCAGGCCGTAGCGGAATTTACGCACGCCCAGGAAGTGTTCGAGCATCTCGGCAGTGACCTTCACCGAGAAGCGTTTTTCCATCGCATGCTCTTTGACCGCCTTGCGGCAAACCTTGGCAATCTGGCGCTCCAGCCCACGCACACCGGCTTCGCGGGTGTAGTAACGGATGATGTCGCGGATCGCTTCGGCGTCGAATTCCAGCTCGCCTTTCTTCAAGCCGTTGGCAGTGATCTGCTTCGGCGAGAGGTATTTGACGGCGATGTTGATTTTCTCGTCTTCGGTGTAGCCCGGCAGACGAATCACTTCCATCCGGTCCAGCAATGCCGGCGGGATGTTCATGGAGTTCGAGGTGCACAGGAACATCACATCGGACAGGTCGTAGTCGACTTCCAGGTAGTGATCGTTGAAGTTGTGGTTCTGCTCGGGGTCGAGCACTTCCAGCAACGCCGACGCCGGATCGCCACGCATGTCGCTGCCCATCTTGTCGATTTCATCAAGCAGGAACAGCGGGTTGCGGACGCCCACCTTTGTCATCTTTTGAATCAATCTTCCTGGCATCGAACCGATGTAAGTACGGCGATGGCCACGAATTTCAGCCTCATCACGCACACCACCAAGGGCCATGCGCACGAATTTGCGGTTGGTGGCGTGGGCAATCGACTCCGCCAGCGAGGTTTTACCCACGCCCGGAGGACCGACCAGGCACAACACCGGGCCACGAATTTTCTTCACGCGTTTTTGCACGGCGAGGTATTCGAGGATCCGCTCTTTGACTTCTTCCAGACCGTAGTGGTCGGCGTCGAGAATGTCCTCGGCGCGCGCAAGGTCCAGACGGACTTTGCTCTGGGCCTTCCACGGCACCTGAACCAGCCAGTCGATATACGAACGCACCACGGTCGCTTCCGCGGACATTGGCGACATTTGCTTTAGTTTGTTCAGTTCAGCCTGGGCTTTGGCCAAGGCATCTTTGGGCAGGCCAGCGGCATCGATGCGCTTTTTCAGCTCTTCGATTTCGTTGTGGCCTTCGTCGCTGTCGCCGAGCTCCTTCTGAATGGCCTTCATCTGCTCATTCAGGTAGTACTCGCGCTGACTGCGCTCCATTTGCTTTTTGACGCGACCACGAATGCGTTTTTCAACTTGCAGCAGGTCAATCTCGGCATCCAGCAGCGCCAGAACGTGCTCGACACGGGCCGACAAATCGATGATTTCGAGAATTTCCTGCTTCTGCTCGATCTTCAGGGCCATGTGCGCGGCCATGGTGTCGACCAGGCGGCCTGGCTCGTCGATGCTGTTGAGCGACGACAGCACTTCAGCCGGGACTTTCTTGCCCAACTGTACATATTGTTCGAACTGAGCCAGCAGGCTGCGAACAAAGACTTCCGACTCGCGCTCAGGCGCGTCGACTTCATCGATCAGCGAGACTTCGGCGCGGCAGTGGCCGTCCACTTCGCTGAAGCGCTCCACGGCGCCCCGCTGCTCGCCTTCGACCAAAACCTTGACCGTGCCGTCAGGCAGCTTGAGCAGCTGTAGAACGGTTGCAATAGTACCTACGCGATAAAGTGCATCTTCACCGGGATCGTCGTCAGCAGGGTTTCTCTGAGCCAGCAGAAGGATCTGCTTGTCGCCCGTCATCGCTGCCTCGAGGGCTTCGATGGATTTCTCGCGCCCCACGAACAGCGGGATAACCATGTGCGGATAAACCACAACATCACGCAATGGCAGGAGAGGCAATTCGATGGTTGTCTTCATGATTTCGCCTCTACGGCGGCCATAAGGCCGTAAACAGATGGAAGTAAGCTTGAAACCAAGATGGGGGCTGCTCTGAAAAAAAACAAGCGGATAAAAGCAGTAAAAGATCGCAACCTTAGGAAGCTAAGGGAATGGATGGCTGTCAGGTCGCTTTCGCTGCGGTGCGGCGATCCGACAATCCAGCGCCCACAATAGCAAAGGGGCCCGAAGGCCCCTTCTTTGTTCCGGCTGCATGACGCTTAAGCGTCTGGCGCGGCCTTGGCAGCAGGCTCACTGTTTTCGTAGATATACAGTGGCTTGGACTTGCCTTCTATAACGCTTTCGTCGATCACTACTTTACTCACCTCGGACTGCGAGGGGATTTCATACATAGTGTCGAGCAATACACCTTCGAGAATCGAACGCAGTCCACGGGCACCGGTCTTGCGTTCCAGGGCACGTTTGGCGACTGATTTCAGTGCGTCAGTCCTGAACTCCAGGTCCACACCTTCCATCTCGAACAGCTTGGCATACTGCTTGGTCAGAGCATTTTTCGGCTCGGTGAGAATCTGCATCAGCGCAGCCTCATCAAGCTCGTCCAGCGTGGCAAGTACCGGCAGACGTCCGACGAATTCCGGGATCAGACCGAACTTGACCAGATCGTCAGGCTCGACTTCACGCAGGGACTCACCGACTTTCTTGCCTTCTTCCTTGCTGCGTACTTCTGCGTTGAAGCCGATGCCACCCTTGGTGGAACGGTTTTGAATAACCTTTTCCAGACCGGAGAACGCACCACCGCAGATGAACAGGATGTTACGGGTGTCAACCTGCAGGAACTCCTGCTGCGGATGCTTGCGGCCACCTTGCGGCGGAACGGAAGCGACCGTGCCTTCGATCAACTTGAGCAGGGCCTGCTGCACGCCCTCACCGGAAACGTCCCGGGTGATCGACGGGTTGTCAGACTTGCGCGAGATCTTGTCGATCTCATCAATGTAGACAATGCCCATCTGGGCTTTTTCTACGTCGTAATCGCACTTCTGCAGCAGCTTCTGAATGATGTTCTCGACATCTTCACCCACATAACCCGCCTCGGTGAGGGTGGTTGCGTCGGCGATGGTGAACGGAACGTTCAGCAAGCGGGCCAGTGTTTCGGCAAGCAGGGTTTTACCCGAGCCTGTCGGGCCGATCAGCAAGATGTTGCTCTTGCCAAGCTCGACGTCGTCATTCTTTTTGTCACGCTGGTTCAGGCGCTTGTAGTGGTTGTACACCGCTACGGCCAGAACCTTTTTCGCACGCTCCTGACCAATCACGTACTGATCAAGGATGCCGCTGATTTCTTTAGGCGAAGGCAATTTATGCGCGCTGCTTTCGGCCTGGGCTTCCTGCACCTCCTCACGGATGATGTCATTGCACAGGTCGACGCACTCGTCGCAGATAAAGACCGAGGGGCCGGCAATCAATTTGCGTACTTCATGCTGGCTTTTGCCACAGAAGGAGCAATAGAGCAGCTTGCCGTTGTCCTCGCCGTTGCGGGTGTCAGTCATTCGTTCGATCCAAATCCGATAGGCTTGCAACACAAGATGAAGGCTATTGCGGGCTTTTTCAAGCCCGCTGGTGATCGGACGAGCCGACCAACCCTATTTTGAGTTGCTTATATTAAGCGGGGCGCTGGCTGATCACTTCATCGATCAACCCGTACTCACGTGCAGCGTCTGCACTCATGAAATTATCGCGGTTGGTATCGCGCTCGATTTCCTCAAGCGTGCGCCCGCTGTGCTTGGCCATCAGCGTGTTGAGACGCTCACGAATGAAGAGGATTTCCTTGGCATGGATTTCGATATCCGAAGCCTGGCCCTGGAAACCGCCCAGTGGCTGGTGAATCATCACACGCGAGTTCGGCAGGCAGTAACGCTTGCCCTGGGCACCGGCGGTCAACAGGAACGCGCCCATGCTGCACGCCTGACCGATACAGGTGGTCGACACGTTTGGCTTGATGAACTGCATGGTGTCGTAGATCGACATGCCAGCCGTCACCGAACCGCCCGGGGAGTTGATATAGAGATGGATGTCCTTGTCCGGGTTTTCCGCTTCAAGGAACAGCAATTGCGCACAGATCAGGTTGGCCATGTAGTCCTCTACCGGGCCAACCAGAAAGATCACTCGCTCCTTGAGGAGGCGCGAGTAGATGTCGTAGGCGCGCTCGCCACGAGCGGACTGCTCGACAACCATCGGGACCAGGCCGCCTGCGGCCTGGATATCAGAGTTCTGCTGAATATACGAATTACGGAACATGCTCTGCAGTCACTCCCAAATAGTTATGTCTTGAATACGCATAAGCCAGCACGAAGGCTGGCTTATGGTGTGTACTTCTTATCGCAAAAACGATCAGTCGGCTTGTGGAGCTTCTACCGGCTTGACTGCTTCTTCGTAAGAGACCGATTTGTCGGTCACGCTAGCCTTCTGCAGAACAGTATCCACAACTTGTTCTTCCAGCACAACCGAACGGACTTCGTTCAGTTGCTGCTCGTTCTTGTAGTACCAGGACACGACTTGCTCAGGCTCTTGGTAGGCCGAAGCCATTTCCTGAATCATCTCGCGAACGCGGGCTTCGTCAGGCTTGAGGTCGAATTGCTTGACCACTTCAGCAACGATCAGGCCCAGTACTACGCGGCGCTTGGCTTGTTCTTCGAACAGCTCGGCCGGCAGTTGGTCTGGCTTGATGTTGCCGCCGAACTGCTGAACAGCCTGCACGCGCAGACGGTCAACTTCGTTGGACAGCAGAGCCTTAGGCACTTCGATCGGGTTGGTGGCCAGCAGACCGTCCATTACCTGATTCTTGACCTTGGATTTAATCGCCTGGCGCAGTTCGCGCTCCATGTTCTTGCGAACTTCGGTGCGGAAGCCTTCCAGACCGGTTTCCTTGATGCCGAATTGAGCGAAGAATTCTTCGGTCAGCTCTGGCAGTTTTGGCTCGGAAACGGTGTTGACAGTCACGGCGAACTCGGCGGTTTTGCCAGCCAGGTCCAGGTTCTGGTAGTCCTCAGGGAAGGTCAGGTTCAGAACACGCTCTTCGCCGGCTTTAGCGCCAACCAGACCGTCTTCGAAACCAGGGATCATACGACCCGAACCCAGCACCAGCTGAGTGCCCTTGGCGGAACCGCCAGCGAACGCTTCACCGTCAACTTTGCCGACGAAATCGATGTTCAGTTGGTCTTCGTTCTGGGCAGCGCGATCGGCCACTTCGAAACGGGTGTTCTGCTTGCGCAGGATTTCCAGCATTTTGTCCAGATCGGCATCAGCCACGTCAGCGCTCAGGCGCTCTACGGTGATACCTTCGAAACCGGCAACAGTGAACTCAGGGAACACTTCGAATACAGCAACGTATTCCAGGTCCTTGCCCGCTTCCAGGGACTTAGGCTCGATCGAAGGTTGACCAGCCGGGTTCAGCTTCTGCTCAACCACAGCTTCGTAGAAGGAAGACTGGATCACATCGCCTACAGCTTCCTGGCGAGCGTCAGCACCGAAACGGCGCTTGATTTCGCTCATTGGCACTTTGCCTGGACGGAAGCCAGCAATCTTGGCCTTTTGGGCAGTCTGCTGCAGACGCTTGTTGACCTGGCTCTCAATGCGCTCAGCCGGCACGGTGACGCTCATGCGGCGCTCAAGAGCAGTAGTATTTTCAACAGAAACTTGCATGGATATTCCTCGTTGCACAGACGTTAGCCGGCCGTTTCCGACCCCAGAATCAAGGGCATGCATTCTAGTGGGTCAAACTCAAGAAGTCACCCTACTGAAAACGGGTAAAAACGCAGCAGGCAATTTATAGGTGCGAATGCACGAATGCACCTCGCCCCGATGGCAAATACAGCCAATTACGCCAGGGCTCTGCGCCAACCCTTCTATATATAGAAGAGGCTGCCAATCATCTCCCTGACAGCCGATCTTGCAAGCAAGGTCGGCGGGCAGCGCGGCATCATCGAGAAACAAAAATACGACGAAACGCCCCACCCCTGCGACCCAGAACCTGCAGCCGCCAAATACTCGAACCACTGAAACAAAAAAGGCGCCAGACTGTTAAATCTGGCGCCTTTCGAAATATGGGGTGGACGATGGGGATCGAACCCACGACAACGGGAGTCACAATCCCGTGCTCTACCAACTGAGCTACGCCCACCATATTGCCTGTCAAAGAAGCCAAACAACCTCTTTGTAAACCCCAACCACGCCAATCGGCATGAATGAAGCTTTATTTGGTGCGGATGAAGAGACTCGAACTCTTACGCCTCGCGGCGCTGGAACCTAAATCCAGTGTGTCTACCAATTCCACCACATCCGCATTGAAGCCTTTAAAGCAAAGGCGCCAGACTGTTAATCTGGCGCCTTTCGAAATATGGGGTGGACGATGGGGATCGAACCCACGACAACGGGAGTCACAATCCCGTGCTCTACCAACTGAGCTACGCCCACCATATTGCGCTACTTGTGCCAAAGCTGCCTAATGGCGCACCCGGCAGGACTCGAACCTGCGACCATCCGCTTAGAAGGCGGATGCTCTATCCAGCTGAGCTACGGGCGCCTTGTTAGCTGTAACCTTGGAGGACTACAAACTAAGTGCTTTCCAGTCTTGCGGAATCGTAATTCCGTTCGACCTTCCCAACCAGTGCTAGGCTGTGCCCGACAAGTGCGACGAATAGTATAGAGCCCCCCGGAGGTCGTCAAATCCTTTTTAAAAAAAATTCATTTAATTAAAGGAGTTAGGGGAATTTGCAGACCAAGCGCCTTTGCCCTCACCTCATGACATGCGAGAATGCGTTCTCTTTTTTTCCCCTCTCGATGGTTAATCACGCGCAATGACTGCACAACTAATCGACGGCAAATCGATCGCCGCCAGCCTGCGCCAGCAGATCGCCAAACGCGTTACCGAACGTCGCCAGCAAGGTCTGCGCACGCCGGGGCTCGCGGTGATCCTGGTCGGCAGCGATCCCGCCTCTCAGGTTTATGTCTCGCACAAGCGTAAAGACTGTGAAGAGGTCGGCTTTATCTCCCAAGCCTATGACCTGCCTTCCGAAACCACTCAAGAAGCACTGACCGATCTGATCGATCGTCTGAACGACGACCCGGCAATCGACGGCGTTCTGCTTCAGCTTCCTTTACCGGAACACCTGGACGCCTCCAAATTGCTGGAGCGCATTCGTCCGGACAAAGACGTCGACGGCTTCCACCCTTATAACGTCGGTCGCCTGGCCCAACGTATTCCGCTGCTGCGCCCCTGCACCCCTAAAGGCATCATGACCTTGCTGGAAAGCACCGGTGCCGATCTCTACGGGATGGATGCCGTGATTGTCGGCGCGTCCAACATTGTTGGCCGCCCGATGGCGATGGAGTTGCTGCTGGCCGGTTGCACCGTGACCGTTACCCACCGCTTCACCAAGGATCTGGCTGGCCATGTCGGCCGCGCTGACCTGGTGGTGGTTGCCGCTGGCAAGCCAGGCCTGGTCAAGGGTGAATGGATCAAGGAAGGCGCGATCGTGATCGATGTCGGCATCAATCGCCAGGAAGACGGCAAACTGGTCGGCGACGTAATCTACGAAACCGCCCTGCCCCGTGCTGGCTGGATTACACCCGTACCGGGCGGTGTTGGCCCGATGACCCGTGCCTGCCTGCTGGAAAACACGCTGTACGCGGCCGAAACCCTGCACAGCTAAGTGACAAAGCAGACGTAAATGGCCAATCAAGAACCCCGCTACTGGCGGGGTTTTTTTTGCCTGCAGAAAAAGCCCGACCACCCGCCGGAAAATGACATATTTTTCATGTTTCCAAACACTTTCATCTCTTACTGGAACAACCATCGACAGTTATTCAGCCATACTCCAGAATGTCGCGCTTTTTACGAAATAGCCCGTTACAAAACGGCTTATCAACACATAATGAGTCTGCCAGCGTGAAAATCCGTCTTTCGATCCTGAGCCTATTTTTTGCAGTTACAGGAACTTTCATCACGCCAATCACCAACGCTGGCGATACGACCGCCGCGCCTCGAGATGCAACACATCTCAAACTCGCGTCGGGCAGTTCATTAGTCATGGATATGCAGACCAACAAAATCATCTACGCCAGCAACCCCGACGTAGTGGTCCCTATCGCTTCCGTGAGCAAGTTGATGACCGGCCTGGTCGTGGTTGAAGCGCGCCAGAACATGGACGAAATCATCAACATCAACATCAGTGACACGCCAGAGATGAAAGGGGTGTTTTCCCGAGTCAAGCTCAACAGTGAGATGCCACGCCGGGAAATGCTGCTGATTGCGCTGATGTCTTCGGAAAACCGCGCGGCGGCAAGCCTGGCCCACCACTACCCGGGTGGCTATGCGGCATTCATTGCCGCCATGAACGCCAAGGCCAAGGCACTGGGCATGACTAACACCCACTTCGTCGAACCGACCGGTCTCTCCCCGCACAACGTGTCCACCGCTCGCGACTTGAGCAAACTGCTGGTCGCAGCGCACAAGCAACCGCTATTGACCGAACTGAGTACCACCAAAGAAAAAATCGTGTCGTTCCGCAAGCCCAACTACAGCCTGCAGTTCCGCAATACCGACCACTTGGTGCGCAAAGACGATTGGGATATCCAGCTGACGAAAACCGGCTTCACCAACCAGGCGGGACACTGCCTGGTGCTGGTCACCAGCATGGGTAACCGCCAGGTCGCCCTGGTCATCCTGGATGCCTATGGCAAGTACACTCACTTTGCCGACGCCACCCGTATTCGCAATTGGGTCGAAACCGGCAAAGGCGCAGACGTGCCGTCGGTGGCCTTGCAGTACAAGTCTGACAAGAACCTCAAGCAACGTCAGAGCGGTGTGATTGAAGCCTCAAAGTAAACCAGCGCTCCGAAAGACAAAGCCCCGAATAATCGGGGCTTTTTTTCGCCTGAGGGTTAATCGTTGGGCAGCGGCATCTGATCGTCGTCAGGAATACCGTCCCCCTTGCTCGGGTCTCTCCAGCCCTCAGGGTGCGCTTTTGGCGACACCGGCCGTGCCAAAGGATCGCGCAGCGGGCTGTTCGGATCCATCACAGGGTCCGTCGCGGTCCCTTCGGGGTTTGTAGGAACGCTGTCCGGACGCTTGTCGTCGAAACTCGAATCGGTAGACATAGGCACCTCATCAGGGCTCAGGGTTTCAGATCAGCCAAGGGGTCGTAAGGCTTCGCTGGCGCCTTGGGATTGTCACCTGGCTTCACGTCCCTGGGTGCCTTGGCCGGACCGATGGGATCGACCTGGGGATCGGCGAGGTCTGGCGAATCGGGATCGAAACCCAGCTCATCGCCCGAAGAATGCTCAGACGAATGCGGGCCGACAGGGGTAGTGGAATGTGCCATGGGCGCCTCCTTGGTACGGCCCGGACAAATCCGGGCCCTGTCCTTTAGAGAGCCGCTGTGCACGGCAGTGCCCTGCAGAATGACGAACGGAGACCTACTGCGCCGTCAGGGCCTTTTTTGCCCGCGCTGCTGCTTGCTCCTGACCGGCCTGCCCCAGCTCATTGGCCGCCTTGAGCCAACGCTGCTGATCGACGTTGGCCGGAATCTGATCCGGCTTCAGGATCAGCACGGCCCAGCCGCCAGCGTCCTTGAATGACGATTCAAACGAACTGAAACTCATCAAGTCCCGACGATTCATCCCCGCGCGCAGCAACACGGTCTGCTTCTTACTGTTGTATCCAGCGAGAATGGCGTAGCGCGGCTCAGCCCAGAGCGCCGTACCTTCGGTGAAACGCACCATCACCGGATAGCCGGCGGCGACCTGAGTCAGCAGCGCGGGCAAAGTGTTGTCGAGGGGGTAAACCACCATCCCGTATTCGCGGGCCAGGTTCTGCATGTTTTGCTGCAACTTGTCTTCGGCGCCCGGCAAATGCAGGGGCTTTTCGAGCAAGCCAGGGGTAATGACTATGCCCTGTTGCGCCAACAGGCTGGCCAGCACTTGCGGTCCACTTTGAAAGGCTTGCCCGCGGTAGAACGTACCACTGAGCTCCACCCGCTCCGGCAGACGCTTGATCTCAGGTGCGACGCTCCCGGCGCACCCCGCCAATCCGGCAACGCAGCCAACGATCAGTGCTGCCGTTCGAATTCGAGAAAATACCCGCTCCATGTTCACTCTCTGTTCAGGCGCCAGGCACCACACTCCCGGCTTGGCCGTCGATCATAGGACGACGCGCGGTGCCGGTATAGCTTTAACCGGCAGTTGCGCGCATTCGATAGAGCGAACTCGTTAGTGACAGGCGACCTTTGGTCAATTGTCTGACACACAGCACCGACTAGACTGACAGTTGCAAAGCGTGTGTGCCCGATGCAGGGCAAAGAGGAGGCACGATGAGCCTTGTTATGACGATCGTGATGTTGATTTCCGGCTGGCTGGCCGTTGCTGCCGCCATGTTGTGGGGTGTCCTGCGCATTACCCGACGGCATCATCACCACCCGGTGCAATCAGCGCCTGTGGCCAAAAGCGAAAAACCAGCTGAGCATCACGCCACCGTGCACTGATCGGCCTATTTCAGCCTTCAAAAAAAAGGCCGCCTGAACACTCAGGCGGCCTTTTCGTTTATTGCCGATTAAGCTTCAGTCGCTACGCGCTTCTGCCTGGCCCGGCGGGACATCATGTTCAAGCATTCAATCGTGGCCGAGAACGCCATGGCCGCATAGACGTAGCCTTTCGGTACGTGGGCGCCGAAGCCTTCGGCGATCAGCGTCATGCCGATCATGATCAGGAAGCCCAGCGCCAGCATCACCACCGTCGGGTTGTCGTTGATGAACTTGGCCAATGGATCAGCCGCCAGCAACATCACCAGGACCGACACCACCACCGCAATGATCATGATCGGCAAATGCTCGGTCATGCCGACAGCGGTAATGATGCTGTCGATGGAAAACACCATGTCCAGCATCAGGATCTGACCGATCGCAGCCGCAAAGCCCAGGGTCACAGTGGACGTCGCCGATTTTGGATCTTCCGGCGCCGGGTCCATGCTGTGATGGATCTCGGTGGTCGCCTTCCACAACAGGAACAGGCCGCCGGCAATCAGGATCATGTCCTTCCAGGAGAACGCATGGCCGAGAACTTCGATCACAGGCGCCGTCAACTGGACGATGAACGCAATGGTGCTCAGCAGTGCCAGGCGCAGGATCAACGCCATGCCGATACCAATACGGCGGGCTTTCTGTCGGTGCTGCTCAGGCAGCTTATTGGTCAGGATCGAGATGAAGATCAGGTTATCGATGCCGAGCACGATTTCCATCACCACCAAAGTAGCCAGGGCGACCCAGGCGGTAGGGCTTGCAGCAAGTTCTAAAAGGTATTCCATGGGTCAGTCCTGACTCGTATTAGACGTTAGATTTCCTGGGATTGGGCTTTGTCTTTCTCTTCACCCGATGACTCTTTTTTGCTGATAACACCGTTAGTGGCGTCGCTGAGCGCTTGTTCGGCGGCTTTGTGGGTCTCGTCAATTGCCTGTTTGGCGCTTTCGGCAGCCTTGCCCATCAGTTGCTGAGCACTTTTTTCCGCCTGGTCGCAACCGGCCAACAGCAGTAAAGACGCGAACAGCACAGCCGTGGTTTTAAGCTTCATGATGTTTCCCTCATTAGAACAAACGGCACCAAAACGATGGCCCGTTGATAGCGACGCATTCTAGGGAGACAAACACTTCAGGAAAATTCGTATTTTTAGCGGTTATACTTCGATTTTTACGAACTGTAGACCGCGATGCTCAACTATCGGCAATTGCATTACTTCTGGGTGGTAGCCAAGACCGGCAGCATCGTGCGCGCCTGCGAGCAGCTCAACCTGACACCACAGACCATCAGCGGGCAGATTTCCCTGCTCGAACAAACCTACGGCATCGAGTTGTTTCGACGGGTCGGCCGACAGCTTGAACTCACCGAGGCGGGCCGTCAGGCCCTGCCCTACGCCGAGCAGATGTTTCAGTTGGGCGGTGAACTGGAGTTGATGCTGCGCGCACAGCCCAACGAGCAGCAGATTCAATTTCGTGTGGGGGTCGCGGACGTCGTGCCCAAGTCGATCGTCTATCGGCTGATCGCGCCGACCATGGAGCTGAGCGAGCCGCTGCGCATCACCTGCCGCGAGGACAAGCTCGAGCGGTTGCTCGCCGACCTGGCAATCCAGCGCCTGGACATGGTGATTTCCGACAGCCCGATGCCCTCGCATCTGGACATCAAGGGCTATAGCCAGAAACTCGGGGAATGCGGGATCAGCTTCTTTGCCACGGCGGAACTGGCCGCGCAGCACGGTCAGGATTTCCCCCGCGGCCTGCACGGCGCGCCACTGTTGATTCCGGGGCCGGAAACCGTGGTGCGCAACCGCTTGCAGCGCTGGTTCGCCGAGCAGCAAATCCAGCCGCGCATTGTCGGCGAGTTCGACGACAGTGCGCTGATGCAGGCTTTCGGTCAGTCCGGCAGCGGGATCTTCATCGGCCCGAGCGTGATTGCCGATGAAGTGAAACGCCAATGTGGCGTGGAGTTGATTGGCCAGACCGACGCCGTGACCGAGTCGTTCTACGCCATTTCAGTGGAGCGCAAGGTCAAGCACCCCGGCATCGTGGCGATTACCGAAGGCGCCCGACGCCAGTTGTTTACCGACCTTTCAACCGTCAGGCGTAAATCTCACGAGGCTTGAAGGTCATCAGCGCAATGGCCAGCAGAATCGAAGCAAGGATAAAACCGGCCGCCGCAAAACCAAGGCCTTGCAACCCGACACTGTCGATAACCCGGCCGCCAACGATGGCGCCCAGGCCGATGCCGAGGTTGGCCCCGGCAATGTTCAGCGACGCGGCGAACGCCGGGGCCTCGGGTGCCGCCTTCATCAGGCGCACGTGGCTGACCAGGAACAGCGCCGCCTGAGTCACGCCCCAGATACCCATCGCCGCCGCCAGACCGAGGGGCGAATGGATATTTGGCACCAGCGTTACCAGGCCGGAAATCATGAAGGCACAGAACATCATCGAAGCAATAAGCGGATGGCGGTCCACCGCGCGACCGCCCAGCGAGTTACCGATCAGTCCGACCGCGCCAAAGCCCATCAGGCACCAGCCGACCACCGTGCCGTTGAAACCGGCCAGGCGCTCAAGAATGTCCGCCAGGTAGGTGTACGCGGTAAACATCCCGCTGAAGACCACAATCGACAGCAGCACGTGGCCGAGCATCAGCGGGCTGCGCAGGATTTTGAATTGCGAACGGAAACTCACCTGATGCTGATGCAGATCGGTTTTGGGCAGGTAAATGAACAGCAGCAAGGCTTTGGCAAAGGCAATGACAGCGAGAATACCGAAGGCACTGCGCCAGCCGAATGCATCGGAAATCAGCGTGCCCACCGGAATGCCGAACACCGTGGCGCAGACAATCCCGAAACCGATCTTGGCGATGGCCCGCCCGGCGTAATCGGGGCCGACGATGTCCACCGCCGTCTCGCTGGCCAGGGCCCAGAACACCGGCAACCCGAGCGCAGGAATCAACCGGGCAAATGCCATCACCCAGATATTGGGCGCAAAGGCCGCGAGGGTATTGGCCAGACCGAACATGATCAGCACGCTGATGAACAGTTTACGGCGCTCAAACCTGGCGAAGTATGCAGTCAGGAACGGCCCGAAGGCAGCGACGGTGAAGGCAAACAACGTCACCAGCAAACCCGCTTGCGGGATCGAGACGTCCAGGTCCCGGGCAATGGCCGGCAACAGGCCAACGATGACGAATTCCGTGGTCAGCACCGTAAAACCGGCGGCGGACAACAGAAGAATGGGCAACAGCATGCAGAGCTCCAGAAAACGACGACACCAGCGATAGCCCGAAGGCCCACTGGCAACTTGAAAGTGAGGATGGCGAATCTTAACAGAGTGATTCAAAACAGGGTTGCACGAACCTGCCTATCTCGTTGAACGCCATAGCGTCAGTTGCTCACAGGTCTGAAAGAACGGTCCTGCGCTGTGATAAAGTCCGCGCCCTGCAAAATGTACACCCTGTGGTTAATGCCGATCAGTTAAACCAAAACGCAATTTTTGTGTGATGGCTGACTGATCGGCACTACACCCCTTTCCGGTTTCCCGCCTGTGGCCTGCCCCCGTTTATTGCCGCAAACCTGCGAAACCTTGCACTTATAAAAAATCAGAGATGCTGTTTATGACTGCTTCATCCCCTTCTCTATTGCAACGCCTGAAACGCACCAGCCTGGTGACGCAAATCGTTATCGGCCTGCTCGCCGGTATTGCCTTGGCCCTGTTCGCGCCTGAAGTGGCGAAGTCCACGGCGTTTATTGGCAAAGTCTTCGTCAGCGCATTGAAAGCAGTCGCGCCGATTTTGGTGTTCGTGTTGGTCATGGCCTCGATTGCCAACCATAAACACGGTCAGGAAACACATATCCGGCCGATTCTGTTCCTGTACCTGCTGGGGACTTTCGCTGCCGCGGTGGTCGCCGTCGTGGCCAGCATGATGTTCCCGTCGAGTCTGGTGCTGTCCACCCAGGACGTCGCAGTGACGGCACCGGGCGGTATTGGCGAAGTCCTGCAAAGCCTGCTGCTGAGCGTGGTTGATAACCCGATCAGCGCACTGATGAACGCCAACTTCATCGGCATCCTGGCGTGGGCGATCGGCATGGGCATCGCCATTCGCCACGCCGGCGACACCACCCGCGAAGTACTGGGTGACTTGTCCAATGGCGTGACCGTGATCGTGCGCGTGGTGATTCGCTTCGCCCCGCTGGGGATCTTCGGCCTGGTGTCCTCGACCCTGGCCACCTCCGGTTTTGGTGCCTTGATCGGCTACGCACACCTGCTGGCCGTGCTGCTGGGCTGCATGCTGTTCGTGGCGCTGGTGATGAACCCGCTGATCGTGTTCTGGAAGGTGCGTCGCAACCCTTATCCGCTGGTGCTGACCTGCCTGCGTGAGAGCGGCATTACCGCGTTCTTCACGCGCAGTTCGGCGGCGAACATTCCGGTCAATCTGGAGCTGAGCAATCGCCTGGGCCTGCACGAAGACACCTACTCGGTATCGATCCCGCTGGGCGCGACCATCAACATGGCCGGCGCGGCGATCACCATCACTGTGCTGACCTTGGCAGCCGTGCACACCTTGGGCATCGCCGTGGACATTCCGACGGCCATTCTGCTGAGCGTCGTCGCAGCGATCTGTGCCTGTGGCGCTTCGGGCGTGGCCGGCGGTTCGCTGTTGCTGATTCCGCTGGCGTGCAGCCTGTTCGGCATTCCTAGCGAAATCGCCATGCAGGTGGTGGCGGTCGGTTTCATCATTGGTGTATTGCAGGATTCGGCGGAGACCGCGCTGAACTCCTCCACGGACGTGCTGTTTACCGCCGCGGCGTGCCTGGGCGAAGAACAGAAAGCCGAACGTTTGGCCTGACACAAACCCTTGTAGGAGCGAGCCTGCTCGCGATAGCGTTCAATCATTCAACATAGATGTCGCCTGATACTCCACCATCGCGAGCAGGCTCACTCCTACAGGAACCGTGGTGTAGCTGATAAATGCGTACACATGAAAAAGCCCCCGCAGCTTAAGGCTCCGGGGGCTTTTTTGTACCTGGACGGTTTAGAACGCGCCCATGAAATCGCGCTTGCCCACTTCCACACCGTTGTGACGCAGCAATGCGTAAGTGGTGGTGACGTGGAAGAAGAACTGCGGCAGGCCGTAGGTCAGCAGGTAAGCCTGGCCACTGAAGCGCTTCTCTTTAGGGGTACCCGGACGGGTAACGATCTCGATGCCTTCCTTGCCGTTGATCTGCTCCGGCTTGATCTCGCCGATGAAGGCCAGAACCTTGGCGATCAGTGCTTGCAGCTCAGCGAAGGTGGTTTCGGTGTCGTCGTACTTCGGCAGCTCGATTTCGGCCAGGCGCGAGGAAACGCCTTTGGCGAAATCAACGGCGATCTGTACCTGACGCACCAGCGGGAACATGTCCGGGTACAGACGTGCCTGCAGGAATGCGTTCGGGTCAATGTTCTTGGCAGTGGCGTGGGCTTCGGCCTTGTTCAGCACATCGCTCAGGGCATTGAGCATTTGCTTGAAAACAGGAACAGAAGCGTCGTACAGGGCGATGGTCATGGCAGGTCTCGTGTGGTGACAGGAGGGAAACGTCGGCCGATTATAGCCATGCGCAGCCCTCCTCCGACCGCTCTTTTTAAGCGGCGATCAACGGCACTCGCCACCCAAACGCACAAGGACCGCGCCCCGTTCCGGTTTCAGATAAGGTTTGACCGCGCCAACGGCGCACGACACCAGGTTCTGTAGCTCTGGCTGGAGCGGCTCCTGCATGAACAACAACCCCGCGGGCCGGGACTCTCCCTGCAACTGCTCCACCGTCAACGCTGCAACCGGCCGGCCCAGGTAATAGACCAGACGGATATCCGGCTCGCCGAGGGTGTAGGCTTTTTGGCCCGGTTGCCCTGCGGCCAATGTCGCGACCTGTTCCAGGCCAGCGACCCGGTGAGCCAGTACCCGCGCTTCAACGAACATGTAGAACACAACGAACCCGGCCAGCATCACGTAGGGCACAACCGCCAGGACCGTGCGCCAGCGCCCCTTCAGATCATCGAGCACTGCCGCCCAGTGCATGGCCAGCAGCAACGCCATGGACGGGTAAACCGGCAACAGGTACTTGCCGTGCTTTTCGGTGAACATCGAGAAAACCAGCAGCGGCAGCAGCGTGCAACACAGCAGCATGGCCGCTTCACGGCGCGATCGGATCATTGCCCAGAACTTGCGCGGCTGCACAAACACAATCAGCCAGAATGGAAAGAAATCACCGGCCAGGTACAGTAGATACGCGTACCAGGCCTCGGCGCCCTGCCCGTCAATCTTCTTCACGATGTCTTCGCTGATGATCGACGCCCAGATGCCCCAGCCCTGACTTACCGACACCGCCACGTACCAGGAACTGCCCAGCACCACGGCAATCAACCAGCCCCAACCGTCACACAGGTAAGCCTTGGCCCGCGCATCGCGGTAGATCAAGGCGTACGTCAGAATCGGCGCCGTCACCCACAACAGGCACACCGGGCCTTTCGTCAGCAGTGCACAGCCAAGCAGGACGTAGCTGAGGCGGCGCCAGACATCCCGGCCCTGCAGGAAGATGAACTGCCACGCTGCCAGCAATGCGCCAAAGCACAGCAGGGTCAGCAGCATTTCGATTTCAGAGCGGCGGGCGAACAGACTGAAAGCACCGTTGGCGGCCAGAAACACCACGGCGAACAAACCGACCTGGCGCCCGGCCTGCCTGACGCCGTACCAATACGTGCCGAGGCAGCACAACATCGCGGCCAGCGCCGACGGCAGGCGCACACTCCACTCGGACAAACTGCCCAGCACGGCCGTCGACACCAGGCCCGCCCAATAGAAAAACGGCGGTTTGGACAGGTACAAATCGCCGTTCATGTACGGCAGCAACCAGCTCCCGGCTTCGCGCATTTCCCGCACGGTGACAGCGCGACGAGCCTCGTTGACACTGAGGAACGGCACGCTACCCAATCCCCAGAAAAACAGCAGCGCAATGGCGATCGTCGCAAGTAACGTGATATTCCGGGTCGATAACGATCCGCGCATAACCTACTCCTTCAGGTCTTTACTTTTGGCGATCAACTGCAAGTTGCGAAAATAAACGAGGGAGCCGAAGGCCTGGCCGACAATGAACACCGGGTCCTCCCGGTAAATGGCGTACGCGAGCAGCAGGGTGCTGCCGACGATGCTCAGGTACCAGAAGCTCACCGGGATCACGCTGCGTTTTTTGTACTCGCTGTACAGCCACTGCAGGATAAAGCGGCCGGTAAAGGCGATCTGGCCAATAAAACCGACTGCCAGCCACATGGCTTCGCGGGAAAGATTCATCCTTCAATCTCCTGCGCATGGGTGTTCAGGCGCGTGCGTTTGATCAGCCACCAGACGCCGATCAGGTCGAGAATGCCCACCAGGGCGCGGTCGAGATTGCCGTACTTGGATACCCCGGCGGTGCGCGGGCGGTGGTTGACCGGATGAACGATCATTCGGCCGTTATGGCGCTGGATCAGCGCCGGGATATAGCGATGCATGTGGTCGAAGTACGGCAGGCGCAAAAACGCAGCACGCTCGATCAACTTCAAGCCGCATCCCGTGTCCGGGGTGGAATCCTTGAGCAGTCGGCTGCGCAGGCCGTTGGCGAGACGCGAAGCCCAGCGCTTGCTCGCGGTATCGCGGCGATTGACCCGGTGCCCAGCCACCAATTGCACATCGACGCGTCCCGGCTCTCCGCGCACCAGCGCCAGCATACCGGGGATGTCCGCCGGGTCGTTTTGCCCGTCGCCATCGAGTGTGGCCAGCCATTGTCCGCGCGCTTCGAACGCCGCGTGGTAAAGCGAAGTGCTCTGCCCCAGCGAACGTTCATGGTGCAGGATACGCAATGCGTCCAGCCCGTTGTGCCGCATTTGCCGCAGTTCGTGCAAGGTGGCGTCGGTGCTGCCATCGTCAACGACGATGATTTCGTAAGCCTCATCGGCCAACGCCACGCGGATTTCCTCAAGCAGTGGCCTGAGGTTGTTTGCTTCGTTTTTGGCTGGAATCAGTACAGATACAAAAATGTCTTGGTTCATGGAGTCTCTCTCGCCTTTATTGGTTTTTTGTAAGCAGAGGCGAATGAAGGTGTCGTACACCGAGTGACTCGATGCATGGGGCAGAAGTTCGGGGCGATGCGGCCAGAGGCCACGACGCCTTGTACGGCGCGCACGACGTCGCGCGAGCCCGCCTAAGGTGCCCGCGCTTTTGTAAAAAAGTCGTTAATATTTCATCTAGGTTTCGTCATGGTTACTGCGGGGCGCACGACGAATTCAGTTGCCATTGGCGCTCGCCAATCTAAAGTGCATCCAGGCACGTGAAAAACATGAACCGGGCAAGGATTCGCAACCATGAGCACTGAGCAAGAAACAACCTCTGACGAGCCGCGACTTAGCAGCACGGAAATCCGCATTTTGGGCTCGCTGATCGAGAAACAGGCCACCAGCCCCGAAACGTATCCGCTGACCCTCAATGCCCTGGTGATCGCCTGCAACCAGAAAACCAGCCGCGAACCGGTGATGAACCTGACCCAGGGTCAGGTCGGCCAGAGCCTGCGGGCGCTGGAAGGACGCGGCTTCGCCAAACTGGTGATGGGCAGCCGCGCGGATCGCTGGGAGCACAAGGTCGACAAAGCCCTGGAACTGGTGCCGGCACAAGTGATTTTGACAGGCCTGTTGTTCTTGCGCGGCCCGCAGACGACCAATGAATTACTGACCCGCAGCGGGCGCATGCATGAGTTTGAAGACGCCGAACAGGTGGTGCATCAGCTGGAACGTTTGATTGCCCGGGGCTTGGCACTGTTAATTCCAAAGCAGGCCGGCCAGCGGGAGGACCGGTATATGCATGCGTTGGGTGATCCGGCAGACATCGAGGTGATTCTGGCGGCACGGCACAATCCGGTGGAGCGAGGCAATGCCAGCGGGGTGTCGGTTGAGCGAATCGAAGAGCTTGAAGCGCGAATTGCCGCGCTGGAAGAACGCCTGGCCCGCCTCGAATAACCCGTAGCAGCTCGTCCGGCTTGTAGCAGCCGTCGAGCAGCGCGAGGCTGCGTCCGGCTTGTAGCAGCTGTCGAGCAGCGCGAGGCTGCGTCCGGCTTGTAGCAGCTGTCGAGCAGCGCGAGGCTGCGTCCGGCTTGTAGCAGCTGTCGAGCAGCGCGAGGCTGCGTCCGGCGGCGAAGCCGTCGTGAGTCAGGCTAACGCTGTCTGTCTGAAACACCGCAAGTTCTGGTTCAGCGCCTGCTTCGCAGTCGGACGCAGCCTCGCGCTGCTCGACAGCTGCTACACGCTGCTACACGCTGCTACAGGTTACTCACCGTCCCAATAATCCACGCCGTCGCCCGGCCGGGCGATGGCAACGAAGCCCGAAGCCTTGCCCTCGGCATCCACCTTGAAATCATCCATCACCGCATATTTACCGGAATCCGGGTACTCGCAAATTTCCGGTGATTGCTGAGTGCTCACCGCCAGATAGCGCAGTTCAGCGTTGCTGGTATTGATGATCTGATGCGCCGCTTCCGGACCACCTGACGGACAAGCAATCACGTCGCCCGCACGGATGGGAAAACGCTCGGTCCCGAGGCGTACCTCCCCTGCCCCGGCCACGACGTAAAACATCTCCTCGTTGACCCGATGGCTATGAAACGGGCTGCCACGCATGCCCGGTTCCAGCGCATACAGCCGATACCCAAGCTTTTGCGCGCCCAATTGCTGGCCAACGCGAGCGAAACGCTGCTGGTAGCGACCGGCCGTGTCGCCGGTAGGAGCCAGGGCTTCGGGCAACGGTTCAAGATCGACCTGGTTCAGATTGAGAATGCGCGGGTGCATAGGCACCTCCTAGCTGCGGGCAAATTCCACGGCTTTGTGAAACTGCTCATCCGTGGGCCTTACACCGGTGTACAACACAAACTGCTCCAGTGCCTGGATCGCGATCACTTCCAGCCCCGTGATGACCCGCTTGCCTTGCGCACGACCGCTCACGATCAGCGGTGTTTCCGAGGGAATCGCCACCACATCGAAGACAGTCTGCGCGCTGGCAATCGCGTGCGCATCAAACGCCAGTTGATCAGCTTCCGGACCGCCCGTCATGCCAATCGGTGTGACGTTGATCAGCATTTGCGGGCGCTGTGCGCCCAGTTCCGCTTGCCATTGGTAGCCCAGCGACTCAGCCAGGGCGCGTCCGGCGCGTTCATTTCGGGCGACGATCAAACCGTTTTTGTAGCCGCCATCACGCAACGCGCTGGCCACGGCCTTGGCCATGCCGCCGCTGCCGCGCAGGGCAAAGGTCGACTCTTTGGGCACTTCGTGGGTCTTGAGCAGTTGTTCGATGGCAATGTAATCGGTGTTGTACGCCTTTAAATGGCCATCGGTATTAACGATGGTGTTGATTGATTGAATGGCCGCCGCCGAGGCGTCCAGTTCATCAACCAGCTCGATACACGCTTCCTTGAACGGCATCGACACCCCGCAGCCACGAATGCCCAAGGCGCGAATACCGCCGACAGCGCCGGGCAAATCCTGGCTGCTGAAGGCCTTGTAATAGAAATTCAGGCCCAGTTGTTCATACAGGTGATTGTGAAACCGCAGGCCGAAGTTGCCGGGACGCCCGGAGAGCGACATGCACAGCTGAGTGTCTCGGTTGGGGTTCATCTGCATGAAACTTTCTCCTTCAATAGCACTTTCAGATGGACGGGATTAGCCAATCCATCGGGTCTGATCGATCATAATCAAAGGCCTGCGCGAGGTAGCGCGGGTCCGTCAGGAAATCGGTACAGACCTTACACAAAATTTACCTATCGGCCGTGCTGTTTTTCAAAAAAAAGCTGTCTTAGAGGTATCCCCGCGACAATCCTTGGGTCTATTGCAGACGCAAGCGCCGGGTCGAAAAGACGAGGATTTATCATGAACCGTAAAATCACCACAGTGGCCTTGCTGATCGGCGCACTCGCTGTCGCAGGGCAGGCACAAGCCCATGGCGGTGGTTGTGGTAACTGCTGGCAAGGTCCGGCGATTTTTGGTGCGCTCGTCGGCTCGGCCATTGTCGGTTCGGCCGTGATCAACGCCAACCGGCCGGTCTATGTTCAACAACCGGTTTACGCTCAGCCGACGCCGGTTTACATGCAACAACCGCCACCGGTTTATTACCAGCCTGCACCGGTCTACGTGCAACAGCCGGTCTACTACGCCCCGGCACCGGTTTACTACGGTCCCCCACGTGGTTATTACGGCCCGCCGCGCGGTTACTATGGCCCTCCCCGTGGCTATGGCCACTGGTAACAGCATTCCCCGGCCCCGCCTCAACAGCGGGGCTTTTTTGTGACCGTTCGTCGGCGAACGTCTGGATAAATCGCGTCAAGGTCGCTGTGGGGACAGAGTGGGTGGTTCAAATGGGCAAGATTGACATGACCCGCCCTCGCCTTGCGCCAAACGGTCATATTTTTGTCATATCAGGTCCGCAAGCTTGGATCTGTCCGCAAACAACAGGTTGATAACAACAAGGACGACCTCATGCCTACGCAAAACCCGCACCGCATTGTCGGTTTGTGCACTTCCAGCAAGGTGTACAACGCTTTGACCGAACTCAAGCACCTGGAAGGCCATCGCAGCGCCAAGTTTCTTTCGCTGCTGGCGGAAAACCTGGTACGCAAGGGCCTGCTCAACGAACACGAAGTGGTTCACATGCTGGATCTGGTCGTCGACTGAGGCGAACACTCATCGGCGTCAATGACCACTATCGAACGTGTTGATTGTCCGTTCCTGCGCGAGGTCCTTAAGGTAGCTCCATAGATTGATGGAGGTACTTATGTCCCAGGTTCAGATCATGTCCGTTATCGGCAGCGCCGTTCCCTCATCGCTTAGAGAACTGGGTTTGCTTGCCTGTTGGTATCTGGTGCAGGACGGCGAAGCGATCAGCGGTCCGCTCACCTCGCTACCCGCCGCCCAGGCCTTGTCGCAGCGCATCGGCCAAGGCCTGCTCAGCGCCTAAGGCAACTGCACCCGCGGTTTGGTTTCGATGAAAATGTCCCAACTCGACATGAACAGGGCCGCGATCAGCGGCCCGATAACGAAACCGTTGAGGCCAAAGATCGCCAGACCGCCCAGTGTCGAGATGAGGATGAGGTAGTCCGGCATCTTGGTGTCCTTGCCCACCAGGATCGGTCGCAAGACGTTATCCACCAGGCCAATCACAAAAACCCCGTACAGCCCCAACGCCACACCCTGCCAGATCGCCCCGCTGAGCAGGAATAACGCCGCCACCGGCGCCCAGACGATCCCTGCCCCCACCGCTGGCAACAGCGACAAAAACGCCATCAGCACCGCCCAGAGCAACGCGCTCGGGATGTCCAGAAACCAGAATATTGCCCCACCCAAAGCGCCCTGCGTGATCGCCACCAGCAGGTTGCCCTTGACCGTCGCCCGCACCACGCGATTGAACTTGAGTTGCAAGCGACGCTTCTGGTGCTCCTCCAGCGGCACCGCCGCGCGAACCTTGCGTGCCAGTTCGGCGCCGTCGCGCAAAAAGAAATAGAGCAAATACAGCATGATGAAAAAACTCACCACAAAATCAAACGTGCCCTGGCCGAAGCTGAACGCCTGAGTGGCGAAAAACTCATTGCCCGTCACCGCGCTCTTGATGATTTTCTCCCGCAGCCCGCTCAATTCGCCCACCCCGAACCGGTCAAGCAGGTGCTGGAAGTACGGCGGCAGGCTGTGCTTGAAATGCGAGACGAACCCGGCGATATCCAGTTCACCACTTTCGATGCTTTTGTACAGCGTGGTCCCCTCTTGAACCAGCAGGAAGCCAAGGATGATCACCGGCAGGATCGCAATCACCAGACAGATACTGAGCGTGAACAGTGACGTCAGGTTGCGCTCCCACCCCAGTTTCAATTGCAGTCGGCGCTGCATCGGCGCAAAGAGGATGCCGAGGATCACCGCCCAAAACACCGCACCGTAAAACGGCAGCAGAATCCAGATGAAGGCGGCGGTCACCAGCCATAGCAAGATCACCAGTGATCGGTTGTGTACGGTTTCTTCGCTCATGTCCGGTCCGTGTCAGTGCGCAGGGGGACGCAGGCTCTTGTACTGACGAGCCTTTCTGATACTTAGTCCGCCACGGTTCGCGCGAGTGCCATCCGTTTGTTCATCAAGCATAGATCCAGATCAATAAACCCCTCGGGCAAGCCGATTACGCTCCTTGGCTTTTGCGACCGACACTGCCATGACTCCCCTCGCCCCCGAACTGCTCGCCCCTGCCGGCACCTTGAAAAACATGCGTTATGCCTTCGCCTACGGCGCCGATGCGGTGTACGCCGGCCAGCCGCGCTACAGCTTGCGGGTACGCAATAACGAATTCGATCACGCCAACCTCGCCCTCGGCATCAAGGAGGCCCAGGCCCAGGGCAAGCGTTTTTACGTGGTGGTGAACATTGCGCCGCATAACGCCAAGCTCAAGACCTTCCTCAAGGACCTGGCACCCGTAATCGCCATGGCGCCGGACGCGCTGATCATGTCGGATCCGGGCCTGATCATGCTGGTGCGGCGACACTTTGCGCAGATGCCGATTCATCTGTCGGTGCAGGCCAACACCGTGAACTGGGCCAGTGTCGAGTTCTGGCAGCAACAGGGGTTGAGCCGGATCATCCTGTCGCGGGAACTCTCGCTGGAAGAAATCGGCGAAATCCGCGAACAGGTGCCGGCCATGGAGCTGGAGGTGTTTGTCCATGGCGCGTTGTGCATGGCCTATTCCGGGCGCTGCCTGTTGTCGGGCTACATGAACAAGCGCGATGCCAATCAAGGCAGTTGCACCAACGCCTGCCGCTGGAAATACTCGGCGCAGGAGGCCACGGAAAATCAGCTCGGCGAAATCGTCCAGCAATATCAACCCGAACCGACCCTGGGCCTCGGCGCCCCCACCGACCAGGTGTTCCTGTTGCAGGAAGCCAATCGGCCAGACGAACTGATGCCGGCCTTCGAGGACGAACACGGCACCTACATCATGAACGCCAAGGACCTGCGCGCCGTTCAGCACGTCGAGCGTCTGACGCACATGGGCGTGCACTCGCTGAAAATCGAAGGCCGGACCAAGTCCCATTTTTATTGCGCGCGCACTACGCAGGTGTATCGCCGGGCCATCGACGACGCCGTGGCCGGGCAAGCATTCGACCGCAGCCTGATGACCGACCTGGAGTCGTTGGCGCAGCGTGGCTACACCGAAGGATTTTTGCGACGGCATGTGCATGACGAATACCAGAACTACCAGAACGGCAGCTCGGTGTCGGAACGACAGCAGTTTGTCGGTGAACTGACCGGAGAGCGCCGCGATCGGCTGGCTGAGGTCAAGGTGAAAAACCGCTTTGGCCTGGGCGATCACATGGAACTGATGACCCCCAAGGGCAACTTCCATTTCGATTTACATCAGCTTCAGAACGCCAAAGGCGAACCGATTGAAGTCGCGCCGGGGGATGGGCACACGGTGTACTTGCCGATTCCGGACGCGGTGGATCTGAACTTCGGATTGCTGATGCGCGACGTCCGCGTGACCTGAGCTCCAAACACGAACGGAACCCTGTGGGAGCGAGTTTGCCAGTCACGCGAACTCCTCGCGCAGCATCGCCACAAACGCTTCGCGCGCCGGGTGAACCCCGGCGTTTTCATGCCAGTAAAACAAATTGTCGATAGCCGTCAGCTCAGGAAATTCATACCCCGCGCACCCCGCCCCCTTGGCGTACTGATCAAACACCCCTTTGGGCACTAACGCGACACCGGCACCCGCGCTGACACACCCGACAATCGCGCCATAACTCGCCAGACTGACAATCGGCAGCGCCAGCCCCTGACGCAACAACCAATGTTCCAGCGCCGCCCGATACGGACAACCCTGGGGCCACATGAAGACGGTCTTGTCCTGCAAATCCGCAATGCTGTGCACCGCTCCCAGCGACGTTGAGGCAATCAACAAAAGCTCTTCGCGGTACATCGGTGTGCGCTTGAGTTGAGCGCGCTCGACATCCACGGCGACGATGGCGCCGTCGAGCCGGTGGTTGAGTGTGTCGTCGAGCAATTGGCCCCAGCTGCCCGTGGTCAATTCCAGCGCAACTGCGGGATAGCGCTTGTGGAATTTCGCCAGCAGCCGCGGTAAGCGACCGGTGGCCGAGGACTCGATGGCGCCGATGCGCAGCGGCCCGGAGGGGTCGGCTGACGGGTCCAATGCGCGCTTGGCCTCAACGGTCAGCGCCAGAATTTTTGAGGCGTAGGACAAAAACGTTTGCCCCGCCGCGCTGATGCGCAGCCCTCGACCCTCGCGCAGAAACAGCGCCACCCCCAATTCCGTCTCCAGCGCCTTGATCCGCGCCGTGATATTGGACGGCACGCAATGCAGCAACTCGGCGGCCCGGGCGATGCTGCCGACATCGGCCACGGTCTTGAACATGCGAATCTGCGCCAGCTCCATAATCATCACCAAAAGTGAACGGTCTACGCAGTATAAGTCAGTTGTGGAGAGCAATCCGAGTTCTGATACTCAATGCACCTACCTGATGGTGCACGACCATGAATTCACGCACGCACGCTCCCCGCTCGCCCTGGAAAATCATCCTCGCGATGGCTTTTGTCGTCGCGTGCTGGGGCTATTCACCGACCGGCATTCATATCGGATTGCAGGCCTATGACCCCGGACACCTGGCACTGCTGAGGTTTCTGATGGCCTCGGTGTTCATGGCGGTCGTCGCCGCGTTCAAAGGCATCCGCCTGCCCAGGCCTCGCGACCTGCCGTGGCTGGTTGCTCTCGGTTTTTTCGCGGTGAGCCTGCATCACGTCGTACTGAACATAGGCCAGCAGCATGTCACTGCCGGGGCTTCCAGCGTGTTGGCACAATCGACACCGTTGTTCAGCACGCTGCTGGCGCGTTTTGTGTTCAAGGATCGGGTCAGCCTCTGGCGCTGGGGCTGCATCGTGTCGGGAATGATGGGCGTGGTGATTGTGGTGGCCGGTGATCACGGACTGGGCGGCCTCGATGTTTACGGTTTGTTGATCTTGCTGGCAGCAGTGTCCTGGAGTTTTTACTTCGCCTTGCAGAAGCATCATTCCACGCGCTATGACGGCCTGACGCTGGTGTGTTACACGGTCTGGTCGGGCACGGCGCTGTTATTGATTTACCTGCCGGGATTGGCCAGCGAGGTCGTCAGCGCACCGGTTCATGTGCAGTGGGCGGTGCTGGCGTTGGGCATATTTCCCAGTGCGCTCGCCTATCTGGCGTGGGCGTTTGTGCTGACCCATGTGGACTTGAGCCGCGCAACCATGACGCTGTATCTGATCCCGCCGACCGCGATGGCCATCGCCGCTTACGCCTTGGGTGAACAGCCAACACTGATGGTCGGCGTCGGCGCCCTCGTGATTTTGATCAGTGTGCTGGCATTGAACATGGAACGACGCGCCACCGTTACCGCGAGCGGCCCGGTGCGCCCCTGAACGGCGGTAGCGCCGGGTTAAAGAATTACTGGGGGCTGCCGACCTTTTCAGTTCACATGTATGTGGCACTTATCGCCATGGATTGCCTATGACCCGCTTTGTTGTTATCGGTTTGCTGACGTTGATTTCAGGTTGCGCCAGCAAGCCAGTACCTGCCCCCGCGCCCAAGATACCGCCCATGACAACGGAGGAAATGCTCGACGAGCCACTGCTGACTCACTCGGTCATGCGTGATGCAGACCTGCTCAGCTATCTGGTGAGCATTCCCGAGCGAAACATGAAAAACACGCAATCAACCTTGCAGATGCAAGCCAACTGCGACGCCACCGGTGCCACCGCCCTGTTCCTCGACACACGTATCGTCTCCGGTTCCAGCACCGGGTCCTACAAGTCGCCCAAGAACACTCCATTGTCTGCGCCACTGCTGGCACGCCTGGCGCAGAACCCGAGCTTCGTCGAAGCCTGCGCGGAAACGCCCCCTGCGGATTGGCGTGTGGCCTTGGGCGGCGACACGGAACGCCGGCTGCTGATCGACCGCAATAGCCTCAAGACACAAGGCAGTTCCGTGTTGTTCTGGGGCGCGATTGATGAGCCGGCATTGCTCACCGACGCGAGCTATAAAGTGTTATTCGGACAAACTCGCGGCCGTTATCAAGTCGATTGCAAGGGCCAGACCTACCGCGTATTGAGCGAGTTCAAACTGGACGAAAAAGACCAGATCACCCGAGGAACGCTGCTTGCCGACGCCCCGCAAACAACCTTCGAGCAAGGTGCGGATGTCCGGCCTTTGTTGAAAGCGGCCTGCGCCCCGGCCTCCCAACTGTCGACCCTGGCGCCCTACTCTCCCCGCCGTAAAGTGGCGCAGGTCTATCAATCCAGACCCGTTGCGGCAAACGTACTCAAGTCGATTGCCGACCTGAACCTGGCACCGCCGGCCAAGGCGATCAAAAAGATCGAGATTCACTCGAAAAACGTCGGGTACTTGGGTGGCGCGCCGTCGCAAAGCGAGCAACGCTACGAAATCGATCCACAAAGTGGCCAGTTGAAATTGCAGTGGCCTGGCAAGGTGATAGACACCTACTCGGTCAATTTCCGCGGGCTGTTGACGCTACGCCTCGACAGCCAATACACCGACCGAAAACTGCCCGTGTCGTACGCAATCGATACCGAAAACCTCACATTCACCGGCGACTGGAGAACGATGGCGGTTGGCTCATCGTTGGGCTATCACATCACCCAACAGCGTCGCAGCACGCTCAAGGGCACCTCGCTCAACAGCGAAAAACTCGAGTGTGTGGTCGAGCGCCAAATTGACGCCGTACAGGTCAACACTTCATTGCAAGGCGGCGCAAAAGAACTGGCGTGCACGATTGAAGGGGGTGAGCTCAAAGTGAGCGTGACGATGTATTACCTTCAGGATTACGGTTACTTCTTCCGGTCGCGCTATCAGGCTGGATCGATAACGGATGTGCGAACGACCTTGCTCGCTATCGAATGAACTGACACAGAACCTGTGGCAAGCGCCCTCGCCACACAGTTTCAGCCACCCGGTGAAAACCGGTCGCGGCTGTTGGTCAGGTGCAGCCACATCGCCGCACGCGCCGCATCCGGGTCTTGCCGTTTGATGGCATTGAGAATCGCCTCGTGCTCGAGGTTGGCAAGCTGCCCGAGCTTGCTCAAATCTGCCGCACCGCGCTCGACGGCGTTGACGCGAGTCCGGGGAATCATCGCACTGCCCAGGTGCTGCATGATTTCGGTGAAACACACATTGCCGGTGGCTTCGGCGATCAACAGGTGAAAACGCCTGTCAGCCTCGACGCAGCTGTCGTTATTGGCCAGCAGGCTTTGATAGTCGTCCAGCGCTTCACGCATGTGCGCCAACTGCGCCGGCGTACGGCGTGTCGCCGCCAGTGCGGCGGCCTGAGTTTCCAGGCCCATGCGCAATTCCAGAATGCTGCGCACCCCCAGTGCAGTGTCGACATTCAACCGCAACCCTTGCTCAGGGGCACGCTCCAGCACAAAGGTGCCGATCCCATGTCGGGTTTCCACCAGGCCTGAAGCCTGCAACTTCGAAAGCGCCTCGCGCACAACGGTGCGACTCACCCCATGCTCCTGAACAATCGTGTTCTCCGACGGCAGCTTGTCGCCCGGCGACATCTGCCCGAGCAGGATGCTCTGGGTCAACTTGGCCACCAGGTCATGGGCCAGGTTGTGAGTGCGCTTGCGGGCAGGCGCGTCGAAGTCTTCTTGCATGGCGATCATCCAGAAACAGGGCTGGTTGAATCGTAGCACTGCGCCGGGCGGGAATCTCGACAAAACCTCGCCAACTTGTATGACAACACTCAACAAAACAACCAAACAGCGCCTTTTAAGACACAAGCACAACCCTGAAACAGAAGCCACACCTGCCAAAAAAGCGCCATTTTGTTGAGCAACCCCTATTGCGAAGCCAAAAAACCTAGTTGTATGATGTCTATCAACAACGCAACACCAGATACACCCCGCATAACAATAACGAGTGGGAGAAAATCCAGTGAATACATCCATACCCGGGATGAACGATGGCATCGATTGCGCCTTGAAATCAGCCATCGCGAAAGTGAAACGACATGTCCTTCCGCTGTTCGTCATCATGTTCATCGTCAACTACATCGACCGTGTGAACATCGGCTTCGTCCGCGCCCACATGGAACATGACCTAGGGATTGGCGCTGCCGCCTACGGCCTCGGGGCCGGGCTGTTCTTCATCGGTTACGCGCTGTTCGAAGTCCCCTCCAACCTCCTCCTGCAAAAAGTCGGCGCACGAATCTGGCTGACCCGCATCATGCTGACCTGGGGCCTGGTGGCCGCTGGCATGGCGTTCATCCAGAACGAAACCCACTTCTACATCCTGCGATTCCTGCTGGGCGTGGCCGAAGCCGGATTTTTCCCGGGGGTGATTTATTACTTCACTCGCTGGCTGCCGGGGGTTGAGCGCGGCAAGGCAATTGCGATCTTTCTCAGTGGCTCGGCGATCGCGTCGCTGATCTCCGGCCCGCTGTCCGGGTTACTCCTGCAAATCAGCGGCTTTGGCCTGCATGGCTGGCAATGGATGTACTTCATTGAAGGGATGTTTTCGGTCGGGTTGTGCGTGTTCGTCTGGTTCTGGCTGGACTCCAAACCCCACGACGCCAAATGGCTGAGCCGCGAAGAACAGGATGCGCTGGTCAATGCCATCGACGACGAGCAACAGGCCCGCGAAGCCGCGACACCGATCAAACCGTCGCTGGGCAAGCTGCTCAAGGATCGCCAGATCATTCTGTTTTGCCTGATCTACTTCTTTATCCAACTGACCATTTACGCGGCGACCTTCTGGCTGCCGAGCATCATCAAGAAGATGGGCGACCTCAGCGACATTCAGGTCGGGCTGTTCAACTCCATCCCGTGGTTGCTATCGATCGTCGGCATGTACGCGTTCGCAACGCTATCGACCAAGTGGAAACACCAGCAAGCCTGGGTCGCCGCCGCGCTGCTGATCGCCGCCGCCGGGATGTTCATGTCCACCACAGGCGGGCCGATCTTTGCCTTCGTTGCGATCTGCTTTGCCGCGCTGGGTTTCAAATCCGCTTCATCGCTGTTCTGGCCAATCCCGCAAGCGTATCTGGATGCGCGGATCGCCGCGGGCGTGATCGCGCTGATCAACTCGGTCGGCAACCTCGGCGGTTTCGTCGCACCGACCACCTTCGGCCTGCTGGAAGAACACACCGGCTCGATTCAGGGCGGGCTGTACGGGTTGGCAGCGACCTCAATCATCGCCGCGATCATTGTCTTCGCCGCCCGCAACAAACCGAAAACCGCGCCTACCACCGCACTGGGCAATCCAGCGCCCAATCACGCCTGATCTTTTGTTTTGAAGGATAAGAAAATGCACGCACAAGACACTGCAAAAGCGCCGATCATCACCAGCATGCAGGTGGTACCGGTGGCCGGCCACGATGGCATGCTGCTCAATCTGAGCGGCGCCCATGGCCCGTTTTTCACCCGCAACATCGTGATCCTCAAGGACAACGCCGGTCACACCGGTGTCGGCGAAGTACCGGGTGGCGAGCGGATTCGCCAGACACTGGAAGACGCCCGCTCACTGGTCGTCGGCAGCCCGATTGGCACTTATCAGAAGATCCTTAATCAAGTGCGCCAGACCTTCGCCGATCGCGATGCCGGTGGTCGCGGTTTGCAGACGTTCGACCTGCGCATCACCATTCACGCGGTCACGGGACTTGAAGCCGCCCTGCTCGATTTGCTCGGCCAGCACCTCGACGTGCCGGTCGCCGCCCTGCTCGGCGAAGGTCAGCAGCGCGATGAAGTGAAAATGCTGGGTTATCTGTTTTACGTCGGTGATCGCCAGCAAACCGATCTGGCCTACCGCAGCGAACCGGAGGCCGACAACGACTGGTTCCGCATCCGTCACGAAAAAGCCATGACCGCCGACGCCGTGGTACGCCTGGCGGTCGCCGCGCACGACCGCTATGGCTTCAAGGACTTCAAACTCAAGGGCGGCGTGCTCAGCGGTGACGAGGAAATCGAAGCGGTCACAGCGCTGGCCGAACGCTTCCCGGATGCACGTATTACGCTCGATCCAAACGGTGCGTGGTCGCTCAAGGAAGCGATTCGCCTGTGCCGGGATCAGCATCGCGTCCTCGCCTACGCCGAAGACCCGTGCGGCGCGGAAAACGGTTACTCGGGCCGCGAAGTCATGGCCGAGTTCCGCCGTGCCACCGGCCTGAAAACCGCCACCAACATGATCGCCACCGACTGGCGGGAAATGGGCCACGCCATTCAATTGCAATCGGTCGACATTCCTCTGGCCGATCCGCATTTCTGGACGATGCAGGGCTCGGTTCGCGTGGCGCAGATGTGCCACGAATGGGGCCTGACCTGGGGATCGCATTCCAACAACCACTTCGATATTTCCCTGGCGATGTTCACCCACGTCGCGGCGGCCGCACCGGGCGACATCACCGCCATCGACACCCACTGGATCTGGCAGGACGGCCAGCGCCTGACCAAAGCGCCGCTGCAAATCGTCGGCGGCTGTGTGCAAGTGCCGAAGAAACCGGGGCTAGGGGTTGAACTGGACATGGATCAGTTGGCCAAGGCCCATGAGCTGTACAAAAGCATGGGGTTGGGCGCACGAGATGACAGCGTGGCGATGCAGTTTTTGATCCCGGGCTGGAAGTTCGATAACAAGCGGCCGAGCCTGGTGCGCTGAGTCACTGGTCGCGCGGGAGTTGGTCTTGCGCGACCTGAAGTAGCCAGTCCTTGAACGCCGTCATGGCCGCCGTTTCAGTGCGGGACTGCAAGCGGGTCAGCCAGTAGCTGCCGGTGGTGATACCGATCGCGAAAGGCTGCTCGATCGCACCTGCCGCCAGTTGCCGGGAAAACATCAGCGGCGGCGCCAGTGCGATACCGGCGCCCTGAAGCGCGGCCTCCATCATCGCCAGTGAAGAGTCGAAAACGATGCTCTTGGCGGGCGGTGTATTGGCCGGTAATCCGCAGGCCTGAAACCACTCGGACCATTCGTCTGTACGGTAGGAACGTAACAAGGTTTGTTGCAACAGATCCTCAGGCGACTGCAATTGCCGGGCAAGTTCAGGAACGCATTACACCGACAGCGGCGCATCGATCAACCGCAACGCTTCAACGCCATGCCAGGCGCCGGCGCCAAATCGAATGGCGTAATCCAGACCTTCGGCGGCGACGTCCACACGGTTATTGTTGGTCGACAGGCGTAAATCTATGTACGGATGTTTCACATGAAAATCCGCCAGGCGTGGCAGCAACCACCCCACCGCAAACGTGCCCACCGCTCCCACCGATAACACCTCCCGATAATGCCCGCCTTCAAAGCGTTCGAGGGTTTCAGCGATTCGGTCGAAAGACTCGCGCAATACCGGCAGCAAGGTTTCCCCCTCGCTGGTCAGCATCAGCCCGCGTGGCAAGCGTTTGAACAGGGTCACGTTCAGTTGCGCCTCAAGACTTTTGACCTGATGACTCACCGCCGCCGGCGTCACGAACAGCTCCACCGCCGCCCGCGTGAAACTCAAATGACGCGCGGACGCCTCGAAAGCGCGCAATGCATTTAGCGGCAAGTGAGGACGAATCATGCCAACTCCATAATTTTTCTAATGGCTAACCCGAGATTTCGTCGTTTGTCGAAGTTCGGCAGACTGCCTAGATTCTGCTCGCCTGTTAGCTAGCCCGTTTTGCAAGAGCGCATGGAGTGTAGCGGGTTAACATCATCACAACTCATGAAGAGTGAATCAGACATGTATCAATACAAACTGCCAAGGCTAGCGACCTACAGCGTTTTCGCACTTCTGCTCGGCACAGCGCCGTGTTTCGCTGCAACACCGTCCGACCAGCAGCTCGAAGCCTTGGTCAACGCCACCGTCGGCCCGGTGATGCAGCAACAGAACATCACGGGACTCGCCGTTGCGATCACCCAAAATGGTCAGAAGCATTACTTTAATTACGGCGTAGCATCCAAAGAGGATGGCAAACCGGTCAGCCAGGACACCCTGTTCGAAATCGGCTCGGTCAGCAAAACCTTCACTGCCACGCTGGCCGCCTATGCACAGGCCAGCGGCAAACTGTCCCTGTCCGATACAGCCAGCGCTGTTTTACCAGCCTTGCGCGGCAGTGCGTTCGACCACATCAGCGTATTGCAATTGGCCACTTACACCGCTGGCGGGTTGCCGCTGCAGTTCCCCGACAACGCAGACCACGCGGATAAGATGCTGGGTTATTTCAAGCAGTGGACACCGGTGTATCCCGCCGGAACCCATCGCCAGTATTCGAACCCAAGCATAGGGCTATCCGGTTACCTCGCCGCCTACAGCATGGGCCAGCCGTTCGATACCCTGTTGGAAAAGACCTTGTTGCCGAAACTGGGCCTTGAGCACACCTACCTCAATGTCCCCAAAAACCAGATGGGGCTTTACGCGTTGGGGTACAACAAAGACGACAAGCCGGTGCGTCTCGAGCCGGGTGCTCTGGACTCCGAAGCCTACGGCGTGAAAACCAGCGCCTCGGACTTACTGCGTTTTGTCGAAGCGAACATGAAACCGGCAGGGTTGGAAAAGCCGCTACAGCAAGCCATTGCTACCACCCACACCGGTTATTACACCGTGGGCAACATGACGCAGGGGCTGGCCTGGGAGTTCTACCCCTACCCGGTCACGCTGGATCGGCTGCTTGCCGGTAATTCGACCGAGATGGCAATGGAAGCGCACAAGGTCAATTGGTTGAACCCGCCGCAGCCACAACAGGAAAACCTGTTGTTCAACAAAACCGGCTCAACGGGTGGCTTTGGTGCCTATGTCGCGTTCGTACCCTCGAAGGACATCGGCATCGTGATCCTGGCCAACAAAAATTACCCAAACCCGGAACGCATCAAAATCGCCCACACGATATTGAGTGCCCTGACCGAATAACCAAGAGCAACGCGACTCCTGTAGCAGCTGCCGAGCCCGCGAGGCTGCGCTCGGCGACGAAGTCGTCGTGAAATCAGACGATGCAGTTTTTCAGGAAAACCGCGTCCGCCGGGTTTACAACGACTTCGTCGCCGAACGCAGCCCTCACAGGCCCGGCAGCTACAGACGGATGGGTGACCCTTTGAGGTCACCCATTGTCGTTATGTCGCTCGCTTAATGCCGAGTCACTGGCGAACCGTCAGACGCATCGTCCTGCGGAACAAGGTTGTCCCGCACCTGGGTCACCAACAACTCAGCGATCATCGCCAACTGCTGGATCGAAAAGATTTCACCACGGTTCGGCGCGTCCAGTTTTGCCGCAAAATTCTCGAGCAGGGCATTCAGCGATGCGAGGGTTTCGCTGGCTTGCCTTAGCAGCGTCAGCGTGTCGACGCCGGGGACAACGGCGAATATCTGCCGAGCAGTGGGAACACGCCTGGGGCGTGGAATGACCGCCACTTCTGCGGTACCACACACCTTCACAGAATCGGGATGATCGGCATCGGTGGGCGTTTGCGGTTGTTGAGGCTTACTGATCTTTTTCACAGGCGGGGCTCCTTTTTCCACGGGGGTTTTCGTCCTTGGGTCCCTCAATATCGCGGACTTCAACAAAGGCTAGCGGTGCGCGCTGTAGGGCACCAGTTCATCAAGTGCTACACAACTTGAAGGAAATGTCCGAGGCCCGTGAAGGCGGGTACTTCACCTGCAAAAAAAATGGGCGATCGTTTAGATCGCCCATTGTCATGACGGTGACTGAAATCGGCGTTCAATCCCACCCATCAAAAGGAACAGACGCCCTCAACGTTTCAGTCATCCGGCATTTCCGGGGGCTTGGCCGGTTTGCCCGCTTTGCCAGCCTTTGCGCCCTTGGTGCCTTTGGCCCCATTGACGGGTTCGGCTTCAGCCGGGGGGGCTACGACCGCCGGCGCGGTGGCTTCTTTCTCAGCCGCTGGCAGGGCATCGATGGTGTCGAAAATCTTCTTCAAATCGACGGACTTTGACTCATCCCCCGAACTCTCAAGCTTCTTCTCGCCGTCCTTGCCGATCAGGATCACTTTGGGCAACGCCCCCGCACCAAGTTTCAGCGAGCGGATCAGTGCCATGGTGTCCTGCTGACCGAGGTCCCTGCCGTCAAGCTGCCCGAACATGTTCAGCACGCTGTACACCTTGATATTGCGTTGAGCGATCCCCTCTTTGTTGGCCGGATCAGCCAGCGACTTTTTCAGTCCCGTCCAGACCGGGTCGACGGTACTGGGCGCGATAACAATCAATGGCCTAAACCTGCCCTTGTCTATATCCAGCGGTGAATCGCCCTCGGCTGCGAACAAGGGACCGGCGAAAGCCAGCAAGGTTGTCAGGGTCAAAAACCTGATGAGCATGCGCATCTCCTTTTGATAACCACGCTCTAATGATTGCGCATCGCGGCGTTCGTTCCGGTGACGCACCGCAATTGTGTTTCGCCTTGACCCAAGCTTAGGTCAGGGCGGTCATTGCGCAACAGGCTGAGCTACTCTCATCACTTAAAACGACCCACCTGAACCGCCGTGAGGACAACTCCATGAGCGCTCAGTTGAACCACACCATCGTCTGGTGCCGCGACAAACAGGTTTCCGCGAATTTCCTCGCCGAACTCCTCGGCCTGCCCGCTCCCGAGCCTTTCGGCCCCATGCTGGTCGTCAAGTTCGATAACGGCGTGTCGCTGGATTTCTACAACAATGAGCCGCCGATTGCGTCCCAGCACTATGCGTTTTTGATCGGTGACGATGACTTCGACAACGCGTTCGCGCGCCTGCAAGCATGCGGACAGCCTTGGTGGGCTGATCCGGGCAAGCAGCGGCCGAAGGAAATCAACGATTACGCAGGGGGACGGCGGGTGTATTTCGATGACCCGGACGGGCATCTGCTGGAAATTTTCACCCGCGAGTGAAGCTGGCGCATGGGGTTGAATCAGAACGCCAGTTTGTAACCGATCAAAACCAACATGGTTGCCAGGCACGGGCGCAACAGTTCATCGGAGATGCGCCCGGTCAAATGGCTACCCAACCAGATACCCGGCAGCGAACCGATCAGCAGGTAACCCAGCACGTGCCAATCCATGTTGCCCATGCTCGCATGGCCAAGCCCGGCGACCAGCGTCAGTGGCACGGCGTGGGCGATTTCCGTGCCGACGAGGCGGCGGGTTGGCAACAGCGGGTACAGGATGAACAATGCGACGGTGCCCAGGGCGCCGGCACCAATGGACGTCAACGCAACCATGGTGCCCAGCACCAGGCCCGTGATGACGGTCATTACATTGAGGCGCGAACCGCTGGGGTTATAGTTGCCACCCGCGCGTTTGTGCGCGAAATCGAGCAGGCGCTTCTTGAACAGAATCGCCAGCGCCGTGGCGAACAGGACGAAACCCAGCGCTTGTTTGATGATGGCATTCATCGTTTCAGGCGCGGTGTGCAAGCTGCTCAGGAACCACAACGTCAACGCCACTGCCGGCACGCTGCCGAGGGTCAGCCAGCCGGTAATCGCCCAGTCGATGTTGTTGTTTTTGCGGTGAACCAGCACGCCACTGGATTTGGTGATTGCCGCGTACAGCAAATCGGTGCCGACAGCCGTCGCGGGGTTAATACCGAACCACAACAGGATCGGGGTCATCAATGACCCGCCACCGACGCCCGTCATGCCGACAATAAAGCCAACGACCAACCCGGCAATGACCAACCCGATGTTCACTAATTCCATTGATACGTCCACAAAGATCGCAGGAGAAATCTGGCCCGCAGCATAGCGATTTTTCTTATAACCACTTATATCGATGCGAACTATCGTTATACCCGAGACACAACTATCCCCCATTCCCCTGTAGGAGCTGAGCTTGCTCGCGATAGCGGTATAACATTCAACATATGTGGTGGCTCAAAGTCCGCTATCGCGAGCAAGCTCAGCTCCTATAGGGTTTGTGTCGGGGTTTATTGCACCGGCAGGAAATTCAGAAACAACAGACTCTGCGCGTAGTTCAAGCCAATGCGCCGGTAGCGTTCGTCCAGCATCTGCGTCAGCAAATCCAGGCGTGCGACGATTTTGCCGAACTCCACGGCAAAACTCAGGTTGCTGCCCTCCTCCGAAATTTCATTGGAAAACAGCAACGGCTCGCCATTGCTGTTTTGCCGTTGGCTGAGGATCCACGTGGCGATCTCGATGTTGCGCGCGGCATTGCTGACGAACGTCGGGTTGATCGCATCCGTCATGTAGAACTCCAGGCGATTGCCGTGAGCGGTCACCAGCATGCTGCCGATGGCATAGATGAAGGCACCGACCCGGTCACCGAGAAATTCCGGGCTCATGGCATACCGAAGGGCCGCCAGGTCTTTTTTACCGCCCAGGGTGGGCAACGGCTGTTGCAGCTCGATGGCCATGCGCACTTGTTTGCCAGCGGTTCGGGCATCGAGGAAACCGGATTTCTTCAGCTCATCGGGGTTGCGCAGGTAAAGCTTGCTCATCAGCAGGTAGAGGCTGTCGAGGTTGTCACGCATTGTCAGCGTGGCCATGCGGTCGACGCTGGTCTGCAGGAATTCCTGCGGCCTGCCTTCACGGAACTGGCTGACGATGTCGTTGCCCTGCTGCTGGCTGCAACCGCTGACAAAGAGCATTGTCAGGCAGGCCGAAAGCAGGCAACAGCGGTGGATCGGTGAGGTGATACGGGGTAAAACTCGAGCCATGGGTTCTTGAACTTGGGCATGGGCCGACGGTGGGGATCGCCGCCGGCTGCCCAAGGATAGAGCCACCAAAACCAGAAAAGTGCAGTGCCGGTGGTCCGTGGGCAACGATACCGACAATCTGCAGCTGAGATTTCGTCGTGTTCGCTATCACCAACTATCTAGTGCGCTGCGGAACCACCGGGGCATTTTGCTGCCCATTTAATATCCACCGAGTTACAGAAAGGAGGTTTTCATGCGGACCCTCGAATTGGCCGGCTCCCAGGTTCCGGTCATCGGCCAGGGCACCTGGCGCATGGGCGAGGATCGCTCGGCGCACCGGCATGAAGTCGCCGCCCTGCGGCTGGGTATCGAGTTAGGCATGACGTTGATCGATACCGCCGAAATGTACGCTGAAGGCGGTGCCGAGGAAGTGGTCGCTGAAGCCATCAGTGGTCTGCGTGACAACGTCTTTCTGGTCAGCAAGGTCTACCCCCACAACGCCAGCTGCAAAGGCATTCCCCAGGCCTGCGAGCGCAGCCTTCGGCGTCTGAACACCGATTACATCGACTTGTACCTGCTGCACTGGCGTGGCCAGTATTCCCTGGAGGAAACCGTCGAAGCCTTCGAACGCCTGCGTGAAGACGGCAAGATCGGTCGTTGGGGCGTGTCCAATTTCGATGTGGACGACCTGCAAGAACTCGACTCACCGGCCTGCGCCACCAATCAGGTGCTCTACAACCTGGAAGAGCGCGGCATCGAATTTGATTTGCTGCCCTGGAGCCAACAGCATCGCCAGCCATTGATGGCTTACTGCCCGATCGGTCAGGGCGGGCAAATGCTGGCCCATCCGGCGCTGAAAAAGGTTGCCGCCCGTCATGGGGCGTCACCGGCTCAAGTAGCGCTGGCATGGATTCTGCGGCAGAGCGGCGTGATCGCCATCCCCAAAGCGGTCAAACCTGAACACGTGCAATTGAATGCGCAAGCCGCGCAGTTGCGGCTCGAACCCGGGGATCTGGAGGCGCTGGATCACGCGTTTCACGCGCCACAACGCAAACATCGGTTGGCCATGGTCTGAACCATCGCCGATTTGCCAGAGGGCATGTGCATGAGAAGCACCGATCAGCTCGACGCTTTTAATTTGCCACGCTTCGTCCAGGCTCAAGACCCGGTATTCAAATGGGTACAGGAAGAACTGCACGCCGGAAAAAAAAGCCGCCACTGGATGTGGTTCATCTTTCCGCAGCTTGCCGGGTTAGGCGGAAGCGAGATGTCCCGCCACTTCGCCATACGCTCCGACGAGGAAGCCGCGGCGTATCTGGAGCATCCACTGCTGGGCCCAAGGCTACGCACGTGCACGCAATTGGTCCTGAACGTCAAACAACGCTCGATCGCCGATATCTTCGGCCATCCTGATGACCTGAAATTTCACTCCTCGATGACCCTGTTTGCCCAAGTCGCCCCCGACGGCAGCGTTTTCCATCGAGCCCTCGAGCAATATTTCCACGGCATACGGGATGACTGGACGCTGTCTCTGCTGGACCTAAAACAAGCCCATTTGCCCACCAATCAGCGTTGAGAAGTCGTCGTCCACAAACGGCAGGATCGCATCCGCCACCGGTTGCAGCTGCCGGGTGACGTAGTGGTCATAGTCGATGGGCGCGCTGCGGATCTCCAGCGGCTCGGGCCCGGCGACGGTGATCACGTAGCTGATCCAGCCGCCGTTCTGGTACTGACGCGGGCGACCCTGCCGGTCATTGAAATCATCGGCGATGCGCGCGGCGCGCACGTGGGGCGGCACGTTGCGCTCGTAGTCATCGAGGGTGCGGCGCAGACGCTTGCGGTAAATCAGACGGTCGTCGAACTCGCCGGCCAGGGTCTTGCGCACGTAATCGCGAACGTAATCCTGATACGGCTTGCGATGGAAGATCCGCGAGTACAGCTCCTGCTGGAATTGCCGGGCCAGTGGCGACCAGTCGGTGCGCACGGTTTCCAGGCCTTTGTAGACCATTTCATCAGAGCCATCGGCGCGCGTGACCAGGCCGGCATAACGCTTCTTGCTGCCCTCCTCCGCACCACGGATGGTTGGCATCAGAAAGCGCTTGTAGTGGGTTTCGAACTGCAACTCCAACGCACTTTCCAGTCCGTACTCCGCCCGCACATGCTCGCGCCACCACTGGTTGACGTGATCGACCAACGCAAAACCGATCTGCGCGGCTTCCTCCTGTCCGTGGGCCCGGCGCAGCCAGACGAACGTAGAGTCGGTATCGCCATAAATCACTGTGTGGCCCTGGGCTTCGATCAACTGCCGGGTGCGCAGCATGATTTCGTGACCGCGCAAGGTAATGGACGAAGCCAGGCGCGTGTCGAAGAAGCGGCAGCCGCTGGAACCGAGCACGCCGTAGAAGGCATTCATGATGATCTTCAGCGCCTGGGACAGCGGTGCGTTGTGTTCGCGCTTGGCAGTCTCACGACCTTCGGCCACCCGGGCGACGATGGCGGGCAGGCAATGCCGGGTTCTGGAAAAACGTGCCCCGCGAAAACCCGGTACCGAGTCTCTGTCGTCGGGGTGTTGCAAGCCTTCGATCAGCCCGACCGGGTCGATCAGAAAGGTACGGATGATCGACGGATAAAGGCTTTTGTAGTCGAGCACCAGCACTGACTCGTACAGACCCGGTTGTGAGTCCATGACAAAGCCGCCGGGGCTGGCCTGCGGTGACTGGCGGCCAAGGTTGGGCGCGACAAAGCCCTGGCGGTGCATCAGCGGCATGTACAAGTGGGTGAACGCCGCCACCGAACCACCGCTGCGATCGGCCGGCAAACCGGTGACGCTGGCCCGTTCCAGCAGGAAAGTCAGCAACTGGGTCTTGGCGAAAATCCGCGTCACCAGTTCGCAGTCTTTGAGGTTGTACGTGGCGAGGGCCGGTTTGTCCTCGGCGAACATCCGGTTGATTTCGTCCATGCGCTGGTAAGGCGTGCTGATTGACTTGCCCTCACCGAGCAGGGTTTGCGCGACGTTTTCCAGGCTGAACGACGGGAAGTTCCAGGTCGCCGAGCGCAGGGACTCAATACCGTCGATGATCAACCGCCCTGCCGCCGAGGCGAAGTAATGGTTGCGGCTGCCGTGCTCGCGCCATTGCATCTCTTCACCGCCACGCCCCAGCTTGAGCGGGACCGCCAGGCGCCGGGCGTGTTCATGGAGCACGCGCAGGTCGAACTGCACGACGTTCCAGCCGATGATTGCGTCGGGATCGTGGCGGGCAAACCATTCATTGAGCTTTTTCAGCAGCACGGTTCGCGAGTCACAGTACTCGAGCTGGAAATCCACCTGACTGTCGTCGCCGTTGGGCGGTCCGAGCATGTACACCTGCCGCTCGCCGCAGCCTTCCAGCGCAATGGAATACAACTCGCCCTGCGCGGTGGTTTCGATGTCCAGCGAGACCAGGCGCAGCGTTGGTCGGTAGTCCGGATCGGGTTTCATCTGCGCGTCGAGCAACAAGCCCTGCGCATCGGGCGTGCCGCCAAAAATCACCGGCGCCGTGATGAACCGCTCCATCATGTAGCGCTCCGGCGGGCGTACGTCGCCCTCGAACATCTCGACGCCGGCCTTGCGCAGCGCGGTTTCCAGGCGCATCAACTGACCGTGCTGCTGGCAATACAAGCCGAGCACCGGGCGGTGCTCGAAATCCAGAAGCGCCAGGGGCTTGAGCTCGACGTTTTTCTCGCCGTGCAGCACTGCCTCAGCCTGCTCGCGCTGCTGCGCCGCAATGAACCCCACCGACGGCTGATGAGGCAGGCGGATGCGCCGGGGACCGGAGTCGGTCGCCAGCCAGAACTCGACTTCCGTACCGGCCGGGGTGTCGCGCCAATGCCGGGTCAGGACGAAGCCCTGCTGTAAATCCACCACTGCAACCTCACGTTTTGTTCAGGCTGCAATTCTACCCGTCATCAAGGGTCAGCGGGTCAGGGGTGAGAATTTCCCTTGGCACGCTCCTTTCGACGAAGCTTTACCAAAGAAAAACCGCCGAATGACGTTTTTTGAGTGTTATCTGCCGCTTTCTCCCTTGCCCTCAGCGCTTGCGTCTACGATTCTTCAAGAACAACGACAACACCCGAGAAACCGCCATGAAAACCGTCGCTCAACTGCTCAAGCTCAAAGATCAGAAGAATCAGGAAGTGCATCAGATCAAGCCTGATCATATGGTGCTGGAAGCACTGATGAAGATGGCCGAGAAAAACGTCGGTGCCTTGCTGGTGGTAGAAAATGACGAAGTGCTGGGCATCATCAGTGAACGCGACTACGCCCGCAAACTGGTGCTGCATGGCCGCTCCTCGGTCGGCACGCCGGTGCGCGACATCATGGTGTCCCCAGTCATTACCGTGGACACCCATCAAACCGTCGATACGTGCCTGGGCATCATGTCCGACAGGCGCCTGCGTCACTTGCCGGTGGTGGAAAACGGCAAGTTGATCGGCTTGTTGTCGATCGGCGACCTGGTCAAGGAAGCCATTGCCGAGCAGGCTGAACTGATTCAACAACTGGAGCAGTACATCCGCGGGGAATAATCCGTACACACTACAAAAACCTGTGGGAGCCGGGCTTGCCCGCGATGGGATCAACCCGGTTCGACGTCAAACCGGGTCGCCTGCATCGCGGGCAAGCCCGGCGCCTACAGCTCACCGTTGATCTTTTGTGTTCAGGTTGGCCAATGCCGCGCGAAGACCGGTGCCAAGGTCGGGTGCCGGTCTATACGCTCAAGCCATGCAAAAAAACCGGGCCGGGTACGGCGTAAATGCTCCCGGCTGCCCGCCCATCTCGACACCACCGCCGCCAGTACATCCAGCGCTCCCGGCGTCTCATCGCCCAGATACAGCTCGCCGGAAAACTGATCGGCAAACACCTCCCAGCTCCAGTGCAAGCGTGTGCGGGCGCCGGCCATGAGATTTTGTCTGGACGACTCATCCGCCTCGATCAACCAGCGTTCGGGGTAATCGATAATGCCGATGGCGGTGTAGCAATTGCAGATGATGAACGCCAGGCCCCTAATGGCTTGATCGCGATCAGCGGCCAGCTTCGGCAGCAGGTTCGACTCGGGAAAGGTCAGCCCGAGATGAATCAGGATCGCCGCGCTTTCGCTCAGCACACTGCCATCGGGTAATTGCAGGGTTGGGATTTGTTTGAGCGGGTTGAGTTTTTCCAGCGCGTGGGCGGCCTCTAGCGAAGATTCGACGTCGATGAAGCGATAAGGAATTTCACAGAGTTCGAGGGCAGCCTCTATCGCCGCCGCGCCGGAATTCTGGTGTCCATAAAGTTGGTACATGGTGCGGCCTCCTGGCGTGACAAAAATGAAGGATCAAGAGAGGCGCCATCTGCTGGCCGTACTAGCCCAGCGCTGCGATCAACTCGGCCGTCGTGACAATCGAATGCGCATACGTCGGCCCGTTGATCTCATGCGCGGCATGCATGGCTTCTGCACTGAACGCGGCGGTGGCGTCGCGCACCAGCGTCACGTGATAGCCCAGTTCAGCGGCAAACTTGCCGGTGGTTTCGATGCAGGTATTGGCGAGCATCCCCACCACCACGACCTTGTCGATCCCGTGTTGCTTGAGCAAAAAGTCCAGGTCGGTGTTGGCGAAACCGCTGCCGCCCCAGTGTTCCTTGACGATCACGTCGCCCGCCTCGGGATGGAAGTCCGGGTGCCATTCCCCGCCCCAGGCTCCCGCCGCAAACACTTGCGCGCTGCTGGCCCCTTGTTGATAAGGGCTGGGATGCTGCCAGTGGGCCAGGTCATCCGGTTCGGCGCGGTGGTGGGGTACATAGAAAACCCGGATCCCGGCATGGCGAGCGGCCGACACCACGGCCTTCAGATTGGCCAGCGTGCCGACGCTGTCAGCCACCGGTTTGGCCCGACCGTGAAGTTTGCCCCCTTCGCTGAGGAAGTCGTTGTAAGGGTCCACCAGCAGCAGGCCGGTGTGTTCGGCAACATAAGAACTGGTATTCATGATTGGCTCCTCGGGGGCACGCGCCAGCTAACCAGTGTAGAAGTGCCGCTCAACCCTACCCGCGCTATCCGACGACTGAACCATCACGCCTGCGTGGGGTTACTTTCATCACCTATCAATACCGTCGATGTTCACAATCACAGCAATGAAGTTCTCATAAAAAATCGTCGGCGTAACATCCGCTCCATACCAACCAATAACACCCCGGAGCACACCCTCATGAAACGCCAAACTCTTCTCAGCATCGCTTTCTCGGTTTTTGCAGTTAACGCTTTTGCCGCTACCTCTGCTCAACCTGTCGTCGCCGAAGGCGGCTCGGATCGCCTGATTGAAAGCCGTGTGGCTGAAGGGGGTTCGGATCGTTTGATCGAAAATCGTGTTGCCGCTGATGGTTCTGACCGTTTGATCGAAAACCGCGTTGCCGCTGATGGTTCTGACCGTTTGATCGAAAACCGCGTTGCCGCTGATGGTTCCGACCGTCTGATGCAGAACCGCGTTGCCGAAGGTGGCTCCGACCGCCTGATCGAAAACCGCGTTGCCGCTGATGGTTCCGACCGTCTGATGCAGAACCGCGTTGCTGAAGGTGGCTCCGACCGTCTGATCGAAAACCGCGTTGCCGCTGATGGTTCCGACCGTCTGATGCAGAACCGCGTTGCTGAAGGTGGCTCCGACCGTCTGATCGAAAACCGCGTTGCCGCTGATGGTTCCGACCGTCTGATGCAAAACCGCGTGGCCGAAGGTGGCTCCGACCGCTTGATCGAAAGCCGTGCGGCATAAATGCAGGGTTTTACCGCAGGACTCAATGAAAAACCCGGCCTCACCCGCCGGGTTTTTTTACGTCTGTTTTTTGCTTCCGCTCACTGGCCTGCCCGCACCAGGCAGCGCTGATAACGCTCATCGACCCGTTTGGCGAACCACGCGGTCGTAAGTTTTCGGGTGATTTTCGGGCTTTGCAACTCAATCCCCGGTAGCACTGCACGAGGCAATGACCGACCTTCGGCCTGGTCGGCCAACGCGAACACTCGTCGATAGAGTTCGGTGTCCTCGAATGTCAGACTTTTGCCCTCCTCCAATTGATCGCGAATGGTCGTATTGCGCATGCCCAACTGCTTGCCGAGGCTGCGCGCCGCTACTTCAGTGGTGCCGGGCATGATCGAGTCATAGCGAACCAGATCGCCATCCAGCGCCAGCGGAATGCCTGACACCCGACTCAACGCGTTCTGAAACGCCGCATTGCGGCTGGCATACCAGCCGGCATTGAAATCAGCGAAGCGATACAGCGGTTGCGTATAGCTCACCGGGTAACCCAACAAGTGGGCGATGCCGAAGTACATGCCGCCTCGGCGGCTGAACACTTCATGCCGGATCGAACCGTTCACCGGGTACGGATAGCCCCGCGCCTGCTGCTCGGCGAAATCGATGCTGACCTGCATTGGCCCGCCAGTGTGCACCGGATTGAAGCCACCAAACAGGGTCTTGCCCAATGGCACCATGCCAATGAAGTCATCGAAAATCGCGCTGAGTTCTTTCTCGCTGCGCGCTGCTTTGAGGCGCTCGCTGTAGCTTTTGCCGTTGGGTGAACGCAACTGCAATGCGCCACTGACTAACAGACTGGGGATATGAGCTTTAGCGGCGCGACGATCGATCTCTTCCCGAGCGATCTTGCCCAGGCCCGGCACCGGCGGGTCGACCTGAAACGTGGATTCCTGCTCGGTGACGGCGATCACCGAACACAGGTTTTGCGTGGAGGGATCAAGTTTCCGGGTAGCGAATGCGGTGTATATGTCCGTGGCCCAGCCCTGCCGATCGGTGGTTTTAACCGGCAATAGCCGCAAGATCTCGGCCTTGACCTCGGCGGGCGTGCGCGCAGGCTGTTCCTGCGAGCGTTGAGTGCCGCAACCGGCCAAAAGCAACAGCGCCGCAACCCCCGTGAGCAATCGATTGGCTTGCATGGTGCTCCATCAAATCCGTTGAACCGGGTTAACCATACGACCAATGGCATGGCGCAGGCTATGACTCCTGCCGCCGCCCCCCGTTCCCCGGTCGCAGCAGCACGGCCGTTTCCGTTGGGCAGTCAGCCTGCCTGCGCTGTACGAGTGGACCATACTTGAGCCAGTCACCGAGGAGGACAGGTTGATGAATCGTAGTGACGTGCTGATCGTCGGCGCCGGCCCGACCGGGCTGGTACTCGCGCTGTGGTTGAGCAAAATGGGCGTTCGCGTGCGGATTCTCGACAAGACGTCGGCACCCGGCACGACGTCGCGGGCACTCGCGGTCCAGGCGCGGACACTGGAGCTGTATCGCCAGCTTGATCTCAGCGAGGCCGTGGTGCAAAACGGTCATCGTGTTGAGGCGGCGAATTTCTGGGTCAAGGGCGAACCGGTGGCGCGCTTGCCCCTGAGCCGCGTCGGCGAGGGACTGACGCCCTACTCCTTCCTCGAAATATACCCTCAGGACGAGCACGAGCGACTGCTGATAAAACGCCTCGAAGCCTTTGGTATTCAGGTGGAGCGCAACACGGAACTGGAAAGCTTCACAGACACCGGCGATGGCATCACCGCCCAACTGCGCTTGCCCGACGGCCAGCAGGAAACCTGTCAGGCCTGTTATCTGGCGGGTTGCGACGGTGCCCGGTCAATTGTGCGCAAGACCCTGGACACCGGCTTTCCAGGCGGGACCTACCAGCAGATTTTCTATGTCGCCGACGTACAAGCCAGCGGGCCGACCTTCAATGGCGAACTGCATGTGGATCTGGATGAAGCGGACTTCCTCGCCATATTTCCACTCGGCGGCACAGGCCGTGCCCGGTTGATCGGCACCGTGCGCGACGAACGTGCCGAGCAGGCTGAAACCCTGCAGTTTGAGGACATCAGCAGCCGGGCCATCGAACATCTCAAGGTGCAGATCGAACAGGTGAACTGGTTCTCGACCTACCGTGTGCATCATCGGGTGGCCGACCACTTTCGCACCGCACGCGCGTTTCTATTGGGTGACGCCGCCCATGTGCACAGCCCGGCGGGTGGTCAGGGCATGAACACCGGAATCGGCGATGCCATCAACCTGGCATGGAAACTCGCGGCGGTGTTAAGCGGCGGCGCTACGGCCAAGCTGCTGGACACGTACGAAACCGAGCGTATCGCGTTCGCCCGCAAACTGGTCGCCACCACCGACCGTGTATTCACGTTCGTCACCGCCGAAGGTCGTCTGGCCGACGTGCTGCGTACACGGCTGGCACCGTTTGTGATTCCCAAAATGGCTTCGTTTGAAGCGACCCGCGAGTTCCTGTTTCGCACGGTCTCGCAGATCACCCTCAATTATCGCGGCATGCCGCTGAGCACTGGCGTTGCCGGGCACGTTCACGGCGGTGATCGCCTGCCCTGGGCCCACGACGGTGAGGGCGATAATTTTGGGTCGCTGAAGAACCCGAACTGGCAAGTGCATGTATATGGCGACACCAGCGACGAAATGATCGCTTGGTGTAATGAGCATCACCTGCCGCTGCAGGTGTTCGGCTGGAGGCCCGCGTTTGAAGCCGCGGGGCTGGGCCGTAACGGGTTTTACCTGTTACGGCCGGATACGTATGTGGCGATTGCCGAGACGTGTTCCGATCCGAAAGTGATCGAGCGGTACTTCAGGGATCACGGGATTCGGCCATTTTTTGGCTGCCCCTGAGAACACCACATTGGCAATGGGGTTCAGATGCCAGCCAGGGCCAGGTCCATCGCGAAGTAGGTGAAAATCAAATCCGCCCCCGCGCGCTTGATCGCCCCGAGGCTTTCACGCACCACGCGATCCTCATCGATCGCCCCCGCTTGCGCCGCGAATTTGATCATCGCGTACTCGCCACTGACCTGGTACGCCGACAACGGCAAACGCGACACCTCGCGGATGTCGCGGATGATGTCCAGGTAGGCACCGGCCGGTTTCACCATCAGTGCATCCGCGCCTTCCTGTTCGTCCATCAGCGATTCGCGCACCGCTTCGCGGCGGTTCATCGGGTTCATCTGATAGCTTTTGCGGTCGCCCTTGAGCGCGCTGCCGCCGGCTTCACGGAACGGGCCATAGAGTGCCGAGGCAAATTTGGTGGAATACGCCATGATCGCGGTCTGGCTGAAACCCGCGTCATCCAGCGCCCGGCGAATCGCCTGGACCTGCCCGTCCATGGCCGCCGAGGGCGCAATCACATCGGCGCCAGCCCGCGCGGCGGCCACGGCTTGTTTGCCGAGGTTGATCAGGGTCTGGTCGTTATCGACTTCGTGGTTGTGCAGCACGCCGCAATGACCGTGGTCGGTGTATTCGCAGAAGCAGGTGTCGGACATCACGATCATCTCTGGCACGGCATCCTTGGCGATCCGCGACATGCGCGACACCAGCCCGTTGTCGTTCCAGGTGTCGCTGCCACCGCTGTCCAGATGATGCGACACGCCGAAGGTCATCACGGATTTGATGCCGGCGCGGGCGTAGCGCTCGATCTCGCCGGCCAGTTTCGACTCCGGAATGCGCATCACGCCAGGCATGCTTTTGATCGGCACGAAGTCGTCGATTTCTTCCTCGACGAAAATCGGCAGTACCAGATCGTTCAGGCTGAATTCGGTTTCCTGGAACAGGCTGCGCAGGCTCGCATTGCGGCGCAGACGGCGTGGACGTGCTTCGGGGAACTGACTGGACATGGGCATTCCTGAAAACGGAGGACAAGATAAACGTCGTAGGGAGCGAAGCTTATGCCTTGCAAGGCGCCAGGCACAAACCTCAAGAGCGGAAAAACCCTTACCGGGTCAGCAATAATCCGCGCCTGTAACACATCCCTCGTAGCAGCTGCCGAGCGTGCGAGGCTGCGTCCGGCTGCGAAGCAGTCGCAAAACCTGCAACCGAATTCTTTCAGTCAAACCGCGTTCACCGGGCCACGACTGCTGCGCAGCCGGACGCAGCCTCGCACGCTCGGCAGCTGCTACAGGGCGGTTAAAGCATCAGGGTGCCGGTAATGCAGGTCACCACAGCACCGCCAATCCAGATCTCATCACCCACCTGATCCACCTGGATGCGCCCCGCTCGTCCCATCGTCAAACCCTGGCTGACCACATAGGAGGCAGGCGCCAGCCCTTCAGCGAGCAACCATTGCGCAATCCCTGCGTTCAGACTGCCCGTGGCGGGGTCTTCCGGCATGCCGTCACCCGAGATGAACGCCCGCACTTCGAACTGTGCGTCATCACCATCGCGCTCGGGATTGCACGGCGCAATCACGCCGACGGCCAGGCCCAGCATTTGCGAATGATCCGGCTGCAAGTCCAGCACCTGTTGGCGCTCTTCGAGCATGACTGCCAGCCATCCGGCACCGTTATCCACCCACTGCGCCCGCACAATCACCCCAACCTCCAGGCCAAGGCCGCGTCGCACGCGCTCCACCAGTTCGGCGTCCACCGGCCCGGCGTTAATCAGGGGCGGCGCGAGAAAGGCCAACTGCGCGCCTTGTCGACGAATACGCACCAGTCCGACGCCGCACTCCTGAATGATCTCCTCGCCCTTGGGCACGCCACCGGCATCAAGCCACGCATGGCAGGTGCCCAGGGTCGGATGCCCGGCAAATGGCAACTCGTTCAGGGTGGTAAAGATCCGCACCCGATAGTCGGCCCGCGGATCGCGCGGTTCCAGCACGAACGTGGTTTCACTGAGGTTGGTCCAGGTCGCGAACGCGGCCATGCGTTCCTCACTGAGTTCGTCCGCACCGAACACCACTGCCAATGGGTTGCCCTTGAGGGCGACGCGGCTGAAGACATCTACTTGCTTGAAATCGAATGAACTCATTGCCTGCCTTGGTCTTGAAGAAATCAAAGGATCGATTTGGGAATTTCCAGCCCGCGCATGACGGCCGGCCGCGCCAGGAAACGCTCCAGCGCGCGTGTGACATTCGCAAAATTCTTGATGCCCACCAGATCGCCCGCTTCGTAGAAACCGATGAGGTTGCGCACCCACGGGAACGTTGCGATGTCGGCGATGGTGTAGCGCTCGCCCATGATCCAGTCGCGCCCTTCAAGGCGTCCATCCAAAACCTTTAACAAACGTTTACTTTCCTCGACGTAGCGGTCGCGCGGTCGTTTGTCCTCGTAGTCCTTGCCGGCAAACTTGTTGAAGAAACCGAGCTGGCCAAACATCGGCCCGATGCCTCCCATCTGAAACATCAGCCATTGAATCGTCTCGTAACGCGCGGCCGATTCCTGAGCCAGCAGTTGCCCGCTCTTGTCGGCGAGGTAAATCAGAATCGCCCCGGACTCGAACAATGGCAGGGGTTTGTCCCCGGGACCATGGGGGTCGAGGATGGCCGGAATCTTGTTGTTGGGGCTCAGTGACAGAAACTCGGGCGACATCTGGTCATTGGTGTCGAAGCCCACACGATGCGGTTCATAGGGCAGGCCGATCTCTTCAAGCATGATCGACACCTTGACGCCATTGGGGGTCGGCAAGGAGTAAAGCTGGATCCAGTCGGGGTATTGGGCTGGCCATTTTTGGGTGATGGGGAACGCGGACAAATCGGTCATCGGGAACATCCGTCGCTAAAGAAAGGGATGAGCATAATCCAGGATTAGCGCCCGTTGCTTGCGATCTTTTCGCGTTATCAAAACCATTGATGAACACGATCGAAAGATCTCAGCCTTTGCCCGAGCCTCAAGGTGTAGGGTGTCCACAAATTCGCAACATCTTGTCGATAACCTTCGCTGCAACCCGCTCAAGGTTGTCGATACAGTGCTGCGCAACCACCGGACGCGAACCAAATGGGCATCGGAGGACTCTGAGCAATGCCCTTTCGGACTCGGACCGACTCAACGACATGGAAAACACTCGAAGCTGGGAGCTCGTGGTGTAAAGGTTTGTCAGCCTTAACCGAATGCGCTGAAGATCACTTATACCAATGACCAAACTTTTTAAATTCGCTAAACGCTTCAAGCACCGTGCGTTTATTGTTCTGCCGGTGCTGCTGGCGGCATGCGCAGTGTTTTTGTTGCTGGAGTCCCGCGAAAGCCGTGCCCAACCGGCGGACGGCACCCAGACGCTGGTGTTCCTGCGTCACGCAGAGAAACCCGCCGGCGGTCTGGGCCAGCTCAATTGCCAGGGCCTCAACCGCGCCATCGACCTGGCCACCTTGTTGCCGGAAAAGTTCGGCAAGGCCAACTACGTGTTTGCCGCCAACCCGACGCGCAATGTCGAGGAAGGTGAACTGGACAACTCCTACAGCTATATCCGTCCACTGATGACCATCAGCCCCAGCGCGATCAAGCTCGGTTTGCCGGTGAACATCTCATTTTCGGCCAACGACACCAGCGACCTCGCCGAAGAATTGCTGCACGACAAGTACCACAACTCCATCATCTACACCGCCTGGTCCCATGGCTACCTGCCAGAGTTGATCAACAAGGTCGCTGGAGACGCCGTCGGCAAGAAGCAGAGCATCACCGAAGACTGGGCGTCCAGCGACTACGATTCGGTGTTCGTACTCACGTTGACCTGGCAAAACGGCAAGGCCAGCCTCGTCAGTCACAGCTACAAACAAGGGCTGGATAACGGGTCGCAGACTTGTCCGACCTAAGCGGTCGGCAACATCCCACAGCCGGTGAAGACCACGACAGCCAAGGGGCGGGCTATCATGTATGCAACTTCCCCTTGTCTGGACTCTCTCCATGTCACTCTCATCCGCAGTTGTCCCCGCCCGGGGTTGGTCGTTCTGGTGGAAACCTGCCCTTTTCGTCCTGGTCGCCTGTATCGGCCTCTATTACGTCAAGTGGTCGCCTTACTACCTGAAAGCCTTCATCGCCGCTGACAATCACAGCATCGGCGCCTCCATCCTCAATGACGAACAGACCGCCCCGCTGGCCGCCGCGCTGACGTACGCGAAGGTGTACTTCCTGGCGATCTGGAAAGCCGCCGTGCTGGCCGTGATTCTCGGCTCCCTCCTGCAAGTCCTGATTCCACGAGACTGGCTGCTGCGCCTGTTCGGTCGCGCCAGCTTCGCTTCAACCTTGCGTGGCGGCCTGTTCGCCCTGCCGGGGATGATGTGCTCGTGCTGCGCCGCCCCGGTGGCCGCGAGCATGCGTCGCTCGAATGTCTCGGTCGGCGCAGCGCTGGCCTTCTGGATCGGCAACCCGGTGCTCAACCCCGCGACACTGGTGTTCATGGGGTTCGTGCTGGGCTGGGGGTTCACCGCGTTGCGATTGGTCGCCGGGATTGTGCTGGTGTTCGGGGTGTCGATGATCGCTCAACGCATCAGCGGCCCGGAAACACTGCCTGAAGCCGCCGTCGAGGCAGTGGCCGAAGTCAGCGAAAAAGATACCCAACCATTCCTGACACGCTGGGCCAAAACCCTGTGGAGTTTGTTCTGGAGCACCATCCCGATCTATATTCTGGCAGTCCTGGTGCTGGGCGCGGTGCGGGTCTGGGTGTTCCCGCACATTGACGGGGCCATGGCCAACGGCCTGCTGTGGCTGGTGCCGCTGGCAATCATCGGTACGTTGTTTGTGATTCCTACCGCAGCAGAAATCCCTATCGTGCAAACCATGATGACGTTGGGCATGAGCACCGCCCCGGCCGTGGCATTGCTGATGACCCTGCCGAGCATCAGCCTGCCGTCGCTGCTGATGCTGCGCAAGGATTTCGATGCGCGGGTGCTGGTGAGCGTGGCGCTGATGACCATGGCAATTGGTGTGATCAGCGGGTTGATCGGGGCGGCGTTGCTCTAGGTTTTGTAACACCGGTCAGATCGCCTTCGCGAGCGGCTCGCTCCTACATCTATGGTTACCCCCTTTTCTGCAATACTGTTTTTGATGTCGTGTTTGGCTTGCTTTCATCTATCCGGCGTCTGAGTGGGGCTGTCACCCCGCGCCTCRATGAGAATCGATGCCCAACGACCCTAATTAGTKGAACGGCCTTACAGCCGTGTAGGAGCTCAGGGTTGTCGTCAGGCCGGTTGGCCGTTCACGTCATCAGTTATCCAGCATCGCAAAACCAGGTGGGTGGTGCTCGGGTGACAGCGGGGTCAGGCGTTCATCGCGGCTGGCCCCGCATCGAATTCAGTGTGGTGTGCGGCTATCGCCCARGCGATTCTTGCCAGCTTGTTGGCCAGCGCGCAGACCACGAGATTGGAGTGGTGGCGAGTGGCTAATAGTTGGCGGACCCAGTCCGCCAGGGCACCTTTCTGTCGTTCCAGCTGTATCAAGTACACACGGGCGCACTGGATGAGCAGGCGCCTCTGATTTCGATCGCCGCGCTTGCTGATGCCCAGCAACACGRTYTTGTCGCCCGTGCCGTGCTGTTTGGGTACCAGCCCGATCGCGGGCCGACACACGGCATGGTCATCAAACGAGCCGCCAGATCATCTTCAGCGGCCCGGCATTCCACCTCCTTGTCCAGCGCTTTGACCTTCCCATCCAGATAGTTGAAGTGCTCATGCAGCCCCATCAGRATTTTTTTGATGGAGCCGGAAAATGAACTCATCTCAAGCAACGCTGGAAGTTCTTTGATGGATTTGAAGCCGGGAGCCAGGCTGATACCCACCTCCAGCAGGGCGGCGTGAATCCGATTGACGGTGGCGGTACGGTCTTTGATGAAGGCATCGCGGGTGGAGTTGAGCATCGCCAGCGCCTGCTGAGCCTGGGTTTTGGGGGGCACGAAGCGCATCGTGGGGCGAGACGCCGCCTCGCAGATCGCTTCGGCATCAGCGAAGTCGTTCTTGTTGCTTTTCACGTAAGGGCGYACSAGATGWGGMGCAATRAGCTTGGGCGTATGCCCCAGYTTGGCGACYTCCTGYGCCATGAARTGGGCRCCGCCACAGGCTTCCATCACGACGGTGCAGGGCTCCAGTTTCGCCAGATATTGGGTGAGCGCTGCCCGCGTAAACTTTTTGCGGTGAACCTCGTGGCCGCGATCATCTTGGGCATGCAGATGAAAGGAGTGTTTTCCGAGGTCGATGGCGGCAATAGCTACGTTGTTCATGGCAATGATCTCCGATGAGCCCCCTGTGAAAGCTTAGTGGGCGATCACAGGGGGCAGCGGGGGTACACGACGGTGCAGGGCTCCAGTTTCGCCAGATATTGGGTGAGCGCTGCCCGCGTAAACTTTTTGCGGTGAACCTCGTGGCCGCGATCATCTTGGGCATGCAGATGAAAGGAGTGTTTTCCGAGGTCGATGGCGGCAATAGCTACGTTGTTCATGGCAATGATCTCCGATGAGCCCCCTGTGAAAGCTTAGTGGGCGATCACAGGGGGCAGCGGGGGTAGCCATTTCATTAGTGGATCTCGGAAGTACACACAATCTGTGTTCACTGAAGATTCAATGTGGGAGCGGGCTTGCCCGCGATTGGGGCCAGTCACTACAACCTCAACCTTGCTGATTGACTCGCTCGCGCAGGTATTCGAGTACCGCTACCCTCTCCCCAGCAAACTCGATCCGCGCGCCTTTCTTCTCCCGCTGAAACGCATACATCGGGTCGTAATACTCACGAAGCAACCCTTCAATCCAGCCTCGGTGCAAATCCACTGCACCGCTTCGGCCCTGCTCGGCCAAGGCTTCTTCCATCAATATCAACATCCGGCGATGGCGTTCGCCGCCCAGGCGTTTCTGGACATTGTTCAGGCTTTCCAGCAAACGTGCGCAAAACAACGCAAACCCTTCATCGCCATGCACGCCGATGAACTCGGCACACAGGTCCACCACGTAGTCGCGCAATATCCGTTCGACACGCCCTTCGAGGCTGTCTTCCAGCCAGACCATCGGAAATTGCTGCATGCCCTGATACAGCGGCAACGGCAATGCGCAACTGCCGACCGCCCGGCTCTCGTCTTCCAGCACAAACTGCTCGATGCCGTGGGCACGTTTTTTCAGGACATCCACCGCCAGACGGTTTTCAAAATCAATGTTGGACGGCTGCCCGGTCGCGCGCTTGCCGAAGCTGGAGCCGCGATGATTGGCGTGGCCTTCAAGGTCCAGCCCGTTGCTCAACTGCGTCAGCACTTCGGTCTTGCCGGTGCCGGTCATGCCGCCCAGCAAGACGAAATCGCACTGGGTCACCGCCTGATCGAGCGTGTCGAGGAGGAACGTGCGCATGGCCTTGTAGCCGCCACCGACCCGGGGATAGTCAATGCCGGCTTCGTCCTTGAGCCATTGCTGGACGATCTGCGAACGCAAGCCGCCGCGAAAACAATACAAATAGCCCTCGGGATGCGCCCGGGCGAAATCGGCCCAGGCCTGGATGCGTTCAGCCTTGATCTCGCCGGACACCAGTTGATGCCCCAGCGTAATGGCCGCTTGCTGCCCGTGCTGCTTGTAACAGGTGCCGATGCGCTGGCGTTCGCTGTCATTCATCAGCGGCAGGTTGACCACCCCCGGGAATGAACCCTTGCTGAACTCCACCGGCGCGCGGGCATCCATCATCGGCCGGTCGTTGAGAAAGATGTCGCGGTAATCGGTGAAGTCGATCGACATCAAAACACCTCAACCGCGTGTGTCTGTCGCTCAACCAGTTCGCCGATCGGCTCAAGGCTCAGGCCCAGCTCGGCCGCCACTGCCAGGAACTGTTCGTTGCCCTCGGGCGTGACCGCAATCAGCAGGCCACCGCTGGTCTGCGGATCACACAACACGCGTTTGTGCATTTCCTGAAGCCGCCCCAGTTTGCTGGCATAACTGTCGAAGTTGCGCAGCGTCCCGCCCGGTACGCAGCCTTGGTCGAGGTAATACTCAACCCCTGGCAGGCGCGGCACGCGGTCGTATTCGATGCGGGCAGTCAGGTGGCTGCCGTCAGCCATTTCCACCAGGTGCCCCAGCAGGCCAAACCCGGTGACGTCGGTCATGGCGGTCACGCCGTCGAGCTTGCCGAAACGGCTGCCGGGTTTGTTCAGGGTGCACATCCAGTCGCGGGCCAGGCCGATATCGGCGGTACGCAACTTGCCCTTCTTCTCGGCGGTGGTGAGGATGCCGATGCCCAGCGGCTTGGTCAGGTAAAGCAGGCAGCCGGCGGTGGCCGTGTCATTGCGCTTCATGTGGCGCTTTTCCACGAGCCCGGTCACGGCCAGGCCGAAGATCGGCTCCGGCGCATCGATGGAGTGCCCACCGGCCAGTGGAATCCCGGCTTCATCGCAGACCGAACGGCCACCGCGAATCACTTCCCGGGCAATCTCCGGCGCCAGCACATTGACCGGCCAGCCGAGGATCGCAATCGCCATCAGTGGGTCGCCGCCCATGGCGTAGATGTCGCTGATGGCATTGGTGGCGGCGATGCGGCCGAAATCGAACGGGTCGTCGACGATGGGCATGAAGAAGTCAGTGGTCGAGACTACGCCGCGTTCTTCATCAATGGCGTACACCGCCGCGTCATCGCGCGAGGCGTTGCCGACCCAGAGTTTGGGGTCGAGGTTCTGTGCCCCGCTGCCGGCCAGAATCACCTCCAGCACCTGGGGGGAAATCTTGCAGCCGCAACCTGCGCCGTGGCTGTATTGGGTCAGACGAATCGGCTCGCTCATGGGAGGCACCTTGGGAAGTCAGTGCGAGCGATTCTAGCATTGTGTCTGGTGATCGTTCCGAATGCCTCAACGGACGCTCCCGCGTTCGACTAGTGACGCGGAGCGTCCCGGGCTGCATTCCCACGCAGAGCGTGGGAACGATCACCGTTACGGCAACAGGATCACTTTGTCGCCACTGCCCTGATTCACTTCTGAATACCGCTCCAGGCCTTGGGACAGCGGTGATTCAAACAAGCCCTCGGGCAATGGCAACAACCCCTGATCGAAAAACTTGCCGAACTGATCGAGCATCGCCGCGCACGCCTGAACCCCGTACAACAATGAGTTGATCCCGACCACCGAGCCACCCTTGCGATACAGCGCCAGCGCCGGCAATTGCACCATGCCGTCCACCGGTGCGGCGATGATGGCGATACGACCGAACGTCGCCAGTGCCGGGACTGAGGCCGGCAGCCAGAACCCGGTGGTGTCGAAGATCACGTCAGCGCCGCCGCTGTACACGGTGTTCACCTGAGCGCCCAGGTCTTCCGGATTATCCAGTTGCAGGGTTTGATAGCCCTGAGCCTGCAATTCCTTGACCTGCTCCGGTCGCCGCGCCGCCGCCAGCACCTGAGCTCCGCGCACCTTGGCCAGCGCCAACGCCGCGCTGCCCACCGCGCCGCCGCCGATCACCAACAATCGCGTTTGCGCCGTCACCAGGCTGCGCTCCAACGCATCCCAGGCCGTGGTGTACGGCACGCCGAGGCTGGCGGCCTGGGCAAAACTCAGGTGGGTCGGTTTGAGCGCGACACCGTTGGCCGGCAGTTTGACGAATTGCGCATGGGAGCCATCGGCAAAGAACCCCAGCTCACGCCCGGTGCCCCAGACGTCCTGACCAATCAACGCCTGCGGACCTTCAACCACGACACCGGCAAAATCCCGACCGGGAATCCGTGGCAACGTGGTGTAGGGAAAACGCCCCAGCACATTTTTCACGTCGCTGGGGTTGAGGCCCGCGGCCTTGATCTGCACCAGCACTTCATCGGCGCCGGGTACCGGCGTGGGCACGTCAACGTAGCGCAGGGCCGAGAGGTCGCCGGTTTTGTCGAACTGCAATGCTTTCATGAGCGTTTCCATCGAGTAAATAAACGGTTCAGGAGATCCAGCCAGCGACCAGTTGCCGCCCCATGGGCCACAACTTTTCACCGGCCAGCATGCCGAGCAGCCCGACCAGCGCGATAGCCGGCGGTGCGGGGGAACGAAAATCCAGTGCGCCGTAGAGCAAACCGACGCCCAGACCGATGGCCAGTGAGATGAGGTAGCTCATGGCTGACTCCGTGGGCTATTAAGATAGGCCAGAGTCTAATGGCAGGTTGCGCCGGGCATCGGCCAAGTGCTTCTGCTTTCCGGCCAAAGCACTAATGCCGAATACAAGACGACGTGTAGCAGCTGGCGAAGCCTGCGTCCGGCGGCGAAGCAGTCGTAAAATCAGGCAACGCGGTCGTTCAGTAATACCGTGCTAGTAGGTTCTACGACTGCTTCGCCGCCGGACGCAGGCTTCGCCAGCTGCTACAGGGTTTGGTGATGGCTGGAAAATTGTGAGGGTGCAATGCCCAGTTCCCGGCGGAACATGTCGCTGAAACTGCTCGGCGAATAGCCCAATTCGCGCGCAATGGCACTGACCGGCACACCCTGAATCAGCTCGGCCACGGCTGTCGCCAGTTGCACCTGTCGCCGCCACTCGGCGAACCCCATGCCCAGACCGTCCTTGAACAAGCGCGCCAGGGTGCGCACGCTGGCACCGGCGCTTTCGGCGTGTTGTTCAAAAGAGATGTCCAGCGATGGCGCGGCCATGACGGCCTGACAGAGGTTGATCAGGCGTCGGTCGGAATCATCCGGCATCGGGATTTTCAACTCGGAGCGCTTGGCGCGCCTGAGTTCCAGCAGTGCAAGGCCGACCAGCGCCTCGTAATACTCGGGCGCGCCGTTGTCGCCCTGCTCCACCAACCCGACGATCAGCTCGCGCAGCAAGCCGCCAACCTCGATCACCTGAACGGTTTCGTCCAGCGTCGCCGCCAGTGCCGGCCGCAAGTAGATATTGCGCATCTGCAAGTCCGAGACCACGCGAATCCCATGGGGCACGCCCGGTGGCAGCCACACCGCCCGTTGCGGCGGCACGACCAGCGCCTCATGGGGCGTTTCGACCCACATCACCCCGCTCATCGCATACAGCAACTGGCCCCAGACATGCTCGTGTGGCTCGATGAACAAGCCGCGCGGATAGGTACGTGCCAGTGGTTGCACAGGCACATCGGTATCACTCAGGTCGGGGGGTGCGGCAAGGGCCATGGGCAGCATTCATTGGGGTATTGAGACATTGCATGGTAACCAGCCCAACGTCTGCTCGCCACTGGTCGCCGCCACCTGACAATCCAACTGAATTTTCCGCGACACCGACGATCCCTCTATTACCACCGGGAGGAATACGGGCTTTATGAACAACGCAAAACTTTTCGTCATTGAATACACCCTTCATGGCGCCCCCAAGTCATTCATCATCCGCCTGGACAAGATGGACAACGCGGAGGCCTGGCATTGGGCGAGCTGCGACGCCGGGGTGGGCCGGATCCCGCGTTTCGGCCGGGAGAAGGTGCAAAAGACCAGCAAGCCGATGGCAGAGAAGTTCGGCGTCGAGAACGTGACCTGGCGGCCAGCGAGTTAACGATGAAATGCATGAACACCCTGTGGCGAGGGAGCTTGCTCCCGCGCCACAACGTTATCTGAACAGACTTGCGCTATTTGGCATGAGCACACTTACATTCCTTGTGGGAACACTCTTCGCCATGTTCATGGTGCTTGGCACAGGCTTCACAGCAATAGTGTTTACCGTGGCGCGCTATCGGATGCTCGCCCAGCTTGCACGAGCATTTGGGACAATCGCAGATACTGTCACTGCTGATCATGAGTCAGACTCCATTGGTGTGGTCGTCGGGGTGCCGCACGCGCGGCCCGTCTTACCAGTGTAGGAGTTTGCGTCAGGCCTGCCGCTTGCTGCTGCGATACATGAACACCAACGCCAGTCCCAGACACACCATCGCCACGATCCGGCTGTTCGACAGGTCGATGGCCGGATTACCCAGCCAGCCGAAATTGTCGATCAACATGCCCATGCCCAGTTGCCCGACAATCACCGCCACAGTCGCCACCGCCGTACCGACCCTTGGCACCGCGCCGACCATGACCATCATGTACACCACCCCAAACAGCGCGCCACTGAGTTGCCACTTCGGCACGTCCAGCAAGCTCACGGCCTGCGCCGGTTCGAAAAACAGGATCAGCAGTCCGGTAACCACTGCCCCCACCACGAAGGTCAGCAAACTGCTGCGCAACACGCCAACCGTTTCGCCCAGACGGCCATTGATCGCCGCCTGCACACTCAACACCGCACCGGCCGCCACGATTACGGCCAACAAAATAATCAGATTCATCATCAACCCCGAGCGATCAGAACAAGTGCCACGACAATCAACAGCAACGCCAGCCAGCGTTCACCGTTGACCTTTTTGCGGGCGGCGCCGAACCAGCCGAAGTGGTCGATCAGTACGCTTTTGCCGACCTGCCCGCAGAGGATCGCGATCATGGTCATCGCAATGCCGATGTGCGGCGTGGCCAGGGTCAGCACCACCACATAGATCGGCCCGAGAAAGCCACCGATCAACTGCCAGCGCGGCAAGGTGTTCAACGCGGGGCCTTGTTGCGGGCCGCTGAACAACAGCAGCAAAAACAGAATCGCCGAACCGACCCCGAAGATGCTCAACGTCGCCCACAAATGCCCGACCTGAACCCCGAGCGGCCCAAGCAGCCCGGCCTCCACGGAAAGGCCCATGCCGGCGAGGATCACCAGCGGCAACAGCAATAGCCGCAGCCCTGGTTTGGTCGCGGGTGTGACCGCGGTGTCAATTGAAGACGCTTGCATAAGGGAAACCTGCCTGTAGAAACAATGGCCGGCATTATCCAGTGGCAGAGCTTTGCGATAAATGGGAGCATCCTGACAACACTTTTGCGCAACTCGCACAGCAGGACGAACATGCACGCTCTCAACGAACTCGGATTCAAGGCACTTCGGCTGTTTGTCGCGGTGCTCGACCATGGCAGTTTTTCCGAAGTGGCGCGGCGCGAAGGCCTGGCGCCCTCTTCGATTTCCCGGCAGATCCAGCTAATGGAACAAGCCCTGAGCCAGCAATTGCTCTACCGCCACACCCGCGCCGTAACGCCCACCGAAGCCGGGCGCATGCTCGGTCATCATGCGCGACTGGTGCTGGTGCAACTGGAGGAAGCCGAGCAAGCCTTGCAGGAACAGCAAAGCGAACCGAGCGGACTGGTGCGGATCAACGCCCCGGTGGTGTTCGGCCAACGGCACCTGACGCCGTGGCTGGGACAATTGTGCGAGCGCTATCCCAAGTTGCAACTGGATATCCAGCAAACCGACCACTACATCGACCCGCTGCAAGAAGGCGCCGACCTGCTGTTTCGCATCGGCCCGCTGCACGACTCCAGCATGCAGGCACGGATCCTCGCGCCGCACCGCTTTCAAGTCGCCGCCAGCCCGGCCTACCTCGAACGCCACGGCACGCCGCAACGCCCTGAAGACCTCGCAGCGCATCAATGCCTGGCCTACAAAGGCGCGACAGGCCTGCAACGCTGGTTTTTCCGCAAGGATCAGCAGGACTGGACGCCCTACTCGGTCAAAGGGCCGATCACCGGCAATCACGCTGACACCCTGGTTCAAGCCGCCGAACAAGGGTTGGGGTTGGTGATGTTTCCGTCATGGTTGATTGGCGAGGCAGTGCGCGAAGGCACGCTGGTGCCGGTGCTGGGGGACTTTCAGGTATCCAACAGCCTGGAGCCGCAGCAGATTGCGGTGTTGTGGCCGGGCAGCCGACGGTTGTCGGTGAAGGTGCGGACGGTGATTGATTTCTTTGTTGAATGCTTTGGGGCTGTGCCGTATTGGGACAGACCGTAGCATCAACATAAATCTGTAGCAGCTGGCGCAGCCTGCGTTCGGCTGCGCAGCAGTCGTGAAATCAGTCGATGCGGTGTTTCAGGAAGACCTCGCACTCAAGGTTTACGACTGCTTCGCAGCCGAACGCAGGCTGCGCCAGCTGCTACAAAGAATGCTTAACGGCTCAGATACGGAACTGGCCGACCAGTTTGCCAAGGCGCTGGCCGAGGTCAGCCAGGCTGCGCGAAGTCTGCGCACCGAGTTGCGTTTCATCCGCCACATTGTCCACGGCGACCGCGATCTGATGCACGCTGCGGTTGATCTCTTCGGCCACTGCGGTTTGTTCTTCAGCGGCGCTGGCGATCTGTGCGTTCATCGAGTTGATGGTGCCGATCAACTGCGCCATGGTGTCCAGTGAGGCGCCCGCCTCGTTGGCCTGCGCGGACGTGCCGTCGCCGGCTTCGCTGGAACGGCGCATGGCTTCCACCGCCGATTGGGTCCCGGCCTGCAAGCGGTCGATCATGCCCTGGATTTCCTGGGTGCTGATTTGCGTACGACTGGCCAGCGCGCGAACTTCATCGGCCACCACCGCAAACCCGCGCCCCGCTTCGCCGGCACGGGCCGCTTCGATGGCGGCGTTGAGTGCCAGCAAGTTGGTTTGGTCGGCAATCGAACGGATCACACCGAGGACGCTGACAATCGACGACACGTCTTTTTGCAGGCTGTCCAACGACACACCGCTGCTGCGGATGTCGTCCACCAACGCATGAATCTTCACGATACTGCCGGCCACCACACGCTTGGCGGCCTGGCCTTCCTCGTCAGTTTGCTGCGCAGCCACGGCTGCGTTTTGCGCACTTTTGGCCACTTCCTGAGCCGCCGCCGACATTTCGTTGATCGCCGTCGCGACCTGATCGGTCTCATGGCGCTGACGCTCCATGGCCTGGTCCGAACGCTGGGCCTGGTCGGAGACCTGATTCACCAGACCGGTCAGTTGCGAGGTCATTTCGGTGATCTGGCGCACCAGGCTGTGGATCTTGTCGACAAAACGGTTGAACGAGCCGGCCAGTTCACCGAGTTCATCCTGGCTGGTGATGGACAAGCGACGCGTCAGGTCGCCCTCACCCGCCGCGATGTCATCGAGGTTGGCTTTCATCAGGTTCAGTGGACGCAGAATGGTGTTGGCCAGCAGCAGGCCGACCGCCGCAATCACCAACAGCAGCACCGCGGCAATCCCGACAATGCTCAGCACCACGCCTTCCATGCGTTCCTGGACTTTGGCCTCCACCAGCGCGACTTGCGCTTCGATGCCATCGAGGTTGACCGACGTGCCCACCGCCATGTCCCACTTCGACAGGTATTCGGTGTAGCCGAGTTTAGGCACCAGCACCTGGGTATTGCCGGGCAGCGGCGAGCTATATTGCAGGTAGTGAGTACCGTCCTTGGCGACTTTCACCAGGTCGCGGTTGACGTAGACGCCGTTCGGGTCGCGGTTGTCCTTGAAGCTCTGGCCCACGCCTTCGGGGCTGTTGGCCTTGAACAGGCGCACGGTGTTGGAGTCGTAGCCAAAGAAGTAGCCTTCCTTGCCGTAGGTGATGCTCGACAGCAACTTGATCACCTGCGCCCGCGCGGCATCATCACCGGGGGCGGCCGCGTCGTAGAGCGGTTTGATCGTGGTCATGGCCACGGCAACGTAGCTTTGCAGCGTGGCCTTGGCATCGTTGAGCAGGCGCTGACGGGTTTCTTCGACTTCCTTGTGCGCCTGTTCCTGGAGGACGAAAAGCGTGGTCAGGCTGATAACCAAGGCAAAGAGCAACACCGGGAGAACGGCAAGGGACAGGACTTTAGCCTTCAGGCTCATGCGCATGACGGTTCACTCTTTTGGTTTTGTTGGCGTGGTTAAAGGCTTTAACGGCACGCCAACAAAAAACTGTAGGAGCACGGCTTGCCGGCGATGGCGATTTCAAGGACGCCATCGCCGGCAAGCCGTGCTCCTACAGGGTGGGCCAGGTTAGAGAATCATCGCCGCCGCCCAGCCGAACGCCAGCAGCGGCAGGTTGTAGTGCAGGAAGGTCGGGACCACGGTGTCCCAGATGTGATGGTGCTGGCCGTCGATGTTCAAACCCGAGGTCGGGCCCAGGGTCGAGTCGGAGGCCGGCGAACCGGCGTCACCCAGGGCGCCGGCCGTGCCGACGATGCACACGATCGCCAACGGGCTGAAACCGAGTTGCACGCACAACGGCACGAATATCGCCGCCAGGATCGGCACGGTGGAGAACGACGAACCAATGCCCATGGTCACCAGCAACCCCACCAACAGCATCAACAGTGCGCCGATGCCTTTGCTGTGGTTGATCCACGAGGCCGAGGATTCCACCAGCGTCTGCACCTGACCGGTGGCTTTCATTACTTCGGCGAACCCGGACGCGGCGATCATGATGAAGCCGATCATCGCCATCATCTTCATGCCTTCGGTGAACAGGTCGTCGGTTTCACGCCATTTCACAATGCCCGACACCGAGAAAATCAGGAACCCGGCCAGCGCGCCGATGATCATCGAGTCCAGCAGCAACTGAATAATGAAGGCCGCCACGATGGCGACGCCCGCGACCATCAGGCTCAGCGGGTTGTACTGCACCGCGACCTGTTCGACTTGCTCGATTTTCTCCAGGTCGTAGACGCGTTTCTTGCGGTAGCTGAAAAACGCCACCGCCAGGCCGAACACCATGCCCAGTGCCGGAATACCCATGGCGTGGGTGACGTTGATGCCGCTGATGTCCACGCCGCTGCGGGCGACGTTGGCCAGCAGAATCTCGTTGAGGAAGATGTTGCCGAAGCCCACCGGCAGGAACATGTACGGGGTGATCAAACCGAAGGTCATGACGCAGGCAATCAACCGGCGATCCAGTTGCAGCTTGGTCAGCACATATAAAAGCGGCGGCACCAGCAACGGGATAAACGCGATATGTATCGGCAGAATGTTTTGCGAGGCGATGGCCACCACCCACAGCAAACCGATCAGCAGCCACTTGACTTGCCCCCCACCGCTGGCGTGCTGGCGATCAACCATCGCCAGGGCCTTGTCCGCCAGGGCATGGGCCATGCCGGACTTGGCAATCGCCACCGCGAACGCACCGAGCAAGGCATACGACAACGCGACTGTTGCGCCGCCACCGAGGCCACTATTAAAGGCTTTGAGCGTGGCGTCGATGCCCAGGCCGCCGGTCAAACCACCCACCAGCGCGCCGACGATCAGCGCGATGACCACGTGCACGCGCGACAGACTGAGGATCAGCATGATGCCGACCGCGGCAATTACAGCATTAATCATCGTTACCTCTGGGCAAGCGAAATGAGCTCAGCCGGCAGTCTGCGAAGAGCCGCCAGCGAAGTTAAGAATGGGTTTTATTAGAGGGCGCGCACTGTGCCGCAGCACCGGCGCCTTGTCAAAGTGAACACCGTCCCTGTAGCAGCTGCCGAAGGCTGCGTCGGCCGGTCCGCGCTCGGGCGCAGCAGTCGTGAAATCAGGCAGCGCGGTGAATCAAATGAACCGAGATCACAGGGTTTACGGCTGCTACGCCCGAGCGCGGACCGGCCGACGCAGGCTTCGCCAGCTGCTACAAGTTTTGTTTCGTTTCTTATTTGAGCGCATGGATAAAGAAAGCCAAATCACGGCCGCTACAGTGCAAAGTCTCAGATATTTATCGAATAAAGGACGTCTCCATGTCGCTAAGACAACTTTCCATTCAATGGAAAATCACCCTGTTGGCCGGGCTCTGCCTGGCCGGCATCGTGACCCTGTTGGTGGGTCTTTCGCTGTATCGCATGGAGCACAGCTCCGAGATGGTGAAAGCCTCAAGCATGGAGATGCTCACCGAAGCCGCCCAGGCACGGATCGAATCCCAGGGTGAAAACCAGGCGCTGCTGATTCGTCAGCAGTTCATGGATGCCTATCAATATGGCCACGGCTTCTCGCGTCAGGTGTTGTTCCTGCGCGATCAGGCAGAAAAGCGTTTTCTGGACGCCTTCGACCTGCGTGAAGACCTGACTCGCCAGGTCAAGTCGGCGCTGCAAGCCAACCCGGAACTGCTCGGCCTGTCGCTGGTGTTCGAAGCCAACGCACTGGACGGCAAGGACGAACTGTTCACCGGTCAGGCGGAACTGGGCAGCAACGACAAGGGCCGTTTTGCCCTGTACTGGTCGCAACCGACACCGGGCAAGGTCACCTCCATGGCATTGCCGGAAAGTGACATGGCCGACACCAGCACCGGCCCCAGCGGCGAACCGGCCAACGCCTGGTTCACCTGCCCGCGCACCTCGCTCAAACCGTGCGTGATCGAACCGTACTTCTACGTGATCGACGGCCAGAACGTGCTGATGACCAGCATCGTTTTCCCGCTGATGGTCAACGGCAAGGTCATCGCCTCGCTGTCGGTGGACATCAACCTCAACAGCCTGCAAGCCATGAGTCAGGGCGCGAGCAAAAAGCTCTACGATGGCCAGACCAATGTCAGCATCCTCAGCCCGGTCGGTTTGCTCGCCGGCTACAGCGCCGACGCCAGCAAACTCAGCCAGCGCCTGGACACCGTGGACAAAGCCAATGGTGCCGAGCTGATTCGCATGCTTGCCAGCAGCAGCAAAACCGAAAGCCTGCACAACGATCATCAGTTGAAAGTGTTGTCGCCATTCCAGCCGATTCCCGGGGGTAAATCCTGGGGCGTGCTGCTGGACGTGCCGGAAAAAGTCCTGGTCGGCCGAGCCGAAGCGCTAAAAAAACAACTCGATGAAAGCAACACCTCCGGCACCCTGATGGAGCTCAGCCTCGGCGTGCTGGCCGCGTTGATTGGCCTGATGCTGGTGTGGCTGATGGCCCGCAGCGTGACCAATCCGATCCTCGGCGTGGCGCACATGCTCGAAGACATTGCCAGCGGCGAAGGTGACCTGACCCGGCGCCTGGCCTACGACAAAAAGGATGAGTTGGGCCAGTTGGCCGGCTGGTTCAACCGTTTTCTCGACAAGCTGCAACCGATCATTGCCGAGGTAAAACGCTCGGTGCAGGACGCACGCAGCACCGCAGACCAATCATCGGCCATTGCCACCCAGACCAGCGCCGGCATGGAGCAGCAATACCGCCAGGTCGATCAGGTCGCCACCGCGTCCCACGAAATGAGCGCCACCGCCCAGGACGTTGCCCGCAGCGCTGCGCAAGCGGCACAAGCCGCCAAAGATGCGGACCAGGCGACCCGTCGCGGGTTGACCGTGATCGACCAGACCACCACCAGCATCGACCGTCTGGCCGCCGACATGAGCGCCGCCATGGTGCAAGTCGAGGGTCTGGCGGCGAACAGCGAGAAAATCGGTTCGGTACTGGAAGTGATTCGCGCGATTGCCGAGCAGACCAACCTGCTGGCCCTCAATGCCGCCATCGAAGCTGCCCGTGCGGGTGAAGCCGGGCGCGGTTTTGCCGTGGTCGCCGATGAAGTGCGCAACCTGGCGCGACGCACGCAAGAGTCGGTCGAAGAAACCCGCCTGGTGATCGAGCAATTGCAGAGCGGCACCCAGGACGTGGTCGGTTCGATGAACAACAGCCATCGCCAGGCCCAGGGCAGTGTCGATCAAGTCAGCCAGGCGGTGACCGCGCTGCGCCAGATTGGTGATGCGGTGACGGTGATCAGCGACATGAACCTGCAGATTGCGTCGGCAGCGGAAGAGCAGAGCGCGGTGGCCGAGGAGATCAACAACAACGTGGCGACCATTCGGGACGTGACGGAATCGTTGTCGGGGCAGGCCAACGAATCGGCACGGGTGAGCCAATCGCTGAACAGCCTGGCGAATCAGCAGCAGAGCTTGATGGATCAGTTCCGCGTTTAACGCAGTTATTGTGTCCGCTGAAGATCAAAATGTGGGAGCGGGCTTGCTCGCGAATGCGGTGTATCAGACGACATCTCTGTTATCTGACACACCGCATTCGCGAGCAAGCCCGCTCCCACATTTGATCAGGGGTTGGCTTTGGATTGGGTCAGCGTTTGGGGAGTCCGATCACGGCCTTCAACCCGCCCCACTCGCTCTCCTCCAATCGCATCACCCCGCCCCACGTGTCGACGATGTCGCGCACAATCCCCAGCCCCAACCCGTGGCCATCCGTTTGTTCATCCAGTCGCGTGCCGCGATTGAGCACCTGCTCGCGCTGGTCTTCGGGAATCCCCGGCCCGTCATCTTCGACGCTCAGTTCAAACCCATCCTGCGTCTCGGCCACACTCAAGCGAACCTCGGCATCCGCCCATTTACAGGCGTTGTCCAGCAGGTTACCGAGCAGTTCGAGCAGGTCCTCGCGATCCCTCGGCAGCTGCAAGCCCGTCGGCGCGCGGTAGCTGAGCGCCAGGTGCTCGCCATGAATCATGTTCAGTGTCGCCAACAACCCCGGCAGTTCTTCATCGCAATCAAACAATGCCCCCGGCAGCGCGTCGCCAGCCAATCGGGCGCGGTTGAGTTCGCGATTTAGGCGTTGCTGCACCTGTTCCAACTGCTCCTTGAGGAGCTTGCGCAACGCTGGATGAGCGTCGAGTTTGTCGCTGGACGCCAGGCTCAACAACACCGCCAGCGGGGTTTTCAAGGCGTGACCGAGGTTGCCCAAGGCGTTGCGCGAACGCTTGAGGCTGTCTTCGGTGTGCGCGAGCAAATGGTTGATTTGCGCCACCAGCGGCTCCAACTCCACCGGCACTTGATCATCCAGTTGCGAACGCTGGCCCTGCTGCAACTGGGCGATCTGTTCGCGGGCCTGCTCCAGCGGGCGCAAGGCGCGGCGCACAGTGAAGCGTTGCAGCAGCAAAATCAGCAGCAGCCCGGCCAATCCCAGGCCAAGCCCCACCTGCTGCATGCGCTTGAAACTCTCGCGCACCGGGGTGTAGTCCTGAGCGACGCTGATGGAAATCGATTGGCCAAGGCGCCGATAGTCTGACCGCAACACGAGCAACTGCTGGCCTTCGGGCCCCAGCTGCAAGTTGCTGTGCAGGCCCGGATGTTCAAGCATGGGCAGTTCCTGATCCCACAGCGAACGGGAGCGCCAGTGGGTATCGTCGAAATCGATGCGAAAGTAGTGCCCGGAAAACGGTCGTTGGTAGGCTGGCGACAGGTGCCGCTCCTCCAGTTGCAACCCTTGCGGCCCGCGTACCAGCGCCAACAGCAGGTTTTCACTGTCATTGCGCAGCCCCGCTTCGAGGTAACGCTGCAAGCCCATTTCGAACAACCACAAACTGGTTTGAGCCAGCACCAGGCCGACAACGACCATGACGCTGATCAGGCCCAGGCTCAAGCTGCGCTGAATCGACTTCACTGAGCCGCCCCGCCGAACACGTAACCCTGACCGCGACGGGTTTCGATCACACTGCGCCCCAGCTTGCGCCGCAGGTGGTTGACGTGAACTTCCAGCACGTTGGAGTCGCGCTCGGTTTCACCGTCGTAGAGGTGTTCGGCGAGGTGGCTTTTGGAAAGGATCTGTTCGGGGTGCAGCATGAAATAGCGCAGCAGGCGAAACTCGGCGGCTGTGAGCTGAATGTCGGCACCGTCGCGAGTCACGCACTGGCGGCCTTCGTCCAGGTGCAGCCCGGCGGCCTTGAGCGTCGGTTGATTGGCCTGACCGTGGGAGCGACGCAGCAGCGCCTGGACCCGCAGGTGCAGTTCTTCAGGGTGGAACGGCTTGGTCAGGTAATCGTCGGCACCGGCCTTGAGGCCTTCAATGCGTTCGGCCCAGGACCCGCGCGCGGTGAGGATCAGCACCGGCGTCGACAAGCCGCCGGTGCGCCATTGCTCCAACACCTCAAGCCCCGGCAAACCGGGCAGGCCGAGGTCGAGAATAATCAGGTCATAGGGCTCGCTGCTGCCCTGATACACCGCATCGCGACCGTCGGCCAGCCAGTCCACGGCGTAACCCTGGCGAATGAGGCCGGCGAGTAATTCGTCGGCCAGCGGCACGTGGTCTTCCACCAGCAGCAATCGCATCGATCAGTCTTCCTTGTCTTTGAGTAAACGCCCGGTGGTGGCGTCGATGTCCAGTTCGCGGACCACACCTTCGGCGGTCAGCAGTTCGACTTCATAAATGTAGACGTCGTGTTTTTCTTCAAGCTCGGCTTCCAGCAATTTCGAGCCGGGGTAGCGATCCAGTGCCTGCTGCAGCAGTTGCTCCAGCGGCAGAATCACACCCTGTTGACGCAGGCGCAGGGCTTCGTCCTGATCAAGGTCGCGGGCCAGGGCCACCGAACAAAACGCCAGAAGCACCAGCGCCATGCGTGAAAATGAAAACACCTTCATTACGTATCCTGATGATCCTTGAGAACCTGGCCACTGACAGCGTCTAATTCCAGTTCCCACTCGATGCCCTGTGGGTCGCGCAGCTCAACCTGATAAATGTACTTGCCATACGCGTCTTCCAGTTCGGTCTGGGTAACGGTCGAACCGGGGTGTTTGGCCAGCGCCGTGGCGTTGAGCTTCTCGAAAGACACAATGGTACCAGCGTCACGCAGCCTCAGGGCTTCGTCGGGGCCCAGGTCGCGAGCGTGGGCGAGGCTGGCGGTCATGGCGATGATCGAGGCGCAGAACAGGGCAGTCTGGGTGTTCATGGGTGTCTCCGGGTTTTTATGTGTTGCAGCACCGGACACCTTAGCGAGCTGAACTTAATTGAAACTGAATGGCCATCATTGGAACAACACACCACGAAATTGCAGATCTGCACAAACCCTGTGGGAGCGAGCTTGCTCGCGATAGCGGTGTATCAGTCACCATCAGTGGTGAATTTGAGACCGCAATCGCGAGCAAGCTCGCTCCCACAGTGGATGGGTGGTGTTGCCTGAACTGCTTATAATCTTGCGCTTGCCAACAATCGAGACCGGTATGACCGCTATCCACATCAAGTTCCCCTCCCTGACCCTCAAGGCCGGCCCGCGTGCCATGGCGCGTATCCGTGAAAACGGCTTGAGCGCCGCCGATGTCGGCACGCTGCCGGGTGCCGCCGGTGGCCCCAAGGCCCTGGGGATTCAAGGTCTGGACCTGGCGTTGTTTGGCGAATGGCTGCCGGCCGCGCCTCGGGAGCGTTCGCTGATTGGCGCCTCGGTCGGTTCCTGGCGCTTCGCCAGCGCGTGCCTGCCGGATGCCGCCGAAGGCATCCGGCGCCTCGGTCACTTGTACACCGAGCAAAACTTTGCCAAGGGCGTGACCATGGCGCAGATCAGCCAGAGTTCCCGGCGCATGCTCGATGAATTGCTCGACGGCCGCGACGCCTCGATCCTGAGCAACGCCCATTACCGGCTGAACATCATGGTGGTCAAAAGCCACGGACGCCTGGCCGACGATCATCGTGGCCGGCTCGGGTTGGCGCTCGGCTCAGTGATCGCCGACAACTTGCGTGCTCGCGCGCGGCTGTCGCGGCATTTCGAACGGCTGATCATCCACGACCCGCGCCTGGCCCCGCCGGTCAATGCACTGAATGACTTCCCGTCGCGCTTTGTCGCATTGAACGCCGGCAACCTGCGCCAGGCCTTGCTCGCGTCGGGCTCGATCCCGATGGTGATGGAAGGCGTGCGCGATTTGCCAGGGGCCGGCAAGGGGACGTTCCGCGATGGCGGCTTGCTGGATTACCACCTTGATCTGCCCTACAGCGGCAACGACATCGTGCTGTACCCGCACTTCACCGACCGGGTGATTCCCGGCTGGTTCGACAAGACGTTGCCGTGGCGCCGTGCCTGCCCCGCGCGGTTGCAAGATGTTCTGCTACTGGCGCCGTCGAAGGATTATCTGGCGCGCTTGCCCTACGGCAAACTGCCGGACCGTAACGATTTCAAGCGTTTCATGGGCGACGCGCCGGGCCGGCAGAAATATTGGCGTGCCGCGATGGATGAAAGCCGTCGCCTCGGTGATGAGTTCCTCGAACTGGCCGCCAATGGTCGCCTCGGCGAGCGCTTGCTGACCCTTTAGTCAGTGTTTTGCCCAGAGCTCTGTTAAACTCGCCACCTGCCCACATCGCCGCGGCGATCGCCACCTGACAGAGCTCAAATCACTGTGGAAATCTTCAAAGAGTTTACGTTCGAATCCGCCCACCGCCTGCCTCACGTACCGGAAGGCCACAAGTGCGGTCGCCTGCACGGTCACTCGTTCAAAGTGGCGATCCACTTGAGCGGCGACATCGACCCGCACACCGGCTGGATCCGTGACTTCTCGGAAATCAAGGCGATCTTCAAGCCACTCTACGAGCGTCTGGACCACAACTACCTGAACGACATTCCCGGTCTGGAAAACCCGACCAGTGAAGTCCTGGCCAAATTCATCTGGAATGAATTGAAGCCCCTGCTGCCGGAACTGAGCGCGATCCGTATCCACGAGACGTGCACCAGCGGCTGCATCTATCACGGCGAGTAACCCGCCCTAAAGACCGACACAAATCCCCTTGTGGGAGCGGGCTTGCTCGCGAAGGCGGTGTGACAGATAACGATAATTTTGACTGACACATCGCTTTCGCGAGCAAGCCCGCTCCCACATTGGAACTGCGTTTCGTCAGTGAATGATCAAACCACCCTCAGCGGTGGTTTTTTTATGCCTATGCTTTTCGGGTTCGCCCCCGCCAAGAGGACAGGCACATGGCTGACTGGTTGCTGGACCGCCAATACCGCTTCAATGGGCACCGGATTCACTACGCCGTTCACGGCGACGGCCCACCGCTGGTGTTCGTACACGGCACCCCCTTCTCTTCTTATGTGTGGCACCGGATCGCCCCGCACTTCATCGCCACACACCGCGTGCATTACTTTGACCTGCTGGGTTATGGCCAATCCGAGAAGGTCGACGGTGACGTGTCGCTGGGCGTGCAGAACGAGTTGCTGGCGCATTTGCTCGATCACTGGGCAATCGAACGGCCAGACGTGGTGGCCCACGATTTCGGTGGCGCCACGGCCCTGCGCGCGCATCTGTTGAACGGCAAGGATTACCGCAGCCTCACGCTGATCGACCCGGTAGCGCTGTCGCCCTGGGGTTCGCCGTTCGTGCAGCATGTGCGTCAGCATGAAGCGGCGTTCAGTGGCGTACCCGATTACATTCAGCAGGCCATCGTGCCGGCCTACATTCGCGGGGCGATCAAACGCGACATGACCGATGAAGAACTCGCGCCTTACGTGCAACCGTGGCTGGGTGATCCGGGGCAAGCGGCGTTTTACCGGCAGATTGCGCAGATGGACGAACGCTATACCCGCGAGGTCGAAGGGTTGTACCCGACCATTCGATGCCCGGTGCAGATTCTGTGGGGCGAGGATGACCAGTGGATCCCCATCGAGCGAGGACGGGCCTTGCACCAGATGATTGCTGGCTCGCAATTTCACCCGATCCCCAATGCCGGGCATCTGGTTCAGGAAGATGTGCCGGAAGCGATTGTCGCCGCATTGCTGAAATTCTTGCCCCTGGCGCAATGACCCCACAATCCCCCTGTAGGAGTGAGCCGGCTCACTCCTACAAGAGCAGTGTTGTGTTTCGTCACGCGGCACTAGCAAGGATCGCCACTGCCGCGCTAATTTAGAGTCATCAACCCAAAGGACTCACCTCATGCACATCATCAACGCCCGCCTGCGCAACCAAGAAGGCCTGCATGAGTTGCACCTGGAAAACGGCCTGATCCGTACCATTGCCCGCCAGACCGAAGCCCCGACCCTGGGGCCCGACGATCTGGACGCCGGCGGCAACCTGGTGGTGCCTCCCTTCGTCGAGCCGCACATTCACCTCGACGCCACCCTGACCGCCGGCGAGCCGCGCTGGAACATGAGCGGCACACTGTTCGAAGGCATCGAGTGCTGGGGCGAGCGCAAGGTCACGATCACCGAGGAAGACACCAGGACCCGCGCCACAAAAACCATCCAGACCCTCGCCGCCCACGGCATTCAGCATGTGCGCACCCACGTCGACGTCACCGACCCGCAACTCACCGCGCTCAAGGCCATGCTCGAGGTGCGCGAGCAAAGCCGTCACCTGATCGACATGCAAATCGTCGCGTTCCCGCAGGAAGGCATCGAGTCCTACCGCAATGGCCGCGAGTTGATGGAAGAAGCGATCCGCATGGGCGCCGATGTGGTCGGTGGCATTCCGCACTTCGAGTACACCCGCGATCAGGGCGTCAGCTCAGTGAAGTTCCTGATGGACCTGGCCGAACGCACTGGCTGCCTGGTGGACGTGCACTGCGACGAAACCGACGACCCGCATTCACGTTTCCTCGAAGTGCTGGCCGAAGAAGCCCGCAGTCGCGACATGGGCTCGCGGGTCACCGCCAGCCACACCACGGCGATGGGCTCTTACGACAACGCTTACTGCGCCAAGCTGTTTCGCCTGCTCGGGCATTCGGGGATCAGTTTTGTCTCCTGCCCGACCGAAAGCATTCACCTGCAAGGACGCTTCGACACCTTTCCGAAACGCCGTGGCGTGACACGGGTCAACGAGTTGCTCGAAGCGGGGATGAACGTGTGTTTCGGCCAGGACTCGATCGTTGACCCGTGGTATCCGCTGGGCAATGGCAACATCCTGCGGGTGCTCGAAGCGGGGCTGCACATCTGCCATATGCTCGGGTATCGCAACCTGCAAAGCGCACTGGACCTGGTCACCGACAACAGCGCCAGGGCGATGAACCTCGGCGATCGTTATGGCCTGGAAGCCGGGCGGCCGGCGAACTTGCTGGTGCTGTCGGCGGACAGCGATTATGAGGTGATTCGCAGTCAGGGCCTGCCGCTGTATTCGGTTCGCGGGGGCAAGTTGCTGATGAAGCGGACGATGCCCGTGGTCGAGTTCAGTGGTCTGAGCTGAAAACTGCGTCGACGTTGATGGCCTCATCGCGGGCAAGCCACGCTCCCACAGTGGTATGCATTCCAAATGTAGGAGCGTGGCTTGCCCGCGATAGCAATCTTGAATTCAACCCATCAACCGAGCCGTACCAAACAGCCTGACCCGACTCAATTCCCCTGCTGATTCTTCCAACAAAATCGGCGCCGTGCCCCCTGGCATGACGACGCTCACGGCCCCCGCCGCCACCCAACCGACCGACCACGCCGCGCACGCCACCGCACTGGCACTGGTGCCCGATGACGCCGTCGGCCCTTCCCCGCGCTCAAACACCCTCGCAACCACCCGGCCTTCAGATTCAAGCATCGCCCATTGCAGGTTCACCCCCGCCGGACACGGCGCCCCTGCCCCGGTCGGCAAGGCATACGCAATGCGCAGCAGTCCTTGCGCCAACGGTGCTTCACGCATCTGCTCATTACTCGGCAACGCGGCAGCGTCCGCCACCAGCGTCACGCAATGAGGATTGCCGATGCGCACAAACTGGCTGCGGCTCCACGCCGGTTCGAGCGCGGCCAATGGCGCCACATGGCTGACATCACACCCCTTCAACAACTCGCCTTCAATCCCCTGCGCACCCACGGCTTGCGGCCCGAACGACGGTTTGCCCAAATCCAGCCAGAACCCGTGCACGCCCTCGACCTCGGCCGGTATGACGGTCGTTTCAACCGGCGAAACCGCGTCAGCCTTGTCGTGATGAACCCGCAGCAGGCAGGCACCCTCCTTCGGCATCAAGCCTTGCTCGCTCAGTGACTGGGAAAAGATCGTCAGCCCATTGCCACTGCGTTCGGCCAGTGTGCCGTCGGTGTTGACGATCAGCAGGTCATAAGGTGGCGCCGATTGAAACGGCCCGACCAGCAAACCGTCGCTGCTGTGATCTTTGCTGCCGGGTGGCTGAGAGCCGGGCGCCCAGGCGCAGAACGTCTCGATGGCCGACAGTCCCCATTTCTCACGGGTTTGCGCGGCAAGGTCGGCCTGTTCAGGTAATTCGATACCGCTTGCGCGCACGGCGTCAGGCGCCACGACGATATAAATATTGCCTCGCGCATCGTACATCCCCGCCATGTCGCCTCCTGCCTGAGCAATCAAAGTGTCGACGATATCGCGAAACAACCGCTGGCTGTGCAAGGATGTGGACCTGCCTGACCGCGAACCGCTGCGGACACTGACCGAACCCCGCGGGTCAGTCGGTGTCCTTTGGGGACGCGACGTTTTTTGCCAAGGATTGATATGACCAACCTTCACACCCAAACCCCGCTGGTTCCCGGCCGTCTGGAGCAGATGTCCACGCGCATCGCGTTCTTCATCGCCGGTCTCGGCATCGCCGCCTGGGCGCCGCTGGTGCCTTACGCCAAGGCACGGGCCGGGCTTGAAGAAGGGACACTCGGTTTGTTGCTGTTGAGCCTGGGGGTCGGTTCGATTCTGGCGATGCCGATGGCCGGGTTGCTGGCCGCGCGCTTCGGTTGCCGGCGAGTGGCGACTGGGGGAACGCTGTTGATTTGTGTGGCATTGCCGCTGCTGGCGACGGTGTCGTCCATACCGGGGTTGATCGCCGCGTTATTCATGTTCGGCGCCGGTCTCGGCACGGTGGATTCGACCGTCAACCTGCAAGCGGTGATTGTCGAGCGGGCCAGCGGCAAGAACATGATGTCGGGGTTTCACGGGATGTTCAGCCTGGGCGGGATTGTTGGCGCGGCCGGTGTCAGTGGCCTGCTTGGCCTTGGGTTTTCACCGCTGGGCGCGATGGCCGTGGTCATTGTGGTGCTGGTACTGGCGTTGCTCAAGGCGGCTCCCCACCTGTTGCCCTATGGCAGCGAAAGCACAGGGCCTGCGTTTGCCGTGCCCCATGGCATCGTGCTGTTTATTGGCGGGATGTGCTTCATCGTGTTCCTGGCCGAAGGCGCGGCGCTCGACTGGAGTGCGGTATTTCTGGCGCAGGAACGCGGGATCGATACCGCGTATGCGGGACTTGGGTATGCGGCATTTGCACTGACCATGACGGCCGGGCGCTTGACCGGTGACCGGATTGTCCGACGCCTGGGTTCGACGCGGGTAATTGTGTTTGGCGGGCTGACAGCCGCGATGGGCCTGGCGTTGGCCACGTTCGCACCGGCCTGGGAGGCAGCGCTGGCCGGTTATGCGTTATTGGGCGCGGGGTGTTCCAACATTGTGCCGGTGCTGTACACCGCCGTCGGTAAACAAACGGTCATGCCCGAACACATTGCCGTGCCGGCCATCACTACGTTGGGCTATGCAGGCATCCTCGCCGGCCCGGCCGTGATCGGATTTATCGCCCATGGCAGCAGCTTGAGTTTTGCCTTCGGCTTGATGGCATTGCTGCTGGTGGCGGTGGCGATTGGCGGGAAAGTGTTGAGAGCCTGAAACAGCAATCGCGGGCAAGCCCGCTCCCACATTTGTTTTGTGTCGTTCACAAAACCTGTAGGAGCGGGCTTGGTCCGGGCGGCGTTCCGACGATGAAGTCACCTCGCTCTATCAGAAGCCGACGCTGGCCTGCACAAAGAACGTGCGCGGCGCGCCGACATACATCCCCGAGTTGTTGTCGCTGGAGCGAGTGAAGTACTGCTTGTCGAAGATGTTTTTCACCCCCGCCGCCAGTTTCAGATTTGACAACTGCGCACCGAAGTCATACCCGCCGCGCGCGTTCCAGGTCACGTAACCCGGAATGTCGCCGAACTGGCCGTCCGCAGTCCCTTCGGTGATGTAATTGCCGTTGAAACTGCCATCGGCGTTCACGCCTGTACCCGGCGAGCGCTGCTTGGACTGGGCAAACGCATCGAGGTTGTAAGTCCAGCGATTGATGTCGTAACGCAACCCGGCGGTGGCCACCTGGCGCGAATAGAACGGCAGGTCACGGCCCTTGAAGCCCGGAATCTCACCCTCATACGTCGCGCGGGTGTAAGTAAAACCGGCGTTGGCTGTCAGGCCTTCCAGCATCGGGTTCAGCGCCGCCATGTCGTAATGCACCGACGTTTCAATGCCCTGGTGCTTGGTCGCGCCGAGGTTGGTCCAACCCACATCGTTGCTGATGTATTGCAGTTCGTCGTCGAAGTCGATGTAGAACAGCGTCACTTCGCCGCCCCACACGTCATCGTTGTAGCGCGTACCGATTTCGTAGGTCTTGGCCTTTTCCGGCTCCAGGCCATTGGCCGGGTTGTCGCCAATGCCACCCTGGCCGAGCTGGAAATATTGCAGGCTGCCGAACGACGTTTCGTAGTTGGCGAACAGCTTCCACGCTTCGGACATGTGATACATCACGCTCAGGGCCGGCAGCGGCTCGTTGCTCTCGATGCTGCGGCTTTTCGCCGGTACACGCTTGCCGGCGGTGTCGAGCACGGCGCGGTCGTGCCAGTCAGTGCTGATGTGTTCAAAGCGAATACCCGGGGTCACGGTCCAGTTGCCGACATCAATCTTGTTGTCGACATACACCGAGTTGGCTTCGGTGCCACCGGTACGGTCCTGGAACACGTGGCCATCGGAGGTCTTGGTGATCACCGGCTGATTGTTCACCAACGCCACGCGGCTCGATTCTTCGTGCATGGCTTCCTTCAGGTAGCGATAGCCGACGCTGACTTCCTGAGTGGTCGGGCCCACATCAAACACATGGGACACCCGTGGCTCGATGCCGTACGTGTAGTAAGTGCGCGGGTACGAGCTGAGGGTTTTCTGGTCGCGGGCGGCGATGTTGCTGCCCCGAAAACTGTCGGTGTAGTACGTCAGCACTTCGGCCTGGGTGCGGTCGTCGATCTGCCGCGCCCAGCGAAAGGACACGTCTTTACGCCGGCCGCTGAAGTTGTCGTGGTCACGGTCGGACTGGAACGGATCGGCGTCGTACTGCGCCTGGGTCAGACCGCCGGGCATGTCGGCGCTGGCGTCGTAGTAATGAAAATTGAGGCTGAAATCGTCGACATCGGTGGGTGCCCAATGGGTCTTGAGGATCACGTCGTCGATGTCGTTGCCGTTGTTGCTTTCGCGGTAACCGTTGCCGTTGACGCCGGAATACAACAGCGCCATGCCGATGCCGTTGTCCGCCGTGCCGCCGAGGAACGCGGTGTCGATGTGTTTCCAGCCACCGTACTGGGACGTTTCCAGGGTGGTGCCGATTTCACCAGTGGCCTTTTCCGGGATGGCGCGGGTGACGAAGTTGATCACGCCACCGACGTTCTGTGGCCCGTAACGTACCGAACCGGCGCCGCGTACCACGTCGATGCTGTCGAGGTTGCCTGAGGAAATCGGCGCCATCGACAGTTGCGGCTGGCCATAGGGGGCGAACGCGGCGGGGACGCCGTCGATCAGCACGGTAGAGCGTGGCGACAGGCGCGAGGTCAGGCCGCGCACGCCGACGTTCAGGGAAATATCGCTGCCGCCGGTGCCGTTGGCGTCCTGCACTTGCACGCCGGGAACGCGTTTGAGCACGTCGCCAACGTTCATCGCGCCCTGCTCGATCATCGCTTCGCGGCGCACCACCGTCCGCGCGCCAGGGTGGTTCTGCACCAGGGCTGCATCGGCATTATCAAGCCAGTCGCCGACCACGTTGATGTCGGTCACGCCCAGTTCGATCGGGCCATTGGCGGCGGAAGTCGGTGCTGGCATCAGCGTGACCGAGCCTTCATCGATCTGGTATTGCAGACCGCTGCCTTGCAGCAATTGGCGCAAGGCTTCTTCAGGCGAGAAGTTGCCGTCTACCGCCGGGGCTGTTTTGCCGGCCACCAGTTCCGGACTGAAAAAAACCTGCAGCGAGGTTTGCTGACCCAGTTCACTCAAGGCCTCGCCCAACGGCTGGGCCGGAATGCGGATCGCGTCAGCGGCGAATGCCTGAGGCAGCGCCGAGCTGATGGCCAGGGCAAGCGCGAGCCGCAGCCAAGGGGAATTGTTGTTTTTAGCGGTGGTTTTCTTCACGTCGAACAGTGTCCTGAGAATCGCAAGAGTGTGCGTCTGTTAATGCAAACCAGTTGCAGTTGGACAAGAAGACGATGAACTCGAAAAAAACCTGAATCGGTTTGGAAATTAATTGGAAATTATTTCCTGACTGCCGTCATCGAGGGTGCGCACGGCCACCGGCAGGATGCTCGGCAAGGCCTTGAGCAGTGCATCGGTGTTGTCGGATTTGAACACGCTGGTCAGGCGCAAATTGCCCACTTTATCGTTGCCGACCGTGAGGGGTTTGGCCCGGTAGCGCGACACTTCGGCAGCCACCTCGCTGAGGCTGGCGTTGTTGAACACCAGTTTGCCGCTGCGCCATGCGGTCAGTTCCTCGGGATTGATCGCATAGGCGGCTGCGACCACCCCTTGCGCATCGATGCGGGTACCGAGGCCGGCAGTGACGGTGATGAAATCAGCGCCCTGCCCCTGAACCTTGACCGTGCCCTGCTCCACCGCCACCCGGGTTTGCGTGGGGTCGCGACGTACATCGAAACGCGTACCGGTGACCGTGACCTTGCCGTTGCCAGCGTCGACCACAAACGGCCGGCTGGTGTCATGTTCGACGCTGAACATGGCCTCGCCTTCCGTCAATTCGATGGCCCGACGATTCTTTTCATAGCGCACCTGCACGCGGCTGCGGCTGTTCATGTCGATCACCGAACCGTCCGGCAAGGCCACATGACGCCGCTCGCCCAGCGCCGTGGAATATTCAGCCGTATACGCTGGCGGATGATTCAAACCGCTGAACAATCCCAGCCCCAGTGCTACCGCGACGATGCTGGCCGCCACGGCATAACGCACCAATGGCTGGCGTTTGCGGCGGGTCGATGGGGTTTCGCACAAGGCTTGCAGGCGTTTGACCGGCAGCCTATCTGCAGCCGTCCACAAGCCCTGAAGAATCTTGAATTCGTCGCAGTGTTGAGGATGTTCGCTCAGCCAGGCTTCAAAGCGTTGGACCTCTTCGTCGTCCACGGCCGGCTCCTGCAAACGCACAAACCAGCGAGCCGCCTCGTCGCGAACGATTGTTTGCCCACACGCACAATCACGAGTATCCATCATGGAAGTTCCTGTTTGGCTGGGGATGAGAATGCGCGGCCAGTCATGGGTACAGTCCGTCGAGGCGGTCGCGCAGATGCCGCAGGGTGCGGATCATATACTTTTCCACCATGTTCTTGGACAGGCCCAGGCGTTCGGCGATTTCAGCCTGGGTCAGGCCTTCGATCTTCTGCCACACGAATATTTTGCGGCAGTTGATCGGCAACTCGGTGAGCGCCCGTTCGATGGAATCAGCCAACTGAACCGCCTGCATGAAATGCTCCGGGTCGCCGGACGACGACACACTGTGATCATTCGCCTGCGACTCCATGGCGCCCCGCCGATCCTCACGCCGATAACCATCCACCGCGATATTGCGTGCGGTCTGGTGCAAATAGGCCCGGGGTTGCTCCACCACCGCCGAATCGGACTCAAGCACCCGCACAAAGGTGTCGTGGGCCAGGTCCTCGGCCTGCTGACGATTTCTCAGGCGACGGGTCCAGGTGCCAACCAACTCTTCGTAATGCTCGAAAAAGCCGTGTCTGCGGGGCAGCTTGGGGGTCATTGCGGTGTGCTGTGGGGACGGAGGCGCGAATAGTAATGCTTCCTATTAACCGGAAGCAATGGATACTACGTCGCCAACGTCGCCGCCAGTCAGTCAAACCAACGGCCCCCATTGCAGGGGCCGTTGCCAATCACTCAATCAGTGCGCAATACACACCGACTTCAGCTCGGTATACGCCTCAATCACCGCACGACCGAACTCACGGCCCATGCCCGATTGCTTGACCCCACCAAACGGCATCGCCGGGTCGAGCAGCACGTGGGCGTTGACCCACACCGTACCGGCCTCGATACGCGGCACTAGGTTCATCGCTTTACCCAGGTCATTGGTCCACAGGCTGGCGGCCAGGCCGTAGCGGTTGTCGTTGGCCAGCGCGATCACGGCGTCTTCGTCGTCGAATGGCATCACGCCCAGCACCGGGCCGAACACTTCTTCACGGGCCACGGCCATGCTGTGGTCGATGTCGGCCAGAATGGTCGGCTGCACGTAGAAGCCCTCGCCTTCCACCAACTCCCCGCCCGACACCACGCGCGCGCCTTCACGACGAGCCAGTTCGATGTGCTTGAGCACGCTTTGTTGTTGCTTGCGCGACACCAACGGGTTGATCGCGGCATTGCAGTTCATGCCCGCGCCGATCGGCATGGCCGATACCGCTGCGGCGAGCGCTTCGACGAATTGATCGTGGATCGAGCGGTGCACATAGAAGCGCGAAGCTGCCGCGCACACTTGGCCGTTGTTCAGCAGGCCACCGAGGATCGCGCCTTGCACGGCTTTTTCGATGTCGGCATCAGCGAGCACGATCATCGGGTTTTTGCCGCCCAGTTCCAGCGAGAAGCGCGTCATGTTTTCCATGCACGCCACGCCAACGCTTTTGCCCACCGCAGTGGAACCGGTGAACGACACTTTGCTCACCAGCGGATGCGCCGTCAGCACACCGCCCACCGAAGCGCCGCCACCGGTGACGACGTTGAACACGCCGGCCGGGATGCCTGCTTCAAGGGCCAATTCGGCCAGGCGCATGGCGGTCAGCGGGGTTTCCATTGCCGGCTTGATGATCACCGTGCAACCGGTGGCCAGCGCGGGCATCAGCTTCCAGGCCGCGATCAGCAGCGGGAAGTTCCACGGCACAATCCCGACCACCACACCCACTGGCTCACGCTTGGTGAACGCGGTGAACTTGGCGCCCGGTGGCAGCGGGATCGACACGTCAAAGGTCTGGCCTTCAATCTTGGTCGCCCAACCCGACATGTAGCGCATGAATTCCACGGTGGCGTTCAAGTCCAGCGCGCGGGCCATGTTGATCGACTTGCCCTGGCTCAGGGTCTCCAGCTGCGCCAGTTCTTCGGCGTGGGCCTCAACCAGTGCGGTGAAGTTCAGCAGGATGCGTTCGCGGTCCGCCGGGCGCAGTGCCGACCAGACGCCGGATTTGAACGCCTTGTGCGACGACTGCACGGCTTGCTCGACGATTTCCAGCGGCGCGTCCAGGGTTTCGCAAAGGGTTTGCCCGGTGGCCGGGTTGACCACGGCGATTTGCGGGCCGTCGGCCAACACCCATTGGCCGTCAATGAAGCAGCCATGGCGGCGTTCAAGGAAGGCAGCAACCTGCGGCAGAATTTCAACGTTGCTCATAATTCACCTGTCATTCAAACGTGTGGTTCAGCCTGGAAGTCCGGCTGATTAGCGTTGTTCTTTGAGATAGCAAACGACCGCCTGGCGATCATCGGCGGAGGCCAGCCCCATGTAGGGCATGTAGGTCCCGGGCACATAGGCCTGGGGTTGGGTGATCAGTTGGCTGATGGTTTCGGCTTGCCAGGTCACGTCCTTGCTGCGCATGGCCTGGGAGTAGCTGAAGCCTTCGAGCGAGCCGGATTTGCGTCCGACCACGCCCGACAGGTTCGGCCCCATCATGCCGGCCATGCCCTTGCTCACCGAGTGGCAAACCCCGCACTCATTGGCGAACACCTGGGCGCCATGGGCTTGATCCGGCGCGCAGTCGGCGGCCACGACGGTTTGCGCCAGCGCCAGTGTCAGCAAACCAATGAGCGAGCATTTGTGTGAAGTGAACATAAGAAGCGACCTTGAAAATCCGTGGGGGAAGCAACAGCAGGGTTGAAACGGATTGTCAGCGCTGACTCACGCACAGGTTTTGCCCTGCGTGCCAGTCGTGTTGGCCGGGCTGCCAAACCACGCTTTTTGGCAAGCACAGGCAACTCTTTGGCAACCACACAAAAGGCCGAAAAAGTTCCTCGCCTTAGTATCGAAACAGACCTCAACCCTGTGGTCATGAACAAGAATGGATGCCACACCATGCTCAAGTCCCCCTTGCTTCGTCTTTCGACGCTCGCGCTGATGATCAGCGCCACCCAGGCCCATGCCTACGAACTCTATGCCGATGACGACAGTCATTTGAACGCCACCCTGGAAGCCGTCTTCGGCGCGTTCCACAGCCAGGAAAACTACGCGCTGTCGGGTCGTCTCAGTGAAGGCTCTTCTTCATGGCAAGAGGGCTACATCAAATACGGCCTGAGCTTCGACCAGGCCCTGGGCGGTGTCGGCACCGCTTACGGCGCCGGCAACATGCTCAGCTCCGGCACTTGGGGTGATGGCGATGCCGCCGGTTTCACCGACGGCTCGGAACGCACCACCAAGTTCGAAGACGCCTACCTCGGCTGGCGCTCGGGCAAGTTGTTTGAAGCGATGGGTGATGACGGCGTCGACCTGTCCTTCGGTCGCCAGAACATCGTGGTCGGCGATGGTTTCCTGATTGATGGCGACGCGCTGAACATCGGCAAAGGTCTGGCCGACGGTGAGTTCAATCGCGGCGGCGCCTACTACCTGGCCGCGCGTAAAGCCTTCGACGAAACCGCCGTGCTGCGCCTCGGTGGCAAGCAAGGCTGGCGCAGCGACCTGATGTGGTTGAAGTCGGATAACCGCGCCCAGGCCAAGACCGAAATGTACGTCGGCACCCTTGAGCACGTGGCCGAAGCCGGCACCGTCGGCCTGACCTACATCGACACCACCGATGTCGACGAGCAATTCGCGTCCCCGTTGCAAGCTGAACGCGACGGCATGAAGACCTACAGCCTGCGCGCGACCGGCAATGCCGGGGTGAAAAACCTGTTCCTGTCCGGTGAATACGCCGAGCAGGACAAACCGCACACCGGCAACGAAGACGCCTGGTACCTGGAAGCGGGCTGGACCTTTTCCGACGCCCTCTGGACGCCGTATGTCAGCTACCGCTACAGCCGTTTTTCGGAAAATTACGACACGTTGTTCTACGGTTTCAGTCGCGGTTACGGCACCTGGTTCCAGGGTGAAGTGGCCGGTAACTATGCCGGGCCGTTCAACAGCAACTCGCGCATCCAGAACGTTTCCATGAAGGTTTCGCCACTGGAGAACCTCAACGTCGGCGTGATGTATTTCAACTACGACACCCTCTCCCGCAACCTCGGCAACACCGATGGCCACGAAGTCGACCTGTACGCCGAATGGCACGTCAACGACCACCTGACGGTGATGCCGCTGGTTGGTATCTACCAGCCGGACAAGAGCGCCGAACAGGGTGGCACCCAGCTGGGCAACAACGACCAGAACGTCTACAGCCAAGTGGTGTTTGCCACTTCGTTCTAAGTCTGTAAGCCCAACACGATCCCTGTAGCAGCTGGCGAAGCCTGCGTCCGACTGCGCAGCAGTCGCCAAGACAGACAATGCGGCATGTCAGGAAGGCCCCGCATTCAAGTTTTACGACTGCTGCGCAGCCGGACGCAGGCTTCGCCAGCTGCTACAGGGAACGGGTTGAGGCAAACATTGTTCTTCAACGGAAACGGAGTTTCCAATGCGCTCAAGATTTCTGACGATTCAGAGCAAAATCGCCCTGCTCGCCGGCCTCTGCCTGTTGTTGGTGGTGGGTTTGTTGATGGGGTTGTCGCTGTACCAAACCCATCAAAGCAGCCAGCAAGTGGCCCAGGCCAGCAGCGACATGCTCGCCAACGCGGCCAGGGAACACATGCAAGCGCTGGGCACCGTGCAGGCGATGCAGGTGCAACGCACCTTCATGCAGACTCACGAATACGGCCAAGGGTTGTCGCGGTATTTGCTCTACCTCCGGCAGCTGCAACAGCAGGGTCATCTGACCCGCTCGCAACTGCGCCAGGAGCTGAGCACCCAGCTTCATCAAGCCCTGATCGACAAGCCCGACCTGCTCGGGCTTTATGTCATTTTCGAACCCGATGCCCTCGACGGTGCCGACGCCGGTTTCACCGACCAGGCCGCCATGGGCAGCAACGAAACCGGGCGCTTCTCCCTCTACTGGGTGCAAAGCAAACCCGGCGAACTGCAAGCGGTGATCGGCGATGAATCATTGCTGGCCAACACCTCACCCGGCCCCAGCGGCGCACCGTACAACGCGTTCTACACCTGCGCCCGCGACACCCGTCATGCCTGTGTACTCGAACCTTATTTCGATGAAGCCTCCGGCAGCCGCAAACTGGTGACCAGCGTCGCGTTCCCGCTGATGGACAACGGCAAAGTCATCGCCGTGGTTGGCCTCGACATCAACCTCGCCGCCCTGCAACAGAACAGCGAAGCCAGCGCCCATCAACTGTTCGACGGCCATGGGCAGATCAGCATCGTCAGCCCGCGTGGCGTGATCTCGGCCAACAGCCAGGACGTCAGCCGCCTCGGGCAACCGTTGGACAATGCCGAGGTGATCGACGCCTTGCGTCAGGGTCAACCGAAGGTCTTTGTCGATCAGCAGCAGATCAAAGTCCTCGAACCGTTGGCACCGATTGCCGGCGCCGCGCCGTGGGGCGTATTGGTGGGCGTGCCGCAAGACGTGCTGTTGGCGCCGGTGACCACGCTGCAAAAAGAACTTGATGCCCAAGGCGTGCAAAGCACCGCACTCGAAATGCTGGTGGGTGGCGGCTCCGCCCTGCTCGGTTTGCTGTTGATCTGGTACACGGCGTTTCGCATCACCCGGCCACTGCAAGTGCTGACGCGGGTCATGGAAGATATCTCCCGAGGCGAAGGCGACCTGACGCGGCGTCTTGAGGTGCAGTCGCGGGATGAAATCGGCCAACTGGCGACCGCGTTCAACCGCTTTGTCGAACGCATTCACCAGTCGATACGCGAGGTGTCTTTGGCAGCGATTGGCGTGAATGAAGTGGCCAAGCGTGTGCTGCTCGCCTCCAATTCGTCGATGAGCAACTTCGACGAACAATCGACCCGCACCAACAGCGTCGCCGCAGCGATCAATCAACTGGGTGCCGCCGCGCAGGAGATCGCACATAACGCGTCCGATGCTTCGCAACAGGCTTCGGCTGCACGGGAACAAGCCGAGGATGGCCGGCAAGTGGTGGAGCGCACGATTGAACTGATGAACGAACTGTCCGGAAAAATCAGCGCCTCGTGCGTCAACATCGAAGTGCTGAACGGCAAAACCGTGAACATCGGGCAGATCCTCGAAGTGATCAAAGGCATCTCGCAGCAGACCAACCTGCTGGCGCTCAACGCCGCGATCGAGGCAGCACGCGCCGGTGAAGCCGGTCGCGGGTTTGCGGTGGTCGCCGACGAAGTGCGCAGCCTGGCCGGACGCACCCAGACGTCAGCGGCGGAGATTCAGCAGATGATCGAAGAACTGCAAATCGGCGCCCGGGACTCGGTCACCACCATGACCGAGAGCCAACAGCACAGCGAGGAAAGCGTGAGCATCGCCAACCTGGCCGGTAAACGCTTGAGCAGCGTGACGCAGCGCATTGGCGAGATCGACAATGTGAACCAGTCGGTGGCAGCGGCGACGGAAGAACAGACGTCGGTGGTTGAGGCGTTGAATGTCGACATCACCGAGATCAACACCCTGAACCAGCAAGGGGTGGAGAATCTGCAATCGACGTTGCGGGCGTGTACTGAGCTGGAAAGGCAGGCGGATCGGTTGAATCAGCTTGTGGGTAGTTTTCGGATCTGAGATGGGTGTCGCCTGACCCACCGCCATCGCGGGCAAGCCCGCTCCCACAGGTTTTGAGGTCATCACAAAATGACTGAACACTACAAAACCTGTGGGAGCGTGGCTTGCCCGCGAAGAACGATGACGCGGTCTCTGATTGTTACTTCGGCACCTCAACGTTATCCATCATCCGGTTCGCCGCCAATTCCGCCAGCATGATGATCTGCTGAATCGCCATCGCCGTGTGCCGATGCGGTCCTTCCAGGTACCCCGCGAAATCGCTGGCCATGACACTGGCCTGGGCCAATGACTCACAGGTATGGGCGAGCAGGTCTTCGTCTCTGATATTCGGTGCGAGCATGAACATCGTGCTGGGTTTGCGGGTAGCGGGTGATTTGAGGGCCGCGGGGTTGAGGTAGTGATTCAGCGCGCGCTCGGCGGCTTCGTGGAGTTTTTTTGAATCGACTGATTCGTAGGGGGATGCCGGATCTGTGTCTGGCGGATTTGGCGTTACCTTGAACATATTATGCGTTCCTGATTGGGCAGCCACGCCTCGCTACTAATACGAGGGGTGGCGGCTGTACGCAGGTTAGTAGACCGGGGAACGAATAGAAGACCGGCGCGCCCGAGGGCGCCCTGCGAACAGCCACCATCAAATGCAGGCAATGAAATACCTGTCTGACAGACGCCTGACGCACTACTCGAACCTCGGGCTACTAAACCCGATCACTGGGAATCAGTGACGGGAATCAAGTTACCGAGGGCGTCCGAAGCGCACAAGCCGGCGGATTCTGGCGTAGTCGTAGGTAATGGCGCAAGGTGCTGTGGCTTTCAGGAAGTAACCTTAAACGCCGTTAAACATGTGCTTCGATTTGAGGGCGCCATCGCGGGCAAGCCCGCTCCCACAGTGTGCGTGGTGCTCACTCATTTTGTGATCACCTCAAATCCTGTGGGAGCGGGCTTGCCCGCGATGAACGATAACGCGATCCCCCTGCCCTCCACCCAACCAAATCTGGCATCCACAAACAACCGGATGGCATCCACGCAAACAAGCCCCACCACCACCCCCGCGTAGTATCAAAACCGATCCCCTTTTCTAACCCCCAAAAACAATAAATCGACCCCAGGGTCGCGGGAGACGCTTGTGCTTAAGAAAAGTGCGTTGGGCTGGCCAAAGATTGCCGGCCTCGGAATTGCGTTGGTGGTGGCCGGGCAGTTTTCCGGCTGGAACTTCGGGTTGATGGCCGGCGGTTGGCTGAACATGCTGATCGCCACCTTGTTGATGGCCTTGCTGTGCGGCGGTCTGGCGTTGTGTGTGGCGGAGCTGTCCACCGCGTTGCCAAGTGCCGGCGGTGTATTCGTCTATGCGCAAAACGCTTTCGGACCGTTCGTGGGTTACCTGGTCGGCGTCGCTTGCGCGCTGGCACTGACCATCGGCACCGGGGCGGCGGCAACGTTTATTTGCGCCTACACCGAGTCGATGTTCGGCCTCGGTGGCTGGCCGGTGAAAATCGCCCTGTTCGCGATCATCATCGGCATCCACATGCGCGGCGTCGGTGAGGCCATGGGCCTGACCATGATTGCCGGCGTGATCGCGGTCGCCGCCCTGCTGACCTTTGGCGTGGCCATGGCACCGCATGTCGAGTTGGCCAACCTGCTGACAATGCCGGCGGCCATCGCTGGGCCATCGATCAGCCTGGGCGGTATTTTCGCCTGTGTGCCGTTCGCGATCTGGTTGTTCATCACCGTCGAGCAAACCGGCTCGGCCGCCGAAGAAGCGCAAAACCCCGGGCGCAGCATGCCACGCGGAATTCTTGCCGCCATCGCCACGTTGCTGGTGACCGCATTGGTGGTGCTGGTGTGCGCACCGGGCGCCGGTGGCGTTGAGTTGGTCGGTTCGGCAGGCGACCCGCTGTACGCCGCGATGACCAGCACCAATGTCTACGGCGACGCTTCGTGGCTGGCCAAGGTGATTGGCTGCGGCGCGGTGTTCGGTTTGATCGCGACCTTCTTCTCGCTGATCTACGCCGCCTCGCGACAACTGTTTGCCATGGCCCGCGACGGCTTGTTCCCGCAGTGGTTGGGCAAAACCGGCAAGCGCGGCACGCCGTTCCCGGCACTGCTGTTGATCGGCGCCATCGGCCTGCCGCTGTCCGCCGTCGACCCGGCCACCGTGATGCTCGCGGTCGTGCTGCTGCTCAACGTTTGCTACCTGTTCATTTTCGGCGCCTACCTGCGCATCAAAAGCAGTCAACCGGACCTGCCAAGGCCGTTTTGCCTGGCCGGCGGCAAAGTGATCGCCTGGTTGGGCCTGGCCCTGACGCTGGTGGTGATCGCTGCCTGCTTCCAGCTCGACATGCTGATGCTGATCGCCCTCGCGGTGACCTTCGTGCTGAGCACTTTCAACTTCCTGCTGCGTGCCCGTCTGCAAGGCAACGCGCCACTGATCGAGACCCCAGACCATGCCTGAAGACACGCTCTTGCAGCGCCGCCATCGCGTACTCGGCAGCGCTTCACCATTGTTCTACGACAAGCCATTGCACCTGGTGCGCGGCGAAGGCGTCTGGCTGTATGACGTCGATGGTCAGCGCTACCTCGACGTCTACAACAACGTGCCCTGCGTCGGCCATTGCAACCCGCACGTGGTGGCGGCCATGCACCGCCAGGCCGAAACGCTGAACATCCACACGCGTTATCTGAATGAGCAAATCGTACGCTACGCCGAGCGCCTGACCGCAACCTTCAGCGACCCGCTGGACACCGCGATGTTCACCTGCACCGGCAGCGAAGCCAATGAGCTGGCGTTGCGCCTGGCACGCTTCGCCAGCGGCGGCACCGGCATTATCGTCAGCGATTACAACTACCACGGTAACTCGGCGTCGCTGGCCGAAGTCACCACCGCGTTGCCGTCACCGGAACCGTTCGGCGCGCATGCCCGCGCCGTGCCGATCCCGTGTCTTTATCACGCGCCCGCTGGCACCACTGAAGCGCAATTGGCGGAGCAATATGCCGCCAACATCAAAGCCGCCATCGCCTCGATGCAAGCCCAAGGCATTCGCCCTGCCGCGTTGCTGATCGACACCTTGTTTGCCAACGAAGGCTTGCCACGGGTGCCGGCCGGTTTCGTCAAAAAAGCCGCTGAGCTGATCCGTGCGGCGGGCGGCTTGTTCATTGCCGACGAGGTGCAATCCGGGTTTGCGCGTACCGGCGAACACTTGTGGGGGCATCAGGCCCACGCCGTGGTGCCGGACATCGTTACCCTCGGCAAGCCGATGGGCAACGGTTATCCCCTGGCCGGGTTGATTACCCGCAAGGAGCTGGTCGAGTCGTTCGGTCGTAGCGCGATGTACTTCAACACCTTCGGCGGCTCGCCAGTGGCGGCGGCGGTTGGCATGGCGGTGCTCGATGTCATTGAAGAGCAACAGTTGCTGCGCAATGCGCACACCGTCGGCGCTTATGTGCAGCAACGCTTGCAGGTGCTCGCCAGCAAGCACTCGATCATTGGCGATGTGCGCGGCAAAGGGTTGTTCTTCGCCATGGAACTGGTGCGCGACCACGCCAGCAAAGAGCCCGCCGGGCTGGAGGCGCGGCGGGTGGTCAACCACATGCGTGAGCTGGGGGTGCTGATCAGCAAGATCGGCGCCGGCGACAACATTCTCAAACTACGGCCACCGCTGGTGTTCAACCGCGAGCACGCCGACCTCTTCGTCGACACGCTGGACACCGCCCTGAGCGCTATCTGAGGCCATGCCATGACTGATTTCCACACCCTGAGCCACGACCAGCAAGTCGCCAAACTGCACGATCTGGCCCGGCACGCCCTGCAACAGTGGGACGGCGCCTTTGCCGAGATCGAACTGGTGAAATTCCGCGAGAACGCGGTGTTCTCGGCGCGCCGTGAGGACGGCCAACGGGTCGCCTTGCGCATCCACCGCAACGGCTATCACTGCGAAGCGGCGCTGCGTTCGGAGCTGCAATGGATGGAAGCGCTGGCCACGGCCGGCATTACCGTGCCGCAGATCATCCGCGCGCAAAACCAGCGCCACCTGGTCGAAGTGCTGCATGCCGACATCGGCGAACCGCGCCATGTCGACATGCTCGCCTGGCTGCCCGGCGCCACGGCGGGCACCTCTGAAGCGGGCGTGCAGGCGGACACCGAAATCGACTTTTTGTTTGCCGAAGCCGGCGCCCTCGCCGCGCGTATTCATTTGCACGCGGCGGATTGGCAACAGCCGGACGAGTTTGTCCGGCATGCCTGGGATGAGGATGGCTTGATCGGCGCCAATCCGTTCTGGGGGCGGTTCTGGGACCTGGAACAGCTCAGCGTCGATCAACGTGAACTGCTGCAACAGGCCCGCCGCCGTGCGCGCAGCGACTTGCGTCGATACGGTCGACAGCTGGGCAACTTCGGCATGATCCACGCTGACCTGGTGCCAGAGAACCTGCTGATCGAAGGCGAGAACCTGCGGTTGATTGACTTCGACGATGCGGGTTTTGGCTGGCACATGTTTGAACTGGCGACGGCGCTTTACTTCTGCCTGGACGACCCGCGTTATGAGCAGATCAAAGCGGCGTTGCTGGAGGGGTATCACGCGGTCAAACCGCTGACGGACGCCGACCGGGGGACGCTGGCGCTGTTTCTGATGCTGCGCGGCACCACGTACCTGGGCTGGATTCATACCCGCAAAGGCACACCGACCGCGATCGAAATGGCACCGATGTTGATTGATCGGGCTTGCTTGTTGGCTCGGGAGTATCTGCAACAGGTGCGGTGACTGTTAGTCCGCCATCGCGGGCAAGCCCGCTCCCACAGTGGTCAGCGTGAACACCAAATTTGTGTATTGCGCAAAACCCTGTGGGAGCGTGGCTTGCCCGCGATGAACGATAACGCGGTGTATCAGCAATGCGCCCCGGCATGCTCAAGGCGATGAAACAACCGGTTGAAGTACACCAGGCTGTCCCTCTCCCCGCGCACACCGACATTCGACAGCTCAACAAACATCACCGAATGCGACCCGACTTCCTTGCATTCGGTGATCCGTCCTTCCAACTGCACCAACGCATCGCGCAGCAACGGCACGCCGGTGTCGCCTTCGTCCCACAGGTCCCAGGCAAAACGTTCGGCCATCGACACTTTGGTCATGCCGGCGAAGTGTCGGGCCAGCTCTTCCTGCTCGCCACACAGCACGTTGACGCACAAGTGGCCGTTGGTGCGGAACACATCGTGGGTGGCGCTGTTGCGGTTCACACAGACCAGCACGGTCGGTGGCGAGTCGGTGACCGAGCACACGGCGCTGGCGGTGATGCCGCATTGTCCGCCGGGGCCGTTGGTGGTGATGATGTTCACCGCAGCAGGCAGTTGCGCCATGGCGTTGCGAAAGTCGATTTGCTGCTGGCTCAGGTCGGCCATGTCGATGCCCCTTCCTTCAGGAGGACCGTCGTTGCGCGGCCCCTTGTTGTTGGAACAAGATTAAGGCCCGGCGCGGCGCGCGACCATTCTGACGATCCCCATGGCGAGGTAGGCTTTCCGCTAGTCGACTAGGTGGTTTCTTTATCGTCAGGGCCCACGGCAGTGGGTATTCTGCTACTAAGCTCCGTGATGAGCTGATGTCCGCCGCAGCGTGCACGCGTGCGAAAACAATAATTAGAAATTCTCGTGGCAGTCCCAGATGGAAACCCGCAAACCGATTGTGTATATCGTCGATGACGACAAAGACCTGCGCACCTCATTGGCGTGGTTGCTGGAGTCGGTCAGTGTGCAGGCGCAATGCTTTGCCGGCGCTGAAGAGTTCCTGAGCCAGTACGACCCCAAGCAACCGGCGTGTCTGGTGCTGGACGTGCGCATGCCGGAAACCAGCGGCTTTCAGTTGCAGGAAATCCTCAACCAGCGTGGCAGCACCCTGCCGACGATTTTCGTGTCGGCCCATGGCGACATTCCGATGTCGGTCACGGCGATGAAAAACGGTGCGCTGGATTTCGTCGAGAAGCCCTACAACCCGCAGCAGATGATCGACCGCATTCAGGCGGCGCTGAAGACCGCCGTGCATGCCCAGGCCGATCAGGAGCAACGTCAGAACCTGCAAGGCAAACTGGCGCTGCTGACCAGCCGGGAACGGGAAGTGTTGATGCTGGTGATCGATGGCAAGGCGAGCAAGGTAATCGCCCGCGAGCTGAACATCAGCGTCAAAACCGTTGATGTGCACCGCACCAAGATCAAGGAAAAGATGGGCGTGAGCAGCATTGCGATGCTGGTGCGCGAGGTGTTGCATTTGCCGGTGGATGAACCTGCCCGGCACTGACCTTAATCCTCGGCGGTCTTCAGGCCGCCATCGCGGGCAAGCCCGCTCCCACAGTTGATTTGTGGCGTTCACAAAATCACTGTGGGAGCGGGCTTGCCCGCGATGAGGTCGTCACAATTAGTCAGTGACTGTAGCGCTTGCGATATTCACCTGGTGACACGCCAAAGCGCGATTTGAACGCCGAGGAAAAGTAGCTCGAATCCGAGAATCCCCACGCGTAGCACAGCGCCGACAGCTTCTGCTCGACATCCGAACGGCGCAGGTTTTCGGCGCAGAAATCCAGGCGTCGATGCTTGATGTATTGCGCCACCACCAGACCACGCTTGGAAAACATCCGGTACAGCCCGCGCACCGAAATCCCCACCTCACGGGCAATCAGCTCCGGGCACAGTTCTTCAGCACTGATGTGTTCGTCGATGTAAGCGATGGTTTTACGAAATTGCCGCTCGTGGGCATCCACGCTGGCATCGCGAGCGCTGATACCCGGCAACAACAGGCTGACCAGCGCGTCGAGCACCGCTTCGCTTTCCTGCATGTCCAGGCTTTGATGCTGCCGCGTTTCCAGGACCATGCGGTTGGCCAGCGCAGCCAGTGGCGTGGTGGCCGCAATGCGCGTGGCGCAGTTGAGCGCGTTGAAGTGCGAACCGCGCTGCACCACCTGGCGCGGCAAAATCAGTGACAACTGCCGGGAGTCTTCGTTGTAGGTCATGTCACTGGGTTGGCAGGCGTCGATCAGCGCAATGTCACCACAGCCCAATTGGGCGCGGTTGTCACCCTGTTCGAGTTGCGAGCTGCCGCGCAGTTGGAACACTGCGTAGTAGTGGCCGTCGCTGCTGGTGCTGACGTCTTTGCTGGTGCGATACAAATGCACGTGGGCCATGTCGACCACGCTGAGGTTGATCGCGCCGCTGCGAAACTCCGCCAGTTCACCGTAGAAATTCGTGTCCAGTGCGCGGGCGTCGAAGCGCCCACAGGCCTGATTGACCTGACTTAACCAACTTTCAAATGCATCGTTGCGCAGTGCCGATGAAGTAATCATGACCGCAAGGCCTCACGTCAGTTTTATTGTTATTTTTCGACCGCTTCGTCGAGCGGTTCGATGAATACCGGTTTCGTGACCGTCGCCTCCTTAGACGGTCGTGGGGCGTCGATTTAATCGACTCCCACGCAATGTTTCCAGGGATTTGCGCTTACAGGTCCAATACCAGACGAGCGGACAACGCTCGTGAAACGCAGGCACAAATTTGCTTGTTGCCCGCTTTTTCTTTGCTCGACAAGCAGTTATCCCGGTGTTCCGGCACCCCGTCCAGGACCTCGACGATGCACGTGCCGCAGATACCTTCGCGACACTCGGTGTCGATGTCGCAGCCGTGGGCCTGGAGTACGTCGACCAGGCTGGTATTGGCCGGAATCTGCAGCACCACGCCGGAGCTGGCCAGTTCCACTTCAAAACCGCCGCTCGGGCCGGCATTGGCGGCCGGGTCGGCCTGGAAATGCTCCAGGTGAATCGCGTCTTCGCTACGGCTGCGGGCGGCCACTTCCACCACTTTGTTCATGAACGGCGCCGGGCCGCAGGTGTAGACGTGGGCATCGCTGCCGGCCTGGTTCAGGCTTTGCGTCAATGCAGCGTCCATGTCACCCGGCTCGACGCCGTAATGGAACTGAACGTGATCGGCAAAGGTGCTGGCCAACAATTCGGAAAATGCCGCGTACTGCGGCGAGCGGGCGAAGTAATGCAAACGATACGGTTGACCACTTTCTGCCAGTCGATAGGCCATGCTCAACAGCGGCGTGACGCCGATACCGGCGGCGAACAGCACGTGCTCGGTGGCGGTCGGGTCGAGGCGGAACAGGTTGCGCGGGGCACCCATTTCCAGCTCCATGCCCTCTTCCACCTGCTCGTGCAGGGCCGCGGAACCACCGCGCGATTGCGCTTCTTTCTTGACCGCCACCAGATACGCACGGCGATCCTGCGGCGGACTGCACAGCGAATACTGACGAGTCACGCCGGTCGGCCCGGTCAGGTCGACATGCGCCCCCGGTTCATAAGCGTCGAGCGGCTGACCATCACTGCGCACGAGGCGAAAGGAACGGATATCCAGCGCTTCGTCGACGATCCTTTCGATCCTCACTTTCATCATTGCATCACCTGAATTCGGTTGATTTTGTTAAATGAGCAGCCCTGTAGCAGCTGTCGAGCACCGCGAGGCTGCGTTCGCCGGTAGCAGCTGTCGAGCAGCGCGAGGCTGCGTTCGGCTCGGTCCGCGCTCGGGCGAAGCAGCCGTCAATCCTGAAAACGCGATCTTCCTGAAACACCGCATCGCCTGATTTCACGACTGCCTTGCAGCCGAACGCAGCCTCGCGCTGCTCGACAGCTGCTACATAAGCTGCGTCGAACGCTTTTTCAGCGCATGAACAACCCGCCATTGATGTCCCAGCACGCGCCGGTTACGGAGGCGGCGTGGTCGGCGATCAACAGCAAGACGCTGTCGGCGATGTAGTCGGGGGCGCCGAGGGTGCCGGCCGGGATCACCTTCAAAATCTGCTCCAGACGCTCCGGGGCCACGGTTTCGTGCACGATCGGCAAGTCCAGTGGTCCTGGCGAAATGCTGTTGACCGTCACCCCTTGTGGCGCCAGTTCGCGGGCGAATACTTTGGTCAGGGTCGCCACGCCGCCCTTGGCCGCCGCGTAATGCGCGCCGGTGGCGGTGCCGCCGTTCTGCCCGGCCAGCGAGGCGATGTTGACGATGCGACCAAAGCCGCGCTCGGCAAAGTGCGCGCCGAACACCTGGCAAGCCACGAACGTGCCGCGCAGGTTGATCGCCATCGACTCATCGAACTCTTCGGGCGTGATGTCCATCAGCGCGGCCACTTTCGATTGACCGGCGTTGTTCACCAGAATGTCAGTGCCGCCCCAACGCTCGGCGAGCAGATCGCGGGCACGGACAAAGTCGGCCTTATTACGCACATCCAGTTCGACGGCGACGGCACTCGCGCCGCTGCTATCAAGCTCCGCCGCCAACCGCTGCACGCCATCAAGGCGCACGTCGGCCAGGGCCACGCGATAACCCGCCGCGTGCAAGCGACGGGCGATGCATTCGCCGAGACCGCGCGAAGCGCCGGTCACCAGGGCTACTCGGTTCATGGTGTTGGCCCTCACAGCAGGAAGCCGAGCGCGCTCAGGCTGTCGGTGGAGTTGATCAGGCGCACGACCTTGCGCTCCAGTTTCGCCACGCCGTCGGTGAAGCGAATCCGGTGGTTGAGGTCGGCCACGAACGGTGTGTGCACGCCGCGTTTGTAGGCGTAGAGCACCTGCGCCGAATTCACTTCAACCAGATCCCCCGCCGCTTCCACCAGACGGAAACGCGAGACCGAGCGAATGGTTTTCGCCGCGTCCACCGCCGACGGCGAGTAGCCCGCAGTCAGGCGTTCGATGCGCAGGTCACGCATGCGCGCATCGTCATAGGCGTAGTTGAGGGTCGCTTCGAAGTCTTCGGTGTCCGGGTCGATCGGCACGATGTACTTGCCGCTTTCGCTCCACAGGGTCGCCCATTCGGCGTAGTTCTTGTGGTCGAGCAGTTCGGCTTCGCGCCAGATGAATTCGATGGCCTGGGCCAACGGGCCGGAAAAACCGTTCAGGGTGTCGTGATTGCTCATTGGCTCATCATCCTTTTCCACATGTCGTAGGCACCGCGCATGCCGCCTTCATCGGTGGCGTGGCTGACCTTGTCGCCGTTTTCAGCGATGATTTCGCGGTTCAAGCCGCGGTTGACCAGGATTGGCGCATCGACGCCGGCGTACGAGCCGCGCTGCACGCGGTCCCAGGCCTCGGCATCGTCGGGGCTGCCGAAACCGAACGGGCCCTGGAAGTGTTCGTGAATACGCATGCGTTCGCGGTTGGCGATTTCCGGGCCACCGTCCATGCCGAGGGCGACGTGGCGGATCTCGGTTTCGGTGACCGATACCGGACGCAGCACGCGGAAGAACGACATCGACATCGCCACGTTAGGGAACAGGTTCAAGTTGAACCCGGCGCCGTGCAGCGAGCGCACGATGCGGCGCACTTGATCCGCCGGCAGGGTTTTCGACAGTTCTTCAGTCACATGCGCAAAGCGCTCTTGCAGCTGTTCGGTGCCGTCGTCGTGATCGAGATCGACGTGTTCCGGCACCATCACCATCACGCTGTGGCCGTTGCCCAACGAATGGGTTACGGCTTGTTCGTCGGTCATGAACGAGAGCATTTCCGAGGTTTCTTCATCCACCGACGACATGAACGACTTGTGCACGATCGGGAAGTGGTAGCCGTCAGTGGTGTTTTCCAGCTGGATCTTCCAGTTGCCCTTGAAGCTGAACTTGTGTTCGCCCTGGGTTTTGATCGGGTAGCCGGCGCCCTGTTTCATGAACAGGTCCATCCAGTGTTTGGCGCCGCCGAGGAAGTCTTCCAGCGGTTCGATCTCGTCGTTGTAACTGGCGAAAACCATACCGGCGTAGCGTTCAACGCGCAGGCTGGTCAGCGGCAGTTCGGACTTTTCCAGAATGCCTTCGTAGCCGTCCGGGTACGGCAGCGCGCGCAGTTTGCCGTCCAGGCCATAGGACCAGCTGTGGTACGGGCAGGTGAAACCGGTGGCGTTGCCTTTGTGTTTTTCGCACACTGTGGCGCCACGGTGCCGGCAGCGGTTTTCCAGAACGTTGATGTTGTTCTTTTTGTCGCGAACAACGATCACCGGGCGACGGCCAATGGTGGCGGTCTTGAAGTCGCCGCTGTTGCGCACTTCGCTTTCGTGGGCGACCCACACCCAGGTGCGGTAGAAAATCTTTTCCAGCTCGGCTTCGAACAGCGCCGGGTCGTTGTACAGCGAGACGTCGACGCGGTCGTGCTCGACCAGTTCGTCAGGGCTTTTCGACGTAGCGATCAGCCGGTATTCATGAGTGCTCATGCGGTTCTCCTCATGGCTTTTTATGACTTCTTGTTAGGGATCGACCGTTCACCGGTCATGCTCTGTTGCAACTGCGCACCAAAGGCGCAGACCACTTCGTCCTGACCTTTGCGGCCAACAATTTGCAGGCCGACTTTCAGCCCGCCGCAATCGAGTTCCACCGGCACCGTCAGCGCCGGATGGCCGCTGAGGTTGAATGGCCGTACCAGCGGCGTCATGCCGGCCACGGCTTTGCTCGCGCTGCGGGCTTCGACCAGTGTCGGCGGCAAACTCGGCATCGTCGGCAATAGCAGCACTTCAACGTTTTCCAGCGCGGCATCCACCTGCCGGGTGAAGCGCTCACGGACCTTTTCGGCTTCTGCCAGTTCGGCAGCGCTGGTGCGGCTGGCGGCCAGCAGACGCAGTTCGACGTCCGCACCGATCAGCCCTTGACCGGTGAGGTGGCCGAACGCGGCCCAGTTTTCAAAATTGATCACGGTCAGGCCGGCGGCAAATGCGGCGTCGAATTCACTCAGTTGCACGGTGCTGCGGCGCCAACCGGCACGGTCGGCAGCAGCGCCCAGACACGCTTGCAAATGCGGATCGCAGGCGACATCGAGAAAGCCCACCGAGGCATTGGCCGATGGCAAACCCTGAGCCTGAAAGCCAGGGCAGATCACTTGCATCGCAGCAATCAAATCCGCCATGTCCGCCGCAAAAGGCCCCACGCAATCGAGGCTGGATTCAGCCGGATGCGCACCGACCCGACTGACACGGCCATAGGTCGGTTTCAACCCGGCAATGCCGCAGCACGCTGCCGGTACACGTACCGAACCACCCGTGTCGGAGCCGATGGCGATGTCTGCCAGCCCGGCCGCGACGGCTGCCGCCGAACCGCTGGAAGAACCACCGGGCACGCGGTCCGGCGCTTGCGGATTAATCGGAGTGCCGGTCCAGTCGTTGATGCCGGTGACGCCAAACGCCAGCTCGTGCATGTTGGTCTTGCCGACGATTTGCCAGCCTGCCGCGAGGATCGCATCGACCACCTCGGCGTTTTTCAGGGCCGGCAAAGCGCGAGCAAAGGCGCGGCTGCCGGATTGGGTCGGGTGGCCGGCAATGTCGATGGAATCCTTGATCGCGACCCGCTTGCCGCTGCCACCGAGTAGAAATTCGCTGATAAACGTACTCATGCGCCCAGCACCGTGTTGAACAAACGTTGTGTGCGGAAATGCGCGATCAGCCAGACACCGTCGACGCGCTGGAAATCGATGTTCAAGCGCGTGCCGAACAATTCGCTGCGGCCATCGGCATAGGTTGAAATCTGCTGCATGATCCACTGCCCTTGGGCCGTGCTGCCGTCGACCACAATCGACTCGCTGGTGAGGTAATGCAGGTTCAGCGCAAAGTGTTCGGACGGCGGCAAGTAGCTGCCGACAAACGCAGCCACGGCGTCACGTCCGCGATGCTGGCCAAAGGTCTGCACCGTCTGGCTGCCGATGCCTTCCCAGATCGCGTCTTCGCTGAACAATTCAGCCAGTTCACGCACCTGCGTCGGTGCCCTCGGCACATCGCACAGGTCCATGTAGCGCGCCATCAAGCGGCGCACCTGGCTCTCCCCTTCCAGCGTTTCAAGACGCTGCAGCACGGCCTCGTTCATGGTTTAAACCTTGGCTGCATCAGGAATGGTCAGTGGGCGGCCGATGCGCGCTTCGACCTTGGCGTAGCGCCACAGGCTGTATTCGTTCACCGGCGTAGTGCGGAACAGGTTGCAGGCGTCGATCACCGTTTGATGGCAGTCGACGTCGGCCATGATGTAGACGGTCCACGGCGAGGTGGTGGACGGGCCGACCATCAAGCGGTCATCGTCCATCGCGCCCAGCACGGTGATACCCGGCAGGGCGCCGAGCGAGCCCATCATCTGGCTGAAGCCTTTCCACACGCTCAGGCCTTCGCCGGTTGGCAGGTCGAAAAAGTTCTGGGTGATGCCGATGCAAAAGACGACGCGCAGCGGTTCTTGAGTGGTCTGGGACATGGGACTTGATCCTTGAAAGAGAGGGTTCAGATGTAGCCAGGGAATGGCGGCACGCCGAGGAACACCGAACCGGCGCCGTCGTACAGGCCTTCACTGAGAAATGCGTGCTGTGTGACCACCATCGAATCGCGCAGGTAGCGCTGCAATGGATGGCGCAGATAAATGGCGGTGGTGCCGGCCAGGCTGTATGCGCTCTGCACCACGGCCGCACCGGCCTGGGACACGTGAATGGCGGACAGGCGCAGCAGGCTGGTTTGCTCTGGCGTGACCGGGTTGCCGGCGAGGATCGAGTTCCACACCTGTTCGGTGGCGTTGTAGAAGAACCCGCGTGCGGCGGCCAGTTGCGCTTCGGCCTTGGCGATTTCAATCCGCACGTAAGCGCGGTCAGCCATCTTCGGCGCGCCTGTGATGCCGCTGCCGGCGGCCATGCTGCTGACTTCGTCGAGGGCGGCGCGGGCCAGACCAAGGTTGACCACGGCCAGCACTTGCGCAGCGTAGGCAATCGAGGGATAGCGGAACAGCGGCTCGTCGATGGTGGCAGCACCGCCACGGATGAAGGTCCAGCGCTCATCGACATGTTTGTCGGTGACGCGCAGGTCGTGGCTACCGGTGCCTTTGAGGCCGACCACGTCCCAGTTCTCGATGATGTCGACCTGGTCCGCACGGAACACAGCGGTGCGTGGTTTGCCGCCGGCCGCGCCGATGCCGACACCGAGCAGGTCGGCGCCTTTGCAGCCGCTGGCGAATTTCCAGGTGCCGTTGACCTGCCAGCCGCCGTCGACCGCTTCCGCCGGTTGCAACGGGAACAGGCCGCCGGCGAACACCAGATCAGGACTGTCCGCGTAGATTTCAGCGAGGGTTTCTGGCGGCAACGCAGCGAGATAAACACCGGCACTGCCGAAGCTCGCCACCCAGCCGGCGGACCCGTCGGCTTCAGAAATGCGTTCGATCATCTGCAGGAACAGCGCGGGGGCCAGCGCATCGCCGCCGAAGCATTTCGGCGTGGCGGCGCGGTAGATGCCCACCTGCTTGAAGCGTTCGATCATGTCCCGCGGTACATGGGAGCCGGCGTCGAATTCATCGCGACGTTGGCGCACTTCATCCAGCACCCGCTGAAATTCCTGGCAGTGGACGCTGGTGTCGTCGACGCCTGGCAGAGGGTCTTTCTGCGCGGTAGCTGAACGCAGCATGGGCTTCTTCTCCGTTGACTTGTTATTAGACGGAGCCTGCCTCGTGGCGAGGCGACCGTTGATGGGTTCAGTGTAAAAACCGCATCCGCTCGCCACTATTGGTGCGTGTAGCCTCCCTGCTAAAGAAAACCCCTAGGCCCAGGCGGGTTACCTCTGAGCGCATCCCGAAGCGCAAGCCGGTATAAAACGCCATACTTCTACCTCACCCGTAGTGGACCCCTCCGTCGTCAAGGGCTGCGCGATGTACCTGCCAAAACCGAATGACTTCTACACCCTCATCGAAGCCATGCCGTTGTGCATCATTCTTCACGACGCGCAGAGCAAGGAAATCTTGTGGGCCAACGCCGCGGCCCTGGCGGCGCTCGGCTTTACCCTGGAAGAACTGACGCCGCTCAAGGCCCCGGACATGACCCGCAATGAGCCCAAATACCGACGTTCGGTGGGTTTGCGCTGGCTGGAAGGCGCCGCGCGCACGGGTCAGCGCGCCATCGAGTGGTGTTATCGCTCCAAGCAAGGCGTGGAAATTCTCTCCGAGGCGGTGGCGACGCTGGTGCACCTGGAAGGTCGCGATGTACTGATGGTGCAGTTCCGCGACATCTCCAAGGAAGACCGGGTCAAGCGCGACCTCAAGCGCTTCGAAAGTCGCCTCAAGGCTTTTATGCAGGACCTGGCCGAAGGGGTGGCGGTGCTCGGGCCGGACGGTGAGATCCGTTTTATCAGCGACTCCGGTGCGCACTTGCTGCACAGCGAGGAGCCGGCGCTGATCGGTGAAAATTTCCTGACCTGGTGCGACGACGATTCGCGCCAGCGCCTGTTGCAACAGTTGGCCGGCGAGACACCCGAGCACGCGCCCTTCAGCGTCCACTACCACGTGCAGCGACGTGACGGTGAATGGCGCTGGCATGAGGCAACGTGTCGTTTTATTGAAATTGAAGATGATCTGGTCGGGCATCTGCTGCTGTTTCGCGACGTCACCGAACAGGTGCAAGCCGAAGAAGCGCGGCGGGTTAGTGAGCAAAAGCTTGAATACCTGGCGCGCTATAACGCCATGGGCGAAATGGCCGTGGCGATTGCCCATGAGTTGAGTCAACCGTTGGCGGCCACGCGCAACTTCATCGAAGGCGCGGTGATCCGTCTGGGCCATGCTGACACCACCGAGCAAGGCGTGGCCTGGGGTTTGCAGAACGCGGTGCGGCAAATCGAGCATGCGTCGGTGATCATCAAGAGCGTGCGTGAATACGTGGTCAAGCTGGAGCAATCCGAAGAGCTGATCGACCTCAATGAGCTGCTACGCGATTCCCAGTATTTCATCAGCCTGCGTGCCGACCCGAGCCTGATCAAGGTCGAGATCGTCACCAGCCCTGAACCGCTGCTGATCAGTTGCGAGAAGGTGTTGATCGGACAGGTCATCCTGAATCTGGCCTTTAATGCCATTGAAGAGATGAGCGATTTACCGCCGGAACGACGCGTGCTGCGCATTCATGCCAGCGCCGACAACGAGGTTGCGTTGGTGCGCATTGAAGACTGCGGTCGCGGCATCCAGGCCCAGGCGCAAGAGAAACTCTTCGACGGGTTCTTCTCGTCCAAAGTCAGCGGCAACGGCATTGGCCTGGCGCTGTGCAAAAACATCATCGGCCGCCATCGCGGGGATATCTGGGCGCAAAACCTGGAGCCTTGCGGCGCGGTGTTTACCTTCTCCCTTCCCCTCGCGAACCCCGCCTGACACCCAAATCCCACGCCGGCCTGTAGCAGCTGCCGAAGGCTGCGTCCGGCTGCGCAGCAGTCGTAAAACCAGAGCGCGCGGTGTGTCACAGGGACCGTGTCATCAGGGTTTACGACTGCTTCGCCCGAGCGCGGACCGGCCGACGCAGCCTTCGGCAGCTGCTACAGGTATGCCGCGTTGCAGGCTTCGGCAGAAGCCACAGGTGCGCCGCGTTTGCAGTGCTTTTCGCCGGTTTCCCACGACTGGCACAGACACACAAACACTTGGCAGCCACAGCAATTCCAGGGGGTTCCCGGCGAGGCAGAATCGAATTGTAAAAATCTGCCCAAGCACCCGCGATCTGCGTGAATAACAATTCAGGGAGTTCCCCTAATGCGAACCAACAGGATCAACGTACAGTCAGCGCTAGGTCTGAGCCTGCTTGTACTCGGCTTGACCAGCGCCCGTGCGGACCTGCCGGCTGACACCATCGGCCAGACCGTTTTGGCGTTTCCGCCAGAAGCTCACCGGGCGTATATCGTCGACGTCGAATTCGACAGTTTCGTGGCTGGCCGCGTCACCGTGGTCGACCCCGACAAAAAACGCATCCTCGGTATGGTGCCGACGGGCTTTGCCGCGCCTTCGACGCTCAGCCGCGACAAGAAAACCCTCTACAGCGCCGACATCTTTTACTCGCGCGGCACCCGCGGCACGCGCACCGATGTGCTGACCGCGTGGGACACGTCGACCCTGGCGCCGGCCTGGGAGCTGTTGATTCCGACCAAGCGGGCCGAATCGCTGACCCAGCGCTTTGGCTTGGGCACCAGCAGCGATGACCGCTTCGTCTACGTCTACAACTTCACGCCGTCGACGTCGGTGACCGTGGTCGACACCCAGACCAAGTCGGTCGCCGGTGAACTGGCGATTCCGGGCTGCGTGCTCAACTACCCGGTCGGCGCTCGTCGCTTCGCTTCTCTGTGCGGCGATGGCAGTTTGCAGGTGATCACGCTGAACGATCAGGGCCAGGAAACCGCGCGCAGCCGCACGCCGTTCTTCGACCCGAATGCTGAAAAGCTCATCGAGCGCGCGGTAAACGTCGGCGATAGGTACTACTTCACCACCACGACCGGCACCGTTCGCCCGGTGGATTTCTCGGCCGATGCGCCAAAGATCCTGCCGTCGTGGTCGTTGACCACCGACGCGGAAAAGAAAGCCGGTTGGGCGCCAGGTGGCTGGCAGTTGATGGCCGTGGCGCCGAAGCTCGACCGTTTGTACGTGCTGATGCATGACGCGCACGAACCGATGAAGTGGGAAGACCCGAGCCCGCTGATCTGGGCGTTCGACCTCAAGACCCACAAAAAAGTGGCGACGCTGGAAGCGCCGGCGCCGGTCTGGAGCATGCAAGCCACTGGCGATGACAAGCCGCTGTTGCTGGGCGCCGACGTCGAGGGCGGTTTGCAGATTTTTGATCTGAAGACCAACAAGCTCACCGCCAGCATGCCAAAAGTCGCCAAAACCGCGACTCAGGTCATGAGCTACTAAACGAGGTTCGGCCATGCTTTTAGATCCGATCTTCATCATTGCCTGCGCCCTCACCATTGCGGTGTTGCTGGCCAGTGCCGCGACGCACAAGGTGCGCGCTCCGGCACGCTTTGCCAAACAGTTGGCGGACTACCAACTGCTGCCCGACGCGCTGGTGCGTCCCGTTGCCCGTGTGATCCCGGTGGTAGAACTGGCGATCGCGTTTGCGCTGCTGGTGCCGGTCAGCCGGCATTGGGCAGCGTTGACGGCAGCCAGCCTGATTGCGCTGTACGCCGCCGCCATTGGCATCAACCTGTGGCGCGGTCGCCGCGACATCGACTGCGGCTGTGCCGGTCCGGACCAGGCGCAACCGCTGCGCCCGGTCCTGCTGCTGCGCAACAGCGTGCTGGTGGGGTTGGCGCTGTTGGCCAGCACCCTGCCGATGGCTCGCGACCTTGGTTTTTTTGATGGCTTCGTCACCGTTGCCGCCAGCGCCGTTGCGCTGCTCCTGTACGCCGCAGCCGATGGCTTGCTGGCGAACTCCCCTCTTCTGCTCAAACTGATTGGTAGGTGATCAATGGAAGGCTTAATTGTTTCCAACGTTTTGCTCTGGATTCTGCTCGCGGCCGTGGCGTTTGCCGTCATGGGCCTGGTGCGTCAGATTGGTGTCCTGCACGGCCGCCTGGCTCCGGCCGGGGCGCTGATGATGGACAAAGGCGTGGCGGTCAACGAAGCCGCGCCGCAAGTCACCGCGTCCGACCGTAACGGTCGCCCGGTGAACTTCGGTTATGCCGGCGAAAAGAATCAGCTGCTGTTCTTCCTCTCGCCGACCTGCCCGATCTGCAAATCGCTGTTGCCGGCGATCAAGTCCATTGCCAAGGAGCAGGCTGATCGCCTGGACGTGGTGTTTATCAGTGACGGCGACATGGACGCCCAACAAAAGCTGATCCGCGAACACAAACTGGAAGACGCCACCTACGTGGTCGGGCCGGAAGTCGGCATGACCTATCAGATCGGCAAGCTCCCTTACGCCGCCCTGATCGATAAGTCCGGCACCCTGCGCGCCAAAGGCCTGGTCAATTCCCGCGAGCACCTGGACAGCCTGTTCGAAGTCGAGCACCTGAAAAAGTCCACGCTGCAGGAATACCTCAACAGCCAGCCGCACCCACACGACCACAGCCACGGCCATAGCCACTGATTAAGGCAGGGAGATTTTTATGAAACTGCTAGACCTGCTGTTCGAGCGCTCGACACGTCGAGTGGCCGACACCACCTCACGCCGCAAATTGTTGTCGCGCATGGGTTCCTTGATGGTCGCCGGTGCCGCATTGCCGCTGCTGTTGCCGCTGGACCGCACCAGCAAAGCCCTGGCCGCCGATAACCCGAAAGCCGGTGACCCGGGCGATCCGAACAGCTGCGACTACTGGCGTTACTGCTCCATCGACGGCTTTCTGTGCAGCTGCTGCGGCGGATCGGTAACGTCCTGCCCGCCGGGCACCGAAGCCTCGCAAGTGACCTGGATCGGCACCTGCCGCAACCCGGCGGACGGCAAGGACTACATCATTTCGTACAACGACTGCTGCGGTAAGCAAAGCTGCGCCCAGTGCGCCTGCACCCGTAACGACAGTGAAGAACCGGCTTATCGCCCGTTCAACAACAACGATGTGAACTGGTGCCTGGCCGCCAAATCGCACATCTACCACTGCACCGTTTCGGTCATCCGTGGCGTCGCCGTTTAACGCGCATTGCCGTCGGTTGCTCACGCAATCGACGGCTTTTTTTTGCCCAACGCAATCCCTGTAGCAGCTGGCAAAGCCTGCGTCGGCCGGTCCGCGCTCGGGCAAAGCAGTCGTAAACCCTGTGAACAAGGTCTTCCTGAAAAACCGCGTGCGCTGATTTTACGACTGCTGCGCCCGAGCGCGGACCGGCCGACGCAGGCTTCGCCAGCTGCTACATAAACGTGTGTTTTACCGTAGAGGTGCTTGTCATGCGTAAGTTGCTCTTTCTCGGTCTGGTCTGTGTCATGAGCGCCCCGCTCGCCTATGCCCGTGCCATTCCCGACCCGGCGCAGCGACATGCGCCGGGCAACGAAGCACCGCAAAAACCCATCGCCGAGGCCGGCTACGGCGTTGGCGTGAACTACCAACTGCAATGCGCTGGCTGCCACTTGGGCAACGGCATGGGCTCGGCCGCCAATGACACGCCTCGGCTCACAGGATTTGTCGGCAACTTTCTGAAGGTGCCGGGGGGCCGAGAGTTTCTGGTGCGTGTGCCGGGCATGTCGCAATCGGCGCTGAACAATGCGCAGTTGGCCGATCTGCTCAACTGGTTGATGCGCGAAGATGGCCTGGCGGGCAAAAGCACGCCAGCAAACTACCAGCCTTACAGCGCGGAGGAAGTTGCGGAGTTACGCCACAAAGCCATGCTGAACCTGCCGGGTACACGGGCAGAGTTGATCAAGGAAATGCGCGAGCAAGGGATCGCGATCGAAGATGGAATGAGCAATTGAGTCGCCCGACCGCCACCCCCCTATTGAGGCCATTTACGCCATTTTAGACGCTTTAATTGCTATCACTCATTCAGCGGCCAACCGTCTTCTAGACTCATCGAATCAGGCGGAGCCCCGCTCCATACGCCATCCCCTATGTTGATGAAAAACAAGGAAAGCTAACCTTGAAGGCTTCAACAGTGTGCCTTGCGTTCAGCGTGCTCTTTTCGGCCATGGTTTCTGCCAACGGGGTCATTCCTGTCATCGATCTCGATTTCACAAGGTCAGCTGACCAAACGCTGAAAAAACTGAACATCAACGACGCTTGCATTATTGCGGCGGCGACTCCCATGACGTTCACCTACTGCCGGGAAGGCTCGTTAACACTCTGGAAGTATCAGGCGCTGGACATGGAACAACAGCCGATCATCCACACTGGCGCCCAGCAGTCCCCAATGGCCTTAGGGCGAATCAGCGTTGTGGAAGTCGAGAGCGCTGCCTGCCTTCACGAATACCAGTCAGACCTCAAACCGGTTGTCACTCGCCGGATTGTCTTGAGCCTGATCGCTCTGTTTCTGCTGATCAGTTCGCGATACGCCTACAAGGTCATCGCCCAACGCCGCTCCCAACAGTCGGCGTATTCAGAGCCCTTCTGGCAACAATCGACCGAGTCCGAGCCCGCGCACCATGCCATTGAAAAAGCAGTGGGAGCCTTTGCCATCGCTGCGGTGCTGGCACTCGTTTATGGTTGCTGCAGCGTCATTTAACCGGCCCTGGCTCCCGCGCCACCGGCATGTGTCCTATCCTTGCATCAAACCCATCGATGCGAACAATGAAATGCCCGATCCCGAATCCACCCTCCTCCAGAGTTGGCACCACAACGCCCGCGCCTGGATCGAAGCCATTCGCAGTGGCACCCTCGCAAGCCGCGTTCAGGTCACCGACCAGGCCATGGTGCTGGCGGTTCTGGGCCGCCAGCCCGAACGCGTGCTCGACCTGGGCTGTGGCGAGGGCTGGTTGTTGCGGGCGCTGACTGAACGAGGCATCACCGGGGTCGGCGTGGATGGCGATGCGACGCTGGTGGAGGCCGCGCGGGCGGCGAGCGCTTCGCCAGTGTATTTGGCGAGCTATGCAGATCTGGTGGAGGCGAAGGTGGACGTCGGCCGCGACTACGATCTGATCTGCGCCAACTTCGCCCTGCTGCATCAGGACATCATTGCGCTGCTTGCCGCCATGAACGCACTGCTCGCCCCCGGCGGCGCGCTGGTGATCCAGACGTTGCATCCATGGAGCGTCGCGGCGGGCGACTATCAGGATGGCTGGCGCGAAGAAACCTTTGCCGGGTTCAACGGGCAATGGCAACCCATGCCGTGGTATTTGCGGACCTTGTCCAGTTGGTTCAATGCATTGGACATGGCCGGTTTTTGCCTCGCCGCGCTGCAAGAGCCGCAGCACCCGCAAAGTCCTGTGCCTCAATCGTTGCTGTTGGTGGCCGAGAAACGCAGTGACCACAATAAATGATTCCGGGACGACAACGACTAAGCTTTAGCGACTGAACCTCGCCTCTCAAGGAGACGTCCATGAGCGCCGCGCCCCTGTCCGAACTCGATGCAGCCCTGCCCTGCCTGGCGCGCAAGATCCGCGTGCTGGATGCGCTGTCCTGGCCGGATGGCGTCGAGGAAAGCTTCCTGGCGCATTGGCGCGGCGGACGGGCAAAACTGCCCACCGTCGAATTGCACCCGCGCGACCACAGCTCCGACATTGCGGCCCTGGAAGATTTTGTCAGCCGTTGCGACCTGGGGCATCCGGCCGGGAATCACCTGGCCATGACCGCGCAAAGCTATGCCACGGCCGGCCGCCTGTTGGGCGCCATAGGCACTCCCGCGTTTACTCAGTATTCATCAGCGCTGTACCGGCGGCCGGATTTCTACTACCCACGCCTGAACCTGAGCATGCTCGACGCGGCCCGCTTTTTCCTCAAGACCACTGACGCCCTGCTGGGCAATGCCCGAATTCCAGCGAGCCAGGCCGACATCCCGGCCGAGGCTTTCGCCGCCTGGATGCAGCCGGAACTGGACCGGTTTTTCGGCCCGGGCCGGATCACGGTGGTGCTCGATTCGAGTCTGGCCGCCAAGGCCATCGCCGGCTCAAGCCGCATCCGCCTGCGTACCAGTGCTCTGTTTAGCGAATTGGACAAGCATCAGCTTTTGCAGCATGAGGCCTTCGTGCATGTCGCCACGGCCCAAAACGGCGCGCTCCAACCCAACCTTCGAAGCCTGGGCCTGGGAGCACCACGTACAACCCAGACTCAAGAGGGCATCGCCACGCTGGCCGAACTGTTCACCGGCAGCATGGACATCAACCGCTTGCGTCGCCTCGCCCTGCGCGTGCTCGCAGTTCAGCAAGCGCTGGATGGCGCCGATTTTATCCAGGTATTCGAAGGTTTTCTGGCGGCCGGGCAATCCCAAGAGGAGTCTTTCCGTTCCACCCAACGGATTTTCCGGGGCGCCAACCTGCAGGGCGGCTCGGCGTTTACCAAGGATGCCGCTTACTTGACCGGATTGATCGGGGTCCACACGCTGTTGCGCATTGCCATCCGCGACAACCGTCCGGAACTGGTGAGCCACTTGTTTGCGGGGCGCCTCACTCTGGGTGACACCGTGCGTCTGGCGCCACTGTTCGAATCCGGCTGGCTTCAGGGCCCCACCCATCTTCCGGCCTGGGCCAGCGACCTGCGCCTGCTCGCCGCCAACCTGGCCTTCTCGGCGTTTATCTCCCGAATCAAGCTGGATGTGCTCGATCTGGAAGTGCTCATGGCCTTTGCAGACGAGCACGAAGTCAACGCCAGCGCCCAGTGATCGCGGTAGCTACAGACCTGGTCGGCATTCAATGGCCGGCAGGATCAACCTTCTCAGCCCCCCAGCGATGCTCGGGGGCATGATCCAGATTATTAATATTTGATGTCACGCGCAGTGTCGCGCGTGTCCTGCTTGGTGTCGCGCTTGTCCTGGCGGCAATCAGGACGACTCTTTTCATCGCCAGACTTGCAGGCTTGCTTGGTTTCCCGGGCAGTGTCGCGCCCTTCCTGCTTGGTGTCGCGCGAATCCCGGCGCTGGTCAGCCTGGTCGGTCGCGTAGGCCAGCGTCGGTGCCCAGCAACTGCCCGCAGCAATGGCCAGCGTGACCAACACAGGCAAATAACGTTTGCGAATCATGATGTTCCTCCTTCCAGAGTCATCGATCCCGTTGTGCCCCAATCACTCATCGCACAGGGCGGACGGGAGCTGTTGTAGCGTGCAAACCGAAACACTCCTCACAGGGTGGAATTTAACGATAGACGACGTAGGCGGCCCTACAAGGAAGCGGGTTTCCGCTGGTCGGTGAGCGCAGGAATAACTGTCAGAAGTACCCGCTGTAACAACCACCTCATTTCTACAGGCGCCGGTTTTACCAGCTGCTACGCTTCAAACAAATAGCCTTTTAGCGCTTTCCTGGACACCGGTGCACGCGCGCTCTGTGGGCTGATGGAACAGTCGCATTACCAGATCCTGTGCCCGCGCAAGTTTGACTTCGTTGAGCAAAGGAGTGGACATGCCCCCCCGCAAAAGCAGGCCTGCCAGCAGCCTGGCAAGGCCATCGGAAAACACCGGTGACGAGTCAATCTTTCTCTCGCGCAAGGAGCGTCTGTACGCGGGTGAGCAATTACGCGAGCGTCTGCCACATGCGGTTCACTCCGTCTGGAAACCACCGAGCAAACACCGCGACCCCATAGAGCTTCTCGAAGAGTCCAACCGCTATCGACTGCCCAACCTGGTGCCACTGCGCTACGGGCGCATGTTGCGCAGTCCCTTCACCTTTTTGCGCGGTTCTGCAGGTTTGATGGCCCATGACCTGGCCACGATCCCGACCACTGGCATTGAGGTGCAGGCCTGCGGGGATTGCCACCTGATGAACTTCGGGTTGTTCGCGACACCTGAACGCAATCTGATTTTTGACATCAACGATTTCGACGAAACACTCCCCGGCCCCTGGGAGTGGGATGTGAAACGCCTGGCGATCAGTTTTACCGTGGCCGCACGCGATAACCGACTCAGCGACAAAGACGCTCGGGCCATTGCTGCCAAATGCGTTTGTGCCTACCGCGAAGGCCTGCGCAAATTTTCGAAAATGGGCCCGCTGGAGGTCTGGTATGACTGCCTGGATGCCCAAGCGATCATCGATATGGCGCCCAATGCTGAAATAAAGAAAACTCGCGAGCAGGTGGTCGCCAAGGCCAAGACGCGTCTTGGTGATTACCTTTTTCCAAAAATCAGCAGCGAAGTGGGTGGGCGTCGACGGCTGATCGATCAACCGCCCTTACTGTTCCATGTGTATGAAAAAGGCTTCAACCAGCGCGTCCGTTTGGCACTGCTGGATTATCGCTTGTCACTGCCCCATGAACGACGCGTGCTTTTTGATCGTTACCGCCTCGAGGACATTGCAGTCAAAGCGGTCGGGATCGGCAGCGTCGGCACCTATTGTTTCGTCGGCCTGTTCTTTTCCGCGGAAAACCACCCTTTGCTCCTGCAATTCAAGGAAGCCTGCCCCTCGGTACTGGCGCCCTATGCCGGCAAGAGCGAGTACGAGAACCAAGGGCAACGCGTGGTCACGGGGCAACGGTTGATGCAGTCTTCCAGCGACATTTTTCTGGGCTGGACACGCGGTAAAAACGACCGGCATTTTTTTGTACGCCAGTTACGAGACATGAAAATGTCAGCGCCCATTGAAGGCATGTCCGCCGCACGGATGAAAATGTATGCCGAGTGGTGCGGTCATACCCTGGCGCGTGCCCACGCCAAATCCGGGGATGCGGCACTGATCAGTGGTTACTTGGGCAAGACGGACTCCTTCGACCAGGTCATCGGCAAATTTGCCATCGCCTATGCCAATCAGAATGCGAAAGATCATGCCGCGCTTATCGCTGCAGAAAAATCAGGGCGGATTAATGCACTTCGAGAAGAGGAGTGATGAAGCCGATCCGTTGCGTTGTTTTACCTCGTGCGCTTGAGTTGCCGACGCGGCCAGTCCATATCGCAAGGTGTGTAACGTTATGCACTCGGTGCGCGCCACGGGAGTCTGGCCCAATACCTTAAGCTGATATCATTCAAACATTTACGAGCCGAGTTGAAAAAGATGAACCGCCAGAAAAAAATAAAGCAGTTATTGAAGGCCCACGCCAAAAAGGCCAGCGCCAAACTGGCACCACGAAACACCTCTAAATACATCAGTAAAGCGGACCGATTGAAGCTTGCGGCTGAGTCCGGTCAAGACGTCATCATTTCCTCTGAGAGCGGCTCTCAAGGCTGATATCGGCCCCTCACTGGAGCTGTAAAAACGTTCTTTTTTACCCACCAGGGTTTGTTTGCAGCCGGTGGTGATGGACTGAAACCGGCCATTTGCATTCGGTCGGAGGTGGCTCAGGCAAATCGAGAGTCACTTCATCTGATTCGATGGATAAAGACCGGCAAGCCGCGCAATCACAACACCAACGTAAAAGACGCCTGAAAACTCTTCGACCATCACAAGTGAGCGGGCGTGGTTAGTCAACGGGATAACATCACCGTAACCGGTGGTTGTGAGCGTCGTGAGGCTAAAATAAATCAGCTTGAAGAAAGTGCCGGGCTGTACGAAATCGAGGTGACCAGGGCCGAATGAGCCAGCGCTGGATATCTCGACCAGGGCATAAACGAAGGACCAAACGAAGGCCAGCATGATGTACCCCGCAAGCGCGCCATGCAGTTTGTCGGCTGTAATTGGCCCGCGCTTGAGAATATAGCTAAGCACTGCGCTAAACGAGACGGCAAGAGACGCCGCATAAGATATTCCGGCGAGGTTAAGAATGGCGATGCTCTCAGCCCACAAAGCAGCCCATTGAAGGCCAACCCCAAGCAATGCCAGGCCCAGTTTGAGGATGAACCCTTGCCGAGTCTGCCTGGTGGCGAAAGCACCCACGAGCAGCACGATGGAAAACAGAATGCCGAGCAACGTGCGAGCAAACGTGCCCTCCTCAAGGAAGGGAAACACAAGGATCAACCCTAGTAAGAGCAGCAATAGATAGGTGCAGGGCCCTAGCCCTATAACCATCTGAGCTAAATCCTCCTCAGGTTCGGTTTTATCTTGCGGACTTGTCATACCGGTTTCCCAGAGGCTGAAATAGCGCTCGTGTCCTGACGTTGCACCGTTGAAACAGGACCTGATTTTAGAATCTGGTTTTAGAATAGTCGGCAGTGAAACTCTAGTCGCGAATGCATAGGAGAGGATTCAGCCTGACAGACAACTCTGAGTCGTTTTCTGTCCTTCGCGACGGGCAAAAAACGGCCAAATGCAGCCATTGGATGAAAGTCCGTAAATTGGCGACAATCCGCGCCATTCTGATTTCGCAAGCTAATTCGGGTGGTTCGAAAAGTACCCCAGCGATTTCCATTAGCGTGCGAAATTGCACTCCACTTGACCGCCCGTTTGCATTCGACCTGACCAGTCATTTGCATTCGTTCTGACCTCCGATTGCATCGGATTTGACCAGCACGCTTTGTAACCATGATTGGCAGAGAGTGGCCGATTCTGTTGAAAAAGTCGGCCATGGTTTCCGCAGCAGAAAAGAATGCTTCTGAGATTGAAATCTTCACTTTCGGCAAAGGTTAGCGGACTCAGATTTCACGTATCAGCGTGCTAAAAAGGTGCTTTCACCGGTCAATCTTCTGGCCGTTTCAGAAAACCGACTGTTTTCAACAGAATCGGCCAGAAACAGCCACTCACGAGATACCGCTTACAATCTAAAGCTGCGACAACACCGTGGGTGGAATCTGTGCAATTTTCAACTAAGAAGTCTGGGGTAAGCTGGACGACGCTGGGCCGGTCCTGTCCTAATACCAATGGGTTTCGGTCGAATCGATTGCGATGAGAACGAATTGCAGGAGCATAACGCGAATCATTTTTTCAGCGATTTCCTAGCCCTTGAAACTACAGTCTGATTAATTGCGATTACTGGCGCCGCCTTGGCTTCCAATTGCTCTGACGACTGCCGTCGTACTGTCTATCATTGCAGGACGACATCTGGTCCTTGGCCAAAGTAATGATGCCCCAGCATTGGAGACCGAAACAAACAAACGTCCAAGCTCACTTTTTGCTGTTATTCAGTCCATATCTTTTCGCAAGGAGTATGCGCTTATGACCGCAAAGTATCATTCGCTACTTACAGCTTCCTGCAACCTGACGTTATTTTGTCTCGTCGTTGCCGGCCCGGCATACGCAGGCATGGCGTCGGGCTGGTGGGGTGGCTCTTGGTCCTGCACTATCGATGGGCGGGCGGCTCAAATGAAGTGGACCGTGGTCGAGGCTAGCCAAACGACAGACAACGGTGATGGCACAGCGACCAGTACCTCCGGCGTCCGCTGGAAGGGCAGTTTTTCCGACAATGGTTCGAAGTGGGTGGCACTGACCAATCCTCGCCTTGGCAATAAAGGAGGAATGTACTTCAATCACGCTGATGGTAATCGATGGTATTTACCCAAACCTATAGGTAATAAAACTACGGGATGGACGACTTGGAACGGTCAGCAGTATCCATTAAGTTGCTGGAAGTAGATCTAAGATCGCTTGGTCGGCTCAACCCCATGCGCATAGCACACTAGGGTCGCGCTGGCCTTCGACGTTACATAGAGAATTGTGAAACGACACGGCCACGTAAAAACGCGATCGAGGGCCGGTAACAGTCGGTCAACAGTAGTGCCTCGGGATTGCTATGCAGGATTGCGATGCGATTTTACTTGTGGCCAGATTTTTCTTGTATCTACGCAAGTGATCGTACCTTCAGCCCCACCCTTCGATTGAGACCCAACTGGTAGCTCTCTGGACACAGCCATGTTCGACTTAACCAAGGATCTTGCCACTTACGGCGGAATTCCACCTTATGCCAGCGAGCACTACGGTGTGTACCAGCCGCTACTGGGCTGGCAATCGAAGCTCAGCAAGAAGTGGATCGAGCGCGGCGGGATCTTGGTCGATCCGCGCGTAAAGCGCATCCTCGACGGTCGTATCACACCCGGACCGACGAGCGTCAACAACTCCCCCACACTGGAGTTCATAGCCGACCCGCTGGAGCCCGGCGCGGGTAAGTCACCCTTTAAGGTGCGGCTCACAAAGGACCTGGGCAGCCAGTTGGTCCTCATCGTGCTGGCCAAGGTCCAAGCTTTCGTCGACGCGCACGCTGGCAAGCTCCCCGCCGGTCCGGAATGGGGCCAACTGATTGAAATCAACAACCTCTTGGACAAGGATAAGGGCGATCTGCGCAAGGCTAACGACGCAGCGCGCGCCTTGGCCAATCAGCAGTTGTTGCAGTCCGCTGGGCAATCGCCAACCAAGGCGATGATAGAACAGTCGCGGCGCGACTTCTTGGTGACGATGCAGTACGAATCACAGATCGCGACCCTTCTGTTAGCCCTCGCCGAAGGCCAGGCTGGTGTCAATCCGGACGAGTTGCGCAAGCTCTTTTCGGTCGACGAAGCACCGCCCCTGAGCGACATCCTGCTGCCCACCGACCCGCTGGCTAACATCGACCCCGCGGATCGCACGGGAGCACTGGCACCGGTCGGATTCGTGCACCTCTTCAGACAGTACTTCTTCGACCTCGGGACATTCATCGGCGAACCGGTCGAACATGTCTGGCTGGCGCCAGCCACGACAATCGAGCTGATCGAGGTCAGCACGCGAAAGACGATGCTCGAGCGCACCGACGAGATCTCCCAAGAGTCCACGACCCGCAGCGAGCTGAGCGAGACGTCAAAGGACGAACTCAGCGACGCTGTCAAGGAAGAAAACACCAGCAGCACCAAACTTGGCGTGTCGAATACCAATACCGTGAAATTCGGCGTCTACCAAGGCACGGTGTCTGCAAGCTTCGGGCTGGAGTCGACACGCAAGGAGGGGCGCGAAACGACCCACAAGCAAAGCCGCGAGCAGGCTGAGAAACTGTCGACTGAGATCAAGCGCAGCTACAAGTCAGTCTTCAAGACGACGACCGAAACCACCGACACGCGCAGCCGCCGTTACGTGTTGCAGAACCCGAGCAACAAGCTCATCAATTACGAGCTGCGTCGCAAGATGCGGCGCGTGGGCGTGCAAATGCAGGATGTCGGCGTGCGCCTGTGCTGGCAAATCTTCGTCGACGACCCGGGCAGCACGTTGGGGCTGGCCGACCTCGTGCACATGGTCGAGTCGCCAGACTTGGCGAGCATTAAGGAACCGGACCTAATTCCGCGTCCCGCAGCCATTTCGAAAAAGGTCGTAGTGCCGATTCCGTTTTCGCCGATCCTCAACTACTCGAACAATCACGCCAATTACGCCTACTCCTATCTCGAAACGGCCAACACCCAGTACAAGGGAAAGCACCTGAGCATCATCAAGGGCGACGATGAAGACGACGATAGCCAGACTATCTTCGGCCCGTTTCCGTTCAAGTTCGACCCGCCGCAGGCGAACTATGTGTTAAGCGAAGTGCGGTCGGTCGGCGTGCAGGGCAACAAACAGGCGGTGATCAAGTTCCCGCCGCAGCCCACGACCGACGGCAGTTTCGAGATCGTAATGAACTTCGTAAATTTCGGTGGCGAGAACCAGGTTAACCTCGAACTTGAGCTCATCTACCAGCCTACAAGCGACGAGATCACCCGCGTCGACACCATCAACGCGGCCAACCAGGGCAAGTACAACGCCGAGGTCCAGCGCCTGTACAAGAAGACGGTGCTTGAGAACGTTCGTGCTCGAATCAAGGACGCCAGCAACGTCCGCCAGCGCTCAACAGTTGCGTTGCGCGAAGAGGAGCGCACGATCGTCTATCGCAAGCTCATCGAGCGGCTAATGCTCGACAGCTGGAAGCTGCCCGACACGCCCGAAAACCGGAGGCTGAGCCATGTGCGTTCCGAGATCGTCCGTTCGCTGTTCGACATCGACGCGATGCTGTACTTCGTTGCGCCCGAGTGGTGGATGCCGCAGCGCCGGACGGGGCAGCTCGACCTGAACGTCAACCTCGACGGAAACCGTTACAGCCTGACCGATGGCGACAGCTCACGATGGGGCGGCGAAAAGCGCAGCGCCAATTACAACATCACCGAAGACTCGGCGCCAGCCAAGCTCGGCGCATCGCTCGGGTGGCTGATGCAGCTTGATGGCGACAACCTGCGCAATGCCTTTCTCAACGCGCCGTGGGCCAAGGCCGTCGTTCCCATCCGCCCCGGTCGCGAGGTGGCTGCGCTGAACTGGTTGCGATCGATCGAAGGCCACGAGAACGACGGCTGGGATACGCCCTACCTGGGTACGTCGGCCGAAGACGCGCAGTACGCGGGCAAGACTGTGGGCGAGGTGCTCCAGATCATTGCAGAAAAGCTCACCGCCGAGAATGGCGACATTCAGAATACACTGGCCGCCGACAAGGTGTTCCAAAGCGGCTTCGACCCGCTGGCAGACGGCTTCAACGCTGGCCTGCCACCCAATCAGGTCTTCAGCCAATGGATCACCGTGTTGCCGACTGACCAGATCGTCGCCGTCGAGTACAAGCCCATCGACTTGAACATGTGACCTTTACGACCCGGATCGGAGCCGCACCGTGAACGACGAATTCTTTCTTCCGCCGAACGATGGCGACCGAGTCTGGGAGAGCAAGCCCGGCAACGAGGTCACACTCTTCACCGACAACCGCAAGCTCTTCTCCTCGGTGCTGGCCGACTTAAGTGGGGCCGACGGAGCGGACGACTTCGCGTACTTTGTTAACTGGTGGTGCGATGTCGACATTCCGCTGGGCGACCCGGCCGCGTCGCCGTCGCCGCCCTTGCTGCGTAGCGTGATGACCTTTATCTGCCGCGAGCGACCCGATCCAGCCGCGAACTCTTCGCAGCCGGTTCCGCAGACAATTATGGGCGCGCAGGTGTGTGGCATGATCTGGCGCCATAAGCGGCAGCACGACTTGGCCGGGTTGCCAGCAGGCATGCTCAGCTTACCGGTGTCGATTTTCGGCGACCCCTGGCTCGCGGCAATCAACACTGCGGCCATCAAGCACATTCGCAGTTGTTCAGCCAACTCGCTGGGTATTCTTGACGGCGAGCATCGGCTGTTCGGATCCCACCACCAGAAGTTCCTGGTCGTCAGGTCGCGACGCGGTCTGGTCGCTTACGTCGGCAGCACCGACTTCAACGCCGACCGCATCTTCGCCCAAGGCGGCAAGGCGAAGAACCCGCCAACAGACCGCGGGGCGCCGCTGGAGGACGTGTCATGCCGGATCACTGGGCCAGTGTGCGCCGACGTGCTGAAGACCTTCGTCGACCGCTGGAAGTTGCATGATGATTCTAAGAACTTGGCCCTGCGGGGTGATGGCTACGCAGACCCGCAGATATCGGTCGGCAACGTGTCGGCGCAGGTCACTCACACCTACGGCGATGGCTACCCGTTCAAAGGTGGCGTGCGTTCCTGCGCCAATGCCTTACTGCGCATAATCCGCCTATCTTCGAAATATATCTATTTCGAAGACCAGTACCTCATCGGCACCAACGAGCTAGGCGCTGTGCTTCGCGATCGCCTGAACAGCAACGTCACCTTCACGGTGGTGGGCGTGATGTCGCCCATCGAGGTTGTCGGAGACCTGCGCTGGCTGACGCAGCGCCGTTCCGACTTCTGGCGGCCATTGATTGCGGCCTTTCCAGGTCGGGTGATGATCTTCGAGATGCTCAACCTATCTCGCTCGCCGTCCGGCGACGGTAGCTATCTACATGCCAAACTCTCAATCTCGGACGACGCAGTGGCGATGGTTGGCTCGATGAATTTCAGCAACCGTTCGGCCACCCACGATAGCGAAATGATGGTCACGCTGACCGGCGACTCTAACGACGCCGACAAGCCCACTGCCATAGCCGCGCGGCTGCGCCTGCAGCGGTGGACGCGCCATCTCGGTGTGCGTCCTGGTGAGATCGAGTCCATTTCGGACGGTCTCGCCGCGTGGCGCAGGCCGCGCAGTACGGCCCTCGTGCGGGCGTGGGTACCTTCGGCCACGCCACTGTCGGCTGTTCAGCGGCAAATCTACGAGCGCTTCTTCGATCCGGCCTGAACGGCCGGCTCGTCAAGACTCCACCCACGGATACACTCGCTAAACCTCGTCGCACCGATAGCGGTTGTCCATCAGATACAGCCATCCCCTTTACTAGGGCGTACAGCACGCGCTTGATACTCTGCCGTGGACCCGCAGCGAGAAGGCGGCGGTGGCAATCGGACAGGCTCTTCATCCAGAGGTCAAGGGCCTTGAGGTCCGTTCGATCTTTGTCCATGACAGCATGAGGTGGCTGACCAGGGAGGGTAGCGTGTGTTCGCAGCGCAGAACGGTGAGTCTCTTCAGTGGGTCGGGTACGGGTATTTGACACTTCGAGCCGAAGTGAGCGTTTAACGCCTTGCGCTCACATTCCGTCTGCATGAGTAAGTCTCGGAAGTTCTGGATAGGCGCATCAGCTCCTCTCCTGACGGTCCGGAAGGCCGAACTGCGTTCCACCGAACGATTTTCGAGATTGTCTCCTCAGCGGCTGGAAGCAGACGGACTATCTATACAGGGTCGTTCTCTGCCGGTCATGGCCACGCAGCGTGATGGTCAAATCCGATGCAAATGATTGGTCAGGTCGAATGCAAATGGGTGGGCAAGTCTGTGCAATTACCCAAGCGGTTAAGGCTGCAAGGACCTATTCTGAATGGACTCGTTTTGTCTAACACTTTTTCCTCAGGGTATCCAATGCAACCATGGAGTTCGCTGGAAATAGTTAAACTCATCGTCGGGATCTTGACGCCTTTGTCCGTTGCCGCCTTCGGATGGTTTATAAGCCGTCATCTAAAGCGCCTGGAATTTATTCAATGGTCAAATCAAAAGCTGACCGAGAAAAGAATAGCGATCTACGATTCCATAGCACCGTTACTCAACCAGCTTCTGTGCTTCTACACTTGGGTAGGTCAATGGAAGGAGGTTTCACCGGAAGAGGTCATCAAGGCCAAACGCGAACTGGACAGAATATTCAATATCTATCGCCACCTGTTTGATGACGAAATTTACGAGGCGTACCAATCTTATATTCATACTTTGTTCGAGACGTTCACTAGCCCGGGCCAAGATGCCAAGATCCGCTCCCACATTCAAGGAGCTTATGGAGACCGAACTAACGATTGCGCATACATGTGGAATCCAGCTTGGTCTCAGAAGTTTTCGACGGAAAATGTCGTAGAGAAAGCAGAAGTACGAAAGCAGTACTTTCGGCTTATGAACGCTCTGAGCTTTTCGATGGGTGCCAAAAGGCAATGATTTTAACGCTCATGCCAGGGGGGCGGTAACTTCCGCTTTGAATCATCACAGGCGGAAGAAGCTGAAATGGCGCTTGCTAATAACGCTTTAACACAGAGAGGACTTCATCATGAACTTTAAAAGTAAAGGCCGCCCGCTAAGTGATGGAGGCATAGAGCGGATTTGCGACGCTTTGAGCGTTTTCGAACCAGAAATATGGGCAATACTGAGTGTTGAATCACAGGGTTTTGGTTTTTTGCAGGATCGACGACCAAAGATATTTTTTGAGCGTCATATTTTCCACCGCCTTACAGGTGGGGAGCACGATACGGGAGACTCAGATATCAGCAATCAAAACCCAGGAGGTTATATTGGAGGCCCAAGTGGATACCGACGCCTAGAGAAAGCGATGGAGCTTGAGCCGGGCGCCGCACTCCAAAGCACATCATGGGGTATCGGCCAAGTCATGGGTTTCAATTTCAAATCAGTTGGCTTCGCCACAGTAAATGATATGGTCGCCGCCATGGTGAAGGATGAGGACGCCCAACTGCTGGCCGTGGAAAACTTTATCAAAGAAAATAACCTGGCGGGTGAGCTGCAGCGCAAGAACTGGGCTGCTTTTACACGCGGCTACAACGTTCAGCACGATAAAAACGAGTATGACACGCGCCTGGCTGCTGCCTACGCTAAGTACAAGGTTGTTCACCCTGATTTAGCTTTGCGCACCGCACAAGCGGCATTGCTCTATCTTGGGATCGATCCTGGGCCAATCGATGGCTTACGCGGTCGTTGCACAACCTCGGCGGTGAAGCAGTTCCAAAATCAAGCTGAATTACCGGAAACCGGGGAGTTGGACCGCGACACCGAAAGCAAGCTGCTCGAGAAGGCATTCCCTGCCTAGGTTGTCCGTCATGAAGTAGCCTCACACCACTCGCATGCTCCCCCTTGTGACCATGACCTTAGCCGGAGCGTTGTTCGCGACAGTCAACTTCGGGTCACTTTTTTGCCTATCGCCATCGTCAGCTTTGGGTCGTCTGCTGCCCTTGACCACAGGCAGAAATCGGCCAATAGCGGCCCGTCGAAGATATCCCTGTAACGTTCATTGAGGCTCGCAATGAACGCTACGTGACAATGCCAAACGACGAGTGCTTATCAGCCGCTATCGATCGTACGCTCCGTTTGCCGGCAAACCTGCATAGATGGAAGGGTATTAGAACGTTACCCGTAACAACCCCACAAGGCCGTTCTCATGAGCGTCGCTGGCTAATTGGCCGTTGTAGATCAGACTCAGGTTGGTACTCGGGGTCAGCGCCGCTTCCATCCCCAGATTCACGATGGTCACGTCCTCGGCCAACGGTACGCCGGGTATCGAGAATGTGTTTGCTGAGCGGGCGAACGATTGTGTGTCGACAGGTTCGAGATCGCCAAATGTATGGCGCCAGCCCAACCCGCCTTTCACCCTCATGGGCACGTTATTGGCGAGGAAGGCGTAGCTGGGCCGTATTCCCAATGTGCTGTACGTCACATCGTTGTCGCTGCTGTCCACGGAGAGTGCAGCAGGCCCACCGTGTTCGGTGAACCCATCGGCGCTCACCTTCACCCACGCGAGGTCGGCATAGGGCTCGAGTATCATCGGCCCCACATTGAACCTGTATCCGACATCGCTGAAGACCTGGCCGGTATTGGCCGAGTAGTCGGCGTGAGGGGAGTCACTGAAATCGCCGAAGTTCACGGTCCGGCGCGTATCGATTTCGTTGAACGTGTAGCTGGTGCCCGCCTTGAGCGACCACGGCCCGAGCAGCGTACCGACGTACGCGCCAACGGTGTAATTATCGCCATCGGCCGAACTGTAGCGCGCGTCCACATTGGACCGTGTGTAGCCGAACAAAACGCCCAGTGTGGTGGTGTCGGTGATGCGCGAGTCGATCCCCAGAAACGTCCCGCCGGTATCAACCGATAGGTCACCTTGTTCGCGGTGTGCGCCGACACCTTGTATCCATGCGGTCAGGTTCGAAGCCAGTTGCACCGTATTGTCCGCAGCATGGTGGGGGGTGACCGGCGCCCCCAATGGCATGTCGAGTCGGTCGAAGATCGCGTCTCGCTCGAAGTGGCTGTCCTCCAGCATCACGGTCATGTTCGATGGGTAGACCTGACCGGACAATTGATCGAGAGCAACCCGGATTTCACCCACGGTGGGCAACAGGATGATCCCGCCGAGGATCGGGTTGTCTGGCGGTAACTCATCCACGGCGCCCCCTGTTGATTCTTGTGGCGGGGTGATCGCTATGGGGGGTTGTGGTGGCACCCCGACTATTGGGGGGGCTGGCGTGCCACCCGGAGAGTACCTGGTCGAAATTCGCGCCCAGGATAATTTCCCAATGCAAATGCAAATGCAAATGCAAAGGCCAATGCCGGAGTGCCACTTTTCCACTGCTATGCTGATAGCATCTTTTTCCTTCACTAGAGACGAGCAGCATGGCAGCAGAAGGCAAGCATTCCCTGCTCACTTTCAAGGTTATGGCCGGCTCGGCTGGAGGCGTCCTTGTCGCTTGGGCTGCCACAAAGCTGCTCGACACTTACTTCGAGCTGACGTTGCTGGCCGTTACCAAGGACTGGCTGCTACGTGCGTGGAGCTGGCTTCTGTTAGAAACGCCCATGCCGAACTGGTCGCTGCTGATGTTTATCGCGGCGCTGATCAGCACTCTGGCTATAGCAATTTACTACTACCGCACCACTGACGGAGCTTGCGGCGAGCTACATGAGATAGAGCGAAAAATTTACAAAGCGAACAACCCTCAGTTTCCACAGCTGACAGAGAACCAGACACTGTTGATGGAAGCGTTGGCCTATCATGCAAACTTCAGAAAAATTGCAAACTTAGACTCGGTTTGCAAACTTGTGTCACTCAGCAAGTTGGAAGTTGAAGAAGGGCTTAAGCAACTCCAGGTCAAACGTCTTGTTAAGCAAAAAGTGACACGGGGTACGTTCGGCGCGACCATTTTTGAACTTACCTTGGCAGGCAAGGACTATGCGTTAGAGCGACTTGAACTAACGTAGTAAAGAAACACAGGACGCGCCATGAAGGCACTTCTTGAGTGACAGAATTCACCCGGCGGGGACACCTCGTTCCTCGACAAGAATGAAGAGTTCATCAAGATAACGCTCGCGTTGATGATGACGCCGGAGTAACGGCATTCGCAGGCCACTGTCGCTCGCTACGTCCGCAATGGACTTTTAAAATCGCGCCAGCGCTATGACAAATCGCGACATAGCGAGCATTCAGCTATTGAGGTGCCGGTTGAATCCAGCCAATAGCAGGCATGTAAACAGACCCAAATCATGACTCGGTAAAGATGAGCTATCTTGTCAGCGACTCACCGCCATCAGGTGATCGCCATCAAGTAAGGATGCTTTATGAATCGCCCCCCCTATCGCCACGCCCTCTTTGCACTGACGTTCATCACGACACTCTCCACTGCAGCTTTGTTGGCCACTCAGAGCTACGCCGCCGAGGCCACCATCGCCGGGCCTGTAGCCGGCACCAAGGTGACTGAGCCGTACGTGCGCATGATGGCGCGTGAGGCGTACTTCTGGGGTTGGCCGATGGCCAATATCTTCAACCGTCGCCAGGCCTTCAAAGACCTTCCCGAGCCGGGTTTGATGGGCGGCATTGTGCCAGTGGCACCGATCAATCAGCTGTCGCTGCTGAGCGACTACATCGACCCCGCCGAGCGGCTGGTGGCGTGTCCCAATCAAGACGTCGTGTACGGCGCCGGCAGCATTGCCCTGGACCTTGAGCCCGTGGTGCTGCAAGTGCCGGATTTCGGCAGTCGGTTTTGGGTGTATCAGGTGGTTGATCTGCGCTCGGACAGCTTCGCCGAGCTGGGCAAAATGTACGGCACTCAACCTGGCTTCTACTTGCTGGTCGGGCCGGACTGGAATGGCAAGGTCCCGGCCGGCATTACCAAAGTGTTTCGTGCGCGCAGCAACACCGGTTTCGTGATTCCCCGCGTGTTCCAGGACGACACCGCCGCCGACCGTCAGACAGTGCAACCGGCGCTGGCCGGGATCGACATGTACCCGTTGTCCAAGTACGACGGCAAGGTCAAAAAACGTGACTGGGCCAAGCTGCCGAAATTTCCCGCCCAAGCGCAAGGCAACGCCGAAACCAAGTGGGTGATGCCAGAGAAGTTCTTCGACGAACTGCCTGCCCTTCTCAAAGATGCCAAGCCATTGCCGGGTGAAGAAGCCCGTTATGCGCAAATGGCCGCCCTGAGTGCTATCGCCAAGGCAGATCCGCAGCTCAAGGCAGCGATGATCGACGAGGCGAAAAAAGCCGACAGCGAAGTGATCGATCCGCTGTTGCAGTTCCGCAACTACGGCCTGCAATTGCCAGATCACTGGAGCACCATCAGTAACGGCGCGGCGTTCGGTACCGACTATTTCACCCGCACGGCCGTGGCACGCTCGAACATTTTCGTTAACCAGCAGAAAGAGACCAAATACTTCTATCAGGATCTGGATCAGGCTGGCGCGCGTCTCAATGGTCAGAACGGCTACAGCGTGACCTTCGCCAAAGACAAGCTGCCCCCGGTCAAAGGCTTCTGGTCGCTGACGCTGTACAACGAACAACACTTTTTCGCGCCCAATGACCTGAAGCGTTATTCCATCGGCACCAAGAACAAATCCCTGCAAGCCAACGCCGACGGCTCGCTGACGATTTATGTGCAGAGCGAATCGCCGGGCAAGGACAAGGAAAGCAACTGGCTGCCTTCGCCCAAAGATGCGGACTACTCGTTGTATATCCGTGCCTATTGGCCAGAGCCCGCCGCACTGAATGGCCAGTGGGTTCCGCCAGCCGTAGTCAAAGCCGATTAATCAGAACAGGACGTCAATCATGAGTACCTCAGGTAAAACCCTGACTGCCTTGACCCTGGGCATTGCAATCAGCATCAGCGCCCAGGCCGCCACGCACTACGAGCAACTGGCCGATCTGCCGTTTGCCGGCGGCTATCCAACACTCGACGGTGTGGCGCAACTGAAAAACGAGCTGTTGTTCCAGCGCGCCGTGCAGTCTTACATCTGGGCCTTGCCCGCGCTGAACATGTACGCCATGAAAGAAGGCTCGGAGAAAACCTTCGGCGCGGGCTACAACGTGTTGCCGATCTGGAAAGACCGACTCAATGCCAGGACACTCGTGACCACGCCGAACTCCGACGTGATCTATGCCATGGGCTATCTCGACCTGAAGCAGGAAGGTCCGATGGTGATCGAGGTTCCGCCGGGCTTGCAGGGCATTCTCGACGATTTTTTCCAGCGCCCGATTTGCTCCGAGGGCCCGATTGAAGGTCGCCAGTGGTGCGGCGATGTCGGCTTGCCCGGACCGGACAAGGGCAAGGGCGCCAAGTACCTGGTATTGCCACCGGACTTCAAAGGTGAAGTGCCGCCCGGTTACCTGACTTACCGCTCGCGCACCTATGGCGTGTTCGTGTTCTGGCGCGGGTTCTTCAAGGATCCGAAGCAGCTTGAGGGGCCAGTGAAGGTCATGGAACAGACGCGCATCTATCCGCTGGGTAAAGAAGCCACGGCCAAGGCAATGGTGTTCCCGAACGCTTCGAAAACTCCGGTCAACATGCTCTACCCTACCGATGGCAGCGCATTCGACATGCTCTCGCGCTTTATCGACCACGAATACGTCGACCCGCAAGACATGGAAATGCGCGGCATGCTCGCCGCCCTGGGCATCGTCAAGGGCAAACCGTTCCAGCCTGACTCGGCAACGCGGGAGCTGCTCGACAAGGCCGCGAAAACCGCCAGCAAGATCGGCCACGCCATTTCCTATACCCCGCAGACCATTGTCACCGGTGGCACCTGGTATCCGGATCGCAAGTGGCTGAATGTATTCCCCGGCAACGCCACTTTTACTGCCGACACTTTCAACTACATCGACCCGCGCACAGGCTTCTTCACCAACGCCTATTCGGCGAGCCCAGGCATGGCGGTGAACATGGAGAACGTCGGGGCCAAGTACCCGGCGACGTTCGTCGATGCCAAAGGGGAATTCCTGTCGGGCAGCAACGTTTACACGCTGAACTTGCCAAAAGGCATTCCGGCGGCGTTGTTCTGGTCGGTCACGGCCTATGACTCGGTGACCGCCTCCGGTCTGGATAACGGGCAACCCTTCCCATCGCTGAACACCATGGACAAACCAGTGGCCAACGCCGACGGCTCGATCGACGTCCACTTCGGCCCCGAGTCACCGGGGGCTGGAAAAAACTGGATTCGGACTCTGCCTGACAAGGGCTTCTTCGTCATCCTGCGTTTGTACGGCCCGACCAAGGCGTTCTTCGATAAAGCCTGGAAACCTGGCGATTTGCAGAAAAAGTAACGAGAGACACCGCCAGGCGATATGAGCACATCAGAGTGCTCATATCGCCGTGGGGTTAGTTTGACGGAACGATGTTTTACCGCCGGTCAGTGGCAGCGATGGGGGGTGGATTCAACCGGTCGATTCAACACTTATGGCCACTGTCCTGACTGTTTGTTTGCAGCTCTTTGCCCGAGGCTGTCACAGCCATTAGCTGCCATTCGTGACAGACCGCCATCGGCCAATAGCAGCCCGTCGAAGATTTTCATGTGGTGGTAATTGAGGCTCGCAATGAACGCTACGTGACGAGGCCAGACGTTGAGCGCTCATCAGCCGTTGTCGATCACTCGCTCCACCTGCCGGCCAACCTGCACACTTGGGAGGCTAATTAGAACGTTACCCGCAACAACCCCACGAGACCGTTCTCATGCGCGTCGCTGGCTAACTGGCCACTGTAGATCAGGCTCAGGTTGGTACTCGGTGTCAGGGCGGCTTCTACCCCCAAATTGACGACCGTCACGTCCTCGGCCAGCGGTAAACCGGGGATCGCGAATGTATTTGTGGTCCGGGCGAATGCGTTTTTGTCGGAGGGTTCGAGGTCACCGAACGTGTGGCGCCAGCCCAACCCGCCCTTCACTCTCATGGGCATCTCGTTGGCGACAAATGTGTAGCTGGGCCGTATTCCCAATGTACTGTACGTCACGTCGTTGTCGCTGCCGTCCACTGTGAGAGCGGCAGGCCCACCGTGTTCGGTAAACCCATCGGCGTTCACCTTCACCCATGCGAGGTCGGCATAGGGCTCCAGCACCATGGGCCCCGCGTTCAATCTGTACCCGACATCGCTGAAAACCTGAGTGGTATTGGCTGAGTAATCGGCGTGAGGGGAGTCACTGAAATCGCCGAAGTTCACGGTCCGGCGCGTATCGATCTCGTTGAATGTGTAGCTGGTGCCGGCCTTGAGCGACCACGGCCCGAGCAGCGTCCCGACGTACGCGCCCACGGTGTAATTGTCGCCATCGGCCGAGCCGTAGCGCGCGTCTGCATTGGACCGCGTGTAGCCGAACAAAACGCCCAGTGTTGTCGTATCAGTGATGCGCGAGTCAAACCCCAGGAACGTCCCGCCGGTGTCAACCGATAGGTCACCTTGTTCGCGGTGTGCGCCGACACCTTGTATCCATGCGGTCAGGTTCGAAGCCAGTTGCACCGTATTGTCCGCTGCATGGTGGGGGGTGACCGGCGCCCCCAATGGCGTGTCGAGACGGTCAAAGACCGCGTCCCGCACGAAGTGGCTGTCCTCCAGCATCACGGTCATGAGCGATGGGTTGATCTGACCCGACAATTGATCGAGAGCAACCCGGATTTCACCCACGGTGGGCAACAGGATGATCCCGCCGAGGATCGGGTTGTCCGGCGGTAACTCATCCACGGCGCCCCCTGTTGATTCTTGAGGTGGGGTGATCGCTATCGGGGGGTCTGGTGTGCCCCCCGGTGGCGGGATGATGATCGGGTGTTCGGGTGTGCCGCCAATAGGTACCTGATTGCGGGCGACGAGGAAGTAGGCATTGTTCTGGTCGTAGGTGAGGCTGACGGTCGACAGCGGCAGCTCTCGGGTCGGGTAATTGAACGTGCCGTTGACGCCACCGTCAGCGGTGAGGATCGCGTACCGCTGGTTCACCACCGGGATAAAGCCGTTGAGTAAGGTGGTGGCGTCGGCATTGTTCAGCGTAGCGACGCCGGTGGCGTGAATCAGGTCATGCGCGCCGGAGGGGTTGAAGTCCACGATGTAATTGGCCGTGGGGGCGGTGGTCAGGCTCCCGGCAATATTGAGGGTGCCGGTTGTGTCGCGGGCCGGTCCCGGTGAAACGATACCGCCGACAGTGGTTTGCGGCAGCGTACCCGTGCCACCGAGGAAGGTTCCCGGGTTGGTTATCAACTGACTGGAGGTTGCGATTGAGCCATTGATGAACAGGAATCCGCGGTTCAGGTTTGTCGCCCCCGTGTAGGTGTTGCCGGCATTCAGGGTGACAAGCCCGCCGGAACCGCCATCACCGTCCAGGGCCAAAGAGCCGGAGCCACTGATCACACCATTCAAGGTGAAACCGGTATCGACAGCTTGTATGAGTGTGGCGTTTGCGGTCAGGGTTACTGGGCGATTTGTCGCGAACGTCTGCTTGGTGATGAGTGTGCCGTTACCAATGGTCAACGACCCGCCTGGGGCCCCAAGATTGCTGTCGCTGTCGACTGAGACAGTGCCGGCGTTGATGGTGGTGCCCCCGCCATAGGTGTTGACCTCACTCAATACAAGCGTGCCGTCACCTGCCTTGGTCAATGCGCCGTTGCCGGAGATCACGCCGCCATAGTTCAACGTTGTGCCGGACTGCGTCTCGAATGTGCCTCCACCCGCACCGAGATTCGCTTGCCGGGTGGTCGAAATGTCAGCTGTGGTGCTCAAGGCGCCTGAGTCAAAGGACAGTGCTCCCGAAGTAGCCCCAAGGTTCGCATCACTGGCGATCTGCAGCACGCCGCCACCAAGGGTGGTACCGCCTGAGTAAGAGTTGTTGGCGCTGAGCACGGTGGTGCCGCTTAAGGCGACGACCTGGCCAGCACCTGCAATCAGGGGAGCAAAAGTATAGGCGCCGCTGGTATCGGTATGGTTGAACACGATACGCCCCGCGCCGGCACCAAAGGTCACGGGCCCTATCGTCGACAAGGTGCCCGGCGCGACGGGGGACGCACCTTGGGCAGCGCCGATGGTGAGCACGCCACTGGAGCCCGCGTCCTGTGCAATGGCTACACGCGGTGCGATGGCCCGACCGCCGTCGGCCAACGTGAGGCTGCCGGCGCCGCCGATGCCGACCGTCAAGGTATCGGTGTTGGTCCAGGTCGAGCCCGAACCGGTTACCACTACATCACCGATCGAATTCGGGTTGCGCGCAATGCGGCCGCCGTCGTTGTTGACGGTGGCACCAGCACTAATAGTCAAGTGGCCTTGACCGCTGAAGCCCACATCCATCTCACCGGGCATTTGCATGCTGGTCCCGGAGCCCGTGACCGTCACCTCACCCACACCCCGTGTATTGGTGCCGATGCGGGTGCCGAAGATGGCAAACATTCTCACCAGGCCGCCATCGGAAATCAGCAGGGTTCCATGGCCCGACTGACCGACCTGGAATTCGCCATTGAGGTTGTCCCAAGTGGAACGGACGCCAGCGGAATCCACGCCAGTAACCGTGGCCGACCCCACGCTGCCCAGCAATGCTCCCAGGCTTCCGGCCGGCGTGCTGCCAGGAGTCCTACTCACCACGTTTCCGCCGTTTTGGATGATCAGGTTGCCCTGGCCGGCGAAACCGATGATGAGTTGCTCCCCTACGATCCAGGGGCTCGGTTGGGTGGTGCTCGGCACCGTGACCGTCTCGCCGCCATCGATCACGACTGGCTGGGCGTACGCCGTCTTCTGCGCAAGAACAGCCAGCATGCTTATTGCAACAGTGGGTAGCCATCGCGATGTACACGCGAAGCGGGACGGGCGGACGGGCGAGAGCATTTGCTGTTACCTCAGCATGTCGTTCACCATTGAGCTCCGTCGAGCCCCGTTTCACCCTCAACTCCTCCGGCAACGCGTCTCCCTCTCCATCGTTGGCAACGGAAACAGAAACCTGGCGTTGCCTTCCTCAAGGCTCGAATGTGTTGGAGGGCACCGAATCTTGCCTCGCTGCTTGTATCTAGAATTGCAGCCTATGATGCAGCGTAGTACATCTATTCGAGTGTTAGTACATCAGCGATACCAATCCTGTGCGCGTAGTCGACGTCTTCGTCGGGTTTTGAAAGGGTCATTCCAGCAGATACTGGCCGACCTGCTTACCCTCTCGCGATCCTGATGAAGATCTACATCTACGACTGGCTCAACCGCATTCAATTGAGTCGGCGGTTGGAACAAAAATCACAACGCAATGTCGAGCTGATGTGGCCCACCGGCTGTTTAAACCATTCGCCAACTTCGGAAAAGACAACAGCAAGACCATCCGAGACGCCAAGCTGCCGCCGTTCCGCTTTACCGGCACGCTCGACAAGCTGACCATCACGCTGGAGACGCCTAAGCTGATTGCTGAAGAATGGGGTGCTTTTCGATCAAAAAATGCAACAGGTCAAGAGCGCGGCGCGGTAGTCCCTGTCTCTCGCTGGCAAATCGCGCGGGGCGTTTCTGCATGGGGGACGGTCCGCGTAAAGTAATTCGGGGCTAGCCAAGAGGCCGCACCATCGCTACTGCAGCTCAAGGAGGAGCTAGTAGTCGTTTTTCCACTGGCCGCTTCGGGTTGTTTGCTGCCCGTCACGACAGGCAGAAAACGACCAGAAATGAACATTAAAATCCTCAGCCCTCACGCTACGCGACATCATGCTCTCAGGCTGTTACATGATGCTCGACCGCCCTGATTCCCAAGCTTTGAGTGAACCGCAATAGATAGCCATCTGGATCAAGTACCAGGAAATTAAGCTCACCGTGCAGGCGCTCGTTATCTCGGTACCAGCACTCTTGAATGGGTCTGCGCAATTCAATACCGGCCTCTTCGAGGGCTCTAGCCAACGCTTTGGAGTCAGAACACTGAATCGACAGATTCATTCCTCGGCCATAGGGTGCCATTAGAGGGCCAACGCGCCATGGAGATGCTTGCAGATCATCTTGTTCCAGCATCAATTGGCTGCCTTGAAAAGACAAAAAGGTGAATTTGTCTTCAGGCCTTTCGTATTCAACCTGGAAACCCAGAACCTGGCAGTAAAACGCCAGGCTTCGTTGCAAGTCAGAGACGATCATCTCTGGAACCAACATGTTCATCTTCATGAACGGACTCCTTGTCGTTGATAAAACCCCTTCAAGCATCGAGACGGCTCGTCCCTGCTTTTTCCAACTGCCCGGTTTGGCTCGTCATTCACTGAAACGTCAGCTTCTCTATCAGCGAGGCGACGTCCTTCGCTCCAAAACAGCGAAATTTGACGCTGCCGGCATCGGTGTCCAGACGGACGATCTTCGTCACAAACCCGCCTTCAACGCTGACTTTTCGGACCCATGCCAGCGGAAGCTCAATATCCAGCGTGCCATCCTGAACGAGGCGGTTCATGGCATTGGCGTTCAAGCGAACCACGGTTGGGGTCACCTCCAGTTTCCCGCCCACCCACAACCCACCGTATGCTTCCTTGAATGCTTCCAGCACCCCGGCCAACACGTCCACATCACCACTCTCGGCGACGGCGTACACATCGCTGACATTGGCGTAATTCACCTCGACGTCGGCCACCAGAAAATTGACCAGCTTGGACTTCAGAATCTTTTCGGCCATCGCGACAACTCCATCAGTTGAGTAGCAATCCATAAAATCACGCAAACACTACCATCAAGGAGTGTGAATGCCATTGTTCTCGCAACGGATTGATTTTGCGGGTCGAGATTGATTGAATGCTGGGCTTTTCGATAAGGAAGTCCCGCGCATGAACCTGAAAAAACTTGAAAAACCGGTCAACAGGTTTGGATTCATTCTGTTCTGTTTGTCTTTAGGGCTTTGCCTGATCGCCTTTTTGATTACTTACAGAACACACCATTCGTTGGACGCTTACTGGCTTGGCCATTTGGTACTCGACGAGTCCCATGACTGGCAGCAAACCGTGTTCAAGTTTGGCCTGGCTGGCGTTGTCATTGGGTCTACCTTGGCCTGGAACTATCTGGACAACCTGAAACGACTCTATAAATGGGTCAGGAGCGCTTGAAGACAGCGCTGCGAAGCAATCCAGGTCTGCCGATTTCAGTCTCCGATTACGCCGAGGCCCACTCGATCGCCTGCAACGTTCCTGTTCAGTTGGCCTCCCCATCTGACTGAACGCCAGCAGGCGCAGATGGATGAAAATCCGCCCGGCCGAGTTTCAAAAACACCGACGCCCCATGCCTCTGTACGACAAGCCTTATCCCTCCACGAAAATTACTTTCGCCTCGTTTGAAAATCACCTCTCGAAATGTTTTAAGAGTTTCACAACCCATTCGACGTGACCCTTTCGAGGAGTACCGCATGACCCTGTCCTTCGGACTTTCCTGCCTGATTTAACCGTATTCCGGTCGAACCAAAAAAACACGTCATCCCGACGGCCTGATGTTCAGGGTCGCTCATCGGATGCGCCCTGTTGCGCGCCGGTTTCGGGTTGGCGGTGAACCTCCAGAACAATCATAAGAATTCACCAGGAGCACCGTATGTACCAACGAGCAGTCCCCACCGCCCTCTTGCTGGCCGCCAGTTCCATGTGCGCGCAGGCAGCAGACACCGCCGCGCACGGCTTTCTGGAAGACAGTAAAGCCACCCTCTCGATGCGCACTTTGTATTTCAACAGCGACTACCGCGACGGCACCGCCGCCCCCTCGAAAACCGAAGAAGCGGCCCAGGGTTTGGTGCTGCGCTATGAATCCGGGTTTACGCAAGGCGCGGTCGGGTTCGGGCTGGATGCGCAGGCGCTGCAGGGCATCACGCTGGACAGTGGCGCAGGCCGGCATGTCGGCAGCGGCATGATCCCGACTGACGGCGACGGTGCGGCTGACGCCTGGAGCAGCTTCGGCCCGACGGCGAAGATGCGCATTTCGAAAACAGAATTTCGCTACGGCACCCTGCTGCCAAAGTTGCCGATCCTCATTGCCAACGATGCCCGGGTATTGCCGCAGTCATTCACCGGTGCCCAAGTCACCTCGAACGACATCGATGGCCTGACCCTGACCAGTGGCGTGATTGAACACGCGGTCGGCCGAGCCTCCACCGACCGTACCGGTTTGTCAGTGCCTGGCGCGACTCAGGACAGCAACACGTTCTACTACGCCGGTGGCGACTACAGCATCACCAAAGACTTGAAGGCCCAGTACTACTTCGCGCAGCTGGAAGACTTCTACAACCAGAACTTCCTGGGGCTGGTCCACGTCCTGCCGATTGACAGCAAAAGCTCGCTCACCACCGACCTGCGCTACTTCAACACGACCTCGACCGGCGCCAACAGCACCGCCGCCGGCCGGGCGCAAGGTTATGGCATGTCCGGTTTCACCGAGAACAACAACGGTGAGATCGACAACAACACCTGGTCCGCGATGATCACCTATGTGAACGGGGGTCATGCGGTGTCTTTGGGGCATCAACGCGTGAGCGACGGCAGCAACTTCGTCCAGCCCAACCAGGGCAGCCTGGTGGACAAGGGCGCCGGTGGCGGCAGCGTTTACCTGCCCACGGACAAGATGATCCAGAACTTTGCCCGCGCCGGTGAGCAGACTAATTTCGGTCAGTACACCTATGACTTCGCGCCCCTGGGCATTCCAGGATTGAAAGCCTCTGTGGCGTACCTCAAAGGCACGGACATCAAGGCCCGCAACGCCAGTGACCAGTCCGAGTGGGAGCGCGACATGACCCTGGACTACGTACTGCAATCGGGCACGCTCAAGGGCCTGGGCTTTACCGTGCGTAACGCCAAGTCCAATACGGACGCCGGGCGCAACGTCGACCAGAATCGCTTTATCGTCAATTACACGATTTCGCTGCTGTAAGCACCGCCCTTTAAGGAACCCACGATCTGTAGCAGCTGGCGAAGCTTGCGTCGGCCGGTCCGCGCTCGGGCGAAGCAGTCGTAAATCCTGAGCGCGCGGACTTCCTGAAACACTGCATCGTCTGATTTTACGACTGCTGCGCAGCCGAACGCAGGCTTCGCCAGCTGCTACAGGGTTCGCTTTGGCTTGAGCATTACGAAGGTTTTCGGTTTTTTTGGGGCACTGATTTGTAGTCTGCGTGATGGCGAGTGGATATCTGCGCGAAGGTGATTATGCTTCAACTAACCCGGCACCTATCCGAGGCGGTCAGCTGCATCCAGACTTCGTGCAATTTGCAATCCGACGACATCAGCCCCAGGGCCTGGGTGCGGTAAATGGTGTGAGGTACTCCGGCCTATAACAAGAGCAAGACGGAGAACACTCATGGCCGTAATCGACAGCACAACCACGGGCAGCACGCCCAAACGCGGGATCACCAAGGAGGAGCGCAAGGTCATTTTTGCCTCTTCCCTGGGCACCGTTTTCGAATGGTACGACTTCTACCTTTACGGCTCCCTCGCCGCCATCATCGCCAAGCACTTCTTCGCGGGGGTCAATGAGACCACGGCCTTCATCTTCGCACTGCTCGCGTTCGCCGCAGGCTTCGCCGTAAGGCCTTTCGGCGCCATCGTGTTCGGTCGGCTGGGTGACATGATCGGACGTAAGCACACCTTCCTGATCACCATTGTCATCATGGGTATTTCCACCGCCATCGTCGGTTTTCTACCGGGCTACGCCACCATCGGCGTGGCAGCGCCGGTCATCCTGATCAGCCTGCGCCTGCTGCAAGGCCTGGCCCTGGGCGGTGAGTACGGCGGCGCCGCGACGTACGTGGCTGAACATGCGCCGCCCGGCAAGCGCGGTTACTTTACGTCGTGGATCCAGACCACGGCGACCCTGGGCCTGTTTCTTTCGCTGCTGGTGATTCTCGCCTGCCGCACCCTGCTCGGCACCGAAGCGTTCGAGGCCTGGGGCTGGCGGATTCCATTCCTGCTCTCGATCCTGCTGCTGATCGTCTCGGTGTACATCCGCCTGCAACTGAGCGAGTCGCCGGTGTTCAAGAAAATGAAGGCGGAAGGCAAAGCCTCCAAGGCACCGCTGACCGAATCCTTCGCCCGCTGGGGCAACCTGAAAATCGTCATCATGGCCTTGCTCGGCGGTACGGCCGGCCAGGCGGTGGTCTGGTACACCGGGCAGTTCTATGCACTGTTTTTTCTATTGCAGATGCTCAAGATCGACCCACAAACCGCCAACCTGTTGATCGCCGGCTCGCTGCTGATCGGCACGCCGTTCTTCGTCATATTCGGCAGCCTGTCCGACCGCATCGGCCGCAAAGGCATCATCATGGCCGGCTGCATCCTCGCGGCAGTGACCTACTTCCCGATCTTCCATGCGTTGACCCAATACGGTAACCCCGACGTGTTCGCCGCGCAGGAAAAGAACCCGGTGACGGTGATCGCCGATCCCGGCCAGTGCTCGTTCCAGTTCGACCCGGTGGGCAAGGCCAGATTCACCAGTTCCTGCGACCTCGCCAAGAGCGTGCTGGCGAAGAAAGCCATCCCCTACAAAAACGAGAAGGCCGAACCGGGTACCGTCGCGCAGGTCCGCATCGGCGACAAGGTGTTGCCGAGCTTCGAGGGCACCAGCCTGCCGGCCGCCGACTTCAAGGCCAGGAACGATGCCTTTGTCGCCACCCTCGGCACCGCCCTCAAGGACGCCGGTTACCCTGAAAAGGCTGACCCGGCGAAGACCAACTACCCGATGGTGTTGCTGCTGCTGACCATCCTGGTGATCTACGTGACCATGGTCTACGGCCCGATTGCCGCCTGGCTGGTGGAACTGTTCCCGGCGCGCATCCGCTACACCTCGATGTCGCTGCCGTATCACATCGGCAACGGCTGGTTCGGCGGTTTTCTGCCCACGGTGGCCTTCGCCATGGTCGCGGCCACGGGGGATATCTATTACGGGCTGTGGTATCCGATCGTGATCGCGGTGATGACGGCCGTACTCGGCACGTTCTTCCTGCCGGAAACCAAGGACCGCGAGATTCATCACACTTAAGGTGAACAACCGCCCTCTCCTGCCGGGGAGAGGGCATGGCTGTTTATTTGACGAGCCGTGTTTCCTTGGACGGCCGGTAGCCAAAATACGAGCTGTAGCACTTGCTGAAATGGCTCGGCGAAACAAACCCGCACGCCACCAACACGTCCACCTGGGACAACTCCGTGTGCTGAAGCAGTCGACGCGCTTCGGTGATGCGCAGCTCCATGTAATAGCGCTGCGGCGTGGTGCCCAGTTGCTCCTTGAACAAGCGCTCGAGCTGGCGACGTGAACGCCCGGCGTAGACCGCCAGTTGTTCCAGCTCCAAAGGTTCTTCGAGGTTGGCGTCCATCAGCTTGACCACCTCACGCAACGGCGCGCTCACGCAGATGTTTTCCGCCGGTTTGATGCGCCGGTAGCGAGATTCTTCGAAAGCCAGAATGTCCTCGATACCCTCGACCAGCGCTTTATCGTGCAGCCCCTTGATCCAGTCCAGCGCCATATGGAAAGCCCCCGCAGGGCTGGACGCCGTGAGTCGGTCCCGGTCAATCACAAAGGGCTCGCTGGTGACATGAGCAGCCTTGGAAACCTCCGCCAGCGCGGGCCGATGCTCTGGATGAATGGCGCAACGGTAGCCGTCCAGCAGGCCGGCGCTGCCCAGAAACCACGCGCCGTTCCACAGCCCGGCCAGGGTGATGCCCTGCTCTGCCGCAGCCTTGAGCACGCTGATCAGTTCATCGCTTGCCTTCAGTTCAGTCCGGTAGCCGCCACAAATGACCAGCAGATCCAGCTGTTGAAGCGCCCCCGCATTGAATCGGGCATCGGGTCGAATGACCAACCCCAGATCGCTGACCACCTCCCCGTCATTCAAGCCAAACGTGCGGGACGAGAACAATCCGGGGCGTAGCAGGTTGGACGTGACAATCGTGTCCAGCGCTTGCGTGAACGCCGGCAGCGAAAAGTGTTCGAGCAGCAAAAAACCGGTTCGCGTCAGTTGCACCGGCGCGTTGGAATGCTCATTGAGGTAGCGGAGATTTTTGCCTTTCATGCCGCCGCTGAATTGCCGTCGTTCGATCAATGTTCGACCCACTTGATTACGTTAACGTTGGAAGCCAAGACACGCATATTCATTATGCGACAGATCAGGCCAACTGGAAGCTGGCCGACGCCACGTTGTTGTTTGTGGATTAACCTTGGTCAACCGCTCATTTAGGCACGCAGAAACAGAAATCTGGCAGGAATTCACAAGAAGCCATCCACTGGCTGTAGCAAAGTGTGCTGTGCTGACACCGGTTTACCAAGGAACTCAGAAATGTTCACCTCTATTGTCTCGTTAAAAAGAAAACCATTGGCCCGGCTCGCGCTGGCCATTTCCCTGAGTACCTTCGGCTTGCCGGGTTTGATGTCTAGCGCACAGGCCCACGGCGGGGCTGCCGAGATGGTGCCGCTGCAATCGACGCTTGAAGAGTTTGGCGCCACGGTCAAATGGGACAGTTACGCCAACCTGTTCGTGATTGCCAAGGACGGTGTCTACCTCAAGGTCAAACCGGACAGCAAAGTCGCCATGCTCAACGGCAAGCGCATGGAGCTGTCGGTCCCGGTGGTGTTCAAACACGACACCGCGTACATGTCGAAGGACTTCATCAATCAGGTGTTCCAGTCCGGCCTGGATAAAACCTTTGTCGTCGAAACCCGCCCTAACCCGCTCAACCCGTTGAGCGCGGACGAAATCAAGGCAGCGGTGGACATCGTCAAGCAGTCCGAGCATTACCAACCCGGTTTTCGTTTCACCGAAGTCTCCGTCAATGAGCCGCCCAAGGATCAGGTCTGGAACTTCGTCTTCACTGGCCAGAATGTCACGCAACCGCGCCAGGCCAACATCGTGGTGCTGGACGGCAAGCACGTGATTGAAGCGTTGGTCGATCTCGACGCCAAGGCGCTCAAGTCCTGGAAGCCGATCGAAGGTGCCCACGGCATGGTCCTGCTGGACGATTTCGCCACCGTGCAGTCGGCCGTCGAGAACAGCCCCGAGTACGCGCAAGCCTTGGCCAAGCGTGGCATCAATGATGTGAAGAAGGTCGTCGCCACGCCGCTGACGGTCGGTTACTTCGATGGCAAGGACGGGCTGACGCAGGACAAACGCCTGCTGAAAATCGTCAGCTACCTCAACACCGATGACGGCAACTACTGGGCACACCCGATCGAGGGCCTGGTGGCGATTGTCGACCTTGAGCAAAAGAAGCTGATCAAGATCGAAGACGAGGCACTGATTCCTGTACCGATGAAGCCGACGCCGTACGACGGCCGTGGCCGCAAGGGTGTGCAGGTCAAGCCGCTGGAAATCATCGAGCCGGAAGGGAAAAACTACACCATCACCGGCAACAGCATTCACTGGCAGAACTGGGACTTCCATGTTCGCCTCGATTCGCGGGTCGGCCCGATCCTGTCCACCGTCACGTACGACGATAAGGGCAAGAAACGCAAAATCATGTACGAAGGCTCGCTGGGCGGGATGATCGTGCCTTACGGCGACCCCGACGCCGGCTGGTACTTCAAGGCTTACCTGGACTCAGGCGAATACGGCATGGGTACCCTGACTTCGCCGATTGCCCGCGGCAAAGACGCCCCGCAAAACGCCGTGCTGCTCGACGCCACAATCGCCGACTACACCGGCGCGCCGCAGTCGATTCCCCGCGCCATAGCGGTGTTCGAACGCTACGCCGGCCCGGAATACAAACACCAGGAAATGGGCCAGCCCAACCTCAGCACCGAGCGGCGTGAACTGGTGGTGCGCTGGATCAGCACCGTGGGCAACTACGACTACATCGTCGATTGGGTCTTCCAGCAAAACGGCACCATCGGCATCGATGCCGGCGCCACCGGGATCGAAGCGGTCAAGGGCGTGCAGTCCAAGACCATGCACGAAGCCACGGCCAAGGAAGACACGCGCTACGGCACCCTGCTGGACCACAACATCGTCGGCACCACGCACCAGCACATCTATAACTTCCGCCTGGACATGGACGTGGATGGCGAAAGCAACTCGCTGGTTGAAGTGAACCCGGTGGTACTGCCCAACGACCGTGGCGGCCCGCGCACCAGCACGATGCAGACCGAGCACAACGTGGTCAGCAACGAACAGCAAGCTGCACAGAAATTCGACCCTTCGACCGTTCGCCTGATGACCAACTTCAGCAAGGAAAACAAAGTCGGCAATCCGGTTTCCTATCAGTTGATTCCGTATGCCGGCGGCACGCACCCGGTGGCCAAGGGCGCCAACTTCGGCAAGGACGAATGGCTCTATCACCGCCTCAGCTTCATGGACAAACAACTGTGGGTGACGCGCTACGATCCGCAGGAGAAGTACCCGGAAGGCAAATACCCGAACCGTTCGGATAAAGACTCCGGGCTCGGGCAGTTCACCGCGGATAACCAGTCCATCGAAAACTCGGACGATGTGGTCTGGCTGACCACCGGCACCACGCACATTGCGCGGGCCGAGGAATGGCCGATCATGCCGACCGAGTGGGTTCACGTGCTGTTGAAGCCGTGGAACTTCTTTGACGAGACGCCAACGTTGAACCTCAACGCCCCGCAGTAACTACACACATAGAACTTGTGGGAGCGAGCTTGCTCGCGATGGCTGAGTGTCAGTCAACATCTACGTAATCTGACACACCGCTATCGCGAGCAAGCTCGCTCCCACAGGGGTCCGGGGTTGTTCAAGGTATTTGCAGCATCACTGGCTAACCACAATCTTCCCAATCATCTGCGGATGCAGCGCACAAAAATATTCAAACTCTCCCGGCGTATTGAACACCCAGGAAAAGCTGTCATTGGTGTCCAGCGCCCCTGAGCGAAACACCTTGTGGGTTTCCGCCACCGTGTGCGGAATCTGGTCGTCGTTCACCCACGTCACTTTGGTGCCCACGGCCACGTTCAAATCCTTGGGCCCGAACATGAACTCCTTGATATCGATTTTCACCTCCTGAGCCCACACCGGCATCGACAGCATCAGGCAGGCCGCAGCCAACAGTCGCTTTTTCATCCGAGTATCCTCCCCCTAAACCAGTGTCGAATCGATCAGCGCCAGCGGATGATCACCCTGCGTCGCTCGCACATCGGTGATCCCCAGGTAATTGCGCAGCTGATCAGCCGCCACCGTCATCGGCCCAGGTGTCGGTGCCGCACCCGGTGCGGGTTGTGGATAAGCGGTGCCACGGGCGGTGTGGAAGGTGATATTGCCTTCGACTTTCTGGATGACCTGGTGGATATGCCCGTTCAACACCGTCACCGAACCGTACTTGCGCAGCATGGCAATCGCCTGATCGCCATCCTCGGTGCCCCAGCCCCACGGCTGATAAACCGTCCACAACGGGATATGGGTAAACACCACAATGGGCGTGCTGCTGGTCACGGCGCGCAAATCATCGGCCAGCCAGGCCAGTTGATCGGCGCCGAGGGTCGCTTCACGGCCCGCCTGGAAATTGAAGACATTCACCAGCGCAATAAAATGCACGCCGTGGTCGTCGAAGCTGTACCAGCCATTGCCTTTGGTGCCCTTGCCGTAACGCTCCAGGTAGAGCTTGCCGCCGCCCTCGTCGAGGGTGTCATGCTCCCCCGGAACGTAGTGCACGGTGGACGGCAGGCCCTTGAGCAGTTGCGCGGCCGTGTCAAATTCCTCGGGTTTGGACAGGTGGGTGATATCGCCGGTATGCAGAATCAGCGACGGTGGTTTTGGCAGCGCGATGACCTTGTCGATCGCCACCTGCAAGGTCTTCACCGGTTCCGGGTTGGCCTCCTTGTTGAAGCCGATGTGCGAGTCGCTGATCTGCACGAAGTGGAAGGTGCTGGCCAGTGCCTTGGGGTCGGAAACGTTGCCCGTCGCATCTAGGGCAAAGGCCCGGGGAATGCCGCCGCTCAAGGCCCAGATGACCCCCGCTCCGGCCCACGCCGAGCATTTCAGCAGTGTCCGGCGGTCGGGGTTGAGCGGGCCGTCGGTGCGAAGCGGGTGTCTTGATTGAATGTCCATCGGTTTTCCCTCGCTGGCGAACTACAGTGATGGTGCTGACACAAGGTACAACCCATCAGGACGGCGTTTTATTCCACTACATTGAACGTCTGTAGCCGCTGTCGAGGCACGAGGCTGCGTTGCGTGTCCGCAGGACCGCCCTTCGGGGGCCGCTACGCAGCCCAACGCAGCCTCGTGCCTCGACAGCGGCTACAGGGAAATGAGTTGTGTGTTGGAAAAGTTGTTTTTTTCGGGAATAAAATGCGGAGTAGCGCGGTTATAGAGGTGGGACAGTGCGGGAACCACTATGAAGCGATTTGAGGAACTGTTTGCGCCCCACCTGGACGCGGCCTACAACCTCGCGCGCTGGCTCACCGGCAACGACAGCGCCGCGCGCGATGTCGTCCAGGAAAGTGCCCTGCGCGCCTTCCGCTTTTTACACCGCTTCGCCGATGGCAACGCCAAGGCGTGGTTCCTGACCATCGTGCGCAACGAAAGCTACACCTGGCTCAAGGCGTCGGCCGGGCGCCATTGGGTCGCGATCGGCGATGAATTGTCCGAAGAGGACGCCGCGCTGGGTCATGGCCAAACCCCGGAACTGCTGGCCATTCATACGGAAAATGCGGCGCTGATCCAGCAAGCCCTGTGCGCCCTGCCGCCGGCATTTCGTGAGGTGATTGTTCTGAAAGAACTCGAAGACCTGCCCTACAAGGACATCGCCCTGGTGGTCGATATTCCCATCGGCACCGTCATGTCGAGACTGGCTCGGGCGCGCGCCATGCTCAAGCTCGAACTACTGAAGTTGCACGATCATGAATGAACTCGACTGCACGGTTTGCCAGACGTTGATGCACGGCTATCTGGACAAGGAACTTGACCCGCCGACGACGGCAACGGTAGCCGGGCATTTGGCCGAGTGCGCCGAATGCGCGCGCTTGCACGATCAGGCGAGGCTGCTGATGCTCGGCGTGAAACGCCAGGCGCCGTATTACACGGCCCCGGCATCGTTGACCGCCAGTGTGTTCGCCGCTGCTGCCCCGCGCCCAAACATTGTCGAGCGCTGGCGAACATGGTTCGCACCGGCCTTTTCTGCGGCAGCGTTGGGCCTGGCGGTGGTGTTTTATGTGGCTACGCCGGCCAGCGAGCAGCCGTTGATGGACGAAGCTGTCTCCAGTCATGTCCGCTCGTTGATGGGTGAGCATTTGAATGATGTGGTGTCGTCCGACCGTCACACCGTGAAGCCTTGGTTCACCGGCAAACTCGACTTCTCGCCACCGGTCGTCGATTACTCGGCACAAGGGTTTGTGCTGTTGGGCGGACGGCTGGATTACTTGCAGCACCAGACCACGGCGGCCCTGAGTTATGGACGGGCCAAACACATTATCAACGTGTTTATCCTGCCCACGCCGGAGGCGGACCAGCCACTACAGAGTCAGTCCATTCGTGGTTTTAACGTGGTGTCCTGGCAAGCGAATCACATGCGGTTTGTGCTGGTATCCGATCTGGAGAAAAGCGAGCTGGAGGCGTTCAGCCAGATGCTCAAACCTTGAACACACACTTATCGCCTTCGCGAGCAAGCCCGCTCCCACAGGGGTATGCGTTGATTCAGGCAGATCTCAGGCGCGGTTTTTTCGGTACTCACCGGGGGAAATGCCAAACCGCGATTTGAATGCCGTGGAGAAGTGACTCGAATCGGAGAAACCCCAGGAGTAACCCAGCACGGACAGTTTCTGTTCGGTGCGCGATTGGCGCAGGGATTGGGCGCACAAGTCCAGCCGACGATTCTTGATGTATTTCGCGACCACCAGGCCCTTCTTGGCAAAGATCCGGTACAACCCTCGAACCGACATGCCAACTTCCCGCGCCAGCCATTCCGGACACAGCTCTTCGGAGCGAATGTTCGCGTCGATGCATTCCAGCGTCTTGCGAAAGAAGCGCTCGTGCAAATCGTTGCTGTCTTCGGCTTGGCTGATGGCCGGGCGCAGCAGACTGACAATCGCCTCCAGCGTCGCCTCACTTTCGGGCAGGCTGAGGCTGCTCTGGCGCGAGGCATCGAGAATCAGGTGGTGAGAGAGCATCGCCATCGGTGACGTTGCGGCGATCCGGTGACCGCACTTGATCTGGTTGAAGCGCAAGGATTGCTCAATCAACGGCGCAGGCAAAATCAGCGACAACTGCCGCGAGTTTTCACTGTAGGTGAAGTCGCTGGGGCGCGAGGCGTCGATCAGGGTGATGTCGCCCGCGCAGAGCAACACCTTGTCGTCGCCCTGAGCCATGCCTGCCGTACCGTCGAGCTGGAACACCGCAAAGTATTTACCGCCCTCGCCCACCGCGACTTCGGCAGGTGTGCGGTACAACCGCGCCTGGCAGGCGTCGACAAAACTGAGTTTCAGCGCGCCGCTTTGGTATTCGCGAATCTGGCCGGAGAACTCATCGCCCAGGGTTTGCGCATTGAAGGCGCCGCAGATCTGGTTGATCTGATGGATCCACTGATCAAATCCATCACGGCGCTGTGCATTTGCAGAAATCATGTCGGGCCTCACGCAGGCTTATTTTTATTATCTACGCCAATCCACAGGTCCTCCCTAACCAACACACTCCCACCACAATGACGGGCTACTTCAGCCCGCCAAACCGTCGATAGAAACTTTCGCCCACGTCCGGCAACGGACCATCGGCGGTTTCCAGTGCACTGTTCAACCATTCTTCGGCTTTGGCGTAGATCAGCCGGTAAATGTTGCGGCACAACTGGCGAGCGGCCCGACCTTCCCAATCGCCGGGCAGTAACTCGTCCGGCAGTTGCGGGTCGCGCAACAGCAGCTTGCGGTATTCATGAATAAGCAGGACGCGTGCCAGGAAGCAGTCACTCGGTTGCAGGTTCTCTTGCTCGCGAAGCGCTTGCCAGAGCGGTCGGAACAGTTGAATGAACTCGCTGTAATGGGTCGCCAGCTCTTCGATGTTCCAGCTTTCGCGCACCTGCAAACGCAAGGCCTTGGAGGCCAGGACGTCCTGCACGGTGGTTTCGAAGACGATGGTCTCTTCCTGAACGCCGAGGTCGAGCAACGTGGCGTTGAGATCGTTGCGGTCACTGCGCGGACACGCCAGCACCGCCGGCGAAATCGCACCAAAACCTTGCCACTCCAGTTCTTCGCGCACCTGTTTGCGCTTGTCCTGAGTCAGTTGCGTGAGCATCACCAGGCACCAGGAACCGTCCCACGCAGGAACAGTGGAGCTGTAGACGCGTTTGAACGCCTTGTCGAATCGCCGGCGACCGGTGCCGGTGAGGCTGTAATAGCTGCGGCGCCCGACTTTCTCGGCGGTCAGCCAGCCTTCTTTGGTCAGGCGGAAAATCGACGTGCGGATCAGCCGCTCGTTGATGCCGATGGGCTCGAGCAATTGAATCAGGCTGCCCAGCCAGACCGTTCCGCCATGGGGTTCGATGGCGTCGCCGTACAAGGTAATGATCAGCGAGCTGGCGCGGATTGGCGTCTGCTCCTGGAAGCGGGTGATCAATTGGTTCAAGGGTGTCAGGGACGACATGGGCGTACCGGGCTGAAAAAAGAAAAGGAATATACCGGTTTCATATGACTCACACGTACCCGTGTAGCAGCTGCCGAAGGCTGCGTCCGGCTGCGAAGCAATCGTAAAGCCTGAACATGCGGTGTTTCAGGAAGATCGTATCGACCCGATGGCGACTGCTTCGCAGCCGGACGCAGCCTTCGGCAGCGGCTACAGAGGCATTCACAGGGTATTGCCTTTTGGGCGAAAGCCGCTGTCATTGATGCTCGGTCGATCCGCTTCCGGCTCGGTCAGTGGCTCGCAAACTTGCATCCGCTCAAGGCAACGCTTGGCCAGTTGTTGATATTCGCGGGTGCCCGCCTGCTTCCACGCCACTTCTTCGTCACTGAGGCCGCGCTTGACGCTGGCCGGTGCGCCCATCACCAGTGACTGGTCGGGGCATTCGAACCCGGCCTTGACGAACGCCGCCGCCGACACGAATGAGCGCGGGCCGATCCGTGCGTTGTCCATCACCACGGCGTTCATGCCCACCAGCGCATCGGCGCCGATGCGGCAACCGTGCAGCACCGCGCCATGCCCGATGTGGCCATTGCGCTCGACCACCGTGTCGCTCTCGGGGAAACCATGCATCACGCAGGTGTCCTGCACATTGGCACCCTCCTCCAGCACGATCCGGCCGAAATCCCCGCGCAAACTCGCCAGCGGCCCGACGTAGCAATGGGCACCGACGATCACATCGCCGATCAGCACGGCGGACGGATGAACGTAAGCGGTGGGATCAACCACCGGGGTCAAGCCATCGAGGCTGTAGCAGGTCATTGGACATTCCTTCAAGCGCAGTGCCAGGCATCTTCGCAAAGCGATGCCGATAGAGGCTCATTTTGTATCACATCACTTTTAACAGCACAAAGACAAAAATCCGTATCACTTAGTCAAGGCGCCGAATAACCGCACCTCACGCGCTGTAAACCGGGCATTAAAGCCAGAAAAACCGGTGATTACTCGTTCACAAGGCTCCCTGAGACGCGGACTGAAAGAAACCGACCGCTCATCAATAAGACACATTAAATGAACTTTTATGTTGTTATTGCGTATCACGTTGTAGGTATACTCAGGCAAAACCGGCCCACCGCGCCGATCCAATAATGAGCCGGCAGTACAGCCGAGCGTGCACCGTGAGGGCATCCGCCATGCCTCTAACCCTTGTTGTCGAGATCATCGAACCGGGCGTTCGCCTGATTACGTTGCAGCGCCCGCAAGCGCTGAACGCCCTGACCACCGAATTGCTCGGTGAGCTGGCCGATGAACTGAACGCCGCGCAAGCCGACGCCAACACCCGCGCCGTGGTCCTGACCGGCAGCCGCAAAGCCTTCGCGGCCGGCGCCGATATCAAGGAAATGGCCGAGCGCAATCTGGTCGGCATCCTCGACGACCCGCGCCAGGCGTCGTGGCAAACCATTACCCGCTTCAACAAACCGCTGATCGCCGCCGTCAACGGCTTCGCCCTCGGCGGTGGCTGTGAATTGGCGATGCACGCCGACATCATCATTGCCGGGGAAGACGCGCGTTTCGGCCAACCGGAAATCAACCTCGGGATCATGCCGGGCGCCGGCGGCACCCAACGCCTGCTGCGGGCCGTCGGCAAATCCATGGCCATGCAAATGGTCCTGACCGGCGAGCCGATCGACGCCCGCCAGGCGCAACGCGCCGGCCTGGTCAGCGAAGTGACCCAGCCGGAATTCACCGTCGAACGCGCCTTGCAGATCGCCCGCAACATTGCCGGCAAAGCACCGCTGGCGGTGCGCCTGGCCAAGGAAGCGCTGCTCAAGGCCATGGACACCGACCTGGCCAGCGGCCTGCGTTTCGAGCGCCATGCCTTCACCGTGCTGGCCGGCACCCGCGACCGCGACGAAGGCATTCAGGCCTTTCAGGAAAAGCGCACACCGAACTTCACGGGCCAGTAATCACCCCGCCCTTTTTACAAAAAAGCGAACGACCTCCCAGAGAGCGCCATGACCATGAACTTCGAACACATCCTGTTTTCCATCGAGGCCGGTGTCGCCCTGCTCAGCCTCAATCGCCCCGAGCAACTGAACAGCTTCAACGCGCAGATGCACGGTGAAGTCAAAGAAGCCCTGAAGCAGGTTCGGCAAAACCCGGACGTACGCGTTTTGCTGCTGACCGGTGAAGGTCGCGGCTTCTGTGCCGGGCAAGACCTGGGCGATCGCAATGTGGCGCCGGGCAATGCCGCGCCGGACTTGGGCGAGTCCATCGAGAAGTTCTACAACCCGCTGATCCGCCAATTGCGCGACCTGCCAATGCCGGTGATCTGCGCGGTCAACGGTGTGGCCGCTGGCGCTGGCGCCAACATCCCGCTGGCCTGCGACCTGGTGTTGGCGGCGCGTTCGGCGAGCTTCATCCAGGCCTTCTGCAAACTTGGCCTGATCCCCGATTCCGGTGGCACCTGGACCTTGCCGCGCCTGGTCGGCATGGCCCGCGCCAAAGCCCTGACCTTGCTCGGCAATCGATTGAGCGCCGAACAGGCCGAGCAATGGGGCCTGATCTACCGCTGCGTGGACGACGCCGAACTGCGTAGTGAAGCGCTGACACTGGCCCGTCACCTCGCCACGCAACCGACCTACGGCCTGGCACTGATCAAACGCAGCCTCAATGCCAGCCTGAGCAACACCTTCGACGAGCAGCTCGAGCTGGAAAAAGACTTGCAACGCCTGGCCGGGCGCAGCGAGGACTACCGTGAAGGCGTCAGCGCCTTCATGGAAAAACGCAGCCCAAGCTTCAAGGGGCGCTGAGTCATGACCGCACTGAACACCAACGCACCCATCGCCGTGATCGGCGCCGGCGCCATGGGTGCCGGGATTGCACAGGTCGCGGCACAGGCCGGTCACACCGTGCTGCTGCTGGACAATCGCCCCGGCGCCGCGGCTCAAGCCATCGACGGCATTGACCGCCAACTGGGCAAACGCGTCGAGAAAGGCAAGCTCTCGGCCGACGCCCGCACCGCGACCATCGCTCGTTTGCTGCCTGTGGAAGCCATCGAAGCGCTGGCCGATTGCGAACTGGTCATCGAAGCCATCGTCGAGAACCTTGAGGTCAAGCGCGCCCTCTTCCGCCAACTGGAAGGCATCTGCGGCGAGCGCTGCATTCTGGCGAGCAACACCTCGTCGCTGTCGATCACCAGCATCGCCGCACAACTGGATCACCCAGAACGCCTGCTGGGCCTGCACTTTTTCAACCCCGCGCCGATCATGGCGCTGGTGGAAATCGTCTCGGGGCTGGCCAGCGATCCAGCCTTGGCCGATTGCCTGTACGACACCGCCAAGGCCTGGGGCAAAAAACCGGTGCACACCCGTTCAACGCCGGGGTTCATCGTCAACCGCGTGGCCCGGCCGTTTTACGCCGAGAGCCTGCGCCTGCTGCAGGAAGGCGTTGCCGATTGCTCGACGCTGGATGCGCTGATGCGCGATGCCGGTGGCTTTGCGATGGGTGCTTTCGAACTGACCGACCTGATTGGCCATGACGTCAACTATGCGGTGACCTGCTCAGTGTTCGACGCCTATTACGCCGACACCCGCTTCCAGCCTTCGCTGATCCAGAAAGACCTGGTGGACGCCGGGCGTCTGGGGCGCAAAAGCGGTCACGGTTTCTACAGCTACGCCGAGAACGCCGAACGCCCGCAGCCGACCACCATCAGCAGCGAGCAGACCGTTGAAAGCTGCGTGATCGAAGGTGATCTCGGCGCTGCCAATGCGCTGATCCCGCGCCTGCGCACACACAACATCGAAGTCATTCAACGCGACGGCCAAGGCCTGTTGCGGGTGGGCGACGCGGTGCTGGCGCTGAGCGATGGGCGCATGGCCTGTCAGCGCGCCAGGGAAGACGGGGTACGCAATCTGATCCTGCTCGACCTCGTGCTCGATTACGGCAACGCCAGCCGAATCGCGATCAGTTGCACAGCGGACATTGAGCCGGTAGCCCTCGAACAAGGCGTTGCCCTGCTGCAACGGGCCGGTTTCAACGTAAGCCTGCTCAGCGACAGCCCGGCCCTCGCCGTGCTGCGCACTGTCGCCATGCTCGCCAACGAAGCCGCCGACGCTGTGCTGCAAAGCGTGGCGTCGGCCGCCGACATCGATCTGGCAATGCGCGCCGGGGTCAATTACCCGCAAGGCCCGCTGGCCTGGGCGGATGCCGTCGGCCTGTCGCACGTGCTCAAGGTGCTGGAAAACCTGCAAGCCAGTTACGGCGAAGAGCGCTATCGGCCCTCGCTGCTGTTGCGCCGTCGGGTCGCCGAAGGGAGGACTTTCCATGACTAATCACGAAGCGATGAACCTGGCCAGCGACTGCGCAAAAACCCTGTTCAACCGCGACGCCGCCAGCCAGGCGATGGGCATGCGCCTGCTCTCGGCGGCCCCCGGCTGTGCCCGCGTGGGCATGAGCGTGCGCGCCGACATGCTTCAAGGCCACGGCACCTGCCACGGCGGCTACCTGTTTGCGCTGGCCGACTCGGCGTTTGCCTTTGCCTGCAACAGCTACAACGACGCCACGGTGGCCATCGGTTGCAGCATCGACTACATCGCCCCAGCCCGCCTGGGCGACACCTTGACTGCCGAGTGCACCGAGCAAAGCCGTTCCGGGCGCACCGGCAACTACGACGTACGTATCGAAAACCAACAGGGCCAGTTGATCGCCCTGTTCCATGGCAAATCCTACAAAGTGCGCGGCTCGGTGCTGGCGCAGGAGACCCCGAATGAATGACGCCTTGATCATCGACGCGGTGCGGACCCCGATCGGTCGCTACGCCGGAGCCTTGAGCAGCGTACGTGCCGACGACCTCGGCGCGGTGCCACTGCGTGAACTGCTGCGCCGTCACCCGCAGGTCGACTGGAATGCCGTGGATGACGTGATTTACGGGTGCGCCAACCAGGCCGGCGAAGACAACCGCAACGTCGCCCGCATGTCAGCGCTGTTGGCCGGCTTGCCGGTCAGCGTGCCCGGTACCACGCTCAACCGCTTGTGCGGCTCCGGGCTGGATGCCATCGGCACCGCGGCGCGAGCGATTCGTTGTGGCGAGGCTGGCCTGATGCTGGTCGGCGGTGTTGAATCGATGTCCCGCGCGCCACTGGTGATGGGCAAGGCCGAACAGGCGTTTTCCCGCGATGCGCAGATTTACGACACCACCATCGGCTGGCGCTTCGTCAATCCACTGATGAAGAAAACCTTTGGCATCGACTCCATGCCGGAGACGGCCGAGAACGTCGCCGAGCAGTTCAATGTCTCCCGCGCCGACCAGGACGCCTTCGCCCTGCGCAGCCAGCAGCGCGCTGGTGCCGCTCAAGCCTGTGGCCGTCTGGCCAAGGAAATCGTCGCGGTCGACATCCCGCAACGCAAAGGCCCGGCCAAAATCGTCGAGCACGATGAGCACCCGCGCGGCGATACCACGCTTGAGCAACTGCAGAAACTCGGTACGCCGTTTCGCGAAGGCGGCAGCGTCACCGCTGGCAATGCGTCCGGGGTCAACGATGGCGCGTGTGCGCTGCTGCTGGCCAGCCCGGAAGTCGCCAAACGCCACGGTTTGAAAGCGCGCGGCCGGGTGGTCGCCATGGCCACCGCCGGTGTCGAGCCACGCATCATGGGCATCGGCCCGGTGCCGGCGACCCGCAAAGTGCTGGAACTGGCCAACCTGAGCCTGGCCGACATGGACGTGATCGAACTCAACGAAGCCTTCGCTGCACAAGGCCTGGCGGTGCTGCGTGAACTGGGCCTTGGCGACAACGATCCTCGGGTCAACCCGAACGGTGGCGCGATTGCCCTTGGCCATCCGCTGGGCATGAGTGGCGCGCGCCTGGTGACCACTGCCCTGCATGAACTGGAAGAACGTCAGGGCCGCTACGCTTTGTGCACCATGTGCATCGGCGTCGGCCAGGGAATCGCGCTGATCATTGAGCGTATATCCGACTAAAGAACCGCGATTCCCAAGGCGCCCAGAGGTATCCTTGGGGCATGCACTCAAAGCCCTGCCGCGGCCGGGCCGGAACACAAAAACAATTCGAGTGAACTCATGAACATGCCAATTGCCAAAGCCGTGCTTGATCCTGTGCTGGACCCGCTGGAAACCGCCAGCATCGACGAATTGCGTCAACATCAGCTGGATCGCCTGCGCTGGAGCCTGACTCACGCCTACAACAATGTGCCGCTGTACCGTCAGCGTTTCGATGCGCTGGGTGTGCACCCGGACGACATCAAATCACTGGACGACCTGGCGAAGTTCCCGTTCACCACCAAATCCGACCTGCGCGATAACTACCCCTACGGCATGTTCGCCGTGCCAATGAACGAGGTGGTGCGCCTGCACGCCTCCAGCGGCACCACCGGCAAGCCGACCGTGGTCGGTTACACCCAGAACGACATCGACACCTGGGCCAACGTGGTCGCCCGTTCGATCCGTGCGGCGGGCGGGCGTCGTGGTGACAAGGTGCATATTTCCTATGGCTACGGCCTGTTCACCGGCGGTCTCGGTGCCCACTACGGCGCCGAACGCCTGGGTTGCACGGTGATTCCGATGTCCGGTGGGCAGACTGAAAAACAAGTGCAGCTGATCAAGGATTTCCAGCCGGACATCATCATGGTCACGCCGTCGTACATGCTCAACATCGCCGATGAAATCGAGCGCCAGGGCATCGACCCGCACAAACTGGCCCTGCGCCTGGGCATCTTCGGCGCAGAGCCGTGGACCGGCGAGCTGCGCAGCGCCATCGAGAACCGCTTGGGCATTACTGCACTGGATATTTATGGCCTGTCGGAAATCATGGGGCCGGGTGTCGCCATGGAATGCGCTGAGACCAAGGACGGACCGACGATCTGGGAAGACCATTTCTACCCGGAAATCATCGACCCGGTGACCGGCGAAGTGCTGCCGGATGGTCAAATGGGCGAACTGGTGTTCACCTCGCTGAGCAAAGAAGCCTTGCCGATGATCCGCTACCGCACCCGCGACCTGACGCGCTTGCTGCCCGGCACCGCGCGGCCAATGCGTCGTATCGACAAGATCACCGGACGCAGCGATGACATGCTGATCATTCGTGGGGTCAACGTGTTCCCGACGCAGATTGAGGAGCAGGTTTTAAAAGTTAAACAACTGGCCGAGTGTTACGAGATCCATTTGTATCGCAATGGCAACATGGACAGTGTTGATGTGCATGTCGAGTTGAAGGCTGAGCACCAGCACCTGACCGATGATCAGCAGAAGGCTGTTTGCGGTGAATTGAGCAAACACATCAAGACGTATATCGGGATCAGTTCGCGGATCGTCTTGCAGCCGTTTCACTCGATCAAGCGATCTGAGGGCAAGGCTTGCCACGTTCTGGACAAACGCCCTAAAGCATGACTGCTGCACCCTTTATGGCCCCGCAATTGCGGGGCTTTTTTTTAGCTGGAACGCGTACGCCCTCTGTAGGAGTGAGCCTGCTCGCGATAGCTTTCTGGCAGCCGGCCATTTTCTATCGGGTGTACATATCCATTTTTGCGGTTACGGCGGCTATTGGTTCCGCCCTTACGGCGGGTCACTTTCGAAAAGCGCGAAAGTAACCAAAGCGCTTTTGCCCCTTTCGTTCGGTGCCTCGCTAAGGCTCGGCATGCCCTCGCTCCGGTCCTGCTCCGTGGGCCCGCCGCCATCGGCCATCCATGGCCGGGGGCGGCTAACCCGGCATCCATGCCGGGTTGCCCACTGCGCAGAACCTGCGCTCGGCCTCTCGAGGGGGCGGTGCGTCAAGATCAAAAGCGGCAGGCGAGCTAACACTCGGCCTGTTGAGTGGTGAGAAGCCAAAGCCGTACCCCGATTTTTTGTAGGAGTGAGCCTGCTCGCGATGCTTTTGCTTTGATCGTTCCCACGCTCCGCGTGGGAATGCCGCCGGGGATGCTCTGCGTCCCGTTATCGATGCGAGGTTTGGGTCTGCGCAAGAACCCTCAAAGGCCTATTGCTCAGAGTTTGCGTGACAGCGCCCGGCGTACGCTGTCGCTGTTGAGCACTGCGTTTTCTGCGGGAGCCTCGACGCTTGCCTGTACAACCTCTTCTTCCTGAACAATGACTTCTGCCAGGGCAAAAAGATCGGTCTGGGCCGGTTGCATAACCTGTGCAGGGCTTGGTGCCTGAATGCGACTGGCGACCTGATTTTCCAGCTTCTCGAGGTAGGCGTTCAAATCGCTGACCAGCAGCTTCTTGCGCTGAGAGCCCTGATAAATCGCATAGAACAAATAGCCCGCTGCCGCTAAAAGCCCCAGACCTGCGGTCGCAATACCGGCGACACACAATCCAGACACGATCAGCACGGTATTCCAGTTGAAGGGCGCCAGCTCCAGCTCGGTGTGCAGCGCGTTGCCGTCGCGCAATACCCAGCGTTTGGAGGCGGTGTGGTTCTGCAAAATGGCATGCAGCGGCGAACCATCCTTTTTCAAAGCGCTGATCAACGAGATGTCCTGGCCGGTGCGCAACGGAATATCCACACCGCGCAACTTCACGTCGTGCTCGACGCCGTCCGGGGTTTTGACCCAAAACTCATGATTAATGATCGAAACCGAACTGACACGCACCGGCGTCACTTCACTGTCCTTGCCGCTCACATGAACGCCGCCAGTGGATGTTACGCGGGTTTCGCTGAGCTTTTCGCTGCCCACCACTTCACCGCTCAGGACAGTGAAAACAACCGATTTATCGCCATGGGTGAAAGTGTGCATTTCGATTCCTTGATAGACCCACGTCAGTCGACGCGCAGGAGAAAATCCGTATGCGGCGGATGCTACTAAGTAGCCATCAGGCTGTCCAGAAATCGGAGCCTCTGTGACGGGGAGCGTCAGGGGGTGCATTCCCACGCAGAGCGTGGGAACGATCAATCGGCATACGGCTTTCGCTTCTCACCACTCAAGGCCGAGCGTTAGCTCGCTGCAGCTTTTGATCTTGATGCACAGCCCCCTCGAGAGGCCGAGCGCAGGTTCTGCGCAGTGGGCAACCCGGCAAGGATGCCGGGTTAGCCGCCCCCGGCCATGGATGGCCGATGGCGGCGGGCCCACGGAGCAGGACCGGAGCGAGGGTATGCCGAGCCTAGGCGAGGCACCGAACGAAAGGGGCAAACGCGCTTTGGTTACTTTGGCGCTCTTCCAAAGTGACCCGCTGTAAGAGCGGAACCAATAGAAGCCATCACAAAAAAAACGGATATGCCCCCGACCAAACCAACCACCCATCCCAAAGCGATACAAAAACACATACGACACACCATTTTATGTTTGATATTAATTTCTGTATCGCTTATAAAGTTCTCCATGCCATCAAACAGATTCACGGCGGGAGACCAAAAATGTACGCACAGCTCGTAGAAACCGGCGTAAAGCGCATCAAAGACCTCTCGGAGATGTCCGAGGAAGAACGCGCCTTCCAGGAAAAAATCGATTCAGAAATCAAGATCGAAGCCAAGAACTGGATGCCAGATGCCTACCGGCAAACCCTGATCCGGCAGATTTCCCAGCACGCTCACTCTGAAATCGTCGGCATGCTGCCCGAAGGCAACTGGGTCACCCGCGCGCCGACGCTGAAACGCAAACTGCAATTGATGGCGAAGATTCAGGATGAAGCCGGCCATGGCCTGTACCTCTACAGCGCCATGGAAACCCTGGGCGCCGACCGCGATGAAGAAATCGCCAAGCTACACAGCGGCAAGGCCAAGTATTCGAGCATTTTCAATTACCCGACGCTGAACTGGGCCGACATGGGCGCGGTGGGCTGGCTGGTGGACGGCGCGGCAATCGTCAATCAGGTGGTGTTGCAGCGCACCTCTTATGGCCCCTACTCCCGGGCCATGGTGCGGATCTGCAAGGAAGAAAGTTTCCACCAGCGCCAGGGTTACGAAATCCTCCTGACCATGATGCGCCACGGCAATCAGGCGCAAAAAGACATGGTCCAGGACGCGATCAACCGCCTGTGGTGGCCATCGCTGATGATGTTCGGCCCAAGCGACGAACACTCGCCGAACAGCGCTCAGTCCATGGCCTGGAAAATCAAGCGCCAAAGCAACGACGAACTGCGCCAGCGCTTCATCGACCAGACCATCCCGCAACTGGAACTGCTGGGCTGCACTTGCCCGGACCCGGATTTGAAGTGGAACGCCGAAACCGGCCACTACGACTTCGGCGAGATCCAGTGGAGCGAATTCTACGAAGTGCTCAAGGGCAACGGCCCGTGCAACCAGGAACGCGTCGCCACCCGCCGCAAGGCGATTGAAGACGGTGCCTGGGTTCGCGAAGCCGCCGTCGCCCACGCCCGCAAAAAACAAAACAAGAACGCCGCCTGATCCGGCCACCTGATGTGGAGTCATTGAAATGTCTGAATGGACCCTTTTTGAAGTCTTCGTGCGCAGCAAGCACGGCCTCAACCACAAGCACGTCGGCAGCGTGCACGCCGCCGACACCACCATGGCCATCGAGAACGCGCGCGAGCTCTACACCCGTCGCAGCGAAGGCGTGAGCCTGTGGGTGGTGCCGTCGGCACTGATTACCGCTTCGTCGCCGGATGAAAAAGACCCGCTGTTCGATCCGTCGGACGACAAGGTGTATCGCCACGCCAGCTTCTACGAGCTGCCGGCCGAAGTCGGGCACATGTGAGGTCGACCATGAACAACCAGACTGATCTGATCGAATACCTGCTGCGCCTCGGCGACAGCGCCCTGATCCAGGGCCAGCGCCTGTGCCAATGGTGCGGCAAGGCCCCGGCGCTGGAAGAAGAATTGGCGTTGATGAACGTCGGCCTCGACCTCGTGGGCCAGGCGCGTAACTGGCTGGAATACGCCGCCGAACTGCTGAACGACGGCCGCAGCGCCGATGACCTGGCGTTCCGCCGTGACGAGCGCGCTTATCGCAACCTGCTGCTGGTGGAACAACCCAACGGCGACTTCGCGGTGACCATGCTCAAGCAGTTCCTCTATGACGCCTGGCATTTGCCGGTGTTGCAGGGACTGAGCCAGTCCAGCGACGAACGCATTGCCGGGATCGCCGCCAAAGCGGTCAAGGAAGTGACCTATCACCTGCGCCGCTCCGGCGAGTGGGTCGAGCGCCTGGGTGACGGCACTGAAGAAAGCCATCGGCGCATGCTGGCGGCGATCCCTGAGGTCTGGCGCTTCACCGTCGAACTGATTGCCGCCGATGACAGCGAGCAGCGCTTGTGCGAAGCCGGCATCACCCCGGACATCGCCAGCGTTGCCGCGCAGTGGCAAGCCAGGGTCAGCGCGATCTTCGCCAGCGCTACCCTGCCCGTGCCTGCCGCGCCGAACTATTTCTACCTGAACGCACGCAAAGGGCTGCACACCGAACACCTCGGCATCCTGTTGGCAGAGATGCAATTCCTGCCACGAGCGTACCCCGATGCAACCTGGTGAGCTGATCGCCAGCGACCTGGGCGCCCGTGCGGCACAACCGACCGACCTGGCCGCTGCGTGGGCAACCCTGGCGCAGGTCATGGACCCGGAAGTGCCGGTGGTCAGCGTGGTCGACCTCGGCATCGTCCGCGACCTGGACTGGCAGGCCGGTCACTTGCACGTGGTGGTCACGCCGACCTACTCCGGTTGCCCCGCCACCGAAGTGATCGAAAGCGACATCCGCGAGGCACTGGAACTGGCCGGGTTCAAGGCGCCGCAACTTGAGCGCAAGTTGACCCCGGCGTGGACCACCGACTGGATCAGCGCCAGTGGCCGTGAACGCTTGCGCGCCTATGGCATCGCCCCGCCGGAGGGCAGCACCAGCAAGCGCAGCCTGCTCGGTGAAAGCCCGGTGGTCGTCTGCCCGCAATGCGGCAGCGCCCACACCGAAGTGCTCAGCGAGTTCGGTTCCACCGCGTGCAAGGCCCTGTATCGCTGCATCGATTGTCGGGAACCGTTCGACTATTTCAAGTGCATCTGAGCGGCAATCGGCCGTCCCAGCTGGAGAACAATAATGAGTAAATTTCACAGCCTGACCATCAAGGACGTGCGCACCGAGACCCGTGACGCGGTGTCCATCGCCTTCGAGATTCCGCAACACCTGCAGGACAGTTTTCACTTCACCCAGGGCCAGCACCTGGTGATGCGCACCCAGTTGGACGGCGAAGAAGTCCGCCGTTCTTACTCGATCTGCACCGGCGTGAATGACGGTGAGCTGCGCATCGCGGTCAAGCGGGTGACGGGTGGGCGCTTCTCGGCGTTTGCCAACGAGCAACTCAAGGCAGGGCACACGCTGGACGTCATGCCGCCCGCCGGGCACTTCAGTGTCGAACTCGACCCGGCGCGCCACGGCCAGTACCTGGCTGTAGCAGCGGGCAGCGGCATCACGCCGATCCTGTCGATCATCAAGACCACCCTGGAAACCGAGCCGCACAGCCGCGTCACCCTGCTGTATGGCAACCGTTCCAGCTCCGGCGCGCTGTTTCGCGAGCAACTGGAGGACCTGAAAAACCGCTACTTGCAGCGTCTGAACCTGATTTTCGTGTTCAGCCGCGAGCAGCAGGATGTCGACCTGTACAACGGCCGGATCAACGCCGAGAAATGCGAACAGTTGTTCTCCCGCTGGCTCGACGTCAAAGCCCTCGACGCCGCGTTTATCTGCGGCCCGCAAGAGATGACTGAAACCGTGCGCGACAGCCTCAAGGCCAAAGGCATGGCGCCTGAGCGTATCCATTTCGAACTGTTCGCCGCCGCTGGCAGCCAGCAGAAACGTGAAGCCCGCGAGGCGGCCCACCAGGTGGATGCGGCGGTCAGCCAGATCACCGTCATCAGCGATGGCCGCGCGCTGGCCTTCGATCTGCCGCGCAACAGCCAGAGCATCCTCGATGCCGGCAACGCCCAGGGTGCCGAACTGCCCTACTCGTGCAAGGCCGGCGTGTGCTCGACCTGCAAGTGCAAGGTCATCGAAGGCGAAGTAGAAATGGACAGCAACCACGCCCTGGAAGACTACGAAGTGGCCGCCGGCTATGTGCTGTCGTGCCAGGCGTTCCCGATCAGCGACAAGGTTGTGCTCGATTTCGATCAGCTCTGAAACCCCGTTTGCAGGAACTACCCAACCCCTGTGGGAGCGGGCTTGCCCGCGATAGCGGTGGGTCAACCACCGGCAATGTTGAAGGTGATGGCCTCATCGCGGGCAAGCCCGCGCCCACAGTTTCAGTGATCAATCCCGGATACACCGTTTACCCCACAACAAAAACAACAAAAGAGAGCGTGCCATGACACCCCAAGACATAGAACTCATTCGCCAGAATCCCGACTTCATCCAGTTGGTACGACGTAAACAGAACCTGTACTGGCCGCTGTCGATGATCATGCTGGCGATTTATTTCGGTTTCGTCCTGCTGGTTGCGTTCTCTCCCAGCACCCTCGGTCAATCCCTCAGTGGTGGCGTGACCACCGTAGGCATGCTGGTGGGCGTGGTGATTGTCGTGCTGGCGTTCGCGCTGACCGGTTTCTATGTCTATCGCGCCAACAACGTGATCGATCCGCTGAATGAAAAACTCAAGCAGGAGTGCGCCCGATGAGCCGTCTTCCTGGATTACTCCTGTTGCCCCTGGCTTTTGTTGCTGACTTTGCGGCAGCCGCCGACGGTGTGTCCCGTCCTCTGAACTGGAACGCCATCGGCATGTTCCTGGTGTTCGTCCTGTTCACCCTCGGCGTCACTCGCTGGGCAGCACTGCGAACCCGATCCGCCAGCGAATTCTACACCGCGGGCGGTGGCATGACCGGGTTCCAGAATGGTTTGGCGATTGCTGGCGACATGATTTCGGCAGCCTCGTTCCTCGGCATTTCCGCGATGATGTTCCTCAATGGCTACGACGGTTTGCTGTACGCATTGGGCGTATTGGCCGGCTGGCCAATCATCCTGTTCCTGATTGCCGAACGCCTGCGCAACCTGGGCAAATACACCTTTGCCGACGTAGTCTCCTATCGACTGGAACAAACCCCGGTACGCCTGACTTCGGCCTTCGGCACCCTGACTGTCGCCCTGATGTACCTGGTGGCGCAAATGGTCGGGGCCGGCAAGCTGATCGAATTGCTGTTCGGTATCGATTACCTCTACGCCGTCATGCTGGTCGGCGTGTTGATGGTGTTCTACGTGACCTTCGGCGGCATGCTCGCCACCACTTGGGTGCAGATCATCAAAGCCGTGATGTTGCTGTTCGGCACCACGTTCATGGCCTTCATGGTGCTCAAGCATTTCGGTTTCAGCACCGAAGCGATGTTTGCCGGCGCCACCGCGGTGCATGCCAAGGGCAGTGCGATCATGGCGCCAGGCGGCTTGCTGTCCAACCCGATCGATGCGATTTCCCTGGGACTGGGCATGATGTTCGGCACCGCTGGCCTGCCCCATATCCTGATGCGTTTCTTCACCGTCAGCGATGCCAAGGAAGCGCGCAAAAGCGTGTTCTACGCCACCGGCTTCATCGGCTACTTCTACTTGTTGCTGATCATCGTCGGCTTCGGCGCCATCGTCATGGTCGGCACTGATCCTGCCTTCCGCGATGCCAGCGGCGCGATCATCGGCGGCGGCAACATGATTGCCGTGCACCTGGCTCAGGCCGTGGGTGGCAACCTGTTCCTCGGCTTCATTTCGGCGGTTGCCTTCGCGACCATTCTGGCGGTGGTTGCCGGATTGGCGCTGTCCGGCGCCTCGGCGGTTTCCCACGATTTGTATGCCTGTGTGATGCGCAAAGGTCAGGCAACCGAGCAGCAGGAAATCCGCGTCTCGCGAATCGCCACGCTGTGCATCGGGGTGCTGGCGATCATTCTCGGCCTGTTGTTCGAATCACAGAACATTGCCTTCCTCTCTGGCCTGGTACTGGCCATCGCCGCGTCGGTGAATTTCCCGGTGCTGTTCCTTTCGATGTACTGGAAAGGCCTGACCACCCGTGGCGCCGTCCTCGGCAGCTTGTCCGGGCTGGTCTCGGCGATTGTGTTGCTGGTGCTGAGCCCGGCGGTATGGGTCAACGTGTTGCATCACGACAAGGCACTGTTCCCCTACTCCAACCCGGCGCTGTTTTCCATGAGCCTGGCGTTCTTCAGTGCCTGGGCATTTTCTGTCACCGACACGTCACCTCGTGCAGCCCTTGAGCGTGGCCGTTATCTGGCGCAGTTCATCCGATCGATGACTGGCATTGGTGCCTCCGGCGCCAGCAAACACTAAATAACGACCGATCAGTTGGCAGGGAATAAAAATAATGCAACCCGCACGTACTGCACCTTACGAGTCACTGTTTTCGCTCGCCGCCGCATTAAGTCTGCCCATGGTCGCGCCCTGCGCCATGGCCGACTTCATCGACGACAGCAAGGCCCGGATTGAAATGCGCAACCATTACATCAATCGTGATTTCCGGCAGAACAACGCGCCGCAATCCAAAGCCGAGGAATGGGCCCAGGGATTTACTGCGCGCATCGAGTCCGGGTTCACCGACGGCACCTTCGGTTTCGGTCTCGACGCCTTGGGAGAGCTTGGATTGAAGCTCGACTCCAGCCCGGATCGCCGTGGCACCGGGCTGCTGCCCTTCGGCCCGCAGAGCCATGAGCCCGACGACGAGTACAGCGAACTGGGCCTGACCGGCAAACTGCGCGTGTCCAAAAGCCTGTTGAAGCTCGGCACCCTGCAACCCTTGCTACCGGTGGTGACCTACAACGACACACGCCTTCTGGGTTCTACCTTCGAAGGTGGCTTGCTGACCAGCCAGGAAATCGACGGCCTGACGGTGAATGCCGGGCGCCTGACCAAGGCCAACCTGCGGGACTCCTCCAGCAACGATGACATCGGCTACGCCGCCGCCACCAGCGATCACTTCGACTTCGGTGGCGGCGGCTACGCGTTCAGTCCGCAACTGAATGTGAGCTACTACTACGGCAAGCTCGACCAGATTTATCGTCAGCAATTCGTCGGGCTAGTGCATACCCTGCCGCTGGGCAACGGTTTCAACCTGCGCAGCGACCTGCGTTATTTCGACAGCCGCGGCGACGGTGCCGAAAAGGCCGGACGTATCGACAACCGTAACTTCAACAGCATGTTCACCGTGTCCCACGGTGCCCACAAGGTCAGCGCCGCCTTCCAGCAGTTGTCCGGCGACAGCGCCTTTCCGTTCCTCAACGGTGGCGATCCGTACGTGGTCAACCTGGTGACCTTCAACACCTTTACCCGCGCCGACGAGGATTCCTGGCAGCTGCGTTATGACTATGACTTCGCCGCGCAAGGCATTCCCGGCCTGACCTTCATGACCCGCTACACCGACGGCAGCCATGTCAACGCGGGCAGGGTCGACAACGGAAGCGAATGGGAGCGCGACACCGATATCAGTTACGTGATCCAGAGCGGTGCGTTCAAAAACGTCAGCCTGCGCTGGCGCAACGTGACATTCCGTTCCGGCAATGGCTTGACGACCGACATCGATGAGAACCGCTTGATCGTCGGTTACACCTTGGCGCTTTGGTAATTCCGAAAGGGCGCGGTTGCGACCGCGCCACAACCGTTCACAATCAGGAGCAATCGTGATGTCCTCTTCACCTACACTGCATGCCCCTACTCTGCAGAGTTTCATCGCCGGTCGCTGGATCGGTCAACAAGGCGCACAGATCCTGCGCAGCGCCATCGACGGCCATGAAATCGCCCGCACTCACGAAGAGCGCCCGGATTTCGCCGAAGCCATCGAGCACGGCCGCCGCCAAGGCATCAGTGGCTTGATGGCGCTGGACTTCCAGCAACGCGCCCAACGTCTCAAGGCACTGGCCTTGTACCTGAGCGAGCGCAAGGAACAGCTGTACGCGATTTCCCACCACAGCGGCGCGACCCGTGCCGACAGCTGGATCGACATCGAAGGCGGCAACAGCACCCTCTTCACCTACGCCAGCCTGGGCTCGCGGGAATTGCCATCGGGCAACATCGTCCATGAAGGCCCGGCGATGCAGCTGAGCAAACTCGGGACCTTCGCCGGCACGCACATTCTGGTGCCACGGGGTGGCCTGGCCGTGCACATCAACGCCTTCAACTTCCCGATCTGGGGCATGTTGGAAAAGTTTGCACCGAGCTTTCTCGCCGGCATGCCGTGCATCGTCAAACCGGCCAGCGCCACCAGCTACCTGACCGAAGCCGTGGTGCGCCTGATGGACGAATCCGGCTTGCTGCCACCGGGCAGCTTGCAGTTGATCATCGGCAGTACCGGTGACTTGCTCGACCGCTTGCAGGGCCAGGACGTGGTGACCTTCACCGGTTCCGCCGACACCGCCGCCAAGCTGCGGGTCAATCCGAACCTGATCCGCAACTCGGTGCCGTTCAATGCCGAAGCCGACTCGCTGAACTGCGCGATCCTCGCCCCGGACGTGACCCCGGACGACGAAGAATTCGAGCTGTTCATCAAGGAAGTCGCCCGGGAGATGACCACCAAGGCCGGGCAGAAATGCACCGCCATCCGCCGCGCCATCGTGCCGGCCAAACACATTGACGCGGTCGCGACCCGCTTGCGTGATCGCCTGGCCAAAGTCGTGGTCGGAGACCCGTCAGTGGAAGGCGTGCGCATGGGTGCGCTGGCGTCCCACGATCAGCAGAAAGACGTGGCCGAGCGCCTGGAAAGCCTGTTGCAGAGCAGCGACATGCTGTTCGGCGCCCGTGACGGTTTCGAACCGCGCGGCGAGAACGTCAGCCAGGGCGCGTTCTTCGCCCCGACCTTGCTGCAAGCTCGCGATCCGCACGCCGAAGGTGGCGCGCACGATATCGAAGCGTTCGGCCCGGTCAGCACCCTGATGGCGTACGACGATCTCGACGAAGCGCTGGTACTGGCGGCACGCGGCAAAGGCAGCCTGGTGGCGAGTCTGATCACCAAGGATCCGCAGATCGCCGCCAAGGCCATCCCTGTCGCAGCGGCGTGGCACGGTCGCTTGCTGGTGCTGGATCGCAATTGCGCCGCCGAGTCCACCGGCCACGGCTCGCCACTGCCGCAACTCAAGCACGGTGGCCCGGGTCGTGCCGGTGGCGGTGAGGAACTCGGCGGTCTGCGCGCGGTGAAACACTACCTGCAACGCGCAGCGGTACAAGGCTCGCCGACCATGCTGGCCGCCGTCACCGGTGAATACGTACGCGGCGCCCAGGTCATCGAAACCGAGGTGCATCCATTCCGCCGGTTCTTCCAGGATCTGCAGATTGGTGAGTCGCTGCTGACGCACCGTCGCACCGTGACCGAAGCCGATCTGGTGAACTTCGGTTGCCTGTCCGGCGATCACTTCTACATGCACTTCGATGACATCGCCGCCAAGGAATCGCAATTCGGCAAACGCATCGCCCACGGCTACTTCGTGTTGTCGGCGGCGGCCGGGCTTTTCGTTTCCCCAGCGCCGGGGCCGGTACTGGCCAACTACGGCCTGGATACATTGCGCTTTATCAATCCGGTGGGGATTGGCGACACGATTCAGGCGCGATTGACCTGCAAACGCAAAATCGACCAAGGGAAGAAGAGCCCGCAAGGCATTCCGCAAGGGGTGGTGGCGTGGGATGTTGAGGTGACTAACCAGCTGGGAGAGCTGGTGGCCAGTTACGACATTCTGACCCTTGTCGTTAAACGCGAGGACTGACCACAAATATTGTGGTCAACCCCTCTCCCCTGTGGGAGCGAGCTTGCTCGCGATAGCGGACTTACATTCAGCATTGATGTTGAATGTCATGGCCTCATCGCGAGCAAGCTCGCTCCCACAGGTTTTTTTCGGGTGGGTTGTAGATTTGGGTCAGTGCTGGCGCAACCACTCGATAAACAGCGCAAACAACTCCGACTGCGACCCGACTTCCAGTTTCAGATACAGGTTCTTGCGGTGCATGCGCACCGTCTCCGGCGAGATGCTCATCTGGCTGGCCGTGGACTTCACGGAATGCCCCCTGAGCACCATGTGCGCCACTTCCCGCTCGCGCTCGGTCAGCAAATCGCAGCCAAAATTTTCGAATGCAGACTGCACGCGTTGCTTCAGGTCGTCACTTTCAGTGACTGCGCTTTGCACCAGCCCACGACGGCCAAACTCGCTGATGAATTCCCGAACCAACGGCTCGACCGCCCGCAACAGGTTCAGTTGCTCCGCCCGCAGGCTTTCCCCGCCAAACCCCTGAAACAGGCTGACCGACACCTGACTGTCATGCCCCGTATCGATCAGGTAAAAACTGTCCTCCGAACACCCGGTCTTCAAGTAATAAGTCTTGTAGTACTCGCTGTCGAAGAAGTTGTCAGGAGCGATTTCCTCCAGGTGATAAAACCCTTCGGCCAGGCCCTGCTCCACCGCCAGGCAAAACGGGTCGAGCAAGTAGCCACCGGAAAAATAGCGGTCGATGATCGAGTCCCGGTACTGCTCCGGGATACCGCGCTGGTACAGCAACTGCGGCGCGCGGTCCTTGTGTTCGAGGCTGATCATCACCGACTCGATGGACACCAGGTGCCCGAACGCCGACGCCAGGTATTGCAGCGCATCAGGCTCGTCGACATGGGCGAATGCTTCGCGCATGTCGCCGTGCCATTTGTGCAACGCCCCGAAGGGCAATGCGATCAGCGTTTCGTCGTTGGGTTTGCTCATGCCCCGCAGTCTAGCGGGAGAACCGGCACCGGGTAACCGCAGATTGAGCGTATTCATTGCCCGACGTACTGGCCGTTTTTCTCAAGTTCGGCCGCCACTTCAAGAATGCACACCCGCAGAATCTCGACGATTTCATCGACCTGGGCACACGTCAGAATCAGCGGCGGCGACATGACGTTGAGGTGCATGATCGGCCGCACCAGCAAGCCGCGAGACTGGGCACGGGAGTGAATCATTTCGCCAATATTCACCTCGTCGGCAAACAACGCCTTGGTGCGTTTGTCGGCCACGAACTCCACGCACGCCATGAACTTCTGGCAGCGCACATCGCCCACCAGCGGCAAGTCGCTGAGCGTCGCCAGCCGTTCCTCCAGATAAGCGCCGACCACATCGACATGCGCCAGCAACTGTTCGCGCTCGATGATTTCGATGTTCTTCAGCGCCGCCGTGCAGCACACCGGGTGACCGCTGTAGGTAAAACCGTGGGTAAAGCAGCGGCCCTTGCCGGGCTCGGCGATAACCTTCCAGATACGGTCGGAAAAAATGCACGCACCCAGCGGCAGGTAGGCCGAGGTCAGGCCCTTGGCCGTGGTGATGATGTCGGGCTGCACGTCGAACAGATCATAAGACGCGAAGAACTTGCCCAGGCGACCGAACGAGGTCACCACTTCATCGGCCACAAACAGAATGTCGTAGCGCTGACAGACTTCCCACATGCGCTTGAGGTAACCCTTGGGCGGAATGATCACCCCGCCGGAACCCATGATCGGCTCGGCAAAGAAGCCCGCCACCTTGTCCGCGCCGATGGAAAGAATCTTGTCTTCGAACTCCTTGATCAGAAATTCGAGAAACTGCGCCTCGTCCATGCCGTCCGGTGCGCGGTACGGGTTGGGGTTGGACACGTGGTGAATCTTGTCGTTGGCGTAATCGAACTCCGGCACGCGGTCGGCGGCCTTGTTGCCGATCGACATCGTCAGCGTGGTGGAGCCGTGATACGCGTTAAAACGGGCGATGACGTGCTTCTTTTCCGGTTTGCCACGGCAGTTCTGGTAGTACTGAATCAGGCGGTACGCGGTGTCCACAGCGGTGGAGCCGCCAGTGGTCAGGAACACGTGGTCGAGATCGCCCGGCGCCAGGCTGGCGAGTTTTTCGCACAACTGAATGGCGACGTTGTTGGACATGTCGGAAAACGGATTCGAATACGCCAGTTGCCGCACCTGATCGGCAATCGCCAGGGCCATTTCCTCACGGCCCAAACCGATGTTGGTGCACCACATGCCACCCACCGCATCGAGAAAACGGTTGCCCTGAGCGTCGTAGATGTAGGCACCGTCACCGGCCACAATGTTCAGCGCCCCCTGTTCGGCGTGCTCGTCGAACATGTGATAGCCGTGCATGTAATGGGCTTTATCAGCCTTGATCAAATGGGCGTCATTCACGGTCGGCAGTACTTTCAACGTTGGAGTAACCATACAAAAACCTCAAACCGAAGGGTTAAACGATCAAATCCCGCTCTTCACCGTGCTCCAGACGCGGGTGATGGCGCGCATTTCCTTGGCGTCCTGAGTCTTTTGCGGAAACAGGCGCTGGCGGGTTTCTTCATCGGGATAAATTGCCAGGTTGTTGCGCACGTCGGCATCCACTAACGGGGTGGCCGCCGCGTTACTGTTGGCGTAATGAATGAAGTCGGTGACGTCGGCCATCACCTGCGGCTGCATCAAGTACTCGAGGAACTTGTGGGCATTGGCGACATGCGGGGCATCGGCGGGGATGTACATGTTGTCGAACCAGATCAGCGAACCTTCCTTGGGAATGAAATAGGCCAGTTTGATCTTCAACTTGGCTTCTTCGGCGCGGGCCATGGCCGTCGCGTAGTCGCCAGACCAGGTCATGGCCATGCAGACATCGCCATTGGGCAGGCTGGTCAGGTAGTTCACCGAATCGAACTTCTTGATGTAAGGCCTGACCGTCAACAGCAACTCTTGCGCGGCTTTCAGATCTTCCGGGGCCGCACTTCGCGGATCGCGTCCCAGGTACTTCAAGGCCAGGGGAATGACTTCAGTGGGCGCATCGACCAGGGTGACGCCGCAGTCAGCAAAGCGTGAGACGATTTTTGGATCGAAAATCATCGCCAGCGAACCGATTGGCGCATCCGGCATGCGCTCCTTGATCTTGTCGACGTTGTAAGTGATGCCGTTGCTGCCCCAGGTGTAAGGCGCGGAGTACACCGTTCCGGCATCAAAACCCTGCAAGTCCTGCAAGACTTTCGGGTCAAGATTGGTCCAGCCCGGCAGCAACTTCTTGTCTAGCGGCTGGAACACTTTGGCCTTGATCAGCGGTGGCGCAAGGGAGGCATTCAACACCACAAGATCGTAACCGGAGTGCCCGGTCAGCAACTTCGCCTGCACCGTTTCATAGGCATCAAACGTGTCGTAGATCACTTTGATGCCGGAGGCTTTCTCGAAATTGGCAATGGTTTTTTCGCCAATGTAATCGGCCCAATTATAAAGCCGCAGGGTATTGCTCTCGTTCACGTCGTCGGCGTGGGCATTCAATGTCAGCGGAACAAGCAACAGACTGGAAATCACCATGAGGGCCTTGCGCATAGCAAATTCACCTTATCAAGCGAAGTCGGTTCTGGATGACCGGTTGACGCCACTATTGAGCGATTGGGCAATCGGCACCATACCCCGAATGGGTGTGTGAACCGTTTGACCGCTGGCGCCGTGGTGCAACATGGCAAAAAGCAGCAGATTCGTTGACTCGTTTTGTCATAGCTCCCGCGCGGGCCGGGCGCTTAGAGTGGCTGCCGGACAAAACAGGCGGGGGCATTTCATGAGCGAGCTGATCAAACACGATCGAAACGAAGGCGTTTTGACGCTCACCCTTGACCGCCCCGACAAGCTCAATGCACTGAACAACAGCCTGTACACGCAGTTGGCCGACCGCTTGCTGGCCGCTGATGAAGACGACGACGTCGGCGTGATTGTGCTCACCGGTGGCCCTACGTGCTTTACCAGCGGCAATGACCTGGCGGACTTTCTCGAACATCCGCCGACGCATCTGGACAGCCCGGCGTTTCGCTTGATGAATGTCGTCATTCATCTGCAAAAGCCGCTGATCGCTGCTGTTTGCGGCGCGGCCATCGGCATTGGCACCACGTTGCTGATGCATTGCGATCAGGTGCTGGTCACGCATAACGCCAAGCTGCGCACGCCGTTTGTAAACCTGGGGCTGTGCCCGGAATTCGGCGCGAGTCTGTTGTTGCCGCGCCTGCTCGGCCACGCTCGCGCCGCGCGTCTATTGTTATGGGGCGACAGCCTCGACGGCGCTGCGGCGGTCGCGTGTGGACTGGCCAACGAACTGTTCGACGACGGCCAACAATGCCTCGCCGCCGCACAATTTCTGGCCCGGCGCCTGCTGGCATTGCCACAAGAATCCCTGCGCCAGACCCGGCAACTGCTCAAACAGGCGTCGTTGCCAGAGCTCAAAGCCACCATTCGCCAGGAAAACCTGTTGTTCATCGAGCGCGTCAACACGCCTGAAGCGCAAACAGCGTTGACCGCCCTACTCAATCGCAGTACAGAAAAGCATTCACCAAGAGGAAAGCCGTAATGAACACCCCGGATATTTTTGTTGTCAGCGCCGCACGTACCGCCATTGGCACCTTTGGTGGTTCGCTCAAAGACGTTCCGCTGGCCGACCTGGCGACCACGGCCGTCAAGGCCGCCCTGCAACGCTCCGGCGTAGACCCGGCGCAAGTCGGCCATCTGGTGATGGGTAGCGTGATCCCGACCGAAACCCGCGACGCGTACATCTCCCGCGTTGCCGCCATGAACGCCGGCATCCCGAAAGAAACCCCGGCCTACAACGTCAATCGCCTGTGCGGTTCCGGCCTGCAAGCGATCATCAATGCCGCGCAAACCCTGATGCTGGGCGATGCCGACATCGTCGTCGGTGCCGGCGCCGAATCCATGAGCCGCGGGCCGTACATCATGCCAGCCGCCCGCTGGGGTGCGCGCATGGGCAACATCCAGGCCATCGACTACATGCTGGGCATCCTGCATGACCCGTTCCACGGCATCCACATGGGCATCACCGCCGAGAACGTCGCCGAACGCAACGGCATCACCCGTGAAATGCAAGACGCCCTGGCCCTGGAAGACCAGAAGCGCGCGGCCTTCGCCATCGCCAATGGCTACTTCAGCGAGCAAATCGTTGGCGTGGAAATCCGTGATCGCAAGGAAACCAAGCTGTTCAGCGTCGACGAACACCCTCGCGCTACCACGCTGGAACAACTGGCGGGCATGAAGCCAGCGTTCAAGAAAGATGGCTCGGTGACGGCCGGCAACGCTTCTGGCCTGAACGACGGCGCCGCTGCGCTGGTCATGGCCACCGGTGCCGCTGTACAGAGCAACAACCTGCGCCCGCTGGCCCGTCTGGTCAGCTACGCCCACGCCGGTGTTGAACCGGAATTGATGGGCCTCGGTCCGGTGCCTGCCACCCGCCTGGCGCTCAAGCGTGCCGGCCTGACCGTCGCCGACATGGACGTGATCGAAGCCAACATCGCCTTCGCCGCCCAGGCCTGTGCGGTCAGCCAGGAACTGGACCTCGACCCGGCCAAGGTCAACCCGAACGGTTCGGGTATTTCCCTGGGCCACCCGGTCGGCGCGACTGGCGCAATCATCGCCACCAAAGCCATCCACGAACTGCACCGCACCAACGGCCGTTATGCGCTGGTGACCATGTGCATCGGTGGCGGCCAGGGGATTGCGGCGATTTTTGAGCGGGTTTAAGCGTTAAAACAACGAAGGCCGGTGATCGGGTAGATCACCGGCCTTCGTTCATTTCAAACCCCACGCCCTCAATACAGCTCTTTGTGTACCCGGTCCGAGCTCGACAGGTCGGCCACAAACTGCTGCGCGTCTTCTTCGGCCAAATGGCCGTACCTCATGGCAATGTTCACCAGCGCCTCATCGATGGCTCGCTCCAGGTGGCTTTTATTGCCGCACACATACACATGCGCGCCCTGACTGAGTAAGGCCCACAGATAGGCACCGTGTTCGAGCATGGCATCCTGCACGTAATAGCGACGGTCAGCGTCTCGTGAAAACGCGGTGATGAGCTGATCCAGCACGCCCGTTTCCTGCCATTTTTCGAGGCGCGGCTGGTAGAGAAAGTCCGATGCCCGGCGTCGATCACCGAAGATCAGGCACGTTTGTGCAGGGCTGCTTTGTTGCTCTATCTGCTCCAGCAATGCGATCAACGGTGCAATGCCAGTCCCCGTGCCAATCAACACGACGGGATGATCGGCCTGTCGTGGCAGGTGAAAGCGCGCGTTGCTGCGGGCAAACACTTGAACCTGGGCAAGCTTGCCCGCCAGATGGCCGGTCGCGGTGCCGATGCGCGGGCGGTCGGCCAATTGATAGGCGATTTCCCGAATGCACAGATCGACGTAGTGCGGCTGGTCGTGAGAAGCAATGGAATAGGCACGCGGCAAAACATCCGGCAGCCACTCGGCCAACTCTTCCAGACTCATTTGCCCTGGCTCACAGAAGTCGCTGAGCACATCGAGCAAGTCCTTGCCGTACAAATAACCTTCGAGCTCTTTACGGTTGCTGACTTTGAGCAAGGTTTTCAAGGTGTCGTGCTGACTGACCCGAGCCATGTCGCGCAACAGCGATTTGCCCAGTTGTCGCAGCTCCTTGGTCGCCAGCAGCGTATGGGCATCGTCGCGACCGAACCATTGACCGATCTGCGCCAGCAGTTGTGGATCGTTTTGCGCCAGCACATAAAGATTGTCCCCTGCGCGGTATTTGATGCCGCTGCCTTCGATGTCGAGGCGCACCTGCCAGGCATAAGGCGCCGTCGCATTGAGCCGCGTACGGGAGATCACCCGCGCTGGCCACGCGGCGTTTTCGCCGTAGGCGGTGACTTGCAATTGCAAGGTGGTGCCGGCCCGGCGGTCGCCCTTCAAGACCGCTTCGAGGGTGGCGCACCAGGTCTCGAAAAAGCCCTCGAAATCGGTGTCGGCGTCCACGCGATTGATCCAGGGCGCTGCGCCCTTTTGCAGCAGTGCAGCGTCCAGGCTTTTGGTGAAACCGCAAAAAGTCGGGTAAGCAGTGTCACCCAGACCAAAGATCGCGTAAGGCACACTACTGAGGTGTTCGCACTGGATCAGTTGATCCAGTAAACGATCGGCGTTGCCCGGCGGTTCGCCGTCGCCGAACGAGCTGCACACAACGATCAACAGATCCCGAGTGGTCAGCGTTTCAAGCTCAAGTGCATTCAGATCCTGCACGGCCAATGCATACGGCTGCACACAGGGCAGACGCAACAACCGTTGCGTCAACCCGCGTGCATTGCCGGACTCAGAGCCATAACCGATCACGATGCGTTCGATTAACCCTGGCATGGCCGATTACCTGTCGTAGTGTTCGTCGAATTGCTCCTTGGAAAATTCCAGTGCTTCGAAGTCCCCCATCAAGTCGTTAATCACACGACGAATGCTGATGTACTCAACGATGTTGCCCTGCTCGTCGAACAGCGGTTGCACCGTGGTGTCGACCACGTAGAGCCCGCCACCCTTGCCGACATTTGGGATAACGCCGGTCCAGATTTCACCTTTTTTGATGGTGTCCCACATCTGCTTGTAGGTGCTTTTTGGCACGGAGGCATGGCGGACGATGCTGTGGGGTTGGCCCAGCAGTTCTTCCTTGTTGTAGCCGGTCAGTTTGCAGAACAGGTCGTTGACGTAGGTGATGTTGCCTTGCAAGTCGGTGGTGGAAATCACCATGACGTTTTCCAGCGCGCCCAATACTTTGGCGTTGATGGCTTGCATTGTGTTGCCCCCTTAAAGGATCAAAAGTTGGTACATCAAATTCAAATCGGGCCAGCCCACGGTGTATGCATTTCTATTTTTTATGGAGTGGCGACTCAGTTGTCCTGAGCCACCAGACGCGGACCTTTACGCGTGACCTGCTGCCCCACCTCGAAGCGCGCATTGGGCGAGCGCACGGTGCTGATTTCGCCTTGGGCGTTTTTGACTTCGTAGGCGGTTTCCGTATGGCCGGACGCTTGCTGCACAGCGCTGCCGGCAAAGAATCCAGCCCCAAGGCCGACCAGCGCGCCCGCAGGACCGCCCACCGCGCCGACCATCATTCCAGTGAGCGCACCGAAACCTTTGCCAGCGGTGGTATCAGGGACTTCGCGCACGACCTGATCGGCCATGCAAAGGGGTGAGATCAACAAACACAATGTGAAGCTGAGCGGGATTGAACGAGGCATGACATCTTCCTTGTTTCGATTACGTTGCTCTCGTCATTTCATGAAGCATGCCAACTTATTAATACTTATAAATCAACAGATTACAAAACAACGTTGTCATAAGGACTCCGTATAAAAGGAGTCTTTATGACAACAACATAGTCGATATGACAAAGCCAGCAATATTGCAGGACTGACTGACAGGGGAGGTAATCGGGACGCGCAGGATGGGTTGGCGATGGTGGATGCCCGGTCGGCGAACATCCTGACGACCGGCAGCAAAAATCAATTGCCACCAAATATTACATACGTCATATTACCTACGTAATAAACACCCGTTTCCTACAGGTAAACCCCATGACCAGCATGCCCAGCCTTGAATCCGACCTTGCAGTCCCGGTGAGCACACCCAAGCCTCCCCTGCTCAAACGGTTGATCCTGCTGACGGCGGTTATTGCAGCCCTGGTGTTTGCCGGGCTGTATGCGAGTCACTGGTGGACGGCCGGTCGTTTCATCGAAGAAACCGACGATGCGTACATTGGCGGCGACGTCACGGTAATCGGCCCGAAAGTGGCCGGGTATATCGAAGAAGTGCTGGTCACCGACAACCAGCCAGTGAAGGCCGGCGATGTGCTGATTCGCCTCGATTCCCGCGACTATCGCGCTAATCTCGCCAAAGCCGAAGGCGCGGTTGCCGCCGAAGAAGCCCTGCTGGCCAATCTCGACGCCACTGAACAATTGCAGTACGCGGTCATCGGCCAGGCCCGCGCCGGAATCGAGGCCGCTGGTGCCGAAACCGCGCGCTCGCGGGATGACAATGCCCGCTACAAAAAACTGGTAAGCACCAACGCCGTCTCGGTCGAAAGTGCACAGCGCGCCGATGCCACCTTCAAGACCGCTCAGGCGCTCAGCTCGCGAGCCCAGGCCGAGTTGCTGGCGGCGCAGCGCCAGTTGAACGTGATCGAAACCCAGAAACAGCAAGCCCGCGCCGCACTGATGCAGGCACGGGCCGAACGGGACCTGGCGCAATTGAATGTCGGTTACACCGAACTGAAAGCCCCGGTGGATGGTGTGATCGGCAATCGCCGGGCGCGGGTCGGCGCGTATGCGCAGGCGGGTTCGCAATTACTCTCAGTGGTGCCTTCCAGTGGCTTGTGGGTGGACGCCAACTTCAAGGAAGATCAACTGGCGCGGATGATTCCGGGCCAACGCGTGATCATTCATGCCGACGTGCTGTCCGGGCAGGAATTCCACGGTCATCTGGGCAGCCTCGCGCCGGCCAGCGGTTCGCAGTTCAGCGTGCTGCCACCGGAAAACGCCACGGGCAACTTCACCAAGATCGTCCAGCGTGTACCGGTGCGTATCGTCCTCGATCCGGCCGACGGTGTGCTCGGCCACTTGCGCCCCGGCCTGTCCGTAACCGCTGAAGTCGACACCCGCAAAAGCGCTGAAACCCCAGACGTGGCCAGCGCACCATGAGCCGCGCCCTCGCCGTCCCGGCGCAACCGTTCAACCCGGCCAACATGGCGACGGCGACCAAGGTGTTCGCCTTCGCCAGCATGTGTATCGGCATGTTCATTGCGCTGCTGGACATTCAGATCGTTTCAGCCTCATTGCGTGACATCGGCGGCGGGCTCTCGGCCGGCACCGACGAAACGGCGTGGGTGCAGACCAGCTACCTGATTGCCGAAATCATCGTGATTCCGCTTTCAGGCTGGCTGTCGCGGGTGTTTTCCACCCGCTGGCTGTTCTGCGCTTCGGCGGTAGGTTTTACCCTGGCCAGCCTGTTGTGCGGCGCGGCCTGGAACATCCAGAGCATGATCGCCTTCCGCGCCCTGCAAGGCTTTATCGGCGGTTCGATGATCCCGCTGGTGTTCACCACGGCGTTCTTTTTCTTCACCGGCAAACAACGCGTCATTGCCGCCGCCACCATTGGCGCCGTGGCTTCGCTGGCGCCGACCCTGGGGCCGGTGATCGGCGGCTGGATTACCGATATTTCGTCCTGGCACTGGCTGTTCTACATCAACCTGGTGCCGGGGATTTTCGTTGCCGTGGCAGTGCCGATGCTGGTGAAAATCGACCAGCCAGAACTGTCGCTGCTCAAGGGCGCCGATTACCTCAGCATGGTGTTTATGGCGCTGTTTCTCGGCTGCCTGGAATACACCCTCGAAGAGGGCCCGCGCTGGAACTGGTTCAGCGACAGCACCATTCTTATCACCGCATGGATCAGCGGCCTCGCCGGCCTCGCTTTCATCGGCCGGACCTTGCACGTGGCCAACCCGATCGTCGATTTACGCGCCCTCAAGGACCGCAACTTCGCCCTCGGCTGCTTCTTTTCGTTCGTCACCGGCATCGGCCTGTTCGCCACCATTTACCTGACGCCGCTGTTTCTCGGACGGGTGCGTGGCTACAGCGCGCTGGACATTGGCCTGGCGGTTTTCTCCACCGGAGTGTTCCAGATCATGGCGATTCCGCTGTATGCCTTTCTGGCCAACCGCGTCGATCTGCGCTGGATCATGATGACCGGCCTTGGGTTGTTCGCGTTATCGATGTGGGATTTCAGCCCGATCACCCATGACTGGGGGGCCAGGGAATTGATGCTGCCGCAAGCATTGCGCGGGATTGCCCAGCAACTGGCGGTGCCGCCGGCCGTGACGTTGACCCTGGGTGGTCTGGCGCCAGCACGGCTCAAGCATGCGTCGGGGTTGTTCAATCTGATGCGCAACCTGGGAGGCGCCATCGGCATCGCCGCCTGCGCAACCATCCTCAACGACCGCACCAACCTGCATTTCACAAGGCTGGCGGAACACCTGAACAGCAGCAACGAAGCGCTCAACCAGTGGCTGTCACAGGTCGGCAACAACTTCACTGCCCTCGGCCAAAGCGGCGACACGGGCGTCACCGCCAGCCTGCATCAGCTATGGCTGTTGACCTACCGCGAAGCCCAGACACAAACCTATGGCGACGCGTTCTTGATGATCATGGTCTGCTTCATCATCGCCACGGCGATGGTGCCCTTGATGCGCAAGGTGCAACCACCGGCCGCGCCGTCAGCGGATGCTCACTGATCAGGCTTGAGGCATTTTGCGAAAGCCGATCGCCAGGCGGTTCCAGGCGTTGATGGTGGTGATGGCCACGGTCAGGTCGACCATTTCTTTCGGGCTGAACTCGGACACGGCCAGTTCATAGTCTTCATCTGGAGCGTGAGTCTGGCTCACCAGCGTCATGGACTCAGTCCAGGCCAGTGCCGCGCGTTCACGCGGGGTGAAGAACGGCGTTTCGCGCCAGGCCGACAACGTGAACAGACGGCGCTCGTCTTCCCCGCCCTTGCGGGCATCGGCGCTGTGCATGTCGAGACAGAAGGCGCAGCCGTTGATCTGCGAGGTCCGCAGCTTGACCAGTTCGATCAGGTTTTTTTCCAGCGGCAGCTTCGAAACAGCGGTCTCCAGGGCGATCATGGCTTTGAGCGCATCTGGGGAAGCGGTGTAGAAATCGATACGAGGTTTCATGGTGGACTCCAATAGCAAGTGGGCGTGGAGCTAAGTTAATCCCACCCGCCCTTCTGACAAATAGCCAATATTCCAGAAGTCGAGGAGGCCATTGGAGACCAATGAGAAATTAGCCGGGTCTGAAATTGCCATCCTCCGCAGTCCTCTAAGCCCTGTTACGCAGCCACTGCAAAAACCCCTTCCTCGCCACCACCTTCGGCACTTCCTGAGTCAACGTCTGCGCCTTGTTCAAGCGGAAATCCAGCAGCGCCTTCATCGACTCGCCGATGTCATGCCGCGCCTCCAGGCAGGGTTTGAGGTACTCCTTCTCGATCCGGTACAAGCTGCAGGCCGTTTTGGCGACGAAGTCTGCCGGCATCGCGGCATCCAGTAAAATCCCGCCCTCGCCGATCACCTCGCCCGGCCCCATGCGTCCCGGCTCGAACTTGACCCCGCCACGGCTCATCTCCACCGAAACCACCCCGGATTCGATGATGAACAAATGATCGCTGATCTCCCCCGCCGGCAGAATCATGTCCCCGGCACGAAAGTTTTGCAGGGTCATGTGCTGGCTGAAAGTCTCTTTCTCATCCTGGCGCAGGGTCGAAAAAATGTTCGAGCTGTCCAGCAAAGCGCGTGCCCGCGACAGGTTCGCCGGCGCATTGGGCTCAACGCTCGACAACAGGTTGATACCAGACGCCTGCAAATGCCGGTAGGCCAGGTCATACAGCAGATTGCGCACCATGCGCTTTTGATCCATCGAGACCACGAAACCACTGATTTCATATTCCACGCCCGCGGCGCTGGAGCCCTTGAGGGCTACGCACGGTGCCGGATGACTCAAAAAATAACGACAGCCCTGCATCGCTCGTTCCAGCGCGTCGATCACCGTTTGCGGGCGCGCGTGCGGGCTCAGTTGCAGGCTGATCGACACGCCGAAAATGTCGCTCGGCCGGCTGAAGTTGATGATCTTGGCCTTGGCCGCCAACGAGTTGGGGATCACCGCCATGCTGCCTTGGGCGGTTTGCATGCGCGTGGCGCGCCAGTCGATGTCAGTGACCCGGCCTTCGGTGCCGTCTATGGAGATCCAGTCATCCAGTAGATACGGTTTGGTGGTGTTGAGGACAATCCCGGAGAACACGTCGCTAAGGGTACTTTGCAAGGCCAGGCCGACGATGATCGCAACGGCGCCGGAGGTTGCCAGCACGCCTTTGACGGGCAGATCGAGCACGTACGCCAACGCCGCGATGATCGCGATCAGGAAGATCACCGCCCCGAGCAAGTCCTGAAGCAAGCGCCCGGTGTGTCCGACCCGTTGCATCATTACCGCACCGATCAGCACCGTCAGGGTCCGCGCGCCGAACAGCCACCAACCGATCTGCAAACCGGTGGCCGCCAGGTGCAACGGCACATTGTCGGGCCAGGGGGCTATCTCGAGTGGGTTCAAGCCTTCGTTGAACAGCAGAACGCTGAACAACGAGAAAATCACCAGCCGGACCAGCAGCTTCCAGTTGCTGCCGCTGGCGGTAATCAAACGCCACAGCCCAAGGTCTATCAGGATCAGGACCAGAGCGCAGACCAACGGATGATCGGTGAAAAAAGACAGCATCGAGCAACTCCATCAAGGACCGATGGCGCAAAGATCGCACACATTGGCCACAGTGTAGGAGTGTTTGATTCTGCAAGATGAATGCAATTTTCTAAACACCAAAAATCAATGTGGGAGCGGGCTTGCCCCCCTCCCACATTGAATAGGTGTTGCCGGATTTACTTGCTGTTGGTCAGCGCGTTGTAGCTGGTAAACAGGTTGCGGTAGTCCGGGATGTGGTTGGAGAACAAAGTGCCCAACCCTTCCACGTCATTGCGCCAGTCGCGATGCAGCTCACAGGCCAGGCCGAACCAGGTCATCAACTGCGCACCCGAGGCCGACATGCGGTCCCAGGCCGATTGCCGGGTCAGCTCGTTGAAGGTGCCGGAAGCGTCCGTCACCACGAACACCTCAAAGCCTTCGGCCAGCGCCGAGAGTGCCGGGAATGCCACGCAGACTTCGGTCACCACGCCGGCGATGATCAGTTGTTTCTTGCCGGTGGCCTTGATCGCCTTGACGAAGTCTTCGTTGTCCCAGGCGTTGATCTGGCCAGGACGGGCGATGTACGGCGCATCCGGAAACAGCGCCTTGAGCTCTGGCACCAGCGGGCCGTTGGGGCCGGTCTCGAAACTGGTGGTGAGGATGGTCGGCAGCTTGAAGTACTTGGCCAGGTCAGCCAGGGCCAGCACGTTGTTCTTGAAACGGTCCGGTTCGATGTCGCGCACCAGTGACAGCAGCCCCGCCTGGTGATCAACCAACAAAACGGCGGCGTTGTTCTTGTCGAGACGCTTGTAGGAAGTGGTCATTGCAATAGTCCTCGCGTGTTATCGATGCCGAGTGGAAATCGGCGTGGGGTTGCCGTTCAGCGCTGGGAGTCCAGCACTTCGTGTTCATTCGCCACTTGCTGAGCCTTGAGGTAGCTTTCGATCAGCAATTGATAATGCGGCATGGCCTGGGCGTAGACAGCGGCCCACTGCTCGGCATCCGGACGGTTCCACGAGCCTTGCAGCTCAGAGAGCGTAGCCATGATGTCGATCGGCACCACCCCGGCTTGCGTCAAACGGGCCACAGTCAGATCAGTGGCCAGTTTCGAGTGATTGCCCGAGGCATCGACCACGGCAAACACTTTGTAGCCTTCATGCACCGCCGCAATGGAAGGAAACGCCAGGCAAACACTGGTCAGCGTGCCGGCGATCACCAGGGTTTTCTTGCCGGTGGCTTTGACTGCTGCATGAAACTCGGCGTTGTCCCAGGCATTGATTTCACCTTTGCGTGCCACGTATTGGGCATGCGGTGCGGCTTCATGAATCTCGGGGATCAACGGTCCGTTCGGTCCTTGCGGGACGGAGGCGGTGGTGATCACCGGCATGTTCAACAGGGTCGCGGCCTTGGCCAGGGCAATCGCGTTGGCGCGCAATTGCGGTACATCCATGTCCTTGACGATCTGGAACAGTCCGCTCTGGTGGTCGATCAACAGCATGGCGCTGTCATTGGGGTCGATGGTCGGTTTCAGGCCGTTGAAGTTAGCCGCGTTGACGGTATTCATGTGCGTTTCCTCTTTCGTTTGGGCAACAGCCATCCCTGGCCTGAGAACCGGCCTACGCATCCTGTGTAGAGCGGGTTGTTGAGGCGCTACGGGTTAACCGTGCATCTGGCCGAAGCGACCGGACTGGAAGTCGGCGAACGCCTGGTGAATTTCTTGCTCGGTGTTCATCACGAACGGGCCGTGACCGACAATTGGCTCGTCGATCGGCTCACCGCTGAGCAACAGCACCACGGCGTCCTGGCTGGCTTGCAGCGTCAGCCTGTCACCCTTGCGATCGAACAGGGCCAACTGCCCTTCACGCACCGACTCCAGACCATTGACCTGAACCGTACCGCGCAACACCACCAATGCAGTGTTGCGACCTTCGTGCAGGTCCAGAGTCAGCAATTTGCCGCCATTAAGACGCAGGTCCCAGACATCAATCGGGGTGAACGTGCGCGCCGGGCCGGTGTAGCCATCGAACTCACCGGCAATCAGGCGCAGGCTGCCAGCCTTGTCCTTGAGCGGGATGCTCGGGATGTCGCCATCGAGAATCGTCTGGTAACCGGCGTCGGCCATTTTGTCCTTGGCCGGCAGGTTGACCCACAGCTGCACCATTTCCAGGGTGCCGCCGCGCTTGGCGAAACCTTCGGAGTGGAACTCCTCATGCAGGATCCCTGAGGCGGCGGTCATCCATTGCACGTCGCCAGGGCCGATCTTGCCACCGCTGCCAGTGGAGTCGCGGTGCTCCAGTTCGCCCTTATAAACGATAGTCACGGTTTCGAACCCTCGGTGCGGATGCTGACCAACGCCACGCCGCTCGGTGGTCGGGGTGAACTCTGCAGGGCCGGCATGATCCAGCAGCAGGAACGGGCTGATGTGCTTGCCCAGGTTGTCGTAGGAAAACAGCGTGCGAACCGGAAAACCGTCGCCGACCCAATGGGCACGTGGGCTGGTGTAGATACCGATGATGTTTTTCATGGTGTCTCCTGATGAGGTGAGTGAAGCCATGGACAAAGCTTAAAACCGCAACCATTAGTGCACTAGACTGCAAAAATCAGTCTTAGCGTTCTATCTGGAGAACGATGGTGGAAGACCTCAACACCCTCTACTACTTCACCCAAGTGGTGGAACACGGCGGTTTCGCCCCGGCCGGACGCGCGCTGGACATGCCTAAATCGAAGCTCAGCCGGCGAATTGCCGAGCTTGAAGAACGCCTCGGGGTCCGGCTGCTGCATCGCACCAGCCGACATTGTTCACTGACCGAAATCGGCCAGGCCTACTACCAGCGCTGCCTGGCCATGCGCGTGGAAGCGGAAAGCGCCGCCGAACTGATCGAGCGCAATCGCTCCGAACCCCAAGGCCTGGTGCGCATCAGTTGTCCGACGGCACTGCTCAACTCCTGGGTAGGGCCGATGTTGACGCGGTACATGCTCAAGTACCCGCGGGTGGAGCTCTTCATCGAAAGCACCAACCGAAGGGTCGACTTGATCCACGAAGGGTTTGATATCGCCTTGCGCGTGCGCTTTCCACCGCTGGAAAACACCGACATGGTGATGAAAGTGCTGGGCAACAGCACTCAATGCCTGGTGGGCAGCCCGAGCTTTGCCGAACGCCTGTCGTCACCCGCCTCCCCGGCTGATCTCAGCGGTTTGCCCAGCCTGCATTGGGGCGCGGCGCAGCGTGAATATCAGTGGGAATTGTTCGGTCCCGATGACGCCAGCGCGCTGATTCGGCATACGCCCCGCATGGTGACGGACGATCTGCTCGCGTTGCGTCACGCAGCCGTCGCGGGGATTGGCGTCGTGCACCTGCCCAGCGTGGTGGTACGTGATGACGTTGCGGCCGGCAAGCTGGTGGATCTGGTGCCGGGCTGGGCGCCAAAGTGCGGAATCATCCATGCAATCTTCCCGTCTCGCCGTGGGCTGCTGCCCTCGGTGCGGGCATTGATCGATTTTCTGGGCGAGGAATTCAATCACGCAGACATTGCCTGAATGACGCGACACGCGGGGCTGGCGGAGTTTTTATTTCGGACATAATATCGATCTGGATTACAACCATAATATCCGCCCCGTCCGAGGACACGATCATGCAAAGTCCCACCCGCGAAGCCACGCTCGCTCAATGGATCGCTCAGGAACAGGCCATGCGTGCCCGCCTCGCTGGCCCTGGCAGCCTGTCCATGGCTGATGTCAGCGCATTGTCGCCGACCGAATTCTTCGAAGGCATTGGCAGCGGTGAACTGCCCTCACCGCCGATTGGTGCGCTGATGGATTTCATCCCCATCGAATGGTCGGCCGGGCTGTTTATCTTTCAGGGCACACCGGACGCACGGCATTACAACCCGTTGGGCAGTGTGCATGGCGGGTATGCGGCGACGTTGCTGGATTCGTGCATGGGGTGTGCGATTCATACCCAGCTGAAGAAGGGCCAGGGCTATACGACGCTGGATCTGCGCATCAGCTATGTTCGTGCGCTGACGGGCGCCAGTGGACCGGTGCGGGCCGAGGGGAAAATTGTGCATCTGGGACGCTCCACGGCGTTGGCCGAAGGGCGCATTTATGATGTGGATGGACGGTTGTATGCCACGGGGTCGACGACTTGCATGATTCTTGAGGCGCGGGGGTAGGTTCCGCGGATTCATGACTTTCGGTAAACATTGCTTTGCCGCTCCAGCGGTTTTTCTCACGGATGCAGGCGCGGATACTCGTGCCCATTCCTACAGCAACCCCTGGAGTCATAGATGTCTATTCCCGCCTTCGGTCTCGGTACGTTTCGCCTGCAAGGCCAGGTGCTCATCGATTCGGTGAGCACAGGCCTGGCGCTGGGCTACCGGGTGATCGACACCGCGCAAATCTACGAAAACGAAGCCGAGGTCGGCGAGGCCATTGCCGCGAGTGGTATTGCCCGCGACGAACTGTTCATCACCAGCAAAATCTGGGTCGCCAACTTTGCCAAAGAGCGGTTGATCGACAGCCTCAAAGAGAGCCTGCGCAAACTGCAAACCGACTACCTGGACCTGACGCTGATCCACTGGCCGTCCCCGAAAAACCAGGTGCCGGTTGAAGAATTCATGGGGGCCCTGCTCGAAGCCAAACAACTGGGCCTGACCCGGCTGATCGGTGTCTCCAACTTCACCGTCGACCTGATGCAACAAGCCATCGCCGCCGTCGGTGCCGAACACATCGCCACCCACCAGATCGAGCTGCACCCGTACCTGCAAAACCGCAAGGTGGTCGAGTTCGCGCAAAGCCAGGGCATCCACATCACGTCGTACATGACCCTGGCTTATGGCGAAGTGCTCAAGGACCCCATCATCCAGCAGATTGCCGAACGCCGTCAGGCTAGCGCAGCGCAAGTCGCGCTGGCGTGGGCCATGCAGTCGGGTTACTCGGTGATCCCCTCCTCGACCAAACACGCGAACCTGCAAAGCAATTTGAAGGCCTGCACCTTGATCTTGAGCGAGGCCGACATGGCGTTGATCGCCGGTCTTGATCGCAACCAACGGCTGACCAACCCAAAAGGCATTGCACCGCATTGGGACTAAGCGTCAGTCGCGCTTAAGGTGCTGCCCAAGACTTTTCATGGCACGCTGCAACCGGTCGACCGCTTCATCGATCAGTGCCGCACAGCCTTCGGCGCAGGCTCGCTCCAGATCCTCGCAACACTCGATCAATCGCGCTGCGCGGACCATCCGCGCACTGCCCTTGATGCGGTGCGCCAACTCTTCAAGACGAAAGCGGTTGTCGCCAACGTGCGCTTGCAGCAACTCAATTCGGTCCTCACGGTTGGACTCGGCCAGTTCGCGCAACAATTGATTGATTAGGGTCCGGTCTTCACCGACGTATAGCTCCAGGCCGCTCAAGTCGATTTCGCTTGTTGGTGGCGCTTCAACCGGCTCAAGCGGTGCCGGCAATTCACCGGTAAATCGCGATGCCAGCCAGGCACTCAAATCCGCCAGCAGGATGGGTTTGAACAGGCAATCGTCCATGCCCGCTTCCAGGCATCGAACCTTTTCCTCAGGTTGCGCATTGGCGGTAAAGCCCAGTATCAGAGTCGGCAGCATGCCGTAGGCGCGCTCTTCATCACGAATCGCACCTGCCAGTTCATAACCGCTGAACCGGGGCATGTTGCAGTCGCTGATGACGACATCAAACGTCTGCGCGCGCCACTGTTCGAGCCCTTGCTCGCCATCCTCGGCTTCCAGGACATAGTGCCCCAGATAGCTCAGCTGACGCGTCAGCAACAAGCGATTGGCCGGATAGTCATCGACCACCAAAATCGTCAGGGGACGGGTGGAAACCGCCTGCCCAGTGTCCGCCACGTCACTGGCCGGCAAGGCTTTCAACACCACCAGCGACAGGCTGATTTCAGCCTCTGTGCCCCGTCCAAGGACGCTGCCAAGCACCAGCCGCCCACCCATCATTTCGCACAGGGTACGACTGATCACCAACCCCAGCCCGGAGCCCTTGCGGCCCGACTGCTGGTTGTTGCCAGCCTGGACGAACGGGTTGAACAAGCGCTGCAGATCAACCGCGCTGATGCCGATGCCGCTGTCTTCGATGTGTATGTTCACCGCCAGATGACCTGAAATCCCTGGTACCACCCGCAGTGTCAGGCTCACTTCACCTTCATCGGTAAATTTGACCGCGTTGCTCAAGAGGTTGGACAACACTTGCTTGAAACGCGTGGGGTCGATCAACACGTCACGGTCACTGCGTGCGTCCAGATCAACACGCCATACCAGGTCTTTCTCCCGGGCCAAGCCTTCGAACACCCGGCATACCGATGCCACCAGAGCCTGCAAATTGACACGTTCGGGGGTCAGGGATAAATGTCCGGATTCGATGCGGGCGATGTCCAGGATATCGCCGATCAATGCCAGTAGCTGCTGCGCGGCCGTGGACGCCACCTCCAGGGCGGAACGGTCCGCCACCCCTTCTTTCGCCCGCATTTCGGCCAATTCAAGCATGCCGATCAGGGCATTCATCGGCGTACGGATTTCGTGGCTCATGGTGGCCAGGAAGGTGGTTTTCGCACGATTGGCGTCGTCGGCGGCGTCCTTGGCGTCCTGCAATTGCTGTAACCATTGTTGGCGCTGGCGGATCTGCCGGCGCTGCCAGGCGATCCAGCTCAGGGCCAGCGTGAGCAATACAGCAGCAGCGGCAAACGCCCGCAAAATGGTGGGGCGATAACGCAGCCAATAGTTGTCATCCTCCACCACATCATTGCCCCAACGGAGGACCAGACCGTCCATTTCTTCAGGCGAAATGCTCAGCAACGCTTTGTTCAAAATCGAATGCAATTCCACGGCACCGCGATCGGAGGCCATGGCGATGCGCGCCGGTTCATCGCCCACGGTACTGCGGATGCGCAAACGTCCCGGGTAGTACCGGGCAATCAGGTAACGGGTCATGAATAATGAGCTGACGGCCGCGTCCGCCTGTCCGTTCATGACCAACTCCAGGCCTTGCGCCGGGTTGTCAACATCCACCGTCCGCACGCCCGGCACCTGCGCAAGAATGAACGCGCGCGCCGGGTGGCTGTGATAAATCGCCAGACGTTTACCGGTCAGCTCGCCCAGTGTCTTCGGGCTATCGGGGGTGTCGGCGCTGACCAGTGTGTACGGATTGGTCACATAGGGGCTGGTGAAATGCAGGTCTGCTACACCTTCAGTCGCCGGGATGATGGCGGGTATGAGGTCGATCTCGCCGGCCCTGAGTCGCTCGATCTGCTGGTCAAGAGAGCGGCCCCGCAGCACATTGAAATTCAATCCGCTGCGCTGGCTGATCAGTGTCAGCAATTGCGCGGTCAAGCCATTGAATTGCCCTTCGGCATTGAAGAATGTCAGCGGTGCAAAGTTCTCGACCACCCCGACTTTCACCTGTGGATGACGGTCCAGCCACTCCTGTTCGCCGGCGCTCAGATTGACCCGTGACTGCCCCAGCCTGTTAACCCTGCCGGCGCTCCAGCGCAGGTCGATGGTTGCGCGCTGATCCATGGGGATCGCTGCCAGCGCCTTGTCGATGATGTCCTTGAGCACCAGGTTGTCCCGCGCCAAAGCAAAGCCGAACGGGTTGGCGTCGAGACCGGACGGTCCCATCAGTTGAACGTTATTGAGGTAGTTATTGTTGATCAGGTAATTGGCGCTGATGAGGTCCCCGAGGTACACGTCATCTTGCCCATAGGCCACCGCTCCCAGCGCATCGAGCGCCGATGGATAACGCTGCAGGCTGGCCTTGGGATAAAACGTTTCAACGGTTTTCGCCGGCAGATAGTCATCGACCATGGCGATGCGTTTACCCGCCAGATCTTCGGGCATGCGCTCGTCCAGTCGGGTCACCAGCATGGGTTGATCTTCAGCGTAGGGGCTGGACAGGGTCAGTTCAGGGTCGGCCGCTTCGAAACTGTTCGAGGTCCCCAAAAGATCAAGCTCGCCGAATTTCAGGGCCTCCATGGCTGCTTCCCGCGTGGCATAACGCTGCACTTCAATCGGAACGCTCAGCAGTTGCGCGATCAGTTGAGCGTAATCGGCGGTGATGCCTTCCAGCTCATCCATGCTGCGCGTCACTTCGAAGGGCGGGTAGTCCGCGCCACTGACTCCGAGGCGCAAGACACGCTTGCTGCGCAGCCATTGCCGGTCCTTGTCATCCAGAGCGGCCTCGTAACCCTCCACGGTGGAACGCCCCAGCAATTGCAAGGACTTCGGCCCGTCCCCCCAGGCCGCCTGCGCCGGAGGCATCAGGCACAACATCAAGGCGCATAACAGGACACGCACGTTCTGGCACCCTCAGATCAATTGGTTGCGCTTGGCGAAATCACGTAGATGCACGGCCGCGTTTACGCCGAGTTTTTCGATCAACCGGATCTTGTAGGTGCTGACCGTCTTATGGCTCAAGTGCATCGCCGTGGCGATCTCCTTGTTTGGAGTTCCCCGGGCGAGGTACTGGAGGATGGTCAACTCGCGGTTGGAGAGATGATCGATCAATTGTTTTTCGCTGCGCTGCAGCGTGTTCATTGATCCGCTGGGCAGCTGCGTGAAATAGGTATATCCGGCCTTCAAGGCGTGTACGGCCTTGTGCAGTTGACTTAGCTCGTTGGTCTTGGCGACATAGGCCAAGGCGCCGGTACGCATGCAGCGCTCTTGAAAAAACAACGGTTCAAGCGACGTGAATACCAGCACCACACACGACAGGTTGCCGACCCGGATTCGCTCCAGCACATCCAGCCCGTTACCGCCGGGCATCACCAGATCCAGAATCACCAGATCAATGCTGTGCTCACGCAGTATCGACCACGCCTCGCCCGCGTTGGAGGCTTCTTGTATCTGTTTGAAACCTTCCTGCTCAAGTACCAGTTTGACTGCGGCGCGAACCACCGGATGATCGTCCACAATCAGCACTGACTTCATGGAAACTCCCTGTGCAAAAATCGACGATGACGCCACGAATGCCCGCTACAAAAGGCCGAATACACGCAGCAGGTGCGAGAAAACTCTTGCATGGCGGGCAGATGAAAACTACCTGTCATAAATGACAGTTCCGACGAATGGTCACCCCCGATCAACCGGCCTTTTGCTGACCGGCAGGCACCAACGAGTCGAGGGAGGACATCAATTGCTGGATGCACATCAGGTCGGGATACCCTGCGTGGCTCACATGAATCGTCTGTCGCCCGCGGGCAGGCATCGGCGCTGATGGCTCGCGTGGCACATTGAAGATCAGGGTATGACGAACCTGCGGGTTGTCGAGAAACAGACCTGGCAGGTCCAAGGCTCCCTGCGTAAGTGAAGCATTGATGACCACCAGATCGAATGGCAAACAGCCGTACTCGACCAGGCTCAGCAGTTCTTCAAGGTGTTGAACCGGTGCCACCCCGTAGTAACCGAGCTGATTGAACAGGCGTTCGATTTTCATTCGGTTAAAGTGTTGTTCGTCGGCGATCAGGATACGTAAAGCTTTGTTCTTCATGATAAAGCCTGCGTAGGCTGATGTATTCGTGAGGCGCAAAGACTACGGAAGACCCATAACGGTTGATGTAGGACTTTTCCTAAATGTCACGTCATTCAATCTGATGTAAACGTGAGCTCAATGCTCAGTCACGGGATCATCGCGTCGTTGCAGCCAGCATATGAAATCCTCACCGCTCATCGGCCGCGCATACCGGTCTGCCCTGCCCTGGCGTGCACCCCAGCGCCAGCAATTGCTGACGCTGGGCAACACAACGACAGGTACTACTGCCAGCCAAACCGCCGAATGTAGAACCCCTTCACAGCCTGTGTCAGCGCCATGTACGCCAACAGGATGACCGGCAGAAACACAAAGTACATCGAAGGCAGCGCCTGCAATTTGAAGTAATGCGCCAACGGCCCCATCGGCAGAAAAATGCCCACGGCCATGATGATCCCGGTCATCACCATCAATGGCATCGCTGCACGGCTTTGCAGGAACGGGATTTTCGGGGTACGGATCATGTGCACGATCAGCGTCTGGGTCAGCAGCCCGACCACGAACCAGCCGGACTGGAACAAGGTCTGGTGATCCGGGGTATTGGCGTCGAACACGTACCACATCAGCGCAAACGTGCTGATGTCGAAGATCGAGCTGATCGGCCCGAAGAACAACATGAAGCGCCCGACGTCCGCCGGTTGCCAGCGCTGGGGCTGCTTGAGCATTTCTTCATCGACGTTATCGAACGGGATGACAATCTGCGAAATGTCGTAGAGCAGATTTTGCACCAACAGGTGCATCGGCAGCATCGGCAGGAACGGGATGAACGCGCTGGCCACCAGCACCGAGAACACGTTGCCGAAGTTCGAACTGGCAGTCATCTTGATGTACTTGAGCATGTTGGCGAAGGTGCGGCGCCCTTCCAGCACGCCCTCCTCCAGCACCATCAGGCTTTTCTCCAGCAAGATAATGTCGGCGGCTTCCTTGGCGATGTCGACGGCGCTGTCCACCGAAATACCAATGTCGGCGGTACGCAGCGCCGGGGCGTCGTTGATGCCATCGCCCATGAAGCCGACCACATGGCCGTTCCCTTTGAGCAACCGGACAATACGCTCCTTGTGCGACGGCGTGAGTTTGGCGAAGACGTTGGTGGTCTCGACCGCCACGGACAATTGAGCGTCGCTCATGCGCTCAATGTCGTTGCCCATCAGCAGGCCTTGCTGCTCAAGACCGACTTCGCGACAGATTTTCGCGGTCACCAGCTCGTTGTCGCCGGTCAGCACTTTCACGGCCACGCCGTGAGCCGCCAGCGCTTTTAGAGCCGGTGCGGTGCTTTCCTTGGGAGGGTCGAGGAATGCCACGTAACCGATCAGCGTCAGCGCCTGTTCATCGGCCAGGCTGTAAGTGTCACGCCCTTCGATCATGGGACGCGCGGCCACGGCCACGACCCGCAGCCCTTCGGCGTTGAAGGCAGCAGTCACCTGACGGATCCGCGCCAGCAGTTCATCACTCAACGCTTCATCGACAACGCCGTGACGCACGCGCGTACACACCGCCAGCACTTCTTCTACCGCGCCCTTGCAGATCAGCAGATGCGCATGCTCGCGCTCGGCGACCACCACTGACATACGCCGGCGGGTGAAGTCGAACGGGATCTCGTCGATCTTGCGAAACGCCGTGCCGACCTTGAGCTCACGGTGGATTTCCACGTGTTCCAGCACGGCCACGTCCAGCAGATTTTTCAGACCGGTCTGGTAATAGCTGTTGAGGTAGGCCATTTCCAGCACGTCGTCGGAGTCGTTGCCCCAGACATCGACATTGCGCGCGAGGAAGATTTTGTCCTGGGTCAGGGTGCCAGTCTTGTCGGTGCACAGCACGTCCATGGCGCCGAAGTTCTGGATCGCATCCAGGCGTTTGACGATGACTTTTTTACGTGACAGGAATACCGCGCCCTTGGCCAGGGTCGAGGTGACGATCATTGGCAGCATTTCCGGGGTCAGGCCCACGGCAATCGACAGCGCGAACAGCAATGCTTCGGACCAGTCGCCTTTGGTGAAACCGTTGATGAACAGCACCAGCGGCGCCATCACGAACATGAAGCGGATCAGCAACCAACTGACTTTGTTGACCCCGGTCTGGAACGACGTCGGTGCGCGATCGGTGGCACCGACCCGTTGGGCCAAGGCACCGAAATAAGTGTTGTTGCCGGTGGCGAGAATCACCGCCATCGCCGTGCCGGACACTACGTTGGTGCCCATGAACAGGATGTTGTCGAGGTCCAGCGGATTGTAAGTGTCGCTGTCTTGCTGGCGGGGAAACTTCTCCACCGGCATCGATTCACCGGTCATCGCGGCCTGACTGACGAACAGGTCTTTGGCACTCAGAACCCGGCAATCGGCCGGGATCATGTCGCCGGCCGACAACACGATCAGGTCGCCCGGTACCAATTGTTTGATCGGCAACTCGGTGCGCAGTGCATCGCGACGCAGTACCGTCGCGGTGTTACTGACCATCGCTTTCAGCGCATCGGCGGCCTGGTTGGACTTGGCTTCCTGCCAGAACCGCAGCAAGGTCGAGAGCACCACCATGGAGAAAATCACAATGGCGGCTTTCATGTCTTCGGTCAGCCAGGAGATGACCGCGAGCAGCGTCAGCAACAGGTTGAACGGGTTTTTATAGCAGTGCCACAGGTGGGTCCACCAGGGCAGCGGCTGCTCATGCTCAACCTCGTTGAGGCCGAAACGCTCGCGCTGGGTGTCGGCTTCGAGTTCGCTCAAGCCATCGGTGTGCGTACCCAATTTTTCCAGCAGTTGACCGGTGTCGCTGTTGGCCGCGCTTACCAGGGTTTGCGCCAGCGCCGGCGGCACTTCACGGCTGACCGTGGTGTCGGTCAAGGATTCAAGCAATGCCAGGCGACGGAAGTGCCGGGCGATGTGGCGGGTGCGCAGGAATCCGGCGAAGAATTCCTTTAGCAGGGTCAGGTTCATGGCGTTGCCCCAGGGTCAGCCGGGAAACCTTCGAGCAGGCGTGTCGAGTCGCGGCGATGACGACAGGGCAGTCGCCATCACACGATAGTGTGTCGATGAGAGGACATCGGGAGCCGGGCCAGGACTGGCTCGACCGGGAGGCCGCTACTCGCTGTACGGCGAGACAACGGCACAAAAAAAGCTGCGCGTTAGCTTGCCGAGAAGGTGCCGGTTACTGAAACCGGCCGACTACTGTCACTCGAACACGTACCCACTGTGGGTCTCCGCTATTGATGAAAACGCGCGAAGCTTACGCCCCGATTTTTTCAGAGTAAACGAAGGAACGGCGTGAGACGGGGGAATCGCAGGGTTCTTCAGGAAGGGTTCAGCATTGAGGTTGGGGCGTGTTCTTCAGGGCTTATTCGTCGGAGCGCCGCCGGAGCAAGCGCCCGATTTTTTTGCAGGCTCAGGCGCTGGCGGCCAGGGCATGTCGGCGATGGTGAACATCGAGCTGGTCCTTGATCACGCGCAACACCTTGGCCTCTTGCTCATGAATAAAGAAGTGACCACCCGCCAGCATGTCCACGGAGAAACTGCCGTGGGTTTCCTTGCTCCAGCCGATCAACTGTTCAGTGGTGGCGCGGTCGGCCTTGCCACCCAGCACGTGCACCGGGCATTTAAGCAAGGGGCGCTGCTGCGGTTCGAAGCGTCCGCACAGCAAAAAGTCGGCGCGCAAGACCGGCAGCGTCAGGCTCATCAGCTCTTCGTTGGCCGACACCTCTTCGCGGGAGCCATTGAACGTGCGTAGTTGCTCGATCAACTCGGTATCGGTTTTCGCTTCGGCAAAACCGCGATCATAGTCAGCACGCATTGTCGGCGCGGCCGTGCCTGAAGCGAACAGCGCCACGGGCTCCGGACAGCCCAGCGAGCGCAACGCATGGGCCATTTCACAAGCCAGCAATGCCCCAAGGCTATGGCCGAACAGTGCATAAGGGGCTTTGAGCGTGGCTTTTTGTTCGTGTGCGAGTTGCAGCGCCAGCCGCCGCATGTCGGTGTGCAACGGCTCGCCAAACCGCGCGCCGCGGCCGGGCAGCTCCACCGGTTGCAGCGCCAGCCACTGCGGCAGTTTGCGCCGCCAGCGGCTGAAAACCATGGCGCTGGCGCCCGAATAGGGCAAGCACAGCAATGTCAGCTGGGTCACCGGGCTTTCCTCAAAAAATTAGTCTGTATAGAAGAACGGATGAAGCACACCTGGAATTAGGCGTACCGATAACCCTGTGGGAGATCCTTTGCTGCAGGGGCGCCTGCAACCGACAAAACCCGTAGGAACTTTCCCGTTTTACGCCGCCAATTGTAGGAATGAGACCTACCTACAAGGTACTTAAACATCCCCCAAAGGCATAACACCCTAATGCTGGCGGGCGCTGTAGTCTTGTAGCCGACAAAACCCAAACAATGAGCCCCGTCCTCCTCCGGCACAGCACATTCCTACACTCGGAAATACCTTGTTGCCAGTCGTTACATCGCCCCCTAACATCCAGCGTCAACGGGTACAGCGGAGCTGTCCAACAAAACCCGAATTCAAGGAACCAGAATGAACCAGCGCATCCACCGCAGCATTGACGCCCCCCTCCGGTCCGGCCTGAACCGCGATGAATTGTGGGAAGGTCCGGACAAGGGCCTGATCAAATGCTGGGAAATCGGCCGTCAACGCGCCACCCGCTTCCCCGAACTCGCCCGACGCAGCCTAGCCGGTGAACTGCCGGTGCTCGGCTGGAAGGGTGGCGTCAGTCGTAGCCTGAAAAAACTCGAAAAATACGGATCTCTCAAATACCTCGCCCAATGGCAAGGGTTGCGCGGGGAGGATCTGGATGTTGATTTGGGCAAAGAGCGGGCGTTGGCCTGCTCCAGGACCGGTATGGTGGTGACGTTTACACCGGATCGGTCGAAGTACTTTAATCAGGTGGCGGAAGTGGACGCTTAGGGAGAGGCACAGGGTCGACTTGCATCACGAGCTTCGTCCACTACTTGGCGGCCAATCGCCCCAACCTGACATCAGAGCATGACCGGCTCGGCTTGGGGACTGACGCTGAAACGCTCGCGATAAGCCTGCGGTGTCACCCCCATCGCTCGCAGAAAACTACGGCGCAGCGTCTCTTCGCTGCCAAACCCGCACTGCACCGCCACCCGCTTGATCGGCACGCAGGTGTCGCTGAGCAACCGCCGCGCCGTTTCGACCCGAATCAACTCAATGGCGCGTGCCGGGGTTTGGCCGGTGTCGGCGCGGTAGTGGCGCACGAAGCTGCGTTCGCTCATGCCCGCCTGCAATGCCAGGGTCGGGATGCCGAGGTCTTGGGTGAGGTTTTCACTGATCCAGGCGTGAAGCTCGTCGAAACGGTCACCGTGCTTCTGCAAAGACAAGGTCACGCTGAACTGTGACTGGCCGCCCGGACGCTTGAGGAACACCACCAGTTGCTGGGCGACTTCCAACGCGGTGTTGCGGCCCAGGTCCTCTTCGACCATGGCCAGCGCCAGGTCGATGCCAGCCGTGACGCCCGCCGAGGTCCAGACCGGGCCGTCATTGATGAAAATCGGATTGGGCTCGACTTGAAGGCGTGGATGTTTTTGCGCCAACTGCTCGCAACGCGTCCAGTGCGTGACCACTCGACGACCATCGAGCCAGCCGCTGGCCGCCAACAAGAAGGCCCCGGTACACACCGACGAGATTCGCCGACAACCCGACGCATGCTCACGCACCCAGGCCACCAGCGACGCGTCTTCCGCCGCCGCATAAACACCCCAGCCACCGGCAATGATCAGCGTGTCACTGCCATTTTCGGGTAACGGTTCAGCCAACAACGCCAACCCCGACGACGACATCACCGCCCCGCCGCCGCTGACAATCACCGAGGGTGCATACGGCGGTGGCAGCCCTTTCTGACGGCAGATGTCGTTGGCCGAGGCAAACACTTGCAACGGCCCGGTGACGTCGAGCAGTTGCACATTGGCAAACGCGAGCACGTGAATGGATTTCGGCATGGTTGGCGTAATTCGTGGGGTTATTGGCGGATACGCCAAATCCTACGAGCCTACAGTGAAGACGTCCACCCACTTCAGGAGAAATAAGCCATGACGTTGCAGATCGGTTTTCTGTTGTTTCCCCAGGTTCAGCAACTCGACCTGACCGGCCCTTACGATGTGTTGGCCTCATTGCCGGACGTGAAGGTGCATTTGATCTGGAAGGACCTGGTGCCGGTGACCGCGAGCACCGGCCTGATGCTCAAACCGACCACGACGTTCGACGATTGCCCGGCGCTGGACGTGATTTGCGTTCCCGGCGGCAGCGGCGTCGGGCCGTTGATGGAGGATGAGCAAACCCTGTCTTTCCTCAAGGCTCAAGCCGTCAACGCGCGGTATATCACGTCGGTCTGCACCGGGGCGCTGGTGCTCGGCGCAGCGGGTTTACTCCAGGGCAAACGGGCGACCACGCACTGGGCCTATCACGAATTGCTCAAGCCGCTGGGCGCGATCCCGGTCAAGGACCGGGTGGTGCGCGACGGCAATCTGCTGACCGGTGGCGGGATCACCGCGGGGATCGATTTTGCCCTGACCCTGGCGGCAGAGTTGTTCGACAAGGACACGGCGCAACTGCTGCAGTTGCAGCTTGAATATGCCCCGGCACCGCCGTTCCAGTCGGGCAGCCCTGACACCGCGCCGCAGAGTGTTCTGGCTGAAGCGCATCGCCGTGCCGCCGCCTCGATTGAGCAACGGGCACTGATCACCCAACGGGCAGCGGCCAGGCTCTAAGCACTGCCAGACTTTTCGACAGGCAAAAAAAAACCCGCCGAAGCGGGTTTTTCCCAAGACCATTATCGACTCCCTGTCGGTAGCCAATCCTTGCTGATGGTCGATCATCCGTGATCCTGAAGCGCTTCCTGTGCTTCAGTTGATGGAGCTAGATTACGCGTCGGATCCAATCTGCAATAGTCGACATAGCTACCACCGCGTGTAAGACATTCGCTATAGCCACCCTTCCGAAAACCCCTAGACGCCTCAGGCATCTCGCCGGAGAGCTTCGGTACAGAGACTTCCAGCCAATCAGCCACCCTCACGCTCATGGGCCTTGGCGTTTTCGATCAGATACTGTTCGATGTTGTTCATCTGCTCTTCCCAACCGCGGCTGTCCATACGGAAAGCCTTTTCACGACGAGCTTGGGGGACGTGATCGAAACCGGACTCGGACACTTTGAGCCACGTGCCGTCGTCCCCGTCTTCAAGCTCGAATTTCACCAGTGTGGTCGGCTCCTGGGAGTAGTCGACGTCCGGGTTGACGGCATAAGGGTGCCAGCGAAACGAAAACAGCCGCTCCGGCTCAACGCTCTCCACCAGGACATTCCACCGCAAGTGTTCATAACCGGGATAGGTTATCTGCCCCTGAGTCCACTCACCGGCGATGAAACGCTTGCCTTCCAGTGCCACGCCAAACCACTGCCCGAATGCCTCTGCGTTGGCCAGCACGCGCCAGACGTGCGAACGCTTGACCTTGAGCAGGACTTTCCTTTCGATGCGATCAGATGCTGCGTTCATAAGTCACCTCCTGTATTGAACAGTAGGTCAGTAAGACCACAAGACCAACCCTAAAATGTATCAATCGCTTGCCGCGATCAACCTTGCCCGCAATATTCGGCCGCATTTGCATGCATAAGTTCTGACAGACGGACGAGACTGTTGGCTGGCGGGGCCTCACAGGTGGCAGGTCTTCTGTCGGCGCAAGGCAAAAACGATTCGCTACACTGCACCTCAATCTCCTCTGTCACAGCGAGTTTTCCTCCATGTACTCACGCGTTCTCCTGGCACTGACACCCGTGCTGTTTACCTCGATGGCCTTCGCTCTGGACTGCGACAATGCCGCCGACCAGGCCACGATGAACCAGTGCGCGGCGCAGCAGCATGCGGCGGCTGACAAGGAGTTGAATGCGCTGTATCAGCAAATCACCACGCGACTCAAAAGTGAGCCCGAGCGCAAGAAGTCGCTAGTGGGTGCGCAGCGTGCGTGGATTGCGTTTCGGGATGCCGAATGCAATTTTTCGGCGTCCGGGGTGGAAGGCGGGAGTGTTTATCCACTGATCTACAGCAATTGCGTGACTGAATTGACCAAGGCGCGAGCCGAGACCTTCAAGACTTACTTGAAGTGTCAGGAGGGGGATTTGGGCTGCCCGGTGCCGGGACAGTAAGGTTTCCAGCGTTCTCAAGGGCCTCATCGCGAGCAGGCTCGCTCCTACATTGGATGTGCGTAGGAGCGAGCCTGCTCGCGATGGCGTCTGATCAGGCAAAAATGATTACCGGACAAACACCTGTGCCGTGGTAATCGCCATGTCCCCGCCCGGCATCTTGATGCTGCCGATCTGCTTCAGGCTGTCGGCATCAAAAATCGCCACGTCGTTAAACGTCCCGGCCAGGTAGATCTTGCTGCCGTCCTTGTTGAAGGAAATGCAGTAGTAGGAATGATCCAGCGTCGCCGCCTGCAGCATTTTCTTTTCCTTGATGTCGTACTTGGCCAAGCGGTTCAGCACGCCGAACATCAGGTTCGGATCCTTCGGCGAGCGCATGCCGCTGAAGTAGATTTCCGTCAAAGGACCGAAGTCAGTGGTTTCGGTCTTGCCGGTTTTCAGGTCGATGCTGAACAGTCCGTAAAGGTACTCGGCAGTGGCCGGGTCCTGCTTCTTGTCCTTGAATTTCGCGGCGGTGTAGAGCAGCGAGAAGTCATGACGATAGGTCTGCTGGTTCCACACGTAGAGCACGTCCGGCGCGCTGTAGTTCTCGCGTTTCCAGTGACGGCTGGGGATCAGCACGTCGAACTTGCCGGTTTTCACATTGACCTTGTAAACGTCCGCCCCCGCCACATACAGCGTGCCGTCATCGCCACTCTGCATGATGGTCAGTTGCCGTGGTGCCGGGAAACTGCGCACCGGTTTGGCGTCCATCCCGGCATCGGTGGCATACACATCGAGCCGCGGTTGCTGCACTTCGTAGCGGTCGTTGAGCATCAGTGTCGGGTTGGCGACGGTGTACAGTTCCTTGCCGTCGTGGCTAAGGGTGAAGGCGAACATCGAGCGCGCTTTCTCCCCCGTTTTTTGCGTGATGCTGGCGTGGAACACCTGCTTGCAGTTGTCCAGTTCGACGCCGTAGACATCCGCATAGTGATTGTTCAACACGTAGGCGGTCTTGCGGTCCGGTGACAATTGCACGGTGCCGGGGCCAAAGGCGTCAGGCATCTTGCAGGTCTTGAGCAAGGTGTCGGTGGCCAGGTCGATCACGTTCAGGTTGTTCGGGTAATTGGTGGTCAACATGTACTCGTGACCGTCTTGCAGTGCAGTGTTTTCATCGGCCAGAACAGTGAACGAACACGTGCTCAGGGCGGCGAATGCGGCCAGGCCGCAGGCTTTGATGCTGTGCATGCTGGAATCCTTCTTCTTATCTGATCACTTGTCTTTCGGGAAGACAGTGCCGAGGTTGCGCCAGTTTTCGTTGGACGCCTGGGCATCCTTGTTCCAGTCCGGGTAGGTACTCATCATGTCGGGCACCTGGGCCGGCCACCAGCACGGGTCGGAGCAGCCATACAGGTCGGCTTCCATCGGTTGGCAGAGCGACGACACACCACCAAACGCGTCGATTTCCCAGCCCGGGTCGGTGGTCGAGGCGCAGCCCGCCACGGAGCTCATCGCGACCACTTCTTCGATGCGGTTTTCGGCCGCGGCCTGATCCATTTTCAGCGCTTTGTTATTGATTGCCTTGAGATGTTTCATATCAGTGAGCCTTGCGCGGAGTGATGTAGCTGCTGATGAACGCAGGGTTATTGGCCATGATCCGGGTGTAGACCTCGATACCGAAGTCGACCCAGTCACGCATCAGTTCGCAGTAGTGATAAGTCGGATGAGTCGGGTCGCCATACCGGGCGTAGCTCTCGTGATAGCAGCCGCCGGAACACAGGTTGCGGATCTGGCAGTCTTCGCAACCGGTGTTGGTGCGGTCCAGGCGCTGGGACAAGAAGTCGTTCAACTCGACTTGCTTCACACCGCTGTGGACGTTGCCGAACGTCGGCAGGCTGGAACCGGTAAAGCGATGGCACAGGTTCAGCTCGCCCTTGTGATCCACCGCCAGCATCTTCAGGCCCGCGCCGCACGGCAGGGCTTTTTTGTGGCCTTCGTGGATATCGGTGATCAACTGGTGCAGGTTGGAGAAACCGATGTTGCGGTGCTCCAGCGCGGCTTCCAGGTAACGACGACCGAGTTTTTTCATGTTGGCGAACACTTCGATCAGCTCGTCGCTGGTCAGGTTGAACGTGCTGATATCGCCGGAGGTCACGGGAGCGAAACCGACTTCGGCAAACCCTAGCTCGTTGAACAGGTGGTCCCAGATGGTTTCGACATCGGTGACGCCGGTGGTCAACGTCACACGGGCACCGACCGGGCGGCTGTTGTAGCGCGACAGCAGCATCTCGGCCTTGCGCCGCACCACGTCGTACGTGCCCTGCCCGCCCACGGTGATGCGGTTGCGGTCGTGCACGGTCTTCGGCCCGTCGATACTCACCGAGAGCCCGAAGCGGTGGGCATTCAGGTAGTCGACGGTTTCTTCGGTGAGCAGCGTGGCGTTGGTGGTCATCACGAATTCGACGAACTTGCCGGCCTCGCGAAAACGTTTCTCACAGTAGTCGACCATGTACTCGATCAGCTTGCGATTGCTCAGCGGTTCGCCACCGAAGAACACCACGGTGAAACGCTCTTCGTCGGGGGATTCGCGCAGCAGCATTTCTACCGAGGCAATCGCCGTTTCCACGTCCATTTTCTTTCCGGCCGAAGGCTTGTCGAGGTCTTCCTTGTAGCAGTAGGTGCAGCTCAAATTGCAGCCGGTGTTGACGTTCAGCACCACGGTATTGATCGCCGTGCGTTCGACCCGTTTGGTGCCGATGTCCGGGGTCAGCGGCGAACCGTCGCTGACCAGTTCCAGCGAGATCAATTCACGCAGCGTCTCGGTGATTTCTTCGCCGTTGAAGCGCGCGGCCAGACGCTGGATCAGGTCATCGGACGAACAGCCCGGACCGCGCAAGGTATCGATGATGGTGCCCGTCAACTCATCGCTGGCGAACAGCGAACTGCTGGGGATGTGAAACAGCATGCGGTCGGCATCGACGTGCACTTCGTGCAGGTTCCGTTCGACCAGATTCAAAATAGCGCCCATTGCAACCTCCTGTGCAAACCCCGTTCGACGGGGCCTGCGGTCATTCCGAAAAGTGTCTGAAGCCTTGGGTTTCAGGGCAAATCACGGAATGGGTGGATTGTTCCAGCGTTGCACGGTGACGATCATGTGGCCTTCGCCGGTCAGGGATTTCCCTGCGTCGTCGACGGCGGCGATCACCTTGAGGTTGCCAGCATTGTTGGTGGACATTTTGCGTTGCGGGTTCGGCCCGGCATCGCCCGGCGTGAACACGCCGCTGTCAGCCTGCATGGTGCCGGCGAACTTGACGTCTTCGTCTTCCTTGGCGCGATCATCGAAGGCTTCGACTTTCCATTGCGCCGGGAATACACCGATGCGATAAGGCTTGCCGTCGGCGCCTTTGCCCCATGCCTCGGCGTCGAAACGCCCCTGGACTTTCGGCGTCGAACCACCACCCTCGCCGATCCGCGAGACCGAAAACTCCGGCACGACTTTGACTTCGGCGATGGAGTTGTAGACCGACAGGCTCGGGCCTTTCAACGTGCCCACCGTCACCGTGCGCAGGCCCGGTTGGGCATTGGCGGCGGCCTTGAGTTTGACCTTGATCCGGTCCGGGCTCTGTTCGACGACTTCGAGCACTTCCACACCTTTGCCGAAGTTCGGTTTGCCGGTGAGACCACTGCCGATCAGGGTCACTTCGGTTTCGCTGCCGGCTTTCACGTAACCCGGTTGCACCGCCAACAAACGACTGGAGCCTTGCTTGGCGGCGACGAAGTCCAGGCCACGCTCGTCATGCTCGGCCTCGAACATGCGGCCTTGCATGGCATTGCCCTGGGCGGCGAATACCTGGCGCAGGGTCACGCCATCGATGGTCACGTTGCCGCGCCATTCATAGCCGGTGTAGAGAATCGCGCTGCCGTCGCCGTTGAACGGGCTGCCGTCGGCGTATTGGCCTTTGATGCTGACCTTGAAGGTGTCGCTGCCATCGGCGCTGACGGTCATCACGCCGGCCAGTTCGCCCTTGCCTGGCAAGTGACCGCTGAAGCTCCAGTCCCCCACCAGTGCATCGGATTTGGGCGCGACGCTTTGCCATTTTTTCCAGGCCGGGTTATCCAGCGGATAACGCTTGGCCAGCAACGGCACCATGTCTTTGCGGGCGATGTCGAACCAGTCACGGTCGCGGGCCAGGGCCTGGTATTCCAGCGACGGCCACTGGCCGAGGTGGAAGTTCACCAGACGCTCCCATTCCTGGGCCGGACGGCGTTGCAGTGCAACCCGTGCACCGGAGTGGCAGCGGCCACACATCTGGCTGGTCTGGTCGTCGAATTTTTCGACGGTATTGAGCCGGCGCTCAAGGGCATAACGCACACCGTCGGTTTCGCTCGGCGCCAGGCCCTGGGTGTCGGCCAGGTACTTGACCAGCGTGCGGCGGTCCTCATCGCTGATCTGCAAACCATGCATGGTCTGCATTCGGGCGATGCTCATCAGCCAGCCTTCCGGGGTCTTGCGCTGGTGGCTGATACGACTGAGGGCGTTACCGGCTTCGGGCGTGTGACAGCCCTGACAGGTTTCCTTGAGGATGGTCTGGGCGTCTCGGGCTGCCTGGCTGTCCGGCGCATGCAGCGCCACACAAGCGGCTACGGCCAGCAGGCTGGCGCTCAGGCCTGATCGGAGTTTTCTCTTCATCAACGTCGAACCTCGCACGGTGCTTTCTTATTTTTGTGGCTTATCGTTTTTATGGTTTCTAGCGTCAGCGGCGAACCACCGACGCAGGCAAGAGAAACGTCTGCGATGAGCAATACACGGAGCGTGCCAGCTTGCCGATATCCTTTCCTATCAATCAGTTGCGTTAAAAAGATGGCGTTCGAAGCGCTGTCGACCAGATCACCTGCGTCTAATATCGCGACAGTTGTTGCAATCTGCGACAAGCATAGATGCCCGCACGGAACAGCTCATCGCTCGACGATTGACGGCATCGGGATCAAGGGGCGAAATGGTTGTTCACCGATTGCCGACAGGGGATCAAAAATGGCAAACATCACTGTCTTGGCGGGGGACTTCCTGCAGGGTGATGGAGAGTACAGGGACGGCGTTTTTACCCTCAGGACGCCGCTTCACCCGTGGCCCGGTCTCAGTCTTCCGCTCTCATCGTTCAAGCGTGTGGAAGTGGCTAACGAGGAGTCGATCAACAACTTCAAGGACGCCATCGGGTTCGGCGTGGCCGGCGCCATGCTGCTGGGCCCAATCGGCGCGATTGCGGGGTTCATGCTGGCAGGCAAGGAAACCGAAGTGACCTTCCTGGCCACGCTCAAGGATGACAAAAAGCTACTCGCTGCCGTTGATAGCGACACGTTCGAGGAAATTTACCGAAAAGTACCGTCATGAGTGTGTCAACGCGAGCCGCACCACGCGCGGTGGTGCGGCTTGGCCGGTTCAGCCTGGAAACGTCGGAGGGAGGAGGCCTTTGTGTGCGCTGATCTCTTGCTGCATCTGCGTCACCAACGCCGTGATCGCATGAGCAGTGTCCAGTTCCCAGACTGCAACGTGGCTCACCAGGTCCACTTTGCCGGTGGTGCAATCGCAGACCCGAATCGTCATCGACTGATCCGGCGCCATACTGCAGGTGCATACCGAAGGCAGAAAACTCTGCTCAATGATGCTTTGAATCTCCAGGGTTGAAAGGTTCATCAGTACCTCCCTTGCGCGAGATGTGTGGCCGGGAGAGTGCTCCATCACTTCACCCACCGAGCCAGAAAATTCTATTCCTCAACACGAGGGGTCTCAAGGGCGCAACCGGGTTGCTCGTCGTCTCAGCCGTTGTCGCAATTTGCGAAAAAAATCACCGGCGTTACCAACCCTTTTCACCTGGCGAACCCCGGCCAATCAACGGTTCGCCTGACCTTGCGGCGACTTGGCACAGCCATTGCGAAAGCCCTGTTCTCACGAATAATAAGAGGCCTCGCCATGTCGCTCCCTAATTTGCTTCCCGCCACTTCCGCGTTTATCCAGCGCGCCCCGCGCATGCTGATCGGCGGTGACTGGGTCGAGGCCGCCGATGGCCAGACCATGCCCCTGCACAACCCCGCCACCGGCGAAGTGTTGTGTGTGGTGCCACGGGCCACGCCCGAGGATGTCGACCGCGCCGTGCTCGCGGCCCGCCAGGCTTTTGATGATTCGACCTGGACCCGCACCCGCCCACGCGAGCGGCAGAACCTGTTGTGGAAACTCGCCGACCTGATGGAGCGCGACGCCGAACTGCTGGCGCAGCTGGAATGCCTCAACAACGGTAAAAGCGCGGTGGTGGCGCAAGTGATGGACGTGCAACTGGCCATCGATTTCCTGCGCTACATGGCCGGCTGGGCGACCAAGATTGAAGGCTCCAGTGTCGAAGTGTCGCTGCCGTTGATGCCCAACGATCAGTTCCACAGTTTCATCCGTCGCGAAGCGGTGGGTGTGGTCGGCGCCATCGTCGCCTGGAACTTCCCGCTGCTGCTGGCTTGCTGGAAGCTCGGCCCGGCCCTGGCCACCGGCTGCACCGTGGTGCTCAAACCCGCCGATGAAACCCCGCTGACCGCGCTGAAACTTGCCGAACTGGTGCTGGAAGCCGGTTACCCCGAAGGCGTGTTCAACGTGGTCACTGGCACCGGTATTACCGCCGGCTCAGCCCTGACGCACAACCCGTTGGTGGACAAGCTGACCTTCACGGGCTCCACTGCCGTGGGCAAGGAGATCGGCAAGATCGCCATGGATTCGATGACCCGCGTAACCCTGGAGCTGGGCGGCAAATCACCGACCATTGTCATGGCCGACGCCGACCTGAAAACCGCCGCGGCCGGTGCCGCCAGTGCAATTTTCTTCAATCAGGGACAGGTGTGCTGCGCCGGTTCGCGGCTGTATGTGCAGCGCAAACATTTCGACAATGTGGTGGCGGACATCAGCGATATCGCCAATGCCATGAAGCTCGGCAACGGGCTGGACCCCAGTGTTGAAATGGGGCCATTGATCTCCCGGCGCCAACAGGAACGGGTTTACGGGTATATCGAAAAGGGCCGGGAAAGTGGTGCGACCATCGCCTGCGGTGGTGAGCAGTTCGGACCGGGATTTTTCGTCAAGCCGACCGTGATTGTCGACGTCGATCAAAAACACTCGCTGGTGCAGGAAGAGATTTTTGGCCCGGTACTGGTAGCGATTCCGTTCGATGACGAGGCCGATGCGTTGCGCATGGCCAATGACAGCCCTTATGGGCTTGGAGCGAGCATCTGGTCGAATGACCTGGCGGCGGTGCACCGGATGATTCCGCGGATCAAGTCGGGTTCGGTGTGGGTCAACTGCCACAGCGCACTGGACCCGGCCCTGCCGTTTGGCGGGTACAAAATGTCGGGGGTCGGGCGTGAAATGGGGTATGCGGCGATTGAGCATTACACCGAGTTGAAGTCGGTGTTGATCAAGCTGTGATTGTCTGCGTTGGTTAGGCCGCCTTCGCGAGCAAGCCCGCTCCCACATTTAATTTGTGCTCGACACAGAATCAATGTGGGAGCGGGCTTGCTCGCGAAGGGGCCAGACCGGCCACTACAAATCTCAAGGTTTGAAACCCTGAGCCAACAACCACCCCCGAACCACCCGCCCCTGCTCCACCGTCAACCCCGCCAATACCCGTTCCGCCGGCTCGGTGCGCAACCGCCGCACAAGCGGCGCCAATTCAACCCCCTGCACATGCCAGATGCCCAACGGTTGATCCGTCGTGATCACCACCTCGGCCTCATCGACAAATCCGTCCTTGAGCACCGGTGCTCGCTCGATCCTCAATGCTGAAAAATCAGCCTCGGCATGGGCGACTTCAGCATCCGGCCAACGCCGCCGCGCTTGCCAGAATGGCTGATCCAGCCAACGCAGTTCATCGGCGTAAAAATCCCGACCGATTCGTGCAAAGCGCAAAAACAACTGCTCGACCCGCTGCTGATGAAAGCGCTGGGCCAACGCCGCTCGTTCGGGTTTGCGCAACAACGTGTTGATTACTGCCGGCGCCTGAAGCGCCGAAGACAGTGATTGAAAAATCCCGTTGCCCGACAGCGGGTCCACCGCCATGGCGGCATCGCCAACCCGAATCCAGTGATCGCCGCACACCTGCGGGCATAGAATCGCGGTGCTGCTGCGGGCATGCAATTGCAGATCGACTTCGGCCTGGTCAGCGAAAAACGCCTGAGCCAACGCCGAACCCTGGCGCCGCTGACGACAATAGTCGAGCAACTGCGCCTTGCCCGGCAGGTCGGCGCTCGCCACGTCCACCGTCCATTGCCAGTAACACTGGCCGTCAGCCCGCCGCGCCATCCAGGCCCAGCCGTCTTCAAGGCTTTCCACGGCGCTGGCGGTGGTGCCCGGAGGGCCTTGCCAGCGATTGAGCAAGCTGACCGTCTCGGGCCCGCGCAGGCCTTTGCCGAGCGCCGGGGCCTGGCGACCGCGGGCTTCCACTAAAAAGTCTGCGAGCAGCGTTTCGCGCCCATCAATGTCGATCCGATGGCCCGTCGCGTCGGTCTCAACGGTCAACACTCGACCTTCGATCAGCTCGACGCCAGCCAGGCGCAGGTCCTCGCGCAGGCCTCGGTCGAAGCATGGGCGATCGAGTAAAAACTCAATGTTCTGCGCGTGCTGCTGGCCGTTCCACGACACCTGCCGCTGGGAAGGCAACGCCGCGTCCGCCAGCGCCTGATGCACACCCGCACCGCGCAAGGCCTCCAGCACACGGACCGAAACGCCTTCCAGCGCCGCAAATCGGCGCCACTCGCTGACCAGCGTGACGGGATAGCCGAGTCGGCGCAAACCCAGGGCGACTGCGGCCCCCGCCGGTCCTGCGCCGAGAATCACAATCATGGGCCAACGCGCCGTTCAGGACCGCGATAACGAGCGTTTTCGCGCAGCCACTCGATGACCTGCTCGTTGCTCGCCTCAGGGTGTGCCATCAGGAAACCGGCAATGTGTCCACTCAACGCTGCGCAGCCAAGACTGGCGCCGGACTGCCCCGGATAAGTCCCATGCACACACGCGGCGAAATCCGCTTGAGCGCTGTTGAGCCATGACCACTCCTGCTCAGCGCATCGCGCGTCGCCGGTGACGCGCAACACCTGTGGATAATTCGCCGGGAACACACCTTCACCTTGCGCCGGGCTGGAGGCGCAGAGCAAAACGCCCTGGCTCACCGCCGCCGCGCAGGCTTCGCGCAACAGGCTGCGGTCCTGACGCAAACCGAGGCTCAAATTGATCAACCGGACGTCCTGTGCCACCAGCCAGTCGATGGCGCTGGCAATCTGCAAGGCGCTGGTGACGCCGCGCTGGTCAAACACCTGCCCCACGCAAAATACCGCTGAGGGTGCCCGACGTCCGATGGCTTCGATGACTGCGCTACCGTGACCCAATGGATCATCACGCAAGTCGCTTTCGGCCAGCCCATCCTCCAACAACGAAAATCGTCGCCCGGCCACGACCTCCACCCGTTGCGCCGCCGAATGCCCGCTGTCGACCACCCCGATGCGTAGTTCAGGCTTCATGCAGCACCGTTTTCGAAGTGAGTACGCCGTCGAGCAATTCAAAGCGCAGGTCGGCATCGGCCAGGGTTGAGGGACGATGGCTGATCAAGATGCGTGTGCGCCCGGCAAACAGTCGGTCGATGGCCTCGATGACCTCGCGCTCGGTGGCTTCATCCACCGCCGAAGTGGCCTCGTCCAGCACCAGAATCAACGGATCCTGCAGCAGTGCACGGGCAATGGCGATGCGCTGTTTCTGGCCGCCGGACAACTGCTGGCCACGCTCGCCCAACGGACTGTCGAGCCCCTCGGGCAACGACTCGATCAGGCTGTCGAGTTGTGCCAGGCGCGCGACGTCGGCAATGGCCTCGCGACTGGCGTCCGGCACCGCGTAAGCGAGGTTATCGGCGAGGCTGCCGCGAAACAGCACGATGTCCTGGCTGACAACGGCAATCCGCTGCCGCAACTGGAACAGGTCCAGCTCCCGAAGATCAACCTCCCCCAGCAACACCCGACCGGACTGCGGATCGTGATGACGCTGCAGCAGATCGATAAGGGTAGATTTGCCGACCCCGGAGCCGCCGCTGAGGGCGACTTTCAAGCCGTAGGGAATTCGCGCTTCGATACCCCGCAAAGTCGTCGGGCGGCCGGGATGGCTGAAGTGCACATCGTCGAATCGCAGGTCGCCGCAGATCGGCATCGGTTGCGGTTGGACCGGCGTCAAAACTGTGGGCTCTTCACCGCGCAGCTCCATCACGCGTCCGAGACTGACGGTCATCCGTTGAATGGCGACGTAGAGGCCGAGCAGGCTCTGGACCGGTCCGACGGCCATGCCCAGGTAGGTCGAAAACGCAATCAAGGCACCCAATTGCCAAGTGCCCTGCACCACCCAGTAACCGCCGATCAAAAACGCACAGGCGCGGGACAATGAGGTCAATGTGCCCGGTACGGCCTGGGTGAAAAACTCGGTGACTTGCAGGCGCAGCAATTGGCTCATGTAGCCTTGGCCCAGCGTCTGCAGACGCCGCGATTCACGTTGTTGCTGGCCGGCGGACTGGATGAATTTCATCACCGGCAAGGTCTCGACCATGAACGAGGACATGTCCGCCGAGCGCTCGCGTAATTGCCGTACGTCGCGCTCGACTTTGCGCCGCATCCAGCGCAGCCAGAGCACGTCGAGGGGAATCAGCACCAGGGCCAGCAACGACAGCTTCCATGACAGGGTCAACAACATCGCCACCGCGCAGACCAGACCGATCACGCTCGACACGGCCGAGAATAATGAATCCACGGCAAAACGCTGGATCTCCGCGACGTCGCCATCCAGGCGCGACATCAAGTCTCCGATACGCCGTTGACCGTAGAAGCTCGGTGAGAGTGTCTGCAAATGCCGGTAGAGATCATCGCGCAAAGCAAAAAGAATCCGCCCGGACAACCGCGTGTGCAGATAGCGATTGATGCCCGACAGTGCCGTGCCGAGCAGCCCGGCAACGATCATCAACCCGGCAATCAACACCAGCATCGGGAAATTGCGGGCTAGCAGGCCATCGTCGATCAGCAGCTTGGTCAGCCACGGTTGCACCAACACCAGCAGCGAGGCGCACACCGATAAACCGAGCAGCCCGACAATGGCCAAACGATGCGGACGCACGAAGCTGTAGAGCCAGCGCAATGCCGCTTGCAAGGCTTCGGGGTGCTGGCTGTCGATCAGCCGGACGATCAGGCGCTGCATCACGAACGCAACTGTTTGAGCTTGCGATACAACGTCGCGCGGCTGATGCCCAACGCGTCGGCGGCCGCCGAGACATTGCCCTGGTGAGTGTCCAGGGACTGCCGAATCAGCTCCAGTTCGTTCTCGCGGATGCTGCCAGCCTGTGGTCGTTCGCTCGCGCTCAACTCGTCGAGCATGCTGTCGGGCAAGTGATCGAGCGTGAGGACGGTCTCTCCCGGTTCGCGCATGGCCAGCGCGGTGCGTAATACCATCTCCAGTTGGCGGATGTTGCCGGGCCAGTGATAACCGCCGAGCAAGCGGCTCAAATCGTCATGCAGCACGACGGCCGGCGCATCGAGCTTGGCCAGCAATCGCCCGACCAGACCACTGAAGTCCTCACGTTCGCGCAGGGCCGGAAGCATCACGCTGATGCCGTTGACCCGGTAGAACAGGTCCTCTCGGAAGTGCTTTTCATCCACCAGGCGCTTGAGGTCACGATGGGTGGCGCAAATCAGCGCGACGTCGATGTCCTGCTCTTCGCCAGCACCCAATGGCGCGACTTTGCGGTCTTGCAGCACCCGCAGCAAACGCGCTTGCAGGGCCAGCGGCATGTCGCCGATTTCATCGAGAAACAAGGTGCCGCCATGGGCCTGTTGCAAGCGACCGACCATGCCACCACGACGGGAACCGGTGAACGCGCCCTCGCGGTAACCGAACAGTTCCGACTCGATCAGGCCTTCGGGAATGGCGGCGCAATTCACCGCCACAAAGGGTTTGTCGCAGCGAGCACCGGCCAGGTGCAAAGCGCGGGCGATGACTTCTTTGCCGGTGCCAGTTTCACCGAGCAGCAACACCGGCAATTCATTGGCCAGGCCTTGACGAGCCATGCGCAACGCTCGGGCATATCGCACGTTACTGCCGGCCAGGGACTCCAGGTCCGGTTGCGGTTTGGCGGTTTTGACGGTGCTGCGTGGAGGGCTGCTGACGCTGATCGAGCGTTGCGGTGCACGCAGGGTTTTGTAGAAGAATTCGCCTTTGGCAGTTTGCAGGCTGCCGACACCGCCCTGGTGCAGGCGAGCCAGCAATTGCAGGCCATCGACGCCCAAAAACTCTTCGCAACGTCGGCCCACCAACGCCGAGCGTTCGGCGTGAAGCAACTGACAGGCCTGGGCACTGACCGCAAGGATCTGGCCCCCAAGGCTCACTGCCAGCAGGCCTTGCCATGGAGATTCGAGGTATTGGCGACGGCTGTGGAACGCCAGGACGATTTCGTCCGGGTAGCTGGCGTTGAAGACGCGGCTTTCAATCTGGCTGACCGCCATGGCTAACAACGCGGTGCTGTCATGGACGCGGCCTAGCGGGCCTTCACGGGTCAGGTCGAGCACGCCGAGGATGTCGCCCTGAGGGCAATAAATCGGCACCGAGGTACAGGAGAAATCAGTCAGGCGATCGAGATAATGCTCGCCGCAGTCGATCATCGTTGGCCGGGCTTCGACCAGGGCGGTGCCTAGCGCGTTGGTGCCGCGAGCGGCTTCGCTCCAGCAGGCACCCAAGGTGATGTCTTGCAGGCCGCTGCCTTTGAGGCGATCGGCGCGCCCTTCGACGGCGAGGATGGTGGCATCGGAGTTGGCGAGGATAACCAGGCCTTCCTTGCCCTGACGTTCGGCCAGGTAATCGATGGCTGGCAATGCTGCGTCGATCAGCAGTCGGTTGCTCGCCAGCAACACGTCGAGGCTCGCGCTCGATTCCAGCGCCAGTTCGTGTTTGCCATTGAAATGCACACCGTGGCTGAGACTGCGTCGCCACGAGGCGTCGATTTCCGCGCGCAACACGCCGTCGGGAACTTCGCCCTCGAGATGGAGTTTTTCCCGGGCCAGGCGAGCTTCACGGTGCAGTTTGGGTGGTGTTGTTTTTATTAGCGTCATCAAGCGCTCCGAGTCGGTCCGCCCTGCGCTATTTTTAAAATCAGCGCCCTGCCGCAATCTTTACGTTAACGTCAGGGCGATGGCAAGTGCCTTACAGCACCTGTGGTTTCAGAACGACCACTTAAACGTGTGGATCACCCGGGGCTTTGCTCGGCGCGGCGTATTGCGGCTTGAGGTGACCTTCCTGATCGAGCAGCCAGGCGTCCATGATCTGTCGCACCACGGGACCTGCGACGCGACCACCCGCCTCGCCGTTTTCAATCATCACCGAGATGACAATCTTCGGGTGCTCAGCCGGGGCAAATCCGACGAACAAGGCGTTGTCGCGGTTACGTTCCAGGGTTTTCGCCCGGTTGTAGCGCTCGCCCTGCTTGATCGCAACGACTTGCGCAGTACCGCTCTTGCCAGCAATGCGGTATTGCGCCCCGAGCGCTGCCGCCCGGGCAATCCCGCGAGCGTCATGCATCACCATCTGCATGCCGTGGTTGACCTGTTCCCAGTCACGTGGATCCTTAAGCAGGATGTTGGGCATCGGATGCTCATCTACTGGCGCAACACCGTCCACTGACTTGGCCAGATGCGGACGATTCCAGACACCCTTGTTGGCAATCAGCGCAGTGGCCTGGGCCAGCTGCAGCGGTGTGACCTGCATGTAGCCCTGACCAATACCGAGGATTACCGTCTCGCCAGGAAACCAGGCCTGTCGGCGCGTAGCCCGTTTCCAGGCCTGGGACGGCATCAAGCCGGCAGACTCTTCGAACATGTCCATCGAGACCTTCTCTCCGAGGCCGAACATCGCCATGTAGTCGTGGAGCCGATCGATGCCCAGCTTGTGCGCCAGGTCGTAGAAGTAGGTGTCGTTGGAGCGCATGATCGCGGCGTCCATGTCGACCCAACCGTCGCCGCTGTGGTTCCAGTTACGGTATTTGTGATCGAAATCCGGGAGCTGGTAGTAACCCGGATCGAAGACACGGGTCTGGGGCGTGACGACGCCCGCATCGAGGCCGGCAATGGCCACTTCCGGCTTGATGGTCGAACCCGGCGCGTAGAGACCGCGCAGCACGCGGTTAAACAGTGGGCGGTCGATGGAGTCGTGCAACGCCGCGTATTCTTTGAAACTGATCCCGGTAACGAACAGGTTCGGGTCGAAGCTTGGCTTGCTGACCATTGCCAGCACTTCACCGGTGGAGGGGTCAAGCGCAACGACTGAACCTCGACGATCACCCAGGGCTTCTTCGGCGGCTTCCTGGAGTTTAACGTCCAGGCTCAGGACAATGTTTTTACCGGGGATAGGGTCGGTGTGCTTGAGTACACGCAGAACGCGGCCCTGGGCATTGGTTTCGACTTCTTCGTAACCGACGTGGCCATGCAACTCGGACTCGTAGAATTTTTCGATGCCGGTTTTACCGATCGATTGAGTGCCACGGTACTCCACGTTATCCAGGGCTTTGGATTCTTTCTCGTTGATGCGACCGACGTAGCCGATCGAATGCGCGAAGTGCGCGCCCATCGGGTAATGGCGAACGAATTGAGGCTCGACATCGATTCCCGGCAGGCGGAACTCATTGACCGCCAGTATCGCGATCTGCTCTTCGCTCAGTTCATAGAACAGGGTGACCGGCACGAACGGATGACGGGCCTGCTTCATCGCCTTGTCGAAGAGTGTTCGATCTTCTGTCGGCAGATGCAGGAGGTCTACCACCTCATCCAGTTCTTCTTTCACGTCGGAAGCGCGTTCACGGGTGATCGTCAGGTTGAAGCTTGGCCGGTTGTCTGCCAGCACCACGCCGTTGCGGTCGTAGATCAGTCCACGGGTGGGAGTAATTGGCAGGACGTGGACGCGGTTGTTTTCGGAGATGGTTGAGTGATAGTCGAATTCGACCACCTGCAGGACATACATGCGCACCACCAGCGCGCAGGTAATGGCGGCGACGAACAAGCCGCAAGCCATCAGCCTTTTCTTAACCAGGCGCGTTTCTTTTTCGTGGTCTTTGATCGGAATCGGTTCGGGCATTTCTGCGGCAACTCTTTGACTAAAAAAGGGTGCCGATCCGTAGGCGTGAAATCAGTCCGTTAAAAAACGAGCTGCACCATACCAAAAACTGCCCGGTCACTTGAGTGCGATTTCCTCGAACGGTTGTTCTTGAGCGTCAAAAGGACAATACCGACTTTTCTGCAGACAAAACAAAACCCCAACTGCTTTCGCAATTGGGGTTTCGGAATTTAATCTTGACGATGACCTACTCTCACATGGGGAAACCCCACACTACCATCGGCGATGCATCGTTTCACTGCTGAGTTCGGGATGGGATCAGGTGGTTCCAATGCTCTATGGTCGTCAAGAAATTCGGGTACCGAATCGTGGCCAGCTGGCCGCGCTTCAGCAAATTGGGTATGCGATAG
>NZ_MPAK01000001.1:3882375-4545576 GCF_002000165.1 Pseudomonas sp. C9 | reverse complement strand
TCAAAGTTTCCTTTGTAACTTCAACCACTTGCGCTTCCGATCACTCGGTAGCGGGAGGCGAATTCTACAGCGTTACACGCTGCTGTCAACACCTCTTTTTCAACTCCTTTCGGACTTCGATGAACTGAAGCCACTCACTGCCGAAAACTGCGTAACTCTTTGTTTACCAAGGAGTTTTCCGTTTCGACTGCGCCGGAAGTGGGGCGAATTATAGACATCCTGAATCTGCCGTCAAGCACTGATTTGGCTTTTCTATCAAACAGCCCAAAATCATCGCCATATATAGACGTACACGCCACGAATGCGCACTATATTGCCCAACTGCACAACAAAGAACTTCCGCTTCCTACTTCGGACGACTCCACGCAATGAACGATCAACCCCGCAGCCTTGCCTCGACCTTGTTCTCGGTAGGCCTGCTCATAATAGCCATGGCGTCGATCCAGTCCGGAGCTTCTTTGGCTAAAAGCATGTTCCCGGTTATCGGAGCTCAAGGAACCACCACCCTACGCCTCATTTTCGCCAGCGTGATCATGCTGCTCCTGCTTCGTCCATGGCGGGCGAAGCTCACTGCAAAATCCCTGCGCACCGTCATCATCTATGGTATGGCACTGGGCGGCATGAATTTCCTCTTCTATATGTCCTTACGCACTGTCCCTTTGGGAATTGCAGTAGCCCTGGAGTTCACCGGGCCATTGGCAGTGGCGATCTATGCTTCGCGCCGGGCAATCGACTTTTTGTGGATAGCGCTGGCGGCTGCGGGCTTGCTGCTATTAATCCCCACAGACGCATCAACCGTCGGAATCGACCTGGTAGGGGCCGGTTACGCCCTAGGGGCGGGAGTCTGCTGGGCCCTTTACATTCTGTTCGGCCAGAAGGCCGGTGCCGACAATGGTGTACAGACCGCCGCACTGGGCGTGATGATTGCCGCATTGTTCGTGGCCCCTATCGGCATCGTCCATGCAGGGACCGCGCTGCTGACCCCTTCGTTGATCCCCGTGGCCATAGGCGTCGCCATTTTATCCACCGCCCTGCCCTACACGCTGGAGATGGTCGCCCTCACCCGCATGCCCGCACGGACTTTCGGCACATTGATGAGCATCGAACCTGCGATTGGCGCCTTGTCAGGCTTGTTGTTCCTGCATGAGTATCTATCGCTGTCACAGTGGATGGCTATCTTGTGCATCATTCTGGCTTCCGTGGGCGCAACCATGACTATGGGCAGTGCTGCCAAGCCAGCAGTTGCGGCAGATTGATACAGGATTTAACGCAGGTCTGGTAATTGACGCTCAATTAGGCCATGTTTAGGCCCGTAACCCAGCGCCAGACATGGATTTTTCAGGATAGGGATACCAAAACGCTTAAGCGAAAGCGAATGCAGCCAGACCCGGGCACAAGATCCGGGAACGCTAGTAAGGACAGCAATGAAACGAATTTTGATATTGATCGCCGTTCTGGCAGTTGCGGGTTGTGCGGCGACCTCGAAAACACAAGTCAAACATGGCAAGAAAGGGCTGCATATCAACTGTTCGGGGCTCTCATCCTCGTGGGAAAAGTGCTACACCAGCGCCGCCAACTCTTGCGCACCCAAAGGGTACAAGGTCATTGCCAAGTCGGGGGACGCGGTGGAGGAGCCAGGCGATTATCCGTTCGGCCTCAACCCTGCCGGTTACACCAGCCGCAGCATGATCGTCATTTGCAAATAGGCTGATGCCGCCCCGCAATCTGACGGCCAATCTCGTCGTAACTAGATTTCAACACATTGCGCTGGATGTCTGGCGTTGCCAGCATCCGTGCGACAACCAAAGCACCGATGCATTGCGACAGAATTGCCCAAGCCAGGCTGTCGCTTTCCAGAATACGCGCCCAACTCTCCTGTAGCTGACAAATCCAGCGCTCTGCCTGCTTGCGAACCACCATGTCCGAACGAGCAATTTCCGCGCCCAATGCGGGCAGCGCGCATCCGGATTCCGGATGCTCGACATGCGCCATGCTCAAGTAATGCTTCAGGCATCGCTCAAGTTTTTCGCTCCCTCCATCGGTGCCTAATCGTTCCACGCTTTGGCCCAGTTCACGCTCGACGATTGAAGAGAACAGTTCATCCTTTGATGAGAAGTGACTGTAGAAAGCCCCGCCGCTCAAACCGATTGCCTTCATCAATCCGTCGACGCCGACCGTGGAAAAACCTGACTTCTTGGCAGACACCGAACTGCTTTCCAGCAACTTTTGTTTGGTTTCCAACTTGTGATTGGCCGAGTAGCGCATTGCAAGTCCTCAGGATTGATCGTCTTGACGTCTGTGGAATCGTAGCATAACGTTCGTTTAGTTAACGATCGTTTAGCAAAGGGACCACCTATGAATAATAAGAAAGTCGTACTGGTTGTCGGCGCTGGTGATGCTACCGGCGGCGCCATTGCCAAGCGTTTTGCACAGGAAGGCTTCGTCGCCTGTGTCACCCGGCGCAGCGCAGACAAACTTCAGCCATTGGTCGATGCCATCAAAGCTGATGGCGGAGATGCCCATGGCTTTGCCTGCGACGCACGCAAGGAAGAAGATGTAATAGCGCTAGTCGAACAAATCGAAAGCCAGATTGGGCCCATTGAAGCGTTTGTCTTCAATATCGGCGCCAACGTGCCCTGCAGCATTCTTGAAGAAACCGCCCGCAAGTATTTCAAGATTTGGGAAATGGCCTGTTTCTCAGGTTTTCTCAATGCTCGCGAAGTCGCCAAGCGCATGGCCAAGCGTCAGCGGGGCACGATCCTGTTCACCGGGGCTACAGCAGGCATGCGCGGTGCCGCAGGCTTTGCTGCGTTCGCTGGTGCCAAACATGGCATTCGTGCCTTGGCGCAAAGCATGGCGCGAGAACTCGGCCCGATGAATATTCACGTTGCTCACGTCGTTGTCGACGGCGCCATCGATACTGACTTCATCCGCGAGAGCTTTCCGGAAAAGTACGCAACCAAGGACGAAGACGGCATTCTTAACCCCGAGCACATCGCCGAAAACTATTGGTATCTGCACAGCCAGCCGCGGGACTCCTGGACATTCGAGCTGGATTTACGCCCCTGGAGCGAACGCTGGTAAGCCCTCCCCTACAACAATAAACAGAGTGCACCGACCATGAGCAAAACCGTGGAGTTCTTTTTCGACCTCGGCAGCCCGGCCACCTACCTGGCTTATACCCAGCTACCGAAAATCTGCGAACAAACCGACAGCCAACTGATTTACAAGCCAATGCTGCTGGGCGGCGTGTTCAAAGCCACCGGCAACGCTTCACCGGCGACCATCCCGGCCAAGGGTCGTTATATGTTTCAAGATCTCGACCGCTACGCAAAACGTTACGGTGTACCACTGAAATTCAATCCGCACTTCCCCATCAACACACTGATGCTCATGCGCGCAGTGACTGGAATTCAGTTACGTCAGCCCGAACGTTTCCCGGCGTTTATCGACTGCCTGTTCACTGCCCTCTGGGTCGAAGGCCGTAGCCTTGATGATCCTGCCACCGTTGCCGCCGTGTTGACTCAAAACGGTTTTGACCCGCAAACAGTCCTCGCCCTGACGGCCGATGAGGAGGTCAAAGCCGCTCTCAAGGACAATACCGAGAAGGCCATACAGCGCGGTGTATTCGGCGCACCGAGTATGTTCGTCGGCGATCAGCTGTTCTTCGGCCAGGATCGGTTGGACTTCGTGATTGAAGCCCTGAGTTAAATCTCGATCACTAACCGCCCCTTCGCTGCTCCCGAAACGAGCAGTTCATGAGCAGCCTCGGCAGTTTCCAGCGTGAACTGCCGAGAATCGAGCAACGGCTTCAACTGACCCGCCTCAATCAACCGCGCCGCTTCATTAAGAATCTGGCCATGACGTTCAAGTCCCTTCCCCGTCAGCAACGGCAATAGCGTAAACACCCCGGAATAACTCGCCCCACGAAACGAGAGCGGCGCAAGGCTGTGCTGCCCCCAACCCAGACAGCTCACTACATGCCCCTCATAAACCCGAACGGCCTTGAACGAGTCATCCAGCACCGCGCCACCCACTGTGTCATAGACGATATCGAAGCCCTCCCCGGCCGTGAATTCAGCCACATAGCTTTCAACCGAAGACGCACGGTAATCAATAAACGTTGCACCGAAACTTTCGATAGTTGCCCGCTGCCCCGCTGAACCGGTTGCGAACACGTCAGAACCGAACGCCCGGGCAATTTGCACAGCCACATGTCCGACACCGCCGCCGCCACCATGGATCAGCACCTTCTGACCGGCCCGCACCCGAGCCCGATCAACTAGCCCTTCCCACGCGGTGATCAATACCAAAGGCAGCCCTGCGGCCTCGCGCATACTCAAGTTGCCCGGTTTGCGTGCCAGAAGCCGCGAATCGACCACCGCGAACTCCGCCAGGGAACCCTGCGCGCCACCGATACCGGTCGCCATCGCGAAGACTTCATCACCAGGCATCCATCCACTGACGCCCTCTCCCAGCGCCTCAACTGTCCCCGCTAAATCCATGCCCAATACGGCCGGTAATGGCTGACGCGCATGAGCAGCTTGCCCCGCACGAATCTTTCCATCCAAAGGGTTCACCCCGCTGGCCTTGATCCTGATCAGCACCTGACCCACTCCCGGCACGGGCCGCGACAGGAGAACCAAGCGTAAAGGCCCATTGGCCGAGTCAACAATCAGAGCGCGCATTTCAAGTGAGTCAGTCATTTCGCAGATTCCCGTCAGAAGTGTGTGTGCGGGATTAATCTTCGTCCAGATCACTCATGCCGATAAGACACCATATAGCTATAGTACGTATGCCCATTTGGCATCAATGAGAACTCCCGTGGACACACTCAACGCAATGGCAACCTTCGTCCGTGTCGTCGAACGCGGCAGCTTTTCGGCCGTCGCCCGGGAGATGCAGACCAGCCAGCCGACCATCAGCAAAATTTTAAGAGCGCTCGAAACCAAACTCGGCGCAAAGCTGATTAGCCGCAGCACCCGTCAACTGTCACTGACGGATGAAGGTCAGAGGTACTACGACGAATGTCGCCAAATCCTTGCAGCGGTGGACGCGGCAGAACATCGTTTTCAATCAGGACGCGAATCCATTTCCGGCAACTTGAAAATCGGCTCATCCGTGAGTTTCGGGCGCCTACAGATCGCACCGCGCCTCCCCGACTTTCTAAAAACGCACCCTCAGGTTCAAATTGACCTGCAACTCAGCGATCAAAACCAGGACCTGGTCAGTGAAGGGCTGGACGTGACATTCAGAATCGGTGAGCTGAGCGACAGCGGTCTGCTCGCACGCCACATCGGCACCACCCACCGGATAACCGTTGCAGCGCCTGAGTACCTCAAGCAATTCGGCCAGCCCCAAACCCCGGAAGACCTCGGCGCGCACAACTGCCTGCAATTCAACTTGCTGAACAGTCAAAACCTATGGATTTACAAAAGAGGCGCCCAGCAACACGAAGTACGCATCAAGGGTAACGCGCAAAGCAACAACTCCGAGGCGATCCGCGAAATGGTGCTGGGGGGATTGGGGATTGCGTTGTCGCCAGTCTGGCTGTTCAGTGAGGATCTGAAGGCCGGCCGGGTGAAAGCCATTTTGCAAGACTACACGACGCAGTCGCTGCCGATTCATGCAGTGTCCCCGGCGAATCGTCGCCAATCCGCCAGGGTCAAAGCATTTGTCGACTACATGAGTCAGGCGCTCGACCAAGCGCCTGACCTCCAACCCGTCAAATAGCCGCGGTGCGGGTATTCAACCACTCAAGGGCGGCGCCATCGAGCAATGGACTCAAGCGTTCGCGCACCTCGGCGTGGTAAGCGTTGAACCACTGTTTCTCTTCCAGAGTCAGCAGCGACGGCTCCAGACAGCGGGTGTCGATCGGGCATAGCGTCAGGGTTTCGAACTTGAGGAACTCTCCGAACTCGCTTTTGCCCGCCTCACGGTTCAGCACCAGGTTCTCGATCCGCACGCCCCAACGCCCCGGACGGTAAGTGCCCGGCTCGATGGAAGTGATCATGCCCGGCTGCATCGCGGTTTGCGGCGCAGTAGCGGCCTGATAGGCGATGACCTGCGGGCCTTCGTGAACATTGAGGAAATAGCCAACGCCATGGCCAGTGCCGTGACCGTAGTCGACGTTTTCTGCCCAGATTGGAGCGCGTGCGATGGCATCCAGCAGCGGTGACAAGATCCCTTTGGGGAATTGCGCGCGGGACAGTGCAATCACACCTTTAAGTACTCGCGTGCAGTCGCGCTTCTGCTCATCCGTCGGAGTCCCCACCGGCACCATTCGCGTGATATCGGTAGTGCCACCCAGGTACTGACCGCCGGAGTCGATCAGCAACAGGCCGTCACCCTCGATCACCGCGTGCTCTTCTTCGGTCGCGTGGTAATGCGGCATCGCGCCATTGGCGTTGAACGCGGCGATGGTATTGAAGCTCAGCGACACGTAATCGGGACGTCGGGTACGCGCGGCAGTGAGGTGCTCGTCGATGGTCAGCTCGGTGATGCGTTCACGACCCAAGGCCGAGTCCAGCCACGCGAAGAATTCACAGAGGGCGGCACCGTCCTGCTCCATGGCCTGGCGAATGTGCTCGGCATCGGCCAGGCTTTTCTGCGATTTGGCCAGCGTGGTCGGGTTCAGGCCTTCGACCAGTTTTACGCCGGCATCGAGGTTGTCCAGCAAACCGGCGGTGACACGCGCCGGGTCTACCAGCAGGCTCGTGCCGCTCGGAACGGCGCGCAAGGCAGCGTCCACTTCACTGTAATCACGCAGGATCACACCGTCTTGTTCCAGTACCGCACGCAGCTCGGCATCGACTTTGCTCAGTGCCACGAACAGGGTTGCCTGCTCCTGGCTGACCAGGGCGAAGGACACGAAGACCGGGTTGAACGACACGTCTGCGCCGCGCAGGTTGAACAACCAGGCGATGTCATCGAGGGTGGCGACAAAATGCCAGTCAGCGCCTCGATCTTTCATTACCTCGCGCACCTTCGCGAGCTTTTCGCCACGGCTGACCGTCGCTTGCGGTGGCAAATGTTGATAGATCGGCTCGTTCGGCAACGTCGGGCGATCGCTCCAGACTTCGCTCAACAAATCGATATCGGTACGCAGGCGGGCGCCACGCTCTTCGAGCTTGCCACCCAGCGTTCGCGCCGAGGCCACGGCCATGACCGCACCGTCCACCGCGACGACGCCACCTTCAGGGGTTTGCTCGGCCAGCCAGTCCAGCGGGCCTGGCTGGCCCGGCTGCAGCTTGACCAACTCGATGCCGCTGCCTTTGAGCTCCTTGGTCGCTTGCTCCCAATAACGGCTGTCGGCCCAGACGCCAGCAAAGTCCGGCGTCACGATCAGTGTGCCGACCGAGCCATGGAAGCCCGACAACCACTGCCGTCCCTGCCAGTAGCCTGGCAAGTATTCCGAGAGGTGCGGATCGGCCGACGGCACCAGCAAGGCATGAATGCCTTCGCGGCTCATCAGTTCGCGGGTTTGCGCCAGGCGCTGGGGCACCGATCCATTGATCGAAGGCTGCGTACTCATCATGTCTCCTGCTAATCACTTCAGCTTATTGTTGAGTGCCGATCTGAGTCGGCGCTTTAAGGCGCTACTGCCAGAATGCCGGGGCACTGGCGCAGGCGGCTTTGATCAGGTGCACCGCTTGGTCGATGTCTTGCTCGGTGGTGAACCGCCCGAGACTCAAGCGAATCGTGCGGCTCGCCGAGCGGGCGTCATGCCCCAGGGCCAGCAACACATGGGATGGAACGTTGCTGGCAGAGTTGCAGGCCGATGTCGCGGAAAATGCGATCGAATGGCTCAATGCCGCGGAGTTGAACTCGCCTTCGCTGAAGGTCAGGCTCAGAGTATGGGGAATGCGTTGGGTCGGGCTGCCATTGAGACGAACGCCGGGAAGGCTCAGCAGTTGCTCAAGCAAGCGCTCCCGCAACCGGACGATCGTGGCTTTCTCTTCATCGAACGCAGCGCCAGCCAAGGCGAAGGCCACCCCCATCGCTGCGATCTGATGAGTCGCGAGGGTGCCGGAACGTAAACCGCCCTCGTGACCGCCGCCGTGAATCTGCGCCTGCAAGCGTGGTTGCGCGCGCGGGCCGACGTACAGCGCGCCGATGCCTTTGGGGCCGTAGATTTTGTGGGCGGAAAACGACATCAAATCCACGGGCAGGTGGGCCAGATCGATGGCAACTTTCCCTGCACCTTGAGCGGCGTCAACGTGAAACAGCGCATCGCGGGCGCGTACGATTTCGCCGATGGCCGCGATGTCATTGAGCGTACCCAGTTCGTTGTTGACCAGCATCAGCGACACCAGAAAGGTGTCTTCGCGCATCGCTTCGCTGACCGCTTGCGCCGTGATCAAACCGTCGGTGTCTGGCACCAGATACGTCACCGCCACACCGGCGTCCTGTAACTGTTTGGCCGTGTCGAGAATCGCCTTGTGTTCGATCTGGCTGGTAATGAGGTGCCCGCCACTGACGCCGCGTGCCGGGGCCACGCCCTTGAGCGCGAGGTTGTTCGATTCGGTGGCGCCGGAGGTCCAGACGATCTGGTCAGCGGTAGCGCCCACCAGTTCGGCGACCTGCTGCCGTGCGTGGTCCACCGACCGCCGAGCCTGCTGGCCATAAGCATGGGAGCTGGACGCCGGGTTGCCGAAGTTGCCGGTAAAACCCAGACACTCGACCATGACCTTGATGACCCGCTCATCCACCGGCGTGGTGGCGGCGTAGTCGAAATACAACGGACGTTTATTCATAAAAGACTCGCAGAGCGTGTTCCGGGATCAGGAAGCTCATAACGGAAACGTCAAAGCGCAGCCTTGTGAGCTGCGCCGATACTTCAGCACGTTAGAAATACCTGATCGGAAGCCGTTAAAGAAGAACAACTTCATTTAAAAGTGCGTAGGAACGCTCCTGAAGTCGAGCTTAACAGGCATCGGGCAACCGGATGAAGCAATGCGTCAGCTAAAGCTTTCAAGAAGTAACGGATACAGAGAAGCCACCAACAGCAGGGCCATGCCCCAATTGAACAGGCGCAACCAGCGGCGGTCCTTCAACACATTGCGTAACAACGTGCCGCACCCGGCCCAGATACCAACGCTCGGCAGGTTGATCACGGCAAACACCGCCGCAATGATGATCACATTGGTGAAATAGCCCTGCATCGGCGTGTAGGTACTGATGGCACCGATGGCCATGATCCACGCCTTGGGATTGACCCATTGGAACGCCGCTGCGCCCAGGTAAGTGATGGGTTTGCTTTCGCCGTTCTCGCTCTCGGAGACCGGACCTGAATGGGCGATTTTCCATGCCAGATAAAGCAAATACGCCGCGCCGACGTAGCGCAACACGGTGTAGAGCAAAGGATAGGTTTGAAACACGGCGCCGAGGCCGAACCCGACGGCGACCACCAGGACAAAGAAACCACAGGTGACGCCCAACATGTGCGGGATGGTGCGGTTAAAGCCGAAGTTCACACCCGATGCCAGCAACATGGTGTTGTTGGGGCCGGGAGTAATCGAGGTGACAAGCGCAAACAGGGCCAGGCCCATCAGCAGATCGAGTGAAAGCGTCATGAGCGGCAGTCCATAAGGGTCAATCGGGTGTTAAGACCCTATCGCACGCCTTGCGGGAAACCCACGGACAGTTACGGAAAACTTCGAGCGGTACAGTTCTTGATCAGCTTGGTCGACCGTGAAGCTGTACAGCACGCTCGGCGTTCATCTCGCCTTGTTTATCGAAACCAAAGGATTTTTGCGGCTGCCCGAGCAAGGCGGCTTTCCTGGCGTGGTACTCCTCAAAAGACAGACCACGACGGTTCAATTCCTCAAGCGCCAGTTCCTTGGATTCTTCGGCGGTATATGGCCGCAATTCCGGAGACACATGGCTGGCACAACCGGCGAGAACAGAGAGCGCGAGCAGCAGGAAAGTGGCGGTGAGAGTGTTCATTGTTAGCGTCCTGGCATCTGGGTTCGGGGCAATGAACACAGGCTACCTGCGCGGCTTCAAGGGCAGAAATCAACGCTCTCGATAGTGGCTATCAACTTTGGCAAACGTCGTTCTGTTCTCAACCTTCATATCTCCAAAAGATCTATAAATATTTATTTATGTTCTTTTACGGAATAACAGACTCTCTTTATAACACCTCCAGCGCCTCACCCACTGCCGACTGGCCCGCGTCCCATGTCTTTCAAACGAGAGGCTGAGTCAGGACTTGTTTTCATAGCCATTTCCTCATGGAGCGACCCCCATGCAACTGCTGACCTTGCCGCCCTCACCCGCGCTGGCGACCTCGATCCGCGCCACCGCGCAGGTGTTCGAAGATCCGAAATCCCAAGCCTTGCTTGCCCATGTGCAGCAGGTCGCGCCCAGCGAAGCCAGCGTACTGATCAGTGGCGAAACCGGCACTGGCAAGGAGTTGGTGGCGCGGCACATCCACAACCTGAGTACCCGACGCAACCGGCCCTTCGTGGCGGTGAATTGCGGCGCATTTTCCGAATCGCTGGTTGAGGCCGAATTGTTCGGTCACGAAAAAGGTGCATTCACCGGCGCGCTGAACGCCAAGGCCGGCTGGTTCGAGGAGGCCCACGGCGGCACGCTGTTTCTCGATGAAATTGGCGACCTGCCAATGGCGATCCAGGTCAAGCTGCTGCGGGTGCTGCAGGAGCGTGAAGTGGTCCGACTCGGCTCGCGCAAGAGCATTCCCATCGATGTGCGCGTAGTGGCGGCGACTAACGTGCAATTGGAAAAGGCCATCAATGCCGGGCATTTTCGCGAGGACCTGTATTACCGACTCGACGTGGTCAGCCTGGACCTCAGCCCGTTGCGCGAACGCCCCGGCGACATCCTGCCGCTGACCCGGCATTTCATCCAGGTCTACAGTCAACGCTTGGGTTACGGCAGCATCACCCTCAGCAAAGATGCCGAACTGAAACTGCGAGGCTACAGTTGGCCGGGCAACATCCGAGAGCTGGAAAACGTTATTCACCACACGCTGTTGATCTGCCGTAACGGCGTGATTGAACGCGATGACCTGCGCCTGTCCAACATGCGCATCGAGCGTCAGGATGACCAACACGTCGGCACCGATGATTCACCGGAAGCCATGCTGAATCAGGCCTTTCAAAAACTCTTCGCAGAACAGGCCGGTGCACTGCATGAAAAAGTCGAAGATGCGTTGTTGCGCGCAGCCTATCGCTTCTGTCATTACAATCAGGTGCACACCGCTGCCCTGCTGGGTCTGAGCCGTAACGTAACCCGCACGCGGCTGATCAAAATCGGCGAACTGGCAGTCAACAAGCGTCGGGCCACGGAGAATGTCCAGGGCGAGCGCGTGATGCAGTTGTCGATTTAGCCCACCAGATTGCAGTGCAGCGCATCATCGGGGCCAAGCGCCAAGCTGTGCAGCACCTGGAACGAACCGAACGTCACGGTTTTCGCCTGGTGGGCGCGGATCAAACCCCAGAAATCCTGCTCACCCCGCTCAAAGCTGCGAAATGCGGCTTCACCGGCTTCGCGCGTTTGCCATTGCAAGTAGTTGAGTACCCGCCGGCCATCATCGCTGGCCTGGATACTCGCACTCAAGAAGCCACTGAAATCCCGGGCCAGGCGCTCGGTCTGCAGGGACAGGGCCGTCACCAGCGCCGGTTGCCGATGGGGCTCGATCTCGAATTCGATCAATTGGGTGAAGCCGCGGTTGTTTGCTGACAATTGCATGAACAGTCCCCTTCATGTGTAAACCGATTGTTGCGATCCGAAGGCCTGCAGGGTAAAACCTCTAGTTAACTAGAGGTCAACAGGCAATGTTCAAATGATCACCCCGGAAAATCTGCATAAAGAACTCACCGTCGGCCAACTGGCCGCCCGCAGCGGTGTGGCGGTCACGGCGCTGCACTTTTATGAGTCCAAGGGTTTGATCAAAAGCAACCGCAATCAGGGCAATCAGCGGCGCTATCCACGAGAAGTGTTGCGGCGGGTGGCGTTGATCAAAGTGGCCCAGCGTCTGGGAATTCCATTGGTGGAGATCGGTGAGGCGCTGAAATCGTTGCCGGATAACCGGGCGCCGACGGCGGCAGACTGGAAGTCGTTGTCAGCGCAGTGGAGCCGGGATCTGGACGCGCGGATCAATCAGTTGATGTTGCTGCGCGACAAGCTCAATGGCTGCATCGGGTGTGGGTGTCTGTCGATGGAGGCGTGTCCACTGCGCAATTTTGGCGATGTGCTGGGGGAGCGTGGGCCGGGCGCGCAGCTGCTGGAATCCGCTGCAGAACCGAAATAGCGACGCGGCCTTCGCGGGCAAGCCCGCTCCCACAGGTACAGTGGTGAACTTGTTCGCGAAGGTGACTTACTAGTCGGAGAGTGTTTAAAACCCCGGTGCAATCTGCCCTTTGTACCGGGTCAGGATGAACTGCCGCACTTCATCCGAATTCAATGCTTTTGCCAGTTTCTGCAAGCCAGGATCATTGATGTTGTCTGGCCGCGCCACCAGAAACTCGATGTACAAGCTCTTGCCCTTCTCGACGATCAACGCGCTGTTGGTGTCGATCCCCGCTTCAAGTGCGTAGTTGGCGAAGACAAAGGCCAGGTCGACCTGACTCACCGAGCGCGCCAGCAATGCGCCTTCCAGCTCACGAATCTTCAGGTGTTTGGGGTTTTCGATAATGTCCCGCTGGGTGGCCAAGGTGTTGCTCGGGTCCTTGAGTTTGATCAGCCCGGCTTCGTGCAACAGCACCAGCGCACGGCCGGTGTTCACCGGGTCGTTGGGGATCGACACGGTGGCGCCATCCTTGAGCTCGGCGATGTTTTTGATTTTGGTCGAGTAGGCACCGAACGGTTCAATGTGCACGCCGACGACCGGCACCAGATCGGTGTGGCGAGTCTTGTTGTAGTCATCGAGAAACGGGCGGTACTGGTAATAGTTGGCGTCGAGGTTCTTCAGGGCCAATTGCTGGTTGGGCTGGATAAAATCGGTGAAGACTTTGATGTCCAGGTCCACGCCTTCCTTGGCCAGGGTCGGTTTGATGAACTCGAGGATTTCCGCGTGCGGCACCGGGGTCGCGCCGACGATGAGTTTTTCGTTGGCGTGAGCGCTCAACGACACTAAGGCAGCCAGAATGGCCAGGGTCTTTTTCATGCTTTGCTCCTAGACAGATTAAGTGGCCGTCGTGGGGTGGACGTGGGGCCTGTTGTATTTTTTTGGATCGAATATTTAACGTCGGCTGTAACGCGCCACCAGTCGGTCGCCGGTCATTTGCAGGGCCTGAACCAGAATCAGCAACAGCACCACCGTGACCACCATGACGTCAGTCTGAAAACGCTGATAACCGTAACGAATCGCCAGATCGCCCAGTCCGCCACCGCCAATCACACCGGCCATCGCCGTGTAATCGACCAGCACGATCGCAGTCACGGTGACCGCCGCCAGCAGCCCTCCCCGTGCTTCGGGCAACAAGGTGTGGCGGATGATCTGCCACGTATTCGCGCCCATCGCCTGGGTCGCTTCCACGACACCGCGATCCACTTCGCGCAACGCGGTTTCCACCAACCGTGCAAAAAACGGCGTGCAGCCGACCACCAATGGCGGAATGGTCCCCGGCACACCGAGCGAGGTGCCGACCAGCAGTGTGGTCAGGGGAATCAACACGATCAGCAAAATGATGAACGGCAGCGAACGCAGCATGTTCACGACCACCGACAGCACACGGTAAACGCCGACCGCTTCATGCAACTGGCGCTTGCCGGTCAGAAACAGCACCACCCCCAACGGCAACCCCAGCAGCACGGTGAACCCCAGCGCCGCGCCGAGCATGCTCAGGGTGTCGAGGCAGGCCTGGGCGATGTCGGCCCAATAGATATTTTTCAGCAACTCGGCCATCAATCACGACCAGTCGTGGCGCGGCGGTTTCACGCCGTTGAGTAGCCAGTTGCCAACGACGTGGTACTTCCAGCGCACCGGGTCGTGCAGGGTATGGACCCGGGCGTTGCGCCAGTGCCGGTCGAAATTGTGCTTCTTCAAGGTCGAGCGGGTGCCACCGAGCTCGAAGAGTTTATTGCTGGTTTCGATGGCGATTTCGGTGGTCAGCACTTTGGCCTTGGCCACCGCCAGGGAGGCTTGGGCGATGTTGTCTTCATCGGGCGCCGGACGCGCCGCATCCAGCGCTCGCCCTGCCCGTTCCAGCAAGGCTTCGGCGGCTTCCAGACGGATCTCCAGGCCACCGATCTGAATGATGGTCAGCGGATCTTCACTGGCCTTCTCCACGTCCGCGTCGATCCACGGCCGAGCGTATTGCTGAACGAAAGCAATGGTGTCACGCAGTGCCGCACGGGCAATGCCGGCGTCGATGGCCGCCGTGGTCAATTGCGCGAAGGGGCCGGCCAGCGTTGGCGTTTCATAGGACCGATAGGTCGGGAACAGATTGAACGCCGACACGTGCAAGTCTTCGGCGAGCACGGTGCCGCTGGACGTTGTGCGCTGACCGATGCTGTCCCAGTCATCGACGATCACCAGCCCTTTTGATCCGCGTTCGACGAAGGCCAACTGGCCCTTCTGTTCTTCATCCAGCGCCAGCACCGCCAGCCAGTGAGCATAGAGCGAACCGGTGCAATAACCCTTGCGCCCGTTGATCACATGACCATCGCCATAGCGGCGGATCGTCGCCTGGATGTCCTGCACGTTTTTGCCGCCGGTTTCCGACAAGGCATTGGCAAAGCGATGCCCTTGCAGCGCCAGCTCGAAAAAATGCGCCTGCTGTTCGGGTGTGCCTTGCAGGCGGATGTCTTCGAGCAGGCAATAGTGGTTTTGCGGGATCTGCCCCAGCGACGGATCGGCGGCCGAGATGATCGCGATGACCTGCGCCAGCACCGCACAGGACACCTGCGCACCACCAAATGCCTTCGGCACGCTGATGCCCCACAGTCCGCTGTTGGAATACAGATCGACGATCTCGACGGGCACCTGCCGGGTGCGGTCGCGTTCGGCGTCCTGCTCCAGTAATACAGCGGCGACACGCTCGGCGACGCGCAAGGCTTCGGCGTCATCGCCGATCCGATGGGCGGCCGGCGGGTTAATCGGATAAACGGCAGATTCAGGCATTTGGGCTTCCGGGCAGCAGTGTTTATCAGAGCCATTGCAGCTTCTGTGCCGAGGTCCCGCGCCAATGTTTTCGGGCAGTTGACGGGGTTTTTCAAGTCCTGGCGTCACGCAGCCCAGCAATCTGCTGCTTCGCTGTTGATGGCTGAACAGTGTTGCTGCTCGTCGGGTGCGCGGATGCCAACAAGGGAGTGACCTATATTTATCCGGTCGGAAATCGGCACAGGACACCTTTTCACCCACAACAACAAACAGGGAGATTCATCATGAGCGTTAAACCCATTCCAGAGGGTTATCACAGCATCACCCCGTACCTGGGCATTCAAAAAGCCGCCGAAGCCATCGAGTTCTACAAGAAGGCCTTCGGTGCCATCGAAGTCATGCGCCTGGCCATGCCGGACGGCGGGATCGGGCATGCCGAACTGCGGATCGGCGACTGCCCGGTCATGCTCGGCACACCTTGCGACCAGGGTCCATTGAGCAACCCGGACAAGTCACCGTCGGTGGGCCTGCATCTGTATGTGACGGACGTGGACAAGTCCTATAAACAGGCGATTGACGCGGGCGGCACGGTGGTGTCCGAGGTCAAGGATCAGTTTTACGGCGACCGCTCCGGGACGTTGAAAGATCCGTATGGGCACTTGTGGTTCCTGGCCACGCGCAAGGAGGATTTGACTCAAGCGCAGATTGAGCAGCGGGCTAAGGAAATGTTTCAGCAGGGTTGAGATCGTTGTTGCCACTTCTGGCCCCTTCGCGAAAGAGGCCTCACCGTCAACACACATTTCAGACCTGAAAAAAACCCGCTGACGGGCCACCGGTTCAGCGGGCTTTTTTTACGCGCAACATGGAACCCATGCGAGTCAGATGGACTGCAACGGCATGGTCAGCTCAACCCGCAACCCGTCCGGCTGACTGTTGAAATGCAAGGTGCAGCCGCAACGCTGGACAATCGCCTGGACAATGGCCAGCCCCAACCCGCAACCGGTGCTCTGACCGTTGCGCCAGAAGCGTTGGGTCAGGTGTTGCAAGTCCTCTTCGGCGATACCCGGGCCATGGTCGCGAACCAGAAAACGCACACGGTTGCCGGTGGTTTCCAGGCTCAACTCCACCGCCCCATCCCCAGGGGTGTGGCGCAAGGCGTTATCGAGCAGGTTGCGCAACGCAGCAATCGACAACACGGCGGGCATCTGCACCGGCGCAGTGGAGAATGTGCTCGGCATCTGCAGTCTGATGCGTTGGCGATCACCGCTGGCCGCATCCTGAATCGCCAGTTTCGCCACTTGCTCGGCGCTGCACTGCACACCGTCGTCAAACGACAGGCTGCCCTCGACCCGCGCCAGCAACAGCAATTGTTCAAGGGTGCGGTGCATGCGGTCAGCGCCCTCTTCGGCCCGGGCCAGTGATTGATCCCGAGACGCGCCGTCGGTCATGCGCGCCACTTGCAGGTGGGTCTTGATGGCGGTCAGCGGGCTGCGCAGTTCGTGCGCCGCGTCGCCGGTCAGGCGTCTTTCGCGCTCGATGGTCTTGCCGATGCGCTGCAACAGCTGATTCTGGGTTTCCAGCAGCGGTTGCAGTTCACTCGGCAGCGGCTGAATCTGCAAGGGTTCAAGGGAGTCGGCGCTGCGGCGCATCAAGGCATCGCGCATCCGGTTGAGCGGCGCCAGACCTTGTCCGATACCGAGCCACAACAGGCACAGACAACCGAGCAACGCCACCCCGACAGGCACCGACGCCGCCAGCAGAATCGACATGTTCAATGCCTCGCGCTCGATTTGCCGGTCGGCCGTGGTAATGCGCAGGTCACCCCGGGCCAACGTGAAACTGCGCCACGGCGCACCATCAATCATCTGATCGTGGAAACCCATTTTTTCAGCTTCCAGTTTTTGTTCGGGATCGCTGTGACTGCGAGCGAGAATTTCCCCACGCAATGAACTGACCTGACAGGCCATGCCACCCGGAATGTTCAGTTGCTCCGCACTGAAATGGGTGCCCTCGCCTTTGCTCGGCAATGCCGGCAATTGTTCCAGCAACCCGGCGACCATCCGCGCTGAAGCCACCAGCCGCTGGTCGAGGGAAAACATCATTTGGTTACGCAAGTCGCTGAGCATCCAGGCTGCCGCCAGGGCCCAGATCAAGGCAAAAGCGGCGCCAAGAGTCAGGCTCAGGCGCAAACGCAGGCTCATCACTTCGACTGTTCTCCGCCATCAGCCGGCCCCAGGCGATAGCCCAGGCCGCGCACGGTTTCGACGATGCCGTTGCCGAGTTTGCGCCGCAGGTGATGGATGTGCACGTTGAGGGCGTTACTTTCCAGTTCGTCGTTGAAACCGTAGACGCTGTCCTTGAGTTGCTCGGTGGAGAGCACGCGCCCGCGGTTATGCAACAAAGCCTGCAATAACGCCTGCTCGCGGCGCGACAGGTCGACGGGTTGTCCGCCGAGCAAGGTTTCGCGACTGCTGGGGTCGTACGTCAGGCGACCGTGCTCGATCAAGTTGACACTGCGCCCCGCCACGCGTCGCAACAAGGTGTGCAGGCGCGCGGCAAGCTCACGCAGATCGAAAGGTTTAAGCAGGTAATCATCCGCACCGGCTTGCAAGCCATCGACGCGATCCATTACTGAATCGCGCGCGGTGAGAATCAGCACCGGAATCTCCAGGCCATTGTGACGCAGCTGTTGTAGCAGCTTGAGGCCATCCTCATCGGGAAGACCGAGGTCGAGCACCATGACGTCAAACTCCGCGACTTTGAGCATCGCTCGCGCCGACGACGCGGTGGCGACGTGCTCGACCGTCAGGCCCTGTGCGGTGAGCCCGGCAACAATGCCGCTGGCAATCAGCTCATCGTCTTCACAAACCAGTACGTGCATGGGAGCCCCGCAGAAAAAAGGTGATTAAGCCGTTGGCCGATTAAGCGGACATTATGCCGCAAGCACCATGACAACAAGGCCGGCACGGTTAATCACTGGTTAATCGCCACCTCCCATTGTGCACCTCACCTGCACAGGGATAAGGCTTACCCATGCGTCGTCTGTTTCTATTTTTTGTCCTCTTGATCTCGGGTCTGGCCCAGGCAGGGACCAATCCGTTCGATACCAAACCTGAATTTCTGCCGGTGGAAAAGGCGTTCGCTTTCACCTCTGAACGCCTTGAGACGGGTGAGACCCAGCTCTATTGGCAGATCACGGACGGTTATTACCTTTATCAGAAGCGCCTCAAATTCGACGGTTTGCCTGCTGAGCAGCACCCCGTGCTACCTGAAGGCGAAGCGCACAGTGATGAGTTCTTTGGCGAACAACAGGTTTACCGCCAGGGCCTGGAACTGAAGATCCCGGCCGGCGCGACCGGTCAGATCAAAGTCGGTTTCCAGGGCTGTGCCGATGCAGGCTTGTGTTACCCGCCGCAAACGCAGGTGGTGGATTTGGGCGGCAACGTCACGGTTGCCGCAAACGAAGCACCGGATCAAGCCTTGGCCAGCGACCTGCAACAGCGGGCACTGGGCTGGAGTTTGCTGGTGTTTTTCGGTTTGGGGCTGTTGCTGGCGTTCACCCCTTGCTCGTTGCCGATGCTGCCTATCCTGGCTGGTTTGATTGTGGGCAGCGGCGCCACCTCTAAACGTGGTTTTGCCCTGGCGGGCAGCTATGTGGTCAGCATGGCGCTGGTGTATGCGGCGATGGGCGTATTGGCCGCACTGCTCGGTGCGAACGTGCAAGCGTTGCTGCAAAACCCGTGGCTGCTGGGCAGTTTCGCGGCGGTGTTCGTGTTGCTGGCATTGCCGATGTTCGGTTTCTTCGAACTGCAACTGCCGGTGGCCGTGCGCGACCGCCTGGAAAATGTTTCACGCAATCAGCGTGGCGGCAGTCTGGTCGGTGCCGGTGCACTGGGCGCCTTGTCTGGTCTGCTGGTGGGGCCGTGCATGACCGCGCCGTTGGCCGGCGCCCTGCTCTATATCGCGCAAAGTGGTAATGCACTGCATGGCGGACTGATTCTGTTTGCCATGGGCATCGGCATCGGTGTGCCACTGCTGTTGCTGGTGACGATCGGCAACCGCTTCCTGCCCAAACCGGGCGCCTGGATGAACCTGCTCAAAGGCGTGTTTGGTTTCCTGTTCCTCGCCACTGCACTGCTGATGTTGCGCCCGGTACTGGATCAATCGCTCTGGATCGGTTTGTGCGGCGCGCTGCTGTTGATTGCCGCTTACAGTGCCTGGCGCCAGTCCGGTGGTTTTGGTCGAACGGCGCAGGTGTTCGGCGCCGGTTCATTGCTGCTCGGTTTGTGGGGCAGCCTGCTGATGATAGGCGCTGCAGGTGGCAGCGATGACCTGTTTCAACCGCTGCAGGTCTATCGCGGCTCCAACACGGCGAGTGCCTCTACATCGACCGGCCACGAGGCATTCACTACGATCAAAGACCCCAATGCGCTGCAACAGGAACTGGACGCGGCGCGGGCGCAGGGCCAATGGGTGCTGCTCGATTACTACGCCGACTGGTGCACCTCCTGCAAAGTCATGGAAAAACAGGTCTTCGGTAAAGCCCACGTGATGCAAGCGTTGAGCGATGTGCGCTTGCTCCGGCTCGACGTCACCGCCGACAATGCCGCCAGCCGCGAACTGCTCGGCCGTTATAAAGTGCCGGGGCCACCGAGTTTCCTGTGGATCGGCGCCGACGGCGAAGAGCGTCGCAGCCAGCGCATCACCGGCGAGGTCGATGCCGACACCTTCCTGCAACGCTGGACCACTACCCGAGACGCCCGTTAATGCTGACTTTCACCCTCGGCACCTTTGCCATCGCGCTTAACCACCTGCTGCTGATCAGTGCTCTGGCGCTGGCAACGTTTGTCGGCTGGCGGGTGGCCAAGCGCGGTGGCGATAATCCCGAGTCGGTGCTGTTCAGCCTGTTCCTGATCGGCATGCTGGCGGCCAGGGTCAGTTTCGTGGCGGTGTATTGGGCACACTATCGCAACGATCCGTGGCAGATCATCGACCTGCGCGACGGTGGTTTCCTGGCCTGGCCTGGCGTGATTGTGCTGCTGCTTGCCAGCCTGTATCGCGGCTGGCGCCGTCCGGGTTTACGCCGGCCGCTGGGCTTTGGCGTAGGCAGCGGCCTGGCGTTCTGGCTGCTGGCAACGTTCTCCCTGAGCATTTACGAACAAGGCACGCGCCTGCCTGAAATCTCCTTGCGCAATGCCGCCGGCGAAACTGTGCAACTGGCCGATTACAAGGGTGGCCCGCTGGTGATCAATCTCTGGGCGACCTGGTGCCCGCCCTGCCGTCGGGAAATGCCGGTGCTGGAAAACGCCCAGCAGCAACGCCCGGACTTGACCTTCCTGTTCGTCAATCAGGCCGAAAGCATGCAAAGCGTCAGCACGTTCCTGGAAACCCAGGGCCTGAGCCTGAGCAACGTGTTGTTCGATGGCAGCGGTCGCCTGGGCCAAGCCGTGGGTTCCATGGCATTGCCGACTACGCTGTTCTATAGCAATGACGGTCGCCTGCTGGGCAGCCATTTGGGCGAACTCTCGCAAGCCAGCCTGGCCCGTGCCCTGGAAAACTTCGACACCCCTCCTTCTGCCACACCGTCCACCCCTTCAAGGAAACTGCCATGCCACGCCTCCGCCACCTGCTGACGCTCACCCTGGGCGCAGCCCTGCTGCACCTGCCGTCGGTACAGGCCGCCGAAGAACTGCCTGAAGCGATCAAGAAGATCGAAGCCAAGGGTGCGAAAATCGTCGGCCAGTTCGACGCGCCTGACGGCTTGCGCGGTTATGCGGCGCAATACCAAAACCGTGGCATGGCGCTGTACCTGACCCCGGATGGCAAGCATGTGTTGCTCGGCAATCTCTACGATGCTGACGGCAACGACCTGACCTCCGCGCCGTTGCAGAAGCTGGTCTACGCACCGATGTCGAAGGAAGTCTGGGGCAAGATGGAAGCCAGTAACTGGATCGGCGACGGCAAAAAAGATGCCCCGCGTGTTGTCTACCTGTTCAGCGATCCGAACTGCCCTTACTGCAACGTCTTCTGGGCGCAGGCGCGGCCGTGGGTCAAGGCTGGCAAGGTGCAATTGCGCCACATCATGGTCGGCATCATTCGCGAAGACAGCCCGGGTAAATCGGCTGCACTGCTGGCGGCCAAAGACCCGGGCAAAGCGCTGGAAGAACACGAAAAGGCTGGCAAGGACAGCTCACTCAAAGCGCTGAAAGAAGTCCCTCCAGCGATTCAGGCAAAACTGGCGGCGAACATGCAGTTGATGGAAGACCTGGAGTTGCAGGCCACGCCAGCGATTTTCTATATGGACGACAAGGGTGAACTGCAACAACAGCAAGGTGCGCCTTCGCCGGAAAAACTGGCGAAAATCCTCGGGCCGAAGTGAACCCACTGGTGCGCCAGTCCGACGGCATGGCACGTTTTGCGGCACGTACTGCATCGCGCCGAAATAGGCGCTGACAGGCCAGTGGCTGCAAACGAGGACACCGCATGCCGGTGTTCGCACGTCGCACCCAGTCTCAGTATCAATTCTTCTTCCCAATTGACAATCATTATCATCAAGCCTAGCTTATTGCTCAATGTGTCGGACGGCTCAAGTCTGCGTGCCGTCCCACCAACCTATTGGCAGCAAGGTGATTTCCATGACGGAACAAGTATTCACAAGCAGGTGCGACTCACCGCTACTTCAGGCCTTCGTCGAGAATCGACTGATACTGGTCAAGATTGCCGCTCGCATCACCGGTTGCAGGTCACGTGCTGAAGACGTCGTGCAGGATGCGTTTTTCCGGTTGCAATCAGCGCCGCCGATCACGACTTCATTCAAGGCCCAACTCAGCTATCTGTTCCAGATCGTGCGCAACCTGGCGATCGACCACTACCGCAAACAGGCGTTGGAGCAGAAGTATTCCGGCCCTGAAGAGGAAGGTTTGAACGTGATGATTCAAGGTGCGTCACCCGAAACCTCGCACATCAATTTCTCGACCCTTGAGCACATTGCCGACGCGCTGACGGAACTGCCGAGCCGTACCCGCTACGCTTTCGAGATGTACCGGCTGCACGGAGTACCGCAAAAGGATATTGCCAAGGAACTCGGCGTTTCGCCGACCCTGGTGAACTTCATGATCCGCGATGCGCTGGTGCACTGCCGCAAAGTGTCGGGGCGTCAGGCGGATACATTTATCCGTCGCTAACATCTGAATTTCAGCCACCCGTGGCGCGCGTCATCAGGTTCGCGGCACCGGCACCACCGCGATCTTGTACGGGTCGAAAATCTTCAGCATCTCGCCATTGTCCCGCAGGCCTTGCAACAACTTGCCGAATGCCTCGCCACTGATGGGTGCGGTCGGGCGCAGGATGGCGTAGTGGTGATAGACCTGATCGATGCGCTGGGACACCAGCAACTGATCGGCAACTTTATCGTTGCGCAGCAGGTAATCGCTCAGATAAGAGCGCGTCACCAAGGCGATGTCCGCTCGACCGCGCAGCACCATCAGCAAATTGCTGTCGTGGGAATAGGTCAGCGTAGCGTTGTAGTTCTGCGCGAGGAATTTAGGCTCGGCGTTGAAGTTGGCGAATTCGTAGTGATAGCCGCTGAACAGGGCCAGGCGCTTGCCGGTGAGGTCGGTAAAATAACTCTGCTGTCGATCCGGCAGGCGTTGCGCGACAAAAATCTCGGCGTCTTCAAGGCCCATGTCAACGTTGGTGTGGGGAATGTCCTGCCACCCCCATTGCGGGTTCTCGAAAATAGCCATGTCGACCCGGCCCTGCTTGAAATCACCGAAGCGCCGGGGAATGGAGGTGGGTACCAGGACAAAATGATAGTCACTTTGTTCTCGATTCAACGCCTCGACCAATTGTGGCAGCAGGCCGGTGTCGGCACCGGATTCCGGACGGATCGTGTAAGGCGGAAAATGGGCGGCGCCCACCCGCACCAGTTGCGCAGCCTGGGACGGCAAAACCCAGAGCGCCGCAAGCGACGCCAGCAAAAGCCGCGAAGCCGTCCTGATTGGCGAAGACATCAAAACAACCACTCCCCAAAAATACGCATCAATGCATTCAAGCTAGGCGGTTTCAGCCACTTAGCCAGTTTCCCTGGTCCGGCACAACCTTACTGCTTTTCTTCGAGTACGAGAATCAGTGCCTCATCGGCCAATTGATCGAGGCTCATGCTGCCGCCAGCGCGAAACCAGGTCGTGGTCCAGGACAGCGCGCCCGTCAGGAAACGACGCGTGATGAACACATCGCCGCGAATAAAACCCGCCTCTTTGGCTTCACCCAGCACTTGCAGCCAGAGCTCTTCATAAATGTCACGCAGCGCCAACACCTGCGCCTGCCCTTCTTCGGATAACGAGCGCCATTCATACACCAGCACCGCCATGGCCTCGCCGCTGCCCCCCATGATCGACTGCAATTCGCAGCGGATCAGCGCCAGCACGCGCTCGCGCACATTACCGGCGTCGGCCAGGGCTGCATGCATCAATGCCGTGTTGTAGCGGATGGTTTCTTCCATCACGGCCCGCAGGATTTCATCCTTGCTTTTGAAATGATGAAAAATGCTGCCTGACTGTATGCCCACGGCCCCCGCCAAGTCGCGCACCGTGGTGCGTTCATAACCTTTGTTGCGGAACAGGTGAGCCGCCACTTGCAGCAGTTTGCCGCGGGCGCTGTCCGGGTCGGTCAATTGGCCGTTGCCGACCAATTCGCGCATGACCCTCAGGGCTTTTTGCTCGTCCACCCGTTCTCTCCTACAGTCGATCAATCAAATACACCGCTCGCCGCTAAAACTGCGGGGTTGCGCGGGCAATTTAAGCTGGCCGCGGCAACCAAGCAAGCGCTCGGGCAGAAGATATTTCAGACGTTTACAAACCAAGCGCTTGCTTGGTAGTCTCGATCCACTTCAGTGGGAGGTGGCTATGGAGTTGACTGTGCCTAAAACGATTCGCATCGGCTGCGCCAGCGCCTTCTGGGGTGACACCTCGACCGCCGCCGCGCAGTTGGTGGAAGGTGGACGCCTGGACTATCTGGTTTTCGACTACCTGGCTGAAATCACTATGTCGATCATGGCCGGTGCGCGGATGAAAGATCCGCAAGCCGGCTATGCGGGCGACTTCATCGAAGTGCTCAGCCCACTGCTCACCCGCCTCGCCGAACAGAACATTCGCGTCATCAGCAATGCCGGCGGTGTCAATCCGCAAGCGTGTGCTGCCGCGCTTCAGGCGGCGTGCGACAAGGCCGGCGTCGCCCTGAAAATCGCAGTGCTACTGGGTGATGACCTGCAACCGCAATTCAAACAACTGAGCAACAGCGGCATTCATGAAATGTTCAGCGGCGCACCGTTGCCGCCCATGTGCGTCTCGACCAACGCCTACCTGGGCGCGCCGGGCATCGTCGAAGCCTTGCGCCTGGGCGCGGACATCGTCATCACCGGTCGCGTGGTCGACAGTGCCGTGGTCAGCGCTGCGCTGGTGCATGAGTTCGGTTGGTCCTGGCATGACTACGACAAGCTGGCGCAAGCCGCGCTGGCCGGCCACATCATCGAATGCGGCGCCCAATGCACCGGCGGCAATTTCACCGACTGGCGCGACGTACCCGATTACGAACACATCGGCTTCCCCATCGTCGAGGTAGGTGCCGACAGCCAGTTCATCGTCAGCAAGCCCGAAGGCTCTGGTGGCCTGGTCACGCCCCTGACCGTTGGCGAGCAAATGCTCTATGAAATCGGCGACCCACGGGCGTACCTGTTGCCCGATGTCGTGTGCGATTTCACCCAGGTCAAACTCCGGCAACACGGTAAAAACGCGGTTCATGTGCACGGTGCCAAAGGCCTGCCGCCGACCGGTCAGTACAAAGTCAGCGCGACGTATCCGGACGGCTTCCGCTGCACCGCCAGTTGCCTGATCGCGGGCATCGATGCAGTCGCCAAGGCACATCGGGTCAGCGAAGCGATCATCAACAAGACCTCGCAAATGTTCAGCCAGCGTGGGTGGGCGCCCTACAGCGAAGTGAACATTGAACTGCTCGGCAGCGAAGCCACTTACGGCCCCCACGGCCAGCGCCGGGACAGCCGCGAAGTGGTGATCAAACTCGCCGTGCGCCACCCGAACAAACAAGCATTGATCATGTTCTCCCGGGAAATCGCCCAAGCCGCAACGGGCATGGCGCCGGGGCTGACCGGAATCGTCGGTGGACGGCCAACGGTGTATCCGCTGATCCGCCTGTTCTCCTTCCTTATCGACAAAACCGTCTGCACGCTGGACATTAACCTCAACGGCCAGCGCTATGCCTGCGCCCTGCCCGCGCTCGATGTGCTCGACACCGCAGACCTGCCCGTCGCCTTCGAACCGCCCACACCCACAGACCGCGCCGATGCCAGCGTGCCCCTGGTCAAACTCGCCGTGGCCCGCTCTGGCGACAAGGGCAATCACAGCAACATCGGCGTCATGGCCCGCGACCCCGAGTACCTGCCGTGGATCGCCGAAGCGCTGACACCCGAGGTGATGGTCGACTGGATGAGCCACGTCCTCGATCCTCTTCACGGGCGCGTGGAACGTTGGTATTTGCCCGGCACCCACAGCCTGAATTTTCTACTGGAAAACGCCCTCGGCGGCGGTGGCGTGGCCAGCCTGCGGATCGATCCGCAAGGCAAAGCCTTCGCCCAGCAGCTGCTGGAGATCCAGATTCCGGTGCCTCAGCGCATCGCCGACCAGGTCAACTAGAGGACTGTCGCCATGGCTTACGATTCGATTTTCAAAGCCGATTTGTTTGCGGGCCAAACCATCATTGTCACCGGCGGCGGCAGCGGCATCGGCCGGTGTACCGCGCATGAACTGGCGGCCCTCGGCGCGCACGTGCTGCTGGTCGGGCGCAAGGCCGACAAGCTGAAAAGCGTCGCCGCCGAGATTGCCGAAGACGGTGGCAAGGCGGATTGGGCCACCTGCGATATTCGTGAGGAAGAAGCGGTCAAGCACCTGGTCAGCGAGCTGATTCGCAAACACGGGCCGATCCACGGGCTGGTCAACAATGCCGGCGGGCAATACCCGTCACCCCTGGCCTCGATCAATCAGAAAGGTTTCGAGACCGTGGTGCGCACCAATCTGGTGGGCGGTTTCCTGATGGCCCGGGAAGTGTTCAATCAATCCATGAGCAAGCATGGCGGCGCCATCGTCAACATGCTCGCCGACATGTGGGGCGGCATGCCTGGTATGGGGCATTCCGGTGCTGCGCGTTCGGGCATGGACAACCTGACCAAGACCGCTGCATTCGAATGGGGTTACGCCGGGGTGCGGGTCAACGCGGTGGCGCCGGGGTGGGTCGCGTCCAGCGGTATGGACACTTACGAAGGCGCTTTCAAAGCGGTGATTCCGACCTTGCGCGAACACGTGCCGCTGAAACGCATCGGGACGGAATCGGAAGTGAGCGCGGCGATTGTGTTCCTGCTCAGCCCGGCCGCGGCATTTGTCAGCGGCAGCACCTTGCGCATCGACGGTGCCGCGAGCCTGGGCGGTCGCGCCTGGCCGATCCACAAGGCTACCAACAGTGAGTCGTACAACGGTTTTCACCGCGCGTACTTACCAGAAGTGCTCAAGGACAAGGAATAAGCCATGCCGGTGATTCAATCGCATGTGGACCCGTTCAGCGCCCAGTTCGCCCAGAACCGTGACGCGATGCTGGCCGTGATCGAACACGTCCGCCAGCTCGAACAGAACCTGTTGAACAAGGCCGCCGAAGCCAAACCAAAATTCGACAAACGCGGGCAACTGCTACCGCGCGAACGTCTCAACCTGCTGCTCGACCCCGGTGCTCCGTTCCTCGAACTGGCGAGCCTGGCCGGCTACAAGCTGCACGATGATAAGGATGGCAGTGCTGCCGGCGGTGGCTTGATTGCCGGGATCGGTTACGTGTCCGGCGTACGGGTGCTGGTGGTGGCGAACAACAGCGCGATCAAGGGCGGCACCATTTCCCCCAGCGGATTGAAAAAGTCCCTGCGCCTGCAACAGATCGCCATGGAGAACAAACTGCCGGTGATCACCCTCGCCGAAAGCGGTGGCGCCAACCTGAACTACGCCGCGGACATTTTCGTCGAAGGCGCGCGCAGCTTCGCCAACCAGGCGCGGATGTCGGCCATGGGTTTGCCCCAGATCACGGTGGTGCACGGCTCGGCCACTGCGGGGGGTGCTTATCAGCCGGGCTTATCGGACTACGTGGTGGTCGTACGCGGCAAGGCCAAGTTGTTTCTCGCCGGCCCGCCCCTGCTCAAAGCGGCGACCGGCGAAGTCGCCACCGATGAAGAACTGGGCGGCGCCGAGATGCATGCGCAAACCGCCGGCACCGCCGAATACCTGGCCGAGAACGATGCCGACGGTGTGCGACACGTGCGCGAAATCGTCAGCCTGCTGCCGTGGAACGAACAGTTGCCCTGGTTACCCGAACGTCAATATGAAGAACCGCTCTACCCCATCGATGAGCTGTTGGGCCTGATCCCTGACGACCCGAAAAAACCCTATGACGTGCGCGACATCGTTGCCCGTATCGCCGACGGTTCGAATTTCCTTGAGTTCAAGGGTGAGTTCGATCAACAGACCGTTTGTGGCCAACTGAAAATTCAGGGGCGAGCCTGCGGTTTTATCGGCAACAACGGCCCGATCACACCCAAGGGCGCCAGCAAGGCTGCGCAGTTCATCCAGCTCTGCGACCAAAGCCAGACGCCGCTGCTGTTTTTCCACAACACCACCGGGTTCATGGTCGGCACCGAATCGGAACAACAAGGCGTGATCAAGCACGGCGCCAAGATGATTCAAGCCGTGGCGAACGCTCGGGTGCCGAAACTGACGATTGTCGTCGGTGGCTCGTATGGCGCCGGCAACTACGCGATGTGTGGTCGCGGCCTCGACCCGCGTTTCATCTTCGCCTGGCCCAACAGTCGCACCGCCGTAATGGGCGGCACCCAGGCCGGCAAGGTGCTGCGAATCGTCACCGAGGCCAAGCAGCTCAAGGACGGCTTGGTGCCCGACCCGAAAATGCTCGACATGCTGGAACAGGTCACCGCGCAAAAACTCGACAGCCAGTCCACCGCTCTCTATGGCAGCGCCAATCTGTGGGATGACGGGCTGATCGATCCGCGGGACACCCGGACGTTGCTGGGTTACTTGCTGGATATCTGCCACGAGGCCGAAGTGCGGCCATTGCAAGCCAACAGTTTTGGCGTCGCGCGTTTTTGATGGATCGTTCCCACGCTCTGCGTGGGAACGCAGCCCGGGACGCTCTGCGTCCCAAAGCGGACGCAGAGCGTCCATAGAGGCATTACCACGCGGAGCGTGGGAACGATCAGGAGAACAACAAAAATGATCTTCACCCAGGAACACGAAGCACTGCGCCGCACCGTCCGCCAATTCGTCGATCACGAGATCAACCCTCACGTCGAAGAATGGGAAAAGGCCGGTCGTTTTCCGATCCACGAGATCTTCCGCAAGGCCGGCGATCTCGGCCTGCTGGGCATATCAAAACCGGAAAAATTCGGCGGCATGGGGCTGGACTACAGCTACTCCATTGTCGCCGCCGAAGAGTTCGGCACTATCCATTGCGGCGGCATTCCGATGTCCATCGGCGTGCAGACCGACATGTGCACCCCGGCGCTGGCGCGGTTCGGTTCCGATGAATTGCGCGACGAGTTTCTGCGCCCGGCCATTACCGGTGAACAGGTCGGCTGCATCGGCGTCTCGGAAGTCGGTGCCGGTTCCGACGTCGCCGGGCTGAAAACCACCGCCCGCAAGGACGGCGACGACTACGTGATCAACGGCAGCAAGATGTGGATCACCAACTCGCCAAGCGCCGATTTCATCTGCCTGCTGGCCAACACTTCGGACGACAAGCCGCACATCAACAAATCGCTGATCATGGTGCCGATGAACACGCCAGGCATCAGCCTCAGTTCGCACCTGGACAAACTCGGCATGCGCAGTTCGGAAACCGCCCAAGTGTTTTTCGACAACGTGCGGGTGCCTCAGCGTAACCGCGTCGGCCATGAAGGGGCCGGGTTCATGATGCAAATGCTGCAGTTCCAGGAAGAACGCCTGTTCGGCGCGGCAAACATGATCAAGGGCCTGGAGTATTGCGTCGACAGCACCATCGAGTACTGCAAGGAACGCAAAACCTTTGGCAGTGCACTGATCGACAATCAGGTCATTCACTTCCGCCTGGCAGAGCTGCAAACCGAAATCGAATGCCTGCGGGCGCTGGTCTATCAGGCCACCGAGCAATACGTCAAAGGCCAGGACGTCACTCGCCTTGCCTCCATGGCCAAACTCAAGGCCGGGCGTCTGGGCCGCGAAGTCAGCGACAGCTGCCTGCAATATTGGGGTGGCATGGGTTTCATGTGGGACAACCCGGTCGCCCGTGCTTACCGTGACGTGCGACTGGTGTCGATTGGCGGCGGCGCCGACGAAATCATGTTGGGGATCATCTGCAAACTCATGGGCATTCTGCCGGGGAAAAAGAAATGAGCCCCCTGCCCGATTGCCAGACGTTGCTGTTGGAGCCGCATAACGGCGTGCTGCACATCACCCTCAATCGCCCGGAAAGTCGCAATGCCATGAGTTTGCAGATGGTCGCCGAACTGCGCTCGGTACTCGGGGCGGTGCGCGATGATCGCGCGGTTCGGGCCTTGGTGATTGGCGGCGCCGGCGGGCATTTCTGTGCCGGTGGCGACATCAAGGACATGGCCAACGCTCGCGCTCAAGGCCCGAGCGCCTACCGCGAGTTGAATCGGGCGTTCGGCGCCCTGCTACAAGAAGTACAACACGCGCCACAAGTGGTGATCACGGTGCTGCAAGGCGCGGTGTTAGGGGGCGGCCTGGGGCTGGCATGCGTCAGCGATGTCGCCCTGGCCGATCACTTGGCGCAATTCGGTTTGCCGGAAACCAGCCTCGGTTTGCTGCCCGCGCAAATAGCCCCCTTCGTGGTCCAGCGCATCGGCCTGACCCAGGCCCGGCGACTGGCGCTGACTGCCGCGCGTTTCGACGGTACGCAGGCGCGGCGCATGGGCCTGGTGCATTTTGTCGAACATGACGCGCAAGCACTGGCCGAGCGCCTCGATGAAATCCTCGCCCATGTGCTGTGCTGCGCGCCGGGTGCTAATGCGACGACTAAAAAACTGCTGCTGGCGAGTGCCGGGCAACCGTCGGATGCGTTGCTGGATGAAGCGGCGCAATGGTTTAGCGAGGCAGTGACCGGGGCGGAAGGTGTCGAGGGGACGATGGCTTTCGTACAAAAGCGTAAACCGGGATGGGCCTCCTGAAAGCATCGCGGGCAAGCCCGCTCCCACAAGAGATCTTCAGCATAAAGAGATCCAATGTGGGAGCGGGCTTGCCCGCGATGGGGTCATCACATTCACCGCAAACCAAGGGAACAGAATATGCCCGGACTCAGAAAAATCCTGATTGCCAACCGCGGTGAAATCGCCTGCCGTATCCAGCGTACTGCGCAAGCGCTGGGCTATCGCACGGTTGCAGTGTTCAGCGATGCCGACGCCGATGCCCTGCATGTGCACATGGCCGACGAAGCCATCAACATCGGCCCTGCCCCGGTGCAGCAGTCTTATCTGAACGTCCCGGCCATCATCGACGCCGCCCGGCGCACGGGGGCCGATGCGATCCACCCCGGCTACGGTTTTCTCTCGGAAAACGCCGGCTTCGCCCTTGCCTGCCGCGACGCCGGCATCACCTTCATCGGCCCCAGCCCCGAAGCCATCAAGCTGATGGGCAGTAAACGTCTGTCGAAAATCGCCATGATCGAGGCCGGCGTGCCGTGTGTCAGAGGCTATCAAGGTGCCGAACAGGACGACACCACCCTGAGCCGCGAAGCCGAGCGCATTGGTTATCCGTTGATGATCAAGGCCAGTGCGGGCGGGGGCGGACGTGGCATGCGCCTGGTGCCGGATGCCAGCGAGTTGTTGGAACAACTGCGCACCGCACGCTCCGAAGCGCAGCATGGTTTTGGCAGCGACGAACTGATCCTCGAACAAGCGTTGATCGACCCGCGCCACGTCGAGATTCAGCTGTTCGGCGATCAACACGGTAACCTCATCTACCTCGGAGAACGCGACTGTTCGATCCAGCGCCGCCATCAAAAAGTCATCGAAGAAGCGCCCTGCCCGGTGATGACCAGCGAGTTGCGCCAGGCCATGGGCGAGGCCGCGCTCAAGGCTGGCAGGGCGGTGAATTACGTCGGCGCAGGCACCGTGGAGTTTCTGCTGGATGCGCGCGGGCAATTCTACTTTCTGGAAATGAACACCCGGTTGCAAGTGGAACACCCGGTCACTGAATTGATCACCGGGCTGGACCTGGTGGCCTGGCAGTTACTCGTCGCCGAAGGACAACCACTGCCGTTACGACAGGAACAGGTACAGCTCAACGGGCATGCCATGGAAGTGCGCCTGTATGCCGAAGACCCGACCCACGGTTTTCTGCCGCAAACCGGTCAGGTCATGGCTTGGGAACCCGCATTGCCGGGCAGTGTACGGATCGATCATGGCCTGATAGAAGGCCAGAGCATCAGCCCGTTTTATGACCCGATGCTCGGCAAGATCATCGCCCACGGCGCGACTCGCGAAGAGGCGCGGCGCAAGTTGCTGCGGGCCGTGCAGGACAGCGTGTTGCTGGGCGTGCAGAGCAACCAGCGTTTGCTCGCCAGCCTGCTCGACCACCCGCACTTCATCAGCGGTGAATTCAGCACCGGTTTTATACCGACCCGCTTCGTTGACCATCCGTGCTTGCAGGCCTATGTCCCGAACGCCTCAGAACTGGCCATCGCTGCCGCACTGTTCTATCACGCCTCGGCACAGGCTCACCCGGCACCACTGACTGGCTGGCGCAACAATGCCAGTGTGCCCTTGCACTACCGCATCGGCCTGAATGAACAGGATTGGCCGGTGGAACTGAACGCCACACCTGACGCACCCATGCGCATTCGTGTCGCCGGGCAAGCGCTGGAATTGAAGATCATCCAGAGCGACGGGCGCTGGGCAACGCTGGACATCAACGGCATCCGCCAGCGTCATGCCTATCGTCTCCAAGCCGGGCAACTGTGGTTGTTCACCCGCCCCGGCAGCCTGCAACTGGTGGATCGGACCCAGGCACTGGTCAGCGCTCAGGCCAGCGTCAGTAACGGCACGCTCAAGGCACCTATGGACGGTGCCATCGTCGACGTTCTGGTCAGTGAGGGCAGCCAGGTCAGCAAAGGCCAGCTATTGGTGGTGCTCGAAGCCATGAAAATGGAGCATCCGCTCAAGTCAGGCATCGACGGCGTGCTGAAACGCTTGCAGGTGCAGGTCGGCGATCAGGTCAAAAATCGTCAGATTTTGTTGGAGGTCGAATAAGACGCTAGGCGGATCCGCCGGGTTTGGCTACGCTCAAGCCCTATCAGGACGCGGATACCAGGAACCCTGCGATGCCTCACTGGCTGGTGATAGATCTGGAAGCCACCACCGATGAAGGTGGCTGGCCAGTAACGGAAATGGAAATCATCGAAATCGGTGCCACCCTGGTGGACCGCAAAGGTCGCGAGCTGGATCACTTCCAGCGTTTCGTGCAACCGCTGCGTCGGCCATTGCTGACTCCGTTTTGCCGGGAGCTGACTCACATCACCCAAGGCAATATTGATACCGCACAACCGCTGACCGAGGTTTGGCCGTCATTCGAGCGCTGGCTGGACCCGCATCATTCTCGTCTGGAAGGCTGGGCGAGTTGGGGCGATTACGATCGCAAACAATTGGTTCAGGAGTGGGAGCGCCTGCAACTTGACAGCGCCCTGAGCCGGGTACCGCACATGAACCTCAAGCAGCGCTTTGCCAAGGTCAGACGACTGGAGCGTCCGCTGAGTCTCAATGGCGCCTTGCAACTGGCGGGCCTGCAGTTCACCGGGCAGCAACATCGGGCACTGGAAGATGCGCGCAATACAGCACGCTTGCTGCCGCTGGTTTTCCCCACCTAGAGAGGTGACGGCGTTCGAGGCCTTGTGCATACTGGCCGGCCCTTTTAGCCCTTTTCGAGGAATCGCCCATGTTTAAAGTCAACGAGTACTTCGACGGCACCGTCAAGTCGATCGCCTTTGGCACCGCTGAAGGTCCTGCGACCATCGGCGTCATGGCTCCGGGCGAGTACGAGTTCGGCACCAGCCAGCGTGAAATCATGCACGTGGTCAGTGGTGCCCTGACTGTCAAACTGCCTGACAGCAGCGACTGGGAAACCTTCGCGGCCGGCAGCCAGTTCAATGTGCCTGCCAACAGCAAGTTCCAGTTGAAAGTGGCCGTCGACACCGCTTACCTGTGTGAATACCGCGGCTAACCCCCCCCGGGTTCTCAACACAAAAAATGCCCGTGTCCTTGGACACGGGCATTTTTCGTTCAGGGGGCTTTTATTCGAGAATCGTCACCGGCATTCCGACTTCGAGACGACCGCTGCTGTCGTTGACCAGATTCTGCCCAAACATTGCGCCATCGGCTTCAGCGCGGTATTTCTGCAGCGTGGCCAGTGGTTCCCGGTCTTCGCTTCGCTCGCCGGTTTGCGGGTCGATGGTGGTCAGAATGCAGCGTGAACAGGACTTGACCACCCGGAACTCGACATCGCCGATGCGGATACGCTTCCAGCCATCTTCGGCAAAGGCTTCGCTGCCCTCGATGACCAGGTTCGGTCGAAAGCGCAGCATCTCAAGTGGACGCCCGACCTTTTGCGACAAGTCTTCCAGGGACGCCTGCCCGATCAGCAATAACGGGTAGCCGTCGGCGAACGCAACCTGGTCATCGTCGTTGCCGTAACCGGCCTCCGTGGTGCGTGCACGATCCAGAGGAACTTGCACCAGCCGCGTCGGTTTACCAATGAACTCGCTGACCCAGGCACCTGCTGCGTCACCGGCATCCGGCACACGCAAGGTGTCACGCCAGATAGTCACACCACGCAGTGGCGCGTCGTTACCGGGCAAGGCGATATCGATTGACGTGTGGCCCGGTGCATTGAGGGTCAGCCCGCCATCGGCATTCCACAACGCCGACAACTGGCTCATTGACGCTACCGCGCGCTGGGTCAGGAAGCGCCCGCTGGCCTCATCGACCAGCATCCAGCGTCGATCACCGTCCAAACCCAGCTTGTCGAGGCCGACGCGCTGCAAGGGTTCGCCCTTGCCGGATTTCAACGGATAACGATAAAGCGCGCTCAGACGCAGCATGGCCAGCTCCTTGGTGGGCAAAAAAACCCACCCTATACGAGCTTGATCGCCGAATCAAAGGCTGACGTAACCGCCAGCCTGTCGCTCCGGAATCAGGCTGGCACTTCGTCGAGCATCAGGCGCTGGCGCACCACGTCGACGAGTTTGTCCGGCTGAAATTTGGAGAGGAAGTTGTCACAACCGACTTTCTTGACCATCGAGTCGTTGAAGCTGCCCGACAGCGAGGTGTGCAGGACGACATAAAGGCCGCGTAGACGTGGGTCATTGCGAATTTCTGTGGTCAGGCGATAGCCGTCCATTTCCGGCATCTCTGCGTCGGTGAACACCATCAGCAATTTGTCGGTCATCGATACGCCCGTATCAGCCCAGGCCTTGAGCATGTTCAGTGCCTTCAGACCGTCGCTGGCAATGTGCATCTTCACGCCCAACTGACCCAGGGTGTCGCGCAATTGCGACAGGGCGACGTTGGAGTCGTCGACCAGCAGCACTTCCCGGCCACGGGCGCGTTCCAGCACCGGGTCTTCGAGTTTTTCGCGAGAGACTTTGGCGTTGTACGGCACGATTTCGGCCAGGACTTTTTCGACGTCGATGATTTCGACCAACTGGTCGTCAACCTTGCTGATCGCCGTCAAATAATGCTGGCGACCGGCACTGGTCGGCGGCGGCAGGATGGCTTCCCAGTTCATGTTGACGATGCGGTCCACGCCCCCGACCAGAAACGCCTGCACCGACCGGTTGTATTCAGTGACGATGATCGTGCTGGTCGGGCTCGGCACCAGCGGACGCATGCCGATGGCCTGGGACAGATCAATCACCGGCAAAGTCTGGCCACGCAGGTTGACCACGCCACAAACAAAAGGATGGCGTTGCGGCATCAGGGTCAGTTTCGGCAGTTGCAGCACCTCCTGCACTTTAAAAACGTTGATCGCAAATAATTGCCGGCCGGCCAGGCGAAACATGAGAATTTCCAGGCGATTCTCACCCACCAGTTGCGTGCGTTGGTCTACCGTGTCGAGAATGCCGGCCATTAATGACTCCTGGGCTTGTTCTGATTAATTCACTAAAAGGGTTTATCGGCTGTTATTGCCAGATCTTGACCTTGAGACAAAATGCCACGATCGAGCATTGATGTCACATTAACATCATGCTTTACTGCATCCGCACTCAATCAGCTTTACTCCCTGCGGCGCGACCACGGTTTGCACGTTAGGTTCCCTCACGTAAGGGATTCCCCTAGTAACAATCAGGCCCAACCTGATATTCGCAATATCCAATAGCCATTAATGTGACGCCATTCTCATTGCATGAACGGAGTCAGGCTTTTGTGTGCGATCGCAGGTAAGTGGCCACCCACCCGCTCGAGTTCCCCAGCCTTAGCCCAGGCCTGCCGGAGCGCGATCTCATGCCGGCATGGCAGCGCCGGGACGCAAGACGTCCTCGTCGACATACGCGACATCCCCTCATTTGACATGACGTTGTGGAGATAAGCATGCCGAACAAATCGAAGCAGTGGGCTCAGCGTCTACCCGAGTTTCTTGTTGAGGCGGAAACCCTCCTGGCCAAATCGGAGGAGTGCCTGAACCACTTGCAACTGATCAGTAATGACCAGGACGCAATCGATTGCATGCTCAGCAGCCTGCTCAAACTGGCGAGCCGGGCCGACGCCCTCGCACTGCAAGCCGTGTCGGAGTTTTCCCTGCATATCCACGGTTTGCTCAACCTGAGCCACAACCACATTGACCTGCACGAGCAGGCACTGGGTGCACTGAAGGACTGCTTCACGCTGATGGCCTGGCAGCTCGAACTCATTGACCAGACCACCGGCCAACTCAGCCTTGATGACAGTGAACAGACGTCCCTGATCGAAGCCTTTGCGGTCCAGATCGGACAAAGTCATTTTCAGTTACCGGTTAATTCCAAACCCTTTACGCTCGTTACCTATTCGGAACGACAGGCTTAAATTAGTCAGACAACTTTGCAGTGCGCATTCTTATTGCCCTGATGCAGCTCCCTATATGAGCGCTCATGTCGCAATTGAATACTTCGTACCTGCAAACGACAGTCATTAATCGCCCCCCTCCGTAAAACTTTTTCTATTGTGGAACTATCGTCCAGCCTTCTTGTTTCCTGACTCTGTGGACATATATACCAAACGCGACCAACGGTATCTTAGGTGGTATTATGCCGACCATTAGTTGACGCCAATTAATGGCAAAGTGACGCCAGATGAGAGCAGGCCGATAAAGGTTGAAGTTCCACCACTGGACCGCGCCCTGTTCAAGACGACCACTACAGTTTTTCAGACAGAGACCCGTCAGCCACTATGGCCGGTCTGCCCGCAGCGAACATTCATTGGCTCCATCCGCTATGTACGCCAGCCTCAAGTCACTCACCCAATGGCCACCTTCCCAAAATAACGCGCGACGGTTCACGCTGTTGCTGTGCGTTTGCTCGACCCTTGGCACCCTGCTGGTCTTCGGTTTGTCCGCCCCCCTTCCATTGAGCTTGCTGCTGCTCAATATCGCGGCATTGACCAGCGTCTGGGTGCAGCATCGCCTCTCGAGCACATCAATAAAATTTCAGCCGCAAGAGCTGGCGGACCGCCTGTTGGAAGTACAGGAAAACGAACGCCATCGGCTGAGCAGAGAATTGCACGACGATATTGGCCAATTGCTGACCGCTGCAAAACTTCAAAGTGAATGGCTCAAGCGCCGGATGCCAGAAGACATGCAGGGCCAGTGTTCAGTGCTTTGCGACACACTGGAAGAAACCCTGACCAAGGTTCGTGACGTCTCGGCCATTCTCAATCCCAGGCAGTTGACGAGTCTCGGGCTGGAAGCCAGCCTTCGTGCGCACCTGCTCAAGACCCTGGCCAATACATCAATGCACTGGAGCCTGGAATGCCATCAACGCTTGACCGGCATACCAGAGGAAATGGCGGTGGCAGCGTTTCGAATTACCCAGGAAGCAGTGACCAATATCCAGCGTCACGCTGAAGCAAAAAATCTGCTGGTTCGCCTGCAACGTATGCCCCAAGGCCTGTCATTATTGATCAGCGACGACGGCCAGGGTTTCGCACCGGCGGCGGATCCTGGTCGAGAGGGCCAGCGTGGGATGGCCGGGATGCGGGAGCGGATCGATCAGTTGGGCGGAACGTTGGCCGTGACCAGCGAGCCGGGTAAAGGTACTCAAATCGAAGCACTCTTCCCCTGGGCGCCCCGCGCGCTCGAACGGGCCAGTACGAATAAGGTTATGCATTGACTTGTAACTTACTTCTGGTGGATGACCACTCGCTTATCAGGGCAGGCGTGCGCGCTCTGGTGCTGGATATTCCCGGCTATGCAGTTATTGGCGAGGCCAACGACGGCGCACAGTTGCTCGAAATGGTCGAGAAACTGTCCCCTGACATTGTTCTGCTGGATATTTCCATGAAGGAGACCAGCGGCCTTGAAGCCTTGCAGCGACTCAAACAAGTGCGCCCTCAAAGCAAAGTACTGATTCTGTCGATGCACACTGATCCTGCACTGATCATGCAAGCCCTGGAGTCCGGCGCTCATGGCTATTTGCTCAAAGACACGACAGCCACCGAGCTGGAACACGCCCTGGATGCCTTGCGCAACAACGAACGCTACCTGAGCCCTGCCATCGCCCACACAGTTATCAACCAGGCGCTGATCCGCAACCAGAAGCAGCAACCGGAAGTACCCGACTCACACAACCTGACGGCACGGCAACTGGAAATCCTGCGACTGATTGTTCGCGGAAAATCCACCCGGGAAATCGCCAACGGCTTGGGCCTTAGTATCAAGACCGTTGAAACCCACCGCTCGCAGATCATGAAACGCCTGCAGATCTACGACGTGGCTGGCCTGGTCCTGTTCGCGGTACGCGAGCAAATCATCAGCCTGGACGATTAGCTACCGCGATGCTCGCAATAGCGGTGAATTCTCCGGCAAATGCACGCGCAATGCCGCTGGACGCGCAGAAAAACGCAAGCTGTCGCCTTCCAGAGGCTCGCCATCAAGGTTGATGTGCAGTCCTTCCGAAACCTTGATCTCGACCCAGGGCAATCGAGCGCGCACAAACATGTTGTCGATGCCAAAACCATCGGCCAGCAGGTTTTTCAAGGTCCCGATCACTTCCTGTGGCGCCGGCAAAATGCTGATGTCCAGCAAACCATCGTCCGCCAGCGCTTCCGGGCATAGCACATGCCCACCCCCCGCTTGCCGACCATTGCCGATGCCGAGTGCCAACAGTTCGCCGCTCCAATGAAAACCTGGCCCCTGCAAATCGCCATAAGCGGCATGCAACTCACTGAAGCGTGAGAGACCGGTAAACAGGTAGGCTGCGCCGCCGAGAACTTTTTTCAACTCTTCCGATGTATTGGCCGTGACCTGACTGCCGAAACCGCCGGTGGCCATATTCAGAAAGATTTGCCCCCCCACCTCCCCCAAATCGATAGCGTGCGGCGCAACATCCAGAAGTTCCAGTGCCAGTACCGGCACAAGCGGCACACCGGCGGCGCAAGCAAAATCGTTGGCGGTGCCCAACGGCATCAAGACCAGACTGGCCTGATTCGGGTGCATCGACATGGCCTCGGCGATATCGCGCAAAGTGCCATCGCCGCCACCGGCAATCAGTTGCTTATAGCCTGCGCTCAACGCCTCTTCCACCATCCGCTGTGCGTCGCCCGCCTCCCAGGTCAATCGGACGGCCAGATCCCAGCCCTGTTCGCGCTTGCCTTCGACGGCCGCACGAACTGCCTCATTGAGTGCCTGCTTGCCATGCAGAATCAATAGCGCCTTGCGCTCACCCATTGTTGTCACTCCTGATTGGGATTCATTCTGGAGATGTTGACCTCACAGAGCCCTGGAAAGGTCGCAACGTATTGAGTTTTTTCGACGCGCACAGGTTTGTGTTCCTACAGGGCGGGATATTTTCTTACGACATGTGAGGAATCGGCTCAATTGACCAACCTGGACGATTGGTACACTTTGGTGTCGGCGAATATCAGCCATCAACAGCAATCACACAGGGATGTGCAAGCAATGAGTAGACACCCTTCAAGGGCCTTAAAAGACACAATCAATTCGAGTTTCGGCGACCCGAAGGGCATTGATGCAAGGAGCGTTTTTCTCCATGCAAGCTCATGACATCACGTTACCGATGAGCCCGGTGATGCCGTTCTCGGAAAGCCGCGCCAATCATCAGACTGAATTCAACAAAAACGCAAAACCCGCTGGAGCAGTTGATATGGAACCTCGCGTCATTGAGCTGGAGACCCATCTGAAATACATCCGAAGAGACATGGATGAAGTGCGCAGTGACGTCAAATCCATCAAGCACAGGCTTGCCTACTCGGCTGGCGGCGCAGCAGTAGTTCTCGGGTTGTTGGGTTGGGTCGCCAATAGCCGCTTTGACCAGGTCGTGACACTTCTGGTCCGTTAAGCGTTGGACATGCACGCAAGTCCCGGCAGTTTCACCGGGCTTGCGGCAAGAGCGTGCTTTGAGGTCAGTTCAGGATTTCGCTCAGCGGAATGAACACGACATATTCACCCGAGATCAACGTCCGCCCTTCCAACACCTCAACCAAACCATCGGCCCAGGCAGCACTACGAAGTACGCCAGAGCTCTGATTCTTGTAAATGATTGCCCGGCCGTTCTCCAGGCGCCCACGCAAGTATTCTCGGCGATTGCCAGCTTTAGGCCAGTCGAACCCTGCGGGCACCTGAAACTTCAATGGCTCGACCTCTTTTACACCTTGGCGGCGCATCAGATAGGGTTTTGCCAACAAAGCAAAAGTGACCAGTGTCGACGCCGGATTGCCGGGCAACCCGATCACAGGTACACCCCGGAAATGCCCGAATGTCAGCGGCTTGCCAGGTTTGATGGCGAGTTTCCAAAGAGACAGTTCGCCCGCTTCGCGCAGCGCCATGCCCAGGAAATCCGCTTCACCTACAGATACCCCTCCCGTAGAGAGGATCAAATCGACATCGTTCAACTCGCCCAAACGGGCACGGGTGATCGCCAGATCATCAGGAAGAATGCCGGCATCGATGACTTCACAGCCCAGCCGCTGCAACCAACTGCACAGCAACACCCGATTGCTGTTGTAGATCTGTCCCGGGCCCAGGGTCTGACCCGGTTCAACCAATTCATCTCCGGTGGAGAGAACCGCAACACGAACCTTGCGAACCACGTCCAGTTCAGCACAACCCAGCGATGCCGCCAGCCCCTGTTCGATAGCCCCAAGTCGCGTGCCGGCCGGCAAAATCAGTTCGCCGACCGTCGTTTCCTGACCTTGTGGCCGGATGTTTTGACCGGGGCTCATCGGTTCGATGAAGCGGATCCGTTCATCTGCCAGAACCTCGACATTCTCCTGCATTTCGACACAGTCGGCGCCTGCTGGCACGGGCGCACCGGTGAAGATTCGGGCACAAGTACCCGGCTTCAACGGTTCAGGCGCCTGACCGGCATATACCTTCTGGCTGACCACCAACGGTTCTCCCGTCCAGTCAGCAACTCGCAAGGCGTAACCGTCCATGGCACTGTTCGGCCAAGGCGGCAGATCGAGTGTCGAGACCAGGTCATCGGCGAGCACACGCCCCTGAACCTGTGCCACCGGCAAACGTTCACGGTCGTGGATGGGCGAGGCGTCCGCCATTTCCAGCAGACGCGCCAGCGCCACCTCGACAGGCATCAGGCTACCGCTTTTACCTGGCTTACCCGCGGGATTCACAGGGTGCCGCCTGCTTCAAGTGGGCCACGAAATTGCAGGGACGATGACGAGAATCCAGCTGTTCGGCGAGAATGCCATCCCAGCCGGTGCGAACGGCATTGGTAGAACCTGGCAAGCAGCAGACCAGCGTCCCGTTGGCCAAACCGGCCAGAGCCCGGGACTGCACGGTCGAGGTGCCGATATCGGCAACGGAAATCTGCCGGAACAGTTCACCAAAACCATCCACTTGCTTATCCAACAGGCAACTCACCGCCTCTGGCGTGCTGTCGCGCCCCGTAAACCCGGTACCGCCAGTGATCAGCACCACCTGAACCACTTCATCGGCAATCCAATTGGCGACTTGCGCACGAATTTTGTAGAGATCATCTTTAAGCAACACTCGAGCGGCCAAGTTGTGGCCGGCTGCGCTCAAGCCGTCGACAAATACCTGGCCTGACGTATCGGTTTCCAGAGTTCGAGTATCGCTGACCGTCAGCACCGCGATGTTAAGCGGTGCGAACGGTACATCAGCCTTGGCTTTCATAGGCTCGTCCAGTTGTAGGAAAAACAGCTCGGTGTTATATCACAGCGCTTCAATTTTTCAGCGTCCCATGGAGACCTGCCATGACCTCGAATTCACCATTGCCACCCTGCTCCATTCTGCTCCTGGCAGGTGGTCGCGGCCAACGCATGGGCGGTCAGGACAAAGGTTTGCTGAAATGGCATGGCGAGCCGCTGATTGCGCACCTACATCGAAAAACCCGTGGCCTGAGCGATGACTTGATCATCTCGTGCAACAGGAACCTGGACATGTACGCGCCGTATGCCGATCAGTTGGTCCATGACGACGAAGGTGATTTCCCTGGACCGTTGGCCGGGATTCGCGCGGGTCTCAAAGCTGCGCGCCACGCTCATCTGCTGGTGTTGCCGTGCGACGTACCTCGCATTAGCGCCGCCCTGCTCCAGAGCATGCGCGAAACTGCCAACCAGCATCCGGACAAACCGCTGATGCTGCGCCAGGGCGAACACTGGGAGCCGCTGCTGTGTATCATCCCGGTCGCGCTTTGCGCGGCGTTCGACTCCGCATGGAATGACGGTGAACGCAGTCCGGGGCGCATTATGCGCAAGCTGGGGGCCAGCGCTCTGCAATGCGCCGAAAACGACCCTCGCCTGGCCAACCTGAATACCCCGGAACTGTTAAGCGCGCATAGCCCCGAGTCAGAACGACTCTAGCCAAGGAACTTGCGTGCGCTGTATACGTCTCAAGCTCAGTAATCAAAAGAATTCATATTTGGAGACACTCTCATGACTCAACGGATCCTCGCCACTTTCATGCTCGCCGCGGGCATCGCGACCCTCGCCGGCTGCGCATCGCCATCAGTGATTACCCTGAATGACGGTCGCGAAATCCAGGCCGTCGACTCGCCACGGTACGATGAAGAATCAGGCTTCTACGAATTCGAACAGCTGGACGGCAAGCAAACCCGCATCAACAAGGATCAGGTTCGCACCGTTAAAGAGTTGTAATCTTTGCCGCTCCGACCGGATACAAAAAGCCCGCTTAATGCGGGCTTTTTCGTGGGCGATATTTTTCACCACTGCAACGTGATAGTGCTTTCAAAGACTCTTTCCTGGCCGGTGACCGGGTCCAGAAACCGCAAGCCCTGCGCGAGCAATTTCAGCGGATTGGCATAGTCATCTTCAATGTCCTTGAGCACCTGCGGATAAAACGGGTCGTTGCAGATACTCGCACCCAGCGCAGTCATGTGTACCCGCAATTGATGTTTCTTGCCCGTCACCGGGTAAAGCGCATATCGCCACAGATCTCCGTTCTTCTCCCGAACCTCGACTGCTGTCTCGGTGTTGCAGATACCTGGACCTTCCTGCATGCGAAAAAACGGTTCGCCATCGATGAGACGACTTTTATGAACCAAAGGAAAAGTCAGCCCAGGCAAGGCACGGGCGATTGCTTCGTAGCGTTTCTCGATTTGTCGTGTTGGAAATAACGACTGATACGCTGAACGGCTCTGAGGGTTGGCCGAAAACAGCACCAGCCCCGCCGTATGCCGGTCAATGCGATGCAACGGCACCAGATGAGGGTTATCCAGTCGACGAATCAGCCTGCGCAGCAGCGTCTGCTCCACGTATTCGCCAGCCGGCGTCACTGGCAGAAAGTGCGGCTTGTCTGCGACGACCAAGTGCTCGTCGGCATAGAGAATCGTCTCGACTACCGGGATCGGCTTCTCGTCCGGCACCTCACGAAAATAATGAATCCGCAGGCCTTCCTTGTAGGGTAGATCAAGCGTGATCGGCATTCCGTGCCCGTCCAGCACCCGACCACGCGCCACTCTGTCCAGCCATTGGTCACGGCCGATAGCGCTGAAGTGTTCGCACAGGCAATCGATGACGGTCTGCCACGAACCAGGCGGCAGGTAGAGTGTGCTGGCCTGGTTGTGTGCCGCAGAAAAAGTTGAAGTGGACATACGAACGTTCTGACCCTCGATACAAGCCGGCATTATCCAACAGCAGCCGAGTCGAACCTAGCAGAGAATCCTCATGCTGGAATTTGTGCGCGCGCCGCCGCTTCGGTGAACTCCTTGAGCCAGCGCAATACATCGACGGCTTCCCAGCGAGCAGGATCGTAAAGCGCGTACAACAACCCCTGATAGCCCACGACATCCAGCTGCCGGTGGTAACCCGCACGCTGGAACAACGCCTCGATTTCGGCAAAACAGGTATTGAAATGCACTTTATTGAAGGGCGTTTTGCCTTCCGTCACCAGACCGTCCAGACGCAATTCGAGGACGGCCTCGCGCACAACATCGACCGACATCCGGTTCACGCTGTTTTTCAGTTGTTCGACATTGACCACGATTTATCCCTCTCATACCCCGAACCGCCTGCCCATCCCCGAAAACCCGGGATGGAATGGCAGTATTACGAATAGCTGTATGCGCATACAGTATCCGAAGAGTATCGATTAAGCCAAGGGGATCAATCGCAAAGTTCGACGGGCGGGACCGCCGACCACACAAAAAACGCTTAACGCAAGAACGCCACTACCTCATCGGCACTGAATGGCCACCCCAATTCAGCGCCGGTATCGACTCGTCGCAACACCGGAATGCGCAGGCTGTAGGCGGCGAACCAGGTTTCGTCGTCAGCAATATCGACCAGCTCGACCAACAGGCCACGTTCGACAAACTCCATCAGCATGGCTTCGGCGACTTCACAGAGGTGGCACCCAAGAGTGCCGAACAGCTGACATTCAGGAAGCATGTGCGCTCAACCGAAAAAATTAAGTGTCTATTCTAGGCCTGCCCTGAAAAACCGTCGAGCCGTTGATTCCTCTGCTCTGGAACATGAACCGTAATGACGACGGTTTGACGCATATCACTCGTGATCGGTGCCATTTAAGCGATGCTGGTTTTTTTTGCTTCTACGCTTGAGTAGCCAGTGTCTATCAGCGGAGTTATTCGTGTTTGCCAATCTCTTGATAATCCTCGTTTCCTCTCTGGTGGTCATCGCGCTGTTCCAGCGCCTGCGATTGCCACCGGTTCTGGGCTATCTGTGCGTTGGGTTGATGATTGGTCCGACCGCCTTCGACTGGGTGAATGAAAGCGAAGGGTTGCCATACCTTGCCGAGCTCGGTGTGGTGTTCCTGCTGTTCTCGCTCGGTCTCGAGTTTTCCTTGACGAAAATGATCGCATTACGCCGTGTGGTGTTTGGTCTTGGCAGTTTGCAAGTGCTGGTCAGCGGACTCTTGCTGGGTGTTTTGTTGATAATGTTCGGGATGCCGACCACACCTGCTTTATTACTGGGCGCGGGACTGTCGCTGTCGTCCACCGCCATTGTCAGCAAGGAGTTGAGCAGCCTCGGCGAAATTTTCAGCAGTCATGGCCAGAATGCCATCGCGGTACTGCTGTTCCAGGACGTTGTGGCCGTCTTGCTGCTGACCCTGGTGCCCGTGTTCGCCGGCAGCAGCGATCAAGCCTGGTACTGGGCGCTGCCCCTGACACTGGTAAAAACCGTGGTGTTGTTTGGTGGTCTGATGCTGGTCAGTCGCTGGCTGCTGCCACGGTTGTTCCACGAAGTCGCTGCTGCCCGTTCTCCCGAACTGTTCGTACTGCTGGCGCTGGTCATTGTTCTGCTGACCGCCTGGCTGACTCACTTGCTGGGCCTTTCCCCGGCCTTGGGCGCGTTTCTCGCTGGCATGCTGTTAGGTGAAAGTCATTACCGACACCAGGTCGAGGCGGATATCCGTCCGTTTCGCGACATTCTGCTCGGGGTGTTCTTCGTCAGCATTGGCATGCTCATCGACTTGAATTTGTTTGCCAGTCACGCCCCGCTGATCCTCGCTATGACACTGGGGTTACTGCTGATCAAGGGCACCGTGGTGGCGCTGTTGGTCAAATGGCGTGGCAGCGATGGCGAAACCGCCTGGCGCAGCGGCATGGCACTGGCCCAGGGGGGTGAGTTCTGCTTTGCACTGATGGCGCAAATGCAACAAAACGATCTGATTCCCGCACAACTTAGCGGCCTGCTGCTGGCCGCCACCTTCTGTTCGATGCTGGTCACGCCATTGATGCTACGTGCGGCCCCGACTATTGCCAAGCGCCTGCACCGCAAGTCCAACAGGGAAGCAAAACTTGAAGAAATCAGCGCCTTGAACGCAGAGCTGGACAAGCATGTCGTCATTTGTGGTTACGGTCGCGTTGGTCAGTCCATCGGTCGCTGCCTGCGCCAACAGCAACAACCTTACATTGCGCTGGACCACGATTCAGTACGGATCGAAGAAGCGGCCGTCAGTGAAAGCTGCGTACATTACGGAGACTCCCGACGCGGCGAACTGCTGGAGGCCGTCGGGTTGGCGCGCGCCAAACTGCTGGTGATCGCCGTGGACCAGGCTGAAATCGCGCTGGAGATCCTCAAGGAGGCACGCCGGCTCAATTCAAGTGTGCCGATTCTGGTCCGCACCCGGGACGACAGTCAGCTGGCCGAATTGAAAGAGGCCGGCGCCAACGAAGTCGTGCCCGAATTGCTGGAGTCCAGCCTGATGCTCGCCTCCCATGCGCTGATCATGCTGGGGCTACCCGCCCATCAGGTACAGGAACGAGTCGATCAGATACGGCACGATCGCTACCGGATGCTCCACGGTTTCTATCCCGGGGCTGTAGATGAAGAGAACTGATTCAGTCCTGACTGACGGCGCCAATCTTGTGCACCGACAAATCCGCGCCGTAATACTCTTCTTCCTGGCTCAAGCGCAGCCCGTGAAACGCCTTGATCGTCCCATACACGGCAAAGCCACCGGCCAGCGCCACGACCACACCCAAAGAGGTGCCGATCAACTGGCTGATCAGGCTCACCCCACCCAAACCGCCCAGCGCGGTCTGACCAAAAATGCCGCATGCGATGCCACCCCACGCACCACACAGACCGTGCAACGGCCAAACCCCCAGCACATCGTCGATGTGCCATTTGCCCTGCGCCGCGGTAAAACACCAGACAAACAGCGCGCCCGCGATGCCCCCCGTCACCAGCGCACCCACCGGGTGCATCAGGTCGGAGCCAGCGCAAATGGCCACCAGACCGGCCAATGGGCCGTTATGCAGGAAGCCAGGGTCATTGCGTCCGACAATCAGCGCCGCCATGGTTCCGCCGACCATGGCCATCAACGAATTCACCGCCACCAGTCCGCTCACGCCTTGCAGCGTCTGAGCGCTCATGACGTTGAAGCCAAACCAGCCGACAATCAGGATCCACGAACCCAACGCAAGAAATGGAATGCTCGACGGCGCAAACGCCACCAGACGACCGTCGCGATAGCGCCCCTGTCTTGGCCCGAGCAACAACACCGCCGCGAGCGCCAGCCAGCCGCCCATGGCGTGAACCACTACAGAACCTGCAAAATCATGGAAGCTGGCCCCCACATGGACCAGCAACCAGGCTTGCAAACCAAAATTGCCATTCCAGATCATGCCTTCAAAGAAGGGGTAGATGAACGCCACGATCAGCGCTGTCGCACACAACTGCGGGACAAACCTGGCGCGCTCGGCGATGCCGCCGGAAATGATCGCCGGAATCGCCGCGGCGAAGGTCAGCAAAAAGAAGAATTTCACCAGTGCGTAACCATGGTCGGCGTTGATCACCGCTGCCGGTTGCAGGAAGGTAACGCCATAGGAAATCCAATAGCCTATAAAGAAGTAGGCTAGGGTCGAAATGGCGAAGTCGCTGAGAATCTTCGACAAGGCGTTGACCTGGTTCTTTTGCCGAACCGTGCCAACCTCAAGAAAGGCGAAACCGGCGTGCATGGCCAACACCATGACTGCGCCGATAAGGATGAACAATGTATTGGAGCTGTGGACCAGACTGTCCACCGCGCTTTGCAGATTTTCCATGGAGTTTGGCAGACCTTAAGGCTGAAAAAAGCACCAAAGCAGTTCGCGCAAGCAAACGATGCACCAGTTTGCGGCTCACCTGGATCGAATCACTGATCCCTGCGAACCGTTTTGGCGCATAGAAGCGTCACCCTCGCGCGAGTTTTGATTGTTTGCGTCAGGGCATTACTGAAATCATGCCCGGCAACAGCGCATCAGCACCGGCAAACGCACCACGACACAGCAAAAGTTGTACCAGTCATTTGTAATGAACCTTCGCGCAAGGCTCATACTCGAACCCATCAGAAGCCACAGACGGAGATCCACCCATGGCCAGCATCAAGGCAAAGACTGCTCAAGAAATCCTGATGAACGATTTTCAGACTCTGGTCAGCGACACCGAACGGTTGCTGGAACACACCGCCACCCTGGCTGGCGATCAGGCTGATGAGCTGCGTAACCAGATCCACGACAGCCTGTTGCGTGCCCGGGAAACCTTGAAGTTGACCGAAGACTCATTGAAAGAGCGCGGCCAGGCAGCGGTCACCGCGACCGAGGATTATGTTCAGGCCAACCCATGGCAATCGGTCGGGATCGCCGCCGGGGTGGGCTTCCTGATTGGCCTGCTGGCTTCTCGGCGCTGATATGTCTATCGGCGAATCCAGCTCGTCTGCGACGGGCACAAGCGCTACATCACGACGCCTGGGCGCCGCTTTTCTTGGACTGTTGCACAGCCATGTCGAACTGTTCGGCATCGAGTTGCAGGAACAAAAAGCGCGCACCGTAAGCCTGCTGCTGTTTGCGGGCCTGGCGCTGGTCTTTGCATTACTGCTGCTGGTGGGGTTGTCGACACTGGTGTTGATCGTGTTCTGGGACACTTATCGCCTGGCCGCCATCATCGGGCTCTGCGTGTTCTATACCTTGGCCGCCATATTCTGTGGGCTGCGTTTGAAAGCAGCGGTCTTCGATGAGTCCTCGCCTTTCCATGGCACCCTGCAAGAATTGGCCAACGATCGGGAGCGTCTGCTGCCATGAGCCTGCCTGAACTGCCTCATAACAGCTCGCGCGCGGAAATGCGCAAGGCGTTGATTCGCCTGCGCATGGAAATGCACCGTCAGGAAATTCGCCATGAATCCAGGGAACTGCTGCTGCCCTTGCAGCGGATGCGCGGGATGACGCAAAACCTGCAGGAGAATTTTGGCATCAAGCATGCTCCGCTCTGGGGCGTGGCGGCTGTCACTTTGCTGGGCTTCCTGACCGGCAAAGGCGCCAGACGCGGTGGCGTCAGCAGCCTGACTCGCCTGGTACGGCTGGGCACCAGCCTGGCACCCTTGATCAAACTGGTCCTGCAAAGCAATTCGCGTAAAGACTGAATGGCATGCTTGCAACACCCGCGGGACGAACCTCTTTATCGAGAGGTTCGATCCTGTGTGTCCATCGACATCGACGCCGCCGGGCGCCAGTTCCACTTGCAGGCACCGGCGCGAACCCGGAAGCTAAGGGCTCAGTCACCTGACGGAGAGACCCGCCTTGGATTGGCAAACCCTGCTTACCCGCGAACGCCTCGGAAAACCTCTGCACAGCCCGGAAGAACTCGGCCGCAGCCCTTTCCATAAAGACCATGACCGCATTATTTTCTCAGGCGCTTTTCGCAGGCTTGGACGCAAGACCCAAGTCCATCCGGTCACCAGCAACGATCATATCCATACGCGCCTGACCCACTCACTGGAAGTCAGCTGCGTCGGCCGCTCACTGGGCATGCGTGTGGGCGAAACCATTCGCGACGCCCTGCCCGACTGGTGCGACCCGAGCGATCTGGGAATGGTGGTGCAATCGGCCTGCCTGGCCCATGACATTGGCAACCCACCCTTCGGCCACTCCGGCGAAGACGCCATCCGACACTGGTTCCAGCAGGCCGCAGGTCGTGGTTGGCTGGATGCCATGAGCGAAGTCGAACGCAACGATTTCCTCAATTTCGAAGGCAACGCCCAAGGCTTCCGGGTGCTCACTCAGCTTGAGTACCATCAGTTCGACGGTGGTACGCGGCTGACGTATGCCACGCTGGGTACGTACCTGAAATATCCCTGGACGGCGAAGCACGCGGACTCACTGGGTTACAAAAAGCACAAGTTCGGCTGTTATCAGAGCGAACTGCCGTTGCTGGAGCAGATCGCTCACAAACTCGGCCTGCCACAACTGGAAGAGCAGCGCTGGGCGCGCCATCCATTGGTGTACCTGATGGAAGCCGCCGATGACATCTGCTACGCGCTGATCGACCTGGAAGACGGTCTGGAAATGGAGTTGCTGGAATACGCCGAAGTCGAGTCTTTGCTACTCAACCTTGTGGGCGACGACCTTCCGGAAACCTATCGCCAACTCGGTCCACTGGATTCGCGGCGTCGCAAACTGGCCATCCTGCGGGGCAAAGCCATCGAACACTTGACCAATGCTGCGGCGCGCGCCTTCGTCGAACAACAGGACGCCCTGTTGGCCGGCACACTGCCCGGTGATCTGGTGGAGCACATGCATGGCCCGGCCAAGCGTTGCGTCTTGAATGCCAAAGACATGGCCAGAAAAAAGATTTTCCAGGACAAACGCAAGACGCTGCACGAAATCGGCGCCTACACCACGCTTGAAATTCTTCTGAACGCGTTTTGCGGAGCGGCGCTGGAACAACACAACGGTCGAACGCCCTCGTTCAAAAGTCGTCGCATCCTTGATCTATTGGGGAACAATGCACCCGATCCTCGCGGGCCTTTGCATACGTCTTTCTTGCGCATGATCGACTTCATCGCCGGTATGACCGACAGCTACGCCAGTGAAATGGCCCTGGAAATGACCGGTCGTTCAAGCCGCGGGTGAATCCCCCTCGACCAGCTGTTCAGATTGCCTGAAGAGCTGGTTGATGTTCACTCGCAAACAGAATCGCCCTACATCGTGCGCAGCGCTGGCTGATCGACTGCCTGCCCTGCTGGCGCAATAATCACCGTCCACTCTGCTCGACACATGAAGCATGAAAAATGTCAGGTTCAAACACGATTGGCGCATCTTGCTGGTGGAAGATCATCCCTTTCAGCTCAAAGCGACCCAATGCCTGCTAGAGAGTTATGGCGTCAAAGTTCACCAGAAATGAGAACGAATTCATTAAAAATGAGAACCAACTCAGTAAATCTGAACATAAATGGAAATAAATTCAAAAAATGAATAATATTTTTAGAGCTTAGGAACGTTCAAGTAGCCTCTGCGTATCTTCATCATTTCGACGAAGCAGCTTACGCACGAGGCGCTAGTAGGAAACGATGATTGCTTCCCTAGTCGACTAGGCCTGCCAAACTGTTTACAGGAAGGGACCATAAAAGTTCGTCGCTCTACAGATCGTAATTCGTCCCACCCTTACCGACTACTTTGGGTTGGTTTTCCCGGTCGCGACAGGCAACAATCGGCAAAAAGCAGTCGTTGAACTGTTGCCCCGACTTCGAATCATCAGGAGTACTGCAACCTACAAAGAGTAGATGAGCGTGCCCCTTAAACCGCAGGATTTGCCGGCGCCTGAAAACGCCTACTAGCCAGGCGTTGACTACGTCTGTGAGCTCCCCGTCTGGCTTGTCATTGCTCGAATCAAAAGTACCGTCATGATCCCGTGCAATACGACCACTGGCCATAATACAACCCCACTCGATCCCCCCGAGATGCCAATGTAGGCGAGATAAAGCGTAGTGCCAGCGTTATAGGTCAACATCCCGAGTATTGCGGGTCCGGGCCAGCAGGCGACGGCCAATGCGATGAGGGCAATGCCGGCCAAGGGGACGATGACGCCCGTCAGTTCGAAGCCAAACAGAAGTTGCCCGACCAGCGACGGGACAAGTATCAGCGACATGCCAGTGGCGGCCTCGATGATCGCGGCGAAAACAAGCAGTCCTTTCATGACATGGGCGCTCCGTCCCGGGCTGTATAGGTGCAAGACTGGACAGCCATGGGGAATTGGTTAATCCGATTACTACTAAGCCTTAGGGATGGTCTGAAGTAGTCACGCTTTTCTGGCTGACTTCAGCCTCCGCTAATTTTGAAAACGGCGAATCGACCAAAACGATCAGATCATCCGCTTATTTCTGAGCTTTTAGCCGCCGCGAGCACCTCGCAACGGTCATTTCCCACATTACTGGCGCACCTCTCCTGTACTGTTCAGTAAATGTCGGCGTGCCATCCACAGATTCGACAGCGCGAATAGCGTCACCAGTTGCGCGGTGTTTTTGGCCAAGCCACGGAAGCGCGTTTTCACAAAACCGAACTGGCGCTTGACCACCCGAAACGGGTGCTCGACTTTGGCGCGCGCCTGGGCCTTGGCCTTCTCGATCTTGCGCTTGGCTTTGTATAGAGCGCTACGCTTACCCAGCTTCTTGTAAGTACTGCGGCGTGCCGCGATCTGCCAGATCACCTCGCGCCCATCATGCTCGGTACGTTTCTCGACGCCGGTATAACCGGCATCGGCGCAGACCACGTTCTCCGCACCGTGCAGCAGTTTGTCGACCTGAGTGACATCCGCCACGTTGGCGGCTGTGCCCACCACGCTGTGCACCAGACCTGACTCGTCATCCACACCGATGTGCGCTTTCATGCCGAAATAGTACTGGTTGCCCTTCTTGGTTTGGTGCATTTCTGGATCGCGTTTACCGTCCTTGTTCTTGGTCGAGCTGGGCGCATTGATCAGCGTGGCATCGACAATGGTGCCTTGGCGCAACGACAACCCTCGGTCACCCAGATAGCCATTGATCACGGCCAGGATGCCGGCAGCTAGCTCGTGTTTCTCCAGCAGTCGGCGGAAGTTGAGGATGGTGGTTTCGTCGGGAATACGCTCCAGATTCAGCCCGGCGAACTGCCGCAGGATGGTGGTCTCGTACAGCGCTTCCACCATCGCTGGATCGCTGTAACCGAACCAGCTCTGCATCAAATGTACACGCAGCATCGTCATCAACGGATAAGCCGGACGACCGCCTTCACCCTTCGGGTAGAACGGCTCGATCAGTTTGATCAAGCCGTTCCACGGCACCACCTGATCCATCTCGATCAAGAACAACTCTTTGCGGGTCTGCTTACGCTTGCCTGCGTACTCGGCGTCAGCGAAGGTCATCTGTTTCATCGGAAAACTCGGCGGGTGGAGTCCTGGTATTTTGCCAAAATCAGGAAGTCTTCTTCAGAGTTTCCTTAGTGCTTATCGTGATTAGCCTTGGTGGAAAGTTCCGGTACAGCAGCCATACTCCACTCGACCGCGAAAACTATTCGCAGTATAGCGTGGGGCACTAAGTCATGAACTTAAGCGTCTGCGAAGCGAAAGAATCTCGACTTTCGTTAATCAAACGATGCATTCGCCAACCGTTATTGCACTTTCTAATCGCCGGTTTTGCACTCTTTGTGCTGTACGGCGGTTTACACCGATCAACCCTTGATCAAGATCCGCAACGCATTGAAATCACCCAAGAAGTTGTTCAGCGGATCGCGATTTCCTGGCTGGCGCGATGGCAACGGCCCGCATCGGAACAACAGTTGCAGGGACTGATTGATGAATATGTGAAAGAGGAAATCCTCTATCGCGAAGCACTGAAACTTGGCCTGGATAAAGACGACACTATTATTCGCCGCCGACTGGCGCAAAAAATGGATTTCCTTGCCGAAGATGTGGCGTCACTTCGCGAGCCGGCACCCGGTGTACTTGAGGCCTGGTACAACCATCATCAGGACCAATATGCCCCGCCGCCACTTTTGACTTTCCATCATTTGTTTTTCGCCTTGGACAAACGGGGTGCGGATGCGCAAGCGCAGGCCCAGTCCGCACTCAGAGGGCTGTCTGACAAGAACAGTGGTGAAGGCGATGCGTTTATGTTTAAAAACGCCTACACAGAACAATCCCAGGATCAGGTGGCGCGAGTCTTTGGTTCAACGTTCGCCATTTCATTGTTCAAGCAAACGCCAGGTAGCTGGGTGGGGCCCGTGGAGTCGGGTTTTGGCTGGCACCTGGTGTGGATTGATGCGCTGGCCAAATCACCTCCCCCGCCCTTCGAAGCCGTGGCCCTGCAGGTCAAGTCCGATTGGTTGTCCGAACAACGCAGCGCATCGAAACGCGCGAATTTCGATGCATTGAAAGCACGCTATGAGGTCGTGGTGATGATACCTGCCTCCGCCGGTGCGATTGCCGCCACACACAAGGAGCGGCCGTGATGAGGTGCACGGTATGGCTGCTGTTAGTGCTCTGGTTCGTGGGGCTGACGGCCATGGCCCATGAGTCGCGCCCCGCTTACCTGGAACTCAGCGAAACGGCCGCCGGGCGCTTTGACATACTGTGGCGCACGCCTGTGCTTTCAGGCATGCGATTGCCGGTTGCGCTTCGGTTTTCCGACGGTGTGCACACGGTCGTAGAGCCCGTGGAAAGCGAACTGAACGACTCACTGCTCGAGCGTCGAGTCATTGATGCCGGTCCCGCAGGACTGGTCGGGCAACGTATTGAATTCATCGGTCTGCAAGCGAGCATCACCGATGTGCTGGTGCGTGTCTCGCGCCTGGACGGCAGCCTGACGACCACTCTGATCCACCCTGCGCAACCCTGGATAGAGATCGCTGCCGCGCCCGGAACGTTCTCGGTGGCCGGTGCGTTTCTGGTTCATGGCATCCAACACATCCTGGGGGGCTTCGATCACCTGCTGTTCGTCTTCGGGCTCCTGCTGCTGGTGGGTAATGGCTGGATGCTGGTGAAGACCATCACCGCATTCACCCTCGCCCATTCCATCACTCTGGCACTCGCTACACTGGGTGCGGTGCGGCTGCCCGGCCCACCTGTGGAAGCGACGATTGCGCTAAGCATTCTGTTGCTGGCAGTGGAAATCGCCCGCAAGAACCGTGACAAAACCGGTTTCACCCTCCAGTGGCCATGGGTGGTGGCGTTCTGTTTTGGCTTGTTGCATGGCTTCGGTTTTGCCGGTGCGCTGGCGCAAATCGGATTGCCGCAGCGCGACCTGCCGCTGGCGCTGTTCACCTTCAATGTCGGCGTCGAGATCGGCCAACTGCTGTTCGTCGCCGTCGTGTTGGGCCTGCGCGCACTGCTGCTGCTGCGTTGTCGACTGCCACAGCCTGCAATCCTGTATGCCCGACCGATTGCTTCTTACGGGTTGGGTACGCTGGCTGCCTTCTGGTTTTTCGAAAGAGTCTCGAGTTTCTTGTCCTGAGTTGCCCCCTGTCATTGCCGTATTCCGGAGACGTGGAATATGAAAACCCCTACACACTTCACCGCGCCAACACTGCTCGGTTGCGCAGTGTTAATTGTCAGCGTGCTGGCATTGGCAGAGGGCAACCCGGATCGCGAGGTTTACTTTGGCCAGACGCACTCGCACAGCTCCTGGTCGATTGATGCCTACCTGATCGGCAACCACCAGGTCGATCCCGAGCAGACGTACCAATACTCACTTGGGATGCCGATCAAGCATCCAATGGGATTTGAAGTGCAACTCAAGGGTCGCCCGCTGGATTTCCATGGCGTGACCGACCACTCGGAATACGTGGGCGTGATCGCCCTGGCCAACGATCCGAAGTCAGACTTCAGCAAGCTGCCCATCGCACAAAAGCTGATTGTCAAAACCCCGGAAGATTTCAACCGGGTGTTCAAATGGATCGCCGGCAGCTTGAGCCACCCGATCAAGGAGCTGATTGATCCGAAGGTTGCCGGCAATATCTGGCAGCAGAACATCGCCATCGCCGACAAGTACTACAAACCCGGCAAGTTCACCACGTTTGTCGCCTATGAATGGACCTCAGCCCCCAACAATCAAAACATGCACCGCAATGTGTTTTTCCGCGACTCGAAGAAGGTGCCGGACCTGCCCTTCACGGCCCTCGATTCGGACAAACCGGAGGATTTGTGGGGCTGGATGGACGACCAACGCAAAAAAGGCAACGAGGTGCTGGCGATCTCCCACAATGCCAACCTCAGCAACGGCCTGATGTTTCCGGTGGACGTAGATGACCGTGGCCGCCCCATCGATGCTGCCTGGGCCGAGTCGCGGATGCGCAATGAATCCCTCACCGAAATTCACCAGGTAAAGGGCACCTCGGAAACCCACCCCGAACTGTCGCCGACAGACGAATTTGCCAATTATGAAATCATGAATTTCCTGCTCGGCATCGACAACAGCACGTCGAAACTCAATGGCAGTTACATCAGGCAAGCCTGGCAAAACGGCATGGCTTTGCAGCAAGCTCGTGGATACAACCCTTACAAAATGGGCGTGGTCGGCGCCAGCGACTCGCACAACGGGGTGATTCCTTATTCGCAGAGCTACAACTTCGGCTCCCACGGTTTTACCGACAGCACCCCGGCGGCGCGTCTTTCCGGCAAACAGAACTCGGGGATGATTGCCTTGCAAACCAGCACCTCCGGTTTGGCCGGTGTCTGGGCCGAAGAGAACACCCGTGAATCGATCTTCGATGCCATGAAGCGCAAAGAAGTCTATGGCACCAGCGGCGTGCGCATCCCCGTGCGCATGTTTGGTGGCTGGGGTTTCGACAGCAGTGTGTGGAATGAAAAAGACTGGGTGCATGCTGCCTACGCCAAGGGCGTTCCCATGGGTGGCGACTTGCCGGCAAAACAGGGTAAACAGGCGCCATCCTTCGTGGTGTGGGCGGTCAAGGATGCCGACGATGGCAACCTCGACCGAATCCAGATCATCAAGGGCTGGACCCAAAACGGCCAGACCTTCGAGAAAATCTACGATGTCGCCTGGTCCGGTGATCGCCAACTGGACCAGGCCACCGGCAAAATCCCACCGGTGGGCTCCACAGTCGATGTTTCCAAGGCAACTTACACCAATACCATTGGTGCCACCGAGCTGAAAAAAGTCTGGGTCGATCCGGATTTCGATCCGGCCCTGCACGCGTTCTACTACGCCCGCGTGCTACAGATTCCGACCCCGCGCTGGAGCACCTATGACGCGGCCAAGTTGCAAGTGCCGCCGCCGGCCGATGTCTCGGCCACCGTCCAGGAACGTGCGTGGACTTCGCCGATCTGGTACACGCCGACCGTTGAGGACAGCAAGCTTGTCGCTGCTGGCAAAACCATCGACCAGCTGAAAACCGAAGGCGCCAAAGCGCTCACTAACGAGCAGCTGCAAGCCTACGTGGTGGGCAAAACCATCAAGGTGCGCAATACCGTCACCGGCCAGACGTTCGAGATCGTCTATGGCACCGAAGGCCAACGCCTGGTGACCAGCGTCGATGGCAAGCCACCTACGCAAGGGGAATATCTGAACATGCTGCATGGCGGCCAGTTTGGCGTGCCGGCCAAATATGAAATCAAGGACGGGCATCTAGTGACAACACTCGGCGGCTCCCCCTTCGAGGCCACAATACTCGAACAAAACGGCAAATACATGGCGGCTCGCAGCAACGAGTTCGGCTATGTGAATTATGAGGTTGAGGAGGTCAAGTAGCGCCGAAGCCAGTACCGATGTTCCGCATACATCGGTACTGGCAGATTGACGCGGACAGATATTGCCGTAGCTCAGTAAGAAAGCTGTTCGCGAATCGGCCCTAATGTACTTATCCAGACATTGATACTTGAATGGGCACTGTTACCGAAAGCAGTCATCGATGGAGGTCCGCTATGGGTCCAGGCGGTGTGAAAACGCCAGCAATTGTCTAACCTTCTGATCGCCGAGATCGTATCGGGGGCGATCATGAAGCGATTCATTGAAGGTGAGGCTCGGACGCAAGTCACGTTGCTGCCGGAGTGCCTGGACGATTACGTAGCTGAAGAAAATCCAGTGCGCGTGGTCGACGTTTTCGTCGATGAACTTGACCTAGGTGCACTTGGGTTTGAGGGTGTCGATCCTGCTGCAACGGGTCGTCCGGCCTACCACCCAGCGATCTTGCTGAAGATCTATATCTACGGCTATCTCAATCGGATTCAGTCCAGCCGCCGGCTTGAGCGTGAGGCCGAGCGCAATGTCGAGTTGATGTGGCTGACAGGGCGTTTGGCTCCAGATTTCAAAACCATCGCCGACTTTCGCAAGGACAACGGCAAGGCTACTCGCAGCGTCTGCCGGCAATTTGTGGTGCTTTGCCGCAACCTCAATCTCTTCTCCCAATCGATCATCGCCATCGACGGCAGCAAATTCAAAACCGTCAACAACCGCGACCGTAACTTCACCCAAGGCAAGGTGAAGGCACGCATGCAGCAGATCGAGCAGAGTATTGATCGATATCTGGCGGCGATGGATTCGGCGGATCGGGCAACGCCCGAAGTGGCCGAGGCCAAAGCAGAGCGGCTTAAAGAAAAGATAGAAACACTGAAAAAGCAGATGCAGAAACTCAAGGAAATCGAGGCGCAGCTCCACGAAAGTCCAGACCAGCAGATCTCTCTCACAGATCCAGATGCACGCTCAATGGCCACGAGCGACCGAGGCACCGGAACGGTCGGCTACAACGTACAAACAGCTGTCGACGACAAACACCATCTGATCATTGCCCATGAGGTGACCAACGTTGGAAATGATCGTGGGCAACTGAGCAATATGGCGAACCAAGCGAGTGAAGAAATCGAGGCTGAATCGCTAACGGTGGTGGCCGACCGAGGCTACTACAAAGGTCTGGAAATTCTTGCCTGCGAGCAAGCGGGCATCACTACCTTCGTACCGAAACCCCTGACATCAGGCAGCAAAGCCGAAGGCAGATTCAGCAAGCAGGATTTCATCTATCTTATTGCGTCGGACGAGTATCGATGCCCTGCGGGACAGTTACTGACCCGGCGGCATTCTTCGGTGGAAGACGGCATGCTACTGCACTGTTACTGGTTCTCGGGTCGCCAGTCCTGCGCAATGCAGAAGCAGTGTACGACGGGTAAGGAGCGCCGGGTAAAGCGCTGGGAACATGAAGCCGTAGTCGATGCGATGCAGGTACGGCTGGAAAATGATCCAACGATGATGAGGCGTCGCCGACAGACCGTTGAACATCCGTTTGGAACGCTCAAATACTGGATGGGAAGTACCCACTTCCTGACCAAAACCCTGCCGAGGGTAAGCACTGAGATGAGCCTTCATGTGCTGGCCTACAACCTCAAACGAATGATGAGCATCTTCGGCATCGCAGGACTGCTTGAGGCGATCAGAGCGTGAGTCCAGCCGCTTGCTCAGCCGTTAGTAGCCGTTTGGGCCGCTGACGCGGCCCAAACGGCATTATGAGCGTCTATGTCGCTGGCTAAGGTAATTCGCGCTTCCGCCCGCTGATTCCACAGGCAACCCTCGCGACTCATAGTTTTCGACGTATTCAGTGCGTTTTCACACAGCCTCGGTCGGGAGTGGACGTCCGTGAGTGGCTGCTCAGCCAAAAGCAGTCACTGCATTGAACCTATTCGATCACATTTACAACTAAGGCAAATTGTCATCAAATGCATGAGACAGCGAATTTTTCGATCGCCCTCAATACTTTAGAACAAAACCGTCAGCATTCTGTGCGTTGAACACCATTCTGCCCAGGTAATGGCTGCAAGATTCACATCGATAAAAGAACGTTGGCGAGCCCCTCAGTCTTTTATGATGGGGCAAGCGGTAACCAGACGCAGACTTCGAACCCATCTTGTCGACCTGTTGCCGGGGAGAACAATTTCATTCTGGCGTTTACCCCCTGCACTATGGTTTTGGCAATCGCCAAGCCCAGTCCTGAACCACTGATCTCACTGTGACCGCGCACAAAACGCTCAGTCAGGTGCTGTAATATCGACTGTGGCACCGCCGGGCCGCTATTGACAACCCGTAGCTGTGCCTGTTCGGAGAGACTGACTTCGACCGGTTGATCCGCTGCACCATACTTCAGCGCATTCTCAATCAGGTTGCGCAACAGGATGCCAAAGGCGTCCGGGTCAATGGTCGAGTACACGCCGGCCTGGCTTGGCAGCTGCAACTCAATGCGCTGCCCGCTACGTTGGTTCCACTCGTCCACTCCGTGGGCAAGCAACGGAATCAGGTCTTGTGCCGTTTCGGACAACAACCCGCCGCCCTCGGCTTTGGCCAGCTGCATGAGTTTTTCTGAAAGCCGTGAAAGCTCGCGCAACGCGTTCTCGATCTTCTGCGCACGCACTCGCAACGGACCTTCGGGCGCTTCGTGGTGTAACCGCTGGATCTGCGCCAAGGTCGAGGCCAATGGTGTGCGCAGTTCATGGGCGCTGTTGGCGGTAAAGCTGCGCTCGGCCTCAAGGGCGTTGCGTAAGCGCTCCAGCAGGTGATTGACCGCCTCAGCCAACGGGTCGATTTCTGCCGGCAGGCGCACCACCTTGATCGGCGACAGATCACCCACACCGCGCGCTTCAATAGCACGACGGTAAGCCAACACGCTGCGTAGGCTGAAACGCACAAATAACCAGGTGCCCAACAGGCTGACAGGAATCAACACCAATAGAGGCAACAACAAGGCAAATAATGCCTCCCGCGCTGCTTCGCGACGATGACCAAGCGGTTCGGCTATCTCGATGAACAGCGTCTGGTGCAATGCACTAGCGCCATACAAGCGGTACTTTTCAGAGGTGGAAAAACCTTCAGTCGGTTGTCGATTGAAAATCTCCGGGTTGGCGTCGTGAGATTGCATCAGAATTTTTCCCGTGGCATCGCGCACCAGGTAGGTCAGGTATTCGTTGTGCATTTTCAGGGTCGCGACGTGTTGCGCAGTCCGTGGTTCTTCCCGGTTGCTGATTTCCAGCACGGCCAAGGGCAGGATGCGTTGTGCAGTCTCTTCCAACGCGCTGTCGAATGCCTCGTTCAACTCATGTTGCACCACCAGCCAGGCGCCGACTGTCGCCACCAGCCAGAGTAAAGTCATACCAAGAGTCAACCCAAGACCGAGACGTATTTGCAGGCTCGAAGACGGCTTCATTCGGACATCAACCGGTAGCCCATGCCCCGCACGGTTTCAATCAGATCGCGCCCGAGTTTTTTACGCAGACGGCTGATGTAGACCTCAATGGTATTGCTCTCGATTTCGGCGCCGAAGGCATACAGCCGTTCTTCAAGCTGCGACTTGGACAGCAGCGCGCTGGGGCGTTGCACAAACGCCTCGAACAGCGCCCACTCCCGCGCCGTGAGGTCCACCGTCGCACCGCCCCGCAGCACCGTGCGGGCACTCATATCGACCTGCAAATCACCGAGTTTGATCTGTGGATTGGGGTTGCCGCTATAACGCCGGGCCACCGCCGCCACACGGGCCGAGAGCTCAAACAGGTCGAACGGTTTGACCAGGTAGTCGTCGGCGCCGGCGTTGAGGCCGGCAATTCGATCGGAAATCTGATCCTGGGCGGTCAGGATAATCACCGGGGTCACGTCCCCTGCCGAGCGTTGCTGGCGCAAAAAATCCAGCCCGCGACCGTCCGGGAGCATCAGGTCCAGCAGGATCAGGTCGTAAGGCGTGGTGCGGACGCTGTTGCGCGCGAGGTCCAGGCGCTGCACCCAATCGACGGCGTGGCCGTCATCGGCAATCTGCTCGCGCACCGCCTCCCCCAAGCCTGGAGCGTCCTCGACCAATAAGACCCGCATCTGGCACCTCCTGTGATGGTTGTCGTGCAGCACCTTAATCGCCTTACCTGACGTGAATCTGAAGATTCAGCTGGTTGTCAGGAATGCACCTTAGGGTATGCCACAAACGCCGAACTCGGCAGGAGACAGATCATGAAATCAGGTTTTATTGCCAATGCCACGCTGTTGAGCCTGCTGCTCAGCGTTTATGCCCAGGCCGGTGACGACTGCAGCGACCCGGTGAGCGACTGGCAACCGCGCGAAACCCTGCGTCAGCAGGTAGAGCGGCAATACGGCTGGAGCGTGCAGCGCATCAAGGTCGACGACGGTTGTTACGAGCTCAAGGGCCTGGACCGCAAAGGCAATGCCATCGAAGCCAGTTACTCACCGGCCTCGCTGCGCCTGCACACACTTGAGATTCATTTCCGCGACGACGGCGATGCCAGGGATTACCTCGGCAGCCCGCTCACCGAATGACGCCGCATCTGTCGATGAATTTTTCCTGCGCTTCAGGTTGCTGTCAGCCAGCAGGTCCAGTCTCTCGACCTAACGATCAACAGGACACCCTCATGAAAAAGATCATCGCAGCTACCTGCCTCGCCAGCGCCATTGCCTTGCCGGGTCTGGCCCAGGCCCGTGAAGTGACCCTGACCACTCAGCTCAAGGACTACAGCGGCAACGACGCCTACCTGGCGATCTACGTCACCGACGCCAATGGCCAATATCAGAAAACCCTGTGGGTGGCCGGCAAAAAGGCCAAGTACTACAAGCACCTGGGTGACTGGGCCCGTGGCAGCGGGATGAACCCGAGCGAGTTTGACGGGGTCAGCGGCGCCAGTGTCGGCAGTGGGCGCACGCTCAAAGTCAGCGTCGAACTGGCAGACACCCTGATTGATGCCGGGTACCAGATCCGCATCGACAGTGCCGTCGAGGACAAACGCGACGCCCGTGCCGATGTCAGCGTGCCCCTGTCGTCCAAAGGCTCAGGCAAGCCTGCACCCGGCAGCGCCTACGTCGACTCCTTTACTTACGATCTGTAGCACCTGCCCTTTCTGGAGGCTGAACATGCTTCGCCAGTCCCATTCCCTCCCCGGCCTGATCGCTGCCCTGTTGGTCATGCTGTTGGCCATCAGCGGCGCGATCCTGTCTATCAACCCGGCGCTGGAACGCTTGCACAGCACGTCCACTCCTGCCGGACAACTCAACGTCGGCCAACTGGCCGGGCGCGTTGCCAGCCACTTTCCGGGCGTGGAGCAGATCCAGCGCACAGCGTCCGGCACGGTCATCGTCTATTACAACCAGAATGGCCAGGCCGGGGCGGAAAAGGTCGACCCAATGACCGGCCAAGGCCTCGCGCCCTACGAGCCATCTGCGTTCTCACGCTGGGTGAAAGAGCTGCACCGCTCGATGTTCCTTGGCACGCCGGGCCATGGCGTGTCAGGTGTCGGCGCGCTGTTCATGCTGGTGTTGTCGGTATCCGGCGCCATGTTGCTGGCCCGGCGCCTGGGTGGCTGGCGCAACCTGCTGCGGCCATTGCGGGGCACTTTCAGCCAGCGCTGGCACGCGGAAGTCGGGCGATTGGCCTTGCTGGGGCTGCTGCTGTCGGCATTGAGCGGGCTCTACATGTCCGCCACCACCTTTGGTTTTATCGCCGACGGTAGTCAAAGTGAACCCGCCTTCCCCGCCCACGTCAGTGCGGGTCCGGCCCTGCCCGTGGCGAAGCTGCAAGCCTTGCAGGCCACCGACCTCAATGACCTGCGCGAACTGGTCTACCCCAGCCCCAATAATGCGCAGGATGTGTTTTCTCTGCGCACGGCCCAGGGCGACGGCTACGTGGACCAGGCCAGCGGTGCTTTGCTGTCCTATCAGGCCCACGACTCGATGCACAACCTCTACGAGTTGATCTATCAATTGCACACCGGCGAAGGCCTCTGGTGGCTGGGCCTGCCGCTCGGGCTCTGCGCCCTCTGCGTACCGTTGATGAGCGTGACCGGCATGGTGTTGTGGTGGCGCCGCCGTAAGGCGAGCCCGACCCTTCGCCACAACAGCCCGGCCCACTCCGCCGACAGCGTGATTCTGGTGGGCAGTGAAAACAACAGCACCTGGGGCTTTGCAAAAACCCTGCATGACGCTTTGCACCTGGCGGGACACCGGGTGCACAGCGCGACAATGAATCAATACGCCAATAATTACAGCAACGCCCAGCGCGTGTTCATCCTCACCGCGACCCACGGTGACGGCGATGCGCCGGCCTCGGCTTCGCAGTTCCTGGCGCGGCTGGCGAAAACCGGCCTCAAGCCCGGCCTGCCCTTTGCCGTCCTGGGCTTTGGTGATCGGCAGTTTGCGCAGTTCTGTCAGTACGCCCATCAGGTGCAGGACGCGATGTTGCAGGCCGGTGGCTCGCCGTTACTGGGGCTGGAAACCGTCAACCGCCAGTCGTCTCAGGAGTTTGCGCGCTGGGGTCACGCATTGGGCGACGTGTTGGGGCAGGAGCTGGCGCTGGTTCACACCCCGCAGCAGCCGCGTACCCATCAGTTGGAGCTGACAGAGCGGATTGCCTATGGTGAACAGGTAAATGCGCCGACCCACATACTGCGCTTCAAAGCCTGCGGCGAGCTGCCGGACTTTCTGGCCGGCGACCTGGTTGGGATTCTGCCCCCGGACAGCCCGATACCGCGTTTCTACTCGCTGGCCAGCGGTTCCCAGGACGGCGTGCTGGAGATCTGTGTGCGTAAACACAACGGTGGCATGTGCTCGGAATTTCTTCATGGCCTGGACATCGGCGCGCAGATCGAAGCCTTCATCCAGCCCAACCCGCAATTTCGTCCGGCATCGGGCACGCACCCCGTGATCCTGATCGGCGCCGGTACCGGCATCGGTCCTCTGGCCGGTTTTATCCGCAACAACAAGGCCCGACACCCGATGCACTTGTATTGGGGCGGGCGCAACCCGACCTCGGACTTTCTCTATGAACCGGAGCTCAACCAATACTTGTCGGACCGCCGCCTCACGGCATTGCGCGCCGCCTTTTCTCAGGTTCAGGACCGAAGCTACGTGCAAGACCGGCTTATCAGCGATGCCCTGGCCTTGCGCCGGCTGATTGAAAAAGGTGCCCAAGTGCTGGTGTGTGGCAGTCGCGAAATGGCCAAAGGCGTGATGCAGGCCCTTGATGAAGTGTTGGCGCCTCTCAACCTGAGTGTGCTGACCCTCAAGGCACAAGGACGCTACCGTGAAGATGTCTACTGAGTTGCAGCGTTATAGCCTGAACGGCGAAACCATGGGCACCCGCTACACCGCCCTGTTTTATGACGGGGCCGGGATCGATACCGACGAAGTTGGTCAGTGCCTGGCCCGCGCCGTGGCCCGGGTGGACCAGCAAATGTCCACCTGGAAACCCGACTCGGACCTCAACCGCCTCAATGCCGCCCCCGAGCAGGAATGGGTGTCGGTGCCCAAGGAACTGGCCACGGTGCTGTCTGCGGCATTGCGCGTCAGTCAGCAATCCGGCGGCGCCTTCGACATCGCTGTCGGTGACCTGGTGAACGCCTGGGGCTTCGGCCCAGGGGAGCAGACGGTCACAGAGCAGGCGATCGGCACGATTGCGCCGCGGGCCCGGCTGTTAGCCAGCGCCGCATTGGTGGTTGAGCCGCAACGCAATCAGGTGCGCAAGCGCGTGCCGCTGAACCTTGATTTGAGTGGCATCGCCAAAGGGTTTGGCGTGGATGAACTGGCCCGTTGCCTGGAGGGTTTGGGCATCACCCGCTACCTAGTCGGCATCGATGGTGAGATGCGCGCCCGGGGCGTCAAACCTGACGGCCAGTGCTGGGCCGTGGCCCTGGAAAAGCCCAACCGGGGCGTGCGTGAAGTCATGGGCGTGATGGAACTCAGCGATGCCGCAATCGCGACCTCCGGGGACTATCGACACTGGGTCGACGTGGCCGGTCAGTCTTATGCTCACACCATGAACCCAGCCACCGGCGCGCCGCTGTGCAACCCGCTCGCCGCCGTCACCGTGGTGGCGGCCTCGTGCATGCTCGCCGATGCCTGGGCCACGGCGCTAATGGTCCTGGGCGAAACCGAGGGCCCACGTCTGGCTCAGGAACGCGGGATGGACGCGTTGTTCGTGCTGCGCGAGGGTGAACAATTCAAAGAAATATCCATTGTCGGCGGTCAGTTGCAGGCGCAGATTGAATCTCGCTGACGCCGTTTTCCGGACCGCTCTGACCCCGTCCGATTTGAACCGCCTAATGACAGGGAGTCCCGTTAAACAATGAAATTCATGCACAGGCACACCGAGGCACACAGAAGCGATCGAATTGGCTGGCTGCGCGCCGCCGTCCTAGGGGCCAACGACGGGATTGTCTCTACCGCCAGCCTGCTGATCGGCGTCGCTGCCGCCAACGCCAGCCATGCCACGTTGCTGGTCACCGGAATGGCGGGGTTGATGGCCGGGGCCATGTCCATGGCCGCTGGCGAGTACATTTCCGTACACTCCCAGGCCGATACCGAGCGGGCCGATCTGTCCCGCGAACGGGCAGAATTGGCCAGCGACCCGAAAGCCGAACACATCGAACTCGCCAACATCTACATGCATCGCGGGGTATCACCCGAACTGGCACATCAAGTGGCCGATCAATTGATGGCCCATGACGCATTGGGCTCCCACGCCCGGGACGAGTTGGGCATCAGCTCCACTCTCACCGCCAAACCCTTGCAGGCCGCCATGGCCTCCGCCGCTAGTTTCGTGGTGGGTGCCGCGTTGCCTCTGGCGGTGACGTTTGTCGTGCCGGAGTACAGCGTGGTGCCCTGGATATCGGGCATGTCATTGGTGTTTCTCGGGACATTGGGCGCCATTGCCGCCAAGGCAGGCGGGGCCAAAGTCATGACCGGCGCCTGGCGAGTGACATTCTGGGGGGCGCTGGCCATGGGCATTACGGCACTGGTGGGGCACTTGTTTGGCGCAGTGGTCTAGCGGCCGCGCCCTCCAAAAACAGAGGGCGCCCGCCAGCCAAAGGGGCGCCCTATACAGGTTGACGACCTAAACCACTCCGACGAAATCGCTCGCAGTCAGGGCGACGTGCCCGACCAGATCAATTTGCCAATCGGCGCCAGTACCGTTGTTTACGAACAAGTGACCTCAATCCAGCGGCGCAAGGACCTGGGAGACGGCACGGTCACCGACGTCGACCAGCGGTGGCCCGGCGCGACTTGGCCCGGGCCGAGTTGATTGAGTCCGAGGACAGCGTGACCGTGGCCCGACGTCTGTTGCAGGAGTACCAGGGCCAGACGCCCGATGAAATTGCCACCTTGCAGGACACCTTCCCGACGCCGCCCCAGCAACCGGACAACCTGCAGGAATGGATCATCCGCGCCGGCACCGACAGCCCCTCGATCCGCGCCCGGCGTTTGAACGTCAACACAGCCGACGAAGAAGTCGCCAAGGCCAAAGCCGGTGACTGGTCAACCCTTGATCTGGTACTCGGTTACACCGCCGCCGACAGCGAGACCCTGTCCACCCAAAACCAGCGCAACCGCCACAGTTCCACCGGGGTGGCGCTGAACATCCCGTTGTACAGCGGCGGCTACGTCAGCGCCCGCGCCCGTCAAAGTGTTGGACAACATTGAGATTGAGTTTTGCAGCGCCCGCGCGGAGCTGTTCGGAGTTCCCGACTATGTGCCCGCACTGATGGAATACATCACGGCCTATGGTGTCGACCTGAATTTCGGCAACACACTCACCCGCGTGAATGGACCCGCACGGACTGCAACGTTCAACTGCGTCAATCCGGATGGCAGCTCCCGTCTTGTTACGCGCGACTTCGATCTGCTCTATGTGGTGCCACCGCAGATTGCGCCGGATTTCGTTCGGGTCAGCCCTCTCGCTGACACCGCGGGCTGGATCGATGTTGACCCCGCCACTTTGCGCCATAAAACTTGGGTCAATATTCACGCACTGGGAGACGCTACCAACTCCAGCAACGCCAAAACCGCGGCAGCGGCACGCAAGCAGGCGCCCGTCGTTGCCCATAATGTGTTGGCGGCAATGGGTAAAGCGAAAGGCAGCGCCCATTACGACGGTTACGGCTCCTGCCCGCTGACGGTTGAACGCGGCAAGATCGTCCTGGCTGAGTTCACCTATGGCGGCAAAGTCGCCCCCAGTTTTCCATCCTGGCTGATTGACGGTACCCGGCCATCGAGGCTGGCATGGCCGCTCAAGGAGCGGATTCTTCCACCGCTGTATTGGAAGGGAATGCTCAAGGGCCACGAGTGGATGGCGAAACCTGAGATGGCTAACGTATGAAACCAGGCCTGAAAGCAAGGAGATTAAGATGATCGTTGTCTTACTGCTCGGGCTTACTGTCGGGGTCATTCTGGCTCTGACCGGCGCCGGAGGAGGAGTACTGGCTGTTCCATTGCTGGTGTTTGGAGTGGGGTTGAGCATGGCCGAGGCAGGGCCATTTGGTTTACTGGCTGTCGGTTTAGCCGCGACCCTGGGTGCCGTGATGGGACTTAAAAACGGCACCGTCCGCTATAAAGCTGCGCTTCTAATTGCAGGAGCGGGGATCGTGTGTTCTCCACTTGGCCTTTGGCTGGTGCAGCGCACGCCTAACCGTCCGTTGACGATCATGTTTGCCTTCGTGCTGATGTACGTTGCATTGCGGGTATATCAACGATCGCTACCTCCCTCCACGGAGTCGAAGACCCCCGTCACGTCCAAGCCACCGCCTTGTCTATTGGACGTGAACCGAGGAAAGCTCAACTGGACGGGGCCGTGTGCATGGGCACTCACCCTCTCTGGCATTGTTGCGGGAGGGCTTTCCGGCTTGCTCGGTGTGGGCGGCGGCTTTGTGATGGTGCCGGCGCTCCAGCGATACACCAACTTGACAGCGCAGTCGGTGCTGGCAACGTCTCTTGCCGTTATTGCGCTGGTTTCAATTTCCGGCGTAGCGGCAAGTTCCGCAGCCGGGCACTTGCAGTGGGCAGTCGCCATTCCGTTTTCCACTGGCGCATTGGTCGGAATGGTCGGCGGACGTCTGATCGCGGCACGGCTCGCGGGTCCACACTTACAAAAAGGTTTCGCCGCAGTTTCCATGGTGGTGGCGGTGGCTTTGCTGGTGAAAGCTATTTAGTCCTGTACATCAGCCATCCACTTCAAGGACTACCCAAGCCTCGCCTATAGCCCGTGACTTGCCCCCGACCTGTCCTGCCAGTGACGAGCTGAAATCAGTGCAGCCATACATTATATTTATTTATATATTATAATTTAGATAAATGACCAATTAGTGATCAGTCGTATGCCCGAATTAGATCTCCAGCAGCTACACGCCAATGCCGATTCTGCCAGCCAATTCCTTAAAGCTCTGGCCAATCCGGATCGTTTGGTCCTCCTATGCCAGTTATCTCAAGGCGAGCGCAATGTCAGCGATCTCGAGTCACTACTGGGGATACAGCAACCGACTCTCTCTCAACAGCTGGCTGTGCTTCGTCGCGAAGGACTGGTGGAGACCCGCCGTGACGGAAAGCAGGTGTTCTATCGCATCAGCAGTCCCGCAGCATTGGCAGTCATCCAAACCCTGTATCAACATTTTTGCACCGGAGAAGCTTCATGAATGTCGACTGGCTCAACTTCACTCCCTGGTCATCCCTTGCCGGTGGCGCATTGATTGGCCTGGCGGCCAGTCTATTCGTCGTCGCCAACGGGCTTATCGCAGGCATCAGCGGCCTGATCGGCAGTCTTTTACAGCGTGGGAGCGAGGGGGTGAGTGAGAAAGCACTTTTTCTCCTGGGCCTGCTTATCGCGCCGCTTCTATGGGGCTTGTTCGCCACGCTGCCACAGATCGAGTTCAAAAGTGGCTGGTTCGGACTGATAGTAGCCGGTGTATTAGTGGGCATCGGCACACGATACGGATCAGGTTGCACCAGTGGTCATGGGGTATGCGGCATATCGCGCCTTTCGCCGCGATCGATGGTTGCCACTGCGTGTTTCATGTTCAGTGGTTTCGTCACGGTGTTTGTCTTGCGTCATCTGCTGGGGGGTTGAACATGACCAAACTGACTGCGTTCATTGCTGGCCTGCTGTTCGGCTTAGGTCTGCTTTTGGCAGGCATGGCCAACCCCGGCAAAGTACTCGCTTTCCTGGATCTAACCGGTGCTTGGGACCCTTCCTTGGCGTTGGTCATGGTCGGGGCAATTGGCGTGGCCATTGGCCCGCTAACCTGGGCGCGACAACAATCCAGTTCGCTGCTGGGAAGGCCAATGCAGCTACCGATCAAACGTGAGTTGGACCCGCGCTTGATTGGCGGGAGCCTGTTGTTCGGCATCGGCTGGGGAATAGCGGGCATCTGTCCGGGCCCCGCAGTGGCAATTCTGCTGACAGGACACTGGCAAGTGATCGTATTCATGTTGGCCACGCTGGCCGGCATGTTGTTGTTTAGGCCAATGCAGCTACCGATCAAACGTGAGTTGGACCCGCGCTTGATTGGCGGGAGCCTGTTGTTCGGCATCGGCTGGGGAATAGCGGGCATCTGTCCGGGCCCCGCAGTGGCAATTCTGCTGACAGGACACTGGCAAGTGATCGTATTCATGTTGGCCACGCTGGCCGGCATGTTGTTGTTTACTGCGCTGGAGAGCCGGCGCAGCCATTGATCGGCAGATCGCCATGAAAGCGAACGTTGCCGGCATGGAACCGAACCAGCCTTTCGCTGATGGCATTTGGCTTTGTGATTGAGTCGACGCTGGCGCTTCAATCCAGCAGGCGCTTTAGCGCAGCGACGCCAACGGGCGGCTCCGCGGCCCAGGGCACCACGATGACAGCATGGTTGGTTTTTTCGGCTACCCGCGTCATCTGCTTGCGCTCACTATCCAAGCGCGCTCGCAGCAGCGGGTCATCGGTGTCTGTGGCGAGCAGAGACTTATTGACCACCCAGGCAAACGGTTCGATGTTGGCCCTGCGCAAGTCATCCTGCAGCCCTGCCGCCTGGGACACCGGCGTGACTTCAGGCAGGGTTACCAAGATGATTTTGGTGTAGTCCGCATCTTGCAGACGCATCAATGGCGTGACGATGTGGTCCGAGGTTTTGCCTTTGAATTCCCGAACCATCTGGCGGTGATAGGCGCCTGTGGCATCCATCAGTAGCAGCGAGTGACCGGTGGGGGCGGTGTCCAGCACCACGAACGAGGTTCTAGCTTGAGAAACCACGCGGGAGAAAGCATGGAAAACCGCGACCTCTTCGGTGCAGGGCGAACGCAGATCCTCAATAAGCAAAGCTATTTCATCTTCCGTCAGGGTCGAAGAGCGGGAAGCTACGATCTTGTCCACGTATTTTTGGGTCTCGACCTTAGGGTCGATGCGGCCGACGCTGAGCCCTTGCACATCGGCGTTGAGGGTCACAGCCAGATGCGCCGCAGGATCCGTCGTGCTCAGATGCACGGATTTGCCGTGCTGGACCAGACCCAGCGCGATGGCTGCAGCAATGGTGGTTTTGCCAACACCACCTTTGCCCATGACCATGATCAACCCACGCTCATCATTCGCAAGCTCGGCAACCAGTTCCGAGAGCTTGGGATGTTCGAGGCGCGAGGGCTCGTGGGTTGCAGTGCTTGCTGGCCGAGCAAGTTCCGGGGCAAGCAGCCCGCGTAGCGCGGGCAAGCCAACGCAATCCACGGCTTTGAGCGGGATGTAGTCGGCTGCAAGCTGGCGGAGCGAAGCTGGCATCTCGTCGAGTGCCTGCTGGCCAATCGCTTCGATGGCCTCGGCGATCGGATCATTCAAGTCGCTGCGTTTGAACACAGCGTTCACGACCAGACGTTGGTTTTCCAGACCCAACTCACGAAGCTCGTCGGAGGATCGCGCAGCCTCGCCGAGCGCGCCCCTACGCGTCCGATGCTGCAACGTAGATGAAGTCCTGCTTACCAAATCGGCCTTCGGCTTTGCTGCCTGATGTCAGGGGTTTCGGCACGAAAGTGGTGATGCCCACCTGCTCGCAGGCAAGGATTTCCAGACCTTTGTAATAACCTCGGTCGGCCACCACCGTTAGCGACTCAGCCTCGATTTCTTCACGCACCTGGTTCGCCATATTGCTCAACTGCCCACGATCATTGCCTACGTTAGTCACCTCGTGGGCGATGATCAGATGGTGTTTGTCGTCGACGGCTGTTTGTACGTTGTAGCCAACCGTTCCGGTGCCTCGGCCACTCGTGGCCATTGAGCGTGCATCTGGATCGGTAAGAGAGATTTGTTGGTCTGGACTTTCGTGAAGCTGTGCCTCGATGTCCTTGAGTTTCTGCATCTGCTTTTTCAGTGTTTCTATCTTTTCTTTAAGCCGCTCAGCCTTGGCTTCGGCTACTTCGGGCGTTGCCCGATCCGCCGAATCCATTGCCGCCAGATATCGATCGATGCTCGGCTCGATCTGCTGCATGCGTGCCTTCACTTTGCCCTGAGTGAAATTACGGTCGCGGTTGTTCACGGCTTTGAATTTGCTGCCGTCGATGGCGATGATTGATTGGGAGAAGGGATTGAGGTTGCGGCAAAGCACCACAAATTGCCGGCAGACACTGCGAATAGCCTTGCCGTTGTCCTTGCGAAAGTCGGCGATGGTTTTGAAATCTGGAGCCAAACGCCCTGTCAGCCACATCAACTCGACGTTGCGCTCGGCCTCACGCTCTAGTCGACGGCTGGACTGAATCCGATTGAGATAGCCGTAGATATAGATCTTCAGCAAGACCGCTGGATGATAGGCCGGTCGACCCGTTGCAGCAGGATCAACACCTTCAAACCCAAGTGCCCCCAAGTCGAGTTCATCGACGAAAACGTCGACCACTCGGACTGGATTTTCTTCAGCTACGTAATCGTCCAGGCACTCCGGCAGCAACGTGACTTGCGTCCGAGCCTCACCTTCAATGAATCGCTTCATGATCGCCCCCGATACGATCTCGGCGATCAGAAGGTTAGACAATTGCTGGCGTTTTCACACAGCCTGGACCCATTGCGGGCGTTCGCCATAGGCCGCTATCGGCTAAATTTTGCTATATGCCGGCGGTTGCCAAAAGTACGATTCGAACGCAGCATGAGTGTTATGACTTCGGACAACGATGGCAGGGGGCTTAAAGATATGCGCGATGACGAACGCTGGTTTTCGACATGCCAAGACGCTGGGGACGGAAGTGGCGACCTTGTCATCGACTTACCGTCCGAGTTGCTTTCAAAAATGGGCTTAAGCCTCGGGGACGAGTTGAACATCGAAGTGGTGGATGGGGTAATCGTCCTTACACCCATACGTCAAGACCATCCGTAAACTGAAGTTCCTACTTCCTCCTGTAAAATCGCATTTCCAGGTATCAACCTTATTTTGTGGCTACCCAACGCCAAAGGCAGAAATCGGGCCAAAAGTGGACGGTCCCGACTGCCTACTTAATCAGGGGCGACTTAGTCGATGTTCTGCTACCCCAAAACCAATAAGCCTTACCCAGTAAGCTGGCTTTCAGACGCAGGCGACATCAGCCCAATTGAGCCTGGATCTGTTTCACCACGCCCTGCATCGCAGGCAAATAGCGGCGGGCGGCTTCCTCAATGGGCATCGCCTTAGCGATGTACACCAGATTCAGGCAGCCCATCACCCGATCCTCGTGCATGACCGGTATGGCAATGGCGGCGATCTTGCGTTCCAACCCCCAGTGCGAGTTGTTTTCGCCATACCCCTTGGTAAGAGTGTGCTCCACCAGCCGATCGACAAAACGACGATCCGCGGCCAGCGCCGATTGTTCATCTTCGCGGCTGATCATCAATTCGATCAGCTCTTCCCGCTCGGCGGGCGGACAGAATGCAAAGTACGCACGACCGGTCGCGGTCATTAGCAAGGGCAGACGCCGGCCGACCATGGAGCGGTGAAACGACAGGCGGCTGAAGCGATGAGTGGTCTCGCGAATCACCATGGCGTCACCGTCCAGTGTGCACAGGTCGGTGGGCCAGACGACTTTCTGCAGCAACTCACCGAGCAAGGGTGCGGCGATTGAGGAGATCCATTGCTCATCGCGAAAACCTTCACTGAGTTCGCGTACCTTCAACGTCAGTCGATAGCTATCATCTGAATCACTGCGCCGCACATAACCTTCTGCCTGCAAGGTCTCCAGCAACCGTCGGACCGTGGTGCGATGCAGTCCGCTCTGCTCGGCCAGTTGCGCCGTGCTGGCCCCGCCATCGAAGCGGTTCAAGCTATTGATCAGAGCCAGGCCGCGCATCAGCCCACGGACGGACTTGTATTCTGTTTCGCTCATGAATTGCTCAATTATTGTTATGAATCAACGATGTGCACCTAGTGCACACTAACAACTGTTGTCGTTGTCGACCAGCTTCGTGATTTCCATACTGCGCCCAACAAGAAATCCAAAAGCGCTGTACGGAGATATCCATGAGTCCTGCACCCACTCCATCCACATTGGACCTGACCACCGACGTTGCCATTGTCGGCGCCGGTCCTGTCGGCTTGATGATTGCCAATTACCTGGGCCAATGTGGTGTGAACGTCACCTTGGTGGAAAAGCTCGACAGCCTGATCAACTACCCCCGCGCCATCGGCCTGGACGACGAAAGCCTGCGCACCTTCCAGGCTGTTGGCTTGGCCGACGCCGTGCTGCCGCACACCACACCCTGGCACGCCATGCGATTCCTGACCCCCAAAGGTCGCTGCTTTGCCGATATACAGCCCAAGACGGATGAGTTCGGCTGGTCGCGCCGCAACGCCTTCATCCAGCCCTTGGCCGATCGCGTATTGTTCGAAGGCTTGCAGCGTTTTGATAACGTCAAGGTGTTGTTCGGCCGTGAGCTCGAAGGCTTCGAACAAAGTGACAGTGCCGTGGTGCTCAACTTCAAGGATCAGAACGGACGCGGCGAACGTCTTCAGGCCCGTTATCTGATTGGTTGCGACGGTGGCAACAGCCTGGTGCGACGCAGTCTGAACATCAGTTTCGAAGGCAAGACTGCGCCTAATCAGTGGATCGTCGTAGACATCGCCAACGACCCCTTGAGCACACCCCATGTTTACCTGTGCTGTGACCCGGTACGTCCGTACGTTTCCGCCGCCCTTCCCCATTGCGTGCGTCGTTTTGAATTCATGGTCATGCCTGGCGAGACCGAAGCCGAACTGAGCAAACCCGAGAACATGCGCAAGCTGCTGGCCAAGGTGCTGCCGAATCCGGATCGCATCGAATTGATCCGCAGCCGCGTCTATACCCACAACGCTCGCCTGGCCGGTCGGTTCCGTGAGGGCCGGGTGCTGCTGGCCGGCGATGCCGCGCACATCATGCCGGTATGGCAGGGTCAGGGTTACAACAGCGGTATGCGCGACGCCTCCAACCTGGCCTGGAAATTGTCACTGGTGATCAAAGGCCTGGCCGACGACAGCCTGCTCGACAGCTATGAACAAGAACGCCGCGACCACGCCAAGGCGATGATCGACCTTTCTGTGCTGGCCGGCCACGTGCTGGCACCGCCCAAGCGCTGGCAAGGCACTTTGCGTGACGGTGTGTCGTGGTTGCTCAACTATGTGCCGCCCGTCAAACGCTACTTCGTGGAAATGCGCTTCAAGCCAATGCCGAAATACGCTCAGGGCGCCTTGATCGTACCTAGCGAAAAAGGCTCACCGGTGGGCAAGATGTTCATTCAGCCCCAGGTACTGACCGAAGCTGGCAAAACCGTGTTGCTGGATGAGGTGATCGGCGAGAACTTCGCGATTATCGCCTGGGGCTGCGACCCGACTTGGGGCCTGACGCCAGCACAGATCGCTCAATGGCAAGCACTGGGCACGCGTTTTATCCAGGTGCTGCCGGACGTCCAGCTCAAAGCTGCCAGTGACGTAAGCCATGGTGTGATCCGCATTGGTGACAGCACCGGCCGCCTCAAGGAATGGTTCGCCCGCGGCTCGGCCTCCATCGCCCTGGTGCGTCCGGATCGCTTCCTCGCCGGCCTGGCCATTCCGCAAACCGTCGGCCAGGCCTGTGATGATTTGGCCCTGGCGCTCAAGGCGCTGCCGCAACCCGAAGTGGCGATCCTCGCCAGCAAGGTGGCCTGACATGAGCGCCTATCTGCACTGCTTGTCTCACACGCCATTGGTGGGCTACGTCGACCCGACGCCTGAGGTGTTGGCCGAGGTTGACGCCATGATCGCTGATGCCAGTGAGCGCATCGCGCGCTTCAACCCGGAGCTGATCGTCCTGTTCGGCCCCGACCACTACAACGGCTTTTTCTACGACGTGATGCCGGCCTTCTGCATCGGCATGGCCGCTCACGCCATCGGTGATTTCGACACCGCCGCCGGCCCTTTGGACGTACCCAAAGCGCTGGCCGAGTCCTGCGCCCAAGCGGTCCTGGATGCCGGTGTCGACGCTGCCGTTTCCTATCGCATGCAGGTCGATCACGCGTTCGCCCAACCGCTGGAGCTGTTACTTGGCGGTTTAAGGGAATGCCCAGTGATTCCGGTGTTCATCAATTCGGTCGCCGTGCCGTTGCCCGGCTTCAAGCGTTCCCGTCTGCTCGGTGAAGCGATCGGCCAGTGGGCGCAGTCGCTGAACAAGCGCGTGCTGTTCCTGGCTTCCGGGGGACTGTCCCATCAACCTCCGGTACCAGAACTGGCCAAAGTCGATGCACGTATGGCCGATCGACTGATGGGCAGCGGTCGCCAATTGCCGGCTGATGAGCGACAGGCGCGCCAAAAACGAGTAATCCAGGCCGCCCGGGATTTCGTTGAAGACCCACACAGTCTGCATCCGCTTAATCCCGCGTGGGATCAGCATTTTCTCGACACCCTCCAACAGGGCCGCCTGAGCGACCTCGATGACCTGGGCAATGACGAACTGTCGGAACTGGCCGGCAAGTCCACTCACGAAGTGAAAACCTGGGTCGCCGCCTTCGCTGCCCTTTGCGCCTTCGGCCCTTATCAGACCGAAGGGCGCTACTACCGCCCAATTCCCGAATGGATCGCAGGCTTCGCCGCCCTTGGCGCCCAGCCGCTGAACAACAACCACTGATTCCGAGGAACACTGCCATGACTGCCACTGCGCCAGCTTTCACCGAAGCCTCTACCAGCCGTTTTGTCGACATCAGCGAAGGCGAGTTGAAGCTGCGACTGCATTACAACGACGTGGGTCAGGGAGTCGAAACCGTGGTCATGCTCCACGGTTCCGGACCCGGCGCCAGCGGTTGGGCCAACTTCCATCGCAACATCGAACCGTTGGTGACCGCCGGTTACCGAGTGATTCTGATGGATTGCCCGGGCTGGAGCAAAAGTGACCCGATTGTTTGCGACAGCTCGCGCTCAGACCTCAACGCCCGTGCCCTCAAGGGGCTGGTTGATGCACTGGATCTGGACCGTGTGCACATCATCGGCAACTCCATGGGCGGTCACAGCACCGTAGCCTTCGCCCTCGCCTACCCTGAGCGCATCGGCAAACTGATACTGATGGGCGGCGGCACCGGCGGCCCAAGCGCCTTCGTGCCGCAACCTACCGAAGGCATCAAACTGATCGGCGCGCTGTACCGCGAACCGACCATTGAAAACCTGAAGAAGATGATGAACGTCTTCGTCTTCGACGCCAGCAGTCTGACCGACGAACTGTTCCAGACCCGCCTGGACAACATCCTGGCGCGCCGCGATCACCTGGAAAATTTCGTCAAGAGCAGCATTCTCAATCCCAAGCAATTTCCGGATTTCAGCCACCGCCTGCACGAAATCACCGCCCAGACGCTGCTCGTCTGGGGCCGCGAAGATCGCTTCGTGCCCATGGACACCGGCTTGCGCCTTCTGGCCGGCCTGCCCCATGCACAACTGCACGTGTTCAATCGCTGCGGCCACTGGGCCCAGTGGGAACACGCCGAAACCTTCAACCGCATGGTCCTGGATTTCCTGACCCACTGACCACCGAGGCTGACATGACCCTGACTCAACACACCCTGGAAAGACTGGCCGCTGACCTGCGCCATGCCGAGGCCGATGGCGAAGCCATCGCCCCTCTGCGCGAACAGATTGGTGAAGACAGCGCCGAGGCCGCTTACACCATCCAGCGACTCAACGTCACCCACGGCGTGGCCAACGGCCGTCGTGTGGTCGGGCGCAAGATCGGCCTGACCAACCCCAAGGTTCAACAGCAACTGGGCGTCGACCAGCCGGACTTCGGCACCCTGTTCGCCGACATGTGCTACGGCGACAACGAAAGCGTGAAAGTAGGTCGCGTGCTGCAACCGAAGATCGAGGCGGAAATAGCCTTGATCCTCGAACACGATCTGCCCCGCGCCGACACCACGTTTGCCGACGTGATGGCGGCCACCGGCTGGGTTGTCCCGGCACTGGAAATCGTTGGCAGCCGGGTCCAGGACTGGAACATCCGCTTCGTTGATACCGTGGCTGACAACGCCTCCAGTGGCTGCTTTGTATTGGGTGGCCCGGCTCGACGTATCGATGGGCTCGACCTGCGCCAGGCCAGCATGCGCATGACACGCAATGGTGAAGAAGTGTCCAGCGGCAGTGGCACCGAATGCCTCGGTCATCCACTCAATGCGGCCGTCTGGCTGGCTTGCACCATGGCTCGCCTGGGCGATCCGCTGCGTGCGGGCGACATCATTCTCACCGGGGCACTAGGGCCGATGGTGCCGGTCGCCGCCGGTGATCGTTTCGAGGCAGAGATCGAAGGCATTGGTCGGGTTGGTATTGGGTTCACCGCCGAGTGATCGGTGACTTGCGTGCAAATGAGGCAACAACAATGAACAAACTCAAAGTCGCCATCATCGGTTCCGGAAACATCGGCACCGATCTGATGATCAAGATCCTGCGCAACGCCAGGCACCTGGAAATGGCGGTCATGGTCGGCATCGACCCGGCCTCCGACGGCCTGGCCCGCGCTCAGCGCATGGGGGTGGCCACCACCCACGAAGGCGTTGAAGGCTTGACCCGCATGGATGTGTTCAAGGACATCGACTTCGTCTTCGATGCCACCTCGGCCGGTGCCCACGTCAAGAACGATGCGTTCCTGCGCTCGATCAAACCCGACATTCGCCTGATCGACCTGACGCCGGCTGCCATCGGCCCGTATTGCGTGCCAGTGGTCAATCTGGAACAGAACTTGGACCAGCTCAACGTCAACATGGTCACCTGCGGCGGCCAGGCGACCATTCCGATGGTCGCGGCGGTGTCCCGCGTGGCCAAGGTGCATTACGCCGAAATCGTCGCTTCGATTGCCAGTAAATCCGCCGGTCCCGGCACCCGTGCCAACATCGACGAATTCACCGAAACCACCTCCAAGGCCATCGAAGTGATCGGCGGCGCCGCGAAGGGCAAGGCGATCATCGTGATGAACCCGGCCGAGCCACCACTGATGATGCGCGACACCGTGTTTGTATTGTCCGAAGCGGCTGACCAGGCGCTGGTCGAGGCCTCCATCGTCGAGATGGCGGCCGCCGTGCAGGCTTATGTGCCGGGCTATCGACTGAAGCAACACGTGCAGTTCGACGTCATTCATGAAGATGCGCCGCTGAACATTCCTGGTCATGGAAAATTCTCCGGGCTGAAGACTTCGGTGTTCCTCGAGGTTGAAGGCGCCGCCCATTACCTGCCGGCTTACGCCGGGAATCTCGACATCATGACCTCCGCTGCCTTGGCCACCGCCGAGCGGATGGCGCAGTCGATGCTGAACGCCTGAGGAGACCGAAATGACTTTCAATCCCGGTAAAAAACTCTACATCTCCGACGTGACCCTGCGCGACGGCAGCCATGCCGTTCGCCACCAGTATTCGATCCAGAATGTGCAGGACATTGCCCGCGCATTGGACAAGGCCAAGGTCGACAGTATCGAAGTCGCCCACGGCGATGGCCTACAAGGGTCGAGTTTCAACTACGGTTTTGCTGCGCACACTGATCTTGAATGGATCGAGGCCGCCGCCGATGTGATTAGCCACGCCAAAATCACCACGCTGTTGTTGCCCGGCATCGGCACGGTGCATGACCTGAAAGCGGCCTACAACGCCGGAGCCCGGGTGGTGCGCATAGCCACCCATTGCACCGAGGCCGACGTGTCGAAGCAGCACATCGAATACGCCCGCGAGTTGGGCATGGACACCGTCGGTTTCCTGATGATGAGCCACATGATCCCTGCCGAGCAGTTGGCCGCCCAGGCCAAGCTGATGGAGAGTTACGGCGCGACCTGCGTGTACATGGCCGACTCGGGCGGCGCGATGAACATGCAGGACATCCGTGATCGATTCCGCGCGTTCAAGGCTGTGCTGAAGCCGGACACCGAAACCGGCATGCACGCTCACCACAACCTGTCGCTCGGCGTGGCCAACTCGATCACCGCAGTGGAGGAAGGTTGCGACCGCATCGACGCCAGCCTCGCCGGCATGGGCGCCGGCGCCGGTAACGCACCGTTGGAGGTGTTCATCGCCGCGGCTGAGCGCCTGGGCTGGAACCACGGTACCGACCTTTACACACTGATGGACGCGGCCGATGACATCGTTCGGCCGTTGCAGGACCGTCCGGTGCGGGTCGACCGCGAAACCCTGGCACTGGGTTACGCCGGGGTCTATTCGAGCTTCTTGCGCCACGCCGAAATTGCCGCTGAAAAGTATGACCTCAAGACCCTCGACATCCTCGTCGAACTGGGCAAACGGCGGATGGTCGGCGGTCAGGAAGACATGATCGTCGACGTTGCGCTGGATCTGCTCAAGCGCTGACACCAAGCACCACACCGACTGACCGCCCACGCAGCGGTCGGGCGGCCCTGCTTTGCCCACACAACAATAAAACGGGTACTACCCATGACTGCGCTAAAACCGACAACACCGTTGCACATCACGCGGACCATCGGTCTGTGTTTCCTCGTGGCCCTAATGGAGGGCCTTGACCTACAGGCCTCCGGGATCGCTGCCCAAGGCATGGCGGCCGCGTTCGAACTGGATAAATTGCACATGAGCTGGGTGTTCAGTGCCGGAATTTTCGGCCTGCTGCCCGGTGCGTTCCTGGGCGGCCTGCTAGCTGACCGCATCGGCCGCAAGCGCGTGCTGATGGCATCGGTAGCGATGTTCGGACTGTTCTCGCTAGTCACGGCCATGGCTTGGGACTTCAACAGCTTGCTGGTTGCCCGTTGCCTCACGGGCATAGGTTTGGGCGCCGCATTGCCCAACTTGATCGCGCTGACCAGTGAAGTGGCCGGTCCGCGTCTGCGCGGCACGGCCGTGAGCCTGATGTATTGCGGCGTGCCACTGGGTGCTGCGGTGGCGGCTGGCATTGGCATCGCTCAACTGGCCGGTGGCTGGCAAGTGGTGTTCTACGTCGGTGGTCTGGTACCGCTGTTGATCGTCCCTCTGCTAGGGCTTTATCTGCCGGAATCGGCGCAGTTTCGCAGCGTCCAGGACACCGCCCCCATCGGCGTGGTCCGGGGCCTGTTCCGCGAGGGCGCGGCCCTGCCGACCGCAATGATCTGGGTGAGTTATTTCTTTACGCTCATGGTCGTGTACATATTGATCAACTGGCTGCCCAGCTTGTTGGTCGGCCAGGGTTTCAGCGGCCGACAGGCCAGTTGGGTGATGTTTGCTCTGCAGCTTGGTGCTGCGGTCGGTACCTTGCTGCTGGGTTGGGTAATGGACCGACTGCCAGCCTGGGTCCTGTCTGCCCTGATCTATATTGGCATTCTCGCTTCGCTGACCGCTCTGGGTATGGCCAGCCAACTGGAAAGCATGCTGGCAGCCGGTTTCATTGCGGGCTTTTTCGCCACCGGCGGGCAATGCGTGCTGTATGCCTTGGCACCGCATTTCTATAGCCCGTCTGTGCGCGCCACGGGCGTGGGCAGCGCGGTGGCCATCGGCAGACTCGGCGCAATGAGCGGCCCGCTGGTGGCCGGCAAGATGCTCGCCTTGGGCACCGGCACGACCGGAGTGATGCTGGCTTCGGCGCCGGGAATCGTCATCGCCGCAGTCGCGATGTTTTACCTGTCAGTGCGCCGCAACGGCGCTCAGCCTGACTGACAACTCCCGCGTAATACCCCGTGCCGGAAACGGTGCGGGTTCATCCCCAACAACAATAAAAGTGAACACCGGCATGCTCAAGACTACTCTTCGGGCGCTCAGCGCCTGCACCTGCGTTTTATACTTTGGCCAGGCGTGTGCCAGCGGTTTTGTCGATGACAGCCACGCCGATCTGACGATGCGAAACTTTTACTTCGATCGTAACTACGTGAACGCCACACCCCAGGCCGCCGCCCGCGAGTGGGCCCAGGGGTTCATTCTCAACGTGCGTTCAGGTTATACGGAAGGGCCAGTGGGGTTCGGCCTCGACGCCCAAGGTTTGCTGGGAGTGCGCCTGGATTCTTCACGCGCTCGCACCGGTACCGGCCTGCTGCCGTACAGCGCCACCACCCGTGAGCCGGCCGATGAATATTCGGAGCTGGGTCTGACGACCAAGGTCAGGGCATCGAAAAGCGAGTTGCAATTGGGCACCATAAGCACGTTTCTTCCGATCGCTTTCGCCAGCCCTACCCGACTGCTACCACAGACCTTTCGTGGCGCATACCTCAAGTCCCAGGAAATCGACAACCTGACCCTGCACGTCGGCTGGCTGGACCGCATCAACCTGCGCGACTCCACCGACTATCAGAAAATGTCGGTAGGCTCACCCAATGGACGCTTCAATGGTGCCGCCGAGTCGGACCGTTTTTCCTTCCTCGGCGGCGACTATGCCTGGTCGCCGCAATTGACATTTAAGTACTACCACGCAGAGCTCGCTGACCTGTACCGCAAGGACTTCTACGGCTTTGTCGATAATCGCCCGATCGGCCCCGGCAGCCTGAAAAGCGACTTTCGTCTGTTCGTTACCGGTGAAGACGGTGCAGCCAGGGCCGGCCCGGTGGACAACCGCAATGCGGCACTGATGCTGACGTATGCCCTGGGTGCCCACAAATTCGGTGCCGGCTACATGCAACTGACAGGCAAGACAGCCATGCCATACCTGTTCGGCACCGAACCGTTAGTGATCACCGAAGGCACTCTGAGCTCTGAGTTCCTCAACCCTAAAGAGCGCAGTTGGCAGGTACGGTATGACTACAATTTTGCAGGCCTTGGCGTGCCGGGACTGAATGGCATGCTGCGCTACGTAAGTGGAGACAATATCGAACTAGCCAAGCTGGGAGGCTCCAACCTGACAGAGAGCGAAAAGGATTTCGAGCTGTCCTATGTGCTGCAGAGCGGCCAACTGAAAGGCTTGGCGCTGCGGTTGCGCAACGCCTGGTACCGCAACGACTTCAGCGCACAAGCCAGCCATCGAGATGACAATGAGCTGCGGGTTAACATCGATTACACGTGGAATTTATGGTGAGTTCCGGCCGGCTCCTGTGTGAGGCGCCAATACTTGCATCACGAAGATGCGAGCGCACCGTCACTGAATCAAGCCGCTTCCATTCGTCAGATTCATGGTTTTCTGGGGGCGCCAAGCGCTTGCTGCTGGTCGATTTCGGCTCTTCGTGACAGGCAGAAAACGGCCAGGAGCAGTCGGTCAGTCCAAGTTGTTTTCAGACATAATTCGACGTTTGGATCTGTCTATAAAACCCGGTCCACTTCAGTTGGATCAAAGCTTACTCTTGCCTAACAATATCGACCGAGATCTCCACCGCCGCAATCGTGCCTCTGTTCTCAAGCCAGTGTGTGGTGTTTCTATCCTCGGGCCAACCCACTCCCGGCCCATAATCCCTGGCGACTCCACTACGATGATCTGTGATCGTTCCCTGCAGTATGTAGACGATGCCTGGCCTGTCTTTATGGTTGTGAGTCGGGCCGAAGACGCCTCCAGGCTCGATGGTCACCATACGCATTCTCAGTTGGCGCCCTGCCATACCCTCGATCTCAGGACCAAGGTCAACCGTTGAAAGTAACTTCACCGTAACGCCTTTCGTCTCAGGTGCTGCCTGTTCGTCGCTCATCGCGCGCTCCTCTTTGTAATTACAGGGCCTACCTAGAAGTAGACACCCTTAAAGGTGTGATGAGTCGAGAGGCGACAAAGGGTTATTTTCTGCCCTTCGCGACAGGTAGAAATCGGCCATAAGCGGCCTGATGCATCATTGAGTTTTGAATCCGACTTGAACTTCATCCAGCCCTATCCATGGGTTGTCGCCTAAACGCGGGCATTCCGGGGTATGAGGAAAAAGCTTTTCTCTTTCTGATTCGGGCTGCCAAACGCCGCAAGATCTGCACATAACGGTATTGCCCGAGAGAACCCAGACTCCATGCCACGACGTGAGCCTATCGACAGGAGTCATGAGAGCCGCTCCGTTCACCGCAGTTTTATCACGTTGATTTTATTGGTCTGGTATCACGGTACGCTCGTTTAGCCCATCACGCTCTAAACTTACCCCTAACCGGAAACATTATTCACCGGGCCAGAACCGTACAACGGTGCGCATACATAGGAAAGGAAACCACGCGATGCTGACGATTGATCCGAAAGTGTTGGCTGACCAACTCGCCATAGTCGACACCGCTCAGCAAGCAGTGTTGGATGCTATGGACGCGCTAGAGAATGCCGCGAGTACGGCGAATGAATCGACGCGGATAGTCCGCGTCCAGGAGTTGAGCGCAGCAAACGCAGCGTACGATGGCGCTCTGATAGATTTGGTCGAGACCGTACGGACAGCTCTTTATGGATCAGAAAAAGCACTGACTTGACCGCGTGCTTGATCTGACCGGTCATTTGCATCCGATCTGACAACTGCCTTCATCCGGCCTGACCAGCACGGTCGAACCAAGAAAGCGACCAACAGCGGAAGGAGTGGTGGCTAACACAACTCGCACCAAAACAGGATCATGCTTGTAGCCAAGCCGCTAGTAACGATCCCGATTCCAAACATCAGGCCGAGAAGCAGAGTTTTTGCCCACATGGCTCGAATCTCCGGATACCGCATTCAATGAATGCTTGAGTATGAGCACTTGAGCAAAATCCAAGCCATTTGGCATAGGTAAAGTCCGGGCTCAGTAATTGCACTCAAACGGTATCTTCGAGTCGTGAAAAATGCCCCTACAAGGGGTTCGCTCACCCAAAATTTTGGGCTAAACCACCCAAGGACCAGGGTTCGAGGGCTTCCTTCAAGAGATGACGTTTGCGGTGATGGTGCCACCGGGGTGGCGGCTTTCGGCTGTGGATTCAACCTGTCGAAGATTCTCATGTGGTGTTAATTGAGGCTCGCAATGAACGCTACGTGACGGGCCAGACGTTGAGCGCTCACCAGCCGTTGCCGATCACTCGCTCCACCTTCCGGCCAACCTGCACACTTGGGAGGCTATTAGAACGTTACCCGCAACAAACCCACGAGACCGTTCTCATGCGTGTCGCTGGCTAATTGGCCGTTGTAGATCAGGCCCAGGCTGGTACTCGGGGTCAGAGCGGCTTCTACCCCCAAATTGACGACCGTCACGTCCTCGGCCAGCGGTACCCCGGGGATCGCGAATATATTGGTGGTCCGGGCGAATGCGTTTTTGTCGGAGGGTTCGAGGTCACCGAACGTGTGGCGCCAGCCCAACCCGCCCTTCACTCTCATGGGCACGTTATTGGCGAGGAAGGCGTAGCTGGGTCGCACCCCCAAGGTGCTGTACGTCACGTCGTTGTTGCTGCTGTCCACTGTGAGAGCGGCAGGCCCACCTTGTTCGGTAAACCCATCGGCGCTCACCTTTACCCATGCGATGTCGACATACGGTTCCAGCACCACGGGCCCCGCGTTTAATTTGTACCCGACATCGCTGAAAACCTGAGTGGTATTGGCTGAGTAATCGGCGTGAGGAGAGTCACTGAAACTGTTGAAATTCACCGTCCTGCGAGTATCGATCTCATTGAATGTGTAGCTGGTGCCTGCCTTGAGCGACCACGGCCCGAGCAGCGTACCGACGTACGCGCCGAGGGTGTAATTGTCGCCATCGGCCGAGCCGTAGTGCGCGTCTGCATTGGACCGCGTGTAACCGAGCAAAACGCCCAGTGTTGTGGTGTCGGTGATGCGCGAGTCAAACCCCAGGAACGTCCCGCCGGTATCAACCGACAGGTCACCTTGTTCGCGGTGGGCACCGACACCTTGCAACCATGCGGTCAGGTTCGGAGCCAGTTGCACCGTGTTGCCCGACGCTTGGTGGGGAGTGATCGGCGCACCCAATGGCGTGTTGAGACGGTCAAAGACCGCGTCCCGTACGAAGTGGCTGTCCTCCAGCATCACGGTCATGAGCGATGGGTTGAGTTGACCGGACAATTGATCGAGAGCAACCCGGATTTCACCCACGGTGGGCAACAGGATGATCCCACCGAGGATCGGGTTGTCTGGCGGTAACTCATCCACGGCGCCCCCTGTTGATTCTTGAGGTGGGGTGATCGCTATCGGCGGTTGTGGTGTGCCGCCAATAGGCACCTGATTGCGGGCGACGAGGAAGTAGGCATTGTTCTGGTCGTAGGTGAGGCTGACGGTCGACAGCGGCAGCTGTCGGGTCGGGTAATTGAACGTGCCATTGACGCCGCCGTCGGCGGTGAGGATCGCATACCGCTGGTTCACCACCGGGATAAAGCCGTTGAGTACGGTGGTGGCGTTGGCATTGTTCAGCGTAGCGACGCCAGTGGCGTGAATCAGGTCGTGCGCGCCGCTTGGATTGAAGTCCACGATGTAATTGGCCGTGGGGGCGGTGGTCAGGTTTCCGGCGATGCTGAGGGTGCCGGTAGAGTTGCGGGCGGGGCCTGGTGAAACAACGCCGCCGATGGTGCTGCTCGGTAGTGTGCCGGTGCCGCCGAGGAGGGTTCCCGAGTTGGTTATCAGCTGACTGGAGCTTGCGATTGAGCCATTGACGAACAGCAACCCGCTGTTCAGGTTGGTCGTACCTGTGTAGGTGTTGTCAGCATTGAGAGTCACCAGCCCGCCTGGACCGCCATCACCGTCCAGGGCCAGAGAGCCGGAGCCACTGATTACGCCGTTCAGGGTGAAGCCGGTATCGACAGATTGTGTGAGTGTGGCGTTGCCGGTCAGGGTGACCGAGCGGCTTGTCGCAAAAGTCTGCTTGGTGTTGAGTCTGCCGTCGCCGATGGTCAACGACCCAGTTGAGGCCCCGAGGTTGTTATCCGCGTTGACTGAAAGAGTACCGGCGTTGATGGTGGTGCCGCCGGTGTACGTATTGTCTCCGTTCAGTACCAGCGTCCCACCGCCGTTCTGGGTCACACCACCGTTCCCCATGAGGTTATTACCGATGACGATCAGGTCGGAAGAGTTGCTGATCAGGCCGGGGCCGCTGAAGGCAATTGGAAAGCCTACTATTACGTAATCTTGACCGTTGGCTGCGAATACCCAAGATGATGGGCCTACCCCTGGCGGGAAGGCCATTTCGACCCTGTTAGCGCCGAACTCGCGAAACAGAGCGTCCTCTCCCGCTGTATCGGGGGGACCTTGAGGCGTCCAAGACCCGGGGCACGTATAACAACCAAACCCCGTCCAGACGAAAGTTTCGGCAAATACCGGTGACACCTGCGCTAATCCGATCGTGAACACCAGGATAGGTAGATAACGCGCCACGTTGCTCTCCTCCGTTAGAACAGGGCAACTGATCGCGTCATGCGCAGTGCAGCCAGTCGCCTGTCAGTCCGAGTTGTCCCCCTTCGCGTAGAAGGCAGAGAACAGGTTAGTCGGGATATCCCAGACTCACCATGAACCAACGGCGCATACGTTTTCACAGCCTGGTTCGCTAGCGTTCCTCGTCAGAGGCAGAAGTCGACCAGAGACGCTTTCCCCCCCTTCATCAACGGTGCGTTATGAACGTCGGCAAAGGGTTGTGGATTCAACCCTTCGTGACAGGCAGAAAACGGCCGATTGTGTTGAAAAAGTCGACCGGATCAAATGGGTAATGCATTGAGTGGTAAAAACTTCATTTTTGTACGCTGCTACGTAAAATCTGAGTCCTGATCCTTCTGTGCGTAGTGTGGATTTCAATCTCAGACGCGTACTTTTCTGACCCAAAAACCGAAGCCGACTTTTTCAACACAATCGGCCAAAAGCGGTCGCTCAAAAAAGAATGGCAGCGTCAAAACCGGCAAAACTCTAACGTGGCGCGCAATCCTGTGGGGGTACGATTCTCTAGTTCAATCTGGCCGCCAAAGCGTTCCGCAATGGCCCGAACAATGGTCAGTCCCAATCCTGCACCTTGGTCATTTCCGCGGCTGTAAAAACGCTCAAAAAGCCGATCGTGATCTTCTTCGTTGATACCCGGTCCCTCGTCCTCAACAGACAATTCATAGCAGTTTTCTTTTTTGGTCAGCCTTACAGTGATCAATCCATGCGCAGGGGAGTACTTCGCCGCATTGGTTACCAGGTTGTTCAAGGCAATATCGATGGCTGTCGGGTCGACTTTCACCAGATTAATGTCATCGCTGACATCAAAAACCAGTTCGAGATCCCGGCTTAGTAGCCAGGGCGTTAATTGAACCAGACTGTCGCGAACGGTGGCTGTCAGATCAATCGCTGCAGGGGGGCGTGTTTCTGCTTGAGGTTCGATGCGCGCCATCGTGAGTAATTGATTAACCAATCGGCTGGTACGGTCCACGCCAGAAATCAAGTGTTCAAGCGATGCCCGACGATCTTCTTCACTCCCCGGCTCCATCAGGTTTTGGGCATGCACCCTGAGCACGGCGAGCGGTGTACGCATTTCGTGTGCGGCGTCAGCGATAAAGCGCCGCTCACGCCCCATGACTTCCTGAATCTGCGCGAGCATTCGGTTGAGGGCTGCCTGCATGGGTTCAAGCTCAGTGGGTAACGGCGTCAATTGCAAGGGTTCGAGTGAGCCGGGCTGCCGGGCCCGCAACGTTGCAGCCATGTTGACCAAAGGTTTCAGTCCCCAGCCGATGGCGAGCCAAATCATGGCGGCCAGCAAAAGACTTCCCAGAATATTTGGCCACAAGGTGTGGCGTACGATCCGGTCCACCATGTCCGATCGGACGTCATCTCGTTCGCCCACCCAGATGCGCAAACCGTTCTGCTTGTCTACCAGAAGGAAGGCACGCCAGTGGCGGTTATTGAGGTCCACCACATCACTGAAGCCGGTTATCGACGGGGGAGCGTTGAATGAGGGTGCACTGGCGGTATGCACCAGCACTTCACTTTTACGATTCCAGACCTGAAAGGCAATTTTCGTTTCATAGGGATGCCCGTCGACTCTGGGCTCTGCCTCGCTCAGGGCCTGATTGAAGGCTTGATAGAGATCAGCATGGTCTTTGCCGGCCATTGGCATGCGCATGATGCCTTGCAGCAGGCGAGCGTTTTGGGCCAACTGGGCATCATAGACTTCGGCAATTTCGTGGTTGCTGTCATGCAGGTTGAACAGGCTAATCACCGCGAGACCGGCGAGCATCAGGCTAATGATTAATGTCAGAGTGCGACGCCTGATCGAAGTCATTTACGTCTCCTCCACCAGGTAGCCGACACCCCGGATGGTGCGGATCAGGTCGGTGGAAAATTTTTTGCGCAGGTGATGAATATGCACTTCCAGTGTGTTGCTCTCGGCTTCTTCGCTCCAACCGTACAGTAATTGCATCAGATGATCACGGGTCATCACCCGGCCGGGTGGCGAGAGCAATTCGTGGAGCAACTGGTATTCCTTGGGTGTCAGCGCTACCGGCTCGCCCTTATAACGCACTTGCTGGGTGCCCGGGTTCAGGGTGATGCCTGCGTGTTCGATCAACGATTGCGCGCGGCCAGCACTGCGCCTCAAAAGCGCACGTATACGGGCTTTCAGTTCTGCCAGGTCAAAAGGTTTGATCAGGTAATCATCGGCCCCGGCATCCAGTCCAGCGATGCGGTCTTCGGTGGCATCACGTGAGGTAAGGATCAGCACCGGCAGATCGGAGCCACTGTCACGCAATCGTCTCAGTACTTCGAGACCGTCCATGCGCGGCAGGCCAAGGTCGAGTACTGCCAGATCAAAGGTTTCACTGAGCATCGAGTGCAAAGCGCTACTGCCGTCCTGCAACCAGTCGACGGTGTAACCTTCACGGCTGAGGGCCTGATCAATGCCCTCGCCGAGAGCCACGTCATCTTCTATCAGTAGTAAGCGCACACGGACTCCTGTCAGCTGAGTTTCTTGTTAACGTCGACCAACAGCAATTCAATCTCTTTGCGGCGCCCGGCATCGGCAGTTTCTCGGCCAGGACGAGGGGCAGCCAGCAGGGCTTTTTGCAGGGCAGCTTTGGCGTCAGGGTAGCGCTTTTGACGGTAGAGGTGATCACCCCAGAAGTACAGGGGGTCGATACCATTCGGGTTCATTCGCAAGGCAAGTTCGAGCAACTGTCCGGCTTTGTCCGAGTCGCCGAACCCGATGGGCCAACCCGGCACACGGTCATACAGGGCGCCGAGGCTGGTGTAGGCTGAGCCTTGTAGGGCCTTGGGGTCCAGGGCCAGCGCTTTTTCCAGATCCGCTTTCGCATCCTTGACCTTGCTCAGCGCCCCGAGCCCGCCTTGGGCGCCGGCCCAACTGCTGGTGACGATGCCGGACCAAATCCACGCTTCAGCCAACGTTTGGCGTTCTTGAGTAAAGTTTGAAGCTTGCGCGGCAAGCTTTTCAAATGCGGCGGTTCGTTGCCCCTCCGGCAATTCGTACTGAATGTGCGCCCAACTTTGCTGGATACCATTCAGGCGCTGCTGATCGGCAGCATCCAGCGCCCAGACACTTTGGCTCAAGGCTCCGAATAGCAGACATACGATGAGCTTTTTCATGGTTTGAGATTCTCCGGGTCTGTTTTCTGGCTCAGGCGGCGGATCAGCGGTAACTGCTTGCGCAAGCCACGGTCCACCAAGTGGGGCAGCAAACTGTTGAGGCGTACAAAAAAACGCTCGGGCCAGCCCAGGTACAAGTCGCGACGATCACCGGCAATGGCATGCATCACAGCGGCTGCCACGGTTTGCGGATCATCGACATTGGCTTTGAGCGCATCATTCAGCGCTTGGGCTGCTGGGCTGTTCATGCTAGTGCGGGTGGCTCGCGGGGCGACATAGAGCACACTGACTCGTGTGTCTGCCAGCTCCCGGCGCAGGGCTTCGGAAAACCCGCGCAGGGCAAATTTGGTCGCGCAATAGCTGGCGTAGCCGGGGTAGCCAATGGAGCCATACGTGGAGCCGACGTTCACCACCATGGCGCTATCAGCCTGCTTGAGCAGTGGCAGCAGGATTTTGGTCAGGCAAATCGGCGCACTGATGTTTACCGCCAACATCGCATTGATCTCGCCGTCATCCAATTGTTCGAGCATGGCGAAATGATTGACCCCGGCGGCATTGATCAGCAGGTTGATGCCCCCCATGCTTTCGGCCTCTGCCAGCACCTCGCGGCGCTCGGCGAGCAAGGTCAGGTCGACGCCTACCCAGCACAGGTTTTTGGGGTAGCGTTTAAGCAAAGGTTCCAACGGTTCTCGATGCCGGGCCACTGCCAACACTTGGGCGCCACTGACGCACAGCGCTGTGGCGATGGCCAGCCCAATGCCGCCACTGGCACCCGTCAATACGACACGTGCTTCAGGCAAGCGCATGCAGATTCTCCCCGTCCCGCGGCAAGCCACGGAACATAGCGGTGTAGAGCCGGTAGACCACTTTGGAAGCGTGAACGACGGCAGCCTGATCGTCCGGATCCTCCAGTCTGTTCATCAGTCGGCGGTAGGTCTGCATATGTTCGATATCCAGTGAGCCGTGGGAACTGAGGTAGCTGAAGGCGCTTTCCGGCAGATCCAGGCGTTCGCGAATGCTGCCGGCGGCGTGGGTAGCCAGGGCGATGCTGGTGCCTTCGAGTACGTTGACCATGCCGAACAACCCCACCGGGTTGTCCCGGGCAATCAGGTCATAGAGGAAGCTGACCATCAATTCGATGGGCAAGGACGGTCGCCTGTTGAGCACTGCCCCTCTGTCACCACCACACGCTTCAATATCGTTGAGTACCCATTGTTCGTGGCCATATTCCTCCTCGATGTACTCGCACACCGCTTCACGCAGCCATTCCAGACGTAACGGCAGGCGCGCACCGCAGGCCATCATCAACGGCACGGTATGGCGCACGTGGTAATAGGCCTGTGTCAGAAAGGCCCGATAGCTTTCAAGACTGACGTTACCTTCCAGCGCATCTCGGATGATCGGCAAGTTGAACAACTCAATGCGCTCTTGTTCAGTGGCTTCTTGCAGCGTCTCGAAAAAACTCATAGCGCGGACTCCTCGGAAAATGCAGATGGGGTCAGTTGTGCCAGATAGCGCTCGACGATGGCGTCACGGCGAGGGCGGCCGTTGGCAGTCAGCAGGCAATTGGTAGGCGTGAAGGGTTGAGTCAAGCGGGTCCAGTGATGGACCTGGGCATAATCGGGCAGCGCCTCGTTGGTCTGAGCCACGGCGGCGGCCAGTTGCTCATCCGTGCAGTCCGCGCGGTGCGGCCAGAGCAATGCATGGTTGTGTGGCATGGCTTCGCCATAGACGAAGGCCTGAGCGATATGACGACGCTGAGTCAGCTCTGCTTCAACCCACTCAGGGTTCACGTTGCGACCGAAACTGGTGACGAACTGATGCTTCCTGCGTCCCTTGATGTAGAGAAAACCGTCGGCGTCGAACTCACCAAGATCGCCACTGGGCCACCACTCGGCGGTGTGCGGCGCTTCGCCCAGGTAACCCAGCAAAGTGGCCCCCTTGATCAGCACTTCGCCGTCACTGTCCAGACGAATGGTCACATGGGGCAATGGCCGTCCGACACTGCCCAGGCGCCGTGCTTTCGGCTGACTGAGGCATACCACCGACGCACATTCCGACAGTCCGTAACCTTCGTAGACCGGCACTCCCACGCGCTGTGCACGCTGGAGCAAATCTTCGGAAGTCCGGGCACCACCCACTGCGGCAAAACGCAGGTGCTGTGGATCGAAAGCTTTCTGTTCGGCTGCGCTGACCAACACCAGCAGCAACTGCGGCACCAGAATCAGGCTCTGGGGGGATCGGCTGGCCAGGCATGCCAGCAGTTGCTGCACATCCACACCGCTGGCTCCCTGCATGCCCAAGGATTTCTGGCTAGGCAGGCTTAAGGTCGCGCCCGCGTACAACGCGGCATAACAACCGATGTTCTCCAGCAAAATGGCCAACGGCAGCAGGGCCAAGTGGTGTTGTGGATTGGTGGGACTGCTGGCCAGATCCAGCTCACGGGTGACTCGCAAAATACTCTCGGCACTCAAACACACACCTTTGGGGGTGCCGGTAGTACCCGAGGTGAAGGTGAGTTTGGCCGTATCTTCATGCATCCGGTTTGAGCCACTGAAGGTGCGGCGCCAGAACTCGCCGACCTTCTGATACCCGGCCGCTTGCAGTTCGTCGTGCAGTGACGGCCCGGCAATCACCCGTTCGGCCTGGCTTTGTTCCAGGCAATGCTTGCGTTGCGCCGGACTGAAAAAAGGCGGCAAGGTCACGCAGGTCAAGCCTTCGAACAACGCGGCCAAGTCCCAGAGCATGGCTTCGACGCCATTATCCAGCGCCAATGCAACGACCTTGACCTTTTCATCGCGCAAGCGCTGTTGGCGATACACAACTTCGGCATACAGCGTGGAGTAGTCCACCTTCAACTGATCGTCCCACAACGCGGTAGCATTGGTTTTACGCTCGGCATGGTTGCGCAGGGTTTGTCTAAAACGTTCCATTTCAGGCGACATGGCAAGATCCCTCAACAGAGGTTGGTAAACCGAGGCGACTAAACAGGCCGATATTGCGTAAATGAATGAATCCGGCGCGGATGTTGCCAACGTGGATCCAGGGTTTGCTTTCGTAATAGCTGCCCCAGGCGTGACGGTCCTCACCCAGTCGCGCAGGGTCGGCAGCGCACAGCGTCACAGGCTTCAAACCCAAGCGATGAAAGCTGTTCACCAACCCCAGGTTTCCGGTAAAGGCCACCCATTCCAATCCACCCATGGCTAGCAGATAGGTCATTGCAATGATGCTCATCCGTGCACTGCCGGTGTCGTTGGCTGCCAGATTCCCTACCTCGACAATGGCTGATCGATCTACGGCCTGGCCGGCAGCATCACTGATCAGCGGATCAATCGCCTCGTCGAGGTAACCCTCCAGAAACAGCGGTTCGGCGCTTGCCAGACGTACACCGGCTACCGCGCACAGCACGCCGGACGCATCGCACATGCCAAAGAGTTCCGGCATGAAATGGCGAATGTCGGCACCGTGGGCCTTGCGAAAACGTTGCTGGATAAAGGCTTCGAAGGCAGACCGTTGCGGGTCGTCCCGCAATGCTCTGACGAGATGCGACTTCGGTGTTTCGGCATTACCGAAGTGCAGCGGCAACTGAATATTCCAGTTGAAATCGGACATTGGAAAACGCCTCCCCATATCAATTGGGGAGAATTATCAAAGGCATGTCTTAACGAAGTCTGAAGATGACAAAAAGATTGACCAAATGCGGTCTTCAGATTGCCTTAAGGCTGCGCGGGCAGCTTGGCGACCTTCGTTTCGGTGATAGCCGGAACCAGGCCGCTCGAATGACTCGGCGGCCAATGACTTGCACGAGGCCTACGATGACCCGCGATAAAATCCCACAGCGCTACGGCACACTGTCGATCACGTTGCACTGGCTGATGCTGGCGCTATTTGTTGGCGTATACGCCTGCATCGAAATCAAGGGGTTGTTGCCCCGCGGAAATACCTTGAGGGGTATGTTTCTCGGGTTGCACAGTTTGTTCGGCATGAGCATCTTCGCCCTGGTCTGGGTCCGCCTGTTCGGACGGCTGACACCGCGCCCACCGATCACTCCGGCGCCATCTGCCTGGCAGACCGGGGTTTCGCGTCTGATGCAGACGGCACTGTATCTGCTGATGATTGTCACTCCGTTACTGGCTTGGCTGATGCTGGTAGCAGCAGATAAACCGATACCTTACTTCGAGTTTTTCCTGCCGGCGCCGTTAGCGGTCAATCCTGACCTGGCCAAGCAATTCAAGTACTGGCACGAACTGCTCGGCAGTGCCGGTTACTGGCTGATCGGCCTGCATGCAACGGCAGGGCTATTGCATCATTATTACGTAGGTGACAACACTTTATCCCGGCTGCTACCAAGGCGTTAACTGGCTTTGCCTTGATTTTGGCTGCGTGTGTCCATGGGCTTGCGTTGGGTCATTAATGGACACTCGGGAGCAACGGTACTTCGTCAAAGCATTAAGCAATCAAGGGCCGTGCTGGGTTGATCAACTCGCTCAGGGCTGGGGTTCTTCCCGAAAAAATTCGCTTTGCTTTACATTCCCCAACAGCCCGCTGCAAGAAATCTGTCTCAGCAGCGGGTGGACAACACTTTTTGAAAGTCGCCGATAAATTTGATGAAGCAGAGTCGCAGTTATGCTGAGTGAATAATGCAGGCTTGGCAGTGGCCAGAGCCGCAATACCACATACTCCTAATGACGGCCTTGGGTCGTTTTCAACAAGTCGCGACAGGCAGTAATCATCCAGTTCGCTCTTCCCAGAGAGATCTCGCCGCCCTCGTCCCGAAACCTTCTCGCCCGCTTGAACCTTCCAAGTAATCCCCATCCGTTGCTGCTGTAGCAGAATCCTCAAAAAAACAAAATAATTGCACTTGGCCATTTCGTGTCCAATTGGTTTTAGCCGTGAACGCTAAATTGGCACGTGTCGATATCAGGCAAGGAGGTGGCGTGAACAGGCTACTGAATTGTCGAACAAGCCGGGTAAGGTGGCGCCTTCTTTTCATAGAAATAACCACATCGCGACGATGGGTTTGATAAGAACTACAGCGTTTGAAGGGTGCCACTTTCAGGAAGCGGCAGCAGGAAACGATGATGATCCGTTGCCCCCATACATTCGCTTAAATGTCGATCAGCAGAGAAAAAAACCAATGATTAGCCCGAACTCCAAGGATTCGAGTGGCCAATTGGCGCAGGGCTTCAAGCTTCGTCACGTAACAATGCTGTCCGCAGATTGCAAACCGGAACGCTTCGGCCGGGGTCGTATCGGGGTTGCCGAAAGGAATACCAAAGCTGCGACTGGATGCCACCGGCGACTGTCCTCTCTGCATGCGCCACTCGATAAATTTACGCACGCTCTCATTAATTAGCCCGGGCGCTCCGCAATGCTCGAGTGCTGCAACCCTGACTTCGCGAAAATCCACAATTCGTATCTGCATGATGATGTTCCTGGAAAAATGAGGGATGGTGAACACCGCACTCCAGACCTGCCAATTCAGTTGCTTCCTGAATGCACTCGGCGTCATGCCAAACGCCCGCCTGAACGCCCTGGAAAATGCTTCGAGGCTTTCAAAACCCGCACCGAAAGCGGCGTCCAGCACCGAGTAATCCGCGAGGGAAGACAAGCAATGCGCCGCGCGTCGTAGTCGCATCAGTTGCACATAACGTGAAACAGGCACGCCCACGAACGCGGTGAATTGTCGATGGAAGTGAAACGCCGAAAAATTCGCGACTTGACTCAACGTCTTCACGGACAAGTCACCTTCAAGATTGGCGTCGATGTAGGCGAGTACCAGGTCGAAGCGTTTTGTGTAGGCGGCGTTGCTCGGCAAGTCAGGCACTGGATGGAGGCTCCGGGAAATACGGTAGGCAATAGAGTCGCCTATAGCGGCGTGCCCGCGCCTAGCCGTGCTTGCTCAGATCGCGATTGAATTGCCTGTTCGATGTGGCCGCTTTGGATGCACCGTCTTGAAGGCTACCGGGCAGCTCATCCGAGCCTGCGATTGTAAATCCTGTACGACCGACAGCTTAGCCAAAAGCTGCCTGTCGGTGTACGCGGTGCCAGAGAGCGAACTTCGTCGGCGACCACGACAAAGCCTCGCCCCAGCTCCCCCGCCCGGCCTGCTTCGATGGCGGAGCGCCAGTAGGTTGGTCTGCTCGGCAACCCAATTGCAAGGTGCCCGCGATTGCCTGTGATGTCGCTATAGAACCAAGCCACTTGCATCTCCAGCTGTGCTCAGGACACCAGTTGTTCAAGGTCAGCGAGGAAGCGATCTTGGTGAGTCTGCTTTTTCTTGCCGGTGTATTTGAGTTTGGATAAGTTCTTCTACATGGCGCGCAACAAGGCACACGGATAGGGTGACTGGTTGACAGTGCTTCGGTGTGCCAAGGGAGCGGCTAGCTTTCTCTTTCGCGTCGCCATAAGTAAAACAAATAGCGCATATAAACATTCACCTGATATTTCAAATTCATCCAAAGGTGGCAAATTTATTGGGACGAGAATTTTGAGCACGACTATAATAAACAGGTTAAATACGTACGAGTGATAGCTGCTGAATGGATGTATTAAAAATTATGGGAATTGATATGCATGGATAGTTCTGAAGGTTGGTGGTTAATGATATTTTCCCTGTGATGATTTGGTGTAGTGGTGAGGATTTTATATGAACGCCTTGTTGAAAGAGCTGCACACCTATCATCATGAGGTGGCGATCAAAATCACTCAGATCAAAGGATTGCTGGGGAGGGTTAGGCATCAATCCGCTGGTGCCGATGACTGCAAGCTGTTGTTTAAGCTGCTGGAAGCCTTGCATGGTGATGCAGAGCTACACCACCATGAAAATGAAGAGCTTATTCGGCGGGCCTTACTAGCGACTGAGGCACCGATCCACCAACGGGTCAAGGATATCGAGCGAGATCATCAAGCATTTGCGCGCATTGCCGGACAGCTCAAGATGTTGGAGGACTCAACTCAGGAGGTGAGAGTAATCGCTGACACTATCGATGACTTCATCAAGAAATACTACGATCATATGGATGCTGAGGAGAATATTTTCTTTCCGGTGGCAGATAAGTGGTTGTCAGATATCCAGTGGCAGGAAATAAAGCACCAGTGGCATTAATACGAGCTTCAACCGTCTTACTTAAAAGCCAGGCGGCTACTTAATACTCGACCTGACAAATTCTTTGCGTGGGCGCCTAATGATACGCCACTGGCTTGTAGGATTACTTATATTGAATTACACACGAGATAATTTGTAAGCCTTACAACCACACATTCGCCAAACGTGGAGCAAGCGTTTCGGCTAATCGTATTATTTCGATTATAGATCTCTAGCCGCCTACGGAGAATCCGGCCACGGGGTTATTGGGGGAACCGCGGGTGATGATACAAATCTCTTGTGACCATGTTTTAGGCAGATGAGCCACGCCTGGTTTCGTTGACTGATCTGAGGGCTTACACGGCTCAACCGATAGCTGCGCTCCACCGGCAACTCTGGGGCGTCAGGCACCCTTCTCCAGCGGCAGAAATCAGCCACAGCTGCCTGTCGATTTCGCCCGAGGAAACCCAGACTTCCTGTCTATTGCAGCGCCTTGATACAAGACTTCGAGTTGTCCACGAAACTAGGGGAAAAACCCCATCCAATAAACAGTGTGCCCAGGCACTGATCGGCCAAGAGTATTCGATCAAACTGTAAGTGCAACCACGCAATGCTGCTGCATGTGCCAAACAAATGCAGATGCGCTACAACTCATAGAACTCCGGGGGCCTCACAGAAGCGAGCGAATGTGGATGAGACACAATCTCTGCGTCGTCAGGCTGGTTCAGTTCGCATCCGCTTCGCTCATCATGCTAGCCACCGGTGCAGTGGCAGAGGATCTCGAACCAAGGTCCTACGCCAATACACCGGTCGGTATCAATTTCCTGCTTATAGGCTACAGCGATCTCCATGGCACCGTAACGGCCAACCCCTCGATCCCCCTCGAAGATGCCAAGCTCAACATCAAGACGGTCGTGTTTGCCTTTGCCAGATCCCTGGACGTCTGGGGCCGCTCGGGGAAGTTCGATATCGTCGTGCCCGAGGCAAAATTGACCGGCTCAGCCTTGCTTGCCGGTGAACCCAAGGAGCGTGATGTCACTGGGTTGATCGATCCAAGATTTCGCTTCTCGGCCAACTTGTATGGCGCCCTGGCGATGTCCCTGGCTGAGTTCCCCAGCTACCAACAGGATGTAATTATCGGCGCCACTCGGGCAATTCGACGACAGCAGACTGATAAATCTCGGCAACAATCGCTGGTCATTCAAGCCTGAACTCGGGATTTCCAAACGTGTGGGGCAAGTGACCCTGGAATTATCCGGCGCGGGAACCTTTTTCACCGACAATGACGAGTTACTCGGCAACCAAGTGCTTTCTCAGGACCCGATTTACCAGATACAGGGGCATCTTATCTACGCCTTCAGCAATGGTGTCTGGGTTTCGCTGGATTCGACCTACTTCGCTGGCGGCAGCAGCTCGGTCGATGGGGTCAGTAACCACGATTTTCAGGAAAACACCCGCTACGGATGCACCCTCACGCTGCCGTTGAACCGTAACCATTCGATAAAGCTCAATGCGAGCAATGGCGGACATACCCGCACGGGCAGCGAATACGATGCTGTTGGCATGGTCTGGCATGTATCGCTTCGGCGCAGGGCTTTGAAACATAGGATTTACGCTACGTTCCATTCATGCGTTCGTGGGACATTTGTCTGATGCCGGTTGCTTACCAATGCCCGTAGATGGCTCTGGCAAATCGGGCATCACCTGGCCTGATGCGACGGATAAATACCGGCAAGCCGCGCTATCACGACCCCCACGTAAAAGACGCCTGAAAACTCTTCGACCATCACCAGTGAGCGGGCGTGGTTGGTCAACGGGATAACATCCCCGTAACCGGTGGTCGTAAGCGTCGTGAAGCTGAAATAGATCAGATTGAAGAAAGTGCCGGGTTGTCTGAAATCGAAGTTGCCAGGGCCGAATGAGCCAGTGGCGGAAATCTCGACCAGGGCATTGATGAAGGACCAAACGAAGGCCAACATGATGTAGCCCGCAAGCGCGCCATGCAGCTTGTCGGCTGTAATTGGCCCGCGCTTGAGAAGGTAGCGAAGCACTCCGCTGAACGAAACCGCAAGAGACGCCGCATAGGTTATCCCGGCAAGTTCAAGAGTCCCGATACTCTCAGTCCACAAGGCCGCCCATTGAAGGCCAATCCCAAGCAACGCCAGGCACAGTTTGAGGATGAACCCCGACCGGGTCTGCCTGGTGGCGAAAGCGCCCACGAGCAGCACGACCGAAAACAGAATGCCGAGCCACATGCGAGCAATCAGACCCTCCTCAAGAAAGGGCAACAGAAGGATCAACCCTAGCAAGAGCAGCAACAGATAAGTGCAGGGCCCCAGTCCTATCACCATCTGAGCTAAATCCGCGTCGGATTCGGCTTTATCTTGCAGATTTGTCATACCGGCTTCCCTGAGGCCGAAGTAACGCTCGATACTTGACGTTGCACGGGTGAATTCTGATCTTGCTTCAGAATAGTTGGGAGTGAAACTCTAGTCGCGAATATCTGTAAGAGGGTTGAACCTGACAGGCAGCCTCACGCCCTGAGGAAGTCAGTCAATCAAAATCGAGGTTCTTGAGGAACGATCAACAACGCTTAATCAAGGCTTGATGTGCGCCAGGGTCAGAGGTTGTTTGAGCAGCGGGTTGCTTCTCGGAAAAATCTGTCCGACGGCCAGATCATTGGATGCCCTCCAATAAGCATCCAGGCCCTCCAGTTGCTCAGTGTTCAGGAAATTGCTCATGAACTTCTCCGCCAAAAGACCCGGTTATTGATAGCTTATAACCGACTATGAGAATCTGAGGCGCATAAGACTTGATTGACATCAAACTCCCGGATCGGCATTCGGAGCGATGTCCGTAAAGGCTGTTTCCGTTCGTCGATTACACCGGCAATCCTGAGAATCCGGTGCGTGTCAGATGCCGCACCGCCTATTCTTAGTGAGTCCTCCCAATTGACCTCACTTCTCATGCCAGACGTCCGCTTTCTGCAAGCCCATTTCCTGAAGGCTGTGTGCTCAAGCTGCAGCGTGATGGAGCTATGCCTGCCCATCGGCATGACCGGGCAGGAAATCGAGCGCCTGGACACATTGATCATTCAACGTTTCAAGGTCAAAAAGGGCGTGGCACTTTACCGTGCAAGTGATCCGCTGCGCTCGCTTTATGCGGTGCGAATCGGCTCATTCAAGACCAGCGTACTTTCGGTCGATGGTCGTGAGCAGGTCACCGGCTTTCAGATACCTGGTGAAATGCTCGGCCTTGACGCGATCAGCACGGACCGGCATGCGTGCGATGCTGTTGCCCTTGAAGATAGCGAGGTCTGCCCCATCCACTTTGCTCACCTGGAAGAACTTGCCCATGAGTTGCCTTCCCTGCAGCACAATCTGAATAAAGTTCTCAGCCGCGAAATCGTACGCGATCACGACATGCTGATGCTGCTGGGCAACATGAACTCGGACGAGCGTCTGGCAGCCTTTTTACTGAACCTGTCGCAACGTTTGAACGCCCGTGGATATTCATCGACGGATTTCGTGTTGAAAATGCGCCGCGAGGAAATCGGCTCCTACCTGGGGCTGCGCCTGGAAACCATTTGTCGGGGCATCGCACACCTGCGGGATCAAGCACTCGTGGAAGTTTCTGGCCGTGACGTCAAAATTCTTAATCTTGAAGGCCTCAAACAGTTGATCGCCGGCTGCCACCGCCCTCCAATCTATTGATCCCGGTCAACCGGACATCGCTGCCAGCGAAACACAATCCCCCTATTCAAAAGGGCAGGCGCTTGGCCAGTTCGGCATTGGGCAGCCACAGGGCGCTGATGCAGTCCTCCTCGTCCTCTTCTGTCACGGGTTCAAGATCCATCGGATCAAACATGCGCTTGCTGACCATGGCCAAACGCACAATACCGTTTTTGTCGAGGAAGGAATATGCAACACATTCACACAAGGGCCGAGCCAGGGCTTTTGTGAGGGAATCTGTGCCGGCATTCTCAAGCTCGCTCTCTAAACGCGCAGTGCACGTGCCAACCAAATCCTGCACCGCGCGGGAGGCGAAGTGAAACACCGTGAGATATCCCGCCATCACCACCACCAAGACCGACAGCAGGATGGCTGCCTCACGTTTCCAGGAACTTGTGCCCATCCGGTGCAAGCACCTGTGCACCGCAACTCTGCTCCAGTCCTGAACCGCTCGATATCCGCTGAAAAGCTTATTGTTTGTCATGACTGGTTCTCTCGCCATTTTTATCAAAACAATGGCGCCGACCAAAAAGTGCCGTTTGATCTGGATCAACCCGTATGCGACCGGGTCCCTTCTTCTTGACCTGCAAAGGAACAATGCCTCAAACGGCGGTGGCTTTTTTGGTTACCTTGATGAGCTTGCAGCGAGATCAATGCTAGAGAGTTCAACGCTATCGCGATACTCCGGCACTGAAACCGACCATCCCAACTCCAGACTGATGCGCCGACGTAGCACGTCCGACGCGTTTGGTTCCCCGTGAACGACAAAGGTATGTTTTGGAGGTCGCTTGAATCCACGCAGCCACTGCATGATTTCATCGGCGTCGGCGTGTGCGGACAGTGTTTGCATTGGAACTACCTCGGCACCGATTGGCACGTCTTTGCCGTGGATACGAACCGAAGACGCTCCCGCAATAATTTGCGCGCCACGCGTGCCACCGGCTTGGAAGCCAGGCATCAGCAGCGTGTTAATCGGATTGGGAGCCAGTGCCTTGAGGTGATGGACCACCCGCCCTCCTGTCGCCATGCCACTGGCGGCAATAATTACCGCTGGGGTGCGTTGCTGATCAAGTGCTCTCGAATCATCGACGGAGTGTACGAATTGCGCTACATGGCACATGCCTTCGCAATCTTCCATAGACAGTCTGTGCTCGGTCCGAAAACGCTGGTACAAAAACGTGACATCGGTGGCCATCGGGCTGTTGAGGTAGATTGGAATATCGGGAATCGCCCGTTTGCGCTTCAACTGATACAGGTGATACAGGTGATACATCAGCAGTTGAGCACGTCCAACCGCGAACGATGGCACGAGGGTAATCCCTCGGCGAAGCGTCGTGCGGGTGATGACCTCGGCCAATTGCGCCTGTGGCGACTCGTCCGGGTGTTGGCGATCACCGTAGGTAGACTCCACCAGCAGATAATCCGCCTGCTCAACAGCTTCCGGAGCGAACATCAAAGGATCGTCAGGCCGCCCCAAATCCCCTGAAAACACCAAGGCCTGGCCGCCAGCAATCACCTCCACCGTCGCGGCACCCAGGATATGCCCGGCGCAATGAAGTTGGATGGTCATATCCGTGGCAATTTTCACCTTGTGGTGCAACTCCACCGGCCGCAACAGTTTAGTGCTCGCTCCGCATCTTGCTCAGTGTAAAGCGGCAACGCCGGGGTGTGCTTTGAGAAGCCATGCAGATTGGCAAATCTCAGCCTCTTCTTCCTGCAGGCGGCCACTGTCCAGCAGCAGAATTTTCACCAGTTCACAGGTAGCGGGCGTGGCGTAGACCGGGCCGCGATACCCATTGCGCACCAGGACAGGTAAATAGCCGCTGTGGTCGAGATGGGCATGGGTCAGGACAATGGCGTCGAGATCGCTGACCGGGAACTGGAGCGGGTCGCGATTGTGTAGTCGCAGTTGCTTATAGCCCTGAAACAGACCGCAATCGATCAGCACATGTTGGTTGCGATGGTCCAGCAAGTACTTGCTTCCCGTCACCGTACCCGCGGCACCTAGAAATGTGATTCGCACGGCGGTTTTCCTTGCGCATTCAGGGGAACGCTATTGATCGCTCCTTTTGGCTCAAAGCCAGTTGATTTTTATCAACTGCAAGCTCGACGGCGTTCCATTCAATCGCGCAAGGCCAATGGCTTGACGATCATCAAACTGCACGGCGCCCGGTTTAACACGCTCTCGGCGGTATCGCCGATAAACCGGTCAGGACCATGGTGATAAGCCGTGCCCAGCACCACCATGTCGAAGGCATTCTGTTGAGCGAAAAGTCCGATGACCTTGTGGGGGACGCCCGTCAGTGAGTGTCGGCACGTGGTGTTGATGCAATAGCGCTCGGCAAGCACATCGAAAGCCTCTTGCTGGGCATCCTCGATCGCGTCCCTCAAACTGTCATCAAGACTGCCCGTTGGCAAACTCATCGGCGCATCGCTCATCTCTGACCAACGACAGACATTAAGTAAGTGCAGTGCGGCACCGCAGCTGGCCGCCAGAGTCGATGCCAGATCGAGTATTCGGTCATTTAAACCCTGCGTCAGCTCCTCCAGATGGGACAGATCGATCGCCGCAAGAATTTTCAATGGTTTGGGATTTCTGGCACTGGTAACCAGATGCAGGTGGGTCGGACATTCCCGCAGCAGTCGCCAGTCCAATGGCCGGTGAAAGGCACGATCTAGGGCCGGCACGTAATGGGTGTCCTTGATCACCAGGTCCGGAAGAAAGTCGTTCACGTACTCAAGCAGGTTTGTCAGGCTCGACTTGGCCCAGACCACTTCGGTGGTCACCTGTATGCCGCCGAATCGCTGAAATCGGGCCTGCTGCTCCAGCCAATGGCGGTGCACCTGCAGATAGCCTTCTCGTGCCTGAGCCATCGCATCATGGTCAAGCAGACCGGCGACCGCCAGGACCTGGACATAATCGAACGCGACAATGTGCAATAAGGCACCGGTTGCACAAGCCAAGGCATGCGCACGCTCAAACGCCGGGGTCAGGGTCATTTCTCTGGGAGCTATCAATAGAATGCGTTTGAGTTTGAGCATCACATACCTCGCCCTGAAACCTGCCTGAGTGCAAACCCGCCTGGCTGTCGGGGCCTTGAGTCAAACGCTTGTGACTTCGAGCAGGCTCGTGACTGCAGCCAGCAAAATATCCCGCAATACACCGAACAAGTACGTTTTCATAATCGTCATGTCGACTTGTTGCGACTGGAAAGCGGCAGTTCGATTATTTGGCGCTATGCCGTGGGGGACCTGACTTTTATCAACTAATCAGCAGCTATCGTTAATGGAACGACTGGCTTTCGATTACTAAAACCCTTGTTGATTCAGCTCAACGACTTTCCGGCTTCCTGGCGTAGAAATACTCTGATTCACCGCCTCCCCTTTCGCTGGAGATTTGCCATGCTGGCAGTCACGCTGATCAATACGTTGGTGGTCATCATCGCCGTACTGATCCACTACGAATGCCTGTTACGTTTGAATGATTGGCTGCCCCGGCTCAAAGTGTGGAGCCGCTTCAGAATCGTAGTTGGAGTATTCGGCGCCCTCCTGGCCCACGCAATAGAGGTCTGGTACTTTGCGCTGGTCTATTACCTGATGGTGCACTCAGGGAGTTGGGGCAGCCTGACGGGCAACTTCGACGGTACGCTGATGGACTGCGTTTACTTTTCCTTTACGACGTACACGACGATCGGCTTCGGCGATATTTCGCCTGTGGGCAAACTCAAATACTTGACCGGCCTGCAAGCCCTGACCGGACTGGTGCTCATCACATGGACCGCATCCTTCCTGTTTCTGGAAATGCAAAAGTACTGGAAGCGCAAATAATCCCTTTTCCCACTCGTATCAGACTCAACTGTCGGCGATCAAGCCATATACAGACTCGATCTAGACCGCCAGAACGCAGCATGGCACCTGATACAGAATATGCTCGGTCGTGCTGCCCAGAAGCTTATCCACACCATGGGAGTGGACTCTGCCCATTACGATCACATCCACGTTGTGTTCATTAGCAAACCCACTCAACGCCGTGACCGGGTTTCCCTCAATCAAATGTCGATGATCGGAGGGCACTCCGAACCGACCTGCCAACCCCAGGAAAGAATTTTCCAGGTCTCTGCGAAGCGCTTTGGTCAGGTCAGCCAGTGTCAGGCCGCCCATGTCCGCCAGAAAAGCAGCCGAGATATCGCAGGCGTACAGTAAATGCAGCTCGGCGTTGCACTGCATTGCAAGGACGCAAGCCTGCTTGATGATTCGGTCGTTCAGTTCATTGTCGGTTGACTCGACATCCGATACCTCGACCGCTGCCACAACCTTGCGGGGCAAAACGAAGCTGCTCCCGCCCACCAGGTAGACCGGCACCGGACAGTGACGCAACAAGTGCCAATCCAACGGGGTAAAGAAGGCTCGCTTGAGCACGGACTCATGCTGAACCTCCTTGATCAACAAGTCGGGCCGCAGGTCCGTGACGTGATCAATGATGTCTTGCTTCACGTCCTCAGCCCAGGCCACCTCGGTGGTCACCTCTATCCCCCTGTCACGCAAATTTTCGGCCTGAGCCTTAAGCCAGCCGCGATGGTCCTGCAGGTAGCGCTCCCGTGCCGATTCTCGATCACCCTCTTCAAGCAGCGATAACCATTTGAACGACGGGATAAGCGCCGCGATATGCAAACTTGCACCGCTGGCCTTGGCCAGCGCCGCTGCATGATTCATGGCTGGAGAATGGCGCAAGGCCGGGTTGATGATCAGTAACAGGCTTTGATACTGGCTCATGATAAATCTCCCGTGAGGTCGATATTCGACGCAAACTGCTAATGGGTAGACGTCAGCGATTGGCCACTAATGTCCTTTGCCGTTTCAGCCTGGACGTCGTCCCCACCAGTTGCTCGGTGCCCAAAAAATCACTCATGGACTTTTCCGCCCGAGAAACAGTAGGTTTTTCTTCAACACTGAGAAATTGAAGCGCTCATGGTTCTGACTGGCACTGTTACAGCCGGCCAGCTCAACGGCACGATAGTGCTCATTCCCTGACACGCGACCTGACAACCAAAATACTGCCTGGCACAGAGTACAGCGCTCGCTCTGTGTTGCTACCGATCAACCGGTCGATCCCCTCACGGTGCACCGTGCCCATCACCACTACATCGGCCAGGTATTGCTCGACAAACTCATTGATCACCGGTACCGGCAACCCCATTTCGAAATGCCGTCGCTCCGGTGGCACGCCATAGCGCTCTGCCAATGTAATAAACGCCTGGTGCAAGGATTGACGCAGTTCTTCGCTGAGATCCACGCCCCAACCGCCCCCAGCCAATGGCGCATCGCTGTTGAAGGCGGGCGATAAATCAAATGCGTAAAGCAGGTGCAACGGTGCATCGCATTGCAGGGCCAGGGCGTTAGCAATCTGAATGATTATGTCGTTCAATCCGCTGATTTGTGTCGACGGATCGAACGGGTCCACTGCCGCCACGATCCTGTGCGGCAAGGCGTAGCGGACGTGATTGACCAGATGCACGGGGATCGGGCATTCACGCAGTAAGTGACAATCAAGCGGGGTAATGAACACCCGCTTGAGCACAGGTTCAAGGGTTACATCCTTGATCAACAGGTCGGGCTTCAGATCTTCGACCGTCTTCAAAATGTCCAGCAGCGGATGGGTGGTGAAGACGGCTTCGACCGTCACCTCCAGCCCCAGGTCGCTGAGCCGATCGAGCTCTTCCGCCTCCCAGCGACGGTAGCGACGCAAATAGCGCTGTTGCTCTGCGTCATCGACTTTTTCTTGCCATAAATGAACCACTGGTGCCGGTTCGACAAAGACCCGCACATCCAGTACGGCCCCGGCTGCCTTGGCCAAGGCGACGGCACGCAGTAGAGCGGGAGACTGATGCAGGGTTTGGTCAGCGATCAGCAGAAAACGTTGATATCGCCCCATCACACACCTCCGTTCGACTCCGGTCATACAGTGCCGGTATGTTTCAAGACTGCACTCCATCACCTTGCGCAGTTTGATTTACATCAAGCATGCACGAATCAACGCCGCCGACACGGGTGTCTGATCCAGATCAGATTTAGGGACTGACAACGGCGTAGAACGAAATCAAACGCGGCTCTTTTGCCGAGCGCTAATCTTTCTAAACGCATTGGAGGAACACCCCATGCTTACCGTCAAAGACCACAATGATCGGGCTGCGGCCGCCTATGTCGCAGTCGACGGCCAATACTGGATCGAAGCGCTCAGGGACGGTCGCCACGTGCTGATTCGGCCACTGTCGGAGAAAGATCGCGACCGTGAATATGCGTTCATTAAACGGCTGTCTCCCGAATCCCGACACATGCGTTTTCTCGCGCAGATCAATGAACCCAGCGCTGCGATGCTCAATCAATTGATGGACACTGACAATCAACAGCGTGTGGCCTATATCGCCCTGGTCCATGACAACGGGCAACTAGTCGAGATCGGTATCAGCCGTTACGCGGCCACTCGCGCGTATGAGTGTGAATGTGCCGTAACGGTCGCCGATGAATGGAAGTACCTGGGTCTGGGCACATTACTGATGGAACATCTGATCAAAGCGGCCCGCAAAAACGGCTTTCGCCAGATGTATTCAGTGGACTCCTCCAGCAATGCACCCATGCGTGACCTTGCCAAGGCGCTCGGATTCGAAACGCACAATGATCCCGACGACAGCCGTCAGGTGATTCATCAAATTTACCTGTAGAAAATCGCCCCCGCGATATTCCAGCCAACGGCTCATCGCGGGGCAATCAAGCCCTCAGGATTGCAGCATTCTTCCTGGCTTTATCGCCAGCACACTGCACGGCGCCCGATGCAGCAGTTGCTCGGCCGTGGTTCCGAGTAATTTGCTCAAGCCCTTGTGCTGCGCCGTGCCCATGACAATGACATCGGTACGGTGGTCTGAGACGAATTCACAGATACTCGGCACGGGTGCCCCCTCTATGAAGTGACGACGCTCCGGTGACACGCCGTGGCGTTCAGCGATAGCCGCAAATGCCTCATGCTGAGCCGCTCCCAACATTTCATAAATCCCGCTGGCCAGTGGCAATGCGGCAAAGCCCATGTCCTGGACGTATACAGCCGTCCAGTCATACACATGCAGCAACTCAAGACTGGCATCACAGACCGCGGCCAATTTCGCCGCGGCGTCGACAATCTGATCGTTGAACACACGGTCCTGATCTTCATCGCGCAACACATCAATGATGGCCAGTACGTTGTGTGGCCGGGCATTCAGCGGAGTCGTCACCAGATGCACCGGCACAGGACAATCGCGCAGCAGCTGCCAATCCAGCGGGGTAAAAAAAACACGCTTGAACGCCGACTCTTCCTGGGCGTCCTTGATGATCAGTATCAGCGGCATCTCATTGATAAAGTTCAGAGTCTCCTCATAAGGATGCTGTACCCACACCACTTCGCTGGTGACCTCGACGCCATGCTTGCTCATCAATTCGGCCTGCTCCACGAGCCATTGGCGATGGGTTTTCAGGTAGCCATCCCGAGCCTGGCTGAATTGTTCCGGGTCGAACATCCCGGCCACCGCCAGGGCCTGTGAATAGTCGAACGCGACGATGTGCAACGGCAATTGCATCGCGAGCGCAAGCGCAGCAGCCCGGTCGAATGCCGGTGTCCGAGTCATGGCTGAAGGAGCGATCAAGAGTAAACGCTGAGATTGCGACATGGGGCACCTCGGCATACGGCCAATTCAATCCAGGAGTAGAATCACAGATTGATTGCTCCTTGTTCCGAGCACTTGATTTTTATCAGTTACGCCCGCGATATCCATCAGAACAGCCCCATTCCCGCCCATAACGCCATGGTCAACAACACTTGGCCTGGGATCACGTAAGCGGCGAAGCGTCGCCCGCCGCTGACCCACGCCACCACGCATTTGCTGACGGAGTTGCTGCTGATCGCAATCAACACAGGCCCGACAATGGCATCGAAGGGCAACTGACCGGACTTGGCCAGCGTGGCAATCGACGCCGTGGAAGCATGCGCATCGGCAAAACCGCTGAATGTGGCCGTCAACATCACCCCAACCTGGCCGAAATGGCTGAGCATCACTGACGAAACAAAGGTAATGCCGGTCATGGTCAATGTGACGATCAGGGCCAGCTTGAGGTTGAACGCCCCACCGACTTTAATCGGCTGGTTGGCCTCGGTCGCTGACTTGGGAAACATCAGGCATACCCCATACAACGCCGTGGCGGCGGCTCCGGACATCAATGGCCCCCACATATGGCGCAGCAAACCAGGGTCAACCGCCCCCAGAATCAAGCCGACCTGCGTAACGGTGGCCATGTTGGACAGGATCGCGGCCGCGCTCAGGACCTTGATATTGTCAGGCTGCCGGGCGACGAGATGCCCCATGGCAGCGATCGTCACGGTGCTGGAAGCGAAACCTGAGGCAATGGCGCTGATCGCATATCCGTACCGGGTCCCCAGGGTCCGAACGGCGATATGCCCAACTGCCCCCACTGCCATCAGCAATACGGTCAGGCTGCAAATGGTACGCAGATTGATGGCAGCGTAGGGACCGATAAAGCGGTCCGGTGCCAAGGGCAGCACGACCAGCGCAGCCGTCAGGAGGATAAGGCCGTCGCCTAACTCCGCATCAGTCAATTGGCTGCGGGCAAAGTGGTGCAGCTTCTCTCGATAAGTCAGCAGCCCTGCCATCACCACGCCGATAGCAATCGCCAGCTCGGGGTTCTTGCCACACAACGCCCCCAATACCAACACCGTAAATAATGCTACTTCGCTGGTCACCCCGGGGTCGTCGCTCAGGCTTCGCCAGTAAGCCACGGTGACGAGCAATCCCAGAGCGATGGCCACGATGCTCACCAGCAAACCGCCACCGACCTGCATCGCCACATAACCCAGCAACGCCGTAATGGCGAACGTCCGTAAACCGGCACAAGCGCGGGTCTCGCCCTGATCCTTGTGCCGTTCGCGTTCAAGACCGATGAGCATGCCAATCCCCAGAGCTGCGGCTGCTCCTGCCAGCCCGATGGCTCCGCTCATTGGATCGTCATCTGCTTGAACTGCGCCCCGCACTGGTCCACGTTTTTACTCCACGCGGTCGACGCAAAACCGTTTGCCATTGGGGTAAGCAGTTTGACGGTCAGGCATCCGTCTTGTGTCGTCTGCCAGGCAAACACCACCTGGCCAGACATGGGGCGCCTCGATACGTGCCTTGAGCTGGCCAACAAACGCCTGCGCTTCTCCCAGACTGTTGAAGTTCACTTTCAAGGCATCCATGCACACGATCCAGCAATGGCTTGCCGGCTTCTCCGTGATATCAATGATCATAGAAACCTCCGTACTACTTAGAGAATCAGTGCGCACAGCCTCACGGCGTAATCGCGACCTTCATGACACCGTCCCGTTGGTGAGCAAACAATTCATAGGCCGCTTCAATATCATCGAGTTTGAGGCGGTGGGTCACCAGCGGCGACAGGTCCACACCACCACTGTGCACCACGGCCATCAAGCGGCGCATACGCTCTTTCCCCCCCCCGGGCACAGGGTGGTGACAATGCTGTAGTCGCCCAATCCTGCGGCAAAGGCATCCTGGGGAATGTGCAGATCGCTGGAGTAAACGCCAAGGCTGGATAGTCGACCACCCGGGCGCAGCACGCGTAACGCGGATTCGAAAGTGCCCTGTGTGCCCAATGCCTCAATGGACACATCGACACCACGGCCATCGGTCAGCGCCATGATCTGCTCGACCACATTGCCGTCCTTGAAGTTGACGACATGAGTCGCACCCAACTGTCGCGCGACGCTCATCCGCTCGGCCACGGCATCGACGCCAATAATCGTCGTCGCGCCTTTGAGCCGTGCTCCAGCCACCGCGCAAAGGCCGATTGGACCCAGGGCAAACACGGCAACGGTATCGCCGATGTTCACCTCGCCCCGCTCTGCACCGGAAAAACCGGTGGACATGATGTCTGGACACATCAGTACCTGCTCGTCGCTGAGACCGTCGGGAATCGGGCATAAATTGGCAAGGGCGTCCGGTACCAGCACGTACTCGGCCTGGCAACCGTCAATGCTGTTGCCGAACTTCCAGCCGCCGGAAGCACGAAAGCCATGGCGGGTATCTGGCCCATCCTGGGAGCCACAGCCACACAGGCAAGCGTAACTTTGTCCGCTGGGCGTGATGGCGCCGGCAATCACCCGCTGCCCTTCGACAAAACCGCGCACCTGCGACCCCAGCCGCTCAATCACGCCCACCGGCTCGTGGCCCACCGTCAGCCCTTTGGCCACCGGATACTCACCGCGCAGGATGTGTACGTCGGTGCCGCAAATAGTTGTGGTGGTGATACGGATCAACGCGTCCAGTGGTCCGACTTCGGGGACGGGCTTGTCTTCTTGTACGATCCGGTTCTTTTCGACGAAAACAGCCGCTCTCATGGTCGTCATGGTGATCCCTCCTTTACTTATGCGGACCAAAGTCTGTACGAGCCCAAAGACTGCGCTGAGGAGCCGGACGAAAGATTGATAATGGTCAACAATTTCGTCAAGGGACGAAGCCTGGATTACCGCACGTCGGGCAATACCATCCTTTCCCTTCGATTTGACAAAGATCAAACCCGGCGCCCTGAACAGCGGCAGGCTAGGTACAAGGCTTCACCCAATAACACGGCCGTCATTGGGCCAAGCGATTGCACGATTACCTACCGGAGATCTGTCATGTCTAATCAATTACGCTTCATGCTGGTCGTCTCGCCGTTGATGGAAAACAGCCCCGCCTTCGACCGGGCCGCAGCCCTTGCCAAGGCTTCAGGTGCTGCCCTGCACATCGTGGCGTTTGATTATCTTGAAGGGCTGGCGACTGCCGGAATGGTCAACGAACAGGCGCTGGAACAGATGCGACTGGGCTATGTCGATCGCCATCGCCAGTGGCTCGAAGACCAGGCTCGCCCCTTGCGCAAGATCGGTGTGCACGTCACCACGGAAGTCGTCTGGGTCGAAAGGCCCTTGCAGGAAATCCTCATTCATCTCAAAGAACAACCGATGGCTGTATTGATCAAGGCGCTGGAACACGAATCGCTGCTGTCACGCCTGATGTTTACGCCGTTGGATATCCACCTGCTACGTGAATGCCCGGTTCCCCTGCACTTTGTCAGTCATTTGCACAACGCTTTGCCGCGCAAGATCGTCGCCGCCGTTGACCCTTTTCATTGCGATGGCCAATACGAAGGCTTCAACGACAGAATTCTGCGTGAGGCCTCCAAACTGGCGAGCACCTGCAATGCAGAACTGGACGTAATCTACGCCCATGACCTTTCCAGCATCAGTGCGGAAGAATTCGGTTTCAGTAATGGCTCGGCGTTGTTCTCCTCGGGAAAAGCCAAGACCCTGTTCGAGGCGCAAGCTGATGCGTTTCGCAAGCTTTCTGAGCGCAACGGCATCCCGCCGGAGCACCAGCACATGATCATGGGCAATCCGGCAAAGGTGCTTTCCAGCTACGCGCAGGCCTACGACACCGATGTGATTGTCATGGGACGCATAGGTCACCGCGGTATGGAGCGGTTGGTTGGCAGTACGGTGGAACATCTATTGTACAAGTTGCCCTGCAGCGTGTGGGTGGTTTCCCCAGAAGTACTCTGAACGATGCTAGTACCGGCTTAGCTCGATTCAGGCAGCGGCGACATATAACACTGGCAAGCCGCGCGATCAGGACGCCAACGCAAACGATACCCGCACATTCTTCGAGCATCACGAGTGAGCGGGCAGGGTTGGTCAATGTTTCACAGTCTTGCGAAATCCATTCAGAGAAGACACAGGAAACGCTTTTTGGCGTCTCGGTTGAAGATCAGTATCTCCAGAAAACGGGCGTCAGGAGCACCAGCACCGTCAGGATTTCCAGCCTTCCCAAAAGCATTCCCACGGTCAGTAGCCACTTAGCGGCATCCGGTAATGTCGAGAAATTGCCGGCCGGCCCAATGATCGTGCCAAGCCCTGGCCCGACATTACACACCGCAGTAGCGGCCCCGCTCAACGCGGTTGTCCAATCAAGCCCGATGAGCGCCAGCCCCAGGGCGATGGCGGCAATCGTGATGGTGAAGAAAAACGAGAAGGTCAAAAGCGAGCGCACGATCTCCTCATCAATGGGATGACCGTTGTACTTCTTCTGAATCACTGCTCGAGGATGGATCAACTGCTTCAAACTACTGACTAGGAGAGCGGCGGCAACCTGAAAACGGAAGATTTTGAGACCGCCTGCAGTGGAGCCGGAACATCCACCGACGAAGGTCAGATAGAAAAACAGCAAGACGGCGAAGCTGCCCCATAACGTGTAGTCACCAACCGCAATTCCGGTGGTCGTGACAACCGAGGTCACATTCACTGCCACGATACGAAACGCATCCCACCATCCGTAATCGCTGCGAAAACAAAGCCAGGTACCCACGACCAGCGATGTAACGGTCAAGAACCCAATGAATCCACGTACCTGGTGATCCTTGATCAGCGCAAGCCGATGGCCCCGCAATGTCGCAACGTACAAGGTAAAGGGCAGACTGCCCAGAATCATGACGGCCACCGCCACCCAGTGAATCGCTGGTTTCGTCCAATGCCCGAGTGAGGCGTCGGAAGTTGAGAATCCCCCGGTAGAAATCAACGACATAGCGTGGTTGACCGCTTCAAAAGGTGTCATCCCGGCGACCCAGAGTGCCAGGGCACTGAAGCCAGTAAGTCCCAGATAAAGCAAAAGGATATATTTAGCTGCTACATGGGAGCGTGGCGTCACTTTCTCCGACCAGTCTGAGGATTCTGTCTGGAACAGGCGCATGCCGCCCACTCGCAATAGTGGAAGGATCGCCACAGCCATGCCGATAAAACCGATGCCGCCCAACCAATGCAGCATGGAGCGCCATATCAACAAACCGGGAGATGCGGTATCCAGACCAGTGATTACAGTCGAGCCTGTGGTGGTGATGCCGGACATGGTTTCAAAGAACGCGTCGGTGTAGCTGATATCGCTGATGAACACCATTGGTAATGCAGCGAAGGTGCACACAACGACCCAACTGCCAGTCGTCAGCAGATACATGTCCCTAGGGCGAAGCTGGCCACTTTCCGGGCGCCCACGCACGATCAACAGGAGGCCGCAAATGAAGGTAATCAAACTCGACCAGAGAAAGGCTGACAGATCGTCGTTACGCTCATGGGCCACCAATGTGATCATGGGAATAGCCATGCTGACAGCCAGCGTGATCAGAAAAATGCCTAAAATGAAACCGATGAGCCGCATTGCCGAGAGAGACATAAAAATAACCTGTCAAAATTAGCGCGCACAGTATCGAATGCCCCCCGAAGCCTCGTAAATTTTGTGTAAAGTTTTAACTGGCAATCAACGCAAACCAAGGTTTCGATGTCGCCCCAGCAATGACCTTGACAATGGTCAGCCCCAACCCTGTCCCCTGATCATTTCCGCGGCTGTAGAAACGCTCGAAAAGCCGATCGCGATCCCGCTCATTGATGCCCGGCCCCTCCTCCTCGACGGACAGTTCGTAGCTGGTTTGCGGGGGGAGAAATTCGCCGCATTGGTCATCAGGTTGTTCAAGACAATATTGATCGCGGCGGGGTCGACTTTGGCAAGGCTGATGTTGTCGCAGACATCAAAAACCAGGTCAAGCCCCTTACTCAGCAACCAGGGCGTCAACTGAATCTGGCTGTCCCGATCGGTGCGGACCAGATCAATAGGCACAGGCGGTTCAGTCCCTGCTCCATCGGATGCTACCAAGGCGTTGATTATTGTTTTCCTGAGATTGGGTGCGTGCATCCAAGGTCTTACATTGGATCAATCGGGGTCTTGGAGAAGCTGCGGTGCTTCGTCAGAGCATTAAAAATGCAGAGAAACCATCAGCAAAAAGTTACTCTGAGAGTGGCCCCAGGCCATCAGATAGGCGACCATCAAAGCAAGGCATCGGATCTGTTTCAATCGCATAAAGCATCGTGGCCCAAGCCTCGTAAGCCACCTTCTGACGCGACGCAGCCTCGTCCCAACGACTTCCTGAAACTTCTTTTGCCACCACCAACATCATCAAGTGATTTGTGGCTGCATCAAGTTCCAACAATAGGTGGTGAGACTTGAACCGGAAATCGTCAATATCGATCATAACCCTACCATCCGGACAGGGCTGGCTCGGCACTACGAACCACTCTCACTATGAACATCAGTGTGGCAAAGATTCCTGTGATTGGAAAGTGCATTCGACCTATCGAAAATCGTTACGGCTTGATTGTATCCACGATCAAAGTTGCTTGGACGCTCATCATTCTTATTCGGTCTTTCTCAACAGCTGGCAGTGCTTCGTCGCGAAGGACTGGTGGAGACCCGCCGTGACGGAAAGCAAGTGTTCTATCGCATCAGCAGTCCCGCAGCATTGGCAGTGATCCAAACCCTGTATCAACATTTTTGCGCCGGAGAAATCTCATGAATGTCGACTGGCTCAACTTCACTCCCTGGTCATCCCTTGCCGGTGGCGCATTGATTGGCCTGGCAGCCAGTCTATTCGTCGTCGCCAACGGGCGCATCGCAGGCATCAGCGGCCTGATCGGCAGTCTTTTACAGCGTGGGAGCGAGGGAGTAAGTGAGAAGCACTTTTTCTCCTGGGCCTGCTCATCGCGCCGCTTCTATGGGGCTTGTTCGCCACGCTGCCATAGATCGAGTTCAAAAGTGGCGGGGTCGGGCTGATCGTCGCCTGTGTATTGGTGGGCATCGGTACCCGATACGGATCAGGTTGCACCAGTGGCCATGGGGTCTGCGGCATCTCGCGCCTTTCGCCGCGATCGATGGTCGCCACTGCGTGTTTCATGTTCAGTGGTTTCGCCACGGTGTTTGTCTTGCGTCATCTGCTGGGGGGGTGAACATGATCAAACTGAGTGCATTCATTGCAGGCTTACTGTTCGGCTTCGGCCTTCTTCTGGCAGGCATGGCCAATCCGGTAAAAGTATTGTCCTTCTTGGATTTAACCGGTGCCTGGGCCCCTTCCTTGGCGTTGGTCATGGTCGGGGCCATTGGCCCGCTAACCTGGGCGCGACAACAATCCAGTTCGCTGCTGGGAAGGCCAATGCAGCTACCGATCAAACGTGAGTTGGACCCGCGCTTGATTGGCGGGAGCCTGTTGTTCGGCATCGGCTGGGGAATAGCGGGCATCTGTCCGGGCCCCGCAGTGGCAATTCTGCTGACAGGACACTGGCAAGTGATCGTATTCATGTTGGCCACGCTGGCCGGCATGTTGTTGTTTGAAGGCCAATGCAGCTACCGATCAAACGTGAGTTGGACCCGCGCTTGATTGGCGGGAGCCTGTTGTTCGGCATCGGCTGGGGAATAGCGGGCATCTGTCCGGGCCCCGCAGTGGCAATTCTGCTGACAGGACACTGGCAAGTGATCGTATTCATGTTGGCCACGCTGGCCGGCATGTTGTTGTTTACTGCGCTGGAGAGCCGGCGCAGCCATTGATCGGCAGATCGCCATGAAAGCAAACACTGGAACCATTGACCGTAGCCTGCGCATTGTCGCTGGCCTGCGTCACATTGGCCTCAGTCTGCCCAGCGTGATCGGCGATTGGGGGCGGATTGGTTTAGTGCCGCCGGGCACTGGCATTTTCCGTTTCTGCCCTCCAGGATTTTCCTTATGACTCATTCACTCGCCAGCACATTAGACGTAGTCATTGTTGGTGGGGGCCAATCAGGCTTGGCGGTAGCGTATTTCCTGCGTCGAACTCATCTTTCATTCGTTATCCTTGATGCGCAGGAAGAGCCTGGTGGTGCCTGGCGACATGGCTGGAACTCGCTGCGTCTATTCTCCCCGTCCACCTGGAGTTGTCGAAGCACAACCGTTCGCGGGCTAGAAGGTGTTGGTGGTAGGTGGCGGCAATTCAGGCGCACAAATTCTGGCCGAAGTCTCAAAGATCGCTGAGACCAGGTGGGGAACCCCCGTTGAACCGATGTTCTTGCCTGACGATGTGGATGGGCGGGTATTATTCGAGCGCGCAACCGAGCGCTGGAAAGCTCAATTGGAGGGGCGGGTCATTGAGCAGCCAGTGGGTGGGCTGGGCGATATAGTCATGGTTCCGCCCGTTGTCGAAGCCCGAGAGCGCAATGTTCTCAAGTCTGTACGAGTTTTCGAAAGTTTCACTCACCGCGGGGTTACTTGGGGCGATGGCTCCGAATCTGCGGTGGACGCGGTGATTTGGTGCACAGGATTCAGGCCAGCCCTACAGCATCTGGACTCACTGGAGGTGGTCAACACCGAGGGCCGCGTTGAGGTCGAAGGCACCCACTCGACCAAAGAGCCAAGGCTGTGGTTGGTCGGTTACGGCGGGCTGTTAGCGGGAGGGGATGTTGGACACCGTCGACATGTGTATCGGCGGGCTGTGCGCGCTCCCAACGGGGCTCCTTTCGTGCTCGCCGCAAATGTAAATTCCGGGGAAACACTTCAGCATCTGATATATGTCAAGGTCGCTTGTGACAGCTCTGCTAATTACTCAGTGGTCATGCTGAAGTCTTTGATTCTGGCAAATGCGGCCTAACGCAAACACCGCAATCGGTTAATTCAGAATTTCGTTCAGCTCACCCCCACTAAGGCAGCTAGTCATGAAAATTACCAGGTTGACCGTGCTCTTCTTCGCCGCATTGTTAACCCCCCTATGGGCGTCAGCAGCAGAGCAATCTCAAGTGACACAGACGCAGCAACAAACTCCGAGTGTTGCCGAGTTCGATAAACAGATGGTTCAGGCACAAGACACCTTTAAGAAGATGCAGACACAGATGGAGAAAATTCAGCAAACCCAAGATCCCCAGCAGCGGCAGAAGCTCCTTCAGGAACATTGGAGTACGATGCAAAATGGAATGAGTATGATGAACGGTATGTGGGGGCCGGGAATGATGGGCAAAGGACACATGATGGGTGGTAGCCACATGATGGGGTGGCAGGACTACTCAAACTTGACCCCGGAGCAAAAGAGTCAACGCCAGTACATGATGGACAGGTACACGGGGATGCAACAGATGATGATGGATAACATTATGAGGCACCAAAACTACATGCAAGGGCAGCCACCGGCCAAGCCTGGACAGTAGGCATTGGCTCGTTTATTTGATTGTGGAGTGCGTTTTCGGTTAACTCGGGACGTACTCCTCCAACGCGTATAGCGCGAAGAGGCACACTCCGTCCTTTCTGACCGTCTCCTATCGCCTCGGCATGCCTGGGTAAGGCGATAGAAATCAGGGCCGCCAGCAACACGAATGCACTCGATCTCCACGAATATGTTGGCGCTGATGCGGTTTTGACCCAGGCTGCCGGAAATCGTTGAACTACCTGAATACTCGGTAATCGATGGTCTTATGCGTGCCTTCACAGACCGCCTTAGGGCGTCTAAAGTTGGCAGGGTGGGTCAGTTTTCAATCAGCGCCGACACCATATAGCCTTTTTTTGGACGCCAAAAACCACAAACCCCTGACTTTCTTTAGGAAAATCAATTGTTTACGTTTACTTAATTTGGCAATGAAGGAAAGATCCGAACTCTCAACCTACATTAAGTCTATTGCATCTAACGATGAGCGCTACAGATCATTAGTTATCTACGAGAAAATTCGTATTGGGTCGACCGCAGCTATCGAGACTGACTACTTTTGGCCGATTTTGTTGAAAAAGTCGGTTTTCCCAAACTGCCAGAATATTGATCGGCGAAAGCATCTTTTTTGTGCGCTGCTACGTGAAATCTGAGTCCGAGTACCTCTGCGCCGATTCTAGACTTCAATCTCAGGCGCGTACTTTTCTGCCGTGAAAACCACGCTCGACTTTTTCAACAGAATCGGCCGATTGCTGCTGGTCGCGGAGGGCTGCATCCGACCCACAGCCGGTCAGCAGCCGCAGAGTTCGATCAAATGCAGCCGCTCACAATCGATTTCTGCCTACGACGTTGGGTAGCGACAAAATAAGGTTGATACCTGGAAATGCGATTTTACAGGAGGAAGTAGGAACTTCAGTTTACCGATGGTCTTGACGTATGGGTGTAAGGACGATTACCCCATCCACCACTTCGATATTCAACTCGTCCCCGAGGCTTAAGCCCATTTTTGAAAGCAACTCGGACGGTAAGTCGATGACAAGGTCGCCACTTCCGTCCCCAGCGTCTTGGCATGTCGAAAACCAGCGTTCGTCTTCGCGCATATCTATAAGCCCCGAGCCATCGTTGTCCGAAGTCATAACACTCATGCTGCGTTCGAATCGTACTTTTGGCAACCGCCGGCATTACTGGGAAAACCGTCCAGCAAAGGCAAGTCTGGTCGCGCTCATTATCAACAGTAGCAAGATTTAGCCGATAGCTGCCTGTCGCCACCGTCCGCTTTGGGTCCAGGCTGTGTGAAAACACCCGCAATTGTCTAATCTTCTGATCGTCGAGATCATAGCGGGGGCGATCATGAAGCGATTTATTGAAGGTTAGGCTCGGACGCAAGTCACCTTGCTAGCGGAGTGCCTGGACGATTACGTACCCCAAGAAAATCCAGTCCGTGTGGTCGACGTTTTCGTCGATGAACTCGACCTGGGCGAACTTGGTTTTGAGGACGTCGATCCTGCCGCCACTGGTCGTTCGGCCTATCACCCAGCGGTGTTGCTGAAGATCTATATCTACGGCTATCTCAATCGGATTCAGTCCAGCCGCCGGCTTGAGCGTGAGGCCGAGCGCAATCGAGTTCATGTGGTTAAGGGGCGTTTGGCTATCTGGCGCAGCGAGAGCTTGTCGCGGAAATACATCCGCCCGATTTTCCCAACATTTCCACGCTGATCACCCTGTGTTCTCCTGCTCGAAAAGTGAGCAGAAGCAGTTGAACAGCTAGGTCAGTTTTCAGTCGGCAGAACAGCCTCTAATGGGGCAGTTTTCGGTCAGCAGCAACACAGACTGTATGCTTATGGTTGTACTAGGAGCACTTGGGTGAGAGGTAGAAATGAAAATTACCGTAAGGTAGAAGTCGAAGCCGTCATGGACGTGGTGTGTGACGTCTGCCAACTCTCCACCCGTGTGGTAACCGGTAGGCTTCAGTTTGCGATGCTGCAAGCGCATTGGGGATACGGCGCCAAACATGACGGTGAGCGCTACGAGCTGCACTTGTGTGAAGACTGCTTCTTTCAAACAATTGCAAATCTGAAACAGGAGCGACGTACTCAGTGTCTGCTCAGCGATGACGGACGTGCGGATACGGCTATGGCCGGGAACAATTTCGGCCTGATCACTAAAGATGATTTTTTCGGTGACGGCCGATGAGTTGAAGCAGAGAATACTCTCGCTCCGATGGGAACCTTATTGCCGATCTACCTCAAGCCTTTCTCGTGTATCAAAAATCGTGGGCGAAAACGCGTGACTGTTGAGCTAGTCAACGCTAGGACACTGCCGAGGAAGAATGCGATGCGTAGGACCATGGTCGGCTCCCTCAAAAAACAGCGTGCAAGGGCTTTGCAACGGGCTTTTGAGTCGATGGAACGCAGGCTCAGAAGGCCTAGCCGCACCGATCTTTGGCTGATCGCACATCTGCAGACAAACAAGCCATCGCTCGAGCCCTTAGGACCGTTAGCAGGCAAAAAGCTCATTCATAGAGATGGCCCACACCGGGATCAACCGCGGGATTGTTCTGATTAAAAGGGCCTGAGGCATTCGCGGCGGCGGGGCGCCTCAAATTCCGGCATCGCAAGCGGCCGCGCCCCACCCACCCTGTGAGCGGATTTTTTGTATGCCTGTATTGGCGGCTATTTTTGATGCCTTCGGCACCTTGGTGAAAATCAGCGAAGGCTCCCACCCTTATCGAAAAATCCTCAAGCTGGGGATTGAACAGGGGCGCCGCCCCCAACCTACGGATGCGGAAGCGCTACTGTCGTTGCCACTAGGCCTGCGCCAAGCCGCCAACTTGTTTGGCATACAAGTCGATCCAGATGTGATGGCGCAATGGGAGTTAGACCTGTGCAGTGAATTGGCTGATATCCGAGCGTACCCGGATGGTCTGCGCGCAGTACAACGGCTGCAGGCCGCCGGCGTGAAAGTCGGGGTGTGCTCCAATCTGGCGAAACCCTATGCCGCTGCCATCGAGCGCCTATATCCGGGGTTAGACGGCTACAGCTACAGCTTTGCCGTGGGCGCTATCAAGCCCTCCTTTGACATCTACCGGCATGCGACGCAACAGGTAGCGGTTTCGCCGGCTGACGCCTGGATGGTTGGCGATTCAAAACGCTGTGACTGTGAGGGCCCCACCGCATACGGTATGCACGGTTACTGGCTCGACCGACAGGGCCGCAGCACCTATGCCTCACTGGACGACTTTGCCGAAGCAATTTTGCACGCACGCTGATTACTGCCCAACGCGTAGCACTGCCGCCCTCCTCCTCGGAACGCCGGGCATCAACCCATTGGCTGGTCAAGGTCGCACCTACCGTGACGCTCAGGTGCGATTGGTCAACTCGCCGCAGTGCCCCCCATGATCCCCCGACTATCAAAAGGTTGAAGAGCACCAAGCCATCAGCGCCCTCGTAATTATTCTCCGAAAATTTTGCACCGTATCGTATTATTATACGTAACTTTTCCGGGCTGTTATTCAGGGATACCTACTTTTTAATCACCCAAGAAGTATGAAAGGAAGTCCTTATTAGCGACGGCAGTTATAAGGGCATTGGCCAAGACTGACTTCCGATAGGGCAAAAGTCGCTGGCGAACGCCTCAATTGCAGGAAACTGCGCCTCCAAAGTCGATGAACGGTCATCACCTTGGGTAACTTTAGATTATCCCGCGTTAGCGATTAAAACATACAAACGTTCGATTGCTGATTTTGTACACTGTAATTACATGCAACGTAATACAGTACAAAATAGTAGGGGGACATGATGGCTCGTGAAGGCATCAATAAACAACTTGTGCAACAAGCCAAAACGACGTTACTGGCCCAAGGCAAGCGCCCTACCATCGACGCCGTGCGCGTCGCACTCGGTAATATGGAATTCAAATCCACGATCTATCACTACCTCAAGGAACTCGAGGAAAAACCAAAAGCCACCCTCGAGCGTCTAACCGAGCCGTTGGCACGGTAGGTCCACGGTTTGAGCGAACAGTTGCAGGTTGAAGCCGATGAGCAATTGACCTGGGCTCAGGCGCAATTTTCCATGGAAAAAACTATCTGAAATTACAGTCGAAAAGTTCGGAGAGACGCCTAGAGCAACAACAACTCCCCGTGAATTCTGGAGGCCAGGCTGCTCAGCGAGCAGTATCTACGGCAGGAAGCAACGGCTCGGTAAATCCAATAGACCGCTGAGGTACTCTTGGTAAAACAACGGACGGAAAAACTAACAAAGTTTTTTCAGGAAAAATACACACAGATTGCAATGCTTAACAATCAGCACTTGCCTTATAATAAAACCTTAGAGCAGCCAACCAAGCCCACCTAATTACCAAGAAGCCTTTTAGCAAAAAAATATGCCCTAATAGGGGTGCACTTGAAAGAAAAACATCCCACCACATTGACAGACAAATTAATAAGAAAAAACACTGTTAAAACCTCATGGAGAGATTGCTGCCTATTACAAACGTTCAACAGTTTCTACGATTACACCAATAAATCGTAAAAGAATATTTCACATTGACGCTACAGTTTGAATTACTTGGAAGGTCATGCACGGAGTTCAAGTGAGAGTTTTTGATTACCCCACCACGCTCTATCTCCATTGAACGGTAGAAGAACCTCAGCAAAAATGCTGATAGAGCTCTATGCTGATTTCCATGTTGATCGCAATTTCAATCGAACAAGGTATCGTGCTTACCTACTCAGCCCTCACTCACCAAAAGGTCGTGACACCAACACTCCCAGTGATCGATTCCAATCTCGAGCATTCCAGTAAAACCTTCGGATCCTAACTGATATACATGGCGTGAGACTCGGCGACCGCAAGAAGTGTCGACACTTTTATAGGAGTGATGGCACCTGCCAGTGGAGGTAGACAAGAGGTGCGTTCGAGCAAAATTCTCACGGATGGTTGAACGCATCGTCCGAAGATTTTTCCATTATCACCATCACGAAACCCCTATATTTCGTATGCAAGAGTATACACTTAAGTATGAACTGCAATTTTTTTAAATAAAGAAACTAGTTGTATTTATTCAGTTTTTTCCGATTGTCGCTTTGTAGTAGACGATGTACACAAAAGGTATAGGCTTTAATACGTACCAAGTGGTTTATTTTGCGCTTGCATTACCCTTGTCTTGAAGCACAAAAGTCACTGCGCCTGTAGTCATAGGCACGCAGCGAGAGCCACAGCACTCTCCCCTTGACCATGCAAAGGACAGCATTGGAGGGCAACTTTCATGTTCAATGAACAGAATTGGCTGGCCGAGGGCTCGACTCCGTCTCGAAATATCCGACGCGGTAGATTCGGGCGTAACACGATTTATTTCCCTTCTATCAAGAACAACGCGCAACTGGTGTGCGAAAGTGCGCTAGAAGCCGATTATTGTATTTGGCTGGAATGGGACAGTGACGTCATAGCTTTTTATCCACAGCCCTATACTTTTAGATGGATAGATCACCAAGAAAAGATGCGCTACACACCAGACTTCTATGTCATTCATCTAACTTCGGCCAATCATTTTACCGAGATCAAACCAAACTTTGATATGATCACGAAAAAATTCAAACTTACCCTCGACTCTTTTATGATGCACGAAGAACACCAGAACGTGCATCTAAAATTAGCAGACCGTATAAGCATCCAGCAACCCATCCGTCTGCATAATTTAAAATTACTATATAACCGAATGCACAGCTATTCAAAATGGGAAATTAGCCATCTCAATGAGTTCATCCTTACTCATCCCGGCAACCTGACCATCGAAGAGTGCTTATCATCCCAAAACCCACCAACTATTAGGGCCTTGTCGAGGGCACTGTTTAAAGGAGAACTGTCAACTAATTTGAGAGAACCTTTAACGCTCCAGAGCGTATTAATCATGAGGCCTGAACATGAACAACTCAACCGAAGTTAAGGTCGGCGCGCAGTATTTAATTGATGGCCGTACCTATGAAGTCATCAATATTACGAATCTTCTTATCTCGCTACGTGATATACGTGGAAAACGCGCTCAGTATTTTAGCCCGGATGATTTCCAGGGAGCGCTTTTTCATAAACACATTTCGTTGTATCAATCTGCGCCGTTACAAGAATCTATTGCAGTACTGTTTACCATCTCAGAAAACCCTCATGTACTCGAGGCTAGGCGAAAATACCACTACGTCTCAGGATTAAAATCTCTGTTTCACGGATCACTTCCTCGAAAAGCCAGTACCATTGAAATAAAAAAGCTGGCTAATAAAATTAGTGACAAATCCACGCCGGGCTATTCTACTGTTTGCAAATGGACCAAGCTCTGCATGAGAAACAACTGGTCACCTTTTGCACTTATCAAATCGCACAGCTCTAAATCACGTGGAAAATCAATGCCCACAAGCACCAATTTAATTATTGAGCGTTATATAAAAGAAACCTATCTATCAGATCAAAAAAATACTATTGCCTTGGTACATAAACTCATCAGAGGACAGATCATCCACGACAACATTGCTCGAAGTGAAAACAATATAAAACTTATTCAAGAGCCGTCACTCAGCACGGTTCGTCGTCATATCCTAAAACAATGTGGATTTCGTACAGACAGTTGTAGATTGGGCCACCATCTCGCCCAAAAAAACAACAAATTTGGAAAAATGTGGACAGAGCCAGTCAACTTGCTAGAGCAAGTTGAGATGGACTCTACGCCCATGGATATACATCTGGTTGATGATAAAGGGAAGTCCATTGGTCGAATTGCACACTTATCCGCCATGATAGAAATAAAGTCGAAAAAGATTATTGCTTATGACTTGTCCGCCACTCCCCCTTGCGCGGAAAAAACACTTCGCGTCATGAAGATGGCATTTCAAGTCCAGCCCGGAGAGGAACTGCAACGCGGTAAAATGCAAGAATTGATTGTCGATAATGGTACTGAGGTGGTCAACAATACGGTTAAGAACGCTGCACAAGTCTTGGGTATTCAGATTCGTTATGTCCCCCCTAGGACGCCGGACGCTAAACCGCACATTGAACGTTTTTTCAATACAATGAATACCCAATTTACTCATCGGTTACCTGGCACGACTTTCTCAAATATAACACAACTAGGGGATTACAATTCGAAGTCCAAGGCGTGCCTCACAATGGAACAACTTCACTATTTCTTTACTAAATGGTTGGAGGAATTCTACCATAACAACCCTCAAGGCAATCAAAAAACATCCCCTAATGAAAAATGGGATCGAACAATCGTAAAGCAGTTGCCACCCGAGAAATTTTCGGAGCGAGACTTAGACCAACTCCTTCGCGAGGTTCACAGGCGCACCATCTGTGGCGGTCGCGTCAAATTGTTCGGGTTGCAATGGACGGGACCTGGACTTGCTGAAATGGAACGCCGCCTCAGACCTGGACAAAAAGCTGTGATTTATGTGAACACTTGTAATCTTGGTGAAATATATGTCGCACTACCGGACCGAATGGAAGAACTATTTCGCGCTGCCGGAGTTCTCCCTACCTATCAGAATGACTTAACACTGTACGAACATGAGCTAGTTAATCTTTGGATGACACAACATCAAGAGAGCTTCACAGCCAAGCTTGCAATCAATGCATTGTATGAAATTCGTTTAGAATTGATAGAAGCAAAAACACAGTTCGCCTCACACAAGAGAAACAATTCAAAAGACATTTCCAAAGTTAACCCTGCTTTGACTTTAGAAAAAAAACAACACACCCAAACAATCGATATTGATGAACAGCATTTAGTTGATAAAAACACTTATGAAACTTTCTACATTCCAAGACTTGAATAAGACTACATACGAGTCGTTGTGCACAGCATATCGAATATCAGCTTAATTCATCAGATATAAATTTAGAAACTACCAACTGGCGCCTCGTCGCCGCACTCAATTGGACGCATACTGAAAAAACTGATGCCCCCAAAATCCTTACGGAGCAAAACACCATGAAAAGCGTTGCCGAAATACTTAGTGAATTTAGTCGATTTACTGTTCAACACCCAGCGTACAAGCTGGCCATCTTGCGAGTCATGGAAAGCATAGAAACCACGTCCGAACTGGGCGAACCGGCTTCGGCAATGTTGCTTGGCGAACCAGGAACCGGAAAGTCCAGCGTCTGTAAACGCATAAGGAATTTGTTGGGCGATCCACGCGAGGAAGACCGGTTCGAAGGTCGTATAAAAACAATGCCTTGCTTATACTGCAATATACAATCTAACCCCACAACTAAAAAACTCGCCGAACAAATGCTTTGCGGTCTCGGACACTTTCAACAACCCAAAAGCAATCGAACATTGTTAGACACTGTTATAACACTATTATGCACCTGCGAAACCAAACTCGTGATAATCGATGAATTTCAGACTCTCGCTGAAAAAGGCGCAGCTAAGACTAAATCCGCAGTGTGTGATTGTATTAAAACGTTACTCAACGAAAGTCATATCGCGATTTTGCTTTCTGGTATACCGTCGTTAGAGGCCATCGTAGACGACAACGAACAACTCTCTCAAAGATACCCTTACCGTACTCGATTGCAAAACTTGAAATATCACTACAGCAAACCCGATCAGATGCATTCTGAATGGAAAATGGTATTATCTAAGTTCAGTGTCGCAATGTGTGAACTTGGCAAGTTAGAAGATTATGTTTTTTTGGCCGATGAACATTTCGCTTTGGCAACCTACGTTTATTGCGCCGGCAACATGCGCGGCTTGCGCCTCCTCCTAAACGGCGCATTCAAGAAGGCACTAATCCGAGGAGACCGAACTCTAACTTGCGAAGACTTTATAAAAACGGCAGACCAAATTGCGTTTATGGGCCGTATTCGGCCTGATATTAATCCTTTTGTCACAGACGATTCTGAACTCTTCCGCATACTAGATAAGGCATCATGAATCGGTTCTTATTCATCCCCCATCCAATGCCGTTGGAAAGCCCCACTAGTTTACTAATTCGCGCGGCGAAAAAAAACGGTTTCCTGAGCGTACGCCACATGTCAATTAATGTATTAGAAACTGGGGCCACTCGCTGGTTAAACTTACGCCTTCAATCAGGGCCGCTATTTAGATTACTCTGCACTGAAACACCCGATCTAGCAGAAGACTTCCGAAAAATTTTTTTCGATCAGCCCAGACAGTCTTTTTCTCGTAGCACTGCAATACTGGTTGACGGCAATGAAGTTCCAAAAAACTCCCTCGCGACAATATTTCGTCCGTGCCCGCAATGCATTAAGGAGGGTTATACGCGATCGCCGCAAGATCTAATTTTTTTTGAAAACTGCCCTTATCACAACATCCCTTATTTAACTCAGTGCCCCATATGCTCTGCACGCAATCATTGGTATGAAATAAATGGTTTTACGTGCCGATGTGGATTTAATTTCAAAGACAGTGTAGACAACACAACAACCAAGCCATTGTTCTTCCCTTTGACATCAAGCTTTGGGCAGAACAATGTCACAAAATGTTTTAATAAGCATTTTGATGACCACATTCTTAGGTGTAGTTTTTCAAACTGTACTGACCATCCAACTCTGGCACTCCCTGCTATTCACTCTATCGAAAATCTAATCAAAGAAGAACTCAATACTTATTGCAAATTGCCCCTAAGCGCCTTCGAGGCTCCTTGGCGTCGATTAAGAGAAGAGAAGCTACGCTCTGAAATTCTAAAATATGTGCACCAGTTCAAACGTAACGTAGTCGAATGCCAAACTGCCAATTGCTGTAGCACAGTCAGACTAAATTTTACAGAACTTAGATATGCTTGCCATACTGGACGCGCTAGAGTTAGACAAATGATCCAGGACGGAATAGTTGAGACTAATACCACACCAAGTTCCAGTCAAATCTATTATAGCTCACCCAACCTATGCGCGATCATCCAAGGAGAGTTAACTAAAAAAACAGAGAGCAACGTCGCAAAGATAGGTGAGACAATCTATTTAAACGCAACGCAGACTGCCGAAATATTAAGAACCACTAAAACCTCTGTTTTAAAGCTATTTAATATGGGTTTTTTTGAAGGCTCATTTATAAGCTATAGAACTTATTACATGCCGAAATCTTCAGTTGAGAACATCCATTCTAACTATATCACAGCAAACGAGATCGCTAGAGAATATAGTATCTCAAGCAAAACCATCACCAACTTTCTGAAAAAACTCGACATATATCCCATCTTAGAATCACTGACGCACTGGATTCCTTCATTATATTTCAGAAGTGAGATATATGAAATACTTACTCATCATCCGATTCCTACACCTCGCACTTATTCTTATGGGCGTCCTGTGGATGAAGAGTGGCTTTCAAAAAAATCGGAGTCGCTATCATTAGATTTCCGAACGCTCAAAGATCTGATTCGTAATCGCTTCAAATGGCGACCTCCTTATTTCAGACTGAGCGAGAATCAAATTAGCTTGATCGATACTTGGCGAAGCTGTCACCACTCATACGCGGAGGTAATCGGGGAATTAGGAATAACTTACGAGATAATAGGATCTAGATTTCAATCTACTAACTATATCAACACCGAAACATGGGGTCTAACAAACTACATACACTCCGATGATGTAGCCCGAATGAAAGATCATCTTTTCCGTTATTATTCAGTCAAACAAGCGGCCGACGCACTTACTGTTACAAGTAAGACTATTTATTTGCTTATCGAAAAAAGAGCACTTAAAACAGGAACACCTTTATTTACTCGCTCCGGACAAAAACTCATAATGATTTTAAAAAACCAAAAGGCATTATCACCCTGCAGCTTAGCTCTAATATCACCTAATACGCCACCAAACTCCGTAAAATGAATTCGGGAAAAATGCGCCCGAAAAATAAAAATAGTATTTTTTCGACCTATAATATCCCCATTACCTTTCGCTAAGTTAAATTTACTCCGCGAGCCCCAAGATCGATATACTTACTGTCGAAAAATCTCGCATCAGATTATGCGATTTCCGGAAAATCTCATTTCTATTAACTGTCCGATCTCCCGCCTACTGCACGCTATCAAGCAAAGCGTATGAAAACAACGCTTGTGACCTTCGAATCTGCTGAACGATGACGTATGGCTTCACCCAACTCACCGCCTCGGACAGTGCCGCGAGCGCTTTACGCCGGATGCTCGAGTCTTCACAGCCCTTCGACATTCTTCTGTGTGATCAATGCCTGCCGGATCTCCCGGGCCTTGATTTGATCGAGTTCGCCAGCCACCAGGGAATGATCAAGCAAGCGATACTTCTAAGCAGTCTGACACCCCGAGAACTGGACGAGCTCAAAAAAATAGCCGACGAACATGATCTCCCCTTACTGGGTTACTTGATAAAACCATTGCAACAATCAGATTTTAGAAACTTGTTGACCCTGGCCTCACTATAAGTCCTTTAATCCAACACACTTAATACACTAACTATAGATTTAGAGTCCTGCTCACACATATAGCATTTCCATTGATCTTCATTAAAAACCTAGTTGAGGTGTAGTCCATATCCTCTTTGATTGTAGGATTTGTCCTATATCACTGCTATCGGCTTGTCAGTTCATGCGCCCCCTCAACTATCTGAGCTAAGGTGCGCGCTTTATTTGAGCTCGCATGGGATCTGATTATGAACTCCGTATTTATTGTCGACGATCACCCCGTTATCCGTCTTGCCGTCCGAATGTTGCTCGAACATGAGGGGTATAAAGTCGTCGGCGAAACTGATAATGGGGTCGACGCCATGCAGATGGTTCGCGAATGCATGCCGGACCTGGTGATTCTCGACATCAGCATTCCCAAACTGGATGGACTGGAAGTCCTCTCGCGTTTCAACGCCATGTGCACCCCGTTAAAAACGCTGGTGTTAACCGCTCAGTGCCCGACACTGTTCGGTATTCGCTGCATGCAATCCGGTGCCTCGGGGTATGTATGCAAACAGGAAGACCTCAGTGAACTGGTGAGTGCAATCAAAGCGGTGCTCTCGGGCTACAACTACTTTCCCAGCCAGGCTTTGAACCCTGTCCGTAGCGATGACTCGCGATACGCCGATCTGGAACTCTTCAAGTCGGTCAACGACCGGGAGTTGATGGTATTGCAACTGTTTGCACAAGGTCGCACCAATAAGGAAATTGCCAAGGGCATGTTCCTGAGCAACAAGACGGTCAGCACCTATAAAAAGCGCCTGATGCAAAAACTCAAAGCCAAATCACTGGTTGAACTCATCGATATGGCAAAACGTAACGCCTTAGTGTGAGAGACCGGATGCCCAGTCGTTTAAAGGACTATCTAATACTGATAACCGCAGGCTTTTGTCTGAGCCCCTCAGTGTCTGCGGCACATTCCGCCAGCGAACATTTCACCTTGCTCAGTCGATCAATGGTCGGGCACATGGAAGTCCAACTGGATTCATCACAACGACAATGGATCAACAATAAACGTGAACTGATCCTGGGTACTTCAGCCCCCGACTACCCGCCATTCGACCTGACGCAAAGTGGCAACGACTATGAAGGCTTCACCGCCGATTATGCGGGTATCCTTGGCAAGGCCACCGGCCTGCCAGTCAAGGTTCAGCGCTATGCCTCCCGGGAAGACGCGATCGAGGCACTGGAAAGCGGCGCAGTCGACATGCTCGGCAGTGCCAACGGATTCGAGGCACGTAACGCCAATATTGTGCTTTCAGCACCTTACGCCGCGGATCAACCTGTTCTGGTGACACGGGAAGGTGAAACCCGATCCCTGACCGATGGCCTTGCCGGGTTGCGGTTGAGCATGGTGTACCACTATTTGCCCATGGAAGAAGTCAAAGCCCTGTATCCAAAGGCGATCATCACGTCCTACCCGTCTTACCAGAATGCAATCAACGCCGTTGCTTTCGACCAGGCCGATGTCTTTCTTGGCGACACCATTTCCACCCATTACCTGATCAACAAGGGCTACCTGAACAACATCCGGATGGCGAACTTCGGTAAGCACGAAGTCCACGGCTTCAGTTTTGCCGTGCACAGGAACAACCCGGACCTTCTTGGGATTATCAACGCGATACTGATTGCCACGCCCACCAGCGAGCGAGAAAACATCGCCAAGCGCTGGAGTGCCGGCAGTGACATTCTTCTCACCGATCACAAGCTGCAACTGACCGGTCGCGAAGAACGCTGGCTGGCGCAACATCCGGTCGTGCGCGTAGTGGTCAATGAAGCGTTTGCGCCGCTGACGTTTTTCGATAACGACGACAATTTCCGGGGAGTCACCGCCGACCTGCTGGAGCTGATCAGGTTACGCACCGGACTGCGCTTCGAGATCCATCGAACTCGAAGCGATGACGAGATGATCGAGCGAGTCAGTCACCATCAGGCCGACCTGATTGCCGCGCTGCTACCCAGCACACAACGTGAAACGCTGCTGAACTTCAGCCGTCCCTATCTGGAAAACTCCTTTGTCCTGCTGACGCGCAAAGGGGCTGGCAGCTCGACAAACCTCACACAGTTTTCAGGCAAGCGCCTGACGATTGCCCAAGGTAACCCGATGGTGGATTACCTGCGCCATCAGTATCCGCACATCAATCTGATCGAAACACCGGACACTTTCAGTGCCGTGCAACTAGTTGCAGAGGGCCAGGCTGACGGTGCGGTCAATTCACTGGTGATCGCCAACTACTTTGTTTCATCCAGAATCTTCGAAGACACCCTTCAGATCACTTCCACTCTTGGCACTCAGCAGGCGGCGTTCTCTTTGGCGACCGGGCGTGATGCCAAGGAATTGAGTGCCATCCTCGACAAGGCGCTGCTGAGCATTACCCCGGAAGAGTTGGGCATCATCAACAGCCGCTGGCGGGGTTACGCGTCGACTTCGCAAAACACCTGGCAAAGCTATCACCGGGTGTTCTATCAGGTGGTCCTGGGGGTAGGCGTGCTGCTGCTGATTTCCATTGCCTGGAACGCTTACATGCGTCGTCAGATAAAACAGCGTCAGTCGGCCGAGCTCGCGCTGAATGATCAACTTGAGTTCATGCGGTCGCTGGTCAATGGAACGCCGCATCCAATCTACGTGCGTGATCGGCAGGGGTTACTGCAAAGCTGCAACGACAGTTACCTGGAGGCCTTTAGTGCGAAATACGAAGACGTGATCGGCAAAAGCGTCATTGAGGGCAAGATGAGCAATGCTTTCGAAGCGCGTGAATACGAGACGGATTACCAGCGCGTCATGAGTGAAGGGATACCGCTGATTCTCGATCGCACGCTGCACATCGGCAATCGCCAGATGACGATTTATCACTGGGTTTTGCCTTACCGGGACTCCAGCGGTGAAGTGCAGGGCATCATCGGCGGCTGGATCGATATCAGCGAACGGCGACAACTGTTCGATGAACTTCGCGCCGCAAAGGAACGTGCCGATGAAGCGAACCGGGCCAAAAGCACCTTCCTGGCGACCATGAGCCATGAAATTCGCACCCCGATGAATGCAATCATCGGCATGCTGGAACTGACCCTCAAACGTATCGAAGCGAATCATCCAGACCGACCCGCCATCGACGTCGCCTACAACTCGGCAAGAGATCTGCTGGAACTGATCGGGGACATTCTTGATATAGCGCGAATCGAATCCGGGCACCTGAGTTTGAACCCGGAACGCGTCAACCTGGGCGAAACGATGGCTTCGGTGGTCAGGATCTTCGACGGCCTTGCCCGCCAGAAAAACCTACGCCTGCTGCTCGACTTCAACCCTGCCCAAATGCCAACCGACGTCCTGTTAGACCCGATGCGCTTCAAGCAGGTGCTGTCCAATCTGGTCAGCAACGCCATCAAGTTTACCGAACAAGGTCAGGTCCGGATTGTGAGTGAGTTGCATGCCACTGACGAAACCGATCGGGTTTTGTTGCGTTTGCAGGTTCAGGACAGCGGAATCGGCATCAGCGAACAGGATCAACAGCGCCTGTTCGAACCCTTCGCTCAGGCGACCCATAGCGCGCAGTCGACTCGTGGGGGGGCGGGGCTGGGTCTGGTGATCAGCCGCACGTTGTGCGAGATGATGGGTGGCAGCCTGCAATTGCGCAGTCAGCCCGGTGTCGGTACTCAGGTCGAGATTTCGCTGCAAATGGCCACGTTGCCACCCGAGCCGGTAACGAACACCGCCGAAGCGCCTGTTCCCCCCACCTCATCCCCCTTGAATGTCCTGGTGGTCGATGATCACCCGGCCAATCGCTTGCTCATGTGTCAGCAACTGGAGTTTCTGGGGCACCACTACTGCGCTGAAACGGATGGCCAGACCGGGCTGGACGCATGGAAAAACGGAGGGTTCGATCTGGTGATTGTCGATTGCAACATGCCGGTCATGAACGGCTATGAACTGGCCCGTCTGATTCGCCAACATGAACGGCAACAGCCGCGCGCGGCCTGCACCTTGCTGGGCTTCACCGCCAACGCGCAGCCGGAAGAAATACAGCGCTGCAAAAATGCCGGAATGGACGACTGCCTGTTCAAGCCCCTCAGCTTGATGGCGTTGAGGCAATGGATTGAGCGCATCAAACCGATCGCCCGCGAGCCGGCATTCAGCCTCGAAGGGCTGCAACTGCTGACCGGCGGCAATCCGAAGCTGGACCAGCGTTTGTTGTCCGAACTGCTGAACAGCAATCGACTGGACCGCCAGGAATTGCTGGCGCTATCACAATGCAAAGACCGCCAGTCGTTCCTGGACGTCGCTCACAAAATCAAGGGCGCGGCCCGCATCGTCCAGGCGAGTCGAGTGATCGACAGTTGTGAGGCACTCGAAAGCGCCTGCCATGATGTTTTCCACCCCGAAGATGTCGCCAATTGCACCAAGGCCATAGAGCTCACCATGCTCGAACTGGAGCAGGCATTGCAGCAACAAATAGGGCACAACGACCGAAGCAGAAAGAAAGAGCCTTAACTATGCTTGAGCGCTGAGCAGTGTGTTAACCATCACGGAGAGACCAGTAATGTCCAGCCCACTGCGCACCGATCAACGACGGCTTCCGCTGCACGTCCATATCAGTGTGATGTTTACTTTCCTGCTGCTGCTCACGGGCGTGGTGCTGGGCATTTTTAATTACCACCAAACCACGCAGATCATCCTGTCCAGCAGCGAAAAACTGTTCAACCGCATCGAGCAGGATGTCCGGCTGGACCTGCAAGGCACCTATGAACCGATTCGCCACCTGCTGAGCTTGTTGGTGGACAATCCGGCAACCGAGGCGCCCGCGCTGGAGCAACGACTCGCACTGCTCAAGCCCTTTAGCCAGTCGCTCAAAAGCAATCCCAACCTGGCCTCGCTGTACCTGGGATACAGCAATGGCGACTTTTTCATGGTACGCCCCCTGCGAACCCCGGCCCTGAGAACACTCACTAATGCCCCGGACTCGGCGGCCTATCAAGTCTGGAGCATCGAGCGTCCGGCTAGCGGTGAGAAAGCGCGGTCCCTGTCACTGTTTTTTGATCAGAAGCTGGCCCTCATCAACCGCCAGGATAACCCCGACGAAACCTACGATCCGCGCACTCGCGCCTGGTTTACCAGCGCGCGCCGTGATGAAGGCCAGATCACGACCGAACCTTATGTGTTTTTCTCCACCCACAATGTCGGCACCACCCTCGCCCTGCGCAGTGGCGAGAACGCGGTAATGGGCGCCGACCTTACCCTCGCCGAACTCTCCGCGACGCTGGCCAAGCATGTGGTGACGCCGCATACCGAGATCGTCCTCTTCGATAGCAAGGGCAATGCCGTTGCCTACCCCGATAGCAGCAGGCTGATCGTCGACGACCAGACCGCACGCTTGATCAAGGCGACCGATTTGAACCCGGCACTCGCTGCCTTTCTCACCCATCCACCCGAAGGTAATCGCCTGGACGCGGCCGGTCGCCAATGGATCGTGGCCCGCAGCAGCATGCAGGAAGGCGGGCCTGAAGGATTGCAGCTGGCGCTGTTGGTGCCGGAAGATGAATTGCTCGTCGATGCCTACCGCATGCGCTGGCAAGGGGCGCTGGTGACGTTGGCCACGTTGCTGTTGTGCCTGCCGCTGGGTTGGCTTACCTCGAGGATTCTGGTCAAGCCCCTGCGCGCACTGGTGCAGGAAGCCGATGCGATCCGCAGTTTCGATTTCAACTTTCCCGTCAGCCGGCGCTCGCCAGTACTTGAAGTTGACCAATTGAGTGTGTCGATGGCGCGCATGAAGGACACCCTGGCGAGCTTTTTCCAGATCACTGACAGCTTGAGCGCCGAGACCCGTTTCGCCCCACTGCTGCAACGAGTGTTGTTCGAAACCGTGAAAATCGGGCAGGCCCAGGCGGGTCTGATCTACCTGCGCGAACAGGATGGCGATCGCATGGAGCCTCATGGTCTGGTGATCAACGATACCTCCCAGGCGTTGCAGGCGTTCGGCATTGAAGGCCACGAACTTCATGACCCACAGAGCCCTCAGTGGATGCAGCAGTTGTCGAGCGCCGACAACGTCGTCACTAGCCTGGGCTACGAAAATGCCGCCGACCTGCAAAAAGTGATGCTCGTACTGGAATGCCCACGGGTTCATCTGATCGGCATCCGGTTGCACAATCGGCATAACGAAACCGTAGGCCTGCTGATCTTCCTGTTGGCCGACAGCGGCACACAAAGCGACCTGGAAAAGCTTCGTCCTGACCGCATCGCGTTTCTCCAGGCAGTGTCCGGCGCAGCGGCGGTGAGTATTGAAAGCCAGCGCCTGCAGGCCAGACAAAAACAGCTGCTGGACTCCTTTATTCAACTGCTGGCTGGCGCCATCGATGCCAAGAGTCCTTACACCGGTGGGCATTGTCAGCGGGTGCCCGCGTTGACGCTGATGCTCGCTCAGGCTGCCGCCGCCAGTCAGGAGCCGGCCTTCAGTGGCTATCAGCCCACGGAAGATGAATGGGAAGCCCTGCACATTGCCGCCTGGCTACACGATTGCGGCAAGGTCACGACCCCTGAGTACGTGGTCGACAAAGCCACCAAACTTGAAACCCTGAACGACCGCATCCACGAAATCCGCACGCGTTTCGAAGTGCTCAAGCGCGATGCCTGGGTCAACTACTGGCAGGCCATCGTCCAGGGCGGCGACGAACGCCAGCTTAGCGAATTGCGCGATACTCGCCTGGCAGAACTGGATGATGATTTTGCCTTCATCGCCCACTGCAATCTGGGCGGCGAGGCCATGGCTGAATCCGACCTGCAACGTTTGCGCAGCATTGCTGAACGCACCTGGACCCGAACCCTGGATGATCGGCTCGGGGTTTCATGGGAGGAGAATCGCCGCCAGTCACGTACTCCGGCGCCGACGCTACCGGTCAGCGAGCCATTGCTGGCGGACAAACCCGAGCACGTGTTCGAACGCGCCGAAAGCGAGCTGATCCCGGCTGATAACCCATGGGGTTTCAAACTCGATGTACCGCACTACAAGTACAACCGCGGCGAACTCTACAACCTGAGCATTACTCGAGGCACGCTGACGCGCGAGGAGCGTTACATCATCAATCATCACATGGTGCAAACGATCCTGATGCTCAGCCACCTGCCCTTCCCCGCGCACCTCAACAACGTCGCGGAAATCGCCGGCGGCCATCACGAGAAAATGGACGGCACCGGTTATCCAAAACAATTGAAACGAGAAGAAATGAGCCTGCCGGCGAGGATGATGGCGATTGCCGATATTTTCGAAGCGCTGACCGCTGCCGACCGCCCCTACAAGAAGGCCAAAACCCTGAGCGAAGCGCTGGGCATCATGGCCTTCATGTGCCGTGACGCCCACATTGACCCAGAGCTGTTCGGGCTATTCATCAACTCACAAATCTATTTGCAGTACGCGAAACGATTTCTCGATCCGGCGCAGATTGACGCCGTCGACTCGTCAAGCCTGCTGGCCAAGGCAGGCCTGCCAGCGTGATCAGCAATCGGTCAGGCGCAGGAATATCGCTGCCAACCGTTCGATACCGGCCTGATCTTCAGCGGTAAAACGCGCAAGCTTCGGGCTGTCGAGGTCCAGCACACCGATCAATCGACCGTCCTTGACCAAGGGCACCACCAACTCGCTGTTCGACGCACTGTCACAAGCGATGTGACCGGGAAATGCGTGCACATCTTCAACAAGCTGGGTCTGCAATGTTGCCGCTGCTGTGCCGCACACCCCCCTGCCGAATGGAATGCGCACACAAGCGATCTGGCCCTGGAACGGACCGAGCACCAGTTCTTCATTGCGATTGAGGTAGAAACCGGCCCAGTTCAAGTCATCGAGCTGGTTGAACAGGAATGCCGAGAACTGTGCCGCATTGGCAATGAAATCACGCTCATCGGCCAGCAATGATTCCAGCTGCGCCCACAACATGCCGTAACCATCCAGCCCTTGGCCGCTCTTCTGTAAATCAATCATGCTTTGTGCTCCAACAGCTTGAGCCCGACCCAATAGCGGGCAAATTGATAAGCGCAACGTCCATTGCGATTGCCTCGGCCGCCGGCCCAACGCACCGCGAGGATGTCCAGTGCTTCGTCACGCTGCCACTCAAGGCCGGCCTTGCCGGCCAGTTGACCGATCCAGTGTTCAACGACGTTGAGGAAATGTTCCTGAGTAAATGGATAAAACGACAACCACAAGCCGAAGCGGTCCGACAACGCGATCTTGTCTTCCACTGCCTCGCTGGGGTGCAGTTCGCCGTCGACGCGCTTCCAGTTTTCGTTATCACTTTCCTTCTCCGGTACCAAATGGCGACGGTTGGAAGTGGCGTACAGCAAAACGTTGTCCGGCGCTTGCTCGAGGGAACCGTCGAGTACACTCTTGAGCACGCGATAGTCGCCCTCACCCGACTCAAACGACAGGTCATCGCAGAACAGCACAAAGCGCTGCGGCAACTTGGCGATCTGCTCGACCACTCGCGGCAAGTCGGCCAAGTGATCGCGCTCGATCTCGATCAGGCGCAGGCCGGCGTTGGCGTGCTCGGCCAGCAAGGCACGCACCAGCGACGATTTACCGGTGCCGCGCGAGCCCCAGAGCAAGGCGTGGTTGGCCGGCATGCCGTCGAGGAACTGTTGGGTATTTCGACCCAACTGCTCCAATTGACGATCCACGCCGATCAGGTCGGACAGGCGCATGTCGAGGCTGACGTGCAGCGGCAACAGAAAACCGCTGCGCCCCTCTCGTTGCCAGCGCGCCGCCAGGCACTGATTCCAGTCGATGGCTTGCCGGTGGGCCGGCAACAGCGGTTCGATACGGGCCAGGACGGCATCGGCGCGTTCAAGAAAAGCATTCAATCGGGCGTCCACGTCTTCTCCTCGGGCACGTTCACAGTAATGATGGCGATACAGCGACGACTACACAGCGTTCGGTGCCCGGTTCATCCCAGGCTCAGGGGTTCGCGAGAACATCGGAATCCATGCATGATCGACTATGCTTGAGCAGCGAAAGGAAACGGAAGTGGTTCAACACCCCATGGATATCAAATTCACCCACCGGCTGTCATACAAGCAAGCCCGGCTGACTGTGCTGGTCGGTTTCATTCTGGGCACGCTGCTCAGCCTGCTGCAAATAGGCATCGATTATGCCAGCGAAGACGCCTCCATCAACCGCGAAATATTGTCTTTGCTGGAAATCAGCCACAACCCAGCCTCACGCATCGCCTACAACATCGACGCCGAACTCGCCCAGGAACTAGCCATGGGCCTGATGCGCTCGCCGGCAATCATCGGCGCGAAACTGACCGACAACAACAATGTCGTGCTCGCCAGCGTCAAGCGCCCGGGTCTGCAAAGCGGTTATCGAGTGATCAGCGACTTCCTGTTTGGGGCCAACCGGCAGTTCGAAGACCGCCTCTTTCTCGATCATCTGCCTGACGAATCCCTTGGGACCTTGCAACTTGAAGTCGATACCTATGCCTTCGGCAGCCGCTTCCTGCGTCGGGCCGAGGTGACGCTACTCAACGGTTTTGCGCGAAGCCTGATCCTGACAGGCATTCTTCTGGCGCTGTTCTACGTGATGCTGACCAAGCCCTTGGTGCGGGTTATTCGCGAACTCAGTGGCCGCGATCCGCGTAGCGCGCAGCCGACCTGGCTGGAATACCCGGCGGGGCATGAACACGACGAAATCGGTGTGTTGGTCAAAGTCGCCAACCAACAATTCGAAAACATCGCCACCGAAATCCAGCAACGACGCAACGCCGAAAACCGCCTGACCGACTACCTCAGTCAACTCGAAAACATCGTCTCGGCACGCACAGCGGAACTCAAGGCGATCAATGCCCGGCTCAGCCAATCCAATCAGGAACTGGAAACCGCTCGCACCACCGCCATCGAGATGGCAGAAGCACGCTCGGTATTTCTGGCCAACATGAGCCATGAAATTCGCACCCCCCTTAACGGCCTGTTGGGGATGATCGCGTTGTCGCTGGACGGTCCACTTACGGCCGAGCAACAGCAACAACTGTCGATTGCCCATGACTCGGGCAAAGTGCTGGTGGAACTGCTCAACGATATTCTCGACCTGTCCAAGTTCGATGCCGGTCAGCTGGAACTCGAACACATTCCGTTCGACCTTGGCGCCTTGGTCGAAGACACCGCCAACCTGCTGTCTCAGAATGCGGCGCCAAGTGTAGAGCTGACGTGCCTGATCGAGCCGCAATTTCCGGCGCTGGTATTGGGGGACCCGACTCGCGTGCGGCAGATCGTCAGCAATCTGTTGTCCAACGCGCTCAAGTTCACCCGCTTCGGTCGGGTCGATTTACGCCTGTCCACGTTCGAAGACGGCGTCAGAATCGAAGTCTGCGACACCGGTATCGGGATCGCCCACGATGCCCAGGTCAAGATCTTCCAGCCGTTTACCCAGGCAGGCGCAGGTATTACCCGACAGTTCGGCGGTACGGGACTGGGCCTGGCCCTCACCTATAACCTCTGCGAAGCCATGCAGGGACGTCTGACCATCAGCTCGGAAGCCGGTTTCGGTAGCCAGTTCTGCGCCGACCTGCCGCTGCCCGTCCACACCCGCGCAGTATCTCCGGCACCGCTGCCCGGGAAGGTCATTGCGATCACCGCCGCCGCCAGCAGCGGTCTGGCTGAACTGCTGAAAACCCTGTTACCCGCCTGGGGGCTCGACTATCAACAGCGCTCCATTGATGACTCGTTACTGGGGCTTGAGCCTGATGTACTGATCACCGACTGCCCCGAATGCCTGTTTGGCCTGCGCCCTACCCTTGCCGCGCCGATTCTGCTGGTGACCGCTTATGGCAACTTCATGCCCAGCGAACAGGTGAGCGCCCTCGCGCCGCTGCAGCAACAGGCACGTCCGCTGGCGCGCAATGCGCTATACCAAGCCTTGCAACGGGTCTTGTTTGCGCAAACCACGACAATCAATGGAGCGCGCATCGAAGCCCTTCCCCATCAGCGGCGCGGGCGCGTGTTGCTGGTCGAGGACAACCCGGTCAATCAGTTGGTGGCCAAGGGCATGCTCGGAAAACTCGGCTGCGAGGTCATCGTCGCCGCTCACGGCGCCGAAGCCCTGGATCAGCTTGAATACAGCGATTTCGATCTGGTGTTGATGGACTGCAACATGCCGGTGATGGATGGCTACGAAGCCAGTCGGCAAATTCGCCACAGCGGACGCTGGCCACAATTGCCCATCGTCGCGCTGACCGCCAACGCCATGTCCGAAGAACGCGAACGCTGCCGTGCGGCGGGCATGAGCGACTACCTGGCCAAACCCTTCCGCCGCGAAGAGCTGGCCGCCCTGCTCGATTTGTGGATTCCCACTACGACAGCGCTTTGATCTGCCCCAGCAAATGGTCAAGCCCCTCGCGCAGATCATTCAGGCGGTCCAGATCCACTCCGCTGTCACACAGCAGGCTCGCCTTGAGTGGGCCGACTTGATCACGCAATGCCTTGCCAGAAGGCGACAGACTCAGGTGCACCTCTCGCTCATCCCGGGCCGAACGTTGACGCTGCACCAGTTGCAGTTGCTCAAGACGTTTGAGTAACGGCGTCAAGGTGCCGGAATCCAGCGCCAGACGCTCGCCCAGCGCCTTGACCGTCGGTTGCTCGGGGGCGGCCTCCTGCCATTCCCACAACACCAGCATGGCCAGGTATTGCGGGTAAGTCAGGCCGAGCTGATCGAGCATCGGCTTGTAGGCCCGGATCACCGCCCGGGACGCGGCGTACAGCTTGAAGCAGAGCTGGCTGTCCAGCTTCAACGAATCAACTGACACGCTGTTCATTTGAGCAGAGCTTCAATCTCGCGGCTCAAGTCCTGCGGTTTGGTCGCCGGAGCAAAGCGCTTGACCAACTGACCGTCCTTGCCGATCAGGAACTTGGTGAAGTTCCACTTGATGCCCTGCGAGCCCAGCACCCCCGGAGCACGTTTTTTCAGTTGAACGAACAACGGATGGGCGCCTGCACCGTTGACTTCAATCTTCTTGAACAGCGGGAAGCTGACACCAAAGTTCAACTCACAAAATTCGGAAATCGCCTCTTCGTTGCCTGGCTCCTGTTTACGGAACTGGTTGCACGGAAAACCAAGGACGACCAGCCCCTGGTCCTTGTAGGTTTGCCATAACTCTTCCAGCCCTTTGTATTGCGGAGTGAAGCCGCACTTGCTCGCCGTATTGACCACCAGCACTGCTTTACCGGCGAAATCAGCCAGGGTCTTTTGTTCACCCTTGATGGTGGTGCAAGGGATGTTCAGCAGGTTGTCGCTCATGGTTTCTGACTCTGTATGGGATAGATTGAGACAAACATAGCGAGCAATTGAATTGTGTGCAATTTAATAAATCAATGGGAGCACGAAACCCCCCTGTAGGAGCACGGCTTGCCGGCGATGGCGTCCTTGAGATTGCCATCGCCGGCAAGCCGTGCTCCTACAGGGCTCACATTATTCGCGCGGCACCAGGTCCAGGCACACCGAGTTGATGCAATAACGCAGGCCGGTCGGCGGCGGGCCATCCGGGAATACGTGTCCCAAGTGTGCATCGCATTTGGCGCAGACCACTTCGGTGCGGATCATGCCGTGGCTGACATCGCGGATTTCGGTCATCGCGCTGTCGCCAATCGGCGCGTAGAAGCTCGGCCAGCCGCAGCCAGAGTCAAACTTGGTCCTGGAGTCGAACAGCGGCTCGTTACAGCAGATGCAGTGGTAGACACCGTCAGTTTTGGTTGCGTTGTATTTGCCCGAGAACGGTCGCTCGGTGCCTTTGAGACGGCAGACGTTGTACTGCTCTGGATCGAGCATTGCTCTCCATTCTTCCAGGGTTTTTTCCAACTTTTCCATCATCACACCTCAGCAGCTGAAAAAGCCCGATCTGTACCTTTTCCACGGATCGGGCGGCACGTATGATTGCGCCTCGTCAAACGCCAGTCTGGCAGCCAGACCACGCGCATTCAAACGGATTTATGAGTGCCGCCACTGAAGGCGTCAGGCCTGTGTGAATACGCAGGATTCCCAGCACGGTTGTTCATACGCCGCCTGGATCGTTCATTTTCGGGAACACATCGCCATGCAGGTCAGCAAATCGAACAAGCTCGCCAACGTCTGCTACGACATTCGCGGCCCAGTGCTCAAGCACGCCAAACGCCTGGAGGAGGAAGGTCATCGCATCCTCAAGCTGAACATCGGCAACCCGGCACCGTTTGGTTTCGAAGCGCCGGATGAAATCCTTCAGGACGTAATCCGCAATCTGCCGACGGCCCAGGGCTACAGCGACTCCAAGGGCCTGTTCAGTGCGCGCAAGGCCGTGATGCAGTACTACCAGCAAAAGCAGGTGGAAGGCGTCGGCATCGAAGACATCTACCTGGGCAACGGCGTTTCCGAACTGATCGTGATGTCGATGCAGGCCCTGCTCAACAATGGCGACGAAGTACTGGTGCCGGCCCCGGACTATCCGCTGTGGACGGCCGCGGTCAGCCTGTCGGGTGGCAACCCGGTGCATTACCTGTGCGACGAGCAAGCCAACTGGTGGCCGGACCTGGCCGACATCAAGGCCAAGATCACGCCGAATACCAAGGCCCTGGTGATCATCAACCCGAACAACCCGACCGGCGCCGTCTATTCCAAGGAAGTCCTGCTGGGCATGCTGGAGCTGGCCCGCCAGCACAACCTGGTGGTGTTCTCCGACGAAATCTACGACAAGATCCTGTACGACGATGCCGTGCACATTTGCACCGCCTCCCTGGCTCCGGACCTGCTGTGCCTGACGTTCAATGGTCTGTCCAAGTCCTATCGCGTGGCGGGTTTCCGTTCCGGCTGGATCGCCATCTCCGGCCCGAAACACCACGCCCAAAGCTACATCGAAGGCATCGACATGCTGGCGAACATGCGCCTGTGTGCCAACGTGCCGAGCCAGCACGCGATCCAGACCGCATTGGGCGGCTACCAGAGCATCAATGATCTGGTACTGCCACAGGGCCGCTTGCTGGAACAGCGCAATCGCACCTGGGAACTGCTCAACGACATTCCGGGCGTGAGCTGCGTCAAGCCGATGGGCGCGCTGTATGCGTTCCCGCGGATCGACCCGAAAGTCTGCCCGATCCACAACGATGAGAAGTTCGTCCTCGACCTGCTGCTCTCCGAGAAGCTGTTGATTGTTCAGGGCACGGCCTTCAACTGGCCTTGGCCGGACCACTTCCGTGTGGTGACCTTGCCGCGAGTGGATGAGCTGGAGATGGCCATCGGACGTATCGGCAGCTTCCTCAAGACCTATCGCCAGTAAGCGGCGGGTCTACGTGCGACTTTGGGTTAAAGTCGCACGTTGATTGATTCAGCAACATATCTGCTGTCCCGGCCGGCTTTCACCACTCGAACCGACGGCTGATGACACACCTCCCGCTCTCGCCTAACAATGGCGGGGGTAGCGACTGCATTAGGCCTACAAAAATCTCCTGCAAAAAAGTCGGAAAAGCCCTGCAACTGACTAAAGTGTTGATGTAGGACACAGTTTGAAATAGTCACCCGGTTGAATAGCCCGGTGCATCACCTTATATACCCCGCAGTACGCTACATCTTTAGCACGAGGAGACTTCTACAACCATGATGCGCATCCTGCTGTTTTTGGCCACTAACCTGGCGGTCGTGCTGATTGCCAGCATCACCCTGAGCCTTTTTGGCTTCAACGGGTTCATGGCGGCCAACGGGGTTGATCTGAACCTCAATCAGCTGCTGATTTTCTGTGCGGTCTTTGGTTTTGCCGGTTCGCTGTTCTCGCTGTTCATCTCCAAGTGGATGGCGAAGATGAGCACCAGCACCCAGATCATCACCCAGCCGCGCACCCGTCACGAGCAATGGCTGCTGCAAACCGTCGAGCAATTGTCCCGGGAAGCCGGGATCAAGATGCCTGAAGTCGGGATTTTCCCGGCCTATGAGGCGAACGCTTTCGCCACGGGCTGGAACAAGAACGACGCACTGGTCGCGGTCAGCCAGGGGTTACTGGAGCGTTTCTCGCCCGATGAAGTGAAAGCCGTTCTGGCCCACGAAATTGGCCACGTGGCCAACGGCGACATGGTCACCCTGGCGTTGATTCAGGGCGTGGTGAACACCTTCGTAATGTTCTTCGCACGGATCATCGGCAACTTTGTCGACAAGGTGATCTTCAAGAACGAAGAAGGCCAAGGCATCGCCTACTACGTGGCAACCATCTTCGCCGAACTGGTCCTGGGCATTCTGGCCAGCTCCATCGTCATGTGGTTCTCGCGCAAGCGTGAATTCCGTGCCGACGAAGCCGGTGCACGCCTGGCCGGTACTGCCGCGATGATCGGCGCCCTGCAACGCCTGCGCGCCGAACAGGGCCTGCCGGTGCACATGCCGGACACACTGAACGCCTTCGGCATCAACGGTGGCATCAAACAAGGGTTCGCCCGGATGTTCATGAGCCACCCACCGCTGGAAGAACGTATCAACGCCCTGCATCGTCTTCAGCGCTGATCGTTCAGCAATAAATCAAGGCCCGCAGAAATGCGGGCCTTTTTTTGTCTATTTTATTCCTCGACTGGACACTCGATACACCCGCTCTTCAAGTCGAGTGACACCTGCGTCGAGAAACTTCCCGCTCTCGCTCAAAACATCCTGATCTTCCAGAGTCTTCAGGTCCCACGATCCGCCCAATAAGCGCTGCACTTCGTCATCCAGCACAGCAAACGGGGGGCCGTCCATTTGCGCCTGGTCGTAATCCAGGGTGATCAACAACCCTTGAGACTCCTTCGGCAAAATTCGTATCAGGTGCGCTGCATATCGCTCACGCATCACCGGTGGTAGTGCAATCAACGCCGCTCGGTCGTACAAGGCGCCACAGTCAGCAACGTCGCCGGCGGTCAATGCGAAGAAATCACCGCACCAGACCTCGATCGAACCAGCCCGATAGACTGTGAAGGGGCCTTGATCGCTGACGTCCGGATCAAATTGATGCTCGCGAAAAAAGTCTTCCACCGCCTTTTCGGACAACTCAACGCCCAACACCTCGTGACCGCATTTTCCCAGCCACAACAGATCCAGACTTTTCCCACACAGTGGCACCAATACGCGCGCGCCCGCTTCCAGGCCCAATTGCGGCCAGTGCCGCTGCAGATAAGGATTCACTTCCGGCAGATGAAAGCCGATCTGATTCGTCGTCCACCGCTTGTGCCAAAACTCCGGCTGCATAATTAATCCCAAAAATTCGATCAAAAGACGCTAAAACTTATATTAGATTTAGATCAATGATCTGACTGAAGATGATGCCATCTTACTCTCAGGAGCTGATTCATGTTCCCTAGCCTGTACATATCCCACGGCTCCCCCATGCTGGCCCTGAAACCCGGCGCCAGCGGGCCAGCCCTTGCGCGCCTGGCCGCAGAATTACCGAAACCCAAGGCTATCGTCATTGTTTCCGCACATTGGGAAAGCCACGAACTGCTGGTGAGCGGCCATCCACAACCGGAAACCTGGCACGACTTCGGTGGCTTCCCACAGGCGCTGTTCGACGTTCAATACCCGGCCCCCGGAAATCCTCAATTGGCAGCGGACGTCGTCGAATTGCTGAAGGCCGCCGACCTGCCGGCGCGCATCGATACCAAGCGCCCCTTCGACCACGGAGCGTGGGTGCCTTTGACCTTGATGTACCCGCAAGCCGATATCCCGGTGGTGCAAGTCTCATTGCCCACCCGTGGCGGCCCTGCCCTGCAAACCCGTGTTGGCCACGCGCTGGCCAGCCTGCGTGAACACGGCGTGCTGCTGATCGGCTCTGGAAGCATCACCCATAACCTGCGCGAACTGGATTGGCAGGCCGGCCCGGAAAGCGTCGAGCCCTGGGCCAAGGCATTTCGCGACTGGATCGTAGAGAAACTGGCCGCCAACGACGAAACGGCCCTGCACGATTATCGCCAGCAAGCGCCAAACGCAGTGCGCAACCACCCTAGCGACGAGCATTTACTGCCACTTTATTTCGCCCGCAGTGCCGGGGGCGAGTTCAGCGTTGCCCACCAGGGTTTCACCATGGGGGCGCTGGGCATGGACATTTATCGCTTCGGCTGATCACGCAGGCAAAAAAAATCCCCGAACCAGTCGGGGATTTTTTATGTGCGATCAATCAGCTCAAGAGCGGATTAATCTTCGCGATAGCGACGCAGCTTCAACTGCTTACCGGCAACGCGAGTGTCCTTCAGTTTGGTCAGGAGCTTCTCCAGACCATCTTCCGGCAACTCGACGAGGCTGAAGCTGTCGCGCACCTGGATGCGACCGATCGCTTCACGAGCCAGGCCACCTTCGTTCAGGATGGCGCCCAGCAGGTTCTTGGCAGCGATACCGTCACGCGCGCCCAGCGCGGTACGGCAACGAGCACGACCTTCAGCCAATGGAACCGGAGCACGACGCTCACGATCACCACGGTCCGGACGATCACCAGTACGCTCTGGACGATCACCGCGCGGAGCGTTGTTCGGCACCAATGGACGTTCTTTCTCGATCGCGGCCAGGGTCAGGGCTTGAGCGTTGGTTGCCTTGCGCAGCAGGGCTGCGGCCAGTGCACGCGGGGTGCAACCAATGTCGGCAGTCAGGCGATCCAGCAGATCACCGTGAGTCGATTCGGCATCGCCAACCAGCGGCGACAGGCTGTTGGTCAGTTTCTTGATGCGGGCATCGAGAACGGCCTGAGCGTCCGGCAGGCGAACTTCGGCAACCTTTTGACCGGTTACACGCTCGATCACTTGCAGCATGCGGCGCTCACGTGGAGTCACCAGCAGCAGTGCACGACCTTCGCGACCGGCACGACCGGTACGGCCGATACGGTGAACGTAGGATTCCGGATCGTACGGCATGTCAACGTTGAACACGTGAGTGATGCGCGGAACGTCCAGGCCACGAGCAGCAACGTCGGTCGCCACAACGATGTCCAGACGGCCATCCTTGAGGGAGTCGATCACGCGCTCACGTTGGTTCTGAGCAATGTCACCGTTCAGCGCAGCGGCTTTGTAGCCTTTGGCTTCCAGGGCGCTGGCCAGGTCCAGGGTCGCTTGCTTGGTGCGCACGAACATGATCAGGGCGTCGAAATCTTCCACTTCCAGCAGGCTCAATACAGCCGAGGTCTTCTGGTCAGCGTGAACCAACAGGTGAGCCTGTTCGATCGCGGTAACGGTCTGAGTCTTGGTCTGAATCTTCACGTGTTGCGGGTCGCGCAGATGGCGTTCGGCAATGGCACGGATCGACTGCGGCAGGGTGGCCGAGAACAATACGGTCTGACGGGTTGCAGGCAAGGCCTTGAAGATAACTTCGAGGTCGTCCATGAAACCCAGTTTGAGCATTTCGTCAGCTTCGTCGAGGACCAGGTGGTTCACGGTCGACAGGACTTTTTCGTCACGACGCAGGTGGTCGCACAGACGGCCCGGAGTGGCGACAACGATCTGTGCGCCATTACGGATTGCTTTCAGTTGTGGACCCATAGGGGCGCCGCCGTAAACGGCCACAACGGTAACGCCCGGCATTTGCTTGGCATAGGTTTCGAAAGCGGTTGCTACTTGCAGCGCCAACTCACGGGTTGGCGCCAGGATCAGGGCTTGCGGCTCGCGCTTGGCAGGATCGATGCAATGCAGGATAGGCAAAGCGAACGCGGCGGTTTTACCCGTACCGGTTTGCGCCTGACCAATCATGTCCTGGCCGGCCATGATGATCGGGATCGATTGCTGCTGAATAGCCGAAGGCTCTTCGTAGCCAGTCGCAATGACGGCTGCAAGAATATTCGGATTAAGATTAAAAGCGGCGAAGCCGCCGGTTTCCTGGGTCATGGGTCTGCCTCTAAGTGCATCCGCAAAGACCCATGCTCCAAAGCTGCGCATGCCGTGTAAGACTCAAGAGTCGCCCTGGCTGCTTTGTCGGCGGGGATTTGCGAAAACGAATGAATGAAAAAGATTCGTCAAGGAAGAGTCCGCTGTGCGGACGTGCAGCCGAAGCTGACTTCGGGGAATTGCGCTACCTAAACGCGGCCCGGTTAAAGGCCGGCGCGCACTATACCGGAATTCGCCCAAAAAGGGAGCATTATTTGTCGGAAAACTGACGGATACACCGTTGTGTCACAGGCTTTGCGGATAATCGTGCAGCAGTCTATTTTGCAAAGGCCCGGCCCTGCTGGCGATGGCGCTAAAACGGTTCACTGTTATCACGCAGACCTGAGGTCTGACACACCCTTCCCTCCCGAGGAAATGCAGCATGAATCAGCCCTGTTCCAGTCGTGTAACCCGTGAACGACGTGACCATGTGCTGCTGATCGGCCTGGATCGGGTCGCCAAACGCAACGCCTTTGACCTCGACCTGCTCAACGAGCTGAGCCTGGCCTATGGCGAGTTCGAAGCGGACAACGAGGCGCGGGTGGCTGTGGTGTTTGGCCATGGGGAACACTTCACCGCCGGGCTCGATCTGGTCAACGCCAGCGCGGCATTGGCCGAAGGCTGGCAAGCACCGGCAGGAGGCTGCGATCCGTGGGGTGTTTTTGCCGGCCCCCGCGTCAGCAAACCGGTGATAGTGGCCGCTCAGGGTTATTGCCTGACCATCGGCATCGAGTTGATGCTGGCCGCCGACATCAACCTGTGCGCCAGCAACACCCGGTTCGCCCAAATGGAAGTCCAGCGCGGAATCTTCCCGTTCGGCGGTGCCACTTTGCGCATGCATCAATTGGCTGGCTGGGGCAATGCCATGCGCTGGTTGCTGACCGGGGATGAGTTCGATGCGCATGACGCCTTGCGTCTGGGGCTGGTGCAGGAAGTCATGGCCAGCGAGGACTTACTGCCAAGGGCGATTGAATTGGCCGAGCGGATTGCCCGACAGGCACCGCTCGGGGTACAGGCGACGCTGATGTCTGCCCGGCAGGCGCGCTATGAAGGAGAAACCGCTGCGGCACAGGGCTTGCCGGCGATGGTGAAGAAGTTGTTGAACAGTGAGGATGCCAAGGAAGGTGTGCGATCGATGATTGAGAAGCGACCCGGGATCTTCAAAGGAGTCTGAGATTTGTGTTGATGCGGAAAATGCCATCGCGGGCAAGCCATGCTCCTACAGGTTGCGCGTCCCCCTGTAGGAGCAAGGCTTGCCCGCGATGAGGCCATTGCAGACAACACGTTATGTCGCCGGACGAATCGCCTTGATCAACGACTGCAACGAATAACCCAATTGCGGCGCCAATCCTTCCGCCCGGGCCATCAAGCCGTCCATGTCCAGCACCTGATCCAGCTCCGAAGGCACGATCAAAATCACATTGCCCTCCTTCACCGGCAGCTCCCAGTAGTGCCGGTGATAAAGCCCGCGCAGCAACGCCGCACCCAACGGTTTGCCGTCATCGGTGGCCCACTGATTGATCACCAGCCAGCCACCCGGATTCAGGCGTTTCTGACAGTTCTCCAGGAAGCTCCAGGCCAGATGCCCGACACCAGGCCCGACATCGGTATAAAGGTCGACGAAAATCAAGTCCGCCGACTCAGCGGTATCGAGCAGTTCCAGGGCATCGCCGACGCGGATATACAGGCGCGGATCATCATCCAGCCCAAGGTATTCGATTGCCAGGCGCGGGACGTCGGGGCGCAATTCGATCGCCTCGACATCTTCCAGCGGCAGGAACTTGAGGCAGGCCTGGGTCAACGTGCCCGCACCAAGGCCCAGAAACAGTGCGCTTTCCGGTTGTTCGTGGCACAACGCGCCAATCAGCATCGCCCGGGTGTAGTCGTACTCGAGCCAGCTCGGATCAGCGGTAAACACGCAGCTCTGTTCAATGGCGTCACCGAACTCGAGAAAGCGGTAATCGGCCACTTCCAGCACGCGTATCACGCCGAACTCATCCTGTACCTCGGCGAGCAAATGCTCGACGCGCTCCTCAGTCATTTCGTCTCCAGAATCGTTACCGGGCCTGCATGCAATAAACAGCAGCGCACTTAAACCGCGAGGCGCGCGGCAAAGGCGCGATTGTCCGCGAAGCAACGGGAACAGGTCACGCACTAATTGCTGATAACATGACCGTCCGAGCGTAAAACACTAGAGAACGTGATGAGCCAACCCTGGAGCCCTGACAGCTGGCGCGCCTTGCCGATCCAGCAACAACCCCTCTACCCTGACGCTGCGCATTTGCAGCAGGTAGAGCAAACCCTGGCCAGCTATCCGCCACTGGTGTTTGCCGGTGAAGCCCGGGAGTTGCGCCGTCAGTTTGCCGAGGTCACCCAAGGCCGCGCGTTCCTGTTGCAAGGTGGCGATTGCGCCGAAAGTTTCGCCGAGTTCTCGGCCGCGAAAATTCGCGACACCTTTAAAGTCTTGCTGCAAATGGCGATCGTCATGACCTTTGCCGCCGGTTGCCCGGTGGTCAAAGTCGGGCGCATGGCCGGGCAATTTGCCAAACCGCGCTCCGCCAATGACGAAACCATCGACGGCGTGACACTGCCTGCTTACCGTGGCGACATCGTCAACGGCATCGGTTTCGACGAGAAAAGCCGCGTGCCGGACCCGGAGCGCCTGCTCCAGTCCTACCACCAGTCCACCGCCACCCTGAACCTGTTGCGCGCGTTCGCTCAAGGCGGGTTTGCCGACCTGCATCAGGTGCACAAGTGGAACCTGGACTTCATCGCCAACTCGGCGCTGGCCGAGAAGTACAGCCACCTGGCCAATCGCATCGATGAAACCCTGGCGTTCATGCGCGCCTGCGGCATGGACACTTCACCGCAGCTGCGCGAAACCAGTTTCTTCACCGCCCACGAAGCGTTGCTGCTGAACTACGAAGAAGCCTTCGTGCGTCGCGACAGCCTGACCAACGATTACTACGATTGCTCGGCGCACATGCTGTGGATCGGCGATCGCACCCGTCAGCTCGATGGTGCGCACGTTGAGTTCCTGCGCGGGGTGAATAACCCGATCGGGGTCAAGGTCGGCCCGAGCATGAACCCTGAAGACTTGATTCGCCTGATCGATGTGCTGAACCCGGACAACGATCCGGGCCGCCTGAACCTGATTGCGCGGATGGGTGCCAACAAGGTCGGCGATCACCTGCCGCAGCTGATTCGCGCCGTGCAGCGCGAAGGCAAGCAGGTGCTGTGGAGCTCCGACCCGATGCACGGCAACACCATCAAGGCGAGCAGCGGCTACAAGACCCGCGACTTCGCCCAGATCCTGGGCGAGGTGAAGCAGTTCTTCCAGGTGCACGAAGCTGAAGGCAGTTATGCCGGTGGTATTCACATCGAGATGACCGGGCAGAACGTCACCGAATGCATTGGCGGCGCTCGGCCGATTACCGAGGACGGGCTGTCGGATCGGTATCACACCCATTGCGATCCGCGGATGAACGCTGATCAGTCGCTGGAATTGGCGTTTTTGATTGCTGAGACCTTGAAGCAGGTTCGGCGCTAAACCGCGTCGCCCCCTTCGCGAGCAAGCCCGCTCCCACATTCGACCGCGTCCGTCTGGGCAACTCGGTCGAATGTGGGAGCGGGCTTGCTCGCGAAGGCGCTAGCTCAGGTACCGCCAATTCCAGCCAATGCCACTCTTAACCTGCTGGCACTCACCCGCTGACAATTCAACTGCACCTGCGCAAGCCCCAACCAATCCGCCATCTGCCGCAGATTGATAGCCAAAGCGTGCATCCCTTCGTCATCCAGCCCCGGCTCTTCTTCATGCACGGCGTGCACCGCCAGCCGCCCCAACGCCCGCTCAGCCCGCAGATCCACGCGTGCGGCAATCCGTTCGTTGTGCAGGAACGGCAGCACGTAATACCCGTAAACACGCTTGTCTTGCGGCGTGTAAATTTCCAGCCGATAACGAAAGTCGAACAGCCGCTCGGTGCGACTGCGTTCCCAGACCAGCGAGTCAAACGGTGAAAGCAACGCGCTGGCCTCGACCTTGCGCGGTACTTTCGGCTCAGGCAGGCAATAAGCCAGTTGCCGCCAGCCTTGCACCTGGCAAGTCAGCAACTCCCCGGCCTCGACCAGTTCCGCCAGACGCGGACGGCTGTCGGTCGGGTTCAAACGAAAATAGTCGCGCAGGTCCTTTTCCGTACCGACACCCAACGCCGTCGCTGCGTGCAATAACAGCCCACGCTGAGCCTCGGTTTCACTGAGCAATGGCTGCTGCAGAATCGCCGAAGGAATCACCCGCTCGGGCAAATCATAAAGTCGTTCGAAACCACGGCGGCCGGCAACCGTCACTTCTCCGGCGGCAAACAGCCATTCCAGGGCATGCTTTTCAGCGCTCCAGTCCCACCACGGTCCTGCCCGTTCCTGACGGGTTGACAAGCTTCCCGCACCCAACGCCCCCAGTTGTTCAACCGAGGCCAATACCCGGCGGATCGTGTCCTGCTGCTCGCGCCCGAAATTCGCCAGTTGCTGATAGATGTCTTCACCACGCGTCGCGCGCTGCATGCGCCAGCGCATCAACGGATACAGTGATAACGGCAGCAACGAGGCTTCATGTCCCCAATATTCAAACAGCGTGCGACGTCGACCCTGACTCCAGGCGGCCTGGTCTAGCAAATCGGAGGAGTAGTTACCGAGGCGGGAAAACAAGGGAAGGTAGTGCGAACGCACCAACGCATTGACCGAATCGATCTGCAGGATGCCCAACCGCTCGATCAGTCGGTTGAGTTGCACCGGTTTGATCGTCGCTGGCGGCTGGCGCCCGTTGAACCCTTGGGCAGCCAGTGCCAGACGTCGAGCCTGTTGGTTGGAAAAGGACAGCGTTGCGGGCATGAATACCTCCGTGTCTGCTCGCAACCTACCTCACCAGAGAGGAGTTTGTGTAGCAATGGCCTCATCATTTATGCATCGGATCATCCCAGAACGGCCTGACCGATTCATGTTCCACATCCGCACGACTCATACCGATGTCCTTCAGTGCTTCATCGCTCAAACTCGCCAGCAGCTCGCGTTCACGATGAAGTTCGTACCAGCGACTAAACTTGTGCAGCAGATCAGATACCACATGGGTTGAGAATTTTTGTTCAGTTACAACCTCGTTATGACCTTTCATCTCGTTGTCCTCCGTTGGGGATGGCCCAAGTCTCGCGCCAGCGTTAAGATCAATCCAACGAATGTTTCTGATGGTAACCATCTCGGAGATTGATGGATGTCGGCGTACCCCAGTATCGATACCGATGTGCTGCGCACCTTTGTCGCGATCGCCGACCAGGGCGGATTTACCCGCGCCGGTGAAATGGTCAATCGCACGCAGTCGGCGGTTAGCATGCAAATGAAGCGTCTGGAAGAAGACGTCTTGCAGCGCCAGTTGTTCGAACGCGATGGGCGTCAGGTCAAACTGACCGCCGAAGGCCAGGTTTTGCTGGGGTATGCGCGGCGCATCCTCAAACTTCACAGCGAAGTCTTCAATACGCTGCGCGAACCGCACATGATTGGCACCGTGCGCATTGGTACGCCGGACGATTACGTGATGCGCTTTCTGCCGGGCATTTTGTCGCGCTTCGCCAAGAGCTATCCGCTGATCCAGATCGAGGTTCACTGCGAATCATCAAAACAATTGCTGCAACGTCAGGATCTGGACCTGTCCATCGTAACCCGCGAGCCCGGCACCGAAATTGGCCAGTTGCTGCGCAAGGAGCGCTTCGTCTGGGCCGAGGCGCAATGTTTCAACGCCCATGAGCAGACGCCCCTGCCCCTGGCGATGTTCAACAGTGATTGTTTCTGCCGCTTGTGGGCGTGTAATGCGCTGGATGCCATGGGCCGCGAATACCGCATTGCCTACAACAGTTCGAGCCTGTCAGCGTTGATGGCCGTGGTCAGTGCCGGCCTGGCCGTGACCGCGCAACTTGAAAGCCTGATCACGCCGGACATGCGCATTCTCGGTGCCGCCGAAGACCTGCCGCTGTTGCCGGAAGCCTGCATCATGCTCGTGCGCAACCTGCACAACCCGTCACCGATCACCGAGTGTCTGGCCGAACACATCGTCGATGGCTTCAAACTTTAAACGCGAGCATCACCGCACAGCCCACCAGAAAACCGCAGAACAACCCGCGCAGCAGTCGCTCCGGCAGGGCGTGGGCGATTTTCACGCCCCAACTGATGCTCATCAAACCGCCGACGGCCAAGGGCACACCGATCAGCCAGTCCACCTGATGGTGCGCCGCGTAGGTCACCAGGGTGACGCCGGTACTGGGTAAGGCCAGCGCCAGCGACAAGCCTTGTGCCACCACCTGGCTGGTGCCAAACACACTGGTCAGCACCGGCGTCGCCACCACCGCCCCACCCACTCCAAACAAGCCGCCCATGGTCCCGGAGGCGGCGCCAAGCACGCCCAGCCATGGCCATGCGAAATGCATTTGCGCCGAGGCCGGCGTGCTGGCAGCGAACATTCGCACCAGGTTGTAGGCCGACAAGGCCACCAGGAACGCGACAAAACCGATCCGCATGGTTTGCGCATCAATGCCGACCGCCCAGATCGAACCGATCCAGGCAAAACAGAACCCCATCGACGCCAAAGGCAAGGCGTGACGCAATTCGATGCGATTGCGTTGGTGATAGCGCCACAGCGCCAGCATCACATTGGGCACCACCATCACCAGCGCCGTGCCTTGGGCGATCTGTTGATCAAGACCGAACAGCACACCCAACAATGGAATGGCGATCAAGCCGCCACCAATGCCGAACAACCCGCCGAGGGTGCCCAACGCCGCGCCAAACACCAGATACATCACGAACTCGATCACAAGCGATTTCCCTTTTGTCAGGGTGTTCATCCTACGCAGTCGGCGATAGCGCGGAAACGCACAGCAACGCACAATGGCTGTGCCAACTTCGCACAAGCGCGGACACCCCATGAACCCCAATCAATTGACCGAACAGCTCGGGCTTTTTCTGGATGTGCTGGAATCCGGGAGTTTTTCTGCTGCCTCGCGCCGACATCCGCTGACCCCTTCGGCCGTGGCGCGGCGCATCGACAGCCTGGAAAAGGCCGTCGGTAGCCAGCTGTTCATTCGCAGTACACATGCCGTCATGGCGACCCCGGCAGGCCTGGCCTTTGCCGAGCGCGCGCGGCGAATTGTCGCCGAGCTTCGGCTGGCCCGGGCCGAAGCGGTGTCCCTGAGCAGTGCCCCGGAAGGCTTGATCAGAGTGGATGCGCCCGCGGCGTTCGGACGCCGGCATTTGGCACCGGTGATTGCCGACTTCCTGATGCTTTACCCCGGCCTCGATGTGCAACTGCACCTGATCGACAGCTTTGTCGACATGCAAGGCTTGAACCTGGGCAAGGTCGATCTGGTGCTGCGCGCCGGGCAAATGGCCGACACCCGCCTGGTCGCCACACCGCTGGCAAGCATGGTGCGTATTGCCTGCGCCAGCCCGGACTATTTACAACGCCGCGGAGTGCCGACCGAGCCTGCGCAGTTAGTCGATCACGACGGCCTCGATTGGGACGGCCTGACCCCGCCCTTCGCCTGGCGCTTCGAACGCGATGGGCAGATGCATCTGCACCGCCCGGCGCGGATCCGCATGAGCGCCAACAATGCCGAGGCGCTGGTCTGCGGCGCATTGGCCGGACTGGGTATTGCCCACCTGCCGACCTGGCTGGCAAGCGAATACTTGCTGCGGGGTGAACTGCTGCCGCTGTTCTGCGAAAAGGGCCTGCCCAAACCGGAGTCCGCCGGCATCTATGCGCTGCGGCTGGCGCAACAGCCCAACTCACGCAGCCGTTTGCTGCTGGAATACTTGAAGACGCGCTTCAGCCCGATTCCACCGTGGGACCTGGCGCTGCAAAGCACGCTGGACCGCCATTAGTCGAAAATTATCTGGCGCATTAAAGATTCGCCCGCTAGATTCATGAAGATTACCGATCAAGGCTTTTGAGATGACCACCGAACGCGACACCCTGGACAACTGCGACCACCTGCTGCTGGATAATCAGGCGTGTTTCGCCCTGCACTCGACTTCGTTGCTGATGACCAAGGTCTACAAGCCGCTGTTGCAAGCGCTGGGCCTGACCTATCCGCAATACCTGGCGATGATGGTGTTGTGGGAACGCGATGGTCTGACCGTAGGTGAAATCAGCACGCGCCTGCTGACCGATCCCGGCTCCCTGACGCCACTGCTCAAACGCCTGGAAGTCGAAGGTTTGCTCAGCCGCACCCGCAGTCGCGAAGACGAACGGGTGGTGATCGTCGAACTCACCGAACAGGGCCGCGCCTTGCGGGAAAAAGCGCGCAGCATTCCTCAGTGCATCCTCGGCGCCAGCGGAATGACGCTGGAGCGACTGCAAAAGCTGCAGGCGGAACTGCAAGTGCTGCGCAGCAATCTGCAAGACAGCCTCTAATTCCCCAGTCAACATAGATCCCCTGTGGGAGCGAGCTTGCTCGCGATAGCGGTCTGACATTCGGCATTGATGTTGACTGATACACCGCTATCGCGAGCAAGCCCGCTTGTATGTTTAGACTTGAAGGGGTGGGCGGGACTAAAAGCTCGATTCCGACTCTAGCCAGTACGGACCGTGGGAGACTTCTCGTCCCGCCCCTTCTACCCGAAGCGCCGATAAGGAATTCATCGGTAAAACCGACGATAGAGGCAAGCCAGCGCAAGGGTAAACCCCGACAAGCCCTTAAACCCTAGCTCCGAGGATTCGTCATGACAATCCTTACCTCGCCAACGGTAATCCGCTTGTATGTTTAGACTTGAAGGGGTGGGCGGGACTAAAAGCTCGATTCCGACTCTAGCCAGTACGGACCGTGGGAGACTTCTCGTCCCGCCCCTTCTACCCGAAGCGCCGATAAGGAATTCATCGGTAAAACCGACGATAGAGGCAAGCCAGCGCAAGGGTAAACCCCGACAAGCCCTTAAACCCTAGCTCCGAGGATTCGTCATGACAATCCTTACCTCGCCAACGGTAATCGGTATCGATGTAGCCAAGGCCGAAATCGTCGCTTACCGCGAAGACATGCAAACCACTCAACACATCAACAACGACCGAGAGACTCTTGGGCGTTGGCTCAAAGCTCTGCCTGCGCAAAGCTCAATTGCTTTGGAAGCCACCAGCATTTACCACTTGGACACGGTCGAACTGGCCCATGAAATGGGACACCGGGTTTACGTTGTGGATGCTTATCGTCTGAGCCACTACCGCGAAAGCATTGGCCAACGGGCGAAAACCGACCCTTGTGATGCGCGCCTGCTCGCGCGTTACCTGTCTAGCGAGCAGGATCGACTGCGCCTCTGGAGTCCACCTCCGCAGGCCTACAAGGTGTTGAAAAGTCTGCTTCATAGACGCGCAGAGCTTATCAATGTGCGTGTGGGCATGACGCTGAGTTGGTCAGGTGAGCCGCTTCTGAAGGATGAATTGGCCCGGCAATTGAAGTCCTTCAAACAAGCGGAGCAAGCCATYCAGAAATTACTGCACAAAGTCAGCAAAAAGGCAGGCATCACCGAAAACATCAAGCGCTGCAAAGCCATTGAGGGGATCGGTGAGCTTACGGCTATGGGCTTGGCGACCGCATTCATGCGCGGTCACTTCGCCAACGGCGATGCATTCATTGCTTTTTTGGGGATGGACTTGCGAGCAAAGGATTCAGGCAAGAAGAACAGCCCTCGCCACCTGTCCAAAAAAGGCGATACGGAGCTGCGGCGCCTGGCTCACAACGCGGCGATGGCGGCTTGTCGGTCTGCCACCTGGAAACCGTACTATGAGTCCTATCTCGTCAGAGGCTTGGCAAAAACCCAAGCCCTGGTGATCCTCGCCCGCAAGCTATGCCGGGTGGCATTCGCTCTCATGAAAAACCAGAGCGAATACCAGCCAAATTTAAGGCTGCAGGGTTCCCCTGCAACATAGAATCTCCCACATTANGCGATACGGAGCTGCGGCGCCTGGCTCACAACGCGGCGATGGCGGCTTGTCGGTCTGCCACCTGGAAACCGTACTATGAGTCCTATCTCGTCAGAGGCTTGGCAAAAACCCAAGCCCTGGTGATCCTCGCCCGCAAGCTATGCCGGGTGGCATTCGCTCTCATGAAAAACCAGAGCGAATACCAGCCAAATTTAAGGCTGCAGGGTTCCCCTGCAACATAGAATCTCCCACATTGGTTTTGTGGCGACCCTTCCAGCCACGTTCGCCCCCCTCCCAGAAAAAATTTTCACCCCTGAAAATCCCGCCTCAACCGCTCTAGCTCGGCCCTTCACATCACCCGCCAAAATTTCGAACACAACTTTTTCAAAATTTTATCTTGCGCACTAAATACTTGCGCTGTACATTCATTTCGCACTTACTTAGCGCGCAAACATTTAGCGCAAAACACCCAAACCAAAATGAGGCTCACACCATGCAAACTCTCTACACCGCAATCGCAACTTCCACCGGTGGCCGTGATGGTCGTGCTGTTTCCAGCGACAACATCCTCGACGTCAAACTTGCCACCCCGAAAGAACTCGGTGGTGCCGGCGGCGCAGCGACTAACCCTGAACAACTGTTCGCAGCCGGCTACTCCGCCTGCTTCATCGGCGCACTGAAGTTCGTCGCCAGCCAGACCAAACGCAGCATCCCGAACGACGCCTCGATCACTGCCCATGTCGGCATCGGCCAAATCCCTGGCGGTTTCGGCCTGGACATCGACCTGCACATCAGCCTGCCAGGCCTGGAACAAGCCGATGCGCAAGCCCTGGTCGACGCCGCCCACCAGGTCTGCCCGTACTCCAACGCCACCCGTGGCAACGTCGATGTGCGCCTGCACGTTACCGTCTAACCGTTGATCCCAAGGCCCGTACAGGAAACGAACATGAACACTTTCAGCAAAGTCTTGACCGGCACCCTTCTCGCCCTGTCCATCGGTAACGCGTTCGCAGGCGACGGTGTTGAACACAACACCCAGGCATTCCTCGACGCTCTGAATGCCGGCACCGGCAAACCGATGGAACAGCTCACCCCCAAAGACGCGCGCGCCGTACTGGTGGGTGCGCAATCCGGGGTAAAACTGACGCTGCCAAAAGCCGATGTCAGCGAGAAGACCATTCAAGTCGACGGCCAACCGCTGCGCCTGACCATCGTCCGGCCGGCCGGAGTCAAGGGCGAGTTGCCAGTGTTCATGTTCTTCCACGGCGGTGGCTGGGTATTGGGGGACTTCCCGACTCACGAACGACTGGTCCGTGATCTGGTAGTCGGCTCAGGGGCTGCGGCGGTGTTCGTCAATTACACCCCGTCCCCGGAAGCGCACTACCCGGTGGCGATCAATCAGGCTTATGCGGCGACCCAATGGGTGGCCGAGCACGGTAAAGAGATCAACGTCGACGGCAAACGCCTGGCCGTGGCCGGCAACAGTGTCGGTGGCAACATGGCGGCAGTCGTTGCGCTGATGGCCAAAGACAAGGGCACGCCGGCTATCAAATACCAGGTGTTGTTGTGGCCGGTGACGGATGCGAGCTTCGAGACGGCGTCTTACAACCAGTTTGCCGAGGGGCACTTCCTCACCAAAAACATGATGAAGTGGTTCTGGGACAACTACACCACCGACGCCAAGCAGCGTAATGAGATTTACGCCTCGCCGTTGCGGGCTACCACCGCACAACTGAAGGGCTTGCCACCTGCGCTAGTGCAGACAGCGGGCGCCGACGTTCTGCGCGATGAAGGTGAAGCTTACGCCCGTAAACTCGATGAAGCCGGGGTGCCGGTCACGTCGGTTCGCTACAACGGCATGATCCACGACTACGGTTTGCTTAACGTGGTGAGTCAGGTGCCAGCGGTGCGCTCCGCGATGCTGCAGGCGTCGCAAGAGCTCAAGCAACATTTGAAATGAAGTAAAGCATCGCAGCCTCGCTTCGCTCGACAGCTCCTACATGGTTTTTGCATTTCCTTGTAGGAGCTGTCGAGTGAAACGAGGCTGCGAATCTTATGATCTTTACCTTTCAGGCATAAAAAAACCCGGCTCAATGGCCGGGCTTTTTCATTCCTGAAGCAGTGCTTATTTAGCACGACCTTTGTAGGAACCGCCTTCGCGGGTATCGATCTCGATCATGTCGCCGATTTCGATGAAGTCAGCAACCGACAGCTCGGTACCGTTCTTCAGTTTGGCAGGCTTCATCACCTTGCCGGAAGTGTCACCGCGAGCGGAACCTTCGGTGTAGTCAACCTGACGCACGATAGTGGTCGGCAGTTCTACGGAAACCAGACGCTCTTCGAAGAAGATCGCTTCGCAAACATCGGTCATGCCTTCTTCAACGAAAGGCAGAACGGCTTCGATGTCTTCAGCGTTCAGCTCGTACATGGTGTAGTCAGTGGTGTCCATGAACGTGTAGGCGTCGCCGCTGATGAAGGACAGGGTCGCTTCTTTACGGTCGAGGATTACGTCGTCCAGTTTGTCGTCGGCGCTGTAAACGATTTCGGTCTTGTAACCGGTCAGCAGGTTTTTCAGCTTGGTCTTCATGATCGCGCTGTTACGACCCGACTTGGTGAATTCAGCTTTCTGAACCAGCCAAGGATCGTTTTCGAGACGGATCACCATCCCGGGTTTCAGTTCTTTACCAGTTTTCATTACGAATATCCGAATTTGGATGGGATTTACAAAAATCTAGGCCGCGTATCATATCCAATTTACATAAAACTGTACCAGCGCCGCGGCAAGATCGGCCTGCAAGGCTTGTTCCAGACACCACGCCTCGGCGTGTTTTTGCAGCTGGGGCCAGTGTTTGCGGGCCATGCGCCAGTGGGCGGACATATCATGCCCCGCATTCCACGCGCGCCAAAGACCGCTGATCGCCTCGCTGGCAGGGGCGGACAGGCCTTTTGTGTACAACTCGAGGAAGGCGTCAAGCTTGTCCAGGTGGATGTCTTCCTCCTGCTGATAGATGTGCCAGAGCATTGGCCGGCCTGCCCACTGGGCGCGGACGAAGGAATCTTCACCGCGCACGGCGTTGAAATCGCAGCACCAGAGCAAATGATCGTATTGATCCTGTCGGACGAACGGCAGCACCTGAACGGTCAATCCGTCGCGGACATGCCGGGCGCCTGCTGCCAACCCTTCAACACCGAGCCAGCGTTCGACATCGCCGAGAATGCGCCCTTCGGGCACCAGCAAATGGGTCGGCAACGGATCAGCCGCCATCACATCCAGCCAACTCGACAGCCCGGTATTTTCATAGGCAAACAGCGAAATCAGTTGGGCATTCGGGGCCGGATCTATTCCCAGGCCTTGAAGGAATTCTCGTTGCGCCTCGCGACTTTGCTGAAACTGTCGACGACGCTCAAGCAATCCTCTTTCACGCAACAAACCACCGGTGCCCTTTTGGAATCCCGGGAAGAAGAAGTACTTCTGCACCGTTTTGTATTTCACCGACGGCAAACCGTGGCAACCGCTCACCCAATCCTCGGCGCTCAGATAGTCAAGATTCATCCACAGCGGCGGCTTTTCCCGTGCGGCCATGGCGTCCATGTAGGCACTTGGCAACTGGCAGGCGAACGCGGCGATGACCACATCCGCCGCCTCTGTGGCCAACCACGCTACTGGCCATTGGCGCACGTCGACACCGGCCTGCGATTGCTGCGCGGCATGGATATCGATCTGGGGGCACAGGCGTTCGAAGGCGCGCAGGTCATCGACCCACAAACGCACGTCGACCGGGTACTCGGCCACCAGTTGTCGTGCCAGGCGCCAGGTCACGCCGATGTCGCCAAAGTTGTCGACCACGGTGCAAAAAATATCCCAGCGGGTTTTCAGTTCAGGCATTGCGGATTCCCGTTGGCAAAGGCACCAATTGTCCGCATAAATTACCTCGCGCAGAAGAGCCGACGGCGATTAATCTTCGTGCGACAATCGCCACTATCCCGCGACCATCCGCCAGGAGGCAGCCATGCCCTTTCGTCCCACTCCGCGCCGCACGTTGCAGATCCAGCCTAATGCCTTGCAACTGATCGGCAGCATTGCCCTCGGATTGTGGCTGGGATTTCTCGCCATCGCGCTGACTTGCTGGCTCGTCTCTCGCCTGTTTTTCAGCGAGCAACTGGCGCCAGTGGCCGCCGCCGTGGAGCAATTGGCCAAACCGCCCGTGGTGCAACCGGTACCGGACATTCCGCCGCAGAGCCCGCTGTTCGAACAATATGAAGAGAACCTGCGCAAGAACGAGCAGCAGGTACGCATGGATCAGGCCCGCAGCAGCAGCCGCAATCTGTCCAACCCAAAATGCCAGTTCTGGCTGCAACAGGACCACACTGCGCCGAGCGAAAAGAGCCGCGCCAATGTCCTGCAGTTCTGCGATTGACCATGAACAAACAGACTGTCCACCAATTGATTCTCGACAAGCTGCGGGTTGATCTCGACATCGCCGAACGTGCCGCGCAAACCGCGTACGAAACCGCGACCCACGAAGAGAACATCGCCGAAAACAAGTACGACACCCTGGGCCTGGAAGCCTCCTATCTGGCGGCCGGACAGGCCAGACGGGTGGAAGAAATCAGGCAGTCACTGACGCTGTGCCAGAACCTGACATTGCGCCCCTATGACGATCAGCGCGGCATCGAGGTCGGCGCATTGCTTGGCCTGGAAGACGAAAAAGGCCGCGAGCAATGGCTGTTTCTGGCCCCCGATGCCGCTGGTCTGAAGGTCGATCTGGTGGGGCAATGGATTACCGTCATCACCCCCCGTTCGCCGCTGGGCAAAAGCCTGCTGGGCAAATTCGAAGGGGATGACGTGGAGATTCTGGTGGCGGGTGCCCGGCAACAGTTTTCTGTTACCGAGGTGGTCTAGTGAACCGGTAGTTCGACGCCGTCGAACAGCTCTTCCAGTTCTTGCTTGTTGTGGCACGCAATGGCTTTAGCCATGACTTCGCGAGTCAGGTGCGGGGCAAATTTCTCGATGAAGTCGCACATGAAGCCACGCAGGAAAGTGCCGCGACGGAAGCCGATCTTGGTGATGCTGGATTCGAACAGCTCACTGGCATCGAGCACCACCAGATCGCTGTCGAGTTTGGCATCGACCGCCATTTTCGCCACGATACCCACGCCCAGGCCCAGGCGCACATACGTCTTGATGACGTCAGCGTCGGCGGCGGTGAATACCACTTTGGGTGTCAGGCCGCGATGGCTGAACGCTTCGTCGAGTTTCGAGCGGCCGGTAAAACCGAACACGTAAGTCACGATCGGGTATTCGGCGAGCGCTTCGAGGGTCAGCTTCGACAGCTTGGTCAACGGGTGGCCTTGGGGCACTACGACGCAGCGGTTCCAGCGATAGCACGGCATCATCACCAGGTCGCCGAACAACTCCAGTGCTTCGGTGGCGATGGCGAAATCCACAGTGCCGTCAGCGGCCATTTCAGCGATCTGCATCGGCGAACCCTGGTGCATGTGCAGGGCAACGTCCGGATACTGCTTGATGAAACTGCTGATCACCGGCGGCAACGCATAACGCGCCTGGGTATGCGTGGTGGCGATCGACAGGGTGCCCTTCTTCTCGTTGGAGAATTCCTGGGCGATCTGCTTGATGCTTTCAACCTTGCGCAAAATCTCGCCAGCGGTCGTGATGATGCGTTCGCCGGCCGGGGTGACACGGGTCAGGTGCTTGCCGCTGCGAGCGAAAACCTCAACCCCCAATTCGTCTTCCAGCAGACGGATCTGCTTGCTGATACCCGGTTGCGAGGTGTAAAGGCTTTGGGCGGTAGCGGAAACGTTGAGGTCGTGGTGCGCCACTTCCCAGATGTAGCGCAATTGTTGAAGCTTCATATGAATCCCTCAAAGCAGGTAGACGCCACGGGCATCAGCGACGGTATATAACTATATTAATGGCGTGAAGAATAAATCTAGAACTTTTTTGTCAAATTGCCACTATTATTCGTGTTCTAGCGATCACCTTGCCGGCGACGCTCCACCAGCGGCACCAGATAGACCGGCACTCTCGCCAGCTGCAACACGCGCGCTGCGGTCCTGCCCAAAGGCGTTTCCGCGCCGGCCCCATGGCTATGACTTCCTACGATCAGTAAATCCACCGAGAGTTTCTGCGCCTGGTCGAGAATCACTTGCGACGGATCCCCCTGAAGCACCCGCACGGCTTGAATCCGCGCCAGGTCCTGCTCCCCTTCGTCCCCCAACTCTTCGCGAAAACTGTCGAGCACCCGCTGCTCGATATTGGCAATCACCGTGCTCAGGCCCTGACTGTGAAACTCGTTCAACGCCTGCTCATCGAGATAACTCTGAAGCACCGACTCGGCAAACAGGCCCATAGGTTCAACCGCATGCACCACATACAAATCGGCATTGAATGTCCGCGCCAGCGCCAAGGCGTGCTGCATTACAAACGGTGCGTACAGGCCGAGGTCAGTGGCATACAGCATCGACCGAATCATATGACCTCCTCGCGAGCCAACATGGTGGAGATTGATTCAGCTTAGCAGTGCCTTGGCGAGTGCGATGCTCTGCGTAACGCGTTGAACGATGGGCTTAAATCTTTTGCTCGTTGCTTATGCCATGCGGGACATGACCGGTGGCGACGACTTCGCGGGCCAATTCGCAGTGACCGGCCTGATCGTCGAAAAACACGTCGGCGGCAAAGGCTTCGAGAAAGGCCGATTTGGTCAGGCCACCCAGAAACAGCGATTCGTCCAGCCGGATGTCCCATTCACGCAACGTGCGAATGACTCGCTCATGGGCCGGCGCCGAACGCGCGGTGACCAACGCCGTGCGAATCGGGCAGTCGTCGTCGGGAAACTCGCGCTGCAACAGATTGAGAGCCGCCAGGAAGCCTTTGAACGGCCCTCCGCGCAACGGCTCACGGGCGGCTTCGCGCTCGCTGGCCTGAAACGCTTCCAGGCCACCAGACTGGTAGACACGCTCCGACTCGTCGGAAAACAGCACCGCATCACCGTCGAAGGCGATCCGCAATTCATCGCTGGCCGCGCGGCTGGCACCGCCCGACAAAATGGTTGCTGCCGCGAAACCGGCGTCCAGCGCACTGCGCACGTCTTCGGCATGCGTCGACAGAAACAGGTCGCAGCCAAAGGCTTTGAGATACGGATAAGGACTGCGCCCGCCGACAAACGCCGCGCGGGAAATCGCCAGCCCATAATGGTGAATCGAGTTAAACACCCGCAAACCGGTGTCGGCGCTGTTGCGCGACACCAGGATCACCTCGACCCGTGCGCGGCCGAGATGGGTATTGAGGTTCAGGAGTTTTTGCACCAGAGGGAAGGCATCACCGGGCTCGAGGATTTCGTCTTCGTGTTCAATCTGATATTGCCGGTAAGCCTCGACGCCACTCGACAGGTACACCTTGTGGCTCTCGCTCAGGTCGAACAGTGCTCGCGAAGAAATCGCCAGCACCAGTTTGTCGTCTATGCCCTTTACCATGCCCTTCCCCCCGGATTGATCGACTCAGGTGTTACGTCGATCGATAAAACTCAAACTGCGATACAAGGCCTCGATAAGCGGTAACTCGCACCCCGCCGCTTTGGCAGCCGCCAGGGGCCGTGCGTAAATCGCGGCCAGCTCCAGCGGTCGTTTGTGCAGAAAATCGTGGTACATGCTCGGCCAGTAATCCGGCATTTTCTCGGTCACCATGAACAGATGGTCGGCGTAACCGGCCGGCACGTCGTGTCCACAGGCGGTTGCCCCCAGAACCACTTCGGCCATCAAGGCCTTGATCAGTTCCCGGCTGTCGGCATCGGCCATCAAAGGCGAGGTGCTGGCTCCCAGCAACACCGACAGGCCGTTGTAAGGGATATTCCAGACCAGTTTTTGCCAGCGCGCCTGGTGCAGGTTAGCCATGGCCTGGGAATCGATGCCGGCCGTACGGAACAGGCCAACACCCTCCTCGACAATTGCGGTGCGCGTTAACTCATCGGCCGCGAGGCCGCTGTGGTAACCGACATGCACCGCGCCAAGGGCTTGATGGGTAATGACACCCGGGCCCTCGCGATGTACGCAGATATAACAGAGCCCACCGAGCACATGCAGCGAATCGGGAAGCCTCTCACGCAGACTGTCTTCAACGTCCAGGCCATTTTGCAACACCAATACCTTGGCGTTGGGTGCTGCGGCTTGAAGGATCGCCGGTGCCAGGTCCGCGTTGCTGGTGGTTTTTGCGCCCACCAGCAACCAGTCGCAGGGCGGCATGTCTTCGGCCGACGAATAGGCCTGCACCGGGTTCAATGTCAGCGCGCCATGAACCGCGCTGTCGAGTTGCAGCCCGCGCTCGGCCACCGCTGAAAACTCACTGCGCAGCAAGAAGTGCACATCGAAACCGGCACGCGCCAGCATCATCCCGTAGAACCCGCCGATTGCACCGGTTCCGATTACACCGATTGTCGGCTTGGTGACTGCCCCCATCATGGCAACTCCTCTGCTGTTTTCATCAGCGCCCGCCCGACCGCCTCATTGAGTTCGGTACCGGTCAGGCGCGATTTTAGTGCCCCGAAAAACTCGCCGTCGCGCACGACAAACAGCGCTGGCAAATGAAAAACCTGATAACGCTCGACCACCCCGCCATTGTTCCCGGCATCGATCCAGCACAGTCGATCAACGTTCAGATCGAGCCCTGGCAGTTGCTCACGGGCAAATCGGCAACTGGCGCAACCGACGCTGGTGAAAATCACCAGGGATACGCCGCTCATCGCCAGCAGCCGTTGGTCGGCATCGAAATCGGTCAGCTCCAATTCGACCACTATACTGGGGGAAACAATGTCAGATGGCCGACACAGGGAGTCCGTGTTCATGGGACGTTTTATTCCTCATCCTGACGATGTGCCCGTCGAATTAACGTTACTGACGCATGAGTGCATCTCGCGACAGCGCTTGCACACTATCAGCCTCGGGGGCATGGCTTGCAATTATCACCGGGCCTGGCGCCACGGCACGGCGCTGGAAGTGCGCATGCCCACCTTGAACCCCGACATGCGTTATCTGGGCTATGTGGCTTGGTGCCTGCGACGCAAACGCGGCTATCTGGTGGGTATTGCCTTCGTCGATGAACAGATGCTGTTCAGCGCCCGGATGGGCGAGCAGGTGTGCCAGATCGAACGCTATTGCCGCCTGCATGACGCGCATGACGACTTGCAGGGTATTCAGGCGCTGGCCCTCGAATGGGTCCAGCAGCACGCCGACGAGTTCTCTCACGACACCGTACGCAAGGCATTTGCGCAGCCAATGCTGGATTAAACCCATTGTCGAGCAGGCGGATAACGCGCTAAGGTTCGGCTCCCCGACGCGCTTAATTTGCTGTGCTCCGCCGCGCGGGTTCGCTGGCGGCCGGCACCCGTGACCTGACGAGTAAACGATGGCTGATTTACCGATCAACGACCTAAACGTCGCCTCCAACGAGACTCTGATCACTCCTGATCAGCTCAAGCGCGATATTCCCCTGAGCGACGCTGCCCTGCGCACCGTCACCAAGGGCCGCGAAGTCATTCGCAACATTCTGGATGGCACCGACCACCGCCTGTTCGTCGTCATCGGGCCTTGCTCGATCCACGACATCAAGGCCGCCCACGAATACGCCGAGCGCCTGAAAGTGCTCGCCGCCGAAGTGTCCGATACCCTGTATCTGGTCATGCGCGTGTATTTCGAGAAGCCACGCACCACCGTCGGCTGGAAAGGCTTGATCAACGACCCCTACCTGGATGACTCGTTCAAGATCCAGGACGGCTTGCACATCGGTCGCCAGTTGTTGCTGGACCTGGCCGAAAAAGGCCTGCCGACCGCCACCGAAGCCCTCGACCCGATCTCCCCGCAATACTTGCAGGACCTGATCAGTTGGTCGGCCATCGGCGCACGCACCACCGAATCCCAGACCCACCGCGAAATGGCTTCCGGCCTGTCTTCGGCGGTCGGCTTCAAGAACGGCACCGACGGCGGCCTGACAGTGGCGATCAACGCCCTGCAATCGGTATCCAGCCCGCACCGCTTCCTGGGTATCAACCAGGAGGGTGGCGTGTCGATCGTCACCACCAAGGGCAATGCTTACGGCCATGTAGTCTTGCGCGGCGGCAACGGCAAGCCGAACTATGACTCGGTCAGCGTCGCGCTCTGCGAGCAAGCGCTGAACAAGGCGAAGATCAAGCCAAACATCATGGTTGATTGCAGCCACGCCAACTCCAACAAGGACCCGGCCCTGCAACCACTGGTGATGGAGAACGTCGCCAACCAGATTCTGGAAGGCAACAAGTCGATCATCGGCTTGATGGTCGAGAGTCACCTGAACTGGGGCTGCCAGGCCATCCCGAAAGACCTCGCCGACCTGCAATACGGCGTGTCGATCACCGACGCCTGCATCGACTGGTCCGCCACCGAAAACACCTTGCGCAGCATGCATGCCAAGCTCAAGGACGTGCTGCCAAAACGTGACCGCAACTGATCAACGTTTAGCGCACACAAAAACGCCAGGCTTAAACCTGGCGTTTTTTTATGCGTTCGTTTTGATCACAGCTTGGCAGCGTGCCGTTGGTGACGCTCCATGTAGCGCTCAACGTAGGAGCACGATGGAATGACGGTGTAACCCATTTCGTCTGCGTACTCCAACGCCTTCTCGGTCAAGGCTGCTGCAATGCCGCGTCCCCGCAATGCGTTGGGCACGAATGTGCGATAGATATCCAGGGTCTGTTTCCCCAGATCCATATAGGTCAGGTAGGCACGATGACCGTCCACACTGGTCTCGAACTGATGACCAGCCTGGTCATGGTGGATGGACAACGCCTCGCTCATCACTACTCCTCGCGGGTCTTGAATTCTGACCCCTACCTTACCGATGTTTTTCCGGCGAAGGAACATCTACGCCACCCCGTGCCAATGGACACCGAGAAGAACTGCACCGATCTCGCGCAACCGAGCACGTATCAAATAGTAGGCACCATTGGCAAAAATGCTCAAGGTACGCTCGTCATCATGCTCAACTGGCGGGTGCTGCTTCAGGGAACGCAGGGACGGCTCGACCGGCGGTCTTTGCGGGTCGAAAGCCTGAACATTGCCGGATGTTGAGACTTAAGACGAACCCGCGATTTTAAAGTCACCTCTACATGGATAAAGATTATGAGGGCCGCTGCGCAAAATTCGAACGAAAGTATGGACGAGTTCATCTAGCCAGACTTTAGCCAAGACTGAAAAAAAACGCCGTGAGTGCCGGGAACTTTTCCTCGACGATTCGCTCAGGCTCGGGCCTCGTAGCTGGATATTTTTTAAACAATGCAGTTAAAAGTTGCTCGAAAAAGAATCAACGCCTACAATTTTTTTTGCTTCTTGCTTTACGTCAGTTTACTTACGAGTAGTAATGGGTAGTATGTACGCCGGCTATTTCCTCACTCTGAGGAGACAGCTACTTAATTGAAAGTCCTTGAAGGGGAACACGATGAACAACGTTCTGAAATTCTCTGCTCTGGCTCTGGCCGCAGTTCTGGCTACCGGTTGCAGCAGCGCATCGAAAGAAACAGAAGCACGTCTGACCGCTACTGAAGACGCAGCAGCTCGCTCCCAAGCTCGTGCAGACGAAGCTTACCGTAAAGCTGATGAAGCTCTGGCTGCTGCTCAAAAAGCACAACAGACTGCTGACGAAGCTAACGAGCGTGCTCTGCGCATGCTGGACAAAGCTAGCCGCAAGTAATAATCCCTCGGGATTGTTATCAAGCCGACCCATTTTATGGGTCGGCTTTTTTATTGCCGGGTGTTTTCTTCCGGCAATAAAAAACCCGCCGACGCAACCTGCGTCGGCGGGTTTCTTTCAAGCCTTACTGCAATGGATCGAGCGGTGCACTCGACATCATTGGCGCAGCCCCGTTCGGCACAGCGATTTCCACCGGCAGGCCATCTTCAGCGGCTACCACGTCGCGCACCACATCCCAATTCATACGTAGGTTGTTAGTGATGTCTTCACGCTTGAGCATCGCGTTGATAACCGCAGTGTGCTTGTCGACCACCGAAGGGTTGCCCTTGTCATCCAGTGGCGTGTGCGCTTCCAGATAAACCTTGCCGGCACTCACACCGAACTTGTACGGGTCGTTAATGATCCGCACCGACGTACCGACTGGCACCATGCCAGCCATTTCCAGCACGTTGTTGTTGAACATGCGGAAGCAGCCATGACTGGTACGCATGCCGATGCCAAACTTCTTGTTAGAGCCGTGGATCAGGTAGCCCGGTGTACCCAGAGTGAACTTGAACGGCCCCAGAGGGTTGTCTGGGCCTGCCGGCACCACATTAGGCAGCGGATCGCCGTCGGCGGCGTGCTCGGCCTTGATCGACGCTGGAGGCGTCCAGGTCGGGTTCGGCGTCTTCGCGGTGATGCTGGTGTGGGCAATCGGCGAACCCCAGCCCTCACGACCGATACCCAACGGGAACGTGTACACCACGTTCTTGCCTTTCGGGTAGTAGTAGAGGCGGTACTCGGCCAGGTTGATCACGATGCCTTCACGCGGTCCCGGTGGCAGGATGAAACGTGTTGGCAGAATGATTTCGGTGCCGGCGCCCGGCAACCATGCATCAACTCCAGGGTTGGCCGCGACCATTTCCGTGTAGCCCAGGTCGTAGGCGGTACCAAGGTCGGCGAAGGTATCTTCGTATTTGGCCTTGATCACTTGCACCTGACCGATGATGTCTTCACCGGGCGGTGGCAGGGGAAACTCCAATGCTGCAACTGGACCGGCCGCAAACAACGCAGCAAGAGTCAGGCAGCGGGTAACGGCAGGAAAACGCGGCAACATCCGGAAAGTCCTTCGCAGGTCGACTAGGGTAAAAGCGCGATTGTACACCGCCGCCCGTAAATTCGGGGAGTTGGTCGATAGCAAGCTATCCTTGACGCCTTAGAGCTCGAATCGCAGCTCTGGCCAGATGGGCGAAGTGCCGCGCTTTTGCGATTCCAGAATGGCTCGGCACAGCGAGCACAGTCGCTGATCCTGAAACACACGACGGTCGACGCTCGACCAGCGTGGCTGTGCCGGCAACAGGCTGCCGCACAAGGTTCGGTCCGCCGAGCCGCCCAGTTCCAGCTGACGCGTCACCAGATGCACCCGCACTTCCTGGCAGGCGAACAGATCCAGCTGTTCGTCAGGCTCGATCAGTTGGTAGGCAAAAAGTGACCAGGCGGGACGCGGCATCGGGGGCTCCAAATCGGGGGCGCCACCTTAGCCGAAAGCCTGCTTCTAGAAAAGTCTCATAACAGCGGTTTTAGCGTAGGCCAGACATTTTCCAGCAACTTGTCCTGAGCCCCGGCCGCCGGGTGTATGCCGTCGGCCTGCATCAGGTCTGGATGACCGCCCACACCGTCGAGAAAAAACGGCACCAGCGGGATTTTCTTCTCGTTGGCCAGGTTGCTGTAGACCTTGGCAAAGGCCTCGGTGTATCGAACGCCGTAATTGGGTGGCAATTGCATGCCCAACAGCAACACCTTGGCACCGCTGTCCTGAGAGCTGTCGATCATCGCCGCAAGGTTTTGTTGCAATTGCGTCGGAAGCAATCCACGCAGACCGTCATTGCCGCCCAACTCAAGGATGACCAACTCAGGCTTATGCTCTGCAAGCAGCGCGGGCAGGCGTGCCTGGCCTCCGGCACTGGTGTCGCCGCTGATGGACGCATTGATCACTTTGTCGTCGAAACCTTCGCGCTTGAGCCGTTGTTCAAGCAGTGAGACCCACCCCAACCGGGTATCCAGCCCGAAACCGGCGCTGATACTATCGCCAACGATCAGGACAGTACCCGCCGCTGCGTTCTGGGCCATGCACATCAAGGCCAGGCCAGCACTCAAAAACCACACACGCATCGGATTCTCCATGGGCGCAAGCATTCTCACCGCGAAGAACCTCAGCAAAGTGGTCCCCAGCGCGGAAGGTGAACTGACTATCCTGCACGAACTCAGCCTGGAACTGAACAAGGGCGACAGCCTGGCCATCGTCGGCGCCTCCGGTTCCGGCAAATCCACCCTCCTCGGCCTGCTGGCCGGCCTCGACCTGCCCAGCAGCGGCGAAGTCACGCTGGCCGGGCAAGGGCTGAGCACACTCGACGAGGATCAACGTGCACGCATCCGGGCCGAGCATGTCGGTTTTGTTTTCCAGTCCTTTCAGTTGCTCGACAGCCTCAACGCGCTGGAAAACGTCATGTTGCCACTGGAACTCGATGGTCGAAAAGACGCCCGCGAGCGCGCCACCGAATTGCTGCAACGGGTCGGCCTGGGCCAGCGCCTCACGCACTCGCCGCGCCAGCTCTCGGGGGGTGAACAGCAACGTGTGGCGATTGCCCGGGCGTTTGCCGCCGAACCCGACGTGCTGTTTGCCGATGAACCCACCGGCAACCTCGACAGCCACACCGGCGAGCGCATCAGCGATCTGTTGTTCGAACTCAATCAGGAACGCGGCACGACGCTGGTGCTGGTGACGCACGACGAACGCCTGGCACATCGCTGCCGGCGTCTGATCCGCCTTGAAGCCGGCCTGCTGGTCGCCCCTCTGGAGCCTTGATGGCACGCCTGCCGCTGTTGCGCCTGTTCAGCCTTGCCATCCGCCAACTGCTGCGCGACGCCCGCGCCGGTGAATTGCGGGTGTTGTTCTTCGCCTTGCTGGTGGCCGTGGCGGCGAGCACCGCCATCGGTTACTTCGGCGCCCGCCTGAACGGCGCCATGATGTTGCGTGCCACCGAGTTTCTCGGTGCCGACCTGTTGCTCGAAGGCAGTTCACCGGCGCGTCCCGAACAGATCAACAGTGGCCTGGAATTGGGGCTCGAACACGCTCAAGTGGTGGAGTTCTCCAGCGTCATCGCCACCGACAATGGCATTCAACTGTCCAGCATCAAGGCGGCCGACGCGGTCTACCCACTGCGCGGCGAACTGAAAAGCGCCCCGACACCCTTTGCCCCGGAAGAACCCGGTGGCGGACCGAAACCCGGTGAAGCCTGGGTCGAAGCACGCTTGCTGACAGCACTGGACCTGAAGATCGGCGACAGCATCGACGTCGGCCTGAAAACCCTGAAGCTGGCACGCGTGCTGACCTACGAACCCGACCGGGCGGGCAACTTCTACAGCCTGACACCACGCGTGCTGATCAACCTCGACGACCTTACCGCCACCGGCGTGGTGCAACCGGGTAGCCGGGTCAGCTACCGTGAACTCTGGCGCGGCAAAGCCGAGGCGCTGGAAACCTATCGTCAATTGATCAAGCCAGGACTGGCCGCCAACCAGCGACTGCAGGATGCCCGCGACGGCAACCGACAGATTGGCGGCGCATTGGGCAAGGCCGAGCGCTACCTCAACATGGCGAGCCTGGTGGCCGTTCTTTTGTCCGGCGTGGCAGTCGCGCTGTCGGCAACACGCTTCGCTACCCGCCGATTCGATGCCAGTGCCTTGCTGCGCTGCCTGGGCCTGTCGCGCCGGGAAACCATGGTGCTGTTCAGTTTGCAGTTGACGGTACTGGGACTGCTCGCCAGCCTCAGTGGCGCTCTCCTGGGCTGGCTGGCACAGCTTGGGCTATTTGCACTGCTGCATGACTTGTTACCGACCGATGTGCCACCGGGAGGTCTGCTGCCGGCCATCGCCGGGATCGGTACAGGGCTGGTGGCGCTCGCCGGTTTCGCCTTGCCGCCGCTCGCCGCACTCGGTCGCGTGCCACCGCTGCGGGTGCTGCGTCGGGACATGCTGCCGATCCCCTCCAGCACCTGGATGGTTTATGGCGCTGCGTTGGGTGCCCTAGGCCTGATCATGTGGCGCCTGAGCCTCGACCTGGTGCTGACCTTCGCTCTGCTCGGCGGTGGCGTGATCGCCGCGCTGGTGCTCGGCGGCTTGCTCCTGCTGCTGCTGAAAAGCTTACGGCGGCTGCTGGCCCGTGCTTCGCTACCCTGGCGCCTCGGGCTCGGCCAACTGCTGCGTCATCCATTGGCGGCCGCGGGACAAGCCTTGGCTTTCGGCCTGATTCTACTGTCCATGGCGCTGATCGCGTTGCTGCGGGGCGAACTGCTGGATACCTGGCAAAATCAACTGCCGAAAAATGCGCCGAACTATTTTGCGCTGAACATTCTGCCGGCGGACAAACAGGCCTTTACTGATCGCCTGATCGAACTGTCGGCGCAGTCCGCGCCGCTCTATCCCGTGGTGCCAGGGAGACTGATCAGCATCAATGACGTGCCCGTGCAAGACATCGTCAGCAAGGATTCAGCGGGTGATCGAGCGATTCAGCGCGACCTGAGCCTGACCTGGGCGGCCGACTTGCCGGCAGGTAACAAACTGACGGCGGGCAACTGGTGGAGCGAACAGGCACTCGAAGCCGTACCTGGCGTTTCTGTTGAAGGCAAAGTCGCCGAAAGCCTAAAACTCAAGCTCGGCGATCACATGGTGTTTACTGTGGGCGGGGTCAACCGTGAAGCGAAAGTCACCAGCCTGCGAGACATCAACTGGGACAACTTCCAGCCAAACTTTTTCATGATCTTCCAGCCCGGCACTCTGAAGGATTTGCCAGCGACTTACCTGACCAGTTTCTATCTGGCGGCCGGGCATGACCAGCAGATTGTCGACCTGTCGCGCAGCTTCCCGGCGGTCACCATTCTGCAAGTCGAAGCCTTGCTGCAGCAGCTACGCAGCATCCTCGCCCAAGTCACGCTGGCGGTGGAATATGTGTTGCTGTTTGTACTGGCGGCGGGGATGGCGGTGTTGTTTTCCGGCTTGCAGGCGACACTCGATGAACGCATTCGTCAAGGCGCCCTGTTACGAGCACTGGGGGCCGAACGGCAATTGCTGGTGAAAGCCCGACGGATCGAGTTCGGATTACTCGGCGCAGTCAGCGGGCTATTGGCAGCACTGGGGTCGGAACTGGTGAGCCTGGTGCTCTATCGCTATGCCTTCGACCTGCCGTGGCATCCGCATCCGTGGTTGTTGGTGCTGCCATTGATCGGCGCAGTGCTGATTGGCAGCGCCGGTGTGTTCGGTACGCGTCGAGCCTTGAACGCCAGCCCACTGACAGTGTTGCGCGAGGGTTGATAGACTCAAGGCTTCTCCATCACAAGAAGTTGTCATGAGCCGCTATCGCCCCCCCCGCACCGCTGGCACCGCGCTGATCACCCCCGAAGGGGAAGCGCGGATGCGGGCCGAGTTTCACGAACTTTGGCATGTACGGCGACCGCAAGTAACGCAGTCTGTGAGCGAGGCCGCGGCTCAAGGTGATCGTTCCGAGAACGCGGAATACACCTACGGCAAAAAAATGCTGCGCGAAATAGACAGCCGTGTGCGCTTCCTCACCAAACGGCTGGAAGCGCTCAAAGTGGTTAGCGAGAAACCCAGCGACCCGAACAAAGTCTATTTTGGCGCCTGGGTCACCATCGAAGACGAGGACGGCAAAGAGTCGCGCTACCGCATCGTCGGCCCGGACGAGCTGGACCTGAAACTGGGGCTGATCAGCATCGACTCACCGCTCGCTCGCGCGCTGATCGGCAAGGCGCTGGACGCCGAAGTTCGCGTCCAGACACCTACCGGTGAGCAATGCGTGTATATCGTGGCGATTGAGTACCTTTGAACCTTAGCGTCGGGTAATCAAACCTTGCCGGGCAACGCGAGTCAGTTGCCTGATCACTTCAGGGGCGTCTTCAAGACTCGGCGATTGAATCACTGCCAGATCAAAGCTGTCGTTGGCAAATCGAGCCAGGGATTCACCGTCTTCGACAAACTGGATCAGAAATGCCGCAGGGCCGCCGGTACGGCGTGGCCAGCCATCGAGATAACGCAGAAGTGTCGGCTGATGTTGACCGCCAAGCAGGATTTTTGGATTGCGCTGGGTGAGATGTGCCGTGATCGGCGCGGGACGTACAACGGGGCTAAGTGCGTTCATCGAGTCGTGTCTCTGCCTCAAAAGTCTGCATGGCAGGTGAGAGGCAACACCGAACCAGCGCTTTAGCGGTATTTCGAAGCTTGTTTCAAGCTTCTATCGGCAACTGAATGAGTCACCTGGCGCCCCGCAAGTAGCTGTTTAAATCGGCGCATGAGCAGCATCCTAGAGAAGCTGACACAGCAGTGTCAAGAATCACGCGCAACAAAAAAGGCCCGCGCAGTGCGAGCCTTTTAGTTGAGCCAGAGCGGTCAGTCGGTGATGGCACCGTCCAGCGACAGCTTGCCGGCACCTTCGATCAATACCGCGATACTGCCACCGAGCAGGGCCAGGGCGAATTCATAGCCGTTGTTGGCCATGAACAAGCCGTTATGGATATGCACGGAGAAAATCGCAACCAGCGAGAGGATGCTCAGCCCCAGTGCCGCAGGACGTGTCAGCAGACCGATAATCAGGGCCAGACCGCCAAAGAACTCCGTCCCCCCGGCCAGAATCGCCATCAGATGACCCGGTGCAAGGCCCACGCTTTCCATGTATTGCGCGGTGCCGGCGATGCCGTAGCCACCAAACATGCCGAAGAGTTTCTGTGCGCCATGAGCCGCAAAAATGATCCCGACAACGATCCGTATGGCGGTCAGGCCGAAACCGGCGCGGGTAAACAGTACCTTGTTGATCAGTGAGCTCATGCTGTGTCATCCATTGTCAGTGTGTGTTCGTTGGGCGCCATATTAATCGATAAAACGAATGCTAAAAGCGCAATAATTGCACCATAACAATCAGCTTAGTCGATCATTTACGAGAAACAACTTTTTGCCCCTGCGGCTCCAGCGATTCCCTCTCACGATCGAATGCCAAGTAGTACTTGTTGACGCTATTAACGTAGCTGACGGGTCCCATTCCCACCTGCTCCATGGCAATGCGCTCGACCTGGAAAAACCATTGATTAGGGTTAAGTCCACGCCGCCGGGCTTCGGCGCGCATTCCCTGAACCCGCTCCGGGCCAATGTTGTAGGCCGCCAGTACAAACGCCATGCGCTCACGTTCGTTGAGTTTGGGGCTGGCGAAGAACTTGCGACGGATCATGGCCAGGTACTTGGCACCGGCCTGGACATTGGCGTCGAGCTCCTGAATGTTGTTGACCCCGACCCGCTGCGCGGCGGACGGGGTGATTTGCATCAGGCCGGTGGGACCGCCACTGCCGCGGGCATTGGGCTGCAAGGCTGACTCCTTGAACGCCAGCGCCGCCAGGTTCAACCAGTCCATGCCTTGGGCATCGGCGTGTTTCTGCAGCACCGGCCGCAGTTTTTCCAGGCGTTGGCGATCGGCCTTGGCCAGTGGATAGTGCACTTGGTACAGACGCCGATAGATCCGCAGAAACGCCACGTCCTGGTCTGAAGGCTTCTTGTACGTCGTCAAAAACCGATCGATGCTTGCCCGCAACATTGCCGCATCGCGGCGCACAAACCAGAACTCTTCGCCCGGGTCGCTGATCAGCACCTGTTTGTCGAAGCGCAATTTGGGCAGGATCTTGCCCCAGCGCTCGGCAATCGGTTGTTCGACGATGGTCAGGTGAAAGATCCCGCCTTGAACCATCTCCAGCACATCTTCGACGGCAAGACTGGGATCGACCCACTCGATCGTAATCGGTGCCAGCTTGTGCAGTGCGAGTTTGGAATTGATCTGGCTCACCGCATCCCCGGCCGCACTGCCCGTGGGCAACGCCAGGGTTTTGCCGGAGAGTTGTTCGACCTTGGTGTAGCGACGCTCGCCTTTAATCCCCACCAGCACCAACGGGATGTTGCTGGCGATCGGCTCACTGCTGCTGACTGCGTGGCCCGGCTGTAAATCAAGCAACTCCCCCGGTGCGACCAGATCCCCCTCTCCACGCTGCAGGGCACCGAGCAATTGATCCTTGGCTTTGGGGATGATCTTGAGGGTGACTTCCTGACCGTCACGGGCATGACCGTTGAGGTATTGCTCGAAGGCGCGCAAGCGGTGGTATTCGACACCGATGGCCTGGCCCTGGACTTCGCCGGAGCTGTTGCGGCTCTGGTTGACCAGCACCCGCAATATGCGGCTGCTGCGTATTTCTGCCAGGTCGCGCACCTGCGCCGCCGGCACGGCTTGCAGCGGCCCGGCCAGACGCGCAACCGCCGGCATCGGCAGCAGCAACGAACAGCACAGCAATAGCAATATCGAGGGACGTATCATCCACTCTCCGGAAAGAATACTGGGCCGACTCCTCAAGTTTCATGGAATCGAACGACAGAAACAGAGCGCCATGAGCGCTGGCAAAGTGCGAAAGACTGGCACAGTGATGGCACCTTGACCACCCTGACCTGTCTCGCGGCATCAAGAGACAGCTTCAACTCGTTGTAGTTCTTGGCTTTTCTTATAAATCTACAGCTCTGATATGCTTTCCGGCCTTTGGTCCGAGGTAGCACCATGCAACTCATCGATATCGGCGTCAACCTGACCAACCCCAGTTTTGCCGACAAACACCAGGCCGTACTCGACCGCGCGTATGCCGCGGGGGTCTGCCAATTGGTACTGACCGGCACCAATGTCGAGGGCAGTGAACAAGCCCTGGAGCTGTGCCAACAACTGGACGAAACAGCTCAACGGCTGTTCGCCACTGCTGGCATTCACCCCCATGCGGCGACTGACTGGAATGCTGACAGCGCGCAGCGTCTGCGCAGTTTGCTCAAGGAGCCGAACGTGGTGGCCGTGGGTGAATGCGGGCTGGATTTCAATCGTGATTTCTCGCCCCGCCCACAGCAAGAAAAAGTCCTGGAAGCACACCTGGCGATGGCAGTCGAGTTGCAGTTGCCGGTATTCCTGCATGAACGCGACGCCAGTCAGCGACTGCTGGAAATCCTGCGTGATTACCGTGACCAATTGCCGGCCGCCGTGGTGCATTGCTTCACCGGCGAAAAGAAAGCCTTGTTCAGCTACCTCGATCTGGATTTGCACATCGGCATCACCGGCTGGATCTGCGATGAACGCCGCGGCACGCACCTGCATCCGTTGGTGAAGGAGATCAAGCGCGGACGCTTGATGCTGGAGAGCGATGCACCGTATCTGCTGCCACGCAGCCTGCGGCCCAAGCCAAAAAATGGACGTAATGAACCGGCGTATTTGACTGAAGTTTTACGGGAAGTGGCGTTGCATCGCGGGGAAAGCGAAGAAGATCTCGCCGCCCACAGCACCGCCTGTGCACGAGCATTCTTCGGTCTGCCCACCATCGCCCAGTAACCACCAATCCTACAGGGGACGGTGAGGGTTGTTGATCCATATCAAATGCAGAACCCCTCGATAGCGACACAATGCTGGCACCTTGCCAATGCTGTTTCCGCTATCAGAGAAGACCTCCATGGGTGCCTGGCTTAGCAACATCTCGCTGAAATACAAATTTTGGGCGGTCAACGCGGTCGCCTTCTTCACGACCCTGTTGCTGGTGCTGTACGCCGTGCAGCTCGAACAACAGGCGCGCAGTCATGCCGCTCAGGCGAGCGCTCAGGCGCAAGTGCGATTGCTCAGCGCCTGGCCATCCGGGCAACCGCTGCCCAAGGCCGACAACCTGTTGACCTTCGGGCGCGGGCAGGCGCCGCTGCTGAACGGTCAGCCGCTGCTGGAACTGACGGATAGCCATGGCTGGGTCGAGATCAACTCAATGCCGCTGTTCGGTGATAACCCGTTGATGGGCGCCGAAGTGTTCGCTCGTCCCGATGGCCAGCAAGTGGCGCTGCTCGCTTTTGGCCCGAGCCTGAACCAAGTATTCAGCGAGCGTTTCACCCACTATGCGGTCGCCGTTTTTATCCTGATGCTGGCAATGCTGGGGGCATCGCAACTGCTCATCCGCTTCCTGCTGAGTCAGCTCAACACTCTGAAAGATGTGATGCTTCACGTCGAGAAAACCGGCGACCTGTCAGCCCGTGTGCCACTGGCTAGCAAGGACGAAGTCGGGCAGATGGCGCATGCCTTCAACGCGATGCAGGCCGGTTACCAACGGGTGGTAACCACCGTCGCCAGCACGGCTCGGCAATTGGATATCGGCGCCGCACGCCTGGCCTCAAGCATGAACGACGTGCGCCACGGCATGCTCGGCCAGCAAAGCGAAACCGATCAGGCCGCCACGGCGATCAACGAAATGACCGCGACGGTCCACCACATCGCCCAGCATGCCGGCGCGACCCGCGACCTCTCGCAAACCGCCGACACCCTGGCCGGCAGCGGGCAGGAAGTGGTCATCAGGGTACAGAAGTCGATTGCCGGGCTGTCCAGCGGCGTGCAGCAGACGGCCGAGATGATTCAACGTCTGGCCGAGGACAGCCAGAAAATCAACGGTGTGGTCAGCGTGATTCACAGCATCGCCGAGCAAACAAACCTGCTGGCCCTGAATGCGGCCATCGAGGCGGCACGGGCCGGTGAAATGGGCCGGGGCTTTGCCGTTGTCGCCGATGAGGTGCGCAACCTGGCCAAAAGCGTCCAGACCTCCACCGACGAGATCACCTTGATGGTGTCCGCCTTGCAGGCCGGGACCCGGGACGCGGTGGACTTCATGCAGGAAAGCTCCTTCAAGGCCGACGACTGCGTGCAGCAGGCTCAAGAGGCCGGCGCCGCGCTGGCGGAGATCACCGGCGCCGTGGCGCAGATGCGTGAAAGCAACACGCAGATTGCGGTGGCAGCCGAACAGCAGAGCCATGTGGCGGAAGAGATGAACCGGGCGGTGGTGAGTATTCGGGATGTGACGGAGAACACCGTGCAGCAGACCATAAACTCAGCCACCACCAGTCATGAACTGGCGGCGTTGGCCGGGGAATTGAGTAAGGCGATCGGACAGCTCAAATTGTAAGGGCCCCATCGCGGGCACGCCCGCTCTCACATGTGATTTCAGTGACCACTCGTTAGGTGACAACACACATACACAGTGGGAGCGGGCCTGGTCCGGGCGGCGATCCGACGATAGCGTTTGCCGGGGCACATCAAACCTGGCCATGCCCACCTATTAACCCTATAGCCAACCTCGATTCGCCGACCGTCCTCCCCCCGCCTATTCTTCAATCATATGGTCAACACGGATTGAGGAGTTCCAACATGGGCAAACGTCACCCCAACCTACCCGCCTGGCAATGGCGAGCGTACCCCAACAATCATCAGCACCCGACCAACCTGGTGCTGCACCTGATTGCCGTGCCGCTGTTCATTGTGGCGTTTCTATTGATTGTTTCCGGTGTGTTCAACCTGAGCCTGGCAAACATCGCCATCGGTGTGGTCGGCCTGTTCGCGGCCCTGGCCCTGCAACGTCACGGTCACCGTCTGGAGGCGCAAGCCTCCGAGCCGTTCAGTGATCGCAAAGACGCGGTGTCACGCTTGCTGGTCGAGCAGTTCCTGACGTTCCCACGGTTTTTTCTGAGCGGTGGCTGGTGGCGCGCCTGGCGTGAGCGCCACCGTCGGCACTGATCAGGCGAAAATCGTGACCGTCTGCCGGCTCATGGCGATCAACTGACCGTCCGCGCTCCAGAGTTTTGCAGCCGCATGGCCGTAGCCGTCTGCGCCGTGCTCGGTTTCCACCCGGTATTTACACCAGTCCAGCGTGCTCAATGGCAGCAATGGCTGGACGAATTCGATGGTCCAGGTCAGCGTGCTGCCCATTGCCGGCTTTTTCAAATGAGGCAACAAGGACGGCGGCCAGGCATCCACCAGCGCGAGAATATGTGACTCAGTGACAGCCTCCTCCTTCACGTCCCCACGCAAACGCACCCAGCCGCCCATTTCGCGAGAGTCGTTGCCGGTGAACGGCATGCCACCTACCGCCCAGCGCATCGCCAGATGCTGCATGAACTCTGGAATCACGCCGGGAATGAAGGGCAACTCCTGGCATTCGTCCCAGTGCTTCATGTCGGGTGCCGGTTTTGCCGCGATCGCCACTTCGGAAGGCCGCGAGGCACCAAAGCTGCCCTGAATCAACGTCACCACTTGCCCCTTCTGCATCGCCCGGCCGAGCACCTGGCTGACAGCCTTACCTTCGCGCAATACATCGACTTCAAAGCTGACAGGCACTTCAGGCTCAACGGGGCCGACAAAGGTGATCGCCAGCGAACGCACCGGCCGGTCTGCCGGGACTTTTGCGCGCATGGCTTCGTATTGCAACGCCGCCACCAGGCCACCGAAACTGGCACGCCCCTGCGCCCATCCGGCCGGAATAGACAGCTCCAGCGGTTGCCGGCGGACGGCGTCGAGCAGATCGCAAAAGCGCATGAAAACCTCAGAGACGGAAAAAAGTAGAGAGGGATCTTAACCAGCCAGCGACGTGGATACAGCACTTATTCCGGCCAAAAGCACTGACAGAAGGGCCGTGACTGGTGCGAACACGGATTGCACACCCAACACAAAACAAATGTGGGAGCGGGCTTGCCCGCGATAGCGGTCTGACAGTCACTATTAAGGTGTCTGTGCTGCCGCCATCGCGGGCAAGCCCGCTCCCACATTTTTGATCGGTTGTGCTTTCAGGATTTGAAACAGCGGGCGCTTAGTTTGTCGAGAACGCGATCGGCGCGGCTTTCGGCCTCGGCCAAGGTGGTTTTCCAGACGGCGACACACGGCTGCAAATCAGCTTCCTCTTGCGCCCTGGCCAGCCATTGCCAGCTGTCGTGCCAATCACCCAAGGCACTCTGCGCCGACTTCAATCGGGACAACGCGGACTTCGGCAAACGGTCGAGCTCGGGATAGGCTTCGATGCCATAGCGCACGCGCTTGATCAACAGGCGCAAACGGTGTCGGTCATGGGCCGGATCGTGCAACGCCACGTCCAGTTTCTTCCACTGTTTGCCCAAGCGTTTTTCGATGCGCTTACGCAAACCCTTGAGCAAACCCTGACGCTGGGACGCGCGTAAAAAACGCGGAAAGGCGTCGAAGATCATCAGCAGCTGCGCCAGCTCGGGGCTGACCGCCACCGCCGGATAAGCCTCGACCATTTGCGCCAACCGCCAATGTGCGGCTTCGGACTGACCGTGTTCAAGCAAATAGGCCGCCAGTACTTCACGATCGCGCAACGGCGTGGTCAGTTCGCCGACCCGCGCCGCCGCTGCCTCTACCTGCTCGACGCCGGGCAGCCCACGCAAGGGTCGCAACAGGCTGCGCAAATGGCGAACCGTGGTGCGCAGGTCGTGTAACGCTTCAGGGTCAGTGCGAGCACTCAAGCGTGCCTGACAGGCCAACAAGCGGACTTCAAGGCCCAGGACATGAGCCACCAACCGATCAACCAAATCAGACATCGCTTGCTCCCTGAGTCGAACTTCCCCTCTTGCCTACGTCATGCCTTCAACGGCCGGCACGAGACTCACGAATATAGAACCGTGCTTTCTGGGCCTTGCTGGCACAGCCTTCGTAAGCTTCGAATTGTTGCTGGGTCTTGGCACCGGTCAGCAACGACAGAGCCTTGGAGTAGCTGACGGTCCCGGCGAAACCTTCGGCCTTGGCCAAGTCTAGCTCATGCCACGCCGCATCGATCTGGCTTCCACAGCTTTCGCGGTAAGCCGTTTTACCGGCACAACCGGCGAGCGCCAATGCAATCAAAGGTACGCAAATCCAGGCTTTCATCAATACCACCTCAAGATAGGTCAACAGTCGTGCAGGTATGACGGTCCGGCACGTGAAAAGTGCCTTGGCCACACAAGGCAAACAAAACTATAGCGTGCGAAGAATAGCCATGTGCCGCCACGGAGTGTCGAAAAAACGACGCGCCCGGCCCATCGAGCGACCTTGGCGATTGAAGCCCGCCCTTCAATGGGTGCATTGTTGAACCTTGTCAGACGAGGGCGATTCATGAAAAAGCGTATCGCACTGGTACTGGGCTCAGGTGGAGCCCGAGGCTATGCCCATATCGGTGTCATTGAAGAGATCGAACGGCGTGGCTACGACATCGCCTGCATCGCCGGTTGTTCCATGGGCGCGGTGGTCGGCGGGATTTATGCCGCTGGCAAACTTGACGAGTATCGCAACTGGATCGAAAGCCTGGATTACCTCGATGTGTTGCGCCTGGTGGACGTCAGCTTTCGGCTTGGCGCGATTCGCGGTGAGAAGGTCTTCGGGCAGATCCGCAAGATCGTCGGCGAGATCAATATCGAAGACCTGCGCATTCCTTACACGGCCGTGGCCACGGACCTGACCAACCAGCAGGAAATCTGGTTCCAGGAAGGCTGCCTGCACCAGGCCATGCGCGCCTCGGCGGCGATCCCCAGCCTCTTCACCCCGGTGATGCAGGGCAACCGGATGCTGGTCGATGGCGGCATTCTCAACCCTTTACCGATCGTGCCGGTGGTGTCGAGTCATTGCGACCTGATCATCGCGGTCAATCTCAACTCCACCAACCAGCGCCATTATCAACTGCCGGTCATTCAGCGCCCGGCGGCGTTCAAGACCCGCTTCGACAGCTTGATCAATTCGCTGGGTTCCAAATTGCCCTTCCGCCGCAAACAGGCCGAACAATTGCTGCTGCTGGAGAAGGAAGCTCTGATGGCAGAAGCGGCCGAGATCAACCCTTGGGTCGAATCTGCCGAGCCCGCAGCGCAGCAACCGGCCGCGGCCCCTGAACGCGACGGTGCGCCGAAATCGGCCACCGGCTCATTCATCATCGACAACGTCGGCCCCGCCTCGCTGCTTGACCTGATCAACCAGAGTTTCGAGGTGATGCAAACGTCGCTGGCGCAGTACAAGATCGCCGGTTACCCGCCGGATATTCTGATCAACGTGCCGAAGCGGGTCTGCCGGTTTTTCGAGTTCTACAAGGCGCCGGAGCTGATCGCGCTGGGACGGGAGATTGCGCGGGATACGCTGGACCGCTATGAGAATGAGCGCGAGCCCTGAGATTCTGAGGATTGTTCTCACGCGCTGCGTGGGAACGATCAGCGATCAGGTATCAAGCAACCGATACCCAACCCCCGCCTCGGTCACGATAAACCGCGGTTGTGTTGGATCATCCGCCAGCTTCTGGCGTAAATGCCCCACCACAATCCGCAGGTAATGACTGTCCTCGGTATGGGTCGGCCCCCAGATATCCTTGAGTAACTGCTGCTGCGTAATCACCCGCCCCGGATGTCGCGCCAGCTGCGCCAGCACTGCGTACTCCTTGCGGGTCAACGCGACTTCGCTGCCATCGAGCAGCACCCGTCGATACGCCAGGTCTACGGTCAACGGGCCGAACGTCAACGCCGCTTGCTGAGCCTCCCCGACCGGTGCCTGACGCAACAAGGCGCGCACCCGTGCCAGAAACTCTTGAATACCAAACGGCTTGGTCACGTAGTCATTGGCACCGCCATCCAGTGCCTCGACTTTCTGCCCTTCACTGGCGCGTACCGACAGCACCAGCACCGGCACTGTCGACCATTCGCGAAACTCGCGCAGCACTTGCTGGCCGTCCATGTCGGGCAGACCGAGGTCGAGTACCAGCAAGTCCGGTTTGTTCAGCGCGGCTTGCGCCAGGCCTTCGGTGCCGGTGCCGGCTTCCAGCACTTTATAGCCTTGGGAGACCAGGCTGATACGCAGGAATTTACGGATTTGCGGCTCATCGTCGATGACCAAAATGGTCGCGGTCTGGCTCATGGTTTCTGATCACGGCGTGAAGATGTCCAAAGGGTATCAGGCTTCACTTTCATCGCTCACCCTCAAATGCAGGCTGTTCCTGCAACGGCAAGTGAAGGGTGATGCAGGTCCCACGCCCATCGATGCCATCGCCGACGCTGATGCGCCCACCATGCGCTCCCACCATCCCCTGACAAATCGCCAGCCCCAGCCCGGTGCCCTGCCCGCCCCGATCACCGCGCGCGGCGGTGTAGAACATGTCGAAAATCTTCGCCCGCTCTTCCTGCGGAATCCCCGGCCCTTCATCACTCACCGAGAAAAACAGCTCACTGTCGTCGGCCCCGGCGCGCAACTGCAAACGCCCATGCGCCGGTGAAAATCGTGCAGCGTTTTCCAATACGTTGACCAGTGCCTGTTCGATCAGCGCCGCGTGGACGAACAGCAATGGCAACTCTGCCGGCACTTCAGTGCTGACCTGCAATGGCGTCAGCACTGCGCGCAGTCGATTGAGCGAACTGCCGACAATGTCGGCCGGTGACACCCAATCGCGCGCCAGTTTCAGCGCGCCGTGACCGAGGCGGGTCATGTCCAGCAAGTTCTGGATATAGCGATCCAGGCGCTCGGCTTCGTCGCGGGTGCCTTCGAGCAATTCCTGGCGATCCTCCAGTGGAATGGCTTCACCGAGGGCCAACAGGCTGTCGATGCTACCGCGCATGGACGTCAGCGGTGTGCGCAAATCGTGGGACACCGAGGCCAACAGCGCACTGCGCAGTTGCTCGGTTTCGCCATGCAGTCGCGCCGCTTCGAGGTCCTCGGCCAGTTGCGCACGGGCCAGCGCCTGCGCCAGCGGCTGGCTCAACGCGGTCAACAAACGCCGACGTTGGCCACTTAAAGTCTGGCCTTCTTTGGCGCACACGCCGAGCAACGCCAACGGCCCGTCTTCCACCGACAACGGCCACCACCACCAACGCCCCATTGGCAATGTTCCGGTGCCTGCACCGGCGGGTTGATCGTGCTGCCAGGCCCAATCGGCGGCCGCGCGCTCGGCTTCGGAAAACTCCAGCGGGCCGCCGGTTTCAACTTTCCAGCCACCCTGCCCGTCTTGATTGAGCAGGCACAATTGCAGATCACTCCAGCCATTGAGGTGTTGTGCGGCGGCACTGACCACGGCTTGGCGGTCAGTGGCGGCGGTCAGCTTGCGCGACAGGTCGAGCAGTTCGGTGGTCTCTTCCTGAGTGTCACGCAGCGCCTGCAATTGCCGCCGTTGCCGGGCCGCGAGGTTGCCGGTAAGCGCCGCCATCAACAGGAAGAACAGCAACGTCAGCACGTCTTCTTCGCGCTGGATGCTGAAGGAAAAGTTCGGTGGTATGAACAGGAAGTCATAGGTCAAAAACGACAGCGCCGCACAGGCCAGCGCCGGGCCGAGGCTGCTGCGCACCGCCACCAGCAATACGGCGGCGAGAAACACCAGCGAGATATTGGGCAGCGGCAAAACACTCGCCACACCCCAGGCCAAGGCGCTGGCCAACACCGTCGCCACCATCGCCAGCGCGTAGTCGAACCACACCAGCGTCTGCGCCGACCGCTGGCGCGGCTGATGCGGTGTGTGAGCACTGTCGAGGACGTTGATTTCCAGCCCGCGCGCATCACGCAGCAGGCGTGACGCCAAGCCGCCGCCGAACAACCGCCGACGTAAACGTTGCCGGGACTGGCCAACCAACACCAGGCTGGCGCGGCGTTCGGCGGCGTGCTGGATCAGCGTTTTTGCGACCTCGCCTGCCCGCAACAACACCACCTCGCCCCCGAGGCGTTCGGCCAATTGCTGGGCGCTTTGCAGACGCAGGCGCGATTGCTCGTCGCGCACGCTGCCGTTGTCGACATGCACCAGGCTCCACGGTAAATGCCGGCGCTGGGCAACGCGGCTGGCGTGGCGCACCAGGCGCTCGGCCTGTGCATCGCCATCGACGCCGACCAATAATCGCCCACGCACCGCTGGCGCCGCCTGACCGAGTTGGCGATAACCCTGGGCCAGGTCGTTGTCGACCTGGGCGGCGGCGGTTTGCATCGCCATTTCGCGCAGGGCGGTCAGGTTGGTCTGGGTAAAAAACGCATCGATGGCCGCTCGCGCCTGCTCCGGCACGTAGACTTTGCCGTCACGCAAGCGCTCAAGCAGCTCGCGCGGAGGCAGGTCGATCAGCAGCAGTTCGTAGGCCTCTTGCAGCACCCAGTCCGGCAGGGTTTCACGAACCTGTACGCCGGTGATGCCACGGACCTGGTCATTGAGACTTTCGAGGTGCTGGACGTTGACCGTGGTGAAGACATCGATGCCGGCGGCGAGCAATTCCTGAATGTCTTGCCAGCGTTTGGTATGGCGGCTGCCGGGGGCGTTGCTGTGGGCCAGCTCATCGACCAGCACCAGTTTCGGTTTGGCAGCGAGCAAACCGTCGAGGTCCATTTCTTCGAGCATCACCCCACGGTATTCCGAGCGCACCAACGGCTGCTGCGGCAAACCGCCGAGCAGCGCTTCGGTTTCGGCGCGGCCATGGGTTTCGACCACACCGGCCATGACCTTCACACCCTGGCGCAATTGAGTGTGTGCCGCTTGCAGCATGGCGTAGGTTTTGCCGACCCCGGGCGCGGCGCCGAGGAAGACCTTGAGCCGGCCTCGACCATCGCGGGGCAGGTCTGCTAACAGCGCGTCGGCGCGGCCGGAGTCACTCATGCTTGCTCTCTTTATTCAGGTGTTGATGGGGTGACCTTTCTACCGTCATCGCGGGCAAGCCCGCTCCCACAAAAAGGGTATACATTCCAATGTGGGAGCGGGCTTGCCTGCGATTGACAGCGCCACCGATTTACAACTTTTCCAGCGCAATATTCAGCGCCAACACGTTCACCACCGGCGGCCCCACCAACGGCTGTTCAATGTGCGCGTCCAACAATTGTTGCAGCGTAGACACCGGCAGATTACGCGCTGCGGCAACTCGCGCCAGTTGATAGGCAATCGCGGCCGGTGGCAAGTGCGGATCGAGGCCGCTGCCCGAGGTGGTCAACAAGGCCAACGGTACGGGTCCCTGCCCTGGCACCAGAAGCTTGTTGGCCTCGTCGATCACCCGAGTGGCCAGCGCCGGATTGCTCGGCGACAGGTTGCTGGCGCCGCTCGACACCGTGGCAAAGGCACCGGCCGATGGACGCGGGTGGAACCAGGCGTCACCGACAAAGTCCTGGGCAATCAGCGACGAACCCCGGACCTTGCCGTCGGCATCGCGCACCAGACTGCCATTGGCTTGATCCGGGAACGCGACCTGCGCGACGCCGGTGACAACCAATGGGTAGGCAACGCCGGTAATCAGGGTCATCAGCACCAGCAGGCTCAAGGCCGGACGTATCATTGTGGTCATTTCAAAATCCTCGAATTCGCAGAACAAATACAACGTTCAGTCAGGTGCACCGAGGTGCATTCATCGCGAGCAAGCTTTGCTCCTACGGGTTGGCGTCGCAGGTGCAAGGCTTGCCCGCGATCGAGCGCGAAGCGCTCGCCACGGTCAAACCAGATGCAACGCCGTCAGCAGCATGTCGATCGCCTTGATGCCCACGAACGGCACCACGATCCCGCCCAGCCCATAAATCAGCAGATTGCGTCGCAGCAACGCCGCCGCACTGGCCGCCTGCACGCGTACGCCGCGCAATGCCAGAGGAATCAGCACCACGATGATCAGGGCGTTGAATACGATGGCCGACAGAATCGCGCTCTGCGGACTGGTCAGGTGCATGACGTTCAGCACACCCAGTTGCGGATAGATCGAGGCAAACAGCGCCGGCAAAATCGCGAAGTATTTGGCCACGTCGTTGGCAATGGAAAACGTCGTCAGCGCACCGCGCGTCACCAGCAATTCCTTGCCGATCTGCACCACGTCCAGCAGCTTGGTCGGGTCGCTGTCGAGGTCGACCATATTCGCCGCTTCGCGCGCCGCTTGTGTACCGTCGTTCATCGCCATACCAACGTCCGCCTGGGCCAAGGCCGGGGCGTCGTTGGCACCGTCGCCGCACATGGCGACCAGGCGACCGTCGTTTTGCTCATGGCGGATTCGCGCGAGTTTTTTCTCCGGTGTGGCTTCGGCCAACACGTCATCGACGCCCGCTTCGGCGGCAATCGCGGCGGCGGTCAGCGGGTTGTCGCCGGTCACCATGACCGTGCGAATCCCCAGTTTGCGCAGCTCGGCGAAACGCTCACGGATGCCGGGTTTAACCACGTCCTTGAGGTGAATCACGCCGAGCAATTTACCGTCGGCACAGACCAGCAACGGGGTGCCGCCGCTCTGAGCGATTTTGTCGATTTCCCGGGACAGCGGCGCGGCCAGGTCGGCGCGCTTCAGGTCGAGGAACGCCAGCAGCGAATCCACCGCGCCCTTGCGATACACACGGCCCTGATAGTCGACACCGGACAAGCGGGTTTCAGCGCTGAACGGTACGGCCGTCAGCAATTCGGTGGCGGGTTCAGGTTGAGGCTGAGTGCCGCGCAGGTACTCGACGATGGATTTACCTTCGGCCGTGTCATCGGCCAGCGAGGCGAACAACGCGCCCTCGGCCAGTTCCCTGGCGTTGACACCCGGTGCCGGATGCACCGCCGTGCAACGACGGTTGCCGAAGGTGATGGTGCCGGTCTTGTCCAGCAACAGGACGTGCACGTCCCCCGCCGCTTCCACGGCCCGACCGGACTTGGCGATCACGTTCAAGCGCACCAGACGGTCCATCCCGGCGATGCCGATGGCGGACAGCAAACCGCCAATGGTGGTCGGGATCAGCGTGACCAATAACGCCACGAGGAATACCAGCGGCAGGCTGCCATTGGCAAAGTGGGCGAACGGTTGCAGGGTGACGACCACCAGCAGAAAGATCAGGGTCAGGCCGATCAGCAAAATATCGAGCGCGACTTCGTTGGGTGTCTTCTGGCGTTTGGCGCCTTCGACCAACGCGATCATACGGTCCAGCGTCGACTCGCCGGGGTTGGCGGTGATCTTCACCAGCAACCAGTCGGACACCAGGCGAGTGTTGCCGGTGACGGCCGAGCGGTCGCCCCCGGACTCACGAATCACCGGTGCGGATTCACCGGTAATCGCCGCTTCGTTGACTGCCGCGATGCCTTCAATGACCTCGCCGTCACCGGGGATCATTTCCCCCGCTTCGACGCGCACCACATCGCCCTTGCGCAGATTCGTGGCCGGCACGACCTGGAATGTGCCGTTGCTGGTTTTACGACGGGCGCTCAAGCCTTCGCTGCCGGCCTTGAGGCTGTCGGCGCGGGCCTTGCCACGACCTTCGGCCAAGGCTTCGGCGAAGTTGGCGAACAGCACGGTGAACCACAGCCACAAGGCGATTTGCGCGGCGACAAAGGTCGGCACGCTGCTGTCGGGAATGAAGCACAGCACAGTGGTCAGGATGGCTGTCAGTTCGACCACCAGCATCACCGGCGCACGCTGCAATTGCCGTGGGTCGAGCTTGACGAAGGCTTGCACCAGCGCCGGCCGCCAGAGGGCCGAGATCGCGGTTTTCGGTTGTTCCGGCGCTTTGACGGCAGCGGCTTTAGTTGCGGGCATATTCATCATTGATTCCTCAGAAGCCCAAGCTCAAGTGTTCGGCAATCGGACCCAGCGCCAACGTCGGCAAGAAGGTCAAACCACCCACGAGCAAAATGGTCACGGTCAACAACGTCACAAATAGCGGGCCATGGGTCGGGAAGCTGTTCGGGCCGATCGGTGCGGATTTCTTCATCGCCAGGCTGCCGGCCAGGGCCAGTACCGGGAGGATGTAACCGAAGCGACCGATCAACATGCCAAGCCCCAGCATCAGGTTATGGAACGGCGTGTTGGCACCGAAGCCACCGAACGCAGAACCGTTGTTGGCGCTGGCCGAGGTGTAGGCGTAAAGCAATTGGCTGAAACCGTGCGGGCCGGGGTTGCTGACAGCGGCGACAGGACCGGGCAGGCTCGCCGCAATCGCGCTGAGCACCAGCACGCCGACCGGCATCACCAGCAACGTCACCACCAGCAACTGCACTTCTTTGGCTTGCAGTTTCTTGCCGAGGTATTCCGGCGTGCGCCCGATCATCAGGCCGGCGAGGAACACCGCGATCAACACGTTCAGCAACATGCCGTAGAGGCCAGCGCCGACACCGCCGAAGATCACTTCGCCGACCATCATGTTGACCAGCGCGACCATGCCGCTCAGCGGGTTAAGGCTGTCATGCATGCCGTTGACCGAACCGTTGGACGCCGCCGTGGTGGTCACTGACCACAGCACTGTGGCGGTGGTGCCGAAGCGTGCCTCCTTGCCTTCCAGCGGCGCGGTCTGTTCGACGGCGACGTTGTTCAGCGCCGGGTTCGGTTGGTACTCGGCCCACAGCGAAGTCGCGCCACCAATCAGGAACAGCGCCAACATGCAGGCGATGATCGCGCGGCTCTGACGCAAGTCTTTGACGTAGTGGCCGAAGGTGAATACCAGCGCGACCGGGATCAGGATGATCGAGCCCACTTCGAACAAGTTGCTCCACGCCGTCGGGTTCTCGAACGGGTGCGCCGAGTTGACGCCGAAGAAGCCGCCACCGTTGGTGCCCAGTTGCTTGATCGCAATCTGGCTGGCGGCAGGACCGAGTGGGATCACCTGATCGACACCTTGCATCGTCACGGCATTCACGTACTGAGCGAAGGTTTGCGGCACGCCCTGCCAGACCAGGTACAGCGCCAGCAGCAGGCACAGCGGCAACAAGCCGTAGAGGGTGGCGCGGGTCATGTCGACCCAGAAGTTGCCCAGGGTCTTGGTCGACTTGCGACCAATACCGCGACACAGCGCAACCAATACCGCCAGGCCGGTGGCGGCGCTGACGAAGTTCTGCACGGTGAGGCCGGCCATCTGACTCAAGTAACTCAGGGACGCTTCACCGCTGTAGGCCTGCCAGTTGGTGTTGGTCATGAAGCTGATGGCGGTGTTGAACGCCAATGTCCACTCCTGACCCGGCAGGTTTTGCGGGTTCAGCGGCAGGTGATCCTGGAACAACAGGATCGCAAACAACAGCAAGAAGCCCGCTAGATTGAAGGCGAGCAAGGCCAGCGTGTATTTCTGCCAGCTCTGTTCAGCCTGCGGATCAACGCCGGCCACGCGATAACAGCCGCGCTCCACCGGCCCGAGAATCGGTGTCAGCCACGTGCGCTGACCTTCCATTACCTTGTAGTAGAAGCGCCCTAGAAACGGCGCCGGGACCAATACCACCGCGAAAAACGCGAGGATCAGCCAATAGTCATAACTGTGCATAGCCGCTCCTAGTTCCGGTCCGCGCGCAACAGCGCAACCAACAGATAAATGAACAGCCCCACTGCCAGTAGCAGTGACACTCCGTCCAGAACGCTCATGGAAGTTCTCCGTGTTACGGCGTATTGCCGCGTGTGGAGTCATTGTCGGAAGGAAGGCTGTAAAGGAACGAGATCGAGGGTGTGTGCGGGGCATAAAGAAAGCGTAAAGAGTGGGTTTATGGGTTTGTTACAGGCCGTTTTTTCGGTGTCTCGACGGGCCTCATCGCGGGCAAGCCCGGCTCCCACAGGTTCAGCGGTGGAAACAGATGATGCGGTTGGCACAAATCCTGTGGGAGCCGGGCTTGCCCGCGATGGCGGCAGTTCTAACAACATCGCACCCAACTAGCGCATAAAAATGCCCCCATCCAGCTGCGAACATCCCCCGATACGACACCTTTTTGCGCTTTACGACTGCAATCACAACACTGGCACGCCCGCTGCACACGCCCTCCCCCGAGCATTCCAAACCGTTCAGGGAGCAAGCGCATGAACACACAACTCAAACCCACGCTGGGCACGTTGCACCTGTGGGGCATTGCCGTCGGGCTGGTGATTTCCGGCGAGTACTTTGGCTGGAGTTACGGCTGGGGCGTGGCGGGGACATTGGGCTTTCTGGTGACTTCTTTTATGGTCGCCACCATGTACACCTGCTTCATCTTCAGCTTCACCGAACTGACCACGGCGATTCCCCATGCCGGCGGCCCATTTGCCTACAGTCGTCGCGCCTTTGGTGAAAAAGGCGGATTGATCGCCGGGCTGGCGACGCTGATCGAATTCGTCTTCGCGCCGCCAGCGATTGCCTTGGCGATTGGTGCGTATCTGAACGTGCAATTCCCGGCGCTGGACCCTAAGCACGCAGCGGTCGGCGCGTACATTGTGTTCATGGGCCTGAACATTCTCGGGGTGAAACTCGCGGCCACCTTCGAGCTGGTCGTCTGCGTATTGGCCGTGGCAGAACTGCTGGTGTTCATGGGTGTGGTCGCCCCGGCGTTCAGCTTCAGTAACTTCGCGTTGAATGGCTGGGCCGGTTCCGACGTGTTTGGCGCCCCGGCAATAGCCGGGATGTTCGCGGCAATCCCTTTCGCCATCTGGTTCTTTCTCGCCATCGAAGGCGCGGCCATGGCGGCCGAAGAAGCCAAGGACCCGAAACGCACGATTCCAAAAGCCTACATCAGCGGCATTCTGACCCTGGTATTGCTGGCCATGGGCGTGATGTTCTTTGCTGGCGGCGTGGGTGACTGGCGCACCCTGTCGAACATCAACGATCCACTGCCGCAAGCCATGAAAACCGTGGTCGGCGAAAGCTCCGGGTGGTTGCACATGCTGGTGTGGATCGGCCTGTTCGGCCTGGTGGCCAGTTTCCACGGGATCATTCTCGGCTACTCGCGGCAGTTCTTCGCGTTGGCCCGGGCCGGTTATCTGCCGGCCTCCCTGGCCAAACTGTCGCGTTTCCAGACCCCGCATCGAGCCATTATCGTGGGCGGCGTGATCGGAATCGCCGCGATTTACAGCGATGGCCTGATCAACCTCGGTGGCATGACGCTGACCGCGGCGATGATCACCATGGCGGTGTTCGGCGCGATCGTGATGTACATCATGAGCATGCTCAGCCTGTTCAAGTTGCGTAAAACCGAACCGAACCTGGAACGCACTTTCCGTGCGCCGTGCTATCCGCTGGTCCCCATGATCGCGTTGTTGCTGGCAGTGGTCTGCCTGGTGGCCATGGCCTGGTTCAACACCTTGATCGGACTGATTTTCCTCGGTTTCATGGCGGTGGGTTTCGTGTACTTCCTGATGACCGCGCAGTTGCGCGCGGATGCACCGGCGGACGCCATGTTGACCGGGCTATAAACGGCGCAGGTGCACTGGCCAGATCAGGCATAGAATGGAACCACGGCGAAACCTCATCGCTCAAAGTGGTATGCACGATCGATTGACGATCTCCGCCAATCGGCCTGCCCTCAAGGAGAGCCCTATGCCCTGGTATGCCTGGTTGATTCTGATCGTTGCCATCGGCTCGATCGTTGGCGGATTGATGATGTTGCGCGACACCGCCAACAAGGTCGAACTGAGCGACGAACAACGTAAACGCGTCGCTGAACGCAATGCGGAAATGGATGCCAAGGAAGCGCAGGACCGTTAAACCAAAAACCCTGTCATTCTCAGTGAATGACAGGGTTTTACGTGCCTACTGCTCCCAATCGGCCTTGGCGATGTGCAAGCCATGCAGCCCCTTGTAGGCCGCACGCTCCGGCTGGCTCCAGCCTTGCAACAACGAATCCTCCAACCGATAAATCTCCACGCCCAGTGGCCGGCACACGGTCAGCGGATCCTGCGCATCCGGCCCCCACATGGCCAGCGACAGGTCACCGCCGGGGCAGGTCGAGAGTGCGCACAGCAAATCGATCTCGGCAAAAAACTCCAGATAATCGCCCTTCTGCGCCGGACAGGCTTTCATGAAGTACAGGTCGTCGTGGTTCAGGCCCGTGCACTGGAAAATATTCAGCACGTCGTGCACGTCGAACTCGGTCAGGCCATGGGGCAACACGGCGCGGGTCAGGTTGGAGTGGCAGTGATGATGAAAGTCCTCGCCAGTGAGCATTTTGTTCACATAAGGATCGCAGCGGGTGCCGAGTAAATCGTGCAAGCGCCCGCCATGTTCGTCGATGCCATAACTGGCCAGGCTGTCGTCGGTAATGGTCACCAAAGGGCGCAAAAAAGGCAGGTTCGACCAGAGCCGGTCATGGGTGCTGACGTGGGCACCTTGCAATTGACGGGTTCGCGCCGCCCACAAGCGCTCCCGTGGGTCGTGTGCATTCCACACATTGAAGTCTCCCACTTGCGGGCCCACCGGTGTGGTCACCCGAAACACATGCCCTGCCGGCACGTTCCAGGCGCGGCCGGTGCGGATGGGTACTTCGAACTGCTCGATCAGTGTGCGCCCCTCCTTTGCGTCACGAATCCGTTCGTAGAACGGCTTGTCCACCTGCAGTGCCGAGCCTTTGCTGACTTGATAGGCCGCCGGATAGTCTTTGTACATGGCACGAGTCCTCGATCAGTGATGGGATGAAGAGGCAAGCATTTGCAACAGGAGGTGTTCGGAGTCGTCGAGATAAAGGCTCATGGCCTCCATCGCCGCACGCTGGTCGCCTTCGGCCAGCAATTGATGGATCTGCTGGTCACGCGCAAGCCAAGGTGATTGAAAACGCGACTCATCGGGGGCGACGAAAAACACCAGGCGCAATTGCGCGACAACGTTGGTGAAGAACTCATCGAATAGTGGACTGCGCAACAACCCGACAATGTGTTGATGAAACGCCAGGCTGTGGGTGCCGACCGCACGCCAGTCCTCGCGCTCCCTGGCCAATTCAGTCGCTTCAAGGGCCAGGAGCATTTGGTCGGACTGGTCATCGCCCAACGGCTGACTGACGTTGATGGCCTGTAACTCCAGAGTGCGACGGACCTTGAACAGGTCCACCACATCCTTGACACCGAGCCTGCGCACCCTCACACCTTTGTTGCGTACATACACGGTCAACCCTTCCTGCCCCAACCGATGCAAGGCTTCGCGGATCGTGTTGCGGGACGCGCTGTAGGCAAGCACAAGATCGTTTTCGACCAATGCCATGCCGGGTAGCAAACGACCGCCAATGATGTCGGCGCGCAATTCCAATGTGATCTGGTCGGCCAGGGACTGTCCGTTGCTCATGCTCTTCGCCCTTGATTGTTCAACAATCTCCAGTTACCGAGTAATCACTATTCATGCCATGTTTTTGTCGCACTCAGGACGGAGTTGGACGCATCTGCATGCTTTTTAGAAGTAGAAGTACAGTCACCATTCAATTTTCATTGGTTAAGATGGCGCATTGTTGCGGAGATTTCACATGCGTTACTCGCAGGACCATAAAGCCCAGACCCACAAACGCATCATCAAGGAAGCTTCGGCGCGATTTCGTCGTGACGGTATTGGTGCGACTGGCCTGCAACCACTCATGAAAGCGCTGGGGTTGACTCACGGCGGTTTTTATTCGCACTTCAAATCGAAAGACGAACTGGTGGAAAAGGCGCTCCAGGCCGCTGGCGATCAGGTCGACGTCAAATGTGCCGAGCTGTTTGCCCAGGATCGCCCGCTGGACGCCTTCATCGACGCTTACTTATCTGAATGGCACCAGACCTCACCTCAAGAAGGTTGCCCGTTGCCAACCATGTCGTCGGAACTTGGCTTGCGCGGGCAGCCGAGCCCGACCAGTGATGTGGTGCTCCACGCCCGGCTCGATCAAATCCAGGGAACCCTGGACCGAGATGACGCCGCCGACCACAGCATTGTCATCATGTCGACGCTGGTCGGGGCGCTTCTGCTATCGCGTAGTGTCGAGAATCCGGAACTGGCTCAGCGGATCCTCGACGTGACTCGCGCCTACCTCAAGCGATCACAGGATTAACCCTGCCAGCGCTTGAACAGCACACTGGCGTTGACTCCGCCAAACCCGAAGCCGTTGGACAACGCATACTCGATCGCCATTGGCCGCGCCTGACCATGGACGATGTCCACGCCTTGAGCCGCCGGGTCCGGATTCTCGAAATTCAGGGTGGCCGGCACGATTTGATCGCGAATCGCCAATAACGTGAAAATCGCCTCAATCCCACCGGCCGCACCGAGCAAATGCCCCGTCGCCGACTTGGTCGATGTCACCGCCACCTTATTGTCAGAACCGAACAACGATTTGATCGCGGCCAACTCGCCGAGATCGCCAACCGGCGTCGAAGTTGCGTGTGCATTGAGATGCTGCACCTGAGACGGTGAAATCCCGGCCTGCGCCAACGCCAGCGACATCGCTCGGCGCGCACCATTGCCATCTTCGGGGCCTGCTGTCAGGTGAAAGGCGTCGGCACTGGTGCCGTAGCCGACTAACTCGGCTATTGGCTGCGCCCCGCGAGCCAAGGCATGCTCCAGCGATTCAATCACCAGAAGGCCCGCGCCCTCGCCCATCACAAAGCCGTCACGCCCACTGTCGAACGGCCGGGAAGCGCGCTCCGGGGTGTCGTTGTAACCGCTGGACAAGGCCCGCGCCGCCGCGAACCCGGCCAGACTGACCCGATCAATCGAAGCCTCGGCGCCGCCACACACGGCAATGTCCGCTTCACCACAACGAATCAACCGAGCGGCATCACCGATCGCTTGCACCCCGGCCGCACATGCCGTCACCGGGGCGCCCAGCGGGCCCTTGAATCCGTGCTGGATCGACACATGTCCCGCCGCGAGGTTGACCAGAAACGAAGGAATGGTGAAGGGCGACAATCGTCGTGGACCACGACTGTCGGTGGTGCGCACCGCATCGGCAATGGCACCGAACCCACCGACACCCGAACCGATAATAGTGGCCGTGCGTTCCTGAGCTTGTGCTTCCAGCGCTTGCCAACCGGCTTGCTCCAACGCCTGGCGCGCGGCCTCCATGGCAAACAGAATGAAGCGGTCCATCTTCTTCTGCTCTTTGGGGGGGGTCGCTCGATCCGGGTCAAAACCCGCCTCGGCATCCTCCGCCAACGTCGGCACCACTCCGCCGACCTTCGCCGGCAGATCGGCGACCACCTCGTCCGGCAAATTTCGTAATCCCGAACGCCCAGCCAGCAGACGCTCCCAGACAGTCTCCACACCGCTACCCAGCGGAGACACCAGGCCCATGCCGGTTACAACTACTCGACGATCACTCATGCCGTTATTACCTCAAGCCGATGGAAGGTGCCTCATTTGTAACGTGCGGCGGCCTTACTTTTGGAAAGATTGGGCGCCATTACCAGGCGAGCCTTTACAAAGTCGTCCCACTCGGACGCGTTTGGCAACGAAGGAATAGTGATCAATTCACCCTGGTCCAGCCCCGACAAGGCGGCATCGACCATTTCACTTGCTTCCATGACCATGTCCGCCGGAATCTGGCTAGCGTCGATACCTGAACGTTCCCAGATCTCGGTACGCGTAACGCCGGGCAACACGGCCTGAACCTTGACCCCGGTCCCGTCCAGTTCGGCATTCAGGGACTGTGTCAGGCTTAACACATAAGCTTTACTGGCGCTGTAGGTCGCATTGAAGCGCTCTGGAAACAAGGCCACCACCGACGCGATATTGATGATCGCCCCCCGACCTGCCTTGGCAAAACTGGCGGCTGCCGCCGATGCCAATCGAGTGACCGTGGTGACATTCAGTTGAATCAACTTCTCCAGCTGTTCCATATCGGCATTCGCCAGCAGCCCATCCGCCGCGACGCCAGCGTTATTCAGCAACAGGCTGATACTTGAATCGCTGCGAAGACGCTGCTCGATCTTCAACACATCATCCTTTTGCGTCAGGTCTGCCTTGAGCACCTCCACCTGAACGCCATGTTCGGCGCGCAATTTACTCGCCGCAGCCTCTAGCCTCTGCTCATCGCGAGCCACCAAAAGCAAATCAAAACCACGCGCTGCCAACCGCTCAGCGTAAATCGCACCGATACCGGAAGACGCTCCGGTGACGAGGGCCGTACCTTGGGACTGGGGAGAAGTCATGACTGTGCTCCTGGGAGAGGCTTGAGGGAAGTTAGCGTCTAAATGCCAGCACGTCGTGGCGCATGACAAATGGATTATAGGCATAATTTAAGAGCAATATGATAGACATAATTTTTTACTGAGCAATGAAATGCTCCCCGCCACCACAGTCGCCAGAATGTAAAAAGGCCGGTCAATGACCGGCCTCTGGCGTTGAGTTACAAGCTTAGTTCACTTGAAGTTTTTCGCGGTTCTTGTCCAGGATCGCTTTACCTATCCCCTTCACTTCCAACAGTTCATCTACGGATGAAAATGGCCCATTACTCTCACGATAAGCAACAATCGCCTTGGCTTTGGCCTCACCGATGCCGGCCAGCTCACGCTGCAGTGTCGGGGCATCGGCTTCATTGAGATCGACTTTGCCAGATTGCGCCTTGGCGGAAACGTCCAGTACCAACGGAGGGGTGACAGCTTCCGGTTTTGCCGCAGGCGCGGCAATGGTGGCAACAGAAGCGCTGGTAAGCAGGGCAAAAACCAGGGAGTAGAAATAGCCAGTACGCATAATTGAAGCTCCATGACATCGTTTGAGAAAGCAGCTTTTCCGAAGCTGCTCTCCAAACTTAGGCGATGTGGTGGAACTGTCAAAAATGTGTCTATTGCAGGATGTGAAACAATCAGGGTTCGAGACGGCGTTGCTGGTAGATCCAGTCGACGATTTCGCCATCAGGGGTATAGCCGCTGACGGTTTCGCGCAGGAGCTGGCGGACACGGGAATAGTCGTCCTGTTCTACGGCAACCAGCAGTTCGGTCAAGCGCCCTTTGAGGACGTCCCATGGCAGGTGGTCTTCATTGGCACTCATGATCATTGGATGCTGGGTGGCCGATACGTTATCGCCGATCAGCAACTCCTCGTACAGTTTCTCGCCTGGACGCAGGCCCGTAAACTCAATGGAGATATCGCCTTGGGGATTCCTTTCTGACCGGATGCTCAAGCCAGACAGGTGGATCATCTTCTCTGCCAGCTCGACAATTTTTACCGGCTCGCCCATGTCCAGTACAAACACATCGCCGCCTTGTCCCATGGAGCCGGCCTGGATCACCAGCTGGGCAGCTTCGGGAATCGTCATGAAATAACGAGTGATCTTCGGATGGGTAACCGTCAACGGGCCACCGGTTTTGATCTGGCGGTGGAACAGCGGGATGACTGACCCCGACGACCCCAGCACATTGCCGAAACGAACCATCGTAAAGCGCGTTTTGTTGACGCGTGACACATTTGCCTTATCGCCGAACAGGACAGGGGCAATTTCACGGCTCAGTGCCTGAAGGGTCAACTCGGCAAGACGCTTGGTGCTACCCATCACATTTGTAGGGCGGACAGCCTTGTCAGTGGAGATCAACACAAAGTTGGAAACACCCGACTGCAATGCCGCCTGGGCCGTGTTGAGCGTTCCGATCACATTGTTCAGCACGCCTTCGGCTATGTTGTGCTCCACCATAGGGACATGCTTGTAGGCGGCGGCGTGGTAGACGGTGTCCACGCGCCAGGTCTTCATGACATCGAGAAGCTTGTGCTGGTGACGGATGGAGCCAAGGATTGGCAACAACTTGATCGAAACCGACTCACGAATACCACGCTGCTCCAATTCCGAGAGAATGCTGTAAAGGTTGAACTCACTGTGTTCAAACAACAGTAGCGTGGTCGGTCTTAAAGAGAAAATCTGACGACAAAGCTCAGAGCCAATCGAACCACCCGCCCCGGTCACCATGACCGTCTTGCCTTTAATACAGCGTTCAAGCAAATCAGGCTGCGCCGGTACTGCATCGCGCCCCAGCAAATCGGCGATGTCGACTTCCTGAATGTCCTCGACCTTCACACGACCACTGGCCAGATCGGTGAAATTCGGCACGCTGCGCACATGCAGCGGGTAACCTTCCAGCAAATTAAGAATCTCCCGGCGTCTGGCTCGCGTCGAAGACGGCAACGCCAAGAGGATTTCCTGGGCACCGGTCACATCGATCATCTGCTGGATATGCTTGGGCTTATAGACCTGCAGCCCGGAGATAGAACGATCGGCAATACTGGAGTCGTCATCGATAAACGCGACCGGGCGCATCACCCGGCCCATCCGCAACGCGGCTACTAACTGATTGCCCGCCACGCCGGCACCGTAGATCGCTACCTTGGTCAAGCCATCATCGCGACTGGTGAAGGGGACATGCTGCGCAGCGGTAAACCAATCGCCCATGAAATACTGGCGCATGCATAGACGCAAGCCGCCGATGATCACGAGGCTGAGCCACCAGTAGTTGAAAATAATGGAGCGCGGGACGACGGCCTCGTGGTTGCTGTACCAGTAAACCACCAGCGCCAGGATCAACGACGAAAGGCTGACCGCCTTGATAATAGCGACGAGCGCATCGTTGCCAAAATACCGCATGACCGCCCGGTACATCCCGAATCGAATGAACAGGGGGATAGCGACTACGGGAGCACAAATGAAAAGCCAGAAATGGACTTTGAAAGGATTGATCATCTCGTCAATCCCCAAGCGCACGATGAATGCCATCCACAGGGCAATCCAAACGAGAACAACGTCTGTCAGCACCTGAATCAACCGCTTCTGTCGACGCGGCAGTTCCAGCAAAAACATGCGTAGTCTATCCATATACCCCTGTCCCAATCTGCCTGCTCCCTTGTCTGGTCCGGTAAAATTCATTGTACGTAGGTCGGGTGTGCCATCACAGAAAAAAAACGACGAGAGGATAAGTCAGTGATAGCATCGCGCGCCCGGAGACAGGCGTTTTAACATTACGAGCATGATGCTATTAAAGCACTCTCATTTTGAAACGCCTTCATCGGGCAGAAATAAAAAGGGAAACTCTCGGACGACACGCCCCTAACGGACGTGCAGCATACCTCTTGAAAACAGAGGCGTGGTTTTTGCGTCATTTTCACGCGAAAGAGAAACACCGATTCTGAAAATCAACCCCACAGGTTTACACATGACATCCATGTCAGCGAATAAAAAAAACCATGAAATCGAGGCGCTTCGCGCCATCGCCGTATTTCTACCAGTTCTGGGCCATATGGGGAATCTACTCTACTGGAATCCGACAATTGGCCAGATAACGCTAGGGTTGTGGGCCGGGGTTGACATCTTTTTTTGTATTTCCGGCTACGTGATTGCCAACGCGTTTTACAAGACATTTTATTCCACCGCCAGACGCGAAGACAAAACACGTTTTGTGAAAGAAGTAGTTTCCTTTTACATACGTCGCGCCTACAGAATCCTGCCATCCGCGTGGTTATGGATTGCGGTTGTTTGCGTGTGCTCCGTTTTCTTTAACCAATCCGGAATCTTTGGCGCACTGAAGGCAAACTTGTTTGACGCCCTGTCAATCGTATTAAGCTTGTCCAACTTCCACTTCGCAAGCTGCTATGTCCACACGCTGGGTGACAAGTTATGTGGAAACAACTCAATTTATTGGAGTGTTTCCCTGGAAGAGCAATTTTACTTTCTATTTCCTTTCCTCTTCTTTCTGAGAATTCGTTGGATCTCAATTCTGACCGGGGTGATTCTGCTGGCCACCGCCATCATGTACTACATGATCACACCAATGACTTATGTATTGTTCAGCAGGGTTGACGGCATTCTACTGGGTGTAGGCCTCGCCATATTCCAGAACACCAAAACATATCATCTTATCCAGCCTACCTTTCTCAAGAATGGCATCATGAAGTATGTGGCGGCGCCCTTCCTGGTGCTCTGCATTCTGATGATCCCTGCGTACGGTGGTGTGGTGCCGTTCGTGTTTACTCTGGTCAGCATCATGTGTGTGATTCTGGTATGGGTTGGCTCTTATAACGCAGGCTACCTTTTCCCGTCGGGAACGTACCGCAAAGTTCTCGCTTACATTGGTACTCGCTCTTTTGCGATCTATCTGATTCACAACCCTGTCTTTTGGGCCACACGCGAAATCTGGTTCCGTATCGAAGGGCCCGAGGCACAGTTTAACGGCTCGGACACTGTACGATTCCTGGCAACCGCCATCGTACTCATCGTGGTACTTTGCGAAGCCAACTATCGTCTGATCGAAAACCCGTTACGCAAACGCGGCATCGCCAAAGCGAACAAATATCTCAACAGCGAAAATGCACCGGTACAGACTCGATCAGTCAAACCAGAACTGGTTTCCTGAGGCCGTCAGAAAGTGGGGAAAAGGTATTTCCTCTCCCCACTGCGCTACTTACAGATTCAATCCCTGGGTTTGTTTACCAAGCTTTTGAAGTGCTTGATCAATTGAGAAACCTTGGCCGGCAAATGGAACTGACCGAGAAAAAAATCGCGTCCGTTTTTACCCATTTTTTCGAGCTGGGCAGCCTCACTGCCATACAACTCAAGCACTGACTCAGCCAATTGCCGGGAGTCCTCCGCGGCACAGCTCAACCCGGCCTTCGCTTCTGCCAGCAGTTGCACTGTCTGCCCATTACAACATGCAATAATGGGCTTGCCCGCGGCCAGGTAGCTTTGAAACTTGCTAGGCACTGTGGCCGCCAATGTCGGATCGTCTCTCAGGGTCAGCAGCAGCACAGAGGACGCAGCATAAATGCTTGCCACTTCCTCAGGCGACACACGCCCGATCAACTCGATGTTATCCAGCTGCTCATCGTGAATCATGCCAGCAATCGTATTCTCCATACTTCCGCTGCCGACAATAAAAAACCGAATATCTTTGTAGGCCTGCAAAATCCTCGCGGCCTCGACGATAGTCGTACATGACTGAGCGATACCAACATTCCCGGCGAAAACAACCGAGAACTGACCAGAAACACGACTCATGTCCAGCGAACTCGGCTCGACCGTAACAGCGGAGTCTTGAGCAGAATTCGGGAAAAATTTTATTTTGCTCGTATCGTTGGATAACCGCTGAACAGAGCTCCGAAAACCTTCGGATTGAATAAGTATCGAATCGGAAAAACGGTAAATATAACGAACAACGTACTCAATTAATTTTAGAATACGACGATTATTGATAAAACCTGTCGCCTGCAAGGATTCAGGCCAAATATCCTGTACCCACAATGCAAGAGGGGCACGCTTTGTCCAGGAAATAAATATTGCCGGCAACGCTTGAAGCAGCGGCGACGGGGCATAGACAAACACCACATCGAAAGATCGCCCGCGCAATGCCCATGGGCCCAGTACATAGCCCGACGCAATAAACGAAAGATAATTCAGTATCAGCCCCTTGGCCGAACTCTTACCTCTAGGCCGCAAGGGTAATCTGATAATTTCCACGCCTTCGCGATGCTCGGTCTGAATACCCAAAGCGCGATAACCCGAGAAAATCTCTCCATCGGGGTAGTTTGGTTTACCCGTCAGTACGGTGACGTCCATCCCCTGTTCACGTAGTTCGGCAACTACCTGATTAATGTGAAAATTCTCAGGCCAAAAATACTGTGTCCACACCAAAACTTTCATCGAAGGACTTCTTTCAAAAACACTTCAGGTCCATGCACCGGTTGAGGGCATTCGACTATTCGAAGATGCCGCTTCACTGCGCGAGCAATGGACACAGGAGAATCGGGATCGAAGGTCTGAACCGGCTCAACGACGTCTCGAACATAATCAAGTTCAGCAGCAATAATCGGCAGCCCTCGTTCATTGGCCTCGATCAATGGCAATCCAAGGGACTCGGTGGTAGAGGGATAAATTAACGCAGTTGATTGGTCATACAACGCTGTAACCTCGAGCGGGCTTACATGCCCAAAGTTGACCACGTTCAACTGCCATTGTTCTTTTAGCCTTTCAATTTCCATTGCCAGCGATGAGCCATGCGATACGGTGAGCGCCAACCGGGGTCGAACATTTTGTTGTGCCAATAGACACCAAGCCTCTAAAAGCTTGTGGTGATTTTTGTGATGATCGGCACTGGCCACGTAAACATAATCAAAGCGTTTATCCTGAAGCGTCTCAACGGACGCCGGAGTCGCAACAACAAAAGGACAGATCACAACAGTTGCCCCAGGCCCCAGGAAGGATTGGGCCTGCACCGCCATCGAAGGCGTCTGGACGATAAACCTCTTCACTCTGCGGGCCAGTCTCTTGACCATCAAGCGTTCAACCGAAAGGCGCACTCTCGTTTTAAGAGGGTAATCTTGCAGGCTGTCCTCAGTAAGCAGAATTCGATTCTGCAGAAAAACAACTACCTCGCCCTTCAATGGAAATAAAGGCACCAATCCGTGGAAACACAGCACCAGATCGTCTTTGGCGACACGGCGCCACAGGCGAACCTCTGCCGCCAATCGGGAAAAAAGGGATGGACGGACGTAGTGCCTTTCACCAAGTGATGGCGGCAGTTGCTGTATCGCTCGGGTATCCACCTGCTCAAAATAAATGCTCAACTCAGGCGCTGAGTAAAGAGCCTTCAGAAGCGTCAGACCGCCACCGACATGCACGTTAGGCGCATGCAAAAACAGCTTTTGAGGATTGTTCAAGGAAACTATCGGCCTCGCTGGAAAGGAGGCATACGAGCGACAAATCGGCGTATAACCTGTCTGGCTTGAGGTGAAAATAACGTGCGGGCGACTCGCCTGGCAATCCTGGCGCTGTAAGCGATCAATTGTGCGACAACAACCTGAACGAAAGAAGCGCCGTAGTGGCGCGCCATTGCGGCACAATGAGCCGCTGCATCGTCAAAACCTCGTTGCCACAGACTCGAAGCCAACCGCAAATAGCTGATGCCTATTTCCACCGGCGAATTACCAGGTACTTCGCAAGGCTCAATCAACTTTACAAATTCGAGATACAGATTCCCGGCCTCTTTAAAAGCGACATCGGCAATCTTATGCGTGTCCTGATTGGCGTGGCTACGAGCGCCCATCAAGACCTGAGGAAGATGGACGAAGCGATAGTGAGCCGCCATCCGAAACCAAAGCTCGTAGTCCTGTGTAGTTCGTAAGCTTTCGTTGAAAGGGCCAACGCTGTCGAACGCCGACCGCGGTATTAGCAGACTGCAGCCATGTAATGCGCTTTCAGCCGTGATCCAGTAACGAAAGTGTTCCGCACGCACACCCGGCATAACGACAGGCACAGCACCGTCCACCCGATTATCCGTGAAAATAGAGAAATCGGAGTAAACAATAGTCTGAGAATCGCCATGCGCCGATATAAACGCGACTTGATTGGTGATCTTGTCCGCGACGTAGAGGTCATCATGACTGAGCCAGGAAAAATAATCGCCGGACATTTCCAGAATGGCCAGATTTAGCGCTGATGCAACACCGCCATTACTCTTTGAGAAATAGCGGATAGCATTGCCAAAGGACCTGGCTACACGTTCAGTTGCGCCACTGTCATTGCTGCCGTCATTGACGACAATAATTTCGATAGCACTGTAGGTTTGGTCTAGCGCACTTTGAATAGCATCCGCCAGAAACTCAGCGCCGTTATACACCGGTATAACAATCGTCACCAACGGATTAAATCGGTCAGAAACAAAACCCGCCTCTGGGGAAAAACTCATCTCAGCTACCGCCCTGCCCTTGCCCGACGTTGAAAATAGAGCTCACTGAATACGACTCAAAGAATCCGCTTTTTCTCGATGCTTTGCAGTGTTGTAGAACAAGGAAACAATCATACCGGGGATGTTCACGATCAGCATCCCTACCCGGAAGCTGAAATAAATCGTAGCGAAGGGGGCTATCCGAGCAGAAAGCTCGACGCAAACCTTGGAAAATACGGACTCGCCAACCCCTAACCCACCAGGCGTGATAGGGATGACAGAAAACAAGTTACCAAAAACACCTGCGATGGCCGTGATCTGTGGGTTCGCGGCGAAGGGGAAAATAGACGCGATTGTGACCATGCCAATGATGACAATACCCGTTGCCAACACTGACACCAGCCAACACAGAAGCAAAGTTGGCCATGCACGAAGATACATAAGAATGGTGACACCGAAAGGATGCAGGTAATGACGAACCTTCGCAGGGAAGTAACCAATCACAGAAAAGCGCAATGCCAAATACACACCAAGCACGCCGAATACCACGCCTGCAACGGAGAGATAAACAAGAACTTTGAGTAAGCCCATGTATTCAAACACAGTCGCATCGGCAGAAATGGCAGCTGATAGAAAAAAGCTAATTAACGCTGCGATTGAAATCAGACCGATCATTGCAAAAACACGGTCTGTAACAATAGATAACAATGCCGTGGACCTGCCATTATTTAACAACCGAAAAACCTGCACCCCTCTGACAGCGTCTCCTCCCGCAGCCCCGGGCAACCAGGTAGAGAAAAAACTACCGATAAGTTGAAGGTTAATCACCGTCCCCAGCGGAATATTATTACCCGTTGCGCGTAACAGCAACCACCAACGAAACCCGCTGATCACTATGCCTAAAAAAAGACAAATCAACGCCGGAACGAAATAATTAAGATTATCGAAAACAACGACAATCGAGCCAAAGTCTAGTTGGCCGCTATTTAACAATACGACAACCAACGCAACGGCTACCAAAATTTTCAAAAGTAAAAAGATGTGGCCTTTTTTTATATGGCGCATAAAACTCAACTCTCAACTCTGGCTTTGTGAAACAATGATTTACTGACTCATACTACTGATCTGTCAGCCAGGATTACTCTGAAACCCCGTCCCTGCGCGGGAGTATAGGGTGATCCACTCCCCTTTTCATCCAAAAAAGAGGAGCGCTTGAAAACAACTAGCTTTGCAGCGCAAATACTGTCCACAACAGAATCTGCCTGTTGAACTGATGGTTGCCACGACCAGCACATCTCATGAGACAAGGCGGGCCCGCACTGCGGTGTCAAGACCTCTTCGCTTGAAACCAATGACAATCAGAAACAGGATAATAAAAAGAGAAGAGCCAATCGCCACGGACAAGGAAGCAGGCTGATAGTCCATTCGAATTTGATAATCTCCTGCTGGAACAACAATGCCACGCAGCGTGCCGTTGATCTTGAGGATAGGTACTTTTTTACCATTTAAGGTTGCGGACCAGTTTTTGTGCCAGTTATCCGTCAGTACCACCAGGGATTCGCGACTGACTGCTCCCGAGATCAACACCATCCCGTTACGATAAGAGTCAATGGATGCCGGAGCCAAGGTACTCTCGAAACCACGCGCCAGACTGAATGCGCCAGCGTCCCCGACTGGTTTATCGATTGAAAAAGCCCGAGGCAACACACCTTTATTTTCCACAATCACACTTGCATCACTTGCGAAAACCTCCGAGAAGCCAAGCGACCTTAGTTCGGCTCGATAGGAAGTGTAAGTGGTAGGCAGGATCAGGTATTTAACGCCCAATAGACTGACAGCCGCCCAGTCAATTTTATTACTCGAGGGGGTGTCTTGAATGAGTATCAATGAAGGAAAGGCTCCCTCCGGTGCTAACGTCGGATGGAAGCCGAGTCGCTGGCGACTCTCCAGATTTATGGACGCGTAGAAGTAGTCCTTAAAGGCAGGCAATAAACCTTGGTTGATAGTTGTAAGTTCTTGAATCCCAAACGCAGAGCCCAACTCAGGATACAGCCCGCCTTGACCAAAGTTTAACGACCTGTACAAACCGGCGTTATCTTTTACATACTTCAATGCGACAGGAATATTCGTAAATAGATCATTTCTTTCAAAACGAATCATCTTCCCACCCACCAGCAACTCTGTAAACATTACAATCAGAGCGCTTCCGATCAGCAGATTTGAAAAGCGTGAATTATTAAACACCCTAATCAACAGTAGACTAAACATTATGAATATCAACAACCCAACCAAAAATATCAAGGAGTTGGTTTTGTAGTCAATATGAGGCTCGCGAAGCCCGTAAACCTTGAACATGACTGCAACAGAAGCACAACAAATCAGCATCAGGATGAAAGCGGGAAACAACCTGAACCGTTGTGCCTGAATTGCAGCAACACCAAAACCTACCATAAACGTCATCAACGTCATGATGACTGGCCACCAATATTGGCTTCCAATATTACCGACAACAGGCAAATACTTAAAAATAAAGTTGATCCACAGCGGATCAAACAATCTGACCACCACAAGCGTAATACCGATGAAGCTCAATCGAACCAGCCACTTGAAGTGATCCGTCTTTCGAAACAGAGCACATCCCGCTAACGCAATAGCGATGACTCCGCTGTGGTAGACAGTATTCCCCATGATAGAGCTAGAGCTGGCACCCGTGTCCCAAAGAATCGCCGCGGGCTCCATCGCATTATAAGACTCAATCAAGTGTGAAGGAGAGTAGAACGATGCGAGTGCATAGGGAAAATTTAGCGACCAAAATACGCGCTTCGAATAATCATCCAATGTTCCGAGACTGGAGAGGCTCTCCACAAACGGAAAATACAGCGGCGCCAACAACAGCAACGACGCCAACAGCCCGCCCGCCAGCAAGGACAACAGTAAAGTGACATGCTTGATTGACCAGTCTCTTTCTCTCATCGCCTGCACAATAAAACCAATCACTACGACCCCCATCGCAATGATCGAGGTAATAGTAGTCGGCATAAATGTAAACGAAAAAAACAATGCGAAGGATAGAACTACCGAAATCCATCTCAACACAGACGTAAACTGAACAAACGACAACGCCGCATACAAGCACAGCGGAACGAGAAAATAGCTCTGAGTGACATTCGAGCCAAAATTTGCAGTGATGTATCCATTTAACAAGTAAAAAATACAGGCAGACGTCGCTGCCAGTGCTGTCAGGCCAAATCGCTCTCTGACAATCCGGTAAACAAAGAACACCGCGAAATAGGCAAACCCCAAGATAACGAGATTATAGACAATTGAACTGCCACCCATCACCGCATTGAGAAGGGTCAAAAAAGAAAATTTCTGATCAACAAGCGCTTCTGGACCTAGAGCCCCTGCCGCCGAATAAGGATTCCAATAAGGCGACTCTCCATTTTTAATACTGTTTGCCATGAACTGGATCATGGGTTCCGATTGATAAGTAGCCCCCCCATTATCATTGTAGCCCGCCCACCATCCAGTCGAGTTTGGAATAGGGTAAAAAGGCTTTAAAGGAACCCCATTAAAAGCACCCGTTATCTGATCCGTTAATCGCAAGCTAGCCTGATTGAAAATCACGTCAGGAAAAGCAGCAACGATCAGAATCAACGCTACTAAATAAGCCTCAAGAACACGACGACTTACAGGCAAACATCTGAAGAACGAAACAATAAAATTAGGCACTGGGATTCCAAATACATTGACTATAAATACATCAAAACCAATAAACTAATTTCGTTTTGTGCAAAAAAGCCCTAATCAAGCAATACCCAAAACCCAGTCCTTCCTTTCGGAAGATAAACTTTGACACCCCACGTTCGCGCACACCTTGCGCACCAGCGATATATTTGACTTCGCCGCCCATCAAAATAGATTTAAAGGTGATCTCCGGGCTAATGCTGAATCTGTTTTGGCTAAGCCCAACGCCCAGGGTCTCTCTTCTGCGAAACATTTTGAATGCGTAGGTCGAGTCCGGAATATATTGACCCAACGCTACACGCACTCCAATTCGGAAGAAGAATTGAAAGAATTTGTATTTGAATGGAATGGTTCCGTCATCACCAGCTTGAATATAACGCGAGCACTGAGCCAGGATGGCGCCCTTCTGCATCTCATTGTAGAGCGCTGGAATCAAGTGAATCGGGTCAACGGCATCTGCGGAGACAAATATGCAATACCGACCGATGCCGTGGGCTGCACCGTACCGAACAACGGCACCGTAGCCGCGACGATGCAATGAACGGCTGATCACTCGAACCGGCAATTGGACTTTGTTGGCATCCCCCCAGGCGGATGCAAGGCTGTACGTTTCATCATCACTTTTATCGTCGACAACGATGACTTCAGTGGTGAACGGCTGCCCGGCGACTGCTGCTTTCACACTATCAAGAATACCGACAATGTTTTCCGCTTCGTTCAAGCAAGGAATAACAATGGTGAGATCTATAGGATCCTCTACCGAGGAATCCTGCTGCAATGAGCCCATCGATTCGTTTACGGTCATTTTGCCCCCTCGTATAAAGCCGTCTTCAAGCGGCTTTTATCAAAATTTTATAGTCAGCCAACCAGTTTTGACGAATAAGGTATCACGCGAGTCAACGCAGCCAGAACTAGACAAACGGCAAAGGTTGCCAGCGACAGACTGAAAATTGCCGTGAATGTCGACATGGCGGCAAGGTTCAAGGTAAATCCGAACATCCCTGCCTTGATCAGGTCGATTACCAACAAATGCATAAAATAGACTGGGAAGACGATGCTCGACAAAAACGCCACAGGGCGGATCAACACAGCGGTCACCCGGATTTTCCTGATCATATGGAATGCGGCGCACGCTGCAATCAATACGTTAGGACTGAAATACAGGAAGGCGGTCTCGTTCGGAACGGGTGACAACGAATTGAGGCGCCAACTGATCAGGAACGTCGCCAGGCTCGCCAGGAAAAAGACGACCCCGCTGCACCAGACAGGAAACTTACTCAGAATATCCGAGCGAATGAGATAGAACCCCAGCAGGAAGTAGCCAGGCCAACTCAAAAAGTTGGAGAGCGTTAGATGCGTGAGGATGTTGACCGGAAAGTAAACTGTCACCGCGTTGATCACAAACCAAACGCCGAAGAAATAAGCCGCGAATCGTTTGCTAGCCAGTAGAGCTACCGAAATCGGTTGGAGAATAGGCAGCAGAATGTAAACACCGATGGTCATGTAGACAAACCACAGGTGATACATCACCGGTCCTTGCAGGGCTTGGAACAGCGCATTCGGAACATCGAGCGGTTTCCCGGTCCAGTAGTTAAGCCAGAAAACGTGCAGCACACTCCAGAACGCGAGTGGGATAGCGACCTTCAGAACCCTGGACACAATCCCGCCCAGCCCTTTGGACATGTCTCGCCCCAGCAACAATGCCCCGGAAAGCATTGCAAACAGCGGCACAGAAACCCTCGCGATCGAGTCGAGGGCGTTAGCGACCAGGAAACTATTGAGTTCTATATTTCGATAATCGTAAAAGATCGGTGCCGAAATATGGATGAGCAACACCCCAAACATCGCAATCAGTCGGCAAGCATCCGCCCAGGCTAACCGCCCTGGATCTTGTTGTTGTGTCATGGTCGGGTCAGGCCTTAGAGGTAAGAATGATTTTGTCCAACGGCGCTCCGACGATGACGCCGTCGATGCTCGTAGCAACTACTTTGAACAATACGGCGTCGTGCATCCAATGCAGTTGCACGTGTTCATGCAAAGTACCGTTGGCGATAGCGGCCACGATCGAATAGTCACCAACGGCCAGAATCGGTAGCTTGAAATGGAATTCGGCATCAATTCGCTTGCCTGCAGCAACCCTGACCGGTGACTCTTTATAGGAGTGGTAGGTATTGCCACCGATCAAAGGCTGCCCCAAACGGTCTTTGATGATGAAACCGATAATCGGCAAATCCACATCGTGGATCGCCTTGGCTGAAACCTTGACGACAACTTCAGCCCCCCCCTCACAGACCGTGAGCTGGCGACCGTTGGCATTGGTGAAACTGACTTTTTGTATTTCTGCGCCACCGGTCCCGAATGTTGAAGACTGTGGGTTGAAGCCAAAGCTCTCGATTTCTTGAGCCCCTTTGGCGATGGACTCATCGTCATGCATGACGATACGTTGCTCGATAACTTCGTCGATTGGTTCTTCTTCGACTACATCTTCGATCTCTTCTTCGACGCCTGCCTCAACCGCCACCGGAGCCGCGCCCTCGGCACCGGTATGTTGCATGTAGAGCTGCGCAAAGTACTTCTCACAGACGTCTTTCGCGCTGCCAGCATCGCGAACAACACCACCTTCAAGCCAGATAGCGTGATCGCAAAAAGCCGTTACTGCAGCAAGATCGTGGCTTACGAATAGAATCGTGCCCTGCTCCTGAAACTGTCTCAGGAATCGCATGCACTTCTGCGCGAAGAACGCGTCCCCGACAGACAAGGCTTCATCGATAATCAGAATATCTGCGTCGACATGAGCAATTACGGAGAACGCCAATCGAGCCTGCATACCACTGGAGTAGGCCTTTACAGGTTGATCGATAAAATCGCCCAGTTCCGAGAAGTCGACAATCTTCTGGAACCGTTCCTCAATGCAAGACTTCTTCAGTTCAAACAAACTGGCGTACAGGTAGATGTTTTCGCGCCCGCTGAACTCTGGATTGAACCCCGAACCCAGCTCCAGGACTGCGGCGACCTTCCCGTTAATTTTCACCGAGCCTTTGGTCGGTGTCAGTGTCCCGGTCAACAGTTGCAGCAAAGTGCTTTTACCGGCACCGTTGCGACCGATCACACCGACTGATTGCCCCTTCAGCACTTCGAAGCTGACGTCTTTCAGTGCGAGGAAATCGCGATAGTAATTGCGCTTCCAACCGAGAAAGATCTGTTTCAGGCGGTCATGGGGCGCGTCATAAATGTGGTAGGCCTTTTCAAGACCAACAACTTCGATGACCGGTTGCGGTTTTACTTCTGTAGTCATGTCCATACTCATAAAACGTCCGCAAAGCCGTGTCTGACAGATCTGAAGAAGCGAAGGCCGAGCCAGCAGACGACCAGGCTCACGCAGGCGTAGATCAACAACCCTTGAAAGTTGGGAAGCACGCCATTAATCATTACCAATCGCGCCTGCTCAACGATGAACGACAGCGGATTGAGCATGATCAACTGACTGGCCCACTGAGGGAGCTTGTCGAGTGGATAGAGCACTGGGGAGAAAAACATCAAGGCCTGGGTGATCACGATGGTCAACTGCGCGATATCCCGCAGGAAAACCCCGAGGGCACTGAGGAACCACGTAATGCCTAACAGGCATAAAACCATTGGGGCGATGACGATTGGCAGAAATACAATGGTCCATTGCAGTCCGCCGTTGACGAACAACGCAATAGCCGCCCACGCGACCACACTCAGGCACAGCTGGAACACGGCTGAGCCGATGGGTACCCAAACCAATAGTTCGACCGGAAACACCACTTTCTTGACGAAATTGGGATTTGAGGTAATCAGGTTGGGCGCGCGGTTTACGCATTCAGCAAAAAACGTGAATACGATCAGACCGGGGAACAACATCAACGCAAAACCAGTGATGCCTTCGACACCAGGCCAACGAGAAGGCAAAAAGTAGCCAAACACTACGGCATACATCGCCAACGTCATCAATGGCGTGATCAGCGGCCAAAGGACGCCCAACAGCGCCCCTTTGAATCGCATATCAACATCGCGTTTGATCAGTTGCTTGATTAGATCGAAGTGCCTTACATGAGCGGTGAGGATATTCTGACTCAATTAGAAAGCCCCATTGATGCTTTGGTGTGATTTCCCAAAAACGCAAGAAAGGATTCTTTCATGCGTTCCAGAGTGAAATCCTTCATGAAGCATGAATGGCCATTGGCGGCAAAACGACCGTACGCCTCGGTGTCCTGAACGGCTCTCTCCAATTGGCTGATGATCGCCGAAGTATCGAGTGACTCGCAAAGGAAGCCAGCATCATTGGCCTTGATGTACTTTGCTGGAGAGGCGTAAGTCGGCGCATGACAAAACACCGGCCGGCCCGCGGCAAAGTAAGTGACGACCTTCGACGGGAAGCTGTTGCTGGATTCTTCGTGGTACTCGCCCGAGAACCAGTAAGGCAAATAGAGGAGGTCCGACTCGGACAACAGTCGAATGGTCTCTTCCTGGCTTTGCCAACCCAGGTACTCGAAGTTTGACGGACTCTGAGTGAATACTTTGAAAGCCCCACCCATGACACGCACACGAATCCGTTTACCGGCAATTTTCCAGTTGCAGGCATTCAGGGCGTGTTGCAGGCACTCCCACTCTGTCTGTGCATAGAATTGCCCGGCCATGGCAATGATAAATTCATCGCTATCATGCGCGCGGGTTGCGGGCGGCAATGCCAGTTCACGAGGCAGGCCGGCAATTACCGGCGCATTAACGACGCGGTACTTGCTCGTGTAGTTTTCGGACATCGCCCACGACGCGGTGGCACAGGAAACGCTACCCTTGATGACTTCGTCGAACTCCTTGAGCAAACGACGGCGAGTAAACCCATCGATGAGGTTCGCTTGCAACCACCAACCGAAGGGATCCCAGACCTGAGTCAGTAGCGGCACATTGAGGGCTTTGGTCAATTGACGGGCCAGACGCACCATCGTCTGGCCTTGCAATACGACCCACACCGCATCAACTTTCTGCGCCTTGGCAAACTCGACGATCTGCGGCAGCAACTCTTTGCTAACGCGACCAGCCTGTACCAATTCAAACGGAAACGCCGACAGTATCCCTGCTTTACGAGGCAACACTCGAACAGCTGCTTCTCGTGGCTTCTTTAAAATCAGCTTGGGGACTGCGTCAAGTTCCGCCGGAATCTCCGGGTTCAGCGCCGGATTAACAACCGCACAAATTGCGATCTGGTCCTTGGGCAAAAAACCGACCAACCGATCCAGTACCAAACCTGCAGTAAAGTTACGGCAAGGTGGAATATCAGTTAAAAGCAGTACTTTCATTTAGCAGCAACCGTTTTGTATATCTCCGCCAGTCGCTGGGCATACAAGTCGTCACCATAGTGCAACTCGGCAATCTCTCGTCCCTTGCGACCACGCTCTTCACGTTCGGCCGGATTGTCGATCAGGTGTTGCAGGGCACGGTAGAGTCCTTCTCCATCGTGCATCGGTACGGACACCCCGACCTCCGGAGCGAAAGTTACTTCTGGCAACGAAGTCCCTTCGAACACGATCACCGGCTTGCCGCAAGCGAACGCTTCAATGGCCATTACGCCAAAGGCTTCTACGATCGACGGCATCAGGAAGATGTCTGACGCGACAAAAGCATCCCGGGCCTGCTCTTCATCGTTGGTCCAGCCAAGCTCAACCAACTGGAATCGATCGGCAAACTGCTCCATCAAACCTTTGCTATTGAGCGTCAGCAGACAGACCGGTTGTTTGGCGCTAATACGCTCAAGTGCCTGGATGATGTATGGCAGCCCTTTGAACTGGTTATCCACAGCCCTGAAGCAAATGACCAACGCATCATCGGGAATACCGAAGCGTTTACGCGCATCCGGCGAGGCTTTGGGATTGAAGAAATCAAGGTCCAGGCCAAACGGTACCTGGTGGATATCAACATCCTCGAAAAGAGGAGAAGCCTCGACCATATCGCGCATCCACTTCGAGGCAACGATTACGTCAAACTTCGATTTGTTGTAAGCGCGTTTTTTGTATTTGAACAAAAACCGCGTGGTATCCATCAGCAGTGGAAAGTGAATATCCAGGTCAGGACACTTACCGCAGCCAGTCATCCAGCGCTTGCATTCAAACGGGTAGACGCAATGCCCGGTCATTGCCCACGGATCATGCAGCGTCCACACCGTCGGTTTGCGACGGGTGATTTCCGGCAGGTCGCCGAGGCTCATGTAACCCGAGTGGATGATGTGCAAATGCAGTACATCTGCCTCCTCGAAGGCAGGCATTTTCATCATCTGCTTGGCGTGCGGATACAACACCGACTGCATTGAAGTCAGGCGTTCAACCCGATTGATAATCCGGTTGATTTTCCTTGTGTTCTTTCCCTCGAAAGTCAGGACTTCGGGGTTCTGAGTATCCTTCTCCCAAATAAGGTGTCGAGATTCGACATCGTATTTTTTCAGAAGCGGCGTAATGGATAGACCATTAAATCGACGACCTGGTGACTCGTAACCATTGACCTGAAGTACCTTCATTTGCGATAAGAACCTGCTTTCAGTGCGAGACGAGCAATCTTGCTATTGGCAATGATCTCTTCGCGACGTACGAGGTCTGCCTGCATACCAGCCAGGTTTGCTTCATGAGTAGCGAGTTGAGTTTCTTTCTCTGCGACCCACGCTTCACGACGACGAATGTCATTTTCCAGGTCGCGCAAATTTGAGTGATGCGCGTCAAGTTGAGCTTCTTTCTCAATGAAATACTGCTCACGCTGCTGGATCTGCGCATGAAGCTGCTGAATGTTCAACTCGCGCTGTTCAAGATCCGACTCAAGACTTTCAATACCCAGGTTCTGCAGGAACTCAGGCTTCCATTCTGCGATCGGAAACTCGAAAAGCTCGCGCACAGGCTTCAGTTCAGGAGCACTGGAAATGCAAAGAATCGAGTTTGGCGGATTTTCTTCGGTACGCGTCAGTTCGGTAACGCCATCCAGTCCTTCGTAAAAGAACTCTTTATTCGGATAGGCTTCGAAATGCTCTTCTTTGATCCAGTGAACGAGGTGGTGGACGTTACCATCCCCCTCGTTAAATGGAACGTTAACCATCAGACGTTTCCGGCAATGAACTTTAAGCGCAAAGTTCAGGCCATCCACGACATGTTCTAGCGCATGGCGAGAGACGACGTAGTCGAATGAATGGGCATCGCGCACGAATGACTCGGCATCGCCGTTCACATACTGAATGTTTTTCGCGCCGTAGTTATCTTTTGCGTACTGAACCGACTCGATACTTGGATCGATGCCCACGATTTGTGCGCCCAGAATTTCACCGAGCATGAAGGTCCCATGCCCTGTGCCACAGCCGATGTCCAGGATAGTGATACCAGACACAAGCATTGACGGATCACGCAAGATGTCGGCTTCAATAACATCACGAAACAGTTGATAACTGCTTTTATGACGAACCACTTCATCTCGACCGTGAGTCTCTCCCGGAACCAGACGTTCACCTGCATTGTAAATTGCGTCCAACGTCTGAGTATTCGTGCTCATTTTTTCTCTCGCTATTTTTTTTGCTTGCGCTAAATTCGGATTTACTTCGACCAAACGGTCCGATTGATAAAATCTACGTAACTCAAAACAATCCGCAGCACTTTCTGCGACACCAGCCCACCTTCATAGTCTGGTACCACACGACGAATAGCACCGGCCTGATCCTGGCTGGTGACAATACGCACAGCATCCAGAACCCGCTCCGACTTCAGGCCGCTCATGATCAGTGTGCCCTGGTCCATACCCTCTGGACGCTCGTGTGCATTACGAATCGTCACGGCGGTCAAGCCCAGCAGCGAAGCCTCTTCGGTGATGGTGCCGCTGTCAGACAGAATGCAGAACGCTTCCATCTGCAGCTTGATGTAGTCAAAGAAACCGAATGGCTTGAGGAACTGAATTCTCGAATCCAGACCGTCGAGCCCCAATGCTTCCAGACGCTGACGTGTACGCGGGTGGGTAGAAACAATGACTGGCATGTCATAGGTTTCAACCAGAGCCTGCAGCGTATTCAACAGGTCCTGCAGGTTGGCCGGCGTATCGACGTTTTCTTCACGGTGCGCGCTGACAACGAAAAAGTTCTTCGACTTCAGCTCAAGTTTTTCGAGGATTTGCGAGCCCACGATCTTGGGTTCGAAATGCTCCAGCACTTCCTGCATGTGAGAGCCCGATTTGATAATACGATCGGGTGGAATCCCTTCATCCAGCAAGTAGCGACGAGCGTGCTCGGTCAATACCAGGTTAATGTCGCTGAGGTGATCCAGAACCTTGCGATTGAGTTCTTCCGGAACACGCTGGTCGAAGCAGCGGTTACCAGCTTCCATGTGGAATACCGGAATTTTTCTACGCTTGGCTGCAATCACTGCCAGGCAGGAGTTGGTATCGCCGTACAGCATCAGAGCGTCCGGCTTCTCAGCCTCCAGGACTTCGTCGGCTTTCTCGATTACGCGCGCGATGGTTTGCGCGGCGTTGGCGCCTACTGCTCCGAGGAAGTAATCCGGCTTGCGGATATCCAGGTCATCGAAGAATACCTGGTTCAACTCATAGTCGAAGTTCTGTCCGGTATGAACGAGGATGTGCTGGGTATGAGCATCGAACTCGGCAATAACCCGCGACATTTTGATCAGCTCGGGACGAGTCCCGACAATGGTCATTACCTTAAGCATTGAGTTGCTCCTGGATGTAGGACAGTTTCAGGAGCAATTGCTTCACGCCTTCGACATCGAGTTGAGTCGTGTTGTGAGAGGTGTAGTCTTCGAACTGGGTGATTTCCAGCTCGCCTTCAACGACAAATTTTGCATAGTTGAGGTCACGATTATCGGCAGGTACACGATAGTACTGACCCATGTCCTCGGCTTTTGCCAACTCTTCACGTGAAACCAGCGACTCGTAGAGTTTTTCGCCATGACGAGTACCAATGACGCGAATGTCGTTTTCTTTGGCGAACAATTCCTTCAGCGCCTGAGCCAACACCTCGATGGTCGATGCCGGGGCCTTCTGAACGAAGATGTCGCCTTGACGGCCGTGTTCGAATGCATGCAATACCAGGTCGACAGAGTCTTCCAGCGACATCAGGAAGCGGGTCATGGTCGGGTCGGTAATGGTGATCGACTTGCCTTCGCGCAGCTGCTCGATGAACAACGGAATAACCGAGCCACGGGAGGCCATGACGTTGCCGTAACGCGTCGCGCAAAATACGGTTTCGCCTTCGGACTGCATGCGGGCCTTGGCCACCATGAGCTTCTCCATCATTGCCTTGGAGATGCCCATTGCATTGATCGGATACACCGCTTTGTCGGTACTGAGCACGATAACGCGATCAACGTGGTTCGCGATTGCCGCTTTCATGACGTTATCCGCACCCAGGACGTTGGTGCGTACCGCTTCCATCGGGTAGAACTCGCAGGAAGGAACCTGCTTCAGCGCGGCCGCGTGAAAGACGTAATCAACGCCTTTCATCGCATCGCGGATGCTGTCGTAGTCACGAACGTCGCCGATGTAGAATTTCAGCTTTGGATTGTTCAAGGCAATCCGCATGTCTTCTTGCTTTTTTTCATCACGGCTGAAGATGCGAATTTCTTTGACGTCTGTCTTCAGAAAACGATTCAGAACAGCGTTACCGAAAGAGCCTGTACCGCCGGTAATCATCAAAACTTTATTATCGAACATTATCTAAACCTTGCGCTTAATTGAAGTCATGCATGTTTTGTACTAAAACCGGCCACTCAGGGGCAACGTAACCAGTTGCCTCCCGGAAGCGGTCCGCGTTTAACGAACGGTCGATCGTCAACCTGTCCGAAGGGACAATCTCAGTGTCTTTTCCATAAGTTTTCGCCACAAGCTTCAGCAAGTCGTACTTGTTTATAGGCTGGGTCGCTACGTGATACAGACCATGCAGATCAGGGCGCGGCAAAACGTACTCGTTGATCACTCGTGCCAACTCCATGGTTGGCAAACCGGAGAAGATAGCGCCGGTAAATCCTTGAACGGTCCCTTGCTGCGCAAGGAACCAACCGACGAGGCTGCGATGTCCAGACAGCTCCCGGCCAATAATCGAAGTGCGCAATGTAATGGCGTGAGGATAATCAACCTCGCCCAACAGCTTGGAACGCCCATACAGGTCGTAAGCGTCAGGGAAATCGGATTCCAGATACCCACCCTTCTCACCCGAGAAAACGCAATCGGTGCTGATATGGACCAGGCGCGCGCCAGTCGCCTTGCACAAGGCAGCCAGACGGTGAGGCAGCAATGTATTGATTGGCACAGCCTGAAGAGGATCATTTGCATCGGCCAATTGCTTGACCAGTCCCACACAGTTGATCACGACATCAGGTCTTATCGTCCCGAAAGCCTTGATCAGCGAATCCTGACTTTCGACATCCACGCCAAGAATGATTTTCTCGGCCAAGGCCTCTGAGAAAAATTTCCGGGAACCCTCGCTCCGAGCAGTACCGTAAACGGTCAAATCGGGGTTAGCCGACAACACTCGGTAGGCTGCGTTACCCAGCATTCCGGAAACACCCAACACCATAACTCTCATTGCCCTACTCCTCACTTCCCGGACCAAAAACCCGATTCCATCATCCGGTTGCCACTCATCAGTTGAACGTCTACACCCGCTGCATCCAGAGGAGCAACAAAAGGGGGACATATCGCGAATCTGTACTCAACACGGGCTGGAGCCCTCTTGCGCAGCGATCCATTCTTGCAGCCCCGCTCACCGTCAATGCCTGAAAAACAATGACGATGTTCGAATACCTGCAACAGGATCGCCAGCAAGTGCTCACTGCTCATCCATGCTACCCAGGAACTGCGGGATAGACCGGCGTAACCCGAAGGAGGTTACCCACCCCATTACACCCGAACGAACACATCACCCTTGCGCATAGCAATGCTGCGTTGGCTACGCAAGAGAATCACATCTGCCAGCGGAGTATTGGCTTTATGCCATCACTCCGCAAAAACCAGAGAAGTTTACCATACAATTTTGTGCAATTGAGTGGCGGCTACAGTACGTCCATCCGCGGATTCTGTGCCTTGGCGACCAAGTGACCACCATCGTCGCAAGCGCACCTTACTCAAAGATCTGCGCTTGACAGTGGCCATCTATAAGCCCATACAAACAGCTTCGCGCCAAACACCGCTCGAATCAGGTCTCGGCTTTGCCTGCGTTGTACTTCACCGCCAACACAACAAGAGGCAAATAGGCGACCAACAGACCGATCCCCCCATCCAGCGACCCAATCCCAACCCATATCGCGAGCGGAGCCAACCAAAGAACATTGATCAAAACGACCGCGAGGGTGATTTTCTTGTGGCTGAGGTGATGTCGAGACGCATATTGATAGGCATGACTACGATGCGCCTCATACACCTTCTCTCCCCGAATCAAGCGGTGCAGCATTGTGTAGGTCGCATCCACGATGAAAACACCCGCAAAAATCAGCCAACTCCACAGCAATTGCGGGGCAACCCAAGCCGCCTGCAAAGCCAGGCCGCCGAGAATCAATCCAAGAAACCCACTGCCGGCATCCCCCATGAAAATTTTCGCAGGCGGAAAATTCCAGATCAAAAAACCCGCACAAGCGCTGGCGAGCAAAAGAGGCACCCACAACTCACCTGTAAAGCCGCCCAACCAGTATAGAAATGCACCACCCAGGCAGACACAGATAGCCTCAGCCCCCGCAATACCGTCGATCCCATCCATGAAGTTATACAAGTTCAAGAGCCAGACCAGATAGATTGCAGCCAGCGCACCTCCCCACCAACCCAGGTCGACAACAAATCCAAACAGGTTCAGAGGGGCGAGCCCCCCAATGCAAAACAAAAACCACGCGGCCGCTGAAAAGTGCCCGAGCAACCGCCATCGAGCCGCAATGTGACCATGATCATCAGCAAACCCTATCAAGGCCACGACAGCACCAGCCCCAAACAATCCCGCAAACGCGCCCCACGAAACCACCCCGGATAAAACGCAAACACACAATGCTCCAAGGAACGAAACAACTATCGATACGCCGCCCCCCCTAGGAGTAGGGATCGAGTGCGAACTTCGGGCATTGGGAATATCAATGAGACTGTTACGCAAGGCGTAGCGTCGCAAATAAAACGTCATCAACCAGGATGCGACAAACACCCCTACCAACAACAGAAAGATCATTTGGTTTTCGTATCCAGATAATGTTTCGCCACACCTGCTAGCGCTTGTTCAATACCGACAGGCGGCGCCCACTGCAACAACTCACATGTTCGCCGCACATCGACCTGAAGCGAACCACACAAGCGTACGGAAAGAGCCTGCTTCCCCATCAAAACCAACGCCAGAGACAGTATTTTTTGCGGGAAAGGGATCAGTACAGAGCGCACGCCAAGTGATTGCGCCACACGTCGAAGTAACTGTGTCGTGGAAAGATCTTCGCCATCACTGACGAGAAAGGTATTACCCGGGGCCGCGGGATGCTCAATGCAACGTACGATCAAATCAACCAGATTATCCAGTGCAACCATGCTGCGTCGATTGTTGATCGAACCAAATGGCAGCGGTACTCCTCGTTCGACCCATCGAAGCATATTGAGGAAATTGGCCTTTACGCCCGGGCCATAGACCAGAGGAGGACGAATTATCACAATCTCCATTCCGGTGCGCGCCCCCAACTCCATTAGAGCGTCCTCAGCCTCACGCTTGGAGATGCCATAGGCGTCGACTGGTGCCGGCAAATCAATCGAAGTAAATGGCTGGCCAGGAAGGGTATGCTCCCCATTGACCTTGATTGAACTGATGAAAACAAAGCGCTTTACGCCCGCCTGCGCGGCAATGGCCGCCAATTTGATTGTTCCATCGACATTGGCTGCCCGGAAGGCACTAAGGTCATCCGCCCCCTGCGCAGTCATCACATGCACACGCGCAGCTGCATGCACGACCGCCGTAACACCTGCCAATGCATCTACAGGAATGTTGGCGCCCAACTCAAAAAAGATATGCTCACAGGGAAAGTCCGTTTGGGACGACCCGCGAACACCGCACACCGCGGAAAACTTCTCACTCGACAACAACTTGGTTACAACCGCGGACCCGACAAACCCACTCGCGCCCGTCACCAGGACTTTTGAACAACTCATTTGCTCTTGCCCACCACATTCATCCTGAAAACTTCCATTACTCTTCAGCCGCGAACGCCGAACCGCTTCTGAATAACGAGCGCGTTGTGTTCATGGCAAGCAGATTTGTCTATTACGGTTTCCACAACCAAGTTGTTGCAGGATCATGCCCGACACCCCCTAACCATCGGCCACGGATGAGTCTATCGGCGTTAAGGGCCGCGTCAATGATATCGTTGGGAATGTGACGAACAGCTGCCGAGATAACACTCTCGATACCTCAGCAACTCGCCAGAGTTTCGACTGTCAGGCCAGGCGCTTGCGTGAAGCCCGGGCCGCGCGCCCCAGAAACCAGCCAAGCATCGGACCGATAACCATGCCGACCAGCAACGCAAGAACCACCACCAGCGACACTGGTAGCTGCGGCCCTGCCCAGCCAAGAAATAGCAGGGAAACCGATTGTTGATTCTCTAAAACAAACGCCAGAATCACCAATACGAGCAACAACACAAACAAGGCGAGCAATACACGCTTGAGATTACGCATGAATGGCTCCTTGAAAGATGGCAGCCGTCAAAGCCCCTCCTCCTCATCCTCGTTCACACGATCACGCAGTTCTTTACCTGGCTTGAAATGTGGAACGAACTTGCCGTCGAGGCTGACGGACTGACCGGTTTTCGGATTGCGACCTACGCGCGGTGCGCGGTAGTGCAGGGAGAAGCTGCCAAAACCACGGATCTCGATACGATCGCCAGTGGCCAGACATTGGGACATTTGCTCAAGCATGGTCTTGATGGCCAACTCCACATCCTTGGATGAGAGCAGCCCTTGATGGGTGACAATTCGTTCGATCAACTCCGACTTCGTCATATTTTTCCCTTCTTTTTCAAGCAGCTAGGAAAATCGCTTCAGAGGTTTTAGCACGCCCGGAAGAATTTGAACAGCCCAGGATTTGACAAATCGTTATCAAAACAACTCACCCAAATTCAAGCGATCTCAAGACACTCAACCTCACCGACAAATTACAAGCATGGTCCGCGTGAGGTATCCCGCCGGGTTGAAACCAAAGGGGAATTCATCATCCTTGACATCATCAGATCGGGCCAGGACCTTGTAACCCTGCTTTTTGCACTCCTTGTCTGCTCGCTTGCGACACTTCTCCCACCCAGACCCCAGTCCGGAACAATCAATCTCGATACCACTCACCCCGCGCACGACGTGAGTCTTGGCATTAGTAGTACAACCCGCCAATGTCAGTACTGCTATAGCGACAATGAGCTTGTTCATTCACTTCCTTATGCCGGACGCCCTGCCCGGCTGTCGTTCACTTCAAGCTAAAGGTTAGCTGCAAACAAACGTTTGATCCGACTATACAAAAAGACCGTTTATAGGGGATGTTGGTTTCACAAGCAATCACATCACTGCCCCCCCCCAAAATGCATCGGCAATCCCACCAAATCGCAGGCACAAAAAAGGGCGACCGAAGTCGCCCTTTTTCTATGGTCTGACAGAACTTAGTTCTGCTTTTCCATTTGTGCACGCAACAGGTCGCCCAGAGTGGTAGGACCAGCAGCGACGTCAGCAGCAGGCTTGTCTTTCAAGCTCTGGATTGCTTCTTTCTCGTCTTCAACGTCTTTCGACTTGATCGACAGCTGGATTACGCGGCTCTTACGGTCAACGCTGATGATCTTGGCTTCTACTTCTTCGCCTTCTTTCAGAACGTTACGCGCGTCTTCAACGCGGTCACGGCTGATTTCGGAGGCTTTCAGAGTCGCTTCGATATCGTCGGCCAGAGTGATGATGGCGCCTTTAGCGTCAACTTCTTTCACGATGCCTTTAACGATTGCGCCTTTGTCGTTCTCTTGAACGTACTCGGAGAACGGATCGCTTTCCAGTTGCTTGATACCCAGGGAGATACGCTCGCGCTCTGGGTCAACCGACAGGATAACGGTGTCCAGCTCGTCGCCCTTCTTGAAGCGGCGAACGGCTTCTTCGCCCACTTCGTTCCAGGAGATGTCGGACAGGTGAACCAGACCGTCGATGCCGCCGTCCAGACCAATGAAGATACCGAAATCGGTGATCGACTTGATGGTGCCGGAGATTTTATCGCCCTTGTTGAACTGGCCAGAGAAATCTTCCCATGGGTTAGATTTGCACTGCTTGATGCCCAGGGAGATACGACGACGCTCTTCGTCGATGTCCAGAACCATAACTTCCACTTCGTCGCCGACTTGTACGACTTTCGAAGGGTGGATGTTTTTGTTGGTCCAGTCCATTTCGGAAACGTGTACCAGACCTTCAACGCCTTCTTCCAGCTCAGCGAAGCAGCCGTAGTCGGTCAGGTTGGTTACACGAGCGGTAACGCGAGTGCTTTCTGGGTAACGGGCTTTGATAGCAACCCATGGATCTTCGCCCAGTTGCTTGAGGCCCAGGGAAACACGATTGCGTTCGCGATCGTACTTCAGAACCTTGACATCGATCTCGTCGCCAACGTTGACGATTTCGGAAGGATGCTTGATACGCTTCCAAGCCATGTCGGTAATGTGCAGCAGGCCATCCACGCCACCCAGATCGACGAATGCGCCGTAATCGGTGAGGTTTTTGACGATACCTTTGACTTGCTGACCTTCCTGCAGGGATTCCAGCAGAGCTTCACGCTCGGCGGAGTTCTCGGCTTCGAGGACGCTGCGACGGGAAACGACAACGTTGTTGCGTTTCTGGTCGAGTTTGATGACCTTGAATTCCAGCTCTTTGCCTTCCAGGTGCGTAGTATCGCGCACAGGACGGACGTCAACCAGAGAACCTGGCAGGAACGCACGGATGCCGTTAACGTCGACAGTGAAGCCGCCTTTAACCTTACCGTTGATAACGCCCTTGACCACTTCTTCGGCTGCGAAGGCTGCTTCCAGAACAATCCAGCATTCAGCGCGCTTGGCTTTTTCACGGGACAGCTTGGTTTCACCAAAGCCGTCTTCAACCGAGTCCAGAGCAACGTGAACTTCGTCACCGACGTTGATGTTCAGTTCGCCAGCGTCGTTGTAGAACTGCTCAAGCGGGATGAGTGCTTCAGACTTCAGGCCAGCGTGAACGGTTACCCAGCGAGCTTGGTAATCGATATCAACGATAACACCGGTGATGATGGAGCCTGCCTGAAGGTTCAGGGTTTTTAGGCTTTCTTCAAAGAGTTCCGCAAAGCTTTCGCTCATTTTAATTCCTGTTGATGAGGGCGAAGACTACGCCCATCTCCACACCCCAGACGGTATGGGTTAGTTTCATTTAAAAGAAGCCACCACAGGACTATGACTGGTCCCCTGCGGCCTTCTTGGTCACCCGGCGATATCGCGAATGGCGATCTCGCTCATGATGCGTTCCAGCACCTGATCGATGGATAATTCCGTGGAATCCAGCTGTATGGCGTCAGCCGCCGGTTTGAGCGGGGCTACCGCTCGCTGGGTGTCACGCTCATCGCGAACACGTATCTCATCTAGCAGACTCGACAGACTAACACCATCGACTTTGCCCTTCAACTGCAAGTATCGACGGCGCGCACGCTCCTCGGCACTGGCGGTGAGGAAAATCTTCAAGGGCGCGTCCGGAAAAACCACCGTGCCCATGTCGCGACCATCAGCGACCAGGCCCGGCATTTCCTGGAAAGCACGCTGGCGCTGCAGCAGCGCCTCGCGTACAGCGGGCAGCGCCGCAACCTGGGATGCTCCGGCGCCGACACTTTCAGTGCGAATCACATCACTGACTTCATCGCCTTCCAGAATGATTCGCTGCAACTGACCGTCGGTCGCAGCGATGAATTGCACGTCCAGATGAGCGGCGAGCGCTTTCAGCAACTCTTCATTGGTCAGATCAACACCATGATTGTGCGCGGCGAACGCCAGCAATCGGTACAACGCGCCCGAATCCAGCAGATTCCAGCCCAGACGCTTTGCCAATATCCCGGCGATGGTGCCTTTACCGGAACCGCTCGGACCATCGATGGTAATGACTGGCGACTTGTTGATCACGACTGAGCCTCTTCAGCAACCCGGATACCGACCTGTGCGCACAACGCGAGGAAGTTCGGGAACGACGTCGCAACGTTGGCGCAGTCATGAATGCGGATCGGCGCAGTCGCGCGCAGCGATGCAACGCTGAATGCCATGGCGATCCGGTGGTCACCATGACCATGCACCACACCGCCGCCGATCTGGCCGCCGTCGATGATGATGCCATCCGGGGTCGGTTCGCATTTGACGCCCAGCGCCAGCAAGCCATCAGCCATGACCTGAATCCGGTCCGACTCTTTGACCCGCAGCTCTTCAGCGCCTCGCAGTACCGTGCGCCCTTCGGCACAGGCTGCAGCCACGAACAGCACCGGGAATTCGTCGATAGCCAGTGGAACCAGCGCCTCGGGAATCTCGATACCTTTCAGTTTAGCTGCACGAACGCGCAAATCTGCAACGGGCTCGCCGCCGACTTCACGCTGGTTTTCCAGCGTGATATCGGCGCCCATCAGACGCAGGATATCGATTACGCCAGTACGCGTCGGATTGATTCCAACGTGCTCAAGTACCAGCTCCGAACCTTCAGCGATCGACGCCGCCACGAGGAAGAATGCGGAGGAAGAGATATCGCCCGGCACTTCAATGTGGGTTGCAGTGAGTTTGTGACCGGATTCAACCGATGCGGTCGCGCCATTGACGGTGACCGGGTAGCCAAAGCCGCGCAGCATGCGCTCGGTGTGGTCACGAGTCGGCGCCGGCTCGGTAACGGTGGTCTTGCCGTCGGCATACAAACCGGCCAGCAACAGGCAGGATTTCACCTGAGCGCTGGCCATAGGCATGGTGTAGGTCAGGCCTTTGAGCTTATTGCCGCCACGGATGATCATTGGTGGACGACCTTCAGCAGCGGTCTCGATCACCGCCCCCATTTCACGCAGCGGGTTGGCCACGCGGTTCATTGGGCGCTTGGACAGCGAAGCATCGCCCGTGAGCGTGCTGTCGAAGTTCTGCGCAGCCAACAGGCCGGACAGCAGGCGCATCGACGTACCGGAGTTACCCAGATAGATCGGGCCTGGCGCAGGTTTCAGGCCATGCAGGCCAACGCCGTGAATGGTCACGCGACCATGGTGCGGACCTTCGATCACAACGCCCATGTCACGGAAGGCCTGCAGGGTCGCCAGAGCGTCTTCGCCCTCAAGGAAGCCTTCGACTTCGGTGACGCCTTCAGCCAGGGAGCCGAGCATGATCGAACGGTGGGAAATCGATTTGTCACCTGGTACGCGAATCCGACCGGACAAGCGGCCACCAGGTTGAGCCAGGAAAATCAGATCGTTGGAATTCATAGCGTCCACATAGGCCCGGCGGGCCAGGATTTTACTGAAATGCTCGCGGGCAACCCGGGCGCGCGTGAACACGCCCAACAATTGGTGCCCATCCCCTGCATCGACCGCGTCGCGCAAGGCGTCGAGGTCGCTGCGAAATGTATCGAGTGTGCGCAGGACAGCTTCGCGGTTGGCGAGGAAGATGTCGTGCCACATGACCGGGTCGCTTCCCGCGATTCTTGTGAAATCGCGGAAACCGCCGGCAGCGTAACGGAAGATCTCAAGGTTTTCATTGCGCTTGGCCAACGAATCGACCAAACCGAACGCCAACAGGTGTGGCAAATGACTGGTCGCCGCCAACACTTCATCGTGGCGTTCGACCTGCATGTGTTCGACATCGGCGCCCAATTCGCGCCACAAACGGTCGACCACTGCCAGCGCGGCCGGATCGGTTTGATCCAGCGGCGTCAGAATCACTTTATGACGACGGAACAGCTCGGCATTGGAGGCTTCCACCCCGCTCTGCTCGGAACCGGCAATCGGATGCCCCGGCACGAAACGCGACGGCATGCCGCCAAAAGCTTCAGTTGCCGCACGCACCACATTGCCTTTGGCACTACCGACGTCAGTCAGAATCGCAGAACCCAGATCCATTGCAGCCAGGCGCGCCAGCATTTTTTCCATGGCAAGGATCGGCACGGCCAACTGAATCACGTCAGCGCCCTGGCACGCAACAGCCAGGTCTTCTTCGCAGCGATCCACCACGCCCAACTCGACCGCCAGTTTGCGCGACTGCGGGTCGAGATCGACCCCCACCACTTCGCGGCACAGGCCACTTTCACGCAAACCCTTGGCGAACGAACCACCGATCAATCCCAGACCGACCACCACCAGGCGACCGATCATAGGTGCAGCAGATTGCAGTGCAGTGACATCAACCACGAGCCAGAACCTTGGTCAGCGCCTCAAGGAAGCGACTGTTTTCAGCCGGCAAACCGATGGTGATGCGCAGATGGTTCGGCATACCGTAATTGGCCACAGGACGCACGATCACACCTTCACGCAGCAAACCCTGGAACACCGGCGCGGCCACTTGACCCAGATCGACACAGATGAAGTTGCCCTTGGATGGAATCCAGCTCAACCCCAGTTCACGAAAACCCGCTTGCAGTTGCCGCATACCGGATTCGTTCAGGCGACGGCTTTCAGCCAGGTACTCGACATCCTGCAACGCAGCACACGCCGCGGCCAGGGCCATGCTGTTGACGTTGAACGGCTGGCGGACACGGTTCAGCACATCAGCGACGACGGCAGTGGACAAGCCATAACCAACGCGCAGCGATGCCAGGCCATAGGCCTTGGAGAACGTGCGCGAAACCAGCAGGTTCGGGTAAGCCGCGAGGAAATCCAGGCCATCCGGCAGATCACTGCCTTCGGCGTACTCGATGTAAGCCTCATCCAGCACCACCAGCACGTGCTCCGGCACGTCTTGCAGGAACTCGTCCAGCGCCTCGGTATCGAACCAGGTCCCGGTCGGGTTGTTCGGGTTGGCGATGAACACCACACGAGTATTGGCATCGATGGCCGCCAGCATTGCAGGCAGGTCATGCCCCCAATCCTTGGCCGGAACCACCTTGGCCCGCGCGCCGACAGCCTGAGTCGCGATCGGATAAACCGCGAACGCGTGTTCGCTGAACACGGCGTTGAGGCCCGGCGCCAGATAGGCACGCGCGACCAACTCAAGAATGTCATTGGAGCCATTGCCCAGCGTCACCTGGTTCAGTTCGACACGGCACTGCCCGGCCAACAGGGACTTAAGTGCAAAGCCGTTGCCGTCCGGATAGCGGGTCAGCTCGGCCAGTGCATCACGAATCGCGGCCAGCGCCTTGGGGCTAGCGCCCAACGGGTTTTCGTTGCTGGCCAGCTTGACGATGCTCGCCGGATCAAGGTCCAGCTCGCGTGCCAGCTCATCCACAGGCTTGCCCGGAACGTAAGGCGAAAGTTGTTGCACGCCCGGCTGTGCCAGAGCGAGGAAGTCACCACTCATTTGCTACCCCTTAGAGAACTGCTTTCGGGTAGGAACCCAGCACTTTGAGTGCCACTGCTTCCTGACTGATCTTTTCCAGCACACCTTTGACCAATGGATCACGGTGGTGGCCGACGAAGTCGATGAAGAACACGTAGGTCCATTTACCGCTGCGCGATGGACGCGTTTCGATTCGCGTCAGGTCGATTCCGTTGTCGTGGAACGGCACCAGCAACTCGTGAAGCGCACCGGGTTTGTTGCTCATGGAGACGATGATCGAAGTCTTGTCGTCGCCGGTCGGCGGCACTTCCTGGCTACCGATCATCAGGAATCGCGTGGAGTTATCCGGGCGATCCTCGATTTTCTCGGCCAGGCGGGTCAGCCCGTACAGGCCGGCAGCCATGTCGCCGGCAATCGCCGCCGAGTTCCACTCACCTTTTACTCGCTTGGCCGCTTCGGCGTTGCTGGACACCGCCACGCGCTCGACATTCGGGTAGTGCGCGTCCAGCCACTTGCGGCACTGGGCCAGGGACTGGGCATGGGAGTAGATGCGGCTGATGCTGTCAGTCTTGGTGTTTTCACCGACCAACAGGTGGTGGTGAATCCGCAACTCGACTTCGCCACAGATGACCATGTCGTGTTCCAGGAAACTATCGAGGGTGTGGTTGACCGCACCTTCGGTGGAGTTTTCCACCGGCACCACGCCAAAATTCACCGCACCGGCCGCCACTTCGCGGAACACTTCGTCGATCGCCGCCATGGGCTTGCTGATCACGGCGTGGCCGAAGTGCTTCATGGCCGCCGCTTGAGTGAACGTGCCTTCAGGGCCGAGGTAAGCCACTTTCAGCGGCTGCTCGAGCGCCAGGCACGAGGACATGATTTCACGGAACAACCGCGCCATCTCTTCGTTGCCCAACGGCCCCTGATTGCGCTCCATTACGCGCTTGAGCACCTGGGCTTCACGCTCAGGACGATAGAACACCGGCACTTCGCCTTCGGCCAGCGAGGCCATCTTTACTCGCGCAACTTCCTGGGCGCAACGTGCGCGCTCACTGATCAGCTCAAGGACTTTTTCGTCCAGGGCATCAATGCGCAGGCGCAGTGCCTTGAGTTCTTGCTCAGACATCAGCCGTGTTCCTTCTCGAACTCTGCCATGTACGAAACCAATGCGTTGACCGCAACGATATCGACGGCGTTATAGATGGAGGCGCGCATGCCACCCACGGAGCGGTGGCCCTTGAGGTTCAACAAGCCACGCTCGTCGGCACCAGCCAGGAACGGCTTGTCGAGACGGTCGTCCGCCAGACGGAACGGCACGTTCATCCACGAGCGGTCAGGCGTGTTGATCGGGTTGCTGTACAAGCCGCTGGCATCGATGAAGTTGTACAGCGTGCGCTGCTTCACTTCGTTGAGCTTGCCGATGGCTTCAACACCACCTTGCTCCTTGAGCCACTCGAACACCAGACCAGACAAGTACCAGGCCAGGGTTGGAGGCGTGTTGTACATCGAGCCGTTATCGGCGGCGACCTTGTAGTTGAGCATGGTCGGGCAAATGGAACGGGCGTGACCCAACAGGTCCTCGCGAACGATGTTCACCACGATACCGCTCGGACCGATGTTTTTCTGGGCGCCAGCGTAGATCATGCCGAAACGCGAAACATCGACCGGACGCGAAAGAATGTCCGAAGACATGTCGGCGACCAGCGGAACGTCGCCGGTTTCCGGGATCCACTGGAATTCCAGGCCACCGATGGTTTCGTTTGGTGCGTAGTGAACGTAGGCCGCGTCTTTCGACAGCTTCCATTCGTTCTGGCCAGGAATGGCGAAATAGTCGTAAGGCTTGGCGGTAGCGGCAACGTTGACGTGGCCGAAGCGCGAAGCCTCTTCGATAGCTTTCTGCGACCAGATACCGGTGTCGATATAGTCGGCAGAGCCGTTTTCCGGCAACAGGTTCAGAGGAATCTGAGCAAATTGCTGGCTGGCGCCACCTTGCAGAAACAGCACTTTATAGTTCGAGGGGATATTCAGCAGATCACGCAGATCCTGCTCGGCCTTGGTGGCAATGGACACGAACTCATCGCTGCGATGGCTCATTTCCATGACCGACAGACCTTTACCATGCCAGTCGAGCAACTCGGACTGGGCACGCAACAGGACAGCTTCAGGAAGCGCAGCAGGACCTGCGCAGAAGTTATAGGCTCGTTTGCTCACATCCACTCTCGCTATGCAATCACGGTAGCGGACAGAGCAAACACTCTGCCCTGCTACGATTTTGGTTAGTCTTGCGGCTCTTCTTCGTCTGCGGCGTCCGCCTGCAGGTTGTCGACAGCATCGTCCGGTTCGGCACCGATTACGGTTCCTTCCAGCTCAACACCCTCTTCACCTTCCAGTTCTTCACCTTCGACTTCCGACGGCTCCTGAACCCGCTCCAGACCGACCAGCGTTTCATCGCTGGCCAGCTTGATGAGGGTCACGCCCTGGGTGTTTCGACCCAGGCTGGAGACTTCGTCGACACGGGTACGAACCAAGGTACCCTGGTCGGAAATCAACATGATTTCCTCGCCGTCGAGCACCTGGACTGCACCGACCAGACGACCGTTACGGTCGTTGCTGACCATGGCGATAACGCCCTGGCCGCCACGCTTGTACTCAGGGAACTCGGTGATCGCCGTACGCTTGCCGAAACCACGCGCCGAAGCGGTGAGGATCTGGCTGCCTTCTTCCGGGATCAGCATGGAAATCAGCTTCTGACCTTCCGGCAGGCGCATGCCGCGAACACCGCGAGCGGTACGGCCCATGGCGCGAACGTCGGTTTCCTTGAAGCGAGTGACCTTGCCACCGTCGGAGAACAGCATGACTTCGCGCTCGCCATCGGTAATCGCGGCAGAGATCAGCACGTCACCTTCGTCCAGCTCCAGCGCGATCAGACCTACGCTGCGTTGACGGCTGAAGGATTCCAGCGGGGTCTTCTTCACGGTGCCTTTGGCAGTGGCCATGAAGATGAAATGACCTTCTGTGTACTCCTCGACCGGCAGCATGGTGGTGATGTATTCATCACTGTCCAGCGGCAGCAGGTTGACCAGCGGACGACCACGGGCAGCGCGGGACGCTTCCGGAATTTCATAGGTTTTCAGCCAGTACACCTTGCCCTTGCTGGAGAACAGCAGCAGCGTGGTGTGGCTGTTGGCGACCAGCAGGTGAGCGATGTAGTCCTCATCCTTGACGCCAGTCGCCGACTTGCCTTTACCGCCACGACGCTGAGCCTGGTACGCAGCCAAAGGCTGGGTCTTGGCATAGCCACCGTGGGAAATGGTCACGACGCGCTCTTCTTCCGGGATCATGTCACCCAGGGTCAGGTCGAGACGGGCATCGAGAATCTCGGTGCGGCGCACATCGCCGTATTCGGCGCGAATCACTTCCAGCTCTTCGCGGATCACTTCCATCAGGCGCGTGGCGCTGCTGAGGATGCGGATCAGCTCGCCGATCTGGTTGAGGATCTCTTGATACTCGGCCAGCAGCTTTTCGTGTTCCAGACCGGTCAGGCGGTGCAGACGCAGTTCCAGAATGGCTTGCGCCTGCTCTGGCGACAGGAAGTACTTGCCTTCGCGCAGACCGTATTGCGGGTCCAGGGTCTCTGGACGGCAAGAGTCGGCACCGGCACGCTCGACCATCGCCACTACGGCGGAGGATTCCCAGGCAGTGCTGATCAGCGCTTCCTTGGCTTCCGACGGCGTTGGCGAGGCCTTGATCAGGGCGATGACCGGGTCGATGTTCGACAGGGCAACCGCTTGACCTTCCAGAATGTGACCACGTTCGCGGGCTTTACGCAGTTCGAACACGGTACGGCGGGTAACGACTTCGCGACGGTGACGAACGAAGGCTTCCAGCAGGTCCTTGAGGTTCAGGATCCGCGGACGGCCGTCGATCAGCGCAACAATGTTGATACCGAAAACCGCTTGCAACTGAGTCTGGGCGTAGAGATTGTTGAGGATCACCTCAGGCACTTCGCCACGGCGCAACTCGATCACGACGCGCATACCGTCCTTGTCGGACTCGTCGCGCAGTTCGGTGATGCCTTCAAGTTTCTTCTCTTTCACCAGCTCGGCGATCTTCTCGATCAGACGCGCCTTGTTGAGCTGGTAAGGGAGTTCGGTGATGACGATCTGCTGGCGGCCACCGACCTTGTCGATGTCTTCGATCGTCGAGCGGGCGCGCATATAAATGCGGCCACGGCCGGTGCGATAGGCTTCGATGATGCCGGCGCGACCGTTGATGATCGCGGCCGTCGGGAAGTCCGGACCAGGGATGTATTGCATCAGCTCATCAATGGTCAACTCGGGGTTGTCGATGAGTGCCAGGCAACCGTCGATGACTTCACCGAGGTTGTGCGGCGGAATGTTGGTCGCCATGCCCACGGCGATACCGCTGGAGCCGTTGACGAGCAGGTTGGGAATACGGGTCGGCATGACCGCCGGGATCATTTCGGTGCCGTCGTAGTTCGGCACCCAGTCCACGGTTTCCTTGTGCAGGTCAGCCAGCAGCTCGTGCGCCAGCTTGGTCATGCGCACTTCGGTGTATCGCATGGCCGCGGCATTGTCGCCGTCCACCGAACCGAAGTTGCCTTGACCGTCTACCAGCAGGTAGCGCAGCGAGAATGGCTGCGCCATCCGGACGATCGTGTCGTATACCGCGGTATCACCGTGCGGGTGATACTTACCGATAACGTCGCCGACAACACGGGCAGATTTCTTGTACGGCTTGTTGAAGTCGTTGCCCAGCTCGCTCATCGCGAACAGCACACGCCGGTGCACGGGCTTCAAGCCATCGCGCGCATCCGGCAAGGCCCGCCCGACAATTACGCTCATTGCGTAGTCGAGGTAGGACTGCTTCAGCTCGTCTTCGATATTGACCGGGAGGATTTCTTTGGCCAGTTCGCCCATGAGAAGCTCGATTCCTTTTTCTGGTGAAACTTCGTCACATCCATATGGGACGAACGAAGCTCGCCGCTGCAGGCTGAGTGCCATACACCGACTTACGACAAATCAACAAGTTGAACCCTGGATTTGCGCAGTAAAGACAACCCCGTGGGGCAGCCTCGGAAAACGCCGGATGTTATCACAAGAGCCGCCACGCACCTATCCCCCAGATGCGCATGGAGCATAGTTAGTTGACCGATGACAGGCTTGAAGGAGACGAGAGAGGCTCAGAGCTATCCCAAGTCCGGATTTGCAGGCGAAATGCGGGGGTAGACCGAGTAATCGTTCATCGCGGGCAAGCCTTGCTCCTACAGGAACGTGAAACCTGTGGGAGCAAAGCTTGCTCGCGACAGCAATTTATCCGACAACACAAAGCGTCAATGCAGGCGCTTGCGGCACATCAACTGCGCCATCTTCGCGGTATCCGGACGCTCGACGATGCCTTTTTCAGTAACGATCGCATCAATCAGGTCCGCCGGGGTGACGTCGAACACCGGATTGAACGCATCGACGTCCGCCCCGACCCGCTTGCCGCCGACTTCCAGCAACTCGCGACCGTCACGTTCCTCGATAGGAATTTCATCACCACTGGCCAGGTTCATGTCGATGGTCGAGCTCGGCGCCACCACCATGAAGCGCACGCCGTGGTGCATGGCGGTGACCGCCAACTGATAGGTGCCGATCTTGTTCGCGACATCGCCATTGGCGGTGATCCGGTCGGCGCCGACGATCACCCAGGTCACGCCTTTGGTTTTCATGATGTGCGCGGCGGCTGAATCGGCATTCAGGGTCACGGGAATCCCCTCGTTGGCCAGCTCCCACGCCGTCAGACGCGAACCTTGCAGCCACGGACGGGTTTCATCGGCGTAAACGCGCTCGACCATGCCTTCAATAAAAGCGCCGCGAATGACACCCAGAGCAGTGCCGAAGCCGCCGGTGGCCAGTGCGCCGGTATTGCAATGGGTCAGGATTGCCTGGGCATTGCCCTGATGTTTGCGGATCAGGTCCACACCCAGTTGGGCCATGGTCAGGTTAGCTTCGCGATCACTTTCGTGAATGGCGATAGCCTCCGCCTCCAGTGCCGCCAGCGGATCAGCATCTTCCTTGAGGCGATCCAGGCGGTCACGCATGCGACTCAAGGCCCAGAACAGATTCACCGCCGTTGGACGGGAATCGGCCAGCAACGCGTAATCCTCTTCCCACGAGGCCTGCCAGTCACCGCCCTCGGCAATTCGGGCGCGGGCGGAAAGCACCATGGCATAGGCCGCACTGATACCGATCGCCGGCGCACCGCGCACCACCATCGAACGAATGGCCTCGGCCACACCGGCTGCGCTGGTGTAGGCAATCCAGGTCTCTTCGAAGGGCAAAATACGCTGATCCAGCAGGTACAGGGCACCATCACGCCAATCGATGGCCTTCACTTTCTCCGCAGCCAACAGTCGATCGCGCATCCCACACCCCGCACTCAAGCACAAAAGCCGCCGATTATAGCGATCCCCCCGCGAAGACGCTCGGGTATACTTCGCCATCCTTTACAAAAGCACTGGAACCGATCTTCGATGCCGAACACAGCCGCTGCGCTCGACCTGTTATTGCTGCCGACCTGGCTGGTACCCGTCGAACCCGCTGGCGTTGTCCTCAAAGAGCATGGCCTGGGCATCCGTGACGGACGCATCGTGTTTATCGGCCCACGCTCGGCTGCGCTGAAGCTTAACGCAACTGAAGTACGCGAGTTGCCAGACGTGCTACTCAGCCCCGGCCTGATCAATGCCCACGGCCACGCCGCCATGACGCTGTTTCGTGGCCTGGCCGATGATCTGCCGCTGATGACCTGGCTGGAGAACCACATTTGGCCCGCAGAAGCCAAATGGGTCGATGAAGCGTTTGTACGTGACGGCACGGACCTGGCCATCGCCGAACAGATCAAAGGTGGCATCACCTGCTTCTCTGACATGTATTTCTTCCCGAAGGTTGCCAGCGAGCGCGTGCATAACAGCGGTATACGCGCGCAAATCGCCATTCCGATTCTCGATTTCCCGATCCCGGGCGCCAGCACGGCGGACGAAGCCATTCGTCAGGGCGTGGAGTTGTTTGGCGATCTCAAGCATCACGAGCGCATCAAAGTCACCTTCGGGCCCCATGCCCCCTACACCGTGGGCGATGACAATCTGGAAAAAATCCGGGTGATTGCCGAAGAGCTGGACGCCTCGATCCATATGCATGTCCATGAGACGGCTTTCGAAGTGCAGCAGTCCCTCGAGCAGCGTGGTGAACGTCCTTTGGCCCGACTCGGGCGCCTGGGCTTGCTCGGGCCACGCTTCCAGGCCGTTCACATGACCCAGATCAGCGATGAAGACCTGGTGATGCTGGTAGAAAGCAACACCAGTGTGATTCATTGCCCGGAGTCCAACCTCAAGCTGGCCAGTGGTTTTTGCCCGGTCGAGCGGTTGTGGCAGGCGGGCGTCAATGTGGCCGTGGGCACCGATGGCGCCGCCAGCAACAACGATCTCGACCTGCTGGGCGAAACCCGCACCGCTGCCTTGCTGGCCAAGGCCGTTGCCGGCTCCGCCACTGCGCTGGATGCTCATCGTGCCTTGCGCATGGCCACGCTCAATGGCGCTCGCGCGCTGGGCATCGAGTCTGAAACCGGCTCACTGGAAGTCGGCAAAGCGGCAGATATCGTTGCCTTCGACCTGTCAGGCCTGGCGCAACAACCGGTCTACGACCCGGTTTCGCAACTGATCTACGCCACCGGCCGCGATTGCGTGAAACACCTGTGGGTCGCTGGCAAGCAACTGCTCGATGACCGACGCCTGACCCGCCTGGATGAAGAACAGCTTTGTGCCACCGCCAAAGCCTGGGGCCAGCGCATCAGTGGCCGTACCGAATCGTAAGATCCCCGGACCGAAAACCGGGGCAACAGGATTTTTCAAGTTTTAGAGGACTGAATCATGAGCAACGTCGACTACGCCGAAATCGCCAAATTCGAAGCCCTGGCCCATCGCTGGTGGGACCGTGAAAGCGAGTTCAAGCCGCTTCACGACATCAACCCGCTGCGGGTCAACTGGATTGACGAGCGGGTCAACCTGGCCGGCAAGAAGGTGCTGGACGTCGGTTGCGGCGGCGGCATCCTGAGCGAGGCCATGGCCCAGCGCGGTGCCACCGTCATGGGTATCGACATGGGCGAAGCACCGCTCGCGGTCGCCCAGCTGCATCAGCTGGAATCGGGCGTGAACGTCGAATACCGCCAGATCACCGCCGAAGGCCTCGCCGAAGAAATGCCCGAGCAGTTCGACGTCGTCACGTGCCTGGAAATGCTCGAGCACGTGCCCGATCCTTCTTCGGTCATCCGCGCCTGCTTCCGCATGGTCAAGCCCGGCGGCCAAGTGTTCTTCTCCACCATCAACCGCAACCCGAAGGCGTATATGTTCGCTATCGTCGGCGCGGAATACATCATGAAACTGCTGCCGCGCGGCACCCATGATTTCAAGAAGTTCATCCGCCCTTCCGAGCTCGGCGCCTGGAGTCGAATGGCCGGCCTGACCGTCAAAGACATCATCGGCCTGACCTACAACCCGCTGACCAAACACTACAAACTGGCGGCCGACGTGGACGTCAACTACATGATCCAGACCCTGCGCGAGGAGTAAGCCGATGCGTATCAGAGCAGTCCTTTTTGACATGGACGGCACGCTGCTCGACACCGCGCCGGACTTTATTGCCATCTGCCAGGCAATGCGCGCCGACCGTGGCTTGCCCCCCATGAATGACAAGCACATTCGTGACGAGATATCCGGTGGCGCCAAGGCGATGGTCGCCGTGACCTTTTCGATGGACCCGGAATCACCAGGCTTTGAAGAGCTGCGACTGGAATTCCTGGAGCGCTATCTCGCCGGTTGTGCGGTTCACAGCAAGCTCTTCGACGGAATGGGCGAATTACTGGCCGACATCGAGAAGAGCAACCTGATCTGGGGCGTGGTCACTAACAAGCCGCTGCGTTTCGCCGAGCCGATCATGCAACAGCTGGGGCTGGCCGAGCGTTCCGCGCTGCTGATCTGCCCGGATCACGTGAAGAACAGCAAGCCCGACCCGGAGCCGCTGATTCTCGCGTGCAAGATGCTCGATCTGGACCCGGCCAGCGTGTTGTTTGTCGGCGATGACCTGCGTGATATCGAGTCGGGGCGCGACGCCGGCACCAAGACGGCCGCCGTGACCTATGGCTACATTCATCCGGACGATAACCCGCGGCATTGGGGTGCGGATGTAGTGGTCGATCATCCGCTGGAGTTGCGCAAGGTGCTCGATAGCGCGCTGTGTGGCTGCTGAGCGACGACGCAGAGCGTCACTGGCTGCATTCCCACGCGGAGCGTGGGAACGATCTAACTCTCGTAGAGGTTTCTTATGTTTGATTATTCCGCCCGCCCCGAATTGCTCAAGGACCGGGTCATTCTGATTACCGGTGCAGGCCGTGGCATCGGCGCGGCCGCTGCGAAAACCTACGCAGCCCATGGCGCCACCGTATTGTTGCTGGGCAAGACCGAAGCGAACCTGACGCAGGTTTATGACGAAATCGAAGCGGCCGGGCACCCACAGCCAGCGGTGATCCCGTTCAACCTGGAAACCGCCCTGCCCCACCAGTACGATGAACTGGCGGCGATGATCGAGACCGAATTCGGCCATCTCGACGGCTTGCTGCACAACGCATCGATCATTGGTCCGCGCACGCCGCTCGAACAGCTGTCCGGCGAAAACTTCATGCGGGTCATGCAAGTCAACGTCAACGCCATGTTCATGCTCACCAGCACCCTGCTGCCACTGCTCAAGCTGTCGCAGGACGCCTCGGTGGTGTTCACCTCCAGCAGCGTCGGCCGTAAGGGGCGCGCCTATTGGGGCGCTTATGGCGTGTCCAAGTTTGCCACCGAAGGCTTGATGCAAACCCTGGCGGACGAAGTAGACACCGTGGCCCCCGTTCGCTCCAACAGCATCAACCCGGGCGCCACGCGCACCAGCATGCGAGCCCAGGCCTATCCGGGGGAAAACCCGCTGAACAATCCGACCCCGGAGGAGATCATGCCGGTCTATCTCTACTTGATGGGCCCGGACAGTACCGGCATCAATGGTCAGGCTTTTAACGCGCAGTAATAACCACACGTCGCTTTTACGTGCCGCGCCGACTTCCCGTCGCGGCACTTAAAGCCCGTCGTAAACACTCCCTCAGCTGTCAAACAACCGCCACCCACTTTGCCAGCCGTCTTCCCTGCAAAGTTCAACCTGCTGAATTTAATAGCCTTTTATCTGAATGAACCGAATGGCACGACTTTCGATCTAACGTTGCTCAAACACGCAGTGTGAAAGCAGTCGGGGGGATGTCTGAGTCGATAGGTTACTAATCTTCGGCAAAGCAGACTAAACTTGCGCCAAATGTCCTACGGGACTGATGGACCAGTACGACGCGCAGCCCAAAGCCGCTCTCACCCAGCCTGTAAGACAGTCTTACTGCTTTAGGGGCTCACGCCATATGAAATCACCTCCCCAGACCAACGCAATTGACTTCGATAGCGCGAAATTGCAACGCCTGGGACTTGGTCAGCAGCCACCCCTTCTGGAGCGGCCCGTCAGCCTTGCGCAATTGCGTCAGCAACTGGGCCAGCAGCTGCAAACCAGTCTTGAGCCCCAACGGATACTCGGACTTTTCTTTCGCGAAGTTCAGCGCCTGGTGCCGCTGGATGCCTTGAAATACGAGCATCAGGCCAGTGACCTGCGCCTGGAGTTTGGCCAGCGCGGCCATCACTCGGTCAGTTACAGCCTCAGCCATGAAGGCGAGCCCCTTGGTGACTTGGTATTCCGTCGTAATCAACGTTTCAGTGAACTTGATCAGGGCAACCTGGAGTCGCTGCTGTCCGCACTGCTCTTTCCGATACGCAACGCCTTGCTGTACCGGGCGGCGACCCAAAGTGCATTACGCGACCCCTTGACCGATACCGGCAACCGCATTGCCATGGACCAGACCCTCGAGCGCGAAATCGAGATGTCGCGGCGCCACTTGATGCCTTTGTCGTTGCTGATGCTGGACATCGATCATTTCAAAAACGTCAACGACAGCTACGGTCACAATGCTGGCGATGAAGTGCTCAAGACAGTCGCCGGCGCAATCAAAAACCAGCTGCGCAATGTCGACATGGTGTTTCGGTTTGGGGGCGAAGAGTTCCTGATCCTGTTGTCCAACACCACTCGGGAAGCAGCAGCCATGGTCGGCGAGCGACTGCGGATTGCGGCCCAGTCCCAGGACTATCAGGCGGATGGTAATGCCGTTGAACTGACCGTCAGCCTTGGATGCTCGACCCTGTTGCCAGGTGAGTCTGCCGAAAGCCTGTTGCGGCGCGCCGACAGTGCGTTGTATGTCGCCAAGCGCGAAGGACGTAACCGTTTGGCGATGGCGGGTTAAGCCTTTGAAAACTCAAAAAAAGGGGAGCCAATCGGCTCCCCTTTTTTGTGCACAACCGTCAGATCAACTTTCCGCCAACGCCATGCGCTCACGCACCACCGCAGCTTTTTCTGAATGTTCCAGTTGCATGCAGCGCTCCAGAAACAGATGCATGTAGTCGTAGCTCTTGCAGACGGCCTGGCGCAATTCCACTTGCAGGGATGCGCTCGGGTTCATGCCCGCCAGGGTGCAGATGATTTCCAGCGCTTCCCATGGATGCGCGTCGTCGTACTGAGCGTGCATCTTCAACCACTTCATGGCCCGTTTGCGATCTTCTTCAGGGAACGCTGCGGCGTAGATGCCACTGGAGCACACCAGCGCCGACCACTCCCCAGTGGCACCCTCAATCGCGTAGTTGGTGGCCGCGATGGCGACGATCAACGAGTCTGCTGAACTGGTGTGCCAGCACCAATGGCTCAGGGCATGAAGTTCGGGAGCGACTTGTTGCGCTTGCAGATCCTCCAGGCTGACACCATGAGCCCTGCTCCAATGCACCCAGTAATCGGCGTGGTTCAGCTCGACGCGAATATTGCGCATCAGCCAACGACGCGCCATGTCTTCACCTGGATGGCGGGCAAAGCGGGTCTTGGTCAGGTTTTGTGCCATGTATAACGCGAACTGTTCAACCACCGGCCAGCCACCGATAAGGTACTGGCGCATGGTTTTTGCACTGAGCTTGTTGTCTCGCATGCGTTGATACAGCTCGTGTTCGACAACCCGGCGCTTACTCTCGCTGCAATCCTTGATGAGCTGTTGCGCCCAGGCGGGATAACTTGCAGCTTCCATGAGTGGTCCGGTTCGGTTGAATGTGTCGATCACTGTCGGGCTCCTTTTGATTGTGATTGTTCGGATCAACAAGAGATTTCAACGGAACGTGCCCGGGGCCTTGAACAACAGAGGCTGGGGCCTGGCAGGACGACTTTGCAAACTATCGCAGGTAAACAGATGCGGGCGTTCAATCACATACCCTTGAGCGAAATCGACCCCGATCTCCAGCAATGCCTGTTCAATCTGGGGTGACTCTACAAACTCGGCAATCGTGCGCTTACCCATGACATGGCCGATGTGGTTGATCACTTCGACCATGGCGCGGTTAATCGGGTCGTCCAACATATCCTTTACGAAACTCCCATCGATCTTCAGGAAGTCTACAGGCAAATGTTTCAAGTAAGCGAACGAGGACATTCCGGCACAAAAGTCATCTAACGAGAAGTGACAGCCTAAACCTTTGAGTTCATTGATAAATCTAATTGCACTGCCTAAATTGGAAATTGCACTTGTTTCAGTGATTTCAAAACAAATCATTTCAGGCGGAATTGAATAATTAACAAACTGTTCACGCAGGAAGTCCAGAAACGCCTCATCTCCGATAGTTGTGCCTGACAGATTAATCGCACACATCGCGTACGGCCCCTTGCGCTCTTCGGCTTTGCATTGGGCAATGATCTTAAAGACATTCTCCACCACCCAGCGATCGAGAGCGGTCATCAGTCCATAACGCTCCGCCGCCGGAATAAAACTGTCCGGCAGGATCATACGACCGGCTTCATCATGCAGGCGCAACAGAATCTCGATATGCCCGCCACCGCGCTCGGTATGCCCCAACGGCGCGATTTCCTGGGAGTACAGGCAAAACCGGTTCTCTTCCAGCGCCATGTGCAGGCGCTGCACCCACGCCATCTCGCCAAAACGCAGTGACAGTTCCGAGTCATCGGCGTGATAGACCTGAACCCGATTGCGCCCTTTTTCCTTGGCCATGTAACACGCCATATCCGCGGCGCGCAAGGAAGCCTCCAGGGTTGTAGGCGGTTGCGCGACATGCACCAGCCCGATACTCACCGTGGTGACAAAGGGTCGCCCCTTCCAGACAAAATGCAGGTTCTGTACGGTCTGACGCAAACTTTCGGCAATCTTCTCGGCCGCCTCCGGTGCGCAGTTTTCCAGCAAGATACCGAACTCATCGCCCCCCAGCCGAGCCAGGGTGTCTCCTTCACGCAAACCGGATTGCAACAAGGCACAAATATGCCGCAGCAACTCATCGCCCGCCGCGTGGCCGCAGGTGTCGTTGACCAGTTTGAATTGATCCAGATCGAGAAACATCAGGGCATGGCGCCCGGAATGCCGTGTCAGGTTGTGCAGTGCCTGCTCCAGTCGGAACTCGAACTCACGCCGGTTGGCGAGCCCGGTCAAGGCGTCATGTGTCGCCTGCCAGGACAGATTGGCAATGTATTGGCGCTCCTGCGTCATGTCGTGCAACACCAGAACGGTGCCGCTGACCTTGCCCGCATTGCGAATCGGCGAACCGACCAGCGTCACCGACACCGTGCTGCCATCGAGCCGCTGAATCAGTTTGGAATGTTCGCTGCCCCCACTGAGTTGACCACTCAGAATATGTTCGATCAGGGTGAACCCGTCAGCCTGGGCGTTTTCGTCCAGCAAGTTGAACAGCGCCGCCAGAGGCAAACCCGTCGCCTGTTCGGCTTTCCAGTGGGTCAGGGCCTCGGCGGCGGGGTTCATGTAGGCGATAGCGCCTTCGACATCCGTGGTGATCACCCCGTCGCCGATCGATTGCAAGGTGATCTGAGCCCGGTCTTTCTCCAGTTGCAGCGCCTCGGCGAACTCATGGCGCTGCTTGAGCAACTTGTGCGTACGCAGCAACGCAAGGGCAATCAGGCCCAGCGCCGTGGCGAGGTTGGTCACCAGCAATAACCGGAGAATCAAGCGAGAGCCCTCGCCCAATGCGTCGCTGAACGCTTTGGCGGCTGGCGTCACGGCATCGTTGATGGCGAGTATCTGGTCTCTCCAGCGTTTGATATCGGCAGATGTGACCTGACTGTCGGCCACGCGCCGGTGCATCTCTTGCGCAACGTCATCGAGCTGCAGCAGGTACGCGTCCCCCACCGTCCAGCGGTCGATGGCTTTTTCAAGGTAACTGAAGTGCCGAAAGTTGAGGTAGAGCCAGATCAGACTGGAAACGTCGTCCGGGTGGTTGCCGCCCTTGAGGATCGCCACTCGCGCGGCTTCGATATCAGGTGGCTGGTGGTCCAGCGCCAGGCGCAACTCGTGGCCACCCTGAGGTACAGCAATGGCTTTCTGGTATTTGAGAAAAATTGCCTCGTCGCGACTGTCCGCGTAAAGGTTGAGGTAATAGATGGCGTCTTTTTGCCCCTTCGACCACAAACTTTCACCGGCCACATAGCCGCGCACTGCCGACAGAACGTAAAGGCTGACGCCACCCAACAGGGCCTGAAACAGCACGACGGCAATAAATGGCCAGACAATGCCCAATAGCCGCGGCGTTCCGAGAGTCCGGGTTTGATTCATGAGGTCCCTTGTTTTAGCACTACCAGATCATCATCCCAATGTGATCGCTCCTCCAAGACTAGGGTGCGTTGCCCCTACAGGCAAGCCAGAGTCGACATTTCACCCTCCGTGCTCCCTCAGAGGCATGTGGACGCATTCTCAAACACTAAAAAGCCAATGCACGCAAACCAATACAGTCACTCTGGATATCGACCTATGAACCGCTCTCGTCGGGGCCTCATGCCAAGAATCTGGAGCGATACATATGTACCTCACTATTATTTTTTGCCGGCGTAAAACTGCTCGTCTTTCTGTAAGCGCTTACAACTTGAACATCGCCTTACAGGAGTCCAGCCAATAATAGAGAGACACCCATGAACATGCCGTTACCTACAACATCACCGAGTGACTTATCAGAAGAACAACATCTACCATTCTCCGCGGCCATGGAGTACCAAGAAGTGTTGTCCGACTACGACACACTTATCGCCGCTCTGAGAAAGCCCGATTTCTCATCAAAAGACCTGGAAACCTTCATAGTTCTCCAATCTACTTCCCTCCTCCGCGCCCAAGATAAAGAACCAGGCACCCTCAAGCTTGTACAAATGATCAACCATTACGGCATTTCCCCCTGGGATCCGGGAAACGCCGCTGAACATCGTGCGACGATTCACACCCTGGAAGAAAAGCGCGCCCGCTACTCGCTGCAACTGGACAGTGGTGTTGATATCGAAGCGATCAATCGCACCCCAGACAAAAAAGACCTTAAGCTCCTGGCAACCATCCAGAAGGCCTCACCGAAAGATGGCATGACCCTCGATAGCCTGATCGCTCAACTGACGGATCGGGACATTATCGACATCGTTAAGCGATTCCTCCCCGAATCACAAACTTCACTCTTTAGCCACTTCGAAAAAAACACCTCCCCTCGCCCGACCATCGAGCAAGTTCGCGCGACGCCTATGGTTTTTCTCGAAAAAATTCTGCGCTCTGCGGAGTCCCAGCGACTAGGGAGTTTATTGCTGGAAGGATTGAACTGGTACGGCGGAAAACCGGGTGAGGATGCCTCTGCAGGGGTACGAATCAAATTGATCAGTAAAGCCATTCGGCTCTGGACAAATGCATCAAGGAACGACAAGCCAGAAAACATTTCCGGGTACCCTTGGCAACAGCGCTCAAACTGGGGAAAGAGTTACCAGAACATCTGGGCTGAATTCGAGCAGCATCTATTCGACAGCAAACGAGCGTCCTCAATGGTTGAGGCCATCTTGCTCGCTCGCTTGTTCCAAACCGAATTTCCAACAGAGTTTCAAGTCTGCGACATCCCGCCCGGCCTGCCCTATAGAAGCTCCGTCGTCTGGGTCAATTTCGTTCACGGAGTCACGCTCGCTGAAGCCATGGAGCCGGACTTGATCCAGCGCATGAGCTTCCAGCAATTGGTGGATTTGCCGCTTCGGCAGTCTATGCAAGCCAGTCCACAAGAGCTGGAACTCATCACCCTGTGCAGAATGCCTGCAACTCTCGAATGGGCGATTACCAATGGTGTTGTTACTGAGAGAACCGACGCGGATTACTCACTTGAGGAAAAAACTCAATCTATCAAGTCACTCGACGAACACACCGACGCCTTGAGAAAAGCGATCATTCAACTGGACGTCGACTACCCAAAAAGATCTTCTATCGCCGAGAGGGAGATGAGGACGTATTTCAGGGACTCTTTACGCTGGACGCCTGTAGGATTCAGAGAAGTCTTTGGCAACCGAACCCACTTTCCGTTCATCTCTGACGGGCGAAAGTTAATTGAAGACTTCGAATCCAGTGAAGCAGGTGGGTTTTTACGAACACCACCGCTACGGGACAAAATCTACACCTTTCAAGACGTCTACATGTCAGGGAGGCTGAACAGAAGCTGGCACATCACCCAGCAGGATGGAACACGCAAAAGCGCGTATCGAATCAGCCTCAACACAGACCGTACAATTAACTCCAATGATCCCAGTTTTCCTGCCGCACTGAAGCGAAAACCCCTGCCAGATGCGACGCAGTTATTTGAGGCGGAATTCAAAAGCTATCTCGATTTGAGTAAAAGCGCGTATCAAACACTGCTGAAAAGCCTGCTGACATCACTCCCCCATGATGAACGCCAAGCCATAGAGTTGGGCGAGGTAAAGATCTACACCTTGAGAAAATCCACCAACGAGATAGAGCTAGAAGACGAGACACCCGCCATCACGCTACCGCTTCGGCTTCGAATGGGCTTTATTTTGCAGATCTCTTACAAGAACCGGGTTGCCTATTACGAATGTTTACCACGTGCAGGAATTATTAGACTGCGTACGGATTTTTTATTATCCATGCTTGGCGGAACAGTAAGCTCCCAGCTAACCCCAGTGCCCCTCGTTAACTTTAAAGCCGTTTCTTTTCGCCATAAAACAAGAGTGCCGTTTGATTGGCAAGCTCATGAAGCCGGTAGTTTTCCAAAGAAAGATGCAGCGTGTGAGGCAATTATTGATCAGTTTGGTAAAACATTTACCGCCCCTTCCATTGGCATCGAGAATGAGCAATCGGCGCGCCCAAGCGTAACGAGTTCCCGAGCAACGGAACTTTCAAACTACATTGCCGACCACTTTTTTTACCATGACGAAAAACTGCTTCATGCTTCGGCCAAGGGCGAAACCGAGATTGAGCGTATCGCCGCGCGCCCTCATTGGCTGGTCTCCGTCAAAGGATTCATACCGTTTTGGGGAGGCATAGAGGACCTGCTTTCAGGCGACCCGAAAAAAAGGGTATGGGCCATTTTTGGTTTGATTGTGGATGCGGTCTCGTTCGCGCTTCCCTTGGGGAAATTCGTATCGGGCTCAGTGAAGCTGGCCTCCATTGCAGTCCGCTCGGGTGTACGCGCTGCACTTCCGCGATTTGGCGCACTGGCTGAAAAACTGCTTATTTCATCCGTACAAAACGCAATTCCTTTCTATGGCCTTCCGACGCTGGCACTACGGCTCTCACGCGGAACTCTGAGAGGTTTGTATGCAGGCGTTAAATTCGCAGCCAAAAAGTCTTACAACAGCTTGAAGCCTGCACTCGGTAGAGCAAACACGTACAACTTCATCGAAGGCTTGCCTCAGGTCAATGATCCAGGCCGCTGGCGCCCCCTCACACAGAGCGATCAATTGGCGACCTTTCGCGGACTCGACGATGTCCCTGTACGCAATATCGGATCAACGACCAAACCAGTCCACTATCTGATCGATCCTGTTTCTGCCAAACCCTACGGACATCCTCTGACAACTTCTGAAAACGCACTGTCTATTGGGCCATCGTTGTATCCGCCCATTGGAAAGAGCGGCGACTCCCTACTGGTTAAAATCCCGGAAGATACTCGAGTGCAGGAGATACTTGAGGTCGATGGCCGAACGACCTTTTTCTTCGACGATGTGCCTTATCGGCTCGATCGCGACAAACTGCGACGCATCGGTTTGATTGACGACAGCCTTGCGCGGAAGCTGGTTCCCTGTCGCCTGCGTCGTGCGCCAGGGGAGACCACCTGTCCTGTCAGCTACGTCAACGGAGACCCCTTTGCCACCCCTGCCGTTGGCTCATTCGATGAAACAAAAGACTACGCCCCCTGGTTCGGCGACCGGATATCTACACCGGGTGCCAGGGGCGGCCACGCTGAGCCTTTCCTGGTCATTGACGGCGCCGTCTATCAAGGGGCGGGAGACACACTGAAGAAGTTCGACGCAGACCTGACAACACTGGGCTTCACCAAGTCATGGCCAGTTCCTAAAAAAACCATCCCGGCAGCACTGGAGTTTCAGAAAGGAATCTACGGACGCATCATGGTCGGGGGAACCTATGAAGGCGCTACCGATTCGCATAAGGTCGGCGCCATTATCGTGCAGTCCGCCGATGAATCGACGACCTACGTTTTCAGCCGATTCAACACAGACAAGTACTACGTTGCGACGTTGTCAAAAGAGCAAAGTCTGCGTGAGCCGCTGACACTGAAACGGATGTTGAAGGGTGAACTGGCCGATGGCACTGTCGGCGAAGAACTGCTGCGCGTGTACACAGGCTCCCTGAACGCTAACAATATCGCACGTATCCACGGCCTCCCTGCACTTGAACGCGCGATGAAGACTATGGATAAAATCGCCATCCCCATTGGAACGACCGCCACGCCTGCGAACTACATGAAATGGTTGAAGGTTGATACAAGCCCGGGTGAGGCATTGATGTTTGATCACTCGACCCGAATGATTGTCACCCGACTACCAGAGGGTGCAACAACCTGGTCCCGTAGCAAGGAAGCGCCCGAGGCCTTTCGTCAAAGAACAGTAGAAATTTTCGATACATTGTTTCTTGAGCCAACCATCAATCTGAAGAATACGACCAGCTCTTTGAGGATCGACGAGACGATGAGAAAGCTCCATGCACTGATCCCTCGTCATCAGCGCTCTTACAATCCGAGGAATATCGCCTATGCCGAAGTCACCACTAGCACCGGAAACCGGGAGATCTACGTGAGTGTTTCGGGAGCGCAAGGGGCGACGGGACATCTTCCCTTGTTCAGGAATAATCTAGGCGCGGATCGGGTCAACGTCGGCACAACAACTTATTTCAATATCGACATCAATCAGCAGTTCCCGCGCACCGCTCTGGAAGTGACTGACACCGGAAAAATACTCGCTGTGCCGCCCACCATCAAAGACATTGGAACCTATCATCCAGCATTGACCAGCGCGCCAACTTCCCTGGACAGCGAAAGTAAATTGATCAGAGTGATTCGCGAGAAATACCCTGATCCAAAAGCAATCAAATCGGTGAACATCGCCACCACCATGCCGCCCTGCACATCGTGCTCAGTGGTGATGAAGGAGTTCGGTTACGACGGCGGGGAAAACGCCCTTAACGTCCTTTGGCGCTAAGCTACAACTGCTGCAAATGCCCATAAAGCTTGGCGTACAAACCACCATCGGCAATCAACTGCTGATGGTCGCCATCCTCGGCAATCTGCCCGCCATCGAACACCAGTACCCGGTCGGCCTGTTTCACCGCCGACAAGCGGTGCGCGATGATTAGCGTGGTGCGGTTGCTCAGGAACCGTGCCAGCGCCTGGTGCAGGTTGTATTCAGTGGCAGCATCCAGTGCGGAAGTGGCCTCGTCGAGGATCACCACTTTGGGATCGGCCAGTACCATCCGCGCAATCGCCAGGCGTTGGCGCTGGCCGCCGGACAAACGCACACCGGAGCGTCCGACGATGCTGTCGAGGCCGTCAGGCAATTCTCGAACCGTGTGCTGCAATTGCGCAATTTCCAGCGCTTGCCAGCAGGCTTCGTCACTGCGCTCACGGCCCATCGTCAGGTTGGCGCGAATGGTGTCGTTAAACAGCGCGGGGTGTTGCAGGACGACAGCGACGTTTTCGCGGACCGTTTCCAGGCCGATCTCTTGCTGGGTCGAACCACCGAAGCGAATGGTCCCGGCCAGCGGCGTGTATAAACCCAGCAGCAACTGCACCAAGGTGCTTTTACCGCCGCCACTGGCACCGACGATGGCGACTTTTTCCCCGGGGGCGATGGACAGGTCCATCTTGTTCAACACCAACTCGTCGCCATAACCGAAACTCAGGCCCTGGACTTCAATGCCCACGGTGTCACGGCCCTGAAACGGGTCGACGCCACCCGGGTACTGCGGCTCATCGGCCCGGGACAGCAGTTCGTTAATCCGCGACAACGCGCCGCTGGCGGCGTAATAGGCGTACTGCAAGTTCAGCAGTTGTTCCACCGGACCGATCATGAACCACAGGTAGCTGAACACCGCCAGCATCTGGCCGATGGACAGGTCGGAAAACAGCACGGTGAGCATGGCCGCGGCACGGAAAATATCGATGCCAAACTGGAACAACAGGCCGCTGGCGCGGTTCGAAGCATCGGTTTTCCACTGAGAGTTCACCGCGTAATCGCGCACCTCCCGGGCTCGCAGGCCAAGGCGCCCGAGGAAGAACCCCTGGCGGTTACCGGCGCGTACTTCCTGAATTGAATCGAGGGTTTCGGTCAGTGCCTGGGTGAAGCGCGAGGTGCTGTCGTTTTCGAGTTTTTTCAGGTGTTTGACCCGCTTGCCCAACTGCACCGTGGCATAGATCACCAACGGGTTGAACAGCATGATCAGCAGCGCCAGCTTCCAGTGCATCCAGATCAGAATGCTCGCGGTACCCACCAGGGTCAGCATCGCCACGAGGAAACGACTGAGGGTTTCGCCGACGAATTTGTCCAGCGTGTCCAGGTCGGTGACCAGGTGCGTGGTCACGGTGCCGCTGCCCAGGCTTTCGTATTCGCCCAGGGAAATTCGCTTGAGCCGCTCGATCAGCCGGGTGCGAATGCGATAGACGATGTCCTTGGCCAGCGCCGCGAACAACTTTGCCTGCACGACGTTGAACAACAAGGCCCCGCAGCGCAACACCAAGGTCACGAGCAACATCAGGCCAATGTAGCCCGCCGCTTTCTGCCAGCCTTCGGGCAGGGCGTGGTTCATGACCTTCAGCGCGGCGTCACCGTGCCCCAGCAATACTTCGTCCACCAGCAACGGCAGCAGCAATGGAATCGGCACGCTGCACAAGGTCGCCAGCACGGCGACGCCGTTGGCGATCCACAGGGATTTTTTATGGTGCAAGGCCAGTCGGCGGATTTCGGCCCAGCTCAATCGATCGACAGGCTTGGGCGCCGGGACGTCATCGGGCACATCATGCACAGGCAGCACGCTCCAGCCAGCGGCCGAGCAACGGGGACAGTTCACTCAGAGGCTGATACCCGTTGGTCAGCAACGCCAATTGACCATTACGCTCAGCCAGCAAGGTTGGGAAACCGGCGATGCCCAAGTCCTGGACCCAGGTGAAGTCGGCCGCCGTGGCGGCGTGCATATCGGCACGGTCGAACGCGGCGGCAAACTCAATGCGCGGCAAACCGGCCTGCTCGGCGAGTTCGACCAGCACGCTGGCGCGGGTGACGTCGCGACCTTCGGCGTAGAACGCGTGCTGAATCAGGCCCAGCAGCTTCCACGCGCAATCCGGCGCCAGGCTGCGCGCAGTTACCAGAGCCCGACACGCGGGCTCGGTGTCGTAGACAAAACCGTCGGGCAGCGCCCCCTCAAGCTTGAACGGTTGGCCGGTGGCCTCGGTGACCGCTTGCCAATGTTCAAGAATGTAGCGCCGGGTGGTGGGCTCCAGCGCCGCCCCGCTGCCGGTGCGCAAACCACCGACGATCAAATGCACGTCGACGCCCGCCGCCTGTGCTTGCGCGACCAAGGCGTTAGCCACTGGCGCAAAGCCCCAGCACCAAGAACACATCGGATCCATCACATAGAGCAGGCGGCGCGCTGACATGGTTCAAGCCTCGGAAGGAGTTTGCTTGTAGTTGTAGCCGATCGGGTGAGGCAAGTTGCGCGCCTTGGCCAGTTCGATCTGCTTCTGCCGATCAATGGCGCTGCGCCGGGTTTTTTCGCTCAAGGTGTCCCAGCAATGCGGGCAACTGATGCCGGCCACGTAGTGCTCTGAGGCGCGGTCTTCAACGCTGACTGGTGTACGACAGGCATGACACTGATCGTAATCACCTTCGCTGAGGTCATGACGAACGGTCACACGGTTATCGAACACAAAGCAGTCGCCCTGCCATTTGGTTTCTTCCTGCGGCACCTCTTCGAGGTACTTCAGGATACCGCCCTTGAGGTGATAGACCTCATCGAAACCTTCGCTGAGCATGTAGCTCGACGCTTTCTCGCAACGGATGCCGCCGGTGCAGAACATCGCGACCTTCTTGTGCACGGCCGGGTCGAAGTTGGCTTTGATGTAGTCGGGAAATTCGCGAAAACTGGTGGTTTTCGGGTCGATGGCGCCTTCGAAGGTGCCAATCGATACTTCGTAATCGTTGCGGGTGTCGATCAACAGCACTTCCGGATCGTTGATCAATGCATTCCAGTCCTGCGGATCAACGTAGGTGCCGACCTTTTTGTTCGGGTCCACGCCATCAACACCCAGGGTGACGATTTCTTTCTTGAGTTTGACTTTGGTGCGATAGAACGGCTGATCGTCGCAGTACGACTCTTTGTGATCGATGTCGTCCATGCGTGGGTCGTTCTTGAGCCAGGCCATCAGTCCGTCGATGCCTTCGCGGGTACCGGACACAGTGCCGTTGATGCCTTCTTCAGCGATCAGCAGTGTGCCTTTGATGCCGTTGTCGACCATGGCTTGCAGCAGTGGCTCGCGCAGGGCGACGTAATCTTGCAGGGTGACGAACTTATACAGTGCCGCCACGACAATCTGTTGTGTCATGGGTGTTTCTCCAGGTGGCTACCCTCGCAAAGGGTGAACCGGATTCAAAAAAAACGCGCCGGGTGAGCGGCGCGTTGCGGATTCTAGCAAAAAACGCGGGTTTAATGCTTGCTGCCGCCAGCACAGGTCGGTGAGGCCGGGGCCGCGTCGATCTGTGCCCATTCCTCGGGCGTGTAGGTATGCAGCGCCAACGCATGGAACTCGCCCATCAACTCGCCGAGCGTGCCGTAGACTTTCTGGTGACGCTTGACGCGATTCAGCCCTTCGAACTGCTGGCTGACCACCACGGCCTTGAAGTGAGTCTGCACCCCACGGCTGTGCATGTGGCTTTCATCCAGCACTTGCAGGTGTTGCGGCTGTAACAGGCCCAGTGTCGATTCGATGCGTTGTTGCATGGTCATACCGAACTCCGCTTAAGGCTTTTTCTTGGCTGGAGCGGCGGCGCCTTTCGGCTCCAGCTCGGCCGTCATGTCAGCCAGCAGCTTGTTGACTACAGGCACTGCGCTTTCCAGCTTGGCTTGAGTCATCTGGGCCGATTGCTGAGTCAGCTGTGGCATCTTTTCCAGGACTTTCTTGCCCAGTGGCGACTGGTAGAACGCAACCAGGTCTTTGAGCTCGGACTCGCTGAAGTTGGCGGTGTAGAGCTTGACCATTTCCGGTTTCAGCTTGTTCCAGCCAATGGCTTGGTCCAGCGCAGCGTTGGCTTTGGCCTGATACGTTTCCAGCAACGCTTTTTTCGATTCAGGGGCTTTGGTCTGTTCAAAGCGCTGAGCGAACATTTGCTGCACTTGCATGTACACCGGAGTGCCCAATTTGTCAGCGTGCGCCAGGGTCAGGAAAGCTTCGGCACTGGCGTTATGGCTGGCGGTATCGGCAAAAACAGGGCCGCTGGCGCAAACCAGTGCAACCGCGGTACAGATGGCACGAAGACGAGTCATCGAGTTTCCTTTTCTAGCAGGCGAGGTAAAACCCCAAGGGCGTCCATTCTGCGCCTAAAAAAGTGTGTCGCTCAACCCCAAGCCTTGTCGGGCCTGAATTAGAGGGGTTGAAGGCTCAAAAACCTGTCAGATGGAACCACGGCCGACGATCACGGCCTAAACTGCGCTATCAGACCTACAGGAGTGTGCATGATGAGCCGTATCGAAACCGACAGCCTTGGCCAGGTGGAAGTCCCCGATGAAGCTTACTGGGGCGCTCAGACGCAACGCTCGCTGATTAACTTCGCCATCGGCAACGAAAAAATGCCGCTGGCGGTGCTGCATGCCCTGGCACTGATCAAAAAAGCCGCGGCGCGAGTCAACGACCGTAACGGCGACGTGCCCGCCGACATCGCCCGGCTGATCGAACAGGCGGCGGACGAAGTGCTCGATGGCAACCATGACGACCAGTTCCCGCTGGTGGTCTGGCAGACCGGCAGCGGCACCCAAAGCAATATGAACGTCAATGAAGTGATCGCTGGCCGCGCCAACGAGCTGGCCGGCAACCCACGCGGCGGCAAGTCGCCGGTGCACCCCAACGATCACGTCAATCGCTCCCAGAGCTCCAATGACTGTTTCCCCACCGCCATGCACATCGCCGCGGCGCAGGCCGTTCAGCAGCAGTTGTTACCGGCGATCAGTGAATTGTCGGGAGGCCTGGCCGAGCTGGCAGCGCGCCACATGAAACTGGTCAAGACCGGCCGAACGCACATGATGGACGCCACGCCGATCACGTTCGGCCAGGAAGTTTCGGCGTTCATCGCGCAACTGGATTACGCCGAACGGGCGATCCGCAGCGCGTTGCCAGCCGTATGTGAGCTGGCCCAGGGCGGTACCGCGGTCGGCACGGGGCTGAATTCGCCTCACGGTTTTGGCGAAGCGATTGCCGCCGAACTGGCCGCCCTCTCCGGCCTGCCTTTCATCACGGCGCCGAACAAATTCGCCGCGCTGGCCGGTCATGAGCCGCTGACGACCCTGTCGGGTGCACTGAAAACCCTGGCGGTGACCCTGATGAAAATCGCCAACGACTTGCGCCTGCTGGGCTCCGGGCCACGAGCCGGTTTTGCTGAAGTGAAATTACCGGCCAACGAACCGGGCAGCTCGATCATGCCGGGCAAGGTCAATCCGACGCAGTGCGAAGCGCTATCGATGCTGGCTTGCCAGGTCTTGGGCAACGACGTCGCCATCGGGTTTGCGGCGAGCCAGGGCCATCTGCAATTGAATGTGTTCAAACCGGTGATCATCCACAACCTGCTGCAATCTATCCGCCTGCTGGGCGATGGCTGCAGCAACTTCCAGCAGCACTGCATTGCCGGACTTGAGCCGGACGCAGAGCAAATGGCTGAACATCTGGAGCGGGGCTTGATGCTGGTGACCGCGTTGAACCCGCACATCGGCTATGACAAATCGGCAGAGATTGCCAAGAAGGCGTATGCGCAGGGGCTGACGTTGCGGGAGGCGGCGTTGCAGTTGGGTTATCTGACCGATGAACAGTTTGATGCGTGGGTGCGGCCGGAAAACATGCTGGAGGCCGGGGCCAAGGGCTGAGATGTGTAGCGCCTGACAGTCAGCCATCGCGGGCAAGCCATGCTCCTACGGGTTTTGCGTCGATCAAAATGTCCGGTATCGACACAAAACCCGTAGGAGCATGGCTTGCCCGCGATGAACGATGACGCGGTTTAACCGGCCGCCATCCGCACCTTCCGGGCCTTGAGCCCGGCAATCAACGAAGGCCCCAACGCCACCAGCGCCGACCCCAGCACCACCAGCACCGCCCCGCCATAGCCCAGACCGTTGATCGTCTCGGCATGCACAAAATCAGGCCACAACCATGCCGCCACGGCCACCGCGGCAAACGTCACCAACGGCGTGATCGCCAGCGTCGCACTCACCCGCGAAGCTTCCCAATGGGCCAACGCTTCGGCAAACGCGCCATAGGCAATCAGCGTATTCATGCAGCACGCCAGCAGCAGCCAGCCTTGCAGCGGGCTCAGTTGCAGCGCTTCCAGTGGGTGCACCCACGGCGTCAGCAACAGCGCACAGAACAGGTAGATCACCATCATCACCTGCAACGAATTCCACACGGTCAGCAGTTGCTTCTGCCCCAAGGCGTAGAAGGTCCAGACCGTGGACGCCAGCAACACCAGCAGCACGCCGGTGGTGTATTCGGTCAACGAAGTGAGTAACTCGGCCAGGCGCTGATTGAAAAACAGGGCGAAACCGACCAGCAACACCAGCAGCCCAACCCCCTGCCCCACGCTGAAGCGTTCCTTGAACACAAACAGACTGGCGATCAGCAACATGATCGGGCCCATCTGCACCACCAATTGCGCGGTGCCGGCGCTGAGCAAGTTCAAACCCATCAAGTACAACACGTAGTTACCGACCAGACCGAGCACCGCCATCAGCACCAGCCAGCCACCGCGCGGGCCGAGCACTTTGCGGCTCGGCAAACGTTTGGTCGCCGCCAGATAAACGAACAGGCACCCGCCGGATACGATCAAGCGAAACCAGGTGACGGTCACCGGGTCCATCACCAGCAGCACTTGCTTGAGTTTGATCGGCAGGATTCCCCACAGCAGCGCAGTCAGCAGGGCCAGAAACAGACCGTAAACCCAGCGACCGGATGAAATGTGCATGCGAACCCCAACAGCCAGATGGCGAGAATCGTCATTCTAGGCGCAGAGAGGCCTGGCACACAGGGACAGTTGGCGAGCAGGCGCAAATGAAACTGTGCAGGTCGCAGCAACTAATTGACGATCGGCCGTCGATCAGTTGCTCAGGCGTGCCAAGGGGTTCGTGCATAAGCTCATCGGATCACTTTCAGGAGAATCGCCATGTACGGCATGCGCGCCCAGGACAAAGCCCCCGCGACACACTTTCGCAGTGACCGGTTGTGTCGCGTGAATGGGGAGTTGTTTTTCAGTACCCGTGAAAACACGCTGGAGGGGCCGTTTAATAATGCAGAGGCGGCGCAGCGCGAGATTCAGGCGTACATCGAGCGGATGCAGGCATCGAGTGCCCAGCTTTAGACCGAGGCGCTACCTTCGCGAGCAGACTCGCTCCCACAGTTGATCGCATTCCAATGTGGGAGCGGGCTTGCCCGCGATAGCGGTTGATCAGGCGACACAGCTTTGCGAATTTAACGCACCGCCTCAAACAACCCCGTCGCGCCCATCCCGCCGCCCACGCACATGGTAACGATGCCGTAGCGCAAATTGCGGCGCTGCAACTCACGCACCAGATGCCCGACCTGACGCGAGCCGGTCATGCCGAACGGGTGCCCGATGGAAATCGAACCGCCATTGACGTTGTACTTCTCGTTATCGATCTCCAGCCGATTTCGGCTGTACAGGCACTGCGAGGCAAACGCTTCGTTGAGCTCCCACAGATCAATGTCGGCAACCTGCAAGCCCTTGGCCTTGAGCAACTTCGGCACCGAGAACACCGGGCCGATGCCCATTTCATCCGGCTCGCACCCGGCGACCGTGAAACCACGGAAAAACGCCTTCGGCTTGAGCCCCAGTTCCAGGGCTTTTTCCAGGCTCATCACCAGCGTCATCGAGGCACCGTCGGACAGCTGCGAGGAGTTGCCCGCCGTCACCGAGCCGTCTTCAGCAAACACCGGCTTCAGTCCCGCCAGGCTTTCCAGCGTGGTGTCCGCCCGATTGCAGTCATCGCGATCAACGATGCCATCGAGGATTTGAATCGCACCGGTGGCCTTGTCTTCCACGCGGTACTTCACCGCCATCGGCACGATTTCATCATCGAACAGACCGGCGGCCTGCGCCTGGGCGGTGCGCTGCTGGCTTTGCAAGGCGTACAGGTCTTGCTCCTGGCGGCTGACGTTGTAACGACGGGCGACGATTTCGGCGGTCTGCCCCATCGGGAAGTAAATGCCCGGCACCTGCTCCTTGAGCAGCGGGTTGATCAGGTTATCGGTGTTGACGCTTTTCATGGTCAGGCTGATGGATTCGACGCCACCGGCCACGATGATGTCGCTGCACCCCGAAGCAATCTGGTTGGCGGCAATGGCAATCGCCTGCAAGCCCGAGGAGCAAAAGCGGTTGAGGGTCATGCCGGCGGTGCCAATGCCCAAGCGCGAGAGCACGGCGACATTGCGCCCGATGTTGTAGCCCTGCGCGCCTTCGTTGGAGCCCGCACCGACGATGCAATCCTCGACGCTGGCCGGGTCGATGCCGTTGCGCGCTAGCAACGAGTCGACACAATGCGCCGCCATGTCGTCCGGACGGGTCTGGTTGAACTTGCCGCGAAAGGACTTGGCCAGGCCGGTCCGCACGCTGTCGACGATCACCACTTCACGCATGGCATACCTCATTGTTGTTATCGGTTGAGAGTGGACCGAGCATATGTCCACCTCACAATCGACCGCGACAATCATTCATCCCGCGTATGCGTAACCATCGACTCAGTCCTTGTGTTTCTTCGCCTTCTTGTCGGACTTTTCGAACGCCTCTTCCAGCGCCAGATTAATGGTGCGCAGCACCTTGACCCGCGCCCAGCGCTTGTCATTGGCTTCGACCAGGGTCCAGGGAGAGATTTCCGTGCTGGTACGGTCAACCATGTCGCCGACCGCGGCGCGGTACGCGTCCCATTTGTCGCGATTGCGCCAGTCATCCTCCGTAATCTTGAACCGCTTGAAGGGGATCTGTTCGCGCTCCTGGAAGCGTTCCAGCTGCGTCTGTTTGTCGATGGCCAGCCAGAACTTGACCACGATCACCCCGGCATCAGCGACCTGCTCTTCGAAATCGTTGATTTCGCTGTAGGCGCGCAGCCAGTCCGCCGGGCTGCAGAATCCTTCGATGCGCTCTACCAGCACCCGTCCGTACCAGGAACGATCGAACACTGTGAACTTGCCCCGCGCCGGAAGGTGTCTCCAGAAACGCCACAAATAGGGTTGCGCCCGCTCTTCTTCAGTGGGCGCGGCAATCGGCACGATGCTGTACTGACGCGGATCAAGCGCCGCCGCCACCCGGCGAATCGCCCCGCCCTTGCCCGCCGCATCGTTGCCTTCGAACACCGCCACCAGCGCATGTCGGCGCATGCGCTTGTCACGCATCAACCCGGAAAACCGCGCCTGTTCAGTTACCAACTGCTCTTCGTAGTCGTCTTTGTCCAGTTGCTGGGTCAGGTCGAGGCTGTCGAGCAGGTTCACTTGATCGACGCTGGGGAATACGGGCGCGGCACTGACTTTTTCCGGGTGTATCTTCGGCCGCTTCAGTGCGCCGTGCAGGCTATCGAGCAGAATCTTGCCCACCACCAGGCTGCGATAGCGCGCGTCCATCCCGGCGATCACATGCCACGGCGCGTAGTCACGACTGGTGCGACGCAATACCCGCTCGCCGAACTTCACGAACCGGTCATACGTTTGCGATTGCTGCCAATCCAGCGGGCTGATGCGCCAGCTGTGCAAAGGGTCGTCGGCCAACGCTTTAAGGCGGGCCTTCATTTGTTTCTTGGAGAGGTGGAACCAGAACTTGACGATCAACGCGCCTTCATCGCACAGCATTTTCTCCAGACGCTCGGCCGCGTTGATGGCCTGGTCGAGTCGTGGGTCCTTGAACTCGCCATGGACCCGGCCCTGAAGCATCTGGCTGTACCAGTTTCCGAAGAAAATCCCCATGCGTCCCTTGGCGGGAAGCATCCGCCAATAGCGCCAGGCCGGTGGCCGTGACAGCTCTTCGTCGGTTTGCTGGTCGAACGTGCGGACCTCGATCAGGCGCGGGTCCATCCATTCGTTGAGCAACTTGACCGTCTCGCCCTTGCCGGCACCTTCGATGCCGTTGATCAGAATGATCACCGGAAACCGGCTCTGCTGGCCTAGCTCAAACTGAGCTTCGAGCAAGGCTTCGCGCAGTGCCGGCACTTCGGCGTCATAGGTTTCTTTGTCAATGGCGTGGTCGATTTCAGCAGACTCAAACATGGGCGGCTCCCTTCCAGATGTGAGCAAGACTAGCGGATTGATTCCTCCAGCGGGGGAGAAATCCGATTTTCACTGTCGGGACCGCCATGGACCTTGCCATGGATCAGGCAGCGTCCCGTCGATCGGCTAGAATGGCGGCCTTGCCGTTGCCGAGCCTGCCATGAAACCTGTATTGCCTCACGCCCAACTCGACTGGGATGACCAGGGTCGTCCGTACTCGCGAGTGTTCGACGATGTCTATTTTTCCGACAAGTCGGGCCTCGAAGAAACCCGCTACGTGTTCCTTGAGCAAAACGCTCTGCGTGAGCGTTTCAGCACGTTGGCGGACGGCGGCCGACTGGTGATTGGCGAGACGGGCTTCGGCACCGGATTGAATTTTCTGTGTGCCTGGCAATTGTTCGAACAGCACGCCGTGGCGGGTGCACGGCTGCACTTCGTCAGCGTCGAAAAGTACCCTCTGAGCTTGCCCGACCTGCAGCGAGCCCTGGCGTTGTGGCCAGAACTCAAACCGTTCGCCGATCAATTGCTCGCCCAGTACGTGGCCATTCATCAAGGCTTCCAGCGCCTGATTCTGGATAACGGTCGCGTGACGTTGACCCTGTTGATTGGCGATGCGCTTGAACAGTTGCCGCAGCTGGACGCACAGATTGACGCCTGGTTTCTCGACGGTTTCGCCCCGGCAAAAAACCCCGACATGTGGACCGCCGAACTGTTTGCCGAACTGGCACGGCTGGCAGCGCCCGGCTCGACCATCAGCACGTTCACCAGTACCGGTTGGGTGCGACGCTTGCTCAATGGCGCAGGGTTCAAGATGAAGCGCACGCCGGGCATCGGCCACAAGTGGGAAATCCTGCGGGGCGTGTTCCTCGGATGGCCCGAGGACGCCGTTGCGCCCATTGCCGTAAAACCCTGGTTTACGCGTCCGGCGCCGTTGACGGGCGAGCGTCATGCCTTGGTCATCGGTGCCGGCCTGGCCGGTTGTGCAAGCGCTGCCAGCCTGGCGGCGCGGGGTTGGCAGGTGAGCCTGCTGGAGCGCCACGACGCGCTGGCGCAGGAAGCCTCGGGCAATCCACAGGGCGTGCTTTACCTCAAGCTTTCGGCCCATGGCACGGCGCTGTCGCAATTGATTGTCAGCGGTTTTGGCTACACCCGACGTTTGCTTGAGCATTTGCAGCGGGGCCTCGACTGGGACGGTTGTGGTGTCCTGCAACTGGCGTTCAATGCCAAGGAAGCGCAGCGTCAGGCGCAACTGGCGGCGGCGTTCCCCGAGGATTTATTGCACACACTGGATCGAGAGCAGGCCCAGAGCCGTGCCGGCATCGGCCTGCAATCGGGCGGCCTGTTTTATCCCGAAGGCGGTTGGGTGCACCCGCCCGCCTTGTGCCAATGGCAAGCCGGGCAACCGAATATCAAGCTCCTGATGCACCACGAGGTCCTGGAACTGCGTCGCCAGGATAATCAGTGGCAAGCCTGGGATGGCGAGACCTTGCTGGCGAGCGCACCGGTCGTGGTGCTGGCCGGCGCAGCCGAGATCAAGCGTTTCCCCTACAGCAGCGAACTGCCGCTCAAACGCATTCGCGGACAGATCACTCGTCTGCATCAGACACCTGGCAGCCAAAGCCTGAGTACTGTGGTCTGCGCCGAAGGGTATGTCGCGCCGGCCCGGATGGGTGAACACACACTGGGCGCCAGTTTCGATTTCAACAGCGATGACCTGACACCCACGGCGGCCGAGCATGCCGGCAACCTGAACATGCTCGAAGAGATTTCGGCGGATCTGGTCACACGGCTCGGCGCGCACACCCTGCAACCTGAAGCACTTGAAGGTCGCGCGGCGTTTCGCTGCACCAGCCCGGACTACTTGCCGATTGTCGGCCCCTTGGCCGATAGCCTGGCTTTCGCCGACGCTTACATCGCCCTGAGCAAGGATGCCCGGCAAACGCCGGACATCCCTTGCCCATGGCTGGACGGCTTGTACGTCAACAGCGGCCATGGTTCACGGGGATTGATCACCGCGCCGTTAGCAGGCGAATTGCTTGCCGCCTGGCTCGATGACGAACCCCTGCCACTGCCCAGGGCCGTGGCCGAAGCCTGTCATCCCAACCGTTTTGCGCTGCGGCGTTTGATTCGGGGTCAATGACCCCGAAGTAGCTCGTTCAATGACCGATTAACAGCACGAAAATCTGGTCTGTTCAGTGGTTGATACAGCAGGATTTTCAATGTTTGGCAGCAATATGTACCGCACGCCCCCACCTTTTTTCGGGTAAGACCGCCCCGTCCACCACACGGGCTTATTACTTATCGATCTAAAACTCCCACAGTCCCACTGGGTCAGTTTCTGAGTACTCGCCGATTTGGCCGGGTATCGATTGACCCTCCCCAACGGAAAAACCGGTAAGGATTTTATGTGCGGATTAGCTGGCGAGTTACGCTTCGATCATCAACCTGCGGACCTCGCGGCCGTTGAACGAATCACCCATCACTTGGCCCCTCGTGGCCCTGACGCGTGGGGTTTTCATGCTCAAGGACCGATTGCCCTGGGCCATCGGCGCTTGAAAATCATGGACCTGTCGGACGGCTCGGCGCAGCCGATGATCGACAATCAACTGGGCCTGTCCCTGGCCTTCAACGGCGCGATCTATAACTTCCCCGAGTTACGCACCGAGCTCGAAAATCTCGGTTATGCGTTCTACTCCGGCGGGGACACCGAAGTGCTGCTCAAGGGCTATCACGCCTGGGGTGAAGCCTTGCTGCCCAAGCTAAACGGCATGTTTGCGTTCGCCATTTGGGAGCGCGACGCCCAACGATTGTTCATCGCCCGCGACCGACTCGGTGTGAAGCCGCTGTACCTGTCGCGCACCGGTCAGCGCCTGCGCTTTGCCTCAGCGTTGCCGGCGTTGCTCAAGGGTGGCGACATCAACCCGATTCTCGACCCGGTGGCGCTCAATCATTACCTGAACTTCCACGCTGTGGTCCCGGCGCCGCGTACCCTGCTGGCCGGCATTGAAAAACTGCCACCGGCGACCTGGATGCGCATCGAAGCGGACGGCAGCACCGAACAGAAAACCTGGTGGACGCTGCCCTATGGTCCACGCGCCGACGAGATCGACCTGACCCTCGAAGACTGGCGTGACCGTGTCCTCGATAGCACGCGCGACGCCGTGGCGATCCGCCAACGGGCGGCGGTCGATGTCGGCGTTCTGCTCTCGGGCGGCGTGGATTCAAGCCTGTTGGTCGGGCTGTTGCGTGAAGTCGGCGTGGAAAACCTGTCGACCTTCTCCATTGGCTTTGAGGATGCCGGCGGCGAACGCGGCGACGAGTTCCAGTATTCGGACCTCATCGCCACCCACTACGGCACCCGGCATCATCAATTACGCATTGATGAAAAAGAGATCATCGAGCAACTGCCGGCGGCGTTCCGCGCCATGAGCGAGCCGATGGTCAGTCATGACTGCATCGCCTTCTATCTGCTCTCACGCGAAGTGGCCAAGCATTGCAAAGTGGTGCAAAGCGGCCAAGGTGCGGACGAGCTGTTCGCCGGTTATCACTGGTATCCGCAGGTCGATGGCGCAAGCGATCCGTACACGGCTTATCGCGAGGCGTTCTTCGACCGCAGCCATGAGGAGTACGCAGCCACTGTGCAGCCGAAATGGCTGACGGCGAATGACGCCGCCGGTGACTTCGTGAAGGAACATTTCGCACAGCCCGGTGCCGAGGCGGCAGTGGACAAGGCCTTGCGTCTGGACAGCACGGTGATGCTGGTGGACGACCCGGTCAAACGCGTCGACAACATGACCATGGCCTGGGGGCTGGAGGCACGCACGCCGTTTCTTGACTATCGCCTGGTGGAATTGTCGGCCCGCGTGCCGGGCAAATTCAAACTGCCGGGCGGTGGCAAACACGTCTTGAAAGAAGCCGCGAGATCGGTGATTCCGAGCGAAGTCATCGACCGCAAGAAAGGTTACTTCCCAGTGCCAGGCCTCAAGCATTTGCAAGGTGACACGCTGAACTGGGTACGCGACCTGTTGCTCGACCCCAGTCAGGATCGCGGCCTGTTCAACCCGGCCATGCTCGACCGGTTGCTGACGGATCCGCAGGGTCAATTGACTCCGTTACGCGGCTCAAAGCTGTGGCAACTGGCGGCCCTGAACCTGTGGCTCAGCGAGCAAGGAATCTGATCGATGAAACCCCACGCCACGGCTTATAGCCAACGCTTGCTGCGCGGCCAGCCACCTTCTTATGAACGCTTGCAGGCGCGTCTGGCCGAAGATGGCAGCGCCTTGAGCGCCGCGCCGATTGCCGTGCATTGCGGCTGGGGCCGGTTGCTGATCGGGCACACCTTTCCTGATCCGGCCAGCCTCGCCCAAGCGTTGCTCAACGAGCAGCCGGGCGAGCGCGACATTGCGCTGTACGTCGCCGCGCCTCAACAAATACTCGGGCTGGAGCCGGCACAGCTTTTTCTCGACCCCTCGGACACCTTGCGCTTGTGGTTCAGCGATTACCGTCAGGCCACTCGCGTGTTTCGTGGTTTTCGCATTCGTCGGGCACAAAGCGAGGCGGACTGGCAGGCCATCAACCAGCTGTATCAGGCGCGCGGCATGCTGCCGATCGATGCAAGTCTGTTGACCCCACGGCATCTGGGCGGCCCGGTGTATTGGCTGGCCGAAGACGAAGACAGCGGCGCAATCATTGGCAGTGTCATGGGCCTCAACCACCACAAGGCGTTCAACGACCCGGAAAACGGCAGCAGCCTGTGGTGCCTGGCGGTCGACCCGCAGTGTTCACGACCGGGTGTGGGCGAAGTGTTGGTGCGTCACTTGATCGAGCACTTCATGAGCCGTGGGCTCAGTTGCCTGGACTTGTCCGTTTTGCACGACAACCGACAGGCGAAAAGCCTCTACGCCAAACTCGGGTTTCGCAACCTCTCGACCTTCGCCATCAAGCGCAAGAACGGCATCAATCAGCCGCTGTTTCTCGGACCGGGGCCGCAGGCCAATTTCAATCCATATGCGCGAATCATCGTCGAAGAAGCCCATCGGCGCGGCATTGACGTACAGGTGGATGATGCCGATGCGGGCCTGTTCACCCTCAGCCATGGCGGACGCCGGGTGCGTTGTCGCGAATCGTTGAGCGACCTGACCAGCGCCATCAGCATGAGCTTGTGTCAGGACAAAAGCCTGACGCACAAAGTGCTCAAGGCCGCAGGGCTGAACCTGCCTGCGCAACAATTGGCCGGTAACGCCGATGACAATCTGGCGTTTCTCGATGAGCACGAGCGCGTGGTGGTCAAACCACTGGATGGCGAACAAGGCCAGGGCGTTGCCGTGGATTTGCGCACGATTGAAGAGGTGCAGCACGCCATCGAAGCCGCCCGCCAATTCGACAGTCGCGTGCTGCTGGAAAGCTTCCACGAAGGGCTGGACCTGCGGATTGTGGTGATCGGGTTTGAGGTGGTGGCGGCGGCGATTCGGCGCCCGGCGCAAGTGATCGGCGATGGTCAGCATGCCATCGGCGCATTGATCGAAGCCCAGAGCCGGCGTCGGCAGGCCGCCACCCGTGGTGAAAGCAAAATCCCGCTGGATCATGAAACCCAGCGCACGTTGCATGCGGCGGGTTACGACTACAACAGCGTCCTGCCAGCGGGCGAGCAACTGTTCGTACGCAAGACAGCGAATCTTCATACAGGCGGGATTCTGGAGGACGTCACGGCGATCCTGCATCCGACCCTGGCCGACGCCGCGATGCGGGCGGCACGGGCGCTGGATATCCCGATGGTCGGGCTCGACCTGATGGTGCGAGCCGCCGACCAGCCTGAGTATGTGTTTATCGAGGCCAATGAACGCGCCGGGCTGGCCAACCATGAACCGCAGCCGACGGCTGAGCGGTTTGTGGATTTGTTGTTTCCGCACAGTCAGCCGGCGGCCCTTTAGATCTGTAGTGCTTGAACTGGCCCCTTCGCGAGCAAGCCCGCTCCCACAGGGATACTCGGTCAAATGTGGGAGCGGGCTTGCTCGCGAAGGCGGCGTGCCAGGCACCAAAAATCTAACTTATCCCCCTCATCGAAACCATCGATGTTCTGTACCCATCAGGAGTTTCCATGACCAGTAAAATCCCTGAACCGGATCTCGATTACCTGCAAAAAGTCCTGCTGGAAATGCTCGCCATTCCCAGCCCGACCGGGTTCACCGACACCATCGTGCGCTACGTCGCCGAACGCCTGGAAGAGTTGGGCATTCCATTCGAAATGACCCGGCGCGGAACCATCCGTGCAACCCTCAAAGGCAAAAAAAGCAGCCCCGACCGTGCGGTTTGCGCTCACCTGGATACCATCGGTGCGGCGGTTCGTGCCGTGAAGGATAACGGTCGCCTGGCCTTGGCGCCGGTCGGTTGCTGGTCCAGCCGTTTTGCCGAGGGCAGCCGGGTCAGCCTGTTCACCGATAACGGGGTGATTCGCGGCAGCGTGTTGCCGCTGATGGCATCCGGGCATGCTTTCAACACGGCCGTGGACGAAATGCCGATCAGCTGGGATCACGTTGAACTGCGCCTGGATGCCTACTGCGCCACCCGCGCCGACTGCGATTCGCTGGGGATCAGCGTGGGCGATTTCGTGGCTTTCGACCCGTTGCCGGAATTCACTGAAAGCGGCCACATCAGCGCCCGCCATCTCGACGACAAGGCCGGTGTCGCCGCACTGCTGGCGGCGCTCAAGGCCATCGTCGACAGTGGTGAAGCGTTGATGATCGATTGTCATCCACTGTTCACCATTACCGAGGAAACCGGCAGTGGCGCGGCGGCAGCGTTGCCGTGGGACGTTAGCGAATTCGTCGGAATCGACATTGCGCCCGTCGCACCCGGCCAGCACTCCAGCGAACACGCCGTCAGTGTGGCGATGCAGGATTCCGGCGGACCTTACGACTATCACTTGTCGCGTCATTTGCTGCGACTGGCCAGTGACAATGAACTGCCCGTGCGCCGCGACCTGTTCCGTTACTACTTCAGCGATGCGCACTCGGCGGTAACCGCCGGGCATGACATTCGCACCGCCCTGCTCGCCTTTGGTTGCGACGCCACGCACGGTTATGAGCGTACGCACATCGACAGTTTGGCGGCGTTGAGTCGATTGCTCGGCGCCTACATCTTGAGTCCGCCAGTGTTTGCCAGTGATGCGCAACCGGCGAAGGGCTCGCTGGACCGGTTCAGTCATCAGCTTGAACATGAGACGCAGATGGAAAGTGATACGCGGGTGCCTTCGGTGGATAGCCTTGTCGGGCAGCGCAACGATAGCTGACTCCAGGCCTGGTATCTTTAGTGGCTGACAGATCGCCTTCGCGAGCAAGCCCGCTCCCACATTTGACCGAGTTCCTCCTGAAGGAACGCAATTGAATGTGGGAGCGGGCTTGCTCGCGAAGGTGTCCGCACAGGCAACGCATGAGGCCGAGGCTAGTCGCAAGCGGTCATTCGCCGTAGCATCCTGACATTGTTTTAGCCGAGGTGCCCATGCTGATTCCCCACGACCAACTTGAAGTCGACACCCTGACCCGCCTGATCGAGGACTTCGTGACCCGTGACGGCACCGACAACGGTGACGATACACCGCTGGAAACCCGCGTTTTGCGGGTTCGCCAGGCATTGACCAAGGGCCAGGCGCTGATTGTCTTCGATCCGGAAAGCGAGCAGTGCCAATTGATGCTCAAGCACGATGTGCCCAAGCATCTGTTTGACTGAACGGTTCAGCGGCCCTTGGCCTTTGCCCGCTTGGCCTGGATGCGCTCATAGACTTCGGCGCGATGCACATTGACGTTTTGCGGCGCTTCGACGCCAAAGCGCACATTGGCGCCGTTGACGTTGAGGATACGCACTGAAATGTTGTCACCGATGGAAATCATCTCGCCCACAACACGACTGAGTACAAGCATGGCATTGGTCCTTCAGGATTACCGGTCCTTGAAGATGCCCGGCGCATCGAAGGGCTTCAATGCGATGACGACAAATCAGTCCGGCCCTACAGCACCGGACGACCACCACTGACGGAAACATCCGACAAATCGTTCGGACGCAGGAACAATCCTTCAGGAAACCGAGAAGCGCGGGCCGAACAAAATGACGCTCGCGCCGATCACGCACAACGCCACGCCGATCCAGTCCGAACTCAATGGACGAATCCGCTCGACGACCGCCAGCCAGCCAATTGAAGCGATGATGTAAATGCCACCGTAGGCCGCGTAGGCGCGACCGGCGTAGGCGGCTTCGACGCGGGTCAGCAGCAGCGCGAACAAGGTCAGGCTGAGCAGTGCCGGCACGACCCACCAAACACTTTTGCCTTGGCGCAACCACATCCAGAACGCGAAACAGCCAGCGATTTCGAACAGCGCCGCGAGGAAAAACCACAGGTAATTGAGCATGCAGATGCCTCGTGAGGATGGCCGATGGCGGCCACCCTAACGACGCTGACACCCATGGGCAAGTTCAGTCAGCGTTTTGTTTGGCCTTGGCGCGCATTTTGTCGGCCATGACGGTCATTTCGTTGTAGAGCAGTTGCGGGTTCTTCTGTTTGATCGCCCACGCCATGCGGCCTTGTTCGTGAGGCAGGATCATGAATTCGCCGGCGGCCACCTGCTTGTAGATGTAGTCGGCAATGTCGGTGGCGGTGATTGGCGAACTTTCCAGCAATTTGCCGACCTGGGCTTTCATCGCCGGGGTCGGGCCGCGGAAAGAGTCGAGCAAGTTGGTCTGGAAGAACGACGGGCATACGACATGCACGCCTACTTCCTGTTGTGCCAGTTCGATCAACAGGCTTTCCGACAACGCCACAACGCCGGCCTTGGCCACGTTGTAGTTGCTCATGGCCGGGCCTTGCATCAGGGCGGCCATCGACGCGATGTTGATGATCTTGCCTTTGCTTTTCTCCAGCAGCGGCAAGAACGCCTTGCAGCCCTTGACCACACCCATCAGGTTGATCGCGATCTGCCAGTCCCAATCCTCCAGGGACAGTTCGCTGAAGAAGCCGCCCGACGCCACGCCCGCATTGTTGACGATGACATCGATGCCGCCGAGCTTCTCTTCGCACGCCTGGGCGAAGGCCGTCAGTTGGCTGTAGTCGCGTACATCGCAACGCTGGATAAAACCATCACCGCCGGCGTCGCGAACGAGTTTGAGGGTTTCTTGCAGGCCAGGCTCGCTGACATCCGACAAGGCCAGTTGCCAGCCTTCACGCGCCCAGCGCAGCGCGATTTCGCGACCCAGGCCCGAGCCCGCGCCAGTGATCATCATGCGATTTTGCATAGCAAACAGCCTTGTGGTTCCGGGGAAGATGCGCTGAGTGTAGCGAAGGACATAACCCGACCCACGCTGTATCAGATTGCTGAATGGCCCGAGCAAACCGCGGGCGCGTGTGCTCCAACTAATCCTGTGAAAAAGAAATAGCCGGGTCTTCAAAAAACATTAAAAAAACATGGAATTTTCCGACTCGCGCATCAGTCGGACTTTGTAAGCAGCTTGAAATTTTAACCTTCCAGCAGACAGTTAAAAGTCAGGTCTTTCCATAACACTTCCAACAAGGTAATAGACATGGGCACAATTTTGATCGTTATTCTCATTCTCTTGCTGATCGGTGGTCTGCCGGTCTTCCCGCACTCCAGAAGTTGGGGTTATGGCCCGTCGGGTATCATCGGCGTGGTATTGGTGGTGCTGTTGATTTTGCTCTTGCTTGGCCGGATATAACGGTTTAACAGGCAAAAAAAGAGGCCCTTGAAAAGGGCCTCTTTTTAATGCGCTGGAAACTTAGTCCGGTTTGCCGTCAACCACACCGGCGGTGTTGTCGAGCAGGCTTTTGGTCGCCGTTTGCAGGAACGACTCGAGCTTGAGTTTCAACTCGGCAGTGCGCGGATCGTTAGGAACGATCTCGGCGTGCGGGTTGGCGCCCAGTTCGTAGCGGTACACCTTCGGCTCCATTTCCTTTTCTTTTGGCAGCACCAGGATCTGGTCAGCCGTAAGGATGGCGGTAGTCTGCTCGCTCCCCGACGGTTTGATCACGCCAAAACCGGCATCGCCTTCAGGCAGGTTGAGCAGGTCACGTCCCCAGCACTGATGGCGCACTTCGCCACCGATACGGCCCATGATGGTCGGCACGATGTCGATCTGAGTGCCGACGGTGTGGTCACGCTGGCCGAACTTTTCCTGGATACCCGGCGCGATCATCAGCATCGGAACGTTGAAGCGGCCCAGGTCCATTTCGGTGATTTGCTGTTCGTTGCCGAAACCATGGTCACCCACGATCACGAACAGGGTTTCCTTGAAGTACGGCTCTTTACGCGCCTTCTCGAAGAATTGCCCGAGCGCCCAGTCGGAGTAGCGCATGGCGGTCAGGTGTTCGTTCAGGTTGCCGCGATCAGTCACGCGTTCAACCGGCAATGGCGTCGGCAAGGCATACGGCGTGTGGTTCGACAGCGTCTGCAGCAAGGCATAGAACGGCTTGCCGTTTTCACGAGCCTTTAGCTCTACCAGGCCACGGTCGAACATATCCTGGTCAGACACGCCCCAAGTTGGGTCGGAGAACACCGGGTTCACGTAGTCGTTACGCCCGATGAAGTTGGTCATGCCCTGGTTGCTGAAGAAACCCGACTGGTTATCCCAGGCGAAATCGCCGTTGTAGACGTATACGTCGTCGAAGTCGCGGGCACTGAGCAACTGCGGCAGGCCGGACAATTTGTGGCTGCCTTCCGGGGTTTGCATCAGGTATTCGAAACCCGGCAGGTTCGGGAAGCAGGCCATGGTGGCAAACATGCCCTGGTGGGTGTGGGTGCCATTGGAGAAGAAGCGGTCGAACAACAGGCCTTCCTTCGACAGTTTGTCGAGGTAGGGGGTGATGTTACCCGGGCCGCCCAACGCGCCGACCGAGTGACCGGCCATGCTTTCCATCAGGATCACCACCACGTTCTTGATCGGCAGGGTCTTGTCGGCCGGTGGCATGTAATCGCGACGCACGGCGGCGATGTCGGCATCCACCAGTTTTTCGTCTTTCATCACCAGCATGTCACGCACGGTCTGCTGAGCCTGAGGCTGCGGCAGCGTAGCTTTCCAGATGTTGTCGCGATCTTCGGACATCCGGCTCTTGGCCGCCGCGATCAACGACAGTGTGCCGTTGAGGCCCAACTGGTTGGCGAAGTTCGAGTCGGTGGTGTAAACGTCACCCCAGCGCAGCGGCGGGCCCTGACGCAAAGTGCCACGAGCGGCCACTACGCAGATCAGCAGGCAAACGACGAACACGCCGATGCGTGCATACCACGGGGCGATCTGGCGAGTGCCGATGCTGCCGCCGCTGAACGGGCCGCGAGGACGGGTCGCACGATCAGCGCCCTTGAACGCCAGGGTCAGAATCAATGTGCCAAAGGCCCAGGCCAGCAGATAGCGAACCACCGGGAAACCGTACCAGAGCATGCTCATCACGGTTTTCGGGTCTTCCTTCACGTACTGGAAGACCAGACCGTTGAGGCGCTGGTGGAACTCGCGGTAGAAGTCCATCTCCATCAGGCCGAGGAACAGCGCGATGCTCGACGCGATGGTCAGCCAGAAACGGAAGAAGCCGCGCGCAGCCATGGCCCGCGCGCTGAACAGTGCCAGCAACAGCGGAACGCAAAGGTAGACCACCAGTCGCAGGTCGAAACGCAGACCGTTGGCGAATGCTTCAAGGAAAGTGGAAGCCGGTGTGTCGAGGATCATCGAGCGGTTGTAGACCAGCAGCGCAACACGCAGCAGGCTGAACATGACCATCATGATCAAGGCGCACAGCAGCGTGTAGGCCAGGTGCGATTTGACGGTCGGTTGCAGCAGGCGACTAGAAGCTCGCTGCTGATTCAGGGCGTCCGGGTTTGCCATGTCGTTTTAGGACCCATTGGAAGTTGAAGTTTCAAAAAATACTGCGGCGCCCTGCCCTCTGTTAGCCAATACCTGGCCCCGGGGCTTGCGCGGTGCGCAAATGTTGCACGATCACCCGCCTCATTGCCATTGATTACTGTTTGACTGGCGGGTGCGGGCGGATTGTCTTGGAGCCATTGTGAAAATTTTGTGCAACGCATATCCGGAAACACAATAAAACCGGGGCCTGCGTTAAAACGCAAACGCCCCGAACCAGTCGGGGCGTTTTGTAGAACAACGCTGTGATTACTTCTCGGCGCGTTGTTTCAGGGCTTTCAAAGTATCGAACGGCGCATCGACCACAAACTTGTTGGCAACCATCGACGGCACGCTGCCGCCTGGCTCGGTGTGAACCTGATAGGTCACTTCAACCTGGTCACCCTTGGGTACGAACTTCCAGAAGCCGTCGACCTTGGTGACGCGCACGAAACCTTTTTCTTCCGGGACGTATTTCGGTACGCCTTCGAGCTTGCGGGTCAGGCTGCCATCGGTACCTTCGACGGTGGTGACGTGCAGCACCGAGTCACGCGGGGTAACCGGCCATGGGGTATTGAATTGGGTGTAGGTCCAGCTCTGGTCACCTTCATGCTTGAGCAGCTTTTGGGTTTTGCATTCGTGAATCCAGGCACAGGCACCGGACACGTCTTCCTGCAGTGCGCGCAGTTTGGCAACAGTGGTCTTCATCAATACGACGCCCTGGTAGGCCTTGTAGTCCGAGCCAGGCACTTCACTCAGGGAGACCTTGATGCCGTCCTCGTTCTTGGCGACTTTCCAGTCTTCAGCCTGAACGGCCGTGGTGGCCAACGCGGCGGTCAGTCCACACAAAACAGCAATACGATGCAGCGAACCCATAGTCTTATTCCTTATTGTTGAAGTTCCGTTGTTTGAACACATCACGCCGCGGTCATTTGCTCCCACCATCCCAGCAATTTGATCGCCTCGTCACTGCTGCTTCCGCACACTTCGACGTCGGCTTCAAATGCCGAACACACCGCGGGGCGCTCCGGGTTGCCGAAGATGCTGCACAGGTTATCGACCGAAAGTTGTACGCAACGTTCGCCCGCGGCTTTGCCATTGGGCATACCGGGAATCGGTGAACTGATGGAAGGGGCAATGCAACAGGCGCCACAGCCTTCACGGCATTTCATGACGACGAGCTCCTCACGAGGTGTGATATGTAAAAGGACGGGGCACAGAGTAACCGCTAAAACAGTTGTTTAAAATTACCTGAACCGGGGTTTTTTCGTTCAAATCAACGTGACTGACCAGTCTCCGACAAAGCGTCTGGCCTGCGGGTCACGGATGGGAATGATTTACTGCTTGAACTCGAAATCCAGCGCCGCCCCTTCGACTTCCCGGCGCTCTTCATTGCGCAGTTGCAACTGCATTTCGTTGCTGAGCAAACGGCCGTTCAATTGAAAAGGGCTGCTGTCCGGCTTTTTTTCGCCAAACATGGGCGGCAACAACGGATCGTGCCTGGGCAAAGGCACAGTGCCGAGCGGTTTGAATTCTTCTGCCATTTGCGGGGGCAGTCTCAAATCAAGATTGGCGGAAGGAAGCTGGGTTTTCACCACTTCACTGGCCGGTTTCGACTTGGAGGCAATGGGTGGTCGCTTTTTCACCACAGCCGCATTCTTTTTGGCTGGCGCGGCTTTCTTGGCGGGCGCCGGCTTTTTCGACGTTGCGCTGACTGCCGGTTTTTCCTGACCAGCCGCCGCCATGACGCCTTCGGCTTGAACGGTCATCAACAGGCAAAAAGACAGGCAGACGGCAGGAAAAATCGGCTTCATGAACCCAACAGCGCTAACGGCAGAGGGCCATATGCTCGCCTGTTGCACGTCACATGACAAGCACCGCGCAAAACGACCGCACGACGGCTTAGAAGCCGCCGGCCATCTCCTGGCAAAGTTGCGTCGCCAACATCCCCAAGGTCATCAAGGCACGTTCGGCTTCTCGATTCCAGGGGATGCCACAGTTCAGCCGAATGCAGTGATTGAACTGCTCGGTGTTACTGAAGATCAGCCCCGGCGCGATGCTGATGCCCTGCTGCAACGCCCGTACGTGCAGTTCCTGTGTGTTTACCCGTCCCGGCAAACTGACCCACAGAATGAAGCCGCCAGTAGGCCGGGTCATCTGCGTGCCTTCCGGGAAGTATTGCTGGACTGCGAGCTGAAAGGCGCTGAGGTTCTTGCGGTATTCCTGACGGATGTAGCGCAAGTGCCGGTCGTAACCGCCGTTTTCCAGATAAGCCGCAATGCCCATTTGCGTGACGCTGCAGGCCGAATGGGTACTGAACGTCTGCAAGCGCTGGATTTCCTGCTGGTACTTGCCAGCGATCATCCAGCCGATCCGCACGCCCGGCGACAAGGTCTTGGAGAAGCTGGAACAATAGATGACCCGATCCAGCCGATCGTAGGCCTTGAGCGATTTGGTGCGCCCCTGCTCGAACATCAGCTCGCCGTAAATATCATCTTCGACAATCTGGATGTCGAAATCCGACGCCAGGCGCAGCAATTGTTTCTGGCGTTCCTCGGGCATGGTTCCGCCCAATGGATTGCTCAGACGCGTGGTCAACACCAGCGCCTTGATCGACCATTGATTGGCCGCCAGTTGCAGGGCTTCCAGGCTCATGCCGGTAGCGGGGTCGCTAGGGATTTCGATCACTTTGAGACCGAGCAAATCGGCCAGTTGCAGCAGACCATAATAAGTCGGTGATTCGGCGGCGATCAGGTCGCCGGGCCGAGTCAGTACCCGCAATGACATCTGCAATGCATCGACGCAGCCGTGGGTGATGACCACTTCGGAGGGATCAACCACCACACCGGCATCGCGCATGCGGATCGCCACCTGCCGGCGCAACGGTTCAAAACCTGGGCTGAACATGTAGCTGAAGGCACGCGGACTGTGGAATCGGGTGACTTTGGCCAATTGCTGATGCAGCGCCCGCACCGGCAGGTAATCGACGCTGGGCACTGCGGCGCCCAGCGGAAAAACGCCTTCGCGGCGGGATTCGACCAACACTTGTTGAATGATGCTGCTGCGCGTGACCAGGCCTGGACGCTCGACCCGGGCAATGTCGGGAGTTGGCGCGGTCAGGGCCGGTGTCTGGTGAACGTAATAACCCGACTGCGGCCGGGCACGGATCAGGCCCTGATCTTCAAGATTGGCATACGCCTGCAACACCGTCGCATGGCTGACGTTGAGCTGCGAACTCATCTTGCGCACCGAAGGCACGCGCTCTCCCGGTTGATAGACACCACGGCGGATGTCTTCGGCCAGTTGTTGAGCAATACGTTGGTAGAGCAAAAGATTGGTCATGACGCAGCACTCGATTTCACGGGCATTTTATTCTTGTGGGGAACAATACCGGAACAGTTTAGAAGTGTACTGGGACAGTTGCCACAATAGTCGACCATACAGTGCAGTGTCAGCAAAATCTGTACTGCTTTTTGGGAGAACGTGAAGCCGTTTGCAGGCGTAAAAAAACCCGGCGCTGACTGGCAGGCCGGGCTTTCCAATGACGCAGCCCTTAGCGAGCAGCGCCCAATTGGCCTTTTTCGTCGGAGAAAACAATTTCCACGCGGCGGTTTTGCGCACGACCGCGCTCGGAGGCGTTCACGTCCACCGGGTATTCATCCCCGTACCCTTCGACATGAATGCGCTTTTCATCGATCCCCAGATCCATCAGCACATCGGCTACCGACTGTGCACGGTCACGGGACAGCTTGATATTGTCCTGCTTGCCACCGGTGCTGTCGGTATACCCCTCGATCCGCACCACGCGGTTGGGGTTAAGCTGCAGGAACTGCACGATCTTCAATACCACGCGGTTGGCCGAGTTCTTCAGCTCCGCCTCGCCCGTATCGAACAGCATATCGCCCAATGTCATCACCAGACCGCGGTCGGTCTGAGTAGTGGTCAATGCGAGGATCTGTTCTTCGAGCCATTTGCCTTGCTGTTGCACGCTAACCAGTTTGGATTCACGCAGAGCCAATTGCAGACGCTGGCGCTCCAGTTCGAGCTTCGCCGCGCGCTCTTCGTTGAGCACTTGATTGGTGTGCTCACGCGCAATTTCGCTGTAGCGCTGGCTCAAGTAGGCGTAATGCACGACGTCCGAACCACTGCCCCAATAGCTGGACAGACGATCGGCGCGGGCCAGGGATTCACCGGCGCGGATCACGTCTTTGGGCGCGATACGCAGCACATTGGAGTCTTCCTTGACCTTCTGGAAGTCTGCGCCAGCCTCTTGCAAGGCGGCTTCACTGTGTTGGCCGGCGCACCCATACAGGCTTGCACAACCGGCGAGGATCAAGCCGCCGAGAACTGTTGACTTGAGGCTCATTGGACATCTCCCAGTTGCTTGCGCAAACGAGTGATGCGGGTGTTGAGCACATTCAATTGCTCCTCGCTCTTGAGGGTCAGCACTTTGGCTTCAGCCAGACGCGCGTCCAGCTCGGCCTGCTCGGCCCGCATGCGCGCATGTTTGTAGGACTGGTCAGCCATGTTGCCTTGGGCACGGGCGAATTTTTCTTCGGCCAGCTTCATTTCCGGCACGTCTTCGGCGGTGGCACCCACGGCTTTGGCTTGTACGAGTGCCTGTTCGGTCAGGCGAATCTGTTCATTCGGCGCAGGGTCAGCTGCACAACCCGCCAGAGCCAGAACGGCCAGGGCAGCGAAAAGAGGTCGAATACTCACTAAAAATCCCTACTGTTTTGGGGCGCTGACAGGTTGTTGCTGTTGCTGCGCTTTCCAACGCTCGATATTGCGCTGCAATGCGGTGTCCGCCAGTCCTGAGGCGGGCAATTCTGTCATCTTTTTGGCCAGCTGTCCGCGCAACCAAGGATCGTTGCAGGCGGAGTTATGAGACACCGCGAGGAACAGGCCGGGTTTGTCGACGGGTTCGGCATGGGCGATCAGGTCGTTGGCCATGCTCAATGCCTGCGCGGCCGCCATGCCTGAATAGCGGCCCGCGAGAACAAACTCCACTTCACCCAAGAGCAGTTTCTGAAACGCCTGGGTCAGGTTGGGCGTGCGGCTGAGCGTCAGTTGCTGCTCGGCAAAAGTGCTGAATGCCGGGGTCATTCGAGACTTTTCCGACAATGCGCCGGGATGGCCGTGAAGGTCTTGCACGTTGTTGTAGACCAGTTTCGAGTCTTTACGTGTCCAGACCAGGTAGTCGTTTTCCAGTAGGGGCGGATGAATGTAATCGAGGGTTTCCAGCTCAGTGACCGTCAATGGCGTGTCCGCCAGCAGGTCCATGCGCCCGCTGCGCACTTCGTCCAGCGCCTGGGAGCGTTTGCCGGCGTAGAGCAACTCGACTTTGATGCCCAATTCCCCCGCCACGTGCTGCAACAGATCAGCACTGGCACCGATCAGGTGCTTTGGATCTTGCGGGTCTTGCCACAGGTACGGCGGCGCATCCGGACTTCCGGTTACCACCAGCCGCTCGCACTTGCCCGCGGCACTGGACAACGCCGGCAACACCGTCAAGCCCAGCAGTAATGACCAGCCAACTACGCAGCGCAGATCCATGGCGACACTCTCCACTAAAACCCTGTTATCGCCTGTAGGAGCTGTCGAGTGAAACGAGGCTGCGAATTTTCAGGTCCACTCGAATCCCAAGCGGAAGATCAAAAGATCGCAGCCTCGTTTCACTCGACATCTCCTACAGAAGAACAAAAAAAAAGCCCGACCAAAAGGTCGGGCTCTTTATAAGTCAGGCCGCTGGATTAAACCAGCTTCTCGAACTCGGGGATGGCTTCGAACAGGTCCGCCACCAGGCCGTAATCGGCCACCTGGAAGATCGGCGCTTCTTCGTCCTTGTTGATCGCAACGATCACTTTGGAGTCTTTCATGCCGGCCAGGTGCTGGATCGCGCCGGAGATACCGACGGCGATGTACAGCTGTGGAGCAACGATCTTGCCGGTCTGACCGACCTGCATGTCGTTGGGTACAAAACCTGCGTCGACTGCGGCGCGCGATGCTCCGACAGCAGCGCCCAGCTTGTCGGCCAGGGCGTACAGGTGTTTGAAGTTGTCGCCGTTCTGCATGCCGCGACCGCCGGAAACGACGATTTTGGCAGCGGTCAGTTCCGGACGATCGGACTTGGCCAGTTCTTCGCCAACGAAGCTCGAAGTGCCAGCGTCATGAGCAGCAGCAACGGCTTCAATAGCAGCAGAACCACCTTCAGCAGCCACCGGGTCGAAACCGGTAGCACGCACGGTGATGACTTTCACCGAAGCGGTCGACTGAACGGTAGCGATAGCGTTACCGGCGTAGATCGGGCGCTTGAAGGTGTCAGCGCTTTCAACCGAGATGATCTCGGAGATCTGGTCAACGTCCAGCGCGGCAGCAACGCGCGGCAGGATGTTTTTGCCGTTGGAAGTCGCGGCAGCCAGGATGTGGCTGTAGCCCTTGCCCAATTCAGCGACCAGCGGAGCAACGTTTTCCGGCAACTGGTGAGCGTAAGCGGCGTTGTCGGCCAGCAGCACTTTAGCCACGCCAGCGACTTTCGCAGCGGCTTCAGCCACGGCGCCAGCGCCCTGACCTGCAACCAGAACGTGGATGTCGCCACCGATTTTGGCAGCAGCAGCAACGGTGTTCAGCGTGGCCGGGGCCAGCACTTTGTTGTCGTGTTCAGCAATAACCAAGATAGTCATTTAGATTACCTTCGCTTCGTTTTTCAGTTTCTCGACCAGTTCAGCCACCGACTTGACCTTGATACCCGCGCTGCGTGCAGCAGGCGCTTCGACTTTCACGGTCTTGTTGGTGGAGGCGGTGGAAACGCCCAAAGCATCCGGAGTCAGCACTTCGAGAGGCTTCTTCTTGGCTTTCATGATGTTTGGCAGGGACGCATAACGCGGCTCGTTCAAACGCAGGTCGGTGGTGACGATGGCCGGCAGTTTCAGGGAAACTGTCTGCGCGCCGCCGTCGACTTCGCGAGTCACGGCAACGCTGTCGCCGCTGATTTCGACTTTCGAAGCGAACGTGCCCTGACCGTAGCCGCTCAATGCAGCGAGCATCTGGCCAGTCTGGTTGTTGTCGCTGTCGATGGCTTGTTTGCCAAGGATCACCAGCTGAGGCTGTTCCTTGTCGACAACCGCTTTCAACAGTTTGGCAACGGCCAGGGAAGTCAGGTCTTCGGCGGACTCGACGAGGATGGCGCGGTCGGCACCCAGAGCCAGCGCGGTGCGCAGTTGCTCTTGAGCGGTGGACGGGCCGACGGAGACGACGACGATTTCAGTCGCAACACCTTTCTCTTTTAGGCGTACGGCTTCTTCCACTGCGATTTCGCAGAACGGGTTCATCGACATCTTCACGTTAGCGAGGTCGACGCCGGAATTGTCCGCCTTGACGCGAACCTTGACGTTGTAATCCACAACGCGTTTGACAGCTACAAGAACCTTCATGGATTCCTCGTTACTCTCCGGTGAAAAGAAAGTCGCCTAGGCGAACCTGGCGGTTGATGCTCATCGGGCGCAAGGGCACCTCTAAAAACGCCGGCAATCGTGTCAAGTGACCTTCGCTCACGATGATGATGACCGTTCGTCAGTAGTGACTGAGGAGTCATTCATTATCGCGGCGTGTAAACTGCGCGCCAAACCTGCGCTACGCATCACCTTGTACGGCCTTCGCCCTGTCTTTAGAAGTGCTCTTGAAACCAACAGCCAGCCTACGGCGAGCGCAAAACCGACCGTATCTTGACCGGAACGCCTATTCCGGTCAATACGGCAAAATGGCCGTTCGTAAGCCGCGTGACTTTGATTTCTCTGGCTTTGAGCCAATTCAAACAAACGTTTGTATTGGACGCTGAGAGTGGTGTAGATATAATGCGCCACCCAGAGAGAAAGGTGGCTCATCGATTATCCTCTCCTGGCATTGTGCCGGGATTCATGGATGCGACACCAAACCTCCAATTAGAAAAAAAACTGTTGAGCCTTGAGTAGGAGATAACCTGTGGAACGCGAATACATGGAATTCGACGTGGTCATCGTCGGTGCCGGCCCCGCTGGTCTTTCCGCCGCCTGCCGTTTGAAGCAGAAGGCCGCCGAAGCCGGTAAGGAAATCAGCGTCTGCGTGGTCGAAAAAGGCTCCGAAGTCGGCGCACACATTCTTTCTGGCGCGGTGTTCGAACCTCGGGCTCTGAACGAACTGTTCCCGGACTGGAAAGAACTCGGCGCCCCACTGAACACGCCGGTCACCCGCGATGACATCTTCGTTCTCAAGAACGCTGAAAGCGCGCAAAAAGTTCCGGACCTCTTTGTGCCCAAGACCATGCACAACGAAGGCAACTACATCATCTCCCTGGGTAACCTGTGCCGCTGGCTGGCCCAGCAAGCCGAGAACCTGGGCGTGGAAATCTACCCGGGCTTCGCCGCTCAGGAAGCGCTGTTCGACGAGAACGGCGTGGTTCGCGGGATCATCACCGGCGACCTGGGTGTTGACCGTGAAGGCAATCCGAAAGAAGGCCTGTACACCCCTGGCATGGAACTGCGTGGCAAATACACGCTGTTCGCCGAAGGCTGCCGTGGCCACATCGGCAAGCAACTGATCAAGCGCTTCAACCTCGACAGCGAAGCCGATGCCCAGCATTACGGCATCGGCCTGAAAGAGATCTGGGAAATCGATCCAGCCAAGCATCAGCCGGGCCTGGTGGTTCACACCGCTGGCTGGCCGCTGGACATCATGGGCACCGAGAACACCGGCGGCTCGTTCCTTTATCACCTGGAAAACAACCAGGTGGTCGTCGGCCTGATCGTCGACCTCTCCTACAGCAACACTTACCTGTCGCCGTTCGACGAGTTCCAGCGCCTCAAGCATCACCCGGTGCTCAAGCAGTACCTGGAAGGCGGCAAGCGCATCAGCTACGGCGCGCGTGCTATCTGCAAAGGCGGCTTGAACTCGTTGCCGAAAATGGTCTTCAAGGGCGGCGCGCTGATCGGTTGCGACCTCGGCACCCTGAACTTCGCCAAGATCAAAGGCAGCCACACCGCGATGAAATCCGGCATGCTCGCCGCTGAATCCGTGGCCCAAGCGCTGTTCGCCGAGAAAGACGGCACCGAAGAGCTGACCACTTACGTCGACGCCTTCAAGAAGAGCTGGCTCTACGACGAACTGTTCGCCAGCCGTAACTTCGGCCCGGCGATCCACAAGTTCGGCGCGATCGTCGGCGGTGGTTTCAACTGGCTGGACCAGAACATCTTCGGCGGCAAACTGCCGTTCACCTTGCACGATACCAAGCCGGATTACGCTTGCCTCAAGCTCGCGGTCGACTGCAAGAAGATCGACTACCCGAAACCGGACGGCAAGATCAGCTTCGACAAACTCAGCTCGGTGTTCATCTCCGGTACCAACCACGAAGAAGAGCAGCCGTGCCACTTGAAACTGGCTGATGCGAGCATCCCGATCGGCAAAAACCTGCCGCTGTACGATGAACCCGCTCAACGTTATTGCCCGGCCGGCGTGTACGAAGTGATCACCAAGGAAGACGGCGAAAAGCGCTTCCAGATCAACGCCCAGAACTGCGTTCACTGCAAGACCTGCGACATCAAGGACCCTGCACAGAACATCACCTGGGTCACACCGGAAGGTGCTGGCGGCCCGACTTACCCGAATATGTAAGCCGAACGCCTGAACATCAAGGCTCCCGAATGGGGGCCTTTTTGTTGCCCGCTAATATTGTAGGAGCCGAGCTTGCTCGCGATAGCGGTGTGTCTGACAACAATGATGTCGGATGACAATCCGCTATCGCGAGCAAGCTCGGCTCCTACAGGCGGATCCATTGCCAACTCAGGCGACACGTTCTTCCCCAGGATTACGCTCGAAGTACCGCTTGTACTCGCGACTGAATTGCGACGTGCTTTGATACCCCACACGGTGCGCCACCTGCGCGACGCCCAGTCCCTCCGACATCAGCAACGCCTGCGCCTTGAGCAGCCGCAAACGCTTGAGATACTGCACCGGCGACAACAATGTGCTGCGCTTGAAATGCTCGTGGAACGTCGACGCACTCATGTTCGCGCAACTGGCCAGGGTCTCGACATTCAACGGTTCGGTGTAATGCGCATGCAGATGACTGAGTGATGCTGCAATCCGGGCGAATTGCCCCTGTTGCTCCACCAGCGCCCGCAACACGTCGGCCTGAGGTCCACGCAGCGCCACAAACAACAATTCACGCAATCTCGCCGGGCCCATGATCCGGCTCTCCAGCGGATCGTGCAGACAACGCAGCAGCCGCTCGACACATCCGCGCATCTCATCATCGAGCACCGCCGAAGTCATGGACTCTGGCGTTTGCGCCGCAATATGACGCCCCGGCGCCAACCCCATTGCCAGCACCAACTCGCCCAGCATCACCCTGTCGATCGCGACCGACACCCCCAGCATCGGCCCGCCGGGTGCCGCAAAGGTTTCACACTCGAACGGCACCGGCAGCGCCTGAATCAGATAATGCCCGGCGCCATATTCAAGGGTGCGCGGCCCCAGATACGCCAGTTTGCTGCCCTGGGCGATGATCACCAGGCTCGGTTCATAGATCTGTGGCCCACGGGCGACATCGCAACTGGCGCGTAAAACCTGCACGCCCGGCAATGCAGTCGGCACGAAGCCATCACGGGTGGACAGTGGCTCGATGAGCGAAACCAGGGAGGCATTGGCATCGAGGTGACGGGTCAACTGCATGGAAGCTCTTCACAAAAAAGTCGCGAGAAAAGGGATGAAAGCATCATCGCAGGTCTGGTTACCAATGGGATCGGTCAAAGGCTGATGCCGGAGGAATAGGCATGACACCCGGAGGAATCGCCATGGCCGGTGATCGGCGTGGCGCCCAAAATGCGCCGCTTCACCTGTCACTGCTTTTGCGAGGTTCCTCATGTACACCGCCATCGGATACGCCGCCCAGTCGCCCTCCACTCCCCTCGCCCCGATGAAATTCGAACGCCGCAGCCCTCGCGCCGACGACGTTGCCATCGAGATTCTCTACTGTGGCGTCTGCCATTCCGACATCCACCAGGCGCGAAACGAGTGGGGCATTGCCGTGTACCCGCTAATGCCCGGCCACGAGATCGTAGGCAAAGTCACTGCCATCGGTGCGAACGTTACCCAACACCAAGTCGGCGATTTGGTCGGTGTCGGTTGCATGGTCGACTCCTGCCGCAGCTGCGAAGCCTGTCAGTCCAACCTTGAGCAATATTGCCTGGAAGGCCCGACGATGACCTACGCCACCCCGGACCGGGTCGATGGCAGCAACACCATGGGCGGCTACTCCGACAGCATCGTCGTCAGCGAACACTTTGTGGTGCGCATCCCGGAAAAACTTGCGCTGGCCTGCGCCGCGCCGATCCTGTGCGCCGGCATCACCACCTACTCGCCGCTCAAACACTACGGCGTGAAGCCTGGCGACAAAGTCGGGATTCTCGGCATGGGCGGCCTCGGCCACATGGGCATCAAGTTCGCCAAGGCGATGGGCGCCGAAGTCACGTTGTTCACCCGTTCGGCGAGCAAGGCTGAAGAAGCCCGGCGTCAGGGCGCGGACCATGTGATCGTGTCCACCGATGCCGAGCAGATGAAAACAGCGGCTGGCTATTTCGACTTCCTGCTGGACACCATTCCGGTGCAGCACGACCTCAATCCCTACCTCGACACCCTGCGCTTCGACGGCGTGCACATTCTGGTCGGCTTGATCGAACCGGTGGACCCGCCCGTGCACGCCGCCAAACTGGTGTTGGGCCGTCGCATGCTGGCTGGTTCGTTGATTGGCGGCATTGCCGAAACCCAGGAAGTGCTGGATTTCTGCGCCGAGCACAACATCACGTGCGACATCGAAATGCTCGACATTCGCCAGATCAACGAGGCTTACGCCCGCATGATCGCCGGTGACGTCAAGTACCGTTTCGTGATCGACATGGCGACCCTCAAGGTTTAAACCTTCAGGCCAAGCTCCGCCGACAGCCGGGCCGTGACCCCTTTGATCAGGGGAATCAGCTCGGCCATTTTTTCCAGCGGCATGTACGGCACGGTGCTGGCGATGCTGATGCCGGCGACGATGCGTTTGCTCGCATCACGGATCGGTGCCGCCACGCAACGGATCGACGGTTCGTTGTCTTCCAGGTCAAAGGCGTAACCACCCGCCACGTACTCGACCATGCGCTGCTGAAACTGCTCCCAGGACTGCTCCGGGTGCAGCGGCCAGAACTGATTTTTCCCACCCGCCGGCAAGCTGACTTCGTACAGCCGTTGCCACTCTTGCTGCGTGTCATCGAGCATCAACGCCTTACCGATCCCGGTGCGCGCCAACGGCATGCGATGGCCGACCCGCGAACGCATTTCCGGGCCATTGCGCCCCGGATTCTTGTGCAGGTACAGCACTTCGTCACCTTCACGAATCGCCAGGTGCACGGTGTCGCCAGTCAACGCCGACAACTCATCCAGATACGGCCCGGCCAGCGTCACCAACGGCAACTCTTCGCGCGCCTGGAAACCCAGTTCGATCAACTTGGGCCCCAACAGGTAACCGACCTGCGGCACCACGCGCAGATAACGTTCGTCCACCAGGCAACTGGCCAGACGATGGGTGGTGCTGCGCGTCGTGCCGATCAGCCGGGCGATTTCCTTGAGATCGCGGGCGCCGCTGGCCACGGCCTGAACCACACCCAGACCACGAAGCAGTGTCTGGGTGCCGGTCGGTGCGGCGTCCTTGGCGATTTTTGGGGCGTCTTCCTGCATATCCAGCCTTTACCGTTGAGCGAGTGAACGGGCGGCATTATGGTCGCCCGATGCCTGCGACTACAACTTGATACGCTCGACTTTGCCGACCAGCAAGATGTAGGAAAGCGCGCCCATCAACGCCAGCACCGAGATGTAGGTAATCGCCGGGGCAAACGAATCACCGGTCGCCAGGAAGCCGATGACAATGGGCGTGGCAATCGCCGACAGGTTGCCGATGAAATTGAATACCCCGCCGGTCAGTCCCAGCAACCGTGCCGGGGCCAGGGTCGATACCAGCGACCAAGTGATCGAAGCCAGGCCGTTGCCGAAAAAGGCCAACGCCAGGAATGCAATGACCAACGGCGTCGACTCGACGAAATTGGCGCCGATGATCGAGGTGGAAATCAGCAGGCCACCAATGATCGGCAGCTTGCGGGCGAAGCCTACGGTGTAACCACGACGAATCAGAAAATCCGAGAAAAAACCCGAACACAGCACGCCGACGAAGGCCGCGAGAAACGGCAGCGACGCCAGCAGGCCGGACTTGATGAAGTCCATGCCGCGATATTTCACCAGGTAGGTCGGGAACCACGTCAGAAAAAACCACAACGTCGAGTTGAGGCAGAACTGCCCGAGGTAGATGCCCCAGAGTTTGCGTTTGGTCAGAACAATCCCGAGGTCCGTCCAGCTGAATTTCGCTTTGACTTTGGCTTGTTCAGCCTGGATATCCACCAACCCGCCGCCCTCGCGAATCAAGTCGATTTCAGCGTCGTTGGCGCCTTTGAAATCCCGGGGCTCGCGGTACACCGCATACCAGATCACCGCCCATAGAATCCCCACTGCGCCGGTGCTGACGAACACCATGTGCCAGCCGTAGGCGTGTTGCAGCCAGGCCAATACCGGCGTCAGGAACGCCAGGCCGACGAACTGCCCGGAGGTATAGAAACCGATGGCCGTGGCGCGTTCGCGCTCGGGAAACCAGGTGGTGACCACGCGGCTGTTGATCGGGTACGCCGGTGCTTCCAGAGCACCGACCGCCATGCGCAACACGAACAACGCGATGAAACTGGCGGCGAAACCGAGCATCACCGTAGCGATCGACCACAGCAGCAAGGCGACGCTGTAGAGGATGCGCGGCGGCACACGGTCCACCAGCCAGCCGCCAGGGATTTGCATCGCGGCATAGGTCCAGCCGAACGCCGAGAAGATCAACCCGACGTGGATCGGATCGATCCCCAATTCGCTGGTCAGCGCCGGGGCCGCGATGGACAGGTTGCTGCGGTCCAGGTAGTTGATCACCACCGTGATGAACAGCAGGACCATGATGAAAAATCGCTTGCGACTGGGCGTCACCAACGACGCTTGCCCAGTGAGGGTTTGCGGTTGCATGAGGAGTGCCTCTTCTTATGGTTATTGAGGTCAGTGGGCGCAACGTACCCCTGTAGGAGCAAGGCTTGCCCGCGATTGGGCCTTACACGGTCCAGCTGATGGTCAGCGGCGTCAGTACTGACGCCATCGCAGGCAAGCCGTGCTCCTACAGGGGCGGTGTGGTGTCAGGGATCAATCACCACTCGGCAAAACTGCCATCGGCATGGCGCCAGATCGGGTTGCGCCAGCGGTGGCCGACCGCTGCGCGTTCGATCACGTATTCCTCATTGATCTCAATCCCCAGGCCCGGGCCATTAGGGATCTTCACGAAGCCTTTGTCGTAGTCGAACACCCGCGGATCTTTCACGTAGTCGAGCAGGTCATTGCTCTCGTTGTAGTGGATGCCCAGGCTCTGTTCCTGGATGAACGCGTTGTAGCAAACCGCGTCCAGTTGCAGGCACGCCGCCAGCGCAATCGGCCCCAACGGGCAATGCAGCGCCAGCGCCACGTCGTAGGCTTCGGCCATGTTGGCGATCTTGCGGGTCTCGGTGATGCCGCCGGCATGGGACGCATCCGGCTGGATGATGTCGACGTAACCTTCGCTCAGCACACGCTTGAAATCCCAGCGCGAGAACAGCCGCTCACCGAGGGCAATCGGGGTGCTGGTCAGCGGCGCCAGTTCCTTCAGCGCTTCATAGTTTTCGCTGAGCACCGGCTCTTCGATGAACATCAGTTTGTACGGATCAAGCTCCTTCATCAGCACCTTGGCCATGGGTTTGTGCACCCGGCCATGGAAGTCCACGCCGATGCCGACGTTCGGCCCGACCGCATCACGCACGGCCGCGACGTTGGCCAGGGCCAGGTCGACTTTCTCGAAGGAGTCGAGAAATTGCAGCTCTTCGGTGCCGTTCATTTTCACGGCGGTAAAGCCACGGGAAACCGCTTCTTTCGCCGCACGAGCGGTGTCCGCCGGACGGTCACCGCCGATCCATGAATACACACGAATCTTGTCGCGCACCTGACCGCCCAACAAATCACTGACCGACACGCCCAAGGCCTTGCCCTTGATGTCCCACAGCGCCTGATCGATACCGGCCAACGCGCTCATGTGGATCGCGCCGCCACGGTAGAAGCCGCCGCGATAGAGCACGGTCCAGATGTCCTCGATATTGCGTGGGTCTTTGCCGATCAGGTAGTCGGACAACTCTTCAACGGCCGCCGCAACGGTGTGGGCGCGACCTTCAACCACAGGTTCGCCCCAACCGGTCACGCCCTCGTCGGTTTCGACCTTGAGGAAGCACCAACGCGGCGGAACGATGAAGGTGGTCAGTTTGGTGATTTTCATCTTGTGCTCTCTTTTTGTAGATGCAGCTCTTATTAGAGGCAGCGCTCACAGCGCCAAACAGTCTTAGCGAAGGGCTTTCCAGGCAGCCACGTAGGCCTTGGCGTTGACCGCCACGTCCTCTGGGGTCATTCCCGGTTTGAACAAACCGGAACCGAGACCGAAACCTTTGACGCCCGCGTCGATAAACACCTGCATGTTGTCCGGCGTGATCCCGCCAACCGGCGCCAGAATGGTCCCGGCCGGCAACACCGCGAGCCAGGCTTTGACGACCGCCGGGCCCATCTGCTCGGCGGGGAACATCTTCAGCACGTCGGCGCCTTCGGCCAGTGCGGCGAACGCTTCGGTCGGTGTCGCCACACCCGGCGACAGGAACAACCCCGCCGCTTTCGCTGCGCGCAGCACTTTCGGATCGCTGTGCGGCATGACGATCACTTGGCCGCCAGCGGCTTTCACCAGCTCGACCTGCTCCGGTGTCAGCACCGTGCCCGCGCCGATCAGGCAATCGGCGGGCAAGGTACTGCGCAGGATGCGGATGCTTTCGTACGGTTCAGGGGAATTGAGCGGCACTTCGATGACGCGAAATCCGGCGGCGTACAGGACTTCGCCGATGGCCGCCGCTTCTTCGGGGCGCAGGCCGCGCAGGATCGCGATCAGGCCGTTTTGCGCCAAGGCGTGTTTGAGCATGTCAGACCTCCAGTCAGGTTTAACGGGATGGGTTGGAAGTGATCAGTCCGGCGGCGAGTGCCAGTTGCCACAATCCGCGTTCGGTGGCTTGTTCGGCCAGCGTCACCCGGGCAAATCCGCAGGCGTCGAGGGCCCGGCTGTAGCGGGCACAGAGTTGGGCATTACCGATGAGGACGATCGAAGGCAGGTGCACGCTGTTGCGTCGACGCCGCTGGGCCGTCGCCAGCGCCGCCAGCTCATGACCGATCAACAAGCCCGACAAATAATCCGCCTGGGCCGTGGCGCTCAGTTCGCCGGTCAGTCCGAGGCTGCGGGCACTGAACACCGTCGACAGCGGGCCGATCTCGCCGTCCGCCGACAACGCCACTTGCACCCCACGATCAAAAGCCTGGCCATCTAAGGACGCGCCTTGCTGCTGGGTGCGCCCCAGAATGCTGTGTTCGCTGAGCACGGCGAAGATTTCGCCGGTCATGAAGGTATCGAAATGCACGATGCAGCCATCGGCCACTTCCACCCATTTCGAATGACTGCCCGGCAGGCCGATCAACAGATCGTTGCCCGCCTCGCTCGACAGGGTTTGCAGAACACCCAGCACCTGGGTTTCTTCGCCGCGCATCACGTTCGGCAATCGCGACCGCTGAATCACACCCGGCACGATGTGCACATCGACACCGCGAAGACTGCGAACCGTCTGCAGGGAAGTTCCGAGAGCGGCGACGTTCGCTGGCGTATCGCGGTAAGCCGCTTCACGCCACCCCTGGGCGCTGCCGACCATGCCACAGGCAATCACCGGCAAATCCGGCTGCGCATCGAGCCAGTCACCGCAGGCCTCATCGAAAGCCAGTTCAAAACCGTCAGCGCACACCTGACCGGCAATCACTCGCGGCGTGTTGGGCAACTGCATGATCCCCGACGACAGCGCACGCTGTTCGAGCACCTGGCCACCGTCGGCGAGTTTGTAAGCACGTAATGAGGTTGTCCCCCAATCGAGCGCGATCAATTGCGCCAGCATCGCTTCACCTGTTTTGTTTATTGGCAGTGAGTGAGCGGGACTATAAACCCGGAAGCGGGATAATCTCAATATATAAATATCACTCCCATATATAGGGATTAACAAGTATGACAGGACTTTGTCTGCGAACGCTTTAAAATGCCGCGCCATTGGAGCCACCCGCCACCCCAAGGAAGAAAATGAAAATCTTGAAGGCAATGCTGTTCTGCAGCGCACTCTGGTCCGTCGCAGCATTTAGCGCATCGAAAGAATTGCAGGTGGGCGATATCTGGGCCTACAAACACCGGCCGGGCGAGGATGGATCGACACTAACGATCCTGAAAATCGAGGAGTATCCGAAACTGGGTAAAGTCGTTCACATCAGGGTGGACGGTTTTCGAATGATCAACCCAGTGACAGGCACTGAGTTCAACGACATGCCTCACCTGCCATTCCAAGCAAAGGCGATAGAACGCAGCATTACCCACCGTGTGGGAAATGCCACTGAAATCCCCGAATTTAGTCAGGGCTATGAGGCATGGAGAGCGGCCTTCGATGAAGGAAAGGCCGGGGTTTTCACGATCAGCGTCAGTAAAACACTCGATGGCATGATCAATGGCAACTGGGAGGACAGTGACTAACCCTCGGCAAAGTCTCGCAACACCGCCCCATCCATCCGATACCGCACCCACTCCTCCTGCGGCTGCGCGCCCAGCGATTTATAGAATTCGATGGCCGGTTTGTTCCAGTCCAGCACGCTCCACTCAAACCGTCCGCAATCATTGGCGCAGGCGATTTTTGCGAGGTGGCGCAGCAAGGTTTTGCCGGCGCCGCCGCCGCGCTGTTCGGGGGTGATGTAGAGGTCTTCGAGGTACAGGCAGTTGCTGCCAAGCCACGTGGAATAGCTGAAGAAGAACACCGCGAAGCCGATCGGCAGGCCGTCGCGCAGGCAGATCAGGCCGTGAGCGGTGGCCCCTTCGCTGAACAGGCTGCGCTCGATGTCGGCGACGCTGGCGATGACTTCATGGCGGGCACGTTCGTAGTCGGCCAGTTCAGTGATGAACCCGAGGATTTGCGGAGCATCGCTGGGGGTCGCCGGGCGGATCTCGATCGTCATGGGGACGTGCCTTCGTCAAAGGTTGAAAAACGCCATACTAAGTCGCCTCGCGGCGCTCGTCACACTGGAAATTCAAAGCTGATCTGTAGAGCATGTGTAGCAGCTGGCGAAGCCTGCATTCGGCTGCGCAGCAGTCGTGAAACCTGAGCACGCGGTTGTCCTGTAATACCCCATTGTCTGATCTCACGACTGCTGCGCAGCCGAACGCAGGCTTCGCCAGCGGCTACAACACTTTCACTTCAAAGGACTGTTATGACAATTCATGCTTTCTCCCCTCTGCAAACCCTTGCCGCTCAATTGCTGCCCCATGCGCTGGAACCCTCGGAGGACGGCGCCCACGATCTGTCGCATTTGCAGCGGGTCTGGCACACCGTGCGCACACTTCACGCGCAGGAAGGGGGTGATCTTGAGGTGCTGCTGGCAGCGGTGCTTTTGCATGATTGCGTGGCGATCGAGAAGAACTCGCCATTGCGATCGCAAGCGTCGCGAATGGCTGCCGAGAAGGCGTGCGCCGTGTTGGCCGACCTGCATTGGCCAAACGAAAAAGTCAGCGAAGTGGCCCACGCCATCGAAGCGCACAGCTTCAGCGCCAACATCCCCCCCACCTCGCTCGAAGCGAAAATCATGCAGGACGCCGACCGCCTCGACTCCCTCGGCATGCTCGGTGTAGCGCGCACGTTCTACGTGGCCGGGCGCATGGGCAGCGCTTTGTATGACCCGCTCGACCCAGAGGCGAAGCACCGCGACTACGACGACACGCGTTTTTGCCTCGACCATTTCCAGACCAAGCTGCTGCACCTGGCGGACGGTTTCCAGACCCCGACCGGTCAAGGCCTGGCGCAGATCCGACATGCACGATTGAAGGGTTTCATGGAGCAGTTCAAGGAAGAGATCGGCGCCTGCTGACGGCAATACTCCGGCCAGCACTAACCCTGAAATCGGTAACCAGGGACCTAACATCGACGCCATGCGTGATAGATAGAGGACGCTCACTTCTTTCGGGTCAAGGAACCGTTTCATGTCCAGCGCAACACCCCCAGTCTCCGGCCGGTTGTTCGGCTTGTTTTGCCTCGCCAGCTATTTGCTGTCGCTGTCCTATGGCTCGACCTTTTTGCTGTCGTTGCTGATCGGCTCACGCGGCGGCAATGAACACGATGCCGGCAGTGTGATTTCGGCCGCCATGCTCAGTACCTTCGCTGCGGTGATTGTCTCCGGGCACTTGTCCGATGCGCTCGGCGCTGCGCGTTCGATTGCCGTGTTTGGCGTGTTGCTGGCAGCGGCCAGCCTTGGTTTCGCCTTGACGCCTGGCTTCGGCAATCTGCTGTTGTTTTTCGGACTTCTGCTGGGACTGGGTTGGGGCGTGTTCTATACCCTCGGGCCGATCATTGTCGCCAGTCTGGTGACGCCGGCCCAACGCGCGAAATACTTTGCGCTGCTGTCGGGCAGCATGATGACCGGGATCGGCAGCGGGCCGTTGCTCGGCCGGGCGGCCAGCGCGCTCGGCTATCCGGTGACGGCAGCGTTTTACCTTGCTGCGCTGGCCAGCCTGATCGGTGTTTTGCTGTTCTGGCGACTGGATGCACAGCTGAAAAAAACGCCCGCGCCGTCCACTTCGGTCGCCAGGATTTCCTGGCGGGCGACGGCGCACGTGCTGTCGTCCAAAGCGGTGTTCCCGATCATCATGGTCGGCCTCGGCGGGTGCGTGTTCGGCGGGCTGTCGAGCTTCCAGACCAGTTACGCCGCATCGCGCTCACTGGACTACTCGCTGTTCTTTTTCGGCTTCATGGGCGCGGCGATCAGCAGCCGGATGCTGATTGCCGGGATCGTGGTCAAGCGCGATCCGTTGCGGGCCTCCTGCCTGTTGTCGGGCCTGATGATGGGGTCGATAGTGATGTTTGGTTTCGTCGTCGACAGCGGGTTCAGCTATGTGCTGGCGGCCGTGATGCTCGGGATCGGTTACGGCTTGACCTATTCGGTGATCAACGGCCTCGCGGCCAACGAAGCACCGCATGGCACCACGTCGCAAGCCTTGTTGCTGTTCAGCCTCTGCTACTTTATCGGGGTGTTTGGCTTTCCGTTGCTGGCGGGGAAAATCATCGTCGAACAAGGCATGCCGGCGCTGCTGAGGACCGTGCTGGCAGTGGCCTTCGTCAATTGGTCGATCACCGTGGGCCGGTTGATCTGGCGCCGGGTGGCAGCACCTAAAGTCGTGCAGCAGGCCTAGACCATTCGTCGTTCATGAGGCACCAATCCAGATTGGGGCGGACCAACATCAGGTAAGGACTCTATTAAACGGAGACGATGCCATGATCCTGTCCAGGTTGACCGCCCTCGCTCTCGCCACGCTGATGTCCTGCGCCACATTCGCCGCCACCTTCGCTGAAGGCACAGGCCCGACCAACCCGGTCGAGGGCCCGAAGGCACCCGCTATCCAGAGCGCCCCCGGCATGAACACCAATGGCACAGGTGTCGACAGCAGCCTGCCGCCCTCCACCGGGACGGACCCGAGGACTCAGGGCAATGATGCCGGCCGCCAGGGCGGGTTGAATTTACCGGACACCAAGACACCCAGCGAAGGCGGTCTCGGTTCGAGTGATAGTTCGGGTAAAAAAGGTGGCCTCAGCCCATAACGATCAACATCCCTGAAGCGTGGAAGCAAAGACATACCCTGATCGAGGCGTTACGCAAGACGTGTTAAGGCCAGGATTGATGTTGAGTTTACTGGCCCCTTCGCGGGCAAGCCCGCTCCCACAGGTTTGGTTGTGAACACAAGAATTGTGTACGACGACGTTCATTGTGGGAGCGGGCTCGCCCGCGAAGGCGAAAAATCAGGCGCCGAACGTCTCGCGAATCAACGCATCCACTTCATCCGCCATCGGCGAAGTCGCCGGCCCCCACCGTGTCACCGCCAACGCCGCGGCCGCATTCGCCCGGCGTGCCGCCTCCAGCGCCGACAAGCCTTGCGCCAATCCGGCAACAAACACCCCGGCATGTGCATCACCGGCGCCGTTGCTGTCTATGGCCGCCACCTTGAAACCCGGCACATGCTGACGATCGCCACGCTGGCTGATCCAGCACCCTTGCGGGCCATCGCGAACCACCATCAGCACCTCGGCCGGCAGATGATCGACCAAGCGATCCAGCGCCTCGGCAATGTCCGGCGCGCCGGTAAAGCGCAGCGCTTCGACACTGTTGCTGGTCCAGATATCGATGCGCGCCAGCAAGGCTTGCATCAATGGCTCATCCGGCGAATCCACCAGCGGGCCCGGATCGAACATCACCGTGATCTCTTTCGGCAGTTCCAACACCCAATCCACCAGCGCCTGAGCCTTGCCAACCTGCAGCAGGCTGTAGCCACTGACGTAGACAAAGTCGCCCGCCTGCGCCGGCACACTTGCCAGGTCGCCAGCAGTCAACTCGCCTTCGGCACCGATGTAGGAAATGAAACTGCGCTCGGCCGACGCTTCCGTCACCGCTACGCACAATCCCGTGTCCCGTTCAGCGCGGTGGGCGATGCCGATCCGGATGCCTTCAGCGCTCATCGCCTCACGCGCCAGGTCGCCGAAACGACCAGTGCCGTGACGTCCGAGGTAAACCACGGCCAGGCCATTACGCTGCGCGGCAGCCATCACATTGAAGCCACCGCCGGCTTCGAAACTGGCGGACTGGGCCAATACATCGCCGCCCGCCTGCGGCAGTTTATCCACGGCCATGACCAGGTCGATGATGACCTGGCCGGTGTGCAGCAATCTAGGCATGAGCATTCTCGGTCATGGCGGCGCGGCGATCTTTTGCGCCGCCGAGTACCCAGTAGATCCCGCCGGCCACCAGGAAGGTTACGATCCAGCCCAGGCCGTTATGACCCAGCCACGAATCGGACAGGAAGCCGCGGAACCACACAGTTTGTTCGGTGGTGCCGATGGTGGTGAAACTGAAGCCCAGCACGATCGCCACCGCCCACGCCCCGAACGCGCGCCATTCGATACCGCCGCTGTACCAGTAAGCGCTGCCCGGGCTGACGTCGAGCAGATCTTTGGGGCTGTAGTAGTGACGGTGAATCAGGTCGACGACGAAGATCCCGACCCACGCGGTGATCGGTACCGCCAGCAAGGAAATGAAGGTAATGAACGGGCCGTAGAAGCTGTCTGCAATCAGCATGAAGTAGATCGAACCGGCGAAGATCGCGACGATATCGACCACCACGGCGTGCACGCGCTTGACCTTCAGACCGAGGGTCAACGTGGTCAGGCCGGCGGAGTACACCGACAGGTTGTTCGACAGCAGCAACCCGCCGAACGCGGTGATCAGGTACGGCACCGCCATCCAGGTCGGCAGCATGTCGCGGATCGCGACGATCGGGTCGGTGGCCGAGGCCAGGTCGTTGTTACCCACCGACAGCAGGCCGCCGAGGGTGATCAGCAACACCAGCGGAATCCCCGCGCCGAACGCTGCCGAGGCCACGAGGCGCACGGCTTTGACGCTGCGATGCTGGTAGCGCGACATGTCGGCACCGGCGTTGGCCCAACCGATCCCGGTGCCGGCGGCCATGGTGCCGACGCCGATGATCATCGCGCTCAACGGCGCCGGCGTGGCGTTGAACACCGCACTCCAGTCGATGGTGGCGCAGAGGAAACCGCCGACCAGAATGTTCAACGCGCCGAACACGTAAGTCGCCCACTTCTGGATCACCAGCAACGTCGCGTGGCCGAGGCCGGACACCGACAACGTCAGCAGCACGAAAATCGCGATAAACACCAACGTCAGGACCGGCGCGCTTTTGGCTTCTACCGGCGAGCCGAACAGGATCGAGCTCAGCGACAACAGCACGAACGCGGCGGTGGTGGTGTTGACGGTTTCCCAACCCAGACGCGACATCAGCGAGACCAGGGTCGGACCGATGTTGCCGCGCACACCGAAGATCGCGCGCGACAAGGTCAGGCTCGGTGCGCGACCACGACGGCCGGCGATGGAGATGATCCCGACGACGGCGAAGGAACCGGCGGCGCCAAGGATCGCGACGATGATCGCCTGCCAGATCGCCAGCCCCCGAAACGCCACCAGCGTGGCACCCAGCGGCAGGCCGAGGATGGAAATGTTCGCGGCGAACCAGACCCAGAACAGTTGCAGCGGATGACCGTTGCACTCCGCTTCCGGCACCGGTTCGATGCCGCGTGTTTCCAGTTGCCCGGCACTTTGCCCGGCGGTCGATGAACTCATGAAAATACTCCTGTTGCCATTTTTGTGGTTGTGGGCAATGACGGAAGTTGCGGTGGAAAATTCAAATAGGTGGCGCGCCCATCGCGGGCAAGCCCGCTCCCACAGGGGATGCATCGTACTTGTGGGAGCGGGCTTGCCCGCGAAGGCGTCAGCGCGGTCAGCGCAAGGCCAACAGCCCCTGCACCAACGGTTCCAGCTCCAGATCGTTGACCGCTTTGACCGTATCGATCATTGCCGCTGGCCAACTCTCAAGGCCCAGGCAGGCCCCGAGCATGGCGCCGAGAATCGCCGCGATGGTGTCGGTATCGCCGCCTAAACCGGCGGCCATGCACACGGCTTCGAAGGCGCTCATCTCGCCGATGGCCACTTGCTGAGCCAGGGCAAACGACACCACCACCGACTCCTGCGAGGCCACCGAAGTACCGATCACGTCATACAGCAGATCCGCCAGCAACGCCTTGTCACTGTCGACACTGATGCTGCGCGCCCAACTGATGCGCGAAGCCATCCGCCCGCCCGCCACCCAGTGGCCATGACCTTCGGCTTTTTGAGCGATTTGCTGACCGAGGTTCAATGCCTCGCCCAGGTCCATGCCATTGATCCCGGCCGAAACCACCGCCGCCACCGCCGCTGCGCTGGAGATGCCCAGCGTGGTGTTGTGGGTGACCTGACAGGCCTGCACCACGGCGTCGATAAAGCGCTCAGGGTCGGCGACATCCGCCGCAATCCCGATGGGCGTAATACGCATCGCGGCGCCATTGGTGGTGCCATAGCGCCCCGCCTCTTCAGGCGAATGACCCGCCAGGATCATCTCGATCGCTCGTTTGGTCGAAGGCCCGAGCAAGTCTTGCGAGCCCTTGGCCTGCATCTCGGCTTCCCACTCGATCAGGCGTTGCGCAAGCATCGACGGCTCGATCCTGCCCTTGCCTTCAACCAGCAACTGCCCGACCAGCATCGCCTGTTCAGTGTCGTCGGTGATTGAGCCTTTGGGCATGTTGGCGGCGATGGGTTGATCGGGGCCGGCATCCTGCAAATCGGTGATTTCGCCGAAGCGGGCCTTGATCTCGGTACGGCTCAGCGACTGGGTCGGCATGCCCAGCGCGTCGCCCAGGGCCAGTCCGTAGAACGCGCCAAGGGCACGATTGAGCGCGGTCATTGTGACGTTCCAAATTGCAGGTGCAGGCGAAAATGCACGGGGTCGAGCAGGCTTTCGACCTGTTCCATGAAGCGGTTTTGCCGGTCGTAGGTGGTGCGCAACGCTTTGAGGAACACCGTGCCGACCGGACGGCCCAGCAACTCGGCGTCTTCGGCATTCAAGGGTTCTGCGCCGATCCATTGATCGCCGCGCTCGCCGATGTAGCCGTAAGCGGCCAGAGTGATGGTCAGGGAGTTGTCGATCAGGCCAACGCGCGGCAGGCTTTCCAGGCCTCCGGTGGCGGGCATCAATGAGCGTTCAAGGGAAACCAGCGTGCCGTCGTTGGAGCGGCGACGACGGTCGAGGGTGATGAACTGGTCGGTGCCAAAGCGTGGCAGCAGATCGGGACGGGTGACCGCCTCCAGCCGCAGCACTTCGGTGTTGATCAGCGCGCCGCTGTCGGCCAGTGCCTGCGCCCAGCCACTGCGCTGATCGAGCACCACACCGTCGAAGGTGACGATGGAACCGACCCCGCTTTGCGTCGCGATGTAGTTGCGCCGTTTCAACTCGGCCAGGGCTTCACGCAGCGTACCTCGGCTGACTTTGAATTCTTGAGCCAACTGATGCTCGCCCGGCAGCAGAAAGCCGTCCTCCATGAGGCCGCTTTCGATGCGCCGGATGAGTTCGTCGACCACCCGTTGTTTCTTGTCAAATCGTACCTGTCTAATCATGTACAAAGTGATAACCGAAACGGGCGACGGCGGGCAAGGGATATTTCAGGGAAGTGACGGGAGGATGCGGTCGTTCGCGATAGCGGGGTGAGTCAGGTACACCTCCATCGCGGGCAAGCCACGCTCCCACAGGACCTGTGTCGTGCACGGATTATGCGACCGACATATAACCTGTGGGAGCCGAGCTTGCTCGCGATGACGTCGGATCAGTCAGCGTTGCTTGAGGCGGTCGATGACAACGGCCAGCAGCAAAATCGAACCGCGAATCACGTACTGGTAAAACGTGTCGATGTTCTTCAGGTTCATCGCATTCTCGATGATCGCCAGAATCAGCACCCCGGCAATCACGTGCCGGATCATGCCGATCCCGCCACTGAGCGACACGCCGCCCAACACACAGGCCGAAATCACCGTCAGCTCAAAACCCTGGCCAATCATCGGCTGGCCGGAGGTCATGCGCGAAGCCAGAATCACCCCGGCCAACGCCCCGATCACGCCATGCACGGCAAAGATAATGATCTTGGTCCGATCAACGTTGACCCCTGCCAGCAAGGCCGCTTCCTGGTTACCGCCGATGGCCATGGTGTTGCGCCCATAGGTGGTGTAGTTCAACAGCCAGCCGAAAAACAAAAAGCAGACAATGGTGATCAGGATCGGCACCGGCACGCCAAACAACTGGCCGTTACCGAAGACGAAGAACTGCTCTTGCGAAACGCCGACCGCTTTACCGTTGGCGAAGATGTACGCCAGACCGCGAACGATTTGCATGGTTGCCAGCGTGGTGATCAACGCGTTGACCCGCAACTTGGCGATCACGATCCCGTTGATCAGCCCGACAATCAGCCCCATGAACAGCGCCGCCACCACACCGAGAAATACGCTGTTGGTGTCGCGCATCACCACTGCCGCCACCACGCCGGCGCAGGCAATCACCGAGCCCACCGACAAGTCGAAGTGCCCGGACGCCAGGCAATACAACATCGTGCACGCGGCAATCCCGGTGGTCGAAATCGCCAGGCCCAGGCCGCGCATGTTCAGCGGCGAGAGGAAGTTGTCGATCAGCAACGTGCACAGCACGAAAATCCCGACCGCCGCCAGCAGCATCACCCAGTCATCGAGAAAGCGCCGCAGGTCGAGCGGTTTGCGCTGGGTCGGCAAAGTGTTGTTTTGGGTTGTCATCATAGTCACCTCTCAGTTCGCCACGCCGTCAGCGCGTTGGCGCGGCAAAGCCAGTTGCAGCAGATTGGATTCGTTGGCCTCGGCGCGAGACACCTCGCCGCGCATCGCGCCTTCGCAGAGCACCAGAATACGGTCGGAAATGCCCATCACTTCCATCAGGTCGCTGGACACCACAATCACCGCGATGCCGCTTTCGGCCAGGTTATGGATGATCTGGTAAATTTCGGCTTTAGCACCAATGTCGATACCGCGAGTCGGTTCATCCAGCAGCAGGACTTTCATCGGCATCGATAGCCAGCGACCCAGAATGGCCTTCTGCTGATTGCCGCCGGACAGGTACATGATTTTTTGCTGGGCGCTCGGCGTCTTCACCTTCAGCGCCTTGATCTGTTTGTCGGCATTGCCCTTTTCCCACAAGCCGCGCAACAGGCAGCCGAAGGTGGAGTGCGCACCGCGAGCGCTGATGTTGATGTTCTCGGCGACACTGGCGAGCGGCAGGATCCCCTCCTTCTTACGGTCCTCAGGGCACAGCAGCACACCGGCGGCGATGGCATCGCGGGGTGAACGCAGTTTCAATTCATGGCCCCGTAATTCCAGGCGCCCGGCGGTGTTGCGCTCCAGTCCGCTGAGCAAGCGGAACAACTCTGTGCGCCCCGCGCCGACCAGGCCGAACAACCCCAGGATCTCGCCTTTGTGCGCCTCGAAACTGACCGGTTCACGCAAGCCTGACCCCAGCAGTCCCTCGACTTTAAGCGCCACTGCACCCCGTTTCCGGGGTCGGTAATCGTAGATGTCCTGAATATCGCGACCGACCATGCACGTGACCAATTGATCGTGAGTCAGCTCGCGCATGTCTTCGAACGTGCGTACGTAACGGCCATCCTTGAACACCGTCACGGCGTTGCAGATGCGGAACACTTCTTCCATGCGATGGGAGACGTAGAGCACCACTTTGCCTTCATCGCGCAGGCGCCCGATGATCGCCATCAATCGGTCGATTTCTCGCGCCGACAGGCTGCTGGTGGGTTCGTCGAACGCGATCACATGAGCGCCGCGGGACAGTGCCTTGGCGATCTCCACCAATTGGCGCTGACCAAGGGACAGGCGCCCGACCTTCTCTTGCGGATCAATTTCATCGGCCAGCCCCTTAAGACAGGCCAGCGCTTGTTGGCGCAAGGCGCCGCGATTGATCAAGCCGAAACTGGCAGGCAGATGCCCCAGAAACAGGTTTTCCGCGACGGTCATTTCGGGCACCAGGTGCAGCTCCTGATGGATCACCGCGACGCGGCTGGCGATGCTGTCGGCGGTGGACTTGAAGACCATCGTCTGCTCGCCGATCTGCAGGGCGCCACTGCTTGGAGAGTAGGCGCCGCCGAGTATTTTCAGCAGCGTGGATTTGCCGGCACCGTTTTCGCCCATCAAGGCGTGAACCTGCCCCGGATGCGCGACGAAGCTGATGCCATCCAGCGCCTTCACGCCGGGAAAGGTCTTGCCGATCCCGTTGAAACGCAGGCTGCCGCCAACGCTGTGTTCGTGTGTCTGTAGTTGCGCGTGCATAAAACCACCTCTTCACACAGGTCAGGCAGCCCCGTCGCCAGGGCCGCCGTTGAACTCAACCAGCCGTTAATTCCAGAGGCCGATCTTTTCCAGTTCCTGCTTGAAGTTGTCGCGCGTGATCAGTGTCACGTCGTCCATGGCGGTGTACTTTGCCGGTTCGGTGCCGGTGGTGACCCACTCGTACATCATGCTGGCGGTGTTGTAGCCCTCGATGTGGGGGCTGGGCAGCATCGAGCCGAAGAAACCGCTGTCAGGTTTCTTTAGTTCACCGATGGCGTCGGTGCCGTTGATGCCGATTCCGATGACGTTGGCCGCGGCAAAACCGGCGCTTTCGGTGGCGCGCACGCCGCCGAGCACGGTGTTGTCGTTCATGCCGCCGATGATCAGGTTTTTCGCCGCACCCGGCAGTTTCACCAGTGCCGAGTTGGTGGCGTCCATGCTGCCCGGTACGTCGAGGGTTTTCAGCGCCGAGAACAGGATGTGGTCCTTGGGCATGCCGGCGTCTTCCAGCGCCTTGACCGAACCGTCGGTGCGTTTCTTGCCGGTGTCGAGTTCGTTGTAGGTGTTGATCACCGCATAGGTGTCTTTCCAGTCCCAGCCGCGTTTTTTCGCTTCGGTGGCCATGGCGTGGCCTTGTTTCTGACCGACTTCAAAGGCGGCCATGCCGAGGTACGGAACGTCCTCCATGAACTTGCCGCCAGCATCGACAAAGCGGTCATCGACGGCGATCACTTTCAAGCCGTTGAGCTTGGCCTTGGCCATGATCGCAGGGCCGAGGGACACGTCGGGCGGGCAAATCACGAAGCCCTTGGCACCGTTGGCGGCCAGGCTGTCGATGGCGGAGAGGGTTTTCTCGCCGTCCGGCACGGCGATCTTGATCAGGGTAAAGCCCTTCTCTTTGCCGGCTTTTTCAGCGAACGCCCATTCCGTCTGGAACCAGGGCTCTTCCGCTTGCTTGACCAGAAAACCGATTTTCACTTCCTCGGCCGCCAGCAACGTACTGCTCAGGCTGACCGCAGTAACCGCCAAAGCGGCACAGCACAGGGAACGGATCCCACGACGACGATTCATAAGCAGACTCCTTGTTATTTTTTTTGAGCGTTATTTGAAAGCCGGTGCAAACGGTGAAGCTAATAGTCATATCGTATGATGATTGGCTTTCAGGCGTAATTCCGCGCCTGAAAGCCGTTTTGTTCAGTCGTGGTACATCACCGAGCGACCACCATCGATGGTGATGCACGACGCATTGATGAACGGCGCTTCATCACTGGCCAGGAAAACAGCGGTCATGGCCACTTCAATCGGCTGACCGATGCGGCGTGGTGGATGCAAATCAAAGGCGCGCTGACGCTCGGCATGTGGATCGGCGAAACCGTTCCAGTAATCAACGTTCAGCTGGGTTTCGATATAGCCCGGCGCGATGGCGTTGACGCGAATGCCCTTGGGCGCGTATTCGATGCCGAGTGCGCGTGTCAGGCCGAGCAAGCCGTGCTTGGCCACCGGGTACGGGAAGCAGCCCGGAATGATGTGGGTGGAATGGGTCGAGGCAATGTTGATGATGCTGCCGATGCCTTGCTCGATCATTTGCGGCAGCACAGCCTTGCAACCGTACCAGGCGCCGTCGAGGTCGATGCCGAAGCAGCGGCGCCAATCTTCTTCAGTCATTTGCAGTGGATCGCGGAACACGTTGACCCCGGCGCAGTTGACCAACACGTCGATTCGCCCGTGAAGGTCGATCGCCAGCCTGGCCATGGCGTGCAGGTCTTGCTGGCTCGACACGTCGGCCTTGATCGCCACTACATCGACGCCCTGCTCACGCCAATGCGCCGCGACTTTCTCGACTTTTTCGGCCTGGATGTCGCTGATGATCAGCTTGGCCTGCTGCGATGCGAACGTCGCGACGATGGCCTCGCCAATACCCTGGGCGGCACCGGTCAGCAGGACCACTTTGTTTTTAAGACGCTCGCCTTTGGGCGGCTCAGGCACCGGCGGCAAGGAAAGGGGTTCAGCCATGAATCAAGACTCCTTTTTCGGGCACGAAAAAAACCGGGCATCTGTCGATGTCCGGTCAAAAGGCTGTATGGAAAATCGCTGCATCACTTCACCTGTTTTGTTTTTTTAAGTGTGAGTGCGTGTAACTGATGGCCGACTATAAACCTGCCCGATAAAAAATCTCAATATATAATTTTGCATCCCATATTTTGGGATTTATCCAGCGAAGCGCGTACAAGGCTTTCCAGCCACGTCCACTCGAATGGACAACATCGCGCCGTCCAGCGGGTGGTTGAGCGGGCTCGCAGCGCTGGTGATGTACAGGGTTTTCAAGTCTTCGCCGCCAAACACGCAACTGGTGGGCCGGCTGACCGGCAGTTCGATGACTCGATCAATATGGCCGTCCGGCGTCAGTCGGATCAGGCAATTGCCGTCCCAGCGGGCGTTCCACACATAGCCTTCGGCATCCATGGCCGAGCCGTCGGGAACGCCCCGTTTGTCGGGACCGAACCAGACATAAGCGGTGTCCAGGTTGCCGTCGGCATGGATGAAATACCGGTACAGCGTGGCGTCGAGGCTGTCGGCGAAGTACAGCGTCGTGGCGTCTTCGCTCCACAACAGCGTGTTGGGAATCCCCAACCCCCGCAGCAGCGGCGTGACCCGGGCATCGCGGTCGATGCGAAACAGACCGCCGGAGCGACGCGTGACGGGCAAGTCTTCGCCGTTTTCACCGATGTTGTTTTGCATGGTGCCGAGCCAGAGCCGACCCTGCGCATCGCAACGGGCTTCGTTGGGGCGATTGCCGGGTTGCGGGTCGGCGACGCAGAACAAGGTCAGGCGTGGCTCAAGGCCTGGGGAGTCGAGGTCCAGCCGATAGACGCCACTGCTCAACGCGACTAACGCATCACCGCTTTCGCAGGGGATGAACGCGGAGATGTGTTCCGGCATTTCCCAGATCTGTACGTTGGCACCGATCAGCCGCAACGCCTGTTTGCCGGCGATGTCGACCCAGTACAAGGCTTGCGTGCGCACGTCCCAGAACGGGCCTTCGCCAAGCCGTGCACGGTGCTGGGTAACCGCATTCAACGCCATGAAACCTCCATTCTTATTGCTTTTATGTGATCAGCTGACCTTTTTGTCGGCCATGACTTGCGGGTAGTAACGCTTGATCGCCAGCTCCGCGTTGTCGATCAGGGTCATGCAGGCCCACACCCCGCGCGCAGCATCGCGGGCGGCGATGGCATCGGCCATGTCTTTGTGAATCGGCAACGTACGACGCAGCTCATCCGGATCAGCGGCGGAAACCTCGAAGGATACCGCCAGCAGCGCGCCGAGGGCCGGGACCATTTGCTCGATGAATTGATTGTGGCTGGCGGCGAGGATGCACTCGTGGAATATCCGGTCGGCGCGGTTGTAATCGACGCCGCTGTCCACCGCCCGCGCCAGCGCGTTATAGGCTAACAGCACGGCTTGCACCTGTTCGACAGTGGCCCGCTCGCAGGCCCAGCGTACGGCCATGGGTTCGATGGTGCGGCGCAGGTCGAGCAAGTCGTCGACGAAGTTTTCCGGCAAACCGCTGCGTGACAGCCAGCCGACGACTTGCGGATCGAAGAGATTCCAGCGACGCACCGGCAACACTCGCGTGCCGACCTTCGGCCCGACTTCGAGCAGGCCTTTGGCGACCAGGGTTTTGATAGCTTCGCGGATGACCGTGCGGCTGACACCTAATTGCTCGCCCAGATCGGCTTCTACCTTGAGGGTTTCGCCGGGCTTCACCTGGCCTGCGGCAATCCAGCAACCGAGCCAATCGACGGTCGACGCATGAAAACTGCTGGACATGGATACCTCAGAACCGGGCGCGATGGAGCCCCACGCTAATCATCATACGATTAGGTGTCAATTTGATTTTTGGATGAACACTGGGAGCGTCAAGGCTCCAGGCCGATGGGAAAGAACTCCCCGCCACTCCACACACCCAACCAGCGCTGCCCGTCGATCTCACGGCTCACTGCCAGCTCCACCAATTGGTAGAACACATTGCGGTGAATCAAGGCTTCGAGGTTAGTACGCACATGAACGTAAGGCGCAGGCTCTTGCGTGACCGGGTCGATCACCACGCGGATCGGATGTTCGGCACCCGCCTGCGCAGTTTCGTCGACGTTGGTGGTGAAGTTCAGGATCTGAGCCTCGCCCTCGCCTTCCACATCAACGGCAACTGCCACAAACGGTGCATCATCGACCTTGATCCCGACCTTCTCGACCGGTGTGATCAGGAAATAGTCGTCGCCATCGCGGCGAATGATGGTGGAGAACAGTTTGACCATCGGCTTGCGCCCGATTGGCGTGCCCAGGTAATACCAGGTGCCATCGCGGGCGATGCGCATGTCGATGTCGCCACAGAAATCGGGGTTCCACAGATGGACCGGCGGCAAGCCTTTGGTTTTGGGGATTTGCCCCAACAAGTCGTTGGCTTTTTGCGGGCCACTCATGGCGTTCTCCCTGGATTACTGGTTACTGATCCCGATCAGGCTGCGCGCATATTGCTCTAGCGGTGGGCCAATCAGGTCTTCTGGCTTGTTGTCGTGGAACGTCAGTAAACCGCCACGACTCTTGATGCGTGCAGTATCAATCAAATACTGGGTGCTGGTCTCGATCAACATGATCTGAATCACGCCGCTGTCGATGCCGAGACGGTCCACATACTCCTGATCGATCCACTCATCGGTGTTGCCAATACGGTCGTCCGCCTTGGCGAACCGGGTGTAAAGCAAGTAATGCGCACCGGCGGCACGGGCGTCCGCCATAGCCTGGTCGAGGCCTTCGGGAGTTTGGGCGCGGCGCACCATCGGGAAGTATTCGATAAAGCCGTTGAAAGCTTCTTCAGCCACCGCGTTTGGTCGCGGATAAACGATACCTGGTGGCGCGAAAGGACCTTGGGCGATGTAAATGAACGAGTCCGGCTGAATGCGCAGATTGTTCACCCGACGGCTGTCGCTGTGATCCAGCAGTCCCACGTCACTCATCTGGTAGTGAGTCTCTTCAGCCATGTCGCTGACTTTCATGCAGCCACCAAGCGCCAAAACGGCCAGCAGCAAAACCAGGCTACGCATCCTACCCTCCAGAGGCCGGTGACGGAAAACCGGCGAATGGCCATGGGATGCAGCTTCCGCGCCAGCTCGGGAGAAGCACGCCCCTGTAGCAGCTGGCGAAGCCTGCGTTCGACTGCGCAGCGGTCGCAAGATCAGGCGATACGGTGCTCCAGATATATTTTGATTACAGGATTTACGGCTGCTTCGCAGCCGGACGCAGCCTTCGGCAGCTGCTACAGGGGAGCCTGCTCAGCCGCCGATGATCTTCATGATGGTTGCACCACCGGAGAACGCCACCTCCTGCTTGTCGCCCAAGGCTTTCACCAGCAGGCGCTGCAAGGCGGGCAGCGCTTGATGACGCGGTTTGTCCAGCAAGTCGCCGACATAATGGCGATTGCTCGACGACAGGCAGCCATGCAGCCAGCCCGTGGACGAAAGACGCAAGCGTGAGCAGGTGCGGCAGAACGGCACACTCTCGTTGGCGATGACGCCGAAATGGCCCAGGCCGGAAATCTCGTAACGCACCGCCGTGGCATCGACCGGCGCATCGGCTTGCAGATACTCATAACGCTCGCCGATCAGGCTCAGCAACTGCTGAAGGCTGACGAACTGCTGCAGGAACGCATTGGAGTCGGTCGCCAGATGGCCCATGCGCATCAGCTCGATGAAACGCAATTCATAGCCGCGCTCCAGGCAGTAATCGAGCAGCGGCATCACCTGATCAAGATTCTGGCCACGCAGCGGCACCATATTGACCTTGATCTTCAGGCCAGCGGCCTTGGCTTGATCCATGCCATCGAGCACGGTCGCCAGATCGCCCCCACGGGCGATGCTGCGAAAGGCGCCAGCGTCCAGGGTGTCGAGGGAAACGTTGATACGACGAATGCCGGCATCCACCAGCAACGGCAGCTTTTTCGCCAGGAGCTGACCATTGGTGGTCAGGCTGATGTCTTCCAGGCCCATCTTGCCGACGGCCGTCATGAAGGCTTCTAGTTTGGGGCTGACCAGCGGCTCGCCGCCGGTGATGCGCAAGCGTTCGATGCCCGCTGCTTCGATCAGATAAGCTACGCCGCGTGCCATGGCCTCGGCCGACAACTCATCCTGCGCAGCCACCAGCCGCTTGCCGTTAGGCACGCAGTAGGTACAAGCGTAGTTGCAGGCGGAGGTCAGACTGATCCGCAAATTGCGAAAACGCCTGCCTTGACGGTCAACGATCATGGATCACTCCGGCGAAAGTAATAGAACGCTTAAAACTTGACTCACAAATCAAGTTTTAGCAAGTCCCATGCCTGAGTATATTCCTGCGGTACTGCGCCATATAGCTAAATCATGGCGCAATCAGGCGGCTGAATGGTTCAACTGCTCGGGGTGTCGGTATCGCGCTTGCGCTTGTTGCCCATACGCACGCCGATGTCCATCAGGAACTGGAAGAAACCTTCCTGATCTTCCAGCACATTGCTCCAGAACGGCGAGTGATACAGCGCCACGGCGCCATGCACCAACGCCCAGGAAGCGCAGTAGTGAAAGTAAGGCGGCACGTCTTCGAGCTTGCCTTCGCTGATCCGGCCTTTGATCAGCAGGGTCAGGCGCTCGAAGTTAGAGGCGCGGATCTTGTGCAGTTCCTCGACCATCTCCGGCACTTGATTGCCCTTGACCACCTTCTCTTCCAGCCGGTCGAACAACCGATAGCGTTGCGGGTCGCGCATGCGGAATTCGAAGTAAGCCCGGGACAGCGCTTCTTTGTCCTTGTCGACATCGGCCGAATGCAACAGCTCGTTCAAATCACGCTCGTAATCGAGCATCAGGCGCAGATAAATCTCGGCCTTGGACTTGAAGTGCTTGTAGATCGTGCCTTTGCCGATACCGACGGCATCAGCAATCATCTCGACGGTGACACTGTCTTCACCTTGATCGAGGAACAGCTTGAGCGCGGTATCGAGAATTTCTTGCTCGCGGCGACGAAACTCACGGACCTTACGAGGTTCTTTATGCATAAGAAAAGGTCTGTTGGGGTCAAAATTCGAAGCCGCGTATTATGCCTAACTTACGCAAAAATGCACGGATCATCCGACCATATCTGTGTTTCTTGATGATTTCCCGCAGAGTCGCCAGTGGATGAGAACGCTTCCGAAGCGGGCGTATTCCAAAATTGTTTAAAAACCTTGGCCGGGAAACTGGACGAGGCGCAATAGTGATCAATACTTGAAATGTCGGCGGGACATCTCCCCCAAGTGTTGCGCCGATATTGGTACCAACGGACCGCGTGCCATTGTTTTACTCCTAATGGTCTTAACCCGGATTCACCCCCCAGAACCCGGGTTTTTTTTGCCTGCGATTTAACCTTTCACATGCGCCAGCGGGAACAGCCGCTTGAAGTTCGCCGTGGTCTGCTCGGCAAATCGCTCGTAAGGCTCGCCTCGCAACATTGCCAGAAACTCCGCGACTTCACGCACGTACTGCGGCAGGTTCGGCTTGCCGCGATACGGGATCGGCGCGAGGTACGGCGAATCGGTTTCCACCAGCAACCGGTCGGCAGGCACCTTGCTGGCCACATCGCGCAGCGCATCGGCATTGCGGAAAGTGACAATACCGGACAGGGAAATGTAATAGCCCATATCCAGAGCCGCCTTGGCCATGTCCCAATCCTCGGTAAAGCAATGCAACACGCCAGCCTGAGGCAACGCCGCTTCACGTAACAGGTTCAAGGTATCGGCGCGAGCGCCCCGGGTGTGGATGATGACCGGCTTGCCAGTCTGTTGGGCCGCTTGCAGGTGCAGGCGAAACGACTCCTGCTGTAACTCGGCCGCTTCCGGTTCGTAGTGATAATCCAGACCGGTTTCACCGATCGCGACGACGCGCGGGTGATTGAGTTCGCGCAACAACCAATCCAGCGCCGGCGCTGCGCCCGGTTGCACATCCAGCGGATGCACGCCGACCGAGCAATCGACGTCGTCATAACGTTCGGCCAGGGCTTTGACCTCGGCGGCGTTGTCGACGCTGACGCCGATGCACAGAAAATGCCCTACCCCGCGCTGACGGGCTGCATCGAGCGCAGCATCCAGAGAGCCGTCGTGGGCGGCGAGGTCGAGACGATCAAGGTGACAATGGGAATCTACGAGCATAAAAGGGCTGCAACTTACATCGTATGAGTGGGACGGTCGGACTTGAAGGCTCCGGCCAGGTGGTTTTCGATTCGACTGCGCGCAGTGTTGTCGCCGTCGTTGAACTGCACGCCGACCCCGGCGGCCCGGTTGCCCTGAGCGCCTTTGGGGGTGACCCAGGTCACTTTGCCAGCGACGGGAATCTTCTCGGCTTCGTCCATCAAGTTCAGCAGCATGAAGACCTCATCGCCCAACCTGTAGCTTTTGTTGGTCGGGATAAACAGGCCACCGTTCTTGATGAATGGCATATAGGCCGCGTAAAGCACCGACTTGTCCTTGATGGTCAGGGACAAAATGCCGTTACGCGGCCCAGGGTTGACGAGTTCATTCATGCTGACCTCCACTGCTGATGAACAGAGTCTAGGCCCGGACGATCACTTCTGGGTAGGCAGGGATGCCCATTGCACCAGGAGCGCTTCCAGCAACAACACCCGGTTCAGGTTGGCCTTGCTCATCACCTTCTGGCGCTGGGCGAGGATCCAGTCCTGAATACCGAGGACTTTGTCCTGACTGGTTTTCTGCGCCAGGTACTGAACCACCTTGCGCATGTCCGCCAGACCCAGGCCTTCTTCATCCTGGGTTAATTGATAACGCAGAATCAGGCTCGACCAGTCACAAAACCAGTCGAACAACAGCAATAACGGGATCGCATTCCAGCCTTCGGCCAATTGCGTCGGCGACTGTTGCTGCTTAAGCAACTTCTTCACCCCATCGACCACCAGCGCCCGCTGCTCGCGCACGCCTTGCGCTTGCAAGGTAACCGCCGCCAGTGGCGAACCCGCAGCCAGGGTCAGCAGTTCGATACGCTCCTCTTGCGAGCAATCCGGCAAGGCTTGCGCCAGCCAGGTCAAGCTCATCGCTTCGCTCGGCAAGGGGCAGGCTTGCTGCACGCAGCGGCTCTTGATGGTCGGCAGCAGGCGACTGGTCTGGTGACTGACCAACAGCAAAACGGTATCGCCCGACGGCTCTTCAAGGCTTTTGAGCAAGGCGTTGGCGGCGTTGACGTTCATCGATTCGACCGGCTCGATCAACACGACTTTGCGCCCGCCCATCTGCGAGGTCTGCACCACAAAGCTGACCAGTTCACGCACCTGATCGACCTTGATCGCCTTGTCGGCCTCCTCCGGTTCCAGGATGTAATTGTCGGGATGGCTGCCAGCCTTCAGCAGCAGGCAGGACTTGCATTCGCCGCAAGCGTCCTGCGCGGTGGGCCGCTGACACAGCAGGCTGGCCATCAAGCGTTCGGCCAGCGCGCGCTTGCCGATCCCGGCCGGGCCATGCAGCAGATAGGCGTGAGCGTGTTGCTTACGACCGGCCAACTGCTGCCAGAGACCGTCCTGCCACGGATAGGCCTCAGCCACGGGTCAACTCCAGCAGGCGCGGCAACAAGGCGTCCAGGGACTGTTGAACCTGTGCCAGTGGCTGGGCGGCATCAACCAGGACATACCGCGCAGGATCCGCTTTCGCGCGCTTGAGGAACGCACTGCGCACCGCATCAAAAAAGGTTCGGCCTTCGAGTTCGAATCGATCCAGTCGACCGCGAGCGCTGGCGCGGGCCAGACCGACTTCTACCGGCAAGTCGAAGATCAGCGTCAGGTCCGGGCGCAGATCGCCCTGGACGAACGTTTCCAGGGTTGCGATGCGCTCCATCGACAAACCGCGACCGCCACCTTGGTAGGCGTAGGTTGAATCCGTAAAGCGATCGCACAACACCACCGCACCACGCGCCAGCGCCGGGCGAATCACCTCGGCCAGGTGTTGGGCGCGCGCGGCGAACACCAGCAGCAATTCGGTGTCGGGGTTCATGACTTCATCAACCGGCGCCAGCAGCACTTCGCGAATTCGCTCGGCCAACGGCGTGCCGCCCGGTTCGCGGGTCAGCACCACCTCGATACCGGCAGCGCGAAGACGCTCGGCCAGGTATTCGCGATTGGTGCTTTTGCCGGCGCCTTCCGGGCCTTCCAGGGTAATAAACAAGCCAGTCACAGGCAGTCCTTAGTCAGAATTATTGCGGGCTTTGCGGCGCGACTGCATCCGGCGAGGGCTCAGGTGCGGGAGCCGGCTCGGATTCAGGTGCAGGCGTCGGTGCAGGTGCAGTTTCTTGCGGTGCTACCGGGGGCATTGCCTCGGGATCGGGATCAGGCGAAGCCGCCGGAATCGGCGCCTCGGTATCCGACGTTTCGGCACTCGCCGCCTCAGGCGCACGGATCGGCGCCGGGCTGGAGCGGTAATCGGCACGACGCTTGAGCTGGAACTCGCGCACCGCGTTGTTATGGGCGTCCAGGTCATCGGAGAACACATGGCTGCCATCGCCGCGCGCGACGAAGTACAGGCTGTTGCCTGCCACCGGGTTCAACGCGGCATGGATCGCTTCGCGGCCAACCATGGCAATCGGCGTCGGCGGCAACCCGGAGATCACATAAGTGTTGTACGGGGTCGCTTCCCTGAGATGGGCGCGGGTCAATTTGCCGCTGTAGCGATCACCCAGGCCGTAGATCACCGTCGGGTCGGTCTGCAGCAACATGCCGATCGCCATGCGGCGAACGAAAACACCGGCAATCTGCCCGCGCTCCTGCGGCACGCCGGTTTCCTTTTCCACCAGCGAAGCCATGATCAGCGCTTGATAGGGTTCGGTGTATGGCACGTCGGCAGCGCGTTGATCCCACTCTTTGGCAAGAACTTCGTCGAGGCGGTCATAGGCTTTTTTCAGCAGATCGACGTCGGTCATGCCACGCACAAACCGATAGGTATCTGGAAAGAATCGACCTTCCGGGAAAATCCCGCGGTGACCGAGCTTCTCCATCACCTGGGTGTCGCTCAACCCGTCCAGGGTCTGTTCAAGTTTTTCGTCTTTGGCCAGGGCTGCGCGGACCTGACGGAAATTCCAGCCCTCGACCAGGGTCAGGCTGTACTGAACCATTTCCCCACGCTTCCACAGGTCGATCAACCCCTCGACCGTCATGCCCGGCGTCATGCGGTATTCGCCGCTGTGCAATGGCTGTTTGGGGAGATTGAAGCGCCAGTAAACACGCAGCCAGAACGCGTCCTTGATGACGCCGTCGGCTTCAAGTCGATAGAAGGTGCGGGTGGGTGTCGTGCCTTTGAGCACTTCCAGCAATTCTTCCTGGGTGATGTTTAGCGGTTGTTCCAGCGCCGAATGAATTTTCCAGGCAGAAGCGCCCAGACACAGCCCCGCCAGTACCAATCCGGTTTCCAGCAGCAGCAAGAATTTACGTCTCACGTATCAAGCATCCAGTAGCGCGCGGGCAATGGTTTGGAGTTTACGGGTGAGCGGCCCAACCGGCCAGCTCAGCGCAGCATAGGCGCGCACCGGCCAAACGCCATACACGCTGTTGCAGACAAAGACTTCATCGGCCCATTGCAGCTGTTCGAGCGTGATGTCAGTAATTTGTGTGGGAATTCCCGACGACTCGGCTTGAGACAATAATTCCGCACGCATCACACCAGCCACGCCACAGCGTTTCAAATCGGCCGTGATCAACACGCCATCGCGCACCAGGAACAGATTGCTGAACACACCTTCAATGACACGCCCGGCCTGATCGAGCATCAAGCCTTCGGCATGTTCGGTGTCTTGCCATTCGGCACGGGCAATCACTTGCTCAAGACGGTTCAGGTGTTTGAGCCCGGCGAGCAGCGGTTGCCTGGACAGTCGTGTGGTGCAGGGGAACAGGCGAACGCCCTGCTCTGCATGAACAGCCGGATAAGCAGCAGGAGGATTGCCTTGCAGAATACGTCGGGCCTGGGCCGAAGGATCGGGGGCGTAACCACGCAGGCTGTCGCCGCGCGTGAGGATGAGCTTGAGCACGCCCTCACCCAATGTGGCGGCGTAGGCCAACAGTTCGTTGCGGATCAGTTCGTGATTGGCGGTGATAGCCAGCCGCGTGCAACCTTGCGCCAAACGCGCCAGATGCCGGTCCAGCAACAGCGGTTGCCCACCATGCACGGCAATGGTCTCAAACAGACCATCGCCGTAAGCCAGGCCGCGATCCTTCAGCGACAGAGCGTCAGCCGGCTGACCGTCGACCCAGCTCTCCATCAGTCAGCGAACCGACGGAACACCAAAGAGCCATTGGTCCCGCCAAACCCGAAGGAGTTCGACAGCACCACATCGATGTCCATGTTGCGCGCAGTGTGCGGCACGAAATCGAGGTCACAGCCTTCGTCCGGCTCATCGAGGTTGATGGTGGGCGGCGCTACCTGGCTGTTGATCGCCAGCACGCTGAAGATCGCTTCGACTGCACCCGCCGCACCCAACAGGTGACCGGTCATGGATTTGGTCGAACTGACTGCCAGCTTGTAGGCGTGATCGCCAAACACCGACTTGATTGCACAGGCTTCAGCCAGGTCACCGGCCGACGTCGAGGTACCGTGGGCATTGATGTACTGAACCTGATCGGCATTGACCTTGGCATCGCGCAGGGCATTGGTGATACAACGTGCGGCACCCGCACCGTCCGCCGGTGGCGAGGTCATGTGGTAAGCATCGCCACTGGTGCCAAAGCCGATCAACTCGGCATAGATGGTCGCGCCACGCGCCTTGGCGTGTTCCAGCTCTTCGAGCACCAGAGCACCGGCACCGTCGGACAACACGAAGCCATCACGGCCTTTGTCCCAAGGACGGCTGGCACGGGTCGGCTCGTCGTTGCGGGTCGACAGCGCACGGGAAGCACCAAAGCCGCCCATGCCCAAACCGCATGCCGCCATTTCGGCGCCGCCGGCAATCATCACGTCAGCTTCGTCATACATGATGTTGCGAGCAGCCATGCCGATGCAGTGCGTACCGGTGGTACACGCTGTGGCGATGGCGTAGTTAGGCCCCTGTACACCCAAGTGGATGGACAGAAAACCGGAAATCATATTGATGATCGAGCCAGGCACGAAAAACGGAGAAATCCGTCGTGGGCCAGAGTCATGCAGAGTGCGGCTGGTTTCTTCGATGTTGGTCAGACCGCCAATACCCGAACCCATGGCCACGCCGATGCGCTCGCGATTGGCATCGGTGACTTCAAGACCTGCGTTACGCACAGCCTGAAAACCTGCGGCCAGACCGTATTGAATAAACAGGTCGAGCTTGCGAGCTTCCTTGACCGACAGGTATTCCTCGACATTGAAGCCCTTTACCGAGCCGCCAAAACGGGTGGAATAGGCAGAAAGGTCGGTGTGTTCGATCAGACCAATGCCACTGCGGCCAGCCAGAATGCCCTGCCAACTGCTCGGCACATCCGTGCCCAGTGGCGACAACATACCCATACCGGTGACTACGACGCGTCTACGCGACACAGCACTCTCCTTTTTTCAAATGACGACTTTGCATCAGGCCTAAAGAAAAAACCGCACGCCGTGATGGCAGTGCGGTTTTTCCATGACAGCAAGCAACGATTACAAGCTATTAAGCCTGGTGGTTAGTAACGTAATCGATTGCGGCTTGTACAGTAGTGATCTTCTCAGCTTCTTCGTCAGGGATTTCGGTCTCGAATTCCTCTTCCAGAGCCATCACCAGCTCAACGGTGTCAAGGGAGTCGGCACCCAGGTCTTCAACGAAGGAAGCAGTGTTGACCACTTCTTCTTCTTTAACGCCCAGTTGCTCAGCAACGATTTTCTTGACGCGCTCTTCGATGGTGCTCATACCTTGTTTTCACTCCTAATGGACAAATTCAGGCAGCTGGCCAGTGGGTAAGTGTATAGAAAGACTTTTCAGCTTTTCAACTGAAAGCTTCACTCCTCAAACCCGTCAGCCCTCTGCCTATAAATAGATTGCAGCTTTATAACGGATTTTAGACAGCTCGTATGACATTTTTTTGAAGCGATCCGTCACATTTAACTCATGTACATCCCGCCGTTCACCGGGATTGTAGCCCCAGTAACGTAAGCCGCACCGTCGGATGCAAGAAAAGCGACCACAGACGCGATCTCTTGTGCTTGCCCCAGACGGCCCAGCGGAATTTGCGTCTGCAAGGCTTCACGCTGTGCCTCGGGCAGTTCGCGGGTCATGTCGGTATCGATGAACCCTGGGGCCACCGAGTTTACCGTAATCGACCGCGAACCGACTTCACGTGCCAGTGCACGACTGAAACCTTCCAGACCGGCCTTGGCGGCTGCGTAGTTTACTTGGCCAGCGTTGCCCATGGCACCCACTACCGAGCCAATACTGATAATTCGTCCCCAACGGGCTTTGGTCATACCGCGCAAAACGCCCTTGGACAGGCGGAACAGACTGTTCAGGTTGGTATCGACGACATCATGCCACTCGTCGTCTTTCATGCGCATCATCAGGTTATCGCGGGTGATACCGGCATTGTTGACCAGGATCGCCGGCGCACCGAACTGTGCCGTGATCTCTGCCAGCACCGCGGCAACGGATTCGTCGCTGGTGACATTGAGTTCCAGACCGGTGCCTTGAACGCCGTTTTCCTTCAGGTTGGCGGCAATACGCTCGGCACCCGAGGCAGAGGTCGCAGTGCCGATAACGATGGCACCCTGACGACCCAGTTCCAGGGCGATAGCCTGGCCGATACCGCGGCTCGCACCGGTGACCAGTGCAACTTTACCTTGCAGACTCATGCAAGTTTCTCCTGATTCAGGCCTGCGCTGCACGGGCGGCAGCGAAAGCGTCTGGGGTATTGAGGTTGGATGTCGATACGCCTTCGGCGCAGCGTTTGTTCAGGCCGGCCAGCACTTTGCCAGGTCCGCATTCGACCAGATTGGTCGCGCCCTTGGCTGCCAGCGCCTGGACCGATTCGACCCAGCGTACAGGCTTGTAGAGCTGCTCAAGCAGATCGCGCTTGAGGGTTTCCAGATCGGCCGGCACATCGGCACTGACGTTCTGGACCACAGGAATCTGCGGCACCTGCCAGTCGATCGCGGCGATCGACGCAGCGAAACGCTCGGCGGCCGGGCGCATCAGTTCGCAGTGGGACGGCACACTGACCGGCAACGGCATGGCGCGCTTGGCACCACGAGCCTTGCAGCCTTCAATGGCACGCTCGACCGCGGCCTTGGCACCGGCGATAACCACTTGGCCCGGGGAGTTGAAATTCACCGCACTGACCACTTCGCCTTGCGCCGCTTCGGCACAGGCTGCCAGCACGTCAGCGTCGTCCAGACCGAGGATAGCGGCCATGCCGCCCTGCCCGGCCGGAACGGCTTCTTGCATCAGCTTGCCCCGGGTTTCAACCAGCTTCACCGCGTCGCCCAGACTCAAGCTGCCCGCAGCGACCAGGGCGCTGTATTCGCCCAGGCTGTGACCGGCAACATAAGCCGGACGCGCGCCACCTTCAGCCAGCCACAGACGCCACAAGGCGATCGAGGCGGTCAGAATGGCCGGTTGGGTTTTATCGGTTTGATTGAGTTGCTCTTCCGGCCCTTGCTGGGTCAGCGCCCACAGGTCGTAACCCAGGGCATCGGAAGCTTCTTTGAATGTTTCGAGGACAACCGGATGTTGCGCGCCCAACTCGGCCAGCATGCCGAGGGACTGCGAACCCTGTCCTGGAAAGACGAATGCGAGGGAAGCAGACATGTAACAAGCCCCTAATGATCTTGTCGTCGGAGAATTGACGTCCCGCTATGGGGGACGCAAGAAACTGACAGTTGGATGGCCAAATGAACTGAGCGGTCACATTTAAGCATTGTCCGACGAAAACACCTAAAGCAACAAATCCTCCAGCCGACCGTGAATACGCTCCGGCAGGTTTTCCTGAATCTCGATCAGTGCTCGGGAAATGGCGCTCTGGAACCCCTGAACTCCGGCCGATCCGTGACTTTTCACGACAATTCCTTGCAACCCGAGAAAGCTTGCACCGTTGTGCCGGGCGGGCGCCAGATCGGCTTGCAGGCGCTTCATCAACGGCAGCGCCAGGGCGCCGACCAATTTCGAGGCGAGGTTTTGCCTGAACAGCGCTTCAATGCGCCCGGCAATCATGGTCGCCAGACCTTCGCTGGATTTAAGCAGGATATTGCCGACAAAACCGTCACACACCACCACATCGGCCTCGCCACGGTACAAGCCGTCACCTTCGACAAAACCGATGTAATTGATGCCACGGGCCGCCTGCAACAAAGTGGCGGCCAGCTTGACCTGCTGATTACCCTTGATGTCTTCGGTGCCGATGTTCAGCAGCGCCACACGCGGCCGGACAATACCGAGCGTTTCGGCCGCCACCGACCCCATGACCGCGAACTGCAGCAAGTGCTCGGCGCTGCAATCGACATTGGCACCCAGATCGAGTAACTGGCAATAACCCTTCTGAGTCGGAATCGCCGCCACCATTGCCGGACGATCAATACCCGGCAAGGTTTTGAGCACAAACCGCGACAACGCCATCAGCGCACCGGTATTGCCAGCGCTGACACAGGCCTGAACCTTGCCATCGCGCAATAACTCGAGCGCCACGCGCATCGACGAGTCGGGCTTGCCGCGCAGGGCCTGCGCAGGCTTCTCGTCCATGGTGATGACTTCAGACGCAGGCACAATCGACAGGCGCGAGCGATCCACAGCCGACTGGCCAGAGAGCAATTCTTCAAGAAGAGAGGGTTGACCGACGAGGGTCAGGTGCAGCGAGGGTGTTGCAGACAGGCAAGCAAGGCTGGCCTGAACAATGCTGCGGGGACCGAAGTCCCCGCCCATTGCGTCAATCGCGATGACTTGAGCAGACAAGGATTACTCGTCAGCGCCCTTGTCGATCACTTTACGACCACGGTATACGCCTTCTGGCGATACGTGGTGACGCAGGTGAACTTCACCGGTGGTTTTTTCTACAGACAGGGTGCTAGCCTCGAGAGCGTCGTGCGAACGGCGCATGTCACGGGCAGAGCGGGATTTTTTGTTCTGCTGAACAGCCATAATTGATTAACTCCTAAACGTTTGGGTCACGCTTTAACTGCGCCAATACACTGAACGGGTTGGACCGCGTTACCTCGTCCTCGCTCGGTTCGGGCTCATCGAGACCCGCCGGCTGCTGGCATTCTTCCGGATGATGAGCAGGCACAATGGGCAAGGCGAGCAGAAGCTCCTCCTCGATCAGTGACTGCAGATCCAAAGGATCTTCGCCCAGTTCCAGCACGTCATAACCTTTCGGCAACGACTGGGTATTCGCACCCTCCTTCACCACAGCATAACTGCATTCGCTATGGATCGGCAGGGTGACCAGCTCAAGACAACGCTGGCAAACCATTTTGACTTCGGTGTCGATAAAGCTGTGGATGACCACAGATTTACGTTCATCTCGTTCAAAAACGAATTTAGCCTGCACCGTACCGACAGTATCGGAAAGCGGGTCGCAGAGTCTCTCCAAATCGGCCAGCAGCAGTTCACCTTGAAGGGTGGTGCCACGGTCAGCCAATTTGCGCGGGTCAACGTGAGGTGGAATCGGGTCATTCAACATAGGCGCAGCATTATAGGGATGCCCCCGGCCATGTCAAAGGAAATTCAGCCCTGTCCGTCACTTGCAAGCCTCCGCTAGAATCCGGACCTGACTTTTGGAGTTGCGCATGCTGCCTTTACTACTCGCTTCAAGCTCGGTGTATCGCCGGGAATTACTGGCCCGCCTGCAGCTGCCATTCACCTGCAGCTCGCCGGATATCGACGAAAACCATCGTCCGGGCGAGCCCGCCATTGAACTGGTCAAGCGCCTCGCCAAAGAAAAAGCCCTGGCACTGATGGACAGCCATACCGCTCACCTAATCATCGGCTCCGACCAGGTCGCGGTACTCGGCGAGCGGATTATCGGCAAACCCCACACCTTCGAAAAGGCCCGCGAGCAATTGCTGGCCGCCAGCGGTGCCAGCGTGACCTTCCTGACCGGCCTGGCGCTGATCAACAGCCAGACAGGCGAATGCCAGGTTGATTGCGTGCCGTTCACCGTGCACATGCGCACGCTGGATCAGGCGCGCATCGAACGCTACCTGCGCGCCGAGCAGCCCTACGACTGCGCTGGCAGCTTCAAGGCGGAAGGCTTGGGGGTGAGCCTGTTTCAAAGCACAGAAGGCCCTGACGCTACCAGCCTGATCGGCCTGCCACTGATCCGCCTGATCGATATGTTGCTGGCCGAAGGCGTGCAAATCCCCTGACCACCACAATCGTGTAGCAGCTGGCGAAGCCTGCGTTCGAGTGCGCAGCGCTCGCCAAACCATATGCCGCGACCTGTCAGGCAAACCGCGAAATCCGGATTTGCGAGCGCTACGCACTCGAACGCAGGCTTCGCCAGCTGCTACAGAGACCGCACAGGTATTAAAAAACCGGCCACCTGGGCCGGTTTTTAATGCCAAAGGAGATCAGCGCATTGATGGACCGTGAAACCCCATCCACATCGCCAATTGCTCTGCGACGCTGGCACCGAGCTTTTTCGAGAAGCGATCGAACGGCGATTCCTGAACGGTGAAGTCCACCAGCTCCTTCTCGCCAATCACGTCACGGGCCACCGAACTGGCATTGCCCAGACCATCGATCAAACCGAGCGGCAGCGCCTGCTCACCGTTCCAGACCAACCCGGAGAACAGCTCCGGATGCTCTTTGTCCTTCAGGCGATCGCCACGACCCTTCTTCACGCTGTTGATGAATTGCTGGTGCGTGGTGTCCAGCACACCCTGCCAGAACTGAGTTTCTTCAGGCTTCTGCGGCTGGAACGGATCGAGGAACGACTTGTGCTCACCCGAGGTGTAGGTACGACGCTCGACACCCAGCTTCTCCATGGTACCGACAAAACCATAGCCGGCCGCCGTCACACCAATGGAACCCACCAGGCTCGCCTTGTCGGCGTAGATCTGATCCGCCGCACTGGCGATGTAGTAAGCACCCGAAGCCCCCAGATCCGAAATCACCGCATACACCTTGGTATCAGGATGCAGGCCACGCAGGCGGACGATTTCGTCATACACATAACCCGACTGCACCGGACTGCCGCCCGGGCTGTTGATGCGCAGCACGATGCCTTTGACTTTCTCGTCCTCAAAGGCAGCACGCAGGCTGCCGACGATGTTGTCAGCACTGGCCGGCTCCTTGTCGGCGATCATGCCCGTCACATCGATCAATGCCGTGTAGTTGGTGCTGCGGGTCGCGCTCTTTTCCATGTCCATCAGCGGCGTAAACAGGATCAGCGCGACAAACAGGTACACGAAGGTCAGCAGCTTGAAGAATATCCCCCAGCGGCGAGACCTGCGTTGTTCCTGCACACCCGCCAGCAGAGTCTTTTCCAGCAGCTTCCAGCTTTTCTCGTCACCGCTCTGCGCACTCGACTTGTCAGGCGCCTTCCATTCGTCGGTCATGACATCTACCCCAGCAAAAACCTGTTAAGCCCGCTGATTCAGCCAGGCATGCAATTCTGAAAAACGATCAATGGCCAGCGCCGGCTCGAACACTTTCAGCGCCTCGATCGATTGCGCGCCATAGCTGACTGCAACCGAATCCATGCCGGCGTTGCGCGCCATCTGCAAGTCGAAGGACGAATCGCCGACCATCAACGCTTGCTCAGGGCGAACCTCGCAGTGGGCGAGAATCTGCTCAAGCATCAGCGGATGAGGCTTGCTCGCGGTTTCGTCGGCGGCACGGGTAATGTCGAAATAGTCTTCCCACCCGTGAGACTTCAGCACCCGATCCAGCCCGCGACGCGCCTTGCCGGTCGCCACAGCCAAATGATACCCCTCGGCACGGAACGCCTCCATCGACTCGACGACCCCCTCGAACAACGGCGAAGGCACCGCCTCCGAAGCGATGTAGTGATCGGCATAGTGCTGACGAAACGCTACCAGTTCGGCGTCGCCAATCTCCGGATACAGGGTGCGAATCGCTTCCGGTAAACCGAGACCGATAATGCCCTTGACGGCAAAGTCGTCACGCAACGGATACCCGGAGCGTTCGGACGCGACATGCATCGCCTCGACAATCCGACCAATGGAATCGGCCAGCGTGCCGTCCCAATCGAAAATCAGCAGTTTGTAATCAGAGGGGCTCACTCAATCGCTCCACGGTCTTGGCCCACATCTCATCCACCGGCGCCTGCAATTTCAGCTCGCCACCATCGGGCAGCGGCACAGTCAGCATGTAGGCGTGCAAGAACAGGCGCTTGCCGCCCAAATCACGGATCTCTTTGCTGAAATCGTCATCGCCGTACTTGGTGTCGCCGGCAATGCAATGCCCGGCGTGCAGGGTATGGACGCGGATCTGGTGAGTGCGGCCGGTGATCGGCTTGGCTTCGATCAGGGTGGCAAAGTCGCCGAAGCGGCGCAGGACCTTGAACACGGTCACCGACTCCTTCCCCTCCTCCTCGTCGACCTCGACCATGCGCTCGCCGGAGCGCAGATTGCTCTTGCCCAGCGAAGCACGAACCTGCTTGATCGAGGCCGCCCAGTTACCGCGGACCAGCGCCATGTAGCGCTTGTCGACGCCGTCACCCCGCAACGCGGTGTGCAAGTGACGCAGCATGCTGCGCTTCTTGGCGATCATCAGCAGGCCGGAGGTGTCACGGTCGAGACGGTGAACCAGTTCGAGCTCCTTGCAATCGGGACGCAACTGACGAAAGGCTTCGATCACCCCATAAGTCAGGCCGCTGCCGCCATGAACCGCAATGCCGCAAGGCTTGTTGATCACGATCAGCGCCTTGTCTTCGAAGACAATCGAGGCTTCGAGGCGCTGCAGCAGGCCTTGGGCCAGCGGCACCGGCTCGTCGCGCTCAGGCACGCGAACCGGCGGCACGCGCACGATATCGCCCGCCTGCAGCTTGTATTCGGGCTTGATCCGCCCCTTGTTTACACGCACTTCGCCTTTACGCAAAATGCGGTAAATCAAGGTCTTGGGCACGCCTTTGAGCCGAGCGAGAAGGAAGTTGTCAATACGTTGGCCGGCATATTCCGGCGAGACCTCCAGCAGCTGTACCGCTGGGGTCGGAGGGGTTGTAGTCGTCATGGCGCGGATGATAACAATTTTTTATGGAATTGAAGCACTTAATCATTGCTGCTATAGTCGCGAACGCCGCCAAAAGCGGCCTGGACAGCGGACCAACGGTCAAAAACCGGCCCTGACCAACGCAATTCACCAGGACGTGAGGCCGTCCTACGGGGCTTTCGCTACGTAACGGTGGAGTTTGCAGCTGTAACGAGCGCAGGTGACATGAGGCCTGAATCAAGCCGCAAAGCAGAGTTTTCACTCGCCTTGCGAGCCAATATTCACGGCCAGTTCACAAAGTGCAGTCAGCGACGAACGACCCCGAGCGAACGCTTCGGAAACAACGCCTAAATTAGCCATGATGCGTGACCTCCCCCTTCGGAGCTCACGGTAAATGCCAACCCGCTGCGGATTCTGCGCGCGGCAGCACCCGAATTATCAGGGATACGTGTAGGGTGGAGATGCACAACCGCTGGACTGTGTAGCAATAGGCTTTATCAAGACGCTTCATCTCGTCCACAGCCGCTGGTTGATTCCTCCTCCTGACTGAGTGCTTAAGTAGCCACAGCAAGCAGGACGCGTACGTCGCGACACCGACCCAATTGGTCGGGGTTCGCTAGACACTGGAGTGGCCAACCACTCCTGACGCACCTGACACCGACCGTGAGAAGTCGTGTGTGCCGAACGCCGTTTCCGGCAGCCCGGAAACCGACGGTACTACATGAAAAGAATGCTGATTAACGCAACTCAACCCGAAGAGTTGCGTGTTGCACTGGTAGATGGCCAACGCCTCTACGACCTGGACATCGAATCCGGTGCACGCGAGCAGAAGAAGGCCAACATCTATAAAGGCCGGATTACTCGCATCGAACCAAGCCTTGAGGCTGCCTTTGTCGATTTCGGCTCCGAGCGCCACGGCTTCCTGCCCCTCAAAGAAATCTCCCGCGAATACTTCAAGAAAGCCCCCGAAGGCCGCGTCAATATCAAGGACGTCCTGAGCGAAGGCCAGGAAGTCATCGTTCAGGTCGAAAAAGAAGAACGTGGCAACAAGGGCGCCGCCCTGACCACCTTCATCAGCCTGGCCGGTCGTTACCTCGTTCTGATGCCGAACAACCCGCGTGCCGGCGGTATCTCCCGTCGCATTGAAGGTGAAGAGCGCAACGAATTGCGTGAAGCCCTGAACGGCCTGGTTGCCCCGGCCGACATGGGCCTGATCGTTCGCACTGCCGGCCTTGGCCGCAGCAGCGAAGAAATGCAGTGGGACCTCGATTACCTGCTGCAACTCTGGACCGCCATCAAAGAAGCCTCGCTGGATCGCTCCGCGCCGTTCCTGATTTACCAGGAAAGCAACGTGATCATCCGCGCCATCCGCGATTACCTGCGCCAGGATATCGGCGAAGTGCTGATCGACAGCGTTGAAGCCCAGGACGAAGCCCTGACCTTCATCCGCCAGGTGATGCCGCAGTACGCCAGCAAGATCAAGCTGTACGAAGACAGCGTTCCGCTGTTCAACCGTTTCCAGATCGAAAGCCAGATCGAGACCGCTTTCCAGCGCGTCGTTGAACTGCCTTCCGGCGGTTCCATCGTTATCGATCCGACCGAAGCCCTGGTGTCCATCGACATCAACTCGGCGCGCGCCACCAAAGGCAGCGACATCGAAGAAACCGCACTGCAGACCAACCTTGAAGCCGCCGAAGAAATCGCCCGTCAGTTGCGCCTGCGCGACATCGGCGGCCTGATCGTCATCGACTTCATCGACATGACCCCTGCCAAGAACCAGCGCGCCGTGGAAGAGAAAGTCCGCGAATGCCTGGAAGCCGACCGTGCTCGCGTGCAAGTCGGTCGCATCTCGCGCTTCGGCCTGCTGGAAATGTCCCGTCAACGCCTGCGTCCATCGCTGGGCGAAAGCAGCGGCATCGTTTGCCCGCGTTGCAACGGCACCGGCATCATCCGTGACGTTGAATCGCTGTCGCTGGCCATTCTTCGCCTGATCGAAGAAGAAGCCCTGAAAGACCGCACCGCCGAAGTTCGCGCACAAGTGCCGATCCCGGTTGCAGCGTTCCTGCTCAACGAAAAACGCAACTCGATCACCAAGATCGAACTGCGCACCCGTGCCCGCATCGTCATTCTGCCGAACGATCACCTCGAAACGCCGCACTTCGAAGTTCAGCGTCTGCGCGATGACAGCCCGGAAGCCGGCATCAATCAGTCCAGCTACGAAATCGCTGCTGCCGCTGCCGAAGTCGAAGAAGTCCAGCCAGCCGCTGCGACCCGCACCCTGGTTCGCCAGGAAGCGGCAGTCAAGACCGCTCCGGCCCGCGCCAACGCTCCGGTTCCGACCGAAGTCGTTGCCGCTCCAGTAGCCGCACCGGCTGCCGTGCCAGAACCAAGCCTGTTCAAAGGCCTGGTGAAGTCACTGGTCAGCCTGTTCGCGACCAAGGAAGAGCCTGTTGCTCCGGTTGTGGTTGAAAAACCAGCGACCACCGAGCGCCCGGCCCGTAACGAAGAACGTCGCAACGGTCGTCAGCAGAGCCGCAACCGTAATGGTCGCCGCGACGAAGAGCGCAAGCCTCGTGAGGAACGTGCACCGCGTGAAGAACGCGCACCACGTGAGCCACGCGAAGTCCGTGAAGAAACCCCGGCCGTAGCTCGTGAAGAACGTGCTCCACGCGAAGAACGCGCACCACGCGCCCCTCGCGAAGAACGTGCACCGCGCGCTCCACGCGAAGACCGCAAGCCACGTGGCGATCGTGAAGAACGCCCGGTTCGTGAACTGCGCGAGCCTCTGGATGCTGCTCCGGCCGCTGCGGCTACCGCTGAAGAGCGTCCGGCTCGTCAGCCACGTGAAGAACGCGCACCACGCCCACCGCGTGAAGAACGTCAGCCACGTGCAGAACAAGCTGCTGCCGCCGTTGCTGAAGAAGAGCTGACCTCCAACGAAGAGCAACTGCAGGAAGGCGGTCAGGAAGGCGCCGAAGGCGATCGTCCACGCCGCCGCTCCCGTGGCCAGCGTCGTCGCAGCAACCGTCGCGAGCGTCAACGCGATGCCAACGGCAACGTGATCGAAGGTTCGGAAGAATCCGAAGGTAACGAAGCGGGCGAAAGCAACGAAGCACCAACCACTGCCGATCTGGCCGCCGGCCTGGCTGTTACCGCAGCCGTTGCCAGCACCGTGATCAGCGCACCGGCTGAAGCACAAGCTCACGAGCAAGCTGAACGTGCCACTGCATCTGTTCAGGAAACGGCTCCGGTTGAAGCGCCAGTGGTTGAAGCAACGACTCCGGTCGAAGCGACTGCCGCTCCGGAAATCGAAGTGGCTCCGGTTCGTGAAGCGTTCGTTCGTGAAGAAGCCCAATCTGTAGTTGAAGCGACTGTCGTCGCCGAGCCAGTGGTTGCTGCCGAGCCTGCTGCCGAAACCGTCACTGAAACCGTGACCGAAGCTGTTCGCGAAGTTCGTGAAGAACAAACCGCGTTCAACTGGGTTGCCGAGCCGGTTGCTGTTGAAGCGCCAGCACCGGTGGCTGAAGCTGAAGTGGCTGAAGCGATGGTTTCCGAGCCAGTAGTCGTGGCTGCCGAACCTGCTCCAGTGGTTGAAGCACCGGCTCCGGTTGTTGCCGAAGTGGCTGAACCTGCTGTTGAAGTGGCCCCAGTCAGCGCCCTGACGCCAAGCGGCCGTGCACCGAACGACCCGCGTGAAGTGCGTCGTCGCAAGCGTGAAGAAGAGCGTCTGCAGAGGGAAGCCGAACTGGCTGCCACTGCTGCTCCGGTTGAAGCGCCTGTCGCTGCAGATCCAGCGCCGGTTGTTGCTGAAGTGGTCGAAGCGGCACCTGCCGAATCGGTCATCGAGGAAGCACCTCGCTCCGTTCAGGAAGCAGTAGAGCAACACGAACAAGCCCAGGAAAAAGAGCACGAGCCTAAACCACTCGTCTAACATCCTCGGTTATTAAAAAGCCCCGCCTGGTGATCCAGGCGGGGCTTTTTTATGTCTGTTGCCTCGTTCCCACAGGCGATCTATCCCGGCTTGTAGATCAGCGCTTCAGGCACATCCACATCCCACAATACCCCTGGATCATCCACTGCCACTTCGATCACCCTGCCCTGCGCAAACAACGGCTTGGCCCCACGATCTCCCGACAGCGCCATCAACGCCGAGCAAAAGATGCGACCAAATCCCACCGGATGCCCAAACTCACCCTCCAGCACCGGCACGCTGATCGCATCGTCAGTCACGCCCGCCAGCACTGCTTCAATCGTGGACGGCAGGATAAACGGCATATCCCCCAACACCATCAGCCAGCCACTGAGCTGCGCACACGCCGCCACGCCGGCTGCGATGCTGTCACCCATGCCCGTCGCTTCGATCAGTACAATCTCGCAGCCATACGCCTGAGCCATGCGAATCACTTGCGGGCGATCCGCAGTCGTCACCAACACGCGCTTATCCAGCGAAGCCGGCAGGTTCACCAATACCTGCTCGATCACCGAGCGAACAGCACCGTCGCGCCCCGTGCAATCGGCCAACAACTTGTCCTTCTCAGCCCCCGCCACCTGACGAAAACGACTGCCCTGCCCCGCCGCCAGCACAATCACGCCGATGGGTTCATTCATAAAGCCTCCCGCAACGGCTTTTTCTGCTTCAGTTCAACGCCGTTCTTGATCGCGACAATTTCCGCCATCAGCGACAAGGCGATTTCTGCCGGACTGTGGCTGCCAATGTGCAACCCGATCGGCCCGTGCAGGCGTTCGATGGATTGTGGCGACAAGCCCAACTGAGCGAGGTTCTCCCTGCGCTTCAGGCTGTTGACCCGCGAGCCCAGTGCGCCGACATAAAAGGCCTTGGAGTCGAGGGCCGTGAGCAGTGCCATGTCATCCAGACGCGGGTCGTGAGTCAGGGCAACGATGGCCGTGCGCTCGTCGGTCTGGATGTTCAGCACCGCTTCGTCCGGCATGCCCGGTACGAAGCGTCCGTGTTGTGCTTCCCAACCGTAGACGAATTCGGTGCGTGGATCGCAGATCAACACTTCGAAATCCAGCAGCCGCGCCATTTCGGCGACGTAACGGGACAATTGCCCCGCACCGATCAGCAACAGGCGCCAACGCGGGCCATAAATAGCGCGCAGCGTATGGCCATCAAAACTCAGCACATCGGCCTTGTCCGCCGCCTGCAAAGCCACTTCGCCGGTCGCGATATCCAGCGAACGTGCGACGATTTCATGGGCTTCGCAGCGCGCCAGCAACTCAGCGACCCAGGCCGGGTCGCCGACCCGCTCTTCGGTCAGGCGCAACGTACCGCCGCACGGCAAACCAAACCGCGCGGCCTCCTCGCGAGTGACACCGTAAGTGATCAACTGAACGGGCGGCCCGTCGGCCGGGATACGCCCGTCGTGCAGACGGGCAATCAGGTCATCCTCGACACAACCGCCCGACACCGAGCCAATCACCACCCCATCTTCACGCAACGCCAACATGGCACCCGGTGCCCGAGGCGCGGTGCCCCAGGTCTGGACCACGCTGTACAGCACCACTCGCTGACCGGCGCGGCGCCATTCAAGCACGCTGCGCAGGACGTTCAGATCGACGCTATCCATCAGGTGGTAGCCTTCTGCCAACCTTGCAGTTGATAGCGTACCGGCAGGTTGCGGATGCGCTTGCCGGTGGCGGCAAAGATTGCATTGCACAGTGCCGGCGCAATCGGCGGCACACCTGGTTCCCCGACACCGCCCAACGGCACAACCCCTGGCGGCGTGACCAAATGAACGGCAACTTCCTTGGGCGCCAGGGACATGCGCGCCACTTCGTACATGTGGAAGTTGTCCTGTTGGACCTTGCCGTCCTTGAAGCTGATTTCTCCCAGCACCGCGTTGCCCAGGCCCATGACGCAAGCGCCCTCGAACTGCGAGCGGATACGCTCAGGGTTGATTTGCGGCCCGCAATCCACGGCGATGTCGGCCTTGTGCACAATCAGCGTGCCGTCGTCTTTGACTTCGACCTCGATCGCGGCAGCCACATAAGTGACAAAGCTGTAATGCACGGCCAGGCCCAGGCCTCGGCCCTTGGGCATTTCACGGCCCCAACCGGCGGCTTTGGCCGCGGTTTCCAGCACTGTGCGCAGGCGCGCGGTGTCGATTGGATAACGCTCGGGGGATTCGCCGTAGTTCCACCCGTCACTCAACGTTCTTGGATCGATCTGACGGTCAGGGCCGATCAGCTTGATCTGGTACTTGAGCGGATCCTGCCCGGCCTTGTGCGCCAGCTCATCGACAAAACTTTGAATCGCAAAGCCGTGCGGGATATTCGATACCGAGCGATACCAGCCGACGCGGGTATGAACCGTGGCTTCCGGGTTTTCCAGGCGCACGTTGGGAATCGCGTAGGCCATGTTGGTGAACCCCATGCCCAGCTCGAACGCCGCCTCGTGGTTCATGCCTGGTGCAAACAGCGCGGTGATGCTCGGGGCCACGGTGCGGTGCAGCCAGGCGGATGGCAGGCCGTCCTTGTTCAGACTGGCTTTGAGGTACTCGACCGACACAGTGTGGAAATAGGAACAGTGGATGTCGTCTTCACGGGTCCATTGCACCCGCACCGCCTTGCCGGGGAACTCTTTAGCGAGGATGGCGGCTTCAATGATGAAGTCAGGTTTGGATTTGCGACCAAAACCGCCCCCCAGCAAGGTCACGTTGAACGTCACGTTATCGAAGGGAATGCCCAGGCGTTCGCCGATCCTGGTGCGGGTCACCTGCGGCGCCTGACTCGGCCCCCAGGCTTGGCAGACACCGTCCTTGAAGCGGGCAATGGCGACCATCGGTTCCATGGGTGCCTGCGTCAGGTGCGGCAAGTAGTAAGACGCGTCGAAAGTACTGTCGGCACTGCTCAAAGCCTCTTCGATGTTGCCGGTATTGCGTACCACTTTGCCGGGCTTGAGGGACGCCGCTTCCAGTTCCTTGCGATAGGCAATGGAGTCATAACTGGCGTTCGGACCGTCGTCCCACTCGATCTTCAGCGCATCACGCCCTTTGATCGCGGCCCATGTGTTGCTGGCCACCACGGCCACACCGCCCAAGGGTTGAAACTCGGACGGCAGCGGGCTGCCTTCGATCTGCAGGACTTTGATCACGCCCGGAACTTGCAGCGCGGCGCTGGAATCAACGGATTTGACCTTGCCGCCGTACACCGCCGGACGCGCAATGGTGGCGTAGAGCATGCCGTCAAAATGCACGTCGGCACCGTAAATGGCGCGGCCATTGACGATGTCGGCGCCATCGATGGCCTTGATTCCTTCCTTGCCGATGTAGCGAAACTCTGACGGCTGCTTGAGCCGCAGACTGTCACGGGCCGGCACGGCCAGCGCACCCGCCGCTGCGGCCAGGGCGCCATAGCCCAGCTCACGCCCGGTCGGCTGGTGAATCACTTTATGCAATTGCGCTCGGCACTCGGCGACCGGCACTTTCCACTGCGCGGCAGCGGCTTGTTCCAGCATGGTTCGCGCGGCGGCACCGCAACGGCGCATCGGTTCGAACCAGTGACGCATGCTGCGGGAACCGTCGGTGTCCTGATTGCCGAAACGTACTTCGTCGCCCGGCGCCTGCTGCACCTTCATCATCGACCAGTCGGCGTCGAGTTCATCGGCCACCACCATCGTCAGGCTGGTGCGCACGCCCTGGCCCATTTCCGAACGGTTGCAGACCACCGTCACCATGCCGTCGGCAGCAATGCTGATGTACACCTTCGGATCATCGACCCAACCGTGCGGCATGCCCTCGGCGCCAAACTGCTTCGGCTCCTCGGCCAAAGCGTCTTGCCAACCCCAACTCGCAGCCAGCACCAATGCGCTGGTGGCGCCCACACCCTTGAGAAAACCCCGGCGACTCAAATTACTGAGATTACTCAGGGCAAAATCATTCGGTAACTGGCTCATGCCTTGGCCTCCTTCAAGTGTATGGAAGCCTGACGGATGGCAGTCTTGATGCGGTTGTAAGTGCCGCAGCGGCAAATGTTGCCGACCATTGCCTCTTCGATTTGCGCGTCGGTGGGATCGGGATTGGTCTTGAGCAGTGCCGTCGCGGACATGATCTGCCCGCCCTGGCAGAAACCGCACTGGGCCACTGCGGTGTCGAGCCAGGCTTGCTGGACAATCTTGCCTATCGGGTCGTTGTGCAATTCGTCGATGGTCGTGACGTTTTGCCCGAATGCGGAACCGACGGTCGTGATGCAAGCCCGTGCGGGTTGACCGTTGATATGAATCGTACAGGCGCCGCACAGGCCCATGCCGCAGCCGAATTTCGTGCCAGGATGGCCGCCCGCAACATCGCGGATAGCCCAGAGCAACGGCATCTCGTCCGCCACATCCATTTTGTAAGGTTGTCCGTTGAGAATCAGGGTATTCATGGGCACGCCCGCATAGTTCTTGAGGTATGGGGTCGAGCAATCTGCCGTTGGGTCTTGGTTCGTAACACGCAGATCGACTCAAGCTGAGGCTCTCTTTTGCGACGGGAACGTCTGCACCGGGCCTTTAGTGGAGCAAGTGCTAGCATCGTTAGGTGGCTAAGTTAACCCAGCATTAACAAAAAAGCCCTGTACGGTTGAAGGCGTACAGGGCTTTGAGATCAGTCTTGAAAGCGTAGCCTCAGTACTGATTGGGCTCCATTTCCAGGTCGACATGGAAACGTTCCGATATGTCTTTCTGGATACGCTGCGCCAGGCTGAGCAATTGCAGGCCCGTCGCGCTGCCGTAATTGACCAGCACCAACGCCTGCAACTTGTGCACGCCAGCGTCGGCATCGCGGAAGCCTTTCCACCCTGCCCGTTCGATCAACCAGCCTGCAGCCAGCTTCATTTGACCGTCCGGTTGTGCGTAGGCGACCAGGTCCGGGTATTCGCCCTTGAGCTGTGCGACCAGTGCCGCGGGCACCAACGGGTTTTTGAAGAAACTGCCCGCATTGCCCAGCAAGGCCGGGTCCGGGAGCTTTTCATTGCGGATGCTGCAAATGGCCAGGCTGACATCCGTCGCCGTCGGTTGCTCGATGCCTTGCTCGGTCAGGCGCTGGCGCACTGGGCCGTATTCCAGATGCAGGTGCGCGGCGCGGTCCAGCGCAAAACGCACCCGCAGGATCAACCAACGCCCCGGCTGCTGTTTGAACACGCTGTCGCGATAAGCGAAATTGCATTCTTCGAGAGTGAAATCCCGCAGCTCGCCAGTCTGGCGATCCAGCGCGGTCAGGCCGGAGAACACGTCCTTGATTTCGACCCCGTACGCGCCAATGTTTTGCATCGGCGCCGCACCGACGGTACCGGGAATCAGGCTGAGGTTTTCCAGGCCCGACAACCCTTGCGCCAGCGTGTGCTGCACGAACGGATGCCAAGGCTCGCCGGCCTCGGCTTCGATCACGACTTTGCTGCCGTCATCGCTGAGGATGCGAATCCCGCGCGTGGCCATGCGCAGCACCAGCGACTGGATATCCGCTGTCAGCAGCAAGTTGCTGCCGCCACCGATGACCAGCAGCGGCACATCATGCGCCGCCGCATACGCCAGGGCTTCGCGCACGTCAGCATCGCTGTGGGCTTCGGCAAACAGACGAGCCTGAACGTCGACACCGAAGCTGTTGAACGGTTTGAGCGAAACCTGTGATTGAACCTGCAAACTCATAGCCGTCCCTTCAATTCGATCACCAGCAAATCACTGGCGCGCTCGATCAGGTCCAGCACCTGTTCGAAGCCCTGGTCACCGTCGTAGTACGGGTCCGGGACCTCATCGAGTTCCGACTGGTAGCGACGCAGGAACAAATCCAGCTCGGCTTTGCCCTTGGCCGGTTGCAGCGACTTGAGGTGGCGCAGGTTGCTGTTGTCCATCGCCAGAATCAAGTCGTAAGTGGCGAAATCGGCACGGGTGACTTGCTGGGCGCGCTGGGCGGACAAGTCGTAACCGCGCAACTTGGCCGCGGCCTGGCTGCGTTTGTCCGGCGCCTTACCGACATGCCAGTCACCGGTGCCGGCGGAGGCGACTTCAACCTGATCGGCCAGCCCCGCTTCGCGCAGTTTGTGCCGCAACACGCCTTCGGCCGTTGGAGAACGGCAGATGTTGCCCAGGCACACGAACAAAACGCGCATCAGGCCTCCAGCAGGCGACGAACGCGCTCAAGGTCTTCAACGGTGTCGACACCGGTCGGTGGTGCGATCAGCGCGTCGGCGACGTGAATCCGCACGCCGTGCCACAAGGCTCGCAGCTGTTCCAGCGACTCGGTGTTTTCCAGCCAGCACGGGCCCCAGCTGACGAAGTCCTGCAGGAAACCGGCGCGATAGGCATAAATGCCGATGTGGCGACGGTATGGCACGCCTTCCGGCAATTGCTCGCGGCTCTTGGCGAACGCGTCCCGGGCCCACGGCAAGGTCGAGCGACTGAAGGTCAGTGCCAGGCCATTAAGGTCGCTGACGACCTTGACCACATTGGGGTTGAACAGTGTTTCCACGTCTTCGATCGGCTCGGCCAGGGTGGCCATGCGCGCTTCGGTGTGAGCAGCGAGGTTGGCGGCGACCTGATCGATCACGCTCGGCGGGATCAGCGGTTCGTCACCCTGGACGTTGACCACGATGGCGTCGGGCGCCAAGCCGAGTTTTGCTGCGACCTCGGCCAGACGGTCGGTGCCGGAATTGTGGTCTTCGCGGGTCAGCACCACTTCAGCACCGAACCCGTTGCACGCCTCGACAATGCGCGCATCGTCGGTGGCAACCACCACACGCTGTGCGCTGCTTTTGCTGGCCTGTTCCCAGACATGCTGGATCATCGGCTTGCCGGCGATCAGCAGCAGCGGCTTACCCGGCAAGCGGGTGGAGGCAAAACGCGATGGAATGACAACGGTAAAGGCTGTGGTCATTTATCCAGACGCTCGTCGGTGGTCAGGGTGCGCGCTTCAGTTTCGAGCATCACCGGAATGCCGTCGCGAATCGGGTATGCCAGACCGGCGCCCTTGCTGATCAGCTCGGTCTTGTCGGCGCTGAGCTTGAGTGGGCCTTTGCAGACCGGGCAAGCGAGGATATCGAGCAATTTGGTGTCCATGAGCATTCCCTGGATAAAAACGGTTTTAAGGCAAAAGACGATCCGGCAACAGGCGCATCAGCTGCGTATCGAACCAGGCCACGAAGGCCGGCGATGGCACAGCATCGACCGCCAGGTACCACCAATCGGCGGCGGCAAAGGCACGGCACTTCACCGCGTCCTTTTCAGTCATCACCAACGGCAATGACGGTGTGAAATTCAAGGCCTGCACGCTGTACTCGGCGTGGTCGGCAAACGCATGCGGAACTGGCTTGCAGTGTAGCGTTTCGAGGGTTTTGAAGAAACGCTGCGGATTGCCGATCCCGGCCACTGCGTGCACCGCCTGGCCTGCGGGAAAGTGGTCGAGGGGGCGCCGCTCACCGCTTTGCAGATTGATCAGGGCGGTGGGTTGGAGCTGGAAGGCAAAACCGTTGTCGCGATCATCGCTAGCGCCGTTGTACAGCACCGCGTCGACGCTTTGCAGGCGCTCGACCGGTTCACGCAACGGCCCGGCGGGCAGGCAACGCTGATTGCCCAGACCTCGTGCGGCGTCGATCAATACCAGTTCCAGGTCACGGGCCATCCGGTAATGTTGCATGCCGTCATCGGACAGGATCAGGTCCAACGGCTCGCTCGCGAGCAGTGCTTTGATGGCGCTGCTGCGGTCCGGGTCGATCATCAAGGGCACGCCGGTGCGCTGGACGATCAACAGCGGTTCATCGCCCGACACATCGGCGCTTTGATCGGCTTCGACTCGCCAGGGTAGCTGCGGCGGTTTGGCACCGTAACCGCGACTGACCACGCCGACCCGCAAGCCGCTGCGCTGGCAATGCTGGATCATCCACAGAATCAGCGGCGTCTTGCCGGTGCCGCCCACCGTGATATTGCCGACCACAATCAGCGGCACGGGCGGCTGATAGATCTCGCCCTCACCCGCCAGAAACCGCTTGCGCTTGTTCATGACCACCTGCCGGTACAACCACTCCAGTGGCTGCAACAGCTTCAGGGCCGGATGACCTTCGTACCACGCGGCGAGCAAGCGATCAGACATGGCCATCAGGGCGCGGGCGCCGCCTCGACGGTGGTCATGCGCAAGTGACTGAAACCGAGTTTCCCGGCGGCGTCCATGGCGGTGATGACGGATTGATGTTGGGTCTTGCCGTCAGCGCTGATAGACAGCGGCAAATTGGTGTCACCGTTGGATTCTTTTTGCAGCGCTTCCATCAAGGTCACCAGATCACTCTTGGGCAACACATGATTGTTCACCGAGATCACGCCTTCGGCGTTGATGGTGATGTCCAGTTGCTTGACTTGCTGATCTTCGGCCGGCGAGCCGCTGACCGCTTCCGGCAGTTCGACGCGCAACTGGGTTTCTCGGGTAAAGGTGGTGGTCACAACGAAAAACAGTAGCAAGACAAACACCACGTCGATCAGCGACACGAGATTGATGTCCACGTTCTCCCGTTGCTTGCGGCGGAATTTCACGCTTTGCCCTCAGCCAGATCAACGTCACGGTCGCCCTGCACCACTTCAACCAGCTTGATGGCTTCCTGCTCCATCCCCACCACCAGTTCATCGATGCGCCGTTGCAAGAACCGGTGAAAGAATACCGACGGGATGCCGACGATCAGGCCCGAAGCCGTGGTGATCAAGGCTTTGGAAATACCGCCGGCCAGCACTGCGGCGTTGGTGGTCATGCCCGTGCCCATGAACGAGCTGAAGATATCGATCATGCCCAGCACCGTCCCCAGCAATCCGAGCAACGGGGCCATGGCGGCGATGGTGCCCAAGGCGTTGATGTAGCGCTCCAGTTCATGGATGACCCGGGCGGCGGCCTCTTCGATGCACTCTTTCATGATCTCGCGACCATGCTTGGAGTTGGCAAGGCCTGCGGCCAGGATCTCGCCCAACGGTGAGTTGGCGCGCAGTTCCTTGAGTTTTTCTTTATTGAGTTGCTTGTCCTTGATCCACACCCAGACCTGCCCGAGCAGATGCTCCGGGGTCACACGGCTGGCTCGCAGGGTCCAGAGACGCTCGGCGACGATCGCCATGGCCGCGATGGAACTCAGAATGATCGGCAGCATCATCCAACCGCCGGATTTGACCAATTCCCACACAGTGACAGTCCCCTCGAAAAAGTGCGCCACTCTAACATAGGGGCCGAGCGCACCGAAGACCGTGATGTCGCATCCGGTCGGGCTTTAATAACTCTCGGCTATTTGTTGAGCGGTGGCGGATCGCGCCAGAAACGCCGATCCAGACGCATCGTCCACGGCGGTTTGAAACGGCCCAATTGCAGATGAATGGCGCCGTGCTCGGCGCTGTCGTAGATCATCATGCCGAGCTTTTTATAGCGCGCCACCACGGTGGGGTGCGGATGGCCAAAGGAATTGCCTTGCCCACGGGAAATCAGCACGGCCTTGGGTTGCAGCGCGCTCAACAGCGCCATCGACGAGGAACTGCGGCTGCCATGATGAGGTGACTGCAACCAATCGGTGTTTTGTGCGAGAGGACTTTCAAGCAACGCCCGCTCGGCAGCGGTGTCGATATCACCGGTCAGCAACAGTCGCTCGCCGCTGGCTTCTATTTGCAATACGCAGGATTTCTGATTGCGATCATGGGCTGACGTCCATTGCCACAGTTCGAAGTGCACGCCGTCCCAGGTCCATTGCCGACCACTTTCACAGCCCTCGGCGTGCAGTTCGGCAGGCAGCCCCTCGGGATCGCCACTGAGTACCCGACTGACCGGCAAACCATTGGCCACTGCTCGCGCACCACCAGCGTGATCGGCATCGGCGTGGCTGATCAGCATCAGGTCGAGCCCCTTCACCCCCAGTTTGCGCAACGAAGGCAGGACCACCCGCTCACCGAGGTCGAAATCGCCGAAACGAGGCCCGGTGTCATACAGCAGCGTGTGATAGCGAGTACGCACCAGGATGGCCAATCCTTGACCGACGTCCAGTTGCCAGACATCGGCCCGGCCTTCAGGCAACAACGGCCGAGGTGGAAACACCAGCATCAACAGCAGCGGCCAACCCAAAGGGCGTAGCGCAACGCCTCGCGGCATCAAGAGTAGAAAGGCCCCCAATGTGCCGAGCGCCCAACTCCACAGCGGTACCGCCGCCGGTAACCACGCGGGCAGTTGCCCGGCCACTAATGCCAGTGCCCTGAACAGCCAGTCGATCAACCCGCCCGCCAGCCACAGTAACCCTTCGCCCACATAAGGGACGGGTAATAACAATGTGCCGAGCAAGGCTGGTGGCAACACCAGCAGACTGATCCAGGGCACCGCCAGCAAATTGGCCACGGGCCCGCTGATGCTGATCGGCAAGCCCAGCACCAACAACAACGGGCACAAACCGATTGCAATCAGCCACTGGGCCCGAGTCCAGGTTTGCCACCATCGCCAGGGGCCCAACCGCCCGCCAAAGGTGAAGATCAACACCGCCACGGCCGCAAAAGATAGCCAGAAGCCTGGTTGCAGACTGGCCAGCGGATCCAGCAGCAAAACGCCATTCAACGCCAGCAACAGCGGCCACCACGCACCGAGGTGACGAAAACGCAGCCGCCATAACAGCACCAGACCGATCATCACGCACGCGCGTTGCACCGGTACGTCGAAACCGGCCAGTAACCCATAAGCCAACGCTGCCGAGAACGCCAGCCCGCACGCCCATGGCAGCCAGGGTAAACGCCCTGGCCACAGCCCCAAACGCGCCAACCCGGCGATCAGCAGATAGACCAATCCCGCCAGCAAGCCGATGTGCTGCCCAGAAATCACCAGCAGATGCACGGTGCCGGTGTCTTGCAGCACTTGCCATTCCTCACGGCTCAGCCCGGCGCCATCGCCCAGCACCAGCGCCGTCAACGCCCCGGTTCGGCCCTGGGCATCTACGGCTTGCAAACGCCGGCGGATGCCGTCGCGCCAGGCCCATCGGGCTTCGGCGACCAATTCGCCGTCCTTGACCGTGCCGGTCGCACCGATGCGTTGAGCCAGCAGCCAGGCGTCATAATCGAACGCATGCGGATTGAGCAGCCCGGCAGGACGCTTCAATTTGACCGCCAGCCGCCACCGTTCGCCGCTATTGACGGGCGGCCCGCCATACCAGGCCAGACGAAGGTGTCGGGGCAGTTTGGTTCGGCGTGACTGGCTGTCCGTCAGCTCGAAACGCACCACGCCGTCTGCCTGTTGCGGCAGGCCCGTTACCCGCCCTTCGACCCAGCGCGTCTCGCCATCGAGTGTGTGTGGCAGCCGATCATCCAGCGCCCACTGCGCGTTCGCGCACGCCCAACTGAAGCCGAACAGGAAAAACGCCAATGGATACGAGCGAAACGGCAACACCATCAAACCGACTAACGGCAGCAACCCCCATAACCCAACCGGCGGTAGTTCCGGCAAAAACCTCAGGGCCAGCAAACCCAACGCCAGCGCTATCATCCCTATGCGCATACGCTCATCCTTGAGAGTTCCTCCCTAGGCATAGCCGGCTAACCGCACAGGCGCCGTTATTAATTGTCACAAAGTCTGAATGGGCGCTTCGTAGAATCCAGACATACTTGCCGCCTTAACCGACCGAGAAGCCTTATGCCCCGGCGCTTATTCAAACGTTACATGCCAGACCCGACCAGCATCAGGGAACACAAGTCCTTACGCTTTCTCGGCACCTTGCTGCATGACCCCAACCTCTGGCACCTCAACCGCCACTCTGTGGCCCGGGCGATGGCGGTCGGCCTGTTCGCGGCGTTTCTGCCGATCCCGTTTCAAATGCTGCTGGCGGCCGTGCTTTCCATCATGGTGCGGGGCAACATACCGATTGCGGTGAGCCTGGTCTGGCTGACCAACCCGATCACCATGCCAGCGGTGTTTTATTGCACTTACCAGACCGGTGCCTGGCTGCTGGATGTGCCCGCTCGGCAGTTGCCAGATGCATTGACCTGGGAATGGGTCAGCAGCGAACTCTCGACACTGTGGCAACCATTTTTGCTGGGCTCGGTCGTCACCGGACTGGTGCTGGGCGCCCTCGCCTACTGCCTGACCATGCTGTACTGGCGCTGGTGGGTGGCGCGGCAGTGGAAACGGCGCAAGAAAAGCCGGCTGTAGAATGCAAAACGGCCTCCAATGTGGAGGCCGTTTTTTATGCGGTGTCTGGGTAAGCGTCTTGGCGATCCTGAATCAGGTACGCATCCCGCGACCGCTGACCAGCAAACGTGCGCAACCGATGTACAACACGACAGTCGCCACCAGCATGAAGGTGATGGCGATGCTGATCTTGATGTCCGACACACCGAGGATGCCATAACGGAAGGCGTTGACCATGTGCAGCACCGGGTTCGCCAGGGACACGGTCTGCCAGAACGGTGGCAACAGGGAAATCGAGTAGAACACCCCGCCCAGGTAGGTCAGCGGTGTCAGTACGAATGTCGGAATGATCGAGATGTCATCGAAGTTGCGTGCAAACACAGCGTTGATGAAGCCCAGCAGCGAGAAGATCGTCGCCGTCAGCACCACCACCAGAATAGTCACGCCCAGGTGATGCACCTGCAAATGCGTAAAGAACAGCGACAGCATCGTCACGATGATCCCGACCATCAACCCGCGCAGCACGCCGCCCAGGGTGTAGCCGATCAGAATCGTATGCGGTGACACTGGCGACACCATCAATTCCTCGATGGAGCGCTGGAACTTGCTGCCAAAGAAACTCGACACCACGTTGCCATAGGAGTTGGTGATCACCGACATCATGATCAGCCCCGGCACGATGTACTCCATGTAGGTAAAGCCGCCCATGTCACCGATCTGGCGACCGATCAGGTTGCCGAAGATCACGAAGTACAAAACCATGGTGATGGCCGGCGGCAGCAATGTCTGCGGCCAGATCCGGGTAAAGCGCCGGACCTCACGGTAAACGATGGTATTGAGGGCAACGAGGTTGGGCTGCAGCTCGGAACTCATACCGCCACCTTCGACAGATTTTTCTCCACCAGGGACACGAACAACTCCTCTAGGCGATTGGTTTTGTTACGCAGGCTCAGCACTTCGATGTTCTGCTGCGCCAACTGGGTAAACAGCGCAGTGATGCCCATGGCCTTGTCGACCTGGACTTCCAGCGTGTGGCCGTCAAGCAGCCGGGTCGGGTAGCCGAGCAACTGCGGCGCACTGTTCAGGGTGTTTTTGATGTCGAGCAGGAACGTCTCCACATGCAGCTGGCTGAGCAACTGTTTCATGCTGGTGTTCTCGACGATGGTGCCGTGGTCGATGATGCCGATGTTGCGGCACAACTGCTCGGCCTCTTCCAGGTAATGCGTGGTGAGGATGATGGTGATGCCTTTCTTGTTCAGCTCGGTGAGAAAGGTCCACATCGAACGACGCAGCTCGATGTCCACACCTGCCGTCGGTTCGTCGAGGATCAGCAAACGCGGTTCGTGAACCAGCGCGCGCGCAATCATCAATCGACGCTTCATGCCACCGGACAGCGAGCGTGACGGCGTATCGCGCTTATCCCACAGCCCCAGTTGGGTCAGGTATTGCTCGGCGCGTTCCTTGGCGACTTTCGCCGGAATGCCGTAGTAACCGGCCTGGGTCACCACGATATCGAAGGTCTTTTCGAACTGGTTGAAGTTGAATTCCTGGGGCACCACGCCGATGGAGCGTTTGAGCTGCGCGGGATTTTTGTCCAGGTCGTGGCCGAAGATATTCACCGTTCCGCTGGTCTTGTTCACCAGGGTCGAGAGAATGCCGATGGTCGTGGATTTGCCTGCGCCGTTCGGGCCGAGCAAGGCGAAAAAGTCACCTTCGGCAACGTCCAGATCGATACCACTCAGGGCCTGGAAACCGTTGCCGTAGGTTTTGGTTAGCTGCCGGATGGACAGAGCGGAACTCATATCGGATTACGCACCAAGAAGGAAAAAAGGAATAAAAGACGGCTGGCGGCGACAGGTACCACCGCGGCACATGGGCGCAATGGTGCTTGTCGCCGCCACACAAGTACAGTCAAGTGTGTCGATAGTGAGTATTAAGTCAACGCGGTCATGACTGCTTTTTGATAGGCCGGACGCTGTTTCAACCGGGCATACCAGGCTTCGAGGTGCGGCTGCGACGCGCGCTCGATTGGCATCTCGAACCAGGCATAAATAAAACTGCCGAGGGGGATGTCGCCCATGCCGATCTCATCGCCGGACAGGTAGGATTGGGTCGACAACGCTTGATTGGCCATCGACAGCAACTCGTCGCACTCCTTAATCGCAGCCTTGATGGCAGGCCAGTCCTGCTTGTCGGCCGGCGTGCGCAACACGCCCCAGAATACGGTGCGGAACGGGCCGGCAAAACTTGAAGTGGTCCAGTCCATCCACTTGTCAGCCGTGGCGCGGGCTTGCAGGTTCGCTGGATACCAAGACGTGCTGTTGGCATGGCGGGCCATCAAGTAACGCACGATGGCGTTGGATTCCCACAACACAAAACCGTCGTCTTCGATCACCGGTACGCGACCATTGGGGTTCATTGCACGGTACTGCGGCGTATCGACCACACCAAAAGCACCGCCCGCATCGATGGCCTCGTAGGCCAGCCCCAGCTCTTCGGCGGCCCACAAAGGCTTTCTGACATTCGACGAGTTTTTCCGACCCCAGATCTTCAGCATGACCGCCTCTTTTTCGATAAGTGGGCAGGCAGCATACGCCGGATCAGGCGCGACTCAAATCGCTCTGCATATCACCCAGCAACGTGGGTAGCTTGTCGCTGAACAGGTGCGGATAGCACTTTTCCAGGTGCTCGAAAAAGAACGTTTCCGGCACATCGGCGAACTGGCCGTGATCAACCAGGTACTCCATCAACTGCGCGCCATCGCGATTGAACGGATGAAAGACGCTGTCGTTGATGCCGTCGAATTCCAGCGGCGCAACATTGAACAGTTCACAGAGTTTTTGATTGAACGCCGGTGTCGCCTTGACCCAGCGGTCGTTCAGATACAACTCCGTGTAGCCATGCATCGCGAACACATCGCTCTTGAGCAATTCGAGCAAGCGTGGCGTCGACAGGTGATTGCGAACGTCAGCCAGACCAATGCGTGCCGGGATCCCGCAATGCCGGGCAGCGCCCGCCAGCAGCGTGGCTTTGGGCACGCAATAGCTTTCCCCGGTTTCCAGCGCATAACTGCCGCACAACGTCTGCGGATCGCGGCTGAACGTGTAGGGGTTGTAGCGCACGGCCTCACGCACGGCGTAATAAAGGTTGATCGCCTGCTCGATCGGATCTCGACGGCTGCCGCGATGTATTTCGGCGAACTCCACCACCGAGGGGTGGTCACTATCGATGAAGCGGCCGGGGTTCAGGTACTCGTGCATGAGGATAATCTCCAGGGGAAGCCTCGAGTCTAGCGACAGCTTCAGCACAGAGATAACGACGTTTCGGCCAAACTTGGGCGCATTGTCGCGTAGGAAACGAACCATTTCCCGAGCGTGTTGCCAACCGAGCCTACAAAACACACCCAAGGTTTCCCACGAATTCAATCACATCGCTCTGACCACCCTGTTTGGCGGATGCCGTCTAAGCTCTGAAGGTTGGTTTTACCCTGGTTCACGGAGGATTAAATATGCTGCTGTTGTGGATACTGGTTCTGGTTGTCGGGATCGCCTGGTTAGCCCATCGTCGCATCGCCCCACTGCCCGCTCTCTGCATCGTTGCCGTCTATGTAGTGGCCATGGGCGCTTTCGGCCGCGCGCCCGGCTGGCTGCTGCTGTTGCTCTGGGTATTGATCGCAGCCGTTGCCGCGCCGTTGCTGCTACCCGACCTGCGTCGCAAGTTCTTCAGCGCGCCGCTGTTCAACTGGTTCCAGAAGACCCTGCCGCCGATGTCGCAAACCGAACGCGACGCCATCGATGCCGGCACGGTGTGGTGGGACGGTGAGCTGTTCAGCGGTCGCCCCGACTGGAACAAACTGCTGTCCTATCCCAAAGCCCAACTGAGCGAAGAGGAACAGGCATTCATTGATGGCCCGACCGAAGAACTGTGCGCCATGGTCACCGACTGGCAGATCGGGCAAGACATGGACCTGCCCGCCGAAGCCTGGACGCATATCAAGGACAACGGCTTTTTCGCGCTGATCATTCCCAAGGAATATGGCGGCAAGGGCTTCTCCGCCTATGCCCACTCACAGGTCGCCATGAAACTGGCGACCCGCAGCGGCGACCTTGCGTCCACCGTGATGGTCCCCAACTCCCTCGGCCCCGCCGAGTTGCTGCTGCATTACGGCACCGATGAACAGCGCAACCATTACCTGCCTCGCCTGGCCCGTGGTGACGACATTCCCTGCTTCGCATTGACCGGCCCACTGGCCGGCTCCGACGCGGGGGCAATGCCCGACACCGGGGTCATCTGCAAAGGTGAATGGGAAGGCAAGGAAACGCTGGGCCTGCGCCTGAACTGGGAAAAGCGTTACATCACCCTCGGCCCGGTGGCGACCCTGCTCGGCCTCGCCTTCAAGGCCTATGACCCGGACCATTTACTGGGTGACAAGGAAGACCTTGGCATCAGCCTGGCCCTGATTCCCACTGACACTGCCGGTGTTGAAATCGGTCGCCGTCACCTGCCGCTGGGGGCCGCGTTCATGAACGGCCCGAACGCTGGCAAGGATGTGTTCGTGCCGCTCGACTTCCTCATCGGCGGCCAGGACATGCTCGGCAAAGGCTGGATGATGCTGATGAATTGCCTGTCGGTCGGGCGTTCGATTTCATTGCCTGCCGTCGGCACCGGCGCCGCCAAATTCACCAGCCTGGTGACCGGTCAATACGCTCAGGTTCGCGAACAATTCAACGTACCGCTGTCGGCGTTCGAAGGGATTCAGGAAGCCATGGCGCGCATCGGCGGCAACGCCTGGATGATGGACGCGGCGCGCATGCTGACCGCCAACGCGGTGGATCTGGGGGAGAAACCGTCGGTGCTGTCGGCGATTCTCAAGTACCACCTCACCGAACGCGGCCGCGAGTGCATCAGCCATGCGATGGATGTTCACGGCGGCAAAGCCATCATCATGGGGCCGAACAATTACCTCGGTCGCAGCTGGAATGGCGCGCCGATTTTCATCACCGTCGAAGGCGCGAACATTCTCTCGCGCAACCTGATGATCTTCGGCCAGGGGGCGATTCGTTGCCATCCGTTCGTGCTCAAGGAAATGGCCCTCGCCGGTCGTGAGGACAAGGATCAGGCACTCACCGAGTTCGATGGCCTGCTGTTCAAGCACATCGGTTTTGCCGTGAGTAACGCCGCCAGCACACTGGTGCTGAACCTGGGGTTCGGGCACTTCGAACACACACCGGGCAACAAGCTCAGCCAGGGTTACTTCCGCGCCCTCAATCGTCAGGCTGCGGCGTTCGCCCTGCTGGCAGACCTGAGCATGATGCTGCTGGGCGGCGAACTGAAACGTCGCGAGCGCCTGTCAGCACGACTGGGGGATGTACTGAGCAACCTGTACCTCGCCTCTGCCGCCCTCAAGCGTTACCACGATCTCGACTCCCCGGAACACATGGCGCCGTTGTTCACTTGGGCCATGGAAGAAAGCCTGGGTCAGTCGGAGCGTGCGCTGGATGAGCTGCTGACCAATTTCCCGAACAAGGTGTTGGGTTGCCTGATGCGGGTGATCGTGTTTCCGTTCGGCCGACGACACAAAGGCCCATCGGACAAGCTCGGCGCCGACGTGGCCGCCGTGATTGGCCGCGCCAAGGGCGACCCGACCCTGGAGGAGTTGCTGGGCGGTTGCTACCGTCCGCAATCGGCCGATGATGCCGTCGGCGCATTGCAACATGCCTGCGATTTGCTCAACGCTGCGCAGCCGCTGCAGAAAAAGCTGCACGTAGCCCTCAAAAGTGGCCAGGTCAAACCGGCCGCCGGGGAACACATCATCGATGCCGCGCTGGAGGCCGGTGTTTTGCAGGCAATGGAAGCGCAGACTCTGCGTATCGCCGAAGCGGCCCGACGCAAGGTGATTGATGTCGATGATTTCGACAAAGAGGAGCTGGCACTGGCTCAAGGAAAGGTCCGCTGATCCAGCCGAACATGTCGGTCCATGCAAAAAGGGCGCAGGCGCTTTATACTCCCGCGCCCGTTTTGCTCTTGAGGACTTATCTCGTGTCCAATGTCGTTGCCGATCATCTCGTCTTGCTTGACCACTTGCGCAGCATCCTGGTCGCCGTGGGTGAGGCCGAGCAGGTTCCCGAAGAAAGCCATGCCTTGTTCCTGGAGCGCTTCGACGAGTTGCGTGCGTTGCTGCCGGTCGACCCGATCGAAAGCCAATACCTGGGCCAGGACATTCTCTGCCAGGTGATCACCCGCTACCCGCAAATTGCCCACCTGGTCCCGCGCGACCTGCTGTGGTACTTCGCCGGTGACTGTCTGCATTACATGCCCGATGATGAAATCGATATGTATCAGGCGCTGGAAGAGCGTCGCTTCGAAGCGGAACAAAACGACGAGCCGTTCGACTGGAATCAGGAAAAACAGCTGCTGTCGATGTCGAACGAAGACAGCAAGCACTGATCCCGGTCCTGCAATGAAAAAGGCCCGCATGATTAACATGCGGGCCTTTTTTTGTGCTCAGAACAAGCCGTCACTCTCTGGCATTTCATATTCCGATGAAGACCAAACCGGACCATTGGACTTACCGGGCTTGCCCAGCGTCGGTTCCTTCTCCAGACACGCCACCAGGTAATCAATCAGCACCCGTATCTTGGGCGGCAGGTACCGGGTTGGCGAATGCAGCAACCAGGCACCTCCGTGGTAGGACGCCAGAAAGGTCCAGTCCGGCAGCACCTGCACCATCAACCCTTTCTCCAGGGCATGGCGCGCAGTGAAATAGGGCAAGCTGCCAATGCCGATATGCTGCAACACCGCGCCATAACGTACGCCGGTGTGATTGGCGGCATATCGCCCACGCACACCAACGGTCACCGATTTGCTGCCCTTCCTGAATTTCCAGCGCGCATCGCTCGGGGTTTCACCCAGGTAAATGCAACTGTGATTAAGCAAGTCATGGGGGTGAGTCGGTGTACCGTGTTCAGCCAGATACTGCGGTGTCGCGCAGAGCAAATGGTCGATGGTGAGCAACTGCCGACCCACCAGCCCTGCTGGCGGCCGGTCGGTAATGCGAATCGCCAGGTCGACGTTGTCGTCGATCAAATCAACCTGCCGGTCCTCAAGCAATAGCTCCACGTCCACTTTTGGATAACGGCGTAAAAACTCCGGCATATGCGGGTGAATCACGATCCGGCCTACCGCTTTCGGGACGCTGATACGCACCAGCCCCTCGGGTTCGTCAGTGAACTGGCCACTGATTTCCATCACTGACTTGGCCGCGCTGACCATTTCCTGACAACGCTTGAACACCTCTTCGCCACCGTCGCTCAGGCGCAGTTTGCGCGTGGTGCGTTGCAGTAGACGCGTGGCCAGGGCCTTCTCCAGTCGCGAAATACTACGACTCACTGCCGAGGGTGAAGCCCCCAGTTGGCGGGCGGCTTCGGAGAAGCTGCCAGTCTCGACAACCTTGACGAAAATCGCCATTTCACCGAGCAGCGGCAGTGGAAGATTTATGCTCACAGCGCAACAGTCCTTTGATGTTTGAACGGATTATCACGCAATTCCACGCTTCATATAATAAAAAAAGAAACTTTAATCAGGGCATGGAATATGACGCTTCGCCTCTTTTTCCATAGTGATGACCTCAAGGCTAATGTGGAAGTCTTGGAGTGCACGCCCCACGAGAACGAATTTGCCGTGGTGCTGCGCGCCACGCTGTTTCACCCGCAAGGTGGCGGCCAGCCTTTTGATACCGGCTGGATCGGCGATAGTCGGGTACTGCGTGTCGTCCAGGATCCCGACCGGATCATTCATTTCGTCGATCAACCGGTTAAACCCGGCATGACCCAGATTCGTATCGACGAAGAGCGGCGCCAGTTCAATACGCGCATGCATTCCGCCGGGCATTTGATTGGTCATTTCGTCCAGGCCAGAGGCTGGATGCCGACCAAGGCGCATCACTGGCCGGGCGAAGGTCGGGTGCAGTTCAAAGCGCTGGAAAGTGCCCAGGACCTCGATATCGAATCCGTTCAACTCGGCATCGCACAGTTTATTGGCCAGGATTGGCCGCGCCTGACGTCATTGCGTGAAGGCGCCCGGGAAATCGGTTTCGGTGAACTGCCCGCCTATGGCTGCGGCGGCACCCATGTACGTAGCCTGAAGGAATTAGGCACGGTCACGATCGCTTCCCTTTCATTGAAAAAGGGAACGCTGTCAGTCCACTACTCCGTGGATTGAGCATTTGGGCGATGCCGGCAACGTCATCGCCTGACGCCGGGGGAGCCTGCGCTCGCGGGTTCTGTTGACTATCTGATAGATGGACCTAAGACATGATGCTTGACGTCGAGCGTCTCGATGAGACGTGCATAAAAAAACTGGCCAACGAAGAAGTCCTCGCCATCCGCGTCAAAGGCTTGCTGCCCCAGCCGCTGGCGATTCAGATTGGCGACAAGATCCTCGCCCCGGGCTTCGAAGGCTATATCAATGCGCCTAGTATCGGTCGTATCGGCATGGCGTTTTATGAGGCGGAAAACCAGCCGTTGCTGATCGAGGACTACTTCGAACGCGCCACCCGCAATATCGCGGAATTACGTAACCGTTGCGCGCCCTATTCGTCCCCGGTCGACACCCTGCGCTGCATGCTCGACGAATCCTGGCCGGCAGGCGCTCACCTGGAAAACCTCTACGGTCGCAAGATGTATGTCGGGCTGTCACGGGTAGTGAAACCGGGGGTGTGCTTCCTCGCCCACCATGACATTTTCGCCAAGGACGCCCCGGACAGTTACCAGGCCCGAAGCCTGGAAGCGCAGTTCGCCTGCAACGTTTACCTGAACATGCCCACCGAAGGCGGCGCGCTGCAGATGTGGGACGACGACATTTCGCCGGACCAGTTCGACGAAATGCGCGGCGACAGTTACGGCATCGACCCTGCCCTGCTTGGCCCTCCCACACTTGAGATACGTCCCGAGCCGGGTGATTTCATCATGTTCAATTCGCGCTGCATGCACTCGGTGACACCGGGTGTGGCAGATCCACGATTGAGCCTTTCGTTCTTTGTCGGCTATCGCGGCAATGCTTCACCCCTTACCTTCTGGAGTTGAAATGCTTTCGAGTTACTTGGGCGAGTTTCTGGCGCTGGCAACCATTCACTTTCTGGCCGTGGTCGCACCCGGGCCGGATTTTGCCGTCACGATTCGTCAGAGCGTGCGCTTCGGTCGGCTGGTGGGCATTTGCACGGCGCTGGGCATCGGCGCGGGGATTTCCGTGCACGTGCTTTACACGCTGCTCGGGGTCGGCGCGCTGATGCATACAACGCCTTGGTTGTTGACCGTGGCCAAGGTCGTGGGCGGCGCTTACGTTTTGTACCTCGGGGTCAGCCTGTTGCGCAGCAAACCCAAGTCCGCGCTTGAGGGCGACCAGGCCGTGGACGAACCTGTCGTCAAACAAACGCTATTGAAGGCATTCACCACCGGGTTTCTGACCAACGCGACGAACCCCAAGGCGACCCTGTTTTTCCTGGCGATTTTCACCACCATCATCAGTGCCACGACACCGTTGAAGGTCCAGGCGCTTTACGGCGTGTGGATGTGTTTTGTGAACGCACTGTGGTTTGTCATCGTCGCCCTGTTTTTTTCCAGTGCCCGGGTTCGCTTGCTGTTCATGCGCATGGGGCATTGGTTCGAACGGACGATGGGAGTCATTCTGATCCTGTTTGCCGGTCGATTGATCTTGTCGATGTAAAACCTGCATAAACCAAAAGGCCCGTTCAGTCTGACTGACGGGCCTTTTTCATTTGTGCGTCGCTTTTGCATTTTTGTGCGACAGATCCTGCATCAAGGGCTCTGCATCAAGCCTTTCGGGTGTTAGCTTTGAAATGTTTCTGATTAATCGATCAGATATTTCTCACAAACTGCCTGCAAAGGAATGCCCCAGCAATGGACTTTTCACTCAAGCACCTGGCCGCGACCACCCTGATGATCGCCAGCCTTTCGTCGTTCACCCCTTCTGCATTTGCCAACATCACGGCGCAACAGAGCGCGGCCATCCTCAAGACGTTCAATGAAACATCGGTCACCGATTTCAGGGAGTTCCTGGGACGCCTGGCCCAGAGTGACGTCGCCAAATCAGGCGACCTCGACCCGGCCATCAGCGCCTTTCTCGATAACAAGGCACTTTCTTCTGAACAGCAAGATGAAATCCATCGCCTGCTTGGCCTTTATGCACGATTGAAATACGGCAGCGCGGCCACCGAGACCCTGCGTGAGCTGGTGGCCATCCCGACCTTCCGCGTGGACGGCGTGGCTCAGCACGACAATCCTGAATTCATCAAGATCGCCGACAAGATCAAAGACCTGGCCCAGTCCTTCAACCTGAATTTTCGCAACATCGACAACTGCGTCTATGAAATCTCCCTTGAGGGCAGCGGCGATGAAGTGGTGGGCATTCACGCGCATGCCGATGTGGTGCCCGTGACGCCGGAGAACTGGGTACTGAAAGACGGCACCCGACTCGATCCGTTCAAGGTCACCCTGATCGGCGATCGCATGTATGGTCGGGGTACCGAGGACGACAAGAACGGCATCGTGGTGTCGCTCTATGCGATGAAGGTCATCAAGGAAGAGAAGCTGCCGCTGGCGAGGAACTTCAAGCTGCTGGTAGACACCACCGAAGAAACCACCGGGGACGCCATTCCCTACTACTTCGAACACAATCCGACACCCAACTACAACCTGGCGCTGGATGGCGGCTACCCGGTGGTGATTGCCGAGAAAGGCTACGGCACCGTCATGGCCAGTTTTGCCCGACGTAATGCCGAGGGCAAGGGTGCTGAAATCGTCTCAATGACGGGCGGACTGGCCACCAACCAGATTCCGTCGGCATCGGCTGCCACCCTGGTGAGTGACAAACCTGCCGAATTGGCCGCCAGCCTGCACAAAGCGGGTACTGAGTATGCGAAGCGCAATGACGGCAATTTTGAGGTGACGGCCAAGGTCGTCGGCAAGGACGTGAAACTCACGGTTACCGGCGTTTCCGCCCACTCCTCCGAGCCTGAGTCAGGCGTCAACCCGGTGGCCAGGATGCTGGACTTCATCAACAGCCTCGACGGCAAGGTCGCGCTCAAACATAACCACATCACTGACGCCGCCCGCTACGCCGCCGACAACTGGGGGCTGGACTACCTGGGCGGCAAACTGGGTGTCGGTTTTTCCGATTCATTCATGGGGCCACTCACCGCGTCCCTGACTTTTGTCGGGATGGATGAAAAGGCTTTCAAACTGGCGGTCAACCTGCGTGTACCGAAGGGCAAGTCCCCGGAAGCGCTGAACAGCGAAATCACCGATAAGCTGGCCACCTGGAGCAAGAAAAGCCACATCGCACCGACCTTCGATATCTCGATCGCCGAGCCGATGTACCGCAACCCTGAGGGTGAATGGGTCAAGGCTTTGCTGGCCGTGGCCAGTGAAAACCTGGGCATGGAGCACAAGTACGGCACCTCTGCCGGCGCCACCTCGGTCCATGAACTGCCCAATGGCGTGCAGTTTGGCCTGGCCCGGCCCGAGGTGAAATACACCGGCCACACCGACAATGAGTTCAAGACGGTCGACCAGTTCCTGCTGGACCTGCAGATCGTGACCGAAATGATGGGGCGCATCGGGCAGTTGCCGAAGCTCTGATCGCCTCTTGGACCAGCCCTGCTGGCGGGTCAAAACCACAAAACCGGAGAACGACACAATCTGTAGCAGCTGGCGAAGCCTGCGTCCGGCGGCGCAGCAGTCGTGAAATCAAATGACGCGGTGTTTCAGAAAGACCGCACACAGGTTTTACGACTGCTTCGCCGCCGGACGCAGGCTTCGCCAGCTGCTACAAAGTGCGTTGTCGCCTGCTATGCCATAAAAAACGCACAAACAAAAACGCCGCTCATTGCTGAGCGGCGTTTTTGTTAAATATGGAGCGGGAAACGAGACTCGAACTCGCGACCCCGACCTTGGCAAGGTCGTGCTCTACCAACTGAGCTATTCCCGCAAATGGCGTCCCCTAGGGGACTCGAACCCCTGTTACCGCCGTGAAAGGGCGGTGTCCTAGGCCACTAGACGAAGGGGACACGCTAACTGAAACACATGGTGTGTATTTCAGTGCCCAAATCCGCATCCGAAGATGTCGGTTCTGGTTTCACTCAACGCCGCCCGAAAGCAACGCTGCTTAAAAATGGAGCGGGAAACGAGACTCGAACTCGCGACCCCGACCTTGGCAAGGTCGTGCTCTACCAACTGAGCTATTCCCGCATTGGCGTCCCCTAGGGGACTCGAACCCCTGTTACCGCCGTGAAAGGGCGGTGTCCTAGGCCACTAGACGAAGGGGACACACGTACAACATTCACTCCCTACCGCGTTTCGCTGTGTGCTTTACGCTGTAAGTGGCGCGCATTCTATGGATGGATTGAGGGGTCGTCAACCCCCAGATATAAATTTATTTAAATCAATGACTTCGCCCTGCTTTCAGACGCGTTTCGGGCTTTTGCGCAGCCTGGGCTCCGACGCCTATATTCCGGTCTCCTTCAAGACGTTATAGTCCACGCCATCAAGATGATGGCAATCTGAAACATCTTCGCCACCATTTATATAAGCAGAACAACGGCCGATACATTTATGGCCATAGCTGATTCAAGTCGTCGAGTGGCCTATGCGCCCCAATGGCAAGCCACTACACTCGAACGCAAACCCTATAAAGAGGTCTTACCGGTGACACCACTCATGATCACCCTGCTAGTTGTAGCCGGGATCGCACTATTGATCGCCATTGGCTACATGAACCATGTGGTGGAAAACAACAAGCTGGAAAAGGCCCGCACCAAGGTTGAACTCAACGACCGCCTGCGCCGCTGCGGTGAAATCACCGAGACCTTCCCCGGTCAGTTGATGACACCTGCGCTCAAGCTGCTGTTGACCCGCCTGGAGCTCAACGTCTGCCAACGCCTGCTCAACCTGGAAAAAACCAGCGCCAACCTCAGGGCGCGGATTACCGAGCTGGAAGCACTGGCAGCCCAAGGTCAATCGATCCCGGTCAACAACCCGCCGTCCCCCATCCAGACCGAAGCCAAGGCCAAGGACGTACGTTTCCTGCTCGAAGCCCTGCATGGCCAGATCACACGCGCAGCACAAGACGGCTTCCTGCCACCCAACGAAGCGAAGCGCTGGATCCGCGAAGTCCGTCATATCCTGGTGCTGCTGCACATCGAGTTCTTCAACAACCTCGGGCAGCATTGCTTGCAACAGAACCAGCCAGGTCAGGCGCGCCTGGCGTTCGAACGCGGCGTGCAATACCTGCGCAAACAGCAGGACCCGCAGGCCTATTCCGAGCAGCTTGAGTACCTGGAGAAACTCCTGGCTCGCGCCAATGCCTTGGTGATGGACAACATCGCAGCCGTTGAGAGCGAGGCAAACCAGCTGAACACCGGCCTCAAACAAGTCGACGCCGATGCCGACTGGAAGAAGAGAGTGATCTACGACTGATCAGCAAAAACACAAAAGCCACCTGAGAAGGTGGCTTTTTTTTGGACTGTGTTTGATGGGTGACCGGGAGAACCTTCAGAGCCGGAAGTGCCCCACCATCCCTTTCAGCTCAAGCCCCAATTGAGCCAGCTCAATACTCGACGCTGCGTTGCCTTGCATCGCCAGCGACGACTGATCTGCGCTGGCACGAATACTCGTGACACTGCGATTGATCTCCTCGGCCACCGAGCTTTGCTCCTCGGCTGCCGCGGCAATCTGCTGGTTCATCTGCTGAATCAACGAGACTGCAGCGGCAATACTTCCCAGTGCACTTTCGGTCTGCAACGCATCACTGACCGCCAACTTCACCAGTTCGCCGCTGTTCTGAATCTGCTGCACCGACGACTGAGCGGCCGAGCGCAGGGCACTGACCAGCCGCTCGATCTCCTCGGTCGATTGCTGGGTACGCTTGGCCAGCGCCCGAACTTCATCGGCCACCACGGCAAAGCCCCTGCCCTGCTCACCCGCCCGTGCGGCCTCGATCGCCGCGTTGAGCGCCAACAGGTTGGTCTGCTCGGCGACACTTTTGATCACGCTGAGCACCGTGCCGATGTTCTGGATCTCTGCGCTCAGGCTTTCGATGCTGGAACTGGCCGAAGTCGCGGAATCCGCCAACTGCTCGATACGCGCCATGCTCTGGCGCACCACATGCTGACCACTTTCAACCTTGCCATCCGCCGTCTGTGCAGCCTGTGCGGCCTCCTCGGCGTTGCGCGCAACGTCGTGCACCGTCGCCGTCATCTGGTTCATCGCGGTGGCGACCTGCTCGGTTTCTTCTTTCTGGCTGCTGACTTCCAGGTTAGTCTGTTCGGTCACCGCCGACAGTGAATGCGCTGAACTCGCCAATTGCTCGATACCGGCCTGCAAGCCACTGACAATACGGCTGAGCCCGGCGCCCATCTGCTGCATCGCCTGCATCAACTGGCCGATCTCGTCACGGCGGGTCACTTCAACAGTCGCACTCAAATCACCCGCAGCGATCTGCTGGGCGACACGGATCACACTGCGCAACGGCGCCACGATCAACCGGGTAATCACCCACGCGGCCACCAGGCCGACCAGCAACGCCAGGGCCGAGGAACCGAGGATCAACAACGAGTTCTTTTTCAGTTCGGCCTGCATCGACAGATCTTCGGCAACATAGGCCTGATCGACCCGCTCCACCACTTGCGCGGCGCGCTGATGCAGTTGTTCGTAGACGGTTTTTTCCTGGGCCAACAGGCCGGTGTACTCCGTCAGTTTTTCGCTGAAACTACCAATGTGGCCTGTCACTTCATTAAGGACCGTCTGATAGCCCTCGTCCTTGACCGTGGTTTTCAGCTGCTCGGCCTGGGTCAGCGCTTGATCCGCCTGTTCGATCTTGCCCTGGCCTGCGCTGTCGTCGCCCTTGCGGCTCTGGTCCAGACGCACGCGCGCTTCGTTCATCGCCTGCAACATCAATCGCGAGACCTGGCTGACCTGGCTGGCCTGCTCGATGAACTGCCCACCGTCCTTGCCTTCGGATTGCTTCAAGGTATAGGCGCCGTCATCGGCCAGACCGGATTGCAACACATCAAGGTTATTGGCCACGCTGGACACCGACCAACTGGCCATTTCCAGTGCCAGGTCCTTGGCCTGACTCAGCGAGACGAACTCATCGAACGCCTTTCGATAAGCGCCCAGCGACTGTTCGACGTCATTCATCACCGGTACGTTGGCGGCCGATGCAGCCTTGAGCTGGGTCGCCAGAGCAATCAGGCCATCAACGCCCTCGTGCAGGGCATCGGCGGTTTTCGGGTTGCCATGCAAGGCGTACTCCTGCTCAAGCAGTCGCACCTTGAGCAAACCGCTATTGAGCGACGACATCTGCTTGAGTCCGTCGAAGCGATGACTGATGGTTTGCAGGGACCATACACCGATGGCAGCGACCAATGCTGTCAGCAGCAGTACCAGTACAAATCCCACACCCATTTTTTTTGCCATACCGAGGTTGGCAAAACGTCCTTGCACGGCCGAAATCATTGCACTTAGTCCCCTGACATAGTCTGTTGACGCAGATTCGCAACGGGCATACGCCAGCACAAGTCTCTGGCGTCGGAATAATGGCAAAAAGCTACGCCTGCGTCGTTTTCAGAACGCTTGAGGTCGATTCAAAGCAGTGGCCTGAAAGAATGCCCGGGCACGAGGATCACAGGCGTAAGCCACGTTGATGCGTTGCCAGTCCGTGGCCTCACCGTCGGGACTGAATGCTGTGGCAGAAGACAGCAACACACCAAAGCGCCGGGCCTGTGTGCGCACCTGAGCGTAGCTGGACAAGCGTGATCGCGCCCAGATGAACAGCCCTCCCACCGGTTTGCCGAAAACCTCCCAGTCGGCGTCTTCGAGCACTTGCAAGGCGGCCTCTCTGTCGGCGTGCAATCGTTGGCGCTGACGCTGCACCAACTTGCGATAGGCGCCGCTGGCCAACAGGCTAGCCAACACCGCCTCACAGAACATCGAGGCGCCCATGCTGCTGGTCATCTTGACCTGGGCCAGTCGTGACACAACCGCGTCACTGGCCACAATGAAGCCGATGCGCAATGAACTGCTGAGGGTTTTGGAGTAGCTGCCAAGGTAGATCACATTGTCGTCAATCCCCAGTGCCGCGAGGCGCGTGCCTGGGCCGCTGTGCAAATCGGCATGGACGTCATCCTCGATCAGCAACATGCCATGGGCTTTGGTCAGTTGCAGCACCTGCTGTGCCACCAGTGCCGTGAGACTACTGCCCGTCGGGTTGTGGCAGAAACTATGGATAAACAGCGCACGAGGCTTGTGCTTGCGCAATAGCGCTTCAAGCGCCTGCGTGTCAGGCCCGCGCGGGGTACGCGGTACCTCGATCATCGTCACGCCGTTCAGCCTGAGCAGATCGAATAACAACGAATACCCCGGGCTTTCGACCACCACGCAGTCGCCGGCTTTGAGCAACGTGCGCATGATCAGATCGAGCCCATGGGTCGCCCCTGCCGTGGTCATAATCCGTCGATCGTCCACGTTGATGTCGAATAGATGCAGACGCTTGCGGATCTGCTCACGCAAGGCAGGCAACCCCAGGGGGGTGCTGTAGTTGAACAAAGCGGCCATGTCGGTGCGGCTCACCTGGCGAATGGCGTAGCTCAAATCGTCGGTTTCACGCCATCTTTCCGGCAGGCAACCACAGCCCAGCTTGAGTGCGCCCGTGACGTCACCCTGCGTCACGTCCGCCCCTTCGAACCAAAGGCCATCCTGTCGCTTCTGCGCGATTGATGCTGGAAGGGCAACAACAAAACCGGTGCCCTGACGCGGCGCCAGCACACCTTGCGCCACCAGACGCTCGCAGGCTTCGACGACGCAGGATTGACTGAGCAGATTGACCCGCGCGATTTGCCGTGCGGACGGCAGACGCGTTCCCGGCAACACATCGCCCTGACGCAGCCAATCGGCCAGCGCATCGACGATTTGCTGCACGACCGGCACCAATGCCTGTCGATCGATTCTCAACTCCATGAGCAAGCAAACTCCTGTCTGTTTTGCGGGAAACAGTTAAGCACAGGAGCGTCGATGGGAATGTGCGACAACGCCGCTAAAACCCTCGGTTCTAACCCTTTGAAACACATTGCCCGGCACCATCACGAAACTGTAAAAAAACCCGCATAAATGCGGGTTTTTTCCTACGTGAAGTGCCTGACTTCAGAACGCTGTAACGCCGCCATCCACCGCCAGCGAATGGCCGGTGGTGAACGCGGCACCGTCGCTGCACAGATACAACACCGCGCTGGCGATCTCTTCCACCTTGCCGATGCGACCCACCGGGTGCATCGCGTTGGCAAATTCACCCTTCTTCGGGTCCGCCTCATACGCACGACGGAACATGTCGGTGTCGATCACCGCCGGGCATACCGCATTCACGCGAATCTTTTTCTTGGCATATTCGATGGCCGCTGACTTGGTCAGGCCGATCACCGCATGTTTGGACGCCGCGTAAATGCTCATCTTCGGTGCAGCCCCCAGGCCCGCCACCGAAGCGGTGTTGACGATGGCACCGCCGCCCTGGGCCAACAACAGCGGCAGTTGATATTTCATGCAGAGCCAGACGCCTTTGACGTTGACGCCCATGATCGCGTCGAACTCATCCAGCGTGCCTTCGGCGAGCTTGCCTTTCTCGATCTCGATGCCGGCGTTGTTGAAGGCATAGTCCAGCCGCCCGTAGGTGTTTACCACTTCGTCCATCAGATGTTTTACATCGCTTTCCAGCGTCACGTTGCAACGCACGAAGGTCGCTTCGCCGCCCGCTGCACGAATCAGCGCCACGGTGTCTTCGCCACCGGTGGTGTCCAGATCGGCGACCACGACCTTCAACCCTTCGGCGGCGAACGCCTGGGCGGTCGCACGGCCAATACCGGCCGCCGCGCCTGTCACCACTGCCACCTGGCCGGAAAACGTCATGCTCATTGTTATGTCCTCGAAGAGAAGAATGCGGGGGATTGACTGTTTTCAGTCTAGCCACAGAGGGCTGCGCCACGGCAGCACTATCAAGTGGCCGGTTGGGTACCCATGAGTGACAGTGATAGAACGCCGACCCCGACTATCACTGCACTGGATCGAGGTGCATTCGCCGCATCAGCCAGACTTGCGGCATTGATCATGAAGGGCTATCAACAAGGCTTCATTCATCTTGAGTGCCTGTCATGACTACCCAGACCAATCGCCAGTTCCTGCTCGCCAAACGTCCCGTGGGCGCGGCCACCCGCGAGACTTTTACCTATCAGGAAGTACCGGTCGGCGACCCGGCGTCGGGGCAGATTCTGGTTAAAAACGAATACCTGTCCCTGGACCCGGCCATGCGTGGCTGGATGAATGAGGGCAAGTCCTACATCCCGCCGGTGGGTTTGGGCGAAGTCATGCGCGCATTGGGTGTAGGCCAAGTCATTGCCTCGAACAATCCGGGGTTCGCGGTCGGGGACTACGTCAACGGTGCCCTCGGCGTGCAGGATTACTTCCTCGGCGAACCACGAGGTTTCTACAAAGTTGATCCGAAACTGGCGCCATTGCCGCGCTATTTGTCCGCCCTTGGCATGACCGGGATGACCGCCTACTTCGCCCTGCTCGATGTCGGCGCGCCGAAGGCCGGTGACACGGTGGTGCTGTCGGGCGCTGCCGGCGCAGTGGGCAGCATTGCCGGACAGATCGCCAAGATCAAAGGCTGCCGCGTGGTCGGGATTGCCGGCGGCGCGGACAAGTGCCAGTTCCTGATCGATGAATTGGGTTTTGATGGCGCCATCGACTACAAGAACGAAGACGTCATCGCCGGTCTTAAACGCGAATGCCCGAAAGGGGTCGACGTGTATTTCGATAACGTCGGTGGCGACATTCTCGACGCGGTGCTGAGCCGACTGAACATGAAGGCCCGCGTAGTGATTTGCGGCGCGATCAGCCAATACAACAACAAGGAAGCGGTCAAGGGCCCGGCCAATTACCTCTCGCTGCTGGTCAACCGCGCGCGCATGGAGGGTTTTGTGGTGATGGACTACGCCGCCCAGTTTGCCGCCGCCGGGCAGGAAATGGCCGGCTGGATGATCAAGGGGCAACTCAAGAGCAAGGAAGACATTGTCGAAGGACTGGAGACATTCCCGGAAACGCTGATGAAATTGTTCAGCGGCGAGAACTTCGGGAAGTTGGTGTTGAAGGTTTAACCCAAAACTTTCAGCAACCCCAAAACCAATGTGTGCGAGCTTGCTCGCGATTGCGGCGTATCAGACAACGAATATGTCGACTGACAGGCCCTCATCGCGAGCAAGCTCGCTCCCACAGGGGTAGCGGTGGTCAGGCGAGTTCGGCGACTACGGCGGCGAGTGCCTTGGCTGGATCTGCCGCCTGGCTGATCGGACGGCCAATCACCAGATAATCGGAACCGGCGTCCAGTGCCTGGCGCGGGGTCAGGATACGGCGTTGATCGTCTTGCGCGCTGCCCGCTGGACGAATGCCTGGCGTCACCAGTTGCAACGACGGGTGAGCCGACTTCAAGGCCTGGGCTTCCAGCGCCGAGCACACCAGACCGTCCATCCCGGCTTTTTCCGCCAGGGCGGCCAGACGCAGCACCTGCTCTTGCGGCTCGATGTCCAGACCGATACCGGCCAGGTCTTCACGCTCCATGCTGGTCAGCACGGTCACGCCGATCAACAACGGCTTCGGCCCGGTACGCTGATCCAGCACCTCACGGCAGGCCGCCATCATGCGCAGACCGCCGGAGCAGTGAACGTTGACCATCCACACACCCATTTCCGCAGCGGCTTTGACGGCCATGGCGGTGGTGTTCGGAATATCGTGGAACTTGAGGTCCAGGAACACTTCGAAGCCCTTGTCACGCAGGGTGCCGACGATTTCCGACGCGCAACTGGTGAACAGTTCCTTGCCGACTTTTACCCGGCACAGTTTCGGGTCCAACTGATCGGCCAGCTTCAGTGCGGCGTCACGGGTGGGGAAATCCAGGGCGACGATGATAGGAGTCTGGCAGACGGACATGTGCGGGCTCTCAGGCAGGACGAAATCGGCGCGCATTGTAGCGGAACCAGCGACGCTGCGGGACCCGATGATCGGTAATTCGTCATCGGCGCTCAGGCAAGACTAGTCCTTTGGCCAATTGTGTCGAGCCCGATACACTCCCGACACGTCCACAACATCGTTCATCACTACCCTCGGCAGCCGCAACACGTCCTTACAGCACTTCCCGCCTCCGGGCCGGACGCCTATGCTGAAGCCACAACCTCGCAGCCCATCTTTGTGGTTGGCAGCCTCTCTGGCAGATGAACGCACGCATGCACAACTCCCAAGCCCCTTTGAAGGACGATCAAAAAGCGCCCGGCGACGACAAGCGCTGGAGCATTCGCGCCCTGATCGTCGACGATGACGTCCCGATTCGCGAACTGATGATCGACTACCTCGCCCGGTTCAATATCCACGCCAGCGGCGTCACCGACGGCACCGAGATGCGCCTGGCGCTGCAAGCCGAGCATTTCGATGTGGTGGTGCTCGACTTGATGCTGCCCGGTGAAGACGGTTTGTCATTGTGCCGCTGGCTGCGTGCCGAATCGGACATTCCGATCCTGATGCTCACTGCGCGTTGCGAACCGACCGACCGAATTATCGGCCTGGAGCTGGGCGCCGACGATTACATGGCCAAGCCGTTCGAGCCCCGTGAACTGGTGGCCAGGATTCAGACCATTCTGCGTCGAGTGCGCGATGATCGCACCGAACAGCGTGCGAACATTCGCTTCGACAATTGGCGCCTGAACAGCGTGTTGCGACAGTTGATTGCCGACAACGGCCTGGTGGTCCCACTGTCCAACGCCGAGTTCCGCCTGCTCTGGGTGTTCATCGAACGTCCGCGCCGGGTGCTCAGTCGTGAGCAATTGCTGGACGCCGCTCGCGGCCGCTCGATTGAGGCCTTTGATCGAAGCATCGACCTGCTGGTCTCGCGCCTGCGCCAGAAACTCGGTGATGACCCCAAAGCGCCACAACTGATCAAGACCGTTCGCGGTGAGGGTTATCTGTTCGACGCGAGAGACATCGGCTGATGCGTGCGCGCTTCGATACGCTGTTCGGCCGCCTGTTCGGTGTGCTGTTGCTGGCGATCGTCCTCGCGCACTTGCTGGCGTTTGCCTGGTTTCACCACTACGGCCCACCTCCTCCGCCACCGCCACCGGAGTTTTCCGAAAGCGTTGACGGGAAACGCCCGCCGATGGACCCACGCTTTGAAACCCGGCCGCCTCGGCCGTGGTTCGGCGGACCGTTAGTGCCGCTGACCTTTCAATTGATTTCGCTGATCATTGCGGCCTGGTACGGCGCCAAACTGCTGAGCCGGCCAATCCAGCGCCTGAGCGATGCCGCCGAGCGCTTGAGCGAAAACCTCGACAGCACGCCACTCGATGAATCGGGACCACGGGAAGCGCGGCAAGCGGCCTACACCTTTAACCTGATGCAGAAACGCATTATCGAACAGGTGCAGCAGCGTTCGCGGATGCTGGGCGCGGTGTCCCATGACCTGCGCACCCCACTGTCGCGGCTCAAATTGCGCCTGGAACAGATCGACGACGAAAAACTGCAAGGTCAGATGCGTCAGGATCTGGACGACATGATCAACATGCTCGACGCCACCCTGACTTACTTGCACGAACAGCGCACCAGCGAGGCGTTGCAATGGATGGACGTGCAAGCGTTGGTGGAGTCCCTGTGCGAAAACGCCCAGGACCAGGGCGCCGATGTTCAGGCCAGTGGTCACTGCGCCCCGCTGCACGTACAACCGATGGCCTTGCGTTCTTGCATCAACAACTTGCTGGATAACGCGTTGCGCTATGCCGGGCAGGCATTGATCAAACTCGAAGACAGCCGCGAAACCCTGGTGATCCGAGTGATTGATCACGGTCCGGGCATTGCGGCAGACAAACGTGAAGCCGTGTTCGAGCCGTTCTTTCGGCTGGAGGGTTCACGCAACCGCAACTCCGGCGGTGTCGGCCTGGGCATGACCATCGCCCGCGAGGCCGCCGAACGGCTGGGTGGACAATTGAGCCTGGAAGAAACTCAGGGCGGTGGCTTGACCGCGATTATCCGCCTGCCCCGAATCTGAGTCGCACATAAATCCCTGTGGGAGCGAGCTTGCTCGCGATAGCGGTATATCAGCCCACTCACTAATGAATGACACACCGCCATCGCGAGCAAGCTCGCTCCCACAGGGTCTATGCCAGGCATGAGACCTGTGTGTACTGACCGGTACAAACCCCACATACCCACGACACCTTGCCCCTTGAGGCTGCATAAGCCGGTGCACCCACCGGTTTTCCATTCCAGGGAGTGAGCACAATGATTGGTAGCGTCAGCAACTACACCAGCTATACCGGCAGCACCAGCAGCACCACGACCAACAGCGCCCGCAGCCAGCAGTTCCAGAAAGAACTGCTCGCCAAGCTCGACAGCAACAGCGACGGTGCGGTGGATCAGGACGAGCTGAACAGTGCCTTGTCACAAAAAACCGATGACGGTCTGTTGGTCAGCCTGAGCAAAAACTTCGCCGACCTCGACAGCGACAGCAGCGGCAACTTGAGCAGCGAAGAAATGGCCGCGATGGCGCCACCGCCGCCTCCGCCGCATGATCAACCTCCGAGCACGGAACTGGCCGATGCGCTGATCAGCGCCCTGGACACCGACGGTGACGGCGCCATCAGCAACGACGAGCTGAGCACCGGCTTGACCAGCGCCGGCAGCAGTGCCGACAGCAAAGAAATTTTTTCGGCCCTGGACAAGAACCAGGACGGCACCGTCAGCAAGGACGAACTCGCCGCCAGCCTGACCCCGCCGCCACCGCCGCCACAACAGGTGTCCAGCGAGGAACTGTTCAGCCAACTGGATTCGGACAGCGATGGCAGCGTGACCGCCACCGAATTGAGCAACGCGTTGCAGGCGAGCGACAGCACGTCATCGACCAGCACGGACACCAGCGCCGCGTTGCTCAAGGTTCTGGACAGAGATAGCAGCGGCGGTGTCAGCAGCGATGAGCTGAAAGCAGCCCTGCAAGCCGGCCGAGAACAAAGCAGCGACAGCTCCACCGATCAGTTCAATGTCAACGAAGCGTTGAACAAGATGATTGCCAACTTGAGCAAGCAGTACTCGCTCGATAACGTGGCAACGGTGGGCAAGTACCTGAACGTCGCGACCTAAGCAAAAAGCCCACTGACCTTCGCAGGTCCAGTGGGCTTTTTGTCATGGCGCAATCATCACTCAGAGCCGGGGATCTTCCAGCCGCGTCGGCCCCTTGCTCCAATCGGTCAGCAAGCTGTAGGCCACGGCCAGCAATGTCGGGCCGATGAACAGACCGATAAAGCCAAACGCAATCAACCCGCCAAACACGCCCAGCAGAACGATCACCAACGGCAAGTTTCCGCCCCGGCTGATCAGGTACGGTTTGAGTACGTTGTCGACGCCGCTGATGATGAACGTGCCCCAAATACCGAGGAATATCGCCATCCCGTACTCACCCTTCCAGGCCAGCCAGGCCGTGGCCGGGATCCACACCAGCGGTGGCCCCATCGGGATCAGGCTCAACAGGAACGTCACAATACCCAGTACCAGAGCCCCGGGCACACCGGCAATCAGGAAGCCGATCAGGGCCAGCACGGCCTGCGCTGCCGCCGTCCCGATCACGCCATTGACGACTCGTTGTACCGTACCGGCCACCAGTTCGATGTAGTACCCGGCACGGTGGCCGATCAGCCGCTCCAGCAACCCGTGTACAAATACCGCCAACCGGGGGCCGTCACGGTAGAAAAAGAACACGAAGACAATGCTCAGCGTCAGTTCGAGAATCCCGCCGCCAATCTGCGCACTGCGCGCCAGCAACCAGTTGCCCATCTGCCCGACATAAGGTTTCAGCGACGCCATCATCGCCGCGCCCTGCTGGTCGATACTGTTCCAGATTCCTACCAGCCGTGCGCCAACCAGCGGAATACCGCCCAGCCACGCCGGTGCTTCGGGCAGGCCATCAACCTGTACATCCTTGATGAACACCGTGGCATCTCGCACATGATCTGCCAGGTTGAAACCCAGCCAGACCAGCGGCACCGCCACCAGCAACATCCAGCCGAGGGTCAGCAAAGCGGCCGCCAGGGATTCGCGACCATGGAGCCAACGGGTCAGCAAACGCATCAGCGGCCAACTGGCAAACGCCAGCACTGCGCCCCAGAACATCGCCGACCAGAAAGGCGCCATCACCCAGAAGCTCGCGCCAAACAACACCAGGAGCAGAATCTGCACCACCAGTCGATCGTTATTGATCATCTAAATCTCGAAAAAGTCAGTCCGCAAAAAGAATAGGCGAACGTGCAAGACACGTTCGCCTGATAGAGCTTATCGCAACAGTTCGATGTGCAGGCCAGAGCCTTCGACGTTGCCGGTTTCCAGTCGGGCCGCACGCACGCCCTGCTGGATCAGGGCCTGACGCCAGGCTTCGGCGTTCGCCCCAGAGACACTGACCCGCAACGTGGTGTCCAGGTTCAACCCACGGGAGATCAGACGCAGCCAGGTTTCATCAGGCTCGGCGGTCAGCGTGAGGAAATCCAGCTCACCGGTGTTTTTGAGCTCGCGCAGCAACGTGGCCGACGTCGGCAGCAATTCCCCCAGCGGCGCCGCGGCGTCGAACTGTTCGACGTGCAAATACGCTTTGCGATTGCCGCGAGTGATGCTGTAAAGCGCCACCAACGAATTGTCCCGAGGGGCCGCCAGACGCAACAGCAAGTACGCCTGCTGATCGTCGGCGCCATACAGCTTGGCGTTGCCGAAAACCTCATTGGCCCACAGGCTGCTTTCACCGCAATCGCGAGACTGGCACCAGAACAACAGTTGCGCGCCTTGCTTCTGCAATGCCTCTCGAGCGGCAGTGAAAGCCTCGGTTGAAGAATGTTCCGGTGGTAATTCGTAGGTCACCGAAGTGGCCGTGCCACGAGCGCTGACTTGACCATCGAAACGCAATTGACCGCTGATTTTACGGATCGAACCCAACGGGTAGATCCGCTCCAGCTCGGCCGCCGGGCGAAAGTCGACAATCTGCGCATCTTCCATACGCGGCAGGATCGGCAGGTCCTGACTGCCCGGGACATCGGCGGCAAACGATAAGGGACTGATGCAGCACAGCACCAACAGACTGAGTGAACGCATGGTCAGACTCATCGGATCAGCATGGCCTGGGCACCCTTGATGACACTGGCTTCATCGGAGCGTGGGGGCACTTGCAACCCACGCTGCACCGCCGGACGCGCCTCCATGGTCGCCATCCAGCGTTGCAACGCCGTCAGGCCGTCCACGGAAACACCTGACCACTCATAGCCACGCACCCACGGGAAGGTCGCGATATCGGCAATGCTGTATTCGCCGGCCAGAAACTCTTCGGTTTGCAGGCGCGTATCGAGTACCTCATAGAGGCGCCGGGTTTCATGCTGATAACGATCGATGGCGCCCTGGAGTTTTTCCGGAAAGTAGCGGAAAAACACGTTGGCCTGCCCCTGCATCGGACCGATCCCACCCATCTGGAACATCAGCCACTGCAACACCACCGAGCGCCCTTTCGGGTCGGAAGGCATCAGTTTCCCGGTCATTTCAGCGAGGTAAATCAGGATGGCGCCGGATTCGAACACGGCGAAATCGCCATTGCCGCGGTCGACAATGGCCGGAATCCGGCCATTGGGATTGATCTTGAGGAAGTCTTCGGACTTCTGTTCCTTCTTGTCGAAACTCAGGGTTTGCACCGTGTAGGGCAGGCCGAGTTCCTCGAGCACGATAGAGACCTTGTGGCCATTCGGGGTCGCAGCGGTGTAGAGATCTATCATGGTTGTCTCCCATTTCAACCCGCCCAGCCTCGACAGTTGCCCGGCGCAAGTCAAGGAACGGCGAAGAACCGATTGAAACAGTCTGCGACAAGGTCGGCGCCGGGTTCGTCATTCAGGTGCAAATGATGACCGCCTGGCAGCTGTTCACGGCTAAAGGGTAGACGCTCCAGCAATTCAGGATGTTTGGCGAGCATGCCATCCGCTGCGACCACCAGTTTTGCCGGGCAACTGACCCGCTGGACAAAGGCCATGGCCTGTTCGGTAGTCAGGCGCAACGGTGAAGGCAGCGTCAGCCGGTTATCGGTGCGCCAGGTGTAACCGCCCGGCACCGGCATCAAGCCTCGCTGGGCCAGCAGCTCGGCGGCTTCTCGGCTGACGGCCACCAAGCCTTTCATGCGCGCTTCGATGGCACGGTCCTGGGTGGTGTAGACCGGTTTGCGTTTTTCCCGCAGGTCCAGCTGCGCTTGCAGGGCCATGCCCATTCGCTCGGCAGCATTTTCGCCTTTGTCTGTAGGAGGAATGATGCCGTCGATCAAGGCCAGGTGCGTGACACGCTCCGGCATCGATCCGGCAATGATCAACGAAGCGATTGCCCCCATGGAGTGCCCCATCAGCGCAAAACGCTTGAGGCCCAGCTGTTCGGCGACTTGCAGCACGTCATGGGCGTAGTCCCACATCGCGTAGCCGGCACCGGGCGGGCGATGCCCGGAATGACCGTGACCGGCCATGTCCAGGGCGATGATGCGCAGGCCATTAAGCTTGGGTGCGAGCCGGGCAAAGCTGTTGGCATTGTCCAGCCAGCCATGCAACGCAATGACCGGCAGGCCGTCTTCAGGACCGAACAAATGCGCCGCCAGCTCGATGTGCGGCAGGCTCAGGCGGACTTCTTCGACGGCGTTGCTCATGCGCAATCCTGTTGGCGGCGACCGTCCCAGCGACTGAACAAGGTCTTCAGCAACGTGGCCGTGTCGTGTGGACGTTCAAGCGGAAACATGTGGCCGCCAGGCAGGGTCAGGGATTCACCTTGCGGCATGCGTCCGACGGAGCTGGCGTGATGACGCATTACCACGCGGCTCTTGTGCCCGCGCACCACCGCCAGCGGTACTTTCAATTGCCGAGTGCGACCGGGGCTGGTGTGGGGCACGCCACGGTAGATGCTGATTTCCGTGGCAGGATCGAAGCGCAGGCGCAGTTTATCGCCGACCTTGTGCAAACCATGTTGCAGGTAGGCGTCAAAACATTCCGGATCAAAACTGCGGAACAGGGTTTTACCAGCGAAATAGCGGCGGGCGCTTTCCAGGTCGGCAAACTCTTCCCGACGCCCCAAGGTACGACCGGCCGGGGTCAAGCGGTCGATAAAACCGAATCGCTTGGCGGCGCGGATGACCCATTGATCGGTGCGGGTCAGGACCGGAGAGTCCAGCATCACCACGCCACGATACAACTCTGGGCAACGCAGTGCCGCGTGCAAGTGCAGCACACCGCCGAAGGAATGGCCGACGCCCCACACCGGTTCTGCTTGTTGCTTGAGGTGATGGATCAGCTCGTCCACCAGGTTGTACCAATTGTCGTCCGCCGGAAAACGCGGGTCATGAGCGTGCTGCTCCAGATGCGTCACCTGGTACTCGGGCGCGAGCGCCGCGAACAACTTGCCGTAGGTCCCTGAAGGAAAGCCATTGGCGTGGGCGAAAAATATCTGTTGCGACATACCGGCAAATCCATGAGCGAGACAAGGTGTTGATTGTCCGTAAGACGACGGCTGACAGCAATGACCGTAACAGACAGGAATGATGACAGCATCGTTCCATCGATGAAAAACAGTCCGGGCCTGCGTCGAACACCGAACTTACCTGTTATTTCTGACAGTTGACTGCGAGGGAGCAATCGCGAATAACTATTCCCCACCCGAAGTTCTTTCGTGAGGCTGTTTCCATGCACAAGAATACCCCGACAGTCTCTGTGAATGATCCGCGAGGGTTAAACGTCGCCACTGTGTCCTATTACCGTGAAACACCCGGCGAGCCAGCAGAACCTTGGATTTACCGCCAGTCCTTCAATGGCGCAGGTCAACCGACGATCAGCTGCGACCCTCGCCTGCTCAAGCTGCTCGAGACTGAGCCGGACGCCCGGCCAAACCTGATGACAGTTTTCAGTCTCACTGGTGCGCCCCTCTACAGTGAGAGCGTGGATGCGGGAAGCCGGTTGACCCTACCCGGTGTGGCCGGTCAAAACCTCTTCGGCTGGGACAGTCTGCTCACTCAGGTTCGAACCGAATACGATCTGTTGCTGCGCCCGATCAAAACTGTCGAGCAGGCTCATGGCAGACCCGCAAGAAACCGTTCGTTCTACACCTATGGTGACAACACCCCGGAAGCTGCCTTGCATAATCAATGCGGTCAGCTGATCCGCCATGACGACAGTGCCGGCACCCTACACTTCACCGACTTCGCACTGACGGGCGGAGTCAGCTCACAGACTCGACATTTTCTCGAAAAGCTGGACGAACCAGACTGGCCCATTGACGAAACTGAAAGAAACCAGTTGAACGAAACCGGCAACGGCGCGACCACCCGCTCCCTCTACAACGCCCTGGGGATACAGGTCTGCCAGGAAGATGCGCACGGCAACGCACGGTTCTCGGATCTGGACATCGCAGGCCAACTGAGTCGGGTTCGCTTGAGAATCGCCGGGCGATCGCAAGACATATCGCTGCTGAGCGACATCCACTACAACACATTTGGCAACATCGAGCGCCAGACCGCCGGCAACGGCGTGATCAGTGAAGCCCGATACGACCCGAAGGACGGCCGATTACTGGAACTCCTGGCTGGACTTCCCAGCCAGCCACCGCTTCAACACTTGGTGTACGACTATGATCGGGTCGGCAATATCCTCAGCATCAAAAACGCGGCTCAGCGCACCCGTTTTTTTCGCAACCAGAAGATCGAACCGATCAACACCTTTACCTACAACAGTTTGTATCAGTTGATAGAGGCAAACGGCTGGCAACGGATCAATAGCCACAACGGTCCTCAGGAGCCGGTCTTCGTTTCCCCTCCTGACCCTGGACAACTGGAAAATTACCGCCAGACCTTTACCTACGATTGTGCGGGCAACCTCAAGAAACTGGTTCACAGCGCTGCCAGCCACAGCTGGACACAGCAGACGGCGATATCTAAATACAGCAATCGGGGACTGGCGCAAAAGGCTGACGGCGAGCTGCCCGGAGAGAGTGAGATCACCGCCGGATTCGATGCCAACGGCAACAAAAGGCAATTGATGGCGGGTCAGGATCTGATTTGGAGCCTGAGCAACCACCTGCGGCAGGTCGATCAAGTGACGCGTGAGAATGGCCCCAATGACAGTGAAATCTACCGTTATGACGAATCTGGCCAACGAAAGCGAAAAATCCGCATTGCTCAAGCCGGTTCCTCAACGCGAACGCACGAAGTGCGGTATTTGCCAGGGCTGGAAATCCGCACATCTCCCGAAGAAGTTCTACACGTTATTTCAGTGCAGGCCGGTCGCTGTGCGGTACAGGTTCTGCATTGGGAACCGGGCGGTGGCAAGGACGATCAGTATCGTTACAGCCTGAGCAATCACCTGGGCTCCAGTACATTGGAACTCGATCAACTGGCAGAACTGATCAGCGAGGAAATGTACTACCCCTATGGTGGCACTTCATGGTGGGCTGGCCGGGACAAAGTGCAAGCGAGTTATAGAACCCGGCGATTCTCAGGCCAGGAACGTGATGCCACTGGCCTGTATTACTACGGACAACGTTACTACGCTCCCTGGCTGGAACGCTGGCTCAATGCCGACCCGGCAGGGAGTGCCGACGGCTTGAACCTGTTTACGATGGTGCACGGCAATCCTGTCAGATTTGTCGATGTTCAAGGCTTGGCAGGGGTCGACACTGTCTTCGCGGCCAGTGCAACCGCGGCCCGAGAACTTCCAAGCGCCTTGATCGCCGCCGCCGTGCAATATGCAATGATAGCGTTTATGTCGCCTATGAGCATGGCCGTGACAGTTGCCGGCGCCACGGCCGGCGCGATTTCAGGCGGCGTCAGCGGGTATGCGAGCGCGAACTGGACGCAATCCCGAGTGTCCGTCGACGATCCGTCCGGCTGGGGGCCTCTTGCCGCGAAAGTCGGTGGTGCTGTTCTTGGTGCCGCTCTGGGGGCAGCACCCTCCCTGTTAGGGATGCTCAATCCCAAAGGCAATACAGCTGCTGCCTCTCAAATCGGCAGCGCTTTCGGGACAGCGTTTCGCGAATTGAGCGCCCAGTATTTTGCCGATGCCGGCCCGAGCAATCCCTCCGTCGGCCGTGCAGACTTCGTAACCGGACTTGGCAGCATGGGCGCCGTCGCAGGCATTGGAGGTGCAGTGGGCTTTGGTGGCTCGCTGCTGTTCGGAGCTGAACCTGCGGGGAAAGCCCTGCAAAGCATCGTCGCGGCCTCTACGGCGACGGCGGCCGGTGCGGCCGGCGCCTCTGCCGTGAGGGGGTTGCGTGGAACGCCAACCAAACAGTCCAAAGGCAGTGGGCCGACATTCGACTCGGCCAAAGCTGTTGTCGGATCCAGCAGTCGGCACTTCTTCAGCTCTCTGGGACAATTAGCCAATCTGGCCGTCGCACAGATACCTGGATACAACACACTGGACGAAAACACTCGAACGGCGGTGACACGAGCTGTCGGCAGTGCCATCGGCGACTTGCGATCGACCTTCGTGACCACCGCAACACCCGGCTTAAGTGCAGAACTGGGGCAAACATCCTGGGATCTGGAAAAAAACACGGTCGGCGCCGGCATTACCCGAGAAGGCATACCGACATCTAGCGATGAGGCCTATGACCCGGCAGCCACCGAAATTTTCTACATCACCAGCGAAACGACGCGCAGGCAACGCAGTTATTCGAGATCCAATCTGCGCCATATGATGACGCATATGTAAACGAAACGACTTTACGCTACAAACGAGACGGCGGTTGTTCGCCCAATGGAACAACCGCCATGGTCAGGCGCGACACACAACTGGCCTTGCCTTCGTCACTGCTCAAGCGGATATCCCAAACGTGAGTCGTGCGGCCAATGTGTATCGGCTTGGCCACGGCGGTCACTCGCCCACTGCGCAGGCCGCGCAAATGGTTGGCGTTGATTTCCAGGCCCACGCAGTAAAACTTGCTGGCATCGATGCACAGGTAGCTGGCCATGGAACCGACGCTTTCGGCCAGCACCACCGAGGCGCCACCGTGCAGCAGGCCGTAAGGCTGGTGAGTGCGGTGGTCAATGACCATGCTCGCGGTCAGGGACTCTTCGTCGAACGCTTCGAAGCGGATATCCAGCACTTCGCCGATGGTGTTTTTCTGGATTGCGTTCAACTGCTCGATGTTGGGAGTGGTACGCCACAGACTCATCGCTGCTTTCCTTTGTAGGTGTTGTTCGTCGCTCAATCCTGCCACAGCACGGTCTCACTGCGCTCGCTCCATTCTTCGAAGCGGGCGCCGTAAGCCGCTTCGATCACGTTACGCTTGATCTTCAGGGTCGGCGTGAGGAAGCCGTTGTCCACGGCCCAGCTGTCCTTGACCACCACCAGACGCCGCAGGCGCTCATGTTTATCGAGCACGCCATTGACCTCGTCCAGCAGTTTTTCCAGGCTTGAGTGCAGCCCTGCCCTCGCCGTTCCAGTGGCATCCTGTTGCCCGACTGCCGACAACACACACAGCCCCAGGGGCGCACTCAGACCATCACCGACCACGCACACTTGCTCGATCCGCGAATGCACCGCCAGGCGGTTTTCGATCGGTGCCGGCGCGACGTATTTGCCCTTGCTGGTCTTGAAGATTTCTTTCAGCCGCCCGGTCAGGCGCAGGTTGCCTTCAGCGTCCTGTTCGCCCTTGTCGCCGGTGCGCAGGAAGCCATCCTCGGTGATGGTTTCAGCAGTTTTCTGCGGTTCCTTGAAGTAGCCGAGCATGGTCGCACCACTGCGCACCATGACCTCGCCCGAGTCGTCGATTCGTACTTCAACCTCCGGGCAGGGCTTGCCGATCCAGCCGGGCTTATTCTCGCCGGGCCGGCCAATGTGGGAATAACCGCAGCTCTCGGTCATGCCGTAGACCTCAAGCACATCCAGCCCCAGTTTGCGGTACCACAGCAGCAGGGTCTGCGGCACAGGCGCCGCGCCAGACAAGGCGACACGCAACGCATCCAGCCCCAACCCGGCGAGGACTTTGTGCCCGACCCGCTTGCCGATAATGGGCAGGCCCAGCAAAAAATCGAGGCGTTTTGCCGGGATCTTGCTGTACACGCCCATCTGGAATTTGGTCCAGATTCGCGGCACACCAAACAATGCGGTAGGCCGCGCACGTTGCAAATCAGTCAGGAAGGTATCGAGGCTTTCGGCAAAGAACACCGTCTGCCCGGTGTAGATCGATGCCAGCTCGACGAACATCCGTTCGGCCACGTGGCACAGCGGCAAGTAGGACAGCAGTCGGTCCGACTCGTTGAGCCCAAACAGTTGCGTACCCCGCGTGGTGGCAAAGCCCAGATTACCGAAGCTGTGCATCACGCCTTTGGGCAACCCGGTGGTGCCGGAGGTGTAAATGATGGTCGCCAACTGATCGGCGCCGGGCTTGGGGTCATCCTGGATGGGCGAACTGCGCTGCAGGTCGGCCCAACTGAAGTCGAAAGTACCGGGCGGGTGCAGCGGCAGACTGATTATCGGCAGGTCAGGTTTGACGCCACGGGACATGTTCGGCCAGTCGTCGAGTTTGCCGATAAACGCCAGTGCCGCTTCGGAATGATCGAGCACCTGGGCCACGGATTCGGCGGTCAGGTTGGGGTACAACGGGACTGAGACGTGCCCGGCCATCCAGATCGCCAGGTCGGCGATGATCCAGTGGGCACAGTTTTTAGAGATCAGGGCAATGTGGCTGCCTTGTGGCAGTTCGCGAGCCCTCAGCCAATGCGCGGCGCAGCGAGCCTGGTGGCCGACGTCGGCCCAGGTCAGGGTCTCGACCTGCCCGCCACCCGTGGGCTGGACCAGGAAACGCTGGCGTGGATGGCGGGCCTCACGCTCGTAGAAAACATCCAGCGGCAATCGAAAAGCAGCAGACATGCGACTCGCTCCTGAATTTTTGTTCTGGAGCAAGCGTAGCCAACCAAGCAAGTGCTTGGTTGACTATTTCGTACAAAATTTTCCCGTCGGCAAATTTTATGGGTGTTTGATGCCGTTGAGCTTCATCGAACCAATCAGCAGCTCATCGGCGTCGAGCTCGGCCAGCCCGGCGGTGCTGACTTTCTCCGGCGGATGCCCGGCGCCATGTTGCAGGTAGCTCAACAAGTGACCGATCAACGGGTTATGACTGACCAGCAGCACATTGCTCACCGACACGAGTTGCTCGGCCACCTTGTCCGGGTCGGTTTCCGGGGTCAGCCACTCGACCGTACGAATCTCCGGCTCGAAACCCAACGCTTCACGCACCACTTGCGCGGTCTGCTGCGCTCGCAGGTAGGGGCTCGCATAGATCGCCGTCAGCGGTTGCCCGATCAGCAGCGCAGCAGTGCGCAACACTTCCTCGCGACCGTGGTCGGTCAGCTCCCGTTCCGAATCAGGACGGGAGCCATATGGTTCAGCTTCACCATGACGCAATACCCAGAGTTTCATAGCTTGGGTTCCTCATCTCTGACCGGATGCGGTGCGGGTGCCACGACGTGCGGCGCTTCACCTTCCGGTGTACGCGGCGCCGGCCAATCGGCAAACGGCCAGGGCTTCTGGTCGCTGTGGAAGGTGCCGAACCGACCGATCTGGGCCAGGAACTGGCTCAGGCTGTCGCCGAAGTTCATCAGGCTGGCGCTCGGGGCGCCATAAAACAAACGATAGATCAGTTGAACCAGCACCACCGCGCCAAGGATGAACTGCGCCACTTGCCAGACCAGCAGGAAGACGATCATCCACAGCACCCGCAGCAGGATGGATTCGTACTTGGACTCGGTTTTCGGATCGTTCATGTCGCTGTCCCCTGCTTTGTTTTAAAGCGTGCTTAGTTGAAACCGCTGGTGGAAATAAAATCGACGTCGGTTTTCGGTTCGCCGCGCATCAACAGCCCTATCACCTGCTCAAGCGTGCGCCCCTCGAACAGAATTGCGTGCAACCCGGCGACCAACGGCATATAGACGCCGACCTCTTGAGCCTTGGCCTTGAGCACTTTGAGCGTGTTCACGCCTTCGGCCACTTCGCCCAGACGCGTGACCGCGTCTTCCAGGCTCAGGCCTTGGCCGAGGGCGAACCCGACCTGGTAGTTGCGGCTTTTCGGTGACGAGCAGGTAACGATCAAATCGCCCACGCCGGCAAGACCGAGGAAGGTCATCGGGTTGGCCCCCTGATTCACCGCAAAACGCGTCATTTCCGCCAGCGCCCGGGTGATCAGCATGCTCTTGGTGTTTTCGCCCATGCCCAGCGCCACCGCCATGCCGGCAATGATCGCGTAAACGTTTTTCAGCGCTCCGCCCAACTCGACACCAAAACGGTCGGCGCTGGCATACACGCGAAACGTCCGGCCGTGCAGCGCAGCCTGGACCCGCTGGCACAGTTCTTCGTCTTCGCTGGCGACCACAGTGGCGGTCAATGCGTGTTCAGCGATTTCACGGGCCAGGTTCGGCCCCGACAGCACGCCGATGCGCGCTTGCGGAGCGATTTCCTCGAGGATCTCGCTCATCAACTTGAACGTGTGGGCTTCGATGCCTTTGGTCAGGCTGACCAGCAACTTGCCACTCAACCGCTCGGCGTGCGGAACCAGGACCGAACGCAGGGCGCTGGAGGGCAGCGCGACGAAACACAGGTCGCAGGCATCCAGCGTGGCTTGCAGGTCAGTCACCGGTTCTACCGCCGGGAGAATCTTGATGCCTTTGAGGTAACGCGGGTTTTCACGATTGACCCGAATGGCCTCGGCCTGTTCGGGGTCACGCATCCACTGCCGGACCTGATGCCCGTTCTCGGCCAATAGATTAGCCACGGCGGTACCAAAACTTCCGCCTCCCAGGACCGCAATTGGGCGCTGTTCAGTCATATGCAATCCGTTAATCCATACCAGTGGCGATGTCGGCATTATACGGAGCGTCCCAGTGGCGGCCAGCCCCTGCGTCAATTACCCACAAATGTAGGAAGAAGGCCGATAAATCCTAGGAAAATGCCGGTATCGCCAATGGAAAAGTAGACAAGCTCGGTTAACATGCGCGCCAACCTATCGCGATCAAGGGTATGACGTGACGTTTGCTTCTCCTTCACCCCGCTCGCCGCTGGTCCTGGCGCTGATTTTCAGCCCGTCCTTGCTGGCCGACGACTTGTTTCTCGACAACGAACCGCTCCCGCAAGTGCTGACGGCCACCCGCCTGAAGCAGTCGCCGGCGGCGGTTCCGGGCAGCATGACGGTGATCGACAGCGAACTGATCAACGACAGCGGCGCGCGCGACATCAGCGAGTTACTGCGGCTGGTGCCCGGCATGATGGTCGGCAACCTCAGCGGCAACCAAGCCGCCGTGAACTACCACGGCACCAACGTCACCGGGGCCCGGCGCATGCAAGTGCTGATCGACGGTCGCTCGGTATACCGCGCGGGCCTCGCCACGGTGGACTGGAGTGATATCCCGGTCGCCATGGAAGACATCGAGCGCATCGAAGTGTTTCGCGGCCCGAACACCGTCAGCTATGGCGCCAATGCGCTGATGGCGGTGGTCAACATCATCACGCGCAACCCGGCCGACAGCCATGGCACGCGAGTGAAAGTGACCCGTGGCCAACGCGGCATCAACGACTATTACGCCAGCCAGGGTACCGGTTGGGACGGTGGCGACCTGCGTCTGTCCCTGTCAGGCCAGCAAGACGACGGTTTCGATTCGGACCGCAACGAGGCCGATTATCGTGACAGCCGTCGCCTGAACCGCTTTAACCTCGCGGTCAGCCAGACGCTCACGCAAAGCCAGAGCATCGACTGGCAATTGAATGCGAAGGAAGGCACCAACCAGCGGCCCTATACCTACCGCCCGGTGTTCCCCGGGATTACTGCCGCCGGGGACAATTCTGACGTCACCGCCAAAGACTACGCCGGCTCCTTGCGCTGGAACCTGGACTTGAATCCCGAGCACAGCCTTTATATCCAGGGTTCGGCCCAGCATTGGGATCGCCAGCAAACCTGGCGCGCCTGTGATGCCGAGGTGTCATTCAGCCCGGAACTGACCCGACTCTGGCAGCTCAATCCAAACTACACCGAACGCCTGGCGCGCAACATGGATCGCTTCACCGGTTCCGGCGCACCTCGCGGCACGCCAGCGGAACAAGCGCTGGCCAATCAGGTGCTGGCGCAATGGAAAAACGGCGCGCGGCAAACACTCTGTGGTGACATCGATCAGAGCGCCCGTGAATCGCGCTACGACCTCGAAGTGCAAGACACCCTCAGCCTGTCCGACAGCCTGCGACTGGTCAGCGGCATGAACTATCGTTATGACCGGGCAGATTCCGAGACCTATTTCAATGGCACGCTCGACGACACGACTTGGCGCACGTTTGGCCAACTCGAATGGCGTGCCACAGAGCATTGGTTGTTGCAGGGCGGGGCGATGTTCGAGGACACGCAGTTGACCGGCAGCTCACTGACCCCGAGGGTGGCGGTCAATTACCTGATCACTCCGCGTCACGGTTTGCGCGCCGTATACTCTGAAGCGATCCGCTCACCGAACATGTTCGAAAACAACGTCAACTGGAGTTACCAGGTGACCAATCTGCGGCCCACGGCCTACGGTCAGACCAGCGCCCGTTATTTCGTCAAGACCCGAGGTCCGGGTGACCTCGACAAGGAACACATGCGCTCGCGAGAGCTGGGTTACAACGGCTACTTCGCCAAACTGGGGCTGAGCGTCGATGTGAAGCTGTTCTACGACGAAATCAGCGACATGATCAGCGAGCCGCTGCGCAACAACCAGTACATCGCCAGCAACTCGAACAACGCGCGGTTTTCCGGGGCTGAAACGCAACTGGACTGGCGTCTTGATAACGCTGACCGCCTACGCCTGACTTATGCCTATGTCGACGCCGACGCGAGTAACCCGCTGGATGAGCAGCAGACCGCGCGCAACAGCGGTTCTGCCGGTTGGCTGCGCGATTGGGGCTATGGCTGGAACAGCGCGCTCTTCTACTATGGCGACGATGCGCTCAACGGTTACCGCTTCGAGCGCGTCGACACGCGCATCGCCAAACGCATCGGCTTGGGCAAGGCCAACCTGGAACTGGCCGGTGTCCTTCAACAACGTCTGGATAACCAGCCCACCACGTTCATCGACAACAATTACGACGAGCGTCGAGTGCTTTACTTCAGTGCGGAGCTGACGTTTTAAATGCTGCAGCGCTTGGCATGGAAATCGCCGCCACTGGGCCGCCTGCTGGTCGGGTTGTGCCTGGCGGTTGGTTGCCTGTTGGGCGCCGTGCCGGCACAAGCCGCCGACATTCTATTGACCGGTGCCGAAGACAGCCCCGGTGTGCAATCCTTCGTCCATGCGCTGAGTGAAATGCGCCCGGCCGACAGTGTGCGTTTCCAGCCACTGGCGAGCCTTCCAATGCCCGGTAAATTACCCGCTGGCACTCGCTTGATTCTGCTCGACCTGCCGAGCCTCGACTGGCGCCAGCAAGAGGCCCAGGGCCCGGCGACGCTGGTGCTGCGCATCAGCCGCCTGCAAGCCCGGCAACGTTTCGGGAGTAACGTTCCACCGTACCTCAGCCTGCTCTGGAGCGATCCGCCGCTGGATCGGCAATTGCGCCTGACCCGGCTCATCCTGCCCCAGGCCAGGCGCATCGGTGTGCTGTACGACAGTCACAGCGAATTCCTGCTCAATGAATTACGGGAGGCCGCCCTTGGGCTGGGCCTTGAAGTGGTCACCGAGCGTTGGGATAACATCAACGACAGCCGTCCTTTGCAGGCCCTGCTGAAAAATTGCGACGTATTGCTGGGTCTTGACGATCCCGACCTTTACAACCCGAAAACTGCAAAAAATCTGCTGCTGAGCAGCTATTCCCGGCAATTGGCATTAGTCGGCCCCAACGCCGCGTTCGTCAAGGCGGGCAGCCTGGCCAGCACTTACAGCGATCAGAGCGACTGGCTGCAAGTGCTCGACGAAGTGCTCGACCTGCCACCCCCGAGCTGGCCGCGTGCTCTCTATCCGCAGCACTTCAAAGTGTTAAGCAATCCGCAAGTGGCTCGTTCATTAGGAATTGAACAGGTGAATGAAACATCTGTCGCCACCCAGTTGGCTGAAGGAGAAAGCCGTCCATGACCCTCCGACGCTCTTGGGACATCAGTACGCGCACCCAGATGATCAGTCTCGGCCCTGCCCTGTTGCTGACGTTGCTGCTGATCAGCTTCTTTACCTTTGTGCGGATCCAGGACTTGCGCCAGGAGCTCAACCACACCGGGCAATTGATCGCCAACCAGCTCGCACCCGCCACCGAGTACGGAGTGATCTCGGGGAACAACGAGGTGCTCGAAAGTTTGCTCAAGGCCACGCTCGCCACGCCGAACGTGCGATTTCTGGAGGTCCAGGACAACGCCAACCGGATATTGGTGTATGTCGAGCAGCCGTCGGAAACCTACAGACGCTCGCAGCAAGTCGAAGTGTTTCAGGCACCGGTGCGGCTACAGCGGATTGCGCTCAACAATGATTTTTTCCAGGGTTCCAAAGCGGCGAGCACAACCCCCTCCGAGGACTACCTGGGCCGGGTGATCGTCGGTTTGTCGAACGACGCCTTCAACCAGCGCCAGCAGGAAATCTTGTTGAAGGCTGCCATCCTCGCGCTGTTCGCCCTGCTGTTTACCTTTCTCGTTGCCCGACGCCTGGCGGGCAGCCTCTCCCAACCGATCCGCGATATTGGCGACGCGGTGAAAGCGATTCAGGAAGGCGATTACAAAACACCCCTGCCGATTGTCGACGACACCGAGTTGGGCGCCCTGTCGCAACACATCAACAACCTCGCCGCCGGCCTCGAACAAGCCAGCCGCGAACAGCATCAGGCAATGGCACAGTTGATCCAGACGCGTGAGGAAGCGGAAAAGGCCAACAATGCCAAGTCTGACTTCCTGGCAATGATGAGCCATGAACTGCGCACGCCGATGAATGGCGTGCTCGGTATGCTGCAATTGCTGGAAACCACCGACATGACCGAGGAGCAGATCGAATACGCAGCTTTGGCGTCGGAGTCCACCGAACACCTGCTCAAGGTCATCAACGATATTCTCGATTTCTCGCGCATCGAGCGCTCGGAACTGGAACTGGAGCACATCCCGTTCAACCTCGCGGACTTGATCAGCACTTGCGCCCAATCGTTCCAGCACAGCGCGTTGCAGCGCGGCCTCGACCTGCAGTTGCAAATCCCCGAGGACATGCGCGCCCTTCAAGTGCAGGGTGATCCGACGCGGATCCGGCAGATTCTGGTCAATCTGGTCGGTAATGCCTTGAAGTTCACTGAGCACGGCCGCGTGAGCATCGAACCGCAGTGGCAATCGCTGGATCACGAACTGCTGTGGTTCACCTGCACCGTGCGCGACAGTGGCATCGGTATTTCCGCTGAAAGCCTGGAGCTGATGTTCAATGCATTCCAGCAAGCCGACAGCTCTATTTCAAGACGCTATGGTGGTACCGGCCTGGGCTTGCCGATTGCCCGTACTTTGGCTGAACGCATGGGCGGCACCTTGCGGGCTCAGAGCGAAGAAGGCCTGGGCTCGGTGTTTACGCTGGAAATCCCGCTGGCACTGTACAAACAGCCGCTGCCCGTACTGACACCCCGGGCACAGACCGGCAACGATGATGGCGAAGGGCGCAATGTGCTGCTGGTCGAAGACAACCCGGTCAATCAGACCGTCATCGAAGCAATGTTGCGCAGCCTGGGCTTTACTGTCAGCGTCGCAACCGATGGCGCGCAAGCGGTGCGCAGTGCCGAGAGCCTGGTATTTGAAGCGATTCTGATGGACTGCCGCCTGCCAATCATCGATGGCTACGAAGCAACCCGTCAGATCCGCCAATTGCCCGGCTGCACCGACTTGCCGATCATCGCATTGACGGCCAATGCGTTGCAGGGCGACCGCGAAGCCTGCTTGTCGGCTGGCATGAACGATTATCTGGCCAAGCCCTTCAAACGTACTGATTTGCAGCAAATTCTGCAGCGCTGGGTGCAGTAGTACAGGCCTTTCGACCATCTGCGACTGGCGTGAAAGGCGAAAGTGCGGCAGTCTTAGGCACCCGAACAGGCCCGAAAAGGGGCTTGAATAATAATTTCAGTGCACAAGTGTACATTCATGTCCTTGGTGCTGTGACTTTCACCACAACGCAATAGTCTATGAGTAGGCTGCCGGTTCGAGGCATGAACGCTTCGATCGGCCGGGAAGATTTGCCCCACCTGCCGCATGGGACTATTGAGGAGCTCGCATGACCAAACAAAACGCCTTTACCCGGGAAGACCTGCTGCGCTGCAGTCGCGGTGAGCTGTTCGGCCCAGGTAACGCGCAACTGCCCGCCCCGAACATGCTGATGGTTGATCGCATCACCCTGATCAGCGAAGAAGGTGGCAAGTACGGCAAAGGTGAATTGGTCGCCGAGCTGGATATCAATCCGGACCTGTGGTTCTTTGCCTGCCACTTCGAGGGCGATCCGGTGATGCCGGGCTGCCTGGGCCTCGACGCCATGTGGCAACTGGTCGGTTTCTTCCTGGGCTGGCAAGGTCTGCCGGGCCGTGGCCGTGCGCTGGGTTCGGGCGAAGTGAAATTCTTCGGCCAGGTCCTGCCGACCGCCAAGAAAGTCACCTATAACATTCATATCAAGCGCGTCCTGAAGGGCAAGCTGAACCTGGCCATCGCCGACGGTTCGGTCACTGTCGACGGTCGCGAAATCTACACCGCCGAAGGCCTTCGGGTCGGCGTGTTTACCTCCACTGACAACTTCTAAGGGTTATTCGCATGCGCCGCGTCGTTATCACTGGTCTGGGCATCGTTTCGTGCCTGGGCAATGACAAAGAGACCGTCTCCGCTAACCTGCGTGCAAGCCGCCCTGGCATCCGGTTCAACCCGGAATATGCCGAAATGGGTCTGCGTAGCCAGGTTTCCGGCTCCATTGACCTTCCCCTCGAAGAGCTGATCGATCGCAAGATCTATCGCTTCGTCGGCCACGCGGCGGCTTACGCCTACCTGGCCATGAAAGACGCCATCGCTGACTCCGGTCTGAGCGACGAACAAGTTTCCAACCCGCGTACCGGCCTGATCGCCGGTTCCGGTGGTGCCTCCACGCTGAACCAGATGGAAGCGCTGGACATCCTGCGCGAGAAAGGCGTGAAGCGCGTTGGCCCATACCGCGTAACGCGGACCATGAGCAGCACCGTTTCCGCTTGCCTGGCCACCCCGTTCAAGATCAAGGGCCTGAACTACTCCATCGCTTCTGCCTGCGCCACCAGTGCTCACTGCATCGGTACCGCCATGGAACAGATCCAGATGGGCAAGCAGGACATCGTATTCGCTGGCGGCGGCGAAGAAGAACACTGGAGCCAATCGTTCCTGTTCGACGCCATGGGCGCACTGTCCAGCCAGTACAACGAAACCCCGGAAAAAGCTTCCCGTGCCTACGACGCCAAGCGTGACGGTTTCGTCATTGCTGGCGGTGGCGGCATGGTCGTGGTCGAAGAGCTGGAACACGCTCTGGCGCGCGGCGCGAAGATCTACGCGGAAATCGTTGGCTACGGCGCGACCTCCGACGGCTACGACATGGTCGCCCCAAGCGGCGAAGGCGCCATCCGCTGCATGCAGATGGCCATGTCCACCGTTGACGCACCGATCGACTACCTGAACACCCACGGCACTTCGACTCCGGTCGGCGACGTCATGGAAATGAAAGGTGTGCGCGAACTGTTCGGCGACAAGGCTCCGGCCATCAGCTCCACCAAAAGCCTGTCGGGTCACTCCCTGGGCGCCGCCGGCGTTCACGAAGCGATCTACTGCATGCTGATGATGGAAGGCAACTTCATGGCAGGCTCCGCCAACATCGACGAGCTGGACCCAGAAGTGGCAGACATGCCAATCCTGACCAAGACTCGCGAAAACGCCACCATCGACACCGTGATGAGCAACAGCTTCGGTTTCGGTGGCACCAACGCCACGCTGGTACTCAAGCGCTGGGCTGGTAAGTAATACCCGCCGTTTCGCTGTATTGAAAAACGCCCCGACTGGTTCGGGGCGTTTTTTTTGTGCCTGACATATCCCCTGTAGCAGCTGGCGAAGCCTGCGTTCGGCTGCGCAGCAGTCGTAAACCTGAGCATCCAGTCTTCCTGGCACACCGCATTGCCTGATTCACGACTGCTGCGCAGCCGAACGCAGGCTTCGCCAGCTGCTACAAAGAGCCCGTCGAACATGAAGCTTTTGTCATGAAACCAACGGGCCTGCGACCGAATGTCGCGCACTTAAAGGGCTGCAGGATTTTATTCAAATCTGCAAAAGTCTGTTTCCAGATCCGTCAGTTTACTTAGCAAGCTAACAACTCATATAACAGAGGCCTGCACATGCCTTGGTGCAGGTAATTGAGATTGGAGCTAGCAGATGACTGTAAAAGTAACTGAACGCGACGATTCACATAAATCCCATGAGGGTGTAGCCGCCGGTATCCGCATTTGGGATGTCCACCAACAAGACATGCTGGTGGGGATGTTTCACTCCGAGACTGACGCGCATAACTACAAAGCGGAACTCGAAACACTGGAACAGCAAAGAGCGCTGCTATCCGCCTGACCGCTGCGCCTGAGCAACTACAGCATTGAAAACGACAAACCCCGCCATGAGCGGGGTTTGTCGTTGATGAAGCCCTTAACGGCTTACCACATCAGATCATCCGGGATCTGATAGGCCGCGTACGGATCGTCCTCGGCCGCCACTTCTTCAGTCTTCACGTTCATCTGCACGATACGCTGTGGATCGCGCTCCTGAATCTTCAGTGCCGCTTCACGCGGGATCACTTCGTAACCGCCAGCATGGTGCACGATGGCCAGCGATCCGTTGCTGAGCTTGTTGCGCATCAGCGTATTGACGCAGAGGCGCTTGACCTTCTTGTCGTCGACGAAGTTGTAGTAGTCCTCGGTGGTCAGCTTTGGCAGACGCGAGACTTCGATCAATTGCTTGACCTGAGCGGCGCGAGCCTTGGCCTCGACCTTTTCCTGTTGCTGGCGGTTCAGCTCCTGGTCGCGCTTGACCTTCTCGGCCATGGCTTCCTGCGCTGCACGCTGCTGGGAATCATCGAGTTCGATCTGGCCCTTGTGGGCCAGGCGCTGCTGTTTCTGCTTGTCTTTGCTGACCTGCTTGGCCTGCTTCTGGTTGACCAGCCCTGCTTTGAGTAACTGGTCGCGAAGGGAAATGCTCATGGTGCTTGTTTCTCACTTAGGCAACTGCTCAACCGCAGCTGGTCAAATTCTTTTCCTGACGTTTGGCTTCACCCCACAGGGCGTCCAACTCTTCGAGGGTGCAATCTTCTATGGGACGGTGGGTGTCGCGCAATGCCTGTTCGATAAAACGGAAGCGTCTTTCAAATTTGCCGTTGGCGCCACGCAGTGCGGTTTCCGGATCGACCTTGAGATGACGCGCCAGATTGACCACCGAAAACAACAGGTCACCGACCTCATCGGCAATCGCTGCCGAGTCATTGTCGGCCATCGCTTCGAGCACTTCATCGAGCTCTTCGCGGACCTTGTCCAGCACCGGCAACGCGTCTGGCCAGTCGAAACCGACCTGCCCGGCGCGCTTCTGCAGTTTCGCCGAGCGCGACAATGCCGGCAGCGCGGCCGGTACATCGTCGAGCAACGACAATTGCAACGGTGCCGCTGACTTCTCGGCGCGCTCTTCGGCCTTGATCTCTTCCCAGCGCTGCTTGACCTGCTCTTCACTCAGTCGCGGGATGTCCACCGGCGCATACAGATCACCGGTAGGAAACACATGAGGGTGACGACGGATCAGCTTGCGGGTAATGCTGTCGACCACGCCGGCGAATTCAAAGCGCCCTTCTTCGCGCGCCAGTTGGCTGTAATAAACCACCTGGAACAGCAAATCCCCCAGCTCACCCTGCAAGTGATCGAAGTCACCGCGCTCAATGGCGTCAGCGACTTCGTAGGCTTCCTCAAGGGTGTGCGGGACGATCGTTTCGTAGGTCTGCTTGATGTCCCACGGGCAACCGAACTGCGGGTCGCGCAGCCGGTTCATCAAGTGCAGCAAGTCTTCAAGTGAATACATCAATCATTCTCTGCATCTGAATCGCAAAACCCGTAGGAGCCGAGCTTGCTCGCGATAGCGGTACATCAGGTAAATCGCCATCGCGAGCAAGCTCGGCTCCTACAGGGATCGGTTTCACGGCGTCCGGTTACGGCGGGTTTCGATGATGTTCGGCAACTGGGAAATCCGCCCCAGTAACCGCCCCAGCGCATCCAGTCCCGGAATCTCGATGGTCAGGGACATCAACGCGGTGTTGTCCTCTTTGTTCGAGCGGGTGTTGACCGCCAGCACGTTGATCCGCTCGTTGAGCAGCACCTGCGACACGTCACGCAGCAACCCGGAGCGGTCGTAGGCGCGGATGATGATGTCCACCGGGTAAGTGAGCACCGGCACCGGCCCCCAACTGACCTGGATGATCCGCTCTGGCTCGCGCCCGCCCAGTTGCAGCACCGAGGCACAGTCTTGACGGTGAATGCTCACGCCACGACCCTGGGTGATGTAACCGACGATGGCATCGCCCGGCAATGGCTGGCAGCAGCCGGCCATTTGCGTCATCAGGTTGCCGACACCCTGGATCTGGATGTCCCCACGCTTGCCCGGTTTGTAGCCGGTGGCTTTGCGCGGTATCAACTCTAGCTGTTCGTTGCCGCGTTCCGGCTCGACCAGTTGCTGCGCCAGGTTCACCAATTGCGCCAGGCGCAAATCACCGGCGCCCAATGCGGCGAACATGTCCTCGGCGGTCTTCATGTTGGCCTTGTCGGCCAGCTTTTCGAAGTCCACCGCCGGCAAGCCCAGACGATTGAGTTCACGCTCGAGCAGGGTTTTACCGGCCGCGACGTTCTGGTCACGCGCCTGCAATTTGAACCAGTGGACAATCTTCGCCCGTGCCCGCGAGGTGGTGATGTAGCCCAGGTTCGGGTTCAGCCAGTCGCGGCTCGGCGTGCCGTGCTTGCTGGTGATGATCTCGACCTGTTCACCGGTTTGCAGGCTGTAGTTGAGCGGCACGATCCGGCCGTTGATCTTCGCGCCACGGCAGTTGTGGCCGATCTCGGTGTGCACCCGGTAGGCGAAGTCCAGCGGCGTCGAGCCTTTCGGCAAGTCGATGGCATGACCGTCGGGGGTGAAGATGTAGACCCGGTCCGGTTCGATATCGACCCGCAGCTGTTCCGCCAGGCCGCCGATATCGCCCAGCTCTTCATGCCACTCGAGGACCTGACGCAGCCAGGAGATTTTCTCTTCGTAGTGGTTCGAACCGGATTTGACGTCGGTGCCCTTGTAGCGCCAGTGCGCGCACACGCCCAGCTCGGCTTCCTCGTGCATGGCGTGGGTGCGGATCTGCACTTCCAGCACCTTGCCCTCAGGCCCGATCACCGCCGTGTGCAGCGAGCGATAGCCGTTCTCTTTCGGGTTGGCGATGTAGTCGTCGAATTCTTTCGGGATGTGCCGCCACAAGGTGTGGACGATGCCGAGCGCGGTGTAGCAATCGCGCATTTCCGGCACCAGCACGCGAACGGCGCGCACGTCGTAGATCTGGCTGAACTCCAGACCCTTGCGCTGCATTTTGCGCCAGATCGAATAGATGTGTTTGGCCCGGCCGCTGATGTCGGCATCGACGCCGGTGGCCTGCAATTCGTTTTTGAGTTGGGTCATCACGTCGCTGATGAAGCGTTCGCGATCCAGACGTCGCTCATGCAACAGCTTGGCGATCTGCTTGTACTGGTCAGGCTCAAGGTAACGGAAGGACAAGTCCTCCAGCTCCCACTTGATGTGACCGATACCGAGACGGTGCGCGAGTGGCGCATAGATGTCGAAGACTTCGCGGGCGACGCGATTGCGCTTTTCGTCGTCGGCGGTTTTCACCGCACGAATCGCGCAGGTGCGTTCAGCCAGCTTGATCAGTGCGACGCGTACGTCATCGACCATGGCAACCAGCATTTTGCGCAGGTTTTCGACCTGGCCCTGAGTGCCCAGCACCAGGGATTTGCGCGGGCTCAAGCTGTCGCTGATCGCCGCCATGCGCTGCACGCCATCGATCAACTTGGCCACCACCGGGCCGAAGCGCTGGCTGATGGCAGGCAACTCGATCTGGCCTTCGCGCACGCCACGGTACAAGATCGCGGCGACCAGTGAATCCTGATCGAGTTTGAGGTCGGCGAGAATCTCGGCGATCTCAAGGCCCGTGCGGAAACTCGAGGTCCCTTCGGACCAGAGATTCTTCGCCGCATTGGCCTGTTGTTCCGACATGCGAGCGAACTCGCACGCCTCCTTCAAGGCTTCGCGATCCAGTGCCGGATCGACACTGACCGCATGATCGAGCCAAGCCTCGAGATTGATACTGCCGTCTGTGTTGATCGGCTGGTGTGCTCTCACCTGTACCATCTTGCTTACCTTCCCTACGACGCAGATTCAATGCGTCAAATCGCTGACCTTCGTTGCCCGATTGCGCTCACGGGGCTCATGCGAGCGCTGCACGGGCGGGCCAGTCGGACCAGACGAGCCATCCTAGCTCGCTTCAAATAACGCCATGGCCTCGACATGTGCCGTTTGAGGAAACATATCGAGAATCCCGGCACGTTTTAACCGGTAGCCCTGCTTGATCAACTCAACCGTGTCGCGCGCCAGCGTTGCCGGGTTGCACGACACATACACCAATCGCTCGGCGCCCAAGGTCTTGAGCTTGCGCACCACCTCGAAAGCACCGTCACGCGGTGGGTCCAAGAGTACCGCACAAAAGCCTTCGCGGGCCCATTCGGCATCAGCCAAAGGCTGGGATAAATCGGCCTGAAAAAACTTCGCGTTATTCAGATTATTGCTAGCGGCGTTCGCGGCAGCACGCTCGACCATCGTCTGCACACCTTCGACCGCCACCACTTCGCGAACGGCTTTGGCCAGCGGCAATGCAAAATTGCCCAACCCGCAGAACAGGTCGAGAACGCGCTCATCCGGTTGCGGCTTCAGCCATTCCAGCGCCTGGGCGATCATCGCTTCGTTGACGCCGGCGTTGACCTGGATGAAATCTCCCGGCCGGTACGCCAGATCCAGATCCCACGACGCCAGACGATAACCCAGCGACTGATCGGCATCGACCGGTTGCGGCTCGCCGTCACCGTGCAGCCACAACTGCGCTTCGTGGAACGCGCAGAAATCCTTGAGGATCGTCAGGTCAGCGTCAGACAACGGCGCCATGTGCCGCAGCAAGACCGCCAGCGACGAGCCGCTGAACAATTCCACATGCCCCAGCGCCTGAGGCTTGCTCAAGCGACGCAGCATTTCCGGTAAGCGGGTCATGATCGGCTGTAATGGCTGAACCAGCACTGAACATTCGTTAATCGCGACGATGTCCTGACTGCCCGCCGCGCGGAAACCTACCTCGAGCTTTTTCGCCTTCATGTCCCAGCGCACTGCAACCCGGGCGCGACGGCGGTAACCGAATTCCGGGCCACTCAACGGCGCCGCCCATTCTTGCGGTTCGACACCGGCGACCTTCGACAGCTGCTCGGCGAGCATGCGCTGTTTCAGGGCCAATTGTTCGTTGTGTGGCAGATGTTGCACGCTGCAACCGCCGCAACGACCGGCATGCGGGCACGGCGCCGGGCGTCGCAGTTCACTGGCCTGGAACACGCGTTCGGTGCGTGCCTCGACCACTTTGCCGTGGGCGCCCAACACCCGCGCCTCGACGTCTTCACCGGCCAATGCGCCGATGACGAACCAGGTGCGACCTTCGAAAAATGCGATACCGCGACCGTCATTGGCCAGGCGCTCGATGGTCAAACGCTGCTTTTTGCCGGTCGGGATTTGTGGGGCCTTGCTGCCGCCCGTGGGTTGGAAGCGCAGGCCTCTCTCGTGCTTGGCCATCAGTTGGGCGCGTCGAAAATGCCGGTCGACAAGTAACGGTCGCCACGGTCGCAGATGATCGCGACGATCACCGCGTTTTCAACTTCTTTGGACAGTCGCAACATCGCTGCCACTGCACCGCCCGAGGACACGCCACAGAAAATGCCTTCTTCGCGGGCCAGACGACGGGTCACGTCTTCGGCTTCGCTTTGCGCCATGTCGACGATGCGGTCTACGCGATCAGCCTGATAAATCTTCGGCAGGTATTCTTGCGGCCAGCGGCGGATGCCCGGGATCGCCGAGCCTTCCATCGGTTGCAGGCCGATGATTTGCACGCTCTCGCTCTGCTCTTTCAAGTAGCGCGAGACACCCATGATGGTGCCGGTGGTGCCCATCGAACTGACGAAATGGGTGATGGTGCCCTCGGTCTGACGCCAGATTTCCGGGCCGGTGGTGGTGTAGTGCGCTTGCGGATTGTCACCGTTGGCGAACTGGTCCAGCACCTTGCCACGGCCTTCGGCTTCCATCCGCTGAGCGAGATCGCGGGCGCCTTCCATACCTTCTTCCTGGGTGACCAGGATCAGTTCGGCGCCATAAGCCGTCATCGCGGCTTTACGTTCGGCGCTGGAGTTATCCGGCATGATCAGGATCATCTTGTAACCCTTGATCGCGGCGGCCATGGCCAACGCAATCCCGGTGTTACCCGAAGTCGCTTCGATCAACGTATCGCCGGCGTGGATCTGCCCGCGCAACTCGGCGCGGGTGATCATCGACAGCGCCGGACGGTCCTTGACCGAACCCGCCGGGTTATTCCCTTCGAGCTTGAGCAAAAGGGTATTGCTGGTGACGCCGGGCAGGCGCTGCAAACGGACCAGCGGAGTGTTGCCGACGCAATCGGCGATGGTTGGGTACTGCAAGGTCATGGCGTATTCGCAATCCAGACTGCGGGGGCGCCTATCATACCGGCAAACGTTCGCAGGCCATATCACGCAAAGTGCGGTGCTTATGGCTTATGGGAATAAGCGGCTGCCTCAGCATTGCTCTTCATGCGCGACATTCAACGCATAGAACTCATGCAACTTGGCCTGCAACAATTGCTTGTCTGGAAGCTGGACTTGATATTCGGCGATCAATGCTGGTGAGAGGCTGCGGTTCAGGGCGTACTCCACCACTTCGTCATCCTTGCTGGCACACAGCAACACACCAATGGCCGGATTTTCGTGGGGCTTGCGTACATTGCGATCCAGCGCTTCCAGATAGAAGTCCAGCTTGCCCAGGTACTCCGGCTTAAAACGACCGACCTTCAGCTCAATGGCTACAAGACAATTAAGGCCACGGTGGAAGAACAGCAGATCCAATGCAAAATCACACCCACCCACTTACAGCGGATACTCGGAACCGACAAAGCAGAAGTCGCGACCGAGCTCGCTCAGGAATTCTTTTAGGCGCGCCAGTAACCCTTTTTGCAGATCGGTCTCGGCATGGCCACCGGGCAGGTCGAGAAACTCGAGCATGTAGCCGTCACGGAATATCTCAAGTGCTGCCGGGTGGGTTTGTCTCAGCATCGCTGAGGTTTTTGCTGGTTGGGTCACGCTTCGCTCGAACAGTGCTGCTTTGAACTGACGCTCCAGTTCGCGCTTCGACCATTTTTCTTGAACCGACAGACGGACGTAAAACTCCCGCTCTTCCGAGCGTTTGCTCTGGCCGAAAATGATCAGGTTGTGCGACCAGGACAATTGTCGCACCAGTGGTGCGACTTTCTCCTCCGTACAATAAATCTCATAGAATTGGCGCATGCGGAACAAATTCGACCGGGTAAATCCGCGCAACCCAGGTTGAGTCTGAGCCAGATGTCCCGCCAACTGACCGACCACAGAATCGCCCCATTCGGCTTTTTCGAGCTTGCGACTGATGTAAGCACCGACCTACCAATACAGTTCGATCAGCTGGGTGTTCACCGCCTGCATCGCCTGCTGTTTGGCACTTTGAATCAGTGCAAGCACTTCATTGAAGCGGTCGTCGGGGACGCTGGATGGATTAATGCCGAACTCCTTGAGGCCGAGAAAAAACGCGAGTCTATTGCGTTAAGTCAGGCAGTAGGTGTCGGCAATACCCTTTAGGAAAGGTCGTACAAAAGAACGGGAACACTCCGGAAAAACCAGCTTCTTGGTGGCTGGGAGGGCCTCATCGCGAGCAGGCTCACTCCTACATGGGGATCGGGGTGATCACACCCTTTGTGGGCGACACACCTGTACTGTAGGAGCGAGCTTGCTCGCGATGGCGTCATCACTCACACCATCAATTTCAGCCACCAACCGCATATTTAGTCGCAACCCAACCCCGGTGTTTTCGGCCCAAAGCTGCCCGCCCTGACGCTGCACCGCATTCCTGGCAATGCTCAATCCCAAGCCAAACCCGCCATCCCCCGGTCGCGAACCGTCTAGCCGAGTAAACGGCGAAAAGATCCGTTCAAGATCCGCCTCGGCCACCCCACCGCCCTGATCTTCCAGCCACACATGCCAGAAATCGCCATCGCGCTGCCCACCGAGACTTACAACGCCGCCCTCGGACGAATGACGAATAGCGTTGCGCAGGATGTTTTCAAGTGCCTGCGCCAGGGTGTTGAGGTTGCCGCGAACCCAGCAGGTCGAGTCCACCGTGCAGCGCAATTGACTGACCGGCCAACCGCTTTCGTAGCAGGCGTTTTCCGTGAGCATTTCCCACAGAGCCTGAATCTGGATCGCCTCATCGGGCAGCGGTGATCGCTCGGTGTCGAGCCAGGCCAGTTGCAACGTGTCTTCCACCAGACGCTGCATGCCATCGACTTCCCGGCCAATGCGCTCACGCAACGCTGTCAGCTCCTGCTCGCTTTCGCTGGCCACCCGCAAGCGGCTCAGCGGCGTGCGCAGTTCGTGGGAGAGGTCGCGCAACAATTGTTGCTGCAGGGCCACCGTGCTTTGCAGGCGCTCGGACATGTGATCGAAGGCCCTGCCCAGCTCACCGAGTTCATCCGAACGATTGGTGGTGCTGCTCGACAAGCGCACATTCAACTGGTCGGCGCGCCAGGCGTTGGCCTGTTCACGCAGACTGTTCAACGGCACCACCAGCAGTCGATACAGGCCGACACACAGCAGCAAGGTAAACAGCCCTGGAATCACCCCGTTGGTAATCACGCGCCAGAAGGTCCTGTAACGCCCGGGCAAGAACCGCTGGGGCAGTTCGATCACCAGATTGCCGACGCTTGGATCACTGGGAAACGGTATGCGCAGCCAAGGTCGGCCTTGCTTGTGAATAGGCCAATCGAGGCCACGCAGAAAGGTCAGACGCTCGATTTCCTTGCCCGTCAGTGGCTGATTGCTCAATGTCTGCAAATCACCGCCAATGACGCCAACCCAGCCCTTTTCGCGTTCCTGCATCCCCTGCAGCCAACGATCGACGCCGTCACTTTGCCCCTGGCGCCACGCCTGTTCAGCCTCGACGGCATAACCCGCCAGGGTGCGTCGGGCCTCATCGGACAGAAACTGGTTGCGCTGCTCCATGTACCGGCCCCACGACCAGCTCAGCCAGATCATCAGCAAACAGAACGCCACCAGCAAACACGCCAGTTTCCAGAACAGTGAGTGCCGCCCCGGCAGGTCAGACCACTTCATCGGCCGCACTCAATACGTAGCCTTTGCCCCACACCGTTCGCACTTCGCGCGCGGTGTAGCCGATACCTTTGAGCTTGCGGCGAATCTGGCTGACGTGCATGTCGAGACTGCGGTCATGGGCCGCGTAGCCGCGTTGCAGTACGTGTTGATAAAGGAAGGCTTTGCTCAGTACTTCATCACCGCTGCGGTTAAGCGTTTCCAGCAATCGATACTCGCTGCGGGTGAGGCCGGCGGCGTGTTTGCCATGAAAAACTTCGCACAGCTCATCGTCAAAACGCAGGCCGCCCGTCTCGCTTTCAACCGCTGACGGCACCGGTGGCGGTCGACGGTCGAGCGCCACCCGGCGCAGGATCGCTTCGATGCGCACACGCAATTCGGCCATGCTGAAGGGTTTCGGCAAGTAATCATCGGCGCCCAGGCGAAAACCGCTGATACGATCCTCTTCGGCGCCCAGCGCGGACATCAGCACCACAGGCGTGGAGTGGCTCTGGCGTAACTGCGTCAATACATTGAGCCCGTCGAGGCCCGGCAACAGAATATCCATCAACACCACATCGAAGGCCTGCTGACGCGCGATGGCCAGACCTTCCTGGCCGTTCTGGCACCAGGTCACCTGAAAGCCGCAACGGCCCAAATGCTCATGCACATACGCCCCGAGCACCAGGTCGTCTTCGATGGAAAGGATTCGGGGGTGGCCGATAGAGATGGGAGTCATGAGTATCTGCAAATAATTCTCAGTTGATGATTATTCAAGATTGCCCATCGATGGGCAACCCAAGGTTTGCCTTTGAGGCAAAAGCCGCCCGCCAGCCGACGAATGACGACATCAATTTTACGAAGATTGCCTGCCTGCAAATCGCTACACTGCCCGGGTGGCGCGTACCGGACGTACACGCAGGTCAATCAATCGCTGGATGCAGGAGAGATGCGTGCTCACGAAACTGGGAATTAAAGGCCGCGTGCTGTTGCTGACCCTGTTGCCAACCACTCTGATGGCATTGGTCCTGGGCGGCTATTTCACCTGGATGCAGCAATCCGACCTGCAAACCCAACTGTTGCAGCGCGGCGAAATGATTGCCGAACAACTGGCGCCCCTGGTGGCTCCGGCCATGAGTCACAAGGACAGTGAACTGCTGGAGCGCATTGCCACCCAGGCGCTGGAAACCGCGGACGTGCGCGCAGTGACGTTCCTCGCCCCTGACCGCACGTCGCTCGCCCATGCCGGCCCGACCATGCTCAACAGCGCACCGTTGGGCACCGGTTCGCAGATGCTGCGCCGCAGCGGCAATGATGCGACGCGCTACTTGCTGCCGGTGTTCGGCAAACACCGCAACCTGGCCGGCGATTTGATCCCCGAAGAAGCCGACCGCCTGCTGGGCTGGGTCGAAATCGAGTTATCCCACAACGGCATGTTGTTACGCGGCTACCGCAGCCTGTTCGCCAGCCTGCTGATGATTGCCGCAGGCCTGGCCGGCGCGGCGCTGCTGGCCCTTCGGATGGGCCGGACCATCAACCGGCCGATCAGCCAGATCAAACTGGCGGTGGCGCAACTCAAGGACGGGCATCTGGAAACCCGCCTGCCGCCGCTCGGCAGCCAGGAACTGGATGAACTGGCCTCCGGCATCAACCGCATGGCCGGCACATTGCAAAACGCTCAGGAAGAATTGCAGCACAGCGTCGACCAGGCCACCGAAGACGTGCGCCAGAATCTGGAAACCATCGAGATCCAGAACATCGAGCTGGACCTGGCGCGCAAGGAAGCCCTGGAAGCAAGCCGGATCAAATCCGAGTTCCTGGCCAACATGAGCCATGAAATCCGCACGCCGCTCAACGGCATTCTCGGCTTCACGCACTTGCTGCAAAAAAGCGAACTGACGCCGCGCCAGCTCGACTACCTGGGCACCATCGAAAAATCCGCCGACAGCCTGTTGGGGATCATCAACGAAATCCTCGACTTCTCGAAAATCGAGGCCGGCAAACTGGTGCTCGACAATATTCCGTTCAACCTGCGCGACCTGCTCCAGGACACCCTGACCATTCTCGCCCCGGCGGCCCATGCCAAACAGCTGGAACTGGTGAGCCTGGTGTATCGCGACACGCCGCTGTCGCTGGTCGGCGATCCGCTGCGACTCAAACAGATCCTCACTAACCTGGTGAGCAACGCGATCAAGTTCACCCGCGAAGGCACCATCGTGGCCCGCGCCATGCTTGAAGAAGAGCATGAAGACAGCGTGCAACTGCGCATCAGCATTCAGGACACCGGCATCGGCCTGTCGAACCAGGATGTGCGCGCACTGTTCCAGGCCTTCAGCCAGGCCGATAACTCGTTGTCCCGGCAACCCGGCGGCACGGGCCTGGGGTTGGTAATTTCCAAGCGACTGATCGAACAGATGGGTGGCGAAATTGGCGTCGACAGCACACCGGGTGAAGGTTCGGAATTCTGGATCAGCCTGAGCCTGCCCAAGACTCGCGATGACGCCGAAGACCTGCCTGCCGCGCCCCTGCTCGGGCGTCGGGTGGCCGTGCTGGAAAACCATGAACTGGCCCGGCAGGCGTTGCAGCACCAACTGGAAGACTGCGGCCTGAGCGTAACGCCGTTCAACACCCTGGAAAGCCTGGCCAATGGCGTGACCGGCGCGCACCAGACCGATCAGGCCATCGACCTGGCGGTACTTGGCATCACCAGCAACGACATGCCACCGGAGCGACTGAACCAGCACATCTGGGACCTCGAACACCTGGGCTGCAAAGTCCTGGTGCTGTGCCCGACCACCGAGCAGACGCTGTTCCATCTCTCGGTGCCGAACCCGCACAGTCAGCTTCAGGCCAAACCGGCCTGCACCCGCAAACTGCGTCGTGCCTTGTCCGATCTGGTCAACCCGCGCCAGCAGCGCAGCGAACCCGGCGAACCGGTGTCGAGTCGTGCGCCGAAGGTGCTGTGCGTCGACGACAACCCGGCCAACCTGCTGTTGGTGCAAACCCTGCTCGAAGACATGGGCGCCAAGGTATTGGCCGTGGACAGCGGTTACGCGGCGGTCAAGTCCGTGCAGACCGAAACCTTCGACCTGGTGTTGATGGACGTGCAAATGCCCGGCATGGACGGGCGCCAAAGCACCGAAGCGATTCGTCAGTGGGAAAGTGAACGGCATTGCACACCGCTGCCGATCGTGGCCCTCACCGCTCACGCCATGGCCAATGAAAAACGTGCGCTGCTGCAAAGCGGCATGGACGATTACCTGACCAAGCCCATCAGCGAGCGGCAACTGGCGCAAGTGGTGCTGAAGTGGACAGGCCTGGCATTGCGCAACCACGGGCCGGAACGTTCCAGCGACAGCCACGGCAGCGCACATGACTTGCAGGTACTCGACCCCGAAGAAGGTTTGCGCCTGGCGGCGGGTAAGGCGGATCTGGCGGCGGACATGCTTGCGATGTTGCTGGCCTCGCTTGAAGCCGACCGCGAGGCCATTCGCATTGCCCGGGACAGCAACGACCAGACGGCATTGATCGAGCGTGTCCATCGCCTGCACGGGGCCACCCGTTACTGTGGCGTCCCGCAACTGCGCGCCGCCTGCCAGCGCAGTGAAACACTGCTCAAGCAACAGGACCCGAAAGCGCCCGGCGCACTGGAGGAGCTCGAACGAGCGATCAATCGCTTGGCCGCTCACGCCCGGATCAATGCCTGACACAGCGCAATGGCGCCGATCACCATCGGCGCTAAGCTGGCCCGTGTAGCAGCTGCCGAAGGCTGCGTCCGGCGGCGCAGCCGTCGTAAAATCAGGCACTGCGCTCTTTCAGGGAAACCGCGTTTGCCGGATTTACGACGGCTGCGCCGCCGGACGCAGGCTTCGCCAGCTGCTACCTACAGCATGAGTTAAATGGAGGATTACATGCGCACGATACTTTTCAGCAGCCAGACTTACGACCGTGACAGCTTTCTGGGCGCCGACCTGCCCGCCGGAATCGAGCTGCACTTTCAATCAGCGCGGCTGAGCCTGGATACCGTGGCGCTGGCAGACGCGCACGAGGTGGTCTGCGCCTTCATCAATGACGACCTCAGCGCCCCGGTGCTTGAACGTCTTGCCGCGGGCGGTACGCGCCTGATCGCCCTGCGTTCGGCCGGTTACAACCATGTCGATCTGCCTGCGGCCAAACGCCTGGGCCTTACGATCGTGCGTGTCCCGGCCTACTCCCCACACGCCGTGGCCGAACACGCAGTGGCGCTGATCCTGGCACTCAACCGCCGCTTGCACCGAGCCTACAACCGCACCCGCGAAGGCGACTTCAGCCTGCACGGGCTGACCGGCTTCGATCTGGTGGGCAAGACCGTCGGCGTGGTCGGCACCGGGCAGATCGGCGCGACGTTCGCCAAGATCATGAATGGTTTCGGCTGCCAGTTGCTGGCCTATGACCCCTACCCCAACCCGCAAGTCGAAGCCCTGGGCGCGCGTTATCTGAGTTTGCCGCAGCTGCTGGCCGAGTCGCAGATCATCAGCCTGCATTGCCCACTCAACGAGCAGAGCAAACACCTGATCAATCGCGAGTCACTGGCACACATGCAACCCGGCGCGATGCTGATCAACACCGGGCGTGGTGGCCTGGTGGACACGCCGGCGCTGATTGACGCGTTAAAGGACGGCCAATTGGGCTATCTGGGGCTGGATGTGTATGAAGAAGAGGCGCAGCTGTTTTTCGAGGATCGCTCGGACCTCCCGTTGCAGGATGATGTGCTGGCGCGGCTGCTGACCTTTCCGAACGTGATCATCACCGCGCACCAGGCCTTCCTGACCCGTGAAGCCCTGGGCGCGATTGCCGCGACGACCCTGCAGAACATCGCAACCTGGGCTGCCGGTGCGCCGCAGAATCGGGTCGAGGGCTGACCGGGTCAGGCCTTCGACAACAGGATCATCAACGCCAGCCAGCCGAAACCCAGCAGGCGCTGCCCGAGGGAATGCCCGCGGCGCAGCAGGAACCAGACAAAAAACGGCGGCAGAAAGAAAATCATCAGTTTCAGCCACAGCTCTACCGGACGTGTCCCATCGAGTGCCGGTGTCGGTGCGGATGCCGGCGACTGAACGTCGGCTTCGACCGCGGTTTTGCGCTTACGCCCGAACGCGGCCGGGGTCACCCGGGCCACTTTCTCGTCCGTCGGTAAACGCCCGAACGAAAGAGGCGCCTGCACAGGCGTTGCCGTCGAAGTGGCCGCTTGCACCGTTGCCGCGGGTGCACCGCAATGAATGCAAGCAGGCGCCGTGGAGCTGATGCTCTGCTTGCACTCATAACATTCGATTAACGCCATGTCCGTTCCTTAGAGATGCAAAAGCGGCAGTGTGCCATGAGTCGGCAAGTCATTTGAACCTGATCGAAGGTCATCTACCCGCGCCATGCTGCGTGCAGGCCCGTGATAGCATACCGCGCATATTTGGAGGACCCATGGTCGAACACGATTTCCGCTACACCCTGATGAGCCCGCAACACACCCTTACCGAATGCCGCGCCCTGGTGCCGGGGCGTTATCAAGTCACCGGCAACGGCGGCTCGATCCGGATTGGCGATGTGCTGGTAGTCACCCTTAAAGGCAGCAAGGACTTGTCCATGCGCCTGACCGTCGAAACTGTTCGTCACTTGATCAACCCGCCGGGCCAATGGGTCGCGGTGAGCAGTGGTCCGGTGTTCGGCGAGTTGGGGATCCACACGTGGGAAGTCAATTGCGACAGTTGCGCCAAGGCACTGAGCTTCGAGTTCGCGGTCGACGCCAAGCTCGGCAACAAGGCTGAAAAGCCCGCTGCCACCGCGCGGATTGCCGAATTGGGCTGGGCCACCGTTAGCGACAAACACCTGTGCCCGAAATGCCAGGAGCCTGTGTGATGAAACGCCTCGCCCTGACCACTATGGTCGGTGCCAGCCTGCTGGGCTGCGCCGCCGAGCCGGTGCAACTGCAACAAAATCGTAGCTACATTCTGGAATGGATCGGCGATCGTCCGTTGATCGACTACAGCCACCTGACCATTACCCTGGGTGACGACGGTCGGGCCTATGGCAATGGCGGCTGCAACCATTGGTTCGCGCCGTATACCCTGGATGGCGACAATCTGACCTTCGGCAAAATCGGCAGCACCCGCAAACTCTGCGCACCCGCGCTCATGGAGCAGGAAAAGCGCTTCCTGGAGGCGCTGGAAGGTGTGCAACGCTGGGATATTTCACCGATCGACCAGATGCGCTTCTGGCCGGCGGAAGGAAAGCCGCTGCGTTTGTGGCTCGAAGAGGGTTGATCCCCCGCTGATGATCGCTCCCATGCTCTGCGTGGGAACTATCAAGGTGAGGATTGAAGACGACGCAGCTCCCTGTAGCAGCTGGCGCAGCCTGCGTCTGGCTGCGAAGCTGCCGTGAAATCAGGCTATGCGGTCATACAGAACGACTGCATTTTCAGGGTTTACGACTGCTGCGCAGCCGGACGCAGGCTGCGCCAGCTGCTACAAATCGCGTTACGGCTAGTTCTTCGCCTGCAACGCCTCCAGCTTGGCCATCACCCCCGCCGCGGTCTGCTCGCCCATCAGTTGTTCACGCACCTTGCCTTTGTTATCGATGATGTACGTCACCGGCAAGGCTTCACTGCGCGGCAATTCAAAAAGATCGGCCGGGTCTGAAGCCAGTACCGTGAACTTGATGCCCAGTTTCTCGCTGGCGCTCTTCAGCTCTTCACCCTGCACGTTGTCGAAATTGACCCCGAACACGCCGATCTTCTTGTCCTTCAATTGATCGGCCAAGGCGTTCAACTGCGGAATCTCGGTGCGGCAAGGGCCACACCATTCAGCCCAGTAATTAAGCACCAGCCATTTGCCATCCAGGCGATTGGCAGCAACCTTGTGACCGTCCTGGTCAATACCATAGTCATTGCCGCAGCCCCCCAGCATCAACGCCCCGAAAATCGCCAATGCCGCTGCCAGTCGCCTTGTCATGTCGTGATCCTTGTTCAAAATTGAATGCGCCTGCGACCCATCGCCTCGCAAGGTTCTGGATTACGCGCTGCCCAGTTAGAATAGCCGCCACCTTACGCAAGAAGCGACCCGCACATGACCGATCTGACGCTTTATCACAACCCGCGCTGCTCGAAATCCCGCGGTGCGCTCGAATTGCTCGAAGCTCGTGGCCTGACGCCGACCGTGGTCCGTTACCTGGAAACCCCGCTGGACGCCGCACAAATCCAGAGTCTGCTGGGCAAGCTGGGCATCAGTGCCCGGCAATTGCTGCGCACGGGCGAAGACGAATACAAGACCCTGAACCTCGCTGACGCCAGCCTGAGCGAAGCACAAGTGATCGCGGCCATCGCGGCTCATCCGAAACTCATGGAGCGACCGATTCTCGAAGTCGGCGACAAAGCCATCATCGGCCGGCCGCCGGAGAACGTGCTGGAGTTGCTACCGTGAGTGCACCGTACATTCTGGTTCTGTATTACAGCCGCAGCGGCTCGACCAATGAAATGGCCCGCCAGATTGCCCGTGGCGTCGAGCAGTCCGGAATGGAAGCGCGCCTGCGCACCGTGCCGGCGATTTCCACTGAATGCGAAGCCGTGTCGCCAGACATCCCGGACGAAGGCGCGCTGTACGCCAGCCTCGACGACCTGAAGAACTGCGCGGGCCTGGCCATGGGCAGCCCGACCCGTTTCGGCAACATGGCGGCACCGCTCAAGTACTTTCTCGACGGCACCAGCAACCTGTGGCTGACCGGTGCGCTGGTGGGCAAACCGGCTGGCGTGTTCACCTCCACAGCCAGCCTGCACGGCGGCCAGGAAACCACTCTGCTGTCGATGATGTTGCCACTGCTGCACCACGGCATGCTGATCACCGGCCTGCCTTACAGCGAGTCGGCCTTGCTGGAAACCCGTGGTGGCGGCACGCCCTACGGCGCCAGCCATCACGCCGGGGCCGATGGCAAAAGTGGTTTGAACGAACACGAAGTCGCGCTGTGCCGGGCCTTGGGCCTGCGCTTGGCGAAGACTGCGCAAAAGCTGGGGAACTGACGTGGCCAAGAAGCCGAAGATTCTGCCCTCCATCGAATGGCTTGAACCGCGGGTTCGGGCAATGCGCGCCGTCAGCTTGCTGTGCTTTTTCGGTCTGGTCGGGCTGTTGTGCGCCTACTATCTGGTGTTTGCCGATCTGCATGGCGCACGGCCGTGGGTAATTCTGCTGATCGAATTGGTGCCGCTGCTGCTGTTGGCACCTGGGATGCTGATCGGTAGCCCGCGCGGGCATTCGTGGATGTGTTTTGTGGTGAACCTGTATTTCATCAAAGGCGCATTGGCGGCGTATGACCCCAACCGGCAGCTGTTCGGATTACTGGAAATGGGCGCGAGCCTGGCAGTGTTCTGTTCGGCGTTGCTGTATGTGCGGTGGCGGTTTCAGCTCAATCGCAAGCTTGCGGGCGAAGGTGAGATTTCCGTCGCCTGACCTGACGCCATCGCGGGCAAGCCCGCTCCCACAGGGTTTACGCGGTCCGTGTGGGAGCGGGCTTGCCCGCGATGGGTTCAACTCGGTGTCAATGATTCACTGTGTAAGCCAGCATCATTGAAATCTGGCTCATCGGCCGGCCGCCACTTTCTTCATGCCACTGGTTAAACACGCCCTGCACTGTCGCCAGGTCGCGCAAACTGGTCGGCACCTTGTCGACGATTTTCTGTGCATTCAACGCTGCGACCACATCGTAGCTCGGCACAAACGTGTCCTTGCCGACCATGCGCAAGAAGCGTGGCGCCGACAGCCCGCCCAATTGGTGGCCGCGCTTTTTCAGGGTCGTCCACAACCCGACGATATCGGTCACGGGCCAATCGGCGAGCAACGCGCCGAAGCTGCCGTGCTCCTGCGCCACGTCCAGAATGAACTGCGCATTGCGCGGCACACTCTTGAGCTTGCCCAAATGGCGGATGATCCGCGCGTCCTGCATCAAGCGTTCGAGGTGTTCGGCGCTCATCAGCACGACTTTTTCCGGGTCGAACTTGAAGAACACTTCTTCGAAGGCCGGCCACTTGGCGTCCACCAGACTGTGCTTGAGCCCGGCGCGAAACACACGCAGCGCCATGGTCGAGAGGTAACGGTCGTCGCTGATCTTGCGTAACTGTGCCGGGGTTTTCGGAACGGGCAGATGGGCTTCCAGTTCAGCTGCCGAGCCGAAACGGTTCAGACAGTATTCGTGCAGCCACTTGTAGTCGCGCATGCCCTCTCCTAAAGAATGAAATGAAAACGGCGCCCGCAAGCGCCGTGTGTCAGAGCTATTGCAACTGTCAGAGGTTCACCACATTGACGAAGCGCGAAGCCGCCGTCTCATCGATCTTGAGGCTGGTGAAGTCGAACAGGTTGCGGTCCGCCAGTTGCGACGGGATTACGTTTTGCAGGCTGCGGAAAATGCTTTCGGTGCGGCCCGGGGTCTTGCGCTCCCAGTCTTGCAGCATGTCCTTGACCACCTGACGTTGCAGGTTTTCCTGAGAACCGCAGAGGTTGCACGGGATGATCGGGAATTGCTTGAAGTCCGAATAAGCCTGGATGTCTTTTTCGTTGCAGTAGGCCAGCGGGCGGATCACCACGTTGCGGCCATCGTCGGCGCGCAGTTTGGGCGGCATGGCCTTGAGCGAGCCGTTGAAGAACATGTTCAGGAAGAACGTCTCGACGATGTCGTCACGGTGATGACCGAGGGCCATTTTGGTCGCGCCGATTTCATCGGCAAACGTGTAGAGCGTACCGCGACGCAGGCGCGAGCACAGCGAGCAGGTGGTCTTGCCTTCCGGGATCAACTCCTTGACCACCGAGTAGGTGTCTTTCTCGACGATGTGGTACTCGATGCCCAGCTCTTTGAGGTAGGCCGGCAGCACGTGCTCCGGGAAACCTGGCTGCTTCTGGTCCATGTTCACGGCCACGATCTCGAACTTGATCGGTGCGACCTTCTGCAAGTGCATCAGCACATCGAGCAGGGTGTAGCTGTCCTTGCCACCAGACAGGCAGACCATGACCTTGTCGCCGTCTTCAATCATGTTGAAATCGGCAACAGCCTCGCCGGCCTGGCGGCGAAGGCGCTTTTGCAGTTTGTTCTGGTTGACCGTAAGAGTGCCCATGACGCGAAATCCGTGAGGTGTGACGAAAGGCCGGCATTTTACGCAAAAACACATCAGGGGCGAAGTGCCCACCGTCTCCTGTAGGGATCTGCGTGCACAGACCCGTCGGCGATTAACAGAGATCTTTACAGCGCGATTTGCTCTAAGCCCCTATCACCTGTGCGGTTAAGTCCTTTCTATACTGCGACATAAGGTCGCATTTAAATCCAGACCTTTACTTACGTGGCCACTTTGGCCGGTAGGCGCTCCACTGGGGGGCGACGGTAAAAACAAGAGGAGTGACTGGCATGATCCATCACGTAGTGGGGCTCTTCACCCACCCCGACCAGGAATGGAAAGAAATCCGTGGCGACCAAGAGGAAAGTATCAGCCACATGTACCTGACCCACACGCTGATTCTGGCGGCGATCCCCGCCGTGTCGGCGTTTATCGGCACCACGCAGGTCGGCTGGGTGATTGGCAGCCGTGCACCGGTGATGTTGACGCAAGAAAGCGCGCTATGGATGACGATCATGTCGTACGTGGCGATGCTCGGTGGTGTTGCAGTGATGGGCGCGTTCATCCACTGGATGGCTCGCACCTATGACGCCAACCCGAGCCTGGCCCGTTGCGTTGCGTTTGCAACCTACACCGCGACCCCGCTGTTCGTTGGCGGTCTGGCGGCGCTGTACCCACACATGTGGTTGGGGATGGTCGTCGGGACGGCTGCCATCTGCTACACGGTGTACCTGTTGTATGTGGGGCTACCCACTTTCATGAACATTCCAACAGACGAGGGCTTTCTTTTTTCAAGTTCGGTGCTTGCGGTAGGCCTGGTGGTGCTCGTAGCCATCATGGCGTTCACAGTCATTGTCTGGGGACTCGGCGTGGGGCCGGTCTATACGAATTAAAAACTCTGCACCCAAAATAACCAGATCTGCCAATACAGGCCGCCGCAAGGCGGCCTTCTAATGTCCAGGGCAGGCGGGGCGGCGACCATTCGGCGCCTCGGCGATTCGCAAGCCAACAGGGTTGCGGCATACTCGACGTCTCTGGAGATCCATCAAGCATGCCCGAGCAACTCAATACCCGCGTCGAAGACTGTTACCAACTCGCCGAATCCTTTTTCAAACGAACTTTCAAACGCCCCGTGGTGAGCCTCAAGCTGCGCGGTCAAAAAGCCGGTGTCGCGCATTTGCACGAGAACTTGCTGCGCTTCAACCCGCAACTGTATCGGGAAAACACCGAAGACTTTCTCAAGCAAACCGTGGCCCATGAGGTCGCGCACCTGATCGCTCATCAACTGTTTGGCGACCGCATTGCGCCCCATGGTGAAGAGTGGCAATTGATCATGCGCGGCGTGTACGAACTGCCGCCCAATCGCTGCCACACCTACGATGTCAAACGCCGCAGCGTGACGCGCTACATCTACAAATGCCCGTGCGCGGACAGCGACTTTCCGTTCTCGGCCCAACGCCATGGCCTGGTGCGGCAGGGGCGGCGGTATTTGTGTCGGCGCTGCCGCAGCACCTTGGTGTTCAGTGGGGAGATGCGGGTCGAGTAGTTGGATGATCGTTCCCATGCTCTGCGTGGGAATGCCGCCATGGACGCTCTGCGTCCACTGTGACGCAGAGCGTCACGGGAAGCATTCCCACGCGGAGCATGGGAACGATCTATGCAATGACCTTGGCACGACGCAGTTCTTCGATCCGCTGCGCACTGAACCCCAACTCCCCCAACACCTGATCGGTATGCTGCCCCAGCGTCGCGCCAATGTACCGAGGCGCTGGCAACCCTTGCGAAAACTTCAACGGGCACGCCATCTGCGCCTGACTCGTCCCGTCCCCGCGCGGCACTTCAGTCACCAAAGCCCGAGCCTGCAACTGCGGATGCAGAACTGCTTCGCTCATGCTCAACACCGGTTCCACACACGCATCCACCCCGGCAAACAGCTCGCACAGTTGAGCAAAGTCATGCTTCTCGAATTCAACCTTCAACTCGTTCTTCAACGCCTGTTGCTGCGCCGGTTTCGCTGACAACCCCTGCGCCGCCAGTTCCGGCCGCCCCAGCGCCGTACACAGTTGCTGCATAAACACCGGTTCCAGACTGCCCACCGACAACCAGCGCCCGTCCCGCGAACGGTAATAGTCGTAGAAACTGCCGCCATTGAGCACCTGGTCTTCCCTCCCCGGCTCCACGCCGCAGGCCAGATACCCGGCGCCCGCCATCGCGTTCAGACTGAACGCGCAGTCCGTCATGCTCACATCCAGATGCTGGCCTTGCCCGGTCTGCTGCCGGGCGATGACGGCCGCCAGCAGACCGATCACCCCATGCAGCGAACCACCGGCGACATCGGCCACCTGGGCGCCCAACGGCAGCGGCCCACTGTCGGCGCGGCCGGTGTAGCTGGCCAGCCCCGCCAGCGCCAGGTAGTTGATGTCGTGGCCGGCGCGGTCCTTGTAGGGGCCGGTCTGGCCATAACCGGTAATCGACACATAAATCAGTTTGGGATTGATCGCCTTCAAGGCCTCATACCCCAACCCCAGGCGCTCCATCACGCCGGGGCGGAACTGCTCCAGCACGATGTCGTGATCGGCCAGCAACTGCTTGATCACCTCCAGCGCCTCGGGCTGCTTGAGGTCCAGCGCCAGGCTGCGCTTGTTGCGATTGAGGTAGGCGTGACTGGCGGAAATACCCTGATCGTGAGGCGGCAGTACCCGCAGCAAATCCAGGCGGGTCGGCGATTCGATGCGCAGCACTTCGGCGCCCATGTCCGCCAGCAACAACGAGGCAAACGGCCCCGGCAACAGTGTCGAGAAATCCAGAACCTTGAGTGATGCCAATGGACCGGGCATGAGTGATCTCCGTGAACGATGCCTCCAGACTAGGCAGCCGATGGCATTGCAGCAATCACCCGAAGTGTCAGCAAAGGTGACCGTTGCGCTCAAATCCCAGGCAAGAAAAAACCCGCCGAAGCGGGTTTTTCAGTGCAGCGAGGGTTACTTGACGTTGCTTGGGGTAGGGCCTTCGGCCACGCCCAGGTCATCTTCAGGACGGGTATCAGCGATACCGCGACCGCCAGACGCCAGTTCAGCGTTCATCACGTCGGTGTCCAGTTCTTTAACCCACTTGGCCACGACCAGGGTGGCCACAGCGTTACCCACCAGGTTGGTCAGGGCGCGGGCTTCAGACATGAAGCGGTCGATACCGAGGATCAGCGCCAGGCCGGCAACCGGCAGGTGGCCAACAGCGGACAAGGTCGCCGCCAACACAATGAAGCCACTGCCGGTTACGCCAGCAGCGCCTTTGGAGGACAGCAGCAACACCACCAGCAAGGTGATCTGATGGGTGATGTCCATGTGGGTGTCGGTCGCTTGAGCGATGAACACGGCCGCCATGGTCAGGTAGATCGCCGTACCGTCGAGGTTGAACGAGTAACCGGTCGGGATCACCAGACCCACTACCGACTTCTTCGCGCCCAGACGTTCCATCTTGATCAGCATGCGTGGCAGTACCGATTCCGACGAGGAAGTACCCAGCACAATCAGCAGTTCTTCACGAATGTAGCGAATCACTTTCAGCACGCTGAAACCGTGAGCGCGAGCGATACCGCCCAGCACAACCAGGATGAACAGCACGCAAGTGATGTAGAAGCACGCCATCAACTGACCCAGTTGCACCAGCGAACCCACACCGTAGGCACCGATGGTGAACGCCATGGCACCGAAGGCACCGATTGGCGCGAGCTTCATGATCATGTTGATGATGTTGAACATCACGTGGGCGAAGCGATCGATGAAGTCCAGGATCGGCTTGCCGTAGGCACCCAGGCGATGCAGGGCGAAACCAAAGATCACCGAGAACATCAGCACTTGCAGGATATCGCCCGTGGCGAACGCGCCGACGATGGTCGACGGGATCACATTCAACAGGAAGCCGACGACGCTTTGATCCGCACCCGCGGCGACGTATTGAGCGACTTTGGAAGCATCCAGCGTGGCCACGTCGATGTGCATGCCGTTGCCCGGCTGGACTATGTTGACCACCAGCAGACCGACCAGCAAAGCGATGGTCGAAACGATTTCGAAGTAGAGCAGCGCGTAACCGCCGGTCTTGCCGACCGACTTCATGTTCTGCATGCCCGCAATACCGCTGACGACGGTGCAGAAGATGATCGGGGCGATGATCATTTTGATCAGTTTGATGAACCCGTCACCCAGTGGTTTAACCGCCACACCAACTTGTGGGTAGAAGTGACCGAGCGCGATACCGATAACAATTGCAACGATCACCTGGAAATACAGGGATTTGTACAGTGGCTGACGAGTCGTCATTGCAAAGTTCCTCAAGAGTGCCCGGTGACAACATCCATCTGTTGTCCACGACACCTGAATTGCGAACCCTCCTGCTTCTGGAGGGATTTGTTTTCGAGCTGCGCGAAGGCAAGCTTCTGCTCGTTGTATCGCAAGGCCCGTGCCACCTTCACAAAATCACCGGCAAGCCTTTTGACATCAAGGGTTGCAGGTTTGTCGTGGTCATCCATCGGCTCGCACAATGTGGCGGGTTTCCGCCCATCGGCCAAACCTCGTCCTACAATTTGGCGGATATCCGCCTTGTCCGTTGCCAGCCACCACGGCTACCATCCGTCGCTCAATGGACGGACTTGCCTGCTTATGCGCGAACGCACCATCGCCAGTCATTTCGCCCGCGCCGCCCTCGGTGGCGCGCGCCGGCTGGGTGTCGACTGTTCAGACCTGTTACAGCAACTGGGCATCAGCCTCGAGTTGCTGGACGAGCCACGTGCGCGACTTGCGCCTGAACAATTCACCCGATTGATCCAGGGTTTGTGGCAGGCCCTGGACGACGAATACCTGGGATTCGGGCCCGCTCCGAGCAAAACCGGGAGCTTCGCGATGATGTGCCATGCGGTGATCCACTGCCGCAATCTGGAAAAAGCGCTGCATCGCGGCTTATTGTTTTATAGCTTATTCCCCGGCAGTCCGCGTCTGAGCCTGACCCATGAAGGCGACCTGATCCGCCTGTGCCTCGATGATTCGAAGCTCCAGGACCCGGACCATTTTCTCACCGAAAGCCAACTGTTGGTCTGGCATCGGCTGGGCAGCTGGATGATCGGCCAACGCATTCGCCTGGAGCAGGCGACCTTCAGTTACCCGAGGCCCGAGCACGGCGCGGAATACGACTTGTTGTTCTCTTGCCCACTCGAATTTTCTGCGACCCAGAGCAGCCTGCTGTTTCACAGTCGCTACCTGAACATGCCGCTGTTGCAGGACGAACGGACGCTCAAACATTTCCTCGAACACTCCCCCGCCGACCTGCTCTCGCGCCCGGATGACGGCGACAGCCTGAGCAGCCAGTTGCGCCGCTTGCTCAGCCGCGACAGCGCACGCTGGCCGGACCTCGACGCCGTGGCCGCGCATATGCACATCAGCCCGCAGACGTTGCGCCGGCACTTGCGTGAGGAAGGCACGAGTTTTCAGGAATTGAAGGACCAGCTAAGGCGCGACATTGCGATTTATCACTTGGGGCGCGCGGATTTATCGTTGCAGCAGATTGCTGAACAGTTGGGGTTTTCAGAACCGTCGGCGTTTCACCGGGCGTTCAAGAAGTGGACGGGGCTGACACCCGGCGCCTATCGCGCGCAGGAGCAGTGAGTGCCAAGCTCAATGCCCCTGTACCTTGGCTTTTGTCCAATGCAATAAGCACCTTCAATCAGCGGCTACCACCGTCACGAAATTGCTTCCCGCATTACAGACATACAGACGCTTGCCATCACGTGTGCAAGATACTCCCCAAGGAGCAACCCCAGATGGAAAGGCGTGAATGATTGCTCCCGAAGCCGTATCCAATATCAGATTGTTGCGCAGTCCCCAACCGCACAGATATAACCGTGAACCCTCGGGATTGAGTGCCGCCGTGTATTGATCAGCTGGGTAGGGGTGGTTGAAGGTACGAACCAATTTCAGGGTGCTGGCCTCCACCTCAAGTAAAGCGAAGGAGGTGTCATTGTACGAAGGAAGATAAAGCCGCAGGCCATCCGGGCTCACGTAAACCTGTCCCCGGTAGTTCGGCATGGCACTGGCACTCAGCCGACGGCCAGTGGCTGGATCCATGGCAACCAGATTCCGATTTTTGTATTCGAGGTAGTAGAAACGCTGTCCATCCGGGCTGATTGCACCACCGCTGGTGTCGCTCCCGGTAGGAAAGGTACTGATGATTTGGTCCAACCCCGTATCGATCACCCTGACTGCCCCGTTGACAGAGCTGACGTAATGAAAAATGACCCGCCTCCCATCCGGGGTCATGACAATCGAGTGCGGAGGCCCTCCAGCCGCGATGCGTTTGATCAACCTGTTCGATCCGGTATCAATGACCAGAATTTCATTCGTCCCATAGGCAGCTCCGTACATTTTGGTTCCATCGGGGGTAAAGACGAAGCCCATAAAAAAGTTTGTGTTGGGGGTGACAATAGTGTCCGTCCGTCGATTGGTCGTGGTGTCGATCACTGATATCGCCCCGACGTGCCCGACATAAACGCGTAACCCGTCCGGGCTGATGCCATTGGCTCTTTGCGTAAGCCCCAGATTGATGTTTCCCACCGGCCCTGTCGCCCTGCCAAACACTTGAGCCGTTGCGGTAAACGAGGTGGCAAGCACATCGCTCCCACGGACCTGCTCATAAAACGCCGACACCCGGCTGTCGAGCAGAACCTTGTCCACAGGCACCTTCAGTTTGTGCGTGAAAGGCAATCGCCCGACGGACTCCTCGGCACTGTGCGTCACCGCAGGCCCGGTTTGCGGCGTACAAGTGTAATTGACCCTGACCACGTCGCCTTCTGCCCAGAGTGGCTTGAACACGTGAACCTGTACGTAGAGAAAGTCTTTCACTTTGCCCAGATCGATGGTGCCAGGATCATCCGCAGAGTCATCAGGGTCTTCACTCAGATCCGGCGCCGTCAGAAAGACACGCTCTGTATCGACATTCGCCTCAATCGTCCGCGACCACCGCCGCTTGTCCGTCGGGTTGTTCACCTGATCGACCACCGTGTAAGAAATTGCAAACCTGGGATTGCTGCCGGCCTGTTCGAACATGGCTCGGGTAATGATTATTTCGTAAGGCTGATCGTCAACCCCGGGTTGCACGTTGAAGTAGAACCGTTCGCGATTGAGTTCCAGGGTAATCCGGTCATAAGCCCTCAGGAACGGGTAGAACAACGTGCACACGACACCGTTGTCCACTTCGTCTTTGCCGATCTGCGGCGGGTCGCCCAACTCCGCCGGCAAGCTAATGAAAAGGTAGGGGTGATCCCCGCTACCTGGCACTCCGTTTTCGCCGGGCAGGTCGCGATGGTAGAGAGCCCACGACTCCGTGGAGGGACCGCTGTTGCCACTGGAGCGCTCCACCTCATAAGTAAAGACGTGCACCCCGTCAGTGAACAATGACTGGTACACGTCGAAATACACCCCATCATTCTGCTCGGCCGGCGCCACCGGTTTACGCTCGAGCAGTTGTGGCTGCGAATCGCCTGGGCCCTGCATATAAAGGGCAATATTGAGATAGAGGCCTCCCTGCGGTGGATCAACCACTGCCAGCACCGCCCCTTCCCGGCTGCCATCGCGCCGTGTGACCACTTTGAAACTGGCCTGCGGCAGCCCCTCGACCGGCACATCGGCAGGCGGTGGCGGAGTGACGATCACGCCGGCGGTAGCTCCGGAAAATTTCAGTGGGTAATTGATGAGAATCTCTGCGTTTGGCTGATCGCTTGTCATCGGACTTGCTCCTTGCTGGACAGGCGTGCAATGCACCTGGACAAAAAGGATCAGACACCCAAGCCTCCTTGCTGACTACTGTAAGAACTAACAGGTCAGCGGCTGTCTCCGACGGACGGTAGTCGAACATGAAGATCAAAGGATCGCAGCCTGCGGCAACTCCCCATTTGGAATGCAATCGCCTGTGAGCTGCCGAAGGCTGCGATCTTTTGATTTTGCTTTTTCTGGCTAGCCTTGTGGATCGAGGTTATCCAGCATCCGGTTCACCGCCAACTCCCCAAGCATCACAACCTGAGCAATCCCCAGCACCGTGTTGCGCTGGGTTCCCTCTACCTGCCCCGCAAATTCATTGAGCATCACACTCGCCGACGCCATGGTTTCACAGGCGCTGACCAGCAGGGTTTCATCATGGGTGTCGACCCCGACGAAGTAGATGGTGCTGGGTTTGCGCGGGGTGTCTTTGGGAATGACCGGTTTGAGGTAGTAATCGAGGGCGCGGTCGGCGGCTTTGTTGAGTTTTTTGGAGTCGGGGGTTTCGTAGGGGGAAACGTCGTCGGTTTCGGGCGGGTTGGGCGTGATCTTGAACATGTGAAGCTCCGTGGTTGGTTGAGCCGCCACGACCTATCGCTAAACAAGTAAAGGTGGCGGCTGTACGCAGGTTAGCGATCCGGGACACAGAAACCCCGGGTAGACCTCGAAGGTCTCCCACGCACAGCCGCCATTACGCGAACTGCAGCTTTGCGTCTGTGTAGGGGATCGGATCGCTAAACCCGATCGCTGATTCGTCAGCGACCCGCAAACGATAGAACCCACGCCCTAGACGCACAAGCCGGCGGATTCTGGCGTAGTCGTAGGCAGCGGCGCAAGGATGTGTAGCCTGAGAGAGTGTCTGGAGGTGTCTTTTAAACAGCTCCGTTTATTACAGAGCATCTGTCAGTTTTGTGTTTGATGCTCGGGCCTCATCGCGGGCAAGCCCGCTCCCACAATTAACTTCATCGCTCACAGATAGCGAGCTCACCAAAGATACCTGTGGGAGCGGGCTTGCCCGCGATGGGGCCCGCAATGCCAACCACTAAACCACCGGAAAATGAATCCGGAACGCCGCACCGCCCATTGGCGAATCCCCCAGCGTCAGCTTCGCGCTGTAGCTTTCGATAATGTCCTTGACCACCGCCAGCCCGATCCCCTGCCCAGGGTGCTGACGGTCCAGCCGCTCGCCGCGTTCGAGAATCCGTGCGCGCTGATCCATCGGCACACCCGGGCCGTCGTCTTCGACGCACAACTCAACGCCGCTCAGGGTTTCACGCACGCTGATGCGCACTTCACCCAGACACAGCCGATACGCGTTTTCCAACAGGTTGCCCATCATTTCCAGCAAGGCGCCTTGCTCGATCGGCACATCACATGGGTCTGGCAGATCGAAAGCGACCCGCACGCGCTTGTCGCGATAGACCTTGTCCAGTGTGTCGCACAGGCTTTTGAGCACCGGTTGCAGGCGCACCTGATGGCGCACCAGACCGCTTTTGCGCAGGCTGGCGCGTTGCAGTTGATAGCTGATTTGTTGGCTCATGCGCTCAATCTGGGTTTGCAGAACCCTGGCCTGTTCGCGGTTTTCCGGGCGCTGGGCCATGTCTTCGCTGACGCCTTGCAGCACGGTCAACGGGGTTTTCAGGCTGTGGGCCAGGTCGTCGAGGGAGTCGCGGTAGCGGCTGCGCTGTTCGCGCTCGCTGTGCAGCAAGCGGTTGAGGGAGCCGGTCAGGCGCAACAGTTCACGCGGGTGCTGTTCGCTGAGGCTTTCACGGGCGCCGCTTTCGATTTCGTCGAGTTCCTGACTGAGCCGGCGCAACGCCTGCAAGCCCCAAGTCAGGCCGATCCACAGCAACGCCAGCAGCACCAACAACGCCGCGCCGAAACCGAGGTAAAGGTTTTCGCGCAGACCTTCGACGGTGGTTTCGTATTCGCTCACCGGTTGCAGGGCGACGATGCTGAACGCAGCGCTTTTGCCGCTGAGCAGTTTGACTTCGACGTCATAGACGAAGAACTCTTGGCCACTGGCCTCGCGGATACGCGCGAACTCATTACCACGTCCGTCGTAACGCGGTTTGTAGTTGATCATCTCCTGCCCGGTGCCCTTCGAACGCCAGACCAGGTGAGCATCGCGGTCAAAGATGTAGCCGAGCAAACGGCTGTCCGTCAGGTTGAAGCGCTCATCCGGCAACTGCTCCGGCATTTGCAGGGTGTTGTTTTCCACCCGTGCGGCGGAAATCAGCGTGTTGACGTCCGACGCCAGACGTTGCTCGATGGAATCTTGCAACGCCAGACTGAACGCGCCCTGCATCGCCGGCAGCAATGCCAGCATGAACAACACCGCCAACAGGGTGGCGGCGAGCATCAACCGGACGCGAAGGGAACGGATCAAGTGCAGCGCTCATTGAAGAGGTAGCCGAGGCCACGCACGGTGTCGATCGGTTTGAAGCCGGCCGGGCCTTCGAGTTTACGGCGCAGACGGCCGACCAGCACTTCGATCACGTTCGGATCGCGCTCGTCGTCATCCGGGTAGAGCTGTTCCATCAAGCGGTCCTTGGCCACCACTTGTTGGTGATGACGCATGAGGTACTCGAGGATCCGGTACTCATACGCGGTCAGCGCCAGCGGCTGATCATCAAGAGAGGCTTGTTTGCGATTGAGGTCCAGCAGCAGTGGCCCGGCAACGATGGTCGACTGGGTGAAACCGCTGGAGCGGCGCAACAAGGCATTCAACCGGGCGTCGAGTTCTTCGAACTGGAACGGCTTGACCACATAGTCATCAGCCCCGGCGGCGAGGCCTTCGACCTTGTCCTGCCAGTTGCCGCGCGCGGTCAGGATCAGGATCGGAAAGGTCTTGCCCCGTGCGCGCAGTTGGCGGATCAAATCGAGCCCGCTCATGCCTGGCAGGCCGAGGTCGATCACCGCCAGGTCATGGTTGAACTGCCCGGTCTGGTACAGCGCCTCTTCGCCATTGGCCACGGACTCGACCACATGGCCACTTTCCGTCAGGCGGGTTTGCAGGTGATGGCGCAACAGCGCTTCATCTTCGACGACCAACAGTTTCATAACGCTCTCCCAGGCAAATCGTTATCTCCAACAGCACAGTTTTCAGTCAGGCCGCAGAACCTGTGGGAGCGGGCTTGCCCGCGATAGCGATCTGGCTGACACATCAATAGTGAATGTGCCGCCGCTATCGCGGGCAAGCCCGCTCCCACAGGGGGTTCGCTTATCTGAAGGCATTGGCACATGCCCACAACCTGTTCAGAAAGCGTAGTTTGCCGACAGGTAAGTCTGGGCGCTGCTGGTCAGGTCCAGCGAACCCTGTTTGCTGCCGCCGCGCTCGCTCATCTCGGTGCTGGCGTTGCTGCGCAGGTAACGGTAACCCAGTTCAACCGAGGTGTTTTGCGAAACCTGTTGCAACACACCGACCTGGCCGCCAATCGCGTAACCGATGTCACTGTCGCGGCTGAAGCCTGGTGACTCCTGCGTCATCTTGGTCAAACCGGCCGTGGCACCGCCAAACAATTTGGTGCTGCCGCCCACCGGGTAGAACAGATCGTAGCTGCCCAGCAGGTTTTCCTGGCGCAGTTTAATGCCATTGTGCGAGCCCGACACGTTGTCGTAAGTGGCGTAGTAGCGGCCCTCGCTGTTTTGCTTGCCCAGACGCACACCATAAGTGGTGTCCTTGCCGATCACGCCGTCGGCGTTCGGATGGTTGAGGTTGTCGTTCAGGGCGTGGGATTTTTTGACTTTGTCGCTGGTCTGTCCAAGAGTAAGGCTGGCGAAATTATCGTCGGTCGCCATAGCCGCGGTACTGGCGCCCATCACGGCGAAGGCCAGAAGCAGTTTTTTGAAAGTAGTCATTGGGGAGTTTCCTCATGCGCTATTTGCTTTTTGGGTACGGGGCAAGGTTACCCACCCCGCCCTGAACTCCCCCTGAACGCACACTGAACCTGAGCTGAATCAAATCCACCCAGCTGTTTTGCTGACTTTTTGCAGGAGATTCGACCATGCGCGTTTTCCTCGCCCTCGTATTACTGGCCTTGAGCGGGTTCAGCCAAGCCGCCATCAAGACTCAAGAGATTCCCTACCAAAGTGCCGACGGTACAAAACTGATTGGCTACTACGCCTACGACGACGCCATCAAAGGCCCGCGTCCAGGCGTGGTGGTGGTGCACGAATGGTGGGGGCTCAACGACTACACCAAGCGCCGCGCCCGTGATCTGGCCGGCCTGGGTTACAGCGCTCTGGCCATCGACATGTATGGCGATGGCAAGAACACCGAACATCCAAAGGACGCCATGGCCTTCATGCAAGCCGCGTTGAAAGACAGTGCCGCGTCCAGCGCGCGCTTCCAGGCCGGGCTCGATTTGCTGAAGAAACAGCCACAGACCAATCCGGATAAAATCGCCGCCATCGGCTACTGCTTCGGTGGCGGCGTGGTGCTCAATGCGGCTCGCCGGGGCGTGCCACTGGCGGGCGTGGTGAGTTTCCACGGTGCGCTGGCCACCCAGTCACCGGCGACGCCGGGCAATGTGAAGGCAAAAATCCTGGTCGAGCATGGGGCGATGGACAGCATGGTCACGCCGGATAACGTGGCCGCGTTCAAGGCTGAAATGGACAAGGCCGGCGCCGACTACACGTTCGTCAGACTTGAGGGCGCCAAGCATGGGTTCAGTAATCCTGATGCGGATCGTCTGAGCCACGGCGATCATGGCGGGCCGGACATCGGCTACAGCAAGGCGGCGGATGAACAGTCCTGGGCGGATATGCAGGCGTTTTTCAAAAAGATATTTGGTTAGCGCAGCGATCGTTCCCACGGTCCCCGTGGGAATGCAGCCCGGGATGCTGCGCGTCCCTCGCGAATGTGACGCAGAGCGTCACTGGATGCATTCCCACGCAGAGCGTAGGAACGATCTTGCTACTACCCAGCCAGAAGGCAACCCGGCAAAATGCCGACATGAACTCCGTCCCCGCCCTCCCCGTTTGCTGCACCCCGCTCGACGCCCGTTGGCCGCTGCCGTTTGTGCTGCCCAATACGGTGCTGCTGAGCACCCGCTTTGATAGTTCGCAACTGGCCAGCGATGATTTCCAGCGCAGCGCCATTGAGCCGCCCGCGAGCATTCAGCGTTCGGTCGCCAAGCGTCAGGCGGAATTTCTGGCTGGGCGAGTCTGCGCCCGGGCGGCGTTGCAACAATTGGAAGGCCTGAGTGTCAGCCCGGCCATCGGCGAAGACCGGGCGCCGGTTTGGCCGGTGCACATCGCCGGCTCGATCACCCACAGCACTGGCCGGGCGGCCGCCATCGTCGCGAAAAAAACTGATTGGCGCGGCTTGGGGATGGACCTGGAAAACCTGCTCAACCCAGACCGGGCCGAACGTCTGGCAGGGGAAATTCTCACGCCGCCGGAGTTGCAGCGCATGGCAGCCGGTTGTCGCGATGACCTCGCACTGCTGGTGACGCTGACGTTTTCGGTAAAAGAAAGTCTGTTCAAGGCGCTGTACCCGATTGTCCAGCAGCGCTTTTATTTTGAACATGCCGAGGTGCTGGAGTGGACCGAGGCCGGTGAGGTGCGGTTGCGGATGCTGACGGACCTGTCCGCCGAGTGGCGCAATGGCACGGAGCTTGAGGCGCAGTTCGGGGTGATGGATGGGCAGTTGTTGAGCCTGGTCAGTATCAAGGCCTGAAGAATTGCAGGGTTTGTACTGGCCTCATCGCGAGCAAGCTCGGCTCCCACATTGGATCTCTGACACACCAAAGATCACCTGTAGGAGCCGAGCTTGCTCGCGATGGCGGCCTGACTATCACCACAACTCTCAACGCTTCTCCTGATTGCGCGGCCAACTCAGGCTGAAACACGCCCCACCCAGGCTTTTACTCTGGCTGATCAACGCCCGCCCGTCATGCCAATGGATAATCCGCCGCACGATCGACAACCCCAATCCATGCCCGCCCGAGGCGCGGGTACGGCTGTCATCAAGACGCAGGAACGGCGTGAAAATTCGCTCCCAGGCCAACTCCGGCACCCCCGGCCCGTCATCCTCGACGTCCACCCGACAACGCTGCTGCCCCACCTGATAACTGACGGTCACCCGTGAGTGGGCGTGACGCATGGCGTTGCTGACCAGGTTCTGAAGGGCCCGATGCAAGTAACGCGGTTCGGCCTCGACCCAGGCGTCGTCGCAATCGGCGGCCGACAAACACAAGCCGCGCTGCACCGTGACCTCGGCGCGTAACGGCGCCAGTTCTTCGATCACTTGATTGACCAACGCATCCAGATCGATCCGCTGGAAATTCAGCGCCGGCGAGCCCTGCTCCAGCCGCGCGTAGGTCAGCATCTCGTCGACCAGTTTGTCGAGGTCCTCGATGTCGTGATCCATGCCCTCGCAGTATTTTTCCAGCTGCTGTGGCGTGGTGGCCGAACCGATCATCTCCAGGCCGAAACGCAGGCGCGCCACCGGTGTGCGCAACTCGTGGGACACGGCGCGCACCAGTTCACGCTGGATCGCCAGCAATTGCTGCAAGTGCTCGGCCATGCCGTTGAAGGCGGCGGCCAGTCGCCCCACCGAGTCGGCACCGCGCGCCGGTACGCGGGTTTCCAGGCTACCCTTGGCGATGCGCGTGGCGGCCGCTTCCAGCCCGCGCAATCGGCGCTCCAGTTGCCGCACCAACAAGTAAACGATCAGGCCAATCAGGCTCAAACCGAGGGCGGCGATCAACACCAGCCATTCGGGCGGATAAGGATTCATCTGGTACAGCGGGCCAATCTCCAGCACCCACGGTGTACCGACCATGCCGGCAAACACGCGGATCGAGTCGCCGCCCTTGCCCAGCGCCATCACGGTGTCACCCTCGGACACACGACGGCTCTGGTCCTCGTCCATGTCCGCCTGCTCGACCTTGACCAGGCGCAGGTCAAACCCAAACCCTTTGTCTTCTTTCAACAGCGCCAGCCGTTCGGGCTGTTCAGCCACCGGGTAGCGCACCAGTTCATCGACCAGCAAATAAATAGTGGCCCGGGCCAGTTGCTCGCTGATCTGCTGAACCTCGCCGGTGAGCACCAACTGTTCCTTGTCGTTGACCAGTCGGTAGACCTTCGCCGCATGCGGGCCGGTCTGTTCCACCAGCGCCTGCCCGCGCAGCACGCGGGTGCGCTGAGTGAGGTCGAGGTCGGTCTGGGCAAATGTGGTCAGCGCCAACGGAATGCCGAGCAAGCGTTCCCACACCAGCAAGGCGCGGTGGCGCTCGGTTTCGTTCATCGGCTTGAGGTTGTCGGCCATCAGCGAAAACGTACCGTGGGCCAGGCGCTCGCGGTATTGCTCGCTGCGCACTTCGTTGAGCAAGTGCAACGCCAGCACGCCCAGCACGGCGACCAGGACCAGCGCCGCACACATGCCACCATAAATGCGCAGGAAGATCGAATTCACAGCGACGGATCTACACAGGCTTCAGGCACAAACAGATAGCCCTTGCTGCGGATGGTTTTGATCAGCCGCGGGTGTTCCGGGTCATCGCCGATTTTCGGGCGGATGCGCGAGATCCGCACATCGATGGAACGGTCCTGGCCGTCATAGCCGATACCGCGCAGCGCGGTGAAAATCTCTTCGCGAGACAGGATCCGCCCGGCGTTGGCCACCAACAACCAGAGCAGGTCGAACTCGGCGCTGGTCAGTTCGATGCCGTTGTCATGCAACCAGGCTTCACGCAACGCGTTGTCCACCACCAGCGGGCCGAACTGCAGGCGCCGTTGTTTTTCCGGGGAGGCTTCGGGGCCTTCACTGCGGCGCAACAGCGCCTGGATGCGCGCCAGCAACAGACGCGGACGAACCGGCTTGCACACGTAGTCGTCGGCACCGAGGTCCAGACCGAGGATCTGATCGGTGTCGTCGGTGCGGGCGGTGAGCATCAGGATCGGCCCGTCATACTTGTCGCGGACTTTGCGGCAGATGCTCAGGCCGTCTTCGCCGGGCAGCATCAGGTCGAGGATCACCAGGTCCGGTTTCTCCTTGATGATGCGTGCCGCCGCCAGCGCACCATTGCCCTCGATCGAGACGCGCAGGCCATTGGCTTCCAGGTAGTCGCGGGTCAGTTCGGCCAGACGCCGGTCGTCCTCCACAATCAATACCTGCCAGGCTTCTTGCTCCACGGTGACCTCTGCTTGCCAACAACACTAATAAGGAAGGATCCGCCCGTCTTTTTGTAATGATTGGGGAGGATAAGAATGCTTATACACTGGCCGATTGTATAAACGCCGCCCGCCGAGAACACAAGCCGGCAAATGCGTTCGGACAACCCGGTTTTTTGTGATAGGGTTCGCGCCCTTAAAAATCCAAACGGCTGTTTTCGATCGTTGAAAAACGATGAAAAACGGCTCGATCCAGCTAGGTCGCGGCCTACACGCTCGTTCCACCTTTCACGCACAATTTACACACAGGTTTATCCACAGGCAGTACGTTGCAACACCTCCAAAAACGCACTATCTTGTACCCCGGCGCCAAAAAACCCCTACATGTAGGGTTTTAGCTTAAAAGCCCAACCACATTTCAGACCAGAAACTCAAGCGCTTTATTGCCTGTTTATGGTTGAACCAAGCACGATTTTACAAGACCAAACCGCACGTGCGGATGGCACCGTTTTTTCAGGCCAGAACAGCCGAAACGGTACGGGTGTTGCAGTCATAACTGGCACCCTTGAAAGGAATCCGGCTTCGAGCCCAGGCTCGCGGCCAAAGACTTCGGCAAGGAAGCGGCATCATTAGCCTTTTTCCTACTGTCCCGAAGTTGTTATGCCCGACACCACGTCGGTTGTAGTGCTTCAGGACAGAACGGTGGGCGCCGTAATGGTGCCCAAACAAACATAGAGAATGTGGAGACAACCCCCCATGCAAACCGACACAACTCGCGAGAACCCGCAGGGTACCTTGCCGCAGGCCGCTGATTCGACTTCGGATCTGTCCGCCACCGCGCCGGGTCAATTGCGTGTGATCAAGCGTAACGGCACTGTCGTTCCTTACACCGATGACAAGATCACCGTCGCCATCACCAAAGCGTTTCTCGCAGTTGAAGGCGGCACCGCTGCCGCCTCGTCGCGAATCCATGACACCGTGGCCCGCCTGACCGAACAAGTCACCGCGACCTTCAAGCGTCGCATGCCATCGGGCGGCACCATCCACATCGAAGAAATCCAGGACCAGGTTGAACTGGCCCTGATGCGTGCCGGCGAGCAGAAAGTAGCCCGCGACTACGTGATCTACCGCGACGGTCGCTCGAAACAACGCGCCGCCCACGCCCCGGCCGAAGAAGCCGTCAACGCTCACCCGTCGATCCGCATCACCCGCGCCGATGGCAGCCTGGCCCCTCTGGACATGGGTCGCCTGAACACCATCGTCACCGAAGCGTGCGAAGGCCTGGAAGAAGTCGACGGCGACCTGATCCAGCGCGAAACCCTGAAAAACCTGTACGACGGCGTGGCCCTGACCGACGTCAACACCGCCCTGGTGATGACCGCCCGTACCCTGGTCGAGCGTGAGCCGAACTACTCGTTCGTAACCGCCCGCCTGCTGATGGACACCCTGCGTGCCGAAGGCCTGAGCTTCCTCAACGTTGCCGAAAGCGCGACCCACCACGAGATGGTCGACCTGTACGCCAAGGCCCTGCCTGCCTACATCGCCAAGGGTATCGAATACGAATTGCTGAACCCGGTCCTCGCGTCCTTCGACCTGGAAAAACTCGGCAAGGCCATCAACCACGAGCGCGATCAGCAGTTCACGTACCTGGGCCTGCAAACCCTGTACGACCGTTACTTCATCCACAAGGACGGTATCCGCTTCGAACTGCCGCAGATCTTCTTCATGCGCGTGGCCATGGGCCTGGCGATCGAAGAGAAGCACAAAGAAGACCGTGCGATCGAGTTCTACAACCTGCTGTCGTCCTTCGACTACATGTCGTCGACCCCGACCCTGTTCAACGCCGGTACCCTGCGTCCACAGCTGTCCAGCTGCTACCTGACCACCGTGCCGGATGACCTGTCGGGCATTTACCACGCGATCCACGACAACGCCATGTTGTCGAAATTCGCCGGCGGCCTGGGCAACGACTGGACTCCGGTTCGTGCACTGGGTTCGTACATCAAGGGCACCAACGGCAAGTCCCAGGGCGTTGTTCCGTTCCTGAAAGTCGTGAACGACACCGCCGTCGCCGTTAACCAGGGTGGCAAGCGCAAAGGCGCTGTCTGTGCCTACCTGGAAACCTGGCACATGGACATCGAAGAGTTCATCGAGCTGCGCAAGAACACCGGTGATGACCGTCGTCGTACCCACGACATGAACACCGCCAACTGGATCCCTGACCTGTTCATGAAGCGTGTCTTCGATGACGGCAAGTGGACCCTGTTCTCGCCATCCGAAGTACCGGACCTGCACGACCTGACCGGTAAAGCCTTCGAAGAGCGTTACGAGTACTACGAAGCCCTGACCGAATACCCAGGCAAGGTCAAACTGTTCAAGACCATCCAGGCCAAAGACCTGTGGCGCAAAATGCTGTCCATGCTGTTTGAAACCGGCCACCCATGGTTGACCTTCAAAGACCCGTGCAACCTGCGTAGCCCGCAGCAGCACGTGGGCGTGGTTCACAGCTCGAACCTGTGCACCGAGATCACCTTGAACACCAACAAGGACGAAATCGCCGTTTGCAACCTGGGCTCGATCAACCTGCCGAACCACATCGTCAACGGCAAGCTGGACACCGCCAAGCTGGAACGCACCGTGAACACCGCCGTTCGCATGCTCGATAACGTGATCGACATCAACTACTACTCGGTGCCACAAGCGAAGAACTCCAACTTCAAGCACCGTCCGGTCGGCCTGGGCATCATGGGCTTCCAGGATGCGCTGTACCTGCAGCACATTCCTTACGGTTCCGACGCTGCCGTCGAGTTCGCCGACAAGTCGATGGAAGCGGTCAGCTACTACGCGATCCAGGCTTCCTGCGACCTGGCTGACGAGCGCGGCGCCTACGAGACATTCCAGGGTTCGCTGTGGTCCAAAGGCATCCTGCCGCTGGATTCGCAACAGATCCTGATCGAACAGCGTGGCCAGAAGTACATCGACGTTGACCTGAACGAATCCCTGGACTGGGCACCGGTTCGCGCCCGTGTACAGAAAGGCATTCGTAACTCCAACATCATGGCCATCGCACCGACCGCGACCATCGCCAACATCACTGGCGTATCGCAGTCGATCGAACCGACCTACCAGAACCTCTACGTGAAATCGAACCTGTCGGGCGAATTCACCGTGATCAACCCGTACCTGGTTCGCGACCTGAAGGCTCGCGGTCTGTGGGACTCGGTCATGATCAACGACCTGAAGTACTACGACGGTTCGGTGCAGCAAATCGAGCGCATCCCGCAAGAACTCAAAGAGCTCTACGCGACTGCATTCGAAGTGGACACCAAGTGGATCGTTGACGCGGCAAGCCGTCGTCAGAAGTGGATCGACCAGGCTCAATCGCTGAACCTGTACATCGCTGGCGCTTCGGGCAAGAAGCTGGACGTGACCTACCGCATGGCCTGGTACCGTGGTCTGAAAACCACTTACTACCTCCGTGCCCTGGCTGCGACCAGCACCGAGAAGTCGACCATCAACACCGGCAAGCTGAACGCTGTTTCCAGCGGCGGCAACCACGGTGAAGATTCGGTCCTGGCAGCACCTGCCGGCCCTGCTCCAGTGCCAAAGGCTTGCGCCATCGACGAGCCGGATTGCGAAGCTTGCCAATAAGCTGAGCCGGTAGGCGTCGCAAGACGCTACTCGAAAACCCCCGATCACTCCTCTGGATTGATCGGGGGTTTTCTTTTGGCTCAAGTAAAGCGTCGACTGTGCCACCCAATCGTGGGCAAGCCCGCTCCCACAGTTGATCGCATTCCTCCGGGCCAACTCGGTCCCCTGTGGGAGCGAGCTTGCTCGCGATGAGGCCAATACAGACAACCAAAATGTCAGCACCTGAGACAAATCCCGTCCATAAAAAACCCCTCTTTCGAGGGGGTCTTTATGCAGCGCAATCAGGCATCAAGTCATCTGAATGATGGTCTGCATGATGGTGCTCTGGGTGGAGATGGTCTTGGCGTTCGCCTGGTAGTTGCTCTGCGCCTTGATCAAGTCAACCAGTTCGTTGGTCAGGTTGACGTTGGACTCTTCCAGGGAGTTGGATACAACCGAACCCAGCGTACCGGTTTTCGGTGCATCGATGCCAGGCACGCCTGAAGCGAAGGTTTCTTTCCAGGCAGTACCACCGATTGGCTGCAGGCCTTGTTCGTTGGCGAAACTGGCAATGGCTACCTGGCCGATGGCCTTGGTTTGCTGGTTGGTGAAGTTGGCGGTCATGACACCGCTTTCGTCGATGGTCAGGCTGGAAATCTGGCCGGTCGCGTAACCGTCCTGATACTGCGCAGTACGTGCGGTTGGCGAAGCGTAAGAAGTGGTTTTGGTCATGTCGAACGCGATACCGGCCGCGGCTGCGTCCGAACCGTTCAGGGCCCAGGTCGGCGGGTTGGTGTTGGCGTTAACCATCACGCCCGGCTTCCAGCCTGTCATGGTCAGGGTGGTACCGGTTTGCGTCCAGCCAGCACCGCCCGTCAGCGTCTTGATGGTGCCATCTGGATTGAAGGTGATATCAGCCTGGATCGGCACCGGTGGCTCAGTCAGCGGGTTGGTTGGGCTACGGCCGTCCATGTAGGTGTAAACAGTCCAGGAGTTGGACGCCGCATTTTTAACGTAAAACTGATCCATCGTGTGCTGGTTACCCTGCGTGTCGTACACAGGGGTGGAAATGGTCTTGTTGTAGCTGTTGGTGTCTTTGACGTTGAACGGGGTCACTGTTGGCAGTGGGTCCGAGGAGTTCAGGTTCATCGTCTGGTCGACACGAGTGGTCGCGTGCGGCGCCAGGCTCGAGGTGTCGATTTTCAGGTCGGTCAGCACGCCGTTGATGATCTTGCCGTTGGCGTCTACGCCAAAACCCTGCAAGCGGCGGCCGTTGTTGTCGACCACGTAGTTCTGGGCGTCAGTCTTGAACGCACCGGCACGGGTGTAACTCAGCGAGCCGTTGTCGCTCATGACGAAGAAACCGTTGCCCTGGATACCCATGTCCAACACGTTGCCGGTGTTGTTCACGTCGCCCTGGCCGAACTGCTGGGAAACGTTGGCCAGACGCACGCCGTTGCCGACGGTCTTGCTGCCGGTACCCAGGCGCGTGGCCGAGTACACGTCTTCGAATTCTGCACGGGACGATTTGAAACCGGTGGTCGCGACGTTGGCGATGTTGTTGCCGGTTACGTCCAGTTGTTTGTTGGCTGCATAGAGACCGCTAAGGCCGATATTGAAAGACATATTCCACTCCTTTGTGCCGTGTTAGTCGGCTCTATATACCAATGGTCTGTACTTTGGACAGGGCAACACTGCCCAGGCCTGCCAGGTTCAGCATCAACTCACCGCCGGTCTGGCTGATGGTCACGCTGTTGACGGTTGCCGGCAGGTAAGTCACCAGCGAGGTCGCCTTGCTGTCGTAAGTCGCGGTAGCTGCAAACTTGTAAGTGCCAGCCTTGGCCACTTCGCCCGCATCGTTCTTGCCGTCCCAGATGAAACCGGCGTTGCCGGCCTGCTGGCTGCCAAGATCGATGGTGCGAACGACTTTGCCATCGGTATCCGTGATCTTGATCGTCACCGGATTCGTCGAAGCCGGTACGACCGCCGTACCGTTGAAACTCTTGGAGGTATCGACCACTGCGGTATCGGTCTGGGCAACCACCGAACGCCCCACCAGCGAAGACGCTTGCAGCGCTTGCGAGGAGTTGTAGTTGCCGGCAATGCCGCTGACGGTATCGTTCAGCGTGGTGATACCTTCCAGGCTGCTGAACTGCGCCAACTGCGCGACGAACGCGCCGTTGTCCTGCGGCTCCAACGGGTTCTGGTTTTTCAGCTGGGTCACCAGCAACTGCAGGAACGCGTCTTTGCCCAACGCTTTCTTGCCCGTGGCGCTGCCGGTTGCGGCAGCCAGGCCATCGCTGCTGGATTTATTGGCCTTGACCGAAGAGTTGGCCAGGACATCCTTGAGGCTCACGCCACTGGTGGTATCGATAACACTCATCTGAGTCGCCCCTTATCACTGACCGAGAGTCAGGACCTTCTGCATCATGGTTTTGGCGGTGTTCATCATTTCAGCGTTGGTCTGGAACGAACGACTCGCGGAAATCATGTCGGCCATTTCTTCGACGACGTTGACGTTCGGGTAGTAGACGTAGCCCTTGGCATCGGCAGCCGGATGGTTCGGCTCGTAGCGCGCTTCAAGGTTGCTCTGGTCTTCGACCACGCCCAGCACTTGCACGCCTTGACCCGCAGCGTCCTGGCTCTGGAACAGCGAGTTGCTGCCGCCGCTCTGGCCGCCCTGGAACATGGTGGCGAATACCGGGTGACGGGCGCGATAGGTCTGGTCGATGCTCGATGAGACGGTTTCGGCGTTGGCGATGTTCGAGGCCACGGTGTTCAAGCGAGTGGTTTGAGCACTCATGCCGCTACCGGCAATGTTGAAAACACTGGATAGAGACATGACTTACTCTCCGCGCAGGGCTGACACCAGCCCTTTGAATTTGCTGTTGAGCAGGGTGAAGCTGGCCTGGAAGCCGACCGCGTTTTCCGCGTAGTTCGACTGTTCCAGTTGGGCGTCCACGGTGTTCTGGTCGATCGATGGCTGCATCGGCGTGCGATACATCAGCGACTCGTCGCCATTGCCCAGGCCTTCAGCTTCGATATGACGGCTGTTGGTCATGTTCAAGGCAAAGGTGCCGTTCTTGGTTTTCTCGTTCTGTGCAGCGAGCACTTTGGAGAATTCCAGATCCCGAGCCTTGTAGTTCGGGGTGTCGGCGTTGGCGATGTTGTTGGCCAGGACTTCGGCACGCTGAGCGCGGAAGCCCAGGGCTTGTTCGTGGATACCGAGCGCTTTATCGAAGCTGATGCTCATGTCGGGAAACCTTCGGGTGACCTGATTTTTCGTAACCAGAGACATAGCAAGCGGCGTGCCAATTCGAAAAAGCCCGAAAACAGGGGCTTTGCGGGCGGTGGCAAAGCGGCAATGCCAGAAAAGCGGCAACCGGTTTCCGCTGGCTGCCGCTTTTCTGCCGCTTATCACCGGTTTTCAGAACACCGAAATACACTGTGGGAGCCGGGCTTGCCCGCGATGGCGGTATATCTGACAAAGTTAATTTGACTGACATACCGCCATCGCGGGCAAGCCCGGCTCCTACAGGGGTTAGCGGTGTTGGTGGGAAATCATCAGGCAAAAAAAAACGGGAGCCCCTGAGGACTCCCGTTCTTGTATTGCCGGTGAACAATCACTTCGCCTGGTAAATGATCCCCGGGCTGCACTGGACCATCTGGTAATGATCCGGCAAACCGTTCAGCGCTTCGGACGCGCCGAGGAACAAATAGCCGCCCGGTTTGAGCGTGCTGTGAATGCGCAACAGGATGTCTTTCTTCACCTCTGCGGAGAAGTAGATCAGCACGTTGCGGCAGAACACGATGTCGAATTTGCCAAGGGCCGCGTAGCTGTCCAGCAGGTTGAACGAGCGAAACTCCACCCGGCTCTTGATCGGCGCCTTGATCGCCCAGCGTCCCGGCCCTTTTGGGTCGAAGTAACGCTGAAGACGCTCGGGCGACAGGCCTCGGCCGATGGCCAGGCTGTCGTACTCGCCGGTCTTGCAGTTGGTCAGCATGGTGCCGGACAAGTCGGTGGCTACAATCTGCGCCCCCATCTTCAACTGGCCCATGTTGACGCGCTCGAACTCATCGATGGACATCGACAGCGAGTACGGTTCCTGACCCGACGAGCACGCCGCCGACCAGATCCGCAGACGCTGACCGGGAGCGGCCTTGATCGCTTCAGGCAATACCTTGTTCTTCAAGACTTCAAACGGATAGGTGTCACGAAACCACAGGGTTTCGTTGGTGGTCATGGCATCCACCACCATTTCGCGCAAACCGCTGCGCGGCTGGGTCTGGATGCGCTGGACCAGCTCACCCAGGGATTTGATGCCTTGCTGTTCCATCAGTTTGTTGAGACGGCTCGAGACCAGGTACTGCTTGTTTTCACCGAGCAAAATGCCACAGGCTTTTTCCAGGAACACCCGGAACTGTTCGAAATCCAAATTACCCGTAGACAATGATGCCGCCTCTTAAATCGTGTTAACCACCAGGGGCAGAAGGCCCCTAGCTGATATCTGCTGCTTTGATCCGGTCGACTACCCGGGATGCCAGGTCATCAGGACGGAATTTGGCAAGGAAGTCATCGGCACCGACTTTCTTGACCATCGCCTGATTGAATACACCCGACAACGAAGTATGCAGGATGATATGAAGCTTTTGCATGCGCGGGTCGTTGCGGATCTCGGCCGTCAGGGTGTACCCGTCCATTTCCGGCATCTCGATGTCGGAAATCATCATCAGGAACTCTTCCTCCGGCTTTTTCCCTTCGTCGACCAGCTTTTTCAGATAGTCCAGCGCTTGCTTGCCGTCGTTCAACGCGACCACTTCGACACCGACGGTTTGCAGGCAACGGGTCACCTGCTTGCGTGCCACCGACGAGTCATCGACCGTCAGGACCTTCAAGGACAAGGCCTTGTGCTGGGTTTCGACATCCACCACGCCGACCGAAATCACTTCCGGTGTCGGGGCCACTTCCGCGAGGATTTTCTCGACGTCGATGATTTCGACTAACTGATTGTCGACCCGAGTCACAGCCGTCAGGTAATGATCGCGCCCCGTGCCCTTGGGCGGCGGGTGAATCTCTTCCCAGTTCATGTTGACGATGCGTTCCACCGAGCGCACCAGGAAACCCTGGGTCTTGGTGTTGTACTCCGTGATGATCACGAACGGATTGCTTTGATCTTTCAGCGCGCCGGAACCGGTCGCCATCGCCAGATCAAGAATCGGAATGGTCGCCCCCCGGATGTTTGCCACACCGCACACGACAGGACTGGATTTTGGCATCAGCGTGAGTTTGGGGCATTGCAGCACCTCCCGAACCTTGAACACGTTGATCCCGTAAAGCTGCTGGCCGTCGAGACGGAACAACAACAGCTCCAGGCGATTCTGCCCTACCAGTTGCGTGCGCTGGTTTACCGCATCCATTACACCAGCCATGCACAGACTCCTACACCAACGCCTAAGTGTGTTGCGACGCACGTTAATTGCTAAACGGCACGGCGCTTGCTTTTTAACTCTTATGAACACAGAACCGACATTTTTCCGACGCCTGACATCACACGCTCGCCAAGTGCTTTGCGCGGTGTCTGCCGTCTGCCTGTTCAACGCTGGCAGCCCTGCCCTTGCTGACGCAGTTACCTTGCCTGACATGCTTATCGGCGTCACTCAGGGCTTTCTTGAGTTCACCGTAGAAGACTATTTGGCGACCAGTCAAACCGAAGGTCGTTATGAGATTGAGGTCAAGCAGCTCGATCCACGCCTGCGCATGCCCATGTGCGACAAGGAATTGACAGCCACGCTGGAGAGCCCGGCGATCCCGATTGGTCGCGTCACGGTCAAGGTTCGTTGTGACAGCACTTCCCCCTGGACGGTCTTCGTGCCCGCTCAAGTCCGCCTGTTTCGAGACGTCGTCACCACCACTCGGCCACTCAAGCGAGCCGGCTTTATCGAGCCGGGCGACGTCATGCTGCGCGAACGAGACATCAGCCTGATCGGCCAGGGCTACTTCACCTCTACGGATCAAACGATCGGACAGAAACTAACCCGACCAACGGTCGCTGATCAGGTCCTGACGCTGGTCCACCTCGAACAGGCCGAAGTCATCACCAAGGGCGACCAGGTGGTGATTACCGCTCGCAGCGGTACGCTCAGTGTGCGCATGCCGGGCGAAGCGCTGTCGAACGGCGGCTTGCGTGAACAGATCCGGGTGAAAAACCTTAACTCCCAACGGGTTATCAAGGCGCAGGTGATCGCGCCGGGACAGGTGGAGGTCTCCATGTAAGGCGCTCTGTTTGGTAAAGCTATGGCGCGCTGCCTGGCTGTTCCCTAAACTGTGCCGCACGCAGGAAATGCGCTGGCGCATGCAAGCTCATTGATAAATGGGTCTAAAGTTTTTGCAGGGAGAGCCGAAAACATGGCAAGCGTCCAAATACCCAGAGGTTTTTTATCATGGTCATCGATTTCAGCCGTTTGAACAGTTCCTCGCCACTGCCCGGCAGTACGCGTACCAGCGCCAACAAGGAAGCTGCCGAAGCCGGCAAATCCGCGCCGCTGAATACGGCGGCTCAACAGGCCAGTACCGCCAATATCGGGGAATCGGTACACCTCAGCGATGAGGCTCAACAGTTGCAGAAGGTCACTGACAAGCTGCGCGATCAACCTGCCGTCGACAACGCCCGCGTGGCCGAGTTGAAAGCAGCGATTGCCGATGGCAGCTATAAAGTCGACAGCAACCGTGTAGCCAGCAAACTGCTCAACTTCGAAGCCCAGCGCTAGGCCACGGCCTGCGCCAGGCTTTTGGACGCTTAAACCCCAAGGCCAGTCATGCACGACACTAATTTACTGCAACTGATCATCGACGACTTTGCTCCAGCGCAACACTTGCTGGAGTTATTGCAAACCGAGTCCCTCGCCTTGCATGGTCGCGACATGCCGCTGCTCGAAGACATTCTGGCGCGCAAACAGGCAATGATCATTCTGCTCGAACAGCATGGCCGCAAGCGCAGCGAAATCCTCGCCAGCCTCAACCTGCCCACCAATCGCCAAGGCCTGGAGCAACTCGCCAGCCAGTCGAGCGTGGGTGAGCAATTGCTGGCGCAGAGCGATGCCCTGACAGACCTTTTGGCTCAGTGCCAGGCGATCAATGTCAATAATGGTCAGTCGATCCTGATACAACAGGCCGCCACGGCCAATCAGCTGAAGATCCTCACCGGCGGCGAACCACCTGCGCTTTACGATGCCCGCGGATCAACCTCCAAATTAGCGAAGCCGCGCCCGCTCAGTCAGGCTTGATTCTGTTGAATAGCTCGCTCTATCAAGACGCGTCACATGCTGGCAATATGCTGGCTATGCGCAGTCATATTTTGTCCGGAGAATGATGAACCGTGTCCAATGCCTTAACCGCGGAAGATGCTCCGCAGCCACCGAAGGTACTCTCCACACCCATGGAGATCGCGGGTAACCTGCGGCAACTGCAAGAAAGCCATGATCCGCTGATCATCACATTCCACGAGCGTAAACAGCGCTTCCAGAGCTATCTGGTGGACGTTGACCGTGACAACAACATGATTGCCCTGGACGAGATGGTGCCCCGCGATGGCGAACGCTATCTGCTGGCGGGCGAGTCGTTTCGGATCGAAGGCTTCCATGAGGGCGTGCGCATCGCCTGGGAAAGCAACGGTCTGCTGAACATCGACGAATCCGGCAACACACGCTGCTATCGCGGCAAACTCCCCGACCAAGTGGTCTACCACCAGCGCCGCAATGCCTTCCGGGCTGCGTTGAAGTTGGCGCAACTGGTCAATGTCGAACTGGGCGGTGAAAAGCTCAAGTCGCCGGTCAGTGGCAAGTTGCTGGATATTTCCGCCACCGGTTGCAAATTGCGTTTTGAGGGCGACATCACCAGCCGCCTGCAATTGGGCCAGGTCTACGAGCGCTTCGTTGCCGCCCTGCCCTTCGGCAGCATGACCACACCGGTGGAATTGCGTTACCTGCACTTCGAAGAAAAGATCTCCACCACCTTCGCCGGACTCCGCTTTCACAATATGAGCGGGCTGGAGCAGCGCCAGGTCGAGCGCTTCGTGTACCAGCTTCAGCGTGAAGCCCGACGCTTCGACAAAGACGATATCTGATCCAGCGCTTCAACAAAAAACGGGCAGTCCCTTGCGGAACTGCCCGTTTTTTTATGCATCAAGGTTAGGGCCTGGCCTCAGTAAAACTTGGCTCGCGACCTGAGTCCGGGTCTTCCGGTGGCGTCGATTCGGGCTCAGGAGTCGGGTCCGGCTCCGCTTCAGGATGAACCGGGCTGTGCATCTGCTCCTGCACTACCTGCTCATCGACACGCGGGTCAAGGCACGCCACCAGCGGCGAGCTCGACATGCTGTCCGGCATCGCCACGTGATGCAGCGGCGCATCGTCGACCTGATGCAGGTTGGTGACCGCTTTCGGGCGGATCCGCCACACCAGCACCAACGCGAAGAAACTGAAAAACGCATAAAGACTCTGGCTGCCGAACAGCTTCATCAGTACCCCGGCGACCAACGGCCCGATACTGGCGCCGACACCGTAGGTCACCAGCAACATCGCCGTCAGCGAAACCCGACGATCACCTTCAACGTGGTCATTGGAGAACGCCACGGCCAACGGATACAGGCAGAACTGCACCAGCGAGCAAAGGAAGCCGGAGATGAACAACACCTCCAACGGCACTTTCTGCAGAATCGCCAGCGGCAGCGCGGCCAGTGCCAGGCTGAAGGCAAAACAACGGATCAACAGCGCCCGGTCATAACGGTCAGACAGCCAACCCAGCGGCCACTGCACCAGCAGGCCGGCAAAAATGCAGCTACCCATGAACAGACCGACCTGCTCGGTGGACAGTCCCTGCTGGGACGCATACAGCGGCGCCAGACCGTAGAACGAGCCGACGATCAACCCCGCACCCAATACCGTGCTCAGCGACTGTGGCACGCGTTTGATGAAGAAACGCGGCTCCATCGGGGCCGGGTGCAACGGCGCCGGGTGAATCCTTCGAGTGAGGGCCACCGGCACCAGGCACAAGGCGAAACACAAGGCGACCAGCATCAGCAGTTCCAGGCCCAGGCCGGGGTGCATGACCAGTATCAGTTGACCCAGCACCAAGCCCAGGTACGAGGCGATCATATAGCCGCTAAACACCATGCCGCGCTGCTTCGCGTCGGCCTGTTCGTTGAGCCAGCTCTCGATGACCATGTACTGGCACATCATGCCCAGGCCGACGATTACCCGCAGAAACAGCCAGGCCGGCAGCCAGTCGATCAAGCCGTGGCCGAGCACCGCCGCCCCGACGATCCCGGCACACGCGGCATACGCACGAATGTGCCCGACCCGGGCAATCAGCCGGTGACCGATCTTGCCACCCAGCACCAGGCCGAAATAGTTGGCCGCCATCAACGCACCCACCCACAGGCTGTCGACATGGTCGGCGGCCAGGCGCAAGGCCAGGTAAGTGCTTAACAGGCCCGAGCCGATCAACATCATCAGCGAGGCGAAATACAACGCTCGAAAGGATTTCCAGATTTGGCGCATCGGCGTTCCGAGCGGCTCCTTGCAGTGAAGATCGGGCTAACCAAACGATAGCCCGAAGACGACGAAGCGTCAGGCCTGGGCGGCTAAAACACGCCGTTCCCAGGGGGTAATTTCATCAAAGAAGCTGGTCAGCTCCATGGACTTCGAAGCGACGTAGCCTTCGATGAACTCGGCGCCAAACAGTTCCTTCGCCAATTGACTACGTTTCAGACGCTCAAGAGCCGCATGCAAGGTACACGGCAGCGAAAGATTATCCGGCACTTCGAATTCACCCTGGATCGCCTCACTCGGCTCCAGTTCTTTTTCAATACCATACAAGCCCGCGGCCAAGCTGGCGGCGATGGCCAGGTACGGATTGGCGTCAGCCCCCGGCAAACGGTTCTCGACCCGACGAGCAACCGGCGCACTGGCCGGAATGCGCAACCCGGCAGCCCGATTGTCGTGGGACCAGCAGGCATTATTTGGTGACGCATACGGATGGCACAAGCGCTGATAAGAGTTCACGTTGGGTGCGAACAGTGCCGTGAAATCAGCCATGCCGGCCTGTTGACCGCCGATGAAGTGACGGAAAGCGGCGGTCGGCTGACCGGCTTCGTCACTGAACACATTCTTTCCGGTGGCAATGTCGACGATGCTTTGGTGAATATGCATCGAACTGCCCGGCGTGTGCGCCAGCGGCTTGGCCATGCAGACCACGGTCAGGCCATGCTTGAGCGCGACTTCCTTGAGCAGGTGCTTGAACAGCAATGTCTGGTCGGCCAGCAGCAGCGCATCACCATGCAGCAGGTTGATCTCGAACTGACTGACACCCATTTCATGCATGAAGGTATCGCGCGGCAAACCCAGCGCCGCCATGCATTCGTAGACTTCACTGAAGAACGGCCGCAAGCCGCTATTGGAACTGACACTGAACGCCGACTGACCGTCCTCGCGACGACCGTCCAGGCCCACGGGAGGCTGGAACGGTTGTGTCGGATCGGGGTTGGGCGCGAACACGAAGAATTCCAGCTCGGTCGCTACCACCGGCGCCAGGCCACGAGCCGCATAGCGCGCGATCACAGCCTTGAGCTGACCACGGGTCGACAGTCGCGAACCCTCGCCGCTCAATTCGTCCGCATCGCAAATGGCCAGCGCCCGAGGCTGCTGGCTCCAGGGCAACCGATAGATGTGCGCAACGTCCGGCACCAAGGCCAGGTCGCCATCATCGCTGCCGTAAAAACGTGCCGGCGGATAGCCGCCCATGATGCATTGCAGCAGCACACCCCGCGCCAACTGCAAGCGTCGTCCTTCGAGAAAACCCTCGGCCGTCATGACTTTGCCCCGGGGTACGCCATTCAAGTCCGGGGTGACACATTCAATCTCATCAATGCCCGCCAATCGCTGTGCGAGTGAACGATGGCCATCGGTTGTCATGACGCAATCCTTTGTTGTGCGAGCCGCGAACGGCGACCCGTACAAAATAGGCTCCGCCTGTTCAGAATTTCAAGCAGTGCCACACAATAAAGAACGGTCAGGGCAGATAAAGGGTGAACATACCGCCGCCCAATGGGCCGCCATTGCTGAGCAGGGTGCGTCCGCCGACGCCATTGCGCTGGTGCAGCGCGGCGATCCGCCCGGCAAAATACAGGCCCAGCCCGGTGCTACTGCTGCTGTAGTTGATGCCCTGCACATAATCCGCCTGACACTCGATCATCTCGGCCGGATAGCCGTTGCCATCGTCGTTGATGCTCAGCACCAGTTGACCGCCCTCGTCACTGACGCTGATCAGCAGCGACTCGCGCGCGTAACGAATGGCGTTGTTGATGATGTTGCCCAGCACCGAGGCGACCAGTTCCCGATCGAAGAAACCCAGCGGGCTCAACGGGTCGACTTCGTAGGTCGCGATGATGCCGCGACTGGCAAACACTTCTTGATGACTGGCCAGTTGCGCCTCAAGGAAATCATCCAGATCGTGGTAGGCCGGCTGCAGCGGTAGCTGATTGACGCCCAGTTTGTACAGGCCCAACAACTGCACCAACATGCCGTTGAGGTGCGCGAACTCATACTCGATGACGCCCTGCTCCGGGCAGTGCTGCTGCGGATCAGGCAAGCGCGCCAGCCAATGGCTGTGTGCCTGCATCACCATGGCCAGCGAGTTCTTCATGTCATGCACGGTGGAGGCAATCACCGTCGAGAAATCCAATGCCGGGCTGTCTTGGCTCATCCGTTGAACGCCTTGATTTTGAGTTTCTGATAGCGCGGATAACGCGCGTCGGTATCGGGCATCAAGCCGACCATTTTCAGGCAAACCCGACATTCTTCTATTTCCGCCGACGGCACACTGGTGTCAGTGCCGTGCAACAGCGACTGCGCCATGTTCAGGGCGATACTGATGTTTTTCGGCTGCATTGCCAGCGCTTTGCGGAACACCGCGCGGGCTTCCACCAGGTTGCCGGTCTTGTACACCCGCACGCCTTGGCGGTTCAGTTCGGCGGCGGCGTTGCTGGAACTGAGGATCGTCGGGTCGTCAGTCAGTTTGGCGATGCCCTTCATCACGACCGGATCGTCACCGTAGATTTCCGCGCAGTTTTTCAACATCGATGCGCCAGCACTCGCCTGACCGAGCATTTGCAATTGTTTGGCCACCAGCAGCGCCGCTTCGGCGCTCATGAATTGCTCCATGCCATCAAGGCGCATCATCGCTTGCTCGGTGAGCTTCTCGGCAGTTTCGGCATCGTTGAGCAACAGACTGGTGGCTTTCATCAGGCGCGCACGAATCTGCAGGCCAGGGTCGCTCGGATTTTCCTTGGCCACCAGGCTCAGGGTCGTGTTGATTTCCAGGCGGGTGCGAGTATCCAGGCCTTTCTCGCTGCCTTTGCTGATCAAGGCATGAGCCAGGCCCAGGTTGCTTTCCGCATCCTTGAAACGCGACTGGGCCCCTTGGCTCACCGCCTGGCGATAAGCTCGGGAGGCGGTGTCGAAATCTTCGTTGGCCATCGCCAGTTTGCCCAGCAGCGCTTGTCGGCGAACCGCCAGCGGCGACAGACGAATGGCTTCTTCCAGTACTTTTTGGGCGCCCTTGTTGTCGCCTTCGACCACCAGCACGTCGGCCATGCCGTCATACAACGCAGGCATCAACGGAAACACTTTCAGGGCTTTTTCGTAGATGCCCTTGGCCTGGCTGACCTGGCCGCGCTTGAACAGCAACTGGCCCAACCCGGCAAACGCCCACGGCAACGGTCGATCAGCAATGATGCTGTCGTAGAGGCGCTCCAGCGCTTCGTTCTGATTCAAGTCGCGCAACGCATCCGCACGGTAGCGCAAGCACAGTGGTGAATAACGGATGTCTTTCTTGCACAGCTCGATGCAGGCATTGAGCACTTCAAGTGGCTTGCCACGGTCGAGTGCTTGCAGGATCGGCTTGAGCAGGTTCTTGCGTTGCTCCAGGCGCTCCAGGCGCTGAGCCAGGCCCGAGCGGTTGAACGGCTTGGTCAGGTAGGCATCCGGTTCGTGCTCCAGCGCACTGAGGACCATGGCCTGGCTGGTTTCAGCAGTGACCATGACAAACACACTTTCATGGCTGATCAGCTTCTCGATCATCAAGTCTTCAAGCACTTGCTGACCGTTCTTCTTGCCGTCGCCGAGGTGGAAATCCTGCAGGATGAAATCGTAGGACTTCTGCGAACACATGCGCAGCGCCTGCTCGCCAGAATCTGCGGTATCCACGTCCTTGACGCCCAGTTCACGCAGCATGGACCTGACGGAACTGCGGAAATCCGAGAAATCATCGACGATCAGAAAACTCTTTTGGTGATACGACAGCATCGAAGATTTCCAGGCAATTTTAAGAAGAAGAGCGTGACCGTTCGGGTTATCGGCCAGCACTGGCGTTACCTTGAGAATTAGTAGGCCTCAAGTGTCGGCTAAATGTTTGAGCGAGTGGTCAGAACCCCACCGCCCCCCGGCCCGACGCGTATAAACGAAGACCTCCTCCCGGCGAAGTCCGCCGACTCGAGCATTACTCCAGAGATACGCCTGCCAGGGCAGTTCGCGACCGTCGTGACGCTGCTGGGTGGCCTGGTTGCGCCGGCATGGCCGGTTGATTGTCCGTCACCGGCGGTGGCCAATAACACGAACTGCACAGTACCGGTCGGTACAACCGTGACAGTCAACGCCGTCAATCCCGGGGTTATACAGCCTCACTGGAAGGCGGCTACCCGTTCTTGATCGATAAGGGCGAAGGTGAGGACAAATACGAAAACCTCTACCTCGAACCGCAGGCCCAATTGATCTATTCGCACATCGACCTCGATGACAGCAATGACATTGCTGCCGACGTACGTTTCAGGGATGTCGACTCGCTGATTGGCCGCCTGGGCGTGCGCCTTGCCAAAGACTGGTTCCGCGAAAATGACAAAGGAGAAACATTGCGCACCAATGGCTGGCTGCGTCCCAGTGTCTGGCATGAGTTCAAGGGGCAACCCAAAACCGAATTCTCCTCGGCCGACGGCTTCGTGCCCTTCGAGGCGGATATTGGCGGGAGTTGGTGGGAGGCCAACCTGGGTGTCGATTATCAGGCCGACAAGAAAGTCACGTTCTATATTTCAGCCGGCTATCAGAAGGCCTTTGATGGCGACAGCCATAGCTATGAGGGCATGCTGGGGGTGAAATACGATTTCTGACCTTGGCCGGAGCGGCAAAAGGAACGTCATCGGTGTGGAAAGGAAGGTGGTGTCCCAGGGCAGGTTCGAACTGCCAGCCTTCCCCTTAGGAGGGGGATGCTCTATCCAATTGAGCTACTGGGACACAAGTCGCACGCATCGCGGTGCGATGGAGGGCCTGCATGTTAACGGGCAGGCCTGCGTTTGTCATGTCGTCCGTAGGGCTTTTTAACTGTAGGCAGACGCCCGTATGGCGGCGGGTTCGTTTACCGTGCAAATTGCATCCTCTCAAAATGCCATCATTGCAATTTGCAACGCAGGCTGTTTTCAAAGATAAGTTAATTCTTTGTTTTTAAAGGATTTAATAGCCGTTAAACTCCTGGCACGCGGGCTGCTTCAGCTGTTCTCAAGAATGTTCTCCAGAACAGCTGAGGTGAGCCTCATGAACCGCGCCCTTTTACTCTCGAATGCAATCGCTCTTGCAGTCCTGGCGGGTTTTCATTTTGCCCCCGAGAGCAGTGCGACGCAGGTTGCTCAGCGCATGCCGCATTACCTGCAACTGCAAAAAGCCCCGCAGTTAGCGGTCATGAATGATCAGCACGGTTTTATTCGCCAGGATGCGAGCCAGGAAGGTACACCCGTGTCGCAGGCTTCAGAACGCTTTGTATTTTGAATCATCCCTATCAGGAGCACAGCATGTCCAAATCAGCTGCAGGATTTTTGATCCTTGCCTTACTGAGCGGCATTCTTCATCTGGCAATGGTTCAGGAATCGGTGGTCACCCTGCCCCTGATTGCCTGCGGCGTTTTTGGTGGCTTATTTGTGCTGGCATTGATTGCCGGTCGAAAAATCAAATTCGATCCGGTTCTGCGTTGAGTGTCAGTAGATGCAGCAGGTTGGCAACGGTGACAGAGAGCTCCCCGGAATTATCCAGTCGATGGACCTGCGTATTATCGAGTAAATCGTTAGCGGCGAATTGTTCATTGCGCCGCAGTCTCGCTTCGATCTCATCAAGACTCTCGCGGCCACGCCGCACCAGGCGCTCGCGCAACACTTCAACCTTTACGGTCAACACTACCGGCAACAGCGCGGGATAGCGTTGTAGCGCCTCGGCAAAATGACCGCGAGAACCGTTGATCAGTACGTGACGACCGCCCTTGAGCCAATCATTAATCTGAATCGGAATGCCATAACCCAGGCCATTGGCATGCCACGACAAGGCAAAGTCCCCTGCGTCTTTGCGACGCTCGAATTCTTCGCGGGATACGCCGATGGCATCCTCACCCACAGACTCGGCCGAGCGTGTGATGACCCGACGCACCACTTCGCAGTTCATCGAGCGCAACGGTATTCGAGCCGCTTCAATGAGGCTGTCTTTGCCGGATCCGGAAGGCCCCATCAGATAAATCAGCCTGCCATCCATCCTGAATCATCCCCCACGACACTTGAGCCCCTAGTAAATCGGCAATTTGCCACTATTCTGTATTAGACAAGGATCAAGGATCGAATCCTTATAGCATGCACCTTCAGGCGTTTTCGGACATCACCTGCGGAGGCAAAGGATGCATTCAGCGATGCGGCGCTGGGCAAATTTTTTCCAACCAGTCCGCATTTCTGAAAATGGGTGCTGGCAGAACGCCTTTACCCAGATCAATATTTGTCACAGAATTGACGCCAATGATCTGGCTGCTTTGAGGCATGATGCGCGCCTCTATCAATTCAGGTTGAACATTTGGCCATAACGCTTGTCCTACCAGACATCCTGCGGCCAATCCCGAGAACCGCTCCCCTGAACTAACCGGTTAAATATATGCGCCCATTGAAACAGGCAATTTATTCCAGCCGTACGGCTGACAAGTTCGTCGTACGTCTGCCAGACGGAATGCGTGAACGCATTGCCGAGGTGGCTCGCAATCATCATCGCAGCATGAACTCCGAAATCATTGCGCGCCTTGAGCAGAGCCTTATTCAGGAAGGCGCACTGGGCGAAGAATTGAGCATGCGCCTGGACAGCCCCGAACTGTCATTGCACGAACGCGAGTTACTGCAACGCTTTCGTCAACTCTCTCACCGCCAACAAAACGCTCTCGTGTCGCTGATTGCCCACGACGCCGAATTGGCCGCCGACGCTTCCTGATTCATCCCGAAAGCTCAAGCCAGCATAATTGCTGGCTTTTTTTTGCCTGAAATCTGGCAAAAAAAACCCGCCGGGTTGGGCGGGTTTTCAAAAGCGTACACGTCAGAGCAGAAAGATCGTCGCCAGCCCGAGGAAGATGAAGAATCCGCCGCTGTCGGTCATGGCAGTAATCATTACACTCGCGCCCATCGCCGGGTCGCGCCCAAGTCGCGCCAAGGTCATTGGAATCAAAACCCCCATCAATGCTGCCAGCAACAGATTGAGCGTCATGGCGGCAGTCATGACCACGCCAAGGGACCAACTGCCGTAAAGCATATAGGCCACTGCCCCAATCACCCCGCCCCAGACCAGGCCATTGATCAAACCGACCGCCAGCTCCTTGCGCATCAGTCGCGAGGTATTGCCGGTACTGACCTGATCCAGAGCCATGGCCCGCACGATCATGGTGATGGTCTGGTTACCGGAGTTGCCACCGATACCGGCGACGATCGGCATCAGTGCCGCCAGCGCGACCAGTTTTTCGATGGAGCCTTCAAACAGGCCAATTACCCGGGAAGCAATAAACGCAGTAATCAGGTTCACCGCCAGCCAGGCCCAACGGTTACGCAGGGATTTCCAGACTGACGCAAAAATGTCTTCTTCTTCGCGCAGACCCGCCATGTTGAGAACTTCGTTTTCGCTCTCTTCACGAATCAGGTCGACCATTTCGTCGATGGTCAGACGGCCGATCAGCTTGCCGTTCTTGTCGACCACGGGGGCAGAGATCAAGTCATAACGTTCAAACGCCTGAGCAGCGTCGTAGGCGTCCTCGTCCGGGTGAAAACTCACCGGATCGCTGGCCATGACTTCCGAAACCTGTTTTTCCGGATCGTTGACCAGCAAACGCTTGATCGGCAGCACACCCTTGAGCACGCCGTCATAGTCGACCACAAACAATTTGTCGGTATGACCCGGCAGCTCCTTGAGACGGCGCAGGTAACGCAGGACCACTTCGAGACTGACATCCTCACGGATGGTCACCATCTCGAAGTCCATCAGTGCACCGACCTGCTCCTCGTCATAGGACAACGCGGAGCGAACGCGCTCACGCTGTTGGCCGTCGAGGGTTTCCATCAGCTCGTGGACGACGTCTCGCGGCAGCTCGGAAGCCAGGTCAGCAAGTTCGTCGGCGTCCATGTCCTTGGCCGCCGCCAGGAGCTCGTGATCGTCCATGTCGGCGATCAGGGTTTCACGGACCGAGTCGGATACTTCGAGCAGGATGTCGCCGTCACGATCCGCCTTGACCAGCTGCCAAAGCGTCAGACGATCGTCCAGCGGCAGTGCTTCAAGGATGTAGGCGACGTCGGCGGAGTGCAGATCATCGAGCTTGCGTTGCAGCTCGACGAGATTCTGCCGGTGAACCAGGTTCTCGACCCGGTCGTGGTGCGGACCTTCCTGGCGATGAGTCAGGTCTTCGACAACCCGCTGACGCTGCAACAGCTCAACAACTTGAGCGAGGCGGTCCTGCAGGCTTTCTTGCGTTTTCTTTACTTCAACTTCGGACATAGGCGAACTCCACTCCCAGCAGCGGGGCACGCCGGAAGGATCAATCAGTCAATTCATGATTGGTAAAACGGGGTATTGAGTAACTACTGGGTAAGTCCATGGATGTATTCCACAAGCCCCGGCGGGGCTGACGGGCGCAATGATACACCGCCCAACGGTTTTAAACGTTAAAAAATCGTGGCTGAAACAAGCGCTTGCAAGCCAAACCTGAGCGCCACCTTATCTATCAAACTGCGACGACTCATTCTGAAAAGAAAACACACCGCTCTCAAAAAATGTAGCAGCTACCCTTGATATCGACCGTCATGGAGGACGCCAAATGTCACCTTATTCCTACTATTTTTTGCTGAGTGCGCTGCTTTGCCTGTCGCCTTGGTTGCATGCGGCGGCTGTCCACCGGTGCGAGGCACCCAACGGGCACCTGACCTTCACCACTATGAGCTGCACGGACGCAGAGAGCCTGTCAGTGCAGGAGGTGCGCCCCTTCACCCCCGGCAGCGTGATGGCGCTCATGCCGAACGCCGACAGCACTGAAAAATCAGGCAGGAATAGCAAAAGCAGAGCGCCGACCATTGTGGGTCAAGCCGAGGACAAATGTGGAAATCTGATCGACGCCAGAAAACGGCGCGAAGCGATCATCAATCAACGAGTCGTTGCCGGCATGAGTCAACAGGATGTCGAGAGCGCTCTCGGCAAGCCAGACAAGATCAGTATCAGGAATTCATCAACGAGTTACCGTTACGACACCAAGCGAGGTCGCAGCGCACATGTCGAGTTCGACGAGAAAGGATGTACGAAAGGAAAAGCCAAATCCCAGACGGCAAAAAGCCCGCATTAAATGCGGGCTTTCTGTTGTATGGTGCACTCGACAGGATTCGAACCTGTGACCGCTCGGTTCGTAGCCGAGTACTCTATCCAGCTGAGCTACGAGTGCATTTGTGTTTTTAGACCAGACCACAACTGGCTGAAGCAAAGTCGCTCGCATCACTGCAAACAACTCTTAAATGGTGCACTCGACAGGATTCGAACCTGTGACCGCTCGGTTCGTAGCCGAGTACTCTATCCAGCTGAGCTACGAGTGCATTTGTTGCCGCGCATTATAGGCCGTTGAATCTTTTTGTAAAGCGCTTTTTTCTAGTAATTTCAACAACTTACCGAAGAAGCCAGATTACAACGTACTACGCAAATAATGGCGGAGAACGGGGGATTCGAACCCCCGACACCCTTTTGAGGTGTACTCCCTTAGCAGGGGAGCGCCTTCGGCCACTCGGCCAGCTCTCCGCAACACGGGGCGTATCTTAACCAACCTTTTCCCCGTTTGCAAACATAAAAAACGATAAAAATTAATGGCTTGGTTCTTCGTCCTTCTCTTTCTTTATACGCAGGTAAATTTCCTCACGGTGCACAGCAACCTCTTTCGGGGCGTTCACACCGATACGCACTTGATTTCCTTTGACGCCGAGCACGGTCACGGTGATTTCGCCATCACCAATAATCAGGCTTTCTGCGCACCGACGGGTCAGAATCAGCATACCTTTCTCCTAACGCATTTCATTTCAGGGACAACAGTCTGCAAAAAAAAGGCACTCGACCCACAACCAGAATGATCGCAGCCCTACATGCCTGAGTATTGACCAGCGCGAGCAAAAGAACAGTTCCAGGTCGCGCTACTCAAAAAAAAACGAAGGGCGCGGTCAGACCGCGCCCTTCGTCAAACGCATCACTCGCCCTGACGGGCTGGCGCGTCCAGTTCGAAAGCCGTGTGCAGAGCGCGCACAGCCAGTTCCAGGTACTTCTCTTCGATCACAACGGAGACTTTGATTTCCGAGGTCGAGATCATCTGGATATTGATGCTTTCTTTCGCCAGCGATTCGAACATGCGGCTGGCCACGCCTGCGTGCGAACGCATGCCAACGCCCACGATCGACACCTTGGCGATCTTGGTGTCACCCACGACTTCACGGGCACCCAGTTCGCTAGCAGTTTTTTCCAGCACGGTTTGCGCCGCCTGGTAGTCGTTGCGGTGCACAGTGAAGGTGAAGTCGGTGGTGTTATCGTGCGCAACGTTCTGCACGATCATGTCGACCTCAATGTTCGCGGCACTGATCGGGCCGAGAATCTTGAATGCAACGCCCGGGATGTCTGGCACGCCACGGATGGTCAGCTTGGCTTCATCGCGGTTGAAAGCGATACCGGAAATGATCGGCTGTTCCATGGTTTCCTCTTCATCAATAGTAATGAGGGTGCCCGGACCCTCCTTGAAGCTGTGCAGAACGCGCAGCGGAACGTTGTACTTGCCGGCGAACTCGACCGCACGGATCTGCAAAACCTTGGAACCGAGGCTGGCCATTTCCAGCATCTCTTCGAAGGTAATCTTTTCCAGGCGCTGGGCCACGGACACCACGCGCGGGTCAGTGGTGTAGACACCATCGACATCGGTGTAGATCTGGCATTCATCAGCCTTCAAGGCTGCTGCCAGCGCCACGCCGGTGGTATCGGAACCGCCACGACCGAGGGTGGTGATGTTGCCGTGCTCGTCGACGCCCTGGAAACCGGCGACAACCACCACGCGACCGGCCTTCAGGTCGCCGCGAATCTTCTGGTCATCAATCTGCAAGATACGCGCTTTATTGTGCGCGCTATCGGTCAGAATCCGTACCTGATTGCCGGTGTACGACACCGCTGGCACGCCACGCTTCATCAGCGCCATGGCCAACAGCGCAATCGTCACCTGCTCACCGGTGGAGACAATCACATCCAGTTCACGCGGAACCGGTTGGTCATCACCACTGATTTGCTTGGCCAGATCGATCAGACGGTTGGTTTCGCCGCTCATTGCAGACAGCACAACCACCAGGTCATCGCCGGCATCGCGGAATTTCTTAACCTTGTCGGCGACCTGCTCGATTCTCTCGACAGTGCCGACCGAGGTGCCTCCAAATTTCTGTACGATCAAAGCCATTTCAAAGCCGCCTCTGCCCATGAAGGGCGCCCAAATAATCACTCAAACAGCGTTCTGGCCCACCACTAGACCGCGGGCCAGACACACTGCCTTATAAACCCTGCTCTACAAATGGAACGGTCAGGGCCAATGCTGCATCCAGTGCGCCAGCGTCTGTACCGCCGCCCTGCGCCATGTCTGGACGACCACCGCCCTTCCCGCCCACTGCCGCAGCGGCTTGCTTCATCAAATCACCGGCTTTGAGTTGGCCAGTCAGGTCTTTGGTTACGCCTGCAACCAGAACGACCTTTTCCTCATGGACACTGCCGAGCAGGATCACTGCGCGGCCGAGTTTGTTTTTCAGTTGATCGACCAGCGCCAGCAGCGCTTTGCCGTCCTGACCGTCCAGACGCACGGCCAACACCTTCACGCCTTTGACGTCCAGTGCAGAGGCCGACAGATCGTCGCCCGCCGCGCTGGCAGCCTTGGCCTGCAACTGCTCGAGTTGCTTCTCCAGCAGACGGTTGCGCTCCAGCACAGCCGACAGCTTGTCGATCAGGTTGTCGCGGCTACCCTTGACCAGGTTCGCCGCTTCCTTGAGTTGTTCTTCAGCCGCATTCAAGTAGGCCAGTGCCGCAGCACCAGTGACTGCCTCGATACGACGTACGCCCGATGCCACACCGCCTTCGCTGATGATTTTCAGCAGGCCGATGTCGCCGGTACGGTTGGCATGGATACCGCCGCACAGCTCGACGGAGAAATCACCGCCCATGCTCAGTACGCGCACGTTGTCGCCGTACTTCTCGCCGAACAGCGCCATGGCGCCCTTCTTCTTGGCGGTTTCGATGTCGGTTTCTTCGGTTTCAACGGCGGAGTTCTTGCGAATCTCGGCGTTGACGATGTCTTCCAGCGCTTTCAACTGCTCAGGTTTGATCGCCTCGAAGTGACTGAAGTCAAAGCGCAGGCGCTGACTGTCGACCAACGAGCCTTTTTGCTGAACGTGATCGCCCAGCACCTGACGCAATGCCGCGTGCAGCAAGTGGGTCGCCGAGTGGTTCAGCGAAGTGGCGTGACGCACGTCAGCCTCAACGTGGGCTTCCACGGGAGCGCCGATGATCAGGCTGCCGCTTGCCAGCACGCCGTGGTGCAGGAACGCTCCGCCGGTCTTGGTGGTGTCACGCACGTCGAAACGCGAAGCGCCGGCTTGCAGATAACCACAATCGCCGATCTGGCCACCGGATTCGGCGTAGAACGGCGTCTTGTCGAGAACGATCACGCCCTCGTCGCCTTCGCTCAATACGTCGACCGACTGGCCGTCCTTGTACAGGGCAACGATTTTTGCCGAACCGCTGGTATCGGTGTAGCCAGTGAATTCGGTGGCCACGTCAACCTTGACCAGGGTGTTGTAGTCCAGGCCGAACGAGCTGGCCGAACGCGCACGCACGCGCTGGGCTTCCATCTCGCGCTCGAATCCGGCTTCGTCGATGGTCAGCTCTCGCTCACGGGCAATGTCGGCGGTCAGGTCCATTGGGAAACCGTAGGTGTCATACAGCTTGAACACCACGTCGCCCGGCACCACAGTGCCTTTGAGTTCGGCCAGATCCTGCTCGAGAATCTTCAAGCCGTGTTCCAGGGTCTTGGAGAACTGCTCTTCCTCGGCCTTGAGCACGCGCTCAATGTTGGTCTGTTGCTGCTTGAGTTCCGGGAAGGCTTCGCCCATCTCGGCCACCAGCGCCGCGACGATCTTGTAGAAGAAGCTACCGGTTGCGCCCAGCTTGTTACCGTGACGGCAGGCGCGACGAATGATCCGGCGCAGTACATAACCGCGACCTTCGTTGGACGGCAGAACGCCGTCGGCGATCAGGAAGCCGCACGAACGGATGTGGTCGGAAACCACTTTCAGCGAAGACTGATCGCCATTTTCGCAGCCGATCGCATCGGCCGACGCGCTCAGCAGGTTCTTGAACAGGTCGATTTCGTAGTTGGAATTTACGTGCTGCATTACCGCACTGATCCGCTCCAGGCCCATGCCGGTGTCGACCGACGGCGCTGGCAGCGGATGCAATACGCCATCGGCGGTGCGGTTGAACTGCATGAATACGTTGTTCCAGATCTCGATGTAGCGGTCACCGTCTTCTTCCGGCGAGCCCGGTGGGCCGCCCCAGATGTGGTCGCCGTGATCGTAGAAAATCTCGGTGCATGGGCCACACGGGCCAGTATCGCCCATGGTCCAGAAGTTGTCGGAGGCGTAAGGCGCGCCCTTGTTGTCGCCGATGCGAATCATGCGCTCGACCGGCACACCGATTTCTTTGGTCCAGATGTCATACGCTTCGTCGTCCGAGGCATAGACGGTGACCCAGAGTTTTTCCTTCGGCAGCTTCAAAACGCCGGTCAGGAAAGTCCAGGCGAAGGTAATCGCGTCGTGCTTGAAATAGTCACCGAAGCTGAAGTTACCGAGCATTTCGAAGAATGTGTGGTGACGAGCGGTATAACCGACGTTTTCCAGGTCGCTGTTCTTGCCGCCGGCGCGTACGCATTTCTGGCTGCTGGTGGCGCGGGTGTACGCGCGTTTTTCCTGGCCCAGGAAGCAGTCCTTGAACTGGTTCATCCCCGCGTTAGTGAACAGCAGGGTTGGGTCGTTGCCCGGAATCAAAGAGCTGGAGGCTACACGGGTGTGGCCTTGCTCTTCGAAGAAGCGAAGGAAGGCTTCACGGATTTCTGCGCTTTTCATTAGGTTCTTCCACGGAGGCTGCGGCCAAAGGCCTGTTCGAAACGTCAACAGACGAAGCGACGGCAAAGGGCCGCATTATATCGGCCCTGCGCGCGGGGTACAGCGTGTTTATACGATAGAAACGGTCAAATGGAACGCTAACGCTATCACTTGCGCGAAAAGTCGACGAATGCCGCGACGACTTGTTCGATTTGAGCACGGCTGACATCCATGTGCGTGACCATTCTCAGCCGAGCGGCAGCACTGAGCTTGATGCCACGATCAGCGGCGAAGTGCTTGATCGCCTCGGCGTTGTCACCCATGGCCACGTAAACCATGTTGGTCTGCACCGGTTCAACCTCATAGCCCGCCGCACGCAGGCCTTCGGCCAGCAACTGTGCGTTGGCATGGTCGTCGGCCAGACGCTGGACGTTGTTGTCCAGCGCGTACAGGCCCGCCGCGGCCAGAATCCCGGCCTGACGCATGCCACCGCCGACCATTTTGCGTAACCGGCGTGCCTTGCCGATCAACTCGACCGAACCGCACAGCACCGAACCGACTGGCGCTCCCAGGCCTTTGGACAAGCAGACCGAAACGGAATCGAAGTGCTGAGTGATTTCCCGGGCATCAACCCCCAGTTTGACTGCCGCGTTGTATAACCGCGCGCCGTCCAGGTGCAGTTGCAACCCGTGCTCACGGGTAAAACCGCGGGCCCGCGCCAGATATTCAAGCGGCAGCACCTTGCCTTGCATGGTGTTTTCCAGCGCCAGCAAACGGGTGCGGGCGAAATGGAAATCGTCCGGTTTGATCGCGGCCGCCACGTGGGCCAGGTCCAGCGAGCCATCGGCCTGCACTTCCAGCGGCTGCGGCTGAATCGAACCGAGCACCGCCGCACCGCCACCTTCGTACTTATAGGTGTGCGCCTGCTGGCCAACGATGTACTCCTCGCCACGCTCGCAATGCGCCATCAGGCCCAGCAAGTTGCTCATGGTGCCTGTCGGAACGAACAGCGCCGCCGCGAAACCCAGGCGCTTGGCCAATTCGGTTTCCAGACGATTGACCGTCGGATCTTCACCATAAACATCGTCACCGGTGGTGGCTGTGGCCATCGCGTCGAGCATGCTGGCACAAGGTTGGGTGACGGTGTCGCTGCGAAGATCGATAACACTCATGAATCTGGCCTCGGTAAGCAGGGGAAATCCCTTTCAGGAAAGAATTACTGCGGGCATGACGACGATTAATCAACCCTTGCGCAGGAAAAGGTCGATTAATCCAACGGAAAAGTCGATGACAATCATCCAAAAGGGGCCATGCGCATACCGCAAATATGTGATAAAAACGCTGCGCCGCCAAACATTCCGGCGGCAAAAACGTTCTCAGGGCGGGGTGCAACTCCCCACCGGCGGTAATTGCGCGCAATGCGCATAGCCCGCGAGCGCTTGGCGACAGGCACGGCATTGGCTGTGTATGACGACAAGGTCAGCAGACCCGGTGTGATCCCGGGGCCGACGGTCATAGTCCGGATGAAGAGAGAACGGGATTGACACCATAGGGCCGTCCGCAGGCATTCGTGCGAGCGTGCGCACCCTCAAATCCCATTCGATTCATATGCCCTGTTTTAACCATAAACAGGAGTCAGAACATGCAACCCACCGCAATCGACAGCAAAAGCAAACACCCTCATGGCGAGCGCGTTGCGTTCATCCAGGCCTGCTGGCACAAGGAAATCGTCGATCAGAGCCGTAAAGGCTTCGTGACCGAAATGATTGCCCAGGGTTATCAGGAGTCAGAAATCGATTTCTTCGAAGTCGGCGGCGCCTTTGAAATGCCCCTGCACGCCAAGTTGCTGGCCAAGACCGGTCGTTATGCCGGCATCGTCGCCGCAGCCCTGGTGGTTGATGGCGGGATCTACCGTCACGAGTTCGTCGCCCAGTCGGTAGTCAGCGGCCTGATGCAGGTGCAACTGGAAACCGAAGTGCCAGTGTTCTCGGTATCCCTGACCCCGCACCACTTCCATGCCGGTGAAGAGCACCAGAAATTCTTCTTCGAGCATTTCCTGCATAAAGGCCAGGAAGCGGCGAAAACGTGCGCGGATACGCTGCAGAAGATGCGTGCGCTGCGCCGCACCGAGCCGCGTGCAATGGCTGTCTAATCCAAAATCTTTGGTCCGGGTGAAGTCTCTGCCTTCACCCAAACCAACTGTGGGAGCGAGCTTGCTCGCGATAGCGGTTTAACATTCAACGGTGATGTTGTTTGTTATACCGCTATCGCGAGCAAGCTCGCTCCCACAGGGTGGGTTGCGTATCGCTTAAGTTGTGGTCAGGCCAGGTTTTCGTCAGTCGTCGGCACGACCAGAATGCCGGCACGCAAGCCATTCTTCACCTTGGGGTTCGGAAAGATGATCCGGGCGCCCTCTTCTTCGATGATCCAGCGGGTATTGGCGATGTCTTCCGCCAGCAGATAACCCACCTCCAGCTGCGAAAAATTCTCGATGTCCACTGGAAGGTTCAAGCGGAAGCTATCGCTGTGCTTGATGATTTCCCGCGCCACGCTGTACAGCTGCAAACCGTCCAGCGCTGCGTCGGTCAGTTCCGGCTCGGTGCCTTCGATGATCTGTTTCAGGCGGTTTTCCAGCAGGGAAACGTTGACCCCGTCGTTCTGCCCAAACGGCCGTGCCTTGCCCAGTTCAAGGGTGAAGGACTCGGCGCCCAGCTTGTCGTAGGTGTAGGAACTGAAGACGATGGACGGCTTGTTCTGCAACAGCACGGCCTCCATCCCGGCAGCACGCAGGCGCGCCAGTTCCAGACGCGAATGCTGGCGGCCTTCCTTCCAGGGGTACAAGGCGAACTGTTCGATTTTCGAGCCGCGAATCGCAGTGTGCAGATCGTAGTGCAGGCGCTGGCGATCCGGCAGGCTGAAGAAACTCGCCGCCAGCCGCTCCAGCTCACAAGCGCGCAAGGCTTCTGAGCCGCTGCTTTGTTCGTGACGGCCATTGAACAGCCGATTGACGTCCTGCTCGATAAAACGCTCGCCTTTACGGATCGCGTCGGGGTTACCGAACAGGAACAGAATACGTGCGCGTGGCTTGAGGTCGCCACGGGCGATGTCATGCAACAGGCGATCGAGCAATTCGATCGGCGCTGTTTCGTTGCCATGGATACCGGCCGACAGCAGCAGGTCCAGGCCGTTGTCGCGAGCCTCAGGTGGCCGGACTTCCAGCGCACCTTCGCTCAACCAGCGCATCCGCACGCCTTCGACTGTCAGTTGAGTCTTCTCCGCCGGTTCGCGGCCGGCGAGGGTTAGTTCAAGCAGTTTGCCGAGGGCGAGCATAGAGCGTTTCCTTAGTGGTCGTGTGCGCAATCCGGGCCATGCACGTGGTCTTCGTCGCCGACTTCAGCCGGTTCCATTTCCAGTTGCAGACTTACCAGATTAGTCGCCAATGGGCGCAGCAGCAGGTTGGCGTATTCAGCGTCGCCTTCTTCAACGTCCACACCGATCAGCAGTTGGCCGCGGCCATCGTGCTGGATCCACAGCTCTTTGCCTTGCCACATGACCGCGACGCGGGTGCAGGAAGTTTCCAGTTGCGTGCCGTCGGTGTCTTCAAGGATCAGCTGCAGGGTATCGCTCATGTTTTTTACGCTCTCGGTTGAGACTTTCAATTGATCTGGAATGGATAAACCGCGCCCAGTTTAAGGATTTGCGTCAGTTCATCCAGTGCCGTCCGGCACTCAAGCAACAATTGCGGGTCCGCGAGATCGGTTTCGGTCATGCGGTCGCGGTAGTGCTTGTCGACCCATTCGGTCAGCGTGCCGTACAACGGGGCCGTCATGATAACCCCTGGATTGACGGCCGCCAGCTCGGTTTCATTCAGTGCGACGCGCAGCCGCAGGCAAGCCGGGCCACCGCCGTTCTGCATGCTTTGCTTGAGATCGAATACCTTCACTTCACGGATCAGGCCGCCGGAGCCGGTCAAACCTTGCAGGTATTGCCAGACACGCTCGTTGCCACGGCACTCTTCCGGCACGATCAACAGCATCGAACCGTCAGGACGCGACAGCAGTTGGCTGTTGAACAAGTAGGAACGAACGGCGTCTTCGACGGTAACTGCCGAACGCGGTACGCAGACTGACTGGAATTTCCCACCGACCTTGGCGAGTTTGCTTTGCAGTTCCGCCAGCATCTGCTCGGTGTCGAGGAACGCGTCCTCGTGATAGAACAACACCTCACCGTTACCCACGGCGATCACGTCGTTGTGAAACACGCCCTGATCGATCACCGACGGGTTCTGCTGCGCGTAGACCACGCCGTCTTCACTCAAGCCGTGCAGGCGGGCAACGGCTTGGGACGCTTCCAGTGTCTGGCGCGCCGGGTATTTCTGCGGCGCCGGGTAACGGGTATCGAAAGCGCTGCGACCGAACACGAAGAACTCGACGCCTGCTTCACCGTATTCACGGCAGAAACGGGTGTGGTTGGCGGCGCCTTCGTCACCGAACTGCGCCACGGCCGGCAACGCGGCGTGGTGAGCAAAGTGCTTCTGATCGGCGAACATTGCCCCCAGAACGCGACTGGTGGTCGGGTGTTCGATGCTGCGGTGATATTTGCAGTTGAGGTTGGCGGCAGTGAAATGCACGCGGCCATCGGCCGTGTCGGCACTTGGGCTGACCGTGGCGGCGTTGGCCACCCACATGCTCGACGCCGAGCAACTGGCGACCAGCAACGGCATCGCTTCTTTGGCGGCGCGCTCGATCACTTGAGCATCGGTGCCGCTGAAGCCAAGACGACGCAGCGCGGCGATGTCCGGGCGTTCTTGCGGCGCCAGCACGCCCTGCTGGAAGCCCATCTCCATCAGCGATTTCATTTTCGCCAGGCCTTGCAGCGCGGCTTCCTTCGGGTTCGAAGACTGCTGGCTGTTGCTCTGGGACGCGACGTTACCGTAGGACAGGCCGCCGTAGTTATGGGTCGGCCCCACTAGACCGTCAAAATTGACTTCATAGGATTTCATCAGCGAGGCTCCACGAGAATCTGTTGTTATAGGCTTCAATAACTAGCTGTTCAGTGCGACCGAGTCGCTGCCATCGCGGGCAAGCCCGGCTCTCACAGGTTTAGAGGCGTTCACACATGTTGTGACCCTCACAAATCCTGTGGGAGCGGGCTTGCCCGCGAATCGGCGTTACGCCATCTTCACGCCAGGCGTCAGGGCCGCCGGCAACACCAGGCTCGGCGTTTCCAGCGAGGCCACCGGATACGCGCAGTAATCGGCGGCGTAGTAGGCGCTGGCGCGATGGTTGCCCGAGGCACCGACGCCGCCAAATGGCGCGCTGCTCGCCGCACCGGTCAATTGCTTGTTCCAGTTGACGATACCGGCGCGGCTTTCCAGCCAGAACTGCTGATAACGTGCCTCGGAGTCCGACAGCAGGCCCGCCGCCAGGCCATAGTCGGTGTCGTTGGCTTCAGCGATCGCCGCTTCAAAATCAGCGTAGCGGATCACTTGCAGCAACGGGCCAAACAGCTCTTCGTCAGGACGATCGGCAACGGCAGTGACATCCAGAATGCCCGGGGTCAGCAAGGCCGCTTGAGCCTGAGGCTGAGTCATCTCCAGCAACGCCACCGCACCATTGGCCTGCAAATGTTCCTGCGCATCCATCAGCGCTTTCGCAGCACTGAGGGAAATCACCGAACCCATGAACGGTGCCGGCTGCTGATCAAACGCGCCGACTTCAATCGTCGAGCTGACCGCCACCAGACGCGCCAGCAGCGTGTCGCCCCATGCGCCTTGCGGCACTAGCAAACGACGTGCGCAGGTGCAACGCTGGCCGGCAGAAATGAAGGCCGACTGGATGATGGTGTAAACGGCGGCATCCAGGTCCGCCACTTCGTCGACCACAAGCGGGTTGTTACCGCCCATTTCCAGCGCAAGGATTTTGTCCGGACGACCGGCAAATTGCTGATGCAAGTGGTTGCCCGTGCGGCTGGAGCCGGTGAAGAACAAGCCGTCGATGCCCGGGTTCGCCGCCAGGGCAATACCGGTTTCGCGAGCGCCTTGCAGCAGGTTCAGCACGCCCGCTGGCAGGCCAGCTTCGATCCAGCACTTGACCGTCAGCTCGGCGACTTTCGGGGTCAACTCGCTCGGTTTGAACAACACGCTGTTACCGGCCAGCAGCGCCGGCACGATATGACCGTTCGGCAAGTGGCCAGGGAAATTGTAAGGACCGAACACGGCCACCACGCCGTGTGGTTTGTGACGCAACACAGCGGTGGCGTCGCCCAGCGGGCCGCTTTTCTCGCCGGTACGTTCACGGTAGCTCTGCACCGAAATCGCAATCTTGTTGACCATGCTGGTCACTTCGGTCGCCGATTCCCACAGCGGCTTGCCGGTTTCCTCACCGATGCAGCGCGCCAGTTCGTCAGCCTTGTTTTTCAGCGCAGCGGCAAAGGCCTCAAGCACGGCAATGCGCTCATCCAGCGTACGACGGGCCCAACCGGGGAATGCCTGACGCGCGGCTTGCACGGCGGATTCAACCTGAGCAGCCGTGGCGCCTTCGCCGGCCCACAGCACTTGCTGGGTCACCGGGTTCAGCGACTGGAAGGTTTCGCCCTGGCCAGCCAGCCATTCACCTGCGATGTATAGCGAATTCATTACTTCGACTCCCGAGCAGCAGACAACGGAACGGCGCGCACTTGATCGCCGGCGTTGAGTTGAAGACGTTTGGCGGTCAGCGGATCAACCACCAGCGTGCCGGCGGCGAAGCGTGCTGGCGCGGCAGTGATCCGGCAGTCTTCGCGCTTGCGGTTATGAATCAGGAAAGGCGTCGCGTCGTCACCCGGCGTGCCGATGGCCAACACCAGTGCCTCGCTGTCGCGCACGGCGCGGATCTTGCCGGTTTCGCATTCCACGGCCGGGCCGGCGTCGAAGATGTCGACGTAACCCTGGTAGCTGAACCCTTCACTCTTGAGCATGGCCAGTGCCGGCTCGGTGTCCGGGTGGACCTGACCGATAACATTGCGCGCATCTGGCGACAGGAAGCAGGTGTACAGCGGAAACTTCGGCATCAGTTCGGCGATGAACGCCTTGTTGCCCACGCCGGTCAGGTAATCGGCCTGGCTGAATTCCATCTTGAAGAAGTGGCGGCCCAGGCTTTCCCAGAACGGCGAACGCCCGGCTTCGTCGGACACACCGCGCATCTCGGCGATGATCTTGTTGCCGAACAGTTGCGGGAACTCGGCAATGAACAGCATCCGCGCCTTGGCCAGCATGCGGCCATTGAGCCCGGTGCGGTAATCGGCGTGCAGGAACAACGAGCACAGCTCAGAGTTACCGGTCAGGTCATTGGCCAGGAACAGCGTCGGGATCTCGCGGTAGATGTTCAGCTCTTGCGAAGCGCTGACCGTCAGGCCGACCCGGAAGTTGTACCAGGGCTCACGCAGGCCGACGGCGCCGGCGATGGCAGAAATGCCCACCACGCGCCCCGTGTCGTCTTCGAGTACGAACAGGTAGTCCGCATCAGCGCGCCCGGCTTCGCCGCGAAAGGTCTTCTCGGCCCAGCCGACCCGATGGGCCAGCCGCTCTTCGTTGGCCGGCAAAGTGGTCAGGCCGGTGCCAGTGCTGCGGGCCAGGTCGATCAGAGCGGGTAAATCGCTGCTGCGTACGGGACGAACGATCATGCTATCTCCTCAAACGGGCCGCTTGCGCCACCCGTGAAATTTCGCTGCTTTCCAGGCATTTCTTTCTGGAAATCAAAGCCGGCGTTAAACCGCCACCAGGCGCACGCTGGCACCTTCGCCGACGCCCAGGGCTTCGGCCGCTTCCAGGTCCAGGGTTACCGGTTTGCCGGGCGCGTAATCGAGCTCAAGCAACACGGCGCGGTAATCCTGCAATTGGGCATTGGCCACCAGATACTGACGACCGGCACCTTTGACCGGCTCGCCGATTTTCACCGGCACGACGCGGCTCTGGGCGATCGAACGGATCCCCGTCACACGTGCGTGCAAGGTCGGGCCACCGTCGAAAATATCGATGTAGTGATCGGTCTCGAAACCTTCGCGCATCAGGATGTCGAAAGTGATCTGCGCCCGTGGATGCACCTGGCCCATCGCCTCTTGAGCGGAGTCCGGCAGCAGCGGCACATAGATCGGGTAATGCGGCATCAGCTCGGCCAGGAACGTACGGCTCTTGAGGCCACACAGACGTTCGGCTTCAGCGTAGTTGAGGTCGAAGAAGTTACGGCCGATGGCATCCCAGAATGGCGAGTCACCGTTTTCATCGCTGTAGCCAACGATCTCGGTCACCACGGAGTCGGCGAAGCGCTCCGGATGGCTGGCCACGAACAGCAGGCGGCCACGGGAATTGAGTTCGGCCCAAGGCGACCCCACCAGCTCGCGCTGTACGTAGAAACTGGTCAGCAAACTGTTGCCGGTCAGGTCGTGGCATTGGGAAAGCACGTGAATCTTGTTATGAATCTTCAGCTCGCGGGAAGCGTGCACGAAGGTTTCATTACGGAAGCTGTAGAACGGCTCGGAATAACCCGCCGAAGCAACGATGGCCGAACAACCGACCAGTTTGCCGGTGGCGGTGTCTTCGAGGACGAAGAAATAGCTCTCTTCACCGTTGAAGCTGACTTCGGCAGAAAACGAGGCTTCGCTTGCCGCGATCTTGTCGCTCAGGCGTTCAACGTCATCCGGCAAGGAAGTGACACCAATCGGGCTATCCGCAGCCAGACGCTGTACCTCGCCCAGATCAGCCATTTGCGCGGGGCGCATCACCAGCATGGTGTCACTCCTTTCTCGAAAAACTTTCATAAGTAAAATGCCCGGCTCATGTGGGAGCGGGCTTGCCCGCGATAGCGTCCTGTCAGATAACAATGAAGTCGGCTGTCAGGCCCTCATCGCGGGCAAGCCCGCTCCCACACTTACTAAGCCCGGCACAAAAAATTGATTCGACGCCTGAATAGTCAGGCGCCGAAGGGTCTATCAGGCTTGAGTCAACTTCGCAGCAGCACGTTCGAAGCGGTCCAGACCGGCATCGATATCGGCGTCTTCAACCACCAGGCTCGGGGCGAAACGAATCACGTCCGGGCCGGCTTGCAGAATCATCAGGCCTTCACGCTCGGCGGCGTTGAAGATGTCCTTGGCCTTGCCCTTCCAGGCATCGCTCAGTACGCAACCGATCAGCAGCCCCAGGCCACGGACCTGAGTGAACAGGCCGTACTTCTCGCCGATCTGCTCCAGGCGTGCCTTGAACTTGTCGTGCTTGGCGTTGACGCCGGCCAGCACTTCAGGGGTGTTGATCACGTCGATCACCGCTTCAGCAACCGCACACGCCAGCGGGTTACCGCCATAGGTGGTGCCGTGGGTGCCGACGACCAGGTGTTTGGCCAGGTCTTCAGTGGTCAGCATGGCAGCGATCGGGAAACCGCCGCCCAGGCTCTTGGCACTGGTCAGGATGTCCGGGGTCACGCCGTAGTGCTGGTAGGCGAACAGCTTGCCGCTGCGGCCCATACCGGTCTGCACTTCGTCGAACACCAGCAGCGCATTGTGCTCGGTGCACAGTTCGCGGGCGCCTTGCAGGTAAGCCAGTTCGGCCGGCAATACGCCGCCCTCACCCTGGATCGGTTCCAGCACAACGGCGCAGGTCTTGTCGGAAATGGCGGCTTTGAGCGCAGCCAGATCGTTGTAAGGCACGTGGGTGATGCCGGTGATTTTCGGACCGAAGCCGTCGGAGTACTTCGACTGGCCACCGACGTTCACAGTGAACAGGGTACGGCCGTGGAAACTGTTCAGCGCGGCGATGATTTCGTACTTCTCGCTGCCGTAGCGATCGAAGGCGACCCGACGGGCCAGCTTGAAAGCGGCCTCGTTGGCTTCGGCGCCGGAGTTACAGAAGAACACGCGCTCAGCAAAGGTAGCGTCGATCAGCTTATGCGCCAGGCGCAGGGCCGGCTCATTGGTGAACACGTTGGACACGTGCCACAGCTTGTTCGCCTGCTCGGTCAAGGCACCGACCAGCGCAGGGTGTGCGTGGCCCAATACGTTAACGGCAATCCCGCCGGCGAAGTCGATCAGCTCGCGGCCAGACTGGTCCCAGACGCGGGAACCGGCACCACGCACGGGGATGAAAGCGGCAGGCGCGTAGTTGGGAACCATTACCTGGTCGAAATCGGCGCGTTGTACCGCAGCGTGCTCAACGGACATCGGAGTCTCCTGAAGAGGAACACTCGCCTGAAACTGGCGAGCGATGGGGGGATTGTAAGGACAGTTTTCAGCCCGGCCTTGCCGCCAAGCGACAACTTCTTATAGCGCAAACCCCGGATTCAGCCGGGTTTACGGCAATGCGACATATAGCGTCGCAAAGGCGCAGTTTAAACTGCCGGCGCAGGTTATAGGCAGGCCTGATGAACGGTGCGGTAAATATGTACCGCACGCCACTCATCATCATCTGTTTTGCTGGCGGCTAATCCAAACGCTAAAGGAATAGCGCATGAATCAAGACGATTTTGAGCCCGCCTCGCAACCGGACTCTCACTTTCATCACGTTTACCAAAACCTGCCCGCATGGCTATTAGAGTCATCGACCGAAACGCGCGGCGCGCTGAAGAGCGCCAGTCTTGAAGCGCCTCCCTGGCATCGCACCGCTTCGCGCTTGCAACACCAGGTGCTGAAAAGCTCAAGCCAGACGCACTGGACCGAACGAAACCGGTTGGGATCGATGTTGGCGAAGGTGCAAAACGCTCAGGACTACGCAGAGCCGATTCTGGCCTCAGCGCTGAAAACCCGCTTCGACCTTGAGCTGGATGTCAAAACCACCTTCCTGCGTCTGTACATCCCGCTGACCACACCCTGGTTTGCGATCAAGACCGGTGCCGCCCGCACCTGGACGGTGTCGATGCTCGACGCGGCGCTGCACAACTTTCAGCCATCAGAGGCCGAGGTCGGCGCTTATGAGGCTGACTCCACCTTCATCAGCGCACCGTCGCCCACAGGGCAGTTCGATACGTTGCCCGAGGTCTCTCGCAAACTGACGATCCAGGCCTTCACCCAGCTGTGCCGCGAACTGGATATCGGCGGCCAATACAACGCTTATCTCAAAGACAATCTGGGGCTGACCAACCGGGTAGCCGGGGCTGTTTTGAAATCGAAGGTCGGCCAAACAAACCAGGCAGCACTTCGCTCTGCGCTGAAGCTGGCTCATGCCCGCCGGGATATCGAGGACGATGCCTATAACGCAATCGAGCGTTTGCTCGAGGCGCGCGCGCCCATGCCACTGGACGGCTATCCCCTGCACTGTCACGACCTGACAATGATGTCGTCATCGCTGACCGGCATCATCGTATTCAGCGCCAAATCGAGCCACACAACCAAGGCCACCCGGATCATCGCCTACATCCCCGATGATCCGGAGCATCCGCTCAAGCAATACCCCGACACCGTGGCGTTCATGAATGAACTGACCCACAAGCTGCACTCACCCGCTTATCAAGCGTTTTTCAGTCGATTCGTCGATCACCACGAACGGGGCTATTTCTTTGCTGATCTCAATCGTCGCCTGCAGGCCGTCACCTGGCATCGGCATACCCGTGGTGACCCACTGCCGAGCTGGCGGGAAACCCCGATCGACCATCCCAATCTACGGTTTTCGATGACCCCGTTCAGGGCGGGACTGTGGAACCACCTCTATCAACGGCAGCTGAACAAGATCCTCAATGATGCAAGCACCGTTGCCGTCTCCACCGCTCGCGCCGACCAGAACGCACGCTGGGCAATGTGGGACGCCTTCAGCAAAGTGGCCTCGGCGGTCCTGGAAGTCGCAACGTTCGTCGCCTTGCCGTTCGTGCCCTTCCTCGGCGAATTGATGCTGGCCTACATGGCCTATCAGGTCCTCGACGAAACCTTCGAAGGTATCGTGGACTGGGCCGAAGACCAAAAAACAGAAGCGTTCAGGCAACTGATGAGCGTGGTCGAAACCGTGGTTCAAACGGGAACATTTGTGATCGGCAGCGCCATTGCCGCCCGCACCTTCCAGCGCCTGCTTTCCCCTGAATCAGTGGCGCTGATCGAGCCGCTCAAACCGGTGCCGGGCCCGGACGGAAAAACCCGTTACTGGAATCCGGACCTCACCCGCTACGAACAAACCATCGACTTGCCCGCTGGCTTGCAACCCGATGACCTTGGCCTGTACCGACACGAGAACAAGACGCTGCTGCCCCTCGAGGGAAAGCTGTACGCCGTGCAATCGAATGCCAGGACAGGTGCGTTCAAGATCGAGCATCCCGACCAGGTCGACGCCTATCAGCCCACCTTGCGCCACAACGGCCACGGTGCCTGGACGACCGAGCTGGAACAGCCGCTGAGCTGGGACCGCGATACCGTAATGCATCGCCTCGGGCATAGCGTCGAATCCTTCAGCCGCGCCGAACGCGAAGCGATCCTGCGCATCAGTGGCTATCACGACAATGTGCTACGGGAGATTCATGTCGAGAACCATCGCCCGCCCTCACTTCTGACCGACACGATCAAACGCTTCAAAATCGATCGTGACATTCAAAACCTGATTGACCAGAACCACACCGAACACCCCGATTACGATCGGGCGCTCAGCCATCGCAAATCGCTATTCGAATCACGCTATCGGGCGCTGGAGAAAACCACGGATCGGCCAGTTCAAGTACTTCAGGCCAACACCCAAGGGCTGCCGACAGACATCGCACAAGAACTGGCCAGCAACGCATCGGGCACCGAGCTGACGCAACTGCATAACGGAACAGTGCCTCAACGCCTGAAGGACGTCGCACTGAAAGCCATGGAGGCGGTGCGTATTACCCGGGCTTACGAAGGACTTTTTCGTGACGCACTGGAAACCGCAGACACTCATCAATTGGCGCTGCACAGCCTGAACACACTGCCCGACTGGCCCACTGACCTGCGCCTTGAAGTCAGGGATTTTTCACAGGAGGGCGCCCTGCGCGACAGCATGGGCCGCGTCGACGCTCCAAACCTCAAAACACTGGTGCGCACCGTAGACGGTAGCTATCGACTTCACGATAACGATGCCACTCCCGGCGACTTTTACCACACCCTGTTTCAGGCACTGCCAGACACAGAGCGCACCTCGATAGGGGACAGCCGCAGATTCAAACAACGCCTTGCAGAACACGCACTGGAACAACCGGGCCTGCGCACTCTGTTTGCGAAAAACCCTCATCGAAAACCCTTTTACGACCCCACCACCATGCGCCTGCCCGGCGGCACCGAGGGTTACACCCGCCGCGTCGGCATGGCGCCAACGCTCGACGACCGGGTTCGTGAGGTTTATCCCTCGCTCAACGAGGAAGAGCTCCGGTCCATGGTTCTGAGGTTACAACGTCACCCTGATGGCGCTCGCTTCGAACTTTCGCGCCTGGCCAGCGAATTGGCCCGGCTTCGTCAAGATTTGAATGGCTGGGTACTCGACGCGCCCACCACCGACGCCGAAACAGGGTTCGCGCTGAACGATATGGATCGCCAGATCGCCCAGCGTAATCGCAAGTTGCTGGCCCGGGAAATCCAGCGAGCGTGGCGCCGGCAAACTGATCGGGAATTGGACTCCGAGGATGGCGTCGAGCGCTATGTGCTCACCTTTGTGGATCCGGTCCCGGGCGATCTGCCGACCCTGAATGCCGATTTCAACCACGTGTCCACACTGTCGCTCGAGGGTCATTTCGCCCCCCAGGGCATCCCGGCTTTTTTAGAACACTTCAAAGGGCTGCGCCGTCTCGAACTGCGCCGCTTCCATCTGAGCACACTGCCCGACGCCATCCCCCGGATGACCAGCCTCGACGCGTTGGTGCTGAGCGACTGCGGGATCAACTTTGACGCCGCCAATTGGTCGAAGCTGCAATCGCTGAACAAACTGAGTTCACTGGACCTCTATCGCAATTCGATTGAAGGAGTCCCGAGCCTCGAATCGATGCCCGATCTGGTCCAGGTGGACCTGAGTGACACGGGCCTGTCCAAATTCCCTCGCGGCGCGTTCCGAAGCCCGCACCTTGAATCGCTGATGTTGCTGGACAATAAAATCACTGATCTACCCACTGAATTGTTCGACAGTGCGGTGTATGAAAAACAAGGCGTTTATCTCACACACAATCCCCTGTCCAACGCCGCGCGACAGCTGATCAAACAGCAATACTTCAGCACTTCCTTTGATTTGGGTGCCTACGCCCCTGAGGCAGATATTGTCCGCGTCAGAGCGCTGTATCCGGGCATGGAGGTCGAGCAGGCGAGCGAATTTGTGTATGACTTGCCCGGTACGCTGGAAGACGGCCGGATCGAATTGACCCGTCTTGAGCAGGAACTGAGTCAGCTCCAAGTCGATCTGTCCACCTGGACCGCCAACTTGCCACCCTATCACCCCCTGACAGGTGAACCCTTCACCGCATTGCAAGAGTTTTTCGAACATTCAAGCCGCGACGAACTCAAGCACCTACTGGAGCAGTGCTGGCGCAAGGAAACGGAACTGGATGAGTTTGATTCGTCACTTGAACCCGGCTACGAGCTGGTCATCCGATCGCCTGTCCATGGAGAACTGCCAACCCTGAGCGCCAACTTTGATCATGTTTCGTCGGTGGAACTGCAGAGTGCCGATGGCGTAACGCGCATCGGGCGCTTCCTGGAGTCTTTCCCCAAGCTCAAAAACCTCAGATTGCGCTACTGCAATCTCGGAGAAATACCGGAAGCCGTGTTCAAGATGGGTCAACTCCGGTCGTTATCGCTGCCACATTGCCGCGTCCGCTTGACCACTGATTCAGTCAGTGCATTGGCGGCAATGGAACAATTGGAGTATCTGGACCTGGGCTACAACAGGCTGGAGCAAGCACCCGACCTGAGCCAAATGAGCAGCCTGGAGACCATCCTGCTCAATGACACCGGCATCACCGAACTACCGCACGGGCTGATGCAAATGAGTGAACTGGAATGGGCAGACCTGAGCGCAAACGCAATCACCGAAGTGCCCAGCGAAATTCTGGAGTTGCCACTGAAAATCGCAGAGAACATCAATTTCAGAGGCAACCGGTTTTCCGTGGAGAGCCTGTCACGGCTGGTCAGCTACTTCGAGCGCACTGGAGTGGATTTCGGTGTGGAAGAAATCATCAACCAAGGCCAGATGGAGATATCGACGTCTGGTGGTTCCGAAGTAGACGAGTAAAGCAGCCTGCATGTCCGGGCGCGGCGAGCACTGTCAGCCGCGCTCGGACGGCACTGACGACAATTCGAACGGACTGCTGCTGCGCCGCTGGTTGCGATCTTCGCGCGGCGTGGCACCAAAAAAGTTGCGGTAGGCGCTAGAGAAATGCGGCCCCGAGGAAAAGCCACACGACAGGCCGATCTGGATGATCGACTTGCTGGTTTGCATCAACATCTGCCGCGCCTTGTTCAAGCGCAACTCCAGGTAATACTGGCTCGGCACACGGTTGAGGTACTGCTTGAAGATGCGCTCCAACTGTCGACGGGACACGCACACGTGCTGGGCGATTTCGTCGGTGGTCAACGGCTCTTCGATGTTGGCCTCCATCAGCAACACCGCTTGGGTGAGCTTCGGATGGCTGGAGCCGAGACGGTTTTGCAAAGGAATGCGTTGACGCTCGCCGCCTTCGCGAATGCGCTCGACCACCAGTTCTTCCGACACGGCACCCGCCAGTTCGGCGCCGTGATCACGGGCCAACACGGCCAGCAACAGGTCGAGTACCGACAGGCCGCCGCACGCGGTCAGACGATCGCGATCCCAATCGAACAGGTGGCTGGTGGCGATGACTTTCGGAAAACGTTCGGCGAAATCGTCCTGCCAGCGCCAATGCACGGCAGCACGATAGCCGTCGAGCAAACCCAATTGCGCCAACGGGTAAACACCGGCCGACAAACCGCCAATCACGCAACCGGCCCGCACCAGCTGTTTCAACGCACTGCTGAGCGCCGGCGCGAGTGCAGTCGGCGGCTCATCGGCGAGTAGAAACAGCTTCTGGAAGTTTTCGAGCTTGCCGGCCCAGGGCTCACCCGGCAATTGCCAGGCGCCTTCGGTCGCCGGTTCGGCCTGCAAAAACGACAGTTCGTAAACCACGTCCGGGTGCACACGCTGGGCAACACGCAAGGCCTCCTCAGCCAGCGCAAGCGTCAGGGCTTTAGTGCTGGGCCAAATCAGGAAACCAATTCGATGGGCAGTCATGGCGGGCAATCCGAAACGAAGAACGGTGATGAAGGCATGGGCCAATGCTAGCCCGGAAATGAACACAAATCTCAAAGCCAGCAAAGATCAAATGTGGGAGCTGGCTTGCCTGCGATAGCGGTGTATCAGTGCCAAAGATGCTAACTGGCCCACCGCCATCGCAGGCAAGCCAGCTCCCACAGTAAATCGGGGCCAGCTTTCAGACTGCGAAGCATGCACTATCGCGGTGCACAACGGCAGCCCTGATTACTTCAAGCTGCCCGAGAGGAATTGTTGCAGGCGCTCGGACTGGGGATTGACCAGCACCTCACGCGGATTGCCACTTTCTTCAACGACACCTTTGTGCAGGAACACCAGCTGGTTCGACACTTCACGGGCAAAGCCCATTTCGTGCGTCACCACCACCATGGTCCGGCCTTCCTGGGCCAGGGCCTGCATGACTTTCAGCACGTCGCCGACCAGCTCCGGGTCGAGTGCCGAGGTCGGTTCGTCAAACAGCATCACCTCAGGTTCCATCGCCAGCGCACGGGCAATCGCCACGCGTTGCTGTTCGCCGCCGGACATGTGGCCCGGGTAAGCGTCCTTGCGATGACCCACGCCTACCTTGTTCAGGTAGTGCTCGGCTTTTTCGCGGGCTTCGGCCTTGGACATGCCCAGCACGTGAACCGGCGCTTCCATGATGTTTTCCAGCGCGGTCATGTGCGACCACAAGTTGAAATGCTGGAACACCATCGACAGGCGCGAACGCATGCGTTGCAGCTGCTTCGGGTCGGCCGCTTTCAGCGCGCCGTCCTTGTTGGCGACCAGTTTCAGCTCTTCGTTGTTGAGCAGAATCCTGCCCGCGTGCGGCTGCTCCAGCAGGTTGATGCAGCGCAGGAAGGTACTTTTGCCGGAGCCACTGGAGCCGATGATGCTGATCACATCGCCAGCCGCCGCTTTCAGGGACACGCCCTTGAGCACTTCGTGACTGCCATAGCGTTTATGCAGGTCTTGGACTTCAAGTTTGTACATGCGGTCGGTTCTCACAAAAACAGTCAGTCAGTCGTTGAGCAAGCGCCCGTGACGCAGCGCTTCGCGCCCCGCCACCTTGGCCAGCCAGAAACCGGGTTGGGCATAACGCAGCCGTTCAATGGCAAACAGCACCCCGGACGTACCAGCACACACCGTGCTGACCCGATCCGACAACGGATCGATCACTTCAAAAATCTCGTCACCGGTTTCGATCCACTCACCGGGTTTACGCAGAAAACTCACCACACCAGGGTGCGGTGCAAACAACAATTCAGTGCCTTCGAACGGCATGCCTTCGCAAGGCTCTTGCGCAGGTTTCGGCCATTCACCGCTGATCAAGCCCTGTTCGGCGAGGAACGCCAGAATGCCTTCAGCGTGAGCCTCAGACTCAACGCGACCGGTATCAGCCTGCCCACCTAATTCAATGGTAGTCGCCAGACACGCCAGTGGAATCTGCGCCTCCGGGAACAGGCGCGACAAACGCAGCCATGGCAGCGAGCAGGCTTCGTCGAACGAACTGCCACCGGAATCTTCCGCCAGCAGGCCGACCCGCACATTCAGGTGCGCAGCCAACGAACGCCAATGCGGCCAGTGTTGTGGCAGCGCGTACATATGCAGCGCCGCTTCCGAATCGCAATGCAAATCCAGCACCACGTCAGCCGTGCAGGCGTGGCTGAGCAAGATGCGTTGCATGCCTTGCAACTGGCTGCTCGCCTCTGGCAATTCGGCCAGATGATCAGCCATCGCCTGACGGATCAAGCGAATGTTGGCATGCGCATCATCACCAAGACTTCCAGCCAACGCAGCCGCAACCGGCGCACTCAACTCGACGAAATCACGGTTGAAGTTCTTGCCGCTGCCCGCTTCGAAACGCCCTTGATGATTGCCTTGAACCAATTGACCGAGGCCCATCGGATTAGCCACTGGCACCAGTTCGATCACGCCGTTGAGCAAGCCCTGGGCTTCGAGTTCGGCCAGGCGCTTTTTCAGCTCCCAGGCCGTGCGCATCCCCGGCAGTTCATCGGCGTGCAGGCTGGCCTGAATGTAGGCCTTGCGCTCGCCGCAGCCGAAGCGGAACACCGAAATCTGGCGTTCGCTGCCCAGGTGGCTCCACGGCAATGCATGATCGATGCGTTCCATATCAGTGCTTCCGCGGGGCCAGGTAGCCCAGCCAGCGGCGCTCTGCCAGTTTGAACAGCTTCACCAGAATGAAGGTCAGGCACAGGTAGAACACGCCGGCGGTGATGTAGGCTTCGAACGGCAGGTAGAACTGGGCGTTGACCGTGCGCGCGGCACCGGTGATGTCGATCAGGGTCACGATGGACGCCAGACTGGTGGTCTGCAGCATCATGATCACTTCGTTGCTGTACTGCGGCAACGCCCGGCGCAGGGCCGATGGCAACAGGATTCGCTTGTACATTTTGTAGCGCGACATGCCCATGGCCTTGGCGGCTTCGATCTCGCCGTTCGGCGTAGCACGCAGGCTGCCGGCGATGATTTCAGCGGTGTAGGCGCTGGTGTTGATGGCAAAGGCCAGGCACGCACAGAACGTTGCGCTGGACAGCCACGGCCACAGGAAGCTTTCACGGACTGCTTCGAATTGCGCCAACCCGTAGTAGATCAAAAACAGCTGCACCAGCATCGGCGTGCCGCGGATCACGTAGGTGTAGAGCCAGGCGCTCATGTTGACGGCGGCGTTTTTCGAGACGCGCATCAAGCCCAGCGGCAAGGCGCACAGCAGGCCGAAAAACAGCGACAGCGCGAGCAATTTGAGGGTAGTCACCAAGCCGCCGAGGTACAGCGGCAAGGACTCCCAAATGACGTTGTAGTCGAAGATCATAGATCAGCCGCCCTTACGCCTACCGAGTAGCGCTTCTCAAGGTGACGCAATGCCAGCAACGAGACGCTGGTGATCACCAGGTACATCGCCGCCACTGCGAGGAAGAAGGTGAAAGGCTCGCGGGTGGCATCTGCCGCCTGCTTGGCCTTGAACATCATGTCTTGCAGGCCCACCACCGAAATCAGCGCGGTGGCCTTGGTCAAGACCAGCCAGTTATTGGTAAAGCCCGGAATCGCCAGGCGAATCATCTGCGGCACCAATACCCGGAAGAACACCTGAAAACTGCTCATGCCGTACGCCATGCCAGCCTCTGCCTGCCCCTTCGGGATCGCCATGAAGGCGCCACGGAAGGTTTCCGACAGGTACGCACCGAAGATGAAACCCAGGGTGCCGATACCGGCGGCCAACGGGTTCAGGTCGATGTAGTCGTTAAAGCCCAGCAGCGGTGCGACGCGGTTGAGCAGGTCCTGACCGCCGTAGAAAATCAGCAGGATCAACACCAGATCGGGAATACCGCGGATCACCGTGGAGTACAGATCGCCCAGCCAGGCCAGCCAGCGAACCGGCGACAGACGCAGCGCAACGCCGATCAGACCCAGAACGATGGCCAAGGCCATGGACGACAAGGCGAGCTGAAGCGTCAGCCATGCGCCATCGAGGATGACAGCCCCGTAGCCTTTCAACATGATTCAGGTCCTCGAAAGTTGGGATGAAAAAATGGCGCAAACCTCAGAGATCCTGTTGCTTGCGCCATTTCGGACTTGTCGCTTGGACGTATTACTTGCCGTAGATATCGAAGGCGAAGTACTTGTCCTGGATTTGCTTGTACTTGCCGTTCTCACGAATGGCAGCGATGGCAGCGTTGAGCTTGTCCAGATCAGCCTTGTCGTCCTTGCGAACAGCGATACCTACGCCGTCGCCGAAGTATTTGACGTCGGTGAAGGCCGGGCCAACGAAGGCGAAGCCTTTGCCAGCGTCGGTTTTCAGGAAACCGTCATCCAGCAGCGTAGCGTCTGCCACGGTGCCGTCGAGGCGACCGGCGGCCACGTCGAGATAGATTTCGTTCTGCGAACCGTAAGGCTTGACCTCGGCACCCAGCGGGGCCAGGACTTCACGGGCGAAACGCTCGTGGATCGAACCACGCTGCACGCCAATGTTCTTGCCCTTCAATTCAGTCAGGCCGTCGCTGACTTGAGTGCCGGCCTTCATGACCAGGCGAGCCGGGGTGTTGTAGTACTTGTTGGTGAAGTCGACAGACTTCTTGCGGTCTTCAGTGATCGACATGGACGACAGGATCGCGTCGATCTTGCGCACTTTGAGGGCCGGGATCAGACCGTCGAACTCTTGCTCGACCCACACGCACTTGACCTTCATCTCTTCGCACAGGGCGTTGCCGATGTCGTAGTCGAAACCAACGATGCTGCCGTCCGGTGCTTTGGAAGCGAACGGAGGGTAAGCCGCTTCGATACCAATTTTCAGAGGCTTTTCATCGGCGAAGGTTGGCAGGGACAGCACGGACAGTGCCAGGGCGCCAAGCAGCACGAGTTTCTTCATCTTGGGACTCCATCGGTAAAGGGCAAAAACGGCAGAGTGAGCGACAGCCCAATATGCGAGTGAGTAGAACCACAAAAGCGATTGCTGCGTCCTGGGAATCGCGTGTTGATTTTCAACACGGACACTGACGAGCGAGTGACCGGCATTCTAACGACAGGCCCGAAGCCGATATTTCTTCAATGCGACAACTAATTACAGAAGCACAGAGAAAGCCGCTTGAGCGCGTTGACAGCCCTGCAAAATCATGCAGGAGCAAAAGACAGTTAACCGATCTATGTTGCAAATTGCGGGCCTATTATTGGCAAACCCTTCTAATCCGGCAAGCTTGGCGTTAGTTCTTATTTTCCAGGGGGGCTAAAGAGGTCCAGGAATGGGGCTTGGCGTTTCCCTATGCCTCGAATTGGCGCGTGCGGTTACACATTCAGTTACTTGAAGGGGGATGGGTAACAGTGGGAAAGGGCCTACAACTGAGCCCGATAATTATTGGCTGTTGTTTATGAAGTGCCTGGTCGACCGCTATCGCGAGCAAGCTCGCTCCCACAGTTGATTGGGTTACCACGCAGATCCCTTGTGGGAGCGAGCTTGCTCGCGATGAGGCCCGACCTGCCACCACAAAACCCAGGCAATAAAAAACCCCACCAGGCTCACCACCTGGCAGGGTTTCAATGGTTCAAGACCCGCTACTTAAGCAACATTCATGGTCTTGTGCGTATCAATCAAATGCTGCACCACACCCGGATCCGCCAGGGTGGAGATATCCCCCAACCCGTCGTACTCGGCCGTGGCAATCTTGCGCAGAATCCGGCGCATGATCTTGCCCGAACGAGTCTTCGGCAGCCCCGGTGCCCACTGGATCACATCCGGCGAAGCGATCGGGCCGATCTCTTTGCGCACCCAGTTTTTCAGCTCCAGGCGCAGTTGCTCGCTTGGCTCTTCGCCACCGTTCAGGGTGACGTAGACATAAATGCCCTGCCCCTTGATGTCGTGCGGCACCCCGACCACCGCCGCTTCGGCGACTTTCGGGTGAGCAACCATCGCACTTTCGATTTCGGCGGTGCCCATGCGGTGCCCGGACACGTTGAGCACATCGTCCACGCGACCGGTGATCCAGTAGTAACCATCGGCATCGCGACGGGCACCGTCACCGGTGAAATACATGCCGCGGAAGGTCTTGAAGTAAGTGTCGACGAAACGGTCATGATCGCCAAACAGCGTACGGGCCTGGCCTGGCCACGAATCGAGAATCACCAGGTTGCCCTCGGCAACGCCGTCGATGATGTTGCCCAGGTTATCCACCAGGGCCGGCACCACACCGAAGAACGGACGTGCCGCAGAACCCGGCTTGAGGCCGTGAGCGCCCGGCAACGGGCTCATCATGTTGCCGCCGGTTTCGGTCTGCCACCAGGTATCGACGATCGGGCAACGGGACTTGCCGACGTTCTTGTAGTACCAGTCCCAGGCTTCCGGGTTGATCGGCTCGCCGACCGAACCCAGCAGACGCAGGCTGCTGCCATCGGCGCCTTCAACAGCGGCGGTGCCCGAGGCCATCATCGCGCGGATCGCCGTTGGTGCGGTGTAGAGGATGTTGACCTTGTGCTTGTCGACGATCTTCGCCACACGGGTGATGTCCGGGTAGTTCGGCACGCCTTCGAACAGCAACGTGGTCGCGCCGTTGGCCAGCGGGCCGTAGACGATGTAACTGTGGCCCGTGACCCAGCCGACGTCGGCGGTGCACCAGAAGATTTCGCCCGGACGGTAGTCGAACACACGCTCATGGGTCATGGCCGCATACAGCAGATAACCGCCGGTGGTGTGCTGCACGCCCTTCGGCTTGCCGGTGGAGCCAGAGGTGTAAAGGATGAACAGCGCTTCTTCGGCACCCATCTCTTTAGGCGCGCACACGGTGCCCGCCACTTTCATCAGGTCTTCGTACCAGATGTCGCGATGCTGGTTCCACTTGATCTCGCCACCGGTGCGCTGGCACACGATGGTAGTCGAACACACGCTCATGGGTCATGGCCGCATACAGCAGATAACCGCCGGTGGTGTGCTGCACGCCCTTCGGCTTGCCGGTGGAGCCAGAGGTGTAAAGGATGAACAGCGCTTCTTCGGCACCCATCTCTTTAGGCGCGCACACGGTGCCCGCCACTTTCATCAGGTCTTCGTACCAGATGTCGCGATGCTGGTTCCACTTGATCTCGCCACCGGTGCGCTGGCACACGATGACCTTCTGGATGCTGCTGGTTTCCGGGTTGGTCAGCGCGTCGTCGACGTTGGCCTTGAGCGGGATTTTCTTGCCGGCACGAACGCCTTCGTCAGCGGTGATCACCACTTTGGATTTGCAGTCGATGATGCGACCGGCCAGGGCTTCCGGGGAGAAACCGCCGAACACMACCGAGTGAATCGCGCCGATCCGGGTACAGGCCAGCATGGCGACCACGGCTTCAGGGATCATCGGCATATAGATAGTCACCACGTCGCCGCGGTGTACGTCCTGACCACGCAGGGCGTTGGCGAACTTGCAGACTTGTTCGTGCAGYTCGCGGTAAGTGATGTTGCGGCTTTCGGCRGGRTCATCCCCTTCCCAAATGATCGCGATCTGATCACCGCGCTCGGCCAGGTGACGGTCGAGGCAGTTGTAGGAAACGTTCAGCGTGCCGTCGGCGAACCATTTGATGTCGACATGGTGATCGTCGAAGGAGGTCTGCTTCACCGTGGTGAAAGGCTTGATCCAGTCGAGGCGCTTGGCCTGTTCACGCCAGAAACCGTCCGGGTTGACGACCGATTGCTGGTACATGGCCTTGTAGGTCGCCTCGTCAGTCAGCGTATTAGCCAGAACCTCGGGACGAACGGGATACAGGGAAGCCGCACTCATCTTTCTTACCTCGGTGGAATAGTTGTTTTTGTGATGATGTCGACATGGTGATCGTCGAAGGAGGTCTGCTTCACCGTGGTGAAAGGCTTGATCCAGTCGAGGCGCTTGGCCTGTTCACGCCAGAAACCGTCCGGGTTGACGACCGATTGCTGGTACATGGCCTTGTAGGTCGCCTCGTCAGTCAGCGTATTAGCCAGAACCTCGGGACGAACGGGATACAGGGAAGCCGCACTCATCTTTCTTACCTCGGTGGAATAGTTGTTTTTGTATGGCACCGTTTTAGCCGTGCCGGGCCTATAGAACCATTCGACGATGGTAGTAACAAGCCCCTACAAAATGTCGTGAATAGCCCGCAACCCCAACTACCACGCCTCTTTCAGGGTGTTTCAACCCCCCGCCACAATGCGGTCTGTAGCAGCTGGCGAAGCCTGCGTCCGGCTGCGCAGCAGTCGTAAAATCAGCAATTGCGGTGTATCAGGCAGACCGCGTTTAGCCGGATATACGACTGCTGCGCAGCCGGACGCAGGCTTCGCCAGCTGCTACACGTCGTGCGTTGTCCTGGATAGACGGGGCTGTTTACGTGGATTGTTACGAAATCTGTCAAAAGTGTTTATCAAAACCACGGCTATATGATTGAAACCCCCACGCCTAAAATCTGCCACGCCAACAAGGCAATCTGATTAACCAAGTTGCAGCCCCCACGAAGGCCGTTAATCAAGCACTCCGGTAACCAAGCTCCACACGCAACCCCACAAAGGTTGCGTGACCCCATTCGACCTCTAAAAGGTAAATCCGACATGAAAGCTTTATTAGTTCTGGTCCTCAGCAGCCTGTGCGCAACCGCCATGGCAGACGAGGCCCCGACTGATGTCGCACAGCAACAACCGGTAGTTGAGGAATACACTTACTCCACCCACCTGGACATCGCCAAAGTTGTCTCCATGAGCGAAGTACCAAACGTGTGTGAAGTTGTCCCGATGAAAATGGAATACGACGATTCCAAGGGCCAACGCCATATTTTGCGCTACAGCATCATGGGCAACGGCTGCTCTAACGGCTAATTCCCGGCTCTCACTTCCCCCCAAGGTTCGACCCATTCGCCCGCCCTTCCAGGCCAATGCAGCGCCGAACCTTTAATATCGATTTGTTCGATTGTTTTAAGCGTTTATTTGCACTTTTTAATCGAAATAGCTGGCGTAGTATGAATTCCACACCCAAGGCACAAAACGTCCACAAACCTGGAGCCACCACCATGAAAACCAAATTGATCTTCGCCCTGACCCTGTCCGTCCTGGCCGCCAACACTTTTGCCGCCGACGGCTACGACCGCACCGGCTCGGCTTCTTACACCACTGAAGCGGCTGTCGCTGCTGATGGTTACGATCACACCGGCTCGGCCTCCTTCGCCGCTGATGGCGCAGACCACATTGGCGCCGGCAAACTTGCTTCGGACGGCTTCGATCACACTGGCGCTGCCAAACTCGCCGCCGATGGCTTCGATCACACTGGTGCTGCCAAGGTTGCTGCTGATGGCACAGACCACGTCGGTGCCGCTCGCCTGAGCTGATCATCGAGCGTGACTTACAGCCCGACTTCGGTCGGGCTTAGTTGTGTCTGGAGCCACCGGAAACCGGCTCAAAACACAACATGTAGTGAAAAACCTGATTTTCTGGCTGTTTTTTGAACAAGAAATCAATTCATCAAAATTTATGAAAAAAAATCTGCACCCGCGATCTCCAGCCAAAGCCCTATAAACCCTCGCTCCGACCGAAAAACCCTCCTTCTCGACCGCTCCATGCGCGGATTCGCCCCACCACGGCCGCAAAAATTTCCCTATAATGCCGCCTTAAACGGGCCTGCAATATTCCCTTACAGGGATGAAAGCCAGTCCGAAGCCCAAAGCGACGTCGCCAGCGACTGCAGCGCCATCAGCGGCTCTCGGAACCCCGTACAAAATTATGTTTATTTGCCTGCGTGTACCGCTGCAAAAAACGCTATCCAACGCGGCCAGTACGGCCGTGTGAAAAACCAACCTATCAGTTTTCACACGGGCATCTGGCCCTCACGCAGGAGACGACACGTCATGCTGAGCTGGGACGAATTCGACAAAGAAGACAGCGGCGAAGCCGTGGTAAAAGGCGCTAACGCCGGCCACGCGACCGAAGCCAACATGGACCGACTCGACACCGCTGGTGGTGTCGCCGCTCAAGAAGCTCGCGCCGTTACCGCGAACGACTCTGCCGCCATCGCCCGTGCCAAAGCTGCCCTGGACACCCTCGACGTCGCCGAAGGCCTCGCCGAACTCGAAGGCGCCTCCGCCCGCGTCGCTGTCGACGAAAAGCGCATGATCAACTGCCGCGCCGACCTTAACCAACTCGTACCGTTCAAGTACGACTGGGCCTGGCAGAAGTATCTGGACGGTTGCGCAAACCACTGGATGCCGCAAGAAGTCAACATGACCGCCGACATCGCCCTCTGGAAAGACCCGGAAGGCCTGACCGACGACGAGCGTCGCATCGTCATGCGCAACCTCGGCTTCTTCTCCACCGCCGACTCCCTGGTTGCCAACAACCTGGTCCTGGCCGTGTACCGCCTGATCACCAACCCGGAATGCCGCCAATACATCCTGCGCCAGGCCTTTGAAGAGGCGATCCACACCCACGCCTACCAGTACTGCATCGAATCGTTGGCCATGGATGAAGGCGAGATCTTCAACATGTACCACGAGATCCCATCGGTCGCGAAAAAAGCCACCTGGGGCCTCAAGTACACCCGCTCGATCTCCGATCCGAAGTTCGAAACCGGCACCGTCGAAACCGACAAAGAGCTGCTGCGCAACCTGATCGCCTACTACTGCGTTCTGGAAGGCATCTTCTTCTACTGCGGCTTCACCCAGATCCTCTCCATGGGCCGCCGCAACAAAATGACCGGCGTCGCAGAGCAGTTCCAGTACATCCTGCGCGACGAATCCATGCACCTGAACTTCGGCATCGACGTGATCAACCAGATCAAAATCGAAAACCCGCACCTGTGGGATGCCGAGATGAAGGAAGAGGCTTCGCAGATGATTCTGCAGGGCACTCAGCTGGAGATCGAATACGCACGTGACACCATGCCTCGTGGGGTGTTGGGCATGAATGCGGCGATGATGGAGGACTACCTGAAGTTCATCGCTAACCGTCGTTTGAGCCAGATTGGTTTGAAGGAAGAGTATCCAGGGACGACTAACCCGTTCCCTTGGATGAGCGAGATTATGGACTTGAAGAAAGAGAAGAATTTCTTTGAGACGAGAGTTATTGAGTATCAGACTGGTGGGGCGTTGAGCTGGGATTGATTCAAAGCTGAAATAAAAAGCCCTGAATACAGGGCTTTTTATTTATAAAGATAATTTTCACTTCAACTCTACGACACTTAAACCGGAGAACTTTTTTCCAAGAGACTTATAAGCACACCCAAAAATACACGCACTATAGTGCTAAATACCCAAACTCTATTAACTTGTTTCTAACTTTCCAAATTTCGATACACTGCTTTTCAGTAGGTAATTTCTTAGGAATTAATGTAGCACCACGCAACAAGCTGATTTGCTTAGGGCTGAGCTTATCTTTTTTTACACCCCAGTTAAGCATTCTACTCCATTCAATGCCTGGCACATCAACTACCAACATCTGAATTTCTATACCATCATCTAGTTTTTGAGTAACCTTGGAACTCTCGGATGCCTCATGAACACCTTTTAAATCTTGTAAAGTTTGGATAAAACCAGTACTTAACGTCACTTTACAATCCCGAACCTGCTCCCAACAAGCCTGCATTTTCGCCCACTCAGTGACGTTATCTTTAGGACGATCAGGATCTGTCAGCACTTGGAAGACATACTTTGCAATGATCGCTATCTGTTCCGACAGAACCTCATCAATACACTGCCGATCCCAAATGCTACGCAAACTCAATTGTTTACCAAGCTGCTCTTCGGCGATTAGATTGTGCAGTTTCGCTATCGAGTAAGTTACGATGTTGGCACGATACCCCCCTTGATACCACTCTTGCTGAGTTACAATTGACTCAGTGCTACGAAAGATAATAGCCAAAGCTACAAGAGAACGAAAATACTCCTCAGTGTAAATTCTTCCATCTGCGGCCCAAGATTTTGAAATAGTGTCAGCAAAGAACATGAAATTTTTCTGTGCGCCCATGCTCACTTTGTGGGGCTGTTCCTTCCATGTATTCTCATATTTAGCGACATCAGTTTTGGTAAATAACTGACTCCTCGGATTTTGCAATTGAAACTGAGTCTTCTGAGAAGCTGAAAGCTTAGCCTGCTCATTAACATACTGTCCTCGAGCACGCTCGTAAAACCAATGAGTACCATGTTGTGCACCACCAACTGGGGATGTGAATAACCTACGTGAAAAATCCTCCAGCCGAATATGAAACGGATGATTTGAAAAGAAGTCTGCATCACTAACTTTATTTTGACTGTTGGCAAATCGAGCTATCTCAGGTGTTAATGTTCCCGCTCTTTCCGGCGGCAGAACAGACAACTTCATTTGAACCATTACTTTCGATAGATCAGCCACATCTTTTTTACCGCTACCGCCCCGCTTCGCAAGTGCTAGAGAAGCAGTGGTTTGACCGCCATTTACGATCTGCAAATTCGTAGCACTCTGTATACGCAAGCTTCCACTATCTGAACACAAAACAATGTTTTCGGCCGTTGCAGCTATACCATTATTAAACGCGAAGAACATTTCTGGTTGAGTGCGAATGGTATTTTGAATGGCGGAGTTAACTTTACCTTTAGCACTGAGAAACGTCCGAACGTTGCCCTCTAAAAGTCTGCTACCATACTTTTCATAAATATCAGCTAAAGAATCGCCTGATATCATGCAAAGATAAGCTTTGTATTCTCCCTCAGAATGCGCTGCTGCGAGGCAAGGTAACCCCCTTCCCTCCACCTCTGAAAAATCAACAGTTAACTCATCACGTCCGGTCGCAGAGACATAAGCGGAATGGAAACGACCTACATCCCAGATGTGCAACTCTACGGCGGTGCCATTAATATCTTGCTCCAACCAATCTTTAGTTCTGGTTTTTAGCAAACCGTCACTAATTAAATAAAATCGATACTTGGATATCTTTGAATGCCAATCCATCAAGTCGCTGGCAAGGCCATAGCCAGGCTGGCTTTCATCCACACTACCATCTGTCAACGTGCCATTAAGGGACTCTTCCAAGAAAGCTCGAAGCATGCCAAATGTTTTCTGAACATCTGAAGTATTAAATGTCGAGATCTCGTCTTCATTGAAAAACTCGCAAACCATTAAAGATAGCGAATTATCAGCATCGTCGAATGAATATCCATCTACAAGAAGCTTCCTTCTTTTAGCGAGGCCTTCAAAGCGACATACTTCAAAACCTAGTAGTTCTTCGGCACCTGTCAGCAGTTCCCCACATTCTTCAACAAAGCTAGCCCTTACGAAGTCCCTAGAAGACTCAGCTCGTGCGCGAACCGTCTCAATTAAATCCCGGTGATAATCGATCAGCTCCATTACATCCCCTCACCAGCAATCAAGAAATTTTAAAAATCTCACATTCTGCCAAATTCAGGTCATACTTGATCCTACTGACACCAACCGGCAAACAATCAGGAGTAATACAAGGAAACCCTACGTGCACACCAAAAACAGCGACATTACGAACGGCCAAATTCAACGCGTCATATTCAGGTCTAAAAATATAACCCGCCTTAAAAAGTAAATTATCAAACAACAATCTTGCTGCATAATTAGTTTTCAATAAACTCTGAATTTCTCCAACCATAGAATTCAAGGTAAATGCACCTTGCGAATCAACAGCGCAATTTCCAAGTTCTATCACAACCAAATCGACCGAGCGAAGTTTAGTATCCAACTGTGTTTCTGAGGATATTTTTATAATGTCACAACCAGGCCTTATGGTCTTGATCTCCCAAGCATGACTCTGGGCTTGGAAGTCCTGATCAGCTCGACTCGGTCCGACCCACGCGCTTACCGCAGCTAACTCCCCAATTGACTCAACCAATGTTCGTAAATATAACAACTCTCCACACAACCCGCGAATTTGGTTCTCCGAGAGCAGCCCCAAATCCCCTAACTCAAACAGCTGCCTCCAGCTTGCCAAGCGGCTAATTACAAACACAAATGAATCGAGTAAATTTAAATTGGACCTTGAAGACTCTATGAGGTCTTCACAAAACAAAGAAAACAGCTCTAATAGCCTAACGTCATCAAGAACTAAAAATAATGACCAACGGCCATCTTCCCGCTCAGAAGACTTTACTAACACCGCTCTCATATCAGTTTGTACTGCTGGCTCCGACGGGCAAATCAACAATAGAGCTCTACGCCCATCACTATCAATGCCGGCATAAAAATCCAATACATGTGTAGTATCGAATCGCCTAAACCCAACACCCGTTTTATCTAACTTTATAGAATCCCATAGAGAATCAATCTTAATCGACATCTTCATCGTCCTCGTCAGTTGCGTCGGAGCCTGATGTCTGTCCGGACAATATGTTCCTAAGCTCAACCAAGTTAATACGATAAGAAATACGGTGCGTAGCTCCACTAAGAGCCGGAAAACTTAAACCTATTGCTACCAACGCCTCACACTCCGGAGGTAAAATATATTTTCCTCCCGAAATCGATGGTTCGATGAAGTGTATTAAAAGGAGGGGGGCCGGTCGTATTTCTGTATATGCTTTGCCAGGTACAGTTATTTTACTTTCATTTGCAGCATTCGCCCAAAACTTATCTTCAGCACTTTTTATTTCATTTCTTGTTAAGCCAATCGTCTCATCAGATGACGAACCAACGCGCATTTTCTTACCGTTTACCAATAATGACCGAGTATCTTCGTCTAGCAAGACCGTGCGCTGACGTTGTTTCAACTCTAATCCAGGCGCGACCATCAAAGACGCTCCTTTTCCTCCTGGGACGCCAACATCCCAATAAGCGAGTTTCGAATCAGATGAGCGTTCTATAAAGTCTGCCAAACTAGAGGTTTGTAGTTTTATACTTAAGGGGTGACTCACAAAACGCCTGAGAAATCCGACAATAAAGTGTTTAGGGACTTTATTCCAAACCGGGAAATCATAAGCGTTATTGCGTGGCATATCAGTAGCCAATAGGTTACGAAGCAGATCCTGCGATGATCTATAATTATCCAATAGTACATGTGCGTCTTTCAATAATCTTGCTGACTCAAGACTTTCTTGCGTTATCGAAATGGTTTCGACAATTTCATCAGAATCACGCATTTTATTTCTAGCAGTGATCATTAGCGATTCTGGATGCGATCTTACACGCAAACCGAAGTCTATTGGCTTAAGCCGAGAGACTTGCATACGCCTTACTTCGTCCCGGAGCTCGTCAGTAGCGTCTGAAATATGTGAATACCAATCTGCGGTTTCATTCGACATCCAGATTTTACAAAGATCTTCATATCCGATGCGATAACCAAACCAACGCCCCATTTGAAGCAAAGCATCATACATTTGCGTTCCGCGATAGAAGTAGCTCACACACAAGCCTTCTAAAGTTAATCCGCGCGCAAGGCTGTTTCCCCCAACAGCAACGACGCGAAGCCCGTGTTCCTTATATGCCGCATAATCCAAGCCAGCAGGTCCACTTTTTTGGTTTACTGCAGAAACCTGTATTGGAAGAGCAGCGGCCGCAAGCGCGTACTGCAACTCCGACCATTCAACGCCCAAGTTCGAATAGAATTTTTCAAAGGTATTAAATAACTCACGGATTGAGTTATTCCGCATCGCATCCACAATCGAAAGAGAAGCATAATTTTGAATATCGCCCTGGATCACTCGCAGTTCGTGGTCTAGTGCATCTCTAATTTGATTTTGAATTAATGTAAAATGACTGACATTGACAAGCATGGATCGGTGCTTCGGCATCTGAGATCGAAGATCCATTATAGCATTGACAATTATAAAACATCGAAGAGCATCAAGCATAGAACTAGGCAATCCCGATATAAAACTATCGGACTTCTGTCCTTTTGGAAAAAACTCTTCAGCATCATTTATCTCTTCAAGACAATTTAAAGATGCACCTTCACCGAAAATCCTTCGCGCCCCCACATAGTTTGTAGGAGCATCAAGAGCATAGATAAAGTCCCGTGGAAATAGATCATCACCTTCCATGTCACTGGTAGTGTCAGGATTTATGAACACGTTTGCAAAGGGGGTAGCGGTGAATCCAACATAACTTGATCGAGGAAAAACTTTAAGAAGCCCCCTAATCCCCGCGTTGATAGCAGTGGCTTTTTTGGGGTTTGTATTAATCGAGGCATTGTCTGCCTCGTCATCTATCAGTAGGAGCGGTATATCTATACTATCAGCGGAACCCGCGTTAAAGTTTATTAGCCATGTAGCAAGATTCTCAAGTATTCGTTTATTTTTCTTAACTACTAGTAGAACTGGCTCTTTATAGTCTTTTAGTTTGAACCCTAACTGATTTACTGTGTCAGCTTTAAAATCACCCACGGTTGAGGTGAAAACTCCAGCAGACCGAGTAGCGTCGATCAAGCCGACACCGATTTCTTTTCGATGTCGTTTACGATTATTGACAACTCCTGAGCTGTCCAATCCTACAAATCCTGCATCAAGACGCTCCTGAGTTTGTCGACGCAGACTTTCTAGTGTTCCAGTAAGTAAAATTACTAACTTATATCCTGAGTCTGCTGCCTTGCAGATGAGTCCAGTATAATTTGACGTCTTCCCTGACTGAACATCCCCCATGACCAAGCCTCGCCTCGGCCACCCCGATCGACCATGCGGATCTCCCATCAGGTCTAATATTTCGTCTGTCACTTTGTCTAGCGAATTCACAACCTTAGGACCCCACCCTTGTTTCAAAAGGTCGGTTTGATACCTGCTCCAATAAAAAGGTTCGATTTCCGCTTTTCGCGCTCTCAACCAAGGATTGTGTTCATCATATACACAATTACCCACCCCCATATCTAAAGTTAAAGATAAATGGAGACGCTTTATAACTTCTTGGAACTCCTCATCGGTTACCGAGTAATTAGGTATTTTCCGCAACATCCCTGCCAAATCTAGTATTTCTGACTCGGTAGGAATACCATCAACAGTCAAAGTAGTAATAACGCCCAGTTCGAGACGCCTTGCATTGTTCGATATAACATTTTTCGAATGAGCATTCAAATGGAAAACTCCTCAACTATCTTTTTTGTAATAATGGGATGGAGGTTAAATGGCTCGAGAAGATGAAGTGTGTTTAGAAGGCTTCTTCGTGCGACCGATTCTTGGGGCATATTCGTAAACAATGAACTCGCCAATGATCTCAGCTTCTCAGCCACGGCCTCACTATTGAAATCAGGTTTCACATCGGATGCCATTCTTGAGTAAAGCGCTTCAGCCGGAAATGAGCTTTCAACAACGCTCAAAATAAGATTAAATTCCGACAACATACTTGAAGGGAGATTACTCACATATTCTTTAATTAAGGCGTGCTCGCGATTTATTTCAAATCTAACTCCACCTCGATCGATTATCTCGTTCCATCCTAGTGACAAATCGGAGTTATCAACCTTCTTTCCACGAAATGTAATAGTCCGCCCACTGACGGAACGAATACGTTCAATGGTGCGTTTTAAATTTAATCTTACAGCTTCAGGAGGATGGGCCGCTGATTTCTTTATATCTAGAGTCCAAAGGTGATCTAATGAATTAGGTATATCTACCCTAACCCTAGCTAACTTGCTCAGCTCATCTTTCCGAGCCAACCTAAACCACGTCCCCCAAATTATTAACCTTCGATTCCTATAAATATAAAAACCTTGAGAGTTTCTGAAACCCTCACCCCCACCGGCTTGCTGCAACTCTGTATTAGACAACTTACTAAAGTGCGGCAGTATAAACGGCTTTACTTTGACTTTTCGCCCTTCCACAGTGAAGCTTTCTTCATCCAAAGGTTGCGTAGACTTATGATCACTTAAAAAAGGGTCAGAGATGGGGAGAGAAGCTCCATTTATATAGATACCAATTTTTGGCTTATTACCCTCCTTGGCTAAAAACCTGTGAAACACTAAAGCTAAATGTTCACGAGCATACGACATCTGACGACCAATTGCCGCTTCTGCTGTGCCCTCTCCGGCAACTAGTTTATCGAGTTTCTGCCAGAGCACTATCGTACCAGAGGTCTGTGCTTCTAAATCCCGAAAGTGAGGTATCTGCTCATAGTCACAGGTGTTTAACTCGAGCATTACCCAAGCTCCACGCTCTACAACTATATCCAAATCCCAACAATAGGCACTAATATGGTTATCTTTTTTTGATAGGACAGTCATGCGTCGACATTGTGAGAGCGATGAGGTTTTCAGCCCAAGTCCATAACGTCCCATATCATCAACCGCACGCTCAATAAGCGGGTTTGTACTGCCGTGCCGCATAGCATTTATCAGAATATCTGGAGACATTCCGAAACCATCATCTATTATTGCGACGTACGGGTCATCGTACGGTCTAAACTCGATTCTAATTTTTTTAGCTGAAGCCGAAATGCTGTTATCAATCAAATCTGCTAGAGCAGATTCTAGCGTGTATCCGATTGAACGCATCGACTCCATCAGCGAAGCGGCATGCGGGGGATGCTGAATCTCTCTCATGACACTGTTACCGCTGCCTTCGATTTGGACAACGCTACTACGCCTTCCAACATTCCTTGTCTCCCAGCTCTTTAAGATCAAAGACTTAAGATAAATTTAGTCCAAAAAACTCTTCTGAAAAGCCCTATACCCCCGGATCTTCAGGAGCAGATAGACGCTTTCAACGCCATGCCTTCGCCATCATTCTTTTCACAAAAATGTTTCCAACGCAAGTAAAGACCTCCGACCACATGGAATCCTCATGAAATCAAACAAAAAAAGGCCTCGCGTTTTGACAAAAGCGCGAGGCCAACCGGACGACTATCTGCAGTCGTTCTATGCACTCCTTATGATCGACTCAACGATCTTTGCAATTTTTCCCGCAAGTAATGGTGGAACAGCATTACCGACTTGATGATATTGTTGAGTACGGTTACCTAGAAAAAAATAATTATCTGGAAATGTTTGGATACGGGCAGCTTCACGCACAGTCAAACTTCTGCACTGATTTGGATCATAGTGAATAAAATAATGACCATCCTTTGATATATGACTGGTTATGGTTGAAGCAACTTGACCCTTTAATTGAACCCTAAATCTATCGCTAAATTTTCCCGTTTCCCAGTTCTTATGATCTGGGGCCAAGCCCGCTAAAGCAAACTCTTGATGCCCCTTCGGGGAAGTTAAATGCGCGTCACCGAATACAGCCGCGTATACATATCGCCGAAGGTCGGAAGTCATATGGCCGCGCGCCTCGTGATTAAGCCATACACCGAGCCGCTCATCTGACAACCAACTATCAAGATCCGGTATGTCGACCCTGCCTGAGCAGCTATTGCTTTTTCTTACTCGTAATCCGCCATTATTTAGTCTACCACCGGAAAATGAATCTCGAAAAATCTTCAATTTCATTTCTAGTTTAGGATCCTTCTTTCCTGAAGAGATCAAATCAGATCGAAGCTCATCAAGGTGTCCGATAACTTGGCTGCACCACGCATCAGGACTGTCCTGCCCTCTCGACAACGTGCTCCGAAGTGGCGGTAGCGTACCGATCATCTGCTCCACAGTAGGGCCCTTGGACGGTTTCAGCTTGTGTTCATGCAACCCTTTAAGATAACGCTCAGATACTCCAACTAATATCACTCGATGCCTACTTTGTGGCACACCGTAATTTTCAGCACGAATTACAAAATTATTGAGATCTAACTTAAGTGGGTCATCACCGCTTTCATATACATCATCTGTCACCAACGAACATATTCTATATTTGTTTTTAGATTCAGCTAATCCTCCCAAGGCTAGGTCGGGATCAGCGAGGTCTTTTAGAATCTGCGGGAAAATTTGTTCTCCTCCAACTTTGGACGACAAAATCCCCTTAACATTTTCCATTACAAAAACGGCTGGTTTTTTACTTTGAATTATCCTTAAGTACTCTCTATATAGAAAGTGTCGGTGATCATCTTCGGCTTTGTATTCCAGATTCCCTTTGTTTCTCGCTCTTCCGACAATTGAATAAGCTTGGCAAGGAGGTCCGCCTATCAGAACCCACGGCTTAGTTGTATCCAGCCTTTCTTCAAGTATACGATCTAGTTCAGCATTCCCCTCGGGGCTGCCTAACTTGATCTGCCTCGCCTCTTTGTCAGCAATTTCCCACTCTTTCAAACTGTGTGACGTCCACGGGTGCTCGACACCGGCGGTTTCGCAAAAATGGTAATAGTCGTCCAAAGCAGCACGATTGTTTTTTTTCAGAGCGCGATAGAAAGCTCGAAGTCGTAAAGTGGATCGAGCGAACGGATCCATTTCTGCGGAAACCAATACTTCAAAGCTTTTCCCCTCATTCAGGGAGGAAAAACCTTCACCAAGCCCTCCTGGCCCAGCGAAGAGATCAACGACCTGTAAAGGTTGATCAAAATTCATATGCTAATTCTGCCAAAGGTAAACTGAGTGGATATCGTAGATAGCGCAACCAGATCGAGGATGATGGCTGCCATTCGTGGAAAAAACACTGGTCCCGAAATTGTGGTCCGGAGATACCTGCATGCCCTCGGCTATCGATTTCGTATACATCGAAAAGACCTACCTGGAAAACCGGACATTGTAATGCCGAAGCTTCGTACCTGTATATTTGTCCATGGATGCTTTTGGCACCGTCATCCAGACTGCAGATACTGTTACACACCGAAAAGCAGGCTCGATTTTTGGTTGCCAAAATTCGCTAAAAACGTTGAGAGAGATCTGGTAGCTCAGAGCGCCCTCCGTGAACTCGGATGGAACGTGGTGATCATCTGGGAGTGTGAAACAAGAAAAATCGACTTATTACGCCAGAAAATCTTCGAGGCCCTCGCTGCAAGCTCTCAGGTATAAACGTCACGGTTAGCGAACTTCTTAACAATTTTCGAGGGTTGACCGCCCGGCATTGCGCCCCTAAGCTCTCAATTCGGCGCCTAAGAAACGCCTCAACCAGAGCGGTCCTCCGCACCCGACAATCATGCGGCTTTTTTTCGTCTGCGGTTTCACTACGCCTGCGAGAAAATACCCGTTATGTCGGGAGTGGACGAATACAAGACCCGAAAGGGGAATATGTCCGGCCCGTCTCTGGTGGGTTTCTTAGCTCCCGACACCCATAACGAATGCCCTAAGAAAGCAGCCAGAGGTAAAGGAAATGCCTGACTACCCGACCTTCATGATGAAGGTGAATCGCCGTACCCATACGCCCAATCGCGCGCTTCTGTCTCAGGAGGCTCGCCATGTCTGACCCGCTTGTTTCAACCCTTTTCACTCGTCACGATATCTACCTTCACGCGCTACTGGTGGAGAACCAGGCCTGGTTCTGCGCTCACGACCTCGGGCGGTTGATGGGGAAATTCCTCGACGAACGCATGTCACGCAAACTCGATGCAGACCAGCGACAGATGATGCTGGTGGATGCTCACGGCACAGCAGAAGAACGTCTGATGATCAGCGAGTCTGGTGTCTACGCGTTGCTGGTTTATCACTATTGCCCGGAGTATCGGCTGCTACGCGAATGGCTGACGCACCAAGTGATTCCGGCACTGCGTGATGCTCGTACATCGCGATCAGTTGAAAGGCCAACGTTGAGTGTTCTGGACTGGCCGAAGATGTCGCTTTGCATGTTGCACTGGCAGGATGAACCTTGGATTCGGTTGCGGGACATGCCTTGCGTGTTGACGGATAATCCTTTGAATCAACGCGGATCCTGGTGGCGGAAGGCGTCGCGAGTGTTGCGAGGTTTCTGATCATTCATTGCCGTACAAAAAATCCGCTGCTTGAGTTTCAAGTAGCGGATTTTGTTTAGTAGCGTATTCACTGACGCCATCGCGAGCATGCTCACTCCCCCAGGTTTGGTATGTTGCCGCTGGTGTCGGAGTGTTGAAAACAGTCGCTGTCGTCATTCAAGCGACTAGGAAAAATTTACCGCGTCGCTAAGGCTTGGAAAATTTTATCGGCACATGTGCACGAAGACAGCGAGCTGTAAGGATTGCGCTGCCGTACCGATAAAAAGAGAAAACACCTAGAGTCATCAAGGACTCGTCCTACAGCCACGATCAGCCACGTTCGTTAACGTCGCGCAGCCCCTTTTCCGGGGCTGCCGATGGATGAACGAAAGGATGATCAGTGGCTGGCAACAAGGACATTCCGCGGATTAAGAATCCACCCTCCGGTGATGGGCATCACGTCACCTACCGCTACATGACCGCCACCGAATTGGCCGAACGGGATGCCAGGCAAAAAGCCTACGAGGCCATGCTGGCCAGGCAAGACGCCTTCGAGCGCAGCCGTCAGGTCATAGCGGAAAAGCAAAGACCGGCTCAAGCCGGATGTGTCTTTGCCAAGTCCTGCAACCTGCCGGACGCCATCATCGATTACTCGAATCCTTCGGGTGTTGTGCCGACAGACAGCCTTAAGAATTATGGCGAAATTGCCTGGCTCGGCGCTCGTGATGTAGGCGATGCCGGGCTGCTGAATCTCGAAACCATCAGCGGCAGTACCGTCGCACTCGGCATCGGTCGACTGGCACTTAGAGCCCCGGCTCTCGCTGTACCTTTATTGGCACTTGAGGCTGCCTCTGCTACCACATTGGCCGGTGTCGTCGCGTTGTTCTGGACGCCGAGCCTGGGTGATAGCGCGCTCTATACCGAAGAACAACTGCGTGCCCTGAAACAGGCCAGAACCCGCGTTCGTTTGCAGGTCGAGCAACAGGCTGATGGCAGCCTCAAGGGCTACGGGTTCTATACCGGCAAGAACCGCGATTGGGAAATGGTCGATGTCGTGCAGTTCACACTGCGCGGTAGCCAGCAGGTGGTAGATCTCGGGGAGGGTGTTGAGCTGATCTGGACGCCGCCCGTGGATGGCTCGGACATCCTCGGGATTCCTGCACTGGAGGCTGCCCCGCAAGCACCACATATCTGGGTTTACCCGCCGACGAAAGCGGCTGACAGCATCATCGTAAACCCGGTTTATCCTCCGGAGTACAAGGATTTCATTCTGGTGTTTCCCGTGGAGTCGGGGGTAAGGCCGGTCTATGTCGTTGTCAGTATTTCTCATCATTACTACCCGAAGCCACATACCTTGCCGGCCTTCCCGGATGCAAAATGGGCCCCAGGCAAAACCCGCATGAAGGGCGGGGGCCTACGTCCTCGTTGGAAGGATAAAAAAGGCACGATTTACGAATGGGACTTCCAGCACGGCGCAGTGGAGAAATACAACAAACGCGGAAAACACTTGGGCGAGTTTGATCACGCATCAGGCAATCAGACAAAACCCGCAGACCCAACGAGGACGGTAGAGCCATGAAGCACACGGTGATGGGTATCTATGAGGGAGACGACTTTGCTTCTTATGAGAACGTGCTTCCGATCAAAAGCGAGGAGCTCGCGGTATTGATGGGCTGGAAGGATCAAGAGGACTATGTGTATGACTACCAATTGACGAAGGATCAAATTACAGCCATTGAACAGGCCTGCTCGGTTTCGTTTCCATCCGATCTCATTCTTTTTTTAACCACCAGTCAAAATTGACGTGTGATGGGCTTACGGTGTTTTGAAAACAGTCAGTGCAACCCGCCCCGACTCCCGCTATTAATACCCTTCCCACTCAAGGACCCGAGCCCTGCCATGAAATTCGACCTCGCCTACTGCCTAAGCCTCGACGACAAGCTGTCGATCTATGACGTGCGCGATCTGAATTTCGACGAAACCATGGAGTTTGACTCCGCCAAAGAGCACTTCCAGTGCCCCAACGATGCCTGTCGTTTGGCGTTCGATCCGGCCAACCTGCTGACAACCTTCAACGCCAAAAACGTGAATTACGTCCGCACCCCGCACTTCAAAAACACCCCCAGCACCCGGCACGTGGCAGATTGTCCTTATGTCGGTCTCAAAGCCTCGGCGTCAGGTGTGGACGTGGACGGTGCGGAAACGGATGACAGTCGCGAGGAGCATTTCCCGTCGGAGTTGTTACTGACCCGGCGTCAGTATGTTCGTCAGCCGTCGAACCCGGCGGGGGCGGCGGATGAAGTTCGAGACGTCCCGAATACCGTTTCGCCGGACAGTCACACAGAGCTCCCGAGCCGCGAATCGGCGCCAGACAAGACCAGTGTCTTCGCCCACCCGGTGGAGTGTTTTGTGTCGAACTTCGAGGACAAGGAGCTGCTCAAGCGCATGCCGCTGAAGATTGGCGAGCACACGGCGCCGTACGGGTCGTTCTTCAAGAAGATCGAGTATCTGCAGGACAACAAGGGGCTGATTTACTGGGGCAAGATCAAGGAGATCAAGGATTACACCCAGAGCTTTCGCATCGATTTCGAACAGAAGGTCTGGTTCAAGCAGGCGGAAGAGGCGAAGAAGAAGCCTTATTCGGTCAATGTTTACTTGAGCAAGAAGCTGATCGACAACTACCGCAAGCGCAAAGCATTTCTGGAAGAGATCAAGCACGCCATCGAGAGCGGCAAGGATTTGCATTGTTTCTTTTATGGCGTGACGCCGGAGTTGAAGCAGGTGCCGAGCAAGAAAAACCCCGAGCAGACGTTCGGGGTTTTCAGTGCGAATATTGAGAACCTGGATCACTTCATTGTTCGGGAAGCGCCGGGGTTGGCCGATAAGTAACAGCGCTCAGTTCAGAGACATGCTGAGCATCACCAACACCAGCAAACCCACGTAAACCCACGCATGTATTCGATCCGGAATCCGCCCGATCCAAGGTGTGGCCAATCGAATCCCCAGCAACGATCCCATCGTCAAAACCGCAAACGCCAGCAGATCCACATAGCCGATAAACCACGACCCCAAGTCAAACTCGCTGAATCCCGCCATGGCCATGTAAGTCACCGTGCCAGCCACCGCGACCGGCAGGCTCAACGGATTGGCCATCGACGTCGCCTGACTCATGCTCAACCCGCAACGCCGCAACAATGGCACGGTCATGACGCTGCCGCCCACGCCGAGAAACGTCGCGATGGCTCCAATTCCTACACCACCGCCGGACACTTCCGCCCTCCCCAATCGCCGTGGGATTGCGTTGTCGGTGCGTGTAAGAAATCCGCGTCTAACCAGGCAATCCACAATAGTCACGCCCAGGTACGCGATGAATGCATAACGAATCACCTCGCCACTGACCCACATCGCGGCGACCGCGCCAACCACCGCGCCCAAACCAATGAACCCGCCTAATGGCCACAGATAATGGCGAATGAGGTTACCGGCGCGCCGGTGTTTGCCTGTGGCGATTAGTGCGTTGACGATCATCACGCAGGTCGAAGTCGCCACGGCAATGTGCATCGCCGCTTGCCCGACCGGGTCGTCGGCGCCGTGGCTCGCGGTGAGCATGCGGTAGAGCAATGGCACGACGACGAAGCCGCCGCCGAAGCCGAACAGCACCGCCGTGATGCCGGTCACGCAGCCGAAGAGTGTTAGCAGGAGATAGAACATGGCGCGTCGTCCGTTGGTTGGGAGCGGTCGACGATAGAGCGATGCGCCTTGGCCTGCTTCAGCAAGTCAGCCAATAATGTTCGCGTTTACGCCAACTGCTGGAAGCCGCTCGATGCGCAATGTTTCGATTGATTTGCTGGATGACACGCCTCGCTCGGTGGTGGCGATCGGCACGGATTATTCCCACGGCCATGTGTTGCCTCGTCATACACACCGGCGGGCGCAGTTGCTGTATGGCGCTACCGGGGTAATGCAGGTCAGCACGCACGACGGCAATTGGGTGGTGCCGCCACAGCGCGCGGTGTGGATTCCGCCGGGGATGGCGCATGAGGTGCTGATGCTCGGGGTGAGTACACGCAGTGTGTATATCGAACCGGCAGCGGTTGATCTGGGGGATCGCTGTCAGGTGATCAGTGTGTCGCCGTTGATGCGACATTTGTTGATGGAGGCGGTGGAGATCCCGCTGATGTATGACGAGGCCGGGCGTGACGGTGCACTGATCGACTTGCTCCTGCACGAACTGGCGCGCAGCGCTCACCTGCCGTTGCACATTCCCCTGCCCGTCGATGCGCGGTTATTGGGGTTGTGTCAGGCGTTTCTGCGGCAGCCGAATGTTCACCAGCCGCCGCAGCAATGGGCCGATCAACTGCACATCAGCCTGCGGACGTTTAATCGATTGTTTCGACAACAGACCGACATGAGTTTCAGCCAATGGCGGCAGCGAGCCTGCGTGGTATTGGCCCTGGCGCGGTTGGCCTCGGGGACGGCGGTCACGCGCATCGCGCTGGATTTCGGTTATGACAGCCCGGCCGCGTTCTCGACCATGTTTCGTCGCGTACTGGGGCAGCCACCGTCCGTCTGGATGGAAGCCTCGAAATAGCACAAATCAAAAAATGAGTTTGATCCGGGCGCAAAACAACTGTACAAAAACACAGTACATTTTAAATCAGCACTCTCGAGCCCGGAGAACACCATGGCCTCTCATGCGATGAAAATCACCCTGGAACGTATCGCCCTCTTCCAATTCACCCCGGCCCACTGCGCCCAGGCCCGAGCGATGCTGGGGTGGAGTGTTGATGAGCTGGCTCGGGAATCCGCGGTTTCGGTAGAGGCCATCGAGCGGTTTGAGGCCAGACGCGATGTGCTGGACGTTACCCGGTTGGCGTTGGCGTATTGCTTTGAGGCGCAGGGCTTGGTGTTTTTCCCGGGGTTTGCGCCGGGTCGAGGGATGAATGTGAAAGGGTCTACGCCGAACCCGGTCGGGCGGGCGGATTATGCGATGGTTGAGTAAGAGAATCATCGATTGACGATTATCCCCATATAGGCATATTTTTGCATGAGTACAAGGAAGTCACTCCTGTGGGTTTGCAGCAGTAAAAAAGATCTCAAGCAAATGCCCGCAGATGTACAAGACGTTTTTGGTCACGCTCTAGATTTGGCGGAACGCGGCTTAAAGCATCCCGAAGTAAAGCCTCTGAAGGGGTTTGGAGGTGCTGGTGTACTTGAGGTGGTCGAGGACTTCGATACGAACACTTACCGTGCCGTTTATACCGTTCGCTTTGATAACGCAGTTTATGTTTTGCACTGCTTTCAGAAAAAATCGACTTCAGGCGTCAAAACCGCACAGCGCGATATCGAGTTGATCAGAACCCGACTCCAAGCAGCACAGGAACATTGCAAAAGGATCTAAAACATGATTGAAATCGAAGAAAGCAGTGGGAACGTCTATGAAGACCTAGGGACGCCCAATGCCAATGAAATGCGAGTCAAATCTCAGCTAGCTGCAAAAATCGGCGAGATCATCAAGGCTCGTCATTTAACTCAAGTTCAGGCTTCACAAATTTTGGGCCTATCGCAACCCAAGCTTTCTGAGATGTTGCGCGGTAAGTTTCGCGGTATCAGTGAGGCCAAGATGATGGAATGTCTTTCCCTGCTAGGACGTGATGTGCAAATCGTTATTAAATCGGCCCCACGTTCGAGAAAAGAGGGCCGGATTGAAGTGATTTTCGCCTGAGTGGTGTAAGCCCGTTGTTATGCGTTCTGCGCTGTGACCTGATCGCGTTCACTTTCCGTCCCGAACCACCACGCACTCCCGCGCTGCGGATACTTCACGTTGAACGCCTCGCCCATTTGCGGCGTGGTGATCGACACATTGCGCTCCCAGGCCAACGCCAAAATCCGGTCAAAGGGCTCGAACCAGGCATGCATCGACAGATCGAAAGTGCCGTTGTGAATCGGCAATAACCAGCGTCCTTTGAGGTCGATGTGCGCTTGCAGGGTTTGCTCCGGCTGCATGTGCACGTGCGGCCATTCAACGTTGTAGGCGCCGGTTTCCATCAGTGTCAGGTCGAACGGGCCGTGCTGTTCGCCGATGCGCTTGAAGCCATCGAAGTAGCCGCTGTCGCCGCTGAAGAAGATCCGCGTGTCGCCGTCGATCATCACCCACGAAGCCCAGAGCGTGCTGTTGCCATCAAACAAACCACGGCCGGAAAAGTGTTGCGACGGGGTGGCGATGAACTGGATGCCGTCCACTTCGGTGCCCTGCCACCAATCGAGTTGGCGCACTTTGCTGGCGTCCACGCCCCATTTGATCAGCGTGTCGCCGACGCCCAGCGGGGTGAGGAAGTAGTTGGCCTTGTCTGCCAGTTTGAGCACCGCGTGATAGTCGAGGTGGTCGTAGTGGTCGTGGGACAGGATCACCGCTTCAATCGGTGGCAATTCGTCCAGGCTGATCGGTGGCTGGTGGAAACGCTTGGGGCCAGCCCATTGCACGGGTGAAGCGCGCTCGGCGAAGACCGGGTCGGTGATCCAGAATTTGTCCCGCAGTTTCAGCAGGACGGTGGAGTGGCCGAGGCGGTAGACGCTGTGGTTGGGCGCTGCGATCAACGCTGCCTGGGTCAGGGTTTGCACCGGCACCGGGGCCGCCGGGCGGGTGTTGCGCGGTTTGTGGAAGATCATGTTCCACATGATGCGCAGCATTTTGCGAACGCCTTCGCGTTGCACGGGTGCATGGTTTCGAAAGAGTCCTTCTGCCTGACGGGAAGCTTCAGGCGTAGGGGCGTTATCCGCAGGGGAAGTAGAAGTGGCCATGACTGAGTGACTCCAGAAAAACCGCAAGATTGCAGTTCTTCACGGTGGGACGATAAATGGCCAAAGCACGCACGCATCAGCCGGAGATCTATTTTTTGCTGAGCAGGATTAACGAAACGTTACACTGCACAGTGTAGTTTCTAGGTTGCATCAAAGCTGATGACAAGTAAACTACCAAGTGTAACTTTCCTCAGCCTCCTGCCGAAGCGTACTTATGACAGCTCCACAGCGCCTCACCGACCGAAAACGCGCAGCCATTATCCAGGCGGCGATTGTCGAATTCCGTGCTAACGGTTTCGACATCACCAGCATGGACAAGATTGCCGCCACTGCCGGCGTGTCGAAGCGCACGGTGTACAACCACTTCCCGAGCAAGGAAGAGTTGTTTGCCGAAATCCTCAATCAATTGTGGACGCGGGTGCTGTCCGAACAGGAAACGGCCTACCGCCCTGACCTGCCCTTGCGCGACCAGATGCGCGTGATGTTGCAGGCGAAAATGCACATGCTCGGCGATGAGAATTTTCTCGATCTGGCGCGGGTGGCCATCGCCGCCACGATCCATTCGCCGGAACGCGCGCAGAACATGGTCGCCAGGATGGGCGAGCGTGAAGAAGACCTGACCGTGTGGATTCGCACAGCGCAGGCCGATGGTCGATTGAAACTGGTCGACCCCGCGTTTGCCGCCCAACAGATTCAGGGAATGCTCAAGTCATTTGCGTTCTGGCCGCAGATTTCCATGGGGTTGCCGGGGCTGTCACCGGAGATGCAGACCACCGTGGTGGAGTCGGCGCTGGACATGTTCCTGGCCTGTTATCAGGTCTGCGAAAAATGACACGGTTCCACCCTTCCCCTGCAGGGCTCGGTGCTAAATAAATCTGCGCTATGTGTTTCAGAATGAAACTGGCGCGGGGGCTATAGTGAGCGTCAGTCCCCGCGCCATGCAGAGAGCATCATGACCACCCCAACCACTGATACGAAGCCCGTCGTCGATCATTTGCGCTTCCACCGCCCTCACGCCCATCTCGCGCCCACCTTCGGCAACGACAAATTTGCCCTGCGTGCGGAAGCCTTTGCGCGGTTCTTTGGCACGCCGACTTTTCTCGGGGCACAGACGCTGATTGTGGTGCTGTGGGTGTGCCTCAACCTGTTCGGCGTGGCCCACTTCGACCTGTATCCGTTCATCCTGCTCAACCTGGCGTTCAGCCTGCAATCGGCTTACGCCGCACCGCTGATTCTGCTGGCCCAGACCCGTCAGGCAGCGCGCGACAAGGCGCAGTCCGACGCCGATGCGCAACACCGCGAAGCCTTGGCTGTGGCCAACAGTGAACGTCAGGCCCAAGCCGCGCATAACACTGCGCAACTCTTGGCATTGCTTGAGCAAAACACCCGGCTCACAGAGATGACCAAGACCCTGACCGAACGCATCGAAAACCTGACCTCGGAAATGCATCAGCACTTCGTGCGCAAAGAGCCGCCCAAGGTTTAATGCGCGCTCAAGGCAATCGCAGCGCCCGCCCCAACTCATCAAACAGCGTCACCACCGAGCGCAAGGCGCGGCAGTCCGGGCGGGTCAGCAGCCAGAGCGCGGTGTCGTAACCGTGCAAAGGACCGGTCAGCAGCTGCAACGTGTCGCCGATCAAAAAGTCCGGTAATGCCGCGACACCTAAGCCGGCCCGCACTAGCTCGGTCACCGACAACATGCTGCTGCAGCGATAGGCCGGTGTGACGCCCGGCAGGTGCTGACGCCGCCAGGCAACGGTGGGATGGTCAGGCAGGAAATCATCGGGCGCGATCCAGGTCAGCGAAGCCAGGTCTTCAGGGTCGACAGACTTCAGGTACCGCTGACTGGCACACACCCGGTAGGAAATATCCGCCAGACGTCGACCGACCAAATGCTCGGGCGGTGTACGCGTCAGGCGCAAAGCGATGTCAGCATCTCGACGACTGAGGTTGGCGAAGTCGTTGGAGGTGCTCAGCTCAATGGTCAGTGCCGGATAGGACGGCATGAACTGCGCCAGCGCCGGCAGCAGCAAACCTTGCAGAACCGAATCGGTGCAGGTCAGGCGCACGGTGCCGCAGATGACTTCCCCGCCCTGTTCCACACCAATTCGCGCCGCGTCCAACGCTTGTTCCGCTCGCTCAGCCTGCTCGGCCAGGGTTTGCGCGAGCGTGGATGGCAAATACCCGGCGCGGCTCTTTTCGAACAGTTGTTGCCCCAATGCCGCCTCCAGTCGGCGGACGGCGCGAAACACTGTCGAAACGTCGACTTTCAGCAGGCTCGAGGCCCGGGACAGAGAGCCACCGCGCACCAGGGCGAGGATCAGGGCCAGGTCGGGATAGTCCAGTCGATAGTGCGTCGATGCATTGATCACTTGGGATAACGCCAATATTGATTGCGTGAACGCCAATCTATAGTGGGTACCAGGAATCAACAAGCCGAGAGAGCACTCATGGAAACCACTGCAACCCGCATCGCCCTGATCGGTGACTACGACCTTCAAGTCACCGCCCACCAAGCCATTCCCATTGCCCTTGGCATGGCCGCCGAAGCATTGCAGCTGGACGTGCAATTCCAGTGGTTGGCCACCGACCAGATCAGCGCCAACAGACCGCTGCAAGATTTCGATGGTTTCTGGTGCGTACCCGGAAGTCCTTACCGCGACATGGACGGGGCGTTACGGGCGATCCGGTTTGCCCGGGAGCAGCAGCGACCGTTCCTCGGCACCTGTGGCGGGTTTCAACATGCGGTGTTGGAGTACGCCCGTCATGTGTTGGGGTGGGAAGATGCCGAACACGGCGAGACGCACCCTGATGCCGCGCGGGCGCTTCTGACGCCACTGGCCTGTTCGCTGGTGGAAGCGGTGGACAGCATTCATCTGGTTGAAGGTTCGTTGATCGCCAAAGCGTACGAAACGACTGAAATACACGAGGGATATCACTGCCGCTTCGGTGTGAATCCTGAGTTCGAACGTGAGCTATTGGTCCAGCAGCTACGCGCCGTTGGGCATGATTCGCAGGGGGATTTGCGGGCCGTTGAGCTCACGGGGCATCCGTTCTTTGTCGCCACGCTGTTCCAGCCGGAACGTGCGGCGCTCAAGGGTGTTCTGCCGCCGCTGGTCCGCGCTTTCATCAAGGCTTGTGTGAGGTAGAAACCATGACGACGCCTTACTACGCGGTAATTTTCACCTCCCGGCGCACTGAAGGTGATCACGGTTACGCCGAGGCTGCCGAACGCATGGTGGCACTGGCCCGTGAGCAGCCGGGGTTTCTCGGCGTAGAGTCGGCTCGGGGTGAGGATGGGCTCGGGATTACGGTTTCGTATTGGGCCAGTGAAGCGGCGATTCTGGCGTGGAAACATCATCCCGAGCACAGTGAGATTCGTGAGCGTGGGCGGTCGACCTGGTACTCGTCGTGTCATACGCGGGTGTGCCGGGTTGAACGGGATTACCGGTTTCAGCACTGAAAATTGTGGTGTTCTTTCGGCCGCCTTCGCGAGCAAGCCCGCTCCCACACTTGATCTATGTTGCACCGGAGATCAAGTGTGGGAGCGGGCTTGCTCGCGAAGAGGCCAGCACAGTCGCCGCAAAACTCAGCCCCGAACAAGACTCCGCACCGCCGCTATCTCCGGCACTTCCTGCCGATTCATGTACACCCGCAACGGCTCGGTGATGTTGATCCGGTCATCAATGTTCTGATCCAGCAGCAACTGAATCAACTCACGCTTGAGCGTCATGGCCTGCCCCGGCCCCGGCGCCCAGACAAATTCACTGGTGGGAATAATGCCGTCATCGGCCACGTCCATGCCGAACGAGTCTTCGCTGAATCGCACAATGTAGTGGCCGGTCTTGCGGTTGAGGCCGACAAAGCCTTTGAGTTGGTCGGCGGCCTGGCAGATAAGCTCGGAAGTGATGCGCATATAAACCTCACAAAAAGTCGTTTCTACGACCGGTGATCAATGGTTTACACGCAAGGGAAACGACACGGTTTTCCCTCTGCCGGGGAAATTGCCGTGACCAAGAGTACTGCAAAGAAGTGCACAGTTGCGCTGAAAAATTCTGCTTTGAACACGTTTATGTCGGTCTGGCGATAGCGCCGGCAACGCTCAGTTGTTAAAAGGGACGTCTTTGATTACTCATTGCGAAAGGATCTCGACCATGCCGGTTACCTTCACCAAAAGCGCCCTGCTGCTGAGCCTGATGCTCGGTCTCGGCCAGGCACAAGCCGCCAACGAGCCAACCCCGACAGCGCTGGCAAGCCGTTTGGGCATTCCGCACCCGGCGGTGATCGCCCACCGCGGCGCGTCTTTCGATGCGCCGGAATCCACCGCCGCCGCCTACAAACTGGCGCGCGACCTGGGGGCCGATTATCTGGAGATGGACCTGCAACGCAGCAAGGACGGCGTGCTGTTTGTGCTGCACGACAACAATCTGCAACGCACCACCGACGTTGCCAGCAAGTTCCCGGATCGCAAGGACAGCCCCGCCAACGCGTTCACCATGGCCGAGTTGAAAACCCTCGACGCCGGCAGCTGGTTCAACAGCGCTTACCCGGATCGTGCGCGTCCTTCCTACGCGGGTCTGAAAATTCTGACGCTGGACGAAATCATCGATATTGCCCAGGGCAACCCACTGCACAAACCCGGCCTGTACATCGAGACCAAAGAGCCAAAGCAATTCCCCGGTATTGAGCGCGACCTCAAGGACAAATTGCAGGACCGTGGCTGGCTGAGCCCGGCCGGTTCGAAACTGGCGAAAAGTGATCTGGCCGTCGGCCAGGGCAAAGGCAAAGTCGTGTTGCAGACCTTCGAGAAGAGCAGCCTCGAACTGCTGCAAAAGGAAATGCCGAAGGTGCCGAAAATTCTGCTGTTGTGGGTCGGCGAAGGCAGTATCGAGCCCAAATCCAAGGTGACGTTCGCCGAATCCGGCGATAAGGACAAAGCCACTTACTACGCCAGACAAGAGCCGAAGGATAAAGCCGAATTCCAGCAATGGGTCGAGTACGCCAAGGCTCAGGGCGCTATCGGCACCGGCCCTTCCGCCGCGCTGACCCAAGGGGGCGACCAGAGCTACTCGGACCTGGTGAAACCGTGGATGAACCAATACACCCACGATCAGGGCATGCTGGTGCACGTGTACACCATTGATGATGCGCTGGATTACCAGAAGGTGATGGATGCCGGGGTGGATGGGATCTTTACTAACCGGGCCAGTGAGTTGTTGAAGTTCTACAAGCGGCCGGCAGCGGGGACTGTTGCGCAGTTGCTGCAGAATAACGGTTACTGATTCGGGACCGCGGTGCGGCTATCGCGGGCAAGCCTCGCTCCCACAGGGATTGTGCAACCCCGCGATGGCTTTCTGGAATTAAGGATGAGTTAAGTTGCCACCGTTAATCTGGCGCCACTTAAACAGCTCAACCCAAGGAAAGATCTTCATGAAAACCCTGACTGCCCTGTTCACCGCCGCTGCCCTGACCCTCACCGCTGGCCTGGTCCAGGCCGATGTCCGCGTCGACCAGATCCCTGAACTGGTCAAAAGCGGCAAGATCAAGCCACTGGAAGAAATGAACCAGGCAGCGCTGAAACTGCACCCGGGCGCGACCATCACCGACACGGATCTGGACAACCACTTCAACGGCTACGAATACGAAGTTGAACTGCGTACCGCCGACGGCGTGGAGTGGGATGTGGATTTCGATGCCGCGACCGGCAAAGTCCTGAGCAACAAACAAGACAAGTAATCGCCCCGCAAAAGCCGCACGATTTACCAATCGTGCGGCTTTTTTGCGTCTGCAATTCAGACTACGCCAACACATCGTCGGCCCGCTAGAATCTGTCCACGGTGTTCAAACAGAGATTGATTGAAATGGGCCAAACAGCGGCAGCAGACATCGCCTTGATCGGCAGGATCAGCGCCGTACCGGCCATCCTTCAAGTGGTCCGCGAGTTGACCGGCCTGCGCTTCGCCGCGGTGGCGCGCGTGACGGAGGACTCCTGGACGGCGTGCGCCGTGCTCGACCAACTGAACTTCGGTTTGCAGGTCGGCGGTGAACTGGAGGTCACCACGACCCTTTGCCACGAAATTCGTCAGGCCCGCCAGTCGGTGGTGATCGACAAGGCCAGCGAAGACCCGCGCTACCGCGATCACCACACGCCGCGTATTTATCAGTTCGAAAGCTACATCTCCGTGCCGATCTTCCGTACCGACGGACGCTTCTTCGGCACCCTCTGCGCACTTGATCCTCTGCCCGCTCAGCTAAAATCCAGCACGATCCAAAGCACCATGGAATCCTTCGCGCGCATGCTGGCACTGCAAATCGAGGTCGAAGAAAACCAGCAACACACCGAGTTGGCGCTGAAGCAGGAGCGTGAAAACTCGCAACAGCGCGATCGGTTTATCGCCGTGCTCGGCCATGACTTGCGCAACCCGTTGTTCGCCATCAGTGCCGGTGCCGAAATGCTCCTGCGCAAACTGCCTGACCCGGCGAACCAGCAACGGGTCCAGCACATTCTGACCAGTGCCCAACGCGCAACTCGACTGGTCGATGACGTGCTGGATTTCGCTCGCGGTTCCTTTGGCCTGGGCATTCCGGTGAACATCGCACCGTGCGCGGATCTGGATGCGGCTTTACGGCATGTGATTTCCGAAGTTCAGAGTGTTCACCCGGACCGCGTCATAAAATTTTCCATCGGCGATTTACACAACGTCCCGTGCGATCGCGAGCGGGTCGCCCAGTTGCTGTCCAATCTGGTGGCGAACGCGGTAGTCCACGGCGATCCCCAAGGTCCGGTCGAGGTCAATGCGCAGACCAACGATGGACACTTCGTACTGAGCGTAAAAAATCAGGGACTGATTGCCGAGGACGCATTGGCGTATCTGTTCCGCCCCTACTCGCGACCGGCCAGCGATACTCCGCAGACCGGCCTCGGGTTGGGTTTGTACATTGCCAGTCAGATCGCGCAGTCCCACGGTGGAAAACTGGACGTGGTCTCGACCGCGCTACAGGGTACGACGTTTACCTTCACACTGGCTTTGGCACTGTGACGACAACATCAACGCATCAGGCCTCGTTGGCGTGACTCACTGACGATTGACTGTTGAACACCTCGACCTTGGCTCGGAAGGAACTTGATGTAGAGGTAGTGCCATCCAGATGCTTGATCGCGTAGTGAACGTCTTTCGAGCCAGTTACTCTAGCCAGCGCCTCTTTGTCCAAATCAATGTGTACAGGAAAGAAATCACCTTCCCGATAGCGGTGAGTGGCAACCACGATGTCGCCGAACAACACAGTGATTACTTCGCCTATTTCAAAATCTTCCCGCGCCGGGATGATGACCTTGGGTATCAATGGGTCTGCCTGATCAACGTGTAAAACGACTACCTGACCACCGACAACTGACATTGGGCTCAAAATTTCGCTCATCTCAAAGCTCCTCGTAAATTGGGTGCATGTTCAGTCCGAAAATGCATACCAAGGCTTATCAAGCGCTGAGGATAAACTCCTGTCTACTGTCAGAAATTACAGGTAGCCGTTGGTAGCCGCTTACCGAGAACAGGCAATCGAAGGGCATCTGACCGCCCCGGTCATGCAACACTCATCCTCTAGACGGACGTACTGACCAGCGAACCCGACGTGCTGGAATCGGCATCCTGTAACGCCTGCAACAACGCCGCCGTCGCCGTCTGCAATGAACCCGCCGTGGTCGCAATCTGCGACTGAGCCGCCGCGACATCAGCGGCTTTGGCGTCTGCATCCTCCTGTTTCGCCTGGGCCGCTTGCAGCTGTTGCTGTTGTTCCTGCATCTGCTTTTGCAGCTCGGCGATTTGCTTGCGCAAGGTTTTCACCGCATCGGATTCTTCGCTGCTGCTGGAACTGCTGTCGCTCGACGCGGGAGCGCCGCCGTCGGCCAGTTTAGTGTCGTCGGAAGGCGTGGCGGTGACGGAGGTGTCTGCGGCGGGAGCGCTGATCGAGGTTTTGCTGGTGGAGGTGGTGAGGGTCTGGTTGATGGATACAGAGGTGATGCTGACCATGGGAATTATCCAATGTGGGTGCTGGGTATCTCCCTCATCGACAAGTTCAGGCCGGATTTGAGATCGACTGTGTACCGACTCGGTAAGCGAGCCGGTACACATTCAGTGCCGCTAAGCGCTCAACCGCGCCGTCACTTCATTCAACTGCGACGATACGCTGTTCAGGTTGTGGCTGGCCGCCTCGGTGCGTTGCACGTTGTCCAGATTGGTACTGGCGATGCTGGTGATTTCCGTGAGGTTGCGCGAGATGTCCTCGGCGACCGATGTCTGCTCTTCGGCGGCGGTGGCGATCTGGCGGTTCATGTCGCGAATCGCTTCGACGGCTTGGGTGATCCGCTCCAGCATCGCGCCGGCTTCGGTCACTTGCTGCACGCTTTCCTCACTGCGTGACTGGCCGCTTTCGATGGCCTGCGCCGCGTCGACCGCACCGGTTTGCACAGTCTGGATGATTTGGTTGATCTCGATGATCGACGCTGCCGTGCGCTGGGCCAGGCTGCGCACTTCATCGGCGACCACCGCAAAACCACGCCCGGCTTCACCGGCACGGGCCGCTTCAATGGCGGCGTTGAGCGCCAGCAGGTTGGTCTGTTCGGCGATGCCGCGAATCACTTCCAGCACCTTGCCGATGCGGCCGCTGTCGGTTTCCAACTGACGAATGACCGTAGCGGTATTGGCGATTTCGCCACGCATTTGAGTGATGGTGCGGATGGTGCCCTGCATGACTTTTTCGCCCTGCTGCGCGGACTGGTCAGCGTCGTCGGCAGCCCGTGCGGCATCGGCGGCGTGACGGGCGACTTCTTGCGCGGTGGCGGACATTTCGTTCATTGCCGTGGCCACCTGATCGGTGCGGTTGAACTGCTCGTTGGTGCCGCCCGCCATGAGGCCGGCAATCGAATTCAGTTCACCGCTGGCACTGTCCAGATCCTTGGCGCTGCGCTGCAAATGGCTGAAGGTTTCGGCGAGGAAATCGCGCAGGGTGTTGGCCGCGACCGCCAGTTTGCCCAACTCATCCTGGCGGGTACTGGCCACACGCTCGGCAATTTTTCCCCGGCTGAGTTGCGCCACGTATTCGATCAGTTTGCGAATCGGTTCGACCAGGTTGCGGTTGACCAGCCACAGGCTCAACAACCCGATCAGCAAACCCGAAACCAGCATAACGATGATCCCCAGCAACACGGTGCGCTCAGCCTCGGCACTGATCTGCTTCGACTGTTCGCTGCCCTGCTTGCGCAATTCGGCGACCAGTTCGCTCATCTGGTCACTGGCTGCGCGGTCCACACCTTTCACCGCGGTGTCGCCAGCGGTGGGGTCGGCACCGGCGGCCACATAGGCATCACGACCCTTTTGATAGGCGGCCCCGAGCAGGCGGTGTTCATCACGCAGGCGTTCGATGCGAGTCTTGAGCTGCGGTTCGATGCCCTTCTGCCCGGCCAGTTCGCCGAGGATGCTTTGCACATCGCGCTGACGGTCTTCGAATTGCTTCCAGTATTTGTCCAGGTCCGCCGGTTGCTTGCCACGCAGCAAGACGTTTTTCCATTCCTGGACCTGCACCTTGAATTGCAGGTTGGCTTCATCGATCAACTGGGAAGTGTGCAACGGGCCGTCGATCAGGTTCGCGTAGCGCTGAACGCCGCTGGAAAGGAAATGAAAGCAGGCCAGGGCGATCAACAGCATCGCAAAGAGGCTGCCGCTCAACAGGGCGAGAATTTGCGCTCTCAAGGACTTTTGCAAAAGCATCGAAGGGTACTCATGACAGAAATTAGGCACGCCCCGGTAAGGCGTGAAAGGTGTCCGGACTTCCTTGTCTGCGACGTCGGCTGACGGCCGAAGGCGCGCAACTTAACCCAAGCGTAATCGGCGTGCCAGAGCGGTTCTTTAATCAAATCCGACCGTTGGCAGAGCCACTATTTCGCCTTCACCGCCCTGTCACAAAACCGTCAAAAATCCTTGCGATGATGCGGCTCAAGTGAACCTGTAAAACCCGCCGTAACGCGATCCTGTAGCCGCTGGCGAAGCCTGCGTTCGGCTGGAAGCAGTCGTGTAATCAGGCAATGCGTTGTGTCAGCAAGCCCGCGTGCTCAGGTTTGACGACTGCTTCGCAGCCGAACGCAGGCTTCGCCAGCTGCTACATGGAGCGGCATACCCCTTGCGAGCACTCATGAACCACAGCATCGACCACAGCCATCGCGACACCGATCTGTTCGGCCTGCTCTACGGTTTCAGCTTTCGTCCCGGTGAACGAGGTCGGGAGATTGATTCGGCCAAGGCGCTGCACTACCTGCAACACCCCGAAGACGACGAGCAGTTTCTCTGGTTGCACTTGAACCTGGCCCACGCCGCGTGCGAGCGCTGGATGAAAAGCCATCTGGAGCTGCCGGAGGAGTTTTTCGAAGCCTTGCATGAAGGCTCCCGGTCGACCCGCATCGAGCATGTGGACTCGGCCTTGCTGGCGGTGGTCAACGATGTGGTGTTCAACCTCAGCAGCATGGTTTCCTCGGATGTCTCGACGCTGTGGGTGTGTGCCCGCAGCCGGCTGATCATCAGCGCGCGCCTGCAACCGCTGCACTCGGTGGATAAGTTGCGGTCCTCGGTGAAGGCCGGTGAATGTTTTCGCTCGCCGCTGGAATTGCTCGTGCATCTGCTGCGCGACCAAGGCGAAGTGCTGACGCAAATCGTGCGCAAGACCAGCCAGAGTGTCGATCAGATCGAAGATGAGTTGCTCTCTTCACGCCTGTCGACCAACCGCGCTGAACTGGGTGCCAACCGCCGGGTGCTGGTGCGTTTGCAACGTCTGCTGGCGCTGGAACCGGGTTCGCTGTTGCGCCTGCTCAATCGGCCGCCGCAATGGTTGCAGAAGGAGGACGTCAAGGAGCTGCGCAAGTCCACCGAAGAGTTCGCCCTGATCATCAACGACCTCACGGCGCTGGGTGAGCGGATCAAGCTGTTGCAGGAAGAAATCGCCGCCAACCTCAACGAACAGAGCAACCGCACCCTGTTTACCCTGACCGTGGTCACGGTGCTCGCGTTGCCGATCAACATCATTGCCGGTTTCTTTGGCATGAACGTCGGCGGAGTGCCGCTGTCGGGCGACCCCGAAGGGTTCTGGATTCTGGTGGCGCTGGTGGCGACGTTTACCGTGATCGCCGGGCGCTGGGCCTTTCGCAAGCGCCAGGATTACTGAGCCCCCGAGACCTGTAGCAGCTGGCGAAGCCTGCGTCCGGCTGCGCAGCAGTCGTAAAATCAGTCACTGCGGTCTTTCAGGTAAAACGTGTGCTCAGGATTTACGACTGCTGCGCAGCCGGACGCCGGCTTCGCCAGCTGCTACAGGGTAGCGCGGTGAATTCTGATTAACGGATACGCAAAAACCCCAAACCCTGACCTGAAGCAGTCTCCCTGTAACAATTAGCAACGACTATCACTGACACACCTCCCTCCTCAGGATTGTCAGTCATGGCTACTCCTTCCTACCCCACCGATGCCCAGGCTTCCGCCAGCAGCGGTAAACCCCAACTCGACAAAAAGCCCAGTGCGTTCACGCTGGTGATTTTTTTCGGCGTGTTGGCCATCGGGCTGCTGTTTACTGCCTACAGCCTGATGCGCGACATGAACGAACTCGGCACCGTGGTGACCACCTGGACCCCGTTTCTGCTGTTGGGTGTGGCGCTACTGATTGCCCTCGGCTTTGAATTCGTCAACGGTTTCCACGACACCGCCAACGCGGTGGCGACGGTGATTTACACCAACTCGATGCCGCCGAACTTCGCGGTAGCGTGGTCCGGGTTCTTCAACTTCCTCGGTGTGCTGCTGTCCAGCGGCGCGGTGGCGTTCGGCATCATTGCCTTGCTGCCTGTGGAGTTGATTCTGCAAGTCGGCTCCTCCGCCGGTTTCGCCATGATCTTCGCCCTGTTGATCGCCGCCATCCTGTGGAACCTCGGCACGTGGTGGCTGGGTTTACCGGCTTCGTCTTCGCACACGCTGATCGGTTCGATCATCGGCGTCGGCGTGGCCAATGCCCTGATGCACGGCCGTGACGGCACCAGCGGCGTGGACTGGGCCCAGGCGACCAAGATCGGTTACGCGTTGCTGCTTTCACCGCTGGTCGGTTTTGGTTTCGCCGCGTTGCTGTTGCTGGCCCTGCGCGCGTTCGTCAAGAATCGCTCGCTGTACAAGGCCCCCAAAGGCAACACCCCGCCACCGTGGTGGATTCGCGGCATGTTGATCGTGACCTGCACCGGCGTCTCGTTTGCCCACGGCTCCAACGATGGCCAGAAAGGCATGGGCCTGATCATGTTGATTCTGGTCGGCACCTTGCCAATGGCCTACGCGCTGAACCGCGCCATGCCGGCCGACCAGGCGTTGCAGTTCGCGGCGGTGGCCGAGGTAACGCAGCAAGCGCTGGCCAAGGCCGCGCCGCAACCGGCCCCGGCCGATCCGCGCCTGGTGCTGTCCGACTACGTGCGCAGCAAGGAAGCCACGCCGCAACTGGTGCCGGCGCTCGCCGCCCTCACCGGCCGCATCGGCGCCGAGGTCAAGGGCTATGGCGCGCTGTCCAAAGTGCCGGCCGAGGCTGTGGGCAACGTGCGTAACGACATGTACCTGACCAGCGAAACCATTCGCCTGATGGACAAGAACAAGGTCGGCAACTTCGACGCCGACACCAGCAGCAAGCTGCAGCTGTTCAAGCAGCAGATCGACAACTCCACGCGGTTTATTCCGCTATGGGTCAAGATCGCCGTGGCGATTGCACTCGGGCTGGGCACCATGGTCGGCTGGAAACGCATTGTGGTGACGGTCGGCGAGAAGATCGGCAAAACCCACCTGACTTACGCCCAGGGCGCCTCGGCGGAAACCGTGGCGATGCTGACGATTGGCGCCGCGGATATGTTCGGTCTGCCGGTGTCGACCACCCATGTGTTGTCTTCTGGCGTCGCCGGGACCATGGTCGCCAACGGCGGTGGCTTGCAGATGAAGACCATCCGCAACCTGCTGATGGCCTGGGTACTGACCTTGCCGGCAGCGATCCTGTTGTCGGGCAGCCTGTACTGGTTGTTCACCCAACTGTTCTGATCGACAAACCCCTGTAGCAGCTGGCGCAGCCTGCGTCCGGCTGCGCAGCAGTCGTAAGTCCTGTGCATGCGGTATGTCTGATGGACCGCGCGTTATGGTTTTACGACTGCTGCGCAATCGGACGCAGGCTGCGCCAGCTGCTACAGGGGATTTTTTTGTCTGGCCGAAAAGCATTTCGTCGCAAATTCAGGCGATTACGCTTTTATTGATCCACCTCCCGCCGGTTTGCACTTCAGTTTGCTAACGTGTGGCCGACTCATAAGAGACTCGATGTATTCAGGAGTGGAATCGTGAATCTGTATATCAATCAGCTTCAGCAAAAAGCTGACTTCAAAGAAGCCATCTACGCTGGCGACATCTTCCTGAACACTCAGCTGCGCGCTGCCAAAGAGCTGTGTGCGTTTGCCCAGGAAAGCATCACCGCCGCGTTCGACGGCGAGACCAACCACCAGACCCTGCACACGCTGATGCCGGTGGAAGAATTCGTAGTGCTGGTGACTCGCCTCAAGGGCCAGTTCACCAACAGCCAGCGCGCCAAGGATTTGATCTTGTCGTTCATCGACGAGATCGGCGTCGACCCGCGCGAGTACATTTTCGACGTGCCGCGCATTCGCGTGGTGCCGAACTATGACTACCTGCACGCCGGCGTCAGCTACGCCTACAAGCCGCATCGCGACACGTGGTATGGCAGCGTCGATTGCCAGATCAACACCTGGATGCCGGTGCACACCATTCGCCCCGACCAGACCATGATGATCAACGCCGGTTACTTCGATGTGCCGGTGAAGAACACCTCCAGCGAATGGAGCCTCAACGACTGGATCAACAACCAGCGGCACAAGGCCAAGGACAACCTCAAAGAGGAAGTCCGCGTGCACCCGGTACCACTGGAGGCGATCAATACGTCCTCAGAAGTGCGCATTGCCGGCAACACCGGTGAGATGCTGATTTTCTCCGGCTCGCACCTGCACGGCACGGTCGCCAACCACACCGAACAAACCCGCTTCAGCGTGGATTTCCGCCTGATGCACCTCGATGACCTCAAGCACAAGCGCGGCGCGATCAACGTCGACAGCGCCTGCCCTGACGTCGGCGCCGGTTTCAAAGACTATTTCCACGCCCACGACTTCTCGAATTTCCAAGGAATCCAGCAATGACCAAGCGTCGCATCACGCCTGCAGAGGCCCAGTACAACGAAACCCGTGCCAACGTTCTGAAGCGCGTTGATGCCGAGTACGTGGCCGACGCGCCGTTCGTGTTCGCCAACCGCATCGGCGTAACCGCTGCACTGTCGCGCATGGAACTGTTCAAGAAAGTGGCTGAAGTACCGGGTGCGATCATCGAGTGCGGCGTGTACAAGGGCAACTCGCTGATGCTGTACATGCACTTGTCGATGATTCTGGAACCGTACGCGATCAACCGTTCGATCGTAGGCTTCGACACCTTCGAAGGCTTCCAGAGCATCGACAAGAAAGAAGACCCGGCCGACGTCAACGAGACCATGTTCTCCGACACCGACCAGTCGCTGATCCAGGACATGATCGACGCCAACGACCTGCTGCGCCCGGTCAACCGCATCCCGCGTTGCGAACTGGTCAAGGGCGACATCGTCAAGACCGTGCCTGAGTGGGTCAAGACCCGTCCGGACCTGGTCGTGGCCATGCTGATCCTCGACACCGACCTGTACGAATCGACCAAAGTCGCGCTGGAAACCTTCCTGCCGTACATGCCTAAAGGCGCCATCGTGGTTCTGGACGAAGTCGCTTACCGCAACTTCCCGGGCGAAACCAAGGCCCTGCGCGAAGTGCTGGACCTGAACAAAATCGAACTCAAGCGTCTGCCGTTTGATTCGTGCGTGGGTTACTTCCACGTCTGACGCATAACCGTACAGCTGATACAAAACCTGTGGGAGCGAGCTTGCTCGCGATGAGGCCGGCACATTCAACATCATCGTTGACTGTCAGGTCGCCATCGCGGGCAAGCCCGCTCCCACATTTGTTATGTGTTGCAGCCCCTGTCTCAGTTGGCTTTTTGCAACGTCGCCCGCCCCACCATCACCCGCTCCCGCACCACGTCATACACCCAGTGGTAAATGTAGGTGTACGGCAGGAAAAACAGCAGCACGCCGATGTCGAGCAAGAACGCCTCCCACAGGCTGGTCTTCAGCCACCAGGCAATCAGCGGCACACCGAAGGCGACCAGACCGCCTTCAAACAGCAGCGCATGGACCACCCGGACCCATGTCGTGCGCACCACGTTGTAGTGGTTGAGTACACGGTCAAACATCCCGTTGAACACTACGTTCCAGGCCAGGGCCAGCGCCGCGATGAGCATGGTGACCATACCCATGTCGAGCAACGGTTTGTTCATGATCCAGGCCAGCAACGGGGTACAGATCAGGATGGCCAGCAGTTCGAAACCAATGGCCTGGAAAACACGCTCTGTGATGGATTTGTTGGGGCTCATGGCCTGACTCCTCTGAGTGACTGTGGTTGCCATGATCCGGCATCAAGCCGATACTTCATAACCAATAACCATCGATCAAGGCGATAGTTCATGGCCTCTCACGAAGTGTTGCTCGCCTTTGTCCAGGCGGCGACCCAAGGCTCGTTTTCCGCAGCGGCGCGCAAACTGGGGCGCAGCCAGTCGACCATCAGCGCAGCAGTGGCCAGCCTGGAAATCGATTTGAACCTGGTGCTCTTTGACCGCAGCAGCCGCAAACCCAGCCTGACCCCGGCCGGGCACGTGATGCTGCAACGCGCCGAGGAAATCCTGGCTGCTACCAGTCGGCTGGAAATGACGGCCAGCCAATTGTCTGAAGGCATTGAGGCAAAACTGACCGTGGCGATTTCCGACACCTATCAATCCGACCGGTTCGAAGCGGTGCTCAGTGCGTTCGAGCAACGCTATCCGGACCTGGAGCTCGAATGCCTGATTGCCGAATGCGATGACCTGATAGCGCTGGTGCAACGGGGACGGGCGCACGTGGCGTTCGCGGAAATGAAGGACAGCTACCCTCCGAGCCTGGTCAGCTCTACCGTCGAAGAGCGCACGGAAATTGCACTGTTCGTCTCCCCTGCGCATCCCTTGGCGGCGCTCGATCATATCGACCAGCATGTATTGCAACAGCACCGGGAGCTGCGCCTGGCCACCATCGTCAATCCGTATGAAAGCCGGGCGAAGGGTCGCGTCTGGTCGGCGCCGAGTTACTTGATGCTGTTGGAAATGGCCCAGGGCGGATTTGGCTGGGCGTCGTTGCCGCGGTGGCTGGTGGAGCGTTATGGCCAGGGTTCGTTGCAGGAACTTCAGGTGCGCGGCTGGCCGAAACCGGTGTTTGTCGATGCGTTGTGGTCACGCCAATATCCGCCGGGGCCAGCGGGGAGTTGGTTGTTGAGCAAGATGCTGGAGTGAAGGTCCTTTGGCCCTTTTCGCGGACAAGCCATGCTCCTACAGGTTAAACGCAAACCCCGTAGGAGCATGGCTTGCCCGCGATGAGGCCCGACACATCACATCATCCCAACGCCTTTATGCGCGCTTCCAGAAACCGCCGCTCCGGCACCTGCTGCGTCAGTTCCAGCGCCCGCTCATACGCGGCCCGCGCCTCCTCCACCCGTCCCAACTGCCGATAAAACTGCGCCCGCGCCGAATGCGCCAGGTGGTAATCCAGCAATTCGCCGCGATCCAGAATCGCCTCCACCAACGTCAGCCCCGCCAACGGTCCATCGCGCTGGGAGATCGCCGCTGCCCGGTTCAACTCGATCACCGGCGATGGCACCATCCGCAACAGCAAGTCATACAGACCGACAATCTGCGGCCAGTCCGTGGCTTGCGGCGCTGACGCCTCGGCATGCACCGCCGCAATGGCCGCTTGCAGGCAATACGGCCCAAAGCGCTGCAGGGTCAGCGCCCGTTCCACCAGGGCGCAACCCTCGGCGATCATCCCCGCATCCCACAATGAACGGTCCTGCTCATCCAGCACGATCAACTCGCCGCTTGCCGAAGTCCTGGCCAGGCGCCGTGACTCATGCAGCAACATCAGCGCCAGCAACCCCATGACCTCCGGCTCGGGCAGCAACTCCAGCAGCAAACGCCCCAGCCGAATGGCCTCGCGCGTCAGGTCTTCGCGCGTCACTTCAGCACCGATGGAGGCCGAGTAACCTTCGTTGAACACCAGGTAAATCACCCGCAACACGCTGTCGAGGCGCTCGGGCAATTCCTTCAGCGTCGGCACTTGATAAGGGATTTTCGCATCGCGGATTTTCGCTTTCGCCCGCACGATGCGCTGAGCGATGGTAGCGGGCGCCGAGAGAAACGCCCGGGCGATTTCCTCTGTGGTCAGGTCGCAGACTTCGCGCAAGGTCAACGGCACTTGAGCATCTGCGGCCAGTGCCGGGTGACAACAGGTGAAGATCAGCCGCAGGCGATCATCTTCCACGTCTTCGGCACTCCAGTCGGCCTGTTCCAGCGCCTCCAGTTGAGCGATCAGCAGCGGTTGCGCCGCGACAAACCGCGCACGCCGACGCAACGCATCGATGGCCTTGAAGCGCCCGGTGGACACCAGCCAGGCGCGCGGATTGTCCGGCACGCCATCACGCTGCCAGCGCTCCACCGCCACGAAAAAGGCCTCGTGCAGGGCCTCTTCAGCGAGATCGAAATCGCCGAGCAATCGGATCAGCGTCGCCAGGATCCGCCGCGACTCTTCGCGGTAAACCAGCTCGACCCGAGCCGGCACCGACTCGCCCGGCATCAAGGATTCAACTGGCGAACGGGGCGCACCTCAACACAACCGACACGGGCCGCCGGGATGTCCCCGGCGACCTGGATCGCTTCATTGAGGTCCTTGGCATCGATCAGGTAGAAGCCGGCCAACTGCTCCTTGGTTTCGGCGAACGGACCGTCGGTGATCGACATCTTGCCGTTACGCATGCGCACAGTGGTCGCGGTCTGCACCGACTCCAGCGCTTCGGCCGCCACCATGCGGCCACTACCCTGAATCGACTCGGCGTAGGCCATGCACTCGGCGTCCTTGGGACTGTCAGGCAATGAGTGCAACGCCTGTTCGTTGCTGTACACCAGGCATAGGTACTTCATGTGACTCTCCTGAATCGAACGGATCAACTATGGCTGCAGATTGACGCCTTGGCGAAATTCCCGACGATCAGGGCTCCAGATTGAAGAGCGTGGTGCCGCTGACCATGTCGAACGGGGCCGACCAATGTTCGTGGACAATCCGCCATTGCCCGCCGTCGCGGCGATAGCAGGCGGTCACGCGCATCCAGCAGGCCTGGGTCTCGCCCTTGTCGTTGGTGCCACCGCAATGGGCCAGCCAATGGGCGAAGGCGACGTGCTCGTCCGCCACAATGTTCATATGATCGAAATCAAACTGATGCTGGCCCTGGCACATTTCCATGCACTCCAGCCAATGCGCGCGGTACGCGGCCTTGCCCCGGAACTGCAAGGCCTTGACTGCGTCGTAGGAGACGATGTCGTCGGCATACAGCGCCATGATTTTATCGACGTTTTTAGAAATGACTGCCTGACGATAGGTGTCGATCAGGGTCTGGATTTCATTGGTAGCGCTCATGGTGGTTCTCCGTGTTTTTGTTGTGAAGACACCCTTAGTCGTTCGGCCAAACGGCAAATCGACAACCAAATAAAAATAATCCATCTGCGCAAACTCGCTAAAATCCAAGACCCATTCGTGTTGGAAAAAGGACACTCCAGTGACAGCCCGACTCGTGCCATACGACAGCCTGAACGCACTCCAGCGCCAGCAGGTCGAGGCCATCGAAGTTCATCAGGAACAAATCAAATTTTCCGGCGACATTCACGGTGCATTGCACACCTTGCTGTCCAGACCGGGCCCGGGCGTCAAAGGGTTTGCGCTACTGGTCGAAGACGTTCCGGTCGCCTTCCTGCTGCTCAAGCGCCCGCCCGTGCTGCCGGCCTGGGCCGATGAACACAGCGCCACCTTGCATGCGCTGCAAGTGGATCAACACGCTCAAGGCAAAGGCTACGGCAAGGCCTGCCTGCAAGCGCTGCCGGACGTGGCGCGCCAGGCGTTTCCGGAAATAAAGGGGCTGGAGTTGTCGGTGGATGCGGACAACCAGGCGGCCATCGCGCTCTACGCAAAATTCGGCTGGGTCGACAGTGGTGAAGCGTACAAGGGCCGGATCGGGTATGAACGGCGGATGGGGCTGGTTTTCTGAGGCTCTACTGACCAACACCGAACCAATGTAGGAGTGAGCCTGCTCGCGATTGCAATTTGTCAGTCACATCAATGTTGAATGTGCCGACGCTATCGCGGGCAGGCTCACTCCTACAGGGGGATCTTCGGCGGTCTTATAAATCCAGCACCATCTCGTGCCAGGCCATCCCGCCATGGTCCGAAGCCGACGGTTTGACGTAGGCAAAGCCAAACCCAGCGTACAACGGGACATGCCGCTCCTTGCACATCAGGTGGATGTGGGTCTTGCCCAACGCACGCATCCGCTCGATGAACTCGCCCATCAACCGCTTCGCCAACCCCAGCCCCTGATAATCCGGGTGTACCACCACCGACATGATCACGACTTGCGGACCGGCCGGGTCGTGGCCGATCAGTTCCTTGAACGCTTCGTCCGACATTTCCACCTGAAACGCCGCACCGGAGTTGATGAAACCGGCTACAACGCCGTCGACTTCGGCCACGATGAAACCTTCGGGCCAGGTGGCGATGCGGGTGGCGATTTTTTCCCGGGTGGCGGCTTCATCGCCTTCGTAGGCAACGGTTTCAATGGCGTAGCAGCGGTCCAGATCAGTGGCGGTGACGTTGCGGATGACGGTGTTCATGGCAGCTCGGAATCAGCGTGGGAAAGGCTGGGGATCATAAATCAGCACCCGCGCGACAGCGAGAGACGATTCTACTAATCAGTCTCTCGCCGTCTTGTTTACGCTTTGATCGGCAACCAGATTTCCAGCTTGCCGGTGTTGAGCTTGGGGTTGAAGTCTTCGCTGTAGCGCTCGAACTCCGGGGCAACCAACAGCTCGCGCCCAGACTGAGGCAGCCACGTGCCATGGATGTATTGGAAGGTTTGCGGCAAGGCGGCCAGCGGCCCTTTGTGTTCGAACACTACGTATTGCTGGGGCTGCACCTCTACCCAGCGGTATGTGTCCGGTAAGTCATCGAGCTTGCTGATCTCGACCCCGGCGATGTAATCGAAACCGCCCTTGCCGTCGAAATTGCAGCAGACGCCGTAGGTCATTTCGCCTTTTTGCCCCGGCACCTTGCCAATGTGGGGACTGAATTTTTCCCAGAGGTCGGGAATGCCTTTCACGGTTTGTTGGGTAAATGCCCCGCCAAACCCCGCTATCAGCAGGAAGTGACCGTGTTCGAAGCGCGGTTCCGACACTTCGGCGCGTATTTGTTCATCCATGACTCGACTCCTTGGGCTAAAAAGTGGGTTCGGCTGGGAGTATAGAAGCCAAACCCGATTCGCCCAGTTACAGGGCGTGCAACTGTTCGACGGCACCCGCCCCCACAAACTCGTTGTAGCCCGATAGAATCACGTAGACCGCGAAATAGCAGAAGATCGCCGCCGATGCCATGTACGAGTAGCGCAGCAATTTGTCGCCCAGCAACTTGCCGCCGTGGCTGGCAGCGAAGCACAGGCCGGCGCTCCAGAGCAGTCCGGCGCAAAGAAAACCGCCGAGAAACAGCGCCGAGCTGAGGGCGCCACCGCCGCCGGAACGGGCAATCAGCGTGCCGCCGACTGCCGCGAACCACAGGATGGCGCTGGGCGAGGACATGGCGAGGAAGATCCCGCGGAAAAACTCTTTGCGATGGGAGTTCTGCCCCACCTCTTCGGCCTGGGCCAAGGCCGCTTCGTGGTGAATCGCCGAATAGATCATCTTCGCCGCGAAATAGATCAGCAACGCCGAACCGCCGATCCACAGTACCCAACGCACGGTTTCGTATTGCAGCAAAACGGTCATGCCCGCTAACGCCAGCACCGCGTAGATCAGGTCGCCGACACAGGTCCCCAACCCCAGCGCAAAGCCCTGGAAATAGCCGCGCTGCATAGCCAATGTGATCATCGCGATATTGGCCACGCCGATATCCAGGCACAGCGAAAGGCTCAGCAAGAAGCCGCTGGTGAATTCCATCAACCGATTTCCTTCGGAAAAATTTGTTTACACAGTGGCTGGACAGTGTGCCACATCAGCCCTTATCTTCCGCAACAGGCCACCGCAGTGGCCAGCGTCGCTCGGACGGTTCCGGGCGCTTACGTTATTCGAGGCAACAATGGCCGAACAAGGTTCGCCGCGCCGCTTTGCGCGCATCGATCGACTCCCCCCTTACGTTTTCAACATCACTGCCGAGCTGAAGATGGCCGCCCGTCGTCGTGGCGAAGACATCATCGACTTGAGCATGGGCAACCCTGACGGCCCGACTCCGCCGCACATTGTCGAAAAACTCGTGCAGGTCGCCCAGCGCGAAGACACCCACGGCTACTCGACGTCCAAAGGCATTCCGCGTCTGCGCCGGGCAATTTCCAACTGGTACAAGGATCGCTACGAGGTCGACATCGACCCGGAAAGCGAAGCCATCGTCACCATCGGTTCCAAGGAAGGCCTGGCGCACTTGATGCTGGCCACCCTCGATCAGGGCGATACCGTGCTGGTGCCCAACCCCAGCTACCCGATCCACATCTACGGTGCCGTGATTGCCGGCGCACAGGTGCGTTCGGTGCCGTTGATTCCGGGCGTGGACTTCTTCGCCGAACTGGAACGGGCCATTCGCGGCTCGATCCCGAAACCGAAAATGATGATCCTCGGCTTCCCGTCCAACCCTACTGCTCAATGTGTGGAGCTGGATTTCTTTGAGCGCGTGATCGCCCTCGCCAAGCAGTACGACGTTTTGGTGGTACACGACCTGGCTTACGCCGACATCGTCTACGACGGCTGGAAAGCCCCCTCGATCATGCAAGTACCGGGCGCCAAGGACATTGCGGTGGAGTTTTTCACCCTGTCCAAGAGTTACAACATGGCGGGTTGGCGGATCGGTTTCATGGTCGGCAATCCGGAACTGGTCAACGCCTTGGCGCGGATCAAGAGTTACCACGACTACGGCACGTTCACTCCGCTGCAAGTCGCGGCCATTGCGGCGCTGGAAGGCGACCAGCAATGCGTCAAGGACATCGCCGAGCAGTATCGGCAGCGGCGTAACGTGCTGGTCAAAGGCCTGCATGAACTGGGCTGGATGGTCGAGAACCCGAAGGCGTCGATGTACGTCTGGGCCAAGATTCCCGAGGCGTATGCGCACCTCGGCTCGCTGGAATTCGCCAAGAAACTGCTGGCCGAGGCCAAGGTCTGCGTTTCGCCAGGCGTGGGGTTTGGTGAGTATGGGGACGATCATGTGCGCTTCGCGCTGATCGAAAACCAGGACCGGATTCGTCAGGCTGTGCGCGGGATTCGCGGGATGTTCCGGGCGGATGGGTTAGTCGCCAAAACCAACTGACAACACATAACACTGTGGGAGCCGGGCTTGCCCGCGATGCAGACAACTCGGTTTAACGTCAGACCGAGTCGATGCCATCGCAGGCAAGCCAGCTCCCACATTTGTTTTGCGGTGTTGCTTAAACGAACAGCGACAACAGCAGGATAAAGCACAGGCCCACCACGGACAGGATGGTTTCCATCGCGGTCCAGGTCTTGAAGGTTTCCGCCACGGTCATGTTGAAGTACTGCTTCACCAGCCAGAAACCTGCGTCGTTGACGTGAGACAGGATCAACGAACCGGCACCGGTGGCCAATACCAGCAGCTCACGGTTCACACCCGGAATCATCCCCACCACCGGCACCACAATGCCCGCACCGGTAATGGTTGCCACGGTCGCCGAACCGGTCGCGATACGAATCACCGCCGCCACCAGCCACGCCAACAGAATCGGCGAAATCTGTGCATTCACCGCCATGTGGCCGATCACGTCACCCACACCGCTGGTCACCAGCATCTGCTTGAAGCCACCACCGGCACCGATGATCAGAATGATCGCGGCGGTCGGCGCCAGGCTCGCGTCCAGCCATTTCATCATTTGGCTGGAACCGATGCCCTGCTTGTAGCCGAAGGTGTACAGCGACAGCAGCAATGCCAGCAGCAATGCCGAAATCGGGTGACCGATCAGGTCCATGAAAGCGCGGAAGATGTTGCCATCGGGCAGCACCACGTCGGCAAACGTCTTGAGCAGCATCAGGAACACCGGCAGTAGCACGGTCACCAGCGTGATGCCGAAGCTCGGCAGTTCAGCCGAATCCGTTTCGCGCGCCAGTTGATCCACCAGCTCCTGGTTCGGATGACCGGGAATGTGCTTGGCAATGAACGTACCGAAAATCGGGCCAGCGATGATGGCGGTTGGCAACGCAACGATCAGGCCGTACAGAATGGTTTTACCAATGTCGGCACCGAACACACCGATCGCCAGCAGCGGACCCGGGTGCGGCGGCACCAGGCCGTGTACGGCGGACAGGCCGGCCAGCAACGGGATACCGATCTTGATGATCGACACGCCGGTGCGGCGGGCCACGATGAACACCAGCGGAATCAGCAGCACAAAGCCGATTTCGAAGAACAGCGGAATGCCGACCAGGAACGCGGCGAACATCATCGCCCACTGCACCTTGTCCTTGCCGAAGGCGCGGATCAACGTCTGCGCAATCTGATCCGCACCGCCTGATTCGGCCATCATTTTGCCGAGCATGGTGCCCAGCGCGAGGATGATGCCGACGAAACCCAGCACGCCACCGAAGCCGTCCTGGAACGCCTTGATGATGGTGCCTATCGGCATGCCGGAGGTCAGCCCGAGGAAGGCTGCGGCGATGATCAGTGCGAGGAATGGGTGCAACTTGAACTTGGTGATCAAGACGATAAGCCCGATCACCGTGACCACTGCATCGAGCAGCAGGAACGTCTCGTGGGACATGCCAAACATTAGGGGTGTCTCCTGGTTGTTGTTGTTATTAAAGCGGGTAATTCGCACGCCATCAGGACAGCGCTATCTTTTCCGGGAACGCTCATACAGCGTGTTTCAGGCCATGGGCCTGCCACCAGACATGCGCCTGTGCGGCCAATTGCTCGACGCTGTAGACCGATGCATCCAGCGCCAGGGTCAACGGCTCGCCCACGGGCGATTCGAGGGTGGCGAACTGGCTTTCGATCAATGTCGACGGCATGAAGTGGCCCGGGCGGTGGGACACGCGGTCAGCGGCGACTTCAGGGGTCAGTTCAAGGAACACGAAACCCAGGCCCGGCAAGGCACTGCGCAAGCGCTCGCGATAAATGTGCTTGAGGGCCGAGCACGTCAGCACCGGGCGTTCGCCCTTGGCATCGATGCGGCGCAGTTCATCGCACAGGCTGTCGAGCCAGCCGGCACGGTCTTCGTCGTTCAGGGGGATACCCGCGCTCATCTTTTCGATATTGGCGGCAGGGTGGAAAGTATCGCCTTCAATGGCAGTGGCGCCGCTGAGTTGGCACAAGGCCTCGCTGACGCACGTCTTGCCGCAACCGGCAACGCCCATGATGACCAGGGCGGTGATGGGATGATTCATGTAACACCTCAGCGCGCAGACAGCGCTACCTTTGCCAGTTATGACACTAGACCAAAAGCAGTAGTTGCCGACGCCTTCTTGTCATTTTTGTGGGTTGCAGCATGTTCGTTCCCAACGCCAAGAAGCGAGGTTCAGGCAAAACTCGCTTACGCATTTGCAGCTGCTTCGGGACAGCGCTACCTTAGTGCCTTGAATTTTGTTTGGCAAGCCGTCGATGACCCCAACTAAAAACGATAAAAATACGCGCACCACTGGCCGCCCTACCCTCAATGAAGTTGCCCGACTGGCCGGCGTCAGCCCGATTACCGCCTCCCGCGCCCTGCGTGGCGTCAGCACGGTGGCCACCGAACTGGTGGAAAAAGTCCAGAAAGCCGCGCTGGAACTCAACTATGTGGTCAACCCCGCCGCCCGCGCCCTGGCCTCGGCCCAGAGCCATTCGGTGGTGGTGTTGGTGCCTTCATTATCCAACTTGCTGTTCATCGACACCCTGGAAGCCATTCATCAGGTTTTGCGCCCCAAAGGCTTCGAAGTGCTGATCGGCAACTTCCATTACTCGCGCGATGAAGAAGAAAACCTGCTGCGCAACTACATGGCGTATCAGCCTCGCGGTCTGTTGCTGACCGGTTTCGACCGCACCGAAAGTTCGCGGCGGATGATCGAGGCGAGCAACATCCCGTGCGTGTACATGATGGAACTGGACAGCGCGGCCGGCGTGAACTGCGTCGGCTTCTCACAACTGGCGGCCGGCGAAACCGCTGCCGGGCACTTGCTGTCCCGTGGCCGCAAGCGCTTGGCCTACATCGGCGCACAACTGGACCAGCGCACCTTGCTGCGCGGCGAGGGTTTTCGCAAAGCCCTGCAAAAGGCCGGTTTGTACGACCCTGATCTGGAAGTGCTGACCCCGCGCGCCTCCTCCGTCGGATTAGGCGGAGAACTGTTCCTGCAACTGCTGGCCAGTCACCCCGATGTCGATGCGATCTTTTTCGGCAACGACGACCTGGCCCAGGGCGCACTGCTCGAAGCCCTGCGCCATGGCATCAAGGTGCCGGAACAAATAGCCATCCTCGGCTTCAACGACCTGCCCGCCTCCGCCCACATGGTCCCGCGCCTGAGCAGCATCAACACCCCGCGAGAGGCCATCGGCCGGCGCTCGGCGGAATTGATGCTGACCCTGATGGCCGGGAATAGCGTGGCCAAACCGGTGCAAGACATGGGGTTTGAGTTGAAGGTGCGCGAAAGCACGTGATTACGTTTTCAACTAACCTTAAAGTCCCGAAGCGTATTCGCTAACGGAGTAGCTCAATGGACCCTGTACTGAAGATTCTCGGCAAAGCCTCGTCAATCAATGTCAGAAAAGTCCTCTGGACCTGCGAGGAGCTGGGCATCGCCTACGAACGCGAGGACTGGGGCAGCGGTTTTGCCTCAACCCATAGCCCGGAATTCCTCAGGTTCAACCCCAATGCCCAGGTGCCGGTCATCATCGACGGCACCGTCGTGCTGTGGGAATCCAACACCATCTGCCGCTATCTGACCGGCAAACACCACAACACTCACCTGCTGCCACACGAACCGCTGGCGCGCGCGCGCGTGGAGCAATGGATGGATTGGCAAGCAACCGACCTCAATTCGTCCTGGAGCTACGCGTTTAGCGCATTGGTGCGCAAAGACCCGGAATATCAGGACCCGCATCGCATCGCCGTCGGCCTGCGTGGCTGGAACCAGAAAATGGACATTCTTGCCCATCAGCTCTCGGCAACCGGGGCGTTTGTCACCGGGTCCGAGTTCACGCTGGCGGACATTGTCGTCGGGCTGTCCGTCAATCGCTGGTTGATGACGCCGATGGAACGGCCGGACTTCCCCGTCATCGACGAGTATTTTCAGCGCCTGGCCCAACGCCAGGGCTTCTTGAAACACGGATGTAACGGCCTGCCTTGACGGCGCCGCGGTAGATCTCTGCCGCCTGACGGCAACCCCTGACCGCCGGACCTGCGCCCTCCCCTTGCAAAGCCTTTGCAAACCCGAGGCTTTGTGCTGCGGCACAGTATTTGCTCCTGCCCATCGGTCAGCCATTACCCACAGGTCTACCCATCATGTTGGTCAGTGCAAAACAAGTCCAAATGCTTCCCCTGCCCAAGCGTCCCGGCGAAGATCCGGCCGCCGAAGCCGCCGCCGGTCTGCAAAGCGGCTTGCAGGGTGCAATGATGCAGGCTCTGCAAACCAACGTGCAGGCGCAGGTGCAATCGTCCGCGACCCAACAGGCCACGCAACAAGTCAGTGAGGCGAGCAAAATCAGCGACAACGTTGATGAAGCGTTCGCCAAGACCCGCGTGGCGCTGCAAGCCGCCGATCCGTCCAAAGTTCCGGCCGATGTCAAAGCCCAGTCCTCCGACAGCGCGGCCATGACCGACTTCAAGGACTACATGAGCAAAACGCCGGAACAGCGTCTGCGCGACAGTATCCTGAAGGAAATGGGTATTACCGAGGAAGACTTGAAAGCCATGCCGCCGGAGAAACAACAGGCAGTCGCCCAGGAAATCGCCGATCGCCTGCAGGACAAGATGAAACTGGCGCAGGTCGAGAAAGAAGCCGGCAGTAGCGAAAAAAGTGGCACTCAAGTAGTCGACAAGTTCCTGGCATCGCTTTAACGGCACATACCACACCCGTTTTGTAGCCGCTGGCGCAGCCTGCGTTCGGTTGCGCAGCAGCCGTAAATCCGGTTTACGCGGTCCGACAGAAGAACCGGGCATTCGGATTTTACGGCTGCTGCGCACCCGAACGCAGGCTGCGCCAGCTGCTACAGCGAATGTGTCGCTACGAGAATCAGTTCAGTTGCAACGTCGAGTTGAACTGGCTGATCGCATCGACGACGTGCCCGATAAACTACAAACTTGCACTCACCTTGGTCGCCACCTCCCCCGGCACCCAAGCCTTCCACACCTGCGGCTGCTCACGTAAAAACGCCTGCGCCACCTCACGCGGTGGCAGGCGTTTTTCGCTCATTTGCCCCAGCGTCCGGTTCAGCAAATCGATCGGCAAATCGACCTTTTCAAAGAACGCCACCAGGTCCGGGTACTGCGCCTTGAACGGCGCAGACACACCGATGGCCAGGCTGGCAGGCATCGAGCGCGTGCCCTTGGGATTGGGATTGCTGGCATCAGCCAAGGTCTTCCAGGCGTCGGCGTCGAACGGCGGCTCGTCCAGTTTCACCAGTTTGAAGCGCCCCAACAGCGGCGTTGGCGACCAGTAGTAGAACAACACCGGTTTGCCACGGCGGATCGATGAAGCGACCTCGGCATCCAGCGCCGCACCCGAGCCGGTGCGGAAGTTGACGTAGCTGGCGGTCAGGTCATACGCCTTGAGCTTCTGGCTGTTGACGATCTCCGACGTCCAGCCCGTGGGGCTGTTGAGGAAGCGACCACGGCTCGGGTCTTCCGGGGCGCGAAACACATCCTTGTACTTCGCCAGGTCTGCAACGGATTTCAGTTCCGGGGCCAACGGTTTGATGCCACGTTCCGGGTCGCCCTTGATCACGTATTCCGGCACCCACCAACCTTCGGTGGCACCTTTGACGGTATCACCCAAACCAAACACCTTGCCCTCGGCAGAGGCCTTGACCCACGCCGGACTGCGCCCGGCCCACTCTTCGCCGATCACCTGAATGTCGTTTTTGGCCAGCGCCGCCTCAAGACTGACGGTGCTGCCCGGCAACGTGTCGGTCGGGTAGCCGTAACCTTTCTCGACAATCAGGCGCAGGATTTCGGTGATGAGGCTGCCGCTCTCCCACGTGATATCGCCGAAGTGAATCGGCGCGGTTTTCTCCGTCGCCGATACCGCGCCGACGCTAAGGCTCAGCGCCAACAGCGAACTGCCGAGCAGGGTTTTGATCGATCTCATGCGGACCTCTTGTCTAACAGGAGTTGGTTGGCGCTGTGGCGATCGCACAGCGCTTGGGAGCGGGTCATGTAAACGCTGACCGAACGCTGGGAAATGCCCAGCTCGACGGCGATTTGCGGGTAGGTCAAACCGTCGACGCGAGCCAGCAGGAAGGTCGAACGGGCCTTGCCCGGCAAACGCTGCAGGCTGTGATCGAGGCGGTTCAAGGCTTGTGAGACCTGCGCGAGTTCTTCGGGCGAAGCGGCGCAATCCGCATCGATCTGCTGCAGATGCCGGCGCTCCAGATCCGCACGCCGCCAGCGCTGATAGAGCAGGCGTTGGGCGATGGTGGTGAGCAAGGCGCGGGGTTGGCGAATCGCGCTCAGACCGGGCGCTTCAAGCAGTTGTACGAAGGTGTCGGCGGCAATATCTTCGGCGCCCGCCACGTCCTGCAGATGACGGCGCAAGTAAGTGCAGAGCCAGCGGTAGTGGGCGCGGAACAAGCCGTCCACAGAGTGACGATGGGATAGATCGGGGCCGGACATAGGGGCTCCTGGGTTAGGGGTCGCTGAATGTCCGGTGATCCGGTGGTGCGATCCTAACAAGGAGCCTTATTCTTTAATAATATTTAAAAGGCATTTTTATATGCTTTTTAAGAATTTCAACGCAAGCGACCATAACCCGACATTTCAGCCTCTTGCTGGTAGTCGAGTACCACCTGATAGTCGCTTTCCTCTGCGGGCAGTACTTCCTCAAGTCCGAGGATTTCGACGACGTCAGGCAATTCTTTCAAGGTTTGATTCATGACGAGCCGAATCTGTTCAACCTCTTGATCACTCGCCGCCGCCGTCGTGATAAAGGGCAACGTCGGACTCAATGCACTGCGCGCGATGACGTGCAGCCCCGCGACCTCTTCTTCGGCGTACCGCGCCAGATAGGCGTAAGTGACGCTATCAATGGCCGCCAGGTCGGCCAGGTCTTCACGCAGCCAGCGCAGGCTTTCGCGGTGGCTGCCGCTGATGGCCACGCTGGCAAAGAACTGGCCGTCGCGATGCAGCGGTGCCAGTCGATGGCGCAGCAGGTTCATGCCGCTGTTGGAATCTTCACCATTGATCACGCCACGACTGTCGCAAAAGTCGGGCAAGGTCCGCCGAGCGTCATCGGCACGACTCAACAGCAAGCTGCAATGGTTGCCGCCGCTGCTGTCCGGCAGTTCATAGCGAGGCCGTCCGATCACCCGGACCCGCCCGCGCAGCGCCGTCATCAGCGGATAGCCGCAGGTTTGGGTCAGCAGCAGATGCGGAGAGAGCCAGAGGTCTGTCAGTGACAGGTCTTTGGCATCAAGACGATCGCTGCCGAGCCGTTCAAGGATTCGCGTCAACCAGCGTTCATTGGCCTGGCGGATCGGCTCTGGCGCGACGTACATCAGTAATTCGGCAATGTGTTGAGTCATCGAAATCTTCCACACAACCAGTAACCCTGTGGGAGCGGGCTCGCCCGCGATAGCGTTAGACCAGTCATCAGATGCGTTGGATGTGAAAAAGCAATCGCGGGCAAGCCCGCTCCCACAGGGTTCAATGGTGACTATGCATTAGCTAAACGGATGCTGTGGGCTGTCGATGGCCCTCACACCGTTCTCACGCCACAACTGCCCATAACCCTGCACCAGAAATCCGCCACTGCGCGCCAGCCACTGCTCGCGGCGTGCCCGGTAAGCACGCGGCAAGTCGTACCACGCCAACCCCGGCAAGTCGTGATGCACCAGATGAAAATTGAGGTTCAGGAACAGCCAGCGCCATGGCCAGGCCGCCTCATTGAGCACCGTGCGCTGCTCGGGTTCGGCATGCGGGCGATGCTCATAATAGGAGCGAATCATCGCAATCGACAGCGCCGGCACGCTGATCAGGAACAGGTAATGCCACACCGGCAACACGCTGTAGCGGGCGATGAACACCAGCATCAGAATCGTCAGTGCGCCATGGCTCAGCCACATCAGCCACGCCTGTCGCTGACCGGCTTTCAGTCGCTGCCACTCCTCCCGGGCCAGTGCCAGCAAGGCCAGCGGCGCACCGAGAATCAAGCGCCCCAGGACGGTTTTGTTCAGCCAGTGCAGGCCCTGTTCGAACAGCGAACGGCCCTGCCACTGTTCGACGCTCAGGTAGCGACTTTCCGGATCGCGACCCGGCAGGGTCAGGTCTTCGTCACGGTGATGCAGCAAATGGCTGTCGCGATAAAGGGTGTAGGGATACCAGACGGCGAACGGTGCATAACCGAGGACTTTGTTCAGCGAGGTCCAACGGGTCGGGTGACCGTGCAGCAATTCGTGCTGCACCGACAACCACAGCACCAGCAACGGAATCAGTAGCAGGGTGCTCCACCACACGCCCAAACGGTCACCCGCCAGGACAATACTGAACCAGCCGCCATACACGCCGATCAACAACAGCCAGGTCGGCCATTCGGTGCGGGCCGTCAGGCGTTGACGCAGGGTTTCGATTTCTTCTCGATGGGCACTGTCGAAGTAATGGGGCATGGCGTTGCTCAGATCGGGACCAGTCCCCTTCTGTGCAATAGCCTTGGGAAATCTTGCAGATTATTTGGTTATTTCGTTAGACGTGCCGCAGGAGCCCGATTGCCGGGCTCCCTTGTCGCAGGATCAATGACCGAACACATCCACCTTCTTGGCCTTCTTGTCTGCGCGCTTTTCGATGGCGGTTTTCGCCGGCTTTTTCTTCGCTGCTTTCTTCGAATCCATACCTTTGGACATGATGCGTACTCCACTCACAGGGATGTGAGATCAGGTATACACCTATCGCTGCGCGCGCGTTCTTTTATAATCGCCCGCTTTGCACACCGACAGCCCAAACCATGCCAGACACTCAGTACACCGTGCTCGACGAGCCGCTATGGCCGCTGATGAACAAGTTTTATCGCGCTCACCAATCGTCGATGAAAGCCGTGCGCGACGCTCGATTGTGGGTCGCCCGGCGCGAAGAAATCGTCGGCGCATTGTGTTTGCGGCCGGTAGCGGGCGGGCATTGGTTGACGGGGCTGTTCGTTGATCCGGCCTGTCGCGAGCAAGGGGTGGCCGGCGCGTTGATCGCAGCGGCGGTCAAGGACCTTGAACTGCCGGTGTGGCTGTTTTGCCATCCGGATTTGCGTGATTTTTATGAACGTCGCGGCTTTGTTTTCGATCCACAAATGCCTTACGCCATGGTCGAACGCCTGAGCCGCTATGCCCGCAGCAAACCGATGATTGCGATGGGGCTGGAACCGCGCACAACCTGAACACACCGCCGCTCCTACAAGGATTGGGGGCGCCTACAGGATCAATCGTCGGCGTTGGGATCAAGGTCCGGGAACATGACTTCGGTAAACCCGAACTTGCTGAAGTCGGTAATGCGCGACGGGTACAGACGGCCGATCAGGTGATCGCATTCATGCTGCACCACACGCGCATGAAACCCTGAAGCCGTGCGCACGATCGGCTCGCCCTTGGGGTCGACACCCTCGTAGCGAATTTGCTGGTAACGTTGCACCGCGCCACGCAGGCCGGGCACCGACAGGCAGCCTTCGAACCCCTCCTCCATCAACGGGCTCAGCGGCGTGATCAACGGGTTGATCAGAATTGTCTGCGGCACCGCTTCGGCGTCGGGATAGCGCTCGCTGTGCTCGAAGCCGAAGATCACCAATTGCAGGTCGACACCGATTTGCGGCGCCGCCAGGCCGACCCCACCGACGCTTTCCATGGTCTGGAACATGTCGTCGATCAGCTGCCACAGCTCGGGGCTGTCGAACATTTCGGCTGGCACCGGCGGAGCAATGCGCAGCAGGCGCTCATCGCCCATTTTCAGGATTTCACGGATCATTTGATGACTTCGTCAGTGGGTGTTTTAACCGAATGATCGCGTCCCAGCCCGGAAACGTGATGTTTCTCTTCGTGGCCAGGACCGTGCTCGCCGGCAACCTTCTCGCCCGGGTCCTTGCCCTCGCGCGACATGTGCTCGATCACCGCATTCATCTCCGCACCGAGCAACAGCACTGCGGCTGAAATATAGAAGTACAGCAACAGCACGATGATCGCGCCGATACTGCCATACATGGCGTTGTAGTTGGCGAACTCCTTGACGTACAAACCAAAGCCCAGCGACGCGATGATCCACACCACCACCGCCAGCACCGAGCCCGGGGTGATGAAGCGAAACTCCTGTTTGACATCGGGCATGACGTAGTAGATCAACGCCACCGCGACCATCAACAGAATCACGATGACCGGCCAGCGAACGATGGTCCACAAGGTGACGATAAAGTCTTCAAGGCCAACTTGCGAGGCAATCCAGCCCATGACTTGCGGCCCGAGGACCATCAGCGCGGCGGCGGCCAGCAGCATCCCGGCAATGCCGACGGTGTAAATGACCGACAGTGGAAAACGCTTCCATATCGGCCGGCCTTCGACCACATCGTAGGCGGCGTTCATCGCACTCATCATCAGCCGCACACCGGCAGAGGCGGTATACAGCGCAATCACGATACCCACCGAGAGCAAGCCGCCCTTGGATTGCTGGAGCTGGTCAATCACCGGGTTGACCTGTTCCAGCGCCTGGGGCGGCAAGACCAGTTCCGATTGCAGGCGCAGCCAGGAGAAAAAGTCCGGCAGGTGCAGGAAACCGATCAGGGCAATCAGGAACAGGATGAAGGGAAACAGCGAAAACAACATTTGATAGGCCAGCGCCGAGGCATAGGTCGACATTTCATCGTCGATGAACTCGGTGACCGTGCGCATCATCACACGGTGCAGGGGCAGGCCTCTCATGTCCGGGAAAATCATTAGCGTCTCCATTCGCCGCAAGAGGGGTTAAAAGTCGTGGCGACTCAGGGGGCTGATTTCTACAACAAAGTAGCCTACTTGGCGACTTTGAAACAATTTCCTGGTTCAAGTTCAGGCTGACACAAAAACGGCCATCGATGGATGGCCGTTTGCAAGACGTTTCACACGTCGGATCACGCCTTGTCGATGCCTTTTTTGAGCGCATCCTTGGCTTTGCCGACCGCTTGTTGGGCCTCGCCTTTCCTTTCCTGCATCACGCCTTCGGAGCGCATTTTTTCGTTGCCGGTGGCCTTGCCGACGCCTTGCTTGACGTTGCCGGCGGCTTCATTGGCCAGGCCTTTTACTTTATCGCCCGTGCTGCTCATGGTGATTCTCCTGTGAACGTTTCAATGAGAAAAAGTCGTTACACAAGGATTGACCGGGGGCATTTGCGCGGAGTTTCATTTATTTGTGCCGCCCATTTCGTCGATCTCAGCAGGTTGGGCTTTATGTTTGCCGACCAACACCCGAGAATGCGCAACGTATTCAGGCCCTGGCGCTGACGATCCAACCCCGTAGGAATGTTATGAAACTCGATAAAAAGCAGGCCATTGCCCGCAGAAACCAGGAACTTGGCGGTGCCGTGCTAGGCGTCAACAACTGCCATTTCACCGAATTGAACCGCAACCGCAACATCTGGTGGTTCGATATCCCGGTCGCGCGCCTGGCCGTTGGTCAGTACGAGTGGGTTCACTTGCTGATGCACACGCCGGACACCGACGAGTTGCTGCACCTGAAAGTGCCGACCGTGTTCCTGCGCGAGAAGCTTGAAGGCCTGGTGGTGCGCAATGAAGGCAAGCGCAAGGCGGCCTTGAGCCTGGAGCTGAGTGCCGACAAGGATTCGTACTTGCAGGACATGCGCCCGGCGGGCACCAACGTCAACTTCGCGCCGTTCCGCCTGTAAGCCAAAAGCAAAAGCTTCGCGAGCAAGCCCGCTCCCACATTAAACCGCGTTATTCCAATAAGAATGCGATCAAATGTGGGAGCGGGCTTGCTCGCGAAGGCGGCCTGACAGGCAACAAAGACCTGTCAGACGAGCAAAAAAAAGCCCCGCATCCGCAGGGCTTTTTGGTGTTACGCGCCGACCTTTTTCGCGGCGATTTTCTTCAACTCTTCATCGCGCAGTTCACGACGCAGAATCTTGCCAACGTTGGTGGTCGGCAGCGCATCGCGGAACTCGACGGCACGCGGCACCTTGTAGCCGGTGACGTTGGCACGCATGTGCTCCATCACTTGCTCTTTGGTCAGCGTCACGCCCGGTTTGGCGACGATAAAGATCTTGATCGCCTCGCCCGACTTCTCGTCCGGCACGCCAATGGCCGCACATTGCAGCACGCCCGGCAGGGTCGCGAGCACGTCTTCCAGTTCGTTCGGGTACACGTTGAAACCGGAGACCAGGATCATGTCTTTCTTGCGATCGACAATGCGCAGGTATCCATCAGGCTGGATCAGCGCGATGTCACCGGTCTTCAGCCAGCCTTCGCTGTCGAGCATTTCATCGGTGGCTTCCTGGCGCTGCCAGTAACCCTTCATGACCTGCGGGCCTTTGACACACAGCTCGCCGATTTCGCCCAGCGGCTGTTCCACGCCGGCATCGTCAATGACTTTGCAACGGGTCGACGGGACCGGGATGCCGATGGTGCCGATCTGGATGTTCTGGATCGGATTGACGGTGGCCACCGGGCTGGTTTCGGTCATGCCGTAACCTTCGCAGATGGAGCAGCCAGTGACCGCTTTCCAGCGTTCGGCGGCAGCCAGTTGCAGGGCCATGCCACCGGACAAGGTAACTTTCAGCGCCGAGAAATCCAGCTTGCGGAAGCCTTCGTTATTGCACAGGGCCACGAACAAGGTGTTGAGGCCGACGAAACCGCTGAACTTCCACTTCGACAGTTCCTTGACCATCGCCGGCAGGTCGCGCGGGTTGCTGATCAGGATGTTGTGGTTGCCGATCAGCATCATCGCCATGCAATGAAAGGTAAACGCATAAATGTGGTACAGCGGCAGCGGCGTGATCAGGATCTCGCAACCTTCATTGAGGTTGGAGCCCATCAGCGCCTTGCATTGCAGCATGTTGGCCACGAGGTTGCGGTGGGTCAGCATCGCCCCTTTCGCCACGCCGGTAGTGCCGCCGGTGTATTGCAGCACCGCGACATCGCTGCTGGCCGGGTTGGCTTCAGCCACTGGCTGGCCATGCCCCTTGCTCAGCACGTCGTTGAACTTGACGGCTTTGGGCAAGTGATACGCCGGGACCATCTTCTTCACGTACTTGATGACGCTGTTGATCAGCAGGCGCTTGAGCGGTGGCAACAGGTCGGCCACTTCCGTGACGATCACGTGCTTGACGCCGGTTTTCGGAACGACGGTTTCCGCCAGGTGTGCCATGTTGGCCAGGCAGACCAGGGCTTTGGCACCGGAGTCGTTGAATTGGTGTTCCATTTCCCGCGCGGTGTACAGCGGGTTGGTGTTGACCACGATCAGCCCGGCGCGGATGGCACCGAAGACGGCAACCGGGTACTGCAGCACGTTAGGCAATTGCACGGCGATTCGATCGCCCGGCTGCAAGTCGGTATGCTGTTGCAGGTAAGCGGCAAAGGCACCGGACAATTCGTACAGTTCACCGTAGGTGATTGTCTTGCCCAGGTTGCTGAATGCCGGCTTGTTGGCGAAGCGTTGGCAGGATTGCTTCAACACTGCCTGAATATTCGGGTACTCGTCTGGATTGATCTCGGCAGCAATCCCAGCTGGGTACTTATCCTTCCAAAAGTCTTCGATCATGGAAGCCCACTCCTCAGCAACGCGAATTCAGCACCGCATTTGATGCGATTATTATTGGTGTTTGGTCATTGGTGAATCTGGGCTTTTACACAGGCCGAGAAGCACAAAGCGCGCCGAGAGTAGCAGCTTTGCCAAGGGTCGACTAGAGCCAAAAGCGGCCCCTACGGTCACAATTGTGACTCAAGAATTGCTAGCGGTCATTTTAGAGCAAAAATCCTATAAAGCCTTGAAAGCCCCTGAAACAGGGCCTTTCCAGATCTTTAAAAGCATCGCGGGCAAGCCTTGCTCCTACAGGTTCCGTGTCGATCACATTCTATGTGGACGATAATGAAACCTGTAGGAGCATGGCTTGCCCGCGATCCGCGTGAAACGCGGCCATTCATCGATTACGCGATATCGCGCAGCTCCCGCCGCAGAATCTTCCCGACCGGCGTCATTGGCAACGACTCACGTAACACGATGTGCTTGGGCACTTTGTACGCCGTGAAGTTCTCCTTACAGTAAGCCTTCAACTCCTCAAGGCTGACCCCGGCTTCGCGGGCCACCACAAACAACTTCACCGCCTCGCCCGACCGCTCGTCCGGCACACCGATGACCGCGCAGTTGGCGACCTTCGGGTGAGCCATCACCACGTCTTCGATCTCGTTCGGGTACACGTTGAAACCCGACACGATGATCATGTCCTTCTTGCGATCGACGATGCGCACAAAACCGTCCGGGTCGATCACCGCGATGTCGCCTGACTTGAACCAGCCCTCGGCATCCAGCACTTCAGCGGTGGCGTCGGGTTTCTGCCAGTACCCCTTCATGATCTGCGGGCCTTTGATGCACAGTTCGCCGCGCTCGCCCAACGGCTGCTCGACGCCTTCATCGTTGATCACTTTCAGCGAAGTGCCCGGCACCGGCAGGCCGACCGTGCCGATTCGAGATTGATCGCCGTACGGGTTGGTGCAGGCCACCGGCGAGGTTTCGGTCAGGCCGTAACCTTCAGTGATACGGCAACCGGTCATCTGCTCCCAGCGCTCGGCGGTGGCCTTGACCAGCGCCGTGCCGCCGGAGTTGGTGAGCTTGAGGCTGGAGAAATCCAGGGTCTTGAAGTCCGGGTGGTCCATCAGGGCGACGAACAAGGTGTTGAGCCCCAGCAACGCCGAGAAACGCCAGTTCTTGAGCTCCTTGATGAAGCCGCCAATGTCTCGCGGATTAGTGATCAGCACGTTGTGGTTGCCGGTCACCATCATGCACATGCAGTTCGCCGTGAATGCATAGATGTGGTACAGCGGCAGTGGCGCGATCATCACTTCCTGACCTTCACGCAACAGTGGCTGACCGTCGGCACCGAACTGCCCCAGGCAGGCACGCGCCTGCTGCATGTTTGCCACCAGGTTGCCGTGGGTCAGCATGGCGCCCTTGGCCAAACCGGTGGTGCCGCCGGTGTATTGCAACACGGCGATGTCGTCGAGGCCGACTTTCAGCGGCTTGATGCCCAGGCCACGCCCCATGCGCAATGCGCTCTTGAACGAAATCGCCTGCGGCAGGGCATACGCCGGGACCATTTTCTTGACCTTGCTGACCATGGTATTGACCAGCCAGCCCTTGGCGGCCGGCATCAGGTCGCCCATTTTCGCTTCGATCAGGTACTGGATGTCGGTGTCGGGCAGCACTTCCTGGACTTTCTGCCCGAACATGTTCAGGTACACCAGTGCCCGGGCACCGGAATCCTTGAACTGATGACGCATCTCCCGCGCGGTGTACAACGGGTTGGTGTTGACCACGATCAACCCGGCACGCAAGGCACCGAATACAGCAATCGGATAATGCAGGACGTTGGGCATCTGCACCGCGATGCGATCCCCCGGCACCAGGTCGGTGTGGGCTTGCAGGTAAGCAGCGAATGCCAGGCTCTGGCGTTCCAGTTCGGCGTAGGTCAGGGTCACGCCCATGTTGCTGAATGCCGGGCGGTCAGCAAATTTCTTGCAGGAACGCTCGAACACCTCGATCACCGACTTGTAAGCCCCAAGGTCTATGTCCAGGGGCACGCCGGCCGGGCGTTTGTCATTCCAGAAATCAGGTTGCATTGTTCTTATCCTCTTTACCTGAGCCTATCCGGGGCCGCTGTTGCGCCCTTGTTCAAAAACAAAAGCGAAAAGCGGAGCTTCACGGACACTAGCAGCTATGGCGATTCAGGCAAATATGCGCACGCGCCTCATTGATCGTGTGAATCTTCCCGCCGTGGCGTGGCCTGATCAGACGGGACGCGCGGGATGCGCTATACAATGCAACCACGCCCATGCCACATGCAGCCCCATGCAAAGGAATCGACATGATCCACGACACGTTCTGGCTGACCGCGACTGACCATAGCCGCCTGTTCGTCAACCAGTGGCTGCCCGCCGCGCCATTACACGCGGTCATTCTGCTGGCTCACGGAATGGCCGAGCACAGCGGTCGCTACGCCCGGCTGGCGGAAAAATTCTGCGAGCACGGTTACGGCGTCTATGCGCCGGATCAGCGTGGACATGGCAAAACCGCCGAAAACGGCACACTCGGCCATTTCGCCGATGACGATGGCTGGTGCAAAGTCGTCGGCGACCTCGCCAGCCTCAACCAGCACATCGGTCAACAGCATCCTGGTGTGCCGATCGTGTTGCTCGGTCACAGCATGGGCAGCTACATCGCTCAGGCTTACCTGCTGCATCACAGCGCCAGCCTGCACGGCGCGGTGCTCAGCGGTTCGAATTTCCAGCCCGTGGCGCTCTATCGCGCGGCGCGCCAGATCGCCCGTTTCGAAAAGCTGCGCCAGGGGCCCAAGGGGCGTAGTGCGTTGATCGAATGGCTGTCCTTCGGCTCGTTCAACAAACAATTCAAACCGGCACGCACACAATTCGACTGGCTCAGTCGCGACCCGGTGGAAGTGGATCTGTACGCCAACGATCCGCTGTGTGGCTTTCGCTGCACTAACCAGATGTGGATCGATCTACTCGGTGGGTTGCAGCAAATCAGCAAAGCGTCCAATCTCGCTCAGATCGATCCGGGCCTGCCGTTGCTGGTGATTGGCGGTGAATGTGATCCGGTGAGCGAAGGCAAGCGTCTGAAAGATCTGGCCGATGCCTTGCGTGCGGCGGGCAGCCAGAACCTGCACCTGACTATTTACCCGCAGGCGCGCCACGAACTGTTCAACGAGAGCAACCGCAAGGAAGTGATCAGCGATGTGTTGCAGTGGATCGCCCAGGCATTGAGCCACCGCCGGCCACCCCGGTCGGAATAGTTTTTTTGTGGATTTTTTTATTCGTCACAGGAACCGAGACAGATGACCCAGGTTACCAATACCCCTTACGAAGCCCTCGAAGTCGGCCAGACCGCCAGCTATAGCAAGACCGTCGAGGAGCGCGACATTCAGTTGTTCGCCGCCATGTCCGGCGACCACAACCCGGTGCACCTGGACGCCGAGTTCGCAGCGGGCACCATGTTCAAGGAGCGCATCGCGCATGGCATGTTCAGTGGCGCGCTGATCAGCGCAGCGGTTGCCTGTGAACTGCCTGGGCCAGGCACTATTTATATCGGCCAGCAAATGAGCTTTCAGAAACCGGTGAAAATTGGCGACACCTTAACCGTGCGTCTGGAGATTCTGGAGAAACTGCCGAAGTTTCGTGTGCGCATTGCCACCCGCGTGTTCAACCAGCGTGATGAATTGGTGGTGGATGGCGAAGCGGAGATCCTGGCACCGCGCAAGCAACAGACCGTGACGCTGCCGACTTTGCCGGCGATCAGCATCGGTTGAACAATGCCCCTGCCTTGAACCAGCAGGCACAAAAAACGCCAGACTCGCTGGCGTTTTTTTAGTGGAAGCGAACGCTTACGAGCGTGCGCGAGCCTGGTTACGCAGGGCTTTGACCTGGTCATGATTGCGTTGCACGCCGTGGTACTGACGTTCAACCAGGTCACGAATGCCCACCAGGTTGTGTTTGTTGATTTTCTCCATCGCCTCTCGGTAAGCCTTCAGCGCATGGTCTTCACCGCGCTCGGCTTCGTTCAGGACAGCCTCTTCGTCCTTGCCGGTAAACATCGACTTCACGTCGACCCAGCGACGGTGCATATCGCCGCTGACACTGGTGGAGGTTTCTGGATCGCCGCCCATCGAACGCACGGCGGATTGCAGTTCAGACGCCGCCGTGGCGCAGTCGGCAGAACGCTGAACGAACAACGTTTTGAGTTCAGGGTGTTTGATGTCTTCAGCGCAAGTCTTGAACCCTTCCTGACCGTCTTTGCTGGTTTCAATCAGGTCGTTGAGTACAGAGATGGCTTCTTTATTCATGTCGGTCATTTTTCAATTCCTTGCGGGTTGATGAAAGATGCAATGACTGTTGCACCCTGCATGCCAGCTTCGATTCAACAATTTAACCTTTATATTTCAATGACTTAATTTTACAGGCGAAATCTGTATCCGTTTTTTTTGCATGAACTGTCAATTGGCCTGCATGCAGAATGCCTGTATTTTCCGCACTGATTGAATCCTGACGGCCAACCGATGAACCCTGAAAAACTAGAACTGCTGATCACCCGCGAAATGCCCTTTGGCAAATACAAGGGCCGGATCATTGCCGACCTGCCCGGCCCCTACCTGAATTGGTTTGCCCGGGAAGGATTTCCTCATGGCGAATTAGGTGGCTTGTTGGCCCTGATGCAGGAAATCGATCACAACGGCTTGTCGGAATTGCTCGAACCCCTGCGCGCCAAACATGGCAAACCCGCCCCCCGCCATTGATCCTGACCGAGTACCCCATGCCCGATAACACCCGTCGCGCCCGTGATGAAATGTTCTGGCAGACCTTTGCCGACCGCTATGCCGTCGAACCCGGCCCGATCAACCTGGAGAACGGTTACTTCGGGCGCATGTCGCGAACGGTGGTCGAGGAATACCAGCGCAACATCGAAATGATCAACCGCAGCAACTCGGTGTACGTACGCCAGCGATTCGAACAGGTCGAAACCCAGAAGATCCGCGCGCAGTTGGCCGCACTGGTGGGCGTGCCTGCCGACACCGTGGCGCTGACCCGCAATGCCTCGGAGGGTCTGCAATCGTTGATCCGCAACTACAACCGTCTTCAGCCGGGCGACCAGGTATTGATCTGCGATCTGGAGTACGACTCGGTCAAAAACGCCCTGCGCTGGCTGGCGCGCAATCGCGGGGCCGAGGTGATCGAGATCGACCACCAGCACCCCGCCAGTTTCGACAGTTTACTGGCGACCTACCGCGACGCTTTTGAGCGCTACCCCAAACTCAAACTGATGGCCCTGACTCACGTCACCCATCGCACCGGCCTGGTGATGCCGGTGCAGGCGATTGCCGCCGCCGCGAAAGAACACGGGATCGATGTGATCCTCGACGGCGCCCACGCGTTGGGGCAAATCGACTTCAATCTGGATGAACTGGGTATCTCCTTCGCCGGCTTCAACCTGCACAAATGGATCGGAGCACCGCTGACGCTAGGGTTCATCTACATTGCTCCCGAGCGCCTGGCCGATATCGACCCGGACATGGGCGAATCGCACTACCCCGTCACCGACATTCGCGCCCGCACGCCGTACGGCACACCGAATATCCCGGCGCTGCTGACATTGCCGCTGGTGATCGAGGAACATCATGCCATGGGTGGTTCTGCCGCCAAGGGTGCCCGGCTCAACTACTTGCGTAACCTGTGGGTGCGTGCAGCGCGCGAATTGCCGGGGATTGAAGTCATGACGCCGGATGACCCTCGCCTGTATTGCGGCATCACGTCACTGCGCTTCACGCGCCATAGCGATCAACAGCCGATGGTTGAGCGACTGCTCAGCGACTACAACCTGTTTACCGTGATGCGCAGCGGTGCCGCGAGCGGACCGTGCATTCGCATCACACCGGGCCTGACCACCACTGCGTCACATATGACGCTGCTGACCCGGGCGCTGACCGAACTGGGCTGAAATCACACGGTGTACCTGTCGAAGTCCTCCGGCTTGATGTGTGATGAAACCGCGAAGGTGTCGATGGCGATGGTGGTGGATCCGAAATAGCCATCGTCATTCGACTTTCGACTAAGCGTATGAACGCTTAACGTCGAAGCTTCGCCGCCGTGGTGCTTGTAGTAAATGTCTTCATCGTTGGTCAGCGGTGAAGCCTTTCTGCCGCTGTACTCTCGGGTGTTCAGTACCGACCGCGAAGCCGCCTCGGGCAAGTAAAGCTGGCCGACCCAGGCGACATGCCGCTCTTGCAGGTAATTGTTACCGGCCGTGATGCGCACAGCGACGTGAATGTGCAGCGAGCGGCCGGCGTAAAACCCCGGGTAAATCGTGGTAAACCGCACAACTCCGTGCTTGTCGGTGAACTGACCGCCGCGCAGGTAAGTGTCGTCGTCGGTGCGCGGGATCGAGCCGATTTCACCGACATCGACTTCCTTGTCCGGATTGATCTTGCTCCAGCCCGAATAGGCACCACGCGCGTTGCAATGCCAGATATCGACCAGCGCACCCGTGACAGGCTGCCCGGTCATGGCATCGACGATCGCCAGGCGCAGTATCAAGGGAACGCCATCAGCGCCTTCGCTGATGTTGCGCCTGATCAGTTTCGGGTTACGGAAATACGGACCGGCGATTTGTTCGGGGGACAGCAGGCAAGCCGGTTGTGAAGGTGCAGCGCAGGTGTTGTCGTCCATGACGTTCTCTCTTCCAATAGAAGAGCGCAGGTTAGGGTGCGACGAATGTGCAGGTGCGGTAATTATTTATCGCCTGAGGCCGATCCGTAGCAGCCTGCGTCCGATCTGTAGCAGCTGGCGAAGCCTGCGTCCGGCTGCGAAGCAGTCGTAAATCCAGTGCATGCGGTCTGCCTGATGCACCGTGGGCACAGATTTTACGACTGCTTCGCAGCCGGACGCAGCCTTCGGCAGCTGCTACAAAAAACCTCATATGCCCTGTTGTTTTTCTACAGGCAAAAAAAACGGTGCACCGACCAAGCGCACCGTAAAGCCGTAGAACACACAACGAAGTGTCAGGTAAAGCAGATCAGTCCAGCAGCGCCAAGGCCTCGGCAGTGCATTCCTGAATGCGGGCCCAGTCGCCGTTCTTGATCCACTCCGGATCAAGCATCCAGCTACCGCCCACGCACATGACGTTTTTCAATGCCATGTAGCTCTTGATATTGGCCGGGCCAACGCCGCCGGTCGGGCAGAACTTCACTTCGCCGAACGGGCCGCCCAAGGCCTTGATGGCAGCGACGCCGCCGCTCACTTCCGCCGGGAACAGCTTGAAGCGGCGATAACCCAAACCATAGCCTTCCATGATGCCGGAGGCGTTGCTGATACCGGGCAACAGCGGGATCGGGCTGTTGACACTGGCTTCGAGCAAATCACGGGTGATGCCTGGCGTAACGATAAATTGCGAACCGGCCGCTTCGGCGGCGGCGAGCATGTGGCGATCCAGCACGGTGCCGGCACCGGTCACCAGTTCCGGACGCTGTTCGCGCAGGATCTGGATGGCCTTGAGGCCGAACTGCGAACGCAGGGTCACTTCCAGGGCAGTCAGGCCACCGGCGGCGAGGGCGTCAGCCAGCGGCAGGACGTCCTGTTCGCGAGCAATGGTAATCACCGGCAAAATCCGCGCCTTGGCGCAGAGGCTGTCGATCAGGGCAACTTTGTCCGCCATGGAAACGGTCGGGGATGGGGTTGTCATAGCGGCTGTTCCTTGGCTCATGGGCACCAGTAAATCTCTAACGTGGGTTGCAAAAACGCGCGAATCGGCATGGCGGCGACATCGTCACTGGCCAATGCGGCACTCAGGGTGGTCAGTTTTGACTGACCGGAAATGGACAGAACTTTATGCTTGGCCGATGCCAGCAGCGCACGGCTCATGGTCAGGCGTTGATGCGGCACGGTAGGTGCCAACATCGGGTAGCAACGACGGATGCCGTCGGCCTTCAAGGCATCGGCCAAGTTCGGGCTGTTCGGAAACAGCGACGCGGTGTGACCGTCGTCACCCATGCCCAGCACCAATACATCGATCACCGGCAGTTCGGAGAGCAAACGATCGGCCTGCTCGGCCGCCTGTTCAAGGTTGGCGCTGGCGCTGTACAGACTCAGGAACTGAGCCTTGGCCGCCGGCCCTTGCAACAGATAGCGCTTGAGCAGACCGGCATTGCTGTCGGCATGCTCAACCGGCACCCAACGTTCGTCGGCCAGGCTGACCACCACGTTCGACCAGTCCAGCGCCTGTTTGGCCAGGTGCTGGAAAAACGCCACCGGGCTGCGACCACCGGACACCACCAGCGTGGCGGTGCCCTGGGTGTCGATCGCTTCGCTCAATTGCTTGGCAACCGTCAGTGCCAGCGTTTCGGCCAACAGCACCGGGCTTTTGAACGCATGGGCGCTGACGCCCTGAGGCAGTTTCAAATTAGATATCGCCATACCACGACCTCCCATCCCGCGTGATCAGAGCAATGGAGCTCATCGGTCCCCAGGACCCGGCCGCGTACGGCTTGGGCGCATCACCGGATTTTTTCCACCCGGCGATCAACTGGTCACACCATTTCCACGCGGCTTCGATTTCATCTTTACGGACAAACAGGTTCTGATTGCCGCGCATCACTTCCAGCAACAACCGCTCGTAGGCATCGGGAATCCGCGCGCTGCGATAAGTGTCGGAAAAATTCAGCTGCAACGGACCGCTACGCAGCTGCATGCCCTTATCCAGGCCTTGCTCTTTGGTCATCACGCGCAAGGAAATACCTTCGTCCGGTTGCAGGCGGATAATCAGCTTGTTGCTGATTTGCAGGCGCTGCTCAGGGGCGAAGATGTAATGCGACGGTTCTTTGAAGTGGATGACAATCTGCGACAGCTTCTGCGGCATGCGCTTGCCGGTGCGCAGGTAAAACGGCACGCCGGCCCAGCGCCAGTTGCGAATATCGGCACGCAAGGCGACGAAGGTTTCGGTGTCGCTCTGGGTGTTGGAGTTTTCTTCCTCCAGGTAACCCGGGACCGATTTGCCTTCGCTGTAACCGGCGATGTACTGACCGCGCACTACTTGAGTGGTCAGGCCTTCCGGGCTGATCGGCGCCAGCGCCTTGAGGACTTTGACTTTCTCATCGCGGATGCTGTCGGCGGACAGGTCGGCCGGCGGGTCCATGGCGATCAGGCAAAGCAGCTGCAGCAGGTGATTCTGGATCATGTCCCGCAGTTGACCGGCCTTGTCGAAGTAACCCCAACGGCCTTCGATCCCGACCTTCTCGGCCACGGTGATTTCCACGTGGGAGATGTAGTTCTGGTTCCACTGGGTTTCGAACAGACTGTTGGCGAAACGCAGCGCGATGAGGTTTTGAACCGTCTCTTTGCCCAGGTAATGGTCAATGCGGTAGGTGCGGTTTTCCGGGAAGAACTGTGCCACGGCGTCGTTGACCTTGCGCGAGGATTCCAGGTCCGAGCCGATGGGCTTTTCCAGGACTACGCGGGTGTTTTGCGCCAGGCCGACCTTGGCCAGGTTCTCGCAGATCGCGCCGTAAACGGCGGCAGGCGTCGCAAAGTAGGCAATCACGCGCTGGGCACTGCCGGCCATTTCAGCCAGGGCGATGTAATCGTCAGCCTGGAGAAAGTCGACGTGCAGGTAGCTCAGTCGGGCCAGGAAGCGTTCGACCACGGCCGCATCCAGCTCTTTGGCCCCGACATAACGACGCAACTCGGCGGCGATGAATGCCAGGTGTTGCTGCTCGGTGCCGGGCTCGCGGGCCAGCGCGATAATGCGCGTATCCTCGTGCAAGAGGCCTGCGCCGTCGAGTTGATAGAGGGCAGGAAACAGCTTGCGCAAGGCCAGATCGCCGAGGGCGCCGAACAAGGCAAAGGTGCACGGTTCAACCGTAATCGAAGGCATGATGTTTGTTCTTTTATCAAGTTAAGCTACAAATACCTTTTTTCAAGGCATCGCTCAAGAGAAAATGTAGTAATAACCACAACATTTTCGCAAAATATAGATTCCGAGTGGTGGTCGGTCGGAGCCATCAGTAGGATAGGCCACCGTTTGGGGCCGCATCAAAGGCCCTTTTGGCATAGCCGAACTCTAATTTGCGCTGCTGACCCAAGGAACATATATGGACCGCGTGCGGAATTTACTGGAACAGATCCAGAATCGCCTTGAAGACCTGAACAAGGCTGAACGTAAAGTCGCCGAAGTGATCCTGCTCAACCCACAGCAGGCCACCCGGTTCAGCATCGCCGCCCTCGCCCAGGCCTCGAAGGTCAGCGAGCCGACGGTCAACCGTTTCTGCCGTTCGTTCGGCGTCAGCGGCTACCCGGAACTCAAACTGCAGTTGGCTCAAAGCCTGGCCAGTGGCGCGGCGTATGTCAGCCGTGCGGTCGAGGCCGATGACAATCCTGAAGCCTATACAAAGAAGATTTTCGGCAGCGCCATAGCCTCCCTGGACAGTGCCTTGCAAGCGTTGGACCCGAACCTGATCAGCCGCGCCGTCGACCTGTTGATCCAGGCCCGGCAGATCCACTTCTTCGGCCTCGGTGCCTCGGCCCCGGTGGCACTGGACGCACAGCACAAATTCTTCCGGTTCAATCTGGCCGTCACCGCCCATGCCGATGTGCTGATGCAACGGATGATTGCGTCGGTGGCACACACCGGCGAATTGTTCGTGATCATCTCCTACACCGGCCGCACCCGCGAACTCGTGGAAGTGGCGCGCATCGCCCGGGAGAACGGTGCATCGGTGCTGGGTCTGACAGCCGAAGGTTCACCACTGGCCAAGGCCAGCACCCTGAGCCTGAATATCCCGCTACCCGAAGACACTGACATCTACATGCCGATGACCTCGCGGATCATTCAACTGACCGTGCTGGACGTGCTGGCTACCGGCATGACCCTGCGTCGCGGTGTGGACTTCCAGCCGCATTTGCGCAAGATCAAAGAGAGCTTGAATGCGAGCCGGTATCCGGTGGGCGACGAGTTCAATTAATTGACGATTCGCAGCCTCGTTTCACTCGACAGCTCCTACAAGAGATCGCCGCACCTGTAGGAGCTGTCGAGTGAAACGAGGCTGCGATCTTTTGATCTGCGCTAAGCCCCTACCCGCGCCTGCAAACTCAAATGCGCCTTCTGTCCCGGCGCCAGGCTCAGGCTGTGGGTGCCGCCACTGGCCGCTTCCACACACACAAACTCTGATATTTCATTCCAGCTCACCCCCAGCAACGGCCGCGAGCCCGGATGCCAGACCACCGTGTCCGCCTCGTCACCCGTATCAATGCACAACTCACGCTGCCAGGCGTGGTCCTTGAGTTGCAATTCGCCGTCTTGCTGGAACACTCGCTGGCACCCGCCATCGACCCTCAACTCACCATCCTGCTGACAACTCTGGCGATTCAAATGGTCGTAACCCTGCGCGCCATCGAGCCCAGACAGCGCTATCTCGCTGACATCGCCAATACGCCAGTAAGCATGCAAAGCCTGGCTCAACTGGCACGGCATGTCGTCCTGATGCTCGGTGCTCAGGCGCAATTCCATGCGTTCGCCAAGGTGGGCGTGCAGGTCCACTTGCCAGTCACACAATTGAAGCTGCCAGTGCAATCGCACGCCATCGTCGTCATGGCGGCTGTCGAGCAGCTTCCAGTCGATCAACCGCGCCCAGCCATGAGATGGCCACGCATTCTCGCTCGGATGACGGCCATACCACGGCCAGCACACCGGCACGCCACCCCGAATCGCGCCGACCTGCGGCCACTTCGCCGCGCACCACAGCCAGGGTTTTTGACCCGTTGGCTGGAAGTGCAGCAACTGCGCGCCCTGGCGACTGAACACCGCCTGACACAGCGGATGGTCGATCACCAACACGTCGCGCTTCTGATAGCGCTCCCACGCAAACACCGGACGTTCGCGCAAGGATTTGAAGAAGCGTTGTAGCGGATGCTCATGCATGTGCCACGGTCCTGAAAATCAATGGGGGTACTCTAACTGTTGTGCCCAGTGCGCCACAGGCCCTCTAAGGCCTCCCAAAAAAAAGCGGACAGCCTTGGCTGTCCGCAAATATGCGCACATAGAGAGGAGCTTATCGCAACAGCGTTAGAACACCGACTGAATTTTCAGACCGGCCACCAGCGCGTTATCGACTTCATCCACACCGCCTGGGTGAGTGACGTATTGCAGGTTAGGACGCACGGTCAGCCAGTTGGTAACGTGGAAGCCGTAGTTGAGTTCGTAGTTGTATTCAGTGGTCCGCAGTGGCGAGAACAGTGGATCCTCATACTCAGTCACATTGTTGGCAGCGTTGACCGCCTCGGCGTTTTTCTTCACGTCATCGTTGACATGGATACGGGCGAAACCGATGCCCATGTCATCTTTAGGACGCGCATCGAACGGGCCCTTGTACACAAACATCAACGACTGGTAGTTGTCGACAATGTTGGTGTCCTTGTCGTGGAACGTGGCGTTGGCTGCAATGTTCAGACCGCGGGACTTGTCACCGTTGTGGCTGGTGAGTTGTTGCTGTGCAACGAACCAGTAACCGTGCTTGCTGCTGTGGCTGCGATAGGCGTTACCGCTGGTGGCCGCATCATTGCCGTTGTCGTCCTTGAGAACGTCATCGGCCTTGGCCGTGCTTTTGTAGTAACCGACACGGTATTCGCCCGGCAGGTTGCCAGGGTTAGGCAACCAGACCAGTTCGACTGGCAGGACGGTGCCGTTGGTACCACTGCCGCTGAGCTTGAAGCCGTTACCGTGCTCCAGTTGCGACGTGTTCTGGTTGTACGCGCCGATCTGCGCATAGAACTCAGGCGAGATGTTGTACTTCACGCGGACCGCAGCCTGCATGACCGGCCAGTTGTACCAGATGTTGGTGGCCCAGTTACCCACCTGGGAACCACAGAACGCCAGGTTCTGGAACTCGCATGGGAAGGTGTTGAAGTCTTCGCCTTCGCCGAAGTAACCGGCCTTGATGTCCAGTTTATTGTCGAAGAACTGGTGCTTGATCCACAACTGGGTCAGACGGACCATGTGACCACGGCCATAGACTTCCTGGGAGGAACTCAAGGTGCCGGCACGCGGGTCGCCGATACGGTCATTGGAGATGTTCTCACCGTTACGGTTGGTGAGCTGGATCTTGGCCTGAGTGTTATCCCAGCCAAACAGTTTTTGCAGGTCCAGTGCTGCCCCAAGGCCAAACTGGTCTGCGTAACGAGCCGTTTTGTCGTCGTTGAAACCGCCATGGAGGTTGCCGCCGACTTCACCGACGTAATCCATTTTGATGTCGATGCCCTGCTCGATCAGCTTGGTCCGCTCGCCACCCCAATCACCGGTCATCCATTCGGAGTCGGCGCTGAACGCATCAGCCGCGTGTGCGCTACCGGCCATCATCATCACTGCAACAGCTGACAACTGGCAGATAAGCTGAGCGTTGTTGTTCTTCTTCATCCCTACTTCCTCGTTTTATTGTTATTAACTTTTCTTTTTCTAACGCGGTGACATCGGTTGCAGCGGACGACAGGCCATCCGCCGCGTATCCCCCTGTGGGAGCAAGCCTGCTCCCACACTTTTTATCTTCAGCGGCCTTTGAATTGGGCCACGTTGTCAGCGTGCATTTCGCTTTTCGGCAAGCCCGCCACCCCCAAACGCTCCCCCGTCTTGGCGTCGAACAACAACACTTTCGATGGGTCGAATTGCAGGGTCAGTGTCTCGCCCGGCGCCGGTGCGACGTCTGGTGCCAGACGGCAGCAGACTTTGGTGTCATTGAGATTGACGAACACCAGGGTGTCGGGGCCGGTTGGCTCGGTGACCTGGACTTCAGCGCGAATGGTCGGCAATCCGTTCGGTTCGCCATTGGCCAACACGATCTGTTCAGGGCGCATGCCCAGGATCACTTCGCGGTCTTCGAGGCCGGCATCCTGCATGCCCAGTGGCAACTCGCAACGGGCCTGGCCGCTGTCGAGCAATGCAACCAGACGACCGTCCTTGCGCTGCAAACGCAGGGGGATGAAGTTCATCGGTGGCGAGCCGATGAAGCTCGCCACGAACAGGTTGGCCGGGTTGTTGTAGATGTCTTTCGGCGTGCCGAACTGCTGGATGATCCCGTCCTTCATCACCGCCACTTTGTCGCCCAGGGTCATCGCTTCGATCTGGTCGTGGGTCACGTAGACCGTGGTGGTTTTCAGGCGCTGGTGCATCAGTTTCATTTCGGTGCGCATCTCGACCCGCAGCTTGGCGTCGAGGTTGGACAGCGGTTCGTCGAACAAGTAAATCTTCGGCCGACGCGCCAGGGCCCGGCCCATGGCGACACGCTGTTGTTGACCACCGGAGAGCTGACCCGGCTTGCGGGTAAGCAGGTGTTCGATCTGCAGCAATTTGGCGACGCGAGCGACTTCTTCGTCAATTTCGGCAGTCGGCATTTTGCGGATCTTCAGGCCGAACGCGATGTTGTCGCGCACGCTCATGGTCGGGTACAGCGCGTAGGACTGGAACACCATGGCGATGTCGCGATCCTTGGGGCTCATGCCGCTGATGTCGGCATCGTCCACCAGGATTGCGCCGCCGCTGATGGTTTCCAGGCCGGCGATGCAGTTCATCAGCGTGGATTTACCGCAGCCCGATGGGCCTACCAGGATCAGGAACTCACCGTCATCGATCTTCAGTTCGATGTTTTTCAGGGTGTCCGGCAAACCGGCACCGTAGGTCTTGTTGACGTTGCGTAATTCGAGAGTTGCCATGTTTCTACCCCTTGACCGCGCCGGACGTCAGCCCACGCAGGAAATACTTGCCAGCGAATATGTAGACCAGCAGTGTCGGCAGCCCGGCGATCATCGCGGCGGCCATATCAACGTTGTATTCCTTGGCCCCGGTGCTGGTGTTGACCAGGTTGTTCAGGGCCACGGTAATTGGCTGGGCATCGCCACTGGCGAACACCACGCCGAACAGGAAGTCGTTCCAGATTTGAGTGAACTGCCAGATCAGGCAGACCATCACGATCGGGATCGACATCGGCAGCAGGATCTTCAGGAAGATCGTGAAGAAGCCCGCACCGTCCAGGCGTGCAGCCTTGACCAGTGCATCCGGAATGCTCACGTAGTAGTTGCGGAAGAACAGCGTGGTGAACGCCAGGCCGTAGACCACGTGCACCAGCACCAGGCCGGTGGTGGTGTTAGCCAGGCCGAACTTGCCGAGGGTGAACGAGGCAGGCAACAGCACGGTCTGGAACGGCAGGAAGCAGCCGAACAACAGCAGGCCGAAGAACAGTTGCGAGCCACGGAAACGCCACATCGACAGTACGTAACCGTTCATGGCACCGATGAAGGTGGAAATCAGCACCGCCGGCACGGTGATCTTCACCGAGTTCCAGAAATAGCCGCCGACCACGTCCCAGGCCTTGATCCAGCCGATACCGTCAATTACGGTCGGCCAGCTCAGCAAGTTGCCGGTGCGGATGTCTTCCGGAGATTTGAAGCTGGTCAGCAGCATCACCACCAGCGGGATCAGGTACACCGCCGCTGCGAGCAGCAGCGTGGCGTATATGGCGACCCGGCTGAAGCTGAGGCTGCGTTTTCCGAATTGATCAGTCATGGCGTTTGCCTCGCAGCTCGGAGTACAGGTACGGCACGAGGATGGTCAGCACGGCACCGAGCATGAGCATGGCGCTGGCCGAACCGATGCCCATCTGGCCACGGCTGAAGGTGAAGGAATACATGAACATCGCCGGCAGGTCGGACGAGTAGCCGGGGCCGCCCGCCGTCATCGCCGCGACCAGGTCGAAGCTCTTGATTGCGATGTGCGCAAGGATCATGAAGGCACTGAAGAACACCGGGCGCAGGCTCGGCAAAACGATCTTCAGGTAGATGGTCGGCAGGCTTGCACCGTCGACCTGGGCAGCACGGATGATCGACTGATCGACACCGCGCAGACCGGCGAGGAACATCGCCATGACAAACCCGGAGGCTTGCCACACAGCGGCGATCACCAGGCAGTAGACCACGCGATCCTGATCCACCAGCCAGTCAAGGCGAAAGCCTTCCCAGCCCCAGTCACGCAGCATCTTGTCCAGACCCAGGCCTGGGTTGAGCAGCCATTTCCATGCGGTACCGGTGACGATCATCGAGAGCGCCATCGGGTACAGGTAAACGGTGCGAATGAAACCTTCCTTGCGAATGCGCTGGTCCAGCAACACGGCGAGGAACACGCCGAGCACCAGGCTGATACCGATGAACATGCCGCCGAACACCGCGAGGTTTTTGCTCGCGACCCACCAGCGATCGTTGTCCATCAGGCGCATGTATTGCTGCAGGCCGACCCACTTGTAGCTCGGCATGAAGCTGGAATTGGTAAAGGACAGAATGAACGTCCAGATGATGTAACCGTAGAAACCAACCAACACGATCAGCATGCTCGGCGCCAGTACCAACTTGGGTAACCAGCGTTGCAGCGCATCGAACGGTGAGGCTTTGCTGAAAACCGCCACAGAGCTCATCGGGATAATCCAGGTGGAGAGAAGTGAGATCGACACAGCCCTTGTGGGAGCCGAGCTTGCTCGCGATGACGGACTGACATTCAAAAGAGATGTCGACTGTTACACCGCTATCGCGAGCTAGCTCAGCTCCTACAGGGGATTACTGGGCCGCTTTGACAGCCGATGCCAGTTGGGCGCTGGCCTTGGCCGGGTCAGCATCCTTGTCGTTCATGAAGTTGGTGACCACATCGAAGATCGCGCCCTGTACGGCCAGGGAGGTGGCCATGTTGTGCGCCATGCTCGGTTGCAGGCCGCCCGTCTTGTCGTCCGCAACGAAGTCCTTCGCTGACTTCTGGGCGCACTCGTCGAAGCCGAGCTTGTCCATTTCATTCAGCATGTCGTTACGCACCGGGATCGACCCTTTGTTCATGCTGAAGACTTTCTGGAAATCAGTGCCCAATGCGACCTTGGCCAGGTCTTGCTGGGCAGCGATGTCACCCTTGCGATCCGCTTTGAGCTTGAACACCGCCAGGGAGTCGATGTTGTAGGTGAAGGCTTTTTCGGTGCCCGGGAACGGTACGCACTGGTAGTCCTTGCCCGCGACTTTCTTCGCCGCTGTCCATTCGCTTTTCGCCCAGTCGCCCATCATCTGCATACCGGCCTTGCCGCCGATGACGTCGGCGGCGGCGATGTTCCAGTCACGACCGGCGCGGTTCGGGTCCATGTAGCCGGTGATTTTTTTCAGTTCGGTGAACGACTTGGTCATCTCCGGGCCGGAGAGGGTTTTCTGGTCCAGGTCGACCAGGGCTTTCTTGTAACCGTCGGCGCCCATGACCGAGAGCACCACGTCTTCAAACACGGTGCTGTCCTGCCAAGGCTGACCGCCGTGGGCCAGGGCGATGAAGCCTGCGGCTTTGAGCTTGTCGCCAGCGGCATAGAATTCTTCGAGGGTGGTCGGAGCTTTTTCGATCCCGGCTTTCTTGAACACTTCCGGGTTGATCCACAGCCAGTTCACACGGTGAATGTTCACCGGAACGGCGACGTAGTCACCTTCGTACTTCACGGTATCGGAGACTTTCCTGGACAGCAGGCCATCCCAGTTTTCCGACTTGGAAACGTCTTTCAACGCGTCGGTGCTGAGCAGGCCAGTGCTGCCCCACTCCTGGATGTCCGGGCCTTTGATCTGTGCGACGCCCGGCGGGTTACCCGCTACGGCGCGGCTTTTGAGCACGGTCATGGCCGTAGAACCACCACCGCCGGCGACAGCGCCGTCTTTCCAGGTGAAGCCGTCTTTTTCGACTTGAGCCTTGAGCACATCGACCGCTGCTTTTTCACCACCCGACGTCCACCAGTGAACAACTTCCACGGAACCTTTGGATTCGGCGGCAAGCACACTGAGAGGGAGCGCAGACAGGGAGGCGAGAGAAATGACAGTAGCGAGGCGAGAAATCGCATTCATCTAGAAGTACCTTTCTTGTTGTTATGCATGCAAGTCTGGTGCTTGCGCTGCATAGGATTTTAAACAGGAGTTATCCCCTCGCAGGTAACGAAGGGACGCTGGAATGTCACTGCATGGTTACACAGGCGCACTCTGAGACAACTGGCCCAGAGCCGTGGCCATGCTCGGCGCCAGAGGCAGACGCGGAATCAATACGGCTTGCCAGGCGTGATACAGGTCGGGTTTACCGGCCCAGATATCAGCACTTGGGCGGTTTTGCGGATCCAGCTCATGGTGCCAACTGCCGTCGCAACGATCGATAAAATGACTGTCACAGAATTCCCAGAATAGTCGGTACCAGGTTTCGTATCGCGCATCGCCGGTGCGTTTAAACAACGCACTGGCGGCGGCACTGGCTTCGCAATGGGTCCAGTGCAGACGGTGGCGAACCACCGCCCGATTGTCCCAGTCGAGGGTGTAGACAATCCCGGGCAGCCCATCGACATCCCAGCCGTGACGGCAGTTGTGGTCGAAGAGTTTTTGCGCGTCGGTGGCGAGCCAGCCTGGCGTGAGCATTCCCGCCTGAACCCGCGCCGCTTCAAGGTGCAGCACCAGTCGCGCCCATTCAAAACCGTGGCCCGGTGTGGTGCCGTAGGGGCGAAAACCGTCGGCCGGGTTGTCGTGGTTGTACTCGCGTAGCGGCTGCCACTGACGGTCGAAATGCTCGATCACCAGATAATCATTGGCCGCGGCATGACCGTGAATGACGCGCTCGACGATGCGTTGTGCACGGCACAGCCAGCGGTTGTCCTGGGTGACATCGGCCAGTGCGAGGAAGGCTTCGGTGGCGTGCATGTTGCTGTTGGCACCGCGATAGGCCTCCTCTTCACGCCAGTCGCGATTGAAGGATTCGCGCATCGCGCCCTCCTCCTCGCTCCAGAAATGCGTGTCGATGATATTGATTGCATCGTCGAGCAAGGCTTGTGCGCCGGGACGCTGGGCGACGACGGCGGAACTGGCGGCCAACGCAACAAAGGCGTGCAGGTAGGCGGCCTTACCAGTGTTGCCGTCGCGATGATGCGCGACCGCAAACCAGCCCCCGTGTTCGGCATCGCGCAGCGGCCCGCTGAGGGCGCGGACGCCGTGATCCACCAACTCCGCAAACCCCGCAAGCCCCTGGATGTGCGCCATGGCGAAGCTGTGGGTCATGCGGGCGGTGTTCATGGTTTCGGCGTAGGCGTTGGCCGGCAGGCGGCCTTTTTCATCCAGATTGCCGAAGCCGTCGGCAAGCGTTGAAGCCTTGGCAAACGCCAGCAGGCGCAGGCCTTCAGCTGCTAGCCATTGCTGATGGGCAGGCGCGTTCAGCCAACTGCTGAACGCCGGTTGGAAGGTGTCCATGGCATACCTTTTTTGTTGTTATGACTGGAGGGCAGTCTAAACAACGGGCGATGACAGGCAGGTAACGAAGGGGGCGAGTTATGTCACCAGTCTGTGACATTCGCCTTGAGGAGTGTGTTGAATGGTCTGACGCCATCGCGAGCAAGCTCGGCCCCTACAGGATGGGCGCAATACCTGTGGGAGCAAAGCTTGCTCGCGATGAACGATTACGCGGCCTGACTAGTCAACGCTGCGCGGCAACTGCAACGTCACCCGCAACCCACCCTCACGCAGGTTTTGCAGGCTCACTTCCCCACCATGGCTATGCGCAATGTTGCGCGCAATTCCCAGCCCCAGCCCATACCCCTGCTGCTGCCCGGCCAGGCGGAAGTGCGGTTCGAAGACCTGTTCCAACCGTTGCTCGGGCACACCCGGCCCTTCGTCATCGACGTGCAGGACAAACGCACTGTCGTCATCATCGATGTGCAAATGCGCGTTCTGCCCGTACTTCAAGGCGTTGTCGATCAGGTTGCCAATACAACGTTTAAGTGCCAACGGCTTGCCGGGGTACGCTGCCAGCGCCCGCCCCTGCTGAGTCACGCGACCATTGCCATTGGGTGCCAGATACGGCTCCACCAGGCAATCAAGCACATGGTTGAGGTCCACCGGTTCGATGTTTTCGTGAATGTCGGTGTCTTTCACGCATTGCAGCGCGCCTTTGACCAGCAACTCCAGCTCATCCAGATCCCGTCCGAACTTGGCTTGCAGCTTTTCGTCTTCCAGCAATTCCACGCGCAGGCGCAAGCGAGTGATGGGCGTACGCAGGTCATGGGAAATCGCACTGAACAACTGGCTGCGCTCGGTCAGGTACCGGCTGATGCGTTCGCGCATGGCATTGAATGCACGGCTCACTTCGACCACTTCACTGCCGCCGCCCTCAGCCACCGATTGCACGTCGGCCCCCAGCGACATGTCCCGGGCGGCACGGGCCAGACGCTTGAGCGGACGGCTCTGCCAGTGCACCAGCAAACCGATGAACAGCAGCAGAAAACCGCTGGTGAGCACAATGAACCAGACCTGCTGCGCCGGCAGCCCCTGCTCTTCAAGACTGGTGTAGGGCTCGGGCAGCAGCGAGGCGATGTACAGCCATTCACCCGGCGCCATCTGGATTTGCGTAACCAGCACAGGCGGGTTCACCGGCTCCAGCGTCAAGGCGTAGTGCGCCCACGAGCGAGGCAATTCGTCGAGCTTCAGGCCACCGTTGAAAATTCGCAGGTCTTCGGGGCTGACGAAGGTCACCGAAATGTCGGTGTCCTGACCCAGTGACTGGCGCAGCACTTCGTCCACCGCTTTGAGCACCGCTTCCTTGCGCGGGGTGATCGGCAGCACGTCCATGCCCAAGGGTTTGTCGTTGAGGGTCACCACGAATCGGGTGCCGCCCATACTGCGCAACTGGTCCAGCACCAACGGCCTGAAAGCGACCGGCAGCGAGCGGAAATAACTGACGCTGGCCGTCATCGAATGCGCCAGGCTGCGGGCACTGGTGACCAGGCCTTCAAGCTGCGTCGCGCGCAATTGCGACACCCAGATAACGCTCGACAACGTCTGCGCAAACAACACCGCCAGCAACGTCAGCAGCAACATCCGCCCCAGCAGCGAACGCGGCATCGGCACCTTGGCCGCAAGCTTGCGCAAAGACTCAGTGGCCATTGCTGGCAATCACATTGGCGGCCAGTTGATAGCCGCTGCCGCGCACGGTGCGAATCAATCGTGGCGGTTTTTCAGTGTCACGCAGGCGTTGACGCAAACGGCTGACCGCCATGTCGACGATGCGGTCCAGCGGCATCAAATCGCGACCCCGGGTGGCGTTGCCGATGGTGTCTCGATCGAGGATTTCCTGGGGGTGGTCGAGGAACAGTTTCAGCAACGCGAAATCGGCGCCGGACAGAATCACTTCTTCACCGTCGGTGTGGAACAGTCGATGGCTGACCATGTCCAGGCGCCAGTCATCGAAGGCCAGCACTTCGCCGCCGTTGCGTTCCTGACCGAACTGCGCGCGGCGCAACAACGCCTTGATGCGCGCCTGCAATTCACGGGGGCTGAACGGTTTGCCAAGGTAATCGTCAGCACCCAGCTCCAGGCCAATGACCCGGTCGGCTTCGTCGGAGCTGGCGGTGAGCATGATGATCGGCACTTGCGCCTGACGCGGGTGCTGGCGAACCCAGCGGCAGAGGCTGAAGCCATCTTCGTCCGGGAGCATCACATCGAGGATCACCAGATCGCTCGGCGCCTCGTTCAGCGCCTGGCGAAAACCGGCGCCATCGGGCGTGGTGCGGACCTGGAAACCGGCGCGGGTCAGGTAGGTGTCCAGCAACTCGCGTATCTCTTGATCGTCATCGACCAACAAAATCGACTTGTTGACTGAGCTCACGGGGCGGCGTCCTTGTTGTTTGAATTGGGCGGATTATGCCTGATCGTGCAAAGAACGTTGGTGTCTGTGAGGACCCCATCGCGAGCAAGCTCAGCGCCTACAGGTCATCACAACCCTGTGTAGGAGCCGAGCTTGCTCGCGATGAATGGTACTCGGTCTCAAGCCTGTTCCAGCGCCACACCCGCGCCCATCAGGCCGGAATACGGTGCCGTCACCAGCCACACCGGGATGCCTTTGAAGTAGTCACTCATGCAGCCCTTGTCGGCGAAGCACCGGGCAAATCCGCTTTCAAGGAAGAAATCGGCGAACCGCGGGATCACCCCGCCAACGATGTACACGCCACCGCGCGCGCCGGTGGTCAGCACGTTGTTGCCGGCCACGCGGCCAAGCCAGCAACAGAACTGCTCCAGCACTTCCAATGCAATCGGGTCACCGGCCAACCCGGCCGCAGTAATCGCTTCCGGGGTTTCAAGTACCGGCGTGTGACCGTCCACCGCACAAATCGCCCGGTAAACCCGTGGCAAACCGCCGCCGCTCAACGCGGTTTCAGCACTGACATGCCCGATCTCATTGAAGATGTGTTGCCACAGCTGAGTTTCCCGCGGACTGCTCAACGGCAAGTCGACGTGACCGCCCTCACCCGGCAACGCGGCAAAACGCCCTTCACCGAGATCCAGCAACGTACCCACGCCAAGACCAGTGCCCGGACCAATCACCACGGCCGGGCGCAACGGTTCCGGCATGCCTTCGCAGACCACGCGGAATTCGCCGGGCTGCAAACGGGTCATGCCCAGCGCCATGGCCGAGAAGTCATTGACCAGCAACAGCTGCTCGACCTGCAAGGTCTCGCAGAAACCCTTGCGGCTCAGTCGCCAGTGATTGTTGGTGAACTTGAATTCATCGCCACTCACGGGACCGGCCACCGACAGGCACACCGAGCCGATCGAACCCGGCGCCAGCCCCAAACCACTCAGGTAAAGATTGATCGCGTCTTCCGGATGGGCGAAGTCTGCCGTCGCCAGCACCTGGACCGATTCCAGTTGCTGGTTTTTCCACAACGCGAAACGTGCGTTGGTCCCACCGATGTCACCGACCAAAGCCAGTTTCAATTAAGCGTCTCCAGGGCAGAAGTAAAGGCGCTGGCGCCCTGCTCCGCCGAGCTGAAGGCCATGCGCATGAAACCAAACAGTTCACGACCGCTGCCAATGTTATTGCCCAACAGGCCCTTGGCAGGTTCGCGCGCTGCGAATTCAGCGGCGTCCACCTTAAGCTCCAGGGTGCCTTTGACGCCATCGACGCGGATGATATCGCCCTCTTGCACCCGCGCCAAAGCGCCACCGACATACGCTTCGGGGCTGACATGAATCGCCGCCGGGATTTTGCCCGAGGCACCGGACATACGCCCGTCCGTCACCAGCGCCACTTTGAAGCCACGATCCTGCAGCACGCCAAGGAACGGCGTCATCTTGTGCAGTTCCGGCATGCCATTGGAGCGCGGGCCCTGGAAGCGCATCACCGCGACAAAATCCTTCTCCAGCAAACCGGCCTTGAACGCATCGGCCAGGTCCTGCTGATCCTGGAACACCATCGCCGGTGCTTCGACGATCTGGTTTTCCAAGGCTACGGCCGAGACTTTCATCACGCCGCGCCCCAGGTTGCCTTCCATCACCCGCAAACCGCCCTCAGGCGAAAAGGCGCGAGCGACCGGGCGCAGGATGCTTTCGTCGAGGCTGTCGGTCACGCCTTCGCGCCAGACCAGTTCGCCGTTATCGAGGAACGGTTCCATGGTGTAACGACGCAGGCCGTGACCCAGCACGGTGTTGACGTTTTCGTGGAGCAGCCCGGCGTCCAGCAGTTCGCGGATCAGGAACGACATGCCGCCCGCCGCCTGGAAGTGGTTGATGTCGGCTTTGCCGTTCGGGTAGACGTGGCTCAGGGTCGGCACGACTTCGGAGAGGTCGGCCATGTCCTGCCAGGTCAACTGGATACCCGCCGCCATGGCGATGGCCGGCATGTGCAAGGTGTGGTTGGTCGAGCCGCCCGTGGCATGCAGCGCCACGATGGAGTTGACCAGCGAACGCTCGTCGACGATTTCGCCGATCGGCATGAAGTCGCCGTTCTGCTTGGTCAGACGCGTTACCTGGTGCGCCGCTTCGCGAGTCAAGGCATCGCGCAGTGGCGTGTTCGGGTTGACGAAGGAGGCGCCCGGCAAGTGCAGGCCCATGACTTCCATCAGCAATTGGTTGGTGTTGGCGGTGCCGTAGAACGTGCAGGTGCCAGGGCTGTGGTAGGAATTCATTTCCGATTCCAACAGCTCTTCGCGGCTGGCCTTGCCTTCGGCGTAGCGCTGGCGCACATCGGCTTTCTGCTTGTTGGAAATGCCCGAGACCATCGGCCCGCCCGGCACAAAAATCGTCGGCAGATGACCGAAACGCAAAGCCCCCATCATCAGGCCCGGCACGATCTTGTCGCAGATGCCGAGCATCAGCGCGCCGTCGAACATGTTGTGGGATAACGCCACGGCGGTGGACATCGCGATCACTTCGCGGCTCGGCAAGCTCAGTTCCATGCCCGGCTCGCCCTGGGTCACGCCGTCGCACATGGCCGGGGTGCCGCCGGCAAACTGGCCGACCGAACCGATCTCGCGCAGCGCTCTTTTGATCTGTTCCGGGAAGACTTCATACGGCTGGTGTGCCGAGAGCATGTCGTTATATGACGAAACTATCGCGATGTTGGCGGAGTTCATCATCCGCAGACTGTTCTTGTCTTCCGTACCGCAACCCGCCACGCCGTGGGCGAAGTTGGCGCATTGCAGCTTGCCGCGCATCGGACCGTCGCTGGCCGCACCGCGAATCAAAGCAAGGTAGGCCTCACGTGTGGCGCGGCTACGGGCGATAAGCCGTTCGGTGACCTCAAGGACGCGGGGATGCATGTGTAGAACTCCAGGCTAACGGATGTGGCGACCTGATTGTCTATGCTGAACAAGGACCGTTGTGATTGGGATGACAGACGGTTTTCTTGATCGGTCGGACCAGTTTGTTCAGGTCACTCGTTGTAGATTGAACAAAATATTGCCATTAAAAAGGCTTGTTTTCTATTTTTATGCGAATAATCTTGTAATTCCAACAACAAAACGACGGCGGCCCTGTTAAATGACTCTTCGAATCGCAATCAATGGTTTTGGCCGAATTGGCCGCAACGTCTTACGCGCACTGTATACCCAAGGCTATCGTCAGGACCTGCAGATCGTTGCCATCAATGATTTGGGTGACAGCGCGATCAACGCTCATCTGCTCAAGTACGACACTGTTCACGGCACGTTCGACGCCGATGTCCAGCACGACCAGGAGAGCCTGACCGTCAACGGCGACCGCATCGCCGTCAGCGCCATTCGCAACCCCGCCGAACTGCCCTGGGCTGCAGAAAAGATTGATGTCGTGTTCGAATGCACCGGTCTGTTCACCGACCGCGCCAAAGCCGCCGCGCATATTACGGCCGGCGCGCGCAAAGTCATCATCTCGGCCCCGGCCAAAGGCGCCGACGCCACCGTGGTGTATGGGGTTAACCACGACATTTTGCGCCAACACCACCAAATCATTTCCAACGCGTCGTGCACCACCAACTGCCTGGCCCCGGTCGCTCAGGTGCTGCACCGTGAACTCGGGATCGAGAGCGGTCTGATGACCACGATCCACGCCTACACCAACGATCAAAACCTGACCGATGTCTATCACACCGACCCGTACCGCGCCCGTTCCGCCACCCAGAACATGATCCCGAGCAAGACCGGTGCCGCTGAAGCCGTCGGCCTCGTCCTGCCGGAACTGGCGGGCAAGCTGACCGGCATGGCCGTTCGCGTGCCCGTGATCAATGTGTCGCTGGTGGACCTGACCGTTCAGCTCAAGCGTGAAGCGTCGGCCGATGAAGTGAATGCGCTGATGAAAGAAGCCAGCCAGCATTCGAAGATTCTCGGGTACAACACCCTGCCGCTGGTTTCCAGCGACTTCAACCACAACCCGCTGTCGTCGATCTTCGACGCCAACCACACCAAGTCCAGCGGCAAGCTGCTCAAGGTGTTGGCCTGGTACGACAACGAATGGGGCTTTTCCAACCGCATGCTCGATAACTGCCTGGCATTGTGCAACGCTGAATAAGCCCGGAGCAGTCACCGATGATCGGTATCAGTTTTACGCAAAAGACCCTGGCGGCGCGCAAGCGTATCGCCTTGGTCGCCCATGACCACTGCAAAGTGTTTTTGCTGGACTGGGCCGAACGGCACAAAGACAAACTCGCGCAACATGAACTGGTCGCCACCGGCACCACCGGGTTGTTATTACAACAACGCCTCGACCTGCCGGTGGAAAGCATGATCAGCGGACCTTTGGGCGGTGACCAACAGCTCGGCGCACGCATCGCCGAGCAGCGCGTCGACCTGCTGGTGTTTTTCTGGGACCCGTTCGAGCCGCAACCCCACGACCCGGACATCAAGGCTTTGCTGCGCGTGGCGGCGGTCTGGAACATTCCGGTGGCGTGCAATGAATGCAGCGCCGACTACCTGCTCAGCAGCCCGTTGATGGATCAGGCACACGAACATCGCATCCCCGATTACGCGACGTATTTATCCGGCCGAGCGTAACCCCTCACAATCAGTACTTGACCATCCGAGCGGATGATAAGCATTATCATTCGCTCGAAATGGATCAGGTTCCCCCGTGAGTCAATCGCGCTTCAATCATGTCTTCATCGCCCAGCGCGTTTCGCTGCTGCGCACGTTGGAGCGGATGGTCAACAATCACAGCACTGCCGAAGACCTCCTGCAGGAGACCTACCTGCGAGTGACTCGCGCGCTGGGTGAACGGCCCATCGATCACCTCGAACCCTTCGTGTTCCAGACCGCCCGCAACCTGGCGCTGGACCATTTGCGCGCGCGTCGCATTCAGTCCCGCACCCTGCTCGACGACGTGCCGCTGGACGTGGTGGAAAGCATCGCCGCCCCTACCAGCAGCGCCGAAGATGCCGTCCATGCCGAACAATTGCTGGAGCGTTTGAACGTGAGCCTCGGTGAACTGAGCCATCGTCAGCAGCAGATTTTTATCCTCAGCCGCCTGAACGGACACAGTTATCTGGAGATCGCCGAGAAGCTCGGCGTCTCGTTGAGTACTGTGCAGAAGGAACTGAAGCTGATCATGACGATCTGCATCGGAGTCGCCGAGCGCTCAAACGGCGACTGAGTTCGTCAGGCTTTGCTACCCTTGCCCCACTTCCAAGCCTCACTAAAAAAACAGCCGTGCACAGACACTGCCGAGGAAACACCGTGACGGACACCCACCGCTCCCCTTCGCCCTCGCCGGCCAGGGACCCCGCCAACGCGATGGACCAGGCCCTGGACTGGCTGATCGTGCTGGGCAGCCCGAGCGAAGACCAGACCCAGGCGTTTCATGACTGGCTGGCTGCTGATCTGCTGCATGCCGAGGCGTTCGCCAAGGCGCAGGCGATCTGGGATGGCCCGCAAGTGGTGCAATGCGCACAACAACTGGCCGCCCGGCCGCCGAAAGTAACCGTCCTGTCGCGCCTGCGTCCGCACTGGAAACCCTTGGCGACGGCCGCCGTGTTGATCCTCGGCCTGTTCAGTTTCAGCAACCTGCCGATGCGCCTTCAGGCCGACCACTTGACCGTGATCGGTGAACGCCAGCGCCTGCAATTGGAGGACGGCTCCAAAGTGCTGCTCAATACCGACTCGGCGTTTTCCAGCACCATCAACGATCAACAGCGCGTGGCCAGGTTGTATCAGGGCGAAGCGTTTTTCGAAGTGCAAGCCAGTCGTGGCCAGCCATTGGAAATCGACGCCGGGCCCGTTACGGCCAGCGTGCGCGATACCGCGTTTGCCGTGCGTTATCTGGACGGCGTGACGCAGGTTCGGGTGCAGCGCGGGGATGTCGACTTGCGGGCGACGCACGACGATACGCGTGTGCGCCTCAGCGCCGGTGAAAGCATTCGTATCGGCCCCAACGGTTTCGACCGGCCCGCCAAGCTCGATGCCGCCACCGAACTGGCCTGGGTCCAGGGCCGACTGGTGTTCGAGAACTGCCCGCTGAGCCAGGTACTGGCAGAGCTGCGTCGCTACTATCCGGGCTGGATCATCAACAACAACGAGCAATTGGCCGACGTCGCGGTGACCGGCAATTACCGTCTCGACCAACCGCTGGATGTGGTCCGCTCGCTGGCACACATCACCTCCGCACGGCTTCAGGAATTCCCCGCTTTAGTCATCCTGAACTAAATGAGAATTATTTTTACTCGATAGCACGCGTTCGTTCGTCTCGTTATAGCCAATGCAATTGATTCGCATCTCTACATGCCAATCAGCACCTATAAAGATTCGTGCGACACGGAGCGCTATCGATGTCCTCTCGCCTTACCCGCCAGTCCTCTTCACCTTCCTGCGTGCTGTCGCTGCTGACCGCCGCCATCCTCATGGCCGGTACCGCGCCGCTCATGGCCGCCACGGCGGCCGAACCGTCGACCCGCAACATGGGTGATTATTCGTTCGCCATCCCTGCTCAGTCGCTGGTGTCGGCACTCAATGCCTTTACCGCCGTGACAGGTTGGCAAGTCGGCTTGCCGGCAGAGCTGGCTGAAGGCGTGGCTTCCCAGGGCGTACGCGGTTCGTTGCCACCGGAAAAAGCCCTCGATCGCCTGTTGGTGGGGACCAACCTGAGCTATCGCAAACTGGGCACCAGCAACATTGTGCTGGAGAAACGCAGCAACAACGGCGCGATCAACCTGGACCAGGTCACGATCAGCGCCACCCGTAATGAACAGGACGTGAACAGCGTACCGAGCACAGTCAGCGTTTATACCCGTGAAGACCTGGACCGCAACAACGTCAATACCATCAAGGAACTGGTGCGCTATGAACCGGGCGTTTCGGTTGGCGGCACAGGCCAGCGCGCCGGTCTAACGGGCTACAACATCCGTGGCATCGACGGCGATCGCGTATTGACCCAGGTCGATGGGGTGCAAGTGCCGGACAGTTTCTTCAACGGCCCGTATGCCCAGACCAACCGCAACTACGTCGACCCGGAAATCGTCAAACGCGTGGAAATCCTCCGGGGCCCCGCGTCGGTGTTGTATGGCAGCAACGCCATCGGCGGCGCTGTCAGCTACTACACGCTGGACCCGGATGACATCATCAAACCTGGCAAGGACGTCGGCGCGCGCCTGAAAACCGGTTACAGCTCGGCCGATGAAAGCTGGCTGACCTCCGGCACCGTGGCCGGCCGTACCGGCGAGTTCGACGGCCTGCTGCACCTGAGCCAGCGCAACGGTCATGAAACAGAGTCTTACGGCGAAACCGGTGGCACCGGCCTGAACCGCACCGAGGCCAACCCTGAGGACGTGCGCACCACCAGCGTACTGGCCAAGCTGGGCTGGGATTACGCCGACGACGCGCGCTTTGGTTTGACTTTCGAAAACTACAAGGCCGACAGCGACACCAACCAGTTGAGCGCGGTGGGCGGCCCGTTCAACGCCGGGCGTGGTTTCGGCTTCTATAAATCCCGTACCGGGAACGACACGATCACTCGCGAACGTTTTGGCCTGGATCATAACTTTGGTCTGGACAGCGCCCTGGCAGACAACATCAAGTGGACCCTGAACTATCAGATCGCCAAGGCCGACCAGAGCACCCAGGAAATCTACGCACCTTCGCGCACCGTGCTGCGCAACCGCGACACCAACTACAAAGATCGCCAGTGGGTGTTCGATGTCCAGGCTGACAAGTCATTCGCCATTGCCGACACCGCTCACCTCGTCACCTACGGCACGACCATCAAACAGGACAAAGTCACCGGCCTGCGTACCGGCACCGGCACCTGTCTGACTGTGGCCGGTTCCTGCCGGGTCATCGGTGCCGCGAGCCCCGCCGACACCCTGAAACCGGCGAGCGATTTCCCCGATCCGACGATCAACACTTACAGCCTGTTTGCCCAGGATCAGATCAGCTGGGGCAACTGGACCTTCCTGCCCGGTGCTCGTTACGACTACACCCAACTCAAGCCGCACGTCACCGACGAGTTCCTGGCCACCGCCGACCAGAGCGGCAACGGCGTCGTGAGCGAAGACACCAAGACCTGGCATCAACTGTCGCCAAAACTCGGCACCACCTACCGCTTCAACGACAACTACACCTGGTATGGCCAATACGCCGAAGGCTTCCGCACGCCGACGGCCAAGGCTTTGTATGGTCGCTTCGAAAACCTCGCGGGCGGCTATCAGGTCGCCCCTAACCCGGACCTGGAACCGGAAAAGAGCAAGAGCTATGAAACCGGCCTGCGCGGTCAGTTCGAGGCCGGCACGTTCGATGTGGCGGTGTTCTACAACAAATACCGCGACTTCATTGACGAGAACGCCATTACGCCCGGCTATACCGAGACCACGTTCCAGAGCAACAACATCGCCCACGCGACCATCAAAGGTGTGGAGCTCAAGGGTCGCCTGAACCTGGACAACTTCGGCGCTCCGAACGGCCTCTATACCCAAGGCTCGGCGGCCTACCAGTACGGTCGCAACGATGACACCGGTCAGCCGCTGAACAGTATCAACCCGCTGACCGGCGTGTTCGGCCTGGGTTACGACCAGGACAACTACGGCGCCCTGCTGAACTGGACACTGGTCAAGCGCAAGACCCGCGTCGACAGCACCAGCTTCAAGACTCCGGACGGCACCAGCACCCAGTTCAAGACACCGGGTTATGGCGTGCTCGACCTGGCCGGTTTCTACAAGGTGACCGACGACGTGACCGTCAACGCCGGCCTCTACAACCTGACCAACAAAAAGTACTGGCAATGGGATGACGTACGCGGCTACGACAGCGTCGGCGAAGCCTCGGTGACTCAGCCGGCCAACCTCGACCGCCTGACCCAGCCGGGTCGCAACTTCGCGGTCAATCTGGTCTGGGATATCTGATCCCGCCCGGCTCACTGTGCAGCCCAGTAAAAGCTGCACAGTGAAGATTTTTTACTGTCGCGCGCCTGCTGATTCGTCTCGTTACCAAGCGCCTCCATTTCTCAAGGATTTCTCATGACCTCTCAGGACACCGCTCAACGCCCTGCTCTGCGTTCGCAACGTTTGAACCAGATCACCCACGAACCGCATACCAAACTCGATGCCTTGGTCAAAGCCCACGCGCCGTTTGAAACCCAGGCCAACTTCGCCCGTTTCGTGGTCGCTCAGTACCTGTTCCAGTCGGAACTGGTGTCGCTGTACAACGATGCCGCACTGACCGCGATTGTTCCCGACCTGCCGGCCCGTTGCCGTGCCGAAGCGGCCAAGGCTGACCTCGCTGATCTGGAAACCGAAGTGCCGGCCGCCATTGCCGGTGCCGTGAAGAACCCGACCCAGGCCGAAGCGCTGGGCTGGCTGTTCGTTTCCGAAGGGTCGAAGCTCGGCGCGGCGTTCCTGATCAAGCGAGCCGTTGGCCTGGGCTTGAGTGAAACCTTCGGCGCCCGCCATCTTGGCGAACCAACCGGTGGTCGCGCTGAAGGCTGGAAAAGTTTCGTGAAGACGCTGGATGGCCTGACGCTCAGCGCACAGGAAGAAGCCGATCTGGACAAAGGCGCCATCGACGCGTTCAACCGGTTTACCGTGTTGCTGGAACAGGCTTACGCCACCGCAGCCGAACCGGCCTGAAGCCAAACAACTATCCTGTGGGAGCGGGCTTGCCCGCGATTGCAATGTGACATTCAGCATCTTTGTTGAAGGGTAGACCGTCATCGCGGGCAAGCCCGCTCCCACAGGTCCGCCTCACCCCCGTGCCCTTGAGACCAATGCCTCAGCCCTCCTCTTCAAAACTCTCCCGCCTGCTCTTCGGCCTGCTGGCCTACATCAGCCTCGGTATCGGCCTGATCGCCATCGTCGTGCCCGGCCTGCCCACCACCGAATTCATCCTGCTCGCCGCCTGGGCCGCGACCCGCAGTTCGCCGCGCTTGAGTGCCTGGCTGGAAAACCATCGGCTGTTCGGTTCGATCCTGCGCAACTGGCGCAACGGCAAGATCATCACCCGTCGAGCCAAGGTCAGTGCCACCGTCAGCATGTTGCTGTGCGCCACGCTGATGCTGGTGATGCTCGATCACGGCTGGCCGATTTACCTGGCGATTGCCGGCATGAGCCTGGGCAATCTGTGGATCTGGTCGCGACCGGAATCAGTACCGAGAATTTCCTGAAATTCAGCTCTTTTCAGGGCATTTTCCTGCGCAAACGGTCAACCACTACCGTTCGTCGACTTGCGTTCATGCAACCTTCACAAAGCGCCGATGTGCATTGAATGGCGCTAAATGGATTTGGCGTACCGAGTCGGTTTCGACTCCTTGCCAACACTTCATCCATTTGTGAGTTCGCCCTATGTTCGACTCCCTCTCTATCCGTCTGAAAATCGTTTTGCTCTCCGGTCTTTGCCTGCTCGGCGTGGTCGTCTTGATCGTCGGCATGAACATTTACCAGACCAATCAGAACGATGATCTGGTCAACGCCTCCAGCAGCAAAATGCTCACCGACAGCGTACAGAGCCTGCTGCAAGCCAAAGCTGCCGAACAAGCGGTGCGAGTGCAGAAGACCTTCGGTGAAACGCTGACGGTGGTGACGGCCCTGGCCGATCAGATCAAGGACATGCGCACCCTGGCGGCCAAGCGCTCGCTTGACGCCGGCGCCCTGCGTGAAGAGTTGAACCAGAACCTGAAAACCGCGTTCGAGCGCAACAGCAAAGTGCTGGGGATCTGGCTGGCGTTCGAGCCCAACGGGCTGGATGGCAAGGACAGCGAGTTCGTCAATGATGCGGTCCGCCAGTCCAACGAAGCCGGGCGATTCGCCACGTATTGGAGCCGTGCAGGGGGCGAGGCGCTCAACACAATCATGGTCGAAGAGGACATGACCAAAACCACCCTGAACCTCAGCGGCACACCCTACAACGTCTGGTACACCTGCCCACGTGACAGCAAGCGTACCTGCCTGCTCGACCCCTACGCCGATACCGTCGGCGCTAACAAAACAGAAGTGTTGATGACCACCATTTCCGTGCCGCTGCTGGTGGATGGCAAGTCCATCGGCGTGGTCGGTGTCGACATCGCGCTAGATGCCCTGCAAGCGGCGGCGGTCGACTCCCAGCGTGAACTGTTCAACAGCGCCGGGCACATGCTGATCGTCTCCGGCACAGGCGTGCTCGCGGCCTACAGTGTCGACGCCGGTAAAGTCGGCAAGAGCATCGGCGACACCCTCGGCGCGGACGGCAGGGACATCCTGCAATTGCTCGGCAGCGGAGCGCCGAAGATTCTTCAGCAAGGCGACCTGATCCGCGCGGTCTACCCGGTCAGCCCCATCACTGACGCGAAAACCTGGGCCGTGGTGATCGACTTGCCCAAACAAGTGTTGCTGGCCGACTCGGTGAAACTGCAAGCGGTGCTCGATGACGCCCAGCAAAGCGGCACGATCAAAGCGGTGCTGGGTGCCGTCATTGCTGGTTTGGGCGGCTTGCTGCTGATCTGGCTCACCGCGTCGGGCGTGACCCGCCCGATCAACAGCGTGGCCGACATGCTCAAGGCGATTGCCAGCGGCGACGGCGACCTGACCCAGCGTTTGAACTACAGCAAGAAAGACGAATTGGGTGAACTGGTCAGCTGGTTCAATCGCTTCCTCGACAAGCTGCAACCGACCATCGCGCAGATCAAGCAAAGCATCACCGACGCCCGCGGCACGGCCGACCAGTCTTCGGAAATCGCCCGTCAGACCAGCGAAGGCATGCAAGTGCAGTTCCGTGAAATCGACCAGGTCGCCACCGCGTCCAACGAAATGAGCGCCACCGCCCACGACGTTGCCAACAGTGCCTCGAACGCCGCCAGTGCGGCCAAAGGTGCCGACCAATCGGCCCGAGATGGCATGCAGATCATCGAGCGCAGCACCCGCGACATCAATCAACTGGCGGACGAAGTCAGCAAAGCGGTGACCGAAGTCGAAGCGTTGGCGGTCAACAGTGAGCAGATCGGTTCGGTGCTGGAAGTGATCCGCAGCATTGCCGAACAAACCAACCTGCTGGCGCTCAACGCCGCGATTGAAGCGGCCCGTGCCGGTGAAAGCGGTCGCGGGTTTGCGGTGGTGGCCGACGAGGTGCGCAACCTGGCCAAACGCACGCAGGATTCGGTGGAAGAAATTCGCCAGGTGATCGAGCGCATCCAGAGCGGCACGCGCGGCGTGGTCGCCACCATGCATTCGAGCCAGACCCAGGCCCACAACAACGCTGGGCAGATCCAGCAAGCGGTCCAGGCCCTGGGCAAAATCAGTGATGCCGTGACGGTGATCAGCGACATGAACCTGCAAATCGCCAGCGCTGCCGAACAGCAAAGCGCAGTGGCCGAAGAGGTCAACCGCAACGTCTCGGCGATCCGCACCGTCACCGAAACCCTGACCGGCCAGGCCACCGAATCGGCGCAGATCAGCAGCCATCTCAACTCGCTGACCACGCACCAGATGAAATTGATGGATCAGTTCCGGGTGTAATTCACGTTCCTGTAGGAGCAAGGCTTGCCCGCGACAGGATCGTTCCCACGCTCTGCGTGGGAATGCAGCCCGGGACGCTCTGCGTCCCAAAAGCGGACGCAGAGCGTCCATTGAGGCATTCCCACGCAGAGCGTGGGAACGATCATCTGGTCTGTCAGCCGTTTTGAACTATGCTCGGGCTCTCGTTCCGGAGGGCCTTCGATGACTGATTTACTCACGTCCATTCAAGCCGCACTCGGCTTGCCTCACACCCCCATACCTTTCACGTCGAGCGGCGCCCTGCCCTCGGCGTTTGCCGTGACCGATCTGGCCTGCGCCAGCATTGCCGCCGCCGGACAGGCTGTCAGCGAGCTATTGCGGCAGCACACCGGTCGCTTGCCGGGGGTTGAAGTCGACCGCCGCCTTGCCTCTTTCTGGTTCGCCACGTCGATCCGCCCCGTCGGCTGGAGCGTTCCGCCGATGTGGGACCCGGTGGCCGGTGACTACGCGACGAATGACGGCTGGATCCGCCTGCACACCAACGCCCCCCATCACCGGGTAGCGGCTGAAAGCGTGCTTGGCACCTGCGTTGACCGCGCGGCGATGACGAGCAAAGTGGCGCATTGGGCCAAAAGCGCTCTGGAGCAGGCGGTGGTCGACGCCGGGGGCTGCGCCGCCGAAATGCGCACGTGGGCGCAATGGCAGCGGCACCCGCAAGGGTTGGCCGTCAACGCCGAGCCATTGATTCAGTTCAGCGACGCCAGCGGCCACCCCGCCAAAGCGTGGCGCGGCTCCGTGGCCCAGCCACTGGCCGGGATCAAGGTGCTGGACTTGACCCGCGTGCTGGCAGGTCCGGTCGCCAGCCGTTTTCTCGCGGGCCTCGGTGCGCAGGTGCTGCGCATTGACCCGCCGACCTGGAACGAACCCGGCGTGGTACCGGAGGTGACCTTGGGCAAACGCTGTGCGCGCTTGGATCTGCACAGTAAAGATGATCGCGCTGTATTCGAAACCCTGCTCAAGGAAGCGGACATCCTTTTGCACGGTTACCGCGCCGATGCACTGGAACGCTTGGGCTATGGCGTTGCCGAGCGCCGGACACTGGCGCCGGGCCTGCTGGATGTCAGCCTCAACGCCTATGGCTGGAGCGGCCCGTGGCAGAACCGCCGTGGCTTCGACAGCCTGGTGCAGATGAGCAGCGGGATTTGCGACGCCGGGATGCAGTGGAAACACGCGGACAAACCGACACCCTTGCCGGTGCAGGCGCTCGATCACGCCACCGGGTATTTGATGGCGGCTGCGGCTGTCATTTTATTGGGGCGTGGGGGTTCGGCGCGGTTGTCGTTGGCGCGGACGGCGAAACTGTTGATTGAACAGGGTGCCGGGGTGCAAGAACCGTTGCAGGCAGAGGATGACAACGATCAAGGGATTGTGATTGAGCAGACGCCTTGGGGGCCGGCGCATCGGCTTCATGTGCCGTTGAAAATCACCGGGACACCGTTGCAGTGGGGGCTACCCGCGACAGAGTTGGGTTCCCATCGTGCGCAGTGGTGGTGATGATTCTGGCCCCATCGCGGGCAAGCTCCGCTCCCACAGGTTTTGTGATCGGCACAGATCCACTGTGGGAGCGGGCTTGCCCGCGATGGGGCCAGAACAAACAGCTCAGTCAGAGCGGCTGAGTGATGTCCAGAGCAACTGCGCCGCATACCCTCGATAAGGTCGCCACGCCTCGGCTCGCGACAACAGGTCCCGACCCGTCACCGGTCCGTTTTCCAACGCTGCCAGTGCCTTGATCAATCCCACATCCCCAGACGGAAACGCATCCGGCTCGCGCAACTGGCGCAACGCAATGTACTGCGCCGTCCAGTCACCAATCCCGTGCAAGGCGAGTAGCCGCGCCACGCCATCTTCTCGGCCCGGCTCAAACAACCGAGGATCATCCCGCAACGCCTGAGCCACACCGGACAAGGTTCGCCCCCGGCTTTTCGGCATGCCCAATGCCGCCAGATCCGCGTTCGCCAACACGGCCGACTCAGGAAACACATGGGTCAATCCCGCCAGCGGCGACTGCAACGGCGCGCCATACTGCGCCACGAGTTTGCCCGCCAGGCGGATCGCCGCGCCCACGGTGATCTGTTGCCCCAACACCGCTCGAATCGCCAACTCCAATCCATCCCAGGCCCCCGGCACCCGCAAGCCCGGACGCTGGGCAATCAGGCGTTTCATCAACGGGTCCCGTGCCAACTGGCGGTGGATCGCTGGCAAATCCGCATCCAGATCAAACATCCGACGCAGCCGCGCCACGATCCCGGGCACGGCCATCGCATCCGGAAAATCCAGAGTCAGTTCAAGGGCGTCAGCGTCTGACGGTCCTATCGAAAACGTACCGTAGACACCGTTCAACCCGATGCTGCGCGAGTAGACCCCGTCGGCCACGGCCTCCATCCCGGCCACCGCCCGCACCGACAAAAATCCCAGCATCGCCGACCAGTCATACGGCGGCTGATAGGCCAGCAACAACCTCACAACGACAGCAACCCGCTGTACAGACCATACGCGGCCAACCCGGCACCAATCATGACGCAGGTAAAAATGCCCTTCTCGACATGCGTGAACAATGGCTCGCCTTGCTCATGCTTGGCCTTGGCGAACAGAATCACCCCCGGCGCATACAACAACGCCGACAGCAGCAAATATTTGACCCCGCCGGCATACAGCAACCACACCGCATACCCCAGCGCGATACCGCCGATCATCAGGTCCTTGGTGCGCTCGGCGCTGGCGTGCTCGTAGGTTTCGCCGCGCCCGCTCAACAACACCGCATACGCTGCCGACCACAGGTACGGCACCAGAATCATCGACGACGCGAGGTAGATCAGGCTGGTGTAAGTGCCGGCGGAAAACAGCGTGATCAGCAGAAAGAGCTGGATCATCACGTTGGTCAGCCACAGCGCATTCACCGGCACGTGGTTGGCGTTTTCCTTTTTCAGGAAGGCGGGCATGGTCTTGTCTTTGGCCGTGGCGAACAGGATCTCAGCACACAGCAGCGCCCAGGACAGCAAAGCCCCCAGCAGCGATATCGCCAGGCCGACGCTGATCAGCAACGCCCCCCAGGGGCCGACGATATGTTCCAGCACGGCCGCCAGCGACGGGTTCTGCAGGTTGGCCAATTCTGGCTGGCTCATGATGCCCAGCGACAACACGTTCACCAGCACCAGCAAGGCCAGCACCCCGATAAAACCGATGACCGTCGCCCGTCCCACGTCCGACCGTTTCTCCGCCCGGGCCGAGTAGACACTGGCGCCCTCGATCCCGATGAAGACGAACACCGTCACCAGCATCATGTTGCGAACCTGGTCCATCACCCCGCCAAAATTCGGGTTGCTGCGGCCCCAGATGTCCCGGGTAAAAATGTCCGCCTTGAAAGCGACGGCGGCGATGACGATGAACATGATCAGCGGCACGATCTTGGCCACGGTGGTCACTTGATTGATGAACGCCGCCTCCTTGATCCCGCGCATCACCAGGAAATGCACGGCCCACAGCAGCACCGAGGCACAGCCGATGGCGACGGGTGTGTTGCCCTGGCCAAAGACCGGAAAGAAATAACCGAGGGTGCTGAACAGCAACACGAAATAACCGACGTTGCCCAGCCAGGCGCTGATCCAGTAACCCCAAGCGGAGGAAAATCCCATGTAGTCGCCGAAGCCGGCCTTGGCGTAGGCATACACCCCGGAATCCAGTTCAGGCTTGCGATTGGCCAGGGTCTGGAAGACGAACGCCAGGGTCAGCATGCCGACCGCAGTGATGGCCCAGCCGATCAGCACCGCCCCCGCATCGGCTCGCGCCGCCATGTTCTGCGGCAACGAGAAAATCCCCCCGCCAATCATCGAGCCCACCACCAAGGCGATCAACGCGCTCAGGCGAAGCTTTTGCGTCGGTTGTGACATTCCTGCGTCTCCACTTTTTTCCAAATGCGGCCGGGCGACCATGGTTATAAAACCGTCACATGACAGGTTTTAACTAAATAGATACAGCGTAATAACGTTTATTAGATAACGCCATGTCACGGTCATTTATTTATAACCGAACATTCTATGACCGTCATGGCAAAGAGCGATTTTGTGGGTTAATCCTAATAAATCAACTCCGCACCAAAAACAGGCGCCAAATATTTGCGGAAACGCCAAAAAGAACTAACTTAAAGATCGCCAGCAAAGCTCGCTTATTCCGGCTAGCTCTGAGCGAGGCCTCTGGATTAGGCTTCTCCGGCCATCCGTATCCGGACCTAAAAGCATCCAAAAGTCTTTAATTAACAATGGAATGTGCTCATGCACTGATCTAAGTCAGATGTTCGAACAGCTAACAGAACTACTCTGTTGTCTCTCTTCTCCTGCACTGGAGTCATGCGATGTCTGAATCCCCCGCAAAACTGAAACTTGGCGCGTTGGTTGCTCTGGTTGTCGGCTCAATGATTGGTGGCGGGATCTTCTCCTTGCCACAAAACATGGCCGCCAGTGCTGACGTTGGCGCCGTACTGATCGGCTGGGCCATCACCGCCGTCGGCATGCTGACCCTGGCGTTTGTCTTCCAGACCCTGGCCAACCGAAAGCCTGATCTGGACGGCGGGGTATACGCCTACGCCAAGGCCGGTTTCGGCGACTACATGGGTTTCTCTTCCGCCTGGGGTTACTGGATCAGTGCGTGGTTGGGCAACGTCGGGTACTTCGTACTCTTGTTCAGCACCCTGGGTTACTTCTTCCCGATTTTCGGTGAAGGCAACACGGTAGCTGCCGTGATCGGTGCATCGGTGCTGCTCTGGGGCGTGCATTTCCTCGTGTTGCGGGGGATCAAGGAAGCCGCGTTCATCAACCTGGTAACCACGGTCGCCAAAATCGTGCCGCTGGTGCTGTTTGTGTTGATCGCGATTTTCGCCTTCAAACTGGACATTTTCACCGCTGACATCTGGGGCGTGAAAAACCCGGACCTGGGCAGCGTGATGAACCAGGTACGCAAGATGATGCTGGTCACCGTCTGGGTGTTCATCGGCATCGAGGGCGCGAGCATTTTCTCGGCCCGCGCAGAAAAACGCACCGATGTAGGTAAAGCCACCGTCATCGGTTTCATCACTGTGCTGCTGTTTCTGGTGCTGGTGAACGTGCTGTCGCTGGGCATCATGACTCAACCGGAACTGGCCAAGCTGCAGAACCCGTCGATGGCGGCCGTGCTGGAGCATGTGGTCGGTCACTGGGGCGCGGTGCTGATCAGCGTAGGCCTGATCATCTCGCTGCTGGGGGCGTTGCTTTCGTGGGTGCTGCTGTGTGCGGAGATCATGTTCGCCGCGGCCAAGGACCACACCATGCCGGAGTTCCTGCGCAAGGAAAACGCCAACCATGTGCCGGTCAACGCGCTGTGGCTGACCAACGCGATGGTGCAGCTGTTCCTGATCATCACGCTGTTTTCGGCCAGTACTTACCTGTCGCTGATCTACCTCGCCACCTCGATGATTCTGGTGCCTTACCTGTGGTCGGCGGCTTACGCGCTGCTGCTGGCGGTGCGCGGCGAGACTTACGAAAACGACTCGGGCGAGCGCACCAAGGACCTGTTGATCGGCGCCATCTCGGTGATCTACGCGGTCTGGCTGGTCTACGCCGGCGGCACCAAATACCTGCTGCTGTCCGCCCTGCTCTATGCGCCCGGCGTAATCCTGTTCGCCAAGGCCAAGCGTGAACTGGGCAAACCTGTTTTCACCAACGTCGAGAAGCTGATTTTTGCAGCCGTAATCATAGGCGCCGTGGTGGCGGCCTATGGGCTGTATTCCGGCTTCCTGACCCTGTAACACCTGAATAATTTGTCATCTGGAGGATCACTGTAATGACCACGGAAAAAGTTAAGTACGGCGTGCATTCCGAAGCCGGCAAACTGCGCAAAGTCATGGTTTGCTCCCCAGGCCTGGCCCACCAGCGGCTGACCCCGAACAACTGTGACGAACTGCTGTTTGATGATGTGCTTTGGGTCGCCCAAGCCAAGCGTGACCATTTCGACTTCGTCACCAAAATGCGCGAACGCAACATCGATGTGCTGGAAATGCACAACCTGCTGACCGACATCGTTGCGATTCCGGAAGCGCTCGACTGGATTCTGGAGCGCAAGATCACCGCTAACTCGGTGGGCCTGGGCCTGATCAATGAAACCAGCTCGTGGCTGCGCAGCCTGGAGCCACGCAAGATCGCCGAATTCCTGATCGGCGGCGTCTCCGCCGATGACCTGCCGACCAGTTTCGGCGGTAAAGCCATCGAGATGTTCCGCGACTTCCTCGGCCACTCAAGCTTCATTCTGCCGCCATTGCCCAACACCCAGTTCACTCGCGATACCACGTGCTGGATCTACGGTGGCGTGACCCTGAACCCGATGTACTGGCCGGCGCGCCGCCAGGAAACCCTGCTGGCCACCGCCATCTACAAATTCCACCCGGAATTCACCAACGCCGACTTCCAGGTCTGGTACGGCGACCCGGACCAGGAACACGGTAGCTCCACCCTGGAGGGGGGCGACGTGATGCCAATCGGCAACGGCGTGGTGCTGATCGGCATGGGCGAACGCTCGTCCCGCCAGGCCATTGGCCTGCTGGCGCAAAGCCTGTTCAAAAACAAAGCGGTCGAAAAAGTCATCGTCGCCGGTCTGCCGAAATCCCGTGCAGCGATGCACCTCGATACCGTGTTCAGCTTCTGTGACCGCGACCTCGTCACGGTTTTCCCTGAAGTCGTCAATCAGATCGTCGCCTTCACCCTGCGTCCGGATGAGAAAAAACCGGGTGGCATCGACATCCGACGCGAAGACGCCAGCTTCCTCGACACCGTGGCCAAGGCCCTCAACCTGAAAGCGTTGCGCGTGGTGGAAACCGGCGGCAACAGCTTCGCCGCCGAGCGCGAACAGTGGGACGACGGCAACAACGTGGTGGCTGTGGAGCCAGGCGTGGTGATCGGTTATGACCGCAACACCTACACCAACACCTTGCTGCGCAAGGCGGGCATCGAAGTCATCACTATCAGCGCAGGCGAGCTGGGACGTGGGCGTGGCGGCGGCCACTGCATGACCTGCCCGATCATTCGCGACCCAATCGACTACTAACCTTCAGCCTTGGCCGGCGCAGCCCTGTACCCCAGGGCATGCGCGACCAAGGGGATAACCGACACCAAAGGAGATCCATCATGGCTTTTAATATTCACAACCGTAATTTGCTGAGCCTGGAACACCACACCCCTCGCGAATTGCGCTACCTGCTCGACCTGTCCCGCGACCTCAAGCGCGCCAAATACACCGGCACCGAGCAGCAACACCTCAAAGGCAACAACATCGCGCTGATCTTCGAAAAAACCTCGACCCGTACCCGCTGTGCGTTCGAAGTCGCGGCCTATGACCAGGGCGCCAACGTCACCTACATCGACCCGAACTCCTCGCAGATCGGCCACAAAGAAAGCATGAAAGACACCGCCCGCGTATTGGGGCGCATGTACGACGCCATTGAATACCGTGGCTTCAAGCAGGAAATCGTCGAAGAACTGGCCAAGTTTGCCGGCGTACCCGTGTTCAACGGCCTGACCGATGAATACCACCCGACGCAAATGATCGCCGACGTGCTGACCATGCGTGAACACGCCGACAAGCCGATCCACGACATCAGCTACGCCTACCTGGGCGACGCCCGTAACAACATGGGTAACTCGCTGCTGCTGATCGGCGCCAAGCTGGGCATGGACGTGCGCATCTGCGCGCCAAAAGCCCTGTGGCCGCTTGACGACCTGGTGGCTCGCTGCAAGCAATATGCGGAAGAAAGCGGTGCTCGCATCACCCTGACCGAAGACCCGAAAGCCGCGGTCAAAGGCGTGGACTTCATCCACACCGACGTCTGGGTGTCGATGGGCGAACCCGTTGAAGCCTGGGCCGAGCGTATCCAGCAACTGCTGCCGTACCAGGTCAACGCCGAACTGATGAAAGCCACCGGCAACCCGCGCACCAAGTTCATGCACTGCCTGCCGGCCTTCCACAACAGTGATACCAAAATCGGCAAGCAGATTGCCGAGCAGTACCCAAACCTGAAGAACGGCATCGAAGTGACTGATGACGTGTTCGAGTCGCCGGCCTGCATCGCCTTCGAGCAAGCGGAAAACCGCATGCACACCATCAAGGCGATTCTGGTGTCGACTTTGGCTGACCTTTAACGGCGCACCCGGCTCCCACTGACTGGACTCAGTCAATGTGGGAGCTGACTTTTGTGGGAGCCGGGCTTGCCCCGGGCGGCGTTCCGACGATGGCATCACCTCGTTGTAACTGATTCACCGAGGCGTCTGCATCGCTGGCAAGCCAGGCTCCCACAATGACCGCATCTCACTGTTTTTCTGGAAGGATTGCCATTATGCGTATCGTCGTCGCTTTGGGCGGTAACGCCCTGCTCCGCCGTGGTGAACCCATGACCGCGGACAATCAGCGCGCCAACATCCGGATCGCCACCGAACAAATTGCCAAGGTCCATGCCGGTAACCAACTGGTAATCGCCCACGGCAATGGTCCGCAGGTCGGCCTGTTGTCGCTGCAAGCCGCGGCCTACACCTCGGTTTCCCCCTACCCGCTGGACGTGCTCGGTGCCGAAACCGAAGGCATGATCGGCTACATCATCGAACAGGAACTGGGCAACCTGCTGGACTTCGAAGTGCCCTTCGCCACCCTGCTCACCCAGGTTGAAGTCGACCCCAAAGACCCGGCCTTTCAAAACCCTACCAAGCCGATCGGCCCGGTATATGCCAAGGCCGAAGCGGAAAAACTCGCCGCCGAAAAAGGCTGGGCGATTGCCCCGGACGGCGACAAATTCCGTCGCGTGGTGGCCAGCCCCAAACCAAAACGCATTTTCGAGATCCGCCCGATCAAGTGGCTGCTGGAAAAAGGCAGCATCGTGATCTGCGCCGGCGGTGGCGGCATCCCGACCATGTACACCTCACCCGGCGTACTGGAAGGTGTCGAAGCGGTGATCGATAAAGACCTGTGCTCGGCGCTGCTGGCCGAACAGCTTGAAGCCGATATTCTGGTGATCGCCACCGACGTCAGCGCCGCGTTCATCGACTACGGAAAGCCGACCCAGAAAGCCATCGGCCAGGCTCACCCGGATGAAATGGAAAAACTTGGCTTCGCCGCCGGCTCCATGGGGCCCAAGGTGCAGGCAGCCTGTGAATTCGCACGCCATACTGGAAAGGTCGCGGTGATCGGTTCACTCTCGGACATCGAAGCGATCGTCCAGGGCAAGGCAGGTACGCGCATCAGCACGGCGAAACCTGGCATTACTTACTTGTAGGGAGAAACGTCTATGGCACTGTTTGAGCCAGGTCATTTACACATCGAGCGACACGCGTTGACCAAGGACGATGTCAGCTACGACGTGAAGCTCGACTATGAAGTCAGCAAAAATGATAAAGGGGTGAAAGGAATTCAGTTCACCCTGCATGGCAGCATGCAAGGGAAGGACATGAAAGAGACCTTCTTTCTGCCCAAGGAGGAGGCTTACAACTTCGCCAGAAACGTGACAGCGATCGCCGAGAAGTACGGCATTCCAAAGACCCATAGCCAGATCGGCTCGGTACACAAACATTACGACTTGATGTTTGAAGACATACGCAAGCAGTTGGACATGAAATCCGGCGACCCGGTAGATATCAAAGACTTCGAGTAATCCACTGTCCCCTGTGGGAGCGAGCCTGCTCGCGCCCACAGGGGTTCTGTGTTGCCCGCAAATCCTGCACCGAATTTCACCTTATCCCCTGCGCCAAGGCATACTTGCCACCCTCCGCACTTCAGAACACTGAACCGCCCCATGCGTATCCACGTCAGCTTCATCGACCGCGTCGGTATTACCCAGGAAGTTCTGGCCCTGCTCGGTGGGCGCAACCTCAATCTGGATGCGGTGGAGATGGTGCCGCCCAACGTTTACATCGACGCCCCGACCCTGAGCCCGCAAGTTCTCGAAGAGCTGCGCGATGCGCTATTCAGCGTGCGTGGTGTGCAAGCGGTGACGGTGGTCGACATTCTTCCCGGACAGCGCCGACACCTGCAACTCGATGCCTTGCTCGCGGCCATGACCGACCCGGTCCTGGCGCTGGACAGTGCCGGCAAAGTGTTGCTGGCCAACCCGGCCTTGATCGCGTTGTACGGTCGTGAACCGGCGGGCGAAAGCATCGCCGACCTGTTTGCCGACCCGGCACTGCTCGACGCCCTGCTTGAGCATGGCTTTCGCCTGCCGCTGCGGGAAATCACCGTCGACGGTCAGACATTGCTGCTGGACGCCACGCCGATCACCGACGCGGGCGCCCTGTTGACCTTGTATCAACCCAACCGCATCGGCGAACGCCTCTCGGCGCTGCACCATGACCATGCCGAAGGGTTCGATGCGCTGCTGGGCGAGTCACCCGTCATCCGCACCCTCAAGGCGCGCGCACAACGGGTCGCGGCCCTCGATGCGCCGCTGCTGATCCAGGGCGAAACCGGCACCGGCAAAGAACTGGTGGCACGGGCCTGCCACGCCAGCAGCGCTCGGCACAGTTCGCCATTCCTCGCGCTCAACTGCGCGGCATTGCCAGAAAACCTCGCCGAAAGCGAACTGTTCGGCTATGCCCCCGGCGCCTTCACGGGTGCGCAACGGGGCGGCAAACCGGGGCTGATGGAACTGGCCAACCAGGGCACGGTGTTTCTGGATGAAATCGGCGAGATGTCGCCGTACTTGCAGGCCAAACTGCTGCGTTTTCTCAATGACGGCAGCTTTCGCCGCGTTGGCGGTGATCGCGAGGTGAAGGTCAATGTGCGGATTCTCAGCGCCACCCACCGCGACCTGGAAAAAATGGTCAGCGAGGGCAGCTTTCGCGAAGACCTGTTCTATCGCCTCAATGTGCTCAACGTTGAAGTCCCGCCGCTGCGCGAACGCGGCCAGGACATTCTGTTGCTCGCCCGCTATTTCATGCAGCAGGCCTGTGCACAAATCCAGCGCCCGGTCTGTCGCCTGGCACCGGGCACCTACCCGGCGTTGCTGGGCAATCGCTGGCCGGGCAACGTGCGGCAATTGCAGAACGTGATCTTCCGTGCCGCGGCGATTTGCGAAAGCACGCTGGTCGACATCGGCGACCTCGACATCGCCGGCACCTCGGTGGCGCGCCAGAACGACAGCGAAGTCGACAGCCTGGAACAGGCCATGGAATCGTTTGAAAAAACCCTGTTGGAAAAACTCTATATCAGCTACCCCTCGACCCGCCAACTGGCCAGCCGCCTGCAAACTTCCCACACGGCGATTGCCCATCGGTTGCGCAAGTACGGCATACCCAACAAGCCCTGAGCTTGTGGCGGGATCACAATCCCCCAAACACCACAGCCCCCTGTAGGAGCCGAGCTTGCTCGCGATGGCGGTACTTCAGTCACCTTTGATTTCGACTGAAGTACCGCCATCGCGAGCAAGCTCGGCTCCTACAGGGTCCATGTTCAAAAACGACCTCCATCTGTACTGAAAGCGCTACAGCGGAACGATATCGCTACACTCCTCCCCGATCACGGCTGTGCAAGGCTTTGATCCACCTCGGCTTTCTCCCCCGTCTCCGACCGTATCGATTTCGCTACACGCGGTGAATTCAACCAATCTGCAAAACGTCATAAGTCATTGATAAATAACGGCTAAACCAACATTGGCCGTGTTCTTGCAATGTGGTCCTCATAATCAGGGCTTTGCCCAAGCATTCAATAGCGTCCACCAGACGAGTCTGCCCCCCCTTAGGAGTTCACATGAGCGAGTTGCGTTTTACTGAAGACCACGAATGGCTGCGCACCGAAGCTGACGGCAGCGTTACTGTCGGCATCACCGCTTTCGCACAGAACGCCTTGGGCGACGTGGTTTTTGTACAACTGCCTGAGCTGCAGTCCTATGACAAAGGCGCCGAAGCCGCCACCGTGGAATCGGTAAAAGCCGCCAGCGGCGTGTACATGCCACTGGACGGCGAGGTGCTGGAAGTGAACCCGGCGCTGGACAGCAGCCCTGAACTGGTCAACGAAGATCCGCTGGGCGAAGGCTGGTTCTTCCGCTTCCAGCCAAGCGACGCCTCGGCGGTCGCCCAATTGCTCGATCAGGATGCCTACGACCGCCTGATCAAAGCCAACGCCGAAGCCTGAGGAGCGCTGACATGACCCAAGTGAATCTGACCACCGCCAACGAATTCATCGCCCGCCATATCGGCCCTCGCGCCGGTGACGAGCAAGCCATGCTCAACAGCCTCGGTTTCGACTCCCTGGAAGCCCTGAGCGCCAGCGTCATTCCCGACAGCATCAAAGGCACCAGCGTCCTGGGCCTGGAAGACGGCCTGAGCGAAGCCGATGCCCTGGCGTCGATCAAAGCCATCGCCGGTAAAAACCAGCTGTTCAAGACTTACATCGGCCAGGGCTACTACGGCACCCACACGCCATCGCCGATCCTGCGCAACCTGCTGGAAAACCCGGCCTGGTACACCGCCTACACCCCGTACCAGCCAGAAATCTCCCAGGGCCGTCTCGAAGCGCTGCTGAACTTCCAGACCCTGATCAGCGACCTGACCGGCCTGCCGATTGCCAACGCTTCCCTGCTTGACGAAGCCACCGCCGCTGCCGAAGCCATGACCTTCTGCAAACGCCTGAGCAAGAACAAGGGCAGCCACCAATTCTTCGCTTCCGTGCATTGCCACCCGCAAACCCTCGACGTGCTGCGCACCCGTGCCGAGCCGTTGGGCATCGAGGTTGTCGTCGGCGACGAACTCGAACTGACCGACGTGACGCCGTTCTTCGGCGCGCTGCTGCAATACCCGGCCAGCAACGGTGACGTGTTCGATTACCGCGCGCTGACCGAACGTTTCCACGCGGCCAACGCACTGGTCGCCGTAGCGGCCGACCTGCTGGCCCTGACCGTGCTGACCGCACCAGGCGAATTCGGTGCCGACGTGGCCATCGGCAGCGCCCAACGCTTCGGCGTACCGCTGGGCTTCGGCGGCCCGCACGCGGCGTACTTTTCCACCAAAGATGCGTTCAAGCGTGACATGCCGGGCCGTCTGGTCGGTGTTTCCGTGGACCGTTTCGGCAAGCCGGCCCTGCGCCTGGCCATGCAAACCCGCGAGCAACACATCCGTCGCGAGAAAGCCACTTCGAACATCTGCACCGCGCAAGTGCTGCTGGCCAACATCGCCAGCATGTACGCCGTGTACCACGGCCCGAAAGGCCTGACCCAGATCGCCAATCGCGTGCATCACCTGACGGCGATTCTGGCCAAAGGCTTGAGCGCACTGGGCCTGACCGTTGAACAAGCCAGCTTCTTCGACACCCTGACCCTGAACACCGGCGCCAATACCGCCAAGCTGCACGATCAGGCGCGCGCCCAGCGCATCAACCTGCGCGTGGTCGATGCTCAGCGTGTGGGCCTGTCGGTCGACGAAACCACCACCCAGGCTGACATCGAAACCCTGTGGAGTATTTTCGCCGACGGCAAGACCCTGCCGGACTTCGCCGCCCTCGCAGCCGTAGTGCAGAGCACCATTCCTGCGTCGCTGGTGCGCCAATCGCCGATCCTCAGCCACCCAGTGTTCAACCGCTACCACTCGGAAACCGAGCTGATGCGCTACCTGCGCAAGCTGGCCGACAAAGACTTGGCACTGGACCGCACCATGATCCCGCTGGGTTCGTGCACCATGAAACTCAACGCCGCCAGCGAAATGATCCCGGTGACCTGGGCTGAATTCGGTGCCCTGCACCCGTTCGCCCCGGCCGAACAAAGCGCCGGCTACCAGCAACTGACCGACGAACTGGAAGCGATGCTGTGCGCCGCGACTGGCTACGACTCGATCTCGCTGCAACCGAACGCCGGTTCGCAAGGTGAATACGCCGGCCTGCTGGCGATTCGCGCCTATCACCAGAGCCGTGGCGAAGACCGTCGCGACATCTGCCTGATCCCGTCGTCCGCCCACGGCACCAACCCGGCCACCGCTAACATGGCTGGCATGCGCGTCGTCGTCACCGCTTGCGATGCTCGCGGCAACGTCGACATCGAAGACCTGCGCGCCAAGGCCATCGAGCACCGCGAACACCTCGCTGCGCTGATGATTACCTACCCGTCGACCCACGGCGTGTTCGAAGAAGGCATCCGCGAGATCTGCGGCATCATTCATGACAACGGCGGCCAGGTGTACATCGACGGCGCCAACATGAACGCGATGGTCGGCCTGTGCGCACCGGGCAAGTTCGGCGGCGACGTGTCGCACCTGAACCTGCACAAGACCTTCTGCATTCCGCACGGCGGTGGCGGCCCGGGTGTCGGCCCGATCGGCGTGAAATCGCACCTGACCCCGTTCCTGCCGGGTCACGCCCAGATGGAACGCAAGGAAGGCGCAGTCTGCGCAGCACCGTTCGGCAGCGCGAGCATTCTGCCGATCACCTGGATGTACATTTCGATGATGGGCGGTGCGGGCCTCAAGCGCGCTTCGCAGCTGGCGATCCTCAATGCCAACTACATCTCCCGTCGCCTGGAAGAGCACTACCCAGTGCTGTACACCGGCAGCAACGGCCTGGTGGCGCACGAATGCATCCTCGACCTGCGTCCGTTGAAAGACAGCAGCGGCATCAGTGTCGATGACGTCGCCAAGCGCCTGATCGACTTCGGCTTCCACGCGCCGACCATGTCGTTCCCGGTGGCTGGCACGCTGATGATCGAGCCGACCGAAAGCGAATCCAAGGAAGAACTGGACCGTTTCTGCGACGCCATGATCCGCATCCGCGAAGAAATCCGCGCTGTGGAAAACGGCACGCTGGACAAGGACGACAACCCACTGAAAAACGCTCCGCACACCGCAGCAGAGATCGTTGGCGAGTGGACCCACCCGTACAGCCGTGAGCAAGCGGTGTATCCAGTTGCCTCGCTGATCGAAGGCAAATACTGGCCACCGGTCGGTCGCGTCGACAACGTCTTCGGCGATCGCAACCTGGTGTGCGCCTGCCCGTCGATCGAAAGCTACGCTTAAAGCAGTGTGGGGCGGTTGATCCGCCCCACTTTCAAGAACACCACAAAACCCTTGTGGGAGCGGGCTTGCTCGCGAAAGCGGTGGGTCAGTAAACATTCATGGTGACTGACTCACCGCTTTCGCGAGCAAGCCCGCTCCCACAGGGTTCTGTGGCAAGCCTTAGATTTCGCCCATACCTATAACAAGAAACCGGAGAACAACCATGTCGTTAAGCGTGTTCGACCTGTTCAAGATTGGCATCGGCCCCTCCAGCTCCCACACCGTCGGTCCGATGCGCGCCGCCGCACGCTTCGCCGAAGGTTTGCGCCGTGAAGGACTGCTGGCTGCAACCACCTGCGTCAAAATCGAGCTCTACGGTTCGCTCGGTGCCACCGGCAAGGGCCACGGCAGCGACAAGGCTGTGTTGCTCGGCCTCGAAGGCGAACACCCGGACACCGTGGACACCGAAACCGTTGCTGCGCGCTTGCAAGAAATTCGCGGTAGCGGGTGCTTGAACCTGCTCGGCGAACACAGCATTGCGTTCAACGAGAAAGAACACCTGGCGATGATTCGCAAACCGTTGGCCTATCACCCCAACGGCATGATCTTTCGCGCGTTCGACGCGGCGGGCCTACAGATCCGCAGCCGCGAGTACTACTCGGTCGGTGGTGGTTTTGTGGTCGATGAAGACGCCGCCGGCGCCGACCGCATCGTCGAAGACGCCACGCCGCTGACCTTCCCGTTCAAAAGTGCCAAGGACTTGCTCAGTCATTGCACCACCTACGGCCTGTCCATCAGCCAGGTGATGCTGACCAACGAAAGCGCCTGGCGCCCGGAAGCGGAAACCCGCGCCGGCCTGTTGAAAATCTGGCAAGTGATGCAAGACTGCGTCGACGCCGGTTGCCGCAACGAAGGCATTCTGCCCGGCGGCTTGAAGGTCAAGCGCCGCGCCGCCGCCCTGCATCGACAATTGTGCAAGAACCCGGAATCGTCATTGCGCGATCCGCTGTCGGTGCTGGACTGGGTCAACCTGTACGCCTTGGCGGTCAACGAAGAAAACGCCAATGGCGGACGCGTCGTCACCGCGCCTACTAACGGTGCAGCCGGGATCATTCCAGCGGTTTTGCATTACTACATGCGCTTTATCCCGGGGGCCAATGAAGACGGGGTCGTGCGCTTTCTGCTGACCGCGGCGGCCATCGGTATTCTCTACAAAGAAAACGCCTCGATCTCTGGCGCCGAAGTCGGTTGCCAGGGCGAGGTCGGCGTGGCCTGTTCCATGGCCGCCGGCGCCTTGTGCGAGGTCCTTGGCGGGACCGTGCAGCAAGTGGAAAACGCGGCGGAAATCGGCATGGAACACAACCTGGGCCTGACTTGCGACCCGATTGGCGGGCTGGTGCAAGTGCCTTGCATCGAGCGCAATGCCATGGGCTCGGTGAAGGCCATCAATGCGGTGCGCATGGCGCTGCGTGGGGACGGTCAGCACTTCGTCTCCCTCGACAAGGTCATCCGCACCATGCGCCAGACTGGCGCCGACATGAAAAGCAAATACAAGGAAACCGCCCGTGGCGGTTTGGCGGTCAACATTATCGAGTGCTGATGCTCACGCGCATTGGCACACTTTTTCAGGAGCTGAATATGTCCACCGAACAATTGCTGAAAACCCCGCTGCACGCCCTGCACATCGAACTCGGCGCGCGCATGGTGCCGTTCGCCGGCTATGACATGCCAGTGCAATACCCGCTTGGCGTAATGAAAGAACACCAGCACACCCGCGATCAAGCCGGGCTGTTCGATGTCTCGCACATGGGCCAGATCCGCCTGACCGGCGCCAATGCCGCCAAGGCCCTGGAAACCCTGGTGCCGGTGGACATCATCGACCTGCCGGTGGGCATGCAGCGCTACGCGATGTTCACCAATGAAACCGGTGGCATTCTCGACGACCTGATGGTCGCCAACCTCGGTAACGACGAATTGTTCCTGGTGGTCAACGCAGCCTGCAAGGATCAGGACCTGGCGCACCTGCGCAAGCACATTGGCGAGCAATGCACCATTGAGCCTCTGTTCGAAGAACGCGCCTTGCTGGCCCTGCAAGGTCCGGCCGCAGTCACCGTGCTTGCGCGCCTGGCCCCTGAAGTGGCGAAGATGACCTTCATGCAGTTCACCCGCGTGAAATTGCTGGGCGTGGACTGCTTCGTCAGCCGTTCGGGCTACACCGGTGAAGACGGCTTCGAAATCTCCGTACCGGCCGCCAATGCCGAAGCCCTGGCACGCGCCCTCCTGGCCGAACCAGAAGTCGCCGCCATCGGCCTGGGTGCGCGCGACTCGCTGCGCCTGGAAGCCGGCCTGTGCCTCTACGGCCACGACATGAACACCGAGACCACCCCGATCGAAGCGAGCCTGCTGTGGGCCATCTCCAAGCCGCGTCGTGCCGATGGTGCGCGGGCCGGCGGCTTCCCTGGCGCTGAAACCGTATTCGCGCAACAACAAGGTGGCGTCAGCCGCAAGCGCGTAGGCCTGCTGCCTCAGGAACGCACGCCTGTGCGTGAGGGTGCGGAAATCGTCAACGAGGCTGGCGACATCATCGGCGCCGTATGCAGCGGCGGTTTTGGCCCGACCCTGGCAGGTCCTTTGGCCATGGGTTACCTCGACAGCGCCTACATCGCCATCGACACACCCGTATGGGCGATTGTCCGTGGGAAAAAGGTGCCTTTGCTTGTAAGCAAAATGCCATTTGTTGCACAACGCTACTATCGCGGCTGATTGACTGTTTCTATAAGTAACGCGATTGCGTTAACAGTGCACTAATGTGTAACGCAACCGCCATAAAATAGTGCATGTCATTACCAATAAGCTTCGCTTATGAACGCTGCTTATAACGTTCTAAAACAATTGAGCAGCGACATAGAATAAGAAGGCTTTAGTGGATCGACTAGTGCGCTCAACCTGAGCAAAACCGGGCCTCCAACGGGGCTTGTTTTTTCTCCCGTAGTTGGCGTAGAGTTTGTCCACTGTGTTTGCATGGGTCGCTTGGAATCGTGACCTGGGCAGTAGCCTACAAGTTAGCTACATCCCGTTCGACGTCTTCTTACTCTCCTGCAACCAGCCCCAGTACTCTTTCACGAGAAGGAGACTGTCATTAATTTTTGCGTCAAAGGAAATAAGAAATGTCCCAACGTCAGAGCGGTACCGTCAAGTGGTTTAACGACGAGAAAGGTTTTGGTTTTATCACTCCTGAAAGCGGTCCGGATCTGTTCGTACATTTCCGCGCCATCCAGGGCAACGGCTTCAAGAGCCTGAAAGAAGGCCAGAAAGTGACTTTCGTTGCCGTGCAAGGCCAGAAAGGCATGCAGGCTGACGAGGTTCAAGCAGAAGGTTAATCTTCTGTAACGAAAAAGCCCCTGATGCTGACATCAGGGGCTTTTTTGTGCGCGTAAATCCGTAAAATGGCTTCTTTTTTCTGCCCAGAGGCTGCCATGTCGAAACACCTGCTCAACCCCCAGGGCGACTTCCCCACCGCCCCCCTGGGTCGTCGCATGGCAGCGATGTTCTATGACTTTCTGTTGTGTACCGCCCTGCTGATCGTCACCAGCGGCATTTACAAGATGATCCAGATGGCCATCCTTGGCGAAGAAAAAATGCGCACCCTGACCGAAGCCGGCGCGCTGGACGGCGATCCATTGCTCTCGACGGTGTTGCTGTTTGTACTGTTCGGCTTTTTCGCCAAGTTCTGGACCTGGTCTGGCCAGACACTGGGCATGCAGGTGTGGTGCATCCGCGTACAGAACGTCGACGGCTCGTCCATCAGCCTGTGGCAGGCGCTGTTGCGGTTTGTAGTGTCGATAGCGTCCTGGCTATGTCTGGGGCTGGGTTTTTACTGGTCGCTGTTCGACAAGCAGAAACGCAGCTGGCATGACATGTACTCCAACACTCAGCTCGTACAGATTCCGAAAAAAACCAAGTAGACCACCAGATGCAAAAACGCCCCGACCAAATCGGGGCGTTTTTTTTAGCGGTCAGCGAATCAGGCGTTACCCGCCAGCTTCATTCGCGCAGCCTGAGTGAAGTCGAGCATGCGCTTTAACGGGCGAATCGCCTGCGGAATCAGCGCAGGATCGACAAAGATCTCATTCGCCCCCTCTTTCAAGCTCTTCAGCAGGCGCTCAAGCGTGTTCATTGCCATCCACGGGCAGTGTGCGCAACTGCGGCAGGCTGCGCCGTTACCGGCCGTTGGCGCTTCGATGAAGACCTTGTCCGGGCACAGCTGCTGCATCTTGTAGAAAATGCCGCGGTCGGTGGCGACGATCAAAGTCTTGTTTGGCAGGCTCTGCGCCGCCGCGATCAACTGGCTGGTAGAACCGACGGCATCCGCCAGTTCGATCACCGAGGTCGGGGACTCCGGGTGCACCAGAATCGCGGCTTCGGGGTACAGCGCCTTCATGTCTTCAAGCTGCTTGGACTTGAACTCCTCGTGAACGATGCAAGCACCGTCCCACAGCAGCATGTCTGCACCGGTCTGGCGCTGAATGTAGGTGCCCAGGTGTTTGTCCGGGCCCCAGATAATGGTCTCGCCGTTGTCCATCAGGCTTTCGACGATTTCCAGTGCGCAACTGGAGGTCACCACCCAATCCGCCCGGGCTTTGACTGCCGCCGAGGTATTGGCGTACACCACGACGGTGCGTTCCGGGTGCTGATCACAGAACGCCGAAAACTCGTCCACCGGGCAACCCAGGTCCAGCGAACACGTCGCTTCGAGGGTGGGCATCAGCACACGTTTTTCAGGAGTGAGGATTTTCGCGGTTTCACCCATGAACTTCACACCGGCGACCACCACGGTTTTGGCCGGATGTGCGGCGCCGAAGCGGGCCATCTCCAACGAGTCGGAGACGCATCCACCGGTTTCTTCAGCCAATGCCTGAATGACCGGATCGCAATAGAAGTGGGCAACCAGCACCGCGTTCTGAGCCTTGAGCTCGGCGGCGATGGCGGCACGGTAATAGGCCTCTTCCTCGGCAGTCAGCGGTTTGGGCTGCTTGGCATCGAGGTGAGCCTGGACCAAAAGGCGTTCGGAAATCTGCGTCATGTTCGCAAGACCTGCAGGCGCATTTGCGCGAAAGTCGAGTATACACCCGGCTCCGGACCCTACTGGGTACCGCCGGGAAAGTGAGTATTCAACAGGCACGGACAGCGTTGAAGATGCGCAAGGCTACAGAATATCCCGCGGATGCAAAAGATGATTCTGACCTGCACCACCCCGCGTGCTCTACACCCATGCTCACAGGCAAATAGATTTGTAGTGAGAATGTACAAATCAGTAAACACGGCCACTACAATGCCCCCTGCCAATAGGGATGTGATAGCGGGAATAAAATGCAATTTCACAAAAATATCAATGCGTTACGAGCACTTGCCGTCATATCCGTAGTGCTTTTCCACTTCGAGATCGAAGGGTTCGGCGGGGGGTTTGCGGGGGTTGACGTCTTTTTCGTCATATCCGGCTTCCTGATGACCGGAATCATCTTTACCGGCCTTCAAAAACAAAATTTCTCGCTCCTCGGGTTCTACGCATCAAGAGCACGCCGAATTGTTCCGGCACTATTGGCTCTGTGCGTTGCGCTATTGGTGTTCGGCTTCGCGTTTCTACCCCTTGACGACTACCGGGACACCATCAGAACGATCAAAAGCAGCTTGCTCTTCAGCTCTAATTTCATGTTTGCCAAAGGCGGGAGCTATTTCGATGCCCCGCTGCACGAGAACTGGCTGCTGCATACCTGGTCGCTGTCAGTTGAGTGGCAGTTCTACATGCTCTACCCCGTGCTGCTCATGGCGCTGTACAAATGCTTCGGTGCCCGCAAGACCACCTATGCACTGGTGATACTGGCCTTGATGTCCTTTGGCGCGTCCATCCTTGTGACGAAGGCCAATCCCGTTTTTGCGTTCTACATGCTGCCGACCCGTGCCTGGGAGCTGATCGCGGGGGGACTGGTATTTCTGTTCCCCCTTCAACTCGGCAAGCGCAACAGCACGGTTTGCGAGGGACTCGGGTTACTGGCAATTCTGGCCAGTGTGTTCTGCTTTTCTGAGCAGGATCTCTGGCCTGGGTATCTTGCGGCGCTCCCGGTCTTAGGCACAGCGCTGGTGATCTACGGGAATACTCAATCAGTTTTCAGCAACCACAAGGCTCTGCAATTCACCGGAAAAATCTCTTACTCCGTTTATCTGTGGCATTGGCCGTTGGTGGTGTTTCTCTATAGCTGTGGCTTGCTGACGAGCGTGCCGCACATTGTGGGGGCGATTGTTCTTTCGTTCGTGCTGGGTGCGCTGTCGTTCTACCTGATTGAGTCGAAGGTGAAGAAGATTACGTCTGCGCCAGCAACGATCCTCAAATTCGCGTCATACGCAGTGGGGGTGGTTGCCTTGTCAGCCATAACGTCTTCGGTAGTGAAGAACTACCCGGCCGTGCGGTTTGCATTTGTCGACTTGGGGCAGCCCGAATACACCAGCAAGCTGTACCCGCAGGAGTGCTACCCCAACAACTTTGCCGCCGCCGATTGCAAACTCGGGACGGGTGAAGTGTCGGTCATCCTATTTGGCGACAGTCATGCTCAATCTACGGCTGCGGCTGTCCAGATGGAGAACAAGCAGGCCGCATTGTCCTGGGCTCGCGGCGGCTGCCCTCCCCTGCAAAACTTCGCAATGCGAGACAAAGAGCTGGAAAGCCAATGCCAAGCGTTCAATCATGAAAAACTGGAAGTATTGAAAAGGTCGTACCAGGGCATCCCTGTGGTGCTATTCAGCAGGGCAGCACTGTATTCAGACCCAAGCAGAAACAACAGCTACCGTATTTCCTTCCCTGAACAGAAGCACTTGGATGCTTCATCATTTGTCGAGACCTACACGGAGCAATACTCCGACGTCGTCTGCTCGATCGCGAAAAATCATCCGGTTTATATCGTGAAGCCGATTCCGGAAATGCCCTTCAGCGTCTACAAAGGCTTGAATCTGCATCGGCGGATATTCCAGCAGGCATCAGACATTTCGATCCCGCTGTATGAGTATGAGCAGCGCAACAGGAACGCTATCGCCGTAATTGAAGCAGTTGCGAAGCGTTGCAACGTGACGGTAGTGGACCCGGCCCCATACCTTTGCCCGGAAGGACACTGCATGGGGTCCAAGGACGGCGTTCCTTTGTATTTTGATGACAACCATCTCGTGGATGCGGGCAATCAACAGCTGAAGGGGTTGTTCAAAGGGGTAGCGAAAGACATATAGGCCCTGGAAGGCGCTCCAGCGCCTGCGACAGGGTCAGACAGGGTGTCTTTGAGGATGCCCTCGTCAATGACTCGTGTGGCCCGCAAATCGAGTATCAACGCAGTCAGGTCACCGCCAGAACGAAACACTAACCTAACCAAGAGTTCGCTGAAGGACTCATCCATCGCCACTGCGCAGTGCGCGCAGTTTCGCTCGTCCTTGCTTTATCGCAGGCAAAAAAAAATCCGGAAATCCTCACTTGCGTGGGCCTTCCAGACTTTTAAAACTGCTACAAAAATGGTGGGTCGTGTGGGATTCGAACCTACGACCAATTGGTTAAAAGCCAACTGCTCTACCAACTGAGCTAACGACCCGCTGTGTGGTGGCGCGTATAATACTGATTTTTAAGGACTATTCAACACCTAATTTGAAATAAATCAAAAATAAGGTGTTGGGTCGCTGATTCCGGCCGCTGCGAAGCCTTCTGCACGCAATCGGCAGCTGTCGCATTTTCCGCACGCACGGCCGTTATCGTCGGCCTGATAGCAGGAAACGGTCAGCCCGTAATTGACGCCAAGCTTCACGCCAGCCTCAACGATCTGCGCCTTGCTCAGGTTCTGCAGCGGCGCCTGAATGCGGAAGCCATTACCCTCTACACCGGCCTTGGTCGCCAGATTGGCCATGCGCTCGAACGACTCGATGAACTCGGGACGGCAGTCAGGGTAACCGGAGTAATCCACCGCATTGACACCAATAAAGATGTCACGCGCACCCAGCACTTCCGCCCAGCCCAACGCCAGCGACAGAAACACCGTGTTGCGTGCCGGTACGTAGGTCACCGGAATACCTTCGCCGAGCTCTTCCGGTATGTCGATGCTGCTGTCGGTCAGTGCCGAGCCGCCAATGCCGTTCAGGTTCAGACCGATCACCTTGTGCTCGACCACACCCAAGTCTCGGGCGACGCGTGCGGCGGCATGCAACTCCGCATGAGACCGCTGACCATAATCGAAGCTCATGGTGTAGCAGCTGTAACCTTCGGCGCGAGCCATGGCCACGACTGTCGCCGAGTCCAGGCCACCGGACAGCAGGATGACCGCACGTTTTTCAGCAGTGTTCGATTGTTCAGTCATTTCAGCGCCCCGGCTCGTCATTCCAAAGATATTTATGCAGCTGCAATTGCAAACGCACTGGCAGGTTGTCCGCCACGACCCAGTCCGCCAGGTCCCGAGCATTCAGGTCATGGTGGCTTGGCGAAAACAGGACTTCACCGGCGCGCCGATCAAGACCGTACTGGATCAGCTTGGACACAGCCCAGTCGTAGTCTTCCCGCGAGCAGATGACAAACTTCACTTGGTCGTTGGGTGTAAGCAGCTCGATATTCTCGTAGCGGTTGCGGTGTGCTTCCTTCGAACCCGGGGTTTTCAGGTCGACAACGCGACTGACCCGAGAATCTACTGCCGAGATGTCGAGTGCACCACTGGTTTCCAGTGACACTTCGTAACCGGCGTCGCACAACTGCTTGAGCAATGGGATGGCGTTAGGTTGTGCCAGTGGCTCACCACCGGTGACACACACATAACGCGGGCGAAAACCGGCCACTTGCTCGAGGATATCGTCGAGCGGGCGGATGGTTCCACCCGTGAAGGCATAGGCGCTGTCGCAGTATTGGCAACGCAATGGGCAACCGGTCAGGCGCACAAATACAGTGGGCAGCCCGGCAGTCCGCGTTTCACCCTGCAACGAGTAAAAAACTTCGGTGATTCTCAATGTGTCTTGCATAGTCGCCACGGGCATAACAGCTAAACAGGCTGTCCGCCTCCGTCAGGCACTTCAAGGAACCCCGCCACCGCGCAGATCCCAAAAAGCGTGTTTCATAAAAAGGGCGTGAATTCTAACGAAAAAACCCGCGACAAGCGCGGGTTTCTTCGAAACGGGTCAAGCAGCCCTTACATTTTTTGCAGATCACGCTGGGCCAGCTGAGCGGCGGAAGTGCCCGGATACTGCGACACAACCTGCTGCAGAATGCCTTTGACCTTGTCGGTGTGACCGAGGCGGCGTTCTACATCAGCCAGCTTGTACAACGAATCAGGCACTTTGGCGTGCTTTGGGTACAACTGTGAAACCTTGGCAAACGCTTGACCTGCACCTTGCAGATCGCCTTTGGCCAGGTTCACTTCGCCCAACCAGTACTGGGCATTGCCCGCGTATTGGCTGTTCGGGTATTTGCGCAGGAATGCGGCAAAAGCCTGGCTGGCCTTGTCGAAATCCTTGGCTTTGATCAGGTCGAAGGCTGCGTCGTAATACAGCTTTTCCTTCGCCGGATCAGCCGGTTCGCTACCCGCGGCAGGTGCTTGAGCGGCAGCGGCTCCAGCACTTGCGCCGACGGCAGCACCAGGGGCGTTCAAATCACCACTGGAGGAAGAATTCTCAGGAGTCGCGGCAGGTGCAGCACCGGTTCCAATGCGCCGATCAAGATCCTGATATCGCTCCAGGTTCTCTTGCTTCATGCGCGCTACATCATTTTGCAGAACTTCAATCGCGCCTTGCTGGCGCTCGATCTGTTGCTGCATTTGTTGCAGTTGGTTGAACAGCTCGCCCTGTGCCGAGACAGGGGCCGAAACCCCTCCCCCGGCATAGGCGCCGTTCGTACCGTAACCTGCAGGCGGATAACTGCTCCCGCTATTGTTATAACCGGAGTTGTTATCGACCACAGGAACCGCAGCCCACACCGCAAGCGGTGCGAGACTGAGAGCCAAGACAGTTACAGCACGACGGCACGTTCGCATGACGAATTACTTACGCAGTTCGACGCGACGGTTTTGAGCCCAGGACTGCTCGTCGTTGCCGGTAGCAACTGGACGCTCTTCGCCGTAGGAAACCAGTTCCAGCTGAGCTGGGGAAACACCTTGCAGTACCAGGTAGCGTTGAACGGCTTTCGCACGACGCTCGCCCAGTGCCATGTTGTACTCACGAGTACCACGTTCGTCGGTGTTGCCTTCCAGAACAACGCGAGCGCCGTTTGCTTTCAGGTCTTTGGCGTGAACGTCCAGAGCGCGCATGGCTTCTGGCTTCAGGTCCGAGCTGTCGTATTCGAAGTAGAAAGTGGTGATAGCGCGCAGAGCAGCTTCTTCGCTCAGGGAACCGTCAACGGCACCAGTGTTTGCGCCATAACCAGCGTTTGGATCTACTGCGCCTTCACCGGCGTTGTCGCCGCCTTTGGACGAGCAACCTACAGCTACAGCCATGGCCAGAGCCAGCGCAGCAAATTTACCAAACTTCAGCATTTCCATCGTGAAACTCCTAATGAACCCCAATGTGTTAAGTACAACGTGTAGCGCCGCGTCAGTTCAGGTAAGGGGACCAGGAAGGTTCTCTGACTTCGCCTTGAGCGGTAGGAAGCGGGAGCCTTACGCGTCCATTAATGGACACGAGCATCAAGACTCCCCGGCCCTGCTGGCGGGTGGCGTAGATTACCATGGTGCCGTTGGGCGCAACAGTAGGCGACTCGTCCAGAGTGCTATCAGTGAGGATCTTTACACTACCTCGCTGCAAATCCTGGGCCGCCACCTTGAAATTGGTGAAACCATCCTGGCGGTGGATCATCACCAGGGTCTTTTCATCAGCCGACAGTTTAGGGTTGGCGTTGTAGTTACCCACGAAGGTCACACGCTCCGCACCGCCACCACCGACGCTGGTTTTGTAGATCTGCGGCTTGCCGCCACGGTCGGAGGTGAAGTAGATGGTCGAGCCATCCTTACCCCAGAACGGTTCGGTGTTGATGCCGGGACCGTTGGTGACACGAGAGATCTGACGCGAACCCAGGTTCATCACATAGATGTCCGGGTTGCCGTCTTTGGACAGCACGAACGCCAGGCGATTGCCGTCCGGCGACCAGGCTGGCGCGCCATTCAGGCCTTCGAAGTTGGTGATCTGCTCGCGGCGACCGGTGTCGATGTTCTGCATGAAGATGCGCGGACGCTTCTGCTCGAACGACACATAGGCGATGCGCTTGCCATCCGGCGCAAAACGCGGCGACAGGATTGGCTCGCGCGATTGCAGCAGGGTCACGGCACGGGCACCGTCATAGTCCGAACGTTGCAGCGTGTAACGAGTGTTCTTCTCGGAGAAACGCTCGGCCGTCACGTACAGCAGGCGAGTCGAGAACGCACCTTTGATACCGGTGAGTTTTTCAAACGACTGGTCGGAGATGTAGTGCGCCATGTCGCGCAGCTGATCTGTACTGCCCGACACGCTGCCGGTCAGTACTTGCTGCTCGGTGGCAACGTTGAACAGTGCGTATTGAACCTGCAGGCGACCGCCCGCTGGAACGATACTGCCGACCATGATGTATTGGGCACCCACCGCCTTCCAGTCACGGAAAATGATTTCGCTGGCCTGGCTCGGCAAGCTGATCATGTTCTGCTTTGGAATCGGCGAGTAGTAACCCGAGTTGCGCAGGTCGTTACCGATGATTTCGGCCATGTCGTCTGGCAGCACAGCGCCGCCCTGGAAAGCGAACGGCACGACTGCAATCGGGGTAGCCCGATCACTGCCGCTGGTGACCAGAATGTTTTTCTCATCCGCCATCGCCATCCCTGCCAGACAGCAGATAGCGACAAGCATTCCTCGTAGAAGGTTTCTCACGGGGCTAAATCCTCAGGCGTGAATGTCATCTTGAATGAACGATACGGAGCAAAATCGCTCGGCTTCATTCCCTGCATTTCTGTCAAACGTCCAATATTCTTCACTGCCGCTACAGCAGACGCATCAAACGGACCGTCACCACTGGACTTGGCCACGCTGGCCGAAGTCACCGTACCATCCGGCAACATGCCGATTTGCAGCACGACTGTCATACCTTTGCGTGCCGAAGGTGGACGAGCCCAGCCTTCCGCCGCACGAAGACGAATCAAATCATCGAAACTGCCGGCGACTTCATCACCCTGTTCATCCGCCAAGGCCTGCTGGCGCTGCGGCGTGTCGGAAAGCAAATCTGCCAGGGCTTGAGCCTTTTTGTCTTCGGCGGATTTACGTGCTGCATCCTGCGATTTCTTCTTCGCAGCATCGGCAGCAGCTTTCTTCTTCGCATCTTCGGCGACTTTCTTCTTCGCCTCTTCAGCTTCAGCTTTCTTCTTGGCGTCTTCGGCGGCTTTCTTCTTCGCGTCTTCGACGATTTTCTTCTTCGCTTCTTCAGCGGCCTCTTTCTTGGCCTCTTCTTCAGCGGCTTTCTTGGCTTCTTCTTCGGCTTTCTTCTTGGCTATATCAGCCAATTGTTTCTCTTCGGCCTTTTTGGCTTCGGCGGTCTTCTTCGCTTCATCGGCTTTCTTGGCTTCATCAGCCTTTTTCGCCTCATCCGCTTTCTTCGACTCGTCAGCCTTCTTGGCTTCCTCGGCCTTTTGAGCCGCCTCTTCTTTCTTTTGTTCCGCAGCCTTCACCGCTTCCTGCTCGACCTTCTTCTGTTCCAACTGTTCGACTTCGGTCTGGCGCGCAGCAGATTTCTGCGCCTCACCCGCAATCTTCTGATTGGTCTGGGTGGTCGCCCGACTTTTCGATTTCAGCTGGTACAGCGTCGCCTGGACAATTGGCTTGGCCGGCGGCAACTCAGGCGTGAAGGCAAAGCTGACAAACAGCATGCCGAACACCAGCACGTGCAAGCCAATCGCCCAGACACTAGGCCAGAAGTAGCTTTCCGAGGCTGTTGGCTCTCGTTGTTGCTGCATCAGGGCGCCTCGGTAATCAAGCCAACATTACCGACCCCGGCTTTCTGCAACCCGCCCATGGCGCCCATGACCGAACCGTAGTCGACGGTCTTGTCGCCGCGGATGAACACCTGAGTGCGCTTGCCGCCTTCAGTGCCGGCACGAATGATCTTGGTCACCGCGTCAGTCATCTGCGGCAAGGTCATGGCCTTGTCCTGCTGCTTTTCGGTGTCGACTTCGCTGCCAAGGTTCCAGTAGTAGGTCTTGTCAGCCTTGATCGAAATGGTCAGGACCTGGGTGTTGTTGTCCTGCGGCAAGGCTTCGCTGGAAACCTTGGGCAGATCAACTTTCACGCCCTGATTGAGCATCGGCGCGGTCACCATGAAGATGACCAGCAGCACCAACATCACGTCGATGTAAGGCACCACGTTCATCTCGGCAACCGGCTTGCGCTTTTTGCGAGCTCGAGCGATTAAAGCCATTGGAAATTACCTGCTTATTCTTCGCTGGTGTGCACTTTGCGGTGCAGGATCGCCTGGAATTCATCGGCGAAGGTGTAGTAACGGCCCAGCAGGGTTTCACTGCGAGCAGCAAAACGGTTGTAAGCGATAACGGCCGGGATGGCGGCGAACAAGCCGATCGCAGTTGCAATCAGTGCCTCGGCAATACCTGGCGCCACAGTGGCCAGGGTCGCTTGTTGGGCAGTGGCCAGACCACGGAAGGAGTTCATGATGCCCCAGACCGTACCAAACAGACCGATGTACGGGCTGACGGAACCTACGGTGGCGAGGAACGGCAGGCTCTGCTCGAGCTTCTCTTCTTCGCGGGAAATGGCAACGCGCATGGCACGGGCCACGCCTTCCATGACCGCTTCCGGATCGACACCTGGCTGCTGGCGCAGACGGGAGAATTCCTTGAAGCCGGCCCGGAAGATCTGCTCGACGCCTGAATCCGGATCAGGGTTGCTGCCGGCCTGACGGTAGAGTTTGGACAGGTCGATACCCGACCAGAAGCGCTCTTCAAAGCTCTCCAGGGCACGTCGACCGGCGCGCAGCAGATTGCTGCGCTGAAAGATCATGATCCATGAGGTGACCGATGCGGCTACCAGGATCAGCATTACCAGTTGCACCACGATACTGGCATTGCTGACCAGGCTCCACATGGAGGAATGGTCGACGACGTTAGCTTCCACGCTTTATCTCCTGCTTTGAGTGTGTACCCGCGCCGCTCACGTCGGCAAAGGCCGCTCGTAGAGCTTCGGGAATGGCCCGGGGTTTCAAACTTTCAGTGCGCACACAGGCCACCAAAAACTGCCCTTCGCAGAGCAGCACATTATCCGTAGCCCGCCTGACCTGCTGCTTGAAGCGCAGGCTGACACGGTTCAATTCGATTACTTCAGCGCTTACCAGAAGCTCGTCGTCCAGTCGCGCCGGCGCGTGGTAACGCGCTTCGCTGGAATGCACGACAAACAACAGGTCCTCCCCTGCCAGCGCCGATTGGGCAAAGCCCAGATCCCGGAGCCGCTCGGTTCGAGCCCGTTCCATAAACTTGAGGTAATTGACGTAATACACGATGCCGCCCGCATCGGTGTCCTCGTAATAAACGCGACAACGATGTACGAACGGCTCAAGCCCGTTTTGCGCGCGCATACTCTAGTGCTTACTCCTCAGGTTGCCAATCCGGCCAGGCAACTGTTTTTCATTGATCTGCGGCTTTGCGGCAAAAGTACGGTCCTGGGACCGCACAAAAGCCGAATATATCAGCGCGCAAAGGATATTAATCGTCAACGGCATCCAGGAACTCGTCTACCACGGGCATTTCACCCAATCGTGACGGAATATTTAAACCGAAGTGCAAATACGCATGCCGGGTGACAACTCGCCCCCGAGGGGTGCGCATGATGTAGCCCTGCTGGATCAAGTACGGCTCCAGCACATCTTCGATGGTGTGGCGTTCTTCGCTGATGGCGGCGGCCAGGCTATCCACCCCGACCGGCCCACCGTCGAACTTCTCGATCATGGTCAGCAGCAGGCGCCGGTCCTGATGATCGAAGCCACGCTCGTCGACATCCAGCAGATTCAATGCGAGATCAGCGATCGGCTTGGTAATGTGCCCCTTGGCGCGAACTTCGGCGAAATCGCGCACCCGGCGCAGCAGGCGATTGGCAATACGTGGCGTACCGCGAGCACGCCGGGCGATTTCAAACGCACCCTCCGGGTCCAGCGGCAAGCCCAGTATGTTCGCCGAACGGCTGACAATCGTTGCCAGGTCCGCGGTGCTGTAGAACTCCAGGCGCTGGACGATGCCGAAGCGATCGCGCAGCGGGTTGGTCAGCATACCGGCACGCGTTGTTGCGCCCACCAGGGTGAACGGCGGCAAATCAAGCTTGATCGAACGCGCGGCCGGGCCTTCGCCGATCATGATGTCGAGCTGAAAATCCTCCATGGCCGGGTACAGCACTTCTTCGACAATCGGCGACAGGCGATGGATCTCGTCGATGAACAGCACGTCATGGGGTTCAAGATTGGTCAACAACGCGGCCAGATCACCCGGACGCTCGAGGACCGGCCCTGACGTGCTCTTGATCGACACGCCCATTTCCTGGGCGATGATGTTCGCCAGCGTGGTCTTGCCCAAACCGGGCGGACCGAAAATCAGCGTGTGGTCCAGAGACTCGTTACGCCCACGCGCGGCCTGGATGAACAACTCCATTTGCTCGCGAACAGTCGGCTGGCCGATGTATTCGGCCAGGCTGACAGGACGAATCGCCCGGTCCTGGACTTCCTCGCGGTCACGAGGACCGGGGGTGGCGGCAATCAGACGATCGGCTTCAATCACTTAAATCATTCCCTTCAGGGCACGACGAATCATGTCTTCACTGCTCAAGCCTTTCTCCTTGATCGCAGAAATCGCCTTGCTGGCTTCCTGAGGCTTGTAGCCCAGGGAAATCAGCGCGCTGACCGCGTCGTTTTCGGCGGTAGCCACTGGAGCTGACGCGTCCGGCCCGCCCGGTTGGTTTGGCACCAGCGCGAACATCGCCGGTACGGTTTCCCACGCCTTGAAGCGATCCTTGAGTTCCACCAGCAAGCGTTCGGCAGTCTTCTTGCCCACGCCCGGCACCTTGGTTAGCGCCGAGGTGTCCTGGGACTGCACGCAACGGACCAGCTCATCGACTTCCAGACTCGACATCAACGCCAGCGCCAATTTTGGCCCGACACCATTGAGACGGATCAACTCGCGAAAAAAGTCTCGCTCTCGCTTGCTGGCGAAACCATAGAGTAACTGCGCGTCTTCGCGTACGACCAAGTGGGTGTGCAAGGTCAGCGGTTCACCGACCGACGGCAAGCGATACAACGTGGTCATGGGCACCTCCAACTCATACCCCAGACCGTTTACATCCAGAATCAGGTGCGGCGGCTGTTTTTCAGCCAGTGTGCCGCGCAAGCGTCCAATCACGTTTCAGATCCTTGAGCGTTGGCCAGATCAATGCCTGGCGACCGACAGAGCGAGGGGTCGCGTCGACGACACAGACACGAAAAACCTCATTCCGCAAAAAATGATTGCTGATGCTATCAGAGACGCAAGCGCCCGCCACGACTGCGTGCCGCGCCAAGGCCATGGGGTAACAGACTGGACCGGGTATGCGCATGGCAAATGGCGATGGCCAGGGCATCCGACGCATCGATTTGCGGCTTGCTGGTCAGTTTCAGCATGTGCATGACCATCATCTGCACTTGTTCTTTATTCGCCGCACCGGTGCCGGTCACGGCTTGTTTGACCTGGGTTGCGGTGTACTCGGCTATTTCCAGGTTTTCTTCGGCACCCGCCACAATCGCCGCACCCCGGGCCTGACCCAGCTTCAGCGCGGAGTCTGCGTTGCGTGCCATAAAGACCTTTTCGATACCCATGGTCACAGGACCATAGGTCTGAATGACTTCCCGCACGCCCCGATAGACGATTTGCAGACGCTCGTGCAATTCGCCAGAGCCGGTTCGAATGCAACCCGATGCCACATAAACGCAGCCACGGCCGGTATCGCGTACCACGCCATAACCGGTGATGCGCGAACCGGGGTCGATACCAAGGATTAAAGTCATAACGCCTGCGGGTTCAGTGAAAGCACGATATTCAATTCAGCGAATAACAATTGTGGGAGCTGGCTTGCCTGCGATGGCATCACCTCGGTCTGTCTGATACACCGAGGTGATGCCATCGCAGGCAAGCCAGCTCCCACATTAAATCCTAGTCGCCCTTAACCCAGCTGTGCAGCCACCGACTCCGGAATGTCCGCGTTGGAGTAGACGTTCTGCACGTCATCCAGGTCTTCAAGCATGTCGATCAGCTTGAGCACCTTCTCGGCGCCTTCCAGGTCCAGCTCGGCGCTGGTAGTGGGCAGCATCACGATTTCTGCGTCTTCACCTTTGAAACCGGCCGCTTCCAGCGCATTACGCACGGAATAGAAACCGGCAAACGAAGTGAATACATCGATGGAGCCGTCTTCATGGGTAACCACGTCATCGGCATCGGCTTCCATGGCCGCTTCCATCAAGGCATCTTCGTCAACGCCTGGGGCGAAGGAAATCTGCCCTTTGCGCTCGAACAGATAGGCCACGGAACCGTCGGTGCCGAGGTTGCCACCACATTTACTGAAAGCGTGGCGAACAGCGGCAGCGGTGCGATTACGGTTGTCGGTCATGCACTCGACCATCACCGCCACGCCACCCGGGCCGTAGCCTTCGTAGGTCAGCTCGACCATGTCGTCGGTGTCGGCAGCACCGGCACCGCGTGCGACCGCGCGATCGATGATATCGCGGCTCATGTTCGCGCCAAGGGCCTTGTCCAGCGCCAGACGCAAACGCGGGTTGGAACCCGGGTCACCACCGCCCTGACGGGCAGCAACGGTCAGTTCACGAATCCACTTGGTGAAAATCTTGCCCTTCTTGGCATCCTGACGTTCTTTGCGGTGCTTGATGTTCGCCCACTTGGAATGACCCGCCATAACTCGCTCCGAATTCTCTTTGAAACATTGCCCGCCACAGATTGTCGGCCAGCAACAAAAAAAATCTCGACCTAAAGAAAAGGCGCATCCGGCAAGGATGCGCCTTTGCGGTCAGCCTTACTCAGCCTTTGGCGTTTCGCGCAGGCGAATGTGCAATTCGCGCAGTGCCTTGGCATCAACCTGACCCGGTGCCTGAGTCATGACGTCTGCCGCGCTCTGGGTTTTCGGGAAGGCGATCACTTCACGGATCGACTGGGCGCCGGTCATCAGCATCACCAGACGATCCAGACCGAAGGCCAGGCCACCGTGCGGCGGTGCGCCGTACTTCAGGGCGTCGAGCAGGAAGCCGAACTTCTCTTCCTGTTCCGCTTCGTTGATGCCCAGCAGGCGGAATACGGTCTGCTGCATTTCCTTGCGGTGGATACGGATCGAACCGCCACCCAGCTCAGTGCCGTTCAGCACCATGTCGTAGGCACGGGACAGAGCGGTCGCCGGGTTGGCTTCCAGTTCTTCCGGGGTGCACTTCGGCGCGGTGAACGGGTGGTGCAAGGCAGTGAAGCTGCCGTCGTCGTTTTCTTCGAACATCGGGAAGTCGACGACCCACATTGGCGCCCACTTGCAGGTCAGCAGCTCCAGGTCGTTACCTACCTTGATCCGCAGCGCGCCCAGGGCCTCGCTGACGATCTTGGCTTTGTCAGCACCGAAGAACACGATGTCGCCGTCAACCGCGCCAACGCGATCCAGGATCACATTGAGGTTGGCTTCAGGGATGTTCTTCACGATTGGCGATTGCAGGCCTTCGACGCCTTTGGCGCGCTCGTTGACCTTGATGTACGCCAGGCCCTTGGCACCGTAGATGCCGACGAACTTGGTGTAGTCGTCGATCTGCTTGCGCGGCATGCTCGCAGCGCCTGGAACGCGCAACGCGGCAATGCGGCATTTCGGGTCGTTGGCCGGGCCGCTGAACACCTTGAAGTCGACTTCTTTCAGTTGATCTTCAACGTCAACCAGTTCCAGCGGGTTACGCAGGTCTGGCTTGTCAGAACCGTAACGACGCATGGCTTCTGCGAAGGTCATGTGCGGGAAGTCGCCGAATTCCAGGTCCAGCACTTCCTTGAACAGGTTGCGGATCATTTTTTCGGTGATGCCCATGATCTCGTTTTCATCGAGGAAGCTGGTCTCGATGTCGATCTGGGTGAACTCAGGCTGACGGTCGGCACGCAGGTCTTCGTCGCGGAAGCACTTGGCGATCTGGTAGTAACGGTCGAAGCCAGCCACCATCAGCAGTTGCTTGAACAGCTGTGGCGATTGCGGCAAGGCGAAGAACGAACCGGCGTGAGTACGGCTCGGCACCAGGTAGTCGCGAGCACCTTCAGGGGTCGCGCGGGTCAGGATCGGCGTCTCGACGTCGAGGAAGCCGTTCTCGTCGAGGAAGCGACGGATGCTGGTGGTCATGCGCGAACGCAAACGCAGCTTCTCGGCCATTTCCGGGCGACGCAGGTCAAGGAAGCGATAGCGCAGGCGGGTTTCTTCGCCGACATCGGAGAACTCGTTCAGCGGGAACGGCGGGGTTTCCGACTCGTTCAGCACTTCCAGTTCGTAGCCGAGGACTTCGATCATGCCCGACGCCATGTTGGCGTTGGTCGCACCAGCCGGGCGCAGGCGAACCTTGCCGGTGATTTTCACGACGTACTCGCTGCGCACGCGATCGGCGGCGGCGAAGGATTCAGCGCGGTCCGGGTCGAACACTACCTGGGCCAGACCATCACGATCACGGATATCGAGGAAAATCACCCCACCGTGGTCACGGCGACGGTGGACCCATCCGCAAAGGGTAATTTCCTGGCCGTCCAGGCTTTCGTTCAGTTGGCCGCAATAATGGCTGCGCATCATGGTAGTGGTTTCACTTCTCGTAATTCGAAATTCGGTTGGAGTCCTGCACATCAGGCTGCGGATGATGCAAGAGCTCACGCGTGTGGTTCAACTCAGGCCCTAGACCCTAGTCAGCTTTGTCGCCGCCGGCCAGGTTCTTCTTCGAGCCGGTCTTGAAATCGGTTTCGTACCAGCCGGTGCCGCTGAGGCGGAAACCTGGCATGGACAGCATCTTTTTAAGCTCTGGCGCCTGGCAGGCAGGGCAGTCGACCAGCGGTGCTGCGCTGATCTTTTGAATGGCTTCCAACTGATGACCACAGGAAGCACATTGATAGTCGTACATCGGCATGGGGGTTGTCTCGGCGATCAGATTGCTACCGCACACGCTGGGTTTTGCGGCAAAGAGCGGGATTATATCCATTAAATGCAGCCTGTGCAGCCGTAAGACTGCACAGACTGACACTCAACCCTCTACGTCGCTGCGGCTAAGGCGCCGCAATGCAGCCCCCTTCCTTCAAGCTGCGCACGACGCAGACAACCCGCACCAGCCCGGTGAAGTTCCTGACCCCGCCGTGACGCAAATGCACTTCGCGGTCCACATGGGACAACAGCGCGCTGACCGAACAGCAATTGACCTTGGCCATATCGCCCAAAATATCCCAATAGACCTGTTCAAGCCGCAAGCAGGTCGCAAAACCATTCAAGCGCACCGAACGGGACAACGGCCGGGCCAGCCCCATATCAAATTCACTGACGAACGGATCAACCCTTATATCCCGGGCAGGGCCGAGCCTCCCTTCGCCAAACCTGTCTTCGTAATCCATATCGTTGACACTCCTTTGCCATCCTTGCTTTCTGTAAGAGCACGTTCTGTTGCCTTATAAAAGCGCAGGCGCAAAGGTATATCCAGATGACTTTATGACCCTCGACGTAGGATAAGCCAACAGTTGAAGGGGGATCATGGAGACCGTCCTAGGCCGGCCGTTTTCCTACATGCCCAGACGAGTTTTAACCCGCACAAAAGAGACTTGAAGAAGTAGAAGGACAAAACGCGAACGACACCTCAACGGCATCATTCGCGTACTGGCGAGATTACTGATCCAGCAAGGACCGTAACATCCAGGCGGTTTTCTCATGCACCTGCATACGCGGGGTCAGCAGATCGGCGGTGAGCACTCCGACCTCTTCCTTAATAGAAGAAAGCCGCGCATAACAAACCTGCCGACATCCCGCCGCCCCGAATGACGCACTGACCCAGGACAAATCGCCCCCCCCACAGCACCGCCTGACTGCCTGATTTGAGTAGCTGCAGGCTTTGCTGTTAAATAGACCGTGTGTCGCTGCCGCCTATTTTCCGGGGGCTGCGCATAGGCTGATAGCGGGAACGTGCCCAACGCCTCTTATTGTTCTGAAGCGAACCGTACTCAATCAGCTCTTCCTTGTGATCCGTCTTAACGTGAGTTAATCAAAATGTTGAAAATCGTCCACTTGCTAACGGGCGCAGCAGCCCTGCTGCTGTCCTTCATCCCTAGCCTGCGATCTGAAGCGGTACCTTACCTGCAACAACCCGATGCACTGTACCTGGCCTTTTTCGGCCTGTTGAACCTCACCCTTGCTCCTGTCATCCCTTACTGGAACAAAGGCCCGCGTCACCAACTGCAAAACCTGGTCAGCGCTCTGCTGGTGCTGGCTGTCTTCCTGCAAATCCTGACGCTGCTCGCGCCGATGCCTGTCATCGCCGGCCAGCCTGCCGTTCTGTTCAGCCTGGTGGCTGCCCTGGCCGGCGTTTTACTGCACCTGGGTGTCAGCTTCTACAAATCTTCACCGGCCGCCGCCTCGCCAAGCTATGACATGAGCAACCGCGATACCGGCACCGTAAAATGGTTCAACACCTCCAAAGGCTTCGGCTTTATTTCCCGCGACTCCGGCGATGATATTTTCGTGCATTTCCGGGCCATTCGCGGTGAAGGTCACCGTGTTCTGGTCGAAGGCCAGCGCGTGGAGTTCTCTGTCATGAACCGCGACAAAGGCCTGCAAGCCGAAGATGTGATCGCCGCACTGCCGCGCCGCTGATCCAAGGCTAAAAAAAACCGCGAACAGCCAGGCTGGCTGTTCGCGGTTTTTTATTGCACGCATTTTAGTAATGCGGTGGTGGCGCTTCTTCTTCAAAGGTTTCGAACTGGCCAGCCATTTCTTCCTGCCGCTTGAGCAGTGCTGCCATTTGCAACTGAAGGCGCTCAACCGCGCGCTGCTGGGTCGCCAGCACATCGCTCAATGCCTGGATGGTGTCATCCTGAAAGGCCAATTGGCTCTCCAGATCGGTAACGCGTTCTTCCAGGCTCATGATTCAACCCTCCAGAAACGTAAAGTCTTCGGTTAATACCAAACGCAGCCGCTCGCGAATCGCGGCGATCTGATCTGCGTTGTAGGGTTTGGCGGGCAGCTTGCCCCAGACCGGAGCCGGCCAGGCGGCGTCGTCCTGCTTGCGCACAATCACATGCATGTGCAACTGACTGACGACATTACCCAAAGCCGCGACATTCAACTTGTCGGCGTCGAACGAATCCTTGAGGGTTTCCGCCAATGCGGTCGTCTCCTGCCACAACTGTTGCTGATCGGCGCCATCCAACTGAAATATCTCGCTGATATCGTCGCGACGAGGCACCAGGATGAACCAGGGGTAATTCGAATCGTTAGACAACAGTAACCGGCAAAGCGGGAAATCCCCGATCGGTAACGTGTCTTGTTGGAGCCGTGGATCTAAAGCGAACACTGTGCGCACTCCCGCCGGGTTCTCAATTTCAGCTTAGCGCCCCTCCCGAGGGACGGTGCGCCAAGCGACAGGACGGCAGCATACCTGTGAACGGCGCTTGCTTCACGACCCGGCACGCGCCCCGCCATGAGTCACTTATTGCCCAAACGCACCATTACAGAACCCACGACCCGAGCCAAAACGCCGAAATACTTGATTAACAACGATGCGTTCGATTCGGCCAAATGACAGCACTGTATGAATTCAGTACAGCAATTAAAATTTTTTGCACCAAAACCGCACAGCTCGTCTACGCTGATTGCGTCAGCATCCGCCATTTACTCACTAGCGGGGTGAACCGGTAACATTTTTGGTTGTCACGGCGGCGACCCAAATGTTGAAGCACGATGTAATCAGTGGCGTCAAGCCGAACAAAACGTGCTTGAAACGCCCGGTTTTATGAGGTTTTTACAGCGTTAGGCGGGCCATCAGAAAAAAATCGCAACAAATGTCTGATTTGTGCACGCTTGTTGCATTCACACCCACATCGCCTTGGATGCCTCTGCTGGAAGTGGAAGGTTCAAGGCAAATAAAAACAGCGGCAGGGTTGCCCGATGGAGATTCAAACGTTTCACCAAGGACTCTTTTTACCGATGTTCAAGCCCTGGAAAACAACGTTAAAGTTGCCGGCCCGCTTGCATTGAGGCTGTAAATTTGCGACATCTACCAAGCTGTTTGCGACACGGTCGTAAAGAAGCTGAAAGGTTAGATACGCAAGTATCGCCAACATGGTCGGCGTGATATAAGTTTGCGCCGACACAAAAAGAAAGAGCCGCCCAGATAATAAATCAGGTGGGACGGCAGTACTCTTCTAAAACCAAAGGAGCAAATCACGATGCGCGTGATGAAGTGGAGCATGATCGCACTGGCAGTTGCAGCAGCAGCCAGTACTCAGTTGGCAGTAGCCGCACCTTTCGTAAGCGACCAGGCAGAAGCCAAAGGTTTTGTTGAAGACAGCAAGCTCGACTTGCTGGTTCGCAACTACTACTACAACCGTAACAAGAAAGACGGCGCAGTCGATGACAAAGACTGGACCCAGGGCATTCAGGGCATGTACAGCTCTGGCTACACCCAAGGTCTGATCGGTGTTGGCGTTGAAGCTTGGGGCCAACTGGCCATTAAGCTGGACGGTTCCGACAAGTATTCTGGTTCCGGCAACATGTCCGTGGACTCTGATGGCGAAGTCAACAACAGCCAGGGCAAGGCCGGCGCTGCCGCCAAGTTCCGCATCTCCAAGACCGAGCTGAAAGTCGGCGACATGCAGCCAAGCACCTCTCCGGTGTTCGCTGTAGGCGGCTCCCGCATTCTTCACCAAACTGCCAGCGGTATCCAACTGCAGAGCAGCGAAGTTACAGACCTCGACCTCGAAGCCGGTCACTTCTACTCGGCGACCAGCCAGGACAAGAACGCTCGTGACGGTTCCCTGTGGGCTACCTACGCCGGCGTGCAAGCCAACTCCATCGACTACTTCGGTGGCAAGTACGGCGTTACCCCGGACCTGAGCTTCTCGCTCTACGGTGCCAAGCTCGAAGACGTCTGGAACCAGTACTACGCCAACGCGAACTACACCCTCGCACTGGGCGGCGACAACTCGATTAACTTCGACGGTAACTACTACAACACCAAGGACACCGGTAACGCTAAAGCAGGCGAAATCAGCAACAACGCCTACTCGCTGGCCGCTGCTTACTCGTTCCTGAAAGCACACACCCTGACCCTGGGCTTCCAGAAAGTGAACGGCGATACCCCGTTCGACTACATCGGTGTGGGTAAAAACAACCGCGGTGGCGACTCGATCTTCCTCGCCAACTCCATCCAGTACTCTGACTTCAACGCCCCAGGCGAGAAGTCGGTACAAGCCCGTTACGACCTGAAAATGGCCGAATACGGCGTACCTGGTCTGAGCTTCATGACCCGTTACGTTAAAGGTTGGGACATCGACGGTACCAACACTCCAGCAGGCAGCCCTTACGCTGGTCTGTACGGTGCAGACGGCAAACACCACGAAACCAACGTGGAAGTTAAGTACGTCATTCAAACCGGCCCAGCCAAAGATCTGTCGTTCCGCATCCGTCAAGCATGGCACTCCGCCAATGCTGACGAAGGCGAAGGCGATATCTCTGAGTTCCGCCTGATCACCGACTACCCACTCAACATTCTGTAATTGCAGAAAGTTAGTTTGCGGTAATCAAAAAAAGGCCCATCTTCGGATGGGCCTTTTTCGTTGGTGTCAACTGCGCGTTTAAACGATCAAAAATCATGCAAAACTTGCCTGACCGAAGAGTCAGGCACTGACTTGAAAATCAATCACTGCGCAGCAGATTCCTGAACCACGCGAATAACCCTCTGTGGGAAAGGGATATCAATACCAGCAGTTTTCAAACGATCACGGGACTGTTCGTTGAACATAAACATCACGTCCCAATAATCCGCAGTCTTTACCCAGACGCGAAGCGAAAGAGTGATCGAACTGTCACCCAAGGTAGAAACAACAGCCTGAGGTGCCGGATCTGCCAATACGCGTGGATCTTTGGCCAATTCCAGCAGTACTTCACGTGCCTTCTGCAAGTCCGCTTCGTAATCGACACCCACATCGAACACTACTTTGCGCGTGGGTTGACGATTGGTATTGGTGATGATGCCGTTCGACAAGTTGCCGTTAGGTACGATGATGGTTTTGTTATCGCCGGTACGCAGTACGGTATGGAAGATCTGAATGCTGTCGACAGTACCGGCAACCCCCTGAGCTTCAATCCAGTCACCAATACGAAACGGACGGAACAACAGAATCAGCACGCCGCCAGCGAAGTTCGCCAGGCTGCCCTGCAAGGCCAGACCAATGGCCAGACCGGCGGCACCGATTGCGGCGACGAACGAAGTGGTTTCCACGCCGATCATCGAGGCCACGCTGACAATCAGCAAAACCTTGAGAATGATGTTCGCCAGGCTGCTGATAAACCCTTGCAACGCAAGATCTGCATTACGCAACGCCAGCAAGCCGCCGAGTTTTTGCGTCACTTTATTGATCAGCCACCAACCGATGGCCAGCGTGATGACGGCCAGCAACACGCGGCTGCCGTATTCCATGATCATTGGAATCCAGGCTTGGGAAGCCTTGACCAGGTTGTCCACTTCAGCATTCAGATCCATCTTGTTTCTCCTGATTTGCGGCACGCTAAAAAATGAGCGGCAGAAAGACCAAACCCCAGAGGCTCAATCATTTCTGCCGTTGCTTGGGCCTCGGACGCCGAAAACGCCGAGAGGTTCCCGCCTGGTCGATCAGTCGCGGAAGTTGTTGAACTGCAGCGGCATGTCGAACGTCTTGGCGCGAAGGGCGGCGATGGCTTCCTGCAAATCGTCACGTTTCTTGCCGGTAATGCGCACTTGCTCGCCCTGAATGGCGGCCTGAACCTTGAGCTTGGCGTCTTTGACGTGAGCGACGATCTTCTTCGCCAGTTCTTTGTCGATGCCTTCCTTGAGGACCGCTTCCTGCTTCATCAGCTTGCCCGACGCATAGGCATCCTTGACTTCAAGGCACTGCACGTCGATTTTGCGTTTGACCAGCGCGAGCTTGAGGATCTCGATCATCGCTTCGAGCTGGAAGTCGGCCTCGGCGGTCAGGTTGACGGTCAGGTCCTTTTCCTTGAACTCAAAAGTACCCTTGCCCTTCAGGTCATAACGACGATCGAGTTCCTTGACGGCGTTTTCGACCGCGTTGGTGACTTCGTGTTTGTCCAGTTCGGATACCACGTCGAACGACGGCATGTAATCTCTCCAATAAAAAGGCGCGCTCGATTGCAATGGCGCGCGCTTGGCTTGCGGTTAAAATCGGGCTCATTATAACGGGTCTTTTCCAAGCCATACTGCGAGCCTCACATGCCTGCCACAAACCGGATAAAAAGCTGATGTCGACCCCTTGGCATGTATTGGGCGCCGGCAGCCTCGGCACGTTGTGGGCCACGCGTCTGGCGCGGGCCGGATTGCCGGTCAGGCTGATCGTACGCAGTGAACAGCGTTTGCAGGCCTATCAAGCTGCTGGCGGCTTGACCCTGGTCGAACACGGCGAAGCCCGCACTTATGACATCCCCGGCGAAACACCGGACAGCGTGGGGCCGATCAGCCGCTTGCTGGTCGCCTGCAAGGCCTACGACGCCGAGAAAGCCGTCGCGCAACTGGCGTCGCGCCTGACGCCGGACGCCGAACTGATCCTGTTGCAAAACGGCCTTGGCAGTCAGGACGCCGTCGCGGCGCAGGTGCCGCAAGCCCGTTGCGTGAGCGCATCGAGTACGGAAGGCGCCTTTCGGGAGGGTGACTGGCGTGTAGTGTTTGCCGGCCACGGTTACACGTGGCTCGGCGATGCCGGCCATCCGGTGGCGCCGATCTGGCTGGACGATTTGACGGCCGCCGGGATTCCTCATGAGTGGAGCACCGACATCCTGAGAAGGCTGTGGCGTAAACTGGCGCTCAACTGTGCGATCAATCCCCTGACGGTCTTGCACAACTGTCGCAATGGCGGTTTGCAGGAACATCACTGCGAAGTCGCCACCCTCTGCGTCGAATTGACCGAACTGCTGGAGTGCTGCGGTCAGCCAGCTGCCGCCCAGGACCTGCAGCAGGAGGTCGAGCGAGTGATCCATGCCACGGCGGCCAATTACTCCTCGATGTACCAGGACGTCGCGAGTGAGCGGCGCACCGAAATCAGCTATCTGCTGGGCTATGCCTGCAAAGTTGCGGCGAGACACCAGGTCAACCTGCCCCACCTTAATCAACTGCAGCAGCGGCTGATTGCCCATCTGCACAGCCTTGGATTGCCCAGCGACTGAGCAGCGGCTACGCTGGCCACTTGTTCCATTCAAGCGACGAACCTGATGCCATTGCGCCAGCGCCTCGAAAACCTCCCCGTCGGCCAGAAGTTGCTGGCCGCCCTGCTGGTGCTGTTGATCACCATCCTGTTGGTCGCCAACCTGACCTTCATCAGCGCGTCGTATTACATCTCCCAGGAAAGCATGGCCCCCCAAGCCCTGCAGACCATTGGCCGACTGGTGTCCAACCCGAGCCTGGTGGCCGACGCCTTGAAGTCGCCACAAAACGCCGAACGCCTGCTCAAGGAGCTCGACAGTTACTCGCCGCTGCGTGCGGCAGCCCTTTATGACGGCAAGGGTGAACGGCTGGCGCAGTTGCAGCACGGCGACAAACTGAGCCTGCCGGGGCGCTACCAGCACATTGAAGCCTGGCAAGCGACCGAGTTCCGCAGCAATCAATTGATCACCCTGCCCCGCCCCGGCACCGACCCCGGCCACTTGCTGTTGGTGGCCAGCAGTGAATTGCCGATGGCGTTCTACACCGGCACCCTCACCGCCAGCCTCGGCATTCTGATCTTCAGCGTGCTGTTGTGGCTGGTGATCGCACGGCAGATCAAACGCCTGATTACCCGACCTATCCATGAGCTTGAAGAACTGTCCCGGCAAGTCACCCGCGAAGAGAACTACGCGCTGCGCGCCTCCCGTGGCAACCACGACGAAATCGGCAGCCTCGCCGAGGCGTTCAACACCATGCTCTCGCGGATCGAGGCCCGGGAGCAGCAGCTCAAGCGTGCCCGGGACGACTCCCAGGCTGCATACGATCAAGCCCAAGGCCTTGCCGAAGAAACACGCCACACCAACCGCAAGCTGGAACTCGAAGTCCAGGTGCGCAGCAAAATCGAAAAGAAACTCACAGGCTTCCAGAACTACCTCAACAGCATCATCGACTCCATGCCGTCGGCACTCATCGCCCTCGACGAGCAGCTCTACGTTACCCAGTGGAATCAGGAAGCCAGCGCCTTGTCCGGCACACGCCTGGACGAAGCCTTGAACCAGCCGATCTTCCTCGCCTTCGAACCGCTGAAACCGTTTCTGCCACAGCTCAAGCAAACCGTCGAGCAACACACCGTGGCCAAGATCGAGCGTGTAACGTGGTTCAAGGATGATGAGCCCAAACACTACGCCCTGACCTTTTACCCGCTGATGGGCGGCGCCGGGCGTGGCGTGGTGATCCGCATCGACGACATTACCCAGCGTCTGTCGCTGGAAGAAATGATGGTGCAGTCGGAAAAAATGCTTTCCGTAGGCGGCCTCGCCGCCGGCATGGCCCACGAAATCAATAACCCGTTGGGCGCGATCCTGCACAACGTGCAGAACATACGCCGACGCCTGTCGCCGGACTTGCCGAAGAACATGGAGCAAGCCGAGCAGATCGGTATCGAGCTGGAAACGGTCAACCAATACCTGCAAGTGCGCGAAGTACCGCAACTGCTTGATGGCATTCAGCAGGCCGGTGCCCGTGCGGCGAAAATTGTCACGCACATGCTCAGTTTCAGCCGCCGCAGCACCCGGCAAATGGCCCCGTGCGACCTGCCGGCACTGATCGATCAAGCGGTGGACATCGCCGGTAACGACTTTGATCTGGCGATCGGTTTCGACTTCAAGGGCCAGGCGATCATTCGCCAGTTCGATCCGGCGCTGGGTCCGGTGCCCGGTACGGCCAACGAGCTGGAACAAGTACTGCTCAACCTGTTGAAAAACGCGGCCCAGGCCATTCATCAGCGCGAGGATGACAGCGAGCCGGGGCGGATCATCCTGCGCACCCGACTGAACCCGCCATGGGCCGAAATCCAGGTCGAGGACAACGGCATCGGCATGAGCGAGAACGTGCGCAAACGTACGTTCGAGCCGTTCTTCACCACCAAGGAAATCGGCCAGGGCACGGGCCTGGGCCTGTCGGTCTCCTATTTCATCATCACCAACAACCACAAGGGCCAGATGGAAGTGCAGTCGACGCCGGGCCAAGGCACCTGTTTCACGTTGCGCCTGCCCTTGTCGGGTACGCCGGTCGTCTCTCAAGAACTCAATCAGCTATCGAGGTAACCCATGGGCTTTCGCTTGTCGAAGATTTACACCCGCACTGGCGACAAAGGCGAAACCGGGCTCGGAGATGGTCGCCGGGTACCCAAGGACCACCCGCGAATCGAGGCGATTGGCGAAGTCGATTCGTTGAACAGTCAGGTCGGCGTGCTGCTGGCCGGTTTGGCCGCCCAAAGCGCGCAATACCCGGGTTTGAACGAGGTGATCGAGGTGTTGGCGCCTTGCCAGCATCGGCTGTTCGACCTCGGCGGCGAACTGGCTATGCCGGTGTATCAGGCACTGGATGCCGCGGAAATCGAACGCCTGGAAGCGGCAATTGATCGCTGGAATGAAGAGTTGGGGCCGCTGGAAAACTTCATCTTGCCGGGTGGTTCAGCGCTGATTGCCCAAGCACATGTGTGCCGAAGCCTGGCACGCAGTGCGGAGCGGCGTTGCCAGCAATTGAATGCGCTTGAACCGTTGGCCGGGGTTGGGTTGGCGTATATCAATCGGTTGTCGGATTTACTGTTTGTGGTGGCGCGGCTGATTGCCAAGCGCCAAGGCATTGCCGAGATACTTTGGCAGGCGGCGGCGAAACCTCAGGTTTAGTCGGTGTATTCAAAGACGCCATCGCGAGCAAGCTCGCTCCCACAGTTGACCGAGTTCCTCCTGTAGAAATGCGATCCCCTGTGGGAGCGAGCTTGCTCGCGATGGCGGCAGTCGCATCACCGCAATATCAAGCCTCAGGCCAGAACGCCCGAATCCCAGCCACACCCTGCGCCCCTGCTTCCCAGGCTTGTTGCCGCTCTGCCGGGCCAACACCGCCCAACAGGAACACCGGCTTACTGAACCCTTCGATCAACACCGAAGCCTGCTCCCACCCCAATGGCTCCGCACCGGGATGTGTCAGGGTTGGCTGCACCGGCGACAGGGTCACAAAGTCCACGCCCATCTGCTCGGCCAGCGCCAGCTCTTCAGCGTTGTGGCACGACGCCGCCAACCAGCGCGAGGCCGGTAACGGTCGACCCGCCGCTGCGTACTTGCGCAACTGCGCCGCCGTGATGTGCCATCCGGCGGACGGGAAGTCTCCCAGCCATTCGAAAGGCCCCTTGATCATCAGCTGCGCCTTGCCGGCACACAGCCCTGCCGCATCCACCGCCAGATCGCGGTACTTCGGATCGTAGCCGTTGGGAGCCCGTAGCTGGATCAGCTTGATCCCCCCCGCGACGGCTTTCTGGATGCCGCGCAGCAATGCCGGGGTTTCCAGGTCTTCGGGGGTAATCAAATACTCGGCGGGTAACCGTGCAGCAGCAACGATTGGCTGGTTGGCCGCGGGAAACTCATAATCCACCAGCTCCCGCGGCGTCACCCAGGACAATGGCTGGCCTTCAGCGCCGTGGGGGTCGCCGGTAAACGCGGAAACTTCCCAGACGTCCAGCAACACGTGCTTGTCCGGGTAGTCGTGATGAACCTTGATCAGGGGGCGCGCAGCGGTGACCACAATGCCCAGCTCTTCGTGAAGCTCACGGGCCAGCGCGGTTTCGACGGATTCGTCACCCTCGACCTTGCCACCGGGAAACTCCCACAAGCCACCCTGATGCTGAGTGTCGGCACGGCGTGCGATAAGAATCTTGCCGCTGTTATCACGAATAACCGCGGCAGCTACATGGACTCGTTTCACTGCCCTATCTCCTCCAGACCCGCCTTTTGCCAGGCTTTGAAGGCCGGCCACTGGTAGATCGTTTCGACGTAGGCTTCATCCGCTGCCGGCAACTTCACCTGATAGGTGCGCAGACGTACAGCAATTGGCGCGAAGATCGCATCGGCCAACGTCGCGCTGCCGAACAGGAACGGACCGGTATCGGTGGCCACCGCGCGGCATTCAGCCCACAGCGCGAGCATGCGCTGGATGTCGGCCTCAACGTCAGGAATTGTTGGCGACAGCGGCGCATCGTGACTCAGGTCGAATGGCATGTTGCCACGCATGGCAAAGAACCCGGAGTGCATTTGCGCGCAGGCCGAACGCGCCTGAGCACGGGCGGCGGTGTCTTTGGGCCAGAGGCCCGCCTCGGGAAACTGCTCCGCCAGATACTCGGCGATGGCCAGGGAATCGGCGATGGTACCGTGTTCGGTTTTCAGCAGCGGGACCTTGCCGGCGGGCGAATACTTGAGCAGGCGCGCGCGGGTGTCTGGTTGACCCAGCTTGATCAGTTCTTCGGTGTAGGCCGCGCCCGTCAGGTCGAGGGCCAAGGCGCCACGCAGCGACCAGGAGGAAAGCAGTTTGTCGCCGATGATCAGGTGGAGGCTCATGTTCGGGACCTTTTGATGAGGGGTACAGACCGGAATCTTCAGTGTCTGGTCGTCCTTCATCGCGGGCAAGCCTTGCTCCTACAGGGTGTGTTGTGAACGACACAAAACTGTGGGAGCGGGCTTGCCCGCGATAGGAGCGACTCGGTCTTAAGTACGGTACTCGGCGTTGATTTTCACGTATTCGTGGGACAAGTCGGTGGTCCAGATGGTTTCGCTGCAGTCGCCGCGACCCAACTCGATACGGATGGTGATCTCTTCCTGCTGCATCACTGCAGCGCCCTGGGCTTCGGTGTACGTCGCGGCCCGTGCGCCACGGCTGGCAATGCACACTTCACCAAGGAACACGTCGATCTTGCTCACGTCCAGGTTCGGTACGCCGGCACGGCCAACGGCTGCCAGGATGCGCCCCCAGTTCGGATCGGAAGCGAACAAGGCCGTCTTGATCAGCGGCGAGTGGGCCACGGTGTAGCCCACGTCCAGGCATTCCTGATGATTGCCGCCGCCGTTGACTTCGACGGTGACGAACTTGGTCGCGCCTTCGCCGTCACGAACGATGGCCTGGGCCACGTCCATGCACACCTCGAACACCGCTTGTTTCAACTTGGCGAACAACTCGCCTTCAGCGCGGGTGATTTCCGGCAGCGCCGCCTGACCGGTGGCAATCAACATGCAGCAGTCGTTGGTCGAGGTGTCGCCATCGATGGTGATGCGGTTGAACGACTTGTTGGCACCGTCCAGCAGCAGGTTTTGCAGCACGTCACGGGACACTTTGGCGTCGGTGGCGATGTAGCCGAGCATGGTCGCCATGTTCGGACGGATCATGCCCGCGCCTTTGCTGATGCCGGTCACGGTGATGGTCACACCGTCATGCTCAAACTGGCGGCTGGCACCCTTTGGCAGGGTGTCAGTGGTCATGATGCCGGTGGCGGCCGCTTCCCAGTTGTGGATCGACAGGTCGTCGAGAGCGGCTTGCAGCGCGCCTTCGATTTTCTCGACCGGCAGCGGCTCGCCGATTACGCCGGTGGAATACGGCAGCACCAGGCTGGCGTCGACACCGGTCAACTCAGCCAGTTTGGCGCAAGTACGCTCGGCGGCGGCCAGGCCGGGTTCGCCAGTACCGGCGTTGGCATTGCCGGTGTTGGTCAACAGGTAACGCACCGGGCCTTGCACACGTTGCTTGGCCAGGATGACCGGCGCTGCGCAAAAAGCGTTCAGCGTGAAGACGCCCGCGACCGTGGAGCCTTCGGCACAGCGCATGACCACAACATCCTTGCGCCCCGGGCGCTTGATGCCGGCCGAGGCAATACCGAGTTCAAAACCGGCAACCGGGTGCAACGTTGGCAAAGGACCAAGACCAACAGCCATGAATGCGCTCCTTAAAAAATGTAGTCATCCCCGTCATATGAACGGCGGTGTTAAATGGCAAAACGCCGCGACGGCTGAAGCCGGTCGCGGCGCGGGTATTTCAGCGATTGAAACGGGGTTTACTGGATCTGCCCGTGGCAATGCTTGAACTTCTTGCCCGAACCGCAGTAGCACAGCTCGTTGCGGCCCAGCTTCTGCTCGTTGCGAACCGGAGCGGTGGCAAGGGCCACATCGATCTCTTCACCCAACTGTTCAGGTTGCTCCAGGCCCGGCGCTTCCTCGTGCAGGAACTGCATGCGAGCAGCCAGCGCTTCGGCTTCCTGACGCAGGCGTTGCTCTTCTTCGATCGGGTCTTCGCGGCGAACCTGAACGTGGGACAGCACACGGATAGAGTCGCGCTTGATCGAATCCAGCAGCTCGGAGAACAGCGTGAACGACTCGCGCTTGTACTCTTGCTTCGGGTTCTTCTGGGCATAGCCACGCAAGTGGATGCCGTGACGCAGGTGGTCCATGGTCGACAGGTGGTCTTTCCACAGGTCGTCCAGCACGCGCAGAACGATTTGCTTCTCGAAACTGCGCAGCGCTTCGGCGCCCGCCTGGTCTTCTTTCTCGTTGTACGCCGCGATCAGCTCTTGCATCAGCTTCTCGCGCAGGGTTTCTTCGTACAGGTGATCGTCTTCGTCGAGCCATTGCTGGATCGGCAGCGCCACACCGAAGTCGCTCTGCAACGCCGCTTCCAGACCGGCCACGTCCCACTGCTCAGGCAGCGACTGTGGTGGAATGTGTGCGCTGACAGTGGCGTTGAGTACGTCCTGACGGAAATCGGCGATGGTCTCGCCAATGTTGTCAGCGGCCAGCAACGTGTTACGCATGTGATAAATCACTTTACGCTGTTCGTTGTTGACGTCGTCGAACTCGAGCAGTTGCTTACGAATGTCGAAGTTACGGCCTTCAACCTTGCGTTGAGCCTTTTCAATGGCGTTGGTCACCATGCGGTGCTCGATCGCCTCGCCTGGCTGCATGCCCAGGGCCTTCATGAAGTTCTTCACCCGATCAGAGGCAAAGATACGCATCAGGCTGTCTTCCAGCGACAGGTAGAAACGGCTGGAACCGGCGTCGCCCTGACGACCGGCACGACCGCGCAGCTGGTTGTCGATACGGCGCGATTCGTGACGCTCGGAAGCAATAACCTGCAAGCCACCCGACTCGAGCACTTGCTGGTGACGCTTCTGCCAGTCGGCCTTGATCTGGGCGATCTGCTCTGGCGTTGGATCTTCAAGGGAAGCCACTTCCACTTCCCAGTTACCGCCCAACAGGATGTCGGTACCACGACCGGCCATGTTGGTGGCGATGGTCAGTGCGCCTGGGCGACCGGCCTGGGCAATGATCTCGGCTTCTTTTTCGTGGAACTTGGCGTTCAGAACCTTGTGTTCGATGCCTTCCTTCACGAGCAGGCTGGACATGTGCTCGGAGGTTTCGATGGTCGCCGTACCTACCAGTACCGGACGGCCAGCGGCCATGCTTTCCTTGATGTCCGCCACGATGGCCGCGTACTTCTCGTCGGCCGTCAGGAACACCAGGTCGTTGTAGTCTTTACGGGCCAGCGGCTTGTTCGGCGGAATGACCATGACCTGCAGGCCATAGATCTGATGGAACTCGAACGCTTCGGTGTCAGCCGTACCGGTCATGCCGGACAGTTTGTTGTACAGACGGAAGTAGTTCTGGAACGTGGTCGATGCCAGGGTCTGGCTTTCGGCCTGAATGTTCAGGTTTTCCTTGGCTTCGATAGCCTGGTGCAGGCCTTCGGACAAACGACGGCCCGGCATGGTACGACCGGTGTGTTCGTCGACCAGGACAACCTGACCGTCCTGCACGATGTACTCGACGTTGCGGTGGAACAGTTTGTGCGCACGCAGACCGGCGTAAACGTGAGTCAGCAGGCTCAGGTTGTGCGCCGAATACAGGCTTTCGCCTTCAGCCAGCAGGCCGAGGGAGGTCAGCGACTCTTCAACGAACTGGTGACCGGCTTCGTTGAGTTCGACCTGACGGGTCTTCTCGTCAACGGTGTAGTGGCCGGCCTTGGTGACTTCGCCTTCAACTTCTTCGATGTGCAATTCCAGCCGCGGGATCAGTTTGTTGATCTCGATGTACAGCTTGGAGCTGTCCTCGGCCTGACCGGAAATGATCAGCGGAGTACGGGCTTCGTCGATGAGGATGGAGTCGACTTCGTCGATTACGGCAAAATTGAGTTCGCGCTGGAATTTTTCTTCCATGCTGAACGCCATGTTGTCGCGCAGGTAATCGAAACCGAATTCGTTGTTGGTGCCGTAAGTGATGTCGGCGGCGTAAGCCAGGCGCTTCTCTTCCGGCGGCTGGAACGGCGTGACCACGCCGACCGTCAGGCCGAGGAATTCGTAGAGCGGACGCATCCAGTTGGCGTCACGGCGGGCCAGGTAGTCGTTCACGGTCACAACGTGCACGCCCTTGCCGGACAGCGCGTTGAGGTAAACACCCAGTGTCGCCACCAGGGTCTTGCCTTCACCGGTACGCATTTCCGCGATCATGCCTTCATGCAAGGTCATGCCGCCGATCAGCTGGACATCGAAGTGGCGCATACCCATGACGCGCTTGCCGGCTTCGCGGGCGACCGCAAAGGCTTCTGGCAACAGCTTGTCGAGGGTTTCCCCTTTGGCGATGCGGGCCTTGAACTCGTCTGTCTTGGCACGCAATTGATCGTCCGAAAGGGCCACCATTTGCTCTTCGAAGGCATTGACGAATTGCACCGTCTTGAGCATGCGTTTGACTTCACGCTCGTTCTTGCTTCCAAAAAGTTTCTTTAACAAAGGCGCAAACATATCGGCAGGATCTTCCACACTAAAGGGATGGAGGGCGGCCCCGAGAGTCGCCCGTGCAGCCCTCATGGCCGCATGCGAACGAGCATTCTACCCGGAAACGATGGTGAGGAAAGTGGCGTTATTCCACGATGCATGCACTGCGTTGTAACGGGGCTCACTTAAAATAAGGGCTTTTTGCTGAACTTCAAGCCATTCACTGCAGAAGTTACTTGTTGATTTAATGGGTAAAGCGAGCGCAAAGCAATGGGTCGGGTGCACGTGATGCTTTCTGCTACCATAGCGGCTCTGTTACTTCAGGTGTCTGATCATGGCATTTCGCCCTCTTACGGCCAGAGCACCCGCCGTTCTGCTCCGCGAAGCCAAGCCGCTGAAAGCCATTTTCAGCCAGGCTCAACGCCTGGGTCATTTACAACGTCTGCTCGAAAGCCAATTGCAGCCTGCCGCCCGTGAACATTGCCATGTGGCGTCGTGGCGCGAAGGCAGTTTGCTGCTGATCATTACCGATGGTCATTGGGCAACGCGCTTGCGTTATCAGCAAAAGCGCCTGCATCGCCAACTGCAAATGTTTGATGAATTCGCCAGTTTGACGCGGATTCTGTTCAAGGTGCAGCCGCCAACCGTGCAACAAGGGGCTGCTGGCCACACCATCAGTTTGTCGCCCAACGCGGGCGCGACCATTCAGGCCACGGCCGAGAGCATCAGCGATCCGAATCTGCGGGCCGCCCTGGAACGCCTGGCGGCCCACGCCAAGCCCAAAACCTGAGATCACCGATTTCTGTAGGCGCATGGCTTGCCCGCGATGGGCGCGCCGCAGTGCAACAGATACTCCGCGTTATCGTTCATCGCGGGCACGCCATGCCCCTACAGGGTTCAGCGGCTTTTTTTGCCGCCGAGCAGCGAGCCCATCAGCCCACGCACCAATTGTCGGCCTAACTGGTTAGCCGCCTGTCGCATGGCCGACTTCAACGCCTGCCCGGCTGCCGTACCCAGAAATTCCCCGGCCTGGTCAGTGAAGCTTGGCTCTTCGGGTGCAGGCTTGGCCGGCGTCGCATCGGGATCGGGGGCCAACCCCTTGCGCCCCATCAGCACTTCATAAGCCGACTCACGGTCGATCGGTTTGTCATAACGGCCCTGCAACGGCGAACCGGCCACCAGCGCCGCACGCTCCGCCTCGCTCAAGGGCCCGATCCTCGATTGCGGTGGCGCGATCAATACACGCTGGACCATCTCCGGCGTGCCTTTATCGGCCAGCGTGCCGACCAGCGCCTCGCCAATCCCCAACTCGGTCAAAACCGACAAGGTATCGAACGCCGGGTTCGGCCGAAAACCCTCGGCCACGGCGCGCAAGGATTTCTGTTCCTTGGCCGTGAACGCGCGCAAGCCGTGCTGAACGCGCAAACCCAACTGCGCCAGCACGTCATCCGGTAAGTCGCCCGGCGACTGGGTGACGAAATACACCCCCACGCCTTTCGAGCGAATCAGTCGCACCACTTGTTCCAAGCGGTCCTGCAACGCCTTGGGCGTGCCCGCGAACAGCAAATGTGCCTCGTCGAAAAACAGCGCCAGCAGCGGTTTGTCCGCATCGCCGCGCTCCGGCAATTGTTCGAACAATTCAGCCAGCAACCAGAGCAGGAAGGTCGCATAAACCTTCGGTGCTTCGTGCACCAGGCGACTGGCATCCAGCAAATGAATGCGCCCGCGACCGTCAGCGGTCGGCTGCAGGATGTCTTCAAGTTGCAGCGCCGGCTCGCCAAACAGTGCTTCGGCGCCTTGTTGCTCCAGCGTCGCCAGACGCCGCAACAGCGCCTGACTTGAGCCCGTGGTCATCAACGCTGCATCGTCCCCGAGCAATTCGGGGTGGTCGCGCAGGTGATTGAGCAGCGCCTTCAGATCTTTGAGATCGAGCAGCAATAGCCCTTCGCGATCCGCCACCTTGAACGCCGCATACAGCGCCGACTGCTGACTGTCGGTCAGTTCCAGCAGGCTGCCGAGCAACAACGGGCCCATTTCACTCAAGGTTGTGCGCAATGGATGACCGGACTGGCCATGAATGTCCCACAGGGTCACCGGATACGCCTGGGGCTTGTGGTTCAGCCACGGCATCCCGGCAATGCGTTCGGCGATCTTGCCTTGCGGGTTGCCGGCGGCGCCGAGACCGCACAAGTCGCCCTTGATGTCGGCGGCAAACACCGCCACCCCGGCATCGCTGAAAGCTTCGGCCATGCGCTGCAACGTGACGGTTTTACCCGTCCCGGTAGCGCCTGCGACCAGACCGTGGCGGTTCGCCAGACGCATGGCCTGGGCGATGGGCTGGCCGGCAAGGTCAGCGCCGAGAACGAGTTGCAATGAGTCAGGCATTTTGTCACCCATGGTTAATCTTTGAGCCGGCACGGCCGATACAAAAACCGAGACCACACAGAAATTAGCGTCGGTAATTCCCTAAGGAGAGGACGGAAATATCAGCTTGTTTTCAACACTGCCCATTTTGCGTGCCTTTATAAAAGCACGCTCAGGACATTAAGACCTTAGCGGAACCCCAAGCCATGAACAAAAACCTGCGCTTCAGCCATAAAATTTTGCTTGCCGCCGCCCTCGTCGTAATTGCAGCCTTCGCTTCGTTTACTCTGTACAACGACTATCTGCAGCGCAATGCAATACGCAGTAATCTCGACAACTACCTGCAAGAAATGGGCAGCGTGACAGCCAACAATATCCATACCTGGCTGGCTGGCCGTAGCCTGTTGATCGAAAACCTGTCACAAAACGTCGCATTGAACGCTGACACCGGCAACGTCTCCAAGCTTCTTGAACAGAAGGCGGTGACGTCAACCTTCATGGGCGCCTATCTGGGCAACAAGGATGGCACCTTCATCATCCGCCCAGACAGCAAAATGCCGGATGGCTATGACCCTCGCGCTCGCCCTTGGTACAAGAGCGCCCAAAGCGCCAGCGGCTCGGCACTGACCGAACCGTACATCGATCTCGCGTCTGGCCAATTGGTCATTTCCATCGTCAACAGTGTGCTCAAAGACGGTCAAAACATCGGTGTGGTCGGTGGTGACCTGAGCTTGCAAGTGATCGCCGACAGCCTCAACGCGCTGGACTTCAACGGCATGGGTTATGCCTTCCTGGTCAGCGCCGACGGCAAGATCCTGGTTCACCCGGACAAAGCCCTGGTGATGAAGTCCCTGAGCGAGGCGTTTCCGAAAAACACCCCGCGCATCAGCAACGACTTAAGTGAAGTCGACGTTGACGGAAAGACCCGCATCGTCACGTTCACCCCGATCAAAGGCCTGTCCTCGGTGAACTGGTACATCGGTCTGTCGGTGGATAAAGACAAAGCCTACGCAATGCTCAGCGAATTCCGCGCCTCGGCGGTCGTAGCGACCGTCATCGCCGTGGCCATCATCATCGCGTTGCTGGGCATGCTGATCCGCATCCTGATCCAGCCGTTGCACGTCATGACCCGCGCGATGGCCGACATTGCCGACGGTGAAGGCGACCTGACCAAGCGCCTGACCATTGAAAACAACGACGAATTTGGCGTTCTCGGCACGGCGTTCAACCGTTTCGTGGAGCGTATCCACGGTTCGATCCGTGAAGTGTCCTCGGCCACCGGCCAGGTCAACGAAGTGGCCCTGCGTGTGGTCGCGGCGTCGAACTCGTCGATGTTCAACTCAGACCAACAAGCCTCGCGCACCAGCAGCGTGGCCGCAGCGATCAACCAGCTCGGTGCCGCCGCCCAGGAAATCGCTCGTAACGCCGCTCAAGCGTCGAGCCAGGCCAGTGATGCCCGCAGCCTGGCCGAAGACGGCCAGCAAGTGGTGGATCGCAGCATCAAAGCGATGAATCAACTGTCGAGCATGCTCAGCGCCTCGAGCACCAATATCGAATCGCTAAACAGCAAAACCGTGAACATCGGGCAAATTCTCGAAGTGATCACCAGCATCTCCCAACAAACCAACTTGTTGGCACTGAACGCGGCCATCGAAGCTGCCCGTGCCGGTGAAGCCGGACGTGGTTTTGCGGTGGTGGCCGACGAAGTGCGCAACCTCGCACACCGCACTCAGGAGTCGGCACAGCAGGTGCAGACCATGATCGAGGAACTGCAAGTCGGCGCCCGTGAGTCCGTCAGTACCATGAGCGACAGCCAGCGCCACAGTCAGGACAGCGTGGAAATCGCCAACCTGGCGGGCGAGCGATTGAACAGCGTGACCTTGCGCATCGGAGAAATCGACGGGATGAACCAGTCGGTGGCGACGGCGACTGAAGAACAGACCGCGGTGGTGGAGTCGATCAACGTCGACATTACCGAGATCAACACCCTCAATCAGGAAGGTGTGGAAAACCTGCAATCGACATTGCGGGCGTGCTCCGACCTTGAGCAGCAAGCCGCGCGACTCAAGCAGTTGGTAGGCAGTTTCCGTATCTAGTGTCTGAACCGGCCCCTTCGCGGGCAAGCCCATTCCCGGGGTTTTGCGTGAACCTGGGAGAGAAGGCTTGCCCGCGAGAGCGGTCTCAAGACACTACCAATCCTCGCTGTCGCGTCCCCCTCCGCCTCGGCCAATGGCGAAATGTCCTGCAGGATCGATAAAGTTGCTGAAGTTCAAGCAGGCTTAGGCGTGTCATCGGGCTCTTGCTGCAACTGTTCCCACAACTCGGCGGCGCCGGGAAACTCCGTACCATCTTCGGGGCTCATGTCCTCCGGATCGTAGCGACTCAAGCATCCCTCGCCTAATGTCGCTGGTGCCTTGGAAGTGGCTTTGTCGAGTGGATCGGCCATGGTCAAAACCTCAGTGTAGAAACGGCGAAGGGCCTGAAGCGATTGAACGCCCAGGCCCTTCGAATTTCAACTGTGTTGTATGACAGTCAGAACACTACGGTTTTGTTGCCGTGTACTAACACCCGGTCTTCCAGGTGATAACGCAGCCCACGGGCCAACACCATCTTCTCGACGTCACGGCCGAAACGCACCATGTCTTCAATGCTGTCACTGTGGCTGACACGCACGACGTCCTGCTCGATGATCGGCCCGGCGTCCAACTCTTCCGTCACGTAGTGGCACGTCGCGCCGATCAACTTCACACCGCGCATGGAGGCCTGGTGATACGGCTTGGCCCCCACGAACGACGGCAGGAAGCTGTGATGAATGTTGATCACTTTGTGGGCATATTCGCTGCACAACTCGGGCGGCAGGATCTGCATGTAACGGGCAAGTACCACCACTTCGGCGTCGTGCTGTTTGACCAGCCGCGAAACTTCAGCGAAGGCTGGTTGCTTATCCTGCGGATTGACCGGGACGTGGTAATACGGAATGCCGTGCCACTCGACCATGCTGCGCAAGTCATCGTGGTTGGAAATCACACAGGAGATTTCGCAATCCAGTTCGTCACTGTGCCAGCGGTGCAACAAGTCGGCCAGGCAGTGGGACTCACGGCTGGCCATCAACACCACACGCTTCTTCTGCGCGGTATCGGTGATGCGCCAGTTCATCGAGAACTCTTCGGCAATCGGTGCAAACGCTTCGCGAAAGGCTTCGATACCGAATGGCAGCGAATCGGCACGAATTTCGTGACGCATGAAGAACCAGCCACTGAGATTGTCCGAGTGATGGCTCGCTTCGGTGATCCAGCCGTTATGTGACGCCAGAAAGTTACTGACTTTAGCAACGATGCCGACGCGGTCCGGGCAAGCAATCACCAGCCGAAAAGTGCGCATGAGGGGGAAACTCCAGAACTTCGCAAAGGCCGCCATTCTAGCGACTGCGCAGCAAAACTGCAGTATTGATGACGTACTACCCGGAAAACCGGCCTGCGGCCCCCGCGCTGATAGCACCCGCTCCCGCGCGCTGGGGATCTTTTAAATGATATCTAGAGTCAATTTGTGAATATCTGTGATGACTGCATCACACTATTTAATCGGCACCTCAATTTGCGCCTACTTCATCGAAACTAATTTAATTAAAACGCCGGTTAAATGTTTACTTGATGAAACACCCTGACTATTATTGCGGCACTGTCCCCTGCCATCCAGCGCCCAACATAAGGTAGTCCTCATGTCCTTGATCAACGAATACCGCGCCACCGAAGAAGCTATCAAAGAGCTGCAAGCCCGTTTGAAGAACCTGTCCCAAGACGACAAACTGCAAACCGAGCTGGAATTCGAAGGCAAACTGCGCACCCTGATGGGCGAATACTCCAAGTCCCTGCGTGACATCATTGCGCTGTTGGATCCAGAGTCCAAAACCAAAGCACCACGCGGCGGCGCAGTAAAAACTACTGGCACCAAGCGTGCTCGCAAAGTTAAACAATACAAAAACCCGCACAACGGCGAAGTCATCGAAACCAAAGGTGGCAACCACAAAACTCTGAAAGAGTGGAAAGCCAAGTGGGGCGGCGACGTGGTTGAAGGCTGGGCTACTCTGCTGGGCTAAGCCACAGGGTTTGTCAAAGCATTAACTGCGACAAAAAATAACGCCAGCAATTGCTGGCGTTTTTTTATGCCCGCCATTCATTCTCCGGGCATGTTCGTTTTCAAAGATTCAAACGTTTGCGTAGTCCCTGAACATAACTCTGCCATTCATTCAACACCTCTCGCTGAAACGTTGTAGCCGTTTCGTTCAATTGGGCTGCGGCTTCTGAAAAAGTATCCAACGTATTGGGTGCCCCCCACTCGGGTGCCGTCAAACGTTGCTGACAGAATATTCGCCAGCGCTCTTGCTCCTCGAAATTCAACGTATCGGGGAAGTTGCGTGCGCGATAACGAAACAATAATTCAGGTAAACGTTCGTCATCGAAAGGCCATTGCTCTTGTGATAATTGGGCAGGGTCCGAGGTTCGGACTTGCTCACATAGACGCCGGTCCCGGTCACCGATAAAACCATCGTATAACTGTTGCTCCGGATCCTGGCTTGGCGTGAAATCTTCGCTGGCATAAATGGCCTGTACTTTGTCTCGCCAAACTTGTTGTGCGTCGATTAGCCGCAGCGAACGTTCCTGATAAAGCGCCATGTCCAGCCCCAGGCGTTGCTGATCCTCAGGCCGAAGTACCGACATCGGCGCGACCACCGGGCACTTGTTGATATGAATGAGTTTAAGTGGCACAGGCAGTTCGCCTTCGGCCAGGTCATCGCGACGGGTGTACAGCCGCTGACGCAAAGTATCGGCATCCAGGTCCAGCAGCCCCTGGGGGTCCAGATGCAAGTCGCAGACAATCAAGGCGTTCTTGTTACGCGGGTGCCAGGCCAATGGCAGCACCACTCCCACATAGCTGCGAGCCGCCGAAAAGCGCCCGGAAATGTGCACCAGCGGTTGCAACAGGCGAATCTGGTCCATCACCTTTTGTTTACTGCGCAACTTGAACAGCCAGTCATACAACTTGGGCTGTTTCTCGCGAATCAGGCGCGCCAGCGCAATGGTAGCGCGAACGTCCGACAGCGCTTCGTGGGCATTGCCATGATCGATGTTGTTGGCGGCGGTCAGGCGCTCGAGCTTGAGCGTCACTCGTCCCTCTTCGTCCGTGGGCCAGACGAGCCCGTCGGGACGCAACGCGTACGCTGCTCGCACCACATCGATCAGGTCCCAGCGGCTGTTGCCGCCCTGCCACTCCCGTGCATACGGATCGAAAAAATTTCGATACAGGCTGTAACGGGTCATCTCGTCGTCGAAACGCAGCGTGTTGTAACCCGCACCGCACGTTCCCGGCGCCGCTAACTGGGCATGCACCCGCGTCATGAAATCAGCTTCGCTCAAGCCCTGTTCAGCTAACTGGCCGGGCGTAATGCCGGTGATCGCGCAGGCGGCAGGATGCGGCAGGATGTCGTCACTGGGCTGGCAGTAAAGATTGACCGGCTCGTCTATTTCATTGAGATCGAAGTCGGTGCGAATCCCCGCCACTTGCAGCGGACGGTCGCAGCGGGGATTGATGCCAGTGGTTTCATAGTCGTACCAGAAGATGGAGGTCACGGGCTATTCCTGAACTGAAGATCGGCGAAGTCTAGGCGTTCACATCCCGCCCCGGCCAGTAATCTTGCCATTCAATCACCTCTGGCCACTCACCGTGCACTACATAGTTATGTCGTTTCCCCCCCGGAGGCTGCTAGCATCGGATGGACATCGAATCCCGAACAGGCCACATCAAGGTTGCCCATGCTCGAGACCACAGCACTGCCAAGGAAAGCGACGCTGTCCCCGCAACTGGATACCCGGTATCAAGTCGAAACGCCCGAAGGCATCGACTTGCCACTGCGCCCGGCCGGGCTGATGGTTCGTGCGCTGGCCTTCACCATCGACCTCGGATTGCGCGGGTTGATCCTCGGTCTGTTGTTCATCGTATTGGCGTTTCTCGGAAAGCTGGGCGCCGGCCTGGGTTCAATCCTGCTGTTCGGTGTGAGCTGGTGGTACATGGTGCTGTTCGAAGTGCTCAATCAGGGGCGCTCACCCGGCAAACAATGGATGGGCTTGCGCGTGGTGCAGGATGACGGCACGCCTATCGGCTGGTCTGCTTCGCTGCTGCGTAACCTGCTGCGATTCGTCGACCTGTTGCCGTTCGGCTACTTCCTCGGCGCCGTCAGTTGCCTGCAACACCCGACCTTCAAACGCCTCGGCGACCTGGCTGCCGGCACGTTGGTCATCTACCGCGAACAACCGTTGCCCCCACCGCAACTCCCCGACGCCCAACCCCGGCGCCCGGCGTTTCCCCTGTCGCTGACCGAACAGCGCGCCATCCTCGGGTTTGCCGAGCGTCAGGGCGAACTCTCCGAGGCGCGGGTCAACGAACTCGCCGCGATCCTTGCCCAGCCGCTGCAGGTACCCGCACCCAAGGCAGTGGACGAACTGAACGGCATTGCCCGCGGCTTGTTGGGGCCGACATGAAGCAAAGCCTTTTCGAAAGTCGCCACAAGGCTGAGTGGGAACAGTTTTCGCTGATGCTCGAAAGGCTGGAGCGAGGCAAGGAAGCGGCACGATTCACCAGTTTTCCTGGTGATTATCGAAGGCTCTGCCAACATTTGGCGCTGGCTCAGGAACGCGGCTACAGCAGCTTCCTGATTGACTCGTTGCAGCAACTCGCCCTGCGTGGCCATCAACAGCTGTATCGGCATCGCAGTCGGCTGGGGGCGAGTGTGTTGGCGTTTATCCTGGCCGGTTTCCCTCGACTCGTGCGTGAGCAATGGCGTTTTGTGCTCGCCGCCGCCCTGTTGTTCTTTGGCAGCCTGATCGGTTTCGCGTTGCTGGTTTATCTGTTTCCAGACCTCATCTACAACCTGATTCCGGCCGAGCAGGTCAGCGAAATGCAGAGCATGTACGACCCCGTCGCCGGCCACTTGGGTCGCACGGCGGAACGCGCGGCGAGTGAAGACTGGGTAATGTTCGGTTACTACATCATGCACAACATCGGCATCGCCTTTCAGACCTTTGCCAGCGGTTTGCTGTTGGGTGTGGGCAGTGCATTTTTCCTGCTGTTCAACGGTTTGATGATCGGGGCGGTGGCCGGGCATCTGACGCACATCGGTTATGGGCAAACGTTCTGGACATTCGTGATCGGCCACGGCGCCTTTGAGTTGAGTGCCATTGCGCTCGCGGGGGCCGCCGGCCTGCAACTGGGTTGGGCGCTGATCGCACCCGGGCGCCTGCCCCGCGCCGAAGCCTTGCGATTAGCTGCGCGCAAAAGCGTGCTACTGATTTGCGGGGTAATGCTGTTTCTGCTGATTGCCGCATTTATCGAGGCTTACTGGTCATCGATGACCGCGCCCCAGGCCACTACCAAGTACCTGGTCGGTGCGGTGCTTTGGCTGTTGGTGGCAACGTATCTGTTGTTTGCCGGACGGAGTCGCCATGCGCCTGAGTGACGCCACGGTCGTCATCCGTCCCCGTTCCACTTGGGAAGCCATGGATCTTGGTGTGCTGCTGAGTCAGCGCCACCGCCGCCTGTTGATGACCAGTTGGGCCATCGTGACCTTGCCGGTCTTCGCCCTGCTGAGCGTGGTGCTGTGGGACTCCCCTACCCTCGCGGTGTTTATTTTCTGGTGGCTCAAACCCGCGTTCGAACGCCTGCCGTTGTACATCCTGTCCAAATCAATGTTCGGTGAAACGCCCACATTGAAACAGGCCCTGCGCCAATGGCCGCGCCTGCTCAAGCCACAATTGCTGGCCAGCCTGACCTGGCGTCGCTTGAGCCTGAGCCGCAGTTTTGTGATGCCGGTGGTGCAACTCGAAGGCCTGGGTGGACATGAACGCCAACAGCGTTTGCACGTGCTGCTGCAACGCAACGCGGGCGCCGCGCAATGGCTGACGATCATCGGCATGCACCTGGAAACCGCCTTGTGGATTGGCTTGATGGTGCTGTTCTACCTGCTCCTGCCGCCGCAGGTCCAGATCGACTGGAGCTGGCAGACGTTGATTTCGGCCGGCGTGCAAGACTGGCGTTGGCTGGAACACCTGACCAACGCTTTTTACGCAGTGGTGCTGGTCATCTGGGAGCCAATCTATGTGGCGTGTGGGTTCAGCCTTTATCTGAACCGGCGCACAGTGTTGGAGGCTTGGGATATCGAACTGGTGTTCCGCCGATTGCGCCAACGCCTCAACAGCACCATCGTTCCCTTGCTGCTGGCCGCCATTCTGATCATCCCCACCGTGCAAACGGTCTGGGCTGCCGAGCCGCTCATCTCACCGGACAGCCCGCGTCTGCTGGATCAACCGCTAACCAGTCAAGCGTCGAAGGACAGCATCAAAACCCTTCTCGAGCAGCCGCCATTCAAGAACAAGGAATCGGTCACCCGCTATCGATTCGGCGAGGACAAATCGGCGGACACAACCTCGGGGGACAGCAAAACACCCCAATGGCTGGAGGCGTTATTGAAGCTGCTCGATAACCAACGCTTCGGGTTTCTGGCCAACTTGATCGAAGTATTGCTGTGGGGCGCAGTGATCGGGGGCATCGGGTTACTGATCTGGCGTTACCGCGAATGGTTGCAGGCGTTCGTCAGCCGCCGACCGGCCTTGACCATCAACATCGCACGGTCTGTGCCGCAACAGGCGTTTGGCCTGGACTTCAAGCGCGAAAGCCTGCCCGCCGACATCGCCACCGCCGCCGAAAATCTCTGGCAGTCCAACCCTCGTGAAGCCTTGGGCTTGCTGTATCGCGCCCTGCTCAGCCATTTGCTGCACGACCACCACATTGCGCTAAAACCGGCCGACACCGAAGGCGAAGTGCTCCAACGCGTCGAGCAACTGCAACAGCCGGCGCTTTTGACCTTCAGTAAAAACCTGACCCGGCACTGGCAGAACATGGCCTACGGGCATCGCCTGCCTGCGGCGCATTTGCAACAGGAACTTTGTGACGGCTGGCGCACATTGTTCGGCCCGGGAGCGGCGCGTTGAATCGGCACCGCGGGCTGGCGATCGGGCTGATCGTCGCGGTGCTCGTGGCCGCGCTGAGTATTTATCTGTACCTGAAGGCCACGCCCTATCAGACCGAAATCGATCACGGCCCATCGCCAGAAGCCCAAGCCAATCCTTACCTGGCCGCCGAATACTTTCTAGGCAAACAGGGCCTGAACGTCAGCCATGCCAACAGCCTCGATATCCTGCCGAGTATCGATCCTCATCAACACAGCCTGTTGCTGCTCGGGGACCGGTCGAAGATGACCCCGCGCCAGGTTGATCAGGTGATGAACTGGACTCGGGCGGGCGGGCGCTTGCTGTTTGTCGCCCAATCCTTGTGGGATGAAAAACTGGGCCAGAGCAATGACCTGTTGCTCGACCGCGTGCAATTGCACCAGTCGCTGAGCAAAGACCTGAAAGACCCGCCACCCAATGTTTTCGAAGACTCCTTTCCCAAGCTGACCAAACTCTATCTGGAAGACGAGGACGCACCGGCCTACGCCAGTTTCGATACCGCGTTCCATCTCGACGACCCGAAAAACCTCGCGCAATCCTGGGCCAACAGTGGCAAAGGCACGCACATGATGCAGCTGAGCCACGGGCTCGGCTCAATCATCGTGGTCACCGATGCCGACCTGTGGAAAACCCCCGCCATCGATCAATACGACAACGCCTGGCTGCTTTGGTACCTGACCGCAGACACGAACGTGACCCTGATGTTCAACACCGTTCACGACAGCCTGCTGACCTTGCTGGTGCGCTATTTCCCCCAAGCGCTGGCGGCCCTGATCGCCTTGATTGCACTTGTCTGCTGGCACGTCGGTGTGCGCAATGGTCCGTTGCTGGAACCTGCGCCCAAAGCGCGTCGTCAGCTTCAGGAACACCTGCGCGCCAGTGCCGATTTCATGTTGCGTCGCAACGGTCAACATCACCTGCTGCAAGCGTTGCAGCAAGACATCTTGCGGCGTGTCCGGCGTCGTCATCCAGGCTTTGAACAACTCGTCATTGCCGAGCAATGGCTGGTGCTCGCACGCCTGACCGGCCAACCCACGCGCGCGATCAGTCAGGCCATGAGCCCGCGACCGAAGCAGCGGTTGTCCAGCGTGCAATTCAGCCGCCAGGTCGCCCACCTGCAAACCTTGAGGAACGCCTTATGAGTGAACAGATCGAGCCCGGCAGCGCGACCCACGCTGCCCAGCAACGCCAACGCGCCAGTCAGTTGGCTCAGGCCGTGAGAACCGAACTGCAGAAAGCCGTGATTGGTCAGGACACGGTCATCGACGACGTGCTGACGGCATTGATCGCTGGCGGCCATGTGCTGCTCGAAGGCGTGCCGGGGCTGGGCAAGACCTTGCTGGTGCGCGCCCTCGCCCGCTGCTTCGGCGGCGAATTTGCGCGCATCCAGTTCACCCCGGACCTGATGCCCAGCGATGTCACCGGGCACGCGGTCTACGACCTGACCACCGAACAATTCAAACTGCGCAAAGGGCCGCTGTTCACCAACCTGCTGCTGGCCGACGAGATCAACCGCGCCCCGGCGAAAACCCAGGCCGCATTGCTCGAAGCCATGCAAGAACGCCAGGTCACCCTCGAAGGCCGCGCCCTGCCCATCGTGCAACCGTTCATGGTGCTCGCCACGCAAAACCCTATCGAGCAGGAAGGTACTTACCCACTGCCCGAAGCCGAGCTCGACCGCTTCATGCTCAAAGTGCGCATGGACTACCCCGATGCCGAGCAAGAGCTGAACATGGTGCGCCTGGTCAGCCGCTCGACCCGCGCCGACATGCTCGATGTGCAGCCACTGCGCACCCTGTTGCAAGCCAAGGACGTATCAGCCTTGCAGCGCATCGCCAGCGATTTGCCGCTGGACGATCAGGTGCTCGATTACGCCGTGCGCCTGGCCCGTGCCACCCGCACCTGGCCCGGCTTGACCCTCGGCGCCGGGCCTCGGGCGTCCATCGCACTGGTGCGTTGCGCACGGGCTCGTGCGTTGCTGCGCGGCGGTGAGTTCGTGATTCCGGATGACATCAAAGGCTGCGCCCTGGCGGTGCTGCGTCATCGCGTCCGGATCGCACCGGAGCTCGACATCGAGGGGCTGGACGTCGATCAAGTGCTCAAGCAATTGCTCGATCAAGTACCGGCACCGCGCCTGTGAAACCCTCGCGCCTGCTGCTGATCTGGCTCGCGATCCTGCTGGCCATCGGCATCGTGCTGGGCGCATTGCGGGCACTGGACTTCGCCGTCCCGTCAACCCTGTTGTCGATCAACTGGGGGCTGCTGCTAGCCCTGTTGGCGCTGGCTGTGCTCGACGCCATTCGCCTCAAACGCCTGCCCTCGCCGCGCGTGCACCGACACATGCCCGGCAGTCTTGCATTGGGTCGGTGGAGTGAAGTGCGACTGGACATTGAACATGCGTTTGCTCAACCGCTGAACGTGCAGCTTTTCGACCATGTGCCGCCGGGACTGAGTTTCGAAAACCTCCCCCTGTCCATCGAACTGCAACCCGGGCTACAGAGCCAGATTGGCTATCGATTGCGTCCGCTCAAGCGCGGCCACTTCAGCTTCGAACACTGCGAAATCAGCTTGCCGAGCCCCTTGGGCTTATGGTCCGACAAGCGTCTGCTGAACGTGATCGACAACACCCGCGTCTACCCCGACTTCGCTCGCCTCTACGGCGGCGAACTGTTGGCGGTGGACAACTGGATCAGCCAGCTCGGCGTACGGCAGCGCCAGCGTCGCGGGCTGGGCCTTGAGTTCCATCAATTGAGGGAATTCCGCGAAGGCGACAGCCTGCGCCAGATCGACTGGAAAGCCACCGCCCGCCAGCGCACGCCCATCGCCCGTGAGTATCAGGACGAGCGCGATCAACAGATCATTTTCATGCTCGATTGTGGCCGCCGAATGCGCAGCCAGGACGGCGAGCTCGCGCATTTCGATCACGCGCTGAATGCCTGCCTGTTGCTCAGTTACATCGCCCTGCGCCAAGGCGATGCGGTGGGCCTGAGCACATTCGCCAGCGATCATCCCCGCTACCTCGCCCCGGTCAAAGGCACTGGTCAACTGAACGTGTTGCTCAACAGCGTCTACGACCTCGACAGCACCCAACGCCCCGCCGATTACCAGGCCGCCGCCACCCAGTTGCTGGCCCGCCAGAAACGTCGGGCGCTGGTGGTGCTGGTCACCAACCTGCGCGATGAAGACGACGAAGAACTGCTGACCGCCGTCAAACGTTTGAGCAAGCAACATCGGGTGCTGGTGGCGAGTTTGCGCGAAGACTTGCTCGACAATTTGCGGCACGCACCCGTGCAAACCTTGCCGGAGGCGTTGGCTTATTGCGGAACGGTGGATTACTTGAATGCGCGGGCGGAGCTCCATGAGCGGTTGAGTGCTCATGGAGTGCCGGTGGTGGATGCGCGGCCCGTGGAGTTGGGTGCAAAATTGGTGACTCGATATTTGGAATGGAAAAAAGCCGGAACAATTTAATGGTAAGTCGCAATCAATTGGTTAGGTCTTGAGACGCAAAAAAATATGCTGAACGAGCATTAATCACTAGTACTTATTTGATAGTACTCGCAAAAAACACTCTGACTTACAACCTCATCGTTTAGTCAAAAGGAATTGTTCATGGACGAGAAAATTCTACTCACTTCAGTGTTAACGAAACTCTACGAGAACCAACTGGCGCTAGGCGCAGCAGTAGAAGAGCTATCAAACTGGGTGGAACGACACGGTGCTACCGAAGTGGCGGGTAACATCCGAGGTGCGCTGGATACGCTTGATCGAAACCAAGACTTTATATCTTTGGCGCTTCTGTCTATCTCCACAGATTTCAACGAACCAAAAGAGCCAAAAAGTCCGGATCCTGACGTCTAGCTGATCTTCAATTTCATGCAGCTTCTCCTCAATTACTTTCCCATGCTCTTCATCGTGCAGTAGCTAGGGGAAGCTGCTCTGCCATGTCGCGAAAAGCGCTCCTAGCATCTAACTCACTTTTTGCCCCCGTCGCTTGGCTCTCACATAGCCGCGCAAACGACTACAGAATGAAGCGCCACTGCCTACAGATCTCATCGACCCTGTCTGATTGTGACGTTACCTCTCCCAACATAAGGTTCTCCTATCGGCAGTTACCACCCTTTCATCTCATTCCGAAATGGTGAAGCCCCAACAAGGAGATAACCAATGCCCCCCCAACCCGAGCTACCCGAAACGAATCTTCGTTCCCCCTACAGCTACCTCGACCCGAGAAAACTCCACGAGGCGGCTAAAAAGGCGCTCGACCATTATCTCGAACCCGACATCACCTCCCTCCGCTCATCCCGAGACCGCGCCATGAAAATGTTCACTGTTGCCCCTGATGCCAATCCCGAAGCCCTGACCATCCAGACCTACGAAACCTTTTCATCGGTCAACATTCTGCTGCTCGACCTAGCCGAAAGCCTAGATGACAAGCCGCGGCACCTGGCGATGTTGATTTATCAGTTGAGTGAGTTGGGATTGATGCTGGTGGAGCGGTCGCTGGATAACGAACAGGCGATTAAACGACCTGAGCTTTGAGTTTGAGATGCCTTAACTGACGCCATCGCGGGCTTGTCCGCGATGGCGAAAGCGCCGCTAACTTCAGGCCGACGCCGGCAACGGCTGAAAACTGAAGTATTGCTGTAACGCACTCACCAGTTGCCCATACTCCGGCGGTGCCCGTTGCAGGCTGAAACCGGCGTCATAGTGGTGAGGGGTCGCGTCTTCGTGGCACCACAGGCAACACGCCCGAAAATCGATGACTTGCAGGCAACCGTTGCAACCGGGGATTTTCAGGCGTAAATCGAAATCGGCGCCAATCATCATCGGCAACTGGCTGATCAGCATCAGTCCGTCGGCAGAGACATTGCCCAGAAACCCGATGGGTTTGTCAGTGACGCTGTTGAACACCTTCAGGAAATACGGCAGTTGATGCCGCTCGATACGGCGGTTGGTAAACATGCGTAATTCGCCCAGCAAGGCCCTTAAGCAGAGCCGCACTACTGCTTCGGAACGAGCCTGCGTGACTTGTTTAGAGGTAGGCGCGCTCTCCCCGCTTCCGGTGCGACAGTCCACACAATGCTGACGCTCACTGCTGCCGGTCACAGGCATGACCTCGGTTCAGAGGCAAGGGCTCTGAAACCGATCTATTGGACTATAGCTCACCGCCACCGGTGAGCCAGCCGTTGCATGACAACTGCAATCAGTAAGTCGGGCGCGGGGCCGCTGCGCTGCGGATCGGGTAATGGCCCGTGCTCTGCAGGGTTTCCAGACGGGCGCGGGCGCGGTAGGCGTATTCGCTTTGCGGGTAGGTCGCGATGATGAACTCGTAAGTCTGAGCCGCATCGACGAACAGCATTTGCCGTTCCAGGCACTGGCCACGCATCATCGAGACTTCCGGCCACACATAAGGCCGCACGCGACTGGAGCGCTCGACTTTCGACAACTCGAGCATCACCTGCTCGCAATTGCCACGGTCATAGGCGCTGTAGGCGAGATTCAAATGATGGTTCATGGACCAACGGGCGCAGCCCGTCACACTGAGGGCAAGGACGGCAATGAGCGCAAATCGCATGGGGGGTTCTCCTGTCTTGAGCCCTGTATCGACCCGTTGAGTAAAAACTTCAGGCTGCCTGCACCAAAAGCATTCGCCTGGAGATAAAAGCGACGAACAAGATCTTTATAAAAAGTAGTGCAAACGAACAATGACTACACCCCTAGAGCATAGTAGCCTCACTCAGCGCTTGAACTCAGGAGTCTTTGCATGTCCGTCCGTCGTACCAAAATCGTCGCTACCCTTGGCCCGGCCAGTAACTCGCCGGAAGTTCTCGAACAGCTGATTCTGGCTGGCCTGGACGTCGCCCGCCTGAACTTCTCCCACGGCACCCCCGACGAGCACAAGGCTCGCGCGAAGCTGGTGCGTGACCTCGCCGCCAAGCACGGCCGCTTCGTGGCCCTGCTGGGTGATCTGCAAGGCCCGAAAATCCGTATCGCCAAATTCGCCAACAAGAAGATCGAGCTGAAGATCGGTGATCAGTTCACCTTCTCCACCAGCCATCCTCTGACCGAAGGCAACCAGCAAGTGGTCGGCATCGACTACCCGGACCTGGTCAAAGACTGCGGCGTGGGCGACGAGCTGCTGCTCGACGACGGCCGCGTGGTAATGCGCGTCGATACCGCCACCGCCACCGAACTGAACTGCACCGTGCTGATCGGCGGCCCGCTGTCCGACCATAAAGGCATCAACCGTCGCGGTGGTGGCCTGACGGCTCCGGCCCTGACCGAGAAAGACAAGGCCGACATCAAGCTCGCCGCCGAGATGGAAGTCGATTACCTCGCCGTGTCCTTCCCGCGTGACGCTGCCGACATGGAATACGCCCGTCAACTGCGTGACGAGGCCGGCGGTACTGCCTGGCTGGTGGCGAAGATCGAACGCGCCGAAGCCGTGGCCGACGACGAAACCCTCGACGCGCTGATCCAGGCGTCCGACGCCGTGATGGTTGCCCGTGGTGACCTGGGTGTGGAAATCGGCGACGCCGAGTTGGTGGGCATTCAGAAGAAAATCATTCTGCACGCACGCCGCCACAACAAGGCTGTGATCGTGGCGACCCAGATGATGGAGTCGATGATCCAGAACCCGATGCCGACTCGCGCCGAAGTGTCCGACGTGGCCAACGCCGTGCTCGACTACACCGACGCCGTGATGCTCTCGGCTGAAAGTGCTGCTGGCTTGTATCCGCTGGAAGCTGTGCAGGCCATGGCGCGCATCTGCGTCGGCGCTGAAAAGCACCCGACCAGCAAGACCTCCAGCCACCGTATCGGCAAGGTCTTCGAAAGCTGCGACCAGAGCATCGCGTTGGCGGCCATGTACACCGCCAACCACTTCCCGGGCGTGAAGGCGATCATCGCCCTGACCGAAAGTGGCTACACGCCGTTGATCATGTCGCGCATCCGTTCTTCGGTGCCGATCTACGCGTTCTCTCCGCACCGCGAAACCCAGGCCCGCGCGGCCATGTTCCGTGGCGTCTACACCGTACCGTTCGACCCGGCATCGCTGCCGCCTGAGCAAGTCAGCCAGGCCGCGATCGACGAGTTGCTCAAGCGCGGCGTTGTGGAGAAAGGCGACTGGGTCATCCTGACCAAGGGCGACAGCTACCACACCATCGGCGGCACCAACGGCATGAAGATCCTGCACGTTGGCGACCCGATGGTCTGAGTACCGGACCGCTGAAAAACAAAAGCCCCACCATGTGAATGGCGGGGCTTTTTGCTTTCTGGTCCAACAGCTGTGTTGTCTGATCGGGCCTCATCGCGGGCAAGCCCGGCTCCCACAGGGTTTTGTGTAGAACTCAGACTCGAGAACGACACCGGTCACTGTGGGAGCCGGGCTTGCCCGCGATGAGGCCCGCCCAATCACTGCAAGATTTAGTGTTTGCGGATAAACCCGGTCAACGCCGCCAACGCTTCCGGCGAGCGCAACCGCTGGGTAAACAACGCGCCCTCTTCCTCGATCACCTTGCGAATCAATTCCCGGTCCGGCGCTTTCATCAATTGCTTGCTGATGCGCACCGCTTCCGGTGGCAGCGATTCGAACCGCAGCGCCATTTCCCGCGCCTTGGCCAATGTTTCTTCGCCACTGCCCAACGCCTCGGTGGCAATGCCCCACCCCGCCGCCTGCTCACCGCTGAAACCTTCACCCAGCAACAGCAACTGCGCCGCTTTGGCATGCCCGAGCAGTCGCGGCAGGATCAGGCTGGAGCCGAACTCCGGGCATAAGCCGAGATTAACGAACGGCATGCGCAGGCGAGCATCACGGCTGACATACACCAGATCGCAATGCAGCAACATCGTCGTGCCAATCCCCACCGCCGCACCCGCCACGGCAGCGACCACCGGTTTACGGCATTCGAGCAGGTTGAGCATGAAATGAAACACCGGGCTGTCGAGGTTGCCCGGTGGTTGCTGGATGAAGTCGGCGATGTCGTTGCCGGCGGTGAAGCACTCGGCGCTGCCGGTGATCAGCACCGCATTGATTTCGGGATCGGTATCAGCCTGCTTCAGCGCTTCAGACAAGTGGCTGTACATGGCGCGGGTCAGGGCGTTTTTCTTTTCGGGGCGATTCAGGCGCAGTGTCAGCACACCGCGTTCGCGTTCAATCTGGATGGTATCGGTCATGGTGGGACTCGCGTCTGATCAATCAGCGCTCAACCACGCGGCAGGAACACATCGGCCAGCAGTTGATTGCGCGGCAATCCCGCGAGGTAAAGGCGCCGGGAAAAGGCGTCGACACTGTCGGGGGCTCCGCAGACTAAGGCCAGGGTTTGTCGGGAGACAAGCCGCAGTTGCGCCAATGCCTGCGGCAACTCGGCCGGGGTCCAGAACTCGACCGTCAGGTTATCGCGACCGTCAGCCATGGCTTGCAGCGGTTTGGCCAGGTAATGCTCGTCGGCGTCATGGGCCAGGTGAATGAGGCGAATGGCGCCGTGATGATCCTGACGCAACGCTTCGCGCAAGACCCCGAACAACGGGCCAAGACCGGTGCCGGCGGCCAGCAGCCACAGCGGTCGGGTGTGCCAGTCCGGGTCGTAATGCAACGCCCCGCCGCGCAGTTCGCCGAGGCGCAGGGTGTCACCGATGCTCAACTGACGGGCCGCGTCGCTGAATTGCCCCGGTTGACGGCAATCGAGGTGAAACTCCAGAAAGCGGTCGTCTTGCGGCAAGCTCGCCAGTGAATAAGGACGTGCCACGTTGCCCGCCCACAGCACCAGATGTTGCCCGGCGTTGTAGCGCAACGGCCGTTGCGGTATCAGGCGCAGGCGCAACACGCTGGCGCTCAGCCAATCGATGGCGGCGACCTCGGCCGGGCGACCGTCCACTTGCGGGTCGAAGGCATGCACCTGCAAATCCTCGACCACCTGGCACTGGCACGCCAGACGCCAGCCTTGCTGACGCTGATCTGCGCTCAGGGCATCCGGGCGGTTGTCACTCGGCAGGCCTTGTACACATTGCACCAGGCACGCATGGCAACTGCCGGCGCGGCAACTGTAGGGCACCGCTACACCATTTTGATTCAGGGCATCGAGCAGGTTGCTGCCCGTTGCCACTGAAAAATGCCGCTCGCCGACCCGCAACTCAGGCATCGACGTTCTCCCAGGCCGCCGCGCAGCGATTGCGACCGTCACGCTTGGCGCGGTAAAGCGCCTGATCGGCTCGCTGCAAGGCGTCGTCGAGATCGTCGCCAACGGCCAGCAGGGTCATGCCCGCCGAAAGGCTCAGGCTGTTCACGTTGAGGCCGATCAGTTCGACATCGGTGAAGGCGATGCGCAGCCGCTCACAGCAGGCGGTCAGGCGTTCGGCATCGCAATCGGGCACCAGCACCACGAATTCCTCACCGCCATAACGCGCCAACACATCGCCGTCGCGCAGGCACGCCGTCGCCACGCCAGCGAAGGCTTGCAAGACCTGGTCGCCCGCCGCATGGCCGTGCACATCGTTGATACGTTTGAAGTGATCGAGGTCGATCAGCGCCAGGCCATGCATCACACCGGCGTCCATCACCTTCAGTTCGCGGGAGGCCAGGCGCAGGAAATGGCGGCGGTTGAACAGCCCGGTGAGTTCGTCGGTGGCCACCAGGTCTTCGAGCTGGCGCATCATCCCGCGCAGGGTGTCCTGATGCGCTTGCAGGGCGAAGCGCCGCTGACGCATGCGTTGGCGCGACGCCTGAACGTAATGGGCGTAGAGCACCAGCCAGATCAGCACAATCAGCAATACGCACACTTGCAACCCGGCCAGCGCCGGGTCGGGCAGCTGAAAGTGGTAGCCCTCCCACAGCGTGATCGCGCAGAAACTGAAAAACACCAGCAGCGCACACCGCACGAGCGCCCGACGCGACAGGTGGAACAGTCCGAACAGCAGGATCAGCACGTAGAACACCAGAAACGCGCCGCGTGCCTCATCCAGATTGGCGATCAGCCAGGTTTGCCAACCCAGCCCCATCAACACTTGCGCTTCGGTCAGGCTGGGGTCGGAAAAGCGCAGGTTGCAGCCGCTGTAGAACACCGCGAACAACGCCACCTGGCTGATGACCACCAGCGCCGTGCCGACGGCCACGCTGGCCATGGGTTCGTCGTAGTGCCCGGTGAAAAACGCCAGCCACAGCAGCATCAAGGCCAAGGCGTAAGTGCAGGCTGCGAGGGCAAAGCGTTTGAGTAAAAGCCGTTGAATTGCGTTATGGGTCAATCGTTGACTCACCATGCGAAGGAATGCTGATCGAGTGTCCTACTCTACAGGCCGAGTGCCACTTTAGTGGCGAGCCAGACAAATAACCATACTATTTTCGGGGCAAAAAACTGGCGTCAAAAGCATGTCCCTCATTCACCCATCCCCATACCCTGTAGCAGCTGGCGAAGCCTGCGTCCGGCGGCGAAGCCGTCGTGAATCCATGCACCCCGGTGTGTCAGGCAAATCACCGATTCAGGTTTTACGACGGCTTCGCCGCCGGACGCAGGCTTCGCCAGCGGCTACAGGGGTCGTGAAGTTATGCGACCAACGATTGACTGTCGGCGGGTGTGCCCGGAACCGAGGCGCGGTATACTGCCGCGCCTTTTTAGCGTCGCGCCAGCAGCCCCGGCGTGCCTTGAAAGGTGCTTGCAACCGACCGATGCACCCAAGCTGCAAGCACCTTATTGAATGTTCCCGTCTTTTAGAGGAGCGCGACTCATGACCGTGATCAAGCAAGACGACCTGATTCAGAGCGTTGCTGACGCCCTGCAATTCATTTCTTACTACCACCCCGTTGACTTCATCCAGGCGATGCACGAGGCCTACCTGCGCGAAGAATCGCCAGCGGCCCGCGATTCGATCGCGCAAATCCTGATCAACTCGCGCATGTGTGCCACCGGCCACCGCCCGATCTGCCAGGACACCGGCATCGTCACCGTGTTTGTCCGCGTGGGCATGGACGTGCGTTGGGATGGCGCCACCATGGGCCTGGACGACATGATCAACGAAGGCGTGCGCCGGGCTTACAACCTGCCGGAAAACGTCCTGCGTGCCTCGATCCTCGCCGACCCGGCGGGCGCTCGTAAAAACACCAAGGACAACACCCCGGCCGTGATCCACTACTCCATCGTCCCGGGCAATACCGTGGAAGTGGACGTGGCGGCCAAGGGCGGCGGTTCCGAGAACAAGTCGAAAATGGCCATGCTCAACCCGTCCGACTCGATCGTCGACTGGGTTCTGAAGACCGTTCCGGAAATGGGCGCCGGCTGGTGCCCACCTGGCATGCTCGGCATCGGCATCGGCGGCACCGCCGAGAAAGCTGCGGTCATGGCCAAGGAAGTGTTGATGGAGTCCATCGACATCCACGAGCTCAAGGCTCGCGGCCCGCAGAACCGCATTGAAGAAATGCGCCTGGAGCTGTTCGAGAAGGTCAACCAACTGGGCATCGGCGCCCAGGGCCTGGGTGGCCTGACCACCGTGCTCGATGTGAAGATCATGGATTACCCGACTCACGCCGCTTCGTTGCCGGTGTGCATGATCCCGAACTGCGCCGCCACCCGTCACGCCCACTTCGTGCTCGACGGTTCCGGCCCGGCCTCGCTGGAAGCGCCACCGCTGGACGCCTACCCGGAAATCGTCTGGGAAGCCGGCCCGTCGGCCCGTCGCGTCAACCTCGACACCCTGACCCCGGAAGAAGTGCAGAGCTGGAAGCCGGGCGAGACCGTCCTGCTCAACGGCAAGATGCTCACCGGTCGCGACGCGGCGCACAAGCGCATGGTCGAGATGCTGAACAAGGGTGAAACCTTGCCGGTGGACCTCAAGGGTCGCTTCATCTATTACGTCGGCCCGGTTGATCCGGTGCGCGAAGAAGTGGTTGGCCCTGCCGGTCCGACCACCGCAACGCGGATGGACAAGTTCACCCGTCAGATCCTCGAGCAAACCGGCCTGTTGGGCATGATCGGCAAATCCGAGCGCGGCCCTACCGCGATCGAAGCGATCAAGGACCACAAGGCTGTTTACCTGATGGCAGTCGGCGGCGCGGCTTACCTGGTGGCGCAAGCCATCAAGAAATCCCGCGTCGTGGCATTCGCCGAACTGGGGATGGAAGCCATCTACGAGTTCGACGTGAAAGACATGCCAGTGACTGTTGCGGTTGATAGCAAAGGCGAGTCGGTTCACATCACCGGTCCTGCCATCTGGCAGAAAAAGATCAGTGAAAGCCTGGCGGTAGAAGTGCAGTAAGCGCTACAAGGCACCAATACGGCCGGGGCGTCTTTCAGATGACCCGGCCGTTTTTTTTGCCACGTTTTAAATTTCATAGCGCGTTCAGTAAACCTGTCGAATAAATCGGCATAGTCACAAAACACTTCATCGAACAATGAGCAGCATAAAAGGCAATACGCCGTCACACGGCTCATGATTTCAAGCGCTCCATGGTATGGTGCGCGCCCGTATTGCTGACTGTTTCCAACACCATGCTTGCGACTTCACGCGCGTTACGCCTGACGCTGTACACATTGCTGATCATCGCCGGCGCCGCGTTGGCCGCCAGCTTCGCCATGCGCCACGCCGAACGTCAGGCCTTGGTCGAGGACGCCTCCCGCGCCAATCAGCAATTGGCGCTCTACGCCAATTCCCTGCACACCCTGATCGATCGCTACCGCGCCCTGCCCGCTGTGCTCGCGCTGGACCCGGAACTGCGCGCAGCCCTCAATGGCACGGTAATGCCTGAGCAACAGGACGCGCTGAATCGCAAGCTGGAAAAAATCAACGGCGCCGCGCAATCCTCGACCCTCGAACTGCTCGACCGCACCGGCCTCGCCGTGGCGGCCAGTAACTGGCGTTTACCCAGTAGCTATGTCGGCCACAACTACGGCTTTCGCCCTTACTTCAGCGAGACTCGCACCCAAGGCACCGGGCGCTTCTACGCCGTGGGCGTGACCAGCGGCATTCCGGGGTACTTCCTGTCCAGCGCAGTGACCGACGACAACGGCGAGTTCCTCGGGGCGATGGTGGTCAAGCTCGAGTTTCCGGAACTGGAACGCGAATGGCGTCAGGGCAGCGACACGCTGCTGGTCAGCGATGCACGCGGGATCATCTTCATCGCCAACCAGCCGGGCTGGCGCTATCGCTTGTTGAACCCCCTGAGCGACAGCGATCACGCCGAACTCAAGGCCACCCGCCAGTACGACAAACAACCGCTCACGCCGCTCGAATTCCAATCGGTGGAGCGTTTCGACGACAACAGTGAGCTGAGGCAAGTGGCGGGGCCTGACGGGGCGGCGAAGTATCTGTGGGAATCGCTGCCGTTGACCGCCGAAGGCTGGACGCTGCACTTGCTGCGCCGCCCGCAAGTCGCGTTCGAAGACAGCCGCAACGCCGCGCTCGCCGCCGCCGGACTGTGGCTGGCGCTGGTGTTTCTGTTGCTGTTCCTCAATCAGCGTTGGCGCCTGGCCAGACTGCGCCAGCGCAGCCGCGAAGAACTTGAACGATTGGTCGAGGAACGTACCCGCGATTTGCGCACGGCGCAGGACGGTTTGGTGCAGTCGGCCAAACTCGCGGCGCTGGGGCAGATGTCGGCGGCGCTGGCCCATGAAATCAATCAACCGCTGACGGCCCAGCGCATGCAACTGGCGACCTTGCGCCTGCTGCTCGATCACGGTCGGGTCGACGACGCTTACAAGGCACTCAAACCGGTGGACGACATGCTCACGCGCATGGCGGCCCTCACCGGCCACCTGAAAACCTTCGCCCGCAAAAGCCCCAGTGGCCTGCGCGAACGCCTGGACCTGGCCGCGGTGGTCGACCAATCCCTGCAATTGCTCGACGCACGCCTGCGTGATGAACAAATCAGCACGGTGCTGCACCTGACGCGTCCGGCGTGGGTGCGCGGCGATGCGATTCGTCTGGAACAGGTGCTGATCAATCTACTGCGCAACGCCCTCGACGCCATGCACGACAAACCCTGCAAGCGCCTGGAAATCCGCCTCGAAGCCGACGAGCAACTGTGGCGCCTGACCGTCAGCGACAACGGTGGCGGCATCGCCGAAGAACATCTGGGCAACGTGTTCGATCCTTTCTTCACCACCAAACCGGTGGGCGATGGCCTGGGCCTGGGCCTGGCGGTATCGTTTGCCATCGCTCACGAAGCGGGCGGACGCCTGAGTGCCGACAATCACGCCAACGGCGCGGTGTTCACCCTGTCCCTGCCCATTGACCTGGAGGCCCACAGCCCATGCTGAATTCAGTCATGGTGGTCGACGACGAAAGCAGTATTCGCAGTGCCGTCGAACAATGGCTGAGCCTGTCGGGCTTTGAGGTGCAATTGTTCAGCCGCGCCGATGAATGCCTGGCGCAACTGCCCACTCACTTTCCCGGCGTGATCCTCAGCGATGTGCGCATGCCCGGCATGACCGGGCTGGAACTGCTGGCCGAGGTTCAACGGCGCGATGCCGACCTGCCGGTGATTCTGCTGACCGGTCACGGCGATGTGCCGATGGCGGTCGAGGCGATGCGCGATGGCGCGTATGACTTTCTGGAAAAACCCTTCAGCCCGGAAACGCTGCTGAGCAGTTTGCGCCGCGCGCTGGACAAGCGGCGGCTGGTGCTGGAGAACCGCGCCCTGCACGAACAGGCCGACAACCGCGCCAAACTCGACGCGACGCTACTCGGTGTGTCCCGTGGCTTGCAAACCTTGCGCCGCCAGGTGCTGGACCTGGCGGCATTGCCGGTCAATGTGCTGATCCGCGGCGAAACCGGCAGCGGCAAGGAGCTGGTTGCCCGCTGCCTGCACGACTTCGGACCGCGGGCCGACAAGCCGTTTGTGGCGCTCAACTGCGCGGCGATTCCCGAGCAATTGTTCGAGGCCGAGTTGTTCGGCCACGAAAGCGGCGCGTTCACCGGGGCGCAGGGTAAACGCATCGGCAAGCTTGAATACGCGGATGGCGGCACGCTGTTTCTCGATGAGATCGAAAGCATGCCGCTGGCCCAGCAAGTGAAATTGCTGCGGGTGCTGCAGGAGCAGAAGCTTGAGCGCCTGGGGTCCAACCAGAGCATTCGCGTGGATTTGCGAATCATCGCCGCGACCAAGCCAGACCTGCTCGATGAAGCGCGGGCCGGGCGTTTTCGCGAGGACCTGGCCTATCGACTGAACGTTGCCGAGTTGCGACTGCCACCGTTGCGCGAGCGCCGCGAAGACATTCCGTTGTTGTTCGAGTCGTTTGCGCAGAATGCCGCCGAGCGTCTGGGGCGGACGTTCCCACCGTTGACTGGCCCGCAGTTGAGCCATCTGCTGAGCCACGACTGGCCGGGCAATGTGCGCGAACTGGCGAACGTCGCTGAACGGCAAGTGCTGGGGCTGGGCGAACCGGAACCGGTGGGCATCGACCCTGGCCAGTCACTGGCGGCGCAGCAGGAAGCGTTTGAAGCGCAATGCCTGCGCTCGGCGTTGACCCGGCACAAGGGCGATGTGAAAGCGGTGCTTGAAGAACTTCAACTGCCGCGCCGGACCTTCAATGAAAAGATGCAGCGGCATGGACTGACGCGCGAGATGTTCCTGTAGCGCCTGAACGGGCCTCTTCGCGGGCAAGCCCGCTCCCACAGGGTTCAGTGTCGTACACAAAATCTTCGTTCAACTCGGTCACTGTGGGAGCGGGCTTGCCCGCGAAGGGGCCAGCGCTGACAACGCAAACCCACAAGCCGGATAAGCAATTTTCCGCTCACGCCTAATCCAACATAAGCGGATTTCCGCTCACCAGTTCCCCGCAACCCCTCTAAACCAGCCCTCCTTGATCTGGCACACCTCCTGCTATAGCCCTCGCAGGCTGCGTTTCAACGCGCTCCACAAAAACAATTAAACGAAGGATCCTTCAATGGATAACTCCAATACCCTGCCCCTTGGGTCGGCTGCCGTGCCGGCTAAAGAAAGAACCACCGCCAGTCGCATCAAATCGATTTTCAGCGGCTCGGTCGGCAACATGGTCGAGTGGTACGACTGGTATGTCTACGCCGCCTTCTCCCTGTACTTCGCCAAAGCCTTTTTCCCCAAAGGCGACACCACCGCCCAACTGCTGAACACCGCCGCGATTTTCGCCGTGGGCTTCCTGATGCGCCCGATTGGTGGCTGGATGATGGGCCTCTATGCCGACAAAGTCGGGCGCAAAAAAGCGCTGATGGCCTCGGTGTACCTGATGTGCTTCGGCTCGCTGCTGATCGCCCTGAGTCCTGGGTATGAAACCATCGGCATCGGCGCACCGATCCTGCTGGTGTTCGCGCGCCTGCTGCAAGGTTTGTCGGTTGGTGGCGAGTACGGCACCTCGGCGACCTATCTCAGCGAGATGGCCACCAAGGAGCGTCGCGGCTTCTACTCCAGCTTCCAGTACGTGACGCTGATCTCCGGCCAGCTCATAGCCTTGGCCGTGCTGATCGTGTTGCAACAAGTGCTGACCACCGAGCAGTTGTACGACTGGGGCTGGCGCATCCCGTTCGCCATCGGCGCGCTGTGTGCCGTGGTCGCGCTCTACCTGCGTCGCGGCATGGAAGAAACCGAGTCGTTCACCAAAAAAGAGAAGTCCAAGGAAAGCGCCATGCGCACCTTGCTTCGTCACCCGAAAGAACTGATGACCGTGGTCGGCCTGACCATGGGCGGTACGCTGGCGTTCTACACCTACACCACGTACATGCAGAAATACCTGGTGAACACCGTCGGCATGAGCATCTCCGACTCCACCACGATTTCCGCCGCCACATTGTTCCTGTTCATGTGCCTGCAACCGATCATCGGCGGGCTGTCGGATAAAGTCGGTCGTCGCCCGATCCTGATTGCCTTCGGCATTCTGGGCACGCTGTTCACCGTGCCGATCCTGACCACCCTGCACACCGTTCAATCCTGGTGGGGCGCGTTCTTCCTGATCATGGCGGCGCTGATCATCGTCAGCGGCTACACCTCGATCAACGCCGTGGTCAAAGCCGAACTGTTCCCGACCGAGATTCGTGCGCTGGGCGTAGGCTTGCCGTATGCCCTGACCGTGTCGATCTTCGGCGGCACCGCTGAATACATCGCACTGTGGTTCAAGAGCATTGGCATGGAAACCGGTTACTACTGGTATGTCACCGCGTGCATCGCGGTGTCGTTGCTGGTGTATGTGACCATGAAAGACACCCGCAAGCATTCGCGGATCGAGACTGACTGATACCGTCAGCGCTGAACAAAAGGGGCAGACCTGCGAGGGTCTGCCCCTTTTTACTGAATAGACCTACAACCTGTGGGAGCGGGCTTGCTCGCGAAGGCCGCTTCACATTCAGCAAATTGGCTGACTGATCCACCGCTTTCGCGAGCAAGCCCGCTCCCACATTTGGATCGTGTTGCTGGAAATAACGCGTTCGTCCTTGCACTATGGCCCGATCCCGAATGAAGCCCCAGGAACCCTTTCATGGCTGACGACATCGACATCCATTTCTACGAACCAGCCAACGGCCACGGCCTGCCCCACGACCCGTTCAACGCCATCGTCGGCCCGCGCCCTATCGGCTGGATTTCCTCGCAGGATGCCAACGGCCGCCTGAACCTGGCGCCGTACAGCTTCTTCAATGCCTTTAACTACATTCCGCCGATCATTGGATTTTCCAGCGTCGGGCGCAAAGACAGCCTGAACAACATCGAGCAGACCGGCGAATTCGCCTGGAACCTGGCCACCCGCCCGCTGGCCGAGCAAATGAATCAGAGCTGCGCCATGGTCAGCCCCGAGGTCAATGAGTTCGAACTGTCGGGGCTCACGCCCCTCGCCTCGAAAATCATCCAGGTGCCACGGGTGGCCGAAAGCCCGGTGTCCTTCGAGTGCAAGGTCACGCAGATCATTCAGTTGCAACGCGCCGACGGAAACGTGGTGCCGAGTTGGCTGATTCTCGGCGAAGTGGTCGCCGTGCATATCGCCAAGTGGCTGTTGAAGGACGGGGTATACGACACCGCCGCGGCAGAACCGATTCTGCGCGGCGGTGGGCCAGCGGACTATTTTCAGCTGGGACCGGAGGCGTTGTTCAAGATGTATCGCCCGGGGGCAAACCGGTAAATCACCAAAGCAGGTCGGTGTTTTCCTTGACGTCTTTGAGGCGGGTCAGCTCTTTGGCTGCTGCTTCATCGGCCTCATGGGCGGTCTTGAAGACCTGGCCTTCGAGGACTTTGTGAAAACGCGGTGCGCCCGCGCCACCCAGGGCTTTGACGGCGATGGCGGCGTGGTAACCCCCTTCACCCGGTACTACTGCGGAAACGGCTTCGAAGTGTTCAAAGGCTTTACGTGCCATGTCGCGGATCCTGGCTGATTGAGAATGCGCTCATTAAACCCTCAACCCGCCATTTTGTGTACCCACGACCCGGACTGGCCCAGGGCCTGAGCGGCGGAGACCTCCTTGAAGGTATGAAAGTCCAGGCTGTTGACCACCAGTTCCTGCACCAGCTCGGCGAACACTTCCATCGCCGGCGTGCTGAAATAAGCGGTCATGGCTTGCTGATGGGCCCAAAAACCGGAAACCAGCCACAACTCGGGATCGCATTGTGAATGCTGCAGGGAAAAACTCAGGCAACCCGGCGCGCTGCGCGATGGCTCGATCAACGCGCTCAGGCGCACACCGAGCTCCGCCGAGCGCCCGGCGCGGGCACGCACAAAAGCCATGTGACTGACGGGGATCTGCGTAGACATGTTCAACCCTCCCAGGTACTCGAGTGGCAGCCGTGGGACGGGCTGCGACAGGATCAAAGGTTAATCGCGCACAATCCAGCGCGGTTAGTCGATTTCTGCCGGCTTATTGCACAATCCTGCGCGGTGTTCCAAAACGGCCGTAGCGGCCTGTCTATACGTTCCACGCCAATGAAACACGGGTTTCAAGCAAGTTTCCCCGGCGATACGCAGACATAGACGCACCGTTAACCCACGCCGCGCAGAATCAGGCAAGGTTGAGGCAGGATGTGTCTACCGCTTTGTCTTGCACAAATTTAAGCTCGGCTCATTACCTACCCCCCTCAGCGAGGATGCCCGGCATGTCGTCGTTCGATCACGTTCAAGTTCCGCTGGATGCCGACATGGAGAAACAGCGCGAAGAACTGGCCGCTATCATTCGCCGCAATACGTCGGACGATGGCACCTATGCGACGGCCGTCGGTTCGCTGTTCATGTCACGCCACAGCCAGTCCCACGAGTTTTCCCCGGTGCTCGCGCAACCGGCGCTGTGCATCATGGCGCAGGGGCGCAAAGAGGTCCGGCTGGCCGACGAGCACTTCAACTACGACCCGCTGAATTACCTGGTGGTGTCGGTCTCGATGCCGCTGAGCGGGCGGGTGGTGGACATCTCGCCCGAGACGCCGATCCTTGCCGTGCGCCTGGACATCGACCCGGCAGAAATCACTGCGTTGATCGCCGACGCTGGCCCCTTGGGCGTTCCGACCCGCCCTACCGGTCGAGGCCTGTATGTCGAACGCATCGACACCGCGATGCTCGACGCAGTGCTGCGCCTGGCGCGGTTGCTGGACACGCCGAAAGACATCGCCATGCTCGCGCCGCTGATTCGTCGGGAGATTCTTTATCGGTTGTTGCGCAGTCCGCAGGGGCATCGGCTGTATGAAATCGCCATCGCCAACAGCCAGAGCCATCGCATCAGTCAGGCGATCAAGTGGCTCAACGGCAACTATGAGCAGCCGCTGCGTATCGATGATCTGGCCAAGGAAGTGAATTTGAGCGTGTCGACGCTGCATCACCGGTTCAAGGCGATGACGGCGATGAGCCCGTTGCAGTATCAGAAGCAACTGCGGTTACAGGAAGCGCGGCGGTTGATGCTGGCCGAAGGACTGGAGGCTTCGGCGGCGGGGTATCGGGTGGGGTATGAAAGCCCCTCGCAGTTCAGCCGCGAATACAGTCGGTTGTTTGGGGCGCCGCCATTGCGGGATTTGGCGCGGTTGCGGTTGAGTGTCTGATCCAGAAATTGTTGCGTGGCTGATGGCCTCATCGCGGGCAAGCCCGCTCCCACAGGGATCACGGTGTACACAAAACCTGTGGGAGCGGGCTTGCCCGCGATGAGGCCAGTTCAGGCAATAAAAATTTGGGATCAGGCGCCGAGTACGCGGCAAGCCTCAGCCGGCAACGTCACCGACACCGGGTTGCCAATGCTCAACCCAAACCCCTGGCACGGCGTGCTCAGCGCGGTAAACGTCACCCCGGAACACTCCACGGTGGTTTCAATCGTCGCGCCGATATCACGCACGAACGTCACCGTGCCCATCAAACGATTCCCCGCCGTTGCCTGCGGGTGCGACAGTTGCAGGTCTTCCGGGCGAATCAGCATCTTCACTTTCTCGCCGACGACGATGCTGCTGCAGATCGGCACTTGCAGTGCATCGCCACCTGGCAAACTGACTTTGCCGTTGCCCAGCGCCGTGGCCGGGAAGATGTTGCCGGAACCGATAAAGTCCGCGACAAATTCGTTGGCCGGGTGGCGGTAGATTTCAATCGGCGTACCCACTTGTTGCACGCGATGCTCACCCAACACCACGACGATATCGGCCATGGTCATTGCCTCACGCTGATCGTGGGTCACCATGATCGTGGTGATGTTCAGGCGTTGTTGCAGCTGACGGATTTCCACCTGCATCGACTCGCGCAGCTTGGCGTCCAGCGCCGACAGCGGCTCATCCAGCAGCAGGATTTTCGGGTGGTTGGCAATCGCCCGGGCAATCGCCACGCGCTGACGCTGACCACCGGAGAGTTTTGCCACCGGGCGATCAATCATTTCCTGCAGCTGAATCAGCTCCAGCAATTCCACCACCCGCGCCTGCTGATCAGCCTTGCTGACGCCACGCAGTTTCAGTGGATAGGCGATGTTCTCCCCCACGGTCATGTGCGGGAACAAGGCCAGTGATTGAAACACCATGCCGAAGTTGCGCTGGTGCGCAGGCGTGTTGCCGATGTCGTCACCGTCCAGGCGAATCTCGCCGCCGGTCAGGGTTTCAAGGCCGGCAATCATGCGCAGCAACGTGGTTTTGCCACACCCCGAAGGGCCGAGGAAACACACCAGTTTGCCTTCCGGCAAATGCAGGTTTACATCCTTTACCGCGCAAGCCGAGCCGTAGTGTTTCTCGACGTTTTCCAGAATCAGACCAGACATGTGAATTACCTCAAGAAATCAGAACGAAACGCCACCTTCACCGACCAGTTTTTCGAGCGCCCAGATCAGGACAAAGTCGATCAACACGATCAGCACGGCAAACGAGAAAACGGTAGGGTCGAGCGAAGACACGGTGCGGCTGTACATCCAGATCGGCACGGTCATGACGTCGATGGTGTAGAGGAAATAGGTCACGGTAAATTCGTTGAACGAGACGATGAACGCCAGCAGCATCCCCGCCAGAATCCCCGATTTCATCAGCGGTACCACCACATCGACAATCGCCCGGGTCGGCGAGGCACCGAGCATTTGCGCGGCCTCCTCGACTTCGGTGCCGATGGACAGCATCGCCGCGGTGCAGTTTTTCACCACGAAGGGCAGCGCCAGGATCACGTGGGCAATCACCAGCCGCGAGGTGGTCATCTGGAACGGCAGGCTGTCGAACACCAGCAGCAATGCCAGGCCCAATACCACCATCGGGAACACCAACGGCAGCGACATCAGTTGCAACGCCACGGCTTTGCCACGGAACTCGCAACGGGTCAGCGCGTAAGACGCCGGCACCGCGATGATCGTGGCGAAAACCATGGTCAGGCACGCGACCATCAGGCTGGTGGTCATCGCCTTGCCCAGGCTCAGCACGTCGTTGCCGTCCGGCGAGACGAAGGTGTGCCAGGCCGCTTTGTACCATTGCAGGCTGTAGCTGCTCGGCGGAAAGTCGAGGTTCGACGAACCGCTGAACGACATCACGATCATGGTCAGGATCGGCAACACCGCCAGCAGCAGGATGAAGCCCGAGAGGATGCCGGCGAACTTGCCGGTTTCGCCCGGCAGCAGCCCATAACGTTTCTTGGTCAGGGTACTCATTGCGAAGCCTCCAGCATGCGCCGACGGCGGCCAGTGATGTATTCGGACAAAGTCATGATCGCGAGCGTGGTGACAATCAGCACCACACCGGCAGCGGAGGCCGCGGGCCAGTTCATCAGCGGGGCGATCTGGTCATGGACCATCACCGCCAGCATCGGCACGCGTCGACCACCGAGCAGCAGGGGCACCACGAAGCTGCTGGCGTTGTAGGCAAACACCAACGTCGCGCCGGTGATGATCCCCGGCATGCTCATCGGCAACACCACCTGGCGGAACACCTGCAAGCGACTCGCGCCCAGTGTCGCGGCGGCTTCTTCGTAAGTACGGGCGACGCCGCGCATGGCGCTGGCAATCGGCAGCACGGCCAGCGGGAACGCGGTTTGCACCAGGCCCATCAGCACGCCGTTCTGGTTGTAAAGCAGCATGATCGGACGCTTGATCAAGCCCAGGCCCATCAGTGCCTGGTTGAGCATGCCGCCAGGGCCGAGAATCACCAGCCAGCCGTAGCTTTGCAGCAGCAGGTTGACCAGCAACGGCAACAGCACCGCGGCGAGGAAGATCCGGCGCACGAACGGTGAGGTCAGGCGCGACATGGTGTAGGCCACCGGGATCGCCAACACGACGGCAATAACTGCGCTGATCAGCGCCAGGCGCAGGGTCAGCAGCAACGATTTGAGGTAATACGGTTCCAGCAATTGAGCGTAACTGGCCAGGCTGAACCCGGTCCACTCCGCGCCTTTGGTGCCCACGCTCATGCGCAGGACCAGCAGGCTGGCGGCAATCAGCACACCCATGAACAGCATCGACGGCGACAGGAAAAGCCAGGCGCGCGTCGTCGGCGAAACACCCCGGTTGGCGCGCACGGGGGCGACACTCACCGGATGAGTCAGAGGTTGGTGTTCCATAGCAAAGGTCTCGTCAATGGAAGATCTTGGCGAGTGCTGCGCACTCGATCGCGGGCAAGCCATGCTCGTACAGGTATGGCGCTGCTCTTGTAGGAGCGAGGCTTGCCCGCGATGAGGTTCGAAGAACCTCCCTGCGATTCAGATCAGGAAGAAAAGATTTCCGTGTAGCGACGAATCCATTGGTCATGCACGGTGGCCAGGAAGGCGTTGTCGTGCATGATCGCCTTCTCGGCAATCTGCTCTGGCGTGAGGATGTACGGGCTCTTGCGCGCTTCGGCGGAGATGATCGCCTTGGCGTTGACCGGGCCGTTGTAGATGTCTTCAGCCATCTTGCCCTGCACTACCGGGTCCAGAGAGTGGTTGATGAAGGCGTACGCCATGTCGGTGTCGCCCGGACGGTTCTTCGGCATGACCGATTGCATCAAGTCGGTGTAGAAACCTTCCTTCATGCCAAAGGTTGCACTCAAGCCGTAGGCCGGATCGCGAATCTGTTTCGGGAAGAACGCCGGCGCGTACAGCCCGCCCATGTCCAGGGAACCGGTGCGGAACAGCTCGGCGATCTGGTTCGGGTTTTCACCCAGGGTCACCACGCGATCTTTCAACTCGGCGAGTTTCTTGAAGCCCGGCTCAATGTTGTGTTCGTCACCACCGGCCAGTTTGGCGGCGATGATGATCAGGTCCATGGCCTCGGTCCAGTTTGGCGGCGGCAGGAAGATGTTCGGCGACTGCTCGGCATCCCACAGGGCGGCGTAGCTGGTCGGCGCTTCTTTCTGGGTGCGGGTGCTGTAGACGAGGCTGTTGCACCACAGGAGGTAACCGATACCGTGGCCATTGGCGCCGGTGCGGTATTTTTCCGGTACGTCGACCAGGTTGGGAATGCGGTTGAGGTCGGGTTTTTCCAGCAGGTTGGCGGCGGCCAGACCTTCGGCACCGACGCCAGCCAGGGTGATGATGTCGTACTGCGGACGATCACCGCCGGCCTTCAGTTTGGCAACCATTTCCGAGGTACTGCCGGTACGGTCAGCGATGACCTTGCAGCCGTACTTGTCTTCGAAAGTTGCAGCGATATTGCGCAGGGCTGCCAGACCGGTGTCATCGGACCAGGTCAGCAAACGCAGGGTCTTGCCGGCAAAACGTGTGTCGCTGGCATTGGCCTTGATGAACGGCATGCTCATGGCGGCCGCTGCCACCGAGGCTACGCCCACGGTTTTGATGAATTGACGTCTGTTCAGATCATGCTCGCCCATGAAGGACTCCCTTTGTTTTTGTAAATTATGAGGTTGGTCGCAACCGTTGTATCCGCGCGGTCAGATCCGCTTCAAACCCCCGTATTCAAAGGGTTAGAGCTGAGCCGACGGGTTCATCCTGAGGTCGTGTAAATCACCTGACTATCGATAAAAACTCATTGAAGCCATGACGCCAGCGCATGCCTCGTTTCGAGGCATGCGCTCACCGTTTTCGTGCCGTCAGACGGCCCGAATCACGTGTTTTATTTCCTGGAAAGCCTGCAAGCCCCACGGCCCCAATTCGCGGCCGATGCTGCTCTGCTTGTAGCCACCCCAGGCGGTCTGCGGGAAGATCACCTGTGGCGCGTTGATCCACACCAGCCCCGCCTGCAAGGCGTTAGCGACGCGGTCAGCCGTTTCGGCATTGCGCGTGACGACGCTGGCGACCAGGCCAAACTGACTGTCGTTGGCCAAGGCAATCGCCTCGGCTTCAGTGGCAAAACTGCGAACGCAGATCACCGGGCCGAAAATCTCTTCACACCACAACGCACTGTCGAGGGGCACTTCAGTGAAAATTGTCGGCTGTAAAAAATATCCGCGCGGCAGGTCTGCCGGACGATTACCGCCGCACATCAGCTTGGCGCCCGCACTCAAGCCCCGGTCGATGTGACCGAGCACACGCTGGTATTGCGCGTGGTTGACCAGCGCACCCATTTCCACCGCCGGGTCGAACGGGTCAGCCACGCGAATGGCTTCGGCGCGAGCCTTCAGGCGCAACAGGAATTCATCGGCGACTTCATCGGCAACCAGCACGCGGCTAGTGGCGGAGCACATTTGCCCGGCGTTGAAGAAACCACCGCCGCACGCCACTTCCACCGCCAGTTCGATGTCAGCATCGGCCAGCACCAGCAGCGACGATTTACCGCCCAGCTCCAGGCTCACGCCTTTCACGGTTTCCGCCGCCCGTTGCATGACCTGCACACCCACCGCGTTGCTGCCGGTGAAGGAGATTTTGGCGATGCGCGGATCCGCCGACAGCGGCGCTCCGACCGCCAGGCCCGTGCCGCAGACCAGGTTGAAGACGCCTGCAGGCAAGCCGGCCTTGGCGATGATGGCCGCCAGTTCCAACTCTGGCAGCGGCGTCACTTCGGACGGTTTGAGCACCACGCAGCAACCGGCAGCCAGGGCCGGGGCGAGTTTCCAGGCGGTGGTGACCATCGGGAAATTCCACGGCACGATCAAACCGACCACACCGGCAGGCTCACGGCGCAGACGTGCGCTGAAATCTTCCGTCGGCAGCTCAACAGCGCTGTCTTGTTTCGCGTCCAGCCCTTCGGCCAGACCGGCGTAATACTCGAAGGTAGCGATCACGTCGTCGACGTCGATGGCCGCTTCAAACTGTGGCTTGCCGTTGTTGCTCGACTGCAAGTGCATCAAGCGCTCACGAGCGGCCTGCACGCCGGCCGCGATGTTGCGCAGAATCGCGCCACGTTCGGCACCGCTGGTTTTCGACCACTCGGCGAAAGCGTTGGTCGCCGCGCTCACGGCCTGATCGACAGCCTGGGCATCACCGCCATTGACGGTGGTCAGCAACGCTTCGGTTGCCGGGTTGATCACGCGCAGATGTTCGTTGCCGGCCGACCATTGGCCATTGATGAACACGCCATCCAAGGTTGTTGGAAAACTCATTTCGACACCGCCTTCATCCACTGGGTCTGATCGATTTCAATCAGGGTCGGGCCCTGACGGTCGGCAGCGACACGCAATGCAACGCGCAGTTGCTCGACACCGTTGACCGCCTCGGCGGCACAGCCCAGCGCCTTGGCCACACCGATGAAGTCCGGGGTGTAGATGTCCACGCCGACCGGCTCGATGGCGCGGTTGACCATGTATTTCTTGATCTCTTCGTAGCCCTGGTTATTCCACAGCAGCACGATCACCGGAGTGCGCGCTTCAACGGCGCTGGCCAGTTCCGGCAGGGTGAATTGCAGGCCACCGTCACCGATCAGACACACCACCGGAGGACGCGAATCGCCGACAACGCTGCCGCCAAGCCAGGCGCCGATAGCGGCCGGCAAGGCGTAACCGAGGGTGCCGTAACCGGTGGACGAGTTGAACCAGCGACGCGGGCGCTCGGGGTTGAACGTCAGGTTGCCGGTGTAGACAGGCTGGGTCGAATCGCCGACGAACACGGCCTCCGGCAACTCGTGCAGAACGGTTTCGAGGAAGCGGGTCTGAGCCAGTGTCGGAGCGTCCCAGGTGCCGGCCAGTTCTTCACGCAAGCGGGCAGCACGCACCTGCCCCCAATCGTTGCGGCGCGCCGCCAGCGATGTGTGCGACAGGACAGTGAGCAAGGCTTGGGCGGCGTTACGCGAGTCGGACACCAGCGCCACGTGCGGCGGGTAGTTGCGCACGGTCTGGTCCGGGTCGATGTCCACGCGCAGCAATTGGCCAGGGATTTCGAAACCACCGGCGAAGGTCACGTCGTAGTCGGTCTCGGCCAGCTCGGTGCCGATGGCCAACACTACGTCGGCCTCGGCCACCAGGGCGCGGGTGGCAACCAGGCTTTGGGTCGAACCGATCAGCAACGGGTGGCTGGATTCCAGCATGCCCTTGGCATTGATGGTCAGGGCGACTGGCGCGTCCAGCAGTTCGGCCAGTTCGGTCAACTCAGCGGCGGCATCGATGGCACCGCCACCGGCGAGGATCAGCGGACGCTTGGCGCCGGCCAGCAACTCGCTCATGCGCGAAACGGCGGTCGGCGATGCACCGGCGCGGTCGATGTTCACCGGTACGCTGCTGAGCAGGTCATCGGCTTCTTCAACCAGTACGTCCAATGGAATTTCGATGTGCACCGGACGCGGACGACCGGCCTGGAACAGGGCAAAGGTACGCGCCAGTACGCCGGGCAATTCAGACGCCGACATCAAGGTGTGGGAGAACGCCGCGACACCGGCGACCAACGCGCCCTGGTTCGGCAGCTCATGCAGCTTGCCGCGACCGCCGCCCAACTGGCTGCGCGATTGCACGCTGGAGATCACCAGCATCGGGATCGAGTCGGCATAAGCCTGACCCATCGCAGTGGTGATGTTGGTCATGCCAGGGCCGGTGATGATGAAGCACACACCCGGTTTGCCGCTGGTGCGTGCATAACCGTCGGCCATGAAGCCGGCGCCTTGTTCGTGACGCGGAGTGACGTGGTTGATGCTCGAACGGGCCAGTCCGCGGTACAGCTCCACGGTGTGAACCCCGGGAATGCCGAACACCTGCTCGACCCCGTAATCTTCGAGTAACTTGACCAATACTTCGCCGCACGTCGCCATGTAATTTGCCCTTCTTGTTCGATTGAGACGCCGGGCCTGCGCGTTGTTTATGATGCGTGGGCAGGTCCAGGGATGGCCTCATTGGAACGGGCGACACATAGCCGCAACAATGGATAAAAAATCATACTAGCCATGTCCTCACGTCATACCTTGGATCCCAATGAAACGACTGCCTCCTCTGCCGGCGCTGCACACTTTCCTGATCACCGCGCAGTGCTGCAATTTCACCCGCGCAGCCGAACAGCTACACATCACCCAAGGCGCAGTGAGCCGACAGATCGCCGGGCTGGAAGATCATCTGGGCTATGAGCTGTTCATTCGCCAGGCACGAGGTCTGGATTTGACGGCCGAGGGACGCGAGTGGCTGCCACGGGTCCAGCAGATTTTCGGCCTGATCGACGAGGCGGTGGAGCAGATCGGCGAGAAGCGCGAGACCTTGCAACTCAAGGCCCCGACGTGCGTCATGCGTTGGTTGTTGCCGCGCCTGTTGCAGTGGCAACGGGAGCGCCCGGATGTGCCGGTGGAATTGACTACCACGATCAAGCACGGTGTGGATTTTCATCGCGAGCAGTTCGACGCGGCGGTGATGTACGGCGCGCCGCCAGACAGCGTATTGGTGTCCCAGCGCCTGTTTGAAGAACAGCTGACGCCGGTCTGCTCCAAACCGCTGCTCGAAGGCCCGGTGCCGTTGCAGACGCCCGAAGATCTTGAGAAACACATGCTGCTGCACCCGACTCGGGATGAACGGGACTGGAAGGCCTGGCTGGCCACCGCCAATGTTCGCTTGAGCAATGTCAGCAAGGGTCAGCACTTTGAAACGCTGGACCTGGCGATGTCGATGGCGTCTCAGGGAACGGGGGTAGCGATTGGGGACTGGTCGTTGATTGGCGATGACTTGAGCGCCGGGCGGCTGGTCATGCCGTTTGAACTGAAGGTGAAGACGGGGCTGGCGTATTACCTGGTGTTCCCGGAAAAACCCGGACCGTCGCCGAAGTTGCGCGAGCTGATGGGGTGGTTGGTGGAGCAAGCGCAGGCACGATGAGCGAAATCCTGTAGCAGCTGGCGAAGCCTGCGTCCGGCTGCGTAGCAGTCGTAAAACCATAGTTCACGGTGTGTCAGAAAAACCGTGGATGCAGGGTTTACGACTGCTACGCAGCCGGACGCAGGCTTCGCCAGCTGCTACAAGGTTTGCGGTGATCAGTACCCGACGGTGAAACGCTGGCGAGTGTGCTTTGGCGCTTCCACTTCATCCATCATCGCAATCGCATAATCGGCAAACGTGATCCAGCTGCGCCCGGCACTGCTCACCAGCAAGTCATCCTTGCCGACACGAAACGTGCCCGTGCGCTCGCCTTCGACAAACTCCGCCGACGGTGACAGGAAGGTCCAGTCCAGGTCCTTTTCCTGAAGCAGGTTCTCCAGGAACACAGCACCGGCACCCGCCTCCGCTTTGTACTCCTCGGGAAAGCCCTTGCTGTCGATCACGCGAGTCCCGTCCGGCAACCGCAATGAGCCGGCACCGCCCACCACCAGCAGGCGTTTCACACCGGCCTTTTTCACTGGGCCGATGACGGCACTGGCGGGCAAGGTCGCGAAGTGCGCGGCGCTGATCACCACATCATGCCCCGCGACCGCCGCTTGCAACGCCTCGGCGTCGAGTGCATCCACGGCTTTGCTCACCACACCAGCACGCGGGCCGAGCTTCGACGTGTCGCGGGCGATGGCCGTAACGCTGTGACCGCGACGCAGGGCCTCTTCCAACAGTTGGCTACCGGCACGACCGGTGGCTCCGATGATTGCGATGTTGCTCATGACGTTCTCCAGTTGGCTCAAGTGAATTAGTGCATGCGGAATGATCGTTCCCACGCTCTGCGTGGGAATGCCTCAACGGACGCTCCGCGTTCAGCTTTGAATGGGACGCGGAGCGTGGGAATACTCATTCACCCCACTTCATCTCGCCCTTCGCGACTTTGGCGCTCAACTCCAGCGAGCTTTCCTCGCCCAGCGTCGGGTAGCGTTTCTTCATCGCGGCGATCAGTGCAGCAGAGTCTTTTGCCTTGGCGGCTTCATCATCGAAGGCCTTGATGTAGTCGGCGGTGAACTGCACGGCCGCCAACGAGCGGGCACTGTCACCGAGGTAATGACCCGGCACGATGGTTTTCGGTTTCAGGGTTTCGATGGAATGCAGCGTAGTCAGCCAATCGGCGTGTGACTGCGGTGTTTGCGTGTCAGCCATCCAGACGTGGATGTTTTCTGCCACGACCACGCCTCCGACAACGGCCTTGATCGACGGAATCCAGACGAAGGTGCGATCCGGTTGCTTGCCCGCCAGCCCCACCACCTGCAACTTCTGCCCTTCGAGCATCAGGCTGTCGCCCTTGAGTACACCCGGCACGATGGTTTTAGAGGGGACGTCGGCGCCCATTTTCGGGCCCCAGAACGCGAGTTTGCCGTCGACGGTGTGCTTGATGTGATCCACGGTCGGTTGCGAGGCGAGCACTTTGGCGTTCGGGAACGCAGCGGTCAGGGTGTCGAGGCCGAAGTAGTAATCCGGGTCGCCGTGGCTGATGTAGATGGTGGTCAGTTGCTTGCCGCTGGCGCGGATTTTCTCGACGACCTGTTCAGCCTGGGATTTGCCGAACTGCGCATCCACCAGAATCGCGTCCTTTTCGCCACTGACCAGCACCGACGTCACCGGGAAAATCGCCTTGTCGCCGGGGTTGTAAACGTCCAGAGTCAGCGTCGATGCCGCGGCTGCATGGGCCGCGAAGCCGAGCGTGGCGGTGGCCAGCAAAATACGTTTAAGCGAGGTGAAGCCGATCATCTGTTGCTCCGTTGTTGATGGCCAAGGTTGGCCGATGGCTCTGTAGGAGCTGACGAGTGAAACGAGGCTGCGATCTTGTAAAGGCAAGATCAAAAGATCGCAGCCTCGTTTCACTCGTCAGCTCCTACAGGGGGACAGAGCTTAGTTGCCTGACTCAGTACAAAAAATGCGATGCTTGAACATAGTTTGTTTCTAAAAATGGGCAAATCATGGATCGTCTACAAGCAATGCGCGTGTTCGTCAGCGTGGTCGACCTCGGCAGCCAGTCGGCGGCGGCCGATCAACTGGACCTGTCACGCCCGGTGGTTTCGCGTTATCTGGCGGAACTGGAAGATTGGGTCGGCGCCCGGTTGATGCACCGCACGACACGCAAGTTGAGCCTGACGGCTGCCGGCACCGAGATGCTGCCCCGCTGCCGGCAGATGCTCGACTTGTCCACCGACATGCAAGCCGCCATCCGCGAGCCCGACGATGCGCCGCGCGGGCTGTTGCGGATCAGCGTCAGCACCTCGTTTGGTCAGGCCCAACTGGCGGACGCCATGGCCGCCTACGTCAAACGTTACCCCGGCGTCAGCATCGATATGCAGATGCTCGACCGCACCGTGAACCTGGTGGATGAACGCATTGATCTGGCGATACGCACCAGCAACGACCTGGACCCGAATCTGATTGCCCGTCGGCTGACGGTCTGCCGCTCAGTGATTTGCGCGTCCCCGGCCTATCTGCGTGAACATCCGAGGCCACAGCGGGTGGAAGATTTGAGTCAGCACAACTGCCTGACCCATTCCTACTTCGGCAAAAGCCTTTGGCATTTCGAGGAGGACGGTGAGCCGGTCTCGGTGCCGGTGCAGGGCAACATCAGCGCCAACGAAGCCAGCACGTTGCTGCGCGCGACAATGGCCGGCGCGGGGGTGGCAATGCTCCCCAGTTATCAGGCCGGCGTGCATATCCACAGCGGTGAGCTGATCCGTCTGCTACCTCATGCGCAACCCCGGCAGATGAACATTTACGCGGTGTACGCCTCACGCAAACACATGCCGGCGGCGCTGCGCAGCCTGCTGGATTTTCTTGTTTTAAGGTTCCCCGAGGAACCGGAGTGGGATGTCGGCCTATAAAAAAACCTGTGGGAGCGAGCTTGCTCGCGATAGCGGTAGTTCAGTCGACATCGTTGTTGAATGATCAATCGCTATCGCGAGCAAGCTCGCTCCCACAGGGGATCATCAAGGCTCTGAATACCGTGTCAGAGCCGATATCGCTTCAGTGGCAACTCACTGGCGCTGACCTATGCTGAAAGTAATACCCAAGCGGTATTCGTTCAGAGGTCAAACGCCATGAACACCAAAACAAGAAGATACCTCGCCATTTTCATTACCTGCGCGGCGACGCTGGCGCTGTATGGCACAGCCGCCTGGCGGGTCGAGCAGTTGCGCCAACTGCCCCGCGAATTTGCGAGCTGCAACTTCGAGCGCTGCATCCCCCACAACGCGACCCTCAACGCCCTGCGCTAACGAAGAGGATCAGGCCTCGTTGTCCTGATCGGCCTTCAAGCGGTCGCGAAACGCCTTGGGAGAAATCCCCACTCGACGCCGGAACAGGCGCGTGAAGTTGGTCGGATCGGAAAACCCCAACACGTCGGACATTTCGTAAATGGTCATGCTGGTGTAGGTCAGCAAACGCTTGGCCTCCAGCAATTGCCGTTCGTGCATGATCTGCAACGCCGGTTGTCCCGCCAGTTCACGGCACGTGCCGTTGAGGTGGGACACGGAAATCCCCAGCCGATGCGCCAGGTCTTCGACCTTGACGTGCTGGCGGTAAGTCTCTTCCACCAGTTGAATAAAACCGTTGAGGTATTCCCGGGCACGCTGCGGACGCTGGCTGGCAGTGCGGCGCGTGATTACCTGCCGGCTGACCCACACCATGATCACGCTGACCAACGAATGCATGAGCATTTCACGCGCCGGTTGGTGACCGGTGTATTCGTCCTGCAGCGCTGAAAAAAGGCTGTTGAGGTAATCGCCGTCCTTGCCCGCCGGGTAGCTTTCGGCCTGGGCCAGCGCATTTACCGAGTTGCCCAGTTGCGCCTGCAGATGGGTCACCAACGGCGCGGCCAGGGTCAATACAAACCCTTCGACGTCCTCGGAAAACCGATAACCGTGCACCGACAATGGCGGCAGGATCAGGATGGCAGGCTCAGTCAGTTGCGTGCGTTTACCTTCGATTTCAAGCTCTGCCTGACCTTTGAAGACGAAGAGTAACTGGCACAAATCGGCGTGGCGGTGGGGTTTGATTTCCCATTGATGTTCGCGGCTGCGTTTGGAAATGGTTTCGCAGTGCAGCAAGTCCGGGGTCGGCCAGTCCAGGCTTTCACCGTAGAGCTTGAACACTGGAATCGAAGGCAGGTCAGGCTTGTTCATCACTTCAATCCAGGCTTCAGGTGACGGGCGATAATCGCACCGATTGGCAGAATGTACAGATATCGGCTCAGTTTTCACCTTCAATTGACAGACTCGCAAGGGAAAAATGCAAGCACTCGATCCATAAAAATAATTCACCGGCTCTGGTCGCGTGGAGCTTGCGAGTCCTGATAACAATGAAAACGCTGAAAACCCAAATCGCCATCATTGGCGCCGGTCCGTCCGGTTTGCTGCTCGGCCAGTTGCTGCACAACGCCGGTATCGACACCCTCATTCTTGAACGCCAAAGCCCGGATTATGTGCTCGGTCGAATCCGTGCCGGTGTCCTCGAACAAGGCATGGTAGAGCTGTTGCGTCAGGCCGGTGTCGGGCAGCGAATGGACGCCGAAGGACTGGTGCACAGCGGTTTCGAACTGGCGCTCGACGGCCGCCAAGTACACATCGACCTGCACGCCCTGACCGGGGGCAAAACCGTGATGGTGTATGGCCAGACCGAAGTCACCCGCGACCTGATGGCCGCTCGTCGGGAGGCCGGTGCGCAGACGATTTACGAGGCCGGCAATGTCGTCCCGCACGGCATGAAAAGCGACGAACCTTTCGTGACCTTCGAGAAGGATGGCCAGACGTATCGCCTCGATTGCGACTACATCGCCGGGTGCGACGGCTTCCATGGCGTGGCTCGCCAATCGATCCCCGACGACGGCCTCAAGGTATTCGAGCGGGTCTATCCGTTCGGCTGGCTCGGCATTCTCGCCGACACGCCGCCGGTGCACGAAGAGTTGGTGTATGCCCGTCACGAACGTGGTTTTGCGTTGTGCAGCATGCGTTCGGCTACCCGTACCCGTTATTACCTCCAGGTGCCGGTCGAGGATCAGGTGCAGGACTGGTCGGACCAGCGCTTCTGGGATGAGCTCAAATCGCGGCTGCCGACCGCCCTCGCCGACGCGTTGGTGACCGGCCCGTCCATCGAAAAAAGCATCGCGCCACTGCGCAGCTTTGTGGTCGAGCCAATGCAATACGGGCGGATGTTCCTGGTCGGCGACGCGGCGCACATTGTCCCGCCCACCGGCGCGAAGGGCCTGAACCTGGCGGCCAGTGACGTCAGCACGCTGTTCAATATTCTGTTGAAGGTTTACCAGGAAGGACGCGTGGATTTGCTGGAGAAATACTCCGAGATCTGCCTGCGTCGGGTGTGGAAAGCCGAGCGGTTTTCCTGGTGGATGACCTCGATGCTGCACCGTTTTGACGATCACGATGAGTTCACCCAACGGATCAGCGCCTCGGAACTGGACTACTTTGTCGGTTCCGAAGCCGGTCGAAAAACCATTGCAGAAAACTACGTCGGGCTTCCATACGAGGCTATCGAATAGCTTGCTATCGCAGGGTGTGTTATCCATTTTTCCCGCGTCGCGCCGGGTGTGCTGTTGCGCAGGGCAAGGCGCGAGGAGCGTGGTTTGGTCATTCCAAATAAGCTCCGAGCAACGCGGCCCTGCGCAACAGCACGCCCGGCCCTTCGGGTTGTCGCCTGAAAGCGGGCCATGCTGCGTTGCAGCCCTCGGCAAGGAAACAACCCTTACCTTCGGGCTGCGCCTTGCCTGGCCCGCTTTCAGGCGGCAACGCGACGCGGGAAAAATGGATAACACACCCTGTACACTGGCGAGCATCCCCGCTCGCCTTGCCCCTTGCGGGTCCATCACTGCCCGCAGGTTTTACCGTGACCAATCTCAACCAGCCTGACACGCCCAAGCCAGCCATTCGCAGCGTGCTGATCGCCCTGATGCTGGCGATCTTTCTCGGCGCGCTGGACCAGACCATCGTCGCCGTCTCGATGCCGGCGATTTCCGCGCAGTTCAAGGACGTCAGCCTGCTGGCCTGGGTGATTTCCGGGTACATGGTGGCGATGACAGTGGCGGTGCCGATCTACGGCAAGCTCGGCGATTTGTATGGTCGGCGCAAGCTGATGCTGTTCGGCATGGGGTTGTTCACCCTCGCTTCGTTGTTTTGCGGCATGGCCCAAAGCATGGAGCAATTGGTGCTGGCGCGGATCATTCAAGGCATCGGCGCGGGCGGGATGATTTCGGTCAGCCAGGCGATCATCGGCGACATTGTGCCGCCTCGGGAACGTGGTCGTTATCAAGGCTATTTCAGCAGCATGTACGCGGTGGCGAGCGTAGCCGGCCCGGTGCTTGGCGGTTACATGACCGAGTACTTGTCCTGGCGCTGGGTGTTTTTGATCAATCTGCCGCTGGGCCTCGGTGCCTGGCTGGTGGCGAATCGCACACTCGTCGGGCTGCCGGTGCCACAGCGCAAACCGATCATCGATTACCTCGGCACGCTGCTGATGATCATCGGTTTGACTGCGTTGCTGCTGGGTATCACTCAGGTGGGTCAGGGTCATTCGTGGCGCAGCGCCGAAGTGCTGGCCTTGTTCGGGTCTGCGGTGTTGGTACTGGCGCTGTTCGTCTGGCATGAGCGTCGGGCGCGTGAGCCCTTGCTGCCGATGCACTTGTTCGCCAACCGCAATGCCATTTTTTGCTGGTGCACGATTTTCTTCACCAGCTTCCAGGCGATCTCGTTGATCGTGCTGATGCCGCTGCGCTTCCAGAGCGTCACCGGCGCCGGGGCCGACAGCGCCGCGCTGCACCTGTTGCCACTGGCCATGGGTTTGCCGATTGGTGCGTACTTTGCCGGACGCCGGACCTCCGTCACCGGGCGCTACAAACCGATGATCCTGACGGGCGCTGCACTCATGCCGATGGCGATCCTGGGTATGGCGTTCAGCCCGCCCCAGGCCTTTTGGCTCAGTAGCCTGTTCATGTTGCTGTGCGGGATCGCCAGTGGCATGCAATTCCCGACGTCATTGGTCGGCACGCAGAATTCGGTGGAGCAGCGTGATATCGGCGTTGCCACCAGCACCACCAATCTCTTCCGCTCACTGGGCGGCGCGGTGGGAGTGGCGTTGATGTCGGCACTGTTGCTGGCGCTGTTGCAGGATTCCAGTTTTGCCCACATTGCCGGTTCATCGCTGATTGCCGAGGGCAGCTCGGGCAATGTCTTGCTCGACGGCCTGAACGCCGCGCCGGGGGATGCGCAAAACGCCTTGCGCGCGGAGTTGTTGCTGACGTTCAGGCATTTGCTGATGGTCAGTGCGGCGGTGTCGCTGCTGGGGCTGGCGGCGGCGATTGCCATGCCGAATATGTTGTTGCGCGGGCGAGAGGATAAGGTTCGGTAGTAGACCGAGTCGCGGCCATCGCGGGCAAGCCCGCTCCCACAATAGACCGTGTTGTTCCAGAGAACGCGGTCAACCGTGGGAGCGGGCTTGCCCGCGATAGCGGTTTATCAGTCACTGAGATTCAAGGGCTGTAATACCCGACCGCCACCAGGAAGTGCCCGACCTTTTTCAGATAGGCATGCTTGTCTTCAACCTTGCCGGTCACCGGGTTTTTCCAGCGGTATGCGTATTCGCCATAATCCTGTTTGGCCATCAACGCCAGGATCGGCTCGCCCACCGGTTTGCCGTCTGGGTCCTTGATCTTGCTGAAGTCGGTATTGATCAGCCGCAGATTGGTGCCGTGAGCCACATAACGCTGGGTGTCCAGGTCGACGACGAATACATACAGGTCATCCTGCAAGTAACCGCCCTTGAGGGAATTGATGGCGGTCAGCGTACCCTTCTCGTCCTTGGCCAGATCAGTCGCGGCTTTGTTCAGCAGCGCCATGGCCTGTTCCGCTGACGCTCGTGGCAGGTAGTAACCGACCGCGAGGATTCGCGCCCCCACGCGCTGATAGAACACATGCTTGAGCTCGACCTTGCCGTCGGCCCAGTTCTGCCAGCGGTATTCAGCCTCCTGGATGCCATTGCCCTCCGGTACTTTCAAGGCGTCCTTGAAGGCTTTCTGCAAGTCTGGCCCGAGCGTCTCGGTCAGTTTCGTCCGATCAACGCCGCAGACGGCCCACCACTGGCGAGCATTACGCCTTTGGTATCGACCACAAACACGTAGCGCTCTTTGTCGACAAACTCGCCCTGACGGCTGAACGCCGCGAGGGCCTTGTCGCCATTGTCGTGGTAATAGGCCAGGGCTTTCTCCAGCAAGGCCCTGGCAGCCTGACTGTCTTCTTTTTCGGTGCCGGCAGCGAAAGCCTGGCCCAGGCACAGAAGCAGCATTGCGCCCATCAAGGTCAATTTGTGCAAAACCCCCATTGTGCATCCCTCGTTCTTGTCGATGTTTCAAGAGCGTAGACGGCAATGGGAGATACCCCCAGACCCGTAGCAGCTGTCGAGCCCCGGCGAGGCTGCGACCGGCTGCGAAGCAGTCGCAAAATCTACCGACTCGGTGCTTCAGGTAGACCGAGTTGATCGGATTGACGACTGCTTCGCAGCCGAACGCAGCCTCGCCGGGGCTCGACAGCTGCTACAAGGCTGCCTGAGGTTTATTGCCGGGCGCGAAGCTGCTGCTGCAGGTTCTGGATTTGGGCCTGAAGGGTGTTGATGTTGCGGGTGACCTGGCCGCGGAACGCGTCGAACTCAGCGGTATTGGTGGAACCTTGCGCAACGGCCGGGCGGTTGTCCTGCAGGCTTTTGAGAACAACCATGTCTTGTTCCAGACGATCAATGGCGGCACTTGGGTTGCCTTGTTTTTTCAGCGCGGCGACGTCGGCGCCAAGGCTTTTCAGTTCGGCCTCAACTTTGCTGGTGTCCGCCGGGGCACTTTTCAGTGCGGTCAATTCGCTGCTCAGCGATTTGAGCTGCGCCTGCAATTGCGTATTGGCCGCCTGTTGTTCGGTGTGCTGGGTGGTGAGTTGCGCCAGACGCTTATCCAGATCGCTGGTTTGCGCGGTCATCTGCGCCAGGCGCTTGTCCAGATCCGAGGCCTGACCGACTACGCCTTGTTGCTGCTTGCCTTGATCCAGCAGCTTGTTTTCCAGGTCTTTGATTTGCAGTTTCAGCGCTTCGCTGTCGCTGGTGACGTTGGTCTGGCTGGCAACGACCTTGCCGGAAATGTCCTGCAAGCGCCCCGCCGCTTCCTCACTGATACGCGCGAAACTTTCCTGGGTGGCCACCAGTTGTTGTTCCATCAGCGAGATCTGCTGAAAGCTCCACCAGGCAAGGCCGGCAAAGGCAAAAAACAACGCGCCGACCAATGCCCACAGCGCGCCGGTGCTGGCGCTCTTGACCTTGACCACCGGTGCCGGCCGCGAATGCACGCTGGTGCGAGCGGTAGGCGCAAAATCATCATCATCGTCGAGGCTGTCGGCTCGCAGGCTCGGTACATCATCAAAATCGTCGTTGGCATCGTTACGCATGGACATTGAGTCAACCTTTGTGAAACGCGGTGATGGCTTTATGCGGCGAGTATAAACCCCACTGCCGCACCGATTGACTCCCTACTCCCAACTCGGTTCAGTGCGGGCAGACGACTAGCGCGACGTCAACGCAGGTCTTGAGCCTTCCACCAACTGCAGAATTCATCGAGGGCGGCCCAGACACTGACTTTCGGATCGTAGTCCAGATAATGCCGGGCGCGGCTGATGTCCAGGGTGAAATTTTTGTTCATGACCTGCATGCCCAGCCGCGACAACGTCGGCTCGGGACGCCCCGGCCACAGTTTGCACACACCTTCGTTGAGTGCCGCGACGGTGTAACCCAAACCGTAGGAACGGTAGCGCGTGACTTGTGGGACTTCCATGTTGCGCATGACGTAATTGACCACATCCCACAACGGAATCGGCGTTCCATTACTGATGTTGTAGGCCTTGCCCAATGCCGAGCCGCTGGCCAGCAAACTGCTGAGCAACGCTTCGTTGAGGTTGTGCACGCTGGTGAAGTCGACCTTGTTGAGGCCGTTGCCGATGATCGCCAAGCGGCCTTTGCGCTGCATTTTCAGCAGGCGTGGGAAGATGCTCATGTCACCTGCGCCGGTGACGAAACGCGGACGCAGGGCCAGGGTTTCGAGGCCAAACTCCTGGGCACCGAAGACCTTTTGCTCGGCCAAAAATTTGGTCGCGGCGTAGGGGTGCTTGAAACGCTTGGGCACCTGTTCTTCGGTCAACCCCAAGTGGTCGCGACCGTCGAAGTAGATCGACGGCGACGACAAGTGCACCAGGCGTCGAACGCGCTGTTTCAGGCAGGCTTCAACCACGTTTTCAGTGACCTGGACGTTGCCTTGATGAAAGTCCTGATAACGTCCCCACAGCCCCACCGCCCCCGCGCAATGGACTACGGCCTCGACATCTGAACACAGGTCGCGCGCCAGTTCCGGGTCGCTCAAATCGCCCTGAATAAACTCGGCGCCACGGCGCACCAGATGTTCGACGCTTTCGGCCCGGCGACCGTTGACCCGCACGTCCAGGCCCTGCTCCAACGCGAAACGCGCAAAGCGTCCGCCGATGAAGCCGCTTGCGCCGGTGACCAGAATTTTCATGTAGTGCTCCGATGTCTTTCGTTTTGCCTGATTCGTGAGTCTTGACGCTGCCCGTCAGTCCAACGGCACCAGCCATTGCTTCGACGAACGCACCAATTGGTCCGTCAGCAACCCCAGAAGCTGACCGCCATTACGCCAATGATGCCAGTACAGCGGCACATCGATGGGCTTATCTGGCAAAAGCTCGACCAATACACCGCGCTCCAGTTGCTCGCGCACCTGTAATTCCGGCACCAGCCCCCAGCCGAGTCCGGCCTCGGTCAAACGAATGAAGCCTTCTGACGAGGGGCATAAATGGTGTTCGAAACCGCCATCAACCCCCACCGAAGCAAGGTAACGATGTTGCAGGAAATCGTCCGGGCCAAAGACCAGCGCCGGGGTTTTCGCCAGTTGATCGGCACGAACGCCTTGCGGGAAATGCCGGGCGATGAACGCCGGGCTGGCCAATGCCCGATAACGCATGGCCCCCAACAGAACGCTGCGAGCCCCGGCCACCGGGCGCTCACTGGCGCAGACACACGCCGCCACGTCACCGGCACGCATGCGTTTGAGGCCGACGGTCTGGTCCTCGACCACCAGATCCAGCAGCAGGTGTTGTTCGGCACAAAAATCGCCCACCGCTTGCGCCCACCACGTGGCCAGGCTGTCGGCATTCAACGCAATTCGCAGACGCTCCGGCAGGCCTTCTTCGTCCAGCGCCGGCACCTGGGATTGCAAGTCACGCTCCAGCAGACGCACTTGTTGCACATGGTTGAGCAAGCGCCGACCGATTTCAGTCGGGGCCGGCGGCGTAACCCGCACCAGCACCGGTTGGCCGACCCGCGCTTCCAGCAACTTGATGCGCTGGGAGATCGCCGATTGCGACAAGCCAAGCACCTGCGCGGCCCGTTCGAACCCGGCCTGCTCGATAACGGCAGCCAGGGCAGAGAGTAATTTATAGTCGAACATCAGTTTTCCTAATGAGCGATCAGCATGATTGGTTTTTCTTATACAGGTTAGCAGCCCAGAATGCCCGACAAGCACTTTTGAACAAGGAATACCGACATGGCGGGTGAAACTTCATTGGCAACCTTGCTGCGCAGCATGAGCCCGCAACTCAACGCCGGCGAATACGTGTTTTGCACCCTGCGCGACGGCACGTTGCCGACTGGCCTTGAGATCGTCGGCAGCTTTCGCGAGCAGGAAGGTCTGACCGTGATTCTGGAACGCTCCCACGCCGAACAGGCCGGTTTCAGCTTCGACTATGTCGCGGCCTGGATCACCTTGAATGTGCACTCGGCGCTGGAAGCAGTTGGCCTGACTGCCGCGTTCGCCACCGCTTTAGGCAAGGCCGGCATCAGCTGCAACGTGATCGCCGGTTACTACCACGACCACCTGTTCGTCGGTCAGGCCGATGCTGAACGTGCCCTGCAAGTACTGCGCGATCTCGCGGCCAACGGGGAGTAATGACGTATGTGGCAAAGTTATGTAAACGGCCTGCTGGTCGCCGCTGGACTGATCATGGCGATCGGCACTCAGAATGCGTTTGTGCTCGCGCAAAGTCTTCGACGCGAACATCACCTGCCGGTGGCGGCGCTGTGCGTGGTCTGCGATGCATTGTTGGTGGCGGCCGGAGTCTTCGGCCTCGCGACGGTCCTGGCGCAAAATCCGACACTGCTGGCGGTCGCCCGCTGGGGGGGCGCGGTGTTTCTGATTTGGTACGGCAGCCAGGCGCTGCGCCGGGCCTGCTCGAAACAAAGCCTGCAACAGAGTGAAAACCAGACTGTTCGCTCACTGCGTGCCGTCATGCTCAGTGCGTTGGCCGTCACCCTGCTCAACCCGCACGTTTATCTGGATACGGTGTTGCTGATCGGCTCTCTCGGGGCGCAACAAACCGAGCCCGGTGCTTATGTGGTGGGCGCGGCGAGTGCGTCGTTGCTGTGGTTTTTCACCCTGGCGTTGGGCGCGGCGTGGCTGGCGCCGTGGCTGGCCCGGCCAAGTACATGGCGGATACTCGACCTGCTGGTCGCGGTAATGATGTTTGCGGTGGCGTTTCAATTAATTGTTGCAGGCTGATTATTCCAAAAGGCTCTGGAACCTCTATTCCACACAGTTGTTGCGTGGTTATGCCGCACCCCCGGTGCTATGATCCGATTCCCTGCGCCGCAAAGAGTACAAACTCCCCGGCGCTTGTCTGGCCGCCCGTGATCGGCCTTGCGCTCACCGCAACTGACCTGATTAGGAGAATCATCATGGCTTTCGAATTGCCGCCGCTGCCTTACGCACACGATGCCCTGCAGCCGCACATTTCCAAGGAAACTCTGGAATACCACCACGACAAGCACCACAACACCTACGTCGTGAACCTGAACAACCTGGTGCCAGGCACCGAGTTCGAAGGCAAGACCCTGGAAGAAATCGTTAAATCTTCGTCGGGCGGTATCTTCAACAACGCCGCTCAGGTCTGGAACCACACCTTCTACTGGAACTGCCTGGCGCCAAACGCCGGCGGTCAACCTACCGGCGCGCTGGCTGAAGCCATCAACGCGGCTTTCGGTTCGTTCGACAAGTTCAAGGAAGAGTTCAGCAAGACGTCCATCGGCACCTTCGGTTCCGGTTGGGGCTGGCTGGTGAAAAAGGCTGACGGTTCCCTGGCCCTGGCCAGCACCATCGGCGCCGGCAACCCGCTGACCAACGGCGACACCCCGCTGCTGACCTGCGACGTCTGGGAACACGCCTACTACATCGACTACCGCAACGTTCGTCCGAAATACGTCGAAGCGTTCTGGAGCCTGGTCAACTGGAAATTCGTGGCTGAGCAGTTCGAAGGCAAAACCTTCACCGCTTAATCTCGACGCCAGTCAAAAAAACCCGGCTTTTGCCGGGTTTTTTTTCGCCAGGAGAATGTCAGGTCGCTTGTGGGTCGACGTTATCCAAGGCCCGGTTCACCGCCAACTCGGCCAGCATGATGATCTGCTGGATCGCCAGCACGGTGTTTCTCTGCGGGCCGATCAGGTTCGCGGCGAAATCACTGGTCATGACGCTGGCGGAGGCCAGTGACTCGCAGGCCTGGGCCAGGAGGCTTTCGGTGCCCATGTTGGGGGCGACCAGAAACATCGTGCTGGGGCGGCGGGTTTTTTCGGTGTATTGGGACGGGGGATCGAGGTAGTAGTCGAGGGCGCGTTTTATGGCTTCGCGGTCTCGCAGGAGTGCTTCGGATTGGGTGTCTTCGGCGGTTGGGGTGGTGGCGTTGAAGGGTGGATCGGGAATTAATTTGTCCATTGAGCATTTCTCCAGCGTTGGAGCCTCCACTCGCCGCTTCTCACACGGCGAAGAGGTGGCAGCTATGTGCGAGGTGAGAAGACCGGTTATGGACACCCGGCCGGACCGAAGTCCGCCCGCACACAGCCGCCATAACGCATTTGCCGGCAGCGAATAAGCTGGCGGCGATTATGCGTGTACAGACACTGGATGACCATAAGTTGCCGGGCTCTCACACCCGGTCGCTGAATTTTCAGCGACAGCCAGAGGTTAGAGAGACTGCTTCCTACCCGGCAACCTGAAAAATGCGTGGGAAAGCACTGCGTTTCTTACACATCTTTCAACACACAAAAATGGAACGCGGAGCGCCCCCGGCGGCATTCCCGCGCTGAGCGTGGGAACGATCAATTGATGCACACCTGTTAGAGATCGGTCGGCTGTCAGGCCGCCATCGCGGGCAAGCCCGGCTCCCACAGGGAATGAGTACGCCGGCAAGAGATCGGTCGGCTGTCAGGCCGCCATCGCGGGCAAGCCCGACTCCCACAGGGAATGTGTACACCGGCAAGAGATCGGTCGGCTGTCAGGCCGCCATCGCGGGCAAGCCTGAACTGGCCTAATAATTTCGGACACCTCTTAAGGGCGATATGATTTCGCCAACTTGGAGGCTCCATGAACGAAAGAAAGGTCTATACGCGCGAGTTCAAGCTTCATGCTGCCAGCATGGTGCTTGATGATAACTGCCCGGTTTCAGATGTTTGTGCATCGCTGGATATCGGGCCCACCGCTTTACGGCGCTGGGTCGATCAGGTTC
>NZ_MPAK01000001.1:3548673-3881988 GCF_002000165.1 Pseudomonas sp. C9 | reverse complement strand
GGCTGAGTGGAGGTGTTCATCCGGGGAGTGGCGCGCAGCGCCGTTCGACGCAGTCGAACACGCTGCATGTAGGTCGAAGCGAAGCCGACCGGAGGGCAGTGTCCCCGGAGGGATACCGGAGCGAAGGAACGCCGAGCCCCAGCGAGGGGCCGGACGCTCGGGGCGAGCCTTTTTTTGCTTACTTTTTTTTGGCGTTTGAAAAAAAAGTGAGTCGCCGTAAGGGCGAAACCCTAAGCAGCCGTTACCGCAGCAACGGATATGTACACCCCCCACAGCCTCAACGCGCCCTCAAAAAAACCAGGCCAAAATCGGACGATGAAACCAGCGATCAACCCCTTGCCCCAACGCCACACCCGTCTAACATCAACCAAAAGGAAAAATAGTCCCCATCCCCCTCAAGTTGAAGGACCCAACTACCGACACAGTACTAATCGGACAAATACCCTAGGCAACTGCATATCGGCCAAGCCCACAGGCAAAAACCCCCTGTGATTGATTGTCCCTTTGACTGCAAACACAGGATTGCCAATACTCATGGCAACTTGATGCTACCCGCACGGAACAAGGAATAACCCTTTGAAGCTGGAACTCAAGAACAGCTTGTCGGTGAAGTTGCTCCGGGTCGTGCTCCTGTCGGCATTGATCGTCGGCGTGGTCTTGAGCTGTGCGCAAATCGTCTTCGATGCCTACAAGACGCGCCAGGCCGTGGCCAATGACGCCGAACGCATCCTCGACATGTTCCGCGACCCCTCGACCCAGGCGGTCTACAGCCTGGACCGGGAAATGGGCATGCAAGTGATCGAAGGCCTGTTCCAGGACGACGCCGTGCGCCAGGCCTCCATCGGCCACCCCAACGAAGCCATGCTCGCGCAAAAAACCCGCGAATTGCAGCATTCAAACAGTCGCTGGCTGACCGACCTGATCCTCGGCAAGGAACGCACCTTCACCACCCAACTGGTAGGTCGCGGCCCTTACAGTGAATATTACGGCGACCTGAGCATCACCCTCGATACCGCCACCTACGGGCAGGGCTTCATCGTCAACTCGGTGATCATCTTCATTTCCGGCGTGCTGCGCGCCTTGGCCATGGGCCTGGTGCTGTACCTGGTCTATCACTGGCTGCTGACCAAACCGCTGTCGCGGATTATCGAACACCTGACCGAAATCAACCCGGATCGCCCCAGCGAACACAAAATCCCGCAGCTCAAGGGCCACGAAAAAAACGAACTGGGGATCTGGATCAACACCGCCAACCAGTTGCTCGAATCCATCGAACGCAACACTCACCTGCGCCACGAAGCGGAAAACAGCCTGTTGCGCATGGCCCAGTACGACTTCCTCACCGGCCTGCCAAATCGCCAGCAATTGCAGCATCAACTGGACAAGATCCTGGTCGACGCCGGCAAATTGCAGCGTCGGGTCGCCGTGTTGGTGGTGGGCCTGGATGACTTCAAAGGCATTAACGAACAATTCAGCTATCAGACCGGCGACCAATTGCTATTGGCCCTGGCTGACAGGTTGCGGGCTCACAGTGGCCGCCTCGGCGCCCTCGCCCGTCTGGGCGGCGACCAGTTCGCCCTGGTCCAGGCCGATATCGAACAACCCTACGAAGCCGCCGAACTGGCGCAAAGCATTCTCGATGACCTGGAAGCGGCGTTTGCCCTCGATCATCAGGAAATACGCCTGCGCGCGACCATTGGCATCACCTTGTTTCCCGAGGATGGCGACAGCACCGAGAAGCTGCTGCAAAAAGCCGAACAGACCATGACCCTGGCCAAGACGCGCTCACGCAATCGCTATCAGTTCTACATTGCCAGCGTCGACACCGAGATGCGCCGCCGTCGCGAACTGGAAAAAGACCTGCGCGACGCACTGCTGCGCAATCAGTTCTACCTGGTCTACCAACCCCAAATCAGTTACCGCGACCACCGGGTGGTGGGCGTCGAAGCGTTGATTCGCTGGCAACATCCCGAACATGGCCTGGTGCCGCCCGATCTGTTCATTCCGCTGGCCGAGCAAAACGGCACCATCATTGCCATTGGCGAATGGGTGCTGGATCAGGCCTGCAAACAGCTGCGTGAATGGCACGACCAGGGCTTCCCCGACCTGCGCATGGCGGTCAACCTGTCCACCGTGCAATTGCACCACGCCGAGTTGCCGCGAGTGGTCAATAACCTGCTGCAAATGTACCGTCTGCCACCGCGCAGCCTGGAACTGGAAGTGACCGAAACCGGCCTCATGGAAGACATCAGCACCGCCGCCCAACACCTGCTGAGCCTGCGCCGCTCCGGCGCGTTGATCGCCATCGATGACTTTGGCACCGGCTATTCGTCACTGAGTTATCTGAAAAGCCTGCCGCTGGACAAGATCAAGATCGACAAGAGCTTCGTGCAAGACCTGCTCGATGACGACGACGATGCAACCATCGTTCGAGCGATTATCCAGTTGGGCAAGAGTCTGGGCATGCAGGTCATTGCCGAAGGCGTGGAAACCGCCGAGCAAGAGGCCTATATCATCTCCGAAGGCTGCCACGAAGGTCAGGGCTATCACTACAGCAAACCCTTGCCGGCACGTGAGTTGAGCGCCTACCTGAAACAGGCCCAGCGCAGTAACGCGGCTATTTTGTAGATTTGTAGAGATTCGGAAATCGCAGCCTCGTTTCACTCGACAGCTCCTACATGGGCCCCCGTGCTTCTGTAGCAGCTGTCGAGTGAAACGAGGCTGCGTTTCTTTTGATCCACGACACAACCCCGTGTGAATAAGAAATATTTCCACCTGCAACCCTTTACACATAATGCGAAAGATTTGCATTATGTCGCAGTTTTGCGCGCGTGAAGCGCCCTTCCACCCCCTCTTGAAGCAGGATGTTCGCCATGATTCGTATGCCTCTGGCTACCGCCAGTCTGTTGGCCATCGCTATTTCCCTCGCCGGTTGTGGCGAAGGCAAAGACAAGACCACGGCAGCGCCAGCGCCTACACCAGTCGCCAGCGCTGCCGCTGCTCCAGCGGCTGCGCCTGCCGCTGTCAGCAAAGTCGATGAAGCCGCCGCCAAAGCCGTTGTCGCGCACTACGCCGACATCGTCTTCGCCGTATACAGCGATGCCGAATCCACCGCGAAAACCCTGCAAACCGCCGTCGACGCCTTCCTCGCCAAGCCGAACGCCGACACCTTGAAAGCCGCCAAGGCTGCCTGGGTCGCTGCCCGCGTTCCTTACCTGCAGAGTGAAGTGTTCCGCTTCGGCAACACCATCATCGACGATTGGGAAGGTCAGGTTAACGCCTGGCCACTGGACGAAGGCCTGATCGACTACGTCGACAAATCCTACGAACACGCACTGGGTAACCCTGGCGCCACGGCCAACATCATCGCCAACACTGAAGTTCAGGTCGGCGAAGACAAGGTTGACGTGAAAGACATCACCCCGGCAAAACTCGCCAGCCTGAACGAGCTGGGTGGTTCCGAGGCCAACGTTGCGACGGGCTACCACGCCATCGAATTCCTGCTGTGGGGCCAGGACCTGAACGGCACCGGCCCAGGCGCCGGCAACCGTCCTGCTTCCGACTACCTGGAAGGCAAAGGCGCTACCGGTGGTCACAACGACCGTCGTCGCGCTTACCTGAAGTCCGTGACCCAACTGCTGGTCAGCGACCTGGAGGAAATGGTCGGTAACTGGAAGCCGAACGTGGCTGACAACTACCGCGCCACGCTGGAAGCCGAACCGGTTGATTCCGGCCTGCGCAAAATGCTGTTCGGCATGGGCAGCCTGTCCCTGGGCGAACTGGCGGGCGAGCGCATGAAGGTTTCGCTGGAAGCCAACTCCCCGGAAGACGAACAGGATTGCTTCAGCGACAACACCCACAACTCGCACTTCTACGATGCCAAAGGCGTTCGTAACGTGTACCTGGGCGAATACACCCGCGTCGACGGCACCAAAATGACCGGCGCCAGCCTGTCGTCCCTGGTGGCCAAAGCCGACCCGGCTGCCGACACCACTCTGAAAGCCGATCTGGCCGCGACCGAAGCCAAGCTTCAGGTCATGGTTGATCACGCCAACAAAGGCGAGCACTACGACCAACTGATCGCCGCTGGCAACACCGCGGGCAATCAGATCGTGCGTGACGCGATCGCTTCCCTGGTCAAGCAGACTGGCGCGATCGAAGCCGCCGCTGGCTCGCTGGGTATCAGCGACCTGAACCCGGACAACGCTGATCACGTATTCTGATCAACGCTGGCTGAATAAAAAGGCGACCTTCGGGTCGCCTTTTTCATACCTGCCAACCACCGATTCGATCGTTCCCACGCTCTGCGTGGGAATGCAGCCCGTGACGCTCCGCGTCACACCAAAAGCCGAACGCGGAGCGTCCGTTGAGGCATTCCCACGCAGAGCGTGGGAACGATCACCCTGCGCCAGATCAAGCAAACGATAATTCCTCTTATTCAAATTCCCATCCCCTGTTAGACTTTGCGCCCTTGTTTTGCTCGCCTTGCAGGATGTCTGATGCCCCCGCTGCCTCTTCGCTTGTCCGCACTGTTGCTGGCCCTGGGCCTGAGTGCCTGCGATGACGCCCCGCGTTTTACCAAGGCCGAACCCGGTGAAGCCCGTTCCGGTGGCAGCGCGACCGTACGCAAGACCGATCAGAACTCGTTTTCCCTGCCGTCCGCCAATCTGCCGCCGTCACGGCGCGTGGACTTCAGCGTCGGCAACAGTTTCTTTCGCAGCCCCTGGGTGATCGCGCCGTCGACCACCACCGCCCGTGACGGCCTCGGCCCGTTGTTCAACACCAATGCCTGTCAGGGCTGCCACATCAAGGACGGTCGCGGTCATCCGCCAACACCGGATGCGCCGAACGCCGTGTCGATGCTGGTGCGCCTGTCGATCCCCAATGCGCCGGCCTATGCTCACGTCATCGAGCAGCTTGGCGTGGTGCCGGAGCCGGTCTATGGCGGGCAGCTCCAGGACATGGCCGTGCCCGGTGTCGCGCCGGAAGGCAAAGTGCGCGTTGATTACACGCCCGTTGCGGTGCGTTTCAAGGACGGCACTGAAATTGAACTGCGTAAACCGCGTCTGAACATCACTCAATTGGGCTACGGCCCGATGCACCCTGACACCCGTTTCTCGGCACGTGTCGCACCGCCAATGATTGGCCTGGGCTTGCTTGAAGCGATCCCCGAGGAGGCGATCCTGGCCAATGCCGAGGCGCAGGCGCAGGCCAAAAATGGCATCGCCGGACGTCCGAACCAGGTCTGGGATGACGTGCAACAGAAGACCGTTCTCGGGCGATTTGGCTGGAAAGCCGGGCAACCGAACCTCAATCAACAAAATGTTCACGCGTTTTCTGGCGACATGGGCCTCACGACGAGCCTCAGACCCTTCGATGACTGCACCGATGCGCAAACCGCCTGCAAACAGGCGCCCAATGGCACCGGCCCCGATGGCGAGCCGGAAGTCAGCGATAACATCCTGCGTCTGGTGCTGTTCTACACCCGCAACCTTGCCGTACCGGCCCGCCGCGATGTCGGTGCGCCCGACGTCCTGGCCGGCAAAAACCTGTTCTATCAGGCTGGATGCCAGTCCTGTCACACACCGACGTACACCACCGCCGCCAACGCCGCCGAACCTGAACTGGCCAATCAAGTGATTCGCCCATACAGCGATCTGCTGCTGCATGACATGGGCGACGGTCTGGCCGACAACCGCAGCGAATTCCAGGCCAGTGGCCGCGACTGGCGCACGCCGCCGTTGTGGGGCATCGGCCTGACACAGGCGGTCAGTGGCCATACCCAGTTTTTGCATGATGGCCGCGCACGCAATCTGCTCGAAGCCGTGCTCTGGCATGGCGGTGAAGCGACGGCCGCGCAGCAACAGGTTTTGTCTTTCAATGCCGAACAACGCGCTGCGTTGCTGGCATTTTTGAACTCACTTTAAACACTTATAAAGAATCGGGAGCCCGACATGTTCCGCCCCAAACTGTTGTTCACCAGCCTTGCAGCACTCGCTCTGGGCGCCTGTTCACCGCAGGATCCGCAAGCCGTGACATCGGCCGCCATCGCCAAGTCGGTGATCCTGCCGACTTACACCCGCTGGGTTGAAGCCGACCGCCAACTGGCTGTCAGCGCCCTCGCCTACTGCGAAGGCAAGGAAAACCTCGACACCGCCCGCGCTGATTTCCTGCACGCACAGAAAGCCTGGGCCGAGCTGCAACCGCTGCTGATCGGTCCGTTGGCCGAGGGTAACCGTTCGTGGCAGGTGCAGTTCTGGCCGGACAAAAAGAACCTGGTCGGCCGTCAGGTTGAACAACTGGTCAGCGCCCAGCCGCAGATCGATGCAGCGGCCCTGGCCAAGTCCAGCGTGGTGGTTCAGGGGCTCTCGGCCTATGAATACATTCTGTTCGACAGCAAGCCAGACGTGGCCAACGACGCGCAAAAAGCCAAGTACTGCCCACTGCTGAAAGCGATTGGCGAGCGTCAGAAACAGCTGGCCGAAGAAATTCTGCAAAGCTGGAACAGCACCGACGGCATGCTCGCACAATTGAGCAAATTCCCGAACCAGCGCTACGCCGACTCCCACGAAGCCATCGCCGATTTGCTGCGTGTACAAGTCACTGCCATCGACACCTTGAAGAAAAAACTCGGCACGCCGATGGGCCGTCAGAGCAAGGGCGTGCCGCAGCCATTCCAGGCTGATGCATGGCGCAGCCAGTCGTCCCTGACCGGTATCGAAACCAGCCTCGCCGCGGCCAAAACCGTGTGGGAAGGCGTCGACAACAAAGGCCTGCGCGGCCTGTTGCCGGCTGAGCAAAAGCCATTGGCCGACAAAATTGATGCCGCCTACGCCGCCGCACTGAAACTGTTCGCCAGCAATCAACGCTCGCTGACCGAAATGCTCAAAGACGACGCCGGCCGCCAGCAGCTCAACGATCTCTACGACAGCCTCAACGTTGTCCATCGCCTGCACGAAGGCGACCTGGCCAAGGCGCTGGGCATTCAACTGGGCTTCAACGCCAACGACGGTGACTGATGAGGGCGAGTGCCATGCTGCGACGTCAGGCTCTGACTTTAGGTAGTTTGCTGCTGGGAGCAGTGACACTGGGCGGCTGGACGCTGTTCAAGCAAAAGGACAAAAGCCCGTTGCTGCTGTCGGCGCGGGACGATACCGATGGCAAGCATTACGCCGTCGGTTATCGGCTGGACGGCACCCGGGTGTTCGCCACCCAGGTCGGCCAGCGTTGCCATGACATCATCAATCACCCGACGCAGCCGATCGCGCTGTTCGTCGCCCGTCGTCCGGGCACCGAAAGCTACCTGATCGACCTGCGCGACGGCACGTTGCTGCAGACCATCGTTTCGCAGCCAAACCGACATTTCTACGGCCATGCCGTGATTCACAAGAGCGGTGACTGGCTGTACGCCACCGAGAACGATACCTCCGATCCAGGTCGCGGCTTGCTGGGTGTGTATAAGTTCGAAGGTGAACGGCTGGTGCACAGCGGTGAGCTCTCGACGCACGGCCTCGGCCCGCATCAGGTGTCGTGGATGCCTGATGGGGAAACCCTGGTCGTGGCCAACGGCGGCATTCGCACCGAGGCCGAAAGCCGGGTCGAGATGAACCTCAATGCCATGGAGCCGAGCCTGGTGCTGATGCAACGCGACGGCACCCTGTTGAGCAAGGAAACCCTGGCCCAACAGATGAACAGCGTGCGCCACCTCGGCATCGCCAGCGACGGCACGATCGTCGCCGGTCAGCAATTCATGGGGCCATCCCACGAGTCTTCGGAATTGCTGGCGATCAAGCGTCCGGGCCAGCCGTTCGTAGCGTTCCCGGTGCCTGAGCATCAATTGCAGGCCATGGGGCATTACACCGCCAGCGTCGCGGTGCACAGCGATCTGCGCCTGGTGGCGTTGACCGCGCCACGGGGCAACCGCTTTTTCATTTGGGACCTGGACAGCGGCGAAGTACGCCTGGATGCGCCACTTCCCGATTGCGCCGGGGTCGGTGCGGTGGCCGATGGGTTTGTCGTGACGTCCGGGCAGGGACGCTGCCGGTTCTATGATTGCCGCCAGACAAACCTTGTTGCAAAACCCCTTGAGTTGCCTGCGGGGCTCTGGGACAACCACCTGCACCTCATCTGATACACCCGGCCCTTGTAGGAGCCGAGCTTGCTCGCGATGGCGGCTGCACATCCAGCATCGCGGTTACTGACACACCGCTATCGCGAGCAAGCTCGGCTCCTACAGGTTTTGCGCTTGCCTGTAAATTCTGCCAGTTGGAATCACCCGCGCACTCGGGGTAATGTGCCTGCCTGTCTCACCTGATTTTCTCCAAGGAACTGGAAATATGCTGCGTCGCCGCATGCTGATCATGTTGGGTGTTGTGCTGCTGATTGTACTGGTCCTGGCCGCTTACAAAGCCTTCTCCATCTACACGATGATTCAAGGCTTCTCCGCGCCAAAGCCACCGGTCAACGTCGCCGTGGCCACGGCAATCGAGCGGCCGTGGCAAGCGCGCCTGCCGACCGTCGGCACTCTCAAGGCGCTGCAAGGGGTGGACCTGAGCCTGGAGACTGACGGCACGGTCACGGACGTACAGTTCCAGTCCGGACAGAAGGTCAAGGCCGGCCAGCCTATCGTCCAGCTCGACAGCGCCGTGGAAACCGCCCTGCTGGAAACGGCTCAGGCCGATCTCGGGTTGGCCATGGTCGATTACTCCCGTGGCAGTCAACTGGTCGGCAGCCAGGCCATTTCCAAAGGCGAGTTCGATCGCCTCTCGGCCGTGCTGAAAAAGAGCAAGGCTACAGTCAATCAGCTCAGGGCCGCACTCGGCAAAAAAAGCATTCATGCGCCGTTCAGCGGGACCATCGGCATTCGCCAGGTGGACGTCGGCGACTATGTCGCCACCGGCACCATGATTGCCACCCTGCAAGATCTCAGCAGTCTCTACGCCGACTTTTTCGTGCCTGAGCAGTCCGTGCCGAAAATCGCGGTCGGCCAGCCGGTGCAAATCATTGTCGCGGCGTATCCGGCGCAGCAGTTTCCCGGGACCATCAGTGCGATCAACCCGAAAGTCGAGAACAGCACGCGTAACGTGCAAGTGCGCGCCACCCTGGCCAATCCCGACGGCAAATTGATGCCAGGCATGTTCGCCAACCTGGACGTGTTGCTGCCCAACCCGCAGCCACGCATCGTCGTACCGGAAAGCGCGATCACCTACACCCTCTACGGCAATTCGGTGTACGTGGCCGCGCAGAAAAAAGCTGAAGATGGCAGCGTCGAGAAGGACGACAAAGGCGAGCCGATCCTGGTCGCCGAACGGCGTTTCGTCGAAACCGGTGAACGCCGCGAGGGGCTGGTGATCGTTACCAAAGGTGTGCAGAACGGCGAAAAAGTGGTCACGGCCGGCCAGATCAAACTGGACAACGGTGCGCACATCGCGATCAGCGACGACAAGACCCTAGCCGAGAAGAACAGTCCGCCGCGCGCGGACTGATCAAGGAATCCCCATGGCTTTTACCGACCCGTTCATCCGCCGCCCGGTCCTCGCTACCGTGGTCAGCCTGTTGATTGTGCTGCTGGGCTTTCAGGCCTGGAGCAAACTGCCGCTGCGCCAATACCCGCAAATGGAAAACGCCCTGATCACGGTGACGACGGCGTACCCCGGGGCCAACGCCGAAACCATTCAGGGCTACATTACCCAACCGATGCAGCAAAGCCTGGCCAGCGCCGAGGGGATCGACTACATGACCTCGGTCAGTCGCCAGAACTTCTCGGTCATCTCGATCTACGCGCGCATCGGCGCCAACACCGACCGTTTGTTCACCGAGCTGTTGGCCAAGGCCAACGAAGTGAAGAACCAACTGCCCCAGGACGCCGAAGACCCGGTACTGAGCAAGGAAGCCGCCGACGCCTCGGCGCTGATGTACATCAGTTACTTCAGCAAGGAGCTGAGCAACCCGCAGATCACCGACTACCTGTCGCGGGTCATCCAGCCGAAACTGGCGACCTTGCCGGGCATGGCCGAAGCCGAGATTCTCGGCAATCAGGTCTTTGCCATGCGCCTGTGGCTGGACCCGGTAAAACTCGCCGGCTTCGGCTTGAGCGCCAGCGACGTGACCAACGCGGTGCGCCAGTACAACTTCCTCTCCGCCGCCGGCGAAGTGAAAGGCGAGTACGTGGTGACCAGCATCAACGCCAACACCGAGCTCAAGTCCGCCGAGGCCTTTGCGGCCATTCCCTTGAAGGTCGATGGCGACAGCCGTGTGCTGTTGCATGATGTGGCGCGGGTTGAAATGGGCGCGGAAAACTACGACACCATCAGCTCCTTCGGCGGCACGCCCTCGGTGTACATTGGCATCAAGGCCACGCCCGGCGCCAACCCGCTGGACGTGATCAAGGAAGTGCGCAAGATCATGCCGCAGCTGGACGCCCAGCTGCCGCCTAACCTCAAGGCCGAGATTGCCTACGACGCCACGCTGTTCATCCAGGCCTCGATCGACGAAGTGGTGAAAACCCTGTTCGAGGCAGTGCTGATCGTGATTGTGGTGGTGTTCCTGTTCCTCGGCGCATTCCGTTCCGTCGTGATCCCGGTGGTGACCATTCCGTTGTCGATGATCGGCGTGATGTTCTTCATGCAGATGATGGGGTATTCGATCAACCTGCTGACCCTGCTGGCGATGGTATTGGCCATCGGCCTGGTGGTGGACGACGCCATTGTGGTGGTGGAAAACATCCACCGGCACATCGAGGAAGGCAAGACACCGTTCGATGCGGCCATCGAAGGCGCCCGGGAAATCGCCATGCCGGTGGTGTCCATGACCATCACCCTGGCGGCGGTCTACGCGCCGATCGGCTTTCTGACGGGGCTGACGGGGGCGCTGTTCAAGGAGTTTGCCCTGACGCTGGCCGGCGCGGTGGTGATCTCCGGGATCATTGCCCTGACCTTGTCACCAATGATGTGCGCACTGCTGCTGCGTCACGATGAAAACCCCAGCGGCCTGGCCCACCGCCTGGACCTGATTTTCGAAAGCCTCAAGCGTCGTTATCAAAGCATGCTGCACGGCACGCTCAACACCCGGCCAGTTGTGCTGGTGTTCGCCGTGATTGTGCTGTGCCTGATTCCGGTACTGCTCAAGTTCACCAAATCGGAACTGGCGCCGGACGAGGATCAGGGCATCATTTTCATGATGGCCAGCGCACCGCAACCGACCAACCTCGATTACCTGAACACCTACACCGACGAGTTCGTCACGATCTTCAAGGCGTTTCCCGAGTACTACTCTTCGTTCCAGATCAACGGTTTCAACGGCGTGCAATCGGGGATCGGCGGCTTCTTGCTCAAGCCGTGGAACGAGCGCGACCGCACTCAAATGCAGATCCTGCCCGACGTCCAGGCCAAACTGGAAAGCATCCCGGGCTTGCAGATTTTCGGTTTCAACCTGCCCTCCCTGCCCGGCACCGGCCAGGGCCTGCCGTTTCAGTTCGTCATCAATACCGCCAACGATTACGAGTTGCTGCTGCAAGTGATGGACCGGGTGAAAAAGCGCGCCATGGAGTCCGGCAAGTTCGCCTTCGTCGACGTCGACCTGGCCTTCGACAAGCCCGAGGTGGTGGTCGATATCGACCGCGCCAAGGCCGCGCAGATGGGTGTGTCCATGCAAGACCTGGGCGGAACGCTGGCGACGTTGCTGGGGGAGGCGGAAATCAACCGTTTCACCATTGAGGGGCGCAGCTACAAGGTCATCGCGCAGGTCGAACGCCCCTTCCGGGACAATCCGGACTGGCTGAACAACTATTACGTGAAGAACACCAAGGGCGAATTGCTGGCCCTGTCGACCCTGATCACCGTGACCGACCGTGCGCGGCCACGGCAGCTGAACCAGTTCCAGCAACTCAACTCGGCCATCCTTTCAGGGGTACCGCTGGTCAGCATGGGCGAAGCCATCGAGGTCGTGCGGCAGATCGCCCGGGAAGAAGCGCCGGTGGGCTTCGCCGTCGACTATGCCGGGGCATCGCGGCAATACGTTCAGGAAGGCAGTGCGCTGTGGGTGACCTTCGCCCTGGCACTGGCGATCATTTTCCTGGTACTGGCTGCGCAGTTTGAAAGCTTTCGCGACCCGCTGGTGATTCTGGTGACCGTACCGCTGTCGATTTGCGGCGCGTTGATCCCGCTGTTCCTGGGCTGGTCGAGCATGAACATTTACACCCAGGTCGGGTTGGTGACCCTGATCGGGCTAATCAGCAAGCACGGGATTTTGATCGTCGAGTTCGCCAACCTGTTGCGCAAGGAAAAAGGGCTGACGGCTCGTGAAGCGGTCGAGGAAGCGGCGGCGATTCGACTTCGCCCTGTACTGATGACCACGGCAGCGATGGTGTTCGGCATGGTGCCGTTGATCATCGCGACGGGCGCGGGGGCGGTCAGCCGGTTTGATATCGGCACGGTGATCGCTACGGGGATGTCGATCGGGACGTTGTTTACGTTGTTCGTGTTGCCGTGCATCTACACATTGCTGGCCAAACCCGACGCTAAAGAACGCGCATGACCGCACGGCTGACGCTCGCTCCCACGCTCTGCGTGGGAATGCAGCCAGGGACGCTCCGCGTCCCACCAAAGGCCGAACGCGGAGCGTCCGTTGATGCATTCCCACGCAGAGCGTGGGAATGATCCAGCAGCAGCTTGGAAATCGGGCAATAAAAAGGCCTCGCAGATGCGAGGCCTTTTATTTTGGTTTCAATCGGGTCAACTTTGCGGCCTCATTCCCTGAGCAAGTCCGAACATGAGCAACAACAGATCGTGGTCGGGTTGCGCTGCCGAGGAGGCTTTGATTGCCCGTGGAATTGGACAGTGAGCATCGCTGCTCACTGAACTGAGGACCTGCGTGCGAGGCTGCTCCCAGGCAGCCACCGCCAAAGTAGCAACTGCCAAGGCTCCAACTAAAAACAAACCTCGTGCAATTTCTAGTTTCATCGCTATAAACCCTTGATAGCGCTGCCAAACGCCGTCTCATAAAAGTAGACGAGTTTTTTCCAGTCCGCAGCGCTGAACGACGAGTGGCGACGCAGTTGCTTCATGTCATGTGCAGCCGCCTGATAAGCCGTCATACGCTGTCGGCACTTCTCCAGGTCGATCAAGGCAATTTCGACCTTGGCCGACTCACCTTCACCGGTGACCCGCAGAAACACATGCTTGATGTAGATGCAGCTGTGCTGCCACCGCCCCTTGTGCATGCGGGCGAGGTTTTCGGCCAGATCTTTCAACACACGATCATTCACCGCTTCGCCATGACGCTCTCGACCACCACCGGCGTACCACTTTTCGATTTCGTCGAAGCCATCCAGCGACTTGGTCACCAGCAATGCGCGCCATTTGTGTACAGGGTCGCGCTGTGCGCCGCAGAAAACGATTTCCGGAACACGCACGTCAAGCTTGCGCAGACCGATGAGTGCATCTTGCTCACGCAATACGGTAGGGCGGCCAAACGGGTGCAACCAGCTTCGATAGATATGGCCGGTCTGACGCTTGGCGTAGAGCAGTTGTCCATCGCTGCCCATGACACGCTGCACACCACTTTCCCCACCGCGGCGAACGTTGGGTTCTTCTACCCATTCACCGCGCTGGCTCCAGAAAAAATCGAAGCGATCCTTTGGAGCGACTTCCGTTTCTGCTGCACATTGCACTGCCATCCTGTTACCTCTTGCGTAATACGTAAACGCGCCACATGGCGTAGAGCGGAATAAAGTCCAGTTTTTCCTGGATACGGAAACCCGCTTGCTCGAATTCCTTCTCCACCGTTGCGGCCGGTAACACAAACCGGTTTTGGTAACCTTCCTGCCCACGTCGCGCTTCTGAGCGCTTGCGTTTCCAGGCCTTGAAGTTACCGTCCACCCACAACGAAAGGATCACGCTGTCACGGGAGACACGCTGAAATTCGCGCAAAATGGCCAGTCGATGCTCGGCATCACCGATGTGGTGCAGCAGACGCATACAGAAAATGCTGTCGACGGCGTTATCTGGCAAGGCGATGTCGAAGGCAGAAGTGTGCAAGGGTTGTACCCGTTTCACCACGTCGGCGGGTTGCGCCTGCATGGCAATCTTCACCATCGATTCCGAGTTGTCTGCGCCGATGATGGCCCGGTTGGCTTTTTCCGCCAGCATCGGCCAGAAACGCCCTGCACCGCAAGGCAAGTCGAGCACCAGGCCAGGCTCGCCGACCAGTGTCAGCGCCTTGCGTGCCAGCTGTATGTCACGCCAGTGGGACAGCTTGCGACCGAGGCCGTCCTGATGCTTGCGCAGGTAGCGTTGAGCGTGTTGATCATCGTACTTTTCGGAAAAATCGAGTTTGATCGGGCCGTCCATCATCAGGTCTCCTGAAATGCTGATGTCACCAACCTTATGTATTTTTGTGTCGGTGACAGGTCATGCATTTGTGAAAATTTCGTTAAGCAAACCCCCGAACCATTTCAGGGTTTTACAGGATCGTAACAATAGCGCAGGGCCATCCCTTCGCAACAGGTCATTTAATCACCATCTGACGCCTGTAATTCGACCTGAAAACGACAGCCATTAGGCTCCATGGTTGTCAGGCTGACCGTCCAGCCCTGGTTCTCGCAGATCCGCTGCACCAGTGACAACCCAAGGCCCAGGCCCTCACCGCGTTTTTCAGAGCCGCGCACGAAAGGCTCGAACATCGCCTCGCGCTTTTCTTCGGGAATGCCGACACCACTGTCCTCAACCAGAAAACCCGTAGCCGTCAGGGTCAACCGGATGAAACCGCGCTCGGTGTAATGCAGAGCATTGCGCAACAGGTTGCCCATCACCGCATGCAAAAGGGTTGCGTTGTAACTGGCGGTTGGAGGGGAGCCTTGCTCGACAATCAGCGTCAGCCCTTTGGTCTCGATAGGTTCTCGCCACAGATTGAGCAGCCCGTCGGCTACCTGCTTGACGTTCTGCTGCGGCGACATGCTGGCATCTTCACGCTGCGCGCGCGCCAACATCAGGAAAGTCTGGACCAGTTCCCGCATCTCTTCACAGGCACGGGCGATGCGCTCGACCTGGGCTCGCCCGCGCTGATCAATACCAGGGTTTTCCAACAGCAGCTCACAGGAGCTGGCCAGCACCATCAATGGCGTGCGCAGTTCGTGGCTGACATCACTGGTAAACAACCGCTCGCGGGTCAATGCCTGACGCAAGCGCCCAAGGGTGGCGTCGAAGGCAACGGCCAGCTCGCCCACTTCGTCAGCGGCATAATCCGGTGCCAGTGGCGGTGCCAGACCCAACAATTGATCGCGGTGACGCACCTGGCGCGCCAGGCGAACCACCGGCGCCATGACTTTGCGCGCCAGGACCCAGCCGAGAAAGACCGCCAGCGCCAGGCTCAGCACGAAGCCCACCAGCACCACGGCAAACAGCACCCGCTCACGCTCTTCGAAATCGCTTTGGTCCTGCAACAGCACGTAACGCCGGCCGTCGACGATTTCGACCATGGCGTGATACGACAGCTGATCGCGAAAAACCTCGTGAAAGCCCGAATCCAGGTTGCGCAGATCCTTGGGCAGCTCGAAATCGCCTGCCCCGCCGCTGAAGTAGAACAGTTGGTCCGGCTCGGGGCGGTGGCTCCAGTCCGCGATGCTGTCCATCAGCAACAAGCGCTGCAAATCGCCGCCCAGGCCTGATGAAATCAGTTTTTCTTCCACCACGTGCACGGTCGCCACAATGCCCATGGCGAAGGCGCCGGCCACCAACACGCTCATCAGCGCAAAGGCGATGATGATCCGTTGAGCCAGGCTCTGTTTAAACTCCATCACGGCCCTCGGCCAAGCGATAACCCACACCGTGAACGGTTTGCAGCAATGGCTTGGCGAACGGTTTGTCGATCACTTGACGCAGTTGATGAACGTGGCTGCGCAGGCTGTCACTGTCCGGGCAGTCGTCGCCCCACAGGGCTTCTTCGAGAATTTCGCGGCGCAGCACGTGCGGGCTTTTCTGCATCAGCACGGCGAGCAACTTCAGCCCCACCGGATTGAGCTTCAGCAGTCGGCCTTCGCGGGTTACTTCCAGGGTATCGAGGTCGTAGGCCAGATCGGCGACCTGCAAGGTGCGACGACCGCCACCCTGGGTGCGGCGCATCACCGCTTCAATGCGCGCTGCCAGTTCAGACAGGGCAAACGGTTTGATCAGGTAATCATCGGCCCCAGACTTGAAGCCCTGCAGCCGGTCATCCAGTTGATCGCGAGCGGTGAGCATGATCACCGGCGTGTCACGGCGGGCGTCTTCACGCAGGCGTTTACACAGGGTGTAGCCGTCGATGCCGGGCAGCATGATGTCGAGCACGATCAAGTCGTAATGTTCGGTGGCCGCCAGGTGCAGGCCGGACAAACCGTCTTGTGCGCAATCCACGGTGTAGCCTTTGAGGCCCAGGTAATCAGCCAGATTGGCCAGGATGTCGCGGTTGTCTTCAACCAGTAGAATTCGCATGGGCACCTTCTCCGTACACAGTAACGGCCGTCTTGGCCCGCGCAGCTTAAGGCCAAGTGTGACTCAGGGCTAGGGTTACAGGTCGTAGAATCAATTCGCTCAACCAAACGGCTGAACTTACGAGTTTTTCACTATCGGTTCACAACCTGATTACAGTGATAGGCTGACACTGTCGCGCAATTGATAATAAGGAATACACCCACAATGGACTTCTTCAAGACCGCGCCAATGCGCTTTCTCCTGCTGGTGACCGGCGCCTGGCTGGCCATTTTCTTTCTGACCCGAACGGTGCTGCTACTCACTCACCTGGATGAGGCTGGCAGCGGCTTCCTCCCGGTTTTCGGCATCGGCTTGCTGTATGACCTGGGCTTCGTTGCCTATGCAGCACTGCCAATGGGCCTCTACTTGCTGTTGTGCCCGCCGGCCCTGTGGCGCCGGCGCGGTCATCGCTGGTTTCTTCAGGGCCTGCTGACGGTCAGTCTGTTCGCCATGTTGTTCACTGCGGTGGCCGAATGGCTGTTCTGGGATGAATTCGGCGTGCGCTTCAATTTCATCGCCGTCGACTACCTGGTGTATTCCGACGAAGTACTGAACAACCTGCTCGAGTCCTATCCGATCGGCAAGCTGCTGAGCCTGCTCGCGGTGTTGGCCGTTGTCTTGAGTTTCGTATTGCGCAAACCGTTCAATGCCGCGATGACTGCCCCCTTGCCGCCACTGCGCGGGCGGCTGCTCAATGCCTTGGGGCTGCTGATCGTTGCCGGTTTGAGCCTGCAATTGCTCAGCCAGGACGCGCCTCGCGCGCAGGGCGGTAACGCCTATCAAAACGAACTGGCCAGTAACGGCCCGTATCAGTTTTTCGCAGCGTTCCGTAACAACGAACTGGACTACCCACAGTTCTACAAGACGCTGCCAGCTGACGTGGTCGCCAAGCAGATCCGGGCCGAACTGAGCGAGCCGAACGCACGCTTTATCGGCAAGGACCCACAAGACATCCGCCGGGAAATCGATAACCCCGGCACCCCGCGCAAACCCAACATCGTGTTGGTGACCATCGAAAGCTTCAGCGCCAAGTACATGGGCAGCAACGGTGACCAGCGCAACCTGACACCCAACCTCGATGCCTTGCGCAAGCAGAGCCTGTATTTCAACAATTTCTACGCCACCGGCACCCGTACTGACCGTGGCCTGGAAGCCATCACGCTGGCCATCCCGCCAACGCCAGGTCGCTCGATCGTCAAGCGCGTGGGCCGTGAGAGCGGTTTTGCAAGCCTGGGCCAACAGCTCAATGCCGTGGGTTACGACAGCGTATTCGTTTACGGTGGACGCGGTTACTTCGACAACATGAACGCGTTCTTCAGCGGCAACGGTTACCGCGTGGTCGACCAGAGCAGCGTCGATGAAGCCGAGATTCACTTCAAGAACGCCTGGGGCATGGCCGACGAAGACCTTTATAACCAGACCCTGAAACTGGCTGACGCCGACTATGCGAAACAACAGCCGTTTCTGCTGCAACTGATGACCACGTCCAATCACCGTCCCTATACCTACCCGGACAATCGGATCGATATCAAATCCGGTAATGGTCGCGACGGCGCCGTGAAGTACACCGACTACGCCATTGGTCAGTTCCTTGAGCAGGCACGCAAAAAGCCATGGTTTGACAATACAATCTTCGTCTTCGTCGCTGACCACACGGCGGGTAGCGCCGGCAAGGAAGACTTGCCGATCGCCAACTATCAGATTCCACTGTTCATTTACGCACCCAAGTTGATTGAAGCCCGAGAGACGGCACAACTGGCCAGCCAGATTGACCTCGCGCCCACCTTGCTGGGCTTGCTGAACCTGGACTATGAATCGACGTTCTTTGGTCGCAACCTGTTGCAGGACAACCCGCTGCCGCCACGAGTGGTGGTTGGCAATTATCAACACCTGGGGTTGTTTGACGGCAAGGATCTGGCGATCCTTAGCCCCCGCCAAGGGTTGCGACGTCATGATGAAGCGCTGACAGAAAGTCGCGAATCCCGTGCCACCGCCGATGATCCGTTGATCACCCGTGCGATTACCTATTACCAAACCGCGAGTTATGGCTTCAAGCAACAGCTGCTTGGCTGGAAGGCGCCCAAGGAGGGCGCCGGTCAAGTCAGCGATCGTTAACCGAATAGCCCCGGGCTGATGCCCCGGGGCTTTTTCCCTTGTTCAGGATTCACCATGTCATCAACCGTTGTCCGTCCTGCCCCTCGCCCACTCAATTTCTGGGTGTGCCTGGGGGTTCCCGCCGTTGCGGCGATCATCCTGGTGTTGCTCGAACTGACATCGCTGGACATGGACCTTGCCAGGTTGTTCTTCGATCCAGTGGCGGGAGACTTCATCGGGCGCCACAGTTACTTCCTGGAAGACATCCTGCATGACCGCGCCAAGCAAGTGGTCATTGCCTTTTCCGTGTTTGCGATCATCGGCTATATCGCCTCTTTTTTCGTGGCCAGGCTCAAACCGTTCAAGCGGGAACTGGGCTGCCTGGTACTGTCTCTGGGTCTGGCAACCTCGTTTGTCACGCCCATGAAAGCGGTGACGGCGGTGCAATGCCCATGGAGCCTTGAGCAATTTGGCGGCCACGAAACCTATAGCGAATTGCTGAGCCCTCGCCCGCACACGGATAAGCCCGGCCGCTGCTGGCCTGGTGGTCATGCCGCCACCGGTTTTACTCTGTTTGCGCTGTTCTTCGTGCTGCGTGATCGCCGTCCGCGCATGGCTCGCGCGGCGTTTGTCTTCGCCTTATCCCTGGGCACGGTGTTCTCGATTGGCCGGATGATGCAGGGTGCGCACTTCTTCTCACACAACGTGTGGACCGCGATTTTCTGCTGGCTGATTTGCCTGGGATCGTACTACTACGTTCTTTACCGGCCGGCTTTGAGGGTTGAGTCGGTGGCCAAAGCAAAAGCAGTTAGCGCCTGAACTGACGCCATCGCGGGCAAGCCCAGTTCCTACAGGGGACTGCATTAACTCGTGGGACCGGTGGTGCGACGATTCGGCTTGCCCGCGATGGCAGCGACCAGGTCTCCTGACTTACCCGAATCAGGGCAATAAAAAACCCCGCCTGCTTTCGCAGGCGGGGTTTTTTAGTACAGGGGTGAGGCTGGCTTACATCATGCCGCCCATGCCGCCCATACCGCCCATGTCTGGCATGCCGCCGCCAGCTGGGCCGTCTTCCTTGATCTCGGCGATCATGGCTTCGGTGGTGATCATCAGGCTGGCAATCGACGAAGCCGCTTGCAGAGCCGAACGAGTCACTTTAGCCGGGTCCAGGATACCCATTTCGATCATGTCGCCGTATTCGCCGGTGGCAGCGTTGTAACCGAAGTTACCCGAACCCTGCTTGACCTTGTCGACCACTACGCTTGGCTCGTCGCCGGAGTTGGCAACGATCTGACGCAGTGGCGCTTCTACAGCGCGACGCAGCAACTGGATGCCAACGTTCTGGTCATCGTTGTCGCCTTTGAGTTCGGAGATAGCCTGCAGAGCGCGAACCAGTGCCACGCCGCCGCCAGGTACCACGCCTTCTTCAACGGCTGCACGGGTAGCGTGCAGGGCGTCTTCAACGCGGGCTTTCTTCTCTTTCATTTCAACTTCGGAACCCGCGCCAACCTTGATCACTGCAACGCCGCCGGACAGCTTGGCCAGACGCTCTTGCAGTTTTTCACGGTCGTAGTCGGACGAAGTGTCGGCCACTTGCTGACGGATCTGCAGAACGCGAGCCTGGATGTCAGCCTCAACGCCGGCACCGTCGATCACGGTGGTGTTTTCTTTGGACAGGATCACGCGCTTGGCATTACCCAGGTGTTCCAGGGTAGTGCTTTCCAGGCTCAGACCGATCTCTTCGGAGATGACGGTACCGCCAGTCAGAACAGCGATGTCCTGCAGCATGGCCTTGCGACGGTCGCCGAAGCCTGGAGCCTTGACGGCTGCGACTTTAACGATGCCACGCATGTTGTTCACAACCAGAGTCGCCAGGGCTTCGCCTTCAACGTCTTCGGCCACGATCAGCAGTGGACGGCCGGCTTTGGCAACGGCTTCCAGTACTGGCAGCATTTCGCGGATGTTCGAGATTTTCTTGTCGACCAGCAGGATCAGCGGACCGTCCAGCTCGGCAGTCATGGTCTCTGGCTTGTTGACGAAGTACGGGGACAGGTAGCCACGGTCGAACTGCATGCCTTCAACAACCGACAGTTCGTTTTCCAGGCCCGAGCCTTCTTCAACGGTGATCACGCCTTCTTTACCGACTTTTTCCATGGCTTCGGCAATGATGTCGCCGATGGAGCTGTCGGAGTTGGCCGAGATGGTGCCGACCTGAGCGATGGCCTTGGTGTCAGCGCATGGCTTGGACAGGGCTTTGAGCTCTTTGACAATAGCGATGGTCGCTTTGTCGATGCCGCGTTTCAGGTCCATCGGGTTCATGCCGGCAGCGACGGCTTTCAGGCCTTCGTTGACGATCGATTGAGCCAGAACGGTAGCGGTGGTGGTGCCGTCGCCTGCGTCATCGTTGGCACGGGAGGCAACGTCTTTGACCAGTTGCGCACCCATGTTTTCGAAGCGATCTTTCAGCTCGATTTCTTTGGCAACGGACACGCCGTCCTTGGTGATGGTCGGAGCGCCGAAGCTCTTCTCGATGATCACGTTACGGCCTTTAGGGCCCAGGGTCGCTTTTACTGCGTCAGCCAGGACGTTGACACCGGCGAGCATTTTCTTGCGGGCGGAATCGCCGAATTTAACTTCTTTAGCAGCCATGATCGATATTCCTTAAATACTTTGTAGTAGCGGGAAAATGAGCGGGGAATCAGCCTTCGATAACAGCGAGAATCTCGTTCTCAGCCATTACCAGCAGGTCTTCGCCGTCAACTTTCACGGTGTTGCTGCCGGAGTACGGGCCGAACACAACCTTGTCACCCACTTTAACGGCCAGTGCACGCACTTCACCGTTGTCCAGCACGCGGCCGGTGCCGACAGCGAGGATTTCGCCGCTGTTGGCTTTCTCAGCAGCCGAACCTGGCAGGACGATACCGCCAGCGGTTTTCTTTTCTTCTTCGCTGCGACGGATGACGACGCGGTCATGCAGAGGACGAAGCTTCATTGTCGATCTCTCCTAATTGTGGTTTTCATCGGCCGGTGTATTCCCGGCGGGTTTAACAAATCCGGCGGTGCCGGGTGCGGCTCGACAAGCGAGACGCGGAAGTCTGTCTGGCGTGATCGCCAGAAACCTTGCGGTGACCGTTACATAAGGGCGCATAAGCTTATTACAAGGGCGGGCCAGCAAAAAATTTCACAACGCTGCCCCGCAAACGAACACGGCACCCGAAGGTGCCGTGCAGATGACGCGGTTTACTTGGTGTCACGGTGGTGTTCGAACTCGCCTTCGATCACGTTGGGCTCTCGCCCCAGTGGTTCGCGCGGCGCAGGGCCGCCCCGAGGCTGCAGGTCGTCGGCAAATGCACGCTGACGAATCGCCTGTTCTTCGGCGCGCTGGCGCATTTTATTGGCCAGCAAGCGACGAGAGATCGGCATCAGCAAGATCAAGCCCAGCACATCAGAGACGAAGCCCGGCAGGATCAACAGACCGCCCGCCAGGGCCAGCATCAAGCCTTCGAGCATGGTCTGGGCCGGCAACTCGCCGCGATTCAGGCTTTCACGGGCACGCAGTGCAGTGGCCAGACCGGCGATACGCAGCACAAAAACGCCGAGCATCGAGCCGAGAATGATCAGTAGCAGGGCCGGGAAAAACCCGATAGCCCCGCTGACTTTGACGAATACGAACAGCTCCAACACCGGGAACAGTACAAAGAGCAATAAAAAAGGGCGCATCAAATGGTTCCTCAACGCAAGAATGCCTTGCCAGTAAGCCTTAGATGACGTCGCCCTTTCGTGAATTCAAGCGTCGGCGACTTCTTTTTTGGGCCAATGTTCGGCGTGAGCCAGGAAAACCAAGGCTTCCCGGACTTGTGTCGGCGTATTACAAGGTGCTTGAAACGGCAACCAGTACAGCGCCTGACCGATGCGCAAATGCATGCCTTCGGTGTCGATGCCAGCCAGTTGCGCCGGTTCGGTTTTCGGCAGGCCGGCCAGTTCGACGTAGTGCGCGATGGCTTTGGCGTGATCGGCATTCATGTGCTCGACCATGCTCACTTCGGCTTTGCCGGCAAACGGGTTGGCCAGGGTCAGGTGATCGACCCAATGAATCGCGCCGAAGCCGCCGATGTAGCGGTGACGCACGGGTTTGAGCACCCAGAAATCGAAATCGTGAGCCTTGTGATAGCTCTGCGATTCCGGGAAATAGCGGTAGTAACGCTCGGCAGCCGCTTCAATGGCCGCCTCGTCTTCTAGCTTTTCTGCTTCGGCGAGGTACGTCAGCCGACCAACGGCTTGCACGTCATCGGCCTCACGCTCGCCCACGAACAATGAGCATTTCGGATCTTTTTGCAGGTTATGAGTGTGCTGAGCGATGCGACTGATAAGGATCAGCGGCCGGCCCTGGTCATCCAGACAGTAGGGAACCACTGAGCCAAACGGGTAACCCGGCATGGACTTGGAATGGGTCGACAGCACCCCACGGTATTCCTTGAGAAGCAATTCTCGGGCATTCTTGGCCGCTTCAACGCTCAATTTATGACTCCTTATATAGAATCCGTCATAAAAACGGACAGGCACCTGGGGATAAGTATCCAGCACGCCATCGGGGCAGTTCTCATGTGCAGCCAGGCCACGCCAGGTGCAGATCGAGAGGCCCTCTTCAAGGAAACCACTCTGACCTGCTATTGGGGCATGCGAATGCAACTCACTGACAAAGTAATCATTATCACTGGCGGTTGCCAGGGTTTAGGTCGTTCCATGGCCGAGTATTTCGCCGCCAAAGGCGCGAAACTGGCGCTGGTGGACCTGAACCAGGAAAAGCTCGACGACACCGTCGCGGCGTGCAAGGCCAAGGGTGCCGAAGCGCGCAGCTACCTGTGCAACGTCGCCAACGAAGAGCAAGTGAGCGACATGGTCGCCCGGGTTGCTGAAGATTTCGGCGCGATCCATGGCCTGATCAACAACGCGGGCATCTTGCGTGACGGCCTGCTGCTGAAGGTCAAGGACGGCGAAATGACCAAGATGAGCCTGGCCCAATGGCAGGCGGTCATCGACGTCAACCTGACCGGCGTGTTCCTGTGCACCCGCGAAGTCGCGGCCAAAATGGTCGAGCTGAAAAACAGCGGCGCGATCATCAATATCTCGTCGATTTCCCGCGCTGGCAACGTCGGCCAGACCAACTACTCCGCCGCCAAGGCTGGCGTGGCAGCGGCCACCGTGACTTGGGCCAAGGAACTGGCGCGCTACGGCATCCGCGTGGCAGGCATTGCACCGGGTTTTATCGAGACCGAGATGACGTTGGGCATGAAGCCCGAAGCACTGGAGAAAATGACGGCCGGTATTCCGCTCAAGCGCATGGGCAAACCGGAAGAGATCGCCCATTCGGCGGCGTACATTTTCGAGAATGACTACTACACCGGCCGGATCCTGGAGATGGATGGCGGGTTGCGTATCTAACGCCCCCCCAAAACCCTGTAGCAGCTGCCGAGGTACGAGGCTGCGTTGCGTGTCCGCAGGACCGCCCTCGGGGGCCGCTGCGCAGCCCAACGCAGCCTCGTGCCTCGGCAGCTGCTACAACATCTATTCAGCGAATCAATCGTCGCTGACGCTGATGTTCGGCATCGCCGGCGATACCGCTTCCTGCAACACGATCCGCGCACCGACATGGCGGGCCAGTTCCTGATACACCATGGCAATCTGGCTGTCCGGCTCGGCGATCACCGTCGGTTTGCCGCCATCGGCCTGCTCGCGGATAACCATCGACAGCGGCAACGAGGCCAGCAGTTCAACGCCATACTGATTGGCCAGCTTCACACCACCGCCTTCACCGAACAAATGCTCGGCATGCCCGCAGTTGGAGCAGATGTGCACGGCCATGTTTTCGACCACGCCCAGCACCGGGATGTTGACCTTGCGGAACATCTCCACGCCCTTGCGCGCGTCCAGCAACGCCAGATCTTGCGGGGTCGTGACGATTACTGCACCGGCCACCGGGACTTTCTGTGCCAGGGTCAACTGAATGTCACCTGTGCCTGGCGGCATGTCGATGACCAGGTAATCCAGGTCGCCCCACGCAGTCTGGGTCACCAGTTGCAGCAGCGCACCGGACACCATCGGCCCACGCCAGACCATCGGAGTGTTGTCGTCGGTCAGGAACGCCATCGACATCACTTCAACGCCATGGGACTCGATCGGCACGAACCACTTCTGATCCTTGACCTTTGGTCGGGTGCCTTCAGCGATGCCGAACATGATGCCCTGGCTTGGACCGTAGATGTCCGCGTCGAGAATCCCCACTTTGGCGCCTTCACGGGCCAGCGCCAGCGCCAGGTTCGCAGCGGTGGTGGATTTGCCCACGCCACCCTTGCCAGACGCCACGGCCACCACGTTTTTCACGTTCGCCAGCCCCGGGATCTGCGCCTGAGCCTTGTGTGCGGCAATCACGCTGGTGATGTCGACGCGAGCAGTCGTCACGCCGTCCAGGCCTTCGATGGCCATTTGCAGCATCTGTGACCAGCCGCTCTTGAACAGGCCGGCGGCGTAACCCAACTCCAACTGGACGCTGACGCGATCGCCCTGGATGTCGATGTTGCGCACACACCCGGCGCTGACCGGGTCCTGGTTCAGGTAAGGGTCGGTGTATTGGCGAAGGACGGCTTCCACCGCTGCGCGATTGACGGCGCTCATGGGCAACTCCGATAGCAAGACAGGAAAATCAGGCAGGTATCCTACCTGTTCTGTTGGCCGGACGGCATGCTTTCAGGACGTGACAATTATCCTGTGGCCAGATGCAACCTGTAGCAGCTGGCGAAGCCTGCGTTCGACTGCGAAGCAGTCGTGTATCCCGGCAACCCGGATGACCTGAAACACCGCGGTGTCCGGTTTTACGACGGCTTCGCCGCCGGACGCAGCCTTCGGCAGCTGCTACAAAGGTCCGCGGTGCCGGTCGCGGGGGTGAAAAATATGTGCCGGCGCTTTATAGTGGCCGACCTCCGTTTCATCAAGTAGCCGAGCCCCATGTCCGAGCCACGCAAGATCCTCGTCACCAGCGCCCTGCCCTATGCCAATGGTTCGATCCATCTTGGCCACATGCTGGAATACATCCAGACCGATATGTGGGTGCGTTTCCAGAAGCACCGCGGCAATCAATGCATTTACGTCTGCGCCGACGACGCCCACGGTTCGGCCATCATGCTGCGCGCGGAAAAGGAAGGCATCACCCCGGAACAACTGATCGCCAACGTCCAGGCTGAACACAGCGCCGACTTTGCCGAGTTCCTGGTGGACTTCGACAACTTCCACTCCACTCACGCAGAAGAAAACCGTGAGCTGTCGAGCCAGATCTACCTGAAGCTGCGCGACGCCGGGCACATTGCCCAGCGCTCGATCACTCAGTACTTCGACCCGGAAAAGAAAATGTTCCTGGCCGACCGCTTCATCAAGGGCACTTGCCCGAAATGCGGCACCGAAGACCAGTACGGCGACAACTGCGAAAAATGCGGTGCGACCTACGCGCCGACTGATCTGAAGGATCCGAAGTCGGCCATCTCTGGCGCCACGCCGGTGCTCAAGGATTCCCAACACTTCTTCTTCAAGCTGCCGGACTTCCAGGAGATGCTGCAAACCTGGACCCGCAGCGGCACGCTGCAAGACGCCGTCGCCAACAAGATCGCCGAATGGCTGGATGCCGGCCTGCAACAGTGGGACATCTCCCGCGATGCGCCGTACTTCGGCTTCGAGATCCCCGGCGAGCCAGGCAAGTACTTCTACGTGTGGCTAGACGCGCCGATCGGCTATATGGCCAGCTTCAAGAACCTGTGCAGCCGCACGCCGGATCTGGACTTCGACGCGTTCTGGGGCAAGGACTCCACCGCCGAGCTGTACCATTTCATCGGCAAGGACATCGTCAACTTCCACGCCCTGTTCTGGCCAGCCATGCTCGAAGGCGCCGGTTTCCGTAAACCGACCGGCATCAACGTCCACGGCTACCTGACCGTCAACGGTCAGAAAATGTCCAAATCGCGCGGCACCTTCATCAAGGCCCGGACTTACCTGGATCACCTGTCGCCGGAATACCTGCGTTATTACTACGCGGCCAAGTTGAGCCGTGGCGTCGACGATCTGGACCTGAACCTTGAGGACTTCGTGCAGAAGGTCAACTCAGACCTGGTCGGCAAAGTCGTCAACATTGCCAGCCGTTGCGCCGGGTTCATCCACAAGGGCAACGCCGGTGTACTGGTGGCCGGCAATGCCGCGCCAGAGCTGACTGACGCATTCCTGGCGGCGGCGCCGAGCATTGCCGAGGCTTACGAGGCTCGCGACTTCGCCCGCGCCATGCGTGAAATCATGGGCCTGGCCGACCGTGCCAACGCCTGGATCGCTGACAAGGCCCCGTGGTCGCTGAACAAACAGGAAGGCAAGCAGGACGAAGTCCAGGCTATCTGCGCGCTGGGCGTCAACCTGTTCCGCCAGTTGGTGATCTTCCTCAAGCCGGTCCTGCCGTTGCTGGCCGCCGATGCCGAGGCGTTCCTGAACGTCGCGCCACTGACCTGGAACGATCACGCAACCTTGCTCAGCAACCATCAGCTGAACGAGTTCAAGCCGTTGATGACCCGCATCGACCCGGTGAAAGTGCAAGCCATGTCCGACGCCTCGAAAGAAGACCTGACCGCCAGCCAGACCGACACTGGCGAGGCAGCACCTGCCGGCAACGGCGAGCTGGCCAAGGATCCGCTGTCGCCGCAGATCGAGTTCGACGCCTTTGCTGCCGTCGATCTGCGCGTCGCACTGATCCTCAAGGCCGAACACGTGGAAGGCGCGGACAAGCTGTTGCGCCTGACCCTGGACATCGGTGACGAGCAACGCAACGTGTTCTCCGGGATCAAGAGCGCTTATCCGGACCCGTCCAAGCTCAATGGTCGCCTGACCATGATGATCGCCAACCTCAAGCCACGGAAAATGAAGTTCGGCATTTCCGAAGGCATGGTGATGGCGGCCGGCCCTGGCGGTGAAGAAATCTACCTGCTCAGCCCTGATAGCGGCGCCAAGCCGGGTCAGCGCATCAAGTAAACGTGTTGCGGTAAACCGATCCCACAGTCGTGCCTGACGCGACTGTGGGATTTTCATATCTGGCCCCCCCTCCGTCCTTGCCGGATAATGCCTAAGCTTTTTAGACCGCTGAGTTAAAAAGCCCCCGTTCTTGCCGGCACGATCATGACCGAAATACTGCTTACGCTTATCAGCGCTGCCCTGATCAACAACGTCGTGTTGCACTGGCCGCTGGGCGTCGATCCACTGGTGGGCAATGAGCATCGGCAAGTCCATGCGCTGGGTATAGCGACGGCATGCCTGACGCTGATCGTCGGCCTGTCGGGCTATTTGGCCAACCGTTGGTTGCTGGTGCCGCTGGATCTGACATCACTGCGTCTATTCGTGTTCTTGCCATTGAGCGTTCTGCTGATTGGGCCATTGTTGAAAGCACTGTCACGGTTACTGCCGACACTGGCGTTCGACGGCCTCTGGCCACTGCTGGCAGGCAACGCGGGCGTGCTCGGCCTGACGCTGCTCAACGCCCAGGACGACAAAGGATTCTTTCACGCAACCGCCCTGAGCCTCGGCACCGGGCTGGGGTTTTGGCTGGTGCTGAGCCTGTTCAGCGATTTGCGCCAGCGCACACTCGATAACGATATTCCCCTGCCCTTTCGAGGCCTGCCGATCGAGTTGATCGGCGCCGGACTGATTGCAGTGGCATTTCTCGGATTTAGCGGACTGATCAAAACATGAGTCTGATTCAACGCATCGATACCCTCTTGCCCCAGACTCAGTGCGGCAAGTGTGGCCACCCCGGATGCAAGCCCTACGCCGAAGGCATCGCCAGCGGTGAGCCGATCAACAAATGCCCGCCCGGCGGCAGCGAAACCATCAAGGCCCTGGCCGAGTTGCTGAAAATACCGGTGCTGGAACTGGACATCAGTCGTGGCTCGGCCCCGGCGCAGATAGCCTACATTCGTGAAGCCGAATGCATCGGCTGCACGAAATGCATCCAGGCTTGCCCGGTTGACGCCATCGTCGGCGCGGCCAAGTTGATGCACACAGTGATCGTCGATGAATGCACCGGTTGCGACCTGTGTGTGGCGCCCTGCCCGGTGGACTGCATTGAGATGCGACCGCTGCCGCTAGACACGGTGCTGCCGATTGTCGGCGGACTGGCCACAAGCCTTGAAGAGCAACAGGCACGCGCCGCCAAGCGCAACCGGGCACGACGCCGATTTGAACAGCGCAATGCCCGCCTGCAGCGCGAAGAGGAACAAAAACTCGCTGAACGCCAGGCCCGTGCCCAACGCTCCGTTGTGCACAGTGAAGCGCCTACGACCGACCCGGTACAGGCAGCCCTTGAACGCGTGCGCGCACAAAAAGCGGCCAACGCCGATGCCACGTTGAAAAAGGCCAAGATCGACCTGGCGATGAGTCGGGCGCAACTGAACAAGTCGCTCAAGGCCTTCGGGCATCCACCGACCTTCGAGCAGCAGTCGCAACTGATCGTGTTGCAACAACAATTCGAGGTGGCCGAGCAGGCCTTGGCGCAACTGGAAAGCATTTCACCGCCACCCGCTGCGCCAACCATTGCACCGGCGAAGGACGCCGATCTCAAACGCGCGAAGATCCAGTTGGCCATGCGTCGCGCCGAACTCAAGAAAGCCCAGGCCAGCGAAGCACCGGCCGAGCAGATCGAAGCCCTGCAACGTGCACTCGGCGAAGCGGAACATGCTTTGCACGCCGCTGAAGCAGCGAGCGACCAACCTCTACCGGACCTGGTGCGCGTCGAAAAACGTCCCATCGACAGCCAGCTTCGACAACTGAAAACCGAGCTGGCCTACGCCCGTGCCGACGTCAGCAAGCTTGAACGAAGCGTCGACACCCCGAGCGAATTGATCGACAAGGCTCGCGCGCGGCTGCTGGAAGCACAGCGTCAGGTGGATGCCTATGTCGCCCCTTGAGCCGGTGGACGAACGCCTCCAGCAGGCCATGAAGCTGGTATTACTGGCGACCGTGCCGGGGATGCTGACGCTGTTTTGGCTGTATGGCTGGGGCGTATTGATCAATCTGATACTGACGGCGGTGACCGCGTTGGCTGTTGAGGGCGCCGTGATGCGACTGCGCCAGCGCCCGCTCATGCCAACCTTGAGCGACGGTAGCGCGCTGGTCAGTGCGACCCTGCTGGCGGCGGCCTTGCCCCCTTACTGCCCGTGGTGGCTGACGGTCTGTGCGTCGGCGTTCGCACTTCTGGGCAAACAGTTGTATGGCGGCGTCGGCAAAAATCCGTTTAACCCGGCGATGCTCGGATTCGCCTTGGTGCTGGTGACCTTTCCTCAGCAAATGACGCACTGGCCGTCCTCCCACGGCATGGATCTGCTCGGCGGCTTGCAACACATTTTCGGCTTCAGCCTCGGCCAGACACCGGACGCCTGGGTGCAGGCCACTGCGCTGGATAGCCTGCGCATCAATAAAAGCCTGACCATGGATGAACTCTTCGCCGGCAACCCGGCGTTTGGCCATTTCGGCGGGCGCGGCGTGGAATGGGTCAACCTGGCCTTTCTGGCTGGCGGTGCATTTCTGCTGCAACGGCGGGTGTTCGGCTGGCATGCGCCGGTCGGCATGCTCGCGAGTCTGTTCGTCATCAGCCTGCTGTGCTGGAACGGTTCGGGTTCCGACTCCCACGGCTCACCGCTGTTTCATCTGCTCACCGGCGCCACCCTGCTGGGGGCCTTTTTCATTGTCACGGAACCGGTGTCCGGCGCAAAAAGCCCCGGCGCCCGATTGCTCTTTGGCATCGGCGTGGGCTTACTGACTTATCTGATACGCACCTGGGGCGGCTATCCGGATGGCGTGGCATTTGCCGTGCTGTTGATGAACCTGTGTGTGCCGGCGCTGGAGCGTTTTGTCGCGTCCAGGCAGGAGCAAGTAACCCCATGAGCCGCGCATCGAGTGGTGTGATTGTGGTGTTACTGGCCGGACTGGGAATCGGCGCGACCTACCTCGTGCAACAGACCAGCGCACCCCGCATTGCCGCGACACAACGGCTGATCGACAGCCGCAAGCTGCTGGACCTGCTCCCGCCGCAACAGTACGACAATCAACCGCTGGAACAGCCACTTGCCCTCGTCGGCATCCCGTTGGCCAACAGCACACTGCTGGGTGGCTACCTCGCGACCAAGGGCGGCCAACCGAGCGCCGTATTGCTGCGCAGCCAGACCCTGGGCTACGAAGGCTCGATCGAGTTGTTGATCGCCATCGACACTAGCGGCAAGTTACTGGGGGTCAAAACCCTCAAGCAATCGGAAACCCCGGGGTTGGGCGCAAAGATTGCCGAATGGCCCAATGCCTGGCTCCAGGTGTTTGCCGGAAAATCTCGGAACGACCCCGGCGACACGGGCTGGGCGTTGAAAAAGGATCAGGGGCAATTCGATCAGGTGGCGGGCGCCACCATCACCTCAAGAGCGGTGATCAGCGCCATTCATGACGCCTTGCGTTACTTCGATGAACACTCGCAACACATGATCGGGAACAGCGCTCATGACTAAGTCATCGACCCTGCAAAACTCGCTGATGCTTGCGCCCCTGATCGGTGCAACGACCTCCTGGACGGCGGCGCTCGGGCTGTGGCTGATGTTCATCGTAGTCATTAGCGCTTATGGCGTTGGCATGTGGGCCTTGCGATCCCGGCTGCTTCCGTCCGCCCGCTTGCTTGCCTGCATCCTGCTGGCCGCCACGCTGACCAGTTGCGCGCAAATGGCAGCACAGGTCTGGTCGCTTCAATGGCACCAGCCTTTGGCTCTTTACACCGGATTGATTGCCTTGCAATGCGTTGTGCTGGAATACAACGGATTTTTCCAGAGCCCACGCCTTGATCGGCTACGTCTGTGCGCTCTGTTTGGCGTGTTGATGGTGGGCTTGGGTCTGCTGCGCGAACTCATTGGTAATGGTGGCCTGCACCTTGCCACCCTGGCCCCTGGCGGATTCATCCTGCTGGGGGTACTGATCGCTGTACGTCAGGCGTGGGCCCGTTCGACGCCCTCCCATTGATTGACTGTTTTCGAGGAAACGCATCGCCCATGAATGCCGCAAAACGTTTGGAAATTTTCCGCCGGTTTCACGAAGACAATCCGGAGCCGAAGACTGAACTGGCTTATTCATCGCCGTTTGAATTGCTGATTGCAGTGATTCTTTCCGCCCAGTCGACCGATGTCGGCGTCAACAAGGCCACAGCCAAACTCTATCCAGTGGCCAATACGCCAGCGGCGATCCACGCGTTAGGCGTCGAGGGGTTGTCGCAATACATCAAGACCATCGGTTTGTTTAACAGCAAAGCGAAAAACGTGATCGAAACCTGCCGCCTGCTCGTGGAGCGCCATGGCGGCGAAGTACCGCAAACCCGCGAGGAACTGGAAGCGCTGCCCGGCGTCGGTCGCAAGACGGCGAACGTGGTGCTCAATACCGCCTTTCGCCAACTGACCATGGCGGTGGACACCCACATCTTCCGGGTCAGCAATCGCACCGGCATTGCTCCCGGCAAAAATGTGGTCGAGGTGGAGCAGAAACTGATGAAGTTTGTGCCCAGGCAATACCTGCTCGATTCCCACCACTGGTTGATCTTGCATGGGCGTTACGTGTGCCTGGCTCGCAAGCCTCGCTGCGGCAGTTGCCGGATCGAGGATTTGTGCGAATACAAGCACAAGACCTCAGACGATTGAGGCACTATTAAAAATATTGATGTATCGATTGAAAAAATCTTTTTTACCCGCCGGACGATTGCCGATATAAGGGGCGCCAAAGGCAGTCTTAGCCTGGAGTTGACCTTATGAGCACTGGCAAAGAGCAATTGGACGTAGAAGACGACTTCACACCCGTTGAAGCCGATGACGCTGAACCGGTGGTTGAAGTGGCAAAGACCAACCTGAGCAAACGTCGCACCATCGACAATTTGCTGGAGGAGCGCCGACTGCAAAAGCAATTGGCCGATTACGATTTTGACTTGTAGCACTTAAAAGCCTCCCGAAACGGAGGCTTTTTACTAAGTGCCAATTCTTGATGAGCGCCCTCTCATCGTGACCTCGTCAAATGATAGCGACACTTATACCAAGCCATTGCGTTGAGCCAGTTCAATCAGATCGACCAGGGAGCGAGCATTGAGCTTTAACAACAGCCGGGTCTTGTAAGTACTGACGGTTTTATTGCTGAGGAACATTCCATCGGCGATCTCCTTGTTTGTCTTTCCTCTGGCCAACTGTTGCAAGACCATCATTTCGCGCCCCGAAAGGCGATCAACCATATCGGCTTCACTGGCATTTCCAAGGCTGGACCGAACGGTATGCAACGCTTGATTCGGAAAGTAACTGTAGCCTGACAACACGGCTTTTATCGCACTGAGCAATTCAGTGAGGTCCTGCTGTTTGCAGACATAACCGGCAGCCCCCGATTGCATGCAACGCATGGAGAAATGCCCAGGCGCCTGCGAGGTCAGTATCAACACTTTCAGCGGCATCGCCGTCGATGTCAGTCGCGCAATGACTTCCAATCCATCCAGCTTCGGTATTCCAATATCCAGAATGACAATATCCGGCATAAGTTCGCGGGCAAGTTGCAGTGCGTCCACGCCGTTATCTGTTTCTGCAATGACTTCGTAGCCATGTCGCTCCATTAGCATACGTACCGCAAGACGAATGACGGGGTGATCATCCACGATCAGCACTTTATTCATGGGCAAGTCCAATTTCGCTGTTCGAATTTTTAGAGCCCGCACAATAGCCTAGTCGTTTCATCCGTGGCATGCCGCCCCCCTCGGCGACCCGCACCGAAAGACATTCCCTACAAACAACAAGGATAAGTCTTACAAAAAATGCACAAATACTGTGTGTCTGAAATTTAACCTGCCTGCCAACGCACCGCTTTCAAAATGTTATTTGTATCGATTCACATCGAAGAAATGAAAAAAATACTGAGCGGACGTCCCGGCAAACGATAAAAACTGAACTACGCTCAAGAATCAACCGGTGCGTCAAGATAAAATACTTCGTCCCTGAACGCCAAACACCCCACTCCCGACTCAAACCATTATTAAAAACGAACAATCGGCAACACTTAAATACAAAGGCCCGCCTGATACTTATTAAATACGAATAACAAACACGCCGAAACCACCACAAACCCAGCTACGATAGCAATCACCAACAAACCAAACAAAGGGCACATACCCACAAGCAACTTCACAAACAAATAAACCCACAAACATCAGCAACATAAACCAACCGACAAAACAAACTAACCGAGAAAACTATTATTTATGAGCATAAAACATGATGAAACCCCAAAAAAGAATTACCAACCCCATGACAATCATTGCATTGTTCGCAACACTGTCTGAAGCATCAGCGGCTATTTCTCTTCCCTTTCTCGACGATGAAGAGCGCGAGATTTACATCTGGTTCCTTATTAGTTTTCCCTTTTATTTGCTCTTGCTATTCTTTGCCACACTCAATTTCAACTACCGATCGCTCTATGCCCCCTCCGATTTTGAGAAAGGAAAGCATTTCATAAAGGTCATGTCCGACGTAGATAAGCCGGACCGCCTCCCCCCGACAGACTCCACCGAGCTGCTGGTCGAGCATCAAGTACGATTACCGACATCGTTCAGAGGCTTGTACATCATCGATGTAAGAAGGATGAGCAAGAAAATGGACTTCAACACCTTGATTGAGGAGGCCCGGCCATCTCAGAGGACCACTGCGAGGTTGACAGTGTTTCTCACCTGTACCGACTCAGAGGCATTGCTGCAGGAAAGCGCGCTCAAGTATTCAAGGCAAGCCAAGAAGCGCCACAGCCCGGTGTTCTGGGTGGCTTACAACGTGAGTTCACAGGATATGACGACTATGGCGTGAGTGCCCGATAGCCGAGGAGGACAACGCTCCAGGATTCAGAGAGAGCAAAAGCAGAAGTCATCGAACGCGTAACAAGAAGAACGCTGGATAAGCAATGTACGGCAGGAACTGCTCCCTTTTTCAGAGCTGTGGCCTTGTCACCGACAAGGCCACAGCTCTATCACCGCTTCAACGGGCTCAGAAAAGCTTCCGGCCCTTGTTCGCAGCAATGCGCATGCGCAAGGCGTTGAGCTTGATGAAGCCCGCCGCGTCGGCCTGGTTGTAAGCGCCGCCGTCTTCTTCGAAGGTCGCGATGTTGGCATCGAACAACGATTCGTCAGACTTGCGACCGGTCACGATCACGTTGCCCTTGTACAGTTTCAGGCGAACAACACCATTCACGTGGGCCTGGGACGCATCGATCATCTGTTGCAGCATCAGACGCTCAGGGCTCCACCAGTAACCGGTGTAGATCAGGCTGGCGTATTTCGGCATCAGCTCGTCTTTGAGGTGAGCCACTTCACGGTCCAGGGTGATCGATTCGATCGCACGGTGAGCGCGCAGCATGATGGTGCCGCCCGGGGTTTCGTAGCAGCCACGGGACTTCATGCCCACGTAACGGTTCTCGACGATGTCGAGACGACCGATACCGTGTTCGCCACCGATGCGGTTCAGGGTCGCCAGCACGGTGGCCGGGGTCATTTCGACGCCGTCCAGTGCAACGATGTCGCCGTTACGGTAGGTCAGTTCCAGGTACTGAGGCTTGTCTGGAGCGTTCTCCGGGGAGACGGTCCATTTCCACATGTCTTCTTCGTGCTCGGTCCAGGTGTCTTCCAGCACGCCGCCTTCATAGGAGATGTGCAGCAGGTTGGCATCCATCGAGTACGGGGATTTTTTCTTGCCGTGGCGCTCGATCGGGATGTTGTGCTTTTCAGCGTAATCCATCAGCTTTTCACGCGACAGCAGGTCCCATTCGCGCCACGGAGCGATCACTTTCACGCCTGGCTTCAAGGCGTACGCACCCAGTTCGAAACGAACCTGGTCGTTACCCTTGCCGGTGGCGCCATGGGAAATGGCGTCAGCGCCGGTTTCGTTGGCGATTTCGATCAGGCGTTTGGCGATCAACGGGCGAGCGATGGAAGTACCCAGCAGGTACTCGCCTTCGTAAACGGTGTTGGCGCGGAACATCGGGAAAACGAAATCGCGTACGAATTCTTCGCGCAAGTCGTCGATGTAGATCTCTTTGACGCCCATGGCCTGTGCCTTGGCGCGTGCAGGTTCGACCTCTTCGCCCTGACCCAGGTCAGCGGTGAAGGTCACGACTTCACAGTTATAAGTATCCTGCAGCCACTTGAGGATCACCGAAGTGTCCAGGCCGCCGGAATACGCCAGAACGACCTTGTTTACGTCCGCCATGCCATCACTCCACGGGGTTCTACGGAAAGCCGGGAAGTCTACCGCTCAAACGGGACAATTTACAGAGGCGCGACAGCTTATGACGACGAAGCGACAGAATCTGTCGAGAGCGCGACGATGACCGGCAAGTCAGGAAGTGGCCGCCGGCGTGCCTGATGCGATTTGAGGCGCGACTTTATCGGTCGGTGCCACACGCTCCAGACGTACCGCGACCCGGCGATTCTTCGCCCGATTGGTGGCACTGGTGTTCGGCGCCACAGGGTAACGCTCGCCGTGGAAGCGCAGGGTTATCTGCGACTCCTGGATACCGTTGGCCTTGAAAAAGTCCATCACCGCCAACGCGCGGCGGCGTGAGAGCTCACGGTTGGTCAGGCGATTACCGCTGTTGTCGGAGTGCCCGTCGAGCTCAATGTGATTGACCGACGGATCAGCCTTCATGAACTCCAGCATCACCTGCAACTTGGCCTTGGCCTGTGGATCAAGATCGATGCTCTCACCCGGGAAGCCGACTTCGGACTGTTTAACCTGTTCGAAATTCTTTGGCAGCAGGTTCGCCACGCAGCCTTGGTAGTCGTTGAATGCCTTGCTGAACTTGACCGGCAACAGACGCACTTCCGACACCCGGCCATCGCCGGAGGAGTGCCGGACTACCGGACTACGGCCATCGATGAGCCCACTGATCAAGCGCCCGGCCTGAGCTTGCGAGCTGTTGAACAGCACGTTGCCGCTGCCGATCCGCACGGAGCCCAGGTTGATGTCGCCGCGTCCTGGTTGCCAGGGTGCCGCAGCCGCCAGCAAGGTCGCCGAACCACCGCCGATCATCGCGTTGTAGGCTTTCAGACGAAACGTCGCCTGCTCGCCGGCACGGCGAACGAATTCACCCGACCCGAAATCGGTGATCGGCTGAATCAGGCGACATTCGAACTTGTCCCCTTCGACCGTCCACTCAATATTCTCCAGACGGGTCTGGAAAGTGAGCGCCATCGCAGGAAGGCTGGCAAACACACTGAGCAAGGCTAAATAACGCTGGCGCACGGGAGGCTCCACTGGCTTCTGCAACAAAAAGACCGACACACGCGTGTTTACGGCTACGTAGTTCATATCGGTACGTTCCTGCAAAACTTGATAGCGAGTGCCTGCAAGAGTCTTTTCCGGTAGCATTCCCCTGAGTTTGACCCGCCTGGAATCCCCTCATGTCCGACCGCCTGACCCTGCTGCGTCCCGACGACTGGCACATTCATCTTCGCGATGGTGCCGTGTTGACCAATACCGTTGCGGATGTCGCGCGCACCTTTGGTCGCGCGATCATCATGCCCAACCTGGTACCTCCGGTGCGCAACGCCGCTGAAGCCGACGGCTATCGCCAGCGGATTCTCGCTGCACGCCCGGCCGGCAGTCGTTTTGAACCGTTGATGGTGCTCTACCTGACCGACCGCACCCAGCCCGAAGAAATTCGCGAGGCCAAGGCCAGCGGTTTCGTGTACGCCGCCAAGCTGTACCCGGCCGGCGCGACCACAAATTCGGACTCTGGCGTCACCAGCATCGACAAGATTTTCCCTGCACTTGAGGCCATGGCCGAAGTCGGGATGCCGTTGCTGATTCACGGCGAAGTCACCCGTGGCGATGTCGACGTGTTCGACCGCGAAAAAATCTTCATCGATGAGCACATGCGCCGTGTGGTCGAGCGTTTCCCGACGCTCAAAGTGGTGTTCGAACACATCACCACAGCCGACGCCGCGCAGTTCGTCAACGAGGCTTCGGCCAACGTCGGCGCAACCATCACCGCGCATCACCTGCTGTACAACCGCAACCACATGCTGATGGGCGGAATCCGGCCGCACTTCTATTGCCTGCCGATCCTCAAGCGCAATACGCATCAGGAAGCCCTGCTCGACGCCGCCACCAGCGGCAGCGAAAAGTTCTTCCTCGGCACCGACTCGGCGCCACACGCCCAGCACGCCAAAGAAGCCGCTTGCGGTTGCGCCGGTTGCTACACCGCTTTTGCTGCGATCGAGATGTACGCCGAAGCGTTCGAACAGCGCAATGCGCTGGACAAGCTCGAAGCGTTCGCCAGCCTCAACGGCCCGCGCTTCTATGGCCTGCCAGCGAACACCGACCGCATTACTTTGGTCCGCGAAGAGTGGACCGCCCCATCCAGCCTGCCATTTGGCGAGCTGACTGTTATCCCGCTGCGCGCCGGTGAAAAACTGCGCTGGCGCCTGCTGGAGGAACACGCGTGAGTGAAGACCATTTCGACGACGAACAGGACGGTCAAGGCGGCGGAGGCGGTCCTCGTCATCCGATGGCAGCCAGATTCCGTGGCTACCTGCCAGTTGTCGTCGACGTAGAAACCGGTGGTTTCAACTCGGCCACCGATGCCCTGCTGGAAATTGCTGCAACCACCATCGCGATGGATGACAAAGGGTTTGTGTACCCCGACCACACTTACTTCTTTCGTGTAGAGCCGTTTGAAGGCGCGAACATCGAAGCCGCCGCGCTGGAGTTCACCGGGATCAAGCTCGATCATCCGCTGCGCATGGCGGTGAGCGAAGAAGCTGCACTCACCGATATCTTTCGTGGCATCCGCAAGGCCCTGAAAGCCAACAGTTGCAAACGGGCGATTCTGGTTGGGCACAACAGCAGCTTTGACCTGGGCTTCCTCAACGCAGCGGTCGCACGCCTGGACATGAAACGTAACCCGTTTCATCCATTCTCCAGCTTCGACACCGCCACCCTTGCCGGTCTGGCTTACGGTCAAACCGTACTGGCCAAGGCTTGCCAGGCGGCGGATATCGACTTCGACGGTCGTGAGGCTCATTCAGCTCGCTACGACACCGAGAAGACGGCCGAGCTGTTCTGCGGCATCGTCAATCGCTGGAAAGAAATGGGCGGCTGGGAAGACTTCAACGACTGATCTGTCGTCAGGTTTATCCCGCGCATAAAAAAACCGGCCTCAAGGGCCGGTTTTTTTATGCCTCGAACCTGCCTTACAGCGCAGCAGCGTTCTCGGTCAGGTAAGCCGCAACGCCTTCGGTCGAAGCGGTCATGCCTTTGTCGCCTTTTTTCCAGTTGGCAGGGCAAACTTCGCCGTGCTCTTCGTGGAATTGCAGAGCGTCGACCAGACGGACCAGCTCTTCGATGTTACGGCCCAGCGGCAGGTCGTTGATGATCTGCGAACGGACAACGCCTTTGTCGTCGATCAGGAACGCGCCACGGAAAGCCACGCCACCTTCGGACTCAACGTCGTAGGCCTTGGCGATCTCGTGCTTGATGTCGGCAGCCATGGTGTAACGAACTTCGCCGATACCACCGTTGTTTACCGGGGTGTTACGCCAGGCGTTGTGGGTGAAGTGCGAGTCGATGGACACGGCGATCACTTCAACGTTGCGGGACTTGAAGTCAGCCATGCGGTTGTCCAGAGCGATCAGCTCGGACGGGCAAACGAAGGTGAAGTCCAGTGGGTAGAAGAACACCAGGCCGTATTTGCCTTTGATGGCCGACGACAGGGTGAAGCTGTCTACGATTTCGCCATTGCCGAGGACGGCTGGAACGGTGAAGTCCGGGGCTTGTTTGCCTACGAGTACGCTCATTGGATATCTCCTGGTCTATTAACGTGAAGAACTGGATTCGCATCAGCCTGCCACCCTCAGGCGACAGCCCTGTGACACGATCCCCTTCGCAAGGACCGCACATCATACACGGCGTATTTGAGCTGTCCTCAACGGATTTTGCAGGAGCGTCCAATTTCCAGTCATGTCAGTGACTGGCAGATTGCCAGGCAAAAACCGTTCGTCGGTCACGTGCGCTTATAACGTGAAGCTTTCAGAAAGCACTTTGACAATCATTCTCGTTAACATTAAGATCCATCGCAATTGAGTCACAACCAACGACGGTTTTCACTTATGTATGTCTGCCTCTGCACTGGCGTCACCGACGGTCAAATCCGCGATGCAATCTATGAGGGTTGCTGCAGCTACAAAGAAGTCCGTCAGGCCACCGGCGTTGCCAGCCAATGCGGCAAATGCGCCTGCCTTGCAAAGGAAGTGGTGCGTGAAACCCTGACCAAATTGCAATCGGCCCAGGCAGCCATTCCCTTCCCTGTCGAATTTACTGCCGCGTAAATACCCCATTTCAAAGAACCGGACTTAAAGTCCGGTTTTTTTATGCCTGAAAATCAACCGCTTACGCTCTAGACGCGGAACACAAACATTCTTATTCCGATTAATTTTCATATAAGTTTCAATAACTTAGGTTTGACACTCTTACATGCGCGGCTCAAACTCTTGCTTTATAGACAGCTACTTAGGGCAGGATCCCATCATGAAAGGCGACGTTACAGTCATCCAGCATCTCAACAAAATTCTTGCCAATGAGCTGGTCGCAATCAATCAATACTTTTTGCATGCGCGCATGTACGAAGATTGGGGCCTGAACAAGCTGGGCAAGCACGAGTACCACGAATCCATCGACGAGATGAAGCACGCGGACAAGCTGATCAAGCGCATCCTGTTCCTTGAAGGCCTGCCGAACGTCCAGGACTTGGGCAAGCTGCACATCGGCGAGCACACCAAGGAAATGCTTGAGTGTGACCTGCGTATTGAACGCATCGGCCATGCCGACCTGAAAGTCGCTATCGCTCATTGCGAAACCGTTGGCGACTTCGGTAGCCGCGAACTGCTCGAAGACATTCTTGAATCCGAAGAAGAACATATCGACTGGCTGGAAACCCAATTGGGCCTGATCGATAAAGTCGGTCTTGAGAACTATCTGCAATCGCAGATGGGCGAAGACGAGTAAGTTAGCGCCCGCTAAACGCGAGACAATAAAAAGCCCCGCACTCTTTTATAGAGGCGGGGCTTTTTTATGCCCTGTAGGAGCATGGTTTGCCAGCGATGAACGATGACGCGGTGTTCTTGCTAAACCGCGGCGCCTGTATCGCGAGCAAGCTTTGCTCCTACAGAGACCGAATCAGGCTTCGGTCTTGTTGGCAGCTGCTGCTTCAACAGCGGCTTTGATCGTGGTCTGCAACGAACCGTCAGCAGCCATTTCAGTCATGATGTCGCTACCACCCACCAGCTCGCCACCCACCCACAGTTGCGGGAAAGTTGGCCAGTTGGCGTACTTTGGCAGGTTCGCGCGGATTTCCGGGTTCTGCAGGATATCCACGTACGCAAACTTTTCGCCACATGCCATCACGGCCTGTGCGGCTTTCGCGGAGAAGCCACACTGCGGGGCATTCGGCGAACCTTTCATGTAAAGCAGAATGGTGTTGTTAGCAATCTGCTCTTTAATCGTTTCGATGATATCCATGGAGCACCTCGGCTGAACTTTCCGACTCAGAGGTCGGCACGGTGGCGCATTGTAACGGAAACCCGAGCGCCATGCTCGGCCTCCCCGACAGACACGATCACGCCGCTGCCACTGTCACCGGTACGCCGTTCAACGCCGCATTCCCCGACAGCTCGTCGAGCTGACACTCGTCAGTCAGATCGTTGGCGCTGGAACCCGGTTGACCGCTGGCGATCGTCATCTGCACACCCGGCCGTGCGTGGCCCCAGCCGTGAGGCAGGCTGACCACGCCTTTCATCATGTCCAGGCTGGCGACCACTTCCACTTCGATCATGCCGACCCGCGAGCTGACCCGCACACGCTGCCCATCGTTGAGCCCGCGACTGGCCAGGTCGTCCGGGTGCATCAGCAATTGATGCCGCGGCTTACCCTTCACCAGTCGGTGATAGTTGTGCATCCACGAGTTGTTGCTGCGCACATGACGGCGGCCAATCATCAGCAATTCATCGGCTGCCGGTGCTTGCAGCGCGGCGAAACGTGCCAGGTCGGCAAGGATCGGTGCCGGAGCTGCCTGCACGTGCTGATTGGCGGTTTTCAGGCGCGGCGCCAGGTTGGACTTCAGCGCACCCAAATCCACCCCATGCGGATGATCGAACAAGGTTGCCAGTGACAGTTTCTGTGCCGAAGCATCGCCATACAGCCCCATGCGCAATCCACGGTCGATCATTTGCGCAGGCGCGATGGTCGGCTTCAGTTCCTTGCCGGTCCTGGCGGCAAATGCCTTGGCCAGACCGACAAAGATCTCCCAGTCATGCAAGGCACCTTCGGGCTTGGCCAGAATCGCGCGATTGAAGCGTGTCACGTTGCGCACCGCGAACATGTTGAACGTTGTGTCGTAGTGATCGTTTTCCAGGGCAGACGTCGACGGCAGGATCAGGTCGGCATAGCGCGTGGTTTCGTTGATGTACAAGTCGACGCTGACCATGAACTCCAGACCGTCCAGCGCTTGCTCCAGCTGCCGGCCATTGGGCGTGGACAACACCGGATTACCGGCGACCGTGATGAGCGCACGCACCTGCCCTTCCCCTTCGGTGAGCATCTCTTCGGCGAGCGCCGACACCGGCAACTCACCGGCGTACTCTGGACGACCGGACACGCGGCTCTGCCATTGATTGAAGTGCCCGCCCGAGGTGGAGGCCACCAAGTCCACCGCCGGTTCGGTGCACAGTGCGCCACCGACCCGATCAAGGTTGCCGGTGACCAGATTGATCAATTGCACCAGCCAATGGCACAGCGTACCGAACGCTTGCGTCGAGACGCCCATGCGGCCATAGCAAACCGCAGTCTTCGCCGCCGCAAAATCCCGCGCCAGCTGGCGAATCATTTCTGCCGGCACTGCGCACAGCGGGCTCATGGCTTCGGCGGTGAAGCTGGCGATGGCCTGACGCACGTCTTCCAGACCGTCCACCGGCAAATGGCTGTCGCGGGTCAACTGTTCAGTAAACAGGGTATTGAGCACGCCGAACAACAAGGCCGCATCGCCACCGGGACGCACAAACAAATGTTGATCGGCCATCGCTGCCGTTTCGCTACGGCGCGGATCGACCACCACCACTTTGCCGCCCCGTGCCTGAATCGCCTTCAGGCGTTTTTCCACATCCGGCACGGTCATGATGCTGCCATTGGAGGCCAGCGGGTTGCCACCCAGGATCAGCATGAAATCGGTGTGATCGATGTCCGGGATGGGCAACAGCAATCCATGGCCGTACATCAAATGACTGGTCAGGTGATGCGGCAACTGGTCGACCGAGGTCGCGGAAAACCGGTTGCGGGTCTTCAGCAGGCCAAGGAAATAATTGCTGTGAGTCATCAACCCGTAGTTATGCACGCTGGGATTGCCTTGATACACCGCCACCGCATTCTGCCCGTGCCGCTCCTGAATCACCGCCAGGCGTTCGGCTACGAGATCGAAGGCGTCTTCCCACGCGATAGGCTGCCATTCGCTGCCCACACGCAGCATCGGCTGACGCAGACGGTCCGGATCATTCTGTATGTCTTGCAGCGCCACTGCTTTGGGACAGATATGCCCACGGCTGAACGTATCTTGCGGGTCACCCTTGATCGAGGTGATTTGCACGCCGCCACCTTCAACCTCAGAGGTTTCGATGGTCAGGCCGCAGATGGCTTCACACAGGTGGCACGCACGGTGATGGAGAGTCTTGGTCATGGCCAGTCTCTGTCTTGTTCTGGGCGGGCAATAGCGGCCGCGGGAACAAAACTATGGCGCCAGACCCGCGACTGCGCCAGCGACGTTCGTCTTGTGAATCGCCGACTATCAGGCCAGCCGATGACTGCTGCTGATTAACTCGACGGCAGCCTGGGCGGGGGCTGCAGCTGGATTTCCTGAAGGGTTTCAATCTGTTCCTGGGAGACATAGACGCCCGTGAGCTCGCCAATCAGTCGCCAATGTTCATCGAGCCCCGAGCTGATGGTTGCCATGCGGTCGATCATCCGTCGTCCGGCGGCCCGCGTGACTTCGTCTTCGCTGCGCAACAGTTCGAAAGACATGGACGTCATGGACGCGGTCAGGTGAGTCAGTGAGCGGGCGGTGAGGCCGAGTAATTCCATCAACTGCTGTTCTTTCGATTCCATTTCGAATGCTTCCTGCGTCGCTCGTGACTTATTTATAACCCAGCACTTTGCATTAGCAAGTGTTTCAGTGAAGGCACAGTGCCATCAATTACTGCGAATGTCAGGTCAGAAACCGACCGCCGCAGCACCATCCCCGCCCCGCTTGATTGCAAAGCCCCGCAGCCCCGGTGTACAAATGAGCGGCTGCTGTCAGGAAAAAGGCTTCAAAAGCGCTATGGCGATCAGCCTGTAGCCTCTATGAAATCCCATAAAAACCGTAGCCCTATTGGTAAGACGCGACATTTAATTATAAGATCGCGCCTTCCCCTATTTCGTCGCCCCGTGCGGCTTACGCCGCAGGTCTCGCCCGTTGTTCCGTTAAACAAGGCTTTGAGCATCTGCGGTTTGTAGCAAAAAGGTAGTCAATGATGAGCGCAAGGCACTTTCTCTCCCTGATGGATTGCACGCCCGAAGAGCTGGTCAGCGTGATCCGTCGAGGCGTTGAGCTCAAGGACCTGCGTAACCGCGGCGTACTGTTCGAGCCTTTGAAAAACCGCGTCCTGGGGATGATTTTCGAGAAGTCCTCGACCCGCACCCGGATCTCGTTCGAAGCCGGCATGATTCAGCTCGGTGGCCAGGCGATCTTCCTTTCGCCGCGCGACACCCAACTGGGCCGTGGCGAGCCGATCGGTGACTGCGCGATCGTCATGTCGAGCATGCTCGACGCAGTGATGATCCGAACCTTTGCTCACAGCACCCTGACCGAATTCGCCGCCAACTCCCGCGTACCGGTGATCAATGGCCTGTCCGATGACTTGCACCCGTGCCAGTTGCTGGCCGACATGCAAACCTTCCTCGAACATCGCGGCTCGATCCAGGGCAAGACCGTGGCCTGGATCGGCGACGGCAACAACATGTGCAACAGCTATATAGAAGCGGCGATCCAGTTCGACTTCCAGCTGCGCATTGCCTGCCCTGAAGGGTATGAACCCAACCGCGAATTCGTGGCCAGGGCCGGTGATCGCGTGACGATCGTCCGCGATCCAAAGGACGCCGTGCGCGGCGCCCACCTGGTGAGCACCGACGTCTGGACCTCCATGGGCCAGGAAGAAGAAACCGCCAAGCGTTTGAAGCTGTTCGCGCCCTACCAGGTCAATCGCGCCCTGCTGGACCTGGCCGCAGACGATGTGCTGTTCATGCATTGCCTGCCGGCCCACCGCGGCGAAGAAATCAGTCTCGACCTGCTGGATGACCCGCGCTCCGTCGCCTGGGATCAAGCAGAAAACCGTCTCCACGCACAGAAGGCCCTGCTTGAGTTCCTCGTCGAACCGGCATATCACCACGCATGAGCCATGAATTACTGCTGAACCTGCGCAACCTCGCTTGCGGCTACCAAGATCAACGTGTGGTGCAGAACCTCAATCTGCACCTCAACGCCGGCGACATCGGCTGCCTGCTCGGCTCCTCGGGGTGCGGCAAGACCACCACCCTGCGGGCGATTGCCGGGTTTGAACCGGTGCATGAAGGTGAAATTACCCTGGCCGGCGAGACGATCTCCCGCGCCGGTTTCACCCTCGCCCCAGAGAAACGCCGGATCGGCATGGTGTTCCAGGACTACGCGCTGTTTCCGCATTTGAGCGTCGCCGAGAACATCGCCTTCGGGATCCGCAAGCACCCGCAAAAGGATCGTGTCACCGAAGAACTGCTCGAACTGGTCAACCTGAAAAACCTCGGCAAGCGTTTCCCGCACGAGCTTTCCGGCGGTCAGCAACAACGAGTTGCCCTGGCCCGCGCACTGGCGCCAGAACCACAACTGCTACTGCTCGACGAACCGTTTTCCAACCTCGATGGCGAGCTGCGCCGCAAGCTCAGCCATGAGGTGCGCGACATTCTCAAGGCGCGTGGCACCAGCGCGATTCTGGTGACCCACGATCAGGAAGAAGCGTTCGCCGTGAGCGATCATATCGGCGTGTTCAAGGAAGGGCGCCTGGAACAATGGGATACGCCCTACAACCTTTATCACGAACCGCAAACACCGTTCGTGGCCAGTTTTATTGGCCAGGGTTACTTCATCCGTGGCCAACTCAGCAGCCCGGAATCGGTACAGACCGAGTTGGGTGAGCTACGCGGCAATCGGGCCTACACCTGGCCGATGGGCGGCGCGGTAGACGTACTGCTGCGTCCGGACGATATCGTCTACGCGCCGGACAGTTCGTTGAAAGCACGCATTGTTGGCAAGTCGTTCCAGGGTGCGTCGACGCTGTATCGGTTGCAGATGCCGACCGGGGCGCAGCTGGAATCGATATTCCCCAGCCATGTCGATCGTCAGGTCGGCGCTGATGTCGGCATTCGTGTTGCAGCTGAGCATCTGGTGTTGTTTCAGGCGGCGGGCAGTACAGCCGCGCAGATTCCTGCCGTTGAATCAGGCGTGCGCCGCTACAGCACCACCAACTGACTCCCCCGCTTCTGTAGGAGCAAAGCTTGCTCGCGATAGCATCGCTGCGGTTTAGCTGACGCACCGCGTCATCGTTCATCGCGAGCAAGCTTTGCTCCTACAAAGATCAGCGTTAGGCCAATCTCAGCGTGCCGCTGGCAACCAGCGTCGCATTCCCGCCAATCTTCACTCGCTCCCCTTCCAACCGACAGAACAACTCCCCACCTCGTTTCGAACACTGATACGCGGTCAGGCTCGTTTTACCCAGCCGTTTCGACCAATACGGAATCAGGCTGCAATGGGTCGAGCCAGTCACCGGGTCTTCGTTGATGCCAATCGCTGGCGCGAAATAGCGGGAGACAAAATCATGCTTGTTGCCTTTGGCGGTCACAATCGCCCCGGGCCACGGCAGCGTCGCCAAGGCGACCATGTCCGGCTGGCAATCCAGTACAGCCTGTTCGGACTCCAGCACCACAAACAGCTCATTGGAACCCAGCACATCGACCGCAGCCACACCCAACGCGCGCTCGACGTCCAGGGTGACACCCACTTCTGAGGGCGTGATCGCCGGGAAGTCCAACCACAAGCGCTCGCCATCGCGACTCACGCTCAACGGGCCGGACTTGCAAATGAAGTCCAGACGCTCGGCCGGCTCTTTATAGACCTCAAACAACACATAGGCGCTGGCCAGCGTCGCATGCCCACACAGTGGCACTTCAGTCGTCGGGGTAAACCAGCGGATATGCCAATGCTGTCCTTCACGCACCACGAAGGCGGTTTCGGCGAGATTGTGTTCGGCGGCGATTTTCTGCATCAGTTCGTCGGCGAGCCAGGTATCCAGCCGATACACCATCGCCGGGTTGCCACTGAATGGTCGATCACTGAACGCATCGACTTGATGAAACTCAAGCTGCATGACTGTCTCTCCTTGTATGGCCGCCGAGCATGCAGCGCCCGGCAAACCGGCACCAGTGACAGAGCCGCCTGATTTTTGCCATACAGCGCAGCACCCACTGCCGGCCTCAAACGCGCCCGATATCGGCAAACGTCGCTTGAGTGTGTTCGGCCAGCACTGCCGGTGCCAATTCAACTTCCAGACCGCGACGCCCGGCACTGACAAAAATGCTCGCCAGTGGCTGAGCCGAACTGTCGATAAACGTGCGCAAACGCTTCTTCTGCCCCAACGGACTGATTCCGCCCAACAGATACCCCGTCGCTCGTTGCGCAGCCGCAGGGTCGGCCATCTCGACTTTCTTCACACCCGCCGCGTGGGCCAGATGCTTCAAATCCAGACTCCCGACGACCGGCACCACCGCCACCAGCAACTCACCTTTTTCACTGGCCGCCAGCAAGGTCTTGAACACTTGCGCCGGGTCGAGCCCGAGCTTCTCGGCGGCCTCCAATCCATAGGACGCAGCTTTTGGATCATGTTCGTAACTGTGCACACGATGTTCGGCCCGAACTTTTTTCAACAAATCCAATGCGGGGGTCATGACAGCTCCAGACTGGGCAGCAGTAGAAAAATCCTGCGCTCGATTCTAGGTCATTGACCTGCAAAACGCTCTATTACGCCCCTGTTTTCAGGGGCTGGCGGCGCCTTTTACCGTCCGTCAGGGCAAGACGGGGCGCGTGAACAACACGATCATTCACGTGACTAATAGTTGAATAATGACCGATGGTTCACTTTCGACCTTTGACAGCAGTGTTTCTTGTCTATATTTTTTCGAATATGAATACGCACGAAAAGTCTTACAGCAGCACCCCGCAGTAAACCAAGACCCGGATGGGGATCCTGCCTTGGTGAAAATCGCGCTTGGACCATGATGAGAAAAGCGCCAGACAACAAAAACAATTGAGGTTTTCAATGACAACTGCTTTACAACAACCGTCGCTCTCGAGCCAATGCATGGCCGAGTTCCTGGGGACTGCACTGCTTATCTTTTTTGGTACCGGTTGTGTTGCCGCGCTCAAGGTCGCGGGCGCCAGCTTTGGCTTGTGGGAAATCAGCATCATCTGGGGCGTCGGCGTCAGCATGGCGATTTACATGACCGCCGGAGTTTCCGGTGCGCACCTCAACCCTGCTGTCAGTATTGCCCTGAGCATTTTCACTGACTTCGAAAAGCGCAAATTGCCGTTTTACATTCTGGCCCAAGTGGCAGGCGCCTTCTGCGGCGCGCTGTTGGTTTACACGCTGTACAGCAATCTGTTCTTCGATTTCGAACAAACTCACCATATGGTTCGCGGCACTCAGGCCAGCCTGGAGTTGGCGTCGGTGTTCTCGACCTTCCCCAACCCGGCCCTGACCACGGCCCAGGCGTTCCTGGTGGAAGTGATCATCACCGCGATCCTGATGGGCGTGATCATGTCCCTGACCGATGACAACAACGGTCTGCCAAAGGGACCGCTGGCGCCGCTGCTGATCGGCCTGCTGATTGCGGTGATCGGCAGCTCGATGGGCCCGCTGACCGGTTTCGCGATGAACCCGGCACGGGACTTCGGTCCTAAACTGATGACTTTCTTCGCTGGCTGGGGTGAAATTTCCTTCACTGGCGGGCGTGATATCCCGTACTTCCTGATTCCTGTTTTTGCACCGATTGTCGGTGCCTGCCTCGGTGCTGCCGCTTATCGCGGGCTGATTGCCCGTCATCTGCCCGGCGCCACACCTGCTACAAAGGACGCAACACCGGCCATTGACGGCAAACCAAGAACTTCTTGATACCGTAGGCGCGTGATTCTGCCCATTGTGGTTGCGCGCCTGATCTCACCCCTTACTTCGTCCAAGGCAATCGACATGACCGACACTCAGAATAAGAACTACATCATTGCCCTCGACCAGGGTACGACCAGCTCGCGCGCGATCATTTTCGACCGCGACGCCAACGTGGTCTGCACCGCCCAGCGCGAATTCGCGCAGCATTACCCGCAAGCCGGCTGGGTTGAACATGACCCGATGGAAATTTTCGCCACTCAAAGCGCCGTGATGGTCGAGGCCCTGGCGCAAGCCGGCCTGCATCACGACCAGGTGGCCGCCATCGGCATCACCAACCAACGCGAAACCACCGTCGTCTGGGACAAGACCACCGGCCGCCCGATCTACAACGCGATCGTCTGGCAATGCCGACGCAGCACCGAGATTTGCGAACAGCTCAAGCGCGACGGTCACGAGCAATACATCAGCGACACCACGGGCCTGGTCACCGACCCGTACTTCTCCGGCACCAAGCTCAAGTGGATCCTCGACAACGTCGAAGGCAGCCGCGAACGTGCGCGCAACGGCGAACTGCTGTTCGGCACCGTCGACAGCTGGCTGATCTGGAAATTCACCGGCGGCAAAGTCCACGTCACCGACTACACCAACGCCTCGCGCACCATGCTCTTCAACATCCACTCGCTTGAGTGGGACGCGAAGATGCTGGAGATCCTCGACATCCCGCGGGAAATGCTTCCGCAAGTGAAAGCCTCTTCGGAAATCTATGGCCATACCAAGAGCGGCATCGCCATCGGCGGCATCGCCGGCGACCAGCAAGCCGCGCTGTTCGGTCAAATGTGCGTCGAGCCCGGTCAGGCAAAAAACACCTACGGCACCGGTTGCTTCCTGCTGATGAACACCGGCGACAAAGCCGTGAAGTCCAAGCACGGCATGCTCACCACCATCGCGTGCGGCCCGCGCGGCGAAGTCGCGTATGCGCTGGAAGGCGCGGTGTTCAACGGTGGTTCGACCGTTCAATGGCTGCGTGACGAACTGAAGATCATCAACGACGCCCACGACACCGAATACTTCGCCAATAAAGTGAAGGACAGCAACGGTGTCTACCTGGTGCCGGCCTTCACCGGCCTGGGCGCGCCCTACTGGGACCCGTATGCCCGTGGCGCACTGTTCGGCCTGACCCGTGGCGTACGCGTGGATCACATCATTCGTGCCGCACTGGAATCGATTGCCTACCAGACCCGCGACGTGCTCGACGCCATGCAACAGGATTCCGGCGAACGCCTCAAATCCCTGCGCGTGGACGGCGGTGCGGTGGCGAACAACTTCCTGATGCAGTTCCAGGCCGACATCCTCGGTACAAAGGTCGAGCGTCCGCAAATGCGCGAAACCACCGCACTCGGCGCCGCTTACCTGGCCGGCCTGGCGTGCGGCTTCTGGGGCAGCCTGGAAGAACTGCGTGGCAAGGCAGTGATCGAGCGCGAATTCGAACCGAGCCTGGACGAAGCCTCGAAGGAAAAACTCTACAAAGGCTGGAAAAAAGCGGTTAGCCGGACCCGTGACTGGGATCGTGAGGACGCTGAATAAGCCAGTCTGAGGGCTGACCAATACTGGAAACTGGTCGGGAGCGGATTCCTGCGGCATCATGGGCAAATTTTGCACGGCAGCCCAAAGGAAGCCCCATGAATCTGCCTCCCCGTCAGCAGCAAATCCTCGAACTGGTCCGCGAACGCGGCTACGTCAGTATCGAGGAAATGGCTACGCTGTTCGTCGTTACACCGCAGACCATCCGCCGCGATATCAATCAGCTCGCGGAAGCTAATTTATTGCGTCGCTACCATGGCGGCGCTGCTTACGACTCCAGCGTCGAAAACACCGCCTACGCCATGCGCGCCGATCAGATGCGCGATGAAAAGCAACGCATCGGCGAAGCCATTGCCGCCCAGATCCCCGATCACGCCTCGCTGTTCATCAATATCGGTACCACCACCGAATCGATTGCCCGGGCGCTGCTCAACCACAATCACCTGAAGATCATTACCAACAACCTGCATGTGGCCTCGATGCTCAGCGCCAAGGACGACTTCGACGTTCTGCTGACGGGCGGCAATGTGCGGCGCGACGGCGGTGTGGTCGGTCAGGCGAGCGTCGACTTTATCAACCAGTTCAAGGTCGACTTCGCGCTGGTGGGCATCAGCGGTATTGATGAAGACGGCAGCCTGCTGGACTTCGACTATCAGGAAGTGCGGGTGTCGCAGGCGATCATCGCCAATGCGCGCCAGGTGATCCTCGCGGCGGACTCCAGCAAATTCGGGCGCAACGCCATGATTCGCCTGGGGCCGATCAGCCTGATCGATTGCCTGGTGACCGATCAGCCGCCGGTGCCCGCGCTGGCGCAGTTGCTGAGTCAGCACAAGATTCGCCTGGAAGTCGTTTAACCGCGAAGGCGGTTAGACAACCCGTAGGAGCACGGCTTGCCGGCGATGGCGGCCTCAAGTACGTCATCGCCGGCAAGCCGTGCTCCTACAAATATCGCTGCGCCCCCCTCTCTTTATTCTTCTAGTGTTCGTAAATTTTCCTTTAGCCGCCCTTCGATGAGTTTTTTCAATCGAAGTTAACTGGCTGCGCGCCTCTTTATGGGCTACCATTTTCGCAAATGAACATTAATGTTCGAATTCAAATACATAAAATAAGCACCGAGGCCAGCCGATGCCCACTTCCACCTTGCCTACGCCCCCTCTCGCAGAGGTCTACGACATTGCCGTCATCGGTGGCGGGATCAATGGCGTGGGGATCGCAGCGGATGCCGCCGGCCGCGGTCTTTCAGTGTTCCTTTGTGAAAAGGATGACCTGGCCAGCCACACCTCTTCGGCCAGCAGCAAGCTGATCCACGGTGGTTTGCGCTACCTCGAACATTACGAATTCCGCCTGGTGCGTGAGGCCCTGGCCGAGCGTGAAGTGTTGTTGGCCAAGGCGCCGCATATCGTCAAACAGATGCGTTTCGTCCTGCCACACCGCCCGCACCTGCGTCCGGCCTGGATGATCCGCGCCGGCCTGTTTCTCTATGACAACCTCGGCAAACGGGAACAACTGGCAGGCTCCAAAAGCCTGAAGTTCGGCCCGGACAGCGCGCTGAAAAGTGAAATCACCAAAGGCTTCGAATACTCCGACTGTTGGGTTGACGACGCCCGCCTCGTGGTCCTGAACGCCATGGCCGCTCGCGAAAAAGGCGCCCACGTTCACACCCAGACTCGCTGCGTCAGCGCGCGTCGCACCAAGGGCTTGTGGCACCTGCACCTGGAACGCGCCGATGGCAGCCTGTTTTCGATCCGCGCCAAGGCATTGGTGAACGCGGCCGGCCCATGGGTGGCCAAGTTCATTCGTGACGACCTGAAGATGGAATCGCCCTACGGCATCCGCCTGATTCAGGGCAGCCACCTGATCGTGCCGAAACTGTACGAAGGCGAACACGCGCACATTCTGCAAAACGAAGATCAGCGCATCGTCTTCACCATTCCGTACCTGAACCACTTCACCCTGATCGGCACGACCGACCGTGAGTACACCGGCGATCCAGCCAAAGTGGCGATCACCGAAGGCGAAACCGATTATTTGCTCCAAGTGGTCAATGCCCACTTCAAGAAGCAAATCAGCCGCGACGACATCCTGCACAGCTATTCTGGCGTTCGGCCGCTGTGCAACGACGAGTCCGATAATCCGTCGGCCGTCACCCGCGACTACACCCTGGCGTTGTCGGGCACCGGCGAAGAAGCACCGCTACTGTCGGTGTTCGGCGGCAAGCTGACCACGTACCGCAAGCTGGCCGAATCGGCGCTGGCGCAACTGGCGCCTTACTTCACGCACATCAAGCCAAGCTGGACCGCCAGTGCCCCGCTGCCGGGCGGTGAAGACATGACCACCCCGCAAGCATTGAGCTCGCTGATCCGCGACAAATTCGACTGGGTGCCGAGCGAAATCTCACGCCGTTGGGCCACCACTTATGGCAGCCGCACCTGGCGCATGCTCGAAGGCGTGCAGAACCTCGGTGACATGGGTGAACACATCGGCGGCGGGCTCTACACCCGCGAAATCGATTACCTGTGCTCAGATGAGTGGGCAACCACCGCGCACGACATTTTGTGGCGTCGCAGCAAACTCGGGCTGTTCACCACTGAGGCCGAACAGCAGAAGCTGGCGGATTACCTGAGCAAGGTTGAACAGAATCGCAGCAAGATCGAAGCGGCCTGATCGAATTGCAGACAAACTAAAGCCCCTGAGTCTCACGACTCAGGGGCTTTTTACATTCCCCCAGACACCACCAATCCCTGTGGGAGCCGGGCTTGCCCGCGATGGCGGTGGAACAGCCAACATTAATAGTGGCTGTGCTGGCCTCATCGCGGGCAAGCCCGGCTCCCACAGGGTTATGTGCGGGGCAGGCCATTCGGTTTTCCGAACGCGACCTATTGGTCGATTCGGATAACCGGATTATTCCTCGCAAAAAAACCCGCCACAAATATTTAATATCCTTATAAATCAATGATTTGATGTGAGGCTCCTGGCCTGGCACGAGTCATGCTCTACACTCTTGGACGAACACCTGCCACATCCCTTTCCGGGGCCAGCAAGCATTCGAAGCACAAAAGGGCCGATGAACTGGCTCCATAAAAAAAACAATGTCGAGGAAAATTTGATGCGCATCGTTCCCCATATCCTGGGCGCAGCCATTGCTGCCGCTCTGATCAGCACTCCAGTTTTCGCCGCCGAACTCACCGGCACCCTGAAGAAGATCAAAGAGTCCGGCGTGATCACCCTCGGGCATCGCGATGCCTCCATTCCGTTCTCCTACATTGCCGACGCTTCCGGCAAACCGGTTGGCTACTCCCACGATATCCAGCTGAAAATCGTCGAAGCCATCAAGAAAGACCTGGACATGCCCAACCTCGAGGTCAAATACAACCTCGTGACTTCGCAAACCCGTATCCCGCTGGTGCAAAACGGCACCGTGGACGTCGAGTGCGGCTCCACCACCAACAACGTGGAACGTCAGCAGCAAGTTGACTTCTCCGTCGGCATCTTCGAAATCGGTACCCGCCTGCTGTCCAAGAAAGGTTCGGCTTACAAAGACTTCGACGACCTCAAAGGCAAGAACGTCGTGACCACCGCCGGCACCACGTCCGAGCGCATCCTCAAGTCGATGAACGCCGACAAGCAGATGGGCATGAACGTCATCTCCGCCAAAGACCACGGCGAATCCTTCCAGATGCTGGAATCGGGTCGTGCCGTTGCGTTCATGATGGACGACGCCCTGCTGGCCGGTGAAGCCGCCAAAGCCAAGAAGGCTGATGACTGGGCCGTGACCGGCACTCCGCAGTCCTATGAAATCTACGGCTGCATGATGCGCAAAGGCGACGAGCCGTTCAAAAAGGCTGTGGATGACGCCATCAAGGCCACCTACGCCTCGGGCGAGATCAACAAGATCTACGACAAATGGTTCATGCAGCCAATCCCGCCAAAAGGCCTGAACCTGAACTTCCCGATGAGCAACGAGCTCAAGGCCCTGATCGCCAGTCCGACCGATAAAGCGGCTGCCGACAAGAAGTCCTGATTTTCTGACTAACCTTATCTCCTGAGAGGGTCACGGCCCTCCCAGGAGTTTGTCACTCCCTGCTGGCATTTTTGGAAACACTCGAACCGGTGGCTGTCGAGCCGCTCGTGTGTGCCTGAACTTCAAGGTTCGGGCGGGAACGGAGCTTCCCCAGGCGGGCACTTGTACATCGATCGATCTGAGGGGAGACCCTAATGAATTACAACTGGGACTGGGGCGTGTTCTTCAAGTCCACCGGCGTTGGCAGCGAGACTTATCTCGACTGGTACATCGCCGGTTTGGGCTGGACCATTGCCATCGCCATCGTGGCCTGGATCATTGCCCTGACGCTGGGCTCGATCCTGGGCGTCATGCGCACCGTGCCGAATCGCATCGTATCGGGCATCGCGACCTGCTACGTCGAACTCTTCCGTAACGTGCCGCTGCTGGTTCAGCTGTTCATCTGGTACTTCCTGGTGCCCGATCTGCTGCCTGCCGACCTGCAAGAGTGGTACAAGCAGGACCTCAACCCGACCACTTCGGCGTTCCTCAGCGTCGTCGTCTGCCTGGGCCTGTTCACCACCGCTCGCGTTTGCGAACAAGTGCGCACCGGCATCCAGGCCCTGCCAAAAGGCCAGGAATCCGCGGCTCGTGCCATGGGCTTCAAGCTGCCACAGATCTACTGGAACGTGCTGCTGCCCCAGGCCTACCGGATCATCATTCCGCCGCTTACCTCGGAATTCCTCAACGTGTTCAAGAACACGTCCGTGGCCTCGCTGATCGGCCTGATGGAATTGCTCGCGCAAACCAAACAGACCGCCGAGTTCTCCGCGAACCTGTTCGAAGCGTTCACCCTGGCAACGCTGATCTACTTCACCCTGAACATGAGCCTGATGTTGCTGATGCGCATGGTAGAGAAGAAAGTCGCCGTACCGGGCCTGATCTCCGTAGGGGGTAAATGATGGAATTCGACTTCTCGGGCATCATCCCGTCCCTGCCGGGTTTGTGGAACGGCATGGTCATGACCCTCAAGCTGATGGTCATGGGCGTGGTCGGCGGCATTGTCCTCGGCACCATCCTGGCGCTGTGCCGTCTGTCCCACAGCAAACTGCTGTCGAACCTTGCCGGCGCCTACGTTAACTATTTCCGCTCGATCCCGCTGCTGCTGGTCATCACCTGGTTCTACCTGGCGGTGCCGTTCGTACTGCGCTGGATCACCGGCGAAGACACCCCGATCGGCGCATTCGCCTCGTGCATCGTGGCCTTCATGATGTTTGAAGCCGCGTACTTCTGCGAAATCGTCCGGGCCGGTGTGCAATCGATTCCCAAAGGTCAGATGGGCGCCGCCCAAGCCCTGGGCATGTCGTACGGCCAGATGATGCGCTTGATCATCCTGCCGCAAGCGTTCCGCAAGATGACCCCGCTGTTGCTGCAGCAGAGCATCATCCTGTTTCAGGACACCTCGCTGGTCTACGCCGTCGGCCTGGTGGACTTCCTCAATGCTTCGCGCGCCAGTGGCGACATTATTGGCCGCTCCAATGAGTTCCTGATTTTCGCGGGTCTCGTGTACTTCATCATCAGCTTTGCCGCCTCGCAGCTGGTCAAGCGTCTGCAAAAAAGGTTCGCCGTATGATCTCTATCAAAAGCATCAACAAGTGGTATGGGGACTTCCAGGTACTGACTGATTGCAGCACCGAGGTCAAAAAAGGCGAAGTGATCGTAGTGTGCGGGCCATCCGGTTCCGGCAAATCGACCCTGATCAAATGCGTCAACGCCCTGGAGCCGTTCCAGAAAGGCGACATCGTGGTCGATGGCACGTCCATCGCCGACCCGAAGACCAACCTGCCGAAACTGCGTTCGCGCGTGGGCATGGTGTTCCAGCATTTCGAGCTGTTCCCGCACCTGACCATCACCGAAAACCTGACCATCGCGCAGATCAAGGTGTTGGGCCGCAGCAAGGAAGAGGCTACCAAGAAGGGCCTGCAACTGCTTGAGCGCGTAGGCCTGTCGGCTCACGCCCACAAACATCCGGGCCAACTGTCCGGTGGTCAGCAGCAGCGCGTGGCGATTGCCCGTGCACTGGCGATGGACCCGATCGTCATGCTGTTCGATGAACCGACTTCGGCGCTGGACCCGGAAATGGTCAACGAAGTGCTCGACGTGATGGTGCAACTGGCCCACGAAGGCATGACCATGATGTGCGTGACCCACGAAATGGGCTTCGCCCGTAAAGTGGCGGACCGGGTGATCTTCATGGACGCCGGCAAAATCATCGAAGACTGCCAGAAAGAAGAGTTCTTCGGTGACATCAGCGCCCGCGCCGAACGGACACAGCACTTCCTCAACAAGATTCTGCAGCACTAAGAAAAACACCGCTCTCCTGTAGGAACACGGCTTGCCGGCGATGGCGTCATGGTGGATGTCATCACCGGCAAGCCGTGCTCCTACAGGGGCAGGTGATGATCCGAAGATTTGTGTTGTGGTTGACCCAAGGCATCTGTGATGAAATGCGACCCCACTCTCTATCGCGCCGCGCCGCCATCACTTGCCGTGAAACCCCGTCTGGTTCGCCATTTATTCCTGCCGCCGCTGATCATCGCCCTGATGATCGGATTGGGTTTTGCCGGCTTCTGGATCAGTGAACACTATGGCATTCGCAGCCTCAGCGAGAACGGCCAGCGTCAGCTCGAACTGCACGCCCGCGCCGTCGAGAGTGAAATCAGCAAATACACCTACCTGCCCAGCCTGCTGGAACTCGAAACCAGCGTACCCACGCTGCTGGCCGACCCGACGCCAGAACATCGGCAAACGGTTAATGAATACCTCGAAGGCCTGAACCGGCGCAGCCGCAGTCGGGCTATCTATGTGATGGACACCACTGGCCGCGTCATGGCCACCAGTAACTGGCGCGATGTCGACAGTTACCTGGGCGAAGACCTGTCCTTCCGTGCCTATTTCCAGAATGCCGTGCGCGGTCAGCCGGGGCGCTTCTATGGCATCGGCAGCACCAACGGCGAACCCGGCTATTACCTGGCCCATGGCCTGGAAGAACACGGCAAGATCATCGGCGTCGCGGTGGTCAAGGTCCGTCTCGAAGCCATGGAAGAACGCTGGCAACGGGCGCGCCTCGAAGCCTTCGTCAGCGACGAAAACGGCATCATCATCCTGTCCAGCGATCCGGCACGACGACTGAAGTCGGTGGTGCCGTTGAGCGATGAGACCAAGGAAAAACTCGCCCGCAGTCTCCAGTACTACTGGTTCCCATTGAACGAACTGCAACCGCTGGCCCGTGAAACCCTGGCCGAAGGCGTGGAAAAACTGACCTTCCCCGCCAACAGCGAAGTGGCGTCCGACGAAGAAAACATCAGCTACCTGGCTCAGACCCGGCCCTTGAGCGACACGCCGTGGAACTTCACCCTGCTCACGCCGCTTCAGGATTTGCGCCGCGAAGCGATCAATCAGGGGATTCTGGTGGCGGTGGCCTTCGCCCTCGTGGCGTTCCTGTTGATCGCCTGGAACGAGCGACGCAAAGTGATTGCCACCCGCCTCGCGGCCCGGGAAGCCTTGCAGGAAGCCAACAATCAACTGGAGCGTCGGATTACCGAACGCACCACCGACCTGCGCGCCAGCAACGAACGGCTCAAGGGCCAGATTCGTGAGCGCCGGCACGCCGAAGAGACGCTGCGCCGGGCTCAGGATGAACTGGTACAGGCCGGTAAACTCGCGGCCATCGGCCAGATGTCGACCAGTATCGCCCACGAATTGAACCAGCCATTGGCCGCGCTGCGGACCTTGTCCGGCAACACCGTGCGCTTTCTGGAGCGCGGTCAGCTGGATGTCGCCAGCACCAACCTCAAGACCATCAATGAACTGATCGACCGCATGGGCCGGATCACCGCCAGCCTGCGCTCCTTCGCGCGTCGCGGTGACGACAAAGGTCAGGCAAGCCTTGGCAAAGCCATTGACGCTGCCTTGCAACTGCTCGGCGGTCGGGTGGAAAGCGCGCACCTGCAATTGCATCGCGACTTCAGCGACGTGCAGGTGCAAATCGACCAGACCCGCCTCGAACAGATTCTGGTCAACCTGATCGGTAACGCCCTTGATGCCATGCAGGCTCAACCGGTGCCGGAACTGTGGCTGGAAGGCGACGTGTTCGACGGCAAGTATCGCCTTCGTGTGCGCGACAACGGCCACGGCATTGATGCCGAAGCGCGCAAGCATCTGTTCGAGCCGTTCTTCACCACCAAACCCGGTGAACAAGGCCTGGGCCTTGGCCTGACCCTGTCCGCCAGCCTGGCCGCAGCCACCGGCGGGCAACTGGGTGTCGAACACCCGGCCAGCGGTGGTACCTCTTTTGTCCTCAGTTTACCGTTGGTAAGCCCTACTTCCGCCGAGCCAATATGAACAACGACCTTAGCGTGCTGATCGTCGAAGACGACCCCCATGTGCTGCTCGGCTGCCAACAGGCGCTGACCCTGGAAGACATTCCCTGCGTGGGCGTGGGCAGCGCCGAGGAAGCACTGGAACGCGTCGGCGACAACTTTGCCGGCATCGTCATCAGTGACATTCGCCTGCCCGGCATCGATGGCCTGGAACTGCTGAACCGGCTCAAGGCCCGTGATCGCAGCCTGCCGGTGGTGTTGATCACCGGCCACGGCGACATTTCCATGGCCGTCGGCGCGATGCAAAAAGGCGCCTATGACTTCATGGAGAAACCCTTCTCTCCCGAACGCCTGGTGGACGTTGCACGTCGGGCCCTGGAACAACGCAGCCTCGCCCGTGAAGTCACTTCGTTGCGTCGACAACTGGCGGAGCGCGACTCCCTCGAAGGCCGGATCATTGGCCGCTCGCCCGCCATGCAGAACCTGCGTGAGCTGATCGCCAACGTCGCCGACACCTCGGCCAACGTGTTGATCGAAGGCGAGACCGGCACCGGTAAAGAACTGGTCGCGCGCTGCCTGCATGACTTCAGTCGCCGCCACACCAAACAATTCGTCGCGCTGAACTGTGGCGGCTTGCCGGAAAACCTGTTCGAAAGCGAAATCTTCGGTCACGAGGCCAACGCTTTCACCGGCGCCGGCAAGCGGCGCATCGGCAAGATCGAACACGCCGATGGCGGCACGCTGTTCCTCGATGAAGTGGAAAGCATGCCGTTGCCGCTGCAAATCAAATTGCTGCGGGTATTGCAGGAACGCACCCTCGAACGCCTCGGTTCGAACCAGAGCGTGGCGGTGGATTGCCGGGTGATCGCGGCGACCAAGTCCGACCTGGTCCAGTCGAGCAAGGCCGGCGAATTCCGCAGCGACCTGTATTACCGCTTGAATGTCGTGACGCTGGAATTACCGCCGCTGCGCGAACGTCGCGAAGACATCCTGCAATTGTTCGAACATTTTTTGCAGCAGTCGTCCCTGCGTTTCGACCGCATCGCCCCGGAGCTGGATAACCAGACCGTGTCGAACCTGATGAGCCACGACTGGCCCGGCAACGTGCGCGAGTTGCGCAACGTCGCCGAACGCTTCGCCCTCGGCCTGCCCGCCTTCAAGAAGTCCGGCGCCAGTGGCAACAATCAAGGGTTGGCCTTTGCCGAAGCGGTCGAGGCCTTCGAACGCAACCTGCTCAGCGACGCCTTGCAGCGCAGCGGCGGCAACCTGACCCAGGCCAGCCTGGAACTGGGAATGGCCAAGACCACCCTGTTCGACAAAGTCAAAAAGTACGGGCTGAGCCACTGATGGATCTGATTCTAAAAGCCGCTTTGGGCGCGGCAGTGGTGCTGATTCTGGCGGCATTGGCCAAGACCAAAAACTATTACATCGCAGGCCTGGTGCCGTTGTTTCCGACCTTTGCGCTGATCGCGCATTTCATCGTCGGCAAGGGGCGCTCAATCGAGGACTTGAAGACCACCATCGTGTTTGGCATGTGGTCGATCATTCCCTACTTTGTTTACCTGGCGACGTTGTACGTGATGGTCGACCGGATGCGCCTGGAGGCTTCGCTGGCGGTGGCGGCAGTGGGCTGGTTGATCGCGGCCACCGTGCTCGTCAGTGTCTGGGTTCGCCTCCAGTCTTGACCACCACCCGCTCCCACATTAATCTCGCTCGTCGTACGATCAACTCACGGTGCCGCCCTTGGCCTCGCTCATGATCTGGCGAATCGCCCCGACAAACGTCTCCACCGGCTGCCCGCCAGTCACCGCGTACTGCCCGTTGAACACCACGGTCGGCACCGAACTCACGCCACGCGACAGCCACAATTGCTCTTCCTCGCGCACCTCTTTGGCAAATTCATCCGACGCCAGAATCGCTTCTGCCCGCTGGCGATTGAGCCCCACGCCTTCGGCGATCTGCGCCAGTTGAGCGTGATCGGAAGGGTTGCCGCCCTCGGTGAAGTACGCCCGGAACAAGGCGTCTTTGAGATTGAACTGCAAGCCTTCCAGCCCCGCCCAATACAACAGGCGATGGGCATCAAAGGTGTTGTAGATGCGGCTGTCTTTACTGGTGCGAAATTCGAACCCGACCTCGGCACCACGGGCGCGGATCATCTCGCGGTTTTTCTGCGATTGCTCAGGCGTTGAGCCGTATTTCTCGGTGATGTGTTCGGTGATGTTCTGGCCTTCGGGGGCCATTTTCGGGTTCAGTTCGAAGGGCTGAAAACGGATCTCGGCCTGGACTTCATCGCCCAGCAAGTCCAGGGCCTGGGTCAGGCCGTACAAGCCGACGACGCACCAGGGGCAGGACACGTCGCTGACGAAATCGATTTTCAGGGGGTTACTCATCGCACACCTCGCTGGCTTGAATGGCGCTGGAAAGTTCGCACGATACACCTGACTGACCCGCGTTGGCAGTCATCCCCCAATCCCTGTGGGAGCCGGGCTTGCCCGCGATGGCGGTGTGTCAGTCGATACCTGCTGTGACTGAAATGACGCCATCGCGGGCAAGCCCGGCTCCTACAGGTTTTTGGGGTGTTTTTAGGGGGTGTTTAGTTCTGTTTAGGGTTACTTCCTGAAAGCTACAGCGCCTTGCGCCGTCGCCTACAACCACGTCAGAATCCGCCGGCTTGTGCGCCTGGAGGCCCGTCGGTAACTTGGTTCCTGTCACTGATTTCCAGTGATCGGGTTTAGTAGCCCGGATTACCCCTCAAGACGGATGCATAAGCGTCATTCAGTCAGGTTTTCACCTGCACTTGATGGTGGCTGTGTGCATGGCACCCTCGGGTGCGCCGGGTTTGAGGGAGTTACCGGTCTACTAACTTGCGCACAGCTACCACCCCTACCGTTTAGTAGCGAGAGAGGTTGTAGCCCTACTAAAGGTAAATCCCTCAATGTTCAAAATTACTCCAAACCCACCGGAAACCGACGACGTTTCCCCCTACGAACCCCCTGAGTCCAAAAAGCTCAACAAAGCCGCCGACCGCGCCCTCGACTACTACCTCAAACCGGTCATCCCCAAAGACACGCCCCGCAAACCCAGCACGATCTACCTCGTCGCCCCCGACACCGACAACGAAACCTTGCTGGTCAACGCCTGTGAGACGTTGGCGTCAGCGAGTGTCATGTTGAGCAACTTCGCCGCAACGGTTGACGGCACCCAGCGCAACACCGTGCTCGGCATTCAGCAGTCCGTCATGCTCGGCGAACTCGCGGTGAACCGGATGCTGGATAACGTCGTCCCCACATAAATCCGGAACTGTAGGAGCGGGCTTGCCCGCGAAGGCGGTGTATCAGTCAATGTAGATGTCGACTGACACGACGCTTTCGCGAGCAAGCCCGCTCCTACAGTTTGATTTGGGGGATTACAAGAGATTCGGCGCAGGCACCGGATCAATCTGCGCCCAATGCGAAGTGTCTTCGCGATGCTCTTGCAAGTACGGCAACACCGCCGCCAGCAACGGCTCTTTAAAGGCTTCCTGGAAGCGATGCGCCAACCCCGGAATCAACTTCAACTGACTCCCGCGAATATGCGCCGCCAAATGCACGCCGTGCATCACCGGCAACAACGGATCAGCCGTGCCATGCACCACCAGCGTCGGCACGCGTAGCTGATTGAGCAGGTCCACGCGACTGCGCTCGGCGAGGATCGCCATGATCTGGCGCTTCACACCTTCCGGGTTGAACGCCCGGTCATAGGACTGCGCCGCCTGCTGCAACAAGGCCTGCCGATCATCTGTCACCGACGGGCTGCCCAACGCCGCGAGCAAGTCAGCTTGTTGCTCCAGCGCCACTTCGCGATTCGGCGCGCCACGACGCGACAACAATTGCACCAGCGCCGCACTCGGCGCCGGCAAGCCTTCGGCACCGGAGCTGGTCATGATCAAGGTCAGGCTTTCCACACGCTGCGGCGCCATCGCCGCCATGTGCTGGGCGATCATCCCGCCCATGCTCGCGCCCAATACGTGAAATTGCTCGACGTGCAGCGCGTCCATCAGGCCAAAGGCATCGTCGGCCATGTCGGTCAGGGTGTACGGCGCCGACACCGGCAAGCCGAGTTTGTAGCGCAACGCTTCAAACGTCAGGTTGGCCTCGGCCGGGGTCTGCCGCCACGTGGAGAGGCCAACATCGCGGTTGTCGTAACGAATCACCCGAAAGCCCTGCTGACACAGCGCAACCACCACCTCGTCCGGCCAGTGAATCAATTGCCCACCCAGGCCCATCACCAGCAACAGCGCCGGGTCGGACGCACGGCCAATGCTCTGGTACGCCAGGCTCACCTGCGCCAGATCGACGTGTTCGGTTGGAACGTTGACATCACAACGAGAGGCCGCCAACGACGGCAGGCCAAATAGCAACGCGGCCAGAAAAATGGCTTTAGAAAAAAAAGACGCACTCATGAAAAAACACCAACACGCAGAACCCCAGTAGAGCGCGAGTCTGATGAAGTTTGTTCAAGCGCGCTGCCACAGTTGCGTGACAGTTTCGTGAATATCGCCCAATGGTCGATACGATAACTATGTAGTGCCACGCAGGGCCGTAAATTGCCTTCAATGACGCGCTCAGAGCGGACACGCCGCTCTCCTGCACAGAGCTATGTCGTCATGAAAGAACGTGTGTTCAGCGCCTTGCCCGATTCCCCGCCGGTCGTGATGGCGGCCCTTCCCCCCCTGAAAAACAACCCCGATGAAAGCCTGCTGCTGAGCGCCACGACACGCTGGCGCGAGAGCAGCCGGGCCTTGCAGGCGCTGTTCAGCGCCGCGCCGCACAGAGCACACCGTAACGAACCCTCGCTCAACGAACGCTGGAATGCCTATTGGGGCACCCGAGCCCCCGGTACGCCGTTATCGCGACGCGAGTGGGCCGGGCAGTTGTATCGCAACCATTTCGAGGCCTGTGCTCAAGTGGCCTTTGCCCGCAGAACCCTGAGTGCTGAACAGTTGAAGCCGTTGCAATTGATCATCGATCCGCCTGCCGAAGGGCTTTTTCTGGACAATCAACCCGTGCGGAGTGAACGGCTGACGTTGATTCTGAGCGACAGCGGCACCCTGAAATTCCCCGCTGCCTGGGTCATCAGCGTCGGGGATGGGCCTGCCATCGCACAGTGGCTGTACCTGCCCGAGCGTCCCGTTCCCATTCAAGTCTTCCCTCAGCGCAGCGACATGGAAGCCTGGTTATCCGGGCAATCGCTCATCCCCCAAGGCCTGCCGGAGGATGACGTGCGCTTTGAATACACCGCCAACGCTCAGCCGCTGATATCAGGCATTACTGAACTGCTGCTCCACCCGCATCACACCAACACCGTGATTTTCGCCCTGCCGCCGGACGTTGAAGTGACGGTGGTTGACGAAGATGATCCGCCGCTGTTTGGCAGCCTGTTCGCCGACATCCCCTGGTCCCTGCGCCAAGCCGCGTTGAACCGGCAGCGTGATGCCCTCGAAGCGCTGCTGGGTGATGCGTTTGAAAGTGACCGGCAACGACCCTTCGAGGCAGCAATGAAGGCGTTGGAGCAGGCAGAGCAGACCGCCGACACCGCCGCCCGCGCCCTGCTTTACCGGTCACGTACCCTCGACTTTACGACCATCAACCGCGCGTTCAGCGCGCTCTATCAGGCACACCAGGATGGCTTGCGCGCAGAGGCCGACATTCAACGGGCCCTCAAGCAACTCGACAGCGATGAATTCAGCCTGCTCCAGGCCGTGCTGGACACACCGCTCGCCGCCAATCGCGATACCGGCATCATCGCCGCCAGCCTGACACTGTCGATGACCGACCCAACCGGCAACGTCACGACGCAGTTGCTCAATGGACCGTTCGTGATCACCCGAGCGCCACTCGACGCCGCTTCATCCCACAGCCTTTTACTGTACTGGCCCGGCAGTGGTGGCGGCTTGCAACAGTTCGCCAATCGCACCGAACTGGAGCGGCAGGTGTTCAAGATTCAGGACCGGGATCTGGTGCTGGCCTTGCAACTGAAAAAAATCGAAACCGACCCGCTGCATGACAGCCTCGATCAACTCACCCGCCATTCCGAAGACAGCGCAGCGCACATCCGCCAGTCCACGCCCGACGCCGCTCAGGCGCTACTGCGTGCAGACGAACTGGAAAAACTGCGCAAACAAACGCTGGCCACCTTGCAGGTGCCGGTGCACGCCGCACGAAGCCTGGCGTTCTCGCACCAGTTGGAGCAAAGCCGCAGTGGCGCGCTCTTCTCCCTGCTGCCCGAGTGGCTCGCCACCTTGTCGGCGTCCGAGCGTGTTGAACTCAAGGCCCTGTTCGAGGCTTACCTCCTGGCGATGCGCCGCAGTCACCAACAGCTGGAAACCGCCTTGGCGCCGCGTGACGATTTCACCCGTCAGCAGGTGCAGGCCCGCCTGCGCCAGGACTTCGCGCTCAAGGGGCATTTTGAGGTGCAACTTGATCTGCCCGATTCGGTGACGCTGCAAAAACAACTGGCGCAAGGAGCCGCCCCGGGAACCCCGCAAAAACTCGTCGCGGTCCCCAGTCAAACCCGCAACAACATGTCCCTCGAAGAACTCGCGCAACTGAACCTCGACAACACCCCCTCGATGCAACTGGAGCCTCTTTCACTGCGACTGGGCTTTATGCGGGTGGACGTTACGGCAACGGACCCCGCCGAACGTCAGGCATTGCTACGCGGCATCACCTTGCCCTGGCTACGCAACGTCTTGCCGGAACTTGATCTGCCCCAGGCCTACGAAACACTGATCCGCGATGCCTTCACCGGCTCGGCCAGCGAGGCCGTGTTTGTGCAGGCACATCGTCGCGAATGCCTGATCGATCCGTGGCGCCTGATGCTGACGTTGCAGGGGACCTGCGCGCGTCTGCAAAAACAGATCAATCAAGTCGAATGGCAGGTGCTGAAGATCGCCATTGAGGCCAACACCCCTGACGCCTGGAACGTAGATGGCCAACGCATCGTGATCCGGCCGGCGTACCTGAGCGCTGGCGGCAAGGACACGCCCAACGAGGGGCCCACAACCTTATCCGGGGTGACGTTCATTGAAGAGCAAGTCAGCCGGATGACCCTGCTGTATCTGCCGGATAGCCCCGATGGGCAGTTCCTGCGTCGCTACGACAACCTGGAAGCGGCTCGCGGGGCCTTGTTCAATCTTTGCCTGCGTCGCGAAATGGTCGACTACCTGGCAGGACGAGCGTTGCAAGGCCGGGTGCCAGCCCATGTCAGCCGCATCAATCAGGCCGTGCTTAAACATTTCGACGCCATGATCGGGGTCGGCGAGCCGTGGCCAAAAACCACGTCACTGGCGGCCCATCTGCTCGATGCCCATATGGGGCGCCTGATCGAAACCCATCGCGCAACGTCCCGTTCCAACGATGACCTGTACCTGGAGCGCTACGCTCTCAGCGGTCCGAGGGCGTTCAATTACATGAGAATGGCCTTGGGCGTGGTGCCCTTTGTCGGCTCGGCCATTGCCCTTTACGACGCCTGGAGCAGTGCCAACCGGGCTGTCGCGTCGCTGCTGCGCGGCGACGTGGGTGATGGTGTGACCGAGATTGAGTCGGTGCTGCTGTCACTGGTCGATGCCGCCTTGGATATTCTTCCGGGGGTTGCCGCAAGGCCCCAATCAGCCAAAAGCGCTCGCGCGCTGACGCGCCTTCGTCAGTTGGAGGCATCAGGCCGCCACGCCGGTGCATTGCAAGCCAGGTCACAGCACCAGGCGCGACATGGCTTCAATCGCTTCGCCGGCTACGATTATGAACAGCCGATTTCCCTTGCCGGACTGCTGCCGGCTACCCACGGGATCTACCGCAACATTTACCGGCATGCGGACGGCGATTTCATCGTTCGCCAAGGGCGCATCTTTCAGGTTGAACGCAGCACCGACTCACGAAACTGGCGACTGACCGGCACCCGCCAGAAAACCTATAAGCAACCGGTTGGCCTGGATGAGGTGGGGTGTTGGGACACTTACTTCGGTGTCTATGGGGTAACGTTCGAGGGGGGCGGGCTGGGCGGCGGCAATCTGCTCGGGCACCTGGCGGACCGGCTCGACCCGATCTGGCCGGCGGCCATTCGCGAACGCCTGCCGCGTTGGTGGGCCGACCAGGCGTTTCGCCGTCAGAACGCGTTGACCGAAGCGGCAGACGATTTCGCCCCGCAACTCGACGCCCGGGTCAAGCACACCAATGCCCTGATTAAAACGTACAACACCAGCACGCTTGAGCAGCGTCCGGCATTGATACCGGCCACCGAAACCGCGTGTATCGGCGACATCGAACTCGCCAGCCGACACTATGAAACGCTGGCTGAGCTATTCCCCCTGACCCATGGCAACAAGCGGCGCGTGCTCAAGGACATGCAGAGCCATGACGCCCTGCTGATCACCGATCGGTACAGGCAACGGGTGTTCCTGGCCAATCATCGGGCCGATCCGTTGATGGACCGGATCGACGATCTGGTCGCCCAACTGGATGCACTGCCGGGCGATGCGATCAGCGAACGCGTGCGGATTCTGGAAGACACCCGAAAACTGCGCGTGCAGTTCATCCGCGAACTGGATCACATCGATGCCGGGATGCGCGATCTCAACCTCTGGTACGAACGTATTTCAGTCAGCAACCACAAGGCACAAATTACCGGCGAAGTCATGATGCTGAGCGGGCGGCTCAACGAAGCCAACCTGCTCTACTTGAGAACCGGTCACCTGCTGGAAGTCGTCAAACGCTTTGATCATTCACGGGACGTCTCCTGGTTCTACCTGCAAGGCCAGACAGAAAATCTGCGGGTCAAAGTCGACCGGGCCTTGTTCACCCAGTTCAGCCTGGCGGAAGTCATCGCCACCAAGGCCCAGCGCAATCAAATCTTGCAGGAATGTCTCGATCTTTATGGTGCCTTTCGCCGCGGGATGAACGCCTGGACCGCCAGTTATCCGCAACACTTTCATCAGGACGCCGTGGTGCCACTGCTGGAGGGCCTCGAAAAAATGGCCGAGCGCGCACGCAAGGGCATCGATCAACAGGCGCCCGCCTCTGTTGCCGGCAAGCGCAGCAAAAAAGTGTTCACCACCGAAGACGATCAATTGCTGATCGGAGTGGAGCGCTGGGAGCCGACAACGCAAAAGCGCCAATACACCCTGACCGGACAGGGCGGATTTGATGAAGTGTGGGAACAAGGTACAAACGGCAAGTTTCGCCTGCTGAACCCGCCCGAGCCAGCAACCCATACGCCTCAACGGGACCTTGGCGCGTTGGTCGAAGATGCTCGCAGCCGCCTGCAATCCCAGGAGGCTTACAAGATCAGGATTCAATCTTATGCGGCGCACGACATGCTGCCAGTGGACCTGGAGCACATGATGACCAGTGAAGCCGGCGAGTTGACCCACCGCGCGATAGCCATCGAGGCGGTTGCCCCGCAACACCCGCTCATCGAGCAACTGCGCAACAAGGCGACCGAGCTCGTTGCCAGCGGACGCCAGATGCGTACCCGGCAATCCTTGCGTACCCAACAACCGAGCGATGGAATGCTGGATGACCTGATCAGTCACAACGCCGTGGAAATACGCAAGACAAGCCCGATCAAACACCTGGGCAAACGTCATGACGGGCGAAGCGATCACCTGCAGGAATATGAAATATGGGACGTGACCGCGCAACCGCCCAAACTGTTGTGGTATGCCCACTTCCACTACGCCAAGGCGGCCCCTGCGTTCGCCGAGTTCGAAAAGGCGCACCTGAAACTGCCCGAACATCGATTGCTGACCCACGCCGACAACGCCGCGCTGCCTTACGCGGACATCGGCAAAAAGTCAGCCGCGCTCAGGCATTTTGATCAGGGCTAAAAAGCAAAACGGGAGCGGCTGGGCCGCTCCCGTTTCACTGTTTTCAAGCCAACTGGCTGCGCAACTGTCGGGCCGCCGCCACCATGTTCACCAGCGCCGCTTCAGTCTCTGGCCACGCCCGGGTCTTCAGACCGCAATCGGGGTTCACCCACAAGCGCTCGGCTGGAATGCGCTTCACGGCTTTGCTCATCAACTTGACCATCTCGGCGGTGTCCGGCACCCGTGGCGAGTGGATATCGTACACACCCGGCCCGATGTCGTTCGGGTAGTCGAAGGCTTCGAAGGCCTCCAGCAGTTCCATGTCCGAACGCGAGGTTTCGATGGTGATCACGTCGGCGTCCATGTCGGCGATGGCCTTGATCACGTCATTGAATTCGCTGTAGCACATGTGAGTGTGGATCTGCGTTTCATCGCGCACACCCGATGCACTCAAGCGGAACGCTTCGACTGCCCAGTCGAGGTAGTCCTGCCATTGCGCCCGGCGCAGGGGCAAGCCTTCACGGAACGCGGCTTCGTCGATCTGCACGATCTTGATGCCGGCGGTTTCCAGGTCCACCACTTCGTCCCGCAGGGCCAGCGCTAACTGCTGCGCCTGGACTTTGCGCGACACGTCTTCACGGGGGAACGACCACATCAACATGGTCACGGGACCGGTGAGCATGCCTTTCATGACCTTGTCGGTCAGGCTCTGTGCGTAGGAGATCCAGTCGACCGTCATCGCGTTCGGGCGGCTCAGGTCGCCGTAGATGATCGCCGGTTTGACGCAGCGCGAGCCGTAGCTCTGAACCCAGCCGAAGCGGGTGAACAGGTAGCCGTCCAGTTGCTCGGCGAAGTACTCGACCATGTCGTTGCGTTCGGCTTCACCGTGCACCAATACATCCAGGCCCAGGCGCTCCTGCACTTGCACCGCGTGGCGGATTTCGCTGTGCATCGCGTCGGTGTAATCGTTGGCCGACAGCCTGCCTTGCTTGAACGCCTGACGGGCCAGACGGATCGCGCCGGTCTGCGGGAACGAGCCGATGGTGGTGGTCGGGAATGTCGGTAGTTTCAGGCGAGCGCGTTGCTGTTCGACGCGTTGGGCAAACGGCGAATGGCGCTGGCTGTCCGCAACGCCAATGGCAGCGATACGCGCCTGTACGGCGGCTTTGTGGATACGCGGCGACTCGGCACGACTGGCCGCAATTGCGCGGCTCTGGGCCAGCGCCGCTTGCACGCTGGGCGATTGCGGGTCGTTGAGGGCATCACGCAGCACGGCGATTTCGCCACACTTCTGCACGGCAAACGCCAACCAGCTTTTCAGTTCGGGATCGAGCGTGTCTTCGCGGCGCAGATCCACCGGGCTGTGCAGCAACGAGCACGAACTGCTGACCCACAGGTTGTCGCCAAAACGCTCTTGCGCCGGTTGCAGCTGAGCCAGCGCCTGCTCCAGTTCGCAGCGCCAGACATTGCGACCGTTGACCAGACCGACCGACAGAATCTTGTAGGTCGGCAGGCGATCCAGCACCTGGCCCAGTTGATCCGGGGCACGCACGGCGTCGATGTGCAGACCTTGCACCGGCAGGCCGACGGCCAGGCCGAGGTTGTCTTCCAGGCCGCTGAAGTAGGTCGCAACCAGTTTCTTCAGCGGCGAGTATTGAAGGATGTGGTAAGCGCGTTCGAACGCATTTTTCCAGGCTTGCGGCAGGTCGAGGGTCAGGATCGGCTCGTCGATCTGCACCCATTCAACCCCTTGCGCGGCGAAGCGACCGAGGATTTTGTTGTACACCGGCAGCAGGCGTTCCAGCAGGTCGAGCTTGTCGAAATCGTTGCCTTTGGCCTTGCCCAGCCACAGGTAAGTCAGCGGGCCGATGATTACCGGTTTGACGGTGTGACCGAGGGCTTTGGCCTCATCGACTTCGTCGAACAGTTGTTCCCAGCTCAACTGGAATTGTTGGTCAGCGCTGAATTCCGGGACTAGGTAGTGGTAGTTGGTATCGAACCATTTGGTCAGTTCCTGGGCGTATTGCGCGGTGCTGTGTTCGCCGCCGCAGCAACTGGCCGTGGCGCCACGGGCCATAGCGAACAAGGTGTCGAGGGTCGGCAGGCCGGCGGCATCCTTGGTGCTGTCGAAACGCTCGGGGATCACACCGAAGGTCAGCGAATGGGTCAGCACCTGGTCGTACCAGGCGAAATCGCCCACGGGCAGCAGGTCGATCCCGGCGCCTTTCTGCAATTGCCAGTGCATGGCACGCAATTGGCGGCCAACGCGGTCCAGGGCAGCCTGATCAATGTCGCCCTTCCAGTAGGATTCGAGGGCTTTTTTCAGTTCACGGTCCGCGCCGATGCGTGGGAAACCAAGTGTGTGGGCCAGAGCCATGATGTATTTCTCCCTGTAAAAGATGGCGCTATTGTCGACAGCCAACCCAACATGAGACAAACTCAACCTTTTCGTGTTGATCACAAGTTTTCCTCATGGAGCCATCCGGTGCTTGAAATCCGTCACCTGAAGACCCTGCACGCCTTGCGCGAAGCCGACAGCCTGGTCGATGCCGCCGACCGCCTGCACCTGACGCAGTCGGCCCTGTCCCACCAGTTCAAGGAACTGGAAGAGCGCATGGGCATGCAGTTGTTCGTGCGCAAGACCAAACCGGTGCGCTTCACCAGCGCCGGTTTGCGCCTGCTGCAACTGGCCGACGCCACCCTGCCGTTGCTGCGCGGTGCCGAACGCGATATCGCACGATTGGCCGGTGGCACGGCAGGCCGTTTACACATGGCGATCGAGTGCCACAGTTGCTTCCAGTGGCTGATGCCGACCATCGACCAGTTCCGCGATGCGTGGCCGGAAGTCGAGCTGGACCTGGCCTCGGGGTTTTCCTTTGCTCCGCTGCCGGCACTGGCTCGCGGTGATCTGGACCTGGTGGTGACGTCCGACCCACTGGACATCGCCGGTATTACCTATGTGCCGCTGTTCACCTATGAAGCCATGCTCGCGGTGGCCAACCAGCATCGGTTGGCGAGCAAGGCCTACATCGTTCCGGAAGATCTGCTGACCGAAACCCTGATCACCTACCCGGTGGAGCGTGATCGACTGGACATCTTCACGCGTTTCCTCGAACCGGCCGACATCGAACCGGCGCAAGTGCGCACCTCGGAATTGACGGTGATGATGATGCAACTGGTGGCCAGCGGACGCGGCGTGTGCGGCATGCCGCACTGGGCGCTGCACGAATACAGCTCACGGGGTTACGTGAAGGCCAAGCGGCTGGGCGAGAAAGGCTTGTTTGCGACGCTGTACGCAGGGATCCGCGCGGACATGCTGGATGCGCCGTACATGCGTGATTTCTTGCTGACGGCCAAGGACACGTCGTTCTCGACGCTGGATGGCGTCAGCGCCGTTCGCTAGGAACACACATACCCTGGTAGGAGCCGGGCTTGCCCGCGATGGCGATTTTCCAGTCAATGTCTGCGGCGACTGACACACCGCCATCGCGGGCAAGCCCGGCTCCTACAAGATCTGTCGGTGGGGTTTAGAGTTCACGCCACATATGGATCTTGTCGAAGTAATCCTCACCCACGCGCACGGCCATGGGTTCGAGGCCGAACTGGATGAAGCCGCAACGGCTGTACAAGTTGAACGCGGTGTCGTTGCCGGCGGTGACGGTCAGTTTGATCAGCCTCAAGCCCTGATGCTTGCCCGCCTCGGCCAACGCTGCCTGCACCAGTTGCTGCCCCACCCCGCGCTGGCGGAGGGTGCCCGAGACGTACATGCCAAACAGCGTCGCCTTGTGCCGGGCCTTTTCCCGCGCCTCGAACGCCAGCCCGACGATGCCCGCCAGCCGCCCTTCTACAAACGCCCCGAGCACCACATCCAGTTTGCTGGTCAGGCGCCCTTCCCACCCACTCAGCGGCATCGCGGCGCGCTCGCGCACGCTGGAGGTGAACGCCTGCGGATGCCGGTCGTAGGCTTCGAGCATCAGTTCCCGATAGGCCAGGGCATGACTGGCGTCCAGCCGCTCAATCCACATGTTCAAACCGTCCTGCGTTGCTCAAGCATCAGCCGCACCGCCAGCGTCGCCAACACAAAACTCATGAAATAACGCTGCACCGCCAGCCAGGTCGGGTTGTTGACGAACCACGAGGCGATGCCGGCCGCGAACAACGCGATCAGTAGATTGACGCAGAAGCTGACACTGATCTGCGTCAGGCCAAGGATAAGGCTTTGGCTGAACACCGAGCCGTGTTCAGGGTTGATGAACTGTGGAAACACCGACAGGTAAAACACCGCAATCTTGGGGTTCAACGCGCTGGTGAGAAAACCCATGGTGACCAGTTTGCGTGACGAGTCCGGCGGCAACTGCTGCGCCTCGAACGGTGAACGCGCGCCGGGTTTGACCGCCTGCCAGGCCAGCCACACCAGGTACAACGCCCCGGCCCATTTCAAGACTTCGTAGGCCATCGGCACGGCCAGGAACACCGCGGTCAAACCGGCCGCGGCGGCGAACAAGTGGACAAAGAACCCCGCGACCACGCCCAACAATGACGTCACGCCCGCCTTGCGCCCCTGGCAGATTGAACGGGAAATCAGGTAGATCATGTTCGGCCCCGGTGTCAGCACCATCAGCAATGCGGCGGCGGCGAAAATCAGCAAATCTTGAAGCGGGATCATGGGCAGTCCTTCGTCCGTAATTGATCAGGCAGGTTCGGTCAGCGAAGCTCGATAAAACGGCAGGATCAGGTCGCGTGTCAATGGCGCCAGCGTGATATCACCGTCGGTGGTCGGGTCAATCCAGATCACTTCTTCGATTTCGGCGGCGGGGGTGACGTCCTCCTCGATGGCCAGCCGAAAAAGTTCGGCCTCTACGACAAAACCCGGCTCGTTGGCGGCCGGTGCCGAGAATTTCCCGAGGTAGCTGGCGTGCGACGGATCGATGACTAACCCCAGCTCTTCTTCCAGCTCGCGGGCCAAGGCGTGAACCGGCTGCTCATGGGCTTCGATCTTGCCGCCCGGTTGCATAAAGGCCTGGGTGCCGCGCTTGCGCACCAGCAATGTGCGGCCGTCGGGGCCGATCAACAGGGCGGCGGCGATGCGGATGATGCGTGGCGTATCAGCGGATGGACGGGTCATGGATCGGAATTGGCCTTGGGAAAAAGCCGCAAGGTTCACATAAGTGTCTGTGCATCGTCACGGGGAAAAATATCTGCAACTCACTGCCGAACCTTTGTGGGAGCGAGCTCGCTCCCACAGGGTTCTGTACTGCAAGCCGATTGCTTATGTAGCTTCCTGGAAATCCATCTCCGGTGGCTGGCGACGGAAACCGCCGGTCAGCACCGCCAGGTACACCACGCCAATCGCCAGCCAGCTCAGGCCCAGGTAAATCGCCAGGTGGTCGAGGCTGACCATCAGCCACAAGTCCGCCACCAGACCGATGAACGGGAACACCAGGAACAGCACCAGCTCACGCGGGCCTTTTTTCTCGCCGCCGATCCAGTAGTGAAAAATCACCGACAGGTTGACCAGGCTGAAGGCGAGGAACGCGCCGAAGTTGATGAACGAGGTCGAGGTGGTGACGTCCAGTTTCAGCGCCAGCAACGCGACGACCGCGCACAACAGGATGCTGTTGACCGGGGTGCCGAATCGTTCGTGCAAGGTGCCAAAGAACGATTTTGGCAGCACACCGTCACGGCCCATGGCGAACAACAGACGCGAGCCACTGGCCTGTGCCGAAAGGCCCGAGGCGAACTGGCCGACGATCAGGCCGATCAGGAAGATCGACACAAACAGGTCGCCGCCGATGTTGCGGGCAATCTCGTAGGCGGCCGAGTCAACGTTGTCGAACTGGAACGAAGGATGCGCGATCTGCACGAAGTACGAGACGCTGACGAAGATCAGCCCGCCGACCAGGGTAATCAGCATGATTGCCCGAGGGATGGTGCGGCGCGGGTCGCGGGTTTCTTCGGTCAGGGTACTGACCGCGTCGAAGCCCAGGAACGAGTAACAGGCGATGGCTGCGCCGCTCATGATCAGCGGCATTTGCATGTCGCCGTTGAAGAACGGTTTGATCGACCACAACGGTGTGCTCGCGTCGCCCCCCACGTAATGGATGCACAGCGCAACAAAGGCGATCAGTACCAGCGCCTGCACCAGCATCAGCAAGGCGTTGACGCCGTTGGCCAGTTTCAGGCCGACGATGTTGATCGCGCTGGTGATGCCGATGAACGCCAACACCCACAGCCATTGCGGCACTGCGGGGAAGGCCGAGTTGAGGTAGGCGGCGCCGATCAGCCAGATCGCCATTGGCAGGAACAGGTAATCGAGCAACACCGCCCAACCGGCGATGAAACCGAGCTTGGGGCTGATGGCTTTGCGTACGTAGCTATAAGCCGAGCCCGCGACAGGGAACGCCGAGGCCATTCGGCCGTAGCTCATGGCGGTGAAGAACATCGCCACCAATGCCGCCAGGTACGCGGCCGGCACCATGCCGGCGGTGGATTGAGCGAGGATGCCAAAGGTGCCGAGCACAATGATCGGCGTCATGTAGGCAATGCCAAACAGCACCACCGACCCCAATGACAGGGTGCGTTGCAAACGAGCCATGAGCGACTACTCCGAATTTATTAGATTTATGGCAGAGCCGAGTTCGGCGCTAAATTTCGGGTTACGTTGTTGTTCTAGGTTTCACGCCGACAGAACTGTGTTGCCTGTCAGGGCCTCATCGCGGGCAAGCCCGCTCCCACAGGGCTTCGGGTGTACATAAGTTTGGTGTCCATCACCGATTAACTGTGGGAGCGGGCTTGCCCGCGAAGGCGTCAGCCCGGACGACGCAGAAACCGGATCAGCTCCGAGGAATCAGCAACTCGCGCAACCCACCAGCGTGCTCAACCATCTCCCCCGGCAGCTTCAACCGCTGATCGTCCAGGTACCGATAGTCCTTGCGTGCCGCGTCCAAGCGGTTGAAATCCAGCTCAACCGTAAACTGGCCTTCATCCCGTCCGGCCTCGAACAACAGCGTGCCCAGCGGATCCACCAGCGCACTGCTGCCCGCGAACATCAACCCGTCATCGCCCGCTTCCACCCGGTTGACCATCAGCGCAAACGCCTGGTTTTCCTGGGCGCGGGCCATGATCGCGGTGCGGTGCGTCGAGCCGTAGGGGTCCATGTTGCCGTTGGTGACGATCAGCAGTTCGGCGCCCAGTTGCGCGAGGGCGCGGGCGGTTTCCGGGAATTCGATGTCGTAGCAGATCAGCAGGCCAACTCGCACACCGCTCCACTCGCACGTGGCGTAACGGTCGCCCGGTTCGAACACACCGCGATCCGAGGCCCACAAATGCGTCTTGCGGTATTTCAACGCGATGCCTTCGGGGGTAATCAGCAGTGTGGTGTTGTAGAACCGGCCGTTGTCGTTCTCGGCCATGCCGATCACCACGGCGATGTTGCGTTCGCGGGCAGCGGTCAGCACGGCGTTGACGGTCGGGCCGTTCAGCGGTTCAGCGGTGCGGGCCACGGTGTCGGCGGTCGGGAAGCCCATCAGGTGGGTTTCCGGGAAGACAATCAGTTGTGTGTCGGCGGCGCAGGCTGCAATCGCCGCCAAGGCGCGTTCGAGGTTGTACGCTGTGCCGTTGTCACGGCCCGCCAACTGGGCGAGTTCGACTTTCATGGGTATTCCTTGTTCTGGAGTACGCCGGGCGGCAGAAAGATTGCCCGGTCGGTGACTGTGCGCCAGTATGCGCAGCAAGCCACCGGCCGGGGAATCACGCCGCTGGGGTAACCCGATAGGGGTAGAGGCATGACACTTTCGTTAGACGACATCGCGTGGCATCGCTCGGTCGGGCAACTGATCGACGCGCTGGACAAGCCTAATTTCTGGACGCAGCTGGTGCGGTTGCTGGATCAGTACGTGACCTTCGACAGCTGGGTGGCCCTGCTTTTCAGCGCCGACCAGCACCCGCAAGTGTTCGCCGAATGCCCCGGCGAGGACGGCAGCCCTGACCAGTTGTTTCAGGATTACCTGCGCGGTTTGTACCTGCTCGACCCGTTCTACATCGCTTGCCGCGAGCAATCGCGCACCGGTCTCTATCGCTTGTCGGAAGTGGCGCCGGAGCACTTTGAGCTGACCGAGTATTACCAGCGCTACTTTCGTCTGAATGTGGTCGCCGATGAAATCCAGTTCAATTGCCAGCTCGAAGGCGACCGCACGTTGTGCCTGTCACTGGGCAGCAAGCAGCGCTTCAGCGGCCAGCAGATCGCCTTGCTGTCGCTGATCCAGCCGTGGGTGCTGGGCCTGTTGCGTCAGCGCCTGCCCTACGAAATCAACGAGGTCGTGGCCCTTGCGCCGTCGCCACCGCAACCTGACTGGCGCGTGCAACTGGAAGCGTCGGTGCAGCAGCTCAAAGGCGCGCAACTGACCGCGCGCGAGCTCGACGTCGGGCGTTTGATGCTCAGCGGTTGCTCCAGCAAAGAAATCGCCCGTAAGCTGGAAATCTCCGTCGAAACCGTGAAAGTCCATAAGAAACACATGTACAGCAAGCTGGGAATCAAGTCCCAGTCCGAGCTGTTTTCGATTTTTCTCCAGGCCCAAAACGCCTGACACACCGCAACCCTGTAGGAGCAAAGCTAGCTCGCGATGGCGGTCGTCCGGTCAAAAACTCCGTTGTCTGACATGACGTCATCGCGAGCAAGCTCGGCTCCTACAGGGATCTCTGTGGCCACAACCGAGTCCGAACCCAAGGAAACCGTATGAGCCTGTCACTCCTGAGCCGCTACGCCTTCTTTGCCGCTTGCGTGATCTTCACCCTCGCCAGCCTGCCCTTCTTGCAATACGACTGGCTCTGGCCGATCACCGCCGTCACCGGCGTGCTCAGCCTGATCGGCCTGTTCGATCTGCTGCAAAGCCCTCACGCGGTACGCCGCAACTACCCGATCCTGGGCAACATTCGTTATCTGGTGGAAGGCATTCGCCCGGAAATCCGCCAGTACCTGCTCGAATCCGACAGCGACGCCCTGCCCTTCTCCCGTGCCCAGCGTTCGCTGGTCTATTCGCGGGCAAAAAATGAAAGCGCCGACAAACCCTTCGGCACGCTGATTGATGTGTACCAATCGGGCTTCGAATTCATCGGCCACTCGATGCGCCCGGCGCCGTTGAGTGATCCTGGCAGTTTTCGGGTGATGGTCGGCGGCCCGCAGTGCACCCAGCCGTACTCGGCCTCGGTGTTCAACATCTCGGCCATGAGCTTTGGCTCACTCAGCGCCAACGCGATTCGCGCGCTGAACCAGGGCGCCAAACTCGGTAACTTCGCCCATGACACGGGCGAAGGCAGCATCAGCGCGTACCACCGCGAAAACGGCGGCGACCTGACCTGGGAGCTCGGCAGCGGCTACTTCGGCTGCCGCACCGCCGACGGTCGTTTCGACCCGGAACGCTTCGCCGCCCAGGCACAAACGCCGCAAGTGCGCATGATCGAAATCAAGATGAGCCAGGGCGCCAAGCCCGGCCACGGCGGGATTCTGCCCAAGCACAAAGTCACCCAGGAAATCGCCGAAACCCGCGGCATCCTGATGGGCGAAGACTGCATCTCGCCATCGCGGCACAGCGCGTTTTCCAATCCGATCGAACTGATGCATTTCATCCAGCAACTGCGTGAACTGTCCGGCGGCAAACCGGTGGGTTTCAAGTTCTGCCTCGGCCACCCGTGGGAATTCATGGGCATCGCCAAGGCCATGCTGGAAACCGGCATCCTCCCGGACTTTATCGTCGTCGACGGCAAGGAAGGTGGCACCGGTGCTGCGCCGGTGGAGTTCACCGACCACATCGGCGTGCCGATGCGCGAAGGCCTGCTGTTCGTGCACAACACGCTGGTGGGCCTGAACCTGCGGGACAAAATCAAACTGGGGGCCAGCGGCAAGATCGTCAGCGCCTTCGACATCGCCAGCGTACTGGCCATTGGCGCCGACTGGGCCAACTCGGCACGCGGCTTCATGTTCGCCATCGGCTGCATCCAGTCGCAAAGCTGCCACACCAACAAATGCCCGACCGGCGTCGCCACCCAGGACACCTTGCGTCAACGCGCCCTCGTCGTTCCGGACAAAGCCCAGCGCGTGTTCAACTTCCACCGCAACACGCTCAAGGCCCTGGCTGAAATGCTCGCGGCGGCGGGCCTCGATCACCCTTCACAACTGTCAGCCAAACACTTGGTGCGGCGCATGTCGGCGACCGAGATCAAATTGTTCTCGCAGTTGCATGTGTTCTTGAAGCCTGGCGAGTTACTCACCGGTGAAGTGAATGGCGAGTTTTACTCGCGGATGTGGCAGATGGCGCGGGCGGACAGTTTTGAGCCGAATGAGGAAGTTGCGGCATAAACATCGGTTGAAAACAGCCACAGGAGGCGCCGGTCGAAGATTTCACACCAGACGGCCGGCGTGGTGATGGCGTGAAGTCTCGCGAATAACGCGATCGCCACCACCACATACAGCGCTGCGACCTCCCCAGAGCAGCGCGAAACCATCATGCTTCGCGCTCGCGGAACAAGATAAATCGCGAAAAGAAAAACCCGCAGAACAGACTCAACAGCGAGAACGATGCGACGGTTACCAAGCCGTGGAGTTTCCAGACATCGGCATAGTGCCCGACCACAAAACTCGCTACGCCCATGCAGCAGACATACGACAGATAACGACGTACCGACGCTCCGGCTTCAAATGTGTACAGCGCGTGCACATAAAAGGAGAACGTTGCCGCGACACAGAACGCCGTAACGTTGCTGGCGGCCTGACTCCATTCGGCGGCGGTGGTGAGGATGTAAAACAGCTGCCAATGAATCAGCGTATTGGCCACGCCAACTACCGCATAGGTGGAGAATTCTTTCCATAAAGATTTCATGTCCATTCCGTGGTCCGCTCTCGGTTTCAGAAGTGCTTCAACCTAATGTCAGGGCAGGTGTGCGTCTACTGTCAGAAATAGCAGGTACCGCGGTATTCCTGATTAACGGTCATGCCCAATGGCTTCATTCACCACTGAAGCGTTTTCACGGGCACCGGCTCTTTCATGACGATAAAGCCGTAATCCCCCAGCAGATAAATGCGATAGAACTGGCTGTCCACCAGCGGCGGATACCCCTGGTAACCGACTCGTGTCGCATTGCGCCGCTCCTTTTCCCTGACCACGTTGGTGATGCCGGTTTTCGGCAGGTTTTCCGCGAGCATGTAAAAGTCGGTGTTAAGCAAATAGTGCAAAACCGGCATCTGTTTGAACGACCCGGCAGCGGCCACCAACCAGTGATCCGAATAACTCACCGACAGGTAAATGCGCTTGGCATCGCGCAATGCGGGGCGCGAGGCAATGTCGGCACTCAGGGCATACAACGCGTTGGTCGCGAAGGTTTTTTGCAGGGTCAGCACGCGCCCGTAGGCGAAGGACAGCGAGAGCATCGCCAGCAGCGGGATGAGCAACAGCAGTGGCAGTTTTCCATGCCACGACGCAAGCGCCCGATGACTCAGGTAGAACAGCACCACCAGCACGACGCCAAAACCCATCAACGTTCGGGCGCCTTCATTGAAGTCTCGAAAAAACAATGAAGCACCGGGCACCAGTAACATCAGGACCGGCAGCATCATCAGACACGTCAACCCTATCAGCGCCTTGTGCAGCCCCGTGTCCTGCCGCGCCAGCACACCCTGCCCCACGCACACACCTCCGGCGATGGCGCACAGCAACAGCGCGGCGAACACCCAGGTAAAGCCGCCATGAAACAACAGCACGATTTTTTCCAGCACCCGGCCCGCATTGATTTCAACTTGCAGCAGCGGTGCCGCCGCCCCCTTCAATATCGCGGTGCGGTTTTGACTCATGTAAGCAAAAGCCGTGGCGCCGTAGATCAATCCGGCCAACAGCACCTGCGCGACTTTCCAGCCGAGCAATCGGCACCACGCCGGCCACGATAATCGCTCGGTTGCCCCGCGCAGCAGCTCCAGGCAACAGAGCCCGAGAAACACATTGATGCTGGCCTGATAAAGGCCGATGGCCAATGCTATCAGCACGGCCGGAACGGTCAATCGCTGGACGCGCGAGGGGCTTTGAAACGTGATCGCGTAGATCACCGCCACCACACTCAGCGCCATGGTCGGACCGTCGTATTGGTACGACAGGTTTTGCAGGAGAAACGGGTTGTACCAAAGCGGCAGAACGACCAGGCAATGAGCAACCGTCGGTACGGGAAAGTAATGGAACGTCAGACGGGTCAGGGCCGCACTCATGGCCAGGGTGGCGATCAAAAGCGGCAACGGGAAGATATTGGGTGCGGCATCGCTGAAGCTCAGCAGGTTGTAGAACCATTGTGCGAAGAGACGGCCCTCCTGCGACCAGCCCATGCCGGCGGCCAGGCCACGCCAGTTGTCGTCGATGTAGGGGAAATCCGCGAGGATAAACGGCAGGACATACAGCAGCGTCGCAAGAACAAACAGCAACCAGACCTGACGGCCTCCACGTTCTTTGTCGAGCCAATCGCAGATGCTCATGTCGGCGCCTCAAGGGAATTCCGCCTACAACCACTAAAGCTTTGAACCCGACGATAACCAGAGATCGCACCGCTGCCGGGCTTTTAGACAGGCGGTTGAGACATCTCGTAATACCCACACTTTGCAATTGCCGACGAATGCCTGCACCCTGCGCGCCGCCGATGTGCGGCGCACGACCTAGTGGCGCCGCCCGCCCCCTTCAACACCCGTTCAAGAGCCCGCAGCCATGACGACTGAACGCGATCACCGAATCGACTTTTTCCGTGGCCTGGCACTGATCTTCATTTTCTGGGATCACGTGCCCCACAACCCCTTGGGTCAAATCACCTTGCGCAACGTAGGCTTCAGCGATGCCGCGGAAATCTTTGTATTTCTGGCAGGCTACGCAGCGGTGCTGGCCTACGGCAAGATCCTTGCGCGTGACGGTTACCTGATTGCCTGTGTGAAAATCCTGCGCCGCGCCTGGGTGTTGTATGTGGTGCATATTTTCCTGCTGGCGATGCTGATGGGCATCGTGTTCTTCGCCAACAGCCATGTGGAAACCCGCGATCTGGTCGAGGAAATGGGCCTGCACCACTTCATCACCAACCCTCAACAAGCGTTGACCGATGAGTTGCTGTTGCGCTTCAAACCGAACCTGATGGACCCGTTGCCGCTGTACATCGTGCTACTGGCCGGGTTGCCCCTGGTGCTGCCGTTGCTGGTACGCAAGGCGTGGGCAGTGGTGGCGGTGTCGTTGACTGTTTACCTGTTGGCGCCGTCATTCGGCTGGAACCTGGCCGCGATCAAGGACGGCGTATGGTATTTCAACCCGGTCACCTGGCAACTGCTGTTTGTGCTCGGTGGTGCGGCGGCGATTCACGGGCAAAGGCCACGACTGCCCGAGACGCGTGCGCTGTCGCGCCAGCCGTTATTTGTCTGTGCAGCCATTTACGTAGTGTTTGCCGGGGTGATTACCGTTTCCTGGCGCTGGCCGCATATCCACGACGCGGTGATGCCAACCCTGTTGAGCAACTGGCTGTACCCGATCAGTAAGACCGACCTGTCGCCGGTGCGATTACTGCACTTTCTGGCACTGGCCTATGTCACGGCGAAACTGCTGCCAGACACGGGCTGGACACAAAACTGGCTGGCACAGCAATGCTGTCGCATGGGGCGCTATTCGCTGGAAGTGTTCTGCCTCGGCGTGTTGCTGGCGCCGCTGGCGGACATGGTCAACGCCATGACCGACGACGCGTTTGCCATGCAAATCTTCACCGCGCTGGTCGGGGCGGGGTTGATGGGGTTGTTGGGGGTCTGGTTGGAATTCAATAAGCACCTGAACCGCTCACTGCACGTCGCGGCAGCCTGAAACGAAAAAGCCCCGGTCAATCGACCGGGGCTTTTGCATTTCAAGCGTTACGCCTTACGACGCCGAACGCACCGCACCTTGCGTTGCCTGGGTCGGTTGCAGCTTGAACACATAGAACAACACCGTCAGCAGCACCAGGAACGCAGGGCCGACATACAGTGCCACGCGGGTGTCCGGGAAGTAGGCCATCAGGCCGACCACCAACACCAGGAACGCCAGCGCCAGGTACGAACTGACCGGGTACAGCCACATCTTGTACGTGAGGCCGGCACACTCGCTGGCGCTCAGGCCTTTGCGGAACTTGAGCTGAGCCAACAGGATCATCACCCAGGTCCAGATCGCGCCGAAGGTGGCAATCGCGGTGACCCAGACGAAGACCTTCTCCGGCGCCAGGTAGTTGAGCAACACGCCCAACAGCAACGCGCCCATTGACAGCAGCAAGGCGCGGCGAGGTACGCCGTTGCTCGACGTCTTGGCGAAACCGGCCGGGGCCTGGCCATTCTGCGCCAGGCTGTAGAGCATGCGCCCGGTGCTGAAAATGCCGCCGTTACAGGACGACAGCGCAGCAGTGATCACCACGAAATTGATGATACCGGCGGCGGTCTTGATGCCCAGGCGCTCGAACGTCATCACAAACGGGCTGCCCTGGGTGCCGATTTCGTTCCATGGGTAGATCGACAGGATCACGAACAGCGCGCCGACGTAGAACAGCAGAATCCGCCAGAACACCGAGCCAATGGCATCCGGGATGGTCTTGCGCGGGTTCTTGGCTTCACCGGCGGTCAGGCCGATCATCTCGACGCCCAGGTAGGCGAACATGACCATTTGCAGCGACATCAATACGCCTTGCACGCCATTGGGCATGAAACCGCCGTGGGCCCAGAGATTGGAAATCCCCAGCGCCACGCCATCGTTGCCGAACCCGAAAGCGATGATGCCGATACCACCGACCACCATGGCAATGATGGTGACGATCTTGATCAGGGCGAACCAGAACTCGAACTCACCGAAGGCCTTGACCGCGATGAGGTTGATGGTGCCCATGCTGATCAACGCCGACAGCGCCCAGATCCAGCGCGGCACATCGGGGAACCAGACCCCCATGTACACCGCCACCGCCGTGATTTCCGCGACGCAGGTCACCAGCCACAAGAACCAATAGTTCCAGCCGGTAAGGAAGCCCGCCAAGGGGCCGAGATAGTCTTGGGCATAACGGCTGAACGAGCCGGCGACCGGGTTGTGCACGGCCATTTCGCCCAGGGCACGCATGATCACCAGGATCGCCAGACCGCCAATGATGTAGGACAGCATGATGGCGGGACCGGCCATTTCGATGGCCTTGGCCGACCCCAGGAACAGGCCGACGCCGATACAGGCACCGAGTGCCATCAAGCGAATATGCCGTTCGCCGAGTTCGCGTTTAAGCGGGCCGCCTTGAGCGGTCTCGCCGTTGGGCAGGTGATTGCCGACAGGCATAGGGGACATCCTCGTCTTGTTATTGGATTTAGCCACCGAGTGTCGAAGCGCTGACCGATAAGCCATTGCTTGCCTGAAACCGGTCTACTTCGTGAGCAGGACCGTCCTGTAGGACAAAACCTCCAGGATCAGCGGGACGTGCAGTATAAAAAGCATCGCTCAGGTTTTTTCACTCTATAAATCACAATATGCAGCCATAAGTCTCGGCAAAATAGCGATTTATGGAGAGGTATTAACTGGCTAAAGGCGATTACACTCGCCCCTGAAACGGCGGCGAGTATTGCACAGCATTGGTGCATCGTCATGCACTTGCCTAAACCTTACTTACTGCTGAACAGCTCTAGATCAAGACTCTTCAGCCATAACACCACCGCCCCCTGGTAGCAGCTGCCGAAGGCTGCGTTCGACTGCGTAGCAGTCGTAAATCAGACACCGCGGCTTTCCAGACAAATTGAAGTTGCAGGATTGGCGACTGCTGCGCAGCCGGACGCAGCCTTCGGCAGCTGCTACAGGGATTTGTGTGGATACAAAAAAATAGGCGATAACCTTGTCCACAATTTTTTCACCTTTGCCAACCACCGTCTAAGCTTCAGACAAGTCAGATCAATCTGCGTGAATGGATCAATCGGCTATGGGCGCTTTGTGGCAAACCGATACGAGTAAAACTGTGGTCCCGACTGAACGAGTGGATGAAGCGCCTTTACCTGAAAAACCCCGTACCAGTCGTGTCAAACACGGCTGGAAGGCGTTTTGGTTGTTGTTGCTGATCATTCTGATCGTCGTGGGCCTGGCCGCTGCCAAGGAAATGCGCACGTCGAAATTTCAGGCGCGGGAAGTCAGCAAATTCGCTGCGTCCCTGAGTTACACCCTGGAACCAGGCCCTAGCGATGCGATTCGTTACCCTGGCGCCGGGCCTTTTGATTTGCGTCTGGGCTATAGCTCTCTGAATGAGTTCCTGCCCCGGTTGCTCAAGCGCGACTACGTGATCTCGGCGCAGACCCGTTTTTCCAAAAAGTTGATGGACTACAGCGACAAGGGCCTGTTCGTGCCCTATTCGGAAAAAATCCAGGCCGGGCTGTCGATCACCGATTGCCGCGCGTTGCCGCTGTACCAGTTCAAGTATCCGCAGCAGCTTTATTCAAGCTTTGAATCGATCCCGCCGGTGGTGATCAACAGCCTGTTGTTCATCGAGAACCGTTTCCTGCTCGACCCCAAGCAACCCTTGGCCAACCCCGCCGTGGACTGGCCGCGCTTCGGCATGGCGGCGTGGTCGCAGGTGGCGAAGTTGATTCACCTGCCGGGCCAGTCGGCGGGTGGCAGTACCCTGGCGACACAGCTTGAAAAGTATCGGCATTCGCCCGATGGCCTGACGGTATCGGGCGCGGAAAAGATCCGACAGATGATTTCCGCCACCGTGCGCGCCTATCAGGCCGGCCCGGAAACCCTCGATGCCCGGAAAAATGTGGTCCGCGACTACCTCAACAGCGTGCCGCTGTCCGCCGTGCCCGGTCACGGTGAAGTGCATGGCATGGCCGAAGGGTTGCGCGTCTGGTACGGCGCCGACTTCGACAAGGCCAACGAAACCCTGGCCAGCCCAGCCACCGATCCAAAAACGATGGCCGCCAAAGGCCTGGCCCTGCGTGAAATGCTCTCGTTGATGATTGCCCAGCGCCGGCCTTCCCACTACCTGACCAAGGGCCGTGATGAACTGGTCGATCTCACTGACAGCCACATCCGCCTGCTGGCACAAAATGGCGTGATCGATGGGCCGTTTGCCGCTGCGGCATTGGCCAGCAAGGTCACTTATCGCGACTGGCAAACCCAGCCGACCATTCAGCCCATTGAAACCAACAAAGGCATCAGCGTGGCACGCAGTCGCTTGGGCGGCTTGCTCAATCGTCCACTGTACGACCTCGATCGCCTTGATCTGTCCGCCACCAGTACCTTGCAAGGCCAGCTGCAATCCCAGGCCACCGAGTACCTCAAGCACCTGGCCGACCCGGTATTTGCGGCGCAGATCGGCTTGATGGGCGAACGCCTGCTCACCCCCACCAGCACCACCCAGGTGCGCTACAGCTTCACCCTGTTTGAACTGACGCCGGACGGCGCGCGCGTACGCATCCAGACCGACAGCACCGACCAGCCGTTCGACATCAACGAAGGCAGCAAGCTGGAACTGGGCTCCACTGCAAAAATGCGCGTGCTCACCACCTACCTGCAAATCATCTCCGAACTGCACGACAAATATGCCGGGATGACCATTCCAGAGCTGAAAAAAGTCGATGTCCCCGATCAGGACCGACTGAGTCGTTGGGCCGTCGATTACCTGATCGAGAATCAAGATCGCAATCTGCCGGCCATGCTGGGTGCCGCGCTGGATCGCAAATACTCGGCCAGCCCCGGCGAAGCGTTTTTCACCGGTGGCGGGTTGCACGTGTTCCATAACTTTCGCAAGGAAGACAACGGCCGCATCCCTACCCTGCGCGATGCGCTGCGTGAATCCATCAACCTGCCGTTCATTCGGTTAATGCGCGACCTGGTGCGCTACGCCACGTATTCGGGCCCCAACAACAGCGCAGAACTGCTCAAGGACGACCGCGACCCTCGCCGTCAGGAATACCTGGCCGATTTCGCCGACCGCGAAGGCACCTCGTTCCTGCTGAAATTCTGGAAGAAATACAAAAACAAGGACACCCAGGCACGGCTCGACACCTTCCTCGACAGCATGCGCCCGACACCGATCCGTCTGGCGGCGGTCCATCGTTATATGCTGCCGCAAGCCAGTCAGGAAAGCTTCAACACCTTCGTTCGCACGCATCTCAAAGGTGCCAAGCTCACTGAAAAACTCACCGACGAACGCCTGCAACGGCTCTACGAAAGCTATGGCCCCGGCGCCTACGACCTGCCGGACCAGGGCTTCATCGCCAAGGTCCACCCGCTGGACATGTGGTTGATGGGCTACCTGCTGAACAACCCCGACGCCAAGTGGGGCCAGATCGTCAAGGCCAGTCAGTTCGAACGGCAGGAAGTCTATAGCTGGCTGTTCAAAAGCAAGCACAAGGGCGCCCGCGACAGCCGCATCCGCACCATGCTCGAGATCGAAGCCTTCCTGGACATTCACCAGCGCTGGCAGAAAGTCGGCTATCCCTTCGATCACCTGGTGCCGTCACTGGCCACCGCCATCGGTAGCTCTGGCGACCGTCCGGCGGCGCTGGGCGAGTTGATCGGGACCATCCTCAACGATGGCGTGCGCATGCCGACACTGCGCATCGACACGCTGCATTTCGCGGCCAACACCCCGTATGAAACCAAGTTGATCAACGACCCGGTCGTGGGCAAACGGGTGATGCCATCCGAAGTCGCCACGGCCATGCGCGAAGCCTTGTCGCAAGTGGTGGATGCCGGTACCGCAAAACGTGTGTCCGGCAGTTTCACATTACCCAATGGCAACCCCCTGGCCATGGGCGGCAAGACCGGGACGGGTGACAACCGCATTGCGGCCATTGGTTCCGGCGGGCGGGTGTTGAGCTCCAAATCCCTCAATCGCACGGCGACCTTCGTGTTCTACATCGGCGACAACCATTTCGGCACCCTCACCGCTTTCGTGCCGGGTCGCTCGGCCGAAACGTTCACGTTCACGTCAGCGCTGCCGGTGCAGGTGCTCAAGGGCATGGCGCCGATTCTGATGCCCTACCTGCAACCGGGAAGTAACACCGGGTGTCTGCCTGTCGAGGTGGCACGGCGTTGATTGACGAGGGTGGTAATTAAATATTTTCGACATCGATAAAATTAATGATGCGCAAGTACGCACACTGACTTAACAGCAGTAATTCAGACTTTTACTTTTAACGTTGGAGGGTAGGCTGGAGCCTTCTTTCAACGTTTAAGGTTTATTAAAACAATGACTGACCCACAAGGACGTACTGCCAATAACAAAGGCCGCCATTATGACTTTATAACAAGTCGAATCCCTGCCCCGCTCAAAGAAGTTTCACCCCAGAGGATCAAGGCGCTAAGCGCTGCCCGCACAGGCCGCGAGCACTGGATAACCGCCGCTTCACCGTCCAGTCATTCTTTATTGAAAGCGGCCAGTCTGAAACTTTGGGCATCACAAAACAAAGTGGACTTAATGCTTGATGAGTTACAGGATATTTATACATTTGCCGAACCCTTATTAAGCGCCGCCTTAAAAGAGCAGTACGGGATCGACGACAACACAAGAACAACTTACTTACATCTTTATTTACCCAAAGAGCGTCCCTGGTATGCCATCAACCTATCGGGGGGCGTTGTCGTTCGCAATGTTTCGCTACTGGACGCCGCCTTGCATAACTTCGCCCGACACGAAACCTGCGAAGCGGCCTCCGATTTCATCACCCAGCCCGACGAGCGAGGGCTGTTCGATATCAAGCCGATCAAACGCAAAATGTCCATTGCCCAATTCCAGACCCTGTGCCGCGAACTGGACATTGGCGCGCGGTACACCAAGCACCTTGAAAGCACTTTGTTGCCGGACGATGCGCTCGCCAAGACGTACCTGAAACACAAAGTGGTCGACAACCAGAAAGCCGCGTTCATCGCCGCGACACACCTGGCGGTGATGACTGGCGACATCGTCGCCGATACCCATGATCTAGTGCTTGCGATGCTCGATGGCCAGCGCAATCTCACCCTCAAAGGCAAGATTGTGCAATTCGCCGAGATGGCCCTCATGGACACGCCATTGACCGGCATCGTGCTGATATCGCCTGATCTGGAACAGGCGAGCGATGTCTCAAGGATCATTGCGTACGTTCCCCATGACCCCGAGCATCCGCTCAAGGAATACGCCTCGGTCACCGACTTCATGAATGAACTGACTCGCCAGTTGCGTGACAACGCCTTCATCGAGTCGTCGCAAATGACCTATCGCCAGTACTTCAGCCAGTTTGTCGATCAGCCACAGCGAGGGCATTTTTTTGCCGGCCTCCAGGCCCGTCTGTTCGAGACGCAGGGCCATAAAAAAGGGCCGTTCGATCAGCGTCCGACGTGGCGAGAGGAGCCCATATCCAATCCCAATCTGCGTATTGACGTCACACCGGTCACCGGTGATTTCTGGACCCGTCTCTACCAGCGAAAACTGAACAAGATCCTCAATGACGCCCGGCACATTGCTGTCTCTACCGCCGACGCAGACAGCAATGCGCGCTGGGCCTGGTGGGACAACTTCAAGAAAGTCGTTTCGGACATTTTCAACGTGGCCCTGATGATCGTCACGCCGTTCGTGCCGGGCCTGGGTGAACTGATGATGGTGTATACGGCGTACCAGCTCACAAGCGAGGTCATCACGTCCATTGTGGACCTTGCCGAAGGGCAGTTTACCGAGGCCGCCGAGCATATCGTCGGGGTGGTTACGGACGTCATCCAGCTCGCGGCTTTTGCCGCCGGCGCACAGATTGGCCAGCTTGTACGATTGAAACTGTCGCCCTTGGTCGAAGGCATGAAACCGGTGCAATTGCCCGATGGCCGGCAGTATCTGTGGCACCCCGACCTCACACCCTACGAACAACCGAACCTCAAGTTGCCTGCCGACTCAATCCCCGACGAACAAGGTCTGCACGCCCTCGACGGTCAACGCATCCTGGCGCTGGAGAACAAGCACTACGCCGTGCAGCAGGACCCACGCACGGGCACCTGGCGCGTCAAGCATCCGAGCCGCACCGACGCTTATCAACCCGCGCTGAAACACAACGGCGTCGGCGCCTGGAGCCATGAAGCCGAGAATCCGCGCGAGTGGGAAGGCTCGACCTTGATGCGTCGTCTGGGGCACAGCGTGGCGGACCTGAGCGATGCGCAACTCGAGCAAATCCGCAGCATCAGTGGTACCCAGGACAACGCCCTGCGCCGGATGCATGTCGACAATGCCCCGCCCCCGCCATTGCTGAGCGATAGCCTGCAACGCTTCAGAATTGGCCGGGACGTGGCCCACGCCATTGCAAAGATCCGGACCGGCCAACCGCTTTCCGCCACGTCCTATTGGTTCGAGCCGCTGCCAACGTACCTGGAGGGCTGGCCTGTGGACAAGGCATTGAAGGTGTACCAGGACGCCGACTTGAGCGGCAGCTTTCGCCAGTATGGCAACCCCGACGCCGGCCCTGGGCAAACCCTTTCCACCAGCGTGGCTCACGTGCTGAGCGGCAAGTTTGCGCACAGCCTTCTTGCGTTTCTTGACGAAGCGGAACTCAACAACCTGTTCGGCCACCCACTGCCCGCCGCTGAGCGCCTGCAAACCCTGCGCAACCTGTTGGCCGATGAAGCCCGCAAACTGGAGGTGGAGATTTTCAACCTGCAGTACCAGGCCAGCCAAACCGTCGACAACCCTCGTCTTCGCCTGCTGACGCGTCACTTTCCAGACCTGCCCGTCAGCGCTGCCGACAAACTGCTGGCCGGCGCCAGCCGCATCGATGTGCAACGAATGGACACCGAGCGAAGTTTGCCATTGACGCTGAAAAGCGAGGCCCGCGAGGCGGCCTTCGAAGCACGCGCCAGCCATGCCTACGCCGGGTTGTTCGATGACGCACAGCTGACAGCCGATACCGAACGCCTGGTGCTGAACGCGCTCAGGATCCACGCCGACACCTTTGGTGATTTGCGCATCGAAATCCGCGACGGCACCTCTGACGGACCACTGCGCTGCCGTGTGGGCATTGACGAGGCGAAGACGGTTCGGCTGCTGATTCGAGACGAGTTCGCACGCTACGCTGTCAGCGGCGGCTCCAGCCCCGTGCCGCACGAAAGCTTCTATGACGCAGTGCTCCGGGCATTGCCGGCACAGGCACGAGCCCGATTGGGTTACCGCACGGGCCAGGGGCGGATGTTCAAACAATGGGTAAAAGCCAAAACCGAGGCGCCCGGCGAACGACGCACCGCGTTGCTCGAACCGCCGATCTTGCCCAGCGCCGCCCCGCAGACCCAGTTGCTGCTGCGCGGCCCCGCCCTGTCCCGGGCCGGCACGACCCCGATGGAACGGGTGCAGGATTTGTACCCTCTTTTTAGCGAGCGGGAGACCACCAGCTTCGTCAGGTCACTGGGACCGACCGACGAGGCACTGGCGACGCTTGATCGCCTGGAACGCGACCTGGACAATCTGCGCGTGCTGCTTAATCAATGGCGCTATCAGCAACCGGAAGGCTGGGGACCCGGCGCAAATTCTTTCAGGGACAAGGGTGGTCTGCACATTAGCGAACGCCTCATCAAATGTTTCGAAAGGAAGTCGACCGTCTTCGGTGAGCGCAGCACCACCCTTGATGCAGGCTACGCACTGGATCTGTCGACAGAGTTCAGTCAATACAACCTTGAGGTGTGGTGGAAAAAACGGCCCGACCTCAAGTACTACCTCGATCAGGTCAGCAGCCTGAACCTGGATCACACGGGGTTTTCTGCCTCCGCCGATGGACTGCTGCGAGACTTTCCACGGGTTTCACAGCTGAGCGCCAGAGGCTGCCGACTGACCCGGTTGCCGGATGGCGTCGGCAAAATGCACCTGTTGCGCTCGCTGCGTCTGACCGACAACCAGATCAGGCTGACACCCACCGCAGTCGAACAATTGAGCAACCTCACCCGCATGGAAACCCTGCGCCTTGATGACAACCCGCAACTGGGCCTGCTGCCGGACGTGGGGCGCATGCCGAAACTGGGCATCCTGAGTTTGAGCCACACGGGGGTGAAGGCCTGGCCCGAGGGCTTGTTTAATAAAAAACGGCCGCGAGGTTTTTTCCTCGACTTGAGGGACAACCCGCTGGCACAGATACCGGACGTCGTACCCGGCTCCGACGACGCACTGCTGGTGGCGCGTACCCGGCTCAACGTACGGGATCTGTCGGAGGCGAACCGTATTGCCTATCACGACTATCGACGGTCCGTGGGGCGCAACCCCTACCAGACTTACTCACCCGCTGCCGAGCGCGCCATCGATCAATGGCCGATGTCCGACGACAGCCGTTGGTGGAACAAGACCGGCGGGCTGGGCACCTTCAGAGAAGAAGCCTGGCACGCGCTAATGGGCGAGCCTGGCGCAGAAGGCTTCTTCGAGATTATCCAGCGCCAGACGCTGTCCGGAGACTATCGGGCCGGTGGGGAGATGCGCCAACAACTCAGCAACCGAGTCTGGCGCATGATCGAGGCCATGGATCTGGACAGCGAACTTCGCCAGGAACTGTTCGAGATCGCGACCGCGCCCACCACCTGCGCCGATGCAGGGGCTCAGGTGTTCAACAACATGGGGATCAAGGTGCTTGCCAGCGAAGCGAACGCCCTGTCGACATCGACCACGATGCTGGAAAACCGCTTGGTGACCTTGGCCAAAGGTGCCGCTCGCCTGGAACACGTGGACGACGTGGCCCGCGCCGATTTTCGTAGCCGTGCCGGCACCCCGGATGAAGTCGAGGTCTTCCTGGCCTATGAAACCGGGCTCGCCCAACGCCTGGGTTTGCCGTGGCAATCCCGGACCATGCTTTACCGGCCCACGGCCGGCGTCGACGAGGCCATGCTCGAACAGGCTTTTGACACGGTCATTTCACTGGAGCAAGGAGACGGGCTGGTGAACGCGATGATCGAGCAACCGTTCTGGGACAAATACCTGAGGGCGACTTATTCGGACGCTTACAGCCGAAACACTCGTTTTTATGCGACCAAGTCCGACCTGCTGGAACAACTGCGCACGGCTCAACGGAACTGGGCACGCTCCATTGGCCACCCCGATGCGCAGCGCAGAGTGCTCAGAAAAACAGTGCTCGACCTCGCGCAGCAAATTCCCGTGGCACAAAGCGAGCTGTTGAACGAAGGCGTCATGCCCGATGCCACCTATGACCGATTGCTCAACGATATCGGTTATCGGGAGAAGGAATTGAGCCGGCGCCTGACTCGCGAGGCGTTGAACAAGGCCGGGCTGTAAACGAGCAGGACCCTGAGTGTCCTGAGGTCCTTGGGCCTCAGGATTCAATCACCCCACCTCTGAATCCCAAATGACCGTGACCTGGCCCCAATAGTTACGGGCAGTTCTCGGATTGAGCATTTCCTGCACGTCCTCCGAGCCCACTTCAAAGTGAAGGGTGCCGGGCTTGCGATCCAGATAAAAGCCAGGCTGGAAAAGATCGGTGCCACTGCCGTTGAGCAACAGTGGACGACGATTGACCGGCTGTCCCGTCCCGTCGGTCAGGCCGTTGGGCAAGGTCACGCCGACATCGAGCGCCACCGTGTGCCCCGATGCCGGTTCCCGCAACGCGCAGGTATTGCCGCTGACGTACTGGCATTCCAGGTTCATCTTGAAACGGCTGGATGCCGACAGGTTAAACGTCTGGTCACGGAACAGCCGCACAGGCTTACGCCCCTGAGTCAGCCAGGCCTGCCAGCCCCCCTGCGGAACCAGTTCGACGCGATTGCCGCCCGGTGGAATCTCGACTTTCAACGTGTGTTCGACCAGCAGCGTGAAATTGAGGGTGATCAGATCATCGTCAGGCAACATGAGATCACCCATGTCGAAATCCCGGTACGGCCCGACGGTGTAACTCGATATGCCCCGGTAGATACCCGCCGTCATCTTGAGCGGGTTGGGCGTGATTAGCTCATAGGAAAACCCGGTGTTCTCATAAGCAAACGAAAGGGTCTCGGCAATTGTCTTCTGTGCCTGCTTGGCGCACACACCTGCATCGGCCGGTACTCTCCAGAAGAACGCGTAATACAGGGCGTTACCATAGCCAACGCCACCATATTGGCAGGGGGCAGGCGCGTAAACCCACGCACTTTGCCAAACAGCTTCGGGAAGCGGGGCGTTGTTCGTGTAGGCCGCACCGATACCGTTGACCCGCATTCTGACCGTCTCGGCTTCTCCGGTCTCTTCATGGAGAACCGTGATGTCCTTCCAATATGAAGGCACACGAAACATCGGGCCCTGGCGTTCATCATGCAACGCCTGGATAGGTGCGACCGACCTGAAGCGAATGGGCAGGGCGATGCTGAACACGCCGTTGTCACAATACTCCGGGTGATCCCCGCAATACCCTCCTTGAGGTGTTTTGTTTTCGAAAGAATTTTGCATGGGGTTTGCCGGATCTGGCCGGAATACCGCCGTCATATCCACGGTTGCCGCGCTTGCCGACGCAGCGAACGCGCCTGTCAGAGCCAGCGTACTCAAGCGGCTCGCCGTCGTTGCCCTATTCATGTTTCATACACTCCCTGTCACCGCGTATAACGCGAGTATCTAAACATCCGAATCCCAGATCACCGCCACACTGCCTGAGTACTGCCGCGCCTGACCCGGATGAATCATTTCGCCAACTTCCGCGGCGGGGATTTCGAAGTGCAGCGTTCCCGGTTTGCGGTCCACATAAAACCCCGGTTGGAATAACGCCGTACCGCTGCCATCGATCCGTAGCGGCCGGCGATCCACTGCTTGCCCGGCTGCGTCCGTCAACCCATGGGGCAGGCTGACACTGACGTTCAGCGGCACGGCGTGTCCGGAAACCGGTTCCACCACTCCACACGTGCGGCCATCGTGGCTGTACTGGCATTCCATCTTCATTTTGAAGCGCGAACTGGCGGAAATATTGAACGTCTGGTCCCGGAACAGCCGAGTCGGTTTGCGCCCTTTCGTCAACCAGGACTGCCAGCCGCCCTCGGGAACCAGTTCGACGCGGTTCCCCCCAGGCGGTACATCGACTTTCAGGGTATGGCTGACCTCAAGGGAAAAGTTAAGGGTCAACACGGAGTCACTGGGAATCATGACATCGCCCATGTCGAAATCCTGGCCCGGGCCAACCGTGTAGGAAATAACGCCGGTGTAATCGCCCGACGCCATTTTCAGCGGATCGGGCGTACGCAATTCGTACCCGAAAACGATGTACTGATAACGAAAGGACAAAGGAATGTCGAACTTCGCCTTTTTGCTACAAACACCCGCCCCGACGGGGACGACCCAGAAGCTGTTATAGCCAAAGTTGCCGACGGTGCCCCACCCCACTCCTACGCAGGGTGCAGGCGCGTACAACCAGCGCCCGCCTTCCCATAAATCGTCCCAGGTCCCGCCACCCGTCAATTCGGAAATGGACCTCGGTAGCAACGATTCATGACCAATCGCGGCAATCCGCACCTGCAGCGTTGTGACGTCCCCCGAACTGTGTGTCACGGACACATCGCGCCAGTCGGACGGCACCCGGGCCATGCCGCCCTGGCGAGGGTCCGTATGATTGGCGAGGATTGGCGCATTGGCCGTAAATGGAATGCGGGCGATAAGGCTGAACAGTTTCAAGGGCGCGCAGGCCTGTGGAACTTGAGCGCAAAATCCCTCGGAAGGTGTTTGATTAGTGAATTGATTTTTTTGCGGGTTCGCCGAATCCGGCTGGAATGTCGCGCGGATATCGTGTACTTCCGCCACTGCCGGGACAGAAAAAACGACAACCAGTAACCCTGTCCATACGCCACGTTTTATCGTCCGGTGTCCTTGCCGGGCTGAATCATCCATCGTCTCGTCTCCACAAATCACTTGCACCAGCATCGGGTGATGGCGCGTCTAAATGTCCGAATCCCAGATCACGGTCACACTGCCTGAGTACTGCCGTGCCTGACCCGGATGAATCATTTCGCCCACTTGCGTGGCGGGGATTTCGAAGTGCAGTGTTCCGGGTTTGCGGTCTACGTAAAATCCTGGCTGGAACAACGTTGTACCGCTGCCGTCGAGCCTCAGAGGGCGACGATCCACCGCTTGCCCATCGGCGTCCGTCAACCCATGGGGCAGGCTGACACTGACGTTCAGCGGCACGGAATGTCCGGAAACCGGTTCCAGCACTGCACACGTGCGGCTATCGTGGCTGTACTGGCATTCCATCTGCATCTTGAAGCGCGAACTCGCAGAGATGTTGAAGGTCTGGTCGCGAAACAGCCGCGTCGGTTTGCGCCCTTGCGTCAACCAGGACTGCCACCCCCCCTGGGGCACCAGTTCAACGCGATTGCCGCCCGGCGGCACGTCAACCTTGAGGGTGTGCTGGACGTCCAGAATGAAGTTCAATGTCAGGGTTGAACTGCTGGGCATCATGATGTCACCCATATCGAAATCCATTCCGGGACCGACGGTATACGTCCAGTCGCCGGTATACAGGCCGGACGACATGCCCAAAGGATTGGGCGTACGCAGTTCATAGCCGATCTGCATCTTGTCGTAACTCAAGTTCGAAATACGATAATTGGCGGTTGCCGCGCATTCACTCGCAATCGGTGTCATCCAGAAAAAAGTTCGAGTGGCCGGCGCGGTGTACATACCTCCCGTCGGCTGGCAGGGAGCGGGTGGGTACCATGTCCAGTCGCCCCATAAGCGTGTGTGCCACCCCTGAACGCTGGTGGGCTCGCCTTCACCCACAAGGTTTTCAGCGGTATCCGGAAGGATGTAGCGGCCACCAATCGACGCTATGCGCACTTCCAGTTCGGAATACTCATTAGTCACGGCGTTCCTGACACGCAGCACTTGCCACTGACCTGGCACTCGAAAAAATGCACCTTTACGCGAATCTGAGTGCCGCGCTTCGATGGGCGCGACGGACACAAAATCAATGGGCGCCAGTAGAGAAAACAGCCCCTTCTCTTTGCAAAATTCCGGTTGAAGCTGGCAATGTCCGGTAACAGGCGTTTGATTGATGAACTTGTTATCCATGGGTCTCGAAGGATCAGGCCGAAACACCGCGCTGATATCCATGGACGCACTCATCACCGGCTCGATCCCCCATCCAAGCGTCGCAATTGCCCAAACAATAAGGCTCGGAACTCTTACGGTGTTTTTCGTTTTCATTTTCTATCACTCAGCCACCGGGCATGACCGCATTGAAAATCATGTTGACGTTGCCAAAATAATTGCCGGGCTTGTAAACCCCGTCGGCCGGCGGCACCGGGACGATTTCCAGCACCACCCGTTTGCCCGCAATGGCGTCGGCCATGGACACCACCTCGCTGTTTTCCGCGTCGTTCAACAATGTGCCGTTGAACAGCACGCGTAAGCCGATGTCATGGGCTTCGGTGCCATTGGATAGATAGGGTCGGCCTTCGAGCCGGGCCTCGATCGAGCCTGCTTCGTTCTTCACGTCGAAAAACTTGCGCAAACCACCCAGTGTCGATGCCGTCAGGTTCCATGGCAGTTGCTGCTCACGATGAATCCAGCCAGGGTCAGACGGAATCACATAGAACGCCAACGTTGGAATGCTCACGAACACATCGAAATGGTGGGACTCCCTGGCGGCAAACGCCGTGCTCGAAACCCATGCACCGATGAGCACGGGGAGTATTTTTTTCAACATAGTCATCACCCGGGCTCAACCCTTTACGTCCAGTTTTTTGCTGCTTTCACCTTCAACGAGGGTGAAGTGGTATTCGCGACCGGCCTGTTTTTCAAACTGAAACGTCCGGCCGGCGAGGATGTGATGCTTGGTCGTCGGCTGGCAGTCCTGTTCGTTTTTTACCGAGCAGTCCTTGAACTCGTCGATCACCACCACCGTGTTGCCGTTGTTGCGAATGCGGTAAAGAGCCGCCGCGTTTTCAATCACGCTTTCATAGCGCGTGTGCTTGGGCCGCACGAAAAACACCGCGCCGTAACCGGCCAGGACGTTGACCCCGGCCGAGAGGGTTTTCTTGTAGGCATCGCGTTCTTCACTGGAAACGGCGAACTCATCTTCTTTCTCCGGCACCACCGGTACGAAACGCACGCGGAAATAGCGCTCTGTAGCCCGTTCGCCCATGTACAGCAACCGCGTACCCTGCATGCCATTGGCCGGCACGATCAGTCGTGCCGGGCTGGCCATCAGGCCGTCGCGGGCACTGCCGTCGGCCTGGGTCTTGAGCGGTACTTCCTGTGATTTGCCCTGGGCGTCATAGAGGATTTCAAGAATGTTGACCTTGACGAACGCAGTGCTGTCGCCGCCGTTGAAAACCCGCTTCAGGTAGGTACTTTTATCGCCGTCCAGATAGTCGTAGACGGTGCCGATATTGATGCTCGGCGTAGCGTGTGCCGTTTGGGTGAATAAACAAAAACCAAATAGTGCCAACAGACGTTTCATCGTCCCTTACCTCGTTGATTAATCGCGTTGTGCCGGACCATCAGCCCGCCGTCCGGGCCATGAAAGTCGCATCCGCCAATGTGTCCGGTGTGCACCGCAGGTCCCCGATCATCAGCACGTTGTTTTCCGTGCGTGCGCTGCTCGGGTCGAGGCGGAACTGGCACAGCAACTGATTGCCGTGGCGCACTTCCAGGGTCGGTGAGCCGGCGTTCATTTCCATGGAGAAGAAGCCGTCGACTTCACTCACGCCGCGACTGGCGTGGTTGATGATGTGGTGCCCCTTGAGCGGGTTGCCCTGGGGGTCGATCAAGCGTCCGAGTACGGTGAGGGTGCTCATCACGCGGACCTGGCGATATTCCACGCCGCCCTTGTTCAGGTGATAGCTGGAGCGCGCCGGCTGGATGGTCGCGGCGGGCACATGGTTGCCCTCGAAGTCGAAACTGACCGAACTGCTTTTGTAGGCCGTGATGGGGACAAAGTTGCGACCCGGTTTGAGTACCGCACTGCCGCCGCTCAAATCGTCGGCGCGCAGGGTGATGCCCGCGATGTCCGATTCGACATCGATGATCATCCCGGCACCGTTGCGGTGGTACTGGCTGGTCACGACCATTTTTTCGCCGCCGACGGCCACGGTGCTGTCCAGGTTCAGGCCGCCGGTGAAGTCGTTGTTGAAAGACGAACGCTGGACAAACCCGTCGCCGTTGACCAGGTCCGAATGCATCGTCCCCATCGCATTCAAACCGATGCCATAGGTGTCGGTGATGGCGGTCGCCGACACGCTCTGCAAGAGGTGCCCCTGCAGGTCTTTGCGGTAAGTGATCGAGGCGTTGTTATCCCGCCCGCCCTCACGCGCGGTGCGTGAGCCGATGCTGCCGGAGAGCTGTTCGCCGGGGCCGCCCAAAGCAATGTTGACGCTCAGGTCGACGCCACGATTGCGGTCGTCCCCCGAACTCACGCTGCCTGGCCGGTCGAACAGTGACAATCGCCAGTTGGCATCGCTGCCGAACAGTCGGGTGCGCTGGGTCCATCCCAGATCCACCCCCGCGCCTTCGGTATTGCCCTCGCTGTGGGACACCCGCGCGTTGACCGAGGTCTTGCTGGTCAATCGATGGTTGAGCGACAACGAAGAGTTGCTGGTCTGGCCAACGAACACATTGCGTTGTCGCACTCGCGTTCCGTCCGGCAAGGTGTCGTAGAGCCGCGTCGTGTCGAGCCAACTGCGGTTGTGGCTGGCGACGACGCTGCCACTGCCGTAGGAATACAGCCCCTGCACGTCGAGGCCGGTGCCGTAGTCTTCGGTTTGATAAATGTTGGCGTAGAGGCTGGCATTGTTGACGATGGCCCAGTCGACCGACGTGCCGTACTGCAAGCTGTCACGCACCTGGCGCCCGTTCAGGCCGACGATCACCCGCGGATGCAACAAGTAGTTGACCGCCGCGCCGGCGGTCATGTCGCCATCGTCCTGCTCGTCCCAGTTACTGAGCACCTTGGACTCGCGCCCCGCGAACAGGTTGTAGCGCCAGCGCTCGTCATGGTTACGCCAGTTGTTGGGCTTGTAGACCAGCTCTTGGGTGCTGGAGGTGATTTGACCGTCTTCGATCAGACGCACTTCCACTTCGTAGATCCCGCCCGGTAACGGTCGGGTATCGAGGGTCTGCAAGCCGGCCGGCATCGCCTGGGTATTGATCAGCAAACCGTCGCGATAGATTTCCACCGACCCCTGGCGGTTGGCGGTGACGTAGATCGGATACACCGCCGGTTTCGGATTGTTGATGGCCAGGCTGTCGGAGCTGCCGTACATGACCCCCACCGCCGTATCGGGGCTGGTACCAAAGGTGCGCGGTTGCCGACTCAGCCCTTCGGACGAAGGGGTGAAAAGGCCCAGTCGCAGAAAATTGCCTTCCAGTTCTCGCTGGGTGTACAGCTCATTCACCGCGTGAAACAACTCGTCATCCATCCCGCCGAGTCGGGACAGCTGAACATTCACAGCCTGAGTCCAGTTGCCCAGGCTGCTGCTGGCTTCAAGACCATAGCGCCCGCCCAAGTCCTGGTTCTGCCCGCCGTTGAGGTTCAACTGATTGCGCACGATCAGGCCGGTGCTGCCGCCTTCGGGCAACGTGTAGTAGCGCTGCGCCGTCTCGTCGCGTTCGGCGTTTTGCGTCAGGATCGAAACCAGTGAGTTTTCCAGGCTGTAATGCACCGCCAGCAGTTGCTCCGGGCACGACCCCTGGCAGCCTCCCAGTGCGACACCTTGCTTGAGATAATTTGCCCAGGTCTCGCGCTCGCTGGGCTTGATAGTGCTATCGCTGACATCGGTGAAGTCAACTAAGGTGATGCGATCGTCGCGGGATAACACCACCATCGCCTCACCCAGAAACTGTTGGTCAAGTTCCACGCGCACCGCCAGTGGCACATCAAAGAAGTGCTCTTCGAACTCAGACGGCAAACCTTTGGCCTGCGCCAGCAGACTTCGAGGTGTAGACGCGCTATCTGCAGGCGCAGCCAAAGCGGTTGCACAAAAAAACAGGGCAAGCGCCGTCGCGATGTGAGTCATCGGGAACATGAGCGAAATACTCTAGAGATAGTTACGTTAAAACCCGATCGACGGATACTGACTACCCATCGACCGGTGAGCGTTACTTAATAAGGACAACCCTTAAGTCATCTCAGTATTACTAGATGCGCGGGATGGCATCGAAGATCACCACCGGAGTGGCAGTGTAGAAACCCGTTTGAGTGGCGGTGGGTTTAGCGGCGTCAATCACCAGATCAGCCCGCATGCCACCGTTGGACTCGGTATCGCCAACGACTTCCTGGGAAGCGCCGGTCAGGGTAACTCCGTTGAATTTATAGGTCAGTGCGATGTTGTTGCTACCGTTGAACAGGGGTTGCGGACCTCCTTCCACATAGGCGCCGACCGAACCATTGGTGTGCCGAATATCGTACGTCGCACGCAATGGACTCAAAGTACCGGTCACCAGGTTGTAGGTCATTTTCTCATCTTTACCAAAGTCAGGATTGACCGGTTGGGCGTGGAAAACCTGGGTTGGAATGGTGGCGCTGATGTTGATGGAGGTGCGCGCTTCTTCCGCAGCGAACGCCAGCGAAGAACCAAGTGCCAAGAGTGTCATCGGGACGGCGATTGCAAACTTATTGAGCATTATTGAGTACCTGTCTTTTCAAAGGATTGGGCCGAGAGCAGTCCTAACAAGCCAGCGTCATGTACGAGTTCATCACGAGGCTTAACTTTCGACGCCGGAACATGATCGACCAATCTCTTGGGAAAGTAAGTACGTAACTTCCGAAGAACATGTAGTAACAAGAGCATTCGAACAGAAGGAAAAAAGTCGTAAAAACAGCAATTACGCTGTTCGACTCTCAGACTGATACTACACACAGTTTTAACTAAAAAAGCACACAGACAAGAATGATTAAATATCTGTAAGAACGGCACTACTTATTATTTTTTAACAGCCATTGGTAAGAAAATGAACTGTTATTAATTAGTCTAACTACTCTAAAGAAGCAATCGTCACAGCCCTCTTGCGCTTGCAGCGCCCTGCCTCAGTCTTCGACCGCTCGTCTTGGTGCCTTGCATTTCTCATAAGATATATCTTAAGTTGTATCTAAACACGACAGAGAAGACACAAAATGAGAGACCATCATTCCCATCGAGAGCACAACGACAGCCGTGACGGCTTCGAAAAACGCCCAGGTCCTGGCCGAGAACGCGGCGGCCGTGGCCCCCGTGTGTTTGCCCCCGGCGACCTGAAATTGCTGCTGTTGGCACTGATCGCCGAACAGCCCTGCCACGGCTATGACCTGATCCGCCAGATCGAAAGCATGTTCGACGGCGCCTACAGCCCCAGCCCCGGTGTGATCTACCCGACCCTGACTTTTCTTGAAGAAAGCGAAATGATTCTGGGCGACGCCGAGGGCGGCAAAAAACGCTACAGCATCACCGACGCCGGACGTTTGTCGTTGACCGAGCAAGCCATTGCACTGGATGGCGTGCGGATGCGCATCGAAGTCAGCAAACGCTCGCTGCGCGGGCATGACCGCCCGGCCGAGATCCACGAAGCCGTGCACAACTTGCGTCATGCCTTGCAGATGCACCACGGCCGCTGGAGCCCGGAAGAAATCCTGCGGGTACGCGACCTGCTCAATAACACCGCCAAAGCCATTGTCGACGGCCCTGCCGTTCCACCTGTCCGGGAGAAAGCCGAATGACTGAAGTGATCGTGCAATCCATCCACCGCGTCATGCATGAGATCAAACGCCGTCGTCTGGAGGTGTTGCGCGTGGTCGACCTGACGCCACGTATGCGCCGGATTACCCTGGGCGGGCCGGAACTGGCCGGCTTCGTCAGCCTCGGCACCGACGACCACGTCAAACTGTTGTTCCCGCAAAACGCGGCGGAACACGCGGCGCTGGAAACCCTGGTGCTCGGCGCGGGCAAAAACAACGGGCCGATGCCAGCGATGCGCGACTACACACCACGTCGTTACGACCTCGACACGCTGGAACTGGACATCGATTTCGTGCTGCACGGCGACGGCCCTGCCTCGACCTGGGCCGAGCAGGCCAAACCCGGTCAGTTCCTGCACATCGGCGGGCCACGCGGCTCGATGATCGTGCCGGACATGTTCGACAGCTACCTGCTGATCGGTGACGAAACCGCCCTGCCCGCCATCGCCCGTCGCCTCGAAGGCCTGGCAGCCAATCGTCGGGCGCTGGTGATTGTGGAAGTGGAGAACGGCACCGAGCAGCAACGTCTGGAAAGCGCCGCGCAGGTCCATGTGATCTGGGTGCTGCGCGAAGGCGGCAAGGACAATCTGCTGACCACCGTGAAGCAAGCGCAAGTGCCCGGCGGCAATCTGTATGCGTGGGTGGCGACCGAGACCAAGGTGTCGCGGCAGATTCGGCGGGTGCTGCTTGATGAGCATGGGCTGAACGAGCAATTCGTCAAAGCCGTGGGTTACTGGCGGCTGGATGACAGCGACGAAGAGTGACCTGTGAGGGCGGCGCTAGCGGCGTCGCCCCAATTGCCGGTCGAGCGCGGTCAACGACACCGCAATCACCACAAACCCCACCAACAACCCACCCGCATTCAAAAACACCTGTGGATAACCCAACTTGTCGACGTCTACAAACGGATAGGGATAAACCGCCAACACGTGACCGCGCCACAACACCGATACGAAGTACACCAACGGATAGATCAACCACAACGCGATGTGCCTCAGACGTAACGTGCCCTTGGGCACGCATAACCACCAATAGCCCAGAAACAGCAGCGGCATGATGTCGTGCATCAGCTCGTCGGCCAGAAACTGCCAGCCTTCGGGATGCCACAGATGGCGCAGCAGCAGGCTGTACGCCAGGCCGACCACGGCGATACTCACCACAATCGCACTGCTCACCCACGGCTGCAAAAACCAGCGTCGCGCCGCTGACTCGCGGGATGTCCATTCACAGGTCAATACGGTCGCCACCAGCGTGTTGGTCAGCACCGTGAAGTAACTGAAAAAGCTCACCAGCCCACCGATCAAACTGGCTTCAAGGCTCCAGCGTGAGTAGAGAATCAGGTACAGCTGAATGCTCAGCCCCAGCCACCCCAGTACCGCCGCCACGGCGACAAAACGACGCCTCGTGGCAGAACCCGGCGTCGGTTGGTTAACCATTGTCAGACTGGTCGCTTGGTGCGCATCAATTTCACATACAAGCGCTCGACCTTCTCTCGCGCCCACGGGGTTTTGCGCAAGAACGTCAGGCTCGACTTGATGCTCGGGTCGCTCTTGAAACAGCGGATATCAATGCGCTCGGCCAGCCCCGACCATTCGTAATGTTCAACCAGGACGTTGAGGATTTGCTCCAGCGTCACGCCGTGCAGCGGGTTGTTGTTCTGTTCGGTCATGCCGGGCCTTCAAGCGGTGAAAGGATGGGAAGCCGCGCACCTTAGCCGAGGGTGTGGTCTGGTGGAAGCGCTCTGTGCGCTATCGCTTGTCCCTTAAATGTAGGTGACCTTGAAAAGATCGCCGCCCGGCACTGTTACCGAATCTGAAATGCTGCATGTCAGGAAAAGCCCTTTCTCTATTTGTAACAGAACATTATCCTTGCGGCCGCCAAGCTGAAACGCTTCCGCTACCTGCTTTACGCCTGCTGCCATCCGTAACTTTCCTAGAAAAAGATCAAGAATTCTCTCTCTATGCCTGATTTCCACACTTCGCGAGACAGCGCTGTCTCACTGCCTGTTGCCCACCGAAAAGCCCTACGCCTGATCGGCGGATTCACCGCCCTGGGCCTCGCCACCTGCACCCAGGCAGCGCCCGCCTTCGATAGCGACTCCCCCTGGATGCTGGGTGACTGGAACGGCACGCGCACCGAACTTTCGGAAAAAGGCTACGACTTCAAAGTCGATTACACCGGTGAAATGGGCAGTAACCTGCACGGTGGCTACGACCATGACCGCACCGCGCGCTACAGCGACCAGTTTGGCCTCGGCACGCACCTGGATTTGCAGAAAATCCTGGGCTGGAACGATGCCGAATTTCAGCTGACCATCACCGAACGCAGCGGCAATAACATCAGCAACGACCGCATCAACGACCCTCGCGTGGGGGGATTCACCTCGGCTCAGGAAGTCTGGGGCCGTGGGCAAACCTGGCGCCTGACGCAGATGTGGTATCAGCAGAAGTTCTTCGACCAAAAACTCGACATCAAGGCCGGCCGCTTTGGTGAAGGCGAAGACTTCAACAGCTTCCCCTGCGACTTCCAGAACCTGGCGTTCTGTGGCTCCCAGGTCGGTAACTGGGCCGGCAGCATCTGGTACAACTGGCCCGTCAGCCAATGGGCGATGCGGGTCAAATATCACCTGACGCCGCAGTTGTACGCGCAGATTGGCGCCTATGAGCAAAACCCGTCGAACCTCGATCGCGACAACGGCTTCAAGCTCAGTGGCAGCGGCACCCAGGGCGCAATCGTGCCCGTGGAACTGGTGTGGTCGCCAACGCTCAACGGCCTGCCGGGCGAATACCGCGCCGGTTATTACTACAGCAGCGCCAGCGCCACCGACGTCTACAAAGACAGCAACGGCCAGCCCGCCGCCCTGAGCGGCGAGGCTTACCGCAGCGCATCGAGCAAGCACGGCGTATGGCTGGGTATTCAGCAGCAAATCACCAGCGTCGCCAGCGATCACAGCCGTGGTTTGAACGTGTTCGCCAACGGCACGATGCACGACAAGAAGACCAATGCCATCGACAACTATGTGCAGGCGGGCGTCGTCTACAAAGGCCTGTTCGATGCGCGCGCCAAGGACGACATCGGCTTCGCGCTGGCCCGCGTCCACGTCAACCCGGCCTATCGCAAAAACGCTGAAGCCACCAATCAGGCGCATGCCGTCTTCGACTATGACGACCCGGCCTTCTTGCCGCCGCAGGACACCGAATACAGCGCCGAGCTCTATTACGGCGTGCATGTGACGAACTGGCTGACCGTGCGCCCGAACCTGCAATACATCCGCCATCCCGGTGGTGTGGATAACGTCGATGACGCGCTGATTGGCGGGATCAAGATCCAGTCGTCGTTCTAAACAACACCCCAAAGCCTTGTAGGAGCAGAGCTTGCTCGCGATGACGGAGTGTCAGTTGACATTGATGCGGTCTGACACACCGCCATCGCGAGCAAGCTCTGCTCCTACAAGGGTTGCAACACCTGAACAAGCGCTAACCAGGTTTCACTTATATAACTGAACCATGCCCACGCCAGATCGTCATCTACAGTGAACTTGCGCGGGACTACTTGAAACGTCACGGAGAACCACACTATGAGCACTGATGGTGCTTTGAGTCGAAGCCGTCTGTTGCCGAGCCTGCTCGGCATCCTGCTTCTGCTAATGGGCCTGGCCATGCTGGCCGGGGGGATCAAGCTGAGCATGCTCGGCGGCTCGCTGTATTACCTGCTGGCCGGTATCGGCCTGACGCTGACCGGCGTGTTGCTGATCCTCGCCCGCCGCGCTGCGCTGGGCCTGTACGCACTGGTGTTGTTCGCCAGCACCGTTTGGGCACTGTGGGAAGTAGGCCTCGACTGGTGGCAACTGGTGCCGCGCCTGGCGATGTTGTTTGCACTGGGCCTGGTCATGTTACTGCCATGGTTCCGTCGTCCGTTGCTGCGCGAAGGTGCTGCACCGATGGGCACCGGCGCCCTGAGTGTCGCTGTGGTAGTGGCGGGCGTGGCCGCATTGGCCAGCCAATTCACCAACCCGGGTGAAATCAAGGGTCAACTGGACCGCGACAGCGTGCCCGGCATGACCAACACCGCCCCGGCCATGCCCGACGGTGACTGGAATTCCTACGGCCGCAGCGCTCACGGTGATCGTTACTCGCCCCTGGCACAGATCACCCCGGCAAACGCTCACAAATTGGTCCCGGCGTGGACCTACCGCACCGGCGACCTGCCGGGCCCGAACGATCCGGGCGAGACCACCGCCGAAAACACCCCGCTGAAAGTCAACGGCATGCTCTACGTGTGCACGCCGCACAGCCAGGTGATCGCGCTGGACCCGGACACCGGCAAGGAAATCTGGCGTTTCGATCCGAAGCTCTCCACGCAAAACGCGGCGAACTTCAAGGGTTGGGCCCACATGACCTGCCGTGGCGTGTCGTATCACGATGACGCGGTCTACGCCTCCGAGCAGAGCCCGACCGGCAGCGCCAGCGCCGCCGTGGCCAACGCCTGTCCGCGCCGGATCTTCCTGCCCACCGCCGACACCCGCCTGATCGCCCTGAACGCCGACACCGGCAAGATGTGCGAAGACTTCGGCGACAAGGGCCAGGTTGACCTGCGCGCCAACATCGGCGGCTTCACCGCCGGCGGTTACTACTCCACCTCGCCTCCAGCGGTCACTAAAGACCTGGTGGTGATTGGCGGCCACGTCACCGACAACGTCTCCACCGACGAGCCAAGCGGCGTGATCCGTGCGTTCGACGTACACACTGGCAAACTGGTGTGGAACTGGGACAGCGGCAAGCCGGACGACACCACGCCGATTGCCGAAGGCCAGACCTACACCCGCAACTCGCCGAACATGTGGTCCATGTTCGCGGTCGATGAAAAACTCGGCATGCTCTACCTGCCAATGGGCAACCAGACCCCGGACCAGTACGGTGGTGATCGCACCCCAGAATCGGAACTGCACGCCGCCGGCCTGACCGCCCTGGACATCGCCACCGGCAAAGCGCGCTGGCACTTCCAGTTCACCCACCATGACCTGTGGGACATGGACGTCGGCGGCCAGCCAACCTTGATGGACCTGAAAACCGCAGACGGCGTGAAGCCAGCGGTGCTTGCGTCCACCAAGCAAGGCAGCATCTACGTGCTGGACCGCAGCACCGGCAAGGCCATCGTGCCGATCAACGAAGTACCGGTGCCGCAAGGCGCTGTCGCCGGTGATCACACCTCGCCGACCCAACCCAAGTCCGACCTCAACTTCATGCCGCCGCCGTTGAAAGAACGCGACATGTGGGGGGTGACACCGTTCGACCAACTGGTCTGCCGGATCACCTTCAAATCCCTGCGCTACGACGGCCCGTTCACACCGCCATCGCTGCAAGGTTCGATCGTTTATCCGGGTAACTTCGGCGTGTTCGACTGGGGCGGTATCTCAGTGGATCCGGTGCGTCAGATCCTGTTCGTGAACCCGGACTGGATGGCCTTTAAATCCAAGCTGATCCCGGCTGCGGAAATCGCCGCCCAAGGCCCGCGCAAAAGCGAAACCGAAGGCGTACAACCAAACAAAGGTGCGCCTTACGGCGTAGTCCTTGAACCCCTGCTGTCGCCAATGGGCCTGCCGTGCCAGGCACCGGCGTGGGGCTACGTGGCAGCGGTCGATTTGACCACCCATGAAAAAATCTGGATGCACAAGAACGGCACCGTGCGCGACAGCTCGCCAGTTCCAATCCCCTTGAGCATGGGCGTACCCAGCCTGGGCGGCACCTTCACCACCGCCGGTGGCGTCGCGTTCCTCAGCGGCACCCTCGACCAGTACCTGCGCGCCTACGACGTGAAAAACGGCAAGCAACTGTGGGAAGGCCGCCTGCCGGCCGGCGCGCAAACCACCCCGATGACCTACACCGGCAAGGACGGCAAGCAATACGTGCTGGTCGTTGCCGGCGGTCACGGTTCGCTGGGCACCAAGCAAGGTGACTATGTGATGGCGTACAAACTGTCGGAATAAGTTTTAGCGGCGGTTAAAACGAAGGCGACTCCTGTGAGGGGGTCGCCTTTTTTTTAGCCGCGGTCTACACCACAACACAAATCAAATGTGGGAGCGGGCTTGCTCGCGAAAGCAGTGTGTCAGTCGACAAAAATGTTGAATGTTAAACAGCCTTCGCGAGCAAGCCCGCTCCCACATTTGGGTTGTGGTTGGTCTGGAAGTTCGGCGAACGTCCTATAGCGGTGGCTGCTCTGGCGGCGGTTTCCGACAAGCGCTGTCGGTTGTTGGGTCAGAAGCCGGGACGATAGGCTTTGGGCGTCGCTGCAAATTCAGCGACCGGGTTTGGTCGCCCAGGTTTAGAATGGCGCACTTTTCGTGCTTGCTTCATGGCGAGCTGTGCGTGGGAGGGCTTCGGCCCTGCCGGGTTCCATTCCCTGGTCGACCAACCTGCGTACGGTTTGCCACCCAACTGCTTGGTCGCAGTCGTGGCGAACTCCCTATCTTCGAATGGAGCTTCACCATGATCAAAGAAACACCAAATCCCCCCGAAACCGACGATGTTTCCCCCTACGAATCCATCGATTCCAAAAAACTCAATGAAGCCGCCGAACGCGCGCTGAATCACTACCTAAACCCCGCAGCCCTGAAATCACCGCCCACCCGCAAACCCAGCACCATGTTCATGCTTGCACCGGACCTCAAAGACGAAGACCTCTTGGCCCACACCTGTGAATCCCTGGCCCAGGCCAGCGTGATGGCCGGCGATTTTGCCGCCTACCTGGAAGGCCCGCATCGCAACACCGCCATGGCCATTCAGCAAATCGTCATGCTCGCCGAACTGGCCGCGAACCGGATGATGGACAACCTCGAACGCCCCAAACCCGCGCAACACCGTTGATCCCCAGTGGGAGCGGAGGTGCGACGCTCCCACATTTGGTCAATGTGGGCTAATTGTCTGTCCGGAACGCCTCGACGAGTGCCGTCCAATCGCCGATCGATATAAAAAACTGTCAACAATGACAGTACCTGCCTGGGTCAGTTCTGCAGATCATCAACAGGACGCGCACCACCTTGCGCACTCAATGACCCGCCGGGTGACTCATGTCCCACTCTCAATTCGACGCTCAATGGATAGAGGCCTTGGCCAAGGGTGAGGTCCGCCTGCACCAACTACCTGAAACCTTGTCGCGCAACCAAGCGTCCTTCATTCGGCGTGAGGCGTTGCAATTGATCACTGGGGCCTCACTCACCACCATCGGCAATTACACGTTTGATGCGCACCCGGCAAAATGCGAGAACTTCATCGGGGCTATTCAGATACCGCTGGGCGTTGCCGGCCCCCTGTTGGTCAATGGGCAAGCGATTACCGCCCAGGAACCGGTCTTTGCGCCACTGGCGACCACCGAAGGTGCACTGATCGCCAGCGTGTCCCGAGGGTGCGCCGCGTTACGCGCCGCCGGAGGCGCGGTGGTGCGCGTCGACGATGTGGGCATCACCCGAGCGCCGGTGTTTCGCTCCAGCGGTATCGTACAATCACAGGCTTTCGTAGCCTGGGTCCGAAACAACTACGACAAAATCAAACAGCTCTGCGAAGAGAACAGCCGTCACCTTGTATTGCAGGACATCGTGCCCGCATTGGTCGGCACCACGATCTACCTGCGTTTTCGCTTCCACAGTGCCGATGCCATGGGCATGAACATGGCAAGCATCGCCTGCGAGCGGGCCATAACCGAGCTGATCAGCCCCGCTACGGGCCTACCCTGCATCAGCATCTCAGGCAATTACTGCACCGATAAAAAACCGGCGATGGTTAACGTGCTAAACGGTCGGGGCAAACGCATTTTTGCCGAAGCCCATCTGAGCGCTGACATCCTGCACGACATCCTGAAAACCGATTCGGCTTCGTTGTGTGACGTCCAATACCGCAAAAACCTGTTGGGCTCAGCAATGGCGGGGGCAATGGGCAGTAATGCCCATCACGCCAATATTCTTTCGGCTGTCTTTATCGCCACCGGACAAGATGTCGCTCAAGTAGCAGAAAGTGCTTGCGGCATTACCTGCCTCGAAGCGCGCGAGCATGGCGCCCTCTACGCCTCGATCCTGTTGCCCGACACACCACTGGGGACTGTCGGCGGCGGCACCGGTTTGTGCACTCAACGCGAAGCACTGGCGTTGATGGGGATTGTCCCGGGCGCCAAAAAACCTGGAGTCGACACTTTGCGTTTGGCAGAAATAATCGGAGCGCTGGTGCTGGCGGGTGAGTTGTCCATCATGGCGGCGCAAGCAGCACATCATTTGGTAAAAGCTCATGTGCAATGGGGGCGTTGAGTCATGGCACCGGTTGCTGTGCAAGCACGCGCTCCCGCAAAGATTATTCTGATTGGCGAGCACGCGGCGTTGCAGGGTTGCCCGGTGTTCGCTACTACCTTGGGGCTGTATTGCACCGTGCAGGTGCGTGAGCGCGACGATGATCAGATTGAAATTCAGTTACCCGAGCTGCAAATCCATCGGCAATACAGCACGGGCGCCCTGCTCGATTACGTCCGGGAAGTGCGCCAACGCTGGGTATGCTTTCGAAACGATCCCCAGACACACACCTTTATCGGCGTCAGAGGAAACGACGTCGATCACTTGGTCAAATGTGCTGTGGGCGAAGTTCTGCTCAAACTGGCGCTAGAAGACATACGCGGCTGCACGCTACGAGTGCAATCGAGCATTCCGCTGGACGCAGGCTTCGGCAGTTCGGCAGCCCTGGCGGTCAGCCTGTCAGCGGCGTTGTTGCGCCTCTTCAAGTTGTCGCCGCAACGGCATCCGCTGCAACCGCTAGCCATGCGCGTTGAACGTTACCAGCATGGGCTGCCGTCAGGGATCGATCACAACACTTGCTTGCTGGGTGGCATGGTCGAACGACGCCGCGAGGCGGGAAACCGGTTCAAGATGATTTCGTGGCCCGAGAGCACGGTACATCTGCAATTACACGGCATTGAGATCTACCACACCGGAGCCGCTCGCGAGAGTACCGGGCATGTCATCGCCGCCACCCGACACCAGCTCGAAGGCCGGGATAACCCACTATTGGCAAGCATGCACAGCTGTGCCGAACGCTTTCGCACGCTGTTGCAGTCCCGCAGCCCGGCACCTGAAACACTCAAGGCGTTGGTACACGACTATGAAGCGGCCCTGGAATGTCTGGGCGTGGTGCCCAATGCCGTTGTGCAAGTGATCCGCGCCATTGAAGCAGCCGGTGGTGCAGCAAAAATTTGCGGGGCTGGCGCCCTCTCCGGGGACCAGGCCGGAGCACTATTGGTGGTCGACGCGCCGGCGCTACCGGAACTGGCCCACTATCGCAGAATCGATGCCCCATTAGCGGTGGGCGGCCTGGAGGTCCAAGTGCAATGAATCGGATCAGCGTTTCTTCGCCCAGCAACATCGCGTTCATCAAGTATTGGGGCATGAGCGATGCGCGGCAGACGCTCCCCAACAATCCCTCAATCTCCATGACCCTGAGTCAGTGCCTCAGCTTCTGCACGTTGTCGCCCCGGACGAAGGGCGCTGCCGATGAAATCATGTGGAAAACCGCCAGCGGCCTATTGGTTGTGGCACAAACCTCACTGCGCCTTGGAATCGAACGCCATCTGCAACCCTTGCGCGAATACTTCGATGACTGGACACCGCTGCGCATCGCCACGACCAACAACTTCCCGACGGGTGCGGGCATTGCCTCGTCAGCGTCGGGTTTCAGTGCCTTGGCAGTGGCATTCGCCTTGCGCTGCGGGCAATCACTCGACAGCCCCGATCTCGGCAGACTGGCGCGCCTGTCCGGCTCTGGCTCGGCGGCGCGCTCGGTGCTGGGCGGGTTTGTCCAATGGCCTGGCGATAGCCGGCAGCTCTGCGAGCCGGTCCAACTCGCTGCGGGGCAGCATTGGCCGCTGCATGACTTGATCGCCATCGTCGACGCCACACCTAAAACTGTCAGCTCCCGTCAAGGTCATCTTCTCGCCAACAGCAGCCCCTTTTACCCGACTCGACTGGACCTTCTGCCGGAACGCCTGGCGACTGTCCGCCAAGCGATTGTGAGCCGGGATTTCAACGCATTGGCCGCTGTTGTGGAGCGCGAAGCCGTGGAGTTGCACATGATTGCCATGACTTCACAGCCTCCGATTTTCTATTGGAAACCGGCAACCTTGCGGATTCTGGAGCGGGTGCGGCAACTGCGCGGTGAGGGTTTGGAGGTGTGTGCAACAGTGGACGCCGGGCCCAACGTGCATGTGATATGCACAGAGCAACATAAGTCGGCAGCATTTGCAGCGCTGCGCACAGTGCCAGGGATAGAACGATGGATTTTTGATCAAGCGGGCGATGGGCCCAGGCGGCTGGCGCGTCACCTGTTTTGAGCGAGCGGCACACTGCCTGCCGTTAAGATCCCTGAATCTGTCCCGCCCCTGAACACACATCTGGAAATATCCGGGGCCATTGAAACCACCCCCCACCTGCCCCATCTAACACCCATACCCCATTGCGCAGGTGCCCCATGAGCGACCAGCAAGAATTCCCCGAAGACCCAAGCGAGTACGACGAAGCCGAACAAATCGAACACCACACCACCGGCAAAGGCCTCGCCCTGCCCGGCCAAAACCTGCCGGACAAGGTCTACATCATCCCGATCCACAATCGCCCCTTCTTCCCGGCCCAAGTACTGCCGGTCATCGTCAACGAAGAACCGTGGGCTGAAACACTGGACCTGGTCAGCAAAGCCGATCACCACGCCCTGGCCCTGTTCTACATGGACGCCCCCCAGGAAGACCCGCGCCACTTCAACACCGACGCACTCCCCGAGTACGGCACACTGGTCAAGGTCCACCACGCCAGTCGCGAAAACGGCAAACTGCAATTCGTCGCCCAGGGCCTGACCCGGGTGCGCATCAAAACCTGGCTCAAACACCATCGCCCACCGTACCTGGTGGAAGTCGAGTACCCGCACCAACCCACCGAGCCGACCGATGAGGTCAAGGCCTACGGCATGGCGTTGATCAACGCCATCAAGGAACTGCTGCCGCTCAACCCGCTGTACAGCGAAGAGCTGAAAAACTACCTCAACCGCTTCAGCCCCAACGACCCCTCGCCGCTGACCGACTTCGCCGCCGCCCTGACCTCGGCCACTGGTAGCGAGCTGCAAGAAGTGCTCGACTGCGTGCCGATGCTCAAGCGCATGGAAAAAGTCCTGCCGATGCTGCGCAAGGAAGTCGAAGTCGCGCGCCTGCAAAAAGAGATTTCCGCCGAAGTTAACCGCAAGATCGGCGAGCATCAGCGCGAATTCTTCCTCAAGGAACAGCTCAAGGTCATTCAGCAAGAGCTGGGGCTGACCAAGGATGACCGCAGCGCCGACATCGAGCAGTTCGAGCAACGCCTGACCGGCAAAGTGCTTTCGCCGCAAGCGCAGAAACGCATCGAAGAGGAAATGAACAAGCTGTCGATCCTCGAGACCGGCTCGCCCGAGTACGCGGTCACCCGCAACTACCTCGACTGGGCCACCTCGGTGCCGTGGGGCGTGTACGGCGAGGACAAACTCGACCTCAAGCACGCGCGCAAAGTGCTCGACAAGCACCACGCAGGCCTCGACGACATCAAGGACCGCATCCTCGAATTCCTCGCGGTCGGTGCCTACAAAGGCGAGATCAGCGGCTCCATCGTGTTGCTGGTCGGCCCACCGGGCGTGGGTAAAACCAGCGTCGGCAAGTCCATCGCCGAATCCCTTGGCCGGCCGTTCTATCGCTTCAGCCTCGGTGGCATGCGCGACGAAGCCGAGATCAAGGGCCACCGCCGCACCTACATCGGCGCCCAGCCGGGCAAACTCGTCCAGGCGTTGAAAGACGTCGAAGTGATGAACCCGGTGATCATGCTCGACGAGATCGACAAGATGGGTCAAAGCTACCAAGGCGACCCAGCCTCCGCGCTACTGGAAACCCTCGACCCGGAACAGAACGTCGAATTCCTCGACCATTACCTGGACCTGCGCCTGGACCTGTCGAAAGTGCTGTTCGTGTGCACCGCCAACACCCTGGACTCGATCCCCGGCCCATTGCTCGACCGGATGGAAGTGATTCGCCTGTCGGGTTACATCACCGAAGAAAAAATCGCCATCGCCAAGCGTCACCTGTGGCCCAAACAGCTGGAAAAGGCCGGCGTGTCCAAAGGCAGCCTGAGCATCAGCGACAGCGCCCTCAAAGCGTTGATCGACGGGTACGCCCGTGAAGCCGGCGTGCGTCAGTTGGAAAAACAACTGGGCAAACTGGTGCGCAAAGCCGTGGTGAAGTTGATCGACGAACCGAAAGCGGTGATCAAAATCGCGCCGAAGGACCTTGAAGCCTCACTCGGTCATCCGGTCTTCCGCAACGAGCAAGTGCTGTCCGGCACCGGCGTTATCACCGGTCTGGCCTGGACCAGCATGGGCGGCGCGACCTTGCCGATTGAAGCGACGCGGATCCACACGCTGAATCGTGGCTTCAAACTCACCGGTCAACTGGGTGATGTGATGAAAGAGTCCGCGGAAATCGCCTACAGCTACGTCAGCTCAAATCTGAAGTCGTTTGGCGGTGATCCGAAGTTCTTCGACGAAGCCTTCGTCCACCTGCATGTCCCGGAAGGCGCCACCCCGAAAGACGGCCCGAGCGCCGGCGTGACCATGGCCAGCGCCCTGCTCTCGCTCGCACGCAACCAGCCACCGAAAAAAGGCGTGGCCATGACCGGCGAATTGACGTTGACCGGGCACGTACTGCCGATTGGCGGGGTACGCGAGAAGGTGATTGCGGCGCGGCGGCAGAAGATTTTCGAGTTGATTCTGCCGGAGCCTAACCGTGGCAGCTTTGAGGAACTGCCGGATTATCTGAAGGAAGGGATCACCGTGCATTTCGCCAAGCGCTTTGCGGATGTGGCGAAGATTCTGTTCTGACATTGATGTAGCGCCTGCTCGATCGCCATCGCGGGCAAGCCCGCTCCCACAGGGTTCTTTAGTGGACACAGCGTTTGTGTCACACAACAATCCACTGTGGGAGCGGGCTTGCCCGCGATGGCGTCAGCCCTAACACCGCGAATTCCCGCTGTTGTCACACTTTGTCTCATCTTCAGTTATGCTCGCCGTTCGTCGTGAATGCCGGAGCCGCTGACCTTATGTCCCCCACTCGCTTGTTTGTCCCCCTCGCCCTTTCCTTGCTGGCCGCCTGCGCCACGCAGCCGAAACAGAACGTGACCGTGGAAAAACAAAGCCAATGCCCGGTGAAACTCAACAGCGGGCAAAACCTGATCCTGACCCTGCCGAGCAACCCGTCCACGGGTTACCGTTGGGCGATCCAGGATTCGGCCGGTGGTGTGTTGCATGCGCTCAGCCCCGAGGTGTACAGCAATCCGGAAGATGCCGGCATCGTCGGCAGCGCCGGTATTTCGACTTGGCGCTTTCAGGCGTTTGCCGCCGGCACCGGCCGTTTGCGCTTGACCTCGCAACAACCCTGGGCCCCGGAAGTGTTGCCGGTGGAAACTTTCGACTGCGCAATCTCGGTTAACTGATCGTGGGCTGGCTGATTCTGGCTCTGATGGGCGCGGTGACCTTCCTGTATGGCGTGAGCGTACACGCGACGTTGCTTTGCCTGCTGGTCAAACCGTTGCCGGTGCTGGCCCTGCTCGGCTGGCTGCACGACGCGCCGCCCAGCGACTATCGCCGCTGGATCAGCCTTGGCCTGATTTTCTCGCTGCTCGGCGACGTGTTGCTGGCGTGGCCGGGGGACTTGTTTGTGTTTGGCCTCGGCGCGTTTCTGGTCGCGCATCTGGCGTACTTGAAAGCCTACTTGAGCGATTGTCGGCGGTTGGCGTTGCTGCCCTTGATCATCGCGCTGGCCGTGGGTGCGGTGCTGCTGGGGATTCTGATTTCCCACGGTTTAGGCCCGTTGCTGGTTCCGGTGATTGTCTATGGCCTGGCCATCAGCGCAATGCTCTGGCGAGCACTGGCCCGACTGGGCTCCGATGTGCCGAAACGCTCGGCGCTGCTGGCGGCGGCAGGCGCGCTGGCGTTTGTGTTCTCCGACAGCGTGATTGGCATCAGCCGCTTTGTGGCGCCGTTCGATGCGGCGCCTTACGTGATCATCATCAGTTACTGGCTGGGGCAATGGGGGATTACGGCGTCGGCGTTCACCCAGAAACCGCGTTGAGTCCATCGCGGGCAAGCCCGCTCCCACAGGGATAGCGCTGTACTTGTGGGAGCGGGCTTGCCCGCGAAAGCGATCTCCCTATAAACACAAGATCCAGATCTGCCCAGCGGTTTATCAGACAACCCGCGCATCCCCCCGTCAATTTGGCTAAAATGCCGGCCTTTTCCACCCATGCCGCTGGAACCGCCGTGAGCAAAGAATCCGATCGTCTTTTCGCCCAGCCTTTGACCCAGGTGCCTGACTTCGCCTTTAACGAGGACGTGGTGCGGGTCTTCCCGGACATGATCAAGCGCTCGGTGCCGGGTTATCCGACCATCGTTGAAAACCTCGGCGTGCTCGCCGCGCAATTCGCCCAGCCCAACAGCGTGCTCTACGACCTCGGCTCGTCGCTGGGCGCCGTGACCCAGGCCTTGCGCCGTCATGTGCGCACCGACGGTTGCCGCGTCATCGCTGTGGATAACTCCGCCGCCATGGTCGAGCGTTGCCGCGAATACCTCAACGCCCAGGACTCGATGTTCCAGGAGTTGTTGCCGGTGGAAGTGATTGAAGGCGACATCCTCGCCCTCGACTTCCAGCCCACCTCGGTGGTGGCGCTGAACTTCACCCTGCAATTCATCGCTCCGGAGCAGCGCACCGCGCTGCTCTCGCGCATTCGCCAGTCGTTACTGCCGGGCGGCGCACTGATCCTGTCGGAGAAGCTGCGCTTCAATGACCCGCAAGAACACGCGCTGCTGACCGACCTGCACGTCGCCTTCAAGCGCGCCAACGGTTACAGCGAATTGGAAATTGCCCAGAAGCGCAGCGCCATCGAAAACGTCATGAAGCCTGACAGCCTCGAAGAACACCGCGAGCGCCTGCTAGCCGCCGGGTTCTCGAAAGTCATGCCGTGGTTCCAGTGTCTTAACTTTGCCTCGTTGATTGCCTTGCCATGATTGATCTGTCCCCCCTCGCCCGCCGTCTGGCCGGCACACCGCTTGCTGAATGGGCCAACACCCTGCAAGCACAACTCGACAAGAAAATGGAGAAGGGTCACGGCGACCTGGAGCGCTGGCAAAGCGCGCTGGACGCACTGCCGAAGATCCAGCCGAGCGAAGTCGATCTGCTGGACGGCTTGATGCTCGACACCGATTGCGACGATGCAACACGCGCGCAGATGCGTACCGCGCTGATGGGGTTGTCGCCGTGGCGCAAAGGGCCGTTTGATTTGTTTGGTGTGCACGTCGACACCGAATGGCGTTCGGACTGGAAGTGGTCGCGGGTTGCGCCGCATCTGGATTTGAAGGGCAAGCGCATCCTCGATGTCGGGTGCGGCAACGGTTATTACATGTGGCGCATGCTCGGTGCCGGTGCCGACAGCGTGATCGGTGTCGACCCCAACTGGCTGTTCTTCTGCCAGTTCCAGGCCGTGCAGCGTTACCTGTCCGAGCCGAATGCCTGGCACCTGCCGTTTCCGTTCGAAGACTTGCCGCCGGAGCTGGAAGGCTTCGACACGGTGTTTTCGATGGGTGTGTTCTACCATCGTCGCTCGCCGATCGAGCATTTGCTGGCGCTGAAAGATTGCCTGGTCAAGGGCGGTGAACTGGTGCTGGAAACGCTGGTGATCGAAGGCGATCAGCAGCAGGTGCTGGTGCCGGAAGACCGTTACGCGCAGATGCGCAACGTGTGGTTCCTGCCCTCGGTGCCGGCGCTGGAGTTGTGGTTGCGGCGCGCCGGGTTCACGGATGTGAAGTGCGTGGATGTCAGCGTCACCACGGTCGAGGAACAGCGCGGGACGGAGTGGATGAAGTATCAGTCGCTGAGTGATTTCCTGGACCCGGACGATCACAGCAAGACGATCGAAGGGCTGCCGGCGCCAATGCGTGCGGTCATCGTCGCACGCAAGTAACCTCCAATCTCCAAATCAATGGAGATCGAAATGTGGGAGCGGGCTTGCTCGCGAAAGCGGTGGGTCAGTCAACATTTCAGTTGAATGTTAATCCGCCTTCGCGAGCAAGCCCGCTCCCACATTGATCGGGTTCCCAGGTTAAGAACCCGGTGCGGCTCAATCCGCGGGTTTGGCTCGGCGGGCCTTGAAGAACTCGCTCAATACAGCCCCGCATTCTTCCGCCAACACCCCGCCTTCATACAACACCCGGTGATTCAAAAAGCCCTGGGTAAAAAACTGCCCCTGACTCTGCACAATCCCCGCCTTGGGTTCCAGTGCGCCATACACCACCCGCGCAATCCGCGAATGCACGATCAGCCCGGCGCACATGCTGCACGGCTCAAGGGTCACGTACAGCGTGCTGCCCGGCAGGCGATAGTTGTTCACCGCTTGCGCAGCGGCGCGGATCGCGACCATTTCAGCATGGGCACTTGGGTCGCTGGTACTGATCGGGCAATTGAAGCCGCGACCGATGACTTCACCGTCCTGCACCAGTACCGCGCCCACCGGCACTTCGCCAAGCGCGGCACCTTGGGCCGCCAGGGCCAGCGCTTCGCGCATAAAGTCTCGATCACGGCTGCGGTCGATAATGGCGGTGGGACGAATCTGACGCATCACGCCACCTCGATGGCGGCCATCAGGCCGGTTTCCATGTGATCGATCACGTGGCAGTGGAACATCCAGATGCCGCGGTTATCCGCCACCAACGCCACCTGCGCGCGTTCGTTCTTGCCCAGCAAATAAGTGTCGGTGAAGTACGGAATGACCTTGTGCCGGTTCGAGGCGATGACTTTGAAACTCATGCCGTGCAAGTGAATCGGGTGCTGATACTGAGTCATGTTCTTCAATTCGAAAATGTAGCTCTTGCCCTTTTCAAGCTTGGCAATCGGGCGGTCGGCACAGGTTTTGTCGGTGATGTCCCAGGCCTTGCCGTTGATCTGCCACAGGCTCGGCGGTTTGCCGTTGTCGACGTTCACCGACACCGAACCGACCCATTCGAAATTGAAGTTGAGTTTCTCGGCATTGGCCAGGTCCGGTTCGGCAATCGGGTTGGCGGGCAACGCAGGCGGCCATTGGGTCGGCGCGTCGGTGTTGGCCACCGAACGGAACGTACCCAAACGTACCGGGCCGTTGCGCAGAGCCAGTTCTTCACCAGCGGCCGGCGCCTTGATTGCCAGGCAAATACGCATGCCCGGGCCAAGCCAGTACTCCTTGCCCAACGGGCGTGGCTCGATGGGGTTGCCGTCCAGTGCGTAAATCTGCGCTTCGACGCCAGGAATGTTCAGGCGATAGGTCAGCGTGTTGTCGAGGTTGAGCAGGCGCACTCGGGTGATCTGCCCGGCCGGCAAGTCGATCACTGCTTGCGAGACGCCATTGATGGTCGACAAGCGCCCCGCCGTGCCGCCACGCGCCGCTTCACGAGGGATGCTGAAGGCGACGAACGCACCCTCTTCATCGACGTGCCAGCTCTTCAGGCTGAGGGTTTTTTCATACTTGAAACCGGTGGGTTCGCGCTCTTCGATAATCAGCGGACCGACCAGCCCGCGGCCGAGTTCTTCGCTGCTGTTCACATGCGGGTGATACCAGTAGCTGCCGGCGTCCGGCACACGGAACTTGTAGTCGAAATACTCACCCGGCAACACCGGCAGTTGCGAGACGTAAGGTACGCCGTCCATCTCCAGCGGCAGGCGGATACCGTGCCAGTGAATAGTGGTCGCGACGGGCAGGTGGTTGATAAAACGCACCCGCAACCAGTCGCCCTGACGCGCGCGCAATTCAGTGCCCGGTGCCGACGGGCCAAATGCCCAGGCCTGGGTGGTGTGACCGGCGACCAGCTCGACGTCCAGCGGCGCGGCAATCAATTCATAGTCGTGGCCCGCGTCAGCATCGGCCATCTTGCCCAGCCAGTAACGCGACGCGCCCCCGGCTCCGACACCAACGACAACAAGACCGGCCAGGCCACCGAGGATTTGGCGACGGGTAAACGACATGAACTCAACTACCTCACATGAAAAGCGGCAGGCCCAAGGCCCGCAAAAGGCGAATACGATACACCCGCAGTTGTGAAAGAAACAGCAAAGCGCCCGTGACGACGGGACGCAGGCTCGCCATACGACAAAGCGGCCCCATGAAAAAAGCCGTGTGAACTCACGCTCACACGGCTTTTTTATCCAGCGATCAAACCTTCAAGGTTTGTGCAGGATCACTCCCACTCAATCGTCGCCGGCGGCTTGCTCGACACGTCGTAAGTGACGCGGGAGATGCCTTCGATTTCGTTGATGATCCGGCCGCTGACGGTTTCCAGCAGCTCGTAAGGCAGGTGCGCCCAACGTGCGGTCATGAAGTCGATGGTTTCCACGGCACGCAGGGCAACGACCCAGGCGTAACGACGGCCATCGCCAACCACGCCAACCGATTTCACAGGCTGGAACACCACGAACGCCTGGCTGACCTTGTGGTACCAGTCGGCTTTGCGCAGTTCTTCGATGAAGATGTGGTCGGCGCGACGCAACAGGTCGGCGTATTCCTTCTTCACTTCACCGAGGATCCGCACACCCAGGCCCGGGCCCGGGAACGGGTGACGGTAGACCATGTCGTACGGCAGGCCGAGTTCCAGGCCCAGACGACGGACTTCGTCCTTGAACAGCTCACGCAGCGGTTCAACCAGCTTGAGGTTCATCTCTTCCGGCAAGCCACCCACGTTGTGGTGCGACTTGATGACGTGGGCCTTGCCGCTTTTGGCGCCAGCCGACTCGATCACATCCGGGTAGATAGTGCCTTGGGCGAGGTACTTGATGTTGTCCAGTTTGTTGGACTGGGCATCGAATACGTCGATGAAGGTACGGCCGATGATCTTGCGCTTCTTCTCCGGGTCGGACTCGCCGGCCAGGTTGTTCAGGAACTGATCTTCAGCGTTGGCGCGAATCACTTTGACGCCCATGTTCTCGGCGAACATGGCCATCACTTGCTCGCCTTCGTGCAGACGCAGCAGGCCGTTGTCGACGAAGACGCAGGTCAGTTGGTCGCCAATGGCTTTGTGCAGCAACGCGGCAACAACCGAAGAGTCCACACCGCCGGACAGGCCGAGCAGTACGTTGTCGGTACCGACCTGGGCACGCACCTGAGCGATGGCGTCTTCAGCGATTTTCGACGGCGTCCACAGGGCTTCACAGCCGCAGATGTCGAGGATGAAGCGCGACAGGATGCGACCGCCCTGTTTGGTGTGGGTCACTTCCGGGTGGAACTGCACGCCGTAGTAACCGCGCGCATCGCTGAACATACCGGCGATCGGGCAGCTCGGGGTGCTGGCCAGGATGTGGAAGTCTTCCGGCATCTTGGTGACCTTGTCACCGTGGCTCATCCAGACGTCGAGGCCGAACAGGCCGTCAGCGTCGATGTGGTCTTCGATGCCGTCGAGCAGGCGGCTCTTGCCGACCACGTCGACACGGGCGTAACCGAACTCACGCAGCTCGGAACCTTCAACCTTGCCACCGAGCTGTTCAGCCATGGTCTGCATGCCGTAGCAGATACCGAAGACCGGTACGCCCAGGTCCCAGACGGCTTGTGGTGCACGGGGGCTGTCGGCAACGTGTACAGACTCGGGGCCGCCGGCGAGGATGATCCCTTTTGGCGCGAATTCGCGGATCGCTTCGTCGTCCATGTCGAACGGATGCAGTTCGCAGTACACGCCGATTTCACGCACGCGGCGGGCAATCAGCTGGGTGTACTGGGAACCGAAGTCGAGGATCAGGATGCGGTGAGCGTGAATGTCGAGGGCCATGATTCAGTCTCGTCTAAGTAAGTCAGAAACAGTCGTGATTCAGAAACAACTCGGGGCTGAATAGAACAGCCCCGGTTGCTTAACGATTTGCTTGAAGGCTCAACCTACGCGGTAGTTTGGCGCTTCTTTGGTGATCTGTACGTCGTGAACGTGGGACTCGGCCATGCCAGCGCCGGTGATCCGCACGAACTCAGGCTTGGTGCGCATTTCTTCGATGTCGGCACTGCCGGTGTAACCCATCGAGGAACGCAGGCCGCCCATCAGTTGATGGATGATGGCGCTCAGGGTGCCCTTGTAAGGAACACGGCCTTCGATACCTTCCGGAACCAGCTTCTCGGCGCCTGCCGAAGAATCCTGGAAGTAACGGTCGGAGGAGCCTTGAGCCTGGGACATGGCGCCCAGCGAGCCCATGCCACGGTAAGCCTTGTACGAACGACCCTGGAACAGTTCGATTTCGCCCGGTGCTTCTTCAGTACCGGCGAACATCGAGCCCATCATCACGCAGGAGGCACCGGCAACGATGGCCTTGGACAGGTCACCGGAGAAACGGATGCCGCCGTCGGCGATCAACGGAACGCCAGTGCCTTCGAGGGCAGCGGCGACGTTGGCGATGGCACTGATTTGCGGGACGCCGACACCGGCGACGATACGGGTGGTGCAGATCGAGCCAGGGCCGATACCGACCTTGACTGCGTCAGCGCCTGCTTCGGCCAGGGCCTTGGCGGCAGCGCCGGTGGCGATGTTGCCGCCGATGACCTGCACTTCAGGGAAATTCTGTTTGACCCAGCGAACGCGATCAATCACGCCTTTGGAGTGACCGTGAGCGGTGTCGACCACCACCACGTCAACGCCGGCATTGACCAGGGCAGCGACGCGATCACCGGTGTCTTTACCGGTACCGACTGCCGCGCCAACGCGCAGACGACCTTGATCGTCCTTGCTGGCCAGCGGGTAGGCTTTGGCTTTTTCGATGTCGTTGACGGTCATCATGCCCTTGAGGGCGAATTTGTCGTCGACGATCAGCACGCGTTCGATGCGGTGCTTGTGCAACAGCTCGCGAACGTCGTTCTTGTCGGCGCCTTCCTTGACCGTGACCAGACGCTCTTTCGGCGTCATCACTTCACGGACACGGGCGTCCAGACGGTTTTCGAAACGCACGTCACGGGAAGTGACGATGCCGACCAGGTCGCCATCGTGCAGTACCGGAACGCCGGAGATGTTGTGCATGCGGGTCAGTTCGAACAGTTCACGAACCGTGGCATCCGCCTCGATCGTGATCGGGTCCTTGACCACGCCGGCTTCGTAACGCTTGACCTTGCGCACTTCGGCAGCTTGCTGCTCGATGGTCATGTTCTTGTGGATGATGCCGATGCCACCTTCCTGAGCCATGGCGATTGCCAGACGGGCTTCAGTAACGGTGTCCATGGCGGCAGAAACCAGAGGAATGTTCAGCTCGATGCCACGGGTTAGGCGGGTCTTGAGACTGACTTCGTTAGGAAGCACCTCGGAATAACCGGGCACTAGGAGAATGTCGTCGAATGTCAGAGCTTCTTGGCTGATACGCAGCATCGCGGGGGCTCCCGAGCGGGAAAATGGAAGCGCGCCATTATAGTCAGACACCCCCTCGGGTTCAATGTAAAACTCTGTCTATTATCGACACGGTCGATCGACGGGTATTTAACGCCGAATTCTGTAGGAGCAAGGCTTGCCCGCGATGGCGTCCTTAAGTCCGCCATCGCCAGCAAGCTGTGCTCCTACAGTTCGACTTTTACCCAGATGACCGGCTGATCGAGCCAATCGGCAAACTCGTCGATAAAGCTCTGCTTGAACCCGGCTTCAGCCCAGTTGTTGAAGATAAAACCCAGGTTGGAAAAGCCGCATTCCTGCAGGAACAGAAATCCGTTGATGTCATCTTCATGCCCGCATTCAGGGCAGGTGAAGTTATCGGTGCGGCCCGGCATCCAGTCTTCCAGGCTTTCGAACAAGGCTTCGCCTACTTCCTTGCGGCACTCGGCGCAGCCCGCCTCGCCCAGGAAACCTTTGGCCGGTGTATAGATGCAGCGCTTGGTGACGATCTCCAGGCCATTGATCGGCTCGCCGAACGGCAGGGCCTCTGGATGCAGGACCACATCGCGCGCACCTTCGGCGATGGCGTGGGCCATGCGATTGCCCGTGCGGCCACAGGTGGTCAGCTCTTCATTGATGATGTTCTTGCGCACCAGCCACCGCACGACCGCGCGAGCCCGGGGCTCGTGCACCGGCAACGTGGAGATTTTCGGGACGATGATGCTTTGTGAATTCATGGTGCAAGCCTGCTGCGTCAAATGGATGTTCTGCGGTATTCGTACTGGCGCCTTCGCGGGCAAGCCCGCTCCCACAGGGATCTCTGGTGAGCACAAATGTGCGTAGGACCAAGATCATGTGGGAGCGGGCTTGCCCGCGAAGGCGTCAGGACGGCCGGCAGCTTAATACCTGACGAAATCGGGTCAAGCACTCAAGTACCGCCCGATCAAGGCAATCCCGCTGGCCAATACCAACCACGTCACCAGCCGCACAAACGCTTCGCGGGACAACCTCATGGTCAACCGCCGCCCGATCCATAACCCCAGGGCCATGGCCGGTAACAAACACAGGGCCAACACCAACAAGGGTAGCTCGGCATACACGCCTGCGATGGCAAACAGGCTCAACCGCACCACCGTGCTGCAACTGATCAGCGCACTCTGGGTCGCCCGGGCCGCCTCTTTGGGCAGGCGACTGTTCAAATAGATCGCATATAAAAAGCCGCCACTGCCAAACAACGCCCCGAACATCCCGCCCACCGTGCCCATCGGCACCGCCCAGCCGGCAGACAACTGTGTCGGCCGGGTTTTGACCCACAGGCTGTAAATCGCGTACGCGCTGATAAACAGCCCCATCAACAGCAGCAACACGTCGGATTTCAGGTTCAACAGAAAGATCACCCCCAGCGTACAGCCCACCGCCATGCACGGCAGCAACCGCAACAACTCGGGCTTCGCCACATCGCGTCGCGAGGGCAGCAGATTGCCGAACGCCGCGACAAAATCGAGCAACACCAGCAACGGCACGATTTTCGACAGCGGCATGAACAGAATCAGAATCGGCCCCGCCACCAACGCCGTGCCGAAGCCAGCGATGCCAAACACGATATAGGCCAGGGCGATGCCCAGCCCGATCACCAGCCAATCCATTGGACCGAATGGCCATTGATGCAACATCTCAAAAACAGTCATCTGAAAACCTTCCCTGATTACCGCTGATGACTGTACCTGTCGCGGAGCCGTTACACGATCCATGTAGCAGCTGGCGAAGCCTGCGTCGACCGGTCCGCGCTCGGGCGCAGCAGTCGCTAATGCCGCATCCGTCCTGACACAACGCGCAGTCTGATCTTACGGCGGCTGCGCAGCCGGACGCAGGCTTCGCCAGCTGCTACAGGATTTCGTCAACGTAGAGATTCACGTGCGAATGCCATTAAACTGCGCCCCATGATTAAAGATCCCTTTGCAAGACTCGGCCTGGACCGTGAAGTCCTGACTGTCAGCCAGCTCAACGGCCGCGCGCGGGTGTTGCTTGAAGACGTGTTCAGCAATATCTGGGTCGAAGGCGAAATCTCCAACCTCGCCCGCCCGGCGTCCGGCCACGTGTATTTCACCCTCAAGGACAGCGGCGCCCAGGTGCGCTGCGCGCTGTTTCGCCAGAACGCGGCCCGGGTTCGTCAGGCGCTGAAGGATGGCTTGGCGGTCAAAGTCCGCGGCAAGGTTTCATTGTTCGAGGGACGCGGCGACTATCAGTTGATCCTCGACACAGTGGAGCCGGCAGGTGATGGAGCGTTGCGCCTGGCGTTCGATGCACTGAAGGAAAAGCTCAGCGCCGAAGGCCTGTTCAGCGCCGAGCGCAAAGTGCCGCTGCCGGCGCATCCACAACGCATCGGCATTATCAGCTCACCGACCGGCGCGGTGATCCGCGACATTATCAGCGTGTTCCGTCGCCGCGCACCGCAGATCCAGCTGACGCTGATCCCCACGGCCGTGCAAGGTCGCGAAGCCACTGCGCAGATTGTCCGTGCGTTGAAACTCGCGGATGCCCGTGGTTTCGACGCGTTGATCCTGGCCCGTGGCGGCGGTTCGCTGGAAGACCTCTGGTGCTTCAACGAAGAGGCCGTGGCCCGTGCCGTCGACGCCTGTGTCACGCCTATTGTCAGTGCCGTCGGCCACGAAACCGACGTATCGATCAGTGACTTCGTGGCCGACGTCCGCGCCCCGACCCCTTCCGCCGCTGCCGAACTGCTCGCACCGGATTCCAACGATCTGGTGCGCCGGGTCGAAAGCCTGCATCGCCGACTGGTGATGCGTATGCGCGACCGTTTGATGCGCGACCGCCTGCGTCTGGAGGGTATCTCCCGCCGTTTGCGCCATCCCGGCGAACGCCTGCGCCAGCAAGCGCAACGTCTGGACGACCTGGACATGCGCATGCGCCGCGCGTTCGAACGCAGCCTCAACACCCGTCGCGAGCGCTTGATTCGCCTGGAAACCCGCCTCGCCGGGCAACATCCGGGGCGTCAACTGGCACTGCTGCGCCAACGCCTCGACAGCCTTGCCGAACGCCTGCCCCGGGCGATACGCGAAGGCCTCAAGTCGCGACGCCTGCAACTGCAAAGTCAGGTGCAGACCCTGCAAGTGGTCAGCCCGTTGGCGACCCTGGCCCGTGGTTACAGCATCTTGCTGGACGAACGTGGCAACGCGATCCGCAGCGCCGGGCAAACCCACAATGGCCAGCGCCTCAAGGCCAGACTCGGCGACGGCGAACTGCAAGTGCGGGTCGAAGACAATCACCTGACGCCTGTCACCCTTTCTCTACTGGATTGATCCATGCCGCGTTTTCTAGCTCCACTGCTGTTGTTGTGCCTGACCTTCAACGCCAATGCCGACAGTTACATCACCCGCCTGTTGAACAAACCGGTACCGGGCGGCGTGGCGGTGGTGGATCTGGGCAGCACGGCCCAAGCGCCGAAAGCCAGCTACCAAGGCAAACCGGTGCTGGTGGTCAAGGAACAGAACAATTGGCTGGCGATTGTCGGCGTGCCGTTGACGGTCAAGCCGGGCACGCAGCAAGTCAGCAGCGGCGGCCGCACATTGAATTTCACTGTTGGTAACAAGAAGTACCCGGAACAACACATCACGCTGAAGAATACGCAGCAGGTCAATCCGAACCCGGACAATCTCAAGCGTATTGAAGGCGAACTGGCGGAACAGATTGCCGCCTACCGCACGTTCAGCCCGAATACGCCAAGCAACCTGCTGCTGGACAAACCCGTCAACGGACCGCTTTCGAGCAAGTTCGGCGTGCGCCGTTTCTTCAATGGTGAAGAGCGCAATCCTCACGCGGGCCTGGATTTCGCAGTGCCTGCCGGTACGCCGATCAAGACCCCGGCGACGGGCAAGGTGATTCTGATCGGCAATTACTTCTTCAATGGCGACACGGTGTTTGTCGATCATGGTCAGGGCTTTATCAGCATGTTCTGCCACATGTCGAAAATCGACGTGAAGGTCGGTCAACAACTGGCTCGTGGCGCAGTGGTCGGGAAAGTCGGGGCGACGGGCCGCGCGACCGGGCCGCACATGCACTGGAATATCAGCCTGAATGATGCGCGGGTGGATCCGGCGATTTTTATCGGGGCGTTTCAGCCATAAATAGTTGTTGAGGCAGCCGGCCTCTTCGCGAGCAAGCCCGCTCCCACATTAGATCGCGGTTAAATGTGGGAGCGGCGGTACGACGATTCGACTTGCTCGCGAAGGCGGCCTCACAGGCGCCGCCGCTATTCAGCCTCAAGGTCCTCAATCCCATGGGCTTCCCGGTCCGCCAGGCAATGCTTGATCCACTCCTGGGTCTCCTGCGAAAACCCGGTCAACTCTTCAGCCGTGATCAACTCCCGCGCGCACAACCCCAACAAGTGCGATCGCGCCTCATGGCGTGAAAACCTGAACACACCAAACGCCCAATACAACTCCTTTTGCCGGGACTGAAGCAGCTCTTCAGTGGCTTCAATCCGCTCGTAAGGCGCCAGGCTTTTGTCCAGCACTGCGCGCTCGACCTCCTCCATGATCCGGATACACATCCGCTCATGAGCCAACGGGCGCAACGCGCTATACCGCTTCCAGTCCGACTCGTTCATGTCCGACTCCTGCCATGATCAGGCTTTAAGCATAGCCGTGCCCAAGAGGCCGACGTCGCAATTCTCCGATTGCGCAGTGCGCAAACCTCGCGCAATCATCAAAACAATCACCGCCATTCGCAGCAATAAAATCTCGATTAACCCGGCTTTCCGGGTATTCCTCTCAATTTTTTTCGACTACTTGCCATCCTTTCCCCCCGCGGTTAGGGTTGAAGGCATGAAAACCTTTCACACCCTCATTCAGCTTCGCCAGCACCGCAGCCTGTGCCTCGTCAGCGCACGACTGCCGGGCTGAATCGCGGTGCCTCGCCCCACGCTTTTCCCCAAGAACATTTGATCCACCGGCAGGCCGCCTTTTTTCGGCCCACACAATAAGGATTCCCCCGATGAGCATGCTCAAAGATCCGTCTTCGAAATACCGCGCGTTCCCGACCATCGACATCCCGGACCGTACCTGGCCGTCAAAGACCATCACCGCGGCGCCGATCTGGTGCAGCTCTGACCTTCGCGATGGCAACCAGTCGCTGATCGAGCCAATGGACGCGGTCAAGAAGCTGCGTTTCTGGAAAACCCTGGTGTCGGTTGGCGTGAAAGAAATCGAAGCCTCGTTCCCGGCAGCGTCGCAAACCGACTTCGACTTCGTGCGGACCCTCATCGAAGGCAACCACATCCCGGACGACACCACCATTCAGGTGCTGACCCAGGGCCGTGAAGACTTGATCGAACGCACCTTCGAATCCCTGCGCGGGGCGAAAAAAGCCATCGTTCACTTGTACAACGCGACGTCCCCTTCTTTCCGCCGGATTGTCTTTAATCAGGACAAGGACGGGATCAAGGAAATCGCCGTGAGCGCGGCCAAGCTGTTCGTCAAATACGCAGCCATGCAACCGAACACCGAGTGGACCTTCGAATACTCGCCGGAAACTTTCAGCGCCACTGAGCTGGAGTTCGCCAAGGAAGTCTGCGACGCGGTGATCGAGGTCTGGAACCCGACGCCTGAGCACAAGATGATCCTCAACTTGCCGGCCACCGTCGAATGCGCGACCCCGAACATCTACGCCGACCAGATCGAATGGTTCGGCCGTCACATCAACCGTCGTGACAGCGTGATCATCAGCCTGCACACCCACAACGACCGTGGCACTGGCGTGGCCGCCACCGAACTGGGCCTGATGGCCGGCGCCGACCGTGTCGAAGGCTGCCTGTTCGGCAATGGCGAGCGTACCGGTAACGTCGACCTCGTGACCGTGGCACTGAACCTCTACACCCAGGGCGTTCACCCTGAGCTGGACTTCTCCGACATCGACGGCGTGCGCAAGGTCGTCGAAGAGTGCAACCAGATCCAGGTACACCCACGCCACCCGTACGTTGGCGACCTGGTGCACACCGCATTCTCCGGCTCGCACCAGGATGCAATCCGCAAGGGCTTCGCCCAGCAGAAACCGGATGCGCTGTGGGAAGTACCGTACTTGCCGATCGACCCGGCCGATATCGGTCGCAGCTACGAGGCGGTGATTCGCGTCAACAGCCAGTCAGGCAAGGGCGGTATCGCGTATCTGCTGGAGCAGGAATACGGCATCAACTTGCCACGCCGCATGCAGATCGAGTTCAGTCAGGTCGTGCAACGTGAAACCGATCGTCTGGGCCTTGAAATGACCGCTCAGCAGATCCACGCGCTGCTGCATAGCGAGTACTTGCAAGCCAACACCCCGTACGCGCTGGTCAGCCATCGCCTGCAGGAAGAAAACGGTCACAGCGCCGTGGAAGTGGAAGTTTCCAGCAAAGGTCAGGGCGAAACCAACCTGCACTGGCGCGGCAAGGGCAATGGCGCGCTGGAAGCCTTGGTGGCCGGCTTGCCGATCCCGGTGGAAATCATGGACTACAACGAGCACGCCATCGGCGCGGGCACCAATGCCAAGGCTGCGGCCTACATTGAACTGCGCGTGAACGGTGAACGTGCGGTGCACGGTGTGGGTATTGATGAAAACATCACCACCGCCAGCTTCAAGGCGCTGTTTAGCGCACTGAACCGCTCGCTGAGCCAGCCGGAAGCGAAAGCGGCATAAACCTTCGCTGCAATGCAAAAGGCCCCGGGGTGCGAACCTCGGGGCTTTTTTGTTTGCCTGAGTTTTTTGTATGAACGGTTAAGGCCCCCTTCGCGAGCAAGCCCGCTCCCACATTTAATCGCGGTCTAATGTGGGAGCGGGCTTGCTCGCGAAGGGGCCCGCTCAGTCGGCGAAGATCTCAGGCATGGGTATCGACGCTGAACATCGCCTGCAACAGCGCCGCTTGCAGCACTTGCAAGTTGCTGCTGGTCACCGCGATCTGGTTCTGGATCTCCATGACCTTTTGCGCTTTCTGCTCGTTATCCTGGCTCCTCTGCGCACTCGCAAGCTGAGCCTGCTGTTCGGCCAGCAGCTTTTGGGCTTCTTCGATTTGCTTTTTCAACGCAGTAACCGGATCACCAGCGGCACCGACGACCGCGTCGATGTTGGCCCCGGCACTGTTGACGCGCAGCACTTTGCTGTCTTTGTCGATCGGCTCTGCGATCGGCAGCAGCGTGCTTTCGTCTGCCTTGCCAGTGACGACATTAGGCGAAGACACGGCGTGCGAATTGATGGTGATGGAACTGACGTCAATCATGGGTCACGCCTCTTGGACAGACCTTGCTATCGGCCCACCAGGAAGAATCTGCATCCTCAATTGTTACAACGTGCTGCGATCAGGTGAACTCAAACGTATCAGCATCCAGATTCGCCGGGAAACGGGTGCGATAAGCCTGAAGGTCCGCAGCGTTCAGCACCACCTGGAACACGCCGTCGGCTTCACCAGCACTGAGCAAGGTTTCGCCCTGGAAATCCAGCACCTGACTGTCACCGGTGTAGGCAAAGCCTTTGCCATCGGTGCCAATGCGATTCACTGCGGCCACGTAGCACAGGTTTTCGATGGCCCGTGCCGGCAGCAACCGGTTCCAGTGCTGACGTCGCGCACCCGGCCAGTTGGCGGTGTACAGCAGCAAGTCGGTATCGTGGGCATCGCGACTCCAGACCGGGAAGCGCAGGTCGTAACAAATCAGCGGCCGCACGCGCCAGCCCTTGAGTTCGAACTGCACCTGACGCTCGCCCGGCGTGTAGTGGTTATGCTCGCCGGCCATGCGGAACAGATGGCGCTTGTCGTAGTGCCACACCTCCCCGTCCGGCCGCGCCCACAACAGACGATTGCGATGACTGCCGTCGGCGGCCTGAATGATGATGCTGCCGGTAATCACCGCATTGAGTTTTGCCGCCTGACTGCGCAGCCATTTGCTGGTCGGGCCGTTTTCCGGTTCGGCGAGCGTCTGCGACTCCATGGAAAAACCGGTAGTGAACATCTCCGGCAGGATGATCAGGTCCGCGCCGCGAGCCTGTTCCAGCAACTGCTCGAAATGCTCCAGGTTGGCCTGGCGGTCATGCCAGGCCAGCGTTGTCTGGACCAGCACGACATTCAGGTTGGGCAGTGCACTCAGATCACGCATAGTTTTGCCGCTGCTTCACGCAGGGTCTCCTCACGTTTGGCGAAGCACAAGCGCACCAGGCGCTGGCCGACCGGTGGGGTCTGGTAGAACACCGAGATCGGGATGCTCGCCACGCCATGCTCGCGGGTCATCCACAGCGCCATCTCGACGTCATTGAGGTCCGGACGGATCTGCGAGTAATCGACCAGCTGGAAATACGTACCGGTCACTCGGGTGAAGTCGAAACGCGACGGCGCCAGCAGATCGCAGAACAGATCACGCTTCGCCTGGTAGAAATCCGGCAGCTCTTCGATGTGTTCCGGGTGCTCGGCCATGAAGTCGGCCAAGGCAAATTGCAGCGGCGTCACACCGCAAAAACTGACGTATTGGTGAACCTTGCGCAGCTCGGCAGTCAGCGCTGGCGGCGCGACCACGTAACCGGTTTTCCAGCCAGTAACGTGATAAGTCTTGCCGAAGGAACTGACGACGAAGGCGCGCTGATACAGCTCTTGGTGATTCAGCACGCTGACATGAGGCACGCCGTCGAACACCAGGTGTTCGTAGACTTCATCGCTGACCAGATAGATGTCGCGATCACGAATCAGATCCGCCAACTGATCCAGCTCGGCACGGCTGATCAATGCGCCACTGGGGTTGTGCGGTGAGTTGAGAATGATCATTCGCGTGCGCGGTGTAATGGCATCGGCGAGCTTCTGGAAGTCGATGCTGAAATCAGCCAGCCCCAGTTGCACATGCACACAACGCCCACCGGCCAGTTCCACCGAAGGTTCGTAACTGTCGTAGGCCGGATCAAACACGATGACTTCGTCACCGCTGTGGATAACTGTCTGGATCGCACAGAAAATCGCTTGGGTCGCGCCCGGCGTGATGGTCACTTCATGGTCGGCATCGACATGAACGCCATAACTGCGAGCGATCTTTGCCGCCACTTGCTGGCGTAGCGCCGGCAGCCCGGTCATCGGCGAATATTGGTTATGGCCATTGGCGATGTGCCGGCCGACCGCGTCGCACAGGGCCAGCGGCGCATCGAAATCGGGAAACCCCTGGGACAGGTTGATCGCCCCGGTTTGCGCCGCGAGCTGAGACATCTGAGTGAAGATAGTGATGCCGACATTCGGCAGCTTACTGGTGATCATCGGTGATTCCCTGCTCTACACCCGGCTCTAACGGCGGCGCGGGAGAGCCCGAGAATAGCCCATCCGGTGCCCATAAAAAAAGGGCGCATAAAGCGCCCTTTCTTGAACCCGATCCCTGTGGGGGCGTGGCTTGCCCGCGATGGCCATAGCAGGGTGTATCAGGTACACCGCGTTATCGTTTATCGCGGGCAAGCCTCGCTCCCACAGGGACCAGGCAAGCCTTCGATCAACGCTTGTCGCGGCGCTTTTTGTCGGCCTTTTTGTGGTGCGACATCATGCGACGCTTCTTGTTGACCTGGCGGTCGGTCAGCGTGGTCTTTTTGCCTTCGTACGGGTTCTCGCCGCCCTTGAACTCGATGCGGATCGGCGTACCGACCAGCTTCAGAACACGACGGTAAGTGTTTTCCAGGTAACGAACGTAAGACTTCGGCACCTTCTCGATCTGGTTACCGTGGATCACGATGATCGGCGGGTTCGCACCACCCAAGTGGGCGTAACGCAGCTTGATCCGGCGGTTGTTGACCATCGGCGGCGCGTGCTCACCGACCGCATCTTCCAGGATCTGGGTGAGGCGGTTAGTCGGCCAGCGGGTCACGGCGGACTTGAACGAGTTCTGTACCGAAGCGTAGAGATTACCCACGCCAGTACCGTGCAAAGCGGAGATGAAGTGGATGTCAGCGTAGTCGACGAAGAACAGTCGACGTTGCAGCTCGACCTTCACGAAGTCACGCTCGCTCGGCGTCATGCCGTCCCACTTGTTGATCGCGATGACCAGCGCACGACCCGACTCAATGGCAAAGCCCAGCAGGTTGAGGTCGTGATCCACCACGCCTTCGCGGGCGTCCATCACGAAGATCACCACGTTGGCGTCTTTGATCGCTTGCAGGGTTTTGACCACGGAGAACTTTTCAACTTCTTCGTGGATCTTGCCGCGCTTGCGCACACCGGCGGTATCGATCAGCGTGTACTTCTCGTCGTTACGCTCGAACGGGATGTAGATACTGTCGCGGGTCGTGCCCGGCTGGTCATAAACGATTACCCGGTCTTCACCGAGCATGCGGTTGACCAGGGTCGACTTGCCGACGTTCGGGCGACCGATGATAGCGATCTTGATACCGTCTTTTTCGCTTGGGCCAGGAATGCGCTTGGCTTCCTCACCTTCGGCAACGATCTCTTCTTCGCCGTCTTCCGGCTCTTCTTCGTCTTTCGGGAAATCGCTCAGGGCGATTTCCAGCATCTGGGTGATGCCACGACCATGAGCACCCGCGATAGGGATCGCGTGACCCATGCCCAACGGGGCGAATTCAGCGCGGGCCATTTCAGGGTCGATGTTGTCGACCTTGTTGGCAACCACGTAAGAACGCTTGTTACGTTTGCGCAAATGCTCGGCGATCATCTGGTCGGCGGCGGTGAAACCGGCCTTGGCATCTACCAGGAACAGAACGACATCCGCTTCTTCAATGGCCAGCAGCGACTGCTCGGCCATTTTTTCGTCCATACCGTGCTCGTCACCGGAGATACCGCCGGTGTCGACCAGAATGTAGGAACGCCCTTGCCACTTGGCCTCACCGTATTGGCGATCACGGGTCAGACCGGACAAGTCGCCGACGATGGCGTCACGAGTCCTGGTCAGGCGGTTGAACAAGGTGGACTTGCCGACGTTCGGTCGGCCCACCAGGGCGATTACGGGAACCATGCGGCTCTCCACTTCGTTATTTCAGAAAATACAAAAGCCGCTGCGAGGCAGCGGCTGGTGCTCGGGGCAGCGCTTGAAGGCGCCGCAAGCCTTGCAGAACAAGGCCGCTTGGGGGTTAAACCCCAAGCATAGTCAAACCTTTACTTAATGGTCAGGGCTTCCAGTTTGCCGCTGTTGCCATATACATAAATCGTGTCACCCACCACCAGCGGACGGGCACGCAGGCCGTCGCTGTCGATGCGCTCGCGGCCGACGAAACGACCGTCCACCTGACTCAGCAGATGCAGGTAGCCTTCCATATCGCCGACTGCAACGTAGCTGGAGAACACTTCCGGTGCCGACAGTTGACGGCGGGCCAGCGAGTCGTTGCTCCACAACGCGGTGGTGGAACGCTCGTCGACGCCTTCAACAGTGCCCGAAGCCAGGCTCACGTAAACGTTGCCAAAACCCTGGGCGACACCGGCATAGCTGGAAGCATCGCGCTGCCAGAGCTGACGACCGCTTTCCAGGTCCAGAGCTGCAACGCGACCCTGGTAGCTGGCGACGTACAACGTACCGCCGGACAGCAGCAGACCGCCGTCGATATCGACCACACGTTCAAGCTCCGAACGGCCTTGTGGAATCGCTACGCGTTGTTCCCATACCGGCACGCCGTTGGAAATATTGAGAGCGACCACTTTACCGGTCGACAGACCAGCCACGGCCATACGGTTGGTCACGATCGGCGCACTGGTGCCGCGCAGGGTCAGGACCGCAGGCGTGCTGTCATACAACCAGCGCTGGTTGCCGGTCGCGGCATCCAGGCCGATCAGACGGTCGTCCTGAGTCTGAACCACAACCACGTCACCGTTGTTGGCCGGCGGTGCGAGGACTTCACTGGTCACGCGAGCGCGCCATTTCTCTTCACCGTTGATCGCGTCCAGGGCAACGATTTCGCCTTGGAGCGTGCCGATCATGACCAGCCCATAACCCACGCCAACGGCGCCGGAAACAGGCAGTTCGAGATCTTTCTTCCATTTGACGTCGCCATTGCTGCGATCCATCGCCATCACCACGCCAGTAACGTCGGCCGCATAGATGGTTGAGCCATCGATCGCCGGTACCAGCATGTTGTAGGTTTCGCCCTGACCGTCACCGATCGAACGACTCCACTGCTTTTGCAGGACCACTTCTTCTTTGAAGTCAACCAACTCGGCAGGCGGCAATTCTTTTTTGCTGTTGCTGCTGCAACCCGCGGCCAAAATGGCCAGAGCCAGCAATGCTGCATGTTTCCAACGAATCACGTCACGCATCCCCTTTGGCCAGATCGTCCAGCTTGATTTGCAGGCCACCGACCGCCGCTTCATCCGACAGTGCCGCCTTGGCTTTTTGATACGCCTTGTTCGCTTCGTCGGTACGACCCAACTGCACCAGCAGGTCGCCTTTGAGTTCTTCGCGAGTGGCCAGGAATGCTTTGTCGGCATCGCCTTCGAGCAACTTCAGGGCTTCATCGGCCTTGTTTTGCGCGGCCAGTACCTGTGCCAGGCGCTGACGGGCGATTTCGCCCAGTGCCGGGTTGGCCGGTTTGGCGACAATGGCTTTCAGCTCAGTGGCTGCGTCGTCCAGCTTGCCGCTGTCGACAGCGACTTTTGCCACGAACAGGCTGCCGTACTGCGCGTAGGCGCTGCCGCCGAACTCGCTGTTGAGCTTGCCGGCCAGGTCGGCAACACGGGCTGCGTCAGGCTTGCCGTCAGGTGTCAGCGTGGTTTCGAGCAATTGCTGGTAGAGCATCGAGGCGCCTTGCGACTGATTGCTCTGATACTTGTGGAACGCCTGCCAGCCGAAAACGATAACCAGCGCCAACAGGCCGCCAGTGACCAGGGGCTTACCGTTGCGTGACCACCATTCCTTCAATTCCATCAAATGTTCGTCTTCGGTACTCGACACCCCAATACTCCTTAATCGCTAATTCGGCTGTTTAGACAGCTTCAACCCTGCACGACGCAGGTGGCCAGGTGTGCAGCAAGCGCATCCCAGGCAATGCTTTGTTGTTCGCCCTGGCCACGCAGGGGTTTGAAACCTACCACTTGCTGGGCCATTTCGTCGTCACCGAGGATCAGCGCATACAGCGCGCCGCTCTTGTCGGCCTTCTTGAACTGGCTTTTGAAGCTGCCGGCGCCGGCATTCACTTGCAGGCGCAGGTTGGGTAATTGATCACGGACGCGCTCGCTCAAGGCCAGGCCGGCAATCTCTGCGGCTTCGCCGAAGGCACAGAGGTAGACGTCGACCTGACGGGAGATTTCTTCCGGGATCTGCTCCAGGGTTTCAAGCAACAGCACCAGGCGCTCGATACCCATGGCGAAACCGACACCAGCCGTTGGCTTGCCGCCCATTTGCTCGACCAGACCGTCGTAACGACCACCGGCACACACGGTGCCCTGGGCGCCCAGTTTGTCGGTGACCCATTCGAAAACGGTCTTGCTGTAGTAATCCAGCCCGCGAACCAGCTTCGGGTTGATGACATAAGGAATACCGGCGGCGTCCAGGCGAGCCTTCAGGCCTTCAAAGTGCACGCGGGACTCGTCGTCGAGGTAGTCGGCCATTTTTGGCGCGTCCACCAGGATGGCTTGCGTGTCGGCATTCTTGGTATCGAGAACCCGCAGCGGGTTGGTCTTCAGACGACGCTGGCTGTCTTCGTCCAGCTTGTCCAGATGCGCGGAAAGGAACTCGACCAGCGCTTCACGGTAGCGACCGCGCGACTCGGCAGTCCCCAGGCTGTTGAGCTCGAGCTTGACCGCATCACGGATACCCAGCTCGCCCCACAGGCGCCACGTCAGCACGATCAGTTCGGCGTCGATGTCCGGACCGTCGAGGTTGAACACTTCGACACCGATCTGGTGGAACTGGCGATAACGGCCTTTCTGCGGGCGCTCGTGACGGAACATCGGGCCGATGTACCAGAGTTTCTGCACCTGACCACCGCCGGTGATGCCGTGCTCAAGCACTGCACGCACGCAGGCAGCCGTGCCTTCGGGGCGCAGGGTCAGGGAGTCACCGTTACGGTCGTCGAAGGTGTACATCTCTTTTTCGACGATGTCGGTCACTTCACCGATGGAGCGCTTGAACAGCTCGGTGAACTCGACGATCGGCATGCGGATCTGCTTGTAACCGTAGTTATCCAGCAAACGCGAAACGGTGCCCTCGAAATGACGCCACAGGGGAGTCTGTTCGGGCAGGATGTCGTTCATGCCACGAATGGCTTGCAGAGACTTGCTCACTTTAAATCCTTAAATTCGTTCGGCTCTTTAGTCCGGCTCAGCCACGCGCGATAACGGCAGCGTCGGCTTCGACCTTTTCGGCCGCTTTCTGGCGGATCAAGCGTTCAAGCTCATCCACCAGATTGTCATTCGTCAGTTTCTGCGACGGCTTGCCGTCGATGTAAATCAGGTTGGGCGTACCGCCGGTCAAGCCAATATGGGCTTCCTTGGCTTCACCCGGCCCGTTGACCACACAACCGATGACCGCGACATCCAGCGGCACCAGCAGGTCTTCAAGACGCCCTTCCAGTTCGTTCATGGTCTTGACCACATCGAAGTTCTGCCGCGAGCAGCTCGGGCAGGCGATGAAGTTGATGCCACGGGAACGCAGGTGCAGGGACTTGAGGATGTCGTAGCCGACTTTTACTTCCTCGACCGGGTCAGCCGCCAACGAGATGCGAATAGTATCGCCAATCCCTTCGGCGAGCAGCATACCGAGGCCCACGGCGGATTTCACTGTGCCTGAACGCAAACCACCGGCTTCGGTGATGCCCAGGTGCAATGGCTGGACGATTTCCTTGGCCAGCAAGCGGTAGGCTTCGACGGCCATGAACACGTCGGAGGCTTTCACGCTGACTTTGAAGTCCTGAAAATTCAGGCGCTCAAGGTGTTCAACGTGGCGCAGGGCGGACTCGACCAGTGCGGCCGGCGTCGGCTCGCCGTATTTCTTTTGCAGGTCTTTTTCCAGGGAACCGGCATTGACGCCGATGCGGATCGGAATCCCGCGATCACGAGCGGCATCGACCACGGCGCGTACACGATCTTCACGACCGATGTTGCCCGGGTTGATTCGCAGGCAGTCGACGCCCAGTTCGGCGACGCGCAATGCGATCCGATAGTCGAAATGGATGTCGGCCACCAACGGCACTTTGACCAATTGCTTGATCTTGCCGAAAGCTTCGGCGGCGTCCATGTCCGGTACGGAAATACGCACGATGTCGACGCCTGCCGCTTCCAGACGATTGATCTGTGCGACCGTGGCGGCGACGTCATTGGTGTCGCTGTTGGTCATGCTCTGCACAGCGATAGGCGCATCGCCGCCAACAGGCACGTTACCGACCCAGATCTTGCGGGATTCGCGACGTTTGATTGGAGATTCGCCGTGCATGACTTATTGACCCAACTTCAGGCGAGCAGTCTCGCCACTGGTGAACGGAGCAACATCAACCGCCTGGCCGTTGTAGCTGACCTGCACGCCACGGGCGAAGCCCAGACGCACGGAAAACGGCGGCTTGCCGCTGACGGAAACGCTATCGCCTTTACGCTTGAGACCACTCAACAGCACCTTGCCGGAGCCATCGGTCACTTGCGTCCAGCAATCGGCAGTGAACTGCAACTGAACCTGACCCTGGCCAGCCACTGGCGCTGTCGTAACCGGAGCAGGAGCCGGATTGGTCGGGGCCACGGGAGCAGTCACCACTGGGGCCGGAACAGCTGGAACAGTCGGAGCCGGGGTGACCGGCGCGGAGACAACAGGCGCCGTGCTGTGGGTCGGGGTGACGGCAACCGGAGCGGCGTTGTGCGCCGGAGCAACAGGTGTTGGTGCTGTCGGTGCGGCAACAGGCGCAGTGGCTTGAGCTTCAGCCGGCGCTTCAGAGGACGTCTCGGCTTGCGGCAAAGCCAGCGCAGTAGCGTTGTCAGCCTGGCCTTCCGCGACAGCCTGGTCTTCCGGCTCGTCCAGCGGATGAATCTGGGTGGTGCCGTCGGCGCCTTCCACTTCAACGTGCTCCGGGCTCAGACCGATCAAATCCTTGGTGCGCAATGACGTTTGATCCTGCCACCAGACAAAACCGCCACCAATCACCGCAATCAGCAGCAACAGACTGACAATTCGCAAAATAGTATGGGAAACCCGGACCGGCTCTTCGATACGCCCAAGGCTATGAACGCTGCTGCCTTGGGAATCAGTGCCGGTGGATTGGTCGAACTGCTGCACAAGAACGGCTTGATCCATGCCCAGCAATTTGGCGTACGCACGGATATAACCGCGAGCGAAGGTATGCCCAGGCAGCTTGTCGAATGCGCCGGCTTCCAGATTGCTCAAGGAGGTAACGGTGAGGTTGAGCTTGAGGGCCACTTCGGCCAGCGACCAGCCATTGCTTTCGCGGGCCTGGCGCAAAGTCTCACCGGGGTTAACGCGATTCGCTGCTACAACTTCGGGATGCGCCGCTTTCATCATTGCTCCGACAGGTATTGCTGATATTCCGGCGTACCGGGATAGAGTCGTTTTAGTTGCAGGCCTGCACTTGCAGCCTTGTCGCGATCTTCGAACACTTTTGCCAGCCGAACGCCGAGCAATAGACTACGTGCATTTTGCTCGGTCAGCAGGCTAAAACGATCGTAATAGTCACGCGCGGGCACATAATGCCTGTCTTCGAAGGACAACTCAGCCATTTCGAGCAATGCACGTGGCTGTTGGCGATTCAAACGCAGGGCTTTTTCAAGTTGCTGCTGCGCGAGATCACGCTCACCCAGCTTTGATGCAGTCATTCCCAGGTTCTCGAATACTCGCGAACGCTCAGGATACAGCGTATCGGCGGCGGCCTGCTCAAAGCGCTCGTACGCCTCTTTGTAACGTTTTTCCTCGAAAAGAAAACTGCCGTAATTGTTCAGGATTCGCGCATCGTCGGGACGGGAAGACAGTGCCTTGCGAAAATGCTGGTCGGCCAGTTCAGGCTCCATTTCGGCCTGGAACACCAGAGCCAGCGCTGCGTTGGCGTCAGGGTCCGAGCTATCCAGTTCCAACGCCTTTTTCAGCGGGACTTTGGCGCGCTCTGTCATGCCTTGTTGCAAGTACCCCAACCCCAACTGCACGTAAGCCACACGTGCTTCATCGCGCCCCTTGCTGGTCTTCATCGGGTTGAAATCGCCCGACAGGACACATCCAGCACACAGGCTGGCCCACAGCAAAAGCAGCGCGAAGCGCAGGGACATAGAGATCCTCTCTTGAATTATTTCGCGGCGTTCTGCGCCATATCGTTTTCTGCGCTCAATTCACGCACGGCGATATAACGCTCGCTGCGACGGGTGCGATCCAGCACCTGCCCTACCAATTGGCCACACGCGGCATCGATGTCTTCACCGCGGGTGGTGCGTACGGTGACATTGAAGCCTGCATGGTGAAGCTGATCCTGAAACCGGCGAATCGCGTTGTTGCTCGGGCGCTCGTAACCGGAATGCGGGAACGGGTTAAACGGAATCAGGTTGATCTTGCACGGGATGTTCTTGAGCAACTCGATCATCTCAACGGCATGTTCAACCTTGTCGTTGATGTCCTTGAGCAAGGTGTACTCAATGGTCAGCACACGTTTTTCGCCCAGGGACGACATGTAGCGCTGGCACGACTCGAGCAGCATCTTAAGCGGATATTTCTTGTTGATCGGCACCAATTGGTTACGCAATGCGTCATTCGGTGCGTGCAGGGACAACGCCAGGGAGACGTCGATGTGCTTGGACAGCTCATCGATCATCGGCACCACGCCGGAGGTCGACAGGGTCACACGGCGCTTGGAAATGCCGTAACCCAGGTCGTCCATCATCAGATGCATGGCTGCAACGACGTTGTCGAAGTTCAGCAGCGGCTCACCCATGCCCATCATCACCACGTTGGTGATGGCACGGTCGGCGGTTGCCGGGATGCTGCCGAACGATTTATTGGCAATCCACACCTGGCCGATGACTTCGGCGGCGGTGAGGTTGCTGTTGAAACCTTGCTTGCCGGTGGAGCAGAAACTGCAATCCAGGGCACAGCCTGCCTGGGACGAAACGCACAAAGTGCCGCGTTTGCCCTGGGGAATGTAGACGGTCTCGACGCAGCTGCCGGACGCCACGCGCACCACCCACTTACGGGTGCCGTCGGTGGAAATGTCCTCGCTGACCACTTCAGGGCCGCGAACTTCGGCAATAGCCTTGAGCTTGTCGCGCAAGGCCTTGCTGACGTTCGTCATGGCGTCGAAATCATCGACGCCAAGGTGGTGAATCCATTTCATTACCTGACCGGCACGGAAACGCTTCTCCCCGATTGAGTCGAAGAATTTTTCCATTTCCTGCTGAGTCAGACCCAGCAGGTTGGTTTTTACAGTCGATGTAGTCATGGATTCACCTTCACTCTTAAGCCAATGCTTAGCGAGTGGTTACTTCAGTAGCTGCGAAGAAGTACGAGATTTCGCGAGCAGCAGCGGCTTCGGAGTCCGAACCGTGCACAGCGTTGGCGTCGATGGAATCAGCGAAGTCAGCGCGGATGGTGCCGGCAGCAGCTTCTTTAGGGTTGGTAGCGCCCATCAGCTCACGGTTCAGAGCGATAGCGTTTTCGCCTTCCAGAACCTGAACAACAACCGGACCGGAGATCATGAAAGCAACCAGGTCGCCGAAGAAACCACGAGCGCTGTGCTCAGCGTAGAAGCCTTCAGCTTCAGCTTTGGACAGTTGCTTCAGTTTCGAAGCTACAACGCGCAGGCCTGCTTTTTCGAAACGAGTGGTGATCTCGCCGATGACGTTTTTTGCAACAGCGTCAGGCTTGATGATGGAGAAAGTACGTTGAACAGCCATGGTGTAACTCCAGAAACGGTAATTTGCGAAAAATTAAACCCGCGAATTATACGCGGGTTCTTTGGTATTGCCTAACTGCGTACGGCGCAGACTCAGTCTGCTTCTTCGATCCAGGCGGCCTGAATGGCTTCAAGCACCTTCTCGCCACCGCGGGTCGGATCATCACTGAACTCCGGCAATGCCAGCACCCATTGGTGCAGATCGACGAAGTTCACATAACGCGGATCCACTTCCGGCCTGGACTCAGCCAGCTGGATCGCGATTTCAAGCACATCAACCCATTTCAGACTCATGTCGCTTCCTTGAATCAGTGCGGCGCTTCAGCCGCATGGTTGAGCGAATATTTCGGAATTTCGACGGTCAGGTCTTCCGTCCCGACTTTGGCCTGACACGCCAGGCGGGACTGAGCTTCCAGCCCCCAAGCCTTATCAAGATAGTCTTCTTCCAGCTCATCAGCCTCTTCCAACGAGTCAAAGCCTTCACGAATCAGGCAATGACAAGTGGTGCAGGCGCAGACGCCGCCACAGGCACTTTCCATCTCGATATGGTGTTCATGAGCCAGTTCGAGGATCGATGTACCGGGCTCAGCCTCAACAACCATGCCTTCCGGGCAGAACTTCTCGTGTGGCAGAAAAATGACCTGCGGCATCGTTATTCCTCAATCTCATTCAGGTTGCGCCCCGCCAGCGCGGCTTTCACCGTCGAGTCCAGGCGGCGGGCAGCAAAGGCGTCGGTCACTTGCGACAGACGCTTGGTCTGCTGCTCGATGGCGTAACCATCGGTACCTTTCATCAGTTCGGTCAGTTCCTGCATCTGCATCTCGATAACCATGCGCTCTTCGGCATCGAGCAGGCGTTCGCCGTCAGCGTCCAAAGCGCCCTGCACCGCTTCGATCAGGCGCTGGGCATCGACCTGCTGCTCACGCAATACGCGGGCGACCTTGTCGTCGTTGGCATGCTGGAACGAATCCTTGAGCATCTTGGCAATTTCGCCGTCGGTCAGGCCGTAGGACGGCTTGACCTGAATGCTGGCCTCCACGCCCGAACCCAACTCACGGGCCGAGACGCTAAGCAGGCCGTCGGCATCGACCTGGAAGGTCACGCGAATCTTCGCCGCGCCGGCCACCATCGCCGGAATGCCGCGCAGCTCAAAGCGCGCCAGGGAGCGGCAGTCGCTGATCAGCTCGCGCTCGCCCTGCAACACGTGGATCGCCATGGCCGACTGGCCATCTTTGTAGGTGGTGAAATCCTGGGCACGCGCGACGGGAATGGTGGTGTTGCGTGGAATCACCTTCTCCATCAGGCCGCCCATGGTTTCCAACCCCAGGGACAACGGAATCACGTCAAGCAGCAACAGCTCATCGCCGTCGCGCTTGTTGCCGGCCAGCGTATCGGCCTGGATCGCGGCACCAATGGCCACCACTTGATCCGGATCGATTTCAGTCAGCGGTTCGCGACCAAACGCTTCAGCGACCGCTTCGCGAACGCGAGGCACGCGCGTCGAGCCACCAACCATGACCACCGCATGCACTTCTTCCAGCTCGACACCGGAATCACGCACCGCGCGGCGGCAGGCTTTCAGGCTGCGAGCGACCATCGGCTCGATCAGCGCATCAAAGGCTTCGCGGGTCAGTTCGGCTTTCCAGCCGCCATGAGCCACTTCGACGGACGAGGCCGTGGTTAGCGCTTCTTTGGCGGCACAGGCCGTTTGCAGCAGATGACGCTGCACACCCGGATCGAGGTCAGCCGACAAACCGGCGCCCTTGATGATCCAGCCCGCGATTGCATGGTCGAAGTCATCGCCACCCAGCGCGCTATCGCCGCCGGTAGCCAGCACTTCGAACACACCACCCGTCAGGCGCAGAATCGAAATATCGAAAGTACCGCCACCCAGGTCGTAAATAGCGACCAGGCCTTCAGCATGCTGGTCCAGACCGTAAGCCACTGCGGCGGCGGTTGGCTCATTGAGTAAACGCAGCACGTTCAGGCCAGCCAGCTTGGCCGCATCCTTGGTGGCTTGACGCTGGGCATCATCGAAATAAGCCGGAACAGTGATCACTGCGCCGACCAGTTCACCGCCCAACGTCGCTTCGGCGCGCTGGCGCAATACCTTCAGGATGTCGGCCGAGACTTCGACCGGGCTTTTCGGCCCCTGAATGGTGTCGATGAACGGCATGTGCGACTCACCGCCGACAAAGCGGTACGGCAATTGATCGCCCAATTGCTTGACGTCGGACAGACCACGACCCATCAAGCGCTTGACCGACAGCACAGTGTTCAAAGGATCGGTAGCGGCGGCGAGCTTGGCGGACTCACCGACTTCAACGCGATCGGCGTGATAGCGCACCGCAGACGGCAGGATGACCTGCCCGTCAGCGTCGGCCAGAGGCTCGGAAAGACCACTGCGCAATGCAGCGACCAGCGAATTGGTAGTGCCCAAGTCGATCCCCACAGCCAGACGACGCTGGTGCGGTTGAGGACTTTGGCCGGGTTCGGCGATCTGCAGTAGGGCCATTGGTATCAGGACTTATCTGTATATCAGGCGTGCGACCGGAGCGGCACTGGGTTAATCGTCGAGGCGCTCTTCTAACTGGCGCACTTCGTAGGTGAGCTTGTCGAGGAACTGCATGCGTCGCATCAGGCGTTCGGCCTGTTCACGTTGCGCCGCATCATTCCAGCAAGCCGCGAAGCTTTGATTCAGTACATCCTGAGCAGTTTTCAGGCGACGCTTGAACGCTGCAACACCGGCCAGATCGGCACTGTCTTGCAGGTCTTCGAGCTCTTCACGCAACTCCATCTGCTGCAGAAGAAACTCCGGATCATGCACCGTGACCTCCAGCGGCAGCTCACCCCCATTCAAGGCGAGCAAGTAACGCGCACGCTTGGGAGGACTTTTGAGCGTCTGGTAGGCCTCGTTGAGGCTCGCGGATTGCTCCAGCGCCAACCGCTGCTCACGCTCGGAAGCATCAGCAAAGCGGTCCGGATGAACACTGCGCGCCAACTCACGGTAGCGCGTAGCCAGCTGATCGAGATCCAGATTGAAACCCGGCTGCAGCTCAAATAAAGCGAAATGACAAGGAGTACCCACGACAAGCCTCAGATATTGAAGCTTTCGCCGCAGCCACATTCACCGCGCACGTTGGGGTTGTTGAACTTGAAGCCTTCGTTCAACCCTTCCTTGACGAAATCGAGCTCGGTGCCGTCCAGGTAGGCCAGGCTTTTCGGGTCGATAATCACTTTTTCACCGTGACTTTCGAACACCTGATCCTCTGCAACCACCTCGTCGACAAACTCCAGCACGTAGGCAAGGCCGGAACAGCCCGTGGTGCGAACACCCAGACGAATCCCTTCACCTTTGCCGCGCCCGTCGAGGGAGCGCCGCACGTGTCGAGCAGCCGCTTCTGTCATGCTGATAGCCATCGGTGACTCCTTACTCGTCGCCAAAACCTGAAAGTCAGATCAAGCCTTTCTTCTGCTTGTAGTCGCGAACGGCCGCTTTGATAGCGTCTTCAGCGAGTACGGAGCAGTGAATTTTCACTGGCGGCAGGGCCAGTTCTTCAGCCAGCTGGGTGTTTTTGATGGTTTCTGCTTCGTCCAGGGTCTTGCCCTTCATCCACTCGGTGGCGAGGGAGCTGGAAGCGATAGCCGAACCGCAGCCGTAGGTCTTGAACTTGGCGTCTTCGATGATGCCTTGCTCGTTAACCTTGATTTGCAGACGCATGACGTCGCCGCACGCCGGAGCGCCGACCATGCCGGTGCCGACATCCGGGTCTTCCGCGTCCATCTTGCCGACGTTGCGCGGGTTTTCGTAGTGGTCGATGACCTTTTCGCTGTAAGCCATGATGCTTAATCCTCACTCATCAGAGAGTCGCTCTTAAAGCCCTGCAAACCTTGGTTTTACAGGGCCGGTTCGCGGCGACTTGAAATCAGTGTGCCGCCCACTCGATTTTCGAAATGTCGACACCGTCTTTGTACATGTCCCACAGCGGCGACAAAGTGCGCAGCTTGGTAACGGCCTCGCAGACTTTCTGCGCGGCGTAATCGATTTCTTCTTCGGTGGTGAAACGGCCGAAGGTGAAGCGAATCGAGCTGTGTGCCAGTTCGTCGTTGCGGCCCAGGGCGCGCAGTACGTACGAAGGCTCCAGCGAAGCGGAGGTGCAAGCCGAGCCGGACGATACCGCCAGATCCTTGAGCGCCATGATCAGCGACTCACCTTCAACGTAGTTGAAGCTCAGGTTCAGGTTGTGCGGTACACGGGCGGTCATGCTGCCGTTGATGTACAGCTCTTCCAGGCCTTCGACCTGCTTGAAGAAGCGGTCGCTCAGGGCTTTGATGCGTACGTTTTCGGCAGCCATGTCTTCTTTGGCCACGCGGAAAGCTTCACCCATGCCGACGATCTGGTGAGTCGCCAGGGTACCGGAACGCATGCCACGTTCGTGACCGCCGCCGTGCATGGTCGCTTCGATGCGAACACGCGGCTTGCGGCTGACGTACAGTGCGCCGATGCCTTTAGGGCCATAGGTTTTGTGGGCCGAGAACGACATCATGTCAACTTTCAGTTTCGACAGGTCGATGTCGACCTTGCCGGTGGACTGAGCGGCGTCGACGTGGAACAGGATGCCCTTGGAACGGGTCAGTTCGCCGATGGCTGCGATGTCGTTGATGGTGCCGATTTCGTTGTTCACGTGCATGACCGAAACCAGGATGGTGTCGTCACGCAGCTCTGCTTCGATCATCTCTGGAGTGACCAGACCGTCGGTGCGCGGCTCGATGTAGGTGACTTCGAAGCCTTCACGCTCCAGTTGGCGCATGGTGTCGAGGACAGCCTTGTGCTCAATCTTGGTGGTGATCAGGTGCTTGCCTTTGGTGGCATAGAAATGCGCCGCACCCTTGATTGCCAGGTTGTCGGATTCGGTGGCACCGGAGGTCCAGACGATTTCACGCGGATCGGCGTTGACCAGGTCTGCGACCTGACGACGGGCGTTTTCGACGGACTCTTCAGCTTTCCAGCCAAACACGTGGGAACGGGACGCCGGGTTACCGAAGTTTCCGTCGACCAGCAGGCATTCACTCATCTTTTGCGCAACACGCGGATCAACCGGGGTGGTCGCAGAGTAATCAAGGTAAATCGGCAATTTCATGGAAAATCTCCTAAATCAGGCTGGCTGGCGTGCCGTTAGCTCTTTGGCTGTCATTCGACGGCGGACGCTTCAATCTTGTCCAGGCGTGGCGCCTTGCTGTTGCAACGGCGCTGGTCCTGACGCTGGGCTATATCTTGTACCTCACGGCGAGTCACAAGGTCAGCCAAGCTGATACCGCTCAGAAATTCGTGAATCTGCAGGCTCAGGTCGCACCACAAGTGGTGAGTCAGGCAGGTATCGCCTGAATGGCAATCGCCTTGGCCCTGGCATTTGGTTGCATCGACCGATTCGTTCACCGCATCGATCACCTGGGCGACCTGGATGCCCTGCATGTCGCGGGACAGCTGGTAGCCGCCACCCGGACCACGGACGCTGGAGACCAGATTGCTGCGGCGCAATTTGGCGAAAAGCTGTTCGAGGTAGGACAGGGAGATGCCTTGGCGCTCGGAGATATCGGCCAGGGACACCGGCCCGTGCTGCGCATGCAACGCCAGATCGAGCATGGCGGTCACGGCGTATCGGCCTTTTGTAGTCAGTCGCATGGACAATTACCACGGAGTTCGGAATGGGGCGAGTATGCAATTCCCGAGTATTTAAGTCAACTATAAGACCTAGTACTTTAGTCAGGTTTACCCGCAAAAGAGCGGCAGCATCATAGCAAAGACTGGCCACAAACAGCCAGTGGTACCGAGTCGACTTCATCGCGGGCAAGCCCGCTCCCACAGGGATTTTCGGCGCTCACACCACCGGTGCTTCACCCGAGACCTTGTGGGAGCGGGCTTGCCCGCGATGAAGTCGACTCGGTTCAGCTGGCCTGACTCTGATCCTTGTCCTTCACACACGCAAAGTCTTCTTCACGCAACTCAGGCAGATCTTTCGCACAATAATTACTGCCCAGATCCTTCAGCGCCCCGCACATGCCTTCCAGACGACCATCGACCGCCTGCAGGTGATCGAGCAGCTGACCAATGGCACGCGCCACCGGGTCAGGCATGTCTTCGCTGAGGCCGTAGGCATCAAAACCAATCTTCTCGGCCATCGCCTTGCGCTTGGCATCTTGCTCGACATCAGACTTGACGATGATTCGCCCCGGAATACCCACCACAGTGGCACCCGGCGGCACTTCCTTGGTCACGACAGCATTGGAACCCACCTTGGCCCCGGCACCGACAGTGAACGGACCTAACACCTTCGCGCCCGCCCCGACTACGACGCCATCACCCAAGGTCGGGTGACGCTTGCCCTTGTTCCAGCTAGTGCCGCCCAGGGTCACGCCCTGATAAATAGTGACGTCATCGCCGATCTCGGCGGTTTCACCAATAACGATGCCCATCCCGTGATCAATAAAGAAGCGACGACCTACCTTGGCGCCCGGATGGATCTCGATCCCGGTCAACCAGCGACCGAAGTTCGATACCAGCCGCGCCAGCCACTTCAGTTCCACGCGCCACAGCATCGCGGACAAACGATGGATCCAGATGGCGTGCATGCCGGGGTAGCACGTCAGAACTTCAAAGGCGTTGCGCGCTGCCGGATCACGATGGAAAACGCTTTGGATATCTTCACGCAAACGCTCGAACATTTTTAATCCTTCCGCTTTAGAAGCTCGCCACGGGCCGCTTTCTGGGTTTCCGTGAGGATGCCACGCAATATATTCATTTCCGCCCGGCTGACCGAGCTACGTCCGTACAACCGGCGCAGGCGCGCCATCAAGTGCCGCGGTTTTTCCGGATCGAGGAATTCGATGGCCACCAGGGTTTGTTCCAGGTGCTCATAGAATCGCTCCAGCTCATCCATGGTCGCCAGCTCACCACTTTTGGTGGACGCGACTTCTTCCTTCTCGACCTTGCTCGGCTGCCCTTGGGCCGCGAGCCAGGACATGCGCACTTCATAGCTCAACACCTGCACCGCCGCCCCCAGGTTCAGCGAACTGAACTCAGGGTCTGAGGGGATATGCACGTGATAATGACATCGCTGCAGCTCTTCATTGGTCAGGCCGGAGTCTTCACGACCGAACACCAAAGCGATCTCGGCACCCTGCCCCGCCTCCTCCACCACTTTCACACCGCATTCGCGGGGGTCGAGCAACGGCCAGGGGATGCGACGATCACGCGCGCTGGTACCGAGCACCAGATTGCAACCGACCAAGGCATCTTCCAAGGTGGCGACGACTTGCGCGTTTTCAAGGATATCCCCGGCACCGGACGCACGAGCGTCGGCTTCGTGATGCGGGAATAACCGGGGTTCGACCAGCACCAGCCGCGACAAGCCCATGTTCTTCATGGCACGCGCAGCCCCGCCGATGTTGCCGGGATGGCTGGTATTGACCAGGACGACACGAATGTTATGCAACACGGGAGGCGTTCTCGAACACAGAAATAGGGAGCCGAATCTTACAGTTCCTACTACCGTTAAGCTATGAAAGCGAACACCAACCTTCACCTGTAGAAAAGTTCTGATAGAATGCCCGGCTTTCTTTAACAACCTTAGGTGACACATCCATGCAGCCCATGCTGAATATCGCGCTGCGCGCCGCCCGCAGCGCCAGTGAATTGATTTTCCGCTCCATCGAGCGCCTGGATACCATCAAGGTCGACGAAAAAGACGCCAAGGATTATGTATCCGAGGTGGATCGCGCCGCCGAACAGAAAATCATCGATGCGCTGCGCAAGGCCTACCCAAACCACTCGATCCTGGGTGAAGAAACCGGCCTGCACGCCGGCAACGGCATCGAAGGCGAAGAATACCTGTGGATCATCGATCCGCTGGACGGCACCACCAACTTCCTGCGCGGCATTCCTCACTTCGCTGTCAGCATCGCCTGCAAATACCGCGGTCGCCTGGAACACGCTGTTGTTCTGGACCCGGTTCGCCAGGAAGAATTCACCGCCAGCCGTGGTCGCGGCGCTCAACTGAACGGTCGCCGCCTGCGCGTCAGCGGCCGCACCAGCCTGGAAGGCGCCCTGCTGGGTACCGGCTTCCCGTTCCGTGACGACCAGATGGACAACCTCGAGAACTACCTGGGCATGTTCCGCGCCCTGGTTGGCCAGACCGCTGGCATCCGCCGCGCTGGTTCGGCGAGCCTGGACCTGGCCTACGTGGCTGCCGGTCGTTTCGACGCGTTCTGGGAGTCAGGCCTGTCTGAGTGGGACATGGCTGCAGGTGCCCTGCTGATTCAAGAAGCTGGCGGCTTGATCAGCGACTTCACCGGCGGTCACGAATTCCTTGAAAAAGGCCACGTCGTTGCCGGTAACACCAAGTGCTTCAAAGCAGTACTGACGGCCATCCAGCCGCACCTGCCAGCCTCGCTGAAGCGCTAAGCTTCCAGCGACAAAAAAGCACCCTTCGGGGTGCTTTTTTTATGCCTGCGATTTGTGCATTCCCCCCACCCCCTGTAGGAGCCGGGCTTGCCCGCGATGGCGGTGTGCCAATCACCATGAATGGTGCAGGTGAAATCGCTATCGCGGGCAAGCCAGGCTCCTACAGGTTTACGGTGTTCCCGCCGTCGTATTCCGGGCACAAAAAAAGCACCCCGAAGGGTGCTTCTTTTCCAATCTGTAACCTGAGTATTCAGCGATTCTCTTCGTTCTGCGACAGGATCAGCTTGCCTTCCTTGTCGACCGGAATCTGGTTACCCGGATCACGATCCATCCGCACCTTGCCTTCCTTGCCATCCAGCGAATACCGAACATCGTAGCCCACAACCTTGTCGCTGATGTCATTCACGGTGTTGCAGCGAGTTTGAGTCGTGGTGTAGGTATCACGCTCCTGCATGCCTTCCTGAACCTTGTTGCCTGCATAACCACCGCCGACAGCGCCTGCGACCGTAGCAATCTTCTTGCCGGTGCCGCCGCCGATCTGGTTACCCAACAGACCACCCGCCAACGCACCCACTACGGTACCGGCGATCTGATGCTGATCTTTGACCGGCGCTTGCCGAGTCACTGCGACATCCTTGCAAACTTCACGTGGCGTCTTGATCTGAGTCTTGACCGGCTCAACGGCGAGTACTTGCGCAAACTCAGGGCCGCTTTTAACCAAGCTGTAGGTGGCAACAGCACCCCCGGCAGTCACACCGACAGCACCCAATACCGCACCAACCAGCATCGACTTGTTCACATGAACCTCCTGACCATCACATGCGGGACAAACCCGCGCTTCTCCCAGCCTTGGAGCACAAAAAAAGGCGCGAGTTCAACTCGCGCCTTTTTGGGCTAACTACCGGGAAATGCGATGGCCGTTATGGACGGTCGTCGACTTCCTTCTCGGTATTGGCCGGTGGAATCAGGTCTTCAGTGCTCAGGTTCAGCCAGATCAGCACCACGTTCGCGATGTAGATCGACGAGTAAGTACCCGCCAGAACACCGACGAACAGCGCAATGGAGAAGCCGAACAGGTTGTCACCGCCGAAGAACAGCAGAGCCGCAATCGCCAGCAACGTGGAGATCGAAGTCGCCATGGTCCGCAGCAGGGTTTGCGTGGTCGAGATGTTGATGTTCTCGATCAGACTGGCCTTGCGCAGTACCCGGAAGTTCTCACGAACCCGGTCGAATACCACGATGGTGTCGTTGAGCGAGTAACCGATGATCGCCAGTACCGCCGCCAGCACCGTCAGATCGAAGGTGATCTGGAAGAACGACAGGATACCGATGGTCACGATCACGTCGTGGATCAACGAAACAATCGCACCGACCGCAAACTTCCACTGAAAGCGGAACGCCAGGTAGATCAGGATGCCGCCCAGCGCCATCAGCATGCCGAGGCCGCCCTGGTCGCGCAGCTCTTCACCCACCTGCGGGCCGACGAACTCGACGCGTTTGACCGTCGCCGGGTTGTCGCCGCCGACTTTCAGCAGCGCTTCTGCCACCTGGTGACCCAGTTGCGGATCTTCACCCGGCATACGCACCAGCAAGTCGGTAGTTGCACCGAAGCTTTGCACGATGGCTTCGTGATAACCCGATGTCACCAGTTGCTCACGCACCTTGGTGACGTCAGCTGGACGCTCGTAGGTCAGCTCAATGAGCGTACCGCCGGTGAAGTCCAGGCCCCAGTTCATGCCCTTATGGAAGACACTGAAAATGGCCAGCGCCGTAAGGAACAATGTGACGCCGAACGCAAAGTTGCGAACGCCCATGAAGTTGATTGTACGTAACATGGCAGCCCCTTAAATCCACAACTTCTTGAAGTCACGACCGCCGAAGATCAGGTTGACCATCGCGCGGGTCACCATGATGGCCGTGAACATCGAGGTAAAGATCCCGAGGGACATGGTCACTGCGAAGCCTTTGACCGGGCCCGTGCCCATCGCAAAGAGAATCCCGCCGACCAACAAGGTTGTCAGGTTGGCGTCGAGAATCGCGGTGAATGCCCGGCCGAAGCCTTCGTTGATTGCCCGTTGTACGGTCATGCCCGCCGCGATCTCTTCACGGATCCGCGAGAAGATCAGTACGTTGGCGTCGACCGCCATACCCATGGTCAATACGATACCGGCGATACCCGGCAGGGTCAGCGTTGCACCCAGCAGCGACATCAAGGCCAGCAGCAGCACCATGTTCACCGCCAGAGCGACGGTGGCGATGAGGCCAAAGAAGCGGTAGATGACCATGATGAACAGCGAGACAAACAGCATGCCCCACAGCGATGCATCAATACCTTTGGTGATGTTGTCGGCACCCAGGCTTGGACCAATGGTGCGCTCTTCAGCGAAGTACATCGGTGCAGCCAGACCACCGGCACGCAGCAGCAGCGCCAGCTCGGAAGATTCGCCCTGGCCGTTCAGGCCAGTGATGCGGAACTGAGCACCCAGCGGCGACTGGATGGTCGCCAGGCTGATGATCTTCTTCTCTTCCTTGAACGTCTGGACTGGCACGTCTTTCTCGACGCCGTTAACCATTTGCTTGACGTAAGTGGTCACCGGACGCTGTTCGATGAAGATCACCGCCATGCTGCGACCGACGTTGCTGCGAGTCGCACGACTCATCAGCTCGCCACCGTGACCATCCAGACGGATGTTCACTTCTGGCGTGCCGTGCTCGCCGAAGCCAGCCTTGGCGTCAGTCACCTGGTCACCGGTGATGATCAGGCCACGCTCGATCTGTGCCGGCGGACGCTTGCCTTCACGGAACTCGAAGGTTTCGGAGGTAGCTTTCGAAGCACCCGGCTCAGCAGCCAGACGGAACTCAAGGTTGGCCGTCTTGCCGAGGATACGCTTGGCTTCTGCGGTGTCCTGGACGCCCGGCAGCTCAACCACGATGCGGTTGGCGCCCTGACGCTGAACGATCGGTTCGGCAACACCCAGCTCGTTGACGCGGTTACGTACCGTGGTCAAGTTCTGCTTGATGGAGTATTCACGGATTTCCGCCAGCTTGGCCGGGGTCATCGCCAGACGCAGCACCGGTTGACCATTGAGGTCGGCCGGAACAATGTCGAAATCGTTGAAGTTCTTGCGGACCAGCGCACGGGCCTCTTCGCGGGTTGCTTCATCAGTGAAGCCCAGCTGAATGGCACCGTTGAGTTGCGGCAGGCTGCGATAGCGCAGTTTTTCTTTACGCAACAGGCTCTTGACGTCGCCTTCGTACACTTTCAAACGTGCGTCGATTGCTTTGTCCATGTCCACTTCCAGCAGGAAGTGCACACCACCGGACAAGTCCAGACCCAGCTTCATCGGGTGCGCGCCCAGGCTGCGCAACCATTGCGGCGTGGTTTGTGCCAGGTTCAGTGCAACGACGTAGTCATCACCCAACGCCTTGCGCACGACGTCTTTGGCAGGCAACTGATCTTCAGCCTTGGTCAGGCGAATCAGACCACCCTTGCCGTTCGCAGCCAGGGTTGCAGCCTTGACGTTGATCCCGGATTCCTTGAGCGCAGTGCTCACACGATCCAGATCAGCCTGATTGACGAGCAGCGCAGTACTTGCACCGCTGACCTGAATGGCCGGGTCATCAGGATATAGATTGGGAGCGGAATAAATCAGACCGACCGCCAGCACCGCCAGGATCAGAATGTATTTCCACAGAGGGTATTTGTTCAGCATCACGCCGCCCGTTTATGACGCGGGGCGCCTTGCGCGCCCCGTCGATTGAATATGAAGTTGAAACTTAGATCGCTTTCAGCGTGCCTTTTGGCAGCGTCGCGGCAATGGCGCCTTTCTGGAACTTCATTTCGACAGTGTCGGAAACTTCCAGAACAACGAAATCGTCTGCCACTTTAGTGATCTTGCCGGCGATACCACCGGTGGTCACAACTTCGTCGCCTTTCTGCAGGCTGCTCAGCAGGTTCTTCTGTTCTTTGGCGCGCTTGGCCTGTGGACGCCAGATCATCAGGTAGAAGATGACCAGGAAACCGACCAGGAAAATCCACTCAAAGCCGCCGCCCATTGGGCCTGCCGCAGGTGCAGCAGCGTCAGCCATGGCATTAGAGATAAAAAAGCTCATTTAGCACTCCAGTTGCAAATGTTGAATCTTGGGGTCAGAAAACTCAGTCCAAAGGCGGAACAGGTAACCCGCGTTTGGCGTAGAAGGCATCGACAAAGGCGGCCAATGTACCCTGTTGAATAGCCTCGCGCAAACCAGCCATAAGCACTTGATAATGACGCAAGTTATGGATGGTATTGAGCATGCTCCCCAGCATTTCGCCGCACTTGTCCAGGTGATGCAGATAAGCACGGGAGAAGTTCTGGCAGGTATAGCAATCGCAGGTCGGATCGAGCGGCGAATCATCATGGCGATGGAACGCGTTACGGATCTTCAGCACGCCGGTATCAATGAACAGATGCCCATTGCGGGCATTACGGGTTGGCATCACGCAATCGAACATGTCCACACCGCGGCGCACACCCTCAACCAGATCTTCCGGTTTGCCAACGCCCATAAGGTAACGAGGTTTGTCAGCCGGCATCTGGCCCGGCAGGTAATCCAGCACCTTGATCATTTCGTGCTTGGGCTCGCCCACCGACAGACCGCCAATGGCCAGGCCATCAAAGCCGATCTGGTCGAGGCCTTCCAGGGAGCGCATGCGCAGGTCCTGGTGCATGCCGCCCTGAACGATACCGAACAGCGCCGCTGTATTGTCGCCATGCGCTTCTTTCGAGCGCTTGGCCCAACGCAACGACAGCTCCATCGACACGCGAGCGACGTCTTCGTCAGCCGGGTACGGGGTGCATTCGTCGAAAATCATCACGATGTCCGAGCCCAGGTCACGCTGGACCTGCATCGATTCTTCCGGCCCCATGAACACTTTTGCGCCATCCACCGGGGAGGCGAAGGTCACGCCCTCCTCCTTGATCTTGCGCATGGCGCCCAGGCTGAACACCTGGAAACCACCGGAGTCGGTCAGAATCGGGCCTTTCCACTGCATGAAATCGTGCAGGTCGCCGTGCTTCTTGATCACTTCGGTGCCAGGACGCAGCCACAAGTGGAAGGTGTTGCCCAGAATGATTTCCGCGCCAGTGGCGGTGATATCCCGCGGCAACATGCCCTTGACGGTGCCGTAGGTGCCCACCGGCATGAACGCCGGGGTTTCTACGGTGCCGCGTGGAAAGGTCAAACGACCGCGACGAGCCTTGCCGTCAGTAGCAAGCAACTCAAACGACATACGACTTTGGCGACTCATTCTTTGTCCTCAGGGCCACGTGGTGCGGGATTACGGGTGATAAACATCGCATCACCGTAGCTGAAAAAGCGGTATCCATGCTCGACGGCCGCTTTATAAGCAGCCATGGCTTCGGGATAACCGGCGAACGCCGAAACCAGCATCAACAGCGTGGATTCAGGCAAATGGAAGTTGGTGACCAGGGCATCGACCACATGAAACGGTCGGCCCGGGTAGATGAAAATGTCGGTGTCGCCACTGAACGGCTTGAGCACGCCATCGCGCGCAGCACTTTCCAGCGAACGCACGCTGGTGGTCCCCACCGCCACCACGCGACCACCGCGAGCGCGGCAAGCGGCAACCGCATCCACCACGTCCTGGCCGACTTCCAGCCATTCGCTGTGCATGTGGTGGTCTTCGATCTTCTCGACGCGTACTGGCTGGAACGTACCGGCACCGACGTGCAGCGTCACGAACGCGGTCTCGATGCCCTTGGCGGCAATCGCCTCCATCAGCGGCTGATCGAAATGCAGCCCCGCCGTCGGCGCCGCCACGGCACCCAAACGCTCGGCGTACACGGTCTGATAACGCTCGCGGTCCGAGCCTTCGTCCGGGCGGTCTATATAAGGTGGCAGCGGCATGTGCCCGACGCGGTCGAGCAGCGGCAACACTTCTTCGGCAAACCCCAACTCGAACAACGCATCGTGACGCGCCAGCATCTCGGCCTCGCCACCGCCATCAATCAGGATCTTGGAACCCGGTTTCGGCGACTTGCTGGAACGCACATGGGCCAGCACGCGATGACTGTCGAGCACCCGCTCGACCAGGATTTCCAGCTTGCCGCCGGAAGCCTTCTGGCCAAACAGCCGCGCCGGAATCACCCGGGTATTGTTGAACACCATCAAATCGCCCGGGCGCAAATGCTCGAGCAAATCGGTGAATTGACGGTGTGCCAGGGCGCCGCTGACCCCATCAAGGGTCAACAGGCGACTGTTGCGACGCTCGGCCAAAGGGTGGCGGGCGATCAGCGAATCTGGGAGTTCGAAAGTAAAGTCAGCAACGCGCATGATGGGGTTCGTCTAGCAGGGGCCGGAAGTCTAGCCGAAATAGTGAAAATTCTCTATGTACCTGATTGACCGACGGTAATCTCATCTCTATACTTCGCCGCCATTGAGCCCTGATGGCGGAATTGGTAGACGCGGCGGATTCAAAATCCGTTTTCGAAAGGAGTGGGAGTTCGAGTCTCCCTCGGGGCACCAAAATTAAGAAAGGTCTTGCTTAGCAAGGCCTTTTTTTTCGTCTGCCAAAAAGTGCCTGACACAACGCCGACCTGTAGGAGCCGGCTTGCTGGCGATGCTTTGATTTCTCGCCTCCTCGACCGGTACGACCCTTCTCAAGGATTCACCCCATGGAACTGCTGCTGGAAACTGTTGCTCTGTTCTGCCTCAAGCTTGCTTATGAGACGGAGGATTCGAGTCCGATTCTTCGGGATGATTTGGTGATGAGTGAGTATGAGCGGGAGGTTTTTGGGTTGTTGGTAAGGCGGGGGGATGTTGAGGGGATTCGGACGAAAGTGAGTGAATGCCTAAGATTAGCGCTAAACGCTGTTGGTGGTGTTGATACAGTCCTGGGCCGTGAACTGCATAGGTTGGCGGCTGAATTTGCACATAGTCAGACGATCGAGCAGCTTGATGCGCCGCTCATCTCGCTCAAGGAGTATCTGAAAGAAATTCAATGAATGAAGACCGGCGGCTTATAAAGCGGGAACGCCGGATAGACGGCCGACGCTGATCCAAACGCCTTATCCAGCATAAATCCGCTTCCATCTCCCCTTCCTCCTCTCTACTTGTGCTACCACCTCTTAAAATAGCTGTCTACATGCCACCATTACAGCTATGCTTTTTTTCGTGATTGGATGATGCTCTAAGCGAAAAAAGGAAGGGCACTAATGAAATGTGCAGACCTGCGATACAAAAATAATAGAAATCACCACACTTAGGAAGCTCACCACATCCAAAGCGCTGGAGCAACGCAGCACACATGGAGGTATTGATAAATTGACAATTACAGAAATAAAACCGAGAGAGGTAGTAGGGCGAGAAACAACGCGTAGATTTTATGCACAATTCAAAGCTGCCGCTCTAGAAAGCCTACAACTTTTAGACCATTCAAATATAGATCGCATCTACTGTGATTTTCATGACGATTACGTAGTACGCTATATCACACCCTCAGGTTCCAGCTACCGCTTTGTGCAGGTAAAAACTAACGGCAAAGCTAATGAGCGATGGTCACCATTAGAAATATTTGGAATAAAGAAGAGATTAAGAAAAGATACTACTCACGATTTAAAAACAAGCTTTGCCGGCCGCCTATTTCTGCATATAGAAAATTTTGGCCCTACGTGCAACTGCGTTCAGCTCTCCACCAACATAAACTTCGATGACGACGTTCTAGACATCGAAAACGATTTAAGAAATGGCTCATTCAAAGGCAAGCTTACTAAAACTCTTATCACCGAAATAAAAAATAACTTCCCAAAGCTCGCACATCAATCTGATAGCTCGATTCTCAAAGCATTTTCTTCATTTAAACTTAGCCCAAGAGAAAATATTCTTGATGACGAACGTGAAGCCTTCATAACACAAGCTTCAACAAAAATATACAAATACAGCGAAATTCACTTAACGCCTCCCGAAGTCTCCAAAATAGTAGACACCTTAGTCGACCTTGTTCGTAACAAATCCTCAAGCGTAATTCTAGAAGGAATGACCGAACTGGAGCTTGAAAAAGTTTCCGCAATAGCCTTAGAAGACATATTGGGCCTACTGAGCATTTCCAAAACAGCGTTCGAAATCCTGAGAGCCGGAGGTGACAATAACGCGATAAAAAGCGCATCAATACTTCAAAGAACATTAACAAAATCAAATTTCTCAATCGACACAGTAAATCAGTTCGCACAATACAAAAGTGACTGGGACACTTGGTTTAGAGTTTCGAGACACAACATACCGAACTTACAACTCACAGTCTACCTCCAACAAGCTAACGAAGTTGCCAGGAAACTGGCAAATGCCAACCTGAGCATACTGGATCTATACAGCGAAGTTAACAAACTTTTGACCTTTGCCGTCTCCACTCCCGGAATGCAAACCATTGGAGAGGGGCAAATATTGGGAGGAGTTCTCGCTGAACTAGTGAGAGGAGAAGGAATATGAACTTACGTGAGGTATTAGAAAAAGCCAGTAGCGAGTCTTTATATATTCAAGCGGAAAATATACCTGTCGCCCGCAGAGACGCTTTTCAGAACGAATCTCTGTTTCATCTCCCCCTCATTGCAATGGCCATTCTCATGCTTGCCAAAGGCCGGACAAAGCCGAAAGCAGAAGAAATAGGTCAACTGATAGGCGAATGTTTTGAACAAGCATTAGCTGGCTTTAAGGGCTCATCTCAAGGCCTTGGGTGGTCAGCCAACTTGCGCATAAGAACGGTAAAGGCGCTGACATTTCTTGAAGTATCAGGCTTTATAAAAAAAGATTTATCTACAGGAAAGTTAGAAGCTACCGAGTCTGGAAAAAAACTCATAGACAAAGTAATAAATAGCGACACGCCACTCACACTGAGCTTACTAAAAATAAAAAGAGCATACAGAAATATCTGCAAAGAGCGAAACATTGAGCTGGAGTTACAATGAAGCTAACATCATTAGAAATCAAGCCGAAAAACAGTTCTGGCTGGGGATCTCCAAAATTATTTTTTGGAGAGGAGATCACCCAACTACATGCAAATAATGGTAGTGGTAAAACCCCACTCATCCAGTCAATTGTCTTCTGCCTTGGTTACCCGATTGAGTTTCGGGAAGACATTGTAAGACACTGTCTTTCCGCGAATCTCACTTTAATTATCGGCGGAGACAACTTCACATTTATCCGACGTTATGAATCGAAATTTGACATATCAGTAATAAAAAACGACTCCCAGCTTAATCGATTCTACAGCGAGTCCGACTTCTCCAAATTTCTACTCCCCTTGCTAGGTTATTCACAAGAACGGTTAATCACTAATAGCAACACTCCAACACACCCCTACACTTCAACTATTCTCCCGATATTTTATCTTGATCAAGATAGAGGCTATTCCGAATATTACTTCCCACCTTCAAGTTCTTTCATAAAAAACCAATTTTCCGAAATGGTTAGAGTCGCGGCCGGCTTCGCTCCACTACAGTCATATGATAGAAAAGAAAAAACCATCGAAATCAAGGAGCGGGTGAAATACCTTGACCAATCAGTGGTGGAAAGCAGAAGACAGCTAAGTAGACTGCGAGACGACTTGGTAGCCCCTAACAAAAGTATCTCTGACATAGAACACGAAGTTGAAAATTTAAAAAACAATCTCAACGAATTAAAAAACACAAAAGACATAAAATCAGAAGCATTAAACAGCTTCGACCTATTAATTTATAACTTGAAATCACAACACAGAGAAGCTTGCTCACAGGAGCGAGAACTAAAGTCAAAAATAAGTAGTTCCACCTCTATAAAATCAGAGATCGAATCGGAGATTGAAACACTTAACTTAAACGAGGAGTCGCTGAGTGCTTTTACAACTTTATCTGAAATTTGCTCATCACCCAATTGCGGCATGTTTTTTGCGAGCTCAGAATCTTATGGAAAAAGCTTACTTTATTTGAGAGATCAGATTAAAGACCTGGCAATTTCGACGGCGACCAACCAGAGACGCCTTGATATCGTCAGTGCTGAAAAGTCCATTCTCGAACAGTCCATTCAGGCGCTATCTAATGAGCGAGGAGAGGCCGTAGCGAAAGAAGGAGTTGACTTGTTCATTAAAGCAATCAGCAACATCTCTTCAAAGATTTTTGATCTAGAATTAGAAAAAAGCAAACATTTAAGATTGGATGAGCAAGAAAAAAACCACCTAAATCTGAAGCTCGATAGAGATCGAAACGTATCGTTGGAAGAATCTTTTTTAGTCACCAGAGATCCTTCTATAGAGATATTAAATTTTAGATTGAACCTTTCAAAAGAAATGATTAGATGGCTGGACATCTTGCGCGCAGTCACAATCTCTCGAGATATAAAAATCGATTCTGACTTCAAACCTATTCTAGGCATTGAAAAACTAAATGTATTCAAAGGCAGCTCTAAAGTTCGCGCAGTGCTAGCTTACCACGCAGCGCTATTTTCTATACTCACTGCGAATATCAACAACGGGTTCAGAGTTTTAATCTTTGACACTCCGCGCCAACAAGAACTGCACAATGAAGACTTAGACGATTACATGAAAGAACTAAAGCAACTAGCAGCCAAACACAATGTTCAAATAATTTTCTCCACTACCAGCTATCACTACAAGCTTTCAAAAGGTGATACGGAGTGGATACCTACCTTTACTAATTTCCATCAACCAATGTATTTAGGTTAGCAAAGTAATACGCACATACAACGGGAACAAAGCGGACAGATTTATTTCTCTTGAAACCGAAAAAAATCCGCCCCCCCTTTACTCTTTTACTTTCCAATAGGAAGTCATTTTGGATATTTTCATAAGTTGGTCAGGATCTTTAAGCAAAAAAATTGCCGAGGCAATAAGAGAGTGGATCCCATGTGTGGTGCAGGCAGCAAAGCCTTATTACACCCCTGACGATATCGCAAAAGGTCAGCGTTGGAGCACTGAAATAGCCACAAAACTAGAACAGGCTCAAGTCGGAATATTCATACTTACACCTGAAAACATCAGTGCGCCGTGGATAATGTTTGAAGCCGGTGCAATCTCAAAAAATATAGGGTCAGCAAGTGTTTGCCCCATACTATTTAACGTATCACCAACAGACATACAGGGCCCTCTATTACAGTTTCAATGCTCACTATTTTCAAATACTGAATTTTACAAGTTAATTCAGGTCATCAATCAAAAACTTGGTGATAGCTGTTTGGACGACACAACCCTAAAGAACTCATTTAACAAATGGTGGCCTGATCTGGAGGAGAAAATAGCTACAATCCAGTTTCCCTCTACTGAAAATCGCACTACAAATTCGGAACCACCATCCAGCAAACGCTCGGAGAGAGACATTTTAGAAGAAATACTAAGACTGTCTAGAAGGTCCGCCTTTTCCCATGCAAGGGCACCAGAGGAAAATAGCTCAATATTTAACAACTCGAGAAAAGCCGTAACATTTGATTATGAGCGCGGCAAAGTATCTTTTTGGGATAGTCGAACTGAAGTTTATGAGTTTGCAATTGATCGGCTCTCAAGTGGCGCCGAAGTGCTGGATTGGTTTTTTCAAGTAAATGACAAGCGCTGGTGTACACCGCAACACCTTAAGGAATTCCTAGACTGTATAGAGGAAATTACGGATCTCTACTTTAATGAAAATGCTCAAGGTGTTTTTTGTCCGGGAGGGATAAACAAACAAATAGACTGGGAGTCCACCTTACTTATGAAAAACTCAGATTGATGCTTACGGTGTATTTAGTGTCACAAACACACCTGAATGGCCCCTTCTGGCCGAGAGCGGACTACGAGCGTAGCGGCTGCCACACGCGCAACGAACAAAACAAGGACAGAACACATTTTTCGTCTCGGGTAGTTTGGGATCGAGGCCTTTGAAGGTTGCAGGAAAAGGATCTGCACGATACCCTCCCACCGTCGCTGCCAATTCAGCGACCGGGTGTGGTAACCCGAGTTATTCAAGGCGCAACAGCGCCCCAGACACGTCATCAGGCGCTTTTTTTATGCCTGCGGCGTGAGTCATGGCGGCTGTGCGTGGGACGCCTTCGGGCGTGCCGGTTTCCTTGATACCCGGTTTACCACCCTGCGCACAGCTGTCACCCATTCGTGTGGTAACGAATCTGGCAGCTCCATATATCAAGGAGTCTGATAATGCGCAGCATCAATCCGTACAAAATTTGGCTTTTCCCTCAACACGACTCCCAGTTGCGTAACGCCCCACTGTCCGTCCTCTCCCACCGCCTCTCCATCTTCGGAGGTGGCCAATGACCGATCAATCTGAGCTGAAAACCATTGGCCTAACACCTGCCATTTACTGCGCAGACCAACCGCTTTTCCACGTCACTCGCGGCGTTCCCCTAGGCGATGCATTGGCCATGGCTTCTGACTTTCTGTTTCTCGCCAAGAAGCTGAATGAAGATGCGGCGTACGCCACGGACACCGACCGTCATGCCTGGGCTGCGCATTATTTGACGGCGATGAGTAAGGCGGTGGTTGATGATGCGGTGAAGGTGCTTAGGCGGGGTCGGGGTTCTGCGGCGGCGGCTGAGCGGGCGGCGGATTCGTCTGAGGGGTAGTGGTTGGAAAATGGGGAGTGGGCTGCTTGATGGCGGCGGTAGGGTCAGCATTGATGGTGGCTGGTCTGGCGCTTTCGCGAGCAGGCTCGCTCCCACATTGGATGTGTATTAAGTCAGTTGGGGCCCCGAGTTTTTCGGGGCTTTTTCGTGTTGGGTCAGAGGACGTGTTGGGAGATCAGTTTTGAGATTTCTACCATGGATGTCCTGCCGGTGAATTCGAACTTCACTTTTCCCAGTGACGAGAAATAGATCTCCAATTCGGAATCCAGGTCGAACGTGCCGGACGTTTCCACCGAGTACGCCACGATGTTTTTATACGGCAGCGAGGTGAAGTCTTTTTTGCTGCCGGTGAGGCCCTGCACGTTGACGGCGATGATGCGTTTGTTGGTGAACACCACGCCGTCGCGCATGGATTTGTAGGCGTCGATGACCTGTTCCCCTTCCAGCAGCAGCGCGCTGACGCGTTCGGCGTATTCTTCGTTTTGCTTGAGTTTGAAGAATCCCTTGTTGTTGAAATCAATCATGTGTCGCTCCTGTTATTCAATCTGTATCGGTCCTTTGGTCCCGGCATCGCTGTCCGTCCAGTAGTCCTGATTCTGCAGGCTTCGATCGCCCTGGAGGGTGAAGAGGATTTTGCCCTGGCGAAACTGTAGCGTGCCGTCGGTACGCTTGGCGTTGACCGGTTTGCCGTTGACCCACACCTGTTCCTTGGCATCGATGCGGACGGTGGCGACGGTTGCGCCGGCATCGTTCTTGGCCACCCATTGCCCGACGTAGGGGGTTGGGGTGCTTGAGCTGTCCGCGGCGGGGTTGCTGAAGCCGGCCTTGGCGTTTTCTGCCTTGCTCTTGTGGATATCGCAGCCTTGGGTTTCGCTGACCTGGGTGCAGCCGGATTGCTCCAGTTGTTTGCGGTATGTGTCGTTGATGGCGTAGGCCGGGGATTGCGCCGCGATCAGGATGACCAGCGCAGGCAGGATGAGTCGGTTCATGAGTGCTCCTTTGCGATCTCGTCGGACGGCATCGTACGGTTACTGTAGCGGGCGAGTGGGCCGCGCTTGTGCCACAAAACATTTCAGACAATGCGCGCCTTGGTCAGTGCTCTTCTAGACTTAACGGGTAGTCGTAGAAAGAACCAAACACGTCGCTTTGGTGCAGTCGATTCAATACCAGCGTGGCAAGCTCCCTCAATGCCCTATAAAAGGTGCGGCAAAGACCGCGCCGGGCACAACAAGATGCCCGCTCAGGGTGCCCTGGCCAACGGCCTGACAATGCCACGATACCGTGACGTGGTGTGAATGCCGCAGCCGACACTTTCGGACGACCGACAACCGCCAGGTTTGTCCGTGACCGTGAGGAATGCTGTATGCCTGATGAGATGTTGCAATTGCCTATGGTCAACAGCGTGCTGGAGCGCCACAAGGGCTCTGCGGGTGCACTGTTGCCGATCCTTCATGAGATTCAGGCCGGTATCGGTTACATCCCCGATGCCGCCATCCCCGAGATTGCCCACGCCCTCAATCAGAGTCAGGCCGAGATTCGCGGCGTGATCAGCTTTTACCATGACTTCCGCACCGCGCCGCCGGCCCGGCATATCCTGCGTCTGTGCCGGGCGGAATCGTGCAAGAGTCGTGGTGCCGAGCAGTTGGCCGCGCAGTTGCGTGAACGTCTGCAACTGGACGACCACGGCAGCAGCGCCGATGGCAGCATCAGTTTGCGTCCGGTGTATTGCCTGGGTGCCTGCGCTTGTTCGCCGGCGCTTGAGCTGGATGGCCGGGTGCATGCGCGGCTCAGCGCTGAGCGTCTGGATGCTTTGCTTGATGCTTGCCGGGAGGACGCATGATGCCGGCTTTCTATCTGCCCCGTGATTCGCTGGCCCGTGCCGTGGGTGCCGAAGAGGTTGCGGCGGCCCTTATTACCCATGCCCGGGGACGCGTTGTGCCTCTGGAGTTGCAACGCACCAGCTCTCGCGGCCTGTACTGGCTGGAACCCTTGCTGGAAGTGGACACCCCGCAAGGCCGTATCGGCTTCGGCCCGCTGACCGCTAGCGATGTGCCGTCGGTGCTCGATGCGCTGCAAGGCGCCCCGTCCTCGCACCCACTGGCCTTGGGCCTGGTGGAAGAATTGCCGTATCTGAAGTCTCAACAACGCCTGTTGTTCGCCCGCGCCGGTATCACCCGGCCGCTGTCGCTGGACGACTACCGCGCCCACGGCGGTTTCGAAGGTTTAACAAGGGCCGTCACGATTGGCGGCGATGAAACCGCGACTGCGGTGTTCGATTCAGGCCTGCGTGGCCGTGGGGGCGCAGCCTTCCCCGCCGGGATCAAATGGCGCACGGTGCGCGCTACCGAGGCGGCGCAAAAGTACATCGTGTGCAACGCCGACGAAGGCGACTCCGGCACTTTCGCCGACCGCATGTTGATGGAAGGCGACCCCTTCCTGCTGATCGAAGGCATGGCCATTGCCGGCATCACCGTCGGCGCCAACTACGGCTACATCTATGTGCGTTCGGAATATCCACAGGCCATCGCCACGTTAAATGGGGCGCTGGAGATTGCCCGGACTAACGGTTACCTCGGCGCCAACGTCGGCGGGAGTGGCTTGGCCTTCGATATGGAAGTGCGTGTCGGGGCCGGCGCTTACATCTGCGGTGAGGAAACCGCGCTGCTGGACTCGCTCGAAGGCAAACGCGGGATCGTCCGCGCCAAGCCACCGATTCCTGCGCTGAAGGGGCTGTTCGGCCTGCCGACGCTGGTGCACAACGTGCTGACCCTGGCTTCGGTGCCGCTGATTCTGGCCAAGGGTGCGCAGTTCTATCGCGATTACGGCATGGGCCGTTCCCTCGGCACGATGCCTTTTCAACTGGCGGGCAATATTCGGCGTGGCGGTCTGGTGGAACGGGCCTTCGGCTTGACCCTGCGCGAACTGGTGGAAGACTACGGCGGCGGCACCGCCAGCGGTCGACCGCTGAAAGCCGCACAAGTCGGCGGCCCGCTCGGCGCATGGGTGCCGCCGTCGCAATTCGACACGCCACTGGATTACGAAGCGTTCGCCGGCATCGGCGCGATGCTCGGTCACGGTGGCGTGGTGGTGGCTGACGACACGTTGGACATGGCCCACATGGCGCGCTTCGCCATGCAGTTCTGCGCCGAGGAATCCTGTGGCAAATGCACGCCATGCCGCATCGGTTCGACCCGTGGCGTCGAGGTGATCGACCGTCTGCTGGCCGCACCAGACCAGAACGGTCGCGATGAGCAGGTGATCATCCTCAAGGACCTGTGCGACACCCTGCAATACGGTTCGCTGTGCGCCTTGGGCGGCATGGTTTCCTTTCCGGTCGCCAGCGCCCTCAAGTACTTCCCCGCCGACTTCGGTCTGCAATCTTCGGAGGCCGACCAATGATCACTCTCTTCGACCCGAACACCGATATCGATCTGGGCACCCCGGCCCGCGACAGTCAGGTGCAAGTCACCCTGAACATCGACGGCCGCAGCATCAGCGTGCCCGAAGGCACTTCGGTGATGCGCGCCGCTGCGCTGATGGGCACTACGATTCCGAAACTGTGCGCCACCGACAGCCTCGAAGCCTTCGGCTCTTGCCGCATGTGTCTGGTAGAAATCGACGGCATGCGCGGTTACCCGGCGTCCTGCACCACGCCGGTCAGCGAAGGCATGAGCGTGCACACCCAGACGCCGAAACTCGCGACGCTGCGGCGCAACGTCATGGAGTTGTACATCTCCGATCACCCGCTGGACTGCCTGACCTGCTCGGCCAACGGCAACTGCGAGCTGCAAACCGTCGCCGGCCAGGTCGGCCTGCGGGAAGTGCGTTACGGCTATGAAGGCGAGAACCATTTGGCCGACGTGAAGGACACGTCCAACCCCTACTTCGACTACGACCCGAGCAAGTGCATCGTCTGCAACCGCTGCGTGCGCGCCTGCGAAGAAACCCAGGGCACGTTTGCCCTGACCATTACCGGGCGCGGCTTCGAATCCCGTGTCTCCGCTGCCGGTGGCGATAACTTCCTCGACTCGGAATGCGTGTCCTGCGGCGCCTGCGTGCAAGCCTGCCCGACCGCGACCCTGATGGAAAAAAGCGTGGTCGAACTGGGTCAGCCTGAACGCAGCGTGATCACCACGTGTGCCTATTGCGGCGTGGGTTGCTCGTTCCGCGCCGAGATGAAAGGCGACCAACTGGTGCGCATGGTTCCCGACAAAAACGGACAAGCCAACCACGGCCACTCTTGTGTCAAAGGGCGCTTTGCCTGGGGCTATGCGACCCACCCGGATCGCATCACCAAACCGATGATCCGCCAGAACATCAACGACCCTTGGCAGGAAGTCAGCTGGGATGAAGCGGTGACTTACGCCGCCAGCGAATTCCGCCGGCTCCAGCAAAAATACGGCCGCGACTCCATTGGTGGTATCACCTCCAGCCGCTGCACCAACGAAGAAACCTATCTGGTGCAAAAACTGGTGCGCGCCGCGTTCGGCAACAACAACGTCGACACCTGTGCACGGGTCTGCCACTCGCCGACTGGCTATGGCCTGAAACAAACCCTGGGCGAGTCCGCCGGCACCCAGAGTTTCGACTCGGTGATGCAGGCCGACGTGATTCTGGTGATGGGCGCCAACCCCAGCGACGCCCACCCGGTGTTCGCCTCCCAGCTCAAACGTCGCCTGCGTGAAGGCGCGCGGCTGATTGTCATCGATCCGCGACGCATTGATCTGGTGGACTCGGTGCATGCCCGCGCTGAATATCATTTGGCCCTGCGCCCGGGCACCAACGTCGCGATGCTCAACGCGCTGGCCCACGTCATCGTCACTGAAGGCCTGCTCGATCAGGCGTTTATCGACGCTCGTTGCGAGGGCAACGATTTCGCCCGCTGGAGCGAGTTCGTCAGCCGTGCGGAAAACTCTCCGGAAGTGCTGGCCGCCATCTGCGGCGTAGACGCTGCCGACATCCGCGCCGCCGCTCGTCTGTATGCCACCGGCGGCAACGCGGCGATCTACTACGGCCTCGGCGTCACCGAACACAGCCAGGGCAGCACCGCTGTCATGGGCATCGCCAACCTGGCCATGGCCACCGGCAACATCGGCCGCGAAGGCGTGGGCGTGAACCCGCTGCGTGGACAAAATAATGTGCAAGGTTCCTGCGACATGGGCTCCTTCCCCCACGAGTTGCCCGGCTACCGGCACATCTCCAACGAGGTGGTACGCGCGCAGTTCGAACAGGCGTGGAACGTCACGCTGCAACCCGATCCGGGCCTGCGTATTCCGAACATGTTCGAGTCCGCGCTGGCTGGCAGTTTCAAGGGCTTGTATTGCCAGGGCGAGGACATCGCCCAGAGCGACCCGAATACCCAGCACGTCACCGCGGCCCTGTCGGCCATGGAATGCGTGGTGGTGCAGGACATTTTCCTCAACGAAACGGCCAAGTTCGCCCACGTATTCCTGCCGGGCGCTTCGTTCCTGGAGAAGGACGGCACGTTCACCAACGCCGAGCGGCGCATTTCGCGGGTACGCAAGGTCATGGATCCCCTGGGCGGCAAAGCCGACTGGGAAGGAACGGTGGCTCTGGCCAACGCCTTGGGTTACCCGATGAACTACAAACATCCATCAGAAATCATGGATGAAATCGCCAGCCTGACGCCGACCTTCACCAACGTCAGCTACGTCGAACTGGATCGCCATGGCAGCCTGCAATGGCCATGCAACGCGGCGGCACCGGACGGCACGCCGACCATGCACATCGAGGAATTCGTGCGCGGCAAGGGGCGCTTCATGCTCACCGGTTATGTGCCCACCGAGGAGAAGGTCAACAGTCGCTATCCGCTGTTGCTGACCACCGGGCGCATCCTCAGCCAGTACAACGTTGGCGCCCAGACCCGGCGTACCGAAAACGTCGCCTGGCACGACGAAGACCGCCTGGAAATCCACCCGACCGACGCCGAGAGCCGTGGCATCAACGAGGGTGACTGGGTCGGCATCGGCAGCCGTGCCGGGCAGACCGTCCTGCGTGCGCGGGTCACCGAACGGGTCGCACCGGGCGTGGTGTACACCACGTTCCACTTCCCTGAATCGGGGGCCAACGTCATCACCACCGACAACTCTGACTGGGCCACCAACTGTCCGGAGTACAAGGTTACCGCCGTGGAGGTCAGCCGCGTCTACCACCCTTCGGAGTGGCAAAAACGCTATCAGGCGTTCAGCGATGAACAACAGCGGTTGCTCACCGAACGCCGCCAGGCACGCACCGCCGGAACAACCGCCGAGGTGCGCCGATGAGCACTGAAAACCTGATCAAAATGGCCAACCAGATCGCCCAGTACTTCGCCACCGAACCCGACCAGCAAGCGGCCGTGCTCGGCGTGCGCAATCACATTCAGATGTACTGGACGCCCGGCATGCGCAAGGAATTGCTGGCCTGGCAGACGGAGCATCAGGGGGCAGACATGCACCCATTGGCGCAGGCAGCCGTCAGTGGGGCGGGCTGGGAGGCTTAGGTTCTCTCGAATGACCCCTTGTCCTGTGAAGACAGGGCAAGGGGCGTTCCAGTGATTTTCAAGCCGAGCATTCGAGGGCATGCGCACCCTGACTGACAGACTCAAGTCACGATCTTTCGATCTTTCCTTTCTGTACAAACTTCCAGTTTGATATCTTCCCGCCGTCCAACACTGTGGATTGTGGCCTTAACGCCATCACCTCACGTGATCAACAAACAAGGAAGACTCAATGATATTCATCGCCCTCTTGGTGTTCTTCGCTGCGTCAGCGGGGATCTGGTTTTGGATCGTTAGAAACCGTGGCAGCTTCAATCTGTGGTTTGCCAACATGGCCGGGGCCTTGGCCAGTTTCATCGTCGGGATCATCGTGCTGATTTTTATCGGCGCCGAACCACAGGCAGCACGAGGACCGGCCTACTTTCTCTATTCGTTCATGGCGATCATCGGCGCTTTCGTCGGGACATGGCTGTTGGTTATCAACCGACTCAAGCGGGAGGAGTCCCAGGTCCGGAATCATTTGATCGCCGGATCGTGCAGCCTGCTGGCGGCATTCATCACGTTAGTGGTGTGGGCAGTGATCTTTCCTGCCAAGTGATTACCCCCCTGCCCCGCCACCTTTCCAAGACACATCCGGTGAGGTTTTAAGCCTTTAGCCATCAGACAACCCCGACCGCTGGCTGCGCTATCATCACGTGCTCTGCGCGCCAAGAGTCCTGAATCTGCATGCCCATGTCTTCGCCACTCCCCGACAGCCATCACGCCCTGCCACCGGTCCTTGTCGGCCCGCTGTTGCGGCGCCTGGAGCCCACACGCCTGGTGTTGTGGCTGGTGGGTTCCCGGGCGCTGGAGCTGACCTTGCGCTTGCAGGGTGTCGGCGATATCCGCCTCGATGGCGGGCAATGCACGGTGATCGCGGTCGGCAAGCATGCCTTTGTGCACCTGGTCGATGTGCCGCTGGACACCGCCCTGCCCTGCGACACGTTGATTGAATATGACCTGCTGATCGATGGCGTTGAATCCGGCATCGCCGATTGGGCGCCGCACCTGTTGTACGGCGATGCCCGTTGCCCGAACTTCGTGCTGCGTTCCCGGGTTGATCAACTGCTGCATGGCTCTTGCCGAAAACCTCATCACCCGGCCATTGATGGCCTGCTCTGCGTCGACCAGTTGTTGGCGACGGAACACGATGCGTTGCAGAGGCCGGCACTGCTGATGATGACCGGCGATCAGGTCTACGCCGATGATGTCGCCGGGCCGATGCTGCGAGCGATTCACGCCTTGATCGAGCGCCTGGGCCTGTTCGATGAACACCTCGAAGGCGCCGTGGTCAGCGACAGCGCCAGGCTCTACGAACACCCGGCCAGTTACTACCACCGTGAGGATCTGCTACCGGCGCTTGAGAGCAATGAGACCCTGCGCGAGCGTTTTTTCGGTGGCGCACGCAAGCCGATTTTCACCAGCAGCAGCGCCGACAATCACCTGGTGACGTTCGCAGAAGTCATGGCCATGTACCTGCTGGTCTGGTCGCCGATTCCCTGGACCCTGATCGCCCCGCAACCGCCCGCGCTGACACCAGAAAGACGCAAGCGCTATGCCCTTGAACAAACCCGCATCGATGACTTCAAGTCCGGCCTGGGCCGTGCCGCGCGGGCCATGGCGCACCTGCCGTGCCTGATGATTTTCGACGACCACGACATTACCGACGACTGGAACCTTAGCGCGCAATGGGAGGAAACGGCCTACGGCCATCCGTTCTCCAAGCGCATCATCGGCAACGCCTTGATCGCCTACATGCTGTGCCAGGGCTGGGGCAACAACCCGCAGGCGTTTGGCGATGTGCTGGAAAAAACCCGTCTGCTCGGCACCACCGGAGGCGATCGTTACCTCGACAGTGCGCTGCAGGATGACTTGATCGATGCGCTGTTGCGTTTTCAGCAGTGGCATTACGTGCTGCCCACCACGCCTGCGCTGGTCGTGATAGACACCCGCACCCGTCGTTGGCGCAGCGAGATGAATCTCAAGCAACCCTCGGGCCTGCTGGACTGGGAAGCGCTCAGTGAACTGCAACAGGAATTACTGGATCATCCGTCGGCGATCATCGTGTCACCGGCGCCGATCTTCGGCGTCAAACTGATCGAAACCGTGCAAAAAGCCTTTAGCTGGTGCGGTTTTCCACTGCTGGTGGACGCCGAAAACTGGATGGCTCATCGCGGCGCAGCCCAAGTGATCTTGAACATTTTCCGACACTCGCGCACACCGGGTAACTACGTGGTGCTGTCCGGCGATGTGCATTATTCCTTCGTCTACGAAGTATTGATCCGACACCGCAAGGCGGGGCCGAAAATCTGGCAGATCACCAGCAGCGGCATCAAAAACGAATTTCCGCCCACCCTGCTCGAATGGTTCGACCGCCTCAATCGCTGGCTCTATTCGCCGCGCTCGCCACTGAACTGGCTGACCAAACGTCGGCGCATGCGCATCGTCCCGTATACCCCCGAACACGCAGAAGCTGGCGAACGGCTATGGAACTCGGCAGGCATCGGCCAAGTGTTCTTCAATGAGAAAGGACAACCCCAGGATATTTATCAGCACAACTCAAACGGCTCGCCCAAGACCCGGATGGTTGCGCCTGAACATGACGACTGAAACGGCGAGTCACCATGAACCTCACCCGAACGCTGATCATCGGCAACTCTGGCTCAGGCAAAAGCTGGCTGGCTAAACGATTGGCCAAACACCTCAAGGTGCCATGGATCGATCTCGATCGGATTCACTGGGTGTCGGACGAACACAGCATTGCCCGCCCGGGTGCCGCAGTATTGGGCATGGCGCGGATCGCGGCCAGTGAAGAACGCTGGGTAATCGAGGGTGTTTACGGCTGGATCATCAGCGAACTTGTCCACCGAGCGACGGCGCTAATCTGGTTGTGTGTCGATGACGAATATTGCGTCGCCAATATTCGCCAGCGAGAAGAACACAACGACGAGCGACTGATCTCGTTATTGGAGTGGGCCGCAAACTACCATCGCCGTGAAGACTCGAGCGGGCTCGGCGCGCACCGGCGATTGTTTCAAGGGTTTGGAGGTACAAAAATCAAACTCGAGGATCGCGGTGAAATTACGGCGTTTATAGATCGCTTGTTACGGCCTGAGTAATTACTGCACTGCGGGGGAGTCCCCAAGCTGAGGTGATGGCAGGCCGGGATGGCGCGTTGTTCGGATGGGGACTACACCGCTCACTGATCTCACTGATCTCACTACCGAACAGTGAATTCAGTCCACTTTTTGATCGTTCCCACGCTCTGCGTGGGAATGCAACCAGGGACGCTCCGCGTTCCCGAAAGCGTGACGCAGAGCGTCACAAGAGGCATTCCCACGCAGAGCGTGGAAACGATCGGGAACGTATGTCAGGCAATGGTCACGGCCCGACATACGCCTCTGACAATCATCTCCACCTCCCGCTCATCAATCGTCAGCGGCGGCAGCAGGCGAATGGTCTTGCCCCGTGTCACGTTGATCAGCAAACCGTGATCCCGCGCGGCGATCAAGGTCAGGTCGCGGATCGGCTGCTTGAGTTCGATGCCGATCATCAAGCCTTGACCACGGATGGCCAGGACGTTCGGATTGTCTGCCAATTCGCTGCGTAATCTGGCGAGCAGACGTTCGCCCTGAAGACTCGCGTTCTCCAGCAGACCTTGTTCTTCGATGATGTCCAGCACTGTACATCCGACACGACAGGCCAACGGATTACCGCCGAAGGTGCTGCCGTGGCTGCCCGGAGTGAACAAGTCAGCGGCTTTACCCCGGGCAAGGCAGGCGCCGATGGGGACGCCGTTGCCGAGGCCTTTGGCCAGGGTCATGACGTCCGGGACAATGCCTTCATGCTGGAACGCGAACCATTGACCGGTGCGGCCGATACCGGTCTGGATCTCGTCGAGCATCATCAGCCATGAGTGCCTGTTGCAGAGCTCGCGCACCGCTTTGAGATAACCGCGTGGTGCCAACTGGACGCCGCTTTCGCCCTGGATCGGCTCCATCAGGATGGCCACGATTCTTTGGCCGTGGGCTTGATGCACCTTATCCAAAGCGCCGAGATCACCGAAGGGCACTTTGACAAAATCCCCCGGCAACTCGTTGAAACCCAGGCGCACGGCCGGGCCATCGCTGGCAGATAACGTGCCCAGCGTGCGGCCATGAAAAGCGTTCTCCATGACCACCACCAGGGGTTGCTCGACCCCTTTGTGCCAACCGTGAAGCCGCGCGAGTTTCAGTGCGGTTTCATTGGCTTCGGCGCCGGAGTTGTTGAAGAACGCCCGATCCATACCCGCCAGCGTCGTCAACCTTTGCGCCAGGCGCTGTTGCCAGTCGATGCTGTAGAGGTTCGATGTGTGCAACAGCAAACCGGCCTGCTCGCTGATCGCTGACACAATGCGCGGATGGGAGTGGCCAACGTTGGTCACCGCCACTCCCGCCACTGCGTCCAGGTATTCACGACCGGCCTCATCCCACAGGCGTGTTCCCAGCCCTTTGCTGAAACTCAAGGCCAGCGGTTGGTAAGTGCTCATCAGGCAGGCGGCGGTCATGACATCAAGCTCCATCAATGGTCGGTGTTTTTACAGTATGGTTAGCCACCTGAGCTGGATAAACGCTGTAACACTTCAATCATCTTAAAGCCGGGCTTGATAATGGATCTGTTCCAGGCAATGACGGTTTACGTAAAAGTGGTGGAAGCCGGCAGCATGACCGCCGCCGCGCAGCAGTGCGAAATGTCCACAACCATGGTCGGCAATCACCTTCGCGCATTGGAACAACGCCTGGGGGTGCGCCTGCTCAACCGTACAACACGGCGCCAGCGCCTGACAGAATTCGGCTCCGCTTACTACCAGCGCTGTCTGGAAGTACTCGGGCTGGTGGCTGACTCCGAACGCCTGGCCGAACAGAGCCAGGACGCGCCGAGTGGGACCCTGCGCATTACGGCGCCACTGACGTTCGGCACGGAAAGGCTCGCTCCGGCGCTCAGTGAGTTCTCGCTGCAATGTCCGCAAGTCAAACTGGATGTGGTGCTCACCAACGGGCGCCCCGATCTACTCGAGAACAGCCTAGATGTGGCGTTTCGCTTGGGCGCAATCGAGCCGTCCAACCTGATCGCCCGCCCGCTGATCGACTACACCCTGACCATGTGCGCGTCTCCCGAATACCTGGCGCGCCGCGGGATACCGCAAATGCCCGAAGACCTGCAACATCACGCCTGTTTGTCCTTTGCTTACCCGGTCGGGGACGACTGGCAATCGGTCGAAAAACAATGGCGCCTGAGTGGGCCGGAAGGTGAAGTGATGGTGGCTGTCAGCGGCCCGATGCTGATCAATAGTTCGGCGGGGTTGCATCAGGCGGCTCGAACCGGGATGGGCATCGTGATGCTGCCCGATGCATTGGTAGAACAAGATTTGCTCAACGGAAAACTGGTAGCACTGATGCAGAACTACCGGCTGCCGAGCCGGCCAATGCACCTGGTATACGCCCAGGATCGCTACCGTTTACCGAAACTACGCCACTTCGTCGACTTTGCCATGCAGTTATGGGGCAAACACTAGCGGGGGCAACGTGCCATGCACTAATCTCGATGCCAGGCGAATCAATTGATATCTGTGCGTCAGGGAGAGCGGTGATGGGGGAAGCGTCGAATATCAAGCCGTTGAAGTTCAATGCGTCAGATTTTAGCGAAGACCTGCTGCACACCATTCTGGAATTGGTCAGCGACGGTATTTGGGACTGGAACGCCAACACCGGCTTTGTCTACCGCAATCCCGGTTGGTACAAGATGCTCGGCTACGAGCCTCATTCCCTGGACAACACGGCGTTGACTTGGGAAAACCTCATTCACCCTGACGACTACCCCGCGGTCATGGCCGTGTTTGATGATTACGTGCAACAGCGCGCGCCCACCTACCAGGCCGAATATCGTTGCCGCATGCTGGACGGCAGTTACACCTGGATCGAAGACCGCGGTTATGTGCTGTCCCGCAATGCTGACGGTTCCGTGGCGCGCATGATCGGCGCGCACCGCAGCATCGACGACAAACGTCGCCTGCTTGAAGCATTGGAACGACGCACTCACTCCCTTGAAGCGACAGTTGAAGAGCGCACCCGGGAATTGTCTCGGGTCAATCAGCAGCTTCAGATCCAACTCGAAGAAAACCGCAAACTGGCGGAAACCGACACGCTGACATCCATCGCCAATCGCTACCTGATGGAAAAAGCCCTGCCTCTGGAATGCGAACGAGCCCAGCGCTTTCGCAGACCGCTGTCCCTGATCGCCATGGACATCGACGACTTCAAGATCATCAACGATCACTACGGCCATGCCCTGGGTGATGCGGCATTGGTGCAGGTGGTCGAGGGCGTGAAGCTCTGCGTACGCGAAGGTGATCTGCTGGCGCGGTGGGGAGGTGACGAGTTCATCATCATCCTTCCCGATACCTCGTTGGCTGAAGCCAGACTTCTCGCCGAGAAAATCCGCGACGGATTGTCGAGCCTGCCACCCGTGGGCGAGTTTCAAGTATCCATGAGTTTTGGCGTGGTCCAGCGCTTTGACGAAGAGCAACAGACCGGGTTGCTGGCCAGGGCCGATCAGGCGCTTTATCGGTCGAAGGTGGCGGGCAAGAATGTGATTTCGGGGTGAAACCAACCCCACGTCGATTTTACATTCCAGCCTTCACCAACACCGGTTTCTCCTGGTACCGGTCCGGGTACAGCTGCTTCAACTGCGCCACTTTCGGTAGATCGTTGATCACGATGTACGGATAGCTCGGGTGCTCGGTCAAAAAGTCTTGATGCTCCTCTTCTGCCGGGTAAAAACCGTTGTAGGTTTCCAGCCTGGTCACAATGGGTTTGTTGAACAAATGGGTGGCGTCGAGCTGGGCAATGTAGGCCTGGGCGATGCGTTGCTGTTCGGTGTTTTCAGTGAAAATCGCCGACCGGTATTGAGTGCCGCTGTCGGGACCTTGGCGATTCAGTTCGGTGGGGTTGTGGGCCACCGAAAAATAGATCTGTAGCAGCGTGCCATAACTGACCTGAGCCGGATCGAACGTGACTTCGACGGATTCCGCATGGCCGGTGTCGCCCTCGCTGACCCGTTCATATCGGGCGGTGCTGGCCGCGCCGCCGGCGTAACCGGAGACGGCTTGCTTCACACCTTTGACATGTTGAAACACACCTTGGACGCCCCAAAAACATCCGCCGGCAAACACCACCTTTTCACTGTGGGCCTGGGTTGTTTCATCCAGGGCCGGCGGGGGAATGATGACCGCGTCTTCGGCACCGAACGAGAAGGCCGAGCACTGACTGATGATGCCGGCAGCAGCCATCCCCAACAGGGTGCGGCGCCAGGTGATCAGGGTTTTCATGGGACATGACTCCTAGACAAACGAAATGGCTTCAACCGAACGTAAACGCGTAGGCCGACACGCCGGGATCGAGAAACTCGATGCTGAACGTGCGGTCCGTCACGCCGCCGCTCTGGCGCACCAATTGATACAAGCGTTGTTCTTTCACAGTGCCGCTGCCGTCGGGCGCCACATCGGTGCCGTGGGCATCGCCGGGGGCTTTTCCGTCAATCAGCACTTTGAATCGCACTGGTTTTCCGTCGGCAGCAGGGCCCAGCACCAAGTGCAAATCGCGAGCGTGGAAGCGATAGACGATGCGACTGGCGGGGGCGCTGGAAATCGCCCGTTCGGAACCGACATTCCATTTTCCGTCCAGGCTCCAGTCATTGAGGGCCAATTCAGCGGGTGGGGTGTAGGCGGCGACTTTGTCCGGCACAAGGCTGGTCTCGGGAACGAAATGCTCCGCACGCTGGAAACCGACATAGGTTTCCGGTGATTGCACTTCCTTCATGTCCGGCGCGAGCTGAACCCCAGTCGCATCAGCGTTGATCAGGCCATCCGCGACCTTCACCGCTCCCGCTTCACGCAGCAGCTGCTGGATGACCCTCTCCGATTCGACGTACTCGCCTTCACCAAAGTGGTGATAGCGAATGCGCCCCTGAGCATCTGCAAAATAATGGGCCGGCCAGTACTCGTTGTTGAAGGCACGCCAGATCTTGTAGTCGTTATCGATGGCAACCGGGTAGTTGATGCCGAGGTCTTTCATGGCTTTGGTGACATTGCCAACATCCCGTTCAAAGGCGAATTCAGGTGCGTGAACACCGATCACCACCAAACCCTGATCGCGATATTTCTCGGCCCAGGCTTTCACATACGGCAACGTGCGCAGGCAGTTGATGCAGGAGTAGGTCCAGAAATCCACCAGCACGACTTTGCCCTTCAAGGCCTGCGCCGTGAGAGGTGGGGAATTGAGCCACTGCACTGCACCATCCAGTGCAGGAAGGTTGCCTTCAATCGGCAAGGCACCGGAGGCCTTGTCACTCACTTTCACCGTGTCACCGGCGGCCATCATCGCCCCGCTGTTGTTCGGGGATTTGCCGGCCAATCGCCCCACCAATGCCTGTTCGATTCCACCGGTGGACGCGGTCGAAACCCGCGCCAGAATGCCGGTATCCAACCCCAGGGCAATCGCGGCAACCCCCGCCAGCATCGCGGCCCCCAGACCGCGCCGAACCCATTCGCCTGCGCCAATCGAACGTTTCATCGCTGCGAAGACTTTACCGCCCAGCAGCAGCGCCACAGCGAGGGAAGTGGCGGCACCGGCCGCGTAAGCCAGCAGTAGCAATGTGGTTTCGATGCTTGCCCCTTGCAGCGCCGCGCCTGTCAGCAACAGCCCCAGAATAGGTCCGGCGCAAGGCGCCCAGAGCAGGCCCGTGGCAACGCCGATCAGGAAGGAAGCGCCGGGGCGTGGCCGGGCATCGGCGCCGGCGGCCTCCGATAGTCGGCTGCCGGCCGCCACCAGGGGCCGTGTCAGTCGCTCGGCCAGTCGGGGCAGCATCAGCGTCAACCCGAACAGTGCTACGAACAGCAACGCGAGCCAGCGACCGTACTGATTGAGTTGCACCACCCAACCGCCACCCACCGCCGCCAACGTGGCGACCAGCGCGAAGGTCAGCGCCATCCCCGCCAATAGCGGCAAGCCACTTTTCATAAACGGCTGCCCGGTTCGAGCGAAGACAAAGGGCAGCACCGGCAGGATGCAGGGGCTGACGATTGTCAGTACACCACCGAGATAAGCGAGAACCAAAAGCCACATAGCGTCGACCTGCACCAGGTGAATGAAAAGAAATGCCCACGGATCAAGCCACCCGTGGCTTGAAGGTCAGCGCCAGGCCGTTCATGCAATAACGCAGACCGGTGGGTTTGGGCCCGTCGTCGAAGACATGCCCCAGATGACCGCCGCATCGCCGGCAGTGAACCTCTTCGCGCAGCACACCAAAGGATCGGTCCTGACGAGTGGCCACCGCTTTGTCCAGCGGTGCCCAGAAACTGGGCCAGCCGGTGCGGCTGTCAAACTTGGTGTCGGATGAGAACAGCGGCAAATCACACGCTGCACAAGCAAAAACACCTGCGCGATGTTCATTGTTCAATGGGCTGCTGTAGGCCCGCTCCGTGCCCTCTTCACGCAAAATCTCGTACTGCTCGTCGCTGAGCAGGGCGTGCCATTCGCTGTCGCTGTGGGTCACCTCGAATACCTCCGCCGCGCCGGCATCACTGACCAGTGCAGTGCTGGCGGCAAATTTTGGCAACACACCGATCACCAACGCTGCAGCCCCCAGCCCGCCGCCCGCTACAAGAAACTGTCGCCGTGAAAACATGGCCTTCTCCAAAATTCCAGGTGCCTGATAGGGAACACAGCCTAGGCTTGGGTTGATCGCCAAATCCTCACGAGGAGTTAAACAATTCGTGATAACTCAGGCTGAGGAAAACCCGCACAATGTGCCCATTCGCGACAAAGGATTGAGCTTTATGGAACAGACCAAACGCGTCCTGGTGGTCGAGGACGACCTGCACATCGCCGACCTGATTTGCCTGCATCTTCGCGATGAGCAGTTCGAAGTGGTGCACTGCGCCGACGGTGATGAAGGCATGCGCCTGTTGCAGCAAGGAAGCTGGGACGCCTTGATCCTCGACCTGATGCTGCCGGGTGTCGACGGCCTGGAAATCTGCCGTCGTGCGCGGGCGATGGCCCGCTACACCCCGATCATCATCACCAGTGCGCGCTCCAGCGAAGTACACCGGATCCTGGGCCTGGAACTCGGCGCTGACGATTACCTTGCCAAGCCCTTTTCGATGCTGGAACTGGTCGCCCGGGTCAAGGCGCTGCTGCGTCGGGTAGACGCCATGGCCCGCAACCTGAAAATGGACTCGGGCAGCCTGATGACGGACGGCCTGTCCATCGACCCGATCACCCGCGAGGTTTCGCTCGACGGGCGGCGCCTGGACCTCACACCACGGGAGTTCGACCTGCTCTACTTCTTCGCCCGCCAGCCGGGCAAGGTGTTCTCGCGCATGGACTTGCTCAATGCGGTATGGGGTTACAGCCATGAGGGCTACGAACATACGGTGAACACCCACATCAACCGTCTGCGGGCCAAGATCGAAGCTGACCCGGCGCAACCTGTGCGCATCCTCACGGTGTGGGGGCGCGGTTACAAATTCGCGGTCAAGGAGGAACAGCCATGAGGCTGACCCTGACACAACGCCTGTCCCTGGTGTTCGCGATTCTGTTGCTGGTGTGCTGTGGCACATCGGCGTGGATGCAAGTGCGCGCCAATCAAATGCATGAACTGGAAGTGGTCCAGGGACTGTCGCGCGATCTGGCGCAACACATCGCCCATGACACCGTACTGATGGATGCTGGCGGCCTGATGCCCAATGCCGTTCGCGAATTGTTCAGCAAACTCATGCAGGTCAATCCCAGCGTCGAGGTCTATCTGCTGGACTCCGAGGGCAAGATTGTCGGCAGCGCCGCCCCCGAAGGGCGGATACATCGGGAACGGATCGACCTTGGGCCGATCCAGCGCTTGCTCAAGGGTGACGCCCTGCCGATTCTCGGCGATGACCCGCGCAGCGTCGATGGACGCAAAGTCTTCAGCGCCGCGCCATTGCGGGTCAACGGTCAGCCCGCCGGTTATCTCTATGTGGTACTGCTCAGCGAAGAACACGACCGCTTCGCCGAACGCGGCGCCACCAGTGCCGCGCTCAATACCGCCCTGTGGTCCATCGGTCTGGTCGCGTTGTTGTGCCTGATCGCCGGTCTCACGGCATTTGCCCTGATTACCCGACCGTTGCGCCGCTTGACCGAAAGAGTCAGTCAGTTCGACATCGATGGTGTTCCCTCCACACCACCGACCGCGGAACCGCTAGGGAAAGCGGCCAGTCACGATGAAATTGCCGTACTGGACGCAGCCTTCCGGCAAATGCAAACCCGCCTGAGTGAACAGTGGCGCTCACTGACTCGCCAGGATCAGGAGCGTCGCGAACTGGTGGCAAACATTTCCCACGACCTGCGAACACCGTTGGCCTCGCTGCACGGATACCTGGAAACCCTGACGCTCAAAGACGCCACGTTATCCCCCGCCGACCGCCGTCGCTATCTGGGCATCGCCCTGGATCAAAGTCGAAAAGTGGGTGGCCTGGCGCAATCGCTGCTCGAACTGGTCAGACTGGAGCACGGTTTCGTACAACCGGTGCTGGAACGCTTCTCCATGACCGATCTGGTGCAGGACATCTTCCAGAAATTCGAGCTGACCGCCGAAGCACGTCAAATTGAGCTGAAGGCAACCTTTGCCCCCAACGTGTCCTCCGCCTGCGCCGACCTGGGATTGATCGAGCGGGTGTTGACCAACCTGTTCGACAACGCCCTGCGCAATACCCCTCAAGGTGGAGAAGTCGAATTGAGCCTGCGCCCACAAGGGCCGTTTATCGAAGTCACCGTCAGCGACACCGGCCCCGGCATCGCACCACAGTTGCGCGAAGGGCTGTTCCTGCGTCCCTTCAACATTGGCGGTGCACGGCGCGATGGCGGGCTGGGGCTGCGTATCGTGCATCGGATCCTGCAATTGCATGGTCGCGAGATCCAGCTGATCGATCTGCCCGGACGAGGCGCGACCTTTCGCTTCTCCTTGCCGGTGGATCAGCAAACGGCAGAGCAATGGGCGGTTCGCTCGATGAATCTCAATTCAACCGGGACCTAGTCGGCGGTACACATTCAGGTAACGGCTCGCAAAAATGACGACCAGTTGCCTGTTCACCCGTGACAACGCTGCCACGGTCCAATAGATTAGTCGGCCTGAAAAGGCCCTGTGCTTTCTCGCCTCAATTCAAGTTAAAAGAAGTAGTGAAATTTCAATGTCCGATTCCAACACCGCTGAATCCGTAGTCACCTTGTCGTCCAAAGCGGAATACGAAAACTCCATCAATCTTTCACAGCATGTGCCACAGGCCAAGACCATCAGCGAGATGGTCCTGGACGCTTTTCAGTCCACCCGGGAAAGCGACCAGATCCGCGAGCTGCGCGCCGCGATTCGCCAGGCACATGACAGCTTCGACGACGATAAAGCCTATGAGCTGATGGGCGAACTCAAGCAACTCAAGGACGCGGAAGCGGCCGACATCGCCGCTCTCGAAGATCTGAGCAGCAAATTCCCGATCAGCCGGATTCTCTCCAGCTTCAAGGATGACCCGGCGTTTCAGGAGATCGTCTACGGTCTGGCGCTGAAAGTGCTGAACCAGACTCACCAGGCTATCAGCAACCCGAGCAGTGGCAAAAGCAAAGTGGCTCGCGCCAAGAAAGATCTCGAAGTGTTCACCATCAGCAAGGACGGCATAAACGTCACCCTGCCGCTGCGCACCCCGCGTTCAAGCCTGAACGTTGACCGCAAAGCGCTGGAGTTCCTCGGCTTCACCTTCGTCGGCGAAGGTGAAGACGCAGTGATTGAAAGCGAGACGTTCCTCGATAACACCGGCGTCGAACAAGCGGTCAACCGCAAGAACATCATCACCGCACTGCAGCAGCAAACCGCGTTCGCCGGCTACAGCATCGCCGCGCAGTAACTCAGCCGGGCAAACGCCAGCGACCGAAAAGCCCTGCCCTTGAAGCAGGGCTTTTTATTGCACTCAGGATGACGGAGCTGACGAATGCAGCGCCACCATCATGTCCACTTCTACCGGCGCGTTTTTCGGCAGCTGATAAACACCGACGGTCGTACGGGTGTGTTTACCGGCATCGCCCAGTACATGCGTAAAGACATCCGATGCGCCATTGGCCACGTCACTGAGATCGACAAAATCAAAGGTGGATTTCACATAGACCGTTATGCGAAGCAGCGCCTTTATGTGCTCCAGTGAACCGATGGCGGCGTAAATCAGCGCCAGCCCACGTATCGCACTGATACTCGCCGCTTCTTGAGCATCTGCCAGGTTGAGCTCCAGCCCCACCCTGCCAGGGTATTGAATTTTGCCGTTCATTCGCGGCACCAGCCCGCTGATGTACAGTTCATCTTCATGTCGAATCAGCGGCGCGTAATGTCCGCCAGCAGCGTTCTCGTCGTAGATATCAAAACCCAGTTCTTTTGCCAGGGCGACGAAGCGTTCGTCGCGAGTCAATTGCTTAATCATCTACCGAACCTTCTTCATCAAGAGAGCGAAAAGCGCAGTTGATGGTAGGCATCAGACACTTGTCTTGTTCAGGGTAAGTTCGTATAGAATCCAACGAACTTTACTGCCAGGGAGACCAGTAAAATGCAGGTTCAGCGTGCAGTCATCGCCGCCATCGAACTTCAGCCAGGGATGCCGCTGGTGCAGCAGATCGTCGATCAGCTGACGATGGCGATCAACCAGGGAGGCCTCCCCCATGGGGCCAAACTGCCACCCATTCGCGAGCTCTCGGGCTTGATGAACGTGGGCAAGTCGACAATGGTCGATGCCCTTGACCGGTTGCGCGCCAAGGGACTGGTGGTCTCGCGCCAGGGTTCCGGGCATTACGTTCAGCGAGCCATCAATCCGCCGTCCGCGGTTGCCGGTCCGGACTTGCAACCTCAGGACACGCTCAGCCGGGTCCGTCGTGCACTGTTGCTGGAAAACGGTGCGCTGCGTCCCGGCTGCGGATTCCTCCCCGCCTCCTGGTTGCCCGCCGAAGAACTGCTCAAAGCCGTACGCGCGACACTTCGCGCGACGACGCTGCGCATGGGCGAGTACGGTGAAGTGGGCGGTTATCTGCCGTTGCGCGAGGCATTACGGGTCAAGTTGTCGACCGTCGGTATCGAGGCACCGGTGGAACAAATCATCACCACTTCCAACACCGTGCAGGCGATCGACCTGCTGATGCGCCTGTTGATAAAGCCTGGCGATACGGTAGTACTCGACGACCCGTGTTACTTCAACATGCACGCCAATCTGGCGTTGCACGGCGCCAAGGTCATCACCATTGCCCGCGATTGCGATGGCCTGGACCTTGAGGCGTTCGAGCAATTGCTGATTGCCCATCGCCCCGTGCTGTATATGACCAACAGCACGCTGCATAACCCGACCGGCCACTCGTTCACCGCCGCCCAGGTTTATCGCCTGCTGGAACTGAGTCACCGCTATGGTTTTCATATCGTCGAAGATGACTTGTATGGCGACATCCAGCAGAAACGCACACCGCGCCTGGCCGCGGGCGGGCTGGACACGGTCAGTTACGTCTCCGGTTTTTCCAAGACCCTGACCGCCAACAGCCGTGTCAGCTACACCGTGTTGTCGCGGCCCTTGGCGGCCCGGATGATTGCTTTGAAAATGGCCTGCGGCGGCGTGACCTCGGAACTCGCGGAGCAGATCACCTGCTCCATGCTCAACAATGGAAGCTTCGCCAAACACACCCGCCGCACCGTCGACCGCCTCTACGAATCCAGCAGCCGTGTGGCGCGCTGGCTGGTGGAGGCCGGGTGCTCGGTATCGTCGCTACCGGGTGAAGGGTTGTTTATCTGGACCCGCTTGCCCGAAGGTTTCCACGCTGAAACCCTGGCCAGCAAAGGCCTCGACATTGACCTGGTGCTGGCGCCCGGCACCTTGCTGAGCAAAGCGGCCGATGCCAGCAGCTTCCTGCGTTTCAATGTCGCGCACAGCGATAACACCCAGGTGCGCGAGCGGTTTTTCCGGTTGCTTGATCGCTGAGTTTTTCTGTTTGCCCCCCAACAAAAAGCCCCGCACTTCTCTCGAAGGCGGGGCTTTTGTTTACAGCATCCGACGCTTAAGGCGCGTACGTCAGCAGCAACTCGGTCGGCACTTTGAAGTCCAGGGACATCATCACGCTCAACGCGGTAATGGTGAAGATCGAGAACACGAACAGCTTGCGTGCCCAGACCGTGTCATCCACTGCCTTGTAGCCGGTCCAGGCCATGTACAACCAGTACATGCCCATGGCCGCGGCGACGGCGAGGTAGCTCATGCCGGCGTAGCCGCTGAAGGTCAGCATCAAGGTCGCCACGAGGAAGGCCAGGATGTAGATCAGGATGTGCTTCTTGGCCACCTGGATCCCGCGCTTCACTGGCAGCACCGGAATCGATGCGGCCAGGTAATCGTTGAAGCGGAAGATCGCGATGGCGTAGGAATGCGGCATCTGCCACAGGCTGAACATCACCAGCAGGGTCAGTGCGGCCATGTCGAAGCTGTTGGTCACAGCGACGTAGCCAATCACCGGCGGCATGGCGCCCGACAGACTGCCCACCAGCGTGCCGTGAACCGACTTGCGCTTGAGGTACAGGCTGTAGAAGCCGACGTAGATGATGAAACCGATCACCGCGAACAGCGCGGCCAACGGGTTCGCCACCTTGTACAACAATGCGACGCCGGCAACACCCAGGACGGTCGCAAAGGCCAGGGCCAGTTTCAGGGAGATCAAGCCCTGGACCAGCACCCGGTTCTTGGTGCGTTCCATCTTCAGGTCGATGTCGCGGTCGATGCAGTTGTTGAACACGCAACCCGAAGCCACCACCAGGGACGTGCCGATCATGGCGGCCAGGAAAATGGCCAGATCGACATGCCCTTTCGAGGCCAGGAAAAATCCGCCCGCCACAGAAAGCACGTTACCGAAAATGATCCCCGGTTTGGTGATTTGGATAAAGTGCTTAAAGGACATCCGGACTTTCCTCAGTGCGCCATCATGACGGTGTGGATGCTGAACATGATCCACAGCGACAAGCCAACCAACAGAACGATTACCAATGCGGCGAAAACAAACGCGATCACGTTGTTACGCTGGGCAGCGGAGCGGTCCAGGTGGAGGAAGTACACCAGGTGAACAAGCACCTGGATAACTGCGAAGACCAGTACGATCCACAGGGTCATGGCTTTCGGCAGCGACGGGTACATCACCAGGCCGAAAGGAATGATCGTCAGGATCACCGACAGGATGAAGCCGATGGCGTACGACTTGACGCTGCCGTGGCTGTCGTCGTGACTGTCGTGGCCATTGTGTGAGTGAGCTGCGTTAGCCATTACAGGGTCCCCATCAGGTAAACAACGGTGAATACGCAGATCCACACCACGTCCAGGAAGTGCCAGAACAGGCTCAGGCAGCTCAGACGGGTTTTGTTGGTCGACGTCAGGCCTTTTTTCTGGACCTGATACATCATGATCGCCATCCAGATCAGACCGCTGGTCACGTGCAGACCGTGGGTGCCGACCAGGGTGAAGAACCCGGACAGGAAGCCGCTGCGGTTAGGACCGTAGCCTTCGGAGATCAGCATGTGGAACTCGTTGATCTCCATGCCGATGAAGCCCAGGCCGAACAGGAAGGTGATGGCCAACCAGCCCAGTACCGCCTTCTTGTTGCCTTTGAACAACGCCAGCATGGCGAAGCCGTAGGTGATCGAGCTGAGCAACAGGCAGGCGGTTTCGCCCAGCACGTATGGCAGCTCGAAGATGTCGTGGCCCGACGGGCCACCCGCTACGTTGTTAACCAGTACCGCGTACACCGCGAAGATCGACGCAAACAAAATGCAGTCGGTCATCAGGTAGAGCCAGAAACCGAATACGGTCATCTCGCCCGAGTCGTGGTGATGGTCATCGTGCCCATGTCCATCGACATGGGTGTGTCCAGCATTGGTCACTAAGTTCGACATGGTTTAAGCCTGTTCCAACGAGGTTTCAACACGGGTGGCAGTGGCCGGGATTTTCCCGGCGGCTACCAGACGCTTGTGCTGCTCGGCTTCGGTGCGCTCGATCACGTCGACCGGCACCATATAGCCCTGGTCATCACGGGCAGCATGGATAACGAAGTAGATCACGGTACCGGCGAGGCCGAAGATGGCCATCCACCAGATGTGCCAGATCATCGCGAAACCGAACACGGTCAACAGAGCACCCATGACCAGGCCGGTCGCGGTGTTGTTTGGCATGTGGATCGGCTCGTACTTGGCCGGGGCCTTGTACGCAGTACCGTTTTCCTTGGCCTCGGTGAACGGGTCGATGCAGTCGGCTTTCGGCAGAACGGCAAAGTTGTAGAACGGTGGTGGCGACGAAGTCGACCATTCCAGCGTGTGGGCATTCCACGGGTCGCCGTGTTCGCACATGTTTTCCGGCTTGTTACGGTCACGGACACTGACGTACAGCTGGATCAACTGGCAGGCAATACCGACAGCGATCAGGATCGCGCCAAACATTGCAACGTGCAGGTAAGGCGTCCACTCAGGGTTGGTGGTGCTGTTCAGACGACGGGTCATGCCCATGAAGCCCAATACATAGAGCGGCATGAACGCGACGAAGAAGCCCGAGATCCAGAACCAGAACGCTGCCTTGCCCCAACCTTCGTGCAGCTTGAAGCCGAACGCTTTAGGGAAGTAGAAGCCGAAGCCTGCGATGTAGCCGAATACTGCGCCGCCGATGATCACGTTATGGAAGTGAGCAATAACGAACAGGCTGTTGTGCAGAACGAAGTCAGCACCCGGAATGGCCAGCAGTACGCCGGTCATGCCGCCGATGGCGAAGGTCACCATGAAGCCCAGGGTCCACAGCACCTGGCTGGTCATGCGCAGACGGCCCTGGTAGATGGTGAACAGCCAGTTGAATAGCTTCACACCCGTCGGGATGGAAATCAGCATCGTCGCCAGACCGAAGAAGGCGTTGACGCTGGCACCCGAACCCATGGTGAAGAAGTGGTGCAGCCAAACCATAAAGCCCAGGATCGAGATCGCGCCCGAGGCGTAGATCATCGAGTGGTGACCGAACAGCTTCTTGCCGGAGAAGGCCGAGATGACTTCGGAGAAGATCCCGAATGCCGGCAGAATCAGGATGTAAACCTCGGGGTGGCCCCAGGCCCAGAACAGGTTGACGTACATCATCGGATTGCCACCAAGTTCATTGGTGAAAATGTGGAAATCCATGTAACGGTCAAGCGTCAGCAGTGCCAGGGTAGCGGTCAGGATCGGGAAGGAAGCGACGATCAGTACGTTGGCCCAGGTGCAGGTCCAGGTGAAGATCGGCATGTCCATCATTTTCATGCCCGGGGTACGCATTTTCAGCACGGTGGCCAGGAAGTTGACCCCGGTCAGCGTCGTACCTAGCCCGGATAGCTGTAGCGCCCAGATGTAGTAGTCCACACCCACGCCAGGGCTGTAGCCCAGTTCCGACAGCGGTGGATACGCAACCCAACCGGTACGGGCGAATTCGCCGACACCCAGGGACACGTTAACCAGCACAACGCCGGAGACCAGCAGCCAGAAGCTCAGGGAGTTCAGGAACGGGTAGGCAACGTCACGGGCGCCGATCTGCAGCGGCACTGCAAGGTTCATCAGGCCGGTGAAGAATGGCATCGCCATGAAGATGATCATGATCACACCGTGAGCGGTGAAGATCTGGTCATAGTGTTCAGGTGGCAGGTAGCCAGGCGAACCTTCAGTGGCCAGGGCCAGCTGGGAACGCATCATGATGGCGTCGGCAAAACCACGCAGCAGCATGATCATGGCCACGACGATGTACATCACGCCGATTTTCTTGTGGTCGACCGATGTCAGCCACTCGGACCACAGGTAGGTCCACTTCTTGAAATAGGTGATTGCAGCGAACACGCCCAGACCGCCGAGCGCGATCATGGCGATGGTCACCATCACGATCGGCTCGTGGAACGGGACCGCTTCCCAACTTAATTTACCAAACATCGTTTACTCCTCTGCCCCGGCAGCTGAATGCGAACTCATGTCCATCCCTTCCATCTGGGCCACTTCTTTCTCTTTCTTCTCGTGGTCCACTTTCGGACCCGGTTTCATGCCTTCGTACTTGTCGACGATGGTCTGGAACAGGTTCGGCGTGAACGAGGAGTAGAGCTCTACTGGATTGTTCTGGCTTGGTTTGGAAAGGGCTTCGTATTCAGCTTTTTCAAGCTGTTTAGGTGCCTTCTTGACATCACTGACCCAGGCATCGAAATCAGCCTGAGAGGTGGCGATTGCTTTGAACTTCATGCCGGTGAAACCCGCGCCGCTGTAGTTGGCGGAGATACCGTCGAATTCAGCGTTCTGGTTGGCGATCAGGTGCAGTTTGGTCTGCATGCCCGCCATCGCGTAGATCTGGCCGCCCAGGCCCGGAATGAAGAACGAGTTCATCACGGTGTCGGAGGTGATCTGGAAATTGATTGGCGTGTTGGCCGGGAAGACGATCTTGTTGACCGTGGCAATGCCTTGTTCCGGGTAGATGAACAGCCACTTCCAGTCCATCGAGACCACTTGAATGGTGACCGGCTTGACGTCGGATTCCAGTGGTTTGTACGGGTCCAGTGCGTGGGTCGACTTGTAGGTGACATAACCCAGGGCAATGATGATCAGCACTGGAATGGCCCACACCGCGATTTCAATCTTGGTGGAGTGCGACCACTTCGGCGTGTAGACGGCGTCGGTGTTGGAGGCGCGATATTTCCAGGCGAACAGGAAGGTCATGACGATGACCGGTACCACGACAAGAAGCATCAGCAGCGTTGCGGTGATGATCAGGTTTCGCTCATCCAGGCCCACCTGGCCCTTGGGATCGAGCAAGGTCATGTTGCAGCCTGACAGCAACAACGTGCCAATCAGCGGCAATAAGCCTAGTAGTCTGGGGTACCTGTTTTTACTCATCTCACGACCTCTAAAGCAGCTTGCGCAATGCAGTTGGGTTTTGATCGCCAACACTTCACCCTGCCAAGGGTTGGCATTTTTCTTGGATTGAATAAGGGCTGCCCGTCGCGCGTCAGACGCTGCTCGACAAATCCTGGGCCAGCGGTAAGTTCTTATTCGAATTCGTGGTCAAAGGCCTTGTTACAGACCAATTCCATTTGGTGCGGATAGTTGGAAGGCTCCGACACCGGGGAGTCGCATGAAGCCTTCAGGCCTCTCGACGCCCTTCTTTCTGCTCAAGCACCTGATTAAGGGTGAGCAGTGCCGGGAATTCAGTGCGGGCGATTGTAGATATGTAACGATTCATAAACCATGTCTCATCCCGAAATAATTTTTATCCATTCCAGCAACAATCATTAACGTATTTCGTAAAAGTCGGGCATGTTATCGAAATTGATTCTCAACAAAAACACCAAAATTAGTAGGTCTATCTCCCGCAGTTCAGACAGCTTCGAGCCCCCTACACCCTCTCCCGAGATTGCCAAAGCCCCCACGTGACAAGGGCTCCGGCAATTCGCCAGCACTTGTTAAAACTGCCTGCCTCATCACTTTCCGGGCGAATTGAATCAGCATCCGGGCAGTCCAATTTTGTTGCCAGACCTTATGCCAATTAATCCTTTTGAAATGCCTTGCGACACTGCCGATGTGACAACATGTCGCACACGTGTCGCACCCCTTCTTGTCGCGCATCAAGGTCTTTCTACCAACCGTCAGAAATGCAAAACGCCCCGGCCCTCTTAACGAGGACCGGGGCGTTTTTTTTGGATGACGCAGCGGTGAGGCGAACTGCCTCAGCGCAGCGTTTTGCGGTTACGCGAAGTGAGCAACGGCACCAGCACCACGATCAACACGAACGCCACCAGCGCCCATTGCGCCAGCGACAGGCCGAGGATCGGCGGGTACGGCGTGGAGCAGAAGCCATCGACCTGGAAGCCCAGCGGAAAGATCTTCGCCAGTGGCAAACCATCGACAATCGGTTGCAGCACGTCAATGCCGCAACTGACCGCAGGATAGAACTGGGTGTAGACGTGATGCCCGGCGACCGCGACGCCTGCAATGGCACTGATGACCACCAGCGTCTCGAACACGGTAATGCTGCGACGGGTGCGCATCGCCGCACCGATGAAGGCGAATACCGCGATAAACAACAACGCATAACGCTGGAGGATGCACAGCGGGCATGGCGCCTCGCCCAACACAATTTGCATGTACAGCGCGCCGCCGATCAGCGCCAGGCAGATGATGCCCAGTAACACCAGATAACGCCGTTCGCGTCCCAACCGCATCGATTCCTCGCTCATCGCGTTTCCCTTTTTGATATCAGTTGCCGCCAGTCTACACGCAGGCTCCGTCGTTTGAGAGCCTGGCGCGTGCCGGTGGATTCGGGGGAATAAACGATAAAGCGGTTAAGGAGGGATTAACTTTTAAAGGATTTGCACGGTTCGGAACCGCAGTGCGGCCAATCGCGGGCAAGCCCGCTCCCACAGGAATTGTGCTTGCCCGCAATCTCTCGAACGACACAAAACCTGTGGGAGCGGGCTTACCCGAGTCGCCCTGACCAGTTACTCCAGCGCCGAAGCCGGGCCAAAGAACTCGTAGCGGCTTTGCTGCTGCGGTACACCCAAGGCCTTGAGGTGACGCTTGATCGCGGCCATGAAGCCTTTAGGCCCAAGGAAGTAAGCATCCAGGTCACGCTGTTCGGGCAACCACTCGCCCAGTTGCTCCTGACTCAACAACCCGACCTTGTGCGCAGCGGCGCTGACGCCATCATCTTCGGCGTAGCAATAGAAGCGCTTGAGTTGCGGATAACGCTCGGCCAGACCATCGATCCAGTCACGGAAGGCGTGCACGCTGCCGTTGCGCGCGCAGTGGATGAAATGCACCGGGCGCTCGGTGGCCAGCGCGGCTTCGAGCATCGCCAGCGTTGGCGTGATGCCGACGCCGCCACTGATCAGCACCAGCGGTTTGTCACTGGCGGCCAGGGTGAATTCGCCCGACGGCGGAAACAGCTCGATGCTCGCACCGACATGCAACTGATCGTGCAAGTGGTTTGACGCGCGCCCACCGGTTTCACGCTTGACGCTGATGCGGTACTGACCGTTGTTCGCCAGTGCCGACAGCGAGTAATTGCGACGGATCTCTTCGCCGTCGAGGATCAGTTTCATGCCGATGTACTGGCCAGGCTCCGCCACAAGAATCGGGCCTTTGTCAGCAGGTTCGAAGTAGAACGAGGTGATTTCAGCGCTTTCCTCGACCTTGGCCGTCACGATGAAATCCCGCGCCCCGCGCCAGCCGCCGGGGGCCTGTTCTTTCTGGTCGTAGATGCTGGTTTCGGCGCCGATCAAAATGTCAGCGAGTTGGCCATACGCGGCACCCCAGGCAGCAATCACTTCAGGGGTGGCGATTTCTTCGCCCAGCACTTCGGCGATGGCGCGCAACAGGCAGGATCCGACAATGGGGTAGTGTTCCGGCAGGATTTGCAGGGCCACGTGCTTGTTGATGATCTTGGCCACCAGGTCACCCAACTGGTCGAGCTGGTCGATGTGCCGCGCGTACATCAACACACCGTTGGCCAGCGCGCGCGGTTGATCACCGCTGGCCTGGTGGGCCTGGTTGAACAGCGGGCGGACTTCAGGGTATTCCGAGAGCATCATGCGGTAGAAGTGGGTAATCAGCGCTTCGCCCCCGCTTTCCAGCAGCGGCACGGTGGATTTGACAATGGCACGGTCTTGGACGCTAAGCATTAAGGCGACTCCGGATCTTTGTGTGAGTTTCCTTAGACCTTTCAGTTTCCATGCCAAAACTATAAATCTTATAAATCAACAACTTAAAAACACAGTAGTCATATCGACACACACTGACTTATAGTCATCCCGACTACATGGAGTCACTATGACTGCAAAATCCTTGCTCACCGCCCTGCTGCCCCTGGTCTCCGACCTGTCTCGCGAATTGCCCGAAGGCGAGCGTTATCGTCGCCTGCTCGAAGCCATGCGCGCCCTGCTCCCCTGCGATGCCGCAGCCCTGCTGCGCCTCGATGGCGATTGGCTGGTGCCCTTGGCCGTCGACGGGTTGAGTACCGACACCCTGGGGCGACGCTTCAAAGTCAGCGAACACCCGCGCTTCGAGGCATTGCTCAGCAGCCACGGCCCCACACGTTTTGCCGCCGACAGCGACCTGCCGGACCCTTACGACGGGCTGGTCGAAGGCCTCGATGATCATCTGGAAGTCCACGACTGCATGGGATGCCCGCTGTTTATCGACGAGCGCCCATGGGGTTTGCTGACCCTCGACGCCCTCGATCCAGAACAGTTTGAACCCATCGAACTGGACGCCCTGCAAGCCTTTGCCAGCCTCGCTGCGGCCACGGTCAACGCTGCCGAGCGCATCGAGCGCCTGGCCAATCGCGCCGAAGACGAACACCAGCGCGCCGAGGTTTACCGTCAAGCCAGTGGTCAGCAGGACCGCGAGATGATCGGCCAGAGCAAGGCCCACAAGCGTCTGGTGGAAGAAATCAATCTGGTGGGCGGCAGTGACCTGACCGTGTTGATCACCGGCGAAACCGGCGTCGGCAAGGAACTGGTGGCGCAGGCGATTCACGCCGCCTCTGCACGAGCCGACAAACCCATCATCAGCCTCAACTGCGCGGCCCTGCCGGACACATTGGTCGAGAGCGAATTGTTCGGTCACGTGCGGGGCGCCTTTACTGGCGCAACAAGTGATCGTCGCGGCAAGTTTGAGCTGGCCAATGGCGGCACGCTGTTTCTCGATGAAGTCGGTGAATTGTCACTGACAGTGCAAGCCAAGCTGTTGCGAGTGCTCCAAAGCGGTCAGTTGCAGCGCCTGGGCTCGGACAAGGAACACCAGGTGGATGTGCGGCTGATCGCGGCCACCAACCGCGACCTGGCCGAAGAAGTGCGCAACGGTCGCTACCGTGCCGACTTTTACCACCGTTTGAGCGTTTACCCCCTGCTGGTACCGGCACTGCGCGATCGCGGGCGGGACGTCTTGCTGCTCAGTGGCTACTTTCTTGAGCAAAATCGCTCGCGCATGGGCCTCAACAGCCTGCGTTTGAGCAGCGACGCGCAGACCGCATTGCTGGCGTACAACTGGCCAGGGAACGTGCGTGAGCTGGAGCATTTGATTGGTCGAAGCTCACTCAAAGCGCTGGGCAACTGCAAGGACCGCCCGAAGATTCTCAGTTTGAGTGCTGCGGACCTGGACTTGCCCACTGGCAGTGTCGAGGCTATCACCGAGCAACCGGTGGCCAACCCTGTGGTGCTGGTGTCCGGCGATTTGCGTGAAGCCACCGAGAACTATCAACGGCAATTGATCAGTAGCTGCCTGGAGCGGCACCAAGACAACTGGGCCAGCGCGGCCCGCGAGCTAGGCCTGGACCGGGCGAATCTTGGGCGCATGGCCAAAAGGCTGGGGATGAAATAACTCGGTCCCTGTAGCAGCTGCCGAGCCTGCGAGGCTGCGTTCGAGGACGCAGTCCTCGCCAATCCATCGGCTGCGTTGTATCTGATACATCCGGGATTCAGGGTTTACGGCTGCTTCGCAACCGGACGCAGCCTCGCAGGCTCGGCAGCTGCTACAAAGAATGCATTCACCGATGTGCGACGCAAAGCCCCTAAAGCCTGCCCGCTACAAGTCGATAACCCGATATCGGTAGTTGTGGGCGATCCCGCAATCGCCCATCACCTTTTCCACAGAAGGTTTTTATGTCCACCAATAAAGCCCGCGCAGATTCACTTTCGCTTTTGCTGTTCACGTTGCGCAGCGGCAAGCTGATGGCGATCAACCTGCTGAAAGTCAGTGAAATCATCCCTTGCCCGCCGCTGACCCGGCTGCCGGAGTCGCATCCCCACGTTAAAGGCATCGCCACCCTGCGCGGCGCCTCGTTGTCGGTGATCGACCTGAGCCGTGCCATTGGCGAGCGCCCGCTGGAAGATCCGAACGGTGGCTGCCTGATCGTCACCGACGTCAGCCGCTCCAAGCAGGGCCTGCATGTTCAGGCCGTGAGCAAGATCGTCCATTGCCTGACCACCGATATCCGCCCACCGCCCTTTGGTTCCGGCGGCGTGCGCTCGTACATCACCGGCGTGACCTCGGTCGACGGTACGCTGGTGCAAGTGCTGGACATCGAAAAAGTCATCCACGGCATCGCTCCGGCGCAAATCGAATCGGCCCCGACCGAGCTGAGCATGGAAGACGCCGAAGTCTTGGGCAACGCCCGCATTCTGGTGGTCGATGACAGCCAGGTTGCCCTGCAACAATCGGTGCACACCCTGCGCAACCTCGGCCTGCAATGCCACACCGCCCGCAGCGCCAAGGAAGCCATCGACTGCCTGCTCGACCTGCAAGGCACCGCTTCGCAGATCAACCTGATCGTCTCGGACATCGAAATGTCGGAGATGGACGGCTACGCCTTCACCCGCACCCTGCGCGAAACGCCGGACTTCTCGCACCTGTATGTGCTGTTGCACACGTCTTTGGACAGTGCGATGAACAGCGAAAAAGCGCGTTTGGCCGGAGCTAACGCCGTGCTGACCAAATTCTCTTCGCCAGAGCTGACCAAATGCCTGATCGAGGCAGCCAAGGCTGTCGCTGAACAAGGTCATTAACAGGTGGCCGAGGGCTTTTGCTTTTTGATGCGGCGCAACCTCGCGCAAGGTGTGCCGCCGATTACCTGGCCTCAAGGGATAGTCCTCAGCCCCTACCGGCCTGAATTGGCCGAAGCCGTTCATCGCTTGATGGAACAGGGTTATCTCGAAGGTGGCGGCCGCGTGCCAGCGCTGGAGCTGTGGCAACAGCGGTTTGAAACCGATCCCGAATACGATCCCTCCATGTGTTTCATTGCGCTGGATGCCGACGGTGTCGTTGGCGTGTGCCAGTGCTGGACCAGCGCCTTCATCAAGAACCTTGTCGTGCATCCGCGAGCACAAGGCCAAGGGCTTGGCCGCGCTTTATTGCTGCACGCGTTCAATGTGTTTCAGCAACGCCGCGAGGGTTTTGTCGACCTGAAGGTATTGGAAGACAACCTTCGAGCGCAGCGTTTGTATGAAAGTGCCGGGATGGTGGTGGTTCGCCGGGAACCTGTCCCGACGTGACAGACTCAGACCTTGGTCAATCACCCCCAAGGATGCCCGAACATGAAAGCCGTCAGCCTGACCTTCCTCTGCCTCAGCGCCCTCGCCTCCCAGGCCCAGGCTTCCAGCCCCGACGCCTGGGCAGCCTACGACAAAGCGGTACTCACCCGTTGCACCAAGGCCAGCGGCCTGAAAAATGCCAAGCCCGTCGGCAACCCTGCGCAATTCGATGATCGGGTCGACTACACCGCCCTCCTGCTGCAAGGCCAATACCCGCAAAAACACATGAAAGGCCAGCAAGGCACTGAACTGTGCCTCTACAACAAAAAGACCAAAACCGCCTACGTGACCGAATGGGACTCGATCCGTCCGACTGCCAAGGCCCAGTGAGTGGCGTACAACTTGCTTCAAGACCGAGCGCTGCGGCGACATTCTGTCGCCACTTCATGCGTTAACAGGCGGTCCGGTAATCCATGAACACAACGTTTTCCTGCGTAGGTTGCGGCAAGTGCTGCAATGACCACCACGTCCCCCTGACGCTGACGGAAGCCCGGATGTGGGCGGCCGATGGCGGTCAGGTGATCGTGCTCGTCGAGGGTTTCCTGGGGAACGGCCTGGGCCTGCCGGCGCAGCAACGCGAACATGCCGAACGCCGTTCGGTGGTGGTTCGAAGCGGCGCGTCCGAGGCCTATGTGGCGATCACCTTTGCCGCCTACAACGTCGGTCCCTGCCGGAATCTTGACGAAGACAACCTGTGCCGCATTTACCAACGCCGACCGCTGGTATGCCGCATCTACCCGGCGGAAATCAACCCACACATCATGCTGGACACGGCGACCAAGGACTGCCCGCCCGAGTCGTGGGAACAAGGCCCGGAGTTGATCATCGGCGGCGAAATGGTCGATCAGGAACTGAAAGAGCTGATCCTGCGTTCGCGCCAGGCGGATCGTGATGATGTCCAGGCCAAGGACGCGATTTGCGCGTTATTGGGCATTCGCACGACAGCGCTGAAGGGCGATGGATTTACGGCCTATCTGCCAGACATGACGGCATTTGCCAATGTCATCGACCACGTAACAGCACAACCGTTGGCAGCGTCAGGGGCTGACTGGGTATTTCATGTGTCGGGAGATGAAATTGCCGGCCAAGTGCAGGCGGCAGGTGCGCAACTGGTGACTGAAGCGCCGGTGAACTACGCGTTTATTTCGTTGCGGGCGGCCTGAGAGGCCCGGCTCCAGACGTCGGAGCCACCGCACAACTCCATTGCACAATGGCCCGTCACCGATAGAACTAGCGGGTCGTGACCGCCAGGCATTCCACTTCTACTTTCGCACCCGCAACCAACTGGCCGGCAAACGTCGTACGAGCTGGCAAACGGTCCACCGGGAAGTAACTGCGATACACCTTACTCATGGCGGAAAAATCCTTGATGTCAGCCAGGATGACCGTGCATTTGGCCACTTGGGCCAGGGATGAACCATTGCCTTGCAATGCCGCACGCAAGTTCTCCATGGCCTGGGTCGTTTGCGGTCCGATGCCACCCTTGACCAATTTGCCATCAGCTCCGAGGCCGATCACCCCGGACAGGTAAACCGTGTGCCCCACCTGCACCGCATCGGAAAATGGCAGGCCTTCTTCATTAGGAAAGTAACGGGGTGCATCGGTAGTCGCGGGGGGCAAGTAACGCTGGGTTATCGCCTGGTACTGGCCATTTCGTTTGAGACGCTCAAGGGCAGCATTCAGGTTATCGCGCAACACGGTGTCGTTATTGCGCACCCCCATTGCCACACCGCTGCCCAACATAGGATCGTCGAGCACAGGGCCGGCAAAGTCGAATGCCTGTCCTTGAGGCCGGCTCAAAAATGCGTGGGTAATCTCGATCGTGTCCTGCAGGGTTGCGTCGATTTCGCCCGCCTGCAAACTGGCAATCAGTTGATCATTCAGATTGAAACTGCGCACCGTCACCCCGGCCTCAGCCCAACGGGTTTTGGCGAACGCCTCGCGGCTGGTGCCCGCCAGAACGCCGACGCGCTTGCCTTTGAGCGAGACCACCGACGGTTGCAAACCAGAACCTTGGCGCGCCACCAGTCGGCTGCTCAACGGATAAAGGTTCTCGGTGAAGTCGATCCGCTCTCGTCGCGCCGCCGTAGCGGTCATCGGCATGATGACGTCGAAACGCTTGGCCTCAAGGGCTGCGATATTGGTGGCGTAATCCTGATCAATCCAGACACAGCGGGCATTGAGTTCGGCACACAAGGCGTTGCCCAAATCGATGTTCAACCCGACCAGTTCGCCATTTTCATTACGGCTTTCAAATGGCGGAACCAGGGCTTCGACCCCAAAACGGATCTGTGGATCAGGTTTAGAAGACACACAACCGGTGGTCAGGAGCACCAGTGACAGGACGGTGAGCGTTTTTAGCAGAGGCATTTCAGTGGCTTCGTCGAGAATTCTTGGAAACGAATCTTCGACGAAGGGTCACCAATCTTCCCAGAGGACAAGTCGCTCATCCTTGTGGGAACTGTCTCGGCATCAGACAGATTTCTTTCCAGCAAAAAACATAACCGAAGGTCAGCGCTTACCCATCGAACGACGCGTGCCCGGAGGCGCTGCACCTGGCGTCTTGGTATGGCCATTCTTCGCGCCATTCTTGTACCAAGGCTGGCTGGCGTTCTTGGCGGCGGCCAATTCACCCGGTTTGAACGGGAACTTGAATGCCGGGATCGCGGCTTTGGTTTCGCTGTCTGCGCTGGAGTCGACGCTGTCTGGCAGGTCTGCCTGGTCGTCGCTCAAAGCGTCGGCAACCGGCGGTTGTGTCGGGGAAGTCATGAAAGCTCCGGGTGGTGCACATAGAGTCGGGCCCGGTCAGCGAGCCGCGAAAGGCGGCAGTATACCTGTGTCGAGAGCTGCAAGCTTCACGCCGCGAGCGAGTCCGTCGGGTTTTGTGTTGACTGAACTGCCGCCATCGCGGGCAAGCCCGGCTCCCACAAGGACCCAACGTACCTCTAGGAGCCGAGCTTGCTCGCGATGAACGATAACGCGGTCAACCTGACCGAACGTCATGCAAGCAAAATCAAGATCCCTCCCAAACTGACAGCGCCGTCAGTTAGCAGTCACCCTCCTGACGGGCTGACAGGGTTATAAAGGAGGGTATAAACCTGAAAACTCCCCCTATCCCTTAGCCCGGCGCCCCACTCGCATGCAAATTCAGAAAAAAACCGCCTTGATCGCCGGTCTGCTTATTGCTTTGGCCGCGTGGGGCACCTGGTATGTCGTCAAGCCCGCCACGGCGAAGCTCGCTGCGCCTACGGCCATCCCGGTGCGCGTGATCAACGTTGTTGAAAAAGACGTCCCACGTTATGTCAGCGGCATCGGTTCGGTGCTGTCCTTGCACAGCGTTGTGGTGCGTCCGCAAATTGACGGCATCCTCACCAAAATCCTGGTCAAGGAAGGCCAACTGGTGAACAAAGGGGACTTGCTCGCGACCATCGATGACCGCTCGATCCGCGCCAGCCTCGATCAGACCCGTGCGCAACTGGGTGAAAGCCAGGCTCAATTGGAAGTCGCACAGGTCAACCTCAAGCGGTACAAATTACTGACGGTCGACGATGGGGTTTCCAAGCAGACCTACGACCAGCAACAAGCGCTGGTCAATCAGCTCAAGGCCACGGCGCAAGGCAATCAGGCGTCAATCGACGCCGCCCAGGTGCAACTCTCCTACACACAGATTCGCTCCCCGGTCACCGGGCGCGTCGGTATTCGTACGGTGGATGAAGGCAACTTCCTGCGCATGACCGACGCCCAAGGCCTGTTCACCGTGACCCAGATCGACCCGATCGCCGTCGAGTTCTCCTTGCCGCAGCAAATGCTGCCGACCCTGCAAGGGCTGATCGGCGACCCACAACGCGCACAAGTGAAGGCCTACATCGGCGCCGACACCGACGGTGAAACCGGCAACCTGCTGGGCGAAGGTCACCTGACCCTGATCGATAACCAGATCAACGCCAATACCGGGACCATCCGCGCCAAGGCCGAATTCAACAACCCCGGACAGAAACTCTGGCCCGGCCTGCTGGTGACGGTAAAAATTCAGACAGCCCTGGAGAAAGATGCGCTGGTGGTGCCGCCCACCGTCGTACAGCGGGGCCTCGATCAACATTTCGTGTACCGGGTCAACGGTGACAAAGTCGAAGCCGTCAACGTGCAGGTTGTCGCCCAAGGCAGCGGCCAGGACATCATCAAAGGCGTGAAGCAGGGCGATGTGCTGGTCAGTGATGGCCAGTCGCGGCTCAAGCCTGGTTCAACCGTGCAAGTGCTGACCGACCCGCCGCAAGTGGTGCAATCGGAGTCGAAACCATGAAGGGCCACGGCTCAGTATCGGCCTGGTGCATCGATCATCCGGTCGCCACTATCCTGCTGACCTTTGCCCTGGTGCTGCTCGGCGCCATCGCCTTCCCGCGCCTGCCGATTGCGCCGCTGCCGGAAGCGGAATTCCCGACCATCCAGGTGGCCGCGCAATTGCCCGGCGCCAGCCCGGAAACCATGGCCTCGTCGGTGGCCACGCCGCTTGAAGTGCAATTCAGCGCCATCCCCGGCGTGACGCAAATGACGTCGAGCAGCGCCTTGGGGTCGACCAACCTGACCCTGCAGTTCACCCTCGACAAAAGCATCGACACCGCCGCCCAGGAAGTCCAGGCCGCGATCAACACCGCCGCCGGCAAACTGCCCAAGGACATGCCCACGCTGCCAACCTGGCGCAAGGTCAATCCCGCCGACAGCCCCGTGCTGATCCTCAGCGTCAACTCCACGCAAATGCCCGGCACCGAGCTCAGTGATCTGGTGGAAACCCTGCTTTCCCGTCAGATCAGTCAGATCGATGGCGTAGGCCAAATCAACATTACTGGTCAGCAACGTCCGGCGATCCGGGTTCAAGCGTCGGCGGACAAACTGGCGGCCATTGGCCTGACCCTCGCGGACATTCGCCTGGCGATCCAGAGCACCAGCCTCAACCTGGCCAAAGGTGCGCTGTACGGCGAATCGAGCATTTCGACCCTGTCGACCAACGACCAGCTATTTCACCCCGAGGAATACAGCCAACTCATCGTTTCCTACAAGGACGGCGCCCCGGTTCATCTGAGGGATGTCGCCAAAGTCGTCAACGGCTCGGAAGATGCCTACGTTCAGGCCTGGGCCGGCGACAGGCCGGGGGTGAACCTGGTGATTTCCCGGCAACCGGGCGCGAACATTGTCGAGACCGTGGATCGCATTCAAGCCGCGTTGCCGGCTCTGGAAGCCATGCTCCCCGCCTCGGTGCAGGTCAAGGTACTGGTCGACCGCACCCAGACTATCCGCGCCTCGCTGCATGAAGTGGAAATCACCCTGCTGATCGCGATCATGCTGGTGGTGGCGGTGATGGCGCTGTTCCTGCGCCAGTGGTCGGCGACGCTGATCGTGTCCGCGGTACTGGGCGTGTCGCTGATCGCCAGTTTCGCGCTGATGTACGTCATGGGCTTCAGCCTGAACAACCTGACACTGGTGGCCATCGTGGTGGCCGTGGGGTTTGTGGTCGACGACGCGATTGTGGTGGTGGAGAATATTCACCGGCACCTTGAGGCCGGCGACGGCATGCGCGAGGCGGCGATCAAGGGCGCCGGCGAGATTGGGTTTACCGTGGTCTCGATCAGTTTCTCGCTGGTGGCGGCCTTTATTCCGCTGCTGTTCATGGGCGGCGTGGTCGGGCGGTTATTCAAGGAATTCGCCCTGACGGCCACCTCGACCATCATGATTTCGGTGGTGGTGTCGCTGACGCTGGCGCCCACCCTGGCCGCGCTGTTCATGCGTGCGCCGGTGCACCACGCCCACAGCAAACCGACGTTCGGCGAACGCTTGGTGGCCGGCTATGAAAAACTGCTACGCCGCGCCCTCGCCCATCAAAAGTTGATGATCGGTGTGTTTGGCCTTTCCCTCTGCCTGGCCATCGCCGGTTACATCTTCATTCCGAAAGGGTTCTTCCCGGTGCAGGACACCGGTTTTGTCCTCGGTACGACCGAAGCCGCCGCCGATATTTCCTACGGTGACATGGTGAAAAAACACCTGGCAATGGCCGAAATCGTCGCGGCGGATCCCGCTGTCGCGGCATTTTCCCACTCGGTCGGCGTATCGGGCAGTAACCAGACCATCGCCAACGGTCGCTTCTGGATCTCCCTGAAAAAACGCAGCGACCGCGATGTCTCGGCCAGCCAGTTCATCGACCGGATTCGCCCGAAACTGATGAAGGTCCCGGGCATCGTGCTGTACCTGCGAGCCGGGCAAGACATCAACCTCAGCTCCGGCCCGAGCCGCGCCCAGTACCAATACGTACTCAAGAGCAATGACGGCGCGACCCTCAGCACCTGGACCCAGCGCCTGACGGAAAAGCTGCGCGGCAACCCGGCGTTTCGCGACATTTCCAACGACCTGCAACTGGGCGGCAGCATCACCCACATCAGCATCGACCGCAGCGCGGCGGCGCGCTTCGGCCTGACCGCCAGTGATGTCGACGAAGCGCTTTACGATGCATTTGGTCAGCGCCAGGTCAATGAATTCCAGACCCAGATCAACCAGTACAACGTGATTCTGGAACTCGACACCCAGCAACGCGGCAAGGCGGAAAGCCTGAACTATTTCTACTTGCGCTCGCCCCTGAGCGGAGAAATGGTGCCGCTGTCGGCACTGGCCAAATTTGACGCCCCCACGGTCGGCCCGCTGTCCATCGCCCACGACGGCATGTTCCCGGCCGCTAACTTGTCGTTCAACCTCGCGCCCGGCGTGGCGTTGGGCGATGCGGTGATCATGCTCAACCAGGCCAAGGTCGACATCGGCATGCCGGCGGCCATGAACGGTAATTTCCAGGGCGCGGCGCAGGCGTTCCAGAGTTCGCTGGCCAGCCAGCCGTGGCTGATTCTGGCGGCGCTGGTGGCGGTGTACATCATTCTGGGCGTGCTCTACGAGAGCTTCGTTCACCCGCTGACCATCATTTCGACGCTGCCTTCGGCGGGGCTCGGGGCGGTGATCATGCTGTGGATTTGCGGCCAGGACTTTTCGATCATGGCGCTGATCGGGCTGGTGTTGCTGATCGGTATCGTCAAGAAAAACGGCATCCTGATGATCGACTTTGCGCTCGATGCCCAGCGCAACCGTGGACTGGCGCCAGAAGAGGCAATTTTCCAGGCCTGTATCACGCGGTTCCGGCCGATCATCATGACCACCCTCGCCGCCCTGCTCGGCGCGCTGCCGCTGATGCTCGGCTACGGCACCGGCGCCGAACTGCGCCAGCCGCTGGGGATCGCGGTCGTGGGCGGTTTGCTGGTCAGCCAGGCGCTGACGCTGTTCACCACTCCGGTCATATACTTGTGGCTTGAGCGGCTTTTCCACAGGCCCAAACCTTCGCCGGTACCGGCGCTGGCGACCACAGACTGAGGCGGGGTCATGCGCGTTCTGATTATCGAAGACGAAGAAAAAACCGCGGATTATTTGCACCGCGGCCTGACGGAACAGGGTTACACCGTGGACCTGGCGCGCGACGGCGTCGAAGGCCTGCACCTGGCGCTGGAAAGCGACTACGCGGTGATCGTCCTCGACGTCATGCTGCCGGGCCTGGACGGCTTCGGCGTGCTGCGTGCATTGCGTGCACGCAAGCAAACCCCGGTGATCATGCTCACCGCCCGCGAGCGCGTCGAAGACCGCATCAAGGGCCTGCGCGACGGCGCCGACGATTACCTCGGCAAACCGTTTTCGTTCCTTGAACTGGTGGCACGGCTGCAAGCGCTGACCCGCCGCAGCGGCGGCCACGAACCGGTGCAAGTGAGTATCGCCGACCTGTGGATCGATTTGATCAGCCGCAAGGCCACCCGCGCCGGCACTCGCCTTGATCTGACGGCCAAGGAGTTTTCGCTGCTCAGTGTGCTGGCCCGCCGGCAAGGTGAAATCCTCTCGAAAACGGCGATTGCCGAGATGGTCTGGGACATCAATTTCGACAGCGACGCCAACGTCGTCGAAGTCGCGATCAAGCGCCTGCGGGCCAAACTCGACGGGCCGTTCGACGAGAAACTGCTGCACACGATTCGTGGCATGGGTTATGTGCTGGAGAGCCGTGGTGTCCAGTAACTCGATTGCGCTACGCCTGAGCGGGATGTTCACGCTGGTGGCGCTGTTGGTGTTTTTGTTGATCGGCTGGGCCTTGTACCAGCAGGTCGACAAGGGCTTGGGATTGCTGCCCGAAGCCGAACTGGACGCGCGCTACAGCGTGCTCGAATCCACCGTTGGCCGTTACGGCACGCCCGAACACTGGGTGAAGATCAATAACAAGCTCAAGCTGCTTGGCGAGGAAGACAAGCGCATCAGTTTCTGGATTACCAGCGGTGATCCGCACTACGAATACGGCAGCCCGACACCGCAAATCCGCGCCTTTGCCGAAGGGCCGCTGGGCATGCGTGACTTGCAGCTGCCGGACCATCCCTACCCGCTGAAAGTACTGGTGAGCCAGTTCCCGGCCAAGGATCAACGCCCTCCGCTGCGCTTCATGATCGGCATCGACACCGAGACCTTTTACCAGACGCAACATCACCTGCTGATCGCCCTGATCAGCCTGGCGATTGTCGGGGTGTTGCTGGCGTCTGCATTGGGCTATTGGGTCGCACGCATTGGCCTCAAGCCACTGATCAAGCTGTCTCAGGAAGCCCAGCGCCTGGCACCGCCGCTGCGTTCCGGACGGCTGCGATTATCGTCGCTGCCGCCAGAGTTGAATCAGTTCGTCAATTCATTCAACTCCACGCTGGAACGGGTCGAGCAGGCTTACTCGCGGCTGGAGTCGTTCAATGCCGACGTGGCCCATGAACTACGCTCGCCGCTGACCAACCTGATCGGGCAGACCCAAGTGGCACTCACACGCGGACGCTCTGCCGAACACTATTTCGAAGTGCTGCAATCGAACCTCGAAGAGCTGGAACGCCTGCGTTCGATCATCAATGACATGTTGTTCCTCGCCAGTGCCGATCAGGGCAGCAAGGCCACCAAACTGACGTCCACCTCGCTCGCCAATGAAGTGGCGACGACGCTGGAGTATCTGGATTTCATTCTTGAAGATGCGCAGGTTCAGGTGCAGGTCAGCGGTGATGCGCAGGTGCGAATCGAGATCGCGCATCTGCGCCGGGCGTTGATTAACTTGCTGAGCAACGCGGTGCAACACACCGAACCTGGGCAGGTGATTCAGGTGCGGATCGAGGTTGAGGAACATCAGGTGAGCATTGGTGTGGCCAACCCTGGATCGCCGATTGCCAGCGAGCATTTACCACGGTTGTTTGAGCGCTTTTATCGGGTGGATGCGTCACGCAGCAACAGCGGAAATAACCATGGATTGGGACTGGCTATCGTCAAGGCGATCGCGCTGATGCATGGCGGCGATGTGTTTGTGCGCAGTGATCACGGCATGAACACCTTCGGCATTCACCTCCCCGTTTAGCCCTCACACAGACCTGTAGCCGCTGGCGAAGCCTGCGTCCGGCTGCGTAGCAGTCGTAAAGTCTGAGTTTGCGGTCTTTCTGAAACACCGCATCGTCTGATTTTACGACTGCTGCGCAGCCGGACGCAGGCTTCGCCAGCTGCTACAGAGGCGGCGTTGGTGTTCTTACTGTTGCTTCTGGCGCAATAGTCCTTTCTTGAATTGGCTCTGTTTCCCGTCGGCCAGGATCCTTATCTTTGCCCGCACCAAACAGCACTTGCCAAGCAAGAAGGTTTAAAAGATGTCCAACATTACGGGTACTGCCAGCGCTTTCGTTTTGTCCTCATTGTTTCTGTCTCCGTTCGCAATCGCGGAAGAGTCGCAGACGTTCGTCACGCAAAATGCCGCACGTGCCGCCGCCTACGATCAGTATCAGAGCGAAATGACGGCCAAGGCTGAAGACGCCGCGCAAACCCCTCAAGCGTCCACTTCTGCCACCCAGCCGCGGGTTGAGAAAGACAGCTGACTCATCGAACGATTCTGTTTCCCTCGACACTTTTCATCGGTTCTTCCCTTTGAAAAGTTGTCTTGAAAGCCGCGCTATCAGCGGCTTTTTTTCATTGGGGGCTAGCGCAAGTGCGTTCCCGCTCAATGTCTTCTAAGCTTGCATAAGTAAAGGCCAGCGCGTTTTGCTGGCCTTTTTTATGCGCCTCAAACAGACATCAGCCCCATGCCAGTGAGCCACCCCCAACACCTTTCAGGCAAGACCGGTCGACCTGAGCTCATGGTGATGCTTGGCAGCTTGCTGACGGTGATCGCGATTCTCAGCATCGTTGCCTTTCTGCTGATCCGCGAACACGCCAACGCCCAACAATCCGCCACCCGCAGTGCGACCACCATTGCGCAGTTGATCGACGCTGACGTGCTGCGCACCGTCGAGCTCTACGATTTAACCCTGCAAGGCCTGATTGCCGCCTCGCAACGCGAAGACCTGAAACAGGTTTCGCCGCAGATTCGTCACATGGTGCTGTTTGACCGCTCCACCACGGCGCGCTTCAAGGGCGACATTCTGTTGCTGGACCAGCACGGCGAAGTCATTGCCGATTCATCGCTGATCGAGCCCAAGCCCGGTAACTTCGCGGACCGCGACTATTTCCTCGCCCATGCGTTTAACCGCGACACCGGCATGTTCATCAGTCGCCCGTTCAAACCGCGCTGCGACTGCGACGACAGCGAGGAATGGCGGATCAGCTTCAGTCGGCGTATCTCCTCGTCCACGGGCGAGTTTCTGGGTGTTGCCGTGGCGTCGATGCGCCTCGCGTACTTCGAACAGTTATTCAACAGCCTGGACATCGGCAACGACAGCACCCTGAGCATCATCAATGACGACGGAATTCTGCTGGCGCAAAAGCCCCATCTGATCAACGACCCCATCGGCAAGAACTTCGCCGGTCGGCCCAATGTCGTGCGCATCCTGCGTGAGGGCGCGGGCAGCTTTGACAGTGTGTCGAGCGTCGATCACCTACAACGCCTGTACACCTTTTCCAGGGTCGGCAACCTGCCATTGACGGTCATCGTCGCGCTCTCCGGCAACGAAGTGTTCGCCACTTGGAAGCGCACTGCGCTGGTGATCAGCGGTGCCACCGGCGTCCTGTGTATCGGCTTACTCTGGCTGACCTGGCTGCTGTGCCGCGAACTTCGCCTGCGCCATCATGCCGAGCAGGAACTGGCGTTACTGGCCGCCACCGATGCCTTGACCGGTGTCGCCAATCGTCGAACCCTGGATCAAACCCTGCGTCACGAGTGGTTTCGTGCGCAACGCTCCGCAAAACCGCTGTCGGTGATGATGATCGACGCCGACCACTTCAAGGCGTTCAACGATCGACATGGCCACCAGGGCGGCGACGATGCGTTGCGGGCCGTGGCCAAGGTGATCTGCGCCAATGTGCGACGGCCAAGTGATTTGGTGGCGCGGTACGGTGGAGAGGAGTTTTCGGTGATCCTGCCGGAAACGGACACCGCAGGGGCCCGGCAGATCGCTGAAAAAATCCGCACGGCGGTGGAGCAGATGCCATTGGTGGCGGGCGATGAAACACCGATTACTGTCAGCATCGGAATCAGCACCTGGACGACAGAAAAAGAAATCAGCCTGGAACAACTGTTGTTTGTGGCAGACAAGGCGCTGTATCAGGCCAAGGAAGGTGGGCGAAATCGGGTGGTGGCTTCGCAGTGAATCCTGCGTTGCAGCGGAGGGCCTCATCGCGGGCAAGCCCGGCTCCCACAAGTAATGCGTCGGACCTAAATCTGTGCCTCTCCAAATAACCTGTGGGAGCCGGGCTTGCCCGCGATGAGGCCGGAACGAACATCGCATTACTTTCCCAAGGGCATAAAAAAAGGCCACCCGAAGGTAGCCTTTAAAAACTAGAGAGGTTTTTTGCTTACACGGCCGCGACTGGACGCATGTAAGAGATCGGTGCAGTGCTGGCGTCTTCGAAAGTCACGACTTCCCAAGCATCTGTCTGCTCAATCAACTTGCGCAGCAGCTGGTTGTTCAATGCATGTCCGGACTTGAAGCCCTTGAACTCACCAATCAGGCTATTGCCCAGCAGGTAGAGGTCACCAATTGCATCGAGGATCTTGTGCTTCACGAATTCGTCTTCATAGCGAAGGCCGTCTTCGTTCAGTACACCATCCGCGTCGACCACAATAGCGTTTTCAACGCTGCCGCCGAGTGCGAGGTTGTGCTTGCGCAGGTACTCGATGTCACTCATGAAACCAAAGGTACGGGCGCGGCTGACTTCTTTTACGAACGAAGTGCTGGAAAAATCCACGCTTGCACTTTGTGTGCGGTCACGGAAAACCGGGTGATCGAAATCGATCTCGAAGCTCACTTTGAAACCTTCGAAAGGGACGAAAGTGGCGCGCTTGTCGCCATCTTCCACTGTCACTTCACGCAGGATCCGGATGAACTTCTTGGCTGCGTCCTGTTCTTCCAGGCCGGCCGACTGAATCAGGAATACGAAAGGTCCGGCGCTACCATCCATGATCGGTACTTCGGACGCGGAGAGCTCGACGTAGGCGTTATCGATGCCCAGGCCAGCCATGGCCGAGAGCAAGTGCTCCACCGTGTCCACTTTGACGTCACCGTTAACCAGTGTGGTCGACATAGTGGTTTCGCCAACGTTTTCTGCGCGAGCAGGAATCTGCACCACAGGATCGAGGTCAGCACGACAAAACACAATGCCGGTGTCGATAGGCGCGGGCTTGAGGGTCAGGTAAACCTTTTCCCCGGAGTGCAGGCCTACACCTGTGGCACGGATAATATTTTTCAGTGTGCGTTGTTTAATCATGGCTTGGGCCGCTTCAGCGCAAATTGCGAACTGGTATCAACAAAGGCTGGCGATAATAGCAGACCAGACCTTTGCTGAACACCAATCAACTTCATAGCCCTGATACATTCCATCAATCAGCCTGACGACGCAGGAAAGCCGGGATGTCCAGGTAGTCCAGATCATCTTGCGGATTCATCTTCGCGGCAGTCGCAGCACCGGCCTGAGCCTGGTTGCGCATGACGGTCGGACGGTCCAGGTCACGGTAGTTTACCGCTGGCTGTTCCTGACGAGCGGGCGCCGATTGTTGCGGCTGCGCGGCCATCGAGGTGTGAACGGTGTTGTCGATGACCTTCACAGGCTTCTCGATTTTTGCGCCCAGACCTGTGGCAACCACAGTCACGTGCAGCTCGTCGCGCATGTCCGGATCGATAACGGTACCGACCTTGACCATTGCGTGCTCGGAAGCGAAGGCTTCGATGATGCTACCCACGTCGGAGTACTCACCCAGGGACAGGTCAGGACCGGCGGTGATGTTCACCAGGATGCCGCGTGCACCTTGCAGGTTCACGTCTTCGAGCAACGGGTTGCGAATGGCCGCTTCGGTGGCCTCGCGTGCACGGTTCGGACCGCTGGCGCAGCCAGTGCCCATCATCGCCATGCCCATTTCGCTCATCACAGTGCGCACGTCGGCAAAGTCGACGTTGATCATGCCCGGGCGTTTGATGATGTCAGAGATACCGCGAACGGCACCGGCCAGCACATCGTCAGCCTTGGCGAATGCGGACAGCAGGCTTGCGTCCTTGCCAAGGATGGTCAGCAGTTTCTCGTTCGGAATGGTGATCAGCGAGTCAACGCTTTCCGACAGCAGGCGGATGCCTTCGTCGGCGATCTGCATGCGCTTGCGACCTTCGAACGGGAACGGACGGGTCACCACCGCAACGGTGAGGATCCCCATTTCCTTGGCCACTTCAGCAATGATTGGCGCAGCACCGGTACCGGTACCGCCGCCCATGCCAGTGGTGATGAACACCATGTTGGTGCCCTGCAGGACTTCGGCAATGCGCTCACGGTCTTCGAGAGCGGCCTGACGACCTACTTCAGGGTTGGCGCCAGCGCCCAGACCTTTGGTCACGCCGGTACCCAGTTGCAGGATGGTCCGCGCGCCGATGGATTTCAGCGCCTGGGCATCAGTGTTGGCGCAGATGAATTCAACGCCTTCAATGTTGCTCTTGACCATATGATTCACGGCGTTTCCGCCGCCACCGCCAACACCGATAACTTTAATAACCGGGCTTGCGGGGATGTTGTCTACGAGTTCGAACATTTTCCCTCTCCTTTGCATTCTCTAGTTTTTTCGCCTACTGCCTGTATCTACAACGGTGCTGCGGTAAATCTTTAGAAGTTGCCTTGTACCCAGCTCTTGATGCGATCGAGCAAGGCGGCTTTCGGTTCGTCATTGCTGTAGCTGTCGCGGCTGCTGATGCCCGAGAACGAAATCCCGTCGGACTGCTTTTGCAGGCCGTACATCAACAGGCCAACGCCAGTGGAATAAATCGGGTTGCGGACCACGTCGTCCAGGCCCTTCACGCCATGCGGCACGCCCAGGCGGACCGGCATGTGGAAGATTTCCTCGGCCAGCTCGGTAGCGCCTTCCATCTTCGACGTACCGCCGGTCAGCACGATGCCGGCCGGGATCAGGTCTTCGTAGCCGCTGCGGCGCAGTTCGGCCTGGATCAGCGTGAACAGCTCGTCGTAACGCGGCTCGACCACTTCGGCCAGGGCCTGGCGGGACAGCTCGCGCGGTGGACGGTCGCCAACGCTTGGAACCTTGATGGTTTCACCGGCACCGGCCAGTTTGGCCAGGGCGCAGGCGTAGCGAATCTTGATTTCTTCGGCGTACTGGGTCGGAGTGCGCAACGCCATGGCGATGTCGTTGGTCACCTGATCGCCCGCAATCGGGATCACGGCGGTGTGGCGGATCGCGCCTTCGGTGAAGATGGCGATGTCGGTGGTACCGCCGCCGATGTCGACCAGGCACACGCCCAGCTCTTTCTCGTCATCGGTCAGGACCGAATACGCAGAAGCCAGTTGTTCGAGAATGATGTCGTCGATTTCCAGGCCGCAGCGGCGCACGCATTTTTCAATGTTCTGTGCAGCGTTGACGGCACAGGTGACCACGTGGACCTTGGCTTCCAGACGTACGCCGGACATGCCCAGTGGCTCACGAACGCCTTCCTGGTTATCGATCACGTAATCCTGCGGCAGGGTGTGCAGCACGCGCTGGTCAGCCGGGATCGCCACGGCCTGGGCTGCGTCGAGGACGCGCTCAAGGTCGGCCGAGCTGACTTCGCGATCGCGAATGGCGACGATGCCGTGGGAGTTCAGGCTGCGGATGTGATTGCCGGCCACGCCGACAAATGCCGAGTGAATGCGGCAACCAGCCATCAGCTGGGCTTCTTCGATAGCCCGCTGGATCGACTGCACGGTGGACTCGATGTTCACCACCACGCCTTTCTTCAGGCCACGGGACGGATGCGTACCGATCCCGACGATTACGAGCGAGCCGTCGTCCGCAACCTCGCCCACCAGCGCCACCACCTTGGAGGTGCCGATATCGAGACCGACGATCATTTTGCCGCTTTGCACGTTTGCCATGGGTCCTGCCTCTTCTTAATTCTTCGCGACAGCGGGTTGGGCTGTCGTGGGCGCTACAGGTTCCCGCCAGCCAACAGCGAGGCCGTTGGCGTAGCGCAGATCGATGCGCGCAATGTTCGTAATCTGTTCTTTAAGCGTCTTGTCGTAGATGGCGATAAAACGGCGCATCTTTTCCACCAGGTTGCCGCGCCCCAGCAGCAGTTCGATCCCGGGACCGGCACTGCCAGCGCCGGTGGTCAGGAACCAGCTGCCTCGTTCACGCAATTCCAGGCGTGCAATCGAGAAGCCCAGCGGCCTGAGCAACTGGCTCAGCACCTGGTATTGCTGCATGACCTGCTGTTGAGCCCGTTGTGGGCCGAACAGCTGTGGCAAATGTTCGTAGTTCGCCAGCTCGCGCGGCGTGAACGCCTGCCCCTGGTTGTTCAACAGCGATTCATCACCCCAGCGGGCCACCGGCAGTTGTTCTTCGAGGCGGATCACCACTTGATCCGGCCACACCCTGCGCACTTCGGCGTGGGCAATCCATGGCATGGTTTCAAGCTCGGTACGCATGCTCTCCAGGTCGATCGTGAAGAAGCTCGACGCCACGTACGGGGCGATCCGCTGCTGCACGGCTTGCTGGCTGATGTAGCTCAAATCGCCTTGCACGTTGATCTTGGTGATCGGCCGGTCGGCGTACGGCAGCAAACGCTGCGCGCCTTCGTAAGTGCCAAACCCCAGTGCAACCAACAGCACCGGCCAGAACAAGGCCTTGAGAAAACCAAAATTGGCTTTCGGCAGGCGCATAGACATCGGCTCTTTGGCCACCATTCGGCTGGCACCCCGAGGCACCGGCTTGCGGCCGGGTGCTGGAGGGGGCTGATGTCTTAGCTGCGCGCCTTGCATGGTCTTAACCTCTTACCTCGAAACTGGCTGCCAGGATGGCCAGAACCAGTTGCTGGAAATCCAGACCGGCGGCACGGGCCGCCATCGGCACCAGACTGTGATCGGTCATGCCCGGCGCCGTGTTCACTTCCAGGAACCAGAACTGCCCGTCGGCATCCTGCATCACGTCTGCCCTACCCCAACCGGCGATACCCAGCGCCTCGCAGGCTTTCGCCGTGAGGTCCATGAGTTCTTTTTCCTTGGCGCTGTCCAGCCCGCACGGAATGCGGTACTGGGTATCGTTGGCGATGTACTTGGCGTCGTAGTCGTAGAAGCTGTGCGTCGTGCCCAGGGCAATCGGAGGCAACACCTGGTCACGCAGGGTGGCGATGGTGAACTCCGGACCGTGGATCCATTGCTCGACCAACACTTGCGAATCGTAGGTACTGGCCGCTTTCCAGGCGTCGATCAATTCGGACGCGGAACTCACTTTGGCCATACCGATACTTGAACCTTCATGGGCCGGTTTGACGATCAAAGGGAAGCCCAGTTCCGTCGCTGCCGAAATACAATCGGCTTCGCTGCTCAGGACGGCATGACGCGGTGTTGGAATACCCAGGCTGTGCCAAACCTGCTTGGTGCGCAGCTTGTCCATGGCCAGCGCCGAAGCAAGAATGCCGCTACCGGTGTAGGGAATGCCCAGGCATTCGAGCAGGCCCTGCATGCTGCCGTCTTCACCGCCACGACCGTGGAGGATGACGAAGGCGCGGTCGATCTTTTCGTTGAGCAAACGCTGCAGCAGGTCATCGCCGACGTCGAGGCCAAACGCATCCACACCGGCACTTTGCAGTGCGGCGAGTACCGCGTTACCCGACTTCAGCGAGACTTCCCGCTCGGCACTCTTGCCACCGAACAGCACGGCGACACGGCCGAAATCTTTCGGCGCGACGGTGGAGACGAGGTTGGCGTAAGCAGCAGTCATTTCAACTTCCCCACGCTTGGCGCAGCAACAGCGCCAGCGAACAACGGACTGTTCAACAGTTTTGGTGCGAGACCACCGATATCACCGGCGCCCTGGCACAGCAGGATGTCGCCGGCACGCAGCAGCGGCTTGACCACTGGCGCGAGGTCGACACCACGCTCGATGTAGATCGGGTCCAGTTGCCCGCGCTGACGAATGCTGTTGCACAGCTTGCGGCTGTCAGCACCCGGAATCGGCTCTTCGCCGGCCGGATAAACTTCCATCAGCAACAGAACATTGGCGTCGGCCAGCACATTGACGAAGTCGTCGTACAGATCGCGGGTGCGGCTGTAACGGTGCGGCTGGTAAACCATCACCAGACGGCGCTCCGGCCAGCCACCGCGTACGGCTTTGATCACAGCGGCGACTTCGGTCGGGTGGTGACCGTAGTCGTCGACCAGCATCACGCTACCGTCTTCGACCGGCAGTTCGCCGTAGACCTGGAAGCGTCGGCCGACACCCTGGAACCCGGACAGGCCCTGGACGATGGCTTCATCGCTGACGCCCTCGTCAGTGGCGATGCAAATGGTGGCCAGCGCGTTCAATACGTTGTGGTTGCCCGGCATGTTCACCGACACATCGAGCGGCTCACGATCAGGGCGCAGAACGGTGAAGAACGTCTGCATGCCTTGCTGACGCACATTGATGGCGCGCACGTCGCAGTCATCGCCGAAGCCGTAGGTAACGGTCGGACGTTTGACCAGCGGGAGAATTTCACGCACCACCGGATCGTCCAGGCACACCACGGCCAAACCGTAGAACGGCAGGTTATGGAGGAACTCGACGAAGGTTTTCTTCAGCTTGTTGAAGTCACCGTCGTAGGTCGCCATGTGATCGGCGTCGATGTTGGTGACCACAGCCACCAGCGGCTGCAAGTGCAGGAAACTGGCGTCGCTTTCGTCGGCTTCGGCAATCAGGTAGCGGCTGGTGCCGAGCTGGGCATTGGTGCCCGCGGCATTCAGACGACCACCGATGACGAACGTCGGGTCCAGGCCACCGGCCGCGAACACCGAAGCGATCAGGCTGGTGGTGGTGGTTTTGCCGTGCGTACCAGCGACGGCGATGCCGTGACGGTAGCGCATCAGTTCGGCCAGCATCTCGGCACGCGGCACCACCGGAATACGGCGTTCCAGCGCAGTCGCGACTTCCGGGTTGGAGGTGTTGACGGCGCTCGACACCACCAGCACATCGGCAGCGGCAGCGTTTTCGGCGCGGTGACCGATGAAGATCTGCGCGCCGAAAGATTCCAGGCGCTCGGTGACCGGCGACGCCTTCAGGTCGGAACCGGACACGTCATAACCCAGGTTCAACAACACTTCGGCAATCCCGCACATGCCCACACCGCCGATACCGACGAAGTGGATTTTACGGATGCGGCGCATTTCCGGTTGCGGCATGGCTTTCTGATTCTCAACCATGGGCCACCTCCAGGCAGGTATCGACCACGTTACGGGTGGCATCGGGTTTGGCCAGGCGGCGTGCGGCCGTGGCCATATCGTTGAGTCGTTGTGGTTGCATCAGGACCTCTGTCAGGCGAGCGGCAAGATCCGCTGCGCCAGTCGTTCTTTGCGGCATCAGGAAGGCTGCGCCTTCACGGGCCAAATAATCGGCGTTGCGGGTCTGGTGATCGTCGATCGCGTGGGGCAATGGCACCAGCATCGAGGGCAGACCGGCGGCGGCCAGCTCACTGATGGTCAGCGCACCTGCGCGACACACCACCAGGTCGGCCCAGCCATAGGCTTGGGCCATGTCTTTGATGAAAGGCTGCACTTGCGCCTCGACGCCAGCCGCGCGATAGCGCTCTGCAGTCACTTCATCATGGTTTTTGCCGGCCTGATGGAACACTTCCGGACGCAGGTCGGGGGCGACTTGCGACAGGGCTTCAGGCAGCAATTTGTTCAACGGTTCTGCGCCCAGGCTTCCACCCAGGATCAGCAAACGCGCCTTGCGACCGGCCAGGGCAGGTCGTGCCGTTTCGAGGAACAGCTCGGTGCGCACCGGGTTACCGGTGGTCCGACGGCTGTCCGACAGGGTAAAGGTGTCGGGGAACGCTTCACAGACCCGGGCGGCCAACGGCACCAGCAACCGATTGGCGGTACCGGCCACGGCGTTCTGTTCGTGAACGATCACCGGCACGCCAGCCAGTTTGGCGGCAACACCACCAGGACCGGTCACATAACCACCGAAGCCGACCACGCACACTGGCCGCAACTGGCGAATGATCGCCCGCGCCTGCCAGACGGATTTGAGCAACATGAACGGGGCCTTGAGCAGGGACAATTTGCCCTTGCCGCGCAAGCCGCTGGCGTTGATGCGGTGCAGTTCGATCCCGGCCAGTGGCACCAGGTCGTTCTCGATACCGCGGGGTGTCCCGAGCCAATGCACGGTGTAACCGCGGGCCTGGAATTCGTGAGCGCACGCCAGCGCAGGGAACACGTGGCCCCCGGTGCCGCCCGCCATGATCAATACGTTAGCGCCCATGGGGTGGCTCCTCGGCGAAGTCGCTCTCATGGAACTCCATCTCTTCACTGCCCAGGTGGGTTCGACTCTCCCACTCGATGCGCAGCAACAAGCCGAGACAGGCACAGCAAATCACCAGCGAGCTACCGCCATAGCTGAGGAATGGCAGCGTCAGGCCTTTGGTCGGCAGCAGGCCGACGTTCACACCGATGTTGATCAGGAACTGACCAATCCACAGGAACGACAAGCCATACGCGATGTAGGCGGCGAAGAATTGCTTGGCCTTCTCGGCCCAATAACCGATGTACATGCCACGAATACAAACAAAGACGAACAGGGCCACGGTGCACAGCGAACCGACGGCGCCCAGTTCTTCAGCCAGTACCGAGAACACGAAGTCGGTGTGAGCTTCCGGCAGGTAGAACTGTTTCTGCACGCTGTTGCCCAGGCCAACGCCAAACCACTCGCCGCGACCAAACGCGATCAATGCTTGCGACAACTGGTAGCCAGCACCGAACTGGTCGGCCCACGGGTCGGCAAAGTTGGTCAGGCGCGCCATTCGATAGGGCTGCACTTGAATCAACAGCACCACCGCCGCGACGGCCAGCACCACCATCAAGGAAAACCGGAACAGCCCGACTCCGCCCAGGAACAGCATGGCCGCCGCCGCCCCCATCATCACGACGGTGGCACCGAAGTCCGGCTCCATCAGCAACAGCCCTGCCATGGGCAGCAGCACGATGAACGGCTTGAAGAAGCCCATCCAGCTTTCACGCACTTCTTTCTGGCGACGCACCAGGTAGCCGGCGAGGTAGATCACCACGAACACCTTGGCGATCTCGGAAGGCTGAACGTTGAAGAAACTGAAGCCGATCCAACGCATCGAACCGTTCACTTCACGGCCAATCCCCGGAACGATCACCATCACCAGCAAACCGAACGCACCCAGCAGCATCAGCCATCCCAGGCGTTGCCAGGTGGCGATCGGAATCATCATGGTGATGACGCAGGCCCCCAGGCCCAGCACCACGTAGATAAGGTGGCGAATCATGTAATACAGCGCACTGCCCGACTGCACCGCCCCCACTTCGGTCGATGCCGATGCAATCATCACCAGCCCCAGGCCGATCAACGCCAGGCAACCGGCAAGCATCGGGAAATCGAGGTCGATACCGCGCCCGGTGATGATTGGCGACGGGTAAGGCTTGATGATGTTCAACAGGCTCATGCCAGTTCCTCCACGGCTTGGACGAACTGGTGACCACGGTCTTCGTAGTTCTTGAACATGTCGAAACTGGCGCAGGCCGGCGACAGCAGCACCACATCACCGGGATGGGCAGCAGCGCGGCATTGCTCCACGGCTTCAATCAGCGAGCCAGCGCGGATCAGCGGCACGGCATCGCCGATGGCCTCGCCGATCTTGTCGGAATCACGGCCCATCAGGATCACGGCGCGGCAGTTGGCCGCCACCGGATCACGCAGGTCATTGAACTCGGCGCCCTTGCCGTCGCCACCGGCGATCAGCACGATCTTGCCTTCGATGTCCGCACCCAGGCCTTCGATGGCAGCCAGGGCGGCGCCAACGTTGGTGGCTTTGGAATCGTTGTAATAGCCGACGCCATCCAGGTCACGGACCCACTGGCAGCGATGTTCGAGGCCGGCAAAGCTGCGCAGGGCCGTCAGCATGGCGTCAAATGGCAGACCGACAGCGTGGCCCAGCGCCAATGCCGCCAGGGCGTTGGACTGGTTATGGGCGCCACGAATTTTCAACTCGCGCACCGGCATCAGGTTCTGGAATTCGAACGACAGGTATTTCTCGCCGTCTTCTTCGCGGATACCGAAGGCCTTGAAATCAGGCTTGCTCAGACCGAAAGTCCAGCACGGCTGGCCCTCACCCATCAACGGACGGCTCAGGGCATCCTGACGGTTCACTACAAACTGTTTGGCGCCACGGAAGATCCGGTGCTTGGCCAGGTGATAGGCCGGCAGACCGCTGTAACGGTCCATGTGGTCTTCGCTGACGTTGAGCACGGTCGCCACTTCGGCGTTGAGCTGATCGGTGGTTTCGAGCTGGAAGCTCGACAGTTCCATCACGTACAGCTCGATGTCATCGCTGAGCAGGTCCAGTGCCGGCGTACCAAGATTGCCGCCGACGGCAACACGCTTGCCCGCCGCAGCCGCCATCTCCCCGACCAGCGTGGTGACGGTGCTTTTGGCGTTGGAACCGCTGATGGCCACGATCGGCGCCTTCGCGTTACGCGCGAACAGCTCGATGTCGCCGGACAATTTCACACCTCGGGCGGCGGCGGCTTGCAGGGCCGGGGTCGCCAGCGCCAGGCCGGGGCTCACGTAGAGCTCGTCGGCACGGCAGAGGAACTCGACGTCCAGTTCGCCACAACGCACTTCCACGTGCGGATAGTCACGCTTGAGCGTGGCCAGTTCCGGTGGATTTTCCCGCGTATCGGCGACAGCAAACGACGTGCCCCGGTTCGCCAGGAAGCGAACCAGGGACATGCCGCTCTTGCCGAGGCCGACAACGATGCGGAAGTGGTCAGAAGCGATCAGAGACACGAGTTTCTACCTCAGCTTCAGGGTGGCAAGGCCAACCAGCACGAGAATCACGGTGATGATCCAGAAACGGACGATCACGCGCGGCTCAGGCCAGCCCTTGAGTTCAAAGTGGTGATGGATCGGTGCCATGCGGAACACGCGGCGACCGGTCAACTTGAAAGACGCAACCTGGATGACGACGGACAGGGTTTCCATGACGAACACACCGCCCATGATGAACAGGACGATTTCCTGACGGACGATCACCGCGATGGTGCCCAGGGCCGCGCCCAGCGCCAGCGCGCCGACGTCACCCATGAAAACCTGTGCCGGGTAGGTGTTGAACCACAGGAAGCCGAGGCCCGCACCGATCAGGGCGCCGCAGAACACAATCAATTCGCCCGCGCCCGGTACATAAGGGATCAGCAGGTATTCAGCAAATTTCACGTTACCCGAGAGGTAGCAGAAGATCCCCAGACCACCACCAACCATCACGGTCGGCATGATTGCCAGGCCGTCGAGACCGTCGGTCAGGTTGACCGCGTTGCTCGAACCGACAATCACGAAGTAGGTCAGGACGATGAAGCCTGCACCCAACGGAATACTGTAATCCTTGAGCATCGGCAGGATCAGGGTGGTTTCCACCGGTGTAGCAGCGGTCATATAAAGGAAGATGGCTGCGCCCAGGCCAAACACCGACTGCCAGAAATACTTCCAGCGGCTCGGCAAGCCACGGGAGTTCTTCTCGATCACTTTGCGGTAGTCGTCGACCCAGCCGATCGCGCCGAACAGCAACGTCACCAGCAGCACCGTCCAGACATAACGGTTGCTCAGGTCGGCCCAAAGCAAGGTGCTGACACCGATGGACGACAGAATCAGCGCGCCGCCCATGGTCGGTGTACCCGACTTGGACAGGTGCGACTGCGGGCCATCATTGCGAACGGATTGACCGATCTGACGGTTCTGCAACGTGCGGATCATCCATGGGCCATAGCACAGCGACAAGACCAGCGCGGTCAGCACACCGAGAATCCCGCGCAGGGTCAGGTACTGAAAGACCGCGAAGCCTTTGTAGAACTGTTGCAGATACTCCGCTAGCAGCAGCAGCATTAATGTTTCTCCAGACTGGACCCGCACAATGCGGCGACGATGTTTTCCATCGCAGCGCTGCGCGAGCCCTTGATCAAAATGGTGGTGTTGGTGTCTTGCTCGGCGCCCAGGGCCTTGATCAGCTCAGCCTGAGTGCTGAAGTGAAAGGCCTGTGGACCGAAAGCGTTTACGGCGTGAACCATGTTGGGGCCGACGGCATACAGCGCGGACACCTTGCCGCGGGCGTATTCGCCCACATCACGGTGCCCCTGCTCCGCCCAATCGCCCAACTCGCCGATATCCCCGAGCACCAGGACGGTGCGACCGGAAAAGCCGGCGAGTATATCAACGGCGGCGCACATGGAGGTCGGGTTCGCGTTGTACGTGTCGTCAATTACGCGCACGCCGTTGGTGGCCAGTTGCGCAACGGTGCGCCCCTTGACCGGTTGCACGGCGCCCAGGCCGGCGGCGATGCCCGACAACGACACGCCCAAGGCATGAGCAGCGGCGGCGGCGGCCATGGCGTTGGCAACGTTATGGGTGCCGAGCAGGTTCAGTTGAACGCGCTCCACCCCTTCAGGTGTGTGCAGGTTGAACGCCGGGCAACCGCGAGCATCGCGGTCCAGGTCGCTGGCGTAGAAGTCGGCACTGAGGTTGCTCAGGGCAAATGTCAGCACTTTGCGACCGGCAGCGCGGGTCTTCCAGATTTCAAAAGCCTTGTCGTCGAGATTAAGAACGGCGATGCCATCGGCCTCTAGCCCTTCAATAATTTCGCCTTTGGCTTCAACGATTTTTTCCGGCCCGCCGAACTCGCCAACGTGAGCAGTCCCGGCATTGTTGAGGATGGCCACGTGAGGCTTGGTCATGCCTACGGTGTAGGCAATTTCGCCAAGACGCGAAGCACCGAGTTCGATTACGGCAGCGGTGTGTTCCGGCGCCAATTCAAGCAAGGTCAGCGGCACGCCGAGGTCATTGTTCAGGTTGCCACGGGTGGCCAGTACCGGACCGCGCGTGCGCAGGATGCTGGCGAGCATTTCCTTGACGGTGGTCTTGCCACTTGAGCCGGTGACGGCCGCAACCGGGTTGGTGAACGCCAAACGGTTCAGCGCGCCCAGTTGACCCAGTGCCTGACGGGTGTCCTTGACCAGCAATTGCGGCAACGCACTGTTGGCAACTTCGCGTTCGACCAATGCACCGACAGCGCCCTTGGCGGCGACATCGTTCAAATAGTCATGACCGTCAAAACGCGGGCCAGTCAGGGCAATAAACAATTGGCCAGGCTTGATCGCGCGACTGTCGATGCTGACGCCGTCGAACGTGGCATCGGCTGCGATCAGACGAGCGTTCAGCGCACCGGTCAATTCACTGAGTTTCAAGGCTTTAAGCATGCGCCACCTCCCATGCGGTCAGGGCGTGATCGGCCTCGACCAAATCGGAGAAGTCGTGACGCTCACCGTTGATTTCCTGATAGTCCTCGTGACCTTTACCGGCCAGGACAATCACGTCATCCACTGAAGCGCCAGCGATCAACTGGGCAATCGCCTGGCCACGGCCAGCCACGAACGTCACTTTATCCACAGCCTTGAAGCCGGCGCGGATGTCATCGAATATCACTGACGGGTCTTCGGTACGTGGGTTGTCATCGGTGACCAGTACGCCGTCGGCCAGGCGCTCGACCACTTCGGCCATCAGCGGACGCTTGCCGCGATCACGATCACCGCCGCAGCCGAACAGGCACAGCAGGCGACCCTTGGCGTGCGGACGCAGGGCCATCAGGACTTTTTCCAGCGCGTCCGGGGTGTGGGCGTAATCGACCACCACCAGCGGCTGAGTACCGCCACCGAGGCGCTGCATGCGACCGGCCGGGCCTTCAAGCTTCGGCAGAATGTTGAGAATTTCGTCCAGCGCATAGTCCAGACCGAGCAACGCGCCGACTGCGGCCAGGACGTTGCTCAGGTTGAAGCGACCGAGCAACGTGCTGCGCAAATGGTGCTCGCCCTGCGGCGTGACCAATGTGGCGCGCACGCCTTCGTCGTCAAATTGCGCTTCGCGGCAATACAGGTAGGCGCTGCTGTCTTCCAGGCTGTAGGTGATCAAACGCGACTCACGCCTTTCGGCGGCCAGTTGCCGTCCGAATGCGTCGTCGAGGTTAACCACCCGGCACTTCAGATCGCTCCACGCAAACAACTTGGCCTTGGCTTCGCCGTAGGCCTGCATGGTGCCGTGATAATCGAGGTGATCGCGGGACAGGTTGGTCATCACCGCCACATCGAAGGCCAGCGCGCTCACACGGCCCTGATCCAGGCCGTGAGAGGAGACCTCCATGGCAACGGCTTTGGCACCGGCCTTTTTCAGGTCGGCCAGGGTTGCTTGCACGGCGATTGGATTCGGTGTGGTGTGCAGGCCGCTTTCCAGCGCCCCGTAGAAACCGGAGCCCAACGTGCCGACGATGCCGCAGTGTTGACCGAGCAGATCGAGCGCCTGGGCCACCAATTGGGTCACGCTGGTTTTACCGTTGGTACCGGTCACGCCCACCAGATTCAAGTGACGGCTCGGGTCGCCATAAAAACGCCCGGCGATGTCCGACAGCTGCGCCGCCAGGCCTTTGACCGGAATCAGCGGCACGTCGGTGATCGGCAATACGGTCGCGCCTTCGACTTCGTAAGCCACAGCGGCAGCGCCACGCTGCAAGGCGTCGGCGATGTGCGCGCGCCCATCGAAACGCCCGCCAGGAACAGCGAGAAACAAGTCGCCAGCGCGCACGTTGCGGCTGTCGAGCGCCAATTCGCGGATCAATAGATCGCGGCCAGCGTGGGCGAAAATCTTGTTGAGACTCAGAGACATCAGCCGCGCCCTCCATTGGCTTTCAGCGGAACAACGGGGGTGGCGTTCGCGGTTTGTGTCGGCGGCAGGTTGTCCGGCGTGATGTTCATCAGGCGCAGCGTCCCGGACATCACTTTGCTGAACACCGGCGCCGACACCAGACCACCGAAGTAACCGGCCTTGGTCGGTTCGTCGATCACCACGACGATGGCATAACGCGGATCGCTCATCGGGCCGAAGCCGGCGAACAGCGAGCGGTAAGAGTTCTCGGCGTAGCCCTTGGTGCCCACCGACGTCTTACGCGCAGTACCCGACTTGCCAGCCACGTGATAGGCCGGCACCTGCGCACGGAACACACCGCGCGGCGCCTCGATCACCTGGGTCAGCATGCCTTGCATGGTTTTTGCGACGGCTTCCGGCAGCACTTGCGTGGTCTGCGGCGCCTTGTCGGTTTTGATCAGGGTCAAAGGAGCGAGGCGACCGTTGTTGGCCAACGCCGAAAAGGCGTGAACCAGCTGAATCGCCGTCACGGAAATACCGTAGCCGTAGGACAGCGTCGCGGTTTCAGCCTTGCGCCACTCGCGGTAGTTCGGCAGGTTGCCGACGCGCTCGCCCGGGAAGCCGAGGCCGGTGTCCTGGCCGAGACCGACTTTTTGCGCGAGACGGAAAATGGTTTCGCCGCCGATATCGAACGCGACCTTACTCATGCCGACGTTACTGGAATTGATCAGGATGCCGGTCAAGTCGAGTACCGGGCCTTCGGTCTTGGATACGTCCTTGATGGTGTACTTGCCGATCTGCAAGGAGCCCGGATACACCTCGACGGTGTCACTTGGTTTCCAGCGGCCAGTTTCGATCGCGGCGCTCATCGAGATCGCTTTCATGGTCGAACCAGGCTCGAACACGTCGATCATCGCGCGGTTACGCATCATCGCTGGCTGCAGATTGCGACGGTTGTTCGGGTTGTAGGTCGGCTGGTTGACCATGGCGAGGATCTCGCCGGTCTTCACGTCCATGATCACCAGGCTGCCGGCCTTGGCACCGTTCTCGATGATCGCGTTGCGCAGTTCACGGTTGGCCAGGTATTGCAGGCGCAGATCAATGGACAACGCCAAGGGCTTGCCGGCCTTGGCGTTTTTGGTGACCTGGACATCCTTGATCAGTCGTCCACGCCGGTCCTTTATGACCTGACGCTTACCGGCAACCCCGGCGAGCCATTCGTCATAGGCCAGCTCGACACCTTCACGACCGTGGTCATCGATGTCGGTAAATCCAACCATGTGCGCGGTGACTTCACCGGCCGGGTAGAAACGCCGGAATTCTTCGATGCCGTAGACGCCCGGTACTTTCAGGTCGAGCACCGACTGGCCCTGCTCGGGGGTCAGCCCGCGCACCAGATAGATGAATTCTTTATTGGCCTGGGCTTCGAGACGCTCAGCCAGCGCTTTCGGGTCCTGACCCAGCGCGGCCGCCAGTGCAGGCCACTTTTCTTTGGCCAGCTGCATTTCCTTGGCGTTGGCCCACAAGGTAGTGACCGGCGTACTCACGGCCAGAGGCTCGCCGTTACGATCCGTGATCAGGCCACGGTGAGCCGGAATCGGAATATGGCGCACGCTGCGTGCATCACCCTGCCCCTTGAGGAAGGCACGGTCGACGACTTGCAAATCGATGATGCGCCAGGAAATCGCCGCGACCATGATGCCAAGCAACCCCAGCACCACGCGGAAACGCCATGGGAACATTGCGCCTTCGAGTTTCATCATGGCGCCACCATCTTCACGTCAGCCGCGCCAGGAATGTGCATCTTCAGTTGTTCGCTCGCCAGCACTTCGATACGGCTGTGGGCGGTCCAGGTGCTTTGCTCGAGAATCAAGCGGCCCCACTCTGCCTGTGCCTTGTCGCGCACGCTCAACTCGTTGTACAGCGAGTTCAACAGCTGACGGTTCCAGTGGGCGCTGTACGACACGCCGATCGCTGAAACGAGCACGCCAACAAACAGCAGCAGCATGAAAAAGCTTCCGCCGGGCAGTGGCTTGGCGAACAGCTTGCTCACCGCAGCTTCTCCGCGACGCGCATGACGGCGCTACGGGAACGTGGGTTGGCTTTGAGTTCGGCGTCGGAGGCCGTCTGCGCTTTGCCATGGACTTTGATTTTCGGTTCGAATGCAACGTGGCGAACCGGCAGGTTGCGCGGCAGGTTGTCGGCTTCGCCTTTCACCAGTTTGCGCATGAACAGTTTGACGATGCGGTCTTCCAGCGAATGGAAGCTGATAACGACCAGGCGGCCGCCGACTTCCAGGCATTCCAGTGCGGCTTCGAGGCCGGCTTCCAGATCGCCCAATTCGTTGTTGACGTGAATGCGCAGGCCCTGGAACGCACGGGTCGCCGGGTTCTTGCCTTTTTCCCACGCAGGGTTGGCAATTTTCAGGACTTCGGCCAGGTCAGCGGTGCGCTCGAACGGCTTGATGTCACGACGCTCGGCCACGGCACGAGCCATGCGGCCGGAGAAACGCTCTTCGCCATATTCTTTGAACACACGAGCAATTTCTTCCACCGGCGCGGTGTTGACGAATTCGGCAGCGCTGATCCCGCGGGAGGGGTCCATGCGCATGTCCAGCGGGCCGTCATTGAGGAAGCTGAAACCGCGTTCAGGGTCGTCGAGTTGCGGCGAAGACACGCCGAGGTCGAGCAAAACGCCGCTGACCTTGCCGGCCAGACCGCGATCAGCCACTTCCGAACCGAGCTCGGCAAAGCTACGCTGCACAACGACAAAGCGGCCGTCTTCGGCCGCTAGCGTCTGCCCGGTGGCAATCGCTTGAGGATCTTTATCAAATCCCAGCAACCGACCATCAGGCCCCAGCTGACTCAAGATCAGCCGACTGTGCCCGCCGCGCCCGAACGTGCCATCCAGATAGCAGCCATCAGGACGTACGGCGAGAGCCTCGACGGCTTCGTCAAGCAGTACGGTGATGTGGTTAAAGCCGCTATCAATAGTCACAGGATCAAATCACGCAGTTCATCAGGCATGGCGCCCGGTTGTTGAATAGCAGCCAGGTCAGCGGCAGAAACCGCGTCCCAGGCATCCTCGTCCCACAATTGGAACTTGTTCAGTTGGCCTACCAGCATCGCGCGCTTATCCAACCTGGCATATTCACGAAGACGCGGTGGAACCAGAAAACGACCACTGCCATCGAGCTCGAGATCGACGGCATTACCAATCAGTAAACGTTGCAGGCGGCGGTTCTCTTCGCGAAGCGAAGGCAGTGCGCGCAGTTTGGTTTCAATTATTTCCCACTCATCGAGTGGGTAAACACACAAACATGGATCAACGGCATCAATGGTGACGATTAACTGACCGGAACTACGCGAAACGAGCTCGTCACGGTACCGGCTCGGCATGGCGAGACGGCCCTTTGCATCGAGACTGATAGCGTTAGCTCCGCGAAACACGTCAGCGTTTCTCCAAATTTTAGCGTTTTACGTTCAAAAAACCCACTTCATGCCACTTTCCGCCACTTGCGCACACTATAGGAATGCGGCCACCGCACCGTCAAGGCGCGGATTGAAGGAAAACCCTTACAGAACTGAGATTTAGGAGAGGGAAAGGAGGAGGAACGAGAATCTGACAGATGAATTTGTTCGATAACTTGAATCAGCACAGAAGGCTGCGTTCGAAAGTTAAAGTAGTTTGTTAAGAGTAAGATTTTTTCGGTATTACGAAAGCGCTTCTGCTGATGATTCTGTACGAAGGGAAAATGCTACTACCAGCGCCCTGTTCAATGATTCAAACAGGGGGGATAAAAAAGGTGGAGAGTCGATCTGTAAGCCGGGTTCTGTCTTGAACAGTCATTCGTCTACGATGGCCATCACTGGACATCTTTAGCAACCTACCCGGTCCCAGCGCGGGCCACGCCTTGGGACCCTATTTGGTCTTGCTCCAAGTGGGGTTTACCTAGCCACGAACTGTTGCCAGACGTGCGGTGCGCTCTTACCGCACCTTTTCACCCTTACCGGCGCCGAAGCGCTTAGGCGGTTATTTTCTGTGGCACTTTCCGTAGGCTCACGCCTCCCAGGCATTACCTGGCACTTCGCCCTATGGAGCCCGGACTTTCCTCCCCCCCCTAATTTTCATAGAGGGCAGCGACTGTCCGATCGACTCTCCGCCGCGAAGGTTAACGGCAGAGCGGCCGAAGAACAAGCGCTAAACGCCTTTGGCCACTCCTGCACGTCGGGTTTTACTCACCCTTCTGCTGATCCAGCGCGATCTGATACAACACATTTTTGCGCTCACCGGTGATTTGCGCCGCCAATGCCGCGGCACGCTTGAGTGGCATCTCTTCCAGCAGCAGATTGAGGATGCGCATGGCTTCGCTGCTGACAGCGCCTTCCGTCTCGGGCACGGTCCAGCCGGCGACCAGCACCACACATTCGCCACGCTGCTGATTGCTGTCCGCCTCAACGAATTCGCGCAGCTCGGCCAATGGCAAACCTTTAAGGGTTTCAAAGGTTTTGGTGATTTCACGAGCAAGCAATGCCGGACGCTCGCCACCGAACACCAATTCCATGTCCTGCAGGCATTCAAGGATGCGGTGCGGCGCCTCGTAGAAAATCAGCGTACGCGGCTCTTCCTTAACCAGTTCCAGCCGAGCGCGGCGACCGACAGCCTTGGCCGGCAGGAAGCCTTCAAAGATAAAACGGTCGGACGGCAGACCCGCCGCCGATAACGCCGCGATCAAGGCGCACGCTCCCGGGACCGGCACCACATTGATCCCCGCAGCACGAGCCTGGCGCACCAAGTGATAGCCGGGATCGGAAATCAGCGGTGTGCCGGCATCCGAAATCAGCGCCACATCATCGCCGGCCAGCAGACGCGTAATAAAACGGCTACCTTCATCTCGCTCATTGTGTTCGTGGCAGGCCGCCAGCGGCGTGGAGATGCCGAAATGCTGCATCAACCGCTGGGAGTGGCGCGTATCTTCGGCAGCAATCAGCGCGACCTCGCGCAGGATCTTCAGCGCGCGTGCACTGATGTCGTCCAGGTTGCCGATGGGCGTCGCCACCACATAAAGCGAGCCAGCAGCGGAATTCAAAGCACCTGGAGCAGTCAAAGCGCACACCTCATGATCGGTAAAAGGCGACATTGTAGCGCGTAGCGACACTTGCGATACGCCTCGCCATTCCCGATTTTTTCTGCCAATTGTGCGGTGCTGCAACATTTGCACGAGCTAAATTGATCGATTCACGCCAGTAACATCGCGCCCCGGCCAGTGCTTGGGTACAATTCCACGCTAATTTGATCGAGTATCAGGAACACTACATGATCGCTTGCCTGCGGCTGTTCACTGCCCTCTGCCTCGCTGCCTTGCTGGCGGCTTGCGCCAGCTCGCCCTCCTCCAGCCTTGGCGAACTTCCACGGACCCCGGATGCCAGCATCGAGCAACTGCTCGATCAGGCCAACCAAAGCAAGGACCCGGAAAAAGCCGCCCTGCTACGCCTGAGCGCTGCTGACCAGGCCTACCGTCAGGGGAATGCCGGTCAATCCGCGCAAATCCTGCAACAGGTCCCGGTCGAGCAACTCAAGCCAGGCCCACAAGTTTTCGCCAGTACCCTGGCGGCAGAACTGGCGATGGTGCGCAATCAGCCCAAAGCAGCGCTGACTGCCTTGAGCCATCCGAGCCTGAAATATCTGGGAGAGCTGCCAGCCGAACAGCAAGTTCGCACTGGCACTGTTCACGCCCGCGCCCTTGAAGCGGATGGCCAGACCCTGGCTGCCGCACGGGAGCGTATTTTCATCGCGCCGATGCTGAGTGGTGAAGCGGCCAGCAAAAACCACGAAGCGATCTGGACCCTGATTGCCTCCCTGCCTACCGACCAATTGCAGCCAAACACCTCCGACGACCTCGGCGGCTGGATGGGCCTGGCATTGGCTGTGAAAACAGCCGGGACGCTGGAGCAACAGCAAGCCGCAATCGATAACTGGCGCGCCCAGAACCCGAAACACCCGGCCGCCGTACATCTGCCGCTGGCACTGACCAATCTCAAGCAACTGGCCAGCCAACCGCTGAACAAGATCGGCCTGCTGCTGCCACAAGACGGCCCGCTGGCATCGGTCGGCAAAGCGTTGCGTGAAGGCTTCATGGCGGCTCACTACCAGGCCCAACAATCCGGGCAGAAGCCACCGGCCATCGAGTTTTATGACAGCTCGAAGCTGACGTCGATGGACGAGTTCTACCGCAAGGCCCAGGCCGATGGCGTGCAACTGGTGATCGGCCCGCTGGAAAAACCACTGGTTAAACAACTCAGCGCTCGCCCGCAATTGCCGATTACCACCCTGGCGCTCAATTACAGCGAAGGTGAACAAGGCCCGGCCCAACTGTTCCAGTTTGGTCTGGCTGCTGAAGACGAAGCCCGTGAAGTGTCTCGCCGTGCTCGCGCCGACGGCTTGCATCGCGCCGCCATCATGGTGCCGAAAGGTGAATGGGGCGACCGTGTACTGCGCGCCTTCAGCCAGGACTGGCAAGCCAACGGCGGCAGCATCGTCGCCACCGAGCGCGTAGACCAACCGGTTCAACTGGCCCAGCAAATCGCTGACATGTTCCAGCTGCGCCAGAGCGAAGGCCGCGCCAAAAGCCTGCAAAGCACTGTCGGCGGGCAGGTAGCAGCCCAGCCCTCGCGTCGTCAGGACATCGAATTCATCTTCCTGGCCGCCACACCGCAACAGGCCCAGCAGATCAAACCGACCCTGAACTTCCAGTACGCCGGCGACGTCCCTGTGTACGCCACGTCCCACGTGTTCAGCGCCAGCGGCGACGTGAATCAGTACAACGACATGAACGGCATCCGCTTCTGCGAAACCCCGTGGTTGCTGGACGCCAACGACCCCCTGCGCAAACAAGTCACGGCTCAATGGCCACAAGCGGCAGGCAGCCTCGGCCGTCTGTACGCCATGGGCGTTGATGCTTACCGTCTGGCACCACGCCTGGGGCAACTCAAGGCCTTGCCGGACAGCCGCATCGCGGGTGAGTCGGGCAGCCTGGGGATGACTGCGAACCAACGCGTCGTGCGCCAGTTGCCATGGGCCCAGTTCGTCAACGGCCAGGTTCAACGCCTGCCGGATACCCCGAACTGATGCCCGACAGGTCACGCCAGCAAAGCGGTAAAGATGCCGAGCGCCATGCGCTCGAGCATCTGCAACAACAAGGTCTGCGCCTGTTGGCGCAGAACTGGTTGTGTAAACGTGGCGAGCTTGATCTGGTCATGCTTGATGGCGATACAGTAGTATTCGTTGAAGTCCGCTACAGAAAAAACACCCAGTGGGGTGGCGCGCTCGATAGCATCGATGAGCGCAAACGGCAGAAACTGATTTTCGCCGCACAGTATTTTCTTCAGCGCGAGTCGCGTTGGGCCAATTCCCCTTGCCGCTTCGACGTGATTGCCATCGACAGCAACGTTGATCAGTTGAACTGGCTGCAGAATGCCTTCGACAGCTAAGCGCATGCGTCACGAACCGGACACCTTCACCCAACATTTTTGCTCTTTGCTTTGCGGGCTGCACATTCATGTGCCAAGTAGCCGCGCTAATTAAGGTCACACAGATGGACATGCAATCCCGAATTCGCCAGCTTTTTCAGGCCAGTATCGACACCAAGCAAATGGCGATGGACGTACTTGCACCGCACATCGAGCAAGCCAGCCAAGTGATGGTCAACGCCCTGCTCAATGAGGGCAAAATGCTTTCCTGCGGCAACGGCGGTTCCGCCGGCGATGCCCAGCACTTTTCCTCGGAGCTGCTCAACCGCTTCGAGCGTGAACGCCCGAGCCTGCCAGCCATCGCGCTGACTACCGACAGCTCGACAATCACCTCGATTGCCAACGACTACAGCTACAACGAAATCTTCTCCAAACAGATCCGCGCCCTGGGCCAGCCGGGCGACGTATTACTCGCGATTTCCACCAGCGGCAACTCGGCAAACATAATTCAGGCAATCCAGGCCGCACATGATCGCGAAATGATTGTCGTAGCATTGACCGGTCGCGATGGTGGCGGCATGGCGTCACTGCTATTGCACGAAGACGTCGAGATTCGCGTACCGGCCAATGTCACCGCACGCATTCAGGAAGTTCACCTGCTGGCGATCCATTGCCTTTGCGATTTGATCGACAGCCAATTGTTCGGGAGTGAAGAATGACCCCTAATCGCCTAGGCCTACTGGCCTTGACCCTGTGCCTCGGCATCAGCGGCTGCACCTCGGTGGTTAATGCCAGCCGTGAAGCGCCGATTGAGGATGACCGTGGCACACGCACCTTCGGCAGCAAAATCGACGACTCCCTGATCGATACCAAAGTCGGTGTAAACGTCGCCAAGGCCGACCCGGCCCTGGACAAGGACTCACACATTGTCGTCACCAGCTTCAACGGCGTGGTACTACTCGCCGGGCAGACACCTCGCGAAGACCTCAAGGTCAAAGCCGAACAGGCCGCTGCCGCTGTTCAACGGGTAAAAACCGTCCACAACGAATTGCAGATTCTGCCGCCCTCCTCTTTGCTGGCCCGCCAGAACGACGCGTGGCTGACCACCAAGATCAAGGCCCAGATGCTCACCGATGCCAACATCCCCGGCTCGCGGATCAAGGTTGTGACCGAAAACGGCATCGTCTACCTGTTGGGCCTGCTGACCAAACAGGAAGCCGCTCAGGCGACCAACCTGGTACAAGGCGTTTCAGGTGTACAGAAGATCGTGAAGCTGTTTGAGTACATCGACTGACATCCACCTTGCAAGGAGCACGGCTTGCCGGCAATGGCGCCCTTGAAATCGCCATCAACCTGTAGGAGCACAGCTTGCTGGCGATAGCGCCTTCAAGATCGCCATCGCCGGCAAGCCGTGCTCCTACACACAATAAAAAAGGCGATCCATCCGGATCGCCTTTTTTATTACTTCACCACTTTCAAACTGGGTCGACCACTGGGACGCGGCGGCTCGCTGTCGGGTGGCGGAAGATCATCATCCGGCTCGATCTCTTCCTCGTCTTCCATAGGCGATTCCAGATCGAACACCATGCCCTGGCCATTCTCCCGGGCGTAAATACCCAGAATCGATGCGATAGGCACGTACAAGGTGTGCGGCACACCGCCGAAACGCCCTTCAAAACTGACCGCCTCGTTATCCATGTGCAGGTGACGCACAGCTTGTGGCGACACGTTCAGGACAATCTGTCCGTCACTGGCAAAACCCTGAGGCACCTGCACCGATGGATATTCGGAATTGACCAGCATGTGCGGGGTGCAATCGTTGTCCACAATCCACTCGTAGAGCGCGCGGACCAGATAAGGTCGACTGGAGTTCATAGCGGCTCCTTAAGCCTTAGCGCATATCGCGTTCGACACCAGACAGACTTGCCTGGAAAGCCTCACGCGCAAACGAGCGCTCCATGTAATCAAGCAGCGGCTTGGCAGGCCGCGGCAGTTCAATACCCAAAATTGGCAATCGCCAGAGTATTGGCAATAGGCAGCAATCCACCAGACTTTGTTCCTCGCTGAGGAAAAATGGCTTGTCGGCGAACAACGGCGACACACCCGTCAGGCTTTCGCGCAACTCTTTACGAGCGACAACGCGGGCGGCTTCCTTGGTCCGCGAATCCAGGATCAGATCCACCAGGCCACACCAATCACGCTGTATACGATGAATCAGCAAACGGCTGTTGGCACGCGCCACAGGATAAACCGGCAGCAAGGGCGGGTGCGGGTAACGCTCATCCAGATATTCCATCACCACGGTCGACTCCCACAACGCCAGGTCACGATCGACCAGGGTGGGCAGGCTTCCGTAAGGGTTCACCTCAATCAGTTTAGGCGGCTGACGACCAGCTTCCACGTAAATGATCTCGGCGCTGACACCCTTCTCTGCAAGTACGATACGCACTCGGTGGGAATAGTGGTCGGCGGGGTCGGAGTAACAGGCCAACCGATTGGTCACGCCCATGGCGGTCCTCCTCGCTTGTAGAAATTATCGAAAGCGGAAAAACGAGCGCGCCCAGAGGGCGCCTCCCGTAACGACTGGTTCACCAGGCTCGTTACACCTTCAGAGGCGCCCTTGGGCGCGCGCGATTAACAGCAATAGCTTGAAGCTTTATCAGTGCACATCTTTCCAGTATTCGCGCTTGAGCAAATAAGCGAATACGAAGAAGAATGCCAGGTACAGCAAAACGTATGTACCTATGCGCTGATGTTGCAGCTTAACCGGGTTAGCCGAGTAAGCCAGGAAGGTTACCAGATTCTTGACCTTCTCATCGAACTGCTCTTGGGTCAAAGCACCGCTTTTCGGCACGATGGTCAACTGATCGCACGCTTCATGGGTCAGCGCCGTACCGGTCAGAGGATCAAATTGCTTCTTGCCGTCTTCGACGATCTGAACCTGCTTGCAACCCACGACCTGACGGCCTTGCAGACCCGCCAGGACGTTAGGCATACCCACGTTCGGGAAGACCTTGTTGTTCACGCCCCATGGACGCGACGGATCTTCGTAGAACGACTTCAGGTAGCCGTAGAGCCAGTCAGTACCACGAACACGAGCCACCAGCGTCAGGTCGGGCGGAGCCGCACCGAACCAGGCCTTGGCGTCCGCCGGCTGCATGCCGATGCTCATGTGGTCGCCAATCTTGGCGCCCGTGAACACCAGGTTCGAGAGCATCAGATCATGGGGAATGCCCAAGTCATCGGCGACACGTTCGTAACGCTGGAACTTGGCGCTGTGGCAACCCATGCAATAGTTGGCAAAGGTACGCGCGCCATCCTGCAGGGCAGCCTTGTCAGAAACGTCGATATCGACCTTTTCCAGCTCGGGACCACCGTGTTCGGCCGCGAAGGACAGGACAGGCAGAGCAGCAAAAATCAGTGCAAAAAATAACTTTTTCATCAGCCAGTCACCCTTTCCGGAACCGGTTTGGTCTTCTCGAGCCTGGTGTAGAACGGCATCAGAATGAAGTAGGCGAAGTACAGGAAGGTGCACACCTGCGACAGCAACGTCCGCTCTGGAGTTGGCGCCAACACGCCCAGCACGCCCAGGATCACGAACGAAATGCAGAACACCCACAGCCAGATCTTGCTCAGCCAGCCTTTGTAGCGCATCGACTTGACCGGGCTACGGTCCAGCCACGGCAGGACGAACAGCACAGCAATGGCGGCGCCCATGGCGATAACGCCCAGGAGCTTGTCCGGAATCGCCCGCAGAATCGCGTAGAACGGCGTGAAGTACCAGACCGGAGCAATGTGCTCTGGGGTCTTGAAGGCGTTCGCCACTTCGAAGTTTGGCTTCTCGAGGAAGTAGCCGCCCATTTCCGGGAAGAAGAACACGATCGAGCAGAAGATGAACAGGAACACCACCACGCCGACGATATCTTTCACGGTGTAGTACGGGTGGAAGGCAATGCCGTCCAGCGGTACGCCGTTTTCGTCTTTGTACTTCTTGATGTCCACGCCGTCCGGGTTGTTCGAGCCGACTTCGTGCAACGCCAGAACGTGCAGCACCACCAGACCGAGAATCACGATTGGCAGGGCAACAACGTGCAAGGCGAAGAAGCGGTTCAGGGTAATCCCGGAAATCAGGTAGTCACCACGGATCCACTGGGTCAGGTCGTTACCGATGACCGGGATCGCACCGAACAGCGAGATGATCACCTGGGCACCCCAGTAGGACATCTGGCCCCACGGCAGCAGGTAACCCATGAAGGCTTCGGCCATCAGTGCCAGGTAGATCAGCATGCCGAACACCCACACCAGCTCACGCGGCTTCTGGTACGAACCGTAGAGCAAGCCACGGAACATGTGCAGATAGACCACGATGAAGAACGCCGAAGCGCCAGTGGAGTGCAGCAGACGCAGGATCGAGCCGTACTCGACGTCGCGCATGATGTATTCGACGGACGCAAACGCCTCTTCCGCCGACGGGGTGTAGCTCATGGTCAGCCAGACACCGGTGACGATCTGGTTGACCAGAACGAGCAATGCCAGGGAACCAAAGAAATAGAAGAAGTTGAAGTTCTTCGGGGCGTAGTACTTGCTGAGATGGTCTTCCCACATTTTGGTCGCGGGAAAGCGCGCATCAACCCAATCCATGAACTTGCTCATCACGCTTTCTCCGTATCGACGCCAATGACAATGATGTCATTGGTCTCATAGGAATGCGGGGGAACTGGCAGGTTCAAAGGCGCAGGTTGCGACTTGTAGACGCGACCAGCCAGATCGTAATGGGAACCGTGGCAAGGGCAGAAATAGCCACCTACCCAGTCCTTGCCCAGATCGGCGGGTGCCACTTCGGGACGGAAGGTCGGAGAGCAACCCAGGTGCGTGCAAATACCGATCAGCAGCAGAATCTCTGGCTTGATCGAACGCAGCTCCGGATCAACATATGTAGGTTGCGTGGAGTTCTTGGAATCCGGATCGGAGAGCTGGCCCTCGATCTTTTTCAGGTTCCCCAGGATTTCCTCGGTACGGCGGACAATGAAAACCGGCTGGCCGCGCCACTCAGCAATCATCTGCTGGCCTGGCTCGATTTTGCTGACATTCACTTTCACCGGTGCACCTGCGGCTTTCGCCTTGGCACTGGGAAACCATGACCCCACGAACGGGACCGCAGCCCCCACCGCTCCTGCAGCACCCACCACGGATGTGGCTGCTACCAAGAAGCGACGCCGGCCTGCATTCACGCCGTCATTGCTCATTCAGTCCTCTCCCATCAGCTTTGTGGCCTGTTAAATCAGGCATCTACTAAGTAAATCTATGTGCTTATAAAAATTTTGCCGAATGGTAATGAAAAGCCCCAATTCTGACAAGGTAATTACCGAGGGGCTCCACTGCCAAGCCTTGTAGTATAGGGGCTCTACGGATGTGGCAAGTTGTCACAGCGCAATTCTTTGATAAATCGCACGCACAAAAAAACGCCCAGCTCCGTGAGGAAACTGGGCGTTCTTTTTTGAACGCGAAAGCGTATTAACGCTTCGAGTACTGCGGACGCTTACGCGCTTTACGCAGACCGACTTTCTTACGTTCAACTTCACGAGCATCGCGAGTAACGAAGCCAGCTTTGCGCAGAGCGCCACGCAGGGTTTCGTCGTACTGCATCAGAGCGCGAGTGATACCGTGGCGGATTGCGCCAGCTTGACCACTTACACCACCGCCGATCACGGTGACGTAGATGTCGAACTTCTCGACAGTCTCAGTCAATTCCAGCGGCTGACGAACTACCATGCGGGCAGTTTCGCGGCCGAAGAAATTATCCAGCGAACGGTTGTTGATGGAGATGTTACCAGTACCCGGACGCAGGAAAACGCGTGCGGTTGCGGTCTTGCGACGGCCAGTGCCGTAATTTTGAGTCGCCGACATAATGAACTATTCCGTTAAAACTTCAGTTCTTGGGGCTGCTGAGCAGTATGAGGGTGTACAGCGCCCGCATAGACTTTCAGCTTACGATACATGTCGCGACCCAGCGGGTTCTTAGGCAGCATGCCTTTGACCGCGGTCTCGATCACGCGCTCAGGGGCTTTAGCGATCAGCTTTTCGAAGTTGATCGACTTGATGCCGCCCGGGAAACCGGAGTGGGAGTAGTAGATTTTGTCGGTGGTTTTAGCACCGGTTACACGAATCTGCTCGGCATTGATAACGACGATGTAATCGCCGGTGTCAACGTGAGGAGTGTACTCAGCTTTATGCTTGCCACGCAGACGGCTCGCGATTTCGGTGGCCAGACGACCCAGGGTCTGACCTGCAGCGTCGACGACAAACCAGTCGCGCTGTACTGTTTCCGGTTTAGCAGTAAAAGTTTTCATTCTTTATAGCCTCAGGGGCCGCCCTGTAAATTAGACGGCGGATCTTACTGAATAGTGCGTACTTTGACAAGTCAAAGGCAGCCGGATACAGACGCTTTCGGGGGCTCGGGTCGGCGCGTCCGTTCAACGGCAAGATTCTTCGGCGGCGGCGCATCACTTCCACTGCAGAAAGAGGTGCGCAATTATGCAGATTGCGAAAAATAATTCAACCTGCTTTTATGATTGTTTTGCTCAAGGAGCACCCGATGGACTATCGCCAGCTAGGCCGAACCAATCTGAATGTGAGTGCCATCTGCCTCGGAACCATGACCTGGGGCGAGCAAAACAGTGAAGCTGAAGCCTTCGCCCAGATTGAACGGGCCAAAAATGCCGGGATCAATTTCATCGACACCGCCGAAATGTACCCGGTGCCACCCAAGGCCGAAACCTACGCCACCACCGAACGCTACATCGGCAATTACTTCAAAAGTCGCGGTGATCGCGCCGACTGGATCCTCGCCAGCAAGATCGCCGGCCCCGGCAACACCATCGATTACATCCGCGACAAGAACCTGCGCCACAACCGCCAGCACATCACAGAAGCCGTAGATGCCAGCCTCAAGCGCTTGCAAACCGACTACATCGATCTGTATCAACTGCACTGGCCCGAACGCAGCACCAATTTCTTCGGCCAATTGGGCTACAAACACAAGAGCGAAGCCAACCTCACGCCGCTGGAAGACACCCTCGAAGCGCTGGACGAGCAGGTCAAGGCCGGCAAGATCCGCCACATCGGCCTGTCCAACGAAACGCCATGGGGCACCATGCGCTTCCTCGCCCTGGCCGAAGCCCGCGGCTGGCCTCGCGCCGTATCAATCCAGAACCCGTACAACCTGCTCAACCGCAGCTTTGAAGTCGGCCTGGCAGAAATCGCCATTCGCGAACAATGCGGCCTGCTCGCTTATTCGCCGCTGGCGTTCGGTTTTCTCTCGGGCAAGTACGAAGGTGGCGCGCGCCCACCGAAAGGCCGCCTGAGCCTCTACAGCCGCTTCAGCCGCTATTTCAATCCACAATCGGAAGCAGCGTGCAGCCGTTACGTCGCCCTGGCCCGTGAACATGGTCTGGACCCGGCGCAGATGGCATTGGCATTCGTGACCCAGCAACCGTTCGTCACCAGCAACATCATTGGTGCAACGACGATGGAACAACTGGAGAGCAACATCGCCAGCTTCGAGCTGAAGCTGTCGGATGAAGTGCTGGAGGGGATTGAGGCGATCCACAAGGACCACCCGAACCCCGCGCCTTGATCGCCTGATAAAAAACCTTCGCGAGCAAGCCCGCTCCCACATTTAACCGAGTTCTCCCATAAGAATGCGGTCGAATGTGGGAGCGGGCTTGCTCGCGAAGGCGTCAGTCCATTCGCTGCAAATTACAGCGACCGCGCAATAATCTCTTTCATGATCTCGTTAGTGCCGGCATAAATCCGCTGCACTCGCGCATCCGCCCACGCCCGGGCAATCGGGTATTCCCACATGAAGCCGTAGCCGCCATGCAACTGCACGCATTCGTCGAGCACCTTGCATTGCAGGTCTGTGCCCCAATACTTGGCCATCGCCGCTGTCGGCACATCCAGTTTGCCTTGCAGGTGCAACTCCAGGCAGCGGTCGACGAAAACCCGGCCAATCTGGATCTCGGTGGCCATTTCCGCCAGCTTGAAGCGAGTGTTCTGGAAGTCGGCAATCGCTTTGCCAAACGCCTTGCGCTCGCGGGTGTAGTCCAGCGTCCATTGCAACGCAGCTTCAGCGGACGCAAGCCCGCCGACGGCCACGGTGAGGCGTTCTTGCGGCAGTTCCTGCATCAGGTAAGCGAAGCCCATACCGGCCTGTCCCAGCAGGTTTTCCTTGGGGACACGAACGTCCTGAAAGAACAGCTCCGACGTGTCCTGAGCCTTCATCCCGACCTTTTCCAGACGCTTGCCCTTGTCAAAACCCGGTGTGTCGGCCTCCACCAGAAACAGGCTGGTGCCCTTCGCCCCGGCCTTTGGATCAGTCTTGGCCACGACAATCACAAGGTCCGCCAGAAAGCCGTTGGTGATGAAGGTTTTCGACCCATTGATGACGTACTCGTCGCCATCCAGTACCGCCGTGGTCTTTACCCCTTGCAGGTCGGAACCTGCACCCGGCTCGGTCATGGCGATCGCCGTGACCATCTCGCCCGACACCAGTTTTGGCAGGTATTTATGCTTCAGCGCTTCACTGCCGTAATGCAGGATATACGGCGCCACGATGTCCGAATGCAGGGAAAAACCGATCCCGGTCAACCCCAGGCGCCCGACCTCTTCGATCACCACCGTGCTGTACAAAAAGTCTGCCCCCAGCCCTCCGTATTCCTCCGGCAAGTGCGAGCACAGCATCCCCGCCTCCCCTGCCTTGTTCCAGAGCTTGCGGTCGATATAGCCTTGTTTTTCCCATTGTGCATGGAACGGCACGGCTTCTTTTTCGAGGAACGTTCGCACGCTGTCGCGAAAGAGTTCGTGCTCGGAACTGAACAAGGTTCTGGGGATCATGCGGCACCTGTCGTTATTGTTAGAGGACTTGACCTCCAGAGACTAAGCCTCGCGTCCGACACAGGACACTGGACACATCCGACAAAAAATAAGACGATCCAGCCGTTTGATGACCACTTTCCCTTATAAAAATAAAGTTGAATTATGTCTAAGCAAGTCTCCACGCCCCTGCGGCGCGTCAGCATCCTGGCGATCGACCGGGTTTTCGCTTCCACCCTCATGCAAGCCAAGGATTTCTTCCATCTGGCCAGCCTGCGCTATGGAAAACAGCTGGGCCAGGGCCTGACGCCGACCTTCGAAACCCGTCTGGTCAGCCCCGATGGCAAACCGGTGAACAGCTTCAGCGATGTGATCATTCCAGTGGACGGCGGCCTGGAAAATGCCGATGTCATCATCCTCCCTGCCTTCTGGGACGACTTCGACACCCTCTGCAAACGTTATCCACAGGTCCTGCCATGGCTACGCGAGCAACACGCTCGCGGCGCGGTGTTGTGCGGCGAAGCGACCGGGGTGTTCTGGCTCGCAGAGGCGGGCCTGCTCAACGGCAAGGAAGCGACCACTTACTGGCGTTTCTTCAACGCTTTCGCCGAGCGCTTCCCACAGGTTCAGCTCAATCAGGACAAACACCTGACCGACGCCGACAACCTGTATTGCGCTGGAGGCACCACCTCGGCCTGCGACCTCTACATCTACCTGATCGAGCGCTTCTGCGGCGCCAACGTATCGCAAGCCGTGGCGCGGGACATTCTGTATGAAGTCCAGCGCAGCTATTCACCGGGGCGCATCGGTTTTGGTGGGCAGAAGCTGCACCAGGACGTGATCATCCTGCAGATCCAGCACTGGCTCGAAGACCATTTCGCCGACAAATTCCGTTTTGAAGACGTGGCCCGCGAACATGGCATGAGCATTCGCAACTTCATGCGCCGCTTCCAGACCGCGACCGGCGACAAGCCCCTGCATTACTTGCAACGCCTGCGCATCGAAACAGCCAAGGGCTTGCTGTCCGGCAGCCGCAAGAGCATCAAGACCATCAGCTATGAGGTCGGTTACGACGATGCGAGCTTCTTTGCGCGCCTGTTCCGTCAACACACCGAACTTTCCCCGAACCAGTATCGGCAGCAGTTTCAGCAGGCGGCTTAGTCTTCAGCGCATAAAAAAGGGCCTGCATTTGCAGGCCCTTTTTATTTACCGAATCTGTTTAAGGCTTATGCGCCCGAGACAGGAATTCGTGGGACTGCATCTCCAGCAGACGGCTGAGCGTGCGCTGGAACTCGAAGTTCAAGCGGCCGCCGGTGTAGAGGTCTTTAAGCTCGACTTCGGCAGAAATGATCAGTTTGACGTTACGGTCGTAGAACTCGTCGACCATGTTGATAAAGCGACGGGCGATATCATCAGTGGTGACACTCATCTGCTCGACATTGCTGAGCAATACGGCGTGGAAAATCTTGCCCAATTCGATGTAATCGTTCTGGCTACGCGGGCCATCGCACAGTTCACGGAAGTCGAACCAGGCCACGTCATCGCAGGTGCGCACGGCACGGATAGCGCGATTCTCGATCATCAGCACGTCGTTTTCGACCGCTGCCGTGCATTCCGGCGTCAGCGCACGGAAGCTCTTGCGCAGGCTTTCCTGAGCGGCTTCATCCAGCGGAAAGTGGAACAGCTCCGCTTGTTCAAGGTGACGCAGACGGTAGTCAACGCCGCTGTCGACGTTGACGATGTCGGTGTTCTGCTTGATCAGCGCGATGGCCGGCAGGAAGCGCGCACGTTGCAGACCGTCCTTGTACAGACCGTCCGGCACGATGTTCGAAGTCGCGACCAGGGTCACGCCGTTCTTGAACAGTTCTTCCATCAAGGTGCCGAGAATCATGGCGTCGGTGATGTCGGAAACGAAGAATTCATCGAAGCAGATCACTCGCGACTCGTCGGAGAAACGCTTGGCGATGATGGTCAGCGGGTTCTTTTCGCCGCCGAGGGTCTTCATCTCTTCGTGCACACGCTTCATGAAGCGGTGGAAGTGAGTACGGGTCTTTTCCTTGAACGGCAGCGCTTCGAAGAAGGTGTCGACCAGGTAAGTCTTGCCGCGACCCACGCCGCCCCAGAAGTACAGGCCCTTGACCGGCGCCTGCTCTTTCTTGCCAAACAGTTTGCCGAATAGGCCCGGCTTGCTCTGCGAGGCCGCGACCAGATCGTCGTACAGGCGCTGCAAATGGCGCACGGCAGTTTCCTGCGCGGCGTCATGGAAGAATTCCGGGCGCTTCAGATCAGCTTGATATCGTTCTAGGGGCGTCATAATTCGTTAGCAAGGCAACAAAAACGGGCCGTCACTGTAGCGACGGCCCGGGGGAATGGCAATCGGCCCTTGGTCGGGTCGAGCCGCTGATTTATTCCTGAACCGGCGTCAACGCAACGCGCAGGGCGTCGATGGCGACGTCACGCGCGGCGCTGTCGGCGAATGCCGGGCTATCTGCCACGCACTCGCCTTCCAGCCAGACGCTGAAGCTCAGGTCTTCGCTGCGCACGTCCAGAGGCTGGCCCGCTTGCAGTTGCTTGGTCACTTGGCCTGCGGTTTTGCCGTCGGCGAAGTTGCGCGACAACAGCAGTTGCTCGCCATCGGCCGCCAGCAAACGGAAGCGGAAACTGCCGTCGTCTTCGCGGAAGCTGACAAAACGTGCAGCTTTCGCGGCTTTTTTCTTGGTGGTGGCGGCGACTTGAGTCTGGGCCACGAAAGAACGCAGGCCGACCGCTTCACGCAATTCGTTGAGGAACGGCGTCGCTACTGCACGGGCCTTTTTGGCACCCACTTGCAGCATGTCTTCCAGGTCCGCCGGGCGTTCGATCAGCTGGTGATAACGCTCGCGGGACTCGCCCAGTTCGCTGTCCAGCAATTGGAACAGACGATTCTTCGCCTCACCCCAACCCAGACCCTGCAACAGTTCGCTGCGGAATTCGTCGGCCTGAGCCGGCGTAGCAAACGCCTGGAACAAGGTAAACAAGTGCGAATTGTCCGGGTCCTTGGCTTCGCCCGGCGCGCGCGAATCGGTGACGATCCGCGAAATGGCGTCCTTCATCTCTTTGGCGCTGCTGAACAACGGGATGGTGTTGTCGTAGCTCTTCGACATCTTGCGACCGTCGAGGCCTGGCAGCGTGGCAACGCTTTCTTCGATCAGCGCTTCAGGCATGGTGAAGAATTCTTTGCCCTGACCGAACAGGTGGTTGAAGCGTTGGCCGATGTCGCGGGCCATTTCCACGTGCTGGATCTGGTCACGACCGACCGGCACCTTGTGCGCGTTGAACATCAGAATGTCCGCCGCCATCAGCACCGGGTAGCTGTACAAGCCCATGGTGATGCCGGCGTCCGGGTCTTCGCCGGTCTCGACGTTCTTGTCCACCGAAGCCTTGTAGGCATGGGCGCGGTTGAGCAGGCCCTTGGCGGCAACGCAGGTCAGCAGCCAGGTCAGCTCGGGGATTTCTGGGATGTCGGACTGGCGATAGAACGTCACGCGGTCCACATCCAGGCCACCGGCCAGCCAGGTCGCGGCGATTTCCAGACGCGAGCGCTGGATGCGCAGCGGGTCATCGCATTTGATCAGGGCGTGGTAGTCGGCCAGGAAGTAGAACGAATCGGCATTGCTGTCACGGCTGGCGACAATCGCCGGGCGGATGGCGCCGGCGTAGTTGCCCAAGTGTGGCGTGCCGGTAGTGGTGATGCCGGTGAGGATACGGGTACGAGTCGTCATGGGTAATCGCTTGTCAGACTGCAATCAATTCGAAAGACGCGGCAGGATCAGATCCTTGAGATCGGTCAGCTTGCCATGAAAAAAGTGTCCGCATTCTGCCACTTTCAGCAGCTCATGGGGACGCTCGAGTTTTTCGGACCAGTCGTAGACGGCTTGCGGGTCGATCACTTCGTCGGTTTCCGGTTGGATCAGGGTCAACTGGCCCTGATGCGGCAGTTGATCCTGATCGCCCAGCCGCATGACTGCCGGTGCGACCATGAACACATGTTTCAGCTGTTCACCGTTGGCTTCCAGGCGTCCACCGAGACTGGCGGCAACAAAACCGCCGAACGAGAAACCGAACAGGGTCAGTGGCAAATCTGGATGTTTGGCCCGCAGCCATTCGGCCGCGGCTTGAGCATCGTCGACTTCACCGGTGCCCATGTCGTGGGTGCCTTCGCTGGCACCGACGCCACGGTAGTTGAAACGCAAAGTAATCAAACCGGCGTCACGCGCAGTACGCTGTAAGGTCGAGACCACTTTGTTGAGCATGGTGCCGCCCTGCACCGGGTTCGGATGGCAGATCAGCGCAATGCCGCACGGCTGCTCATTATCAAGATAAAGGGCTTCCAGTTGACCCACCGGGCCATCAATCACTACAGGGGTTTCGCGCATAAGCAAGGAAGGAACTCCGTGACCTCGAATCGGGTCGACTCGTCTAGCAAATTGTCTGTGCCAATCTATTGCGAGTGAATCGCGGTATACAGCGCAGGTTCGAGCCGTTAACGTAAAGCAAAGCCGTTTATAGAGGAAGGACTCGTGGAACACTCGCTCTTAGTTTGGTTGTTACCGACTCTTGCCCTGGTTGTGGGTGTCGCCATTGGATTCCTGATCGCTCGCCTGGTGCCGAATGCCGCGCCGAGCAGCACGCAACGTCAGCTGGATGACATTCAGGAACGTTTCGACAGTTATCAGAACGAGGTGGTCACCCACTTCAACAGCACTGCAAACCTGGTCAAAAAACTGACTGCGAGCTATCAGGAAGTTCAGGATCATCTCGCCGAGGGTGCCAATCGCCTGGCCCTGGACGAGCAGACTCGCCAACGATTGCTGGCTGCCCTGCACGCCGACGCAGCAGTAGCCCCACGGGAGCGTCTGACGCCGCCGCGCAATCAGGAGCCGCCTCGCGACTACGCACCCAAGACCCCGAACGCGCCGGGCATGCTCGATGAGCATTACGGCCTGAAGAAGTAATCAGGTTTCGCGCGACACAAAAAAGCCCGCCCGATCTGTTGAGGATCGGGCGGGCTTTTTTACGCCTGGGGTTCAGTCAGGTTGGTAAAGGGATTGCGCTTATTGCACGGCACCATACTGCTGACCCGGGATCGCCTTCAAGTTGACTTCAACGCGACGGTTCTGTGCCCGACCGTTGGCATCACCGTTGCTGGCAATCGGGTTATCCGGGCCGGCACCGCGAGCCGAGAGGTTGGCACCGCTCACACCCTGCGAAGTCAGGTAGGTCGCCACGCTCTGCGCACGACGCTGGGACAGGTCCATGTTGTGCTGACGTGCACCGGTGCTGTCGGTGTAGCCGACAATCTCGATCTGGTTCTGGTTGAACTCTTTGAGCGAGCCCGCCAGGTTGTTCAATGGCTGATAGAAACCTGGGGCAATGTTCGCCGAATCCGTCGCGAACGTAATGTTGCCTGGCATGATCAGTTTGATCTGGTCACCCTGGCGCTGCACTTCAACCCCGGTGTTGGCCATGCTGGCACGCAGCTTTTTCTCTTGCTGGTCGGCGTAGTAGCCATAACCGGCGGCGGAAGCACCCACCACTGCTGCGCCGATCAACGCGCCCTTGCCACGGTTATCGTGGTTGATGGCGGCACCCGCCAAAGCGCCGGCCAAGGCGCCGAGACCGCCGTACTTGGCGGTTTTGCTCATGCCTTGGGAGCCGCTATCAGCCTGACCCTGGCTTTGGCCATTGTAAGGGTTGGGCGAGGCGCAGCCAGACAGCAAGGCCACTGCAGTAGCGACAATAATCAAACGACGCGTGGTGAACATTAAGAGCTCCTACTTTTTTGCATTCTATGGTGCAACGGAATTAAGCATTGGACCTTTGCGGGCGTTGGATCGCCTCGCCGGTCAAAAATTCCCTGTGTTACAAATCAGGCTCGCACAAACGGATTTTCGCGCATTTCATCACCCAAACGCGTGTCCGGACCATGGCCGGTCACCACCGTCGCGTCTTCGTCAAGGGTATACAGCCGCTGCTTGATCGACCGCACGATGGTCGCCTGATCGCCTCCCCACAAATCCGTGCGCCCGACTCCGCGACGGAACAACGTGTCTCCGGCGATCAGCAGCTTGGCCTCTGAAAACCAGAAACTCATGGAGCCTGGCGTATGACCCGGCGTGTGCAACGCCACGCCACACCCGCAGGCCAGCTCTTCATCATCGGCCAACCATCGGTCCGGCGATGGCACTGGTGTGTAAGGCACACCAAACATCTGACACTGCATCTCCAGGTTGTCCCAGAGGAATTGATCTTCTTTATGCAGGTGCAGGGTGGCGCCGGTTTTCTCTTTCAACTGACCGGAGGCCAGGAAATGATCAAGGTGCGCGTGGGTGTGGATGATACTGACCACCTTCAAGCCCAGTGCGTCGAGGCGCGCCAGGATCAGTTCATGGTTGCCACCCGGGTCGACCACGATCGCTTTTTTGCTGATCGGGTCGCCGATGATCGTGCAGTTGCACTGCAAAGGGCCGACGGGGAAGGTTTCGCGAATGAGTGCAGGGGTTGTAACGGTCATGGGAACTCGATGGCCTGTATCAGACAGTAGGCAGTCACGGTGACTCAGGATTCTACGCCACTCGCCGATACAGTTCGCCAGGCCAATTACTTGACGTCAGCAAAAAAAAAGTAGTGGCCAGATGATGTCAACCGTGCCGATTCTGGTGCAGAATTGTACTTTTGTAGCGGCCGCACCCAGGAAGGGCCGCAGCGCACTCAGGAATTTCGCATGCCTTCTCCTTCTGGTTACTCGTTTAGCTTAAATTCGTCACTAACCGGCAACAAAGCAGTCGACAGCCTGCTGGCCGGATCCTACTGGCTGGGTTCCAACTGGACCATCGGCGGTCCGACAAACCTGAGCTATAGCTTTGTTGCTCCGAACACGTCTTACTTCGTGACCAACTACAGCCCGGATAACGAGTACAAGGCGATTTACACCCTGAGTTCAGATCAGCGCGGTGCGGTTATCAATGCGCTGGGGGCCTGGAGTTCCGTTGCCAACATCAACTTCACACAGACCACCGACGACATCACCAATGTCGGTGATTTGCGATTTGGTGGTTACTCGCTGATGAAGGACCAGGCGGCTGCCTGGGCATACATTCCCTCCAATTCGCCCAAGGGCGGAGACGTATGGATCGGTGATCCAAGTGATCCATACCCGATCAAAGGTTCCTACGATTACCTGACCGTCATCCACGAAATCGGTCATGCAATCGGTCTGAAACATCCGTTTTCGCCCAATGCGTTGAACTCCACAATACTTGACCCGTCGCTGGACGATGTCCGCTACACGGTCATGAGTTACAACAGCAACTATTCCTATCTGCCGACGACACCGATGCTTCTGGACATCGTTGCCATCCAGGCACTGTATGGTGCCAACACCCATAACCAGGCGGGCGATACTGTCTATCGCTGGGACTACTACAAAAGCGTATTCGAGACCATCTGGGATTCGGGTGGTACCGACACGATCGATGCGAGCAACCAACTGAGCGGCGTCAGCCTGGACTTGAATGAGGGCGCGTTCAGTTCGATCGGTATCGCCTTCGACTACTACGCAGACGGGACCACCTACTCCTTCAACAGTGGACTTGCGATTGCTTACGGCAGTCAGATCGAAAACGCCACAGGTTCAACGTTCAACGATGTCTTGAAAGGCAATGCCCTGAACAATGTCCTGGATGGCGGAACCGGTGCAGACCGCATGTATGGCGGTGCAGGCAACGATACTTACATCGTCGACAACAAAGATGACGTGGTCGTCGAGACGGGGTCTTCTCCCCTGGAAATCGATTCGGTTTTGTCCACCGTCAGCTACAACCTCGCCTTCAGCCCCTATGTCGAGAACCTTACGCTGCTGACCAATGGCAACCTCAATGCCACCGGCAACGCCTCGAACAACACACTCACAGGTAACGCCGGCAATAACATCCTCGATGGTGGCACCGGGGCAGACACGCTTATCGGTGGTGCAGGCAATGACACTTACATCGTCGACAACATCGGCGATGTCATCATCGAAACCAGCACCCTGGTGAGCGAAATCGACACCGTGCTGGCCTCGGCGAGCTTTACTTTGAGCGCCAACCTGGAAAACCTGACGCTTACCGGCACCGACCTCGCTTTTGCTATCGGTAACACGCAGGACAACGTGTTGACTGGCAATGCTGGCAACAACATCCTCAATGGCGCCGCCGGTATCGACACGATGATCGGTGGCAAAGGCAGTGATGAATACATCCTCGACCAGAGCATTGAACTGACCCTGGTTCAGGAAAATGTCGGCGAAGGCACCGATACGCTTTACCTCACCTACGACGCGAACGCCCAGAACAGCCTCGTCGACATGAACGTGGCCACCCTGCAAAACTTCGAAAACGTTCAGGTGTTGGGCTCCGGTGCATTTAACGTCACCGGCAACGACCTGGACAACACCCTGACCGGCAATGCCTCTGCCAACACATTGATAGGGGGGTTGGGCAACGACACCCTCAATGGTGGTGCAGGTGCCGATACGCTGGTCGGTGGGGTCGGCAACGACACCTACATCTTTGCCGACGCTGCGGACACGGTGATCGAAGCCGAAAACGAAGGCACCGACCTGGTCCAGACCAACGTCAGCTACACCCTGGCCGCCAATGTCGAGAACGGCCAACTGCTGGGCAGCGCGCAGGTCAACCTGACCGGCAACAATCTGAACAACAGCCTCACCGGCAACAGCGCAAACAATATCCTCGATGGCGGCGCCGGTGCAGACATCATGGAAGGCGGTGCCGGTAACGACACCTATTACGTAGACAACGTCGGCGACGTGGTCACCGAATACATTGTCTTCCCCGACCAAGTCGATACGGTGATTGCCTCTATCGATTACACCTTGGGCAATAACGTCGAGAACCTGACCCTCACCGGCAGCGCCAACCTCAACGGTACCGGCAACAACCTCAATAACATCATCACCGGCAACAACGGCAACAACATCCTCAATGGTGGTGCGGGCACCGACTGGTTGATCGGCGGCACCGGTAATGACACCTACATCGTCGACAGTGCCGGCGATGTGGTCAGCGAGACCAGCACCCTGGTCGGCGAGATCGACAGCGTGCTGTCCTCGGTAACCTTCACCCTGGGCGCCAACGTCGAAAACCTGACCCTTGCCGGCAGTGCCAACATTGATGCGATCGGCAACACCCAGAACAACGTCCTGACCGGCAACGCCGGGAACAATACCCTCAATGGTCAAGAGGGTGCAGACACCATGGACGGAGGTGCTGGTAATGACGCCTATATGGTGGACAACATCGGCGACGTGGTCATCGAGCAAGGCACCTCGGCCTCGGAAGTCGACACGGTTTACAGCTATGTGGATTACACCCTGGGCGCCAATGTCGAGAACCTGAGCCTGATCGGCGCCAACATCAGCGGCACTGGCAACAGCCTTAACAACGTCCTCAAAGGCAGCGCCGGCAACAACATCCTGGATGGCGGCATAGGTGCCGACTTTATGGCCGGCGACACCGGCAATGACACGTACATCGTCGACAACCTCGGCGATGTGGTCAGCGAAACCAGCACCCTGGCCGGCGAGATCGACACTGTGCAGTCCTCAGTGGGCTTCACACTCGGCGCCAACCTGGAAAACCTGACGCTCACCGGCAACGCCAACATCAATGGTACCGGCAATAACCTCAATAACACGTTGATCGGCAACGCCGGCAACAACGTTCTTTTCGGTGGTGCAGGCGCCGACTTCATGGCCGGTGGTACCGGCGAAGACACTTACTACGTCGAAAACGTCGGCGATGTTGTCAGCGAAACCAGCACCCTGGCCGGCGAAATCGACACTGTGTTTTCCTCGGTGACCTTCACCCTGGGCGCCAACGTCGAGACCCTGATCCTCAGCGGCAATGCCAACCTCAACGGTTATGGCAACAACCAGAGCAACGCACTGTCCGGCAACGCCGGCGACAACATCCTCGACGGCATGGCCGGTGCGGACACCCTGGATGGGGGGGCCGGCAACGACAGTTACGTGGTGGACAACGTCGGTGACGTGATCATCGAGCAAGGCACCTCGGCCACGGAAATCGACACGGTCTATTCCTACATCGATTACACCCTGGGCACCAACGTCGAGAACTTGAGCCTGATCGGCGCCAACATCAGTGGCACTGGCAACAGCCTCAACAACACACTCAAAGGCAGCGCTGGCAATAACACCCTGGATGGCGGTGCGGGTGCCGACTTCATGGCCGGCGACACCGGCAATGACACCTACATCGTCGACAACCTCGGCGATGTGGTCAGCGAAACCAGCACCCTGGCTGACGAGATTGACACCGTGCGCTCGTCGGTAAGCTGGAGCCTGGGCGCCAACCTGGAAAACCTGACCCTTACCGGCAGCGTCGACCTCACTGGCAGCGGCAACAGCCTCAACAACGTGCTGACCGGTAACGACGGCAACAACGTTCTGGACGGTGGCCTCGGGATCGACACGATGATCGGTGGCCGGGGCAACGATGCCTATGCCCTCGATCAGAGTGCGGAACTGGGACTGCTACAGGAAAACAGCAACGAAGGCATCGACACCCTTTACCTCGCCTACAACGCAACAGCCCAGGGCAGCGTCGTCAATCTGAGCGCGAGCAACTTGCAGAACGTCGAAAATGTCGTTCTGGTAGGGACAGGGGCCTTTACCGTCATTGGCAACACGCTCGACAACGCCCTCACCGGCAACGCATCCAGCAATACGCTATCGGGCGGTGCGGGCAACGACATACTGGACGGTGGCGCAGGCGCCGACAGCTTGTCGGGTGGGACGGGCAACGATATCTACATCGTCGATAACATTGCCGACGCCGTGGTCGAAGGCGCCAATGAAGGTGTTGACCTGGTAAAAACCACCGTCAGCTATACCCTTTCCGACAACATCGAAAACCTGACCCTGACTGGCAATGCCAGCCTCAACGGCTACGGCAACAGTCAGAACAACGTGCTGACCGGCAACGCCGGCGACAACATCCTCGACGGCATGGCCGGCGCGGACACCCTGGACGGCGGTGCTGGCAACGATGCCTACGTGGTCGACAACATCGGCGACGTGGTCATCGAGCAAGGCACCTCGGCCACGGAAATCGACACGGTCTACTCCTACATCGATTACACCCTGGGCAACAACGTCGAGAACCTGAGCCTGATCGGCGCCAACCTCAACGGCACCGGCAACAGCCTCAACAACACCCTCAAAGGCAGCGTCGGCAACAACACCCTCGATGGCGGCGCGGGTGCCGACTTCATGGCCGGCGACACCGGCAATGACACCTATGTCGTCGACAACCTCGGCATCGAGCAAGGCACCTCGGCCACGGAAATCGACACGGTCTACTCCTACATCGATTACACCCTGGGCAACAACGTCGAGAACCTGAGCCTGATCGGCGCCAACCTCAACGGCACCGGCAACAGCCTCAACAACACCCTCAAAGGCAGCGTCGGCAACAACACCCTCGATGGCGGCGCGGGTGCCGACTTCATGGCCGGCGACACCGGCAATGACACCTATGTCGTCGACAACCTCGGCGATGTGGTCAGCGAAACCAGCACCCTGGCCGGCGAGATCGACACCGTGCGCTCGTCGGTGAACTGGACCCTGGGCGCCAACCTGGAAAACCTGACCCTCACCGGTAGCGCCGACCTCAATGGCAGCGGCAACACCCTGAACAACGTGCTGACCGGGAACGACGGCAACAACATTCTGGACGGTGGTCTCGGCATCGACACGATGATCGGCGGCCGGGGCAACGATGCCTACGCTCTCGACCAGAGTGCGGAACTGGGACTGGTGCAGGAAAATGCCAACGAAGGGACCGACACCCTCTACCTCACCTTCAATGCGAGCCAGAGCAGCGTGGTCGATCTGGGCCAGAGCAACCTGCAAAACGTTGAAAACGTCCTGYTACTGGGCACCGGCGCCTTCATGGCTTACGGCAACAGCCTGGACAACACGATCACTGGCAACGCCAGCGACAACATCCTCGACGGCAAGGCTGGCGCGGACACCCTGATCGGGGGCGCCGGCAACGACGCCTATGTGGTGGATAACGCCGGTGACGTGATCGTCGAACAAGGCACCTCGGCCACGGAAATCGATACGGTCTACTCCTACATCGATTACACCCTGGGCGCCAATGTCGAGAACCTGAGCCTGATCGGCGCCAACCTCAACGGCACCGGCAACAGCCTCAACAACACCCTCAAAGGCAGCGTCGGCAACAACACCCTCAATGGCGGCGCGGGTGCCGACTTCATGGCCGGCGACACCGGCAATGACACGTATATCGTCGACAACCTCGGCGATGTGGTCAGCGAAACCAGCACTCTGGTCGGCGAGATCGACAGCGTACGATTACACCCTGGGCGCCAATGTCGAGAACCTGAGCCTGATCGGCGCCAACCTCAACGGCACCGGCAACAGCCTCAACAACACCCTCAAAGGCAGCGTCGGCAACAACACCCTCAATGGCGGCGCGGGTGCCGACTTCATGGCCGGCGACACCGGCAATGACACGTATATCGTCGACAACCTCGGCGATGTGGTCAGCGAAACCAGCACTCTGGTCGGCGAGATCGACAGCGTGCAGTCCTCGGTGACCTTCACCCTGGGTGCCAACGTCGAGAACCTGACCCTCACCGGCAGCGCCAATCTCTATGGCTATGGCAACAACCTGAACAACGTGCTGACAGGCAATGCCGGCGACAACATCCTCGACGGCATGGCGGGTGCGGACACCCTGGATGGCGGTGCCGGCAACGACAGCTACGTGGTCGACAACGTCGGTGACGTGATCATCGAGCAAGGCACCTCGGCCTCGGAAATCGACACGGTCTATTCCTACATCGATTACTTCTTGGGTGCCAACCTCGAGAACCTGACCCTGATCGGTGCCAACCTCAGCGGTACCGGCAACAGCCTCAACAACGTCATTAAAGGCAGCGCCGGCAACAACATCCTCGATGGCGGAGCGGGTGCCGACTTCATGGCCGGCGACACCGGCAATGACACTTACATCGTCGACAACCTCGGTGATGTGGTCAGTGAAACGAGCACCCTGGCCAGTGAGATTGACACCGTTCGGTCGTCGGTAAACTGGACCCTGGGCGCCAACCTGGAAAATCTGGCTCTCACCGGCAGTGCCGACCTCATCGGTATTGGCAACAGCCTCAACAATACGATGATCGGAAACGCTGGTAATAACACTCTGGATGGTGGTGCAGGCGTCGACTTCCTGGCCGGCGGCACCGGCAACGACACCTATTTTGTCGACAACGTGGGCGATATCGTCAGCGAAACCAACACTCTGATCAGCGAGATCGACAGCGTGCGGTCCTCGGTGACCTTCACCCTGGGCGACAACGTCGAGAACCTGACCCTCACCGGCAATGCCAGCCTCAATGGCTATGGCAACAGCCTGAGCAACGTGCTGACCGGCAACGCCGGCGACAACATCCTCGACGGCATGGCCGGCGCGGACACCCTGGACGGCGGTGCTGGCAACGATGCCTACGTGGTCGACAACATCGGCGACGTGGTCGTCGAGCAAGGCACCTCGGCCACGGAAATCGACACGGTCTACTCCTACATCGATTACACCCTGGGCAACAACGTCGAGAACCTGAGCCTGATCGGCGCCAACCTCAACGGCACCGGCAACAGCCTCAACAACACCCTCAAAGGCAGCGTCGGCAACAACACCCTCGATGGCGGCGCGGGTGCCGACTTCATGGCCGGCGACACCGGCAATGACACCTATGTCGTCGACAACCTCGGCGATTACACCCTGGGCGCCAATGTCGAGAACCTGAGCCTGATCGGCGCCAACCTCAACGGCACCGGCAACAGCCTCAACAACACCCTCAAAGGCAGCGTCGGCAACAACACCCTCAATGGCGGCGCGGGTGCCGACTTCATGGCCGGCGACACCGGCAATGACACGTATATCGTCGACAACCTCGGCGATGTGGTCAGCGAAACCAGCACTCTGGTCGGCGAGATCGACAGCGTACGCTCTTCGGTAAGTTGGACCTTGGGCGCCAACCTGGAAAACCTGACCCTCACCGGCAGTGCCGACCTCACTGGCAGCGGCAACAGCCTCAACAACGTGCTGACCGGCAACGACGGCAACAACGTTTTGGACGGTGGCCTCGGTACCGACACGATGATCGGCGGCAAGGGCAACGATGCCTACGCTCTCGACCAGAGTTCGGAACTGGGACTGGTGCAGGAAAACGCCAATGAAGGGACCGACACCCTTTACCTCACCTTCAATGCAACGGCCCAGGACAATGTGGTCAATTTGTCTACAAGCAACCTGGTCAACGTTGAAAACGTTATGTTACTGGGCACCGGTGCCTTCACGGCCCTGGGCAACAGCCTGAATAACTCGATCACCGGCAACGGCCAAAACAACATCCTCGACGGTGGCGCGGGTGTCGATACCCTGACCGGTGGTGCTGGTGGCGATACGTTCGTGTTCGGTGCCGTCAACCAAATGGGCACCGGCGCCAGCCGCGACGTCATCACTGACTTCAGCAGTCTGCAAGGCGATAAAATCGATCTGACGAAGTTCGATGCCAACCTGCTGCAGGGTGGTTTCAACGGTTTCACCTTTATCGGTGCCAATGACTTCACCGGCGCAGGACAAGTGCGTTTCATCGATCACGTGTTGTCGGGCAACGTCAGTGGCAACGCGGGGGCAGACTTCGAAATCCAGTTGGTGGGCGTCAACACGTTCAACGCCAACGATCTGGTGGCGTAAGCCTCGATAGAAAGACCCGACCTGTCGAACAGGTCGGGTATACAAACAAAAACGCCCCGACTTGATCGGGGCGTTTTTGTTTCAAGTGCACTGTTTTCGGCTAAACCAACACGCCTAATGCCTTCGCCCGTGCCACCGCCTGCGTACGCCGTTCCACCCCAAGCTTGCTGTTGATATGACTCGCATGGGTTTTAACCGTGTGCAGCGAAATGAACAGCTGGTCGCTGATTTGTTGATTCGAGCACCCTTGGGCAATCAGCTGAAGAACCGCCAATTCACGCGCGCTGAGCTGCTCTGCCCCCGAACACGACTCCACTGTCGGACGAAGGGCCACCGACGGTAGTTTTTCTGCAAGTTGCTGCGAAACATCCGTCGCAGCACTCAATTGCAGTTGCCCACGCAGCCAGCACGGATGTTCAGCCAGCAACCCGTCGAACGGTTGCAAGGCGCCACCGGTCGCCGCTTCCAGCGCCTGGGCCAGTGCCTTGCGGGCCTCGGGTTCGCGCCCGCTGGCCAAAAACAAGGTGACTTTTTGAGTCAGTGCCAAGGTGCAGAGCATTTGTCGGCCAGATTGCTGCCCATGCTCGAGCAATGCATTCAACCGCCCTTCGGCGATCATCAATTGCCCTTGAATGACGTCCAGCAAGGCTTGCTGTAACTCGATATGCAGCGGCAACTGTGGATGGAATTCCGGTGGCGCTGCGGCGTGCTCACCGGTGTAGGTCTGCCCCAGGCGCGCCAGCCAGGCTTCGGCCAGATCGGTGCGCCCCTGGGCCAGCCATAGTTCACATTTGACTAGGGTAATCATTGCCAGATAGTAAATCGGTGGCACGTCCCAGATGTGCATCAGGCGCTCGGCCTCGGCCAGTTCGGCGAAGGCGTTGGCGAACTCGCCGCTGCTGCCCTCAAGCCGGGCGATCACACAATGGCCGATGAGCACGCTGATGTCGCGACAGGCACGCGCTTCACTCAGACCCGCTTGCAAGCGCGACCGAGCGGCTTGCGGTTGCATGCGCAAGGCCAGCAAGAGCCCTTCGTATAACGTCAGCCGTGCACGTACCGCGTAAAGTCGTTGTGGGGATAACCCTTGCAGGCGTTGCAGCCCCTGACGGACCTCTTGCAACGAGCGCAGGATTTCCCCGCGCGCCTGCAACACACGGGCGCGATCGTAATGGGCCAGTGCTTCAAACAACGGGTTGCCGACCCTTTGTGCCAATTCCAGCGACTCTCGATTCAAACTGCGCGCGCGCCACAAATCGCCGTCGGCAATGGCCAGGTTGGACAGGGTCGAGAGGCACATCAAGCGTTGTCCGTAGCGCTTGGCCGGCAGGCTCTGCAGCGCTTCGGTGCAATAGAGCAGCGTCAGTTCGCGATTGCCACGCCCCCGGGCGATGATGCCACTCAGGGCCAGCCACTGCGCCAGCATCGACTTCTGCGCAGTGGCCGAAGGGGCCGGCAGGAAGCGACTCAAGTGAGCCGCCAGTTCCTGCGCCGCGTCCAGCTGACAGGCCATCCCCAACGCCCAACTGTAGAGCACGATGAGCCTGGGCGTGCTGATCAACAAGCTATCGGGCAAGTCCATTTTCCAGCGCAACAGCATGCCGACGTTTTGCTCGGCCAGCAGTTGTTCCTCCGAGAGGTTTTGCACCAGGTTCGCGGCAACATCCAGATGCCCGGCACGCAACGCCTGCTCCACAGCCTCGTCGAGCAGCCCCTGGGCATTGAACCAGCGACACGCGCGTAAATGCAGACTGGCGACCGGCACTATCGTCTGAGCGGTAGGCCGAGTGCGCAGCAAGTCAGAAAACAGGTGGTGATAGCGATACCAGTGGCCGTGCTCGTCCAGCGGCACCAGAAACACTTGGTGTGCCTGAAGGAATCGCAGAATTTCGGCGCTGTCATGGGCTTCGCGTACCGCGTCGCAGAGCTCGCTGCAAAAACGTTCCTGAGGCGCGGTGTCATAAAGAAACTGCTGCACTTCAGCCGGCAGACAATCGATGACCTCTTCGAGCAGGTAATCACGAATCAGCCCTTCCCCACCGTGCAGCGACTGTGGCAATGCGCTGTCAGTCCCCGCCTCGGAGGCTGCCAGCAACCAGAATCGCAGGCCCGCGACCCAGCCTTCGCTACGCTGGATCAGATTTTCCAAGGCCTCGCCACGCAATGAGCTGCTGTGGCGATCAAGCAACGTGAGCGCTTCCTCATGGGTCAATCGAAGGTCTTGCTCATGCAGCTCGAGCAGTTGGCGCGACAGGCGCAAGCGCGCCAGGTGCCAGTCCGGACGCTGTCGACTGGTGACCATGACCAGCAGGCCATCGGGCAAGTGATTGAGGAAAAACTGCAGGCAACGATCGAGTACCGGACCTTGCGCCAGATGATAGTCATCGAGCACCAGCAGCAAAGGCGTACTGGGCGACAGGTGGAAGGCCAGCTCATCAAGCAATCCATCCAGCCATTCTTCAAAGGCGAACGGCTGATGACGCTGGCGCATTTTCAGTAGACCCAACGCCTGACAGCCCAATGTCGGAAAGTAGTCCTGAAGCCCTTCGAGCAACCGCTCAAGGAATCGCCCCGGATCACTGTCTCGAGGGCTCAACCCCAGCCACAGACTTCGCCAATGCTCCGGCAGCGCCTGACAGAACTCTACCGCCAATGAACTCTTGCCGAAGCCGGCAGGTGCGCTGACCAGCAACAGCCTGCCACCGAGACCGGCACTCAGGCGCTCGCACAAACGAGGCCGCAGCACATGGCCGTCGGGCAATGGGGGCCGAAAAAAGCGTCCGTCCAATGTCGCGATGGAAACGCTTGATGGGCCCGGGGATGAGGACAGATCAGTCATGGCCGGCTCTTGTTTGAATTACGGGTGGCGGCGTTGCAGATGTCCGCAGACTAGCGGTAAACGGATAGGGAATGAAGGTAATTGCTACAAATGGCTACAAAAAGTCTACAAGCAAATATGTCGATCAATCCGGCAACCACACTGCCCCGTAGCAGCTGCCGAGCCTGCGAGGCTGCGTCCGGCTGCGCAGCAGTCGTGAAATCAATCGTTGCGACTCTCCAGAACTACCTTGCACTCAGCTTTTACGACTGCTGCGCAGCCGGACGCAGCCTCGCAGGTTCGGCAGCTGCTACACAGGCCTTTATGAACGTCCAAAAAAAAACGCCCCGAACCAGTCGGGGCGTTTTTTGAGGATGCGGCCTCTGATCAGTACAGGTTAGCGAACCCCGTCCTGACGCAGTGCAGCAGGTGTGAAGTCGCTGGTGGTAGCGGTGAAGCCGAAGTCATACGCCGACTTCTCTTCGTTCTTCATGCCCAGCGCCAGGTAGCGACCCGATTGCAGGTCGTACAGGGCTTCCAGGGTGTACCACGGCACTTGCACGTTGTAATACTGCTGGGAGTGAGCTTCCGCCACACGCCATAGCTGATTGCGACCGTCATAGTGATCGATCACAGCGGCTTGCCAGGTATCTTCGTCGATGTAGAAGTCACGTTTGGCGTAGATGTGACGCTGGCCTTCCTTCAAAGTAGCGACCACATGCCAGACCCGACGCAACTCGTAACGCGACAGGTCCTGGTTGATGTGACCGGCCTTGATGATGTCGTCGTACTTCAGGCTCGGCGAGTCGAGCTTGTAGCTGTCGGAGGCGATGTACATCTCTTTTTTGCCTTCGAGCTTCCAGTCGTAGCGATCCGGCGCACCGTTGAACATGTCCAGGTTGTCGGAGGTACGCAGGCCATCCGCCGCGGTACCCGGCCCGTCATAGGACACTTGTGGTGCACGACGCACACGACGCTGACCGGCGTTGTAGACCCACGCCGAACGCGGTTCCTTCACCTGATCGAGGGTTTCGTGTACCAGCAACACACCACCCGCCAGACGTGCCGGCGCGGTCACTTTCTGCTTGAAGTAGAACAGGATGTTGCCCGGGTTTTTCGGGTCGTAGTCCTTCATTTTGTCGCGGAACACGAACTGATCCTGGAAGTACACCAGGCTGTACGAGCCGTTCGGCTGTGGCGTGGCCTGGGTCACCAGACGGGTCACACTGCCGCCACGATAGCGGGTGATGTGGTTCCAGATGACTTCCACACCGCTTTTCGGAATCGGGAACGGCACAGCGGTTTCGAAGTTTTCCAGACCGTTGCCACCGGACACCAGGGTGGTAGTGGTGGCGTTCTTCTTGATGGCGGCGAACACGTCATCCGGCACGGTGGAACCGCGATGGGACGGATAAACCGGCATCTTGTAGGTTTCCGGGTAGCGCTTGAACATCGCGTACTGGCCCGGGGCAAGCTTTTCCTTGTACTGGTCGACGTTCTGCGCCGTGATGGTGAACAGCGGTTTTTCACTGGCGAACGGGTCGGACAGGAAACCTTTGCTGTCGACGGTGCCGGCGTTTTTCGGCATTGGTTTCCAGGCCGGGATCGAACCGTCGGCATTACCCGCCATCTCGGCCCCCATCGGGGTCAGGCTCTTGCCCAGCTTGTCGGCTTCGGCCGCAGGGACCGCCGCCATGACGCTCGTCGCCAGCAGCGAAAGCCCCAGAACACCAGCGTGGAACAGACTCTTTGTTATTTTCATATGTGTGTTCGTCCTGAAAAAACAGTGCTTAGAAGTTCACGCCGACGCTGAGCGCAACAAAGTCGCGGTCATCTACGGTGGTGTACTTGCCGTCGAAGAAGTTGGTGTAGGCCAGGCTCGCGTTGTAGGTGTTCTGGTACTCGGCATCGACACCCAGGCTCACCGCTTTACGACCTTCCTCAAAGTTGCCGCCAGGACCTGGCGAGTAACCGTCTACGTCGTGGGACCAGGCCACGTTAGGCTTGAGGTTCACACCGGCGAACACGTCGTTGTATTCCCAGATCGCACGACCGCGGTAGCCCCACGAAGTCGCCGTGGTGAAGCCATCGCTGTTGCAGTTGCGGCTGCGGTTGTTGGTGGCGGTGCCCGGACCGGCGCCGTTGATGGTGCTGGTGTTGAGCGCCACGCACGTATTGACCGCGCCAGTGGCTGGCAACATACCCGGACCATAGACCGGATCGCGGCCATAACGGACGTCGTCGGTACTTTCCAGGCCGCCGACGTGAGTCACGCCCACTTCACCGACCAGGGTCAGACGGCTGGCGCCCATGACCTGATCAAAGAAGTGCGTCAGGGTGGTCTGGAATTGGGTGACTTCTTTACGGTTGTAACCGTGCAGATCTTGACCCGGAGCCGCAGAGAGCAACGAAGCGTTACCCAGTGCGCCGCCCAAAGGACGTACACCGGCGAACAGGATGTCAGTGGAGTTCAACTGCACCGGCGCGTTTGGACGGTAGCTGAGTTCACCTTGCCACGCGGTACCGGTAGGCAGGGTGGTGGAGAAGCTCAAGCCATAAAGGCGAATGTCTTCAGGGTATTCGATGAAGTACTTCGAGTTACCGGCCACCAGCAACGGTGCGAGTGCGGCGAAGGGACCTGGCAGGGCAGCCGCCGTGTTATAGACCGACTGAGGTGCACCGGTGGCGCTGAAGATCGGCGCACGGCTGTGGTAGTTCATGAAGTAGGCACCGAACTCGGTGTCCAGCGGGTCGAACATGTACTTGAACGACGCGCCCCACTGGCCGCTGTCGCGGGCATCACGATCACCGCCACGCCGAACCAGAACACCTTCTTCGTTGACGTCGACACCCGCAGTGGCCAATGGGCCCAATGCAACGGCTGGAATCTGCGAACGTTTGTTCAGCACTCGCAAGTTGTTGTCGCAACCGTCGGCCACGATGTCTGGCTGAGAGAAGAACGTGCCGCAGTTATCGACGACGGTCTGGTCCCATTCCAGTTGGTAGAAGGCTTCAGCCGACAGGTTCTCGGTCAGGCTCTGCGACACGTAGAACATGTTGACCGGGATCAGGCCTTCCTTGATCTCGGCGCCTGGACGACGGAACGCGGACACGTCAATCGGGTTGATCGAGTTGATGCCGCCGCCGATGAAGGTACTTTCACCCCAGCTCACCACCTGCTTGCCCAAACGCACGGAGCCCGGCTGATCGGCAATGGAGTAGTTGTGATAGACAAAGGCGTCGAGGATTTGGCCGCCGGAAGATTTTGCGCCCTCTTTGCGACCGTCGTTTTCGACGTTCTTGAATTCCAGGTCTTCGTCTTGCAGCGCGAAGTCGTACCAGTATTTGCCCCGGACAAAGACGCCGGTGTCGCCGTATTTCAGTTCAAGGTCATGGATACCCTTGAAGATCTTCGAGAACGCTTGCCCGCTCTTGAAGTTCAAGTGACCGTCATCGGAGGTCTGTGACAGGCCGTGCCCGCCGTTGTTGACGCCAATCAGGTTCTTGTTCGGCGACTGAGTGGAGACGCTCATACCCAGGGAGAGCGACGAATCGAACTGACCTTCGATTTCACCAACGTTGAAACTGACGCCGAATGCAGGCCCGGCGAGCGTAGAGGCGAGACTGACCGCCAGAGGCAATTTCGCCCGGCGCCAGAACGTGTTTACTGATGTCATCGACGCTACTCCATGTGCATTATTGTTATGGCAGTGAGTACTTCTAAAAACGTTGTGGGTGACGGGGAGCCAAGGCGTCCCGAAGTCACTCCAAAAATGCATCGCCCCGTTTTGTACGTGAGCTCCGTTCTTAAAAATCCTTGAGCGGACTATAGCCAGCAGGTAGTAGAGCTTGATCCCTCTAAAGTGTGATTTGCAGCTGCCGGCCACTCTGGAACAGTCCTTTGCCAGTCCGACACCTGTCGGCACGCCAAGGATGGCTGAAAATTCGGATTTCACAAGCCAAGCGCTTGCTTGGTGGGCCTGGCGTGCCCTTTCGGGCACACCGGGAGACGCTTAAAGCGTCGAGAGAAAGGCGCTGTTATTGGCCTGCCATTCAGTGATGTCGAGGCGGATGCGCTTCTTGTCGAGCTTGCCGACGCTGGTCTTGGGAATTTCAGTAACAAGGGCAATCTGGCTGGGAATCGCCCACTTGCTCAGGTGCCCCAACTCCACGAATGGCTTGAGGTGTTCCTTGAGTTCCCGGGCCCCGATCTCATACCCATCGCGGATCACCAGCAGCGCAAACGGCCGCTCGCCCCACTGCGGATCGGCGATGCCCACCACTGCTACTTCACGTACCGCCTCGTGGCGACTGATCAAGTCTTCAAGGTCCAGCGACGAGATCCACTCGCCACCGGTCTTGATCACATCTTTGATGCGATCACGAATGTCGATCACGCCCATGCTGTCCAGCGTCGCCACGTCGCCGGTATGCAGCCAGCCCCCGGCCCACAGCTCGGCGCCCTTCTGCGGCTCGTTGAAGTAACCCTCGGTCAGCCATGGCGCACGCAGCACGAGTTCGCCCTGGGTTTCGCCATCGGCGGGCAGGAAATTGCCGTCGGTGTCGACGATCGCCGCCTCGACAAGAGGCCCCGGTACGCCGGCCTTGATGCGATAGGTGGTGCGTTCGTCTTCGCTACCCGCCATCAACTCATCGTTGAGGTGAGCACACGACACCAGTGGCCCGGTTTCCGACATGCCGTAAGCGGCCGTCAACTGAATGCCCTTGGCCTTGGCCGCGTCGTACAGGGTGCGATTCAGTGCGCTGCCGCCGATGACAATTTTCCAGCCGCCGAAGTCCGTGCCTTGCGCCGCCTTGGCATTGAGGACCATTTGCAGAATGGTCGGCACGCAGTGGGAAAAGGTGACCTTCTCCTTTCGCCACAGCTCCACCAGGTATTCCGGATCGTAACGGCCCGGATAAACCTGCTTGAGCCCGAGCATGGTCGCCACATACGGCAAGCCCCAGGCATGCACATGGAACATCGGGGTGATCGGCATGTACACGTCGTTGGTGCCCAGCAGGCGTACGCTGTCGATGGCGCCCATGATCGTCGAGACGCCCATGGTGTGCAGCACCAATTGCCGATGGGTGAAATACACACCTTTGGGATTACCGGTGGTACCGGTGGTGTAGAACGTGGTCGCGACCGAGTTTTCGTCGAAGTCCTGGAAGTCGTACCGGGGACTGGCCCCCGCCAGCAATTGCTCGTACTCGCCGACCAGGTTGGGCAGGTCGGCGGTCTTTTCCGGCAGGTCGGTGAGCAGCAGGGTTTTCTCGACCGTGGTCAGGTGCCCGGCAATCGCCTGGTACAGCCCCACGAACTCGCTGTTGACCAGCACAAAGCGGTCCTCGGCATGGTTCATGGTGTAGAGGATTTGTTCCGGCGACAGACGCACGTTGATCGTGTGGATCACCGCGCCGATCATCGGGATGGCGAACATGCATTCCAGGTATCGATGGCTGTCCCAATCCATCACCGCCACGGTATCCCCGGCCTTGACGCCGGCTGCCGTCAACACGTTGGCCAGCCGCGCAACCCGCTCGATCAGGGTCGGATAGCTGTAGCGCAACTGGTCGCGGTAGATGATCTCGCGGGTTTTCTCATAACGAGCGCCGGACATCAGCAGCCGCTTGATCAGCAGCGGATACTGGTAAGCGCCTTCGGCTGGGGGGATAACGCGAGTCTGCAACATAAGAATCCCTTTTCTGACTGCACGGTGTTGGCTGAATGTTAAGCACTCTAGTGCCCTTCCATGACAGCCAAATCAGCCAAAGGAATGATTTGCAGAGCCGATCAAATGCTAGCTTTACGCCAGCATTTGTGGGAGTTCGATGTCAGTAACGCGCCGGCGCGATCAATGCATCTCGGTGAAAGCGAGCTTCACGCCGATGGCAATCAGCACCACGCCCATGGTCCGGTCGAACCAATGGCCCATGCGGGCGAAGCCGGCGCGCACACGCTGCTGGCTGAACAGGCGCGCCACCAGGCAAAACCATACCGCCGTCGCCGCCGCCAGATAAACCCCGTAACCGGCTTGCACCGCCAGCGGCGTGTGCGGGTTGATGACGACCGTGAACAGCGACAGGAAGAACAGCGTGGCTTTGGGGTTCAGACCGTTGGTCACGAAACCGGACGTGAAGGCGCCACGTGCGGTGCGTTCGCCGGCCTCCTTGTGCAGATTGTCATCGACCGCTTTGGCCGGTTGCGCACGCAGGGCCTTGTAGCCGATGTACAACAAGTACGCGGCAGCGGCCCATTTCAGCGCGTTGAACAGCACGATCGACTGGGACACGATCAGACCGATGCCGAGCAACGAATAGCCGACGTGGAGGAAAATCGCCGTACCGACACCCAGCGCCGTCCAGGTGCCGGCGCGACGACCATGGGTCACGCTCTCACGCACCACCACGGCAAAGTCCGGGCCGGGACTGGCCACGGCCAACAAGTGAATCAGGGCAACGGTCAAAAACTCTGTCCAGTACATCGGGGCTCCTTTGGGGGCAGATCGGTCGAAATGAAAAATCCAGGCTGACAACATCCCTGTAGCAGCTGGCGAAGCCTGCGTTCGGCTGCGCAGCAGTCGTGAAATCAGGCACCGCGCTCTTACAGGAAGTCCGCATGCTCTGTGTTTACGACTGCTGCGCAGCCGAACGCAGGCTTCGCCAGCTGCTACAGGGATGTCGGTGCTTCATCGCATAGCGCGTCAACTTAGCTACTTTTGTGCAATGGGTAACTATTTGTTTCATCTGGTAGGCTCGGCAGATTACGCCTTCAGTTCAATGCACAAAAGGTACAGTTGATGACGAACTCTCGCCGCGCCGTTTTCCTCGACCACCCGTCCCTGGACCTCGGCGACCTCGACCTCGGCCCGCTGCAAGCCTGTTTCGACGAGTTGCAACTGTTCGCACAGACCACGCCGGATCAAGTGATCGAACGTATAAAGGGCGCCACCGTCGCCATCACCAACAAGATCCTGATCGATGCTGCCGCCATCGCCGCCAGCCCCGGGCTCAAGCTGATCCTGATCACGGCCACCGGCACCAACAATGTCGACCTCGCCGCCGCCCGCGCCCATGGCGTTACCGTTTGCAACTGCCAGGGTTACGGCACGCCATCGGTGGCACAGCACACGATCATGCTGCTGCTCAACCTGGCGACACGCCTGGCTGACTACCAAAAAGCCGTGGGTGAAGGCCGCTGGCAGCAAGCGAAACAGTTCTGCCTGCTCGATTACCCGATCGTCGAACTGGAAGGCAAAACCCTCGGCTTGCTCGGCCATGGCGAACTTGGTAGCGCAGTCGCGCGGCTGGCCGAAGCGTTCGGCATGCGTGTGCTGCTCGGTCAGATTCCCGGCCGACCTGCCCGCCCGGATCGGCTGCCGTTAAATGAATTGCTGCCGCAAATCGATGCGCTGACCCTGCATTGCCCGCTCAACGAACACACCCGCCATTTCATCGGCGCCCGCGAACTGGCCTCGATGAAACCCAGTGCCTTCGTGGTCAATACCGCGCGCGGTGGCTTGATCGATGAGCAGGCGCTGGCCGATGCGCTGCGCAAGGGTCATCTGGGCGGCGCCGCCACCGATGTGCTGAGCGTCGAGCCCCCGACAGCGGGCAATCCCTTGCTGGCCGATGACATCCCGCGATTGATCGTCACCCCGCATAACGCCTGGGGCAGTCGCGAGGCGCGGCAGCGAATCGTCGGGCAGTTGAGCGAAAACGCGCAGGCCTACTTCAGCGGTACAGCGCTGCGGGTCGTCAGTTGATAAACTGCCGCACTTTTTTTCAAGGAGCAGAGTATGGATCCGCGCAGTGAAGTACTGCTTCGTCAGGCCGAATTATTCCAGGGCTCGGTGTTACTCGCCGGTTTGCCCGCCGATGACCTGCTGGGCCGCTTGCCCGATGCCCACGGCTGGTGCTGGCACGCCGGCGATCAAGCCGCGCTGGACGCACGTTTCGCCGAGCGCAGCCATTTTGGTGTAGACGCCCCCGAGCGTGAGTTCGCAACCGCCGTGGTGTTCTTGCCCAAGTCCAAGGACCTGACCGACTACATCCTCAACGCCCTCGCCTCGCGCCTGGCCGGTCGCGAATTGTACCTGGTGGGCGAAAAACGCAGCGGCATCGAAGGGGCAGCCAAACAACTGAATCCGTTCGGCAAGCCGCGCAAGCTCGACAGCGCCCGTCATTGCCAGCTCTGGCTGGTCACGGTGGCCAATGCGCCAGAAGCCAAATCGCTGGAAAGCCTGGCCCAGACCTACGAATTGCCACTGGCTGAGGGGCCATTGAAAGTCATCAGTTTGCCGGGGGTTTTCAGTCACGGCCGACTGGATCGTGGCAGCGCGTTGCTGCTGGAGCACCTGGACAAGCTACCGAGCGGCCACTTGCTGGACTTCGGTTGCGGCGCGGGCGTACTGGGTGCCGCGGTTAAGCGTCGTTATCCGCACAATCAGGTGACGTTGCTCGACGTCGATGCCTTTGCCGCTGCCAGTAGTCGCCTGACCCTGGCGGCCAACGGTCTGGAAGCTGACGTCATTACCGGTGACGGTATCGACGCCGCGCCCATGGGTTTGAGTGCGATTCTGAGCAATCCGCCGTTCCATGTCGGCGTTCACACCGACTACTACGCCACCGAGAACTTGCTGCGAAAAGCAGCCAAACATCTGAAAAACGGCGGCGAACTTCGCCTGGTCGCCAACAGCTTCCTGAAGTACCAACCGCTGATCGAAGAGCACCTCGGCGTGTGCGCCATCAAGGCTGAGGGCCAGGGGTTTCGAATCTATCGGGCCAAACGCGGCTGATAAATAAGTGCTTGCCTAACGGATTGTGCCTAGGCAGAATCCGCTCCGTCCTAGGGGAGTAGTCTCCCACGAGCGCCATGCTCGTCCGGCATACGTCAACATACTTGGTCCTCAGACCATGGCGTATGCGACCCAAGCGTCCGCATCAGACGGATCGCAGGGTTTGACAAGACCTATGACACGAACACCTTACCCGGGGCGGGAAGGCTGTACGTGTCATAGCCGTGTCGACCCGCCCCTTAGGAAAAACCCTGATGATGCTGGATTCACTTCTCGTTCCTACCGCAATCGTTGCCTTGGCCGAAATCGGCGACAAGACGCAACTGCTCGCGCTCATTCTCGCTGCCCGCTTTCGCAAGCCCTGGCCAATCATCGCCGGCATCGTCGCCGCGACCCTGGCCAACCACGCAGCCGCCGGTGCGGTAGGTGCCTGGTTCGGCAGTTTCTTCTCGAATGCGACGCTGCACTGGATCCTGGCCGCCAGCTTCACCGCCACCGCCCTGTGGACCCTGGTACCGGACAAGATGGACGACGACGTCAGCACCGCGCGCAAGTTCGGGCCGTTCCTGACCACATTGATCGCCTTCTTCCTGGCGGAAATGGGTGACAAGACCCAAGTCGCTACCGTGATGCTGGCGGCGCAATACCCGGATTTGTGGCTGGTCATCATCGGCACCACCGCCGGCATGCTGATTGCCAACGTACCGGTGGTACTGGCGGGTAACTTTGCCGCAGACAAGCTGCCGTTGACCCTGATCCGTCGCCTGGCGGCGTCGGCATTCCTTATCTTGGCGATTGTGGCGGTGTACAAGGCGATGCAGAGCAGCGGTTGGGTTTGATGCGTTAAGACGGTAGACCGCGTTATCGTTCATCGCGGGCAAGCCCGCTCCCACATTTGACCGAGTTCCAATGCAGGAGCGAGCCTGCTCGCGATGAGGCCCTCACTGGCGATACAAAAACATCACGATTTGCGCGCGTTCTCGTACAACGGCATCACCTTCGGAATCGCCGCCTGCAACGCTGCGGTGCGGCTGCTGGAAGAAGGGTGAGTGCTGAGGAACTCGGGTGGCGCACCTTCGTCAGCCTTGCTCATCTTTTCCCACAGGGTGATCGCCGCATTCGGGTTGTAGCCCGCACGCGCCGCCAGCTCCAGGCCAATCAGGTCTGCTTCGTTTTCATTGGTGCGACTGTTGGGCAAGGTCATCAACAGGTTCACGCCGTTATTCCCTGCCTCGACCATCAAGGCGGGTGCACCCGCCGCTATCGCCAATTGCTGCGCGAGACTCACGCCATAGGCTTTGGATAACGCTTCACGGCCATGCTCGCGCAAGGCGTGGGCGATTTCATGCCCCATCACCGCAGCCAGTTCGTCGTCGGTCAGTTGCAGTTTGTCGATCAGACCGGTGTACACAATGATCTTCCCGCCAGGACCGCAGTTGGCGTTCATATCCTCACTCTTGATCAGATTGACCTCCCACTGCCATTGCGCGGCATCCGGGCGAAACGTTGGCGCCTGGGCGATGAGACGATCGGCAATCGCCTGAACACGCGTGGCTTCAGTACTGGTCTTGTCGAGGACGTTTTTGTTGCTCGCTTCCCCCAGGGTCTGCTTGTAATCCTGCGCGTAGGACTGATTGACCTGTGCGCTCGACAATAATGTGGTCATGTGTTGCTGGCGAACGACGCCGACTTCACCCGCACTGGTCGTGTTGACGGTCTCGCAGCCGTTAAGCAGCAACGCTGAACCCAACACGCACGCAACCAGAGACTTGTTCATCACGGCACTCCTTCAAATCCGCCGCCCCGACTGGGGATGACGGTAGTAGCAAAAAATTCATACAGCACTGACTGCCTTGCAGCACAAAGGTTCGACACCTTTCTGATTGCGACACGGGCACATCCAAAACAGTCATTTAAGCCGCACTTGCTCATTGCTGACTGCCCCGCTGCCGATACACCACCGCAGACGTCCTCTTGCGTGCGGAGCACCCATGAAATTCAAGTCGATCCAGTTCTCCGTAGCGGCCCTTGCTGGCGCCATCGTACTTAGCGTAGTAGCAGCCCTGGTGCTGTACGCGCTGTTTTCCGGCGCACGAACGCAAGACATGGTCCAGGAACGGACCCAGGCGCAATTCGAGCAAGTCATCGAACAACGCCTGACGTCCCTGGCGCAAACCCAGGTCAGCCAGATCCAGCGCGAACTTGAAGCGCCACTGCTGATTGCCGGGGGACTGGTGCGGGTCAACGCACTGATCGGGACCCCGGGCGCCGATGGCCAGCCACAACTGACCGTCAGCCGCGAGCAGTTGATCAGCCTGATCAAGGAAAACGTGGTCAAGAACCCGAAGATCCTCGGCACCTACATCGGCTGGGAAAAAAACGCTCTCGACCACAACGATGCGGCCTACGTCGGCACCCAAGTGAACGGCATCGACGCCAGCAACGGGCGCTTCCTGCCGTGGTGGTTCCGCAATGAGGACGGCACCCTTGGCCTGGACAAACTGGTGGACGTCGACGACCAGAAAACCCTGTCCACCGGCGTGCGCGCCAGCGAGTACTACCTGTGCTCCAAGGAAACCAAAAAATCCTGCGTGATCGATCCGGCGCCCTACAAGGTCGGCGACAAAGTCGTCATGCTCGCCTCGTTTATTGAACCGATCATGCTCAACGGCGCCTTCCAGGGCATCGTCGGCGCCGACCTGTCAGTGAACTTCATTCAGGAAATGCTCCTGGGCGCGAATCACAAACTGTACCGCGGTGCCGGGGAAATGGCGCTGATCGGCGGCAACGGCCGAATTGTTGCCTACACCAAAGACCCGAGCAAATTCGGTGAAAAGGTCAGCGACATCCTCGACAGCCAACAGATTGCCAACATGGCCAACCTCAAGCGCGGCGAAGTGACCTACACCGTCGACCAGGCCCAAGGGCGGATCGAGTTGTACCTGCCGTTCGGCATTGGCCAGACCGACGCCCGCTGGACCTTGATGTTGCAACTGCCGCTGAATGCGGTGATGGCCGACCTGCAAAAACTGCAGGCCGACCTGAACGCCCAGCGCAAATCCGACACGTTCGGCATGGCCATGGTCGGTTTGTTGATCGCCGGTGTCGGCTTGCTGGTGATCTGGCTGGTGGGCCACGGCATTGCCCGGCCACTCAAGCAAATGGTCGCCATGCTCGACGACATCGCCAAAGGCGAAGGCGACCTGACACGCCGTCTGACCAGTGACCGCGCCGATGAATTGGGCTCGATCGCCAAAGGCTTCAATACGTTCCTGGCCAAATTGCAGGCGATGATCACGCAGGTGGTGACCTCGGTGCAGAGTGTCAGTGACTCCTCGGAACACACCGCCGACATCGCCATCCGTACCAACATCGGCGTGCAGAAACAAATGGCCGAGATCGACCAGGTGGCCACGGCAGTGCATGAAATGACCGCCACCGCCCAGGACGTGGCACGTAACGCCACCCAGGCTGCGCAAGCGGCCAGTCATGCTGATCAGGCGGCGGCCCAAGGTATGCAAATTGTGCGGGACACCTCGAACTCGATTGGCGTGCTGGCCGTGGAAATTGGCAAGGCTGTCGGCGTGGTGCAAACACTGGCCAAGGACAGCGAGAACATCAACGCGATCCTCACGGCCATTCGCGGAATCGCCGAACAGACCAACCTGCTGGCCTTAAACGCCGCCATCGAAGCGGCCCGCGCCGGTGAACAGGGCCGTGGATTTGCGGTGGTGGCCGATGAAGTGCGCAACCTGGCGCAAAAGACCCAGAAGGCCACCGAAGAAATCCAGACCATGATTCAGCAACTGCAACAAGGCACCCGCGACGTGGTGCGGGTTATGGAAGACAGCCAGAACCGCACGGACGAAAGCGTGCAGCATGCGGCGAAAGCGGCCGAGGCGCTGGAAACCATTACGCAGGCGGTGTCGGTGATCAATGACATGAACACCCAGATTGCCAGTGCGGCCGAGGAACAGAGTGCAGTCGCCGATGACATCAACCGTAACGTGATCAACATTGGGCAAGTGGCCAATGAAGTGGCTGGCGGGGCGGATGAATCAAGTGCGGCGAGTGCGGATTTGACCAAACTGGCCGAACAACAGCGGCGGTTGATCAATCAGTTCAAGGTTTAGTGTGTTGCGATCGTTCCCACGCTCTGCGTGGGAGTGAATCCCGTGACGCTCCGCGTCACTTTGGACGCGGAGCGTCCATGGCGGCATTCCCACGCGGAGCGTGGGAACGATCAATCAGCCGGGGGTCAGACACTCCGGCGCATTCAGCTTCGGATCATTCACCAGATTGGCCAGCACCCGCTCGCGCAACGCGGCGGGTTCACTGGCGAGCAATGCCTGCAACACATGCAACGGCGTCTCGGGATCGAGCCACGCCTCCTGCCCCGCCGCATCGAGAATCAACGGTCGCCGCTGGCTCGACGCCGGTTGCGTAATCACCGCAGTGCTCAGCCATACCTGCTCCTGCACCGGGTACGCTTCCCAGATAGCGGCAAAAAACAGCGAAGAGCCCTCCCCCGGCGTCAACCAGTACGGGCGCTTGCGCGTGGTCCCGCGCCATTCATAGAAACCGTTGGCTGGCAGCAGGCAACGACGTTCACGAAAGGCCTGGCGGAACATCGGTTGCTCCGCCACGGTTTCGGCACGGGCGTGAGCCGGAGTGCGGGACAGGTCGGTCAGCCATGGCGGCGTCAGGCCCCAGCGGGCACGGGCCAGTTCACGCTGGCCTTCGGCACCAGCGCGCAGCATCAATACCGAGTCGTTGGGGGAGATATTCCACTGGGCCTGCTGATCGGCGGGAAAACCGGGCAGGGCCGCGAAGGCGGGGTTCCAGCGAAACAGGGCATAACGTCCACACATGGGCTGACACGACTCTTGATCAAACGAACGCCAGCCTAACAGACCAGCGTGCCGGGAAAGCTCTCGGGTTCATCGCCAGGCAGCGGCAGCGCGGCATTGTACGCGGTGATCAGCTCGCGGGCGTACTCGGCCTGGTCGTTATCCACCGACAGGCCCAACAGGCCAAAGATCGGCAGTTCGCCCGTGCCGCCGAGCAAATCACGCCCCACCAGATGCGCCTCGACGCCCTCGCTGGCCAACATGCCTTGCAGCAACTCGCCTTCCATCAGGTTTTCAGGTTCGTAGATGCGCTGCATAGACACCCCTCATTCGTTTTCACTGAAGACTTCGAGATGCCATTCGCCTTCATGAACCTGTAAAACAAAGGTAATCGGCCGACAACAGACCTGACAGTCTTCAATATAGGTCTGATCGCCACCGGACAAGTCCAGCGTCGTCTCGACCTCTTCACCGCAATACGGACATTCATACAGCGCAGGTTCCAGCATCGCGGTCTCCCAAGTGACTTGTGCGTATAATCGCCGGTCTATTTGCAGGGCTATTTTTGTCTGGCTAATTTTTCAGACCGTGCCCCGCTGGTTTTCGATCAAAACCTTTACTTACCCTAGCCGTTTCTAACAAGAGAGCATGATGGGCGAATTCGATGCCATCCGACCTTACGACGATAGCGAAGTCCCAGCGGTACTGGACAGGCTGCTCGGCGACAAGGCGTTTCTAGATATCCTCACCCACTTCCGCTTCCCGCGTTTTGCCGGCACTTTGGGCTGGATGCTTAAACCTCTTATAGCTCATCGGCTGCGTCGAGAGTTCGCCGGTGTGACATCGGTAGCCACATTGCAGGACAAGGTCGAGATGTACGTCGACCACACCATCGAACGCGCGACCGACGGTGTCACGTACACCGGTGTCGAACAGTTCAAGTCCGGCAGCGCTTACTTGTTCATCGCCAACCACCGCGACATCGTGATGGATCCGGCCTTCGTCAACTACGCCGTGTATCACGCAGGCCTGCCGACACCGCGCATCGCGATCGGCGACAACCTGCTGCAAAAGCCCTTCGTCAGCGACCTGATGCGCCTGAACAAGAGCTTCATCGTGCACCGTTCGATCACCGGTCGTCGCGAGAAGATGGCGGCCTATCAACTGCTGTCGGCCTACATCAACCACTCGATCCGCAACGATTGCGCCTCGATCTGGATCGCCCAGGCCGAAGGCCGGGCGAAAGACGGCGACGACCGCACCGAATCGGCCATCCTCAAAATGTTCCACATGAGCCGCAAGGACGAGCCGTTCGGCGAAGTCATTCAGTCGCTGAACCTCACCCCGGTGTCGATCAGCTATGAATACGACCCGTGCGATCAGGCCAAGGCACGCGAGTTGTTTATCCGCGCCACCACCGGCAGCTACACCAAAGTACCGGGCGAAGACGATGTGAGCATCGCCAAGGGCATCACGGGCTACAAGGGCCGGGTCCATGTGAACTTCGCCGCGCCGATCACCGAGCTGTTTGATGACACCAAGCAATTGGCGGTCGAGATGGACAAGCAGATTCTGGGCGGCTACCGGTTGTTCCCGGTGCATTACCTGGCTTACGCCCAGTGGACAGACGCCGACCCGCAATTGCAGGTGCCGACAGCGTCGCAAGTGTTTGCGGCCGATGAGTTGGCCAAGGCGCAGGAAGAGTGGCAGCGCCGTCTGGAGGCCTGCCCGATGGAACATCGCCCATTCATGGTGCTGCAATATGCGACGCCGGTGCGTAATCAGTACCGCGTCAAGGCAGGCTTGCCGCTGTAAGGTTTTTGGCTGGATACGACAACGGCGCCTTCGGGCGCCGTTTTCATTGCTGCGTTGTTTGCTGTCAAACCCGCGTGCTGATCCACGACACCAGCAACGCAAGCCCCAGGCAGGCAAAACCGAAGCGATAGAAAAAGCGGTTCATGCGCAAGGTCGCCCAATCGAGGGTCGGCTCGATGCCAGGCTGGCTCTGGCGCTGGGCCAGGATACTGGCCATGGCACGTTGCTCGCGACGACGGGTTGCATGCAGCAGCCAACCGCCCGGGAAGGCAAGCAGCAAGGCCAGCAGATTGACCAGCTTGGCGGGATGGGCAGTAAACAGCGTCATCAAATGCAGCGACATCACGGACCTCAAGCAAAACAGGTGTGGCAGACGTCGAACCGACGACGGCGGCGCGGATTCTACCGAAAGCCTCTGCGCCTGCACTTGCTTTACGACAAATAACTCACCATTTGGCAGATTCCTGTCCTGCGTCACGGCTTCGTCATCTGAATCCGTCAGTCTGCGGCCCCACGCAAACAGACATGGAAACCGTCATGCTTCACGCCGAAAACCAGGACCGCCTCTACCTCATTGCCCCAAGCGACGAGCAACAAAACCTTGTGGGAAGCCTCGCCTTCAACGTTCAAGACCGTCACTGGCTTGTCTATTGCGCGCTGGGCGGGCATCAACATGCGGACTTGCCGGAAGCGGATTTGCTGACCGGTGTGAGCGTGCTGGACTTCTATTCCGAAGCGGCCTGACACCACCCCAACCTGTAGGAGCCGAGCTTGCTCGCGATGGCGGCATCACATTCAATATTGACGTTGACTGACAGTTCGCCATCGCGAGCAAGCTCGGCTCCTACAGGCCAACGGTGTATTGCAGACATAAAAAAGCCCGGGGCCATGGCTGGCTCCGGGCTTTGTTGATTCTGCGGAAAAGTTACTCGCCGAGAACCTGACCCACAGTCGGGTCCTTGAACAGTCGCGTCAACGCATCACTCAACACATCGCTGACCAGCTTGGTGTTGGTTTCCTGGTTGGGTGCCATACCAAAACGCTGATCCAGCGATGCACCGTAACGGCCGCTGTAACGACGGTTGGCGTTCTGCACATCGGAGCGGAACGTCGCACCGATGGTCGCTTCAGTCACATACATGCCTTCTTTAGGCGACTGATACTTCAGCTCGGTCAGGGTCACGGTGATTTGCGGGGCATTCATTGCATTGGCGTTCGGTGTGAAACCCAGCAACCGCACGGCCGCTTCGGCTTGCGCCTGCAACTTCGGCAGAATCTGCGCGCTCTGCACGGTAATCGCGCTGGTTTCCGGGTACAGGCCGCCGCGCGTGCCCAGCGTTGGCGACGGACGACCGTCCACCACGCGCACCACCACGGGCTGACCATGACCGACCGGTGCCAGCTGAGTCGTCAGCTTGGGTTCAGGGTTCAGTTGTTGCGGGCTGTGGGCGCAGCCGACGAGGGTCAAACTGGTCACAGTGATCAAACCGAACAACAGGCGTTGCAACATGCGCTTCTCTCCAGAATCAGGCACAAACAGGCTGGCAGTATAGCGGTGGGCCACTGCGGCGAACCAGTGGCCGTCAATCAATACAGAAATATCTGACATACCCTTGGGAAAGCGGTTCCTGTCACACACCTGTCATCGCCCATACACTCGCACGTAACGGCTAATGGGCAATCTTCACTGCAGTCACCTCACAAGGTTCTTCGCCATGCGCTATCTCGTCTCTTTGTTCGCGCCACGCCCACTGCATCGCTGCTTTGCCCTGCTCGACAGCAATGGTCATTGCCAGGCATTCAAGCAGTGCAGCCTCCAGCCGATGGGCGATGGCTGGGTCGAAATCGAAGAAATCCGCCTCAACTGGTTGCACCATCCCCTGCCGCCGAGTGCCCGGGTTAGCACCCGTCAGCCACGTGCACGAGCGCAACAACTGTTGACCACCTGACCAGACGCCTAATAAAAGTCATTAAACACGTCCATTTCCCTGCGTTTCTTAGATACAATCTCCCCCCGATTATAAGGACGTCTCCTGATCGGGCCTCGCAGCATCGTCAATGCCTCGGTATTGACACCCCGCACCGCCCACAGAGAGCCGCCCACACAGATCGAGTGAAGCTGGCGCGCTTGCTGCTCCTTGAGCAAAACCCCCACTTTTCGCGAATCTGCAGAGCTGTCATTACGCTCGGTCACTGAGCTGTTTGCCCGTTTTGCCAGTCATGTACCCCATGACGGCAATCCTTCCGGGCACGGTGCCAGGCAGGGACAGCCCTTTTTTGAGGTTCACGTCTTCAAAAGAGCGTGAAAAAAACGGGTTTTCACAACTTCACAAGAGTGTGGCGAGCAAATGAATAGTTTTGCGTCTGAACATGCACCATTAGCGTCTGAAACAGCCCAACGACACAGGACCGAGTACTCCTCGAACACCGGAGCCTGAAGCCTGTCCGCTACGGATTTGGTTGCACAAACGGATGTATCGACCATAAGTCGAATTGCCAGTCGCGTGTTGAAATGAGTTCATAGACCTCATTAGCCCGGCCGGTAGCGTCCGTCGAAGTTGCGAAAAATTGCGAAGATTCGGACATGGCGATACTGACATGGGTACCAGGGGCATCACTGACACGCCCCGGAACGCCTGGCAGCCATGCCGACAATTTGGTGCTGCAGATTTTGGAGACGCGTTAAATGGCGCATAACGAAGCAGTCGACGTAGTACTGGTTGGGGCCGGCATCATGAGTGCCACCCTTGCGGTATTGCTCAAAGAGCTCGACCCCGCGATCAAGCTGGAAGTCGTCGAGCTGATGGATTCCGGTGCCGCAGAGAGTTCCAACCCATGGAACAACGCCGGTACCGGTCACGCCGGGCTGTGTGAGCTCAACTACACGCCGCAGGCTGCCGATGGCACCGTCGACATCAAGAAAGCCGTGCACATCAACACCCAGTTCGAGGTGTCGAAGCAGTTTTGGTCCTACCTGACCAAAAAAGGCACGTTCGGCTCGTGCAAGACGTTCATCAGCCCGGTGCCGCACCTGAGCTTCGTGCAAGGTGAAAGCGGTATTTCCTTCCTCAAGGAACGCTTCAAGGTGCTGAGCAAGCACCACGCCTTCGCGGACATGGAATACACCGAAGACAAAGCCAAAATGGCCGACTGGATGCCGCTGATGATGCCGGGCCGTCCGGCCGACGAAGTCGTCGCCGCCACCCGCGTCTTGAATGGCACCGACGTCAACTTCGGCGCCCTGACCAATCAACTGCTCAAGCACCTGACCAGCGCACCCGATGCACAGGTCAAGTACTGCAAGCGCGTGACTGGCCTCAAGCGTAACAACGGTGGTTGGACCGTCAGCATCAAGGACGTCAACAGCGGCAATACCCGTGACGTCGACGCGAAGTTCGTCTTCCTGGGCGCTGGCGGCGCGGCGTTGCCGCTGCTGCAGGCCTCGGGCATCGAAGAAAGCAAAGGCTTCGGCGGCTTCCCGATCAGTGGCCAGTGGCTGCGTTGCGACAACCCGGAAGTGGTCAAGCACCACCAGGCCAAGGTTTACAGCCAGGCCGCCGTGGGTTCGCCACCAATGTCCGTACCTCACCTGGACACCCGCGTCGTTGACGGCAACAAGTCCCTGTTGTTCGGACCTTACGCCGGTTTCACCACCAAGTTCCTCAAGCACGGTTCCTTCATGGACCTGCCGATGTCGGTACGCGCTGGCAACATCGGCCCGATGCTGGCCGTGGCGAAAAACAACATGGACCTGACCAAGTACCTGGTCAGCGAAGTGATGCAGTCGATGGAGCAGCGCCTGGAATCCCTGCGTCGTTTCTACCCTGAAGCGAAAGCCGAAGACTGGCGCCTGGAAGTGGCCGGCCAACGTGTGCAGATCATCAAGAAAGACCCGAAAAAGGGCGGCGTTCTGCAGTTCGGTACCGAACTGGTCGCGGCCAAGGACGGTTCCCTTGCTGCCCTGCTCGGCGCCTCCCCAGGCGCTTCGGTGACGGTTTCGATCATGCTCGAGCTGATCGAAAAATGCTTCGCGGGCAAGACCAAGGGCGAATGGGCTGCCAAACTGGCGGAAATCTTCCCGGCCCGTGAGAAAGTCCTGGAAACCGATGCTGCGCTGTATCGCAAGATCAACACGCAGAACAACATCGCGCTGGAACTGGTTGAAGAAAGCAGCGAGACCCCAAGCTTCGCTTGATTGGGCCGCATAAAAAACGCCCCGCTCTCATTGAGAGCGGGGCGTTTTTTTATGGCCGGTAAAACCCGCGCCACACATATCGGTTTGGCTGGGAGATCAGCCGCGAGCCTTTTTGATCAGCTCGATGTAATCCGGGGCGTTGCGCTGATCCTGGATCAGGTCAACGAAGGTTTTGCCGTGCTCATCCTGGCCGTCAACGTCGAAGCCGGCTGCAACGAAGAACGTCAGAAAACGCTCGAAGTCATCGATTCGCAGGCCACGGTAGGCCTTGATCAATTTGTGCAGCGACGGCGAAGTGGCGTCGACTGGCTCGAAATCGAGGAACAACTTGATCTGCTCGTCGCCGATCTCGTCACCAATCACTTGCTTCTTATCTTTACGCATTGCCGACTCCAGCTCGCAGACATTTCACGGGGCGGGCAGTTTACCCCTCCCTTGCCGCCGGGCTCAACGCGGACGAGTGGCTGCGGTGTGTAAATCAGCCCAGACATGGCCATTGGCATAGCTCAAGAACTGGCAATACACCGTGTCATTGCGCAACAAGTCGATGGCGACCCGGTATTGCGCCAACGGGTAATACAGCGTCAGGGTTTTGCTTTTATCGTCGTAGACCGGCTTTTTCAGGCTTTTGCTTTCGCCATCGAAGTTGACCAGGACCTGGCTGATGGTCGCGCCTTTGTTCAGGGATTTACCCTTGAGACGGATCAACAACGGTGACGTGACCGGAATCGGCTGTTGACTGGATTGGCGTTGGCTACCCACGACCACGGAATACTCGGTGACCTGCATGAGCTGTTGCTGCTCGGGCTCCGCGTCGCGCAGGGTCAGGTCATCCGGTGGCAGGTACTGCGCGTGCATCGGCGCAGGTGCGGCGGCCAGGGGCAAACTGAGGGTCAGCAACACAGCGGCGCAACTGCGGATCAATAGACTCATGACGGGCTCCTGGGACGAAGCGGAGCACTGTAGCAGCTGCCGAAGGCTGCTACAGGAAATCGCGGTGGTGTACCGGACATCAATCGAATTGAGCGCGCATCCACGCCTGATACTCGGCCACACCCGGCTCACCTTCACGCGGCGCCCAGTGTGCGAGCTCACCTTCACCCACGGGACGGTAAGGACCGGCCTTGCACTCGAACATCAGGCTGTCGGCTTCCAGCACCACAATGCCGTGGAACACACCACCGGGCAGATCCACGCCGACACAATCACCACCGGCTTGCAGGATCTGCTTTGTCAGCAACGTGCCGGACTCATCGAAGATCAACACCCCAAGCCGCCCTTTGAGCACCAACAGGGTTTCAGCCTTGTTTTCACCCAGATGGCGGTGCGGCGGGATGTAGGTGTTCGGCTGCAGGCCTACGGCCATCCGATGACAGGCATCTTCCATCTGATGGAAGTTATGATGTTGACGCCCACGAGGATTAGCCGCCGCTTTCCCGGCCAAATCAGTGAACAAGGATTGATCAAGAAAGCGCGGCGTAGTCATCGTTTACATGCCTTTAACAGCGAAGATCCCGTTAGCGTTACGCCAGTAGCCTTTGTAATCCATGCCGTAACCGAAGATGTAGCGGTCGATGCACGGCAGGCCGACGAAATCGGCTTTCAGGTCCGGGCGAGCCTTGCGGTCGTGGTCTTTGTCGATCAACACGGCGGTGTGCACTTTGCGCGCGCCAGCGTGTTTGCAGAAATCGATGATCGCGCCCAGGGTGTGACCTTCGTCGAGGATGTCGTCGATGATCAGCACGTCACGGTCGATAAACGACACTTCCGGCTTGGCTTTCCAGAACAGCTCGCCGCCGCTGGTTTCATTGCGATAGCGGGTGGCGTGCAGGTAGGACGCTTCCAGCGGGAACTGTAAATGGGTGAGCAGCTTGCCGGCGAAAATCAGGCCGCCGTTCATCACACAGAACACCACTGGGTTAGTGTCTGCCAGTTGTTCGTTGATGTGTGCACCAACGCGGGCGATAGCCGCCTCGACTTCAGCTTCGGTGTACAGGCAGTCAGCCTCTCGCATGATTTGACGGATATGCTCGAGATCAGCGGACATGGCGCTCTCCAAGGGGTGGCGTATTCAGGAAAAGCGGGCAAAGGTACGCATCCCGCACGGTCAGATCAAGCGTTTGTGGACTAACGTTCTGTATGTCTATAGGACAACACCCTCGGATAGATTAATCTAGGCCGGTTTTTTTGCCCGCCGCCGGAGCCTTTCCCATGCCCATCCTCGAGATCCGCCACCCGCTGATCCGTCATAAACTTGGCCTCATGCGCCGTGCAGACATCAGCACCAAGAATTTCCGTGAGCTCGCTCAGGAAGTCGGCGCCCTGCTGACCTATGAAGCCACCAAAGACCTGCCGCTGGAAACCTACGATATCGAAGGCTGGTGCGGCACTGTGTCGGTCGAGAAAATCGCCGGCAAGAAAATTACTGTAGTACCGATTCTGCGCGCCGGTATCGGCATGCTCGAAGGCGTGCTGAGCCTGATCCCGGGCGCCAAAGTCAGCGCCGTGGGCGTGGCCCGTAACGAGAAAACCCTCGAAGCCCACACCTACCTGGAAAAACTGGTCCCGGAAATCGACGAACGCCTGGCCATGATCATCGACCCGATGCTCGCCACCGGCGGCTCGATGGTCGCCACCATTGACCTGCTGAAAAAGGCCGGTTGCAAGGACATCCGCGCCATGGTGCTGGTCGCCGCGCCGGAAGGCATTGCCGCGGTCGAGAAAGCTCACCCGGACGTGATTATCTACACTGCTTCCATCGATCAGAAACTCAACGAGCACGGCTACATCATCCCGGGCCTGGGCGATGCCGGAGACAAGATCTTCGGTACCAAGCAGAAGGACGCTTGAGCATGCAGCAAGAGTTCAACGATCCGCTCTGGCGCACGGTGCTGTCGGGTGCACAGATGCTGTTCGTGGCCTTCGGCGCCCTGGTGTTGATGCCGCTGATTACCGGCCTCGACCCGAACGTGGCGCTGTTCACCGCCGGCCTGGGGACGATTCTGTTCCAGATCGTCACCGGGCGTCAGGTGCCCGTGTTCCTGGCGTCGAGCTTTGCCTTCATCACCCCGATCATCCTCGCCAAGGGCCAGTTCGGCCTCGCGGCGACCATGGGCGGGGTGATGGCGGCGGGTTTCGTCTACACCTTCCTCGGCCTTGCCGTGAAGATCAAAGGCACCGGTTTCATCGACCGCCTGCTGCCACCGGTGGTGATTGGTCCAGTGATCATTTCCATCGGCCTGGCCATGGCGCCGATTGCCGCCAACATGGCGATGGGCAAGACCGGCGACGGCTCTGAGCTGATTCACTACCAGACGGCGATGCTGATTTCGATGCCGGCGCTGCTGACCACCCTGATCGTCGCGGTGTTTGGTAAAGGTATTTTCCGCCTGGTGCCAATCATCTCCGGTGTACTGGTCGGGTTTGCCATGGCGTTCTATTTCGGCGTGGTGGACACCGCAAAGATTGCCGCCGCACCGTGGTTCGCGATTCCGCACTTCACGGCACCCGAGTTCAACTGGCAAGCGATTCTGTTCATCGTTCCGGTCGCCCTGGCCCCGGCCATCGAGCACATCGGCGGCGTGATCGCCGTGGGTAGCGTCACCGGTCGCGATTATCTGAAGAAGCCTGGCCTGCACCGCACGTTGCTCGGCGATGGCATTGCCACCACCGCAGCCGGCTTGTTTGGCGGCCCACCCAACACCACGTACGCCGAAGTGACGGGCGCGGTGATGCTGACCAAGAACTACAACCCGAAAATCATGACCTGGGCGGCGATCTTTGCCATCAGCCTGGCATTCATCGGCAAATTCGGCGCGCTGCTGCAAAGCATTCCGGTGCCGGTCATGGGCGGGATTCTGTGCCTGTTGTTCGGCTCGATTGCGGCCGTGGGCATGAACACGCTGATTCGCCACAAGATCGATCTGGGCGAAGCGCGCAACCTGGTGATTGTGTCGGTGACCCTGGTGTTCGGGATTGGTGGTGTACTGGTCGGCACCGGGACCGGCCCGGACGACTTCGGCCTCAAAGGCATTGCGCTGTGCGCGGTGGTGGCGATTGCGCTGAACCTGATCCTGCCGGGTAATGACAGCTGGAAGCACAAGAAGGCGGATGATCCGCTGTTGTAAGTCGGCCTCAAGATAGCTATCGCGGGCAAGCCTTGCTCCTACAGGTTCTGTGTCGAACACTGTAGGAGCAAGGCTTGCCCGCGATGCCTTTAGAGGGCCAGCGGCGCTCGCTCACACAACGCGCTCAGCGCCCGCGCCCACTGCGGGTCATCATTGAGGCACGGTACCAGCACCAATTCCTCTCCTCCGGCTTCGCGGAACTGCTCCAGCCCGCGATCACCAATTTCTTCCAGCGTCTCGATGCAATCAGCCACGAACGCCGGGCACATCACCAGAATTTTCTTCACGCCGCTTTTGGCCAACTCATCAAGGCGCGCTTCGGTATAGGGCTCGATCCACTTGGCCCGGCCCAGACGCGACTGAAACGACACCGACCATTTGCCGTCCGGCAAGCCCATGCGCTTGGCAAATTCTGCCGCCGTACGCAGGCATTGCCCGCGATAACAGGTGGCGACCACTTCCGGCGGCGCCCCGGCGCAGCAATCACCACCCCCTTCAAAACTGTGGCCAGGGTTGAGCTTCTTCAGGTGCCGTTCCGGCAACCCGTGAAAGCTCAGCAGCAAGTGATCGTAATCCTGCGCCAGATGGGGCTTGGCCGTGGCCACCAGCGCATCGAGGTATTCCGGCTGATCGTAGAACGGCTGGAGAATCGACAACTGCAGGTCGAGCCCTTTCTCGCGCACAACACGCTTGGCCTCTTCGATGACTGTCGTGGTGGTGCTGTCGGCGAACTGTGGATAAAGCGGCGCCAGCGTGATTCGCCTGTGACCGGTCGCTGCCATGCGCACCAGCGTCGACTCGAGCGACGGCTCGCCGTAACGCATCGCCAATTCGACCGGACCGTGGGTCCACTGCGATGTCATGGCCTGCTGCAAACGACGGCTGAGCACCACCAGGGGCGAACCCTCTTCCCACCAGATCGACGCGTAGGCGTGGGCTGACTGCTCCGGGCGTTTGATCAGGATCAGCGACACCAGCAAGCGTCGCACTGGCCATGGCAGGTCGATCACATACGGGTCCATCAGAAATTGATTGAGGTAGCTGCGCACATCCGCCACCGAGGTGGAGGCAGGTGAACCCAGGTTAACCAGAAGCAATGCGTGATCGGTCATGCAACGTCCTATTTCAGAGGCGGCTGGACAGATCGTCCAGGGCCGCGCGCAAATCGGTGAACTGGAAAGTGAAGCCCGCGTCCAGCACGCGTACCGGGAGCGCCTTCTGGCCACCCAGCAATAACAGCGACAACTCGCCGAGCGTCACTTTCAACGCCAGGGCGGGCATCGGCATGAACGAGGGGCGGCGCAGCACGCTGCCCAGCGTCTTGGCAAACTCGCGATTGCGCACCGGTTTGGGCGCGCACGCATTATAAGGACCGCTGGCGTCTTTCTGATGCAGAAGAAAATCAATCAGGGCGATTTGATCGTTGATATGAATCCACGGCATCCACTGCCGACCATTGCCGATAGGCCCGCCCAGCCCCAGTTTGAACGGCAGCAACAGCCGCGACAAAAAGCCGCCCTCCGCGGACAGCACAAGGCCAGTGCGGATCAGTACCACGCGAAGTCCCAAGGCTTCAGCACGCTGAGCGGTCTCCTCCCAAGCGATGCACAACTGGCTGGCGAAATCATCGATGACGGGGGGCGAGACCTCGGTCAGCTCACGCTCCCCGCCATCGCCATACCAGCCCACCGCCGAACCGGAAATCAACAGCGAGGGTTTTTGCTCGCGTTTTTCGAGCCAGGCCAGCAGCGTTTCCGTCAGGGTGATGCGACTACTCCAGAGCAACGCCTTGCGTTTGTGCGTCCAGGGGCGGTCGGCGATCGGTGCACCTGCCAGGTTGATAATGGCGTCCAGCGGCGCCGGGTCGAGGTCCTCCAGCCGGGCAATACCGCGCACTTGAGCGCCGCATATTTTCGCGACCTTTTCAGGCTTGCGACTCCAGACTGTCAGGCGATGTCCCTGACTCAACCAGTGCCGGCAGAGCTGACGTCCTATCAAACCAGTACCGCCGGTCAGCAATATGTGCATGACTTCTTCCTCGCGTGGCGTTTAACCCTGATCACTAGTCTATTTTTATAAGCAGGGATCTTTGGTATCGGGCAGGTTCTGTGTTTAACAATAGGCCAAGCTGTCAGATCGAGAACGCTAAAAGTTATACCAAAAAACAATATTGTACAGGTTTGAACCACGGCGTAGTCTGTACAGAGAGGTAAACGAGGCCCCTATGACTGTACCCATCGCAATCATCGGCACCGGCATCGCCGGGCTTTCAGCCGCTCAGGCCCTGACCGACGCAGGGCATGTCGTTCAACTTTTCGATAAAAGCCGCGGCAGTGGCGGACGCATGTCGAGCAAGCGCAGCGATGCGGGTGCTCTGGACATGGGCGCGCAATATTTCACTGCCCGCGACCGCCGCTTCGTGACCGAAGTCCAGCGCTGGCAAACCCAGGGCTGGGTCGCCGAATGGACGCCGCAGCTCTACACCTACCAAGGCGGCCAACTCAACCTGTCGCCGGACGAACAGACCCGCTGGGTCGGCACGCCACGCATGAGCGCCATCACCCGAGGCCTGCTCGGCGATCTGGAAGTGCAGTTTGCCTGCCGGATCACCGAGGTCTATCGAGGCGAAGAACACTGGCATTTGCAGGACGCCGAAGGCTTCACTCACGGCCCGTTCAGTCATGTGGTGATCGCCACGCCGGCCCCTCAGGCCACCGCGCTGCTGGCCGCAGCATCGAAGCTCGCCGGGGCCGCCGCCGGGGTAAAAATGGACCCGACCTGGGCCGTCGCCCTGGCCTTCGAAACGCCACTGGATACGCCCATTGAAGGCTGTTTTGTGCAGGACAGCCCACTCGACTGGCTGGCGCGCAACCGCAGTAAACCAGGACGCGACAACACCATGGACACCTGGGTGCTGCACGCAACCAGCGCCTGGAGCCGGCAACATATCGACTTGTCCAAGGAAGCGGTGATCGAGCAACTGCACGGGGCATTCGCCGAGCTGTTGCACGACTCCATGCCCGCCCCGAGCTTCAGCCTCGCCCATCGCTGGCTCTACGCTCGCCCTGCCAACAGCCACGAATGGGGCGTGTTGGCGGATGCCGACCTGGGCCTGTACGTGTGTGGCGACTGGTGCCTGTCCGGTCGTGTCGAAGGTGCCTGGCTCAGCGGCCAGGAAGCGGCTCGCCGCCTGCTGGAACACTTGCAGTGAACCGCATCACCCTGCGTCAATTGCTGCTGTCGACATGGACAGCAGCCCTTCCTCGCTATCACGCTTAAAAACTTATACAGAAAAATTGACTTGTACATCTTTGGATCTATGATGAAGAAATGTTGTACAGAGACGTCCCTCCGTACAGTTTCGGATTCGAGGTGCTTCGATGCACGACCAGCCAGCGACTCGACCGAAAATCGCCATTAGCGCCTGCTTGATGGGGGCCGAGGTTCGCTACAACGGAGGGCACAAGCAATCGAGCTTGTGCAGCCACACCCTCACGGACTATTTCGATTTCATCGCCGTGTGCCCGGAAGTCGCTATCGGCCTGGGTATTCCTCGCGAACCGATCCGCCTGGTGGGTGACCCTGAAGACCCCCAAGCGGTCGGCACCGTTAACCCACAACTCAATGTCACCCGGCCACTGATTGAATTCGGTGAGCAAATGGCCGCCGAACTGAACGATATCTGCGGCTACATCTTCATGCACAAATCTCCCTCCTGCGGCCTGGAACGCGTAAAGGTCTATCACGCCAACGGTGCGTCGCTGCAAGGAAGTGGTCGCGGCCTCTATGCCCAGGCTTTCTGTGCACGGCACCCAGACTTGCCGGTAGAGGAAGACGGGCGCCTCAACGACCCGGTATTGCGCGAAAACTTCCTCACCCGCGTGTTTGCCTACAGCAACTGGCAGCAATTGCTGCAAAAAGGCCTGACCCGCCACGGCCTCATCGAATTTCACTCACGCTATAAATACTTGCTGATGGCCCATCACCCGGTGCAATACAAGACCTTGGGCAATTTGCTCGGCAACATGGGCCTGACCAGCGTCGAGGAGCTCGGCCCGCGCTACTTCAGCGAACTGATGGGCGCCTTGAAAAAATGCGCCACACGCCGCACCCACACCAACGTCCTGCAACACATCAGCGGCTACCTCAAGCGAGTCATCAGCCCCGAGGACAAACAGGAAATGCAACAAGTCATCGGCCAGTACCGACACGGCATCGTGCCGCTGGTCGTGCCCCTGACCCTGCTCAAGCACCATTTCCGCCAGCATCCGGTTCCCTACATTGCACAGCAGATTTACCTGCAACCGCATCCGGAAAACCTCAGCCTGCGAAACGCAATTTGATGAAAACCCCACTCGATACCAGCGCCAGCGAAGACCTGGGCGATAACTTCAACAAAGCCCTGGACGAAGGCTGGCTGCCGATCCGTGAAGTCGCGCGCCAGACCGGCGTCAACGCCGTGACCCTGCGCGCCTGGGAACGGCGTTATGGCCTGATCGTTCCGCAACGCACCCCCAAGGGCCATCGGCTGTTCAGTGCCGAACACGTCCAGCGCATCCTGATGATCCTCACCTGGCTCAACCGTGGCGTGGCTGTCAGCCAGGTCAAGCAACTGCTGGACACGCCGCAAGCGTTTACCGAAACCGTCGAAAATGATTGGCAAGTACTGCGCCGCACACTGCTGCAAGCCGTGTTGCAGTTGAACGAACGCGCCCTCGATGAAACCGTCAATCAAGCCATGGCGCTGTATCCACCGCGAACCTTGTGCGAACACTTGTTGATCCCGTTACTGGCCGAACTGGAACAGCGTTGGCAGGGACAGTTTGGCGCGCAGATGGAGCGGGTGTTTTTTTATTCCTGGTTGCGCAGCAAGTTCGGCGCACGCATCTACCATAACAACCGTCAGTTACGCGCCGCGCCGCTGCTGTTGATCAATCAATCGGATTTGCCACTGGAACCTCACCTATGGCTCACCGCCTGGCTGATCAGCAGCGCCGATTGTCCGGTAGAGGTGTTCGACTGGCCCCTGCCCGCCGGTGAACTCGCGATGGCGGTCGACCACCTGCAAGCCCGCGGCGTACTGCTGTATTCCAGCAAAGCCATAAATCTTTCGCAGCTGCCGAAACTATTGAACGGTATCAGATGCCCAAAAATGATTGTCGGACCTACGGTATGCATTCACCACGCCGAGCTGTCCGCAAGAACCACGGAAATCGCTGATTTGTCCCTCGCTGAAGGCCCGTTATCGGCGCATCAGTACCTGGTTCAGCGTGGACTCCTTTAATGAAGCGTGCGGACACCAACATGCATTTGATCTGGTTGCGCAACGATTTGCGCGTACACGACAACACCGCCCTCTCGGCCGCCGCAGCCAGCGGCCCGACGGTGGCGGTGTATCTGTTGAGCCCGCAGCAGTGGCTGGAACACGACGATGCACCGTGCAAAGTGGATTTCTGGCTGCGCAACCTGAGCGAACTGAGTCGCGCGCTGGGCGAGCTGAACATTCCCTTGCTGATCCGCCAGGCATCGCACTGGGATGACGCACCAACGGTGCTGCTCGACCTGTGCCAGCAGTTGAAGGTCGACGCCCTGCACGTCAACGAGGACTACGGCGTCAATGAAAGCCGTCGTGATGCAGCAGTGGCCGAAACGCTGAACGCCAAGGGCATTCAGTTCCACCGTTACCTCGATCAACTGCTATTCAAGCCAGGCTCCGTGTTGACCAAGAGCGGCACCTACTTCCAGGTCTTCAGCCAGTTCCGCAAGGTGTGCTACGACCGGCTGCGGGTTTCATTACCGGGGCTGGTCGCAACACCCGCCCCCCAGTTGCCGCTGACGGTAAGCAGCGACTTGATCCCGGCAACCATCGAGGGGTTCGAAACGCCAAGCGACGGCCTGCGCCAATACTGGCCCGCCGGTGAAGCCCAAGCCCGGCGTCGACTCGATGCCTTCGCCGACGCCCGGATCGACGACTACAAAAACGAGCGGGATTTCCCGGCCAAACCCGGAACCAGCCAGCTCTCGGCCTATCTCGCCGCCGGGGTTATTTCCCCCCGCCAATGCCTGCACGCCGCCCTGCAAGCCAATCAAGGCGAATTCGAAAGCGGTAAGATCGGTGCCGTCACCTGGATCAACGAGCTGCTATGGCGCGAGTTCTACAAACATGTTTTGGTGGGTTACCCACGGGTCTCGCGCCATCGCGCCTTTCGACCGGAAACCGAAGCCCTCGCCTGGCGCAACGCCCCACAAGAACTGCTGGCCTGGCAAGAAGCCCGCACCGGTGTGCCTATCATCGATGCGGCCATGCGCCAATTGCTGGATACCGGCTGGATGCACAACCGGCTGCGCATGGTCGTGGCGATGTTCCTGACCAAGAATTTGCTGATCGACTGGCGTGAAGGCGAGCGCTTTTTCATGCGGCATTTGATCGACGGTGATCTGGCGGCAAACAACGGTGGCTGGCAGTGGAGCTCGTCCACCGGCACAGATTCGGCGCCCTACTTCCGGATTTTCAATCCATTGAGCCAGTCACAGAAATTCGACGCTGACGGTGCGTTCATCAAGCACTGGCTGCCAGAACTGGCCGGACTCAACCAAAAAGATGTGCATAACCCGGCCAACCTGGGTGGCCTGTTCGGTGTGGCGGATTATCCGTCGCCCATCGTCAACCTGAGTACCTCCCGCCAACGAGCGCTGGCCGCGTTCAAGAACCTGCCCGCGCGACTCGATGCCGGAGGTTGCCATGAGTGATGGACTGAGGCGTTTTGCCGCACCGTTTGCCAAGGCGAACAAAGATAGTCTGCTGTACTTACCCGTATTGGGACCGGCGATTGCCTGGCCGAAAAGGAAAATGGGATGAGTTTTACACCTCCACGGCGATACTGGTTAACCGGCGCCAGCAGCGGTATTGGCGCCTCGCTGGCCGAACAAATACTGAAAACCGGCGCTCATCTGGCCGTCAGTTCACGCTCGGTGCCAGCACTGAAAGTCTTGTCCCTGCGCTATCCCGGACAGGTGATGGTGGTGCCCGGTGACCTGACCAACAGTCAGCGGGTGCGCGAAATCGGCGAGCAAATCGTCCAGGACTGGGGTTCGCTGGACACCGTGATTCTCAACGCAGGCACCTGCGAGTACGTCGACATTCAGCAATTCGACTCTTCGATTGTCGAACATGTGGTGCGCACCAATTTGCTCGCCTGTGCCTACTGCATCCAGGTCGCGATACCTCTGTTGCGCAAAGGCACCGCGCCGCACCTGGTGGGCATCGCGAGCCCGGCGACGTACTTGCCGCTGCCACGTGCCGAGGCCTATGGTGCATCAAAAGCCGGACTGCGTTACCAGTTCGAATCGCTGCGCATGGACCTGGCGCCGGACGGTATCGAAGTCACGGTGGTCAGCCCTGGGTTTGTCGCTCCCCCGCAGCCCGCAAATAATGACGCCCCGAAATCGTTCAGTTGGCCGGTAAGTAAAGCCGCCCGGCACATCTTCGCCAAACTCAAGAACCGGCCAGCGGAGATCGTTTTTCCGGGTCTGTTCATGGCGGCGCTTTGGCCCCTGTCGACATCGCCGAGCGAGGTGAAACTGGCCATCGGCAAACGCATGGTGCGCAGCCCTGCGCCGATCCAGGATCGACCATGAACATCGCCGTCATCGACGACGGTTTCCCCACTTCATAGCCCGAGGATGGGTAGACACACAACCAAGCGTCCGTCAGGGCTTTCACACAGCAGCGCCCCACTGCCTTACACTGCGTGCCATGAAAACCATTCCCCATACGCAAATCGCCGAGCCGGTCGTTACGTGCTCGACCTGTGCGGCTTGCTGCTGTCAGCTCGAAGTGATGTTGATCACCGACACGGGCGTACCCGAACGCTTTATCGATACCGATGATTGGGGTGGGGAAGTCATGCTGCGCCTGGACGACGGCTGGTGCGCCGCGCTGGATCGCAACAGCATGATGTGCACCATCTACGAAAAGCGCCCGCTGATCTGCCGGGAATTCGAGATGGGCGCACCGGAGTGCATCGACGAACGCCAAGGGATTACTACGGCGTATCGCTAGATCTGACGCCATCGCGGGCAAGCCACGTCCCCACATTTGGGAGCATGGCTTGCCCGCGATGCTGTTGACGTTACAACGGCAAGGTGTAGTGCAGCGAGTAGCTTTCTACGCCATCGTTGTGACTGCTCAAACCGGCATTGGAATAGTGCGTCGCGCGAACCCCGACTTCATGTCCGCCGGTAAAGCGCAGGCCAAACCCGAGACGGTCTTCAAACTGGAAGGCCGAGCCAAGATTGTTGTCTTCAACTCTTATATGAGAGAACACCGCTACACCGATCCCCGCCTCGACGTAGGGTTTAACGGACTGACCGGCAAACTCGTAAACAAATACGGGCGAGAACGACAGGCTGTTGTTGCTGGAGAGCTTGTCACCTTCCCAATAGGTATAGGCACCACTCCAGTAACCGGTCACACGACCGACGTCACTTTGTAACCAGCTCTGGTCCCAATCGAATTGCATGCCCAGTCGATAAGTCATGGTTGAATCGCTGGTCTGACCGACCCCGAACTCCACACCTGCTGCCTGTGCAGTAAAACTTTGCCCCATTAAAGCGGCCGCAATCGCGGCCAAACAGAATAGTCGCTTCACTAGAAACATCCTTTTCCGAACAATTTCGTATGGTTTTTTTGTTGCTCAACGCTATAGAAGTCGACGTTTGATCAGAAGTTCATCCCAATGGCTCGCTCGCCCCGCTATGTGGTTACCCGTCGAAGCTTCTCACAACACCGGGCGTATTCCACAGTATCGGCAAGATATTTCTGAAATGAACCGGATCGGCACTCGTCCAGAACTCAGCAGCACGAACGGGCCCCTCGGCGAGCAAGTCACGCTCGGCCAACAGCCGCTGAAGTTGCCGTGCGACAGCAGCCCCCGTGTCGATCAGGCTGATGTCATCCGGGATCATCTGTTTGAGCAAAGGCTTCAGAAACGGATAATGCGTACACCCCAGAATCAAGGTGTCGCACCCGGCGCCGAGCAGCGGTTCGACATACCTGGCCAGTAGCTGACGCAGGGCTGAACTGTGCAGATCGCCATTCTCAATCAGTTCGACCAGCCCGGGACAGGGCTGAGTGATGACGCGCACATCGGTGGCGAAACGGTCGAGCAATGCGGCGAACTTGGCACTCTGCAAAGTGCCGGTGGTGGCGAGCACGCCGACCACACCGCTGCGGGTCGCGGCAGCGGCAGGTTTGACGGCCGGTTCCATGCCGACAATTGGCCATTGCGGGTAATCGCGTCGCAAGTCCGCAACACCCGCAACGGTCGCGGTATTGCACGCCAGCACCAGGGCTTTGGCACCCTGCTGCTGGAAAAAATCGGCCATAACGCTGCAACGCTGGCGGATGAACTCTGGCGTTTTCTCACCGTAGGGTACATTCCCGCAGTCGGCCACGTACAGCAGTGACTCGTTGGGCAGCAAACGCTGGATTTCGGCCAGCACCGAGAGCCCACCGACGCCGGAGTCGAACACGCCGATCGGCGCTTCACGCATGTGTGGAACCGCAGACACTGCACCCCGGATCACGCTTGACGCGCAATTCGCGAAAGCGTGAGCCTAGCGCATCAATCAACAGCAGGCGTCCCACCAGCGGCTCGCCGAAACCGACCAGCAGTTTCAGCGCTTCCAGTGCCTGAAGGCTGCCCACCAACCCTACCAGCGGCCCGACGACGCCGGCCTCGCTGCACGTCAGCTCGGCTTCACTGCCATGCCCGTATAAACAGTGGTAGCACGGACTCTCCGGGCGGCGCGGATCGAACACCGACAATTGCCCTTCAAGGCGAATCGCCGCGCCACTGACCAGCGGTTTAGCGGCGTTGACGCAAGCGGCGTTGACCGCTTCGCGGGTGGAGAAATTGTCGGAACAATCGAGCACCAGATCCACCGCAGCCACGGCGGCGGCCAGGGAGTCTTCGTCCAGGGCGGTGCGATGGGCGATCAGTTTGATCTCGGGATTGATCGCGCTCAGGCGTTTGATCGCCGAATCGACCTTGCTCAGGCCGACGCTGTCGGTGTCGTGAACAATCTGGCGTTGCAGATTGGTCAAGTCGACCGTATCGAAGTCAGCGAGGTGCAGCTCACCCACGCCAGCAGCGGCGAGGTAAAGCGCAACCGGCGAGCCCAGACCGCCGAGGCCGACGATCAACACGCGGCTTTCTTTCAAGCGCAACTGGCCGTCGATGTCGACGTGTTGCAGCAGAATCTGCCGACTGTAGCGCAACAATTCCTGATCATTCAGCACGGCAGGCGCCCCAGGCTGATTCGTTCGTGTCCACCCAAATCCGTACGGCTGTGGACGTCTTCAAAGCCACGGCTCAGCAGCAAATCGCGTACGGCATTGGCTTGATCGTAGCCGTGTTCGAGCATCAGCCAGCCACCCGCGTCCAGATAATCCGGCGCCTGGGCGACGATCAAACGCAGATCGTCGAGCCCGTCGACACCGGCCACCAGGGCACTGGCCGGCTCAAAGCGCACATCGCCTTCCACCAGATGCGGATCGGAGCTAGGGATGTAAGGCGGGTTGCTGATGATCAGTTGAAAACGCTGACCGTCCAGGGCGCTGAACCAATGGCTGCTCAGCACCGTGGCGTTGTTGAGGTGCAGACGCTGGCGATTGCGCTCGGCCAGGGCCACCGCTTCAAGCACGCGATCCACTGCCGTCACTTTCCAGGCCGGACGCTCGCTGGCCAGGGCCAGGGCAATGGCGCCGCTGCCGGTACCGAGGTCGAGGACCTTGGCCGGAGTGGCCGGCAACAGCTCAAGCGCGGCCTCCACCAGCAATTCAGTGTCCGGACGCGGGATCAGCGTGTGCGGCGCCACTTCCAGATCCAGCTTCCAGAACCCTTGCTGCCCCAGAATGTAAGCCACCGGCTCACCGCCACGGCGACGTTGCAAGTAACTGGCAAACGTCAGCGCCGCTTCACTGGGAACGATGCGTTCTGGCCAGGTGTGCAAAAAACTGCGGGGTTTGCCCAGGGCGGCAGCCAGCAGCAATTCGGCATCCAGGCGCGCGGTGGGCGAGTCGGGCAAATCTGCGGCGCGTAACAAACTGGCAATGATCGTCATTTACTCACCTATCGCCGCCAATTGATCGGCCTGGTACTCGGCCAGCAATGGCTCGATGACCGCCTCGACCCCGCCAGCGAGGATTTCGTCGAGCGAATACAGCGTCAGGTTGACCCGGTGGTCGGTGACCCGGCCCTGGGCAAAGTTGTACGTGCGAATCCGCTCCGAACGATCACCGGAACCCACCAGCAATTTACGTTCACTGGCGATGGCATTGGCGGCGGCGCTGGTCTGCTGATCGTTCAGCTTGGCCGACAGCCAGGACATCGCCCGGGCGCGGTTTTTGTGCTGGGAACGTTCTTCCTGGCATTCCACGACAATTCCGGACGGCAAGTGCGTGATGCGGATCGCCGAGTCGGTCTTGTTGACGTGCTGACCACCGGCCCCGGAAGAGCGGTAGGTATCGACCCGCAGGTCCGCGGGGTTGATCTCGATCGCTTCCTGTTCGTCCGGCTCGGGCAACACCGCCACGGTGCAGGCCGAGGTGTGGATGCGTCCTTGGGATTCAGTGGCCGGAACCCGCTGCACGCGGTGTGCGCCGGATTCGAACTTGAGCTTGCCGTAGACGTTGTCACCTTCGACCCGGGCGATGACTTCTTTATAGCCGCCATGCTCGCCGATGTTCTCGGAGAGGATTTCCACCCGCCAGCCGCGACGCTCGGCATACCGCGAATACATGCGGAACAGGTCGCCGGAGAAAATCGCCGCCTCGTCGCCACCGGTGCCGGCACGGATTTCGAGGAACACGTTGCGCCCGTCGTTCGGGTCCTTGGGCAGCAGCATGCGTTGCAGGCTGGCTTCGAGCTCGATCAATTGCTCCTTGGCTTCGCGGACTTCCTCCACGGCCATTTCACGCATGTCCGGGTCGCTGTCCTTGAGCAGTGCCTGGGCGCCTTCGAGGTCGCCTTGCACTTTGAGCAACTGTTGATAGGCGCCGACAATTGGCTCGACTTCCGCGTATTCCTTGGAATAGGTGCGGAATTTGTTCTGATCGGAAATGACTTCGCCATCACCAAGCAAGGCGGTCAATTCCTCGAAACGGTCCTGGAGGATGTCCAGCTTATTGAGCAGTGACGCTTTCATTGCGGTTTTTTATCCGAAAAGCTATCCGATGAGCCCTCACCGAGGGCAAAGAGTTCCTGGGCCATGGCCAGCGCATCGAGGCGGCCTTCGGCAGAGAGCTTTTTCAATTGCACGCTGGGCGCGTGCAAGAGTTTATTGGTCAGGCCGCGCGCCAGTTGCACCAGCACGTCTTCGGCGCTGCTGCCATTGGCCAGCAGGCGCTGGGCCTTCAGTAATTCCTCGTCGCGCATGCGCTCGCTTTGCTGACGATAGGCCTTGAGAACATCCACCGCCGCCAGTTCGCGCAGGCGGACCATGAAATCTTCGGCGCCGACCGAGACCATCTCTTCCGCCGCTTGCGCTGCTCCCTGACGGCTCTTGAGGTTCTCGGCGACCACTTCATGAAGATCGTCGACGCTGTACAGGTAAACGTCGTCCAGTTCGCCGACTTCCGGCTCGATATCGCGCGGGACGGCGATGTCCACCATAAAGATCGGTTTGTGCTTGCGCAGCTTCAGCGCGCTTTCCACCGCGCCTTTGCCGAGGATCGGCAACTGGCTGGCGGTGGAACTGATCACGATGTCGCTGCGCACCAGTTCTGCCGGAATGTCCGAAAGCAGCACGGCGTGGGCACCGAACTGCTCGGCCAGAATACTCGCGCGCTCCAGGGTTCGGTTGGCGACCACGATGCGCTTCACACCCAGCTCGTGCAGATGACGGGCCACCAGGGTGATGGTCTCGCCAGCGCCGATCAGCAATGCCTGGCTGCGTTGCAAGTCACTGAAAATCTGTTTCGCCAGGCTGACCGCGGCAAACGCCACGGACACCGGGTTCTCGCCGATGGCGGTGTCAGTGCGCACTTGTTTGGCCGCGTTGAACGTGGCCTGAAACAACCGGCCAAGCAACGGGCCAATGGTCCCGGCCTCGCGGGCGACGGCATAGGCCGATTTCATCTGGCCGAGAATCTGCGGTTCGCCCAACACCAGCGAATCGAGCCCGGAGGCGACCCGCATCATGTGACGAACTGCCGCATCATCTTCATGCACATAAGCGCTCGCGCGCAGCTCGTCGAGGCTCAAATGGTGATAGTCGGCCAGCCAGCGCAACACAACGTCGGCCGAAAGGTGATCCTGTTCTATATAAAGTTCACTGCGATTGCAGGTGGAGAGGATCGCAGCTTCGCGGCTGTCGGTGAGGCGGCAGAGCTGCTGCAAGGCCTCCACCAGCTGCTCAGGGGTAAAGGCCACGCGCTCGCGGACGTCTACAGAAGCAGTCTTGTGGTTGATACCGAGTGCAAGGAAGGCCATTCAAGGTCGCTGATGGTGACGTGAAGCCGGCAATTGTCCTACTTCGTCACAGCCAGAACAACTACCGCTGACTATTGTCCCCATGTCCCGTCTCTATAAAGACATCGATTGAGACTCGGTTATGTTTGGCCGAAGGCTTGTGTCATGATGATCCGACCGCAGGTTAGTCGTCCTCTTCCTATATGAATAGATCTTCCGCGTTGCTCCTCGCTTTTGTCTTCCTGAGCGGCTGCCAAGCCTTGGCCCCCGTGTCGCCGGACGGTACGTCGCCGGTCGAAGACAGCACTCCGGCCCCTGAAAAGCCCAAGGTTTACAGCTCATTCAGTGAAGAAACCATCTTCAGCCTGCTGAGCGCCGAACTGGCTGGCCAGCGCAATCGTTTCGACATTGCGCTGGATAACTACGTGACCCAGGCCATCAACACACAGGACCCGGGCATCTCCGAGCGAGCATTCCGCATTGCCGAATACCTGGGCGCCGATCAGGCTGCCCTGGACACCGCGCTGATCTGGGCAAAAAACGCCCCGCAAGACCTCGAAGCGCAACGTGCGGCTGCCGTGCAACTGGCCCGTGCCGGTCGTTACGACGACTCCATGGTTTATATGGAGAAAGTCCTGCAAGGCAAAGGCGACACGCATTTTGACTTTCTGGCCCTGTCCGCGGCCGATACCGACCAGGACACGCGCAACGGTTTGATGAACAGCTTCGACCGTTTGCTGCAACGCCACCCGAACAACAGTCAGTTGATTTTCGGCAAGGCCCTGTTGATGCAACAGGACGGCGACGCCAAGGGTGCGCTGGCCCTGCTGGAAAACAATCCGCCCGATGACGGTGAAATTGCTCCGATCCTGCTGCGCGCGCGCCTGCTGCAGGTGCTCAACCGCGGCGACGAAGCCTTGCCACTGCTGCAAAAAAGCATCAAGAAATACCCAGACGACAAGCGCCTGCGCCTGACCTACGCACGCATGCTGGTTGAGCAAGACCGCATAGAAGACGCCAAAGCCGAGTTTTCGAGCCTGGTGCAACAGTACCCAGAGGATGACGAGCTGCGTTATTCCCTGGCACTGGTCTGCCTGGAGGCAAAATCCTGGGACGAGGCCAAGAGCCTGCTTGAAGACTTGATCGCCCGCGAAAGCCACGTCGACTCCGCCCACCTGAACCTGGGCCGTATCGCAGAGGAGCGCAACGATCCCCAAGGCGCGTTGATCGAGTACGGCAAAGTCGGGCCTGGTAACGACTACTTGCCAGCCCAATTGCGCCAGACCGACATTCTGATCAATAACGGCAGGACCGCTGAAGCCCAACGCCGTCTGGCTGCAGAGCGCGACGAGCAACCTGACTACGCGATTCAGCTGTACCTGATCGAAGCCGAAACCTTGTCAGCCAACAATCAGAGCGACAAAGCCTTCGGTGTCCTGCAAAAAGCCTTGCAGCAATATCCGGACGATCTGAACCTTCTGTATACCCGCGCCATGCAGGCGGAAAAACGCAATGACCTGGCGCAGATGGAAAAAGACCTGCGCCTGATCATCAAGCGCGACCCGGACAATGCCATGGCACTGAATGCGCTCGGCTACACCCTGTCCGACCGCACCACGCGGTATACCGAGGCGAAGGCCTTGATCGAACAGGCTCACCAGATCAATCCGGAAGACCCGGCGGTGCTCGACAGCCTCGGCTGGGTAAACTTCCGCCTGGGTAATCTCGATGTAGCCGAGCGCTATCTGCGCCAGGCACTGGAGCGTTTCCCCGATCAGGAAGTGGCCGCCCACCTGGGTGAAGTGCTGTGGGCCAATGGCAAACAGCGCGAAGCCAAACAAGTCTGGGGCAAATTCCTCAAGGAACAACCTGACAGCCCTACCCTGCGCGGCACCATCAAGCGCCTGACCGGATCAGAGACTCTTTAAGATTATGTTTTTGCGCCATTTCATTGTTTTCAGTTTTATTGCCCTGCTCGCCGGTTGCGCGGGCTTCGGCGCTCGCGAATCCGTCGAAGGTCACGGCAACCCGGCCCAATGGCGTGAACACAAACAGCAATTGACCGCCCTCGACGGCTGGCAGATCAACGGCAAGATCGGCATCCGCGCACCCAAAGACTCGGGCAGCGGCACCCTGTTCTGGCTGCAGCGTAAGGATTACTACGACATCCGCCTTTCCGGCCCGCTGGGTCGCGGCGCCGCACGCCTGACCGGCCGACCTGGCAAGGTCTCGCTGGAAGTGGCGAACCAGGGTCGCTATGACGCACCGAATCCGGAAGTGCTGCTCGAAGAACAACTGGGCTGGAAACTACCGGTGTCCAACCTGGCCTGGTGGGTCCGCGGACTCCCGGCACCCGACAGCAAAAGCAAACTGACGCTGGATGCCGACAGTCGCCTGGCCAGTCTCGAACAGGATGGCTGGCAGGTTGAATACACCACTTACACACAACAAAACGGTTTCTGGCTGCCCGAGAAGATAAAACTTCACGGCACTGACCTTGATGTCACGCTGGTGATCAAGGAATGGCAACCACGCAAGCTGGGGCAATGAACATGACCGTGCCTCGCCTGACACTGCCCTCCCCGGCCAAACTCAATCTGATGCTGCACATCCTCGGTCGCCGTGATGACGGCTATCACGAGTTGCAGACGATTTTTCAGTTCCTCGACTACGGCGATGAAATTACTTTTGCCGTTCGCGACGACGGTGTGATCCGGTTGCATACCGAGTTCGAGGGTGTTCCCCACGACAGCAATTTGATCGTCAAGGCCGCGAAGCAACTGCAGGAGCAATCCGGTTGCGCACTCGGCATTGATATCTGGATCGAAAAAGTCCTGCCCATGGGCGGTGGAATTGGTGGCGGCAGCTCCAATGCCGCGACGACATTGCTGGGCCTCAACCATCTTTGGCAATTGGGTTGGGACGAGGATCGACTGGCGGCACTGGGCCTGAGACTGGGGGCTGACGTCCCGGTTTTCGTGCGTGGCCATGCGGCTTTTGCCGAGGGCGTCGGGGAGAAACTGACCCCTGTAGACCCCGAAGAACCGTGGTATGTCGTGCTGATACCGCAAGTATCTGTAAGTACAGCAGAAATTTTTTCAGATCCGCTGTTGACACGTAACTCTCCTCCCATTAAAGTGCGCCCCGTTCCCAAGGGAAACAGTCGTAATGACTGCTTGCCGGTAGTAGCAAGGCGTTATCCAGAGGTACGTAACGCATTGAATTTGTTAGGTAAATTTACCGAAGCAAAACTCACTGGCACTGGAAGTTGTGTGTTTGGGGGCTTCCCAAGCAAAGCTGAAGCTGATAAAGTCTCGGCCCTTCTTACAGAGACCCTTACAGGGTTTGTAGCAAAAGGAAGCAACGTTTCGATGTTGCATCGCAAGCTGCAAAGTCTGCTCTAAAGGAACCGATTACTGGGTAATCGTTGCAACAGATACAGGGGCGTCGCCAAGCGGTAAGGCAGCAGGTTTTGATCCTGCCATGCGTTGGTTCGAATCCAGCCGCCCCTGCCATTTTCCTATACTCATCCAGGTTACCCTCAGCCTTCAGGTACTGCGCGTGTCCAAGATGATGGTCTTTACGGGGAACGCTAACCCCGATCTGGCTCGGCGTGTTGTACGTCAGCTGCATATCCCTCTCGGTGACATCTCTGTCGGTAAGTTTTCCGACGGCGAAATTACAGCCGAGATCAATGAAAACGTCCGCGGTAAAGATGTCTTCATTATTCAGCCGACTTGCGCTCCGACCAACGATAACCTGATGGAACTGGTAGTGATGGCTGATGCCTTCCGCCGCTCCTCGGCTACTCGTATCACTGCTGTTATTCCTTACTTTGGTTATGCCCGTCAGGATCGCCGTCCGCGTTCCGCACGTGTGGCTATCAGCGCGAAAGTTGTTGCTGACATGCTTACCGTAGTCGGCATCGACCGTGTTCTCACGGTTGATCTGCATGCTGACCAAATCCAGGGTTTCTTCGATATTCCGGTAGATAACATCTACGGCTCCCCTGTATTGGTGGATGACATTGAAGATCAGCGCTTCGAAAACCTGATGATCGTGTCCCCGGACATTGGTGGCGTCGTGCGTGCACGTGCTGTTGCCAAATCCCTGGGCGTGGATCTCGGGATCATCGACAAACGCCGTGAGAAAGCCAATCACTCTGAAGTGATGCATATCATCGGTGATGTCGAAGGGCGTACCTGTATTCTGGTCGATGACATGGTCGATACCGCCGGCACTTTGTGCCACGCGGCCAAGGCCTTGAAAGAGCATGGCGCTGCCAAGGTTTTCGCCTACTGCACACACCCTGTGCTGTCCGGTCGGGCGATCGAAAACATTGAAAATTCCATGCTGGACGAACTGGTGGTGACTAACACCATCCCGTTGTCCGCTGCTGCACAAGCCTGCTCGCGTATCCGTCAACTGGATATCGCGCCGGTAGTTGCCGAGGCGGTCCGCCGCATCAGCAATGAAGAATCGATCAGCGCGATGTTCCGTTAAGGGCCCTGCCCTTTTCAATCATCGCGTTGACGAAAAGCGCCCCGCCCCGGCATTCCTGTCGGGGCGGGGCTTTTTTGCCCATATCGCCTTTAGCGCTGGTCGCAAACGCTGGGGCGAATGTGGTTATTTTGGAGATACAACATGAACGATTTTACTCTGAATGCTGAAGTGCGTTCCGACCTGGGGAAAGGTGCGAGCCGCCGCCTGCGTCGTCTCGCAAGCCTGGTACCAGCTGTAGTTTACGGTGGCGAAAAAGCCCCTGAATCCATCAGCATGCTGGCTAAAGAAGTTGCCAAACTGCTCGAAAACGAAGCGGCTTACAGCCACATCATCGAGCTGAACGTTGGCGGCACCAAGCAAAACGTAATCATCAAGGCTCTGCAGCGTCACCCGGCCAAAGGCCACGTGATGCACGCTGACTTCGTACGTGTAGTTGCCGGCCAAAAGCTGACCGCTATCGTTCCTGTGCACTTCATCAACGAAGCTGCTCCAGTGAAGAAAGGCGGCGAGATTTCGCACGTTGTTGCTGAAATCGAAGTGTCCTGCCTGCCAAAAGACCTGCCTGAATTCATCGAAGTTGACCTGGCTAACGCCGAAGTCGGCTCGATCATTCACCTGTCCGACATCAGTGCTCCTAAAGGCGTTGAATTTGTTGCTCTGGCTCACGGTAACGACCTGGCTGTTGCCAACGTTCACGCTCCACGTGTTGCTCCAGAAGCTGCAGAAGGCGCTGCAGAGTAATTCACTCTGTACGCCGGAGTGACCGGAAACATCGCGGACTGGAACGTAGCGAGAAAGCGGGCGGGAACGCGGAGTTTACATAATGGTAAATGAGCAATTTTCGTCCACTTTCGCCGCACACACCGATTGCAGCGATGTTATCCACCACTCCAAGGAAGGGCCCCTATCGTGACCGCCATTAAACTGATCGTTGGCCTGGGAAATCCAGGTGCTGAATACGAACAGACCCGGCATAACGCAGGGGCCCTTTTTGTTGAGCGCATCGCGAACGCACAAGGTGTAAACCTTGTCGCCGATCGCAAATATTTTGGCCTGACCGGACGCTATTCGCATCAGGGTCAGGATGTTCGTCTGCTGATTCCCACCACCTACATGAACCGTAGCGGCCAGGCTGTAGCAGCCCTGGCAGGTTTCTTCCGCATCAAGCCTGAAGAAATCCTCGTGGCGCATGACGAACTCGACCTGCCTCCGGGCGTTGCCAAGCTCAAGCAGGGCGGCGGCCATGGCGGTCACAACGGGTTGCGCGACATCATTGCGCAACTGGGCAATCAGAACACCTTTCATCGCTTGCGGCTTGGCATTGGCCACCCGGGCGTTGCCAGTATGGTTTCAAATTTCGTCCTGGGTCGTGCGCCACGCGCCGAACAGGAAAAACTCGATGCCAGCATCGACTTTGCCCTCGGCGTGCTGCCGGATATCCTCGCCGGTGAATGGAACCGCGCGATGAAAAACCTGCACAGCCAGAAGGCCTGACTCTAATCCGAGGGGAAACACCATGGGATTCAATTGCGGCATCGTCGGCCTGCCTAACGTCGGCAAGTCCACCCTGTTCAACGCCCTGACCAAATCCGGGATCGCGGCCGAAAACTTCCCCTTCTGCACCATCGAGCCGAACACCGGTATCGTGCCGATGCCGGATCCGCGTCTGGATGCCCTGGCGGCCATCGTCAATCCAAAGCGCATCCTGCCGACCACCATGGAATTCGTCGACATCGCAGGCCTGGTTGCCGGCGCTTCGAAAGGTGAAGGCCTGGGCAACAAGTTCCTCGCCAACATCCGTGAAACCGATGCCATCGCCCACGTGGTCCGCTGCTTCGAAGACGAGAACGTGATTCACGTCTCCAACAGCGTCGACCCGAAACGCGACATCGAGATCATCGACCTGGAGTTGATCTTCGCCGACCTCGACAGCTGCGAGAAGCAACTGCAGAAAGTCGCCCGCAACGCCAAGGGTGGCGACAAGGACGCCGTGGTCCAGAAAGGCCTGCTGGAGCAACTGATCGCTCACTTCACCCTCGGCAAGCCTGCGCGCACGCTGATGAAGAACATGGGCGCCGACGACAAGGCAGTGATTCGTGGCTTCCACCTGCTGACCACCAAGCCGGTCATGTACATCGCCAACGTCGCTGAAGACGGTTTCGAGAACAACCCGCTGCTGGACATCGTCAAGGCCATCGCCGACGAAGAAGGCGCCATGGTGGTTCCGGTCTGCAACAAGATCGAAGCCGAAATCGCCGAGCTGGAAGACGGCGAAGAGAAAGACATGTTCCTCGAAGCCCTGGGCCTCGAAGAGCCTGGCCTGAACCGCGTGATCCGCGCTGGCTACGAAATGCTGCACCTGCAGACCTACTTCACCGCTGGTGTTGAAGAAGTCCGCGCCTGGACCGTTCGCGTCGGTGCCACCGCACCGCAAGCCGCTGGCGTGATCCACACCGACTTCGAAAAAGGCTTCATCCGCGCCGAAGTCATCGCCTATGACGACTTCATCCAGTACAAGGGCGAAGCCGGCACCAAAGAAGCCGGTAAATGGCGTCTGGAAGGCAAGGACTACATCGTCAAAGACGGCGACGTGATGCACTTCCGCTTCAACGTGTAACGGTGACCGTGGATTAACACGGAACCCGATAGACTGAAAATCCCCGTAATCACTTGCTGATACGGGGATTTTTGCGTCTTGGGATCGCCATTCTCCTCGACTACAAGCAAACTTTGCGGGCCTGCGCGTAACGTATTGACCGGGGTCACGGCTCACAGTGACAAACCTTCTGTCAGGTCGCCTCGGGCAAAGGCTGCGCTTTCTCAGGGGGTTTGATTGAACCGATATAAACCGCAAAGACAGTCAGCAGCGCGCCACAAATCTGCAGCGTTGAGCTGGCCTTGCCGAGAAAGGTGACATCAATGAAATAGGTGATCACCGGCTCCAGTAACAGGATCAGACCAGCCAACCCCAGGCTGATTGCTCCGATCGACCGATTGACCAGCAACCAGCCGACAAACTGCACCAGTACCCCGTAGATGATCAGCATCAGCAAGGTTTGCCCATCCACGATGGCCAGGCTTTCCCCAGTTGCCAGCGCGTATGTCAGCAGAACCAATGCCGCCCAAAGACTCAAATTGAGCATCTGTGCGATCTTGTCACCCCCGCCGTCCGGCAATTGGGTGTTGATCTTCAGAAAATACACACAGATGGCATACGCCAGCCCCGACAGCACGCCATACACCACGCCCTTGATCCCTACCGCACTGGTCATCTCGGGTAGCAACAACAGATAGAGCCCGACAAATGCCAAGCTAATGGAGACCAGGAAGTAGATCGAAGGTTTTTCCTTCAACAGGTACAACCCCAACAGGGTCATGAAGAACACCTGACAGTTGGTCAGGATCGACCCGATGCCCGGGCCGACGATATAGATGCTCTGATGCCAAAGCACCAGGTCAATGGCCAAAAACACCCCAGCCAACGCGGTGTACAGCTGCGCCTTCGCACTTTTGAGGAGCACCGGTGTTTTGCGCACCTTGAGCAGCAGGAAGAACAGGATCGAGGCGAACACCATCCGATAGAACCCTGCGCCACCCGCGCCGATATGGGCGAAAGCGACGGCTAGAGCAGACAGACTGAGCATCAGTCCACCGATGGTCAATTCAATGATTGCCCGATTATTATTAGTCGCCATGAGAAACCTCATTGATAAAGACCGGCATTAACTTTATGAGTACTCACAACTCCCCAGGTGAGCAACTATCAGATTCGACAAAGCAGAAAACCCCCAAAGGTCTTTTCTGCCATGTGCCAAAAATCCACTCACTATTAATTGGCATTAAGCATTAGCAGTAACACCTCTCTTTAAACTTCTTGCGCGGACAACTTCAACCATTGTTGTACCGGTGCAAAACCCAGAATATTTTCGACATAGCCCTGCAGTTGCGCAGGGATGGCAATACCATAACGACGGAAGCGGAACACCACCGGAACAAACATCGCATCCACAATGCCGAAGTCACCGCAGAGGAACTTTGTTGAACCACTCACCTCACGGAGCTGGTTCCAGATAGCGAATATCCGCATGATTTCCCCTTCCGTCTCGGCGGTCAGGCTTTCCGGGATGTCGCCTGTGTTCAGGCCAAACGACATCTGCGTGCGCAGGTGGATGAAACCGGAGTGCATCTCTGCCGCAGCAGCGCGTGCCAGAGCCTTGACCCTTGAATCACGGGGCCAAAGGTTGGCGGCCGGACAGGAATCGGCAATGTATTCGCTGATGGCCAGGCTGTCGTTGATGACGACATCATCAAGCAGCAGCGCCGGCACCTTGCCGGAAGGCGAGTGCTCCAGAATGCGCTGGCGGGTGTCGTTTTGTTCCAGTTTGATCTGAAGGGTTTCAAATTCAACATCCGCTGTCACAAGAACCAGCCACGCACGAAATGACCATGAAGACTTATTAAAATCCCCAACTACCAGTTTTGTAGACATCGTCCCCCCTAGCTTGTGTTATGAAACAGGTGCTAAATTTAGCGACCTTTTTTTCATACGTATTGCACAAAACTGGACAATTCATGGACAAAAGTCGTCGCAACAAAGCCCCTCAAAAAGACAAGGACTTTGTTCAATTCTGGCGTATACCCGAAGGCGACTGTGAGTTGCTATCTGCGCGTTACAGCACTCAATCTTTCGGTCGACATTCACATGACCGATACGCTATCGGCGTTATAAGTAGCGGCGTTGAAAAACTTTTTTATCGCGGCAATTACTACATGGGGGTCGCTGACAGTGTGGTCACCATTACCCCCGGGGAGATCCACGACGGCTTGCCAGGCCATGATGAGGGCTGGATGTATCGAATGCTCTACATCGACCCCGTATGGGTCAATCGGATGGTGTTTCAAGGGCGTTTTTCAGACGATCATATTCATCTTTTTCAAACAGCGCTGAGCCAGGCCCCCGACTTCGCCCGGACCTTTTTGCATCAACATCAAATCATTGAAAAATCGCCCTCCAGCCTTGAACGGGAAACGATCCTGCTGGATCTGGTGACGCAGCTCTTCGAGCGCAGCGGAGCGCCCATCGAACCCGTCAGTGCGGTTGAGCAGCACGCCGTGCAAAGGATCAAGAGGAAGCTCGAAGACGAGTTCGACAAACATCTGTCTCTGGAAGAACTGGCGCAACTGGTGAACCTTGACCCTCTTTACCTGATCCGGGTGTTCAAAAAAAGCGTTGGCGTCTCGCCCCACAGCTATCAGATTCAGAAAAGAGTCGCCCAGGTCCAAAAACTGCTGCGCACCGGATCCAGTCTCGCAGAAGCGTCATTCACTTGCGGCTTCTTCGATCAAAGCCACATGACCCGAGCGTTCAAAAAAGTAGTGGGCATCACACCCGGTAGTTTCCGCAATAGCAGTGCCTGAGCCTGTAAAACACCCGCCCAAGAAAAAGCCGCGTTTGATACGCGGCTTTTTTGTGCCTGTAGGAGCAAAGCTTGCTCGCGATGAACGATAACGCGGTGCTAATGGTAAATCGCGTAACGGCCATCGCGAGCAAGCTTTGCTCCTACAGGACGGTGAGCTATCAGGCCTTTTTGGTTCGCGGCAAAAAGATCGCCAACACACCAAACAACGGCAGGAACGAGCACAGGAAGTACACGTATTCGATGCCGTGCACGTCCGCCAGATGCCCGAGCAACGCCGCGCCGATCCCGCCAAAGCCGAACATCAAACCGAAGAACACACCGGCAATCATTCCGACATTGCCCGGCACCAGCTCCTGCGCGTAAACCACAATGGCCGAGAATGCCGAAGCCAGGATAAAACCGATGATCACGCTGAGGATGCTGGTCCAGAACAGATCGACATGCGGCAGCAACAGCGTGAACGGCGCCACACCCAGGATCGAGAACCAGATCACTGCCTTACGCCCGATCTTGTCGCCAATCGGCCCACCAAAGAAGGTCCCCGCCGCGACCGCGCCCAGAAACAGGAACAGGTGCAACTGCGAACTGGCCACCGACAGGTCGAACTTCTCGATCAGGTAGAACGTGAAGTAGCTGGTGAGGCTGGACATGTAGAAATACTTGGAGAACACCAGCAAACCGAGCACCACCAGCGCACTGGTCACCCGCCCCTTGGACAGGCCATGAGTCGCCGCCTGGCCTTGTTTGAGCTTGAACAGGCTCAAGTGGTTGGCGTACCAGCGGCTGATCCGGTAGAGCACGAACAGCGCGAACACCGCGAATAATCCGAACCAGGCCACATGCCCCTGGCCATAAGGAATAATGATCGCCGCCGCCAACAACGGACCGAACGCCGAGCCGGCATTACCGCCCACCTGAAAGGTCGATTGCGCCAGGCCAAATCGTCCGCCCGAGGCCAGTCGCGCCACGCGAGATGCTTCGGGGTGAAAGGTCGACGACCCGATACCGATCAACCCCGCCGCCAGCAGAATCAACGGGAAGGTGCCAACCACCGACATCATCAAAATGCCGATCAGCGTGCACACCGTGCCAGCGGGCAGCAGCCAGGGCTTGGGATGTCTGTCCGTGTAGTAACCGACCCACGGCTGCAATAGCGAAGCGGTCAGCTGGAAGGTCAACGTGATCAATCCGATCTGGGTAAAGGTCAGGCCATAGCTGGCCTTGAGCATCGGATAAATCGACGGCAGCACCGACTGGATCAGGTCATTGATGAGGTGCGCCAGCGCCACCGCGCCGATGATGCGCATGACTAGAGGGCTGCTTTGTGAAGTCGCGGGAGCCGACGTCGTGCCGGTCTGGGTAGTGCTGATAGCCATGAGTATTTCCGTATAGCAGATGGGTGCATGCGGGCAGGTGCATCAATGTGCCATTTTTCGGTGCGACAACGCCATCCCCTTAGCCAGCTAACGAACTAATCTTTCATCGGCCGATAGGTGATAGCGTAACGCCATGGTCTGAATCTTGCCTTGTTTAACACCTTCAACGCGGGCCTCTTACAAAGAGGACCGAGAATGGGAAGTTTCGCTACAGAGTCGGCCTACGGAGCTGGCGAGGGTGAACTTTCGAGGCCTTTTAAAAGGGCACATGTCGCGGTCGCAATGACCTCGACGCACGCCGATGGTGCGTGGTGTCCAGAGGAGTCATGGGGCATGTCTTTTTTATCACCGGGGATCGGGTTGCTGGGGCGTTTTGGCTTCGCACGCAAATTTCAGCTGTTGTTTCTGCTGTTCATCCTGCCGCTGACGGGCAGCCTGTGGATGATTGGTCAGGATTATCGCGACAAACTCAATCTGATCTCCGGCGAACGTGCCGGTGTGCGTCAGTTGCTCGCGCTGGATGCGCTCGACAACCTGCTCGCCGCCCAGCGGGATCGCGCTGCTCGCTGGCGCGCCACGGAAACCAATCGCCAGCCGACGCCGGCGACCATCGCCGCGATGGGCGCGTTTGATGCGGTTCAGCCTGCCGTCGCTCAAGCCACGTCGGACCTGGGCAATGCACTGAAAACCGAAGGGGCCGAGGGCGAGACGCTGACCCGGTATCAAGCCCTGCAAACTGCCCTCAATGGCCTGGACTCGAAAAGCCTGAGCAGTGTCGGCTGGTGGCCAGACGGTTACGACCGTTTCACCAACGCCTTGAGCGCACTGCAAGCCCTGCGTGAACAGATCGCCATGGACAATCGCCTGACACTCGCGCCCTGGCTGGAAACCTACCTGCTGACGCAGATCTCGACGCAACACGCGCCTGACCTGATCGAACGGGTCGGCCGCCTGGCCAGCGTGGGTCAGGCGTCTGTTGTCTCGGGACAGTTCACGTTGCAAAGTCGTCTGCAACTGCGTGATTTGCGCAGCCGTATCGGTGATGCCCGGGAGCAGCTGGTGAAAACCGCCACGCTCCTGGAAGCCCGCTTGCCAAGTGCTTTGCAAAGCTGGGCCGGGCAATACCATGACAACCTGAAACACCTGGACGCGAGCCTGAAAGTCCTGGATGACGGGGTGTTCGGCGGCAGCATTACGCTCAAGCCGGAAGAGTTCGAACGCAACCTGGACGCCCTGCTCACCGACCTCGCCGCGTTGCGCCAGCAGTCATTGACGTCGCTGGATCAGCGCCTGGATTACTACCACGGCTCGGCGATTCGCCAATTCATTGTGGTGGCGACAATCTTTGGCTGTCTGCTCCTGGCCGCGCTGTACCTGTTTATCTGCCTGCAAGCCTCGATCCGTCGTAGCGCCAGCGGTATCACGCTGCTGGCCGAAGCCTTGCGTGACGGCAATCTGAGCCTGCAAGCCCCGGTGCAGGGCCGTGACGAACTGGCGGCCATCAGCACCGCCCTTAACGTCGCCGTGGTGCAATTGCGCAACAGCTTGCTGGGGGTCGATCACGAAACCCTGCAAGTGAGCAACGCCGTACGCACGCTCAATCAGCACTCCAGTGGCGCACTCGGCGAAGTCGAAGCGCAGCAATTGCAAATCAGCCAGATCGCCGCTGCGGCCACGCAACTGGCGGCTACTTCTCAAGGGGTCGCCCAGAGCTGTGAACAGGCGTCAGGCAGCGCTCAGCACACCCAGCGCATTGCCGCCGACAGCAGTCGAGACAGTCAGCGCACGACCGCCAGCATTCAGCAGCTCAATCAACGCTTGAACGACACCGCCGCGGCACTGGGCAGGGTCAGTGAACAAGGGCAACAGATTCAGTTGGTGGTGGACACCATTCGCGGGGTCGCCGAACAAACCAACCTGTTGGCACTCAACGCTGCGATCGAGGCGGCTCGCGCAGGCGAACAAGGTCGCGGTTTTGCCGTGGTCGCCGATGAAGTGCGCAGCCTGTCGCAACGCACTCAGTCTTCCACCGCGCAAATCGCCGGCACGGTCGACAGCCTGCGCAGTACCGTGAATGAGGCGGTCAGCCTGATGGAAGCAGCCTGTAGCCAGGCACAAAGTGATGCCCAGTCGGTCACCGGCCTGGGCGAACGCCTTGGCGAAATTGCCCATGCGGTGCAAGGCGTGACTGACACTCTGGCGCAGATCGCGACCGCCGTGGAAGAACAGGCCAGTACCGCCGATGAGGTCAGCGGCAACATCCAGCAAGTCGATCAGGCGGCAGTGAGGTTGCTTGAAGGCGCGCGGGCAGTGAACCTGGCAGCAGATACCTTGAGCCAGGGCAGCAAGGCCCTGAGCGCAAATACCGGGAGATTTCAGCTCGGTTAACACCCTCCCCTGGCCCGATTTTTCGGGTCAGGAGGATAAGCAGTTGAAAGCGTAGAGAAATATTTTAGATTTACGCTTGACACATCATCGTTCCAAGCCAATAATGCGCGCCACTTGGCTACATAGCTCAGTTGGTTAGAGCATAGCATTCATAATGCTGGGGTCCGGGGTTCAAGTCCCTGTGTAGCCACCAAGTACTAAAAACGGCTTACCGAAAGGTAGGCCGTTTTTTTATGCCTCGAGAAAAGTACCTTGAACCGCAAGGGTTCAAGGTCATCCGCGTCAGGTGCGAATCGCCGGCAGTGCAGACAGCGCCCCCTCCCAAATCTGCCAGGTGCGCAGCCAGACCATCGCCTGCCAGTCGCTGTCGGCCGGATAGAACTGCTCCAGCAGATTCAGCTTGATCCCGCGCCCCACGGCATCACTCGGATTACCATGCAGATGCAGCCAGTGGTCATCGCGCAAATGGCGATGCACGTCCGCGCCCGGATACGTCCCACACTCGATGACAAACGGCATCAGCCGTACGTGGGGCAAGGCATCGACCAACGCCTGCGAGGTGTAGCCGGTCGCCGTGGCCGCCACGCCGGTTTCGCTCAATGTGTCGGCGCCGGTCAGCAGCGTATAGAGCCATGGGCCGTAAATGGCCTGCGCGTCTGGAAGGGCCGGATAAGCCGTTTCGGTGATCGTCAGCAACATCGGATGACCGTACTCACCGGCCCCTGTGTGCAAATCGAAACACATGGCCACATCGGCATGGGCCATGTGCTTTTGCATGATCGCGTGCAATGTGCGGTTCGACCAGCTCGGCGCCAGCCCGCCGTAAAACAGGCCATCAGGGTGACTGTGCTGGCCGCCCTCGACAATCGACATCACCGCCGGCCAGCCATGCTGGCGAATCTGCTCGTCGAGCAAGGCATCGGTACGCTCACGCTCAGGACCTTGCAGTTCGGTGCAGGCATAGATCTCATGCAGCGCTGCATAAGCCTGATTGTCCGGCAACGCACGCTCGAAGTTCAGGTGATTGCGGTTCAGGTCGATGTTGTCCTCGTTGACCCGGCGCAGCCACGCGGTGCCCCAAGGATTAATCAGGTGTATGAACACCACGGCGACGTCAGTCGGCAGTGAGCGCTTGCCCAACTCCTGCAGCCATTTGATCTGGCAACCCGACCCGTAGAAGCCTTCGACGCCATGGGTGCCACTCAACGCGATGAGCAACCGCTTGGCGCCCGGATCGCCCAGCACCGCCACATCGGTGCTCAACGACTCACCGAAAGGCCCCTTGAGCGGATGCGGGTACTCGGTCAACGTCGCACCGGCCGCGGTGGCTGCCGCGAGGAACTGCTCGCGCTGGGTGCGGTAACTTGGCTGGGTGGGGAACTCGGTCTGCATGTCTGCCTCTTGTTGATCTTCTGGCCAATCTGTTGCGCTCGACCCTACAGAAAATCCTTCGACTCCTGAAGGGCAAATGCAGCTTTACTGTAGGCCTTGGTTTGCGCCATGCCGAGTCGGCCGATAAAGTCCCGGTAACTTTCCCACGGACGGAGTGCCCCAACATGTTCTCAACCCTTCGCCTTTCAACCCTTTCGTTGATCGCCGCCGCGTTAACCCTCGCTGCTTGTCATTCTCCGCCCTCCTCGACCTTGCCTGTCGCTCCGGAAGTCGCCTCTGGCTATCGCACCGACCTGCAAACCCGCCACGCGTCCAGACACATGGCAGCAGCGGCTAATCCACTGGCGGCTGAAGCCGGCCGGGAGATGCTGCGCCAGGGTGGTTCGGCAATTGATGCTGCGATTGCGATGCAAGCGGTGTTGACGCTGGTCGAGCCGCAATCCTCCGGCATTGGTGGCGGCGCGTTGATCGTGCTCTGGGATGGCAAGGCGGTGCGCACCTTCGACGGTCGCGAAACCGCACCGCACGACGCCACCGAGAAGCTTTTCCTACAGACCGACGGCACCCCGATGGCGTTTACCCAGGCGCAGATCGGGGGGCGCTCGGTGGGGACGCCGGGCGTGTTGCGGGCGCTTGAATTGGCCCATCGCAAGCACGGTCGCCTGCCGTGGGCGAAGCTGTTCGAGCCGGCCATCAAACTCGCGGAGCAAGGCTTCGCCATCTCGCCGCGCCTTCATCAACTGATCGCTTCGGATGCGTCCATGCGCAGTTCGCCAGACATGGTGGCCTACTTTATGAACGCGGATGGCAGCCCGAAAGCTGCCGGCACGCTGTTGAAGAATCCGGCACTGGCCGCGATGCTGAAACGCATTGCCAAGGAAGGGCCTAACGCGTTGTACACAGGCGCTGTCGCGCAAGAGATCGTCGCCAAGGTTCAGGGCCACGCTAACCCCGGCAGCCTGTCGCTGAACGATCTGCAAGGCTACAAGGCCAAGGAACGTGTGCCTCTGTGCACCGACTACAAACGCTGGCAGATTTGCGGCATGCCGCCGCCATCGTCCGGCGGGATCGCCGTGGCGCAGATCCTCGGCACCTTGCAGGCTCTGGAAAACCGCGACCCACGCTTTGCCCTCGCGCCGCTAAAACCAGTCAAGACTGACAAACCGGCAGGCACCGAACCCGCCCCCGAAGCCGTGCATCTGATCTCGGAAGCCGAGCGCCTGGCCTACGCCGACCGCGCACAGTACGTCGCCGACACCGACTTCGTGCCCGTGCCGGTCAAAGGGCTGGTGGACCCAACTTATCTGGCCAGCCGCGCCGCCCTGATCGGTGACCACAGCATGGGCACGGCCAAACCCGGCACCCCGCCAGGCATTCAAGTCGCCTATGCACCGGACCGTTCACCGCTACGCATTTCCACCTCACAAGTGGTGGCAGTGGATGACGAAGGCGGCGCCGTATCCATGACCACCACCATTGAATCGGCCTTTGGCTCGCACGTGATGGTCCAGGGATTCCTGCTCAACAACGAGATGACCGACTTCTCGTTCATCCCCGAAGAAAACGGGCAAAAAGTTGCCAACCGAGTCGAGCCCGGCAAACGCCCGCGCTCCTCCATGGCGCCGACCCTGATCTTCGATCGTCAGAGCGGTGAATTCCTCGCCACCCTCGGCTCTCCCGGCGGCTCGCAAATTATCGAGTACGTCACCAAAACCACCCTCGGCCTGCTCGACTGGAACCTCGACCCACAAGCCGCCATCAACCTGCCCAACTTCGGCAGCCGTAACGGCCCGACCGAACTGGAACGGGGGCAGTTCAGCGCGACGTTGATTCAGGCGCTGAAGGACAAGGGGCACAGCGTGAGTGAGATCGACATGACCAGCGGCACCCAGGCGATTGTCCGGGTGAAGGATCCACAGGGGAATGCGTCGCTGGCCGGAGGGGCCGATCCTCGGCGTGAGGGGGAAGCGCTGGGGGATTGATTCGTACGCGGGAATGAACAAGGGCTTACCGGGAGGTAGGCCCTTTTTTACAGGTTTCACATTTTGATCGGTTGTCGCGTATAGACATTTCCTACACGCAAACGCTTCAGGCCGGCACACCCAAAATAATATGCGACGCCTTGATCACCGCCGTCGCACTCACACCCGGAGCCAGGCCCAGCTCTGCAACCGCTTCACGGGTGACGATTGAATAAACCTCGCTGCCGCCATCGAGCTTGATCACCACTTCGGCATTCACCGCGCCATCGGTGACATTGGTGACGATGCCTTCCAGGCAGTTACGCGCCGAGAGGCGAATGTCGCTCGACTCGGTCATCAGCATGACCCACGGCGCCTTCACCAGCGCGACCGCTTCCTTGCCGACCGCCAGGCCCAGGCTCTTCACGCTCGCCATGGTCACCACGGCGACCAGTTCGTTGCCGCCCGGGAGTGTCAACGAGACTTCGGCGTTGACCGCGCCCGGCTGCAGTTGACTGATGGTGCCTTTGAATACGTTACGCGCGCTGACTTTCACGTTTTGTCTCCATGAATGGAAATTATTGTATACAAATTAACCTATCATTCCGGATAACGTTGTGTGACGCAACGACGCACTCGGCTACATCCACGCTTCAAACCCGGGATTCAGTACGACGCTGGAATAAACAGCTTAGCGCGTGATCTTCAAAACCTGCCGCCGCTGGTGCTTTTCCAGCGCCAGATCGATCAAACGGCTGACCAGTTCGCTGTAGGTCATGCCGGTGGCCTGCCAGAGCTTGGGGTACATGCTGATTCGGGTGAAGCCAGGTAACGAGTTGATCTCGTTGATCAGTACTTCGCCGCTGTCGGTGAGGAACACATCGACCCGCGCCAGCCCGGAGCAACCCAGCACCTGGAACGCTTCCACGGCCAACGCCCGGATGCGTTCGCTGGCCTCCACGCTGATGTCTGCCGGCACCACGACCTGCGCCGCCTGGTCATCGATGTATTTGCTGTCGTAGGAATAGAAGCCGCTGCTCACAACGATTTCACCACACCCGCTGGCGATAGCGTCTTCGTTGCCAAGCACTGCACACTCGATCTCACGGCCTTTGACGGCGGATTCGATCAGGACTTTTTCATCGAAACCCAGGGCCAGCTCCACAGCCGCTTCGTACTCGGTTGCGTCGTTGACCTTGCTCACGCCCACGGACGAACCCTGGTTCGCCGGTTTGACGAACAACGGCAGGCCGAGCTTGCCCTGCACCTCGGCGAACCCGGTACGCGCCGCCGTGGCGCGGGTCAGGGTGAGGAACGGCGTGACCGCCAACCCGGCGTCACGCAGCAGGCGTTTGCTGATGTCCTTGTCCATGCACACCGCCGAGCCCAGCACGTCGGAACCGACAAAGGGCAAGTCGGCCATGCGCAACAGGCCCTGCAGGCAACCGTCTTCACCCAGGGTGCCGTGGACAATCGGGAAGATCACATCGACGTGGCCCAGCAGTTCCTGGCTGGAGGTTTCCACCAATTGCTGGCTGGCTTTTCCCGGCACCACCGCCAGTTCACGATTGGACTGATTGAGGGCGATCAGCGCCGGGTTTTCCTGATTGAGCAGGAAGTTCGAAGGGTCGTTGAGGTGCCAGTGGCCTTGCTTGTCGATGCCGATCAGCACCGGCTCGAAGCGCGAGCGGTCCAGTGCATCGACAATGTTCTTCGCCGATTGCAGCGACACTTCGTGCTCCGCCGAACGACCGCCAAAAATAATGCCTACCCGCAGTTTACTCATTCAAGACACCTCAACGATTGGCCACCCACTGTGTACCGGACAGCAGAGGGAACCATGCAACATTTGCCTACGGTTTTCTACCCGACGGACGCGTTTTATCGGTGGGAAGACAGAGGGTCAACCACTGGGTTAACGTGTTCTTCATCGCGCTCAAGACACAACACCATGACCAAGCAGACGCTCCCCATCGACTGGTTCCACCGCGCGCCCGACGTCGGCGGGCTGCAGCGTTTCGAAGCGTTTTTTTCCGGCCACGGCTACGACCTTCATCGTCACGACACCTACGCCATCGGCCGAACCCTGGCCGGCGTGCAGAGTTTTCAGTACCGAGGAGGATGGCGCCATAGCCTGCCGGGCGGGACCCTGGTGTTGCACCCGGACGAAGTCCACGATGGCGAGGCCGGCACCGAGGCCGGTTTCAAATACCGAATGATGTACATCGAACCGGCACTGATCCAGCAGATGCTCGGCGGTCAGCCGCTGCCGTTCATCAAGACCGGACTATCGACGGACCCTCGCCTGTTCGCCGCCACCGATGTGCTGCTGCGAAGCCTCGATTGCCCGCTCGACCCGTTGGAAGAACAGGACGCGCTGTACGATCTGGCGCAAGCCCTGAGCAGCGTTTCGGGAGCGACCGGCGTCCCGCGCCAATCCTTCGATTACGTGGCCGCCGAACGTGCGCGGGAGTTCATCCACAGCGCACTCGATCGCACTGTGACCCTGGAGGAACTGGCGCACCACAGCGGTCGTGATCGGTGGAGCCTGTCACGCGACTTTCGCCTTCTGTTTGGCACCAGCCCCTATCGATACCTGACGATGCGACGCCTGGATCTGGTCCGCTCGCTGCTGATCCAGGGCCAGCCACTGGTCAGTGCCGCGCTGATTGCCGGCTTCACCGACCAGAGCCACATGACCCGGCAATTCAGCAAAACCTACGGCCTGTCGCCGGCTCGCTGGATGAAAATGCACCGTCGCTGAGCCTCGCACAATCGTACAAGAAGCTGACCGATACGCGGGTTATCGTGGGTTCACGATCAACCTGGAGAACCGCTTCATGAGCGCTTACAAAAGCCTGAACTTCGCTGAAAAAATCGCCCGGATCGACGCACACTGGGCGCCTCGGGTCATCGCCGAAATGAACGACTATCAGTTCAAGGTAGTAAAGCTGCTAGGGGATTTCATCTGGCACGATCACCTGGAAACCGACGAAACCTTCATCGTCATCGAAGGGCAGTTGCGCCTCGACTTTCGCGATGGCCACGTGCTGGTGAACGCCGGCGAAATGTTTGTGGTGCCCAAGGGCGTCGAGCACAAACCGTCGGCCGATCAGGAAGTAAAGTTGCTGCTGATCGAGCCCAAGGGTGTGCTGAACACCGGCAGCGAAGGTGGCGAACGGACCGCATTGAATGACGTCTGGGTGTGAACCTGGCGGGTTTACGCCAGGGTCTTGCCGTCCACCGGGTCGCCGATTGTCAAGAAATGCCCGCCTGCCACATGGTGCAGGGTGCGCAATGCATCCTGCCCTTCGAAGTGCCAGCGTCCGTCGCTGAATACCCGCTCATCGGCCTGAGCGGCAATCACCTCAGCCAGGAACAGATCGTACTGCTGATGATTGTTGGGCTCCGGCAGCAGTCGACATTCCAGCCATGCAACGCAGCCTTCGAGCATCGGCGCGTCAATCAATTCGCCACTGAAAGTTTGCAAGCCATAAGTCTGAAACTTGTCCTGGCCTTGGCCTTGGGTCAATTCCAGGCCTGATGTCGAACCAACGGTCTGCGTGATATCGGCTTGAGCCGCGCAAGGAACGTTCAGCACGAACGTCCCCGAGGCCTCGAGCAGTTGCCGGGTCCAGGTGGATTTATCCAGCACCACGGCAATTTTCGGCGGTTCGAAATCCAGCGGCATGGCCCAGGCGGCGGCCATGATGTTGCGCTGACCGTCATGGGCTGCGCTCACCAGTACGGTGGGCCCGTGATTGAGCAAACGGTAAGCCTTGGGCAAAGGAACCGGCCGGCGGTGGGAAGCGCTCATGGTGTCTGCTCCTGAAAAGAGCCGATTGTAGCGATTTCCACCGCGCTGGCATCAAGTCGTGAGCTGATTGGCAAACTGCCCGACCGCGTTCACCACTTTCTGCGCACCGTCCTGAATCTCGACGATCACTGTGCCCGCCTCCGCCGCCAGCGCCAGGCCTTGTTCGGCCTGGAGCTTGCCGTCGGTCATCAGGGCCACGGCATTGCGCGCCATCTCCTGGTTCTGACGCACGACACCGACAATCTCATCGGTGGCCTGGCTGGTGCGAGAGGCCAACTGTCGAACCTCGTCCGCGACCACGGCAAACCCTCGGCCCTGTTCGCCAGCCCGAGCCGCCTCGATGGCCGCGTTGAGCGCCAGCAGGTTGGTCTGTTCAGCGATGCCGCTGATGGTTTTGACGATGGTGCCGATCACCAGCGATTGCTCATTCAAGGCTTCGATGCCATCGCCCGCGGTTTGCATGTGCTTCGCCAGGTCGCGCATCACATCCACCGCCTGAGTCACCACGGCCGTGCCGCGCTGGGCGCTCTGGTCGGTCTGCTGAGAGGTGCTGTAGGCGATGTTCGCCGCTTGCGCCACGGCGTTTTCCTGATTGACCTGATCGGTAATCACAGTGGCGAACTTCACCACTTTGTAGAGCTTGTTATTGGCGTCGACCACCGGGTTGTAAGAGGCCTCCAGCCAGACCATACGCCCATGGCTGTCGAAGCGTTTGAAACGGCCGGCGACAAACTCACCGGCGTTCAGGCGGCGCCAGAAATCCTGGTATTCAGTGCTGTTGAATTCCTGCGGATCACAGAACGTGCGGTGATGTTTACCTTTGATTTGCGCCAGGCTGTAACCCATGCCGCTGAGGAACCGATCATTGGCTGTCAGCACGTTGCCGTCCAGATCGAACTCGATGACTGCCGTTGAACGCACCAGCGCGCCGATCAGGTTCTCGTGCTCGCGAGACGCTTCGATGGTGCGCGTCAGGTCGCTGGAGTAAAGCGAGAAGTGTTTGATCCGGCCATCCGCCGAGCGCACCGGCTGAAAAATCGAACGCAACCACGCTTCCCGGCCATTGCCACGCAGCAAGCGAACGGCCCCGGCGAAATGTTCGCCGCGGGACAGCGCGCTTTGAAAGCGGCGGTGGAACTCATCGGACTTCACATGCACGGGGACGATGTCTTCGATGTGCCGGCCAACCAGGTCGGCGCTCTTGTAGAGCATTTCGCCGATGAAGTTCTGGTTGGCCGACTGAATCCGCCCTTGAGGATCAAGGGTCAGGACCAGCATCTCGCTTTCCAGGCTGTCCTTCACTTGCTGAAGGCTGGAGAGTTCTTCGCGAAGAGCCGACAGCTCCTGCTTCAAGCGTTTGTTGAACATGGGAAGGTACCGATAGGCAGGAAATAGAGCGGGATGCAGCCTAGCCATCGGCCTTGTGGGTGTTTTCTGAAGAGTGCCTCAGGGTTGTCCTACAAAAATAATTGCAACGCGAGGGATCTACCCTGCGATTACATCGCGCCAGCCGCTGCGCATTGGCCGGCTCTGGGCATCCGCGCACCAAAATACGCCGCGCTGCCGACGCCTACGGCCCCCATGACCGAACAGAACATCACGCAAATCCATGGGCTCCACGGCATCAGGCCGATCAGCAACAACGGTGTGATACTCGCCCACGCGGCGTAGGCAATGTTGTAGGTGAAGGAAATTCCCGAAACGCGAACCCGCGCCGGGAACAGGCTGACCATCACCGACGGCACCGCACCGACCACGCCGCAACTCAGCCCGGCAATCGTATACGCCAGACCGATCCAGTTGCCGCCAGTAATCAGGCAGGTATAGAGCACGCCAATACCCAGCGGCAACAACAGGCTATAAAACATAACCGTGCGCCAGGCGCCGATGCGATCGACCAGCCAACCGGCGAGCACGCAGCCGATATTGAGGAACACGATGCCCAATGCACTCAAGGCGAAGGTGTGGCTGGCGGTCATGCCGAAGGTCTTTTGCATCATGGTCGGCGTGATGACCACGAAGACCACCACCGCTGAGGTCAGCACGCAGGTGAGGATCATCGCCGGCAACATCGCCAGGCGATGTTCGCGCAAGACCGTGCGCAGCGGCAGTTCGACGGCGGCATCGCGCTGGGCCTGCATCGCCATGAACACCGGGGTTTCATTCAGCCAGCGGCGCAGCCAGACGCCAATCACGCCGAACACACCGCCCAACAGGAACGGATAACGCCAGGCGTAATCAAGGATTTCGGCCGGGGTGAACGCTTGCGCCAGAAAGGTCGCCGTCAGGGCGCCGATCAAGTAGCCAAAGGTCAATCCCGCCTGCAGGAAACCGAGCGCATAACCGCGATGCCCGGCCGGCGCGTGCTCGGCGACAAACACCCAGGCACTCGGCACTTCCCCGCCCACCGCCGCGCCTTGCAAAACGCGCAGGGCCAACAGCAGTAGCGGCGCGAAATATCCGATTTGCGCGTAGGTCGGCATGATCCCGATCAGCAGGCACGGCAGCGCCATCATCAGAATGCTTAGGCTGAAGACCTTCTTGCGACCCAGTCGGTCGGCGAAATGCGCCATCAGAATCCCGCCCAACGGCCGCGCCAGATAGCCGGTGACGAAGATGCCGAAACTTTGCAGCAGGCGCAGCCATTCGGGCATTTCTGGCGGGAAAAACAGTTGGCTAAGGGTCAGGGCGAAAAACACGAAGATGATGAAATCGTAGATTTCCAGCGCACCGCCCAGGGCCGCAAGGCCGAGGGTCTTGTAGTCCGAACGGGTAAAAGGCGTCGGGCGCGAAGGGGTGTTGGCGGTCATGAAAAAGAACTCTGCAACCGGTAAAAAACCAAGGCGCCCATGGTCTACGCAAACGCTTCCACGGACAAGCCGTTAGACCATAGTCCTGTTTAGGTGAAACCTGGTCACAAAACAGCAACGGTTGTTTTACTGTTGGCATCTGTCTAGACGGGCCTCAATGGCCCGAAAGACCACAATAAACATAACAATTCGAGGTTTTCCCGTGGCTGCTGCTATCGAAGATACCCGCTCCGCCCGTTTTGCCCTGCGCTGCTCAAGTTTTGCCGAGCGCTGGTTCCCCGACTCTTGGGTATTTGCCGCGCTGGCGGTGATCATCGTCGCCGTGGCCACGCTGTTCATGGGCGCCAAACCGACTGATGCCGCCATGGCGTTCGGCGACGGCTTCTGGAGCCTGATTCCATTCACCATGCAGATGGCGTTCGTGGTCATTGGCGGCTATGTGGTCGCCAGTTCGCCGCCGGCGGTGAAACTGATCAACCGTCTGGCCCGTCTTCCGAAAAACGGTCGCTCGGCCGTGGCTTGGGTGGCGTTGATTTCCATGGTCGCTTCGCTATTGAACTGGGGTCTGTCGCTGGTGTTTGGCGGCTTGCTGGTGCGCGCCCTCGCCCGCCGTACCGATCTGAAAATGGATTACCGTGCCGCCGGCGCTGCCGTCTATCTGGGTCTTGGTGCGGTGTGGGCCTTGGGCCTGTCGTCCTCCGCTGCACAACTTCAAGCCAACCCGGCCAGCCTGCCGCCGTCTATCCTGGCGATCACCGGAGTCATTCCCTTCACCCAAACGATCTTTTTGTGGCAGTCCGGTGTAATGCTGCTGGCGCTGATCGTGGTCTCGCTGATCGTTGCCTACGCCACCGCACCAGGCCCCAACACGGCCCGAGACGCCAAAGCCTGTGGCGTCGACCCGAGTTTCAATCTGCCGCCACTGCAACCACGCACTCGCCCCGGCGAATGGCTGGAATACAGCCCGCTGCTGACCCTCTTGCTGGTGCTGCTGGCAGCTGGCTGGCTGTTTCACGAGTTTTCGACCAAACCGTTGCTCAGTGCCATCTCCGGGCTGAACACCTACAACTTCCTGTTCCTGATGCTCGGCGCGCTGCTGCACTGGCGCCCGCGCAGCTTCCTCGATGCCGTGGCCCGCGCGGTGCCGACCACCACCGGCGTGCTGATCCAGTTCCCGCTGTACGGCTCGATCGCCGCCTTGATGACCACGGTCAAAGGCGCTGATGCCCAGACCTTGGCACACCACATCTCGACCTTCTTCGTCAGCATCGCCTCCCACGACACCTATGCGGTGCTGATGGGCGTGTACTCGGCGATTCTCGGCTTCTTCATCCCGTCCGGCGGCGGCAAGTGGATCATCGAAGCGCCATACGTCATGCAAGTGGCCACCGACCTCAACTACCACTTGGGCTGGGCCGTGCAGATCTACAACGCAGCCGAAGCCCTGCCGAACCTGATCAACCCGTTCTACATGCTGCCGCTGCTGGGCGTGCTCGGGTTGAAGGCACGGGACCTGATCGGGTTTTCGTTTGTGCAGTTGCTGGTGCACACGCCGCTGGTGCTGTTTCTGCTGTGGGCACTGGGCACGACGCTGACGTATACGGCGCCGGTGATGCCTTGATACATCAGTGATTGCACCTGCCTCGGGCAGGTGCAATCGGTTGACTCGCTTGGACATAACGCAAACAACACGACTTTTCCTACGTAAACACTCGATTGCGCCTGACATAAAACCCGGTCGGTTCCTATCTCCAATCTGAAAATCGCTGAGTAAACTTCGACAGCTCATACAATTTTCTAAAGTAAAAACAGTACTGACCAAGGATGAACAAGCACATGTCTTTAATATCGAAAACGCTGGAAGAGATGATTAATGAAATTTACCAGGACGGCAGGGTTTCAGTCGTTGAATACACAAAACTTCGTGATGACGCGGACCGCCGTATGGACGCAGTTGTCCGTGAGTTTGGCCAACACAACAATCTGACCGCCCTTCAAAAAGCGATGGATGTCGTGATGCAATTGATGCAAACGTCCATCATTGATGCAAAAAAAGCCAAGCTGACCGATACCGGAGAGGCCATCGTCAAGGATGCCGTATTGGCACAAGTCGAGTACTTGCGCGCAGGCACTCATCTGGCAGTGAAACTGTTGTAACGCCTGCGCTTTGCGTCCGACTCGGCACTTACCCCGGGCCGGACACCCTGTCGGGGAAATCCCGTAAATACGCAGCGCAATTCCTGCGCAAAAAATCAGGGAAGCCCATTGTTCTGTGTAACGTCGCTGATCCACTATGGCGTGCCCCCCCCCAATCAACGGGTCACGCTGAAAAGGATCTGAGCATGTTAAAACTCACAGGACTCACCCTGGCGGCCCTCACCCTGAGTGCCGCCGTCCATGCCGATGTCGATCTGAAGCTGGGCAGCACCGAACGCGTCACCCGGCTGTTCGCCTACCCCAACAACTGCAATGTGATCTGCTTTCGCAACTGGACGCTCGAGCAGACCGTCGAGCACTACCTGACCCAAAGCGTGCAACGCGATGGTTATGGCGCGGCCAAAGTGCGGGTCAAAACCGATAACCATCAGCTCTACGCCGACATCAGCGGCGTACCAAAAGGCTACGAAAAACCACTGGCAGCGCTGCTCGACGCAGGCGATCTGGCGTACACCGGCGCCAGCAAGCTCAATGCGGATGGCAAATGGGCCTACAACTGGTACTTGTTCCTGCCGCTGGGCATGGCCCTGGAAAACCGTAAAAGTGTCGAACTGCTGCACTTCCCGCCGGATTACTCCCTGACACAAGCCCAGGATTACCTGCGTTCGGCGACCACTGATCGCTGGGCCACGCTGCTGACCGCCAACGGCATCCCCGCCGACCAGACGCCGGGCTATCAGACCATCATCGACATCGCGCCAATCGCCGCGCCGGCCAGTGCCGGCAAGGACCTGGAGGGTGTTTACGATTACTTCAAGGACTACCAGACCACCATGGTCAATGAAGTCAGCCTGAACGCCAAAGGCAAGGCGCTGCCAATGGTCGCCTTTGGCGCTCCGGTGCGTAACTGGCTCAAGCAGCAATATGGTCCGACCGTCAACGTGCTGGGGCTGGCCACGATCAGCCCGAAAGCCGGCGTGAAGGTGCCGGTGCTGGGGTCCAACCACCCGAGCTACATCTGGTACGCCGCCAACCCGGACAGCTATACCGGCGACGATGCCCAGGCCAAGGCCGATGCTGCGGGCCTGAAGGTCATGGGCCAGGACTTGAGTGCTGCGTGCTGGCAGGCCGGCATGGGCAGCAAACCGGGCAGCGACCCTGATGTTCAACTGAAAAGCTGCACACAAACCTGGCAAGTGACCGAGACGGAAAAAACCTGCGAGTTGTTCTACACCTCGATTCGCAATCTGACACCCGAACAAGCCGTGGCCCAGTGCGCGACAACGCCGATCAAATCCCAGCTCAAACTACTGCAGGCCCCGGCGCCTGCAATGGCGATACCGACGCCCCACCTTTAATGCAAAAACGCTTTCCCGCGTGCGTCATGGCTGATGCGGGAAAGCGCACTTTTCCCCTGTCAGTTCTGACAGTAGACCGAACGTTTCAATTGCGAGAGTCTTGAGACACACCCAAGTGTTGCAGGGGCCGGCAGGATCGTTGGCGTTGGACGTCGCAACACCCAACCGACAAGGATCGTTATGAAACCTCATTCCCTGAACGGAACGCGTGCACAACCACCGGACGGGATTTATCCCTTTGAAGAGTTACCCGTTCGTTTCGGGTTTCCCTCCTTCAAAGACTTCAGGATTATCCACGTCAATGAGTCAGCGACGGCCGTTGCGGCCTTGCGCGCATTCCCGCGAATCAGCCGGGTTTGCCGTGTCTCCGGGCATCTGCTGCCTTATCGCCAGCGCCATACCCGGCAGCTGTCGTCCGGCATTCACCTCTACGACCCACGCTTCTGCGGACTCTTGCGCCACTCGTGCGAGCCGAACATCTTTCTCGACATGAGTGAACTGTGGATCTGGGCGCTGAAGGACATTGCCCCCGGCGATATCCTGACGATGGATTACGCCAGCACCGAAGACAAACTGTTGCGACAATTTGCCTGCCGCTGCGGGTCGGCCGAGTGCCGCGAATGGATCACCGGCTACGACGAGCCACCGAATGCCGACGGTGAGTTGTTCTATCAGCATTTGCACCGACGGAGCCTCAGTTGACCCGAGGCTCGATCAGTCTTACAACGTTTCGACCGGGCGCAGGCGGTATTGCGGCGGCAATTGTTCAAACCCGCTGATGGTCGCGTTCAGGCTTTTCCAGCGACCGTCCTTGATGCCGTAGATGCAACCGTGGATCGACAGACTCTGCCCGCGATGCCAGGCGTTCTGCACAATGCTGGTATGCCCGACGTTGGCCACTTGCTGAATCACGTTGAGTTCGCAGAGACGGTCGACCCGCTCCTCCTCAGTCGCCAACTTGGCGAGCTCTTCGCGCTTTTCATAGTAAAGATCGCGAATCGAGCGCAGCCAGCCATCGATCAGGCCCAGCTGACGATCCTGCATCGAGGCGCGCACGCCACCGCAGCCGTAGTGACCGGTGACCAGGATGTGTTTGACCTTGAGGACGTCGACCGCGTACTGAATCACTGACAGGCAGTTGAGATCGGTGTGCAGTACCACGTTGGCCACATTGCGGTGGACGAACAGATCACCCGGCAACATGCCTACGATCTCGTTGGCCGGCACCCGTGCATCGGAACAGCCGATCCAGAGGAATTCCGGTGTCTGTTGGCGGGCCAGCTTGGCGAAGAAGTCAGGATCTTCTTTCTTGATCGCGTCAGCCCAACGCTCGTTGTTATCAATCAGATCTTGTAAGTCGTTCATACAAAGAAGCCTCGAGAATGGTGCGCAGCTTTGACAGACAACCGCCCGTCGGGGTCACGCGCGCAATGCGGATAGCCGCTGACATTTAAAACTGGCGTTCCATGCCGACGGAATTCTCGGCAGCCCGGTGGGTCCACCCTAGTAAGCCCACAGTATGAGCAATTGCCATGAATGATTCACGACGTCCGTTCGATGCGGTGCAGCCCGAGCCGATCGACGACAACGAAGACCGCATGGGTTCGATGCACGAACTGGATTTTGACGACGAAGAGACCAGCGCCAAAATCGGTGACGAACTGCCTCAAACCGAACGCGAACGGCTGATGTCCGCCGAGCGTGTGCGTACAGCCGGCATAACCGGTGCCTCGATCGATGACCACGAGCCTACCGATGACGACATGAGCCCCGAAACACTGATCCATGAGGATGGTGCGCGGGACGCGCATGAGGCGGGCGACGGTGATCAGGCAGATTGGGATTTGAGTATTGTCGATGAAGATGACATCGGCGGTGGGAACGGGTTGGACGAGGAGCAGATGGCGCAGCGCGATCCGATGGACGGTAAACGCTGATCTGCGGTGAGGGGGCTTGCTCCCTCGCCGCAATAGCTGTGACTCAGTCGACCAGCGTACAGGCCATGACCACCGCATCTTCGCGCCCCCCCACCGCCGGGTAGTAATCCCGGCGCCGGCCGATCTCGTTGAACCCGTACCGTTCATACAGGCGAAACGCCGACCGATTGCTGTCGCGAACTTCCAGGAAGCACTCCCGCGCCTCGGCCTTGTAGGCAATCGACATCAAGTGTTCAAGCAGCGTCAAACCCAGGCCGCGGCCCTGGTTTTCCGGCTTGACGGTGATGTTGAGCAGGTGCGCCTCATCAAGAATGATCTGCACCACGCCATGACCCACCTGCTGCTGCCCTTCGAACATCAGCCAGATCTGGTACTTGCCCAGGCCATCGAGGAATATCCCGCGTGTCCAGGGATGGCTATACGCCGCGTATTCGATTTTCAGTACAGCGTCCAGGTCCGCCTCGGTCATCGGGCGGAACGATACAGCGTCACTCATTTGATTCTTTCCAGCGCGCCATCAGCCGACGCATGGCTTGCCAGACATCAGCCTTACGCTGTGGCTCTTCCATTAATAATTCCAGACCCGGCAGGGCCCAGACCGAGCCCAGGCCTTCGACCTGGAGTTCACGGTTGAACGATTCGGCGTTCGCCTCACCGGCAAAACGCACCGCAGGCAGGCCGATCAGCCACACGCAGACGCATGGCGCGTCTTCGATGCGCGCCGAAAGAAAGCCTTGCACGAAGTCGCGAGCCGCTTCCGGGCCCTGATCCATGGTGCCGCGAGCCAGCAGCGGCCAGCGTACCGGCTCGCCGACGATCTGCGGGCTGTCCGGCAAACCGGCAGCGCGCAGCATGTCCTTGAGTAGCAGATAAGCGGGATCGCGGGTCTGGAACGTTTCGCCTGTGGGTAACTCCACCAGCAGCAGGCAACGACCGGCGCGCAGCAATTGCAGGGCGAAGCGCGGTGGCGGCACTTGTACCGCCTTGGCGACGACCGGAGCAGCCTCTTCTTCGACCTTGGCGTTGGTGCGCGTACTGGCCAACGATGGACGCGGCACCTCGATTTTCACCCGTTCGGCCGGTTTGACCAGCGGCTCCACAGGCGTTTCAGGCACTGGAGCCAGCACTACCGGGGCGACGACCAACGGCTCAGGCATCTCGAGCAGTTCGGGGCGCGAGGGCGCGGCAAAGGGCAATTCGGTGCGCGGTAGCCAGTTGACCACCTGCATGGCGGTCAAATAAGCGCGACGACGAGACTCGATAAGCAAAGGTCGGCCACTTGTGGATAACTAAAAGTGCGCTGATTCTACCGCCGTTCGCTCAAGATCGCCCGCGCTTGATCGATAGAAACCCGACAGTCTGTCCCGAGAGTGAATCGACACGCCCGCGATGCAGTACAATCGCGGCTTTTAATCGCCAACCAGCCGGCCATTCCGATGATCGAACCCAAGCGCGTCTTGCGCGCCCTCGCTGAACACTGGGCACTTCTGGAGCCACTGTGCGAGCACTTCGACCAAGGCACTCTGAGCCTCAACGAATTGCGTTCACAGTTGGCCGCCCAGCAACTCGACAGTACGCCGCAGGACATCACCAGCCTGCTGGACGTGTGGATCCGCCTCGATATTCTGGTTCCGGTGGCGAAAAGCCCGAACCGCTTCGAGCTCAATGCGCAGATCCACGACTTCCTCGCTTACCTGCGCCGTGAGCACCGTCTTGGCCTGTGCCTGGAAATCGAAGCCTACTTGCGTCACCTCGAACGCCTGGCCGGTTACATTCAGGACGCTTTCGACATTCGTGACGGCAACGATCTGGCGCGCCAGTTGCGCTTGCTCGATATGCGCGTACGCGACGTATTGAAGAAGCTCGACAACGACGAACAGGCGCTGGTGGCCGTGGCCGAAAGGGCCAAGACCAGCGACCGGCAGATTCCGTTGCGTCAGCGCTACGCCGAAGTCCTGGCGACCTGGGACGAATACGTCGAGCCGATGATCGACCTGGTGAACGCCGACGGCGCCTTCGAACAAGGTGTGCGCAAGGTCGAAACCGTCCTGCTCAAGATGCTCAGCGAGCAGCAGCGCCTTGGCCACCTGGTCGATGACGACATGCTGCTGCGTACCCACGCACGCATCCTCGAAATGCAGACCAGCGCCCAATTGACCCTGCGCCACGCCCGCGAGTTGCTGCTGCCGCTGCGTGAAGAAGCCCGCCGCCACAACGCCGTGACCCGTGGCGCTGCGCTGGCGCTGTCGATGATCCGTCGCAAGGGCATCGACGCCGTACCGCAAGCGGCGATGCCGATGTTCACCCGTCCGCAAAGCACCTTCCTTGGCAGCGCCAGTCAGGTTGAAGCCTACGTGTATGCGCTGGCCCGGTTCGAACCAAAACCGGCGCGTTTCCCCAAGGCCCACAAGACCCAGAAAGGCGAAGCACCGCGCGCACCACGTACCGTTCGCGAAATGCTCGAACGCTGCGAAGACGCCCTGCCGATGCCCGACTTGATGACTTGGCTGCTGGAGCAGGAACCGGACGGCGCGACCGACGAATTGCTTTATTGGTTCTCGCGCCTGTCGCGGGAAAAACGCTTCAAACGCGAGCGTCTGGAACGCCGCGAATACCACACTCATGAGCACCAGGTCAGCCTGCGCTCCTTCGCCCTGCTCTCGGCCAGCGACACCGCCGAGGATTCTGCGAGCACTCCCTATGCATCTTGATCTATCCGAACTGTCTCAGCTGGCGCCGATCTTTCGCGAGCTGTTCAAGGGCTACCACGTCAGCCGCCGCGACCCGGAGCTGTACGCGCAACTGTCGAATTTCCAGGACCAGTACCGCACGCTGTTCAAGGCATTGGGCTTTGAACTGGTATGCGACACCCGTGGTTTCTACTACTTCGTGCCGGACCTGGCCGCCGCGGCGGTGAACAAGACCGCGCAACGTCTGGCGCTGTTCACCTTCATCCTCGTCGAGCATCTGGCCGATCAGGGCCGTGACCCGGTCGCCGTGCTCGACGGCGGTAGCCTCGGTCGCGATGAACTGCCGTCGCTGCTGGAGAAGTACCGCGACCTGTTCATTCAGGCCGAGGTGCAGACTCAGGAAGAACTCGAAGAAAAAATCATGCGCCGCATGACTCAACTCGGTTTCGCCAGTGAAGAAAACGGCATCTACCGTTTCCTGCCGCCGATGCACCGCTTCCTTGATGTCTGCCTGTCGGTGCAGCAGGACCGTGACCTGGCGGCCAGCCTGCACAGCGTGTTGCCACTGCCGGTGCCGGTGCTGATCGATGACGACAGTGACGAAAAACTGTTGGAAACCGATGACCCGTTGGACCTCAGCGAATTCGAGGGTGAAAGCGAAGAAGACGCCATGGCCCGCGCCATTGCCGAAGAACAGGAGCTCGACGCATGAGCAAGGAACGCTACGGCATTCGCCGCTTTGCCCTTTTGAACACCGCCGGATACAGCCTCGGCCTGTTTCCGCTGGAGGAACCGCTGTCGGTTTACGGCGCGAACAACCTCGGTAAATCCGCCTCGATCAACGCCTTGCAGTTCCCGATTCTGGCGCGCATGTCGGACATGAGTTTCGGCAAGTACAGCCTGGAGCAATCCCGGCGTTTCTACTTCGCCTCGGACACCAGTTACATTCTCGTTGAAGTCTCCCTGCCCCACGGCCCGCACGTGATCGGCGTGGTCGGCCGCGGCCCGGGCGGTGGTTTCGGTCACCAATTCTTTGCCTACGCTGGCAAACTCGATCTGGCCCATTACCAGAAGAACGACACCTGCCTGCGCCAGAAAGAATTGTTCACCAACCTTGAACGCGAAGGCCTCAAAGCCTACGAGTTGAAGCCGGATGAGCTGCGTCGTTTGCTGGTCGGCGGTCACACGTCGACTCCACTCGACCTGACCTTGATCCCGCTGCGCTCCACCAGTGAACAGAGCCTGAAAACCTTCCGTGCGCTGTTCATCAACTTGCTGCACATGCGCGAAATTACGGCGGCGAAACTCAAGCAGCTGTTCCTCGATGCGTTCGAGCACAGCCTGCGTTCCGGCAGCGTCGATTACATCGCCGCGTGTGAAGAGGCGTTCCGCGATGTACGGCGCATGGAGCAGGATTACAACTCGCTGGTCACCGCCGGCCCGCTGGTTGAAGCCCTGGCCGCGGGCGTTGCCCAGCGCAATATTCTGCGTGGCAAGCTGCACCGTATCTCGCCGCTGCTCGATTCCCTGCTCGGCACTTGGTCGGACTACGCCAGTGCACGCAAGGAAGAGCTGACGATTCAGGCCGAGCATTACCGCAATGAACAAGACGCGCTGCAAAACGATCAGCGTGGCGGCACGCAAGAGCTGATGCGTCTGGAGCGGGAAATCACCGGGATCCAGCGCTGGCTCGGCGAGTTGTCGGTGCTCAAGCATCGCTTCGCCCTGGTCGATGACGTCAAGGTGCTGGAACAGCAACTGCTGGCGGCCAAGGACGCTCACGATGAACTGGCCGGTGCGCTGGCGCAGTCCCGTCAGTTCAGCGCCGAAGACCTCGAAGAGCGTCTGCGCGATCTGGAAAAACGCCTGAAGTCGGTCAAGCAGCAACTCGATCACGCCGACAACAACAGCTACGCCCGACTGCGCGAAGAGTTCTCGCAACAGGATGTCGAGCGCCTGATGCGCCTGTTCAACAGCGCACTGTTCAGCCTGCCGCTGGGCGAGCATGGGATTACGCTGGACGAGGACGGTCAGTGGGTCAAATCCATGGAGCTGATCCTCGACGGCTTCAAAGGCGAGCGCTTCGAAGTGCCGGGCCTGTCCATCGACATCTCGAACATCGAGCCGCCGGCGCTGCAAGCCCTGGCTGACCGTGCAGCGTTGCGCGATCAAAAAGAGCGTCTGGACAAAGAACTCAAGCAACTGAAGACCCAACAAGCCGTCGCCGCCGACCGCGCCGCGAGCAAGACCCAGACGGAAGCGCTGTACCAGCAAGTGCTGGATGCACAGAAAGCCCTGGAAGACTTCCGTCGCGCGCAAACCTTGAGCGCCGAAGAAGGCGACAAACTTGAGCAATTGGCGCAGATGGAAGCGGCGCAGGATGAATTGAAACGCTCCAGCGACGCCTTCACCGAGCGTGTCCAGCAACTGTCGGCCAAGCTGCAACTGGTCGGTCGTCAGATCGGCGACATGGAAGCCAAGCAACGCACCCTCGACGACGCCCTGCGTCGCCGTCAGTTGCTGCCGGCAGACTTGCCGTTCGGCACCCCGTTCATGGACCCGATCGACGACTCCATGGACAACCTGCTGCCGCTGCTCAATGACTATCAGGACAGCTGGCAGGGTTTGCTGCGCAGCGACGGTCAGATCGAAGCGCTGTACGCACAGGTCCGTCTCAAGGGCGTGGCCAAGTTCGACAGCGAAGACGATATGGAACGTCGCCTGCAACTGCTGATCAACGCCTACGCGCACCGCACCGACGAAGCCCTGACGCTGGGCAAGGCACGCCGGGCGGCGGTCACCGACATCGCCCGGACCCTGCGCAACATTCGCAGCGACTACGACAGCCTCGAACATCAACTGGCGCTGTTCAACCGCGAGATCAACAAGCGTCAGGTGTCCAACCTGCAAAGCTTCCGCATTGTGCTCGCGCCGAACAAGGAAGCGCTCAAGCACATCGACCAGATCATCCACAGTGCCGGCCAATACGAAGAAGGCGAAACCCTCTCCGTGTTCGACCTGAGCCAAAGCGCCGAGCAGGACAACAAGAACGAAGAAGCCAAGGAATATCTGGCACGGCTGGTGGCGGCCAACCACAACCAGCTCGGTCTCAAGGACTTGTTCGAACTCGCGTTCGAGATCACCAAGGTCAACGGCCAGCCGGTAATTCACACCGACATCGACGGCGCCGCCTCCAACGGCACCACGATGACCATCAAGGCGCTGACCAACATGTATTTGTTGCTGCACTTGATGGACCGCGACCAGGCCGGTCGCGTGCGTCTGCCGTACTACCTCGACGAGGCGGCGGACATCGACGAGAAAAACCAGGCAGCCTTGCTGGAAACCAGCCTGCAACTGGGCTTCGTGCCAATCCTGGCAAGCGTGAAGCCACAAGTGTGCGCCAGTGTCGCGATTGACCTGGAAGGTGGCAGCGGGCCGAACGGGATCTACATCGACGAGGCGGACTGGAAGTACATCCGTCGTCATGATGAAGTGAAGGCCAGCGTCGTTGTGCAAGCGGATGAGCCGGAGCTGGATGCGGTCTGAGTTAATCCGTTAGATACGGAAAAGGCCGCGATCCAATGGATCGCGGCCTTTTTTATGCCTGTTGCCTGAGCTTATTTGCCGAGGGGGATTTTCGGTGCCCAGGTCAGCCATTCGTCTTCGAACTTGTCGAACAGCGGGAACGTCTGACCAGGCCGCACCGCGCTGCCCATCCGGTCGCCGTCTGGCGTGGCAAAGGCGATGCCGCCCTGGATCATCGTTTCCAGGGATTCAGTACGCACCGTCGCGCCTTTGAACAAACCGAAGTCGAAACCAAATCCGCTGCTGTTCCAGAATCGCGTACCACTGCGCACCAGCGGCGCGTATTTCGGCTCAATCTGGATGTGCACCAACACGCGGTCTGCGGTCTGCCCAAGTTCGTAGCCCGTCACTTTGCCCACGGTGATTTCGCGGTACGTTACCGGCACGCCGGTTTTCAGCGAACCACGCCGAGCGGCGCTCAAGACCAGACTCAAGCCAGTCTCTGACTTGGCGGCTTCCGGCGGGTTGGCCAATGCGACGAAATTCTTCTGCGGGCCGAGGTTCTTCGGTGCGGGCTGTACTTCGATGTATTGACCAGTGACCAGGGTTTCGAGATTGGAGGTCTTGATCAGCCCTAACTCAGGTTTAACCACCCAGAACTGGGTGCCTACCCGAGCGATGCGTTCCGGCACTTCGGTGATCCGCGCGGTGAGCAACACCGATTGCAGGTCATCGCTGAGGTCAACGTCTTCAATCTTGCCGACATCCAGCCCTTTGAATCGCACAGGCGTACCGTCACGCAAACCGTCGGCGCGCTCGACCTTGATGGTGACCAGTGTGCCTTTCTGATTGGCTTCTTCATGGTTGGCGAACAAACGAAAACGCGGAATTTTCTTTTGCAGCGGCGCCTTGGCTTGCGGGGTTTCGAAGGCAATGCCGCCGGCCATCAGGCTTTGCAGCGACTCACTTTTAACCTGGATTCCGCCCGTCAATCCGCCCGAGAGTGTGATGCCGCTGGCATTCCAGAATCGCGTCGAGGCGTTGACCAGCCCTTCGTATTCCTTCTCGATGTGAACGCCAATCACCAATTGCTTCTTGGTTTTGGAGAATTGATAACTCTGAACGGAACCGACCTTGACCTGCTTGTAGAGAATCGGACTGCCGACCTCCAGTGAGCCCAGGCTCTCGGTAAACAACACCAGGTGCAGGCCCGGCGAACGCAAATCCAGCGGCGGCGCCTTGGGCCGCGCCACGTATTCACGTTGCGGCGCAGAGCCTTTGTCGCCAGGGCGCACGGCAATGTAGTTACCTTTGACCAGCGCTTCCAGACCGGTGATACCCGCCAGGGAAATCGATGGCTTGACCACCCAGAACTGAGTGCCGGTCACCAGATAATCTTCAGCCAACGGATCAAGGGTCAATTCGGCGGTGGCGCCGGACAGGTCCGGATCGATCTTCAGCGCTTTCAGGTTGCCGACCTGGATGCCTTTGTACATCACCGGCGTACGGCCAGCCTGCAATCCTTCGAAGTCGGTGAGTTTGACCTTGACCCGAATACCGGCGGCAGCGGCGTCAAAGTCTTCATAAAGACGGAACGGCAGGCTAGGATCGGTGGGCGGGCTGTCCTTACGGTTCTCCGGCGTGGCGAACGCGATACCACCGGCGACAATGCTGGCAAGCGACTCACTGCGAATCTTCACACCGGACAGGTTCGCGTCGATGCTAACGCCACTGGCGTTCCAGAAGCGCGTGTGTTTGCGCACCAGATTGGCGTAGGTGGGTTCGATGAAAACTTTGAGCTCGACCGTGCTCTGATCCTGCGAGAGCACGTAGCTTTTGATCTGGCCGACCTTGATCTGCTTGTAGAACACCGGGCTGCCACGGTTGAGCGAACCAAGTCGATCAGCCTTGATGGTCAGGTGCAAACCCGGCTTCGCGTCTGACAAGGGAGGCTCTTCAGCCAGCGCCTTGAATTTGCGAACAGGCTCGCCTTCACCCGGGCTGATCGCTACATAGTTACCAGAGACCAGCGTTTCCAGACCGGTGATCCCGGCCAGGGTCACGCTCGGTTTGACCAGCCAGAAGCGCGTGCTGGTCCTGAGGTATTGCTCGACATCCTTATTCATCTCGACGGTCGCGATCACCCCCTTGGAAGCGCCTTCGTCATCGAGCTTGAGGGCTTTGACCTTGCCGACCGACATCCCTTTGTAGACCACTTCAGTCTTGTTGGCCTGGATGCCTTCACCGCTTTCGAACCGCACCTGAATTTCGATTCCGGTCTCGTTGTAGGCACGCCACCCGAGCCAGCCACCGATGATCAACGCAATGAGGGGCAGAATCCAGATAGCCGACCAGTTCGAGGCCGGTCGGGTTTTTGCTGTAGGCAAATCAGTCATGGTCGTCGTCCGACTCCGTGTTATCCCAAATCAGTCGGGGATCGAAAGATACTGCGGCAAGCATCGTCAAAATCACCACGCTGGCGAAGGCGATGGCGCCAAGATTGGCTTCGATACTGGCAAGCCGTCCGAAATTAACGACCGCCACCAGGATGGCGATCACAAAGATATCCAGCATCGACCAGCGGCCGATGAACTCGATAAAGCGGTACATCCAGATTCGTTGGCGAGCCGAGAGTGGCTGGCGGCGCTGTATCGAAAACAGCAGCAAGCCGATGCCCACCAATTTGAACGTCGGCACTAGAATACTGGCAATGAACACCACTGCCGCGATGGGAAACATGCCGTAATGAACCAGATCAATCACGCCGGACATGATGGTGCTCGGGGCGCCCTTACCGAGTGAATTGATGGTCATAATCGGCAGCAGGTTGGCCGGAATGTAAAGAATCGCCGCGGTAATCAGCAGCGCCCAGGTGCGCACCAGGCTGTTCGGGCGACGGGCATGAACCAGCGCACCACAACGGGTGCAAACTTGCTCGTCGGTGTCAGCTTCCTGCTTGTTCAACTCATGGCATTCCGCACAAATCAGAATGCCTGCATCAATCGCCCGCATGGGCATCCTCTCCTGATAACGCCTGCCAGACCTGATGAGGCGACATCACCACCTCCAACCAGACCTGAATCAACAACAAACTGATAAAGCACACCAGGCCAAGACCTACGGTAATGGCCGCCATATCTGCCAGCTTTACGATCGCGACCAGTACGCCCATGAGGTAAACCTCGAGCATTCCCCAGTCCCGTAAATGGTGATAAATGCGATAGAGCAGCAAGCCGTAGCTGCGTCCGATATCAAAGCGAATGCTCAACAGCACGATTAATTGACAGAGCAGTTTGAGCAACGGAATGCCCATGCTGCACAGGAACACAATCACAGAAACGCTTTGCATACCCGTATCAAACAAGCCGACAACGCCGCTCCAGACAGTGTCCTGCGTCGATTGCCCGAGTAGATTGAGCTCCATGATGGGTAAAAAGTTCGCCGGCACATACAACAATAAAGCGGCGATGACCAAGGCGAGGCTGCGCTGCACGACGTTATGCCTATGTGCGTAGAGTTCATAACCACAACGCGGGCACAGCGCTTTCTCATCGTGAGCGAGTTCGGGTTTGCGCATCAGCAAATCGCACTCATGACACGCGACCAAATCGTTCAGCGGTAATTCTGACAGCCTGGTGGCGTCAACCGGATCTGACATAAAGACTCTGATTCCGAAAAAGTTGGTCCTATTCTAGAGGCATGAGTCGAAAATAACTGCGCCATTTTGTGCGTTAAGCAGGTGAGTACTTTTTCGAAGGCAAAACAAAACCCCAACTGCTTTCGCAATTGGGGTTTCGGAATTTAATCTTGACGATGACCTACTCTCACATGGGGAAACCCCACACTACCATCGGCGATGCATCGTTTCACTGCTGAGTTCGGGATGGGATCAGGTGGTTCCAATGCTCTATGGTCGTCAAGAAATTCGGGTACCGAATCGTGGCCAGCTGGCCGCGCTTCAGCAAATTGGGTATGCGATAGTTGGGTGTTTTGTGAGTATCTCGAACTTTCGGTTCGT
>NZ_MPAK01000001.1:3370576-3544735 GCF_002000165.1 Pseudomonas sp. C9 | reverse complement strand
CTTGGAAATCTTTAACAACTTCAACCACTTGCGCTTCCGATCACTCGGTAGCGGGAGGCGAATTCTACAGCGTTACACGCTGCTGTCAACACCTCTTTTTCAACTCCTTTCGGACTTCGATGAACTGAAGCCACTCACTGCCGAAAACTGCGTAACTCTTTGTTTACCAAGGAGTTTTCCGTTTCGACTGCGCCGGAAGTGGGGCGAATTATAGACATCCTGAATCTGCCGTCAACACTTAATTACACCTTTCGTGCAGACGGTACCTTTTTAGCCACAAACCGCGGGATTCGCCGGGCAACTGCTGGCACACGCAGCACTAACAGCAACGCCCCTATCGAGGCGTATACCGTCCACTCCTTCAGATCAGCACGCACGATCCACAACATATGCAGCAACCCAAGCCCGAGAATCACATAGACGAGCCGATGCAGCTTCTTCCAGCGTGCGCCCAAACGCCGCTGACTGTAACGATTAGATGTCACCGCCAACGCCAGCAAACACAGAAACGCCAGCGTACCGACGATAATGTATGGCCGCTTGCGCAACTCAACACCCAGCTGCGACCAGTCAAATCCTAGAATGAACGCCGTATAGCCACTCAAATGCAGAACCACATAAGCAAAGCACCACAACCCCAACTGCCTTCGCACAGCCACCCACCCTGCCCACCCGGTGAGTTTTTGCAGGGGCGTCATACTGAGCGTAATGAGTAGCAAAACAAGCGTGCCCAACCCAAGCCGATCAACCAGAATTTTGCCTGGGTCCGGGCCCAACACATCCGTCCAGGCCTGATACAGCCAAAGCAGCGGCCACACCGCTGCCACTATAAAAACGCCAAGACGCCAAACCGGAAAACGCATCAGTAGTTCTTCCGCAAATCGAGCCCTGTATAAAGAGAGGCGACTTCATCCGCGTAGCCGTTGAACATCTGTGTGTCGCGCACATTGGGCTTGAACAAACCACTGGGCAAACGGCGCTCCCGCGCCTGAGTCCAACGCGGATGATCAACCGCAGGATTCACATTCGCGTAGAAACCATACTCATCCGCTGCAATGCTCTGCCATGTTGTTTTCGGCTGCTCGCTGACCAGACTGATACGCACAATGGATTTGATGCTTTTGAATCCATACTTCCAGGGCACCACCAAACGCAACGGCGCTCCATTCTGATTGGGCAACTCACGCCCATACATGCCGACCGCAAGAATCGCCAACGGGTTCATCGCCTCATCCAGACGCAACCCTTCTACATAGGGCCAGTCGATCAAGGCAAAGCCGGAACGCTGCCCCGGCATACTCTTGGGATCCTCCAGGGTTTCGAAGCGAATGTACTTAGCCTTGGAGGTTGGCTCCACTTGCTTGAGTAATGCCGAAATGGGAAAACCAATCCACGGAATGACCATCGACCAAGCCTCTACGCAGCGAAGACGGTAGATGCGCTCTTCCAACTGATAAGGCTTCATGAAGTCTTCCAGCGCATAGCGTCCAGGCTTGCCCACTTCGCCATCCACTACAACGCTCCACGGCTCGGTCTTCAGTGCGCCGGCATTGGCAGCCGGGTCACCTTTATCAGTGCCGAACTCGTAGAAGTTGTTGTAATGGGTCGCGTCCTTGAAGGGCGTAATCGACTCATCCTTGACGTTGACTGCCCCCCATTTGGTAGAGGGAAGCTTTTCGGTAAACCAGGTAGGTGCCTTGCCAGGCTCGACGTCTGCATAACGAGCAACATCTTCGGCCGACGCCCAACGAGGCAGGCTGCTTATCGCCAAGCCCGCAACGGCAGCACCAAGAACTTTTCGACGGGATAGATAGAAGGCTTCAGATGTGACGTCCGACTCATGGCAGTCAGACGCTTTGGGGACTTTGATCAGCATGACAACTCCGCAGCTTTGGAGGACAGATGCACCCATAGACTGCGGAGTATGAGGGAAATTACATCACTCGGCGTTTTTGTGCCGACGAAGACGCAACAAGTACTGCACCGGACCGGAGGCCGCGTAAGCAAGGAAAACCAGCAGCAGGATGCGTGGTGGATCGCTGAAGACCACAGCAAACACCAACACCACCGCCAGGATCGCCACAAAAGGCACGCGCCCTTTCAAGTCGAGTTCCTTGAAGCTGTTGTACTTGATATTGCTGACCATCAGCATACCGGCAGCAGCCACCATCAGCGCAACCAGGAAGGACATCTTGGAACCCTGGATGCCGTAGTCGCTGAACGCCCAGACAATCCCGGCAACCACACCCGCCGCCGCCGGGCTGGCCAGACCGATGAAGTAGCGTTTATCCGCAGTGCCGACTTGGGTGTTGAAGCGCGCCAAACGCAAAGCCGCACCCGCCACATAGATGAAGGCAACCATCCAGCCGACCTTGCCCATATCACCCAAGGCCCAGCCAAACGCCAATAATGCCGGCGCGACGCCAAAGGCGACCATATCTGACAGTGAGTCGTACTCGGCACCAAATGCGCTCTGGGTATTGGTCATCCGGGCCACACGACCATCGAGACCATCAAGCACCATCGCGACAAAAATTGCGATCGCCGCAAAAGCAAAGTACTTGCTCGCATTGACCGAATCACCGGCGCTCAACGCGGCCTGGGCGCTCATCGAGTTGATGATGGAATAGAACCCTGCGAACAGGTTCGCAGTGGTGAACAGGTTCGGCAGAAGATAGATACCACGATGCCGGACTTTACGGCCTTCAGCGTCATGCCCTTCTTCGATGTGCTCATCGATGGGCAGCAGGCTTTCGGCGTCAGAAGCCTGGTTTGGCTCTTCGGGGCGTTCGCTCATGGACATTACCTTGCAACAGGGTGGAAAGTTTTCGACAGGTGTCTGGGGCGACGGTTCGGCCACAAACGATGCAGCTTTATACCAGAACCGGCGAACTCAAACGAAAAAACGCGGCCTAGGCCGCGTTTTCCGTACAAGCGCGTGACTTAGTTTTTAGCTTTGTCGACGATCTTGTTGGCACCGATCCACGGCATCATGGAGCGCAGTTGCTCGCCGATGATCTCGATACCGTGAGCGGCGTTGTTACGACGCTTGGCGGTCATCGAAGGGTAGCCGGTTGCGCCTTCGCTGATGAACATTTTGGCGTATTCGCCATCCTGAATACGTTTCAGGGCGTTGCGCATGGCCTGACGGGATTCGGCGTTGATTACTTCCGGGCCGGTCACGTACTCGCCGTATTCGGCGTTGTTGGAGATCGAGTAGTTCATGTTGGCGATACCGCCTTCGTACATGAGGTCAACGATCAGCTTCAGTTCGTGCAGGCATTCGAAGTAGGCCATTTCCGGCGCATAGCCAGCTTCAACCAGGGTTTCGAAACCGGCTTTGACCAGTTCAACGGTACCGCCGCACAGAACGGCTTGTTCGCCGAACAGGTCGGTTTCAGTCTCGTCCTTGAAGGTGGTTTCGATGATGCCGGTACGACCACCACCAACGCCAGCAGCGTAGGACAGTGCAACGTTTTTGGCGTTGCCCGAGGCGTCCTGGTAGATAGCGATCAGGTCAGGGATACCGCCGCCCTTCACGAACTCGGAACGTACGGTGTGGCCCGGAGCCTTCGGCGCGATCATGATCACGTCGAGGTCAGCGCGCGGAACAACCTGGTTGTAGTGAATCGCGAAGCCGTGGGAGAAGGCCAGGGTGGCGCCCTTCTTGATGTTCGGCTCGATTTCGTTCTTGTACAGGGCAGACTGGAACTCGTCCGGGGTCAGGATCATGACCAGGTCGGCGGCAGCAACAGCGGAAGCAACGTCAGTCACTTTCAGGCCGTGAGCTTCAGCTTTGGCAACGGTAGCCGAGCCTTTACGCAGACCAACAGTCACGTCAACGCCGGAATCTTTCAGGTTGCACGCTTGAGCGTGGCCCTGGGAGCCGTAACCGATGATGGCAACTTTCTTGCCCTGGATGATGGACAGGTCGCAGTCTTTTTCGTAATAAACTTTCATGAAATTCCCCTATATATCCAGGCCGTTCAGGCCATTCGCTAATTTGGTTTAGATGCTGAGTACTTTGTCGCCGCGAGCAATACCGGTCACGCCGCTACGGACGGTCTCCAGAATCGACGCAGTGCCGATGGACTGAATGAAGCTGTCGAGCTTGTCGCTGGTACCGGTCAATTGAACGGTATACACGCTGGCGCTGACATCGACGATCTGCCCACGGTAAATATCGGTAGTGCGCTTGATCTCGGCGCGCTGGGCGCCGGTGGCCTTGACCTTGACCAGCATCAGTTCGCGCTCGATGTGAGCACTTTCCGACAGGTCGACCAGTTTTACCACTTCGATCAGCTTGTTCAGGTTCTTGGTGATCTGCTCGATGACCTCATCGTGACCGACAGTGGTCAGCGTCAGACGCGACAGGGTCGGGTCTTCGGTTGGCGCCACGGTCAGGCTTTCGATGTTGTAGTTGCGCTGCGAGAACAGGCCGACTACGCGAGACAAAGCGCCGGGTTCGTTTTCCAGAAGCAAGGAAATAATGTGCCGCATGATTAAGTACGCTCCGTCTTGCTCAACCACATATCGCGCATGGAGCCGTCTTTGATCTGCATCGGGTAGACGTGCTCGCTGGTGTCGACCGAAACATCGATCACCACCAGGCGATCTTTCATGGCAAACGCCTCTTCCATCTTCGACTTCAAATCTTTCGAATCGGTGATGCGCACGCCAATGTGGCCGTAAGCTTCTGCCAGTTTGACGAAGTCAGGCAACGATTCCATGTAGGAATGAGAATGACGGCTGCCATAGCTCATGTCCTGCCACTGGCGAACCATACCCAGCACACCGTTATTCAGGATCAGGATTTTTACCGGCAAACCATATTGCAGACAGGTCGACAGTTCCTGAATGTTCATCTGGATGCTGCCTTCGCCGGTGACACAGACGACATCGTCTTCCGGGAAGCTCAACTTGATGCCCATGGCTGCCGGAAAACCGAAGCCCATGGTGCCCAGGCCACCGGAGTTGATCCAGCGGTTCGGCTTGTTGAACTTGTAGTACTGCGCAGCAAACATCTGGTGCTGCCCTACGTCCGAAGCGACATAGGCATCGCCATTGGTCACTTCGCACAGGGTTTCGATCACGGTCTGCGGCTTGATCACGCTGCCGTCGCCCTTGTCGTAAGGGAACAGGCCGCGATCACCACGCCACTCGTCAACTTGCTTCCACCAGCTGGCAACGGACTCCTTGTTCGGGGTCTCGCCGATTTCCTTGAGGATCGCGACCATTTCGGTCAGGACGCTCTCGACCGGACCAACGATAGGCACGTCAGCCTTGATGGTCTTGGAAATAGAAGCCGGGTCGATGTCGATGTGAATGATCTTGGCATTCGGGCAGAACTTGGCCGGGCCATTGATCACGCGGTCATCGAAACGAGCGCCGACCGCAAGGATCACGTCAGCATGGTGCATGGCCAGGTTCGCGGTGTAGCTGCCGTGCATGCCGAGCATGCCAATGAACTGACGATCAGTGCCAGGGTAGGCACCCAGCCCCATCAGGGTATTGGTCACTGGCAGGTTGAGCATCTTCGCCAATTCGGTCAGCGGCGCGGAGCCACCACCGAGAATCACGCCGCCGCCTGCGTACATCACAGGACGCTTGGCCGCCAGGAGCATTTCTGCTGCCTTGCGGATTTGCCCGGAGTGACCGCGAACGGCCGGGCTGTAGGAACGCAGCTTGGCTTTTTTCGGGAAGACGTATTCGAACTTCTCGGCCGGATTGGTCATGTCTTTCGGGATATCGACAACGACCGGACCAGGACGACCGGATTGCGCCAGGTAGAAGGCTTTCTTCATGACTTCCGGAATTTCCGACGCGTGCTTGATCATGAAGCTGTGCTTCACGATCGGCCGGGAGATACCGATCATGTCGGTTTCCTGGAACGCATCGGTACCCACCATGGTGCTAGGCACCTGGCCGGAAATAACCACCATCGGAATGGAGTCCATATAAGCCGTGGCGATACCGGTGATGGCATTGGTTGCGCCAGGACCGGAAGTCACCAGTACCACGCCGGCTTTACCGGTGGCACGGGCATAGCCGTCAGCCATATGGGTAGCCGCTTGTTCGTGACGAACCAGGATGTGGGTCACTTCCGGTTCTTTGAACAGGGCATCGTAGACATGAAGAAGAGCACCACCCGGGTACCCGTAAATATATTTGACGCCTTCGTCACGCAAGAAGCGGACGAGCATCTCACCGCCAGATAAAAGCTCCACGTTGTTCACCTCTAAAACGCCAGAATACCGCCCACATAAACAGGGACGGGTCTTAATAGGTTTACTTCTCAGCAGAGCATGAGCGACGGTGGTCGCCGACTACGTCAGCACTGACTGAGCAAGTATTGGGATCGTCCCAAGTGTTGCGGGCTTTTCCCACCCAGCGCGAGGTAACGCGTTGCGGGTGTAACAGGTCGGCGCGGATGTGCGCCTCATGATCTGCCGAGTGGGTCTGCTTCTGGCAGTCCCTCTACAGCGGACTTTGGATTCTTCTGTTTCGTCCCCTGCAAGTCAAGTCGTGTATGTGCTTTATTGAAGTAAGCACATGAGAAAGCAAGAAAAAATCGCTAAACAGCCACTGTGTTAGCTTGGATTGCGCAACTAATGACAAGGAAATGGCATGCGAACGACATTCTTCATGGTCTGCCTGCTGATCAGCCCTTTATGCATGGCGGGTCAGATCTACAAATGGGTCGATGCCCAAGGCGTAACGCACTTTGATTCACAACCGCCCCAAGGACAGGAGGTCACCACCGTGCTGCCGCCCTCCTCTTCTGCCAGCAATCCGCAGACGCTGCCACGCAGCAACGCCATAGGCGATCAACAGGTCATCGACAACAACGTAAAAAAGCAGGTCGCCGAGCAGCAAGCTCAGTTGAAGACATTTTGCATGCAGGCGCGAACGAATCTGGCGCAACTGCAGAACAATCCGCGACTTCGGGAAGATGTGGACGGCGAGATGCGCCGCCTGACCGATCAACAACGTCAGGAGCGCATCAGCGAAACACAGAAACAGATTACGGATAACTGCCAGTAAGTACCTGTAGGAGCAGAGCTTGCTCGCGATGAGGGCGAAACACCCAACAGGCCTGTTGAATGTTGCACCGCTATCGTCGGAACGCCGCCCGGAGCAAGCTCGGCTCCTACAGAGATCGGGTGTTAGCGGGAGGCGGTGATCAGTAGATCGAACTCTTTGAGCAGCACTTGTAGCTGCCGGTCCTTGCCCTGGACATTGCGCCCGGCGAAGACCATTTCGGCCATCTCCTGAATGCCCGAAGCGTTAGGCAGCGGCAAATCCTGTTCGAGGATGATCTTCATGCGAGGCAAGAAAATCCACTGCAGCCACTGCTCAAAATCCAGCGTATCGACCGAAAACGGCTCGACACTGGCAAGCGCTTCAGCGGAGGGTGGGACTTCATCCCACCACCCCTGCACCCGCAATTCACGCTCGATCAGCAGCAACTGCTCGGCAATCTTCGGAAAGCGGGCATCCATCACAGCGAAACCTTGGCCTTCTGGCGGGCCAGCGTAGCGCCGCTGGAATCACCTTGTTTCTCGCGTGCCTGGGCGATCAATTCCCACAGGCTGGCCTGAAGATCCGGACGACCATTGGCGAACGTCAGCCCACGACGAGCGAATTGTTCAGCCTGCGCGGCATCACCTTGAGCCATGCGCACCTGAGCGAGGCGATAAAGCACTTGTGGCTCACGCGGCGCGACACGCTGGGCGCGCTCGAGACTGGACGAAGCACCGTTGAGGTCGCCGCTGGCCTGTTGCTGCTGAGCCGTGGTCAACAGCGCCAGCACCGGGCCATCCAGTTGTTCATCGGCCGACAGGCCACCGGCACTCGCCGAAGGAATCCCGCTCGGCGTCGACGGCATGCTGTAGCTGCCCTGATTGATCGGTGCCGACTGGACCGGCGACGTATCGATCGGCCCCGGAGTAATCGGGCCTGGGGTGATCGGCGAGGTACTGATCGGGGCCGAAGTGACGGCGCCGCCACCCGGGACCATCACCACCACACCGGTGTCGCCCTGCGGAATCGCCTGGGTTTGGGTCTGGGCTTGCACAGGACGCTTCACTGTCGTCTTGCGGAAACCGCCATTCGCCGAGATCCGCTCGCTGTTGGACACAGCCGTACCGGAATCCTCAACCGGAATCGAACCGCGTTGTACGGTGGAGCAACCGCTGAGCAATGCCACGGCGGCAACCGCTGGTATCAACCACTTGTTCACGTGAATCCCTCTTTGCTTAATTCATCCAGCCCTTGACCCAATCCATCACCGTTTCGCCGGAAGCAGGGCTTTCGCCACCGCAAGCTGCACCGGGAGGTGGTTCGCTGCCGCGAATATACGGCATCTGCACGGCGCCCGGGCAGTTGGCATCGGAGCCTTGTCCGGTATGCGAATCGACCCACGCCTGAACAACGTTGTCCGGCTGCGGCATGTCCAGCGGCAATGGATCGGCTTTACGCATGAAGCTGGTCCAGACCTGCAAGGCACCGGTAGCACCGGTGAACGGCGTCTTGCCGTTGTCATCACGACCCAGCCAGACCACCGCCAGCAGGTCCTGACTGAAACCTGCGAACCAACTGTCCCGCGAGTCGTTACTGGTACCGGTCTTGCCGGCCAGGGTCAGGGTCTTTGGCAACACGTTATAAACCGAACTGCCGGTACCTTCACGCATGACTCGCTGCATGGCGCTCTGGATCAGGTAGATAGAAGCCGGATCAAAACGCTGTTCGATCTGGAACGGATAGCGCTTGAGCGGTTCGCCTTCGGCGGTCAATACGCTGCGAATCCCGCGCATCGGCGTGTTGAAACCACCATTGGCCAGCGTCTGGTACATGGTCGCCACTTCAATTGGCGTCATGCCACCGGCCCCCAGCAACATCGACGGGAATGCCGGGAACTCGCGAGTTACCCCCAGGCGCGCCAGGGTCTTGAGGACATTCGGTACACCCACTGCCAATCCGAGACGCGCAGTCGACAGGTTGTAGGAATGCGCCAGCCCCTGATACAGGAACACCGTACCGTGGGAGCGGCGATCATAGTTCTGCGGTTTCCAGACCTGACCGTCCGCGCCCTTGACCGAGAAGGATTCATCCGACAGCCAACTGGTCAGCGTGTACTGGGTAGGCTTCTCAAGCGCCGTCAGATAAACCGCCGGTTTGATCAGTGAGCCGATGGGGCGCACCGCATCCAGCGCACGGTTGAAGCCTGCAAAACTGGCCTGGCGGCTGCCGATCATGGCCTGGACTTCACCGGTTTCCGGGTTGGTCACGACCATGGCCGCTTCGACGTCATCGGAACCCTTGCGACCGGACAGTCGCTTGAAGGTGTCGTTGACGGAAGCTTCGGCTTTCATCTGCAGAATCGGGTCGAAACTGGTGAAGATCCGCAGGCCTTCTTCGGTCAAGTCTTCGTCGCGGTAGTCTTCGCGCAACTGGCGCTTGACCAGGTCGATAAAGCCCGGGAACGAGCTGTCGGCCAGCTTGCCGCGTGTCGTTACACCCAGCGGCATTTTTTTCGCAGCTTCGACCTGCTCGGCGGTGGCGACGCCTTGTTCCTGGAGGACATCGAGCACCAGATTGCGCCGCTCAAGCGCTCGCTCAGGATTGCGACGCGGGTTGTAATAGGACGGCCCCTTGACCATCCCCACCAGCAAGGCAACTTGATGCAGTTTCAATTCGGACAACGGCTGTCCGAAGAAGAACTGACTGGCCAGACCGAAACCGTGCACCGCGCGCTGGCCGTCCTGACCGACGAACACTTCATTGAGGTAAGCCTCAAGAATCTCCGGTTTGTCGTAATGCAGCTCAAGCAACATCGCCATCATGGCTTCGGTGAGTTTACGGGTCAGGCTGCGCTCACTGGTCAGATAGAAGTTCTTGACCAACTGTTGTGTCAGCGTACTGCCGCCCTGGGTCATCTTGCCGCCAGACGTGTTGACCCAGACAGCGCGTGCAATCGACTTGGGTGACACGCCCCAGTGGCTATAGAAATCCCGGTCTTCCACGGCGACCAGGGTCTCCAGCAGATACGGCGGGACCTGATCAATTTTGATCAGGATGCGGTCTTCCAGATTTTTCGGGTAAATACCGCCGATCATCAGCGGTTCAAGGCGCACCACGGAAAGCTTCGAACCGTTGGTCGCCGAGAGTTCAGCAACATAGTCGCCGGAGAAACGCACGCGCACGGGCTGAGGTTTCTCCAGGCCTTCATAGAACTGGAAGCCACGGGTGTTCAGATCGACGGTATTGCCGTTGACCGACGCCGCACCAGGGCCATTGCTCACGCTTTCGCGCCGGTAGCCCAAGGCGTCGAGTTCGGTGAGAAAGTCTTCCTTGCTCAGCTTCTGGCCAGTGAACAGCTCCAGCGGGCGTGCATACACCTTGGCCGGAATGGTCCAGCGTTTGCCGGAGAACTTTTCCTGGACGATAGCGTCGAGGTAAACCGCGAATCCGGCGAGCACCACAAGGCCGACCAGACTGAGTTTAAGGGCCCAGCCCAGCCACGGGTGCAGGCCCCGGGAAGGTGGTTTTTTTGGAGTGCGGGGGGATCGAGTACGAGTCATGGCGGCGGATTATACGCACTTTATTAATACTCAACAGGAGCCCTCCGAGGTTTGCGTCAGGCGGACTTGCGGCCATAATGGCGGCCTTGAATTTTTCCCAGACTCTGAAGGATCGCCTGTGAGCCAGTCCCTGATTGCTGCCCTGCAAAACCCGACCCTCTACCCGCACCCGGTAGACGGTTTCCAGGTCATCGAGACCCATATTTCCTGGGTCATCCTCACAGGCCCCTTTGCTTATAAAGTGAAGAAACCCGTGAATTTCGGTTTCCTCGACTTCACCAGCCTGGATGCACGTGAGCATTTCTGCGGTGAAGAACTGCGCCTCAACCAGCGCCTGACCGACGACTTGTACCTGCAAGTGTTGCCGATCACTGGCAGCGCCGAAGCACCGCAGTTCGGTGGCGACGGCCCTGTAGTCGATTTCGCGCTGAAAATGCGTCAGTTCCCACAAAGCCAATTGCTCAGCACCCTGCAGGCGAATGGCGAACTGACTACCGCCCACATCGACGAGATGGCCGCGCAGATTGCTCAATTCCACCTCAACGCACCGAAAGTGCCTGCCGAACACGAAGCCGGCACCCCCGACAGCGTTATGGCACCCGTACGCCAGAACTTCGAACAGATCCGTCCATTCCTCAGCGACAAGGCCGACCTGGTACAACTGGACGCCCTGCAAGCCTGGGCCGAAAGCAGCTTCGAACGCCTCAAGCCGCTGTTCGCCCAGCGCAAGGCCGAAGGTTTCATTCGTGAATGCCACGGTGATATCCACCTCGGCAACGCGACAGTAATCGATGGCAAGGTCGTGATCTTCGACTGCATCGAGTTCAACGAACCGTTCCGCTTCACCGACGTTTATGCCGACACCGGTTTCCTGGCGATGGACCTGGAAGACCGTGGCTTGAAATGCCTCGCGCGCCGTTTCGTCAGCCAGTACCTGGAGCTGACCGGCGACTACCAGGGCCTTGAGCTGCTGAACTTCTATAAAGCCTATCGCGCACTGGTTCGCGCCAAGGTGAGCCTGTTCAGCATGCCGGCCGAAGCCGACCCGGTACAACGCGCCACGACCCTGCGCCAATACCGCAACTACGCCAACCTCGCGGAAAGCTACAGCACCATTCCCTCGCGTTTCATGGCCATCACCCACGGCGTGTCCGCTGTCGGCAAGAGCCACGTAGCAATGCGCCTGGTAGAAGCGTTGGGCGCCATTCGTCTTCGCTCGGATGTAGAGCGCAAACGTCTGTTCGGCGAACAAACCGTCGCGAACGACCCGCAGGCCGGCATTTATAGCGCCGACGCCAGCGCCACCACCTACAGCCGTCTTCACGAGATTGCCGCGGTCATCTTGCGCGCCGGTTTTCCGGTGGTGATCGATGCCACTTACCTCAAGCACGACCAGCGCGAAAACGCGGCAAAAGTCGCCGAAGCCACTGGGGCTCCGTTCCTGATCCTTGATTGCCATGCACCGCAAGCCGTGATCGAGAGTTGGTTGGCCCTGCGCCAGGCAGACAAAAAGGATCCGTCTGACGCCAACCTGACCGTTATCGCAGCCCAGCAAGCCAATCGCGAACCGCTGACGCCAGCAGAGATTCTGTACAGCAAACGCGTTCAGACCAATGAAAGCGGGACGCTCGACACGGTCGTCGCGCAAATTCGTCAACGCATGCCAGGTCTGTAAAAACTATTTCAGCCGTGAGGCCTCCGCTGGCTTCACGGCTGCCAAATAGTGGCACTATACTGGCGTCATAAAACCATCAGGTGATGCGACATGAGCCAGCCCAAACTTCTCGACACCCCGCTGTATGCCTTGCTGCACAAAGATGACATCGCAGGCTTCAACGCCGAACGCGCCAACTACGGAACTGTCGACATGGTCGGTGGCGATTTCCGAGGCCTGGACTTGCGCGAGCTGAACGCTGATGGTGTCGACTTCACCGATGCCTATTTTCGCTCCGCCGATTTGCGCGGCATCGATTTTCGTAACGCCTCACTGGAAGGTGCCAGCCTGGCACATGCTCAAATCTCCGGTGCCTACTTCCCGCCAGAGCTGAGTGCAGACGAGATTCTTATGTCGATGAACTTCGGCACTCGCCTGCGTTATCGCACCCGCTAAAAACGACGCTCTACCCAACAAATCCAGCGCCCCCGCTTTGCGCTGGATGCCGTGTGGACTGCCCCAGGTTCGACTTCCGACACCCGCCCCCACTGCATTCGCAATGCTTTTTACTCAATGACTGGTGTCTTCCTCTTAGAAGCTTTTGCGTCGAAAACGACCAAACAATCACGCTTTTCCTACTGATGGCTACACTCCTGATAGGCTCGCCCACGCACCGTTCGGCCGTCGCAAGGAGGCTTGATGAATGATGAACTGCAACACCTGAAGAATCTTGGCAAGACGTCAGCACAGTGGCTGCATGCCGTGGGCATCCACAGTGCGTCGGACTTGCGTCGCCTCGGGGCGGTGGATGCTTATCGGGCCGTGCGTACGCGCGGTTTTCGGGCGTCCAAGGTGTTGTTGTATGCGATCGAAGGCGCACTGATGGACGTGCATTGGAATGACATTCCCGCCGAGCGCAAAGAAGCCTTGAACAAACAGCTGGAGGCGATTTCCTCGCGCCACAAGGCTTGAAATCATTGGCTTTGAACCGAATTGACGAGGCATCTCAAAGAAACTGAAAAACAGCGGTTGACATGGTAATGAGAATCGCTATGATTACCACCAACTGGTCGCGAGACTGGTCGATATTTGAACAGCCCTTGGTTCGGACTCTCAGATATCTCCTCATCAGGCTAATCACGGTTATTTGACCCGGCTCTTGCCGGGTCTTTTTTTGCCTGTGAAAAACCGGCACCAGAGGCATGTTCAACCCGATATATTTTTCAGCGGGCGATGATCAGCGGATGCCCGCGCTCCGGGTGCTGCTGCACCAACACTTCCAGCCCGAACACTGCTTTGAGCGACTCAGGCTTCAAGACGTGCTGCGGCGTATCCAGCGCAACCGGGCGCCCGCCTTCAAGCAGCAACAGACGATCACAGTAACGCGCCGCCAGATTCAGATCATGCAGGATGACCAGCACCGCCGCGCCGTGATCGGCAAACTCGCGCACCGCTTGTAAGGTGGTGTGTTGATGCAGCGGGTCGAGCATCGATGTCGGCTCATCGAGCAGCAGCGTCTGGCCCACCTCACCCGGCCAGAGCTGCGCCAGCACCCGCGCCAGATGCACGCGCTGACGCTCGCCGCCGGACAAAGCCAGATAGCTGCGACCACTCAGGTGCCCGGCATCAGCGGCGCGCAGGGCGCAGGCAACGATCTCGTCATCGCGCACTCGACCGCTTTGATGGGGCAAACGCCCCATACCCACGACTTCTTCAACACGAAAGGCAAAGTCCAGCGTCGACACCTGCGGCAGTACCGCCAGCCGCTGTGCTCGCAGCGGTGCGGCCCAGTGATTCAATTCGCGATCATCGAGCCAGACACTGCCTTGGTCGGCGTGCAACTCCCCGCACAAGGCACCGAGCAAGGTACTTTTGCCGGCGCCATTAGGGCCGAGCACACCAAGCACTTCACCTGGCCGAAGTTCGAGCGTGATGTCCGTCAGTACAGTCTTGCTGCCCCGACGGATTTGCAGGTTTTGCGTGCGCAACATCAGGCGCGACTCCGGAGCAGTAAAAACAGAAAAAACGGCGCACCGATAAAGGCCGTGACGATACCGATCGGCAGTTCGGCGGGCGCCAGGGCCAGGCGCGCCACCAGATCGGCGAACAGCAGAAGACTGGCACCGGCGAGCACCGAGGCAGGCAGCAACACCCGATGATCAGGACCGGCCAGCAAGCGCACGAGGTGCGGCACCACCAGGCCGACAAACCCGATCATCCCCGCCGCCGCCACCGCCGCGCCGACACCCAACGCGGTACAGAACACCAATTCGCGCTTGAGCCCTTCAACGTTGATGCCCAAATGGCCGGCCTCCGACTCCCCCAGCAACAATGCATTCAAGGCTTTGGCTCGACGCGGCAGCCAGAGCGCCACGCCCGTGCTCACCAGCAGCAATGGCCAGAGACGCGCGTAACTGGCGCCGTTAAGGCTGCCCAGATTCCAGAACGTCAGCGTACGCAGGGTCGCGTCGTCCGCCAGGTAGGTGAACAACCCCACCGCCGAGCCCGCCAGAGCGGTCAAGGCGATACCGGCCAGCAACATGGTTGCGACGTTGGTCTGACCGTTGCGTCGACCGAGCCGATACACCAGTGCTGTCACACCCAACCCACCGAGAAACGCACACACCGACAACAGGTAAGGCCCGAACGACTCAGGCAGGCCGCCAAACATCGACCCGCCCACAATCGCGATGGCCGCACCCAATGCGGCGCCGCTGGACACCCCCACCAATCCCGGATCGGCCAACGGGTTACGAAACAGGCCCTGCATGGCCACACCGGAGAGCGCCAGCACGCCCCCCACCGCCAACCCCAGCAAGGTTCGCGGCAGACGGATCTGCCCCACGATCAATTCCGCTTGCTCGAGGCCTTGCGGTGCAATCGGCAATCCGGCCAGGCGCAGCACAGCGTGCGCGGTATCGAGCAACGGCAAGCTGACCGGCCCCAGCGCCAATGACAGCCAGATCGCCAGCAAACACAAAAGGCTCAGGCCAATAAACAACGCACGAGGTTTAATCAGGAGAGTCATTGGCCGACGGTGCCTGGGAAGAACCCGTCAGAGAGTTCTTTCAGGCTTTCCGGCAGCCGTGGCCCCAACCCGCCTACCAACAACGTAGGATCCAGCTCCATGACTCGACCGTCCTTCGCCGCACGGGTCGAGGACAGCATCGGGTTTTCCTTGAACAGCGCGGCCCGCGCCGCATCACCGGTCAGTGCCCGGTCAGCAAACACCAGCACCTCCGGGTCCAGGCTGACCAGCGACTCGACAGAAAAAGGTTTGTAACCAGTATGCGTTGCCAAGTTGTGGCCGCCGGCCTGTCGCAGTATCCAATCGGCCGCGGTGTCCTTGCCTGCGATGAGCGGCTTGCCGCCTGCATGACCGAGCAACACCAACACGCCCGGTGATTTTTTCGTCAGCTGCACCTTGGTCACCCGGACTTTTTGTTGTTCAAGTTGCTCCTGATAACGCAGGAACGCCTGCGCAGCCTGGTCTTCAGCCCCAAGCAACTGGCCCAGGTGCTGCAAGTTACCCTGCAATGTCGGCAAATCCGGCTGCGCCGAGAACAATTCGACCTGTACCCCGGCATTACGAATCTGCGACAACACGGGCGGCGGACCCATTTCTTCGGTGCCGATCAGTATCTGCGGGCGTAAGCTCAAGATACCCTCCGCCGACAACTGCCGCTGATAGCCAATGCTTGGCAGCGACTTGAGGCTTTCAGGATGCTGACTGGTAGTGTCGACGCCGACCAGCTTCGATTCGCCCCCCAGCGCGCTCACCCACTCGGACAATGAGCCACCGGCACTGACCCAACGTTGTGGCAACTCGGCCGCTGCGCCGTGGTGGCTGACGAGAAGTCCGACACAGAGCGCAGCAACGCGGGTACTCAGGCGCATAAACAGCTTCCTTTAAAGTTTTCCCAGGCATCGAGATGGCAGGCCAAGTATTCTCGGCCACTGGCACCTGCGCCCGACGGGCAAGGCGGCCATTTGATAATTGTTTGCATTTGAACGTCAAGCTCGGACATATCTGGTCACGAGACGCAGGACTTGAGGATAGACATGAAGTTTCTTTGCACCGGCGCCGAATTGGCTGACGCCAGCAGTCGCGGTTTCGACATCGACGGCCAGAAGCTCTTCGCCGTACGCCGGGCTGGCCAGGTCTACGTCTACATCAATCGCTGCCCGCACCGCGGCGTTGGCCTGGAGTGGACGCCAGACAGCTTTCTCGACCCCAGCAACAGCCTGATCCAGTGCGCCACCCACGGCGCACTGTTTCTGATTGAAGACGGCGAGTGCGTTTCCGGCCCCTGCGCGGGCCAATCATTGACCACCGTGCCCTGCCTCGAAGACGCGCAAGGCATCTGGGTCAGCCTTTAGCCGTTGAGCAGCACGTCCAGACGCCGATCGACCACCATCTCTTCATGGGTCAACCGCACACCATAGGCCAGCACCTCGACCCCGCACGCGACCGCCTCACGCAAGGCCACCGCGTAGGCCGAATCGATTTCCTCTGCTGGACGTACCGCGTCGATGCCGGTCAGGTTGACGCAATACAACTGAACCGCGCGAATCCCGTCCCGGGCCAGATGCGCCAATTCACGCAAATGCTTGGCCCCGCGCTGGGTAACGGCGTCGGGAAACGCAGCTACCGATGAGCCGTCAAAACCCAGGGTGACGCTTTTGACTTCTATATAAGCAGGACCGCCGGGGTAATCGAGGCGGAAATCGATTCGGCTTCTTTCCTGACCGTAGGCGACTTCGCGCTTCAGTTCGGTAAAACCGTTCAACTCGCTGATGACACCGCCGCGCAGCGCCTCTTCGATCAAACCATTGGCTCGCCCGGTGTTAACGCAAAACAGGCGCCCTTGCGGGGTTTCGCCAACCTCCCAGGTACCGGGCAACTTGCGCTTCGGGTCATTGGAGCGGCTGAACCAGACCTGCCCGCCTTCGACCTGGCAATTGAGCATCGAGCCCGTATTGGGACAATGAATGGTCAGCAACTCGCCGCTAACGGTTTCGATATCGGCAAGAAAACGCTTGTAACGGCGGATAAGTCGCCCTTTTTCGAGGGGAGGATGAAAACGCATCAGCCTTGCCAGCTCTTCAATCCGCGAGCGATCCGCTCGACCGCTTCTTCCAGGCGCGGCAGGCTTTGGGTGTAGGCAAAACGCACATGGTGCCCAGCCTGATATCGCCCGAAATCCAACCCCGGGGTAAATGCCACATGCTCGGTTTCGAGGAAGTGCCGGCAGAACGCGAAGGCATCTCCGCCGAAATTGCTGATATCTGCATACAAATAGAACGCACCCTCAGGCTCCACGGCAATGCCGAATCCCAATTCACGCAGGGCCGGCAGCAGGAAATCGCGACGACGACCAAACTCAGCGCGACGCTCTTCGAGAATGCTGATGGTCGCCGGTTCAAAGCAAGCCAGAGCGGCATACTGGGCCATGCTCGGCGCGCTGATATAGAGATTTTGCGCGAGTTTTTCCAGCTCGCCGACTGCCGCTTCCGGCGCCACCAGCCAGCCGAGCCGCCAACCGGTCATGCCGAAGTACTTGGAAAAACTGTTCAGCACAAAGGCGTTGTCATCGACTTCCAGCACGCTGGCCGCATCGGTGCCATAGGTCAGGCCGTGATAGATCTCGTCCACCACCAGATGACCATGGCGAACCTTGATCGCCTGCGATAACCCCGCCAGCTCGTCACGGGTCAGGATCGTCCCGGTCGGGTTGGCCGGGGACGCTACCAATGCGCCGACACTGTCGTGGTCCCAATGACGCGCCACTAGATCAGGGGTCAGTTGATAACGCACCTCAGGACCTACTGGAACAAGCTGCGCCGCGCCTTCCACCAATCTCAGGAAGTGGCGATTGCACGGGTAGCCGGGGTCCGCCAGCAGCCAGTGCTTGCCCGGGTCCACCAGCAAGGCGCTGGCCAGCAACAAAGCACCCGAACCGCCGGGGGTGATGAGGATTCGTTGAGGGTCGATGTTCAACCCATACCGCTGCTGATAGAAACCGGAGATGGCGTCTCGCAGCTCGGGAATGCCCCGTGCGGCGGTGTAACGGGTCTTCCCCGCCGTCAACGCGGCCTGGCCGGCCTGAATGATCGGTTCGGCGGTGGTGAAGTCCGGCTCGCCGATTTCCAGGTGGATCACGTCGTGACCGGCGGCTTGCAGCTCATTGGCCCGTGCCAGCAACGCCATGACGTGAAAAGGTTCGATCGCGCGACTGCGGGCACTGTAGGACTGAGCCATTAGCCTTCCTTCAACAGAGAAAAAAATCAATTCTACCCAAGCACAGGAACGAGCGAGAACCTAAAGCGGTCACAACCGTTAATAAGCCCGGCCACAAACGACCCAAACGAGTACCTCAAGTTTGACTAAAATCAATATTTGATCAGGTCTCCAGCACCACCAGACAAGGCTTTGCAATGATTTGCAAGGCCTGCGGACCACTACCTCGACATCCGGGAGTAGCGCGGTCCGATTTGATCTGGTAAGTTCGCCCGCTTGCAGCCGCGGGGCCGGCAGGTGTCGGTGATGGAGCAATCCTGCGCAGATGGATTACAAGAGTAGAGGCGGTCTATTTCATGTCCACCCAAGCAAAGCAACAACCGAGCCCGACGATCAGCGGCTTCGAACCCTACAAAGAAGTGAAGGGCGAGGAGTACATGGGCAAGCCCATGCGCGCGCACTTCACCAAGGTCCTGAACAAGTGGAAACAGGATTTGATGCAGGAAGTCGACCGCACGGTTGATCACATGAAGGACGAGGCAGCCAACTTCCCGGATCCGGCAGACCGTGCCAGCCAGGAAGAAGAGTTCGCCCTCGAACTGCGCGCCCGCGACCGCGAGCGCAAGTTGATCAAGAAGATCGACAAAACCCTTCAGTTGATTGAAGACGAAGAATATGGCTGGTGCGAGTCCTGCGGCGTCGAAATTGGCGTCAAGCGACTGGAAGCCCGCCCTACCGCCGACATGTGCGTTGACTGCAAGACCCTGGCGGAAATCAAGGAAAAGCAAGTCGGCAAGTAACATCGACTTGAACGAAAAACGGAGCGTGCGAACGCTCCGTTTTTGTTTCTGGTATTTGATGATACCTGCTGTCTTTAAAATCGCCATCGCGAGCAAGCTCGGCTCCTACAAAGGCTGGCGTGACTTCCTGCAGGAGCCGAGCTTGCTCGCGATGACGGCTTCAAGCCATGCTCAATACGACCAGACAACGTAACCGCCCTCATGACTGCCATCACCTCTTCCGCTTACATCGGGCGCTTCGCCCCTACCCCCAGCGGCCACCTGCATTTCGGTTCGCTGGTCGCCGCACTCGCTTCATACCTCGACGCCCGCTCGGTGGGGGGCCGCTGGCTGATGCGCATGGAAGACCTTGACCCGCCACGGGAAGAACCCGGCGCTCAAGCGGCGATCCTCAATGCCCTGGAAAGCTATGGCTTTGAATGGGACGGCGAGATGGTCCGCCAGAGTGAACGGCACGACACCTACGCCGAAGTGCTCAATAGCCTGTTCAACCATGGCCTGGCTTACGCCTGTACCTGCTCGCGAAAACAGCTGGAGCCTTATCACGGGATTTATCCGGGCCTGTGCCGCAATGCCGGCCATGGCACCGAAGACGCCGCGATTCGCCTGCGCGTCCCCGAACTGGAATACCACTTCACCGACCGCGTCCAGGGCGAATACCGTCAGCACCTGGGTCGCGAGGTGGGCGATTTTGTGATTCGCCGCCGCGACGGGCTGTATGCCTATCAACTGGCCGTCGTCCTGGATGACGCCTGGCAAGGCATCACCGATATCGTGCGGGGTGCCGACCTGCTGGACTCCACGCCGCGCCAGCTCTATCTGCAAGAACTGCTCGGCCTGCGCCAACCGCGTTATCTGCACATCCCGCTGATTACCCAGCCCGATGGCAACAAACTCGGCAAATCCTACCGATCGCCGCCGTTGGCCGAAAATCAGGCGACACCTTTGTTGTTGCGTGCCTTACGCGCACTCGGGCAAAAACCCGGTACCGAACTGGCTTACGCCACCCCACGGGAAGTGTTGGACTGGGGCATTGCCCACTGGGATGCGTCGCTGATCCCGCGCACACTGAACCTGCCCGAGGCGCAACTGCAGTGATCGCACTTGCAGTGGCGCGCCCATCCGTTACCATCGCCGCACGTTTTCGGGCACACGCATAAAAAAGAGAGGCCGGGATGTACATCTATCGCTTGGTCCTGCTCCTGGTAGTGGGGATTTATCTGTTCTCCCCGGCCATCATGGATTGGTGGATCGACGCCACTGGCGCCTGGTATCGCCCTTATTTGCTCTGGCTGATCCTGATCGTTGTGACCTTCATCCTGCAGAGCCAAAAAGATGCCGATGAGCTTTAGCCTGACCCAGATGATCCTGATCAGCGCCGCGTACCTGGCGGTGCTGTTCGGCGTAGCCTGGGTCAGTGAACGGGGCATGATCCCCCGGGCGATCATTCGCCACCCGCTGACGTACACCCTGTCGCTGGGCGTCTACGCCAGCGCCTGGGCTTTTTACGGCACGGTCGGCCTGGCCTACCAGTACGGTTACGGCTTTCTGTCCAGCTACCTGGGGGTATCCGGCGCATTTCTGCTGGCGCCGGTGTTGCTGTACCCAATCCTGAAAATCACTCGCACTTATCAGTTGTCGTCCCTGGCCGACCTGTTCGCGTTCCGTTTCCGTAGCACCTGGGCCGGCGCGCTGACGACGATTTTCATGCTGATCGGCGTCCTGCCGTTATTGGCGTTGCAGATTCAGGCCGTGGCCGACTCCATCGGCATCCTTACTCGCGAACCGGTTCAACATCGCGTGGCCCTGAGTTTCTGCGCCCTGATTACGCTGTTTACGATTTTCTTCGGCTCGCGCCACATCGCCACCCGAGAAAAACATGAAGGCCTGGTGTTCGCGATTGCCTTCGAATCGGTCATCAAACTGATCGCCATTGGCGGCGTCGGCCTGTATGCGCTGTACGGCGTGTTCGACGGCCCGCAACAGCTTGAACTGTGGCTGCTGCAAAACCAGACCGCCCTCGCCGCCTTGCACACCCCGCTGCAAGAAGGTCCGTGGCGCACGCTGCTGCTGGTGTTTTTTGCTTCGGCAATCGTGATGCCGCACATGTATCACATGACGTTTACCGAAAACCTCAACCCGCGCTCGCTGGTCAGTGCCAGCTGGGGTTTGCCGCTGTTTCTGCTGCTGATGAGCCTGGCGGTGCCGCTGATTCTCTGGGCCGGGCTGAAACTCGGCGCCACGACTAATCCTGAGTATTTCACTCTTGGCATCGGCATCGCCGCCAACAGCAAAGCCTTGGCGCTGCTGGCGTATGTCGGCGGTTTGTCGGCAGCGAGCGGCCTGATCATCGTCACCACCCTGGCGCTGTCCGGGATGGCACTGAACCACCTGGTGCTGCCGCTCTATCAACCACCGGCCGAAGGCAATATCTACCGCTGGCTGAAGTGGACTCGTCGGGCGCTGATCGTCGCAATTATCATGGCCGGCTACGGTTTCTACCTGCTGCTGGGCGTGGAGCAGGATCTGGCCAATCTCGGCATCGTCGCGTTTGTCGCCACATTGCAGTTCTTGCCAGGCGTTCTCTCGGTTCTGTACTGGCCGACCGCCAACCGCCGGGGCTTCATTGCCGGTTTGCTGGCAGGGATTCTGGTGTGGCTGGTGACCATGCTGTTGCCACTGGTGGGCAACCTGCAGGGCTTCTACATTCCCCTGCTGAACATGATCTACGTGCTGGACGACACCAGCTGGCACATGGCGGCCATCGCGTCGTTGGCAGCCAACGTGCTGATGTTCACCCTGATCTCGCTGTTTACCAACGCCAGCCCCGAAGAGGCCAGCGCCGCCGAAGCCTGCGCCGTGGACAATGTGCGTCGCCCGCAACGTCGCGAACTGCACGCCGCGTCACCCCAGGAATTCGCCACGCAGCTGGCAAAACCCTTGGGCGCCAAAGCTGCTCAGAAAGAAGTCGAACAGGCGCTGCGCGATCTCTATCTGCCGTTCGACGAGCGCCGGCCTTACGCCTTGCGCCGTTTGCGTGATCGTATCGAAGCCAACCTGTCCGGCTTGATGGGCCCCAGCGTTGCCCAAGACATGGTCGAGACGTTCCTGCCTTATAAGGCGGGTGGCGAGAACTACGTCACCGAGGACATTCACTTCATCGAAAGTCGCCTTGAGGATTACCACTCACGGCTGACCGGCCTGGCCGCCGAACTCGATGCCCTGCGCCGCTATCACCGCCAGACCCTGCAAGAACTGCCGATGGGCGTTTGCTCGCTGGCCAAGGATCAGGAAATCCTCATGTGGAACAAAGCCATGGAGGAACTGACGGGTATTGCCGCGCAGCGTGTGGTCGGTTCGCGCCTGAGCACCATTGCCGATCCGTGGAAAGAACTGCTGCAAGGCTTCATCAACCTGCCCGACGAGCATTTGCACAAGCAGCACCTGGCCCTTGATGGCCAGACTCGCTGGCTGAACCTGCACAAAGCGGCGATCGATGAACCGCTGGCGCCGGGTAACAGCGGTTTGGTGTTGCTGGTGGAAGACTTGACCGAAACCCAGATGCTCGAAGACAAGCTGGTGCATTCCGAGCGCCTGGCCAGCATCGGCCGACTCGCGGCAGGTGTGGCCCATGAAATCGGCAACCCGATTACCGGCATTGCGTGCCTGGCGCAGAACCTGCGCGAAGAGCGCGAAGACGATGGCGAGCTGAAGGAAATCAGCGGGCAGATCCTCGAACAGACCAAACGCGTCTCACGCATCGTTCAATCGCTGATGAGCTTCGCCCACGCCGGCAGTCACCAGCACAGCGACGAACCCGTCTGTCTGGCCGAAGTGGCTCAAGATGCCATCGGCCTGCTGGCCTTGAACCGACGCAATTTCGAAGTACAGTTCTATAATCTGTGCGACCCCGATCACTGGGTCGAAGGCGATCCGCAGCGACTCGCCCAAGTACTCATCAATCTGCTCTCAAACGCCCGCGACGCCTCGCCTGCGGGTAGCGCCGTGCGGGTTAAAAGCGAAGCCGGCGAACACACGGTCGACCTGATCGTGGAAGACGAAGGCAGCGGTATTCCGAAGAACATCATGGACCGATTGTTCGAACCTTTCTTCACCACCAAGGATCCTGGCGAAGGCACCGGTCTGGGCCTTGCACTGGTCTATTCCATCGTTGAAGAGCATTATGGACAAATCACCATCGACAGCCCGGCTGATGTTCAAAGCCAACGCGGCACCCGTATCAGGGTGACCTTGCCGCGTCATGTCGAAGCGACGTCCGCTGTGAACTGAGACCGTCGAGAGTATCGAATCAATGCCGCACATTTTGATCGTCGAAGACGAAACAATTATCCGCTCCGCCTTGCGCCGCCTGCTGGAACGCAACCAGTACCAGGTCAGCGAAGCCGGTTCAGTGCAGGAAGCACAAGAACGCTTCACCATTCCCACGTTCGACCTGATCGTCAGTGACCTGCGCCTGCCCGGCGCACCTGGCACCGAGTTGATCAAACTCGGCCAAGGCACCCCGGTGCTGATCATGACCAGCTACGCCAGCCTGCGTTCGGCGGTCGACTCAATGAAGATGGGCGCGGTGGATTACATCGCCAAGCCTTTCGATCACGACGAAATGCTCCAGGCCGTCGCCCGGATCCTGCGTGACCGACAATCGCTGCCAGCCAACGGTGAACCTGCTGCGGGTAAAGCCGGCAATGGCGCCGCGAAAGCGGGTGCCGACAACAGCAACGGCGAAATCGGCATCATTGGCTCGTGTCCGCCGATGCAGGACCTGTACAGCAAAATTCGCAAAGTCGCCCCAACCGATTCCAACGTCCTGATCCAGGGCGAATCCGGTACCGGTAAAGAACTGGTGGCGCGCGCCCTGCACAACCTGTCCCGCCGCGCCAAGGCGCCGATGATTTCGGTGAACTGCGCGGCCATTCCGGAAAGCCTGATCGAGTCCGAGCTATTCGGTCACGAAAAAGGCGCATTCACCGGCGCCAGCGCCGGGCGTGCCGGCCTGGTGGAAGCGGCGGACGGCGGCACCCTGTTCCTCGACGAAATCGGCGAACTGCCACTCGAAGCCCAGGCTCGCCTGCTGCGCGTGTTGCAGGAAGGCGAAATTCGCCGTGTGGGTTCGGTTCAATCGCAGAAGGTTGACGTGCGCCTGATCGCGGCGACTCACCGCGACCTCAAGAGCCTGGCAAAAATCGGCCAGTTCCGCGAAGACTTGTATTACCGCCTCCATGTGATCGCCCTGAAGCTGCCAGCCTTGCGCGAGCGCGGTGCGGACGTGAACGAAATCGCCAATGCGTTCCTGGCGCGACAGAGCGCGCGGATCAACCGCACCGACCTGAAATTCGCCCCGGATGCCGAGCAAGCGATTCGTCATTATTCCTGGCCCGGTAACGTTCGCGAGCTGGAAAACGCGGTCGAGCGCGCGGTCATCCTGTGCGAGAGCCCGGAAATCTCTGCTGAACTGCTGGGTATCGACATCGAGCTGAGCGATCTGGAAGAGGACGAGTTCATCGGCCTGGCGCCGCAGCAGGGCAACAACGGCGGTAATTCCAGTCATGAGCCAACCGAAGACTTGTCACTGGAAGACTATTTCCAGCACTTCGTTCTCGAGCACCAGGACCACATGACCGAAACCGAGCTGGCCCGCAAACTAGGGGTCAGCCGCAAATGCCTGTGGGAGCGGCGTCAGCGCCTGGGCATCCCACGGCGCAAGACCGGGGTCGCCAGCGAGAGCTGAACGTCACCTGTCTGAGACGTGGGTAACACGTGACACGCTGAAAAAACTGTTACCTCAGATTTATCACGTAACAGAAGCCGGGGCTTACGGTAACGAAGCCCCGGTTTTTTTTGCCCCTGAAAAACCCCACCGACCGACCTAACCCCTTGTTTTATTGGGGTTCGCAAAAGTTGGCACGCACCCTGCTATATGTTTAGTACAAGAACAATAACAAGCAATGCAAAAGACAATAAAAATAAGACGAATCGACTCACGCACAATAAAAACAAGACGGCGAGAGGCGCAGCTAACTGATTCTTTTGGAGAGGCGTTGTATTTGGGGCTTGCCCCACGACCAGACCGAGAATAATAAAAAACTGTCACTCAGACAGTGCCTGAACTGGTTGGATCGCAAGATCACTGCAGCACAGCGACCAAAGCAATCCGTTTGCTCTTGGCTCCCGATTGGGAGGGTCATGAAGGAAAATCTTCATGGCGAGGGCACTTAACAAAAACAAAAAGCCCGAAACCAATAATAAAAATAGAGCATGCAACTACTTCTTGGGGAGCTTCGGCTCCCCTTGTAGTTTCTGGCGTTTACGCGACAGCAATTGCCAACCCCCGTCCGACCTGTAGCAGCTGTCGAGCAACGCGAGGCTGCGTTGGCTCGTGTAGCAGCTGTCGAGCCTGCGAGGCTGCGTTCGGCTGCGCAGCAGTCGTAATACAGACGACCCGTTTCATCTGAAACACCGCAATGACGACGGCTTCGCCGCCGGACGCAGCCTCGTGTTGCTCGTCAGCGGCTACACGGATAGCGTCTGCCAGATATCCCCTTCAGCTGCTTGCGCAGCTTCCTACACCATCCCTCGACTAAATGCTAGAATCCCCGCCCATCATGCGGTCATTCTTCTGTTATGGCCGAACATTCCTTCAAACAGTGCATCCCATGCTGAAGAAGCTGTTCCAGTCATTCCGTTCTCCCAAGCGTCATACGCAACACATTCGCAGTACGCCTGAAGTGCTCAACAGCGGCCAACACTCGCTGCAAAAGGCGCAATTCAGCCGTTACGCGGTGAATATCGTCGAACGCCTGCAGAACGCCGGTTATCAGGCTTACCTGGTCGGCGGCTGCGTGCGTGACATGCTGCTCGGCATCACGCCCAAAGACTTTGACGTTGCCACCAGCGCCACACCTGAACAGGTGCGTGCCGAATTCCGCAACGCGCGGATCATCGGCCGTCGATTCAAACTGGTGCACATCCACTTCGGTCGAGAAATCATCGAAGTCGCGACCTTCCGCGCCAATCACCCGCAAAACGACGAGGAAGAAGACAGCAACCAGTCTTCCCGTAATGAAAGCGGGCGCATCTTGCGCGACAACGTCTATGGCACGCTGGAAGAAGACGCGCAACGCCGCGACTTCACCATCAACGCCCTCTACTACGATCCGGTCAGCGAGCGCATCCTCGACTACGCCAACGGCGTACACGACATCCGCAATCACCTGATCCGCTTGATCGGCGATCCGAAGCAGCGCTACCAGGAAGACCCGGTGCGGATGCTGCGGGCCGTGCGTTTTGCCGCCAAGTTGAATTTCGGTATCGAAAAACACAGTGCCCTGCCGATTCGCGAACTGGCACCGATGCTGCGCGAGATCCCGTCGGCCCGTCTGTTCGAAGAAGTGCTCAAGCTGTTCCTCTCCGGCCACGCCGCGGACACCTTCGAGATGCTGGTCGACTTGCAACTGTTCGATCCGCTGTTCCCGGCCAGTGCCGAAGCGCTGGAATACAACCCGACGTACACCCACACCCTCATCAGCGAAGCGCTGATCAACACGGACCTGCGGATCAAGCAGAACAAACCGGTGACCCCGGCGTTCCTGTTTGCCGCCCTGTTGTGGCCTGCCCTGCCGGCTCGCGTATTGCGCCTGCAAGAACGCGGCATGCCGCCGATTCCGGCCATGCAGGAAGCGGCTCACGAGCTGATTGCCGAACAGTGTCAGCGCATTGCGATTCCAAAACGCTTCACCATGCCGATCCGTGAGATCTGGGACATGCAAGAGCGCCTGCCACGCCGCAGCGGCAAGCGTGCCGACCTGTTGCTGGACAACCCACGCTTCCGCGCCGGTTACGACTTCTTGCTGCTGCGCGAAAGCGCCGGCGAGCAGACCGATGGCCTGGGCGAATGGTGGACGGACTATCAGGACGCCAATGACAGCGAACGTCGCGACATGATCCGCGACCTCAGCGGCAAGGACGACGGCACCGGCGCACCCCGCAAACGTCGCCGCAGCGGTGGCGCCAAGCGCAAACGCGCTGCCGGCGCACCGAGCGTCTCGGGCGAGTAAATCCATGGAACGCATCTACATCGGCATGGGCAGCAATCTGTCTGCCCCCGCCGAACAATTGCGCAGCGCCGTCCAGGCGCTGGCGCAGTTACCGCAGACCGGACTGGTCGGTGTTTCCGCGTTTTATCAAAGCGACTCGCTGCTGCCCGGCCAACCGCGTTACACCAACGCGGTGGCGGCCCTCGACAGCACGCTTGCGCCACTGGAATTGCTTGATGCGCTGCAAGCCATCGAGAACGAGCAAGGCCGCGAGCGTCTTGAGCGCTGGGGCCCACGCACGCTGGATCTCGATATCGTGTTGTTTGGTGATCGGCTGATCGACGAACCCCGCCTCAAAGTCCCCCACTATCACCTGCAGGAACGGGCCTTTGTCCTGTATCCACTGGCCGAACTGGCTCCGGCAGATCTGCGCTTGGCCGATGGCCGCAATCTGAAGGATTTACTCGCAGCCTGCCCGTTCGTCGGCCTGGAACGCCTCTCCAAAAATTGACAAAAATCCCCTGTGGGAGCGGGCTTGCTCGCGAATGCGGTGTGCCATTCAGCATCAACATTGACTGACACACCGCATTCGCGAGCAAGCCCGCTCCCACATTGATTTTTGTGTTGAAGCCAAAATCTGCTGCTGAATCGCATCAGTTACCCCGGTAACACCTCTGTCGTAACAATGCGGTAACACATGCAATTGACTTCCCGAGTTCTCCTCACGACTATAGGCGTCCCGCTGCCGCCAACACGGCGTTGAAGGGCGCAATCCAGGCCGTAAAAGCACGACAACAGACCGTGCGCCTGTATTTAACGAAGAATCACGCGCGTTACTCGCAGTAGTTTCCACAGCGCCTGAATGAGGAACTTTTCATGCCAGCCATCACCCTGACCACGCTGCAAGGTCTCAAGCAAAAAGGTGAAAAAATCACCATGCTGACCTGCTATGACGCGACCTTCGCCCACGCCTGCAATGAGGCCGGTGTCGAAGTGTTGCTGGTGGGCGACTCCCTCGGCATGGTTTTGCAAGGTCACGACAGTACCCTGCCCGTGACGACCGCCGAAATGGCTTACCACGTCGCAGCGGTCAAACGCGGCAACACCGATGCGTTGATCCTCGCCGACTTGCCGTTCATGGCCTACGCCACCACCGAACAAGCCATGACCAACAGTGCCCTGTTGATGCAGGCCGGCGCGCACATGGTCAAGGTAGAAGGCGCACTGTGGCTGTCGGACTCGATCCGCCTGCTGGCCGAACGCGGTATCCCGGTGTGCGCACACCTGGGGCTGACGCCGCAATCGGTGAACATCCTGGGCGGTTACAAAGTCCAGGGGCGTAACGAAAACCAGGCCAGGCAGATGCGCGCCGATGCCATCTCACTGGAACAGGCTGGCGCCGCCATGTTGCTGCTCGAATGCGTGCCCAGCGAACTGGCCGAAGAAATCACCCAGGCCGTGAAGATTCCGGTCATCGGGATCGGCGCCGGCAGCGGCACTGACGGCCAGGTCCTGGTCCTGCACGACATGCTGGGCTTGTCGATTACCGGTCGTGTGCCAAAGTTCGTGAAGAACTTCATGACTGGACAGAACACCATTCAAGCAGCCCTGAGTGCTTACGTGACCGAAGTCAAAGCGGCGACTTTCCCAGGCATCGAACACGGATTCTCTGCATGAACACCGTAAAAACCGTACGCGAACTGCGGGCCGCCGTGGCCCGTGCCCGCAGCGAAGGCAAGCGCATCGGCTTCGTGCCGACCATGGGCAACCTGCACAGCGGTCATATTGCACTGATTACCAAAGCCTCCCAGCGGGTGGATTTCGTGGTCGCGAGCATTTTCGTCAACCCGCTGCAATTCGGCGCTGGCGAAGACCTCGACAAATACCCGCGCACCCTCGCCGCCGACCAGGAGAAGCTGCTCCAGGCCGGTTGCCACTTGCTGTTCGCGCCAGCCGTTGAAGAAATGTACCCGGATGGCATGGCCGGCCAGACTCGCGTCAGCGTTCCACTGCTGTCTGAAGGCCTGTGCGGCGCCAGCCGGCCGGGGCACTTTGAAGGTGTGGCGACGGTGGTCAGCAAGTTGTTCAACATGGTCCAGCCAGACTTGGCGATCTTCGGCCAGAAAGACTTCCAACAACTGGCGGTGATCAAATCCCTGGTGCATGACCTGAACATGCCGATCCAGATCATTGGCGAACCGACTGTCCGTGCAGCCGATGGCCTGGCGCTGTCATCGCGCAATGGTTTTCTCAGCGAAGAACAGCGTGCCGTGGCGCCCGTGGTCTATCGCACGCTGAGTTCGATTGCCGAGGCAATCAAGCAAGGTGAGCGGGATTTCCCGGCGCTGATCGACGCACAGATCAAACAACTTGAAACCGCCGGTTTGCGTCCCGACTATCTGGAAATCCGCCATGCGCTGACCTTGCGCCCGGCGACGTCCGAAGATCGCGATCTGGTGATTCTGGTGGCCGCGTTCCTCGGCACCACGCGGTTGATCGACAACCTGCACCTGAACCTCGACGCCCCCGTCTAAACACCACCAAACCCTGTGGGAGCCTTGCTTGCTCGCGATAGCGATCTGGTATTCAACAATGATGTTGAATGTGCGGGCCTCATCGCGAGCAAGCTCGGCTCCCACAGGTTTTTTGGTGGCTCTGAAGATTGCATTTCAGCTGTATTGCCGCCCACAAACCCTTCGGGCAAACTGCCCGCCGTTCGATTCCGACCTGGGGAAACACTCATGCACGCCATCATGCTCAAGGCCAAGCTGCATCGCGCCGAAGTTACCCACGCTGTCCTTGATTACGAAGGTTCCTGCGCCATCGACGGCGAATGGCTGGACTTGTCCGGCATCCGCGAATACGAGCAAATCCAGATCTATAACGTCGACAACGGCGAACGCTTCACCACCTACGCCATCCGTGGCGAAGAAGGCTCGCGCATGATCTCGGTCAACGGCGCCGCTGCCCACAAGGCCAAGGTCGGTGACCGCGTGATCATCTGCGCTTACGCTCATTACAGCGAAGCCGAGCTGCTCAACTTCAAGCCGCGCATGCTCTACATGGCACCGGGCAATGAATTGAGCCACACCAGCAATGCCATTCCGGTTCAGGTCGCCTGATCGCACCGACGCGTTGCCGACCCTCCGTTTGTCGGGTTGTTCCTGACTTCGATGTTAAAAAAGTACAGGAAACAGGTCAGACAAAGTCAAGACAGATCAAGGCGCGGGGTTTACTGTAGTCGCCCTGCGCCATGAGATCGTGTCGACGCAGTTGACCGGACGCGCCACCCCAGGCGCTCCGGGATTTTTAGTGTTCAAAAGGCCGTTCAAGTAAAAAGGAAACCCGCAGCGATGGCGTACTACCGCACCCCTCACGACGTTACCGCTCTGCCCGCCTGGCAAGCGTTGAATGATCACCGCCAAGCCATGCAGGATTTCAGCATGCGCGAGGCCTTCAATGCCGACCCGCAGCGTTTCACTCAATTCACCCTTAGCAGCTGCGGTCTGTTTCTCGATTACTCGAAGAACCTGATCACCACCGAGACCCGCAATCTGCTGGTGGGTCTGGCCAACGAAGTCGACCTCAAGGGCGCGATCAAATCGCTGTTCGAAGGCGAAATCGTCAATGCGTCCGAAGGTCGTCCGGCCCTGCACACCGCACTGCGCCGCCCGGTTGGCGACAAGCTGTCGGTCAATGGCGTCAACGTGATGCCGGAAGTGCACAAAGTACTGAACCAGATCACCGACCTCGTGGGCCGCATCCACGACGGCTTGTGGCGCGGTTACACCGAGAAGCCGATCACTGACGTGGTGAACATCGGCATCGGTGGCTCGTTCCTCGGCCCGGAACTGGTGTCCGAAGCCTTGCTGTCCTACGCCCAGAAAGGCGTGCGTTGCCACTATTTGGCAAACATCGACGGCAGCGAATTCCACGAACTGGCCATGAAGCTGCGCGCCGAGACCACGCTGTTCATCGTCTCGTCGAAATCTTTCAACACCCTCGAAACCCTGAAAAACGCCCAGGCCGCACGCGCCTGGTACCTGGCTCAGGGCGGCTCGGAAGCCGAGCTGTATCGCCACTTCATCGCCGTTTCCAGCAACAATGCAGCGGCCGTGGCCTTCGGCATTCGTGAAGAAAACATCTTCCCGATGTGGGATTGGGTCGGCGGTCGTTACTCGCTGTGGTCGGCCATCGGTTTGCCGATTGCCCTGGCCATCGGCATGTCCAACTTCAAGGAACTGCTGTCCGGTGCCTACACCATGGACCAGCATTTCCAGACCGCGCCGTTCGAGCAGAACATGCCGGTACTGCTGGCCTTGCTCGGCGTGTGGTACGGCAATTTCTGGGGTGCACAAAGCCACGCCATCCTGCCGTATGACCACTACTTGCGGAACATCACCAAGCACTTGCAACAGCTGGACATGGAATCCAACGGCAAGAGCGTGCGTCAGGATGGCACGCCAGTGTCCACCGACACCGGTCCGGTGATCTGGGGTGGCGTCGGCTGCAACGGCCAACACGCCTATCACCAGTTGCTGCACCAAGGCACCCAACTGATCCCGGCCGACTTCATCGTGCCGATCGTCAGCTTCAACCCGGTGTCCGACCACCACCAGTGGCTGTACGCCAACTGCCTGTCGCAAAGCCAGGCGCTGATGCTCGGCAAGACCCTCAGCGAGGCCGAAGTCGAACTGCGCGACAAAGGCATGAGCGAAGCCGATGTGCAGAAACTCGCACCGCACAAGGTGATCCCGGGCAACCGCCCGAGCAATACCCTGGTGGTCGAGCGCATCAGCCCGCGTCGTCTCGGTGCATTGGTGGCCATGTACGAACACAAAGTCTTCGTGCAAAGCGTGGTCTGGGGCATCAACGCCTTCGACCAGTGGGGCGTGGAACTGGGTAAAGAGTTGGGCAAAGGCGTCTACAACCGCCTCGTCGGCAGCGAAGAAACCCCGGCTGACGATGCTTCGACCCAAGGTCTGATCAACTACTTCCGCGGTCGTCACCGCGGTTAACACCCCACTCCCGTAGGAGCCGGGCTTGCTCGCGATGAACGATGACGCGGTGTATCTGATCCACCGCGACGTCTGCATCGCCAGCAAGCTCGGCTCTTACAGCGGCGGTGCAAGGCTTGAACCCACCCGCTACTCGGCGCATCTTTATCCTTGTCGCAAAACAAGCATAAGGAACCGTCATGTTCGATATCAGCACGTTCCCCAAAGCCGATGCCGTCCGCCGGGCTGCGCATTTGAGTCAAGACGACTACCAGCGCCTGTATCGCGAATCCATCGAACACCCCAGTACGTTCTGGGCCGAACAAGCCACGCGCTTTCTCGACTGGAGTACGCCGTGGGACAGCGTCCAGCGCTATAACCTGAAAACCGGTGAAGCGAGCTGGTTTGCCGGCGGTCAGTTGAACGTCAGTTACAACTGCATCGACCGTCATTTGAAACAACGCGGCGATCAAATCGCGATCATCTGGGAAGGCGACGATCCCGCCGAATCCGCGCAAATCACCTACAAAAAACTCCATCACAACGTCTGTCGCCTGGCCAACGTGCTCAAGAGCCGCGGCGTGAAGAAAGGCGATCGCGTCTGCATTTACATGCCGATGATCCCCGAAGCCGCTTACGCCATGCTCGCCTGTACACGCATCGGAGCGGTGCATTCGGTGGTGTTTGGGGGTTTCTCGCCGGACTCCCTGCGCGACCGGATTCTCGACGCTGACTGCCGCACGGTAATCACCGCCGATGAAGGCGTGCGTGGCGGTAAATTCGTGCCACTCAAACACAACGTCGACAAGGCCCTTCAGAGCTGCCCGAACGTCAGCACGGTCATCGTCATCGAGCGCACCCAGGGCGATGTGAACTGGGTTGAAGGCCGCGATCTCTGGTATCACCAGGCCTTGCGTGATGTCAGCGACGACTGCCCGCCGGAACCGATGGACGCCGAAGATCCGCTGTTCATCCTCTACACCTCCGGCAGCACCGGCAAACCCAAAGGCGTGTTGCACACCACTGGCGGCTACCTGCTGCAAGCAGCGATGACCTTCAAATACGTGCTCGACTACCGTGATGACGAAGTGTTCTGGTGCACCGCCGATGTCGGCTGGGTCACCGGCCACAGCTACATCGTCTACGGTCCGCTGGCCAACGGCGCAACCACGCTGATCTTCGAAGGCGTACCGAGTTACCCCAGCACCTCGCGTTTCTGGCAAGTCATCGACAAGCACCACGTCAACATCTTCTACACCGCGCCCACCGCCCTGCGCGCCTTGATGCGTGAAGGCCGCGAACCGTTGCAGGAAACGTCCCGCGCAAGCCTCAGATTACTCGGCACTGTTGGTGAGCCGATCAATCCGGAGGCGTGGGATTGGTACTTCAATGTGGTCGGCGAGCAGCGTTGCCCCATCGTCGATACCTGGTGGCAGACCGAAACCGGCGGCATCATGCTCAGCCCGCTGGTCAGCGCGCAACGAATCAAACCCGGCTGCGCCACGCAACCGATGTTTGGTGTACAACCGGTGTTGCTCGATGAAACGGGCAAGGAAATCAAAGGCGCCGGCAGCGGCGTGCTGGCGATCAAGTCCAGTTGGCCGGCACAGATCCGCAGTGTCTACGGCGACCCGCAACGGATGATCGACACCTACTTCAAGCCCTACCCCGGTTATTACTTCACCGGCGACGGCGCGCGACGCGATGAGGACGGCGATTACTGGATCACCGGGCGCATCGACGACGTGATCAACGTCTCCGGCCACCGCATCGGCACTGCCGAAGTGGAAAGCGCCCTGGTGCTGCATGACAGCATCGCCGAAGCCGCCGTGGTCGGTTATCCCCACGACGTCAAAGGCCAGGGCATCTACGCCTTCGTCACGCCCATGAACGGCACCGACCCCAATGACGAACTGAAGAAGGAATTGCTCGACCACGTCAGCAAGGACATCGGCAGCTTCGCCAAACCGGACTTGATCCAGTGGGCTCCGGCCTTGCCTAAAACCCGGTCGGGCAAGATCATGCGGCGTATTCTGCGCAAGATCGCCTGCAATGAACTGGACAGCCTGGGCGACACCTCGACCCTGGCCGATCCGAGTGTCGTTCAGGGCTTGATCGACAAACGCCTGAACCAATGATTCGTTGTTGCATCCCACCCGCGCGGCCAGCGATGGCCGCGCCTTTTTTTCGCCACTGAGTCGCCATGGAATTCATCCGTACCCGCATCGAAACCCAAATCATGAGCCTGAGCGGTCTGTCACTGGGCAAGCTCGATCTGGAAAATCCCAAAGGTGATCCCGGCCTGTTCGGCCCCGACTCGGTGAGTTGGCAAGTGCACGGCGATTTCAGCAGCATGCTCATTGGCGGCATCAGCGCCCTGATGCTGCAAGCCCTGCATCCACTGGCGCTGGCCGGGGTCTGGGATCATTCGAATTTTCGCGAGGACATGCTCGGCCGACTGCGCCGCACCGGGCAGTTCATCTCTGGCACCACGTTTGGTTCGCGAAAGGATGCCGACTGGCTGATCGAGAAAGTCCGCACCATCCACCTGCAAGTCACCGGTACGGCACCGGACGGACGCCCCTACGCCGCCAGTGATCCAGACTTGCTGACCTGGGTGCATGTGGCCGAGGTCAGCAACTTTCTCGCCGCGCATTTGCGTTACCGCAATCCGGCGCTGTCGCTGGCCGATCAGGATCGCTACTACGCAGAAATCGCCCTCGTTGCCGAACGCCTGGGTGCCCGCGATGTACCCCGCTCGCGACAGGCCATTGCCGATTACCTTGCGCGCATTCGCCCTCAGTTGCTGTGCGACGAACGCAGCCGGGAAGTGTTGCGGTTGCTGCTGAGCGCGCCCTCCCCCAGCCGTTTGGCCAAGCCTTTTGGCGGTTTGATGATGCAGGCGGGTATCGATCTGCTACCGGACTGGGCCAGTGCCATGCTCGGCGTCAGCCAGAATCCACTGCAACGCAAACTGATCCGCGCCAGCGTCAACCGCAGTGCACCGATGCTGCGCTGGGCAGTGCGCAATGGCTCGGTGCAGCGGGCGAAGCGGCGGATGGGGCTGTTGACCTGACGATTGATCGTTCCAACGCTCCGCGTGGGAACGATCAGTGGCTCGGGATCAGGTGCAATGCTGTTAAACTCCCGCGCCAAATTCCCTCCTGCAAGGCGCCCAGCATGTCTTCCTTGAATCAGGCGCTGCGCGCCGCCCTCGAACATCGCCAGGACCTGCTTGCCGAACTGCATCAGCAAGGCACCGATTGCTATCGCCTATTCCACGGCAGCCAGGAAGGCGCCGGCGGCCTGACCATCGACCGCTATGGTCCGCAACTGCTGGTGCAAAGCTTTCACCAGTCTCTGGAACGCGACGCCCTGCTGCAATTGCACGACGCCATAAATCAACACCTGGGCCTGGAAACCCTGTTGGTCTACAACGACCGCTCCCGTGGCAATTCGCGCATCGACCGCGAAGACACCGTCTACCAGGCCGATGAAGCCGCGCTTCAGGATTTGGTCGGCCACGAGTGGGGCCTGAACTACCGGGTTCGCGGGCGCCATGCCGGCCAGGACCCTTTGCTATTCCTCGACCTGCGCAACACCCGTGGCTGGGTCAAAGCACACAGCCAGAACAAAAGCGTGCTCAACCTGTTTGCCTACACCTGTGGCGTCGGGCTGAGTGCGGCGGCCGGGGAAGCCCGCGAGGTGTGCAACCTGGATTTCGCCGAGGGCAACCTGGCAGTCGGCCGTGAGAATGGGCTGCTCAATCCGCAATTGCCCACCATGGAATTCATCCAGTCCGACTACTTCCCGGCGATCCGCCAACTGGCGGGGCTGCCCATCAGTCAACGCCGTGGGCAGAAATTGCCGAGTTATCAGCGCCTGGAACAGCGTCAATATGACCTGGTGCTGCTCGACCCGCCCGCCTGGGCCAAGAGTGCTTTCGGCACCGTCGACCTGCTACGCGACTACCAGAGCCTGCTCAAACCCGCACTACTGACCACTGCCGACAATGGCGTGCTGATCTGTTGCAACAACCTGGCAAAGGTCAGCATGGACGATTGGCGCGAACAGGTATTGCGCTGCGCAGAGAAAGCCGGGCGACCGGTGCGCGAGTGGACAGTGATGACACCGGGCGCTGATTTCCCGTCGATGGATCAGCAGCCGCCGCTGAAAACGCTGATTCTGCAGCTCTGACATTCACCCAAAAATTCAGACAAATCCTGCAAAGCGTGGTTACTTCGGAACGGCAATCGCATGCCATACTCCAAGGCACTCCGATTCAGACAGATGAAGCCGCACATGCCCAAAGGATTGATTCGCGCTATCGGCGCCTTGTTGACTGCTCTGGCTCTCTACAGCTTGCTGGGGTTTCTGATTTTACCGGGCATCGCCTTGCGGGTTGCCAACCAACAATTGGCCAACTACGCCACGGTGCCCGCCCACCTCCAGCGTATCGAACTCAACCCGTTCAGCCTTGAAGTGACCCTTTGGGGCCTGGTCATCGGCGAGCCGGGCAAGGAACAGATCGGCTTCGAACGCCTGTACGCCAACCTGCAAATCGACAGCCTCTGGACCAAGGCCGTGCATCTGTCCGATATCGAACTGGACAAACTCAAGACTGAAATCCTCTTCGGCAAGGACGGCAAGCTCAATCTGCTTGGGCTGTTCAAACTGCCAGCAAGCGAACCCACCCCCGCCGACCCGGATGCCAAGCCGTTTCCACTGCGCATCGAGCGGATCCAGCTGGCGGGCGGCGCCTTGCACTTTGAAGATGCCCGGCCCAGCGAACCCATCGAGTTTCTCTACGACAAACTCGACTTTGAGCTGAAAAACCTCAGCACCCTGCCCGAAGACAGCGCCGACATGACCTTGGTGGCCATCGGCCCCAACGGCGGACAGATCGACTGGACCGGCAACTTCAGCCTGATCCCGCTCGCCTCCGAAGGTAAGCTGAAAATCACCGATGGCAAGATGAAAGCCTTCTGGCCCTATGTCCGCGACGCAGTCCCCCTGGACCTCGAAAGCGGCATCATGAGCCTCAGCACCGACTACAAGCTCAATCTGTCCAAGGAAACCGAACTGCTGTTGAGCAATGTCGCTGTCAGCGTCGCGCCTTTCGCGATCAAGGCCCCGGACGGGCGGCCGCTGGTGAAGCTCGAACGATTGGACATCAGCGACACCACCGTGGACCTGGCCAAGCAACAAGTGGTGGTCGGCAAAGTCCGCAGCCACAAACTGGAAACCTGGGCCGCCCTCGAAGCCGACGGGCAACTTGACTGGCAAAAACTGCTCGCCAGCCAGCCATCCAAACCCGCTGCCAAAGCCAAGGCCGAACCGGCCAGTACACCCGCGGCTGCCGACTCACCGAAACCGGAACCTGCGCCACCGAGCAAACCGTGGCAAGTGCTGCTCAAAGACGTGCAACTGCGCGATTACCAGGTGCACCTGGCCGACCGCAAGGCGCAACCCGCCGTCGCGCTGGAAGTGGGCCCGTTGAACCTGGACCTGCAGAACTTCGACAGCCTCAATGGCTCGCCTTTCAATCTCAAGCTCGACACCGGCCTGGGCAAGCAGGGCAAGGTGTTGGCAGACGGCGTGGTCAATCTCGCCCCGATCAGCGCCAAACTGAAGGTGCAGACCAAAGACATCGACCTGCGTGTCGCCCAGTCATACATCACCCCGTTCATTCGCCTGGAACTGCGCAGCGGCATGCTCGGCAGTGATCTGGCAGTCGATCTGAAAAGCACCGAGCCTCTGGCGTTCAGCGTCACCGGTCGCGCTCAGGTCGATCAGTTGCACACCCTCGACACCCTGAAAACCCGGGACTTTCTCAAGTGGCAGCAGGTGGTGGTCGAAGGCCTGAACTATCAACACGGTGACAGCCTGTCGATCGACAAGGTCAACCTGTTCCAGCCCTATGTGCGCTTCATGATCAATGAAGATCGCACCACCAACATTGATGACTTGTTGATCCCGCAACCGCCCGACACCGGCGCGAAAACCACCGCGGCCAAACCGGCCGGCAACGGCAAACCACTGGGCATCCACATCGGCGGCATTGCCATCAATGACGGTTCGGCCAACTTCGCCGACTTCAGCCTGACCCCGAACTTCGCCACCGCTGTGCAACAGCTCAACGGGCAGATCGGCACCATCGACAGCCGTCAGCCAAAACCGGCCAGCGTTGATGTGAAAGGCAAGGTAGATCGTTATGCACCCGTGACGATCAAGGGCGCAGTCAATCCATTCGACCCGATGGCCAGCCTCGACATCGCCACCAGTTTCAAACGCGTTGAGCTGACCACGCTCACCCCTTACTCCGGCAAATTTGCCGGGTATCGCATCCGCAAGGGCCGGCTCAATCTCGACGTGCATTACCTGATTACCAAAGGTCAGCTCAAGGCCGAAAACAAAGTGGTGGTCGAGCAATTGCAGCTAGGGGAAAAAGTCGACAGCCCGGATGCCGTGAGCCTGCCGTTGAAGCTGGCGATTGCCTTGCTCAAGGATGTCGACGGCAAGATTTCCATCGAATTGCCCGTCACCGGTGACCTCAATAACCCGCAGTTCAGCGTCATGCCGATTATCTGGCAAACCCTGCGCAACCTGATCGTCAAGGCGGCCGCTGCGCCGTTCAAAATGATTGGCGGGCTGGTCAGTGGCGGCGGTTCCGAAGACTTGGGCAGCGTGTCATTCGCGCCGGGTTCAAGCGACCTGGGCAAGGATGCCGAAGCGGCATTGGTCAAACTGTCCAACGCCCTGAAGGAACGCCCGGCCCTGCGCCTGGAAATCGAAGGCACGGCGGCGGCGAGCAGCGATGGCCCGCTGATCGCCGAGCAACGCCTGGAACGGGAATACCAGTACAACTACTACAAAATGCTCCAGCGTCGTGGCGACAAGGTGCCGGCACAGGCCTCATTGCTGGATGTTCCGGACAACGAGAAAGGCCCGCTGCTGGAAGGCATCTACCGCACCCGCCTGAAGACCCAGCCACCCGCCGAATGGAAGGACCTGGGCAAGGAAGATCGCACCGCGAAAATGCGTGCGGACGTGATCAAGTTCTGGAGTACCAGCGATGTGCTGTTGCGTCAGTTGGGTCAGGACCGCGCCAGCAGCATCAAGGATTATCTGGTCGACAAGGGCCAGTTGGCCGATGACCGCGTGTACTTCATCGACGCCAGCCTTGGCGAAGCAGAAAGTGATGGCCGGGTGGTGACGCCGATGCATCTGGACGCCGAGTGAAGGTCAGGCGATTGCTCTCAGGCCTGGTGCTGGTGATGGGCGCCAGCCAAGCCTCCGCGGCCGACACCTTGCGCTGTGGCAGTCAATTGATCAGCGTCGGCGACAGGTCCAGCGAAGTGCTGCAGAAATGCGGAGAACCGGTCAGCCGCGATTTGCTCGGGTACAAACGCAGTGCCAATCGACGTGAAGAGTTCCAGGTGGAGGAATGGACCTACGGGCCCAACGGCGGGATGTACCAGTTCCTGCGTTTTGAAGGCAATCGCCTGACCCAAATCACCAGCAAACGCGGCAATTAAATCCCCACACCCTCAAGTTGCCACAATCAAAAATGTGGGAGCGAGCTTGCTCGCGATGGCGGTCTAACAGTCAACCTGGATGTTGAATGTTATGCCCTCATCGCGAGCAAGCTCGCTCCCACAGTTGTTTTGTGTTGCCCATATAGAACAGGCCCCCGACACGAATGTCGGAGGCCTGTAATGGCCACATCCTTATGGCCGTTCGCATGAACTCCCAAGAAGCGGCAGGCGTATTGCTCAGCCCGTCTGCCACACCTTCTCCCGGTCCAGGCGAGAAGTCTTGCCTTACTCGGCTTTCAGGCCGTCAGCGGAGACCGCTTTGACGCCTTTGATTTTCTTGGTGATCGCCACAGCGGTGGCTTTCTGAGAATCAGTCACGGCAACCGTGGACGACAGGGACACAACACCTTTGTTGGTTTCGACTTTGATGTCGGTGCCAGGAATACCTTTTTCAGTCAGCAGGTCGCTTTTAACTTTGGTGGTGATCCAGGTATCGGAAGTAGCTTCCTCGACCTTGGCAGCCTCACCAGAAGCCAATGTCAAAGGGGCTTGAGTGGTGGTGGTCTGCGCGAATGCTGCGTTGGCCAGGGTCAGGGTCAGCGCGGTAGCAGTAGCGGCAGCGATAGCGAACTTCTTCATACGAGTAACTCCTGTTTTTCTAGAAAGTCTGCTGGTTGTCTTCTCAGCAGGGTTACTGGGGATATTGCGAACGCTGTGCCAACTTTGAAACAACTAACAAATTCTTATAAATCAATAACTTACAAATTCTATCCATTTTCGAAATCATGCAAAATGCATGACCTGGTAAATCTCTGCATGCAACATGCGGGTTTTCACAAAGTTCCTAACACGCTGAATTTTTTGGCTTTTTTTCTGTGTCTGCAAGACATTCGCAAGCAAACAAAGCCCCGTGTCCTTAGAAGCGGGGCTGTGCCGGATCTCAGCGTTTACGTAGCGGAACCCGTGCAGCCTTTAGGCACGTAGTCTTGTTGAGCAGTGCTGGTACACGACCAGCCATTGGCGGCATCACGGGTCAATGTGATGGTCTTGCTCAACACGGGCCCCGGTGCATTCAAGATCGTGCACGTGATGGTGCCGGCACCCGTGGCAACCGTACCTGTCACTGCGACCGTGCAATTGCTGGTGGTGGCATTGCCCGCCGGCGCCACGTTGGCCACCGTTGGCGCAGTCCCCTGGTTGATCACATCTTCATACGGAACCTTCATGGCGGAAATCTCGGCCAAGCCTGCCGTCACTTTCGCCCGAGCCTGATATTTGGAATACATCGGCAACGCAAACGTCGCCAGAATCCCGATGATCGCCACCACGATCAGCAGTTCGATCAGGGTAAAACCTTTCTGAGTCTTCATAGACACGCTCCATGCATGAGTTGAAATCTCATGATCTGCAAGAGCATCAGCACAGCCCATGCCAAGCGCCAGAGCCCCTGCTGGCGGGGCGCGAAGTCGAGCCGAAGGGCTTTCGAGCCCCCTGCAACCGCACTATCTGACACTTTTTGTCACCTCAACGCCGCTGGTTTGGTTCAGCGCCTTGACTAGGCTATAAGTCTTGAACTGTCTGTGTCCGGTATCCCCATGAACGACATCGCCCTAAGCGGTCTGGCCAAGCAATTGGTCCTGGCCGAGCTGCTCACTGACAAAAGCGCGCAACAGGCGTATCAGCAAGCCCAACGCAACAAGATTTCCCTGGTCAGTTACCTGGTACAGAACAATCTGGCGAAGAGTCGACAAATCGCCGAGATTGCCTCGGAGCATTTCGGCATGGCGCTGCTGGACCTCTATTGCCTGGACAAGGAAACCCAGCCCAAAGGACTGGTCAGCGAAAAGCTGATCCGCCAGCACCATGCGCTGCCTCTCTGGCGACGCGGCAACAAGTTGTTCGTGGGGGTTTCCGACCCGACCAATCATCAGGCGATCAATGACATCCAGTTCAGCACCGGGCTGAACACCGAAGCCATCCTGGTGGAGGACGACAAGCTCAGCGATGCCATCGAGAAATTCTTCGACAGCCATGCCAGTGGCCTGGAAGACATGGCAGATGTCGATCTCGACGGGCTGGACATCGAGTCGGTCGATGACAACAAAAAGGACGCTATTGCCGGACAGGATGCCGACGATGCGCCCGTCGTGCGTTTCGTCCACAAAATGCTGCTCGACGCGATCAAGAGCGGCTCGTCCGACCTGCACTTCGAGCCCTATGAAAAAACATACCGGGTGCGGATGCGCACCGACGGCATGTTGCGCGAAGTGGCCAAGCCGCCCACTCAATTGGCCAACCGCATTGCGGCGCGGCTCAAAGTCATGGCCAGCCTCGACATTTCCGAGCGCCGCAAACCTCAGGACGGGCGGATAAAAATGCGCCTGTCCAAGAGCAAGTCGATTGATTTCCGGGTCAATACCCTGCCGACGCTATGGGGCGAGAAAGTGGTGATCCGGATCCTCGACCCGTCCAGCGCGCAAATGGGCATTGATGCCCTCGGCTACGAGTCCGACCAGAAAGACTTGTACATGGCCGCCCTGAAGCAGCCACAGGGCATGATTCTGGTCACCGGGCCCACCGGCTCGGGCAAGACCGTGTCGCTCTACACCGGCTTGAATATCCTCAACACCGTGGACATCAATATTTCCACCGCCGAAGACCCGGTGGAGATCAACATGGAAGGCATCAACCAGGTCAACGTCAATCCCAAGCAGGGGCTGGATTTCGCCCAGGCGCTGCGTTCGTTCCTGCGCCAGGACCCGGACGTGATCATGGTGGGCGAAATCCGCGATCTGGAAACCGCCGAAATCGCCATCAAAGCCGCGCAGACCGGGCATCTGGTGCTGTCCACCCTGCACACCAACAGCGCCGCCGAAACCTTGACCCGTCTGCATAACATGGGCATTCAGGGCTTCAACATCGCCACCTCGGTCACCCTGATCATCGCCCAGCGTCTGGCGCGCAAATTGTGCAACCACTGCAAGCAATCCATCGACGTCCCTCGTGAAACGCTGCTCAAGGAAGGTTTCCCCGAGGAACGCATCGGCTCATTCGCGATCTATGAGCCGGTCGGTTGCGATCAGTGCAACAACGGCTACAAAGGGCGCGTCGGGATTTATGAAGTGGTGAAGAACACCAAGGACCTGCAACGGCTGATCATGGCCGAGGGCAACTCACTGCAAATCGACAGCCAGATGCGCAAGGACGGTTTCAACGACTTGCGCACCTCGGGCCTGCTCAAGGCCATGCAAGGCGTCACCAGCCTTGAAGAAATCAACCGGGTCACCAAGGACTGAACATGGCGGTCAAAGCAGCAAAAATCAGCGTCTATGCCTGGGAAGGCACAGACCGCAAAGGCACCCGAATGACAGGCGAGTTGAGCGGCCAGAACCCGGCGTTGATCAAGGCCCAACTGCGCAAGCAAGGCATCAATCCCGGCAAGGTACGCAAGAAATCCGCCTCGATTTTCAGCGTCGGCAAACGCATCAAGCCCCAGGACATTGCCCTGTTCACCCGGCAGATGGCGACCATGATGAAAGCGGGCGTGCCGCTGCTGCAGTCATTCGACATTATCGGCGAAGGCTTCGATAACCCGGCCATGCGCAAACTGGTGGACGAGGTGAAACAGGAAGTCGCGGCCGGTAACAGCTTCGCCGCGTCCCTGCGCAAGAAGCCGCAGTATTTCGATGAGCTCTACTGCAACCTGGTGGACGCCGGCGAGCAGGCTGGCGCTCTCGATACCCTGTTGGAACGGGTGGCCACCTACAAGGAAAAGAGCGAAAGCCTCAAGGCCAAGATCAAGAAAGCCATGACCTACCCGCTCGCGGTGGTGTTTGTCGCGATCATTGTCACGGGGATTCTGCTGGTCAAGGTGGTGCCCCAGTTCGAGTCGGTGTTCAAAGGGTTTGGCGCTGAACTGCCGGCGTTCACCGTGATGGTCATCGGCCTTTCGGCGTTCATGCAGCAGTGGTGGTGGGCGCTGCTCGGCGGGTTGATCGCGGGCATTTTCGGTGTGCGCCACGCTTTCAGGAAGTCCCCCGGGTTTCGCGACTGGACGGACACCTGGCTGTTGAAGCTGCCGCTGATTGGCACGCTGATGTACAAATCTGCCGTGGCCCGTTACGCCCGTACGCTGTCGACCACCTTTGCCGCAGGTGTCCCGCTGGTCGAAGCGCTGGAGTCCGTGGCCGGCGCCACTGGCAACATTGTGTTCAAGCGTGCGGTGCTGCGGATCAGGCAGGACGTGTCGACCGGCATGCAGTTGAACTTCTCCATGCGCACCTCGGGCATCTTCCCCAACATGGCGATTCAGATGACAGCGATTGGCGAAGAGTCCGGCGCACTGGATGACATGCTCGACAAAGTCGCGAGTTTCTATGAGGACGAAGTGGACAACATGGTCGATAACCTCACCAGCCTGATGGAGCCGTTCATCATGGTCGTGCTCGGTGTTATCGTCGGAGGCCTGGTGGTTGCAATGTACCTGCCCATCTTCCAACTCGGCTCAGCGATCTGACATGCCCTTGAATGAAATCCTGACTGTTTATCCGCTGGCGTTCGTGGCCATTGCACTGGTTGTAGGTCTGCTGGTGGGCAGTTTCCTCAATGTGGTGGTCTGGCGCCTGCCGAAAATGCTCAACCGCGAATGGCGGTTGCAGGCCCATGACGTGCTCGGTGTCCCCGCCGAAGCACCAGGCCCACCCTACAATTTGATGCTGCCCCATTCCCATTGCCCGCATTGCGACCATCGAATTCGCCCATGGGAAAACGTTCCGGTGCTCAGTTACCTGTTTTTAAGGGGGCGGTGTTCAAACTGCAGCGCACCGATCAGCAAGCGCTACCCGCTGACTGAACTGGCCTGCGGCCTGCTCTCGGCGTTTATCGCCTGGCATTTCGGTTTCGGTTGGCAGGCCGGCACGGTGCTGGTCCTGAGTTGGGGATTGCTGGCGATGAGCCTGATCGACGCCGAGCACCAATTGCTGCCGGACGTGTTGGTGCTGCCGCTGTTGTGGTTGGGGTTGATCGTCAACAGCTTCGGGGTTTTCGTGCCATTGCATGAAGCCCTGTGGGGAGCAGTGGCCGGGTACATGGTGTTGTGGACGGTGTACTGGCTGTTCAAGCTGCTCACCGGCAAAGACGGGATTGGCCACGGTGATTTCAAGTTGCTGGCCATGCTGGGGGCCTGGGGCGGCTGGCAGATTTTGCCTCTGACGATTCTGCTGTCATCGCTCGTGGGGGCATTCGTCGGCGTGATTTTGCTGCGTTTGCGCAATGCGAATACATCGACACCGATCCCCTTCGGCCCCTATCTGGCGATTGCCGGCTGGATTGCCTTGCTCTGGGGTGGTCAAATAACCGACTTCTATTGGCAGTTTGTCGGTTTGAAATGAATACCCCTGTGGAAAAACCCTGGATTCTTGGCCTGACCGGCGGCATCGGCAGCGGCAAAAGCGCCGCTGCCCAGCACTTCATCGACCTGGGCATCCATGTCGTGGACGCCGATCACGCGGCGCGCTGGGTGGTGGAACCGGGTCGCCCGGCGCTGGCCGCCATCGCCGAACACTTCGGCCCCGGCGTGCTGCAAGCCGACGGGCAACTGGATCGCGCGGCTCTGCGCAGCTTGATTTTTGAAGTGCCGGAGGAACGCCGGTGGCTCGAAGGCTTGTTGCATCCGTTGATCGGTGAAGAAATTGCTCACAATCTAGCCAAGGCACAATCGCCTTACGCGATTCTGGTTTCACCGCTGCTGATCGAATCCGGGCAGTACGCCATGACCCAACGTGTCCTGGTGATCGATGCCCCTGAAAAACTACAGATCGAACGCACCTTGCAGCGTGACCAGACCAGCGAGCAACAGGTCCAGGCGATCCTCAAGGCCCAGTCCAGCCGCCAGGACCGCGTGAGCCATGCCGACGACGTCGTGGTCAACGACCGTGACCTCGCCTGGCTGCACAGCGAGGTCGAACGCCTGCATCACTTTTACCTTACTTTGCGTGGAGGCCAGTCATGAGCCAGACCCCAACCGTCCAATGCCCAACCTGTGGCGCTCCTGTTGAATGGAGTGCCGAGAGCACCTTCCGGCCGTTCTGCTCGGATCGCTGCAAACTGATCGACCTCGGGGCGTGGGCATCGGAAGAACACAAGATTCCCGTCAGCCCGGACGCCGAAGACGAAATGTTCAGCGAAGATTTCGAACCGCGCCACTGATGTTCAAGGCCGCGTAAAACCGTAGTCCTGGCCGTCATCGAGGTTTTCCGCGAGAAAACGCAACTCGTCGGCCAGGTCTTCGGCACTGCGCACCGCTTTACTCTGCTGCACCACGGCACTGAGCAGGGCGCGCAAGCTCAAGCCCGGATCAAATCCCACCTCCTGCGCCCCATCCAGACTCTGACGCAACTCCTGCCGTGCCCATTCGTAAACACTCATGCCCATGCTCCTGAAGGTTTTGCCGAGCATGAGTTCACCCGCGTCAGAAAGATTTGATGCGGATCAAGACTTCGGATCGTCGTCATTCCAGGGTGCTGAAAGATAGCGTGTGCGGTTGAACGTCTCCAGCCACTCGGGGCAAAACACCACCAGTGCGCTGACCAGCATGCCGTTGATGAACGCTTCCGGAAAAATCAGCAGCCACAGATAGCCGACAAAATCTTCCAGCCAATACGGCATGGCAAAGCGTTCGTCGTACCACAACACAAACAGCGCCAGCAGCAGGCACAACAATGCCGACAGCGCGGCGGCAAAAAAACCGGAACAGAAGATATACACAAAGGGATTACGCGGTTGTGCACGCTCCACCAGGATGGCGATGCACTCGGTAACCCACACGGGCAGCAAAATCAGCAACGCCCCGTTTACGCCGATAGCGACCAGGTCCTGACGCCCGAGCAACACCAGCCCGAACTGCGCAATCAAGCCGCCGACGATTGCCAACGGCCAATCCAGCAACAAGGTCACGGCCGTCATGCCGATGAAGTGATAAGACACGCCGGTGTCGAAATCCCGTCGCACCAGCCACAGCATAAACAGCGCGAACACCGTGCCAAACAGCAAATGCTGGCGGCGACTGTCGGTGAACAGCTCAACCCAGGGCGCACGCCAGATGGCCCAGAGCACGATGGGCACAAAGATCAGCCAGCCGACTGTCAGCGTTTCGGGTGACAGCAGCTCGGCGCCGATCATGGCCGGGCCTTCTCTAGCGCCTCATGCAGTTGCGCGGCCGTGGCATATTCGTGTTGTGCCAACAATTGGCCGTCCTTGAGTTGCAACCACAGTACTTTGTCCTCAGCCCCAGGGTAGCGCGGCGCCACACGCCCCTCACGGTCCAGCATTACCCGGTAGGAGTAATCACGCATGGCCGGAATGGCAACCATCTTCGCGATCAACCGTGGCATGCGCTGAATGTCCGCTAAAAATACGACGTGCCGCGCCTCCAGATAGCCTTTTGGCTGGCCTTGCAGCGCAGCCTCTACCAGTTTGGCGGCATCCATACTTCGCGCCACCAGCAGCGTCTGAGTCTTGGTCTGATTATCCAGTGTAAACGCCTGGTCGTACTGATCGAGCAAGGTCCAGGGCGCCAGCCGCTCGCCCACTTCCAGCGCCTGGGCCCACAAGGGCAGAAATCCGAGCAGCAACACCGGCCAATATTTCACATTCATCCCCTTGTCCTATCGCTTCTGCATGATGGCCATCAGTCTACACCGCTCTTTCAGACTGCCCAGTGACGTCCATTGCCGGTAAACGCTTTCTGCTTGTCGCATTTGAACGCTAAGCTTGGGCCTATGGATGACTCAGATTATTTACGCCTGCTGACCATCGCGGCCGAGCAAGCCAACGCGTTCCTCTCCAATGCCCGCAAATGGGAGCGGGAGCGTTGGGTATGCCAGCGCCTGCTGCAAGGCTTGAACATTCCCTACCGCGCCGACGAATTCGCCCCGGCCGGCGAGCCGCCGGACGTGCTGTTTCGCGAGGCGAATTTCGAAGTGTTCTTCGTGCTCGATGAGGGCCGGCGCCTGAACGACGAATGGCGCGACGAGTTGCAACGTCGCCGCAGCGCGTTTTCGTTGAGTCAGTTAGTACGACGTGAAGCCAAACCCAAACGCATCCCCGCCAATGAATTTTTGCTGAGACTGGCGCCGACCTTGCGCAAAAAAGCGCACAACTACAAAGAACGTGGCATGGACCTGGGGGAGCTCGACATCATCGCCTTCGCCAGCCTCAAGCGCGAAGTGCTGGACCTCAATAGCCACTTTCCACCCCCGACCGAATATTTGCGCCAAGGCTGGCGCTCGTTATCGCTGGTCGGCCCGACATTCGCCCGGGTGCTGTTCGCGCACCCCGAAGCCCCGGATTTCCTGCGCAACAACCTGGGTCGCAGCATCGTCTTCGATGTCGGCATCAGCCTGTGAGCCCACTGCAGGAATTGATCGCGCAGGTCCCGCAAACCGGCCGCGTACGCTGGATCGGCGTGCGCCCGCAATCACGCTCGCCGATGATCGCACTCGATGCTGTGGAGGCGCGGTTTGAAGCCGGTTTGACCGGCGATCACGCCCGGCCCGGAGCGCGCAATGCGCGGCAGGTGACGTTGATTCAATGGGAACACCTGGCCGCCATCAGTTCGCTGATGGGCCGGCCCGACGATCAACCGGTATTGCCGCAGGACCTACGGCGCAACCTGGTGGTCAGCGGCATCAATCTGTTCAGCCTCAAGGGCCGACGCTTCAAAATCGGCCAGGCCATTTTTGAAACCACTGGTTGGTGCCAGCCCTGCGCGCGCCTTGAACACAACCTCGGCCCCGGGACCTTTCAGGCCGTGCGCGGCCATGGCGGAATCACCGTCCGAGTGTTACAAAGTGGCATCATTCGACTGGACAACACGGTGAGCGTCGAGCCCATCCCGGACAGCGGCTATGCTCCGTTCAACGTTCGTTAACTCAGCCTGTAGCTTCTACACATTCAGCAACGTCTACTGACGAGGCCTATATGACCAGCCGCTTGAACCCAGACGACCAGAAGCATGTCGAAGAGTACCTGCACCTGTCCCAGCACCGAGTCGAGCGCCGGCCTTTCCGGCCGTGGATGCTCCTGGTGGTGGTGTTGGCAGTGACCATTGGTCTGGGCCTTTTGAGCCGACTTATCAGTTACCTGACGCTATGAGCCGCATCGCGCTCGCTCGGGTAATTGCACCGATTTCTTTTAGCCTTGCGAGTTATCCCCATGTCCCATCGTATTGTTATTGTCGGCGGCGGCGCCGGCGGTCTGGAGTTGGCTACCCGTCTGGGTAAGACTCTGGGCAAGCGTGGCACGGCCAGTGTGATGCTGGTCGACGCGAACCTGACCCACATCTGGAAGCCGTTACTGCATGAAGTGGCGGCCGGGTCGCTGAACTCTTCCGAAGACGAACTCAATTATGTTGCCCAGGCAAAATGGAACCACTTCGAGTTCCAGCTGGGGCGCATGAGCGGGCTTGACCGCACGCAGAAGAAAATCCAGCTGGCCGCCACCTATGACGAGGCCGGCCTGGAATTGGTCCCGGCCCGCGAAGTGCCCTACGACTCGCTGGTGATCTCCGTCGGCAGCACCACCAACGATTTCGGCACTCAGGGCGCGGCGCAGCACTGCCTGTTCCTCGATACCCGAAAACAGGCCGAACGTTTCCACCAGCAACTGCTTAACCACTATCTGCGTGCCCATGCCGGGCAAACCGACAAGGTCGAACAGATCAGCGTGGCCATCGTCGGCGCCGGTGCCACTGGCGTGGAACTGGCCGCCGAGCTGCACAACGCCGCTCACGAGCTGGCCGCTTATGGCCTGGACCGGATCAAACCGGAAAACATGCACATCACCCTGATCGAAGCCGGCCCACGGGTGTTGCCCGCCCTGCCAGAACGTATCGGTGGGCCTGTGCATAAAACCCTGGAGAAACTAGGGGTCAATGTGATGACCAATGCGGCGGTCAGTGAAGTGACGGCCGACAGCCTGATCACCGCCGATGGCAAAGTGATCAATGCCAGCCTGAAAGTCTGGGCGGCGGGCATTCGCGCACCGGGTTTCCTCAAGGACATCGACGGCCTGGAAACCAACCGCATCAATCAACTGCAGGTACTGCCGACCCTGCAAACCACGCGCGACGAGAACATCTTCGCCTTCGGTGACTGCGCGGCCTGCCCGCAACCGGGCACTGACCGTAATGTGCCGCCGCGTGCACAGGCAGCGCACCAGCAAGCTTCGTTGCTGGCCAAATCGCTGAAGCTGCGTATCGAAGGCAAGGCATTGCCGACGTACAAGTACACCGATTACGGCTCATTGATCTCGCTGTCGCGTTTTTCGGCTGTGGGTAACTTGATGGGTAACCTGACCGGCAGCGTGATGCTGGAAGGCTGGCTGGCGCGGATGTTTTACGTGTCGCTGTACCGCATGCACCAGATGGCGCTGTATGGCGCGTTCCGCACGGCGATGCTGATGCTGGGCAGCAAGATTGGTCGCGGGACTGAGCCTCGGCTCAAGCTGCACTAAAGTTTCCGGCGTCAGCCAGGGCCTCATCGCGGGCAAGCCACGCTCCCACAATTGATCTGTGCACGACGCAGATCCAATGTAGGAGCGTGGCTTGCCTGCGATGCAGGCGCCTCGGTCTAACCGGCGAACACTTCTGTGTCTCACTGTATCTGCCCCCGCGATTTACCCCTTCGCTTACAAACTCCCCCCTTGCGCGACACAGTAGCGATACACCCATCCCGCTAAATGGCCACACCCGAGCAAGGCACCCCGCCTGCACTGGTTATCGCCGCACTCACGTGGCGTCCTTTATCGAACGGTTGTGTCGCGCAACCCAGGAGATTTGAAATGTCCCGTACCACCAAAAACACTATCGGTTTGCTTGGCGCTGTCTTGGCCGGTGGCATGATGTTGACCGGCACCGTATTCGCTTCGCAGCCGCTGACTCAAGGCTATCTGCTGGCTTCGGCCGAACAGGTGGTGAAAACCCCTGAGGGCAAATGTGGCGAAGGCAAGTGTGGCGATGCGTCGATGGCCAAGACCGACACCGATGGCGACGGCAAGGTATCCCGCGCGGAATTCCAGAAAGTTGCGCCGAAGTCCAACTTCGACAAGATCGACACCAACCACGATGGCTTCATCGACGAGAAAGAGGCTTACGACAACGTGAAAGCCAACTTCGAAGCGAACGGCAAGAAAATGCCAAAAGGCTTGTTCGAGCACCTGAAAGACCAAGACGGCGCCTAAGCCTTCGAGTACCCAGCCCCGCTCTCCAACGAGAAGCGGGGCTTTTTTGTCTGGCGGATTTACACCTGGAAGCGCTGTACCAAGCCCTGCAGAGCGTTGGCCAATTTTGACAACTCATGACTGGAGGCGCTGGTCTGATCGGCGCCGGTGGAGGAACGCACCGACAGATCACGAATGTTCACCAGGTTGCGGTCCACCTCGCGGGCCACTTGCGCTTGTTCTTCGGCGGCGCTGGCGATCACCAGATTACGTTCGTGAATTTCATGGACCGAGGCAGTGATGGTCTGCAGCGCGTCACCTGCCCGCTCCGCCAGGACCCGCGTGCTGGCAGCACGGGAAGCACTGGCGTTCATCGAGTCCAGCGCCAGGCTCGAACCATTGCGCATGCCTTGGACCATTTGCTCGATTTCCTGGGTCGATTGCTGCGTGCGATGCGCCAGCGCACGCACTTCATCGGCCACGACCGCAAAACCGCGTCCGCTTTCACCCGCGCGCGCCGCCTCAATCGCCGCGTTGAGCGCCAACAGGTTGGTTTGCTCGGCGATAGCCCGAATCACATCCAGCACTTTGCCGATGTCCTGAGACTGGTTGGCCAAGGACTGCACCAACTCACCGGTATGCTGCACGTCATTGGCCAAGGCGCTGATGGCACTCGCGGTTTCGCTGACCCGCTCCTGCCCCAGATGCGCCGATTCGCTGGACTGACGGGCGGCATCGGAGGTCGACACCGCGTTGCGCGCAACTTCTTCCACGGCGATGGTCATTTGATTGACCGCTGTGGCGGCCTGCTCAATCTCGTTGTTCTGTTGTTGCAGACCTTGAGTGCTATCAAGCGTGACGGCGTTCAACTCATCCGCCGCGGTGGCCAGTTGCGTGGCCGAACCGCTGATGGCTTGCAGGGTTTCGCGCAAATTGCGCTGCATCGTCGCCAGGGCTTTGAGCAAGCGGCTGACTTCGTCATTGCCATGGGTTTCGATAGGCCGGGTCAAATCGCCTCGCGCCACACTTTCCGCTGCGGTCAGGGCTTCGTTCAATGGACGGACGATGCTGCGGGTCAGCAACATTGCCAGGCCGACGGTGGCCAGCGCCGCCAATGCGATGAACAGGCTGACGATCGTTCGCGACGTGTCGTAATGCGCTGCGGACTTCTCACTCTCAGTTGCAACTTGTTTGGCGAACAGGTCGGCCAAGTCATTAAGCTGCTTGCCGGAGCCGTCGACCACGGTTTTCATGTCGATCAGCAACAGTTTGGTCAGTTCGTCATGGCGACCTTGCTCGGCAAGGGTGAAAGACTGGGCAATGCCTGTGCGATAGGCCGCGAAAGTGGTTTTGAACTGGTCATACAAGACCTGGCCTTCGGGGGTGTCGACCAACTTGTCGTAAGTCGCGATTTTCTCGCTCAGTTCTTTGTTTCGGGTGTCCATTTGTCCGCGGTAGACCGGAATGTTTTTCGGGTCTTGGTCCAGGGCCATGCGCAATGAAATGGTACGAATGCGCAGCATCAACTCGCGGATCTCGTCCCCACCGCGAATACTCGGCAGCCATTGCTTCTCCACTGCCACCTCACTGTCGCGAATGCTCGACATCTGCCCCAGCGCAAATACGCCGAGCAAAGCGACCAACACAGCGATCAGGGCAAACCCCAACGCTGCTCGAGGAGCAATATTCAACTGACGAAGCAACATAACGAACGCCCTTTTTCTTGTAATGACTTGGATAAGGGGCAGTTACGGCAGGACCCCGTCGCTTGGCTATCGGCAAGTTGTACGATGACTTGAAGGGAATTGCCTTTTCGGCAGACAAAAAAACGGCAGACAAAAAAAATCCCCGTATCTTTCGATACGAGGATTTTTAATATGGTCGGGGTAAGGGGATTCGAACTCCTGACATCCTGCTCCCAAAGCAGGCGCGCTACCGGACTGCGCTATACCCCGGTAAAAAAAAGGCGACCTTTGCAAGTCGCCTTCTTCGATCAGCGCTTTTGGCCTCTGATCTTAAGATTCGATTCCAGCGTTAACTGGTTTCAAAAATGGTGGGTCGTGTGGGATTCGAACCTACGACCAATTGGTTAAAAGCCAACTGCTCTACCAACTGAGCTAACGACCCAAAAATGGTCGGGGTAAGGGGATTCGAACTCCTGACATCCTGCTCCCAAAGCAGGCGCGCTACCGGACTGCGCTATACCCCGGTTTGAAATTGGCTCCGTGACCAGGACTCGAACCTGGGACCCAATGATTAACAGTCATTTGCTCTACCGACTGAGCTATCACGGAACTACATATTTCAATTTACAACGGTGAAGCTTTTTGCGTTCTCTTCGACCCGTTCGCATCGCTGCGTTCGTGTGTCTGAGGCGCGCTATTCTACAATCTTAAGCACCTCTGTCAACCCCCTAAATTGCTTTCAAGTTAATGATTTGCAACTTATTTCAGATTTCCGCTTGGGGAGCAGAAACCCTTCCGGGTGACTTACTGCGGGGCGCACTTTACAAGCCTTTTCCTTAGAGTTCAACAGCCTGGCGAAAAAAAGGCCTCGCAATGCGAGGCCTCGTCAGTTTTGTTGCCAGGATGGATCAGACGAATACGATTTCGTCGTTTTCCACCACACCCTTGGCGGTATCGCCGGGCATGAAGCGACCCGACAGAATCAGCTGAGCCAGCGGGTTCTCGATCCAGCGCTGAATCGCTCGTTTGAGCGGACGTGCGCCGTACACCGGGTCGTAACCCACCGCGATCAGCTTATCCATGGCCTCAGGGCTCAGATCAAGCTTGAGCTCGCGCTCGGTCAGGCGACTGCGCAGGCGACCCAACTGGATCTCGGTAATGCCCGCGATCTGATCCCGCGCCAGCGGCTCGAAGATCACCACTTCGTCGACCCGGTTAATGAACTCCGGCCGGAAGTGGCTGGAAATCGCATCCATCACCGCCGCACGCTGCGCCTCACGATCACCGACCAGTTCCTGGATCTGCACCGAGCCCAGGTTGGAGGTCATGACGATCACGGTATTCTTGAAGTCCACCGTGCGGCCATGGCTGTCGGTCAAGCGACCATCTTCCAGCACTTGCAGCAAGATGTTGAACACATCCGGGTGGGCCTTCTCAACCTCATCCAGGAGGATCACCGAGTAAGGCTTGCGACGCACCGCCTCGGTCAGGTAACCGCCCTCCTCGTAGCCTACGTATCCTGGTGGCGCACCGATCAGTCGGGCCACGGAATGTTTCTCCATGAACTCGGACATGTCGATTCGCACCATGGCCTCTTCCGTATCAAAGAGGAACTCGGCCAACGCCTTGCACAGCTCGGTTTTACCGACACCGGTCGGGCCGAGGAACATGAACGAACCGCTCGGGCGATTCGGGTCGGACAACCCGGCCCGGGAACGCCGCACGGCGTTGGAGACCGCGACCACGGCTTCGTCCTGACCGATCACACGCTGGTGCAACAGGCTTTCCATCTTCATCAGCTTGTCGCGCTCGCCTTCGAGCATTTTCGACACCGGAATGCCGGTCCACTTCGACACGACTTCAGCGATCTCTTCTTCGGTCACCTTGCTGCGCAGCAACTGGTTCTCGCTTTTACCGTGCTGATCGACCATTTGCAGGCTGCGCTCCAGGTCCGGGATCACCCCGTACTGCAGCTCGGCCATGCGGTTCAGGTCACCTTTACGGCGCGCGGCTTCCAGTTCCTGACGGGACTGTTCGATTTTCTGCTGGATCTGCGCAGAGCCCTGGACTTCGGCTTTTTCCGAGTTCCAGATTTCTTCGAGGTCCGAGTATTCACGCTCATGACGCGCGATTTCTTCCTGGAGTTTTTCCAGGCGTTTCATCGCCGCTTCATCGCTTTCTTTTTTCAGCGCCTGGGATTCCACCTTCAACTGAATCAGGCGACGCTCCAGACGATCCAGTACTTCCGGCTTGGAGTCGATCTCCATACGAATACGGCTGGCCGCTTCGTCGATCAGGTCGATGGCCTTGTCCGGCAACTGGCGGTCGGTGATGTAGCGATGACTGAGCTTGGCCGCAGCGATGATCGCGCCGTCGGTAATCGCCACTTTGTGGTGAACCTCGTAACGCTCTTTCAGGCCACGCAGAATGGCGATGGTGTCTTCCTCGCTCGGTTCATCCACCAGTACTTTCTGGAAGCGCCGCTCAAGGGCTGCGTCCTTCTCAATATATTGGCGGTACTCATTGAGCGTGGTCGCACCGACGCAATGCAGTTCACCGCGAGCCAGCGCAGGCTTGAGCATATTGCCCGCATCCATCGAGCCTTCGCCTTTACCGGCGCCGACCATGGTGTGCAGTTCGTCGATGAACAGAATGATCTGCCCTTCCTGCTTCGACAGCTCGTTGAGCAGCGATTTCAGGCGCTCTTCAAACTCACCGCGATACTTGGCACCGGCAATCAGCGCCCCCATGTCGAGGGACAGCAGGCGCTTGCCCTTCAGGCCATCCGGCACTTCACCATTAATGATGCGCTGGGCCAGACCTTCGGCAATGGCGGTTTTACCCACGCCAGGTTCACCGATCAGTACCGGGTTGTTCTTGGTGCGACGTTGCAGGACCTGAATGGTCCGGCGAATTTCGTCGTCTCGGCCGATCACTGGGTCGAGCTTGCCTTCTTCGGCGCGCTTGGTCAGGTCGACGGTGTACTTATCCAGCGCCTGGCGCGATTCCTCGTGGTTGGCATCGTTGACCGCTTCGCCACCACGCAGGTTGTTGATCGCGTTTTCCAGGGCTTTCTTGCTCACGCCCTGACCCAGCAGCAATTTGCCGAGCTTGCTGTTCTCGTCCATGGCGGCCAGCAGCACCAGTTCGCTGGAGATGAACTGATCGCCCTTCTGTTGGGCCAGGCGATCAGCCTGATTGAGCAGGCGCGCCAAGTCCTGCGACATGTTCACGTCGCCGGTCGGGTTCTGGATTTTCGGCAGTTGATCGAGCTCTTTGGTCAGCTCTTTGCGCAAACTGTTGACGTCGAAACCGACCTGCATCAGCAGGGGTTTGATCGAACCACCCTGCTGTTCAAGCATGGCTTGCATCAAGTGCGCCGGTTCAATGCCGGAATGGTCAAGGCCGACGGCCAGAGATTGGGCGTCGGATAGTGCTAACTGCAATTTGCTGGTTAAACGATCTATACGCATGGGTCACCTTCCTTTTGAGCAGGCCGGACCTATAAAACATCCTGAATGAAGAAACCTGCCAGATACCGTTATAGATGCGGTCGATTCTGGGAGTTTCAAGCGTCGTGACGTTGATGCAGATCAGAGAAGTCTAGCGTTCGTGCCCGGTCTCACGAATACGTTCCTCTTTTGACGAGTGGCGGTTGTCGTCAGGCAAGGCGCCGCAACGAGTCATCGCCCGCTATGGCGAGAAGCGGCAACGCAGCATGACGGCAACAGACGCCGTCAAAAAGGAACAGTATTCGTGAGACCGGGCACTACAGCCAGATAAGGGAGGCGAATCGGCCGGTGCGGGGACTGCGACGGTAAGAAAAGAAGCGTGGATCGGTCACCGTGCAGAAACCGCCACCATAAACAGCCGTGACACCGCGAGTAGCCAGACGCAAACGCGCCAGCTCATAGATGTCAGCCATAAATTTGCCAGCATTGGCACTCGGCACAAAGGCTTTGGCGGCTTCCGGCAATTGCTCAACGAAGGTTTCGCGCACTTCCGGGCCGACTTCAAAGGCTTGCGGGCCGATGGCCGGGCCAAGCCAGACCAGTACGTCGGCGGGCGGCACGTCCAGGCTGTCGAGCGTCGCTTCGAGCACACCCGCCGCCAATCCACGCCAACCGGCATGGGCCGCCGCCACGCGAGTGCCGGCGCGGTCGCAAAACAGCGCAGGTAAACAGTCGGCGGTCATCGCCGTGCAGGCGATGCCGGGTGTTGCCGTCCAGCTGGCGTCAGCCGTGGCGACCTGGCTTGGGTCTGCATGAGCCACGACGATGCCGTGAACCTGCTGCAACCAGGCCGGTTGAATAGAAAAGTGATCGGTCAGGCGACGGCGATTTTCGGCAACAGCTTCAGGGCTGTCATCGACGTGATCGCCGAGATTGAGGCTGTCGAACGGCGCCAGACTGACGCCGCCCGCACGGGTGGTCACACAGGCTTTCACCCCGGCAGGCGCAGGCCAGTCGGGAATCAGCCAGTCACTCATCCGATGAACGCCTCACGGTCTTGCTTGAGCAGGGTCAGCAACCAGACGAAATCGTCCGGCAGTGGCGATTCCCAGCTCATGCGCACGCCAGTAGTCGGGTGATCCAGCTCCAGGAACCGTGCATGCAGGGCCTGGCGCGGGAACGCCTTCAACGATTCGACCATGGTCGGGTTAGCTGCCGGCGGGATGCGGAAGCGACCGCCGTAGGCAGGGTCTCCGACCAACGGGAAGTTGATGTGAGCCATGTGCACACGAATCTGGTGGGTACGACCGGTTTCCAGCTTCACCCGAACGTGGGTGTGGGAGCGGAAACGCTCGAGCACGCGGTAATGGCTGACGGCTTGCTTGCCCCCTTCCATCACGGCCATGCGCTGGCGTTGCTGACCGTGACGACCGATGGGCGCGTTGATCTTGCCACCCGCCGTCACCACACCGATCACGATGCATTCGTAGATCCGGCTTACGCTGCGGCTCTGCAATTGCGTGACAAGCTGTGTCTGCGCTTGAATGGTCTTGGCCACCACCATCAGACCGGTGGTGTCCTTGTCCAGGCGATGCACGATACCGGCGCGGGGCACATTGATAATGTCCGGCACGTGGTGCAGCAAGGCGTTGAGCAAGGTGCCATCAGCGTGACCGGCAGCCGGATGCACCACCAGGCCCGCAGGCTTGTTGATCACCAGGATGTCGTCATCTTCATAGACGATGTCCAGCTCGATGTCTTGAGCGATCCATTCGCCCTGAGCTTCCTGCTCGGCAGTCAGTTCAAGAATGGCGCCACCGTGAACGATGTCTCGCGGGCGGATAACCGCCCCATCCACAGTCAGGCGGCCGTCTTTGATCCAGGCGGAAAGGCGCGAGCGCGAGTGCTCAGCGAATAATTGTGCGGCGACTTGATCGAGGCGTTGGCCGCCCAATTCGGACGGCACCTCTGCGCGAAGTTCAATTTTATCGGACATGCTCAGACTAGGCGTCGGCACAGCCTTTGGTTTCGGCTGCGCGCTTGTGGTTAAATACGGCGTCTTTTGCCCCGAGGCTATTCAACGGGGCGCTCATCATAACAGGACGGCCTCGCCCAAGACAGCGGCCGTCATAGGGACGCAAGCCGCCATGCAAGTGAAACACCTGCTGCTGATCGCCATCCTCGCATTGACCGCTGCTTGCTCATCGAAGGAAGTCGTAGACGAAAACCTTAGCGAAGTCGAGCTGTACCAGCAGGCTCAGCAAGATCTCGACAATAGTAGCTATACCAGCGCCATCGCGAAGCTGAAGGCTCTGGAATCGCGTTATCCGTTCGGTCGCTACGCTGATCAGGCTCAACTCGAGCTCATCTACGCCAACTACAAGAACACCGAGCCAGAAGCTGCAAAGTCTGCTGCCGAGCGTTTCATTCGTCTGCACCCGCAGCACCCGAACGTGGATTACGCCTACTACCTGAAAGGTCTGACTTCCTTTGATCAGGACGTTGGCCTGCTGTCGCGTTTCCTGCCGCTGGACATGACCAAGCGTGACCCGGGCGCTGCCCGCGACTCCTACAACGAGTTCGCCCAGCTGACCAGCCGCTTCCCGAACAGCCGTTACTCGCCAGACGCCAAGCAGCGCATGATTTACCTGCGTAACCTGCTGGCGGCCTACGAGATTCACGTTGCCGACTATTACCTGACCCGTCAGGCCTATGTCGCCGCCGCAAACCGTGGCCGTTACGTGGTAGAAAACTTCCAGGAGACGCCTTCGGTCGGTGACGGCCTGGCGGTCATGACTGAAGCCTACATGCGCATGCACCTGGACGAGCTGGCGGCCACCAGCCTTGAAACCCTGAAGCTCAACTACCCGAACCACCCAAGCCTGGAAGACGGTCAGTTCAAGCCTTCGGTCGCCGAAGCCGACAACCGTTCGTGGTTGAGCAAGGCCACGCTGGGCCTGATCGAATCCAGCCCACCGCTGCCGCCGGGCGAAACCCGCGCCAACCAGGACGTGCAGCGACAGTTCCAGGACGCCAAGGACGCAATTCCGAGCGAGCTGAAGCCTAAAGACGGAAATGGCGACGCGATCGAAGAAGAGAATCACGAGGCCGAAGGCAACAACAGCGACCGTTCCTGGTTCAGCTACATGACCTTTGGCGTGTTCGACTGACACCTCAGGTTGTACAAAAGGAGCCTTGCGAGGCTCCTTTTTTGTGGGCGTGATTATTAGGCTGTGCGCTCGGCATGTCCTTGGCTAAACTGCTGAATCACTCGCCAAATAGCAGCTCATCATGCTTCGTTTACTGTTCTGGATCGCCCTGATTGCCGCTGCGGTATGGTTCTGGCGCAAATTCAAGGGCTCGGCTTCCGCCCCCAAGTCCTCCCCTGAGCTGGAGGCCGCCCCCATGGTCCGCTGCGCCCATTGTGGCGTGCACCTGCCTCGCGACCGTGCGCTGAGTCTTCAACAGCAATGGTATTGCAGCCAGGCTCACCTTGAGCAAGGCCCGGGCCCGAGTGGTCGCTGAGACGTCCAGTCCCGGCGGCAAACAGGCTCAGCGGCTGCTGCGCCTTTATCACCTCTATCGCTTAAGCGTCGGCATCACCTTGGTGTTGCTGACTACCAGCAACCTGGACAACCAGTTACTGACGTTCGCCAGAGACGACCTGCTGCGCAATGGCAGCTGGTTGTACCTGGTGCTGAATATTCTGCTGGTGGTGTTTCTGGAAAACACCCAAAAACCAGCACAGCTCTTCAGTCTGGCACTGGTCGACGTCTTGCTGCTCTGTGGTTTGTTCTACGCCGCAGGCGGCGTGGCCAGCGCCATCGGCAATCTATTGATCGTGTCGGTGGCCATCAGCAATGCCCTGCTGCGTGGACGTACCGGCCTGTTGATAGCCGCTGTCGGCGCACTGGGGATCGTCGGCTTGAGTTTCCTCCTGAGCTTCAGCCACCCGACCAGCCCCAACGACTACCTGCAAGTCAGCACGCTCGGCGCACTGTGCTTTGCCGCAGCATGGCTGGTACAAGGCTTGACCAGGCGACTGGAGGTCAGCGAACACCTCGCCGAACAGCGAGCCAGCGAAGTGGTAGGCCTCGAAGCACTCAATGCGCTGATCCTGCAACGCATGCGCACCGGCATTCTGGTGCTGGATGAACAACGACGTGTGCAACTGGCCAATCACAGCGCCTTGACCTTGCTGGGGCATAAAGCACTCGATGGACATCGGATCGACGACTTTTCACCCGCACTGGTCGAACGTCTTCAGCTCTGGCTCAACAATCCGACGTTGCGCCCGCAAAGCCTGAAAAACGCCAGCAGTGGCCTGGAACTGCAACCCAGTTTCATCGCTCTGGACCAGAGCCCAAACCATCAGACCCTGGTGTTTCTCGAGGACCTCGCTCAGGTCGCACAACAGGCACAGCAGTTGAAACTCGCCGCCCTCGGTCGACTGACGGCAGGTATTGCCCATGAAATCCGCAACCCACTGGGTGCCATCAGTCATGCCGCGCAATTGCTGCGCGAATCCGAGGAACTCAATGGCGTGGATCGGCGTCTGACCCAGATTATTCAAGATCACTCAGCGCGAATGAATCGGGTTATCGAAAACGTCCTGCAACTGTCCCGCCGCCAGCAAACCGTATCGCAACGGCTCGATCTGAAGCCGTGGCTGGAACGATTCGTCGCCGAAACCCGCGAGGGCGCCCCTCTGGGTCAGCACATTCACCTGCGTACCGGGCCAGGCGACTTCAACACCTTGATGGACCCGAACCAGCTCACCCAGATTCTGGACAATTTGTTGCGCAATGCCTGGCGCCATAGCGCCCTCAATCACGACGAAGCCCAGGTCTGGCTTGAGCTGTTTGTCGATGTCGACAGCCAGTTGCCCATACTGGAAGTGCTGGACGATGGGCCCGGCGTGGCTCCGGACCAGCAGGTGCATTTGTTCGAACCGTTCTTTACCACCAGTAGCCAAGGCACAGGCCTGGGGCTCTATCTGTCCCGTGAGCTGTGCGAAAGCAACCAGGCCCGCCTAGACTTCCAACCACGCCAAGGCGGCGGCTGCTTTCGCATCACTTTTGCTCACGGACGGAAACAAAGTTGAACATGAGCCCACGGCCAAAAGTCCTGATCGTCGACGACGAACCGGATATCCGCGAACTCCTCGAAATCACCCTCGGACGGATGAAACTCGATACCTTCAGTGCCCGTAACCTGGGCGATGCCCAAGCCTTGCTGGCCCGGGAAACATTCGACCTGTGCCTGACCGACATGCGCTTGCCTGACGGCACCGGCCTCGAACTGGTGCAGCATATCCAGCAGCGTTATCCGCAAGTGCCGGTGGCGATGATCACCGCCTACGGCAGTCTCGAAACTGCGATCAACGCGCTCAAGGCTGGCGCCTTCGACTTCCTGACGAAACCGGTCGACCTCACTCGCCTGCGGGAACTGGTCACCAGTGCCCTGCGCCTGCCTGCACCGGGCGGAGCCAGTACGGCCAGTGATCGTCGCCTGCTGGGTGACTCACTGCCTATGCGCAGTCTGCGCAAACACATCGACAAACTCGCCCGCAGCCAGGCACCGGTGTACATCAGCGGCGAATCCGGCAGTGGCAAGGAGTTGGTCGCACGGCTGATTCACGAGCAAGGACCGCGAGCCCATCATCCATTTGTCCCGGTCAACTGCGGGGCGATTCCGTCAGAGCTGATGGAGAGCGAGTTCTTCGGCCATCGCAAAGGCAGTTTCAGTGGCGCCATCGAAGACAAGCGAGGGTTGTTCCAGGCAGCCCACGGCGGAACGTTGTTTCTCGACGAAGTCGCGGATCTGCCTTTGGCGATGCAGGTCAAACTGCTGCGCGCGATTCAGGAGAAAGCGGTTCGCAGCATCGGCGAATCACAGGAAACGGTGGTCGATGTGCGCATCCTTTGCGCCACCCACAAAGACCTTGATGCCGAAGTCTTTGCAGAACGTTTTCGTCAGGATTTGTATTACCGGCTCAACGTGATCGAGCTGCCGGTTCCGCCCTTGCGCGAACGCCGTGACGACATCGAACCACTGGCCAGCCACGTGCTCAAGCGCTTGGCAGCCAGCAGCGGCCAACCTGCCGCAAAGCTCCACCCTCTGGCCCTGGAGGCACTGAAAAGCTACCGATTTCCGGGTAACGTGCGGGAACTGGAGAACGTGCTCGAACGGGCTTACACCCTGTGTGAAAACAAGCAGATCGAAGCCAGCGACCTGCGCCTGGCCGAAGGCAATTGCACGGCAGAGACCGGCGTGCCGGACCTGACGCAGATCGATAATCTTGAACACTATCTGGAAAACGTCGAACGCAAACTCATCCTCCAGGCGCTGGAGGAAACCCGCTGGAACCGCACGGCGGCGGCTCAGCGGTTGAGCCTGTCATTTCGGTCGATGCGTTACCGACTGAAAAAATTCGGACTGGATTGAGGCCCTTTTCAGCGGCCGCGATTAAATCCGCCCGATGGGAGCATAGGGCTCAGGATCAATGATCGGCTTGCGATCCAGCATCACATCGGCCAACAACTGACACGACGCCGGCGCCAGCACCAGGCCATTGCGGTAATGCCCGCAATTGAGCCAGAGCCCATCGAACCCTGGCACCCGCCCGATGTAGGGAATGCCTTCAGGCGAACCTGGCCGTAATCCGGCCCAATGCCCTACGATCTCGGCGTCCGCCAGCGCAGGAATCAACTCGACTGCTGACGCTTTCAAGCTTTCCAATGCTGCCTCTGTCGGTGTCTTGTCGTAGCCTTCATGCTCCAGCGTGCTGCCAATCAAGATATGACCGTCGCGCCGGGGAATGGCATAGCGCCCCTTGGCCAGCACCATGCTCGGCAGGAAATCCGCCGCGCACTTGTAGAGAATCATCTGCCCTTTCACCGGCTCGACCGGCAGCACCAGCCCAAGACTTTTCAGCAGATCACCACTCCAGGCACCCGCCGTCAGGACCACCTGATCACCGCGAATCGCGCCCGCCGAACTCTGCACTCCGACGACTTTATCGCCATCACGGACAAACCCGCTGACTTCGCACTGTTCATGAATCGTCACATTCGGCAGTGCCTGCAATGCAGCCTTCAACGACTTCACCAGTCGCGGATTGCGCACATTGGCCACATCGGCCATATGGATTGCCCGCGAAAAACCTGCCCCCATCACCGGCACCGCGTCGTGCACGGCCGAGATATCCACAGCACGCAGCGGACGATTCTCGCGCTTGGCCCACGCCAGCGCCTCGGCCTCGTCATCCAGATCGAGCCAGTACAGGCCGGTGGTATGAACTTCAGGATCAACACCCGTCGCGGCGAACAGTCTCTCACCAAGCTGTGGATAAAAATCCTGTGACCAATGCGCCAACGCCGTGACCGCCGGGCTGTAGCGCCACGGGTACAGTGGCGAAACAATCCCGCCCCCCGCCCATGAAGACTCCTGCCCGACGTTCGAGCGATCCAGCAGCACAACACTGTGTACTTCGGACGCGAGATTGAACGCCGTCAGCAGCCCAATTACGCCGCCGCCGACAATCACCACTTGCTGTTGCCTGGTCATGTTCAGATCCAACCGTTAAATAGACAGAGGGCGCAAAAGGCACCCGAAAGAGGAATTCAACGACCCCAGCAATCCTTGGTGGTCAAGCCGGCCGTCGCATTGACCATGCTCCTGACACCGGTATTGGTGAGGGTGAAATCCCCGCACTTGTCGGTTGCCATGCTGGTACCGGCCTTGCGCACCGCTGTCAGCAGGAAAGTCTGATCGGCAAGGGTCGGGGTGATGGTGTAGTAGTCGTTTCCAGCGCTCAGGCCGGTCGCATTGGTGTAGACATTGTTCTTGGAGTAGAACCGTTCAAGGATCTGCGCCTGTTCGGATAGCAGCCCGGCGACTTCGCTGCGCCGGCCCTTCTTCAGGTACTCGGTAATGCTCGGGGCGGCGATGGTCATGACGATGCCGATGATCGCAATCACGATCATGATTTCGATCAGGGTGAAACCTCGGTTGGATCTACGCATGCCTCAATTCTCACTTACTGTATTTGGCGCCACATGATGCGACGGCTGCCGCCGCCGGATTTTTCCACCAGCGTGGTGATACCGCCACTGGAATCGTTCACGATTTTACGGGTTGCTCCGTTGACGATGGCGTTCAGGGTCGGAATGCCACCGGTAAAAATCACCCCGCTCGACACCGCATCGGTGCTGTCTACCACACCGTCGCCATTGGTATCGAGAACCGCATAGTTGAGCATCTTACCGCTGAATGCCTCCAGCTCGACCAGTTTGCCGGTACCGAAACTGGCGCACGGGTCCGTGGTATCGACACCTGCCGTGGTGAAAATGATTCGTCCCAGCACCAGGCTTGCCTGATTGAGCACCCGTTCGCCGAGCAGCGCGTTGTTGTACACCAATGGCAAATACCAGCCTTTCTCCGCCGGGTAAGTTACGTCGTTCTGAGTGGTGGTGATGAATTGACCGGTGCTGCCCGAGAACACCCCCGTCACCGCCTGGGCCTGCAAACTGGAGACAGTGATTTGACCCGATCCGCCGTCCGCATCCCACACCGCATAAAACGCCTGCAGATCCTTGTTGGTCTTGTCGGCGGTCTCGTTGAACTTTCCGGTACCAAAAAAAATCTCCTTGCCGCCCAGTGAATTGTCCGCCAGCAATGGCTGCGCCGTGATGGGCTGAGTGGCACCGCCGGCAGTGGTAAACAGCGGCTTACCTGAAAAGGCCACACCCCAGCTATCGGGCGCCGTGGCACTCAGATCGAATTTCCACAGCCGCCCTTTCAAGTCTCCGCCATAAGCGGCCTGTACCACGTTCTGCGAGTTGACCCGGAGATTCACCGAAGACAGGCCATTGTTAGTTTCGCTGCTGTCGACCACGACTTTCCTGATCAGCGAACCGTCACGAACATCCACCACGTACAGCGCCGCGACCCCGGAGTTGCTGCCGTAGCCGTTGGAAATAAACGCCGCCCATCGACCATCGGCCAAGCGTGCCACCTCCGGCCGCGCATAGGCATAACCCAGATCATTGAAAACGTTCGCGGTACTGGCTATGGCAGGCGCAGTGATTTCCCACAGCGCTTTAAAGACGTTCCCCGCCGCTGCATCGAACAATTGCAGGGTATAAAAGGTTTTGCCGCCCGCTCCGGTGCCGCCGATGGCCAGGGTTTTCCAGGCGCCGCCGAGCTGGGCGTCGAACACGCCGACCTGACCGTCGACCAGAAACTTGTGGCTCACGCCGTTGATATAAGTCGGATCGGCGATGTAACGCAGCGATGGCAAAACGCTGGAAGGCATGTAGGCATAACGCCGGGCACCCGTGGCCGAGTTGATGACATTCACAAAGCCGTCGTTGGCGTTCACCACCAGACTGGCATTCATGGTGGCGGCCTTGGTGTTCAGATAAGTGCTGTAAGTGGTGTCCCCGGCCAGATCGGAGGCGGTTTTTTCCGTCGGGGACGCCAGCACCAGAGGTGAGTTGATGATGTCTCCGAGCAATACGCTGCGTACCTTGAGCCCGGTTTTGTTGATGCCTTTGCTCCACTCGAGCAGATCATTGCCGGTGACACCGGCGGGCAGACCTTGATTCAACGACGTCTGCTGCGCCGGGGAAAAGCTGTTGTAGGTCAGCGCGACGGCGGCATTCGTCAGGGTGTTCCAGGATTGGTAGGTGGGAGCCGTGGCACCCGGGACGATGGTCGTGTCAGTTGTCCACAGCACGGCCGAAGTATTCACCGCGCCCGCCGAATTAAAACCGAAGGACTTGACGGTGCCGCGCCAGTCTTTCGGGTCATAACTGGTCTGGAAGTAGCTCGAACCACTGGCCAGGGTCGTGCCACTGGAGACGCCGCTGCCACCGGAACCGGCCTTGGAGGTGATGTCGCTCAATGCCGACGACAAGGCGCTGTTGAGCCCTGTGCTATCGGTCGCCTGATAGTACTTGCCCTGCCCATAACCGGCCGCGTCCGACAACATCTGATTCGCGGCGGTAAAACCTACGGTGTAGGTATTCATGTTCTGCTTCGGGAAATCCACTGCGTTCCAGCTCTTGCCCGCCGCGTCGGTGCCGGTGGAGCGCATGTCGATGTCAAAAGCGAACTTGGCGATGTCGTCGAGGTAAAGGGTGTCCCCTTCGCGATCACCTTCGGGGTTGTTGCCATCGTTGTTCACGCCATCCCAGTTCGGCAGTGAAGTTTTTGCCAAGGGGTCATTGGCCGGAAAGGTCCGATCAAATGTCGGCAGGCCATCGGTGATGACTACCCCGTAGTTTTTCTGGCAGCGGTACTGGATCGGGCTGGTGTAAGTGGTGGGCGTCGAGTTGTAGTAAGGCGCCAGCCCCCGGAAATACCGGGTGACTTCGTAATAGGTTTCCGCCAATGGCGTGTTGGCCACGGCACTCAAACCATTGATGGAGGCGATCAGGTTGTTGTAATTGGTATCGGCCTGAGACTGCGTGACGCTGCCGCTCACTACCGACAGGTCGCTGACCGACCGGGCGATGAAACCGCCATTGCCAGAGTTGTTGTTATTGGCCGGATTGAAGGTCGCCAGGCCCATGCGCAGTCCGCGGTTACTGCTCACCAGGGCTGTGGACACATTTCGCGCCACGTTCATGCGGTAATCGTTGGGAATCGAGCCTGTGGTGAAGTCGCGGTTGCTGCCGTTGGCCAGCCCCACCAGATAAGACAGGTAATCGTCGGAGTACCGAGTATTTTCATTACCGACCGGGTCAGGCAACTTCAGGCACAGCGGCGCCACGCTGTTGTTGTAAAACGCGTAGCCGCCACCGGAACAACCGGACTGCGGCAGGCTGGAAAGGAAGATTGAATCACCGACGATATCGCTCCCGTTCGAACACAGCCCGGCGAAATAATTGCACTGCCTGGCGGGGGTCCGTCCAGTGACCGTGGGATCGAACCCGGCGGCATAAATGATGCTGTTCATGCTGCCCGAATCGTCGATCAACAACATCACGTTCGGCGCGACTGCCGCTGCGCTTAACAGCGGTGAATCCGAAGGCGTGAAGGCGTAGACCGGGGCTGATAGATACAACCCGAACACCGCGCCACACAGCAGCCGCCAAACCCTGGCAAGCCTTTCAGTACTTCGCATAAATACTCTCCACGACGCTGCGCGAGTTGCCCGCGATGCCGACGGCGGTCACCCGGTAAAGCGTCGCGGAGGTATTGCTCGGCACATTGACGGCGGTGAGCGTGGTGCCGATGTTTTGCACCCCGTAAAAACCACTGCCGGAAGCGACCCACGTCACCCCGGAGCTGGAGTTGAGGCCGGCGGCAGTGATGACCGAGGCCTCGGGCGGCGGTGCGCACTGGCTGCAAACCGGCAGAGAAAAGGTGTCGAGTTGCACTGCACTTTCACCCACGCGCAACGCCGCTTCGGCGCCCTGGAACGATTGGTTGCGCAAACTCACGCTGCCGGCCATTTTCTCCTGCAGGGTGGCGTTTTGCATCGAAGAAAGGCCGATCAGCGTCAGCAATAGCAGAAACACCAGGCTGACCAGCAGCGCCATGCCACGCTGAGCGTAAGACGTCATGGCAGTGGCCCTCATGGCAAGCGGTTGCGCAAGGCGGCAACCACGCTGAAGGTTTGATTGCGCACCCGGTTGTTCGGATCGGCGAGGGTCAGGCTCAGCCGTACGCTGCGAATACGCGCAGGGTCCGACGGATTACTGCTGTAGCTGGAGGCCGCGACATCGGCGGCCGAACTGGCGAGGCCAAAGCTCACGTTAAAAGCACTCACGTTGTTCACCAGCACGAACTGGGTTGGCGTGCCGGCTCCGGTTCCCATCAGGATCTGGTTATTGCTGAAGCTGTAGACCGATCGCCGTATCGGAAACGCCAGAAATCCCGTCGCTGGTGTCCGCACGCCTGTGTACGCGGTCGCCGAGTTTCGGCAGTCAGACACCACTGTCCAGGTCGGCACTGCGCCCGTGCCGCCGACATCCGCCGTCACCAGGGTCAGCTTGAGGCTCGCGTTATCCCAACTGATGGGGGTTATTTGACTGGCGTTGAAATCACCTGCCGAACTGGCGTCAGTGATGGCGCCCAGGCAACCGAACATACCGACCATACGGATTTCCTGAATCATTTTGCTCAACACAAAACGCGCGTCCTCCTGCATGCCGGCGGAGACGTTCTGGCTGACGTAAGTATTTTTCGCTGCGATGAAAATCTGCGCCACACCCAGTACCACGATCAGGCTCAACGCCAGCGCGATCAGCAACTCGATCAGGCCGAACCCTCGGTTGCTGCGGCTCATGGCGTGGAAACCGGGTCGACGGTGGCGCGACTGGTCAGCACGAAACTGCGGCGCGAGTTGGCGGAATTGGCGGCGCGTGAGTCATCCCAATTGATGGTGATGGTGTAGACCCGCTGGTTCAGTGCCACGCTGCCGGTGGCCGTCGGGCCGCCGAAATTGATGATGTTGGTGGTGAAATCGTAGAGGTCCTGGTCCCGCGCGACACTCAGGTTGCCCGAGGTCGGTGGCGCGACCGTGTAATCGGCAGCGGCGTTGGCGCGGATGCGATCCATCATGTCGTAGGCGATAAAACTGGCCTGACTCGTCATCCGTGAACTGTCGGTGTACTTCAGCGCATTGAGCTGAATCGCCGCAGCCCCCAGTAGCCCCACTGTCAGTATCAACAACGCAACCAAGACTTCGATCAGCGTCATGCCCTCCTGTGCACGCTTGCTCCATACCCTCATCCGCAACTTCCACCCAATAGAATTCGTCCGTTCAAACACACGTTCAGCGTCCTGCTTTGCGTCCCCAGTACATAGTTGATGACCACGGCGGTGGACGGCGTCGACAAACCGCCCAGATTGTTGAAGTCCAGAGCGGTCACACCTGAGGTTAGCGTCAGAGTGGCGCCACTGCTCATCGCTGGAACAACCCGTAATACATTGGCCGGCGTGCCGGTACCGTCATAAACCGTCAACTCACCGGTCCATACGCTACCGCCGGCCGTTGGACGAACCCGGGTGGTGATGCCTCGGTCGATTGCCTCCAGTCGGGCGAAATTGAGTCCCCGTTGCAGGTCGCCGACCTCAGTGTCGGTCCTCGTGGTTTGTACCGAACGGGTAAACGCGGGCACGGCCAGGGTCACCAGGATCAGAAACACCGCGAGCGTGACCAACAACTCGATCAGCGTGAAACCTTTTGTACGATGATCCATCGATGCCCTCCGTTGCCGTCGGCTATACCTGCCTCTACACGCTAGAACATTCGACCGGCGCAGGCAGGTTGTTTGGCTATGACTCGCGCAAGGAATGCGCGGTACACAACGCTCCAGGGAGGGAAATGCCATGCATCAACAGGGCTTCAGCCTGATCGAACTGTTTATGGGACTGGCAATTGCCGCAATTGTTCTGCTGTTGGTCAGTCCGGCGTTCGCATCACTCACTGAATCGAACCACCGGGAGCAGGCAGCACAGGCGCTGGCCAGCGGTCTACGCAACGCAAGGACAATCGCCATCACACGCCACCAGACCGTTGTCGTTCATGGGATCAACGGGGACTGGGGTCAAGGCTGGCGGATCATTCTGGACATCAGTGGCAAAGGGCCGGAGGACAGCAGCAATCCGCTGCTGGTTGAGCGCGAGAGTGGCGCTCGGGTGCCGATTGTCGGCAATTGGCCGGTCCGGCAATACGTTCGATTCAATGGGGCAGGCGAACCACAGATGCCCGGGCGGGCCTTTCAAGCGGGGACATTGCACGTTTGTGCAGCCCGCGAACCGGTCAGCCAGCTCCAGGTGGTGCTGGCGGCTACAGGTCGCATCAGCCTGCGCAGCGATAAGGCTGAGCAGGCGCTATGTCCGGGAGGGAAGCGTTTTAAAGCACCGAACGCACGCGCAGCTCTTTAGGCATGGAGAACGTGATGTTCTCTTCACGACCTGCCAGCTCATCGGCACCAGTCGCACCCCAGGCCTGCAATTGCTGGATCACACCACGCACCAATACTTCAGGAGCAGAGGCACCAGCGGTAATGCCGATACGCTCGACACCGTCAAACCAGCTCTTTTGCAGGTCTTCAGCACCGTCGATCAGGTAAGCCGGAGTGGCCATGCGCTCGGCCAGTTCACGCAAGCGATTGGAGTTGGAACTGTTCGGGCTGCCGACCACCAGCACCACGTCGCACTCGTCAGCCAGTTGCTTCACGGCGTCCTGACGGTTTTGCGTGGCGTAGCAGATGTCATCCTTGCGCGGACCACCGATCGCCGGGAAGCGCGCACGCAACGCGTCGATCACGCGGCTGGTGTCGTCCATGGACAGGGTGGTCTGGGTCACGAAGGCGAGTTTTTCAGGGTTGTGCACTTGCAACGCGGCGACGTCTTTCTCGTCTTCGACCAGGTAAATCGCGCCGCCATTGCTGCCATCGTACTGGCCCATGGTCCCTTCGACTTCCGGATGACCGGCGTGGCCGATGAGGATGCATTCACGGCCATCACGGCTGTATCGCGCAACTTCGATGTGCACTTTGGTCACCAGCGGACAGGTCGCATCGAATACTTTCAATCCACGGCCCGAAGCCTCGGTACGCACGGCCTGGGAAACGCCGTGGGCACTGAAGATCACAATGACGTCGTCCGGCACCTGATCCAACTCTTCGACAAAGATCGCCCCACGAGCACGCAGGTCTTCGACGACAAATTTGTTGTGAACCACTTCGTGGCGCACATAGATCGGCGGCCCGAACACTTCCAGGGCGCGGTTGACGATTTCGATTGCGCGGTCCACACCGGCGCAGAAGCCACGGGGGTTGGCGAGTTTGATTTGCATGCTGTGCCTCGTGTCTTGCGCGCAAGAAATTAAAACATTGTAGGAGCTGAGCTTGCTCGCGAAAGCGGTGTGTCAGTCAACATTGATGCTGAATGTGGTGACGCCTTCGCGAGCAAGCTCCGCTCCTACAGGTGACCGTGTTCGGTCAGTTACAACGATCTGACGCTGATGATTTCTACGTCAAACGTCAATGTCTTACCGGCCAGCGGGTGGTTGAAGTCGATGGTCACTTGCTCGTCATCGAATTCCTGCACCACGCCGGGTAACTCAGTATTCGCCGCATCGTTGAAGATCACCAGCAAACCCGGCGACAGGTCCATGTCCTTGAACTGCGAACGCGGAATGATCTGTACGTTCTGCGGGTTTGGCTGGCCGAAAGCGTTTTCCGGCGCAATCGTCAGCGTGCGCTTGTCGCCAGCCTTGAAGCCGAACAGTGCCGCTTCGAAACCTGGTAACAGGTTGCCGTCGCCGACCTTGAAGGTCGCCGGGGCTTTGTCGAAGGTGCTGTCGACGGTGTCGCCATTCTCCAGGCGCAGTGCAAAGTGCAAGGTGACTTCCGTGTTCTGGCGGATGCGTTGCTCAGCCAATACCTGTTCAGTCATGAACGGCTTCTCCGGTCTTTTTACTTTTGAACATATCCAGTGCCAGCATCACGGCACCGACAGTAATAGCGCTGTCGGCAAAGTTGAACGCCGGGAAATACCAGCGGTTCTGCCAGTGCACCAGGATGAAATCGATCACATGACCCAAGGCAATGCGGTCGTACAGGTTGCCCAGCGCACCACCCAAAACCAGGGCCAGCGCAATCGCCAGCCAGGTTTCATTGCGCCCCAGACGCTTGAGCCACACCACCAACACCGCACTGACCACCACTGCGATCAGGGCAAACAACCAGCGCTGCCAACCCGAGCTGTCGGCCAGAAAGCTGAACGCGGCACCGGTGTTGTAGGCCAGGGTCCAGCTGAAATAATCGGGGATCACCACAATTTGCTGGTACATGGTGAGCGAGCTTTCGAAGTGGAACTTGCTGGCCTGGTCGATGACCAGGACCAGCAAACTCAACCAGAGCCAGCCCAGCCGCCCAAAGCGGCCAACGGCATTAGGCATAGTGACGGACCTCGCCATCGCCGCTGATGTTGTCGACACAACGACCGCAGATTTCCGGATGCTCCGGGTTCACGCCGACGTCTTCACGGCAGTGCCAGCAACGGGCGCACTTGGCGTGGCTCGACTTGACCACTTGCAGCTTCAAGCCGCTGACTTCGGTGACTACCGCGTCCCCTGGTGCCTTGATAAACGGCGCAACGGTGGCGGTCGAAGTAATCAATACGAAGCGCAATTCGTTGCTCAACTTGGCCAGGTCGGCGCTCAGCGCTTCTTCGGCGAACAGCGTCACTTCGGCTTGCAGGTTGCCACCGACGGCCTTGGCCGCGCGCTGGATTTCCATTTCCTTGTTGACTGCAACCTTCACTTCCATGATGCGATCCCAGTAGGCGCGACCCAGCTCGAAGCCTTCCGGCAACTCGGTCAAACCTTCGTACCAGGTGTTGAGCATCACCGATTCGTTACGCTCGCCCGGCAGGTATTCCCACAGTTCGTCAGCGGTAAAGGCGAGGATCGGTGCGATCCAGCGCACCAGCGCTTCGGAGATGTGATACAGCGCGGTTTGCGCCGAACGGCGGGCCTTACTGTTGGCGCCAGTGGTGTACTGACGGTCCTTGATGATGTCGAGGTAGAAACCGCCCAGCTCCTGCACGCAGAAGTTGTGGATCTTGGAGTAGACGTTCCAGAAGCGATATTCGCCATAGTGCTCTTGCAACTCGCGTTGCAGCAGCAAGGTGCGGTCCACGGCCCAACGGTCCAGCGCGAGCATTTCTTCAGCGGGCAGGATGTCGGTGGCCGGGTTGAAACCGGTCAGGTTGGAGAGCAGGAAGCGCGCGGTGTTACGGATACGCCGGTAGGCGTCCGCGCTGCGTTGCAGGATCTGCTCGGAAACCGCCATTTCACCGGAGTAGTCGGTGGAAGCCACCCACAGACGCATGATGTCGGCGCCCAGGGTGTCGTTGACCTTTTGCGGCGCGATCACGTTGCCCAGCGATTTGGACATCTTGCGGCCGGACTCATCGACGGTGAAGCCGTGGGTCAACAGCTCGCGGTACGGCGCGTGGTTGTCGATGGCGCAACCGGTCAGCAGGGACGAGTGGAACCAGCCACGGTGTTGGTCCGAGCCTTCCAAATACAGGTCGGCACGTGGACCAGTTTCGTGGCCCATCGGGTGCGAACCGCGCAGAACGTGCCAATGCGTGGTGCCCGAATCGAACCAGACGTCCAGGGTGTCGCTGATCTTGTCGTACTGCGGCGCTTCGTCACCGAGCAACTCGGCGGCGTCCATCTTGAACCAGGCTTCGATGCCTTCGACTTCGACGCGCTTGGCGACTTCTTCCATCAGCTCGGCGGTACGTGGGTGCAGCTCGCCGCTTTCCTTGTTCAGGAAGAACGGGATCGGCACGCCCCAGTTGCGCTGACGGGAAATGCACCAGTCCGGACGATTGGCGATCATCGAGTGCAGACGCGCCTGGCCCCAGGCCGGAACAAACTTGGTGTCTTCGATGGCTTTGATCGCCCGCTTGCGCAGGGTCTCGCCGGTCGCAGGCTCTTTGTCCATGCCGATGAACCACTGCGCGGTGGCGCGGTAGATCAACGGGGTCTTATGACGCCAGCAGTGCATGTAGCTGTGTTCGATGATGGTGGTGTGCAGCAGCGCACCGACTTCAGTCAGTTTGTCGACGATGGCCGGGTTGGCTTTCCAGATGAACTGGCCGCCGAAAAACTCCAGCGAGGTCGCGTAAACACCGTTGCTTTGCACCGGATTGAGGATGTCGTCGTTGACCATGCCGTACTTCTTGCAGGTCACGAAGTCGTCCACGCCGTAGGCCGGCGCGGAGTGAACCACACCGGTGCCGGCGCCCAGTTCAACGTATTCGGCCAGGTAAACTGGCGACAAACGGTCGTAGAACGGGTGACGGAAATTGATCAGTTCCAGCTCTTTACCGGTGGTGGTCGCGATGACCGAGCCTTGCAGGCTGTAACGGGCCAGGCACGACTCGACCAGTTCTTCAGCCAGCACCAGCAGCTTGTCGCCGACGTCGACCAGGGCGTAATTGAACTCTGGATGAACGTTCAGCGCCTGGTTGGCCGGGATGGTCCATGGGGTGGTGGTCCAGATCACGATCGAAGCCGGTTTGGCCAGCGACGGCAGGCCGAACGCGGCAGCCAGCTCGGCTTCGTCGGCAATCGGGAAGGCCACGTCGATGGTCGAGGATTTCTTGTTCTCGTACTCGACTTCCGCTTCGGCCAGGGCCGAACCGCAGTCAAAGCACCAGTTCACAGGCTTGAGGCCCTTGAACACGAAACCGCCCTTGACGATTTCAGCCAAGGCACGGATTTCACCGGCCTCGTTTTTGAAGTCCATGGTCTTGTACGGGTTGGCGAAGTCGCCCAACACGCCCAGACGGATGAATTCGGATTTCTGGCCTTCGATCTGCTCGGTGGCGTAGGCACGGCACAGTTCGCGGGTTTTGTCCGCGCCCAGGTTCTTGCCGTGGGTCACTTCGACTTTATGCTCGATCGGCAGACCGTGGCAGTCCCAGCCCGGCACATAAGGTGCGTCGAAACCCGACAGGGTCTTCGAGCGAATGATCATGTCCTTGAGAATCTTGTTCAGCGCATGACCGATGTGAATCGTGCCGTTGGCGTACGGAGGACCGTCGTGCAGGACGAACTTCGGACGATCCTTGCCAATTTCGCGCAACTTACCGTACAGGCCAATACTGTCCCAACGCTGCAGAATCTGCGGTTCGCGCTGTGGCAGGCCGGCCTTCATTGGGAAGGCGGTGTCCGGAAGGTTTAGCGTGGCTTTATAGTCGGTCATTTAAGGCTCTTCATTAGCGATTGGCGCTAGGTGCGACAGGGCACGGGCGGCGGCGACATCCGCATTGATCGCCGTCTTAAGCGCCTCCAGAGAGGCGAAACGCTGCTCTTCACGCAGCTTGTGGTGGAAGACCACCGTCAAACGCCGGTCATACAGATCGCCGGCAAAATCTAAAAGATGCACTTCGAGGTGGGCCTTGCCATCACCTTGAACCGTTGGCCGCACGCCGATATTGGCGACACCTGGCCAGGTCTTGCCGTCGATGTCGACGTTGACCAGGTAAACCCCGGAAAGCGGAACGCGACGGCGCTTGAGTTGTATGTTGGCCGTGGGCGTTCCCAACTGGCGCGCCAGCTTCTGGCCGTGCAGCACCCGCCCGGTAATCTGGAACGGCCGCCCGAGCAGTCGCTCGGCCAAGGCAAAATCAGCTGCGGCCAGGGCATTACGGACCTGGGTGCTGCTGACGCGAATGCCGTCCAGCTCGACGGTTTGCGCCGCTTCGACGGTAAAGCCCTGAACACTGCCGGCTTGTTGCAGGAAATCGAAGTCCCCTACCCGGTCACAGCCGAACCGGAAGTCGTCGCCGACTTCCAGGTGCTGGACGCCAAGGCCGTCCACCAGAATGGTATCAACGAATTCACTGGCGCTGAGCTTGCTCAGCCGCTGATTGAAGGCCAGGCACAGGACGCGGTCGACACCTTCGTCGGCAAGCAGCTGCAGTTTGTCCCGCAGCCGGGCCAGACGGGCCGGAGCCGTGTCCGGGGCGAAGAATTCTCGCGGCTGCGGCTCAAAAATCACCACGCAGCTGGGCACGCCCAACTCGAGCGCGCGCTCACGCAGCCTTGCCAGGATAGCCTGGTGACCACGGTGAACACCGTCAAAGTTGCCAATAGTGGCGACACAGCCCCGATGCTGGGGGCGCAGATTGTGGAGGCCTCGAACCAGCTGCATAACGCGCTTCTTGCTCATAAAGTGGTCGATTATAACCACACCCGGCGGCCGACGACAGGCAACACCGTAACCAAAGTGATCGAGCCGACAAAACTGCCGGCTCGCCCGTGTTTATCGAGGTCGCGACCTCAGCTCAGCGCCTTGCGATTGAAGTCGCGCAAACGGAAGCCCATCAGAAGCAACATCCCGAAATAGCTAACGATGCCGGCCGCGACCAAAGCGCCCAGGCGCAGGAACCGCTCAAGCATATGCCCTTGATCCCACGCTGGCATGAAATGCATGCCGAGCAACAACACGGCAGACATCACCAGCACGGCAATCACCAGCTTGAAGCCGAACTTCGCCCAGCCCGGCTGCGGTTGGTACATCTGCTGCTTGCGCAGTTGATAAAACAACAAACTCGCGTTGATACAAGCACCCGCGCTGATGGCGAGGGCCAAGCCGGCGTGGGCCAGAGGACCTATCAGCATCAGGTTGAACAGCTGTGTGACCACCAGGGTGAAAATTGCGATTTTTACCGGCGTGCGGATGTTTTGTTGCGCATAAAACCCCGGTGCCAGCACCTTAATCACGATAATTCCGAGCAATCCGACCGAGTAGGCGATCAGCGCCCGTTGCGTCATGGACGCATCGAAAGCGCTGAACTGCCCGTATTGGAACAGGGAAACGGTCAGCGGCTCGGCAAGAATTCCCAACGCCAGGGAACACGGCAACACCAGTACGAAGCACAGGCGCAGGCCCCAGTCGAGAATGCGCGAATACTCGTGACGGTCCTTGCTGGCGTAGGTTTTGGCCAGGGTCGGCAGCAAAATCGTGCCCAACGCCACACCCAAAACGCCGGACGGCAACTCCATCAAGCGGTCGGCGTAATACATCCAGGACACGGAACCGGCCACCAGGAACGACGCGAAAATAGTGTTGATGATCAGCGAAATCTGGCTGACCGATACGCCGAGAATCGCGGGCAGCATTTGTTTCATGACCCGCCAGACGCCACTGTCACGCAGGTTCAGGCGTGGCAATACCAGCAAACCGATTTTTTTCAGGTGCGGCAGTTGATAGAGCAATTGCGCCAGACCACCCACCAGAACTGCCCACCCCAGCGCCATGACCGGCGGATCGAAGTACGGGGTCAGGAACACTGAAAAGACGATCATGCTGACGTTGAGCAGCGTCGGCACGAAGGCCGGCACCGAAAAACGGTTGTAGGTATTGAGGATCGCCCCGGCCAGGGACGAAAGGGAAATCAACAGGATGTAGGGAAAAGTCACCCGCAACAGGCTGGTCGTCAGCTCGAATTTTTCCGGTGTATCGGTAAAACCCGGCGCGGTCGCCCAGATCACCCAGGGCGCAGCCAGCATGCCCAACGCCGTGACCAGCGCCAGCACCAGCGTCAGCAGGCCCGACACGTAGGCAATGAACGTTCGCGTCGCCTCCTCACCTTGCTGGCTTTTGTATTCGGCCAGAATCGGCACGAATGCTTGGGAAAAAGCCCCCTCGGCGAAGATCCGCCGCAGCAGGTTGGGCAGTTTGAAGGCGATAAAGAAGGCGTCTGTCGCCATCCCGGCACCAAATATACGTGCGATGAGCGTGTCACGAACGAACCCCAAAACCCGGGAAATCATCGTGATAGAGCTGACGGCGGCCAACGATTTGAGCAGATTCATTGAAAGAGTTTGTGCCTGTCGATAAACAGCAGGCGAACAAAGCGCCTACTTATGCGATACTCCGCGCCGCAACAGCACAGAGCCAAAGCTCGCGAGTTTACAGGTCAAGCGCCGGAAATAAATATCCCGCCTCTTTACACCTACCACTTAGCGGAACGTCTCAACCGCCCTTGACAAGACATCAACTCATCGGCATGATTCGCGGCCTATTTTGTTTGCTATTTCCTAAAAAGTCTTTCGAGGAGCTCGACGGTGGCCAACACACCTTCCGCCAAAAAACGTGCAAAACAGGCTGAGAAGCGTCGCAGCCACAACGCCAGCCTGCGTTCCATGGTTCGTACCTACATCAAGAATGTAGTTAAGGCCATCGACGCAAAAGACGCTGCTAAAGCTCAAGCTGCTTACGTTCTGGCCGTGCCAGTTATCGACCGTATGGCCGATAAAGGCATCATCCACAAGAACAAGGCTGCTCGTCATAAGAGCCGCCTGAACGGTCACGTCAAGGCTCTGAACCTTGCTGTTGCCGCATAAGCGATAAGCTTGTTGAAAAACCGACCTCAGGGTCGGTTTTTTATTGCCTGCGATTTAACAAGACAACGCGCAAAAAAAATGTGGGAGCGAGCTTGCTCGCGATAGCGGACTTTCAGTCAACAGAGATATTGAATGTTAGTCAGTCATCGCGAGCAAGCTCGCATTGGTTTTGCGTAGGTTATTGAGCGTGCGCCCAGGGCAGAATTGGAATCGCCGTCACCGCGTTCTGGGGGCTACCCTCGATCAAACGATCGCTATAGACCAGATACACCAGCGTATTGCGCTTCTTGTCGAGGAAACGCACCACCTGCATGGTCTTGAACACCAGCGATGTGCGCTCCTTGAACACCTCATCACCATCTTTCAGCTCACCCTTGAAGCTGATGGGCCCGACCTGACGGCAAGCGATAGATGCCTCCGCACGGTCTTCAGCCAAACCCAGACCACCCTTCACGCCGCCGGTCTTGGCGCGCGAGAGGTAGCAGGTCACGCCTTCAACCTTGGGGTCATCAAACGCCTCGACGACGATGCGGTCGTTCGGGCCGACGAATTTGAACACCGTCGACACCTGGCCAATTTCCTCAGCCGAAGCCAGCAGCGGGATTGCCAGCAGCAGCCCCAATAATCCTTTTGCCACGCGCATTCAGATATTCCTTCAGACCAGAATCAGGTTATCGCGGTGAACCAGTTCCGGCTCAGCCATATAACCCAACAGACCGACAATCGCCTCAGACGACTGACCGATAATTTTTTGTGCCTCCAAGGCACTGTAATTGGCCAGGCCGCGAGCAATTTCACGACCGTCCGGCGACACGCACACCACCATTTCGCCACGGCGGAAGCTGCCTTGCACCAGCTTCACGCCCACCGGCAGCAAACTTTTATTGCCCTGGGACAGCGCCGTCACGGCCCCCGCATCCAGCACCAGCGTGCCGCGGGTCTGCAAATGTCCGGCCAGCCACTGCTTGCGCGCCGCCAGCATGCCGCGCTCAGGCGATAGCAAGGTGCCGATGCGCTCACCCGCCTTCAAGCGATCCAGCACGCGCTCAATGCGCCCGCCGACGATGATGGTATGCGCCCCGGAGCGAGCCGCCAGACGCGCAGCACGCAGCTTGGTTTGCATGCCGCCACGCCCCAACGCGCCGCCGGTACCGCCAGCCACCGCGTCCAGCGCCGGATCATCGGCGCGCGCCTCGTAAATCAGGTTGGCATCAGGGTTGTTGCGCGGGTCAGCATCGAACATGCCATCGCGATCCGTAAGGATCACCAGCAAGTCGGCCTCGACCAGGTTGGCAACCAGTGCAGCCAGTGTGTCGTTGTCGCCAAAACGGATTTCGTCCGTCACCACGGTGTCGTTTTCGTTGATCACCGGGATCACCTTCAACTCCACCAACGCACGCAAGGTGCTGCGGGCATTCAGGTAGCGCTTGCGATCAGACAAGTCATCGTGCGTCAGGAGAATCTGCGCGGTATGCCGGCCATGCTCGGCAAAGCTCGACTCCCAAGCCTGCACCAACCCCATCTGACCGATGGCAGCGGCAGCCTGCAATTCATGCATCGCACTGGGTCGTACGCTCCAGCCCAGGCGGCTCATGCCGGCAGCCACAGCCCCGGAAGACACCAACACCAGTTCGACGCCAGCCTCATGCAACGCCACCATCTGCTCGACCCAGACACCCATTGCCGCGCGATCCAGGCCTTTGCCGTCCGCCGTCAGCAAAGCGCTGCCGATCTTCACGACCCAACGCTGCGCACCTGTCACCTTGCTCCGCATCATCTTCAACCTTAGCTTGAGGACAGCGCGACCTGGCACTGCCCGTGACGTTATTCGTGGCTATTCGTGACCAACTACCGATTTCCAGATACTAAAACGCCGCTCAATTGAGCGGCGCTTAGAGAGCCGGTCTGCCAGCGATGATAACACCGCGATCAGACAGATAAACCGCCATCGCGGGCAAGCCCGGCTCCTACCGAATCAGTCACGCACGTAAATGATTTCCGGACCGTCTTCGTCATCCACATCTTCTTCATCCCAATCATCGTCGCCGATGTCATGGACCGACTTCACGCCGCTACGACGCAGGGCACGCTGGTCATCCAGGGCCTGCAGTTGAGCACGCGCTTCGTCTTCGATGCGCTGATCGAGCTCAGCCAACTCTTCCTTGTAGGCCGGGTCGGCAGCCAGGCGATCAGCACGGTCTTCCATATAACGCATGATGTCGTGACACAGACGCTCAGTGCCCAGCTTGGAGATGGCCGAGATCACGTAAACCGGGCCGGTCCACTCCAGGCGATCAACGATTTCCTTGACGCGAGCATCGTGCTCTTCTTCAAGGATCTGGTCGCACTTGTTCAGCACCAGCCAGCGATCACGCTCAGCCAGGGACGGACTGAACTTGGTCAACTCGCTGACGATTACTTCAGCAGCATCCGGCGCACTGGTGTCATCCAGTGGCGCCATGTCCACGAGGTGCAGCAGCAAACGGGTACGCGACAAGTGCTTGAGGAAACGAATCCCCAGGCCGGCGCCATCGGAAGCACCTTCGATCAGCCCCGGAATGTCCGCAACCACGAAGCTCTTCCAGCGATCGACGCTGACCACACCCAGGTTCGGCACCAAAGTGGTGAACGGGTAGTCGGCGACTTTCGGCTTGGCGGCCGATACCGAGCGGATAAAGGTACTTTTACCGGCATTCGGCAAGCCCAGCAGACCGACGTCAGCCAGTACTTTCATTTCCAGCTTGAGATCACGCGCCTCACCCGGCTTACCCGGAGTGGTCTGACGCGGAGCGCGGTTGGTACTGGATTTGAAACGGGTGTTACCCAGACCGTGCCAGCCACCGTGAGCCACCAGCAGCTTCTGACCAGCCTTGGTCAGGTCGCCGATCACTTCTTGAGTGGCCGCATCGATGACAGTGGTGCCAACCGGTACGCGCAGCACCAACTCTTCACCTTTTTTGCCAGTGCAGTCGGTGCTACCACCGTTGGAACCGCGCTCGGCATCGAAGTGACGGGTGTAACGGTAGTCGACCAGGGTGTTGAGGTTTTCGTCGGCGATCATGTAGACCGAGCCGCCATCACCACCATCACCGCCGTTCGGGCCGCCGTTTTCAATGAATTTTTCGCGACGGAAGCTCATGCAACCGTTACCGCCGTCACCGGCCTTTACTCGAATCGATACTTCATCAACAAACTTCATAACAAAACGCCTCTCGCCATACGGACGAGCCGAAAAAATCTAGACATAAGACTCTTGCAAAAATGAGCGCAGCGACCTCATTCAACGACCGCAAAACCTGCGCTGGAGCCCATCACAAACAGCTTTGCAAGAGACTCACCCCACAAACGAAAAAGCCCCGTCGCAAGACAGGGCTTTTCCAGCAACCACGTAATTATGCCGCGACGACGTCAGTCTTCGGGACAATGCTTACGTAACGGCGGTTGAAAGCGCCTTTTACTTCAAACTTGATCACGCCGTCGATTTTAGCGAACAGAGTGTGATCTTTACCCATGCCAACACCGTAACCGGCGTGGAATTGGGTGCCGCGCTGACGCACGATGATGTTGCCCGGAATGATAACCTGGCCGCCATACATCTTCACGCCAAGGCGTTTGGCTTCTGAGTCGCGACCGTTACGGGTACTACCACCAGCTTTTTTGTGTGCCATGAGTCAATTCTCCTAGTGAGGAATTAGGCTAAAATTAAGCCTGAATACCGGTGATTTTGATCTCGGTGTACCACTGGCGGTGGCCCATACGCTTCATGTGGTGCTTACGACGACGGAACTTGATGATGCGGACTTTATCGTGACGACCTTGGGAGATCACTTCAGCCACAACGGTAGCGCCAGCAACAACTGGAGCGCCGATGTTCACGTCATCGCCATTGGCGACCAACAGAACGCGATCAAAAGTAACGGATTCGCCGGTAGCGATTTCCAGTTTTTCGATCTTCAGGTATTCACCTGGGGCGACCTTGTATTGCTTGCCACCAGTAACAATTACTGCGTACGACATGGTATTTCTCCGATAATCCTGCTCACCCAGCTCTTTATAAGAAGAGGTATTGGCTGGCATGGCTGCATAGGGCTGGAAGGCCTGTTTGCAATTGCGTAAGGCAGGTGCTGCCCAGGAAGTTCAGGGTGCGCGATTGTACGCAAGCTGCCGGAGCGATGCAAGAGGCCGTCTATCGTGCCTTGACACCCGCCGACGTGGGTCCTAGCATGCCGCGCAACCCTTCTGGAGCAACTGTCGCTGATGCAACCCCAAGCTTTCTACCGCGCGGTGGCGGACGATTTTAGCGCCGTCGACGGCATCATCAAGAAGCAGCTGACTTCCCGAGTGCCGCTGGTATCGAAAATCGGCGATTACATTACCTCGGCTGGCGGTAAACGCCTTCGTCCTTTATTAGTGTTGCTGTGTGGCAAGGCGCTGGGCCGTGAAGGCGATGACCTGCGCCTGCTGGCGGCAACCATCGAATTCCTGCACACCGCGACCCTGCTGCACGACGACGTGGTCGACATGTCAGGCATGCGCCGTGGCCGCTCGACGGCAAACGCCATGTGGGGCAACGCACCGAGCGTGCTGGTTGGCGACTTCCTCTACTCGCGTTCCTTCGAAATGATGGTCGAACTGGGCTCCATGCCGGTCATGAAGATCCTTTCGCAAGCGACCCGCATCATCGCCGAAGGCGAAGTGTTGCAGCTGTCGAAGGTCCGTGACGCCAGCACCACTGAAGAAACCTACATGGAAGTCATCCGCGGCAAGACCGCGATGCTCTTCGAAGCGTCGACCCACAGCGCCGCCGCTCTTTGCGAAGCCACGTCGGAACAGGCTGAAGCACTGCGCACCTTTGGCGACCACCTGGGCGTGGCTTTCCAGCTGGTGGACGACCTGCTGGACTACAAGGGCGATGCCGAAACCCTGGGCAAGAACGTCGGTGACGATCTGGCCGAAGGCAAGCCAACCCTGCCGCTGATCTTCACCATGCGCGAAGGCACGCCAGAGCAAGCTGCGCTGGTGCGCAAGGCGATCCAGAAAGGCGGCATCGAAGACCTGGAAAGCATCCGCGAAGCGGTAGAAGCGTCTGGTTCGCTGGAATATACCGCGCAACTGGCTCGTGATTACGTGGCCCGGGCTATCAAGTGCCTCGACGCACTGCCTGCCAGCGAATACCGCGATGCACTGGTCGAATTGAGCGAATTTGCGGTCGCCCGCACGCACTGATCCCACCTGTTAGAACCCGGCTCCTGTAGGAGCCTGGCTTGCCAGCGATGGCATCAACCCGGTCTAACGATAAACCGTGGTGATGCCATCGCGGGCAAGCCCGGCTCCTACAAAGATCGCGCTGCCCCACCATCCGCCAAAAACCCTATATAATGTGCGCTTTTTAGCGATCCTGAATCCAAGGAGCTTTAGTGAGCACGTTGCCACCCTGCCCAAAATGCAATTCCGAATACACCTATGAAGACGGCGCACAGCTGATCTGCCCCGAGTGCGCGCACGAATGGTCTGCCAGCGGTGAAGCTGACGTGGCGTCCGATGACACGGTGAAAAAGGATTCGGTCGGCAACGTCCTGCAGGACGGCGACACCATCACCGTGATCAAGGACCTCAAGGTCAAAGGCACGTCGCTGGTGGTCAAGGTCGGCACCAAGGTCAAGAACATCCGCCTGTGTGATGGCGACCACGACATCGACTGCAAGATCGACGGCATCGGCCCGATGAAGCTCAAATCCGAGTTCGTCAGAAAAGTCTGAACCTGCTGTATTCCATCCCGCGCCCTGCGTGGGATGGTGCTTCGCCCTCCCCGTTTCAATCCGCAAACACGAGACATAGCCAAACGCCAGCCGCTTGACCTTGCGCAGTCTTTACCCAGAAAAAATCCCGATCCGCCAATAGGCCCTTGCTATTTGATGAATAAGAATTATTCTCATTGAAACCCATCAATGGAGATGAGATTCATGACTTACTTAATCGATGCCTGGCTCGACCGCCCACACCCTTACCTCAGGATCCTGCATCGGGAAACCGGGGAAGTCTGCGCGGTACTTGAAGAAGAAGCGCTGAATGAACTGCAGGATCAGGGTGACCTGGACGTCAATGGCCTGAGTTCCAGCGAGCCACTGGTGCTCAAGGAACTGGTGCGTAATCTGTTTCTGTTCTGCTATGCCCGGGCGTTGCGCCCCAGCAGTGAACTGCACCACAGGATCGAGATATGAAAAAGTCCGAAAATCCTTGTAGGAGCAAAGCTTGCTCGCGATACAGACGATTTGGTTTCGCCTTGAAAACGAGTTGATGCCATCGCGGGCAAGCCATGCTCCTACAGGGGGGATTACAGAACGTCGAGCAGTTCGACGTCGAATACCAGTACGCTGTGCGGCGGAATGCTGCCAACGCCTTGAGCGCCGTAAGCCAGTTCGCTCGGCACGTACAGACGCCATTTGCTACCGGCGTTCATCAGTTGCAGGGCTTCGGTCCAGCCAGCGATCACGCCGCCAACCGGGAACTCTGCAGGCTGGCCGCGCTCGTAGGAGCTGTCGAACACAGTGCCGTCGATCAGGGTGCCGTGGTAGTGAGTACGCACTTGATCTTCACGGGTTGGCTTGGCGCCTTCACCGGCAGTCAATACTTCGAATTGCAGGCCGGAAGCCAGGGTGGTGATGCCATCACGCTTGGCGTTTTCAGCCAGGAAAGCCAGGCCTTCGCCAGCAGCCGCTTCAGCTTTGGCAGCCGCTTCGGCCTGCATGATTTCGCGGATCACCTTGAAGCTCGCGGACATTTCTTCCTGGCCAACACGGCTTTCCTTGCCGGCGAAGGCATCGGTCAGGCCAGCCAGGATTGCGTCCAGGCTAACGCCCGGTGGCGGGTTGTCGCGCAGTTGGTCGCCCAGCTGACGGCCAATACCGTAGCTGACGCGGGTTTCGTCGGTGGACAGATTTACTTCGGACATGACACTGCTCCGCTGTGCGGACGGCTCGGGAACTTGCCGTGCGTGCACAGCGCGTCCCGGAGCGCCCGGAACCAAAAGGGCCAGCAGACTAGCACAGATGCCGTAGCGTTGATTAGGACCTCAGTGGTGCCATGCGCTCTGGAAGGCGAGTTGCACCTTCAGGTTTTCCTCTGCATTGGAAACAAGCCCGCACATTTCATCATGAACCAGGGTATGCACAAGGTTGAATGGCAATGTGGGGAAGTCATGGAGTATCTGACGCGCATGCTCGACCGAACGTAGATTGAACATTTGGTCATGGGCATCACTCAAGGGATACGCTGCGCCATGCATGCGTGCTTCCAGCAAGTAGATCCCGCCTTCCATGGAGATCAGGTTCAGCTCATCGATTTTCCCTGCGATGGCATAAGCACGTAATTCAACAAGGTTCATGGATGCACCCCTACAGTGACGAGCCGAGACTACTTACAGGGATAGGCTTCGGCGCATCAAAGTACAAGCCAGAAACGACACCGCCCGTCCGGTTCGACCGAATAACCCTTGTAGGAGCATGGCTTGCCCGCGATGGCATCACCGCTGTTTATCGTCAGACCGAGGTGTAGCCATCGCAGGCAAGCCATGCTCCTACAGGGGTTGGGCTAATCAGTGCTTGGTCAGCTTGTCCAGGTAGCCCATGGCGAACGCCGATATCACGAACGTCATGTGAATGATCACGTACCACTTCAAATGCTCGGGATCGACGTTCTTGGCATCCATGAAGATCCGCAGCAGGTGGATAGAGGAAATCGCCACGATAGAAGCCGCCACTTTCATCTTCAGTGAAGATGAATCCATGGTGCCCAGCCAGTTGAGCTTTTCCTTGTGTTCGTCGATGTCCAGTTCAGAGACGAAGTTCTCGTAACCGGAAATCATCACCATCACCAGCAAACCGCCCACCAGCGCCATGTCGATCAGCGACAGCAGCACCAGGATCAGATCCGACTCCGCCATCGAGAATACGTTAGGGATAACGTGGAAAACTTCCTGAAAGAACTTCAGCGCCAGAGCCAGTAGCCCGAGGGACAGTCCGAAGTAGATTGGCGCCAGCAGCCAGCGGGAGGCGTACATTGCGTTTTCGATAAAGCGTTCCATTGAATCTCACACAGGGTTGGAAATGGCGGCGAGTATATCAGCCACCTGTCTATACCCAGAAGCAGCCAGAAACCGTCGAGAAATCCGCCACCTGCGCGTGTGTCACAAAGTTTTTCTGCTAGTGTCCAGACTATTGACCGCTCAGCGACATCGGACAGGAAGACTGGAAAATGGATGTGCGATTGCCTTTATCGAGTGCCGGTATCTGCCTGATTCTGCTGATGAGCGGCTGCTCGCCCGGCGAGGATAAGCATCAGGTCAGCCTCGAGGAAAAAACCGCGCAGTTCGAGCAGTCACTGGATCAGATCCAGGACCCGAAACTCAAGGACGCGGTCTCCGAACTCGGCGGTTCACTCCTGCTGCTTGAACGTGCGCAGCTCAAACTCGACAGCAAACCGGTGGAAACCGAATACGGCGAAGATGCCCTCGCCGTGCTCAAGCACTACCCCACGCCCCAGGCTCTGGTCGACACCTACATCAATGGCCTGTTTGTGCTGCACAAGGATTCCAGCTCCGATTACCTGACCGACCTGCAACCGGTGTTCCCCTTCAATTTCAGTATTCCGGCAGCGTTCCTGTTCCCCCATGGCCTGGAATGGCAGTCGGTGACACTGAGCAACAAACGAGTCATCCCCTTCCAGCCCGAATGGTCGGAAACCGATCCCGGCATTCAACTCAGCCCGTCGAGTTCCAACCTGACCAACCCCGATGACCTGACGGTGACTTACCCTTTCATCGAAGGCCTGGATGTCGACAAAAAAAACCAGCCGCAACCGGTGAGCCTGCAAGGCAAAGTCGAAGTGATCGCACCGCACCGGCTCTATAACTTCGACCTGAGCAAAAAGGACGTTGGCCAGACCCGCACCAACGACAACCTCAGCGTGACCCTGTTGAAGCTTGAAAAGAACTACGCCGAGATCGAATACACCAACAGCGCGCCAGTGGCCCCCGAAGTCGGTGAAACGCCGCTGAACCCCCTGATTGTCCAGGCCAAAGACACCACCGGGCAATTTCTCTCGCGGGCCGGCTCGATCAACGAAACCGCCACGCAAATTGCCTTCTATCAAAAACAACTGGCGAAAATGCAGCAACAAAAGGCCTGGAGCGAGGCGTTCGAACATCAGCTCGATGAAGAACAGCGCACGTTCGAGAAGCAGCAGGGCCGGCACTATTCCAAGGTGTATTTCAACGGGCCGATCGAGACCCTTGAAGTCAGCCTGCTGGACTTCTCGAGCGTCACCGTAACCCGCAAGGACCTGAAGCTGACGGTACTGAGCTTCGACTCGCATACCACGGCAAAAACCATTCAGCCGCTGACCTTGCCGGTGGTGGTGTACGACGATCAGGTGCCGAACTGGCTCAAGGGCGCGACACTGAGTGAGGAACAGCTGAAAAAAAGCATCAACGTCAATCAGTCGGTGGAAGACCCGAGCGCAGCGCGTATCGAGTTCACTCACCCCAGAAGCTTCAATGACGAATTGCTTGGCAACTCTTTCAGCCCCGGCGATAGCCCGGTCAGTTTTTTTACCGCGGACAGTAACGGCAAACGCGATGAACCGATCGAACTGCCGCCAGAGGCTTACCAGGTCGACCCTCTGCGCGGCACGATCACCTATGACCTGAACCTGTTTGCGCAAACACCGGCCTTCGCAGTGGGCTCCATGCCGTTGTTTCTGGCCACCGTCGACAAACAGACGCTCGACACCCGCAAATTACCCAAGGGCCTGGAGCTCAAAGGCAATGCGCTGATGGTGGATGTGAAGTTGTTTCCTGCGCAGGACTGGCGATTTTTCGCCAAGGATGACAGTGGGAACTACCTGAAGGAGATTCTTGCGGTCACGCACGACGCCAGTACCGATGGCCCGGCGTTATTCGACGTGCACTACTTCTATGGCCAGCCCACACAACTGGAAAGTTATCAGCGAACCGACCTCGCCACCGTGCAGTACGGTTTCGAAGTCAAACTGGCCAAGGCTGATATGAGCCAGCTTGATCAATAAGCCGCTCAGTGATCGGGCCGATACTCGAACCCGCCGAGATTGCGGCAACGGCCACCATTGATTTCCCGCAGTTGGGCTTGCAGGTGCAGGCACCAGATTTGTGGATCGTCGGCCAGTTCGTAGCCGTGCAGGGTCAGGCTTTCAACAATGGTGTCGAGGATGGATTCAGCCACGAAAGGGCCATGAAACGGGCCTTGCGCCTTGATGGCCGAGGGTTGCTCGCCAGCCATTCCGGCGGCGAAGAGCAGGGTCCACATGCCCGTATCTCCCGCCAGAGGGCGGATAGCACATTCGATACGGGTGACAAGACCCAGGCATTGACGGGTAAGGCAGAGGTTGCGCGACATGGCGGCGACCCTCGGTAGATCCGGTATTCAGCCCCCACGGGAAGGCTGTCTCGATCCTGTGATTACTGTCGATATCCCTGAACCAGAGAATAGAAGAAAAGTTTGACTAGCACGCCAGGCGAGACCAGAAGGCGCCGAATGGTCATTGTGTGAAGATTGACGCCAGAGTGATGGCACTTTCGGCCTACACCACAAAAAATTGTGGGAGCCGAGCTTGCTCGCGATAGCGGACTTTCAACCAACAAAGATGTTGAATGTCAGTGCCTCATCGCGAGCAAGCTCGGCTCCCACAGGAGGTGTATGAACTCAGCTCAAAACCGCGTCACGCTGGTTTTGTTTCGGCCAACGCCTCCTGCGCCATCTCTTTCTCGGCTTCCTTGAGGTCTTCCTCGCTGATCATCTCGGCAATCACCCGCAGACGCTCCACCACCCGCGCATTGACGCTGCCTTCAGGGAATTCGCCATTTTCATCCGGCGCACCTGCCGGTTCGCCCACCAACAGGCTCAAGGCTTCGTCCGCCTGACGCACCGCATAGACATGGAACTGCCCCGCGCGCACGGCGGTCAGCACTTTCTCATCGAGCATCAGCGTGGCAACGTTCGCCTGCGGAATGATCGCCCCTTGATGGCCGGTCAGCCCGCGCGCTTCGCAAAGCCGGAAGAAACCTTCGATCTTCTCGTTGACCCCGCCCACGGCCTGCACTTCGCCGAACTGGTTGATGGACCCGGTGATCGCAAAGCACTGCTTGAGCGGTGTTTTCGACAAGGCCGAAATCAGCGTGCACGCCTCGCCCAGCGACGCACTGTCACCATCGACATACCCGTAGGACTGTTCCAGGGCGATGCTCGCGGAAATGGCCAGCGGGAACTCCTGGGCGTAACGACTGCCCAGATACCCGGTGAGGATCATCACGCCTTTTGAGTGAATCGGCTGGCCGAGGTTAACTTCGCGCTCGATGTCGACGATGCCACTGCCACCTGGATACACCGTGGCGGAAATCCGCGCGGGCACACCGAAGGCCGAGTCGCCGACTTCCAGCACCGTCAGCCCGTTGCACTTGCCGACCGCCGCGCCATCGGTGTCGATCAGGATGATACCGGCCAGCATGTCGTCGAGAATCCGAGCTGAAACGCGCCCGGTACGCGTGGCCTTGGCCTTGAGCGCACGCTCGATGTGACCGGCGTCGGTCATTTCATCGCCGGCCAGGTGACGAATGAAGTCCGCCTCGCTGACCAGTTGGAACAGATCACCGATACGCGCCGACAAGCGCCCCTGATGCTCGGCCAGGCGTGCACTGTACGTGGCCAGACGCGCCACCGCATCGGCCGTCAACGGCGCCATGCCTTCTTCGGAAGTGCGGGTTTTGAGCAACTGGGCAAACTGCTCCAGGCTCTCGTCGACCATCGGGATGTCTTCGTCGAAGTCCACTAGGACGCGGAACATCTCCTGGAAGTCCGGATCGAGGTCTTGCAGCGTGTAATACAGCTGGCGGGCACCGATGATGACGACTTTGACCGCCAACGGAATGTGTTGCGGCGTCAGGGTCACGGTGGCCAGTCGACCCAGCTCACCCAACGGCGATTCCATTTTCAGCTTGCGCGATTGCAGGGCGCGCTTGAGCGCATCCCACACGAACGGCTCGCTGAGCATTTTTTCCGCTTCAAGAATCAGGAAGCCGCCGTTGGCCCGGTGCAAGGCACCCGGACGCAGCTGCCGATAGGTCGTGTACAACGCGCCTTGGTCGGTACTGTATTCAATACGGCCAAACAGGTTTTCGTACGTCGGGTGCGGCTCGAACACCACCGGCGCACCGCCGCTGGCCGAATGCCCGACCACCAGGCTTGGCGCGTACTGCTCTTCCAGCAACTTGCGGGCAATGGCGTCGGTTTTGCTGTCGTCGACCAGTTGCTCGACAACCGTTTTCAGCAAATAAACCTGCATCGCTTGCAGGTAACCGCACACCGCCGCGTTTTCTGCGTACTTCTCCGAAAGAGGTGACAGCAGCGGCTGCAAGGCCAGGGTGATGGTTTCTTCGTTGAGGTGGCGCAGTTGATTGCTCGACTCACGCTTCCATTGCGGCAGGCTGGCGAGTTCCTCGTTCAGACGCTCTTCCAGACCGGAAATATCTTCGTGGAAACGTTCGCGATCGGCTTCCGGCAACTGGGCGAATTCCGCTTCATCCAGCGCCTTGCCTTCACTCATCGGGGTAAACGCGATGTTGCTGGCGTCGCGATACAGGGCGACTTCTTTTTCCAGGGCCAGGCGCTCGATGACATCCAGAGCCTTGTCATAGCGCTGGTTGAAGGCGCGGTCGATGGCGCTTTTCTTCTGCTGGTAGGACGGGTGTTCGAACACCGCCGGAAAGGTCGCCAGCAAGTTATCGATCAAGCCGTTGATGTCGCCGATGAAAGCACCCGCGGTGCCCGACGGCAATTCCAGGGCGCGCGGCTCGCGCGGTTCATCAAAATTGTTGACGTAGACCCAGTCCGCCGGGGTCTTCAGGCGTTTGCCTTCGGCCTTCAGGTAGCGTTTGACGAAAGAAAACCGGCCGGTACCGGGCTCACCCATGACAAAGACGTTGTAACCAGGGCGTGGCATGGCCACACCGAACTGCAAGGCTTCAACCGCACGTTCCTGGCCAAGCACACCGCGAAAGGGCTCCAGATCATTGGTGGTAGAGAAGCTGAACTGTTCAGCGGAAAACGGACGGGTCAGCGCTTCAGGCGCTAGACGCAAGCTGGCAGCAACAGGATCAGGCATCGGGCTTCCTTAACAATCAGGCGGGGCAGATAGCGGCATTCTGGCGCTGCCCATACCTCACTTGCAAGGCGCACCTCAAGCCAAAGCATCGGCAAGCCGCCATCCCCAGGTGGACCGGGGCTAAATCCATGATTTCAGCGAATGTTTTGCAAAAAAACACGGAACCCCCGGATCGTGCCTAAACTCCAAACTGCGCGGCTGGATAAATAACCGGCCCACTGGCGCCAGAATGGGCCAGAACCCCCTAGTCCATCGGTATGCACACAAAGAGAACATAGCTATGAAACGGATTCTTCTCGGTACTCTCTTCACCGCTGTATCCATCAATGCCATGGCACAGGCGCCAGGCGGCCCGGATTGCGGTTGGGGCAACATGCTGTTCGAAGGTCAGCGTGGCACCCCGGCTCACTTCATGGCCTCCACCACCAACGGCACCTCCGGCAACGCGACCTTCGGCATGACCTCCGGTACCAACGGTTGCGCCACGAATGCATCGCTGACCTACGGCGGTAAATCCTGGATTGCCATGAATGGCATGATGAACGAGCTGTCCGAAGACATGGCTAAAGGTCAGGGCGAAGCGCTAACCACTTACGCCGTGGTACTGGGCGTGGCGCCGGAAGACCGTGCACATTTCGCTGCGGTGACTCACGAACACTTCCAGCAAATTTTCAGCAAGGCTGACGTGACCGCTGAAGACGTGCATACCAACACCCTGGCCGTTCTGAAGAGCGATCCGCGTCTGGCCAAGTACGCCACTCAAGCTTAAGCTCGAACCGCCCGCTCCTTTCGGGGAGCGGATTTATTTTTTGGCCCGCCCCTCTTTGGGTCTTTGTTTTTTTCGACTTTAAGTTGCTCACTATGCTCAAACGCCTTGCCTGGCTGGCGCTCTGTGTCTGTGCCCCGCTGTCCGCCGCGCCACACCTCGACAATCAACGTTTGCAGCAACTGGCCAACGACCCCTTCTGGATTTCCCTGGGCCACTACGAAACCGCCAAGCTCGGCGGCTGGCGCAGCTATGTCAGCGACCAGAAGTTCTTTCTTGCGCCTGATGGCAACGAACATCCCGACCATGAACTGGCCGCGACCGTGCAAGCGCTGTACGCCCCGGCCAGTGCCGGCGAACGACATGCCCAATGCGTTTACCCGGCCCGCACCCGCTGGTTGAAGGCCCAGCTCAAGCTGACCGACCTGCCGACACTGGACTGTGCCGAGTTCAAGCAGTGGTTCAAGGACGTCTCGCCCGACAGCGCGGTGATGATTTTCCCGGCGGCCTACTTGAACAGTCCGTCATCTATGTTCGGTCATACGCTGCTGCGCATCGACCAGAAAGACGTGCAAAGCGACCACACCGCCCTGCTCAGTTACGCCATCAATTTTGGCGCCTACATCGAAGGGTCAGACAACAGCATCCTTTACGCCTGGAAAGGCTTGATGGGCGGTTATCCCGGGTTGTTCGCACTGGTGCCGTATCAGGAAAAACTCTCGGAATACCGCAGTCTCGAGAACCGTGATTTGTGGGAATACCGACTGAACCTGACCCAGCCCGAAACCGCACGCATGGTCGAGCACGTCTGGGAGCTGAAGCAGATCAAGTTCGACTACTTCTTTTTCGACGAAAACTGCTCCTACCGCCTGCTCGAATTGCTTCAGGTGGCACGACCGAGCCTGCGCCTGACCGAGCAATTCCCGCTGACCGCCATCCCCACCGACACCGTCAAAGCGGTCAAGGAAGCCGGGCTAGTCGAGTCGATAACGTATCGACCGTCGCGCGAGCGTGAATTGTTGAGTCGCGCCGAACCGCTGAACGCTGATGAACAGCAATGGGTGCTGAACGTCAGCGCGGATCAGAAACAGTTGCAGGCCCCCGCCTTCAAGGCTCAACCCAAAGACCGCCAGGCGCTGATCATCGACGCCGCTTATCGCTTGGAACGCTACCGCGCCAACGGCCAGGAACGCGACCCGGCGCGAGCGCAACGCAGTTTCGAACTGCTGCGGGCGATCAACCAGAACCCCGCGCCGGAGCTGGATATCCCGCGACCCGGCCTGCCCGAGGACGGCCATGAATCGCGCACCTGGCAGGCCGGCATCGGCACCCGGGGCGATAAAGCATTTGGCGAGTACGGCCTGCGCATGGCCTATCACGATCTCAACGACAACGCCGAAAGCTTCCCGCTCGGCGCACAGATCGAAATCCTGCAAATGAAACTGCGCCAGTACGAAGGCAATCAATGGCAGTTTCAGCAGCTAGACCTGGCAACGATTCGCTCACTGACCCCGCGCAACGAGCTGCTGCAACCGCTGTCGTGGCAGGTGACCGGCGGTCTGGAGCGCGTGCCGGGCAAGCATGACGACGAAACCCTGGTCAGCCACGTCAATGGCGGTGGCGGCGGCACCTGGCAACTGGGTGACGACCTGCTCGGCTTTGCCTTGGGCACCGTGCGCGTTGAACACAATAACGACTTCGCCGCTTTCATCGCCCCGGCGGCGGGCTTCAACACCGGTGTACTGTGGAACAACCCGCTGGGCAATTTCAGCCTGGAGACCAAAGGCGACTTCTTCACCAATGGCGAAGTGCGCCGAAACATCAGCCTGAATCAGCAGTGGGAACTGTCGCGTAACCTGGGCCTGCGCCTGAGCGCCCAGCGCGACTTCAGTCACCTCGCCACACCCGAGAATGAAGTGATGCTAGAGGTGAAGTGGTATCACTATTGACGTAAATCCCTGTGAGAGCGGGCTCGCCCGCGATAGCGATTTACCATTCATCATCAATACTGATTGATAGCCCATTGAACAGCCTCGTCCGCGCCCATCGCTCGCAATGAGTCGTACGCAGACATCCACCGAAACCAAAAGCCTGCAACCATGGCCCAAACCCTATAACGGGAGATCACCATGAGCCGCGCATTCGTCAACGAAGATAACGCTGCCGCGCAAGCCGATCAGCCGGTCGAACGGCAGGTCAGTGCGCAGCCCAATTACGTCACGCCCCAAGGCTTGAGCCTGTTACAGGGCAAGGTCGCTGTACTGCAAGCCCTGCATGCCGAGCAGTCCGCCAAGGGCGAACAGGCCGACAAACAGCGCGTGGCAGATCTGGAACGGGACCTGCGCTACTTCAAACAACGCCTGAGCAGCGCTCAAGTCGTGCAGCCCGCCACCTCGACGGTAAAAGTGCAGATCGGCAGTTGGGTCACTTACGCCGACGAACACGACACCGAACACCGTGTGCAATTGGTCGGCGAGGATCAGGCCGATGCCGCGCATGGCCTGATCAATTGGGACTCGCCACTGGGGCGCGCGTTGCTGGGTGCACCACTGCAAGCTGAAGTGCTGTGGCAACGCCCCGCCGGAGATCAATTGATTGAAGTTATCCGCATCGAACCGGCTTAAACCACGCCTTGGGCGAGCATGGCGTCGGCGACTTTAACGAAGCCGGCGATGTTCGCACCTTTTACGTAATTGACCCGCCCGTTCTCTTCGCCGTAATGCACGCAGGCGTGATGGATCGACTGCATGATCGCGTGGAGCTTGTTGTCCACTTCACCGCCGGTCCACAACAGGCGCATGGCGTTCTGCGACATTTCCAGCCCGCTCACGGCAACGCCGCCGGCATTCGACGCCTTGCCTGGCGCGAACAAAATGTCTGCTTCAATGAACACGTCCACGGCCTCAAGGGTCGTCGGCATGTTCGCGCCTTCCGCCACGCACATGCAGCCGTTGCGCAGCAAGGTGCGAGCGGCCTCGGCATCGAGCTCGTTTTGTGTCGCGCACGGCAGTGCGATGTCGCAGCTCAGGGACCACGGGAGTTCGCCGCCACGGAATTCCAGACCAAAACGGCTGGCCAGTTCGCGGATACGACCGCGCTGGACGTTTTTCAGCTCCAGCACGGCCAGCCACTGCTCTTCGGTCAAACCGCTTTCGCAGTACAGCGTGCCTTCGGAATCAGACAGCGAAATAACCTTGCCCCCAAGGTCCATCACCTTGCGTGCAGCGTATTGCGCGACGTTGCCGGAGCCGGAGATCGCCACGCGTTTGCCCTCGACCGTCAATCCGCGACGCTTGAGCATCTCTTCGGCGAAGTAGACACAACCAAAACCGGTGGCTTCCGGGCGAATCAGACTGCCGCCATAGCTCGGGCCTTTACCGGTCAGCACGCTGGTGAACTGGTTACTCAGGCGCTTGTACTGGCCGAACAGGAAGCCGATCTCCCGGGCGCCAACACCAATGTCACCGGCCGGCACATCCACATCGGCACCGATGTGGCGGTACAACTCGCTCATGAACGCCTGGCAGAAGCGCATGACTTCGGCGTCGCTTTTGCCCTTAGGGTCGAAGTCCGAACCGCCCTTGCCACCGCCCATTGGCAGTGAAGTCAGGGAGTTTTTGAACGTCTGCTCGAACGCGAGGAACTTCAGCACGCCCAGATTCACCGAGGGATGGAAGCGCAAGCCACCCTTGTAGGGGCCGATCGCGCTGTTCATCTGGATGCGGAACCCGCGATTGACCTGCACCTTGCCCTGATCGTCGACCCAGGAAACCCGAAAAACAACCGCCCGCTCCGGCTCACAAATACGCTCCAGAATGCCGGAGGTCAGATAGTGTGGATTGGCTTCGAGAAACGGCCACAGGCTACGCAAGACCTCTTCAACCGCTTGGTGAAACTCGGGTTGATCCGGGTCGCGTTTTTTCAGGCGCGCAAGGAAGGATTCGACGGATTCGATCATGGAAAAGTCTCGGCAAATTTATTGTCGTTGGAGGAGATTGAGCCGGACTGTAACAAACGATTCATGCACGAGAACAGCGCATAACGTCGCATTTATGAAATTAAATGGTGCACAGGATATAAATTAATCTGGTTTTTTAGCTTTTTTGCACCTGAATGGGGATTCACAACTCAAGTCTTGCACCATCAGGTACACCGTCTTCGCGGGCAAGCCCGCTCCCACAGTGTCCGTGAAGCTTTGCGTATCCCGGGCAATCCACATTCCCGTGGGAGCGGGCTTTCCTGCGATGAATTCACCGCGATCCCACTGAAAAACGCATAAAAAAACGGAGCCCCGAAGGCTCCGTTTTTCATGCAACCGATCCGGTATCAGGCCAGTTTTTTGTGCCGTACACGATGCGGCTGGGCAGCTGCTTCGCCGAGACGCTTTTTGCGGTCGGCTTCGTATTCGGTGTAGTTGCCTTCGAAGAACACCGCTTGCGAGTCGTCTTCGTACGCCAGGATGTGCGTCGCGACGCGGTCAAGGAACCATCGATCGTGAGAGATCACAATGGCGGCGCCCGGGAAGTCCAGCAGTGCTTCTTCCAGGGAACGCAGGGTTTCAACGTCGAGGTCGTTGGACGGTTCGTCGAGCAGCAGGACGTTGCCGCCCTCCTTCAGGGTCAGGGCCAGGTGCAAGCGACCGCGCTCACCACCGGACAGGTCCTTGACGAACTTCTGCTGATCGCCGCCCTTGAAGTTGAAGCGACCGACGTAGGTGCGCGACGGGATCTCGTAGTTGCCGATGCGGATCTGATCCGAACCGTCGGAGATTTGCTGGAACACAGTCTTGCTGCCGTCCAGGTCTTCGCGGCTCTGATCGACGCACGCCAGTTGCACGGTTTCGCCGACTTCGATGCTGCCCGAGTCCGGCGTTTCCTTGCCCATCAGCATGCGGAACAGGGTCGATTTACCGGCACCGTTACCGCCGATCACGCCAACGATGGCGCCTTTAGGCATGGAGAACGACAGGTTGTCGATCAACACGCGATCGCCGTAGCCCTTGGAAACGTTCTTGAATTCGATGACCTTGTCGCCCAGGCGCGGACCGGCCGGGATGTAGATCTCGTTGGTTTCGCTGCGCTTCTGGAATTCCTGCGATTGCATTTCTTCGAAGCGTTGCAGACGAGCCTTGGATTTGGACTGGCGGGCCTTGGCGCCTTGGCGCACCCACTCCAGTTCTTCCTTCATGGCTTTTTCGTGGGCCGACTGCTGCTTGGATTCGGCAGCCAGACGATTGGACTTGGCTTCAAGCCAACCCGAATAGTTGCCTTCGTACGGGATGCCGGCACCGCGGTCGAGTTCGAGGATCCAGCCGGCGACGTTGTCCAGGAAGTACCGGTCGTGCGTGATCGCAACCACGGTACCCGGGAAATCGTGCAGGAAGTGCTCCAGCCAGGCGACGGAATCGGCGTCCAGGTGGTTGGTTGGTTCGTCGAGCAGCAGCATGTCCGGAGCGGACAGCAGCAGGCGGCACAGGGCCACGCGACGCTTTTCACCACCGGACAGGAATTCGACTTTCGCGTCCCATGCTGGCAGGCGCAGCGCATCGGCGGCGACTTCCAGTTGACGCTCAAGGTTGTGACCGTCGCTGGCCTGCAGAATGGCTTCGAGCTTGGCCTGTTCAGCCGCCAGCTTGTCGAAGTCGGCATCTTCTTCAGCGTAAGCCGCGTAGACCTCGTCCAGGCGCGCCTGGGCGTTCTTGATCACGCTGACCGCTTCCTCAACCACTTCACGCACGGTTTTGGTCGGGTCCAGGATCGGTTCCTGTGGCAGGTAGCCGATGTTCAGTTCCGGCATCGGACGGGCTTCGCCTTCGAACTCGGTGTCGACGCCGGCCATGATTTTCAGCAACGTGGACTTACCCGAACCGTTGAGGCCGAGTACGCCGATCTTGGCGCCAGGGAAGAACGACAGAGAAATGTTTTTCAGGATTTCCCGCTTCGGCGGAACCACTTTGCCCAGCCGATGCATGGTGAAGACGTATTGAGCCATGGAGAACCTTGGGTCAGTGACAGATGAATGATTGGAGCGCAGGCGAAGCCTGGCCAGACTGTGCGCGTCGTCCGATTGATGGCGATCAATACGTGCACGCTGAAAAAGTCTGAGTCTAGGAGCTGGAACGCTCCCGCGTAACCGGCAAAGCTACCTGATTGACGGAAGGCAGTCCAGCCGACAGGGGCTGGCACTTAGCCACAACTCAAGGCATGCTAGCCGCCCTTCGGGCGTCAGGCTTATAGTGCACGTCGCGCCAGTCCAGTCAAACCGCAGGATTCCAGTTTGTCTAATGCCACTCCGCAAGCTTCCGTGAGCGCTCCCAGTCCTGCGACCGGCTCGCCCCTGCGCGGAACCCTGAAAGGCGCGCTGGCGACACTCGTTCTGTTGCTGCTCGCCCTGCTGTTCTGGCAGTTGCTGGATCAACTTCGCGAAACCCAGAAACACCAGCGCCAATACACCATCGATTACACCGCCGACCTGGCCGCGCAAGTCAGCCTGAACATGGCGCTCAACGCGCAAATCGCCCTCAACCTGCTACCGATCGTCGAACAACCGCAAAGCGCCGACGAACAGCGGGCGTTACTGCGCAAGCTGCAACAGTCATTACCGGAACTACGCAGCCTGGCGTTGCTCAGCCCCTCCGGGAAAATCCTCAACGACAGCGCCGATGACAGTCAGGACGCCGACTACCTGAGTGATCTGGTCCGGCGCAGTCATGCCCAGGCCCACTACTTCAGCAACGCCGATGACGGTTCGGTGGTGCACCTACTGCTGCATCAAGCCAGCGGCAGCTCCCGAGGCTATTGGGCCCTGCGCCTGACACCGACCTTTTTCTCGACGCTGACCAAACAGAGCGAGGCCGGCATCCGTCCGCTGTGGCTGGTGGAAAACCGCATTAATCGCCAGATCATCAGCCGCGATGATGCCGTGCCCTCCAGCACGCCAGCCGTGCTGACGCCGGATGAATTGGCCAGCAGTGTGCTGACCGTGCCGTTGAGCAGCAGCGACTGGCAAATGCGCGGGTTGTTCGATCGGCAACGGGTGCTCGAAGAGCTGCTGCCGGCGTTCATTGGCAAATGCCTGCTGGGCCTGGCGTTTTCGCTGCTACCGTTCATTGCGCTGCTGAACATGCGCCGCCGCCAACGCCAGTTGAATGAGGGGCGTCGACGCTACCAGGACATTTTCGAAGGCACCGGCGTTGCACTCTGTGTACTCGACGTATCGGGGCTCAAGGGCGCTTTCGACAAGGCGCAGTTGCAGAGCAACGAACAATTGCAGGCCTGGCTTGAGCGCCCGGAACAACGCCGGCAACTGCTTCAGGAGTTGCGCATCACCGAGGTCAACCAGGTTGCCCTGCAACTGCTCAACGTCAATGCTTGCGGGCAGGCCTGGAACCTGTTGATCGACGGCAATGCACAGAACGGCACGGCCATTGGCAATCAAGTGCTCGAAGCGGTGTTTAACCAGCAGCGACAGCTTGAGCTGGAAATCAAACTGCAGGGTGCCAACGACCGCGATCAGCACTTGTGGCTGGTCCTGCGCCTGCCGGTCGATCAGAACGACTATAAAGCGGTGATCCTGAGCATTACCGACATCACCAGCCGCAAGCTGATCGAGCTGTCACTGCTGGAACGCGAAGGATTCTGGTCCGATGTGGTGCGCACCGTGCCGGATCACCTGTACGTGCAGGACGTAATCAGCCAGCGGATGATTTTCAGCAACCACCACCTCGGCCAGACCCTCGGATACGACCGTACCGAACTGCATCAGATGGGTGAGTATTTCTGGGAAATCCTGCTGCACCCCGAGGATGCCGATTTCTACCATCGCTCGCGCCAGATCCAGCGTCAGGCGGGTTACAGCCAATTGATGCAGTGCCAACTGCGCTTCCGTCATCGCGATGGCAAATGGCGGCGGTTCGAGATTCGTGAACAGGCCCTGGCACGGGACAAGCACAATCAGGTCACGCGCATCATCGGGGTGGCGAAGGACATCACCGATCAGATCGAAGCCAGTGAATCGTTGCGCGACAGCGAACAGCGTTACCGGATGCTCGCCGAAAGCATCAGCGACGTGATTTTCTCCACCGACAGCAAACTGTCGCTCAACTACGTCAGCCCTTCGGTGCAAGCCGTGCTGGGTTATGACGCAGAGTGGATCTTCCAGAACGGCTGGCAATCGATCGTCGCCAACCCGCAACAACTGACCGGCATCTTCACCTTGATGGACCGGGTCAGCAAAGCGCTGGATAAACCCGAGCAACTGGCACTGTTGCGCAGCCAGGTGCAGACCCAACTGTTCCTGTTCGATTGCCTGCGCGCCGATGGCCGCAAGATTCCCATCGAGTTGCGACTGGTGCTGGTCTGGGACGAACACGGCGCGTTTGAAGGCGTGCTGGGGGTCGGTCGTGACATCAGCCAGCAACGCCGCGCCGAGAAAGACCTGCGCATGGCGGCCACGGTGTTTGAACACTCGACCTCGGCGATTCTGATCACCGACCCGGCCGGTTACATCGTTCAGGCCAACGAAGCGTTCAGTCGCGTCAGCGGCTATGCCGTGGAACAAGTGCTCGACCAGTTACCGAACATGCTGACTGTCGACGAGCAGCAGGACGCTCATCTGCGCTACGTGCTCAAGCAACTGCATCAGAACAGTACGTGGGAAGGCGAAGTCTGGCTCAAGCGCCGCAACGGCGAGCACTACCCGGCCTGGGTCGGAATCACGGCGGTGCTGGACGACGAAGGCGACCTGGCCAGTTATGTGTGCTTCTTCAGCGACATCAGCGAGCGCAAGGCCAGTGAACAGCGGATTCACCGCCTCGCCTACTACGACGCCCTGACTCATCTTCCCAACCGCACGCTGTTCCAGGATCGCCTGCACACGGCGCTGCAATCGGCGGACCGGCAGAAGTCATGGGTGGTGCTGATGTTCCTCGACCTCGACCGTTTCAAGCCGATCAACGATTCCCTCGGCCACGCCGCCGGCGACCGCATGCTCAAGGAAATGGCCACGCGCCTGCTCGGCTGCGTCGATGATGACGACACCGTGGCTCGCATGGGTGGCGACGAATTCACCTTGCTGCTGCAACCCCGGGTCAACCGCGAAATCGCGCTGAACCGGGCGATCCATGTGGCGGAACAGATTCTGGCCAGCCTGGTGAAACCCTTTGTACTGGAGGGCCGCGAGTTCTTCGTCACGGCCAGTATCGGCATCGCCCTGAGCCCGCAGGACGGCAATGAACTCAGCCAATTGATGAAAAATGCCGACACGGCGATGTACCACGCCAAGGAACGCGGCAAGAACAACTTCCAGTTTTATCAGGCGGACATGAACGCCAGCGCACTGGAACGCCTGGAGCTGGAAAGTGATCTGCGACACGCCCTGGAACAGAACGAATTCGTGCTGTATTACCAGCCGCAATTCAGCGGCGACGGCAAACGCTTGACCGGTGCCGAAGCCCTGTTGCGCTGGAGTCATCCACGACGCGGGCTGGTGCCGCCGGGGGATTTCATTCCGGTGCTCGAAGAGCTCGGCCTGGTGGTGGATGTCGGCGACTGGGTCATCGGCGAAGCGTGCCGCCAGCTCAAGACCTGGCACCAGACGAAAGTCCGCGTGCCAAAAGTATCGGTGAACATCTCGGCGCGGCAGTTCTCCGACGGCCAGTTGGGCACGCGGATCGCCACCATCCTCAAGGAAACCGGCCTGCCGCCGGCGTGCCTGGAGCTGGAGCTGACCGAAAGTATCCTGATGCGCGAAGTCAGCGAGGCGATGCAGATTCTCGCCGGGTTGAAAAACCTAGGTCTGAGCATTGCGGTCGATGACTTCGGCACCGGCTACTCATCGCTCAACTATCTCAAGCAGTTCCCGATCGACGTTCTGAAAATCGACCGCACGTTTGTCGATGGCCTGCCGTCCGGTGAACAGGATGCGCAAATTGCCCGGGCGATCATCGCCATGGCACACAGCCTGAACCTGGCGGTGATCGCCGAGGGCGTGGAAACCCAAGAGCAACTCGACTTCCTGCGCGAGCATGGTTGCGATGAGGTTCAGGGCTATCTGTTCGGCCGGCCGATGCCACCCAGCCGCTTTGAAGCACAGTTCAGCAATGATGCCCTCTTCATGCTCGACTGAAGTCCTGCTGAGAGGCTGATGACCCTATCGCGAGCAACCTCGCTCCCACAGTGGATCTTCAGTGTTCGCGCATTTTATGTACACCCGAGAACTTGTGGGAGCGGGCTTGCCCGCGATGAGGCCTGCATGATCACCGCTGATCCCTTCATGAAGCCCACTTGTCTGCGACATGATGTCGTTTCATATGCCATCCAAAACCCGTTGGGTTAGAATGCCCCCCTTTTCTGCCCCCGATCCTTGAGGACCGCCATGTTCAGCCGTGATTTGACTATTGCCAAGTACGACGCCGATCTTTTTGCCGCCATGGAGCAAGAAGCTCAGCGCCAGGAAGAACACATCGAGCTGATCGCTTCGGAAAACTACACCAGCCCAGCGGTGATGGAGGCTCAAGGCTCGGTTCTGACCAACAAGTACGCCGAAGGCTACCCGGGCAAGCGCTACTACGGTGGTTGCGAGTACGTCGACGTCGTTGAGCAGTTGGCCATCGACCGTGCAAAAGAACTGTTCGGCGCCGATTACGCCAACGTTCAGCCGCACGCCGGTTCGCAAGCCAACAGCGCCGTTTACCTGGCCCTTCTGTCGGCTGGCGACACCATCCTGGGCATGAGCCTGGCCCACGGTGGTCACCTGACCCACGGCGCCAGCGTTTCGTCCTCCGGCAAGCTGTACAACGCCATCCAGTACGGCATCGACGCCAACGGCCTGATCGACTACGACGAAGTCGAGCGCCTGGCGGTTGAACACAAGCCAAAAATGATCGTAGCCGGTTTCTCTGCTTACTCGCAGATCCTCGACTTCCCGCGCTTCCGTGCAATCGCCGACAAGGTTGGCGCCTACTTGTTCGTCGACATGGCCCACGTGGCCGGTCTGGTCGCCGCTGGCGTCTACCCGAACCCGGTGCCATTCGCTGACGTCGTGACCACCACCACGCACAAGACCCTGCGCGGTCCACGTGGCGGCCTGATCCTGGCTCGCGCCAATGCCGACATCGAGAAGAAGCTGAACTCCGCGGTATTCCCGGGCGCCCAAGGTGGCCCGCTGGAGCACGTGATCGCCGCTAAAGCGATCTGCTTCAAGGAAGCACTGCAGCCTGAGTTCAAGACCTACCAGCAACAAGTGGTGAAAAACGCCAAGGCCATGGCCGGCGTGTTCATCGAACGCGGTTTCGACGTCGTTTCCGGCGGTACTGAAAACCACCTGTTCCTGCTGTCGCTGATCAAGCAGGAAATCTCCGGTAAAGACGCCGACGCCGCTCTGGGCAAAGCATTCATTACCGTGAACAAGAACTCCGTACCAAATGATCCACGCTCCCCGTTCGTCACCTCCGGTCTGCGCTTCGGCACTCCGGCTGTGACCACTCGCGGCTTCAAGGAAGCCGAGTGCAAGGAACTCGCCGGCTGGATCTGCGACATCCTGGCTGACCTGAACAACGAAGCGGTGATCGACGCCGTTCGTGAGAAGGTCAAGGCCATCTGCAAGAAGTTGCCGGTTTACGGCGCTTGATAGCAGCAGCTTGAATAAACCCGGCCTGACAGCCGGGTTTTTTTTGCCTGTTATTTTTGCACCCCTGCAAACTTCGACACTTCTCTAATTGAAAACTACTGAAACATCAAAGCCCAAAAACAACTACTCATTCCCGCCCCTCGACTGTTAGCTTAATAACCAGCCGACAACTTCGGCCAACTTTACAAATTAAAACCACACACAGGGAATGAACAACATGAGCCAAAACAAAGAGCGATCCTTTATTGCCACAATGACAACCAGCCATGGCAACTTGCATTTACCAGGCATCACCCACGGCAAAACAACACGCATCAAAAAACTTGATTTTGACACGTGGTCTTTCGAAGCCAATATGGACGTATCCAGTTATCTTTGCGTTAAAGCAAACACTGCACCCAAGCAGCTAAAATTCGAGTTTCATTGCATCGACGACTATTACTCAATTTATCTGATCACTGACGGCCCGTATCACCAGTATGCACTGAGTAATGAAGACAAAGACTTCATCAGCGCCTTCCGCCCTGACCATGACCAGACAACCTTTAACTTGCTAGATAAAAACGGAAACGTCATAACCCTCGACCAGATCGACAACGACACTCCGACACTCCGGATTCAGACTCGGGGCGGCCGGACGCTCAGCGTACGGGGCAATACAGCGGTAGGCGGCCTGGTTTGTACAGGCAAAGTCAAAGCACAGCCTCTGGACTTCAAACTTGAAATACTGACCCGAGGCACTCTCTGAGTCATTCTCCCGACCTGCCAATATTGAACGAAAAAAAATCAACATGGACGAACTAAAATCAAGCATGGACAGCCTGAAATGAAAACCGACCGACAACTATCTTTCACCGCAACCTTTGGCACAGAAACAACGTTATTGAATTTCCTGGACATCGCACTTGGCAAACGGGCAATAGTCAACTCAGGACTTGCCAGCGGTGGATTTTTCACTGGAAAGCGTCAAAGCCGGGATGATTCACACTTAATTGGTTTTCGCCCTGATGTCCCGGTAGACGCCAAACCTCGCCTACAGCTTTATTTCAGGCATACGCAGCGTCATTACAGGCTCTATGTCCGAACAGCAGGGGATTATTATGGAAAATGCCTCAGCATGAGTGACAACGGATTACTTGGGGCATTCCCTTCTGATGACTCGAACGTCTTTGCGCTGAGAGACGAACGCGGAAACATGCTGACCCTTGATACTATAAAAAGTGAATCGCTCAGTATTTATCTGCAGCCGAAGGAGTCTGGACTTCTACATCAACACAAAGAGCATGATTCAACCTATCTTTATGTCGCAGACAAAGGGGATTCCCCCTTGGCTTTCAATCTGCACATCCTGGAAAGAAATGCCCCTTACGTCAGCAGCCCCGATGAGGTCTGACGATCCAGGCATTCAATACCGTTGAGCGGCGGCGGACGTCCCCTCCCGACTCAAAACCGGGAGGTGCATAGTCGGGGTGAGGCGGTGATCACCGCCGCCTCACCTGAAAACAACCCAAATTCTGCACACTACTGCGCTGCCACCCGTGCAAATCCTTCGCGAATCTTCTCTTGCGGCAAGTCATCGGCAATGAACACGATCACGCTTTCGCGGGCCTCATCGTCTGCCCACTCGGTATCCCAATCGAAACCATACAGTTTCAGCACACCCTGAAACACCATGCGTCGAGACTCACCGAGGATGTTCAATACGCCTTTGTAGCGCAGCAGTTGCTTGCCATGCTCTTCGAGCAATTCATTCATGAACTCGCTGAGCTTGTCGATATCCAGCGGTTTGTCGGTGCGCAGCACCAGGCTGGAGATGCGGTCGATGGATGGCGCCTTGCTTACCGGACGCAGACTCACGCCACCGCCAAGGTCGGCATTCAGATTAAAACCGCGCACGTCGAGCAATTCAGCCAGATCGATCTGGCCGTGATCGACCACGCGGATCGGCGCACGCCGGTTGATACGGGTCAGGCGTTCACTCAATGCGCTGAAGGTCGGCTCATCCACCAGATCGCGCTTGCTCACCAGCAAGCGGTCTGCGAAACCGATTTGCGCCTGGGCAATGGTTTGAGCCAGGTGCGTGTCGGCATGCGCCGCGTCGACCAGGGTGATGATGCCGTCGAGGAGGTAGCGTTCACGCAGTTCTTCGTCGATGAAGAACGTTTGCGCCACCGGAGCCGGGTCCGCCAGGCCAGTGCATTCGATCACCAGGCGATCGAAGGCGATGTCGCCGCTGTCCAGGCGTTCGAGCAACAGGTACAGCGCCTTGGTCAGGTCGGTGTGGATGGTGCAGCAGACGCAGCCGTTGGACAGCGTCATGACTTGTACCGGCTCGTCGCCCAACAGTTGGGTATCAATACCAGCATCACTGAATTCGTTTTCGATCACGGCTATTTTCAGGCCGTGCTCTGCTTTCAACAGGTGACGCAACAGCGTGGTCTTGCCGGCGCCAAGGAAGCCGCTGAGGATCGTGACGGGGATGGGAGAGGACAAACTGAATCTCCTGCTTCATAAAATAAAAAGTGAACACAAAAACAAATGTGGGAGCGGGCTTGCCCGCGATAGCGATTTACCATTCAACATCAATGCTGACTGATAGTCCGTCATCGCGGGCAAGCCCGCTCCCACAGGGGTTGCATCAATCTGGCTGTCGGATCAACAGCACTTCGGCCCACCCTTGCCACCGTAACGCGCTTCCTGACGTTCGCGGAAGAACATCTCGTAGCTCATCACCGGTTTGTCCGGGTGTTTGGTTTGCATATGCTCGACGTAGGTGTCGTAGTCGGGCATGCCGACCATCAGGCGCGCGGCCTGACCGAGGTATTTACCGAGACGACTCAGGTCATTGAACATGTTTGCAATCCTCGATTACGCGTCAGGCAGGGCGTGGAATGGCGATTCTTTATCCGTGCGCTCTTTTTTACCCCAGGAGGCAATGCCGACCTTGAGTGCATAGAACAGGATGCTGAATACCACGAACAGGAACAGCGCCGTCAGCGTAGCGTTGGTGTAGGCATTGAAGATCACGTGCTGCATCTGCGTGATGTCCTTGGCCGGGGCGAGGATCTGACCGTTGGCCAGCGCATCGCTGTACTTCTTGGCCAGCGACAGAAAGCCGATCGCCGGGTTGGCGTCGAACAGCTTGATGAAGCCTGCGGTGGTGGTGCAGATCAGCAGCCAGACCGCTGGCACCAACGTCACCCAGATGTAGCGCTGGCGTTTCATTTTGATCAGCACAACGGTGCCGAGCATCAGCGCGATACCGGCCAGCATCTGGTTGGAGATGCCGAACAGCGGCCACAAGGTGTTGATGCCACCCAACGGATCGATGACGCCCTGATACAGCAACCAACCCCACATCGCTACACAACCGGCGGTGGCGATCAGGTTGGCGGTCCAGGATTCCGTACGTTTCAGCGCCGGCACGAAAGAGCCCAGCAAATCCTGAAGCATGAAACGACCGGCACGGGTACCGGCGTCGACAGCCGTCAGGATGAACAGCGCTTCGAACAGGATCGCAAAGTGGTACCAGAACGCCATGGTGTTTTCACCCGGCAGGACACTGTGCAGGATCTGCGCGATACCGACCGCCAGGGTCGGCGCACCACCGGCACGGGCCAGGATGGTGGTTTCGCCGATGTCATGGGCCACGGCTTGCAGGGCTTCCGGGGTAATGGCAAAACCCCAGCCGCTGACCGCTTGCGCCACCGCTACCACATCACCGCCGACCACGGCCGCCGGACTGTTCATCGCGAAGTACACGCCTGGTTCGATCACCGAGGCCGCAACCATGGCCATGATCGCCACGAAGGACTCCATCAGCATGCCGCCGTAACCGATGTAACGGGCGTTGGTTTCGTTATCCAGCAGTTTCGGCGTGGTGCCGGAAGAGATCAGCGCGTGGAAACCCGAGACCGCGCCACAGGCGATGGTGATGAACAGGAACGGGAACAGACCGCCCTTCCATACCGGGCCGGTGCCGTCGATGAACTGGGTCAGCGCGGGCATTTTCAGCTCGGGCATGGTCACCAGAATGCCGATCGCGAGGGCGACGATGGTGCCGATTTTCAGGAAGGTCGACAGGTAGTCACGCGGGGCCAGAATCAGCCACACCGGTAACACGGCGGCCACAAAACCGTAGCCGATCAACATCCAGGTAATCTGAATGCCGGTGAAGCTGAACGCCTTGGCCCAGACCGGGTCAGCGGCAATCTGCCCGCCCAGCCAGATCGAACCGAGCAGCAGCAACACGCCGACCACGGAGATTTCACCGATGCGGCCCGGGCGGATGTAGCGCATGTAGATGCCCATGAACATCGCGATCGGGATGGTCGCCATCACCGTGAAAATGCCCCAAGGGCTTTCAGCCAGGGCTTTCACGACGATCAGTGCCAGCACCGCGAGGATGATGATCATGATCAGGAAGCAGCCAAACAGTGCGATGGTGCCCGGGATGCGGCCCATTTCTTCACGGACCATGTCGCCCAGGGACCGACCGTTGCGGCGGGTCGACATGAACAACACCATGAAGTCCTGAACAGAACCGGCCAGCACCACGCCCGCGATTATCCACAGAGTACCCGGCAGGTAACCCATCTGCGCCGCCAATACCGGACCGACCAGAGGACCAGCGCCAGCGATGGCCGCGAAGTGGTGGCCGAAAAGAATGTGTTTGTTGGTCGGCACGTAGTCCAGACCATCATTATTGAGTACGGCGGGGGTCGCCCGTCGCGGGTCAAGTTGCATCACATTATTAGCGATGAACAGACTGTAGTAGCGATACGCAACCAGATAAATGGCCATCGCCGCGACCACAATCCACAAGGCGTTGATTGCCTCTCCGCGGCGCAGTGCCACTACCCCAAGTGCGCACGCACCGACGATTGCCAGCAGCAGCCAGGGTAAGTGGCTTAGCAGGCTATTATTATTTTTCATTTTATGATTCCAGCCAGAGTGGACAAGAAAGAAAGCCACCCCGAGTTTAGCTCTCCTGACGGCAAAGGCCATACCCCAACATTGGTCTAAACGCCTGTCTGCGCTGGCAGGCTTTGATATTGCGGGTCTATAGTCAGCGTACCTTTTCGAGGATTACGCCATGAGCGAGCACGCCGCCGATCGCCGCCGCTTCAAACGTATCGCGTTCGATGCCAAAACCGAGTTGAGCCAAGGGGAATACATCTGGCCGGTGAAGCTGATCGACCTGTCGCTCAAGGGACTGCTGATCGAGAAGCCCGAGCCGTGGCTGGGAAATCGAGAGTGGCATTTCCTGGTCGATATTCACCTCACCGATGACGTTGCCATCAAGATGGATGTGCAACTGACCCACGATGATCATGGCCAGCTTGGCTTCGTCTGCAAACACATCAGCCTGGAATCGATTGAACGCCTGCGGCGGTTGATTGAACTCAACGTGGGAGACTCGCAAGAGCTGGAACGTGAGCTGGGGGCGTTGATCGAGATCTGAATTCACCCCCGGCTCCTACAGGAATTGCGGGTTACTCGAACAACGCGTCCAGTGCCTGTTCCAGACGGGTCACTGCAATTATCTGCAACCCCGGCGGTGATTCTTTCGGCGCATTGCCCTTGGGCACGATGGCGCGCTTGAAGCCGTGCTTGGCGGCTTCTTTCAGGCGTTCCTGACCGCTTGGCACCGGGCGCACTTCGCCCGACAGGCCGACTTCGCCAAACACCAACAGATCATGCGGCAGTGGCCGGTTACGCAAACTGGACATGACGGCCGCCATCAACGCCAGGTCTGATGCTGTTTCCAGCACCTTCACCCCGCCCACCACATTGAGGAATACGTCCTGATCGTGGGTCGGAATGCCGCCATGACGGTGTAAAACCGCGAGCAGCATCGCCAGGCGATTCTGATCCAGCCCCAGTGTTACCCGGCGCGGGTTGGCCAAATGACTGTCGTCCACCAAGGCCTGGACTTCCACCAGCATCGGTCGTGTGCCTTCCCACGTAGCCATGACCACACTGCCCGGTACTTCTTCCTGAGCGCGAGTGAGAAAAATCGCCGAGGGATTGGAGACTTCTTTCAAGCCCTTGTCGGTCATGCCGAACACACCCAATTCGTTAACTGCGCCAAAACGGTTTTTCACCGCCCGCAGCAAACGCAGACGCCCATCGGATTCGCCTTCGAAATACAGAACGGTGTCGACCATGTGCTCCAGCACGCGCGGACCGGCCAGAGCACCTTCTTTGGTCACGTGGCCGACCAGGAAAATCGCCGTGCCGCTTTGCTTGGCATAACGCACCAGCAGCGCTGCGCTCTCGCGAACCTGCGAGACACCGCCCGGTGCCGATTGCAGTTGTTCGGTGAAGATCGTCTGGATCGAGTCGATCACCATGACCTTGGGTTTTTCCACCCGGGCCGTGGCGATGATGGTTTCGATGCAGGTTTCGGTCATCACCCGCAGTTGGTCCTGCGGCAAACCCAGCCGGCGGGCGCGCATGGCCACTTGTTGCTGCGATTCTTCGCCGGTGACGTACAGCGCCGGCATGCTTTTGGCGAGGTTGCACAAGGTTTGCAACAGGATGGTCGATTTGCCGATGCCCGGGTCACCGCCGATCAGCACCACCGAACCGTCGACCAGGCCACCGCCCAGCACCCGATCGAGTTCACTGGAGGCTGTGGAAAACCGCGGTACTTCTTCGACACTGACTTCGGCCAGTGTCTTGATCTGGGCCTGCTGACCGGTCCAGCCAGTGCGACCGCTCGGGGCGGCGGCGCCACCGCTTTCCACCATGGTTTCGGTCAGCGTGTTCCAGGCCCCGCACTCGCCGCATTGGCCGGCCCACTTGGGGAAGGTTGAGCCACACTCGGTGCAGCCGTACATGCGCTTGGCCTTGGCCATCTGAACTCCCGGCAAAAACCGCGATGATAGCTCAGCTGACACCGATCAGCGCGGCGCGGCGGTACGGATTTCGCCGCTGGCCAGACGCGTGGCGCTGTTGCCTAACGGATCTTCGGCGTTCAGGTCCGCGCCTTTGGCCTTGAGTGCATCGAGCAACTCGGCACGTTTGAACAATCCGGCGTACATCGCCGCAGTCTGCCCCGCGCCGTTGCGCTGGTCCGGACTGCAACCGGCCGACAACAAGGTCCGGGCGATTTGCACTTCGCCTTTGAAAATCGCCCCCATCAATGCCGTGTTGCCTCGCTGATCCTGAGCACAGGCATCCGCGCCGGCGGCGAGCAAGCGATCGACTGCGCCGGTCTGGCCGTGATAAGCCGCCAGTATCAGCGCGGTATAACCCTTGCCATCGCGGGTATCGAGCGAGTATCCAGCCTCGATGAACGTGTCGAGCATTGGCACATCACCACGGCGGGCGGCGTCGAAGTAGTAATCCTGCAATTGAGCAGACAGCGCGGCCGCATCGTCACTTGTGGAGGAAAAGGCACTGGTCGAAAGCAACGCCAGCACCAGAAACAGATAATCACGCATCGCAATCTCCTTGGCTCGACGGGACCTCACCCGAGGTCCCGCTTTTCAGGCAAACGCGGTCAGTCGACCAGGTTGGCCGCCAGCGCCTTGACCCGGCTCAGGTCACCCTTGGCCACCTTGGTCACGCCCGTCCCGTATTCCGGGTCGGCCTTGTAGAGGAACGACAGGATGATGTGCTTGCTCTCGTCATCGGTTGTCGCGAGCGAACCGCCAAAACTCTCGATCAGGTCATTTCGCTCTTTTTTGCTGAAGGAGCGATACAGATCACCAGCCTGCTTGAAGTTTTGCTCGCGCTGGATCTTCGCCTGCTGGGTGCTGCCCGTCAGCGCCGATTGGCTGTAGCGCGCGGCTTGCGGTTCTTCGCGGGGCATTAGACGACTCGGCTGATAATTCACGCCTGTACTGCTTTGACCGATGTTCATCGCGCCGTCCTGATTACCGTTATTCACGGCAACTTTTGGCGCATTGATCGGCAACTGCAGCGCATTGGCGCCCAGACGATAGAGTTGCGTATCGGCGTAGGAGAACACTCGCCCTTGCAATAAGCGATCTTCCGAAGGCTCGATACCGGGAACAAGATTGGCGGGGGCCATGGCGACTTGTTCGGTTTCCTGGAAGACATTCGAAGGATTACGATTCAAGACCATTTGTCCAACTTTTCGTTCAGGAACTCCGGGCCAGATCTTGGTCGCGTCCAATGGATCGAAATCAAACTTGTACAGATCTTGTGATTTTACAACCTGAACGTACAAGTCCCACTTCGGAAAATCGCCCTTGTTAATATGCGCAACCAAGTCATTTGTCATATGACTGTAATCTTTACCTTGAACTTCTGTCACGGACTTTGGATCGAGATTATTAATCCCCTGCAAACTCTTCCAGTGAAACTTCACGTAGTGCACATCGCCTTTGGCGTTAACTAACTTGTAGGCGTGCACACCGTTGCCATCCATTTCCCGATAACTGGCGGGAGTACCAGAGTTGGAATACAACTCGGTCAGGGTGCGAGTGGCTTCCGGGACATGGGAGAAGAAGTCGAAACGCCGCGAATCATCGTCGAGGTTGGTGCGAGGGTCTGGTTTAAACGCATGGACCATGTCTGGAAACTTGATCGCGTCACGGATGAAGAAGGTCGGAAAATTGTTGCCCACCAGGTCCCAGTTGCCGTCGGCGGTGTAGAACTTGGTGGCGAAACCGCGAGGGTCGCGCAGGGTTTCCGGCGAATGGTTGCCATGAACAACGGCGGAGAAACGCACGAACACCGGTGTGCTCTGGCCACCAGCAAACACTTTCGCCTTGGTCAGGTCGCTCAGGTCATTGGTCACGGTGAACGTGCCATGGGCCCCGGTGCCACGAGCATGCACCACACGCTCAGGAATGCGCTCACGGTCAAAGCGCTGCAGCTTCTGGATCAGTTGCACGTCCTGCAACAGCACCGGGCCAGTGGCACCCGCGGTTTGTGAGTTCTGGTTATCCCCCACGGCAGCACCGTTATCGCGGGTCAGTGTTGCAGCATGGACGGAGAAGGACAGTAGAGTGGCGGTTAAAACGCCAAAGGTACGCCGATGGGGAAAAGTCCCCGGGCCGATGGTCGAAGTCATATCAGGTTCCTCTGTTTTCAAGACGCACTCCCAGTGCGTGGACCAGAGGCTAGGGACCGAAGCGGTAAAACTTAAATAGAAATATCGCAACGTGACGATTCAGAATTTTATGTCGCCAATCAGTTACTTAACGCGTATTTTGCGCGCGATTGCTGGCACTTTGCCTTTTAATTGCCGGCAAACAGGTCAATTACATCGAGCATTGTAATTAGGTGTTTCGAGCACGAGTCGTTTTGCTGATTTACACTGCGTTCACCAACCTCATCTGTAACAAGGAAATAACCTATGGGCGTGATAAGTGAGTTCAAGGCCTTCGCGGTCAAAGGTAATGTGATCGACATGGCGGTCGGTATCATCGTCGGCGCGGCCTTCGGCAAGATCGTTACGTCGTTTGTCGGTGACGTGGTCATGCCGCCCATTGGCCTGTTGATCGGCGGGGTCGACTTCAGTGATCTGGCCATTACGCTTAAGGCCGCCGAAGGCAACGCCCCGGCCGTGGTGATGGCCTACGGCAAATTTATCCAGAGCATGATTGACTTCGTCATTGTCGCGCTCGCGATTTTCATGGGGATCAAAGCGATCAACCAACTGAAGCGCGAAGAGGCCGCCGCCCCGACACTGCCGCCGGTTCCGAGCAAGGAAGAAGAGTTGTTGAGCGAAATCCGCGACCTTCTCAAAGCCCAGAACAATCGGCCCTGACAGGCTGGCTGCAACAAGAAACGGCGCCTTTGGGGCGCCGTTTTTTTACCAGAAGTTTTCCACAGCCACTTGGCCGGGTCGTCGACTGAGACTCAAGTGCATGTCACGCTGTTTGAGCAATTTACGCGTGTCATCGATCATCTGCGGATTGCCACACAACATGACCCGCGAATGCTCGGCCGTCAGCGCCACGCCTGCTGCCCGTTCCAGCTCGCCATTTTCGATCAGCGTAGTGATCCGTCCATTCAGGGCGCCAGGGTGTTGCTCGCGAGTGACGGTGGCGATGAACTGCAACTTGTGGGCGTATTCGGCCAGATAATCGCGTTGCCCCAACTCGGCGATCAGCGCCTGATAAGCCAGTTCCCGGGCTTCGCGCACGCTATAGACAAGGAGAATGCGCTCGAATTTCTCCCACACTTCGAAGTCCTGCAGGATCGACAGAAACGGCGCAATGCCGGTGCCTGTGGATAACAACCAGAGGTCACGCCCATCGACAAAGCGGTCAGGGGTCAAATAACCAAAGGCCTGGCGGTCGACCAGTAAGGTATCGCCGACGTCCAGGCGACTCAGCTCGCTGGTGAACTCCCCGCCTGGCACCACAATGGAGAAGAACTCGAGAAACTCGTCATAGGGTGAGGACACCATCGAATAGGCACGCCAGACCGTACCGCCATCCGCCTTGGTAACGCCTAGCCGGGCAAACTGCCCCGCCCTGAAACGAAAGCCCGGATCCCGGGTAACCCGCAGGGTAAAGAGATTCGGGGTCAACGGCTGGACGTCGAGCAAGGTTTGGCGAGTGAACTTTTCGGCACTGGCGGTCATGGGTCGCTCCATTGAACTGATACCGCCAGTGTCTCGCAAAGCAGATGATGTAAACACTGATAATTTGTAGTGTCTTTAGAAATGAGATCCGCTGTTAGTCGCACTGAGTTGTACAAGTGTTTATACATCGTCAAGGACATTCGAAAACTTGTACAAAAAACAATAAATAGAATTACATGCACCATGCTAGATAGTTTTACTGCGCCTCCCAAAGCTAAGAACCAGATATGCACTTCAGATAGTTTTCAAGAGCAAAAAAATTGCAGCGCTTATGTAGGATTACTCCTACACTCGGCACGTGCTGGATCTCGGATCCAAACATGCACCCCCAAGATGTTCGCATGGAGTTATTGCAATGAAAATGTGGAAGGAGTCACAGTTACGACAGATATACGACGCCAAGGAAATTAAATCCGCCTATGAAATTTCACTCGATCTGATCCAGTGTCTTGGCTTCAATTTCTGTGCTTTTTCAATTACATCCTCCGCGGACGGGCTTAATTGCGACACGGTAAATTTTAACAATTACCCGCCCGATTGGAACACGAAGTATGAACATGAACATTTTTGTGACATAGATCCAATACTAGCTCATTGCAATCAATCAGAGCTGCCAATTCTTTGGGAGGATGAGGTCTTTTCAAAGGCTCCTCAGTTGAGACAGGCGCAAAAAAAACAAGGCTTGCAGTATGGCTGGTCACAATCGTTACACGACGGTAGCGGTCTGCGCAGTATGTTTAGCCTGGCCAGAAGCAGCCCCCCGATCACTGCCGAGGAACTGTATGGACATCTGGGTTACGTCATTTTCATCAACCACCATATGCATGATCTCGCGGCTCAAAAACTGCGGCATCGCCTGCCGACAGCCTGCACACCTCATTTGTCGACGCGTGAAGTCGAAATCCTGAAATTGTCGGCCGACGGCAAGACCGCCTATGAATGCTCCAGAATTCTCAGCATCAGCGAACGCACCATCAATTTCCATGTGCGCAGCGCGATCCAGAAGTTTGGCGTGAACAACAAGATTGCAGCGGTGATAAAGGCGGTGAGGACGGGCGCCATCTGAATCCACCCGGTTCATGGAAAACCCGCGAGTAATCCAACCGAAAAAAAAGTACCATTTGCGGTCCCCCCTGAGTGATGACGTGTTTAACATCTCGTCGATGTGCACTCGGACGGTCCCGCCCGCTACAACGCCTTCGGCAGCGGGACACCACACCCGTTGACTACCCAGAGCCCCGCCTCATGCCCCTGCTCGAAACGCCCTTCGCCCAACTCGATCTGATCCGTCAGCCAGAGCAGCAGAACGAACCGCTGCAAGCTTTCGATGCGGCTGACGAATACCTGCTCAACCATCTCGCTGAACAACACCCCACGGCTGAGACTCGGGTATTGGTGCTCAACGACAGTTTTGGCGCGCTGGCTGCCAGCCTCGCGGGCAAGGTCCGGGTCATCAGCAACGGCGACTCGTTCCTGGCCTTTCAGGGACTGGAGAAAAACCTGATCCGTAACGGCCAGGCGTTTGACGCGGTGCCCCATGTGCCTGCCAGCGAAGTGCTCAGTGGCCCGTTTGACCGGGTATTGATCCGCGTACCGAAAACCCTGGCGTTGCTGGAGGAACAATTGATTCGCCTGCAAAGCCAACTGGCGCCGGGCGCCCAGGTGATTGCGGCGGCGATGGTCAAGCATCTGCCACGTGCTGCCGGTGATCTGCTGGAACGCTACATCGGCCCGGTGCAAGCCTCCCTGGCGGTGAAAAAGGCCCGGCTATTGATCGCCACACCTGAAGCAAAAGCGCCTGCCGTGTCCCCCTACCCTTCGCGCTACCAACTCGATGACCCGGCCATTGAGCTGCTCAACCATGCCAATGTGTTCTGCCGCGAAGGCCTGGACATCGGCACGCGGGCCTTTCTGCCGCACTTGCCGAAAAACCTTGGCACCGCGCGAGTGGCCGACCTCGGGTGTGGTAATGGCGTGTTGGCCATTGCCAGTGCGCTGCAAAACCCCGAGGCGCAGTACACGTTGGTGGACGAGTCGTTCATGGCGGTGCAATCGGCCGCCGAAAACTGGCACGCGGCGCTGGGTGACAGAGCGGTCGTAGTGCGGGCAGGCGATGGCCTGACGGGGCAAGAACCGCAATCCCTGGACGTAGTGCTGTGCAATCCGCCCTTCCACCAGCAACAAGTCGTCGGCGACTTCCTCGCCTGGCGCATGTTCCAGCAAGCCCGTGAAGCGCTGGTGGTAGGTGGCGCGCTGTACATCGTCGGCAACCGCCACCTGGGTTACCACAGCAAGCTCGCCCGACTGTTCCGTGGCGTCGAGCAAGTGGCCGCCACCCCAAAATTCGTGATTCTCAAAGCCCGCAAATAAGCGCGGGCAAAAAAAACCCTCCACGCGGGAGGGTTGCAAGTCCGTGCCTCCAAGGCAACGGGATGGGATCTTCAGTGTGTGGTCAGCCCCGCAGCATTCATGAACATGCGCATCAGGCTCGCCACAATAAACAGGGCTGCGACGCTACCGACCCAGATCAGGGCCAGCCATCCAAGCCGTTGCCACAGCGGCTTTTTTTCGGCTTCTTCAATGTCGTGCAGGGAATGTTTGCCGTTCATTGCATCGATCCTCAGTCAGATCGATGGCGCCGGTGAGGGCGCCATCGTCGGAACGCCGCCCGGAGCAAGCTCGCTCCCAGGGTGTTAGTGATAACCGTCTTCGTGGGTCACCTTGCCGCGGAACACGTAGTAGCTCCAGAAGGTGTATCCCAGGATGAACGGTATGATGAACAACGTGCCCACCAGCATGAAGCCCTGACTTTGCGGCGGTGCAGCGGCGTCCCAGATCGAGATCGACGGTGGCACGATGTTCGGCCACAGGCTGATGCCCAAACCGCTGTAGCCGAGGAAGATCAGCACCAGCGTCAGCAGGAATGGCGTGTAGTGCGCATTGCGGGCAACGGCGCGGATCAAACCGTACATGGTCACCAGCACCAGAATCGGCACAGGCATGAACCAAAACAGGTTGGGCAACGTGAACCAGCGAGCGGCGATTTCGGCGTGGGCCAATGGCGTCCAGATGCTGACGATACCGATCACCGCCAACACCACGAAAGCCAGCGGCCGTGCCAGGTCGTGCATTTGCGCTTGCAACTTGCCTTCGGTTTTCATGATCAGCCAGGTGCAGCCGAGTAGCGCATAAGCCACCACGAGCGCCACACCGCAAAACAGGGTGAACGGTGTCAGCCAGTCCAGCGAACCACCGGCAAACTGGCGATTGACCACCGGCAACCCATCAATGAAAGCCCCCAACGCCACGCCCTGGAAGAAGGTCGCGGTGACGGACCCACCGATAAATGCCTTGTCCCAGAGATGGCGTTTGTCGTCCCGGGCCTTGAAGCGAAATTCAAAGGCCACACCACGGAAAATCAACCCGATAAGCATCAGGATCAGTGGCAGGTACAACGCCGAAAGCACCACCGAATACGCCAGCGGGAAGGCGCCAAACAATGCCGCGCCGCCCAATACCAGCCAGGTTTCGTTTCCGTCCCACACCGGTGCAACGGTGTTCATCATGACGTCGCGGTCGGTCTTGCCCGGGATGAACGGGAAGAGAATCCCGATGCCCAGGTCGAAGCCGTCCATCACCACGTACATCATGATGCCGAAAATGATGATCACGGCCCAGATCAGCGGAAGATCAATACCCATGACTCAAATCTCCTTGGTCAGGCTGTGGCTGTGGTCGCTTTCACCGCTGTCATCAGCGGCAGACAGCGGACGCGCTGGCGTGCGTTTCTGGCCTGGCCCACCGTCGTTGGTTTCCTTGCCTTCGTCGATCTTCGGCCCTTTGCGCACAAGACGCATCATGTAGCCCAGGCCGGCACCGAACAGCGCGAAATAGACCACGACGAACAGAATCAACGTGATGCTCATCTGCACGAAGCTATGGTTGGAGGAGGCATCCGCCGTGCGCATCAGACCGTAAACCACCCAAGGCTGGCGGCCGATTTCCGTGGTAAACCAACCCGCGAGGATGGCGATCAGACCGGACGGGCCCATCCACAACGCCAGGTAAAGGAACGGTCGCGAGGTGTAAAGCTTGTCGCGTTTGCGCAGCCACAGGCTCCACAAACCGGTGAAGATCATCAGCATGCCCAAGCCGACCATGATCCGGAACGACCAGAACACAATCGTCGAATTCGGCCGGTCTTCAGGCGGGAACTCCTTGAGCGCCGGCACCTGCTTGTCCAGCGAATGAGTAAGAATCAGGCTGCCCAGGTACGGAATCTCGACGGCAAATCTGGTTCTTTCTTCTTTCATGTCCGGCCAGCCGAACAGGATCAGTGGGGTCGGCTCATCACCCTTGTTTTCCCAGTGGCCTTCAATCGCAGCGATTTTCGCCGGTTGATGCTTGAGCGTATTGAGGCCGTGGAAATCACCGATGACGGCTTGAATCGGCGCCACGATCAAGGCCATCCACATGGCCATCGAGAGCATGGTGCGGATCGCCGGGTTGTCCTTGCCGCGCAGCAAATGCCAGGCCGCCGAAGAACCCACGAAAAACGCCGTGGCCACGAACGCTGCGGTCGCCATGTGCATCAGGCGATAGGGGAACGAGGGGTTGAAAATCACCGCCAGCCAGTCGGTTGGAATCACCTGGCCATTAACGATTTCGAAACCCTGAGGCGTTTGCATCCAGCTGTTGGATGCCAAAATCCAGAACGTCGAGATCAGCGTGCCGATGGCCACCATGACCGTGGCGAAGAAGTGCAGTTTGCGTCCGACCTTGTTCCAGCCAAACAACATGACCCCAAGGAAACCCGCTTCGAGGAAGAAAGCCGTCAGGACTTCGTACGTCAGCAATGGCCCGGTCACCGAACCGGCGAAGTCCGAGAAGCGACTCCAGTTGGTGCCGAACTGATACGCCATGACCAACCCGGAGACCACGCCCATGCCGAAGTTGACGGCAAATATCTTCGACCAGAAGTGATACAGGTCACGGTAGGTGTCGTTATGGGTTTTCAGCCACAGACCTTCGAGCACCGCCAGGTAACTCGCCAGGCCAATGGTGATGGCCGGGAACAGAATGTGAAACGAGATGGTAAACGCGAACTGAATTCGGGCGAGATCAAGTGCCTCTAAACCGAACATAAGTCATCCTCTGTCAGGTAATACGGCTGCTGGCTGGAAGCCTGCATCCACGGTTCCCACGGGTATGGAGTGCGGCGAATTCAAATTCGTTCTTTTTTTTACAAGCATCGCAACGCAGGGATTCTGGCTGGCCGCCGGATCAATTCCCTGGGGAGTTTTGATCTGGGTCAATCAACGTTGAAAGAGTAGTCCCAATTCTGTTGATGAACCGCGTGGTCTTTTGCCGCGTGACAAGTTGCCTCATGGTATTGGTCACGGGCTGAAATACATTCCATGGTCATAGATAGCCAAAGGTGAATGAAATCGATGTCTGGCTAACGATTTTTTCGCTCATGGCAACTTCCTGTTACAGCTTGGTGATAATCTCGCCGCTCCACTCTCCAGATTTGCCTCCAGATGCCCAGCCAAGCGCCCTTGCTGTTACGTCATCATCGCCCTTTCCTTGCGTTCTGGCTGGCCCGGGTGTTTACCGCCAGTGGTTTTCAGATGCTCACCGTGGCCATTGGCTGGAACCTCTACCAACTGACCGGCAACGTGCTCGACCTGGGCTTGGTCGGCTTGGTGGAGTTCGCACCGCGCGTGCTGTTCATGCTGCACACCGGGCATGTCGCCGACCGCTATGACCGGCGCAAAGTCGCTGCGATCTGTCAGTCCTTGCAAGCGCTGATCGCCTTGTCCCTGGCCATTGGCAGCGCGACCGATCATGTCACCCGGGAAATGATCTTCATCCTCGCGTTTCTGCTCGGTGCCGCGCGATCTTTCGAAATGCCCACCACTCAAGCCCTGTTGCCGAGCATCGTGCCCAGTGCGCTGTTTCCTCGCGCGGTGGCCGCCGCACAATCGGCGCAACAGTCAGCCACCATCGTCGCCCCGGCGCTCGGGGGGTTGCTCTATGCCTTCGGCAGCGTCTGGGTGTATGGCCCGACGGTGATCCTCTACATCATTGCGTGCGTGCTGATGCTCAACCTGCCGGCCCGGCAAACGCCGTTGAACAAGGGCAAGGCAACCCTCGACTCGCTGCTGGCGGGCATCCGCTTCATCCGCAGTCGCCCGGACATTCTCGGGGCGATTTCTCTGGATCTGTTTGCCGTGCTGCTCGGTGGCGCGACGGCGCTGCTGCCGGTTTTTGCCAAAGACATCCTGCTGACCGGCCCGTGGGGGCTAGGCCTGCTGCGTTCCGCGCCGGCAGTCGGAGCACTGTTGATGTCGCTGTTCCTGGCGCGATTTGCGGTTGAACGCAACGTCGGACGCGTGATGTTCACGGCTGTCGGGGTGTTCGGCGTGGCCACCATCGCGTTCGGTCTCTCGACTTCGTTCTGGTTCTCACTCGCGGTGCTGGTGGTGCTGGGCGCGGCAGACATGATCAGCATGGTGATCCGCGCCTCGTTCGTGCAATTGGAAACACCGGACGAAATGCGCGGCCGGGTCAGCGCCGTCAACGGTTTGTTCATCGGCGCTTCGAACCAGTTGGGCGAGTTCGAATCCGGCCTGACCGCCCACTGGTTCGGCACCGTGCCGGCAGTGGTCATGGGCGGGATCGGCACATTGGTGGTGACCGGGACCTGGGTGAAACTGTTCCCGACCTTGGCCAACCGTGACCGCATGCATGTGCCGGTGGAAGAAGTGAAGGTCTGAACCTCTAAACCAACAACTCCCCCGCCACTGCCGTTCGTGTGGCTTTGCCGCAGAGTTGTTCCACCAGCGTCAAGGCAAATGCCAGCGCGGCCCCGGAACCCTGGGCGGTTATGCAGTTGCCGTCGACCACCACTGGTTGATCGACGAAGTTGCAACCTGACAATTGATGGCTGGCCGACGGCAGGCAGGTCATGCGTCGCTGGCGCAATACGCCAAATTGTTGCAACGCGACCGCCGGGGATTCGGCGATGCCCGCGAACAGACGTCCGGCGGCGGCTTGATCCTTGATCAATTGTTGCAGGGGTTGGTGCGCCGCCAGGTGTTGCGCGCCCACGGCGCCGCCGGGCAAGGCGATGAGGTCGAACGGCTGGGCCAGCAAGTCCACGAGCATGGCATCGGCCGTCAGCCGGGTGCCACGGGCGCAGGTGAGCATGCGCCGCCCCTCGATGCTGGCCACTACCACTTCAACCTTGGCGCGGCGCAGCACATCGACGAGGGTCACTGTTTGCAGGTCATCGATGCCCTCGGCGAGGGTAATCAAAGCTCTAAAGGTCATGGGGACAGTCCACAGGGTGATCTTTAAAGCGTAGTCAGCTTTCGGGCGCAGCCGTTACTTGCGGCCGTTATTTGATGTAGAGCTGTGTCGACATCGTATTGCCCGGCGCGTTGATCGAGGTATTGCTAAAGGTGAAGACGCCGTCCTGCTTGCCGGCCAGATCCAGAATGTACAGATAACCGACGGTTTTTCGCCCCACGGTGCACTCGGTCAGATTACCGGTATCAAAAGCGCAGACCGGCGTGCGAGTGCCGTTCACTTCAAACCCGTCCAATGCGACATGGGCCTCTCGTCCGTAGCCGATTTCCAGCACGTAGACTTTGATGTTCGGCCCGCTGTGGTCGCAGCGCGTCTGATCCTGCCCCTCGGCGATGTCTTCAAAGCCACAACCGGGTGATTCGACCTTCAGCACCTTCATCTGGCTCAACGGTGGCGCCATTGCGGCCAAGGCGCTTTGTGCCCCCAAAAGCAAGGCAGCCATGACACCAATGACAGCGATTACACGCGTTTTCATGCAATACATAGTGACCCCCAAAACCGGCGCGCAGTATGGCTCACTTCGCTTGACGGCAAAACATCGACGACGATCACAGCCATAAGCAGCCATAACCCCACGCTGCTGGTATGATGCGCGGCTTTTTCCGGCCCACAGTATTTTCCCAGGCGCGTTCAGCGGTCTGTGCTTTGCTGTTGAGGTCGATACATTCACGGCGCCCGGCGCGCCACGGGGAGCAGACATGCTGGAAAGGCTGTTTCAACTCAAGGCACATAACACCAACGTGCGGACCGAGATTCTGGCGGGCGTCACGACTTTCTTGGCCATGGCCTACATTCTATTCGTCAACCCGAGCATCCTCGGCGAGACCGGCATGGACAAGGGCGCGGTGTTCGTCGCTACCTGTCTGGCCGCCGCCATTGGCTCCACGATCATGGGCCTGATCGCCAACTACCCGATTGCGCTCGCGCCGGGCATGGGCTTGAACGCCTTCTTCACCTACACCGTGGTCCTGCACATGGGCCACACCTGGCAAGTGGCGCTGGGTGCGGTGTTTATTTCGGCGGTGTGCTTCTTCCTGCTGTCGATCTTCCGCATCCGTGAATGGATCATCAATAGCATCCCGCTGCCGCTGCGCTCGGCGATTGCCGCTGGTATCGGCCTGTTCCTGGCACTGATCGCCCTGCATAACGCAGGTATCGTGGTCAGCAACCCGGCGACCATGGTCGGCCTCGGTGACCTGAAACAACCCGCCCCGATCCTTGCGACCCTGGGTTTTGCCCTGATCGTTGCCCTTGAAGCCCTGGCCGTGCGCGGCGCAGTACTGATCGGCATTCTGGTGGTCACCATCGTTTCGATCGTAATGGGCTTCACCCCGTTCGGCGGCGTAATGTCGATGCCACCGTCGCTGGCCCCGACCTTCATGCAACTGGACATCAAAGGCGCACTGGACATCGGTCTGGTCAGCGTGATTTTTGCCTTCCTGTTCGTCGACCTGTTCGACAACTCCGGCACCCTGATCGGCGTTGCCAAGCGTGCCGGCCTGATGGGCAAGGACGGCCACATGCCGAAAATGGGTCGCGCCCTGATCGCCGACAGCACCGCGGCCATGGCCGGTTCGCTGCTGGGCACCTCGACCACGACCAGCTACATCGAATCCGCAGCCGGCGTGAGTGCCGGTGGCCGCACCGGCCTGACGGCCGTCGTGGTCGCGATTCTGTTTCTGCTGGCACTGTTCTTCTCGCCACTGGCGGCCAGCGTTCCGGCGTTTGCCACGGCACCGGCACTGCTGTTCGTCGCCGTATTGATGACCTCCGGCCTGGCCGAAATAGACTGGGACGACATTACCGTTGCCGCACCGGTGGTGATCACTGCGCTGGCCATGCCGTTCACTTATTCCATCGCCAACGGCATCGCCTTCGGTTTCATCTCGTGGACCGCCATCAAGTTGATGTCCGGTCGCGGCCGTGAACTGAACCCGGCGCTGGTGATCCTGTCGATTCTGTTCGTGATCAAGCTGGGTTGGTTCAACGCATGACTTTTGATTCCCAGGCCTACGCCGTTCAGCTCGAAGAAAAGGTCACGCGCCTGCGTGACCTGCTGGCCCCGTTCGATGCACCTGAACCGGCCGTCTTCGACTCGCCGCTGCAAAACTTCCGCCTGCGCGCCGAATTCCGCCTGTGGCGTGAAGGCGGTGAGCGGCACTACGCGATGTTTTCCCAGGAAGACAAGCGCACGCCGATCCTGATCGAAGAGTTCCCGATCGCAAGCTTGCGCATCAACCAGTTGATGCCCCAGTTGAAGGCCGCCTGGAAAGCCAGCGCGGCGCTGAGCCACAAGCTGTTCCAGGTGGAGTTCCTGACCACCCTGGCCGGCGATGCGATGATCACCCTGTGCTATCACCGTCCGCTGGACGAACACTGGCATGCGGCGGCAACGAAACTGGCCGCCGACCTGAACGTCAGCATCATCGGCCGCTCCAAGGGCAAGCGCGAAGTGATCGGTCACGATTATGTGGTCGAGAAACTGGAAGTCGGCGGTCGCACCTTCAGCTACCGCCAACCGGAAGGTGCGTTCACCCAGCCCAACGGCACCGTCAATCAGAAGATGCTCAACTGGGCTTACGACGCACTGGGCGACCGCGCGGACGATTTGCTGGAGCTCTATTGCGGCAACGGCAACTTCACCCTGCCGCTCGCGACCCGCGTACGCAAAGTGCTGGCCACCGAAATCAGCAAGACCTCGGTCAATGCTGCACTGAGCAACCTCAGCGAAAACGCGGTGGATAACGTCACCCTGGTACGTTTGTCTGCCGAAGAGCTGACCGAAGCGCTGAACGAAGTCCGCCCTTTCCGTCGCTTGCATGGCATCGACCTCAAGAGCTATGAGTTCGGCAGCGTATTCGTCGACCCGCCCCGCGCCGGCATGGACCCGGACACCTGCGAGTTGACTCGACGCTTCGACAATATCCTCTACATTTCCTGCAACCCGGAAACCCTGGCGGCGAACATCGCCCAGTTGCACGACACGCACCGCATCACTCAGTGCGCAATGTTCGATCAGTTCCCGTGGACCCATCACATGGAATCCGGGGTGTTGTTGACCCGTCGTTGATTGCAGCCGATACAAACAAGCCGTCATCACGACGGCTTTTTTGTGGGCGGATCAAAGAGCCGCGTCGACCTTGCGCGGACGACCGCCCTTTTTGCCATTGGCCCGTGCAGCCTCGCTTTTGGCAGCGCTACTCTGACGACCATTGCGCGAGGCGACGACTGAAGAGGCCATGTCCATCAGCGACTTGCTCGCCGAAATCAACCCGGCAATGGAGACCTGTAAATCCCTGCCTTCATGGCACAGAGCGGTTCCCGAAAAGCCAACCTTCAAATCAGCGAATTCTCCAGCGTCAAAGCCATCAAATTCCGGGTAACTCTTAACCGGAAGGAGCACGCCGCTGCCGTCCTCAAAGCTGATGACCAGGCAATGTCCTGACCAAGCCACTGCAGTCGCATTCAATCCGCTACGACGACTCAACTCGCCTCGCTGAAGCGCCTGCTCCAGTGCAGCTTCAGTGACGGGGCTATCCGCCTGGTTTTTCGCCTTTATCGTTTTCATAATTCAATTTCCACTCCCTCCGCAGCCCCCACCAGGGCCAACAGAGTCTTGTTCGCCTCAGGCTCGTAACAGGCCGAGCCAATCATGTATGTCGTGCTGGCGATTCGTTTCATCACGACCACTTCATTGCCCTCCCAATCCCACAACTGATTGTCCAGGCACGCTGTATGCAGTTTGCTCCACCAGATGCCACGGGCTCTCCGTAAATGCGCAGGCTGCCGAAGCGCCTGTCGTAATCCTTCCAGTACCGCTGAAGGTGGCCGCTGTGAAAGAGGAACGACATCCCAGAGTTCGACGCCGTTGTGCCAGAAACTGAATTTGAAGCGTGCGCCCCATGTTCCTGCATCTACATGGACATGAGGCGGACAATGTTCGTCGCGCAGCATGATGACCAATGACAAGCCTTTGTAGCGGCATACGTCCATGCTAACCCATCCGTTAGGTTATAGATTGCAAAGATTCTCCACTCCTTGAAGAACCCGATAACTGGCGCTGATTGCTTGATGAACAATTCAGGATTGAGACTAGCTTCCGAGAGCTTTTCGACTTGTCGATTGCCGCCCCAAATAGTAAGCAATCCTTTCACCACACCCACAAAAAAGCCGTCACGAGGACGGCTGTCTTGAGTTGCACCCCATCATTACGACTGCTTCCTATGCTCGGTAACGGTCAGCCCCGCATGCCCCCAGTTATCGGTATCCACCTCTTCGATCACGATATGGGTCACTTCCGGAGGCTTGCCGAGGACACGCTGCAGGGTTTCGGTAATTTCAGCGATGACCTGGGCTTTCTGCTCACGGGTAACGCCTTCACGGGTAATACGCACGCTAACGAAAGGCATGATGCTGCTCCTGTCCGGTAATCAAATCTGGATGAAACGCCAGTAAAGCACTGCGGCGGTGATTTCATCTACAGTGTCGGCATTCAGTCCTCATTTGATCCCCGGTGTAATCAATCATGCAGCGAGTCTTCGATGATCTTCAGTTGGGCAGCATCGAACTGTTTTGCCTCGCAGCGGAAGCCGGGAGCTTTACCGCCGCCGCGCTGGTGGCAGGGGTGACGCCGGCCGCCGTCAGCCGTTCGGTGTCGCGCATGGAAGAACGCCTGGGCGTGCGCTTATTCGCGCGCACCACCCGCAGCGTGAAGTTGACTGACAGCGGCCGCCGTTATTACGAAGAATGTCGTCAGGCGCTGGCGCAATTGATCGAGGCTCAGCGCGAGGTCATGGGCCAACAGCAGCAACCGTCCGGCACGTTGCGTATCAGCATTCCAACGACCTATGCGCACCACAGAATTCTGCCGTTGCTGCCGGAATTTCGAGCGCGCTTTCCCGATGTAAAGGTCGAGTCGCACATCAGCAATCGCAACATCGACTTCGTCGGCGAAGGCTATGACATGGCGATTCGCGTGCGGGCCATCCCCGATTCCGGCTTGATCGCCCGTCACCTGGAAGACGCCGAACTGGTGATGATTGCCAGTCCCGAGTACCTCAAGCGCGCTGGCGTTCCACAAACGCTGGATGAGTTGGCGCAACACGAATGCATTCAATACGAATTGCCCAGCAGCGGCCGGCGAATTGCCTGGCTGTTCAATGACAATGGCGTGCCGCGAGAGATTTTGGCCGAGGGCAGTTTCAGTTGCTCGGACGATGTGCTGGGTGGCGTTACCCTGGCCAGACATGGGGCGGGACTGTTTCAGACGTACCGGTTTATCGTCGAAAACGAATTGGCCGATGGCTCTCTGGTGGAGGTGCTCAAGCCTTTCGGCAGGCGTTCGCGGCCGTTCACGTTGCTGTATCCGCAAAGCCGGCACATGCCGCTTCGGTTGAGGGCGTTTATCGACTTTCTGGTCGAACATCTGCCGCGCTGATCGTCGCCACTGTCCGATCACCGCACACAAAACACGACCAACCCGCCTCTTTAATTGACCAAATTAACCAGCTAGTACAATTTATCTCCACAGGCTGATGACACCAGCCGATTCCAAAAATAATAAGTGGAGACTTCCCATGCCCCCTATCGTTCTGGTGCTCAACGGCCCGAACCTGAACCTGCTCGGCACCCGTGAACCGGCAACTTATGGCCACGAAACCCTGGCGGATATCTCGGCGCTGTGCGGCCGCGCCGCCGAAGAGTTCGGCTTGGTCGTGGAATTTCGCCAGACCAACCACGAAGGCGAATTGCTCGACTGGATTCACGCCGCTCGTGGGCGTTGCGCCGGGATTGTGATCAACCCGGCCGCCTGGACTCACACCTCGGTGGCGATCCGCGACGCTCTCGTTGCCAGCGAACTGCCGGTGATCGAAGTTCACCTGTCGAACGTCCACGCCCGCGAGTCGTTCCGGCATCACTCGTTCGTCTCGGCCATCGCCACCGCGGTCATGGCCGGTTTCGGCAGCCACGGCTATCGCCTGGCACTGGAACATTTCAGTCTGAAATTGAAGGGGTGAACGCGATGACTCAGCACAACAGCGTACTGGCCGGGCTGATCGGCGCCGGGATTCAAGCCTCCCGCACACCGGCACTGCACGAGCATGAAGGCGACGCGCAGGGCATGCGTTATCTCTACCGTTTGATCGATCTGGATCAGTTGAAGCTCGACAGTAGCGCCCTGCCCGATTTGCTGTTGGCGGCCGAACGGATGAATTTCACCGGGCTCAACATCACCTTCCCGTGCAAACAGACGATCATCCCGCTGCTCGACGAACTGTCGCCAGAAGCCCGCGGCATTGGCGCGGTGAATACCGTGGTCTTGAAAGATGGCAAACGAATCGGCCACAACACTGATTGCCTGGGTTTCGCCGAGGGTTTTCGCCGTGGCTTGAAGGACGTTGCCCGTGAGCGTGTCGTACAAATGGGTGCCGGCGGTGCAGGCGCGGCGGTGGCCCACGCGCTATTGAGCGAAGGTGTACAGCTGCTGAGCATTTTCGATGTGGAGATCAGCCGCGCGCAGGCCTTGGCGGATAACCTCAATCAACATTTCGGGGCCGGTCGCGCGGTGGCCGGGCATGATTTGCCGAGCACTTTGGGCCTGGCTGACGGCTTGGTGAACACCACACCCATGGGCATGAAAAAACTCCCGGGCATGCCCGTGCCGGCGGAGTTGCTTCGCGCCGAATTGTGGGTGGCCGAGATCGTGTACTTCCCGCTGGAAACCGAACTGCTGCGCAACGCCCGCGCCCTTGGTTGCCGGACCCTGGATGGCGGCAACATGGCAGTGTTTCAGGCCGTGAAGGCATTTGAATTGTTCAGCAACGTAGTGCCGGATGCGCAGCGAATGCTGGCGCACTTTCAGAGCATGAAGGGTTGAAGGGGGATAACCCCCTCACACAAGGTCAGGCCTGCAGATAGCGCAACACCGACTCACAAATCATCTCGCGATGACGCTGCTTGATGGCGTCGTCCGGCAGGTCGATCTGAAAAATCTCACCAAAGGTATGGCGGTTCGACACGCGATAGAAGCAGAACGAACTGATCAGCAAATGCACATCCAGCGGCACGAGCCCCGCGCGGAATAGACCTTCTTCGGCGCCACGACGCAAAATTTCGCCCAGTGAATCGAGGATCGTGTTGTTCATCGCCTTGATCGCATCGGAGCGCTTCACATACTCGGCATTGTGAATGTTCTCGATGCTCACAATGCGCACGAAATCGACATTGCGATCATGGTGATCAAAGGTGAACTCCACCAGGCGCCGGATCGCCTCGACCGGCGCCAGTTCGGTCAGGTGCAAGCGGTTTTCGGTGCTGCGAATGTCTCCGTAGAGTTTTTCCAGCACCTCAACGTACAGCTGCTCCTTGCTGCCGAAGTAGTAGTAGATCATGCGCTTGGAGGTGTGAATGCGCTCGGCGATTGCATCGACGCGAGCACCGGAAAGCCCCTGCTGGACGAACTCGACAATCGCCTCTTGAAGGATGTTTTCGCGGGTCTTTTCCGGGTTGTTTTTGCGGCCCTTGCGCGGCTCGACGATCACATCGTCGGGCACTGCGGAGCGTTCTGAAGTCATTGTCATTACGGGCTCACGGCCATCACTGCACAGGCTGGCGATTATGGGCCGCTGCGCACAGTGAAGGAAGCCGCGTGGCAGCGGTTTGTATCGGCGCTTACGATTTTCCTACAACTTGGCCTGACGGATCGCACCGCTGCGAGATTTGGCCATCGCCGCCAGTCGCACCGCCACGTTCGCTGCGCCGTACCCCGCATAGCCGTTCTTGCGTTGAATGATTTCAAAGAAGAACCGCCCTTCAAATGGCTCGGTGTACACATGAAACAGTTCGCCGCCCTGAGCATCGCGGTCGTACAAAACGTTGTAATACGCCAGTTCGCTGAGGAACTCGTCATCGAAATCAAACCGTGCGGCGAGGTCATCGTAGTAATTGAGCGGGATGTCCAGCAACGGCACACCCGCCTCCTTGGCCCGGCTGACTTGCGCAAAGATATCGTCGCAATCGAACGCGATGTGATGCACACCGGAGCCGCGATAACTCGACAGCGCGTGTGAGATGGCGGTGTTGCGGTTCTCGGAAATGTTCAGCGGCAAACGGATCGAACTGTCGCGGCTGCGCAGCGCACGGCTTTTTACCAGGCCGTACGGGTCGGGCAGCACCACTTCATCGTCAGCTTCAAAGTCCAGCAGGCTCTTATAAAACAGCACCCAACTGTCGAGGCTGTCGGCCGGCAATGCCATGGCCATATGGTCGATACGCTTGAGGCCGCCGCTGGCCACGGCGTCGGGGAACAGATGGAAATCGGTGCCATAGACATCGGCGTCTTGATCCACCAGATAGATCAGGCTGCCATCCGGGGCTCGAACCGCCGCCAGTTCCAATTCGTTGGGGCCCACCAGCCCGCGATACGGCTGACCTTTGTAGGCCACCGCCCGGGCCAGCGCACTGGCGCTGTCCTTGACCCGCACGGCCGTCGCGCACAACGACGGGCCATGGGCTTCGAAAAAACTATGGGCAAACGAATACGGTTCGGAGTTGAGGACCAGGTTGATATCGCCCTGACGCAGCAGGCTAACGCTCTTGGAGCGATGCTGCCCGGCCTTGACGAAACCCAACCGTTCCAGCCAATGCGAGAGCTTGGCACCGAGGCTTTCGTCCACTGCAAACTCGAGAAACTCGATGCCGTTGTATTCGCTGGCCTTTGGCGTCTCGAACAAAATATCGAGGTTGGCCGAGGGCTTGGTTTGCTGCTCCAGACGCTGACGGGTTTTCTCCTCCAGGTACAGCAGCGAACGCAAACCGTCGGCGGCATTGGCCCGAGGCGGCGCGGCACGGAAACCGTCGTTGAAGATTTCCAGCGACAGCGGCCCGGTGTAACCGCTCTGGATGATCGGCGCAAGAAAGCCCGGCAGGTCGAATTCACCCTGGCCCGGGAAGCAGCGGAAATGCCGGCTCCACTCCAACACGTCCATGGCCAGGATGGGGGCATCGGCCATTTGCACGAAGAAAATCTTGTCGCCCGGAATTTCGGCGATGGCGCTCGGATCGCCCTTGAGCGACAGCGTGTGAAAGCTGTCCAGCAAGACGCCGAGGCTAGGGTGATCCGCCTGGCGAACGATGTTCCACACCTGTTGATAAGTGTTCACATGCCGGCCCCAGGCCAAGGCTTCGTAACCGATTCGCAGACCACGCGCGCCGGCACGTTCGGCCAGCAGGCGCAAATCGTCGACCAGGATCTGTTCATCACCGACCGAATCAGCCGAGGCGTTACTGCACACCAGCACCAGGTCAGTGCCCAGCTCCTGCATCAAGTCGAATTTGCGCTCGGCCCGCTCGAGGTTGCGTGACAGGCGGTCACGGCGGCAGCCTTCGAAATCCCGGAAGGGTTGAAACAGTGTGATCGCGATCCCGAGATCGGCGCACATCTGTTTGATTTCCCGTGGGCTACCGTCGTAGTAAAGAAGGTCATTCTCGAAAATCTCCACTCCGTCAAAACCGGCGGCGGCAATGGCTTCGAGCTTTTCCGGCAGGGTACCGCTCAAGGAAACGGTGGCAATGGAACGCTGCATATTTCGACTCCCGGTGGTGGAGACACTCTTGTTATCGATATCGCACGCTTCGCTTTATGTAGCAGCTGGCGAAGCCTGCGTTCGGCTGCGCAGCAGTCGTGAAATCGGGCGATGCGGTCTTACAGATAAACCGCATGCGACTGCTTCGCAGCCGAACGCAGGCTTCGCCAGCTGCTACAGGGTCCGCGTTTAACTTGAGGGGAATTATTGGCCTGGCAGAATCGAACAGCAATTCAAAGTGTACTATCCGGTTAGTTTTGCGCGCGATTATCGAACACTATGGCCTTTGGCGAATTGACGATTTTTTGTCCACTGCGCAACATCAACTCCACATTGAGCCCGGTCATGAAACATCGGACTCGGTTACAAAAGACCCAGAACACCACATAAAAACAATCGGTGGCCTACATGATTCCTTCCCAAAGCTCACGCATGGCTCCGGCCATGAGCGTCACTGCCGGCGGCATCGGCGACAAAATCCGCGGCGCCATGGCGGTCGGCAAAACCCGTTGGGGCATGCTGGCGCTGGTGTTCTTCGCGACAACCCTGAACTACATCGACCGCGCCGCCCTGGGCGTCATGCAGCCCATCCTCGCCAAGGAAATGAGCTGGACGGCGATGGACTACGCCAACATCAACTTCTGGTTCCAGGTCGGTTACGCCATCGGTTTCGTGCTGCAGGGCCGCTTGATCGACCGGGTCGGTGTCAAGCGCGTGTTCTTCTGCGCGGTGCTGCTCTGGAGCATCGCCACCGGTGCCCACGGCCTGGCCACTTCAGCCGTCGGCTTCATGGTCTGCCGTTTCATCCTTGGTTTGACCGAAGCCGCCAACTACCCCGCCTGCGTGAAAACCACCCGCCTGTGGTTCCCGGCCGGTGAACGCGCCGTGGCCACCGGCATCTTCAACGCCGGGACCAACGTCGGTGCGATGTTCACCCCGATGTTGCTGCCGCTGATCCTGCATGTCTGGGGCTGGCAAGCCGCGTTCCTGTGCATGTCGGCACTGGGCGGGATCTGGTTGCTGTTCTGGGGCTTGAAATACTTCAACCCGGAAGATCACCCGAGCGTCAAACAGTCGGAACTGGACTACATCCAGAAAGAAGTCGAGCCGGAACAAGCCCGCGTCCCCTTCTCCAAAATCCTGCGCATGCGTGGCACCTGGGCCTTCGCCCTCGCCTACTCGATGACCGCGCCGGTGTTCTGGTTCTACCTGTACTGGCTGCCGCCGTTCCTCAATCAGCAATACAACCTGGGGATCAACGTGACCCAGATGGGCATTCCGCTGATCATCATTTACCTGACGGCTGACTTCGGCAGCGTCGGCGGCGGGATCCTCTCCTCGTTCCTGATCGGTCGCGGTATCAACCCGATCAAGGCGCGGTTGATGTCCATGTTCCTGTTCGCCTGCTGCATCGTCGGCGTGGTCATGGCGGCCGGCGCCAGCAATCTGTGGGTCGCAGTGGCCGCCATCTCCCTGGCCATCGGTGCTCACCAGGCCTGGACCGCAAACATCTGGAGCCTGGTGATGGACTACACGCCCAAGCACATGATGAGCACGGTGTTTGGTTTTGGCGGCATGTGCGCAGCCATCGGCGGGATGTTCATGACGCAGTTGGTCGGCCATATCCTGACCGTCACCAACAATAACTACACCGTGTTGTTCACCCTGATCCCGGCGATGTACTTCATCGCGCTGACCTGGATGTACTTCATGGCACCGCGCAAGATTCCTGCCGTCACCAAATAAAAAAGCTAATCACAATCCCTGTGGGAGCGAGCCTGCTCGCGAAAGCGTTCTGTCATTCAACATTAACGTTGACTGACTTGACGCCTTCGCGAGCAGGCTCGCCCCCACAGGTCGTTCATCGATAGCTGTTTATCGGCGACTCTGTTGCCACGCCGCCGCCAATCCGCTGCAGCAAATCACCGCGATCCCGATCACCGTAGTCAGGGTCGGTGTGTGGGCAAACAGCAGCCAGCCCAGCAGACCGGCAAACACAATCTGGCAATAACCGAACGGCGCCAGCAACGCCGGCGCAGCGTAGCGAAACGCCTGGGTCAGGAACAAGTGAGCCGTCATCCCGCACGCGCCCAACGCGACCATCATCAAGCCATGCCCTAGGCTCGGCACTTGCCAGAAGAACGGCACCAGCGCGCTCATCACCAGGGTGTTGCACAGGCCGGCGAAGAAGTTGCTGGTGGTCGGGCTATCGATGTTGCTGAGCTTGCGGGTGAGCAATTGATAGAAGCAGAAGAACAGCGCCGAGCAGAGCGGCAGCAGCACCGCTGGCGTGAACAGATCACCGCCGGGGTGGACGATGATCAACACGCCGCTAAATCCACAAATTACCGCGATCCATTGGCCGCGGGTGACGTGTTCCTTCAGCAACGGCACCGACAGCGCGGTGACCAATACCGGCGCAAGAAAGTTGACCGCCGTGGCTTCGGCCAACGGGATGTATTGCAAACCGGTGGTGAAAAACAGACTGGTGCCCAACAGGCACAACGCCCGCATCACTTGCAGCCATGGCCGCTTGGTTCGCAGTACGCGCAATCCGGATTGCGGCAGGAAAATCCCCGCCATCAACAAGGTGTGAACCACATAGCGCGCCCAGACCACCATGACGATCGGATAGAAACCGGAGAGGTATTTGGACAGGGCGTCGTGACTGGAGAAGAGGAAGGTGGCGACGACAATCAGCAAAATCCCTTTGAAGGGCTGGTTTACGCCGGAGAGCGGAGTGCTGACGGTCATGGGGTTCCCTTGTGCCTGGCGAATTCCAATAATTTAGAACCTGGTTCCAGATTCCAATACAAGCATAGGCCGAAAGTGTTCGAACATCGCACGGTTTCACTGTGGGAGCGGGCTTGCTCGCGATAGCCATTCATCATTCAACATTGATGTCGACTGACACTCCGCCATCGCGAGCAAGCTCCCACAATGGATGGGTGGTGTGTTCGAATCAGCTGAACAACTCTGAAGCAAGGCTCGCCGCCGACAACTCCTCGGTATACCTCAACAACAGCGGCGCCAACTCATGCAACCGAGCACCCGGCATACGTGCGCTCGGCCCGGCGATGCTCAGCACCCCCATCACCCGCCCCTCGCTCGGATGGCGCACCACGGCAGCAATCGCCGAGGTGCCCACCGCCGAACTCTCTTCAACCCAGGCATAACCCTGCTCACGCGCCAGACGCAAGCGCTCCAGCAGTTCAATGTTGGAACGCGGCGCATTCGGCCCCAGGTCTTTGGGCCGCTCCCCGCCCTGGCGTTCTACCAGCGACAACGCCTCGGCATCGCTCATGCACGCCAGCCAGGCGTGGCCCGATGCGGTGTAGAACAACGGCGCATCGCGGCCCATGTCCGGGTCGTAACGCAGGCCGGACCGGGCACCTTGCGACTTGGCGATCCAGATCTGCCGCTCGCCTTCAATGACGCCCAGGCGCACCAGTTCACCGGTCTCCTGCGCGAGGCGATCCAGCACTGGCTGCACGATATCGGCGCCGCTGCCCGAGAGATAACGAAACCCCATCGCGATCAATTTAGTGGTCAGGTGATAGCGCAGGTTCTCTGGATTCTGTCGCACATAGCCCAACCGAATCAGCTCGGCGAGCAAGCGATGGGTCGCGCTTTTCGGGATGTCCAGTTGTTCCGCCAGGGTCTGCATCGGCAGTCCGCGCGGGTCACTGGTAAGGCTTTCCAGCACGCTGAAAACACGTTCGATCTGACTGCCGGCCATGGGAGGTTCCACACACAATTTGCCTGATTCTAGAAGATGAACCCGGTAATGCGAAATCTGGAACTCGTCGATCGCCAGGTTCATTCGATAAAAACCCGGCACCTGACGGAATTCGATGGGGAGTCCACGTTCATACAAGTCTGGAATACTGCAGGCGAACGCCGGGAATAGCCGAAACCCGGACGATCGGACTGGCGCCGCTCCCTCACACCAGCAACACTCACCCCCACGGACAATCAGAGGATTCCCACATGCTATGGAAAAAAGGCCGACGCAGCGACAACGTGGTCGATGCCCGTGGCGATGATGCCGGCGGTGGCGGTGGGGGTGGAATGCGTTTCGGTGGCGGCAAGGGCTTGAGCCTGACCGCGATCATTCTGATTGTCGGCATCGGCTGGATCACGGGCCAAGATCCGCTACAAATCCTCGGACAACTTACGGGTCAAATGAGCGAGCAATCGGCGCCAGCCACTAACCAGACCCGCAAGGCGCCACCGGCAAACGATGAGGGCGCCGAATTCGTCCGCTCGATCCTCGGTGACACCGAAGACACGTGGGGTCAGATTTTCCAGCAGGCAGGTCGGCAATATAAGGACCCGACGCTGGTGCTGTTCAGCAATCGCGTCAACTCCGCCTGCGGTCTGGCGACGTCGGCAACCGGCCCGTTCTATTGCCCGGCGGACCAGAAGGTCTACCTGGACATGGCGTTCTTCCAGGAAATGTCGCAACGCTTTTCCGCCGCCGGTGACTTCGCGCAGGCCTACGTGATTGCTCACGAAGTCGGACATCACGTTCAGACCTTGCTCGGCGTTTCAGCGAAAATTCAGGCAGCCCGTGCCCAAGGCCGGCAAATGGAAGGCGATGGCGGCTTGCTCGTGCGCCAGGAACTGCAAGCGGATTGCCTGGCCGGGGTGTGGGCCAACAATGCGCAGAAACGTCTGAACTGGCTGGAACCGGGCGACATCGAAGAAGCCTTGAACGCCGCCAACGCCATCGGCGACGACCGCTTGCAGCAGCAAGGTCAGGGTCGCGTGGTGCCGGACTCGTTTACCCATGGCACATCAGCGCAAAGGGTGCGCTGGTTCAAAACCGGATTTGCGCAAGGCCAGGTGGGCCAGTGCGATACCTTTGCGGCGAAAAATTTGTAAATGAATAAGTGGCTGTTAGCTCTACTGTTTACCTGTGCAACAACCCAGGCCGCCGAGCATGCGGTCAAGGCAGTAAGCCCCGGTCGGCTGTTGCTCAAAGAAGGCGAGATGGCGGTGGGCATCGGCCCGGCTCCGGCGAAAATCGAACGTGTGCTGATCATCCTCCATGGTCGCTTGCGCAACGCAGAAACCTATCGGCAAAGCGCAGAGCAAGCGGCAGAGTGGGCGGGCCAAAGTGCATCCACGCTGGTGATCGCCCCGCAATTTCTCAATGAAACCGACGTAGCACTGCATCCCGTGGCAGACACTGTGTTGCGCTGGCAGGGCAATGACTGGATGGCGGGCGGGATGTCCACCGCGCCCTTTGCGGTGAGTTCCTATGCGGCGCTGGATCAAATCATCGCGAGGGTCAGTGATCGCCAGCAGTTTCCGGACTTGAAAGAGATCGTCATCGCCGGACATTCCGGTGGCGCCCAGGTCGTCCAGCGTTATGCATTGCTCGCTCACGAGCAACCGGAGCTGACGGCCGCAGGCATTAAGGTTCGCTATGTTGTCGCCAACCCTTCCTCGTACGCGTATTTCGATGAGCGTCGGCCCGTGGTGTTCAACCACGCGAACTGTCCGGGGTTCAATCGCTGGAAGTATGGTCTGACAGATTTACCCCTCTATGGCAGTGGGCAAACGTCACCGCAGATTGAAGGCAATTACGTCAAACGTGACGTGACTTATCTGCTCGGGCAGCAAGACATCGACCCGCAACAGCCTGCACTGGACAAGGGGTGTGAAGCAGAGGCCCAAGGCGCGAATCGCCTGGCTCGTGGGCACTTTTACTTTGATTATCTGCTGCGCCGCAATCCGCGCGGAGTGAACCAGCGACTGGTTGAAGTGCCAGGCGTCGGGCATAACGGGGATGAAATGTTGACTTCGCCGGAGGGGATCAAGGCGTTGTTTGGGCAGTGAGTGTAGGGGTGCCTAAGCTGACGCCATCGCGGTCAAGCCCGGCTCCCACCGTAGATTTTTAGCAGGCGCCTGCTCGCGAAGAGACCCTCAAGCCAACAGCATCTGCCGCAACGCCACACAATCCGCCGCATGCCAGTCCGTCAGTTCCGGCCACGGGTTATCCGGCAGATTCACCAACACCGTCCGCGCCCCTGCCGCTCGCCCGCAATCGAGATCAAAGCGGTAATCACCGACCATCACCATTTCGCTCGCGGGCACCTTCCAGGCCTCGGCCAGTTTCAGCAAACCACCGGGATGCGGCTTGGGCGGCGCTTCATCACGCCCCAGCACATCCTCCACCGCGAAGCAGTCGGCCAGGCCAATCGCCTCCAGCGTCACATGCGCCAACTCCCGGGCATTGCGCGTGAGAATCCCCAGGCGATAGCCGCGCCCGGCCAATTCTCGCACCAGCTCCACGGCACCCGGCGCCGGCTTCGAACCCAGCGCCAGATCACGTTCATGCTCCAGTAGCCACGCATGTTTAGCCGCCGCTTCATCGGCCGGCAGTGCGGCGAGGTGGGTCAGGATGTCGTCTTCAGCCGGGATCGCCAACGCCACGCGAATCGCCGCGAAGTCATGCACGGCCACCGTCAGGGTGCCGTCCATGTCGAACACCCAGTGACGCACCTCGGCCAGGCTCATGCCCAATCCTTGCGATGACGAATCAGGCCTTCCTGCGTGACCGAGGCCACCAGTTGTCCTGCACGGTTGAACACGCTGCCACGGTTAAAACCACGGGAATTACCGGCCCAAGGGCTGTCCATCGCGTAGAGCAACCAGTCATCGGCGCGCAGGTCCTGATGGAACCACAGCGCGTGATCGAGGCTGGCGACCTGCATGTCTTTGTGCCAGACCGATTTGCCATGAGGTTGCATCGAGGTCACCAGCAGACCGAAGTCCGAGGCATAGGCCAGTAGGTATTTGTGCAGCGCCGGCGAGTCAGCCAGCGCACCGTCGGCGCGAAACCAGACGTACTTGATCGGATCGGATGGCAGTGGGTTGTAGGGATCTTTTTCGGTCACCGGACGGAATTCGATCGGTTTCGGGCACAGCAGCTTTTCGCGCATGTGCTCGGGGATCAGGTGCGCGTGCCTCTTGGTGATTTCCAGCTCCGTCGGCAGATTTTCCGGGCCGACCACTTGTGGCATTTCGGTCTGGTGCTGGAAGCCTTCTTCGTCGTACTGGAACGAGGCGCTGCAGGTGAAAATCGGATTGCCCTTCTGGATCGCCGTCACCCGGCGCGTGCTGAAACTGCCGCCATCGCGCACCCGGTCCACTTGATAAACCACGGGCAACGCGGAATCGCCCGGTCGCAGGAAATACCCGTGCATGGAATGCACATGCCGGGCTGCTTCAACCGTCTGACTGGCTGCCGACAGCGACTGACCGATCACCTGACCGCCGAACAACTGGCGAAAACCCAGGTCCTGGCTGCGGCCGCGGAACAGGTTTTCTTCGATCGGTTCCAGGGTCAGCAGGTCGACCAGATCATCCAACACTTGGCTCATTCAGACTCTCCTCACACAAAACATTGCCGCGCAGTCTTGGCTGGCACGGTCGATACACTTTCGGGACAGGCCCCATGGGCGCCATTGTAAACGTGCGCGCCGGCTTATCCATGCAAGGTTTGCAGCCATTGTTCACGGGTGATGCGGTAAAGCACATGGTGACGCAAGGGATGATCGGCCGCGAGCCTGGGATGCTCAAAGTCATCGGCTGAATCATGGTGCATGCCGATGGCCTGCATGACTTTCTCGGAGGGCGTGTTGTTTTTGGCGGTGAAGGACACGACCTCGGTCAGCGCCAACCGGTCAAACCCGCAACGCAGAGCGGTCCATGCCGCTTCACTGGCATACCCCAGGCCCCAATGTTCGCGGGCCAGGCGCCAGCCGATTTCGGTCGCGGGGGTAAATGGTGCGTCGAAGCCCACCACACCCAGCCCGGTAAATCCGATGAATTGGCCAGTGTCTTTGCGTTGCAGTGCCCACAGGCCGAAACCATGCTCGGCAAAATGCCCGCGAATACGCCCGATCAGCGAGGCACTTTCCAGACGGCTCAACGGTGCCGGAAAATATCGCATCACCTGCGGGTCGGCGCACATCGCCGCAAATTCCGGCAAATCCTCATCGCGCCACTGCCGCAACAGCAGTCGCGCACTTTCGAGTTGCAGTATTGGCTCCATGGTGCCCCCCTGTTTCCATGCCGCAAGTCTACATCGCTGGTAGGATCCTTCTCTCATTCCTGTATGAAATCATCATGCCGCTGCCGCTGATTTATCACGAAGACTACAGCCCCGAGTTCCCGGCGGATCACCGCTTCCCCATGGACAAGTTTCGCCTGCTGCGCGATCACCTGGTGGACAGCGGCCTGACCAAGGACGCCGATCTGTTGCGCCCGCAGCTCTGCCCCTCGGACATACTCGCCCTCGCCCATGACACTGCCTATATCGAACGCTACATGAGTGGCGAGTTGTCCCGTGAAGACCAACGTCGCCTCGGCCTGCCCTGGAGCGAAGCCCTGGCGCGACGCACGGTGCGCGCGGTTGGCGGTTCGTTGCTGGCAGCAGAACAGGCGCTGGAACACGGACTGGCCTGTCACTTGGCCGGCGGCACGCATCACGCACATTACGACTACCCGGCCGGCTTCTGCATCTTCAATGACCTGGCGGTGATCAGCCATTACCTGTTGGAAAGTGGTCGGGTGAATCGAGTGCTGATCTTCGATTGTGACGTGCATCAGGGCGACGGAACTGCACGTATCCTGCACAACACCCCGGACGCAGTGACGGTTTCCCTGCATTGCGAAAAGAATTTTCCTGCACGCAAAGCCGAAAGTGACTGGGACATCCCGCTGCCCAAAGGCATGGGCGATGCCGACTACCTGAACGTGGTCGACGATGCGCTCAACTATTTGCTGCCGCTCTATCAACCGGACCTGGTGCTGTATGACGCCGGGGTCGATGTGCATAAGGACGACGCACTGGGTTACTTGAAGCTGACGGACGAAGGCGTGGCGGCGCGAGATGAAAGCGTGATGCGCCATTGCCTGGGCCGGGATATTCCGGTGGTCGGAGTGATTGGCGGCGGTTACAGCAAGGACCGCAAAGCCCTGGCACGCCGGCACGGCATCCTGCATCACAGCGCTCAACGGGTCTGGCAGTCATCAGGTTGTCACTGAGTCGGGAACCTTTACCCACAATGCCTGTGGAACTGCCTGTGGATAACCTGAGTGAAAGGGCCTGCAGCCCATACCAGGCATGGGCTACAACTTGATGATTGTTTTTTGAACAGCTCTTCTGAAACCATCGAAGATCAACTGTGGGAGCGGGCTTGCCCGCGATGAGGCCGGCAAATTCAAAGTCTTTGTTGACTGACACTCCGCTATCGCGGGCAAGTCGGATCGCCGCACCGCCACTCCCACAGTAATTGGGTACTGCTAGAATGCGCGGCTATTCCGCCACACTGCAGCGCTCATCATGACCCAGCCGTCGAATCCACCCTCCCCTCAAGTCGCCATCATCGGCGGTGGCCCTGCCGGCCTGATGGCGGCGGAAGTCCTGAGCCAGGCCGGGATCAAGGTCGACCTCTACGACGGCATGCCTTCAGTGGGACGAAAATTCCTGCTGGCCGGTGTCGGCGGCATGAACATCACCCACTCCGAAGCCTATCCGGCGTTTCTTTCGCGCTACGCCGAGCGCGCCCCGCAGATTGCACCGCTGCTGCGCTCCTTTGGCGCCGACGCGCTGTGCCAATGGATTCATGACCTGGGTATCGAAACCTTTGTCGGCAGTTCCGGCCGGGTGTTTCCGACCGACATGAAAGCCGCGCCGCTGTTGCGGGCCTGGCTCAAACGCCTGCGAGACGCCGGCGTAGTTATCCACACCCGCCACCGCTGGCTCGGCTGGAATACCGATGGCAGCCTGAAAGTCTCAAGTCCCGAGGGTGAAAAAAACCTGGCGCCGGACGCCACGCTGCTGGCCCTCGGTGGCGGCAGTTGGTCGCGCCTGGGTTCGGACGGTGCCTGGATGCTGCCACTGGATCAGCGCGGAGTAGGATTGGCGCCATTGCAACCGAGTAATTGCGGCTTCGAGGTGCAGGCCTGGAGCGAACTGATGGTCAGTAAATTCGCCGGCGCCCCGCTGAAAAACATCGCCATCGGCCTCAATGACGACGTTCCACGGCTCGGCGAATGCGTGATCACCGCCACCGGGATTGAAGGCAGTTTGATCTACGCCCTCTCGGCACCGATTCGCGATGCCATCAACCAGCACGGCTGCGCAACTATTCATCTCGACCTGCTGCCCGGCAGGCCTGTGGATAAAGTGCAGGCGGCACTGAGCAAACCTCGCGGTTCACGCTCGATGGCCAAACACCTGCACAGTCAGCTGGGCATTGATGGGGTCAAAGCAGCGTTACTGCGTGAACAGACCCCGGCCGACTGCTTCAGCGACACGGCGCTGCTGGCCAAAGCGATCAAGGCGTTGCCACTGACGCTGGTAAAAACCCGTCCACTGGACGAAGCCATCAGCAGTGCTGGCGGTGTGCTGTTCGAGTCAATGGATGAGCGATTGATGCTCAAGCAAATGCCTGGCGTGTTCTGCGCGGGGGAGATGCTGGACTGGGAAGCGCCGACGGGCGGCTACCTGCTGACCGCGTGTTTCGCCAGCGGGCGTGCGGCGGGGATGGGGATGGTGGAGTGGTTGAAACACCGCCACTGATGATCGTTCCCACGCTCTGCGTGGTAACGCAGCCCGGGACGCTCTGCGTCCCAACAGCGGACGCAGAGCGTCCATTGAGGCATTCCCACGCGGAGCGTGGGAACGATCACCTCGCCGCAGCTGTTAAGGCTTACGCTTACGCGGCCCGGTGTTGAACACCGGCACTTTACGCACAGGTTTGATCGAAGGCTCCGGCGCCGAAGCATCCCCGCTCTCAACCCACTTGCCCAGGTTGCGCTTGCCGCCACCGGAGGTCTTTGGCTTCTTCGGTTTTTTCGGTTTCTTGACCACCTGACCGCTGGCATCGGTGTCCGGCACGCGGTGTTCTGGTTCGAAGTCGTGCTCCACTTGCCGAGGCAATGTCTGACGGGTCAACGTCTCGATGGCCGACAGCAAATTCACTTCATCGGCACACACCAACGAAATGGCCTGCCCAGTGGCGCCCGCACGGCCGGTACGACCGATGCGGTGGATGTAGTCTTCGGCCACGATCGGCAGGTCGAAGTTGACCACCAGCGGCAAGTCTTCGATGTCCAGACCACGGGCCGCGACGTCCGTCGCCACCAGGATCTGTACTTCGCTGGCCTTGAAACGGTCCAGTGCGCGCTGGCGCGTTGCCTGTGGTTTGTCGCCGTGAATGCCGTCGGCATTGACGCCCAGTCCCTGAAGTTTTTCCACCAGTGCGTCCACACCGTTACGGGTCTTGGCGAACACCAGCACTTGCTTCCACTTGCCCTTGCGCAGCAAGTGAATGAACAGCTCCGGCTTGCGCTTCTTGTCGACCGTCACGACCCACTGTTTCACCGTGTTGGCGGCCACGTTACGCGGGCTGACTTCGATGCTCAGCGGGTCGTTGAGCATTTGCCCGGCCAGCGTGCGGATCGCATCGGAGAACGTCGCCGAGAACAACAGCGTCTGACGCTTCTTCGGCAGCGCCTTGTAAATGTTCCCCAGCTCCTCGGAAAAGCCCAGATCGAGCATGCGATCCGCTTCGTCCAGCACCAGGGTTTGCAGCTGATTGAACTTCAGCGCGTTCTGACGAAACAGGTCGAGCAAACGGCCCGGCGTCGCCACCAGCAGATCGACGCCGCTGCGCAGTTTCATCATTTGCGGGTTGATGCTGACACCGCCGTACACCGCGTAAGTGCGCAACGGCAGATTCTCGGCGTACTGGCGCACGGCCTCGTGGACCTGTTCGGCCAGCTCACGGGTCGGCACCAGAATCAGTGCGCGTACCGAGTTGGCGGTGACTTTCGGCCCTTCCATGGCCAGCAATTGCAGAAGCGGCAGCGCAAAACCGGCGGTCTTGCCGGTGCCGGTCTGAGCGGCGGCCATCAGGTCGCGACCGGCCAGCACCGCCGGAATGGCTTGCGCCTGAACCGGCGTCGGGGTCTGGTAGCCGAGCGTCTCGAGAGAGCGCAGCAAGGGTTCGATCAGGCCAAGGGTGGCGAAAGTCATGGGAGTACCGTAGGAAAATTCAGCGCGGGTTTTTCAAAACAAGTGTGCAAAACAAGATGCAATGGCGCGCAGTTTACCCTAATTCACTCGCGATTCTGTCGGCGCGGCTACAGTCGGCTGCACAGGCGTACGACGCCACTGCGGCAAACCGATCAACACCACGGCGCTAATGATCACCAGCATCGCCAGCCCTTCTTCGATCCCAATGGTCTCGCCGACAAACACGATCCCCAACAACACCGCCACCGCCGGATTGACGTAGGCATAACTGGTGGCGGCCGCCGGACGCACATGTTTCAGCAGGTACATGTAGGCGTTGAACGCGATGATCGAACCGAAGACGGTCAGGTACGCCAGCGCCGCCCAGCCTTCGATCGGTGGCATGCCTTGCAGATGCTCACCGCTGACCGCGCTGCCGATCAGCAACACCACGCCGCCCACCAGCATTTCCACGGCACTGGCCATGGCACCCTGGGGCAACGGCAAATGTTTACTCCACACTGAACCGAACGCCCAGGAGGCGGCGGCAAACACCAGCAATGCCGCGCCCAACGGACTCGATTGCAGATTGGAGCCGAGGTTGAGCATGGCGATGCCGATCAGTCCGAGCACAATCCCGGCCCATTCCAGGCGAGTATTACGCGCGCCCCAGAAATAGCCGCACAGCAAGGTAAACAGCGGCACCGTCGCTACCGCCAACGCCGCGACACCAGAGGCCACGCCCGTGTGCTCCGCCACGCTGACCGCGCCGTTGCCGCAGCTGAGCAGCAAAATCCCGATGATCCCCGCCGCTTTCCACTGCGCCCAGGTGGGTGCCGGCGCCCCGCGCCAGCGCAGGAAGGCGTACATCAACGACCCGGCGATCACGAAGCGGACCCCGGCGAGCAACAGCGGCGGCCAGTATTCCACGCCGATGCGAATCACCAGGTACGTCGAGCCCCAAATCACGTACAAGGCGAAAAAGGCAGCGATCAACGGTAAGGGAAAGCGACGAAGGCCAGGCATGGTGCGCTCGCAGGCAAAGACAAGAGAACCGCTATTCTAGAAAGGCCAACGGCTAAAAATAAGTTACAAAACCTGTTTATAGCGCCGGTACACTTTTCAAAGAACGGTGATTATCGATATAAACCGTGCTTTCGAAAGTCAGTCACTTTTCAGGAAGACGACCATGGACAAATACGACCGCATGCTGCTCAGTGCCCTGCTGGAAAACGGTCGTGCGTCCTACGCCGACCTCGCACGCAAAGTCAACCTGTCCGCCCCGGCCGTGGCCGAGCGTGTGGCCAAGCTGGAAGCCAGCGGTGTGATCACCGGTTATCAGGCAAAAGTCGACATGGCCAAGCTCGGCTTGCCGATCCAGTGCATCATCGAGCTGCGCTTGAACCAGCATGGCAATCAAAAGGCCTACGACGACCTGATCAAAATCCCGCAACTGACCGAATGCCACCGGGTGACCGGCGATCCGTGCGTGATCATGCAAGCGGCGGTGGGCTCGATGCCGGAGCTGGAGGAGTTGATCAACCGGATTGCCACGTTTGGCTTCAGCAAGACGTCGATTGTGTTGTCGAGTGCGATAGAGAAGCGCGTGCCGCTGGGGCACATCGAAGGCAATGGCTGTAGGAGCTGAGCTTGCTCGCGATGGCGGTTTAACAGTCAACATTGAGGGTGACTGGATCGTTCCCACGCTCTGCGTGGGAATGCAGCTCGGGACGCTCCGCGTCCCAAGAGCGGACGCAGAGCGTCCGATGAGGCGTTCCCACGCGGAGCGTGGGAACGATCAGGGACAGGGGAGTTTGCGGTGGTATTAGAACCCGCGATGGCGCTTGAGGTGTTCGTTGATCTTCGCCGCCGGCACTTTCTGCAAGCCGCACAGCAAATCATGGGACAACTCACGCAGCCCATGCCTGCGCTGCAATTCTTCCATCAAGTGCGTCGTCAGGTTCGCGGCCATCTCGGCATCAGCCATGGCCCGGTGAGCCTTGCCCGTATCGGGCAGGTTGGCAAATGTGGTGAGCGTGCCGAGCTTATGGTTCGGCGCGGCGGGCATCAGGCGCCGGGCCAGCAGCAGCGAGCAGGCAAAGTTCTGCAAACGCGTACGTTTGATCCGCCCCAGTTCGAAGTCCCAGAACTTCTGGTCGAACGCCGCATTGTGCGCGAGCAACGGAGTGCAGCCGACGAACTCGTTCACCTCGTTCATCACCTGCTCCGCCGACGGCGCGGTGCGCAGCATGGCGTTGCTGATGCCGGTCAGTTGCTCGATGAACGCCGGGACGCGCACGCCCGCATTCATCAAGCTTTGGTAACGCTCGACGATGCGCCCCTCTTCAAGGATGACCACGGCAATTTCCGTGGCCCGGCAGCTGCTGCTCGGGGAGATCCCGGTGGTTTCAAAGTCGATGACTGCGATGCGTTCCAAACCTGTTTCAACTCCGTAAAAATCAATTCTTGAGCAGCAAGGCGCCTTCGATTGGCACATAACGACTGGCGGCGCGGATCAGCGAGTTGGCGGTCAGGCCCGGTACGCCATAGGCCACCGCTTGCACCCCGTGTTTGCTGATGATGCGTTCCAGCAGCATGTCGAAATCACCGTCACCGGAGGCCAGCACCACTTCGTCGACATGATCGGCGGCGTCCATGATGTCGAGGGTGATGCCCACGTCCCAGTCGCCCTTGGCCGAGCCGTCGCTGCGCTGGATATAGGGCTTGAGCTTCACGGTGAAACCGAGATTGCGCAGGATCTGCTGAAACTGTTGCTGCTTGCTGTCACCGCGATCGATCGCGTAGGCATAGGCCTCGACGATCTCGCCCTGTTTGCTGATGTCAGCCCACAACGCGGCGTAGTTGAAGTGGCAACCGTAGGCCTGACGCACGGTGTAATAGAGGTTTTGAACATCGGCGAACACTGCGATTTTTTTCACCGCGGGCTTCCTCTTGGCGCACAGGCGCGCAGGCGAGATCAGGCACCTGGCCCGAAAAGTTGCCCAGTATGCCAGCCCGAAGGATTGTTCCGCGAATAATCGGCCCGGGGCACGGTCGCGCCCCGGACGAATGGCATATCAGACGAAGGAGTCGTCGTCGCTGCCGAAGAACGATGAGTCGTCATCGCTGTAGTCAGTGTTGGCAAAACCGCCCTGATCGTTGGAGTTGTCGGCCATGCGCTGGTCATCGCCCCAGCCATTGTTGCCCTGGTCATTGTTGCCCTGGTCATTGACCGGAGCCGGTTCTTCCTTGATGACTTCAACCACTTCCGGTTGCTGATTGTGATGGAACAGGCTGCTGATGCCTTGTGCCAGCATCACGCCACCCGCCACGCCCGCCGCCGTTTTCAGCGCACCGCCGAGAAAACCGCTGCCCGCCGCCGGCGCTTGCTGCTGAGGTGCGTAATTTTGTTGGGGTGGTGCGGTACCAAAGCTCTGCTGTGGCGCTTGTGAGTTGAACGATGGCCGTGCCGGTTCACGCCAGCCACCGGTGGACGGCGGTGCGCTCTGGGTCGGGGCCGGCTGCGGATCACGGGCGCTGCTGCCGAAGATGCCCGACAAAAAGCCACCACTGCTCGGGGCCGGGGCCGCTGTCTGTGCCTTGGCCGATTGCAGTTCGGCCTGCAATTGCTGCACTTGCTGGGTGAGTTGTTTGTTCTGTTCGTCGAGGCTCTTGATGGCGGCTTCTTGAACCAGAATGGCCTGGGTCATGAAATAGCCGGCCGCAGGCTGGCGAGTCAGGTGCTCCTTGATCCGCGCCTCGGCCTGGGCGTCGCGCGGGGCTGAATCCGTTTCGGCCTGTTGCAGCCGGGAAAACAGTCCATCGATCAGGGTTTGTTCTTCGCTGTTCATGGCGACCTCGTAGATTGCCGGGGAAATCGTTGTCCTTTTCCAAAGAGGATAAGGTGCTCGACCTTAATGGAGACTGAAACAAGTTGTTTCAATGAGCTTTACCTAACGTTTACGTTTGCGTTTCCAAGTGTTTCATCGGTTAAAGTGGACCACTGCTTCCAACCTGCGATACCGACTGATGAATCCGTTCGACGTGCTGCGTGACTCCTTGTATTTCTTCAAGCGCAATCTGGGCCAGATCGTGCAACTGTGCTTGCCGCTGGTGATCTTCGAGGCGCTGCTGCAACAAGTGGTCGACCACTCCACCGAACCGGACAGTTTCCCCGGCGTCAGCGTGATCGTCGGCTTGCTGGTTTATCCGCTGTACACCGCCGCCCTGATCCTGTTTCTCGACGCCCGCAGCCGGGGTGAATCACCGCGCAATCGCGACCTGCTGGCGAGGTCCGCCTACTTGTGGCCGCGCTTCGCCCTGCTGACGGCGCTCAATACCCTGCTGATTCTGCTCGGCCTTTCGCTGTATTTCCTGCCGGGCATCTGGCTGATGGTGACGTTGGCGTTCGGCGAGTATTTGCTGGTGCTGCGCGGCATGACCCCACTGGCGGCCATGAAAGAAAGCCTGCGCCTGACCCGCGGCCATTTCATGCGCATTCTGGTGTGCATCCTGTGCGTGATGGCCCCGTTGTGGCTGCTCAAGGGTGCCACCCTCGCGGTGTACCCGGAGCCACAGAACCCGGTGATTTCCCTGCTGATCGACAGTGCTCACAGCTTCCTGCAACTGTTCACCAGCGTGGTGCTGTTCCGTTTGTTCATGCTGATCGGCGATGCACCCGAGCAGATTGACCGGCCACTTTGACTGCCTCCCCTGTAGCAGCTGGCGAAGCCTGCGTCCGGCTGCGTAGCAGTCGTCATCCAGCGCGTGCGGTTTACCTGATGCATCGTGGGCACCGATTTTACGACTGCTGCGCAGCCGGACGCAGGCTTCGCCAGCTGCTACAGGTGCGTGTTACGGCTATTGCGTTTGGCCCTTGGGCTTACGTCCGACGCTCGGTTATGCTCGGGCCATCTTTTGTAACGCTATAAGCCGAGCCATGCCCCGTCTACTGCGCTACACCCTGCTAAGCCTTTTGACAGTCATCGGCTTTTTCGCACTGCTGATCTACAACCTGACGTGGCGCCCCGACGCCAAGGAAGTATTGCCGGTCAGTTGCAATGCCCATGCACCGACGCTGGTGCCCGGCCAGGCCTTGAAAGTGATGACCTGGAACGTTCAGTACCTGGCGGGCAAGCGCTATGTGTTCTGGAACGATCTGGCCCAGGGCGATGACGAAAGCCCCACCCCTGAAGACATGGCCTTCAGCCTCGATGAAGTGGCGCGGGTGATTCGCGACGAAAACCCCGACGTTGTGTTGTTGCAGGAACTCGATGACGGCGCCAAGGCCAGCGATTACCAGAACCAGTTCAAGCTCCTGCAAGAACGGGTCGCCGACCTGTATCCGTGCAGCGTCCGTGCCTTCGACTGGAAGGCCGACTTCGTGCCTGACCCACACATCTCCGGCAGTGTCGGTCGGCAACTGGCAACGCTCAGCCGTTACCAGATCGAACACGCCGAACGCCTGCAATTGCCGGTCGAACCGGCCAATTTCATCAGCCGACAATTCAAACCGAAAAACGCCGTGTTGGTCACTTATCTGCCGCTGAACGACGGCGGGCAGATGGCACTGCTCAATACCCATCTGGACCGCGCCACCCAGCCCGACGAAACACTGCAAGCCCAAGTGACAGCCGTCGCCAAAGTCCTCGACAAGTTCGAAAGCCGTGGCACGCCGTGGCTGATTGGTGGCGACTTCAACCTGCTGCCGCTGGGGCAATTTCGCCGACTGCCCGACGAGCAACGCACCCCCTACTCCGCCGACAGCGCGCTACATGTGCTGTGGGACAAGTACCCGATGATTCCGACCAACAACGAAGCCAGCGGCGTCGATCGGGCACAGTGGCTGACGCATTACCCGAATGATCCAGGCTTGAGCGGCCCGGACCGGACGGTCGACTACCTGTTCTACAGCCCGCGCATCAAACGGGTCGAAGCAACGGTGAGGCAGGACGATACGTTGCGCATCTCCGATCACTTGCCGGTGATTGCGCGGTTTCTGCTGCCCGCCAACTGACAATGCAAAACCTGTAGGAGCCGGGCTTGCCCGCGATAGCGGTGTGTCAGGTTAAATACATGCCAACTGACAGAATGCAATCGCGGGCAAGCCCGCTCCCACAGGGATCGCGCAGGTTCAATGAACCTCCTCCAAATCGTCATGCAGCAGCCCGAAGATCTTGCGCTTCATGTCGATGAACGAGCGCTCCATGACCATGTCCAGTGTCCGTGGGCGTTCGATCGGCACGTCGAGAATCTGCTTGATCCGCCCAGGCCTGGCGCCCATCACGTAGACCCGGTCGCCGAGCAGAACCGCCTCGTCGATATCGTGGGTCACGAACAACACGGTCTTCTTGCTGTTACCCCAAACCCGCAGCAACAGCTGCTGCATTTGCAGGCGGGTCTGGCTGTCGAGCGCGCCGAACGGTTCATCCATCAGCAGGATCTGCGGATCATTGGCCAGCGCCCGGGCAATCGCCACACGCTGCATCATGCCGCCGGACAACTGCTTGGCGTAGTTGTCGGCAAACCCGGTGAGGCCGACTTCGTTGACATAGTAGTCGACGATTTCTTTGCGCTGCGCCGCCGCCATGCCGCGACGCTTGAGCCCGAATTCGACGTTCTGGCGCACCGTCAGCCACGGGAACAGCGTATAGCTCTGGAACACCATGCCGCGATCCGCGCCCGGCCCCTGCACTTGCTGGCCACCGACGTAGATCTCGCCCTCCGTGGGCTCGTTGAGGCCGGCGGTGAGGTACAGCAGACTCGACTTGCCGCAGCCCGAAGGCCCGACCAGCACGGCGAATTGTTGATCCGGAACCTCGAACGACACCTGCTCCAGTGCGGTGAACATGCCACCGTCAGGTTTCTGATAGCGCAGGCTGACCTTGTCCACTTGCAGCCTTGGGGCGGCCTGTACCGGCGCGGCCGAGGGTGTGACGAAGCGAGGGTTGACGGCGCTTACTGAGCCCATGCGGCGATCCTCAGACGTAGGAAACGAAACAGTTGATCGGTGACCAGGCCCAACAGGCCGATGATCGCGATTGCCAGGAAAATCACATCCACTTGAAAGCCACGCATGGCTTTGAGGCTCAAGTAACCCAAGCCACTGGAAGCGGCGACCAGCTCGGCGACCACCAGGTAGGTCCAGGCCCAGCCCATGGTCACGCGCAAGGTGTCGAGCACACCCGGCAACGACGCCGGGGCGATCACATGCAGCACCGCATCGCGACGATTGGAACCGAGGGTATAGGACGCATTGATCAGGTCCTTGGAGATGCCCTTGGACACGTCCGCGATCATCACCAGTTGCTGGAAGAACACACCAAAGATGATCACCGAGACTCGTTGCTCCAGGCCGATACCAATCCACAAAATGAACAGCGGCACGAACGAGGTCACCGGCAGGTAGCGGATGAAATTGACCATCGGTTCAAGGAAGGCCTGAACGATGCGGAAGCTGCCCATCAACAACCCCAGCGGCACCGCCACCAGCGACGAGACAACAAAACCGACCACCACCACTTCGAGGCTGGCCCACACATGCAAACCGAGTGTGCCGTCGCGACTCAGGCGCACGGCGGCCTCAACCACCGCGCCCGGCGTCGGCAGGAACATCCCCGGCACCACGCCACCGTAAGACAACCCGGCCCACAGACCGATCAATAGAACCCAGGCCAGACCGCTCGCGCTCCAGATGACCTGCACCGGCAGGCCAGTCTTGGGCGTGATGCAGCGGCTCAGCCATGAATTGCGCTTGAACATGCAAACCTCCTACAGCGGGCTGACGAAACGGTTGTCGATCAGGTCGTCATTGCTGACGTTGTAGGGCTTGCCCTGCAATTCACTGGCGGTTTCGTTGGCCAGTTTGATCAGCGGTGCGCTGTCACCTGGTTTGCCCGGCGAGCCGAGGAGTTTTTCGCTCATGGCCTGATCGTAGAAGCGCACGCCTTGCGCGGCAGCGGCCAACTCCTTCGGATCGGCGAGGTAACCGCCGACGCCTTTGGCCATGATTTTGTAGGCTTCTTCTGGGTGTTCCTGGGTGTATTTCACCGCTTTGTACAACCCGGCGACCAAGGCTTTTACGTCTTCTGGCTGCTTCTCGATGACCGAGCAGTTCAGCGCAACCACGTCGACAATCACGCCCGGCGTGCTGCTGCTGTCGATCAGCACCTTGCCTTGTTGCTTGCTGCGAACCATCGACAGGTGCGGTTCCCACGTCACGGCGGCGGGTACGCGACCGGCGATGAACGCGGTAGCGGCATCGTCGGCCGTCATGTTCTGCACGGTGATGTCGCTCATTTTCATGCCGTGTTTTTTCAGCAGATACGACAACCAGAACTGCGAGGTCGACCCTTCGTTCACCGCCACCGCCTTGCCTTTGAGCTCCTGCAAACTCTTGACGTCCTTGCCTACCAGCACGCCGTCGCCACCATGGCTGTCATCCAGTGCGGCGACCGCTTTGAAGCAGAATTGCGGACGGTATTTCAGCACTTCGTCGATGGTCGACGCCGAGCCCGACAATTCGCCCGAGGCTTGGGCGGCCATGTACATCGACGCTTCTTCGACGACGGGCAATTCAACGGTCAAACCGTTTTCCTTGAAGTAGCCCAGGTCCTGGGCGAGGTAGAGGGTGCCGTAACCGACCCACGTGGTATGGCCGATGGACAGGGTGCCGGCCTGGGCACTGGTCGCGACCGTGGCGGCAATGGCGGTGACCGCCAGGGGATGAGCGAAACGGGTAAGCAAGGACTTGATCATGGAGCACTCCCAAAGCTGTTGATTTAGTTTTGATGGGCAGTACGGCCAGGAGCCTGATTGAAGCGGCTACCGGTGGTCTCTGATGGACCTCTTGGTGAGCAGCGTTCGGCTGACTGGCGAAGTCGATGTTGGCCCAAGGCCGGGAATAGGAAAATCAGGAAATATGTCGTTGGGAGTGATGAAAAAACTGGGTAGTGCGCACGGTCAAAGGGCATTGCGGGCGGGGATGCCCAAGGAGGGTGCAAGACTGAAAAAGTGTAGCGATTGGACAATAGCTATCGCGGGCAAGCCCGCTCCCACAGGTCCTGTGCCGTACCAAATTTTCGCAACCGACGCACATTTCTGTGGGAGCGGGCTTGCCCGCGATAAGGTCCGCAGGACCTTCCAGCAATATCAGAGCCGGCCGTATTCCTGAGCCGTGCGATCCACCGCTTTCAGGGTTTTACCCACCAACTCATCAACCTCTTCCCGAGTGGCAATCAACGCTGGAGCCATGATCATCCGCCCCAGCGTCGAGCGAATAATCACGCCCTCTTCAAAGCCGATCGTGCGGCAACGCCAGGCGATGTCATTCTCGTTGGCAAAGCGCTTGCGACTGGTTTTGTCCTCGGCCAATTGCAGCGCCGCCACCATGCCGACACCCTGGATATCCCCCACCAACGGGTGGCTGCCGAACACCTCGCGCAAGCACTGTTGCAGGTACGGGCCGATGTCATCCTTGACCCGCGTCACCACGCCCTCATCACGCAACGCCTTGAGGTTGGCTATCGCCACCGCCGCCGCCACCGGGTGCCCGGAATAGGTCAGGCCGTGGGCGAATACCCCGCCCTGCTCCACCAGCACCTGGGCCATTTTCTTCGACAGGATCAGCCCGCCCATGGGGATGTAACCCGAAGTCAGGCCCTTGGCGATGGACAAGGTGTCCGGCTCGAAACCGAAGTGTTCATGGGCGAACCATTCGCCGGTGCGACCAAAGCCGCCGATCACTTCGTCGGCGCACAACAGCACGTCGTACTTGCGGCAGATGCGCTGGATTTCCGGCCAGTAGCTCTCTGGCGGAAAGATCATCCCGCCCGCGCCCTGGAACGGTTCGGCGATGAAACCTGCGACCTTGTCGGCGCCCAGTTCGAGAATCTTCGCTTCCAGTTGCTGCGCGGCCCGCAGGCCAAATTCAGCCGGCGTCAGGTTACCTTCGTGGGCGAAAAAGTACGGTTCATCGATGTGTTCGATGTCGGGAAGCATGCCGCCCATTTCGTGCATGAACTTCATGCCACCGAGCGCCGTCGCGGCCAGGGTCGAACCGTGGTAACCGTTCCAGCGCCCGATCATGACTTTCTTCTCGGGCTTGCCGAGGATCGTCCAGTAACGGCGCACGGTGCGAATCAACACCTCGTTGGCCTCGGAGCCGGAGTTGGTGTAGATCGCGTGGCTGTAGTGCCCCGGCAGCAGACTGAACAGCAGCTCCGACAGCTCGATGACCTGTGGGTGGGTGGTGTGGAAAAACATGTTGTAGTACGGCAGCTGCTCAAGCTGCTGAGTCGCCGCCGCCGCCAGATCCTTGCGCCCGTAACCGAGGTTGGTGCACCACAACCCGGACATGCCGTCCAGATAACGCCGACCGTCGTTGTCCCACAGGTGCAGGCGCTCGCCACGCACCATCACCCGGGGTCCTTCGTCATTGAGTGCCTTTTGATCGACGAATGCGTGGATGTGGTGCGCAGCGTCGGCGGCCTGGTAGTCGCGGGTTTCACGTGGTGATGTCATCGCCAGTTCTCCGTTTTGTTATTAGCGGCTGTTATGAGCGCAGCTGAAACCAGGTGGTTTTCAACTGGGTGTATTTATCGAATGAGTGCAGCGACAAATCACGGCCGAAGCCCGACTGTTTGCCGCCACCGAAAGGCACGGTCACGTCCAGCGCATCGACGCTGTTGACCGACACGGTGCCCGCTCGCAATTGCCGCGCCACACGGTGGGCGCGATTGAGGTCATCGGTCCACAGCGAAGCCGCCAGACCGTAGACGCTGTCGTTGGCCAGTTGCAAGGCGTGTGCCTCGTCATCGAACGCCGTGACGGCCAGCACCGGGCCGAACACCTCGTCGCGAAACAGCGGCATGTCCGGGCTCACACCCGTAAAAATCGTCGGTTGGATGAAGTTGTCAGAGCCGTTGAAGATCGACTGCCGGCCACCGCACACCTTGGTCGCGCCCTGACGTTCGGCTTGCTGGATGAACTTCATGATGCGCGCGGTCTGGCGGCTGTCGACAATCGCCCCGGCGCCGCTCGCCGGGTCCAGCGGATCACCCGGCAGCCAGCGTTCGGCCTGCGCCATGAGGCGCTCGACAAATTCGTCATGAATCGAACGCTCCACCAGCAATCGCGAGTTGGCCGAGCAGACTTCGCCCTGATTGAAGAAGATCCCGAACGCGGCTTTCTCGGCGGCCAGGTCCAGGTCCTGACAATCGGCGAACACCAGGTTCGCGCTCTTGCCGCCGCACTCCAGCCACACCTGTTTCAGGTTCGATTGCGCGGAATACTGCATGAAGTATTTGCCGACTTCGGTGGAACCGGTGAACACCAGGCAATCCACGTCCGGGTGCAAACCAAGGGCTTTGCCGGTCTGCTCGCCGAGGCCGGGCAGCACGTTCAACACGCCTGCCGGCAAGCCTGCTTCGAGCGCCAGTTCGGCCAGGCGCAACGCAGAGAACGGTGATTGCTCGGCGGGTTTGAGAATCACCGAATTGCCAGCGGCCAAGGCCGGCGCGAGTTTCCACGCGGCCATGTCCAGCGGGAAATTCCACGGCACCACGGCAGCGACCACGCCCAGTGCTTCACGGGTAATGGTTGCCAGGACGTTCTGCGCACTGGGTGCGATCTGGTCGTAAAGTTTGTCGAGGCTTTCCGCGTACCAACGAAACACCCCGGCGGCGCCCGGCACGTCGATGTTGTAGGCGTCCATCACCGGTTTGCCCATGTTCAGCGAGTCCAGCAGTGCCAGTTCTTCGCGATGGGTCATGATCAGGTCAGCCAGGCGCAGCAGCACTTGCTTGCGCTCAATGGGCGAACGCGCCGACCACGTGCCGGCGTCGAACACCTGTCGTGCATTGCTGACCGCAGCGTTGACCTCTTCGTCGCCGCACGCGGTGACGTTGGCCAGGCATTGGCCAGTGGCGGGGTTGATCGCGGCGAACGTCTGGCCGGACTGTGCCGCACGAAGTTTGCCGTCGATCAAGGCCCGGTCGGGAAACTGCAGCGCAGCGGCTTTGTGTTGCCAGTATGCAAGCTCGAACACGTTCAGATGCTCCAGGGGCTTTTCTTGTGATTGGATGGTGGCCCAGCCCCGTGTCCACGAAAAATAGTAAAAATGTTTTCGCAGACCATGAAAAAACTGGGCAGCCAACCTCCCCCGTGGCGCGGTATGTGGTTATTGTTCAGGCACAACAACACCGTCGTCAGAACGGACGCAGTCGGCGCGAAATTTGCCTGGATGCCTGGATCATCCACCCCGAGGTTTGCCGTGGCTGCCTACAACTTGCGTCAACTGAAATACTTCATCACCACCGTCGAATGCGGCAGCGTCGCCGAGGCCTCGCGCAAGCTGTACATCGCCCAGCCGGCGATCTCCACGGCCATCAAAGGCCTGGAAGACAGCTTCGGCGTGCAATTGCTGATCCGTCATCACGCCCAGGGCGTGTCCTTGACCCCGAGCGGTGCGCGCTTCTACCGCAAGGCTCAGGAGCTGCTGCGCATGGCCAAGGAGTTCGAACAGAACGCCCTGGCCGACAACGACGTGGTGGCCGGGCAAATCGATATCGGCTGCTTCGAAACGGTCGCGCCGCTGTACTTGCCGCAACTGATCGCCGGGTTCTCGGCGCTGTATCCGGGGGTGAAAATCCGCATCCGCGACGGTGAGCAGCAAGAGCTGGTACAAGGCCTGACGTCGGGCACGTTCGACCTGGCGATCCTGTACGAGCACGACCTCGACGCCACCATCCAGACCGAACCGCTGATGCCGGCGCAGCGACCTTATGCGCTGCTGCCGGCGGATCATCGCTTTGCCCAGCTCAAGCAAGTGTCGCTGCGCGATCTGTGCCTGGAGCCGATGATTCTGCTGGATGTGCAACCGAGCCGGACCTACTTCGTCAGCCTCTTCGAAGAATTGAACCTGTCGCCGAACATTGCCTTCAGCTCACCGTCAATCGAGATGGTCCGGGGCATGGTCGGCCAAGGGTTCGGCTTTTCGATCCTGGTCACGCGGCCGCATTCGGAGTGCACCTACGACGGCCAGAAAGTGGTGTGCGTGGACATCGTCGAAGACGTCACCGGCTCAGGGCTGGTGGCAGCGTGGCTCAAGCGCGGGCAACTGACCAAACCGGCGCAGTTGTTTGCCGATTATTGCCGGGAGCAATTGACCGCCAAGGCCCAGACCAAACCTTGATCGTTATTTGATCGTTCCTACGCTCCGCGTGGGAATGGATCCCGTGACGCTCCGCGTCACAAAGGCGGACGCAGAGCGTCCATGGCGGCGTTCCCACGCAGAGCGTGGGAACGATCAGAGTAAACGTTACTTACGGGGTTTGATCCGCGCCGTCGCTTCGGCCACCAGCGGATCGTCCGGCCAATAGTGCTTCGGATACCGCCCCTTCAAATCCTTCTTCACCTCGGCATAGGTGCTGCGCCAGAAGTTCGCCAAATCCTGCGTCACCTGCACCGGGCGCCGCGCAGGCGACAGCAGGTGCAGCTTGACCACTTGCCGGCCACCGGCAATGCGCGGTGTCTCGGCCAGGCCAAACAGTTCCTGCAAACGCACCGCCAGAATCGGTGGCTGTTCGCTGTAATCCAGACGAATCGAAGAACCCGACGGTACGCTCAGATGATGCGGCGCCTGCTCATCCAGCCGTTGCGGCAGCGGCCACGGCAGCAGGTTGTGGACGATGCTCGACAAGTCCAGATTGGCGAAATGACTCAGTCGCGAGACTTTGCCCAGATACGGCATCAGCCACTGTTCAAGATTTGTCAGCAGGGCGACGTCGCTGACATCCGGCCACTCACTGTCGCCCTTGCCGGCAAGGTCCAACTGGCGCAACAACGCGACCCGCGCCTGCCACTGACGCAGCTCCGGCGTCCATGGCAACAGCTCCAGACCTTTGCGCCGCACCAGGTTCACCAAAGCCTGGCTGCGAGCGGTTTCATCAAGGCCGGTCAACGGTTCGCGGCTGAGGATCAACTCACCCACCCTGCGCTGACGCTCGGCGCGCAACACGCCTTCGCGCTCGTCCCAATCCAGTTGATCGACGTTGCGCACTTGCTCGGCGAGCACCGTGTCGAACAGTGCCGGATCGAAATCCGCCGCCAGATAAATTCGCTCTTCACGCTGGCCCTGACGACTGCCGAGATCGGCGACCACCAGCCACGGTTGCTTCATCAAACTGTCCGCTTCGGCGAACAGCGCCGCACGGCCGTTGGCCAGGCGATATTCCGCGCCACCGGCCCGTCGTTGCTGGGCCACGCGGTCGGGATAGGCCAACGCCAACAAGGCGCCTAGCCAGCGTGGATGATCAGGATCGCTGACCGGCTCCGACGCTTTGCCGCGCAAATAACCGCGATATTGCCGCGCCAGTTGCCGGGCGCGTTGAACGCCACCCTGAGCACCGCGCGCGGCGCGTTCTTCGCCGGACAACAGCACCAAGCGGCTGTGCAGATCCGCCCCGGCGCCGCGCAAGATATCGCGCTCGCCGAGCAATGCCGCGACATCGCAGGCCATGTCGGCCAAACCGAGCGCCTGCCCGCGCAACAGCAAATGCGCGATGCGCGGATGCGCCGGCAGTTCAGCCATGGCCTGACCGTGACGGGTCAATGTGTCGCCATCCAGCGCGCCCAGACGATCCAGCAAATCCTGCGCCTGTGCATAAGCAGCGGCCGGCGGTACATCCAGCCAAACCAACTGACCCGGTGTCACGCCCCAGCGTCCCAGTTGCAACGCCAGGCCCGCGAGATCGGCCGAGAGAATTTCCGCACTGGCATACGCCGCCAGTTGTTCGTGTTGATCCTGCGACCACAGGCGATAACACACGCCCGGCTCCAACCGCCCGGCCCGGCCCGCGCGTTGAGTGGCACTGGCTTTGGAAATGCGCTGGGTGTCGAGGCGAGTCATGCCGCTGCCGGGGTCGAAACGCGGCACTCGCGCCAACCCGGCATCAATGACCACGCGCACGCCATCGATCGTCAGGCTGGTCTCGGCGATGTTGGTCGCCAGCACCACTTTGCGTTTGCCTGCGGGTGCCGGGTCGATCGCGGCTCGCTGCGCGGCCAGGTCCAGTTCGCCGTGCAACGGGCAAAGCAGCACCGGCGTGTTGTCGCCCAGCGCATCGGCCAATTGTTGATGGACTCGACGGATTTCCGCTTGCCCCGGCAGGAACACCAGAAGGCTGCCGGTTTCATCGTTCAAGGCCTCGAGGACGGTTTGCACCAGGCGCGGCTCGATGAACTCACCGGACTGAAACGGCCGGCCCCAACACATCGTCACCGGGTACATGCGCCCTTCACTGCGCAGGATCGGCGCGTCGTCCAGCAACCCGGCCAGGCGTTCACCTTCCAGGGTTGCGGACATCAAGAGGATTTTCAGCGGTTGATCGTCGCGAAACAGCTCCCGGCCATTCAGGCTCAGGGCCAACGCCAGGTCAGCGTCGAGGCTGCGTTCGTGGAATTCGTCGAAGATCAGCAAACCCACGCCTTCCAGCGCCGGGTCATCTTGCAGGCGTCGCGTGAGGATGCCTTCGGTGACCACTTCGATGCGGGTGTTGGGCCCGACTTTGCTGTCCAGCCGAATCCGATAGCCGACGGTTTCACCGACCTTCTCGCCCAACTCACTGGCCAAGCGCTCTGCCGCCGCCCGCGCCGCCAAACGACGCGGTTCAAGCATCAGGATGGTCTGCCCGGCCAGCCAGGGCTCATTGAGCAAGGCCAAGGGCACGCGCGTGGTTTTACCGGCACCGGGCGGTGCTTCGAGCACGGCTTCGTGGCGTGTCGCCAAGGCTTCACGTAGGGCGGGTAAAACTTCATCAATCGGCAAAGAATTCATGCTGGCTCCCAAACAGAGCGGCGAGTATAACGACGAACTGCTCGACGTTTGTCGCGGTCCTAATTCATAACAACGACGCTTCGTTTTCCAGATGACTCAGGAGTTTTTCCATGCGTGTTCCCTTTCGCTTGATTGGCGGTGTATTGGTCGCGACCCTGCTGACCCAGGTTACGGCGTGCGGCTCGATTTTCTATCCCGATCGCCGTGGGCAAATTGACGGCAAGATCGACCCGGCTGTCGCGGCGCTGGATGCTGTGGGCCTGCTGTTCTACATCATCCCCGGCCTGATCGCCTTTGCCGTGGACTTCGCCACCGGGGCGATCTATTTCGAACCAGGCAAGACCGCACAGGTTGCTCCGGAAAAACTCAAGGAAGCGATCGGCGCCGACGGCAAGGTCGATAATCACAAGTTGCAGACTATTCTCGAAACAGAATTGGGCCGCAGCTTTCCGCTGGACGACCCACGCCTGATTCAACACAAGGGCAGCGCCCAGCAACTGGCCATGTTCGGCCTGCAACCCGCCGCGTAATCGGTTCACCCAAAGGAAAATGCCGCCCCTATGAATTCCAGCTCCGAACATGCCCGCCTGCTGCGGCTGGCGACCCGTGCCTCGGTGGCGGTGGCCTGTACGCTGATCGTCGCCAAAGGCATCGCCTGGTGGTTGAGCGGTTCGGTGAGCATGCTCGCCGGATTGACCGACTCGACGCTCGACGGCGTCACCTCGCTGCTCAACTTGCTGGCGGTGCATTACGCCTTGCGCCCGGCCGATGACGATCACCGTTACGGGCATGGCAAGGCAGAGTCGCTGGCGGGCATGGCTCAGGCGCTGTTCATTGGCGGCAGTGCGGTGCTGATTGCCCTGCAGGCCTTTGATCGGCTCCAGCATCCCGTACCGGTGGAAGCGCCGTGGATCAGCATCGGGGTGATCGTGTTTTCCCTGGTGCTGACGCTGGCATTGCTGATGCTTCAACACCGGGTGGTCAAGGCGACGGGCTCCAACGCGGTGCGTGCCGACTCGCTGCATTACCGTTCGGATCTGCTGCTCAACGGCAGCATTCTGGTGGCACTGGTGCTGGCCGGGTTTGGCTGGCATCAGCTGGATGCGTGGTTTGGCCTGGGCATTGCCATCTACATTCTGTGGAGCGCGATTCAGATCGCACGGGAAAGTTTTACGGTGTTGATGGATGAAGAACTGCCGCCCGAAGTCAGCCAGCACATGCTCGAACTGGCCTGCAGTGTGCCGGGGGTTTTAGGGGCGCATGACCTGCGCACGCGCATTTCCGGCAACCAGTGGTTCGTGCAATTGCACCTGGAGTTGCCGGGAAGTTTGACGCTGTCAGTCGCCCATGGCATCAGCGACCAGGCGGCCGATGCCATTCATGCCGCCTACCCGAAAGCCGAAGTGCTGGTGCACGCCGACCCGCAGGAAGTGGTGCTGGCCGCCAAGGCTCAGAACGTGACCTGATAACCGCGACTGCCGAGGCAATTGCCCTCGGCTTGTCGGTAGGCCTGGACCACCGCGGAGTCCGGTTGGTAGGTAGCGGTTCGCGGGTCGAAGCCACTCTGCTGCACCGCGTATTGGTAGCACTCGTAACCGTCTCGACTGATCTGCTCCGGCGACTGCCCGTTGGCCGGATACGCCTCCACGTCATAACTATTGCTGGCCGGTTGTTGCGCTTGCGGGCCTCCAACCGGAGGCTCGACCACCATGTAATCCTGAGTGCTCTCCTGATAGGCGTAATACGAGCCGGCCGCCAGAAACAGCATCGACCCGCCAATCAAGACTTGCTCGGCGTAGTCAGGCAAATAGCTGACACGAATCCCGCGCGGCGGTTGCACCACGACATAGTGCGGCCCCAGCGGGCGATACCAGTAACCGCCGGAATAGAAGTAATCCATGCCACGGTAAGGCACGCGGTATTCGCGGTCCGGAAAGCGATCAATTTCCTGACCCGGACGGTATCGCGGCCCTGGTCCCCAGCCATTGCCATGCCCCGGCGGACGACCGCCCTGCCAGTGATTGTCATTGGTCGGCGCACCGGTGTAGCCATTCCAGTGCTGGTTGTAATCGTTACGCCGAGGCACATCCTGATAGTAACCACGCTGCGGTGGCTGGGTCTGGCGCACGGAGTCGGGGCGGCTGTGGATCGGCGGGTCAATCGGCAGGTCATTCGCTGGCAATTGCGGCGGCGGTGGCGGCGAGCGAACCCGGCTGTTGAAGTCCGGCGCAGGATGGTTCTGATTTTCCCGCTGGCCGTTGTTTTGACCCTGACCGTTGTGCTCGAACTGGCGGCTGTTGTCGCCACGAATGATGTCGTTGTTCTGCGGGTGCGGCTGATTGTTACCGCCATGCCCCTGACCGTTGCCCTGATGACCGCCGCCCTCATGCTGCCCGCCATCGGGACCACGGTTTTGTTGATCATCGGCCAGCGATTGCGCAGTGACACCGACACACAACAAACCAACACCGGCCAAACGCCAGATGCGCGACTTCATGCTTTTCCTCACTACGGGTTAGGGCCTGTACGTAAGACTGGGAAAGTTCAGGCCGGTTCTGAAACAGGTTATCAGTCGCGAAACTTATTTATTGAGGGCCGTGCAGAAATCGCAGGCAAAAGAAAAGGGAGACCCGTCGGCCTCCCTTTGAGAACTTCGTCCGTGCTCGACGCTTATGACGTCGGCTCACCTCACCCCGTCTTCTGGACAGTGTGCAGCTCGGGGGCCGGCACATCCCCGGTGGGGGTGGCGGCCGCGGCTGGCCTGATTGGGCGAGCCGCTGTGGACTGTTTGTCCGAGCAGTGATTCTGGTGATAAGAATAGGCCTGAGGCGCCGGCAGAGGATTGCGAAGATTGCTCAAATAAACATCACTTGCGCAATTTTTAACCTTGGATAGATAATCTGCCGCAATAGTTACGACAAAGGCCTCATTGATGAGCAAACTCGACCGATACGACTTGAGCATTTTGGCGGAATTGCAGCGTGATGCGCGCATCTCCAACCAGGAGCTGGCCGAACGCATCGGCTTGTCCCCCTCGCCTTGCTCGCGCCGGGTCAAGCAACTGGAGGACGACGGCTACATCACCCGCCAGGTCGCCCTGCTGGACCGTAAAATGCTCGGTTTGAGCCTGACGGCTTACGTGCTGATCGGCATGGACCGGCACACCCCGGAACGCTTCGAGAACTTCGAAGCGGCGATTCGTACATTGCCGCAAGTGCTGGAATGCAGCCTGGTGACTGGGATGGACGCCGACTATCAGCTCAAGGTGGTGGTGCCGGATATGGATCACTATCAGAAGTTACTGCTGGGGCACCTGACCCGGATTGAAGGGGTCACCAGCGTTCGTTCGAGCTTTGTGCTGAACCAGGTACTCAACAGCACTGAATTGCCCCTGACTCATCTGCGTAACTGAAGACGCTATCGCGAGCAAGCTTTGCTCCTACAGATCTGGTGCGGATTCGTGGCAGATGCAAACCCGTAGGAGCATGGCTTGCCCGCGATGGGGCCGGCACAGGCGACGAATAGCTGCGACACACCGCCGCAGGTCAATACTGTACGCAGCCAGCGAGGCGTATACTCCCCGCGCCCTTTTAGCCCCGCCCGCGCTGGAGATGTTCGATGGATCCTGCAGTATTTGAAGAGTGGATGATGACTGGCCTTGTCAGCATTCTGATCATTTTCATGGGTTTCATCGTCTGGGATCTGGCGAAGAAGTCCAAGGCCGGGCGCTTTGGCTCGTTCATTCTGTTCTTTGTTCTGGGTCTGGGCGTGGCCGCGTTCGTGATCAAAAGCGTGGTGATCGGCCTGATTGAATCCGGCACGTTATAAACGCGCCGGCACTTCCTTCCACTGGCCCTGATCGAGCCCTTCGATCGTCCAGTCACCTATCCTGACCCGCACCAGACGCAATGTCGGCAAGCCGACCGCTGCCGTCATGCGCCGCACCTGACGATTGCGCCCTTCACGAATCACCAGCTCCAGCCAGCTTGTCGGCACACTCTTGCGAAAGCGCACCGGCGGGTTGCGTGGCCACAGCTCCGGTTCTTCCAGTTGCCGCGCCTCGGCCGGCAAAGTCATCCCGTCGTTAAGTTCGACGCCGTCACGCAAACGCTGCAACTGCTCGGCACTCGGCTCGCCTTCTACCTGCACCCAATACGTCTTGGCCAGTTTGTGTTTCGGATCGGCAATACGGGCTTGCAACTGACCGTCGTTGGTCAGCAGCAACAAGCCTTCGCTATCGCGGTCCAGGCGTCCTGCCGGGTAAATCCCCGGGATCTCGATGTAATCCTTGAGCGTCGCCCGCCCTTCGCCGTCGCTGAATTGCGTCAGCACATCAAACGGTTTGTTGAACAGGATCAGCTTCGGCTCGGCCGGCGGCGCTTTGGCGACACGGCGCGGGGCTGAGGACTGAGAGTTCGCGCCGGGACGGCGAGAGACTGGACGTTGTGGACGGGACATGAGGAAGGAAACATCTAACGGTCAGGGCTGCTAATGCTAGTGCCCTGACCGCTAAATAACCATGACTGTTAGCGGAACGGTGGCTCGTCGAAGCTGCGCAGCTTGCGCGAGTGCAGCGAATTGAGTTCCGTGCGCAACAGATCGACCGCTTCGATACCGATCTTCAAGTGCTGGCTGACCGCACGTTCATAGAAGGCGTTGGCCGAGCCCGGCAGCTTGATTTCGCTGTGCAGCGGCTTGTCCGAGACGCAGAGCAACGTGCCATACGGCACCCGCAAGCGATAACCCTGGGCAGCGATAGTGCCACTTTCCATGTCCACCGCCACGGCGCGGGACAGGTTGATCAACGGGCGCTCCTGAGCCCAGCGCAGCTCCCAGTTACGGTCGTCGTAAGTCAGTACGGTGCCGGTGCGCAAGCGTTTTTTCAGTTCATCGCCTTTCTCGCCAGTGATGTTGGCCGCCGCTTGTTGCAATGCCATCTGCACTTCAGCCAGCGCCGGAATCGGAATGTTCGGTGGCACGACCCGGTCCAGAATCCCGTCGCGGCGCATGTACGCGTGAGCCAGCACGTAGTCGCCAATGGTCTGCGACTGACGCAAGCCACCGCAGTGACCGATCATCAGCCAGCAATGCGGACGCAGCACCGCCAAGTGGTCGGTGATGTTCTTGGCGTTGGAGGGGCCGACGCCGATATTCACCAGCGTCACGCCATGGCCATCGCTGGCGATCAGGTGATAGGCCGGCATCTGGTAACGGTGCCACACCACACCGGCGGCAATCGCCGATGCTTCGCCGTGGTCCATGCTCTTTTCGATGATCACGTTGCCCGGCAAGATCATGCGCACAAAACGCGGGTCGCTGCGCAATTGCTCCAGGCCATGGACGATGAACTGATCAACGTAGCGGTGGTAGTTGGTCAGCAGGATCCAGGGCTGCACATGACGCCAGTCACTGCCGGTGTAATGCACCAGGCGGCGCAGGGAGAAGTCCACCCGCGCGGCGTCGAACAGCGCCAGCGGCAGCGGGTCGGTGTTTTCCCAATCATACAAGCCATCGGCAATGCCGTCGGTGGCAGCGGACAGGTCGGTACTCGGGAACACCCGCGCCAGCACGGCAGCGGTCACGCCGGAACCGGCCAGTTCATCGCCTTGCTCGACCACGTACGGGTATGGAATGTTTTGCTGGCTGATACCGACTTCCACGGTCACGGTGAAGTCGTGCATCAACGGCACCAGCTGTTCCAGCAGGTATTTGCGGAAGGCGGCCGGATGGGTGACGGTGACGCTGTATGTCCCGGGCAGTTGAACCTTGGCGTAAGCGCGCGTGGTCTGCGGGACTTCGCCCTGGCAGTGATAAGTCAGACGCAGTTCGGGATAACGGAACATCGCCCGCTGCTCGGCGTCCGGCTCGACACGATCCTTGAGGTATCGCTTGAGCGCCTGATTCAACGCGGTGGTTGCACGATTGTGCAAGAGCGCAAGCCGGTCCACGGCTTGCTCGGCGGTTTGAACGATAATAAAAGCTTCGGTCACGATCAGCATCCTGTGTTCTGACTTGCAGACCTTCATCTTGCCTGCATCGTCGCTTCACGGGAACAGTCGTGTTTGGGCAATACATCAATAGTCAGACACAGGCAGAACCTGTGGGAGCGGGCTTGCCCGCGATAGCGGTGTGTCAGACACCATTAATGTTGAATGTCAGACCGCATTCGCGGGCAAGCCCGCTCCCACAGGGTTTTGCAACGGTCAAAAACCCTGCGGGGTCGACCGGGCGACGATTGCTTCCACATCCAGCCCACGTGGCAACGCGCCATACACCCGACCGGCCGAACCGAGCCGGCTGACGATAAACGCATCACTGACCGCCGCATTGCCCGCCTCCAGCAACAGCTTGGCCTGAAGCCCCAAGGCAATGTCTTCGGTGAGCTGGCGGGCGCGGTATTGAATGTCGCTGGTGTCTTTGAACTGCGCCTGCAATTGCTGGATGTGCGCGGCCAGGCGTTTATCGCCATGACCGTCGCCCAGTTCACTGAACAGCACATCAAGCACACCCGGTTCTTTGGACAAGGCTCGCAGCACATCCAGGCACTGCACGTTGCCGGAACCTTCCCACGTCGAATTGACCGGCGCCTCTCGGTACAGACGCGGCAGGATGCTTTCTTCGACATAGCCGGCGCCGCCCATGCATTCGGCCGCTTCGTTGATCATGGCGGGCGCGCGTTTGCAGATCCAGTACTTGCCCACCGCGGTAACCAGCCGGGCGAATTTGGCTTCTTGGCTATCGTCCAGATGGTCCAGTGCCTTGCCCATGCGCAGGCTCAAGGCCAGGGCGGCTTCACTTTCCAGCGCCAGATCGGCCAGCACGTTTTGCATCAAGGGTTGTTCACTGAGCACCTTGCCACCGACTGTACGGTGGGCGCAGTGGTGACTGGCCTGGGTCAGGGCCTGGCGCATCAGTGCGCTGGAACCGACCATGCAATCGAAGCGGGTCATGGCCACCATTTCAATGATGGTCGGAACACCCCGCCCTTCTTCGCCGACCATCCAGGCCAGCGCCCCGCGAAATTCCACTTCGCTGGAGGCGTTGGAGCAGTTGCCCAATTTGTTCTTCAAGCGCTGGATGTAGAACTGATTGCGCGTATCGTCCGGCCGGTGGCGCGGCAGCAGGAAACAGGTCAGGCCCTTGTCCGTTTGCGCCAGGGTCAGGAAGGCATCGCACATCGGTGCCGAGCAAAACCACTTGTGCCCCACCAACTCGTAAGCCTGCCCCGGACCACTGGCGCCCACCGGATAGGCCTTGGTGGTGTTGGCGCGCACATCGGTGCCACCCTGCTTCTCGGTCATGGCCATGCCGATGGTCACACCGGCCTTGTGCGCCATGCCAACGTTGCGCGGGTCATATTCGGTGGCGAGGATTTTCGGCAGCCATTGATCGGCCAGATCCGGTTGCAGGCGCATCGCCGGAACGCTGGCGAAGGTCATGGTCAAAGGGCAGCCACTGCCGGCTTCGGCCTGGCTGTGCAGATAACTCATGGACGCACGGGCCACATGCGCCCCTGCCTGCGGATGCGCCCAGGGCAACGAGGTCAGCCCGTGTTCGACGGCGGTGCGCATCAATTGGTGGTAGGCCGGGTGGAACTCCACCAGGTCGATGCGATGACCATAACGGTCATGACTGACGAACACCGGTTTGTTCTGATTGGCCAGGAACCCGGCGTCCATCAGTGGCCCGCCCGCCAGTGCGCCATAGGCGTCGATCCGCGACTCGGCCCAACCGGCCCCGAACCGCCGCGACCATTCCTGCAGCGGCAGGTCGATGCGGTAGAGGTTGGTGCCGTCCAGCGACGGTGGCTGGTTGGTGACTTCGTGGGTTTCGGCGAACTGATGCAGGTTCATGACGGGGGCTCCTTTGGGTCAGCCAAGGGGTTCAGTTAAGCACTGCCCCGAGGCTGAACAAAGTGGCATATCCGCCTAACTGTCGGCGCTTTCGCCCTGCCTTGGACACAGCACCCGACGATAGAGCGCGGCCTGCAAGTCCTCGAATTTCACCGGTTTGTTCAGGTAGTCGATCATGTCACCGGTCGGGCAGCGCTCACGATCAACACTCAGCGCCACCACGAACACCGGCAAATGAGCACAGCCCGGCAAGGCACGGATCTGGCAGCACAGGGAGATACCGTCCAGCGGTGGCAACTGACAATCGACCAGCACCGCATCAAAGGTTTCAAGCTGCAACTGGTCGAGGGCGGCCAGACCGTTGTCGGCCGAACGCACCCGGAACCCGAGCTTGAGCAACATGCCGCGCATCACCAGCTGATTGACGCTGTTGTCATCCACCAGCAACACGTTGCAATCCTTTGGCAAGCGCAACCCCGGGACCTCGCGATTCATCGACGGTACGGCCGGGCGTTCCACGACAGGCACTTCTACGTCGACATCCAACTGGAAACGACTGCCACTGCCGGGTTCGGAGCGGTGAGTCAGGCGCCCTCCGAGCAACTCGACCAGTTGCCGACAAATCGCCAACCCCACGCCCAACCCCCCATATTCGCGGGTCATCGAACCGTCGAGCTGGAAGAAACGCTGGTACATGGTCGCCTCCCCCAGGTCGGTAAAACCGATGCCCGTGTCGATCACCGCAAACGACAACGACAGGCGTCCGTTTTCCACCGGCTTACCCGTCACCCGTAGCGCCAGCCCGCCGACCCGGGTGAACTTGATGGCGTTGTCCAGCAGGCATTCCAGGCATTGCGCCAGCTTTGCGCTGTCGCCGTGCAGGCGATCCGGCAGTCCCGGCGTGACGTCGACTTTGAAATCCAGCGACTTGCTCGATGCGTTGCCCTCGAACTGCGCCCGCAAGCCATCGACCACACCCCGCAGGCTGAACGCCGCCGGAGTGGCCTTGAGTTTGCCGGCCTGCAATTCGGTCAGCGTCAGGATGCCGTTGACCATGCGCATCATGTCCCGCGCCGAACCGGCAGCGGTTTGCTGGTATTGCTCCAGCTCAGGGTCCATCTCGACGGTCTGCATCAGCTCCAGCGAACCGATCACGCCGTTCATGGGGGTGCGCAATTCGTGGGTCAGGGTGGCGAGGAATTCATCCTTGAGCTTGTTACTGTGAGCCAATTGCTGGTTCAACACTTCGAGCTTTTGCCCCGCATCAAACAGCGTTTGTGCTTGCTGCTCGCGCATGGCGTTGATGCGATCGGCCAGGGCCAGCGACAGCAGTGCAACTTCAATCGCCGAGCCGATCTGGCTTGAATACATGGTCAGGAACACGTTGGGGAGATAACCCAGCACCATCATCGTGTTGACGATGCCACCGAGCAAAAACGCCGACCAGGCAATGATGAAATACCGCGCCACACGCAGGCCGCGCAACCAGGCACACAGCCCGGCGGCAAAAATCACCACGGTGAAGGACAAGGCCAGGGCGGTGGCCAGGCGCAAGGCCAGGGCATAACTGGCCATCAACGACAACCCGATCACCGTCGCGCTGAATGCAATCAAGGCCAGCAACAAGCGATCGAGCCAGCGACCATAGGACCCGGTCTGCAAGAAGCTTCGAGCAAACTGACTGCCGAACAGTCCGGCGCAGCCGATGAAGAACGGTGTTGCCGCGTTGGCCCACCAAGGATTGTCCGGCCAGAAATACTCCACGGCCGCGCCATTGACCGACAGTTGGTACAGACCGAACGAGGCGATGTAGAAGATGTAATAGAGATAGCTGGTGTCACGTACGCTCAGGTAGATGAACAGGTTGTAAACCAGCATCCCCAACAACACGCCGTAGATCAGCCCCAGCACGTAAAGCCGCACGGGCTGTTGTTCGAGAAAAGCGGTGCTCGACCACAAGGTTACGGGTGCCTGGATGGAGCCTTCGCTTTGCAGGCGCAGGTACACCGTTTGTGCCTGGTCAGGTGTGAAGTTCAAATCGAACAGGTAGTTGTTCTGGCGGATCTCACGCGTGGCAAACGGCAAGGCATCGCCCGTCTGCCGGGACAGGCGATAGTCACCGCCGGCATCGGGCAAGTACAGATCAAGGTGATCGAGCGGCGGATAGGCCAGTTCAAGAAGCCAGGTGCGTTGTACTGACGGGTTGGTCGGACGGTAATGCAGGTCGATTTTCAGCCAGAACACCGAGCGCGAGTACCCGGCGTTAAGGGTGGCTTTATCGTGGGGTTTGAAGTTTCCAGCTGCAGCTTGCGCACGAACATCGGCGATGGTCGCCTGACCGCCCGCGTCTTCGTACACCTGCATGACTCGGCCCAGGGGAAGGCTCTGGGTAGATTCATCGAACTCGATGGCGCTCGCCATGAGGGGCAAGCAAAGCAGCAACATCAGCAAATAGCGCATTTAAGCCCCAGCGTGGCCTGTCCGGTTATCTCAGGAAGCCCCTCATTCCCTTTGAGTAGACGTAAAACCGGCATTACCTGTTATTGGTTTGGATCCACTCTAGCATAGCCGTTGATGGCCATTGAACACCATTGAATTTTTTTCGCAGAGGCTCTAGCACGGGCGTTCCAGCGACAAATTTTGCGCAAAACCAGCTTGATTGGTCAGGCTGTATCAATGCATCGGCCGTTTTACACATTCCTGTAGCAGCTGGCGAAGCCTGCGTCCGGCTGCNCCCTCATTCCCTTTGAGTAGACGTAAAACCGGCATTACCTGTTATTGGTTTGGATCCACTCTAGCATAGCCGTTGATGGCCATTGAACACCATTGAATTTTTTTCGCAGAGGCTCTAGCACGGGCGTTCCAGCGACAAATTTTGCGCAAAACCAGCTTGATTGGTCAGGCTGTATCAATGCATCGGCCGTTTTACACATTCCTGTAGCAGCTGGCGAAGCCTGCGTCCGGCTGCGCAGCAGTCGTTAAACCTGAATTCGCGGTCTGTCTGATTGACCGCGTTGTCTGGGTTTACGACTGCTGCGCAGCCGGACGCAGGCTGCGCCAGCTGCTACAAGTCCGTCTCATGACTCGCTGGTCGACTGGTGGTAAGCTCGCGCACCATGAATATCTACAGCTCTCGCCCCGTTGTCCTCTGTCTCTCCGGCCACGATCCAAGTGGTGGCGCCGGCTTGCAGGCAGATATCGAAGCCTTGCTCGCGCAGGGTTGCCATGCGGCCCCGGCCGTCACCGCCCTGACCGTGCAAGACACGGTCAACGTCACTGACTTCCGCGTCCTCGNGCTGCTACAAGTCCGTCTCATGACTCGCTGGTCGACTGGTGGTAAGCTCGCGCACCATGAATATCTACAGCTCTCGCCCCGTTGTCCTCTGTCTCTCCGGCCACGATCCAAGTGGTGGCGCCGGCTTGCAGGCAGATATCGAAGCCTTGCTCGCGCAGGGTTGCCATGCGGCCCCGGCCGTCACCGCCCTGACCGTGCAAGACACGGTCAACGTCACTGACTTCCGCGTCCTCGACCGTGAGTGGGTGTTGGCCCAGGCCAATGCCGTGCTCAACGACTCCGAAGTCGCCGCCGTCAAACTGGGCATGCTCGGTTCCCTGGAGATGGTCGACACTGTGGTCGAACTGCTTCAGGCGCACCCGCACCTGCCGGTCGTCTGCGACCCGGTGCTGCGCGCCGGCGGCGGCGGGCGACTGGGCAAGGACGAAGTTGGCTACGCCATGCGCGAACGCCTGCTGCCCTTGTCGATCATCGCCACCCCGAACCTTCCCGAAGCGCGCATCCTCGCCGAACTGCCCGAAGGCAGCGCCGACGAATGCGCAGAAAAACTGCTGCCGTTTGTCAAACACCTGCTGATCACGGGCGGTCATGGCGACGAACACGAAATCCACAATCGCCTCTACAGCCGCGACGGCCACCGCGAAACCTTCACCTGCCAGCGCTTGCCCGGCAGTTATCACGGTTCCGGTTGCACGCTGGCCAGCGCGTTGGCCGGTCGTCTGGCCCTGGGTGAAAACCTCGCCAGCGCCGTGCAGACCGCGCTTAACTACACATGGCGAACCCTGCGTGATGCGGAGCAACTGGGCAAAGGCCAGTTCGTGCCGCGCCGCCTGCCTCTGGATTTCTGTTCGTAACTTTTGATGCGTAAAGCGCCGAGGCTTGTCCGATGAAACTACGTGGCCTGTACGCCATTACCGATAGCCAGTTGCTGGCCGGTAAATTTCTTTCGTACGTGGAGGCGGCGCTGGAAGGCGGCGTCACCTTGCTGCAGTACCGCGACAAAAGCAGTGACGAGGCCCGCCGATTGCGTGAAGCCGAAGCACTGCGCGATCTGTGCGATCGCTACAAGACCCAGTTGATCATCAACGACGACGCCGAACTCGCTGCCCGCCTGAACGTGGGTGTGCATCTGGGACAGACCGATGGTCCGCTGTCTCCGACCCGCGCCTTGCTCGGCTCCAAGGCAATCATCGGTTCGACCTGCCATGCGCAACTCGAACTGGCCGAACAAGCCGCCAAAGAAGGTGCGAGCTACGTCGCCTTCGGCCGCTTCTTCAATTCGAACACCAAACCCGGCGCACCCACTTGCAGCCTTGACTTGCTCGACCAGGCTCGCCGCACATTGCACCTGCCAATCTGCGCGATTGGCGGCATCACCCTGGAAAACGCCGCCCCGTTGGTGGCCCACGGGGTTGATCTGCTGGCGGTAGTCCACGGCCTGTTCGGCGCCGAGAGTGCGGCTGAAGTGACACGCCGTGCCCGCGCCTTTAATGAATTATTTAATATCTGATTTGAGAGCCCGACCATGTCTCGTTCCGAAACCCTGTTTGCCAATGCCCAGAAACACATTCCCGGTGGCGTGAACTCGCCGGTGCGCGCCTTCAAAAGCGTTGGCGGCACGCCGTTGTTCTTCAAACACGCTGAAGGCGCCTACGTTACCGACGAAGACGACAAGCGCTATGTGGATTACGTCGGCTCCTGGGGGCCGATGATTCTCGGCCATAGCCATCCGGACGTGCTGGACGCGGTGCGCAAACAACTGGCACACGGTTTGTCCTATGGCGCCCCGACCGCGATGGAAACCGAGATGGCAGACCTGGTCTGCTCGATCGTGCCGTCGATGGAAATGGTGCGTATGGTCAGCTCCGGCACCGAAGCGACCATGAGCGCGATCCGTCTGGCCCGTGGCTTCACCGGCCGCGACAGCATCATCAAGTTTGAAGGCTGCTACCACGGTCACTCCGACAGCCTGCTGGTCAAGGCCGGCTCTGGCGCGCTGACCCAAGGCGTACCGAGCTCGGCCGGCGTGCCGGCAGCCTTTGCCAAACACACCTTGACCCTGCCGTTCAACGACATCAACGCGGTAGAAACCATGCTCGCCGAAGTCGGCCAGGACGTGGCGTGCATCATCGTTGAGCCAGTGGCCGGTAACATGAACTGCGTACCGCCAGCACCAGGCTTCCTCGAAGGCCTGCGGACACTGTGCGACAAGCACGGCGTAGTGCTGATTTTCGACGAAGTGATGACTGGTTTCCGCGTTGCCCTCGGCGGAGCCCAGGCTTACTACGGCGTAACGCCGGACCTGAGCACCTTCGGCAAAATCATCGGTGGCGGCATGCCCGTTGGCTGCTTCGGCGGCAAACGCGAAATCATGCAGCACATTGCGCCGCTGGGCCCGGTGTACCAGGCCGGCACGTTGTCGGGCAACCCGCTGGCCATGGCCGCCGGCCTGACCACTTTGCGTTTGATCAGCCGTCCGGGTTTCCACGCCGAACTGACCGACTACACCACGCGTCTGCTCGACGGCCTGCAACAACGCGCCGATGCCGCGGGCATTCCGTTCGTGACCACGCAAGCCGGTGGCATGTTCGGCCTGTATTTCAGTGGCGCCGACGATATCGTAACGTTCGATGACGTGATGGCGAGCGATGCCGCCCTGTTCGGCCGCTTCTTCCACTTGATGCTCGAAGGCGGGGTTTACCTGGCGCCGAGCGCGTTCGAAGCCGGCTTCACCTCGATCGCTCATGGCGAAACCGAGTTGAAACTGACACTGGACGCTGCCGAGCGTGCATTCGCCGCATTGAAATAACGTTTTGCTGCTGACGTTGGCGACTGCCGACGTCAGCTTTCACCTACATCCGCACTGTTATTCCGACGCTTGCGCTAATAATCCCCCGCAAATTGGGCGATATATTCCCCACGCAGCAGAAAAACGAGTAAAGACTTTGTAAGGTTGGCCCTGCTTATTTCATAATGCGCGCTTATTGGATCCCCTCGATGGGTCCGCGCGCCCTTCAGAGGTAAGTCGATTCTCATGAACCGCACCGGCCGCGCCCTTGCAATGGGCTGCCTGTTGCTCCTTCAGCCCCTGCTCGCGCTCGCACAAGCAGGCGGCAACTCGTTGTTAATCCCAGCGATGGGTCGCTGCACCCTCAATACTCAGCCGCAAGACCTGACGCAAGCGCTCGCCGCCTGCCAAAAAGCGTCGGATGAAGGGGATGCGCAAGCGCAATACGAGTTGGGTGAGTTCTACTACGAAGGCAAAAACGCGCCACGCGACCTCAATAAAGCCCTCAGCTATTTCGAAAAAGCCTCGCTGCAAGGCCATGCCCAGGCGCAATTCAAACTCGGCACCATGTTCTTCCATGGCGAAGGTGTGCCGGCCAATAACGTCCAGGCTTACATTCTGCTGAAAATGGCGGCGGTCAACGGCGCTGAAGAGGCGCTGGACACCGCCGACGAAGTCACTGAGAAAATGCCGCGCGAAGAGCTGGAAGTCGCCACCCAGGTACTGGGGCAAATTTTCCGTAAATACCTGATGGAATTGCAGAGCGCCGATGGGCGTACGCCGTTTTCGCCACTTCCCTGATTTCTGCACCAACCTTTCTACCCCCATCGCGGGCAAGCCCGCTCCCACAGGTCACCGAAAATCCTGTGGGAGCGGGCTTGAACTGGTCAAGTAATCTCGGACACCGATTACGGTGTTTATGCCGCTTTTTGCTCCATGGCTATTGGCGACAGGTAGTCGTTATAGCTATGGAGTCTGGTGCGGTTGTAGTACATGAAGAAGCGCACGATATCGGTTTTGGCTTCCTCGATCAGGCTGTAACCGCCACGAGGCACCCACTCTGACTTGAGCGTGCCGAAAAAGCGTTCTGTCGGCGCATTATCCCAGCAC
>NZ_MPAK01000001.1:3202937-3370515 GCF_002000165.1 Pseudomonas sp. C9 | reverse complement strand
TTGACTGGCTGCCCTTCACGTTCCTTACGAACCTGATCGACCCAGCGCCGTAAAGCGGTGGGCCCGATATCCAGCGATGCACAAACATCTGAAACCGGGCAGTTATCATCAAGCACCATGCTGGCAGCATGAAGCTTGAACTCGCGCGTATAGACCTTTCTTTCGTTCATGGAGCCTCCAAGTTGGCGAAATCATATCGCCCTTAAGAGGTGTCCGAAATTATTAGGCCAGTTCAGCTTGCCCGCGATGGGAGCAACTCGGTCTTGAAGTCTACTTCTCAGGCATCGGCATCGGAAACGGCATGACATTGCCGACCGCGCCACGGGCTTCGCTGATTTTCGGCGTACCCAGACGCTCTACCTCATCGATGCGCACAATCGAATGCATCGGCACAAAGCTGCGCACAACGCCTTCAAACTGAGCCTTGAGCTTCTCTTCGCTCGGATCGACGACCACTTGCGTGCGCTCGCCAAAGACGAACTCTTCCACTTCCAGAAACCCCCACAGATCACTTTGGTAGATCTGCTTGGCATACATTTCGTACACCTGGCCCTGGTTGAGGAAAATCACCTTGTAGATTGGGGCTTCACGTTTGGTCATGGCGGGCGGGCAACACATCGGGGATAAAAATGAGGGCGCGAACTATAGCATAGCCACCGGACGCACAACGGTAGGAACCTTGGGACATGTTCCCTATAATGCGCGGTTCTTTGAATCACGTGATGACTGTATCCATGGCCAAGAAGCTTTACATCGAAACCCACGGTTGCCAGATGAACGAGTACGACAGCTCGCGCATGGTCGACTTGCTGGGTGAACACCAGGCCCTGGAAGTCACTGCTCGCGCTGAAGATGCCGACGTGATCCTGCTCAACACCTGCTCCATTCGCGAACGCGCCCAGGACCGGGTGTACTCCCAGCTCGGCCGCTGGCGTGAACTGAAACTCGCCAACCCTGAAATGGTGATCGCCGTCGGCGGTTGCGTGGCCAGTCAGGAAGGCGCTGCCATCCGCGATCGTGCCCCGTACGTCGACGTGGTGTTCGGCCCGCAAACCCTGCACCGCCTGCCGGAAATGATCGACGCTGCTCGCGCCACCAAACTGCCGCAAGTCGACGTCTCGTTCCCGGAAATCGAAAAATTCGACCATTTGCCCGAGCCGCGCATCGACGGCCCGAGTGCCTATGTCTCGGTGATGGAAGGCTGCAGCAAGTACTGCACGTTCTGCGTGGTGCCGTACACCCGCGGTGAAGAAGTCAGCCGCCCGTTCGACGACGTGATTGCCGAGATCATCCACCTGGCCGAAAACGGCGTACGCGAAGTGACGCTGCTGGGTCAGAACGTCAACGGTTATCGCGGCACCACGCATGACGGTCGCCTCGCCGATCTGGCCGAGCTGATTCGTGTCGTGGCCGCAGTCGATGGCATCGACCGGATTCGCTACACCACGTCGCACCCGCTGGAGTTCTCCGACAGCCTGATCCAGGCCCACGCCGATGTGCCGGAACTGGTCAAACACCTGCACCTGCCGGTGCAGTCGGGTTCGGACCGGATTCTCTCGGCGATGAAGCGCAACCACACCGCGCTGGAATACAAATCCAAACTGCGCAAGCTGCGGGCCGCCGTGCCGGGCATTTGCATCAGTTCGGACTTCATCGTCGGCTTCCCGGGCGAAACCGAGAAAGACTTCGAACAAACGATGAAGCTGATCGAAGACGTCGGCTTCGACTTTTCCTACTCGTTCGTCTACAGCCAGCGCCCGGGCACCCCTGCGGCCGACCTGGCCGACGAGACGCCGGAAGAGCTGAAAAAAGAGCGACTGAATGCCCTGCAACATCGCCTGAACCAGCAAGGTTTCGAGATCAGCCGACAAATGGTCGGTTCGGTCCAGCGGATTCTGGTCACCGACTATTCGAAAAAAGACCCCGGCGAGCTGCAAGGCCGGACCGAGAATAACCGTATCGTCAACTTCCGCTGCGACAATCCAACGCTGATCGGACAGTTCGCCGACGTGCACATTGACGCCGCACAACCGCACTCGCTGCGGGGCTCTCTCATTCAATAACACCACACATCCCTGTAGGAGCCGAGCTTGCTCGCGATGGCGCCAAGTCAGACAACTTAAAGGTTGAATGCCAGACAGCCATCGCGAGCAAGCTTTGCTCCTACGGGGCGGTGTTTGAAAATGGGATATTTAAGAGCTTTCGCACCCAGGCCACTGGCGTTATCCTTGATTTCATCTTAATTGCCCCAGGGCGGCTAAATACGACCTTGAACGCACCCATAGAACCGCATCGTTTCATCCTCGAGCCCTTTGAGGCTCGCCGCTTCGCCAATCTGTGCGGGCAATTCGACGAGCATTTGCGCTTGATCGAACAGCGCCTGACCATCGAGATCCGCAATCGCGGAAACCAGTTCGAATTGATCGGCGAGCCCAAACACACCACCTCCGCGGAAAACCTCCTGCGCCGCCTGTACCGAGAAACCAAAGGTACCGAGCTGTCGCCGGACATGGTTCACCTGTTCCTGCAGGAATCGGCCGTCGAAGAGCTGGATAACCACTCCCCTGCCGAACCCTCCGTCGCACTGCGCACCAAAAAAGGCATGATTCGCCCTCGTGGCTTGAATCAAGTGCGCTATGTGAAGGAAATTCTCGGTAACGACATCAATTTCGGCATTGGCCCTGCCGGTACCGGCAAGACCTACCTGGCCGTTGCCTGCGCGGTAGACGCGCTGGAGCGTGAACAGATTCGCCGCATCCTGCTGGTGCGCCCGGCGGTTGAAGCGGGCGAAAAGCTTGGCTTCCTGCCCGGCGACTTGTCGCAGAAGATCGACCCGTACCTGCGCCCGCTCTATGACGCGCTCTACGAAATGCTCGGCTTCGAACACGTCGCCAAGCTGATCGAACGCCAGGTCATCGAAGTTGCGCCGCTGGCTTACATGCGCGGTCGCACGCTGAACAACAGTTTCATCATCCTCGACGAAAGCCAGAACACCACCGTCGAGCAGATGAAGATGTTCCTGACCCGTATCGGCTTTGGGTCCACCGCGGTCATCACCGGCGACATCACCCAGGTCGACTTGCCGAAAGGCACCAAGTCCGGGCTGCACCATGTGATCGAGGTGCTCAAAGACGTGCCGGGCATCAGCTTCACCCATTTCATGCCCAAGGACGTTGTGCGCCATCCACTGGTGCAGCGCATCGTCGAAGCCTACGAGCGCTTCGAAAATCGCGTGACCGAAGAAGCCCCGAAGGACAACCGCCGCGATGCTTGAGCTTGATCTGCAACTAGCGACACAAGCGTCCACCCCCAGCGAAGCCGAGTTCCGCCAATGGTGCGAACTGGCCCTGCGCCAGCGCACTGCCGATTCGGAAATGACCATTCGCCTGGTCGATGAAGAAGAAGGCCGCGAACTGAATCACACCTGGCGGCAAAAGGATTACGCCACCAACGTGCTGTCGTTCCCCGCCGATGTGCCCGACGAGTTTCTGGACATCCCGTTGCTGGGCGATCTGGTGATCTGCGTGGCCGTGGTCGAGCGCGAAGCCGCCGAGCAAGGCAAGGCACTCAAGGCCCATTGGGCACATCTGGTCATTCACGGCTGCTTGCATCTGCTGGGTTACGACCATATAGATGACGACGAAGCCGAAGAAATGGAAGCACTGGAACGAACGTTGCTTGCAGAGTTGGGCTATCCCGACCCTTATGCGGACGACGAAACCGAAACATCCCCTATCGTTACAACAAAGGATTCAGAGTAATCGCTATGAGCGAAGATCGATCGAGCAACGGGCAGAAGTCTTGGCTGGGTAAGCTCACCCAGGCTTTTGCCCACGAGCCGAAAAACCGTCAGGAGCTGCTGGAGCTCCTGCGCGATGCACACCAGAACAAGTTGCTGGACAGCGAAGCGCTGGCCATCGTCGAAGGCGCCATCCAGGTTGCGGACCTGCAAGTACGGGACATCATGGTCCCGCGCTCGCAAATGGTCAGCATCAAGGCGACCCAGACACCTCGCGAGTTCCTGCCTGCCGTGGTTGACTCGGCCCACTCCCGCTACCCGGTGATCGGCGAAAGCCACGATGACGTGATGGGCGTGCTGCTGGCCAAGGACTTGCTGCCATTGATCCTCAGGGAGAACGGCGACAGCTTCAACATCAAGGACCTGCTGCGCCCGGCCACCTTCGTGCCCGAGTCCAAGCGCCTTAACGTGCTGCTGCGTGAGTTTCGTGCCAACCACAACCACATGGCCATCGTCATCGACGAATACGGCGGTGTGGCTGGCCTGGTGACCATCGAAGACGTGCTGGAGCAAATTGTCGGCGACATCGAGGACGAGCACGACGTCGAAGAAGACAGCTACATCAAGCCGCTGCCCAGCGGTGACTTCCTGATCAAGGCCCTGACACCGATCGAGAACTTCAACGAGTTCTTCGACAGTGAATTCTCCGACGATGAGTTTGATACCGTCGGTGGTTTGGTGATGAGCGCGTTCGGGCACTTGCCAAAGCGCAACGAAATCACTGAAATCGGCCCTTATCGTTTCCGCATCCTGAACGCCGACAGCCGTCGAATTCACTTGCTGCGCCTGACTCCAATTGCCCGTTAAGGACTGACATGCTCCGCGTAACCCGCCCCGGCTGGCCCGGTAACCTGCTGGCCGTGGCGGCCGGTGCACTCACCACCCTGGCGCTGGCGCCGTTCGACATCTGGCCATTGGCGTTGCTGGCAGTCGGTTTCTTCTATGCCGGTTTACGGGAACTGAACCCTCGTCAGGCGCTGGGCCGTGGCTGGTGTTTCGGTTTCGGCCTGTTTGGCGCCGGTACCAGCTGGATCTACTACAGCATTCACAACTTCGGCGGCGCTTCGGTATTGCTGGCCGGCTTGCTGATGCTGGCGTTCACCGCGGCGATTGCCTGGTTCTTTGCCCTGCCTGCCTGGATCTGGGCGCGCTGGCTGCGTCGCAACGAAGCGCCGCTGGCCGATGCCTTGGCCTTTGCGGCGTTGTGGGTCGGTCAGGAAGCGTTTCGCGGCTGGTTCCTCACCGGTTTCCCGTGGCTTTACTCCGGTTACAGCCAGCTCAATGGCCCGTTGGCCGGGCTCGCGCCACTGGGCGGGATGTGGCTGGTGTCGTTCACCCTTGCGTTGACGGCGGCACTGATTTACAACGCCTCGCGCCTGATCAAGACGGGTCGCAAAGGCTTCATCGCAGCCGGTGTGTTGCTGTTGATCGGCCCTTGGGCTGTCGGCATTGCGCTCAAAGGTCACGCCTGGACCAGCCCATCCGGTCCGGCGCTGAGCGTTGCGGCGATTCAAGGCAATATCGAACAAAGCATGAAGTGGGACCCGGCGCAGCTTAACGCGCAACTGGAGCTGTACCGTGACATGAGCTTTACCTCCAAACGCGTCGACCTGCTGATCTGGCCGGAAACCGCCGTTCCGGTGCTCAAGTCATCCGCCGAAGGCTACCTGAACATGATGGGCAGTTTCGCCGCCGATCGTAAATCCGCGCTGATTACCGGAGTACCGGTGCGCATGGAAGTACGCCATGAGAAGCGCTTCTTCAACGGCATCACCGTGGTTGGCGAAGGTGATGGCACCTACCTCAAGCAAAAACTGGTGCCGTTCGGCGAATACGTGCCGTTGCAGGATGTGCTGCGCGGGCTGATCGCGTTCTTCGACCTGCCTATGTCCGATTTCGCCCGAGGCCCCTCCGATCAGCCGATGCTGCAGGCCAAGGGTTATCAGATTGCGCCGTTCATCTGCTACGAAGTGGTCTACCCGGAATTCGCCGCCAGCCTCGCGGCTCGCAGCGATTTGTTGCTGACCATCAGCAATGACACCTGGTTCGGCACCTCCATCGGCCCGCTGCAACATTTGCAGATGGCGCAGATGCGCGCGCTTGAGGCGGGCCGCTGGATGATCCGCGCCACCAACAATGGCGTGTCCGGCCTGATCAACCCGTTTGGCCAGATTACTGCGCAGATCCCGCAGTTCGAACGCGGCATCCTGTACGGCGAAGTCGTGCCGATGCACAACCTGACGCCTTACCTGCAATGGCGCTCGTGGCCGCTGATCATTGTTTGCGTGCTGTTGTTTGGCTGGGCGCTGGTTGCCAGCCGGATGGCGAAAACCGTTTAAGTATTGCGGCGCCTGAAAAATTCGCAGCCTCGTTTCACTCGACAGCTCCTACAGAGTACGCAATCCCCTGTAGGAGCTGTCGAGTGAAACGAGGCTGCGATCTTTTGATCTTCAGCGGTAGAACATCGAATACCCGACCTGCCCCACCGCCTCGTTCAGCAATTGACCGGATTGCCAGATCGACTTGAATTCCGGCATCCAGCCACCCAGCGGTCGCGCATTGTCCACGCCTAAAAAGCCCACCGGCGCGGGCACCACTTCAAATCCTGCCTTCTGGAAACTCCAGACAGATCGCGGCATGTGCCAGGCATGAGTCACGACCACCACCCGCTTGATCCCTTGGGGCAATAACACCTCGGCACTGAACTGCGCGTTCTCCCACGTCGTGCGGCTGCGTCCTTCCTGCCAGCGTACCGTCACGCCGAAATCATCCAGCAGCGAGTCCGCCATCAACTTCGCTTCAGTCGGCGGCGTACCGTAGTGCAGGCCACCACTGGTCAGAATCGGCAAGCCGGACGCCTTGGCCAGCCGCGCGGCATAACGCTCACGCTCGAGGCCAATGCCGGTTGGCTGGTCGGTCCCCCAGGCAATATCGCCACGTTCACGTCCAGAGCCCAACACCACAATCGCGTCCGCGCGCTGCGCCAGGGTCGCCCATTCGTCGAACGCCAACGGTGGGTTTCGCTCCAGCGCCCTGGCACTCCACTCCACCATCACCGGCAAGCTCATCAGCCAGAAGCCGCCGGCCCCCAATACGAAGCAGGCAGCCGCAAGCCTTGGCCTTGAGCGGCGCAACCACCACGCAAGAACCAGCAACAGCAAAAGAATGCCGGGAGGCAACAAAAGTTGTTTCACAAAATAACGAAAAGGCATCGAGCATCTCCTGAGATGCCCGAAGCCTAAGTGGGTTGACGCAATGCGACAAGAAATGCGCGAAGACTATGCTTTAAAAAACCACGTTTCATGGCGTGGAGCCGTTACTTGAATTGCAGGGACCGGGCCTTTACCGCGTCCTTGCCCGGGACTTTATCCTTGAGCCAGATGATTTTGGCCGAACGTGGTGCGTCGAGTTGCTTCACTGCTGCTGACAAGCATCCGTGTGTTTCACGTTCACTGCGATCCAGATAGGCTTTGACCAATTCAAACTCTGCGGGGCTAAGGCCGCGCAATTCCAGCTCCAAGGGACGCTCATCGCGCAGCCGGCCAGCAGTTTTTGCAGCGTCCAGGGCCATTCCCAGACGATCGATCAGTCGTTCGTACAACTCCGGTTTTGTGACTTTTTGCTGTGACTCAACCATCCCTCACCTCATTGGAAGATAAGACCTACTCCCCATTTAGAGCTTAGCTTCCATGGACAAACCGGCTGAACGCCGCGACCAACGGCCCTCGCAGCTGTTTTTGAAGGACGCACGGCAGTAATCAGGGTTTCCCTCGGTAGAGCGCGGTCATGTATGCTACGGCGCTTCCTGTAACTCCACTTCCAGCTCGTCTGGGCACCGAAACGCCGATTTGGCGTGTTCACCGTCCAGCGTTGCATTGAAGAGGATTAGGCCACCCCTATTCAGTTCAAAAGTAGCCATGCACGAACAATATCAGCCCCGTGAAATCGAAGCCGCCGCCCAGTCATTCTGGGACGAGCAAAAGTCCTTTGAAGTCAGTGAACAGCCAGGCAAGGAGACTTTCTACTGCCTGTCGATGTTCCCTTACCCCAGCGGCAAACTACACATGGGGCACGTGCGCAACTACACCATCGGCGACGTGATCTCCCGCTACCAGCGCATGCAAGGCAAAAACGTTCTGCAACCCATGGGTTGGGACGCCTTCGGCATGCCGGCGGAAAACGCCGCGATGAAGAACAACGTAGCGCCCGCCAAGTGGACCTACGAAAACATCGCCTACATGAAAAACCAGCTGCGCAGCCTGGGCCTGGCAGTGGACTGGTCGCGCGAAGTGACCACCTGCAAGCCTGATTACTACCGCTGGGAACAATGGCTGTTCACTCGTCTGTTCGAAAAAGGCGTGATTTACAAGAAAAGCGGCACCGTGAACTGGGACCCGGTCGACCAGACCGTTCTGGCCAACGAGCAGGTGATCGACGGTCGCGGCTGGCGTTCCGGCGCGCTGATCGAAAAGCGCGAAATCCCGATGTACTACTTCAAGATCACCGCTTACGCGGATGAGCTGCTGGAAAGCCTCGACGACCTTCCGGGCTGGCCTGAACAGGTCAAGACCATGCAGCGCAACTGGATCGGCAAATCGCGCGGCATGGAAGTGCAGTTCCCGTACAACGTCGATTCCATCGGTGAAACCGGCGCGCTGAAAGTCTTCACCACCCGTCCGGACACCCTGATGGGCGCGACTTACGTTGCCGTGGCTGCCGAACACCACCTGGCGACCCTGGCCGCACAGAACAACCCTGAGCTGCAAGCGTTCATCGCTGAATGCAAGGGCGGCAGCGTGGCTGAAGCCGACGTCGCCACTCAAGAGAAAAAAGGCCTGCCGACCTCGCTTTTCGTCGAGCACCCGCTGACCGGTGAAAAACTGCCGGTGTGGGTCGCCAACTATGTGTTGATGCATTACGGCGATGGCGCGGTCATGGCTGTGCCGGCCCACGACGAACGTGATTTCGAGTTCGCTACCAAGTACAACCTGCCGATCAAGTCCGTGGTGCGCACAAGCTCTGGCGACACCCACCCTGCCCCATGGCAAGACGCCTATGGCGAGCACGGCACGCTGATCAACTCCGGTGAGTTCGACGGTCTGGACTTCGCAGGCGCCTTCGATGCCATCGAAGTGGCGCTGATCAAGAAAAGCCTCGGCGCCTCGCGCACTCAGTTCCGCCTGCGCGACTGGGGCATCAGCCGCCAGCGCTACTGGGGCTGCCCGATCCCGATCATCCACTGCAACAGCTGTGGTGATGTGCCGGTTCCGGAAGACCAGTTGCCTGTAGTACTGCCGGAAGACGTCGTGCCGGACGGCGCAGGTTCGCCACTGGCGCGCATGCCCGAGTTCTACGAGTGCAGCTGCCCGAAATGCGGCCAGCCTGCCAAGCGTGAGACCGACACCATGGACACCTTCGTCGAGTCTTCGTGGTACTACGCCCGCTACGCCTCGCCACACTATGAAGGTGGCCTGGTAGAAAAAACCGCGGCTGACCACTGGCTGCCGGTGGATCAGTACATCGGCGGTATAGAACACGCGATTCTTCACCTGCTCTACGCACGCTTCTTCCACAAGCTGATGCGCGACGAAGGCCTGGTGAGCTCCAACGAGCCGTTCAAGAACCTGCTGACCCAGGGCATGGTGATCGCCGAGACTTACTATCGTCGCGAAGCCAACGGCGCTTACACCTGGTTCAACCCGGCGGACGTCGAACTTGAGCGTGACAGCAAGGCCAAGGTTATCAGCGCCAAGTTGAAAGCTGACGGCTTCCCGGTGGAAATCGGCGGCACCGAGAAGATGGCCAAGTCGAAGAACAACGGCGTCGACCCACAGTCGATGATCGACCAGTTCGGCGCAGATACCTGCCGCCTGTTCATGATGTTCGCCTCGCCACCCGACATGAGTGCGGAATGGTCTGACTCCGGCGTCGAAGGCTCGCACCGATTCCTCAAGCGCGTCTGGCGCCTGGCTCAAGCGCACGTCACTCAGGGCCTGCCGGGCAAGCTGGACATCGCCGGCCTGAACGACGAGCAGAAAGCCGTTCGCCGCTCGATCCACCTGGCTATCAAGCAAGCGAGCCAGGACGTCGGCCAGAATCACAAATTCAACACCGCCATCGCCCAAGTGATGACGCTGATGAACGTGCTGGAAAAGGCTGCACAAACCACCGAACAGGATCGCGCACTGATTCACGAAGGTCTGGAAACCGTGACGCTGCTGCTGGCTCCAATCACGCCGCACATCAGCCACGAGCTGTGGAGTCAACTGGGCCACGCTGCCCCTGTGATCGACGCCGGTTGGCCGGTGGTGGATGACAGCGCGTTGGTACAAGACAGCTTGCAACTGGTGATTCAGGTCAACGGCAAGCTGCGCGGCCACATCGAAATGCCGGCCAGCGCCAGCCGCGAAGACGTCGAAGCCGCTGCACGGGCCAATGAAAACGTGCTGCGTTTTGTCGACGGCCTGACTATTCGCAAAGTGATCGTCGTGCCCGGGAAACTGGTCAATATCGTCGCCAGCTAATTGGAACAGGCGCCGGGCCAAGCCCGACGCCGAGTAAAACCTTTCGGGCCGTTTGACCGGCCCACATGGTTTCAAGGGGAGCAACAAAATGATCAAACGCAATCTGCTGGTGATGGGCCTTGCGGTCCTGTTGAGCGCCTGCGGTTTTCAGCTGCGCGGCACCGGCACCACCGAACTGGCGATCAAGGAGCTCGACGTGAGCGCCCGCAATGCCTACGGCCCAACCGTGGTGCAACTGCGTCAGATGCTGGAAAGCAGCGGGGTCAAAGTCTTCACCGGCGCGCCTTACAAACTGGTGCTGACCGACGAGCAGGAAAGCCAGCGCATTCTCAGCTACGCAGGTGCCGGCCGTACTGGCGAGTATGAAATAACCACCGTCCTGAACTACGACATTCGTGGCGCACATGACCTGTCACTGCTGAGCGACAAAATCCAGGTGCAAAAGATCTTTTTGCACGACGGCAACAACCTGGTGGGTTCCGATCAGGAAGCCGCCTCAGCCCGTGTAGATACCCGCCGAGAACTGATTCAACGCATGATGCTGCGCCTGCAACAGATCTCGCCAACCCAGCTGGATCAGTTGCAACAGACTGCCGAAGCCAGGGCCAAGGCCGAAGCACAGGCACTGGAAGCCGCACAGAAGGCTGAAGCGGAAACTCCGCGTCAGTCGCCAATCGACATCCCGAAACAGTAAGACTTACGGGGCGCTCCGGCGCCCCGTTCGCACTCTCTTATGAAACTTGCCCCCGCCCAACTCGGTAAACACCTGCAAGGTGCCCTCGCGCCGGTCTACATCATCAGCGGCGATGACCCGCTCCTGTGTCAGGAGGCTGCCGACGCCATTCGTGCAGCCGCCCGCCAGCAAGGCTTTGACGAACGTCAGGTCTTTGCCGCCGACGCCAGTTTCGACTGGGGTACGTTGTTGCAAGCCGGTGCAAGCATGTCGCTGTTTGCCGAAAAACGTTTGCTGGAACTGCGCCTGCCCTCCGGAAAACCCGGCGACAAGGGCGCCGCCGCGTTCATCGAGTACTGCTCTCGCCCGGCCGAAGACACCATTTTGCTGATCAGCCTGCCCAAGCTCGATGGCAGTGCTCAGAAGACCAAGTGGGGCAAGGCGCTGATCGAAGGCCAGCACACGCAGTTCGTGCAAATCTGGCCGGTGGATGCCAATCAGTTGCCGAGCTGGATCCGCCAGCGCCTGTCTCAGGCCGGGTTGTCGGCCAGCCAGGACGCAGTCGAATTGATTGCCGCGCGCGTCGAGGGCAACCTGCTTGCCGCCGCGCAGGAAATCGAAAAGCTGAAATTGATGGCCGAAGGTGGGCAAATTACCGTCGAAACCGTACAGGCTGCCGTGGCCGACAGTGCGCGGTTCGACGTATTCGGCCTGACCGACGCGATCCTCAACGGCGAAGCGGCCCACGCCTTGCGCATGCTCGAAGGGCTGCGCGGTGAGGGTGTCGAACCTCCGGTGATTCTCTGGGCGCTGGCCCGGGAACTGCGCCTGCTGGCCAACCTGTCACTGCAATACAGCCAGGGTGTGCCACTGGACAAAGCCTTCAGCCAGGCTCGACCTCCCATCTGGGACAAACGCAAACCGCTGATGAGCAAGGCCCTGCAACGTTATTCGGCGCAACGCTGGGCGCAGCTGCTGCTGGAGGCCCAGCGCATCGATGCGCAAATCAAAGGCCAAGCAGCGGGTTCGCCATGGATGAGCCTCAGTCGATTGTCACTGCTGATGGCCGGCCAACGCCTGACCTTACCCGCCGAATAAACACGCCCTTGTAGCAGCTGGCGAAGCCTGCGTCCGGCTGCGCAGCAGTCGCCAAATCAAGTAATGAGTTTCTTCAGGACGATAGTGGATTCAGAGTTTACGACTGCTTCGCAGCCGAACGCAGGCTTCGCCAGCTGCTACAGGTTCTGTGATCAGCGAAAGATCCTACACGTCCCGGGGACTAGACAGAACCCCAACTTCGGCCGATGATTTGCCCCGCAAAACCCACTCACTAGCGAGAAATCATCATGAGCAAAAAGCCATCAAAGCATGGCCCCAACAAGGCCAAATCCATCATCGCCCAGCCACTGTTCCGCAGCCGTCAGGAACGAGCCGGCAAGGGCAAAGGCAGCTACCGCCGCGAAGCCTTCCAGTCTAATAGCTGGGAGGCTTCTTACTTTCTGGCTGCTTAAAGCAGAACACCCCTTCTACATGTTAAGGTCTGTACCTGATTCGTATCTTCTGGACCTGTGCATGCCCCTTAGTCTTTCCCGTCGTTGGCCCGTTCGCCAACTGATCGCTGCCTCCAGCCTCATTTTGCTTGTCGCCTGCGCGGAAAAGCCGACCGCCGCCGACGCCCAGCCGCTGCAAACCCTTCCCGTCGCGACAGCCCCTGCGGTCATTCCGCCCGTGGTCCCGGCCGGAGAAAACCTCGACATCCAGCCCACCCAGACGTTCGCCGAATGGCAAGCGGGTTTCCGCAAAGACGCGCTGGCCGCCGGTATCCGCGCCGATATGTTCGACCGCGCCTTTGCCGATGTCAGCTTCGACCCGAGCGTGATCCGTGCCGATCGCAGCCAACCGGAATTTTCCCGTCCGGTGTGGGAATACCTCGACGGCGCCCTTTCTCCCCTGCGAGTACGTAAAGGCCAGGCGCTGCTCAGCGAAAACGCGGCCATCCTGCAAAGCATCGAACAGCGTTATGGCGTCGACCGCCAGGCACTCGTGTCGGTGTGGGGCATGGAGAGTAACTTCGGTCAGTTCCAGGGCAGCAAGTCGGTCATCAACTCCCTTGCGACCCTGGCGTACGAAGGCCGGCGCCCGGGCTTTGCCCACGATCAACTGATCGCCGCCCTGCAAATCCTGCAACAGGGCGACATCACCCCCGAGAAGATGCTCGGTTCCTGGGCCGGCGCCATGGGCCAGACCCAATTCATCCCGACGACTTACAACACCCACGCTGTCGACTTCGATGGTGACGGTCGCCGTGACATATGGAACAGCTCCGCCGACGCCCTGGCCTCGACCGCGCACTACCTGCAAAGCTCCGGCTGGCAGAAAGGCCAGCCGTGGGGCTTTGAAGTGCAACTGCCGGGCAGTTTCAACTACGTCCTGGCCGATGGCACGATTCGCAAAAGTGTCGCCGAATGGTTGCAACTGGGAGTTTCGATGCCCGCTGGCGCTCGGGTCCCGCCAGGCTCGGAACACCTCTCCGCGGCCCTGCTACTGCCGGCCGGCTACCGTGGTCCGGCATTCCTGGTGCTCGACAACTTCCGCGCGATCCTCAAGTACAACAACTCGTCGTCCTATGCGTTGGCGGTGAGTCTGTTGTCCGAACGTTTCAATGGTGCGGGGCTGATCAGCGGCACCTGGCCCAAAGATGACTTGCCATTGAGCCGCACCGAGCGCATGGAACTGCAAAGCCTGTTGAGCGCCCAGAACTACGACGCGGGCACCCCGGACGGCATTATCGGCGCCAATACGCGCAAAGCGATCCGCAGTGCACAGCAGTCGTTTGGCTGGCCGGCGGATGGGTATCCGACGCACAAGTTGCTGGAAGGACTGCGTAACCGCTAGTCAGCCGTATGGCGACTGCCGCCTTCGCGAGCAAGCTCGCTCCCACATTGGATTTGTGAACGACACAAAACCTGTGGGAGCGAGCTTGCTCGCGATGACTGACCATCAGGCGACGAAACTCTAGCGCCTGACCACCACATCCTGCTCCAACACCAACTCCTTTTTCCCCGCATCCAGCTTGACCAACGCCCCCATCGGCAGCGTCAGATTCGGGTCGCAATGCCCACTGCGCCATCCGGCCAGCACGGGTATCCGCAACGGCTCGAACGTCTGCTTGAGCAACCGCTCCAGCGCCGCCGGCTCGACCCCCGCGATATCTCCCACCAGCACCCCGCGCAGCTTGCCCAGCGTTCCGGCCAGACGCAGATGGGTCAGTAACCGGTCGATGCGATACAGCGGCTCGTTGATGTCCTCGATCAACAGGATGACGCCCTCGGCCTCCAGCTCGTAAGGCGTGCCCATGGTCGCGGAGATCATCGACAGGTTGCCTCCCAGCAAGCGCCCATGCGCGATGCCGGGCTCGATAGTGGTCAACGGGTAAGCCGCCGGATGAGCCAACACGCTGCCGGCCTTCACCTGCCCACGGAGCATGTTGAAAAACGAAGACTCGGTCGGTTTTTGCTTGTCGCCCAACAGGTCGGCATTGAGCAGCGGGCCATGAAAGGTCACGAAACCGGCATAACGGCTGATCGCCACGTGCAGCGCCGTGATGTCGCTGTAGCCGATGAACGGCTTGGCGTTGTTTTGCAGCAGTTCGAAATCTATGCGGTCGAGCAAACGCGGTGTGCCGTAACCACCCCGCAGGCAGATGATCGCGTCGACCTCGGTGTCGGCGAATGCCGCGTGCAAATCATTGAGCCGCACTTCGTCACTGCCGGCCAGGTAACCGTCCTTTTCATACACCCCGGGATACACCCGCAACGCATAACCGCGAGCGTGCATCCAGGCAATGGCTTTGTCAGTGTCCAGCCCGGCGGGACCTGCTGGTGCAATGACGCCGATCAGCCCTTGCGACGGCAACGCCGGAACAGGTTTATGCGGATACAGCGTATGGGTCGGTCGAATGGTCATCCATGAATCTCCCTGCGTGAAAACTTCAGCACACAGTAGTCAGGTACGGGGACAAACAGAAGAGGGGTCGTCACCCGCAGAGTGCAAGAAAAAACGCTGGCCGGCGCAGGCAAGGCAAAAAAACGCCCGCAAGGCGTTGAAACCTTGCGGGCGCTTTATGTTTAACGGCCGATCAGGACGACATCAGCTCGGCTTTAACCAGCTTCGCCTGCTCGTCGGCGTGGTACGACGAACGTACCAGCGGGCCGGAAGCGACGTTCTTGAAGCCCATCTTGTAACCTTCCTCGGCGAACCAGGCGAAAGTGTCCGGGTGCACGAAACGCTGCACCGGCAAGTGGCTGCGAGACGGTTGCAGGTATTGACCCAGTGTCAGCATGTCGATGTCGTGCTCGCGCATGCGCTTCATGACTTCGATGACTTCTTCGTCGGTTTCGCCCAGGCCCAGCATCAAACCGGACTTGGTTGGAATGTGCGGCATCATTTGCTTGAAACGCTGCAGCAGGGTCAGCGACCACTGGTAATCCGAACCCGGACGCGCTGCTTTGTACAAACGCGGCACGGTTTCCAGGTTGTGGTTGAACACATCCGGTGGCTCGGCGGCAGTGATTTCCAGTGCCACGTCCATCCGGCCACGGTAGTCCGGAACCAGGGTTTCGAGCTGCACGTTCGGCGACAGTTTGCGGATCTCGCGGATGCAGTCGGCAAAGTGCTGGGCACCGCCGTCACGCAGGTCGTCGCGGTCAACCGAGGTGATCACCACGTACTTGAGTTTCAGGTCGGCGATGGCGATGGCCAGGCTTTCCGGCTCGTTCACGTCCAGTGGTTTCGGACGGCCGTGGCCGACGTCGCAGAACGGGCAGCGACGGGTGCAGATGTCGCCCATGATCATGAACGTCGCGGTACCGCCGGAGAAGCACTCGCCCAGGTTCGGGCAGGACGCTTCTTCGCACACGCTGTGCAGCTTGTGTTTACGCAACAGGGCCTTGATGCGGTCGACTTCCGGGGAAACCGGGATGCGTACACGAATCCAGTCGGGTTTCTTTGGCAGTTCGGTGGTCGGAATGATCTTCACCGGGATACGTGCAACCTTCTCGGCGCCGCGCAGCTTGACGCCGGCTTCAACCTTGGCACGCGGGGCCGGACGCTCGGTGACATCAAGCGTCGGGATCATGGTTTGCACTGCATCAGTAGTCATATCAGTCGATTCCGCCCGTTAGGGTCGTCTGCTCAGCATAGTCGAGGTGTTTGACGAGCTGCGCGCGCAGCCGGGCACTTACCTCGGCAAATTCAATCGATCCTGCGTGATCGCTCAGCTGGGTCATCGCCAGCCCGGCGTAGCCGCAGGGATTAATCCGTCGAAACGGTTCCAGGTTCATGTCCACGTTCAGGGCCAGGCCATGAAAGGAACAACCGTGGCGGATCCGCAGACCCAGAGATGCGATTTTCGCCCCGTTGACGTAGACACCCGGTGCGTCCGGCTTGGCGGCGGCAGTAACGCCGTAGCTGGCCAGTAACTCGATCAGGCATTGCTCCATGCGGCTGACCAGGTCACGCACGCCAAACCCCAGCTTGCGTACGTCCAGTAGCAGATAGGCCACCAGTTGGCCAGGGCCGTGATAGGTCACCTGACCGCCCCTATCGACCTGCACCACCGGAATATCCCCGGGAAGCAGCAGATGCTCGGCCTTGCCAGCCTGCCCCTGGGTGAACACCGGCGGGTGCTCGACCAGCCAGATCTCGTCGGCGGCATCGGTACCGCGTTCGTTGGTGAAGCGTTGCATGGCATGCCAGACCGGCTCGTAAGCCATCTGGCCGAGCTCACGAAAGCCCAGCGTGCCAGACATCACAGCACCATGTGCACGAAGCCGGTCGCCCGCAGATAGCTGTTGATGTTGTACAGCTGGTCCTGGTCGGTCGCGACGATGTGCAACTGAATGGTGGTGTATTTGCCGTTGCTGCTTTGACGCTCATCGACACGCTCATCGTTGATGGTCGCGTATTTCTTGACGATTTCGATGATCTTGTCTTTGTTGCCGACGCCCGTATCGCAGATCACCTTAACCGGATAATCAACTTGGGGAAATTCGATCTTTGGTGCCTTTACTTCGGTATCGGTCATGGCGTAACGGCCTCGTAAGCGTAAGCCGTGGCGACAGCAAAACCCCGCGCCGGATCAGCACGGGGCCTTGCAGGAGCACACTATCAGTTGAACATGCTGTAGAAGAATAGACGGATGCTATCCCACATGCGGCGGAAGATACCACCCTCCTCGACCGCGTCCAGAGCGATCAGATCGGCGCTGTGCACCACCTTGTCGTCCAGTTTCACTTCGACTTTACCGATCACGTCGCCCTTGGCGATTGGCGCAACCAGTTGCGGGTTCATGGTCATGCTGGCAGCAAGCTTTTTCAGCTGGCCTTTTGGCAGGGTCATGGTCAGGTCTTCAGCCAGGCCGGCCTTGACTTGATTGGTCGCGCCTTTCCAGACAGGAGCCTGAGCCAGCTCGGCGCCTTTCTGATAGAAGGTCTGGGTTTCGAAGAAGCGGAAACCGTAAGTCAGCAGCTTCTGGGTTTCGGCGGCACGAGCCACTTCGCTGTTGGTGCCGAACACCACCGCGATCAGGCGCATGCCATCACGTACGGCCGAAGACACCATGCAGTAGCCGGCTTCATCGGTGTGGCCGGTTTTCAGACCGTCGACGGTCTTGTCGCGCCACAGCAGCAGGTTGCGGTTAGGTTGCTTGATGCCGTTCCAGAAGAACTCCTTCTGCGAGTAGATCGCGTAGTGAGCCGGGTCTTCGTGAATGATTGCGCGAGCCAGCACCGCCATGTCGTGAGCGGACGAGTAGTGCTCAGGGTTCGGCAGACCGGTCGGGTTCATGAAGTGGGTGTTGGTCATGCCCAGGTCGGCCACGGTTTTGTTCATCACGTCAGCGAATGCGTCTTCGCTGCCGGCGATGTGCTCGGAGAGCGCAACACTGGCGTCGTTACCCGACTGAATGATGATGCCGTGCAGCAGGTCGCTGACGGTGACCTGCGAACCCACCTTGATGAACATCCGCGAACCGCCGGTACGCCAGGCGTTTTCGCTGACGGTCACCGGGTCGTTTTCGCCGATCTGGCCACGACGGATTTCCAGGGTCGCGATGTACGCGGTCATCAGCTTGGTCAGGCTGGCCGGTGGCAGACGCTGGTCACCGTTGTTCTCGACCAGCACGTTGCCGCTGCTGGCATCCATGAGCACATAGGCCTTGGCGGCCAGTTGTGGTGGCGACGGCATCACCTCGACCGCGAAAGCGGCAGGTGAGAGAAGCAGCGGGACTAGCAGGAACAGGCGTTTGGCAAAGGTGGTGATGTTCATCCGTCTCTCGAAATCGCTAATGGAAACTTGCCCAGGGGCAAAACTAATCAAATAACCTTCTAACGGGTTATCGCGTGTTCAGTTGCTCACTCTGTAACCCTTGCCGGGCTTTTGTTCTGTATCGAGCCAACAACCTGGTTCACCCCCCAAAACCGCAGATGAACCGTCAATCAAGTCCTACGTTTACTCTGTTACCACACTTGGCGAACCGAGGTTGGCCATGCGCACACTGTTCTGCACTTGCTGGATTTCACCCGGAGAACCGATCGGCCCCAGGCGCACCCGATGCAGTGTCTGTTGGTTGCGCACGATCGAGCTGATGAACACCGGGGCGCTCACCATCCCGCTGAGCTTCGATCTCAGGAGTTCTGCAGCGTCCGGGTTGGCGAACGCGCCCACCTGCAGATACTGGCCAGAGGCTGGTACAGAAGCGTTTTTTTTTGCATCAAGCTGAACGGGCACGACGGCCGCGGCGTGCTGCTGAGGCGGTGGCGTCCATTGCTCCACGGTGCCGGCCGAGGCCGTAATCACCGGGGCGCTATTTTGCGCGACTTTAGGTTCGTTGAGCATCAAAGGCGCCGGACGGCCCTTTTGTGCCCACCACTGTTGCGGGTCGATGCCCTCGACCTTGACCCGCGCAGTGCCGATCTCGGCATAACCGAGCTTTTTGGCCGCGGCATAGGACAAGTCGATGATGCGGTCCGAGTAGAACGGCCCACGGTCGTTGACCCGCAGGATCACGCTCTTGTTGTTGTCCAGGTTGGTCACCCGAACGTAACTCGGCAGTGGCAATGTCTTGTGTGCGGCACTCATGCCGTACAGGTCGTAGACCTCGCCATTGGCGGTGTTCTGGCCGTGAAACTTGGTGCCATACCAGGACGCCGTGCCCGAGGCGACGTATGTCTTGGATTCTTGCAACGGGAAATAGGTCTTGCCCAGCACCGTATAGGGGTTGGCCTTATAAGGGCCGGTGTGCAGGGTCGGCGTGGCATCCGGAATGCGCGATACGTCGACATCCCACCACGGCGCGCCATCTTTGTGGGCGCGATTGATGTCCAGCCCCGGCGTCGAGCGCACGGCAGTGGACGACGTTTTTTGAGCCGGTGCGCGACTGGTCGAGCAACTGGCGAGCAACACCGCCAATGCGGCGAAAGCCATGAGCTTGAGGGGTTTATCCATAGGCGATGCCCGCATTACTTGACGCCCCGTGCTTGGACCAGTTGCTCAGACAGTTGATGTACGGCCATGGCGTACATCACGCTGCGGTTATAACGCGTGATTGCGTAAAAATTCTTCAGGCCCATCCAGTACTCGGGGCCATTGTCACCTTCAAGGCGGAAAGCCGTGACCGGCATATCATCGCGCAGCGCATCATGACTTGACCACCCTAGAGCCCGCAACTCCCCTGCGGTTTTAGTCGGCTCGATGCCCGTGGTCAAACCTTCGTCCACCTGCTCGCCTCGTACATCGGCGCGGCTGACCACCGGTTCGCCGGCAACCCAGCCGTGAAGCTTGAAGTAACTGGCGACGCTACCAATGGCATCGTCCGGATTGGTCCAGATATTAATGTGACCATCACCGTCGAAATCCACCGCATACGCGCGAAAACTGCTCGGCATGAACTGCGGCAAGCCCATGGCGCCTGCGTAGGAACCTTTGAGGGTCAACGGATCGACCTGTTCTTCCCGGGCCAGCAGCAAGAACTCACGCAATTCCTTGCGGAAGAATTCGGCACGGGGAGGATAGTCGAAACCCAATGTCGATAACGCGTCGATCACCCGGTAATTACCGGTATTACGGCCGAAAAAGGTTTCAACTCCGATGATCGAGACAATCACCTGGGCCGGCACACCATATTCCTGCTCGGCACGCGCCAGCACTGCTTCGTGCTGACGCCAGAAGTCCACACCACGGGCAATGCGCGCGTCGGTGATGAACATTGGACGGTATTCGTTCCATTGCTTGACCCGTTCGGCGGGCTTGGAGATCGCATCCAGGATCGACTGCTTGCGTTCGGCTTCGCGGAACACGCCCATCAGCTGTTCGCCAGCGAAACCGTAGTCGCGGGTCATTTCACCGACGAATTCGGCCACCTGGGGTGAACCTTCGTAATCGCCGGCCAACGCGTCCTGCGTTATGCCAAGGATGCTTACCAGGCCGACCCATGGCGCGTATCGAGTCGCCCAGCCACGCATTACTTGCATTGAAATCTTCACCTTATTCAAACCTGTGCGATCCACTTACGATGGGTATGGATCGACATCAAAACCCCAAACGCTGACAGCAGCGTCACCAGCGAAGTTCCTCCGTAGCTAATGAACGGCAACGGCACCCCCACCACCGGCAACAGGCCACTGACCATACCGATGTTGACGAAAACATAAACAAAAAACGTCATGGTCAAACTGCCCGCAAGCAATTTGCCGAACAATGTCTGGGCCTGGGCGGTGATCACCAACCCGCGACCGATCAGCAGCAGGTAAATCAGCAGCAGCGCACAAATGCCGACCAGCCCGAACTCTTCACCCATGACCGCAATGATGAAGTCGGTGTGGCTTTCCGGCAGGAAGTCCAGGTGCGACTGGGTGCCCAGCAGCCAGCCCTTGCCAAACACGCCACCGGAACCGATGGCAGCTTTGGACTGAATGATGTTCCAGCCAGTGCCCAGCGGATCGCTCTCCGGGTCAAGGAAGGTCAGGATTCGCTGCTTCTGGTAGTCGTGCATGATGAAAAACCACATCGCCACGGCCACCGGCACGGCCGCCGCCAGCACGCTGATGATCCAGCGCCATTTCAAACCACCCATAAACAGAACGAACGCACCACCTGCCAGGATCAGCAGCGAGGTGCCAAGGTCCGGCTGACGCACGATCAGGATGAACGGCAAGCCAATCAGAAACAGACTGACCGCTACGTGCTTGAGCTGCGGCGGCAAGGTGCGCTTGGACAAATACCAGGCGATGGTGGCCGGCATCAGGATTTTCATGAATTCCGACGGCTGGAAACGAATCACGCCGGGGATGTTGATCCAGCGCGTAGCCCCCATGGCGTTATGGCCCATGACGTCCACCACCACCAGCAAGAGCACGCCCAGCACATAACCGACCGGCACCCAACGCGCCATGAAACGCGGTTCGAACTGCGCGATGACGATCATCGACACCAGGCCGATGCCGAATGAAGTGGCTTGCTTGGCCAGCAGGTCCCAGCTTTTTCCGCTGGCCGAATACAGGACGAACAGGCTGCCGGCGGCGAGGGTCAGCAGCAGAATCAACAACGGGCCATCGATGTGCAGGCGCTGCAACAGCGTCGCACGGCGACGCATCACATCCTCGCTGGAGAGCATGCGGTCGAAATTATTCTTCACGGGCCGTAGCCTCCGCACTGATAGGGCTGGCGTACTCGGCTTTCAGATGGCCGTCCTGGTCCAGGAGCCAGGCATCCATGACTTGACGCACTACAGGCGCGGCGACCCCGGAACCGGACTCGCCGTTCTCGACCATGACCGACACCACGATTTGCGGGTTGTCGGCCGGCGCAAAGCCGACAAACAAGGCGTGGTCACGGTGGCGTTCTTGCACTTTGGAGCGGTCGTACTTCTCGCCCTGCTTGATCGCGACCACCTGGGCCGTACCACTTTTGCCGGCGATCCGGTATTGCGCGCCGATCGAGGCCTTGCGCGCCGTACCGCGAGCGCCGTGCATCACTTGCTGCATACCGTGGTTGACCTTGGTCCAGTCGGACGGATCGCGCAGGACGATGTCCGGCATCGGGTTTTCATCCTTGGGCTTCACGCCCTCAACCGTCTTGGCCAGGTGCGGCCGGTTCCACACGCCTTTGTTGGCCACCAGCGCAGTGGCCTGGGCCAGCTGCAATGGCGTGGATTGCATGTAGCCCTGCCCGATCCCCAGAATCAGGGTTTCACCCGGGAACCACGCCTGGCGCCGGGTCGCACGTTTCCATTCACGGGACGGCATCAGGCCCGGCGACTCTTCGAACATGTCCAGCGAGACCTTTTGGCCAATGCCGAATTTGCCCAGGTACGACGACAACCGGTCGATCCCCAGCTTGTGGGCCAGATCATAGAAGTAGGTGTCGTTGGACCGCATGATTGCCGTGTCCAGATCCACGTAACCATCACCCGTACGGTTCCAGTTACGGTATTTGTGATCGTAGTTGGGCAGCATGTAATAACCGGGGTCGAAGACTCGGGTCGAAGCGGTGACCACCCCCGAATCCAGACCGGCAATCGCCACTGCCGGCTTGATGGTCGAACCCGGCGGGTACAGGCCGCGCAACACGCGGTTGAACAGCGGCCGGTCGATGGAGTCGCGCAGCTCGGAATAGGCCTTGGAGCTGATGCCGGTGACGAACAGGTTCGGATCGAAACTCGGCTGACTGACCATCGCCAGCACTTCACCGGTTTTCGGGTCCAGTGCCACGACGGCACCACGACGTCCGCCAAGTGCGGTCTCGGCGGCTTCCTGCAATTTGATGTCCAGGCTCAGGACGATGTCCTTGCCAGGAATCGGATCGGTACGCTTGAGCACGCGCAATACGCGGCCCCGAGCGTTGGTTTCGACTTCCTCGTAACCGACCTGACCGTGCAGCTCGGGTTCGTAGAAGCGTTCGATGCCGGTTTTGCCAATTTGATGGGTGCCGCTGTAACTCACCGGATCCAGAGACTTGAGCTCTTTCTCGTTGATCCGCCCCATATAACCTACCGAGTGCGCAAAATGCGCACCCTGCGGATAGTGACGAACCAGCTGCGCGACCACTTCCACGCCCGGCAGACGGAACTGATTCACCGCGATACGGGCGATCTGTTCTTCGGTCAGCTCGAACAGGATCGGTACTGGCTCGAACGGCCGGCGCCCTTGCCGCATGCGCTTCTCGAAAATCACCCGATCCTCTGGAGTCAACTCCAGCACCTGGACGATCACGTCGAGCACTTGTTGCCATTCACCAGAGCGTTCGCGGGTCATGCTCAGGCTGAAGCTGGGCCGGTTGTCGGCGATTACCACGCCATTGCGGTCGAAGATCAACCCGCGCGTGGGCGGAATCGGCTGCACATGGACGCGGTTGTTTTCCGAGAGGGTCGAGTGGTACTCGTACTGGATCACCTGAAGGAAATACAGCCGCGCAATCAGTACGCAGATCAGCGTTACGACCGCAATTGCCCCGAACACGACGCGACCACGCACCAGACGGGCGTCTTTTTCGTGGTCCTTGATGCGAATCGGCTGAGACATGAGGGCAGAACTACTTGTGGTATGGGTGGCCGGACAGGACTGTCCAGGCACGGTACAGCTGTTCGCCGATCAGAATTCGCACCAATGGGTGCGGCAACGTCAACGGCGACAATGACCAGCGCTGATCAGCTCGGGCACAGACTTCCGGCGCCAGCCCTTCGGGGCCGCCGACCATGAAGTTGACCGTGCGCGAGTCCAGGCGCCAGCGATCGAGTTCGACCGCCAGCTGCTCAGTGCTCCAGGGTTTGCCGTGGACTTCGAGAGTGACAATACGCTCGTTCGGCCCGACTTTGGCCAGCATGGCTTCGCCTTCCTGACGGATGAAGCGCGCCACGTCGGCGTTCTTGCCACGGGTATTGAGCGGTATTTCCACCAGTTCCAGCGCCAGCTCGGACGGAAGACGCTTGGCATATTCATGCCAGCCTTCTTCCACCCACTTGGGCATCCGTGAACCGACGGCGATCAGTCGCAGTCGCACAGCGGGCCCTTATTGCTGGTCTTTGTTGAGCTTGATGAAATGCTCGTGGGTGTTTTCCGGGCTGTGGTGAGCCGCGTTCAGAGCACGGCTCTGTTCTGCGCCGGACCACAGACGCTCCAGGTCGTAGAACTGGCGAGCCGAGGCGGTCATCATGTGAACGATGACATCGTCCATGTCCAGCAGGACCCAGTCGCTGTCACCCTTGCCTTCTTCACCCAGCGGCTTGACGCCCTGAGCCTTGACCGCTTCGCGGACCTTGTCCAGCATCGCGCCGATCTGGCGGTTGGAGGTACCGGTAGCGATGATCATGAAGTCAGTGATGCTCTGCTTTTCACGAACGTCGATCACCTGAATGTCCTGGGCCTTGACGTCTTCCAGGGCCGCTACGGCAACCTTGACCAGCTCTTCGCCAGCGAGTGGTGCGCCGGTTGGAACTACTTCTGGCAGCGGGGCGCTCTTGAATGTGCCTTTGCGCTTTACTTTAGCTACGTCTTTGTCAGTCATATAAAACTCGTTTTGCTCGTATGTTCGGGGGCTTCGATACACGTGGTCACGTGCCTTGAAGCGCGCCTCTTTTCAGTTCGACGCACGGTAAAGTCCGTGCGCATCGATGTAGGCCAGGACCGCGTCGGGCACCAGGAAACGTACCGACTTACCGCTGGCCAGCAGTTGACGGATCTGGGTGGCGGATACCGCGAGCGGTGTCTGCCAGACGAATGCAATCTGTCCGCTCGGCCCATTGAGGGCCAGCGGGTCGCTCACCGAGCGCGCTGCCAGCAGGTTGCGCAAGGCATCCGGCGGTTCGCTGTCGGCATCCGGGCGTTGCAGCACCAGGATGTGGCAATGCTGGAGCAACTCTTCCCAGCGGTGCCAAGTGGGCAGGCCGCAAAATGCGTCCCAGCCCAGAAGTAGAAATACCTGGTCCTGCGCGGCCAGTTCGGCACGCATCAATTCCAGGGTATCGATAGTGTAGGACGGTTTGTCCCGCTGCAATTCGCGGGCGTCCACCACCAACGGCGCCACACCGGCCACCGCGCACTCGACCATCGCCAGACGGTCTTTTGCCGACACTTGCGGCGTATCACGATGCGGAGGCCTGGCACTGGGTGTCAGACGCAACTCATCGAGCGCCAGCGACTCGGCGACTTCCAGCGCACTGCGCAAATGGCCGATGTGCACCGGGTCGAACGTGCCGCCCAGCATGCCAATGCGCCGAGGTTGAGGCGTGTCGGCGGTGGCTGGGGTTGTCGGGGCGAGGTCGCTCAAGTCAGACCGACGCCTGGCCGCGCAACTGGCCATCACCGACCACGATGTACTTCTCGCACGTCAAACCTTCGAGGCCCACCGGGCCGCGGGCGTGCAGCTTATCAGTAGAAATGCCAATCTCGGCACCCAATCCGTATTCAAAGCCATCGGCGAAGCATGTCGGCGTGTTGATCATGACCGACGATGAATCGACTTGTGCCACAAAACGCCGGGTATCAGCGAGGTTTTCGCTGACGATCGAGTCGGTGTGATGGGAGCCGTACCGATTGATGTGGTCGATGGCCTGATCGAGGCCGTCGACCACGCGGATCGACAGAATCGGTGCCAGGTATTCGGTGGTCCAGTCGTCTTCGGTCGCCGCCGCAGCATCGATAATCGCCCGCGTGCGCTCACAACCGCGCAGCTCGACGCCTTTTTCGCGGAACTGGGCAGCCATCGATGGCAGGAAATCTTTGGCAACGCTTTGATCGACCAATAGCGTTTCCATCGCGCCGCAAATGCCATAACGGTAGGTCTTGGCGTTGAACGCAATGCGCTGGGCTTTCGCCAGATCAGCGTGAGGGCTGACGTAGACGTGGCAAATACCATCCAGGTGCTTGATGACAGGCACGCGGGCGTCACGACTGACGCGCTCGATCAGGCCACGGCCACCACGGGGCACGATGACATCGACGTATTCCGGCATGGTAATCAGCGCGCCAACGGCGGCACGATCGGTGGTTTCGACCACTTGCACCACAGCGCCAGGCAGTTCGGCTTCAGCCAGGCCGCGCTGGATGCAGGCGGCGATGGCGCGATTGGAGTGGATCGCCTCGGAACCGCCACGCAGGATGGTTGCATTGCCGGATTTGAGGCACAGGCTGGCGGCATCGATGGTCACGTTGGGACGGGATTCGTAGATGATCCCGATCACGCCCAGCGGCACGCGCATTTTTCCAACCTGGATGCCCGACGGACGGAAACTCATGTCGCGGATCGCGCCTACCGGGTCCGGCAATGCAGCTACCTGGCGCAAACCGACGATCATGCCGTCGATGCGTTCCGGGGTCAGCGCCAGACGCTCCAGCAGGGCCGGCTCAAGACCATTGGCCCGACCAGCGGCCAAATCCAGTTCATTGGCCGCCGTCAACTCGGCGCGCGCAGCGTCCAGCGCATCAGCGGCGGCTTGCAAGGCGCGGTTTTTCTGCGCGGTGCTGGCACAGCCGATGACGCGAGCGGCTTCGCGAGCAGCGCGGCCCAGGCGGGTCATGTAGTCAAGAACGGACTCAGTCATGGTCTGGAGTGGTCTTTGCTAAGGTCTTGGTAAAGAGTAAAGCGGCAGATTATAGCTGTCGCGTCCCCCGACTAACAGCGGTGACGGGCGGATGGTCGAAATCAAGAGCAATTTGCCGACGTTCAGCCGTGATTAAGCTGCAAATTGTTATCATCACCGCTCTATCAGCCCTGATAAACGCCGTTCATCATGTCCAACCTGACTGTTCGAGCGTCCGCTGCGAGCCGGCCCATCGGGCTCCCGGATGCGTTTTTCGACCGCGACGCGCAAACGCTGGCCCAGGATCTACTCGGTAAAGTCATCCGTCATCGAGTCGGCGACCTGTGGCTCAGCGCCCGAATTATCGAAACCGAAGCCTATTACTTTGAAGAAAAAGGCAGTCACGCCTCCCTCGGCTACACAGAAAAGCGTAAGGCTTTGTTTCTGGATGGCGGCCACATCTATATGTATTACGCCCGCGGCGGCGATTCCCTGAACTTCAGCGCCCAAGGCCCCGGCAACGCGGTGCTGATCAAATCGGCCTATCCATGGGTCGATGAATTGAGCGGGCCGGCGAGTCTGGCGCAAATGCTGCTGAACAACCCCGATACTCAGGGCCGCCCTCGCCCCTCGCAAAAGCTGTGTGCCGGGCAAACATTGCTCTGCAAGTCACTGGGTTTGAAGGTGCCGGTCTGGGACGCCAAGCGCTTCGACCACGACGTGCTGCTGGTCGAAGACATCGGCCCGGCGCCCACCCACATCATCCAGACTACGCGCCTGGGCATCCCTCATGGGCGTGATGAGCATTTGATGTACCGCTTTGTCGACGCGGCTTACGCGCCGTATTGCACTCGCAACCCCCTGCGCCGGGGACAGGTCGAAGGTCGCGATTATTTTTTGCTGCCATGACAGTAGCGAAATCTTGATGCAAAGCAGATCCCACAGGGATTCTGTGGTGTTGCTTAAATTGTATTTGCCCACCTGTGGCCAATTGAACGTTCGATGGAGTTGTTTTTTATGGGCCCATGGCTCGATAGCGTGACCGGCTGGTTGGCGGCTAATCCGCAATGGCTGGCTGCAGCAGTGTTCATCGTGGCTTTTGTGGAATGTCTGGCAATTGCCGGACTGATCGTACCCGGCACAGTGTTGCTGTTTGCTGTGGCGGTATTGGCCGGGAGCGGTGCGTTGTCACTGAGTGAAACGCTGTTGCTGGGGTTCGTTGCCGGTGTGCTGGGTGACATTGTTTCGTACTTCGTCGGCCGGCACTTCCACCAGAATATCCGTCGTTTGCCGGGGTTGCGTCATCACCCCGAGTGGATCGCCGGCGCCGAGTCCTATTTCCAACGCTATGGCATCGCCAGCCTGCTGGTCGGACGCTTCATCGGGCCGTTGCGACCGATGCTGCCGATGGTCGCCGGGATGTTCGACATGCCGTTTCCGCGCTTTGCCGCAGTCAGCGTGTTGGCCGCCGCTGGCTGGAGTGTTGCCTATTTGCTACCCGGTTGGGCCACAGGGGCGGCGATTCGCCTGCCACTGCCGGAAGGTTTCTGGCCTGAAGCCGGGATCGTCGCAGGCAGTATTGCCGTCTTGGTGGGCTTGAGCGTCACCAGCAGTCTGCGCCGCCATCGCCAGGCGACGACGCTGATTGCCGGCATGAGTTTTCTGATTCTGGTGGGACTGTTCATCGGCTACCCGCACCTGACCGCACTCGATCAAGGCGTAATGACCCTGGTGCAGGAACACCGCGGCCCGATGCTCGACGAAGTCGCCGTCGTCTTCACACTGATTGGCGAATTTCGCAACATGCTGGTATTCAGCGCGCTGCTGACCGGCCTTTTGCTGATTGCGCGGCAATGGCGCCAGGCGATTTTCGCCGGCAGCACCCTGCTCTGCACCGCGCTGGCCAACACCGCAACCAAACACTTTTTCGCCCGCCTGCGCCCGGAAGTGTTGAGTGATCCATTGACCAGTTACAGCATGCCCAGCGGTCACGCCTCCGGCTCATTCGCGCTGTTCCTGACCCTCGCCGTACTGGCGGGCCGAGGGCAACCGCCACGGATGCGCCTGACCTGGTTGCTGCTGGGCTGCTTGCCCGCGCTGGCAATTTCCCTGTCACGGGTGTATCTGGGCGCGCATTGGCCGACCGATGTACTGGCGGGTGCGATGCTGGCGGCGGCCGTGTGTGCGGCGAGCTTGTGGCTGACTCAGCGCAAGGCGCCACTCAATGCCATGCCACCCAAGGTCTGGTGGCTGGTGCTGCCAGTACTGGTGGCGTTGTTCGGGTTCTTTGTGTTGCGGCATTTGCCACATACGTTGTTGCGGTATGCCTACTGATCAGGCGAACAACTCACCCTGCAACTCATCCAGCAACGCCTGAATCGCATCCAGCCGTTGCTGCGGATCGTCGAGTTGCAGCAGGTCTATCTTGTCGACCTCGGCAAATGGCAGCAGGTACGCCAGTTGATTGGCCAGCGACTGCTGCCCGGTTGCCTCGGTCCCCATGTTCAGGGCCTCGACCATCGGGTGTTCGGCCAAGGCCTTGAGCAACGCAACCAGGTCGGCGTCCTCGTCCTGCAAGGGTTGCTCGGGTTCGTCTTCCAGCCATTCGACTTCAGCGACGGTCAACTGATCACGCTGAACCTCGGTGCGCAAAACCTGGAAACGGCGCCCGCCCTGCACCCGAATACCCAGCAAGCCGTTGTCCTGCTGTTTGAAATCGGTGATCCGCGCTTCGCACCCCACCAAGGCATACCCTGCCGGCGCGATGCCGACTTCTTCGCCGTCGAGGATGCACACCACACCGAAGCCGCCGCCCTGCTTCATGCAGCGGCCGATCATGTCCAGGTAGCGCGCTTCGAAGATCTGCAAGTCGAGGATGCAGCCAGGAAACAGCACCGTGTTTAGCGGGAAAAGCGGTAAGTTCATAGACATTTCCTTACACCACCATCGACACCGCCAACGGCAGGAACACCGCCGTGGCCACACCCATCAGACTCATCGCCAGCGCCGCAAAGGCGCCGCACTCTTCACTTTCCTGCAGGGCTACCGAAGTGCCGACCGCATGGGCCGTCATTCCCAAGGCCATGCCGCGCGCTTCCGGGCTGCGCACACCGAGCCGCGTCAACAGACCAGGGCCGAAGATCGCACCGATCACGCCAGTGATCAACACGAACACCGCCGCCAGCGCCGCGACACCACCGATCTGCTCGGCCACCAGCATGGCAATCGGCGACGTTACCGACTTCGGCGCCATGGTCATCAGGATCATGTGCTCGGCACCGAACCACCACCCCAGCAACACGCCCATGCCCGTGGCCACCACGCCACCTATCACCAGCGTAGTAAATATCGGCCAGAACAACTGCCGAATCCTTCGCAGATTGAGGTACAGCGGCACGGCCAGTGCAACCGTTGCGGGTCCGAGCAGGATGCTGAGGATCTCGGTGCTCTTGCGGTACTCCGCGTAGGTCAGGCCGCAGGTCAGCAGGACACCGATCACCACCAACATGGAGACCAGCACCGGCTGCAAAAAGATCCAGCGGGTTTTCTCAAAAGCCGCCAGCACCAGTTGATAAGCACCCAATGTAATACCGATGCCGAACAGCGGATGATGGATCACCGAGTCGAGTGCGCCGTGCCAATCAAGGGTCATTGGTCATCTCCGCGATGGGCATGGCGCTTGACCATGCGTTGCATCAGCACCCCGGCAAACGCCATGGACAGCAGCAGCGACAACACCAACGCACCGACGATGGCCCAGAAATCGGCGGCAATATCCTTGGCGTACACCATCACGCCCACGGCCGGCGGCACCAGCAGCAACGGCAAGTACCGCAGCAGGCTGCTGGCCGCCAGGCTCAGCGGTTCGCCGACTTGCCCGCGTGAAATCAGATACACCAGCAACAGCAGTAAGCCGACAATCGGCCCCGGCAGCACCGGTAAAAACAAGTGGTTGATGGCTGTGCCCAGCAATTGGAACAGCACCAGCCAGGTCAGGCCACGTAACAACATCCGGCATCTCCCGCGCTCGCCCCACCCAAAAAGGGGCCGCGCATTATAAGCACGTCAACGCTATGGATCGGCATTCGCCAAAAGCATGGTCAGTTGACCGGAGCAATCGGCCATGTTGATCTACAGTGGTTCGCAGGGAGGTCAAATCCCCCCACCCGAAAAACTATAAATCCGATGAAACACAAGGAGAGTCTCAATGCCCCAGGTTCCCGTTGCAGAGCTCAAAGATTATGTCGGCAAGGAACTCGGACGTTCCGAATGGCTCACCATCGATCAGGAGCGGATCAACCTGTTCGCAGAAGCCACAGGTGACTATCAGTTTATTCATGTCGACCCGGTCAAAGCCGCGCAAACGCCATTTGGCAGCACCATCGCACATGGATTCCTGTCGCTGTCACTGATCCCGAAGTTGATGGAAGACATCCTCGTCATGCCCGAAGGCGTGAAGATGGTGGTCAACTACGGCCTCGACAGCGTGCGTTTTATTCAACCGGTCAAGGTCAATTCGAAAGTGCGCCTCAAAGTTGATCTGACCGACGTCATCGAGAAAAAACCCGGTCAATGGCTGCTCAAGGCCACCACCACCCTTGAGATAGAAGGCTCGGACAAACCGGCCTATATCGCAGAACCCCTGTCCCTCTGTTTCGTGTAACCCTCGCGGATGCGAAGCAGCTCACGCTGTTTCGCACCCCTCTCTATATATACGACACATAGCTGCGGCATACTCGCTCGCCTAATTGCCCGGATCCCGCTATGCGCTCACTTGCACTCCTTGCCCTGACCCTTTTGCTCACTGCTTGCGGCGATGGCGAATCGCTGTTGCCCCCGGATGCCCGTCTGCCGGATGGCGGGCGCTATCGCGGTGATCTGGTCAATGGTTTGCTGCAAGGCCAGGGCCGCATCGACTATCCGAATGGCAGCTGGTACGCCGGCGAGTTCGACAAGGGGCAATGGCACGGCCAGGGCGAATGGCATGGCAGCAATGGCGAGGTCTATCGCGGGCTGTTCAATCAGGGCCTGTTCGACGGCCAGGGCTCGCTGACCACACCGGCCAGCAGCTACACCGGCGGTTTCAAACTCGGCCGGCGCGAGGGTGAAGGCACGCTCAAAGAAAACGGCATGAGCTATCGCGGCGAATTCAAGGCCGATCAATATTCAGGGCTCGGTCGTCTCGAACTCGATGACGGCAGCTCGTACCAGGGTCAGTTCGCCCACGGCAAACCCAACGGGGAAGGCCAGCGCGGCGACGCCAGCGGCAATCAATTCACCGGGCACTTTGTCAACGGTCAGCTGGAAGGCAACGGGACTTTCAACAGCGCCGACGGCGACATCTATGTCGGCGGTTTCAAGAACAATCAACTGCACGGCAAGGGCCGCTACGAAAATGCCGACGGCGATGTCTGGCTCGGTCAATTCAAGGAAGGATCCCTGAACGGCAAGGGCGAGTTGATCGGCTCCGACAGCAGCCATTACACCGGCCAGTTCAGTGATTGGCGCTTCACCGGCCAAGGTCGATTGAACCTGCCGGACGGCAGCTTCTACACCGGTCAATTTGACAGTGACAGTTACTCGGGACGCGGCACGCTGGTGCTCACCGACGGCACCGTGCAAAGCGGCACATGGCTCAATGGCCAGCGCGTACGTGACGCCGACGGCAAGCTGCTGCCTGACAGCCTGGAGCTCGGTTTGCTGGCTCAAGGCCGCTTGCTCGAGGACGCCCTGCTCAACGTGCCGGCCTCGACTCCAGCCGTCGAGTTGTACACCCTGACCTTGGGCGGCGACGGCAAGCAAAGCGTGTTCCTGCGCGAATCCGATTACGTCAGCAACATGCTCAGCAGCCGCTTCGGCGCGTTCGGGCAAATCCGCCTGGTAAATCACCGCGACCACCTCGTCGACCGCCCGATGGCTACCCGGGAAAACCTGCGCCGCGCTGCCGCTACCCTGGCCGAGCGCAGCGGCCCGGAAGACTTGATTTTCATTTACCTGACCAGCCACGGCACCAGCGAACATCAACTGGTGCTCGATCAACCGCGCATGGAGCTGGCCGACCTGCCGGCCGACGAACTCGCCGCGGTGCTTGCACCCTTGAAAAATCGCGACAAGATCATTGTGATTTCGTCCTGCTATTCCGGCGGCTTCATTCCCGCCCTCAAGGACGAACGCACCCTGATCATGACCGCGTCCCGGGCAGACCGTGTGTCCTTCGGCTGCGCCGAAGAAGCCAATTTCACCTACTTCGGCGACGCACTGTTCGCCCAGGCATTGAACCAGACCGATGACCTGGAGCAAGCCTTCAAACTGGCCAAGGCCACCGTCGCCGAGCGCGAACTGGCCGACAGCTTCGAAGCCTCCGAGCCGCAGATCTGGGCGCCGAAAACCGTCCTCTCTCACTGGCAGTTGTTACGCAAGCAGCAGGCACGAAAAGCACTACAAAGTGTCTCTATCGACAGCAAGGATACAAAGAGCAACTAAGCTGAACAGTATCAAGGGAGAAACACTATGTACTTGACGCCTCAGCATGTCTTGATTGCCGGAGCTACCGGGTTAACCGGTGAACATCTGCTTGATCGCTTGCTCAATGAGCCAACGATCTCAAGGGTTTTGGCCCCTTCACGCCGTCCACTCGCCAAACACCCGCACCTGGAAAACCCTGTCGGCGATCCGGAAGTGTTTCTTCCACAGCTGAACGGTCGCGTCGATATTGCCTACTGCTGCCTCGGCACTACGATCAAGCAGGCCGGCTCGGAACCTGCGTTTCGTGCAGTGGACCTGGACATGGTCGTGGCGTTTGCCAAGCGTGCACGGGAAATGGGCGCACGCCACCTGATCGTGATCAGCGCCTTGGGCGCCGATCGTAGATCCTCGATTTTCTACAACCGGGTCAAAGGTGAGATGGAACACGCATTGCGCGCGCAGGACTGGCCGCAACTGACCATTTGCCGCCCCTCTCTGCTATTGGGCGATCGCGTCGCCCCACGCCTGGGCGAGAAAATCGCCGGCCCGCTGTCACGCCTGATCCCCGGCAAATACCACGGCATCGAAGCCTGCCAACTGGCGCGCGCGATGTGGCGGTTGGCGCTGGAAGAGCAAGATGGAGTGCGGATTGTGGAGTCGGATGAGTTGCGCAAGCTCGGTAAATAATCCGCAAATCTGTGGCGAGGGAGCTTGCTCCCTCGCCACAATAGCCTCTAACTACAACCCGCCCGTTGCCTGAAAACTCACTCCGATCACCGTCAGCACCGACAACGGCAACAGCAGCGTGTCGAGCAACGCGCTGGCCGGCAGGTCAACGCCGGGATAGCTCGGCGCGTCTGCACCAAAGCGGTCCTTGGCGCAGCATCCGCCGTTCATGGCGTACAAATCCAGACGCGTCCCCGCATACACCAGGGGCGCTCCGGGTTTGGCCGCATCAAGGGTGCGCGCGGTGGCGCAGCCCGTCAGTTGCAATGCCAGCAGAGTAATCAGCAGCTTATTCATCGCTGCTCAAATGGTGTTCGCCCCAGCGTGGCAGCATGTCTTGCGGGATGTTCAACAGATTGAGAATCCGCGCCACGACAAAATCGATCAGGTCATCAATCGTCTGCGGCTGGTGATAGAAGCCTGGCGAGGCCGGCAATATCGTCACGCCCATGTTCGACAGCTTGAGCATGTGCTCCAGATGGATGCTTGAATACGGCGCCTCACGCGGAACCAGAATCAACTGGCGACGCTCTTTCAGGGTCACATCGGCGGCACGCTCGATCAGGTTGTTGCAGGCACCGGTCGCAATGGCCGACAGCGTCCCCGTGGAGCAAGGCACCACCACCATTGCCGCAGGCGCGCCGGAGCCCGAAGCCACCGGCGACATCCAGTCTTCCTTGCCATAGACCTTGATTTGCCCGGCCGCAGCACCGGTGTACTCCGTGAGGAAGGCTTGCATCATCTGCGGTTTGGCCGGCAGCGTAACGTCGGTTTCCGTGGCCATCACCAGTTGCGCTGCCTTGGAAATCAGGAAGTGCACTTCGCGGTCTTCACGAATCAGACAATCGAGCAAACGCAAACCGTACTGAGCGCCGGAAGCGCCGGTCATGGCCAGCGTGACGCGATCCGGACCACTGCTCATCGCAGGGCCTCGGCGAGTTTGCCGTGCAGGCCGCCGAAGCCGCCGTTGCTCATGATCACGACGTGAGTACCGGGCTGCGCCTGGCTTTTCACGCGCTCAATGATGCCTTCCAGCGAGTCGCTGACAATCGATGGCACGGTGCACAGCGCGGCGGTGCCGGCCAGGTCCCAACCGAGGTTGGCGGGTGCGTACCAGATCACTTGATCGGCATCGACCACGCTTTCCGGCAAACCGTCTCGGTGCGCGCCCAGCTTCATCGAGTTGGAGCGCGGCTCGATGATCGCGATCAACGGCGCATCGCCGATGCGTTTGCGCAGGCCATCAAGGGTGGTGGCGATAGCGGTCGGATGGTGGGCGAAATCGTCGTAGATGGTGATGCCGCGCACTTCGGCGACTTTTTCCATGCGGCGCTTGACGCTTTTGAACGCGCTCAACGCAGCAATGCCCATCGATGGCACCACGCCGACGTGACGCGCCGCCGCCAACGTAGCCAATGCGTTAGCGACGTTGTGCTGGCCGGTCATGTCCCACTCGACCACACCTTGGGCGACGCCTTCGAACATCACTTCAAACTTCGAACCGTCTTCGCTGAGCAACTTGACCTGCCATTGGCCGCCCACCCCGGTGGTTTGCACCGGGGTCCAGCAGCCCATGTCGATGACACGTTTCAACGCCGGTTCGGTGGTCGGATGGATCACCAGGCCTTCGCTTGGAATGGTCCGCACCAGATGGTGGAACTGCCGCTCGATAGCTGGCAGGTCGGGGAAGATGTCTGCATGATCGAACTCAAGGTTGTTCAGGATCGCCGTGCGCGGGCGGTAGTGAACAAACTTGGAACGCTTGTCGAAGAATGCGCTGTCATATTCGTCGGCTTCGATCACAAAGAACGGCGTACCGCCCAAACGCGCCGACACCGAGAAATTCTGCGGCACGCCGCCGATCAGGAAGCCGGGGCTCATGCCCGCGTGCTCCAGCACCCAGGCGAGCATGCTGCTGGTGGTGGTTTTGCCGTGAGTACCGGCAACGGCCAGCACCCAACGACCTTGCAGCACGTGATCGGCCAGCCACTGCGGGCCGGAAACGTAAGGAAGGCCTTTGTTCAGTACGTACTCGACGGCCGGGTTGCCGCGTGACATGGCGTTGCCGATCACCACCAGATCCGGAGCCGGATCGAGCTGGGAAGGATCGTAGCCTTGGGTCAACTCAATGCCTTGAGCTTCAAGCTGTGTGCTCATCGGCGGATAGACGTTGGCATCGGAGCCGGTGACGTGATGGCCCAGTTCCTTGGCCAGAACCGCCATCGAACCCATGAAGGTGCCGCAGATACCCAGAATATGAATGTGCATAGTCGACCTCGTAAAACATGGCCGCAGGTTAGCGTAGGGAGGGAAAAATCGCACCTTGTGTTTCGGTCTCACAGACGCCATCGCGGGCAAGCCCACTCCCACAGGTCACTGAAAATCCTGTGGGAGTGGGCTTGCCCGCGATGGGGGCGACGCGATTTAGCGGGCGATGCCGTGTTTACGCAGCTTTCTATAAAGCGTATTTCGGCTGACCCCCAACTGCTCGGCGGTATGCGTCATGTGCCAACGCGTGTGTTCCAGCGCATTCAACAACGCCACCCGTTCGGCATCGTCCAGCGGATGATCCGACGATGCTTCAACAGTCATCACCGGCGCCGGCCGCGCCTGTCGAATCATCGCTGGCAAATCCTCCCACCCGATCTTCCCGTTCTCACACAGCGCAGCCAGTGTGCGCAGCACGTTACGCAATTGCCGCACATTCCCCGGCCAGTTGAAGCCCAGCAACGCCTGACGCGCTGCCGCATCGATCTGCACCGCTTCACCGCCCGTCTCTTGTTCCAGCAAGAAGTCGAGCAATTGGGATTTATCACTGCGATCCCTTAGCGCCGGTAACGCAACTTCCAGCCCATTGAGCCGGTAATACAAATCCTCACGGAAGCCGCCGTCCTGCACCCGTTCCAACAGATTACGGTGCGTAGCACTGATGATTCGTACGTTGACCGCCTCCGGCTCCCCGCCAATCGGCACCACTTGTCGATCCTCCAACACCCTCAATAGCCGGGTCTGCAAGGCCAGGGGCATGTCGCCGATTTCGTCGAGGAACAGTGTTCCGCCATCGGCCTGCTGCAACTTGCCACGCATGCCTTCCTTGCGCGCGCCGGTGAAACTGCCGCCGCGATAGCCAAACAACTCACTCTCGATCAGGCTTTCAGGAATGGCCGCACAGTTAAGGGCGACGAAGGCTTTTTCTGAGCGCTGACTGGTCTGGTGCACGGCTTTGGCGAATGCCTCTTTGCCGGAACCGGTTTCGCCGTTGATCAGCAGCGGCACGTCGCGCTCGAACACCCTCAGTGACTTGCGAAAATCCTCTTGCAACGCCGTATCACCGAGACAGATGCCTGACAGCGGCGCACGTTCGGCAAGTACCGGGCTTTGCACAACAGGCACCGGAATGCTGCGTGGCTGCCCGCGCAAAACGGCAAACAGACTTCGCCCGTCTCGGGTGCGCAACGGCCAACTGGCACTGGCGTTGACACTCGCGCGGCCGAGCAGCTCATCCAGCGAACAGTCGAAAAACGCCTCTACCGGCTTACCCAGCAAGCCGCCGCGAATATGCCCCAGCAAGTTCAGCGCGCTCTGGTTGACTGCACTGATCCGCCCTTCTCCGTCGAACGCCAGCAGCCCTTCGCTGAACAGCCCGACGGATTCGGCCTGCAAATGAAAGCGCAACAACCATTGATTGTCGAAGTAGCGCAGGAAATAGCAGCTTTCGATCATCTTCGCCGACAGATTGACCAGGGCCATGGTGTGAAACTGGCTTTGCCGGGAGACATCGTGGCGCGCCGACGATACGTCGAGCACCGCCAGCAGTTCACCATGGGGATCGAACACCGGGCTCGCCGAACAGGTCAGGCCGGTATGGCGTCCGCGAAAATGTTCGTCCTGATGGATGGTCAGCGACTGCCGTTCCACCAGGCAGGTGCCGATGCCGTTGGTGCCTTCGCAGGCTTCACTCCAGTCGGCGCCGAGCCACAGGCCGGCGCGCTCGAAAATCTTGCGCTCGGCGGGCGCGGTGACGCAATTGAGGATCACGCCACGGGCGTCGGTCAGCAACACGGCATGGCCAGCGCCGGAAAGCTGTTGGTGGAGGCTGGTCATTTCATTGCCGGCGATGTGCAGCACTTGCTGCAAGCGTTCACGGCTTTCCAGCACTCGACCGTGTTCCAGCACCGTCGGCGCCATGGTCAAGGCCGGGTCGAGGTGATAGTCCTCAAGACAACGCAGCCAGGAACGGGCAATGGACGGATCGCTGCCGGGACCGCGCAGGTGCGATTTGCCCTGGGTAACGGTCAAGACTTGCTGGGCATGGCGACTCAAATGATTGTCGTGCATTTCTTATTATTCTCCCCGCAGGGTCTGGCTCGCCCCCGTGTAGCAGCCGCCGAAGGCTGCGTCCGGCCGCGAAGCGGTCGTAAACCGGTATCCCGTATTTCAGTGCCAAATCCAAGAGAGCGCTTCGCACTCTGACGCAGCCTTCGGCAGCTGCTACAGAGTGCGCGAGTCCGAGCATCCTCCAGCCTAGCCTGCATTGCAATGCTGGCAAGACCCGTCAGTCACAGGCTGTGCCACTAGCGGTACAAAGTGTCACGCACGCCGTACCGAAACCGTCACAGGCGCTGCCCGCCTGTCCGACAAAAACCGCGCAAGGCCTTGATTTGCCTGACATGCAAGGCGCTGGCCCGACCCTTGCTCTACGCTTAAAGCAAGCGCACATGCGCCTCTTCTTATAAATACAAAAGCCAAGGAGACAACATCATGCGTTACGCTCACCCCGGTACTGAAGGCGCTATCGTTTCGTTCAAGGCCAAATACGGTAACTACATCGGCGGCGAGTTCGTCGCGCCTGTCAAAGGTCAGTACTTCACCAACACCTCGCCAGTGAATGGCCAACCGATTGCCGAATTCCCACGTTCCACCGCCGAAGACATCGACAAGGCCCTGGACGCTGCTCATGCCGCCGCCGATGCCTGGGGCGCCACGTCCGCCCAGGCGCGCTCGCTGGTGCTGCTGAAAATCGCCGACCGCATCGAGCAAAACCTGGAACTGCTGGCAATCACCGAATCCTGGGACAACGGCAAAGCCGTTCGCGAAACCCTCAACGCCGACATCCCACTGGCTGCCGACCACTTCCGCTACTTCGCCGGTTGCATCCGCGCTCAGGAAGGCAGCGCCGCCGAGATCGACGGCAACACCGTGGCCTATCACATCCATGAACCGCTGGGCGTGGTCGGGCAGATCATCCCGTGGAACTTCCCGATCCTGATGGCCGCCTGGAAACTCGCCCCGGCCCTGGCCGCCGGTAACTGCGTAGTGCTCAAGCCTGCCGAGCAGACTCCGCTGGGCATTACCGTGCTGGTCGAGCTGATCGGCGACCTGCTGCCACCCGGCGTATTGAACATCGTGCAAGGCTTCGGCAAAGAGGCCGGCGAAGCGCTGGCCACCAGCAAGCGCATCGCCAAGATCGCGTTCACCGGCTCGACCCCGGTCGGCTCGCACATCATGAAATGCGCTGCCGAAAACATCATTCCGTCCACCGTGGAACTGGGCGGCAAATCGCCGAACATCTTCTTCGAAGACATCATGAAGGCCGAACCGTCCTTCATCGAAAAAGCCGCTGAGGGCCTGGTGCTCGCCTTCTTCAACCAAGGCGAAGTCTGCACCTGCCCATCCCGCGCCCTGGTGCAAGAGTCGATCTACGACGACTTCATGAAAGTCGTGATGAAAAAAGTCCTGTCGATCAAACGTGGCGACCCGCTGGACACCGACACCATGGTCGGCGCTCAGGCGTCCGAGCAGCAATTCGACAAAATCCTTTCGTATCTGGAAATCGCCAAGGGCGAAGGCGCCGAGCTGCTGACCGGCGGCAAGATAGAAAAACTCGAGGGCAGCCTGGCGACCGGGTATTACATCCAGCCGACCCTGCTCAAGGGCACCAACAAAATGCGCGTGTTCCAGGAAGAAATCTTTGGCCCGGTGGTGAGCATCACCACCTTCAAGGACGAAGCCGAAGCCTTGGCCATCGCCAACGACACCGAGTTCGGCCTGGGGGCCGGCCTCTGGACCCGCGACATCAACCGCGCCTACCGCATGGGCCGCGCCATCAAGGCCGGTCGTGTATGGACCAACTGCTACCACCTGTACCCGGCGCACGCCGCGTTCGGTGGTTACAAAAAGTCCGGCGTCGGCCGTGAAACCCACAAGATGATGCTTGATCACTATCAGCAGACCAAAAACCTGCTGGTGAGCTACGACATCAATCCGCTGGGCTTCTTCTAAAAATCGAGGGCGACACAGGTATCTCTGTGTCGCCCTTCAAGCAGCCATCGCGAGCAAGCTCGCTCCCACAGTGGATTTGCAACCCACCAGAGATCCCTGTGGGAGCGAGCTTGCTCGCGATGGCGTCTTAAATGACACAAAACAAAAGGCTGGCCGCTCTGGCACGGGCTTTGCGTACCCGCTATTCAGGCTTCCACCCCCCAAACGTCGTACCGCAAGTCCAAAAGATCAAACAATAAAAAAGACAGCGAGGACTTATGACTTCTTCTACACAGCTCAAACCCACACTCGGCACCCTGCATCTATGGGGCATTGCCGTCGGCCTGGTGATTTCCGGCGAATACTTCGGCTGGAGTTACGGCTGGGGCACCGCAGGCACACTGGGGTTTCTCGTCACCGCCCTGATGGTGGCGACGATGTACACCTGCTTTATCTTCAGTTTCACTGAACTGACGACCGCAATTCCCCACGCTGGCGGGCCCTTTGCCTACAGCCGGCGGGCGTTTGGTGAGAAAGGCGGATTGATCGCCGGCATCGCCACCCTGATTGAATTCGTCTTTGCGCCACCGGCCATCGCCATGGCCATCGGCGCCTACCTCAACGTGCAATACCCGGAACTTGATCCGAAAATCGCGGCGGTTGGTGCGTATTTCGTGTTCATGGGCCTGAACATCCTCGGCGTCAGTATCGCGGCCACCTTCGAACTGGTGGTCACCGTGCTGGCGGTCGCCGAGTTGCTGGTGTTCATGGGCGTCGTGGCGCCGGGCTTCAGCTTCAGTAACTTCGTGCTCAATGGCTGGTCAGGGTCCAACGAATTCACCATCGCCTCCATTCCCGGCATCTTTGCCGCCATTCCCTTCGCGATCTGGTTTTTTCTGGCGATCGAAGGCGCGGCGATGGCTGCTGAAGAAGCCAAGGACCCGAAACGCACGATTCCCAAGGCTTACGTCAGCGGCATTCTGACCCTGGTGTTCCTGGCCATCGGCGTGATGGTGATGGCCGGCGGCGTCGGCGACTGGCGCCAACTGTCGAACATCAATGACCCGCTGCCCCAAGCGATGAAAGCCGTGGTCGGCAACAATTCGAGCTGGATGCACATGCTGGTCTGGATCGGCCTGTTCGGCCTGGTGGCAAGCTTTCACGGAATTATCCTCGGCTATTCGCGCCAGTTCTTCGCCCTCGCGCGGGCCGGTTACCTGCCCAGCGGCCTGGCCAAACTCTCGCGTTTCCAGACTCCGCACCGCGCCATTCTGGCCGGCGGCGTGATCGGCATCGCGGCGATTTACAGCGACGGCCTGGTCAACCTGCAAGGCATGACCCTGACGGCGGCAATGATCACCATGTCGGTATTCGGTGCCATTGTGATGTACATCATCAGTATGCTGAGCCTGTTCAAACTGCGTAAAACCGAACCGAACCTGGAACGCACCTTCCGCGCGCCGGGCTATCCGATCGTGCCGGGGATTGCGCTGTTTCTGGCGGTGGTGTGCCTGGTAGCGATGGCCTGGTTCAACACGCTGATCGGGTGTGTGTTTCTCGGCTTCATGGCGGCCGGCTACCTGTATTTCCAATTGACCGCCAGGCAACGCGCCGATGCGCCAGCCGACGCGATGCTCGAAGGTATTTGAGATGCACCGGCGCCGGGCCAATCCCCCGGCGCCTGCCCTATTTGGGGTCGACAACCCTGCCCTGTAGGAGCAAGGCTTGCCCGAGAGGGCATCACTGCGATCGGACAGCTACACCGCGGTGATGCCATCGCGGGCAAGCCTTGCTCCTACAGGTCATCATTTCAGAATCAGGAGGACACTGTCCCATGGCCGCATTTGCCCACTCCATCGGCGCTCTGACCTATCGCTTCGAGAGCCTCAAGGACGTCATGGCCAAGGCCAGCCCGGCGCGCTCCGGTGATTTCCTGGCGGGCGTCGCTGCGCTCAATGATGGCGAGCGGGTGGCTGCGCAGATGGCCCTGGCTGACATCCCGCTGACGCATTTCCTGCAGGAAGTACTGATTCCCTACGAGGCCGATGAAGTCACCCGACTGATCATCGACACTCACGACACACACGCCTTCGCCGTGGTCAGCCACCTCACTGTCGGCGGTTTTCGCGACTGGCTGCTCAGCGACGCTGCCGATGAACTGAGCCTGCGTGCACTCGCCCCCGGCCTGACGCCGGAAATGGTGGCCGCCGTGTCGAAAATCATGCGCGTCCAGGACCTGGTCCTGGTGGCACAGAAGATCCGCGTGGTCACGAAGTTTCGCGGCACCCTGGGTTTGCGTGGCCGGCTATCCACCCGCTTGCAACCCAACCACCCCACCGACGAGCCCGCCGGTATTGCCGCGAGCATTCTCGACGGCCTGCTGTATGGCAACGGCGACGCGATGATCGGCATCAACCCGGCCACCGACAGCATCGCCTCTATCTGCGCCATGCTGGAAATGCTCGACGCGATCATCCAGCGCTACGAAATCCCGACTCAGGCCTGCGTGCTGACCCATGTCACCACATCGATCGAGGCGATCAATCGCGGTGTTCCGCTGGACCTGGTGTTCCAGTCGATCGCCGGCACCGAAGCGGCGAACGCCAGTTTTGGCATCAATCTGAACGTTTTGCGCGAAGGCTATGACGCCGGCTTGAGCCTTAATCGCGGCACACTGGGCCAGAACCTGATGTATTTCGAAACCGGGCAGGGCAGCGCGCTGTCAGCCAACGCCCACCACGGTATCGACCAGCAAACCTGTGAAACCCGCGCCTACGCGGTGGCACGACATTTCAAGCCATTCCTGGTGAACACGGTTGTAGGATTTATTGGCCCGGAATACCTCTACAACGGCAAACAGATCATTCGTGCCGGCCTCGAAGACCACTTCTGCGGCAAGCTGTTGGGCGTGCCGATGGGTTGCGATATCTGTTACACCAACCACGCCGAGGCCGACCAGGACGACATGGACACCCTGCTGACCCTGCTGGGTGTGGCCGGGATCAACTTCATCATGGGCATCCCCGGCTCCGACGACATCATGCTCAACTACCAGACCACCTCGTTCCACGATGCCCTCTACGCCCGCCAGACGCTGGGACTGAAACCGGCACCGGAATTCGAACTGTGGCTGGCAAAAATGGGCATTTTTACCCAGGCCGACGGCAAGATTCACTTCGGCGACAGCCTGCCACCGGCCTTCCGCCAAGCGATGGCGCAACTGGGATGAGTGCTTTTATGGATAAGCCAACTGTTGATCCACAAAACCCGTTGCTGGAGTTGCGCCGCCTGACACCGGCGCGCATTGCCTTGGGCCGCACTGGCACGAGCATGCCGACCAGCGCTCAACTGGATTTCCAGTACGCCCATGCGCAGGCGCGGGACGCGGTGCATTTGCCATTCGACCACGCAGAGCTCAGCAAGCAATTGGCTGAGATCGGACGCGCCAGTGTGTTGCTGCACAGCGCCGCCGCAGACCGAAACAGCTATTTGCAACGCCCTGATTTGGGCCGAAAACTGAGTGATCCGTCGGCGCAGACACTACGCAATTATGCGGCGGCCAATCCCGGCGGCGTCGATCTGGTGATTGTGGTGGCCGATGGGCTGTCGGCACTGGCCGTTCATCGCCATACCCTGCCGTTTCTGAAGCGCCTGGAGGAACAGGTGCTGGCCGAAGGCTGGTCCGTATCGCCGGTGATGCTGGTGGAACAGGGCCGCGTCGCGGTGGCCGACGAAATCGGTGAGCTGATGGGGGCGAAAATGACGGTGATCCTGATCGGCGAACGCCCTGGACTCAGCTCGCCAGACAGCCTGGGGTTATATTTCACCTACAATCCAAAGGTCGGGCTGACGGATGCTTTTCGCAATTGCATCTCCAACGTCCGGCTCGAAGGGCTGAGTTATGGCATGGCCGCTCACCGCTTGGTGTATTTGATGCGCGAGGCCTGTTGCAGACAGTTGTCGGGGGTCAATCTAAAGGATGAAGCGCAACTCCAGACCTTGGATTCGGACACCAGCGCGGACCTGAAACGAAACTTCCTGTTGGGCCAGCCTGAAGCCTGAACCGTTTCCGCATTGCGTTTGCGCGCCGGTTTCAGGCAGGATCGACGAACGGCCGCCACGGGTTTCCCATCGCCGTCATCAACGTAAGACAGCCATTTGAAGACGAGACCTACCATGCGGATTATTCAAGCGACCCTCGAGCACCTGGACCTTCTGGCCCCACTGTTCGTGAAGTATCGTGAGTTTTATGGATCCCTGCCTTACCCGGACTCGTCGCGTGCCTTTCTCGAAAAGCGCCTGCGTCGCAAGGAATCGGTGATTTATCTCGCGCTGTCTGATGACGACAGCAACAAACTGATGGGTTTCTGCCAGCTGTATCCGAGTTTCTCGTCCCTTTCGCTTAAACGCGTGTGGATCCTCAACGACATCTATGTCGCCGAAGATGCCCGCCGCCAGTTGGTGGCCGATAACCTGATCCGCACCGCGAAGAAGATGGCCAAGGAAACCAATGCCGTACGCATGCGTGTTTCCACCAGCAGCCACAACGAAGTCGCGCGCAAAACCTATGAATCCATCGGATTCAAGGAAGACACCGAGTTCAAGAACTACGTGCTGCCGATCAGCGACGAACTCTGACCGCACCGATCGACTGTGGGAGCCCTCCCTGGCTCCCACAAAAAATCCGCATCAACCATCCATCCCCCCGCGACATCCCTCGCTACAAACTGAACGCTCTTTTCACTTTTCAGTCCGTATAATCACGACCTTTCCGGCTTGTAAGAAAAACTACATCTACCAGTAGTCTAAATACCAAGTCATCCGCACAGGCCTGCAGAGCCGGGCCATCACCACAGGTGCTTTATATGGATTTCAACCCGATCGACATCGTGCTGCATCTCGACGTTTACCTCGACATGCTGGTGACCAACTACGGGGCCTGGATCTACGCCATTCTCTTTTTGGTGATTTTCTGTGAAACCGGTCTGGTGGTGATGCCGTTCTTGCCAGGCGACTCTCTGCTATTTATCGCGGGTGCTGTTGCAGCCGGTGGCGGCATGGACCCTGTATTGCTGGGAGGCCTGTTGATGCTGGCGGCGATTCTCGGTGACAGCACCAACTACCTCATCGGTCGAACGGCAGGCGAAAAACTGTTCAGTAACCCGAACTCGAAAATTTTCCGCCGCGATTACCTGCAACAAACCCACGATTTCTATGACAAGCACGGCGGCAAAACCGTAACGATGGCGCGCTTCCTGCCGATCATCCGCACGTTTGCACCGTTCGTCGCCGGTGTCGGGAAAATGCCTTACCCGCGTTTCTTTTTCTTCAGCGTCTTCGGCACGATCCTGTGGGTCGGCGGCCTGGTGACCCTCGGTTACTTCTTCGGCAACGTACCGTTCATCAAGAAAAACCTGTCGCTGCTGGTGGTGGGCATCATCCTGCTGTCGCTGGTTCCAATGATCATCGGCATGGTCCGCAGCCGCCTCGCCAACGCCGCGTCCAAAGCCCAATCGCGCTGAACTGCGATGTGGTCGCTTAGCGCCTGGCGCCGCCAGCGCACCTTGGCCAAGCACCCGATTGCCGACGACATGTGGCAGCGGGTGCGCCAGCACTTGAGCTTTCTCGATGGCATCAGCCCCGTTGAAGACCAATGGCTGCGTGAAGCCTGCGTGCTGTTCCTCGAAGACAAACACCTGACCGCCCTGCCCGGCGTCGAACTGCACCAGGAGCAACGCCTGTTGCTGGCAGCGCAGGCGCAATTGCCGCTGCTGAATCTGGGCGACTTGAACTGGTATCAGGGTTTTCACGAAATCATCCTCTACCCCGATGACTTCCTCAGCCCCCAGCGCCATCGCGATGCCAGCGGCGTGGAGCATGAGTGGGACGGCGAACACAGTGGCGAGGCGTGGCAGCAAGGGCCGATCATTCTCGCCTGGCCTGGCGTAATGGCCAGTGGTGGCTGGGAAGGCTACAACCTGGTGATCCACGAACTGGCGCACAAACTCGACATGCTCAACGGCGTCGCCAACGGCCTGCCGCCGCTGCACCCCGACATGCGGGTCAGCGAATGGGCCAAGGTGATGCAAGAGGCCTACAATGACCTCGACCGGCAACTGGAGCGCAACCCGGATGCCGAAACCGCCATCGACCCGTACGCGGCAGAAAACCCCGCCGAGTTTTTTGCCGTCACCAGTGAATACTTCTTCAGCGCCCCGGATTTGCTGCACGAGACTTATCCACAGGTGTATGAACAACTGAAGCTTTTCTACCGGCAGGATCCGCTGAGCCGGTTACGGCAACTTCTGGCTGAAGATCCGGTCTACCGGGACCACGACTAAGGTCTACACGACCTCTGGTACATAGCGTCATCGGCGGAATATGCCTATAATCGCCGCCACTTTTTGGTCAATCCGGCCAAGTATTTCTGGTCAACTAACGGGGGCAACGCCCAATGAGCTACAGCAAGATTCCGGCTGGCAAAGACCTGCCGAACGACATCTATGTCGCGATCGAGATTCCGGCCAACCACGCGCCGATCAAATACGAAATCGACAAAGACAGCGATTGCCTGTTCGTTGACCGTTTCATGGCCACCCCAATGTTCTACCCGGCCAACTACGGTTACATCCCGAACACCCTGGCTGACGACGGCGATCCCCTCGACGTGCTGGTCGTGACCCCTTACCCGGTTGCTCCAGGTTCGGTAATCCGCGCCCGTCCGGTTGGCATCCTGAACATGACCGACGACGGCGGCGGCGATGCCAAAGTCATCGCAGTTCCGCACGACAAGCTGTCCCAGCTGTACGTCGATGTGAAGGAATACACCGATCTGCCGCCGCTGCTGATCCAGCAGATCGAGCACTTCTTCGCGAACTACAAAGATCTCGAAAAAGGCAAGTGGGTGAAGATCGAAGGCTGGGCTGGCGCAGACGCCGCTCGTGACGCGATCACCAAGTCGGTTGCAGCCTACAAAGGCTAAGACGCCTTTGGCCTTGAGCCACTGACGACTTGAAAAAAACCCCGGTTGATCCGGGGTTTTTTGTGCGCGCTCATAAAGTGGTTTTTAAACAGGACGTTTATCTCCTGGCCGTCACGGTTTTTTCTTGTTTAATTTGTTCAAAATACGTCTTACATCCGGTCGTAAATTTCCCTCGAAATTTGAACGGTTCGTTTATTCAAACGCCCACCCTGCGCCCGTAGACTCGTGTTTATGAAAAAGAACACTAGCGGCCCACGGTTTAAAGCGCTCCTCGAAAAAGCGAACATAACGACGACAGGATTTGCCGCTTTCTTCGACACGGAAGCGCAAAACATCCACAACTGGTACACCCGCGGCGTGCCCGCCTACCGCATGGAAGAGGTGTCCAGACTGCTGTCGGTCAACAGCGACTGGCTCAAGACCGGTGAGGGTCCACAAGACTCCAAACACCTGCGCCTGCTCGACGAGTCAGGCAACACCTTCGACGCCCAGGCGATTCGTGGCATCTACACGGTCATCGAGCCGAGCGACGTCGAACTGCCCCTCTACAAAGAATCCCCCATCGCCCCGGGGTCTCACAAAACCCACATCGTGGAAGACACCGGCCAATTTATCCGCCTGCCCAAAAGCCACCTCGACTCCCTGGAAATCAACCATGCTGACGCGATCGGCATTCACATGCTCGGTAATAGCATGGGCGCGAGGATTGAGGACGGCTCCACCCTCGCCATCGACCGTGGGCTGACCAAGGTGATTGATGGGGAAATTTACGCCCTCGACCATGACGGGATGCTGCGCATCAAATACCTGCACCGCATGCCCGGGAATGCGCTGCGGTTGCGCAGCTACAACAAAACCGAGCATCCGGATGAGATCTTCAGCGCCGAGCAGATTGATAAGCAGAACATCAGGGTGTTGGGGTGGGTGTTTTGGTGGTCGACGCTGAACAAACGTCGACCGACGGTACCGTTCCTGTAAACACACAGCCCCTGTAGCAGCTGGCGAAGCCTGCGTCCGACTGCGCAGCAGTCGTACAACCATTCACCCCGATGTTTCAGTACACCGCGGGTATCGGATTGACGACTGCTTCGCAGCCGAACGCAGGCTTCGCCAGCTGCTACACATCACCGCAATCGCTCTACCCCGCACACCACACTGGGAATTTCCCCAAAAAATCAGTATGCTGCGCCCCACATTTGCGCATCAACCCGCCCCGCGGCTCTGATCGCACCGACAAGGCAGATGACTTTCTCGCCGAGTCCCACAGCCGGACGCAAGATCCGGGTGTACGTTTTGAAGGCTGGCGCGGTTTACCAAAAATGATCCAAGCCAGTCCCCGAGAAGCCGGCCACAAGCCGGCTTTTTAATGCCTTTTTGAAAGCCAGCCTCATCTACTGAAAACCGCGACAGCCTTGCTAGATCAAGGGTTTCAGCCTACTTTTGTTCCTGTGACTTCCGTTTTGATCCGAGGCGTTCCACGCGTAAGTGGGGGAACAAGTGGGGGAACAGAGGGCGAAAAAATGGGCAAACTGACCGCCAATCAAGTCAAAAACCTGGTTGAGGCAGGGACGTACGAAGACGGTGACGGGCTTCGTCTTTTGGTGAAACCCTCAGGACGAAAAACCTGGGTACTCCGCTTTCAATTGAACGGCAAACGCAGGGAGATGGGTCTCGGGAGTTACCCTCAACTCGACCTGAAAAAAGCCCGCGCAGCCGCCTATGAAAATAAAGTCCATATCCTCAACGGCACTGATCCACTCGCGAAACGACAGGCTGAACAAGCTGCTCAGCGGGAAGCCGAACGCAGAGAACTGGCACATCTGATAACCTTCGAGAAGTTAGCCTCCGACTACCGTGACGCCCATGGCTCGAGCTGGTCAGAGAAATGGCGCAAAGGCTGGCTGAGGAAACTCGAGCTCTATGCTTTCCCAATAGTAGGGAAGCTGTCCGCTGACCAGATCGAGACCAAGCACCTGATCAAGGCCTTGCAGCCACTCTGGTCAAGCAAGACACGGACGGCTGATGAGGTTCGAGGGCAAATCGAACAGATACTCGATGCCGCAAGAGCCCAAGGCCTCAGGTCCGGAGAGAATCCGGCTCGCTGGCGCGGTCATCTGGAAAATCTCCTCAGCCGGCATGAGAAGAAGAAAGCTCGCAAACGCCAACATCACCCGGCATTGAAATGGCAGGACCTTCCAAAACTCATGGAAGCCTTGCGTAAGGACACCAGCCACGTTTCTATCGCAGCTCAGTTACTGATCCTAACCGGTGCTCGCTCACATATGGTCCGATTCGCACGCTGGGATGAATTCGACCTTGAGGCAGGCCGCTGGTCTTTATCCGACGAACGAATGAAGACCCGCCAGGCTTTCGCGGTCCCGCTGGCGCCAGAAGTCGTCTCACTACTCAAGAGTCTTCCCAAGCTCGGCCGCGAAAGTCCCTACGTGTTTCCAGGAAGTGGTCGCAGCGGCGTCATGCATGCCAACGGCATTCGTAACCTGCTGCACGGGCTCGGCTATGAAAGCATCACTCGCCACGGATTCCGCTCAACGTTCCGCGACTGGGCGGGCGAGCAGACTAATTTCCCTCGAGAGATTTGTGAGCTGGCGCTGGCTCATGATGAGCGAGGAGAAACCGAAAGCGCTTATTCACGATCTGACTTCTTCGAAAAGCGTCGAGAGCTGATGGAGCTTTGGGCTCAGTACGCTACAGCCAAAGGTGACAGCGATAGTGAGAATACCCAGAACGACGCAGGGACGCGCTAATGCTCAAGTCTAGCGGTTGAACTGCCAGGATTTTCCTAAGCGAAGAGTGAGCAAATGGATGGTCAGCAAATAGTAATAGCGCGTCGATTCAGTGTGCTGGTTTAGGTGGTGATTCAAAAACCACGCAAGGTGTTTTCTCTGCCAAGTCCATGGATTGTCGCGTTGCCAGCGCTCAGCGATCGCTGTTTGGATAGCCTTCGCCTGACGCAGATGGCGTTGGCGCGTGGTATGTGACCCGGTCAGGATGCCCGCCAGGAACAGCTCCATATCGAATGACTTGCTCATGCTCGGCCGCCTATGTAAGCCGACACCACGTCGATACGGCCGTGCCCGAGTTCATAGCTGATTTGGTCTCTGGCCGCCTGATCAAGGCGTCGGTCGAGCTGATAGCAACTGCCTCCGTTGATGGGCGCGAAATGATGGGTGATTTGCTCATAGCGCTCGCACGCATAGGCCGCCCGCAATTCGTGGAAGCCTTTGAGGCTGTACGGATGGAGGATGTCCCGTGCCGGGCGAGCGATTCCCCGTTGGAATTCAAGGTAGCGTTCATTCGGTGCAAGCAGGTTGCGGCTACCGTCGGGCGAGACCTGTTCGGCAAACCTCAGCGCGTCACGAACATGATCATCTACCGTAATCCAACGAGGTGCCGATGCACCTGAGCGGCCACCTTTAGTGCCATCCTGGATGTTGATCCTCCCGAGTTGCTCGGCTTCCCGTTGCAGTCGAGGAAGGTCGGCCAAAATGGCCTCGCGCAAGCGCATTCCGGCGGCTCGCGCCAAGTGCACGATGGCGGCAGCGCGTTGCATTTGGAGTTCGCAGAGTATGTCGACGATCCGTTTCACATGTTCGCGATCTTGGCCTTGCGGCACCGATTGACGAACACTGGTGCGCCGCATTCCCAAAGCCTTGCTCGGACTCACTACCGTCACATACTGATCAACGCGAAGCGCAGCCATGGTCCGGTTCACGCTGGACAATCGGTTTTGCGCGGTGGCGATGCCTATAGCACCTTGTTCAACTTGCTGACGCAGATGCTCGGCGTAGTCCAGCAAGGTCTGCCGATCAATCTGTCGTGCATCGTTGACGCCTGGCCCATCCTCCGAGCGACACCAGCGTACAAACGCCTGCCAGCGATCACTGTGCGCCTTGACCGTGCCGTAATGCCCGCCGCCAAACAAATCTTTCAATGCCTGTGGCCCGGCATAACTCAGTTGCCGACCATAGCCAAAATTGCGCCCATCTCGCCTGCCCACCAGTGCCATGATCAAACTCCTTCCGAAGGCATACGTTTGAAACTTTCCCCACATCATCCCGCCAAGAATGTTGAGTGTTATCAGGGATCAAGGCCCCTGCGACCTGTGAGGGTTGTCCACTAACGCGGGACTGACGGCTCTTTACGACCGGGAGCTTGGGCATCTCATGATCAGGCCTCCTGAGCACCGATACCGGTGGGCGGGTGGAGGCTGCATTGGCTGACGAGACCGCCGCCGCGAGATCCTGAGTCGGGTGAAGGCAGTGATGCGATGACCGGGGCATGCCTGACTGTCAGTCAGGTGCAGTTCCATTCCGTGGGCTGCGGCACCATCATCTGCATCGCTGTTGATGGTGACTTCGGTGTTTGTCACGCCGATTGTCACGAGGGGAAATGCCGCAATGCTTTGTACGAGGTGGGCTGCAGCAGTGGTAGCAGCGCCCGTCTCTTTCCGGGAGAAAGAGACGGGCGCAGGTTGGCGCAATGAAATGGCCAAGCGGATAGGTTGCTGCAGGGCAGCTATGAAAGAGGGAAGTTGCCGCAGTGGGCACACTGGTAAAAGTAGGCATCCATCACATCGCTGTGACCGTGCGAGCCGCCGGACGCTAATCGCACTTTGGGAGAACCACCACTGTGTGGCGTAGCCTTAAAGGTTCTGGCTACCTGGGTTGCTGTCAACGACAGCGCTTGCCCGATCTTTTCTACGCCTGTGGATAATTTGGGTCAAGACTCCAATTTTCGGGAGTTCTGCGGCTGTGGATGAAATTATCCAGCGGTGGAAATCTGTGGTTTTCCACAGACCGTTTGCGTGGGCTTTAGATTTTTTAAGTGAGGTCCATCCAAGCAGGGCGGCTTTGCAGCCCCGCTTGGATGGACCCGCGTGGAGGGGCGGACAACGGTGATCTCACAGGGTTACCCACGTCTGGATGCGCCACGGATATTTTGTAGGGAAGTGATCGTCACCTCCCGCCCCCAACCTATTGAGTGAAATATCCAACTGAGGCCATCACCGCTCGCAGTCGTTGCAGCATAATGCGCCCCAGTTAGATTCATCACCGAGCTGCACAGTGGTTCAGCAGCTTTCGAGCACTACAAGGACTTCAGAACATGTCGCAAGCCTCCAACAATCTGGCCGCTTTCATCTGGTCATTGGCCGATTTACTCCGTGGCGACTTCAAGCAAAGCCAATACGGCCGGATCATTCTGCCGTTCACCTTGCTGCGGCGCCTGGAGTGTGTGTTGGAGCCGACCAAAGCAGCGGTGCTGATTCAGCATGAAAAACTCCTGCAACTCAATCACTCCGAAGAAGCCCAAGAAAAACTGTTGCTAAGAGCTAGCGGTGGGCTTTCGTTTTTCAACACCTCAAAAATGGATCTCTCCAAACTCGGTGAAGCGGGCATCAAAGCCAACCTCGAATCCTATCTGCAGGGTTTCTCCAAGGACGCCCGCGAAATTTTCGAACACTTCAAATTTAGCGAGTTCATCGGTCAGCTAAACGATGCCAATCTGCTCTACAAGATCGTACTACGGATTCGAAAGACCGACCTAAGCCCCACAGCGGTCTCCAACCACGATATGGGTCTAGTGTTTGAAGAACTAATCCGTCGTTTTGCGGAAAGCTCGAATGAAACCGCCGGGGAGCACTTTACCCCACGCGATATCGTGCGCCTCACCACCTCCCTCGTATTTATGGAAGACGATGATGCGCTGACCAAGCCCGGCATCATCCGCACCATCTACGACCCTACGGCCGGGACGGGCGGTTTTCTCTCATCCGGCATGGAATACGTGCATGAGCTGAACCCCCAGGCGGTGATGCGAGCTTATGGTCAGGAGCTCAACCCTGAGAGTTATGCCATCTGCAAAGCTGACATGCTGATCAAAGGCCAGGATGTCAGCAACATCAAGCTCGGCAACACCTTGTCGAACGACCAGCTCTACGCCACTGAATTTGACTACATGCTGTCCAACCCACCCTTTGGCGTGGACTGGAAAAAGATCGAGCAAGAAATCAGCGACGAGCACACACAAAAGGGTTTCAGTGGCCGCTTTGGCGCAGGTTTGCCACGAGTAAGCGATGGCTCCTTGCTGTTCCTGCTGCACCTGCTCAGCAAGGTACGCGACGGCTCCCAGGGTGGTGGCCGGATTGGCATTATCCTGAATGGCTCGCCATTGTTTACCGGCGGTGCCGGCTCCGGCGAATCAGAAATCCGCCGCTACATCCTGGAAACCGATTTGCTCGAAGCCATAGTCGCGCTGCCCACCGACATGTTCTACAACACCGGCATCTCAACTTACATTTGGGTATTGTCCAACAAAAAAACCCAAGAGCGTAAGGGCAAGGTTCAACTGATCAATGGTGTGAACCTGTGCGGCAAAATGCGCAAATCCCTCGGTTCCAAGCGTAATGAAATGGACGAAAGCGATATTGCCACAGTGATACGCGCCTTCGGCAGCTTTGCCGCAGTCGATGCCTACGAACTCGACAAACAAGCCGCACAAAAAAGCAATCGCGGCCGCCAGGCAGCCAACCCCAAAGCCGAGGCAGCCAAGACCTTCGCCAGCAAGATTTTCAGCACCCACGAGTTCGGCTATCGGCGTATCAGCATTGAGCGCCCATTGCGGTTGTCTTGGCAGTTCAGTGACGAACGCGTGGCAACCTGCCGTTTCGCCCCCGGCGCCCTTAATAGCGCCATGCAGTGGCTCTATCAGGAATACAGTGCCATAGAGGGTGAGAGCTGGAGCGATGGCGACAACTGCAAGCTCTACGGTGATCTGAGTACCCATGAAGAGGCCGTCCGTCGTTACTGCAAGCTGCATTTTGCTGAGCTGAAAGAGAAGCACATTAAGGATCTGCTAAGCAGAACAACCTGGATGAACCAAAAGCGGCTGTTGCTCAAGACGCAACAGTTGCAGGCAAGCATCGGTGCTGCCCAGTATGACGACTTCAACACCTTTGAGGAGGCCGTCAAAGCTGCCTGCAAGGAACAGGGCATTGCCTTGGACGCCAAAGACAAAAAGCAGATCATCGATGCCGTGAGCTGGAAGAACCCAGCCGCCGCCAAGGTCATCAAGAAGGTTCACAAAACCAAAGCCAATCCACTGTATGGATTTTTTGGCGTTGACGGAGAAGTACTGGAGTATCAAGCCGACAGTGAGCTGCGCGACAACGAAAACGTCGCGCTCGATCCGAGTCAGAGCGTTAATGCCAGCAATGAGGCTTACTTCCTAAAAGAAATTCAGCCACACGTGCCAGATGCTTGGATAGACGCCAGCAAAAAAGACGCTAAGGATCAGCAAGTTGGTATTGTCGGGTATGAAATCCCCTTTAATCGGCATTTTTATCAGTATCAGCCGCCGCGAGACTTGGTAGAAATCGATGTCGATCTGGATGCAGTATCCGCTGAGATTATGCAGTTACTACAAGAGGTGCATTCGTAATGGCCGGACGATATAAGCCATACTCTCAATATAAAGATTCTATGGTTGAGTGGCTAGGAAAAATCCCTAGCCATTGGAAACTGGTGCGCATTAAAGAATCGGCACACGTAATCAATGGCTACCCATTTGACTCAAAGCTATTTGAACCATCATCGGGCATCCCTCTTGTTAGAATTCGCGACATAAACTCATCGAAAACAGAAGTTGGGTATATCGGCAAGGTACCGCCAGAGTCGCTAATAACCGACAATGATATATTAGTAGGAATGGACGGCGACTTTAATGTGGCAAAATGGAAAGGAGGAGAAGCCGCATTAAATCAGCGAGTCGCCTGCATTCGGGCACCCAACCATTCCTTACAAGATTTTATTTTTTACTCGCTTCCATTCAACATGAAAATAATTAATGACTTAACGTATTACACAACGGTTAAGCACTTATCGAGCACAGACATTCTTAAAACACGACTGGCGCTCCCTCCTGAAGACGAGCTTACCCACATAGTTAACTTCCTCGACCGCGAAACTGTTAAAATTGATAGTCTAATAGAGCATCAACAACAAATCATTCAACTACTAAAAGAAAAACGTCAAGCCGTAATCAGCCATGCTGTCACTAAAGGTTTGAACTGCAACACTAAGATGCGCGACTCGGGTGTTGAGTGGCTGGGGGACGTTCCGGAGGAGTGGACTGTTTGCCGCATCAAGCACGTTGCCAGGTTGGAAAGTGGACATACTCCAGATAAAAAAATTGAGGAGTATTGGGTCGATTGCGATATTCCGTGGGTATCGCTCAACGACTCATCTCAATTAAAAGAAGTCGACTACATCAGCGATACTGCATTTTATCTGAATGAAAAAGGTATAGCCAACTCTTCAGCCCGAAAGCTTCCCGAAAGATGCGTAGTTTTCACCAGAGATGCAAGCATCGGTTTGGCGGCAATCACGACAAGGGTTATGGCTGTATCGCAACATATTATTGCTTGGGTATGCAACGAGAAAAAAGTCATTCCAGAATACTTATTGCTTATTTTTTACGCCATGAAAGATGAGCTCGATCGATACACCTTCGGTGCAACTTTGAAAACAATTGGCATGCCTGACGTAAACAAACTGATTGCTGCCTTCCCTGACATTGAAGAGCAGAAGCAGATCATTGATCATGTTTTTAAATCCAGGGAAAAACTTGATCTATTGATTGCGAAAGCTGAACAATCAATAAAAATCATTAAAGAACGCCGTACTGCCCTAATCTCAGCCGCCGTTACCGGCAAGATCGACGTGAGAGATTGGGTTACTCCGAAAAACAGTCAAACCAACAAGGAAGTAGCCGCATGAGTTCATTGGATGGAGGCAAGGCCAACGAGCTAATGTTTCAAAACGATATGCTCAAGCATTTGCTCAGTAACGGTTGGCAGCTGGGTAAGGCGGAGCACTACAACCGTGAACTCGCCCTGTATCCCGAAGACTTGCTCGGTTTTGTGCAAGACACCCAGCCTCAGCAGTGGCAAAAATTCTGCATCCTCTACCCAAACAACCCCAATCAGAGCTTTCTTGAGCGAGTCGCCACCCAGCTGAATAAAACCGACCCCAATGCCGCCAGCAAAGAAATGCGCACCTTCGGCACGCTGGGCGTGTTGCGCCATGAATTACGTGACCGTGGCACCCGTTTCAGCTTGTGTCAGTTTAAACCTGAGCACGATCTAAACCCCGACACCTTGGCTCGCTATGCTAAGAACCGCTGCCGTGTCGTGCCTGAGGTGATTTATTCACCTTGGGCAAGCCAAGAACATCTCGAACAAACCGGCAGCAAGGCCAAAGCCTGGCGGATTGACTTGGTGTTGTTTGTAAACGGCTTGCCGGTTGCCACGCTGGAGCTGAAATCCGAATTCAAGCAGGCCGTGCAGAAGGCCATTAAGCAATATAAAACCACGCGCTTGGCCATCGACCCAATAACCAAAAAGCCCGAACCGCTGCTGACCTTCAAGCGTGGTGCGTTGGTGCATTTTGCGGTGAGCCAATACGAGGTTTATATGGCCACGCGGCTGGAAGGCGCTGATACCTTCTTTCTGCCGTTTAACAAAGGCACAAAGGCAGGCGGTGCCGGGAACGATGTGCCGTCAGACATTAACCAGTACGCCACCGATTACCTGTGGAACGAGGTCTTACTCCCCAGCAACCTACTGTCGATCCTCGGGCACTTCGTGCACCTGCAAATTGAAGACAAAGAAGATTGGGAAGGCCGTAAATACAAGAAAGAAAGCCTGATTTTTCCGCGTTACCATCAGTGGGATGTGGTGAATAAACTGGTCACGGCGGCCCGCACCGAAGGCCCCGGTCATAAGTACCTGATCCAGCACAGCGCCGGTTCCGGCAAGTCCAACTCGATTGCCTGGGTAGCGCATCAGCTTTCGGCGCTTTATGACAACCAGGGTTGTAAGCAATTCAACTCAGTGATTGTGGTGACGGATCGCACCGTGCTGGATGATCAGCTGCAAGACACGATCAACCAGTTTGAACACGTCGATGGCGCGGTTGGCCGCATCAATAATCAGGAAGGCGACGGTTCCAAATCGGAAAAGCTCGCCGCAGCGCTGGAAAACTCGCAGCCGATTATTATCGTCACAATCCAGACCTTTCCCTATGTGCTGCGCGCCATCGAAAACAGCGTCAGCCTGAAAGAGCGCAGCTACGCGATCATTGCTGACGAAGCCCACTCCTCGCAAACCGGCTCTACCGCCCGCCAGCTAAAAGAAGTGCTGATGATTGAGGCCAAGGCTAATGGTGAGGACGAACTTAGCACCGAGGACATTCTCGATGCCGCCGTGGCTTCACGCCGCGTGTCGAAAAACCTCAGTTACTTTGCATTCACCGCTACGCCGAAAACCAAGACGCTGGAGCTGTTTGGCCGTTTGCCCAAGCCCACTGAGCAGCCCTCTAAAACCAATAAGCCCGCGGCCTACCACGTGTACAGCATGCGTCAGGCCATTGAAGAGGGTTTTATTCTCGATGTGCTGAAGAACTACACCAACTACAAAGTGGCCTACAACCTGGCGCAAAAAATCGACAAGGCTGATCAGGAGGTCGAAAGCAAGAAAGCCAAGGTCAAGCTCAACCAGTGGGTGCGCCTGCACGAATACAACATCGCGCAAAAGGTGCAGGTGATTGTTGAGCACTTTCGCAACAACGTGATGGGCCTGTTGGGCGGTCAAGCCAAAGCCATGGTGGTCACCAGCTCACGCAAAGAGGCCGTGCGATACAAGCTGTGTTTCGACAAATACATCGTCGATAAGGGCTACCAAAAAATCCATGCCATGGTGGCATTCTCCAGTGAGGTGGAGTTCACAGAGAAAGACCCAAATGCGGTCGCGTTACTCGGCAACAAATACACCGAGAACAACATGAACCCCAACCTCAAAGGCCGCGATATGCGCAAAGCCTTTGATAGCGATGATTATCAGGTGATGATCGTTGCCAACAAATTTCAGACCGGCTTTGACCAACCCAAGCTCTGCGCCATGTACGTGGACAAAAAACTCGGCGGCGTCGAGTGCGTGCAGACCCTGTCGCGCTTGAACCGTACGTATCCCGGCAAGGTGGACGTTGGCACGTTCATCCTGGACTTCTTCAACGAGCCGCAAGACATCCTCGATTCGTTCCAGCCGTACTTTCAGACGGCAGAGCTGGCAGATGTTTCCGATCCAGACTTGATCTTCGATTTGTTTGAGAAGCTCAACGCGGCAGGCATTTACAAGTCCAGCGAGGTTGAGCAGTTCTCCGCAGCCTTTTTCATCAAAAACAAAAGCAATGCGGCGATTGCCAACATTTGCAAGCCTGCGGTCGAACGCTGGACGAAACGCTACAAGTTGGCGGTTGATGCCTACGCACAATCGAAAGACATATTTGAGAGAATCAAAAAGACTCAGGATGCAGTGTTGATCGCCAACGCTGAAAACGACCTGAAGGAATGCAAGCAAGCCAAGGACGCCCTGGACATCTTCAAAAAGGATCTGGGCACCTTTGTGCGTTTCTATGAATTCATGTCGCAGATCGTCGATTACGATGATAAGCAGCTGGAAAAGCTCAGCCTATACGCACGCAATCTAAGCCCAATGCTGCGTGAAGCCGCTGTGGATGAGGATGATATTGACCTCACTGGTGTCGTGCTCAGCCACTACCGCGTTTCGAAAATACGCCAGCAAGATCTGAAGCTAAAAGAAGACTCGCCCGACTATAAGCTCGTGCCAGGTGAGGGGCTTGGATCAGCGGCTGCGAAGGACAAAAAGGAAGAGCTGCTTTCACAGATATTAGAACGGCTCAATGAGCTGTTTGTGACGGACCAACTGACTGAAAAAGACATGGTAAATTACGCCTATACCATCCGTGACAAGGTCAGTGAAAACCAGTTAGTTATGCAACAACTGGCAAACAATACTCCCGAACAGGCATTGCTTGGAAACTTCGCCAATGCGGTTGATGACGCGATTATGGACAGTGGCGATGCCCACCAGAACCAGATGATGCAACTGCTCTCTGACCCTGCTAAGGCCAGTAAATTTGCCAGAGTGGTTTTCGATTTACTTAAGCTGGCAGACCAATAATCGCATGTCCCACCGCAGGTGGGACTTTCTCCAGACTAAAAGAGATACTGACTGTAGGTGCTACTGAACAAGTAATTGGGCAGCAGGCTGCTGCCCAATTTATCAACTGCCAGGAACGCTCGCGACCTCAGTAGCTGCCACTTCATCGAAACGCGGAAATCGCTGCTTTAATCGCTCAATCGTCCACCGCCACTTCGGCGTAGTCGGACGGCAAACCGTATTCTGATTCCCAAACATCCCAATCTCTCGTACTGCCTGGCTCACCGGCACGCTTTGCAGCCATTGGATCGGAACAAAATAGTCGCAGCGCTCCGGATCGTCAGCAAATTCTGCATGATAGTTGGCGCGCGTTGCGACCTCTAGCACCGGCCGCTCCTCGCCGTCTTGCATCACTGTGAACTCGTTCGCAGGTGTGGACGTGCCAAGAACGCGTCCTACGCCGACATAGCCTTGCTGCGGAATGTTTACCCAGATCCGATCTCCCGGAGACAGGAGCTGCAGGGTCTTGCTGTACCACGCGCCTCCACCGCCGGAAATAAAACCGAACTCCACAGCATCGGCCCATGAGCGCGAGGCAGAATCGCCGAACGAACAGTAGAACTCGCCGTTCCAAGGCTCGCTATGCCCTTCGCTCGTCGACGCGGCGTTCACTTGAGTCTGAACAGGATCGAGTAACCAGGATCGACTCAGTAGCTGTTGATCGCCCACCTGGAAAATTTGAAAACAGAGCACGTTGATCGGAATATCTCGCTTGCTGAGGTACTCAACGATTCGCTCGCTGCTGACATCCAACTCTGTGGCGACGATGATCAGTTGGTGGCTTTTATTCAAATCATCGTCGTCTAGCACACGACCAAAGCGCGCTAAAAAATCTGCATACAAGCTGCTTCCGGGGCGGAACCGTTGGTAAATCGCCGCGATTTCGTTCTCACGGAGACTCTCGACCCACACGGCGTAATCGAGGGTCTGAGCAACGACTTCACGGGGCGTGCGGTCTCGTTTGAGCTCAATTAGTACCAGATTTCCATCAGGAGCAATGGCCAATAGATCAATGCGCCCCCCCATACCAGTGCTTTCTTGCCTACCTATCAGCATCCACTCATCCGAGAGAATGCTTGGGGAGCTGATGATCATTTCTTCCAGTAGCTGCTCACTGGCCAATCGGCTTTGGCGAAGCTTATTGGGTGTAAGGCCGACGGTCCAGACGTCCGTTTTGATAGGCAAGCTGTGAGTCCTTGATGAAATTTTTTATGATAAAACTGGATTTCGCCGTCGAAACTCCGACCACGCAACAATCGCTGGTAGATGCTGAATTAGTTAGCGAGCTACTGACCAAATCAACATTCCATACATGCGTGAAACTCGGGCACGAATACGAGGAACTAGGTTGCCTCAGCTTACTCGCTCAGAAGGCATAACCCGTGCAAGGTCGAGAATAGCCTTGGCAAAAGCCTCTCCCACACCATTTCGCGAGATTTGTACGACCTCATTCAGACCCGTGGTGCTAGACAACTTCAATTCATCGTAAAGACAAACAGGGAGTTCACGATTGTTTTTGAATCTACGATCAGGGCCACCCTTCTTGTTAACAAATTGCCACGTCCTGTCGACTACCGTGGCATCCCTGGGAAGCGAAGCACTTTCAATAAACCGCTTCGCATTGACCTGCAACTGCAGCTCTCGATAGCTAACCGCGCCCACACTTTTCTCGTCATAAATCAATACACGATCAGGGAAGAAATGCAGCGTTTGACGCCCAACAACCATGGAGATAGTTTCTATATTGGTTTTTACATAAGGTGGTGAAGACCGAGCAATAGTCGTTTTTTTCCGACGTACAAGATTGCTCGCACCAGCGTGATACTTACGATCATGAACGGCGCCTTCGGCCTCGATATGCCAGGCCGCATCTGCTGCCGAAACCTGCTGGCCACTGCTGTGCAGTGCTTCGTAAGCTTCTTCCATCTCGGCGTCAAAATCGTAAAACAGTACAACCGTCTTAGCCATCGTATCGCGTACTGCAGAGGCAATTGTTAGGACTGAACCGAGGATAAGCGCACCCCACATAGTCCCAATGGACCAACCATTACGCAGGCCAAGAAATACTACGAGGATTCCTAGGACACCAACCCATGGCCAAAGCCGCCATCTTGCCTGCTTCGCATTCATTTCATCGAGCAAATCACGTGAGGATGAATCCACGATTTGCGAAGCATCCGCGGACTCGATCTCGACTAAAGGGGCGTGAGTGCCCTCAGGTATTACCGTAGTTTCAACGTGAGGCAAAAAAGGCGGCTTATCGTTGGTCCTTGGTACGGTAGCCCGGTAGTACAGGCCTCCCCGCCCCATATGAACGTAATTGCCTCGAGGCCCGGTCCCGATGCGTAGGCCTTTCAATCCCACCGAAACGCCCACACCCTGCTGGGACAGATTGAAACGAAACAGCCCTACTCTGACGCTCTTACGAATATAGAATCCCATTAACATTCCTTGATACAGCTTGAACATCCACTGTTAGGCGCTGACTCACTGCTCGCCAATCACAAGCAATACATCGTCGATATACCGCCCTTCCGCACCATGGGTACCATTACGCAAATACCCAGGAATCATCTGCTGAAATTCGATACGGTCTGCAGGAAGAAACTCAAGCAATGCTTCCAACATCGCGGGCCTCAATAACCGCTGGTTAACAGGAACCTCTGGCAAATTCGGCCGGATCACATTCTCTTCAAGCCAGACCAACTTCTCTCGCAGGCTATAGTTACCCTCAAGGGTAATACGCTCAGCGTGCTCGCTCTGCTCATCTGCCACTTGCTGGATCGAAACCTCTTCAGATTCCGTACTCCCCCCCTCGACCTCTACAGCTGGCTCGGTTCGCAACCGCGCAAGCTCCTGAAGGATGGGTTCGATTTGCACACGGGCATTACGGAACCAGTCAACCGACCAAATGCGGCGAATATTCCAGCCCAATTGCTCCAACACGCTTTGACGCAGACGATCACGGTCACGCGCTGACTTGGCCGAATGATATGCCGCACCGTCGCATTCAATCCCCATCAGGTAGCGACCGGGCTGCCCTGGATCACGTACCGCCAGATCAATGAAGAAACCAGCAACACCAACCTGGGGCTCGCATTGATAGCCATGACGAGACAGCATCTCAATAACAGCCAACTCGAAATCACTGTCGGGAGCACGTTCAGACTCTTTGATGTGCGGCATGCGGCCGGACTCAGCGAAATGCAGAAAATCACGCAGTGCTTGCACGCCTCTGCTGGAAGTACCGGTCACCACTACATCAGTCGAGCTAAACGAGGAGAACACCTGCATGCGCTTCTTGGAGCGGGTATACAGCACGTTCAAACGTCGCCATCCACTGGCACCGTTAATCGGGCCAAAACGCTGAGGAACAGTACCGCCCACTTCCATAGGGCCGTAGGTGCCGGAGATGTAAATAACATCTCGCTCGTCACCCTGGACGTTTTCCAGGTTCTTGATGAACAGCGGCTCATCCTGACTTTGATTACGGTCCAATGCGACTTGTAGCTGTGGGCTTTGTTTGGCCAGTTGCTCAAGCATTCGCTCGATCTGATCAGCCTGTTTGACGTTCATGGCCACCACACCTAGCGACTCATCGGGGCGGTGAATTACATGGTGCTCAATGGCCTTGGCGACAACCTCGGCCTCTTCAATGTTGCGTTGTTCGACAAACCGCCCGCGGGGCACTCTGACAAACTTGACACCGAACTCTGCGGACTCACGGTGCGGAGATGGGTACACCACCAGATTGCTTTCATAGAAGGCTTTGTTCGAGAAGGCAATCAGGCTCTCGTGACGGGAACGGTAGTGCCAACGCAGACGTCGCAGTTTGAACAGCGGCATGGCGGCTTCCAAAATGCTTTCCGAGTCCTCGGCCAATGAAACATCAGCTTCATCGGTATCCGAATCGCCACCATTGCGGGAAAAGAAGTTCGTCGGCGGCAGCTGTTTCGGGTCACCCACGACCACTAGCTGTTTACCCCGTGCGATGCTACCCAATGCTTCTTCCGGGCGCATTTGGGATGCTTCATCCATTACGACCAAATCGAACTCGACGTGCCCTGCCGGCAAGTATTGAGCGACAGCCATTGGCGACATCATGAAGCAGGGTTTGAGGCCTTGCAGCGCTTCGGCTGCACGGTTCATCAGGCTACGGATCGGGACATGCCGTGTCTTTTTCTCAGCCTCGCGCTGCAGCAAGGCCAATTGTGTAAAGTCTCTGACCGCACCATGACTATTTCCAACAGGAATTTTGTTCTGACTGATACGTGACGAAACTTGCTCACGTTGAAGATGCTTGAGCTGCTCATCGATATCAGCGAACCGAGCGCGAATGGCCTCCTGCTCTTTGCCCGAAAACTGCCCCAGCGCGGGATCAAGCTCAAGGATTTGCAAGGCCCAGCTGTCAAGAAGCCCGAGCAGACAGGCATCGATGCAGCGTTCAGAAACCAGGTTCTGCGTTTCGATTGCTTCGACGACAGTTTCGAACCCCAGCTCAACCAAGTGCGAACGCAAACGGCGGTACTCGAACCAATGGTCGAGCAGATCGGGGTTCTGAGCGGCCCAGGTCAGACGGCTGGCCATGGGCTCGAAATCTGCTTTCTCAATGGACTGCCACCACTGACCGGAAATAACCGCAGCACCTTGGAAAAACGCTTCCAAGGACTGCTCCCAGGCCTCTACAGCTAGAGCGAGTGCAGCACCTTGTTGATGCCAATGGAGAATCAGCGACTCGGCTTCTTTGGGCATGCACGCCGTCAACTGTGGAATAAGAATATCCCGAATCGGCAACGCCAAAATGGGCTGAACGAAGGCAACGGTATGCCGCCAGGTCGTCAAACGAGGTCGGGCCGCTGAAAGATTGTCTATTCGAGGAAGCTCTTCACCCAGCAAGCAGGTTTGTAGCACAGAGTCGCTTTGCAGTGCTGCCGAACGGGCTTGCCAGCTTTCCACCGACTGAATCAGCAGCAGTATTTGCCCCATCGTGGGCTTCTCTTCGCTGATTACGGGTAACAACGAGCGCAGCGCGGTTCCGATGTCGTTGATAAGGCGAGCATACAGACCCTCTGGAGCGAGCAAATCTTCCGAACGCAAATCATGACTGTCAAAGGGCAACAGCTCTTCCAGGTCCAGTCGATGCTCCAGAACATCCAATAGGTAGGGCTCGAGCTCTGCGCTATCGCTCGAAATGCCGGCCAGTAGCGCCCCATCTGTCTTAAGCAGGTACTCCGCAACCCATACTTTTGCACCGAATCCACGTCCGCATTCTGTACGCAGGAACTTGTACCAACCCCGCAAGCGCTTGAGTGCGTCGATCGGAGTATCAAGCCCTTGGAAGTGTTCACCCAGCTTCTCGGTGAGCACTTTGCTTTCACTCAGTTCACTGTGTCTTTTCAGATAAGCTATGACATCTGGCAAGACCGCCAGAAGCTGGTTCAGCTTGAGCCCTGGTCGCGCCATAGCCAAGATCTCGGCTTTAGCAGAGCGCCATTGTCCCTTGAACCAGCGAAAAAGTGATTTATCTGCCAAAACCCGATTCAAGTCTTCCAGTCGCGTATGACTAGGCAATCGATCCAGAGTGAAATGGTTCGCAGCCTGCTCCTGCAACTGCCTGATGACCGGAATGTCGTTGTCCAACTCTACGAGCAAACTGTCCAAGGTCTCGTCTTCGAAGCGTTTATGGCGAAGAGATGCCAAATCCTCAGGCATCGCCGCGAGCATTTGCAGAAAGAGCACAACTTGCTCAATACCGATAAAATCGCTTCGTAAGCCTTGAACCGCAGCCCCTTCCGCTAACAGCCGAATTAGCACTTGAACACGTGGGGCCAGTTCCAGTAACTCCTCAGCCTCTTCGATCACATCCAGCAAGGCGTTGAGGGATAGGGCCTCATCACCGTTATGCAGACGTATTGCCGCGCAGGCTTTTTTGATAGAGGCTATCGCTTGCCCAGAGCCAATAACATCCGCGCGCAACGATCGAGCTAGTACGCCTTGCTCGTCCAACAAGGAGTCCATACCTTGCAGCCACAATTTCAGTGCCTCACAGGACTCGATATCCAGTCGTCCCAACAGATCCCAGTCCTCATCACCTTTAGGTAATGCAAGTACCGGAATTGAAGCTGCTAAGCCTCGCAACTGATCTGGGCTGTAGGTTTCCAGAACAGATACCTGTAGCTGTTCTGCTAATTGAGGACGAAGAGCAGCGAGACGATTCAGCGCCTGCTGAGCCAGAGAGAGATGTTCTAGAAGTGCGGAGCGCTCAGCACCAGTCACGCGAGTTTTTGTGCTACCAAACCACGGGTGCGTTTCAAGTTTGCCAGTGTGACCAGCTTCCTCAGCCGTCTTGCGATAGATGTGTGCATAAAAGCCGGCCTGCTCCTGCAAATGCGTTTTATCGATTCGCGCCTCCGACTGCGGATGCAGATCGGCAGGTTTAATCGACAATGCCTCACGCAAACGGGTTGCCTGCATTAGCACCTCGTGAACACTCATCCCCGACTCTTCGAACTGGGCATGCAAGTGATGCACGTGCTTGTTGAGTTGCTGCTTCAATCGCTCATAGTTGGCAATCAGATCCGTCAGCTGCTTGGGCGAGCGAAAGCCACCGCTGTTCTGAATCCGCTGCCGGATGCTGTCGATAACAGCGCTCTTTTGACTCTTATGGCTATGCAACTCCAGACAAAAATCGCCCAAACCTGCTCTTGTCAGTCGAGTCTTGACCACCTCAAGCGCTGCGCGCTTCTCCGCAACGAACAACACTTTTTTGCCTTGGGCCAGCGCCGCAGCAATCATGTTGGTGATGGTCTGAGACTTACCGGTACCGGGCGGCCCCTCGATCACAAGGTCATCCCCGCGAATCACGTCTATCAATGCGCTGTGCTGAGAACTGTCAGCGTCATCTATTAGAGGAAACTGCAGGTGAACCTGATCAATGTCGTCGATTGAATGCTCGACACAAAATGCGCCTTGTTTTCCTGACGAATCGGCCGGCAAACCGTCCATTCCCGTAAGCCGTTTAACCAGACCATGATCCAGCAATGATTGGTCTTTCCAACGGCCTGGATCAAGGTCGAGATACATCATCAACTTGCCAAACTCGAACAAGCCAAGCGAGGCATAACGATGAACTTTCCAGTCAGGCTTGACCTTCAGCACCGTTTCAACAATGCGTTCGAAGTATTCCTCAGGAGTGCTGTCGTCGGTGATCCGCGGAAGTGCGATACCAAAATCAACACGAAGCTTTTCCCGCAATGACAGGTTGGTAAGAATGTCTTCTCCAGTAGGATGTACGCGGTATTCGAATGTCGCGGTTTGAGGATTGAGCTTACCTTTCTCCAGGTTTACTGGCACCAACATCAGCGGCGCCAGGCGGCTGCTGTCTTTACCTGCGACCGAGTCATCCCACTCCAGGAACCCGAGCGCAAGATAAAGAATGTTCGCGCCCGTTTCCTCGAGAGCCGATCGTGACTGGGTATACAAAATCTGTAGCCGCGACTCCATCTCCGCGGGGTAATAGAGCGTTTGAATCGCGTCGTCAGAATGCTTACCGGTTTGCCCGCTTGCAGGAGGCAGTGGTAGCTCATAGCCGGTCGCCATACCCAAGATCTGCGCCCAGACGTCTGCCGTAGGCTGTTTCTTTAACTCAACAACTGTGCCTGTCTTTTCGTCCAGCTTTAAAAAGCCATGGGTAAGAAGCTGCCTTTCCGTTGGTTCAGGCACAGCAGCAAACCGCATGGATTTTTCATCTGCCAAGGTATCGAACAGGTGATCCGGCAACTCATCAATAATCCGTACGAAACGTTTGGAGCGCGCATGTGAAAAGTTCAGCAGCCGATTGCGGGCGCTGAGGTCGAGAAGCCTGCTTCTCAGCTTCTCCAGGCTTTCCGGTATCTCGCTTGGGGGTGTATCAAGGTCATCCCAATCGGTAAGAGGCGCTGAATCAATGGACTTTGAACGCCCATTGGACTCGGCATCGAACCGATAAACCGACCCACCCCGGCCGCCGCCTTTATTGAGCAGTCCCTTGGTAATGAGCTCGTCGCGCAGGCTCCAGTACTCTTCCTCAGAGACGGCAAAATTCTGAAGCTCAGCTCGCCGATCGATCCGGTCCCTGAGTGACTTGTTGCCAACGGCCGTCCCGTCTGCGGGGACCAGTTCTAGTATCCATTGCAGAACAAGTTCATATCGTTGGATAGCCAATGATTCAGGGCCTGAGTTCACGTCGATCACCGCTAATTTTTCGGGGCAACTGCCTAATGATTTTTTCTGGGCATGGCAATGCCGATGCTCAGCTTCAGCTGGCCGCGATAACAAGAGAGGCTTTGTAGGGGCGCTGCCGATTTCTCGGTGCGCTCAAGATGCCATCCTTGGGAAACAGCGGTCTGCCTGAAGTTTGATGGATGTCACAATATCCAGCACTCGGAGCAAGGTAAAGGCAAAGCGCCTTCACGCCGCACAAATCCCCGTCTCCTCGACGATTGGTCAGTAAATCCCCCTACACTTATAGAAAAACTCGGTCTCGGGATGATTCTCATTTCCAAAACCTTGACCTTACGGCTCCGTCAGAGGCGGATTGCAAAACTCGAGTTAAGCACGAAAGCACGTCTCTCAATTCGACCTCCTCGACCGTTTTCTCGATGCTCGATCAAAGCTCAAATCGGGCAACAACCAAACAAAAAAAACCGACCAAAAAAGCCGGTCTTTACCAGAAAAAAATCAAAAGAAATCGTCAAAAAGTGGGGGAACAAATGGGGGAACAATAGGTTTTATTAAAACTATAATTTATTAATTTTCAATTACTTAACTACATAAAAAGCTAACCACAAGCCGGCTTTTTAATGCCTGCATTTTAAGAAGACCACCTTCGCGCAATTAGGCAGCACGCTGCTGCCCAATTCAGAATCACGGATAACTAAACGACTTCACCAACGTCAACTCCCCCACCGCCCGCATCGGCACCACAAACGTCTCCATCTTCTCGCTCGGCGTGCCCTCCTCGGTAATCACCGTCACCTGCGCCGTCGTCAGCGGCTGAACCGCATCCTCCTGTCCTTCCTCATCGCTGCTATACCCACCGCCAAAATAATTCACATACACCAAATACTGCCCCTTGATCGGTGCCGGCATGGCAAAGATCTCCGGGCCGTAGCCGGTGGTTACGTCGATATCGAGTGCCGCGCCGTTGGGTGCGACTCGGTCGCCGTACCAGATGTGGGCGCCATCCGGGGTGATGAGGTGCAAGTCGAGGTCTGTGCCGTCACTGTCCCACGACAACAACACCCGCAACTTGGCCGGCGTGGCACCACCACTGGCATTGAGAAACTGCGTGCGATGCCGCTGCTGCCCATCAGGGCTGCGCACTTCAACGCTGTTGCTGCCGTTCGGAAACGAGAACGGGCGATCGAAGCGGCCCGTCGGGTCGATTTTCAGCGGCATGCTCACGCCATTGACGATCAATCGGCCAGGCTCCGCAGACTTGGGCGTGGCTTTGATCTGGCCGCTGATGCGCGCGGTGTTGGCCTGGCCTACAGGGGTGTTCACCGATGAAGCGGGATAGTTAACGGCCTGGCGGAAGTTTTCGCCTTCGCCTTCAACCGCGCCTGTGCGCCAACCTCCGACGGGAGTGTCAAGGTTGACGGCGGCCGCGAAAATCGTCGGCAGTACGCCAAAAGAACAAAGGAACAGGAGGACCTGTGGATAACGGAGTTTCATGGCCTATTCCAGCAAGAGGTGGCGGGCGAGCCCTTCGATGTAGGTTTCATCCTGGCCGTTGGGGTGTGCTTCGAAGGCCAGGTGCAGGTATTCGTGAGTCAGGTCGAGGCGGTCTTGCAGCGACAGCACGCCGCGCACGTAAATGCGCTGGCGTTCGCGGTCGACATAGGGCCGGCCGAAGGCCAGGCGACAGACGGCGAAGGTGCTGACTTCGTTGTAGCCGACTTCGCTTTCGAGGCGCAGGCGCCAGCCGCGACGCTGCTTTTGCAGCCAGTCTTGCGCGGCGGGCAGCGCTTCGCAGGAGGCGACGGGGTTGTCCCAGCGGCTGAGACTGGCGCGTGGGTAGGCGTGCAGCAAAATGGCGTCGAAGCGTTGGCCGGCGTTGGCTTGTTCGACGGCGTGTGTCCAGGAGAGTTTGTCCGGGCCGGGTTGGTCGGAGTGATAGGTGACTGTGCTGCCAGCGAGCACCAGATCACTGGTCCAGGCGGCGATTTGGCGTGACTCGATGGTGGCCGGGCGCGGGGCGACGCGTTGACGGCTGCTGCTGTCGTCGATGCTCAGGCAGTCGCCGTGGCGCGTGGCGTTTTGCAGCAGGTAAGTGCGGATGGCGATGGCCAGGGCTTTGGCGGCTTCGGCGGGCTCGGGTTTGGCTTCGCGCTGGAGGACACGGGCGACGTATTCTTCACGATCCAGACGGGCGACGAGCTTGTCCTTGAGCAGAAACAGTTCGCCGTCGCTGTGAATATCGAGTTGGTTGCCGTTGCTGAATTCAACGCGATAGTCGCCCTGCAATGGCCCCGAATCAACAACACGATCACCCGCCAGAACGCGCCCGATCGGATAACGAGAAAATAGCCCGACTTCAACGCAGCGCCCCGCCTCCAGGGGCCAATCAACCGGCAACACCGACGACAACGCCTGACCGTAATGGCGCAGCACCATTTGACTGGTCCCGCGCCCACCGGCCCAGATCGGCGCGCCAGCAGCGGTCCAACCGGCAAACCCGCCCTGACGCGACGACGGGTCCTGATCGCCCAACCAGCTCCAGGTTTTCACCCGCAAGCGGCCCCCGAGTTCCCCCACGACATTGCCATCAGCGGCATTGAGCACCACGTCCAGCAACACTCGCCGCGCCTGATCCTGCGCCGGCATCACGGCCAGCACCTTGAGCAATTCAGCGACGGAAACTCGCGTGGAAGGCTTTAACGATGGCAAGTCCAGTAGCCACTCCGGTGCCTGTCGGTTTTGCCAATACTGGCGCCAATCAGCAGAAACAATGCCCAGACGCGCCGGCTCAAAGTACAAGCCGCAGGATTTGACCAACGCCTGATCGCGCTCAATTTTTCCGCCGGCCGTGCAGCAATAAACTTCGTCCTTCGACTGGCCGCGACACTCATAAGGCGATTCATGGGCGTCGGTATCCACCAGCCAACCATAAACGAACAACTTCCACAGACTGCCCAGCGGCGCCTGAAAATCAGCGGGCATGGGCTCGCGGGCGATCACCTGAGTCCGGCTCAGCGACAGCAATTCACCGTTAAAGCCCAGCCGCAATGGTTCGTCCTGCGCTGTCGCCAGCGCAGGGATCAAACACAGCAGTAACCAGACCAGAGGTCGGGTCATGTCAGTTGACCGTGACCTGGCCCAGGGCCGGCTTCTGTTCCTGCGCTTGGTGTTGCGGCGCATAGACCTGAGTGAAACGTACCGGCGGAAGGTTGAACTGGCCTTTCTGCGAGAAACGCACCAGATGCCGCAGGCGCAACTCACCGCTCAAGGCATCCACCGGAATGGCATAGGCCATTTGCCCCGGTTCAAAACGTGCTTTTTCCAGCGAAGTCGGTTCGGTACCCGCCTTGCCCATCAGCTTGATGCCCCACGTCGTGCGCTCGACATCGGCGCCCGGCGGCAACGGCACTTCGACCATGCCGTACCGCAGCGGTTTGGCGGCTTTGCTGGTAACGATGACTTCGTCCAGGTACAGACTGTCGCTGGACAACGGCTGGGAGCCGACCGCTTCGAGTTTGAAGGTGAAGGCTTCGTCACCCGGCACCAGACGCGACAGGCGACGGGTGATGGTCACGGCCATCGGATCAACCGCAGGTTGCCTGGTCTGGAAGCTCAGCGCGGCACGCAAGGGACGCTCTTGCTCCCCACTCAACGACAACACCGCCGGCACAGGCGTAGCGCCCTGCCACGTCCAGTACATCTCACCGGTATCACCGTAGTTTTTCTTCCAGCCTTCGCCCGGTGCCAGGGCGATGGTCGGCGAAGCCTGCTCGATGCTGCGTTGCAACCAGGTCAGCGCCAGGGCGCGCTCCAGCGTCGATTGCTGTGGCAGCAAACGTTGCAACAGTGCTGCCGCGTGAGCCTGATCGAAGGCTTGCAGCGACAGGTTCAGCGCTTCGGCAAATGGCTGGGAACTGACCGCCAACCGTTGCTGCGCAGCCGCCAGCTGCCGATTGAACGCGTCCGGCAGAGCGACCTTCGACTGCTTGGCCAACGAGGCGGTCAAGGTACGTGCTGCGGCCAGGCCCAGCGCCGAATCCGGATCACTCATGACGAGGCTGTCTTCGCCGCCCTCCATCAGGTTGGCGGCATTGCCCTCGCCGGCTTTCGCCAGATCGTCCATCAAGCCGCTGAGCAAGGTGTTCACCGGCAATTGCATTTGTTTGGCGAACGACAGGATCAGCGCGCGCTGCAACAGCGGCGTGTTCTTGGCTTGCTTGGCATAGACCTCCAGCACCCGCTGCCAATGCTCCGGCGGCAGGCTCAATTCCAGCACCTTGCTGGCGTGCCAGTCGGCGTAGTAAGCGTACGCCGTCAGGAACGCATCCGGCTCACCGTCCATGCCCCACCAGGTGAAGCTCGCGGATGGCCCGGCCATTTGCACCAGACGCAGACGGCTGTTCTGCATGATCAAACGCAAGCGATCACGGATTTGCGGATTCGACGACAAGGTCGGGTAAGCGATGCTCAGCGGCAACAACTGGCTGGCCGTCTGTTCGACGCCACCGTACGGGTAGCTCAACAGATCATCCAGCGCCGAACGGAACAGCGCTTGCGGGCTGTCATCCAGACGCAGGCGAATGTCGCTGGCGTCTGCCGGCAATGTCAGCGGCGTATCGCCACTGGCCACGTCCAGGCTTTGGCTTTGTGTGACCTGCCAACCTTCGCCGGTCGCGGTCAGACGCACAGCCAAAGCGTCGGCGGTTTTGCCGTCCTGTACCAACTCAGCGGTCCACTCACTGTTAGCCAAGGCGAACGCGGGCAGTGCGATGTAGTTGATGCCGTTGTTCAGCGTCACCGGCACGCGTTGTTCGGTGCCCGCGAAGTGAATCACCAGCTCAGCCTTGACCGGCTTTTCTGCCTGACTGAAGGCGAAAACACCGAGCGAAGGCTGGTCGCCGCTACGGAATTTGGTCGGGCCGCTCCACTTCAGATACAGCAGTTTTTCCGAGCGCACGAACTGTTTCTTCTGCCCGACCTGACCGTCATCGGCGATGGCCCGGGCGGTAATGCGCCAGCGAGTCAGCGAGTCCGGCATCTTGAAGGTGAAGCGGGTTTTGCCGTTGGCATCGGTCACCAATTCTGGCTGCCACGCGGCGGTATCGACGTCTTCACGACGCGGCCGCTCCAGCACTTTCACCCCGCGCTCACTGCGGTTGGCTTTGCCCGGTGCGCCCGGGCTGCCCGGCAGTGCAACGTCGTAGCTGATGAACGACAGGCTGGCGCTGGTACGCACGTTGTTACGACGCGGGTGATAGAAGAACTGGTCGATGGTCGGCGCGACTTCCGGTTGCAGCGCGTAGACCATTTCGTCGACCACGCTGACGGTCAGGTGCGCCGGAATCGGCTTGCCGGCGAACTGCGTGGTCAGGTCGACCGACACGGTATCGCCGGGCTGATACGTCTCTTTATCGGTGGCGATGGCCACGTCGATTTGCGGTGCAATCACTTTGATGCCGGCGTTCTGGAAGCTGTACTGGCCGCCCTTGGTGTACAGCACGGAGAAGGTCAGGTTCGGCGCAAAACTATCCTTCACCGGGATGCGCGCGCGGTACTGGGTGTCGCTGAGTTTTTCCATCTTCAGCCAGTCACCGCCCTTGGACAGCAACGCCGTGGCCTCGACCTTGTCGCGCTCCAGTGACAGCAGCGCATCGCTGATCGGCTCCGGGAACGTGATCAATGCCAGGGCTTCGTCGCCGGCCTTGTACTCGGGTTTATCGAGGACGATTTCCACGGTGCCCGGCACGGCTTTGACGCCGTCGCCGGTGACCGAATGACCGGTCGCGCCAATCACGCGGCCATGCTCATCCTTCAACGTCAGGTTGTAAGTGCCCGGACGGTCGAAGGCCAGAGTGAAGCTTTTATCGGTGGCCGCGAGTTTGCCCTCGCCAGTGGTCTGGTCCTCCAGACGCACCCAGCTGTAGCTGCTCGGCGTCACCGCTTTGCTCTGCTCGTTGGCGCCTTCATTGACGTAGCTGAAAGCAACCTTGTCGCCTACCGCGCTGAAGCGACGCGGCGCACTCAGGCTGAAACTTGCCGCACCACGGTCGATGAGGATTTCCTTGGTGGTCTTGACCCGATACGCAGCGCCATCGCTGGCGAAAACGGTGAGCATGTAGCGGCTCGGCTTCTCGGCGGCCGGCAGGTCGAGGGTCGCGTTGCCCTTGGCGTCAGTGGTCAGTTCGGTGCTGGTCAACTCAACCGGGAATTGCCCGAGGTATTGCAGCTCGTTGTCGACCATCGACAATTGCTGGGCACGCAGGCTGAGGCTCAATTTGGCATTGGCCACCGGTTTGCCGTCCGGGTACAACAACACCAGGCTGCCCTTGACCGGTTCGCCGGTGCGGTAATCCTGTTTGGCCAGGTTCAACGAGATTTCGAAGTGCGGCTTGATGTATTCGGCGACCCGGAACGCGCTGCTGTAAGCCTGATCCTTGTAGCTGAAACGCAGCTCATAACCGCCCGCCACCGCGTTGTCCGGCAACTGGAAGCGACCTTGCGTGCCGGACTTGGAATCGAGTTTCAGCGCCAGCGATTGCAGCGCCGTGCCAGTGGCATCGAGAACGGTCACGTTGACGTCGGCAGCGCTCGGCGCCACTGAATCCCGGGCATTCTTGAACTCGCGCCCGACGATTTTCAGCGACACCCAATCCCCCGGCCGATACAGCGGCCGGTCGGTGAATGCATAGAGTTTGGTGTCGTAGATTTCGCTGTCGTAGTAGAAGTTCTCGGAGACAAACACCCCGCCCTCTTCGTCCTCGCCAATCACGAACGAACGCTCGGGACTGACGTGTTTCAGACGCAGCAAACCATCGGCATCGGTGGCGCCGCTGCTCATTACGCCGAGGCCATCGGTCCACAGCACATTGACCTTGGGCACCGAACTGCCTTCGTGTTTGCGCGCGGCCCAGACCAGCAGTTCATCACCGGCAATCTTGCTCACGGCCACGGTGTTCGAGACAAACACCATGGTCGTCGCACGGTATTTGCCGATCAACGCTTCCACCAGATACAGACCCGGTTTCAGGTTGCCCAACGGGATGTACACATTGCCCGGTGCAACGCTGACGAACTCACTGGAAGAGCCGGCCAGGTTCACCCCGGTCGGTGGCTGGATCGGTTTGGCTTGCCACAGCGGATAGCGGAATTGACTGACCACCGGCAGGCCCGGGATCAGGGCGAATTGTGGCTGAGCGTCGTAGGGCGTTGGCGCCGACATCGCATTGCCCATCTTCAGTTCCGGCACTTCCTCGGTGACCTGTTGACGCGACTCGTAGGAGAACGCCCGCTGCATCACGCGACGGGATTTTCGGTACCAGTTGTCCCACAGGTACGCGAGGGTATTCGACAGGCCTTCACCCTTGAACTGGCCGTCGCTGACCACGCGGTGCAGGTTCTTCTGGCGCTTGAGAAAATCCAGCGGTTTGTCGATGCGGTACACGCGAATGTCGGCGCCGCCATAAGGCTCCATGCGGAACCGACGGTAATCGCGACCCGGCGCTTCGAGGCGCACCATGGCCTGTTCGTCACTGGCGAAACTGCTGTCGGCCAGCAGGAAAAAGCTTTCGCCGGCCACCGGCGTATAGCCGCTCGGCTCGACGGTGTCTTCGGCATTGACCGCCGAAAAAGGCAGCACTAAGACCAACAGTAGAGGCAGAAAACGCAGCATGCGGGCACCGGTCATTGGGAGAGAAAGTTCAGTCGATAGACGCCGATGAAGTTGGGGTTGGCTGCGTCGGGTATCCATCGGGTGTCCTTCCATGTCATGAGTTGCTGCAGGCTTGCCGAACGCATGCCGTTGTCAGTGGGGGTGGTGGTGCCGGTGTGATAGGCGATGTAGCGGCCCATCCAGATCATCAGGTGCTGGTCGTCGCCCTGATCGAAAAACATCAGGTCGCCGGGCCGGGCTTGCGCCACGTCACGGCCCACCAGATGACTGTTGAACTGAATCAGTTTGATCGCGTTGACGTACGGCCCGACCTTGCCACCGCCCTGCTGCCATTGCTGGGCGAGGCCGCGCTGGGCCTCGCTCAATTGCAGCTCTGGCGGCAGATAGCGATTGGACAAGCCGTTGCTGCGCAGCCATTTATCGTCATGGACTTTCAGCGCTTCGTTGGCCGCGAAACGCACCAGCCCGGCACAGTCCTGCTGATACCAGCGCGGGCTTGGGCCTTGGGTCAGTTGCTCCTGGGCGATGCGCACAAACCAGGCGCGAAACACCTGGGACTGCTGCGGGTCCAGCGGCGCCGCCTCAGTGGCAAAGGCGCGACTGCCCAGCAACATCGCCAGCAAGCCGAGGCCTCGGATGAGTGCGGTCACAGGGCTTTCCACTCCAGCGGCAGCCATTGCCAGTGGCCGTCAGGCTCGCTGCCTTCAGGCAAGGTCAGGGCGTACTTGCCATAACCACCGAGCTTGCGCAGTTTCGGGATCAGGTAGGTTTGCGCGGCGTTGTAAAACACCGGCTCCATGTCTTGCGGCAGGCTGTCGAGGGTTTCCTGTTGCATCAGTTGCGCCATGGAATCCGGACCGAAGTACATCGGCATCAGCAGGTCTTTGGGCACCACGTCGGCCATCGGCGGGAAGCGCTTGTCGAGGGTGCCGAGGGCCTTGTCGACGAGTTTGTCGTCGAGGGAGAACAGCAGCGTCGAGCCGTGACGCGCGAGGCTGACTTTCATGAAAGCCTTGCCGGAGATCGCTTCCGGGTCTTGCGCCTCCTTGGCTTTATAAGGACCGAAGTTGGAGCTGACCTGACGCAGCCATTGATGAGTTTGGTCGGTCTGTTTCTCGACCACCGGGAAGGCGTGTTCTTCAACGTTGGGTTCAAAGGCACCGACCATCGAGCCGAACAAAGTGCCCAGGTCCGCATCGAGTTTAGCGCTGCCCTTGTCGTTCAGGCTGGCCACCAGCAACGGTGTGTAGAGACGAGAATCGGCGTACCAGCACAGGCCCGCCGCGCCGGCCATATGTTCGGTCAGGGCCTCGGCCACCGGTTCTTCGGCGCCGAGTTTCACCAGCAGCGGTTTCTGTTGTTCGGCAGCCAGCGGCAAAGCCACGCAGGCACTGGCGCCCATCGGCATGGCTTGCCAGATCGGCTTGAAGTCGAAGTCCGGCTGGTCCTCCAGTTCATCCAGGGCGAGGAAGCTGTGCCAGCCCTTGTCGTCCATGTCGAAACGGACGCCGGCGAAGTTCGGGATGAAGCGCTGATACCCCATGGCCAGGACGCTGGAATTGACCGACAGGCGTTGCTTCACTTCCGGTGCGCGCGGTGGCAGGCCGAACGCCTCCGGGAACAGTTTGTCGCCATTGAGCAATGCCGCCAGCGCCAGGGTCGAGACACTGCCCGGCTCTTCACTCGGACCATTGGCCGGGTCATAGAGTTTGGCGGGATTGGACAGCACCACCAGTTTGTCGCCATGGGAGGCGAACACCAGCGCTTTGCTGTTGTTGTAGGTGAGCTGGTACAGCGCCACCTCGTCGGTGCCGACTTTCACCTCGCCAAGTGTTGTCAGTTGCGCATCGTCCAGCGCCACTTTGGCCAGCGGTTCCAGCACCTTGGCCAGACCGCCGCGATCCATCACCAACAGGAAATCCTTGAGCCGGCCATCCGCCCCGCGCCACAGCGCCACGTCGGCCGGTTGATCGAACAGTTGCTCGATCAGACTGTCCTGCAATTTGAGGTCATGCTCGTAGATGATCCGCCGCAGGCTGCCGATCAAACCAAGGCGATCGGCATGCGCTTCGTAATAGAAGACGAAATCTTCGGTCAGGGTTTCCTTGAGGAACGGCACCGCCAGCAAGTCCTTGGGCAATTGGCTCAAGGAGCGGGTTTCGAGCAGGCCGTCCGGCCGGCTCATACCCAGTTTGTCACTGGCCAGCGCCGCCACCGGCAACTTGGGTTTGTGCATGAACCAGCCCAGACCGCCCGCCACGCCCGCCACCAGGCACAGCCCGACCAGCAGCGCCGGCCAACGGCGAGGAGTTTTGGCAGCAGGCGTTTCAGCGGCCGGGGAAACAGTCTTTTCGCTCATGTTTACGCTCATGTTCCCAAAGTTCAGCAATTCATCCGTGGAGCGGGATGCTTAATAGTTGAAAGTCTTGACCAGCAGCAGGTCACCGATGGCCCGCAGGGGCACGATGAAGGTCTCGCGTTTTTCGTCGACGGTGTTTTCGTTGAGCACCAGGTTGATCTGCGAGGTAATCACCTCGTTCTGGTTGCTGGTCTCATCGAAGTTATAGCCGCCGTTGCCGAAGTTGCCCCAATAGTTCACGTAAACCAGATAGGTGCCACGCAGCGGCGCGGTCATGGTGAACATTTCCGGACCGGGGCCGTCGACACCGTCCGGGTCCAGGCCGCCGCCATTGGTCAATGCCGGATGAGCCCAGAACGCATGCTGACCGTCGGGGGTGACAATGTGCAGGTCGAGTTCGGCTTTCGGATCATCCCAACCCAACACCACACGAATCCGTGCCGGGGTGCGCAGGTTGTTGGCTTCATAGAATTGAACGCGCTTGAGCGACTGACCGTCGGCACTGCGCACTTCGACGCTGTTGGAACCGGCGCCGAACGCATACGGCCGGGCAAACCGCCCCTTCTCGTCGGTGTACAGATTCAAAGGATTGCCATTGACCGCCAACGTGTGCGGCCCGCGCTGAGTGCCCAAGGCCTTGAGTTGGCCTTCGATCATCGTGCGATTGCGCTGCACACCCCGGTCGATGGGTGGCGTGGGGTAGGCGACTTGAGGATTTTCGCTGCGGTCGAGCAGGCCGTTGAAGCGCCAGCCACCGACCGGCTCCGACAGCACGGCCGCAGGCTCGGCCAAGGCCGCGCTCGCGCAGACCAGCCCCATCAGCAGCAAAAGAAGTGAACGCATGTGACGCCTCCTGCCATGCATAACGAAACCTTGCGCCCGATCCTCGGCGCGTTACAGATCCAAATACTGCGTTTCGTCAAAAAGACCCGTGACTATTGGGTCGTAGAAGGCGCGAAGAGTAGCCATTTGGCGGATTTTTAACAATCGGATACATATGGGTTTGCTGCGCGAATCACAAACTTTCAGGGACGTGAGCCGAATAGCGGTGTTATTCGGCTCACAAAATGAGCCGAATAAGTCGCTAAGTTGAGCCGTCCCACAATCACGTAGCAGCTGGCGAAGCCTGGGCTCGGCTGCGTAGCAGTCGTCAATCCTGTTTGCACCGTATGTCTGATACTCCGCGAGCGCTTATTTTACGACTGCTGCGCAGCCGAGCCCAGGCTTCGCCAGCTGCTACAAAGGATGCGTCGCAGTTGAAACGGTTGCCGCCGGCACTGTGGCAGAACTGCCCTGCTCATTTGCCCATAACCCCCATGTCTGCTAGTGTCGCGCCGGTTTAACGTCAACCGGAAATAGCCGCCATGGCCCGCAAAAAAGCTGCACTGGATTTCGAACAATCTCTCGCTGACCTGCAAACACTGGTGGAGCGTCTGGAGAACGGCGAATTGTCGCTGGAAGACTCGCTGACGGCTTTCGAGCAAGGCATCGGTCTGACTCGCGATTGCCAGGCGGCGCTGGCCCAGGCCGAGCAAAAGGTTCAAGTGCTGCTCGAGCGTGATGGCGAGTTGGCCGAGGAACCCTTCGACGCGGATCAGCCAGAATGATTGCAGCGTACTCTGCGACCAGCCAGGCCCGGGTCAACGCGGCCCTGGAAACCCTGTTCAACGCGCCAGGCCCTGAACTCGCTCGCCTCTATGAAGCCATGCGCTATAGCGTGATGAATGGCGGCAAACGCGTACGCCCGCTGCTGGCCTATGCCGCCTGCGAAGCATTGGGTGGCAAGGCCGAGCAAGCCAACGGTGCGGCCTGCGCGGTGGAGCTGATCCACGCGTATTCTCTGGTGCACGACGATTTGCCGGCCATGGACGATGACGATCTGCGTCGCGGCCAGCCGACCACGCACAAGAAATTCGATGAAGCCTGCGCCATCCTCGCTGGCGACGGCTTGCAGAGCCTGGCCTTCAGCGCCCTGCTTGCCCCGCACCTGAACGAAGCTGACGCCGAGATCCGCCTGCAGATGGTCAGCGCACTGGCCGTCGCGGCAGGCCCGGCGGGCATGGTCGGCGGTCAAGCCATCGACCTCGGTTCGGTTGGCCTCAAGCTCGATCAAAAAGCCCTTGAGTACATGCACCGGCACAAGACCGGCGCGCTGATCGAAGTCAGCGTCAAACTCGGCGCCCTGGCCAGCGGCCGCGCCGAGAAGGACGAACTCAAAGCGCTGCAAACGTATGCACAAGCCATCGGCCTGGCGTTTCAGGTCCAGGACGACATTCTCGACGTCGAAAGCGATACCGAAACCCTCGGCAAGCGCCAGGGCGCTGACATCGCTCGCGACAAGCCGACCTACCCGGCGCTGCTCGGCCTTGACGCGGCCAAGGCCTACGCGCTGGAACTGCGCGACCAGGCCCTGCACGCGCTGCGACCGTTTGACGCGGCCGCCGAGCCCTTGCGCGATCTGGCCCGCTACATCGTCGAACGGCGTAGCTGACAGCGTATCGGCCAAGTTAAGACCAACGCGTGGGCAGGGGGCGAAGCATCAGGTAAACTGCCGCATCTTTTATACCTATAACGATTCGCCTGATGCCCACGACGTTTCATGAGATTCCCCGCAAACGCCCGACCACGCCCCTGCTCGACCGCGCCAACACGCCGGACGGCCTGCGCCGGTTAGGCGAAGCCGAGCTGGAAACCCTGGCCGATGAGTTGCGCCTGGAATTGCTCTACACGGTCGGTCAGACCGGCGGGCATTTCGGCGCCGGCCTGGGCGTCATCGAGCTGACCATCGCGCTGCATTACGTCTTTGACACCCCGGACGACCGGTTGGTGTGGGACGTGGGTCATCAGGCTTATCCGCACAAAATCCTCACCGGCCGTCGCGAGCGCATGGGCACCCTGCGCCAGAAGGATGGCGTCGCCGCCTTCCCGCGTCGTTCCGAGAGCGAGTACGACACCTTTGGCGTCGGCCACTCCAGCACCTCGATCAGTGCAGCGCTGGGCATGGCGATTGCCGCCCGTCTGCAAAACAGCGATCGCAAGGCGATTGCAGTGATTGGCGACGGCGCGCTGACCGCCGGCATGGCGTTCGAGGCGCTGAACCATGCGCCGGAAGTGGACGCCAACATGCTGGTGATCCTCAACGACAACGACATGTCGATCTCGCGCAACGTCGGCGGGCTGTCGAACTACCTGGCGAAAATCCTTTCCAGCCGCACTTACGCGAGCATGCGTGAAGGCAGCAAAAAAGTCCTGTCGCGCTTGCCGGGCGCCTGGGAAATCGCCCGTCGCACCGAAGAATACGCAAAAGGCATGCTGGTACCCGGCACGCTGTTCGAAGAGCTGGGCTGGAACTACATCGGCCCGATCGATGGCCACGACCTGCCGACCCTGATCGCCACGTTGCGCAACATGCGCGACCTCAAGGGCCCGCAGTTCCTGCACGTCGTCACCAAGAAAGGCAAAGGCTTCGCCCCCGCTGAAGTCGACCCGATCGGTTACCACGCCATCACCAAACTCGAACCGCTGGACGCACCGGCCGCCGCGCCGAAGAAAGCCGGCGGGCCGAAGTATTCGGCGGTCTTTGGCGAATGGCTGTGCGACATGGCCGCGTCCGATCCACGCCTGGTCGGCATCACCCCGGCGATGAAAGAAGGCTCGGACCTGGTGGCGTTCAGCGAACGATTCCCCCTGCGCTACTTCGACGTGGCGATTGCCGAACAACACGCAGTAACCCTCGCCGCCGGCATGGCCTGCGAAGGCGCGAAACCGGTGGTGGCGATTTACTCGACCTTCCTGCAACGCGGTTACGATCAACTGATCCATGACGTCGCGGTGCAAAACCTCGACGTGCTGTTCGCCATCGACCGCGCCGGTCTGGTGGGCGAAGACGGCCCGACGCACGCTGGCAGTTTCGACCTGTCGTTCCTGCGCTGCATCCCCGGCATGCTGGTGATGACCCCGAGCGACGAAAACGAATTGCGTAAAATGCTCACCACCGGCCACCTCTACAACGGCCCGGCGGCAGTGCGCTATCCGCGCGGTTCGGGGCCGAACGCGGCCATCGAGAAGGACCTGCAACCGATCGAAATCGGCAAAGGCATCGTTCGTCGTCAGGGCAACAAAGCCGCCCTGCTGGTGTTCGGCGTGCAACTGGCCGAGGCGCTGAAAGTCGCCGAGACGCTGGATGCGACCGTGGTCGACATGCGTTTCGTCAAACCGCTGGATGAAGCGCTGGTTCGTGACATCGCCGCCAGCCATGAGCTGCTGGTGACCATCGAAGAAAACGCGATCATGGGCGGTGCCGGTGCCGCGGTCAGTGAATTCCTGGCGCGCGAGAACATCCTCAAGTCGGTGCTGCACCTGGGCTTGCCGGACCTCTACGTCGAACACGCCAAGCCTGCGCAGATGCTGGCCGAGTGCGGGCTGGACGAGGCTGGGATCGAAGCTTCGATCCGCGAACGCCTGCAACTGCTGAACCGCTAAATACACTCTCCCTGTGGGAGCAGCTGTGCGGCGATCCGACTTGCCCGCGAAATGGCCGGCACATCCAACTTCAATGTTGATTGTGCCGACGCCTTCGCGGGCAAGTCGGATCGCCGCACCGCCGCTCCCACAGTGTTTTGTGGACCTATCAAAATTGTGTTCGCTAGAACGAGCCAACGGATTGCCAATGAAACTCTCCCCCCTCGCCCTGACGCTGACCCTGCTGCCGGCCGGCCAGTTGCTGGCCGATACCTTCGAACGCGATCAAGCCCTGAAGCTGCCGGACGTTCTGATCACTGCCAACCGTCAGGTTGAAGCGCGCAACGACAGCAGCGCCGCCAACACGGTATTCACCCGCGAAGACATCGACCGCCTGCAGCCGAACAGCATCACCGACCTGCTCAGCCGGGTGCCGGGTGTGCAAGTTGCGCAAACCGGCGGGCGCGGCAGTCTGCCGGGGGTTTACATTCGCGGCACTCAGTCGGCGCAAAGTCTGGTGCTGGTGGACGGTCAGCGCATCGGCAATTCGACGTCGGGCGACAGCAACCTGCAGCACATCAACATCGAACAGGTCGAGCGCGTGGAAGTGCTGCGCGGCTCCCGTTCGGTGATTTATGGCAGCGACGCTATCGGCGGGGTGATTCAGATCTTCACCCGCCGTGGTGACGAGCAAGGCCTGCAACCGCGGATGCACGTGGGATTTGGCAGTTACCAGACCTGGGAACGCAGCCTCGGGCTGTCCGGCGGCGATGAGAAAACCCGCTTCAATCTCGGTGCCAGCCTCAATGAAACCGCCGGGATCAATCGCACGCAGCAGTCGTTTCCCAGTGATGGCGATCACGATGAGTACCGCAATCAATCGGTCAGTTTCAGCGTGAGCCACGCGCTCACCGACGATCTCGAAATCGGCGCCAACGTCTTGGATAACCGGGGCAAAAGCGAGTTCGACAACCCGTTTGGCCGCTTCGACACCACCACTTTCGAGTCGGTCCAGCAGCAGCCTTCCAGCGATTTCGACGTGAGCAGCGTCAGCAGTTACGTCGATGCACGGGTCAACGACGCCTGGAAAACCCGCCTCGAATTCGGCCATAGCGAAAACCGCGAGAAAACCTCAGACAAGCTCAGCGATGAACGCAGCGTATTCAACACCTACCGCGACTCGGTGAACTGGCAGAACGACCTGACGCTCAACGACCGTAACAACCTGCTCCTGGGCGGCGACTGGTACGAAGACCGGGTCAACAGCAGCACGGCCTTCGATGAAGACAGTCGCTGGAACCGCGCGGCATTTTTCCAGCATCACTACCGTGCGGACAGTTTTTCCACTGAGCTGGGCCTGCGCCACGACGAGAACCAGCAGTTTGGGAGTCAGAACAGCTGGAGCGGCACCTTCACTTTGCCGCTGAACCCGGATAACGACGTACTGCTGAGCTACAGCGAAGGCTTTCGTGCGCCGACGTTCAATGACTTGTACTACCCGGATTTCAGCAACCCGGACCTGAAACCTGAAACGTCGAAAAGCTATGAACTGCAATGGCGCAGCCAGTTGACTGAAACCAGTCGACTGGAAGCGTCGCTATACCGCACGGACCTCGAAGACGCGATTATTTTCGGCAGCAACTCTCGGCCAGAGAACGTCGCTTCAGCACGGATCAACGGGTTTGAAGCTGCGTTGAAACAGGAGTTGTTCGGCTGGCAGAGCAACCTTGGCGTCGCAATCATCGACCCTCGCGATCGCGACACCGGCCACACCTTGGCTCGCCGGGCACGACGGACGTTGAGTCTGGACCTGGATCGACAGTTTGATCGCCTCGGTCTCGGTGCCAGTTGGCAAGCCGTCAGCAGCAGCTACGACGACTTGAACAATGAGCAGCCGTTGGGTGGGTATGCGTTGCTCGGATTGCGCAGCAGTTGGGAACTCGATCGTGAGATCAAGCTTGAGCTGAAGGTCGATAACCTGCTGGACAAAGGCTACAGCCGGGCCTTGTACAGCCACGACAGCAATCAGTATGGGTACCGCGAAGAGGGTCGGGCATTGATGTTCGGGGTGACCTGGACACCGGCAATTTAACCTGATCACCTGATCGTTCCCACGCTCCGCGTGGGAATACATCCTGTGACGCTCTGCGTCACAGCCTCAGAAGCGGACGCAGAGCGTCCATGGCGGCATTCCCACGCAGAGCGTGGGAACGATCAACGCAGAACGCGGGAACGATCAGCGTGATGGTGCGATCAACTGGCACAGTTTGGCCGTCGCTTCGATCATTTGTCCGCTCGGCCGCTCCAGGCCTTTGTCCGTTACCAGCAACAATTGCCCCTGCTTCACCGCCGCGACCTGCGACCACGCCTTCCACGCGTCCAACTGCGCCTGATCACTGGCCAGAATCACCTCGGGATCACGCTGCAACACCGCTTCGACACTGACCTGCGGTGCCGGCAATGTCAGGTCGGCAAACACATTGCGGGCGCCGCAGACCGCCAACGCATCGCTGATAATCTGACCGCCACCAACGGTGTACAACGGCCGGTCCCACACCTGATAGAACACCCGCAATGGCGTGTCTCGCCGATAGCGCAGACGCAATGTTTCCAGCCGCTGGTGCAAATCGGTAGCCAATGAACGTCCACGTTCCGGGCGGTCCAGTTGCTTGGCAATGGCTTCAATCTGCGTCGTCAGTTGTTCCAGCGAATGCGGTTCGGCGACGTAGGTGGGGATGTTCAATCGCTTGAGCTGCTCACGCTGGGCCGGGCCAACGCTGCCCGGCCAGAGCAACAGCAAATCGGGTTTTAGACTGAGCAAGCGCTCCATGTCCAACTGACCGTAGCGGCCCACCGAAGGCAGGTCTTTGAGTTCAGCGGGACGCTCACCGGCATCCAGGACACCGACCAGCAGGTCGGCTGATCCCAGTTCGACAACGATTTCAGAGAGGGACGGCGCCAGACTGACGACTCGTTCGACGGCAGCCGCCGAACCGCTGACGGCCAGCAGCAAAACCGCCAGCCAATAGCGCAACATCAGCCGAGTTGACGCGGAATACGGTAGAGGTAGAACAACACCGTGGTCGACAGTGCCAGCAACACCAATGGCACGGCTTCGAGGCCGACGAATACCGCCAGCGCGCCAATCCAGGCGGGCAATGCAGCCGCCAGGAACGCGGTACGCCGCTTGGCGGCCAGGGCGATCCAGGCAGCGGGCTCTTCAGGGGTGTCGAGGGCTTTTTGAGTGGCGATCAGCGCGTGCTTGTAGCCACCGAAAAACTTCAGGCTGACAAACATCGAGGCGACACCGGCGATGAACAATGGCATCGCCAGCACCGGCAGGATGGCCTCGCCCTGGCCAAACACACCGTTGATCACGAACAGCGGCAACAAGGCCAGCGCCAGGTATTGCCACCAATTGAACGACAGTCGACGCCGAACCTGACCGCGGGTCACGCCCGATCCGCCTCGCCCTGATGCTCGTTGCCCATCATGTGGTCGAGCTTGCTGGCCTTGGTGGCCAGGTAAAGTTTGTTGTGCGGGTTATGGCCGGTGTGCAGCGGCACGCGCTCGGCAACCACGATGCCCATGTCGGTCAAGGCTTTGACCTTGCGTGGGTTGTTGGTCATCAGGCGCACGGACTTCACCCCCAGGTGCTCAAGCATCGGCAGGCACATGGCGTAGTCGCGCTGGTCGGCGGCAAAGCCCAGACGCTCGTTGGCTTCAACGGTGTCGGCACCGCCGTCCTGCAACTCATAGGCGCGGATCTTGTTCAGCAGGCCAATGCCACGGCCTTCCTGGCGCAAATACAGCAATACGCCACGGCCTTCACGGGCGATGGCCTGCAAGGCGGCTTCAAGTTGCGAACCGCAGTCGCAACGCTGGCTGAACAAGGCATCGCCCGTCAGGCATTCGGAGTGCAGCCGGCCGAGTACCGGGGCACCGTCGGCGAAATCACCCAGGCTCAGCACGACATGCTCGCGGCCAGTGGCTTCATCGAGAAAGCCATGCATGGTGAATTGCGCAAAAGGCGTTGGCAGCTTGGAAGCGGCGACAAAAACGACAGGCACCGGTGTGCTCCTGATCATAATTACTGGAGATTCGCAGACGCGGCATTGTAACAGCAGGTTCCTACAGACGCTTAGGCTGAATTATGGGACATAACGATCAAAATGTTAGATCTCAGACGCCTGACGCCCGGCGTGCAGATCCCCTGTAGCAGCTGGCGAAGCCTGCGTTCGGCGGCGCAGCCGTCGTGAAACCTGCACACTCGATCAGTCTGATACACCGCGCCACCTGAATTTACGACGGCTGCGCCGCCGAACGCAGGCTTCGCCAGCGGCTACATGTGTTCAGTTCGCGTCAAAGGGGTAAGGCTGTTTCCAGCGCTCGAAGATCGGCTTCAACTGACCGCTTTTCACCAGCGTATCCATGCGCTGGTCAAACAACTCCATCAACGTACGAGCCCTGGGCGTATTGGCGAAGCACAGGTAAAGCGGCAATTCTGCGATAGGCGTGCGACGGAACAGGGAGGGATCTTTGGCCCGCTTGAGGACGTAATCAATCTCGGTCAGCGCATCGATGTAAAAGTCGGCGCGGTCGTGAATCAGCATCGACAAAATGCCGGTGCGCCGAATGACCTCGTTATAGCGACGCACGTTGGGCAGGTAATTCTGGTACTCGTAACCGCGGACCCAGGCCAGTCGATAGTTGCCGAGGGTCTGCGGAGTCGGCACCGGACTGCTGGCCAGGCCCAGGGCATAAATGTGGTCGGTATCGTAATTCCAGCGCGGATATAGCAGGTCGCTGACGTCATTGTGATACGCGCCGACACAGGCATCCACGTCACCGCGCTGGGCCAGGCCCACGGCGCGGGTATAAGGTTCAATGCGGATGTCCAGCGTGACCCCGGCCGGCTCGAAGATAGCCCGCAACACGTCCCAGCCAAGGCCATGCCCGTCAGCAGCGGTGTAGTCTTCCCATTCTTCGCTGGCCAGGTGAATCACGGTCGGCGGCGCTTCCCCCGCCTGCGCAAGCGAGCAAAACAGGGCAAAAACCATCACTGCCAACCCGCGTCGAGCCATCCTGATCCCTCGCTCCGCCCGTCAGGCGAACACCCATACCAGCCCTTGCATCGCCAACCACGCAAATACACCTGCCAACACGTCGTCGAGCATGATCCCGACGCCGCCATGCACATGCCGGTCGATCCAGCGAATCGGCCAGGGCTTGAGAATGTCGAAGAAACGAAACATCAGGAAACCCGCCAGCAACCAGTACCACCCTTCCGGTACCAGCCACAGGGTGATCCACATCCCGACCATTTCGTCCCAGACGATGCCCTCGTGGTCGTGCACTCGCAAATCGTCGGCCACTTTGCCGCACAGCCAGAAGCCGAACAGCATGGTGATGCCGAGCATCAGCCAGTAACCCCAATCGGGCATCATTTGCCACAACGGGATAAAGGGTAGCGCAACCAACGAACCCCAGGTGCCCGGTGCTTTTGGCAGGGTGCCCGAGCCGAAGCCGAACGCCAGGAAGTGCCAGGGATTGCGCCAGACCGATGGCGGAACGAACTCCGCCGGGACCTGTTTGGGATGATCTGTCACGGTGTCTCCCGAAAATGTTGATAGCCCCGGGTTTGCGGGGTGATGTCTTGTCCTGCGGCGTCCAGCAGTTGCACGCCCTGCCCCGACACAACGCGCCCGATCACATGGATTGGCCAGCCATCGGTCAGCAAGGCAGGCAATTCGACGGACGGCAGGGTAAAGGCCAGCACGTAATCGTCGCCGCCACTCAGGGCAGCCATTTCAGCATCGGACTGGCCGAGGAAGGCGACCAATGCCTTCGACAAAGGCAACTTACTACGCTCGACCTGAATGCCGACCTGCGAGGCGAGCGCAATATGCCCGCAATCGGCGAGCAAGCCGTCGGAGATATCGAGCGCCGATGTCGCCTTGCCACGCAACGCCTGGCCCAACGCGAGTTGCGGTTGTGGCGCCCAGTAGTGCGCCAGCAATGGCTCGGCAATGGCCGTCTCGGTCATCCGCTGGCCAAGCACCAGAGGAAGTGCCCCGGCCGCATTGCCCAACTCGCCACCGACGCACAACAAATCGCCCGGCTTCGCGCCACTGCGGGTCAGCGCCTGACCGACCGGCACACGGCCAAACACGGTCATGGTCAGGCTCAGCGGCCCACGGGTGGTATCGCCGCCCACCAGCGCCACGCCGCAGCCTTGCGCCATCAGGTTCAAACCACGGGCATAGGCTTGCAGCCAATCGGCGGTCACCGTCGGCAAGGTCAGGGCAAGGGTAAAGGCAACGGGGGTGGCGCCCATGGCGGCCAGATCGCTGACCGCTACGGCCAGCGAGCGCTGACCGAGCAGAAACGGATCGCAAGCGTCGGCGAAATGTACACCGGCCACCAGCGTATCGGTAGAAATCGCCAACTGCTCCCCGGGGGGAACAGCCAGCAAGGCGCAGTCATCGCCGATTCCAAGGGCAACGCCTTCGCCGCCCTGCGCACAAGGCGCGGCGGCGAAAAAATTGCGGATCAGCTCAAACTCGCCCATCGCAGACCCAAGCGCTAATTAGCGCTTGAACGCCTTGACTTCAGCTTCACGCAGACGTGGGGCCAGCTTGTCGAGTACACCGTTGACGAACTTGTGGCCGTCGGTGGAACCGAAGACTTTTGCCAGTTCGATACCTTCGTTGATCACAACGCGGTACGGCACGTCGACGCGCTCAAGCAGTTCCCAGGTGGACAGGCGCAATACCGCCAGTTCAACCGGGTCCAGTTCTTCGATGGTCAGGTCGAGGCAAGGCTTGAGCGCCGCATCGATCTTGTCCTTCTGTGCCGGAACCCCGTGGAGGATTTCACGGAAGTAGGCACCGTCGACATCACTGAAATCGTTATCGACCCGAAACTGCGCTTCGATCTCGTTCAACGACTGCTTGGCCATGTGCCATTGGTACAGCGCCTGAGTTGCGAGCTGACGGGCTTCGCGACGCTTGACGCTTTTCGATGGCTTGCCGGCATCCGCAGGCTTTGGATCGCGCGGGTTGAAACGATCGCTTTCGTCGCTAATCACTTGGCCTCCAACTGCGCCAGCAGGCTGACCATTTCCAGAGCGGACAGGGCAGCTTCGGCACCTTTGTTACCGGCTTTGGTGCCGGAACGTTCGATGGCTTGTTCGATGGAATCAACGGTCAGCACGCCGAACGCGACTGGAACGCCAAATTCCATGGACACCTGGGCCAGGCCCTTGGTGCATTCGCCCGCCACGTATTCGAAGTGCGGAGTACCGCCACGAATGACCGCGCCCAGGGCGATGATTGCCGCGTATTCGCCCTTCTGAGCGACTTTCTGCGCAACCAGCGGAATTTCGAAGGCGCCAGGAGCGCGGATGATGGTGATGTCGCTTTCGCTTACGCCGTGGCGAACCAGGGCATCCACTGCACCGCTGACCAGACTTTCAACGACGAAGCTGTTGAAACGGCCCACTACCAAAGCGTAGCGGCCTTTAGGGGCGATGAAGGTACCTTCGATGGTCTTCAGGGTCATTCGTTAGATCTCTTAAAGAGCCGGGACGCGTTTTCTACGCGTCCCTCAGTGATGTGTTAACCGCGAATCAAGGACTGGAAATAACCGGTCATTATTCGGAGGGCACGTATTCTACAACTTCCAGATCGAAACCGGATATCGCATTAAATTTCATTGGCGCACTCATCAGACGCATTTTGCGCACGCCCAAGTCCCGAAGGATCTGCGAACCGGCACCGACGATGCTGTAGGTGGTCGGTTTTTTCACCGCCGCCTGGTCAGCGGTTTCGCGGATGTGCGCCAGCAACACGTCGCCATCCAGCGGGTGACCGAGCAACAGCACCACGCCGCTGCCAGCCTCGGCAACCGCGGCCATGGCGGCGCGCAGGCTCCAGCGGCCCGGTTGCTTGACCATCAACAGGTCGCGCAGCGGGTCCATGTTGTGCACCCGAACCAGCGTTGGCTCTTCGGCGCAGACAGTGCCCAGGGTCAGTGCCATGTGCACGTCGCCTTCCACGGAATCACGATAGGTCACCAGGTTGAATTGGCCCAGTTCGCTGTCCAGTGGCTGCTCGGCAATCCGCTGAACGGTACGTTCGTGGATCATCCGGTAGTGGATCAGGTCAGCGATGGTGCCGATCTTGATGTCGTGTTCAGCGGCGAACGCTTCCAGTTCAGCACGACGGGACATGGTGCCGTCGTCGTTCATCACTTCGCAGATCACGCCGCTCGGCTCGAAACCGGCCATGCGCGCCAGGTCACAGGCCGCTTCAGTGTGGCCTGCGCGAGCGAGGGTGCCGCCGGCCTGGGCCATCAGCGGGAAGATGTGACCCGGGCTGACGATGTCTTCAGCCTTGGCGTCTTTGGCGGCAGCGGCTTGCACGGTGCGCGCACGATCGGCAGCGGAGATGCCGGTGGTCACGCCTTCGGCGGCTTCGATGGAGACGGTGAACTTGGTGCCGAAACCGGAACCATTGCGTGGCGCCATCAGCGGCAGCTTGAGCAGCTCGCAACGCTCGCGGCTCATCGGCATGCAGATCAAGCCACGGGCGTGCTTGGCCATGAAGTTGATGTGCTCGGGCTTGCAGCACTCGGCGGCCATGATCAGGTCGCCTTCGTTCTCGCGGTCTTCGTCATCCATGAGGATGACCATCTTGCCTTGGCGGATGTCTTCAACCAGTTCTTCGATGCTATTGAGCGCCACAAGGCACCCCCTTGAGTCAGGATTTGAGGTAGCCGTTGGCGGCCAGAAAGCTTTCGGTAATGTTACTGGAAGTCGGTTCTGCGGCCTTGTCACCCAGCAACAGACGCTCCAGGTAACGTGCCAGCAAGTCGACTTCCAGATTCACCCGGCGACCTGGCTGGTACGACGCCATGATGGTTTCGCTCAGGGTATGCGGGATGATCGTCAGCATAAATTCGGCGCCATCGACCGCGTTCACGGTCAGGCTGGTGCCGTCGACGGTGATCGAGCCTTTATGGGCGATGTACTTGGCCAGTTCTTTCGGCGCACGGATGCGGAATTCCACGGCACGCGCGTTTTCGGTGCGGGCAACCACTTCACCCACGCCATCGACGTGACCGCTGACCAGATGCCCGCCGAGGCGAGTGGTCGGGGTCAGGGCTTTTTCCAGGTTCACCGGGCTGCCGCTTTTAAGGTCGTTCATGGCGGTGCAGTCGAGGGTTTCGCGGCTGACGTCGGCGGCAAAGCCGTTGCCCGGCAGTTCAACCGCCGTCAGGCACACGCCGTTGACCGCGATGCTGTCACCCAGCTTGACGTCGCTCAGGTCGAGCTTGCCGGTTTCTACGTGGACCCGCACATCTCCGCCTTTTGGGGTCAATGCACGAATACTGCCGATGGATTCGATAATGCCGGTAAACATGGAGTCCTCCTCGAGAACAAAGCCGTCGCTAGGCTGCGGCCAGGAATTATACGCTCGCGGCTGGCGAAGGAATGGCTGTGACCCGCCAGTCATCGCCAACCGCGCGAATTTCGGTGATTTTAAGCTCGGGCGCATCCTTCATTTGCGCGAGCGGCCAGTCGAGCAGCGGTCGCGCCGAAGAACCCAGAAACTTGCCGGCGATGAAAATCTGGAACTCATCCACCAGGCCTTGCTGAGCGAATGCGCCCGCCAGGCGCGGGCCGGCTTCGACCAACACCTCATTGACGCCACGGGCGGCGAGCTCGACCAGCAATTGCCGCAGATCGACCTGACCATCGTAGCCGGGCACGATCAGGCATTCCGGGCCGTTGGCGTACTGTTCTTCCACTGCCACGCAGGTGGCGACCAGCGCCGGGCCGGCCTTGAAGAACGGCGCATCCAGCGGCACCCGCAGGCGACCATCGATCAATACGCGCAGCGGCGGACGGCTCATGGCCAACGCGGTTTGCTGCGCATCCAGGCCCAACTCGTCAGCGCGCACGGTCAGACGGGCGTTGTCCGCCAGTACCGTGTCGGCGCCGGTCAGCACCACGCTGGCCTGGGCACGCAGCCGCTGCACCGCGGAACGCGCGGCGGGACCGGTGATCCACTGGCTCTCGCCGCTTTCCATCGCGGTGCGACCGTCCAGGCTCATGGCCAACTTGACCCGCACGAACGGCAAGCCGTGTTCCATGCGCTTAAGGAAGCCTTCGTTGAGCTTGCGCGCTTCGCCTTCCAGCACGCCGCTTTCGGCGGCGATACCGGCTTGGGCCAGACGTTGCAGACCGCGACCGGCGACGTCCGGGTTCGGGTCCTGCATCGCCGCGACCACACGGGCAACCCCGGCAGTCACCAGCGCATCGGCGCAGGGCGGCGTGCGGCCGTGATGGCTGCAAGGCTCAAGTGTCACGTAGGCCGTGGCGCCCCGGGCCAATTCACCGGCGGCGCGCAAGGCGTGGACTTCGGCGTGAGGCTCACCGGCGCGCTCATGCCAGCCTTCACCGACAATCTGCCCGTCACGCACAATCACACAGCCGACCCGCGGGTTGGGATGCGTCGTGTAATGACCTTTGCGCGCCAGTTCCAGCGCGCGGGCCATGTAATGGGCGTCGAGGATGGCGAGTTCGGCGGGTGTGCTCATTCTTTCACCGGCTCACGGGCCAGGCGATCGATCTCTTCGCGGAACTCGTTGAGGTCCTGGAAGCGGCGATACACCGAAGCGAAGCGGATATAGGCGACTTCGTCGAGCTTTTGCAGCTCGGCCATCACCAGTTCACCGACCACGAGGGATTTGACCTCGCGTTCGCCAGTGGCGCGCAGTTTGTGTTTGATGTGCACCAGCGACGATTCGAGGCGCTCGACACTCACCGGGCGCTTCTCCAGCGCGCGCTGCATACCGGCACGCAGTTTTTCTTCGTCGAACGGCTGGCGACTGCCGTCGGTTTTGATCAGGCGCGGCAACACCAGTTCGGCGGTCTCAAACGTCGTGAAACGCTCGCCGCAGGCCAGGCATTCACGCCGGCGGCGCACCTGTTCGCCCTCGGCGACCAGACGCGAGTCGATGACCTTGGTGTCGTTGGCACCGCAGAAGGGACAGTGCATGGTGGCAGGCAACAAAAAAAGGGAGGGCCATGGTAGCGCATCCCGGTGGCAAGACAAGCCATAGGGTTTGCGGTATACAGTCGGCTATAGCGCTTGATCCATGGATTTCATCTTGCTGGAGCCATAAATGTCCTTAAGACCGCTCGTTTTGCTCAGTCTTTTCAGCCTGCTGGTGGCCTGCGGCAGCGATGCGCCCAAGCCCCAGCCACCGACACCCGGCCCGGCACCGCAAGCTGCGCAGAAAAAAGCGCAGGAGTCGGCCAACCTCGGACCGCTGCCGGCGTATCAACGCGAGTTGAGCGGCACCCTGCAAGGCGTGCCGGCCGGCGCCGAAGTCGAACTGGCGTTGCTGGTGATCGACGAGAAAGATCGCCCGCAGCAATTGCTCGCCAGTTCCAGCCTGATCGGCACCAATCAAGTGTTGCCGTTTCATTTACGCTTCAACCCGGACTCCTTCCCGAGCGGTGCCCGCGTTGAACTGCGCGGCCGCGCCAGCCAGTCCGGCCAGCTGATTTTGCATCTGCCGTCGCAGGTCATTTCGCAGCCAACGACACAGGCACTGGGTCAGCTGCAATTTGTCAAAGCACCATGATTGCACCGCTCGACCTGCAACAGGCCTTGGGTGAACTGCTGGGTGATGCGCAGCTTGTCCCTGTTGCATTGCCCGATACCGACCTGAAGCTCTGGCTGATCGACGGCGACAACATGGACCGTGCGTTCAGCCCTGAAGAAACCCGACGGATTCTGCATGAGCCGCCGTACTGGAGTTTCTGCTGGGCCAGCGGCCTGGCGGTGGCGCGCTATCTCGTCGAATTCCCCGAGTGGGTCAAAGGCAAGCGGGTACTGGACTTCGGCGCGGGTTCGGGTATCGCGGGAATTGCCGCGGTGAAAGCCGGCGCCCTCGAAGTTGTGGCCTGTGATCTCGATCCGCTGGCCATTGCCGCGTGCCGGGCGAATGCCGAACTCAATGACGTACAGCTCAACTATTCGGCAGATTTTTTCGCCGAGGCCGACCGGTTCGATCTGATTCTGGTAGCGGACGTGCTGTACGACCGGGCGAATTTGCCCTTGCTCGATGAGTTTTTAACGCGCGGCAATGAGGCGCTGGTGGCCGACTCGCGTGTCAGGGATTTTCGCCACCCGTTGTATCAACGCATCGAAATGCTGGAAGCGATGACCCTGCCGGATCTGGCCGAACCCGAAGAGTTTCGGCATGTGAGCCTCTACCACGCGCGGCGTGCCTAGCCTTATAGTTGCCCCATTCACGCTTTTACGAGATCCCCCATGAGTCAGGAAACGCCGTACATCTTCGACGCCACGACTGCCGATTTCGACCAGTCGGTGATCGAGAACTCCTTCCACAAACCGGTGCTGGTGGATTTCTGGGCCGAATGGTGTGCGCCCTGCAAAGTGCTGATGCCGATGCTGCAGACCATCGCCGAAAGCTATCAGGGCGAGTTGCTGCTGGCCAAGGTCAACTGCGACCTGGAACAAGACATCGTTGCCCGTTTCGGTATTCGCAGCCTGCCGACCGTGGTGCTGTTCAAGGATGGCCAACCGGTTGACGGTTTTGCCGGTGCGCAACCGGAATCCGCCGTGCGCACGATGCTTGAGCCTCACGTACAAATGCCGCCTCCGGCCGCCACCGACCCGTTCGAGCAGGCTCAGGCGTTGTTCGATGACAGTCGTTTCGCCGACGCCGAAGCCGTGCTCAAAGTGCTGCTGGGCGAAGACAACACCAATGCCAAAGCACTGATCCTCTACGCCCGCTGCCTCACCGAGCGTGGCGAGTTGGGTGAAGCGCAAACCGTGCTCGACGCGGTCAAGAGCGATGAACACAAAGCGGCCCTGGCCGGCGCCAAGGCGCAGATCCAGTTTCTCGGCCAGGCCAAGGACCTGCCGGATGCGGCGGACCTGAAAGCACGGCTGGCGAAAAACCCGCTGGATGATGAAGCCGTGTATCAGCTGGCGGTTCAGCAATTGGCTCGCCAGCAGTACGAAGCGGCCCTGGATGCGTTGCTCAAGCTGTTCATCCGCAATCGCAGCTACAGCGAAGGCTTGCCGCACAAGACCTTGCTGCAAGTGTTCGAACTGCTGGGCAATGACCACCCGCTGGTGACTACGTACCGTCGCAAACTGTTTGCCGCGCTGTATTAAGTCACCTTGTAGGAGCACGGCTTGCCGGCGATGGCGTCCTAAAGTTCGCCCTCGCGAGCAAGCTCAGCTCCTACCTGGCGCTTGCCAGCTGTAGAGCGGCGTATCCCCGCCGCTCGACACCTTCACATCGGCACTATGGCGCAAGCGCACCAACAGGCGTTTGCCCGACGCCGCACTACCGGTCAGCCCTTCCAGTTGTTCGAGCAGTTCCGGCCCGCTCATTTGTCCGGCCTTGCGCAACAAGTCCTTGGCGATCTGCCACAGCGCATCATCCTGATTCAGTGGTTTGGCCGCAGCCGCGCTAGCCTCGGGCTTGCTCACCTGCAACTGCGCACCGAGCCGTGCCCAATCACCGTCATCCATCTCCAGCGTCAAATCCACCGGCCAGTCGCCGATGCTTCCGCGTATTCGCAACATGAGTCTGCTCCTGCACATTTCTGACTTGCATGCTCCCATGGGACTTGTGCAACGCCAAGCAGGCGGTCAAACTCTCCACGCTTACGTTATAGGATTACATAACAAATTATTCATCTTACTGCCGGAGACCCACCATGCACCGTCTGCTGCTCGCTTTGCCGTTTGCCTTGTTGCCATTGGCCGCCGCCCACGCCGCCGAGGAGCATGATCACGAGCACGGCAGCCTTGGCGCTCACGAACATGGTGTCGCGCGCTTGAACGCGGCGCTGGACGGCCAGACCCTGGAGCTTGAACTGGAGAGCCCGGCGATGAACCTGGTGGGCTTCGAACACGCGGCCATCACCGACGCCGATAAAGCCAAGGTCGCTGCGGCCCGGGCACAGTTGGAGAAACCGCTGGCGCTGTTCAATCTGCCGAAAGCCGCCGGTTGCGTAGTCGCCATGCAGGAACTGGAAAGCCCGTTGTTCGGCGACAAACCCGACGCCGATGATGATCACGACGAAGATGAAACGGACAAGGACGGTCATGAACATCATCACGACCACAGCGAGATCCACGCTCATTACCAATTCACCTGCGCAGCTCCGGGCGCACTGAAGCACCTCGACCTGGCAACTATTTTCAACACGTTCCCGGCGACCCAGAAAATTCAGGTACAACTGATCAGCCCGAGCGGCCAGCAAGGCGTCGAAGTAACTGCGAAGACGGCGCCCCTGAAATTCTGAATCCACCCCGATCCTGTAGGAGCAAGGCTTGCCCGCGATAAAGACGCCGCAGGTTTCGATTAGACCGCGTCATCGTTCATCGCGGACAAGCCATGCACCTACAGATCATCAACACCCATGAAATCGGCGCTATGACCCAAGCACTCATCGAACTGTCCGACCTGGGCTTCAGCTGGCCCGGTCACCCGCCGTTGCTGGACATCCCGGCGTTTCGCCTGGAGCCTGGCGAAACCCTGTTCCTCAAAGGCCCGAGCGGCAGTGGCAAAACCACTCTGCTGGGCCTGCTCGGTGGCGTGCAGAAACCTGATCGCGGCAGCATTCGCCTGCTCGGCCAGGAATTGACCGAACTCGGTGCCGGCGCCCGCGACCGCTTCCGCGTCGACCACACCGGTTACATCTTCCAGCAATTCAATTTGCTGCCATTCCTGTCGGTGCGCGAGAACGTCGAACTGCCCTGCCACTTCTCCAAATTGCGCGCCGAACGGGCGAAACAGCGCCACGGCAGCGTCGATCAGGCCGCGGCCACCCTCCTCGCCCATTTGGGTTTGAAGGATGAAAGCATCCTCAGCCGCCGCGCCGACTCGCTGTCCATCGGTCAGCAACAACGCGTGGCCGCGGCACGAGCGCTGATCGGCCAGCCGGAACTGGTCATCGCCGATGAGCCGACGTCGGCGCTGGACTACGACGCCCGGGAAAACTTCATTCGCCTGTTGTTCGCCGAATGCCGAGAAGCCGGGTCGAGCCTGTTGTTTGTCAGCCACGACCAGAGCCTCGCGCCGCTGTTCGATCGCAACCTGTCGCTGGCCGAGCTCAATCGCGCCGCCACCCCGTCCGAGGTCTGAGATGTATTTGTTTCGTCTAGCCATGGCCAGTCTGGCTAACCGGCGCTTCACCGCGATTCTCACCGCGTTCGCCATCGCCCTGTCGGTGTGCCTGCTGTTGGCGGTCGAGCGCGTGCGCACCGAAGCCAAAGCCAGTTTTGCCAGCACCATCAGCGGCACCGACCTGATCGTCGGCGCGCGCTCCGGTTCGGTGAACCTGTTGCTCTACTCGGTGTTTCGCATCGGCAATGCCACCAACAATATTCGCTGGGACAGTTTCGAACACTTCGCCAACAACCCGAAAGTGAAGTGGGCGATTCCAATGTCCCTCGGCGACTCCCATCGCGGCTACCGGGTGATGGGCACCACCGAGGCGTACTTCGAGCATTACCAGTACGGCCATCAGCAACACCTGGAACTGGCCGACGGCCGCGCTTTCGCCACCGACCCGTTTGAAGTAGTACTCGGCGCCGAAGTCGCGGATGCGCTGCACTACAAACTCGGCGACAAACTGGTGTTGGCCCACGGCGTGGCGGTGATCAGCCTGGTCAAGCACGACGACAAACCGTTCACCGTGGTCGGCATCCTCAAACGCACTGGCACGCCCGTGGACCGCACGTTGCACATCAGCCTTGGCGGCATGGAGGCGATCCATGTCGACTGGCACAACGGCGTGCCGGCGCAAGGAAAAGGCCGAATCAGTGCCGATCAGGCACGCAACATGGACCTCACGCCGCAAGCGATCACCGCGTTCATGCTCGGCCTCAACAGCAAGATTTCGACCTTTGCGTTGCAACGTGAAATCAACGAATTCCGTGGTGAACCGATGCTGGCGATCCTGCCCGGCGTGGCGCTTCAAGAGCTGTGGAGTTTGATGAGCACGGCGGAAAAAGCCTTGTTCGTGGTTTCACTGTTCGTGGTGCTGACCGGGTTGATCGGCATGCTCACGGCGATTCTCACCAGCCTGAATGAACGTCGCCGCGAGATGGCGATTCTGCGCTCGGTCGGCGCCCGGCCTTGGCACATCGCGACCTTGCTGGTGCTCGAGGCCTTTGCCTTGGCGCTGTCCGGGGTGATTGCCGGCGTGGCGCTGCTGTATGTGTGCATCGCCGCCGCCCAGGGTTACGTGCAAGCCAATTACGGTTTGTACCTGCCGCTGGCGTGGCCGAGCGAGTATGAATGGACGCTGCTCGGTGGCATCCTGATCGCCGCTTTGTTGATGGGCAGCGTGCCGGCCTGGCGCGCGTATCGCCAATCGTTGGCCGATGGCCTGTCGATCCGACTATGAGGACGTTGAACATGCCCCGCGCCTTGCTTGCGCTGCTGATGCTGGTCGCCCTGCCCCTGTGGGCGGCCGAGCCGAAAGACCTGACCTGGTCGGAAATGATCCCGCCGGACGCCGCGCCGGAAGTGCCGAACATGACGCCGCTGCACGACTTGTCGCAGATGAGCAGCACGCTGTCTGCCGAGTCAGCGCCCGCCGCCAAGCAGGACATGCCCAATGCGCCGGTGGTGAACAGCCTTGATGGCCAGAACATTCGCCTGCCGGGCTACATCGTGCCGCTGGAAGTCGGTGAAGACGGGCGTACCACCGAGTTTTTGCTGGTGCCGTATTTCGGCGCCTGCATCCATGTGCCGCCACCACCGTCAAACCAGATCGTGCATGTAAAAAGCGAAGTCGGCGTGAAGCTTGATGAGCTGTATCAGCCGTACTGGATCGAGGGCGCGATGCAGGTCAAGGCGTCGACCAGTGAGCTGGCGGATGCCGGGTATCAGATGGAAGCGGACAAGATTTATGTGTATGAATTGCCCGAATGAATCCGGTAATTCTGAGTCACTCACAAGGGTGCGACGATTCGACTTGACCGCGATGGGGCTATCAAATTCACCACAAAACCCGGTCATCACAGTTTCATTGAGCTGAATCAAAAGACCGTATCAGGCAGCTTTGTACCATTGGACATCAAAAATTTTTAACGTCCTTTGGAGCCTCCCATGCACAAGTCTTTGCTCAGTGCCTCGCTGATTACCCTCGCGCTCGCCACCCCGCTCGCCCACGCCTTCGAGGCAGGCGATATCCTGATTCGTGCCGGTGCAATCACCGTCAACCCTAAAGCCGACAGCTCCAGCGTCAAGGTCGACCAGGGCCCGTTGGCCGGTACCAACCTGGGTGGCAAGGCCACCATGGACAGCGACACGCAACTGGGCCTGAACTTTGCCTACATGCTGGACAGCCACTGGGGGATCGAGCTGTTGGCGGCCACTCCGTTCGAGCATGACGTGAAACTCAAAGGCACTGCCCTGGGCTCAGCGGCCAACGGTAAACTCGGCACTCTGAAACACCTGCCACCGACCTTGAGCGTCGTGTACTACCCGCTGGACCCGAAGTCCGCTTTCCAGCCGTACCTCGGCGCCGGTATCAACTACACCGTGATCTACGACGAACACGTCGGCAGCGAAGCGCAGGCCAAGGGCTTCAGCAACTTCGAAGCGGATAACTCCTGGGGCATGGCGTTCCAGGTCGGCGCCGATTACATGATCACCGACAACATCTTGCTCAACGCCCAGGTGCGCTACATCGACATCGACACCACTGCGACCGTGGAAAACAACGGGATTGCGCCGGGCACTCGGGCCAAGGTCGACGTGGATGTAGACCCGTTCGTCTACATGGTAGGCCTGGGCTACAAGTTCTAAAGGTACATTCACGTGGTGGTGAATCGATCGCTCCCATGCTCTGCGTGGGAACGATCAGCAACAAAAAAGGCGCCTTAACAGGCGCCTTTTCTATTGGCTATCGTCCCAGCAACCGGGCCAATCCAACACTCATCGGTGTTTGCCCGGGTACGACAAAACGCTCCAGCAAACGCCGGTTACTCGCTCGCGAATGACGGATGTCGCCGGAACGTGCCGGGCCAAAGCTCACGGGGGGCAGCTGACCCACCACCGTCTCAAGGGCTTCGAGCATTTGCTTGAGACTGGTCGCCTGGTTCCAGCCGACATTCACCGCGCCGACTTCAACCTGCGGCATTTCGATGGCTTGCACCAGCAGGTCCACCAGATCCTCGACGTAAACGAAATCACGCGTCTGCTCACCGTCACCGAAAACAGTGATCGGCAGGCCATTTTGCGCCCGCTCGCTGAAAATACTGATCACCCCGGAATACGGCGAGGACGGGTCCTGACGCGGGCCGAAAATGTTGAAGAAGCGGAAAATCACCGGTTCCAGCGCATGCTGGCGGCGGTAGAAATCGAAGTAGTGCTCACTCGCCAACTTGTCCGACGCGTAGGGCGTCAAGGGCGCCTTGGGGGTGTCCTCATCGATCGATTCACCTTCGCCATTGTTGCCGTAGACCGCCGCGCTGGAAGCGAACAGCACGCGTTTGACGCCTGCCTGGCGCATGGCTTCGCAGACATTCAGCGAGCCGACGAAGTTGCTCTGATGAGTCTTCACCGGATCATCCACCGACGCTTGCACCGAGGCCACTGCCGCCAAGTGCGCCACCGCGCTGCAACCGACCATCGCCTGAGCCACGAGCGACGCATCGGCGACATCACCGACAATCAATTCCAGGTTGGGGTTATCCATCGGCAGGTTGCTGCGTTTGCCGGTGGACAAGTCATCGAGAATGCGCACCGAATGCCCTTTGGCGAGCAAGGCATCGGTCAGGTGCGAACCGATAAAACCGGCGCCGCCGGTGATAAAAACAGGGCCGTCAGCCATGGCGATAAAACCTGTCCAGTAAGCCCGGGAGTGCCGCGCGCCAGGCGCGGGGCTTGATCCCGAACGTGTGCAAAATTTTCTTGCAGGCCAGCACCGCGTGTTGTGGCTCTTCGGCGGCATCCGGTCGCGCGGCGTGAGCCTGGGCCGTCGGCGCTTCGATGGCCAACGGATGCAGGCTGCGTGCTTCAGTCAGGATGGCCTGCCCCAGCGCCAGCGGCGTGGTCGCCTCATGCCCGGCGTAATGATAGGTGCCCCACAGCGGCGCTGCACAATCGAGTTGTTTGAGCACCGAAATGATCACCCGGGCTGCATCGTCGACCGGAGTCGGGTTGCCCCGGCGGTCGTCGGCCAACAACAGTTCGTCAGGCGTTTCCGCTCGTGCAAGGAAGCGCCCGAGCGTGCCGTCAGGGCTGTCATCGAGCAACCAGCCAAAACGCAGCAGTACGTGCTGTGGACAGGTTGCGCGAACGCTTTGTTCGATGCGCCACAGTGACTGACCGCGTAGCCCCAGAGGAACCGGCTCATCTTTTTCGCTGTAGGCGGTGGCACGCGAGCCATCAAACACACGATAGCTCGAGGGTTGCAGCAGAACGATGTTGTGATGCTGGCACAGTTCGGCCAGACGCTCGATCGACCGCTCCTGCCCGGCCAGACGCATTTCGCTGACCGTCTCTGCCTGAAACCAGTCGAAGTAGTAGGCGAGATTGATCAACGCGTCCGGGCGGGTGTCGTCGAGCAGTTGCGTCAGGCTCGCGGCATCCCAGCCGTCTTGCGGGGGGCGGGGGGCGAGGAAACCGATGTCTTCCTCCGCACCGAGGCGAATCAGCGCCTGCCCAAGGGCATTTCCGCCGCCCAGTAACATAAGGCGCATTCGCATAGAGTCAGCAGGCCCAGTCTGATTGGAACGATGGCTTTATCGACAATGCCCGCAGGCAATGCCGTTGATAGTTGCCGGAATCGTTGCATTTTGCGGGTTTAGTGCGCAACCGTCATCCGTAAAGTGTAGATGCCCGGGATTTGTGCCGCCGGTGATGGCCCCTTCGCGGGCAAGCCCGCTCCCACAGGGATCTCCTATGAATACAAAATTTATGAACAACAGAAACCACTGTGGGAGCGGGCTTGCCCGCGATGAGGCCCTCAGGCTCGGCGAAGGGCTTGAATGGTACTTGCATCTGAACCACCCCACCCGCATAAATTACCCCATGAATCTGCCCATTCCCACGGACGCTGCACTGGCAGGCTTCCACCCCGCCGTCAGCGCCTGGTTCAGCAGCACCTTCCCGACGGTCACCGCCGCCCAGGCCCGGGCGTGGCCGTTGATTCGTCAGCGGAGCTCGACCCTGATCGCCGCGCCCACCGGGTCCGGCAAGACCCTCACCGCTTTCCTCGCGGTCATCGACGACCTGGTTCACCGGGGCCTGGAAACCGACGACGGGCTGCCAGACGAAACCCTGGTGGTCTATGTCTCGCCGCTCAAGGCGTTGTCCAACGACATCCAGATCAACCTGCAAAACCCGCTCGCCGGGATCACCGAGCAATTGCGCGTGATGGGCCTGCCCCCATTACAGATCAACACCGCCGTGCGCACCGGCGATACACCGCAAAAAGATCGCTCGGCCATGCGCAAGACCGCACCGCACATTCTGGTGACCACGCCAGAATCCCTTTACGTGCTGCTCGGCTCCGATTCCGGCCGAAAAATGCTCGGCACCACGCGCACGGTCATTGTCGATGAAATTCACGCCATCGCCGCCAGTAAACGCGGCAGCCACCTGGCCTTGAGCCTTGAGCGATTGCAGGCGCTGTGCGCAGATCCGCTGGTGCGCATTGGTCTGTCAGCCACGCAAAAACCCATCGAAGCGGTGTCGCGTTTTCTGGTGGGCCGTGACCGCCCTTGCGAGATCGTCGACATCGGCCACGCCCGTCCACGGGACCTGGACATCGAAGTGCCACCGGTGCCGCTATCGGCGGTCATGGCCAATGATGTGTGGGAGCTGGTCTATGACCGCCTCGCCGCCCTCGCCCGCGAACACCGGACCACGCTGATTTTCGTCAACACCCGGCGACTTGCCGAACGCTTGAGCCGGCACCTGAGCGAACGCCTGGGCAAGGACGCCGTCGCCGCCCACCACGGCAGCCTGGCCAAAGAGTTTCGCCTGGACGCCGAACAACGGCTCAAGCGCGGCGACCTGCAAGTGCTGATCGCCACCGCTTCGCTGGAATTGGGCATCGACATTGGCGACGTAGACCTGGTGTGCCAAATCGCCTCGCCGCGCTCGATTTCAGGGCTTCTGCAACGGGTCGGCCGCTCCGGGCACCAGGTCGGCGGTACGCCCAAGGGCCGTTTGTTTGCCACCACTCGCGACGACCTGATCGAATGCGCCGCCCTGCTCGATTGTGTACGACGCGGTGAACTCGATACGTTGCAGATCCCCGAGGCACCGCTGGACGTGCTCGCCCAGCAAATCATTGCCGAGGTCAGTTGCCAGGAATGGCCGGAACAGGCGCTGCTGGAGATGTTGCGCAACGCCTCGCCCTACGCCGGGCTCGACGAAAAGCACTATCAGGCGCTGCTGCACATGCTTGCCGAGGGTTACAACGGTCGTCAGGGTATCCGCAGCGCTTACCTGCATCGCGACGCCGTGACCCGTACTTTACGCGGTCGTCGGGGGGCCAAACTGACCGCCGTGACCAGTGGCGGGACTATTCCAGACAACGCCGACTACAGCGTCTTGCTGGAGCCCCAAGGGCTGAACATCGGCAGCGTCAACGAAGACTTTGCGGTGGAAAGCATTGCCGGGGATGTGTTCCAGCTGGGCAATACCTCCTACCGGATCCTGCGGGTCGACACTGGCAAGGTCCGGGTCGAAGACGCTCAGGGGCAACCGCCGACCATTCCGTTCTGGCTCGGTGAAGCGCCCGGTCGCAGCGCCGAACTGTCCTTTGCCGTCGCTCGCTTGCAGGCGCACCTCGACGACCTGCTCGGCGCTACACCGGGCCATCTGCAACCGGCCCTCGACTGGCTGACCGACACCCTCGGCCTCAACCTCGACAGCGCCGGGCAACTGGTGGATTACCTCGCCCGAGCGCGCCTGACGCTCGGCGCCCTGCCGTCACAAGACACGCTGCTGATGGAGCGGTTTTTCGACGAGTCCGGCGGTACACAACTGATCATCCACACGCCGTTCGGCAGCCGCATCAACCGGGCCTGGGGCCTGGCCCTGCGCAAACGCTTCTGCCGCACCTTCAACTTCGAATTGCAGGCCGCCGCCAGCGAAGACGCCATTGTCCTGTCGCTGTCCTCCAGCCACAGTTTCGAACTCGACGATGTCTGGCGCTACCTGCACAGCAACAGCGCCGAGCACATCCTGATTCAAGCAGTGCTCGACGCGCCGTTGTTCGGTGTGCGCTGGCGCTGGAATGCCGGCGTCGCCCTGGCTTTGCCGCGCTACAGCGGCGGACGCAAAGTCCCGCCGCAGATCCAGCGGATGAAAAGCGAAGACCTGATTGCCAGCATCTTCCCCGATCAGATTGCCTGCGTGGAAAACCTCGCCGGCGAGCGCGAAATTCCCGACCATCCGCTGGTGGAGCAAACCCTCGACGATTGCCTGCACGAGGCGATGGACAGTGACGGCTGGCTAGCGTTGTTGCGGCGCATGGAACGTGGCGATGTGCGGTTGATCAGCCGTGACTTGCCGGCGCCCTCCCCTTTGGCGGCCGAAATCCTCAGCGCCCGGCCCTACACTTTTCTCGACGATGCGCCGCTGGAAGAACGTCGCACGCAAGCGGTGCTCAACCGTCGCTGGACCGACCCGCAATCCACTGACGACCTCGGCGCGCTGGATGCCGAGGCGATTCAAGCGGTGCGTGATGAGGCTTGGCCGACACCCTCCGGCATAGATGAAATGCACGAGGCATTGATGAGCCTGGCGTGCATCACCGACGCGGAAGCGCAGGCCAATCCGCACTGGCTCGATTGGCTGAACGCCTTGGCCGACAGCGGTCGCGCCAGCCTTTTGCGGATCAACGCCGGGCAATCGTTGTGGCTGGCACTGGAGCGACTCACCTGTTTCAAATCGATTTATCCACAGGCCACGTTGTTGCCGGCACTGCAAGCGCTACCCGGCTTCGATGAAGTCTGGGAGCCCGACGAAGCGATGCATGAAGTGATTCGCGCGCGGCTCAGCGCCTTCGGGCCGTTACCGCTCGACGCCATTGCCGAACCGCTTGGATTGACAGTGAATCAAGTCACCCAGGCCTTGGCCCAACTGGAACGCGAAGGCTATGTATTGCGCGGTCGCTTCACACCCGGCGCCAGTGTGGAGCAATGGTGCGAACGGCATCTGCTGGCACGAATTCACCGCTACACGGTCAAGCGTCTACGTCGGGAAATCGAGCCGGTGGCGTTGCAGGACTTCATGCGTTTTCTGTTCGACTGGCAGCACCTGTCGGCGGCGACTCAAGGCCAGGGCAGTGCCGTATTGCCGGCGATCATCAGTCAGTTCGAAGGCTACCCGGCCGCTGCGTCAGCCTGGGACAGCGATATGTTGCCCGGACGTATCAAAGACTATTCGCCGGGCTGGCTGGATGACCTGTGCCGAAGCGGAAAACTCGTCTGGACACGCCTGACCGCTCGCAACAAAGGCGCCAGCACGGCACTGCGCAGCACACCCATTGTGTTGTTGCCGCGCGGCCAGATCGGGTTATGGGTCAGCTTGACCGAGCAGACACCGGTCAGCGAGTTGTCGCCCAAGACGCAAAAGGTCTATGAAGCGCTCAGCCAACATGGCGCGCTGTTTTTCGATGAGTTGATTCATGAAGCGCACCTGTTGCGCTCGGAACTGGAAATCGCCTTGCAGGAATTGGTCGGTGCGGGGCTTGTGAACGCTGACAGCTTCGCCGGGGTGCGGGCGCTGATTACCCCGGCCAGCAAACGCCAGAATCGCAGCAGCCGACGCGGGCGCGGAGCGTTTGTGGGCGGCATGGACGATGCCGGTCGCTGGGCCCTGTTGCGACGCGGGCCTGCCGCGCCGGTTGTGGATAACAAACGCCCGGCGCCCACACCCAACGAAACCCTGGAACACATCGCCATGACCTTGCTGCGGCGCTATGGCGTGGTGTTCTGGCGCTTGCTGGAGCGTGAGGCGGATTGGCTGCCAAGTTGGCGCGAATTGCTGCGCACATTTCACCGACTGGAGGCACGGGGCGAAATACGTGGAGGGCGGTTTGTCAGTGGTCTGGCGGGGGAGCAGTTTGCGCTGCCCGAGGCGATCCCGTTACTACGCGAAGTACGCCGACGGCCGCATGACGGCAGTTTGATCGCGGTGTGCGGGGTTGACCCGCTGAACCTGGCAGGCACGCTTTTACCGGGCGTGAAAGTGCCGGCGTTGGCGAGTAATCGGTTGGTGTACCGCGATGGATTGCCGGCGGCGGCGGAGATTGCCGGCAAGCAGCATTTCTGGATGGAGCTGGATCAGCAGGCGACTGCTGAATTGCACAACAAACTGATCCGGCATTGATCGTTCCCACGCTCTGCGTGGGAATGCAGCCAGAGACGCTCTGCGTCTCAAGAGTGGACGCGGAGCGTCCCGTGAGGCATTCCCACGCAGAGCGTGGGAACGATCTGTCCTGGTACTACTGGGTACGCGGCTGATCCGGCAGCAACACCGACGAATGCTCCGGCGCCAGCCCGCCCTCTCCCTCATCCACCTGCCGCTGGGGAATAAAAACCTGCTGTGGATAAGTCTGCGCGAAATGCACCCATGGGCTGTTATCCACAAGCTTTTTCAATCGCTGGTTGAAGGCTCGGCTCACCGCATATTGCCCACCCGACACCGTACGGAACTGCGCCGTCAGCACCACGCCGTTGAGGTCCATTTTGTCGACCCCGAATACGTCGAGCGGTCCTTGCAGGTTGTACTTGAGAAACGGGTCGTCGCTGATCGAATGCCCGGCCTCGCGAATCAACTCAATCGCCTTGTCGACATCCGTGTCGTAGGTGAACTGCACCGAGAAGAACGCATAAGCAAACTGTCGGGACTGGTTAGTCACCGCCTTGATCTGGCCGAACGGCACCGAGTGCACAAAGCCCTTGCCGTCACGCAGACGCAGGGTGCGGATGGTCAGGCCTTCGACCGTGCCGGCATGCCCGGAATCGAGCACCACCCAATCGCCAATCGACAGGGTGTCTTCGATGATGATGAACAGCCCGGTAATCACATCCTGCACCAGTTGCTGGGAGCCGAAACCGATGGCCAGCCCCACCACCCCGGCGCCGGCCAGAAACGGCGCGACATTGATCCCGAGATTGGCCATGGTGGTGATCGCACAGATCACCACCAGCAGGATTTTGATCGCATTGCGCAGCAGCGGCAGGATGGTTTTCACCCGCGTGCTCGGTTGGCGTGCCGAGCGTTTGCTGACCGGTGGTTTCAGGGCCTCCTGAATCGCCGTGTCGAGCACCACCCAGACCATCCAGGTCATCAGGAAAATCAAGCCGATGCGGCTCAGCGAATCACTGATCGCCCGGCCGACCGAATTGCTCACCGCGAACTCGAAGAGTGACACCCCCCAGATACGTCCCAGGATGTCGATGAACACAATTGCCATGCCGATCCGCAGCAAGGCGTGAGAAAGGCTCAGGAAGCGCTCTTTATAGGCATTGCTGCGCCGTACCGCTTGCTCGCTGCGGGACTTGAACAGGTGATGCAACGTGGTGCTGAGGAACACCGTCGCGATCAACAGAACCGTGGTGAGCAGTGCACTGCGCAACACCTGCTGATTGTCATCGCTGATGCTGACCAGGTTCATGATCGACACCATCACCATCAACAGGATCGGCCAGTACCACAGGCCGGAAAATATCCGCAGCGTCTCGCGCAGTGCAGGCTGACTCTGACGCTGGGTCAACGGCAGAATGCGGATCAGATGCGCGACTGGACGACGCATTTTGATCACCAGCAAACCGAAGGAAATCGACGCCCCCAGCCCGGTCAATACCGCGATGCTGCTGGTGAGATTGCCACCCAGTTGGTGGGCGATTTGCGGGCTGGTCAGGGCATCGCTGATCGCGACCAGAAAGCCGATGCCAAACAGTGGTCGCGGGCTGAATTGACGAAGGATCTGCACCGCCCGGCGCTTGTGCCCGGTGTTGAACAGGACCACCAGCGTCATGACCAGCGAGGCGGCAAAGATCCCGCTGCTGGTGGCATAGGCGAAACACAGCGCCAGCGCCCGCCCGGCTGACACGGGCAGGAAGTGGCTGACAAAAATCGTCAGCGGCAGGCTGACCAGCGCTGGAATGCTGTAAGGCAATGCATAACCGAGCACGGCTTGGCCGCGTTCTCGTGTGAGCAGCAAGCGGTGCTCGCTCAGTCGCTTGGCCAACAACCCGCCGAGCAGCCAGAGCAACGCAAAGACGCCCACCCACACGCCGGACAACAGCAGGAAATCCCCCGCCACACTCCAGCTGGAACGCGCCGATGGATGATTGACCAGTTGATCCACTTCATCCGCCGCGCGGTCTGCGCGCAGACGCCAGGCGTCGACCAGGCCTTCGTTGAGATCGAGTTTGCCCTGGACTTCATCAATGCTCGAACTGATGGCCCCCAGCAAACCACCCTGGACCAGCGGTTCCGGGTGAGCCGGTGGCGTCGCGGCGCTGCTGGCCGGCATGCCCGGCAGCGCTGCCGCTTGCAGCCCGACGCTGGTGGTGAACAGAAGTAGCGCCAGCCATATCGCAGTCTTGAACGGATGCAAAACGCGGTGCTCCTTTTAGTGAGTCGATATGAACACGAAAGATCGCAGCCTTCGGCCGCGCCTACAAGCGTAGACCGGCAGGAAGTTTCAGACCTGGCGGTGTATGCGGGGCCAGCCCGATTGCTGCCGTACATCGCCCCCACGTTGGTTATTTTGTGGGCCTGTACCGTCCGTAGTTCCGTCGAAACTTTCTCGCTCGCCCCGCAGTCATCAAAAGACAGGGTTGTTCGAAGACCATCAGGCGGGAGGCGGCATGGCGGCGATTCATGTGGGTAGTTCAGGCTGGCGCTACAGCGTCCCCGGCAAACCGGTGGCCGAAGGCGTGCTGCCATGAACGTTTCCGAGCCGCTTGGCGCCGCCGACGAGCCATCGCCTATCCTCACCGCCGTGCGCAGCTTCACCGTGCTGACGGTCAACACGCACAAAGGGTTTACCGCGCTCAACCGGCGTTTCATCCTCCCGGAGTTGCGTGAAGCGGTGCGCAGCGTGTCCGCCGACGTGGTGTTTTTGCAGGAAGTCCACGGCACCCATGAACAGCATCCGCGGCGCTACAGCGATTGGCCGACGATGCCGCAATACGAATTCCTCGCCGACACCCTGTGGCCGCAGTTTGCCTATGGCCGCAATGCGGTTTACCCGGCGGGCGATCACGGCAATGCGCTGCTGTCGAAATTCCAGATCATTCGCCATGACAACCTCGACGTCTCGATCAGCGGCCATGAAAACCGCGGCATCCTGCATTGCGTGTTACGCCTGCCCGGTGACGGTCAGGAGGTTCACGCCATTTGCGTGCACCTGGGGCTGCGCGAAACCCATCGCACCGAACAGCTCAAGCTATTGAGCCGACGCCTGGCGCAGTTGCCGGACGATGCTGCGGTGATCGTGGCCGGCGACTTCAATGACTGGCGCCAACGCGCCGATGCGTTGCTCAAACCCTGTGGCTTGCGCGAAGTGTTCGCCGAACATCACGGCAAACCGGCGCGCAGTTTTCCTGCGCGAATGCCGGCACTTCGACTAGACCGCATCTACGTGCGCAACCTCAAGGCCCACCGTCCGCAAGTGCTGGCGGCGCGTCCCTGGTCACACCTTTCCGACCATGCACCGCTGTCGGTGGAGATCGAGCTATGAGCAGCCCATCGATGGAAGAAGCCCGCGTGGAACACGTGTCCACTCCCCCGAAAACCCGAGAGCCCGCCGTGGTCGATGTCGACTATGGCTGGCAAGGCAACAACCGCGTCGAGTTGCTGGAAAACGGTGAGGAGTATTTCCCCAGGGTGTTCGAGGCCATGCGCCAGGCCAAGACGGAAATCCTCTTGGAAACTTTCATCGTGTTCGAGGACAAGGTCGGCAATGAAATGCAGCAAGTGCTGATCGACGCGGCTCGGCGCGGTGTGCGGGTCACGGCCAGCCTCGACGGTTTTGGCTGTGGCGAATTGAGCACCGGGTTTCTGGCCGCATTGAGCGAGGCCGGCGTACACATCCAGATATTCGACCCGGCGCCCAAGCGTCTGGGCATTCGCACCAACTGGTTCCGTCGCCTGCACCGCAAGATTGTCGTGGTCGACGGCGCGGTGGCCTTTATCGGCGGGATCAACTTTTCCGCCGACCATTTGGGCGACTTCGGCCCCGAGGCCAAACAGGATTATTCCGTTGAAGTGCAAGGCCCGGTGGTGGCCGACATTCATCACTTCGCGCTGTTGCAATGCGGTCGCCCGGCCCGGGCCAAATACTGGTGGCAGCGCCGTCGGCAACGGCGATCGGAACTGGCCCTGGACGATCATGACGGCCAGGTTCGCCTGGTGTACCGCGACAATGGCGACCACAGCACCGACATCGAAGAGGTGTATCGGCGGGTGCTGCGCAGTGCCAAACGCCGCGTGGTGATCGCCAACGCCTACTTCTTTCCCGGTTACCGGTTGCTGCGCGAGATCCGTAACGCGGCGCGCCGGGGCGTCGACGTGCGGCTGATTCTGCAAGGTCAACCAGACATGCTGGTGGCCAAACTCGCCGCACGCATGACCTACGACTATTTGCTCAAGTCCGGTGTACAGATTCATGAGTATTGCCAACGGCCGCTGCACGGCAAAGTCGCGTTGGTCGATGAGGATTGGAGCACCGTCGGCTCAAGCAACCTCGACCCGCTGAGCCTGTCGATGAACCTGGAAGCCAACGTATTGATCCGCGACCGCGCGTTCAATCGCACGTTGTTTGAACGCCTTGAACACCTGAGCGACAACCACTGCAAAGCCATGTCCGTCGACACTGCGCCGCGCGGCCGCATCTGGCACATGACGGTCGGCTTTCTGGTGTTCCACTTCCTGCGGCACTTCCCGGCCTGGGCGGGTTGGCTGCCGGCACACAAGCCGCGCCTCAAGCCCTTCACCCAGCCGACCGGGAGCGATCATCATGAGCCACGCTGAAGCGCATTCGGGCAGTCACACCGAGCACCCCGGCAAGTCTCGCTGGAGCCGCTGGAAACGGCCGTTGACGATGCTGTTTTTCCTGGCCCTGATTGTCTTGCTGACGATGCTGGCCGAGCGCCTCGAATGGGACGAAGTGTTCAACACCCTGGCCGATTTCAAGGTGCGAACGCTGGTCATCGCTTCAGGACTGACGCTGCTGAGTTTTCTGGTGTACGCCAGTTTCGACCTGATCGGCCGCACCTACATTCGCCAAAACCTGACGTGGAAACAGATCCTGCCGGTGGGGATCATCAGCTATGCCTTCAACCTCAACCTGAGTGCATGGGTGGGGGGCATCGCCATGCGCTATCGCCTGTATTCACGGTTGGGGGTGAGCAAGGGCAACATCGCGAAAATCCTCGGTTTGAGCCTGGCGACCAACTGGTTCGGCTACATGGTGATTGCCGGCGCGGTGTTCAGCAGCGGACTGGTGCGCATGCCGCCCGGCTGGAAACTGAGCAGTGGCGCCTTACAAGGTGTGGGCGTGTTGTTGCTGCTGGCGAGCGCGGGGTATCTGGCGGCCTGCCGATTTTCCAAGCGCCGGGAATGGGCCATTCGCGGGTTGGAAATTGATCTGCCGTCACTGCGCATGGCCGTGCTGCAACTGGCCCTCGGCGCGCTGAACTGGTCGTTGATGGCCGCCGTGATTTTTACCTTGTTGCCGAGCAAGCTCGACTATCCACTGGTGCTGGGTGTGTTGCTGATCAGCGCCATCGCCGGGGTCATCACCCATATTCCGGCGGGGCTTGGGGTGCTGGAGGCCGTGTTCGTGGCGCTGCTGCAACACGAGGTTTCGCGGGGAAGCCTGGTGGCCGGGTTGCTGGCGTACCGGGCGATTTATTTCATCCTGCCGTTGTTGATTGCGTTGGTGATGTATTTGCTGGTGGAGGCCAAGGCCAAGTCGTTGCGGATCTCGAAGAAGCCTTCTTGAGGGTGTTATAAGTCTGAGGCCGCCATCGCGAGCAAGCTCGCTCCCACAGGGGAATGCATTCCAAATGTGGGAGCGAGCTTGCTCGCGATGACGGTCTCAAAAACACCGAAGATTTTTTAGCTGGACTGAATAATGCTCAACCGCTCACCCACCACCATCTCGGTAATCCAGTCCACCAGGATCGAGGTGTACGCCTGCTGTGAAACGGGCTCGCTCAAGGCGTGATCGGCGCCGTCGATAATCCGGTGGGTCAGCGAATGAGTCTGCTGACAGGCCGCGCGGTAACTCATGATGGTTGCGTGCGGCACATAGTCGTCCGTCTCGGACTCCACCAGCAGCACATCACCGGTGAATTGCGAACAGGCATGCAGCGCGCGGTTGCTGTCGGCGCGGATCAACGTGCTGCGGTAATCGCGCAGATCGGTCTTGTCCAGGTCACGCTTGGGTGTGTGCCATTGATCGTCGCGATACAGCGCCGGCACCCGCAGCGCCAGCCAGCGCACCGGACGCAATGACGTCAGGATCGAGGCCAGGTAACCGCCATAACTGGTGCCGACCACGGCGATGGCCGACGTATCGAGCGCCGGGTGCGCGAGCAGGCGGTCATACGCCGCCAACAGGTCGCGCAAGTTGTCTTCGCGGGTGACGCGCGTCAGCGGAATACCGGTGCCCCCGGTGTGGCCGCGCAAGTCGAACGTCAGGCACACGCACCCAAGACCGGCGATGCCTTTGGCCCGTTCCAGGTCCCGTTCCTGGCTGCCACCCCACCCGTGCACAAACAGCACGCCGGGAACCTTCGATTTGGGGCTCAGAAAAGTCCCGCTCATCTGTTCATCGTCGATGTCGATCTGAATGGTTTCGCTTCTAGCCGTCATAGGATTTGACCGTTACGTACTTGAGTAGAAAGTCACTGGTTTGCGCTGGCCCGCGATACACCTCGATGGCGTCCGCAGGCAGCGGCTGATCGATGTAGGTTTCGACAGACGACACGCGAATCGCGCGCATCCCCGGATCGTTGACGAAGCTCTGCAACGCCGCCACTTCCGCGCTGCTGGCGCCGCCCATGCGCCAGGATTGTTCCAGCACGCCGCTGCGTTGTTGGCCGTTACAGTCCAGGCCCTGGGCGATGTCGTAGTTGCGCCGTGAGGCATAGAAACCGGGATAGGCCTCGTCCGCAGCGCGGTCGAACACCTGCGCCTGCCGGATCGCCAACCGCACATCGTCAGGCAACGGCAGCTTGAGCAAGTCCTCGTAGTCACCCGGCACCACCAACAGGTTGGAACCGCCATACACCTGCTCGCCCTGAGCATCCTCAGTCAAGTATTGATCACCGCAGTAACTCAGCACGGTGTCGCCGATGAAACTCTGGCCGACGCTGTGGGTGATCACGTTGTCCAGATCCTGTTCCAGCACCACACCTTCGGTGAACAACTTGCTGGCATCGGGCCTGGCGAGGACTTCGTCGAACTGATCGAGGCTTTCAATCACCTCCTGGCCACGTCCGGCGCAGGCATGTACAGGCTTGAGGCGGATCGGGCCGTTGTAGAGCAAGTGTTCGGCGGCGGGTCGCGCATCGTCGAACGAGAACACGCTGAGGCCGTCCAGCACCACGCTGCGCACGCGCTCGGAAAACAGCGGTGACCAACCTGGCGGGGCGTAGGCATTTTTATTGAGCAAGCCGTGGCTGATGGCTTTGGTGCAGATGAAATCGTGATCGACGTAACCGCCCCACAAATCTTGCGGCCCTTTGACGCCGACTTGCCGGGCGGCATCGGTGCCGACCAGGGTTTGCGTCGGTAGCAGATACAGGTCACGACCGTTGTGCAGTTCCCGATCGAAACTGCCCCCGTACTTGAGGCCCAGAATCTGCGCCAGCCAACGGGCCAGTGCACGATTGGTTTCAACTTCGTGCAAGGGTGCATCCGGGTGCACGGAATGGGCGACCACCAGTTTCCTGCGGTTTGTTGGGGTCATGCGTCCCCCTTCAATCGGCGCTTGATGAGTGTAGAGGGAGAGGTGCAGAGATCAGGCCAAGCGGCGGGCGCCGCCAACAACTTTTAAATCAGATAGTTGCGCAAAGGGTAATGGCACCAGGCCTGTCTTATTCTGCACGACAGCCTGCATTTTGCACGATTCAAACCTGGCGCATGATCCTGTGGGAGCCGAGCTTGCTCGCGATGGCGATGTATCAGACACATCATTGTTGAATGTTATGGCGCAATCGCGAGCAAGCTCGGCTCCCACATGGGCTATGTAATGATCTGGCTACCGTGGGGTTGCTGCCGTCGGTGAGACACCAAACCGCGTCCGGTAATCGCTCGGCGCCAGCCCGGTGATCTTCTTGAAGGTCGAGCGAAACGCACCGGGGTCCTGATAACCCACGGTCCAGGCGATGTGATCGATGGTGCCGTTGGTGAACTCGAGCATCTCCCGGGCCTTGCCGACCCGCAGGTGCTGGCAGTACTCGGTTGGCTTGAGCCCGGTGGCTGCGCGGAATCGGCGCAGGAACGTGCGCTCTTCCAGTCCCGCCCGCTCAGCCATGGCCGTCAGTGACACATCGGTCGCGCCGGTGCTTTGCAGCCAATGCTGGACCTTGAGAATCGACGCATCGCCATGACTGAGAATCGGTGAAAAGTTGCTCCCGCATTCGCTGGCACTGTCGCTGTGTTCCACCACCAGAAACCGCGCCGTGCCGGTCGCAATACTCGGCCCCAGCAAACGGTCGACCAGGCGCAACCCCAACTCGGACCAGGCCATCAGTCCGGCCGTGGTAATCAGGTCGCCGTCATCGACGATGGGCGTGTCAGCCTTGAGTTTGATCGCTGGGTAACGCTCCGCGAAGCCTTTGGCCGAGGTCCAGTGCGTGGTGGCGCTGCGGCCGTCGAGCAGGCCGCTTTCGGCCAATAGAATGGAGCCTACGCAGACGCCTCCGAGCGTCGCGCCGCCCGCGTGTTGCTGGCGAACCCAGTCGAGCAATGCCGGCGGCACCTGGCCGGCGTAAAAACTGGCAATCGACGGCGGGATCAACACAGCCACCAAGGCCGAGTCCGGCGCGGGATGACTGTCGTAGACCCGAACGGGCGCCTGATCGCCCTCTATCCGCCAATGGCTGACCCGCAGCAGCGGCAACTGCGCAGACTGATGCTCGGTGGCGATCCGGTTGGCCACGTCGAACAAATCCGTCAGCCCATGCACCGCCGCCATCTGCGCACCGGGATAAATCAGCACGCCCAGCTCGGCGATTGCCCTTTTTGCATCCATTGTCAGTTTTCCCCCTTCTATTGTCGGTGCGGCCAATCCTCGGACGGCCTGCTAAACCCAATACTTCATCCCACACCCAACAAGCACTTCGAGGAAACAGTCATGGCCAAGCAAGCACTCATCGTAGTTGATATCCAAAACGACTACTTCCCACAAGGCAAATGGCCGCTGGTCGGCGCCGACGCCGCTGCCGATAACGCCGTTCGCCTGCTCAAGGCGTTTCGTGAGGCCGGTGATTCGGTGGTGCACATCCGCCACGAATTCACCTCCGAAGAAGCACCGTTCTTCACCCCGGGCTCCGAAGGCGCAAAGCTGCACCCCAAGGTCCTCAACCAGGCCAATGAGCCGGTGGTCCTCAAGCACTTCGTCAACTCGTTCCGCGAAACCGACCTGAAATCGATCCTAGATGAGCAAGGGGTCAAGGAGCTGGTGGTGGTCGGCAGCATGAGCCACATGTGCGTCGACGGCATCACTCGCGCCGCCAATGACTTCGGCTACGCTGTCACGGTCATCCACGACGCCTGCGCCTCCCGGGACCTGGAGTTCAACGGTGTGACCGTACCGGCTGCCCACGTACACGCCGCCTTCATGTCGGCGCTGGGTTTTGCCTACGCCAAGGTAGTGTCCACCGACGAGTTCCTCGCCGCCAGCTTCTAAATGTAAACGCCCGATTCACGTACTTCATTGGAGATCATCGACATGGCTACTCTGACGACTCGCGAAGGCAACACCCTTTACTACAAGGACTGGGGCAGCGGACAACCGGTGGTGTTCAGCCACGGCTGGCCTTTGAGCGCCGACAGTTGGGAATCGCAGATGCTGCACTTCGCCAACAACGGTTTCCGTGCCATCGCGCATGATCGTCGGGGCCATGGCCGATCGAGCCAGCCGTGGGACGGCAACGACATGGATCACTATGCCGATGACCTGGCCGAGTTGATCGAACACCTGGATTTGAAGGACGTGATTCTTTTCGGCTTTTCTACCGGCGGCGGTGAAGTTGCACGCTACATCGGTCGCCACGGCACACGCCGTCTGGCCAAGGCCGGGCTGATTTCCGCCGTACCGCCGCTGATGCTGAAAACCGAGAGCAATCCCAAAGGCCTGCCGATTGAAGTGTTTGACGGCATCCGTGCGGCGTCTATCGCCGACCGGTCGCAGCTCTACAAGGATGTTGCCAGCGGGCCATTCTTTGGCTTCAACCGCCCCGGCGCCACGTCATCGCAAGGGTTGATCGACTCGTTCTGGATGCAAGGCATGATGGGCGGTCACAAGAACACCCTGGACAGCATCAAGGCCTTCTCGGAAACGGATTTCCGTGACGACCTGAAAAAGTTTGATGTGCCGACCTTGATCATCCACGGCGATGACGACCAGATTGTGCCGATTCAGGCGGCGGGGCTTGAGAGCAAGCGATTGATCGAGCATGCCGAGCTGATTGTGTATCCGGGAGCGCCGCATGGGCTGACGGATACCCATAAAGAGCAAGTGAACGCGGACATGCTGGCCTTCGCCAAAGGCTGAGAAATACTTTGAAATACCACAGGGCCCGCCATGCTGCGGGCCTTTTGGCGTATGGCCGAAAAAACTCACGCGTGAGCCATTGATGACGCTGTATTTTGGGCGTAGGGTTTCTCACGCGTGAGATGTTCACAACGGAGTCACTGCCATGCAAAGCCGCTCCCCGTCAGGTTCGCCTGTCGAGCCTGCTGCATCAAAGAGCCCCAAGGGTGAGCGCTCAAAACCGTCCGCGAAAAAACCATCGAGCTTCTACATGAAGCAGATGCGCGCGGGCCTGGCAGCCGCCGGTTATGTGAAACACGAGACTTGGGTGCTTCCCGAAAACCGAAGCTTGCTCAAGCAGATGGAGCAACAGCTACGCCAACCGATTCTGGCTGGCTCATTCATGTCGGAGAATTACATGAGCGCAGGCAACAACTGGAACATCGATAGCCTCTTCAACGCCCTGAAGGCCCTCGACGAAGTGGTTTCGAACGACATCACCCTTTCCCTTGTTCAAGGCTCCGAGTCCAGCATCAAGCTGGAGATGAACGATTTCGGTGGCTTGCCGATTTACATCGCGGTGGTGGGCGATCAGATCATCGTGGATACCGTGCTGGTCGACGTCGAGTCCATCCACGACGTGCCGGCCTTCAACGACGCCGTGTTGCGCAGCCGGGAAATGTTCCCGCTGTCCTCCATCGGTATCGAGTCCATGCCCAACGGCCAGGTCGTTTACAACATGTTCGGCGCGCTGAGTTCCGACTCCAGCCTGACCAACGTGGTGACCGAGGTGAAAACCCTGGTCGACAACGTCCAGCGTGCCAGCGAAGCCTTCGAACGCTTCTTCAAGTAATTATCAGGAAAGGAAGATCCAATGACTCAGTCCATCTGGAGCAAACTGTTCACCGCGCTGCGTGGCGGTGCCAGCGAAGTTGGCGAAGCAATCGTCGACCAACAGGCCCTGCGCATCCTCGACCAGGAAATTCGCGATGCTGACAGCGCGCTGGCCAATGCCAAGCGCGAGCTGGTCACCATCATGGCCAAGCACAAACTGTCGGCCGACCGCGTCAGCGAGTACCACGCCAAAATCAAGGACCTGGAATCCAAGGCCATGGCCGCGATCCAGGCCAACCGCGAAGACCTGGCGATGGAAGTGGCCGAAGCGATTTCGACCCTGACCAACGAACTCGATGTCGAGCAAAAGCAGGCCACCGAATTCGGCGGTTACGCGGACAACATGCGTAAAGACATCACCAAAGCCGAAAACCGCATCAAGAGCCTGCGCCAGCAAGTGGACATGGCCAAGGCCCGCGAAAGCGTGCAGAAAGCCCAGGTCAGCGCCTCCATCGCCAGCGGCGGCGCCAATGGCAAGCTGGAAACCGCCGTCGGCACCCTGAACCGTTTGCAGGCCAAGCAGCAGCAACGCGCTGCAGAACTGGAAGCACAGGACCAACTGGCCGACGCCTCGACTGGCACCGACCTGGAACGCAAACTGCGCGAAGCCGGCATCACGCCGAACGAAGGCAGCGCCAACGCGATCCTGGAACGCCTGAAGCAGAAATCGGCCGAGTAACGCGGTCGGGGCAACACCAAAAACCTTGTGGGAGCGAGCTTGCTCGCGATTGCGGAGCGTCAGCCAACATTGATGTTGAATGACATACCGTCATCGCGAGCAAGCTCGCTCCCACAATGGGAATTGCGTTTCAGTTTTGTCGAGCAGAGGTCAAGGATGGATGCCCTGAAGGGTTTCAAGCTAATCGCCGGCCTGGCCATCTTCATGGTCGCGCTACAAGTGATCAACGCGGCGACCGGCTACAGCCTTATGGCGTTCGGCCTGGTTCCCAGAACCGTGCATGGACTGATGGGCATCGTCACTTCACCTTTTTTGCACGCGTCCTTCTCGCACCTGAGTGCCAACCTGATTGCCTTTTTGGTACTGGGTACGCTGGTGATCGTCGATGGGCTCAATCGGTTCATGACCGTCAGCGCCATCATTATTCTGCTGGGCGGCTCGCTGGTCTGGCTGTTCGGTTTTACCGGCGTACACATTGGCGCCAGCGGTTGGGTTTTCGGGCTGTGGGCGTACATTCTGTCGCGCGCCTGGTTCCAGAAGAGCTGGGGCAACGTTATGACGGCAGGCCTCGTTGCCTTGTTGTATGGCGGATTGGTCTTTGGCTTCCTGCCTCGTCGGGGCATTTCATTCGAAGGGCATCTGTTCGGGGCATTCGCCGGTTTTATTGCAGCCAAGGTACTTCTATCTGCGCCACGCAGCAGGTTTAATGCCGCCCGTTAACGCATTCGGGCACACCGACACCGAGGCGATGACTTCGCCAGGAACGCGTGCCCCACAGAGTCAGGGACGAAATGTCGATATTCCTTTTATTACGCCTGTATGCCTCGTCCCTGTTCCACCGTTTCGGCTGGGCGGGCCTGGTGATTGCGTTGGGCATCCACCTGACCACCGCCTGGCTGGGGCTGGTGTTGCTGGGCGAACATCAGCTCACCACCCCCGCCACGTTTACCTACTTCTATCTCACCACCACGCTGACCGTCGGCTATGGCGACCTCGCGCCGCAGACCTCGGCCGGGCGGATTTTCGTGGCGACCTGGGTCATGCTCGGTGGCATTGCGCTGCTGACAGCGGCGATTGGCAAAACCACCAGCAGTGTTATCGATGCATGGAGAAAAGGCATGAAGGGCAAAGGCGATTTCACCGGCAAGGTCGGCCATACGGTTCTCATCGGCTGGGAAGGCGCGTGCAGCGAACGGGTCATTGAATTGTTGTTGCAGGACGAAACCTCCAACGACAACCTGATCGTGATTTGCGATTGCACCCTTGAAGAAAACCCCATGCCGGGCAAGGCCAGCTTCATCAAAGGTGACAGCCTGTCCTCGGCGGCGTTATTACTGCGCGCCGGTGTTCCGGGTGCCGAGCGCGTGCTGGTGCGAACCCCGTCAGACGATTTGACCCTGGCCACCGTGCTGGCGGTCAATCAACTGAACCCGATCGGGCACGTGGTCGCGCATTTCAATGAAAGCGAAATCGCCGCACTCGCCAGCGCCTACGCCCCCACTCTCGAATGCACCTCAAGCATGGCCATCGAGATGTTGGTGCGCGCCTCTCAGGACCCGGGCTCGTCCATGGTCATCAATGAGTTGCTGTGCGTGGGTGAAGGCGCGACCCAATACCTGATGAAACTGCCCGAAACGTATGAGGCCACCTTTGGTGACCTGTACGCGCAGATGAAAGAACGCCATAACGCCACTCTCATCGGCTATCGCGCCAAAGGCGCCCAACACCCTTCGATCAACCCGCCCAACGCGACACGCGTTGAGGGCGGCGAACTCTTCTACATCGCCTCCACTCGCCTCAAGGAGATCTCCCATGGGATGGTTTAAACAGTTGATGGGGCTTGAGGCCCCGAACGCGAATACCGATTCGAAATGGACCGCCAGTGAAACCCTGCCGGCAGCGGGCCCACTGGGCCTGGGGTTGGGCAAAGGCGTGATGTTCGACACCAGCCTGAAATTGTTGCTCGACGGCAACACCACCGTGACGATTCCGGGTTCCCAGCAGATCTGGAGCAACGGCACCATCGATCTCGGGCAGTCTACCTGGCTCTCGCGCTACTACATGAACGACGAAGAATACTGGCTGCAGGTGCACACCACCGGCGATATCGCCGGGCAGGTCGAGTCGGTGATCCTGTTCAACTACCTCAGCTACATCACCATCAGCAGCGAGGCGGAATTGCGCCGACTGGCCGGCCCGCAAAGCCTGATCGGCTTGCCGACCTACACCCACAACGGCGTCGAATACACCCGCGAATGGGGCACCGAGAATGGCCAGACCGAATTGGTGGCGCTGAGCGAACAGCTGAAAAATCCGGAGGACGCCTACAGCATCGAGCACCGTTCAATGCTGTACGCCCGCGAAACCGGCCTGACCGATCGCCGGGAATTTCTGCTGTTCTCCGTCGAAGAAGACGCTGAAGGCACCATCAGTTTGAGCACGTCGTTGGGTGTCTCGCTGTACACCACCGACCTGAACACTTTTTAACAAGGAAGACGTCCATGCTAGAAGCTCTCTCCATCTCTCTGAACCCGGCGGCTGTGCTCGGGTTTGTTTCGTACATCCTCGGCGCCGCGGTGTTGTTCGCGCTGTTCCAGTTCATCTACACCCGCATCACGCCGCACAAAGAGTTCGAACTGATCCGCTCGGGCAACGTGGCGGCCGCCATCGCCCTCGGTGGTGCCATCATTGGTTTCGCCATCCCGGCCAGCAATGTGATTGCCTATTCGATCAGTCTGCTCGACTTCGTTGTCTGGGCCGTCATCGCCGCCTTCGTGCAACTGCTGGCGTTCTTGATGACCAGCCTGGTACTCAAAGGCACCTCGGAGCGCATCAAAAAAGGTGAAATCGCCGCGGGCATTTATGTGGCGGCAGTGGCCATCAGCGTCGGCATGCTCAACGCCGCGTGCATGACCCCTTCCCAGAACTGATCGCGCAGCGGAGATTTCGATGAAACGAAGCAAGTACGTTCAGCTCTCGCTGGCCGCATCGGTCGCCATGGCGATATCCGGTTGCGGGCCAACGGAAAAAACCTACGCGGTGCAGAAGAAGTACAACTTCCAGTCCGTCCAGCAATGCGCCGATGAAAAACTCCCGGTGGACGTCTGCTCCGATGCCTACATGAGCGCCATGGCCGAGCATCGTCGCATTGCCCCGGTGTACGACAACCAGGCCGATTGCGATGCCGATTTTGTCGCCGACTGGTGCCAGCAGGACTCGACCGGCAAGTTCATCCCCAGGCTGGGCGGCTTCGAGCTGACCGCTGATGGCCAGGTGACGCAATCCCAGGTGGACGCCGCCAAGGCACAACTGCCGGCCTCGGAAGCCAACACCGGCGGCTCGGGGTTTTCCACCAGCAGCCTGCTGACCGGGCTGTTGATCGGCAACATGCTGAGCAACAACCGCAACAGCTATTACTCCCAACCGGTCTACCGCTACCGCGATGATCGCGGCAACTATGGCTCCTCAACCCTCAACCAACGCATCGCCAACGGTTCGACGTTCAACCGGTCCAACCAGGCGAAGTACGGCGGCAGCGGCAGCTACAGCAACACCATCAGCAAATCGGCAAGCAAGCCGGTTTCTTCCGTTGCCTCGTCGACGTCGCGTGGCGGTTTCGGCAGCAAGGCCAGCGCACGCAGCGGCTGGGGCGGCGGGTCGAGCAGTTAAGGAAACCGGGCCATGAAGAAGATCCATTGCGCAGAGCGTCATGACTGGAAACAGACCGCCGAAGGTCTCGGCTTTCTGTTTCACACCATCGATGGCGAACCCTATTGGGACGAGAGCGCGTATTACCAGTTCACGCTCAAGCAAATCGAAAACGATCTGGAGGACCCGACCACCGAGATCCATGAGATGTGCATGGACCTGGTGGCCCGCGTGGTTCAGAGCGAGGAGTTGCTGGAACGCCTGAGTATTCCGTCGGCGTTCTACGACATGATTCGCACGTCATGGCTTGAAGGTCACCCGCACCTGTATGGGCGCATGGACTTCTCCTACAACGGCACCGGGCCGGCCAAGTTGCTGGAACTCAACTACGACACGCCGACCAGCTTGTATGAGGCGGCGGCGTTTCAATGGGGCTGGCTGGAGCAATGCATCGAACGCGGTTTGCTGCCCAAGCATGCCGACCAGTTCAATAGCATCGACACCAAACTCCATCAGGCCTTTGCTCAACTGCAGCTCAAACAGCCCTTCTATTTCGCCTCGATGAAACATTCGGTCGAAGACAAGGGCACCACCGACTATTTGCGACTGGTCGCGGAAAAAGTCGGCATAGAATCCCGGCACATCGATATCGAAGACATCGGCCTCACCAGCGACGGACGATTCGTCGATCTCGAAGATCGCTGGATCCCGCACTTGTTCAAGCTGCATGCCTGGGAATTCATTTTCCACGAGCCCTTCGGCGCCGCGATTGCCCAGAGTGACACCCAGTTTTTCGAGCCGGCGTGGAAATCCATCATCTCCAACAAGGGCATCCTGCCGTTGCTGTGGGAGTTCAACAAAGGTCACCCGAACCTGCTCGCTGCTCACCTGGACATGGATCCGAACAAAGCGGTGCCCAAGGGCTGGGTGCGTAAACCGTTCTTCTCCCGTGAAGGCGCCAACATCGAGCTGCAAACGGCCGATGGCCTGATCGTCAAAGAAGATGGGCCCTACACGGATGCGCCGTTTATCCTCCAGGAGTTCGCCCCGCTGCCGAAGTTTGGCGACAGCTATACGCTGATTGGCTCTTGGGTGATTGGCGATCAGGCCGCCGGTATTGGCGTGCGGGAAGACAACAGTTTGATCACCAAGGATTCGAGCCGGTTTTTGCCGCACCTGATACTCGACTGAGCAATACGTCGTGCATAAGAAACCCCGGTGCCGTGCATCGGGCGTTCGGGTGAAAACAGGGCTAAACCAAGGTCAAGACGAGACAACGACAAGACTTACGCCCGAAAAGCCGGATAATGGCGGCCAATTCGTCTAGCCCGTTATTCTGGTAATCCCCCATGGAAATCAAGGTCAACTTTCTCGACAACCTTCGGCTTGAAGCAAAGTTCGATGACTTCACGGTGGTGGCCGACCAGCCTATTCGCTACAAGGGCGATGGCTCGGCACCGGGTCCGTTCGATTACTTTCTGGCTTCGTCGGCGTTGTGTGCGGCTTATTTCGTGAAGTTGTACTGCGACACTCGCAGTATTCCCACCGATAACATCCGCCTGTCGCAGAACAACATTGTTGATCCGGAAAACCGCTACAACCAGATTTTCAAGATTCAGGTCGAGTTGCCGGCAGACATCTCCGACAAGGACCGCCAGGGCATCCTGCGCTCCATCGACCGTTGCACCGTGAAAAAAGTGGTGCAAGCCGGGCCTGAGTTTGTGATCGAAGAAGTGGAAAACCTCGACGCCGATGCCCAGGCGTTGCTGATGCCTGCTTCTAACTCAGAGGCGAGCACTTATATTGCCGGCAAGGACCTGCCGCTGGAGCAGACCATCGCCAACATGTCGGCCATCCTCGCTGACCTGGGCATGAAGATTGAAATCGCTTCGTGGCGCAATATCGTTCCCAACGTGTGGTCGCTGCACATCCGCGATGCGCACTCGCCAATGTGTTTCACCAACGGCAAGGGCACGACCAAAGAAGGCGCGTTGGCGTCGGCGCTGGGCGAGTTTATAGAGCGACTCAACTGCAACTTCTTCTACAACGACCAGTTCTGGGGCGAAGACATCGCCAACGCGCCGTTTGTGCATTACCCGGACGAACGCTGGTTCAAGCCTGGTCGCAATGATGCGCTGCCGACTGAAATTCTCGACGAACACTGCCTGAAGATTTACAACCGGGACGGCGAGCTGCGTGGTTCCCATCTGATCGACACCAACTCGGGCAATGAAGAGCGTGGCATTTGCTCGCTGCCATTCGTGCGTCAGTCGGACGGCGAGGTGGTGTATTTCCCGTCCAACCTGATTGAAAACCTGTTCCTCAGCAATGGCATGAGCGCCGGCAACACGCTGGCCGAAGCCCAGGTGCAGTGCCTGTCGGAGATCTTCGAACGCGCGGTCAAACGCGAAATCATCGAAGGTGAGTTTGCCCTGCCGGATGTGCCAGCCGATGTGTTGGCGAAGTACCCGGGGATTCTCGCCGGGATTCAGGCGCTGGAAGAGCAAGGGTTCCCCGTGCTGGTGAAGGATGCGTCCCTGGGCGGCGAATTCCCGGTGATGTGCGTCACGCTGATGAACCCGCGCACCGGCGGTGTGTTCGCCTCGTTCGGCGCGCACCCAAGCCTGGAAGTGGCACTGGAGCGCAGCCTGACCGAATTGTTGCAGGGCCGTAGCTTCGAAGGCCTCAACGATCTGCCTCAGCCGACGTTTGAAGGTCATGCGGTGACCGAGCCGAATAACTTCGTCGAGCACTTCATCGACTCCAGCGGCGTGGTGTCGTGGCGCTTCTTCAGTGCCAAATCAGACTACGAATTCGTGGAGTGGGACTTCTCCGGCCAGGGTGAAAACTCGAATGCCGAGGAAGCCGCGACCCTGTTCGGCATTCTCGAAGGCATGGGCAAGCAAGTGTACATGGCGGTCTACGAGCACATCGGCGCCAAGGCGTGCCGCATCCTGGTGCCGGACTACTCGGAAATCTATCCCGCGGACGATCTGATCTGGGATAACACCAACAAAGCGCTGTTCTTCCGCGCCGATATCCTCAACCTGCATCGTCTGGACGAAGAAGAACTGCAATCGCTGGTTGAGCGTCTGGTGGAAAGTGAGCTGGACGACTACACCGACATCACCAGCTTGATCGGCATCGAATTTGACGACAACACGGCGTGGGGCCAACTGACGATTCTTGAGTTGAAGCTGCTGATTTATCTCGCCTTGCAGCAATTCGAAGAGGCGAAAGAGGCAGTGGAAATGTTCCTGCAGTACAACGACAACACGGTTGAGCGCGGCTTGTTCTACCAGGCCGTCAATGTGGTGCTGGAAATGAAGCTGGACGAAGACCTGGAACTGGAAGACTACGAGGCCAATTTCCGCCGGATGTTTGGCAACGAGCGCACGGATGCAGCGATCGGCTCGGTGGATGGCAGCGTGCGCTTCCATGGCTTGACGCCGACCAGCATCAAACTGGAGGGGCTCGACAGGCACCTGCGGTTGATCGATAGCTACAAGAAACTGCACTCGGCGCGGGCCAATGTGACCACGTTATCCCGTTAACAGCGCCCACAAAAAAAGCGAAGCCAGATCAATGGCTTCGCTTTTTTTTGTTTACGGTTCTGAAAAAGCTACGGATCAGAACGGGATATCGTCATCAAAGCTGTCGAAATCCGGAGCCGGTTGCGGTGCGGCTTGCTGTGGAGCCGGACGCGACTGTTGTGGCGCCGACTGCTGTGGACGCGGCGCCTGTTGGCGTGGGGCCGGAGCGGATTGCTGGTAGTTGTTGCCACCGCCTTGTTGGTCGCCCTGTTGTGGACGGCCGCCCAGCAGTTGCATGGTGCCTTGCATGTCGACCACGATTTCAGTGGTGTAACGCTTGATACCGTCTTTTTCCCACTCGCGGGTCTGCAGCTTGCCTTCGATGTATACCTGCGAACCTTTACGCAGGTATTCGCCGGCGATTTCGGCAACCTTGCCGAACATCGACACACGGTGCCATTCGGTCTTCTCGACCTTCTGACCGGTTTGCTTGTCGGTCCATTGTTCGCTGGTCGCCAGACTCAGGTTGGTCACGGCGTTGCCATTTGGCAGGTAACGAACTTCAGGATCCTGGCCGCAAGTACCGACCAATATGACTTTGTTAACCCCACGGGCCATTGCGTTCTCCTAGGCTTCGCACGCTGTCGCGGCCGGGTTGTTCACCAGACGCTCAAGCGTGTTGCGATCCAATAATTCTGTGTCCAATTTGATGTAAATGGCGGCTTCATCGGCAACGACAATTGCATCGGTAACCCCAGTAACGGCCTTCAGGCGCTCGATCAGGCCAGCTTCACGAATCGCTTCGGGCGACAACGGCAAGCGCAGGCTCGTCACATAGGGAGGTTCACGCATGGTAACAGCAAAGGCCAACCAAAGTGCAGCCAGCCCGGCACATCCCAGGAATACAACCGACAAACCGCCATGCTGAAACATCCAGCCGCCGAGGATACCGCCCAGTGCCGAACCGAGGAACTGACTGGTGGAATAAACCCCCATCGCCGTGCCCTTGCCGCCTGCTGGTGAAACCTTGCTGATCAGCGATGGCAACGAAGCTTCCAGCAGATTGAACGCGGTGAAAAACACCACCGTCCCGATCACCAGAGCCCGCAGGCTATCGCCAAACTGCCAGAAGAATAGCTCAGTGAGCATCAGCGTCAGCACTGCGCCCAATAAAACTCGTTTCATTTTGCGTTTCTTCTCGCCGTAGATAATGAACGGAATCATGGCGAAGAAAGAAATCAGCAGAGCTGTCAGGTAGACCCACCAGTGCTGCTCTTTAGGCAAACCGGCTTTTTCAACCAGCGCCAAAGGCAACGCGACGAAGCTCGACATCAACATCGCGTGCAACACAAAAATGCCCAGGTCCAGGCGCAACAGGTCCGGATGTTTGAGCGTCGGTAACAGCGCCTGACGCGCGACACCCGACTCTCGGTGCTGCAACGGGCCGGTGGACTTTGGCACCATGAACATCACGATCACGATACCGAACAGCGCCATGCCACCCGTGGCGAGGAACAATCCGGACAGGCCGAAGGCACGGGTCAGCAACGGTCCTACGACCATGGCGACCGCGAACGACAAACCGATCGTCATGCCGATCATGGCCATGGCTTTGGTCCGATGCTGCTCGCGGGTCAGGTCTGACAGCAAGGCCATGACGGCGGCAGAAATCGCCCCCGCGCCCTGCAGGATTCGCCCGGCGATAACGCCCCAGATCGAATCGGCATTGGCCGCCAGCACACTGCCGAGCGCGAAGACGATCAGCCCCAGGTAAATCACCGGGCGGCGACCAATGCGGTCGGAAATGATGCCGAAAGGAATCTGGAAGATCGCCTGGGTCAGGCCGTAAGCGCCAATCGCCAACCCGATGAGGGCCGGTGTTGCACCTGCCAGATCCATCCCATAGGTCGCCAGTACCGGCAACACCATGAACATGCCAAGCATACGGAATGCGAACACCAGGGCCAGACCGCTTGCTGCGCGGGTCTCACTGCCACTCATGCGTTCGCTGTGGGGATCGTGCATGGAAAAACCTCATGTGAACCGGCCGCGATTCTACCAGTCCCATCGATTGACAGGGTATATCGCGACGCTTTGACGCGTTCTGCTGACAGACTCTTCATCTAAGACAATCATCCACTCGTTTGATAGTGTGCATCCATCCAGTATTTGGCCGTATACTCCTACGTTTTCGACGCCCGCCAAGCGAGGCCACTTTGGACAAGATCCTGATTCGTGGGGCCCGGACCCACAACCTGAAGAACATCGACCTGACCCTGCCACGGGACAAGCTGATCGTCATCACCGGCCTGTCCGGGTCGGGCAAATCGTCCCTGGCATTCGACACGCTGTACGCCGAAGGCCAGCGTCGCTATGTCGAATCGCTGTCGGCCTATGCCCGGCAGTTTTTGTCGATGATGGAAAAGCCTGACGTCGACACCATCGAAGGTTTGTCGCCGGCCATTTCCATCGAACAGAAGTCGACCTCGCACAACCCGCGCTCGACGGTCGGCACCATCACCGAAATCTACGACTACCTGCGTCTGCTGTATGCGCGCGTGGGTATTCCGCGCTGCCCGGATCACGACATCCCACTGGAAGCGCAAACTGTCAGCCAGATGGTTGACCTGGTCCTCGCCCAACCGGAGGGCAGCAAACTGATGTTGCTGGCCCCGGTCATCCGCGAGCGCAAAGGCGAGCATCTGTCGGTCTTCGAAGAACTGCGCGCCCAGGGTTTTGTCCGGGCCCGGGTCAATGGCCGGCTCTGCGAGCTGGACGAATTGCCCAAGCTGGATAAACAGAAGAAGCATTCGATCGATGTCGTGGTCGACCGTTTCAAGGTTCGCGCCGATCTGCAACAGCGCCTGGCCGAATCGTTCGAAACCGCACTGAAACTGGCTGACGGCATTGCGCTGGTTGCGCCGATGGACGACGAACCGGGTGAAGAAATGATCTTCTCCGCGCGCTTCGCCTGCCCGATTTGCGGCCACGCCATCAGTGAGCTCGAACCCAAGCTGTTCTCCTTCAACAACCCGGCCGGCGCTTGCCCGACCTGCGACGGCCTGGGTGTGAAGCAGTTTTTCGACATCAAGCGATTGGTGAATGGCGAGCTGACACTGGCCGAGGGCGCGATTCGCGGCTGGGACAGGCGCAACGTCTATTACTTCCAGATGCTCGGGTCGTTGGCGTCCCACTACAAATTCAGCCTGGAAGTGCCATTCAACGAACTGCCGGCCGACCAACAGAAATTCATCCTGCATGGTAGCGGCTCGCAAAACGTCGACTTCAAATACCTGAACGACCGTGGCGACATCGTCAAACGCTCTCATCCGTTTGAAGGCATCGTGCCGAACCTTGAGCGCCGCTATCGCGAAACCGAGTCTGCTTCGGTGCGTGAAGAGCTGGCCAAATTCCTCAGCACCCAGTCGTGCCCGGACTGCCGGGGCACGCGCCTGCGGCGTGAAGCCCGGCACGTGTGGGTAGGCGAGAAGACGCTGCCCGCAGTGACCAATCTGCCGATCGGGGATGCCTGCGAGTATTTCGAGGTTCTGAAGCTGACAGGCCGTCGCGGCGAAATTGCCGACAAGATCCTCAAGGAAATCCGCGAACGCCTGCAGTTTCTGGTGAACGTGGGCCTCGACTATCTTTCGCTGGATCGCAGTGCGGACACATTGTCCGGCGGCGAGGCCCAGCGGATTCGCCTGGCCAGCCAGATTGGTGCCGGCCTGGTGGGGGTTCTGTACATCCTCGATGAACCGTCGATTGGCCTGCACCAACGCGATAACGATCGGTTGCTCGGGACGCTCAAGCACCTGCGCGACATCGGCAACACGGTGATCGTGGTCGAGCACGATGAAGATGCGATTCGCCTGGCCGACTACGTGGTGGACATCGGTCCGGGCGCTGGCGTACACGGTGGCTATATTGTCGCCGAAGGTACACCGGCCGAGGTCATGGCTCACCCGGATTCATTGACTGGCAAGTACTTGTCGGGTCGGGTGAAGATTGCTGTTCCGGCCAAACGCACACCGCGTAACAAGAAACTGTCGTTGTCGCTCAAGGGCGCTCGCGGTAACAACTTGCGCGACGTTGACCTGGAAATTCCGATTGGCCTGTTGACCTGCGTGACCGGTGTATCGGGCTCTGGCAAATCGACACTGATCAACAACACGCTCTTCCCGTTGAGCGCAACGGCGCTCAACGGCGCAACAACGCTTGAAGCTGCCGCTCACGACAGCATCAAGGGCCTGGAGCATCTGGATAAGGTCGTCGACATCGACCAAAGCCCAATCGGTCGTACACCACGCTCCAACCCGGCGACTTACACCGGTCTGTTCACGCCGATTCGTGAGCTGTTTGCCGGTGTGCCGGAGTCTCGTTCACGGGGTTACGGCCCGGGACGCTTCTCCTTCAACGTGAAAGGCGGACGTTGCGAGGCCTGCCAGGGCGACGGTTTGATCAAGGTGGAAATGCACTTCCTGCCAGACATCTATGTCCCGTGCGACGTCTGCAAAAGCAAGCGCTACAACCGTGAAACACTGGAGATCAAGTACAAGGGCAAGAGCATCCACGAAACCCTCGAGATGACCATCGAGGAAGCCCGGGTGTTCTTCGATGCGGTTCCAGCCCTGGCACGCAAACTTCAGACACTGATGGACGTGGGCTTGTCGTACATCAAGCTGGGGCAATCGGCGACCACGCTGTCCGGTGGTGAGGCGCAGCGGGTCAAGCTGTCCCGCGAACTGTCCAAGCGCGATACCGGCAAGACGCTGTATATCCTCGATGAGCCTACGACCGGTCTGCACTTCGCGGACATTCAGCAATTGCTGGATGTGCTGCACCGCCTTCGCGACCACGGCAACACCGTGGTGGTAATCGAGCATAACCTCGACGTGATCAAGACCGCTGACTGGCTGGTGGACCTGGGGCCGGAGGGCGGTTCCAAGGGCGGGCAGATCATTGCCGTCGGGACACCGGAAGAAGTCGCCGAGATGAAGCAGTCGCATACCGGCTTCTACCTCAAACCGCTGCTGGAGCGTGATCGAGCCTGAATCCGGCTCGAAAAAAAGCCCCTGTCACTGACTCAGTGACAGGGGCTTTTTTATATCGGTGCAATCAGGCGTGGGATTGCAGGTAGTTCTCGAGACCGATCAACTTGATCAGACCCATCTGCTTTTCAAGCCAGTAGGTGTGATCTTCTTCGGTGTCATGTAACTGGATCCGCAGCATCTCGCGGCTGACATAGTCCTTGTGCTGCTCGCAGAGCTTGATGCCCTTGCAGAGTGCGGCGCGGACTTTGTATTCCAGGCGCAGGTCAGCGGCGAGCATCTCCGACACGGTGGTGCCGACATCAAGGTCGTCGGGACGCATGCGCGGCGTGCCTTCGAGCATCAGGATACGGCGCATCAGGGCATCCGCATGCCCCGCCTCTTCTTCCATCTCGTGATTGATACGTTCGTAGAGCTTGGTGAAACCCCAGTCCTCATACATCCGCGAATGGACGAAATATTGATCACGTGCCGCCAGTTCGCCAGTCAGCAACGTGTTGAGGTAATCGATTACGTCTGGGTGGCCTTGCATCGCCCTACATCTCCCTGCTTGAAAGTCTGTAGTTTGAACCACGACGACTGATTGGTCACTCCGTTTGCGCGATAAAAGCGAAGATATTCTGAGAAAAGTGGTTTAAATAACGCAAAAACCGCCCAATCGAGGGCGGTTCTGCTTCTCATTTAGACTTCGTTAAGCTGTACGTTGAGCAGCTTTGCGATTGCTTCTCCATACGCAGGATCGGCTTTGTAGAAATGCTGCAATTGACGGTCAACCACATCGCTGGAAACCCCAGCCATTGCGCCGGCAATATTGCTGACCAGCAGCCTTTTCTGCTCATCGCTCATTAAACGGAACAACGCACCGGCATGGCTGTAGTAGTCGGTATCTTCGCGGTGATCGTAGCGATCAGCCGCCCCGCTCAGCACCAACGGCGGCTCTGCATAATGAGGCGCTTGCTTCGGCGAAGCGACATAGCTGTTCGGCTCATAGTTAGGCGTTGCACCGCCGTTGCTGCCAAACGCCATCGAACCATCACGCTGGTAGCTGTTCACCGGACTGCGAGGCGCATTCACCGGCAGTTGCTGGTGATTGGTGCCAACACGGTAGCGGTGAGCATCCGCGTAGGCGAATACGCGACCTTGCAGCATGCGATCAGGCGACAGACCGACACCCGGCACCATGTTGCTCGGACCAAACGCCGCTTGCTCGACCTCAGCAAAGTAGTTCTGCGGATTGCGATTGAGCTCCAATTCGCCTACTTCAATCAGTGGAAACTCTTTCTGCGACCAGGTCTTGGTCACATCGAACGGGTTCTCGTAATGCTCTGCTGCCTGAGCCTCAGACATAATCTGGATGCAAACACGCCATTTGGGGAAGTCTCCGCGCTCGATTGCACCAAACAGGTCACGCTGGGCGTAATCCGGATCAGTGCCCGCCAGGCGTGCAGCATCTGCCGGAGCGAGGTTCTTGATCCCTTGCTGAGTCTTGTAGTGCCACTTCACCCAATGCCGCTCGCCGCTGGCGTTGATCAGGCTGTAGGTGTGACTGCCGAAGCCATGCATGTGACGGTAACCGTCAGGAATGCCGCGATCCGAGAACAGGATCGTGACCTGGTGCAACGCCTCGGGTGAGTGCGACCAGAAATCCCACATCATCTGCGCACTTTTCAGATTGCTTTGCGGCAAGCGTTTTTGAGTGTGAATAAAGTCGGGGAATTTCAAAGGATCGCGAATGAAGAAAACGGGCGTGTTGTTGCCGACGATGTCCCAGTTGCCTTCCTCGGTATAGAACTTCAGGGCGAAGCCACGTGGATCGCGCTCAGTGTCGGCCGAACCACGCTCACCACCAACAGTGGAAAACCGCAGGAACGTCGGGGTTTGCTTGCCCACGGACTCGAACAGTTTAGCGCTGGTGTATTGGGTGATATCACGCGTTACGGTGAACGTTCCGTAGGCGCCCGAACCTTTAGCGTGCACGCGACGCTCAGGGATGTTTTCACGGTTGAAATGGGCGAGCTTCTCGATCAGGTGAAAATCGTCGAGCAGCAGCGGGCCACGAGGGCCGGCGGAGCGAGAATTCTGGTTATCGGCGACAGGAGCGCCACTGGCGGTGGTAAGCGTTTTACTTTGGCTCATGCGATCTCTTCCTTTGTCAGTCTTTCACTGCCGGCTAATCGGCTGAAAAGGAGTATTGCTCACCCACGTTACACCTACAAATTCATTAACATTTTGTAATCGATAGAAAATTTCTAACATACTTTCGACCGCACACAAAAAACCGGGCACTAGGCCCGGTTCTTTGTTTCAGACTGACGTCTTACTCGGCGGATACAGCTTCGCCAGCAGTAGCACGATCAACCAACTCGACGTACGCCATAGGCGCGTTGTCGCCAGCGCGGAAGCCGCACTTGAGGATGCGCAGGTAGCCACCCTCACGGGTAGCGTAACGCTTGCCCAGGTCGTTGAAGAGCTTACCAACGATAGCTTTCGAACGAGTACGGTCGAAAGCCAGACGGCGGTTAGCCAGGCTGTCTGTCTTGGCCAAAGTGATCAGCGGCTCAGCAACGCGACGCAGTTCTTTAGCTTTCGGCAGTGTAGTTTTGATCAGCTCGTGCTCGAACAGCGACACTGCCATGTTTTGAAACATGGCCTTGCGGTGCGAGCTAGTGCGGCTCAGGTGACGACCACTTTTACGATGACGCATGGTTCATTCCTTACCAAACACGACGTTCGGTGATTACGACGATCAGGCAGTCGCCTTGTCGTCCTTCTTAAGACTTGCAGGCGGCCAGTTGTCGAGGCGCATGCCGAGGGACAGACCGCGGGAGGCCAGAACGTCCTTGATTTCAGTCAAGGATTTCTTGCCAAGGTTCGGAGTCTTCAACAGCTCTACTTCGGTACGCTGAATCAGGTCACCGATGTAGTAGATGTTTTCCGCCTTAAGGCAGTTAGCCGAACGTACAGTCAGTTCCAGATCGTCAACCGGGCGAAGCAGGATCGGATCGATCTCGTCTTCCTGCTCAACAACCACTGGCTCACTGTCACCTTTGAGGTCGACGAACGCAGCCAACTGCTGTTGCAGAATGGTTGCAGCGCGGCGGATAGCCTCTTCAGGATCCAGAGTACCGTTGGTTTCCAGATCAATAACCAGCTTGTCCAGGTTAGTACGCTGCTCGACACGGGCGTTTTCCACCACGTATGCGATACGGCGAACCGGGCTGAACGAAGAGTCAAGCTGCAAGCGACCGATGCTGCGGCTTTCGTCTTCATCGCTCTGACGCGAGTCTGCCGGTTCATAACCACGACCACGAGCTACGGTGAGCTTCATGTTCAGGGCGCCGTTAGACGCCAGGTTAGCGATTACGTGATCGGGGTTAACGATCTCGACATCATGATCCAGCTGAATATCGGCAGCGGTAACCACCCCCGAACCCTTCTTCGACAAGGTCAGCGTAACTTCGTCACGACCGTGCAGCTTGATAGCCAGACCTTTAAGGTTCAACAGGATTTCAATTACGTCTTCCTGTACGCCTTCGATGGCGCTGTACTCATGGAGTACACCGTCAATCTCGGCCTCGACTACTGCACAGCCGGGCATTGAGGACAACAGGATGCGGCGCAGCGCGTTGCCCAGGGTGTGGCCGAAACCACGCTCGAGAGGCTCGAGAGTGATCTTGGCGCGGGTTGGACTGACAACCTGCACATCAATGTGGCGGGGTGTCAGGAACTCATTTACCGAAATCTGCATGGATGCACCTATTTTCTAGCCCTTACTTGGAGTAGAGCTCGACAATCAGGCTTTCGTTGATGTCGGCGGACAGATCACTGCGAGCTGGAACGTTCTTGAAAACGCCCGACTTCTTCTCAGTGTCTACTTCTACCCATTCTACGCGGCCACGTTGGGCACACAGATCGAGAGCTTGGACAATGCGAAGTTGGTTCTTTGCTTTCTCGCGAATCGCGACCACATCACCAGCACGAACCTGGTAAGACGGTACGTTTACGGTCTGACCGTTAACGCTGACGGATTTGTGCGATACCAGCTGACGGGATTCGGCACGAGTAGAGCCAAAACCCATACGGTATACAACGTTGTCCAAACGGCATTCGAGCAGTTGCAGCAGGTTTTCACCGGTTGCACCTTTCTTGCCAGCAGCTTCTTTATAGTAGCCGCTGAATTGACGCTCGAGAACGCCGTAGATACGACGGACCTTCTGCTTTTCACGCAGTTGGGTGCCGTAATCGGACTGGCGACCGCGGCGTTGGCCGTGGATACCAGGTGCTGCTTCAATGTTGCACTTCGATTCGATCGCGCGCACGCCGCTCTTCAGAAAGAGATCGGTGCCTTCGCGACGAGCGAGTTTGCATTTTGGACCAATGTAACGAGCCATTCTTTACAATCTCCTGGATTACACGCGGCGCTTCTTCGGCGGACGGCACCCGTTGTGCGGGATTGGCGTCACGTCGGTGATGCTGGCGATCTTGTAGCCACAGCCGTTCAAAGCGCGGACTGCGGATTCACGACCTGGGCCTGGACCTTTGACGTTAACGTCGAGGTTTTTCAGACCGTATTCCAGCGCAGCTTGGCCAGCACGTTCAGCAGCTACTTGAGCAGCAAACGGGGTGGACTTGCGGGAACCGCGGAAACCCGAACCACCGGAGGTAGCCCAGGAAAGAGCGTTGCCTTGACGGTCGGTGATGGTCACGATTGTGTTGTTAAAAGATGCATGGATGTGGGCGATGCCATCAACCACTGTCTTTTTAACTTTTTTACGAGGACGAGCAGCAGGTTTAGCCATGATTAATTTCCTGTCGATTCGCTGGGGCGATTACTTGCGGATCGGCTTACGCGGACCTTTACGGGTACGCGCGTTAGTCTTGGTACGCTGACCGCGTACTGGAAGACCACGACGATGACGCAGACCGCGATAGCAACCGAGGTCCATCAAACGCTTGATTTTCATGTTGATTTCGCGACGCAGGTCACCTTCAGTGGTGAACTTCGCCACTTCGCCACGCAGCTGTTCAATCTGCTCGTCGCTCAGATCTTTGATCTTTGCGGCTGGGTTTACCCCAGTCACTGCACAGATCTTCTGTGCAGTAGTGCGACCAACACCATAGATGTAGGTCAGCGAGATAACAGTATGCTTGTTATCTGGAATGTTAACGCCTGCAATACGGGCCATTCAGTGGGACTCCAATTGACAGCTACCTACGCCCCGGAAGCCAAGAAATAGGGCGCGAGATAATATCGCTGTAATAACAAATAATCAACCCGGTAGCGCACTAGCTACCGGGCTTGAAGCACAATCACACTCAGCCTTGGCGCTGTTTGTGACGCGGTTCCGCGCTGCAAATTACTCGAACAACACCTTCGCGGCGAATAATCTTGCAGTTACGGCACAGCTTTTTCACCGATGCACGAACTTTCATCACCAACTCCTCGAACCTTATGGGTACTCAGCGCAACATGCCGCTGCCGTAACCCTTCAGGTTGGCTTTCTTCATCAGGGATTCGTACTGGTGCGAAACGAGGTGCGATTGTACTTGGGACATGAAGTCCATCACAACCACGACGACGATCAGCAACGAGGTCCCGCCAAGGTAGAACGGTACGTTTGCTGCAACCACCAGGAACTGGGGCAACAGGCACACGGCCGTCATGTAAAGAGCACCGAACATGGTCAAGCGAGTCAGAACGCCATCAATGTAGCGCGCAGACTGCTCACCTGGACGGATGCCCGGAATAAAGGCACCGGACTTCTTCAGGTTTTCCGCTACGTCTTTCGGATTGAACATCAACGCCGTATAGAAGAAGCAGAAGAAAATAATCCCTGCACTAAACAGCAGAATATTCAACGGCTGACCAGGAGCGATCGACTGCGAGATGTCCTGCAACCAGCCCATACCTTCAGACTGACCGAACCAGGCACCCAACGAAGCCGGGAACAGCAAAATGCTGCTCGCGAAAATGGCCGGAATAACACCGGCCATGTTCACCTTCAGCGGCAAGTGGCTAGTCTGCGCAGCAAAGACCTTACGGCCCTGCTGACGCTTGGCGTAGTGAACAGCAATACGACGCTGACCACGCTCAATGAACACCACGAAACCGATAATCGCTACTGCCAGCAAACCGATGGCAACCAAGGCGAAGATGTTGATATCGCCCTGACGTGCAGACTCGAAAGACTGCCCGATCGCTCTCGGAAGACCGGCGACGATACCCGAAAAAATCAACATCGAGATACCGTTGCCAACACCACGCTCAGTAATCTGCTCACCCAGCCACATCATGAACATCGCACCAGCCACAAAAGTGGATACCGCGACGAAATGGAAGCCAAAGTCACCAGTGAACGCAACGCCCTGCCCCGCCAGACCAATGGACATGCCAATTGCCTGAACGAGAGCGAGGACGACAGTGCCGTAGCGGGTGTACTGGCTGATCTTGCGACGGCCAGCTTCACCTTCCTTCTTCAACTGCTCCAGCTGCGGGCTGACGGCGGTCATCAGTTGCATGATGATCGATGCCGAAATGTACGGCATGATCCCCAGTGCAAAGATGCTCATCCGTTCCAGCGCGCCACCGGAAAACATGTTGAACAAGCTAAGAATGGTCCCCTCATTCTGTCGAAACAGGTCCGCGAGTCGGTCCGGGTTGATACCTGGAACCGGGATGTGTGCGCCTATTCGGTAGACGATAATCGCCAGGAACAGAAAACGCAGACGAGCCCAGAGTTCAGACATACCGCCTTTGCCGAGCGCAGAGAGAGCACCTTGCTTAGCCATTTATTCCTCGAACTTGCCGCCAGCTGCTTCGATAGCCGCACGCGCACCTTTGGTGGCGCCGATTCCCTTTCCGATGGTGACAGCGCGAGTAACTTCGCCGGACAGCATGATTTTCACACGCTGTACGTTGACGTTGATCACGTTGGCATCTTTCAGGGACTGCACGGTGACGATGTCGCCTTCCACTTTAGCCAGCTCGGACAAACGCACTTCTGCGCGATCCATGGCTTTCAGGGAAACGAAACCGAACTTCGGCAGGCGACGATGCAGCGGCTGTTGACCGCCTTCAAAGCCTGGAGCAATGGTGCCACCGGAGCGGGAGGACTGACCTTTGTGGCCACGGCCACCGGTCTTGCCCAAACCACTACCGATACCACGGCCCGGACGATGCTTTTCGCGACGGGAACCCGGCGCTGGACTCAGATCATTGAGTTTCATCGATTAACCCTCGACACGCAGCATGTAGTAAGCCTTGTTGATCATCCCGCGATTCTCGGGAGTATCCTGGACTTCTACAGTGTGACCGATGCGACGCAGACCAAGACCCTTAACGCACAGTTTGTGGTTAGGGATACGGCCGGTCATGCTTTTGATCAGCGTAACTTTAACGGTAGCCATGATCAGAAGATCTCCTTGACGCTTTTACCACGCTTGGCGGCAATGGATTCAGGAGACTGCATAGCTTTCAAACCTTTGAAAGTGGCGTGAACCACGTTTACCGGGTTAGTCGAGCCGTAGCACTTGGCCAGAACGTTCTGAACGCCAGCAACTTCGAGGACAGCACGCATAGCGCCGCCAGCGATGATACCGGTACCTTCAGAAGCAGGCTGCATGTACACCTTCGAAGCGCCGTGACCGGACTTCATTGCGTACTGCAGAGTGGTGCCGTTCAGATCAACTTGGATCATGTTGCGGCGAGCAGCTTCCATTGCCTTCTGGATCGCAGCAGGCACTTCACGCGACTTGCCACGGCCGAAGCCAACACGCCCTTTACCATCACCAACCACGGTCAACGCGGTGAAAGTGAAGATACGGCCGCCTTTAACGGTTTTGGCTACGCGGTTAACTTGAACCAGCTTCTCGATGTAGCCTTCGTCGCGCTTTTGGTCGTTATTTGACATAACTTAGAACTCCAGCCCAGCTTCACGAGCAGCATCAGCCAGCGCCTTGACGCGACCGTGGTACTTGAAGCCAGAGCGGTCGAAAGCCACCTGCGAGACGCCAGCGGCTTTAGCACGCGTAGCGACCAGCTGGCCAACCTTAGTGGCCGCGTCGATGTTGCCAGTGGCGCCATCACGCAGTTCTTTATCCAAAGTCGAGGCAGATGCCAGGACTTTGTTGCCGTCGGCCGAAATGACCTGGGCGTAGATGTGCTGCGACGAGCGGAACACGCAGAGACGCACGACTTCGAGTTCGTGCATTTTCAGGCGTGCTTTGCGAGCGCGACGCAGTCGAGTAACTTTTTTGTCGGTCATTTGCTATGCCCTACTTCTTCTTGGCTTCTTTACGACGGACGACTTCGTCCGCGTAGCGCACACCTTTGCCTTTGTACGGCTCTGGTGGACGGAAGTCGCGGATCTCGGCGGCCACTTGACCTACCAGCTGCTTATCGATGCCCTTGATCAGGATATCGGTCTGGCTAGGAGTCTCAGCGGTGATGCCTTCCGGCAGTTCATAATCCACTGGGTGCGAGAAGCCAAGAGCCAGGTTCAGCACTGTGCCTTTTGCTTGCGCTTTGTAACCAACACCGACCAGCTGGAGCTTGCGCTCGAAGCCTTGGCTTACGCCTTGGACCATGTTGTTTACCAACGCACGAGTGGTACCAGCCATTGCGCGAGTTTGTTGATCGCCATTGCGAGCAGCGAAACGCAGCTCACCAGCTTCTTCAACGATCTCAACGGACGAATGGATGTTCAGTTCGAGAGTGCCCTTGGCACCCTTCACCGAAAGCTGTTGGCCTGCGAATTTGACTTCGACACCGGCTGGCAGCTTAACGGGGTTCTTAGCGACGCGTGACATGCTTATCCCCCCTTAGAACACAGTGCAAAGAACTTCGCCGCCGACACCGGCAGCGCGCGCAGCACGATCCGTCATCACACCTTTGTTGGTGGAGACGATAGACACACCGAGACCGCCACGAACTTTTGGCAGATCATCGACGGACTTGTACTGACGCAGGCCTGGACGGCTAACGCGCTTCACTTCCTCGATGACCGGACGGCCTTCGAAGTACTTCAGCTCGATGGACAGCAGTGGTTTGATTTCGCTGCTGATCTGATAACCCGCAATGTAACCTTCGTCCTTCAGGACTTTGGCAACAGCTACCTTCAAAGTAGAAGATGGCATGCTTACGACGGACTTTTCAGCCATCTGGGCATTACGGATTCGAGTTAGCATGTCCGCTAACGGGTCCTGCATACTCATGGGCTAGACGCTCCTAATACAAAAAAATTAGCCTTGCGGCTACTACGTGTCGCCGAGCTCATCCATGCGGAAAAAGCACGGGCTCAGGCGAGCCGGGTATTCTAGACACACCCCACAAATGAATCAAGCCCCAAAAGGGGCTTGATTCAAGTTCAAGGTCACCGGCGGTCAGGATCTTGCGAACCCGAACACCGAGACTTTGATAGTGCTTACCAGCTGGCTTTAACCAGACCAGGTACGTCACCACGCATTGCAGCTTCACGCAGTTTGTTACGGCCGAGGCCGAACTTGCGGTAAACGCCGTGTGGACGACCGGTCAGGCGGCAGCGGTTACGCATGCGCGAGGCGCTTGCGTCACGTGGCTGCTTCTGCAGAGCTACTGTAGCTTCCCAGCGTGCTTCTGGACTTGCGTTCAGATCAACGATGATAGCTTTCAGTGCTGCACGCTTTTTGGCGTACTTGGCAACCGTGAGCTGACGCTTCAGCTCGCGGTTTTTCATGCTCATCTTGGCCATTTTCCTACTCCAATCAGTTGCGGAACGGGAATTTGAAAGCACGCAACAGGGCGCGACCTTCATCATCGTTCTTGGCAGTGGTGGTCAGGGTAATGTCCAGACCGCGGAGAGCATCGATCTTGTCGTAGTCGATTTCCGGGAAGATGATCTGCTCTTTAACGCCCATGCTGTAGTTACCACGACCATCGAAGGACTTGGCATTCAGGCCGCGGAAGTCGCGAACCCGAGGCAGGGAGATCGACAGCAGACGATCCAGGAACTCGTACATACGCTCACGGCGCAGGGTCACTTTGACGCCGATCGGCCAACCTTCACGGACTTTAAAGCCAGCGATGGATTTCCGAGCGTAGGTCACAACGACTTTCTGGCCGGTGATCTTTTCCAGGTCGGCAACAGCGTGCTCGATGACTTTTTTGTCACCGACCGCTTCGCCCAGACCCATGTTCAGGGTGATTTTTGTAACGCGTGGAACTTCCATCACGTTCGAAAGCTTAAGTTCTTCCTTAAGTTTCGGTGCGATTTCCTTCCAGTAAATCTCTTTTAGTCGTGCCATGGTCTTCTACCTAGCAGTGTTCAAGCATCAACCGCTTTTTGGGTCGACTTGAAGACACGAATTTTCTTGCCGTCTTCTACTTTGAAACCAACGCGGTCAGCCTTGTTGGTTTCGCCGTTGAAAATGGCGACGTTAGAAGCGTCCAGTGGAGCTTCTTTTTCGACGATACCGCCTTGTACGCCCGACATCGGGTTAGGCTTGGTATGACGCTTAACCAGGTTCAGACCGCCAATAACCAGACGGTTATTAGCGAGAACCTTAAGCACCTTACCGCGCTTACCTTTGTCTTTGCCGGCGATCACGATGATCTCGTCGTCACGACGAATCTTTTGCATGTCGGATCTCCTTACAGCACTTCTGGGGCGAGCGAGACGATCTTCATGAACTTCTCAGTACGAAGTTCACGGGTCACTGGCCCAAAGATACGGGTGCCGATCGGCTCTTGCTTGTTGTTCAGAAGAACAGCAGCGTTGCCATCAAAGCGGATAATGGAGCCATCAGCACGACGTACGCCGTGACGAGTGCGGACTACAACAGCAGTCATCACTTGGCCTTTTTTCACTTTACCGCGAGGAATTGCTTCCTTCACGGTAACTTTGATGATGTCACCGATACCAGCGTAACGACGATGGGAGCCACCCAGCACCTTGATGCACATAACACGGCGAGCGCCGCTGTTATCGGCCACATCGAGCATGGATTGAGTCTGAATCATATAATTTCTCCGACCCCTAGTCCTTAGACTTCCACAGCGCGTTCGAGAACATCAACCAGCGCCCAAGACTTGGTCTTGGCCAAAGGACGAGTTTCACGAATAGTGACTTTGTCGCCGATGTGGCACTGATTGGTTTCGTCGTGCGCGTGCAGCTTAGTCGAACGCTTAACGTATTTACCGTAGATCGGGTGCTTAACGCGACGCTCGATCAGTACGGTGATGGTTTTGTCCATCTTGTCGCTGACAACACGGCCAGTCAGCGTACGGACAGTTTTTTCGGCTTCAGCCATGATTACTTACCTGCCTGCTGGTTGAGCACAGTCTTCACGCGAGCGATGTCACGCTTAACTTGCGAGAGCAGATGAGACTGCCCCAACTGGCCAGTTGCTTTCTGCATACGCAGATTGAACTGGTCGCGCAGCAAGCCGAGCAGTTGCTCGTTCAGCTGCTGTGCGGATTTTTCACGAAGTTCATTCGCTTTCATCACATCACCGTCCGTTTAACAAAGGCGGTGGCGAGCGGCAGCTTTGCAGCAGCCAGGGCAAAAGCCTCACGCGCCAGCTCTTCAGAAACACCCTCGATTTCATACAGGACTTTGCCTGGCTGAATCTGGGCAACCCAGTACTCCACACTACCCTTACCTTTACCCATCCGAACTTCGAGGGGCTTTTTGGAAATAGGCTTGTCCGGGAATACACGGATCCAGATCTTGCCGCCACGTTTAACGTGACGGGTCAGAGCACGACGCGCTGACTCGATCTGACGAGCGGTGAGACGACCACGAGCTACAGACTTCAGCGCATATTCGCCGAAGCTGACTTTGCTACCGCGCTGAGCCAGACCACGGTTGTGGCCTGTCATCTGCTTGCGGAACTTCGTACGCTTTGGTTGCAACATTTGGCGTACCCCTTACTTAGCAGCTTTTTTACGAGGCGCTGGTGCTTGTGGTTTCAGTTCTTCTTGGCGACCACCAATTACTTCGCCTTTGAAGATCCAAACCTTTACACCGATCACACCGTAAGTGGTGTGAGCTTCGTAGTTGGCATAGTCGATGTCGGCACGCAGGGTGTGCAGTGGCACACGACCTTCGCGATACCATTCAGTACGTGCGATTTCAGCACCGCCGAGACGACCGCTCACTTGGATTTTGATGCCTTTGGCACCAATGCGCATGGCGTTCTGAACAGCGCGCTTCATAGCGCGACGGAACATTACGCGACGCTCCAGCTGCTGAGCTACGCTCTGCGCAACCAGCATACCGTCGAGCTCCGGCTTGCGGATCTCTTCGATATTGATGTGCACAGGCACACCCATTTGCTTGGTCAGGTCCTGACGCAGTTTCTCAACATCTTCACCTTTCTTCCCGATAACAATACCTGGACGAGCGGTGTGGATGGTGATACGTGCAGTCTGAGCCGGACGATGGATATCGATACGGCTTACGGACGCGCTTTTTAGTTTGTCTTGGAGATACTCACGCACCTTCAGATCAGCGAACAAATAGTCCGCATAAGTCCGACCGTCTGCGTACCAGACGGAGGTGTGCTCCTTGACGATTCCCAGGCGAATGCCAATGGGATGTACTTTCTGACCCATCTCTTCGACTCCGTTACTTGTCAGCAACCTTGACAGTGATATGGCAAGACCGCTTGACGATGCGATCAGCACGGCCTTTGGCACGCGGCATGATGCGCTTCAGCGAACGCCCTTCGTTGACGAAAACGGTGCTGACTTTAAGGTCATCAACGTCTGCGCCTTCGTTATGCTCGGCGTTGGCTACGGCCGACTCCAGCACTTTCTTCATGATCTCGGCGGCTTTCTTACTGCTGAAAGCCAACAAGTTGAGCGCTTCGCCCACCTTCTTCCCGCGGATCTGGTCGGCGACCAAGCGGGCTTTCTGGGCGGAGATTCGAGCGCCCGACAACTTAGCGGCTACTTCCATTTCCTAACCCCTTAACGCTTGGCTTTCTTGTCTGCCACGTGCCCACGATAAGTGCGGGTACCGGCGAACTCGCCCAGTTTGTGGCCGACCATGTCTTCGTTAACGAGAACTGGGACGTGTTGACGACCGTTGTGTACTGCGATGGTCAAACCGACCATTTGTGGCAGGATCATCGAACGACGCGACCAGGTTTTCACCGGTTTGCGATCATTCTTTTCCGCCGCCACTTCGATCTTCTTCAGTAGGTGAAGATCGATAAAAGGACCTTTTTTCAGAGAACGTGGCACTGTCGTATCCCTCTATTTACTTGCGACGACGGACGATCATTTTGTCGGTACGCTTATTACCACGAGTCTTCGCGCCCTTAGTCGGGAAGCCCCATGGCGATACCGGATGACGACCACCAGAGGTACGACCTTCACCACCACCATGTGGGTGGTCAACCGGGTTCATGGCAACACCACGAACGGTTGGGCGAACGCCACGCCAGCGTTTGGCACCAGCTTTACCCAGCGAACGCAGGCTGTGCTCGGAGTTCGAGACTTCACCCAGGGTCGCGCGGCATTCAGCCAGCACTTTACGCATCTCACCAGAACGCAGACGCAGGGTCACGTAGACACCTTCACGAGCGATCAGCTGAGCCGAAGCACCAGCGGAACGAGCGATTTGGGCGCCTTTACCTGGCTTCAATTCGATGCCGTGTACGGTGCTACCAACTGGAATGTTACGCAGTTGCAAAGCGTTGCCCGGCTTGATCGGTGCCAGAGCACCTGCGATCAGCTGGTCACCAGCACTCACGCCTTTAGGGGCAATGATGTAGCGACGCTCGCCATCTGCGTACAGCAGCAGAGCGATGTGAGCAGTACGGTTTGGATCGTATTCAATACGCTCGACAGTGGCAGAGATGCCATCTTTGTCGTTGCGACGGAAATCGACCAGACGATAATGCTGCTTATGGCCACCACCGATGTGACGAGTGGTAATACGACCATTGTTGTTACGACCACCAGTCTTCGATTTTTTCTCGAGCAGCGGTGCGTGAGGAGCGCCTTTATGCAGCTCCTGGTTGACCACCTTGACCACAAAACGGCGGCCAGGGGAAGTCGGTTTGCATTTAACGATTGCCATGATGCACCCCTTCCTTACTCAGCACTGCTGCTGAAATCGAGATCTTGGCCTGGCTGAAGGGAGATAACTGCCTTCTTCCAGTCATTACGCTTGCCCAGACCGCGAGCAGTGCGCTTGCTCTTACCCAGAACATTCAGGGTAGTAACACGCTCTACTTTCACGCTGAACAGGCTTTCGACGGCCTTCTTGATTTCCAGCTTGGTTGCGTCAGTTGCAACCTTGAAAACGAACTGGCCTTTCTTGTCAGCCAGAACCGTAGCCTTCTCGGAAACGTGCGGGCCAAGCAGAACTTTAAATACGCGTTCCTGGTTCATCCCAGCAGCTCCTCGAATTTCTTCACGGCCGACACGGTGATCAACACCTTGTCGTATGCGATCAGACTAACTGGATCGGAACCTTGCACGTCACGGACATCAACGTGTGGCAGGTTACGAGCAGCCAGGTACAGGTTCTGATCAACGACTTCAGACACGATCAAGACGTCAGTCAAGCCCATGCCGGTCAGTTTGTTCAGCAGATCTTTGGTCTTCGGTGCATCAACAGCGAAGTCCTGAACCACTACCAGACGATCAGTACGCACCAGCTCAGCAAGGATGGAACGCATTGCTGCGCGATACATCTTCTTGTTCAGCTTCTGGGTGTGATCCTGAGGACGAGCTGCGAAAGTGGTACCGCCGCCACGCCAGATTGGGCTACGGATAGTACCGGCACGAGCACGGCCAGTACCTTTCTGACGCCATGGGCGCTTACCGCCACCACGAACGTCGGAACGGGTCTTTTGCTGCTTGGAACCCTGACGACCGCCAGCCATGTAGGCCACGACTGCCTGGTGAACCAGCGTCTCGTTGAATTCGCCGCCAAATGTCAGTTCGGAAACTTCGATCGCTTGAGCGTCATTTACATTTAATTGCATGTCAGCTTCCCCTTAACCGCGAGCCTTGGCTGCTGGACGTACAACCAAGTTGCCGCCAGTAGCGCCAGGAACAGCGCCCTTGACCAACAACAGATTGCGTTCAGCGTCCACGCGCACTACTTCGAGGGACTGCACGGTCACGCGCTCAGCGCCCATATGACCGGACATTTTTTTGCCCTTGAATACACGACCAGGAGTCTGGCACTGGCCGATAGAGCCTGGAACGCGGTGGGACACGGAGTTACCGTGGGTATTATCTTGCCCGCGGAAGTTCCAACGCTTGATCGTACCCTGGAAGCCTTTACCTTTGGACTGACCGGTTACATCAACCAGTTGACCAGCAGCGAAGATTTCAGCGTTGATCAGATCGCCGGCCTGGTACTCGCCTTCTTCAAGGCGGAATTCCATTACGGTACGACCAGCGGCAACGTTCGCCTTAGCGAAGTGGCCAGCTTGAGCAGCTGTAACACGCGAAGCACGACGCTCGCCGACAGTGACTTGCACTGCACGATAGCCATCGGTTTCTTCAGTTTTGAACTGGGTGACGCGATTCGGCTCGATCTCAATGACCGTGACCGGAATGGAGACACCTTCTTCGGTGAAAATACGGGTCATACCGCATTTACGACCGACTACACCAATAGTCATGTTGTAAACCTCATGAGTGTACGGGGCTTTCACCCGCTATGGCCGCCCATTTCAGAGCGTTACACGACTAAGACCGAGTCTTAGCCGAGGCTGATCTGCACTTCCACACCGGCCGCAAGATCAAGCTTCATAAGAGCATCAACGGTTTTATCCGTTGGCTGGACGATGTCCAGTACGCGCTTATGAGTACGGATCTCGTACTGGTCACGCGCGTCTTTGTTGACGTGCGGGGAGACCAGAACGGTGAACCGCTCTTTACGGGTAGGCAGTGGAATTGGACCACGCACTTGAGCACCAGTACGTTTCGCGGTTTCCACGATTTCCTGGGTGGATTGGTCGATCAGGCGATGGTCAAAAGCCTTCAACCTGATACGGATTTGCTGATTTTGCATTGGATTTCAGACTCCGGCTGCTATTCCCACCGAGCGCAATACGCCCGTTAAAAGGAGGCGCAATTCTATAGACGCCCCAGATAGGTGTCAACCCAATAAAAAAGCCCCCGCTAAGCGGAGGCTTTTTCAACTCATCAAGCCGACTCTAAAAGAGACTTACTCGATGATTTTGGCTACGACGCCAGCGCCGACGGTACGACCGCCTTCACGGATAGCGAAACGCAGACCATCTTCCATCGCGATGGTTTTGATCAGGGTAACAGTCATCTGAATGTTGTCACCTGGCATTACCATTTCAACGCCTTCTGGCAGTTCGCAGTTACCAGTCACGTCAGTAGTACGGAAGTAGAACTGTGGACGGTAGCCTTTGAAGAACGGAGTATGACGACCGTTACTCGATGATTTTGGCTACGACGCCAGCGCCGACGGTACGACCGCCTTCACGGATAGCGAAACGCAGACCATCTTCCATCGCGATGGTTTTGATCAGGGTAACAGTCATCTGAATGTTGTCACCTGGCATTACCATTTCAACGCCTTCTGGCAGTTCGCAGTTACCAGTCACGTCAGTAGTACGGAAGTAGAACTGTGGACGGTAGCCTTTGAAGAACGGAGTATGACGACCGCCTTCTTCCTTGCTCAGAACGTAAACTTCTGCGGTGAACTTGGTGTGCGGCTTAACCGAACCCGGCTTAACCAGAACCTGGCCACGCTCAACGTCGTCACGCTTGGTGCCACGCAGCAGAACGCCGCAGTTCTCGCCAGCACGACCTTCGTCGAGCAGTTTGCGGAACATTTCAACGCCGGTGCAAGTGGTGACGGTGGTGTCACGCAGACCAACGATTTCCAGCGGATCCTGAACGCGAACGATACCGCGCTCGATACGACCAGTCACAACAGTACCGCGACCGGAGATCGAGAATACATCTTCGATTGGCATCAGGAACGGCTTGTCGGTCAGACGAACTGGTTCTGGGATGTAGCTGTCCAGAGTTTCAACCAGTTTACGAACGGCAGTGGTGCCCATTTCGTTGTCGTCTTTGCCTTCCAGCGCCATACGAGCCGAACCGATGATGATTGGAGTGTCATCGCCCGGGAAGTCGTAGGTGGACAGCAGGTCGCGAACTTCCATCTCAACCAGTTCCAGCAGCTCAGCGTCGTCTACCAGGTCAGCCTTGTTCAGGAAAACCACGATGTACGGAACGCCTACCTGACGGGACAGCAGGATGTGCTCACGGGTTTGTGGCATCGGACCATCAGCGGCCGAGCAAACCAGGATAGCGCCGTCCATTTGAGCAGCACCGGTGATCATGTTCTTCACATAGTCAGCGTGACCTGGGCAGTCAACGTGAGCGTAGTGACGGATCTTCGAGTTGTACTCAACGTGTGCGGTGTTAATGGTGATACCGCGAGCTTTTTCTTGGCGCGCTGTCGATCTTATCGAAATCAACGATAGCCGAACCGAAAACCTCGGAGCAAACACGAGTCAGAGCAGCAGTCAGAGTGGTTTTACCGTGGTCAACGTGACCAATGGTACCAACGTTGACGTGCGGCAGAGAACGATCGAACTTTTCCTTAGCCATCGAAACAACCCTCAGCAGAAGANAGCGTCGTCTACCAGGTCAGCCTTGTTCAGGAAAACCACGATGTACGGAACGCCTACCTGACGGGACAGCAGGATGTGCTCACGGGTTTGTGGCATCGGACCATCAGCGGCCGAGCAAACCAGGATAGCGCCGTCCATTTGAGCAGCACCGGTGATCATGTTCTTCACATAGTCAGCGTGACCTGGGCAGTCAACGTGAGCGTAGTGACGGATCTTCGAGTTGTACTCAACGTGCGCGGTGTTGATGGTGATACCGCGAGCTTTTTCTTCTGGTGCGCTGTCGATCTTGTCGAAATCAACGATTGCCGAACCGAAAACTTCGGAGCAAACGCGAGTCAGAGCAGCAGTCAGAGTGGTTTTACCGTGGTCAACGTGACCGATGGTGCCAACGTTGACGTGCGGTAGGGAACGATCAAATTTTTCTTTAGCCACGACAATTAACTCCTTGCCTAAAGGACTGAATCAGCCTTGTTTTTTGGTAACGGTTTCGACGATGTGCGACGGAGCCGTATTGTATTTTTTGAATTCCATAGAGTAGCTTGCGCGACCCTGGGACATGGAACGAACATCGGTCGCATAACCGAACATCTCGCCCAACGGAACTTCGGCGCGAATTACCTTGCCGGAGACCGTGTCTTCCATACCCAAAATCATGCCGCGACGACGGTTAAGGTCGCCCATCACGTCACCCATATAGTCTTCAGGCGTAACAACCTCTACCGCCATGATCGGCTCAAGCAACTCACCACCGCCCTTCTGGGCCAGTTGCTTGGTCGCCATGGAAGCAGCCACTTTAAACGCCATCTCATTGGAGTCGACGTCGTGGTAAGAACCATCAAACACGGTAGCCTTCAGGCCGATCAGCGGATAGCCGGCAACAACGCCGTTCTTCATCTGCTCTTCGATACCCTTCTGGATCGCCGGGATGTATTCCTTAGGAACCACACCACCCACGACTTCGTTCACGAATTGCAGACCTTCCTGACCTTCGTCAGCAGGAGCAAAACGAATCCAGCAATGGCCGAACTGGCCACGACCGCCGGATTGACGAACGAATTTGCCTTCGATTTCACAGTTCTTCGTGATGCGCTCACGATAGGAAACCTGAGGCTTACCAATGTTGGCTTCGACGTTGAACTCACGGCGCATCCGGTCAACCAGGATGTCCAGGTGCAGTTCGCCCATGCCAGAGATGATCGTTTGACCAGTCTCTTCATCGGTTTTGACGCGGAAAGATGGATCTTCCTGAGCAAGCTTGCCCAGAGCGATACCCATTTTTTCCTGGTCATCCTTGGTCTTAGGCTCTACGGCAACCGAAATAACCGGCTCCGGGAAGTCCATGCGAACAAGGATGATTGGCTTGTCAGCGTTGCACAAAGTCTCACCAGTGGTGACGTCCTTCATGCCGATCAAGGCCGCGATGTCACCAGCGCGCACTTCCTTGATTTCTTCACGGGCGTTTGCGTGCATTTGCACCATACGACCCACGCGCTCTTTCTTGCCTTTAACCGAGTTGATCACGCCGTCGCCGGAGGCCAACACGCCCGAGTAAACTCGAACAAAGGTCAAGGTACCCACGAATGGGTCGGTAGCGATCTTGAACGCCAGAGCCGAGAACGGCTCGCTGTCGTCTGCGTGACGCTCCATTTCCCGAGTCTCGTCATCCGGGTCAGTACCCTTGATGGCAGGAATGTCGGTAGGAGCCGGCAGGTAGTCGATAACGGCGTCGAGAACCAGGGGAACACCCTTGTTCTTGAAGGAAGAACCGCAAACAGCCAGAACGATCTCACCAGCGATAGTACGCTGACGCAGAGCGGCCTTGATTTCCGCGTTGGTGAGTTCTTCACCTTCGAGGTACTTGTTCATCAGCTCTTCGCTGGCTTCGGCTGCAGCTTCAATCATGTTGCCGCGCCACTCGTTAGCCAGTTCCTGCAGTTCAGCAGGGATTGGCTCGCGACGTGGAGTCATGCCTTTGTCAGCGTCATTCCAGTAAACAGCTTCCATGGACATCAGATCGATCTGACCCTGGAAGTTGTCTTCGGAACCGATGGCCAACTGGATTGGCACCGGAGTGTGACCCAGACGCTGCTTGATCTGACCGATCACGCGCAGGAAGTTCGCACCAGCACGGTCCATCTTGTTTACGTAAACAAGACGTGGAACGCCGTACTTGTTGGCTTGACGCCATACGGTTTCCGACTGAGGCTCAACACCCGAGGTGCCGCAGAACACAACTACCGCGCCGTCGAGAACACGCAGGGAACGCTCAACTTCAATAGTGAAGTCAACGTGGCCCGGGGTGTCGATGACGTTAAAGCGGTATTGGTCCTTGTGCTGCTTCTCGGAACCCTGCCAGAACGCGGTAATAGCAGCAGAAGTAATGGTAATACCACGCTCCTGCTCCTGAACCATCCAGTCGGTGGTCGCGGCGCCGTCATGCACCTCGCCCATCTTGTGGCTTTTGCCAGTGTAAAAAAGGACGCGCTCGGTGGTGGTGGTCTTACCAGCATCCACGTGAGCAACGATACCAATGTTACGGTAGCGGTTAATCGGTGTAGTACGAGCCATAAAGCCCTCGCAAAATTAGTGACGCTAAAATTAGAAGCGGTAGTGCGAGAAAGCCTTGTTGGCTTCAGCCATACGGTGCACGTCTTCACGCTTCTTAACTGCAGCACCTTTGCCTTCAGCGGCGTCCAGCAGTTCGCCAGCCAAACGCAGAGCCATAGACTTCTCGCCGCGCTTGCGTGCGAAGTCTACCAACCAGCGCATTGCCAGAGCGTTACGACGGGACGGACGAACTTCGACCGGAACCTGGTAAGTAGCACCGCCTACACGGCGCGACTTTACTTCGACCAGCGGAGCGATGGCGTCGAGAGCTTTCTCGAAGATTTCCAGGGGATCGCTGTTCTTGCGTTCTTTAACTTTTTCCAGCGCGCCATAAACGATACGCTCGGCAACGGCTTTCTTGCCGCTTTCCATCACGTGGTTCATGAACTTGGCCAGGATCTGGCTGCCGTATTTTGGATCGTCAAGCACTTCGCGCTTGGCTGCTACGCGTCTTCTTGGCATGGATAAGCCCTCAAACGGTCTTCAGGTTCGCTCGGAATCGGTGCCCTTACGGGACGCCTCCGACCTTACTCTTATCGACTCAGAAAAATAGAAAATCAGTTCTTACAAAAAGCCGCTACTACTTAGGCTTCTTGGTACCGTACTTCGAACGACCCTGGTTACGACCTTTAACGCCGGAAGTATCCAAAGAACCGCGTACGGTGTGGTAACGAACACCTGGCAAGTCTTTTACACGACCGCCGCGGATCAGTACCACGCTGTGCTCTTGCAGGTTGTGGCCTTCACCGCCGATGTACGAGGAAACCTCGAAACCGTTGGTCAGGCGCACACGGCATACTTTACGCAGTGCCGAGTTAGGTTTTTTCGGCGTGGTGGTATACACACGGGTGCATACGCCACGACGTTGCGGGCAGTTCTGCAGCGCAGGCACGTCGGATTTCTCGACGATACGCTTACGCGGCTGACGTACCAGCTGGTTGATAGTTGCCATCTACTAGCTCCACTGTTGTCTTGCGACGCTATTGTCTTGCAAGAAAAGCAAAATGGCAGGAACGAATTCCCGCCAAATTTAGGGGTACAAGAGTCTAAAGAGGATCTTGCCCCCAGTCAAGGCAAGGCCCCGACCTCCCCGCCCATCGAACCTCGAGAAATTGTCTCGATTCGATGAACGGAGCGACCAGGGCCTTACGCTCATTTATCGCAGAACTCAGTTACCGCTCGAGTTCAGCGCTTCGGTCAGTGCAGCTTCCACTTCACTGGCGCTTACGCGCAACGGTTTGTCAGCATCACGACGGCGCTTACGCTCGCTGTGATAAGCCAGACCGGTACCCGCCGGGATCAGACGACCCACGACTACGTTTTCTTTCAGGCCGCGCAGGTAATCGCGCTTGCCGGTGACTGCCGCTTCGGTCAGTACTCGAGTGGTTTCCTGGAAGGAAGCCGCCGAGATGAACGATTCGGTGGACAACGACGCCTTGGTGATACCCAACAGTACGCGAGTGAACTTGGAAACGAATTTCTCGTCGCCAGCCAGACGCTCGTTCTCTACCAGAACATGAGTCAATTCCATCTGGTCGCCCTTGATGAAACTGGAATCGCCGGATTCAGCGATTTCAACTTTACGCAGCATCTGACGCAGGATGGTCTCGATGTGCTTGTCGTTGATCTTCACGCCTTGCAGACGGTAAACGTCCTGGATCTCGTTCACGATGTACTTGGCCAGCGCACTCACACCCAGCAGACGCAGGATGTCGTGTGGATCGCTCGGGCCGTCGGAGATAACTTCGCCGCGGTTTACCTGTTCGCCTTCGAAGACGTTCAGGTGACGCCACTTCGGAATCAGCTCTTCGTACGGATCGCTACCGTCGTTCGGGGTAATGACCAGACGGCGCTTGCCTTTGGTCTCTTTACCGAACGCGATGGTGCCGCTGACTTCAGCCAGAATCGAGGCTTCTTTCGGACGACGAGCTTCGAACAAGTCGGCAACACGCGGCAGACCACCGGTGATGTCACGGGTCTTCGAAGTCTCTTGCGGAATACGAGCGATAACGTCACCGATCGCGATTTTCGCACCGTCCGCTACACCGACCAAGGCGTTAGCAGGCAGGAAGTACTGAGCAATTACGTCGGTACCCGGCAGCAAGAGATCCTTGCCGTTGTCATCAACCATCTTCACAGCAGGACGGATATCTTTACCGGCAGCTGGACGGTCTTTGGCGTCGAGTACTTCAATGTTGGTCATACCGGTCAATTCGTCAGTCTGACGCTTGATCGTGATGCCTTCTTCCATGCCCACGTAGGTCACGGTACCTTTCATTTCGGTAACGATTGGGTGAGTGTGCGGATCCCACTTGGCCACGATTGCGCCAGCGTCGACCTTGTCACCTTCTTTAACCGAAATCACAGCACCGTACGGCAGCTTGTAACGCTCACGCTCACGACCGAAGTCGTCAGCGATCGCCAGCTCACCGGAACGGGACACAGCAACCAGGCAACCATCCACTCGCTCAACGTGCTTCAGGTTATGCAGACGGACGGTACCGCCATTCTTCACCTGAACGCTGTCAGCAGCAGAGGTCCGGCTTGCCGCACCACCGATGTGGAACGTACGCATGGTCAGCTGGGTACCTGGTTCACCAATGGACTGGGCAGCGATAACGCCGACCGCTTCACCGATGTTCACCTGGTGACCACGAGCCAAGTCACGGCCGTAGCACTTGGCGCAAATGCCGTAGCGGGTTTCGCAGCTGATCGGCGAACGCACGATCACTTCGTCGATGCTGTTCAGCTCGATGAACTCGACCCACTTCTCGTCTACCAGCGTACCGGCAGGAACGATAACTTCTTCAGTACCCGGCTTGAACACGTCACGGGCAATGACACGACCCAATACGCGCTCACCCAGCGGCTCAACAACGTCACCGCCTTCAATGTGCGGAGTCATTACCAGGCCATGCTCGGTGCCGCAGTCGATCTCGGTCACAACCAGATCCTGCGCTACGTCTACCAGACGACGAGTCAGGTAACCGGAGTTCGCAGTTTTCAACGCGGTATCCGCCAAACCTTTACGAGCACCGTGAGTGGAGATGAAGTACTGGAGTACGCTCAAACCTTCACGGAAGTTCGCAGTAATCGGCGTTTCAATGATGGAGCCATCCGGCTTGGCCATCAGGCCACGCATACCGGCGAGCTGACGGATCTGCGCAGCAGAACCCCGTGCGCCCGAATCGGCCATCATGTACATCGAGTTGAACGACTCCTGGTCGACTTCGACACCATGACGGTCGATGACTTTCTCTTTCGAGAGGTTGGCCATCATCGCCTTGGAAACTTCGTCGTTCGCCTTGGACCAAAGGTCGATCACTTTGTTGTACTTCTCGCCCTGGGTTACCAGGCCGGAGGCGTACTGACTTTCGATCTCTTTCACTTCATCGGTAGCTGCACTGATGATGCGGGCTTTCTCATCCGGGATAACGAAGTCGTTAACACCGATGGAAACGCCGGAAATGGTCGAGTAAGCAAAACCGGTGTACATCAACTGGTCGGCGAAGATCACGGTCTCTTTCAAACCAACCACGCGGTAGCACTGGTTGATCAGCTTGGAGATCGCCTTTTTCTTCATCGGCAGGTTGACGACGTCGTACGACAGACCTTTTGGCACAACCTGGAACAACAGCGCACGGCCGACAGTGGTGTCGACGATACGGGTGTTGCTCACGCTGCCACCATCACGGTCGTTGACGGTTTCGTTGATCCGCACTTTGACCTTGGCGTGCAGTGCGGCTTCGCCGGCACGGAACACACGGTCAACTTCTTGCAGATCCGCGAACACACGACCTTCGCCCTTGGCGTTGATCGCTTCACGAGTCATGTAGTACAGACCCAATACAACGTCCTGCGACGGAACGATGATTGGCTCACCGTTGGCTGGCGACAGAATGTTGTTGGTCGACATCATCAACGCGCGCGCTTCCAACTGGGCTTCCAGTGTCAGCGGTACGTGCACGGCCATTTGGTCGCCGTCGAAGTCGGCGTTGTACGCGGCGCAGACCAGCGGGTGCAGCTGAATAGCCTTACCTTCGATCAGTACCGGTTCAAACGCCTGGATACCCAGACGGTGAAGGGTCGGTGCACGGTTGAGGAGTACCGGGTGTTCGCGAATCACTTCGGCGAGAACGTCCCAAACTTCCGGCAGCTCGCGCTCGACCATCTTCTTGGCAGCCTTGATGGTGGTCGCGAGACCACGCATTTCCAGCTTGCCGAAAATGAACGGCTTGAACAGCTCGAGAGCCATTTTCTTCGGCAGACCGCACTGGTGCAGACGCAGGGTCGGACCTACGGTAATTACCGAACGACCGGAGTAGTCAACACGCTTACCGAGCAAGTTCTGACGGAAACGACCTTGCTTACCCTTGATCATGTCAGCCAGGGATTTCAGAGGACGCTTGTTGGAACCGGTGATAGCGCGGCCACGACGACCGTTGTCGAGCAGTGCGTCGACGGCTTCCTGCAACATACGCTTTTCGTTGCGCACGATGATGTCCGGAGCGGACAGATCGAGCAGGCGCTTCAAGCGGTTGTTACGGTTGATCACTCGACGATACAGATCGTTGAGGTCGGAAGTCGCGAAGCGACCGCCATCCAGCGGGACCAGTGGACGCAGATCTGGCGGCAGAACCGGCAGAACGGTCAGCACCATCCATTCTGGAAGGTTGCCGGAACCCTGGAAGGCTTCCATCAACTTCAGACGCTTGGACAGCTTCTTGATTTTGGTTTCGGAGTTGGTTTGCGGAATTTCTTCACGCAGACGGCCAATCTCGTGTTCCAGGTCGATAGCGTGCAGCAGTTCACGGACAGCTTCGGCACCCATGCGGGCATCGAAATCGTCGCCGAACTCTTCCAGCGCTTCGAAGTACTGCTCATCGTTCAGCAGCTGACCCTTTTCAAGGGTGGTCATGCCTGGATCGATAACGACATAGCTCTCGAAGTAGAGAACGCGTTCGATATCACGCAGGGTCATGTCCATCAGCAAACCGATACGCGACGGCAGCGATTTCAGGAACCAGATGTGGGCAACTGGCGAGGCCAGTTCGATGTGCGCCATGCGCTCACGACGAACTTTAGCCAGCGCGACTTCAACGCCGCACTTCTCACAGATAACACCACGGTGCTTCAAGCGCTTGTACTTACCGCACAGGCACTCGTAATCCTTTACCGGGCCAAAGATCTTGGCGCAGAACAGGCCGTCACGCTCAGGTTTGAACGTACGGTAGTTGATGGTTTCCGGCTTTTTAACTTCACCGAACGACCACGAACGGATCATCTCAGGCGATGCCAATCCAATACGGATGGCGTCGAACTCTTCGACTTGACCCTGGTTTTTCAGCAAATTCAGTAGGTCTTTCAAGGCCTTTCCTCCTGGCGGAGCAGAGAGCGGGCAATCCTGCCCCGCTCTCGATTCGCGTCACGTGTTATTCGGTTTCCAGATCGATATCGATGCCGAGGGAACGAATTTCCTTGATCAACACGTTGAAGGACTCGGGCATGCCCGGCTCCATACGGTGATCGCCATCCACGATGTTTTTGTACATCTTGGTACGGCCGTTCACATCGTCCGACTTCACTGTGAGCATTTCTTGCAGAGTGTAAGCGGCACCGTATGCTTCCAGTGCCCAGACCTCCATCTCCCCGAAACGCTGACCACCGAACTGCGCCTTACCACCCAGCGGCTGCTGGGTAACCAGGCTGTACGAACCGGTAGAACGAGCGTGCATCTTGTCGTCTACCAAGTGGTTCAGCTTCAGCATGTACATGTAGCCAACAGTAACCGGGCGCTCGAACTTGTTGCCGGTACGGCCGTCGGTCAGCTGCATCTGGCCGCTTTCTGGCAGGTCTGCCAGTTTCAGCATGGCCTTGATTTCGCTTTCCTTGGCGCCGTCGAACACTGGAGTGGCCATTGGAACGCCGCCACGCAGGTTCTTCGCCAGATCCAGGATTTCCTGATCGGAGAAGCTATCCAGATCTTCGTTACGACCGCCGATCTGGTTGTAGATCTCGTCCAGGAAGGTGCGAAGCTCAGCAACCTTGCGCTGCTCTTCGATCATCCGGTTGATCTTCTCGCCCAGACCTTTGGCTGCGAGGCCCAGGTGGGTTTCAAGGATCTGACCAACGTTCATACGCGAAGGTACGCCCAACGGGTTGAGGACGACGTCGACCGGGGTGCCATTGGCATCGTGCGGCATGTCTTCAACCGGCATGATCACGGAGACCACACCTTTGTTACCGTGACGACCGGCCATCTTGTCGCCCGGCTGGATGCGACGACGGATTGCCAGGTAAACCTTGACGATTTTCAGCACGCCTGGAGCCAGGTCATCGCCCTGCTGCAGTTTGCGCTTCTTGTCTTCGAACTTGTCGTCCAGCAGACGGCGGCGATCAACGATATAGGCCTGAGCCTTCTCGAGCTGCTCGTTCAGAGCATCTTCAGCCATGCGCAGTTTGAACCACTGACCATGCTCAAGACCGTCGAGGACTTCGTCGGTGATTTCCTGACCTTTCTTCAGACCGGCACCGCCTTCGGCTTTGTGGCCAACCAGAGCGGAACGCAGACGTTCGAAAGTGGCGCCTTCAACGATACGGAACTCTTCGTTCAGGTCCTTGCGGATCTCGTCGAGTTGCGTCTTCTCGATCGACAGTGCACGAGCGTCACGCTCAACGCCGTCGCGGGTGAAGACCTGTACGTCGATGACAGTACCCTTGGTGCCGGTAGGCACGCGCAGGGAGGTGTCTTTAACGTCGCTGGCTTTTTCACCGAAGATGGCACGCAACAGCTTCTCTTCCGGCGTCAGTTGGGTCTCGCCTTTCGGAGTGACCTTACCGACCAGAATGTCGCCTGCGCCAACTTCAGCACCTACGTAAACGATACCGGCTTCGTCCAGCTTGTTCAGTGCAGCTTCACCCACGTTCGGGATGTCTGCAGTGATTTCCTCTGGCCCAAGCTTGGTGTCACGTGCCACACAGGTCAGTTCCTGAATGTGGATCGTGGTGAAGCGATCTTCCTGAACCACACGCTCGGACAGGCAGATGGAGTCTTCGAAGTTGAAGCCGTTCCATGCCATGAACGCGATGCGCATGTTCTGACCCAGAGCCAGCTCACCCATATCGGTGGACGGACCGTCGGCCATGATGTCGCTGCGCTGAACCCGATCACCTTTACGCACCAGCGGACGCTGGTTGATGCAGGTGTTCTGGTTGGAGCGGGTGTACTTGGTCAGGTTGTAGATGTCGACACCAGCTTCACCGGTTTCAACTTCGTCATCAGCAACACGAACCACGATACGGCTGGCGTCGACGGAATCGATAACGCCGCCACGACGAGCCACGACGCAAACGCCGGAGTCACGGGCTACGTTACGCTCCATGCCGGTACCGACCAGCGGCTTGTCAGCGCGCAGGGTTGGTACAGCTTGACGCTGCATGTTCGAACCCATCAACGCACGGTTGGCGTCGTCGTGCTCGAGGAACGGGATCAGCGACGCTGCAACCGAAACTACCTGCTTCGGCGATACGTCCATCAAGGTGACGTCTTCCGGCGCCTTGACGGTGAACTCGTTCAAGTGACGAACAGCTACCAGTTCGTCGATCAGGACTTTCTTGTCGTTCATCGTGGCCGAAGCCTGAGCGATCACGTGATCAGCTTCTTCGATGGCGGACAGGAACACGATCTCGTCGGTGACCAGAGCATCTTTCACCACACGGTACGGGCTCTCGAGGAAGCCGTACTGGTTGGTGCGCGCATAAGCGGCCAGGGAGTTGATCAGACCGATGTTCGGACCTTCCGGCGTTTCAATCGGGCATACACGACCGTAGTGAGTCGGGTGTACGTCACGAACTTCAAAGCCTGCGCGCTCACGAGTCAAACCGCCAGGGCCGAGTGCAGACACACGACGCTTGTGGGTGATCTCGGACAGCGGGTTGTTCTGGTCCATGAACTGGGACAGCTGGCTGGAACCGAAGAACTCTTTCACCGCGGCAGCCACTGGCTTGGCGTTGATCAGGTCTTGCGGCATCAGGCCTTCGCTTTCAGCCATCGACAGACGCTCTTTGACCGCACGCTCAACACGTACCAGGCCAACGCGGAACTGGTTCTCGGCCATTTCGCCTACGCAGCGAACACGACGGTTACCCAGGTGGTCGATGTCATCGACGATGCCTTTACCGTTACGGATGTCGACCAGAGTCTTCAGGACCGCGACGATGTCTTCTTTGCACAACACGCCCGAACCTTCGATCTCGGTACGACCGATACGACGGTTGAACTTCATCCGGCCGACCGCAGACAGGTCATAACGCTCAGGGCTGAAGAACAGGTTGTTGAACAGAGTCTCGGCAGCATCCTTGGTTGGCGGCTCGCCTGGACGCATCATGCGATAGATCTCGACCAGCGCTTCCAATTGGTTGCTGGTGGAGTCGATCTTCAGTGTGTCGGAGACGAACGGACCGCAGTCGATATCGTTGGTGTACAGAGTTTCGATGCGAACAACCTGAGCCTTGGCGATTTTGGCCAGGATCTCGGTGTTCAGCTCGGTGTTGCACTCTGCCAGGATTTCGCCGGTTGCCGGATGCACGATGGCCTTGGCGGTAGTGCGACCCAGGACGTAGTCCAGAGGCACTTCCAGGGTCTTGAGACCGGCTTTTTCGATCTGGTTGATGTGGCGCGCAGTAATACGGCGACCAGCCTCAACGATGACCTTGCCCTTCTCGTCCTGAATATCAAGAACAGCGATTTCACCACGCAGACGCGAAGCAATCAGTTCCAGACTGAGGGTTTCGCCGCTCAGGTGAAAAACGTTGGTGGTGTAGAACGCGTCGAGCACTTCTTCAGTGGTATAGCCGAGCGCGCGCAGCAATACCGATGCAGGCAGCTTGCGACGACGGTCGATACGCACGAACACGCAGTCTTTCGGATCGAACTCGAAGTCCAACCACGAACCGCGGTAAGGAATGATGCGCGCGGAGTACAGCAGTTTGCCGGAGCTGTGCGTCTTGCCACGGTCGTGGTCGAAAAACACGCCCGGGGAACGGTGCAGCTGGGAAACGATTACACGCTCGGTACCGTTGATTACAAAGGTACCGTTCTCAGTCATCAGGGGGATTTCACCCATGTAGACTTCTTGCTCTTTAATGTCCTTGATCGCTTTATTCGACGATTCTTTGTCGAAAATGATCAGGCGCACTTTTACCCGCAAAGGTACGGCGTAAGTTACACCGCGCAATACGCATTCTTTGACATCAAATGCCGGTTCGCCCAGGCGATAACCGACGTACTCCAGCGCAGCATTGCCGGAGTAGCTGATGATCGGGAAAACGGATTTGAAGGCCGCATGCAGGCCCACGTCGCGGAACTGATCTTTAGTCGCTCCCGCTTGCAAGAATTCACGATACGAATCCAGCTGGATGGCCAGGAGGTACGGCACATCCATGACGTCCGGCAACTTGCTAAAGTCCTTGCGGATACGTTTTTTCTCAGTATATGAGTAAGCCATCAGCGTTCCCCAGCTTGGTCACCTGCTTGTTTGGCCCCTCCCGACGGGAGCAGCCAGAAAATCGTGCAAACCCCATGGTTTGCGCCACCACATCGGGTGGTTACAGCTCGTTATCAGCACCGACCCAGTCGGCTGCAAATAACGGAAAAAGGCCGGTGGCAAGAGCCACCAGCCATCAGCCTTTCGCTTAACGCTCGGGCTGGAGGAGCAAAGTCGATGCTTACTTCAGCTCGACTTTAGCGCCTGCTTCTTCCAAAGTAGCTTTGGCTTTGTCAGCTGCGTCTTTCGAAACAGCTTCCAGAACCATGGCAGGAGCGCCGTCAACTACAGCCTTGGCTTCTTTCAGGCCCAGACCGGTCAGTTCACGTACTGCCTTGATCACGTTTACTTTCTTCTCGCCAGCTTCGGTCAGCATGACGTTGAATTCAGTTTGCTCTTCAACAACAGCGGCAGCAGCAGCTGGACCAGCCGATGCAGCAGCAGCGGTAACACCGAATTTTTCTTCGAAAGCTTTGATCAGCTCAACAACTTCCATTACGGACATGTTGCTAACTGCTTCAAGGATATCGTTCTGAGAGATAGACATGAATCTAATTCCTGATATTGGGGACGGCCTACGCGACCATCGAAATAAACAAAAAACGCGAGAAGGAGACGAGCCTTAGGCTGCAGCTGCTTCTTTTTGGTCGCGAACTGCCGCCAGAGTACGAGCCAATTTGCTGGTAGCGCCTTGAATCACGCTCATCAGCTGAGAAATTGCTTCGTCACGGGTCGGCAGGGTTGCCAGTACGTCGATCTGATTAGCTGCGAGGAACTTGCCCTCGAACGCAGCTGCCTTGATCTCGAACTTGTCCTGACCTTTGGCGAACTCTTTGAAGATACGAGCAGCAGCGCCCGGATGTTCTTTGGAGAACGCAATCAAGGTCGGGCCGGTGAACACGTCGTTGAGAACACTGTATTCAGTGTCAGCAACAGCGCGCTTGAGCAGGGTGTTACGTACGACACGTACGTAAACGCCAGCTTCACGAGCCTCTTTACGGAGTCCGGTCATTGCGCCTACTGTTACGCCACGGGCATCAGCCACGACAGCGGACAGAGCGACTTTGGCAGCCTCGTTGACTTCAGCGACGATGGCCTTCTTGTCTTCGAGTTTAATTGCCACGGGTTTAACTCCTGCTTGTTACCGTTTCATCCAACCGGAGCCGGATGTCGTTTTGGTGTCTGATTCGGTAAGGAACCGGGAGCACCATCTGCGTAGGCTTGAGGTTTAAGACTTGCGTCGCCTACGGTCTTGGATAGCCCCCGCCAGGCAGGGACCCCAATCTTTCAATTGGCGCAATCGCTTGCGCCAACCTGTGTCTTACGCGTCGAGCGAGCTTTGGTCGATAACCAGACCTGGGCCCATGGTAGTGCTCAGGGTAACGCGCTTGACGTAAATACCTTTCGAAGAAGCTGGCTTGATACGCTTCAGATCAGCGATCAGGGCTTCAACGTTTTCCTTCAGCTTGACGGCGTCGAAGCCAATCTTGCCAACGGAAGTGTGGATGATGCCGTTTTTGTCGGTGCGATAACGAACCTGACCAGCCTTGGCGTTTTTAACCGCGGTAGCTACGTCTGGAGTTACGGTGCCAACTTTAGGGTTAGGCATCAGGCCGCGCGGGCCGAGGATCTGACCCAACTGACCAACAACGCGCATTGCATCCGGGGATGCGATAACTACGTCATAGTTCAGGTCGCCGCCTTTCATTTCGGCAGCCAGGTCGTCCATACCTACACGGTCAGCGCCGGCAGCCAAAGCGGCCTCAGCAGCAGGCCCCTGGGTGAACACAGCAACGCGAACGGTCTTGCCAGTGCCGTGTGGCAGCACAGTAGCGCTACGAACAACCTGGTCAGATTTACGCGGGTCAACGCCCAGGTTCACAGCAACGTCGAACGACTCGCTGAACTTGACAGTCGACAGCTCAGCCAGCAGGGCAGCAGCGTCTACAAAGTTGTAGGACTTGCCTGCTTCGATTTTGCCGGCGATAGCCTTTTGACGCTTGGTCAGCTTAGCCATTACACACCCTCCACGTTAAGGCCCATGCTACGAGCAGAACCGGCGATAGTACGCACGGCTGCTTCCATATCAGCTGCAGTCAGATCCGCGTTTTTGGTTTTCGCGATTTCTTCCAGCTGAGCACGGGTCACGGTGCCAACCTTAACGGTGTTCGGACGAGCGGAACCGCTAGTCAGACCAGCAGCCTTCTTCAGCAGAACCGAAGCAGGGGTGGACTTGGTTTCGAAAGTGAAGCTACGGTCGCTGTAGACAGTGATGATCACTGGAGTCGGCAGACCTGGTTCAAGACCCTGGGTACGGGCGTTGAAAGCCTTGCAGAATTCCATGATGTTCACGCCGTGCTGACCCAAAGCAGGACCAACAGGTGGGCTTGGGTTAGCCTGAGCGGCCTTCACTTGCAGCTTGATGTAAGCGGTAATCTTCTTGGCCATGAGGCACTCCAATTACGGGTTCAAACGCCTCGAAAGGCTCCCCGGTTACTTGCGCGTTTATCCCAGTGACGACAAAACCCCACAGCCTGGGGCTGCGGGGTTGGGATGCTTGATCAGCTAGACCTTTTCGACCTGGCTGAACTCTAGCTCTACCGGAGTAGAGCGACCGAAAATGAGCACTGCCACTTGGATCCGGCTCTTTTCGTAGTTAACCTCTTCAACCGTACCGGTAAAATCGGCAAACGGCCCGTCGTTGACACGCACCGACTCACCCGGCTCGAACAACGTCTTCGGCTTCGGCTTGTCGCTACCATCAGCAACACGACGCAGAATTGCTTCCGCCTCTTTATCTGTAATCGGTGCAGGCTTGTCAGCAGTACCGCCGATGAAGCCCATCACACGAGGAGTATCCTTGACCAAGTGCCAAGTACCCTCGTTCATATCCATCTGTACCAGCACATAACCAGGGAAGAACTTGCGTTCACTTTTGCGCTTCTGGCCATTACGCATTTCAACCACTTCTTCAGTGGGAACCAGAATTTCGCCAAAGCCATCTTCCATGCCAGCCAGCTTTACGCGCTCGACCAACGAGCGCATGACATGCTTCTCGTAACCGGAGTAAGCATGCACAACGTACCAACGCTTAGCCACGGGACACCCTTAGCCGACAATCAAGGAAACAAGCCAGCCGAGCAGGGAATCAAGCCCCCACAACAGCAACGCCATAACCAGCACAACAGCCACAACTATAAGCGTGGTCTGCGTGGTTTCTTGGCGAGTTGGCCATACGACTTTACGAATCTCGGTGCGAGCTTCCTTAACCAGTACAAAGAAAGACTTGCCCTTCACGGTCTGCAGGCCTACAAAGGCAGCTACAGCAGCAATGACAAGCAATGCGAGTACGCGGTACAGGATCGGCGAAGCAGAGTAATACTGATTGCCAACAACGCCAACAACCACCAAGGCGACTACTACAAGCCACTTAAGTAGATCGAAGCGAGAGCCTTGAGCTTCAGCTTTAGGAGTCATCTATGAAGATCCTGTGAAAAGAAAGCCAGACACACCAAGTGAATCTGGCAGGTCAGGAGGGAATCGAACCCCCAACCTACGGTTTTGGAGACCGTCGCTCTGCCAATTGAGCTACTGACCTAAAACAAAATCAGGCCGACCATTATGCCGGCCCGAAAAAGACATTACAACAATTTACTCGATGATTTTGGCTACGACGCCAGCGCCGACGGTACGACCGCCTTCACGGATAGCGAAACGCAGACCATCTTCCATCGCGATGGTTTTGATCAGGGTAACAGTCATCTGAATGTTGTCACCTGGCATTACCATTTCAACGCCTTCTGGCAGTTCGCAGTTACCAGTCACGTCAGTAGTACGGAAGTAGAACTGTGGACGGTAGCCTTTGAAGAACGGAGTATGACGACCGCCTTCTTCCTTGCTCAGAACGTAAACTTCTGCGGTGAACTTGGTGTGCGGCTTAACCGAACCCGGCTTAACCAGAACAGCGTCGTCTACCAGGTCAGCCTTGTTCAGGAAAACCACGATGTACGGAACGCCTACCTGACGGGACAGCAGGATGTGCTCACGGGTTTGTGGCATCGGACCATCAGCGGCCGAGCAAACCAGGATAGCGCCGTCCATTTGAGCAGCACCGGTGATCATGTTCTTCACATAGTCAGCGTGACCTGGGCAGTCAACGTGAGCGTAGTGACGGATCTTCGAGTTGTACTCAACGTGTGCGGTGTTAATGGTGATACCGCGAGCTTTTTCTTCTGGCGCGCTGTCGATCTTATCGAAATCAACGATAGCCGAACCGAAAACCTCGGAGCAAACACGAGTCAGAGCAGCAGTCAGAGTGGTTTTACCGTGGTCAACGTGACCAATGGTACCAACGTTGACGTGCGGCAGAGAACGATCGAACTTTTCCTTAGCCATCGAAACAACCCTCAGCAGAAGAATTAAGCGAACAATATCAGCCATTAAAACAAAGGCAGATATTTTCATATCTGCCTTGTTATATGGAGCTCTTGAGCGGATTTGAACCGCTGACCTCACCCTTACCAAGGGTGTGCTCTACCAACTGAGCTACAAGAGCGTAACACTTTGCAGGACCTGCAAACTTGGAGCGGGTAGCGGGAATCGAACCCGCATCATCAGCTTGGAAGGCTGAGGTTCTACCACTAAACTATACCCGCGGAGCTTGCAGCTCTCGCTAAAAATGGTGGAGGGGGAAGGATTCGAACCTTCGAAGTCGTAGACGTCAGATTTACAGTCTGATCCCTTTGGCCGCTCGGGAACCCCTCCTAAGCGAGCCGGCATTCTACATCATGCCAGCCTTCTGTCAAGCATTTTTCTCATTAAAAACCTGAGCTTAGCTGCGTTGACACTGCTATCACACCACCGACCGTTAAAGGTCTTCACTGCGAAGCGGGCGCCATTCTATTCAAACTATTCAGCAGGCGCAACCCCCTCGCACGGCATTATTTTATGTTTTAACTCATTGAATTCTTTAGAAAGGTTTTGCAGCTGCAAACCATCCAGCAAACGCTGGCTTTCGGGTAATACAAGCACCCAGTAACCGGACGACTCAACGGGATCTTTCTGCAAGGACTGAAACCTCACACCCATCTCACCAAGTCGCCGCCCAACCAACAACAGTGACTCCTGACGAGAAAAGCCACCCAAATAGAGACAGCTTCCGCTAGCCACTGTGGATTTTTCTTTGTCATGAGTCGCATCAGCTGCTTCGCTCAACAAGCGAATATCCTGCTGAGACCCTCGGTACAAACTCAAAGGCGTTACATCTTTTGCCCGCAGAGGGGCTTCTTGCTGATGCCAAATGTAATAGACGACGTTGAGAACAAGCAGCAACAGGAACAACCAACGCATAAAAACCTCAAGACAATGGACATGCCATCGCTAAACCTACAAAAATCAGGTCTGGAACCAGCCTGGCCTCGGGCACGATTCCGGCGACAAGAGCCGCATCCCCCCCGGTGAGGAACACCACAAAGTCCTCCCCCCAATAACTGCGCGCCATCTCCAGTTGAGTCAGGACAAATCCCCTCAGCATAAGAGAACAGCCTCGCTCAACCGCCTCCACTGTCGTGCGACCAGGAGCGAGACTCTCAAGGGCCCGCTCGGCAGCCAGATCCCCATACCTAATCTTGCGAGTATGTGTTCGTAGCTGATGGCGCATCAAAGGCATCCCAGGGCAAATAAAACCACCAAGATGCTCTCCATCCCCAGCAACGAAGTCAGCAGTCACAGCCGTACCGAAATCAAGCACCAGACACGCACCAGAAGCCAGATGGAACCCTCCAAGCATTGCCAGCCAGCGATCCAGCCCCAACCGCTCATACTCGTCATAGCCATTGCGCACCCCAGCCGCTTGGCGAGCAGGCGAAGCACATACCACAGACACACCAAAAGCTTGCGTCAATAGATAGTTCAACGCACTGGTTTCTTCCGCCGTTCTAACACTCACCAACCGGCAGTGCGTAAGGGCTAGCCCATCAAGATTGCGCAGCCCTTCCAGCAAAGCGTCATCTGAATCGACTACGCCCTCACTGAACACTCGACTGACACCTGCGCGAAGCACACGCCACTTTATAAAACTATTTCCACAGTCGAGCTCAAGAATCATCACGCAACCTCAAACTGAGCTCACCACCACTAAAGACTTTTTCAACGCCATTCACTTTCAAGCGCAAAGCCCCTTGACTGTCGATACCCAACACTTCCCCCTCTATCTGGCTCGTGCCGGCTATCAATGAGACTGGCCGCCCTTGCCATAGGTGATTTTGCTCCCACTCAGACTGAATAGAGGAGAACCCATCGCGCTGGTGCCGAGCCAAATACGCCTGGAGCTGCGAACACAACTCCGAAACCAGGTGATTACGATCAATCACCCTGCCCGACTCCAGGCGCATCGATGTCCACAACTGGTCAACCTCATCAGTGATCTGCATGTTGACGTTGATGCCAACACCGATCACCACGTGACACACATCCGCGGGATCACCGACCAACTCAAGCAATATCCCGGCGATTTTTTTCTGATCAACCAATAAATCGTTGGGCCATTTTAATCCAACGCCAGAAACACCGAGCGCACGCAAGGTGTGCATGACCGCGAGACCGACAACGAGGCTCAATCCCTCCAGTTGTCGCATTCCACCCTCTATGCGCAACACCAAACTGCAATAGATGTTTTCTGCGAAAGGACTGACCCATTTGCGCCCTCGCCGCCCACGCCCAGCGGTCTGGCGCTCGGCAAGCAATAACAATGGCGCGGCCCGACCACACTCAATAGCTCGTAAAGCCTCAGCATTGGTGGAGTCTATTGAATCGAAGACAAAAATGGGCCAGCCACAATCAGGTGCACGCTCTTTTATGGCGACAGGATCGAGCAGCGTCAACGGCGCGGCCAGCTGATATCCGCGGCCGCGCACTTTATGAATAGACAAGCCGAGCTCAGCTTCTAGATGCTGAAGCTGCTTCCACACAGCACTACGACTAATGCCCAGCGCGACACCCAGAGCCTCACCCGAATGGAACCGGCCATCTTTAAGAAGCTTTAACAACGTCAGCATGTAAGTTTCGCCTCACAATGAGGCCCGCATGATAGCCATGCCCCGAGCCGCTGCATAGAAACCCGACAGGCCTGGTTTTCTGCAGACAAAACAAAACCCCAACTGCTTTCGCAATTGGGGTTTCGGAATTTAATCTTGACGATGACCTACTCTCACATGGGGAAACCCCACACTACCATCGGCGATGCATCGTTTCACTGCTGAGTTCGGGATGGGATCAGGTGGTTCCAATGCTCTATGGTCGTCAAGAAATTCGGGTACCGAATCGTGGCCAGTCGGCCGCGCTTCAGCAAATTGGGTATGCGATAG
>NZ_MPAK01000001.1:2409001-3198832 GCF_002000165.1 Pseudomonas sp. C9 | reverse complement strand
AAAGTTTCGCTTGGAAATCTTTAACAACTTCAACCACTTGCGCTTCCGATCACTCGGTAGCGGGAGGCGAATTCTACAGCGTTACACGCTGCTGTCAACACCTCTTTTTCAACTCCTTTCGGACTTCGATGAACTGAAGCCACTCACTGCCGAAAACTGCGTAACTCTTTGTTTACCAAGGAGTTTTCCGTTTCGACTGCGCCGGAAGTGGGGCGAATTATAGACATCCTGAATCTGCCGTCAAGCACTGATTTCGGCTTTATTCGGATTTGAGCGTAATACGCGCAAATGCCTTCTTGCCGGCCTGACAAACGTGCGTCGCGCCCAGTACGTATATAAAGGTGCGATCGACCACCTCACCATCAATACGCACACCGCCGGAACCCAACAGGTCACGCGCCACTGCCGAGTTCTTCACCAGCCCGGCCTTATTAAGGACAGCCGCAATCGGCATATCTTCGGCAGCAGTCAGCTCGATCTCTGGCAGATCATCCGGAAGCTCGCCCTCTTTCATACGATTGCCCGCCCCGCGGTGAGCATTGGCCGCAGCCTCTTCACCATGGAACCGCGCAACGATTTCTTCGGCCAGCTTGATCTTGATGTCGCGCGGGTTCGCGCCAGCCTCGACATCAGCACGGAATGCATTGATCTCATCCATGGAGCGGAAGCTGAGCAATTCGAAATAGCGCCACATCAACGCATCCGGAATCGAAACCAGCTTGCTATACATGACACCCGGCGCTTCCTGAATACCGACGTAGTTGCCCAAGGACTTGGACATCTTCTTCACGCCATCCAGCCCTTCGAGCAACGGCATCGTCAGAATGCACTGAGGATCCTGACCATAACCACGCTGCAGCTCACGCCCCATCAACAGGTTGAACTTCTGATCAGTGCCGCCCAGCTCAATATCCGCGCGCAAAGCGACCGAGTCATAACCCTGAACCAGCGGATAAAGGAACTCGTGAATGGCGATTGGCTGATTAGTTGTGTAGCGCTTATCGAAATCGTCGCGCTCGAGCATGCGGGCAACGGTGTACTGCGACGTCAGGCGAATGAAGTCCGCCGGCCCCATCTGGTCCATCCAGGTGGAGTTGAACGCAACTTCGGTCTTCGCCGGATCAAGAATCTTGAAGACCTGAGTCTTGTAGGTCTCGGCATTCTCGAGAACCTGCTCACGGGTGAGCGGCGGACGCGTCGCGCTCTTGCCGCTCGGATCACCGATCATCCCGGTGAAGTCACCTATAAGGAAGATCACCTGATGCCCCAGCTCCTGGAACTGGCGCAGCTTATTAATAAGCACGGTATGACCCAGGTGCAAATCCGGTGCAGTCGGATCGAAGCCTGCCTTAATACGTAGCGGCTGGCCACGCTTGAGCTTTTCGATCAGCTCGGACTCGACCAACAGTTCTTCTGCACCACGTTTAATCAGCGCTAGCTGCTCTTCAACCGACTTCATAACAGACCCGCAAGGCTCGAATTCAAAGGGGACCAACCATACAAGATCACGCGTCAAATACAAAGTTTGGCCGGCGCAATGACGCCAATCCGCTGGCAGAGTGTCCGCGGACTTGCTTCAGAGATGATTTGGTTATATTTTATACAGTTATTTCATCTTCATCATGTCATTCATCTTTTCCAATTCATCTTTTTCAAAGTCAAAATTACTTATGACCCAAGAATCGTCTAAAGCGCCGCCGCTTTACCCGAAGACCCACCTGCTCGCAGCAAGCGGCATCGCCGCTCTCCTGAGCCTGGCGCTTCTGGTATTTCCTTCCAGTGATGTTGAAGCAAAAAAGACCACCCTGAGTCTCGAACTGGAAAGCCCTGCTGAACAACTGTCACAAGATCAAGACGCTGCTGACGCCGCTCAAGCCACAAATGAGCCAGTAACCTCCCCTTTTGCGCAGATCGATAACAGCGCTGAAGAACCACAGGAAACCGCGCAGGCCGCGCCCGCAGTCGAAGAAAAGAAGTCTGCGAACCACAGGGAAGTGATTGTCTCCAAAGGCGATACGCTCTCCACCCTGTTTGAGAAAGTCGGCCTCCCAGCCACCTCGGTGCACGATGTCCTGGCCAGCGACAAACAAGCCAAGCAATTCAGCCAACTCAAACACGGCCAGAAGCTCGAGTTCGAACTGACCCCCGAAGGCCAACTGACCAGCCTGCACAGCAAACTCAGCGACCTCGAAAGCATCACCCTGACCAGGCATGACAAGGGTTATGCGTTCAACCGCATCACTGCAAAACCCACCACGCGTTCCGCCTATGTTCATGGCGTGATCAACAGTTCGCTGTCGCAATCCGCCGCTCGCGCCGGTTTGTCCCACAGCCTGACGATGGATATGGCCAGTGTATTTGGATACGACGTCGACTTCGCCCAGGATATTCGCCAGGGTGACGAGTTCGATGTGATCTACGAACAGAAAGTCGTCAACGGCAAGGCTGTCGGCAATGGCCCGATCCTTTCCGCACGTTTCACCAACCGCGGCAAGACTTACACCGCCGTGCGTTACATCAACAAACAAGGCAACAGCAGCTACTACACCGCTGACGGCAACAGCATGCGCAAAGCGTTCATCCGCACCCCGGTCGACTTTGCCCGCATCAGCTCGAAATTCTCCATGGGGCGCAAGCACCCGATCCTGAACAAGATTCGCGCCCACAAAGGCGTCGATTACGCAGCACCACGCGGCACGCCAATCAAGGCGGCTGGCGACGGCAAAGTATTGCTGGCGGGTCGCCGCGGCGGCTACGGCAATACCGTGGTCCTCCAACATGGCAATACCTACACCACGCTCTACGGCCACATGCAAGGCTTCGCCAAAGGTGTGAAGACTGGCGGCACGGTGAAACAGGGCCAGGTGATTGGCTATATCGGCACCACCGGCCTCTCCACTGGCCCGCATTTGCACTACGAATTCCAGGTCAATGGCGTGCACGTCGATCCACTGGGCCAGAAACTGCCAATGGCCGATCCGATTGCCAAGGCGGAACGCGCACGCTTCCTCGCCCAAAGCCAGCCACTGATGGCGCGCATGGAACAGGAAAAAGCCACTCTGCTGGCTTCGAGCAAGCGTTAAGCCATGGCTCTCTATATAGGTGTGATGTCCGGGACCAGCCTTGATGGCCTGGACATCGCGCTGATCGAGCAAGCCCCGGCGATCAGATTGATCGCCACGCACTACATTCCGATGCCCGAAACCCTGCGCACCGAGCTGCTCGGCTTGTGCGCCAGCGGCCCGGACGAGATAGCCCGTTCAGCCATCACCCAACAAAACTGGGTAAAACTGGCTGCCCAGGGTGTACAAACCCTCCTTGATCAACAACACCTTAAGCCCGAAGACATTCGTGCGATTGGCAGCCATGGCCAGACCATTCGCCACGAACCGGCACGCGGCTTCACCGTGCAAATCGGCAACCCTGCCCTGCTGACCGAGTTGACAGGCATTACCGTAGTCAGCGACTTCCGCAGTCGCGACGTGGCCGCAGGTGGACAAGGCGCGCCGCTAGTCCCGGCATTCCACGAAGCCTTGTTTGAAGAACGCGCCGGCAATCGCGCCGTATTGAATATTGGTGGATTCAGCAACCTCAGCCTGATCGAACCCGACAAACCCGTTGCGGGTTTCGACTGCGGTCCGGGTAACGTATTGCTGGATGCATGGATTCACCAGCAGCGCGGCGACAACTTTGATAGGGATGGCCAATGGGCCGCCAACGGCAAAGTCGAACCGTCACTGCTGAATGAGCTGCTCAGTGATCCCTTCTTCGTGACCAAAGGCCCGAAAAGCACCGGCCGCGAAGTGTTCAACCTGCCATGGCTGACACAACACCTCTCGAAGCTACCGACTTTTGCCGCCGAAGACGTGCAAGCAACCCTGCTCGAACTGACCGCGCTGACGATCATCGAGTCACTGCAACACGCCCAGGCGGACACTCAAGAACTGCTGGTCTGCGGCGGCGGCGCGCACAACACCACGCTGATGAAGCGCTTGGCCAACCTGTTGCCCAACGCCAAAGTCAGCAGCACCGCCGCTTACGGCGTGGACCCGGACTGGGTCGAAGCCATGGCCTTCGCCTGGCTGGCCCATTGCTGCCTCGAAGGCATCGCCGCCAATCGCCCTAGCGTCACTGGCGCTCGAGGCCTGCGCGTTCTGGGCGCCATTTACCCGGCGTAAACGCCAGAAAGCAAAACGCCGCACAACCCATAAGGTTCTGCGGCGTTTTGCATTGTGTGCAGGTGCAATCAGATCGAGAACGAAGACCCACAGCCACAAGTCGTGCTGGCGTTCGGGTTCTTGATCACGAAGCGCGAGCCTTCCAGACCTTCCTGATAATCCACCTCGGCACCGGCCAGGTACTGGAAGCTCATCGGGTCTACGACCAGACTCACGCCTTCGCGCTCGACGATGGTGTCGTCATCGGCCACTTCTTCATCGAAGGTAAAGCCGTACTGAAAACCTGAACAACCGCCGCCCGTAACGAATACGCGCAGTTTCAAGCGATCATTCCCCTCTTCATCGACCAGGCTCTTCACTTTGTGCGCGGCACCGTGGGTGAATTGCAAAGCCGTGGGGGTGAAGGATTCGACGCTCATGCTGACTATCTCCCGGCGTTACGCCGTCATATTGCGTGATGACGCGCATTATCCGCTTCTCCTAGAAAAGCGGTCAACTATTGTTACGGTATATCAATCGAACCCATTGCTCGCCCGGAATGCAAAAAGGCCCGTCAGACGGGCCTTTTGGCTGTGCAGGATAAAGCGTTACGGCAACATGCCGGCGTGGGACAGGCCCAGACGCTCATCCAGACCGAACAGGATGTTCATGTTCTGCACCGCCTGACCCGACGCACCTTTGACCAGGTTGTCGATCACCGACAATACCACCACCAGATCACCATCCTGTGGACGATGCACCGCAATTCGGCACACGTTGGCGCCGCGCACGCTGCGGGTTTCCGGATGGCTGCCGGCCGGCATTACGTCGACGAACGGTTCGTTGGCATAGCGCTTTTCAAACAACGCTTGCAGATCCACCGAGCGATCCACGACGGTCGCGTAAAGCGTCGAGTGAATGCCGCGAATCATTGGCGTCAGGTGCGGAACGAACGTCAGACCGACGTCCTTGCCCGCCGCGCGACGCAGCCCTTGGCGGATTTCCGGCAAGTGACGGTGACCTTTGACTGAGTAGGCTTTCATGCTTTCCGACGTCTCGGAGTACAGCGATCCTACAGAGGCGCCACGCCCGGCACCGCTGACGCCGGATTTGCAGTCAGCAATCAGGTGAGCGGTATCCGCCAGACCGGCTTCGAGCAACGGCAGGAAACCCAATTGCGTAGCGGTCGGGTAGCAACCCGGCACTGCAATCAGGTGAGCCTTCTTGATTTGTTCGCGATTGACTTCCGGCAGGCCGTAGACCGCTTCGTCCAGCAACTCTGGCGCACCGTGCGGCTGGCCGTACCACTTGGCCCATTCTGCGGCATCTTGCAGGCGGAAATCCGCCGACAGGTCGATGACCTTGGTCCCGGCCGCCAGCAACTCACCCGCCAGGGCATGGGCTACACCGTGAGGCGTTGCAAAGAACACCACATCACAGGCACCCAGGGTCTTGATGTCCGGAACACTGAACGCCAGGCCGTCGTAGTGACCTCGCAGGTTCGGGTACATGTCGGCGACGGCCAGGCCAGCCTCGGATCGGGAAGTGATGACAACCACTTCAGCTTGCGGATGCTGTGCCAACAGACGCAGCAGTTCGACACCGGTGTAACCCGTGCCGCCGACGATACCGACCTTGACCATAAACCTGCCCTCAACGAACCCACTGGAAAGCCGTCGATAATAGGGGCCGCGCGCGTCTGCGACAACCGTCAAGGTGACGTGCGGACGCTCAAGCCTCTACTATTCCGGCTACCGTGAATCCTGGAATAACTAAAAATGCTTTATCTGTGGCTCAAAGCGCTTCACATCGTCAGCATCGTTTGCTGGTTTGCAGGGCTGTTTTACCTGCCACGCCTGTTCGTCTATCACGCGCAGAGCGAAGACACCGTCAGCAAGGAACGCTTCAGCGTCATGGAGCGCAAGCTGTACCGGGGCATCATGGGCCCGTCGATGATCGCTACGCTGATTTTCGGCGGCTGGTTGATCAGCCTCAACCCCAGCGCCTATTTCAGCCAGGGTGGCTGGATGCACGCCAAGTTGGCGTTGGTGGTTTTTCTGATCGGTTACCACCACATGTGCGGCGCGCAGGTGAAACGTTTTGCCCGTGGCGAAAACACCCGCAGCCATGTCTTTTATCGCTGGTTCAATGAAGTCCCGGTTCTGATATTGCTGGCAATCGTAATTCTGGTCGTGGTTCGGCCGTTCTAATCTCAACAAACATCATTCACCGGGGTACTTCCAATGTCGCTGCCCGCTCTGCTCGATCAACGTCTGCGCCTGCCTGTGGTGGCTGCGCCGATGTTCCTGATTTCCAACCCGCAACTGGTGCTCGCTTGTTGCCGAAATGGCGTGGTGGGGAGCTTTCCCGCGTTGAACCAGCGCGAAAGCAGCGGCTTCAAGGCCTGGCTGGAAGAGATCGAAGCCGGGTTGGCGGCAATGGAAAACCCGGCACCCTATGCGGTCAACCTGATCGTCCACAACAGCAACCCGCGCCTGCAAGCGGATCTGCAGATCTGCATCGAGCACAAAGTGCCGATCGTGATCACAAGCCTGGGCGCCGTGAAAGAAGTGGTCGACGCTGTACACAGCTACGGCGGCCTGGTGTTTCACGACGTGACGACTCGCCGTCATGCGGAAAAAGCCGCCGAAGCCGGCGTGGACGGCTTGATTGCCGTGGCCGCGGGTGCCGGTGGACACGCCGGGACCTGGAGCCCGTTTTCGCTGATCGCCGAGATCCGCCAGTTCTTCGACAAGACCCTGCTGCTGGCCGGCTGCCTGAACCATGGCCACGAGATTCTCGCCGCGCAATTGCTGGGGGCGGATTTGGCCTACTTCGGTACGCGATTTATCGGTACCACTGAAAGTCATGCACCTGACGCCTACAAAGAGATGCTACTGACGTCCCGGGCGGCGGACATCGTCCATACTCCAGCCGTCTCGGGTGTACCGGCGAGCTTCATGCGTCAAAGCCTTGAAGCGGCGGGCTTCGACATGGCCGCCCTGCAAAACAAGGGGGAGGTGAACTTCGGTTCCAAACTGAAACCCATCAGCGATGAAGCCAAGGCCTGGAAAACCGTGTGGTCTGCAGGTCAGGGGGTCGGGGAAATCGATGACCTGCCGAGCGTCGACCAACTGGTCGCACGGCTGGACGACGAATACCGCAAGGCATTGGCACTGGCCGCGTCGTTGCCCAAGCGCTGGCCACGCTAAAATGAAAGTTTGGCCAGCCCCTACCGGCTGGCCTTACACTCGATTCCTAATTCAAACACTCGCGACAAGGATGCCTCGCAATGAGCGAAAACCGTTTCAAGATCACATTCAACGGCGCTCTGCTGCCAGGTGTTGACCTCACCACCGCAAAACTCAACCTCGCCGCGCTGTACAAAAGCGAGGTCGCTGCCGTCGAAAGACTGTTCAATGGCCAGACGGTGACGCTTAAACAAGGCTTGTCGCAAGCCGACGCAAAAACCTACCTTCAAGCGCTGACGAAAACCGGTATCGACGCCCGAGTCGAAGCCGAGCCCGCGGTCGAGTTGAACCTGGCCGACGTCCAGCATCACGCTCCAGCCAGCATTCAACCTGCCCCGACGGACCCGGAATCCCCGTACGCGCCGCCCCGCGCGAGTGTCGGCGAAACCGAACCCGTGTTCGCCACGCTCAAGCCATTCAGCGTCGAAGGCCGCATCGGCCGCTTGCGTTATCTTGCGTGGACGATGGTCCTGACCCTGGTCATGCTTGCGGTAGGCTCGGTGCTGGCCGTTTTCGCCATCGCCCTTATTAGTGCAGACTCGACGGCGGGCCTGATTGTCGGTGGCCTGGTGGCGCTGATCCTGTTTATCGCAGTGGCCGTGGTCAGCATTCAGATCAGCGTGCAGCGCCTGCACGACATTGGCTGGTCGGGCTGGCTCTGGTTACTCAACCTCGTCCCGTTCGTGGGTAGCTTCTTCCCGATCGTGATCATGGTCGCACCCGGCACCAACATCGCCAATCGCTATGGCCCACCGCCGCCGCCCAACAGCACAGCGGTCAAAGCACTGGCTTCGTTGTGGATCGTGTTTATCGCCATCGTCTTCGTTGGGGCACTGGCCGGCGGTTTCAGCGCGATTCAGGAAGAATATGAAAGCTCCACTCAAAGCAGCTATGACAGCGGCGCGGTGACCACCGAAGAAATCGACGTCGAGCCAGCCGAAGCTGCTGAACCTGCACCAGATTCTGCAGACGATGAAGCCGAAGAAGCCCCGGCCCCTGTAGACTCTGCGAAAGAATAAACAGCGCTCCCCGCCCGTGACACCTGCGTCGCGGCGCGGAGCTGTTGCGATGGAGAACTGCATGACCCGTTACGCTCTGATCACCGGCGCTTCCAGCGGCATCGGCCTGGCGATGGCCGAAGCGCTGGCCCGGCGTGGCCGCAGCCTGATTCTGGTGGCCCGACAGCGTGATCAGCTGGAAAGTATTGCGATTGAACTGACTCAACGTTTTGGCGTGGAAGTGCTTTTCCGTGCCTGCGACCTCGGCGAGCCGCTCCGGCTGTCAGGGTTTCTGCTGGAACTGGAGGAAGGTGACCGACAAATCGATTTGCTGGTCAATTGTGCGGGCATGGGTACCTGCGGTCCCTTTCTGGCTCAAGACTGGATGACCGAGCAGGACCTGATCGAAGTGAACATCCTGGCGCTCACCCGCCTGTGCCATGCCATCGGAAACAGCATGGCCTTGCAGGGTGGCGGGCAGATCCTCAATGTGGCCTCGGTCGCCGCATTTATCCCCGGCCCCTGGATGAGCACTTACTACGCCAGCAAGGCGTATGTGCTGCATTTTTCCGAAGGTCTGCGCGTCGAGCTGAAAAAATGCGCGGTCAAGGTCTCGGTGCTCTGCCCCGGCCCGACGCGCACCGGTTTTTTCCGTACCGCGCAACTGGACACCGGCAAACTGATCGATAACAAAATGCTGATGAGCCCTGAAGAAGTGGCGCTGTACACCGTACGGGCCCTGGAAAAAGATCGCGCGATCATTATCCCGGGCCGAGGAAACCGTTGGCGCGCCTTTCTGCCACGGCTCGGTTCTCGCTGGTTGAACAGGACAATCGTCGGCATGATCAACAAGGCTTACTGCCCCCGCTGAAGGGTCCTACGGTAAAACACTGGGCGAGGGCATTCCCCATGAGTACACTCGGGCCAGCCAAAACAACGGAGAAAACAGCTGTGGATACTCTGTTCACCAAGATCATCAACCGGGAAATCCCGGCCAGGATCATCTACGAGGACGACCAGGTACTGGCCTTCCACGACATCGCCCCACAGGCACCGGTGCATTTTCTGGTGATCCCGAAAAAACCGGTGCGCACCCTTAACGACCTCACCGAGGACGACAAGGCACTGGCTGGACATATTCTGTTCACCGCCCAACGCCTGGCCCTGGAATTGGGCTGTGAAAAAGGCTTCCGCGTTGTCATGAACTGCAATGAAGAAGGTGGGCAAACCGTCTATCACATTCATATGCACGTGCTGGGTCAGCGCCAGATGCATTGGCCGCCGGGCTGATTGCAATTGATCCTGTGGGCGTGGCGCACCGCCGCTCCCACAACGGCATCACAGCACTGTCACAACAACTGCAGCACAATGACCCAGCGCAAACCTTCCCCCGGCCGATTGGGTTAAACTGGCCGCCGAGATTTTCCCGGAGGTCAGCATGACTACCCAACGTCACTATTCGCCGATTGACCGTCTTCTGCTGCAAGCCGATGCCGCCATGCGCACCCTGCTGCCCTTCAGTGGCCAGCCTTACCGTCCGTCGCCAGCCATCGTCCAGCCCGATGCGCAGATGAGCGATGAAGACACCCGGCACGTGGCCGGCCTGATGCGCATCAACCATACCGGTGAAGTCTGTGCCCAGGCGTTGTACCAAGGTCAAGCCCTGACCGCCAAGCTACCGCATGTGCGCGAGGCCATGGAACATGCAGCCGAAGAAGAAATCGACCATCTGGTCTGGTGCGAGCAACGCATCCATCAATTGGGCAGCCATACCAGCATTCTTAATCCGCTGTTTTACGGCATGTCGTTCGGGATTGGCGCAGTTGCCGGGTTGATCAGCGACAAAGTCAGCCTCGGGTTCGTTGCCGCCACCGAACATCAAGTGTGCAAACACTTGAACGAACACCTTGAGCAATTGCCGGCAGGAGATGAAAAATCCCGGGCGATTCTCGAGCAGATGCGCATTGATGAAGAACATCATGCGGAAAGCGCACTGGATGCTGGCGGCTTCCGCTTCCCGGCACCGGTGAAGTTCGGGATGAGCCTGTTGGCCAAAGTGATGACCAAGAGTACTTATCGGATCTGACCGTAGGAGCATGGCTTGCCCGCGATGGCGATCTCGAGGACGCTATCGCGGGCAAGCCATGCTCCTGCAAAGGTTTTGCGACAGACATAAAAAAGGCGACTGCCGTGAGGGAGTCGCCTTTTTTTGCCCGTAAATCTTACGCCATGTTGCGTGCGTAGAAGATCTCTAGCATTTCGTGTTTCACACGGTCAGTCACCTGAGCACGTTGCTCGGAAGACAGGTTGTTGGTGGCGTCACCGAACAGGTAGTTATCCAGTTCGAAATTCTTCAGCAGCATTTTGGTGTGGAACAGGTTTTCCTGGTACACGTTTACGTCGGTCATCTGGTACGCGTCGTAAGTGTCGTCGGACAGGTAGTTCTGGATCGAGTTGATCTCGTGATCGATGAAGTGCTTCTTGCCTTCAACATCGCGGGTAAAGCCGCGCACACGATAGTCCACGGTCACGATGTCCGAATCGAACTGGTGAATCAGGAAGTTGAGCGCTTTAAGCGGTGAAATGACCCCGCAAGTCGACACGTCGATGTCCACACGGAAAGTTGCAATACCGCTGACCGGATGGATTTCCGGGTAGGTGTGCACCGTGATGTGGCTCTTGTCGAGGTGGGCCAGGATAATTTCAGGCAGTGGGCCCGGGGACTCTTCGATCTGGCTGTCGGTCGGGGTCACCGGCTCTTCAGAGATCAGAATTGTGACGCTGGCACCCTGTGGTTCGTAGTCCTGACTGGCGATGTTCAGGATGTTGGCACCAATGATATCGACAACTTCCGTGAGGATCTGCGTCAGGCGTTTCGCGTTGTACTCTTTATTGATGTACTCAACGTAGGCCTGTTGGTCTTGCGGGGTTTCCGCGTAGCAGATGTCATAGATGTTGAAGCTCAAGGTCTTTGTCAGGTTATTGAACCCGTGGAGCTTGAGTTTGCTTTTCACCGTTAAAAACTCTCTATGTATTGCGGCCCGGCCGCGTGATCAAGCATGCCCGTCAGATGCGAACGACGCACCTGCGTAGGACGGTTAACACCTCTTCGCGATGGCGATTTTGGTTGTCTGTTCGGGACTGCGGCCTGTCGGTTGACAGGCCACGACCCTGAAAAAAGTGGCGCATTATGCAGACGTCAGCTTGGGTTCGCCAGAGTCTGCACCGCTTTTATGATAGTTGAATGTCGACTCAACCGAGTTCGATGATCTCGTAGTCGTGGGTAATCGCCACGCCTGCCGCGCCGAGCATGATCGAAGCCGAGCAATACTTCTCAGCCGACAGTTCAATAGCGCGTTTGACCTGGGCTTCTTTCAGCCCACGGCCCTTGACCACGAAGTGCATGTGAATCTTGGTGAAGACCTTCGGGTCTTCGGTGGCACGCTCGGCTTCGAGGAAGGCTTCACAGCTTTCGACGGCCTGGCGGGACTTCTTGAGGATGCTGACCACGTCGAAATTGCTGCAACCGCCGACACCCAGCAGGAGCATTTCCATCGGCCGGACACCCAGGTTACGACCGCCGGCATCGGGCGGACCGTCCATGACCACGACATGACCGCTGCCGGATTCACCGAGGAACATGGCTTCGCCAGCCCATTGGATGCGTGCCTTCATCGCCAAGACTCCACTGTCTAAAAAAAGGGTCGCCAGCTTAGCACAGGGCCTTGGTTTGACAGCGTTTCGCCTTCCTGGGACGCAAGTGTCGACGCCGTAGGTAAATGTTCGAATGTTGCAGGAAGTGTCTGTTAAGCTGACGCCAATTCAATGGCGCATGGCCAGCTTTGCATTGACCATTGTCAGCGACTCATAAAAAAACCAAAACACACCGTGAAGTCTTTTCGGGATACAACCATGGTTGCTATTGCCCCAACACCCAAAATCAAGAACCTCGACAAGCTGTTGATGCATTGTCAGCGTCGGCGCTATGCGGCCAAGAGCAACATCATTTGTGCGGGTGATCGCTCGGAAACGTTGTTCTTCATCATCAAAGGCTCTGTCACGATCCTGATTGAGGATGACGATGGTCGTGAAATGATCATCGCCTACCTGAACGCCGGGGACTTTTTTGGTGAGCTGGGCCTGTTTGAACAGGCTGGCCTGGAACAGCAGCGCAGCGCCTGGGTACGCGCCAAGATTGAATGCGAAGTCGCGGAAATCAGCTACGCGAAATTCCGCGAGCTGTCCCAGCAAGATCCCGACATTCTTTACGTACTTAGCGGACAAATCGCACAGCGTCTGCGCAACACCACGAAAAAGGTCGGTGACCTGGCGTTCTTCGACGTCACTGGGCGCGTCGCCCGTTGCCTGCTGGAGCTGTGCAAACAGCCGGACGCGATGACTCACCCGGATGGCATGCAGATCAAAGTGACCCGCCAGGAAATCGGGCGGATTGTCGGCTGTTCGCGAGAAATGGTCGGCCGCGTGCTCAAGGATCTGGAAGAGCGCAACCTGGTGGACGTCAAAGGCAAGACCATGGTGGTCTTCGGCACGCGTTAACCTTCGAACATCTCTGCCAGCAACTGGCGATACAGCGTGTCGAGCCGCCCGAGTGCATCGGGCGCGGCGAACTTCTCATGCAAGGCGATATGGCTTTCGGCGCGAACCCGTTGCTCCAGACCGCAGGCTTCATTGAAGCGGTTGACCGCCGCGACCATCGATTCGCGCTCGTTTTCCAGCAACAAAGCACCGTGAACCAGACCGACCGGACGCGTACCGCCCTTGCTCTGGCGCCAGCGTTGAGCGGTGCCGACCATTTTGCGACCGTCGAGGTTGACGTTGAAACGGCCATCGCAGAACGCGCCGTCGATTTCGCCAAGGGACGACTTGCCGCCCAACTCTTCCAGTAACTGACAGATCGGATCGCAGAGTCGGCGATAAGCGGTTTCAATCCGGTTCTGGTCACCTTCACTGCGGGGTGGCGCGTAGACCAGGGCAATGTTGATAGTGGACGCCGATTGCGGCACCGGCTCACCGCCGGTTTCACGCAGCAGGACCGGCCAACCGGCTGCTGCGGACACTCCACACGCAGTCTCGAAACCGGGCAAGCGATTCAAACGGCGTGGCATGACCAGCGCCCGATCACTCGGCTGCCAGAACAGCAGGCCGAACTCGGCGTCGCCGGCGCAGACCGAGGCCAACAGATCCTGCTCGGCTTGCAGGCCGGCTTCGACAGTCAAAGAGACGATTGAGGTCATAAGGTATTCCGTTGGACATGAAGGCTGAGGTGGTACTTATGCCGCCATCGTCGGAACGCCGCCCGGAGACAAGCTCGGCTCCTACATGGGTTCTCCTGTAGGAGCCGAGCTTGCTCGCGATGGGGTCGACTCGGTCTGCGTGTAATCAGTCGAGTGTAGAACCACTCACCGCGATACCACGCTCCGGGAAGAACAGACGTTGCAGCTCGGTCCCCGGGCTTTCGGCGCGCATGAACGCTTCGCCGACCAGGAAGGCGTAGACGTCGCTGATTTCCATCAGTTCGACATCGGCACGGTTGAGAATGCCGCTCTCGGTGATCACCAAGCGATCACGAGGGATACGCGGCAACAAGTCGAGGGTGGTTTCCAGGCTGACATCGAAGGTGTGCAGGTTGCGGTTGTTGATGCCGACCAGTGGGGTGTCGAGGGTTTTCAAGGCCCGCTCCAACTCGTCACCATCGTGAACTTCCACCAGCACATCAAGATTGACGCTTTTGGCCACGGCCGCCAACTCGGCCATCTTCACGTTATCCAGCGCGGAGACGATCAACAGCACGCAGTCGGCACCCAGCGCCCGGGCTTCGACGATCTGGTAAGGATCGATCATGAAGTCCTTGCGGATCACCGGCAGTTTGCACGCGGCCCGGGCCTGTTGCAGGTAGGCATCGGCGCCTTGGAAAAAATCGATATCGGTCAGCACCGACAAACACGTCGCGCCGCCCTTCTCGTAGCTTTTGGCGATGTCGGCAGGAACGAAGTTCTCGCGGATCACGCCCTTGCTCGGCGAGGCTTTCTTGATTTCGGCAATCACCGCTGGCTGCTTGAGCTTGGCTTGCGCCAACATCGCCTTGGCAAAACCACGGGGTGCATCGGCCGCCTTGGCCAGACTTTCCAGCTCGGCCAGGCTCACACGAGCGCTGCGCTCGGCGACTTCCTGGACCTTGCGCGCCAGAATGTTTTCCAGAACCGTCGGTACACTCATCCTTCATTCTCCACTTTGAATACCGCGGTAAATGCACCCAACTCCTCCAGCTTCTCGCGAGCGAGGCCTGTGTGCAGCGCATCGTGCGCCAGGGCAACGCCTTCTTTCAAACTGGTTGCATGGTCAGCGGCATACAACGCGGCACCGGCATTGAGCATGATCATTTCGGCAGCTTTCTGACCGCTTTCGGTTTTGCGTTTGCCCAAGGCATCGCGAATCAGCTCCAGCGAAGCATCCGGGCTATCGACGGCCAGCCCATGCAGGCTCTGGCTCTTCATGCCGAGGTCTTCCGGCTCGACCCAATACTCGGTGATCTGGTCGTTCTTCAATTCGGCCACAAAGGTCGGCGCTGCCAGACTGAATTCGTCCAGGCCATCCTTCGAGTGCACCACCAGCACATGCTTGCTGCCCAGTCGCTGCAGGACTTCAGCCAATGGCCGGCACAACGCCTGGTTGAACACGCCCACCACCTGATGCTTCACACCGGCCGGATTCGTAAGCGGGCCGAGCATGTTGAACAAGGTACGCAGGCCAAGATCCTTGCGCGGACCGGCGGCGTACTTCATGGCACGGTGGTGAGTCTGGGCGAACATGAAACCGATGCCGACGTTGTCGATGCAGCGAGCGACTTGAACCGGGGTCAGGTTCAGGTAGATGCCTGCCGCTTCAAGCAAATCGGCGCTGCCGCTTTTGCCCGACACCGCACGGTTACCGTGCTTGGCCACGGTGCAACCCGCCGCTGCAACAACGAAGGAGGAAGCGGTCGACACGTTGAAGATATTCGCACCGTCACCGCCGGTACCGACCACATCAACCACACCGTCGAGGGTCTTGAGTTCGACCTTGTCCGCCAGCTCGCGCATGACCGACACGGCGCCGACGATTTCGTCGATGCTTTCGCTCTTCATGCGCATGGCCATCATGAACGCGCCAATCTGTGCGTCGGTGCATTGGCCGGTCATGATTTCGCGCATCACATCGCGCATCTCATCGGTGCTGAGGTCGAGATGATCGACGATACGGCCCAGGGCTGTCTTGATATTCATGAAAAGTCCTTAGCGCGTGCCGCCGGTTTGTTTGAGGAAGTTAGCGAACAATTCGTGGCCCTGTTCGGTGAGGATCGACTCAGGGTGGAACTGCACACCTTCGATGTTCAGTGTCTTGTGGCGCAACCCCATGATCTCGTCGACCGAACCGTCTTCAAGCTGCGTCCATGCCGTCAACTCCAGGCAATCGGGCAGGGTTTCGCGCTTGACGATCAGCGAGTGATAACGGGTCACGGTCAATGGGCGATTCAGCCCTGCGAATACGCCCTTGTCCTCGTGGAATACCGGGCTAGTCTTACCGTGCATGACTTGACGGGCGCGGACCACATCACCACCAAAGGCCTGGCCGATGGACTGGTGGCCGAGGCAGACGCCCAGGATAGGCAGTTTGCCGGCGAAATGCTTGATCGCTTCGATCGAGATACCGGCTTCAGTCGGGGTGCAAGGACCGGGGGACACCACGATGCGCTCGGGGTTGAGGGCTTCGATTTCAGCGATGGTCAGCTCATCGTTGCGCACAACCTTGACCTGGGAGCCAAGCTCACCGAGGTACTGCACAACGTTGTAAGTAAAGGAGTCGTAGTTATCGATCATCAGCAACATGGCGTTTTTGAACCTCTTGAATTCACTGACTTTAAAGATGGCCTTCGAATGATCGACCCGCAGGGCGTTGCGCTTTATCAGGTGCTGGAGTAGCGCCAGCAAAGCGGCATTTCAAACGGGTAGAAGGCAAAGCGGTACAGGTCCGGCGGGGCCGGCAAAAGAATTCAGGCGCGCCAACGCCAGCGGGCGTGTGCCTTGATGACTTGATCCAGGAGTTTACTGATGATCAACACGGGGAAGGTCTCATTCATACGTCTCGGCACAGTAACTTAGCTGGGCAGAGCGTGCAATATGGCCGGGGCTGCTGCTTGCGAAACTATCAAAGGCTTCGCGACGGATGGCAAAAGGCCGGAAGTTTTTGGTACTGTCGTTTCGTTCACCTAAAACAATAAATAAACGGACTTGCTCATGATCAAACAGACGTTGTTTGTACCGCTCGCAGGATGCTTGCTCGCAATGGCCTGCGCCCAGGCGTACGCCGCGCCGAATCCATACACCAGTTTCGTCGTCTTCGGCGACAGCCTCAACGACGCCGGGACCTTTGCCGACACCGGCGGACCTGCCGGGGCGACACAACGCTTTACCAACCGGACGGGGCCGGTTTATCTGGATGGCAGCGGCGAAGTCCGCTCACTCAACTCCACGCAGATACTGGGTGGAAAACTCGGGTTCTCGGCGGACCAGACCGCTTCATCGAACTCGGCGGTCCGCGCCAGCAACGGCCAGCCCGATGGTAATAACTGGGCCGTCGGCGGTTATCGCACCGATCAGATTCTCGATTCGATCACCACCACGTCCGACACGGGGGCTCGTGTCCGTGCCGGATACTTGCCGTCGAACAACTTCCGTGCCGACCCGAACGCACTGTATTACCTGTCGGGTGGCGGTAACGACTTCCTGCAAGGTCGCGTTACCAGCCTGCCCCAAGCCAGTGCCGCCGCCGACCGACTGGCCGACAGCGTGCAGACGCTGCAAGGCGCCGGCGCCCGCTACGTCATGGTCTGGCTGCTGCCCGACATCGGCTTCACCCCTGCATTCAACGGTTCCCCGCTGCAAGCATTCACGTCTCAGCTCAGCGCCCAGTTCAACACCGAACTGGTCAGCCGACTGCAGAACATCAATGCTGAAATCATCCCGCTCAACATTCCGGTACTGCTCAAAGAGACGTTCGCCAACCCGGCGCAATTTGGCCTGGCCACCGACCAGAACCTGAGCGCCACCTGCTTCAGCGGCAACAGCTGCACTGAAAACGCCCGTTACGGCATCAACAGCGCCACACCCGATCCGACCAAGCTGATCTACAACGACGCGGTGCACCCCACCGAAACCGGGCAGCGCCTGATTGCCGATTACGCGTACTCGCTGTTGGCGGCGCCGTGGGAACTGACGCTATTGCCGCAAATGGCCCAAGGCACCTTGCGTGCGCATCAGGATGAACTGCGCAACCAATGGCTGGCCGATTGGGAAAACTGGCAAGGCGTCGGCCAATGGCGCGCCATTGTTGCCGGCGGTGGCCAGCATCAGGACTTTGACGGGCAGGACAGTGTCGTCAGCGCCGACGGTAACGGTTACAACCTGAACATCGGTGGCAGCTACCGCCTCAACGATGCCTGGCGCGTCGGCGTGGCCGCCGGTTTCTATGACCAGAAACTCGAAGCCGGTGCGAGCGACTCCGACTACAAGCTCAACACGTATATGGGCACGGCATTCGCCCAGTACCAGGAAAACCGCGTATGGGCTGACGCAGCGTTGACCGCCGGGCATCTGGATTACGACAGCCTCAAGCGTAAATTCCAGTTGGGTGCCAATAAACGCGGTGAAAAAGGCGATACCAGTGGCTACGTCGAAGCCTTCAGCGCTCGCATCGGTTATGACATTGCGCAGCAAGCCAGCAGTCCTTGGCACCTGTCGCCCTTTGTCAGCGCTGATTTCGCCAAGGTGAAGGTCGACGGTTACTCGGAAGACGGCGCTGATGCCACAGCGCTGACCTTTGCCGATCAAGAAAGCATCTCCCGGCGCCTGGGTATCGGTTTGCAGGGCAAATACCAGATCACGCCACAAACCCAGGTGTTTGGCGAAGTGGCTCACGAGCGTGAGTACAACGACGACGCCCAGGACGTGTCCATTCACCTCAACAGCCTGCCGAACAATCAGTTCACGCTGGAAGGCTACACCCCGCAAACCAACCTGAACCGTGTGAACCTGGGTGCGAGCCACAACCTCACCAAGGACCTGGCACTGCGCGCCAGCTACGTCATTCGCAAGGATGACGACTTCACTCAACAAGGCATCAACGTGGGTGTTGCGCTGGACTTCTAAATCGCAGGTCATAAAAAACGCGGCGCCCTCACAGGCGCCGCGTTTTTTTATGCCCGCAAATCCAATGTGGGAGCGAGCCGGCTCGCGATAGCGGAGTGTCAGTCGACATCAATAGTGAATGTCAGTCCGTCATCGCGAGCAGGCTCGCTCCTACAGGGGGTATTGCGTGAACTCAGGCGTCCGGGGTCTGTTCTGCCAAAGCTACGGCACGGAACATTGCGCGGCGTTTGTTCAGGGTTTCTTCCCATTCCAGCGCCGGGACCGAGTCGGCGACGATGCCGCCACCGGCCTGCACGTGCAGTTCGCCGTTCTTGATCACGGCGGTACGGATCGCAATCGCCGTGTCCATGTTGCCGTTCCAGGCAAAGTAACCGACCGCGCCGCCGTAGACACCGCGCTTCACCGGTTCCAGCTCATCGATGATCTCCATCGCGCGAATCTTCGGTGCACCCGACAACGTACCGGCCGGCAGAATCGCCCGCAGCGCGTCCATCGCCGTCAGCCCGGCCTTCAACTGCCCGGTAACGTTGGACACGATGTGCATCACGTTGGAATAACGCTCAATGACCATCTTCTCGGTGAGTTTCACCGAACCGACTTCCGAAACCCGACCGGTGTCGTTACGACCCAAGTCGATCAGCATCAGGTGCTCGGCGATCTCCTTGTCGTCCGACAGCAGGTCTTTTTCCAGCGCCAGATCGGCCTCTTCGTTGGCCCCGCGTGGACGGGTACCGGCAATCGGGCGCACGGTGATCAGGTTGTCTTCGACCCGCACCAGCACTTCCGGGGAACTGCCAACGACATGGAAGTCGCCGAAGTTGAAGAAGTACATGTAAGGCGTCGGGTTGAAGCAGCGCAACGCCCGGTACAGATCGATAGGTGCTGCCTTGAAGTCAATCGACATGCGCTGGGACGGTACGACCTGCATGCAGTCACCGGCCAGGATGTATTCCTTGATGGTGTCGACAGCTTTTTCGTAATCGTCCTGGGTGAAGCTCGAACGGAACACCGGATCAGCCGACTGTTGCTTGCTGAAATCCAGGCCACGGCGCGGCGTGATCGGCTGACGGAGTTTTTCCAGCAGCTCTTCCAGACGCTCCTGGCCTTGCTCGAACGCACCGGCCTGCGACGGATCGGCGAGCACAATCGCGTGCATCTTGCCGGCGAGGTTGTCGAACACCACCACCGCATCGGAGACCATCAGCAGAATGTCCGGCACGCCCAGTGGATCCGGGTTCGGGCATTTGCCCAGACGCTTCTCCACATACCGCACGCAGTCATAACCGAAATAGCCCACCAGACCGCCGTTGAAACGTGGCAGACCAGCGATGGTCGGCACGTTGTAACGGGCCTTGAAGGTTTCGACGAACGCCAGCGGGTCTTCAACGTCGTGGCTTTCGGTCTCGACACCGTCGACGGTCACACTGACATGATGGTCATGCACCCGCAGCACGGTGCGGCATGGCAGGCCGATAATCGAATAACGGCCCCACTTCTCCCCGCCCTGAACCGATTCCAGCAGGTAGGAGTTCGGCTCGTCGGCCAGTTTCAGGTAGATCGACAGCGGCGTGTCGAAGTCAGCCAGGGTTTCGCAGGCAAGCGGGATGCGGTTGTAGCCGGCAGCGGCCAAACGCAGGAATTCTTCGCGGATCATGGGGTAGCCTCGTGGCTTGAGGGTCTAACAGTCAGGTATGCAAACGCGCCGGTATGCCGGCCAGGAACAAGTCAGGCGCGCCAACGCCAGCGGGCCAGGGCCTTGATGACTTTCATCCAGAGTTTGCGAGTGACCACCACGATGGCGTTTCCAGCAGGGGGTTGAACAGCGTCGAGCAACGTTATCTCAGCGGCCGGATCCAGGCAACCGGGAATTAGCTTGCGCAGATCGTCGATGACCAGCGCTGGCGATTCCTCGGCAATCGGCCGGCCATGGTTGTAGCCATAACTGAGCGCCACACACTTGACCCCCGCCGCTTTTGCCGCCTGCACATCGCTGCGCGAATCGCCGACGAACAAGGATTGCGAAGCCGGAATGTTGGCCATTTTCATTACGAAAAACAGCGCGGCCGGATCGGGTTTCTTCTGCGGCAGGGTATCGCCGCCGATGATCCATTTGAAGTAGCGGCCGATTTTCATCTGATCCAGCAGCGGCGCGACGAAACGCTCCGGCTTGTTGGTGATCAGCGCCATCTCGACACCCTGCTTGTGCAGCCACTTCAAGGTGTCGCGCACACCGGGATAGACCACGGTCAGTTCATGGCTTGCGCCATAAGCCTGCATAAAAATTTCCAGCGCGTGTTCGGCCTCGACGTCATCGACGGCCGCATGCTCGATGCCACCCGCCAATGCACGACGCACCAATACCGGCGCGCCGTTACCGACCCATTCACGGACCGACTCGATGCCGGCAGGCTTGCGGCCCAGCTTGAGCAGCATGTGATCCACAGCCGCTGCGAGGTCCGGGACCGAATCGATCAGCGTGCCATCCAGATCGAACATCACCAGCCGCGGCAGACGCCCCGGGAACAGCTGCTCAAAACCACTCATGGGCGAGCCAACGCCAGCTCGGCGCGCATCTTCTCGATCACTTCCTGATAGTTCGGCGCGTTGAAAATTGCCGAACCGGCGACGAAGGTGTCAGCCCCCGCCGCCGCGATTTCACGAATGTTGTTCACGTTCACGCCGCCGTCGATTTCCAGGCGAATGTCACGCCCGGAGGCATCGATCAACGCCCGTGCTTCACGCAGTTTGTCGAGGGTGCCGGGAATGAACTTCTGCCCGCCGAAGCCCGGGTTGACGCTCATCAGCAAGATCATGTCGACCTTGTCCATCACGTACTTGAGCACGTCGAGCGGGGTCGCCGGGTTGAACACCAGGCCCGACTTGCAGCCGCCCTCGCGGATCAATTGCAGCGAGCGGTCGACGTGCTGCGAGGCTTCCGGGTGGAAGGTGATGTAAGTCGCGCCGGCTTCGATGAAGTCACCGACGATACGGTCCACCGGGCTGACCATCAGGTGCGCGTCGATCGGCGCGGTCACGCCGTATTTGCGCAACGCAGCGCACACCATCGGGCCAATGGTCAGGTTCGGTACGTAGTGGTTGTCCATGACATCGAAGTGCACGAAGTCGGCGCCGGCGGCCAGGACGTTGTCCACTTCTTCACCCAGGCGGGCGAAGTCGGCGGAGAGAATCGACGGAGCAATGACGAAGGGCTGCATGACGCACCTTTTTTGAGCAGAATCACGATGGCGCGCATTGTATACCTCATACTTTGGCGCGCGCACTGTGACCGCGATGATTGGGGCTGCCTTCGATCAATAAGTCACGAGGAGCTCTAGTACGCCGCCCGATAGATTTTCTCGATATCGACGGCGCTCAATTTGCGCGGATTGTTGCGCATCAGGCGCTCGATCCCCGCCGCTTCTGCGGCCATCGCCGGGATGGCGTCTTCGGGAACGCCGAAGCTGCGCAGCCCTTGCGGAATTTCCACCGCAGCGCACAACCCGGTCATCGCCTCCACGGCTTTATCTGCCGCTTCGTTGGCACTCAGATGAGCGGTCTTCACCCCCATGGCCTCGGCAATATCCTGCATGCGTTCGACGCAGGCCATCTTGTTCCAGGTCATGACATAGGGCAGCAGCAAGGCGTTGCTGACGCCGTGGGCGATGTTAAAACGTCCGCCCAGCGGATACGCCAACGCATGCACCGCGCCGACCCCGGCATTGCCGAACGCCATGCCCGCCATCAGGCTGGCGGTGGCCATGTCTTCGCGGGCTTGCAGGTTGGACGGATTGGCATAGGCCTTGGGCAGCGCCTTGGCGATCAGCTTGATGGCGCCGATGGCGAGGGCGTCGGTGATCGGCGAAGCGTTGACGGACAGGTAGGATTCAATGGCATGCACCAGCGCATCGACGCCGCTGGCAGCGGTGACACCGCGCGGGCAAGTCAGGGTCATTTGCGGGCTGACCAGCGCCACGTCCGGTAACAGATAGTCGCTGACGATACCTTTTTTCAGCTGCGCGACCTTGTCGGAAAGGATCGCCACGTTGGTGACTTCAGAGCCGGTGCCGGCGGTGGTCGGGATCGCGATCAGCGGCGGCCCTTTGCGCGGCACCTGGTCGATGCCGAACAAATCTTCCAGCGCGCCGTGGTAACCGGCATACGCCGCCACGCTCTTGGCAATGTCGATGGCACTGCCGCCGCCCAGACCGATCAAGCCGTCATGCCCGCCGTCGCGATACACCCGCATGCAGTCTTCGACGATGGCGATTTCCGGGTCTGGCAGCACCCGATCAAATATCTCGTAGGTCCGGTCCCCCAGCTGTGCCAGCGCCAGTTCGACCGTGCCGGACTTGACCAGCGCCGCATCAGTGACAATCAGCGGGTTATCGACATCAAGACGCGTCAGTTCAGCGGCGAGCTGCTCGATGGCACCTGCGCCGGTGATCAGTTTGTGAGCGATTTTGAAAGAGGAAAGACTCATCGTGCGCAGCCTCTTATAGGTAGGGGAGCTGGGCACAATAGTAGCTGGGGATTGGGGTTTGTCTGCTATTCAGCTCGTGAATGACCAACGATCCCGAAAACACCCCAAAACAACTGTGGGAGCGAGCTTGCTCGCGATGGCGGCGTGTCAGTCAACCTTAGTGTTGAATGTCAGGGCGCTATCGCGAGCAAGCTCGCTCCCACAGGGGATGGTGCAGGGCTTTAGACCTGGGCGGTGCGCAGTTTCTCGCTACGCCCACGCAGCCATTCCAGGGTCAGCAGCAGGATCACCGAGAAGGCGATCAACAGCGTCGCGGCGGCGGCGATGGTCGGGCTGAGGTTTTCGCGGATCCCGCTGAACATCTGCCGTGGCAGGGTGGCTTGCTCGGGACCGGCGAGGAACAACGTCACCACCACTTCATCGAACGAGGTTGCGAAGGCAAACAGCGCACCGGAGATCACGCCCGGCGCAATCAGCGGCAACGTCACCCGGCGAAACGCGGTCAGCGGCGATGCACCGAGGCTTGCAGCGGCACGCACCAGGTTATGGTTGAAGCCCTGCAACGTCGCCGACACGGTGATGATCACAAACGGCACACCCAACACCGCGTGCACCACGATCAGCGAGAAGAAGCTGTTGCCCAATCCGAGCGGGGCAAAGAACAGGTAACTCGCCACGCCAATGATCACCACCGGCACCACCATCGGCGAAATCACCAGTGCCATGACCAGCGCCTTGCCAGGAAAATCGCCGCGGGTCAGGCCAATCGCCGCGAGTGTGCCGAAGACCATCGCCAGCACCGTCGCCGCCGGGGCAACAATGATGCTGTTCTTCAGTGCGCGCATCCATTCGGCCGAGGCGAAGAAGTCCTGATACCAGTGCAGCGAAAAGCCTTGCAGCGGGTACACCAGGAAACTGCCTGAGTTGAACGACAGCGGAATGATCACCAGCACCGGCAGAATCAGGAACAACAGAATCAAGCCGCAGAGAATCCGCAAACTGTAGAACCACACCCGCTCGACGGGCGACATATAAGGACTCAGCATTTCGTTCTCCCCTTAGCTCAGGCGCAGGCGGCTGGCGCCCACCAGCCAGCTGTAAATCAGATAAAGCACCACCGTCGCCAGGAGCAGCAGGCCGCCGAGTGCGGTCGCCATGCCCCAGTTGATGCTGGTGTTGGTGTAGAAGGCGACGAAGTAGCTGACCATCTGATCGTTCGGGCTGCCCAGCAATGCCGGGGTGATGTAGTAGCCGATGGCGAGGATGAACACCAACAGGCAACCGGCGCCGACACCGGCATAGGTCTGCGGGAAATACACCCGCCAGAAGCTTGCAAACGGATGGCAGCCGAGGGAAATCGCGGCACGCATGTAGGTGGGCGAGATGCCTTTCATCACGCTGTAGATCGGCAGAATCATGAACGGCAGCAGAATGTGCACCATCGAGATGTAGACGCCGACACGGTTGAACACCAGCTCCAGCGGTTTATCGATGATGCCCATGGCCATCAGGCCGCTGTTAATCAGGCCGCCCGATTGCAACAACACGATCCATGCCGCAACACGCACCAGGATCGAGGTCCAGAACGGCAGCAGCACCAGAATCATCAACAGGTTGCTTTGACGCGAAGGCAGGTTCGCCAGCAGGTAGGCCAGTGGGTACGCCAATACCAGGCAAATGGCCGTGATGATCAGCCCCATCCAGAAGGTCCGGGCGAAAATGTCGAGGTAGATCGCCTGGTCAGGGGTGGCCGGGGCAATTTCGCCGAGGTCATCGATGCGATGATCGACAGCCGCCAGCAAGTAGTAAGGCGTAATGCTGCTGACGTTGCGGCGTACCGCCTGCCAGTAGGCTGGATCACCCCAACGCTCGTCGAGACCTTCCAGCGCTTCTTTATAGGAGGTCGGTTCGGTGGCGAACGGCAAGGCGCGAGCCGTTTTGGTCAGCAGGCTGCGATAGCCGGCCAATTCCATGTTCAGGCGCTTGGACAAATCGCCCAGGGTTTGATTCTTGCGGGCTTCGGCGAGGTCTTCGCTGGCCGCTTTGTAAACTGGTTCAGCGGGCAAGCCTCGGCCGTCCCAGCTGGCGATGGCCGACACGGTGCGCGGCATGCCGCCGACCACTTCCGGGTTGCCCACGCTTTTGTAGAGCAGCGCCACGATTGGCACCAGGAACACCAGCAACAGAAACAGCACCAGGGGCGCGATCAAGGCCTGGGCTTTCCAGCGGTTGACCCGCTCGGCGTGCTTGAGTCGCTGCTTCAAGGTGGGGTCAGTGCCCGCGTTCAGGGGAATGGCGGTGGCCATGGCGTACTCCGGAAATCTTTTTTATCGTTGCAGAGGCATACAAACAACCTGTGGGAGCGAGCTTGCTCGCGATGGGGGCATTCCATCCGACATCGATGTTGACTGCCCCACTGCTATCGCGAGCAAGCTCGCTCCCACAAGGATTGCGGTGTTCAAACCACAGGGTTGTGCTTACTTCGCAGCCCAGGAGTTGAAGCGCTGCTCCAGTTGCTCGCCGTTGTCAGCCCAGAAGCTGACGTCGATTTGCACCTGGTTGGCGATGTTTTCCGGGGTGGTCGGCATGTCTTTCAGGACATCCTTGGACAGCAACGGAACGGCTTGGGTGTTGGCCGGGCCGTAAGCGATGTTTTCCGAGTAGGTCTTCTGCTGCTGTGGCATCACCGAGAAAGCGATGAATTTCTTCGCCGCTTCAGCGCGTGCCTTGTCCAGACCTTTTGGAATCGCCCATGCGTCGAAGTCGTAGATGCCGCCATTCCACACGACTTTCAGGTTGCTTTCTTTCTGCACGGCAGCGATCCGGCCGTTGTAGGCCGAGCTCATGACCACGTCACCGGAGGCGAGGTACTGCGGCGGTTGTGCGCCAGCTTCCCACCACTGGATGCTTGGCTTGAGTTCATCGAGCTTCTTGAACGCGCGGTCCTGACCATCTTTGCCGGCCAGCACTTTGTAGACGTCTTTCGGCGCAACGCCGTCGGCCATCAGAGCGAATTCCAGGGTGTACTTGGCGCCTTTACGCAGGCCACGTTTGCCCGGGAATTTCTTGGTGTCCCAGAAATCCACCCAGCTGGTTGGCGCGGAAGCCAGTTTGTCGGCGTTGTAGGCCAGCACGGTCGACCACACGAAGAAGCCTACGCCGCATGGCTGGATGGCGCCTTTGACGTAGTCTTCGGTTTTGCCGAACAACTTCGGATCCAGCTGCTCGAACATGTCTTCGTCGCAACCACGGGACAGTTCTGGCGATTCAACTTCGACCAGGTCCCAGGACACGCTCTTGGTGTCGACCATGGCTTTGACCTTGGCCATTTCACCGTTGTACTCGCCCGCCACGATCTTGCCGTTGCCTGCCGCTTCCCACGGTGCGTAGAAGGCTTTGACCTGCGCAGCCTTGTTCGCCCCGCCAAAGGACACCACGGTCAGGTCCGGGCCGGCAGCCATTGCGCTTGCCGCCCCCATCATGCCCAGTGCCAGAGCGGTGAATTTCAGGGATCTCAACATTTATTGTTCTCTCCACGTGCAGGGTTGGTGTTGTTGAAGCCGGGGCGATCAGTTCGCCTCTAAAAGTGGGTCGAGCGCGCGAACGTGTTCGACCTGCCAGCCAAGCGGTACCACGTCGCCGACAGCCAGCGCGGGATCGAGCTCGGCAATCGGTTGTTTCACGAAGAAGTCAGTCTTGCCGCAGACTTCCAGGCGAACCCGGACGTGGTCGCCCAGATAGATGAATTCCGCCACCCTCCCTGAGAAGCGGTTGACGCATGACTCGCTGGAACCATTGAGGCTGATACGCTCGGGGCGAATCGACAGGGTGACGGGTTCGCCGGTCTTGCCGACGTTGACCGCCAGCGCTTCAACCTTCTCGCCGCGACCCAGTTCAACGATGCAGCGGTCGCCGGTCTGGCTATGCAAGCGGCCGTTGAGGCGGTTGTTCTCGCCGATGAAGTTGGCGACGAAGGTGTTTTTCGGTTCTTCGTAAAGCGTACGCGGCGGTGCGATCTGTTGAATTTCACCTTGATGGAACACCGCAACCCGGTCAGACATCGTCAGGGCTTCGCCCTGGTCGTGAGTCACGTAGACCACGGTCACACCGAGGCGTTGATGCAGGTGCTTGATCTCCATCTGCATGTGTTCGCGCAGTTGCTTATCGAGTGCGCCGAGCGGTTCGTCCATCAGCACCAGTTGCGGCTCGAACACCAACGCACGGGCCAACGCCACACGCTGTTGCTGACCGCCGGACAGTTGGGCCGGATAACGTTGAGCAAAGGCGTCGAGTTGCACCATGCTCAGGACGCGCTTGACCTTGTCGCTGACATCGCTCTTGTTCAGACCGCGCACGGTCAACGGGAACGCGAGGTTCTCGGCGACCGTCATGTGCGGGAACAATGCGTAGTTCTGGAACACCATGCCAATGTCGCGCTTGTGCGGCGGCACGTTATTGATGGCGCGCCCGGCCAACAGGATTTCGCCCGCGGTCGGGGTTTCGAAACCGGCGAGCATCATCAGGCTGGTGGTCTTGCCGGAGCCGGACGGCCCGAGCAAGGTGAGGAATTCGCCTTTGCGAATGTCCAGGTTGAGGTCTTTGACGATCAGGTTCTCGCCGTCGTAGCTTTTTTGCACTCCACGAAAGCTGACCAGAATATCGCTGGCCCCTGCGCTTGAATCGACCTGGCTCATACCCACACCTTTGTTATTGATGACTGCTGTGGGACTAAGCCTAGTGGACCCTGCCGACCACGCAAATCGGGGTGCAGGAGAGAATCGCCTCAGCCGGACGGAAGGCTCGGGGTAGGGATTGCCCTACAAGGATGGCGCGTTTTGGCAAACGCAGCGGCAAGCGGTCGGCTACAAGCCGCAAGGACTGGCAAAAGCAGGTTGGCGGGGTGTCGTAAATGGATATGCCACCGCGTTTGTCTTGCAGGAGCAAAGCTTGCTCGCGATGACGATTTCAAGGACGCCATCGCGGGCAAGCCTTGCTCCTAAAGGGTTCGCGGCGGGGTTTAGAGGAGTTTGTGTTCCATCGCGTACTTCACCAGTTCCGCCAGGGACGTGATGTTGAGCTTCTGCATCAGCCGCGCCTTGTGGGTGCTGATGGTTTTGTTGCTCAGTGCCAATTGCTGGGCGATGTCATTGACGTTAACGCCTTGGGCAAGACGTTCGAACACCGAAAACTCGCGCTCTGAAAGCAATGAATGCAATGGCCGTGAATCGGTCAGGCCGACTTCGAACACCATGCGGTCGGCGAGGTCCGGATCGATATAGCGCCCGCCCGCCGCCACTTTGCGGATCGCCGTCAGCAGCAGGGCCGGATCGCTGTCCTTGGTCGCATACCCCGCAGCGCCGACCTTCAACGCCCGGGCGGCCATTTGTGCTTCGTCGTGCATCGACAGCACCAGGATGGCGGGCGGATTGTTCAGTGCACGAATGCGCGGAATCGCTTCCAGGCCATTGACGCCCGGCATGGAGATATCCAGCAATACCACCTCGCAGGGCACATGCCGCAAGGTCTCGAGCAACTGTTCGCCATTGCTCGCCTCCCCCACCACCAGCAAGTCCTTGGCCAGGCCAATCAATTGCTTGATGCCTTCGCGAACGATGGTGTGGTCTTCAGCTACCAGTACACGGATCACAGTCTTCTCCAGATTCAAGATCATTCGCGAGCAGGCTCGCGAAGGCGTCAATACAACCAACACCTATTCTTCAAACTTCATCCACCGGCACGCGCACACTCAGGGTGGTGCCTTCACCCGGTTCACTTTCAAGCGACAACTGCCCGCCCATGATCAACACCCGCTCACGCATGCCGACAATCCCGAAGGAGGTCGGCCTGCCGGTCGCGGCGACAAATCCTACGCCATCATCGCTGACCGTCAGACACAACTCGTTGCCGTCCAGCGACAATGACAGTTCGACAGTATGCGCCTGGGCATGACGCATGACATTGGTCAGGGCCTCCTGAAGGATCCGGAACAAACCAATTGCCCTCGCATCGCTGAGCAGTGGCAGATTGTCCGGCACCTGCACCAAACAAGGGATCTGTGTGCGCGCCTCGAAACGCCGGGCCTGCCATTCGATGGCAGACGCGATCCCGGCATCCAGGATCGGTGGTCGCAGCGCCGTGGCCACGTCGCGCACCAATTGGAACAGCTGGGCGATCAAGCGCTTCATGCTGTTCAAGCGTTCGTTCAGACCCGGGTCGAGTTGGGCGTATGCCAATTCGCACATGGACGTTTCCAGTTTGAGCACGGTCAGCATCTGACCCAGTTCGTCGTGGACTTCCCTGGCGATACGGGCCTTTTCCTCTTCGCGCACGCTCTCCAGATGGGCGGACAACTCGCGCAACTGCTCGCGGGAGCTGGCGAGTTCCAGCTCAATACGCTTGCTCTCGCTAATGTCCCAGACGATACCGTCCCAGACATAGGTGCCGTCTTCGAGCCGACGGGTGATGGCTTTGATTTCGGCCCAACGCTGTTCACCCGAACGGGTCAGGATCCGTCCTTGCCACGACCAGTCGCTGTCAGTATCGAGCGCAAGGTCCTGAGTCTGGTGATAGCTCGCCTTGTCGTCCGGGTGCACCAGGCTGCGCAAGCCTTTGTCGCGATGGGCCAGGGTAGCCGGCGAGTACCCTACCAGGCTTTCACTGCCTTCACTGATGTAGGCAAAGTCGATTTGCCCCGTCACCAGCGCGCGCTCCAGGCGAAAGACCAGCCCGGGAACGTTGGCAGCGATCCCCTGCAACCGTGCCTCGCTTTCCTGCAACGCGGCCAATGCCCGACGACGCTCGGTGACGTCATTGAGGTAGACCACCAGGTATTCGCCATCACGGAAGCGCATAAAGCTCAACGAAACATCCGTCGGTAAAATGCTGCCATCGGCCCGCACGCACTGGGTTTCGAAACTTTGCGGTCCATCCTCGCTGGCCCGTGCGCGCTTCCATAAGTTCAGCCAGCGATCCATGTGCAAACCAGGCTCGAAGTCGATCAGCGGCCGATCAATGATCCCGCCCGGTGGGTAGCCGAGCATGGTTTCTGCGGCGCGGTTGGTGTAACGCACATGGCTGTCCCAATTGACCCAGAGAATACCGACGGTGCTCTGATCGATGGAAAACTGCGTCAGGCGCAGCGCTTCTTCGCTGGCCTCACGCAGGGCAATGTCTTCGCGCGCGGCCAACAGGCGCTGCTCCAGACTGTGTTGTTGGCGCCGCTGCCAGATCACCGCGGCCATGCTGCTCAGCATCACCACGGCGAGCAGCAGACAGAGGTTTTGCCAGAAACCCGGGGACTCGGAGAACCTTGGATACTTGGGCTGCAGCCATTGGTTGTGCAGTTGCTCCAGGTCTTTTGCCGGGATTGCCCGCAGCGCACTTTCGACGATGCCGGCCAGCTCAGGCCAATCCCGGCGAGTGGCCACTCGCAGCAATTGCGGCAAGCCGATATCGCCCACCACGACCAGCCCGGCGAATTCGGGTTCAGCAATCAAACGCCCCAGCTGTGCTTCATCGACCACCGCGTAGCCGGCCTGCTGACTCAGCAACAATTGCAGCGCCTGGCGCTCGATCGGTACGCCTTGCAGATTCAGATGCGGGTAATTGCTGCGCAGATAGTCGGCGGTCACGCTGGGCATGCGCACCGCTACGCGGGTCTGGCTGTCGAGCTTCTCCAACTCCACGACACCGGTGCCTTTCTGATCGCTGACCACCAGTTGCGGCACCCGCATGTACGGGTCGGTAAATTGCCAAAGCCGCAAACCGGCCGGGGTTTGAGTCAACCCTACCGCGATGTCGACTTCCCCCTCGCGCGCGGCGTCTTCCAGTTGTGCGACATCAGGAAAATTGCGCCAGCGCAGCTCAACATTGAGGGCCTGGGCCAGCCACTTCATCAACTCGACGTTAACCCCGGACAGCCGTTGCAAGCGCCGATCATATTGAGCATACGGCGCCTGCAACACCACGCCGACCCGCAATTCATCATGGGTGGCCAGCCATTGCTGTTGCACAGGTGATAGCCGTGCGACATGGGTCGGTGGTGCAGACCCCGCCCACCCCATCAAGGGAAACCATAAACAGCCGATAACCCACAGGCAGCGAAAACGCATCATCGAAGTCTCACACACTGACAAACACTGACTAACCCATTAGGCTGCCGGAATCACTTCTGGCCTGGAATATCCGATGCCCCCTGTCTACCGCCTGGCACTGCCAGCATTGTGCCTGTCGCTGATCCTGCCTTGTGCCTTTTCTGTCGAGGCCGCCGACCCGGCGCCTGTCGTTGAAGAAAAACCCGCAGAAGAAAAACCGGTCGAACGCCAGCCATTACTTGAGCGTAGTCAGGAAGAAGCGACAGCACTTGAGCGAAAAATCCCTGCTCAGGAACAGCAACAACTGCAAGCCGGCACCGACAATTTTCTCGCCTTGTGGAAGCCGGCCAATACCGCCGAGCCCAAGGGCGCAGTGATTATCATCCCTGGCGCCGGCGAAACAGTTGACTGGCCTCAAGCAATCGGCCCATTGCGCCGTCAATTGCCCAACGCCCAATGGAGCAGCCTGAGTATCACCTTGCCCGACTTGCAAAGCGACGCCATTGCACCTCGCATCGTCGAAGTCGCGCCGGCACCTAAAGCGCCGGAAGCCGTCAGCAAAGACTCCACCACCGCAGCCCCGATCGAGCAGGCTGCTGGCGGTGAAGCAGACGTGGCGGACAAGGCCATCGCCGAAACCAGCGAGGAGCAAGCCAAGGCCGACGCCGAACGAATCTTCGCGCGTATCGACGCCGCCATTGCCTATGCCGAACAACAAAGCGCCCGCAGCATTGTCGTGCTGGGCCATGGTACGGGCGCTTACTGGGCCGCGCGCTACTTGAGTGAGAAGCAGCCCTCGCAAGTGGAAAAATTTGTGATGGTCGCCGCCCAGACGCCGGTTGCGGCGAAGCCTGAGCTGGCCGAATTGACGCCGACGTTGAAGCTGCCGACGGCTGATCTGTTCTATAAGGACAAAGCAGCGGATCGCAACGCAGCGCTGGAGCGTTTGCAGGCCAGCAAGCGTTTGAAGGCATCGGCGTTCAGCCAGGTTTCGCTCAAGGCATTGCCCGGCGATGCCAAGGCGGAGCAAGAGCAACTGGTGCGCCGGGTGCGCGGCTGGTTGAATCCGCAGAACGCGGCGGACTGACAGACCGCATCGCCCGATTCGCGGGCAGGCTCACTCCCACATTTCAACCTGCGAACACAGGTTCATTGTGGTAGCGTGGCTTGCCCGCGATCGCGGCATCACCGGTGACAGACCTCTTTCCTGCTAACGAAAATCCCGCCGCTCACGAATCAACGTGTAAGCCGTGTGCAGATCACGCGTCTTGTCCGTTGCCTCGCGAACCTGCAATGCCGTCGCCCCGCTGCCCGCAATCTTGTCCGGGTGATGACGACTGAGCAGGCGCCGATACGCGCGCTTGATCTGCGCTGGCTCACCGGTGGTCGACACGCCCAAAAGCCGCAACGCATCCTGGTAGGTAATGGCGTTGCTGACCTGTGGCCGTTTGTGCGGCTCATAATCGGTCGCCAGCGCCTGAACCTGGTGCGGCGTCCAGCCCAGCCACTTCCCCCACTGGGCAATCAGCTCGCGCTCGCGGTGACCGGCCCGGCCATCGGCCCAGACCATCCGCCAACAGGCGCGCAAGACACCTTCTGCCGCATGAGGCTGAGCACTCAGGCGCCGCAGATAGCCGCGTAACCGGTCATTCCCCGACTTGCCCCGATTGAACGCGGCAATGGCACGCCGCTGCGCCGAATCAGACATGTCCAAAGAGCGCATCTCTTGGCGAGCCTGCTGGATGTGACCCTCCACCACCCGACCATCGCTCTTGGCCAACCGACCCAACAACACGAACAGCAGTTCATCGTTGCGCAGCATCGGACGACCGCCGAGCTTTTCCAGCAAATGCCCAACGCTTTGCAGGTGCAAGCGCCGATCCAGCGCCTGCCCCAACAAGGCACCGAGCATGGCCCCCGGAATGCTGGCTATGGCAAAACCAGCTCCGGCTCCGATCAGAGTCCCTGGCCACAACATCTCAGCGGCTCGCTTCTATCAGTGTTTCAACTTCGGCCAGGCGTTCGTGCGTGCCGACATCCACCCACAGGCCTTTGAGCCGGTCACCGCTGACTTGCCCCTCGGCCATGGCTTTGCGCAACAGTGGTGCGAGCTTGAAAGCCCCGTCCGAACACCCCTCGAACAACTGCGGATGCAGCACTGCGATGCCGCTGTAAGTCAGGGTTGCTGCGCCCGGTTGGCCATCGCTCACGTGCCCGTCGGCCAACGTGAAATCGCCGACCGGGTGATGGGCCGGGTTGTTTGCCAATACCAGGTGAGCCAGCCCGGCAATGGGCTGGTGCAGCACGCTGAAATCGTAGTCGGTCCAGATGTCACCGTTGACCACCACAAAAGCATCGTCACCCAGCAACGGCAGTGCCCGGAAAATCCCGCCACCGGTTTCCAGCGGCTCACCTTCGGGCGAGTACGCAATGCTGACGCCGTAGCGCGAACCGTCGCCCAGATAATCTTCGATCTGCTGACCGAGCCAGGCATGGTTGATCACGATCTCGGTAAAACCGGCTGCCGCCAGGGCGCGCAGGTGATACTCGATCAGCGGCACGCCGCCAGCGCGAACCAGCGGCTTGGGAGTGGTCAGGGTCAGCGGGCGCATGCGCTCGCCTTTGCCTGCGGCCAGAATCATTGCCTTCATGCATGGACTCCGGCGCGCAGACTGGCGAGCAGTACATCCAGCTCCGCCAGTTCAGGACGGCGGGCGATCACCGCCTCTATATAAGCAAAGAAGCGCGGCACGTCGGCCAGGTAGCGCGGCTTGCCGTCACGATGGCAAATGCGGGCGAAGATGCCGATGACTTTCAAGTGACGTTGCACGCCCATCAGGTCGCTGGCACGCAGGAAATCCTCGAAGTCCGGTTGAACCGGAATGTCGAGCGCAGCGGCTTGCTGCCAGTAATTTTCAAGCCAGCCGCGCACACGCTCTTCAGGCCAGCTGAGGAAGGCGTCCTTGAACAGGCAGGTCACGTCGTAGGTCACGGGACCATACACCGCGTCCTGGAAATCCAGCACACCCGGGTTCGGTTCGCTGAGCATCAGGTTGCGTGGCATGTAGTCGCGGTGCACCAGGACTTTGGGCTGTGCCAGAGCGCTGTCGATCAGCAGATCGCTGACCTGCTGCCACAGCACTTTCTGCGCAGCATCGAACTCGATGCCCAGTTCGTGTTTGACGTACCAGTCAGGGAACAACTCCAGCTCGCGACGCAGCAGCGCGACGTCGTAACTCGGCAACGGCGCCACCATCGGCAACTGCTGAAAAGCCAACAACGCTTGCAGGGCGTCGTTGAACATATCGTCGGCGTTTTCGCTGTCGATCACGTCCAGGTAAGTCTTGTTGCCCAGGTCATTGAGTAAAAGAAAACCGCGCTCAAGGTCTTCGGCATAAATTTTCGGCACATTTATTCCGGATTTCGCCAGCAAAAAAGCGATATCCACGAAGGGTTTGCAGTTTTCCTGGGGCGGCGGAGCGTCCATCACGATGAAGCTTTTGCCCTCGCCTTCCCAGCGAAAATAGCGCCGAAAACTCGCGTCACTACTGGCCGCAGTCAGTGTGGCCGGGGGTACGACGCCCCAACCTTGTTCTGCAAAGAGAATCGCCAACTGCTCATCGAGCCAAACTTTCAGGTGTTGCAAACGTACATCTTGGTCAGGCATTGCAAGGGTCTCCGACGGCGCTAGCCGTCAAGCGGGTCATGCTTTATTATCCAGCATCTTTTTCAGACCATCGAGAGGCGTGCGGCCCACACCGCGGGCAGATGGCACGCAGGAAGCCCGGACTAATAAGATGGCATTGAAATCCCCCGCGTTTCGTAAAAAATTTCCGTTGTTGGTTACCGGCAGTCTGCTGGCCCTGCAACCCCTAGCCACTTCATTCGTGGTCGCCGCGGAACAGTATGACTGCTCAGTCTCTGCTTCGGGCTCCTGGGACTGTGCGCCAAAATCGCCGACGGCGGCATTGCCACCGCGTCCCATCCATGAGGGCAGCGCAGTTTCCGCCACTGGCGAAGCCGCAGCCGAGAACGGCTCCAGCGAAGATACCGGCGCCAAGCCTGCACTCGTTACCGAGGCCAAAGGCCGCGGCATGAAGTCGCGCAGTGAAGATTACAGCCACCTCGACTGGGTGCCACGCGAAAATCTCACTGCCGCGCAATTGGCCGAAACCGGTCCTTACTGCTCTGGTTCCTATATCGAACCGATTCGTCCTGGCATGAATGACAAGACGAATAAAAGTGACGCGCCGACCTTTATCGGTGCCAAAGCCTCACGCTACAACACCGAAGATCAAGTCGGCACGCTGGCCGGAGACGTCGTGTTGCGTCAGGGCAGCATGCAGGTCGAGTCCGACGAGGCCAGCCTGTATCAGGCCGAGAGCCGCGCCGAACTCAATGGCGACGTGCGTATTCGCGACAACGGCGCGCTGATCGTCGGCGACCACGCCGATGTGCAACTCGACACCGGTGAAGCCAAGGTCGACAACGCCGAATACGTGATGCACAAATCCCGCATCCGCGGTAACGCGCTGTACGCCAAACGTGCGGAAAACGCGATCATCCGCCTCAAGGATGGTACGTACACCACCTGCGAACCGAACAGCAACGCCTGGCAGTTGAAGGGTAACAACATCACCCTGAACCCGGCGACCGGCTTCGGCACCGCGACCAACGTGACATTGCGGGTCAAGGACATTCCAGTCCTGTACACGCCGTACATCTACTTCCCGATCGACGACCGTCGCCAGTCGGGCTTCCTGCCGCCGACCATCGGTACCGGCAGCGATACCGGCTTCATGCTGGTCACACCGTATTACTTCAACCTGGCACCCAACTACGATGCCACGTTGTACCCGCGCTACATGGAAAAGCATGGCTTGTTGATGGAGGGCGAATTCCGTTACCTCACCAAGTCCAGCGAAGGTCAGTTCGGTGCTGCGTACCTCAACGACGAAGATACCGAGCGCAGCAAGCAGACCGACTACCAGAAAGACCGCTACATGTATAACTGGCAGCACAAGGGTGGTCTCGACTCGCGAGTGCTCACGCAGGTCGATTACACCAAGATCAGCGATCCGTATTACTTCCAGGATCTGCAGACTGACCAGATCGGTGTAAAAAGCGCCGACTACGTGAATCAACAAGGTTCGGTCACCTACCGTGGCGACAGCTACATCGCTCGCATCAACGCCCAGGCCTATGAGCTGGCGACCGTTTCCAACATCACGCCGTATGATCGTTTGCCGCAGATCACCTTTAATGGTTCATTGCCTACTCATCCAGGCGGGCTTGATTTCGACTACGAAACAGAAGTCGTGCGATTTGATCGCGACCTGAAAAACGGCACGTTCACCGACGAAGACGGGAACGAGTCGCCGCGCCTGGACACCAACGTTCAAGGCCTGGCACGTGCCACTGGCGACCGCCTGAACCTGGCACCCGCCATCAGCCTGCCAATGAGCTCGACGTATGGTTTCCTGACGCCCAAGCTCAAATACCAGTACACGCAGTACCAACTGGACCTCGACAGCATCGGCAAATCGCAGATTGCTGCACAGACCCCGGAACAGGACCAACTCAACGGTACCTTCGACAGCAATCAAAACCGTGGCGTGCCGATTGCCAGCATCGACAGCGGCCTGTACTTCGATCGCAACACCCAATGGTTCGGCAAGAACTATCGCCAGACCCTTGAACCGCGTCTGTACTACCTCTATGTGCCAGAAGTGGACCAGGAAGACATTCCTGTTTTCGACACCGGCGAATACACCTTCAACTATGCATCGTTGTTCCGTGACAACCGCTTCTCCGGTTCCGACCGTGTCGGCGACGAGAACAAACTGTCGCTGGGCGTCACCAACCGCTGGATCGAAGATGACGGTTTCGAACGTCAACGCGTCAGCGTAGGCCAGGCCTTGTACTTCAAGGACCGCGAAGTCCAGTTGCCGGGTATCGATGCAAAAACCCGCGACGATGCGCATTCCAATGTTTCGCCTTACGCGCTGGAATACGAATACCGCTGGAACCGCGATTGGCGCACCACGGCCGACTACAACTGGGACCCGGACAGCCGCAGCCCTCGCTCGGGCAGCGCGATGTTCCACTACCAGCCTGAGGACAACCCGAACAAAGTCATCAACGCCGGCTATCGCTATCGCAATGACCAGGTCCGTTATGACCAGAACACCGGTAAGTGGTCCGTGGGTGGTGGTGACTACGGCACCCCTGGCCAGCCTGGCTACGTGAAGGACTACTACAAGATCGAGCAGCACGACTTTTCGGTTATCTGGCCGATCGTTCCTCAATGGAACGCCATCAGCCGCTGGCAGTATGACTACAACCGTGACCGTACCCTGGAAGCCTTCGGTGGTTTCGAGTACGACAACTGCTGCTGGAAACTGCGCCTGATCAACCGTTACTGGGTTTCCTATGACGAGTTCAGTCAGCAGGCTCCACAAAACGAAAAAGGCGACCACGGCGTCTTCCTCCAAATTGTTCTGAAGGGACTCGGCGGCCTCACTGGCTCCAAAGTAGAGAGTTTCCTCGACAAAGGCATCCAAGGTTATCGTGAACGTGAAGACCAAGCTTTCTGATTGTCTGCGCCCGCTCTTGCTGGGCGCGCTGTTCCTGGGTACTGCGGCCAACGCTGCCGTACAGTCCATCGACAAAGTGGTGGCCATCGTCGACAACGACGTGGTCATGCAGAGCCAACTGGACCAACGCGTCCGTGAAGTTCAGCAAACCATTGCCAAGCGCGGCACTGCCGTGCCACCAGCCAGCGTGCTGGAGCAGCAGGTGCTTGAGCGTCTGATCGTCGAAAACCTGCAACTGCAGATCGGCGAACGCTCGGGTATCCGCATTACCGATGAAGAACTGAACCAGGCGGTTGGCACCATTGCCCAGCGCAATAACATGTCGGTGGATCAATTCCGCGCGGCCCTGACTCATGACGGCCTGTCTTACGACGACGCCCGTGAACAGATTCGCCGTGAAATGGTCATCAGCCGTGTGCGTCAGCGTCGTGTGGCCGAACGCATCCAGGTGTCGGAACAGGAAGTGAAGAACTTCCTCGCGTCCGACCTCGGCAAGATGCAACTGTCCGAAGAGTTCCGCCTGGCCAACATCCTGATCCCGACACCGGAAAGCGCCAACTCCGATGCGATTCAGAATGCCGCCAAGCAGGCCGATTCGATTTACCAGCAGCTCAAGCAAGGCGCTGACTTCAGTCAGTTGGCAATCGCCAAATCCGCCAGCGAAACCGCACTGGAAGGCGGCGACATGGGCTGGCGTAAAGCCGCTCAATTGCCCCCTCCGTTCGATCGCATGCTGAGCTCGATGTCCGTTGGCGAAGTCACACAACCGATGCGCACACCGGGCGGCTTCATCATCCTGAAGATCCTCGAAAAGCGTGGCGGCCAGACCCAGGTACGCGACGAAGTGCACGTGCGCCACATCCTGGTCAAACCAAGTCCGATCCGCGATGAAGCTAAAACCAAGGCCTTGGTTGAATCGCTCTACGCTCGTATTGAATCAGGTGAAGACTTCAGCGAACTGGCCAAGAGCTATTCGGAAGACCCGGGTTCCGCCCTCAACGGCGGTGACCTGAACTGGGTTGACCCGAACGCACTGGTACCGGAATTCCGCGAAGTGATGGCCAAGACCCCGCAAGGTCAGTTGTCCAAGCCATTCCAGACCCAATACGGCTGGCACGTTCTGGAAGTCCTTGGCCGTCGCGCCACTGACAGCACTGCCCAGGCTCGTGAGCAACAGGCGATGACCGTACTGCGTAACCGCAAATACGACGAAGAGCTGCAAACCTGGCTGCGTCAGATCCGTGACGAAGCGTACGTAGAGATCAAACTTCCTGGTGCAGACCAGGCAGCGCAGTGAAACCCAAGCGTTTCGCGCTGACACCCGGCGAACCGGCCGGCATAGGCCCTGACCTGTGCCTGCTGCTCGCCTCGCAAGCCCAGCCACACCCCCTGATTGCCATTACCAGCCGCGACCTGCTCCTTGAGCGGGCCGCGCAGCTGGGTGTGGTTGTCGATGTATTGCCGGTCACCCCGGACAGTTGGCCGGATGTACCCGCACCCGCCAACAGCCTGTATGTCTGGGATACACCGCTCAATGCACCGGTCACCGCCGGCCAACTGGACAAAGCCAATGCCGCTTTCGTCCTGGAAACCCTGACCCGTGCGGGCCAAGGCTGCCTGGACGGGCATTTCGCCGGCATGATCACCGCCCCCGTGCACAAGGGCGTGATCAACGAATCCGGCATTGCCTTTTCCGGGCACACGGAGTTTCTCGCTGACCTGACCCACACCGCCCAAGTGGTGATGATGCTTGCCACCCGCGGATTGCGTGTGGCACTGGTCACCACTCACCTGCCCCTTCGCGAGATTGCCGATGCAATCACACCGGAGCGTCTGGAGCGGGTCACACGAATCCTGCATGCCGACCTGCAAGACAAATTCGGCATCGCCCAGCCACGCATCCTGGTCTGCGGGCTTAACCCGCATGCCGGCGAAGGCGGACACCTGGGCCATGAAGAAATCGACATCATCGAACCTACATTAGAGCGCCTGCGCGGTGAAGGCATGGACCTTCGCGGCCCCCTGCCCGCCGACACTCTGTTTACCCCCAAATATCTGGAGCACTGCGACGCGGTGCTGGCGATGTACCACGACCAGGGGCTGCCTGTGCTGAAATACAAAGGCTTCGGCGCGGCAGTCAACGTGACCCTCGGCTTGCCGATCATCCGCACGTCAGTCGACCACGGCACCGCCCTGGATCTGGCCGGCAGTGGCAGAATCGACACCGGCAGCCTGCAAGTCGCCCTGGAAACCGCCTACCAGATGGCCGAGACCCGTTTATGACCGAGCATTACCAACACAAGGCGCGCAAACGCTTTGGCCAGAACTTCCTGCACGATGCCGGTGTTATCGACCGCATCCTGCGCTCCATCCATGCCAAAACCGAAGACCGCGTATTGGAAATCGGCCCGGGCCAGGGTGCGCTGACTCAGGGCCTGCTCAACAGCGGCGCCCAGCTGGACGTAGTGGAACTGGACAAGGACCTGGTCCCGATCCTCAATCAGCAGTTCGCCGGCAGGAGCAACTTCAGCCTGCACCAGGGCGACGCCCTGAAGTTCGACTTCAACAGCCTGAATGCCGCGCCGGGCAGTCTGCGCGTGGTCGGCAACCTGCCGTACAACATCTCTACACCGCTGATTTTTCACCTGTTGCACAACGCCAGCCTGATCCGCGACATGCACTTCATGCTACAAAAAGAAGTGGTCGAGCGCATGGCGGCGGGTCCTGGTGGCGGTGACTGGGGCCGCCTGTCGATCATGGTTCAGTACCACTGCCGGGTTGAGCATCTGTTCAACGTCGGACCGGGCGCATTCAATCCGCCGCCAAAAGTTGATTCGGCCATTGTGCGCCTGGTGCCACACGCGGTACTGCCGCATCCGGCCAAAGACCACAAACTGCTGGAACGTGTCGTTCGCGAAGCGTTCAACCAGCGCCGCAAGACCCTGCGCAACACCCTCAAGTTGCTCCTGAGCAATGCCGAGATCGAAGCGGCTGGCGTCGATGGCAGCCTGCGTCCCGAGCAGCTCGACCTGGCCGCTTTCGTGCGCCTGGCCGACAAGCTCAGCGAACAAGTCCTGAACAAACCCGCCGCCGACTGACAGGTGACGAGCGTTATCGGGTAGGACGCCAGACGCGATGTCTGGTTTACTACCCGATACTTGGCCTAGACTGAACTCCATCAGCTAAGCCCCGCGTCCCGCTTCGTTTTTAAGGCCTCTTGCATGTCCGATCCTCGTTATCAGGTCGACGTCAGCGTCGTCACCCGCTATCTGGCAGAACAATCGCAACCCGAGCAAAGCCGCTTTGCCTTTGCGTACACCATTACCGTGCACAACAACGGCGAGTTACCGGCCAAACTGCTGTCGCGGCATTGGGTGATCACCGATGGTGACGGGCATGTCGAAGAGGTCAAGGGTGCGGGTGTCGTAGGCTTGCAACCGCTGATCCAGGTCGGCGAAAACCACACCTACAGCAGCGGCACGGTCATGACGACCAAAGTCGGCACCATGCAAGGCACCTATCAGATGATTGCCGACGACGGTAAGCATTTCGACGCCATCATCGCTCCATTCCGCCTGGCGGTGCCCGGAGCCTTGCACTAATGGCAACGTACGCCGTGGGTGACTTGCAAGGCTGCCTCGAGCCCCTGCAATGCCTGCTTGAGCGAGTGGCTTTCGATCCGGCCAAGGATCGCCTCTGGCTGGTGGGCGACCTGGTCAACCGCGGTCCGCAGTCGTTGGCAACCTTGCGCTTTCTCTATGGCATTCGTGAATCGCTGGTGTGCGTACTGGGCAACCATGACCTGCACCTGCTGGCCGCCGGGCGCAACATCGAACGCCTGAAGAAAAACGATACCCTGCGCGAGATACTCGAAGCGCCTGATCGCGCGGAACTGCTGGAATGGCTGCGCCAGCAAAAGCTCATGCACTACGACGAACTGCGCGACATCGCACTGGTTCATGCCGGCATCCCGCCCCAGTGGTCGTTGCGCAAAGCCCTGAAATACGCCGCCGAAGTTGAAGAGGCGCTGCACGACGACAACCGTATCGCGCCGTACCTCGACGGCATGTACGGCAACGAACCGGTGAAATGGGACAACGACCTCAAGGGTGTAGCCCGCCTGCGTGTCATCACCAACTATTTCACCCGCATGCGTTTCTGCACTCGCGAGGGCAAACTCGACCTCAAGAGCAAGGAAGGCGCCGACACTGCACTACCGGGCTATAAGCCCTGGTTCACTTACAAAGAGCGCAAGACCAAAGACCTGAAGATCATTTTCGGTCATTGGGCTGCACTCGAAGGCCAGTGTGACGAGCCGGGGATCTTTGCCCTCGATACCGGTTGTGTGTGGGGTGGCGCCATGACGCTGATGAATGTCGACACCGGCGAGCGCCTGCAATGCAAATGCGACGACCAGGGCCATAGCACTCCACCAATCGCCCCAATCACTACCGAACAATCGCCAGCCAGCGCCCCGCGCCAGACTGCGTTACCGACGAGCCACAGGAGCCCGCCATGAGCGAATTCAAACGTATCCCCCCAGAGCAGGCTCAGGCCCTGCGTGAACAAGGCGCGGTGGTGGTCGATGTTCGCGACCCTGCTACCTTCGCCGCGCTGCATATCAGCGGTTCGAAGCATCTGGACAACCATTCCCTGCATGCCTTTATCCAGGGCGCAGACCTGGACGCCCCCACCGTCGTGGTCTGCTACCACGGCAATTCCAGCCAGGGCGCCGCGGCCTACCTGATTAGCCAGGGATTCTCGGACGTCTACAGCATGGATGGCGGTTTTGAGCTGTGGCGCACAACCTATCCTGCAGAAACAGCGCAAGGCACCTCGGAATAATTTTTTTGTAACGTGCGAGCCCCCGTCCCCCGCGGGCTCGCGCGATGGCAGACGAACGGTCTGGCATAACTTATTACGTATCTCGCCTTTACCTCCCGAATTCCCAACTATCCTTAAGCGCAGGCCATCCAAAACAGGGGAGAGCCGGTACACCGGCGCGCGGGTCATCGGGAGTAGCTTTCGGCGTAGTCAGCACCGAAAGAGTTCTGGGGGGTAAACAGCAACCGCCTGTTCGGCTGCTGCCAGCATCGACTGAGTGATCCGGCGTCGGCTCCACGTATCGAGCGAGGTGACGTCATGAGTATCTTTAGCCACTTCCAACAACGCTTCGAGTCCACACGCCAGGAAGAACTCTCACTGCAAGAGTATCTTGAGCTGTGCAAAAAGGACCGCAGCGCCTACGTTTCCGCCGCCGAGCGTCTGCTGCTGGCCATCGGAGAACCGGAGCTGCTCGACACCTCGACCAACTCGAGACTGTCGCGAATCTTTTCCAACAAAGTGATCCGTCGCTATCCGGCCTTTGAAGACTTCCACGGGATGGAAGAATGCATCGACCAGATCGTGTCGTATTTCCGTCATGCCGCTCAGGGCCTGGAAGAAAAGAAACAGATCCTCTACTTGCTTGGCCCCGTCGGTGGCGGTAAGTCATCCCTGGCCGAGAAGCTGAAACAACTGATCGAAAAAGTGCCCTTCTACGCAATCAAGGGCTCACCGGTATTCGAGTCGCCACTGGGTCTGTTCAACGCCACCGAAGATGGCGCGATCCTCGAAGAAGACTTCGGCATCCCGCGGCGCTACCTCAACACCATCATGTCGCCATGGGCCACCAAGCGCCTGGCCGAATTCGGCGGCGACATCAGCCAGTTCCGGGTGGTGAAACTCTATCCGTCGATCCTCAATCAGATCGCCGTGGCCAAGACCGAGCCGGGTGACGAGAACAACCAGGACATCTCGGCCCTGGTGGGCAAGGTCGATATCCGCAAACTGGAAGAATACCCACAGAACGACGCCGATGCTTACAGCTACTCGGGCGCCCTGTGCCGCGCCAACCAGGGGCTGATGGAATTCGTCGAAATGTTCAAGGCGCCGATCAAGGTGCTGCACCCATTGCTGACCGCCACCCAGGAAGGTAACTACAACAGTACCGAAGGCCTCGGCGCGATCCCGTTTACCGGGATCCTGCTGGCCCACTCCAACGAATCGGAATGGCACACCTTCCGCAACAACAAGAACAACGAAGCGTTTATCGACCGGATCTACATCGTCAAAGTGCCGTACTGCCTGCGGGTCAGCGACGAAGTGAAGATCTACGACAAGCTGCTGTTCAATAGTTCGCTGGCCAAGGCCCATTGCGCGCCCGACACCTTGAAGATGCTTGCCCAGTTCACCGTGCTCTCGCGCCTCAAGGAGCCGGAAAACTCGAACATCTACTCCAAGATGCGCGTGTACGACGGTGAAAACCTCAAGGACACCGATCCGAAGGCCAAGTCGATCCAGGAATACCGCGACAACGCCGGTGTCGACGAAGGCATGAACGGCCTTTCGACCCGCTTCGCGTTCAAGATCCTGTCGAAGGTCTTCAACTTCGATCCGCACGAAATCGCCGCCAACCCGGTGCATTTGCTGTACGTGCTGGAACAACAGATCGAACAGGAACAGTTCCAGGCTGAAACCCGCGAGCGCTACCTGCGCTTCCTCAAGGAGTACCTGGCACCGCGTTACATCGAGTTCATCGGCAAGGAAATCCAGACCGCTTACCTCGAATCGTACAGCGAGTACGGCCAGAACATCTTCGATCGCTACGTGCTGTACGCCGACTTCTGGATCCAGGACCAGGAATACCGCGACCCGGAAACCGGCGAAATCCTCAATCGTGTCGCCCTGAACGAAGAGTTGGAGAAAATCGAGAAACCGGCCGGCATCAGCAATCCGAAGGATTTCCGCAACGAAATCGTCAACTTCGTGCTGCGCGCCCGGGCCAACAACAACGGCAAGAACCCGACCTGGCTCAGCTACGAAAAACTGCGGGTGGTCATCGAGAAGAAAATGTTCTCCAACACCGAGGACCTCCTGCCGGTCATCAGCTTCAACGCCAAGGCCAGCAAAGAGGACCAGCAGAAGCACAACGACTTCGTCACACGGATGGTCGAGCGCGGTTACACCGACAAACAGGTCCGACTGCTGTCCGAGTGGTACCTGCGGGTCAGAAAATCACAATAACCCGCTGCCGGTCAGACCGGTTGTCGTCAGCCAGAGGCCTGTGCATGCATTTTCTGTTACACAAGCCTCTGGAAGGTGTTCGAAAGTCGGTAGCGAGTTCAAGCAGCATCCACAGCGCTTGGGGGAGCGTCGCATATCCCTTGGCCCTCGGTTCGATGCTGCACCACCGCTCGCCCCTTTCAGGACAGCTTCTAAGGAGCAGTCATGAGCTATGTGATCGACCGACGTCTCAATGGCAAGAACAAGAGCACGGTGAACCGTCAGCGGTTTCTGCGGCGTTACCGTGACCACATCAAAAAGGCTGTCGAAGAGGCGGTCAGCCGGCGGTCCATTACCGACATGGAACACGGCGAACAGATCAGCATTCCCGGTCGGGACATCGACGAACCGGTGCTTCATCACGGTCGCGGCGGCAAACAAACCGTCGTACATCCAGGCAACAAGGAGTTCACCAGCGGCGAGCACATCGCCCGCCCACCCGGAGGTGGCGGCGGCAGAGGCCCCGGCAAGGCTGGCAACTCGGGTGAAGGGATGGACGAATTCGTCTTCCAGATCACCCAGGAAGAATTCCTCGAGTTCATGTTCGAAGACCTCGAATTGCCGAATCTGGTCAAACGCAACCTGACCGGCACCGACACGTTCAAAACGGTGCGTGCAGGCATCAGCAACGAAGGCAACCCGTCGCGCATCAACATCATCCGCACCCTGCGTTCGGCCCACGCACGGCGCATTGCCCTGTCCGGCAGCAGCCGGGCGAAACTGCGTGAAGCCAAAGAAGAACTTCTGCGCCTGAAGCTGGAAGAACCGGACAACTTCGGCGATATCCAGAAAATCGAAGAAGAAATCGAAAAACTCAGTGCGCGCATTCATCGCATCCCGTTCCTCGATACGTTCGACCTCAAGTACAACCTGCTCATCAAGCAGCCCAATCCCAGCTCCAAAGCGGTGATGTTCTGCCTGATGGACGTCTCCGGCTCCATGACGCAGGCGACCAAGGACATCGCCAAGCGCTTCTTTATCCTGCTGTACCTGTTTCTCAAGCGTAACTACGACAAGATCGACGTCGTGTTCATCCGCCACCACACCAGTGCCCGCGAAGTGGATGAAGAAGAGTTCTTCTACTCGCGCGAAACCGGCGGCACCATCGTGTCCAGTGCCTTGAAACTGATGCAGGAGATCATGGCCGAGCGTTATCCGAGCAACGAGTGGAACATTTATGCCGCCCAGGCTTCGGACGGCGACAACTGGAATGACGATTCGCCGATCTGCCGTGACATTCTGATCAACCAGATAATGCCGTTCGTGCAGTACTACACTTACGTTGAGATCACCCCGCGCGAACATCAGGCCCTGTGGTTCGAGTACGAGCGCATAGCCGAAGCCTTTTCTGACACTTTCGCCCAGCAGCAACTGGTCTCGGCCGGGGATATCTACCCGGTCTTCCGTGAACTCTTCCAGCGCAGGTTAGTGACATGACCGCCAAAGAGCAGAAGCGCCAACCCATTTCCACCGGCTCCGAATGGACGTTCGAGCTGATCCAGGCCTACGACCGCGAAATCAGTCGCCTGGCAGCTCGCTATGCACTCGATACGTACCCCAACCAGATCGAAGTCATCACCGCCGAGCAGATGATGGACGCCTACGCCTCTGTCGGTATGCCACTGGGGTATCACCATTGGTCCTACGGCAAACACTTCCTCAGCACGGAAAAGTCCTACAGTCGCGGGCAGATGGGACTGGCCTACGAGATCGTGATCAACTCAGACCCTTGCATCGCTTACCTGATGGAAGAAAACACCATCTGCATGCAGGCGCTCGTCGTGGCACATGCCTGCTATGGGCATAACAGCTTTTTCAAAGGCAATTACCTTTTCCGCACCTGGACCGACGCCAGCTCGATCATTGATTACCTGGTGTTTGCCAAGCAGTACATCATGCAGTGCGAGGAGCGCCACGGCATCGACGCGGTGGAGGACTTGCTGGACTCCTGCCACGCACTGATGAACTACGGTGTCGACCGCTACAAACGCCCCTACCCGATTTCCGCTGAAGAAGAACGGCGCCGGCAAAAGGATCGGGAAGAGCATTTGCAGAAACAGATCAATGATTTGTGGCGCACGATTCCAAAAGGCGCAGACAAGTACAGCGACAAGGACAATGCACGCTTCCCCGCCGAACCTCAGGAAAATATCCTGTACTTCATCGAAAAACACGCACCGCTACTGGAGCCTTGGCAGCGGGAAATCGTGCGGATCGTGCGCAAGATCGCTCAGTATTTTTACCCTCAGCGCCAGACCCAGGTGATGAACGAAGGCTGGGCCACGTTCTGGCACTACACGTTGATGAACGACCTGTACGACGAAGGCCTGGTCACCGACGGCTTCATGATGGAGTTCCTGACATCCCACACCAGCGTTGTGTTTCAACCCGGCTTTGACAGCCCTTACTACAGCGGAATCAACCCTTACACCCTCGGGTTTGCCATGTACCGGGACATCCGGCGGATGTGCGAGGAACCCACCGATGAAGATCGCCACTGGTTCCCGGAAATTGCCGGCACCGACTGGCTGTCAACCATCAAGTTCGCCATGAGCAGCTTCAAGGATGAGAGTTTTATCCTTCAGTACCTGTCACCGAAAGTGATCCGCGACCTGAAACTGTTCAGCATTCTCGATGACGATCAAAAGGACGACCTGCTCGTACCAGCGATTCACGATGAAGAAGGCTACCGCATCATCCGTGAAACCCTGGCGGCGCAGTACAACCTGGGCAATCGCGAACCCAACGTGCAGATTTACAGCATTGACCGGCGCGGCGACCGCTCCCTGACCCTGCGTCACCAGCAACACGACCGCAAACCGCTGGGCGAGTCCACCGAGGAAGTGCTCAAGCACCTGCACCGCCTGTGGGGTTTTGATATCCACCTGGAAACCTTGCAAGGCGATCAGGTGATGAAAACCCATCACGTTCCACCCAGAAACGAGCATAGCGAAGGGGATTACGGCCGGCTGGACTTGGCCGTCATTCATCTTTGAGCGGGTTTGAGCCTCCGAAAGTTCGACGCAACGGTTATTCTGTCGAGCTAACGGAGGTTTTTTATGCAGATTTATAAAGTCGGCGGTGCCGTACGTGATCGCCTGCTCGGCAAACCTGTCACCGATATCGACTGGGTCGTGGTGGGCGCCACCACTGAAGAGATGCTCGCCAAGGGATTTCGCCCGGTCGGGGCGGATTTCCCGGTATTTCTTCACCCTAAAAGCGGTGAGGAATATGCCCTTGCCCGTACCGAACGCAAGAGTGGACGCGGATATGGCGGTTTCACCTTTCACGCCAGTCCCGAAGTCACCCTCGAAGAAGACCTGATCCGTCGCGACCTGACGATTAACGCCATGGCCGAGGACGATCAGCAAAACCTGACCGACCCCTACCATGGCCAGCGCGATCTGGAAGCCCGCCTTCTTCGTCACGTTTCCCCCGCGTTCGCCGAAGATCCGCTCCGTGTCCTGCGCGTCGCCCGCTTTGCAGCACGCTATGCGCCGCTAGGTTTCAACGTCGCGCCCGAGACCATGGAGTTGATGCGCCAGCTCAGCGAATCGGGCGAACTGGAAGCGCTGACCGCCGAACGCAGCTGGAAAGAAATTTCCCGCGCATTGATGGAAGATCAGCCGCAAGTGTTCATCGAAGTGCTGCGCGGGTGCGGCGCTCTCAAGGTGCTGATGCCTGAAGTTGACGCGTTGTTTGGCGTCCCCCAGCCCGAGGCTCATCACCCGGAAATCGACACCGGGGTGCATACGCTGAGCGTGCTCGAGCAAGCGGCGCATCACAAACAACCGCTGACCGTGCGCTGGGCCTGCCTGCTGCATGACCTGGGCAAAGGACTGACACCCGAAGAAGACTGGCCCCGGCACATTGCCCATGAACACAGGGGTTTGAAGCTGATCAAAGCGGTCAACGAACGGTTCAAGGCACCGAGAGATTGCCAGGAACTGGCACTGCTGGTGGGCGAATATCATACCCATGGTCATCGCGCCCTGGAGCTGAAGCCTTCGACGCTGCTGGATTTGCTACAGAGTTTTGACGTCTACCGACGACCTCAGCGGTTCGAAGAATTTATCCACGCGTGCGAGATGGATGCACGCGGACGCAAAGGTCTGGAACAGAGAACTTATCCACAGGCGGATTATTTGCGCGGTGCGGCGACGGCAGCCAGAAGCGTGGCGGTCCAGCCGCTGCTGGAGAAGGGCTTCAAAGGGCCTGAGTTGGGTGAAGCGATCAAGCGTGAACGACTGAAGGCGCTGAAGGCCTACAAAGAAGCGGCGTCTGTCTGAAAGCTATCGCGGGCAAGCCCGCTCCCACAGGTACGATGCAACCCTTGTGGGAGCGGGCTTGCCCGCGATGATGTCAGTCAAATCACAGCAAATTCGAAGGTGTTAGCTGCTCGCCACGCCACTCAAACGCAACCGGCGCCAACACTTGATCAATCTGCGCCTCGCCCCACAAGGTCGCAAAGCTCTTTCCTACACCCGGATGCACGCGATCAGGCGCAATCAGCGATAACGGCCACAGCACGAAAGCGTTCTTCAAAATTTCGGCTCGCGGCAGGATCAAACCATCAAAATTACCCACCAGATCACCGAACAGCAGGACGTCGATATCCAGCGGCAATCCCTTGCGGTCCGGTGCGTAGCGACCGTTGTCCGCCTCGATGAATTTCAATCGACGGTCGAGCTCCATCAGCGGCAGATCGGTGTAAGCCGACACCACGAAATTGAAGAACGGCCCGCTCTTGATGCCCACTGGCTGACTTTCGAACACCGCCGAACAGCGGATATCCACCAGAAACTCCGCAAGGGCATCCAGACCTGCCTGCAAATGGGTTTCACGCTCGATATTGCTACCGAGCCCGAGGTACACCTGAGTCAGCGACATCCGCGCTCGATCTCCACGCCCACACCACCGGTGGCCGCCGGGACAGCGCCAGGCTTGGTCAGCTTGAGGCGCATCCAGGTGATCTTGAATTCGTTCATCAGCACTTCAACCAGACGCTCGGCAAAAGTCTCGACCAGTTGGTATTGCGCCTGCTCGGCAAACGCCTGGATGCGCGACGACACACTGGCGTAATCGAGCGCCAGGGTCAGGTCGTCACCGGCGGCGGCCGGGCGATTGTCCCAGGCGAAGCTCAGATCAAGACGCAGGCACTGTCGGATGCCTCGCTCCCAGTCGTAGGCACCGATCACGGTGTCGACTTCCAGGCCCTCGATAAACACTCTGTCCAAGCACTTTTCTCCGCTGCACGACAAGGGCGCAATGCGCCGTTAGAATCAGGGCGTCCTCGCCCGGAATAGTTAGCATGTTTTGGTTATTGGCGATCCTCGCCTACCTGCTCGGCTCGCTGTCCTTCGCCATTTTGCTCAGCCGCCTGACCGGGAGTCCCGATCCGCGAATGAGTGGCTCAGGCAATGCCGGCGCCACCAACATGTTGCGCCTGGCCGGCAAGAAACTCGCCGTCCTGACCCTGCTCGGCGACCTCTGCAAAGGCTTGCTGCCCGTGCTGATCGCCGCTCTTGCCGGTCTTTCGCTGCAAGAACAAGCCTGGATCGGCATCTGCGCCGTCATCGGCCATCTGTTTCCAGTGTACTTTCGCTTTCGCGGTGGCAAAGGTGTCGCCACCGCGGCCGGCATGTTACTGGGGCTATACCCGCCCGCCGCGTTGCTGGCGGTCTGCGCCTGGCTGCTGACATTCTACCTGACCCGCACCAGCTCACTCGCCGCCCTGATCGCCACACCCCTGACGCTGCCGCTGCTTGCCTGGCAAGAACCGGCGGCGTTGCTGCCCATGAGCGTGCTCACCGGGCTGATTGTCTGGCGTCATCGCGGCAATCTACGCGACCTGTTTGCCGGGCGCGAACGGCATTTTTAAATACCGGACGTGAGCGCGGCTCATCAAAGCGCCGACAATTGCTCCATCGGCCAACGCGCCTGCACGCTGATCGCCAAAGATTCATGCTGGCCGGCCTGCAAGCGCTGGCAACCGGCAAACGCGATCATCGCGCCATTGTCGGTGCAGAACTCCGGGCGGGCATAAAACACATCACCCTTCATGTCGCCGAGCATTTTCTCCAGCGAGGTGCGCAGGGCCTTGTTGGCGCTGACGCCCCCGGCAATCACCAGGCGCTTCATGCCCGCTTGCTTCAGGGCTCGCTTGCACTTGATGGTCAAAGTCTCCACCACGGCCTGCTGGAACGCCAGAGAGATGTCGCAACGGGCTTGCTCGCTGTCGTCCCCGGCGCTGACGCTTTGCTGCCAGGTGTTCAGGGCGAAGGTTTTCAAGCCACTGAAACTGAATGCCAGGCCCGGGCGGTCGCACATCGGACGCGGAAACGTGAATCGCCCCGCAACGCCTTGCTCGGCCAGGCGCGCGATTTCCGGGCCGCCCGGATAATTGAGCCCCATCATCTTCGCGGTCTTGTCAAAAGCCTCACCGGCGGCATCATCCAGCGTCTCGCCCAAAAGCGTGTACTGACCGATCCCGTCGACCTGAACCAACTGCGTATGACCACCGGACACCAACAAAGCGACGAACGGGAATTCGGGCGGTTGCGTCTCCAGCATAGGCGCCAGCAAGTGGCCTTCCATGTGGTGCACACCCAAGGCCGGAATACCCCAGGCAAAAGCCAGCGCCTGAGCGCAGGAAGCCCCCACCAACAAGGCCCCAACCAGGCCAGGACCCGCGGTGTAAGCGATCGCGTCGATCTCGGTCGGCACACAGTCAGCTTCGGCCAACACCTGACGAATCAAGGGCAGCATCCGTTTCACGTGATCGCGCGAGGCCAGCTCCGGCACCACACCACCATAGGCGCGGTGCAAGTCGATCTGACTGAACAGTGCGTCGGCCAACAGCCCGCGTTCACTGTCATATAATGCGACGCCGGTTTCGTCGCAGGAGGTTTCTAATCCCAGTACTAGCATGGGTTTGCGCCTTGTTTAGGCTGAATTCGAAGGCGCGCATAATAGTCGCCGCGTGATGCCCCGACCAGCGGTTTTCGATCAGAGGCTTTGCATTCCGAGCGATGAGGAGTTAACATCCGCAACCCTTAAAAACCGACGTCTTCAAGTGCTCTTTTGCCGCGAGGATGTTGACCCCGGTAATGAATGAAGGTAGCTCTGGATGCCAGCCGTCAAAGTAAAAGAGAACGAACCCTTCGACGTAGCTCTGCGTCGTTTCAAGCGCTCCTGCGAAAAAGCCGGTGTACTGGCTGAAGTTCGTAGCCGCGAATTTTACGAGAAGCCAACTTCCGAGCGTAAGCGCAAAGCAGCAGCCGCTGTTAAGCGTCACGCGAAGAAAGTTCAGCGCGAACAGCGCCGCGCCGTTCGTCTGTACTAATACACAGACGATCGTAGCAAGCTTCTGCCAAGCCCGGCTCTCAGCCGGGCTAATGGCATTTGCGTAAAACGCTTGATGCTTCACTGTCGAAGCCGCAGACGCGACCAAGACAAACCTGCTTTACAGCGTCAGACCTGGCTCTTTTGCCAGCGGTGCACGTCTTTTCTGACGAGCCTTCCAAGGCTACTGACGAGCACACCCACTGATTCCTCTCACGACGATCAGCCCAAGGCACCTGCTTGCGTGCCCGCTTATTGAGCTATCCGAGGCCATCGACAGGCCGCAGCGGATTCAGCGCAACACTTTCAAACAGTCGATTACTGATTGGTATTAACGTCAGTGGATTTTCGGCAGATACACTCCCCGATAGCGATTACGCAGACGACACCGGTCGAGCCGCACTTTTTGCGCGCCTCAAACAACGACCCGCGTTCGGCCGCCCTTCGTTATGGGTCCATTTCAGCGCAGATGACGAGAACGCCATGGCCGGGCTAATTCCCCAGAGCTTCATTGACGACCTTCTGAACCGCACCGACATCGTCGATGTGGTCAGCTCGCGCCTGCAATTGAAAAAGGCCGGCAAGAACCACACTGCTTGCTGCCCGTTCCACAAAGAGAAAACCCCGTCTTTCAGCGTCAGCCCCGACAAACAGTTCTATTACTGCTTCGGCTGCGGTGCTGGCGGTAACGCCCTCGGCTTCATCATGGACCACGACAACCTGGATTTCGTCCAGGCCGTCGAAGAACTGGCCAAAGCCGCCGGCATGGAAATCCCCCGTGAAGAAAGCGGTCGGGCGCACAAACCGCGGCAACCAACCGATTCGCCGCTGTATCCGCTGCTCACCGCTGCCGCCGACTTTTACCGTCAGGCGCTGAAAAGCCATCCGTCACGCAAAGCCGCGGTGGATTACTTGAAGGGCCGCGGACTGACCGGCGAGATTGCCCGCGACTTCGGCCTCGGCTTTGCCCCGCCGGGCTGGGACAACCTGTTCAAGCACTTGAGCAGCGATACCCTGCAACAAAAAGCCATGGTCGACGCCGGACTGCTGATCGAGAACGCCGAAACCGGCAAACGCTATGACCGCTTCCGCGATCGCGTGATGTTCCCGATTCGCGACAGCCGTGGGCGCATCATCGCTTTCGGCGGCAGGGTACTGGGCGACGACAAACCGAAATACCTGAACTCACCGGAAACACCGGTCTTCCATAAAGGCCAGGAACTCTACGGTCTTTATGAAGCACGCAAAAACAACCGCAACCTCGACGAAATCATCGTCGTCGAAGGCTATATGGACGTCATCGCCCTCGCCCAGCAAGGCCTGCGCAATGCCGTCGCGACCCTGGGCACTGCCACCAGCGAAGAGCACTTGAAGCGTCTGTTTCGCGTCGTGCCCAACGTGCTGTTCTGTTTCGACGGCGATCAGGCTGGCCGTAATGCCGCCTGGCGAGCACTGGAAGCGACACTGCCCTGCCTGCAAGACGGGCGGCGCGCACGCTTTCTGTTCCTGCCGGAAGGCGAAGACCCGGATACATTGGTTCGCTCCGAAGGTACGGATGCCTTCCGTGCGCGAATCAACCAGCACGCCCAGCCACTGGCGGATTATTTCTTCCAGCAGTTGACCGAGGAGTCGGACCCGCGCTCGCTGGAAGGAAAGGCCCACATGGCCACCCTCGCCGCGCCGCTGATCGACAAGGTACCGGGTGCCAACCTGCGCATCCTGATGCGCCAGCGTCTGAGCGAAATCACCGGGCTTAGCGGTGAAGCCGTCAGCCAACTGGCGCAAAGCGCCCCGCAGGAAGCGCCACCGGCATACGATCCAGGCATCGATTACGACGCCATGCCCGATTACAGCGACTACCATCAGCCGCAGTCACAAGAGATGTACGTGCCGCAGCAGGAGTGGACGCCGAAAAAACCCGGCGCTGGCGGCAAGAAGTGGGACAAGAAACCCTGGGACAAAAATGGCAAACGCGGTGGCGATCGTGATCAACCGAGCGCCCCGCGCACTCCAATTGCCGTGGAAGCCCCAACGCTGATCGCACTTCGAACCCTCATTCATCATCCAGACTTGGCCGGCCGGGTAGAAACCGCCGACCATTTCGCCAATGAGAGCAATACCTACGCACAGCTGCTGGTCGCACTGATCGAAGCGGTGCAAAAAAATCCTAAGCTAAACTCAATTCAGCTTATGGCCCGCTGGCACGGGACTGAGCAGGGGCGTTTGCTCAAGGCATTGGCGGAAAAGGAATGGCTGATTGCAGGTGACAACCTTGAACAACAGTTTTTAGACACCATTACTAGGCTATCAGCCGCTCAACACACGGATAGCCTGGAAGTACTAATCAGGAAAGCAAGGCAGCCAGGATTGACCGCGGAGGAAGCAAATCAGATAGCAAATCAGATGCGCGACCTATTAAAACGCAATATGGCTGTATCAAACCCGACCTCAACTGGCGCGTGAGGTCATAGCTCAGGTATAATCCTCGGCTTGTTTTTTGCCCGCCAAGACCTTCAGTGGATAGGGTGTTATGTCCGGAAAAGCGCAACAGCAGTCTCGTATCAAAGAGTTGATCACACTTGGTCGTGAGCAGGGTTACCTGACTTACGCGGAGGTCAACGACCACCTGCCGGAGGATATTTCAGATCCGGAACAGGTGGAAGACATCATCCGCATGATCAATGACATGGGGATCAACGTATTCGAGGTTGCGCCAGATAAGGATTCCCTTATGCTGGCCGACGCCGATACCGACGAAGCCGCGGCCGAAGAGGCAGCAGCAGCGTTGGCAGCGGTCGAGACCGACATTGGTCGCACCACCGACCCAGTGCGCATGTACATGCGTGAAATGGGTACGGTAGAGCTCCTCACACGTGAAGGCGAAATCGAAATCGCCAAACGTATTGAAGAGGGCATCCGCGAAGTGATGGGCGCAATTGCGCACTTCCCTGGCACGGTTGACCATATTCTCTCCGAATACACTCGCGTCACCACCGAAGGTGGCCGCCTGTCCGACGTCCTGAGCGGTTATATCGACCCGGACGACGGCATCGCACCGCCTGCTGCAGAAGTGCCACCGCCGATCGATCCGAAAGCCGCTCCCGCTGCCGACGACACCGACGACGATGACGCCGAAGCAACGGATGACGAAGAAGAAGCCGAAAGCGGCCCGGATCCGATCATCGCTGCACAGCGTTTTGGCGCTGTCTCCGATCAGATGGAAATCACCCGCAAGGCGCTGAAAAAGCACGGTCGTGGCAATAAGCTGGCAATCGCCGAGCTGTTGGCCCTGGCTGAGCTGTTCATGCCGATCAAACTGGTTCCGAAGCAATTCGAAGGCCTGGTCGAGCGTGTTCGCAGTGCCCTGGATCGTCTGCGTCAGCAAGAGCGCGCGATCATGCAACTTTGCGTTCGTGATGCCCGCATGCCGCGTGCCGACTTCCTGCGCCAGTTCCCGGGCAATGAAGTTGACGAAAGCTGGACCGATGCACTGGCCAAAGGCAAGAGCAAATACGCTGAAGCCATTGGTCGCCTGCAACCGGACATCATTCGTTGCCAGCAGAAGCTGACCGCGCTGGAAACCGAAACCGGTTTGACGATCGCCGAGATCAAGGACATCAACCGTCGCATGTCGATCGGTGAGGCCAAGGCCCGCCGCGCGAAGAAAGAGATGGTCGAAGCGAACTTGCGTCTGGTGATCTCCATCGCCAAGAAGTACACCAACCGTGGCCTGCAATTCCTCGATCTGATCCAGGAAGGCAACATCGGCTTGATGAAAGCGGTAGACAAGTTCGAATACCGCCGCGGCTACAAATTCTCGACTTATGCCACCTGGTGGATCCGTCAGGCGATCACTCGCTCGATCGCCGACCAGGCCCGCACCATCCGTATTCCGGTGCACATGATCGAGACGATCAACAAGCTCAACCGTATTTCCCGTCAGATGTTGCAGGAAATGGGTCGCGAACCGACTCCGGAAGAGCTGGGCGAACGCATGGAAATGCCTGAGGACAAGATCCGCAAGGTATTGAAGATCGCTAAAGAGCCGATCTCCATGGAAACCCCGATCGGTGATGACGAAGACTCCCATCTGGGTGACTTCATCGAAGACTCGACCATGCAGTCGCCAATCGATGTCGCCACTGTTGAGAGCCTTAAAGAAGCGACTCGCGAAGTGCTGTCCGGCCTCACTGCACGTGAAGCCAAGGTTCTACGCATGCGCTTCGGTATCGACATGAATACCGACCACACCCTTGAGGAAGTTGGTAAGCAGTTCGACGTGACCCGTGAACGGATTCGTCAGATCGAAGCCAAGGCACTGCGCAAGCTGCGCCACCCGACGAGAAGCGAGCATTTGCGCTCCTTCCTCGACGAGTAACAACAGAACCCCCGGCCCAGGCCGGGGGTTTTGCTTTATGCAGATTAAATCCCCCGCACATCCCCCCCACCGCTTAGCCCGTCTACACTCGAAACATTCCCCCGAGCCATAACGAGACCGTTATGCCCAGACTGCCGACCGTGCTTTTTTTGCTGTCGCTGATGACCTGGACCGCAACGGCTGGCGCGCTGACTCTGACCGACGACGAACGTAGCTGGCTGGCCGCACACCCGGATTTACGCCTGGGTGTGGACGCTTCATGGCCACCGTTTGAGTTCCGCGACGAACAGGGCCGCTATCAAGGCCTGGCGGCGGACTACATCAACGTGATCCGCCAACGGCTGGCCATCAAGCTCACGCCCATCGAGCCGGTCAGTTGGACGGTCGTGCTGGAACAGGCCAAGCAAGGCAAGCTAGATGTGTTACCGGGCATCATGTCGACCCCGGAACGCCAGTCATACCTGTCGTTTACGCGCCCCTACCTCGATTTTCCGATTGTCATCCTGGCCCATGTCGGCGGTGCCCAACCGCACAAGCTCGAAGACCTGTACGGGCTAAAGATTGCCGTAGTAGAAAACTATGCGCCGCATGAACTGCTGCGCACCCACCACCCAGACCTGAATCTGGTGCCGATGTCCAATGTGAGTTCGGCCTTGCAGGCGCTGGCCACCGATGAAGTAGACGCCGTGGTGGGCGACCTCGCTTCCAGTGTCTGGAGCCTTCGTCAGCTCAAGCTCGAAGGGTTATATGTCAGCGGCGAAACCCCGTATCGCTATCAACTGGCAATGGCCGTGCCCCCCAACAACAAGGTGCTGGTCGGCATTCTGGATAAAGTGCTGGCGGACATGAGCCCGAGTGAAATCAGCGCCATTCAGGAACGCTGGGTGGGCAATGTCCTGGATCACCGAAGCTTTTGGTCGGATCTGTTGGCTTACGGCCTGCCGGGGCTGCTGTTTCTGATGGTCATGCTGGCCGTGGTCATTCGGATCAACCGTCGACTGAGCTCTGAAATTGCACGCCGGGTCGACCTCGAACAGGAACTGCGCAGCAGCGAGTACCACTATCGCGGGCTGGTCGAGAGTCTGTCGGCCATCGCCTGGGAAGCACGGATCAGCGATTACACCTACAGCTACGTGTCGCCACACGCTGAAGACCTGCTGGGATATCCCCTGTCCCATTGGCTGATTCCGGGGTTCTGGCGCAATATCATCCACCCTGCGGACCTGACACGGGCTCAAACCTACTGCGATCACGAAGTGCTGGCCGGGCGCGATCACAGCGTTGATTACCGGGTCATCACCGCCGATGGCCGCTGCCTGTGGGTGCGCGACATCGTCAGCCTGATCGAGCACGGCCATGAGCCGGTGTTGCGCGGGTTGATGATCGACATCAGTGATGCCAAGCGCACTGAAGAGGCGCTAAGCCTTTCCGAGCAAAAATTCGCCTCGGTATTCCAGCAGTGCCCGGACATCCTGGTGATCGCGCGGCTTAGTGACGGTTGTCTGCTAGAGGTCAACAAAGCGTTCGAAGAACAGATTGGTCTCAAGGCCGAAGAGGTCATAGGCCAGACCGCCACCGACCTGAACATCTGGGGCATACCCGGTGTGGGTCCCGGCCTGCTGCAACGTCTGCAGGCCGGCAGTATCCGCAACCTGGAAATGCCCTTTCGTCGCAGTAATGGCCACGTGTTTACCGGCCTGATTTCCGCCGAACCCTTTGATCTCGATACCACTCCCGCCCTCGTAGTGGTGGTGCGTGACATCAGCCAGCTAAAAGAAACCCAGCAACAACTGCAAACCTCCGAAGAGAAATTCGCCAAGGCCTTTCATGCTTCCCCAGACGGTTTGTTGCTGTCGCGCCAGAGCGACGGGTTACTGCTGGAGGTCAATGAAGGATTCAGCCGCATTACCGGTTTCAACAGCGCAATGTCCGTGGACCGGTCGGCCCTGGACCTGGGGATATGGGTCAACCTCAACGAACGCAAGCAAATGCTCGACCTGCTGCACCGCGATGGCTTCGTCCGCGACTTCAGCTGCCACATCCGCCGCAGCGACGGGCAGATCCGCCTCTGCGAGGTATCGAGCCGTCCGCTGCCGATCGGCGATGAAGATTGCATGCTGACCATTGCCCGGGATATTACCGAGCGGCACCTCATGCAGGAAAAGCTGCAACAGGCCGCCACCGTATTCGAAAGCACAGCCGAAGGTGTGTTGATCACCGACACCCAACAGCACATCAGCGCGGTCAACCGTGCCTTTACCGAGATTACCGGCTACAGCGAGAGCGAAGCACTGGGCCACACCCCTCGCCTGCTCGCTTCGGGCCTCCACGACAGCGCATTCTATGCCGCGATGTGGCATCAGTTGACAGCCGAAGGTCATTGGCAAGGCGAGATTTCCAACCGCCGCAAGAACGGCGAACTCTATCCGAGCTGGCTGACCATCAGCGCTGTGCGCAACCGGGAAAAATTCATCACCCACTTTGTGGCGGTATTTGCCGATATTTCCAGCCTCAAACACGCCCAGGCCAAACTCGACTACCAGGCGCATCACGACCCATTGACCGGCCTGCCAAACCGCACGCTGTTCGAAAGCCGACTACAAACCGCACTCAACTCGCAGAAGGAAAACGGCGGCCAGGGCGCAGTGCTGTTCCTCGACCTGGACCGCTTCAAGCACATCAACGACAGCCTCGGCCACCCCGTCGGCGACCTGCTGCTCAAAGGCATCGCCGTGCGCCTCAAAGAGCAGTTGCGCGATATCGATACCGTTGCGCGCCTTGGCGGTGACGAATTCATCATTCTGCTACCGGGCCTTCAGCAATCCAGCGATGCCGACAATATTGCGACCAAGCTGCTCAACTGTTTCTCCGCGCCCTTCCAGGCCGGGGAGCATGAGTTTTTCATCAGCGCCAGTATTGGCACCAGCCTGTACCCCAACGACGGCTGGGACGTCGCCACGCTGGTCAAAAACGCCGACGCGGCGATGTACCGCTCCAAGGCCAAGGGGCGTAACCGGGTTGAAAGCTACACCCGCGACCTCACCGCACAGGCCAGCGAACGCGTGGCGCTGGAACATGAGCTGCGGCGCGCCATCGAGCGCAACGAACTGTTCCTGCATTACCAACCGAAAATCAGCCTCGCCGACCATCGACTGGTCGGCGCCGAAGCGCTGATTCGCTGGCATCACCCGACCTTCGGCACCGTGCCGCCGGAACACTTCATTCCCCTGGCCGAAGAAAACGGCATGATTCTGCAAATCGGCGACTGGGTACTCGAGACGGCTTGCCGGCAGATGCAAGAGTGGAATCAGGTGTATGAATGCCTCGGCCCGCTCTCGGTCAACCTCGCAGGCGCCCAACTGCGCCAACCGAACCTGTTGGGGCGGATCGAACAACTGCTCAAGGACAGCCATCTCGCGCCGGGTTTTCTGCAACTGGAGATTACCGAAAACTTCATCATGAGCCAGGCCGAAGAAGCGCTGGCGGTGCTGCACCAACTCAAACAACTGGGTGTTCAGTTGGCCATCGATGACTTCGGTACGGGCTATTCGTCGCTGAGCTACCTCAAGCGCTTGCCGCTGGATATTCTCAAGATCGATCAGTCGTTCGTCCGCGGCCTGCCTGACGATCCGCACGATGCGGCGATCGTTCGCGCGATCATCGCGCTGGGCCGCAGCATGCAATTTACCGTCATTGCCGAAGGCGTCGAGACCGTGGCCCAACAGGAATTCCTCACTGCCGAAGGCTGTGAACAGATCCAGGGCTACATCGTCAGCCTGCCGCTGCCCCCCGACGAATTTGCCGCGACGTTTCTTCGTATAGCCGTATCCGATTTTTCGGATAGCACAGCCGAGAAACCGTCGCTATAATCCGCGACCTACTGAGGGCCTATAGCTCAGTTGGTTAGAGCAGAGGACTCATAATCCTTTGGTCCACGGTTCAAGTCCGTGTGGGCCCACCAAACAAAAAAGCCGCGCTAATGCGCGGCTTTTTCGTATGCGACGAGCTGGTTTTCTTTAAGTTGTATGTCGCAGCTATCAGATGACGCCCGCCAAGGTTGTAGGCAACATCTGATTATCTTGTGATGGGCACTTTGCTGCCTTGTTGCGCTTTTGTTCGACGGGATACTCTCCGGACGTCACTGCCAATGCAGTGATCGGGCTTGGAAACCCGTCGAATCAAAACGTAACAGCGCCCCTGATTACGATTGCAGCAGCTTATCTGCAACCTGAGTTATGGCGGCTGTGCGCGGGACGTCTTAGGGCGTGCCGGTTCCTTGATTCCCGGTTTTCCAACCTGCGCACAGCTGCCACCCATTCGCTTGGAAACGAAATTGGCATCTCCTCAAATCAAGGAAGTTGACCATGAACAACCAATCAGAACTAAAAACCATTGGCTTCACTCCGTTCATATACTGCTCGGATCAGGCGTTATTCAACGTCAGGCCCGGTGTCCCCATCGTCGAAGCATTGGCACAGGCCTCCAATCTGCTGTTCCTCGCCAAGGCATTTGCCGAGGATGCCGCCTACACAAAGGACACCGACCACCACGCTTGGGCCGCGCATTATCTGACGGCGATGAGCAAGGCGTTGATTGATGATGTGGTGAAAGTGCTGACACCGCGACCTGCGCGGACCGCGACGGAATCCGAGTAACAGCACTCAACAGGATTATGCCCCGAGTATTCGAGACCTTCAGCTCATCGTCACGAGTGTCGTGACGCATTCGCCGATACGCGACCTGGCACTCACTACTGGCCAATCACTATCAACGTTGTGTATGTTCGCGCCTCATCGTCGAAGGGCACGTTCGACTCAATCGAGACAAAAGGAATTTGCGGATGAAGAAAGCCATTTTTACCAGCCTGTTCACAGCACTGATTGTTGCAGGCAGCCCTGCGATTGCCCAAGCGAAAGCCAGCGTTGCCGATGTTTTTAATGGAAAAATGTTGGGCACTAATCTGCGTCACTTCGAATCGGTTGCCGGCGTCGCACGTGAGAGTTCGGGCGATCATCACTCTTATGAGGTTCAAGGTTGCCAAATTACGGCGACTGCCGGTGGCGGCACAATAAGTGAACTGCGCATGGAGCTTTCGCCGACCTGCCAAGCCGACTTGAAATCCTTCATCGGTGAATCGTTCGCACCGGCCGCCAACAAGCCCCTGACCTTCGGAAACTTTCAACAAGCGGCTGGGGACCTGAATTTCTACGCGGACTGCCTGACCATGTGCGGCAACGCTGCCGATCCGTCGGTTTTTGCGCTATGGGACGGCCCGCGAGCTGTGGACTTCCGTCAGGTGTTGCTGGAAGTTGTGCTGGTCAGCGATCAAGCGCTGAAAGCCTCTAACCAGTGGCAGGCCAGCATGACCAAGGTCAAGGGCGAAGATTTTGTCACCGATACTCGTTTTAACTGTGAGAGAGATTTCGACGCGCAGGCGCAGCAAAGCTTCCAGGCTGTGCAGGTTACCGCGATTACCATCGGCTCCGAACTGCCGACTCCTGGCTGCTGAGCGGCCAAACAGAAAAGCCGCGCTAATGCGCGGCTTTTTCACGCCCGTGATTCAGCCGTCACTTGGGCAATGTCTAGCAATCACATAGCCCCAGTTCGAATATCGACCACAAGCGCCCCGCCGAACGAGTCTGTAACATGCTCAGCCATTGAACCGTGCCACTGGAGCCACCCCTTGCCTGACATCCGCCCGCCCGTGCTTGATGAAATCGACCGCCAATTGATCGCAGCCTTGCAGATCAACGCCCGCGAGAGCGTGGCCATGCTGGCCCGGCAATTGGGCATCGCGCGCACGACCGTCACGTCGCGACTGGCGCGCCTGGAAAAGGCCAAAGTCATCACCGGTTATGGCGTGCGCCTCGGTCAGCGCGTGGTCGATGGCGGATTGCAGGCGTATGTCGGGATTACCGTGCAACCGCGCTCTGGCAAGGAAGTGCTGCGCCGGCTCAGTGCGATGGCTCAGGTTCAGCAGTTGTGTGCGGTAAGTGGCGAATTTGATTATGTGGCGTGGTTGCGTACCGACTCGCCAGAGCAGCTGGATCAGTTGCTGGATCAGATCGGCAGTGTGGATGGGGTGGAGAAGACGACGACTTCGATCATTCTGAGCAGCAAGATTGATCGGGGGCAGCCGGTTTGACATTCCAATTCAGGTTTCGTAGGTGCCTGAGCTGACGCCATCGCGAGCACGCTCGCGCCTACAGGGGATCGAATTGTCACTTTGATTCAACGTCACGTCATATTGACCATTAAAATGGCAAATCGACGACATATTGCGTCTTATTAACGTGTTCTACGCTCACTAGAATGGCTGCCATCTTTTCCTATACTCAGACGCGCATCCCGCGTCGGGTCGCCAGCAAGGTCAGCCATGAACAAGAACAATCGCCATCCTGCAGACGGTAAAAAACCAGTCACCATTTTCGGCCCGGACTTTCCTTTCGCCTTCGACGACTGGATCGAACACCCGGCGGGTCTGGGCAGCATTCCTGCGCACAACCACGGTGCCGAAGTAGCGATTGTCGGTGCTGGTATCGCCGGCTTGGTGGCGGCTTACGAATTGATGAAACTGGGCCTCAAACCCGTCGTCTACGAAGCCTCGAAAATGGGCGGGCGCCTGCGTTCCCAAGCGTTCAATGGCGCTGAAGGCATCATCGCCGAGCTCGGTGGCATGCGTTTTCCGGTCTCGTCCACCGCGTTCTATCACTACGTCGACAAGCTCGGTCTTGAGACCAAACCCTTCCCGAACCCGCTGACACCCGCGTCGGGCAGCACCGTGATCGATCTGGAAGGCAAAACCCATTACGCACAAAAACTGGCAGATCTTCCTGCACTGTTCCAGGAAGTAGCTGACGCCTGGGCCGACGCCCTGGAAGCCGGCTCGCAGTTCTCCGATATCCAGCAAGCGATCCGCGACCGCGACGTGCCACGCCTCAAGGAACTGTGGAACACCCTCGTCCCGCTGTGGGACGACCGCACTTTCTACGACTTCGTCGCCACCTCCAAAGCGTTCGCCAAGCTGTCGTTCCATCACCGCGAAGTGTTCGGCCAGGTCGGTTTCGGCACCGGCGGCTGGGACTCGGATTTCCCCAACTCGATGCTGGAAATCTTCCGCGTGGTGATGACCAACTGCGACGATCATCAGCACTTGGTGGTCGGTGGTGTGGAACAGGTGCCACAGGGTATCTGGCGCCATGTGCCGGAACGTTGCGTGCACTGGCCTGAAGGCACCAGCCTCAGCTCCCTGCACAACGGAGCACCGCGTACCGGCGTGAAGAAGATTGCCCATGCACCGGGTGGCCGTTTCGCCGTCACCGACAACTGGGGTGATACCCGCGAATACGCCGCAGTGCTGACCACTTGCCAGAGCTGGCTGCTGACCACCCAGATCGAATGCGACGAAAGCCTGTTCTCGCAAAAAATGTGGATGGCGCTGGATCGCACGCGCTACATGCAATCGTCGAAGACGTTCGTGATGGTCGACCGCCCGTTCTGGAAGGACAAGGACCCGGAAACCGGCCGCGACTTGATGAGCATGACGCTCACCGATCGCCTGACCCGTGGCACCTACCTGTTCGATAACGGCGACGATAAGCCGGGGGTGATTTGCCTGTCGTACTCGTGGATGAGCGACGCACTGAAAATGTTGCCGCAGCCGGTGGAAAAACGCGTGAAGCTGGCGCTGGACGCGTTGAAAAAGATCTACCCGAAAGTCGACATCGCCGCGCGCATCATCGGCGATCCGATCACCGTATCCTGGGAAGCCGACCCGCATTTCCTCGGGGCCTTCAAAGGCGCCCTGCCCGGCCACTATCGCTATAACCAGCGCATGTACGCGCATTTCATGCAAGACGAGATGCCAGCCGAGCAACGCGGGATTTTCATCGCTGGCGACGACGTTTCGTGGACGCCGGCCTGGGTTGAAGGCGCGGTGCAGACCTCACTCAACGCGGTGTGGGGCATCATGAAACACTTCGGCGGTGAAACTCACGCCGAGAACCCGGGTCCAGGTGATGTGTTCAACGAGATCGGACCGATCGCCCTGCCCGAGTAAGAGGAATCCGAAATGCGCGTAGCCCTTTACCAATGTCCACCGCTGCCCCTGGACGTCGCCGGCAATCTGCAACGTCTGCAGCAATTGGCCCAGGAAGCGAAAGGCGCCGATTTGCTGGTAGTGCCGGAGATGTTCCTGACCGGCTACAACATCGGCGTCGACGCCGTCAGCGTCCTCGCGGAGGTGCACAACGGTGAATCGGCGCAACACATTGCGCGCATTGCCAAGTCTGCCGGGATCGCCATTTTATATGGCTACCCGGAGCGCACCGAAGACGGGCAGATCTACAACGCCGTGCAGTTGATCGACGCCCAGGGCGAGCGGTTGTGCAACTACCGCAAGACTCACTTGTTCGGCGACCTCGATCACTCGATGTTCAGTGCTGGCGAAGATGACTTTCCAGTGATTGAGCTCAATGGCTGGAAGCTGGGCTTCCTGATTTGCTACGACATGGAGTTTCCGGAAAACGCTCGACGCCTGGCGCTGGCCGGTGCCGAGCTGATCCTGGTGCCGACGGCAAACATGATTCCCTTCGACTTCGTCGCCGACGTCACCGTCCGCGCCCGTGCTTTCGAAAACCAGTGCTATGTGGCCTACGCCAATTACTGCGGCCATGAAGGCGACATCCACTACTGCGGCCAGAGCAGCATCGCCGCGCCGGATGGCAGCCGCATCGCCCAGGCTGGCCTCGATGAAGCGCTGATCGTCGGCGAGCTGGATCGGCAGTTGATGACCGACTCTCGCGCCGCCAATCGCTACTTGCTGGACCGCCGTCCCGAGCTTTACGGCGACCTTAACAAGCGCTGAGCCCCTGTAATCCGCTAGCATTAGCGCTTCTCTGTTCTGGAAGTGCTCATGCCTGCGCTGAATCACCCTCGCCCCCACACTGAAACCCTGGCCAACGGCTTGCGGGTGACGCTGCGTCATGCCCCGAATTTGAAGCGCTGCGCGGCGGCACTCCGGGTTGCGGCGGGCAGTCACGATGTGCCGCTGGCCTGGCCCGGCCTGGCGCATTTTCTGGAGCATTTGCTGTTTCTGGGGACTGAGCGCTTTCCTGCGGGCCAAGGGCTGATGGCCTATGTGCAACGTCACGGCGGGCAGGTCAACGCACGAACCAGCGAACGCACGACCGACTTCTTTTTCGAACTGCCGCCTCAGGCATTTCTCGGCGGGCTGGAGCGTCTGTCAGACATGCTCGCCCATCCACGTATGAATCCGGAGGATCAGTTGCGCGAGCGCGAAGTGTTGCAAGCCGAGTTTGTCGCCTGGTCACAGGACGCGGCGGCGCAACGGCAATTGACGCTGCTCGATGGGTTGACGTCGACCCATCCCTTGCGCGGTTTCCATGCCGGAAATCGCGATAGCCTGCCGGTGGAGCTCCCTGAGTTTCAGCAGGCCTTGAAGGATTTTCATCAACGGTTTTATCAGACCGGGCAACTGACACTGAGCCTCGCCGGGCCGCAGAGTCTCGATGAATTACGCGAGATAGCTCAGCGTTTTGGCGCCGAGATTCCCGTCGGGGACAAGGTCGCACAACAAACGCCCGGCGCGCTGATGAACGCATCGCAGAACACTTATCAACAGGCTGGCGAGCGTCGCCTGGATCTTCTGTTCGCGTTCGAAGCATTGCCCGACTCATCGCGTGAAGCGCTGGCCTTTCTGTGTCACTGGCTGAATGCCGCGAAACCTGGCGGTCTGATGTCGACGCTGCAAGAACAGGGGCTGGCGGACAGCCTGAAAGCCGCGCCGCTGTATCAGTTCGCGGGGCAAGCGTTGCTGCACATTGAACTCGCTACGGCGCAATCGGCGAGCGTAATTCGGCAGAAGCTTCTCGACTGGCTGGGCTTTTTTGCCGCCCATCAAGACTGGGCCGGCTTGCGCGAAGAATACGCCGCCTTGCTGCAACGCCAGCAGCAAGTCGGCGCTGCCTTGCCATTGGCCCAACGGGACAGCGAGCAGCTCGAAACCGGGCTGTCCGAGCAGGGGGTTGCAGCGCTTAAAGACCTCCTGAAAAAAATCGGCGCTGTGGATAACTTCAGCGGCGCCTGGCAATTGCCGACGCCAAATCCGTTTTTGCGCGACGAAGCACCCACCGCCAATGCCGGGTTGATTCGCGGTCAGACCAGCAAACACCGAGGCCTGCGCACGTTTGCCCAGGACCGTTCGCGCAGTCGTCGTGAAAACTCGCCGATGCAATTCAGTCAGGCCTTGGCGGACAACAGCGATGAAGGGGCGATATTTCTGCGCTGGCGCCTCGATTTCAAACCGCTGCCCAGCCTTCAATCGAGCCTGGAAAATCGCCTGCAGCCATTACGCGAGGATGCGCGTCAGGCCGGCGTCGACTTTTCCTTCACTGCATCGGGCAATGAATGGCTGCTGAAAATGACCGGACTCCAGGAGCCGATGCCGACTGTCCTTGAACACGCGCTGAAAGTGCTGACCGAACCTGAGGTCGTTGCCCCACAAGAACAACCGGCAAGCGCTGCGCTGATACCGATTCGGCAGTTGCTGAAGGCGCTGCCCGACGAGTGTCTTGAGCGCACCGCCGACTCAGACGACCTCCAGCAACTCTGGTCGAGCGCGCGCTGGGACGGCCTGGCGGTTGGCCTGTCCACCCAGACACAAGCCGCGATGGGCCTGGCCTTGAGCCGTATTCCCGGCACCGCGGACAATCAACTGACACCGCCGCCCTCGATCAGCGCCCGGCATCTGTGGACGACCGTCGATACCGGCGCCAGCGAACACGCGTTGCTGCTCTTCTGTCCGACACCGACTCAGGACATCGCCGACGAAGCCGCCTGGCGCTTGCTCGCGCATCTGGCTCAGACACCGTTCTACCAGCGCCTGCGGGTGGAGTTGCAACTCGGCTATGCGGTGTTCAGCGCCCTGCGACAGATTCATGGGCAAACCGGGATCCTGTTCGGCGTGCAATCGCCCAGCGTTGCGCCAGTGGACGTGCTGGAACATATCCAGGCGTTTCTGAACGGCTTCACTTCGATGATTCAAAGCCTCGACGACGCCACTTTCATCGCTCAGCGCCAGGCCTTGGCCGATCAGTTTGATAGCGCCGCACTGCCCACCGTCCAGGCAGCGGAACTACTCTGGCAGAGTAAATTAGCCGGCCATTCGTCGGATTATCTGAAGCAACTGGCCCAGGCCATTTTGACGATTGACCACCGTTCATTGCTGGCTGCGGCACAGCGGCTGAATCAGGCGCAGGGTGGCTGGCGCGCCCTGGCCAGCGCGCCTTGCCCGAACCCGCTTTGGCAAGCGACAAAATGATCATTACCAAGGCTGCAATTAGCTTTCTCACACATTGGCAGCCAATTACTTTGAAATTTTAAGTAACATAGCTACCTAACTATCTGAACATCTCCGACTGGAGGTGGACTATATGTATAGATCTGAACTGTCCCATCACCTGAAGGAATGCTCCCATGTCCTGGTCCAAACCTGCTTACACCGACCTGCGTATCGGCTTTGAAGTCACCATGTACTTCGCAAGCCGCTAATCTTTTTGTAGCGCAGTGCAACGCCTCGGCTCGCCGAGGCGTTTTTATTTTCAGTTTTCGAATGATGGAGCGGCCATGTTTGTCCAGATTCTAGGTTCCGCCGCGGGGGGTGGTTTTCCCCAGTGGAATTGCAATTGCGTGAACTGCGCCGGTTTTCGCAATGGCAGCCTGAACGCCAAGGCGCGAACCCAGTCGTCTATCGCAATTTCCGATGATGGCGTGAACTGGGTGTTGTGCAACGCGTCACCGGACATCCGCGCCCAGCTTCAAAGCTTCGCCCCGTTGCAACCGGGCCGCGCCCTGCGTGATACCGGCATCAGCGCCATCATCCTGATGGACAGCCAGATCGACCACACCACCGGCCTGCTCAGCCTGCGCGAAGGTTGCCCGCATCAGGTCTGGTGTACTGACATGGTCCATGAAGATTTGAGCAGCGGATTCCCGCTGTTCACCATGCTGACCCACTGGAATGGCGGACTGGACTGGAACCCGATCGAACTGGACCGCAGCTTCACCATCGCGGCCTGCCCAAACCTGCGATTCACCCCGTTGCCGCTACGCAGCGCCGCGCCGCCGTATTCGCCGCACCGCTTCGACCCGCACCCCGGCGACAACATCGGTCTGATCGTCGAAGACCTGAACACCGGCGGCAAGCTGTTCTATGCGCCGGGGCTGGGCAAGGTCGACGCGCCGCTGCTGAAGATCATGGCCAGCAGCGACTGCTTGTTGGTAGACGGCACGATGTGGGACGACGACGAAATGCAGCGTCGCGGCGTCGGCACGCGCACCGGACGGGAAATGGGCCACCTGGCGCAGAGCGGCCCCGGCGGCATGCTGGAGGTGCTGAAGCAACTGCCCAAGCAGCGCAAGGTGCTTATTCACATCAACAACACCAACCCGATTCTTGATGAAGACTCGCCGGAGCGTGCCGAGCTGGTTCGGCGGGATGTTGAAGTGGCTTATGACGGCATGAGTATTGTGTTGTAGCGAATGGCCCCATCGCGGGCAAGCCCGCTCCCACACGGGTTCTGTGGCGTACAAAAATCCCTGTGGGAGCGGGCTTGCCCGCGAAGACGTCCGACCTGACACCAAAGCTTTCACGGCTGCTCCCCGGAGAACCGCAATGACTGACACCGCAATGCCCCCCGCCGAATTCGAGGCCGCCCTGCGCGCCAAAGGCGCCTATTACCACATCTATCACCCCTATCACGTGGCGATGTATGAAGGCCGGGCGACTCGCGAGCAGATCCAGGGCTGGGTTGCCAACCGCTTTTACTATCAGGTGAACATTCCCCTGAAAGACGCCGCGATCCTCGCCAACTGCCCGGATCGCGAGATCCGTCGCGAGTGGATTCAGCGCCTGCTCGACCACGATGGCGCCCCCGGCGAAGACGGTGGCATCGAAGCCTGGCTGCGCCTGGGCCAGGCTGTCGGCCTCGACCCGGATCAACTGCGCTCCCAGGAACTGGTGCTGCCCGGCGTACGTTTTGCCGTCGACGCCTACGTCAACTTTGCCCGCCGGGCCAGTTGGCAGGAAGCCGCCAGCAGCTCGCTGACTGAACTGTTCGCGCCGCAGATCCATCAATCGCGCCTGGACAGCTGGCCACAGCATTACCCATGGATCGACCCGGCCGGGTACGAGTATTTCCGCACTCGCCTGGGCCAGGCCCGCCGCGATGTGGAACACGGTCTGGCGATCACCTTGCAGCACTACACCACCCGGGCCGGTCAGGAGCGCATGCTGGAAATTCTCCAGTTCAAACTGGACATCCTTTGGAGCATGCTCGATGCCATGAGCATGGCCTACGAACTGAACCGCCCGCCGTATCACAGCGTGACCGAACAACGGGTCTGGCATAAAGGAATCACCTTATGAGTTTCGATCGCAGCAAGACCCCGACCTGGCGTCCCGGCTACCGTTTCCAGTACGAACCGGCGCAAAAAGGCCATGTGCTGCTGTACCCGGAAGGCATGATCAAGCTCAATGAAAGCGCCGCGCTGATTGGCGGTTTGATCGATGGCGAGCGTGATGTTGCGGCAATCATTGCCGAGCTCGACCTGCAGTTCCCCGGCGTGCCGGAGCTCGGTGACGACATCGAGCAATTCATGGAGGTTGCCCGTGCGCAGCACTGGATCGAACTTGCCTGAGTCGTCGGTGCAAGTACCGCCCACACCCGAAATCGGCCTGCCGCTGTGGCTGCTGGCCGAACTGACCTACCGCTGCCCGTTGCAATGCCCCTACTGCTCCAACCCGCTGGACTTCGCCGAACAAGGCAAGGAGCTGAGCACCGAGCAGTGGATCAAGGTCTTTCGCGAAGCGCGGGAGATGGGTGCGGTGCAGTTGGGCTTTTCCGGTGGCGAACCGCTGGTGCGCCAGGACCTCGCCGAGCTGATCGCCGAGGCACGCAAGTTGGGCTTCTACACCAACCTGATCACCTCCGGCATCGGCCTGACCGAGCAGAAAATCAGCGATTTCAAGAAGGCCGGCCTGGACCATATCCAGATCAGCTTCCAGGCCAGTGATGAGCAAGTGAACAACTTGCTGGCCGGCTCGAAAAAAGCCTTTGCGCAGAAGCTGGAAATGGCCCGCGCGGTGAAAGCCCACGGCTACCCGATGGTGCTGAATTTCGTGACCCATCGGCACAACATCGACAAGATCGACCGGATCATCGAGCTGTGCATCGCCCTGGAGGCGGACTTCGTCGAACTCGCCACCTGCCAGTTTTACGGTTGGGCGCAGCTCAATCGCGTCGGGTTGTTGCCGACCCGGGAACAGCTGGTCCGCGCCGAGCGCATCACCAACGAATACCGCGCCAAACTCGAAGCCGAAGGACATCCGTGCAAGCTGATTTTCGTCACGCCGGACTATTACGAAGAACGCCCGAAAGCCTGCATGAATGGCTGGGGCAGCATCTTTCTGACCGTCACCCCGGACGGCACCGCCCTGCCCTGTCACGGCGCCCGACAGCTGCCGGTGCAATTTCCCAACGTGCGCGACCACAGCATGCAACACATCTGGTACGACTCCTTCGGCTTCAACCGCTTTCGCGGTTACAACTGGATGCCCGAGCCGTGCCGTTCCTGCGATGAAAAAGAAAAGGACTTCGGCGGCTGCCGTTGCCAGGCGTTCATGCTCACCGGTGACGCGAGCAACGCCGACCCAGTGTGCAGCAAGTCTCAACATCATGGCGTGATTCTCAAGGCCCGCGAAGAAGCCGAGCACGCGACTCAGACCATCGAACAATTGGCCTTTCGCAATGAACGAAACTCCCGCCTCATCGCAAAAAGCTGAGCCTTTCAGCGCCTCCAGGGCCGTCGCGGCCGCGATCGACTTTGCCGAACTGCAGGTCGGCCAGCACGGTTTGTTCTGGAACGAATACCGGCCCGAAGAAGCCGCTTGCCGGATCTGGCATTGGCGTGACGGCCAGGCGCATTGCCTGACCCCGCCGGGTTTTAGTGTGCGCAGTAGAGTGTACGAATATGGCGGCGGCGGGTTTTGTCTGACCGATGACGGCATCGTTTTCGTCAACGAGGCGGACCAACAGCTGTATCGGCAATCGCTGCAGGGCGAAATACCTGAAGCGTTGACCGCGAGTAAATGCCGCTATGGCGACCTGCAATTCGCCAATGGACAGGTTCTGGCCGTCGAAGAGCACCACGATCAACATCGTCTGGTCGCGATCGATGTGGCTGATGGCGCCCGTCACTTGCTGGCCGAAGGCGCGGACTTCTACGCTGCGCCGACGTTGAGTCCCGACGCTCAGCGGTTGGCGTGGATCGAGTGGAGTCGGCCGGACCAGCCTTGGACTGCAACGCGTCTGATGGTGGCCGAACGTCAGAGCGATGGTGGCTTTGCGCTGCCGCATTGCGTGGCCGGCGACGCCGCTCAGGAGTCGTTGCAACAGCCGCGATTCGATACCAGCGGCCGGCTGTTTTGTCTGACCGACCGTGGCGGATATTGGCAGCCATGGGTCGAGTCTTCAGACGGGTTGAATCCGCTGCCGAGCGCCGCGGCCGATCATGGGCCAGCGCCGTGGCAATTGGGGGGGTGCACTTGGCTCCCGCTGCGCGACAACACTTTTTTGGCGAGCTGGACCGAAGGCGGTTTTGGCCGACTGGGCCTTTGCGGTGACACCCGTGAAGATTTCACCGGTGACTACAGCCGCTTCCGCCATCTCGCACTGGATGAGCAATTCATCTACTGCATCGCCGCCTCACCGATCAGTTCGGCAGCGGTGATCGCCATCGACCGCAGCACCCGGCGGGTCAAGGTACTGGCCGGTGGTGTCACACCCATGCCGGTCGAGCAGATCAGCGTGCCACAAACCCTGCGCTACCCGAGCGGTTCGGGCGAAGCGCACGGGTTCTTCTACCCGGCCACGACCGGGGAGGCGAAACCACCGCTGGTGGTGTTCATCCACGGCGGCCCGACCTCGGCGTGCTACCCGATGCTCGATCCGCGCATCCAGTATTGGGCGCAACGCGGCTTTGCCGTGGCCGACCTCAACTATCGGGGCAGCAGCGGTTACGGCCGGGAATATCGCCAGGCGCTGCATTTGAGTTGGGGCGAGGTGGACGTCGAGGACGCCTGCGCAGTCGTCGCCCACCTCGCCGAACGCGGGTTGATCGACGGCGACAACGCGTTCATTCGCGGTGGCAGCGCTGGCGGTTACACCACCCTGTGTGCCCTGGCGTTCAAGAACGTTTTCCGCGCTGGCGCCAGTCTGTACGGCGTCAGCGATCCCGTGGCATTGGGACGGGCGACTCATAAATTCGAAGGTGATTATCTGGACTGGCTGATCGGTGATCCGGTGCAGGATGCCAAACGCTACGCCGCACGAACGCCGTTGCTGCATGCGAGCAACATCCGTGTACCGATGATTTTCTTTCAGGGTGAACTGGACGCCGTGGTTGTGCCGCAACAGACCCGGGACATGGTCGAGGCACTACAGGACAACGGCATCCTGGTGGAAGCGCATTACTACGCCGACGAACGCCACGGTTTCCGCAAGGCTGGCAATCAGGCCCATGCCCTGGAACAGGAGTGGTTGTTTTATCGCAGGGTAATCGATCAGGGCGTTTGAGGCCTGGCTCAGCGCTTGGCGATGATGTACACCGCGTGCACGATCCCCGGAATATAACCGCACAAGGTCAGCAGAATGTTCAACCAGAACGCCCCGCCAAATCCGACCTGCAGAAACACTCCCAAGGGCGGCAACAGAATGGCGATGATGATTCGAATAAAGTCCATGGGGTAGCTCCTGATTTGAATGGGCTCACGCGAGCCATACACCTAATCGACCTGTGTCGTGCGTCAGGGTTCAGTGCACTGGTTACCGAGCGCCGACACTTCGCCAGGTTTTGCAGACAAAAAAACGCCCCACGCGAAAGGATCAAACGTGGGGCGATGCGTTATTACCGCGAGACGGTTCTGGAGTTTGTGTGGGACGCGTCTGATCAGACCGCAATCCCTTTTCGGCACTGCAACTGTGCAGTGCGCACCCGGGAGAAGGCGCGGGTCAGGCGCAGGAGCATTTCGTCGATGTTGGCGTTGCTGACGGTGAGGGCCGGGGTGAAGCGCAAACAATCGGGTTGTGGGGCGTCAAGCAGCAAACCTTCGTACAACGCGGCTTTGACGACAGCGTCAGCCGAATCGTCGGACAACGTCAGCCCCCAGAACAGCCCTTGCCCGCGCAATTCGCCGTGGCCATAGCGATGGGACAAAAGCCGCAGTCCTTCGCGCAGATGCTGGCCGGTCTGCGCGACATGCTCGAGAAAACCTTTGTCCTGCACACTGTCGAGCACCGCCAGGCCGGCAGCGGTCATCAGGGCATTGCCATGATGGCTGCCGCTCAGGTCGCCGACGTCAACACAGCACGCCTTGCCCCGTGCCAGCAGCGCCGCCAGTGGCACACCACCACCGAGTCCTTTGCCGAGAACGATGACATCGGCCCGAACGCCGTAGGACTGTTCGGCGAGCAGAGTGCCGCAACGCCCGATGCCCGTTTGTACTTCATCGAGGATCAACAGAATGCCCAGTTCGCGACACAGCCGTTCCACACCCTTGAGGTAATGCTCAGTGGCCGGGATCACGCCCGCATCGTTCTGGATCGGTTCAAGCATGATTGCCACGGTCCGGGCGTCGACCGCCGCGTGCATGGCCGCCAGATCATTGAAGGGAACGTGGTGCACGTCCGACGCCGACATCGTTGCCAGATGACGGCCATGGCAACTGTTGCTGGCAACGATAATGCGCGAGGCACCACCGCGATAACGCTGGCCCCATTTACACGCCAAGGTGATTGCCGCGTCACAGGCTTCGCTGCCACTGTTGAGCAGGTACGCCTGATCGCTGCCAGTCGCGGTGCACAAACGCCCCACAAGGTTGAGCCGGCCGCGGTTGTGCAGCGCAAAACCGGGGTTGATCAGTGATTGAGCCTGTTGCGAAATCGCCTGAACCAATACCGAAGGACTGTGCCCCAGGCTATTGGTCCCACCACCTTGAGTGAAATCCAGGTAAGCGCGATCCTCGCTGTCCCATAACCAGGAACCCTGACCACGGACGAAAATCTGTTTCGGCCGCTCGACGCTGGGCATCATGTACTCGCTGGAAGGGTTGTGGTGGTGGGTGGGCTGGAAGGTGTCGACCGCCAAATCATCAAGACTGGGCGGACTACGCCGCAAACTGAACAAATTCATCCGAAAAAACCTCGCTTGAGGTTTTTTGCCTTACCTATGTAAACAGTCTCGCTGCAAACAGAATTCATGGTGCTTTGCGGTCCTGTAAGCCTTGTGAATGCGGTTAGACTAGGCGCAGGCACGGCCTTGAGCCATTTCGATTTTCCAGCATTTTCAATAAGCGTTACTTATGGATTTCAAGCAACTGCGTTATTTCGTCGCGGTCTACGAAGAAGGCCATGTCGGCCGGGCCGCCGAGCGGCTTTCAATCTCCCAGCCGGCGTTATCCCAGCAAATCCGCCACCTCGAACAGAACCTCGATGTGAGCCTGTTTGAACGCAGCAGCAAACGCCTGCTGCCAACCCTGGCCGCCCACACGTTGTACAACCACGCCTTGCCCTTGCTCGACGGCATGCAGCGCGCGCGCGAAGCGTTGGGCAATTTCAAGGGACAGGCATTACGCACACTGGCGATTGGCGTGTTGCAGACGGTCCACACCAGCCTGGTGCCGCAAATGCTCGAACGGGTGCGCAAAGCCCAACCGCATCTGGTGGTGCAGATCTACGAACTGACCGGGCTGGAAATCGAGCGACGCCTGCTTAATGGTTCACTGGACATTGGCATCAGCTACCTGCCACCCAGGCAGCCAGGGTTGCATGGGGTGATGCTGTACGAAGATGAACTGACCCTTGTCATCCCCGCTGACCACCCGTTGCGCGAATTCAAGAAAGTCTCCATGAGCCAGGCCGCCGAGTTGCCGATGCTGCTACTGGGAGAAGAGTTCCAGGTGCGACAGATCTGGCAGACGCAGCTGGCCGCCCTAGGAAGGCGCCCGCAAGTGCAGGCCGAACTGAACAACATGGCGGGAATTCTCGACAGCCTGCCACACACCCGACTGGCGACGGTGCTGCCGGGACGTTCACAAAAGGCACTCGGTAATAACGAGCTGCTGTGGAAACCGCTGACCGAACCACGCGTGCCGCTGAAAGTCGGATTGGTGTGTCGCGATGTACAGCGGCAACAGGCCTCACTGGCCTTGTTACGCACGCTGCTGGAAGAAGTGATGAACGGTCCGGAGCAGCGCTTGAACAGCTCGACCGCCCTAGACGGACTGAGCTGAGCACTTTTCTGCAGGCAAAAGAAAACCCCGCCGAAGCGGGGCTTTGCAGACTGTTTCCCTGACATCCATTTCACTCCGCCGTCCTGGCAGAATCCTACGTGTCCGTGTTGTTGCTTTGCGCTTCCTGCGCGACGTCCATGTGAAGTAGATTAACTGTGGATCCAATCTACGCCTATGGGAAAACAGCAGCACGTCATGTAAGAGATTGCTTACATGACGTTACCTTGTCAGAACTGCGCAGCATCCAGCAGGAACAGGGACTCGCTACCGGCTTTCACCGACGCGCTCAGCGAGTGAATACGTGGCAACAAACGTGCGAAATAGAACCGTGCCGTACCCAGCTTGCTCGCGTAGAAGTCGTCCTGCGCTTCTTTGCCCAACGCAGCCTTGGCCATCAGTGCCCACATGTAGGCGTATGCCACATAACCGAAGGTTTGCAGGTACTCGACCGACGCCGCACCGATTTCATTCGGGTTGTTTTTGGCGCGATCCAGCAACCACGCGGTCAGCTCGTCGAGGGTCGTTACCGCATCGTTCAGCGGCTTGGTGAACTCTGCCAGATCGGCGCTGGCTGTTGCGGTGAAGTGGCGGATCTCGTCAGCAAACAGGTTGTAGAACGCGCCGCCGGTGCCGACGATTTTGCGTCCGACCAGGTCCAGTGCCTGAATGCCGTTGGTGCCTTCGTAGATCTGCGTGATACGAACGTCACGCACCAGTTGCTCCTGGCCCCACTCGCGGATGTAACCGTGGCCGCCAAAAACCTGTTGGCCGTGAACGGTGGTTTCCAGACCCAGGTCGGTCAGGAATGCCTTGGCCACTGGCGTCAGCAACGCCACCAAGTCTTCAGCGCGTTTGCGGGTAGTCGCGTCTTCGCTGAACTTGGCGGTGTCGAGTTGCATGGCAACGTAAGTCGAGAACGCACGGCCACCTTCGTTCGAGGCTTTCATGGTCAGCAACATGCGACGTACGTCCGGGTGGACGATGATCGGGTCAGCCACTTTGTCTTTGTTTTGCGCGCCGGTCGGCGAACGGCTTTGCAGGCGGTCGCGAGCGTATTCAACGGCGTTCTGATAAGAACGCTCGCCGGTGGCCAGGCCCTGGATACCCACGCCCAGACGCTCGTAGTTCATCATGGTGAACATCGCCGCCAGGCCTTTGTTCGGCTCGCCGACCAGGTAACCCACGGCTTCGTCGAAGTTCATCACGCAGGTCGCGGACGCCTGGATGCCCATTTTGTGTTCGATCGAACCGCAGTTTGCCGGGTTGCGCGCACCCAGGCTGCCATCGGCATTGACCATGAACTTCGGCACCAGGAACAGCGAAATACCTTTCGGCCCCGCCGGCGCGTCCGGCAGCTTGGCCAGCACCAGGTGGATGATGTTCTCGGTCAGGTCGTGCTCACCGCCGGTGATGAAGATCTTGGTGCCGCTGACTTTGTAGGAACCGTCGGCCTGAGGCTCGGCCTTGGTGCGGATGATCCCCAGGTCAGTACCGGCATGCGGCTCGGTCAGGCACATGGAACCGGCCCAGACACCGGAGTACATGTTTGGCAGGTACGCAGCTTTCAGCTCGTCGCTGGCGTGGGCGTTGATCGACAGGCAGGCACCGGCCGTCAGCATCGGGTACAGACCGAACGACAGGCTGGCGGAATTGACCATCTCTTCGACCTGAGCCGAAACAGCCTTGGGCATGCCCATGCCGCCGTAAGTTGGATCACCGCCGACACCGACCCAGCCGCCTTCAGCATAAGTCTGATAAGCCTGCGGGAAACCTGCCGGCGTGGTGACCGCACCGTCCGCCCAATGGCAACCTTCTTCGTCAGCCGCACGGCTCAGCGGCGCGATGCTTTTGCTGGTGACCTTGCCGGCTTCTTCGAGAATGGCTTCGACGGTTTCCGCATCGACGGTCTCGGCCAGCGCAGGCAGCTCGGCCCAGAGTTTGGCGACCTCGAAAACTTCATTGAGAACGAAGCGCATATCGCGCAGGGGCGCTTTGTAGTCAGCCATGGCAAACCTCGCAAGATCTAAACAGGTGATTCGTAGGAGTGGTGCTTTCGTTGGGTCCGAGTGTAACCCAACAACTTTTGCGACACATAGGGTCAGCCCATGACCCTTTTGTAATGTTTAGTCACTGACTATCGGGTCATTAAAAAGCCCGCAATGATGCGGGCTCCAATGTGGCGGATTTAAAAGACTAAAGTGCGAACAGCGCTGCCGGCAGCTTCATCAGGCAATCACTCCCAGCCTCTATCGCCGCGCGATGAGCCGCCGTACGCGGCAACAAGCGCTTGAAGTAAAACTCGCTGGTCGCCAGCTTGCCCTGACAATAATCGGCATCACCGCTACCCGCATCGAGTTGCGCCTGAGCCACCAGTGCCATGCGCAGCCAGAGATAGCCAAGGATGATGTAACCGCTGTACATCAAATAATCCACTGATGCCGCGCCCACTTCGTCTGCATTCTTCATCGCTGCCATGCCGACCTTGGTGGTCAGTTCGCCCCACTGCTGATTCAGCTCGTTGAGCTGCGCCACATAGCTGGCGAGCTGCGGATGCCCAGCGTTCGCCGCGCAGAATGTGTGCACGATTTTGGTGAAGCCACGCAGCAGCTTGCCCTGACTGCCGAGCACTTTGCGCCCGAGCAAATCCAGCGCCTGAATACCGTTGGTGCCTTCGTAGATCGGCGCGATCCGGCAGTCGCGGACCAACTGCTCCATGCCCCATTCACGAATGAACCCGTGCCCGCCAAACACCTGCATGCCGTGGTTGGTCACTTCCAGCCCGGTATCGGTCATGAAGGCTTTGCAGATCGGCGTCAGGAACGCCAGCAGGTCTTCAGCGTCCTGGCGGGCGCTTTCATCCGGGCTCAGATGCGCCACGTCCAGCAACTGCGCGGTGAAGTAAGTCAGTGCGCGGTTGCCTTCGTTGAAGGCTTTCATGGTGAGCAACATCCGGCGCACGTCAGGATGGACGATGATTGGGTCAGCGGCTTTCTCTGGCGCTTTCGGGCCCGTCAGCGAACGCATTTGCAGGCGGTCGTTGGCGTATTTGATCGCGCCTTGAAAGCTCGCTTCGCCCAGACACAATCCCTGCATCCCGGTGCCGAGGCGCGCATGGTTCATCATGGTGAACATGCAGTTCAGGCCTTTGTTCGGCTCCCCGATCAAGAAACCTTTGGCGCCATCGAAGTTCAGGACGCACGTCGCCGAAGCCTTGATGCCCATTTTGTGTTCGATCGATCCGCAGGAAACGCCATTGCGCTCGCCCGCCTCGCCCTCGGTATCGGGCAGGAATTTAGGCACGATAAACAGCGAGATGCCGCGGGTGCCGGCCGGCGCGTCCGGCAGTTTCGCCAGCACCAGATGAATGATGTTGTCGCTCATGTCGTGCTCGCCGGCCGAGATGAAAATCTTGCTGCCGGAGATCGCGTAGCTGCCATCGGCTGAAGGCACGGCGCGAGTCTTGATGATGCCCAGGTCAGTACCGCAATGGGCTTCAGTCAGGCACATGGTGCCGGTCCATTGGCCCGCGGTGAGTTTGCTCAGGTAGGTGTTTTTCTGTTCTTCAGTGCCGTGGGCGTGGATCGCCGACATCGCGCCGTGAGTCAGGCCCGGGTACATGCCCCAGGAAGTGTTGCTGGAACCGACCATTTCGCTGATCACCAGCCCCAGCGAACTCGGCAAGCCCTGGCCGCCGTACGCGGGGTCCGCCGCCAGACCGTGCCAGCCGCCCTCGACGTATTGTGCGAAAGCTTGCTTGAAGCCTGTAGGCGTCGTCACCACGCCATTGTCGAAATGGCAGCCCTCTTCGTCGCCGCTGCGATTCAATGGCGCAAGCACGTTCTCGCAGAATCTCGCACCTTCTTCGAGGATCGCGTTGACCATGTCCGGACTGGCCTCAGTGGCACCCAGCGCGGCGTAATTGGCGTGAAAGTCGAAGACGTGGTCGATCAGAAAGCGCATGTCGCGCAGGGGAGCTTTGTACTCAGGCATGGTCGTTTCTCCGTCAGCAGATGCTTCAAACCTACTGCCGCCCACCACGCCGAACAATCACAGTCCAGACGCTGAATGCGCCATCATCACTCAACCCGCAGCGGCGTCCATTCGCACGGCGCCACGACGCGTCTGACCGAATGCCACCACACAGTTTCGCCCGGCGCCCTTGGCGCTGTAGAGCGCTTCGTCCGCGGACTTGAGGACCTTTTCGGGGGTGCGCTGATCCACGCGTTCGGCGACGCCGATGCTGACGGTGACCGACACACTGGACGCGCCGGGGCCCGAGCGGCGCTGACGTCCCTGTTGGTCGTCCTGAGGGCGGTTGTCCTGATTGCGCAGCTGAATACTGTAGGTGGCGATGGATTCACGAATGACTTCCAGGTGCGGCATGCACTCTTCGAGCGTCTTGCCTGCAAACACCAGCGCAAATTCCTCACCGCCGTAGCGATACGCCCTACCGCCTCCGCCAATTTTCGACAGTTTGCTGGCCACCAGGCGCAGCACCTGGTCACCCACATCATGACCATGGGTATCGTTGAATTTCTTGAAGTGATCGACGTCGCTCATCGCCAGCACGTAATTACGCCCCAGCCGCTGCATCCGCTCGTTCAAGGCACGACGACCCGGCAGGCCGGTGAGTTCATCACGGAAGGCCATTTGATAGGCTTCGTGGGCGACCGCCGCCGCAATCATCAACATCACCTGGCTGCACATGATGTTGAGGGTAAACGGCAGAATGAAGGTTTTCGGCAGTGCCCAGAACAAACCGAGCAAACCGACCAGTTGAGCCGCATGCAAAGGTCTTGGGTTACGCCAGTATTGCCAGCTCAGGAGCAAGAACGAGGCGATGAACACCGGATAGGACAGCTGGATCAGGCTCATCCAGGCGCCATGCAGCGCCGGCCAGCGGATTTCGGACAGCCATGTCAGCAAGGCTTGTGGGTAACTTTGCTCCAGCCCCAACGCCACACTGCCGACGGCCAGCAACACAGCAAAGCGCGCCACCATGTCCTGAAACAAGTGTGTGCGTTCCTGCCAGGCAGCGAATACGCCAAACATCAGCGGCAGCAACAGGCAACACAGGTGGAAAACCACTGCTGCGTCATCACGGACTTTGCCGTTGTCGCGGTAATAGTCGGTTTGGGTGTCGAGCAGAAAGTAGGCGATGTACACCGTGACCATCAGAAACAGCTCACGCTGACGTCGATAAACCGCGCAGTACGCACCGCCGAGCAACAGCACAAGAGTCGGTAGCACGTTGAACAGCGAGGTGAAAAAAACGTTCAATTCCTTGATATAGGCAGCCGCAAGCCCCGCAAGCAAGAGCAGTATCGACGGTAGGAAATGGCTGAAACGCACAGCGGAAGAACGCGGCAAGGGTAAAGCTCCGACCGTCACGACAAATAGATGGCATTGTGCCCACCAACTGTAACGGCAGAAACCCCGATTTGCTGAGTGAAATACTGCGGTATTTACAAAAAAGCGTCACTGGCGAGCATCAGCCGCCAGTGACGTAAAGGGAAATATGATTACAGGTCGTTGTTGAACGGTTGCAGCGGCCCCTCCAGACTTGGGCGACCTTCAGCACCGACCGGTTTGAGCTGGATTTCGGCATCCTGCGCTTGTCGGGTAGTGATCTTCGGACTCGCCGGCTTTTGCCCGACGGAGTTTTCATCACCCTTTTCGCCCTGTGCCAGCACCAGCGACGGATGATCAAACGGCGCCCGTTCCCATGCGACCCGAGGATCGGTCAGTCCGACTTCCATGAATTTGACCAGCGCATCCACTTCATCCGGGGTGAGGTTCAGCCGAGTCATGTCCGGGTCGAGGTTTGAGCCGTTGTGCTGATTGACCGCTGGGTGGTCGAAGCCACTGGTGTTGCTGGCATCCTCACCACGCCGGTCGCCGCCACGGTTGTAGAACTCCATGACCTGACGCAGCGTCGCGCGACTGCCGTTGTGGAAATACGGTCCGGTCAACGCAATGTTACGCAGGGTCGGCGTCTTGAAGGCGCCATCGACCGCGTCGCGAAAACCGACATTCGGCTTGAGCGTCGCATCACAAGGGATCGCCGGGCTCAAAAGCGCTTCGAAGGTGCACACATCGACCTCCAGCGGGTCAGGGATCTGGCCGCCCTGGAGTACGGTGTTGTACTCGCGAGTGAAGGACAATGGATTGCCCCAGGCATCCGAGCCACCGAGCGCCAGGTCTTCCGACGTTGGACGCACCCCGGTGTTGTAGAAGCCGTTGTCATACAGCGTGGTCAGGTTGTCGGCCATCACCATGCGCTCGATCCGTTCCCGAGGATGGAACAGCAACCGGCTACCGGCGTTGGTCAACTCCGCGCCACCATGGCAACTGATGCACTTGCCCTTGCCCAGGAACAGATTCATGCCCTGGACCTGCTGGTCGTTCATGGCCGTATGATCGCCCTGCAAATAGGCATCCAACGGCGCCTGGTCCGAGATCAGCGTGGACTCATACATCTGAATCGCCAGCCCGAAGAACAGCGGGAAGTTCGCCTCCATCTGGGTGTATGGCGCACCACCCAGCGAGACCTGCTGCGTGGCATTCCACAGGCGCGGCTGGAACGCGTTCTTGATCAGCTCACGGTAGGTCGGCCGGCGGGCGCTGGACACTGGCCCCAGTACCGAATCGGTAGAGGAAATCCGCTGCTGTTTGAGCATCAAGGTGTCGAGCATGCGTCGGCCAATGTCGGCGAACGTACGACCGCCGCAGGACATTTCCACCGGACTGCCGGGAGGCCCTACCGCTTGCGAAGCGGCGGAAGCATCCTTGAGCGCCAGTCTGACTTTGGTCGCCACGCCACTGCGATCGCCGGTCACGAAAATCCCGGCGTCAGGATCGCGATTGCCAAATGGAGAGAAGCCGTTGAAGACGTTATTGGCGCGACCATCCCAAAAGTTACGCACGTTGAACGCGGCATTGATCACCGTGGGTGCGTTGCGCCCGGTGCTGCGGCGGACATTGATGCCACCTACCTGGAAGATGCCGTCCGGTTGCTGAATGCACTTGTCGAAACGTGCCTGATGGGGTTTGACGAAGTTGGCGTCGAATACGCCCTGGGACCCGATCACATCGTCAGTCGAATAGACAATCGCCGAATTGCGATCCATCGGATCAGCCAATACATGGGTCGGAAAGTCGTCTTTCTTCAGCAGGTAATTCGGGCCGCCCTTGCCTCCTGATTTGGTGGTGTAGCTCGGCACGTCGCCTGGAATGTCCGAGGCGGTGAACGGCTTGTTGAAGATCGACGAAACGTTCGCGTTAGTATTCGCCTGGCCGGGGTTGATCTGGTTGGTTGTGCGGTGATCAACACCCGCGTGGAAGTGGCAGGAGGCACAAGCCGTCGAACCGTCACTGCCGATCTCCATGTCCCAGAACAGCGCTTTGCCCAAGAGAACCGCCGCAGAGCGATTGAGCACGTAGTCAGTCATGAGGTCGACTTTGCGCCCGCCTTCGGTTCCCGACGGGTCGGGCGGGAGCAGTCCACGCAGCGATTGCAGAGTGGGCACGTCCAGTACGGGCGGATCGACCGCTACCGGGTCAGCGGCCCAGGCACTCGCGACCGGTAGACCGATGGTCAAAAGAGCCCCCGCCATCGCACAGGCTAAACGGGTGATTCGAAAGAGGTCCAAGTACTTAAACATCATGACATTCTCGATTCAGTGCGGAGTAGCCAAGCTCCGGGATTATCCTGTTGCGAGATGAACTCATCGCCACAAATCTTGCTGCTTGCACGAGTAGTTACACCACTCGAAATGGCTCGGGCAGGCGACGCTTAACTGGCAAAGTGCTCTCTTGGCTCAGGTTTGATTAAGACATTGCTCTGTCGCACCGACGGGTGCGCTTAACCCAACTCTAGCTGTAACAAAAAATTTCAGTAGCAAAAAAATCAATATTTTTATCTAAATCAATACAAATAGAAATGCCTTGCAAACACACCTGACACCACACACCAACAAAGACTACAGACATACCTCAAACATGGTGAACTTCCCCCATTACTGGGTACACTCCCCCAATACATGCCTACACCGGTTTACACAAACAATCACAAACCAATGAATATAAAGGAAAATATTTTCAATGATTATTACTTACCAGCCTGGCATAGCAATTGCTCACCACACTTCTCGGGAACTAAATTCATTTACGACCCGCTTACAACCTAGGTCATCAGGGGGGATAAACATTCATAAAATATAAACTCCGCGCGTGTACAAGTTACACTGCGTGAGCTATGGCTTTTATTTAATATCAAAACAAAAACTTCACGACTAATACTTCAATAGTTTTTTCTTGCAATATCATTCCGTCCGGAGTAGATATAGACAACATTTCTCATTCAGTACTTAGGACCTAACTCACGCAGCGAACACTTAAACTTCACCTCACACACTCCCGAACTTGGGTATATATCCCCCCCTATGTTGGTGGGTATTAATTCGGTAGTGTTGTGCGCAGTACCATCCTTGGCCGCGCAGCCCGCATTCCGAGTGCGCCGGCGATTGTTTGTGTCTAATTGTTTCAAAACAGGCACGACAACTGCTTTGTACGCCTCAGGCTCAAGGAAATGTCTCTCGCGTTTGCGTCCGTAACCGGCCGACGCAACGCAGGTGAAAACATCCGAACGGCAAGTGTCGACCGTACACAGGCACTTATCACGCTGGATCGAGCCCAAATTCGACACTCACGGCTTTGCGTTTTTCTTGCGCAGGATTCAGCGCATTAGCAGATCTACGATCTCGATTGGCCGGCAATGGGTCTTGCAAGATACTGGAGTGAGCCATGAGCTTATCTTTGTACGAAAAAACGCTCGCCATACCGCCGCTGCCTCACAAACGATTCAACGGCATCTTCAGTCGCCAAGTTCTGCTCGCCAGTGCCGTCGCTGTCGCACTGGCCATTGGTGGTGGCGGAGATGCATTTGCCAAAAACGGGGCTGGCGGTGGCGGTGGTGGTGGCGGTGGTGGCGGGACTGCCAAGCCCCCGGGTTTGCCCTCGCCGTTCACGACACCCACACTGCCCGATCCTATTTTTACAAACCCGACTGCGATTAATGGGTTTGACGTTACCGGTTTTATCCAAAACATGACCCTAGACACCACCAATTCGAATTGCCCCAGTACCAGCGACCCGGGCCGCTTCGGAGGGACTGTCCAGTTGAACGGCGTCACGATTGTTGTCCCTTGCAACACCGTTATGCAGATGCCGGCCAACACCTTGACCTGGGCCGACTTCGTCAGGGGTGGAACCCTGGCGCTCGGAAAGTCAGCGGCGGCCTATCCCTCGTTCGAGATCCATGTGGTAGGCAATAACGTCTCCAACAAGCAGATTGCCGGGCTGATCTTTGTCTCCCAGCAATCAGTCAACGCGGGTAACGGTTTCATCAGCCGGATCGACTACACCAACGGCAACCTCGAAGTTGACAGCGGGAACCCGACGCAACCCACGATTATTCAGATCAACGACCCGAACGGACGTTTTGGCCGTGCCCAAAGCCCCGACCCACGCTTCTCCGTCGATGATGCCAACCCGACCATCCATGCCGCCACCGGCTACCCGATGTGCGTGCCGCGCACGATTTCCGGGGACGATGCGCTCTGCCCACAGAAAAACCGGCCAAAAGTGGTCACCCCGACCACGACCAACAACTGCCGCAATTTCAGCCAGGCCGGTGTTGCGCCTCCGGCCAGTGGGGAACTCTCAGGGCCAGCGGTGGGGCAGGTCTATTGCAGCCAGTACGTCATGAAGAGATTCAGCGATGCTACACGCACGGCGACGGACCCCGATCCGACTCAACAGGCCCCCTTCGAAGTCGGCGACTTCATCAGCTGGTCCGGTACTTTGTTCAAGTCAGCCACAACGGGAGCCCCGGACTTCGTCTCTGCACACACGATCGAGGCGAATGTCGGGATCTACACTCAGCCTGGTTCGCAGCCCAGCTACATGGCTATCGGGGAGTTTGGCATCGGTACGGCCGACCCGGCTGCAACAGCCATCAGCGGAGTAGCCCAGGAGACGCAGGACCGGATTTTCCTTGAAGCCTCGACCACCGATATCAAGACCCCGGTCGACATCTATCTGATAGATGTCAATCCATCGACAGGTGTGCAAACCAATCGCTGGGTTACACCCTATGAGATGACGGGTGAATGCAACCCTGCGCTGGGCCTTGCGGCCAGTTGCCTGGGAGCCTCGGGTGGTATTACCACACAGAACACGGGTCCTCAGCCACAACGCGCCAGATTACGTGCGACCAAATCGCCCGCAGGGCTACTTAGCCAGCCAACACGTACCTTGCGCGTCGTTGCGCGGTCACTTTGCGTTCCACAGCAGAGCTTATCCCAGACCGCCGTGGACAGTTGCATCCAGAATGCGGGCAGGCTGACCGTCGCCAATGGACTGATTGCCGGACAGTATGTGGCGCCGGTGTTTGAGTTCATCTTTCCGGAAGGCGTCAAGCCTGGCGATCCTGTGGTGCCTAACGACTTCTGGCATCTGCCGTTCATACGTAACGGCGAAGGCGTGAGCACCCCGACTGGCGTCGGCCCCCTGGATCCGACACCATGGTGATCAAGGCCTGACCTCAACGCAAAAAAAACCGCCGCCCCTTTCGGAGCGGCGGTTTTTTTAAGGACTGCGTTTAGGCCTTAGTAGCCCAGATCGAAGTTCTCTTCTTTCATGTCCATCAGGTTGTTAGCGCCCGACAGCATGGTGACAACGTGAGTGCGGGTACGCGGCAGGATGCGCTGGAAGTAGAAGCGCGCAGTCTGCAGCTTGGCGGTGTAGAACGCCTCTTCGGAAGTACCGGCAGCCAGTTTCTCGGCAGCCAGACGCGCCATGTCAGCCCAGAAGTAGGCCAGGCAGGCGTAACCGGAGTACATCAGGTAGTCCACGGAGGCCGCGCCGACTTCTTCGCGATCCTTCATGGCCGCCATACCGACCTTCATGGTCAGCTCGCCCCATTCTTTGTTCAGTGCAGCCAGTGGTGCGACGAACTCTTGAACCGCTTCGTTGCCTTCGTTGGTCTGGCAGAACTTGTGGACGATTTTGGTGAAGCCTTTCAGGGCCTCGCCTTGCGTCATCAACACTTTGCGGCCCAGCAGGTCGAGTGCCTGGATACCGGTGGTGCCTTCGTACAGCATCGAAATGCGGCTGTCGCGAACGTTCTGCTCCATGCCCCACTCGGCGATGAAGCCGTGGCCGCCGTAGATTTGCACGCCATGGTTAGCGGATTCAAAACCGACTTCGGTCATGAACGCTTTGGCGATTGGGGTCATGAAGGCCAGCAGTGCGTCGGCTTTCTTCTTCTCTTCTTCATCCACGCCGTACTTGACGATGTCGACTTGCTTGGCGGTGAAGTAAACCATCGCGCGGTTGCCTTCGGCGAATGCCTTCATGGTCAACAGCATGCGACGTACATCTGGGTGAACGATGATCGGGTCGGCAGCCTTGTCCGGCGCTTTCGGGCCAGTCAGCGAACGCATTTGCAGACGATCGCGAGCGTATTTCAAGCCGCCCTGGAAGCCGATTTCGGCGTGAGCCAGACCTTGCAGCGCGGTGCCCAGGCGTGCGGTGTTCATGAAGGTGAACATGCAGTTCAGGCCTTTGTTCGCCGGGCCGATCAGGAAACCGGTGGCCGCGTCGAAGTTCATCACGCAAGTGGCGTTACCGTGGATGCCCATCTTGTGTTCCAGGGAACCACAGCTCACTGCGTTGCGTGCGCCGATCGAACCGTCTGCGTTCGGCATGAACTTTGGAACGATGAACAGCGAGATACCTTTGGTGCCAGCCGGTGCATCCGGCAGGCGGGCCAGTACGATGTGGACGATGTTGTCGGCCATGTCGTGTTCACCGGCCGAGATGAAGATCTTGGTGCCGGAGACTTTGTAGGAACCGTCGGCCTGAGGTTCGGCCTTGGTGCGCAACATGCCCAGGTCGGTGCCGCAATGCGGTTCGGTCAGGCACATAGTGCCGGTCCACTCACCGGAAACCAGTTTGGTCAGGTACGCGTCTTGTTGCTCAGGCGTGCCGTGTTCGGAAATGGTGTTCATCGCGCCGTGCGACAGGCCTGGGTACATGCCCCACGACCAGTTGGCTTCGCCAACCATTTCGCTCACAGCCAGACCCAGAGACTCTGGCAGGCCTTGGCCACCGTGCTCTACGTCGTGGGCCAGGCTAGGCCAGCCGCCTTCGACGAATTGTTTGTAGGCTTCTTTGAAGCCAGTCGGGGTTTTAACGCCGGACTCGCTCCAGGTGCAGCCTTCGGTATCGCCCACGCGGTTCAGCGGCGCCAGTACCTGCTCACAAAACTTGGCGCCTTCTTCGAGAATGGCGTCAACCATGTCCGGAGTTGCGTCTGCGCAAGCCGGAAGGCTCTGATAGTGCGCTTCGTAGCCGAGCAATTCGTCACGAACGAAGCGAATATCACGCAAGGGGGCCTTGTAGTCAGGCATAGCGATAAACCTCTGCTGATGTAACCGGGAATGAACGACCGTGTTGATTTGTTGTGACGGTCAAACAGTTGTTTGAAACATACGTTTACGCCTAATTCTTGTCAAGCGTCGATCTTTGGCCGTTCGTCATCACCTCACCGATCTGCCGGACACGCAGCAGCGTACGAGCGCTGAATAAACACCGCGGCGTGTAGAAAAGATTAGTTGAGCGAGAAGGACTTACGCAGAAAAACGCCGCGAAAAATCGCGGCGTCGATGAAGCGGATTCAGCGGGGAATCAAGCGAATGTATCGATCAACGTGCCGAGCATTTCGTCCGAAGCCTTGGCGACTTTGGCGCCCGCTTCAACCTGAAATTTGCCTTGGGCCAGATCGATTACGTTGCTGGCCAGGTCAGATTGCTGGCTGCGATCAACCGAACGCAGACGATCAACCTGAGCCTCGGAGGACTGGCTGGTAACCGAACGCTCAATGGTGTTGCTGGCGATCTGCCCGGAAGCTTGATCGACGCGGTTCTGCCCTGTCTGAATAGTGCTCAGACCAGCATAAAAAGCGGTGTTACCTGAGATTTCCATGGGAGAACTCGTCCTGCAAGGGATCAATGGTGGCCATTGAACCAGACCTGATGGCAAAAGGCCCGACAAAAACACTAATGGCACAGTGCCTTGTCATAGGTAAAACCTAGTCCAGCAGATCCAGTTGCAAATGTTCCGCCACGGATTCAGCCGTGATCGACTTGAGCCTCGGTACTCGCCCCAGGCAGGGCGCGGGAATCCGCTCGGCGAGCGTGGCGAGGTTTTCCTCCAACCGTGAGGTTTTCGGATCGATGATATTGGCCACCCAACCCGCCAGCTGCAACCCATCCTGAGCAATCGCCTCGGCCGTCAACAGCGCATGGTTGATGCAACCCAGCCGCACACCGACCACCAGAATGACCGGCAAACCCAGCGCCATCGCCAGGTCAGACAGATTGTCCTGATCCGCCAACGGCACGCGCCAGCCGCCCGCCCCTTCGATCAGGGTGAAATCCGCCTGCATATCGAGAATCTCGCGCATGGGCGTCAACAGCGACTGCACGGTCAATGCCACGCCGGCCTCCCGTGCGGCCAGGTGTGGAGCGATGGCCGGCTCGAACGCGAGTGGATTGACCTGGGCATACGTCAACGGCAACGAACACTCGGCCAACAACGCCAACGCATCGGCATTACGCAACCCCTTGGGCGTCACGTCGCAGCCAGAGGCAACCGGCTTGCCCGCTGCCGTGCTCAGGCCCGCGGATCGCGCGGCATGCAACAAACCCGCAGCAACGGTGGTCTTGCCAACGTCAGTGTCAGTGCCGGTGATGAAATAGGCTGCGCTCATAAAGGTTTCTCCAACACGGCGTAGACCACCTGGTAAGTCGCCGGCAAACCTTCGGCCTGGCGAAATTGCTCATACGCCTCGATCAAACCGAGGATCCGCGCACGGCCAGTCAAACCACCCGGCCGCCCTGGGTTCAAGTTGTGCGCACCCAATGCCTTCAGTTCATGGGTCAGGCTGCGCACATCCGGGTAATGCAATACATGAGGACGCGTTTGCAGGCTGACAGTCTTCAAGCCACTGGCAGCACACAACTGCTGATAAACACCCAACTCGCGGAAGCGATTGACGTGGACCATGCCATCGACCTGACGCCAGCTGTCACGCAGTTCAAACAACGTCCCTACACAAAGACTAGCAAACGCGAAAATACCCCCTGGTTTCAGCACCCGGTGCGCCTCGCGAAGCACCGACTCAAAATCAGCGCACCACTGCACGGCAAGACTGGAGAAGATCAAATCGCAGGTCGAATCCTGGAGCGGCAAGCGCTCGGCATCGCCCGCGATGAAATGGGTCGCCCCACCCAATGGCCGCGCGTGATTGAGCATGCCTTCGGCAATGTCGAGGGCGACACCCTGACCGGCCGGAAAACGCTCGCTCAACGCACGACTGAAATAACCGGTGCCGCAGCCCAGGTCCAGCCAGCGACCCGGGACAAAATCACCCGGCAAGCGACTCAACAACTGGCTACCAACATCGCGTTGCAATTCGGCCACGCTGTCATAGCTCGCTGCCGCGCGAGAAAAGGACGCTGCCACCTGGCGCTTGTCAGGCAAACCGCCGGGCAGATTGGGAAGGGATAAATCAGTCATCACCGGACTCGTGCAAAAAGGCCTGAATCGCCCCCGCCACACCGTGGGGGTCTTCCAGAAGAAACGCATGACTGGCCTGTTCAATCAGACCAATTTCGACATCCGGCAGCAGCGTCAGCAAATCCCCTGCGGCTTCGGCCGGAACCAGGCCGTCGAGGCCGGCGAACAAATGAAATTGTGGACCGCGATATGCCTGCAAAGCCTGGCGAGTATCCAGTTGTGCAAGGACTTCCAGACCGGCCGCCAAAACCGAAGCAGTGGAATGCGGCGCACCACCGAGCAGTAACCGGGAAAGACCGCGAGGGTCTTGCGCGCCTTGCGCACACAGCAACGTAAACCGTTTCAACGTCAGGCGTGGATCTGCCTGGCAGCCGGCCAGAAACGCCTCGAACGTCTCGGCGGGCATCGCGCTCGGCCATTGCTCATGGGCAACAAACGAAGGATTGCTCGCCAGCGTCAGTAAACCGCAGCAGCGATCGCCTCGACGCGCCGCCAGCTCCGCCGCGAGCATGCCACCCAAGGACCAGCCTGCGAGCCAGGCGTCTTGCGGCACGGTCGAATCCAGCTCATCGAGCCACTCGTCAAGATCACTCGATTCCAGTTCCGGCAACGGCTCGATCTCGACCCGCAGATGCTCATCCAGCCCACGCAAGGCTGCCGCCAAGGGTTCCAGCGGCGAAATCCCGAGGCCCCATCCGGGCAGCAGAATCAGTCGGTCACGCATGGCTTGGCTCCGATTTCAAAAGTGCAAAACAATCGGCCAGTCCATTCAACAAGCGCTGCACCTGTGCCTCGCTATGAGCGGCGGTCAGGGTCACCCGCAAGCGGGCGCTGCCAGCCGGCACGGTCGGCGGACGGATCGCGGTCACCATCAGACCGCGCTCGCGCAACATCTGCGACAGCCGTACCGCACGCCCGGCATCGCCGATCATGATCGGCTGGATCGGCGTGAAACTGTCCATCAGTTCCAGGCCAATCTGCTCGGCACCCTGGCGGAACTGACGAATCAGCACCTTCAGATGCTCACGCCGCCAGTGTTCAGTGCGCAGCAGTTCGAGGCTTTTCAGCGTCGCGCAGGCCAGCGCCGGTGGCTGGCTGGTGGTGTAAATGTAGGGTCGGGCGAACTGGATCAGGCTTTCGATCAACTCGTCACTGCCAGCAACAAAGGCCCCGGCCGTGCCGAATGCCTTGCCCAACGTGCCGACCAGAACCGGTACCTCTTCCTGACTCAGGCCAAAATGCTCGACGATCCCACCGCCATTGGCGCCTAGCGGCCCGAACCCGTGCGCGTCATCGACCATCAGCCAGGCGCCTTTGGCCTTGGCTTCGAGCGCCAGCGCCGGCAGATTGGCGATGTCGCCGTCCATGCTGAATACACCGTCGGTGACCACCAGCGTATTACCGGTGGCCTTCTCCAGCCGCTTGGCCAGACTGACAGCGTCGTTGTGCAGATAGCGGTTGAAGCGCGCGCCGGACAGCAAACCGGCATCCAGCAACGAGGCGTGATTGAGCCGATCCTCCAGCACCGTATCGCCCGCCCCGACCAAGGCCGTGACTGCACCGAGATTGGCCATGTAACCGGTGGTGAACAACAACGCACGCGGACGGCCGGTCAGGTCAGCCAAGGCCTCCTCCAGCGCGTGATGCGGCGTGCTGTGGCCGATCACCAAGTGCGACGCCCCGCCACCGACGCCCCAACGAGCCGCACCGGCGCGCCAGGCTTCGATCACTTGCGGGTGATTGGCCAGGCCCAAGTAGTCGTTGTTACAGAACGCGAGCAACGGTTGACCATCGACCACCACTTCCGGGCCTTGAGGGCTTTCGAGTAGCGGGCGCTGGCGGTAGAGGTTTTCGGCACGACGGGCAGCAAGGCGTGCGGCGAGATCGAAAGACATGCAGGCCTCGCGAGTAGGAATGGGGTACAGCCCCTGTAGGAGCAAAGCTTGCTCGCGATAAGAGCGCCGCAGTCATTCAGGCCGACCGAGGCGTTTTCATCGCGGGCAAGCCTTGCTCCTACAAGGCAAAGGACTTAAACAGCTGCGTTGTAAAACTGCTCGCTGCTCTTCTGCTCAACCAGCGCTTGCTCGATGGCGGCTTGATGCACCTCGTCGGCGTGTTCTTCGCGCGCTTCCGGCAGAATCCCCAGGCGCGAGAACAGTTGCATGTCCTTGTCGGCTTGCGGGTTGGCAGTGGTCAGCAGTTTTTCGCCGTAGAAAATCGAGTTGGCGCCAGCGAAGAACGCCAGGGCCTGCATCTGCTCGTTCATCGCTTCGCGGCCAGCGGACAAACGCACGTGGGATTGCGGCATCAGGATGCGGGCGACGGCGAGCATGCGGATGAAATCGAACGGGTCGACGTCTTCCGCATTTTCCAGCGGCGTCCCGGCGACTTTCACCAGCATGTTGATCGGCACCGATTCCGGATGCTCTGGCAGGTTGGCCAGCTGGATCAGCAGGTTGGCGCGGTCATCAAGGGACTCACCCATGCCGAGGATGCCGCCCGAGCAAATCTTCATCCCCGAATCACGCACGTAGGCCAGGGTTTGCAGGCGCTCGCCGTAGGTGCGGGTGGTGATGATGCTGCCGTAGAACTCCGGCGAGGTGTCGAGGTTGTGGTTGTAGTAGTCGAGGCCGGCCTTGGCCAGCGCTTCGGTCTGGTCCTGATCCAGGCGACCCAGGGTCATGCAGGTTTCCAGGCCCAGGGCTTTCACACCTTCGACCATCTTCAGCACGTAAGGCATGTCTTTGGCCGACGGATGCTTCCACGCCGCGCCCATGCAGAAACGGGTCGACCCGATGGCCTTGGCGCGAGCGGCCTCTTCGAGGACCTTCTGCACTTCCATCAACTTTTCTTTTTCCAGGCCGGTGTTGTAGTGACCGGATTGCGGGCAATATTTGCAATCTTCAGGGCAGGCGCCGGTCTTGATCGACAGCAGCGTGGAAACCTGGACGCGGTTGGCGTCGAAATGCGCGCGGTGCACCGTCTGCGCCTGGAACAACAGGTCATTGAATGGCTGAACGAAGAGTGCTTTGACTTCGGCCAAAGACCAGTCATGACGCAGGGTTGCAGTGGTGCTGGCGCTCATGGGCGTTTCCTTTGTTTTATGCTTGGCAAGCGACTGGGGACGGAATACCCACAGACGCGACACGGATGTTCGGCATATTTAAGGAAGACTCATGCGCTGTCAACCACGTTACGAAGGGCCGGTTTACATCTGGTTAAAAAACAACCAGCGCTGTTTGCTCTGCGCTGAACCGGCCGATGAACACATCCCGATCTGTATGGCCTGCGAAACGGAACTGCCCTGGCTTGGCGATCACTGCCAAACCTGTGCCCTGCCCTTGACCGGCGCCGGGCTGACTTGCCGCCAGTGCCAGGAACACCCGCCCGCCTTCGAGCGAGTGGCCACACCCTGGACTTACAGCTTTCCGCTGGACACGTTGATCACACGCTTCAAGCACTCGGCAAAGTGGCCATTCGGCCGCCTGCTCGGCGAACTTCTCGCGCAGTTCCTGCAACATCGCTTCGATGAAGACCTGAATCGACCTGACGCGCTCGTCCCCGTGCCGCTGGCCACTAAACGCTTGCGTCAACGGGGCTTCAATCAAGCCGCGATGCTCGCCCGCTGGCTCGGCGCCAACCTCGACATCCCTTGCGACGAAACGCTGCTGTTGCGGATTCAAGACACCAGCGCGCAGCAGGATTTGAATGCCGATGCCCGCAAAAAGAACCTTCGCCATGCCTTCGCCCTGACACCCGGCGCGCACATCAAGGGCCGTCATCTGGCCTTGGTGGACGACGTGCTGACCACCGGTGCGACGGCGCAAGCCCTCGCCCGGTTGTTAATGGAGGCTGGCGCCGCACGGGTTGATGTCTACTGCCTGGCCCGAACACCCAAACCTGGCGACGTGGCCTGACTTGACTCCCGCGCCCCAAGCGGCCAACGTCTTTCCAATCGTCACAGCCCAAAGCGCCTTGCCATGTCCTTGCCAACCTTGTTGTCCCAGCACATTGTCCGTCGTCCGCAGCGCATTGCGTTGCTGCAACACATCGCCGAACAAGGCTCGATCACCCGTGCCGCGAAAAGTGCGGGCCTGAGCTACAAGGCCGCATGGGATGCGATCGACGAACTGAACAACCTGGCGCAGAAGCCGCTGGTGGAGCGCAGTGTCGGTGGCAAAGGCGGCGGGGGCGCCAAACTCTCCAGCGAAGGCCTGCGTGTGTTGCGCCTTTACCAAAAGCTGCAAGCCCTGCAGGCCCAAGTGCTGGAGGCGGCCGAAGACGCCAGCGATCTGGACTTGCTCGGCCGCCTGATGCTCAGGACCAGCGCGCGTAATCAACTGCATGGCAAGGTTGTGGAGATCGAAGCTCAGGGGCGCAATGACCTGATCCGTCTTGAATTGGCCGAAGGCTTGAACATTGATGCGCAGATTACCCACGACAGCACCCTGCGCCTGGAGTTGGAAATCGGCACCGAGGTGGTCGCATTGATCAAGGCCGGTTGGCTGGACCTGCTGGGCATCGACCAGCAGGAAACACCCGGCAACAACTGCTTGAACGGCATTATCGAAGAAATTCTCGACGCCGAAGACGGCCCCAGCGAAGTGCGCATCGGCCTGCCTAATGGCCATACGCTGTGCGCGCTGGCCGAACCGCTGCACTTGAGAACCCTGGGGCTTGCCATCGACAAACCGGTACGGGTGCAATGTTCGCCGTCCAATATCCTGTTGGGCACTCCGCTCTGAAACAAAAACGTCACGGAGGCTCATTAAGGTGACTGCAAAAACCCGCAGGGAGCCTGATGTGAGCCTATTAGAAGAAAGCCAATCCACCGACCTCGAAAAAATGGTCGGCCTCAGCCGTCGTGGTTTCATCAGCGCCGGAGCCCTCTGCGGTGCGGCGATGTTCCTCGGTGGCAACCTGCTGAGCCGTAGCGTGCTGGCCGCGAGCGTCAGCGCAGGCACCAGCAAACTGTTGGGCTTTGACAGCATCCCCGCCGCCACCAGCGACGCCATCACCCTTCCCGCGGGTTACAAATCCTCGGTGCTGATCAGTTGGGGCCAGCCCCTGCACAAAAACGGCCCGGCCTTCGACCCCAGTGGCAATGGCACGGCCGAACAGCAGGAACTCCAGTTCGGCGACAACAATGACGGCATGAGCCTGTTCGAGTTTCCCGGTGAGAAAGACCGGGCGCTGATGGCAATCAACAACGAATACACCAACTATCGCTACCTCTACGCGCACGGCGGCATGCCACAATCGGCCGAAGAAGTGCGCAAGGCGCTGGCCTGCGAAGGCGTGTCGGTGATCGAAGTGCAGCGCAAGAACGGCCAATGGCAATTCGTCCAGGGCTCGCGCTACAACCGACGCATTCACGGTAACGCACCGATCACACTGAGTGGCCCGGCCGCTGGCCATGAACTGCTGAAAACCAGCGCCGACCCACAGGGCAAAAATGTCCTTGGCACCTTTCAGAACTGCGCCAACGGCAAGACGCCGTGGGGCACGTACCTGACCTGTGAAGAAAACTTCACCGACTGCTTCGGCAGCAGCAATGCCGAGCAAAAATTCGACGCCGCGCAGAAACGCTACGGCGCGGTGGCGACCAGCAAAGAGATCAACTGGCACCCGCACGACGCGCGTTTCGACCTGGCGAAAAACCCGAACGAACTCAATCGTCACGGCTGGGTGGTGGAGATTGACCCGTTCGATCCGCAATCGACGCCGGTCAAGCGCACGGCCTTGGGCCGCTTCAAGCATGAGAACGCCGCGCTGGCTGAAACCCATGACGGCCGCGCCGTGGTGTACATGGGCGACGACGAACGCGGCGAGTTCATCTACAAGTTCGTCAGCCGCGACAAGATCAACCACAAAAACCCCAAGGCCAACCGCGACCTGCTGGATCACGGCACGCTGTACGTCGCGCGCTTCGACGCCGGCGACGGCAATGCCGATCACCCGAAGGGCCAGGGCGAATGGGTCGAGCTGACCCACGGCAAAAACGGTATCGACGCCAGCAGCGGCTTCGCCGGCCAGGCCGAGGTGCTGATCCACGCACGCCTCGCCGCCAGTGTGGTGAAAGCCACGCGCATGGACCGCCCGGAATGGATCGTCGTAAGCCCCAAGGATGGCCAGGTCTATTGCACCCTGACCAACAACGCCAAACGCGGAGAGGACGGTCAGCCGGTGGGCGGACCGAACCCGCGTGAGAAGAACGTGTACGGGCAGATCCTGCGCTGGCGCACCGACCGCGACGATCATGCCGCCAATAGCTTTGCCTGGGACCTGTTTGTGGTCGCCGGCAATCCGGGTGTTCATGCCGGCACGCCGAAGGGCGGATCGTCGAACATCACGCCGCAGAACATGTTCAATAGCCCGGATGGCCTGGGGTTCGACAAAGCTGGACGCTTGTGGATTCTCACCGACGGCGATTCGAGCAATGCCGGTGACTTTGCCGGCATGGGCAACAACCAGATGCTGTGTGCCGACCCGGTGACCGGGGAGATTCGCCGCTTCATGGTCGGGCCGATTGGCTGCGAAGTCACCGGGATCAGCTTCTCACCGGATCAAAAGACCTTGTTTGTCGGCATTCAGCATCCGGGGGAAAATGGCGGTTCGACATTCCCGGAGCATTTGTCCAATGGCAAACCGCGGTCTTCAGTGATGGCCATTTCCCGGGAAGATGGCGGGATCGTCGGCGCCTGATCCGCCCTCTTCGCGAGCAAGCCCGCTCCCACACTTGATCGAGGGTGTGTCACAAATAGTGTGAGCACCACAGGCCAATGTGGGAGCGGGCTTGCCCGCGAAGGCGCCGGTCCAGACGCTACACATCTCAACCCCAACCACTAAAGCCCCGCCGTCTGCGCTACCATGCTTGGCCGGACGCGGCAGCCTGCTGCGCGCAGGAGTCAGCATGGCCCACCCGTTTGCAACCCTCACCCCAGACCTCGTGCTCGATGCCGTCGAAAGTATTGGCTTTCTCAGTGACGCGCGCATTCTGGCGCTCAACAGTTACGAGAACCGTGTCTATCAGGTCGGCATCGAAGATGGCGAACCGCTGATCGCCAAGTTCTACCGTCCGCAGCGCTGGACCAACGAAGCGATTCTCGAAGAGCACCAGTTCACCTTCGAACTCGCCGAATGCGACGTACCGGTGGTCGCACCGATGATTCACAACGGCGCCAGCCTGCACGAGCACAACGGCTTTCGTTTCACCCTGTTCCCGCGCCGTGGTGGCCGCGCGCCGGAGCCGGGCAATCTCGATCAACTCTATCGCCTGGGTCAGTTGCTCGGTCGCCTGCACGCCGTCGGCACAACCAAACCGTTCGATCACCGTGAAGCGCTGGGTGTGAAGAACTTCGGCCACGACTCGCTGACCACCTTGCTCGAAGGCAATTTCATCCCCAAGAGTTTGCTGCCGGCCTACGAATCGGTGGCCCGCGACCTGCTCAAGCGTGTGGAAGATGCTTACAGCAACACGCCGCACCAGAACATTCGCATGCACGGTGATTGCCACCCCGGCAACATGATGTGCCGCGACGAAATGTTCCACATCGTCGACCTCGATGACTGCCGCATGGGCCCGGCGGTGCAAGACATCTGGATGATGCTGGCCGGTGACCGCCAGGAATGCCTCGGGCAGCTGTCGGAACTGATGGACGGCTACAACGAGTTTCACGACTTTGATCCTCGGGAACTGGCGTTGATCGAGCCGCTGCGCGCGCTGCGCCTGATGCACTACAGCGCCTGGCTCGCCCGTCGCTGGGACGACCCGGCGTTCCCGCACAGCTTTCCGTGGTTTGGCAGCGAGCGGTATTGGGGCGACCAGGTGCTGGCATTGCGCGAGCAACTCGCAGCCCTGAACGAAGAACCCCTTAAACTTTTCTGACCCACCTAGAAACCCTGTGCGAGCTTGCTCGCGATAGCAATCCATCAGTCACTGATGTGCTGATTGAATCGCCGCCATCGCGAGCAAGCTCGCTCCCACAGGGTTGAGTGTTCACAATTGCCCAACCTATTCAGGCAGGACATTCGTAGAATCCCTCTTTGTTAGCTGCCTAAGCAAGGATTCTGCATGCAAGCTGCCAACCCGCGTCGCGGGTACATTCTGGGCCTGAGTGCCTACATCATTTGGGGACTTTTCCCGCTCTACTTCAAAGCCATTGCCAACGTGCCCGCCGTGGAAATCATCATCCATCGCGTGCTGTGGTCCGCGCTGTTCGGTGCCTTATTGCTGATGGTCTGGAAACATCCCGGCTGGTGGCGCGAACTGCGAGACAACCCCAAACGCCTGGCGATCCTCGCCCTCAGTGGCACGCTGATTGCGGCCAACTGGCTGACCTACGTGTGGTCGGTGAACAACGGGCGGATGCTCGAGGCCAGCCTCGGTTACTACATCAACCCGCTGGTGAACGTGTTGCTGGGGATGTTGATCCTCGGCGAACGGCTACGGCGCATGCAGTGGCTGGCCGTGGGTTTGGCGGCGGTTGGCGTGGCGCAGCAGGTGTGGCAAGTCGGCAGCCTGCCCTGGGTGTCGCTGGTGTTGGCGCTGACGTTCGGGTTCTACGGATTGATCCGTAAGCAGGCGCCGGTCAAGGCATTGCCCGGTCTGGTGGTGGAAACCTGGATGCTGGTGCCGATTGCTGTTGCGTGGTTGCTGTTCAACCCGACGGCAGCCAGCGCCCAACCCGAGTTCTGGACCACCTCTGAAGCCTGGTGGCTGGTCGCCGCCGGCCCGGTCACGCTCGTGCCGCTGGTGTGTTTCAACGCCGCCGCACGGCATTTGCCTTACACGACGTTAGGATTTCTCCAATACCTGGCGCCGACACTGGTGCTGTTGCAAGCCGTTCTGCTGTTTGGCGAACACTTGTCATCCAGCACGCTGGTCGCGTTCATCTTTATCTGGGCAGGTCTTGCGGTTTATAGCGTCGATGCGTGGATAAGTTTGCGCCGCCGCAGCTGATCAAAAAACACACAAACCTCTGCAGGCCACGGCCCTTGTGGCCTGCATCGATCCTTCCCAAGGTTATCCACAGCGTGATCCCCGCCGTTTGTGTGCAACTCGTTGAAACTGATGGTTTTTTGATCAGATACTGAAGAAGCCCGGCCGGCGTGGGCTAGCGGGCTGTCTCTACAGGTTATCCACAGGTGGGTGCACGTTTAACTTGGATAACCTTCCCGGATAACCCGCTCAGGGCTCACTGCGCAGCACCAGTTCAACCATCAAATCGTCCGCCAGGGTTTCCAGGCGCGACTGCAACACGTCCAGCGACAATGTCAGCGGCACCGCGAGAATCGCTTCAGCGTGAAACAACGGCTCGCTGCTCATCGGTGCCGGCCTCACTTCGGTCACTAGCCGTTCCAGGTTCACCCCCTGCTCGCTCAACAGACGCGTGATGTCGCGAACGATGCCCGGACGATCATTGCCCACCAATTCCATCGCAATGGGTTTCCAGGTGCAGGACTGCTCGATGCCACTTTCGGCAATCAGTACACGAATGCCTTGGGCAGACAACGCTTGCAAGGCATCCACCAGTTCATCGTAGGCCTCGGCCGGCACGCCCACTCGAAGAATCCCGGCGAACTGTCCTGCCATGCGCGACATGCGGCTTTCCAGCCAGTTGCCCCCGTGTTCGGCAATGCACTGGGCGATGCGCTCGACCTGCCCAGGCTTGTCCGGAGCGAATACTGTGAGTACGAGGTGGTCCATGGCGCAGCCCTCTTGTCATGACTTTTGTTATGGAAAACCAAGTATAGGCAAGGGTTGGCCAGATCCAGAATCAATGGTGTATCGACTGACCTTATCGCGGGCAAGCCCGCTCCCACAGCGTCATGCGCAGTCCCTGTGGGAGCGGGCTTGCCCGCGATTGAAGGCACCGCTGAATGAACTGAAAACCACAAATCGTGTACAACTTTTTATATTTAACTGGAACAATCTTATGGTTTTTTGAGAACATCCAGCACCACACCGTGACTGCAATGCGTCATGGGGTCGCAGAACGACGTAATTAGTCTAATTTTCACAAGCGCAATTCATCATGTAGTATGCCGCAGCGCGCACTACATAACGTTGGATCGATGTCTGCCACAGGCACACTCGCAACCCTGAAAGCCCCGTCAGCAAGGCCTCAAAGCCGTTGATTGGACCGAACCCAGCCGTCCGCAAGGGCATGTACTGGCGCAAGGGTTTGTGGTTTAAATGGCCAGAGGCTTCATTGTTAAATTGAAGAGCTGAAAAGCGAAATAGCTGAGCAGAGTGAGGCAAGCAATGACTGAACACGTTCAAGTCGGTGGCCTGCAGGTCGCCAAAGTCCTGTTCGACTTCGTGAACAACGAAGCCATTCCCGGTACCGGCCTCACCGCCGATAAGTTCTGGGCCGGTGCCGACAAGGTCATTCATGACCTGGCGCCGAAGAACAAAGCCCTACTCGCCAAACGCGATGATTTCCAGGCTCGTATCGATGGCTGGCACCAATCCCGTGCCGGTCAGGCGCACGATGCCGTGGCTTATAAAGCCTTCCTGCAAGACATCGGTTATCTGCTGCCAGAAGCGGCCGATTTCCAGGCAACGACGCAAAACGTCGATGACGAAATCGCCCGCATGGCCGGCCCGCAGCTCGTGGTCCCGGTCATGAATGCCCGTTTCGCGCTCAACGCCTCGAACGCCCGCTGGGGTTCGCTGTACGACGCGCTCTACGGCACCGACGCCATCAGCGAAGCTGACGGCGCGGAAAAAGGCAAAGGCTACAACAAGGTTCGTGGCGACAAGGTCATTGCCTTCGCCCGCGCCTTCCTCGACGACGCCGCGCCATTGGCTGCCGGTTCCCATGTCGATTCCACCGGTTACAAGATCGTTGAGGGCAAACTGTTGATCGCCCTCAAAGGTGGCAGCAACACCGGCCTGCGTAACGATGCCCAGCTGATCGGTTTCCACGGCGATGCTGCCGCGCCCACCGCGATTCTGCTGAAAAACAACGGTCTGCACTTCGAAATCCAGGTCGATGCCAGCACCCCGGTCGGCCAGACCGACGCAGCCGGCGTCAAAGACATCCTGATGGAAGCCGCGCTGACCACGATCATGGACTGCGAAGACTCCGTCGCCGCCGTCGATGCCGATGACAAAGTGGTGATCTACCGCAACTGGCTCGGCCTGATGAAGGGCGACCTGTCGGAAGAAGTCGCCAAGGGCGGTCAGACTTTTAACCGCACCATGAACGCCGACCGCACCTACACCGGTGTCGATGGCAAGGAACTGAGCCTGCACGGTCGTTCGCTGTTGTTCGTGCGTAACGTGGGTCACTTGATGACCATCGACGCCATCGTCGATAAAGACGGCAACGAAGTGCCGGAAGGCATTCTCGACGGTCTGGTGACCAGCCTCGCGGCGATTCACAGCCTCAACGGCAACAGCTCGCGCAAGAACAGCCGGACTGGCTCGGTCTATATCGTGAAGCCAAAAATGCACGGCCCGGAAGAAGCCGCGTTCACCAACGAGCTGTTCGGTCGTATCGAAGAAGTCCTCGGTCTGGCGCGCAACACGTTGAAAGTCGGGATCATGGACGAGGAACGCCGCACCACGGTCAACCTCAAGGCCTGCATCAAGGCGGCGAGCGAGCGTGTAGTGTTCATCAACACCGGTTTCCTCGACCGCACGGGCGATGAAATCCACACCTCCATGGAAGCCGGGCCGATGGTTCGCAAGGCTGACATGAAGGCCGAGAAGTGGATCGGCGCCTACGAAAACTGGAACGTCGATATCGGTTTGAGTACTGGCCTGCAAGGTCGCGCGCAGATCGGCAAAGGCATGTGGGCGATGCCCGACCTGATGGCGGCGATGCTCGAACAGAAAATCGCTCACCCGCTGGCCGGCGCCAACACCGCCTGGGTTCCATCGCCGACCGCTGCGGCACTGCACGCGTTGCACTACCACAAGGTCGACGTGTTCGCCCGTCAGGCTGAACTGGCCAAACGTGCGCGCGCTTCGGTGGACGACATCCTGACCATCCCGCTGGCCGTCAATCCACAGTGGACTGCAGAACAGATCAAGAACGAACTGGACAACAATTCCCAGGGTATTCTCGGTTATGTAGTGCGCTGGATCGACCAGGGTGTCGGTTGCTCGAAAGTGCCGGATATCAACGACGTCGGCCTGATGGAAGACCGTGCGACGCTGCGTATTTCCAGCCAGCACATCGCCAACTGGCTGCGCCACGGTATCGTGACCCAAGAGCAAGTGATGGAAAGCCTCAAGCGCATGGCGCCAGTGGTTGACCGTCAGAACGCCAATGACGCGCTGTACCGTCCACTGGCACCGAACTTCGACAGCAACATCGCCTTCCAGGCGGCGGTCGAACTCGTGGTCGAAGGCACCCAGCAGCCGAACGGCTACACCGAGCCGGTTCTGCACCGTCGGCGTCGCGAGTTCAAGGCAGCCAATGGCCTGTAAGTAAGCGGCACCGGACAAAAAAAGGCCCTGATCGAGAGATCAGGGCCTTTTTGTTTGAGATCGAAGGTTACACATCCATCCCCAACTCATGCTTGACCAACTCCAGCAGCTTGGCGGAGTCAATGGGTTTGAGCAGGAAGTCGACCACGCTCAAATGCATTGCCGCAATGGCATCCTTCACATCGGCATCGCCAGAAACAATGATGAACGGCATCGCCGCCCGTACAGACTCGCGCACCTGGCGAATCAGTTCCAAACCATCAACCTGGCCCATACGCAGGTCAGTAATCACCAGGCCGATCAATGGTTTCTGCTCCAGCATCTTGAGTGCCGTTTCACCACTGGCCGCGGTCAGGCAGCGAATGCCATCCAGCGCCAGAATTTCCGAGAGCAACTCGCGCGCGTCCTTGTCGTCATCGACGATCAGCACCCGCTGCGGCGGCAAATCAGGTTCCAGCATGACGGCACTCAGCGCCTCGCGCTCAGCGTCACTCAAAATATCGTGGTCGGACATGGTTTTCTCTAGATGTTCATTTCAATTCCCTAGCACAGTGGTGAGACATCGCTAAGCAGGCCTTCAATGTGCACTTCGTCGGGTATTTTTCCAATAGGGGAAAGGATAGGTCCTTCCTCGAATTGTGTAGGGGACTTCCGAAAAATCTTCGCCGGCAGGGTTTACCTAGACTTACGTCCAATGGGCACTCTGCGCGCAGGGGCCGACCATGGCAGGGTCATCCGACAACAACAATTCAAAAAAGACTGCGGTAATGGTTATGAGTAAAGCGGACGCCTTCACACAGGCAGGGAAAACCGCGGTGTTGCAGAACATCCAGGGCACGTTGCAATTCCTTCAGCGTTTCCCGCCCTTCAATCAGATGGAACACGCTCACCTGGCGTACCTGGTTGAGCAATGCCAACTGCGCTTTTATGCCCCCGGCGACAGCATCATCAAGCCTGCCGATGGCCCGGTTGAACATTTCTACATCGTCAAACAAGGCCGCGTCGTCGGTGAGCGCCCGCATACCGCCAAGGGTGGCACCGAAACCACCTTCGAAATCACCACCGGCGAGTGCTTTCCCCTCGCCGCGCTGCTGGGTGAGCGTGCGACCCGCACCGAACACCTTGCCGCCGAAGACACCTTCTGCCTGCAGCTGAACAAGCTGGCGTTCATCAAACTGTTCGCGCTTTCCAGCACTTTTCGCGACTTCGCCCTGCGTGGCGTCAGCAGTTTGCTGGATCAGGTCAACCAGCAGGTCCAGCAAAAAGCCGTGGAAACGCTCGGCACTCAGTACTCGCTGAATACGCGCCTGGGCGAATTGGCCATGCGCCACCCGGTGACCTGCGGCCCGGCGACGCCGCTGCGTGAAGCGGTGACGCTGATGCACGAGCAACAAGTCGGCAGCATCGTGGTGGTCGACGAGCATAAAGCCCCCCTGGGGATTTTCACCCTGCGCGACCTGCGCCATGTCGTGGCCCAAGGCACCAACGACTTCAATGAAGCCATCGAGCAGCATATGACCCAGGCGCCGTTTTTCCTGACGCCGGACCACAGCGCTTTCGATGCGGCCATCGCCATGACCGAGCGGCACATTGCCCACGTCTGCCTGGTGAAAGATCATCGCCTGTGCGGCGTGGTTTCGGAACGCGATCTGTTTTCCCTGCAACGGGTGGACCTGGTGCACCTGGCACGGACCATCCGCAGTGCCCAGCGCGTGGAAAACCTGGTGCTGCTGCGCGGTGAGATCGGTCAATTGGTCGAACGCATGCTGGCTCATGGCGCCTCTTCGACGCAAATCACCCACATCATCACGTTGCTCAACGATCACACCGTGTGCCGGGTGATCGAACTGACCCTGGCCGAAAAAGGCGACCCCGGTGTGCCGTTCAGCTGGTTGTGCTTCGGCAGCGAAGGCCGTCGCGAGCAGACACTGCACACCGATCAGGACAACGGCATTTTATTCGAGGCTCGGGACGCTGCGCACGCGGCAGAGATTCGCGGCAAGCTGTTGCCCATTGCCCATCAGATCAACCAGAGCCTGGCGCTCTGCGGTTTCACGCTGTGCAAGGGCAACATCATGGCGGGCAACCCGGAGCTGTGTTTGTCGCGAGCCGAATGGGCGCGGCGCTTTGCAGCTTTTATTCGCGAGGCGACGCCGGAAAACCTGCTGGGTTCGAGCATCTATTTCGACTTGCGCGTGGTCTGGGGCGACGAGCAAGGGTGCGAGCAATTACGCCGCGCAATTCTCGATCAAGTCGGCGATAACCGACTGTTTCAGAGGATGATGGCCGAGAATGCCTTGCGCAATCGTCCGCCGGTGGGGCGTTTCCGTGAGTTCGTCCTGGCGCGCAAGAACGGTGAAAAAGCCACGCTGGACCTGAAGGTGCAGGGCCTGACGCCTTTCGTCGACGGCGCACGGTTGTTGGCATTGGCTCACGGGATCGAGACCAACAATACCCTGGAGCGCTTTCGCCAGCTGGTGGCCAAAGAAGTCATCCAGCCACTGGACGGTGCGGCCTATGAAGAGGCGTATCACTTCATTCAGCAAACCCGCATGCAGCAACATCAGCTGCAAACGCGGGAGAACTTGCCCTACTCCAACCGGGTTGACCCGGACAGCCTCAATCATCTGGACCGCCGAATCCTGCGTGAGTCCCTGCGCCAGGCGCAACGCCTGCAAAGCAGCCTGATCCTGCGGTATCAGCTATGAGCCTGTTTTCATGGTTGCGCCCGGCCACTCCGCTCCTGACGGGCGAATGGCAACAACGTCTCAAACAGTTGCCGGCAGCGCCCGAGTTGGGCGAATGCAGCTTGCGCGAGCAACGCTGGGTGGTCCTCGACCTGGAAACCACCGGGCTGAACCTGAACAAGGACCGGGTGTTGTCCATCGGTGCCGTGGTGATCGAGGACGGCGCCATCGACTTCAGCCAGCAATTCGAACGCACGCTGCAATGCGCCAACCTGAAGCTTGCGCCCAGCGTGCTGATTCATGGGCTGGGGCCTAGCGCCATTGCCGCCGGCAGTGACCCGGCGCAGGCCTTGCTCGAATTCATGGAGTTCGTCGGTGACAGCCCGGTGCTGGCGTTTCATGCGCCCTTCGATCAGCACATGCTAGGCCGCGCGCTCAAAGACCACTTGGGCTACAAGCTGACCCATCCGTTTCTGGATGTGGCCGACATCGCCCCGCTGCTTTGCCCCCAAGCTCACATTCGAGACGCCGGGCTGGATGAGTGGATCGACTGGTTCAAGCTGGAGGTCTTCGAGCGGCATAACGCCAGTGCCGATGCGCTGGCTACCGCTGAGTTGGCGCTGATCCTGTTCAGTCGGGCACGGCAGCAGCAAATCCATAGCCCGTTGAACCTGCAACAGCGGTTGAGTCAGTGGAAACGGCGGCAGCAGGCGCCTTCCTTCTAACGGCCATCACACGCCTCTGTAGCAGCTGCCGAAGGCTGCGTCCGACTGCGCAGCGGTCGTCACATCAATGCCCAGTACATCCGATCAAGCTTGCCGGCAGAATGGCGGCGGCTGCGCAACCGGACGCAGCCTTCGGCAGCTGCTACAGAAGGCTGTGCCGAATAGATACGGTCATCACCCACCCGACCAGCGCCAATTGCTTACCTTCCCCGCCTCTGCCACAATCGCGAACTATTCTCGTTAGTTAACACTTCCCAATCGGTGATGCTGCGTGTCTTCAATTCAAAGCCCCCAAAGTGAGCTCGTTGGTGCGTTGTATCGCGACCATCGCGGTTGGCTATTGGCGTGGCTGCGACGCAACGTGGCGTGCCCGCAACGTGCCGAAGACCTGAGCCAGGACACCTTTGTGCGGTTGCTGGGCCGCGATGAGCTCAAAGAGCCCCGCGAGCCGCGGGCGTTTCTGGTAGCGATTGCCAAAGGCCTGTTGTTCGACTATTTCCGCCGCGCTGCCCTGGAGCAGGCCTACCTGGCCGAACTGATGCTGATCCCCGAAGGCGAACAACCGTCGGTCGAAGAGCAGCAGATGATTCTCGAAGACCTTAAAGCCATCGACCGCCTGTTGGGTCAGCTGTCGAGCAAGGCCCGGGCAGCGTTTCTCTATAACCGCCTCGACGGCCTCGGTCATGCCGAAATCGCCGAGCGATTGGGCGTCTCGGTGCCGCGTGTCCGGCAATACCTGGCCCAGGGGATTCGTCAGTGCTACATCGCGTTGTACGGTGAGCCAGTATGAGCCTGGTCAGTTCCAAACCCGTTTCGGCCCAGGTGCTGGATGCAGCGATTGCCTGGCAATTATCGCTGGACTCCGGTAACCCGGTGGAGCGCGAAGCGTTCAGCCAGTGGCACGCCGCCCACGAAGAACATGCCCGCGCCTGGCGCCAACTGGGCATGCTCGACCAGCGCTTCAGCGTCGCCAACGGCCCGGCCCGCGCGGCGTTGCTGCAATCGCGTGAAAGCATTCGTCGTCGCGTTCGAAAACTGGGTAGCGGCTTGGCCAGCGTTGTCGCAGTGATCGGGTTGGCGCTGTTTGCCGGTGATCGCTATCTGCCCCTCGACTACTGGCTGGCCGACCAGCGCACCGCCACCGGCGAGCAACGCACCCTGCGCCTGGCCGACGGCACACTGATCAACCTCAACACCCACAGCGCCGTGGACATCCGTTTCGATGAAAAGCAGCGGCGGATCATCCTTCAGGAAGGCGAAATCCTCGTCGAGACCGGTCATGGCGATGCCCGGCCGTTTATCGTCGAAACCCGCGAAGGCAGCATGCGGGCACTCGGGACGCTGTTCCTGGTCAAGCGCGAGGAACAAGGCACGCGTCTGAGCGTGTTGAAGTCCGCGGTGGCGGCGCATCCGCAATCGAATCCCGAGGAACAGATTCTGCGCGAAGGTCAGCAAGTGCTGATGCGCAGCGATGGCCTGGGGCCAATTGTCGCCGTCAACCCCGGCGCCGATGCCTGGACTCGCGGCATGCTGGTGGTCGACAACGCCCGCCTGGAAGATCTGGTGCGCGAACTCGGTCGTTATCGACGCGGGCATTTAGGCGTTGCACCCGAAATTGCCGACCTGCGGATCACCGGCAGCTTCCCGCTGCACGATACCGACAAAGCCCTGAGCGCCCTGCTCCCGACCTTGCCGGTGCAAATCGAACAGCACACGTCCTGGTGGGTGACGGTGGCGAAGGTTGACGCCAAACCCTGACGCCCAGGTCCCCCTGCGTGATCGTTCCCACGCTCCCGCGTGGGAACGCAGCCCGTGATGCTCTGCGTCACATCCGGAGCGTCCATTGAGGCATTCCCACGCAGAGCATGGGAACGATCAATTGCTGAATCAAAATTATTTTCATCCAGCCCTATCACTTTTCGATTCTCGTGCGGCACCTAAGCAATTGAGAAATATTTCCATTCAGGAGCCGCTGTATGTCCCGTTTGCTAGACACCCTGTTGCGCCCCAGCTTGCTGGCCGTCGCCATAGCCCTTTGCAGCCCTTTGGCCAGCTCCCAGCTGATCGCTGCTGAACAGGCCTCCAGCGTTCGCGCCTACAACCTGCCGGCCGCGCCATTGGCCAGCACCCTGAATCAGATCGCCAGTCAGGCCGGTCTGGCGCTGTCGTTGAACCCATCGCTGGCGGCAGGCAAGACCTCGGCACCGGTGAAGGGCCAGTTCGACGCTCCCGCTGCCTTGCGTGAAGCCTTGCGCGGCACCGGCCTGCAACTGGAACAAAGCAGCGCCGGCACCTACAGCCTGGTCGCCACGCCCGAGGGCACATTGGCTTTGCCGGAAACTGCCGTCATCGGCACGCAAAACACCGAAAGCGCCTGGGGCCCGGTAGACGGCTACCTGGCGACTCGCACCGCCGCCGGCACCAAAACCGACACCTCGCTGCTCGAAGCACCGCGCTCGATTTCGGTCGTCACCCGCGAGCAGATGGACGATCGCAATGTGCAGAATCTCGATGACGCCGTGCGCTACCTGCCCGGCATCACCGCCAGCAGCTACGGCAGCGACACCCGTGCCGACTGGCTGCGCGTTCGTGGTTTTGAACCGACCCAGTTCCTCGATGGCCTGCCACTGCCTAAAGGCACGTACGCCACCCCGAAACAGGAAACCTGGAACCTCGATCGCCTGGCCCTGCTGCGCGGCCCGGCGTCCTCGGTTTACGGCCAGACCCCTCCGGGTGGCCTGCTGGACATGGTCAGCCGCCGTCCAACCGCTGAAGACAGCCACGAAATCCAGTTGCAATACGGCAACTACAACCAGCGCCAGATCAACTTTGCCAGCACCGGCAAGATCGATGACGAAGGCGAGTTTCTCTACAGCCTCAGTGGTGTGGTGCGCGACAGCGATACGCAGATCGACGACGTCGAGAACAAGCGCTACAACATTGCGCCGAGCCTGACCTGGAACATCAACGACGACACCCGGTTCACCTTGCTGACCCAGTTCACCCGCGACGATACCGGCATCACCAGCCAGTTCCTGCCGGTGCAAGGCACTAAAATCGACATGCCGTTCGGCGACATTTCCCATCACAAGAACCTGGGCGATCCGGATTGGGAATATTACGACCGCACCTACTACGCGCTGGGTTATGCGTTCGAGCATCGCTTGAACGACGTCTGGCAATTCAGGCAGAACCTGCGTTACACCAAGACGGATCTGTCGTTCCAGGCCGTCACCGTTGGCTCGTATCCGTTCACCCAGGTTGATGACGCTGGCAATGTGGGTCGCACCACCACCAGTGTCGACGAAGACATCAGCCAGTTCGCCGTGGATAACAACTTCCAGGCCGACTTCGCCACCGGCGACGTGCGTCACACCGTACTGCTGGGCCTCGATCACCAGCGCAGCAACACCAACTACCTCTCGATCTTCGGCAGCGCGCCGCCGATCAACGTCAACAACCCGATCCATGGCCTGCCGATCCAGCGTCCGGACCGCTCCACCGCGTTCTACGATTACGATCAGAAGACCTACCAGACCGGCGCCTACGTGCAGGATCAAATGGCCCTCGACCAATGGCGCCTGACCCTCGGCGGACGTGAGGACTGGGTCCACACCGGCACCAAGTTCTTCAACAAGGGCGACGCCACCAACACCGAGCGCGACAAGAACTTCAGCGGCAACGCAGCGATCAGCTATGTGTTCGACTCGGGCTTCGTGCCCTACCTGTCGTACGCCGAATCCTTCCAGCCAACGACTGGTGCTGCGGCCTCGTCCACCGAATCGTTCAAACCCACCGAAGGCAAACAGTGGGAACTGGGCATCAAGTACCAACCACCGGGCAGCAACACCTTGTTGACCGCTGCGATCTACGACCTGACCCAGAAAAACGTCTCGGTCACCACCACGGTTGCCGGTACGCCGATCACCAGCCAGACCGGTGAAGTCAAAGTCAAAGGCCTGGAGCTGGAAGCGGTTTCCGACGTGACCGAAAACCTCAAGTTGATTGCCGCGTACACCCTGGCCAAATCTGAAGTTCAAGATGGCGACTTCAAGGGCAATCGCCTGCAACTGATGCCTAACCAACAGGCGTCGCTGTGGACTGATTACACCTGGCACAACGGCGTGCTGGACGGTTTCGGCGTGGGTGGCGGTGTTCGCTACACCGGCAACACCTACGGCGACCAGGCCAACACCGAACTGGGCAAGGCTGACGCCTACACCGTGTTCGATGCCGCGGTTCATTACGACCTCGGCCGCCTGGACAACACCCTCAAAGGCGCGTCCCTGCAACTGAACGCCACCAACCTGTTCAACAAGGACTACATCTCCACGTGCGACAGTTTCTACTGCTACTACGGCGACCAGCGCAGCGTCGTCGCCAGTGCAACTTACAAGTGGTAATCGTCTGACCTGACATGCCCCACGGCCAGGCCGTCCTCTTCAGGACGGCTTTGGTATTTCTGGAGGTCTGGAAATGAAAAGTAAAACAATTCGTCGCTGGTCGGCTGTCCACACCTGGACCAGCCTGATCTGCACAGTCTTCCTGCTGATGCTCGCGCTGACCGGCTTGCCGTTGATCTTCCACCACGAGATCGACCACTTGCTGGGCGATGCCCCTGAGCTGAAAGAAATGCCGGCGGACACCCCGCACCTGAATCTGCAGCAGTTGGTTCATGCCGCCGAAAAACATCGCCCCGGCGAGGTGTTGCAGTATTTCGGTTTCGAGGACGATGAACCCAACGCCGTGCTGACCATCATGGCAGCCACCGCGGGCACCGAGCCGAACTCGTCGCACACCTTCATGCTCGACGCACGCACGGGTGAAGCCCTGGAGACGCCATCGGCCAACGGCGGCTTCATGATGGTGATGCTGCGCCTGCACGTGGACATGTTTGCCGGCCTGCCGGGCAAGTTGCTGCTGGCGTTCATGGGCCTGATGTTTGTGGTCGCCATCATCTCCGGAACGGTGCTCTATTTGCCGTTCATGCGTCGCTTGACGTTCGCCACCGTGCGCCAGGACAAATCCACTCGTCTGCGCTGGCTTGATCTGCACAATTTGATCGGTGTGGTCACGCTGACCTGGGCGTTGGTCGTCGGTGTGACGGGCGTTATCAGCGCCTGTGCCGACCTGCTGATTGCCGCCTGGCGCAACGACAGCCTCAACGCGATGGTCGCCCCGTACCGCGACGCTCCACCGCTGACGCACCTCGCGCCGGCGACTCGCCTGCTCGACATTGCCGAGGAAGTTGCACCGGGCATGGCGCCAGACTTCATCGCCTTCCCCGGCACGCGGTTTTCCAGCGAACACCATTACGCGGTGTTCATGAAAGGCAGCACGCACCTGACGTCGCACCTGCTGACACCGGTGCTGATCGACGCGACCACCCTGCAAGTCACCGCCGTGGCGGAACGGCCGTGGTACATGGACGCCATGGGCATGTCACAACCCCTGCATTTCGGCGATTACGGCGGCATGCCGATGAAGATCCTCTGGGCGACCCTCGATGTGCTGACCATCATCGTGCTCGGCAGCGGGGTTTACCTGTGGGTGGTGCGGCGCAAAGCGGTAAAACCCGCTCTCGAACGCGAGCAGGTGAACGCATGAAGCCCAGGCAATCAAACTTCTGGAAAGTCTTCGGCACGCCGACGGTCATCGCCCTGCTCAGCGCGGCCGGGCTGTTCGCCGCGTTGCTGGGCGATGGCGTGTGGGACGCCTTGAGCTGGCTCGGCCTGGGCGTTCCCGCTTTTCTCGCGCTGCGTGGCCTGTTGCAACGCCGCTGAGCTTTTATGGGAGCGAATCCGCTCCCATCTTGAGCTCACGCAACAACGCGCTATGCTGGCCGACACTGACCCAGACCGAGACGTTGCCATGTCCGCCCCCAGCATGACCCTGTACCACAACGCTTTATCGCCCTTCGTTCGTAAAGTCATGGTGCTGCTGCACGAAACCGGTCAGACCGGTCGCGTGGCACTGCAAGATTGCGTGCTCACGCCCGTCAACCCGGACCTGACGCTCAACGAAGACAACCCGCTGGGCAAAATCCCGGCCCTGCGCCTGGCCGACGGCAACATCATCCATGACAGCCGGGTGATCCTCGATTACCTCGATCACCAACACGTCGGCAACCCGCTGATCCCGCGCGAAGGTTCGGCCCGCTGGCGGCGCCTGACCCTGGCCTCCCTGGCCGACGGGATCATGGACGCCTCGGTGATGGTGCGTTATGAACTGGTCCTGCGCGCCCCGGAGAAACACTGGGACGAGTGGCTGGATGCCCAGCGCGACAAGATTCGTCGCGCATTGGCGCTGCTGGAAAAAGACGCGATTGCCGAGCTGACCTGCCATTTCGACGTCGCGGCGATCAGCGTTGCCTGTGCGCTGGGCTACATCGACTTGCGCCATCCGGACCTGGAATGGCGCGAGGCGAACCCGCAATTGGCGGCGTGGTATTTCGAAGTGAGCCAGCGGCCTTCGATGATCGCGACGATGCCCAAGGTTTAGATCTTCGCTGACTGGTCCGGCCTCATCGCGAGCAGGTCGAATCGTCGCACCGTCGCTCCTACAGTTTGATCTTTGCTCCCTGAAGATCCCTTGTAGGAGTGAGCCGGCTCCGGGCGGCGTTCCGACGATGGCACCACACCTGATCTAATGGAAACAGCTCAAAAATCAGCGTCGCCAACACCGCCCCTTCCCGCTGATCCTCCCGTAACCCGATCGACCGGCTCATTGCACCGCCCCCAAGTCAAACTCCAGTGGCTTGGCCGTCTTCTGACCGATCCCGTACCAGTCCAGCTTGCGGGTCAGCACCATGAACACGCCCAGCAACCCGAACAGCAACAACGAGCCCATCAGCAGCGCATAGTCCTCGGCACTCAACAATACATAGAGCACGCCGTACAACGCCGCCAACCCCGCCGAAAAACTCAAGCCATGGCGCACGCTGCGCAGCACATGGCAAACATAGAACCCGATCAACAACACACAACAGGCGGACGACAACAGATACGCCAGCGCAAAACCGATGTGCTCGGACAGCGACAGCAGCAACAGGTAGAAGAAGGCCAATGCCACGCCGACCAATGCATATTGCACCGGGTGCACCGCCAGGCTTTTCAACACTTCGAACAGGAAGAAACCGGCGAACGTCAGCACGATGAACAGCAAGGCATATTTGATCGCACGATCACTCTTGAGGTACTGATCCACCGGGTCGATGAAACTCACGCCGAAGCTGCGCCCGTTGTACGCCTCGCAACCACCGCCCGACACGCAACTGTTCAGCGCTTCCTGCAAGTTGGTGGAGAAGAACGAGGTCTGCCAGTTGGCGGTGAAACCTTGATCGTTCACCTCACGCTGGGCCGGCAGAAAATTGCCGATAAAACTTGGATGGGGCCAGTTGGCAGTCAAAGACACCTGGCTGGTTTTCCCGACCGGAAGGACCTGTAACTGGCCGGTGCCCTGCAAACGCAGGTCGAATCCGAAGGCCAGTTCAGAGGCTTGTTTTGTGTCCAGCGCCGGCAGCGTCACGTGCACACCTTCCCCCAGCCAGCCCACCTGGCTGCCCGGTACGAAGTCCAGAGGCTGGCCGTTCAGGTCCAGTTTCAAGGCGTTTTCGATGCCGCGAATGTCGCTGATGCCCACCGCCAAAAACGGCTGGTCGAACTGATAATCAGCAAAGTCTTCCTTGATGCCCAATTGCGCCGGAATCGAAAAATGCCCGCTGATGTGGTTGTCCGCATGGAACAGGCGCGCCTCGTAAATACCCCGCAAGCGCAATTCAGTCTGAATCTGGCCATCAAGCTCGAAACGCTCCGGGAGGAAATACAGGCGGCCGCGCTCCAGGCCGACCTCCTGATAACGTTGGTTGGTTTTCTGGTTGAGCTTCCAGGTGCGCACCACTTTGCGATAGGGCACCACCATCAACGGCCCGCTCAGTTGTTGGCTGGTGCTGGAACTGCGGGCGATGTCTTCGAGCACACCGTCGCGCAGTTGCTGGCGGTCCTGAATCACGCCGTTGATCATCAAGAGCGGGATCAGTAACAACAGAATCAGAAGGGCAATCGCCCCCAGTTTTAGGGTCAGGCTTCGGTTCATGGGACTCTCCCTGTTTGGATGGGGAGAGTCTGGGATGGCTGTGTGGGGGATTTATGAGGGGAATGTGGAGATTATGTGGAGACTGGGTCGGCCCTAAGCCATGCGCAACGTCACTTCAACCCCACCGTCGACATTGCCGATGCTCAACGACCCGCCATGCAACTTGACCACTTCTTCGACAAAATTGAGACCGAGCCCGGTGCTCTTGCGCCCGCTGTCCGGGCGCGGCAATGAGTAGAACCGCTCACTCAACCTCGGCAACGCATAGTCGGGAATCGCCTCGGCCTGGTTGAACAGTTTGAACTCGATCTGCTCTCCAACCGGCTCGGCACTGAATCGCAGCAGCCCCTTGGCCGGGGTGAAATCCAGTGCGTTCTCCAGCAAATTGGCCAATGCCTGGCGCAACAAAAACGGCTCGCCAGTCAAAGCAAGACCAGCCGGAATCCGTTGCTCCACCCGCAACTGCTTGCCTTCGATCCGCGCCGCCTGGGCCTTCAACAATTCATCCACCAACCCGGCCAGCGACACCTCTACACGCTCTTCCAGCCCCTGACGCTGCTCGACCTGAGCCAGGTTCAACAGCCGTTCAATCAACTGCTGCATCCGCACACTTTCACTGTCGATATTGCTGACGAACCGCTGCTGCTGGGCCAATGGCATTTCACCTTGCAGCAATTCCGCCGCACCGCGAATCGCCGCCAACGGGCTCTTCAACTCATGAGTCAGGGTGTGCACATAACGCTCGACATAGGCTTTGCCTTCGAGCTGCGTGCGCATCTGTTCCACCGCTGTCGCCAGTTGCTCCAGTTCACCGCCGCGATAGTGTGGAACCTCGACCCGTCGGCCTTCACTCACCGCTTGTGCATAAGCCGTCAACCGTCGCAACGCTGCGCTCAACCACCACGACAACAACGCACCAAACACCAGGCCGAGACCGATCAGCCCGGCGCCATAGGCCAGCAATCGTCGCTCGGTACGATCGACATAAGGCTGCAACGAACTGTTGGGCTTGGCCACGGTGACTACGCCGATGATCTGGCCGTTGTCGCGGATCGGCGCGCCGACGTGCATCACCGAGGAGGTTGCATCGTTCGGATCACTGCGCGTGGAGCGTGCGCCGTACTCGCCGCGCAGGGTCAGGTAGACATCGTTCCAGCGTGAGTAATCCTGCCCCACCGCCATGCCGCTGGAGTCCAGCACCACAATGCCCTTGGCATCGGTGACGTAGATGCGATGGTTGACCTGAGTTTTCGGCAAGCCCCAGATGCTCGCCTTCGGCTGCCGCTCGCCGTACGCCTTGAGCAGCTGCGGCCAGCGATTCTGGTTGAGGGTGCCGGCCTTGAAGTCATCGCGCAGGATTTCGGCCATCAGGTTGGCGGTGTCGACCAGGGTTTCTTCGGTGGACTGGCGCACACCGGGGCGGATTTCCTCCATCACGGTGTTGAGCACGAAATAACCGGTCAGGCCGATGAACAGCACGTAGACCAGGAAAATCCGGATTCCCAGCGGCATCAGCTGTGCCCCGGGCTGTAGCTGTAGCCGAGGCCGCGATGGGTCTGGATCGGCTCGGCGTCCGCCCGCACCAGACGCAATTTGGCGCGCACGCTCTTGATGTGGCTGTCGATACTGCGCTCGTAACCGGCATCGGCGGCGATGCCCAGTGCATCCAGCAATTGCTCGCGGCTGAACACCCGCTCGGGTTGTTCCAGCAGGCATTGCAGCAAGCGGAATTCGTGGCGGGTCAGGCTCAGCGCTTGGCCACGGTAATTGATTTGCACCCGTTCGCTGTCGATGCGGAACAGCGCCGATGGGACCTCGGCCACCGCTCTTGGGGCCATGCGTTTTAGAATCGCCCGGACCCGAGCGGCCACTTCCCGTGGGCTGAACGGTTTAACCACGTAATCGTCGGCACCGATTTCCAGACCTACCACACGATCGATTTCGGCATCGCGGGCACTGAGAAAAATCACCGGCACATCGCTGAAACGGCGCAATTGCTTGCAGGTCTCAAAGCCGCTGATGTCCGGCAAACCGATGTCGAGAATGATCAAATCGGCCGGCGTGGCGCGCTGATGGTCCAGCGCTGCCGCGCCAAGGCTCAGCCAGGTCGTGGTGAAGCCCTCACCCTGCAACGCGAAAATCAGGGTGTCGGCAATCGCCGCTTCGTCTTCGACAATCAAGATATGAGGCATGGCGTCCTGGCCCGGCAAAGAAGTGGGCGAACGGTGCCCCAAGGCTCACGACACGTCAATCGGACCAACTGAAATCAGCAGTCGGGTTTGTCGGCGGTAAAACGGCGTGCCGGGTTCACCGCCGCGCCGAACTCACGCAAGGCTTTGGCGCCGATCAACAAAGGGTAGTTGAAGCTGCTGCGGTCAGTCAGGTTGACCTCCACGGTGCGCTTGACGTTACCCAGGCACAGTTCCAGATCGACCACCGGGCGCTTGGAGGGCTCGACCACGTCAGTGTCGTCCTCTTCCTCGGAGCGCGTCTTGATTTTGCTGATCCGCGCGACCTTGTGTTCGTAGACCTTGTTGCTGGCATCCTTGGTGGCGAGGCGGAAACGCACCCATTCTTCCCCATCACGGGTAAAGGTTTCGATGTCCCGGGCCGACAGCGACGCGGTCAGGGCACCGGTGTCCATCTTGGCCTTGAGCACCTCGCCACCGATTTCCGGCAGCGCGATGTATTCGTAACGCCCGTACAGGGTCGGCTCGGCGGCCAGGACTGGCAGGGCCACAAGGGAAAGCAGTGCAAGAAGGGATTTCACGTAATGGGCTTCCTTGAGGAGTGGGCAGCGGCATTTTAGACCGTCAGCGAGCAATTCGTTCGTTCCTGAGATCGCATCGCGAGCAAGCTCGGCTCCTACAGTGGATTGGGGGTACGCAACGAAACCTTGTGGGAGCCGAGCTTGCTCGCGATGGGGCCGGATCAATCAGCACAACAGCTTGGCAGATCCAATTTCGCTCAAGCATATCGGGCCAATCGTGAAACATTCGTCACCGCCGATTTGGCCTGTCGCCCGAAGCTGCTTATCATGGCGCGCCCAAAGGATTCCAAGAGTTACTTATGCGCCGCCTGCTCACCGGCTGTTTCGTTACCCTGCTGCTGTTGCTCAACACCTTGGTCCTGATCGGACCGATGATGGTGTTTGCCCTGCTCAAACTGGTCCTGTCCGGACGCTTTCGCGATTACGCCTCCTGGGTGGTGATGTGGATTGCCGAAACCTGGGCCGAAATCGACAAGCTGATCTTTCGCCTGTGCATCCCCACGCAATGGGACATTCGGGGCGGCAATGACCTGCGCATCGACACCTCTTACCTGGTGATCAGCAATCATCAATCCTGGGTCGATATCCCGGCATTGATCCAGACACTGAATCGCCGCACGCCGTTCTTCAAATTCTTCCTCAAGAAAGAGCTGATCTGGGTGCCGTTCCTGGGGTTGGCGTGGTGGGCGCTGGATTATCCGTTCATGAAGCGCTACACCAAGGCCTTCCTGGCCAAGCATCCGGAACTGGCCGGCAAGGATCTGGAGATCACCAAAGCGGCATGCGAGTTGTACAAGCGTCAGCCGGTGACAGTGGTCAATTACCTGGAAGGCACTCGCTATACCGCAGCAAAAAGTGCCCAGCAGCCATCACCCGTCACTCACCTGCTGCGCCCCAAGGCCGGCGGGGTGGCGTTTGTGCTGGCAGCGATGGGTGAACAGCTGGACGCCATCCTGGATGTGACGGTGGTGTACCCGCAACCGACGATTCCGGGGTTCTGGGATTTGATCAGCGGTGGCGTGCCGAGGGTCATCATCGACATCAAGACCCGCGAACTCGACCCGGCGTTGTGGCAGGGTGATTACGAAAACGATCCGCTGTTTCGCGAAACCATCCAGAACTGGGTCAACCAGCTCTGGATCGAAAAGGACCAGCGCATCGACGCCTTGCGCGCCGAACGCCGCTGAATCAGGTACCGGTGCCTGCGCCCCAGATCCCGCCCAGGTTTGTCAGCAGCGACCCGCCGACGCCCTGCTGACCAAAAAATTGCAGAAGCACGGGGGCAAACAGGCCGATCATGCCAGTGTCCATGCCCAACGCGCTGAAGGCACTGTTCAGGTCGTTGGTGTTATTCACGTTGCCCAAGACGTTGCCCAGACCTGCCGCTTGACCGGACGAGCCAAGCAAGCCGCTGAGGACACCCAGTTCACCGCCACCGGACAGTAAGTCGATTCCGGGCACGCTTTTGGACAACTCCGAGTAGTCGATCGAACTCAATTGATTCTTCGCCAGACCGAGCATCGCCCCGGCACCGCCAATGGCTTGTTCTGGCGTCACGTTTAACTGGCTGAGGGCACTCAGCAGACCGGCCGTCTGCGCGGTCGTCGCAGTCGGCGCGGACGCGGCGGCGTCATCGGCCTGCGTGCCGGAGAGGGCATTGGCCGCATCGAACAGGCTGAACTGAGCAAAGACCGGACTGGCCGCCAGACACATCAGCGAAGCCAGTGCAAAACCGCGTGAAATCTTCATCCAGACATCCTCATGTGCCATGAAAACCACCCGGCAATGGGCGGCGAAAAACTGTGGTTTGGACTGGCATCCCGGGGGATTGTTCCAAGCCTTGGCGATCCCCTGACGAACAGTCGAAAAAGAATGCACCGGCGCTGCATCCAGTCTGGCCCCGCCCGCGTATATCAAGCACGGACAGACAATCCTGGCCGATTCCCTTCACGAGGATCATCACCATGAAACACACATCGATCAAAACGCCGTTGATTGCCAGCCTGCTGACCCTGGCCCTTGGTGGCGGACTCGTCCTGAACACCGTGCAAGCGGCAGACACGAGCCACTCTGTTATCGTCGGCGGCCAAAGCATGATGCAGAGCAAGGACATCATCGATAACGCGGTGAACTCCGCCGACCACACCACCCTGGTCGCCGCCGTGAAAGCCGCAGGCTTAGTGGAGACCCTCAAAGGCAAAGGTCCGTTTACCGTGTTCGCCCCGGTCAACTCGGCGTTCACGGCCCTGCCCGCAGGGACAGTCGATACGTTGCTCAAACCTGAAAACAAAGCCGCGTTGAGCAAACTCCTGACCTACCACGTGGTCGCCGGCACGCTCGACATGAAGACCCTCGCCGAGAAGATCAAGGCCGGCGGCGGCAAGACCGAGCTCACCACCGTTGCCGGCGGCAAGCTCTGGGCGACGATGAACGGCCCGCACAACATCACCATCAAGGATGAAAAAGGTGACGTCGCCGACATCACCACCTACGACGTATACCAGTCCAACGGCGTGATTCAGGTCATCGACAAAGTGCTGATGCCGAAAAGCTGAGCCATACCGCCGACCCCGTCCATCGGGGTCGGCGGGTCTTTTCGAGGTGTCCGGCCGTGAATGGAACAACCGCACGCAGTGAACTAACCTCTGCCTGCAACCGGCCCCGCACGCAGCCCACCACCGCACCCTCGACTGTCTGGAGAACTGCTATTTCCACCGCCGACGCCGATCAGCTCAGGCAGTTGTTGGCCCAGTGTTCACTGGGTGACCGCCGCGCTTTCGAGACGCTTTACCGCAGCGTCGGCCCACGGCTGCATGGCGTAGCGCTGCGTTTCATGGGGCGGCCGGATCTAGCTGAAGAAGTGCTGCAGGAAAGCTTCGTGCGCATCTGGAACAACGCCTCGCGCTACGAGGCGCATCTGTCGGCACCGCTGACCTGGATGATCAACATCACCCGTCATCAGGCGATCGATCAGTTGCGCAAACACCGCGACCGGCCGTTGAGTGACCTTGAAGAACAGGCGCTGGTGGATGAAAGCCCATCGGCCCACGAACAACTCAGCAGTGCCCGTGAGGCCAACGCCTTGAACCGCTGCCTGGAAAGCCTCGACGGCATGCAGCGTCAATCGATCACCGTGGCTTACTTTCAGGGGTTGTCCTGCTCTGAGCTCGCCGAACACCTGGCCGCGCCGTTGGGCTCGGTGAAATCCTGGATCCGCCGCGGTATGGAGCGACTGCGCAGGTGCCTTGAATCATGAACTATCAAACCCCGACCCTGCGCCGCGCCCTCGCCGCCGATTACGCCATTGGCTTGATGCCCTCTGCCGCTCGTCGGCGTTTCGAACAGCTGTTGCTGGAAGACGCGGCGCTTCGTGCGGAATTAGCGCAGTGGCAGGAAAGCCTGGCCAGTTTGACCGAAGCGCTGCCCGAGCAGCCGGTGCCAGATCGGGTATGGCAGGGAATTACGGCGCGGATTGAGCCGCAAGTGCTGCACATGCCGGAAAAACGTCAGTTCTGGAGCTGGTTACGAGTGACGGCGGCGGTTTGCTCGCTGGTGATCGCCGTGACGTTGGGTGTGATTTATAACCGCGACAGTGCGCGTTACAGCGCCACGCTGCTGACTGCCGACGCGCAGCCTGCGCTGAAGGTTGAAGCGCATGAGGATTATTTGAACGTTGAGCCGCTGACGCTGGCAGCGGTTGATCCGGGGCGAAGTCTGGAGCTGTGGGCGATTCCAGCGGATGGCAAGCCGATTTCCCTTGGGGTAATTCCGGCGGGCGGTAAAGGCAAGGTTGAACTGAGCGACGTGCAGAAGGCGCTGATTGGCAAACCGATTGCGTTGGCGGTCAGTCTTGAGCCGAAGGGTGGTTCGCCGACGGGGCAACCAACGGGACCCGTTCTATATCAAGGAGCGTTGGCGGCCCTTTAATGATCGTTCCCACGCTCCGCGTGGGAATGCAGCCCGGGACGCTCCGCGTCCCAAAGCGTGACGCAGAGCGTCACAGGAGGCGTTACCACGCAGAGCGTGGGAACGATCATCTCAGCCATAAAAAACGGCGACCCGAAGGTCGCCGTTTTGTTTTGCGTGGAGGCTTACGCCGCGCTGAACAGTTTGTGCGGATCGATCACAAATTTCTTCGGCACGCCCGCATCGAACTCGCCATAACCACGTGGCGCGTCGTCCAGGCTGATGACTTCAACACCGACGATATCGGCAATGTGGATACGGTCCCACATGATCGCCTGCATCAGTTGGCGGTTGTACTTCATCACCGGCGTCTGGCCAGTGTGGAAGCTGTGGGATTTGGCCCAGCCCAGACCGAAGCGGATGCTCAGGCTGCCCATTTTTGCGGCGGCATCGACAGCGCCCGGATCTTCCGTCACGTACAGGCCCGGAATACCGATCTTGCCAGCAACACGCACGACGCCCATCAACGAGTTGAGCACGGTGGCCGGAGCCTCGTGTTTCACGCCGTCATGGCCATGACCGCGGGCTTCGAAGCCGACGGCGTCGACGGCGCAATCCACTTCCGGTTCGCCCAGCAATGCAGCGATTTGTTCGTGCAGCGGGGTGTCCAGGGACAGGTCGGCGATTTCAAAACCTTGAGCCTTGGCATGCGCCAGGCGAACGGTGTTGACGTCACCGATGATTACCACCGCAGCACCCAGCAGGCGAGCAGAAGCCGCCGCGGCCAGGCCGACCGGGCCGGCACCGGCGATGTACACGGTGCTGCCTGGGCCGACACCGGCCGTCACGGCGCCGTGGTAACCGGTCGGCAGGATGTCTGAGAGGCAAGTCAGGTCGCGGATTTTTTCCATCGCGCGATCGCGATCCGAGAGTTTCAGCAGGTTGAAGTCGGCATACGGCACCATCGCGTATTCGGCCTGGCCGCCGGTCCAGTCGCCCATGTCGACATAACCATAAGCACCGCCCGGACGGGCCGGGTTAACGCTGAGGCAGACACCGGTGTGCATTTCCTTGCAGGAACGGCAGCGCCCGCAAGCCACGTTGAACGGTACGGAAACCAGGTCGCCGATTTGCAGGTTCTCGACGTCGCTGCCCTTCTCGATGACTTCGCCAGTGATTTCGTGGCCCAGCACCAAACCGGTCTGAGCGGTGGTACGGCCGCGCACCATGTGCTGGTCGGAACCACAGATGTTGGTGGACACCACACGCAGGATGACAGCGTGATTAATCTTCCTGCCGCGCGGGTCCTGCATTTTTGGATAGTCGATTTTCTGTATTTCGACTTTGCCATTGCCGAGATACACCACACCACGATTGCCAGACATGCTTTCACCTCGCTGTTGTTTTTATGTAGCGGTCGCGTCGCCATGGGTCGGCGGCGCGTTGATTGCTCGGGTTATTGCTGTTTGTCTTACGTTGTCTGTTTTGGCCTCATCGCGGGCAAGCCCGCTCCCACAGTGGATCTGGGTGGGCCCAAGGTTTGTGAACGACCCAAACCCTGTGGGAGCGGGCTTGCCCGCGATGGCGATCTAAAGAACGACGGTGCGATTGGCGTTCAAAAACACCCGCCGCTCAATGTGATAACCCACGGCCCGGGCCAGGGTCAGCCCTTCGATATCCCGCCCCTTGGCGATCAGATCTTCCGGGTAATGACTGTGATCAACAGCCTCCACGCCCTGGGCAATGATCGGCCCTTCGTCCAGGTCGTTGTTGATGTAATGCGCCGTCGCGCCGACCAGTTTCACGCCCTTGTTGTAGGCCTGGTGATAAGGCTTGGCGCCTTTGAAACCGGGCAGCAGGGAGTGATGAATGTTGATCGCCTTGCCATCGAGCTTGCGGCACAGCTCCGGGGACAACACCTGCATGTAGCGGGCGAGAATCACCAGTTCGGCGCCGGACTCTTCGATCACCTGCCAGACCTGACGCTCCTGTGACGGCTTGTCGTTCGGGTCCAGCGGGAAGTGGTGGTACGGAATCTGGTGCCAGTCGGCCAGCGGCTTGAGGTCCGGGTGATTGGAGACCACGGCGACCACGTCCATCGACAACTGGCCAATGCGTTGGCGATAGAGCAAATCGTTGAGGCAGTGATCGGCCTTGGAGACCATGATCACCACTTTCGGTCGATGGTGCGGCGGTATCAGCTCGAAGAGCATGCCGAAGGCGTCACCGCGCTCGACAAGACCTGCGCGAAACGACTGTTCATCGAAGCCGTCGGGCTGGCGAAACTCCACACGAATGAAAAAACGGCCCGAGAGCCGGTCATCAAAGGAATGGTGTTCGGTGACGTAGCAGCCCTGCTCGAACAGAAAGCGGGTCACCGCGTCCACGGTGCCGAGCATGCTTGGGCAGTCGGCGGTCAGAATCCATGTGTCTGGGGCGCGGCTCATAGTGCGGTGACTCCTGTTCGAAAGTGCAGCAACGCCGCTTGTGTAGCAGCTGCCGAAGGCTGCGTTCGGCGGCGCAGCCGTCGTAAAACCTGAACCCCGGATACTGAATAGAAACCAGGGTGCCTGAATGATGGCGACGACTTCGTCGCCGAACGCAGCCTGCGGCAGCTGCTACAGGGAGTTCAGCGTTCTTCAGGCCTGAACACTAAGCCCGTATTCGGCCGCCGCATCCTGCAACCACAACCACCAGTAATCCGAGAAACTGCGACGGATCAGCAGTTCCCAGGTGTCTTCGGCGGTATGACGGATTACCAGTTGCGACTTGGCGAACACGGTGCCGACAGCCTTGCCCACCGGGAAGCTGTTGGGGTGCACGTCGTAGCTGGTGGATTTCATCAGCACCTGACGTACGTTCGGGCCGCTCAGTTCAAGAATCTGCTGGCCGCCGCTGACGTTGGTGATTGCGATGTGCAGGTCACCCAGCGCTTCACGCAATTTTTTCTCGGCGGCGAATTCTTCACCGGTCGGGACGATCAGCAGCCACTCATCCGGCCCCATCCATTGCAGGCTGGTTTCGCCTTTGATGATGACGCTCAGTGCGCCCGGCAGTTCGATGCCCAGCGCCTTGTGTACGCCAGCGGCAAACGCGGCGTCATGGCCATCACCACGAATAGTCAGATGGCCGAGGAGTTTTTTCTCACGCACGGTCACGCCGGCATTTTTACGACCCTTGCCCACCAGGCTTTGCAGGCCTGCGTGATGCAGCGACGACTCGGCCTTGGCCCCAGTGGTCGGGCGTTGTTGGTAAACATTGGCTGCGGTCATAAAGCACCTTTCCTGAATTCAATTTCCTGTGGGAGCGTGGCTTGCCCGCGATGGGAGCAACTCGGTCTGCCTGTGGCACCGCGTTATCGTTCATCGCGGGCAAGCCCGCTCCCACAGGGGACTGTGGTGTTACACGTTCTGGCGATCACCCTTTGGATCGAAGAACACCGAAGAAACGATTTCCGCCTCGATCACGCTGCCATCGGCCAGCGGTGCGAACACTCGCTCACCGATGCGCTTCAAGCCGCCCTTCACCACGCCCATGGCAAACGAATAGCCGAGGGAGTTGTGCAAGTAGCTGGAGGTGACGTGACCGACCATGGTCATCGGGATCGCCTGCTTGGTGTTGAACACCAGTTGCGCACCTTCCGGCAGCCATTTGGCTGGATCGATCGGCTTCAGGCCCACCAGTTGTTTGCGTTGATCACGCACGCAGTCTTCGCGGTTCATGCCACGCTGGCCAATCCACGAGAACGGTTTGGTGCGACCGACACACCAGCCCATGTTCAAGTCGTCCGGGGTCATCGAGCCGTCAGTGTCCTGACCGACGATGATGAAGCCCTTCTCGGCCCGCAGGATGTGCATGGTCTCGGTGCCGTACGGCGTCAGGTTGTATTGCTTGCCGGCCTCGACGATTTTCTCGAGCACGCCCATGGCGTAGTCGGCTTGTACGTTGACTTCGTAGGACAGCTCACCGGTAAACGAAATCCGGAACACCCGCGCAGGAACACCGCCGACCAGACCTTCTTTCCAGGTCATGAACGGGAACGCTTCGTTGCTCAGGTCGATGTCGGTGACGTCGCTGAGCAGCTTGCGGCTGTTCGGCCCGGACAGGGTCATGGTTGCCCAGTGATCCGTCACGGAAGTGAAGTACACCTTCAGCTCCGGCCATTCGGTCTGGTGGTAGATTTCCAGCCATTGCAGCACGCGTGCAGCGCCGCCGGTGGTGGTGGTCATCACGAAATGGTTGTCGGCGAGACAAGCGGTTACGCCGTCGTCGAAGACCATGCCGTCCTCTTTGCACATCAGGCCGTAACGCGCCTTGCCCACATCGAGCTTGGTCCAGGCGTTGGTGTAGATGCGGTTGAGGAACTCACGGCAATCCGGGCCCTGAATGTCGATTTTGCCCAGGGTCGAGGCGTCCAGCAGGCCGACGCTGTCGCGCACGGCTTTGCATTCGCGTTTCACGGCGGCGTGAATGTCTTCACCGTTTTTCGGGAAGTACCAAGGGCGTTTCCACTGACCGACATCTTCAAATTCAGCGCCGTTTTTCACGTGCCAGTGATGCAGCGCGGTGTGACGGACCGGTTCGAAGATGTGCCCACAGTGACGACCGGCCACGGCGCCAAAAGTCACCGGCGTGTAGTTCGGGCGGAACATGGTGGTGCCCATCTGCGGGATGGTCACGTTCAGCGAACGGGCGGCGATGGCCAGGCCGTTGACGTTGCCGAGCTTGCCCTGGTCCGTACCGAAGCCCAGTGCGGTGTAGCGCTTGACGTGTTCAACCGACTCGAAACCTTCGCGGGTCGCCAGTTCGATGGCGGCAGCGGTGACGTCGTTTTGCAGGTCGACGAATTGCTTCGGCGCCCGTGCGGTGGTTTTTTCGTGCGGCACCTGGAACAGCGCCAGTGTTGGCTCTTCCAGACGGCTCAGGGCTTTGGGCAGTACGCCTTCGACCATTTGGAACCCGGCTTCGGCAGCGGCGCGAGCGCCCCCTTCAAAACCGTCGGCCAGGGAATCGCCAAGGCCGTAGACGCCGTTGATGCCACCGACGCACACGCGTTTTTGCGGTGCTTCGCCCGGTACGAAACCGAGAATGTCTTCACGCCAGATCGGTTTGCCACCCAGGTGCGAAGCCAGGTGAACCACCGGGCTGTAACCGCCGGAGCTGGCAACGATGTCGCAATCGAGCCACTCGCCAGGGCTGGTCACGGCGTGAGCTTTCACATCAATCGCCGCCACGCGAGCAGCGGTCACGTGCTTGCTGCCACGGGCTTCGATCACGGCGCTGCCGGTGAGGATGCGAATGCCTTTGGCGCGGGCTTCTTCCACCAGTGCGCCACGCGGGTTGCTGCGGGCGTCGGCGATGGCCACCACTTGCAGGCTGGCGTCGAGCCAATCCAGAGCAACGCGGTAGGCGTGATCGTTGTTGGTCGACAGCACCAGTTTTTTGCCCGGTGCCACGCCGTAGCGACGTACGTAGGTCGACACAGCGCCGGCGAGCATGTTGCCCGGCACGTCGTTGTTGCCGTAAACCAGTGGACGTTCGTGAGCGCCGGTCGCGAGAACGACACGCTTGGCGCGAACCCGGTGGATGCGCTGGCGGACCTGGCCAATCGGTGCGCGATCGCCGAGGTGATCGGTCAGGCGCTCGTGAATGGTCAGGAAGTTATGGTCGTGGTAACCGTTGACCGTGGCGCGCGGCAACAGCAGCACGTCCGGGGTGTCCTTGAGCTCGGCGATGACGCTGGCGATCCATTCGGCAGCAGGCTTGCCGTCGAGGCTTTCGCGGGAATCGAGCAGGCTGCCGCCGAACTCTTCCTGCTCATCAGCGAGGATCACACGGGCACCGCTGCGCGCGGCAGCGAGTGCAGCGGCCAGGCCAGCGGGGCCGCCGCCGACGATCAGCACGTCGCAGTGCTGGTTCATGTAATCGTAGGTGTCCGGATCGTTCTCGGTCGGCGAGCGGCCAAGACCGGCGGCCTTACGAATGTACTTCTCGTAAGTCATCCAGAACGATTGCGGGTACATGAAGGTTTTGTAGTAGAAGCCCGGCGGCATCAGCTTGCCGCCGACCTTGCCGAGAATCCCCATCATGTCGTTGTTCACGCTCGGCCAACCGTTGGTGCTGGTGGCGACCAGGCCCTGGTACAGCGCCTGTTGCGTGGCGCGCACGTTCGGAATCTGCGTAGCTTCGGTCGCGCCGATTTGCAGCACGGCGTTCGGCTCTTCGGCGCCGGCAGCGAAGATGCCGCGCGGACGGGAATACTTGAAGCTGCGACCGATGATATCCACACCGTTGGCCAGCAGGGCTGCGGCCAGCGAGTCGCCTTCAAAGCCTTTGTAGCTCTGGCCGTTGAAGGTGAAGCTCAGGACTTTGTTGCGGTCGATCCGTCCACCGTTGGACAGGCGATTGATCTGGCTCATACCTTCGCTCCCAGAGCCTGCGCGGCCGCTTTCGGACTTTCAGTCTTGTCGGTGAACTGCGGCTTGGTGCCGATCTTGTAGGTTTCCAGAATCTCGTAGGTCACGGTGTCGCGGGTGACGTTGAAGTACTGACGGCAACCGGCAACGTGATCCCACAGTTCGTGGTGCAGACCGCGAGGGTTATCGCGGAAGAACATGTAGTCGCCCCACTCCTCGTCGGTGCAGGTGGTCGGGTCCAGTGGACGCGGGATGTGCGCCTGGCCGGATGCATGAAATTCCTCTTCGGAGCGCAACTCGCCGCAGTGAGGACAGAAGATATGCAACATGGGGATTTCTCCTATCAAGCGCCGTGAAAACGTAGCGAGCGAAGGCAAGACAAGGCAAAAACAGGCGAGAAAGCGGAGCTTAGTTTACTAAGTGAGCATTTCGAGCCTGTTTTTAACGCCGTATTGCCGAGCGCAGTAGTTTTCATGGGGCCTTTGTTAGTGGGCAACCGCAGCAGCGCCGTGTTCATCGATCAACGCACCGTTGTGGAAACGGTCGATGGAGAAAGGTGCGGCCAATGGGTGCATTTCACCCTTGGCCAGGCTTGCGGCAAACACGTTGCCCGAGCCAGGTGTCGCTTTGAAGCCGCCGGTGCCCCAACCGCAGTTGAAGAACATGTTCGGTACCGGGGTTTTCGAAATGATCGGGCAGGCATCCGGCGTGGTGTCGACGATGCCGCCCCACTGACGGTTCATGCGTACGCGGGACAAGACCGGGAACATCTCGACGATGGCCTGGATCGTGTGTTCGATCACCGGGTACGAACCGCGCTGGCCGTAGCCGTTGTAGCCGTCGATACCGGCGCCGATCACCAGGTCGCCCTTGTCGGACTGGCTGATGTAACCGTGCACGGCGTTGGACATGATCACGCTGTCGATAATCGGCTTGATCGGCTCGGACACCAGCGCTTGCAGCGGGTGGGATTCGATCGGCAGACGGAAACCGGCGAGTTTGGCCATGTGCCCGGAGTTACCGGCGGTGACCACACCGACGCGCTTGGCGCCGATGAAACCCTTGTTGGTTTCAACGCCGATGCACACACCGTTTTCCTTGCGGAAACCGATCACTTCGGTCTGCTGGATCAGGTCCACGCCCAAGGCGTCGGCGGCACGGGCAAAGCCCCACGCCACGGCATCGTGACGGGCCACGCCGCCGCGACGCTGGACGGTCGCGCCCATCACCGGGTAGCGGGTGTTTTTCGAGCAGTCGAGGTACGGAATCTCGTCGGCCACTTGTTTGGCATCGAGCAGTTCACCGTCCACGCCGTTGAGGCGGTTGGCGCTGACGCGACGCTCGGAATCACGGATGTCTTGCAGGGTGTGGCACAGGTTGTAAACGCCACGCTGGGAGAACATCACGTTGTAGTTCAGGTCCTGGGACAGGCCTTCCCACAGTTTCATTGCGTGTTCGTACAGGTGCGCCGACTCGTCCCACAGGTAGTTGGAGCGAACGATGGTGGTGTTGCGCGCGGTGTTACCGCCACCCAGCCAGCCCTTTTCGACCACGGCCACGTTGGTGATGCCGTGTTCCTTGGCCAGGTAGTAGGCGGTCGCCAGACCATGCCCGCCACCGCCGACGATGACCACGTCATAGACCTTTTTAGGGGTCGGCGTGCGCCACATTTTCTGCCAGTTTTCGTGATGGCTGAGGGAGTGTTTGAAGAGGCCGAAGCCCGAGTAGCGTTGCATAGTCATTTACTCCAAAACCGCGCTCAGCGATAAACCGGGAAGTCCGCGCACAGTGCCGACACTTGCTGGGCAACATTGGCCTCGACATCGGCATCGCCGAGGTTGTCGAGGATGTCGCAGATCCAGCCGGCCAGCGTGACGCACTGGGTCACCTTGAAGCCGCGCGTGGTCACCGCCGGGGTGCCAATGCGCAGGCCGGAGGTGACGAACGGCGACTGTGGATCGTTCGGGACAGCATTCTTGTTGACGGTGATGTGGGCGCGACCGAGTGCTGCGTCCGCCTCTTTGCCGGTGAGGCCCTGACGGATCAGGCTGACCAGGAACAGGTGGTTATCGGTGCCGCCGGACACTACATCGTAGCCGCGTTTGATAAACACGCCGGCCATGGCCTGGGCGTTGTCGATCACTTGTTGCTGGTAAACCTTGAAGCCTGGTTCCAGCGCTTCCTTGAAGCACACCGCTTTACCGGCGATGACGTGCATCAGCGGGCCGCCCTGGGCACCCGGGAATACTGCGGCGTTGAGCTTTTTCTCGATTTCTTCGTTGGCCTTGGCCAGGATCAGGCCGCCACGTGGACCGCGCAGGGTCTTGTGGGTAGTGGTGGTGACCACGTCGGCGTACGGCAGCGGGTTCGGGTACAGACCGGCGGCGACCAGACCAGCGACGTGGGCCATGTCGACGAACAGCAGTGCACCGACCTTGTCGGCGATCTGACGGAAGCGTGGGAAGTCGAGGGTCTTGGAGTAGGCCGAGAAGCCGGCAACGATCATCTTCGGCTTGCACTCGACGGCCAGACGCTCGACTTCGTCGTAGTCAATCAGACCGGTTTTGGTGTCGATGCCGTACTGCACGGCGTTGTACAGCTTGCCCGAGGACGACACTTTGGCGCCGTGGGTCAGGTGACCGCCATGGGCCAGGCTCATGCCCAGAATGGTGTCGCCAGCCTGAATCAAGGCCAGGTACACGGCGCTGTTGGCCGAGGAACCGGAGTGCGGCTGCACGTTGGCGTAATCAGCGCCGAACAACTGCTTGGCGCGCTCGATGGCCAGGGCTTCAACCTTGTCCACGTGCTCGCAGCCACCGTAGTAGCGCTTGCCCGGATAACCTTCGGCGTATTTGTTGGTCAGGCCGCTGCCTTGCGCTTCCATGACGCGCTTGCTGGTGTAGTTCTCCGACGCGATCAGCTCGATGTGATCTTCCTGACGTTGCTCCTCGGCATTCATCGCCGCCAGCAGTGCATCGTCGTAACCCTGGATCTGGTCTTGCTTGCTGAACATCGCGTCTCTCCCAGCGGCATCTGTGCGCCATTCGTCTCGGTAAGGCACTGGCATGACGGCAGTGCCCTTTGATGCCGATGGTATGACCGGCGCAGACAGGTCAAATGCCTACGGACGCCACGCAAAGGTGCGTTTACGACATAAGCCGAAATGCCTGACCGGACACAATCTTCAAACTTGAAAGAATCCCCTGTGGGAGCGGGCTTGCCCGCGATAGCAGTGTGTCAGTCGGCATCATTGCTGGACCTGACTTCGCCATCGCGGGCAAGCCCGCTCCCACAGGAGTCAGGCAGCGATCTGACGGACAAGTAGCAGCAGGAAAAAATGCACGGGATATAGCGCATACGCCCAGCGGCGCATGGGCGGTGGTTTTACGCCTTTTGCGTGTCGCAACAGGACCAGCCCCAACCATGGCGCAATCAGACAAGCAACAATACCGGGGATGGCCGCGCTGTTGCCCAGCCGGGCGGCGTAATACAGCGTGTGCCATTCGTTGGCCGCCAGGCAGACCAGTCCCGGCAACAGCGCAAAATACCAGGGCCGCCGGATCACCAGCAGCATCGCCAACGGCAATAGCACACCGAAGAAGCCGAACATCAACCGTTGCCAGAACAGCATCGCCACCAGCAATGCAGCAGCGGCCAACAGTCGCGATTGCAGCGTCTGGTGCTGCCAGCCACGCGCCACCAACAGGCCCAGGGCCAGCGTGGGCAACACGTTCAAGGTGTCGGGATCAGGAATGAACATTCGGTAAGGAATTTCGCTGATCGCACTGAACAGCAGCAACCAGCCGAAATATCGCCATTGACCTTGCGTCGTCGCCACGTCGGTTCGCGACAGGTTCACGGCCATCGCCAGACAAAACCACGGAAACGCCAGCCGTCCCGGGACATACAGCAAATCGACGGAGTAACCGACATATCGCAGGTGATCGATCACCATGCTCAGCAGCGCCAGCCACTTGAGCAGATCCAGTGCCCCATCCCGTTGACTCATGTGCATAATTGCCCGTCGTCTTTGTATTTTTCTGTCAGACACATCGCGTGTGCTCCCCGGATGATCTTCGGTAAAGTGCGCACCATCATTGACCACGAGACGCTTCACCATAAGCGCCTCGACCACGGAAAGCAGGGCCATGACCGATAAGAGCCAACAATTCGCCAGCGACAACTATTCCGGTATCTGCCCTGAAGCCTGGGCAGCCATGGAACAGGCCAACCACGGCCACCAGCGTGCTTACGGCGACGATGAATGGACCGCTCGCGCGTCCGACGATTTCCGCAAACTGTTCGAAACCGACTGCGAAGTATTCTTCGCCTTCAACGGCACCGCCGCCAACTCGTTGGCCCTGTCGTCGCTGTGCCAGAGTTACCACAGCGTGATCTGCTCGGAAACTGCCCACGTCGAAACCGACGAATGCGGCGCCCCGGAATTCTTCTCCAACGGTTCCAAGCTGCTCATCGCCCGCACCGAAAACGGCAAGCTGACCCCGGAATCGATCCGCGAAGTGGCCCTCAAGCGCCAGGACATCCACTACCCGAAACCGCGCGTCGTGACCCTGACCCAGGCGACGGAAGTGGGCAGCGTCTACACCCCGGACGAAATCCGCGCCATCAGCGCCACCTGCAAGGAACTGGGCCTGAACCTGCACATGGACGGTGCGCGTTTCTCCAACGCCTGCGCGTTCCTTGGCTGCTCTCCGGCAGACCTGACCTGGAAGGCCGGCGTTGACGTGCTGTGCTTTGGCGGCACCAAAAACGGCATGGCGGTCGGTGAGGCGATTCTGTTCTTCAACGAAAAACTGGCTGAAGACTTCGACTACCGCTGCAAACAGGCCGGGCAACTGGCGTCGAAAATGCGCTTTTTGTCGGCACCGTGGGTCGGGATCCTGGAAAACGACGCCTGGCTCAAATACGCCCGCCACGCCAACCACTGCGCGCAGTTGCTGGCCGAACTGGTGAGCGACATACCTGGCGTGGAACTGATGTTCCCGGTACAGGCCAACGGCGTGTTCCTGCAACTGTCTGAACCTGCAATTGCTGCCTTGACCGCCAAGGGCTGGCGCTTCTACACCTTCATCGGCAACGGCGGCGCACGCTTCATGTGCTCGTGGGACACCGAAGAAGAACGCGTCCGTGAACTGGCCGCCGACATTCGCGAAGTCATGTCCCGCTGATCACCACGCCAGTCTGCCGCAACACACTCCTGTAGCAGCTGGCGAAGCCTGCGTTCGGCTGCGCAGCAGTCGTAAAACCCTATAGCGCGGTGTGCATGACACACCATGCTGTCTGAATTCACGACTGCTGCGCAGCCGAACGCAGGCTGCGCCAGCTGCTACATAAAAAGCGCTGTCGCCCCCTCCCGATACAAAAGTGCCCGTGATCGTGGCGCAACTCTTGGTCTACATTGTCTGCGAGCCGTTTTGATCCGCTCACATAACAATAATCAGGAGCGTATGCATGTCCCTACAAGGCAAAACCCTGTTCATCACCGGCGCCAGCCGCGGGATTGGTCGTGAGATCGCGCTGCGGGCGGCGCGTGACGGGGCCAATATTGTAATTGCGGCCAAAAGCGCCGAGCCGCACTCCAAATTGCCGGGTACGATTTTCAGTGTGGCGCAGGAAGTCGAAGCGGCCGGGGGCAAGGCGCTGGCCTTGCAGGTGGACGTGCGCGAGGAAGACGCGGTACGCGCAGCACTGGCCCAGGCCAACGAACATTTCGGCAGCATCGATGCGCTGATCAACAATGCGGGCGCCATCAAGTTGACCGGGGTCCAGCACATCGAACTCAAGCGCTTCGACCTGATGCACCAGATCAACACCCGCGCCGTGTTGCTGTGCAGCCAGGCCGCCCTGCCCTATCTGAAAAAAACCGGCGGGCACATTCTCAACCTGTCACCGCCCTTGAATTTGGCGACCAAATGGTTCGCCCAATACAGCCCCTACACCGTGACCAAATACGGCATGAGCATGCTGACGCTGGGCATGAGCGAGGAGTTCAAGAACTACGGCATCAGCGTCAATTCGCTGTGGCCACAGACGATGATCGCCACCGCCGCCATCGAGTTCCAACTTGGCTCACGGGAATCATTCAAGCATGCGCGCACGCCGGCGATCATGGCCGATGCCGCCCATGTAATCCTGAGCAGCGCAAATCGCAGCCTGACCGGGCGGTTGTTGATTGATGAGGAGATATTGCGGGAAAGCGGCGTGACGGAATTTGAACACTACCGCTTCGAGCCTGACAGCAGCGACAAGTTGATGACTGACCTATTCGTCGACTGAAAACCTGTAGGAGCGAGCCTGCTCGCGATGACGGAACCTGGCGCAACTTCAATGTTGGCCAATCCACCGCTATCGCGAGCAGGCTCGCTCCTACAGGGATTTAGGGTGCGAATCAGAACTCGATACGCACGTCGCCCTTCGGCACGCTGCAGCACGACAAAATAAACCCTTCGGCCTCGTCTTCTTCGGTGATCCCGCCGTTGTGGTCCATTTCGACCTCGCCACCCAGTTTCATCACCTTGCACGTCCCGCAAATGCCCATGCCGCAGGCCTTCGGAATCAACAGCCCCAACTTGGCAGCCGCCGCGTGAACGGTTTCCCCCGGCGCAACGCGAATGCTTTTGCCGGACGCGGTGAATTCCACCTGATACAGATCCGCCACGTCGAGTTCCGGTGCGTCGGCCGCCTGCTCGGCGTGTTCCACTGCATCGGCGCGCGCCTCTGGCGGGGTCGCGCCGAAGGACTCTTCGTGATAACGCGACATATCGAAGCCAGCGGCTTCCAGCAAGCGCTTGACCGCACTCATGTACGGCGTCGGGCCGCAGCAGAACACTTCGCGCTCAAGGAAGTCCGGCGCCATCAACTCAAGCATTCGGTGGTTGAGGTAACCGCGATAACCGGCCCAGGGCTCACCCATGCCGTGCTTCTCGCAGATCAGGTGCAGGCTGAAGTTGTCGATCCGCGATGCCATGTGTTCCAGCTCACGGTGGTAAATGATGTCCTTGGGCGAGCGGGCGCTGTGGATAAACACCATGTCGACGTTGCCGTTGGTGTCATAGAACCAGCGCGCCATGGACATGACCGGCGTGATGCCGACGCCACCGCTGAGGTAGAGCACCTTCGGCGCGGTGAAGTCCATGGCGTTGAACAGCCCGACCGGCCCGTGCACTGCCAGCTCCTGACCTTCATGCAGGGTATCGTGCAGCCAGTTCGAGACCTTGCCGCCCGGCACACGCTTGATCGTCACCGAAAAGCTGTAAGGCACCGATGGCGAGCTGGAAATGGTGTAGGAGCGCATGATCGGCACGCCTTCGATTTCCAGCTCCAGGGTGACGAACTGCCCCGGTTTAAAGAAGAACATGATCGGCTGATCGGCCATGAAGCAGAAAGTGCGCACATCCCAGGTTTCCTGGATGACTTTGACGCAACGGACGATGTGTCGACCATTGGCCCAGGTCTGGGTCGTTACCGGATTCAGGAAGCTGTTGGACATGCTGTTCTCCACCGCCGATGCTCGGCCTTATGTTGGCGATTCTGCGTAACGCGCCGATCACCCATTTACCTATCTGCGACATTCACATACTTATCGCGACCAGCCTGCATCTACCGGGGGTTGCGCGTCGGGAACAGATTGGGCCATGTCGCCCATGGATAAGGTTCTGCCCAGCGCCGGCCCCACACTCGCCCCATACCAAGACACAACCATTACACCTTGCGTAGCAAACCTGATTAGCCACTTTCGCCGGCCACACAGAATGGCCTTGAGGATTAAACGATGGACGTCACCACTACCCTGAGCCTGGGCGATCCACTGGAACCCGCACGCAAGGCCACCGCGCAGATGCTGCAAGAACGCGAGCGCACTTTCTCGCTGCCGCAGCCGTTTTACTCTGACGAGCGGCTGTTTGATATCGACATGCAGGAAATCTTCCAGAAAGAGTGGTTGATCGCCGGCATGACCTGCGAGATCCCGACCAAGGGCAACTACCTGACCCTGCAAATCGGCAAAAACCCGATCATCGTGATTCGCGGCGCCGAAGGCGTTGTGCACGCGTTTCACAACGTCTGCCGCCACCGTGGTTCACGCCTGTGCACCAGCGAAAAAGGCAAGGTCGCCAAACTGGTTTGCCACTACCACCAGTGGACCTACGAGCTCGACGGTCGCCTGCTGTTCGCCGGCACCGAGATGGGCGCCGACTTCGACATGAAGCAGTACGGCCTCAAGCCGGTGAACGTGAAGACTGCGGGTGGCTACATCTTCATCAGCCTGTCGGAGAACCCGCCAGCCATCGATGACTTCCTGTCGACGCTGAACCATTACATGGAACCGTACGACATGGAGAACACCAAGGTGGCGATTACCACCACCTTGATGGAAAAGGCCAACTGGAAACTGGTGCTGGAAAACAACCGTGAGTGCTACCACTGCAACGCGTCGCACCCGGAATTGCTGAAAACCCTGTTGGAATGGGACGACGTCACCGACCCACGTGCCGATCAGGCATTCAAGGACCACGTCGCGGCCTCCGCCGCTGCCTGGGAAGCCGAGAAGATCCCTTACGCCCACGCCAGCTTCGGCCTGCGTAACCGCATCGTGCGCATGCCACTGCTCAAGGGCACCGTGTCGATGACCATGGACGGTAAACAGGGCTGCGCCAAACTCATGGGCCGTATCAAGAACCCGGACCTGGGCTCGATGCGCATCTTGCACCTGCCGCACTCGTGGAACCACTGCATGGGCGACCACATCATCGTCTTCACGGTGTGGCCGATCAGCGCTCAGGAAACCATGGTCACCACCAAGTGGATCGTGCACAAGGATGCCGTTGAAGGCGTGGACTATGACGTGGAGCGCATGCGCCAGGTCTGGGACGCCACCAACGACCAGGACCGTCGCCTGGCCGAAGAGAACCAGCGCGGCATCAACTCCACCGCTTACCAGCCAGGGCCTTACTCCAAGACGTATGAGTTTGGCGTGGTGAACTTTGTGGACTGGTACAGCGAACGCCTGCTGAACAACCTGGGGGCAGAGCCTGCGCCGTACCTCAAAGGCGTTCCTGTACAAGGCTGACAGCGCTAAAAGCATCGTCGGAACGCCGCCCGGAGCCGGCTCACTCCTACAGGGGAATGTAGGAGTGAGCCGGCTCGCGATGGCACCCTCCCCAACAACACATCCTCCCCCGATATCCCCCCGATTCAGAACTGTACGAAATATGATCTATTCCGTTCAGCACTATGCCCCGCGTGCCTTCCAGCCTTCAGCAAACAAGTTATCCACACCTCCACCCACAGCTATTGGGGACAAGTGTGGTTTTACAGAAAACTTTCTCCACAGAAACTGAAGAAAATCCGTGACTTATCCAGAAGCAGGGTTTTGAACGGCAACTGGTTGTTTTTTGATCTAAAGCTTGTAGGTCACGTTTTACGTGGCTTACAGAGGATGGCAAACACCTTATCCACAGAAGCGCCAACAGACTTTGGGGGCAACTTCTGTCGTTCTGTGGAAAACCGCTGAAAACCTTGATAAATCGCGGTTTTCGGGCTGTTTACCGATCAGAATCGATGAATTGTTCGTTTTTTGAACAATCGTATGCAGGCACCGGTTTATAAGGCCTGTAGAGGTTAGCGAACATCTTATCCACAGAAGCGCCAACAGAGATTGGGGGCAAGTATTGGAGCACGCATAACTTTATCCACCGTAAAAAGCCCATAAAAACCGGCACTTAGCCTGGTTGTTTTTTGTACGGAGGCTTGCAGGGCTTGATTTGTGTGGGGTGTAGCGAGGGACGAACACGTTATCCACAGAATCGCCAACAGGGATTGTGGGTAAATCAGATTTTATTCAGACACGAGCGACCGGATTCGGGGTCAAGGTCCATCTCGTAGTCATTGAATGCCCGCCAGCCGAGCAAAATCGAAGGCACGTACTGCCCGTTCAACAACGACGGAGGAATGGTGAAGCCTGGGTAGTATTTGTACTGGATGACCCTGGTGTGGCCGGACAAATCCAATTCGCCCCTGAAGGTCTGATGGCGCGAGTTTTCGGCGACGTTGACAGGAGACTCCCCGGGCCAGGCCGACGTCAGGTAATCAACATTGCCAGTATCGACAATCGCCAGTGTCGCCCGGCGATCCAGGTGTGCGGCAATGGTCAGTCGTTGATTGATGTCCATGCGCCCATAGGTCACCGGCGCATCGCATCGCGCGGGAGGTGCAGCGTTAAGCTCCAGGTTCTTTCTGCTGAGCTTCAAGCGCCCCAACTTGCCGATCAGATCCAGCCCCAGCAAGTTATCCCGGTCGCTGACAAACACCAGGACATTCCTGAATTCGCTCCCGCCGATCGTCAAGGACTCGAAAATACCCAGCTTGGCTGACAGGTCATGTTCGCCATAAAAGGTGCTGTAGCCGTATTGGGAGTCGGTCAGCAAGGTGATGCCCATGCGCTTCGCGGTTTCGCTGTTGACCCGGGTTTGTGGCGCACCGGTGTCCACTATGAAACGCGACGAGACGCCGTTGGCCGCCTTGACGTCGATGTAGGGCAGCACTTCATCCGTGACGTAACCCTCGCTGGGGCGTGGATAAAGCGTCACGACCTCGTGTCGCCGGCTCCTGGTCACCGAAAAGTCGCCGACCGCGCGCAGGGCCGCGATGGATCGAGGGCCAAACATGGAAAAAAGAACGTTGAGCTCGGGATCATTCGCGATGGCCCGGGCATGGCGGTGCTTGATCGCCAGGTAGTAATCAGGCAGTTGATTGGCGACTTTGGCCTCGAACATTCGGGCGTAAACGGACACTGAACAACTGAGATTGCTCTCGGCATCCACAACCTTGGCACACTGCTGCCGCATCTGTGCCAGGGACGCTTTTTGCCCTTGCGGCGACGCCATCCACTGATAAAAATCCAGATCGGCTGCATGACGTGGCTCGACAGCCGCGGGCTTGGCCGCCGCCATCAAACCCGCAGGCACGCACATCACCGCACAGAGCAACCAGGTCGCACGACGCTGCAACGCCTTCATAGTCAACCCACTCAAAAACGGGTTTCATGATTAAGCGCTGAACGTCTAAAAGCTCCGTAGACCGTGCCGCACCCTTAGACAGCGCACAGCAAAACTGTAGCTCACCGAGCGGTACGGCGAGTGGTCGCCCTTACGGCCGATACATCAGGTAAGCCTCACCCGTGACCCGAATCATCGGGTGGGGCGTGATTTGACAGGTGTCGACGATACGAAAGCCGTGTCGCTCGTAAAACCGGCGGGCGCCGGTGTTCGCAGCGTAGTCGATCAGGCTCAGGCCATTGAGCCCCAACTGATTGGCCCGGTCGTAGGCGTAAGCGAGGAACTGCTTGCCCAGGCCCTGGTTGCGCCACCCCTCGTGCAGCGCCAGGCTGGAGATGTACAGGGTGTCAGGGATTTCCATCGTGGCGTAGGGCGCCAACACCGGGTCAGTCACCGGAGCCGCCAGCGGATCATGGCGCATCACATAGCAGTGCATCATGCCGACGACTTCCCCGTTCGCTTCGGCGATCAGGCAATTCTGATAGGAAAAGTCCACATCGTCGCGGGCATAGCGGATGGCACCAACGTCCAGCAGGTCCTGGCCGGGCTCTGCTATCTGGCTCCAGATGTAATCCGAAGCCCCTTCCGACGAAATCTGGAACAACCGCGCAATCTCCCGCGCATCGCCGCGCCGGGCCAAACGAAACTCAACAGCCATTAACTTCCCCCAACGGACCGCTAGCGGACCACACCTTCTTCAATCAGCAATTTGAGAATGGCTTCAGCCCCCGCTTGCGCCGTAACACCCTTGAGCACTTGCCCACCGCCACCGCTGGCCTTGGCCGTCGCCGCCTTCATGCGATCGGCACCGCTCTTGGCCTTGATCACCTTCAAGCGCTTGGGCCGTGGCTTGGCCGGTTGCAGGGTGGCGACCGCCAGCAAATCATCGTCGACGACTTCCACGTCATCGGCGTGCAACACGCCCCGCCGCGCCGGGCCGTAGGCACTCTGCCGAGGTTTCGGTGCAGCGTTATCCACCGTGGCGAGAAACGGCAGGCGCACTTTCAATCGACGGCGCTGGCCACGGGGCAAAGCCTGAAGCACCAACGCAGAACTGCCATCGATGGACTCCACTTGAGCCAAACCGACCACCAATGGCCAGCCGAGGCTTTCCGCCAACAAAAACGGCAACATGCCCGAGCCTTCACCGGTTTCGGCCTGACTGCCGGTCAGCACGACTTGTGCCCCCGCATCGCGCAAATAGGCGGTCAACGCTGGCAGTGCATCGGCACCTGAAGGCTGCTCAAGCACATGCAATTGTTCCAGCCCCATGCCCAGGTAGGCGCGCAGTGCAGGTTCAGCGACATCGCCGGCATGCAGCACTTGCAGGTTATCCCCAGCCAGTTGCAAGCCCAGCTCCACCGCCCGCGCATCCTGCTCCGCGCGACGTGGCCGGCCGGAGGTCGGGTGGGCGCCGATGGACACCAGGCTGATGATTTTCGTGCTCATAACCCTTTCCTTCCCTTAAGCCGCATCGCGCTTGGCGTCGTTGCGGTAAGCCGCTACCGCGTCAATCAAGGCTTGAAGAATCTCGGCGCTCTCGCCGATCACCGACAGGTCGGCCCGTTTGATCATGTCGCAGCCAGGATCGAGGTTGATTGCCACCACCTTGTCGCAGGCACCGATGCCTTGCAGGTGCTGGATCGCCCCGGAAATCCCCACAGCCACGTAAACCCGCGCGGTCACCCAGGTGCCGGATGCGCCAACCTGACGGTCACGGGCCATGAAGCCATCGTCCACCGCCACACGGGAAGCGCCTTCGGTAGCGCCCAACGCCTCGGCCGTCCTGTGGAAAAGTCCCCAGTCCTTGACCCCATTGCCGCCAGAGAAGATGAACTCGGCTTCGGCCATCGGAATCGCCGCAGGGTCCACCGCCACCGCGCCCAGATCTTCGATGCGCGAGAGGCTGCGCGCCACGGCTGTGGATAACTCCACCGCCAAGGCTTCGTGACGGGTTTCACTGACCGGTTCGGCACATTCGGCCGCCGCCAGAATCAACCGCGCAACCGGGCGTGCAAGGTCTTGCAAACCAGCACCGGCGCGGCCGATGCATTCCTGATCCTTGACCTGCCAGACCCGCGTGGCCGGGCGTTCGCCCAGTGCGGCGGCAAAGCGTCGACCCAGTTCACCACCGCCGCTGCGGCTGTCCGGCAACAGCCAATGACGCGGGCTGAACTGGTTATCCACAGCCCGCAAGCCCTGGACCCGTTGTTCCGGTGCATAACCGCTGAATTCGTCACCTTCCAGCACCAGCAAGCGATCGACGCCCGCGGTGGCAAACGTCGTCTCTTTGTGTTCGCCGAAGACCACGGCCAGTACCGCGCCGTCCTTGCCGGCCAACTGATGCGCCAGCCCCAGCAAGTCGCGGTCGTGGCTGCTCAAGCGGCCGCCGACCATGTCCGGCACCACGCTGATGTAGAACGCAGGTGCTGGTACCTGATGTAGCGGCAGTTGCACTTCAACGGCGGCAGAGCGTTTGCTCGCCCCGCCCTGTTGAGCGCCGCTGCGGTCAATGCGTTTGATGCCGTTGGGACCGATAAAACCGATGCCATGAGGATTCTTACGGATGACACCGTTCGGCCCCATCCAGCTGTGTTGCGCCGGTTGCATGGCCGCGTGCAGCGGGTGCAAACGGTTACGGGCGATCCATTCGGCGCGTGGGTCGCGGCGGATAATGTCGCTCATCAGTGGGCCTCCGCAGGTTCACGTTGGGCCGGTTTGGTCGGCTTGCTCGGGGCCGCGTCTTCGAGCAACGCGTCCGCCACCAGTTCGGCGATGTCCTTGATCAGCGGCCGGGGTTCGACCACGCCTTCGAGCATCGCAGTGCATTGTGGACAACCCACGGCCACCAGTTCGGCGCCGGTTTCGCGGATGTCTTCCATGCGCATGTCGGGAATACGTTGCTTGCCCGGAATGTCAGTGATCGGTGCACCGCCACCACCGCCGCAGCAGCGCGAGCGGAAACCGGAACGTTGCATCTCTTTCACTTCGATCCCGAGGGCGCGCAGTACTTCACGTGGTGCCTCGTATTCACCGTTGTAGCGACCGAGGTAGCACGGGTCGTGATAGGTCACGCTGTTGCCTTTGTGCTGACCCAGATTCAACGCGCCAGCGCCGATGATTTCTGCCATGTAGGTGCTGTGGTGCTGCACGAGGTAGTTGCCGTCGAAGGCGCCGTACTCGTTTTTCAGCACGTGGAAGCTGTGCGGGTCGCAGGTGACGATGCGGTTGAAGCTGTATTTGGCCAGGGTCTGGATGTTACGTTTGGCCAACAGCTGGAAGGTCGCTTCGTCGCCCAGGCGTCGGGCTACGTCACCGCTGTCACGCTCTTCGAGGCCCAGCACCGCGAAGTCGACCTTGGCCGCTTTCAGCACTTTGACGAAGGCGCGCAAGGTGCGCTGGTTGCGCATGTCGAAGGCACCGTCGCCGACCCAGAACAGCACGTCGACGGATTTCTTCTCGCTCATCAGCGTGAGGTTCAGGTCCGCCGCCCAGTTCATCCGCCCGCCCGGCGCGAAGCCGCCCGGGTTGTCGGTGGCGATCAGGTTTTCCAGGACTTCGGCGCCCTTGTTTGGCGTGGCGCCTTTTTCCAGGGTCAGATGGCGGCGCATGTCGACGATGGCATCGACGTGCTCGATCATCATCGGGCACTCCTCGACGCAGGCGCGGCACGTGGTGCATGACCACAGGGTTTCAGCGTCCACCAGACCGTTGACGATCGGTTGATGCGGGTTGCCTGCGTGTTCACCGATGGCTTTGCCTGGATACGGGCTACCGGCGAACTTGGCATCGGTGCCACCGGCCAGACCGACCACCATGTCCTGAATCAGTTTTTTCGGGTTCAGCGGCTGGCCGGCGGCGTAAGCCGGGCACGCGGCTTCGCATTTACCGCACTGCACGCAGGCGTCGAAGCCGAGCAGTTGGTTCCAGGTGAAATCCTTGGGTTTTTCCACGCCCAGCGGCGCGGTCGGGTCGTTCAGGTCCAGCGGTTTCAAACCGGTGGAACGGCCGCCATTAAAACGCTCGGCGCGACGGTGCCAGGCCAGGTGCAGCGCACCAGCGAAGGCGTGCTTCATCGGCCCGCCCCAGGTCATGCCGAAGAACAGTTCCGAAACGCCCCACAACACGCCGGCGCCAAGGATCGCAGCGACCAGCCAACCACCGAAGTTTTCCGGAAGGATGCCGGCGACCGGCAGGGTCAACAGGAAGAACGATGCCGAGAACGCCAACAGGCTTTTCGGCAGGCGCATCCACGGGCCTTTGGACAAACGGGCCGGAGGGTTGCGCCGACGCAGGTAGACGAAGATCGCACCGACGAACATCACAGCCGTCATCAGTAACAGCGCATAACCAAGGATGCGGTTATGCAGGCCAAAACCATGTACCAGAATCGCCAGCACAATGGACGCCACTGCACCACCGGCCGTGGCGACGTGGGTGTTGGCGATGTATTTGTCCCGCGCGACCACATGGTGCAAATCGACCATGTAGCGCTTGGGCATGGCGAACAGGCCGCCGATCAGGTCAACTTTCGAAGCCCGGCCCCGACGCCACATGGCCACCCGCCGCAACGCGCCGAGGACAGCAAGGCCCAGGGCTGCGAACAACAGGATTGGAAGAAGGGTGTTCAACATGGTGGAGCTCCCAAAGACCGCAGGGTCTTGCAGGCCAAACTACCTGGATGCCTTGCCCGATTCCCTGTAGGAGCAGAGCTTGCTCGCGATGGCGGTATTTCTACCGCCAAAGATGCATCGGAAACTCCGACGCTATCGCGGGCAAGCCTTGCTCCTACAGGGTTATCCACAAGCTCTTAGAAATCCTTGCACAACCGCAGCGCGTCATAGATCGCCGCGTGGGTGTTGCGCTGGGCCACGCAGTCGCCGATGCGGAACAGCAAATAGCCGTCGCCCGCCTGGCCCAGCGAAGGTTGCGGCTTGATCGCGAACAAGGCTTCGATGTCCATCTGGCCTTTGTTGCGCGAGCCTTCCTTCAGGGCGTAGTAGATTTCTTCGTCCGGACGCACGCCGTTTTCGACAACAACCTGGTCCACCACCCGCTCCTCTTTGGCGCCGGTGTATTCGTTTTCCAGCACCGCCACCAGCTTGTCGCCTTCGCGGTAGACCTTCTCCAGCATCATGTCGCCGGTCATGATCACTTCTTTCGGGTACATGCTGCGGTAGTAAGTCGGGAACGACGTACCGCCAATGGCCACACCCGGCTTGATATCGTCGGTGACGATCTCGACCTGGCTGCCCTTGTCGGCGAGGAAGTCGGCCGTCGACATCCCGGTGAACTCGCAAATGGTGTCGTAGACCAGCACGTTCTTGCCCGGTGCAACCTTGCCGTCAAGGATGTCCCAACTGCTGACCACCAGACCTTCAGCCGCGCCCCAGTGCTCGTTTTGCTCCAGGAATGGATGGCCGCCGACGGCGAGTACCACCACATCCGGACGCAGGTCGAGAATGGTTGCCGCATCGGCCGCCACGCCCAGGCGCAGGTCAACTTTCAACCTCGCTAACTCAAGCTGGAACCAGCGGGTGATACCGGCGATCTGGTCCCGTTGCGGGGCTTTCGAAGCGGTGGTGATCTGCCCGCCGATGAATTCTTTCTTCTCGAACAGGGTCACGTCGTGGCCACGTTCGGCCGACACACGCGCGGCTTCCATCCCGGCAGGGCCGGCGCCGACCACCACAACCTTGCGCTTCACACCGGTCGATTTCTCGATGATGTGCGGCACGCCCATGTATTCACGGGAGGTCGCGGCGTTCTGGATGCACAACACATCCAGGCCTTGATACTGACGGTCGATGCAGTAGTTGGCGCCGACGCATTGCTTGATCTGGTCGACCTGGCCCATCTTGATCTTGGCGATCAGGTGCGGGTCCGCAATGTGGGCGCGGGTCATGCCGACCATGTCAACGTAGCCGCCTTCCAGAATACGGGTCGCCTGGTTCGGGTCCTTGATGTTCTGCGCGTGCAGGACCGGGGCCTTGACCACTTCCTTGATCCCGGCCGCCAGGTGCAGGAATGGCTCCGGTGGATAACTCATGTTGGGGATAACGTTGGCCAGGGTGTTGTGGGTGTCGCAACCCGAACCCACCACGCCGATGAAGTCGATCATGCCGGTGTCGTCGTAGTACTTGGCGATCTGCTTCATGTCCTCGTGGGACAAGCCATCCGGGTGGAATTCATCACCGCACAGACGGATGCCGACGCAGAAATCCGGGCCGACTTCAGCCCGCACAGCCTTGATCACTTCCAGACCGAAACGCATGCGGTTCTCGAAGCTGCCGCCCCATTCGTCGGTACGTTTGTTGACCCGCGGGCTCCAGAACTGGTCGATCATGTGCTGATGCACGGCGGACAGCTCGACGCCGTCCAGGCCACCGGCCTTGGCACGCGCGGCGGCGCTGGCGTAGTTGCCGATCACCCGCCAGATTTCTTCCGGTTCGATGGTTTTGCAGGTCGCACGGTGCACCGGCTCGCGGATGCCCGACGGCGACAGCAGGGTTGGCCAATGCTCGCCATCCCAGCGGGAACGGCGGCCCATGTGAGTAATCTGGATCATGATCTTGGCGCCATGCTTGTGCATGGCATCGGCCAGGTTCTGGAAGTGCGGGATGATCCGGTCGTCGGCCAGGTTGACCGACTTCCACCAGCCTTGCGGGCTGTCGATGGCCACACTGGAGGAACCGCCGCAAATCGCCAGGCCGATCCCGCCCTTGGCTTTCTCTTCGTAATACTTGACGTACCGGTCGGTGGTCATGCCGCCGTCGGTGGCATAGACCTCGGCATGCGCGGTGCTGAGCACGCGGTTACGGATGGTCAGTTTGCCGATCTGGATCGGCTGAAACATTGCTTCGAAAGCCATGGCGGGTTCCTCGACTTACAACGGCTTGACGGTGAACAAACCGTCGTCGTGGCCTTCTTCGGAGCCACCGTAGACTTGCTCGGCAACCGTGCGAATCTTGCTGCCACGGGCCTGCAGAATCTGATCCATGGCACCGGCAAACCAACCGGTGAACATGTAGTCGACCTTGCGCCCGACCTTGCCGTAGACGTAGACGAACGCCGAGTGTTCGAGCTTGACGCTGGCGGTGCCTTTGTCGAGGTCGATGTCCTGGATCTTGAACAGGCCCCAGCCGCGTTGCGACAGGCGTTTCATGTAGTGTTCGAACACCGCGACGCCTTCCAGGCCGTGGCATTCAGCTTCTTTTTCACACCAGTGCCAGGCGGACTTGTAGCCGGCCTTGTAGAGGATTTCGGCGTAGGCTTCGGCGCCCAGCACTTCCTCGATGCCCATGTGGTTGTTGACGAAGAAATGGCGCGGTACGTACAGCATTGGCAGGGCGTCGGAGGTCCAGACACCGGTTTCGCTGTCGACTTCGATTGGCAATTGCGGGGCGATTTTAGCCATGGGTAAAGCTCCAGAATTCAATGTGTTGAGGCGATAGCTAGCCGTAGCAGCTGTCGAGCCTGCGAGGCTGCGTTGGGCTGCGAAGCGGCCCCCGAGGGCGGTCCTTCGGACCGCAACGCAGCCTCGTGCCTCGGCAGCTGCTACAAAGATCGTTGTTTAAAAAGTGGCGTTATTCGCCCCAGACGTCCTTGAGGACGTTCACCCAGTTCTCGCCCATGATCTTGCGCACCACGCGCTCGGAGTGGCCGCGCTTGAGCAGGGTTTCGGTCAGGTTCGGGAACTCGCCCACGGTGCGGATGCCCAGCGGGTTGATGATCTTGCCGAAGCTGGTCAGGCGGCGGGCGTAGCCCTTGTCATGGGTCAGGTATTCGAAGAACTCCTGGCCATGGCCCTGGGTGAAATCGGTGCCGATGCCGATGGCGTCTTCGCCAACGATGTTCATGGTGTATTCGATGGCTTCGGCGTAATCGTCGATGGTCGAATCGATGCCCTTGGCCAGGAACGGCGCGAACATGGTCACGCCAACGAAACCGCCGTGATCGGCGATGAACTTCAGTTCTTCATCGGACTTGTTGCGCGGGTGGATTTTCAGGCCCGACGGCAGGCAGTGCGAGTAGCACACTGGCTTTTTCGATTCGAGGATGACTTCTTCCGACGTCTTGGAGCCGACGTGGGACAGGTCGCACATGACGCCGACGCGGTTCATCTCGGCGACGATTTCACGACCGAAACCCGACAGGCCGCCATCGCGCTCGTAGCAGCCGGTGCCCACCAGGTTCTGGGTGTTGTAGCACATCTGCACAATACCGACGCCGAGCTGCTTGAACACTTCGACATAGCCGATCTGGTCTTCAAACGCGTGAGCATTCTGGAAGCCGAACAGGATGCCGGTCTTGCCTTGCTCCTTGGCTTTACGGATGTCGGCAGTGGTGCGGACCGGGATCACCAGGTCGCTGTTCTCGCGAATCAGCTTCTGGCTGGCGGCGATGTTGTTGACGGTCGCCTGGAAGCCCTCCCACACCGACACGGTGCAGTTGGCCGCGGTCAGACCGCCCTTGCGCATGTCTTCGAACAGTTCACGGTTCCACTTGGCAATAATCAGCCCGTCGATAACGATGCTGTCGGCGTGCAATTCGGCTGGGCTCATCAGGCTGTCCCCTATTAGCGATTCACGCGCCGAATCGTGTGCCGGCGCTTTGGGGCCAGCATATGCCTCGGTGCCTCGGTAGCCGGGTGCAAAAACGACAGAGGGTTTGCCGAAAGCGTCAATCCGCGACAAAGGGTCGCCGCACGGCACGATTGCCCACCTGTTCAAGGGCCTTCGCATGGGCCAGAATTCGCGGCATTACTGAATGCACTACTGGATTGGGGCGGCGGCGCAATGAAATCGATCATCCTGGCTTTGGCACTGATAGCAACCGGCGTACACGCCGCTGAAGAGTCCGACGACAATCCCTGCGACAAAGTCGAAAACGACATCCAGACCCTGGAATGCTCTGCCTTCAGCAGAACCACCGCCGAAGACCTGCTCAAAGAAAACTACCAAGGCCTGACCGAGCGTATGCAAACGGCCTACGGCAAGAACCCGGCACAACTGTCCGACATCAACGCCAAGCTCAAGGCCGCTCAACAACAATGGCTGAAGACCCGAGATGCGGATTGCGCGGTTGAGGCGTTTCCGGCAACCAGCGGTAGCAAGGCGTTCACCATTGCGCAAAATGATTGCGTGGCGCGGATGAGTGACGAGCGGTCGGAGTTTCTGGAGTCGATTGGGCAGGAGTAAAGCCGATCGACTATCGGAAGCTGACACTCACGCCAGCTTACTGTTCTGACAAACCGCCCTTTCCTACAGGCTGTGCTCACCACACCTACAACACCCTTTTAGCTTGATAAACGAACGCATCAGGCAGGCAACATGCCGACATGGTTCGTTTATTGGCGCCCTGAAAAATATAAGTAAAGATTCGCAAATCTTATAAAAGACTTATATTCTCCCATGAACAGCATTCACTGGACTCGAAAGGCCGTTAAGCAGCTTCTGAAATTGCATTCCGCTCACCAGATCCAGGTTCGTGATGCCGTCACGGTGCTAACCGGCATGCCTGATACAGGTAATGTCAAAGCACTGGTCGGTCATGACTATGCCTATCGACTTCGAGTGGGTAACTATCGAGTCATGTTCGACTGGGATGGCGCAATCAAAGTGGTCAGTATTCAAGAGGTCAAAAAACGTGATGAACGCACCTACTGACGTTCAAATCATCAATGATGCAGAGGGAAACCCTGCTTTCGTGGTCATTCCCTACGCGCAATATGTGGCGCAAAAGATTGAGCCCGATCTGATTCCCCATGAAGTGGTCAGCCGTATCGTCGATGGCGCGACGCCGATTCGCGCATGGCGTGAACATCTGAACCTTACTCAGGATGAAGTGGCCAAACGCATGGGTATCTCCCAACCGGCCTTTGCGCAGCAGGAAACTGTCGCCAAACCCCGCAAGGCTACCCGCGAAAAAATCGCCGCAGCTTTCGGTATCAACGCCGATCAGCTTGAGCTGTAAGCTGCACGCCATCAGCCACTCAAGGAATTCAAATGAACATCTGCGGCATCGAAATCAAAGGCAGCGAAGCGATCATCGCCGTGGCCTCCCTCGACGGTTCGACCCTGAGCCATGTTGCCCTCAATACCAAGAAAATCGCCCTTGAGGATGACGACGAAGCCGCCAACGTCAAAGTGTTTGCGGCACAGGTCGCCTCGTTCGTGCGCGAGAATTCGATTGACCGGATCGCGATCAAGAAGCGCAGCAAGAAAGGTGAGTTCGCCGGTGGGCCGACCACGTTCAAGATCGAGGGCGTTTTCCAGCTGCTGGAGAATTGCGAGGTGACGTTGTTGTCGCCACAGACGATTAATGCGCAGAACAAGAAATTCGACTTCGAACTGCCGGCCACGCTGAACAAGTATCAGCATGAAGCGTTTAAAGCGGCCTGCTCGGCATTGATGAAGAAGTAACGCCCTCCACCGATCGTTCCCACGCTCTGCGTGGTAATGCATCCCGTGACGCTCTGCGTCACATCTCGAAGCGGACGCAGAGCGTCCATGGCGGCGTTCCCACGCAGAGCGTGGGAACGATCATGCCTTGGCGGTACGCCGGTCTTCCCGTGGGCACCGCGCAAACTTCGCCCGATAGCTGCGGGTGAAATACGACGGCGATTCAAACCCGCACGCGATACTCACTTCCAACACGCTCATGTCGGTCTGACGCAGCAACTGCCGAGCCTTCTCCAGCCGCAGCCGCAAGTAAAAATTACTCGGGGTGTCGTTCAGGTGCAGGCGAAACAAGCGCTCGAGCTGACGCCGCGTCACTTTGATCGAGTCCGCCAGTTCCAGTGTGCTCAGCGGCGGCTCGCTGTGCTGCTCCATCTCGCCGATAACGTGAACAAGCTTCTTGTTTCGGATGCCATAGCGCGTGGCGACTTCCATGCGCTGGTGGTCTTTGCGTGGGCGGATGCGGCCGAGCACGAATTGTTCGCTGACCTGGATCGCCAGTTCCGGGCCGTGGGCCTGGGCGATGAGGTCGAGCATCAGGTCGATGGAGGCGGTGCCGCCCGCCGAGGTGATGCGCCGGCGGTCGATCTCGAACAGTTCCTGAGTCACGCTGAGCTGTGGATAAGATTCCTTGAACGCGTCGATGGCTTCCCAGTGTAGGGTCAGGCGATGGCCTTCGAGCAGGCCGGCCTCGGCGAGAATGAAGCTGCCGGTGTCGATGGCGCCAAGGGTCACGCCTTCAATGTCCAGGCGTCGCAGCCAGTGCTCCAGCGCCGGGGTGGCGAATTTCAGCGGCTCGAAGCCGGCGACCACCAAGAGCGTCGCACCTTTCTTCAGCGGCTCCAACGCCGCATCGGCGTTGACCGACATGCCGTTGCTGGCCAAAACCGCACCGCCGTCAGCGCTCAGCACGTGCCAGCGGTACAGCTCGCCACGGAAGCGATTGGCAACCCGCAGCGGCTCGACGGCCGAGATAAATCCAATCGCCGAGAAACCCGGCATCAACAAGAAGTAGAAATCCTGGGACATGGAGCGCACTCGATTGGCATGTAGCGAGAGGGCGGGCAGCGTGTTGACGTTGATACGCCACTTGCCGGCGGCATTCAAGAGGACAGGTCGCTGCAGTGCAAGAGCTGGTCGCCGTAGTGCGCTTTCACGGGCGTGTTGCTGCGTAACTTGGCATCACCGGCGCATCAGACACCGGAACTCACAATAACGAACTGCCGAGGAACCTGAGATGAAACGACTGATCAGCAGCTGTGTTCTTGCACTCAGCGGTACCGCACTCCTGAGCGCCAGCGTCATGGCCGCCGAACCCGCCTCGTGCCAGAACGTGCGCATGGGCGTAGTGAACTGGACTGATGTCATTGCCACCAGCGCCATGACCCAGGTGCTACTCGATGGCCTCGGCTACAACACCAAACAAACCAGCGCGTCCCAGCAGATTATCTTCGCCGGGATCCGCGATCAGCGCCTGGACCTGTTCCTCGGTTACTGGAACCCGCTGATGACCCAGACCATCACCCCGTTCGTCGATGGCAACCAGGTCAAAGTGCTGCAAGCTCCAAGCCTGAAAGACGCCCGCGCAACCCTCGCCGTACCGACCTACCTCGCCGACAAGGGCCTGAAAACCTTCGCCGACATCGCCAAGTTCGAAAAAGAACTGGGCGGCAAGATCTACGGCATCGAGCCTGGCTCGGGCGCCAACACCCAGATCAAGGCGATGATCGCCAAGAACCAGTTTGGCCTCGGCAAGTTCCAGCTGGTCGAGTCCAGCGAAGCCGGCATGCTCGCGGCGGTGGATCGCGCCGTGCGCCGCAACGAGGCCGTGGTGTTCTTCGGCTGGGCGCCGCACCCGATGAACGTCAACGTGAAGATGACCTACCTCACTGGAAGTGACGACGCCCTGGGCCCGAACGAAGGCATGGCCACGGTCTGGACCGTCACCGCGCCCAAGTACGCCGAACAATGCCCGAACATCGGGCGCCTGCTGAGCAACCTCACCTACTCCGCCGAAGACGAGAGCCGGATGATGCAGCCGCTGCTCGATCACAAAGACGCCTTTGAATCGGCCAAGCAATGGCTGAAAGATCACCCGCAAGACAAACAACGCTGGCTCGAAGGCGTAACTACCTTCGATGGCAAACCGGCGGCTGAAAACCTGCAACTGACCAGCAAGTAAACCCTGGATCCAAACCACCGATTCGCAGCCCGACCGGGCTGCGAGCGGGACCACCACGTCTGAAATCTTGCCTGTAAGGAACCGTCTCATGAACCACGACGTCATCATCACCTGCGCACTCACCGGTGCTGGCGACACGACCAGCAAAAGCCCACACGTGCCGGTCACTCCGAAACAAATCGCCGCAGCCGCCGTGGAAGCCGCCAAGGCCGGCGCCACCGTGGTTCACTGCCATGTGCGCAACCCCGAGACCGGCAAGTTCAGCCGCGACGTGGCGCTGTACCGCGAGGTGATGGAGCGCATCCGCGAGGCCGATGTCGACATCATCGTCAACCTCACCGCCGGCATGGGCGGCGACCTGGAAATCGGCGCTGGCGAGAACCCGATGGAGTTCGGCCCGAACACTGACCTGGTCGGCCCGCTGACCCGCCTGGCGCATGTTGAAGAGCTGCTGCCGGAAATTTGTACCCTCGATTGCGGCACCCTGAATTTCGGCGACGGCGACACCATTTACGTCTCTACTCCGGCGCAACTGCGCGCTGGCGCCAAACGCATTCAAGAGCTGGGCGTTAAAGCCGAGCTGGAAATTTTCGACACCGGTCACCTGTGGTTCGCCAAGCAACTGATCAAGGAAGGCCTGCTCGACGACCCGCTGTTCCAGCTGTGCCTGGGCATCCCGTGGGGCGCACCGGCTGACACCACCACCATGAAAGCCATGGTCGACAACCTGCCAGCCAATGCGGTGTGGGCCGGCTTCGGTATCGGTCGCATGCAGATGCCGATGGCGGCGCAAGCGGTGCTGCTGGGTGGCAACGTGCGGGTCGGCCTGGAAGACAACATCTGGCTGGACAAGGGTGTGCTGGCGACCAACGGCCAACTGGTCGAACGCGCTGGCGAAATCCTCAGCCGCCTCGGCGCCCGCGTGCTGACCCCGGCGGAAGGCCGCAAGAAGATGGGCCTGACCAAGCGCGGCTGACCCACCTCTAGATACATCACCTGTGGGAGCGGGCTTGCCCGCGATGAGGCCGGTACATCCGCCTCATGTTCTGAAAATGGAACACCGACATCGCGGGCAAGCCCGCTCCCACAGAGTCCTCAATATTTTCAGGAAGTCACCATGACCTTCATCACCGAAATCAAAACCTTCGCAGCCCTGGGCAGCGGTGTCATCGGCAGCGGCTGGGTATCGCGCGCCCTCGCCCACGGCCTTGACGTCGTGGCCTGGGACCCGGCACCGGGCGCCGAAGCGGCCTTGCGCAAACGCGTCGCCAATGCCTGGGGCGCACTGGAAAAACAAGGGTTGGCGCCCGGCGCTTCTCAGGATCGCCTGCGCTTTGTCGCAACGATTGAAGAGTGCGTGCGCGATGCGGATTTCATCCAGGAAAGCGCCCCGGAACGCCTGGAATTGAAACTGGAACTGCACAGCAAAATCAGCGCGGCGGCCAAGCCCAATGCCTTGATCGGCTCCAGCACCTCGGGCCTGTTGCCGAGCGAATTCTACGAAAGTGCAACACACCCGGAACGCTGCGTGGTCGGCCACCCGTTCAACCCGGTTTACCTGCTGCCATTGGTGGAAGTGGTCGGCGGCAAAAACACCGCGCCTGAAGCCGTGCAAGCGGCGATGAAAGTCTATGAATCCCTGGGAATGCGCCCACTGCATGTGCGCAAGGAAGTGCCGGGGTTCATCGCCGACCGTTTGCTCGAAGCGCTGTGGCGCGAGGCGCTGCACCTGGTCAACGACGGCGTGGCGACCACCGGTGAGATCGACGACGCGATTCGTTTTGGCGCGGGTCTGCGCTGGTCGTTCATGGGCACTTTCCTGACGTATACCCTGGCCGGCGGCGATGCCGGGATGCGCCACTTCATGGCGCAATTCGGCCCGGCGTTGCAGTTGCCTTGGACGTACCTGCCTGCGCCGGAACTGACCGACAAATTGATCGATGACGTGGTCGATGGCACTAGCGATCAGTTGGGCAAACACAGCATTTCGGCGCTGGAGCGCTATCGTGATGATTGCCTGCTGGCGGTGCTTGAGGCGGTGAAGACCACCAAAGAGAAGCATGGGATGGCCTTCAGCGAGTAACCCCCGCTGAAGAGGCCAGCAGTTCCGGCCTCATCGCGGGCAAGCCCGCTCCCACAGGAATCTCGGGGTGAATCAGATCTGCTTCACACCAATAATCACTGTGGGAGCGGGCTTGCCCGCGAAGGCGGCAGTCCAGTCACCACTTATGTTGGAACCAAAACAATGCCTGCCTTGACCACCTACCAAACCCGCATCATCCCCGACTGGGTCGATTACAACGGCCATCTGCGCGATGCCTTCTACCTGCTGATTTTCAGCTACGCCACCGATGCACTGATGGACCGCCTGGGGCTCGACAGCAACAGCCGCGACGCCAGCGGTCACTCGCTGTTCACCCTGGAACTGCACCTTAAGTACCTGCACGAAGTGAAGCTCGACGCCGATGTCGAGGTGCATACGCAAATCATTGGCCACGACAGCAAACGCCTGCACCTCTATCACAGCCTTCATCTCGTGGGCGATGACAAGGAACTGGCCGGTAACGAGCAGATGCTGCTTCACGTCGACCTTGCCGGGCCGCGATCCGCACCGTTCAGCGAACTGTCGCTGAGCAAGCTGCAAGCCATCGTCGCCGAGCAGGCCGAATTGCCCACCCCCGAATACATTGGCCGAGTGATCGCATTACCCCCAAAAAAATAACAAGGAGATCGCCATTGAACACCGCCACTGCTTTTGCCGACTTCCGTACTTATCCGTTGATCAGCGCGCTGGCTGGCGTGCAGGCCGTGGCGGATCGTGTACTGGTGAAGTGGGCCGATGAACGCGTCAGCCCCTTTCATCACCAATGGTTGCGGGACAACTGCCCGTGCCCGCAATGCGTCTACACCGTGACCCGTGAGCAAGTGCTGGAGATCGTTGATGTCGCCGAAAACCTGATGCCCAGCGGGGCGAACATCGACGCCCAAGGTTGCCTGTGCGTCGATTGGCAGGACGGCCACGTCAGCCGCTTCGACCCTGGCTGGTTGCGCGCCCACGCCTATGACGATGAGTCCCGCGCCGAGCGTCAGGCCGGCAAACCCAAAGCCAGGCTTTGGCACCACGATTTGCAGTTACCGGTGTTCGAGTATCAGGCGTTGATGAACGACAACGACGCCCTGCTGCAATGGCTGCTGGCGGTGCGCGACATCGGTTTGACTCAAGTTCGTGGCGTACCCACCGAGCCGGGCTCATTGAAGCCAATTGCCCAGCGCATATCGTTCATCCGCGAAAGCAATTTCGGCGTGTTGTTCAATGTGCAATCCAAGGCCGATGCCGACAGCAACGCCTACACCGCTTTCAACCTGCCATTGCACAGCGATCTGCCGACACGGGAGCTGCAACCGGGGCTGCAATTTCTGCATTGCCTGGTCAATGACGCCGACGGTGGCGAGAGTATTTTCGTCGACGGTTTCGCCATCGCCGAGGCCTTGCGCCAGGAGGATCCTGAAGCGTTCCAGAGCCTGTGTGAAATCCCCGTGGAATTTCGCAACAAGGACCGTCACAGCGACTATCGCTGCCTGGCGCCGATCATCGCGCTGAATGCGCTCGGGCACGTATCGGAAATCCGCATGGCGAACTTTTTGCGCGGGCCGTTCGATGCGTCGGTGGAGCAAATGCCCAAGCTGTATCGCGCTTATCGCCGCTTTATTGCGATGACCCGCGAACCCCGGTTCAGGCTGATGCAAAGGCTCAATCCCGGTGAGCTGTGGTGTTTTGACAATCGCCGCACCCTCCACGCCCGCAACGCGTTCGACCCTGCCACCGGGGCGCGGCATTTCCAGGGTTGTTATGTCGACCGGGATGAATTGCTGTCGCGCATTCTGGTGTTGCAACGTTAGACCGCGTCATCGTTCATCGCGGGCAAGCCTTGCTCCTACAGGATATGGGTTCAAGCCCGCCCTTGCAGGAGCAAGGCTTGCCCGCGATGGTGCCAGTACAAACACCGCGCAAATCCCTGATTCACAGGCAAAAAAAACCCCGATCAAGCCGTGACAAGATCGGAGCTGAGGAGGGTACTGTTGAGGAGCCGTTGCGCGAGGGTGACCAAACCTTCGTGAAGCGAGCTGGGTCCAGTGTGCCCACTCCCGAGTCGGGCAAGTTAGCCGAAAACGACCTGTTCATAGGTATTGCGGCCATTGCGACAAATCGCCCTTGCCGCCACTTCATCCCCCTACGAGAATCGAGCCAAGACACCGTTCCCTGAAGAAGGATTGCGTCATGATGCACGCCGATTTGATTGACCAGGAAGATCTGTTGGGCCAGCTGAAGTCATTGGGTTTTCAAGTCCCGAGCGGCTCTACAGCCGAACAGGCTTGCGAGTGTGCGGTACGAGGTTTGAACAATGAGCGGGCGAATACGCTACGCACCATGGTCAAGCAGATGTACACCAGCAGCGCGACCATCCTGCCGGCCGTGCGCCAGGCGATCGACAAGCAACTGCTGCCAGCCTTGGCGGAGTATCAGCAGAACCATCGAACCTGACAGGACGCCATCGCGGGCAAGCCCAGCTCCCACAAAGTTTGTGTCGTTCACGAAATGGCGATCCAACACATGACCTGTGGGAGCCGGCGGTGCGACGATTCGACTTGCCCGCGATGAAGGCGCCTCGGTTTAGAGCCTCACACTGGCAAACGTCGACTCGTTACGCGCCTGACTCAGCGCCGACAACGGGCCGGACAACGGCGACAACACCAGAGCTTGCGGCAGCGGCATCATCGCCACCTGTTGCGTGGTGTTGGAACCGACGCGCTCGTCACGTGGTGGAATGCCGAAGTATTCGCGGTAGCACTTGGAGAAGTGCGGCGTGGAAACAAAGCCACACACCGACGCCACTTCGATGATCGACATCGGCGTTTGCTTGAGCAACTGCCGGGCACGGATCAGGCGCAGTTTCAGGTAGTAGCGCGATGGCGAGCAGTGCAGGTATTTCTGGAACAACCGCTCCAGCTGACGACGCGAAACGGCGACATACACCGCCAGTTCGTCGAGGTCGATCGGCTCTTCGAGGTTGGCTTCCATCAGTGCAACGATTTCCTGCAACTTCGGCTGGTTGGTCCCGAGCATGTGCTTGAGCGGCACGCGCTGGTGATCCTGCTCGTTGCGGATGCGTTCATAGACAAACATTTCCGAGATCGCGGCGGACAGTTCACGCCCGTGATCGCGGCTGATCAGGTGCAGCATCATGTCCAGTGGCGCGGTGCCGCCGGAGCTGGTGAAACGGTTACGGTCCAGGGTGAACAAGCGCGTGCTCATGGCCACACGCGGGAACGCTTCCTGCATCGAAGCCAGGCATTCCCAGTGCACGCTGCAATCAAAACCGTCCAGCAGGCCGGCGCACGCCAGGGCCCAACTGCCGGTGCAGACGGCGCCAAGACGACGCGACTGACGCGCCTGGCTTTGCAGCCATGACACGTGCTCTCGGGTGACAGTGCGTTGGATACCGATACCGCCGCAAACGATGATGGTGTCCAGGGCGGGCGCTTTGTGCATGGAGCAGTCGGGGGTGATCTGCAAGCCGTCACTGGCCCAGACCTGGCCGCCGTCAACGGTGATTGTGGTCCAGCGATACAGCTCGCGACCGGACAATTGGTTGGCCATGCGCAGGGGTTCTACGGCAGAGGCCAGAGAAATCAGCGTGAAATTGTCCAGCAGCAAAAAGCCGATGGATTGAGGCGCACGGTTCTGGGGTTGGGCCCCGGAGTTGAACGTCGTCATCGCGGTATCTCCTCACACAAAGCGGGTGATGGCCTCAGGCGGAGGCTCTTTTTATTGCCATCGTTCTCGCGTGGGAGACGGGCTTTGTAATGACAGAGCAATTGCCATGCCTATTTTTGAATGTGCGTTCAATAACTCCTGAAAACGACGTCGCGGCATGTCTATATAAGCTGCGCAGCGAAGGGCGGATACAAGTGCCATTATCGACGGCAAACGCTCGGCCCTGTTGGGCGTGAGCAAATCGGTAGCACTTGTGGGAACAGGGCTGCGATGTGCTGCGAGAGAGTGTCACCGCAAGCACGGGTGACGGGCGGTCAGGGCCGGTTTGGATCCCTGGGTTTGGCAACGCCGCTTATCTATAAGCGACGCTCTAAAACGTGGCGTGTTTGGGTGCGGGTGTTCACTTAGCGCGCAGTTTTGACTGGTCTGACGCCATCGCGGGCAAGCCCGCTCCCACAGTTGATCGCATTCACCTGTGGGAGCCGGGCTTGCCCGCGATGAAGGCGACTCGGTCTCAGCACTCAACCGCGCTCACCGCCAACCCACCGCGCGAAGTCTCTTTATATTTGTCATGCATATCGGCGCCGGTATCACGCATGGTGCGAATCACCCGGTCCAGCGAAATGAAGTGCTGACCATCACCACGCAGGGCCATCTGCGCCGCGTTGATCGCTTTCACCGCGGCAATCGCGTTGCGCTCGATGCACGGCACTTGCACCAACCCGCCCACCGGATCGCAGGTCAGGCCGAGGTTATGCTCCAGGCCGATCTCGGCAGCGTTGCACAGCTGTTCCGGCGTAGCGCCGAGAATCTCCGCCAACCCGGCCGCCGCCATGGCGCAGGCCGAGCCGACTTCGCCCTGGCAACCGACTTCGGCGCCGGAGATCGAAGCGTTCTTTTTGCACAAGATCCCGACCGCTGCGGCACCAAGGAAGTAGTCGACGACATTGGCGTCGGTCACCGCCTCGCTGAATTTCATGAAGTAATGCAATACCGCCGGAATGATCCCCGCCGCACCGTTGGTCGGTGCCGTGACCATGCGGCCGCCGGCGGCGTTTTCTTCGTTGACCGCCAGGGCGAACAGGTTGACCCACTCCATGGCGCTCAAGGTCGAGCCGATCACGTTGGGTTTACCCAACTCCTGCAAGCTGCGGTGCAACTTGGCAGCGCGACGACGCACATTGAGGCCGCCAGGCAGGATGCCTTCGTGCTTGAGGCCCTGGTCGACACAATCTTGCATGGCGCGCCACAGCTTCATCAGGCCGGCGCGGATTTCTTCTTCACTGCGCCACACTTTCTCGTTGGCCATCATCAGTTCAGCCACCCGCAGATCGTGCTTTTTGCACAGTTCCAACAGCTCGGCGGCGCTGGAGAAATCGTACGGCAACACGGTGCGGTCAAGATCGACCACGCCACTGGATGCCTGGGCTTCATCCACGACAAAACCACCGCCGACGGAATAGTAGGTGTCGCGATGCAACTCGCCGTGATCGCCTTCGACAATCAGGGTCATGGCATTGGGGTGGAACGGCAGGTTTTCGTCGATCAGGCGCATGTCCCTGGCCCAGATGAAGGGCACCGACAAGCGACCATCGAGTAGCAACATGTGGGTTTCGCGCAGGGTTTCGATACGGATGCCGATTTGCGACGGGTCGATTGCGTCCGGCCACTCGCCCATCAGGCCCATGATCACCGCGTTGTCGCTGCCGTGACCAATGCCGGTAGCTGACAGCGAACCGTACAACTGGACTTCGACACGCCGTACTTGCTCCAGCAAATGCTTGTCACGCAGCGATTCAACAAACAGCGCGGCGGCCCGCATCGGCCCCACGGTGTGCGAACTGGAAGGGCCGATGCCGATTTTGAACAGGTCGAAAACACTGATAGCCATGACTGCCGAACTCCTGGATGTGCCGACTCCAGACGCAAAAGCGCCCAGTGGCGGAGCTGCTACGCTCAAGCTGCAATCCGCCGAGATGGCCGCATCATCAAGCTTTTGCCAGGTTGTTCGACGTCTCACACCGACGCACTCATGCTCACTAACGCCGCGTGTCTTTTACGTCGCGTTTTCGCCGTTTTTTTGCGGATCAGAGGGGGAAAGAGGGCTGAAAAAAGCTGTAAACGACGTCACCGACACTGGATGCGACCATCCCTGTACTGGATACGACGCACCCTGTAGGCGTCAGATTTTCAGTGGTACATGATCGTATCGACTCGATTGCAAGGCGCCGGGGTAGAGCTGTCTCCAAAACGCCATCCAACCGCAACCTATAAGTGCGGTGGTCCAGTCGGAACACTGCCAAAAAAAACACCAAGGAGTCCATCCATGAAAGGTTCCCCGTCGTTGTTGTTGGCCGCCATGCTGAGTCTGCCGTTACTGGCTCAAGCTGCTGAACCCGCTCAGTGCAGCACCGTAAACTTCTCCGATGTCGGCTGGACCGACATTACCGCGACAACCGCCACCACCAGCGTCGTGCTCAACGCTCTCGGCTACAAGACCAAGACCACCATGATTTCCGTGCCCGTGACCTACAAGTCCCTGGCCGACGGCAAGAACATGGACGTGTTCCTCGGTAACTGGATGCCGACCATGGAAAACGACATCAAGGCCTACCGCGATGCCGGCACCGTGGAAACTGTGCGCACCAACCTCAAGGGTGCCAAGTACACCCTCGCCGTACCTCAAGCCCTGTATGACAAGGGTCTGCATGACTTCGCCGACATCGCCAAATTCAAGAAAGAGCTCGACGGCAAGATCTACGGCATCGAGCCTGGCAACGACGGTAACCGTCTGATCCAGAGCATGATCGACAAGGACGCCTTCGGCCTCAAGACCGCCGGCTTCAAAGTCGTCGAGTCCAGCGAAGCCGGCATGCTGTCCCAGGTCGACCGCGCACAGAAACGCGACACCGCCGTGGTCTTCCTCGGCTGGGCACCGCACCCGATGAACAAGCGCTTCAAGATTCAATACCTGACCGGTGGTGACGACTTCTTCGGCCCCGACTTCGGTGCCGCCACCGTGGCAACCAACACCCGCAAGGGCTATGCCCAGGAATGCGGCAACGTGGGGACGCTGTTGAAAAACCTGGAGTTCACCGTCGACATGGAAAGTGAACTGATGGGCAACATCCTGGACGACAAGATGAAGCCTGACGCGGCCGCAAAGGCCTGGCTTAAAAAGAATCCACAGGTGCTCGATACCTGGCTCGCTGGCGTGACCACCATTGACGGTAAACCTGGCCTGGAGGCCGTGAAAGCCAAACTGACGCCTTGAATTAGGGAGCACCGTTTATGCCGGGCGGCGTACGCCGTCCGGGCTGTTTATTTCCTTGCATGCGGACGTTCACTACCATGCTGATTGATCAGAAAATACCTTTAGGCCAGTACATCGCAGGCTTCGTCGAATGGTTGACGCAACACGGCGCCAGCACCTTCGACGCAATCGCCCTGACACTGGAAACAATGATCCACGGCGTGACGTTTGCGCTGACCTGGTTCAACCCGCTGGCATTGATCGGCCTCATCGCGCTACTGGCCCACTTCATTCAACGCAAGTGGGGGCTGACGGTTTTCGTCATCGCCTCCTTCCTGCTGATCCTCAACCTGGGGTACTGGCAGGAAACCATGGAAACCCTCGCCCAGGTGTTGTTTGCCACCCTGGTCTGCGTGGTCATCGGCGTGCCGCTGGGCATCGTCGCCGCGCACAAACCAATGTTCTACACTTTAATGCGTCCGGTACTCGATCTGATGCAGACCGTACCGACCTTCGTTTACCTCATTCCTACCCTGACCCTCTTCGGGCTGGGTGTGGTGCCAGGCCTGATCTCCACGGTGGTGTTTGCGATTGCCGCGCCGATCCGCCTGACCTACCTGGGCATCCGCGATGTCCCGCAAGAACTGATGGACGCCGGCAAAGCCTTCGGCTGCTCGCGCCGTCAATTGCTCTCACGGATCGAACTGCCCCACGCCATGCCAAGCATCGCGGCCGGTATCACCCAGTGCATCATGCTGTCGCTGTCGATGGTGGTGATTGCGGCACTGGTGGGCGCCGATGGCCTGGGCAAACCCGTGGTCAACGCACTGAACACTGCCGATATCGCCCTGGGCTTTGAAGCGGGCCTGGCGATCGTATTGCTGGCGATCATGCTCGACCGTATCTGCAAACAACCCGACGCTAAAGTAGGGGGTGACGCATGAGCATTATTCGCTTTGAAGACGTCGACGTAATCTTCTCCAAAGACCCGCGCGAGGCGCTCAAGCTTCTCGACCAAGGCATGACCCGCGACCAGATCCTGAAAAAAACCGGGCAGATCGTCGGCGTTGAAAAAGCCAGCCTGGACATCGAGAAAGGCGAAATCTGCGTGCTGATGGGCCTGTCCGGGTCCGGCAAATCCAGCCTGCTGCGTTGCATCAACGGCCTCAACACCGTCAGCCGTGGCAAGTTGTTCGTCGAGCACGAAGGCAAGCAGATCGACATTGCTTCCTGCACCCCGGCAGAACTGAAAATGATGCGCACCAAGCGCATTGCGATGGTGTTCCAGAAATTCGCCCTGATGCCTTGGCTGACAGTGCGCGAGAACATCAGTTTCGGTCTGGAAATGCAGGGTCGCCCGGAGAAAGAACGCCGCAAACTGGTAGACGACAAGCTGGAGCTGGTGGGCCTGACCCAGTGGCGCAACAAGAAACCCGACGAGCTCTCCGGCGGTATGCAGCAACGTGTTGGCCTGGCCCGCGCCTTGGCGATGGACGCTGACATTCTGTTGATGGACGAACCGTTCTCGGCACTCGACCCGCTGATCCGCCAGGGACTGCAAGACGAACTGCTGGAACTGCAACGCAAGTTGCACAAGACCATCGTGTTCGTGAGTCACGACCTCGATGAAGCGCTCAAGCTCGGCAGCCGTATTGCAATCATGAAAGACGGCCGGATCATCCAGTACAGCAAGCCCGAAGAGATCGTGTTGAACCCGGCGGACGATTACGTGCGCACGTTCGTGGCTCACACCAATCCGCTCAACGTGTTGTGCGGTCGCAGCCTGATGCGCACGCTGGACAACTGCAAGCGCATCAACGGTTCGGTGTGCCTGGATCCGGGTGGCGATTCGTGGCTGGACCTGGCTGAAGGCAACACCATCAAGGGCGCTCGCCAGAACGGCGCGAACCTTGACCTGCAAAACTGGATTCCAGGGCAAGCGGTAGAAGGCTTGGGGCGTCGGCCGACGCTGGTGGACTCGAACATCGGCATGCGCGATGCGCTGCAGATTCGCTACCAGACCGGCAACAAGCTGGTGCTGCATGACAACAACAAAGTGGTCGGGATTCTGGGTGACAGCGAGCTGTATCACGCGTTGCTCGGCAAGAACCTGGGATAAGTCAGCAGACACAAAAACGCCGCGAGAGGATCGCGGCGTTTTTGTTTATGGGATATCGGGTGATGCCGTATCAGGTCTGATGGCCCCATCGCGGGCAAGCCCGCTCCCACATGGGCGGTGCATACCTTGTGGGAGCGGGCTTGCCCGCGATGAAGGACATGCGGTGCTTCAGACTGAAACACCGCATCACTCACACCTTAGCTATAAACCCGGCCAAGGAGTTGCCGATGGCTTTCAAACTGATCGAGCACGTCGCGGGTGATCTGATCCTGAGTGAAACCCATCAAGTCATAGTCCTGGCTGCCGTTGTGCAGGTACACCTCGGCGCGGTAGTAGCGCTGGCGTGTCTCATCGGACTGGGCCGACTCGGTTGGCGTAGCCAGATAGCCATCCAGGCTGATTTCGTAGACAAACGGATTGCCCTCCTCCATCTCGACCCGAACGCCCATGCAACGCTTGGATTTACCGAGCATGGTTTGCACTTGCAGACCTTGCGTACGCAGTTGCGCCGTCGCATCTTCCAATGCCGGGCTGACGTGCTTGTCCATGAAGCGCTGAACGATCGACTGGCTAGGTTGCAGGTCCAACTGAGTCAAACGCTCGGTGAAACCACGACGACCGCGTGCAGCCAGCTCCGCTTGCTCCTGTTCGATCTGCACGTCCTGGCGCATGGCCTTGTGCAAGCCGAACATGAAGAACACCAGCACCACCGAGAATGGCAGACCGGCCAGCACCACCATGGTTTGCATGGCTTCGAAGTTACCGGCAAACAGCAAGCCGATGGTCACCAGCGTGATCACCGCCGACCAGAAGATCCGCAACCAGTGCGGCGCATCTTCGTCGACATTGCCGCCCTTGCAGGAAAGGTTGGCCATCATCACCGCGCCGGAATCCGCCGGGGTCAGGAACAGCACGAAACCGACAAAGATCGACACGCCGATCACCACTTTCGACGCCGGGTAATGCTCAAGCAACTGGTAGATTGCCATGGACGGCTGTTCGAGCGCCGTCTTCCCGAGCTCCACCGCCCCATGGTTCATCACCAGGTCCAGGGCCGAGTTACCGAAGATCGACAGCCATGCCAGAGTGAAACCCAGTGGAATCAGCAGCACGCCGGCCACCAGCTCGCGCACGGTGCGACCACGGGAAATACGTGCGATGAACATGCCGACGAATGGGGCCCAGGAAATCCACCACGCCCAGTAGAACAGGGTCCACAGACCCAGCCAGCGGTCGGACTTTTCACTGTCGCCTTCGTACACGTAGAGGTCGAAGGTCTTCAGCACTACGCCGTTCAGGTAGTCACCGACGTTCTGCACAAAACCGTTGAGCAGGTGCAATGTCGGGCCGAACAGCAGCACGAAAATCAGCAGGCCGCTGAACAGCACGATGTTCAGGTTAGACAGACGGCGGATGCCGTTTTCCACGCCCGACACGGCAGCGATGGTCGCCACGGTGCTCATCACGATGATCACGATCAGCAGGTTGGTGTTGCTGTGCTCCATGCCGAACAGGTTTTCCAGGCCCGACGACACTTGCAACGAACCAATCCCCAGGTTCGTCACCAGCCCCAGCAGGGTCACGAACATGCCAAAGCCGTCCACCGCATGACCGGCCGCGCCTTTGACCCAACGCTCGCCCACCAGCGGATACAACGCCGAACGCAACGCCAGCGGCTGGTTGTGACGGTAAGCAAAGTAAGCAACGGCCAGACCGACCAGTGCGTAGATCGCCCAGCCATGCAGGCCCCAGTGCAGGAACGTCAGTTGAACAGCCTGACGCGCGGCCATGTTGCTGGCGGCCACGCCTTCGGGCGGGTTGAAGTAGTGGTCCAGCGGCTCGGACGCACCGAAGTACAACAGCGAGATGCCGATACCCGACGAGAACAGCATCCCCGCCCAGGCACCGTAGCTGAAGTCCGGGGTGTCGTCCTTGCTGCCCAGTTTGAGCTTGCCGTACGACGAAAACGCCAGGCCCACCACGAACACGAGGTAAGCGGCGATCACCACCATGTAGTACCAGCCGAAGCTGCGGGACAACCAGGCCTGAGCAATACCGAGCAATCTGCCGGCCTCTTGCGGGGCGATGATCAGAATGGCGGTCAACAACAGGATCAACGCGGTAGAGGTGTAGAACACCCAACCGTTGACCGTCACCTTATCGGGTGGGGTCTTTATAAGAGAGGCAGAACTCATGGCACAGATGCTCCAGCAAGTGCGAGAGAAGAACACAAGGCAACGCGATACCCGACCAATCGGTTAGTTGGCAGCCGACCAGTGGGTGATATAAAGACACCCCGAAAAAAGCCCGAAACCCCAAGAGCGCCAGAGCGCGTAGGTTTCGAGCATTTTCGAATGTCGTTTTTTCGCCAGCTACACGTAGGAAAAAACGCAGGCAGCGACGATTTGTCGCAGATCTTATTCTTTGTTGATTGAACGTTCAATCAAAACAAAATAGACTGGCCCTCAATCCGGTAGCCGTTTGACGTCCACCGGAAGGCCTAAGGAGATGTGCAAGATGCCCAAGGTCGGTATGCAACCCATCCGCCGCCAGCAATTGATCGAAGCCACGTTGCAGGCCGTCGATCAAGTCGGCATGGGGGACGCCAGCATTGCGCTGATCGCCCGTTTGGCCGGTGTCTCGAATGGCATCATCAGTCACTATTTTCAGGACAAGAATGGCCTGATTGCCGCCACGATGCGGTATCTGATGACCGCCCTCAGCGAGAGCGTCACCTTGCGCCGTCAGGCGCTGGCAGATGACAGCCCACGGGCGCATCTGCAGGTGATCATCGAAGGCAACTTCGACGCCAGCCAGGTCAATGGCCCGGCAATGAAAACCTGGTTGGCCTTCTGGGCTACCAGCATGCACCAGCCGTCTTTGCACAGGTTGCAGCGGATCAACGATCACCGTCTGTATTCCAACCTGTGCTGCGAGTTCCGCCGCGTATTGCCGCTCGATGATGCGCGCACTGCAGCCCGTGGCCTCGCAGCCCTGATTGACGGGTTGTGGTTGCGCGGCGCGTTGTCGGGAGACGCTTTCGACACCGGGCAGGCGCTTCAGATCGCTTACGAATACATGGATACCCAACTGGCCAAGCGGGTGAGTTAGAGCACACATAAACGCTCAATCCCCGAACCGCCACTGGCCAGCGCCGCCAACGCTTCACGGCACGCCCCGGTGGTCAACGCCAACCACTTATGCACTTGCGAGGACTTTATGGCCCGTTTCGAACTGCAAAAACTCTACATCGATGGCGGCTACAGTGACGCCAGCAGCGACGCCACTTTCGAAGCCATCAACCCGGCTAACGGTGAAGTCCTCGCAAAAGTACAACGCGCGACCCAGTCAGACGTCGAGCGCGCCGTGGTCAGCGCCGAAAAGGGCCAGAAAATCTGGGCCGCGATGACCGCCATGGAGCGTTCGCGCATCCTGCGTCGTGCCGTCGACATCCTGCGCGAGCGCAACGATGAGCTGGCCGCCCTGGAAACCCTGGACACCGGCAAGTCGTACTCCGAAACCCGCTACGTCGACATCGTCACCGGCGCTGACGTGCTGGAATACTACGCAGGCCTGGTGCCAGCCATCGAAGGCGAGCAGATCCCGCTGCGCACCACTTCATTCGTCTACACCCGTCGCGAGCCGCTGGGTGTCGTGGCCGGGATCGGCGCGTGGAACTACCCGATCCAGATCGCCCTGTGGAAATCCGCACCTGCCCTGGCGGCCGGTAACGCGATGATCTTCAAACCAAGCGAAGTCACCTCGCTGACCACCCTGAAACTGGCCGAGATCTACACCGAAGCCGGCTTGCCAGCGGGTGTATTCAACGTGCTGACCGGCAGCGGCCGTGAAGTCGGCACCTGGTTGACCGAACACCCACGTATCGAAAAAATCTCCTTCACCGGCGGCACCGACACCGGCAAGAAGGTCATGGCCAGCGCTTCGGCCTCGTCGCTCAAAGACGTGACCATGGAACTGGGCGGCAAGTCCCCGCTGATCATTTTCGACGACGCCGACCTCGATCGCGCTGCCGACACTGCAATGATGGCCAACTTCTACAGCTCCGGCCAGGTCTGCACCAACGGCACTCGCGTGTTCGTACCGAGCCACTTGAAAGCCGCTTTCGAAGCCAAGATCGCTGAACGCGTTGCGCGCATCCGCGTTGGCAACCCGGAAGACGAAAACACCAACTTCGGCCCGCTGGTCAGCTTCGCTCACATGGAGAGCGTGCTGGGTTACATCGCCAAGGGTAAAGAAGAAGGCGCTCGCGTTCTGTGCGGCGGCAGCCGTCTGACCGAAGGCGAATTCGCCAAAGGCGCATTCGTGGCCCCGACCGTGTTCACCGACTGCACCGACGACATGACCATCGTGCGCGAAGAAATCTTCGGCCCGGTGATGGCGATCCTGACTTACGAAACCGAAGAAGAAGTGATCCGTCGTGCCAACGACACCGACTTCGGCCTGGCCGCTGGCGTTGTCACCAAGGACCTGAACCGCGCTCACCGCGTGATTCATCAACTGGAAGCCGGTATCTGCTGGATCAACGCCTGGGGCGAATCCGACGCCAAGATGCCGGTCGGCGGTTACAAGCAGTCGGGCGTTGGCCGTGAGAACGGCATCAGCTCACTGAACAACTTCACCCGCATCAAATCGGTACAGGTCGAACTGGGCGATTACGCCTCGGTGTTCTAAGGCGCACCCGAAAACCCTGTAGCAGCTGCCGAGGAACGAGGCTGCGTTGCGCGTCCGCAGGACCGCCCTCAAAGGGGTCGCTGCGCAACCCAACGCAGCCTCGTGCCTCGGCAGCTGCTACAGGTGACCTGACCAACTTCAAAGAGGGTGCATTCAATGTCCCAAGAATTCGATTACATCATCATCGGTGCCGGTTCGGCCGGTAACACCCTGGCGACCCGTCTGACTGAAGACGAAGGCGTCACTGTCCTGCTGCTGGAAGCCGGCGGCCCGGATTACCGTTTCGACTTCCGCACACAGATGCCGGCCGCCCTGGCGTTCCCGCTGCAAGGTCGTCGCTACAACTGGGCCTACGAAACCGATCCAGAACCCTACATGGACGGTCGCCGGATGGAATGCGGTCGCGGCAAGGGCCTCGGTGGTTCCTCGCTGATCAACGGCATGTGCTACATCCGCGGCAACGCGATGGACTACGACAACTGGGCCAAGCTGCCAGGCCTGGAAGACTGGGATTACCTGAACTGCCTGCCGTATTTCCGCAAAGCCGAAACCCGCGACATCGGCCCGAACGATTACCACGGTGGCGATGGCCCGGTCAGCGTGACCACGCCAAAAGCCGGCAACAACCCGCTGTTCCACGCCATGGTTGAAGCGGGCGTGCAAGCCGGCTACCCGCGCACTGAAGACTTGAACGGTTACCAGCAAGAAGGCTTCGGCCCGATGGACCGTACCGTGACGCCGAAAGGTCGTCGTGCCTCCACCGCTCGCGGTTACCTGGACGTCGCCAAGAAGCGTTCGACCCTGTCCATCGTCACCCACGCCCTGACTGACAAGATCCTGTTCGAAGGCAAGCGTGCCGTTGGCGTGCGTTACCTGATCGGTGCCGCCGAAGAGCGCGTTGAAGTCCGTGCCCGCAAAGAAGTGCTGCTGTGCTCCGGCGCCATCGCTTCGCCGCAGATTCTGCAACGCTCCGGCGTCGGCCCGGCCGAACTGCTCAACAAGCTCGACATCCCGGTGGTCCACGACCTGCCAGGCGTCGGCGAAAACCTGCAGGATCACCTTGAGCTGTACCTGCAATACGCCTGCACCCAACCGGTTTCGCTGTACCCGTCGCTGCTCTGGTACAACCAGCCAGCCATCGGTGCCGAATGGCTGTTCAACGGCACCGGCATCGGCGCCAGCAACCAGTTCGAAGCCGGCGGTTTCATCCGCACCCGTCCGGAATTCGAATGGCCGAACATCCAGTACCACTTCCTGCCGGTCGCGATTAACTACAACGGCAGCAACGGTGTGCAAGAGCACGGTTTCCAGGCGCACATGGGTTCCATGCGTTCGCCAAGCCGTGGCCGCATCCAGGCCAAGTCCAAGGATCCGCGCGAGTACCCGAGCATCCTGTTCAACTACATGGCCACCGAGCAAGACTGGCAAGAATTCCGCGACGGCATCCGCCTGACCCGTGAAATCATGCAACAGCCGGCTCTCGACGCTTTCCGTGGCCGCGAAATCAGCCCCGGCATCGACGTGCAGACCGACGAGCAACTGGACACGTTCATCCGCGAGCACGCCGAAACCGCGTTCCACCCGTCCTGCTCGTGCAAGATGGGCACCGACGAGATGGCAGTGGTCGATGGCGAAGGCCGCGTGCATGGCATGCAAGGTCTGCGCGTGGTCGATGCCTCGATCATGCCGATCATCACCACCGGCAACCTGAACGCGCCGACGATCATGATGGCCGAGAAAATCGCCGACAAGATCCGTGGCCGCAAGCCGTTGCCGCGCAGCACCGCCAACTACTATGTGGCGGGCGAAGCGCCGGTGAAGGGCAAGCCTTTGCGTGATGTGAGCGCTACTGCTCAGTAAGACCGTCACACCGAGGCGCTGCCTTCGCGAGCAAGCCCGCTCCCACATTTGACCGAGTCGCCAGATAACGACGCGGTCAAATGTGGGAGCGGGCTTGCTCGCGAAGGGGGCCGCCATAACACCACACCTCTCCCGGTAACATTTTCCTACACCGATCCAAGCTTGATCCTACCCCCCGCGCAGGCCTAATCTAGCGCCACGCAAACGTTTCACCTCCCCCCTCGCACGACCGCAGCACCGCCACTCCATTCCAAGGAGGTTCCCGAATGTTCGATTTCCACCCCCAGCTCAAGCAGCGCTTTGCTGCCTTGCGCACGGGCGCTGAATTTTTTTCGCTGCGTTATGTGCGCGAGTCCGGCCAATACCTGTCGGTGCGCAAGAACGTCGCCGAACCTCCAAGCCTGAGCCGTGACGAAGGGGCAATGTTGACCGTGCGGGTCAACGGCGTCGAAGCCTACGCCGCCACCAACGACCTGTCGCAACAAGGCCTGCAATCAGCCCTGGACCGAGCCGAACAACAAGCCCGCCGGCTCAAGCCCCACGCGTTGCTCGACCTGCGTGACCAACCCGTCTCCAGTGATCGCGCCGACTACTTTTCGCCCAACCTCGACCAGCCCTTCCCGTCCCTGAGCGACTGCTACCAATTGCTCGGTGCCGAATCCGCGTCAGTGCCCAAGGACGAGCGATTAGTGAACTGGCAGGTGAGCATTGGCATCACCCACGTCGAACAGATTTACCTCAACAGCGCCGGCGCCGAACTGCGTCAGGCCCAGCGTTTTGTCTACCCGGGCCTGGACGTCACCGCCTATGACGGCAGCGACAGCCAGACCCGCAGCCTGGGCCGCGAGAATTTTGGCCAGCAGGGCGGCGCCGATGTCATCAGCCGTTGCGGCCTGATCGGCGCCGGCCCGACCGTCGCCGATCAGGCACTGCAATTGCTGCTGGCGCCGAACACTCCGCAAGGTCCGCGTGATCTGTTGCTGATGCCCGACCAGATGATGCTGCAGATCCACGAATCCATCGGCCACCCGCTGGAGCTGGACCGCATCCTCGGTGACGAGCGTAATTACGCCGGCACCAGCTTCGTCAAGACAGAGGATTTCGGCCATCTGCAATACGGCTCAAAGCTACTCAACGTGACCTTCGACCCGGACATCCCCGAGCAGCTCGCCAGCTACGGCCATGACGACGACGGCACCGCCGCGAGCAAGCAGTTCCTGATCAAGGAAGGTTTGCTGCTACGTCCATTGGGCGGTGCGCTGTCGCAGTTCCGCGCGGGCATGGACGGCGTCGCCAACAGCCGCGCCTGCGGCTGGAACCGCCCGCCGATCGACCGCATGGCCAACCTCAACATCGAACCCGGCGATCAACCGCTGGCGCAACTGATCGGCAATATCGAACACGGCATCATGATGTCGACCAATCGATCGTGGTCCATCGACGATGCGCGCAACAAGTTCCAGTTCGGTTGCGAATGGGCACAGTTGATTGAAAACGGTGAGCTCAAAGGCGTGGTGAAAAACCCGAACTACCGGGCGATTTCCGCGCACTTCTGGAAAAGCCTCAGCGCCGTCGGTGACGCCAGCACCTTCAAGGTCCTGGGCACCCCCAACTGCGGCAAAGGTGAACCGAACCAGGTGATCCGCGTCGGCCACGCCTCGCCGGCTTGTGTGTTCAGCAACGTAGATGTGTTTGGAGGAGACGCCTGATGAGTACGTCAAACAATCAGGCCGAGTCGTTCAAGGCATTGGTCAAGTGGCTGCGCGAGGCGATTCGCGAGCCGGAACAGTTCACCCTCAGCTACGCCGCCGAATCCTCGGCCTTCGTGCGTTTCAACCACGCCAAGGTGCGGCAGGCCGGGCAGGTGCAGCAGGCGAGTCTCGGTTTCAAACTGGTCAACGATGGCCGCCACGCCGACCTTGAAATCACACTGGCCGGCGACCCGGACGTTGACGTGCAGCGTCTGGCCGAAGGCCTGCAACAGCTGCGCGAAACCTTGCCATTGTTGCCGCAGGATCCGTACCTGCTGCTCAACCACAACGGCTGGCAGAGCAAGAATGTGCAGGATCATCCGCTGCCGGATACCGAGCAGGTAGTTGCCGAAATCACTCAGGCCGCCGAAGGGCTGGACCTGGTGGGTTTCTACGCGGCAGGCCCGATCAGCCGTGGCTTCGCCAGTTCGTCGGGCGCGTTTGGCTGGCATCAAGCCAACAGTTTCAACTTCGATTTCAGCCTGTTCCACGACAATGGCCAGGCGGTGAAAGCCAGTTACGCCGGGCACGACTGGAACAGTGAAGGGTTCGCCAAGCGCTTCCAGCAGGCACGTGAGCAGCTGGCGTTTCTCGGTCGACCGTTGCGTACGTTGGCACCGGGGCAGTACCGCGCCTACCTCGCCCCGGCGGCGCTTGAAGAAATCATGGGCATGCTCTGCTGGGGGGGATTTTCGGCGCAGTCGATTGCCAGCAAAACCAGCCCGCTGCAAAAGCTTTATGCGGGGGACAGTGCATTCAGCCCGCAGGTGTCCATTGATGAAAAAGTCAGTGGTTCGTTAAGCCCGGCGTTCTCCGGCGAAGGTTACCCACGCAGTGATCTGGGGTTGATCGTCGAAGGCAAGGCCGGCGCGCAAATGGTCAGTTCCCGCAGCGCAGCCGAGTACGGCTTGACCGCCAACGGGGCCGGCGGCGGTGAGATGCCGAGCGCATTGAACATGGCGGCCGGGACGTTGCCTGAAGCCGAGATCCTCAAGCAACTGGGCACGGGGTTGTACATCAGCAACCTCTGGTACTTGAATTACTCCGATCAACCGGGGGCACGCATGACCGGCATGACGCGGTTTGCGACGTTCTGGGTCGAGAACGGCGAGATTCAGGCACCGGTGAGCACCATGCGTTTTGATGACAGCGCCTACAGTTTGCTCGGTTCGCAGCTGGAAGCATTGACCGAGGAACGCGAGTTGTTGCTGTCGGCGAGTACCTACAGCCAGCGGGCCACGGCGTCGGCGTTGCTGCCGGGGGCCCTAATCAAAAAACTTACACTGACCCTGTAATTACCCTGTAGCAGCTGGCGAAGCCTGCGTTCGAGGACGCAGTCCTCGCCGGTTCAGCAATCACGGTATTACAGACGGAACACCGTGGCCGATTTGCGAGGACTTCGTCCTCGAACGCAGGCTCCGCCAGCTGCTACAGGGTTCACCGTTCTGCAGATTGTTTCGCCTAAAACCCGCAAGAGGTCCCATGCCCAACCGCCCACCTCTCGACGCTGTCACCGCCCGCTGGATCCCGTGGGTCGTCGCCATTGCTTTTTTCATGCAGTCCCTCGACGGGACCATCCTCAACACCGCCCTGCCGGCCATGGCTCGGGACCTGGCGGAAGACCCGTTGCGCATGCAGGGCGTGATCATCGCCTACATGCTTACCGTCGCCTTGCTGATCCCCGCCTCTGGCTGGATCGCCGACCGCTTCGGCACCAAGAAGATCTTCTTCAGCGCGATCCTGTTGTTCAGTCTCGGCTCATTGCTCTGCGCCCTATCCAGCAGCCTGACCATGCTGAACGGCGCCCGAGTGATTCAGGGTCTGGGCGGGGCGCTGATGCTGCCGGTCGGTCGACTGGTGGTACTGCGTGCCTACCCGCGTTCGGAACTGGTGCGGATCATGGGGTTCATCACCATTCCCGGCCTGCTCGGCCCGTTGATCGGCCCGACTATGGGCGGCTGGATGGTGCAATACCTGACATGGCACTGGATCTTTCTGATCAACCTGCCGGTCGGGCTGGTCGGTTGCTACGCCGTGTGGAAATTCATCCCGGACCTGCGTGGCTCCGAGCGCACCCGTTTCGATAGCCTGGGCTTTGTGCTGTTTGGCGCGGCGATGATTTTGATCACCATCGCCATGGAAGGCCTGGGCGAACTGCACCTGCCTCACTTGCGGGTGATGCTGCTGTTGTTCGGCGGCATGGCCTGCCTGGCGGCGTACTGGTTGCGGGCCGGGCATATCGACAATCCGCTGTTCGCGCCGTCGCTGTTCAAGACCCGGACCTTCGCCGTCGGCATTCTCGGCAATCTGTTCGCCCGGCTCGGCAGCGGCGCCCTGCCCTTCCTCGTGCCGTTGTTGCTGCAAGTGGCGCTGGGTTACTCGCCGTCACAGGCCGGGATGAGCATGCTGCCGCTGGCCGCGGCGGCGATGATCGCCAAGTGGGTCGCGCGACCGCTGATCGAGCGTTGGGGCTATCGCATCGTGCTCACCGGCAACACCTTGGCGCTGGGGATCATGTTGGCGAGCATGGGCCTGGTCAGCGAACAGACGCCGTACTGGCTGCTGCTGTGTCTGCTGGCGATTCTCGGGGCGATCAACTCGCTGCAATTTACCGCGATGAACACCGTGACCCTGATCGACCTCGACGACGCCAGCGCCAGCAGCGGCAACAGCCTGTTGTCGGTGGTGGCGCAATTGTCCCTGAGCCTGGGGGTTGCGTGCGCCGGTGCGTTGCTCGGCGGCTTTACCGCAGAGATCGGCAACGATGGCGTGGAGACGGTTCTGGGCGCGTTCCAACTGACGTTTGTGACCGTCGGCATCATGGCAATGCTCGCCGCCACGATATTTTCCCAGCTCTCACCAACAGATGGCCGACGGATGGTCAGCCGCGAGCACGATATAGAGCACTGACTTGTAGCAGCTGCCGAGGCACGAGGCTGCGTTGGGCTGCGAAGCGGCCCCCGATAGCGGTCCTGCGGACACGCAACGCAGCCTCGTGCCTCGGCAGCTGCTACAGGCTATTCGTCCAGAATTTGCAGGTAGAGAGGGCGAGACTGGTACACTGCGCGACATTTTGTTTTGCAGGCCAGTCCCGTGACCACCATCGCCACCGCTTTTAATACTTTGCCGCTGTCCGCCGCCATGCTGGCTAACCTCGACTCCCTCGGTTATGCCCAGATGACGCCGATCCAGGCGCAAAGCTTGCCGGTGATCCTCAAGGGGATGGACCTGATCGCCCAGGCCAAGACCGGCAGCGGCAAGACCGCCGCCTTCGGTATCGGCCTGCTGAACCCGATCAATCCGCGCTACTTCGGTTGCCAGGCGCTGATCCTGTGCCCGACCCGCGAGCTGGCCGACCAGGTCGCCAAGGAAATCCGTCGCCTGGCCCGTGCCGAAGACAACATCAAGGTCCTGACCCTGTGCGGCGGCGTGTCCCTCGGCCCGCAGATCGCTTCGCTGGAACATGGCGCGCACATCATCGTCGGCACGCCGGGGCGCATTCAGCAGCACCTGCGCAAAGGTTCGCTGGTATTGCACGGCCTCAACACGCTGATTCTCGACGAAGCTGACCGCATGCTCGACATGGGTTTCTACGACTCCATCGAAGAGATCATCATGCAGGCGCCGGAGCGTCGCCAGACCCTGCTGTTTTCCGCCACCTACCCGGTGGGCATCAAGCAGTTGGCCTCGAAGTTCATGCGCAACCCGCAGCAAGTGAAGGCCGAGGCGTTCCACGACGACTCACAGATCGAACAGCGCTTCTACGAGATATCCCCGGAAGAGCGCATGAGCGTCGTGACCAAGGTCCTCGGCCACTTCCGCCCGGCGTCCTGCGTAGCCTTCTGCTACACCAAGCAACAGGTTCAGGAAACCGTCGATCACCTGACCGCCAAAGGCATCTCCGCCGTCGGCCTGCACGGCGATCTGGAACAGCGTGACCGCGACCAGGTGCTGGCGATGTTCGCCAACCGCAGTACTTCAGTACTGGTAGCCACCGACGTCGCCGCTCGCGGCCTGGACATCGACTCGCTGGACATGGTGATCAACGTCGAACTGGCCCGCGATTCGGAAATCCACATCCACCGCGTCGGCCGTACCGGTCGCGCCGGTGAGAAAGGCCTCGCGATCAGCCTGGTCGCACCGCCCGAAGCGCAGCGCGCCCAAGCCATCGAACATTTGCAGCAGACGCCATTGACCTGGGACCTGGTGGACAACCTCACCAGCCAGGGCGGTGGTCCGTTGCTGCCGCAGATGAGCACCCTGTGCATCGGCGCCGGCCGTAAAGACAAGGTTCGTCCGGGTGACATTCTGGGCGCACTGACCGGTGATGCCGGCATTCCGGGCGCTCAGGTCGGCAAGATCGCGATTTTCGACTTCCAGGCTTTTGTGGCCGTTGAACGCGGAATCGCCAAACAAGCCTTGCAGCGCCTGAACGACGGCAAGATCAAGGGCCGCTCGCTGCGCGTACGGATTTTGTAAGAACAACGAATAACCCCTGTGGGAGCCGGGCTTGCCCGCGATGACGGACTAACAGTCAACAATGATGTTGAATGTGCAGGCCTCATCGCGGGCAAGTCGAATCGTCGCACCGCCGGTCCCACAGTTTGTTTTGTGGTGTTACATGAAGAGGACACCGTTTTGCGCTCTACCGAAGTCGTGATCATTGGCGCTGGCGCCGCAGGGTTGATGTGTGCGCTGACCGCCGCCGGGCGCGGGCGCAAGGTGATGTTGCTCGACCATGCAAACAAGGCCGGCAAAAAAATCCTGATGTCGGGCGGTGGCCGCTGCAATTTCACCAACATGTACACCGAACCGGGCAATTTCCTCTCGCAAAACGAACACTTCTGCAAATCTGCACTGGCGCGCTACACCCAGTGGGACTTCATCGGCATGGTCGCCAAACACGGCGTGCCGTACCACGAGAAGAAGCTCGGCCAACTGTTCTGCGATAACAAATCCAGCGACATCCTGGAGATGCTGCTCAACGAATGCGATCAGGTCGGCGTGAGCCTGCACCTGGACACCTCGATCCAGACCATCGAGAAGCTCGAAAGCGGTTATCTGCTGGACACGACGCTAGACCAAATCACCTGCGAATCCCTGGTGATCGCCACGGGCGGCCTGTCGATCCCGACGCTGGGCGCGACCGGTTTCGGCTATCAAGTCGCCAAACAGTTTGGCCACGACTTGCTGCCAACCCGCGCCGGCCTGGTGCCGTTCACCATCACCGATCAGCTCAAAGAGCTTTGCACCGAATTGTCCGGTACCTCGGTGGATTGCCTGGTCAGTTGCAACGATCAAAGCTTTCGCGAAAACATCCTGTTCACTCACCGCGGCCTCAGTGGCCCGGCGATTTTGCAGATTTCTTCGTTCTGGGAATCCGGCGACACGGTTGAGATCAACCTGATGCCGGACCACGACGTACACGCCTGGCTGCAACAGCAGCAGGCTGAACGCGCGAACAGCGAACTGAAAACCCTGCTGGGGGAAATCTTCACCAAGAAGATGGCCAACCTGCTGGCGGACAACTGGTTCGTGTCCAAACCGATGAAGCAGTACACCCACGCGGAAATTGCCGACATCGCCGAGAAACTGGCGAGCTGGAAAGTGGTGCCGGCCGGTACCGAAGGTTATCGTACGGCCGAGGTAACGCTGGGCGGCGTCGACACGAACGAAGTGTCATCCAAAACCATGGAGTCGCTGAAAAGCCCGGGGTTGTACTTCATCGGTGAAGTGCTGGATGTCACCGGGCATCTGGGCGGTTTCAACTTCCAGTGGGCGTGGGCCTCCGGCTACGCCGCCGCACAATACACCTGATTCAGCGCAATACCTGTAGGAGCCGAGCTTGCTCGCGATGACGGATTAACGTTCAACAATGATGCTGAACGTTAGACCGCTATCGCGAGCAAGCTCGGCTCCTACATTGACCACGTGTGGTATCAAGGAACAGATTTTGCTGTCAGATGTGATCGGCGCCATTGCGTCGGCGTCATTACTGGCTCAATTTAGCGTCATTGCCTCGGAAGGCCTTCGCACTTCATGTCATCGACTCCTCTTCGTCAGTCTCTGCGTCGCCTCTGGGCACTGGATAAATTCAGCTACAGCGTGCGGGTGTTCATCGCCCTGACCGGCAGCATGGCGGTCTGTTGGTATCAGGATGAAATGGGCCTGCTGATCCCATTGTTCCTGGGGATTATCGCCAGCGCCCTGGCCGAGACCGACGACAGTTGGCAGGGCCGCCTCAACGCGCTGGCCGTAACGCTGGTGTGTTTCAGCGTTGCGGCCTTCTCCGTCGAACTGCTGTTTCCCTACCCCTACATATTCATCATTGCCCTGGCCCTGGCCAGCTTCGGCCTGACAATGCTCGGCGCCCTCGGCGAACGTTATGGCGCCATTGCCTCGGCGACGCTGATTCTCTCGGTCTACACGATGATCGGCGTGGACCAGCGCGGTGGTGCGGTCACCGATTTCTGGCATGAACCGGTGCTGCTGGTAGCCGGTGCGGCCTGGTACGGTTTGCTGTCGGTGCTGTGGCAGGCGATGTTTTCCAACCAGCCTGTGCAGCAGAGCCTGGCGCGGTTGTTCCGCGAACTGGGTTTTTACCTGAAGCTCAAGTCGTCGCTGTTCGAGCCGATCCGGCAGATGGACGTGGAAGCGCGGCGCCTGGAACTGGCCCAGCAGAATGGGCGTGTGGTGGCGGCATTGAACGCGGCCAAGGAAATCATTCTGCACCGGGTCGGCAATGGGCGGCCGGGCTCGAAAGTCAGTCGCTACCTGAAATTGTATTTCCTCGCCCAGGACATCCACGAGCGCGCCAGTTCTTCGCACTACCCCTACAACGCACTCGCCGAGGCCTTTTTCCACAGCGACGTGCTGTTCCGCTGCCAGCGCCTGCTACGTCAGCAAGGCAAGGCGTGCCGCGCCCTCGCCGAATCGATCCAGATGCGCCAGCCGTTCATCTATGACGCGAGTTTCGCCGAAGCCCTGGGCGATCTGAACGCCTCCATCGAACACCTGCGCATCCAGAGCAACCCGGCCTGGCGAGGCCTGTTGCGATCGCTGCGGGCACTGGCGGCCAACCTGGCGACACTCGACCGTTTGCTCAGCGACGCGAGCAACCCCGATGCGCTGGCCGATGCTACCGACAGCAGCCTGCTCGACCGTTCGCCGCGCAACCTCAAAGATGTGTGGATGCGCTTGCGCACACAACTGACGCCGACGTCGTTGCTGTTCCGCCATGCACTGCGTTTGCCCCTCGCGTTGAGCATCGGCTACGGCATGGTGCACTTGATTCACCCGTCCCAGGGCTACTGGATCATCCTCACCACGCTGTTCGTGTGTCAGCCGAACTACGGCGCCACCCGCCGCAAACTCGGCCAACGGATCATCGGCACCGCGATCGGCCTGACGGTGGCCTGGGCGTTGTTCGATCTGTTTCCCAATCCGTTGATCCAGTCGTGCTTCGCAATCGCCGCCGGGGTGGTGTTCTTTATCAACCGTACGACGCGCTACACCTTGGCCACGGCGGCGATCACCTTGATGGTGCTGTTCTGCTTCAACCAGGTCGGCGACGGTTACGGGCTGTTCCTGCCGCGGCTGCTCGATACCTTGCTCGGCAGCCTGATCGCCGGGCTGGCGGTGTTCCTGTTCCTGCCGGACTGGCAGGGTCGACGCCTGAACAAGGTGCTGGCCAACACCCTCACCTGCAACAGCATTTACCTGCGCCAGATCATGCAGCAATACGCGTCTGGCAAAAGTGACGACCTGGCGTATCGCCTGGCGCGACGCAACGCGCACAACGCCGACGCGGCGCTGTCGACGACGCTGGCCAACATGCTCATGGAGCCTGGGCACTTCCGGAAAGAAGCGGATGTCGGCTTTCGTTTTCTGGTGCTGTCACACACGTTGCTCAGCTATTTGTCCGGGCTGGGGGCGCATCGCGAAACCCCACTGCCAGCGGAGGTGCGTGAACAGTTGATCGACGGCGCCGGAGTGAGCCTGGCCGCGAGCATCGACGAAATCGCCCAAGGCCTGGCAAGCAAACAGCCGATTGCCATTCAGAGTGATGAGGAAGAGGCGCTGGCCAACACCCTTGAGCAGATGCCGGATGAAATCGATGAAGGGCAGCGGCTGGTGCAGACGCAATTGGCGTTGATTTGTCGGCAGCTTGGACCGTTGCGGACGTTGGCGGCGCATTTGATTAAAGACACCAGCGAAGACTAAGTTGTGTGTTGTCTGGGCCGGCCTCATCGCGGGCAAGCCCGGCTCCCACAGGAGATCTTTGCAACACCCTGGATCAGTGTGGGAGCGGCGGTGCGACGATTCGACTTGCCCGCGATGAAGGCATCGGCCACACCAGACACCTGGGATCAGCCTTACATCCCATGTTGCTTCATCAGGCGCTCATAACTGCCATCCGCCTTCATCTCGGCAATCTCGCGGTCGAAACTGGCGACAATCTGTTCGTGTTGCGGGTTTTTCAGACTGACCAATATGTGCAGGCTGTTCTCGCTCAACGGTTTGGGCAAAAACTCCACGGCATTGCGCACTTTGGAGGTTTCGCGCGCCAGGTAATAACGGGCGACGAATTCATCTTCAAGCGTCAACTTGACCCGGTCCGCTGCAACCATGCGCACCGCCATGGAAAAGTTATGCACCGGGACTTTCTGCAACGATGCGTCGTCATCGAACTCAGGGGAATAGGCATACCCGCGCACGATTGCAATCGGATAAGTGTGCAGTTGCTGCAAGTTGTTGTATTCGATGGGGGCGTCTTTGCGCTTCAGAAAGCGCACGCGATTAAGCAGATACTCGCCGGAGAACTGGCCAAGCTTGGTGCGTTCATTGGTGTACCAGGCATTGACCAATACGTCATACCGCCCCTCGCCCACGCCCATCAGGGCTCGCGCCCAAGGCACCTGTTCGAAATCACTGGCATAGCCGGCCCGGGCCAGCGCGGTGCTGACAATGTCCGTCGCCAACCCGCCGTTGACCAGCGTGGCATCGGTAAAGGGTGGCCAGGCATCGGCGACCAGTCGCAGCTTTTCCGCTGCCGCGCCCTGTGTCAGCAACAGCAATACAATCAAAGCACAAGCTCGATGCAATCGCGGCATGCTAGAAAATCCTTAGCGGGCGGGTTGCCCGACGTGTTTTTCAGCCCAGACTCCAAGATCCCTATACCGGCACCCGGTACTCAACATTAGCTCATTGAAGCCACTGCACAGCGCGTCATCGCAGATTACACAAAGAAGACCACGCCGAGCGAAATGAATGATGGCATTTTGGCCTTTGTCACAGATTTACCGACCATAAAGACATCCATCTTCAGGACGCTTAGTATCGGCGTGACGATGTTCAAGGAAAGTGAAGATGACTATTGATTGGATCTGCAAACACCACAGTGATCTGGGCAAAGAGCAGTTGTACGCCATTCTGCAACTGCGTACGGAGGTGTTTGTCGTCGAGCAGAAATGCGTTTATCAGGACATCGATGGCCAGGATCTGGAAGGTGACACCTGCCATTTAATGGCGTGGGACGAGAATCGGCTGGTGGGTTACCTGCGATTGCTTGACCCACAGACGCAGGGTGGCGATGTGGTGATCGGCCGGGTGATTGTTGCCCCGGCGGCACGTGGCGCCGGGCTCGGGCACGAACTGATGGCACAGGCGTTGAAGCAGGCTGAAAAGCACTGGCCGGGCACGCCGGTTTATCTGTCGGCCCAGGCGCATTTGCAGGGCTATTACGGCAAGTACGGGTTTGTCGTGGCGGGCGAGGAATATCTGGAGGATGACATTCCACACATCGGGATGCGTCGACCTTAAAGGCCTCATCGCGGGCAAGCCCGGCTCCCACAGGGATCAGTAGTGTGCCCACTGTCTATGCCACACAATTGAACCTTGTGGGGTCTGAAGTGTGACTACTTTCTATGCCACTCAGTAGATCCCTGTGGGAGCCGGGCTTGCCCGCGATGGCGTCACCTGCGGCACCGCAGAAATCAAGGGTACTCAAGCACCACTTTTATCTGCCGCAAATTCCGCTCGATCCATCCCCGATCAATCGCCCCCCACTCACGAATCCGATAGCGCCCCGCATGATTGCGCGCGCCCTCTTCCTGCTCGAACTCGCAAATGATGTCCAGGTCCGCCAATGCCGCAATCGTGTCCTGCGCCGTGCGCCGGGGCATGCCGGTCACGTCGGTCAGGGCCGGGACACTGCTGGCCAGCCCGCTGTCGATCAGGTACGCCACGTATAACCGGCGGTAGAAGCTGCTCTTGGTCTTGCTGACTTCCATTCAAACACTCCCGGCAGTTGATCGGTTACTGCATGTCCCGCCAGGTCAGGTACACACGCAGGTCGAACTCCACCTGGTGATACCCCGGCAACATGTGTTCACACAGTTTGTAGAACGCCTTGTTGTGATCTGACTCTTTAAAGTGCGCCAGTTCATGCACCACGATCATTTTCAGAAACTCTGAAGGCGCTTCCTTGAACAGCGAGGCCACACGGATTTCTTTCTTGGCCTTGAGCTTGCCGCCCTGCACCCGCGAGATGGTGGTGTGCAAGCCCAGGGCACGATGCGTGAGGTCCAGACGGTTGTCGAACAGCACTTTGTCGATGGACGGAGCATTGCGCAGGTATTCCTGCTTGAGGTCCAGCGCGTAGGTGTACAGCGCCTTGTCACTCTGCACACCGTGCTTTTCCGGGTAGCGCTTGCTCAGGTAGTCGCCCAGCCGATCTTCGGCGATCAGCTGGCGCACTTGATCCTGCAATGCAGCAGGATAGGCCTGGAGGTATTTCAACGCGGTCATTGGGGCGGCAACACGAATCACGAAAAGGTCGCCAGTGTAGCGAATTCAACTGTTCAGTGCGCTCCAGTCGAACGGCTGCACAAAGTCGCCGACATCCTCGGACATCATCGGCCGCGCCACCAGAAAACCTTGCACGTACTCACAGCCATTCGCTTGCAGCCATTGATATTGAGCAAGCGTTTCCACGCCTTCGGCGATCACCAGCATTCCATATTGCTTGCACAGGTCGATCACATTGCGCACCAGCGCTGCATCCCGCGAGGACTCGGGTAACCGGGCAATCAAGTGCCGGTCGAACTTGAGTGTGTCCAGCTCCAGGTCGCGCAGATGGGTCAAGGAGCAAGCCCCCGAACCAAAGTCATCCAGTGCCACCCGCACCCCAAGGTTGCGCAGCAAACGCAGGGTCTTGCGGGTTTCTTCAGGGTTTTGCATCAGCGCTTCTTCCGTCACCTCGACTTCCAGATGACGCGGTTGCAGGCCATGGCGTTCCAGCACCTGGCGTAACTCGGTGACCAGGTTGGGCATGCCGAACTGGGTGCTGCTCAAACTGACGCCGAGCACCAGGTCGTCGGCAAACAGGGTTTCCCAGGCCTTTCGCTGCCCGGCCCCGCGATGATAAATCCAGCTGCCCAACCGACTGATCAGCCGTGCCTCTTCCAGCAACGGCAGAAACAGCCCCGGCGGGACATCGCCCACGCTCGGGTGATGCCAGCGCAGCAATGCCTCGAACCCACGCAGTTGCCCGCTGGCGATGGACACCTGGGGTTGGTAGACCAAGTTGAAATCACGGTTTTCGATGGCCGTGCGCACACTTTCTTCGAGCATCAGCCGCGAACGCGCGCGGCCGTTCATTTCGTGATCGTAAAAGCGGTACTGCTGACGGCCCGCTCGCTTGGCTTCGTACATGGCAATGTCCGAGGCCCGCAACAAGCCGTCGAGGTTGGCCCCGCAATCCGGGTACGTCGCAATCCCGATGCTGGCGCCCAACGCGATGTCCAGCCCATCAATCTGCTGACAGATCGATACCCGCTCGATGAGCTTCTCGGCAATCTTCGCCGCCTGTTCTGGAAACTCCAGGTCCAGCAGCGCGGTAAATTCATCGCCGCCCATGCGCGCCAGAATGTCGAAGGGGCGCAAGCACGCCTTCAACTGCTCGGACACCCAGCGCAGCACACGGTCGCCGGCATCATGGCCGAGGGAATCATTGACCCGTTTGAACCCGTCAAGGTCCAGGTACAGCAACACCCAAGCGCTGTCGGCGCGCTCACCGCGTAGCAACAGGTTTTCCACGGTCTGGTAGAACCCCCGGCGATTGAGCAGGCCGGTCAACGGGTCGGTAACGGCCTGGAACTCCAGTTGCTGATGCAGATGACGCACCACCGACATGTCCAGCACCGTCACCACCATCGCGTGTTGTTCCGCGGGCAACGGCGCGCATGACAGCGCCACCGGCACCTGTTGACCGGGCGTGGTACGCAGCATCGCGTCATGCAGGCGCAAGGTTTCGCCACGCTTGTAACCGCTGTAAATCTCGGAATCCAGCCAGACCGGGATGTGCGGTTTTTGCAGGAAATCCAGAAACTCTTTGCCTTGCAGATCCTGCACCGTGGCATTCAGCAGCCGCGACATGGCCGGGTTGGCGAAACGGATTACCCCGTCCTCACTCACCACCAGAATGCCTTCGGCCGCGTTCTCCAGCACCGAGGCATTAAAGGCGCGAGCGACTTCCAGGTCGTGGCTCAAGCGCTGCAACGCACGGCGATTGCGCTGGTGTTCCAGCAAGGCCTGCACTTTGGGTTTGAGAATCTGCGGGTCGAACGGTTTGAACAGGTAATCCACCGCGCCGCTGGCGTAGCCCTTGATCACCGCGTCCTGGGATTGTTCATTGGCCGTCAGGAAGATAATCGGCGTGAGGCGGGTTCGTTGACTGCCACGCATCAGGCGCGCCACTTCAAAACCGTCCATGCCGGGCATCTGCACATCGAGCAGCACCAGGTCGACTTCGTGTTCGAGCAACAGGCTGAGCGCTTCGAAGCCGGAGGCGGCGGTCATGACCTGCCAGTCCTGGCGCTGGAGCAACGCGCGCATGCTGATCAGGTTTTCAGGGTAATCATCGACGATTAAAAGGATTGAGCTGCCGTCGGTTGGCGTGGGTTGCGCGCATTCCATGCTGCTTCTCTTGTCGGGACGTCAGACCGGTTTCTCGTGAAAACCGGACAAATACTTAGCCTGCACTCTAGACCGGGAACCGCAAAAGCAGAAGCCATCAGAGCGCCATCATTTAACCATCACGTTAATTTGCCGACTAACGGTCGGTCCTGAGAGCCCCGAAAACCGGGATAGATGGCCTTTCGACAGGACGTTGACGCCAAATCTCTGCCGGGCAGGCATTAACAAAGTGGCCTCGTACGCTTATAAAGACCGCCCCCCGATGCGCGTGCTAGAGCTTCTGGCACGTGCGTGCAGCAAAAATTTGTGGAAGCTTTCTATGATCGATCTCGCAACCTGGAACCTCAGCGTTCCCGTCGGCAGCCCGCCCTACACCGTTGAAACCTCAAAACTGGTGGACGGCTTCAAGGATCAATACTTCCACTCCGACACCGGCACGTTGTTCTTCTGGTCCCCGGTGACCGGCTCAAAGACTGAAAACGCCATCTATCCACGAACCGAACTTCGCGAAACCTACAGCAACGGCACCCTGCGCAATTGGTATTACCCGGATGCCGACAATATGTTGCGCGCGACCCTGGCGGTGAATCAGGTCCCCAGCTCAGGGAAAATCGTCATCGGCCAGATCCACGCCTATGAAAGCCAGAAGCCCTTGGTGAAGGTCGAGTATCAATACAAAACCAAAACCGCGACCGGCAACATCGTCGCCAAAGTGCGCATGCACCCGGATGATGACGTAGGTCGGGTGATTACCATTGCGACCGGCGTGAAGCTGGATCAGGAGTTTTCCTACCTCATCCACCTGAGCCCTGGCGGCGCATTGGGTATCAGCGCGGCGGGGTATCAATGGGACACCAACATCAGCGCGACGTGGCGGGTGAAGCCGCTGTATTTCAAGGCCGGGGTGTATGTGCAGGACAACACCGGGTACACCAGCGAGGGCGGCAAAGTGACGTTCAGCAAGCTGGATATTGATCACGATAAGTAATCAGCCGCCTATCCCCGTAGCAGCTGCCGAGCAGCTGCTACAAGCAAACTATCTGAGCACCCGAACAACCATTAAATTTAGTTTGAACAATCAACCTCCACTCAGCGAAGTACTGTGAGGTACCAAATGTAGTATCGAATTTTTTTCAATATTGTAATCCGACAATGTGCGCCCATCCTCCAGTTGCCTCCCGGAAAAAATCAAACGCTGCTGGTCCGGCGGAACGCCTTCTTTATCTTGATATTTAGCTTTTATATTTTCAATAGTATTCATTGGTTCAACTTCCAAAATTACCGACTTAACTGACTGAACTGTGATCTGCATATATCCTCCATTAAAAACCATCAGATACAACACTCACACGCCAGAAGGAACAAAGAAGATAACGGCAAAAATCAATTTAGCCAAACACCCTATTCCTTCACCACGGATTAAACAATAGTTAGCAACGAGTGCTAAAACACCTGTAAGAATTACTAGTTTTTAATACAAATTTGCGATAACACGTATATCTATAGGAAAAAATACTGAAAACAGCTTTTCCGCCAGGAGCACGTCTATTGACTACGGGACGAAAAAATCGATAGAGGGACAGATCTATTAAACCCGTAGAAAAAGCGGGGACCTCTCAGAATCAATCCCCTTTGATCCGAGAGTTCAATTGAGCTGGCCGCAGTCGGCGATCTGGACTAGCTTACTGGGACTGCCAGAAGTTGATCCCAAACTCTCGATGTTTTTAATCACATCCAAACCTTCGACGACGCTGCCAAACACCACGTTCTTGCCATCCAGCCATGCGGTTCTCATCGTACATATGAAAAACTGGCTGCCGTTAGAGTCCGGTCCGGCGTTCATCATAGATGAGAATGCCTGCCCCGGTGTGTTTCAGAATAAAGTTTTCGTCTGCAAATTTACCACCGTAGATCGACTCACCGCCGGTGCCGTTGTTTCTAGTAAAGTCACCACCTTGCAGCATGAAGCCGGGTATCACACTGTGGAACTCAGCCCCTTTGTAGTGCAAGGGCTTGCCACATTCACCGACGCCTTTCTCACCAGTGCACAGGGCACGGAAGTTCTCGGCGGTTATCGGCACCACGTCATCGAACAGCTCCATGACTATGCGGCCCGCACCCACACCGTTGATACTGATATCGAAAAATACTTTTGGTCTGGACATGCGCACACCTTATTAATGATTAGAAAATAAAGAGGCAGATTTGATTTCATCTATTGATCCGCCACTCATTTTTTATCAGCTGACACATCAAACAATAAGTAGCAATCAGCATTAAATCATCTGTAACAAATGACAGTTTTAATACGATTTTGCGATAGCAGATATAACTTCCAAGAGGAATACTGAATACGGCTTTTCCGCCAGAAGCACGTCTATTTGCGGCTACCCCCATCACTACACAGACTTAGGAGGCTATATACCCATAATTGGACATGCTTTGTTACCCAGCTACCCACACCACGTCGTGCAACTCGGCCACAACAGGAAGGTTGTTCGCCGGGGCGTATAAATACCAGCGCTACCTCGAAAATCTGCGAAAACTCAAAACGCTATTCGACCTGAAAGTGTATTTTTATCCCGTTGCGAGTCTCGGGACAATTAAACAGATCCACCCAAATTACGCCTCCCCTTATTTTTTAGTTCAGTTTGCTTTTATCTAATCCACTCTTATACCCACACCATATAAAGAACTGTTATTTATTACAGGTGACGCAGCTCCGAGTGCGCTCTAACCTTTCCATGCAATACCCATTAGAGAATAAGGATGACACCCATTTCTCTCAATTCAAAAACCACACAAAAAGGGTTAGGCCATGAGAAATTTGGACGGAATATATTTCGGTGGTGGATCGAAAACAGAGTTTAAACTTTAAATTAGTCAGGCTAATGATGACAACGGAATATTTAAAGCCTCGTTAGCCCAAGGAGCATACAACTACCAAGGCAGTGGAATTTATCATTTTGAGAATGATACCGGCCCAGAAACAAAAATTAACGTACAATTACAATGCACTAATGGCTCTTCAGCCCAATTTGAAAATTGGGAATTCACGGCCGATCGATCTAACTACGAATTACTAACAGGGGTACGATATATTCGATACCAGGACGGCAGCCCAAACGCCCAAGGCTCTATAGAGTTGAGACGACAATAGTTCAGCCTAAAATCGAAAAGTTAAAAGCGCCAAACATATTGATTGGAAGGGCGCTATTCGTTGAAATTATTTTTCGTTCTTAATCACCACCCACTAAAAACCCGCCTCTCGGCGGGTTTTAAGTGCGAATCAAACGCTCCAGGCTTAGTTCACCTTAGCGCTCAATTCACCCTTCAAATAACGCTGACACATCCCTTCCAGCGAGATCGGCTTGATCTTCGAAGCATTGCCAGCAGTACCAAACTGGTTATAACGATCAATGCACACATCACGCATCGCCGTCACAGTCGCACCAAAGAACTTACGCGGATCAAACTCGGTAGGATTGGTAGCCATCAAACGACGCATCGCACCCGTCGACGCAAGACGCAGGTTAGAATCAATGTTGACCTTATGCACACCGTGCTTGAAGCGTCTCTTTCACGACATGCACCCTTTTAAATTTCGAAAAAATATATAGAACTGTCAAATATAACAGTATCGCCCCCTCCGCTCTCCCCCCCAAGATCTCCAAACCAGTAGTAATTAGATATGAACTGAAATTCATGAGGGCAGCCCAATGAACAAACTTAAAGAAACCGTCCTACTAATAATAATATCGTCGGGGACACTGGCAACTCCTGTAAGGGCCGACATCTGCGATGACTCTTGGGCAAAAAGTTCCGCCTCCCAATCCTGCACACTAAATATAACTCCGATCAAATTAATCGAACCTACCGATGGCATGCAGCCATTCCCCAAGTGCGAAATACATGCCAAATGTCTAACTGGAAACACTCGACCAGAAGATCCTAACAGCTGGAATTCAAGAGAGATCCAAGAAAGATTAGACAGTCAGTCTACAATCACCCAGTCACAAGTCGAAAACCTCGTAAACTGCAAGGGAAACATCAGAGTAAGTAGGTGCAACTAAAACAGCGAAACCTAAAAATTATAGATAGCTTCGGAGTTACGCACAGAAAAGTAGAGATATTCATAACGCATATAAAACATACCAGCAGCGTATTACATCAAACTACGCCAGGTACAACAGCCCGGCAAACAGCTTCAATGAGTAGAGTATTAAATTGAAAATTCAGCAGCTTACACTCATTGGCTTCAAGCACAAAAAACCCGCCTCTGGGCGGGTTTTTTAGTGCGAATCAAACGCTCCAGGCTTAGTTTACCTTAGCGTTCAACTCCCCCTTCAAATAACGCTGATACATCCCTTCCAACGAGATCGGCTTGATCTTCGAAGCATTACCAGCAGTACCAAACTGGTTATAACGGTCGATACACACATCACGCATCGCAGTCACGGTCGCGCCGAAGAATTTACGCGGGTCGAATTCGCTCGGGTTGGTGGCCATCAGGCGACGCATTGCGCCGGTGGACGCCAAACGCAGGTCGGTGTCGATGTTGACCTTGCGCACGCCGTGCTTGATGCCTTCGACGATTTCCTCAACCGGTACGCCGTAGGTTTCTTTGATGTCGCCGCCGTACTGGTTGATGATCGCCAGCCACTCTTGCGGAACCGAAGACGAACCGTGCATCACCAGGTGGGTGTTCGGGATGCGTTTGTGGATTTCTTTGATGCGGTCGATGGCCAGTACGTCGCCGGTAGGCGGCTTGGTGAACTTGTACGCGCCGTGGCTGGTGCCGATGGCGATGGCCAGGGCATCAACTTGAGTGCGTTTGACGAAGTCAGCGGCTTCTTCCGGGTCGGTCAGCATTTGGCTGTGATCCAGAACGCCTTCGGCGCCGATGCCGTCTTCTTCACCGGCCATGCCGGTTTCCAGCGAACCCAGGCAGCCCAGCTCGCCTTCTACCGAAACGCCGCAGGCGTGAGCCATGGCCACGGTTTGTTGGGTAACACGGACGTTGTAGTCGTAGTCGGTCGGGGTCTTGCCGTCTTCGCCCAGGGAACCGTCCATCATCACCGAGCTGAAGCCCAGTTGGATGGAGCGCTGGCAGACGTCAGGGCTGGTGCCGTGGTCCTGGTGCATGCACACCGGGATGTGCGGGAATTCTTCGATGGCCGCCAGGATCAGGTGGCGCAGGAACGGGGCGCCGGCGTATTTGCGAGCACCGGCCGAAGCCTGGACGATCACCGGAGAGTCAGTCTTGTCAGCGGCTTCCATGATGGCGCGCATCTGCTCAAGGTTGTTGACGTTGAAGGCTGGAACGCCGTAGCCGAACTCGGCTGCGTGGTCCAGCATCTGGCGCATGCTGATAAGTGCCATTGTGTGTGTCTCTCCCGGTTGAGGGTCGTTAATCGTGCCAGCCTGCCGTAGCGGCGGCGGCTATTCAAGTTATTGCAGATCGGGGGTTAGGCCCGGGCTGCGAATTCGGGTGTTGCCTAAATCTCAACAACTGCACAGAACCCTTGTGGGAGCGGGCTTGCTCGCGAATGCGGCTCAACATTCAACATCTATGCAAGCTGAACCACCGCTTTCGCGAGCAAGCCCGCTCCCACATTTGGATCTCTGCACTTCAAATCAATCGTGTTACTGCGCTTTACAGCCACGGCCGATCAAATCATTGGTGGCGACCCAGTACACCAGGCCTTCCTCACCTTTTACGTGAAACGCCAGCATATCGTTGCTGTACAGCGAACCTTCGGCGCCTGGCTCAAGCTTGAGGCGATAGACCTGATCGGCCCCGCCCAGGCGCACGTCGACTTCCTTGCGGCTGTCGTCGGTGTAGCGCCACAGCACTTTGGCCTGGCTGTCGCACGTCCAGGTGGTCCAGTTATCCACAGGGGCGGACGACTGGAACAGGTTCAACTGTGCGCAACCGGCCAGCAACGCCAGCGCCGTAACGGCGATAAAACCTTTCATCCATGTTCCTCGACTGACGGCGCACGCCGCCAGCCCTGAGTAAAGTGTCAGACCCGTCAAGGGCAACCATGTTCCTTGGCCGGGGTCTGTGTCTCGTATTTATCCAGGCCATCCGGCCCGGAACGCTTGTTGAGCACCGGGTTGGTTTCCGCTTGCCAATCGGCCTGGTAGCAACCGTTTTGCGGCGCGGACGGCGCGGGCTCCGGCGTGGCTTTCGGGTTACTCCCGCAAGCCGCCAATGAACCCGCGACGATCAACAGCGTTAACAACCTGACCATGTAACCACTCCTTTGCCTGGTCAACGGGATGGCCTCAGGCCTTGGCCCGGCTTTCCAGGACTTCAACGGCTGGCAGCACTTTGCCTTCAACGAACTCGAGGAATGCGCCACCGCCGGTAGAAATGTAGGAGATCTGCTCGGCAACGCCATATTTATCGATGGCCGCCAGGGTGTCGCCACCGCCCGCGATGGAGAACGCCGTGCTTTCGGCGATGGCCTGGGCCAGGACTTTGGTGCCGTTACCGAACTGGTCGAATTCGAACACGCCGACCGGGCCGTTCCACAGGATGGTTTTCGACGACTTCAGCAGCTCGGCGAAATTCGCCGCAGTCTGTGGGCCGATGTCCAGGATCATGTCGTCGGCGGCCACGTCGGCGATCAGTTTGACAGTCGCGGTGGCGCTTTCGGCGAATTCCTTGGCAACCACAACATCCACCGGCAACGGCACGCTGACTTTGGCGGCGATTTCGCGAGCGGTGTCCAGCAGGTCAGGTTCGTACAGGGACTTGCCGACCGGGTGACCGGCAGCGGCCAGGAAGGTGTTGGCAATGCCGCCGCCGACGATCAACTGGTTGCAGATCTGGCTCAGGCTGTTCAGCACGTCGAGCTTGGTCGACACCTTGGAGCCGGCAACGATGGCAGCCATTGGCTGGGCCGGGGCGCCGAGGGCTTTGCCCAGTGCGTCCAGCTCGGCAGCCAGCAACGGGCCTGCGGCGGCGACTTTGGCGAACTTGGCCACGCCGTGGGTCGAACCCTCGGCACGGTGAGCGGTGCCGAAGGCGTCCATCACGAACACGTCGCACAGGGCCGCGTATTGCTGGGCCAGCTCGTCAGCGTTCTTTTTCTCGCCCTTGTTAAAGCGCACGTTTTCGAACAGCACGATCTCGCCGGCCTTCACATCGACGCCGCCCAGATAGTCAGCGACCAGCGGCACTTCACGACCCAGCGCCTTGCTCAGGTAGTCAGCGACAGGCTTGAGGCTGTTCTCGGCGGAAAATTCGCCTTCGGTAGGACGGCCAAGGTGCGAGCAGACCATCACGGCCGCGCCTTTTTCCAGGGCCAGCTTGATGGTCGGCAGCGAAGCCAGGATTCGCGCATCGCTGGTGACAACACCGTCCTTGACTGGGACGTTGAGGTCTTCGCGAATCAGTACGCGCTTACCTTGCAGATCGAGGTCGGACATCTTCAACACGGTCATGGGTCGCAATTCCTGGGTTACTGATTTTGAGAGGTAGAGAGTGGTGATTCAGGTTTGGAAATAGCTGTTTGCAGATAGTGTTCTGCAACGTCCAGCATCCGGTTTGCAAACCCCCATTCGTTGTCGAACCAGGCCAGGATGTTTACCAGCCGCGGGCCGGAAACTCGGGTCTGACTGGCATCGACGATCGCCGAATGTGGGTCATGGTTAAAATCACAACTGGCGTGAGGCAACTCGGTATAGGCCAGGAGGCCTTTGAGCGGGCCGCTGGTGGCGGCTTCGCGCAGTATCCGGTTGACCTCGGTGGCGTCGGTATCGCTGACGGTCTGCATCGTAATATCGAGGCAAGACACGTTCACCGTCGGCACCCGTACGGCTTTGGCCTGAATTCGCCCGGCAAGTTCCGGCAACAGGCGTTCGATGCCGCGCGCCAGACCGGTGGACACCGGGATCACCGATTGAAACGCCGAACGGGTACGGCGCAGGTCTTCGTGGTGATAGGCGTCAATCACCGGCTGATCGTTCATCGCCGAGTGAATGGTGGTGATCGACACGTATTCCAGGCCAATGGCCTGATCCAGCAGGCGCAACAGCGGTACGCCGCAGTTGGTGGTGCAGGACGCGTTGGACACCAGCAGTTCGTCGCCGGTCAGGCAATCCTGGTTCACGCCGTAGACGATGGTGGCGTCGACATCCGACTCGCTGGCCATCGGCTGGGAAAACAGTACCCGTGGCGCACCGGCGTCGAGGAAACGCTGACCGTCTTCACGGGTGTGATAAGCGCCGGAGCACTCCAGCACCAGATCGACGCCCAACGACGCCCAATCGATGCCTTCGGGGGTGGCACTGCGCAGGACCTTCACGCAGTCGCCTTGAATATGCAGACAGTCGCCGTCAACCCGCACTTCACCGGGAAATCGCCCGTGAGTGGAGTCAAAGCGCGTCAGGTATTCGATGCTGGCCATGTCGGCCAGATCGTTGATCGCGACAATTTCAAACCCGGCCTTCTCGCCCCGCTCAAACAACGCACGCAAGACGCAACGACCAATCCGGCCGTAGCCGTTGAGTGCAACTTTGTAAGGACGCGGTTGAGGCATGGGGTTCTCGATTACCGTGGTGAATCCGTTAGACCGCTATCGCGGGCAAGCCCGGCTCCTACAAGTCAACGTGATCTGTAGGAGCCGGGCTTGCCCGCGATGGCGTCAGCCCAGACGACACATTTTCTGGATCAGTCTTCCAGCAACTCTTCAGCCTGACCCAGGATGTTTTCCAGGGTGAAGCCGAACTCTTCGAACAAGGCAGGCGCAGGCGCCGACTCGCCGTAGGTGGTCATGCCGATCACGCGACCTTCCAGGCCCACGTACTTGAACCAGAAGTCCGCATGGGCGGCTTCAATGGCGATACGGGCGCTGACCTGCAACGGCAGGACCGCTTGCTTGTAGCCGGCGTCCTGGGCATCGAACACGCTGGTGCAAGGCATGGAAACCACGCGAACCTTGCGGCCTTGCTCAGTCAGTTTGTCGAAGGCCTGAACCGCCAGGCCCACTTCGGAACCGGTGGCGATCAGGATCAGCTCAGGCTCGCCTGCACAGTCCTTCAGCACATAACCACCACGGCTGATGTCGGCGATCTGGCCGGCGTCACGGGTTTGGTGCTGCAGGTTCTGACGCGAGAAGATCAAGGCCGAAGGACCGTCTTTACGCTCCAGCGCGAACTTCCAGCACACCGCCGCTTCAACGGCGTCAGCCGGACGCCAGGTGTCCAGGTTCGGCGTGCTGCGCAGGCTGGTCAGTTGCTCGATTGGCTGGTGAGTCGGGCCGTCTTCGCCCAGACCGATGGAGTCGTGGGTGTAGACATGGATCACACGCTGCTTCATCAGGGCCGACATGCGCACTGCGTTGCGAGCGTATTCCATGAACATCAGGAAGGTCGCGCCGTAAGGCACCAGGCCGCCGTGCAGGGCAACGCCGTTCATGATGGCAGTCATGCCGAACTCGCGAACGCCGTAGTACATGTAGTTGCCGCTGGCGTCTTCGGCGGTGACGCCTTTGCAACCTTTCCACAGGGTCAGGTTGGAACCGGCCAGGTCAGCCGAGCCGCCGAGGAATTCCGGCAACATCGGACCGTAGGCATTCAGCGCGTTCTGGCTGGCTTTACGGCTGGCGATGGTTTCGCCTTTGGCGGCCACTTCGGCGATGTAGGCCGCGGCTTTTTCGCTGAAGTCGGCTGGCAGGTCACCGCTCAGACGACGGATCAGTTCGTTGGCTTCGGTCGGGAACGCGGCGGAGTAAGCAGCGAAACGCTGATCCCACTCGGCTTCGACCGCTTTACCGGCTTCCTTGGCGTCCCACTCGGCGTAGATGTCGGCCGGAATTTCGAACGGACCGTGGTTCCACTTCAGAGCCGCGCGGGTCAGGGCGATTTCCGCGTCACCCAGTGGGGCGCCGTGGCAGTCTTCCTTGCCTTGCTTGTTCGGCGAACCGAAACCGATGGTGGTCTTGCAGCAGATCAGGGTTGGCTGCGTGCTTTTGCGTGCAGTCTCGATCGCGGTCTTGATTTCTTCAGGGTCGTGACCGTCGACGTTGCGGATCACCTGCCAGTTGTAGGCTTCGAAACGCTTCGGCGTGTCGTCGGTGAACCAGCCTTCGACTTCGCCGTCGATGGAAATGCCGTTGTCATCATAGAAGGCGATCAGCTTGCCCAGGCCCAAGGTACCGGCCAGGGAAGCGACTTCGTGGGAAATGCCTTCCATCATGCAGCCATCACCCAGGAAAACGTAGGTGTGGTGATCAACGATGTTGTGGCCCGGACGGTTGAATTGTGCGGCCATGACTTTTTCAGCCAGGGCAAAACCGATGGCGTTGGCCAGGCCTTGGCCCAGTGGACCGGTGGTGGTTTCAACGCCTGGGGTGTAGCCGAGTTCCGGGTGACCCGGGGTGCGGCTGTGCAGTTGGCGGAATTGTTTCAGATCGTCGATCGACAGGTCGTAGCCAGTCAGGTGCAGCAGCGAGTAGATCAACATCGAGCCATGGCCGTTGGACAGCACGAAGCGGTCACGGTCGGCGAACGATGGATTGCTCGGGTTGTGCTTGAGGTAGTCACGCCACAGCACTTCGGCGATATCCGCCATACCCATAGGGGCACCCGGATGGCCGCTGTTGGCTTTTTGCACGGCATCCATGCTGAGGGCACGAATGGCGTTGGCACGCTCACGACGGCTTGGCATCGCTGATCTCCTGCGGATATTGAATCGAGAGTGAATAAAATGAATCGGAAAAAAGGCGAGCATTTTCCCTCACCCGGACGCCTCGGGGCAATGACAGATAGTCATCTGGAGGCGTTTTTCCAATGGATTACCAAGGTTTCGGCTGATGAAACCTTTCTGCTATTCGTTTGTAGAGTGAATGGCAAGCCTGGAAGTGCCATCTATCGAGCAATATCAAAACTTTTTGATATTGCTCTTGCAGTGATTTCTACCCGTCACTAGACTGCTGGCCTTATGAATTTACGCGTGCCTTCCATTCAACATGACGATTGCGACGAGCTGGCGGCCCTCTGCAAGGCTGGCGGCGACCCTCTGCGTCTGAATGTATTGCGCGCACTGGCCAACGATTCGTTCGGCGTACTGGAGCTGGCGCAGATCTTCGGCATCGGCCAGTCCGGCATGAGTCACCATCTCAAGGTATTGGCCCAGGCCGACCTGGTGGCGACCCGCCGTGAAGGCAACGCGATTTTCTACCGTCGCGCCCTGCCCCACACCGACCTGCTAGGCGGCAAGCTGCACGCTGCCTTGCTGGAAGAAGTAGACAACCTGACCCTGCCTGCCGATGTGCAGTCGCGGATCGGTCAGGTGCATGGGCAACGAGCGGCGGCCAGCCAGGACTTTTTCTCACGGGTGGCGGAGAAATTCCGTGCCCAGCAAGACTTGATCGCCGGCCTGCCGCAGTACCGCGAAAGCGTGGTGGCATTGCTCGACAAGTTGAGTTTCAGCAAAGATGCCACGGCCATTGAAGTCGGCCCGGGTGACGGCGAATTTCTGCCGGAACTGGCACGTCGCTTCACGCAGGTCACGGCGCTGGACAACAGCCCGGCGATGCTCGAACTGACGCGCCAGGTATGCGAGCGTGAAAAGCTGGCTAACGTCAGCCTGCAATTGGCCGATGCATTGAACGGTGTCAGCCTTCATGCCGATTGCGTTGTACTGAACATGGTATTGCACCATTTCGCCGCGCCGGCCGAAGCGCTCAAGCACATGGCCGACTTGCTGCAACCGGGCGGTAGCCTGCTCGTGACAGAGTTATGTAGCCACAACCAGAGTTGGGCCAGGGAGGCCTGCGGTGATCTCTGGTTGGGGTTTGAACAGGACGATTTGGCCCGTTGGGCCACCGCTGCGGGACTCGTTCCCGGGGAAAGCCTCTATGTAGGCTTACGTAATGGTTTCCAGATCCAGGTTCGCCACTTTCAGCGACCGACTGGCGACACTCACCATCGGTAAATTCAGGAAAACATCGAGATGAGCGAATACTCCCTCTTCACCTCCGAGTCCGTGTCTGAAGGACATCCGGACAAAATCGCCGACCAGATTTCCGATGCGGTGCTGGACGCCATCATTGCTGAAGACAAGTTCGCCCGTGTGGCGTGCGAGACTCTGGTAAAAACCGGCGTTGCCATCATCGCCGGCGAAGTCACCACGTCGGCTTGGGTCGATCTGGAAGAAATCGTGCGTAACGTCATTCTGGACATCGGCTACAACAGCTCCGATGTCGGCTTCGACGGCGCCACTTGCGGTGTGATGAACATCATCGGCAAGCAGTCCCCAGACATCAACCAAGGTGTTGACCGTGCCAAGCCTGAAGATCAGGGTGCCGGCGACCAAGGCCTGATGTTCGGCTACGCCAGCAACGAAACCGACGTGCTGATGCCAGCACCGATCACGTTCTCGCATCAACTGGTTCAGCGCCAGGCCGAAGCCCGTAAATCCGGCCTGCTGCCATGGCTGCGCCCGGACGCCAAGTCGCAAGTGACTTGCCGTTACGAAGGCGGCAAGGTTGTTGGTATCGACGCCGTTGTTCTGTCGACCCAGCACAACCCGGAAGTGTCGTACAAAGACCTGCGCGAAGGCGTGATGGAGCTGATCGTCAAGCACGTACTGCCTGCCGAACTGCTGACCAAGGACACCCAGTTCCACATCAACCCGACTGGCCAGTTCATCATCGGTGGCCCGGTTGGCGACTGCGGCCTGACCGGTCGCAAGATCATCGTCGACAGCTACGGCGGCATGGCTCGCCATGGTGGCGGCGCGTTCTCCGGTAAAGATCCATCGAAGGTTGACCGTTCGGCCGCTTACGCTGGTCGTTACGTGGCCAAGAACATCGTCGCTGCCGGCCTGGCCGAGCGCTGCGAGATTCAGGTTTCCTACGCGATCGGTGTTGCCCAGCCTACGTCGATCTCGTTGAACACCTTCGGCACCGGCAAGATCAGCGACGACAAAATCGTCAAACTGGTTCGCGAAGTGTTCGACCTGCGTCCATACGCAATCACCACCATGCTCGACCTGCTGCACCCGATGTACCAGGAAACCGCTGCGTACGGCCACTTCGGTCGCACCCCGGCCACCAAGACCGTTGGCGAAGACACCTTCACCACGTTCACCTGGGAAAAAACCGACCGCGCCGACGACCTGCGTCAGGCAGCCGGCCTGTAAGACTTCCCCGGCGGTACCAAAAGCCCTGCACGGTTCGCCGTGCGGGGCTTTTTATTGCCCGTCGACACACGCCGAAAAACTCCCGGCCGCCTCGATTCTCAAATCCGTCCTAGCCTTCCAGAACTTCATTTGAGCAAGGACGCTCACGATGCTTCTGCGCCTGTTTTCCGCTTTTTTTCTGACGCTGATTTGCCTGCCTTCAAACGCAGCCGACTGCCCTGACTGGCCTGCCGCCCGCGCGTTCGACGAAATTGCCGCCCTGCAAAAACAGATCGACTTGTGGGACGACCACTATCACCGGGGCGGGCGCTCTCTGGTTGCCGACGAAATCTATGATCAGTCCCGTGCACAACTGATCGCATGGCGTGAGTGTTTTGACGTGGGTCTGGCTCCCGAACCGTTGCGCACTGCGGGTGGAAAGTTAGCCCACCCCATCGCCCACACGGGTCTGGACAAACTGCGCGATGGCCGAGCCGTTGAACACTGGCTGCGTGATCGCGAGGGCATCTGGATACAACCCAAGGTCGACGGTGTCGCCGTGACGCTGACCTATCGCAAAGGCCTGCTGTATCAGGCGATCAGCCGGGGCGACGGCATCCACGGGCAGGACTGGACTTCTTCGGCGCGACAGGTTCCCGGCATCCCCCGACAACTTGCACAACCGCTGGACGTGCAGGTGCAAGGCGAACTTTATTGGCACCTGACTGACCATGTACAAGCGAAGGCCGGCAGCCTCAATGCACGCTCCATGGTGGCCGGCTTGATGGCTCGCAAGGCACTCGACCCGGAGCACGCCGACAACATCAGGCTGTTTGTCTGGGACTGGCCACAAGGCCCGGCCACTGTGCCCGAACGTATCGCGGCGCTGGAGGATTTGGGCTTCCCGAGCATGGCACCCTACAGCCAGCCGGTTCGGACCTTGGCCGATGCCGAACACTGGCGCGATCGCTGGTATCGCTCGCCCCTGCCGTTTGCCAGCGATGGCGTTGTCTTGCGGCAAAATCAGCGCCCCTCGGCTGAACGCTGGCAGGCTAAATCACCCTACTGGGCCGTCGCCTGGAAATACCCTTTTGCCCAGGCGCTGGCCGAGGTGCGAAAAGTCGAATTCAAGATCGGTCGTACCGGACGAATCACCCCCGTACTGCACCTCAAACCGGTGACGCTGGATGACCGGCAGATCAAACGCGTGAGCGTCAGCTCCCTGCGGCGCTGGACAGAGCTGGACATCCTCCCCGGCGACCAGGTGTCCATCAGCCTCGCCGGGCTGACCATTCCCAGGCTCGACAGCGTTGTGCTGCGCAGCACCGAACGCCCTCAACTGAATGTTCCGCAGGCTGCCGCCTTCCATCATTTGAGTTGCTGGGAGCCGACACCGGGATGCGAAAGTCAATTTCTCGCGCGACTGACCTGGCTCAGTGGCAAGCGGGGCCTGGCCTTACCCCACGTCGGCGCCGGCACTTGGGAGAAACTTTTCGATACAGGCCATCTCAACGGCCTGCTGGATTGGTTGACCCTCGATGCCCGGGAGCTTGCTAACATTGATGGCTTCGGCGAACGCAGCAGCGCTCGCCTGATAGACAGTTTCAACAGTGCGCGGCAACGCCCGTTCGCTCGCTGGCTTAAAGCCTTGGGGTTGCCTCCGACCGGCCAGGCAAAGCTTGCCGATTCATGGCAGGAACTGGCGAATCGAAACACCGAACAATGGCAGGCTGAAGCCGGTATCGGCCCGGGACGTGCGACCCAATTGAGCGCGTTTTTCCGCGATCCGCAGGTCCTGGCCTTGAGTGAAACATTACGTATTGCCGGCATTGACGGTTTTTAAAGACCGGTAACGCCCGGCAGCCCGGGAACCCCCGGGGGTCGATGCGCTCCAACGCCCATCGCCACACCGACCCGCTTGTCTTTGCACATGGAGCTTTTATGAAATTTCTTTCACCGCTCGTCCTGCTGACCTTTTGCAGCGTGATGGCCGCTCCACTGATGGCTGCTGAAGAAGCACCGGAACTGACCGGCTGCGCGGCCAAGAAACAGGGCATCATCAATCAGATCGATCTGGCCAAGTCACACGGCAATGCCGACCAGCAGGCCGGCCTGGAGACTGCCTTGCGCGAGGTCACCGAACACTGCACTGACGCCTCGCTGAAGAAAGAACGGGAAAATAAAGTCCTCGACGCCAAGCGCGAAGTCAGCAAGCGTCAGGCCGATCTCGACAAAGCCATGAAGAACGGCGACCCCGACAAAATCAACAAACGCAAAGACAAACTCGCCGAGGCCCGCAAGGAATTGCAGGACTCCCTCGATGAGCTGGACAAGTAAGGATCAGTTCAGGACTGATCGTTCCCACGCACCGCGTGGGAACGATCAACAAGCGAGAATCAATGATCCCGAAACTGTTTATGACACGCACTACAGGCATCCTCGACTTTCTGCACCGCCGGCCCCAGGTTGCTGGCCTTGTAGGGCTGGACCTGGCTGGCAATCACCAACTCACCGGTGGCGGCTTCAAGGTCGCGGGACATTTCCTGAAAACGTGCCTGCTGCTGCCAGACATTGTCCTTGGCGCTGGTGTGATCTTCTTCGCGCACCTGTGGAAAATGCTTCCACGGCTCGCGGGACAGCGCATCGAGCTTCACGGCGCCGTCGGCGAATTTTTGGCCATCAAATGGAATGCGCCCACGCAACATACCGCCCAGGTCCTCGCCGGTCTTGAGCATTTGCTTGAAGATCGCCTTGCGTTGACCCAGCGGAGAATTCGGGTCGACGCCGCCGCAGGCGGACAACGTCAGACAGGCCAGCAATACAACAGAAAGTCTTTTAAGAGTCATGGTGGCTACAGGTCACGGGAAACGGCGGCCAGTATCCTCGCGTCATCGGAAAAGACCAATAGCCCTATTATCAATATGGGTTGTTTGAGCGCATGGAGCACTCAGGCAACCGGCAAAGGAATTACTCCATGAACAGCCGTTTCAAGGCATGGCGTCGCCCCCTCGCGTGGGCTCTCCCAATGGTGGCCGTGCTCGCCGGCTGCACCGGCGGCGATAACAACAAGCCGAAAACCCACGCACTGGCTACCTATTCCGGTGCTACCTGGGAAGCATTGCCAGCAGTGTCCGACAGCGACCTGATCGCCGGGTTCGGCTCGTGGCGCAGCGCGTGCAACCGACTCAAGGCCGACCCGGTCTGGGGTTCAACCTGCGCGGCGTCCACCAATGTGCCGCAAACCGCCGCCGACATCCGCGGCTTCCTGAAACAGAATCTGGATGTCTATGGCCTACGCGCCGCCAATGACAACCCCAATGGTTTGATCACGGGCTACTACGAACCGGTCTACCCGGGCAGCCTGACCCAGACCACCAGCGCAAACATCCCGGTGTACGGCGTGCCCGACGACATGATCATTGTCTCGCTGGACAGCATCTACCCGGAGCTCAAAGGCAAACGCCTGCGCGGTCGACTTGAAGGACGAGTGCTCAAGCCTTACGACGATGCGGCAACGATTGGGACCAAAGGGGCCAAGGCACCCGTCGTTGCCTGGCTGACCGATCCGATGAACCTGCAATTCCTGCAAATCCAGGGATCGGGGCGTATTCAGCTCGATGACGGGCGCCAGCTGCGCATCGCTTACGCCGACCAGAACGGCCATCCGTATCGGCCCATCGGGCGCTGGCTGGTGGAGCAAGGTGAACTGAAGAAAGAAGACGTGACCATGGGCGCGATCAGCACCTGGGCCAAAGCCAACCCGACTCGTATTCCCGAACTGCTCGCCAGCAACCCCAGCTATGTGTTTTTCACTCGTAACCCGGACAGCAACGAAGGGCCTCGCGGTTCATTGAATGTGCCGTTGACGGCGGGGTATAGCGCGGCGGTGGACCGTAAAGTGATTCCGCTGGGCAGCCTGTTGTGGCTGTCCACCACGAAACCGGACGGCACTGCGCTGGTTCGCCCGGTGGCGGCTCAGGATACCGGCGGCGCAATTGCCGGCGAGGTTCGTGCGGACCTGTTCTGGGGCACAGGTGAAGCGGCCGGGCAATTGGCCGGCGACATGAAACAGCAGGGGCAGATCTGGATGTTGTGGCCTAAAGGTGCGCCGTTGCCACAAGTGCCTCAGGTGGCCGATGCGACCGACACTAAACCTTGAATTCTGCCGCGACAGTTAGATTGCTTTCGCGAGCAGGCTCGCTCCCACAGTTGATCTTCAGTGAATACAAATTTTGTGTTTCACCACAGATCCTGTTGGAGCGGGCTTGCCCGCGAAGGGGCCAGCGCAATCGCCGAGGTTGCTGTCAGACCGACACCACAAAGAAACTGACAATCAACCCCATCCCGACAAACCACACCAACGACCGCAAAGTCGCCCAGTCGGCCAAATAGCAAATGATGTACAGCAACCGGCTGGTGATGAACAACACCGACAGCACGTTGATCGTCACCAGCTCGGCATTGCCCGCCAGGTGAGCCACGATCACCGCAGCCGCAAATGCCGGGGTCACTTCAAAACTGTTCAGTTGCGCGGCATGCGCACGTCTGCCCAACCCCTCCAGCGAATCAAGAAAATCCCGGGGGTCATGGTTATCTTTCAGCCTGTACCCGCCACTGATCTTGGCGACACCCGTGCAGATATACGGCAGGAAAATCGCGATCAAAATGCACCACAGTGCAACCGTCATAGAGCAATCCTTTTTCAGTTTTAGACATTCGGGTTTCGATTAAAACTTCATCACCAATATGCCAATCATCACCAGCCCACAGGCAAGGAGTCGCGGTCGACCAAAAGGTTCTTTCAGGTAACGCATGCCAAACAGCACCACCAGAATTACGCTGATCTCACGCAACGCCGCCGCTTCGGCAATAGAACCCAGCTGCATAGCCCACAGCACCAGAGCGTAGCTGAACAACACACAGAACCCGACCGCCAACCCCAGTCGCCATTGTTCACGCCAGAACAACTTGAATGCCGGGCGCTTGCGCACCAACGCCAGCAAGGGGAATGGCCAGGCACTGAGCAACGTGACCCAGACCAGATAATCCAGAGGATGAGACCAGCGCCGCAACGCCTGGCCGTCGATGTAGGTATAGCAACCGATGCACAAGCCGATCAGTGCCACCACGGGTAGCATCGACCACGGCAATCGCGCGCCGCCACCGCCCTGCCACAGCAGGCACGCCATACCGAACGGGATCAGCAGAATTCCAAAGATCTGCTGGTTCGTCAGCACTTCCCCGGCAAAGATCAGCGTCAAGGTCAGCACCACCAGCGGCGACAAGCCACGCATCAGCGGGTACACCAGGCCAAGGTCACCGACCCGATACGCCTGGATCAGCAAGTAACGGTAAAGCAACTCGAACGCCGCCGACGCCAGAATCCACGGCCAGATGTCGATGGGCGGCACGTTCAAGAACGGCACCATCACCGCGACAAACAACAGTGCCACGCTGTCCATGCAGGCCACTACCAACAAGCGCTCCGCACTGAATTTGATCAGGGTATTCCACGCCGCGTGCAACAGCGCCGCCACCAACACCAGAGCCGTCGCAAGCACAGCACACTCCTTTATTTGTTTTTGTTCCCTGCGGGAAGCGCCCAGATAATTGATACGTCATATATCAGCTGCTGTTTATACTGCAAGCGACCACGCCGCACTCAGTTGCACACAGACTAATTCCAATAATGCCTGTCCATGCCCGCTCTCTCCGAGATCGGTCGTCGGGCTGCGTATGCCTGATCACAGCGTCAAGACTACCGACAGAGACCTTGCGCATGCCACTCGCCTTGCTTGCCCTCGCTGTTGCCGCGTTCGGCATCGGCACCACTGAATTCGTCATCATGGGCCTGTTGCCCGATGTCGCTCGCGACCTCGCCGTCAGCATCCCGCACGCGGGCCTGCTGATCACCGGCTACGCCCTGGGCGTAGTGTTCGGCGCGCCGATCCTGGCGGTCGGCACCGCCAACATGCCGCGCAAGGCGACATTGCTGGGGATGACGCTGATGTTCATTCTGGGCAACGTCTTGTGCGCGCTCGCGCCGAACTACGCCACGTTGATGGCGGCTCGCGTGGTCACGGCCCTATGCCACGGTGCGTTCTTCGGCATCGGTTCGGTGGTCGCGGCCGGCCTGGTCGCACCAAACAAGCGGGCACAGGCCATTGCAATGATGTTCACCGGCCTGACGCTGGCCAACGTACTGGGCGTGCCATTGGGCACCGCGCTTGGGCAATACGCCGGTTGGCGCTCGACTTTCTGGGCGGTCTCGGTAATTGGTGTGATTGCCGCCATCGCGCAATGGCTCTGGTTGCCGAAACACATCGCCATGGACAAGGCCAATCTCGCCAGCGAGTTCAAGGTGCTGGGCAAGATCAATGTGTTGTTGGCGCTGGGCATGAGCGTGCTGGCGTCGACCAGCCTGTTCAGCGTGTTCACCTACATCGCGCCGATCCTGCAAGACATCACCGGCGTCAGCCCGCATGGCGTGACCATCATGTTGTTGCTGTTCGGCGTAGGTTTGACGGCGGGCAGCATGCTCGGCGGTCGATTGGCGGACAGCCGTTTACTGCCCTCGCTGGTGGGCATGGCACTGGCTGTGCTGGTGGTGCTGGCGGCGTTCACGCAGACCAGTCACTCGGTCATCCCGGCGGCGATCACGCTGGTGTTGTGGGGGATTTTTGCTTTCGCCCTGTGCCCGATCCTGCAACTGCTGATCATCGATCAGGCGCACGAAGCGCCCAACCTCGGCTCGACACTGAACCAAAGCGCATTCAACCTCGGCAATGCGACCGGCGCGTGGATTGGCGGACTGGTGGTCGCCAGTGGTGCCGACCTGGCGGACTTGCCATGGACCGGCGCGCTGGTCAGCGGTTTGACGGTGCTGACAGCGTTGTTCTTTATTTACCTGCAGCGTCGTAGTGCGGCTGCGGTCAATGTCTTAGGCTGAATAGCTGCATCGCCCATGACATTGCTATCGCGAGCAGGCTCACTCCTACATGGACCGCGCCCTTCCCTGTAGGAGTGAGCCTGCTCGCGATGAAGTTGACGCGATGCACCTGTCTTTACTCCTCTTCGCGTTTGCGTGAATCCGGCGCCTGATCCGCATCCTTCTTCGGTGGCCCGCTTTCACTGCGGATCTGCGCATGGCTGATCAGGGCAAAGATAAAGCTGCCGCCGATGATATTTCCCGCCAGCGTCGGCCCGGCGAACACCAGCCAGAAATCCTTCCACGGCAACTCGCCGGCAAACACCAGGTAAGACACCTCGGCCGACCCGACGACGATGTGGGTGAAGTCTCCCAGCGCCATGAAATAGGTGATGAGGATGATGATCCACATCTTCGCGCTTTCCATGGACGGAATCATCCAGACCATAGTGGCGATCATCCAGCCGGAGACAATGCCCTTGGCGAACATTTGGCCGGTGTGGTTTTCCATGACCTTGCGCCCGATTTCAAGGAAGGCCAGGTCGGTTTTACTGTCGAAAATCGGCAAATGCAGCATCACATACGCCACCAACAACGTGCCGCACAGATTACCCACCAGCACCACCGTCCACAGCCGCAGCAATCGGCCGACGTTAACCAGTGTCGGTTTGGTCATCACCGGTAGCACGGCGGTCAGGGTGTTTTCGGTGAACAGTTGCTGGCGGGCGAGAATCACGGCGAGAAAGCCGGCGCAATAGCCGAAGCTCGCAATCACCTTGAAACCTTCACCGTCCGGCAGGCGCGAGTTGAGCAAACCCATGCCCATCAACGACAGGCCCATGGTCAACCCCGCTGCCAGCGCCGACCACCACAGCGCAGCAATGCTGCGCTCCAGTTCCTGGTCGCCTTGGGTACGGATGATTTCATGCAGTACCGCCGCACGAGGTGGCTGGTTCTTTTCGACTTCGTGCTCTTCTTCAGCCGAAAGGTTCGGGGTCTTGCCGTCTTTTGGGGTATCCATAGCATTCCTGAACCAGTGGCGTGTCATGAAGGTACGACACGCGTGGTTCGGAGCTGTTCAGTGTTCGGAAAAACGAAACCACGCCTGTAGGAGCACGGCTTGCCCGCGATGGGTTCAGCCCGGTGGCGGCGATGATGCGAAAGACGTCATCGCGAGCGAGTTCGGCTCCTACTCGACGTCATCTTGAAACTGGTCTTTGACGTATTTGATCTCGGTACGGCCATGCGGCGCCGGCAAGCCGTCTTCGCCCAGGTTGACGAACACCATCTTTTCCACGGTGAGGATGCTTTTTCGGGTGATTTTGTTGCGCACTTCACACGTCAGGGTGATCGAGGTACGACCGAACTCGGTGGCGGTGATGCCCAATTCGATGATGTCGCCCTGGCGCGAGGCGCTGACGAAGTTGATTTCGGAAATGTACTTGGTGACAACGCGCTGGTTGCCCAGTTGAACGATGGCATAGATCGCCGCTTCTTCGTCGATCCAGCGCAACAGGCTGCCGCCGAACAGCGTGCCGTTGGGGTTGAGGTCTTCAGGTTTTACCCATTTGCGGGTGTGGAAATTCATATTCACTCCTGAGCGTCTTGCCGAATGATGGAGGGCATCATGGCAGAGCCCGACCTAGAGCTCTATTACGCATAGACTATGGTCTCGATTACCGTTCAGACATTGACCAACAGAAACGCTTTGGAAGATCAGCATAGCCCGCTATAATCGCCCCCGTTTCGAAACGGTAACGATCCACTGATACCGTTTTCCCGCCACCTGTCCGAGGGGCGCTGCAGCAGGTTCGACCTGTCAGGCTCGGATGGGGCGTTGCTTGACCGTTATCGGTCAGACACTAAACGCACAACGGCGCCCATTCGCATACATTACGAATGGAGGCTCTTCATGAGCGCTGTCAACACGCCTGCAGATTTCAACGATTACAAAGTTGCCGACATGTCCCTGGCTGCCTGGGGCCGTCGCGAAACCATCATCGCCGAATCCGAAATGCCTGCCCTGATGGGTCTACGCCGTAAATACGCTGGTGAGCAGCCGCTCAAAGGCGCAAAAATCCTCGGCTGCATCCACATGACCATTCAGACTGCCGTGCTGATCGAAACCCTGGTTGCCCTGGGTGCCGAAGTACGTTGGTCGTCCTGCAACATTTTCTCGACTCAAGACCAGGCCGCTGCCGCTATCGCTGCTGCCGGCATCGCGGTTTTCGCCTGGAAAGGCGAGACTGAAGAAGAGTACGAGTGGTGCCTGGAGCAAACCATCCTCAAAGATGGCGCGCCTTGGGATGCCAACATGATCCTCGACGACGGCGGCGACCTGACCGAGCTGCTGCACAAGAAATACCCGGCGATCCTCGACCGCGTCCACGGCGTTACCGAAGAAACCACCACCGGCGTACACCGCCTGCTGGACATGCTGGCCAAGGGCGAGCTGAAAATCCCGGCCATCAACGTCAACGACTCGGTGACCAAGAGCAAGAACGACAACAAGTACGGCTGCCGTCACAGCCTGAACGACGCGATCAAGCGCGGTACCGACCACCTGCTGTCCGGCAAACAAGCGCTGGTCATCGGTTACGGTGACGTGGGCAAGGGCTCGGCCCAGTCCCTGCGTCAGGAAGGCATGATCGTTAAAGTGTCCGAAGTCGACCCGATCTGCGCCATGCAAGCTTGCATGGACGGTTTTGAACTGGTTTCGCCGTTCATCGACGGTATCAACAACGGTACCGAAGCGAGCATCGACAAAGCCCTGCTGGGCAAGATCGACCTGATCGTGACCACCACCGGCAACGTCAATGTTTGCGACTCGAACATGCTCAAAGCCCTGAAGAAGCGCGCCGTAGTCTGCAACATCGGTCACTTCGACAACGAAATCGACACCGCTTTCATGCGCAAGAACTGGGCGTGGGAAGAAGTGAAGCCACAGGTTCACAAAATCCACCGCACCGGCCCGGGCGCTTTCGACGCTCAGAACGATGACTACCTGATCCTGCTGGCCGAAGGCCGTCTGGTTAACCTGGGTAACGCTACCGGTCACCCAAGCCGCATCATGGACGGTTCGTTCGCCAACCAGGTTCTGGCTCAGATCTTCCTGTTCGGCCAGAAATACGCCGACCTGTCGCCAGCCCAGAAAGCCGAGCGCCTGACCGTTGAAGTACTGCCGAAGAAGCTCGACGAAGAAGTGGCCCTGGAAATGGTCCGCGGTTTCGGCGGTGTTGTGACTCAACTGACCAAGACCCAGGCCGACTACATCGGCGTGACCGTCGAAGGTCCGTTCAAGCCGCACGCTTACCGCTACTGATTAGTCCCGCTGTCCGCTCTCCCTTGTGGGAGCGGGCTTTTGTGGGAGTCGGGCTTGCCCGCGATGCAGGCGCCTCGGTGCTTCAGTTACACCTGGGTAATGCCATCGCAGGCAAGCCAGCTCCCACAAAAGCCCGCCCCCACATTGGGATATGCAAGACTTCCAGGCTTACGCGTTTTCAAGGGTATTCCCATGTCCCAAGATCGTCGCTACAGCTTCGAGTTCTTCCCTACGAAGACCGATGCTGGGCATGAAAAGCTGATCGCCACTGCTCGTCAGCTGGCCACCTACAACCCCGATTTCTTCTCCTGCACCTATGGCGCTGGCGGTTCGACTCGTGATCGCACCCTCAACACCGTGTTGCAGCTCGAAAGCGAAGTCAAAGTCCCTGCCGCACCGCATCTGTCTTGCGTAGGCGACAGCAAGGACGACTTGCGCGGCCTGCTGGCCCAATACAAGGCCGCCGGCATCAAGCGTATCGTTGCCCTGCGCGGTGACCTGCCTTCGGGCATGGGCATGGCCAGCGGTGAAATGCGCCACGCCAATGACCTGGTCGAGTTCATTCGTGAAGAAACCGGCGATCATTTCCACATCGAAGTCGCCGCCTACCCGGAAATGCACCCGCAAGCGCGCAATTTCGAAGATGACATCGCCAACTTCGTGCGCAAGGCTAACGCCGGTGCCGACAGTGCTATCACCCAGTACTTCTTCAACGCCGACAGCTACTTCTACTTTGTCGAGCGTGTACGGGCGATGGGCGTGAACATCCCGATCGTGCCGGGGATCATGCCGATCACCAACTACAGCAAACTGGCGCGCTTCTCTGACGCCTGCGGTGCGGAAATCCCGCGCTGGATCCGCAAACAGCTGGAAGCCTACGGCGACGACACCCAAAGCATTCAAGGCTTTGGTGAACAAGTCATCACCGAGATGTGCGAACGCCTGCTGCAAGGTGGCGCACCCGGCCTGCACTTCTACACACTGAACCAGGCTGAAGCGAGTCTGGCGGTGTGGAACAACCTGAAGTTGCCGCGCTGAAACAGTGCAACATCATGAAAAGGCTCTGGAGAAATCCAGGGCCTTTTTTATGGGATTTACTTTGTGCCAGAGCTTTCGGATCCAGTTTCTGGCTCTTTATGGTTTCTCGTCGTAATCTCACGCCATGCCCCTGATTTCGCGATTTCTGACAGTTCTGCTTTTTACTTGCCTGAGCTTTGCCGCCCAAGGCGAGAAGCTGCGCATTGTCACCGAACCGTGGGCGCCTTATGTCTATGAGGAAAATGGCAAATTCCTGGGGCTGGATTACGAAACCACAGCCATCGTCTTCAAACGCCTGGGGATCGAAGTGGAGTGGCAGTTCCTGCCGTGGAAACGCTGCCTGTCGATGCTTGAAACCGGTCAGGCCGATGGCGCGCTGGATATTTTCCACAGTGCCGAACGTGATGCGACCCTGCTCTATCCTGGTGAACCGCTCTCTGAAGTCGAGTTCGTGATGTTCTACGCCAATGAGCGGCCCCACCCGTTTCGCACCTTGAGCGATCTGAAAGGCCTGACCATCGGCACCTCTCCGGGCTACCTCTACAGCAAGGATTTCAGCGACTCGCCGCTGTTCATCCGTGAACCGGCGCCCACCCATGAAGCCAACTTCGGCAAGCTGGTACGGGGGAGGATCGACCTGCTGATCACTGATCGCCGGGTCGGCCAGCATTTGCTCGATGAATTGGGCATTCGCGACAGGATCACCGAAAATCCGACCGTCATCAGCCACCAGAGTCAGTTTCTGGCGGTACGTCGCAATGCCGGCATGGATTTGCTGGTGCAGCGTTTCGGCGCCGAACTCAAGCGCTTCAAGCGCGAGCCCGCCTACGCGGAACTGAGCGCCCGATACGGGGCGCAACCCGGTGCCGCCCTTAACACCGACACCGCCAACGCGAACCCTATAAAAACCGTTGAGCAGCAGGAAAGCGGCGCGCAGTGATTGCTCTGTTATACTCCGGCGTTCCCGCCAGGCTCACGCCCGGACGCTCGGACTTGTTCAAGGCATCTCGACCCCGCTACAGCGCAGCTTTCGGCCCGCGCGAGCACTCCAGACGAGCTTTTGAGTTCCAGCAGGACCGGACGGGATTGCGTTCCTCTTAAACGCGATTCGCGCCAGGCAAGACTCCCATTGGGCCAAGCCCTAACTAAAACAGGATTACTCATGTCCTTTGCTTCCCTCGGTCTCTCCGAGGCTTTAGTCCGCGCCATCGAGGCAGCGGGCTATACCGAGCCTACTCCGGTGCAACAGCGGGCTATTCCCGCCGTGTTGCAAGGTCGCGACCTGATGGTCGCGGCTCAGACAGGTACCGGTAAAACCGGCGGCTTCGCCCTTCCGATTCTGGAGCGGTTGTTCCCCAACGGTCACCCGGACAAATCCCAGCGTCACGGCCCGCGCCAACCGCGCGTACTGGTCCTGACCCCGACTCGCGAACTCGCGGCTCAAGTACACGAGAGCTTCAAGCTCTATGCCCGTGACCTGAAGTTCGTCAGCGCCTGCATCTTCGGCGGCGTCGGCATGAACCCGCAGGTTCAGGCCATGTCTCGCGGTGTTGACGTGCTGGTGGCCTGCCCTGGCCGCTTGCTCGACCTCGCCGGCCAAGGCAGCGTCGATTTGTCCCACGTGGAAATCCTCGTGCTGGACGAAGCCGACCGCATGCTCGACATGGGCTTTGTCCATGACGTGAAGAAGGTTTTGGCCCGCCTGCCGGCCAAACGGCAGAACCTGCTGTTCTCGGCGACGTTCTCCAAGGACATCACCGACCTCGCCGGCAAGCTGCTGCACAACCCGGAACGCATTGAAGTCACGCCGCCGAACACCACGGTCGAGCGTATCGAACAGCGTGTGTTCCGCCTGGCTGCCAGCCACAAGCGCTCGTTGCTGGCCCACCTGATCACCAATGGCGCCTGGGAACAGGTGCTGGTGTTCACCCGCACCAAGCACGGCGCCAACCGCCTGGCCGAGTACCTGGACAAACACGGCCTCAGCGCTGTCGCGATCCACGGTAACAAGAGCCAGAACGCTCGCACCAAAGCCCTGGCCGACTTCAAGGCCGGTGAAGTGCGCATTCTGGTAGCCACCGACATCGCGGCGCGTGGCCTGGACATCGACCAGTTGCCCCACGTGGTCAACTTCGAACTGCCGAACGTCGACGAAGACTACGTTCACCGCATTGGCCGTACTGGCCGTGCCGGTCGTTCGGGCGAAGCGATTTCGCTGGTCGCGCCCGACGAAGAGAAATTGCTCAAAAGCATCGAGCGCATGACCAAGCAGAAAATCGCCGACGGCGACCTGATGGGCTTCGACTCCAGCGCTGTAGAAGCCGAGAAACCTGAAGTCCGTGAGCGTCCGGATGTGCGTAACCCGCGCAACCCACGTGGCCCGCGCGGCGACGGCCCGAACGGCACCGGCGGTGGTGGCGGTCGTAAAGACAAGGGCAAGGACAAGGGCGGCAAGGAAAAACCTGCCGCCACGGCCCGCGGTGATCGCCCGGCACGTGAACACAAGCCACGCGAAGGCACCCCGGCGCGCGAACAACAGCGTCCGGCGCCGCGCGCTGCCTCGGCTGACCGTGCCCCAGACGAGTTCCTGGACGACGATATCGATAACTTTGGTAACCGCGTCGATTACGTTCCTCAAGCCAAACCGGCTCAGGGTCGTGGCCGCCGTCCGGGTGCTCCGGCACAGGGTTCGGCCGCTGGCGCAGCTGCTCCGCGTACCGGCGGCAAGCCTCAGGGTCGCCAAAGCGGTCCGCGCAGCAGCGACGGCGCCACCACCGGCACGCCGCCAGCCAAGCGCAGCGGTCCACGCAGCGGCGCTCCACGTGACGGTCAGGCCCGTCGTGAAGAAGGTCGCAACCGTCGTCCTGCTCGTGACGATCAGCCGCGTTCGGAACCGGCCGTGCAGAACCCGCGCGGTCCAGCGCCGAAGATCATTCACAAGGAGTCGAAAACCGATCGTTTCCCGACTCCTGAACAACTTGATCAACTGCCAGGCCGTCCGCGTGGCGAAAAACCAGCATTGCTGACCCGCAACCGCTAAGTTTTTCCTGCCATAAAAAAATGCCCCTGATCTCGCGATCAGGGGCATTTTTTATGCACTAACGTAAACCTGTAGGAGCAAGGCTTGCCCGCGATGGGTTCACCTCGGTATTGCAGGTGTTGCCAATTGCGCTATCGCGAGCAAGCTCGGCTCCTACGGTCTCAGCATTACTTCGCTTTCACACCTTCAAAGGTCACGTACATCTCAACCGCATCGGACGATGGGCCCAAGTCTTTTTGCTTGCCGAAATCGGAACGCTTGAGGCTGAAAGTACCCTCAAAGCCTGCACGGTAGCCGCCCCATGGATCCTTGCCTTCACCCAGGAAAGTAGCCTTGACCACGATTGGCTTGGTCACACCGAGGATTGTCAGATCACCAGCCACGTCAGCAGTGTCTTTGCCAGCGGCGTTTTTACCGGTGGATTTTACGCTGGTGGAAACAAACGTGGCTTTGCTGGCGTTCAGGAAGTCTTTGCTGGAGATGTGCTTGTCACGCTCGGCATTGTTGGTGAAAACGCTCGCAGTGTTGACGTTGAACTCGATCTTGCTGTCTTCCGGCTTGGCAGCATCGAAGCTGAACTTGCCGTCGATGTCCTTGAAAGTGCCGGTGATGAAGCTGTAACCCAGGTGACTGATCTTGAAGTCAACGAAGGCGTGCTGGCCTTCTTTGTCGACGGTGTAGTCAGCTGCCATCACGTTAGCGGACAGCAGGGCGGAACCGATTGCCAAAGCGGCGAGCGTCTTTTTCAACATGTCTTGTATTCCTTGGGGGGTAAGTTGAACTTCAGGCCTTGCGGCCCAGCATTCGTTTGAGGGTCACATCACGGTCGATAAAGTGGTGTTTCAATGCTGCCAACGCATGGAGACCGGAAAAAATCACCAGCGCCCACGCCAGGTAGAGATGAATCGCACCCGCGTTATCTGCCTGGTCCGGTAGTCCGGAAACCAGTGCAGGCACTTCAAACCAGTCAAACACCGGAATCCCGACACCCTCTGCGGTGGAAATCAGGTAACCGGCAATCATCACAGCGAACAGACAGAGATACAGAAAAGCATGCCCGAACATGGCGCCGAGGCGCGTCATGCGGCTGTAGCTGGTCAGCGTTGGCGGCGGTGGGCTGATGAAGCGCCACAACACACGCAACACCATGACACCCAGCAGGATCAGACCGATGCTCTTGTGCAGATCCGGTCCTGCCTTGCGCCAAGGGTCGTAGTAGCCGAGATCGACCATCCACAGACCCAGACCGAACAAACCGAACACTGCCAGCGCTACACCCCAGTGCATGAAGATGCTGACCCAGCCGTAGCGAGAGATAGAGTTTCGTAGTTGCATTGCCAAGTCCCTGTAAGTTCTGGCCCAAGACTATCGAGTTATCTATCGAATTAAAGCCGAAAATTTCGCTTTGAAATATCGAGAAATACGATCAAGAGCTTGAAATAGGCGTGTTAAGGAAAGATTAAAGACCAACGTGTGAGAAAAAATGAAGTCCAACTAAAGAACACCTGCCCCCCGGTGTTTATTCGACTCCTGGTCCTGGTTTTCTACAGGCATAAAAAAACGCGACATTGCTGCCGCGTTTTTTTAATCCCGACGCTTACTGCGTCTTGGCATCCGCTACCGGAGTCGTAGCGGGCTTGGCCGCTGGCTTCTTCGCGGTCTCAGCTTTCTTCGCCGGAGCCTTTTTGGTTTCGGGTTTGGCTGCCGGTTTCTTCGCCGGAGCTTTGGCCGGCGCCTTTTTGGCGGGTTCGGCTTTCACGGGTGTTGCAGGCTTCGGTGCTTCAACCGGTGCCGGTGCAACGACCGGTGCTGGGATCGGTGCTGGTGGAGCGACAGGCTCAGGCGCCTTGACCGGCTCTGGCTTCTTGTCGTCATCCGAACCGCCGAACAGGTTGCTGAAGAAGTTGCCTTTCTTCGCCGCCACGGCGCCGGCCGCCGCAGCAGCTGCTGCCGGACCCACTTTAGCCGGTTCAAACGACTTGCCCGCCGCCAGGTCTTCTACCTGACTGGCTGCACGCTGGCCAGTGCGCAATGCGCCTTCCAGAGTGCCCGGGTACAAGGTGTCGGTGTGTTCGCCTGCGAAGGTTACACGCTGAATCGGACGTTCCCACAGACGCCAGAACTTGCTGATCTGGCCTGGACCGAAGGCCAGGTAGGCACCGCCAGTCGATGGGTCGGTGCTGTAGCGACGGATTTCATAACCGGTGAACGAACCACGCGCCTGTGGATAGAACGTGTGCAGACGGATCAACACCTGATCGACCATCTGTTTGTCGCCGAACGCCTGCATCACCCGCGCGTTGTCGCCGGACAGGTTAATCACTACGTTGGCGCCGCCCTTCAAGGCAGGCTCGATCCACAGCATGCCCAGCCCGGTGTTGCTGAAGACTTCGCCGGACATGCGCGCCTTGGGTTCCCACACAGGCGTCTTGAACTTGAGCATGATCTGGTCGCGCCAACCGTAGTTGGTGCCTTTGATCGCACCCAGGTGCTGGGCGTCCAGCGCCGGGGTCATCTGGATCTTGTTCAGCGCGCGCAGCGGCACGGCCAGTACCACGTAGTCAGCCTGATACCCGACGTTGTCGACTTTGACGGTGACGCCGTCCTTGTCCTGAATGATTGCCGAGACCGGGGAGTTGGTCTTGATGGTTTTCAGTTGCTTGACGAACGCCTGGGCCAGCACCGGGCTGCCGCCGACCAATCGCGAAGCGCGCAGGTCACGATCGGAAATGCCACGGTAGACACGGCTTTGCTGTGCGAAGTACAGCAGAGACAGACGCGAAGGTTCGTCGTAGCGGCTACGAATCTGCTGGTTGATCAACTGACGCGCAGTGGCCGGCAGGTTCTGCTTGTCGAGCCAGTTGGACACGGTGATCGAATCCAGCGATTGCAGCGTGTTGGTAGCGAGCGGGTTCAGCGGGTCGTCAATCGAGCGCGCCAGATCGTCCAGGGTCTTTTCGTAGCGCTTGATCGCGTCGGCGGTGGCCGGTTGCTTGGTCGTCAGATCAGCGGCCGAGAAGTACTCGCCATCGATCAGGTAGCTTGGGGTGCGCACGAATTCAGGGGCCGGCGTGGTGCTCAGCTTGAAGGTCGACACGTACTTGTTCAGCACCGGCTGGGCCTTGTCGTTGCCTATCCACTCGCTGGTGGCCATCCCGGAGCGACCGCCCAGGCTCGATTTGGCTTCCAGCAACGTGACCTGCCAGCCTTTGTTCTGCAGCTCGTAAGCCGCGGTCAGGCCGGACAGCCCGCCGCCGATCACGATCGCGGTTTTATCCTTGGCCAGCGCAGACACGCTGAACAGCCCCAACATCACCAGCGCACAGGCGCGCAGCCAACCGACAGACATTCAGCGAACTCCGGAAATCATGAGAAAAATGCAGTTTTACGAGTCAGTCGACTCCAAGAACCGCGAAGGATACGTCAGGCTTCAGACGCCCGCCAGCAACGTCTATCGGCCCATACAAAGTAGCTCAATCGACACAATGGGTTGTCCCGGCGCGACGCATTGCATAGGCTTGCGCGATTGTTTACCCGCCTACGTCACGGGTAGCCTCCAGGAGACAGAAAATGGGCCTGAATAAACAGTGGATGGAACGCGATCTCGCGGTGTTGTGGCATCCCTGCACCCAAATGAAAGACCACGAACAACTGCCGCTGATCCCGATCAAGCGCGGTGAAGGCGTGTGGCTGGAAGACTTCGAAGGCAAGCGCTACCTCGACGCTGTCAGCTCCTGGTGGGTCAACGTGTTTGGCCATGCCAATCCGCGCATCAACCAGCGCATCAAGGACCAGGTCGATCAACTGGAGCATGTGATCCTCGCCGGCTTCAGCCATCAACCGGTGATCGAGTTGTCCGAGCGCCTGGTGAAGATGACGCCGGAAGGCCTGACCCGGTGCTTCTACGCCGATAACGGTTCGTCCTGCATCGAAGTCGCGCTGAAAATGAGCTTTCACTACTGGCTCAATCGCGGCCAGCCGAACAAGAAGCGCTTCGTCACCCTGACCAACAGCTACCATGGCGAAACCATGGCGGCGATGTCGGTGGGCGACGTGCCGCTGTTCACCGAAACCTACAAGGCCCTGCTGCTGGACACCATCAAGGTGCCGAGCCCCGATTGCTACCTGCGCCCGGAAGGCATGAGCTGGGAAGAACATTCGCGCAACATGTTCGCGGCCATGGAACAGACCCTGGCAGAGCATCATGACACTGTCGCGGCAGTCATCGTCGAGCCGCTGATTCAGGGCGCTGGTGGCATGCGCATGTACCACCCGGTGTACCTCAAGCTGCTGCGCGACGCCTGCGACCGCTATGGCGTGCACTTGATCCACGATGAGATCGCCGTCGGCTTCGGCCGCACCGGCACAATGTTCGCCTGCGAACAGGCGGGCATCCGCCCCGACTTCCTGTGCCTGTCCAAGGCCCTGACTGGCGGTTACCTGCCGCTGGCGGCCTGCGTGACGACCGAAGACGTCTACAGCGCCTTCTACGACGACTACCCGACCCTGCGCGCCTTCCTGCACTCGCACAGCTACACCGGCAATCCGCTGGCGTGCGCGGCAGCCCTGGCAACGCTGGACATCTTCGAAGAAGACAACGTCATCGAGAACAACAAGGCCCTGGCGCAGCGCATGGCCTCCTCCACCGCGCATCTCGTCGACCATCCGAACGTCTCGGAAGTGCGCCAGACCGGCATGGTGCTGGCCATCGAAATGGTCAAGGACAAGGCTACGAAAGAAGCTTACCCGTGGCAGGAACGTCGCGGCTTGAAGGTGTTCCAGCATGCATTGGAACGGGGTGCTTTACTTCGTCCGTTGGGCAGCGTGGTGTATTTCCTGCCGCCGTACGTGATTACGCCCGAGCAGATCGACTTTCTGGCGGAAGTCGCCAGCGAAGGCATCGACATCGCCACGCGCAACAGCGTCAGCGTGGCGGTGCCGAAAGACTTCCATCCCGGCTTCCGCGATCCAGGCTGATTGATTTCACTTGGACTACTGTGGAGCCTGGACCGCCGCCATCGCGGGCAAGCCCGGCTCCCACAGTTGACCGCATATACCCTGTAGGAGCCGGGCTTGCCCGCGATGAGGCCGCCAGACTTTCACACCTTTTTCAGAGACCCAAGATGAGACTGTCCCGCTTCTTTATCGACGCCCCCCTGAGCACCGGCGAGCATGAGTTGCCCGAAGCCCAGGCCCATTACATCAGCCGCGTGCTGCGCATGGCCGAGGGTGATGCGTTGCAGCTGTTCGACGGCTCGGGCCATGAGTTTCGCGCCACGCTGGTAGAAGTCGGCAAGAAGCGCGTGGTGGTGCAGATCGACGAAAGCTTCGCCGGCCAGGTTGAATCGCCGCTGGCGATCCATCTGGGCCAGGGCTTGTCCCGTGGCGAGCGCATGGACTGGGCCATCCAGAAAGCGACAGAACTGGGCGTGACCGAAATCACCCCGATCTTCAGCGATCGCTGCGAAGTCCGCCTTAAAGACGAGCGCGCCGACAAGCGCCTGATGCACTGGCGCCAAGTGGCGATCAGTGCGTGCGAGCAATGTGGACGGTCGCGGGTGCCGGTGATTCATCCGCCGGTGTTGTTGGCGGATTGGCTGAAGCAGACAGACGCCGAGTTGAAACTGGTCCTGCACCCGGTGGCTGAGCCGTTGGTGAGTCATGCGAAGCCTGCGACGCTGGCGTTTCTGATCGGCCCGGAAGGCGGGTTGTCCGACGCTGAAGTCGATCAGGCTAAGTCGGCCGGGTTCCATGCCGCCCGCCTCGGTCCTCGGGTGTTGCGCACTGAGACCGCGCCGGTGGTTGCGTTAGCTGTGGCTCAACAGCTTTGGGGTGATTTCTAGGGCCCTTTTGCGAGCAGGCTCGCTCCTACATTGAAATGCATTTCAATGTAGGAGCGAGCCTGCTCGCGAATGGCCGCGACGCGGTCTAAAGGACATAAAAGAAAATCGCCACAAAGTGCAGCAAGCTCCCGGCAATCACAAACAAATGCCAGATCCCATGGGCATGCCGCAGACGATGATCGAGGGCGAAAAAGATAATCCCCACGGTGTACAACACCCCGCCCGCCGCCAGCCAGGCAAACCCCGCACTGCCCAACGCCGCGAGCAATGGTTTGACCGCCACCAGCACGATCCAGCCCATCACCGCGTAGATCACGATCGACAGAATCCGCGCTTCCGACCGCGGTTTTATCTCTTGCAGGATTCCGATCAGCGCCAGCCCCCAGACAATCCCGAACAACGTCCAGCCCCACGGCCCGCGCAGGGTCACCAGGCAGAACGGTGTGTAGCTGCCGGCAATCAGCAAATAGATCGAAAAGTGATCGACCTTCTGCATGATCGCTTTCTTGCGCCCGCGCACGCTGTGATAAACGGTCGAGGCGCTGTACAGCACCAACAAAGTGAAACCGTAAATCGCCACGCTGACGATTTTCCATGGGCTGCCGTCCATGCTGGCGATCACCAGCATCCACACCACACCAACCGTTGCCGCCACCGCCCCGACCAAATGCGTCCAGGCGTTCAATCGTTCCCCGTGGTACATGCGTTGCTCACCTCAAAATTTGATGCAACATCGCGCAAACTGTGGGGGCTGTCGAGTGGAACGAGGTTGTGGTCAGAAATTCGCAGCCTCGTTTCACTCGACAGCTCCTACACAGCTCCTACATAGCTGCTACAAAACATCGCATGCGTGCACAATCGAGCCATTCGAATAAGAGTCCGGGCCATGCTGATCGACGAAGAATTGACCCTGAAAAAGCTCGAGGTGTTCCTGGCCTTCATGCGCACCGGCAATCTGGCTCGCGCCGCCGCCGAGTTGCAGACCAGTAACGTCAGCGTACACAGGGCGATCCATTCCCTGGAAAGTGCCTTGCGCTGCCCGCTGTTCAAACATGAAGGTCGTAACCTGACACCGCTGGAAAGCGCTTACGTGCTCGAAGAAAGAGCGCAGAAACTGATTCAGGACGTGGTCGAAACTGTGCGCCTGACCCGTGAAGCCGCCGGTTTTTCTGCGGAACGCTTCAAGCTTGGCTCGCTGTACTCACTGACAGTGAAGACCGTGCCGCAGCTGATCATGGGCCTGAAGATCCGCCGCAGCGAACTCAACATCGACCTGATCCTCGGTTCGAACTTCGACCTGCTGTACAAGCTCAAGAACATGGAAGTCGACGCGATCCTGGTGTCGCTGGACGACAGCGTCAACGACCCGGACTGCGAGCAGATCCCGCTGTTTTCCGACGACATCTTTCTCGCCACGCCGGCGGATTCAAAGTTCGCCCAGCGCACGGAAGTTGATCTGGCCGAAGTGCGCGACGAGACATTCATTACGCTGACCCAAGGCTTTGCCACGCACCAGGACGGTAATCGGGTGTTCAAGCAGGCGGGGTTCGAGCCGAAGGTGGCGATGCAGGTCAACGACATCTTCACCCTGCTGAGCATGGTCAGCTCGGGCGTGGGTTATGCGTTGCTGCCGGGGAGGATTGCGGCGGTGTATGAGAACCGGGTGAAGCTGATCCCCTTGCAGGAAAAGTACCGGCTGCAGCAGCACATCGGGGTGGTGTTCTTGAAGGCCAAGGAGCGCGACCCGAATTTGCTGGCGTTGTTGGCAGAGTGCCGGATGCATGCCAATCGCCAAGCCTGAAACCTGTGGCGCCTGCATCGCGGGCAAGCCACGCTCCCACAAGAACTGCGCAACTCTTGTGGGAGCGGGCTTGCCCGCGATGACGTCATTACAGTCAGCGAAGATCCAGCGGCTTAGCCAACAATCGCGCGAACAATGAAGTACAGCAGCGAAGGCCCAAGCAAGCACCCAAGCCCGGTGTGGAACGTCGCCGTCAACGCCCCGTAAGGCACCAACCGCCGATCCGTCGCGGCCAAGCCTGCGGTCACCCCGCTGACCGTCCCGGCCAACCCGCCGAACACCATTGCCGAACGCGGGTTATCCAACCCCATCCAGCGTGCGGCCATGGGTGTGCCGACCATCACCAGAATCGCCTTGATCAACCCGGTGGCAATCGACAACGCCACCACGTCGGAACTTGCACCAATTGCCGCCCCGGTCACCGGCCCGACGATGTACGTCACAGCGCCCGCACCGATGGTGGTCATGCTGATCGCATCACGATAACCAAACACCCAAGCCATGCTCGCGCCGACAATGAACGGCAAGATCGTGCCCAGAAGCAGCGCAATCACGCCGATCAAACCAGCCTTTTTCGCTTCGGTTGCTTGCACTTCGAATGCCGTGGCGACGATCGCAAAGTCTCGCAGCATGGCGCCGCCCATCAGACCGATGCCGGAAAACAACGTCAGGTCCGCCAGGCCTTTTTGCCCACCGGTCAGGGTGCCGCCGACCCAGGCCAACACCAGCCCGATGACGATGGCAATGGCCGAGCCGTGAATTCGTCCGAATGTCAGACGCTTCGACAAGACAACCGACACCCACATGATCACGCCTACAAAGGCAAACGCGGTCACCAGACCATTAGCGGTCAAGCCTTTATCAATGAGTTCCCACATATCAGCGACCTCCTACTGGTGTGCCGACCGGGGTAATCTCCGCCGGTTCATCGGGTAACGGTTCGCCTTTATGTGTCCGGCTGATCAGCGCAATGGTGCAGCCGCAGATCACCACTGAACCAATCGCCGCGAGCACCGCGACCGGGCCGCCGTGCAGCGCGGTGACGACGTTCTGTTGCGCGGCCATCGCGACCACCACCGGAATGTACATGGCGCCCCAGAAGCCGACGCCCATCTCGCAATCCTTGGTCATGCCACCGCGCTTCTGCATCCACAACCGCGCGCAGATCAGCAGGATCATCGCGATCCCGACCCCGCCGACGTTGGATTTGACGCCCAGTAACACGCCAAGCGCGTCACCCATGATCACCCCTGCCAGCGTACAAATCGCCAACAGCGCCACACCGTAAATAATCATTGTTGTAGTCCTCAAAATGCATCGTCGAATGTTGTTTTTGTTGTTCGAAGGCCTGAGTCGGAGGTCTAGAGTTGGCGGCTTCCCTCCTCACGCAACAGCGCCTGCAAGGTATCGAGCCGCGCACCGTCGAAGGCAATCACGGTGCCTTGCTCGAACACCCGGCGCGCCAGCCCGGTCAGCACCGCACCGGGCGGCAATTCGATCTGAAGTCGTACGCCGCGCTCATAGGCGCTTTGTACCGTGCCACGCCAATCAACGACGCGGCACATGTTGAAAGCGAGGTCATCGCGCACCGCTTCGGGGTTGATCAGCGGCCGGGCGCGACTGCCGCTCAGGTAGCCCAAGGTCGGCGTTTTCAATGACACCTTGGCGAATGCTTCCGCCAGAATTTTTGCCGGCCCCTCCAGTAGCGGGCAGTGCGAAGGCACGCTCACTGCCAACCGTTTGGCCAGACCGGCACCGTGACCTTTCGCCAACGCCGCCACTGCTTTCATTGCCTCGTCGCTGCCGGCTATCACCACCTGGTTATCGGCGTTGATGTTGGCCAGGTAAACCGGTGTGTCGATGCTGTGAACCTGCGCCAGCAGTTTTTCCACGGTGGATAAATCCAGACCGATGATCGCGGTCATGCCATAGCCCTGTGGATAAGCCTGCTGCATCAGTTCACCGCGCAGACTGACCAGATGCAGCGCATCGCTGAAACTCAAGGCACCCGCGACCACCGCTGCCGGGTAAGCGCCAATGGATAACCCGGCCACGTAATCGGGCTTCATCGACAATTGTCGTGCCGCCGCGACGCCTGCGATCAACAGGCAAAGCTGAACCGCCCTCGTCGACCTCAATGCCTCGGCGCCATCGAGCCACAGTACGTCCTCGCCCAGCACATCACTCGCCTCGTTCAACACGTCCCGAGGCAAGCGCTGCAGCATGCCCGGCTGTTGCGCGCCCTGACCGGGGAACACCAGCAAACTGCTCACGCTGCTTGCTCCTGAGGGTTCCAGGGGTTGCCGACCAAACAGGCAACCCGGTCGCTTTTCAGCAAAACCTGAGACGAAGACCTGGCCCATTCGCGCAGTGCGACTGCGCCAAACGGTGTCTGCAATTGCATGTCCACCCGACACTCAGCGGTGTCGAGAACCTTCACCAACGCCTGCGCTTGAGTACGGCTCAGCGGCTGCGGTGTGCGCAGAATCAAATCGAGATCGCTGCGCTCATGCAGCGCGGAAAAACCGCTGGCCAATTCGAAACCGGCGCTGCCGCTGATACCCCATATCCAACCGCAGGCGTCGAGCATCGGCCGCAGTTGCGCCAGTGCTCGCAGCGCCGGCAGATCGCGAGTCGACTCGACATGACTGAGGTCTTCCGGCCTGACCCGACGCGAAATCGCCGCGATGGCCATCGACGTTGCATAACGCTGCTCGCGCAAACGCCCACGCACCCCGACCGCGATGTGATCCGGCGCCGTCATCGCGCGCCGAACCACTACCGGCTGACCCGCGCAAATCGACTCGACCACCCACGCAGGCGCATCCGCAGGCAACTGCTCTGGCGTCATCCCCCAGAGCAAGTCGTGGGCCAGGAGCGTATTCACCACTGCGCTCTCAGCAGTTGGCGAACCTGGCTGGAGGCGGCGCGATGGGTCGCGCCCAAGCGGCTGCTCAAGTCGCGTCCCTTGGCGGCGACATCCTCGATGGCCAGGCTCAGGCATTCCGTCACCCGTGTAAGGTCCGCCGCCGTGGGTTGTTCGATCTGCTCCATCGACAAGGTTTCCCAGAGCAATCCAAGGCTGGCGTAACTGTCGATGTCATACGCCATGGGCGGCACGCTGGCCGCCAACGTCTCCAGTTCTTCGACACTGCGCAACGTCACTCGGGCCGCCGAGGCCTTGCCCATGGCATGCACCATCACCCCCGGATCACGCAACGCAATCAGGCGGTTGGCCTGATAACCGTGAGCCAGAAACGCCCCGGACATCGCCTTGCCCACCAGCAAACCGATCACCGCATGGCCGGCCAATCGAGCGCGGGCATAACTGTCCGCCGCCCCGGCCAAGGCCTGATGAATCCCGAGCGCTTCTTCGCGCCGACCGTACGCCTGACTCGGTACATCGACGATGGCGATCAAGGCACGCTTGTGTGGTTTGTCACGGTCAGCGGCGATCACTTCATCCACGGCTTTGGCCAAGCCCCAGCCTTCGAGCAAACCCACTTCACCGTTGCGAGCGCGGACAAAACGGTTGTCCGGATCAGCCACCACCGCAATAAACCGCGCAGGCTGACTACCCAGCACACCATCGGCCACTTTCAACGAAGCCGGCAAACCCTCAACCGGTTTGGCGCCTGCACTCAAGGCGTTGAACCAGTGCAACCCTCTCAGGGAATACGTACTCATGAGCGTTCTCCTTGGTACAGATCGCGAACCGTCGCCGCTTCGATTTGCGGCTCGGCATCGAGGCGGGCCAGCCGCTGCAGGAACAGCTCGGCCTGGCGGCTGCGTTGTTGTGCGGGCAAGCCTTGTTGCAGCAATTCACTGACGTGTTGCTGAATCTGCGCCACATCATCGGCGACATAACGATCCACCAAACCGCTGGCGAAACGTTGCTCGCCACCGGTCAGGCTCCAGATGAAAGGCCGGTCGCGGGAGTCGTACTCCTCAAGGCCCGCTTCCTGTTCGATCACTTGCGGACCATTCAGGCCAAGGCGCGCTTCCTGGGTCACCAGCAAATAACTGCACAACCCGGCAGCAATCGACATCCCGCCAAAGCAGCCGACGCTGCCCGCCACCACACCAACCACTGGCTGGTATTGGCGCAGATCAACAATCGCCGCATGAATATCGGCAATCGCCGCCAGCCCGAGATTGGCCTCCTGCAAACGCACCCCACCGGTTTCCAGCAGCAACACGGCGCGGGTTGGAATGCCGTTGCGGTTGTCATCGGCGGCCAGCTCCAGCGCGCCCGCCATCTTCGCTCCGCCGACTTCGCCAAGGCTGCCACCCTGAAAGGCACCTTCAATGGCCGCGATCACCACCGGCAATCCACCGATGCTGCCCTTGGCGATGACCACGCCGTCGTCCGCTTGCGGCACCACGCCCTGGCGCGACAGCCACGGCGACATGACGCGCTGGAACGGGTCGAGCAATTCACGATAGGTGCCAGGGTCAAGCAAGGCTCTTGCTCGTTGCCGGGCGCCGAGTTCGACGAAGCTGCGTCTTTGTAGGTATGGCTGCAAGAGTTCTGCGCTGTCAGTCATGGCCGATCTCCTCAAAGCCTTGCTCCAGACGCAAGCGCACCACGCCGGGGGTCGCGCCGAAATCGTGGATATCGATGTCCATCGCCGGCGGTGTCTGGCCCTCGAACATCCGCGTAAACAGATGCTCCCAGCGTTGTTCGCTGCCATTGACCGAGGTTTGCACGGTGATCGTCAGCTTGCCGGCCTGACCCGGTTCGATCAGCACTTCCAGATCGCCCGAGCCGACACAGCCCACTAGCGTGCGGCCCCGTGGCGGTTGGCCGGCGGGGAATTCAAAGGATAAGGTTTCCATCAAAAAGCTCCCTGGGTGAGGCCGTCGCACGACTCGATACGGTCGACAAACAGGCAGGCTGCGAGCAAGTCGGCAGCGCCGCCGGGCGAGGCATTCAACGCGATTAATTGTTCATCCAGCTCATGCAAACGACGGCGACCGGCGAGGCTGGCACTGCCGCCGGCGTCGAGGACCGCTTGAGCCCCCCTCTGCATGGTGTGCAGGCCTTGCTCACCGGCGCGATAGAGCACGCAGGTGTCGGCCAGCGTTGTCATGATTGCCAGCAAGGCATCGAGTCGAGCGTTCTGCTCGCCGTGGCCAGCGGCGCGGCTGCGTTTGAGTTGCGGCAGTGCACGCTGGATCACCGCCGGAAAGCCCAGCTGCGCTTCTTCACGAGCACCGCGTGCGCCGTAACGCCGGGCGACTTGAGCGCCATGGCTGAGCGGGCGCGGGGCATGGCGGTCGTCGAGTAACGCGAGGCGTGCAGCGCGTAACGACACGCTGCTGGCGCCAGTGGATTGAGGGTCCAGCGCAGCGCCCGTGACCAACAGCCCCAAGGCCCAGATCGCTCCGCGATGGGTATTCACCCCACCCGTGGTGGCGAGCATCGCTTGCTCACCTTCGCGTCCAATCCGCCCCACCGCTTCACGCAGCGGCAAGCCGATTTGGCCGAACTCGATGGCGGCTTCAGCCATTTCTCTAAAGGCCGGCCACAACGACAACGCCGAAGCGTGCATCAGCCCCAGGTGCAAGTCGGTATGCGCGCCGTTGCCACGACGATCGACCAGCGCCGGTTTTGGCGACAGGTCTGCTTCGTCGATCAGTACGTCCACCGCCAGGTCTGCCAATTGCTCGGCCAGGGTCAGGGTTTTCGGTTGCAGGTTAAGTGCGTGCATTACCAGCTCCTGAACTTGGCGGGCGGGTTGTAGAGACCACCGGACCACTCCACCAGGTCAGCCACACTTTTCGCCGCGAGCAATTCGCGGGTGGCGTCGGTGCGGCGGATGCCGAGGTCTTCGGGCAAGGCAATCAGGCCTTCGCGGCGCATGCGTGCGGTGTCTTTCGGGTTATGGCGCAGGCCGATGACGGTCACCCCGGCGACGGCGGCGATCATCGCCTGGCGTTCTTCCAGCGAGCGCGCCTTGTACAGGTAGGCGATGCCTTCTTCGGTCAGCAGGTGGGTGACGTCGTCGCCGTAGATCATGATCGGCGCCAGCGGCATGCCGCTTTTCTTCGCCACCTCCACCGCGTCGAGGGTTTCGACGAAGGTCGGTTTGCCGCCCTCCTGGAACGTCTCGACCATTTGCACCACGAGTTTTTTCCCGCGTTCGAGCATGGGCTCTGGCCCGTCGGTGTGGCGCATGTCGAGCCAGGCTGGCGTGCCGTGACGGCGACCGCGTGGGTCGTGGCCCATGTTCGGCGCACCGCCGAAACCCGCGAGGCGCCCGCGGGTTACGGTGGAAGAATGACCATCACCGTCAACTTGCAGCGTGGCGCCAATGAACAGGTCCACCGCGTATTGCCCGGCCAGTTGGCTGAACATCCGGTTGGAACGCAGCGAGCCATCGCGCCCGGTGAAGAACACGTCCGGTCGTGCGGCGATGTAGTTTTCCATGCCCAGTTCGGTGCCGAAACAATGCACGCTTTCAACCCAGCCGCTTTCAATCGCCGGGATCAAGGTCGGGTGCGGATTGAGCGTCCAGTTGCGGCAGATTTTGCCTTTGAGGCCGAGGGATTCACCGTAGGTCGGCAGGATCAGTTCGATGGCGGCGGTGTTGAAACCGATGCCGTGATTGAGCGACTGAACGTTGTGTTTTTCGTAGATGCCGCGGATCGCCATCATCGCCATCAAGATGTGCACAGGCTTGATGTGCCGTGGGTCGCGGGTGAACAGCGGCTCAATGTAGAACGGCTTGTCGGCCACCACCACAAAATCGACCCAAGAGGCGGGGATGTCGACGCGCGGCAGGTCGCTGACATCGTCGACCAACTGGTTGACCTGAACGATGACGATGCCGTCGCTGAAGGCAGCCGGTTCAATGAGTGCGGGAGTGTCTTCGGTGCTCGCCCCGGTGTAGATGTTGCCGGCACGGTCGGCCATGAAACCGGCCGAGAGCACGACGTTGGGAATCAGGTCGACCACCAGCCGCGCATAGAGCTCGATGTAAGTGTGGATCGCGCCGATTTCCAGCAGGCCGTCTTCCAGCAGCTGGCTGATGCGCAGGCTTTGGGTGCCCGCGAAGGAAAAGTCGAGTTTGCGGGCAATGCCGCGTTCGAACAGGTCCAGATGCTCGGCACGCCCGACGCTGGGCATGATCATGTGCAGATCGTGCAGCTTGGCGGGATCGGCCTTGACCAGGGAACGGGAGAGGAAATCCGCCTGCTTCTGGTTATTGCCCTCCAGCACCACACGGTCGCCGGGCAGGATCAACGCCTCCAGCGCGGCGACGATGTTGTCGGTGGGCAACACCACACCGTCGGCCAGATCCTTGACCAACGCCAGACGCCGCTGCTTTTCGCTGCGTCGGCGCGTCCATCGCGAGTCGGGGGATATTGTTGTTGTCATGACCACTCCACGGGTTCGCTGTCGTGGGGTCACCTTAGGAGTGTTGGGTGGGGGCATCAATCAAGCTGAGCGGTGGATCGTTACGGTTAGGGTAATGATCACAAAAAATGTGCTGTCATTGATGACGCCATCGCGGGCAAGCCCGCTCCCACAGGATTTGTGGTTGCCTCAGAAACTGGGTCATTCACTAACACTGTGGGAGCGGGCTTGCCCGCGAGGGGGCCTGAAAAATCAGCGCATCTTTCAATCGACCACAGCGGAACGCATCAGCCCTTCGCATTCCTTGCGATCCGGCGGCTCGGCTTTCAGTCCGCCGCTACGTATCAGGTTCTCCAGATTCTCGTTGCTGCCCATCCTTGGACTCCAAAGGGTTTCCCCCCATCAGGTTGATCTTGTCCTGCTGCGCCACCCGCACGAGAAAGCTGTTTTCAGCCGCCAGTTTTGCGGCCCAGTCGTCGGGGGTGTAGAGCGTCGGGTTGAGGACGCGGCCCAGTTGCTCTTCCAGAGGCATGAGCCGCTCGATCACTTCACAGTAGTGGAGGCTTTCGCCGATCAGCATGAGATCAATGTCACTGGATGCGTTTGCCGAATCCTTGGCGATGGAGCCGTACACAAATGCCCAGGTGATCTGTTCGGCAAAGGGTTGCAGCGCTTGGCGCAAAGGCTCGGCAATACCGAACGTCTTGCGGGCGATGCCTAGCAGTTCGGCATAGATCGGGCATTGCGGATTGGCTTGATAGTGGGTCTGGTTGCCCTGGCGGCTCAGGGTCAGCACGCCGGCCTGCTGCAACCGATCCAGCTCGCGCATGAGGCTGCCTTTACCCACTTGAGCCCAGCGGGCGATCTCGTTGGCGTAAAAACTGCGGTCGGGTTTGCCGAACAACAAACCCAACACTTTTTGCTGAGTGGTCGTGAACAGGGCTTCGCTGAGGGATAGGTTTTTCACAGTGGCAACCGATAAGTCCCAAAAAGGGAACGATAGGTCCCTTTTTGGGAATCTTCAACCTTAGCCTGTCGAATGGGATTTTGTGTTTAAAAGTTTGTAAGCAGGAAGGGTGCGAGGCTACGCACTCTGGCGTCGCCGCCTACAGCAATGCCGGAAGCCGCTGACTGGTGGGGTTTTGCGCTGGGCTTTATCGTTTACGGGTCGCTGACAATTCAGCGACCGGGGCTGGAAACCCCATGAGTACGGGACGCAAAAGCGTCCTTCATAACGTATGCTTGCGCACCTTCAAAGTGTGCACTCCGTTATGGCGGCTGTGCGCGGAAGACCTTAGGGTCTGCCGGGTCTCCGTACCCCGGGTTTCCAACCGCGTACAGCTGCCACCCATTCGCTTGGAAACCAAATGGGCCAGCTTCACCCCTGTATGGAGCTTCACTATGTTTAAAGCCACTCCCAATCCCCCAGAAACCGATACCGATTCCGACGACCCCCTCGAAGCCGAAAAGCTCAAGGAAGCCGCCGACCGCGCCTTCGCCCATTACTTCCCCCCTGCTCGCGACAAACCATCGAGACGCCGTAACAAATCCCGGCTCTTCACGGTATGCCCCGACATCGACGCCGAAGCCCTGCTGGCCAACGCCTCCGAAGACATGCTGTCGATCAGCGCGATTGCTGCCGATCTGGCGGACGATGTGGAAGGCTCTCGCCGCTCGGTTGCCTTGGCGATCAGCCGAATGGCGGACGGGGTGCAGTTGTTGGTGGAGCGGGCGCTGGATCATTACGAGGCGTTGCAAATGCAGATGAGGGCTCAGGCCAAGGTTTAGCAGTGAGGTATTCGGTAAATTGACGGCCTATATCGCGGGCAAGCCCGCTCCCACAGTGTCCGTGACTTGCTCAAATCCTGAGTCATCCACAATACCTGTGGGAGCGGGCTTGCCCGCGATGAGGCCGGCGAAATCACCACAATATCCAGATCAGTTGGCTAAACCAGCCGTAACCAACAACTCCTCCAGCGCCAGCAAGTCCGGCACCTTGGCCACTTGCTCGCCCACCTGCACCGCCGCTTGCTCCAGCGAACACAACGGCACATCGACATAGCTCAACTGACTGTCGAGCTTGTACGAGCGAGGAATCCCCTGCACCAGCAACGCAATGAACTTCAACGCTGGCCGCCCGCCCAGCGCGTTGAGAATCACGATGCGCACCCGCTCGCCGATGACGACTTTATCGCCACACGCCGATTCAAAACTGAGCAGCGGAATTTGCCGGTCCCGCCACTTCACCAGCCCCAGGTACCACGGCGGCGTATCCAGATCGAACGCCCCCGGTTGATAGTCGATCAGCTCCGCCACCGCGACATTGGGCACGATCAGATTGCGGTCGGCCAAGGGCAGCAACAGGCCGGTGAGGTTGTTGGTGCGCTGGTAAAAATGGTCATCAAGCATGGGATTTGCTCCACAGGGCGATGCTTTCGAGCAGCACCGATTCCTGGTACGGCTTGCCAAGGTAATCGTTGACGCCGATGGCCATCGCGCGGTCGCGGTGTTTCTGCCCGGTACGTGAGGTGATCATGATGATCGGCAGGTGCTGCAAACGCTCATCGGCGCGCACCTGGGTCGCGACTTCGAAACCGTCCATGCGCGGCATCTCGATGTCCAGCAGCATCACGTCCGGCATGTGCTCTTCGAGCAGCAGCATGGCGTCGACCCCGTCCTTGGCGGTCAGCACGTTCATGCCGTGGCGTTCGAGCAATCGGCTGGTGACCTTGCGCACAGTCACCGAGTCATCGACCACCAGCACCAGCAGCGGTTTTTGTGGCTCGGCCTCTGCGTCCTGAATAAGCGTCGGGGGCGGCACATGCGCCTGCATCGCCCGGATCGGCGCCAGCAAATCAACGATCAGCACCACCCGGCCATCGCCCAGGATCGTCGCGCCGGACAAACCCTGCACCGCCGCAAACTGCGGGCCGAGGCTTTTCACCACGATCTCGCGCGTGCCGGCCATGGAATCGACCTGCACGGCAATGTGCCGGTCGTTGCATTGCACCAGCAACACCGGCAATGGCAGGCTTTGGCCCAGTAATTTCGGGCGGGTGCTGGTTTTCAGCAGCTCGCCCAGGTAGCACAGCTCATAGTGTTGCCCGGCGTATTTGTACCTTGGCGGATCGAGCCGGTAATGCCCTTCCAGTTCGTTGGGCAACACACGGACGATGCCGTCGATGGTGTTCAGCGGGATCGCGTATTGATCCTCAAGGCACTGCACCATCAGCGCGCGGTTGACCGACACGGTGAACGGCAGGCGAATCCGGAAATGCACGCCCCGCCCCGGCACAGAGTCGATGACCATCGTGCCACCGAGCTGTCGAACTTCTTCGTGGACCACGTCCATGCCGACGCCGCGCCCTGAAATCTGGGTGATCTTCTCGGCCGTGGAAAACCCCGGCTGAAGGATGAACTGCAACACGTCGCGGTCACTGATATCCGCATCTTCGGCCAGCAAACCGCGCTTGATCGCCTTGCGTCGCACCGCGTCAAGCGGCACGCCGGCTCCGTCGTCGCGGATGTCGAAAATCATGTCGCCACCCTCGCGAGACAAGTCCAGGGTGATCCGCCCCTGCGCCGGTTTGCCGGCCGCGACGCGCACCTCGGCCGATTCCAGGCCATGGTCCACGGCGTTGCGCAGCATGTGCTCCAGCGGCGCGGCCATGCGTTCGAGCACGTTGCGGTCCATCTCGCCTTCAGCATTGCCGACAATGAATTCCACATCCTTGCCCAGCTCACTGGAGACCTGTCGAACGATGCGCTTCAAACGCGGCAGCATCCGCTCGAACGGCACCATGCGCGTGCGCATCAGGCCTTCTTGCAACTCGGTATTGATGCGGCCCTGTTGCTGCAGCAGGTTTTCCGCGTCCTGATTGCGCCGGTCGAGGGTTTCCTTGAGGTCCAGCAAGTCAGAGGCCGATTCGAACAGCGCACGCGACAGTTGCTGCAATTGCGAGTGGCGGTCCATTTCCAGCGGGTCGAATTCTTCGTAGCCCAAGCGTTCGGCGTCGACTTGCTGGCGGCTGAGAATCCGCCCCTGGGTTTCGGTATCCAGCCGGCGCAACTGGTCGCGCATCCGCTCGATGGTGGTTTCCATCTCGCTCAAGGTGACGCGCGCATCGTTGACCTGCTGTTCGATACGGCCACGGAAGATCGACGTTTCGCCCGCCAGGTTGACCAGATCGTCGAGCAGTTCCGCCGAGACCTTGACCATGTCGGCGCCGGCGTCGGCTTGTGCCACAGGTGTCTCGGGCTTGGCCACGGCAGGCGCCGCCACGGTCGATTGGACCTTGGCCGGCTGGATCACGGCCGGGTGGCTGAAATTCTTGATGGCATCGATCAATCGATCAGCCGGCGGCAACGGCTGACCGGCGCGGGTGGCATCCAGCATCTGCGCCAGCCGGTCGTGGCTGCTTTGCAACAACGTGAACAACGCCGCGCTCGGTTGCAACGCGCCCGCCGACAGGCTTTCGTAGAGAAACTCCAGCTCATGGGCAAGGTCGCCGATGGGGGCGATTTCCACCATGCGCGCGCCGCCCTTGAGCGTGTGCAAGTCTCGTAACAGGGTTTCTATTTCTTGTCGGCTCGACGGCTCGGCTTGCCAACGCACAAGCGCGGCGCCGGAGTTTTCGATGATGTCGAAACCTTCTTCGAGGAAGATCTCCAGCAACTCGGGATCATGACCCGGCGAATCGTTGGCCGGTGTGGGCTCGGCCACTTCGGCGGCGCTGGCATTGCCTTGACGAAAGGCGCGAATCGCCTCGATCAGCTCGCTCGGGGTCCCCAGCGATTGCTGATTCTGCAACTGTTCAAGCAGCAGGGCGAGGCGTTCATGGCTCTGTTGCAGCAACTGCGCCAGGGTTTCACTGTGGTTGTAACGGCGGTCCACCAAGCCTTCGTAAAGGCTTTCCAGTTCATGGGCCAAATCGCCGACCGGCTCGACTTCGGCCATCCGCGCACCGCCCTTGAGCGTGTGCAAATCGCGCTGCAAGGACGACAACGGGGCGGCGTTGTCCGGGTCACGCAACCAGCGTTGCAGGGCCTGACCAGCACTTTCGAGGATGTCCATTGCTTCTTCGAGGAAGATGGAAACGATTTCGTCGTCGAACTCCACCGGGGTCGCCGTTTGCTCAAGTTCGGCGGTGGCGCTGCCCAGTTCGCGAATGCTCAGGGTGCGGCTGCCGTCACTGCGAATCAGGCCCATGGACGATGGGTCGAGGCTTTCATCGAGCAACTCGCGCAACGCCCGGATGCGTTCCGGCTGCGGGCTGACTTCCTGGCCGGCGGCCAGTTCGTCGAGCATGTTGATCAGCGCTTCGTGAGCACTTTGCGCTTCATGGAAAAACCGCTCGCTGACCGCCAGGCTGCTCTCTTCCACCGCGCCATACAGGTCGAGCAAGGCTTCGCAGAGTGCGTCCACCGGGTGCAGATCGGCGAGGTGCGCGCCCTCGCCGAGCGTGGTCAGTTCATCCAGCAACGCGGTCAATTCCTGACGTTCGCCGGGATGCTGTTGCCAGCGCTGCAACAAGCTTTCGGCGTCCAGCAGGATGTCCATGCCCTGGGCCAGGAAGTTGTTGATCAACTGCGGGTCGCGCTTGGTTCGCAGCGCGGTATCGGGCGTGCTCAACAGCGTTTGCAGACGTTCGGCGAGTAATGACTGGGTGCGTTCGATCAATGAGCCGGCACCGCGAATCGGCGCCAGCGGATCGGTCGTGAGCTGGCGCAAGCCGAGCCGGAACAAGCCTTCGGCTTCCAGCAACAGTTCGACTTCGTCCAGGTCCAGCGCTATCAGATGCGCCTTGTACTCACGGGCCAGTTGATCCAGTGGCGTCGCCAGCTCGGCGATCGGCAAGACGCCGGCCATCGAGGCACTGCCCTTGAGCGTGTGCAACGCTCGCTGCAATTCGTCGCTGGCCTGAAGCGGCACATGCTCGGCAGCCTGATCAAGGAAGCGATTGAGGCTGGCCAGGTGGGTTTCGGCTTCTTTGCGGAAGATCTCCAGCAACAGCGGATCAAGGGCCGCCACGTCCTGGGTATCTTCATCGCAGGCAGGTGCATCGCCTTTGGCGAGGGCATGGGCGCGCGCGGCCAACTGGTCGACATCGTTGCGCTGACGCTGGACATTGCCGGCGTACTCGGTCACCAGTTCCGGCAGTAAATTCAGGGCATCGGCAAGCAGTTGTTGCACGGCGGCCCCCGGCGCGACGTTGTCCTCCAGCACACGGTTGAGCAGGTTTTCCACCGCCCATGCCAGCTCGCCCAGCACCAACGCGCGGACCATCCGGCCGCTGCCTTTCAAGGTGTGGAAGGCTCGGCGCAATTCGCTCAAGGCACACTTGTCGTCGGGGTTGGACGTCCAGCGCGGCAAGTATTCCTGGAGGATATCCAGGACCTCATCGGTCTCTTCGAGGAAGACTTCGCGCAACTCTTCGTCGACCGGTTCCTCACCGGCGGGCGGCGGCAACAGGCTGCCTGGGGTGGTCAGCGCGGGCGGATTGACGGAGGACACCGGGCTGGCCAGCACATCGGCCAGCGTCTGCACGATCTCGGGGTCATCGAGCACCTGCATCTGCTGCATGACCTGGGCTTCACTCGGGCTGAGCACATCGTCGAGCATCGGTACTTGCAGTTCGCTGGGGAAAACCCCGAGCGACGCCAGGCTTTTTTCAGCGACATCGAGCAGTTGTTCGCCCGGTGCTTCGGGATCGTCGCCGAGGCGTTCCAGGTAATACTCGATGCTGGTCACCACATCGGCCAGGCTGTCCAGTTCCTGCCAATCGGGCTGGTCCGGCTCCAGCAGCAAATGGTCGCGAATGAAGTGATTGCAGGTTTCGACCAGGCTCGCCGCCCGGCTCAACGGGATCATCGACAACGCGCCGCGCACTTGCGTCAGCAACGCCGGCAGCGCCTGCAGTTGCTGGCGATCCCAGTCGGCGTCGATGTAGTCGACGATCATGTCCTTGGCTTGTTGCAGGCAGATGCGCGCTTCGCGGATGACGATCTGGTGAATCTGAGTCAGGTCGGTGGTCGGCAGGCGGCTTTCTTCCTGGCTCTCGGGCTCCACGGTACCGACCATGCCGGCCAGGGTGGCTTCGACGTAGAGCAAGGCGCCCGCGACGTCCATGAGGATGGCGTCGTTGGGTTCGCGCTGGCCCTGAACCAGGCTGAGTACCACCGCCAGTTGATCGATGATGACTTTGCGCGGCTGCCCAAACCCCAGCACCGCCAGGGTGTCGGCGATCTGGCGCAGTGGCGCCAGCAGGCTGTCGAGGTCCGAGGTGTGCTGACGGTCGCTGCGCACGAACAGGTCCAGGCGCTCCTTGACCCGCACCAGTTCTTCGCAGAGCGCGGCCAGCACCGAACGCATGGCATCGCGGTCGGGACCGGCCAGGCGTGCGCGTTCTTCATCGACCATCGCGCTGTCGGGCAACGCGTCGTCCAGTGAGTAGCGATCTTTCATGGTCAGCATCTGCCCGGTAGGAAGTTCGGCCTTGGCAATGTAGAACAGCAAACTCTTGAGCAGCTCGGGCGGTGCCGGCTGATTGATCCCGCGGATGCCTTGTTCGAGCAAACGCTTAAGTTCTTTGTCAGCGTCCTTGAACAGGCTGCGCAGCGCCGGGCTGTTGGCGATCACGTCTGTGCGCATGCCTTCGACCAGTGCCGAGGCGACTTGCCACAGCGGGCTCAGGGGCGCATCAGCGCATATCCCTTCAAGGCGTGAAAAAACCTTGGCCAGATAATTAAAATGGGTGTCGTCATCCTGTTCTCGCAGCAACCCGACCAGTGCCATTTGCAGCATCTGGCGCAATTTGCGCAGCACATTGGCGAAGTCCGCAGGCTCCAGCAGGGCCAGCGACGCTTCGTCCAACGGTGGCAAGTCCACCAGTTGCGGGCTGAACAGGCTGGTTTCCGACAGCAGCGTTTCACCCCGGGCGCTGCGCAAGTCGTTGATCAGCGGCAACACCACCAAGGGCAGGTCACGACGCGCCCCTTGTATGCGGTCGAGGTAAATCGGCAGTTGCCCGAGGGCTTGCATCAACAGGTGCAGCGCTTCATCACGATGGCTGACGCGGTGCTGCAGCAAGGCGCTGGCCAGCTGTTCCATTTCTTCGGCGAGCAGGGCCGCGCCGTAGAACTCGACCATCTGCAAACTGCCGTGAACCTGATGGATGTACGCCAGGCAATCGCTCAAGGCGTGCAGCGCCTGCGGGTCATCAAGCAACGTTTCGATTGCTTGATGGGCCTGCTTCAGCGTTTCGGCAATCTCGCCTTTGACCCACTCGAGGGCCACATAGTCGTGCCGATCACCCATAACCACTCCAGTCCCTACGCCTTTCAAAAATCATACGCCTGTGGCCGGTTCAAGCCTTGTCCGCCGCCTGCGCCTTGGCGGCCGGCAAGGTGAAACCGGACACCGAACGCCGCAGCTGACTGGCCATTTTAGCCAGGTTGCCGATGCTCTCGGCAGTGGCGGTGGAACCGGACGAGGTCTGCGAGGTGATCTGTTGAATCACGTTCATCGTCAGGGAAATCTGCCCGGCCGAAGACGTTTGTTGCTGCGCAGCATTGGAAATACTCTGGATCAACGCCGCGAGGGTCTTCGATACGCCTTCGATTTCTTCCAGGGCCACACCGGCATCCTGCGCCAGACGCGCTCCCCGCACCACTTCGGTGGTGGTCTGCTCCATGGAAATGACCGCTTCGTTGGTGTCCGTCTGGATCGCCCGCACCAGGGTTTCGATTTGCCGGGTCGCGGCGGATGAACGCTCGGCCAGGCGCTGGACTTCGTCGGCCACCACGGCAAAACCGCGCCCGGCGTCACCGGCCATCGATGCCTGGATCGCCGCGTTGAGCGCGAGTATGTTGGTCTGGTCGGCAATGTCATCGATCAGGCTGACAATGTCGCCAATTTCCTGGGAGGACTCGCCCAGACGCTTGATGCGCTTGGCGGTGTCCTGAATCTGCTCGCGAATGTTGTCCATGCCGTGGATGGTGTTGTGCACCACTTCGTTGCCCTTGTTGGCAATTTCCACCGAACGCTCGGCCACCGCTGACGACTCGGCGGCATTGGCCGAGACCTGATCGATGGACTGGGCCATGTCGTTGATCGCCGTCGAGGCTTCAGAGATCTGCTGCGCCTGATGCTCCGAGGCTTGCGCCAGGTGCATGGCGGTGGCCTGGGTTTCCTGCACGGCGGCGGCCACCTGGCCGGCGGTGAGGTTGATGGTCGCCACCAGGTCGCGCAATTGGTCCACGGAATAGTTGATCGAGTCGGCGATGGTCCCGGTGAAGTCTTCGGTCACCGAGGCGGTGACGGTCAAGTCGCCGTCGGCCAGGTCTTCGATTTCGTCCAGCAGGCGCATGATCGCGCTCTGGTTACGTTCGTTCTTTTCGGCGGTTTCCCGAAGCTGACGATTGGTTTCGCGCACCATCACCATCCCGATCAGGATGATCGACATCAGCGCCAGCAGGCCCAGCACGTAACCGCCGATGGTGTCGGTATTGCGCCCGCCGGCAAGGTTTTCGAACCCGGTGGCCAAGTGCGAGGCTTCATCGAGCAAGGTTTGCGACAGGGTAAATATATTGGTGGCCGACTCGCGGACCTTGAACAATTCGGGGGAGGTTTCGAGGATTTCATCCACCGAGCCCGAGACGAATTCAAACAGCTCGGAAATCTCGCTCAAGCGAGCGCGAGCATCGCGGTCCTCGACCTGGCTGATTCTCAGCGCCACATTGCCCTGAAGCATGCCGTTGAGCACCTGGCCGAAACGCGCGGCATCGCGGCCGAAGGCGTCGGCGGCCTGCTGCGAGTTTTCGTCGCCGGACAGCACGGTGTTCACCGCGCCCAAGATGCGCTCGGCCAGCAGCGATTGGCGCTGGGCCATCGCCACCTGCGCGGCCGGTGCGCCGCGTTGCAGGAGGATTTCGACGACTTTCTCGTACTCGACCTGCAACTGCGGCACGGTTTCGGCCAGGGTCGCCGCGACCTGATGCAGCGACAGCACCGTCTGCTCGCTGGAGAGAATGGCGTCGGTGTTTTTCAGCAAGCGTTCCCAATCGAGCTGCACGGCGCGCATTTCCGGGCGCACGGTGGACGGCGCTGGCGGCAGGCCGGTGGCCGGGTCGCCCTTCTTCAGGTATCCCCAACGCAGGGCAAAGTCGTTGCGCGCATCACTGAGCAACTTGAACGCGGCCGCTTTGCCAGCGGCAGCTTCGGTGGCATTTTTGGCGATGCGCTGGGACAGCACCCGCAGCTCGCCGGCGTGGCCGATGTACTGTTTGTCGTACGTGGCTTGGGTATTGAGGTAAGCGAAATTGGCGAACAGCAGCATGATGAACACGATCAGCGCGATAAACAGCACGATGATCTGCGAACGACTGCGCGATCCTTCTGGCTTGCCTGTTTGTGCTTTTGTCATCGGTCCTCGCCTGTCCTGCCCAATTCACTACTCGCCCTTGTAGGAGCAAGGCTTGCCCGCGATGGCATCACCCCGGTCCAAAGTGAGACCGCGCCGTCTGCATCGCGGGCAAGCCCGGCTCCTACAGGGTCCGGGGATTACAGCGCTACATGCATAAAGCTTTGTGACTGCGCCAGTGCAAACGGGCTGAACACCTGCCAGGCCTGCTCATGCTGAAACCGGCCTTTGACGAACCCCGACATCGGCCCGTTCAAATGATCTGCCGGCTCCAGGCTGTCCTGGGCAAAGTGCTGCAAGCCGAAGACTTCGTCGACCAGCAACCCGGCAAAAATTTCGTTATGTTCCACCACCAACACGCGCCGCTGCTTGCGCACAGCCGAGGCTTCGTGGCCAAAAAAACCACCCAGGTCCATGATCGGCAGCAATCGCCCACGCAAGTTGGCCACCCCTTTGACCCAGGGTTTGACGCCCGGCAATTGGGTGAAGCGCGGTTCATGCAGGACTTCGCTGACTTCGCCCATCGGCGCGACGTACCAGTCCTCGCCCAAGCGGAAACCAATGCCGCTCCAGCTGTCCTGTCGGGTCGGCTGGGACGGCAAATCCGCCGCCAGCAGACGACAGCGCTGATCGATCTGCAGCAGCAGCTCGAAAGCCGTCAGCGATTCAGTCATGGGCGGACGTTCAACCGGCCAGCACGTTGTTCAGGGTTTTGATCAGGGTTTCTTCGTCGACCGGTTTGGTCAGGTAATCCTTGGCCCCCTGGCGCGTGCCCCAGACCTTGTCGGTTTCCTGATCCTTGGTGGTGATGATGATCACCGGGATGTGCCCGGTTTCCGGGTCTTTGGTCAGCTGGCGAGTCGCCTGGAAGCCGTTGAGGCCAGGCATGACGATGTCCATCAGCACCGCGTCAGGTTTTTCCTGACGGGCCAGGGCCACGCCGTCGGCGCCGTTTTCGGCTTTCAACACTTCGTGACCGTGCTTTTCCAGCATGCCGGTCAGTTTGTACATTTCGGTCGGCGAATCATCGACGATCAGAATACGAGCCATGGTCTTCCCCATTCTTGTCGACGCCGGGCCCGCTGGCCGAGCGTCACTGTGCGTGTCCTACTGCGGCAAAACGGCGGCGAAGCCCGGAACATGGGCCTGGATCGCGTTCAGCAGTTCTTCCTTGCTGAAAGGCTTGGTCAAAAACTGGTCGGAGCCAACGATGCGCCCCTTGGCCTTGTCGAACAGCCCGTCCTTGGACGACAGCATAATCACTGGCGTGGACTTGAACGCACTATTGTTCTTGATTAAAGCGCAGGTCTGATAGCCATCCAGACGCGGCATCATGATGTCGACAAAGATGATGCCGGGATGGTTATCGGCAATCTTGGCCAGCGCATCGAAACCGTCGATGGCCGTAATGACTTCACAACCCACATTCTTCAACAGCGTTTCGGCGGTGCGACGAATCGTCTTCGAATCGTCGATCACCATGACCTTCAAGGCGCTGGAATGCTGATCCATAAATGCTCTACCGTCGCCTTTGCGAAACAAATTGTCCGTTTGCGCTCGAAACCCTTGATACTCAAGGGCCAGCATGACATGGCAGCCTTTTTAGCACAGTCTCCAAAACCAATCTATCGGCCGACTTGCACGATGGTTTTTCCTTGACCGGGAACACACTCAGCGCCACTCTGACGCCACTTTTTCATGTCCATTCGGACCACCCAAATTCGAGGAAAAACCCATGAGCGTTCGCGTCGGGATTGTCATGGACCCCATTGCCAGCATCTCCTATAAAAAGGATAGCTCGCTGGCCATGCTGCTGGCCGCGCAGAAGCGCGGCTGGGAACTGTTCTATATGGAACAGCGCGATTTGTACCAGGGCGAAGGCCAGGCTCGCGCGCGGATGCGTCCGCTGCAAGTGTTCGCCAACCCGGAAAAATGGTTCGAACTGGGCGCCGAGAGCGATGCGCCGCTCAGCGATCTGAACGTGATCCTGATGCGCAAGGATCCACCGTTCGACATGGAGTTCGTTTACTCCACCTATTTGCTGGAACAAGCCGAAAGCGCCGGCGTGCTGGTGGTCAACAAGCCGCAGAGCCTGCGTGACTGCAACGAAAAACTGTTCGCCACGTTGTTTCCGCAGTGCACACCACCGACCGTGGTCAGCCGTCGCGCCGATGTGTTGCGTGAATTCGCCGCCAAGCACGGCGACGTGATCCTCAAGCCGCTGGACGGCATGGGTGGCACGTCGATCTTCCGTCATCGCGCTGGTGATCCGAACCTGTCGGTGATCCTGGAAACCCTGACGGCGCTGGGCGCCCAGCAGATCATGGGCCAGGCGTACCTGCCGGCGATCAAGGACGGCGACAAACGCATCCTGATGATCGACGGCGAGCCGGTGGATTACTGCCTGGCGCGCATTCCGGCCGCCGGAGAAACCCGTGGCAACCTCGCCGCCGGTGGTCGTGGCGAAGCCCGTCCATTGACCGAGAAGGATCGCTGGATCGCGGCACAAGTGGGCCCTACCCTGCGTGAAAAAGGTCTTTTGTTTGTTGGCCTGGACGTGATCGGCGAGCATCTGACCGAAATCAACGTCACCAGCCCGACCTGCATCCGCGAAATCGATAACGCCTTTGGCACCGACATCGGCGGCCTGCTGATGGATGCCATCGATCAGAAGCTCAAGGCTCGTTGATATAGAACAGCCAAGCAATCACCAACATTGCGTTATCATGCGCGGCCTGTGAAAAACGCGATGTTGGTTTTCTTGCCATGACCCTCCCGTCCGATCTGCCTGCTGAACTCGCCCATCGTGGCGTGCGCCCGGCCGATCGCCTCGGTTTTACCCTGTTTCTCGCGGCGTTGATTCACCTGGCCTTGCTGTTGGGCGTCGGCTTTACGATGGTCGAACCCAAAACCATCAGCAAAACCCTGGAAATCACCCTCGCCACCTTCAAAAGTGAAAAGAAGCCCGAAAAAGCCGATTTCCTCGCCCAGGAAAATCAGCAAGGCAGCGGCACCCTGGATAAAAAGGCGATTCCCAAGACCACCGAGGTCGCGCCGTTCCAGGACAACAAAGTGCAGAAAGTCACGCCACCGCCCGCCGCCAAGCCTGAAGTACAGGAAGCAGCGCCCAAGGCAGCCGTGACTACCGTCGCACCCCAACCTAAAAAAGCGCCGGCCAAGAACGAAGAGGTCAAGCCACAGGCCAAGCCTGCCGTGGCCGCGCCGACGTTTGACAGTGCCCAGCTGTCCAGCGACATCGCCAGCCTCGAAGCGGAACTGGCCAATGAACAACAGCTGTACGCCAAGCGCCCGCGCATTCACCGCTTGAGCGCGGCTTCGACCATGCGCGACAAAGGCGCCTGGTATAAGGACGAATGGCGCAAGAAGGTCGAGCGCATCGGCAACCTCAATTACCCCGACGAAGCCCGACGCAAGCAGATTTACGGCAATTTGCGCTTGATGGTTTCGATCAACCGGGACGGCTCGTTGTATGAAGTGCTGGTGCTGGAGTCGTCCGGGCAGCCGCTGCTGGATCAGGCGGCACAGCGGATCGTGCGGCTCGCGGCCCCGTTTGCGCCGTTTACCGGGGATCTGTCGGACATCGACCGGCTGGAAATCATCCGCACCTGGAAATTTGCCCGCGGCGACCGCCTCTCGAGCAATTGAACACTGCATATCCCCCTGTGGGAGCGGGCTTGCCCGCGAAGAGGTCGGCACATTCAGCATAAATGTCGACCGACCTGACGCCTTCGCGGGCAGGCCCGCTCCCACAATGATCTCTGTTGCCGGGGAAAATCGGGGCATTTCCCGTGCATCCCCAGCTTGTCAGTTCGCCCCTCCAACGCCACACTAGCGCTCATGAAGAATGTCAGCCCCAGCTACCTCAAGCATCACTTCCTGATCGCCATGCCTCACATGGCCGACCCGAACTTTGCGCACACCTTGACCTACATCGTCGAGCACACGGCCAATGGTGCCATGGGGCTGGTGATCAACCGCCCGCAAGACCTGAACCTGGCCGAGATCCTTGAGCAACTGCGCCCGGACATCGAGCCCCCACCGCTGTGCCGGCATGTGCCGATTTTCATCGGCGGACCGGTGCAGACGGATCGCGGTTTTGTCCTGCACCCCAAAGGGCAGAGTTATCAGGCGACCGTTGATCTGGAAGGCGATCTGTCCCTGTCCACCTCTCAAGACGTACTGTTTGCCATTGCCGACGGTGTCGGCCCGGCGAAAAGCCTGATTGCCCTCGGCTACGCCGGTTGGGAAGCCGGGCAACTGGACGCCGAACTGGCCCAGAACGCCTGGCTGACCTGCCAGTTCGACGCCGACATCCTGTTCAACACCAGCAGCGAACTGCGTCTGGAAGCGGCGGCCAAGCATCTGGGCGTCAACCTCGGCCTGCTCACCAGCCAGGCGGGGCACGCCTGATGGCCCTGCGCCTGATATTGGGTTTCGACTACGGCACCAAACAGATCGGCGTCGCGGTCGGGCAGGTGATTACCGGCCAGGCCCGCGAGTTGTGTACGTTGAAAGCGCAGAACGGCGTTCCGGACTGGAATCAGGTCGAAGCCCTGATCAAAGAATGGAAACCCGACGCAGTGGTGGTGGGCCTGCCCTTGAACATGGATGGCACCCCAAGCGACATGTGCCTGCGCGCGGAAAAATTCGCCCGCCGTCTCAACGGCCGCTACAACCTGCCTTTCTATACCCACGATGAACGCCTGACCACGTTTGAAGCCAAAGGCGAACGACGTGATCGTGGCGGGCAAAAAGGCAGTTACCGCGACAACCCGGTGGACGCCATCGCCGCCGCCCTGCTGCTGCAAGGCTGGCTCGACGAAAACACCGCATTGTTCGAATCCTGAAGAGGCGCAGCAAGCGTCTCTACTTAGCGACAACCCGAGCCAGGCGTCACACCCGCAGAACCCGGCTCGGGCCCAAGAAGGAGCAACCATGAGCCTGCCCAATCCCGCCGAACTGATCAGCCAGATGGCGATCCGTCTCAAGGCACACCTGGAACACCGTGGCATCAGCGAACCGCGTTATATCGGTATCCGTACCGGCGGCGTCTGGGTCGCCCAGGCGTTGCTCGAAGAACTGGGCAGCGATTCGCCGCTCGGTACGCTGGACGTGTCCTTCTACCGCGACGACTTCAGCCAGAACGGCCTGCACCCACAGGTTCGCCCGTCGGCACTGCCATTCGAGATCGAAGGCCAGCATCTGGTGCTGATCGACGACGTGCTCATGAGCGGCCGGACCATCCGCGCCGCCATGAACGAACTCTTCGACTACGGCCGCCCGGCCAGCGTAACGCTGGTCTGCCTGCTGGACCTGGACGCCAGCGAACTGCCAATCCGCCCGAACGTGGTTGGCGCGACGCTGTCGCTGGCCGCCCATGAACGAGTGAAGCTTTCCGGCCCCGAACTCAAGCTTGAACTGCAAGACCTCGCCCTTTAATCCGCCCTATTGAGAGTCCCCTCGCGATGACGCCTCTAGATACCAAGCGCCCGCTGCAGCTCAATGATCAGGGCCAGCTGCGCCACTTCCTCTCCCTCGACGGTTTGCGCCGCGAGCTGCTGACGGAAATCCTCGACACCGCTGACTCGTTCCTCGAAGTCGGCGCCCGGGCCGTGAAGAAAGTCCCGTTGCTGCGCGGCAAGACCGTGTGCAACGTGTTCTTCGAAAACTCGACCCGCACTCGCACCACCTTCGAACTGGCGGCCCAGCGGCTGTCGGCGGACGTGATCACCCTGAACGTGTCGACCTCGTCGGCGAGCAAGGGCGAAACCCTGCTCGACACCCTGCGCAACCTGGAGGCCATGGCCGCCGACATGTTCGTCGTGCGCCACGGCGACTCCGGCGCCGCGCACTTCATCGCCGAGCATGTGTGCCCGCAAGTGGCAATCATCAACGGCGGCGACGGCCGTCACGCGCACCCGACGCAGGGCATGCTCGACATGCTCACCATCCGCCGGCACAAGGGTGGTTTTGAAAATCTCTCGGTGGCCATCGTCGGCGACATCCTGCACTCGCGGGTGGCGCGCTCGAACATGCTGGCCCTGAAAACCCTGGGTTGCCCGGACATCCGCGTGATCGCGCCGAAAACCCTGCTGCCCATCGGCATCGAGCAATACGGCGTGAAGGTTTACACCGACATGACCGAAGGCCTGAAAGACGTCGACGTGGTGATCATGCTGCGCCTGCAGCGCGAGCGCATGGCCGGCGGCCTGCTGCCGAGCGAAGGCGAGTTCTACCGCCTGTTCGGCCTGACCACCGCACGCCTGGCCGGCGCTAAGCCCGACTGCATCGTCATGCACCCGGGGCCGATCAACCGTGGGGTGGAAATCGAGTCGGCGGTGGCCGACGGCCCGCACTCGGTGATCCTCAACCAGGTCACCTACGGTATTGCGATTCGTATGGCCGTGCTGTCCATGGCCATGAGCGGGCAGACTGCGCAACGTCAATTCGAGCAGGAGAACGCCCAGTGAAGCTCAGTATTCTCGGCGCCCGCGTGATCGATCCAGCCACGGGGCTGGATCAAGTAACCGATATCCACATTGAAGCCTGCAAAGTCGTCGCCCTTGGCGCTGCGCCAGCCGGTTTTGTCGCCGTCGACACAATCGACGCCCATGGCCTCGTGGCTGCTCCCGGCCTGGTTGACCTGAACGTCGCCCTGCGCGAGCCGGGTTACAGCCGCAAAGGCTCGATCATCAGCGAAACCCGCGCCGCCGCCGCCGGTGGCGTCACCAGCCTGTGCTGCCCGCCGAAAACCAAACCGGTGCTGGACACTTCGGCCGTGGCCGAACTGATCCTCGACCGCGCGCGTGAAGCCGGCAACACCAAAGTGTTCCCGATTGGCGCCCTGAGCAAAGGCCTGGACGGCGAACAGCTTGCCGAGCTCGTTGCGCTGCGCGATGCCGGTTGCGTGGCCTTCGGCAATGGCCTGGAGAGCTTTCGCAATACCCGCACCCTGTGCCGGGCGCTGGAATACGCGGCGACATTCGACCTGACGGTGATTTTCAATTCCCAGGACCATGATCTGGCCGAAGGTGGCCTGGCCCATGAAGGCCCTACCGCCAGTTTCCTCGGCTTGCCGGGCATACCGGAAACCGCGGAGACCGTGGCCCTGGCCCGCGATCTGCTGTTGGTCGAGCAGAGCGGCGTGCGCGCGCACTTCAGCCAGCTCACCAGCGCTCGCGGCGTTGCCTTGATCGCCCAGGCCCAGGCCCGCGGGCTGCCGGTGACCGCCGATGTCGCCCTGTATCAGCTGATTCTGACGGATGAAGCCTTGATCGACTTCAGCAGCCTCTATCATGTCCAGCCACCGCTACGTACCCGCGCCGACCGCGATGGCCTGCGTGAGGCGGTGAAATCGGGTGTAATCTCGGCCATTTCCAGCCATCACCAGCCACACGAGCTGGACGCCAAACTGGCGCCGTTCGGCGCTACTGAGCCCGGCATCAGCAGCGTTGAATTGCTGCTGCCGCTGGCGATGACGCTGGTGGAAGATGGTTTGCTCGACCTGTCGACGTTACTGGCGCGTTTGAGCACCGGCCCGGCCGAGGCCTTGCGCTTGCCGGCAGGTCGTTTGGCGGTCGGCGGGCCGGCGGACATCGTGCTGTTCGACCCGACAGCGTCGACGGTGGCGGGTGAAACCTGGTTGTCCAAGGGTGAAAACTGCCCGTTCATCGGGCATAGCCTGCCGGGCGTAGTGCGCTACACACTGGTGGATGGGCGGATTAGCCACCAGGCTTAAGGCCGCGTCGTTCCAATCGCGGGCAAGCCCGCTCCCACAGGGTTATTGGCTGGTCGCAAAATTTGTGTCCACACAAAACCACTGTGGGAGCGGGCTTGCCCGCGATGGCGTCTTAGAAAGCGCTCTTATTCTGGGCGTTTCGCAGCGAAACCTGGTCATTCAGTGTCCAGAAGTCATACAGCACCCCCACAAAGAACAACCCGCCCGTCACCAGGTACAGCAAGCCGCTGATCCACTTCCCCTGATACATCCGGTGCACGCCGAACACCCCTAGAAACGTCAGCAGAATCCACGCCACGTTGTACTCGATAGGCCCAGCGGTGAACCGAAGGTCAGCTTCACGGTCCATAGCCGGGATCAGAAATACGTCGATCAGCCAGCCAATCCCCAGCAAACCAAAGGTGAAGAACCAGATCGTCCCGGTCACAGGCTTGCCGTAATAGAAGCGGTGAGCCCCGGTAAAACCAAAAATCCACAGCAGATACCCGATCACTTTACTGTGAGTATCCTGATGCGCGGCCGACTGTTGATAGCTGTTCATGAATGACCTCGATTCACACGATAGAGAAATATTCTTTAAATCTTTGTGACTTTTTTACAGGTAGCCGACGTATGGCAAATGCTACCGTGGGTCCCGTCAAAGCCTTATAGCACCTGACTTCTGTCCGACAATTGCGTCAATCTGCCGCTTGTTTGGTTCAAATGGCCACCAGGTTGAATCGACCAACGGCCTCGGAAGGGTAAAAAAAGCTGTTATAAAGTTGCGCGTTCACCCATTCGAGCCCTGCCTAATGCGTCCATTTTTCAAGACATGGCTAACCATTTGCCTTTTGATGCCACTGGCCGCCCACGCCACCAATCGTGAGCAACGTCTTCCAAACGTTAATGGTTACACCCCAAAATCCCATGCTTCTGCTCCTTCGAACAAAAGCAAACAAACTGCAAAACTGTCGAGCGAACCGAGCAACGCCAACAGCAAACTTGTACCGCCGATGGCGAGCAAGGAAAGCAGCAATGTGCTGAGCCGCGCCGTCAACGTCCTCGGTACTCCCTACCGTTGGGGCGGCAGTAGCCCAAGTAAAGGGTTCGATTGCAGTGGCCTGGTGAAATACGCGTTCAACGACGCTACGTTTGACCTGCCGCGCACTTCCAATGCCATGGCCAGCGGTCATGGCGAGAAAGTCGATCGCGACGAACTGAAGCCCGGCGACCTGATTTTCTTCAACATCAAAAGCCGTCGAGTCAATCACGTTGCCATCTACCTGGGCAATGACCGCTTCATCCACGCGCCCCGCCGTGGCAAGTCGGTGAGCATCGATACGCTGAAGAAACCGTACTGGGAAAAACACTACGTGGTTGCCAAGCGGGTTCTGCCAAAAGAACCGAATCAGATGCGCGTCGTACAGCGCTGATGAAATCCCGGGCCTGACCCGGGATGATCACTCCCACGCTCTGCGTGGGAGCGATCACCTCCTCCTCAGAAGTTATCCGGCGACCGTGCCTTGTCCCGCGCATGCTCGCGACTGATCAAGCCCTTGGTCACCAACTCCTTCAAGCACATATCCAGCGTCTGCATCCCCAGCGATCCTCCCGTCTGAATCGATGAGTACATCTGCGCCACCTTGTCCTCGCGGATCAGGTTACGGATTGCCGACGTGCCCAACATGATCTCGTGCGCCGCAATCCGCCCGCCGCCGATCTTCTTCACCAGTGTCTGCGACACCACCGCCAGCAACGATTCCGACAGCATCGACCGCACCATCGACTTCTCATCCCCCGGGAACACATCCACCACCCGGTCGATGGTTTTCGCCGCTGACGTGGTGTGCAGCGTGCCAAACACCAGATGCCCGGTCTCGGCAGCGGTCAGCGCCAGGCGAATGGTCTCCAGGTCCCGCATCTCCCCCACCAGAATCACGTCCGGGTCTTCGCGCAGGGCCGAGCGCAGGGCCGTGGCAAAGCTGCGCGTATCGCGATGCACCTCGCGCTGGTTGATCAGGCATTTGCGCGATTCGTGGACAAACTCGATCGGGTCTTCGATGGTGAGGATGTGGTGATGGCGATGGCTGTTCAGGTAGTCGATCATCGCCGCCAACGTGGTGGACTTGCCGGAACCGGTCGGCCCGGTGACCAGCACCAGCCCGCGCGGCGCATCGGTGATCTTGCGAAACACCTCGCCCATGCCGAGGTCGTCCATGCTCAGGACCTTCGATGGAATGGTCCTGAACACCGCCCCGGCGCCCCGGTTCTGGTTAAACGCATTCACCCGAAAACGCGCCACACCGGGCACTTCGAAGGAAAAATCAGTTTCCAGGTGTTTCTCGAAGTCCACCCGCTGGGTGTCGTTCATGATGTCGTGGATCAGCTCCTGAACCTGTTTGTGATCCAGGGCCGGCAGGTTGATGCGCCGCACATCGCCGTCGACGCGGATCATCGGGGGCAGGCCGGCTGACAAGTGCAGGTCGGATGCGCCCTGTTTAGCGCTGAAAGCCAGCAGCTCAGTGATATCCATAGCGCTCCTCAATTCCAGTAGAATGCCGCGAACCTTCAGACCGCTGGCGCACATTGAATGTCCACGATAGCAGACAACATTGCTCAGGTTAGTTCACGCATCCGTGCCGCCGCCCTGGCCGCCGGGCGCGATGAGCACAGCGTTCAGCTGCTGGCCGTGAGCAAGACCAAACCCGCCGAAGCCGTGCGTGAAGCCTATGCCGCCGGCCTGCGCGACGTTGGCGAGAACTACCTGCAGGAAGCCCTGGGCAAACAGCTCGAACTGGCCGACCTGCCCTTGATCTGGCACTTCATCGGCCCCATTCAATCGAACAAGACTCGCGCTATCGCCGAGCACTTCGACTGGGTGCACTCCGTGGATCGCTTGAAAATCGCACAACGCCTGTCCGAACAACGCCCTGCCGATTTGCCGCCACTGAACATCTGCATCCAGGTCAACGTCAGCGGTGAAGCCAGCAAATCCGGCTGCACCCCGGCCGACCTGCCGGCCTTGGCCAATGCCATCAACGCCTTGCCTCGCATAAAGCTGCGCGGGCTGATGGCAATTCCCGAGCCGACTGAAGATCGCGCCGCCCAGGATGCCGCTTTTGCTGCCGTGCAGCACTTGCAAGCCAGCCTGAACCTGCCGCTCGACACACTTTCCATGGGCATGAGCCACGACCTTGAGTCGGCCATTGCCATGGGCGCCACCTGGGTCCGCGTTGGTACGGCCCTGTTCGGCGCCCGCGACTACGGCCAGCCTTGAAACCCTGGCTGACACCACTCTTTATAAGGACCTGACATGAGCAAAACCCGTATTGCCTTTATCGGTGCCGGCAACATGGCCGCCAGCCTGATCGGCGGCCTGCGCGCCAAAGGTCTGGACGCTGCGCAGATCCGCGCCAGCGATCCCGGTGCCGAAACCCGCGCCAAGGTCGCTGCCGAACACGGCATCGAAGTATTCGCCGACAATGCCGACGCCATTCAAGACGCCGACGTGGTCGTCCTGGCGGTCAAACCTCAGGCGATGAAAGCCGTGTGCGAAGCGATTCGCCCAAGCCTGAAGCCCAATCAACTGGTGGTGTCGATTGCCGCTGGCATCACCTGCGCCAGCATGAACAACTGGCTCGGTGCTCAGCCGATCGTACGCTGCATGCCTAATACCCCGGCGCTGCTGCGTCAGGGCGTGAGTGGTTTGTTCGCCACGGCCCAAGTGAACGCCGATCAACGCCAGCAAGCCCAAGAGCTGCTGTCGGCTGTCGGCATTGCCCTGTGGCTCAACGAAGAACAGCAACTGGACGCCGTCACTGCGGTGTCCGGCTCCGGCCCGGCGTACTTTTTCCTGCTGATCGAAGCCATGACCGCCGCGGGCGTGAAGCTGGGCCTGCCAGCGGACATCGCCGCACAACTCACCCTGCAAACCGCGCTGGGCGCCGCGCACATGGCAGTCGCCAGCGATGTCGATGCCGCCGAACTGCGTCGTCGTGTAACGTCGCCTGCGGGCACCACGGAAGCTGCGATCAAGTCGTTCCAGGCCGGCGGCTTCGAAGCCCTGGTCGAAACAGCACTCGGCGCCGCCGCGCATCGCTCGGCCGAAATGGCTGAGCAACTTGGTCGCTAATCAGCTCTTACAAAGGATTCAATAATGCTAGGACTCAATGACGCTGCCGTTTTCATCATTAAAACCTTGGGCAGCCTGTACCTGCTGATCGTGCTGCTGCGCTTCATCCTGCAACTGGTCCGGGCGAATTTTTACAACCCGCTCTGCCAGTTCATCGTCAAAGCCACCCAACCGCTGCTCAAGCCACTGCGCCGGGTGATCCCGAGCATGTTCGGGCTGGACATGTCGTCGCTGGTGCTGGCGCTGATCCTGCAGATGCTGCTGATGGCGGTCATCCTCACGCTCAAAGGCTTCGACGTTGACTGGCTGCTGTTGGTGCCATGGTCGATCATTGCGCTGTTCTCGCTGTTCTTGAATGTGCTGTTCTACGCAATGATCATCAGCGTGATTCTGTCCTGGGTCGCCCCGGGCAGCCACAATCCGGGGGCTGAGTTGGTCGGCCAGATCACTGAACCGGTACTCGCGCCGTTCCGCCGCATCATTCCGAACCTGGGCGGCCTCGATATTTCGCCGATCTTCGCGTTCATCGCGATCCAGCTGCTGCAAAGCTGGCTGATCCCGCGCCTTGCGTTCTATGCGTTCATGCCGCAGGGCCTGCTTGGCCTGATCTGATGAGCTACTACCGCTGGGACGGTGACGACCTGATTCTGGAGTGTCACCTGCAACCGGCCGCCCGCAGCGATGATTTCTGCGGGCTGCATGGGGATCGCCTGAAAATCCGCCTGACCGCACCACCGGTCGAAGGCAAGGCAAATGCTTACCTGATGGCGTTTCTGGCCAAGGCGTTTGGGGTCTCCAAGAGCCAGGTGAGTTTGATCAGCGGTGAGCTGAACCGGCAGAAACGGGTGCGGATTTGTTCGCCGAAGAAGCTGCCGGAGTTGCCTGATCTGGTGCGTCCGGCAGGTTGACCGCGTCATCGTTCATCGCGGGCAAGCCCAGCTCCTACAGAGGCATGCATTCCCCTGTGGGAGCCGGGCTTGCCCGCGATGGCCGCACCTTGGCCTGACAGGAAGAAATCAGCTCGGGCCTTTGCTTGCCGCTAACCCCACCGGTCTTTAGACTTACGCCTCATTTCAACGAGAGCAGGGTCGATGCCAACTGCCTTTCCCCCCGATTCTGTTGGTCTGGTGACGCCGCAAGTGGCGCACTTCAGCGAACCCCTGGCCCTGGCCTGCGGGCGTTCGCTTCCAGCCTATGACCTGATCTACGAAACCTATGGCACGCTGAACGCCACGGCGAGCAACGCCGTGCTGATTTGCCATGCGTTGTCCGGTCACCATCACGCTGCCGGTTTTCACAGCGCCGACGACCGTAAACCCGGTTGGTGGGACAGCTGCATCGGGCCCGGCAAGCCGATCGACACCACCAAATTCTTCGTGGTCAGCCTGAACAACCTTGGCGGTTGCAACGGCTCTACCGGCCCGAGCAGCATCAACCCGGACACCGGCAAGCCCTTCGGCGCCGATTTCCCGGTGCTGACCGTGGAAGACTGGGTGCACAGCCAGGCGCGTCTGGCCGACCGCCTCGGCATCGGCCAATGGGCAGCAGTGATCGGTGGCAGCCTTGGCGGCATGCAGGCGATGCAATGGAGCATCACTTACCCCGACCGCATTCGTCACTGCCTGGCCATCGCCTCGGCCCCAAAGCTATCGGCGCAGAACATCGCGTTCAACGAAGTGGCGCGCCAGGCCATCCTCACCGACCCCGAATTCCACGGCGGTTCGTTCCAGGAAGCCGGCGTGATTCCCAAGCGCGGTCTGATGCTGGCCCGGATGGTCGGGCACATCACCTACCTGTCCGATGATTCGATGGGCGAAAAATTCGGCCGTGGCCTGAAAAGCGAAAAGCTCAACTACGATTTTCACAGCGTGGAATTCCAGGTCGAAAGTTACCTGCGCTATCAGGGCGAAGAGTTCTCCGGGCGCTTCGACGCCAACACCTACCTGCTGATGACCAAGGCGCTGGACTACTTCGACCCGGCAGCGAACTTCGATGATGACCTGGCGAAAACCTTCGCCAATGCCCAGGCCAAGTTCTGCGTGATGTCGTTCACCACCGACTGGCGCTTCTCCCCTGCCCGCTCGCGGGAACTGGTGGACGCGCTGATGGCCGCGAAAAAAGACGTCTGCTACCTCGAGATCGACGCCCCGCAAGGCCACGACGCCTTCCTGATTCCGATCCCGCGCTACCTGCAAGCCTTCAGCAACTACATGAACCGCATTTCGCTTTGAGGAAGACATGAGAGCCGATCTGGAAATCATCCAGGAATGGATCCCCGCCGGCAGCCGCGTGCTCGACCTCGGCTGCGGCGATGGCGAACTGCTGACCTGGCTGCGCGACCACAAGCAAGTCACCGGCTATGGCCTGGAAAACGACCCGGACAACATCGCCGAGTGCGTGGCCAAAGGCATCAACGTCATCGAGCAGGACCTGGACAAGGGCCTGGGCAACTTTGCCAGCAACAGCTTCGACATCGTGGTCATGACCCAGGCGCTGCAAGCCGTGCATTACCCGGACAAGATCCTCGACGAAATGCTGCGCGTTGGGCGCCAGTGCATCATCACTTTCCCCAACTTCGGTCACTGGCGCTGCCGCTGGTACCTGGCGAGCAAGGGCCGGATGCCGGTCTCCGAGTTTCTGCCGTACACCTGGTACAACACGCCGAACATCCACTTCTGCACCTTCGAAGACTTTGAGGCGTTGTGTCGTGAACGTGAAGCCAAGGTCATTGATCGGCTTGCCGTGGATCAACAGCATCGGCACGGGTGGGCCAGTAAGCTATGGCCTAATCTGTTAGGTGAGATCGGTATTTACCGCGTCAGCAGCCCCGGGCTGCAGGATCACAAGGTCGCTGTCTGAACCACGACATTCCAAGGAGAACGAATATGGGTCGTCTAGCGCTGTTTCTACTCACTGCCTGCCTGAGCGTCACGGCCATGGCCGCGGACGCCATCAAGGGCGATCGCCAGGAAACCTTTGGCGACGTGACGGTGCACTACAACACCTTCAACTCCACATTCCTGACACCGGACATCGCCAAATCGGCGGAGTTGATCCGCAGCAAGAACCAGGGCGTGATCAATGTTGCCGTGATCAAGGAAGGCAAGCCGCTGATGGCTCAGGTGAGCGGCACGGTCAAAGACCTGACCAGCCAGAGCGTGCCCCTGCAATTCAAACAAATCACCGAACAAGGTGCGATCTACTACATCGCGCAATACCCGGTGGATCAGCAGGAAGTCCGCACCTTCGAAATCAAGGTGCAGAACGGTGACAAAATCAACACCATCAATTTCAACCAAGAGCTATTCCCCGGCGAATGATCAACTTCACGCAACTCGTATTGGCCAGCCATAACGCCGGCAAACTCAAGGAACTCCAGGCCATGCTCGGCGACTCGGTGCAACTGCGCTCGATCGGCGAGTTCAGCAGCGTCGAACCTGAAGAAACCGGCCTGTCGTTCGTCGAGAACGCCATCCTCAAGGCCCGCAACGCCGCGCGCATCTCCGGCCTGCCGGCGCTCGCCGACGACTCTGGGCTGGCAGTGGATTTCCTCGGCGGTGCGCCGGGTATCTATTCGGCTCGTTATGCCGATGGCAAGGGCGATGCAGCGAACAACGCCAAGCTGCTCGACGTCTTGAAAGACGTGCCCGAGGCCGAGCGCGGCGCGCAGTTCGTCTGTGTATTGGCACTGGTGCGTCACGCCGAAGATCCGTTGCCGATCCTCTGCGAAGGCCTGTGGCACGGGCGCATTCTGCCGGCGGCCAGCGGTGAACACGGTTTCGGCTATGACCCGCTGTTCTGGGTGCCGGAGCGCGATTGCTCCAGCGCCGAACTGAGCCCGAGCGACAAGAACCAGATCAGTCACCGCGCCCGTGCAATGGATCTGCTGCGCCAGCGTCTGGGCTTGAAATGACCCGTGAATCATCCGCGTCGCCGCTGATCTTCGGCGGTGACGCCCAATCGCCACGGGCGGCACTGCCCGTGCTGCCGCCCTTGGCGCTGTACATCCACATTCCGTGGTGTGTGCGCAAATGCCCTTATTGCGACTTCAACTCCCATACCGCCAGCCCGGTGCTGCCGGAAGAAGAGTACGTCGATGCGCTGCTGGCTGACCTCGATGAAGACTTGCACGCGGTTTACGGCCGCGAACTGAGTTCGATCTTCTTCGGTGGCGGCACGCCAAGCCTGTTCAGCGCCGAAGCCTTGGGCCGATTGCTCAAAGGCGTGGAACAACGCATCCCGTTTGCGCATGACATCGAAATCACCCTGGAAGCCAATCCGGGAACGTTCGAGCAAGACAAGTTCGTGGCGTACCGGAAACTGGGGATCAATCGCCTGTCGATCGGCATCCAGAGTTTTCAGGAAGAGAAACTCAAGGCCCTGGGGCGGATTCACAACGGCGACGAAGCGGTACGCGCCGCTGGCATGGCCCGTCAGGCCGGGTTCGATAACTTCAACCTGGACTTGATGCACGGCCTGCCCGATCAGTCCCTGGAAGATGCCCTGAACGACCTGCGTACCGCCATCGCCCTGAAACCGACTCATTTATCCTGGTATCAGCTGACGCTGGAGCCGAACACGGTGTTCTGGAACCAGCCACCGACGCTGCCGGAAGACGACACCCTGTGGGACATTCAGGAAGCGGGTCAGGCGCTGCTCGCCGAACACGGTTACGCGCAATACGAAGTGTCAGCGTATGCCCAGCCGGGTCGCCCGGCGCGGCATAACCTCAATTACTGGAGCTTTGGCGACTTCATCGGTATTGGCGCGGGTGCCCACGGCAAGCTCAGCCATCCGGACGGGCGCATCGTGCGCACCTGGAAGACCCGCTTGCCCAAGGATTACCTCAATCCGGCCAAAAGCTTCAAGGCGGGCGAGAAGGCGCTGACCAACGATGAGATGCCGTTCGAGTTCCTGATGAACGCGCTGCGCCTGACCGAGGGCGTCGAATCGCGACTGTATCCGGAGCGCACCGGGCTGAGCCTGGAAAGCCTTGCCGAACACCGTCGCGAAGCCGAACAAAGTGGCTTGTTGCAGGTCGAACCGTCACGTCTGGCGGCCACGACGCGCGGACAACTGTTTCTCAATGACTTGTTGCAGACATTTCTGAGCTGATTTCAGCCTTAAGGGAAAACGAATGGATTTGATACTCGACCTGCTCGCCACCGTGTCCCGCTGGAGCCGCAGCAACCTGTCGGAAATCGCCTTGGCCTTGGTGGGCTGTCTGCTGGTGCTGTTTGGTTCGGACTTCAAAGGTTGGGTCGAGCAACGGCTGGGCAGCATTGCCGGCGCCTTGCGCGTGCCACTGATGGCCCTGCTGTGCATGATCGGTAGCGGCGCCGCGCTGATTTACGCGACGCCATGGATCGTTCGCGGCTTGAGCCAGTTCAACAACTACAGCCTGGCCCCCGTGTTGCTGGTGGTGCTGGTGCTGATTGGTGTCGTGGCTGACCGCCGCTGACGTCAACGCCTTCTATTTAGCCTCTGCCGCCATGACTGCGTTGCGCATCATGGCGCTCAGCCCCAGAAAGTCTTTGCAGCCCAATGCCTCGGCTTTATCCAGATAGACAATATTCTGGCTATCGGGACGGTCATTTTTGTTCACGCGTGTCAGCGCCAGAATGTAATTGGCCTCGGCGCGATATTGCGCTTCTGTCAGCAGCAGCGCGGCGGCGCGGGCCTGCATAGCCTCCATGATGCCTTGCTGGGGCAATGGTGCATTCACGTCCTGGAAACATAGGGAACGCGTGGCCATCAACGGATAGCCGCCGCCCTTTATGTCGGGCTTCTGAAGCAACTGCTCCAGTGTTTGCAAGTATTTCAGGTGATCGGCGTTGTGCAGATCAAACCTTTCGTAGGCCCGATCGCACACGTTGTAATAGCCAATGGCGGCTGCCAACAAGCCTTGGTCCATGGCTTTTTGGTAAAGGCCGCAGGCCTCTTTCGGCGACTGCCCGGAATACATCGGATTGCTTTGTAGGTTAGCCAGAAAGTACGTCGCGAGCGTGTGCCCGCCATCAGATGCGCGCTTGAGATTATCTGCGAGTACTTCGAGGGTACTTTCTGCATTCTCCAACTGCTCGGGCCTGTTGGTCAGATCGAGCTGTCCTGCCGCCTCCAGCCTGATTATTTCATCGGCGTTACGCTGCAGATCCGCGGCCGCTTTCTGGGCGCGCGCAAAATACTCATCGGGGGTTACGGCGGGGCCGCAGGCTGTCGAGGCCAACAGGCTCAAAAGCAACGTGCAGGCGAAGAGGGCTTTCAAACCTGTCTTCCTTTACAAGTGGGGGCGTAGAGTTGTCGGCGGATCGCCACTGAACTTGAACACCACACACAACGACGGTGGGAGCCAGCCGGCTTGCGAAGGCCTGACAATCAACGAAGTGTTGAATGTCATGAAGCTTTCGCGAGCAGGCTCGCTCCCACAGTTTGTTGCGTAAGGCTTAGGACTGTTTCTCGAACTTCAGGTCCCACACGCCGTGCCCAAGCCGTTCGCCGCGGCGTTCGAACTTGGTGATCGGACGCTCGGCCGGGCGCGGAACGCACTTGCCGTCTTCGGCGAGGTTGCGATAACCCGGCGCGACGTTCATCACTTCCAGCATGTACTCGGCGTACGGCTCCCAATCGGTAGCCATGTGCAGCACACCGCCCACCTTCAGCTTGCTGCGTACCAGTTCAGCGAACGACGCCTGAACGATACGACGCTTGTGGTGACGGCTCTTGTGCCACGGGTCCGGGAAAAACAGCATCAGGCGATCGAGGCTGTTGTCGGCGATGCAGCGATTGAGCACTTCAATCGCGTCGCAATCGTAGACCCGCAGGTTGGTCAGGCCCTGAGTCAGCACGCCATTGAGCAGCGCACCCACACCCGGACGGTGAACTTCCACGCCAATGAAATCCTGCTCCGGCGAGGCAGCAGCCATTTCCAGCAGCGAATGGCCCATGCCGAAACCGATTTCCAGCGAGCGCGGCGCCGAACGGCCGAACACTTGATCGAAGTCCACCGGCGCATCGGCCAACGGCAAGACAAACAGCGGCGTGCCCTGCTCCAGGCCTTTTTGCTGGCCTTCGGTCATGCGCCCGGCGCGCATCACAAAACTCTTGATGCGGCGGTGTTGGCGCTCTTCGCCTTCTTCCGTCTGGATTGGCGTGTCGTTTGATTCAGTCATCAATGGCTCTTACTTGATCAGACCATCCAGCGGCGAGGAGGCGCTGGCATAGAGTTTTTTCGGCATGCGGCCGGCGAGGTAGGCCAAACGACCTGCAACGATGGCGTGTTTCATGGCTTCAGCCATCATGATCGGCTGCTGGGCATGGGCGATGGCCGAGTTCATCAGCACGGCTTCGCAACCCAGTTCCATGGCGATGGTGGCGTCGGACGCGGTACCGACACCGGCATCCACCAGCACCGGGATCTTGGCTTCTTCGAGGATGATCTGCAGGTTGTACGGGTTGCAGATCCCAAGGCCTGTGCCGATCAGGCCGGCCAGCGGCATGACCGCGATGCAGCCGATTTCCGCCAATTGACGGGCGATGATCGGGTCATCGCTGGTGTACACCATCACGTCGAAGCCTTCCTTGACCAGCACTTCGGCGGCCTTGAGGGTTTCGATCACGTTGGGGAACAGGGTTTTCTGGTCCGCCAGCACCTCCAGCTTCACCAGATTGTGCCCGCCAAGCAGTTCACGAGCCAGGCGGCAGGTGCGCACGGCCTCGACAGCGTCGAAGCAACCGGCGGTGTTCGGCAGGAAGGTGTAGCGATCCGGCGACAGGACATCGAGCAGGTTCGGCTCGCCTTCGTTCTGGCCCAGATTGGTGCGGCGCACGGCGAAGGTGACGATTTCGGCACCCGAGGCTTCGATAGCCTGGCGGGTTTCTTCCATGTCACGGTACTTGCCAGTACCGACCAGCAAACGCGACTGGTAAGTACGACCGGCCAGGACGAAAGGCTTGTCGCTACGAACGATGCTCATGGGAAATCCTCTGTAGGGGTGAGGTTCTTGCAGAATTCTTGCCCTTTCGGACTGGGTGCAGACTAGCCGCCGCCGATGGCGTGAACGACTTCGACGCTGTCGCCGTCGTTCAGTGCAGTTCCGGCATGCTGACTGCGCGGGACGATATCCAGATTGAGTTCGACCGCTACCCGGCGTCCGGTCAGTTCCAGACGGGTCAGCAGGGCCGCAACGGTTTCACCGTCGGGCAGTTCAAGGGATTCGCCGTTCAACTGAATGCGCATACCGAATGCCGTCATCATTTTTAGGGGCTGGCATTCTAGCCCGATCAGTCTTGGTGACCCAAGCCATTCGTCATGAAATGGACCACCCGGTCAGCTCAACCGCCAGGCGGCAAGCCCCAGGCACGCCCAGCCCACCAGGAATGCGAGCCCGCCGAAGGGCGTAATGATTCCGAGCTTGCTGACACCGGTCAGGGTAAGCAGGTACAGGCTGCCGGAAAACAGCAGGATGCCGATGGCAAACGACGCGCCCGCCCAGGTGATCAGTCGCCCCTGAATTTGCGTGGCCAGTAACGCAATGCCCAGCAACGCCAGGGTGTGCACCAATTGGTAAGTGACGCCGGTGTGGAATATCGCCAGATACTCGGGGGTCAGACGGTTTTTCAAGCCGTGGGCGGCGAACGCGCCCAAGGCAACGCCGGTGAAGCCGAAGAAAGCGGCCAGCATCAGAAAGCCACGCAGCATTAAGAACTCCAGTCAGACTCGATCAACAGGGTCTGTATAATGGCCCGCTCAACGGGTTCGGCCAAGCCATCTCTATGCTGCGTATCTATTTCCGTCGTTTCACGAAGGCCGTGCTCTGGTTCATGGGCGGCAGCGTATTGCTGGTGTTGATCTTTCGCGTGGTCCCGCCACCGGGGACTGCGCTGATGGTCGAGCGCAAGATCGAATCCTGGTTCGACGGCGAGCCCATTGACCTGCAACGCACCTGGAAGCCGTGGGATGAAATCTCCGACGACCTTAAAGTCGCGGTGATTGCCGGCGAAGACCAAAAATTCCCGGAACACTGGGGGTTTGATCTCGGTGCGATTCAGGCAGCACTGGCTCACAACGAGCTCGGTGGCTCGATTCGAGGTGCCAGCACCTTGAGCCAGCAAGTCTCGAAGAATCTGTTTCTCTGGTCCGGCCGTAGCTGGCTGCGCAAAGGCCTGGAAGCCTGGTTTACCGGATTGATCGAGGTGTTGTGGCCCAAGCAGCGGATTCTTGAGGTGTACCTCAACAGTGTGGAATGGGATGACGGGGTATTTGGCGCAGAGGCGGCAGCCAGACACCACTTTGGTGTGAGCGCCAAAGGCCTCAGTCGCCAACAATCGAGCTTGTTGGCCGCCGTACTGCCAAACCCGCGTGTCTGGAGTGCAAGCCATCCCACCTCTTATGTGGCGCGGCGAGCCGGCTGGATTCGCAAACAGATGAGTCAGCTGGGTGGCGACAGTTATCTGGTGGGTCTCAATGATTCGCGCCGAGCGCCTTGGGCCCAGTAGCCGAACACAATTCCCGAACACTGAAAATCCCCTGTGGGAGCGAGCTTGCTCGCGATAGCGTCTGGTCAGTCGCTACAGTTATTGACTGATACACCGCTTTCGCGAGCAAGCTCGCTCCCACAAGGGCCAGGGTGAGGCATAAATCCGGGCACAAACAAAAACGCCCCGATCAATGATCGGGGCGTTTTTTATTGCCTTCGCGCCGGTTATGCCGCAATCGACAACTTGAGCTTGTTCATCGCGCTCTTCTCGAGCTGACGGATACGCTCGGCCGACACGTTGTACTTCTGCGCCAGGTCGTGCAGCGTGGCTTTTTCTTCCGCCAGCCAGCGCTGGTAGAGGATGTCGCGGCTGCGGTCGTCCAGCACTTCCAGCGCTTCGTGCAGGTTGTGGTTGGAGTTGTCGCTCCAATCGGCATCTTCCAGTTGACGGGCCGGGTCGTACCGGTGGTCTTCCAGGTAGTTGGCCGGCGACTGGAAGGCACTGTCGTCGTCCGCTTCCGCGGCCGGGTCGAAGGCCATGTCATGGCCGGTCAGGCGACTTTCCATCTCGCGCACTTCCCGAGGCTCTACACCGAGGCTTTCCGCCACACGATGGACTTCCTCGTTGTTCAGCCACGCCAGGCGCTTCTTCTGGCTGCGCAGGTTGAAGAACAACTTGCGCTGGGCCTTGGTCGTCGCGACTTTCACAATGCGCCAGTTGCGCAGGATGAACTCGTGGATTTCCGCCTTGATCCAGTGCACAGCAAACGAAACCAGACGCACACCCATTTCCGGGTTGAAGCGCTTGACCGCCTTCATCAGCCCGACGTTGCCTTCCTGGATCAGGTCAGCCTGAGCCAGACCGTAGCCGGAATAGCTACGGGCGATATGTACGACAAAACGCAGGTGGGCGAGCACCATCTGCCGAGCCGCCCCCAAATCCTGCTCATAATAGAGACTCTCGGCCAGTTCACGCTCCTGCTCCGGCGTCAGCAATGGAATGCTGTTGACGGTGTGCACATAGGCCTCCAGGTTCGCACCCGGGACCAGAGCATATGCAGGTTGCAAAGAATTGGTCATACGAAAAAACCTCCCACTTACAAACTCGTGCAGTTCAGCACTGCGAAAATTGACCGGAAACCGAAAAACAAGTTCCCATAAACGCTGAAAGGTCAATACGAGCAAAATGATACTACTTAGGCGCAAGCTCCCTCAGGTGGCGTGCGACTGCAATCCATGCACCGATATACCCCAACAGCACCGCGCCAAGCAAGAGAGACAGACCGTCGGCAACTGGCACTCCGGCCAGTGCGAAATCACTGCCGTATAAACCGGCCAGTCCTACCACCGCGTCGTTGAGCCAGTTCAGGCCAAACGCCAGTACGCCCCAAGACAGAATCCCCGCACCGAAGCCATAAAGCGCACCCATATATAGAAAGGGCCTGCGCACATAGCTGTCAGTGCCGCCGACGAGTTTAATCACTTCTATCTCTGTGCGGCGGTTTTCAATATGAAGACGAATGGTATTGCCTATCACCAAAAGTAATGCAGAAACCAGCAGCACGGTCAGACCAAAGACAAAACGGTCGCCCAGCTTGAGGATCGCGGCCAGACGCTCGACCCAGACTAGATCAAGTTGTGCCTGTTGTACCTTCGGCAACTCGGAAAGTTTTTGTCGTAATGCTTCAAGCGCCGGCTTGTCGACTTCCTTCGGGGTGACCAGAACCACGCCGGGTAGCGGGTTTTCCGGCAATTCCTTCAGCGCCTCACCCAAGCCAGATTGCTGCTGAAACTCTTCCAGCGCCTGGTCGCGCCCCACGTACTCGGCATCAGCGACGCCGGGCATCCCTTTGATTTGCTCGCGCAACGACTCACCCTGCTCAGGGCTGGCTTCCAGTTGCAGGTACAGGGAAATCTGCGCCGCACGTTGCCAGGATCCGCCCAGACGCTCGACGTTACTTAGCAAAAGTGACAGACCCATGGGCAGGCTCAGCGCGACGGCCATCACCAGGCAGGTGAAAAAGCTGCCGATCGGCTGTTTGCCCAAGCGACGCAAGCTGTCCAGCAGGCTGGCGCGATGGCTTTCGACCCAGGCCCGAAACAACGTCGGGAAATCCGGGCCGTCGTCATCGTCGTGTTTTTTCTTCTGCGGTTGCGGTTCGGCAGCCTTCGGGGCTACACGTTCGGAAACTTTAGGGCTGCGTGTCGCACTCATTCGCCCGCCTCCCCATCGCCAATCAATCGGCCACGTTGCAGTGTGAGCATGCGGTGACGCATACGAGCGATCAGCGCCAGGTCGTGGCTGGCAATCAGCACACTGGTGCCCAAACGATTGATGTCTTCAAATACGCCCATGATTTCGGCAGCCAGGCGCGGGTCGAGGTTACCCGTCGGTTCGTCCGCCAGCAGCAAGGCCGGGCGATGAACGATGGCGCGGGCAATGCCGACGCGCTGTTGCTGCCCCGTCGACAGGTCGCCCGGGTACAAATCGGTCTTGTCCGAGAGCGCCACGCGCTCCAGGGCCGAATCCACGCGCTTGGCGATCTCGGCTTTGGACAGCCCGAGGATTTGCAATGGCAGTGCGACGTTGTTGAACACCGTGCGATCGAACAACAACTGGTGATTCTGGAACACCACGCCGATCTGTCGACGCAGGTAAGGAATCTGCGCATTGCTGATGGTGCCCAAGTCCTGGCCGGCCAACAGCAACTTGCCGGTGGTCGGACGCTCCATGGCCAGCAACAGGCGCAACAAGGTGCTTTTACCGGCGCCGGAATGGCCGGTTACAAACAAAAACTCGCCCCGACGGACTCGAAAGCTCAGCTCATGCAAGCCGACGTGTCCGTTCGGGTAGCGTTTACCGACCTGTTCGAAACGAATCATGAACGCTCCCGCTCGGCAAACAATGCCTGGACAAAGGGTTCAGCTTCAAAGGTACGCAAATCGTCGATGCCCTCACCGACGCCGATGTAGCGGATCGGCAGGCCGAACTGCTTGGCCAGGGCAAAAATCACCCCGCCCTTGGCGGTGCCATCGAGCTTGGTCAGCGCCAGGCCGGTCAGTTCGACGGTCTGGTTGAATTGTTTGGCCTGGTTGATAGCGTTCTGACCCGTACCGGCATCAAGCACCAACAGCACTTCGTGCGGCGCATCGGCATCGAGCTTGCTAATGACCCGGCGGACTTTCTTCAGCTCTTCCATCAAGTTGTCTTTGGTGTGCAATCGACCGGCGGTGTCGGCGATCAGCACGTCAATGCCACGGGCCTTGGCGGCCTGTACGGCATCGAAGATAACCGAAGCCGAGTCGGCGCCGGTGTGCTGGGCGATGACCGGGATCTTGTTGCGCTCGCCCCAGACCTGCAACTGCTCGACCGCTGCCGCGCGGAAGGTGTCACCGGCGGCGAGCATGACTTTCTTGCCTTCGAGTTGCAGCTTCTTCGCCAGTTTGCCGATGGTGGTGGTCTTGCCGGCGCCGTTGACGCCTACCACCAGAATGACGAACGGTTTGTTCTGCGACGTGATTTTCAGCGGCTGCTCGACCGGCTTGAGCATGGCGGCAAGCTCAGCCTGCAAGGATTTGTACAGCGCATCGGAATCGGCCAGCTCTTTGCGCGCAACCTTTTGGGTCAGGCGCTGGATGATCACGGAAGTGGCCTCGACGCCAACGTCGGCGGTCAGCAGACGGGTTTCGAGATCTTCCAGCAGCTCGTCATCGATGGCCTTTTTGCCCAAAAACAAACTGGCCATGCCTTCGCCGATACTGGCGCTGGTCTTGGACAGGCCCTGCTTGAGACGGGCGAAGAAGCCGGCTTTGGTTTCTTCTGTACGCGGCGGTTCGACAGGTGTTTCGATGACAGCGGCGACCGGTGCTGGCGCCTGCACAACCGGAGCAACCGGAGCAACCGGAGCAACCGGAGCAACCGGAGCAACCGGAGCAACGAAAGCAGGAATCACCGCCTCTGCAACAACCGGTTCAGGCTCGGCCACGACGGCTGGCGCGACGACCGGCTCAACCACCGAAACCTGAACGGGAGCAGGTGCAAACGCAGTCGGCGCGGGAATCGGCGGCGTAATGTGCGGCGCCAACTCATCTTCAACCAATGCCACCGGTTCCTCGGCCACCGGCAGCGTCAGCCAGGGTTCGGCAATCGGTGTCAGGGGCGCTTGGGTGACAACTTCAGCGACGAGATCGGGCTCGACCACCGGTTGCAGCACCGGTTCGGCGACGGGCAACACGATCGGCGCGAGTGTTTCTTCTATAACCGGCGCCGGCGTGGGCTCAGGAAGTGGTTGTGGCTGTTCGACGACGGGTTCCTGCGGCTTTTTGCGCAGCCATCCGAACAGGCTTTTCTTCTCGCCAGCCGCAGCTGGGGCTTTCTTGTCGTCGTTGGAACCAAACATGGAGGACGGCTATCTCACGGTAGCGACGCGCCAATGGCGCCCCGGCAAATAAATATTCGATGCAGAACAGACTGCGATTGACCCAGCTTGTTCACGCGCAACATTTTGTCGGGGTGCAAATCGCACCCCAAAGGTCGACTAATTCGAAGGACTGGAACGGCATCGTCGGCGAAAACGCAGAGTTTAGCTGACAAACTCAACGCTCGAGCCGAAAACCCAAACAACCTGCAGACCGATCAAAGGCCTGATAGGCGTGGCCGCCAGTAAAACGGACCGTTATCCTAGCACCCTCTCGCCCGCTGACGCTAAGACCAAGCGGGCAGCCCAACAGGTTTAAAAAACGAATGAATGCTCTAGCCCGCCGCGCTGCAGGCCTGCTGCTCAGCACAGTTTGTCTGCCACTGTCAGCCTTGGCTGCCGATCCACAACCCACCCACGAATTCACGCTCGACAACGGTCTGAAAGTGATCGTGCGCGAGGACCATCGCGCGCCGGTGGTGGTTTCCCAGATCTGGTACAAGGTCGGTTCCAGCTACGAAACACCGGGCCAGACCGGTCTGTCCCATGCCCTCGAACACATGATGTTCAAAGGCAGCGAGAAAGTCGGCCCCGGCGAAGCTTCGTTGATCCTGCGCGACCTGGGCGCCGAAGAGAACGCGTTCACCAGCGACGATTTCACCGCGTACTACCAAGTGTTGGCCCGCGACCGCCTGGGCGTAGCCTTTGAACTGGAAGCGGACCGCATGGCCAGCCTGCGCCTGCCGTCTGACGAGTTCGCCCGGGAAATCGAAGTCATTAAAGAAGAACGTCGCCTGCGTACCGACGACAAGCCCATGTCCAAAGCCTACGAGCGCTTCAAGGCCATGGCTTACCCCGCCAGCGGTTACCACACGCCGACCATCGGCTGGATGGCTGACCTGGATCGCATGAAAGTCGAAGAACTGCGCCACTGGTACCAGTCCTGGTACGCCCCGAACAACGCCACGCTGGTGGTCGTCGGTGACGTGACTCCAGACGAGGTCAAAGCCCTGGCCCAGCGCTACTTTGGCCCGATCGCCAAGCGCGACGTACCGCCGGCGAAAATCCCGCTGGAACTGGCCGAGCCGGGTGAACGCCTGATCACCCTGCATGTGCAAACCCAACTGCCGAGCCTGATGCTGGGCTTCAACGTACCGAGCATCGCCACCGCCGAAGACAAGCGTTCGGTGAACGCCTTGCGCCTGATCGCGGCCCTGCTCGATGGCGGCTACAGCGGCCGCATCCCGACCCAACTGGAACGCGGCGAAGAGCTGGTGTCCGGCGGCTCGTCGAGTTACGACGCCTACACGCGCGGCGACAGCCTGTTCACCTTGTCGGCCAGCCCTAATTCACAGAAAAAGAAAACCATCGCCCAGGCCGAAGCCGGTCTGTGGAAACTGCTCGAACAGCTGAAAACCACTGCGCCGTCCGCTGAAGAGCTGGAGCGCGTGCGGGCTCAGGTGATTGCCGGCCTGGTCTACGAACGTGATTCGATCACCAGCCAGGCCACGTCCATCGGTCAACTGGAAACCGTCGGCCTGTCATGGAAGTTGATGGACACCGAACTGGCCGACCTGGAAAGCGTAACGCCAGAAGACATCCAGAAAGCCGCCAAGCTGTATTTCACCCGCGAACGTCTCAGCGTCGCCCATGTCCTGCCACTGGAGACGACTCATGAGTGAGCGTAAAAAACCACGCCTGGCCCTGATCGGCCTGATCGCTGTCACCCTGATCGGCTCCGCGGCCTTCTACCTGAGCAGAAGCGGCGACTCCAAGGCCAGCGAAGCCCTGGACAAAGCCAAGTCCAGCCAGAAGTTGCAATCGCTGACTGAACTCGATGGCAAGGCACCGAGCCACCGCTCACTCGACGTCCAGACCTGGAACACCGCCGAAGGCGCCAAGGTGTTGTTCGTCGAAGCCCGCGAGCTGCCGATGTTCGACTTGCGCCTGATCTTCGCCGCCGGCAGCAGCCAGGACGGCAATGCACCGGGCCTGGCCCTGCTGACCAACGCGATGCTCAACGAAGGGGTAGCCGGGAAAGATGTCGGCGCCATTGCGCAAGGCTTCGAAGGCCTGGGGGCGGACTTTGGCAACGGGGCGTTCAAAGACATGGCACTCGCGTCCTTGCGCAGCCTCAGTGCCAAGGACAAGCGCGAACCGGCACTGAAGCTGTTCGCTGAAGTGGTCGGCAAACCCACCTTCCCCGCCGGTTCCTTCGCACGCATCAAGAATCAGATGCTGGCCGGCTTCGAGTATCAGAAACAAAACCCCGGCAAACTGGCGAGTCTGGAGCTGATGAACCGCTTGTACGGTGATCATCCTTACGCGCACGCCAGTGACGGCACGGCGAAAACCGTTCCCGCCATCACGCAGGCTCAGCTGAAGGCGTTCCATGAGAAAGCCTACGCAGCGGGCAACGTGGTGATTGCGCTGGTGGGCGACCTGTCTCGCGCCGAGGCCGAAGCGATTGCCGCGCAAGTCTCCAGCGCGCTGCCAAAAGGCCCGGCACTGGCGAAAATCGCGCAGCCCGAAGAACCCAAAGCCAGCATTGGTCACATCGAGTTCCCGTCCAAGCAAACCAACCTGATGCTCGCGCAACTGGGCATCGACCGTGACGACCCGGACTACGCCGCTCTGTCGTTAGGCAACCAGATCCTTGGCGGCGGTGGTTTCGGCACCCGACTGATGAGCGAAGTCCGCGAGAAGCGTGGCCTGGCCTACGGCGTGTACTCGGGTTTCACCCCGATGCAGGCGCGCGGCCCGTTCATGATCAACCTGCAAACTCGCGCCGAGATGAGCGAAGGCACGCTGAAGCTGGTACAAGACGTGCTGGCCGACTACCTTAAAACCGGCCCGACCCAGAAAGAACTCGATGACGCCAAGCGAGAACTGGCCGGCAGCTTTCCGCTGTCCACCGCCAGCAACGCCGATATCGTCGGCCAGTTGGGCGCCATGGGGTTCTACAACCTGCCGCTCAGTTATCTGAATGATTTCATGCGTCAGTCCCAGAGCCTGACCATCGAACAGGTCAAGACTGCACTGAACAAACACCTGAGCACGGACAAAATGGTCATCGTCAGCGCTGGCCCGACCGTGCCACAAAAGCCGTTACCGGCCCCATCTGATAAACCTGCCGAGCAACCGCTCGGGGTTCCGGAGCATTAATGGCCACGCGTCCAAAAAAACCTGTTCATAACGTCCATAACGGCGTGAACCAACTGCGCATCATCGGGGGCGAATGGGGCAGCCGCAAACTGAGCTTCCCGGATGCCCCAGGCCTGCGTCCGACCCCGGACCGGGTGCGTGAAACCCTGTTCAACTGGCTCGCGCCTTATGTCCCGGGCGCCAAGGTGCTGGACCCGTTCGCCGGCAGCGGCGCACTGTTTCTAGAAGCCCTGTCCCGTGGCGCGGCCATGGGCCAGGCGCTGGACGCCAGCAACATTGCGGTTTCCAGCATCAAGGAACACTTGGGCACACTGCGCTGCACCACCGGCCACGTTCAGACTGCCGATGCCCTGCGCTATCTGGAAACCCAGACAGCGACTGCGTACGACCTGGTCTTCCTCGACCCGCCGTTCAACCAGGACCTGCTGCCTTCCGTTTGCACGCTGCTGGAAGAGCGTCAGTGGTTGGCCAACGAAGCCTGGATCTACACTGAAAGCGAAAACGCGCCGTCGTCCCTCGGTTTGCCAGGCAACTGGCGCCTGCACCGTGAACAGAAATCCGGGCGGGTCTACTACGCGTTGTGGCAACGTATGGCAGAGATCGCCGGTTAATCGACCGGCCTGAAAAGGTGCGCACACGTTGCGCACCGCTGCATCGAGAGTGATCGTGTCCCATCCGCCAGAACGCTTTACCCCCGCCTTGGGCCTGGGCAACCCGCACTTGCAAACCTTGTGGGGACCGCTTTGGCGCAAAACCACGCATATTGAACGCGAGCGCGAGCGCTTGTGGCTCGAAGACGGCGACTTCCTCGACCTCGACTGGCACGGCCCTCACAGCGCGACATCGCCCTTGGTGCTGGTGTTGCACGGCCTGACGGGCTCATCGAACTCACCGTATGTGGCCGGCGTGCAAAAGGCCCTTGCCACCCAAGGCTGGGCCAGTGTCGCGCTGAACTGGCGTGGCTGTTCCGGCGAGCCGAATCTGTTGGCGCGCAGCTACCATTCGGGTGCCAGTGAAGACCTCGCCGAAACCATCAGGCACCTGCGGGCCAAACGTCCATTGGCGCCGCTGTACGCGGTCGGCTACTCCCTGGGCGGTAATGTCCTGCTTAAACATTTGGGCGAGTCCGGCAGTGACAGCGGCGTGGTCGGCGCAGTGGCGGTCTCGGTGCCGTTCCGTCTCGACCAATGTGCAGATCGCATCGGCCAGGGCTTTTCCAAGGTTTATCAGGCGCACTTCATGCGCGAAATGCTCGCCTACATCAAAAACAAACAGCGCCAGTTCCAGCATGACGGGCGCGAGGATGGCCTGGCGGCGCTGGCCGCGTTGGGTTCGCTGGAGAACATGCGCACCTTCTGGGATTTCGATGGCCGGGTCACGGCGCCCTTGAACGGGTATATCGATGCCGAGGATTACTATCGCCGCGCCTCGAGCCGCTATTTCCTTGGGGAAATTCGCACACCGACCCTGATTATTCAGGCGGCCGACGATCCCTTTGTTTTCCCCCACAGCCTGCCCCACGCCGACGAACTGTCGGCCTGCACACTGCTCGAATTACAGGCCAAGGGCGGGCATGTTGGTTTCGTGGATGGTTCGTTCAGACAACCGGGTTATTACCTGGAACGGCGCATCCCGCAGTGGCTGGCCGCCGTGGGGCGCGAATAGGTCATGGACGCCGATCAGGGCGAGTCGATCCGCTTCTGGCAAACCGCGCCGCTGGCCGGGGTCGAGTTGTTGTCCGCGCGCTACATTGAGCACCGCTTCGCACCCCATGTGCATGAGGGTTATGTGATCGGCATGATCATGGCCGGCGCCCAGCGTTATCGCTATCGCGGAGCCGAACACCTGGCCGGCAGTGGCACGCTGGTATTGATCAACCCGGATGAACTGCACACCGGCCACAAAGGCACGGAGGATGGCTGGTTGTACCGGGCGTTTTATCCGGACAGTAGCCAGTTACTTTCGTTGCTGGCGGAGCTGGAATTGCCGACCCACCACTTGCCGGCATTCGGCGCCACGCTGTATCGCGACCCGGACCTGGTGAAGGGTTTCTGCCAGCTGCATTGTCTGCTGGAAAGTCCATCCACGGCCCTGCAACAGCAAACCGTCTGGCGAGAAATGATGCTGTTATTGCTGCAACGACACGCGGCCGTGCCGATTGCCGGCAAACCCGGCAATGAGCATCGAGCGGTGACGCGGGCCAAGGATTTGCTGCATTCGCAGTTGGCGGCACCACCGTCACTGGAGGAATTGGCGGCGGCGGTGAACCTTTCACCGTTTCACTTTGCCCGGGTGTTCCGCCGAGCCACCGGCATGCCGCCGCACACCTGGCTGATGCAACAACGCATCGCCCGGGCCAGGGCACTGTTACAAAACGGGTGTTTGCCGCTGGAAGTGGCCACGCAATTGGGATTTGCCGACCAGAGTCATCTGAGCCGGCAGTTCAAGCAGGTTTATGGGGTGGGGCCGGGGGCGTATCGCAGTGCCCGGGAGTCGCTCAGAAAATGAGCATTACTTAGGAGTGAGCCTGCTCACTCCACAGGGTAAGGCTGCGTTTATTCGCCGGTAGCAATGCCCCGCGCAGGATCGTTGATCCACTCGCTCCACGATCCGGCATACAACGTCCCCAACGGATAACCCGCCAGGCACAGCGCAAACAGGTTGTGGCACGCCGTTACGCCTGAACCGCAGTACGCCACCAGATCGTTCGGCGAGCGATCGGCAAGTTTTGCGGCAAAACGCTGCTTGAGCTGATCCGCCGGCAGGAATCGCCCATCGGCGCCAAGGTTGTCGGTAAAGGCTGCACATTGCGCACCCGGAATATGCCCGGCAATCGGATCGATAGGCTCAACTTCGCCTTTGAAACGCGGCAAGCCACGGGCATCCAGCAAGGTCAGCGCAGGCTGGCCGAGACGTTGCAGAAGTTGTTGCGCATTCAGGGTCAACGCGTTGTCCGGCACACCGGTGAAGGTGCCCCGCTTGCTCTCGCACGCATCCAGGCTCAGCGGCAACCCCGCCGCGTGCCAGGCCTTGAGCCCGCCATCCAGAATGAACACGCCATCACGCTTGCCCAGCCATGCCAGCAACCACCAGGCCCGTGCCGCGTAGGCACCCGGACCGTCATCATACAAAACCACTTCGCTGTCAGCGTTGATGCCCCAGGCTTGCAGGCGTTCGATCAAGTCTTCAGGTTTGGGCAAGGGATGGCGCCCGGTGACCCCCTTGACCACAACACCACTCAAATCACGTTCCAGATCGGCAAAGCTCGACCCGGCGATGTGCCCTTCGGCGTAGCTACGCTGGCCATAGTCCGGGTCTTCGAGGGCAAAACGACAATCCAGAATCACCAGCCCCGACTGCTCCTTTTTCAGGTCCAGTGCTTGCGGGCTGATCAGTTGCGCAATGGGCATAACGGGCTCCAGTGATTAAGTCGAATTGAGTCCTACTACACTTCTTCCAGTGCCTGGGCCAACGGCACATAAAACTCTTCGCAGAGTGCATTGACCGCGTCGCGGGATTGATCCGTGACAAACCCGGCCTCAAGCACCAGCACCTGATACACACCCCGTTTGATGGCCTGCTCGCTCAGGTGGTTGGAATTCTCCCGCGTGGTGCACAGGAACCGCACCCAGGACGTCAGGATGATCCACGCATTGAGCGTCAGGGACTCAATCTGAACCTTGTCCATTTGCAGGATGCCGGCCTCGACGAAGGCCGCGTAGATGTGCGTGCCATGAATCAGGCAGCGCTGGGAAAACCGTCGGTACCGGGCCGCCAGTTCGGGATCGCTGTCGAGCAAGTGCTCGAGGTCGCGATGCAAAAACCGGTAGCGCCACATGGCCGCCAGCAGCTCCTGAAGGTAGAAGCGCTTGTCCTCGACCGTAGACGCGCGACCCTGAGGGGGGCGCAGGAAGCTGTCCACCAGGCTTTCGTACTCACTGAACAACACGGCGATGATCGCCTGCTTGTTGGGGAAGTGGTAGTACAGGTTGCCCGGTGAAATTTCCATGTGGGCGGCAATGTGGTTGGTGCTGATGCTGCGCTCACCCTGCTGATTGAACAGCTCCAGGCTGTTCTGCACGATGCGCTCGCTGGTTTTGATCCGAGGGGCCATGGCTTGAGCTTTAATTCAGAGTGCGATGACGGGCATCTTACGACCTATCCGCAAGCGGATGAAACAACCCCGCGCAAGATGTCATTTGACTTTATAGAGCATAGACTCTAAAAAGTGCCTCACTACAATAAAAAGTGCCTCACTACAATAAATCCGGAGCCGATCATGACTGCTGACATCGCCTACCTCCAGAGCTCGAATCAGCCTCTGGAAGAAATGCAGGCACTGTTCGACGCGCAACGCGCAGCTTACGCCGCCAACCCGATGCCGCCGGCCGCCCAGCGCCAGCAATGGCTGAAGGCCCTGCGCGATCTGTTGAGCAGCGAACGTCAGGCCTTGATCGAGGCCATCAGCCAGGATTTCAGCCACCGCAGCGCTGACGAAACCCTGCTCGCTGAACTGATGCCCAGCCTTCACGGCATCCATTACGCCAGCCAGCACCTCAAGGGCTGGATGAAGGCCTCGCGACGTAAAGTGGGCATCGCTTTCCAGCCGGCGGCGGCCAAAGTGGTGTACCAACCGCTGGGCGTGGTGGGTGTGATCGTGCCCTGGAACTACCCGTTGTACCTGGCCATCGGTCCATTGGTAGGCGCGCTGTCGGCCGGTAACCGAGTGATGCTCAAACTCAGCGAATCAACCCCCGCCACCGGTGCACTGCTCAAGGAACTGTTCGCCCGGATCTTCCCTCAGGACCTGGTCTGCGTGGTGCTGGGCGAAGCCGATGTCGGCGTCGCATTCTCCCGCCTGCGTTTCGATCACCTGCTGTTCACCGGTGCCACCAGCATCGGCAAACACGTGATGCGTGCGGCGGCCGAGAACCTCACCCCGGTCACCTTGGAACTCGGCGGCAAGTCCCCGGCCATCGTGTCCCACGACGTGCCCCTCAAAGACGCCGCCGAACGCATCGCCTTCGGCAAAACCCTGAACGCCGGGCAAACCTGCGTGGCCCCGGACTACGTACTGGTGCCGGAAGACCGCGTGGGCGGGTTTGTCGAAGCCTATCGCCAGGTGGTTCGCGGTTTTTATCCGACACTGGCTGACAACCCGGACTACACCGCCATCATCAACGAGCGGCAACTGGCGCGCCTCAACGGCTACGTCAGCGATGCCACCAGCAAAGGTGCGCTGCTGATCCCGCTGTTCGATCAAGGTCAGGGCCGTCGCATGAGCCACAGCCTGCTGCTCAATGTCACCGACGACATGACGGTGATGCAGGACGAAATCTTCGGCCCGCTGCTGCCGATCGTGCCGTACAAGCATCTGGACGAGGCGTTTGCCTACATCAACCAACGCCCTCGCCCACTGGCTCTGTACTACTTCGGCTACGACAAGCGTGAACAAAACCGTGTGCTCCACGAAACCCATTCCGGCGGGGTTTGCCTCAATGACACCCTGCTCCATGTCGCCCAAGACGACATGCCGTTTGGCGGTATCGGCGCTTCGGGCATGGGCCATTACCACGGCCACGAAGGCTTCCTGACCTTCAGTAAGGCCAAAGGTGTACTGATCAAGCAGCGGTTCAACGCAGCAAAACTGATCTACCCGCCGTACGGAAAGTCCATTCAAAAACTGATCCAGAAACTGTTCATCCGCTAACGATCGCCACCACCGGGTAAAAACAATAATGAGCCCAAGCCTGACCGATACACCCGCGCTGTCACGGCGCGGCCTGCTGAAATTCAGCCTCGGCGCCACCGCCTTTCTCGCCACCGCCGGACTGGGTGCGAGCCTCACCGGCTGCTCGTCGAGTGTTGCGGCGAACGGCTTCGTGATCCTGCGCAGCGGCGACCTGCTGTTTTTGCGCGCACTGATCCCGGTGATGCTCGAGGGCAGCGTCGCCGCCGGAAAGATGCCGGCATCGGTCGACGAGACCTTGCACTGCCTGGATAACGCCTTGAATCACCTGTCGCCGGAAATGCTCAAGCTGACCCAGCAATTGTTCGATGTGCTGGGAATGACGGTGACGCGCGGCCCGCTGACCGGCATCTGGGGCAGCTGGGAAAACGCCAGCAGCGAAGAGATCCGGCATTTTCTTGATCGCTGGGAAAACAGCTCGTTGAGCTTGTTGCGCATGGGGCATAGCTCATTGCTGCAACTGGTGATGATGGCGTGGTACAGCCGGGCGGAGTCGTGGGTGCATTGCGGATATCCCGGGCCGCCTACCGTTTGAGATCGAGGCGCCCCCATCGTCGGAATGCCGCCCAGACCAAGCCCGGCTCCCACAGGGGTTTGAGTCGTTCATAAAAGGGTGGCCCACCTCAAATCCTGTGGGAGCCGGGCTTGGTCTGGGCGGCATTCCGACGATGGCGCCAGTCGCCTCACCACCAAAAACAAAATAAAAAGAGAACTTGAAGATGCCTGTACCCGATCCGTTCCGAGAAGGCCTGTCCCGTGGCTGGAAAACCTACAATGGCTCGCAACTGACCCAAGACCTGACCCTCGAAGCGGACGTGGCGATCATCGGCAGCGGTGCCGGCGGCGGTACCACGGCTGAAATCCTCAGTGCAGCCGGTTACAAAGTGCTGCTGATCGAAGAAGGCCCGCTCAAGACCAGCAGCGACTTCAAGATGCTCGAAGACCAGGCCTACACCAGCCTCTATCAGGAAGGCATCGGGCGCATGAGCAAGGATGGCGCGATCACGATCCTCCAGGGCCGGGCCGTGGGCGGCACCACGCTGATCAACTGGACGTCGAGCTTTCGCACGCCGACCCCGACGCTCGAACACTGGGCCAAGGAGCACGATGTCAAAGGCCACTCCCCCGCCGAAATGGCGCCGTGGTTCGAGAAAATGGAACAACGTCTCGGTGTCGCGCCGTGGAGGGTGCCGCCCAACGCCAACAACGACGTGATCCGCAAAGGCTGTGAAAAGCTCGGCTACAGCTGGCACGTCATTCCGCGCAACGTGCGTGGCTGCTGGAACCTGGGCTATTGCGGCATGGGCTGCCCGACCAACGCCAAGCAATCGATGCTGGTCACGACCATTCCCGCCACGCTGGAAAAAGGTGGCGAGCTGTTGTACCTGGCCCGCGCGCAACAGCTGTCGATCAAGGATGGCAAAGTCACCGGCTTGCAATGCGTAGCGATGGATGACCGTTGCGTTGCGCCGACCGGACGCACGATCACGGTCAAGGCGCGGCATTACGTATTGGCCGGCGGCGGCATCAACAGCCCGGCGCTGCTCCTGCGTTCCGACGCGCCCGATCCCCATAAACGCCTGGGCAAACGAACGTTTTTGCATTTGGTGAACATGTCCGCTGCCTTGTTCGACGAGGTGGTCAACCCGTTCTACGGCGCGCCCCAGTCGATCTATTCCGACCATTTCCAATGGCAGGACGGCACCACCGGCAAGATGTCCTACAAACTTGAAGTCCCGCCACTGCACCCGGCACTGGCGACGACCCTGCTCGGTGGTTTCGGCACGGAAAACGCCCAGCACATGGAGCACCTGCCCCATACCCATGCGATGCTGGCGCTGTTGCGCGACGGTTTTCATCCAGAGAGCACCGGCGGTAGCGTCGAGCTGCGCGGCGACAATACGCCGGTGCTCGACTATCAGGTCTCGCCCTATGCCTGGGAGGGCCTGCGCCGAGCCTTTCACAGCATGGCCGAGATCCAGTTTGCCGGCGGCGCCAGTGCGGTCATGCCCATGCACGCCGACGCTCGCTACGTGAAAACCCTGGCTGAAGCACGCACGCTGATCGATGGCTTGAGTCTTGAGCTGTATCGCACACGCCTGGGCAGTGCCCATGTGATGGGCGGTTGCGCGATGGGCGAAGACCCGAAAAACGCCGTGACCGACAGCCTTGGCCGTCATCATCAGCTGAGCAATCTGTCGATCCATGATGGCTCACTGTTTCCCACCAGCATTGGTGCGAACCCGCAATTGTCGGTCTATGGGCTGACAGCGCAATTGGCCACTTCGCTGGCCGAACGTTTGAAAAACCCATAAGAATGGAGAATATTCGTATCGTCTATAGTGCTTTCTTACCCAACAGGCGACTTGGCCGACCGGGAAGGCTGCGATACCATCCGACTCCCCAACGGACTCCCGCCAGGACGACGCGATGAACCGAGTGTTGTACCCAGGTACCTTCGACCCTATTACCAAGGGCCATGGCGACTTGGTCGAACGCGCCGCGCGCCTGTTCGATCATGTCATCATTGCCGTCGCCGCCAGCCCGAAGAAAAACCCGTTGTTTCCTCTGGAGCAACGTGTGGAGCTGGCCCGCGAGGTCACAAAACACCTGCCGAACGTTGAAGTCGTCGGCTTCTCGACGCTGCTCGCGCACTTCGCCAAAGAGAAGAACGCCAACGTGTTCCTGCGTGGCTTGCGCGCGGTGTCGGACTTTGAATACGAATTCCAGCTGGCCAACATGAACCGTCAACTGGCGCCGGATGTAGAAAGCCTGTTTCTTACACCGTCCGAGCGTTATTCGTTCATTTCCTCGACGCTGGTCCGTGAAATCGCAGCGCTTGGCGGCGATATCACCAAGTTCGTCCACCCTGCGGTGGCGGATGCCCTCACCGAGCGCTTCAAGAAGTAACGACCGCTGAATCGGCGCCTGCGTGCACTGCGGGCGCCAATGCGGCACAATTGTGCGCATTGGTTTATTGCGCCCGGGCCTGTCGCCCTGGCTGGAGTTAGCATGTCCCTGATCATCACCGACGATTGCATCAACTGCGACGTCTGCGAACCCGAGTGCCCGAACGCCGCTATTTCCCAAGGCGAAGAGATCTACGTGATCGACCCGAACCTGTGCACACAGTGCGTCGGCCACTACGACGAACCTCAGTGCCAGCAAGTGTGCCCGGTGGATTGCATTCCGCTGGACGAAGCGCATCCGGAGACTGAAGACGAGTTGATGGAGAAGTACCGGAAGATTACTGGCAAGGCTTGAGATTTTTTCTGCCTGCCATGCCGCCATCGCGAGCAAGCTCGGCTCCTACAGATTCACGCGATCAACTAATGAAATGGCTACCCCCGCTGCCCCCTGTGATCGCCCACTAAGCTTTCACAGGGGGCTCATCGGAGATCATTGCCATGAACAACGTAGCTATTGCCGCCATCGACCTCGGAAAACACTCCTTTCATCTGCATGCCCAAGATGATCGCGGCCACGAGGTTCACCGCAAAAAGTTTACGCGGGCAGCGCTCACCCAATATCTGGCGAAACTGGAACCCTGCACCGTCGTGATGGAAGCCTGTGGCGGCGCCCACTTCATGGCACAGGAGGTCGCCAAGCTGGGGCATACGCCCAAGCTTATTGCGCCACATCTGGTACGCCCTTACGTGAAAAGCAACAAGAACGACTTCGCTGATGCCGAAGCGATCTGCGAGGCGGCGTCTCGCCCCACAATGCGCTTCGTGCCCCCCAAAACCCAGGCTCAGCAGGCGCTGGCGATGCTCAACTCCACCCGCGATGCCTTCATCAAAGACCGTACCGCCACCGTCAATCGGATTCATGCAGCCCTGCTGGAGGTGGGTATCAGCCTGGCTCCCGGCTTCAAATCCATCAAAGAACTTCCAGCGTTGCTTGAGATGAGTTCATTTTCCGGCTCCATCAAAAAAATTCTGATGGGGCTGCATGAGCACTTCAACTATCTGGATGGGAAGGTCAAAGCGCTGGACAAGGAGGTGGAATGCCGGGCCGCTGAAGATGATCTGGCGGCTCGTTTGATGACCATGCCGTGTGTCGGCCCGATCACACCTGGTTTTGCGATGCTGGATAACTGATGACGTGAACGGCCAACCGGCCTGACGACAACCCTGAGCTCCTACACGGCTGTAAGGCCGTTCAACTAATTAGGGTCGTTGGGCATCGATTCTCATCGAGGCGCGGGGTGACAGCCCCACTCAGACGCCGGATAGATGAAAGCAAGCCAAACACGACATCAAAAACAGTATTGCAGAAAAGGGGGTAACCATAGATGTAGGAGCCGAGCTTGCTCCGGGCGGCGTTCCGACGATGAGGCCATCAGCCACACGGAAAAACCCACAGCCTTCATTCCTGCTGCTCAAACCCCTCCCCGATACACCCCAGGCAGCGCACGAACGCGGCTTTCGCCGGATCAACGACCAACGCCTGTCCCGCATCGCCCACCCCGCCACCCAGCGCGGTAAACGGCAAAGACACCACAAACACGCCCGCACCGATCACCGTCGCGACGACCAACAAAGGTCGGGCAATCAGCAAATCACCGATCATGGCGTACGCCGGAGGATTGTGGATGGTGTAGAGCGGATCGCCACTGCCACTGCTGGACGCCAGCGCGGAGGTACCCACGCCCAGCAGCAAAACAACGGCAAGGGTTCGAAAAAGACTCATGGCACGGTCCTTATGCAAGGCAGTGAGAACACTGACTATAGACCGTGGGGTTTTTCAGCTCTGACAGCGTGGGCAAAAGACGCTGGCGCGCTGGCCTAGCTTCACATCCCGCAGTTCTGTGCCGCAAACCTTGCAGGGCTCATGGCCTCGACCGTACACAAACAGTTCCTGCTGGAAGTAACCCGGCTGACCGTCACCCCCGATAAAGTCGCGCAGGGTGGTGCCACCACGCTCGATGGCCGCGGCGAGGATGCGTTTGATCTCGATCGCCAGTTTCAAATATCGCGCCCGGGAGATGCTTTTGGCTTCGCGGCGCGGATCGATGCCGGCGGCGAACAGCGCTTCAGTCGCGTAGATATTGCCGACACCTACCACCACTGCGTTATCCATGATGAACGGCTTGACCGCCATGGATCGCCCGCGCGACTGCTGGAACAGGCGTTCACCGTCGAACAGGTCGGTCAACGGCTCCGGCCCCAGGCGAATCAACAATTCGTGGTTAAGCGGGTCGAGGCTCCAGAGCATTGCGCCAAACCGGCGCGGGTCGGTGTAACGCAGCGCCAGCCCGGACTCCAGCTCGATATCCACATGCTCGTGCTTGGCCGCCGGCAGTCCGGCTTCCACCAAGCGTAAATTCCCCGACATGCCCAAATGGCTGATCAGTGTGCCGACTTCGGCATTGATCAGCAGGTACTTGGCACGCCGTTCCACCAGCACGATGCGCTGCCCGGACAAGCGCACATCGAGGTCTTCGGGAATCGGCCAGCGCAAACGCCGGTCACGCACGATCACCCGGCAGACCCGCTGGCCTTCCAGGTACGGCGCAATCCCGCGGCGGGTGGTTTCGACTTCTGGCAGTTCAGGCATGGCGCACTCGAATCAGGGTATCCAACACTCAGCGGTGAGTGCCAAGGTCGCGAATCGTTTGCTTGAGCGTCTCGAAGTCGTAGTCCGAGAGGCCGACATAGTCGAGCACCAGATGCCCGATGCTGTTCCATTCGTGGTCTTCGGTCTGGTTGCCCAACACCCGGTAGGACGCACAAATGTGCTCGGCCATCTTCAGGATCGCCAGCAGGTTCTTGAGCTGGGCATTGCGCGACGACTCATCGCTGAAGATCGCCAACGCGTTGTGGTGATTGGCGATAGCGGCGGTCACATGGTCCGGCAGACGCCAGGACTTGGCAGTGTAGTAGCCGACCACGGCGTGGTTGGTGTTGAACACCCGGTTCTCGGTGTCCACCACTCGGCACTCAGGGCCGGCATTGGCGTAAGCCTGTTCGAGCACGGTCATGTACTCAGGGAAACGCTGAAGCATCAACGGCACGCCACAATCGTGGAACAACCCCAGGGCATACGCTTCATCGCCGGCCTGCGCACCAATGCGCTTGGCCAGCGTCAGGCAGGTCATCGCCACGTCTTGAGCCGTGTCCCAGAAACGGTTCAAGGTAACGATGGTGTCGTCATTCATCTCACCCTTGATCGACTGCGCGTTGATCAGGTTGATGATTGAACGACTGCCCAGCAGGTTCACCGCACGCTGGATCGAGGTGATCTTGTTGCTCAAGCCGTAATACGGCGAGTTGACGATCTTCAGCAAGGCGCCAGAGAGGCCGGGGTCCTGGGAGATCAGCTTCGCAATCACCTCCAGATCCGGATCGGGCATGTACTGCTCCATCTGCAAATCCACCATGATTTGCGGCTGTGCGGGCACGCTGATGCCTTGCAGGGACTGTTGGATCTGTTCGGTAGTCAGCTCTTGGGACATAAGTACACACTCTGGGCCAGGCGCAGATTCTAGCTTCTAAAAGTTGGATCCGACACCTTGGACGGTCCATCTGTTGAAGTTTCATCTTCAGCCGCGACCTTCACCGCATGTCCATCCGCCAAACCGTGGCCTTGCGCAACACGCTATACTCCCGCTCTTTTTTCCGGAGCGACGTCATGTCCCTGCCTAGCCTGCGCCTCAAAGCCAACGCCGACCGTCGCCTGCGCAACGGCCACTTGTGGGTCTACAGCAACGAAATCGATGTAGCCGCCACGCCTTTGCACGGTTTCAAGGCCGGCGATCAGGCGATCCTCGAAGCAGCCGGCGGCAAGCCGCTGGGCATCGTGGCCATGAGCCCGAACAACCTGATCTGCGCCCGTCTGCTGTCGCGTGACATCAAGTTGCCGCTGGACAAGTCGTTGCTCGTTCACCGTATCAACGTCGCCCTGTCGCTGCGCGATCGTCTGTTTGACAAGCCGTTCTATCGCCTCGTCTACGGTGATTCCGACCTGCTGCCGGGTCTGGTGGTCGACCGTTTTGGCGACATCCTCGTGGTGCAGATCGCCTCGGCGACCATGGAAGCTCATAAAGAAGACGTGATCGCCGCGTTGACCCAAGTGCTCAAGCCAAGCGGCATTCTGTTCAAGAACGACTCCGCTGCCCGTGATGCCGAAGGCCTCAACCGCTACGTCGAAACCGTGTTCGGTCTGGTGCCGGAGTGGGTGGCGCTGGAAGAAAACGGCGTGAAATTCGAAGCGCCGGTCATGCAAGGCCAGAAAACCGGCTGGTTCTACGACCACCGCATGAACCGCGCTCGCCTGGCCCCGTATGCCAAAGGCAAACGCGTGCTGGACCTCTACAGCTACATCGGCGGATGGGGCGTGCAAGCGGCCGCGTTCGGCGCCAGTGAAGTGTTCTGCGTCGATGCGTCAGCCTTCGCCCTCGACGGCGTCGAGCGCAACGCCGCGCTGAACGGTTTCGCCGACAAAATGACCTGCATTGAAGGCGACGTGTTCGAAGCCCTGAAAGAGTTGAAAGCCAGCGAAGAGCGTTTCGACGTGATCGTGGCCGACCCTCCGGCATTCATCAAGCGCAAGAAAGACATGAAAAATGGCGAAGGCGCCTATCGTCGCCTGAACGAGCAAGCCATGCGCCTGCTCAGCAAGGACGGCATCCTGGTGAGCGCTTCGTGCTCGATGCACCTGCCCGAAGACGACCTGCAAAACATCCTGCTGACCAGCGCCCGCCACCTGGACCGCAACATCCAGCTGCTGGAGCGTGGCGCTCAGGGTCCGGACCACCCGGTTCACCCGGCCATCGCCGAAACCCGCTACATCAAAAGCATCACCTGCCGCCTGCTGCCAAACAGCTGATAAGGCCGGTTTGACGGGGAACCACTCGGTTCCCCGTTCTATTATTCGATATTCAAACTTACAACTTCCTACACTTGCAATCCGTGCGACTTGCAGGACGTTTCTCCGCATTTTTTATTTCAGAGAATACGCCTTACAAAATCCCGCCTTACCCGCGACTGATCTGACAAAACTACTAGAACCTTCCTACTCAATCTCCCCTTGATAAGGACTCATTAACAACTATGATTAAGTTGTCACACAGAAGTGACACTCACTATCAATGACAAGGAATTCAAAACATGAAAGCAATTACTCTGGAAGCTAACAGCATCGCCAATCTGTCTTTTCTGGTTGCCCCAAAAAACCGCTAAGTAAATGAAGCGCTGGGGAGTGCCGGCTACCCAGCGTTCTTTATGAAAAACTCCAGAGCAAAACGCCTATCATGCAGATAAACCCTCATCTCTTCATACTCCCGCGCACGCCCGGACAAATAGTTTGGGACTACAAAAACCACAAACAATACGAACTGGATCTTGAGCATTCAACCCGACTTGCAGAACTTATCAGCAATCCGGGCAAATTCAATAGCAGCAACAGAATAGACACACAACTTCTTGACGCAGGAATACTTACACTTTCAACACCCGCCATTATTGAATGGGGCTGGGATGAACTGTCGAAAATATTCCATATCGGCACCAAGAACATTCCCTGCAAACATACTCCACAAAATATTCATGAATGGTCCAGAGAGTATCTGGACCATTGCAGCGAAGTGTTGGCCACACCGGCTCCCGACAACAGGCTTGTCGAACGTCTGGCAGGCGAACTGATTGAGCTGCCGAAACCTTCATGCCTGCCGGAAGGCTCTCTGGCAAACACCCTGATCGATCGGAAAACCTGCCGTACCTTCACCGGGGATGCCCTCTCACTTGAGGTGGTCAGCACGCTGCTATACCTGTCCCTGGGCTACCTGCGAGAACGTGAAGATACCATCGATGAAAACTGTGTCGAAGGGCTGGGCGCCCGACGTACCAGTCCATCCGGGGGTGGGCTCAACGCCTGCGAAGGTTTCCTGCTGGTACAGAATGTCATTGGCCTGAATCCCGGGCTCTATGCCTACCTTCCAACCGGACATGCGCTGAGATTCGTCAATCCACTGCCCGGCCGACCGTTGGGGCAATTGCTGTGCGGGCAACACTTCATTAATAACCTGCCAGTGGGTCTGTTCATCACCAGTCGGTTCGACAAGTTGTGGTGGAAATATGAACACTCGCGTGCCTATCGAATGGCCTACGTTGAAGCCGGGCATATTTCCCAGACCTTCCAGCTGGTGGCCACCTCGCTGGGCCTGAACACTTGGCTGACCGGAGCGCTGACGGACGATCAGGTTGAAACACTGCTGGGACTCAATGACAACCCCGAACAGCCCTTGTTTTTTGTCGGTTGTGGCAAGAGCGACGGGGAGGCGCTGTGCAAGGAATTGAAAGCGCTGCTGAGCCGTCAGGACTCGCCATCATGACCGACTCGCGCCATGAACAGGCAACACTTCCCACCGGCTGGGCTGATCGCTTCACCCTCGGCGACTGGGATAACCGCGCCGCAGTTCGAACCAGTAAGCACACCTATTTATTGCCGCCGGAGATTGAGCAGCAACTGCAAACCCGGCATTGGTTCCCGCCGGCCTTCCTGTCTTATTTGAATCACCCGTCCGTCAAAACCGCAGGGCGGGCGATCACTCATCGATTATCGGCCAATCATCTGGTGTACTTCCTCGACTACACCACCCTGCTCGAACACCGCATCGTCAATCGATCTGTCGAAACCATCGTCCATGACGACCTCGGTGTGTGCATTCCCCGGCGGATGAAAAACGCCGCATTGCAGCTCTACACCGACGAGGGGTATCACGCCCTCGTTTCCAATAGCCTCGCCGAACAGATTGCCGCGTTCTACGGCATGTTCGATCGGCCCGTCATGCCGCAGCGAATCATCCGACTGCAGGCCCTGCTCGAGCGCACACCGGACAGGCACAAATCACTGGCCTGGTTCCTCGCCGGCTTCGTCTCCGAGACGATCATCGCCAAGGATCTGCTCGACATCTGTCGCGACGCCTTGGTGGATGGCGTTCAGGAAATGCTCAGGGATCACCTTGCCGACGAGGCACGACACAGTCGCTATTTCTGCGAAGTTTTCCATTATCTGTGGCTGCACTTGAACAGCGCGCAACGGATGTTCTGCGCGAGTCTGCTGCCGGAGCTCATTCGGGTTTTCTTTGAAGTCGATGAGCGTTGGCTGAAGTTGAGCCTTCGCTTTGTCGGCCTCAGCGAGACAGCCTGCCTGGAAATCATCGAAGGGCTGTCCGACGCGCAAGCCACTCTGCAACGTGTCCGCTCGGGGGCCAGCGCCACCCTGGGCGCCTTGGAAAAAGCCGGGTTCTTCGATCTGCCTTGCAATCGGAAACTCTTTACCCGCGCCGGGCTTCTTGATGAATAAAGGAAACGATGCGGCCAGCGTCAAGAAACGTCGGGCCACCGTCACGCTGTTGATGACCATGACGCTGCTGGGTGTCTTCCCCCTCGACGTCGTGCTCCCGTCCTTCCCCCATCTGGCTGATTACTTTCAGACCTCACCGTCCGGAATTTCCCTGTCTGTCAGCGTGTTTGCCATCAGTCTGGCACTGTCTGTGATGCTGGTCGGGCCAATATCGGATGTGTGGGGACGCAAGACGCTGCTGCTGGGAGGCATGGCTGTCGCGGCTATTGGAGCGGTTGGCTGCGTGTTCGCCAGCGACTACCGCTGGTTCCTGGGATTTCGCATGGTTCAGGCAATGGGTTGCGGGGCATTTTCATTGTCGCAGGCACTGATTCAGGATCTGTTCGTCGGTCGTGAACGGGAGCGCATCAGGATCTGGATGGTGACAGGGGGCGGAGTGTTCATTTCAGTTTCGCCCCTGTTGGGGACCTGGCTGCAATCGTGCCTTGGCTGGCAAGGCAGTTTCTATGTATTCATTGCTCTGTCGAGTGTTGCCGGGTACGGCGCCTATTGGCTACTCAAGGACACTCCACCAGTGCGCAAGCCATCCCACACAGGGTTTTTCAATGCTTATTGGCGCTTGTGCTCGGATGGACGTTTCATGGGGTACTGGTTGATTTCGGCGCTCGCCTTCGCCTGCCATTTTTCGTTCATCGTTTCTTCGCCCATCATTTTCATGGAACGCCTGGCGCTCTCACCGTATGAGTTCGCCTGTGCGTTGCTGCTGTATGGCGTCGCGTACGTATTGGGCGGGGTATTAGCCAGCGTGCTGCATCGATACCTGCAAGCCAACACCCAGATCATTATCGGCCTGGGCCTGATCGCCGTGTCAGGCGCAATCATGCTGTGGCTGACTCGCCACTTCGGTCTTTCAGCGGCGACGGTGTTGATTTCGATGCTGGTTTGCACCGTCGGCACCACCATCGCCAGGCCAATCGCCAATTCCAAAGCGATGAGTCTTCACCCAGAGAATGCCGGGGCCTCCACTTCGGTCGGGGCCATGCTGATTTTCATGTTCGGCGGCGTCATCAGCTCGGTGATCAACCTGACGCCCGAAAACCTGACCACGGCTCTGGCCCTTGGCTTCCTGGCACTGAGCGTTACAGGGCTTGGGGTGAACGCAGTCATCAACTACAAGACGCAACAGGCACTCAATACCGGGTGATACGTGCCAGTCGTCATCTCGCCCGCTCCGTCAGCACGGGATCAACGCTTGCCGGCATTCCCTCCTGACGCCAGCCGTGTAGAATCGCGACATTCATCGCCAGTCATCCCCCGGCGGGTTTATGAGCTCAAGCTGAAGCGCGCGGCGATCCCGCAAAGTTATCGGCAACTTCCGGACACACGGCCATTTCTGAGTGTTCCAGACGTCAATAGAAGCTCACTTCCCTTTTGATACCTGATTAGCCGCCCGGAGTGCTTCATGCCTGATTACCGCTCGAAAACATCCACCCATGGCCGCAACATGGCCGGTGCCCGCGCATTGTGGCGCGCCACGGGGATGAAAGATGACGACTTCAAAAAGCCGATCATCGCCATTGCAAACTCCTTCACCCAGTTCGTACCTGGTCATGTCCACCTCAAGGACCTGGGTCAACTGGTCGCCCGCGAAATCGAACGCGCTGGCGGTGTCGCCAAAGAATTCAACACCATCGCTGTCGATGACGGCATCGCCATGGGTCATGACGGCATGCTGTATTCGCTGCCGAGCCGCGAGATCATCGCCGACTCCGTCGAGTACATGGTCAACGCCCACTGCGCCGACGCCATCGTCTGCATTTCCAACTGCGACAAGATCACCCCTGGCATGTTGATGGCCTCTCTGCGCCTGAACATCCCGGTGATCTTCGTTTCCGGCGGCCCGATGGAAGCCGGCAAGACCAAACTGGCCAGCCACGGTCTCGACCTCGTCGATGCCATGGTGATCGCCGCCGACTCCAGCGCTTCTGACGAGAAAGTCGCTGAGTACGAGCGCAGCGCCTGCCCGACGTGCGGTTCGTGCTCCGGCATGTTCACCGCCAACTCGATGAACTGCCTGGTCGAAGCCCTGGGTCTGGCATTGCCGGGCAACGGTTCGACCCTGGCCACCCACAGCGACCGCGAGCAGTTGTTCCTGCAAGCCGGTCGCACCATCGTCGAGTTGTGCAAGCGTTACTACGGCGAGAACGACGAATCGGTCTTGCCGCGCAACATTGCCAACTTCAAGGCGTTCGAAAACGCCATGACGCTGGACATCGCCATGGGCGGCTCCACCAACACCATCCTGCACTTGCTGGCCGCGGCCCAGGAAGCCGAGATCGATTTCGACCTGCGCGACATCGACCGTCTGTCCCGTCACGTTCCGCAACTGTGCAAGGTCGCGCCGAACATCCAGAAGTACCACATGGAAGACGTGCACCGTGCCGGCGGGATCTTCAGCATCCTTGGCTCGCTGGCCCGTGGCGGTTTGCTGCACACCGACCTGCCGACCGTGCACAGCAAGACCCTGGCTGAAGGTATTGCCAAGTGGGACATCACCCAGACCAACGATGAAGCGGTGCATCACTTCTTCAAGGCCGGCCCGGCAGGTATTCCGACGCAAACCGCGTTCAGCCAGTCGACCCGCTGGGAAACCCTGGATGACGACCGTGAAAACGGCTGTATCCGTAGCGTTGAACACGCTTACTCGAAAGAAGGCGGCCTGGCCGTCCTGTACGGCAACATCGCGCTCGATGGCTGTGTGGTGAAAACCGCAGGCGTCGACGAATCGATCCACGTCTTCGAAGGCAACGCGAAGATCTTCGAAAGCCAGGACAGCGCCGTGCGCGGCATCCTCGCTGACGAAGTGAAGGCCGGCGACATCGTGATCATTCGTTACGAAGGCCCGAAAGGCGGCCCAGGCATGCAGGAAATGCTTTACCCGACGTCCTACCTGAAATCCAAAGGTCTGGGCAAAGCCTGCGCCCTGCTCACCGACGGTCGCTTCTCTGGCGGCACTTCGGGCCTGTCCATCGGCCACGCTTCGCCAGAAGCCGCTGCTGGCGGCGCGATTGGTCTGGTGCAGGACGGCGACAAGGTGCTGATCGACATTCCGAACCGTTCGATCAACCTGTTGGTCAGCGACGAAGAACTGGCCGGGCGCCGTGCCGAGCAGGATCAAAAAGGCTGGAAGCCTGTGGAAAAACGTCCACGCAAGGTCACCACCGCCCTGAAAGCCTACGCCCTGCTGGCGACCAGCGCCGACAAGGGTGCCGTGCGTAACAAGGCGATGCTCGACGGTCTGTAAACGTCAGTCGTAGAAATAAAAATGCCCCGCCAAGTGCGGGGCATTTTTTTGTCTGACCGATTTAATGGTTGAACATAACGGCCCCATCGTCGGTGTTATTGAATTTCCTCAGGCTTGACGATCACCCAGTTCTTGTCCGCCGTAACTTCCAGTCCTTCCTTGGCCTGGGCCGCAGCGTTTGTGGCCATCATGCCGTTAATCTGGGTCATGTATTTGTCTTTGCGGTTGACCCACAAGTGGATGCCGCCCTTTTTCACGTCGACGCTATGGAACAGCATGTAACCGTCACTGCTCGGGGTGTCGCCGCCGACCAGCACCGGCTTTTTCCACTGATCGATGTAGGTCAGGATCGCGGCTTGCTTGCCGGCCATCCAGGTTGCCGGGGTCCACAGGTATGGGGTCAGTTCAAGACCAAGGTTAGCCTTCTCGTCGTATTTGCCCGCGGTGATCTGTTTGCGCGCAGTGGTCAACTCGCCGGACTTGGGGTCCTTGAGCAGAAGGCTCACGCCGATCACGTTCTGCGGTTTGACGTTGTAGCCGTACTTCGGATCGGAAGCGACCATGCGCACCAGTTCTTCAGAGGCGGCGGTCATTACGTAGACCTCGATGCCGTTCTCCATCAGCTTGTTGTACAGCTCTTTCTGACCAGTGAAGATTTTCGGCGGGTTGACGTCGAGATTCTTGACCACGTCGCCTTCGTAATAAGTCGCCGGCACCGGTTTGCCGGACGCCATCATCTCGTCGACATAGCCTTTGAGTTCTTTGAGGGTAAAGCCGGAGAACACTTGGGCGACCCATGGATAGCAGACCATGTCGTCGACTTCGCAGAGGCGATAGTAGTAACTGAACAGGCTTTCCTTGTGATCGGCAGTGTCTTTGAAGGGCATCAGTTTCAGGGAGGGGTCGAGTTTCTCGCGGGTGATCAGGCCCTTGTTCTCCATGTACGGCAGCAACGACTCTTCCAGATCGTAGCGGTAACTGGTGTTGTCCATGTCGAACACCGCGTAGTTACCTTTGTTGGCGTTGGCGGCAATCATTGCGTCCAGCGCCTTGGCCTGATCGGCAGGCCAGTGTTTCAAATCGGTCGCGAAAACCTGGCCGGCAAGGCCCAGGCAAATTGCTGCAGCCAGTATTTTTGGTATGAATTTCATCGACGACTCTCCCTGAATGTGAAAGACATCGACGCTAACAAATAAGTGTGACAGTCCTCGTCTGTCAGCGACCGCTACCGTACCCATCGCGCCAACTGCATCCCTGACAGCGACACCGGCTTATTCCAAAAACGACAGTTAACCTCTGTTTTCGGTATTAATTCATTAGATATCAAACTGTTAGGATTCCCGGTTCGCAGCTGCCCGGGAAGGCAGCCAGCACAAGTCTTATTGGAGTCCTTATGAATCTGCCGCTGATTCTCAATCTGCTGGTGTTCCTCGCCCTGCTCTTCGGGCTGGCACAAACCCGTCACACCACTTGGAGCCTGGCAAAAAAAGTCTTGCTCGCGCTGGTGCTGGGCGTGGTGTTCGGTGTGTCGTTGCACACCGTTTACGGTGCCGGCAATCCGGTACTGAAAGCCTCGATCGGCTGGATCGATCTGGTCGGCAACGGTTATGTGCAGCTGCTGCAAATGATCGTGATCCCGCTGGTGTTCGCCTCGATCCTCAGCGCCGTGGCCCGTCTGCACAACGCATCATCGCTGGGCAAGATCAGCTTCCTGACCATCGGCACGCTGCTGTTCACCACCGCGATTGCGGCGCTGATCGGCATCGGTTTGACCAACCTGTTTGGCCTGACCGCCGAAGGCCTGATCGCCGGCACGCAAGAAATGGCGCGCCTGCAAACCATCCAGACCGATTACGCCGGCAAGGTCGCCGACCTGAACGTACCGCAGCTGTTGCTCTCGTTCATTCCGCAAAACCCGTTTGCAGACTTGGCCCGGGCCAAACCGACCTCGATCATCAGCGTGGTGATTTTTGCGGCGTTCCTTGGCGTCGCAGCCCTGCAATTGCTCAAGGATGACGTCGAAAAAGGTCAGAAAGTGATCAACGCCATCGACACCCTGCAAGCCTGGGTGATGCGCCTGGTGCGGTTGGTGATGAAGCTGACCCCGTACGGTGTATTGGCGCTGATGACCAAAGTGGTCGCCGGTTCCAACCTGCAAGACATCATCAAGCTCGGCAGTTTTGTAGTGGTGTCCTACATCGGCCTGGGCCTGATGTTTGTGGTCCATGGCCTTCTGGTGTCGGCAGCCGGGATCAACCCGCTGCGTTTCTTCCGCAAGGTCTGGCCGGTGCTGACGTTTGCTTTCACCAGCCGTTCCAGCGCCGCGACGATTCCATTGAGCATCGAAGCGCAGACCAGCCGCCTGGGAATCCCGCAGTCCATCGCCAGCTTCGCCGCTTCGTTCGGCGCGACCATTGGCCAGAATGGCTGTGCCGGTCTGTACCCGGCGATGTTGGCGGTGATGGTGGCGCCGACCGTGGGTATCAACCCGCTGGACCCGCTGTGGATCGCGACGCTGGTGGCGATTGTGACGCTGAGTTCGGCCGGTGTGGCGGGTGTCGGTGGTGGCGCGACGTTTGCCGCGTTGATCGTGTTGCCGGCGATGGGTTTGCCGGTGTCACTGGTGGCGTTGCTGATTTCGGTCGAGCCGCTGATCGATATGGGGCGCACGGCGTTGAACGTCAGTGGGTCGATGACGGCGGGCGCGATCACCAGCCAGATCATGCAGCAGACGGATAAAGAGCTGCTGGATGCGGATGAGCATGGGTCGTTGGCTCACGCTTAAATCTTCATCGACAGGACCGGCCCCATCGCGGGCAAGCCCGGCTCCTACACAGGGATCAGTGGTGTTCACACGGTGTGTGCTCCACCTCAAAACCCTGTAGGAGCCGAGCTTGCTCGCGATGCTTTTAAGCCTTCTCCCAAACCTCGAAGTTGTACGCCGGTTTGTCGCCTTCGGCCGGATTCGGCACGTTCGACACCAACTTCCACTCCTTCAAATCAAACTCCGGAAACCACGCATCCCCGTCCGGGCTCAGCGCCACGCGCGTCAGATACAAGCGGTCAGCCTGAGCCATCCCCTGCGCATACAACTGCGCACCGCCAATCAGCATCAGCTCATCGACGCCCTGCTCTTTCGCCCATTCCTCGGCGCGAGCCACGGCCGCTTCCAGCGATGGATAGACTTCCGCGCCTTCCAACACCAGATCAACCTGACGACTGACCACGATATTCAACCGGCCCGGCAGCGGTCGTCCGAGCGAATCCCAGGTCTTGCGACCCATGATGATCGGCTTGCCGAGGGTGGTGGCCTTGAAGTATTTGAAATCCCCCGGCAAGTGCCAGGGCATGCTGTTGTCGACGCCGATTACACGGTTTTCACCGAGGGCTGCAATCAGGCTGAGGGGGAGTGATTTAGTCATGCCGGCGAGGATACCAGAGCCATCCGTACCCCGATAAGCGCCACAGCGGTTATGCTCACGACTCAATCCAAGCGACGGGATGCCGCGTGACTGAACTGAACAACCTCTGGCTGACAGAAACCATCCGCCTGCGTGAAGAACACGCCGGGCCGCTTGAAGATCTGGAAGCCAACCGACTGGCCCGCAGCGCTGGCGGCGACCTGCCGGCACGGATTCAACGTCGGGCCGTGTGGCTGGCCGAACGCGATGGTTTGGCCAATGCCCTCGTGCACTGGCTGCAAGGCGCGCGACTGGCGCTGATCGTGATGGCGGTGTTGGCCGTGGTCAGCGGCGCCGGCCTGGCGTTTGCTGCGATGGGCGACGGGCAAACCCCGGTGAATGTGTTCTGGGCCTTGGGCAGTTTGCTCGGGCTGAACCTGATTTTGCTGATCAGTTGGGCGCTGGGCCTGGTCTTCGCCGGCGAACACGGCGCCACCCTCGGGCGCTTATGGTTGTGGCTCAGTGAAAGACTCGCGCGTGATGCCAAAGCCGCACAACTGGCCCCGGCCCTGCTGCTGCTATTGCAGCGACAAAAACTCAATCGCTGGGCCCTCGGTATTCTGGTCAACGGCCTGTGGCTGCTGGCGATGCTCAGCGCCCTGGCGATTCTACTGACGTTGATGGCCACCCGGCGCTACGGCTTCGTCTGGGAAACCACCCTCCTGAGCGGCGACACCTTCGTCGCCATGACTCAGGCCCTCGGCGCGCTGCCGGCCTTGATCGGTTTCAGCGTGCCCAGCGTGGAGATGATTCGCGCCAGCGGCGATGCCGCGCTGAACATCGAAAGCGCTCGGCAAGCCTGGGCCGCCTGGCTGGTGGGTGTGCTGCTGGTGTACGGCGTGTTGCCGCGCTTGCTGCTGATGCTGTTTTGCCGATGGCGCTGGAAAACCGGCCAGGCGAAATTGCACCTGGATTTGAACCTGCCCGGTTATGCCCAACTGCGCGAACGCTTGATGCCCACCAGCGAGCGCCTGGGTATCAGCGATGCCGCGCCGGCGCAACTTCATCGCGTGCAAAGCGGTGTCACGGATCAGCAAAGCGACGGCGCCCTGCTGGTGGCCATCGAACTCGATGACCAACGCGAGTGGCCACCGCACCTGCCGAAAACCGTGGGCAACGCCGGCATACTCGACAGCCGTGAATCGCGCCACAAACTCCTCGAACAACTGAGCCGCTTTCCGCCCGCGCGGTTGCTGATTGCCTGCGACCCACGGCGCTCGCCGGACCGTGGCAGCCTGGCGCTGATCGCCGAACTGGCGCGCAATGCGGCCGCCACCCGCGTCTGGCTGCTGCAAGCGCCGCCCGGCGAAGCGCTGGATGCCGAACGGCTGGGGGACTGGCATGTCGCCTTGCAGCAATTGGAGCTGCCGTTCGCCGATTGCGCGCCGTTGAACTGGCTGGAGAGCGGTCATGACTAACGCCTGGAAGGCACCGTTGAAACTGGCCGTGGTCGGCCACACCAACGTCGGCAAAACCTCATTGCTGCGAACCCTGACCCGTGATGTCGGCTTCGGCGAAGTGTCCCATCGTCCCAGCACCACGCGCCATGTCGAAGGCGCGAGGTTGTCGGTGGACGGCGAGCCGCTGCTCGACCTCTACGACACGCCCGGCCTGGAAGACGCCATCGCCCTGCTCGACTACCTCGAACGGCTGGAACGTCCCGGCGAACGCCTCGACGGCCCGGCCCGCCTGGCGCGGTTCCTTGAGGGCAGCGAAGCCCGGCAGCGCTTTGAGCAGGAAGCCAAAGTGTTGCGCCAACTGCTCACCTGCGACGCCGGCCTCTACGTGATCGACGCCCGCGAGCCGGTGTTGGCCAAGTACCGCGATGAACTGGAAGTGTTGGCCAGCTGTGGCAAACCGTTGCTGCCGGTGCTGAATTTCGTCAGCAGTGCCAACCATCGCGAACCGGCCTGGCGTGAAGCGTTGGCGCGCCTGGGCTTGCATGCCTTGGTGCGTTTCGACAGCGTCGCGCCGCCAGAGGATGGTGAGCGTCGACTCTATGAAAGCCTCGCCCTCCTGCTGGAAAGCTCCCGTGAGCAACTGGAGCGCTTGATCGCCGATCAACAGGCCCAACGCCTCGCCCGTCAGCAAAGCGCAGTGCGGTTGATTGCCGAATTGCTGATTGATTGCGCCGCGTGCCGGCGCAGCGTTGCCAGCGATGCGGCGCAGGAACAGCACGCCATCAGCGAACTGCACAAAGCCGTGCGCCAGCGCGAACAACGTTGCGTTGAAGCACTGCTCAAGCTGTACGCCTTCCGCCCACAGGACGCGGCGGCCAGTGACTTGCCGCTGCTCGATGGGCGCTGGGGCGATGACTTGTTCAACCCCGAAACCCTCAAGCAACTCGGCGTCAGGGTCGGCGGTGGAATCGCGGCCGGTGCGGCCGCGGGCGCCGGGGTCGATTTGCTGGTGGGCGGCATTACCCTGGGTGCGGCAGCCTTGGCCGGAGCGATCGCCGGTGGCGCGCTGCAAACCGCGCGAAGCTATGGCAGCCGTTTGCTGGGCAAAATCAAAGGCCAGCGAGAGCTGACCGTCGATGACAGCGTATTGCGGTTATTGGCGTTGCGTCAGCGCCAACTGCTACAGGCGCTGAATCAGCGCGGGCATGCCGCGATGGACAGCATTCACGTGGCCACGCCCCAGGACAAGACCTGGCGCGAAGGCAAATTGCCCGAAGCACTGAACAAGGCACGGGCGTATCCGCAATGGTCGTCGCTTAATCCGCAGGCGAAATTGAATCAGGCCGAGCGCCAGGAGCAAATTGAGGTGTTGGCGCAACAGCTTTAAGCGGCGCAGCCTTCACACCGCCAACAGTCGCGCCGCTTTTTCCTTCAAGACCCCAAGGTCGATCACTGGCACCTGCATTTCCTTCGCCAGCTCATCCCACTGGCGCATGCGCAAACTGACTTCGCACAACGGGTCTTGCTCGAAGGCGGCAGCCTCGGCCGGTGTCATCACCCCGCCCTGGTATTCCAGGGTGCGGCGGCTGGCTTCGCTCAAGCGTTCGTAGTACCCAGGCTCTTTCAGCGTCAGATACCGCTTGGCCTGCACGTGGTATTCCACCAGTCGCGCCATGCGTTCGCTGAAACCGGCGCGGCGCAAGTAATCGGCGCCCAATCGCTCGTGGCTGACCACGCCGAAGCCGCCCATGTTCTCGGCGCTCTCGGCGCAGATGTGCCCGATGTCGTGAAAGAACGCCGCCAGCACCACTTCATCATCGAAGCCCTCGGCCATTGCCAGTTGCGCAGCCTGGGACATGTGCTCGATTTGCGACACCGGCTCGCCGATGTAATCGCTGTCGCCGAAACGTTCATACAAGCCGAATACTTCGGCGATCACCTGTTCACTGCTACCCATCAACGCTCTCCCAATAAAGTCGCCACGTTACGCTCCGCCATCGCGGGCCCGACGCTCATGCCGACGCCGGTGTGCATCAGCGCAATGCTGACGCCCGGCTGCGGTCGCAGGAATGAAAATGGCCCCGGCCCCGGTGAACCATAGACCCCCTGCCAGCGTTCGACCACTTGCACGTTGCAGCCCAACGTCTGCTCGGCCAGTTCGATCATCCAGTTGTCCACTTGCTCGGCATTGAACGGTGATGGATCGCGACCGTAATGGTGAGAGTCGCCGATGATCAATTCGCCGTAGGGCGTCGGGCTGATTAGCAGGTGGATACCGTTTTCGTGCAAGTGCGGCTCGTCGCGCAGGATCTGCGCCTGCACCGCCGCCGCTTCCGGCAGGTCGGCAAAAGCACCGTAGTGCACGCAGCTCAAACCGGTGAGTAAGGCGTGTTGCAAGTTGAAGTTGACCTGCGGGCGGGCGCGGAGCATTTGCAGACGGCAGACTTGCGGGTTGAGTTCGGCAATCGGCTCGGCGAGCAAGGTCTGATAGTCGTGGCCCGAGCACAGGATGATCTGCTCGGCGCTGAACGTGCCGGCGGTACTGTGCAAGCGGCCCGGCTCGATGTCGCGAACCAGCGTCGAAAAGTGAAAGGTGACGCCGAGCTCGCGGCGCAGGTAGTCGATCAGTGCCGGTATCGCCTCGCGGGAATACAGTTGTTGATCGTCCATCCCGTGCAACGCGGCGCGGTGATGGCTGAACTGGCCGCTGTACAGATCGCGCAATGCCGCACCGCGCAGCAGCTCGACGCGGTAGCCGTATTCCACGGCGCGACCGGCGCAAAAAGCTTCGAGCAGGTGCTCTTCCGCTTCGGTACGGGCGAACAAGTAAGAGCCATTACGCTTGAGTTGCAGGCCGGCGAGTTGCGCCCATTGGCCCCAGATCTCGCGGCTGGCCCTGGCCAGTTCGAGCATCGGGCCCGGCGGCTGGCCGGTGACCAATGCCTGGCCGAAGTTGCGCACCGAAGCCCCTAAAGGTGTTTCGCTGCGTTCGAAAACGGTGACTTTCAGACCGCGTTTGGCGGCGGCGTAGGCGTGGGACAGACCGAGAATGCCGGCGCCGACGATCAGCATGTCGTTGTGTTGTGTCATTGAAATTTGTCCTGAATGACAGACCGCTATCGCGGGCAAGCCCGCTCCCACAGGTTTTGTGAACGCCACAGATCATGTGGGAGCGGGCTTGCCCGCGATGGGGCCCTGTCAGTCGATGAAGATCTTACTTGGCCGCCACTTTCTCGGACTTGCCGTCATAGCGCTTGCGCCATTCGGTCAGGATCTCGTCACGATTCTTGGAAGCCCAGGCAAAGTCGTTCTTGATCAGACGCTGCTCATAATCCGCCGGCAATTCGGTCTGCGGCTTGGCGATGCCAGGCTGAGCCAGAACAGCGAAGTTCTCTTTGTACAGTTCCATTGCCGCAGGGCTTGCCGAGAAGTCAGCCAGCTTCTTCGCCGCCTCTTCATGCGGAGTGCCCTTGATCACGGCGGTCGCTTCGATCTCCCAGCCCAGGCCTTCTTTCGGCAGGATGATGTCCAGCGGCGCGCCCTGGCGCTTGAGCTGAACGGCCGGGTATTCGAAGGAAATGCCGATCGGAAATTCGCCGGCAGCCGCCAGTTTGCAAGGCTTGGAACCGGAGTGAACGTACTGGCCGATGTTCTGGTGCAGGTCATCCATGTACTGCCAGCCCTGCTTCTCGCCGAAGGTTTGCAGCCAGGCGCTGACGTCGAGGAAACCGGTGCCGGACGAGGCCGGGTTCGGCATCACGATTTTGCCTTTGTACTCAGGCTTGGTCAGGTCTTGCCAGCTCACTGGCTTGGTCAAGCCCTGCTTCTCGGCTTCGACGGTGTTGAAGCAAATGGTCGCGGCCCAGACGTCCATGCCGACCCAGGCTGGCGGGTTGGCGGCGTCGCGGTAGTTGTTGCCGATTTTGCCCAGGTCCTTCGGCGCGTAGCTTTGCAACATGCCTTGTTGATCGAGGATCGCCAGGCTCGACGCGGCCAGGCCCCAGACAGCATCAGCTTGCGGGCGAGCTTTTTCGGCCAGCAGTTTGGCGGTGATGATCCCGGTGGAATCGCGCACCCATTTGATTTCGACGTCCGGGTTGGACTTTTCAAACGCTTCTTTATAGGTCTTCAGTTGTTCGGCTTCGAGGGCGGTGTACACCGTCAACTCGGTTTTCGCCGCGAAGGCGTTCAGGCTGAAAGCGGTGAGGACAGCAGCGGCCAAGGCCAGGGGCTTGAACATGATCTTTTCCTGTTGTTGAGTTGAGTGGGTTGTACGAATCAATGGCCAGGCGCGGTCTGCCGCCAGGCTTGGGAACGACGCAGCAAACCGCGCGAAGCCCAGGCCAGCAGCAGGGACACGCCCGCCGAGGTGAACAGAATCAGAGTCGACATCGCTGCCGCACCGCCGACGTTGCCGGCGTCATCCATGTTCAGCACCGCCACCGCCGCGAGGATGGTGTCGGGGCTATAGAGGAAAATCGCCGCCGAGACGGTGGTCATGGCCGAGACGAACAGGTAGCGCACGATGTCCAGCAGTGCCGGCAGGCAGATCGGCACGGTGACGCGCAGGTAATGCCGGTACAGCGGCGCCTTGAGCGACAGCGCGGCGGCTTCGAACTCGGCGTCGAGCTGACGCAGTGCAGTGGTCGCGGTCATTTGTGCGGTGGTCAAATAGTGAGCAATGGTGCAGACCACCAGCAGGGTCATGGTCCCGTAGAGCACATGCAACGGGTTGCCGGTGAGGTTGAAGAAGAAGACGTAACCCAGGCCCAGCACCAGTCCCGGCACCGCCATCGGTACGAAACTGAGCATGCGCAGGGTCAGATTCAGTCCGCGCTGGCCCTTGGTTTTTTCCATCAGGTAAGCGCCGGTGAAGATCAGCACGCTGCCGATCAACGCCGTGCACAACGCCATCTTCACGCTGTTGCCATAGGCCAGCCAGCCGCCGCCCGCCGTGTCGTTGAACTGGTAGTGGTTGAGCGAGAGCGACAGGTTGTACGGCCAGAATTTGACCAGGGATGAGAACACCGCCATGCCGAACACCAGTAACAACGCGGCGCAGATCAGCAACACGATGGCCAGGTAGCAACCGTCTCGCAGTGTCGATGCCGCCGGTTTGAATACCTGGGCACGACCGCTCATGGAATCACCGTGACGTCGACGCAACCACGCATCGACACCGAAGCTGAACAGCGCCGGCAACAGCAGGACCATGCCAATCAATGCGCCGCGACCAAACTGCTGCTGACCGACCACCGCTTTGTAGGCCTCCAGCGCCAACACTTGATAGTCGCCACCGACCACCACGGGCACGCCGAAGTCGGTGATGGTCAGGGTGAACACCAGACAGAACGCGGCGAACACAGCCTGACGGGTCGCCGGCCAGGTGATGCTGCGAAAGGCTTTCGCCGGACTCGCGCCCATGCTGGAGGCCGCATCGAACAGTCGCGCATCCGCCAGGGACAGCGCCGACAACAGAATCATCAAGGCATGCGGGAAGGTGTAGATGACCTCACCGAGCACAATGCCCCAGAAACCGTAGATGTTGTCCGAGAGCAGACCGCGCAACATGCCCTGGTTGCCGAACAGATAAACCAGCGCGATACCGGGCAGCATCGACGGCGCCATCAACGGCAGCAGGGATATCGCACGCCAGACGCCTTTGCCGGGAATCAATGTGCGTTGCAGGGCGTAGGCAAACAGGTACGCCAACGGTACGACGATCGCCGCCACGCTGAGGGAAACCTTCAGGCTGTTACCCAACAGCCAGTGAAAATTCGCACTGGTCACCAATTCGCGCGCTGCAACCAGACCACCGCCCTGCCCCGCCTCGGAACTGAAACCACGCCAGAAGATGGCGAGCAACGGCATCAACACGGCGACACCGAGCAGCACCAGCAACAGGACTTTGCCGCCGACCACGAACACCCGGTCGCCGATCTCGGCACGGGAGGTCTGCCGAAACTGCTTGTGCGGTATCGGCAGCGCGATGTTCGCGCTCATCAGGCAAACACCTGCAGGCTGCGTGGCGGCAAGGCGACCATGATTTGCTGGGCGCCGAGGCGCGGCATGGCTTCCGGTGCCAGTTCGGCCAGCAGCGCATGGCCCGGCAATTGATCGAGCTCGAAACTCATGCGGCAGCGGTTGCCGAGGAAGGTGATTTCGCGAACCTTGGCCGGGAACAGGTTTTCCTCGTGCACCACCGGGTTCACGTTGATCGCTTCCGGGCGGCAGAACAGTCGGCCCGATGCGGTTTTGGCGCTGCCATCGGCCAAGCGCAGGCTCATTCCGCCAACCTGGGCGTGGCTGTCACTGCTACGGCTGAACGGCAGCCAGTTGCCCTGACCGACGAACTCCGCCACAAACGGTGTGGCCGGGCGGTCGTAGATTTCCTGCGGCGTGGCGTACTGCTCGACCTTGCCGTTGTTCATCACGGCGATGCGGTCGGCCATCAGCATGGCTTCGTCCTGATTGTGCGTGACCATCAGGGTGGTGATGCCGAGGTTGCGCTGCAGTTGGCGCAGTTCGGTGCACAGATGCTCGCGGACCCGGGCGTCGAGTGCCGACATCGGTTCGTCCAGCAACAGTAACGAGGGCGCTGGCGCCAGGGCCCGAGCCAGTGCAACGCGTTGCTGTTGGCCGCCAGACAACTGGCCGGGGTACTTTTTCTCACTGCCGATCAGGCCGACCAGTTCCAGCATCTGACCGACACGTTTACGCACTTCATCACGACCGCTGCCCGCGAGACCGTAGGCAATGTTCGCTTCAACGGTGAGATTGGGGAACAACGCGTAGGACTGGAAGAGAATGCCGTAGTCCCGCGCTTGGGGGGCCAGATGGGAAACGTCGCGATCACCCAGGTACAACTCGCCGCTGTCCTGTTTTTCCAGACCGGCGATGCAGCGCAGCAACGTGGTTTTGCCACAACCCGACGGGCCCAGCAGACACACCAGCTCACCGGCCGCCACGTCGAGGGAAACGTTATCCAGCGCCGTGAAGGCGCCAAAGCGTTTCTGCACGCCGCGCACTTTCATTGGGGCGCCGGGGTTGGTCAGGGCAGTTGCGATCGAGTGGTTCATGGACAGGCCTCATCAAGCAGATGAGAGCCATCCTAGATTTGTAATGCGTCCGTCATATGGCAGTGAGGCAAAAACGACTGATAGTGGTATTCGGGGATTTTGGTTGAAGTCATGCGGCGCCCGCGATGAGGCCAGCACAAGCAATAGATGTTTCAGGCCGGCGCCATTTCCTGCGCCAACCCCAGGAACGCCGCCGGCAGCCGCGCGCCCTTGCGCTCCTTGAGGCAATACAGGTACTCGGGAATCTGCGGTGCATTTTCGATGGTCAGCACGCGCAATTGCGGATCGTGCGGCACTTCCTGGCGGGCAATGATGCTGATGCCGATGTTGCGCAGCACCGCCTCACGAATCGATTCACGGCTGCCAATTTCCAGCAACGGCCCGAAACTCACCCCGGCATTGACCAGCAACTCTTCGGTCAATCGACGGGTGGTCGAGCCCGACTCGCGCATCAGCAACGTATGCCCGGACAAGGCGCTGAGTGGCACATGATCGTGAATCGCCAGCGGGTGATTGCGATGCACGGCCAGCACCAGCGGATCGCTGCCGAGCACCCGGCGAATCAGTCGCGCATCGTCCAGCAATTGCGAGGACGCTGCGACATCCACCCGGTAATCCTCCAGCGCTTCGAGCACTTGCTGCGAGTTGCCGATTTCCACTGACACTTCCACTTGCGGCAAGCGTTCGCGAAAGGTTTTCACCAGATCCAGGATGTAATACGGCGCCGTGGCGGCAATGCGCAACGTGCCCTGGACCTGGCCACTGTTGCGCAGGAAAAACTCGATGTCGGCTTCCTGCTGCAACAACGCCTTGACCATCGGCAACAGCCGCGCGCCTTCGTCGCTGACGCTGAGGCGGCGGCCGCCACGGTAGAACAGTTCCACCGAATACTGGTTTTCCAGGTTGCGGATCTGGGTCGTGACCGTCGGTTGGCTCAGGCCGAGCTTCTTCGCCGCCAGGGTAATGCTGCCCAGGCGGGCCACCATGTAAAACGCCTTCAGCTCCGCACTCAGCACACCCTTCCCTCTTCCTTATTTGCGCAGCAGGCGCAAACCGTTGAACACCACCAACAAACTGACGCCCATGTCGGCGAACACCGCCATCCACATGGTAGCGAGCCCGGCGAAGGTTACCCCAAGAAAGATCGCCTTGATCACCAATGCCAGCGCGATGTTCTGTTTCAGGATGCTGGAGGTCTGCCGCGACAGCCGGATGAACGTCGGGATCTTGCGCAAGTCGTCGTCCATCAAGGCGACATCAGCGGTCTCGATGGCGGTGTCGGTGCCCGCCGCGGCCATGGCAAAACCGATCTCGGCCCGGGCCAGTGCCGGCGCATCGTTGATGCCATCGCCCACCATGCCGACGTTATGACCCTGTGCATAAAGGGCTTCGATGGCTTGCAGTTTGTCGGTCGGCAGCAGATCACCCTTGGCCTCGTCGATGCCCACTTGTGCGGCAATCGCCTGAGCGGTGTGGACGTTGTCGCCGGTCAGCATCAGGGTTTTGATGCCCAGGTCATGCAGTTGCTGGATCGCCTCGCGACTCGACTCTTTTACCGTGTCCGCCACCGCAAACAGCGCCAGCGGGCCGGATTTATCGAGCAGCAGCACCACCGACTTGCCCTGTTTCTCCAGCGCGAACAGTTTCTCTTCCAGCGCCGGCGAACACAGGTTCAGCTCTTCCACCAAACGGTGGTTACCCAAGTGGTACACCTGACCGTTGATCTCACCGCGCACACCGCGACCGGCTAGCGCTTCAAAGTTATCCACAAACAGCGGCGCGAGTTGTTTATCCACAGCAGCATTGGCAATGGCCAGCGACACCGGGTGATCGGAACGACCGGCCAGCGCGGCGGCAATCGCCGGGGCTGTTTCGACGGTGGTTGTGTCGAGAGAAAGGTAATCCGTCTGTACCGGTTTGCCGTGGGTGATCGTTCCGGTCTTGTCCAACGCCAGATAGTCGAGCTTGTAACCGCCCTCCAGATACACGCCACCCTTCACCAGAATGCCTTTGCGTGCCGCCGCCGCAAGGCCGCTGACGATGGTCACCGGGGTGGAAATAACCAGCGCACATGGGCAAGCGACCACCAGCAACACCAGCGCCCGGTAGATCCAGTCGAACCATGCGGCGCCCATGAACAGCGGAGGAATCAGCGCAACGGCAAGGGCCAGGATGAATACCGCTGGCGTGTAGATTTTCGAGAAGCTGTCGACGAAACGCTGGGTCGGTGCCCGCGCGCCCTGGGCCTGTTCGACGGCGTGGATGATTCGCGCCAGCGTCGAATTGTCCGCCGCTGCGGTCACGGCATATTCCAGAGACCCGGCCTGATTGATGGTGCCGGCGAACACTTTGTCGCCGACGGTTTTCTCAACCGGTAAGCTTTCACCCGTGATCGGCGCCTGATCGATAGTTGAACTGCCGGCCACCACTTCACCGTCCAGCCCGATGCGTTCACCGGGCCGCACCCGCACCCGCGCACCGAGTTCGATGGTTTTGACGTCTTGCTCGACCCAGCTGCCATCGGCCCGCTGCACCGTGGCCTGTTCCGGGGTCATCTGCATCAGGCCGCTGATCGCGTTGCGTGCGCGGTCCAGGGATTTGGCTTCAATCAACTCGGCCACGGTGAACAGGAACATCACCATCGCCGCTTCCGGCCACTGACCGATCAGGATCGCGCCGGTCACCGCGATGCTCATCAGCGCGTTAATGTTCAGGTTGAGGTTTTTCAGGGCGATCCAGCCCTTTTTGTACGTGGTCAGGCCACCGCTGAGGATCGAAACCAGCGCGATGACTGCCACCACCCAAGTGGGTGCAGCGTTGGTGAAGTGAATGACTTCGGCGGCCAGCGCCCCCACACCGGACAGCGCCAATGGCCACCACGGTTTTTTCTCCGGCGCGGGAGCGGGTGCTTCGACGCCTTGCTCAAGCGGTTCTGCCTGCATGCCGAGGGATTTGATCGCCTCGATGATGGGCGCAGTGCTTGGCAAGTCGTGGGTCACGCCCAACACCCGATTGATCAGGTTGAACTCCAGTTGCTGCACACCGGCGAGTTTGCCGAGTTTGTTCTGGATCAGCGTCTGCTCGGTCGGGCAGTCCATCGCATCGATGCGGAAGCTGCTCAGGCGTGCACCGGCCTTTGGCGTTTCGCTCAACTTGATCAGCGACGGCGCAGCCACTTTGGTGGAACAGCAGGAATCGCCGTGGCCGCCATGCTCGTGCTTCTTTACAGGCTGCAGTGTGTGGCTGTGATCGTGCTCAGCCTTGGGAGTGTGGGTGTGCTGGGAATCGCTCATCGGGTCGCGTCCATGAAGGTGCCTGTTGCCAAGTAAAGACCCTGTAGCCACTATAGGGTCAAGCACCTATTTGGAGACTGCCGACATGAAGATCGGAGAACTGGCCAAACTGACCGACTGCGCCGTGGAAACCATCCGTTACTACGAGCGCGAAAGCCTGTTGCCGGAGCCGGCTCGCAGCGACGGCAATTACCGCGTCTACACCCAGGCCCACGCCGAGCGCCTGACCTTCATCCGCAACTGCCGCACCCTCGACATGACGCTGGAAGAAATCCGCAGCCTGCTGGCGTTTCGCGACAGCCCGCAGGATCAGTGCGAAAGCGTGAATGCGTTGATCGACGAGCACATCCACCACGTCAAGGCGCGGATCGATGGGTTACTGGCGTTGCAGACACAATTGCTCGACCTGCGCCAACGCTGTGGCGAAGGGCCGGAGATTGATCAGTGCGGGATTTTGCAGCGGCTGGAAGTCAGTGGCGGTGTGGTAGCGACGGAAGTTGAGCATTCCCATGTGGGCCGTAGTCACGGCCACTAAAACCACCACATAGCCCTGTAGGAGCCGAGCTTGCTCGCGATGGAGGCAGCACATTCAACATTGATGTGTCTGATAAACCGCCATCGCGAGCAAGCTCGGCTCCTACAGGATTTGCAGTGGTTCTTTAGACCGCCATCGGCGCGGTCATCGGCGCGTGGTGCTCGTAACCTTCCAGCGAGAAGTCGCTCGGTTCGATCAGCTCCAGCCACTCCGGCTGATAAACGCCAGTCTTGGCAAACTCCGGAACACGGTCGCTGATCACCAGTTTCGGCATCGGGAACGGCTCGCGCTTGAGCTGTTCATTGAGCATGTCCAGGTGGTTCTCGTAGACATGCGCGTCGCCGATGAAATAGGTGAACCAGCGCGGCGTGTAGCCGGTCAGGCGACCGATCAGGCTCAGCAGCGCCGCGCCTTCGGTGAGGTTGAACGGCGTACCGAGGCCCAGGTCGTTGGAACGGATGTAGAGGGTCAGGGAAATTTCCTTCGTCTCGACATTCGGGTGGAACTGGTACAGCAGATGACACGGCGGCAGGGCCATTTCATCGAGCTGGGCCACGTTCCAGCCGTGGAACAGGATGCGGCGGCTGCCCGGGTCCTTGATGATGGTGTCGACGCACTGGCGGATCTGGTCGATCGCCTTGTACAGCACGACGTAGGCCTGGCCGTCTTCTTCGCCTTCAGCGATCTGGCGGTAACCCTGGCTCAAGGTCTGCTCGATGGCGGCCTGGTTGCTGACCGGGATCTGCTTGTACGCCGGCCATTTGCGCCATTGCACGCCGTAGATCTCGCCGAGGTCGTCTTCGCCCTGGCGGAACGGGTTGGCCAGCCACTGCGCGTTTTCGTTGGCGTTCTGGTCCCAGACCTTGCAGCCCAGCGCACGGAATTCGGCGGCGTTGTTCACGCCACGCAGGAAACCGCACATCTCGCCGATGGCCGATTTGAAAGCCATCTTGCGCGTGGTGATCGCCGGGAAACCTTCTTTCAGGTCATAGCGCAGCATCGCACCCGGAAAGCTGATGGTGTTTACGCCGGTGCGGTTGGCTTGCTTGGTGCCGTTCTTGATGACGTGGGCGACCAGTTCGAGATATTGCTTCATGAGTTACCTGTGTCCTTGAACCCGGAGACCGTCGCCCCCGGGGTTCGAATTTATACGGCTGCTGCTGGCGTCGCCGGGGCACGGTGATACGCCAGCCAGATCAGGAACAGACCGCCGACAATCATCGGCACGCAGAGCACTTGGCCCATGGTCAGCCAGTTCCAGGCCAGATAGCCCAGTTGCGCGTCCGGTACGCGGACGAATTCGACGATGAAACGGAAGATGCCATAGAACAGCGCGAACATCCCGGACACCGCCATGGTCGGCCGCGGCTTGCGCGAGAACAACCAGAGGATGAGGAACAGTGCCACGCCTTCCAGCGCGAACTGGTACAGCTGCGACGGATGGCGCGGCAACTGCGACGGATCGCTGAACGGCGGGAAGATCATTGCCCACGGCACGTCGGTCGGCTTGCCCCACAATTCGGCGTTGATGAAGTTGCCGATACGCCCGGCGCCCAGGCCAATCGGCACCATCGGCGCGACGAAATCCATCAGCTGGAAGAACGACTTGTTGTTCTTTTTACCAAACCACAACGCCGCCAGCATCACACCGATGAACCCACCGTGGAACGACATGCCGCCCTTCCACACTTCGAAAATCAGCGCCGGGTTGGCCAGGTATGCGTGCAGATCGTAGAACAGCACATACCCCAAACGGCCACCGACAATGACGCCCATCGACATCCAGAAGACCATGTCGGAGAGCTTCTCCTTGGTCCAGGTCGGGTCGAAACGGTTCATCCGACGGGACGCCAGTAGCCAGGCGCCGCCAATGCCGATCAGGTACATCAAGCCGTACCAGTGGATTTTCAGCGGACCGATGGCCAGGGCCACCGGGTCGATCTGCGGGTAAGGCAGCATTGCGACTCCTCGTTAGAGTTGAAACCAAAATTCCCGGGCGACGCTGCCACCTCAGGATTAAGTCAGGATTGCGCGGGGCGTCAGAGCAAGAAACTCAGGCCGACGCAGAACAGCAAAGCGGCAAACAGTCTTTTCAGCAACTTCGGCGACAGCCTGTGGGCCAATCGCGCACCGAGGCGGGCGAAGACCATGCTGGTCAGGGCAATGCCCAACAGTGCCGGCAAATAAATAAAACCGAGACTATGGGCCGGCAGCAACGGATCGTGCCAGCCCAGAATCATGAAACTTAATGCACTGGCCAATGCGATCGGCAGACCGCAGGCCGACGATGTGGCCACGGCCTGTTGCATCGGCACACTGCGCCAGGTCAGGAACGGCACGGTCAAGGAGCCCCCGCCAATCCCGAAAATCGCCGAGGCCCAGCCAATCACACTGCCAGCCATGGTCAGACCGAGTTTGCCCGGCACCGTGCGGCTGGCCTTGGGCTTGACGTCCAGCGCCAGTTGCGCGGCGATGACCAGGGCGAATACACCGATGATTTTTTGCAAATTCGGACCGGAGATCGCTTCGGCCGTCAGTGCGCCGAAACCGGCGCCCATCAAAATGCCCACGGTCATCCAGACGAAAATCGGCCAACGCACCGCGCCACGACGATGGTGTTCGCGCACGGCGTTGACCGAGGTAAAGATAATCGTCGCCAGGGAGGTACCGACCGCCAGATGGGTCAGAATCGATGCATCGAAGCCCTGCAAGGTGAAACTGAATACCAGCACGGGGACGATAATGATCCCGCCGCCGACCCCGAACAGCCCGGCCAGCACGCCTGCGCAGGCGCCCAGCGCCAGATAGAGCAGAAATTCCATGACCTTCCTTGTACGCTTCTCAAAAAAGCACCGGCATAGTAACGGATGCGGGGCCCAAGGCTCCACTGGATGGCGATGGATACCCGTGCGATGTCTGCGTAGAGTGAGCAAAAAACACACAAGGACCACCTTATGTGCCTGATTGTTTTCGCCTGGCGACCGGGTCACGCCCAGCCGCTGATCGTGGCGGCCAACCGCGACGAGTTCTACGCGCGCCCCAGCCTGCCCTTGGCGCAATGGCCAGAAGCTGCGCACGTTCATGCCGGTCGCGACCTGGAGGCCGGCGGAACCTGGCTCGGTGTCGGCGCCAATGGACGCTTTGCGGCGCTGACCAATATTCGTGATCCGCACCGACCACCCGGACGCAAGTCTCGCGGTGAACTGGTGGCGCGGTTTCTCACCGGGGAGTTGCCGATTGACGACTATTTAGCCGACGTTGTCGCCCGCTCGCCGGAATATGGCGGATTTAACCTGCTGGTCGGCAATGGCAATGAGCTCTGGCACTTCAATGCCCGGGAATCCGAGGCCGTGATGCTGGTGCCTGGGGTGTATGGGTTATCCAACGCCGGGCTGGATACGCCCTGGCCGAAGTTGCTCAAGGCCAAGGCGGCACTGAGTGAGGTGCTGGAAGACCCACAACCTCAAGCACTATTGGCGCTGTTGAGCGATTCGCAGACTGCGCCATTTGCCGAGCTGCCGGATACAGGGGTGGGGCTGGCGACCGAGACGTTGTTGTCGAGTGTGTTTATTGCCAGCCAAAGCTACGGGACCCGGGCGAGCACGGCGTTGATTGTGCAGGCGGATGGCTCGCGGCATCTGGTCGAACGGAGTTTCGGGCCGTATGGCGGGCATCTTGGGGAAGTGGAGATCAGGCTTTAGTTTTGTGTTGGCTGGACTGACGCCATCGCGGGCAAGCCTTGCTCCTACAGGTCTGTGGCTGCACGACACAAATCCGTAGGAGCATGGCTTGCCCGCGATGGGGCCGCCGCAGAATTAGAGGGGCTTGATCGCCGCCGGATTGATCATCCGCGCCAACCCGAGGTTTTTCAGCGCCAGTTGCAGCGAGCTGTGGATAACTTGCGGGTTGTCGATGGTCATCAGCTCGGCCAGCAATTCCTTGGCCTTGCTCAGGTTGATCTGGCGCAGCATCCACTTCACTTTCGGCAAGTTGGTGGCGTTCATCGACAGGCTGTCGAAGCCCATCGCCATCAACAGCACCGCCGCCGCCGGGTCACCGGCCATCTCACCGCAGATACTCACGGGCTTGCCTTCGGCATGGGCGTCACGCACCACGTTCTGCAAGGCCTGGAGCACCGCCGGGTGCAGGTAGTCGTAAAGGTCGGCCACCCGCGGGTTGTTGCGGTCGACGGCCAGCAGGTACTGAGTCAGGTCGTTGGAGCCGACCGACAGAAAGTCCACTTGCCGCGCCAGTTCCTTGGTCTGATACACCGCCGCCGGAATCTCGATCATCACGCCAATCGGCGGCATCGGCACATCGGTGCCTTCGTCGCGCACTTCGCCCCACGCCCGGTGGATCAGGTGCAAGGCTTCTTCGAGTTCGTGGGTGCCGGAGATCATCGGCAGCAGAATCCGCAAGTTGTTCAAGCCTTCGCTGGCCTTGAGCATGGCGCGGGTCTGGACCAGGAAAATTTCCGGGTGGTCGAGGGTGACGCGAATCCCGCGCCAGCCCAGGAACGGGTTGTCTTCCTTGATCGGGAAGTACGACAAGGCCTTGTCGCCGCCGATGTCGAGGCTGCGCATGGTCACCGGTTGCGGGTGAAACGCGGCGAGCTGCTCGCGGTAGATCGCCAGTTGTTCCTTTTCGCTCGGGAAACGCTGGTTGATCATGAACGGCACTTCCGTGCGGTATAGACCCACGCCTTCAGCGCCACGCTTCTGCGCCCGCGCCACGTCCGCCAGCAAACCGGTATTGACCCACAACGGCATGCGGTGACCATCGAGGGTCACGCACGGCAAGTCGCGCAGTGCATCCAGCCCAAGGGCCAGTTGCTTCTCTTCCTCGACCACTTCGGCGAACTGCTTGCGCAGAACATCGCTGGGGTTGGTGTAGACCTCGCCGTGGTAGCCGTCGACGATCATCTGGATGCCGTCGACTTTCGAGTACGGCAAGTCGACCAGGCCCATCACCGTCGGGATACCCATGGCTCGCGCCAGGATCGCGACGTGGGAGTTACCGGAGCCGAGTACCGACACCAGACCGGCCAGCTTGCCTTCCGGCACCTCGCCGAGCATGGCCGGCGTCAGTTCTTCGCTGACCAGAATGGTGTTGTCGGGATAAACCAGGGTTTGCTGACGCTCTTCCTGCAAATAGGCGAGCAGGCGGCGACCGAGGTCCTTGACGTCCGAGGCACGCTCACGCAGGTAGGCGTCGTCCATCAATTCGAAACGGTTGACGTGATCGGTGACCACTTGGCGCAGTGCGCCCTGGGCCCACTGACCGGTCTTGATGACGGTGGTCACTTCGCTGCCCAGCGCGGCGTCGTCGAGCATCATCAGGTAGACGTCGAACAAGGCGCGCTCTTCCGGGCGCAATTGTGTCGCGAGCTTGGCCGACAGCGTGCGCATATCGGCGCGCACGCCTTCGATGGCGGTCTTGAACAGCCCGAGTTCGGCGTCGATGTCGACAATAGTCTTGTCCGGCACCACGTCCAGATCGGCAGGTGGCAGCATGACCACCGCCGTACCGACCGCTGCACCTGGCGAACCCGGCACGCCGACAAACTTGGCTTCCTGGATGCCTTTGCCCTGACGCCCCAGGCCACGGATCGACCCGGTGGCCTCGGCGTGGGCGATAACGCCAGCCAGTTGCGCGCTCATGGTCACGAGGAAGGCTTCTTCACCCTCATCGAACTGGCGGCGTTCTTTTTGCTGGATGACCAACACGCCGACGACCCGGCGGTGGTGAATGATCGGCGCCCCGAGGAATGAAGCGAAGCGCTCTTCACCGGTCTCGGCGAAGTAGCGGTAGCGCGGGTGGTCCGCAGCGTTTTCGAGGTTCAGGGGTTCTTCGCGCGTACCGACCAGGCCAACCAGACCTTCGTTGGGTGCCATGCTGACTTTGCCGATCGAGCGCTTGTTCAAGCCCTCGGTAGCCATCAGCACGAAGCGGTTGGTCTCGGGGTCAAGCAGGTAGACCGAGCAGACCTGGCTGCCCATGGCCTCTTTGACGCGCAACACAATAATCCCCAACGCCGCCTTGAGATCCTTGGCGGAGTTAACTTCCTGGACGATCTTGCGCAGCGTATTGAGCATGGCTCGGGGTCGAACTCCGTCGTCAGTCGCGCGTTAAAAGGCGCGGGGCAAGCTCTTTGAGAGCGCGTCGATACACCTCGCGCTTGAATGTCACCACCTGGCCCAACGGATACCAATAGCTGACCCAGCGCCAGCCATCGAACTCCGGTTTACCGGTCAAATCCATCCGCACCCGCTGCTCGTTGGAGATCAGGCGCAGGAGAAACCATTTCTGTTTCTGGCCGATGCACAGCGGTTGGCTGTGGGTACGGACCAGACGTTGCGGCAAACGATAGCGCAACCAGCCCCGGGTGCAGGCGAGAATTTCAACATCTTCGCGCTCCAGACCCACTTCTTCGTTCAACTCGCGGTACAAGGCGTCTTCCGGCGTCTCCTGGGGGTTGATCCCACCCTGTGGAAACTGCCAGGCATCTTGATTGATACGGCGAGCCCATAGCACCTGTCCGGCATCATTCGTGAGAATGATCCCGACATTGGGGCGGAAACCATCGGGGTCGATCACGGCAACAACCTCGCAAACGCATGTCGCCGCATTGTTCCACAAAGGTTGTGAAGGCAGCAACGAGCCGGCCAACCTTATGTGCACTCTTGTGAAAAGTCCGTATTCTGGGCGCCTTTCTACAGACTTTTCAGCGAGTAACTGCAATGCGCCTGGCTTTATTCGACTTGGACAACACTCTTCTGGGCGGCGACAGTGACCACGCCTGGGGCGATTACCTGTGCGAACGCGGCTTCCTCGACGCCGTCGCCTACAAGACTCGCAACGACGAGTTCTATCAGGATTACCTGGCCGGCAAGCTGGATAACGCCGCCTACCTGAACTTCTGCCTGGAAGTCCTCGGCCGCACCGAGATGACCGTGCTCGATCAGTGGCACAGCGACTACATGCGCGACTGCATCGAACCGATCGTGCTACCCAAGGCCCTCGAACTGCTGGCCAAGCACCGCGACGCCGGCGACAAACTGGTGATCATCACCGCGACCAACCGCTTCGTCACCGGGCCGATTGCCCAGCGCCTGGGCGTTGAAACCTTGATCGCCACCGAGTGCGAGATGGTCGATGGCCGCTACACCGGGCGCAGTACCGACGTACCGTGCTTCCGTGAAGGCAAGGTAACGCGCTTGAATCGTTGGCTGGATGAGACCGGGCATTCACTGGAAGGCAGCTACTTCTATAGCGACTCGATGAATGATCTGCCGTTGCTGGAGCAGGTAACCCACCCGATAGCGGTTGATCCTGATCCGAATCTGCGTGCCGAAGCCCAGAAGCGTGGCTGGCCGGTGATGAGCCTGCGCGTCTGATTACGCCATCGCGGGCAAGCCCGCTCCCACAGGTTTTTCTGGTGCTCACAAAATCTGTGTTCGACAGAGGTCTCTGTGGGAGCGGGCTTGCCCGCGATTGGATCAGCCCGGTCTCAAGCCTCAAACAGGTTTGGCTCCCATCAACCCCGCAATGGCCACAAAACAGACAAAACTGAACAACGCCAACGCAAAGTTGAATTTACCGACGCTACCCGGCGCCTTGCGCAGTTTGTTCAGTCGCACCAGCAACCAGAACCACGCCAGCGCCGCCACGGTGTACAGCACGCTGGAGGCCAGCAACCACGTCTGCCCCAGTGGCCAACCCACCAGATGCACCATGCACCAGCCTGTAACCGGCATGCTCAGCAGCGCCAGGCCCATCAGCAGCCAGACAAACACCCTTGGCCGCTGCAAGGTGCGGCTTCCCGCCGTCGCGTCACCCTTGCGCCGTGCAAGTAAAACCCAGACGCCCAGGCCCAGTGCGCTGATCAGCAACACAACCGTTGCGACCATGTGCGCCGCTTTCAGGGCAGATAACGTTTCCATTGTTCGATTTCCTTATGGCCTGCCCATCAGCGTAGCCGTTCAGCCCAGAAACAGCTTATAGGCCGGGTTGTCGCTTTCATCCCAGTACGGGTAACCGATTTCTTCCAGCGCGGCCGGCACCAGATGACGTTCGTCGTGCGGTACTTGCAGGCCCGCGACTACTCGGCCGTCCGCCGCACCATGGTTGCGGTAGTGGAACATCGAGATGTTCCAGCGCCCGCCCAACTTGTTGAGGAAATTGAACAACGCCCCCGGACGCTCCGGGAATTCGAAGCGCAGGATCACTTCATCAACAACGTGGGCCGCTCGACCGCCGACCATGTGGCGAATGTGCAGCTTGGCCAGTTCGTTGTCGGTCAGGTCCAGCACCGGGAAGCCCTGTTCGCCGAGGCTGGCAATCAGCGCACTGCGCGGGTCGGTTTCCGGGTGCGTCTGCACGCCAACGAAGATGTGCGCTTCGCTGCCAGTGTTGTAGCGGTAATTGAATTCGGTGATCTGGCGTTTGCCGATGGCTTCGCAAAACGCCTTGAAGCTGCCCGGTTTCTCGGGGATGGTCACGGCGATGATTGCTTCACGACCTTCGCCCAGCTCGGCGCGTTCGGCGACATGGCGCAAGCGGTCGAAGTTGACGTTAGCGCCGGAGTCGATGGCCACGAAGGTCTGGCCGCTGACACCGCGTTGCTCGACATACTTCTTGATCCCGGCCACGCCCAGCGCGCCCGCAGGCTCGGTGATCGAGCGGGTATCGTCGTAGATATCCTTGATTGCCGCACAGATCTCGTCGGTGCTGACGGTGATCACTTCATCGACATAGTCTTTGCAGATGTCGAAGGTGTGCTGGCCGATCTGTGCCACCGCAACGCCGTCGGCGAAGAGGCCCACGGTCGGCAATACCACGCGCTCACCCGCCGCCATGGCGGCTTGCAGGCAGTTGGAATCGTCCGGTTCGACGCCGATGACTTTGATGTCCGGGCGCAGGTACTTCACGTACGCCGCAATGCCGGCGATCAGCCCGCCACCGCCCACCGGAACGAAGATCGCGTCCAGTGGCTGCGGGTGCTGACGCAGAATCTCCATGGCCACGGTGCCCTGCCCGGCAATAGTGTGGGGATCGTCGTAAGGATGGATGTAGAAGTAGCCTTTTTCGTCGACCAGTTTCAGCGAGTAGGCCAGGGCTTCCGGGAACGAATCCCCGTGCAGCACCACTTTGCCGCCGCGCGAACGCACGCCTTCGACTTTGATTTCCGGGGTGGTCTTGGGCATGACGATGGTGGCTTTGACGCCCAGCACTTTCGCCGCCAGGGCCAGACCTTGCGCGTGGTTACCCGCCGAAGCCGTCACGACGCCGCGCGCACGCTCTTCGTCGCTCAACTGGGTCAGCTTGTTGTAAGCGCCGCGAATCTTGAACGAGAACACCGGCTGCAAGTCTTCACGCTTGAGCCAGATCGTGTTGCCCAGCCGCTCGGTGAGCTGGCGGGCTGTCTGCAATGGGGTTTCTACGGCAACGTCATAAACGCGCGAGGTGAGGATCTTTTTGACGTACTGTTCGAGCATCGGAAAGCATCACTGAGCGGGTTGGGCAGGACCACGGAGTCTAACCCGGCTTTCAGCTGTACGACCACACGAATACAGCGGTTTTAGCCCCGCTTAGGGCTATAATGCCGGCCTTTCGTTCCCTCCCCGGCATCTCGGAGCCCGCATGAACCAGGATCAACTCAAACAGGCAGTGGCTCAGGCCGCCGTCGACTTCATCCTCCCGAAACTCGACGACAAGAGCATCGTCGGGGTCGGCACCGGCTCCACCGCCAACTGCTTCATCGATGCCCTGGCCAAGCACAAAGGTGCGTTCGACGGCGCTGTTGCCAGCTCCGAAGCCACCGCCGCCCGCCTCAAGGGCCACGGAATTCCGGTGTATGAGCTGAACACGGTCAGCGACCTGGAGTTTTATGTCGACGGCGCCGATGAAAGCGATGAGCACCTGAACCTGATCAAGGGCGGTGGCGCGGCCCTGACCCGCGAGAAGATCGTGGCGGCCGTGGCCAAGACGTTCATCTGCATCGCCGACGCCAGCAAACTGGTGCCGGTGCTCGGCGCGTTCCCGCTGCCGGTCGAAGTGATCCCGATGGCCCGCAGCCACGTGGCCCGCGAACTGGTGAAACTGGGCGGCGACCCGGTTTACCGCGAAGGCGTGTTGACCGACAACGGCAACATCATCCTCGACGTGTTCAACATGCAGATCACCAACCCGGTAGAACTGGAACGTCAGATCAACGCCATTGTTGGCGTAGTCACCAATGGTTTGTTCGCGGCACGCCCGGCGGACTTGCTGTTGCTGGGCACCAGCGAAGGCGTGAAAACCCTGCGCGCCGAGTAAGCCATTTACAACGCAAAACCTGTAGGGGCGGCGGTGCGACGATTCGACTTGCCCGCGATAGCGGTGCATCATTCAACATCTCTTTCGACTGATGCACGGCTATCGCGAGCAAGCCCGGCTCCTACAGTGTTTTGTGGCACACACACAATCTGTGCATGTCTCCCACAGTGGTTTTGGGGTGTTTTTAGGGTTGTGTTGGTTTTTTGAAGACGTAGAACAGATTGGGCTCGCTGACGAGGTACATCGTACCCTCGTCATCCATCGCGATGCCCTCCGCTTGCGGCACGGTTTTTTGCAAACCCTGGCGCCCCTTGATCAATGACAGGGTGCTCAGCGGTCGCCCGTCCACATCCAGCTCCAGAATCAGGTGCGACTCGTCAGACAGCGCCAGCAGATGACCGCTGCGCTCGTCGTATTGCAGGCTCGACAGGTCCCGCACGAACATCCCCGCATCGCGCTTGGGGTTGTTCACCACGTGCACGGCGTAGGATTTCTCCGGGTTGTAATGCGGGAAGCCCTGCACTTCGTAGATCAGCATCGGGTCGCGTTCCTTGGCGACGAACAGGCGCTTGCCCACCGAATCGTACGCCAACCCTTCAAACCCCTTGTTACTGCCCATGTGCACGCCAAGGACCATCTGTTCGGCATCCGCCCCGTCGAGGAAAGTGGTGTCCTGCTCCAGATGAATCTTGATCAGCCGCTGCTGGCTCTCATCGGTGATCACGTAGGTGTCGGCGCTGATGAACTCCACCGCTTCCGGGTCGCCGAAGCCAATCAACGCCACACGCCGCAGGACCTTGCCCTCAAGCGACAGCTCGATCAGCTCAGAGTTTTTGTTGGTCACCGTGAACAGGCTTTTGCGCACCGGATCAAACGTCAGCGCCGAGACGTTATCGTCCAGCCCGTCGATCACCCGTGCTTCGATTTCCACCCGGTATTGATCCAGGCCGATGGATTCGCTGCTCTGCGGCTGCCAAAGGGTCTGCAGGTTGAACCAGGTACGCTCGAACAAGCGCATGTATTGGCCGATCGCAACCAGCGCGATCAGGGCAATCACCGCCAGGATCAGGACAAGGGGTTTGGGACGGGCAAGTGGTTGCATTCAGGCCAGCTCGAAAACAAAACGGGCGGATGAAATATCACGCCCGTATGAATTCAAGCTTAATGGCCCGCAGCCTGCGACCACAACTGCGGGTTTGCGGCGCTTATTTCTGCTTTTCGAAGCGGTAGAACAGGTTCGGCTCACTCACCATGTACAAGGTGCCCGCTTCGTCCATGGTCACGCCTTCGGCCCGGGGAATGGTGTTCTTCAGGCCGTTGAAGCCACGCAGCAGCGTAATGAAACTGACCTGTTCACCCTTCTTGTCCAGCTCCAGCAACAGGTGCGAATCGGCGGACAGCACCAGCATGTGGCCGGTCCGCGGGTCGATGGCCAGTGCCGACAGGTTGCGCATATCCAACGCATGACTGGCCAGTTTCAGCTTGTCACCGGTCAGGACCTTGCCGTCACCTTTCCAGGTAAACAAGGCCGGCGGACGCTCTTCGCCCAGCACCAGCTGCTGATTGCGCGGATCCCAGGTGACACCCTCGAAGGCCTTGTTCTGGTCTTTGGAAGGGCCGAGGTCGTATTTCGGGAAGTCGGCGATGTTCAGTTCGCGGGTGTCGGCGTCAACCTTGACGATAGCGATCAGATGCTCGCGCTCATCGACAATGGCCAACCGACCATCGCCCAGCACGGTGACGCCTTCAGGGTTGCTCCAGCCGACCAACGGCATTTTGCGCAACACATCGCCCTGCAGGTTCAATTCGACCAGGAACGGGTTCTTGCCCATGACCGAAAACAGGGTCTTAGTCTGGGGATCGTAAGACAGGTCCGATGCTTCGTCCTTTTCCATGCCCGGCAACGGCTTGGCATCGATCACTGCCCGGTAGTCCGGAAGCCAGATACTGGCCTGGCGCTCGGCCGGGCTCTTGAATTGCTCTTTCACCCAGAGCACGCCTCGCGCATCCCAATGCATGGCAAAGGCGACGCCGTAGGCGACAACGGCCACCAACAGTAGCCAGGTATACCAACGCAGCGCGAAGCGCGAGCGGCGGGCAGGTTTAAACGTGGAAAGCGGAGGAGTGGCCATCGGGGAATGCGTTCCAGAAATTCAGGCTAGGGGTAATAGCACAATTGGGGCCGGCTCAGACGCCGAACGCCCCGGAATTATCCAGAGAACATGTGAAAAAATCGGCAAATGACAGGAAGGCCCTACGGCGGCCAACCACAAAACCCTTGTAGGAGCCGAGCTTGCTCGCGATAGCGGTCGTTCCTTCAACATCCAGGTTGAATGTGCTGACGCCATCGCGAGCAAGCTCGGCTCCTACGGGGGTTTGCGGTGTTTGGGTTAGCGAACGCTGCTGGTGAAGCGGCTCGCGCCCGGCAGTTCCAGGACGATCTCGTCACCGACATTCAGCGGGCCAACGCCCACTGGCGTGCCGGTCAGGATCACGTCACCGGCCTGCAGCGAAAAGCAACCGGCCATGTGCTGGATCATCGGCACGATCGGGTTGAGCATTGCGCTGCTGTTGCCGTCCTGGCGCACTTCGCCATTGATGGTCAGGCGGATGCCGATGTCGGCCAGGTCCGCAAAGGTACTGCCGGACACGAACGGCGCGATCACCGCCGCGCCATCGAAGGACTTGGCGATTTCCCAAGGCAGGCCCTTGGATTTCAGCTCGGCCTGTTTGTCGCGCAGCGTCAGGTCCAGGGCTGGCGCGAAACCGGAGATGGCGTCCAGCACTTCCTCACGGCTCGGCTTGGTCGACAACGACTTGCCGATCAATACAGCGATTTCCGCCTCGTAATGCACCGAGCCACGCTCGGTCGGAATGCTGAAACCGCCGTCCAGCGGCACCACGCAACTGCCCGGCTTGATGAACAGCAACGGCTCGGTAGGCACCGGGTTGTCCAGTTCCTTGGCGTGTTCGGCATAGTTACGGCCAATGCACACCACTTTCCCCAGCGGGAAGTGAATACGCGTACCGTCGACATACTGGTGCTGATAGCTCATTACCGACTCCTGATTCGTGCTCTTAACGTTCGAAAATCAAACAGCGAAGATCTTGCCCGGGTTCATGATGCCGTTCGGGTCGAACACCGCTTTGACGGCTTTCATGTACTCGATCTCAACCGGCGAGCGGCTGTAGGTCAAGTAATCACGCTTGGTCATGCCCACGCCGTGCTCGGCGGAGATCGAGCCGTTGTACTTCTCGACGGTTTCGAACACCCACTTGTTGACGGTTGCGCACTTGGCGAAGAACTCGTCCTTGCTCAGGTTATCCGGCTTGAGGATGTTCAAGTGCAGGTTGCCGTCGCCAATGTGGCCGAACCAGACGATTTCGAAGTCCGGGTAGTGTTCGCCGACGATCGCGTCGATTTCCTTCAGGAACGCCGGGACTTTCGACACAGTGACCGAAATGTCGTTTTTGTACGGCGTCCAGTGGGAAATGGTTTCGGAGATGTATTCGCGCAGCTTCCACAGGTTCTGCAGCTGGGTTTCGCTCTGGCTCATCACGCCGTCCAGTACCCAGCCCTGCTCGACGCAGTGCTCGAAGGTTTCCAGGGCGTGGTTGGCCACTTCTTCGGTGGTCGCTTCGAATTCGAGCAACGCGTAGAACGGGCAATCAGTTTCGAAAGGCGCCGGCACATCGCCGCGGCCCATGACTTTGGCCAGCGCTTTATCGGAGAAGAATTCGAAGGCCGTCAGGTCGAGCTTGCTTTGGAACGCGTGCAATACCGGCATGATCGCGTCGAAATCGGCAGTACCGAGGACCATCGCGGTCAGGTTTTTCGGCGCACGGTCCAGGCGCATGGTCGCTTCGACCACAAAACCCAGGGTGCCTTCAGCGCCGATGAACAGCTGGCGCATGTCGTAGCCAGTGGCGTTCTTGATCAGGTCGCGGTTCAGCTCCAGCACATCACCCTTGCCGGTCACAACTTTCATGCCGGCGACCCAGTTACGGGTCATGCCGTAGCGAATGACCTTGATCCCGCCGGCATTGGTGCCGATATTGCCGCCAATCTGGCTGGACCCTGCCGAAGCGAAGTCCACCGGGTAGTACAGGCCTTTTTCTTCGGCGACGTTCTGCAAATGCTCAGTGACCACGCCTGGCTGACATACGGCCGTGCGGTCAGTGAGGTTCACGTCGAGGATCTGGTTCATATAGTCGAAGGACACAACGACTTCGCCATTGGCCGCCACCGCAGCGGCGGACAACCCGGTGCGACCACCGGACGGCACCAGCGCCACCTTGTGTTTATTGGCCCACAGGACAATGGCCTGCACCTGTTCGGTGGTCTTGGGAAACACGATGGCCGTCGGGGCCGGGGCGAAATGCTTGGTCCAATCCTTACCATAAGCATTCAGGGAGTCGGCATCGGTCAGCACCTTGCCAGGCTCAACCAGGGTCTTCAGCTCATCAATCAGGGCAGGATTGGTCATCGACAGAACTCTCGAACAATTCATGGTCATCCTGAGAACGCTTCACGTCGCAGGAATGAGTGTTTAGCGGGGCGCCTATGCTAGCATATCGACCCCGCAGGATAGTGCCCAACGGCTGTTCTGCGGCGACGGCTTTCTTGCCGTCCGGGTCAGCATCTGTTGACCATTTCCTGCCATTTTTCTCCGGGATACAGGTTTACGCAGATGAGCAAGACTTCTCTCGATAAGAGCAAGATCAAGTTCCTTCTTCTCGAAGGCGTCCACCAATCGGCTGTCGACGTCCTCAAGGCGGCGGGCTACACCAGCATTGAGTACCTCACCGGTTCTCTGCCGGAAGCCCAGCTGAAGGAAAAGATTGCTGATGCGCACTTCATCGGCATTCGCTCCCGCACGCAACTGACCGAAGAGATCTTCGATCACGCGAAGAAGCTCGTGGCTGTAGGGTGTTTCTGCATCGGCACCAATCAGGTTGACCTGAACGCGGCTCGCGAACGCGGCATCGCGGTGTTCAACGCACCGTACTCCAACACTCGCTCCGTAGCCGAGCTGGTGCTGGCCGAAGCGATCCTGTTGCTGCGCGGCATCCCTGAGAAGAACGCTTCCTGCCACCGTGGCGGCTGGATCAAGAGCGCGGCCAACTCCTTCGAAATCCGCGGCAAGAAGCTGGGTATCGTCGGTTACGGTTCGATCGGTACGCAACTGTCGGTCCTGGCTGAAGGCCTGGGCATGCAGGTGTACTTCTACGACACCATCACCAAGCTGCCGTTGGGCAACGCCACTCAGGTAGGCAACCTGCACGAGCTGCTGGCGATGTCCGACATCGTCTCGCTGCACGTTCCGGAAACCGCCGCCACCCAGTGGATGATGGGCGAGAAGGAAATCCGCGCGATCAAGAAAGGCGGCATCCTGATCAACGCCGCTCGCGGCACCGTGGTCGAGCTGGACCACCTGGCTGCCGCCATCAAGGACAAGCACCTGATCGGCGCGGCCATCGACGTGTTCCCGGTGGAGCCTCGCTCCAACGACGAAGAGTTCGAAAGCCCGCTGCGCGGCCTGGACAATGTGATCCTGACCCCGCACATCGGTGGCTCCACCGCTGAAGCCCAGGCCAACATCGGTCTGGAAGTGGCAGAGAAACTGGTCAAGTACAGCGACAACGGTACGTCGGTATCGTCCGTGAACTTCCCGGAAGTGGCCCTGCCGGCTCACCCTGGCAAGCACCGTCTGCTGCACATCCACGAAAACATTCCGGGCGTGCTCAGCGAGATCAACAAGGTCTTCGCCGAAAACGGCATCAACATCTCCGGTCAGTTCCTGCAGACCAACGAGAAAGTCGGCTACGTGGTAATCGACGTCGACGCCGAGTACTCGGACCTGGCGCAAGAGAAGCTGCAGCACATCAACGGCACCATTCGTTGCCGCGTGTTGTTCTGATAGCGACTTGAGCGACAAAAAAAGGAGACCTAGTGGTCTCCTTTTTCATGGGCGCGGTTCTTTATTCCGAGCAGGTTACTTCACGTTGACGGTGATCTTTTTCGACACGATCGGCGGATCGAACGGTATGTGGTTGCTGTCGCCCAGTTCCAGCTGCAAGGTGTGCTTGCCCGGCGTCAGCGTTATTTCAGCCTGGGTCTCGGCTTTGCCGAAATGTTTGTGGTTGTCATCTTTGGGGATCGGCGTACCAGCGGCTGGCAGTTCATCGACATCGATCAGCAAGTGGTGATGGCCGGTGTTCTTGGTGGTATCACCCGCAGGCGCCAGCGCAACGTTCTCGACCGCGAACTTGACGACGACAGTCTGCGGCACCGTCGCCCCGTCTTCAGGAGAAACGATGGATACTTCAGCACCCTTGGGCGCCGGTGTAGCAGCACTGGCCAACACCGAAACACCCATCAGCAGGCCAGCCAAAGCAGCACGTGACATAAAGGTTTTCATTCTCTTCTCCTGTTTTTCCGTAAAATCCGCGTGACCAATACAACTTCATGGTCAATCGTTGTCGAAGGCACTCGACAACCATAGCAAAGCGAACCTGAACCAGAGGGTCGCGATAATAAATTCAAAGGAGTGACCATGCGCTTTTTGCCTGGCCTGATCTGTCTGCTACCCCTTTTGAGCCCTTTGGCTCATGCCGAACTGATTGACGACGTGAACGACCGCGGCGAACTGCGCATCGCTCTTGAAGCGAATACACCGCCCTTCAACTTCAAGGATGAAGGCAAGCTCACCGGCTTCGAAGTCGAGCTGGGTCAACTGCTGGCCAACGAGCTCGATGTGCGGGCCGACTTCGTCGTCACCGATTCGGGCGATCTGCTGACTGGCGTTGAAAGCGGCAAGTACGACATAGCCATCAATCACATTACAGTGACCTCGGCGCTCTCGGATCGTTTCGATTTCAGCGAACCTTACGTTCAAACCACCACGCAATTGATCGCGCAGAAAGAAGAACCGCGCTCAATGTTGCTGGTGCAGTCGTTGACTGATGCGAAACCGAAAGCCGCCGCACCCGTGAGCCTGGCGATTCCGTTTCAGAAAGGTAACCCGGCGTTTCACGCCAGCCTGGAAAACGCGCTGCAACGGATCAAGGACGATGGCCGGATGGCGGCGCTGGAGAAGAAGTGGTTTACGGCGGATACGAGCGTGACACCGAAACCCTGATTTCAGGATGTACGACTGTTGGAGATCTAATGTGGGAGCGGGCTTGCTCGCGAAGGCGGAGTGTCAGTCGACATCAATGTGTCTGGCTCCCCGCCTTCGCGAGCAAGCCCGCTCCCACATTAGTTTTGTGTTGGACTTCAAACCAAGGTTGTCAGGGCTGCCGCCGCCTCGGTCAACTCCAACTCGCTGAATACCTGCACACCATTGCGCTTGAGCAACGCCGCCGTCACACCTTCGCCCGCCACCTTCACGCCGCTGAAGCTTCCGTCATACGTCAGCAAATTCCCGCAAGACGGGCTGTTGGCCTTGAGCACGGCGATGCGGATGCCATGCTGTTGCACCAGTGCCAGCGCCTGATACGCCCCCGACAGAAACTCGGCACTGACATCCGCACCTTCGGTGGTGATCACGCCGGCGTGGCCATCAAGCACTTCACCGCCCTGCCCGCCCGGGATTTCCGCCGCTGCCCGCGGCGTTGGCAAGCCGCCGGCCACCTCGGGGCACAGCGGCACGACCCGGCCCTCATCCAGCCATTGCTGAAGCTGATCGAATGGCCCGCTCCCCCCGCCGTCGTAACGAACGCGATGGCCCAGCAGGCAGCGGCTTACCAGAATCTTTTGCATGATCAGAACGGCTCGTTACCCCGACGCCGGAACCAGCCGGTCAACGACAGGCGATCCCGGGTGGCGGGCAGGACTTCGTGGGGCACTTCGCCCGAGAGGAAGACCACCAGGCAACCGCCGATAGGTTGCACGTCGTAGGCGCGGTCGTCGTCGAGGTACATGCGCAACTGACCACCGTGTTCAGGCAGCCAGCCGTCATTGAGATACACCACGGCCGACACCATGCGCCGGTCGTCATCGCGGAAACGGTCGACGTGTTTGAGGTAAAACGCGCCGGGTGGGTACATCGCGAAGTGGCTTTCGAAATCTTCCAGGCCCAAGAACAAGCCGCGGTTCAGTGCTTCACGCAGGCTGTCCATCAGCGCCAGGTAGCTGTCGCAGGCTTCGGCCTGGCCCGGATCGATCCACTGGATGTGGTCACCACGAATCCCCTCGCGAACTTCCGATGACGGGCCTCGGCCTACGGCGGCCGGGGCCAGTTCACCCTCGGCTGCACGTTTACGGCACTCAGCCGCCAACGCCCGGGTCAGATCCAGAGGCAGGAAAATATTCTGCTGCGACCAGCCATGTGCAGCCAGGTCATCAACGATACGTAACAGCAGCGGGTGATCAGAGGGTATTTGCATGCCGCGCATAGTATTCCTGTGCCTGAAAATCCGACAGAGCCACGCAGCGGGTTGATACGAATTCTCGACAAGTACGGGTGCCACACGGAGAATAGTCGCCTGCCGACAGGAGTCCCTATGCGCCGTTTGCTTTTTTCACTGTTGATGCTCTGTGCTTTGCCCGCTTGGGCAGACGGCCACGACCAGTTGTATAAAGTCGCCGGCTGGCCAGACCAACGTGCGCATTTCAACGACGCGCTCACGGCCGCACAACAACGCTACGAAAGCAGCCTGCCACCGGCCGTGTTTCAGGCGCTGGTGAATAACAGCAATCAGCGTTTCGCTCCCCAGTCCGTCGATCAGCGTGCCGAAGCGCAATTGCGCAAGAGCCTCGCTGATCCCAAACCGGCATTGGCCTTCTTTCAATCGCCCTTGGGCAAAAAAGTCGTAGCCGCCGAACTGCTGGCCACCCGTCGTGATCAACTGGCGAAAAACGCCAAGGGTCTGCCCAAGGTTCAGGCCAGCGATAGCCGTCAATTGATCATCGGCCACCTGGCCCAGGCCCTGCCCGCTCGCGAGGCGGGCGCTGAAGTGAGCCTGGCCATTGCCGGTGTCGCGGCCGACAGCCTGAGTTCAATGATTCCCGGCCTGTTGGGCGGTGGTCAGGCGCAGATGATGTTGAACGGTCAGCGTCAGCGTTTGATGGAACAGATCGGCAGCGACCTGAACAACACGCTGCTCTACGTGTATCGCGACCTGTCGGATGACGAACTGGAAGAATTCGCCACGTTTGCCGAGTCCACCGAGGGCCAGGCCTATTACCAGGCCGCACTGGCGGCAATTCGGGCGGGGTTGGCGGTGGGGCAGAATACTTCGAACCTCAGCCAATGATTTTTGCTGTCTGATCGACTTGCCCGCGATGGGGCCAAAACGGCCGCTATGAATTCCGGCCTTTGATCCGCTTGGTCAAAAACCCGAAATACTCCTGCCGCAACACCAGCGTCTCATTCGCCAGATGATGCCGCGCCTCTGGCAACATCAACACCTGAGGCCGGTCGAACTTGGCGTTCAACACCCCAAGGTTATGCTCCCAATCCACCGTCATGTCTGCCTGCCCCTGCACGATCAGCGGCCTGCGCGGGCTGTTCGGTGCGGCTTCGATCTGCTTGATCCAGCGCGCCAATGCCCCCACCCAGGCCGTGGGCAGGCGTAACGGCTGCAAAGGATCAGCCTGCAGGAACGGCAAGAAATCAGGATCGTTGGAGTTCTCGCTGAAGCGCCGGGCGATGGCTTTGACGAAAGGCTTGAGCAGGTAATAACTGAGTTTGGACCAACCCCAGGCGCGAGGCCTGACCAGGGGTGACAACAGAATCACCTGCCCTTGAGCGGGACTGTTAGAGCCTTGATTGAGTACATGATCAATCACGATCGCCCCGCCCGTGCTTTGCCCGCACAGGTGCCACGGCTGCGGCAGATCGATGGACAAGGCCTCGGCGAACAACCCTTCTAGCGTGTGCTGATACTCGGCGAATGCCTTGATGCTCGCCCGCTCGCCACTGGACAGACCATGCCCCGGCAGGTCGCAGGCGATTACGGCAAACCCCTGGTCCAGCGCCCACTCGATCACATGGCGGTAGAGTCCGGTGTGATCGTAGAAACCGTGGAACATGAACAACGTCGCCTTCGCCCGCTCCGGCCACCAGAACTGGCTGACCAATTCATAGCCATCGACCTCGAAACGCCCCAGCCCCCCACGCAGCGTACGCCCCGGAAAATCCAGGCCATAAAAACGCTGATACGCCATGGCCTCGGTCGACAACGGCTGCCCTTCGGCCAATGGCCGCAGGCTGGCGCGTAAATGATCGGGGGCAAACGTGGCTGACATGAACGATTCCAGAGCGGTAAACAGACTTTATAGGCCTGCGATATTCATCTGTCGCGGCAAGCATGGCAAGCTAGCCGACCTTCGAGGATTGAAACCCATGCGCCCGGCCAATCGCACCACACTGCTTGCCAGCCTGCTCGCCCTCGTGTGCGCCGGCATCCTGTGGGCCGCTTATGACTGGTTTCAAGGACGCTACTTGCGAGCCTTCAGCGAACACACCGCGGTATTTTCCGGTGACCCATTGCACCTGCCCGCCGACCTCGCCGGCCCCGGCGCCATCCGCCTGGTGCACTTCTGGGACCCGGCCTGCCCGTGCAACGTCGGCAATCAACAACACCTGAGCGAACTGGTCGAGCGCTATTTACCGCAGGGCGTCGAGTTTTATGCGGTGCAAAAACCCGGCAGCCATGGCCAGTTACCCGCCACACTGAGCAGCCTGAAAACCATTACCGTCCTGCCGGGCTCCGAACAGATTCCCGCCAGCCCGGCCGTGGCGATCTGGGACCGCAACGGCAAACTGGCCTACTTCGGCCCGTACAGCGAAGGCCTGACCTGCAATTCGAACAACAGCTTCATCGAACCCATTCTGCAAGCACTGAGCGAAGGTCGCGCGGTGAACGCTACCCATACGTTGGCCATTGGTTGTTATTGCCCATGGCCCGCTGAAGTGAAGTAAGGCATTCCTGACTTTTGCAGGACCGCGATGCCCGGCACGGAAGGTCTGTGCTACATGTTGGCAGCCCACACGGGCGGCAAACCTATAAGAACAAGGAGTCACCATGAAACGCGTCCTGACCGTACTTGCCTTGCTGATTGTCGTGCTCGCCATCGGAGTCGGCGGGTATGTGTACAGCAAACAGCCGTCGCGTCAGGGCCTGGTCGAACTGCAAGGCCTGCAAGGTTCGGTGACCGTGCGTTACGACGAGCGTGGCGTGCCGCATATCCGCGCGGAAAACGAAGCCGACCTCTACCGCACCCTCGGCTATGTGCAAGCCCAGGACCGCTTGTTCCAGATGGAAGCCATGCGGCGCCTGGCCCGGGGTGAACTGGCCGAAATCCTCGGACCGAAACTGATCGAGACCGACAAACTCTTCCGCAGCTTGCGCATTCGTGAGCGGGCCGACAGCTACGTGGCGGCGCTGGATCGGCAGTCGCCGGCATGGAAGGCGCTGGAAGCGTACCTGGACGGCATCAATCAATATCAGGACACTCACGCCGCGCCCGCCGAGTTCGACGTGCTGGGCATCCACAAGCGTCCGTTCACGGCGCAAGACAGCATCAGCGTCGCCGGCTACATGGCATACAGCTTTGCCGCGGCGTTCCGCACCGAACCTTTGCTGACGTTCGTGCGCGACCAATTGGGCGCCGACTACCTGAACATCTTCGACCTCGACTGGCAGCCCAAAGGCGTATTGGCCAAGGGGCATTCCAAACCTGCCCTGACACTGACAGCCAGTGACTGGAAAGACCTGAACGCCCTCGCCCGCCTGAGCGAACAAGCGCTGGCCGACAATGGCCTGCCCCAATTCGAAGGCAGCAACGCCTGGGTGATTTCCGGCAACCGCACCAAAAGCGCCAAACCGCTGCTGGCGGGCGACCCGCACATTCGCTTTTCAGTGCCCGCAGTCTGGTACGAGGCACAACTCTCGGCGCCGGGCTTTGAGCTGTACGGCCACCATCAGGCCTTGGTGCCGTTTGCCTTTCTCGGCCACAACCTGGACTTCGGCTGGAGCCTGACCATGTTCCAGAACGACGATCTGGACCTGATCGCCGAGAAGATCAACCCGGACAACCCTAACCAGGTCTGGTATCGCAGCAAGTGGGTGGACATGGTCAACACCGAACAGAAAATTGCCGTGAAGGGCCAGGAGCCGGTCACGCTGACCCTGCGTCAATCGCCCCATGGCCCGATCATCAATGATGCACTCGGCACCGCGGCAGGCAAGACGCCGGTGGCCATGTGGTGGGCGTTCCTTGAAACGCCAAACCCGATTCTCGAAGGTTTCTACCAGCTCAACCGCGCCGACACGCTGGCCAAGGCACGCGCCGCCGCCGCCAAGGTTCAGGCGCCGGGGTTGAACATTGTCTACGCCAACGCCAAGGGCGACATCGGCTGGTGGGCGGCGGCGCTGTTGCCCAAACGCCCGACCGGGGTGAAACCCGGCTTCATCCTCGACGGCAGCACCAATCAGGCGGACAAGGACGGCTTTTACCCGTTCAGCGCCAACCCGCAGGAAGAGAACCCGCCACGCGGCTATATCGTCTCAGCCAACTTCCAGCCGCTATCGCCGACCGGCATGGAGATCCCCGGTTACTACAACCTTGCCGATCGCGGCCAGCAGCTCAATCGCCAGCTCAGTGACAAGAACGTGAAGTGGGACATCGACGCCAGCCAGAAGCTGCAACTGGGCACCACCACGGCTTACGGCCCGCGTCTATTGGCGCCGTTGTTGCCGGTACTGCGTGAAGTCGTCAGCGATCCCGCCGAACTGAAACTGGTGGAACAACTGGCGCAGTGGAAAGGCGATTACCCGCTGGATTCGACCAGCGCGACGCTGTTCAACCAGTTCCTGTTCAACCTGGCTGACGCGACGATGCACGATGAACTGGGCAATGATTTCTTCGACACTTTGCTCTCGACCCGGGTGATCGACGCCGCGCTGCCACGCCTGGCCGCCACACCTGATTCGCCGTGGTGGGACAACCGCAACACCCTCGGCAAGGAAACCCGCGCCGATACGGTCAAGGTGGCCTGGCAAGCGAGCATCACCCACCTCAAGACAACGCTGGGTGCGGATTCGGCTCAATGGCAGTGGGGCAAGGCGCACACCCTGACGCACGGCCATCCACTGGGCATGCAGAAGCCGTTGGACCTTATCTACAACGTCGGGCCGTTTGCGGCACCCGGCACGCATGAAGTGCCGAACAACCTCTCGGCCAAAATCGGCCCGGCGCCGTGGCCGGTGACTTACGGCCCGTCGACGCGACGCCTGGTCGACTTTGCCGACCCGGCCCACAGCCTGACCATCAACCCGGTCGGCCAGAGTGGTGTGCCGTTCGACAGCCACTACGATGACCAGGCGGAGGCGTATGTCGAAGGGGTTTATTACGAGGCGCACTTCAACGATGAAGAAGTCACGGCCAATACGCGCAGCACGTTGAAGTTCTTGCCGGCGCGGGCTGCGCCGTAGATTTTTGTTGTTTCGGCTGCCGTCATCGCGGGCAAGCCCGCTCCCACAAATGACTGAGTTGTCCGCTCGAACGCGGTCCAATGTGGGAGCGGGCTTGCCCGCGATGAGGCCCTCACAAACGACAGAAATGCCTGCTCAAACCATCGCCGCAAAGTTCTGCCTGAACTGCTGTGGCGTTACCCCCAGCCTGCGGTTGAACACGCTGCGCATGTGCTGGGCATCGCGAAATCCACATTGGTAGGCCACGGTTTTCAGTGGCGAATGGGTGCTTTCCAACAGCACCCGCGCCGCGTCCACCCTCGCCTGTTCGACAAATTCCGCCGGGGTGATTTTGGCTTCCTTGGCAAACACACGGGAAAAGTTGCGGGTGCTCATGTTGGCCGCATTCGCCAGGTCAGCGAGGGTCAGGTCGCCGGTGAGGTTCGCCAGCACGTAGAGCTGAACCAGCGCCACCGCCGACGTGGGTTCGGCGTGGGGCGTGAGGAACGGGCTGAACTGCGATTGCCCGCCTGAGCGCTGCGTGAATACCACCAGACGCTTGGCCACGTGCAGCGCGACTTCCGGCCCGTGATCCCTGGCCAGCAGGTACAACGACAGATCAATCCCCGCCGTGACCCCGGCCGAGGTGTAGAGCTCGCCGTCCTGCACGTACAAGCGATCCGCCTCGACCCGGGTCGACGGGCACAACTGTGCCAACGCGGCAGCATCGCTCCAATGGGTGGTCACGGTCCGCCCATCAAGCAGGCCGGCCCGCGCCAGCATGAACGCGCCATTGCAGATCGAACCAAAACGTTGCGCCCGCCCGCAGGCACCACGCAACCAGGCATCGAACACCGCACCGAAATCCAGGAATGGTAATTGCGGGCCGCCGGCCACCAGCAGCAGGTCATACGCTTGGAGCGCTTCGCTGAAATGTCGATGGGCGTTGAGCGACAAGCCATTGGAGCACGGCATCATCCCATGCTCGACACCGATCACCTCCAACCGGTAATGGTCTTGCGGTTCGAGGAAGCGGTTGGCCTCGCAAAACACATCCATGGGACCGGTAACGTCCAGGGACTGAACGCCGGAGAAGACCACGATGGCTACGGTTTTACTCATGGCGGGAAACGCCCTCTAACTATGGCAAACACAAAACCTGTGGGAGCGAGCTTGCTCGCGATAGCGGACTTACATTCACCCTCTCTGGTGACTGATACACCGCCATCGCGAGCAAGCTCGCTCCCACATGGACCGTGCGCAACCTTCGATGTGATCAAACTTAGCCAATCCACGCGCAACAAGCGAGGTTGGCGCGATATGCAGGTTCATTGGCAAGGATCGCAGCCATGGATCGATTGTCCGGTTTTGAGTGGCGCAACAGACTTGTTCCATCAGCGCCGCCACGGCGTTGCCCACGAGGACAGCACCCATGAGCAGCATCATTGCCGGTATCAACATTCCCGACAGCGCATTGGCCAAGGCCACCACCGAATACATCCGCGATGTCGAGTCCGACTTGCTGTATCACCACTCCCGCCGGGTGTTCCTGTTCGGTGCCTTGAGCGGCGAACGCAAGCAACTGGCCTACAACCCGGAGCTGTTGTACGTCGGCGCGATGTTCCATGACCTGGGCCTGGTGGAAGGACATCGCAGCGATGACGAACGTTTTGAAGTCGACAGCGCCAATGCCGCCAAGGCATTCCTCAAACCTTACGGGTTGAGCGACGACGATATCGAGCAAGTCTGGCTGTCGATTGCGCTGCACACCACACCGGGTGTGCCGCAACACTTGCGCCCGAATGTGGCGCTGGTGACCGCCGGGGTTGAAATGGATGTGCTGGGCATCGACTACGCGGCGTTTTCCACCGTGCAGCGTGAGGCGGTGGTGCATGCGCATCCACGGGGTGAAGGCTTCAAGGAATGCATCCTGTGTGCGTTCGCCAACGGCTTCAAACACAAGCCGGATACCACGTTCGGCACGGTGAACGCCGATGTGCTGGTCGACAGCGAGGCGGGGTTCAAGCCGATGAACTTTGTCGAGATCATCCGCAAATCCCCTTGGTTGGCATGAAGCCACAGGGGATTTGGGTTACTGATCGTTCCCACGCTCTGCGTGGGAACGATCATCCGTAGATCAAGCCGCTTCCGGCGCCTGCGCGCGGCGTACGTCCGGTTGCTTCCAGGAGTCGGCAGCGCCTTCTTCGATGGCCTGCTGAATTGCACGCTTGCGGCTCTCTTCGGCACGACGGCTGAAGAACCAGACCAGGAACGTCATCAGCGATACCGCCAGCAAAATCAGGCTGGCCACGGCGTTGATCTCCGGTTTCACGCCCAGACGCACCGCCGAGAACACTTCCATTGGCAGGGTCGTGGAACCCGGCCCCGAGACGAAGCTCGCCAGCACCAGGTCATCCAGCGACAGCGCGAAAGACATCATGCCGCCGGCACCCAACGAGGGCGCGATCATCGGGATGGTGATCAGGAAGAACACCTTCCACGGCCTCGCACCAAGGTCCATGGCCGCCTCTTCGATGGACAAGTCCAACTCACGCAAACGCGCCGACACCACCACCGCCACATACGCCGCACAGAACGTAGTGTGGGCGATCCAGATAGTGACGATGCCGCGTTCCTGTGGCCAACCGATCATCTGCGCCATGGCCACGAACAGCAGCAACAGCGACAGACCGGTGATGACTTCGGGCATCACCAGCGGTGCGGTGACCAGGCCACCGAACAGCGTGCGACCTTTGAAGCGGGTGATACGGGTCAGGACGAACGCGGCCAATGTACCCAGCGCCACCGCCGCCACCGCCGTGTAGCAGGCGATTTCCAGCGAGCGCACCACCGAGCCCATCAACTGAGTGTTGTCCATCAACCCGACGTACCATTTGATCGACCAGCCGCCCCACACCGTCACCAGTTTTGAGGCGTTGAACGAGTAGATCACCAGGATCAGCATCGGCGCGTAGATGAACAGCAAACCCAGCACCAGCATCAAGCTTGAGAATCTGAAGCGCTTCATTCTTTGCCCTCCATTTCTTTGGCCTGACTGCGGTTGAACAGGATGATCGGCACAATCAGGATCGCCAGCATCACCACCGCCAGGGCTGACGCCACGGGCCAGTCACGGTTGTTGAAGAACTCTTGCCAAAGCACTTTACCGATCATCAGGGTTTCCGGGCCGCCGAGCAGTTCCGGGATCACGAACTCGCCCACCACCGGAATGAACACCAGCATGCAGCCAGCGACGATGCCGTTCTTGGACAGCGGAATGGTGATTTTCCAGAAGCTGTTGAAGGTGCTAGAACCCAGATCGGATGCGGCTTCCAGCAGGCTGTGGTCGTGTTTGACCAGGTTGGCGTAGAGCGGCAGGATCATGAATGGCAGATAGGAGTAAACGACACCAATATAGACGGCGAGGTTGGTGTTGAGGATCTGCAGCGGTTCGCTGATCCAGCCCATGCTCATCAGGAAACCATTGAGCAGACCGTTGTTGCTGAGGATGCCCATCCACGCGTAAACGCGGATCAGGATGGCGGTCCAGGTCGGCATCATGATCAGCAGCACGAGGACCGTTTGCAGCTCTTTACGGGCACTGGCAATGGCGTAGGCCATCGGGTACCCGATCAGCAAACAGAGGACGGTGCTGATCAGCGCCATCTTCAACGAGCCGAGGTAAGCGGCGATGTACAACTCGTCGCCCGCCAGCATGGCGTAGTTGCCGAGGTTGAGCAGCACCTGCAGCTTCTGGTCGACGAAGTTGTAGATTTCGGTGTACGGCGGAATGGCCACATCGGCTTCGGCGAAGCTGATCTTCAAGACGATGAAGAACGGCAGCATGAAGAACATGAACAGCCAGATGAACGGAACCCCGATGACCAGCTGACGGCCACCGGGAATTATTCGATTGAGGCGGCGTTTGAATTTGCGCATGTTCATGAGCGAAGTACCACGCCGCTGTCGTCTTCCCAATACACGTAAACCTGGTCACCCCAGGTTGGGCGCTGACCACGGCGCTCGGCGTTGGCGACGAACGACTGGACGATCTTGCCGCTTGGCAGTTCGACGTAGAACACCGAGTGCCCGCCGAGGTAGGCGATGTCGTGCACTTTGCCGCTGGACCAGTTGTACTCGCAGGTCGGCTGCGTCGGCGTCACCAGCAGTTTTTCCGGACGGATCGCGTAGGTCACGGATTTGTCCTGCACCGAGGTACTGATGCCGTGGCCCACGTAGATCTGGCGATCCAGGTCCTTGCAGGTAATGGTCGCGTGACCTTCGGCGTCGTCGATCACTTCACCGTCGAAGATGTTGACGTTGCCGATGAATTCGCAGACCAGGCGACTGGTCGGGGTTTCGTAGATGTCGATCGGGCTGCCGATCTGGGCAATCCAGCCCAGGTGCATGATCGCGATGCGCTCGGCCATGGTCATGGCCTCTTCCTGGTCGTGGGTCACCATGACGCAGGTTACGCCGACGCGCTCGATGATCTCCACCAGCTCCAGTTGCATCTGCGAACGCAGCTTTTTATCCAGGGCGCCCATTGGCTCGTCGAGCAGCAACAGCTTCGGTCGCTTGGCCAGCGAGCGCGCCAGTGCCACACGCTGACGCTGGCCACCGGACAACTGATGCGGCTTGCGCTTGGCGTACTGGCTCATCTGCACGAGTTTGAGCATGTCGGCCACGCGCGCATCGACTTCGGCGGCAGGCAGCTTGTCCTGCTTGAGGCCGAAGGCGATGTTCTGCGCCACGGTCATGTGCGGGAACAAGGCGTAGGACTGGAACATCATGTTGATCGGCCGCTCGTACGGCGGCATGTCAGTGATGTCTACGCCGTCGAGGAAAATGCGCCCCTCCGTTGGTCGTTCGAAGCCAGCGAGCATGCGCAGCAACGTGGACTTGCCCGATCCCGAACCGCCGAGCAGGGCGAAAATTTCGCCTTTCTTGATTTCCAGGGACACATCGTCCACGGCAATCGTCTCGTCGAACTTTTTCGTGACCCGGTCGATTTTGACCAGCACCTGTTTAGGTGACTGGTCGCCCTCGAGGGCTTTCTTATAGGCGCCGGAGGCAACTGCCATTTACGAAACTCCCAGAAAAAAAGAGTGCAGTTCGCTCAAGGTGAGCCAACCTTGGATAGTTTGAGCCTTGAAGCTATTTACCCGTCTTGACCTTGGTCCAGCTGCGGGTCATCAAACGTTGAATATTCGGTGGTAATTCGACCGACACGTAGGTCTTGTCGAGGACTGCTTGCGGTGGATAAACCGACTCGTCTGTGCGGATGGACTGTTCCATCAGTTTGTCCGAAGCAGGGTTGGGATTCGCATAGCCAACAGAATCACTGACCTGTGCGATCACCTCGGGTTTCAACAAATAGTTGATGAACGCGTGGGCCTCTTTGGTGTTGGCCGAATCCTTGGGAATCGCCAGCATGTCGAACCAGAGAGCGCCGCCTTCCTTGGGAATGGTGTAGACGATGTTCACGCCTTTCTTGGCTTCTTCCGCACGGTTGCGGGCCTGGAACATGTCGCCGGAGAAACCGATGGCGATGCAGATGTCGCCGTTGGCCAGGTCCGAGATGTACTTGGAGGAATGGAAGTAAGTCACGTACGGCCGCACGGCGAGCAACTTGGCGGTGGCCTTTTCATAATCCTTGGGATCAGTGCTGTTGGCGTTCAGGCCCATGTAGTTGAGCACGGTCGGCATCATTTCATCGGCCGAATCGAGAAACGCCACGCCGCAGCTGTGCAGTTTCTTGATGTTCTCCGGCTCGAACAGCACGCTCCATGAATCGATCGTGTCGACGCCCAGCACGGCTTTGATCTTGTCGACGTTGTAACCGATGCCATTGGTGCCCCACAGGTACGGCACCGCGTACTGGTTGCCCGGATCGTTCTGCTCCAGGCGCTTGAGCAGCACCGGGTCGAGGTTGGAATAGTTAGTCAGCTTCGACTTGTCGAGTTTCTGGAAGGCGCCCGCCTTGATCTGCTTGCCAAGGAAGTGGTTGGACGGCACGACCACGTCGTAACCGGTACGCCCGGCCAGCAACTTGCCTTCCAGGGTTTCGTTGGAGTCGAAGACGTCATAGACCGGCTTGATGCCGGTCTCTTTCTGGAAGTCCGCCAGGGTGGTCGGACCGATGTAGTCCGACCAATTATAAATATGCACAGTGCCGGCGGCCTGGACACTGACGGCAAGTGTCAGTCCGGCGCCAGCCAGCAAGGCATTGCGAAACAAAGAAAAAATAGGCAAGTGGAGGTCCTCTAAAATTAGTTGGGCCCAAGTTGCCCCGCGTTACATGACAACCGTGGTTGCCCAGCAACAAAACCGGCGCGCAACTTACCCTCGAAAAACCGTTCCAGCAAAACTTTTATGCAGATACCTGTAGCAGCTGCCGAAGGCAGCGTTAAGGTCCGAAGGACCTTCCCGCGTTTTCAACAGCACAACTGCTTCGCAGTTGGACGCAGCCTGCGGCAGCTGCTACAGGGTTTTACGGCTTATTTACCCGATTTGATCTTGGTCCAGCTGCGAGTCAGGATCCGCTGGGTCGCGGCCGGCAAGTCGGCAATCGCGTACAGCTTGGCCAGCACGTCCGCTGGCGGGTAGATGCCTGGATCGGCGGTGATGTCTTTATCCACCAGTGGCGTGGCAGCCGCGTTACCGTTCGGGAAGCGCACGGCGTTGGTGATTTCAGCCATGATTTCCGGCTTCTGCAGGAAGGTCATGAACTTGTAGGCGCCTTCGACGTTCTCGGCATCTTTAGGGATGGCGACCATGTCGTAGAAGCTGCCAGCACCTTCTTTGGGAATGTTGTAGCTGACTTTGACCTTGTCACCGGCTTCAGCCGCGCGGGACTTGGCCTGGTAGATGTCACCCGAATAGCCCACAGCTACGCAGATGTTGCCATTGGCAAGGTCGGAGATGTACTTGGACGAGTGGAAGTAGGCGATCGAAGGACGGACCTTCATGATCAGCGCTTCAGCCTTGTCGATGTCTTCTTTCTTCTGGCTGTCGGTTGGCAGGCCCAGGTAGTGCAACGCCACCGGAATCATCTCGGTTGGCGAATCCAGCAAGCTGATACCGCAGGACTTCAGCTTGGCGGCGTTTTCAGGTTTGAAGATCAGGTCCCAGGAATCGACCGGTGCGTCGGCACCCAGTGCAGCCTTGACCTTCTCGGCGTTGTAGCCAATGCCGATCGAGCCCCACATGTACGGGAAGGCGTGTTCGTTACCCGGGTCGCTCACCGATACCGCCTTGAGCAGGTCGGTGTTCAGGTTTTTCCAGTTAGGCAGCTTGGACTTGTCCAGCTTCTGGTAGACACCGGCCTTGATTTGCTTGGCCAGGAAGTTGTTCGACGGTACGACGATGTCGTAACCGGATTTGCCGGCCAGCAACTTGGCTTCAAGTGTTTCGTTGCTGTCGAACACGTCGTAGACGACTTTGATTCCCGACTCGTCTTCGAACTTCTTGATCGTGTCCGGTGCGATGTAATCGGACCAGTTGTACACGTGCAGTACTTTGTCATCGGCCTGAACCGCGCCCGCCATCAACCCCATCAACGACATGGCAAGGAGAGTCTTACCAGCGAGCTTTTTACCTAGTGCCTTCATGCGTAATGCTCCAAATTTTTCTTTTTTGAACCACTTGTTTTCAGCGACCGAACCCGGGCAACTGGAACCGCGGCTAGTCTGGCAAGATCCACATCAGTCTTTCAAGGAAAGGCCAGGCTTTCTGACAGCGCTGAGCGAAAGTAGCTGTTTTGATACAAACCCCAGCCACTTACGCTCAGAGCCTAGCACTTAGCCCTGCAACGCACTCAGGGTCAGGTCCAGACACTTGCGTGCCTTGGCCACCAACTCATCGATTTCAGCCGGTGTAATCACCAGTGGTGGAGCAATGATCATGGTGTCGCCCACGGCGCGCATGATCAGGCCGTTGTCGAAGCAGAACTGGCGGCAGATCATGCCGACGCCCTTGCCTTCGTAACGTTTGCGAGTGGCTTTGTCCTGAACCAGTTCAATGGCCCCCAACAGACCGACACCACGCACTTCCCCCACCAACGGGTGATCGTTCAGTTCCCGCAGACGTTTCTGCAAATAGGGTGCCGTTTCTGCATGAACGCGCTCGATAATTTTTTCTTCGCGCAGGATGCGGATGTTTTCCAGCGCCACCGCAGCGGCCACCGGGTGACCGGAGTACGTGAAGCCGTGGTTGAAGTCGCCGCCTTCGTTCAGCACTGCGACCACTTCGTCACGCACGATCAGGCCACCCATGGGGATGTAGCCGGAGGTCAGGCCCTTGGCGATGGTCATCATGTCGGGCTTGAGGTCGTAGTAATCGGTACCGAACCACTCACCGGTGCGGCCAAAACCACAAATCACTTCGTCCGCCACGAACAGGATGTCGTACTTGGCGAGGATTTCCTTGATGCGCGGCCAGTAGGTGTCTGGCGGAATGATCACGCCACCGGCACCCTGGATCGGTTCGGCAATAAAGGCACCGACGTTATCCACGCCGATTTCCAGAATTTTCTCTTCCAGCTGATTCGCCGCCCAGACGCCGAACTCTTCAGGCGTCATGTCGCCGCCTTCAGTGAACCAGTACGGCTGTGCGATGTGGACAATGCCCGGGATCGGCAAGTCGCCTTGTTCGTGCATGTACGTCATGCCACCCAGGCTCGCGCCGGCCACGGTAGAACCGTGATAGCCGTTCTTGCGGCTGATGATGACTTTCTTTTTCGGCTGGCCTTTGATCGCCCAGTAGTGACGAACCATACGCAGCATGGTGTCGTTGCCTTCGGAGCCGGAGCCGGTGAAGAACACGTGGTTCATGCCTTCTGGCGCGATGTCGGCGATGGCCTTGGCCAGCTCCAGAACCGGCGGGTGAGCGGTCTGGAAGAACAGGTTGTAGTAAGGCAGTTCGCGCATTTGCTTGCTGGCGGCATCGGCCAGTTCATCACGACCGTAACCGATCGCTACGCACCACAGGCCGGCCATGCCGTCGAGGATCTTGTTGCCTTCGCTGTCCCACAGGTAAACGCCCTTGGCGTTGGTGATGATCCGCGGGCCTTTCTCTTTCAGCTGCTTGAAATCACTGAACGGAGCCAGGTGGTGATCGTTGCTCAGGGTTTGCCATTCACGGGTTTGCGGATTGTTACTGGTCATACGAATCTCCTAAAAAATCAGGTGAAAGCGCCGCCCGACAACGACGGCGCCCGGCGTATCAGACGGCAAAGAGCAGGAATTCCCGTTCCCACGAACTGATCACGCGCTTGAAGTTTTCATGCTCGGCCCGCTTGACCGCGACGTAGCCAGTAATGAAATTTTTGCCCAGGTACTTCTCGATGGTTGAGCTGTTTTCCATGCGATCCAGCGCATCTTCAATGGTCAGCGGCAGGCGCAGGTTGCGGCGTTCATAGCCACGGCCCACCACCGGGGCACTCGGGTTGAGGCCTTCGACCATGCCGACGTAACCGCAGAGCAGGCTCGCGGCAATCGCCAGGTACGGGTTGGCATCGGCGCCCGGCAGACGGTTTTCCACCCGGCGGTTTTGCGGCCCGGCGTCCGGAACCCGCAGGCCCACGGTGCGGTTCTCTTCGCCCCACTCCACGTTCACCGGTGCCGAGGTGTCCGGCAGGAAGCGGCGGAACGAGTTGACGTTGGGCGCGAACAGCGGCAACAGCTCGGGAATGAGTTTCTGCAAGCCACCGATGTGGTGCAGGAACAACTGGCTCATGGTCCCGTCTTCATTGGAGAAGATGTTCTTGCCGGTCTCGATGTCGATGATGCTCTGGTGCAAGTGCATCGCACTGCCCGGTTCACCGGTCATGGGCTTGGCCATGAAGGTCGCCGCCACGTCGTGCTTGAGCGCGGCTTCGCGCATGGTGCGCTTGAACACCAGGATCTGGTCGGCCAGGGACAGGGCATCGCCGTGACGGAAGTTGATTTCCATCTGCGCCGTGCCGTCCTCATGGATCAACGTATCGAGGTCCAGCTCCTGCAGTTCGCACCAGTCGTAGACGTCTTCGAACAGCGGATCGAATTCGTTCGCCGCTTCAATCGAGAACGACTGGCGACCGATTTCCGGGCGCCCGGAGCGACCGATCGGCGGCTGCAGCGGATAGTCGGGGTCGTCGCTGCGCTTGGTCAGGTAGAACTCCATTTCCGGCGCCACGATCGGCTGCCAGCCCTTGTCGGTATAGAGTTTCAGGACCTTCTTAAGCACGTTGCGCGGCGACAGCTCGATCGGGTTGCCTTGCTTGTCGTAGGTGTCGTGGATCACCTGGGCAGTCGGCTCGATGGCCCACGGCACCAGAAACACAGCGTTCTGGTCGGGGCGGCAGATCATGTCGATGTCGGCCGGGTCGAGCAGCTCGTAATAGATGTCGTCTTCGACATAGTCGCCGGTCACGGTTTGCAACAGAACGCTTTCAGGCAGGCGCATGCCTTTTTCGGCGATGAACTTGTTGGTCGGCGAGATCTTGCCCCGGGTAATCCCGGTCAAGTCGGCGATCATGCATTCGACTTCTGTGATCTTGTGGTCTTTCAACCAATCGGTGAGCTGGTCGAGGTTGTTACTCATAAATGCCTCTAGGCTTTGAGTTTCCTGACTCTTGCAAGTCAGGCGATGTTTGACGCATCGGCGTCGCGTTGAAACGGGTGTCTGCGACAGGCTATCGTGTTTCTTGCGGACTGCGCGCCAACGGCCGGGCGTGCAGAATCACGAGCGGAGTCCTGTGCGATAGCCAGGCCGCTATTGTGAATCGGTTCTATATTGAATGGAGTAACCGTAATGGGGGTGCCATCAGGACCGTCCAGAATATCGGACGCAGACCGATGAGCCGCCAGCGACCGCAGAGTCTTGAGCGGGCCCGAAGCCGATGAGGCTACGGCGCGGACGTAAGTGTCGCCACTGATGTGGTAAGCATGCAGACCAATCTGCCTAGAGCAGTTGGTGATGCCGATTATCGGCAGGCGAGACATGAAGCACCCCGGTATTATTGGTGTTATGGGTTTGAATCGAGCTTAGCCTTGTTCATTTTTTTACACAACACCCCCGTAAAAAATACAACACGCCCCGCTCAACCCCGCGTCGGCTAAAGCGTTCAAAGGCATAAAAACGCCCCAAAGTGCCTCAAAAAAGCCTTACGAGCGCTTTTTTAGGGCAAAAAAGGCCTCGCTTGACTTCGGCATGCCGTTCGGGTTGACTGGAATCCGAAGAGATCAATGATTGATATTTTTAACAACAAAGGTGTTGCATCATGTCGGTACCCCCGCGTGCCGTTCAGCTTAACGAAGCGAACGCGTTCCTTAAGGAACATCCTGAGGTTCTGTACGTTGACCTTCTGATTGCGGATATGAATGGTGTGGTGCGCGGCAAGCGCATTGAACGCACCAGCCTCCACAAGGTTTACGAGAAAGGCATCAACCTGCCGGCCTCTCTATTTGCTCTGGATATCAATGGCTCGACGGTGGAAAGCACCGGCCTGGGCCTGGACATCGGTGATGCTGACCGAATCTGCTATCCAATCCCCGACACCCTGTGCAATGAGCCTTGGCAGAAACGCCCTACCGCGCAGCTGTTGATGACCATGCACGAACTCGAAGGTGACCCTTTCTTCGCGGATCCCCGTGAAGTGCTGCGTCAAGTCGTGACCAAGTTCGACGAGATGGGCCTGACCATCTGCGCAGCCTTCGAACTGGAGTTCTACCTGATCGACCAGGAAAACGTGAACGGCCGTCCACAGCCGCCACGCTCGCCGATCTCTGGCAAACGCCCGCATTCGACTCAGGTCTACCTGATCGACGACCTCGACGAATACGTCGATTGCCTCCAGGACATTCTGGAAGGTGCGAAAGAGCAAGGCATCCCTGCCGACGCGATCGTCAAGGAAAGTGCCCCGGCGCAATTCGAAGTGAACCTGCACCACGTGGCCGACCCGATCAAGGCCTGCGACTACGCGGTTCTGCTCAAGCGCCTGATCAAAAACATCGCCTACGACCATGAAATGGACACCACCTTCATGGCCAAGCCTTACCCGGGCCAGGCGGGCAACGGTCTGCACGTCCATATCTCGATTCTTGATAAAGACGGCAAAAACATTTTTGCCAGCGAGGATCCCGAGCAGAACGCCGCACTGCGTCACGCGATCGGCGGTGTGCTCGAGACCCTACCCGCGCAGATGGCTTTCCTCTGCCCGAACGTCAACTCCTACCGTCGTTTCGGCGCACAGTTCTACGTGCCGAACTCGCCGTGCTGGGGCCTGGACAACCGTACCGTGGCGATTCGCGTACCGACCGGCTCTTCCGATGCCGTACGTATCGAACACCGTGTTGCCGGCGCCGATGCCAACCCGTACCTGTTGATGGCTTCGGTCCTGGCAGGCGTGCACCACGGCCTGACCAACAAGATCGAGCCAGGCGCACCCGTAGAAGGCAACTCCTACGAGCAGAACGAGCAAAGCCTGCCGAACAACCTGCGCGATGCATTGCGCGAGCTGGACGACAGCGAAGTCATGGCCAAGTACATCGATCCGAAGTACATCGATATCTTCGTCGCGTGCAAAGAGAGCGAGCTGGAGGAGTTCGAACACTCCATCTCCGACCTTGAGTACAACTGGTACCTGCATACCGTGTAAGCGGTTGCAGTAAAAACGAACGCCGCCGGCCTTAGCGCCTGCGGCGTTTTTTATGCCCTCACCCAACGCTGCTTGTCAGCATCCGACAATCTCCAAGAAAGAACCTACAGACGTATCAACATTTGAATCTCAAACTTTGGGGCGCGGGCACTGTCCGACATCCCACTTGAATTGAGAGCCATTGAAATTGAAAAAACACCTTCTGGGCGTAGCCCTTTCACTGATCGGTACCGGCTTGTGCACCTCTGCCCTGGCCCGTAACGATCACACCTCCACCTGGTCTTACAGCGACCACTCCGGGCCGGAACACTGGAGCAACCTCAACAGCGACTACAAACTCTGCTCAACCGGCAAGGCGCAGTCACCTATCGACATCAGCAATGCGGTCAAGGCCAGCCTGGCGCCCCTGACATTCACCTATCGAGCAAGCCCGGTAACGGTCCTGAACAACGGCCATACCATTCAAGTGTCGCCAACGGACGCCGGCGGGATCACCTTGCCTTCCGGCGACTTCTCACTGGTGCAGTTGCACTTTCATACGCCCAGCGAGGAAAAAATCCAGGGCCGCGCCTACCCGCTCGATGCGCATTTCGTACATCGCAATGCGGCCGGCGAGTTAGCGGTGGTCGCCCTGTTGTTTGAAGAAGGTGCCTTCAACCCTGCACTGGAACCCATTCTCGCGGCAATGCCCAAGGAAGCAGGCGGCATGACGAAGCTGGAGATGCAAGACATCGCCGATCTGCTGCCGACCACCCGCCATTACTATTCCTACATGGGTTCTCTGACCACACCGCCGTGCAGCGAAGGGGTGCGCTGGCATGTCCTGACCCAACCGGTGCAATTGTCCCACGCCCAGTTGCAGGCTTTTCAGGCGTTGTACCCGATGAACGCACGCCCTGTTCAGCCCTTGAATGACCGAACCGTGAACGTCGGCGGCTGACCTTCCTTCTCCTGCCAGCCGGGCAGCGGTGCCCATACAGACAAGGTGTCAGTCGCCTCGTACAATGCCCGCTGCCCCCGCAGGAGACTTCGATGACCCGACTCGCCACCCCACGCAAACCCCGCGCCCGCAGCCAGGCGCGGATCGATACGATCCTCGATGCCGCCCGCACACTGCTGGCCGCCGAGGGCGTGGCCAGTCTGTCGATCTACAGTGTCGCCGAACGTGCGCAGATCCCACCCTCTTCCGTCTACCACTTTTTCGCCAGCGTACCGGCGCTGCTCGAAGCCTTGACGGCCGACGTCCACGCCGCGTTCCGCGCATGCCTGCAAGCCCCCATCGATCATGCGTCCCTCAACAGCTGGCGCGATTTGTCGCGACTGGTGGAACAACGCATGCTCGCGATCTACAGCGAGGATGCCGCCGCTCGCCAATTGATCCTCGCGCAGCATGGCCTTACCGAGGTCACCCAGGCTGACCGCCAGCACGACATCGAACTGGGCGACTTGATGCACAAACTCTTCGATCATCACTTCGAACTGCCGAAGTTGCCCACGGACGTCGACGTGTTTGCGCTGGCCATGGAGCTTGGCGACCGCGTCTACGCACGCTCGGTGCAACAACACGAGCAGATCACGCCACGCATGGCCGAAGAAGGCATGCGCGTATTTGATGCCTATCTGGGCCTGTACCTGCCGCCGTACCTGGCCAGGCGCGACGTATAACGCAACGAGGTGTTCTGCTCATGGCGCACGTACCCGACAACTACCTTGGCGTGTGGAAACGACGCCTGATCTCCTTCCAGTCCGGGCGCACCGACAGCGAAACGGCGGTGTACTGGCTGCAAACCCCACGCCTGTTTGCCGACCTGCGCATCCCGCCGGCCACGCTCGCGGCGCTGCCCCTGGAACAATTGAATCACGCGGACCTGTTGACCTTGAGCGAACAAAAGGGCTTCGCCGGTGTGACCGAGGTCGAAGGTGACATTTGCCAGTGGCATCGCAAACTCGACTATCAACCTGCCAGCGCCGAGCAGGACATCGGACACATGCACTTTGAAACCAGTGAGCGCCTGATCGAAACCGCCCTGGACGATGACTACTACGAAATATGGGAGCGACTGCCCGACTCTCGCGGCATCTGTCGTGGTCAGTGGTTGCAGGCTGCCAATGATCCAGTGCGAGTTGCCTGCCTGGTGTTGGCCGGCGATTACTTTCTGTTTGCCGCCAGCCGGATTGTCGCGCTGGCACCCGGCGGTCATTTGCGTGAGCACATGAGCGCTGCGGCAGCACACGAACTGCTCACGACTGAATTGTCCTTTGGTCGTCACCAGGGCGGGCAAACCCCGTGGCAGATCGACTATTCCACGTTGCCCGCGCTAACCGGCCAGCCCTTGTTGCCGGCAGACATCGACCCCAATGCGCAGGCGCTATTCAGCGACCCGCGCGTGCTGTCTTCGCTCGGCACTTATTCACCCGCTGCAGGTTGGCGCTGCGCCCCCGAGCCCTGACATAAAAAACCCCGAAGGGCTCACACCCTCCGGGGTTGTTGTTTGCCCACGGGCTTACAACTTGGCGATCGACACTTCGGTGGATTTCACAAACGCGATCACTTCACTGCCGACCACCAGTTCCAGCTCTTTCACCGAGCGTGTGGTGATCACTGAAGTGACAATTCCGGAGGCGGTCTGCACGTCGATTTCCGACAGCACGTCACCCAGCACGATTTCCTTGATGGAGCCTTTGAACTGGTTGCGAACGTTGATGGCTTTGATAGTCATGAGGTCAATTCCTGTCGTTGAGTAAGACTTGGGTCAGTGCGCCCAGCGCAATTGCGTAGGCAAGGGTGAAACGGGTTCCGGTGCCGGCGGCTCGCCGGGCAGTTCAAGTACGCGGTTGAGGACTTCAGTTTCCAGCGCCGCCAGCCGATGGGAGCCGCGAACCCGAGGGCGCGGCAGTTCCACGAGCAGGTCGAGGCCGACTTCGCCCTCTTCGATCAGGATCACCCGATCGGCAATCGCCACCGCTTCACTGACGTCGTGGGTCACCAGCAACACGGTGAAGCCATGCTTCTGCCAGAGCCGTTCGATCAGTTGCTGCATTTCGATTCGGGTCAGCGCGTCCAGCGCACCCAGCGGTTCGTCGAGCAACAGCAAGCGCGGTTGATGGATCAGCGCCCGTGCCAGGGCCACACGCTGTTTCTGTCCACCAGACAAGGCGGCAGGCCATTCATTGGCGCGATCGGCCAGGCCGACGGATTCCAGTGCTTCCAGTGCTTGCGGCCGCCAGTTGCCCTTGAGCCCGAGGCCGACGTTGTCGATAACCTTTTTCCAGGGCAGCAAACGCGCTTCCTGAAACATCAAGCGGGTGTCTTCTCGCGCATCACTCAGCGGCGCAGCGCCAGCGAGCAATACACCGCCCGTGGGTTGGTCGAGACCGGCTAGCAGGCGCAGCAAGGTACTTTTGCCGCATCCGCTACGACCGACCACGGCGACAAACTGCCCTGCCGGAATGTGCAGATCGATCTCGCGCAGCACTTGCCGTGAGCCAAAGGTTTTTTGCAGTTTGCGCACCACCAGCGGAATCCCGCGCAGCAGGCGTGGAGGTTGTTGAGCCGTCATGCCGCACCTCCTTTGGCAACCTGATAAGCCGGGTGCCAGCGCAGCCATACGCGCTCAAGTCCACGGGCCGCGAGGTCGGCCAGCTTGCCGAGTACCGCGTACAGCAGAATCGCCAGCACCACCACATCAGTCTGCAAAAACTCCCGGGCATTCATCGCCAGATAACCGATGCCGGAACTGGCGGAGATGGTTTCTGCGACGATCAGTGTCAGCCACATGAAGCCCAGGGCGAAGCGCACACCGACCAGAATCGAAGGCAACGCCCCCGGCAGGATCACCTGACGAAACAGGCTGAAGCCGGACAAGCCATAACTGCGTGCCATCTCCACCAGTGCCGGGTCGACGTTGCGAATGCCGTGATAGGTGTTGAGGTAAATCGGGAACAACGTGCCCAACGCCACCAGAAAAATCTTCGCCGACTCGTCGATGCCGAACCACAAAATCACCAGCGGAATCAGCGCCAGGTGCGGCACGTTGCGGATCATCTGCACCGAACTGTCGAGCAGGCGTTCGCCCCATTTCGACAGGCCGGTGATGAAGCCCAGTGCCAGACCGATGCCGCCACCGATGGTGAAGCCCAGCGCGGCGCGCCAGCCGCTGATTGCCAAGTGCGTCCAGATTTCGCCGCTGCTCACCAGACTGACACCGGCTTCGATCACCGCGATAGGTGCCGGCAGAATCCGTGTCGACAACCAGCCTGCCGACACCGACAACTGCCACACCGCCAGCAACAACACCGGCAACGCCCAAGGCGCGAGACTGTGGGTAATTTTCTTCATGGCGCGCCTCAGCTCTGGGACGCGGCTTTGGGAAGAATGTCGTTGGCAACCATTTCACCGAACGGGCTGACGTAACCCGCGCTTTTCGGCAACTCGGGACGCTCGATGTCGAGGTGCGGGAACAGCAATTCGGCTACGCGGTACGACTCTTCAAGGTGTGGATAACCGGAGAAAATGAAGGTGTCGATGCCCAAGTCCGCGTATTCCTTCACGCGAGCCGCCACGGTCGGACCGTCGCCAACCAATGCCGTACCGGCACCGCCACGCACCAGTCCGACACCGGCCCACAGGTTAGGGCTGACTTCCAGGTTGTCACGGCTGCCGCCATGCAGGGCGGCCATGCGCTGCTGGCCGACGGAATCGAAGCGTGCCAGAGAAGCCTGAGCGCGGGCGATGGTGTCGTCGTCCAGATGCGAGATCAGTTTGTCAGCCGCTTGCCACGCCTCGGCATTGGTCTCGCGAACGATCACATGCAGGCGGATACCGAAGCGCACGGTACGACCGAGCTTCGCCGCTTTGGCGCGCACTTGCTCGATCTTCTCGGCGACGGCGGCCGGTGGTTCGCCCCAGGTCAGGACCATTTCCACTTGCTCTGCCGCGAGGTCTTGCGCCGCTTCCGACGAGCCGCCGAAGTACAGCGGCGGACGCGGTTGCTGGATCGGTGGATAGAGCAACTTCGCCCCTTTCACACTGATGTGCTGACCGTCGTAGTCAACGGTTTCGCCTTCCAGCACGCGACGCCAGATGCGGGTGAATTCCACCGAGGCCTGATAGCGCTCTTCGTGGCTGAGGAACAAGCCATCGCCGGCCAGTTCTTCCGGATCGCCACCGGTCACCAGGTTAAACAGTGCACGCCCACCCGACAGACGATCCAGGGTCGCTGCCTGACGCGCCGCCACCGTCGGGGAAATGATCCCGGGGCGCAGCGCGACAAGGAATTTCAAACGCTGGGTCACCGGGATCAGCGACGCGGCCACCAGCCACGAGTCTTCGCAGGAACGCCCGGTGGGAATCAGCACCCCGCCGAAACCCAGACGATCCGCCGCCTGCGCGACTTGTTGCAGGTAACCGTGGTCGACGGCGCGAGCGCCTTCGGCGGTGCCAAGGTAATGGCCATCGCCGTGGGTAGGCAGGAACCAGAAAATATTGAGGCTCATGGAGTGGTCTCCTTGGGGAATCGAGTTACTGGGCTTTGGTGACTGAGCTTTGGGCAACGGTTGCCGGTGGCGTCCAGATCACGTCTTTGATGCTCAGCTGTTTCGGTATCAGCTTGAGCTCGTAAAAGCTGTCGGCGATTTTCTGTTGGGCGGCGACCACTTCAGGTGTGAGGAACAACGCACCGAAGCCCTGGCGTTTCATCGAGGTCAGGGTGATGTCCGCCGGCAAACCCAGCAGTGGCGAAACCTGCTGGGTGACGTCTTCCGGATTGGCCTTGGACCATTCACCGACGGCGCGCACTTCTTCGACGAGGGACTTGATCACCTCAGGATTTTTCTGCGCGTAAGGTTTGCTTGCGAGGTAGAACTGATGGTTGTCGACGATGCCCTGGCCATCGCGCAGGGTGTGCGCTTGCAGTTGTTTTTCAGCGGCGGCCTGGTACGGGTCCCAGATGACCCAGGCGTCGACGCTGCCACGTTCAAAGGCAGCGCGGGCATCGGCCGGCGGCAGGAACACGGTCTGGATGTCGGTGTATTTGAGGCCGGCGTCTTCCAGCGCACGTACCAGCAAGTAGTGCACGTTGGAGCCTTTGTTGAGCACGACTTTCTTGCCCTTGAGGTCCTTCACCGATTTGATCGGCGAATCCTTCGGCACCAGGATCGCTTCAGCGTGCGGTGCAGGGGGTTCGTAGGCGACGTAGAGTAAATCGGCGCCAGCAGCCTGGGCGAATACCGGTGGAGTTTCGCCCGTCACACCGAAATCGATAGAGCCGACATTCAGGCCTTCGAGCAGTTGCGGGCCGCCGGGGAACTCAGTCCATTGCACGTCCACGCCTTGGGCGGCGAGGCGTTTCTCCAGTGTGCCTTTGGCTTTGAGCAGTACCAGGGTGCCGTACTTTTGATAACCGATTCGCAACGTCTCGGCTTGAGCTTGAGTAATGGCGCCGAAGGACACAGCCGCAACAAACAGAGCGACCAGACCACGACGCAAAATGACAGTGCGCATAGCGCTCTCCTTTTTGCTGTTGGGTTTTGGCTGCACCTGCTTGGCCGTTGGCGGCTGAGTAAGGTGAGTACTGCAATTTCGGGCGAGGTTTAAATGCTCCAGCGAGCACTCAACAAACGTTCATTCAACAGGTTCGGATCGAGCGGCTTGGGCCGTCTCGCCATGGCGCTGAGAAACTGTTCCAGCGCTTCGTTCAATCGTTGTTCAAGTTGCGGCGTCAATTGCGCCTGGGCGCTGCCTTCGCCGTAAGCGATCTGGCTGTCCTCGGCAAAAATCCCCTGCAGCATTTCCTGAGCTTTCAGCGCCGACAGCACCGGTTTGAGCGCGTAATCCACCGCCAGCATGTGGGCGATGCTGCCGCCGGTGGCCATTGGCAACACCACCTTGTGGCTCAGTGCGCGTTCGGGCAGCAAGTCCAGCACGGTTTTCAGTGCACCCGAGAACGACGCCTTGTAAACCGGTGTGGCAATCAGCAGGCCGTCTGCGTTTTCAATTTGTTGAAGCAGGTCAACCACCTTGGGGCTGTCGAAGCGTGCGTGCAGCAGGTCTTCGGCCGGGAAGTCGCGAACCTGGTAACTCACCACTTCCACCCCTTGCTCTTGCAACCAGCGCTTGGAGCGCTCCAGCAACACGCCGGAACGGGAGCGTTGGCTAGGACTGCCACCGAGTGAGACGACCAACATTCAAAAGATTCCTTGAGCGGTACTAGCGATTCGCGGCTTGCGATCTCGCTGTGATGGGAGTGACCTTAACAGGTGATTTATATATCCATAAATCATATTTATTCATTTGGTTATTCGATATGGAGATATATAAAAGACGGATTTCAAGGCATAAAAAAAGGCCGTCGAAACGGCCTGAAAACCCCTGCTTTGCGGTATTGGGTGATCGTTCCCACGCTCTGTGTGGGAATGCAGCCCGTGACGCTCCGCGTCACTGGACGCGGAGCGTCCCTAGAGGCATTCCCACGCGGAACGGGGGGAACGATCAACAACAAGACTTCAATGGTTACCTGTTCGGCTGCGGCGTCAGACGCAAGTACGGTTTCACCGCACGGTAGCCCTTGGGAAAGCGTTTGCTGATTTCATCTTCATCCTTGAGCGATGGCACGATCACCACGTCATCACCGTCCTGCCAGTTGGCCGGGGTGGCGACTTTGTAGTTGTCGGTGAGCTGCAGCGAGTCGATCACCCGCAGGATTTCGTGGAAATTTCGACCGGTACTCGCCGGGTAGGTGATGGTCAGCCGAATTTTTTTGTTCGGGTCGATCACGAACAGCGAGCGCACAGTCAGGGTGTCGTTGGCGTTTGGGTGGATCAGGTCGTAAAGGTCCGACACCTTGCGGTCGGCGTCGGCGAGGATCGGAAAGTTGACGAGCGTGTTCTGGGTTTCGTTGATGTCTTCGATCCACCGGTGGTGCGAGTCCACCGGATCAACCGACAGGGCGATGGCTTTCACGCCACGCTCGGCAAACGCCTCCTTGAGCCTGGCGGTAAACCCCAGCTCCGTGGTGCACACCGGGGTGAAGTCTGCCGGATGGGAAAACAGCACGCCCCAGCTATCGCCCAACCATTCGTGGAAACGGAGGGTGCCGGCGCTGGAATCCTGTTCAAAGTCGGGGGCGATGTCGCCCAGTCTGAGGCTCATGGTGCTGCTCCTGATGAGTGCGTGTTGAGCTCAACTGTGCCTGCATTTCTCAATGATTAAAAAGAATAAATATCGATTTATTTAGACCATAAACGAATATTAAATATCTGTTCACTGGACCTGTGCAGGTAACGCACCGAACATCGCCCATAAGGTTCGAGAAGGCCTTGAGTGCTGCAAAAGAGGGGAATTTCAAGGCGGGATTACGGGGGTGACTCCGCCTTGAAACGCAAAAGCCCCGCCGGGCGAGATGCCGGGCGGGGCTTTTTTTGTCTCGGTTACGCGAGCGCTATTACAACAGCGGGATCGAGTAGCTGAGGATCAGGCGGTTTTCGTCCTGGGAGCGAGTGTTCGGCAGGTCGGTGCGCCACATAGCGTTTTTCCAGGCCAGGCCAAGGTTTTTCAGCGGGCCTTCCTGTACGACGTAGGCAACGTTCAAGTCGCGTTCCCACTCGGAAGCGCCGTTAGCGGCCACGCCGCCTTTGGCGTTAGAGGTGTCGATGTCGTCACCGTGCAGGTAAACCATACCTGCCGTCAGGCCAGGCACGCCGACCTTGGCGAAGTCGAACGAGTAGCGTGCTTGCCAGGTTTTCTCGCCAGCACGGGCGAATTTCTGGATTTGCGAATCGGTGATGATGTAGGCCGACGAACCGTCACCCTGGTTCAGCCAAGGGAAGTCGCTGCTGCCGTTGCTGACCTGGTAACCGCCACCGAAGGTATGACCGGCAACGGAGTACAGGAACAGGCCGCTGTACAGGTTGTTGTCGACCTTGCCTTTACCGCTTGGCGCGTTGTAGTTGCCAGTGCTGTAGTACAGCGGGTCGTGGCTGTTTGCGCCGTCGTCAGAGCTGTTGAAGTAACGGAAGTCCGACTTCAACACACCCGGGCCGATTGCCCAGTTGTGCAACAGACCCACGAAGTGTTGCTGGTAGAACTCTTCCAGGTTGCCGTAGTAGTACTGGGCCGTCAGGTCCTTGGTGATTTTGTAGTCACCACCGGCATAGTAAAACTTGTTGCTGTCGCGGAATTTGGTACCACGCGTGTTCGCGCCCGAAATCGACATCTGTTCGTTGTTGCTGGAGTTACGACCTTTAACGGCTTCGATCTGACCACCGATCAGCGTCAGGTCTTTGATGTCACCGGAAGAGATCTGGCCACCCTGCCAGGTTTGTGGCAGCAGACGACCATCGTTGGTCACGATGACCGGCAGTTTTGGCTGCAAAGTACCCAGCTTCAGTTCGGTCTGAGAGACCTTGGCCTTGGCAGTCAGGCCCAGGCTGGAGAAGTCATCAACCGCTTCGCCATTGGACTTGCTTGGGAACACCGTGCCGCCGTAGGAGGTCGCCGTGGCGCCGTTGGTGCCGCCGCCCGAATCCAGCTTGACGCCCAGCAGGCCGATCGCGTCGATACCGAAGCCGACAGTGCCCTGGGTGTAACCGGAGATGAAGCGCAGATCAAAACCCTGGCCCCATTCTTCGTTTTTGTTCGGACCGGTACCGTCACGGTAGTCGGTGTTGATGTAGAAGTTACGCAGCCCCAGGGTGGCCTTGCTGTCTTCGATGAAACCGGCGGCGCCTGCCTGCTGCGCCAAAACCCCAACGGCCACAGCCATGGCCAAGGTGGACTTGTTCATTGTTTCGCTCCTCTCATTTTTTAATTCTTGTGTTCCTGGCCCTGAGTCGATTGCCCTGGGTCCAGAAAGCGCAATGTGTGCCGAAGCTTCTAGCCCGGTCGTTTTGGCCGCGCAGGATACAACGTCATAAAGCTAAAAAGAATTTCATCTTTATTTCTCATAGCTTCAAGGAATATGCCTGGGCAGCACAGAGTCGAGGTATCGGCTAAAAAGCCGAATCCTTAACCTGTTTGATTAACGGGGGAACATTGCTCGCTCCGAAACCCGTGACGAGTGCCGGACGGGCCTACTTTAGGTGAGCACAGTAAAAACTAAAAAGAATAAAAAATAATTGACTGCGGTCATTTTGGAATATGAGAAAGCAAAAAAAGCCTCGCCGGTAAGGGCGAGGCTTTTTTGTTTGCCTGTCTCGTCCTGAATCAGGTTTACACCTGTTTCAGGAACCAGACGGCCTGTTACAAGAAGCTGTAGGTGTAGTTGAAGATCAGACGGGTCTGGTCTTGATCAAGGGTGCTGGTGTTGCCACGGTAGGTACCGTGACGCAGCGTCGTACCAAACCCTTTCAGTGCACCCGTTTGAATCACGTAGTCCACACGTGCGTCGGTCTCGTGCTCACTCAGGTCTTTACCAGTACCGTTGGTTGCCTTGATGTCCTGGCCATTCAAGTAAGAAATCGAAGCTTTCAAACCTGGGACGCCCAGGGAGGCGAAGTCATAGGAGTACTGACCGAACGTGGTGTTTTCACCGGCACGGATGAAGCTGCCCACTGTGGCATCGGTAAACGAGTAGAAGCTGGCGCCGCCAGCACCTTCTTGACGACCTTTGTCATCGATAAGGTTGCCTTGGTTCAGGAAAACAAAGCCGCCGTCATCGTTGACGCGCTGGTGACCCAGCAGGAATGCGTTGCCACCCAGGGTGTAGGTGAACATACCGCTCCAGGTCTTGTTATCGACCTCGCCCGGAGTCTTGGCGAATCCGTTGTTGTTGTTGAAGCGGTAGCCGACGTCGCCGTTCTTGCCATCAGAGCTGCTGTCGAAGTAGCGGAAATCCGACTTGAACGACTGCTTGGCATCGATCGTCCAGACGTGCACCAAGCCCAGGAAGTCCTGTTTGTAGTAATCCTGCAGATTCGCATGGTAGTACTGCAGGGTCAGGTCTTTGGTTACTTTCCAGTCAGCACCGGCGTAACGGAACTGGTTGCTGTCCTGAGTACCGCCCGCCACTGCCATGCCGGTGCTGTTGGAGGAGGCGCGGCCCGACGCGTGCTCCAGCTGACCCAGGTTGATGGTTACGTTGTCGATTTCCTTCGAGGAGATCGTGCCACCTTCAAAGGTTTGTGGCAGCAAACGGCTGTCGTTCGCGATCAGGATCGGCAGGTTGGGTGCCAGAGCGCCACCCAGGTGGGCTTCGGTCTTCGAGAAGCGCGCCTTGACGTTGCCATCCAGACGGCTCCACTCGTCGGCCGAATGATCGCCATCGCTAGGGAAGAACGAGTTAGCGTTACCCGTCGGGTGATGCCCCTTGCCGCCGTCCAGGTGGATACCCACCAGAGCCTGGGCGTCGATACCAAAACCTACGGTACCTTGGGTGAAACCGGACAGGTAATCGAACTTGAGACCTTCAGCGGTTTCTCGCTGACGGTTAGCAGCAAGCTTGTTATTTGGAGCGTTCAGATGTGAACGTATATCGGCGTCGTAGTACATGGTCCGCGAACTAACGGAAGCCTTGCTGTCTTCCAGGAAACCGGCGGCGCCTGCCTGCTGCGCCAAAACCCCTACGGCCACGGCCAGGGCCAAGGTGGACTTGTTCATTGTAAAACTCCTCTCGTTTCTAATTCTTGTGTTCCTGGCCCCGGTTCTTTGCCCGGGATCCTAAGATGCGCGATTAGCGCCAGACCGTGACCCACAAGTCAATCGTAACTATATGTGTCTACGACCATGGTCTAATCCCCCCGTTTTTTGGTCCATGCAGGTCATGAGTTCGTCATAAACCTGAAAAGAACTACCTGAGCCTTTTCTCATACCGTTTAGGAATTAAGCTCTAAATGACTGATAAATCCCGGAATAGAGCCACCCACTCATAAGCTAATTCCTAAATGGTATTTATTAGCAGTTTTTTAGATCGTTTAGCGTTTGAAGCAATTCGGAAACAAACCCCCACCGAAAGGCGACGCCATGACGACCAAACGCGCACTATCCGGCTCAATTGTTACAGTTTGTGTATCGCTGCTGTTTTCTCTGTCCACTCAGGCGGCCAACCTGACTGTTGGGTATCAAACCGGTATCGACCCCAGCAAAGTCCCCCAGGCCGATGGTCTGTACGAGCAAGCCATCGGCCAGAAAATCGACTGGCGCCGATTCAACAGCGGCCCCGAAGTGGTGACCGCCATCGCCTCCGGTGACGTGCAGATCGGCAACCTCGGCTCCAGCCCGTTGGCCGCAGCCGCCTCGCGCAACCTGCCGATTGTGGCGTTCATCGTGTCCGCCCAGATCAATGCGGCTGAAGCCCTCGTGGTGCGCAACGGCAGCGGCATCGAGAAACCACAAGATCTGATCGGCAAGACCATCGCCACACCGTTCGTTTCAACCTCTCACTACAGCTTGCTTGGCGCACTCAAGCACTGGGGCCTGGACGCCTCGAAAGTCAAAGTGGTCAATTTGCAGCCAGCGGAAATCGCGGCGGCGTGGAAGCGTGGTGATATTGATGGTGCGTTTGTCTGGTCCCCGGCGCTGGGGGAAATTCGCAAGACTGGCAAGACGCTGACCGATGCCGCGCAGGTCGGTCAGTGGGGGGCGCCGACCTTTGAGGTCTGGGTCGCGCGTAAGGATTACGCCGAGAAACACCCTGAGGTGGTGGCCAAATTTGCCAAAGTCACCCTGGATTCGTTCGCCGATTACGCCGCACATAAAGACAGCTGGACAGCCGACTCGGTGCCCGTGCAGAAAATCGCCAAACTGACCGGTGCCAACGCTGCCGACGTACCGGAGTTGCTGGCCGGCTCTGCATTCCCGGATGCCAAGGCCCAGCAGACCACCGCGCTACTGGAGGGCGGTACGGCCAAGGCGATTGGCGAAACGGCAAAGTTCTTGAAGGAGCAAGGGAAGGTTGAAACGGTGCTGCCGGATTATTCGGCGTATGTCAGTGCGAAGTTTGTGGCGCAGTAACGGATCGTTCCCACGCTCTGCGTGGGAACGATCATGAATTACAGGGTCTTTTCGAAGATCTTCGAATTACGCTGATAGTTATACAGCGACGCCCGCGCCGATGGCAGGCGCTCGACGCTGCTCGGCACAAACCCGCGCTCGCGGAACCAGTGAGCAGTCCGGGTGGTGAGCACGAACAACGTTTTCAAGCCCTGAGCCCGTGCGCGGGTTTCAATGCGCTCCAGCAGTTCATCCCCGCGACCGCCATGGCGATATTCCGGGTTCACTGCCAGACACGCCAGCTCCCCGGCGTCCGAATCAGCAATCTGGTACAGCGCCGCACAGGCGATGATCATCCCTTCGCGTTCAACCACGCTGAATTGCTCGATCTCACGCTCCAGCACCTCACGGGAACGACGCACCAGAATCCCCTGCTCTTCCAGCGGGCTGATCAGATCCAGCAAACCGCCGACGTCTTCGATCGCGGCTTCACGCACCACCTCGAATTGCTCCTGCGCCACCAGCGTACCGCCACCGTCGCGGGTGAACAGCTCGGTCAGCAACGCACCGTCTTCGGCGTAGCTGACGATGTGGCTGCGCGCGACGCCGCCCCGGCACGCTTCAGCGGCCGCATCCAACAGCTCGGCCTGATAGTTGCTGCCCAATCGCTGTAGATGCGCCGGCACTTGTTGCGGACGCAATTCGCGCACCAGTCGACCGTTTTCATCGATCAAACCCAGGTCCGCGCCGAACAGCAGCAGCTTGTCCGCGCCCAGATCGATGGCCGCGCGCGTAGCGACGTCCTCGCAGGCGAGGTTGAATATTTCACCGGTCGGCGAGTAGCCCAAAGGAGACAGCAGCACGATGGAGCGCTCGTCCAGCAGGCGGTTGATACCTTTGCGGTCGACCCGGCGCACTTCGCCGGTGTGGTGATAATCAACGCCTTCCAGCACACCAATCGGCCGCGCGGTGACCAGGTTGCCGCTGGCCACCCGCAGGCGCGAGCCCTGCATCGGCGACGAGGCCATGTCCATGGACAGGCGCGCTTCAATGGCAATACGCAACTGGCCGACCGCATCGATCACGCACTCCAGCGTCGCGGCATCGGTGATGCGCATGCCGTGGTGGTAATGCGGGGTCAGCCCACGCGCGGCGAGGCGGGTTTCAATTTGCGGACGGGAACCATGAACCAGCACCAGTCGCACCCCCAGGCTGTGCAACAGCACCAGGTCGTGGACGATATTGCCGAAGTTCGGATGCTCCACCCCATCGCCTGGGAGCATGACGACGAACGTGCAATCGCGGTGGGCATTGATGTAAGGCGAAGCGTGACGAAGCCAATTAACGTAGTCGGGCATGAACCTGGGCCTGTAATAAATAGCAGCCAAAAAAAGGGCGAAACAAAAAATGCACAACGGGCTGATGGTTATCGTCGGAACAGGCTTGGCGACACGCGCGCTCTCCTCATGAATACGGGTTGGGACACTGGCAATTTATACGTCAAAACACAGAACCTGTGGGAGCGCTCAACCGGCTGGCATTGGGGCTGTCAGGCAGTAATGTTGAATCAACTGACGTAATAGATGCACCGTAGGCTGCAAACGTGACATTTCAAGGTATTCCCCCGGCTGGTGCGCGCAGGCGATATCACCCGGGCCGAGCACCAGTGTTTCGCAGCCAAGGCGCTGAAGATAAGGCGCTTCGGTGCCGAACGCCACTGCTTCGGCAACATGACCGGTGAGCTTTTCAGCGACGCGCACCAGTTCCGAGTCTTCGGCTTGTTCGAAGGGCGGCACCTCGGGGAACAGCGGCGCGTAATCGATCTTCACCTGATGGCGTTCGGCAACCGGTTGGAGCCGCTGCAAAATCTCCGCGCGCAGCGCCTTGGGGTCCATGCCCGGCAATGGCCGCAGATCGAACTCCAGTGAACATTGCCCGCAAATGCGGTTGGGGTTGTCGCCGCCATGAATACAGCCGAAATTCAGTGTCGGCGTCGGTACGCCGAACTGCGGGTTACGAAACTCTCGTTGCCATAACAGGCGCAATCCCCGCAGTTCGCCAATCGCATCGTGCATCGCTTCAAGGGCGCTGTGGCCCAGGCGTGGATCAGAGGAATGGCCGCTCTGACCGAGGATGTCGATGCGTTCCATCATGATGCCTTTGTGCATGCGGATCGGCTTCAGGCCGGTCGGCTCGCCGATGACCGCAGCCCGGCCCAACGGGCGACCGGCCTGGGCCAGGGCGCGGGCACCGGACATCGAGCTTTCTTCGTCGCAGGTGGCGAGGATCATCAGCGGTTGTTTGAACGGCTGGTCGAGCAATGGCAGAACGGCTTCGATGGCCAGGGCAAAAAAGCCTTTCATGTCGCAGCTGCCCAGGCCCACCCAACGGCCGTCCACTTCGGTCAGTTTCAACGGGTCGGTTTGCCACAACGCACCATCGAACGGCACGGTGTCGCTGTGACCGGCCAGCACCAGGCCACCGGGGCCGGAACCATAACTGGCCAGCAGATTGAACTTGCCGGGGCTGACCTGCTGGATGTCGCAGGCAAAACCCAAATCACCCAGCCACGTCGCCAGCAAATCGATCACCGGACGGTTGGTTTGATCCAGGCTCGATTGGGTACAGCTGACGGAGGGTGCAGCGATCAGCGCAGCGAACTGATCTTTCATGGACGGCAAAGGCATCGCTGACTCCCAACTCCCGAAGTGAAGTCCATCATAGAACCATCCGGTGACAGGAATAAACCGTCGCGGCGCGTACCCGCTGCGAGTCCTGTACACTGCACGACCTTGGCAGCCACACATTCCCCCGGCTGCGCTCCCGATCCTGGATTTTCCGGCCATGCAGAAAGAAACCGAAATCAAGCTCCGCGTCAGCCGCGAAACCCTCGCTGCCCTGCGCGAGCACCCGCTCCTGAAAAAACGCAACAAAAGTGGCTGGGAACGCCGTGAGTTGATGAACCAGTACTTCGACACGCCAGAGCGCGACCTGGCCCGCGCCAAGGTTGCCCTGCGCCTGCGCCGCGACGGCGAGGAAGTGATCCAGACGCTCAAGACCCGTGGCCAGAGCGTCGCCGGTCTGTCCGAGCGCAATGAATACGACTGGAACCTGCCCAAAGCCAAGCTCGACCTGAAGAAACTCGACGGCGAATGCTGGCCCGAGGAACTGGCCGAGCTGGACAAGAAAACCCTCAAGCCGATCTTCACCACCGACTTCGTTCGCGAACGCGCTGAAATCGCCTGGGGCCGTGGCAAGACCAAAGTGGTCATCGAAGCCGCGCTGGACTTTGGCCATGTGATCGTCGGCAAGCAGAAAGAAGAAATCTGCGAGCTGGAACTCGAACTGCGTGAAGGCGAGCCGGCCGCGCTGCTGGAACTGGCCGCCGAACTGGCCGAGAAACTGGCGCTGATGCCGTGCGACATCAGCAAGGCCGAACGCGGCTATCGCCTGTACGACGCCAACAGCTATTCGTTGAGCTTGCCGGCGCCGCAGATCACCGCCGAAACCCTGCTGGACGATGCCTTCGCCGCATTGAGCTGGCATTTGCTGGGCAGCAGCCAGCGTCTGGCCGAGCAATATCGCTTCAACGGCCACTGGCGTCTGTTGCAGGACTGGGTTGAAAACCTCGCCGAACTGCGCGCATTGCTCAGCAGCCTGGGCCAGGCCGCTCCACGTCAATCGACCCACGATCTGCGCCTTGCGCTGGATGCGTTGCTGGAAGACTGGCGTCCGCTGGTACAAGCCGGTCTGGACGACGAAGACGTGCGCAAAGCGGCACCGGAGCAGTTCCTCGAAGAACTCGAAGACCCGCGCTGGGGCCTGTTCTCGCTGAACACCTCGCGCTGGTTGCTGGCCCGTACCTGGGCAGCCGATCGCAACGTGCGTGGCAATCGCCAGGGCGCCGCGCAACTGGGCAGTTGGTTGCCACGCCTGCTGGGTGAAGAAGCGACCTCCCTGCAATTGCAGCGTTACCAGCAACAGCCGGAAGATCTGGCCGAGCAATTGCCGCGCATCGAGCGTATCCAGTCCTGGTTGCACCATGCCCGTCACGTGCTGGACATCCCGGAAATGGATCGCCTGTACGGTGAATTGAAGCAGCTTGCCCTGCTAGCTAACGAGCCGATCACCGATGAATCGCTGGATGCGCGCAAGCAGCAGGCGATTGCGGTTTATCAGAATCGAGCCTGGAAAATGCTGCTGCGTATGTAATACCGCCATCGCGGGCAAGCCTCGCTCCTACAGGTTTTGTGTCAAACCCAATTGGGAGACCGACTCGAATTCTGTAGGAGCAAGGCTGCCCGCGATGAGGCCAGCCGGTTCACCTCAAAACCTCAGACCGGCAAACTCGTCGTGGATTTGATTTCAGATAACGCCACGATCGAGTTGACCTCCTGTATCCCCGGCACCATCGACAGTTTTTCAAAGAAAAATCGCTCGTACGCCTCAATGTCCGCCGTGACAATGCGCAGCAAAAAATCCACCGACCCCATCAGCACATAACACTCCAACACTTCGGGAAAGCCGCGAATCGCCTCGGTGAATTCGGTGAAGTTCGAGCGTCCGTGCGCGTTGAGTTTGATTTCAGCGAAGATCTGCGTGTTCAGGCCGATCTTCTTGCGATCAAGCAAGGTCACCTGCCCACGAATGATCCCCTCCTCTTTCATCCGCTGAATCCGTCGCCAGCACGGCGACTGCGAGAGCCCCACCTGTTCGGCGATCTGTGCACTGGAAAGCGAAGCGTCCTCTTGCAGCAACGCGAGAATCTTGCGGTCGTAGCTATCCAACTCGCTTTGCATAGAAAAACCTTATATCGCTGTTTTTATGAATTACACGATTCGATAAATCGCCAATAACCCCAATCATAGATAAGAAATGTCCGGCAACGAATGTAAAAATTCCTCCAGTGATTTTGGAGTCCGACCATGCCGCATCTAGAAGCCGTTCATACCCCGCCCACCCGTACCGATGTCTGGAACGCCAGCAACGCCCACTGCCGTGTTCATTATCAACTGCTGGCCGAAGCCGAACCGGATGTGCTGTGCCGGGCGCTCAATCTGTTCGCGTTGCAGTTTCTGACACCGCAGCAGGTCAACGTACAGCGCCAGGACGATGTGCTGGCGATCGACCTCGTCATGGACGGTCTGAGTTGGCACCGCGCCCAAGTGATCGCGCACAAACTGCGTAACCTGATCAGCGTCTGCTCGGTCGACGTGCAGCCGGCGGATGCGACGTGGGATGAGCCGTCCCAGGCGATGGGCTGAAAAACCTCGACACGGCTTTGTCCGGTAGTGGCCCAACGGTCGACGGGTCCACGACTATCCTTGGCGGACTGTTGTTCATGAGGAGCCCGCATGTCCGTTCAACTTGCCTTTCAGGACCGCTGGCTGGATCTCAATGATTTGCTGCGCGAACTGGTCGCCCAAGGCTTTATCAGTCAGGACTCGGCCGAGAACGCGCTAAACGCCCGACGCCGCCACGCCGCCAATGGCCAGATACACCCGCTGGAATTCATTGCCGGCCAACACCTCGACGATCTCAGCCGTCCCGGCAAGCACCTGGACCTGGAAAGCCTGACCTTGTGGCTGGCGCAACAGGCCGGCCAGCCTTACTTGCGTATCGATCCGCTGAAGATCAACGTCGCGGCCATCACGCCGCTGATGTCCTACGCCTTTGCCCAGCGCCACAAGATTCTCGCGGTGTCCATCGACCGCGACGCGGTGACCGTGGCCAGCGCCCAGCCTTACGTCAGCGGCTGGGAAGCCGACCTGACCCACGTGTTGAAGCTGCCGATCAAACGGGTCGTGGCCAACCCGGTCGACATCCAGCGCTTCAGCGTGGAGTTTTTTCGCCTGGCCAAATCGGTCAGCGGTGCGAGCAACGCCGAACAGCAGACCTCGACCCTGGGCAACTTCGAACAACTGCTCAACCTCGGCGCCAGCGACCAGGAGCCGGATGCCAACGACGCGCACATCGTCAACATCGTCGACTGGCTGTTCCAGTACGCCTTCCAGCAACGCGCCAGTGATATCCACATCGAACCCCGGCGCGAGCAAGGCACGGTGCGTTTTCGCATCGACGGCGTGTTGCACAACGTCTATCAATTCCCGCCACAGGTGACCATGGCCATCGTCAGTCGCCTGAAAAGCCTGGGGCGGATGAACGTCGCGGAAAAACGCAAACCCCAGGACGGCCGGGTGAAAACCAAGACCCCGGACGGCGGTGAAGTCGAACTGCGGCTGTCGACATTGCCGACCGCGTTCGGCGAAAAAATGGTCATGCGAATCTTCGACCCGGAAGTGCTGCTCAAGGACTTCGACCAGTTGGGTTTTTCCACCGAAGACCTGCGCCGATGGCAGGACATGACCCGACAGCCCAACGGCATCATCCTGGTCACCGGGCCCACGGGTTCGGGCAAGACCACCACGCTGTACACCACGCTCAAGAAACTGGCGACGCCAGAGGTCAACCTCTGCACTATCGAAGACCCGATTGAAATGGTCGAGCCCGCGTTCAACCAGATGCAGGTCCAGCACAACATCGACCTGACCTTCGCGGCCGGCGTGCGCGCGCTGATGCGGCAAGACCCGGACATCATCATGATCGGCGAGATACGCGACCTCGAAACCGCCGAAATGGCGATTCAGGCGGCGCTCACCGGACACTTGGTGCTGTCGACGTTACACACCAACGACGCACCGAGTGCGATCAGTCGCCTGCTGGAACTCGGCGTGCCGCACTACCTGATCAAAGCCACCGTGCTGGGCGTCATGGCCCAGCGCCTGGTGCGCACCTTGTGCTCCCATTGCAAGGCGCCGCTGACGTTGGAAGAAGAGGATTGGCAAACCCTGACCAAACCTTGGCAAGCCCCTCTGCCCACCAACGCCCAACGTGCCATCGGCTGTCTCGAATGCCGCGACACCGGTTATCGCGGCCGCGCCGGGGTGTACGAAATCATGCAACTGACGGACGGCGTCAAAGCGTTGATCAATCCCGACACCGACTTGCTGGCGATCCGGCGTCAGGCATTCAAGGAAGGCATGCGCAGCTTGCGGCTATCGGGGGCGCAGAAGGTCGCAGCGGGCTTGACCACGCTCGAAGAGGTATTACGAGTGACGCCACAGAGCGAACAAAAGTAAACGCGCCGCCACGGAACTCGATGGGGGGTTGGCTATCCAAGGCCGCAGTTAACCCAGTGGAGTCACCCATCATGCGTTTCAAACTTGCTGTCGCCACCGTCGCGCTGCTGTCTCTTCCCGTCGGTAGCGCGATGGCCGACGATAGCTTTTGGCAAAATGTCCTCACGTCCGGCGCAACCACCGGCACGTCCTACCTGACGTCCAGAGATCGCAAAATGGTCGTCGCTGCCCAGGACGATGCTGGCAGCTTCGTCGCCAGTGACGGCGGCATTCGTGGCCCTTACCTGGAAGCGGCGCTGCAGAAAGTCCGCGCCGACAACCCGGGCTTGCAGGCCACGGACATGGAACTGGCGAATGCGATCCTGGCGAAGAACGCGGTCGCTGCGCAGTAAGTTCGAAGGTACAAAAATGCCGCTCAGTTGAGCTGTATTTTTTTGCCCGACACAAATCCCCTGTAGGAGCACGGCTTGCCGGCGATGGCGTCCTTAAGATCACCATCGCCGGCAAGCCGTGCTCCTACAGGGGTTAGGTGTACCGCGAGATCTCAGCGGTAATCATCCACCGGCACACACGCGCAGAACAGATTCCGGTCGCCATAGACGTTATCGACCCGGTTCACCACCGGCCAATACTTATGCGCCTTGGTGTGCGCATCTGGCGTCACGGCTTGCTCGATGCTGTAGGGCCGCTCCCAGATGCCAGTGATGTCTGCCAGCGTGTGCGGTGAACGTTTCAGCGGGTTGTCCTCGGCCGGCCAATTGCCTTGTTCCACCTCGCTGATTTCTGCGCGGATGCTCAGCATCGCTCCGATAAACCGGTCCAGCTCGGCCTTCGATTCACTTTCGGTCGGCTCGACCATCAGTGTCCCCGGCACCGGAAACGACATCGTTGGCGCATGGAACCCATAATCCATCAGGCGCTTGGCAACGTCCTCTTCACTGATGCCGGTCAGCGTCTTCAGCGGTCGCAGATCAAGGATGCATTCATGAGCCACCCGGCCATTGCGGCCGGTGTAGAGCACCGGGAACGCACCGGATAAATGCTGGGCCAGGTAATTTGCCGCGAGGATCGCCACTTCACTGGCGTCCGCCAACTGTGGCCCCATCATCGCAATGTACATCCAGCTGATCGGCAGGATGCTCGCGCTGCCCCAAGGCGCCGCGCTCACCGCGCCGTTCTGCGGTAAAGGTCCGTCGATGGGCACCACCGGGTGATTGGCCACGAACGGCGCCAGGTGCGCCCGCACACCAATCGGCCCCATGCCCGGGCCGCCGCCGCCATGGGGAATGCAGAACGTCTTGTGCAAATTCATGTGCGACACATCGGCGCCAATGTCCGCCGGGCGTGCCAGGCCAACCTGTGCATTGAGGTTGGCGCCGTCCATGTACACCTGACCGCCGTGGCTGTGGATAACTTCACAGATCTCACTGATGCCTTCCTCGTAGACGCCGTGGGTCGAGGGATACGTCGCCATCAGGCACGCGAGTTTGTCCCCTGCCTCCGCCGCTTTTGCCTTGAGGTCATCCAGATCGACGTTGCCGGCTTCGTCGCACTCGACAATGACCACGCGCATCCCGGCCATCTGCGCCGACGCCGGGTTGGTACCGTGGGCCGAGGACGGAATCAGGCAGAGATCCCGCGCCCCTTGATGACGACTCTCGTGGTATTTGCGGATCGCCAGCAACCCGGCGTATTCGCCCTGGGCGCCGGAGTTGGGTTGCATGCAAATCGCATCGAAACCGGTGATTGCGCAGAGCCAGCGCTCCAGCTCTTCGATCATCAGCGAATACCCCGCAGCCTGCTCTTTGGGCACGAACGGGTGCAAGTTGGCGAACTGCGGCCAGGTGATGGGGATCATTTCGCTGGTGGCGTTGAGCTTCATGGTGCAGGAGCCCAACGGAATCATCGACTGGTTGAGGGCGAGGTCTTTGTTCTCCAGTTGCTTGAGGTAACGCAGCATCTCGGTTTCGCTGTGGTGTGCATTGAACACGGGGTGGCGCAGATAAGGTGAAGTGCGCTGCAGCCCGTCGGGTATGCCCGATTGCAGCGTTTCAGCGTCCAGATCGTCGACGCTCAGGCCATGATCGGCCCCCAGGAACACCGCGAACAACTGCGCGACGGTGGTTTCGTCAGAGGTTTCGTCAAGGCTCAACCCCAACAGCCCTCGCCCCAGGATGCGTAAATTGATCTGCGCCGCTTGAGCACTTTCGATGATCGCCGTCTGGGTCCCACCGACATCCAGGGTCAGGGTGTCGAAGAAGTGTGTGTTGAGGCGGCTGATGCCACGACGTTCGAGGCCGGCGGCGAGGATGCACGTCAAGCGGTGCACGCGCTGGGCAATGCGCTTGAGCCCCTCTGGACCGTGATAGACCGCGTAGAAACTGGCGATGTTGGCCAGCAATACTTGAGCGGTGCAAATATTCGAGTTGGCCTTCTCCCGGCGAATATGTTGCTCGCGGGTTTGCAGGGCCATGCGCAGGGCCACGTTGCCGCGGGCATCTTTGGACACGCCGATGATCCGCCCGGGAATCGCCCGTTTGTACTCATCGCGGCTGGCAAAGAACGCCGCGTGTGGCCCGCCGTAACCCATCGGCACGCCAAAACGCTGGGATGAGCCGAACACCACGTCGGCGCCCAACTCCCCCGGCGGTGTCAATAACAACAGGCTCAGCAGATCAGTGGCGACACATGCCAGGGCTTGCTGAGCGTGCAGGTGATCGATCAGAGGCCGAAGATCAGTGATCTCACCGTGCGTATCTGGGTATTGCAGCAGCGCACCAAATACCTGGTGCTGCTTCAAGTTATCCACAGAGTCGACGATCAGCTCGAAACCGAACCCTTCGGCCCGGGTCTGCACCACGGAAATGGTCTGCGGGTGACAGTGCTCGTCGACGAAGAACAAATTGCTTTTGGACTTGGCGACACGCTTGGCCAGCGCCATGGCTTCCGCCGCTGCCGTTGCTTCATCCAGCAACGAAGCGTTGGCCAGCTCCAGGCCAGTCAGGTCGATGGTCAGTTGCTGGAAATTCAGCAGCGCTTCGAGTCGTCCTTGGGCGATCTCTGGCTGATAAGGCGTGTAGGCGGTGTACCAACCGGGGTTTTCCAGGACGTTGCGTAAAATAACCGTCGGCGTGAGGGTGCCGTGGTAGCCCATGCCGATCAGGCTGGTCCAGACCTGGTTCTGCTCGGCATAGCCACGCAGCTTGGCCAGTGCGGCTTGCTCGTCGAGGGCGGGCGGCAGGTCCAGCGCCCGGTTCAGACGGATGCCCGGCGGCACCGTCTGCTCAATCAGCTCGATCCGGCTGCCGAGGCCGAGGCTGTCGAGCATCGCCTGCTGCTCGGCGGCATCGGGCCCGAGGTGGCGGCGCAGAAAGGCATTGGGGTCGCGTAACTGGCTCAAGGACGGCAACTGGGACATGACGGGCTCTCTCTTGACTGGCGCTCAGCGTCGATGCAACACGGTCAAACCAGCATAGCAGCGGATATCCGGGCGGATGGCTTGGCGCCGCGACCATTGCGGATCATCATGCACGCCATCTGCCTAATGACTGCTGATCAGGTGCCTGTATTCATGAACCAACTGCCGTTCCTGCCGTTTTCCAAACCCACCATCGATGAAGCGACGATTGCTGCGGTCGGCGACGTGTTGCGCTCGGGCTGGATTACCAGCGGCCCGAAGGTCCAGGCCTTTGAGCAACAACTCTCGGAGTATTTCGGTGGGCGCCCGGTGCTCACCTTCAACTCTGGCACCTGCACCATGGAAATCGCCTTGCGCATTGCCGGTGTCGGGCCAGGTGATGAAGTGATCACCACGCCGATTTCCTGGGTGGCCACCGCCAACGTGATTCTGGAAGTCGGCGCCACCCCGGTGTTTGCAGACATTGACCCGATCACCCGCAACATCGACCTGGCTCAGCTCGAAGCCGCCATCACCCCACGTACCAAAGCCATCCTTCCGGTGTATCTCGCCGGGCTGCCGGTGGACATGACCCGTCTCTACGCCCTGGCGAAAAAATACAACCTTCGGGTGCTGGAAGACGCGGCCCAGGCGTTGGGCTCCAGTTGGAACGGCCAGCGCATTGGCTCGACCGGGGATTTGGTGTCGTTCAGTTTCCAGGCGAACAAAAACGTGACCTCGTCAGAGGGCGGTTGCCTGGTGCTGAACAACGGTGAGGAAGTTCGACTGGCGCAGAAGTACCGCTTGCAGGGCGTCACCCGCAGTGGCTTCGATGGCCTGGATGTCGATGTGCTGGGCGGCAAATTCAACATGACCGACGTCGCAGCGGCCATCGGCCTTGGGCAATTTGCTCACATTGAAGCCATCACCGCCCATCGCCGTGAACTGGCCAGGCACTATTTCGCCTGCTTTGGCGAGGATTTCGAGTCGGTGTACGGGGCTCAATTGCCCCCGGCGGATTTCGAGAACAGTAACTGGCACTTGTTCCAGCTGGTATTGCCGGAGCGCGGGGATGGCAAGCCGGCGCGGGCTACCTTCATGGAGCAGATGCAGGCGCTGGGGGTCGGCATCGGCTATCACTACCCGCCGATTCATTTGTTGAGTCTTTACCGCGAGCGCGGTTTCAAGGAGGGCATGTTCCCGGTCGCCGAACGGGTCGGACGCCTGATTGTCTCGCTGCCGATGTTCACGGCCATGAGCAAAGCGGACGTCGAGCGTTCGGTGGCGGCGGTCAAAGCCGTTCTAAAGCCTTGAACCGTTCCTTGCAGGAGCATGGCTTGCCCGCGATGGCGTTTTCGAAAACGCCATCGCGGGCAAGCCATGCTCCTGCAAGAGCAACGTTATTCGCCGATGACAGCCTTGATGACAGCCTTGTAGCCGGCGGCGTCGAGCAGCTTGTCCAGATCGGCAGCGTTGATTGGCCTGAGCTTGAAGATCCACGCGCCGTACGGGTCGGAGTTGAGCAGCTCTGGCGATCCACTCAGTTCTTCGTTGATCGCGATCACTTCACCGGCAATCGGGGAGTAGATGTCGGAAGCAGCTTTAACCGATTCCACCACACCGGATTGATCACCGGCGGCGAAGGCTTTGCCGACTTCAGTCAGCTCCACGAACACCACATCACCCAGCGCTTCCTGCGCGTGATCGCTAATGCCCACGGTGACGGTGCCGTCGGCTTCCAGGCGGGCCCATTCGTGACTTTCGGCAAAACGCAGGTCGGCAGGAATATCGCTCATGTTCTGTGTCCTCAAAAAAGTGTCGGCGGTTGTAGTCCGCCAGAAAAGGTTAGATCAAGGTTTTGCCATGGCGTACGAAGGTCGGTTTGACCACTCGGACCGGGTACCACTTGCCACGGATTTCCACTTCGGCGCGGTCGGCAGTTGCCATCGGCACGCGCGCCAGTGCTATCGACTTGCTAAGCGTAGGAGAGAAACTACCACTGGTGATCTCCCCTTCGCCAACATTGGCGATGCGGACCACTTGATGAGCGCGCAAAACCCCTCGTTCCTCAAGGACCAGCCCCACCAGTTTGTGCTGTACGCCACCGGCCCGTTCGCCTTCCAGGGCCGTGCGCCCGATGAACTGGCGCGAGGCCGGTTCCCAGGCAATGCTCCAGGCCATGTTGGAGGCCAGCGGTGAGACATCCTGGTGGATGTCCTGGCCGTACAGGTTCATGCCAGCTTCGACGCGCAAGGTATCCCGCGCACCCAGGCCGATAGGAGAAATGCCCGCACCGACCAGATCGTTGAAAAAACCCGGCGCCTGACTGGCCGGCAACACGATTTCCAATCCATCTTCCCCGGTGTAACCGGTGCGAGCGATGAACCAGTCCCCTTCGGGCTGGCCTTCGAAAGGCTTGAGTAGCTGAATCAGGTTACTGCGGGCCTGGGACACCAGTTCGCAGACTTTTTGCCGGGCCTGAGGGCCTTGAATGGCCAACATCGCCAGCTCGGCACGCTCGTTGAGCTGCACATCGAAACCATTGAGGTGAGCCTGCATCCAGGCGAGGTCCTGATTGCGGGTGGAAGCGTTGACCACCAGGCGATAACCGTCGTCGAGACGATAGACAATCATGTCGTCGACGATACCGCCACGCTCGTTGAGCATGGTGCTGTACAAGGCACGGCCGGGGCTGTGCAGGCGTTCGACGTCATTGGCCAGCAAATGCTGGAGCCAGGCCTTGGCCTGGGGGCCGCTGACATCGATCACGGTCATGTGGGATACATCGAAAACCCCGCAATCGCGGCGCACCTGATGGTGTTCCTCGACCTGCGAGCCGTAATGCAGAGGCATATCCCAACCGCCAAAATCGACCATCTTCGCGCCGAGGGCGAGATGAAGGTCATACAGAGGCGTACGCTGTCCCATGGGTTTCTCCTTCCGGGCGTGGCGAAGGTGCGGACAGGTGCTGCACCGGGGTGAAAACCTTGAAATAGAAGGTTTCCAGCCGATTTCAGCTACCGGGTCTGTCAGACGGACCGCACCGAATGCCGCGCATTGTAGCCGCAAGGTGTAGGACTGACACCTAGCTGTTTCGATGCGCCGAACGTCGAATCAATCCGATGACCGGTAACAGCCCGACCAGGACCAGAGTCAGCGCCGGCAAAGAGGCCCTCGCCCACTCACCTTCGCTGGTCATTTCAAAGATCCGAACGGCCAGCGTATCCCAGCCAAACGGGCGCATTAGCAGGGTCGCGGGCATTTCCTTGAGCACATCGACAAACACCAGCAACCCCGCGCTCAAGGTGCCGGGCAACAGCAATGGCAGATACACCTTGAAAAACAGTCGTGGCCCACTGACGCCAAGGCTACGTGCCGCTTCGGGCAAAGATGGCCGTATACGCGCCAGACTGCTTTCCAGTGGGCCGTAAGCCACTGCGATGAAACGCACCAGATAGGCCAGCAGTAACGCCGACAGACTGCCCAGCAGCAACGGCTTGCCCGCACCACCGAGCCAGCCCGACAGCGGGATCACCAGTTCGCGATCCAGGTAACTGAACGCCAGCATGATCGCCACAGCCAACACAGAACCCGGCAAGGCGTAGCCGAGGTTGGCCAGGCTGACGCCGGAGCGGATGGCTCGGGTCGGTGCCAAGCGTCGCGCGAACGCCAACACCAGGGCAACACTGACCGTAATCAATGCGGCCATGCCACCCAGGTACAAGGTATGGAGGATCAGCCCGGTGTAGCGCTCGTCCAGATCAAAACGCCCGCGTTGCCAGAACCAGGCCACCAGTTGCAGCATCGGAATGACAAACGCACAGGCGAACACCAGGCCACACCAGCTCATCGCCGCCAGCGCCTTTAAGCCTCGCAAGTGGTACAGCGCCTTGACCCGTGGTCGTTCGTTACTCGTCCGGTTGGCCCCGCGAGCACGACGCTCGCCGTATAACACGACCATCACTACCAACAGCAACAGGCTGGCCAGTTGCGTAGCAGTGCCCAGGCTGAAAAACCCGTACCAGGTCTTATAGATCGCAGTGGTGAACGTGTCGAAATTGAACACCGACACCGCACCGAAATCCGCCAGGGTTTCCATCAACGCCAACGCCACTCCCGCGCCAATGGCCGGGCGAGCCATCGGCAAGGCCACTCGCCAGAACGCCTGCCAAGGGGATTGTCCGAGAACCCGGGCGGCTTCCATCAGGCCTTTGCCCTGGGCAAGGAATGCCGTGCGAGCCAAGAGGTAAACGTAAGGATAGAAAACCAGCACCAGCACCAGGATGACACCGCCGGTGGAGCGTACGCGAGGCAGCCTCAGCCCGCTGCCAAACCATTCTCGTAACAGGGTTTGCACTGGGCCGGCAAAATCCAGCAGGCCGACGAAGACAAATGCCAGCACGTAGGCCGGAATCGCAAACGGCAACATCAGTGCCCAGTCCAGCCAGCGCCGACCGGGAAACTCACAGAGACTGGTGAGCCAGGCGAGGCTCACGCCCAGCAGGGTGACGCCGACACCGACACCGAGTATCAACGTGAGGGTGTTGCCCAAAAGGCGCGGCATCTGGGTGTCCCAGAGGTGGGACCAGATCTGTTGATCGATGGTTTGCCAGGACAGCAGTAAAACACTGAGAGGCAACAAGACCAGCGCAGCGATGGCGAAGACCAGGGGATACCAGCGGCGTTGGGCGGGGTGGGCCAAGGAGGTTCTCTAGAAAGTTAAATGATTGTGCCCACGCTCTGCGTGGGCACATATCTTGTCACGCTCGACGCGGAGCGTCGGGGGATGCATTCCCACGCAGAGCGTGGGAACGATCAGTGGTGTCAGTTCCAGCCTGCTCGATCCATCATGCGAATCGCTTCAGCCTGGCGCTTGCCGGCCACTTCCACGGGCAGGGTATCGGCAACGAACTTGCCCCAGGCCGCGACTTCTTCAGAAGGCGCTACCGTCGGGTTGGCCGGGAATTCCTGATTCACATCAGCGAAGATCTTCTGTGCTTCCGGCGTGGTCATCCACTCCACCAGGGCCTTGGCGGCTTCCGGGTGCGGGGCGTGCCTGGTCAGGCCAACGCCAGAGAGATTGACGTGTACACCACGGTCGGCCTGGTTCGGCCAGAACAGCTTCACTGGCAGGTCCGGCTTCTGCTTGTGCAAACGACCGTAGTAGTAGGTGTTGACGATGCCCACATCGCATTGACCCGCGTTGATCGCTTCCAGCACCGCGACGTCATCCGAGAACACGTCGGTGGACAGGTTGTTCACCCAGCCCTTGAGGATCTTCTCGGTTTTTTCGGCGCCGTGGATTTCGATCATGGTGGCCGTCAGGGACTGGTTGTAGACCTTCTTCGCCGTGCGCAGGCACAGGCGCCCTTCCCAGTTTTTGTCGGCCAGCGCTTCGTAGGTGGTCAGCTCGCCCGGCTTCACTCGATCAGTCGAGTAAGCGATGGTCCGCGCCCGCAGGCTCAGGCCGGTCCAGGCATGGGAGGAGGCGCGGTATTGCAGCGGGATATTGGCGTCGATCACCTTGGAGGTGAACGGTTGCAGGATGCCCATCTGCTCGGCCTGCCAGAGGTTACCGGCATCGACCGTCAACAACAGGTCGGCGGTGGCGTTTTCGCCCTCGGCCTTGATCCGCTGCATCAGCGGCGCTTCCTTGTCGGTGATGAACTTCACCTTGACGCCGGTCTTGGCGGTGTAGGCGTCGAAGACCGGCTTGATCAGCTCGTCGATACGCGAGGAGTAAACCACCACCTCGTCAGCGGCCTGGGCGGCGGTACTGCCAATCAGGGTCAGGGCGAGTGCAGTCAGTAGACGCTTCGGTAGCATGGGAGCGATCTCTCGATTGAAAAATTGAGGCCAAATGATAAGGACTCACATTTAGCTTCTCAATCGATCCGTTCGCGGAGGAGTTACCAGATGTTGCACTGCCTGAGATGCGCAGTGAATGTACTGACGCCTTCGCGGGCAAGCCCGCTCCCACAAGGGTCCAGGTGATTACACATTATGTGTGAACACTGAAGATCCTGTGGGAGCGGGCTTGCCCGCGATGAGGGCCTCAGCCGTAACGCAGATATCAAGCCTTGGCCAGCGCCGGCAAATCCCCGGTCAACCCCAACGCCTCGCGCACGAACAACGCTTTGGCCTCGGGCATCTGGTCGACCATCTTCAACCCGGCATTGCGCAACCAGCGCACCGGCAGCGGGTCAGCCTGAAACAATCGCTCAAACCCTTCCATCGCCGCCATCAGCGCCAGGTTGTGGGGCATGCGTCGACGTTCATAGCGGCTGAGCACTTTCACGTCCGCCAAGCGTTCACCACGAGCGGACGCTTGCAACAGCACTTCCGCCAGCACGGCGGCATCGAGAAAACCGAGGTTAACGCCCTGCCCCGCCAGTGGGTGAATGGTGTGCGCCGCGTCGCCGATCAGCGCCAGGCCTTCGGCTACATAACGCTTGGCATGGCGCTGACGCAGGGGCACGCACAGACGCGGATCAGCGCCAAGCACTGTGCCGAGCTGGCCTTCGAATGCTCGTTCCAGTGCCTTGCAAAAACCCGCTTCGTCCAGCGCCATCAAGCGTTCAGCTTCACTCGGCGTGGTCGACCAGACGATTGAACACCAGTCCTGCTGGCCGTCGCGTTCCAGCGGTAAAAACGCCAACGGACCGTTGTCGGTGAAGCGCTGCCAGGCTGTCATCTGATGGGGTTTGGAGCTGCGCACACTGGTGACAATCGCGTGGTGCATATAGTCCCACTCGCGTGTCGCCACGCCGGTCAGACGCCGAACAGCCGAGTTGGCGCCATCGGCCGCGATCACCAACGGCGCACGCAACGTTCGGCCGTCGGCCAGGGTCAGCAGCCAGTCGTCGCCCGAGCGGCGCATCTGTTCCAGGCGCGCATTGGCCAGCATCCCGAGGTCGCAGTCGTGCAGGCGATCGAGCAAGGCGTCCTGCACCACGCGATTCTCGACGATATGCCCCAGTACGTCGGCATGCACGCTGGTGGCCGAGAAATGGACCTGCCCGGTGCCGCTGCCATCCCAGACGTGCATATCGGTGTAAGGACTGCTGCGCCGCTTGGCGATGCCGTCCCACACGCCCAAGCGCTCGAGAATTCGTTGGCTGGCCGCCGACAAGGCGCTCACCCGCGGTTCGAACGGTGCCTGGTCATCGAAGGGTTTGACGCTCAAGGGGCTGCCGTCCAGCAGCAGGACTTCCAGCCCGCTGTCCTGCAACGCCAGCGCCAGGGCGCTGCCGACCATTCCGGCCCCGACAATCAGCACATCTGCGCGCATGTCCATGCTTTAAGCCTGTCTCGCTGGCGGCTTGAGCCGCACGTAAAGGGTTTTTTCGACTCGCGCCACCAAGGTGCCGGCGCCGTCGTGAATATCGACCTGCAATTGCGGCAGGTATTTCTCGCCACCGGCCGTTTGCCGACGGATCTCGTCGAGCAACGTCTCATCGATCCGGAAATTGGCGAACACCGGGCCTTTGCCCGGCGAAATGAAATCGATGTCCGCCGCCTTATCCCAGACGATGTAATGGCGCCCGAGGTTTTCCATCAGCATCAACATGTAGAACGGATCAACCATCGAATACAGGCTGCCGCCAAACTGGGTGCCTACGTAATTGCGGTTGTACCAGCTCAGGCCCATGGACACCGTGATGTCGCGAAAGTCATCGCTGATGTGCCGCACCCGAACCCCGGCACCCATGTACGGCGGGTAAAAAGACATGAAGCAACGCATCAATCGCGCTTTGCCGAATGTGTTCGTCAACCACTTAAGCATCGGGACGCGTACCCAGGCCCATGGCCTGCCGGGCGAACCAGCGCTTGGCCGGCGGCAGCAGGTCGAGACCGAGCAAGCCGAGGTTGCGGCCCAGCGAAACCAGCGGCTGAGTGCTGCCGAACAAACGGGTGACCTGATCGGAAAAACCTACCGTCAGGTTCTGATCCAGGCGTTGGCGCTCACGGTAAGCCTGCAATGTGGCGAAATCGCCCAGCGATGCCTCGCTCGCCAATAACGCATCGGCCAAGGCCTGAGCATCACGCAGCGACAGGTTGAAACCTTGCCCCGCAATCGGATGCAGGCTGTGCGCCGCGTTACCGAGAATCGCCAGATGCGGGCGCACCTGCTCTTCGGCTTCGATCAGTGTCAGCGGGTAAAGATGACGTGCGCCAACCTGCTTCAACGTGCCGAGGCGATATCCGAACACACCTTGCAACTCGCTGAGGAAGCTACGGTCATCCAGTGCCGCCAGCCGTTGCGCGTCCATGCCCAGACGGGTCCAGACCAACGCACAACGGTTCTCCGGCAGCGGCAGCAATGCCATCGGGCCGTCGTCGGTGAATCGCTCGAACGCCATGCCGTTGTGCGCTTCGCTCGGGGTGATGTTGGCGATCAGGGCACTTTGGTTATACGGGCGTTTCTTGATGCCGATCCCCAGTTGCTCGCGCAGGCCTGAACGGCCGCCATCGGCGAGCACCGCCAGGTCGCACTCCAGGGTGGTTTCGTCATTGAGGGTCAGGCGGTAGCCGTCAGTCAGCGGTTCCATGCGGGTGACTTCCGCCGGGCAGCGCCAAGTGACCACGTCCTTGTCCAGGCCTTGCCAGAGGCATTGGCCCAGCCAGGCGTTTTCCACCACATAACCGAGTGCCGGAACGCCCTCTTCCATTGCCGATAAACGCGCAGTGGAAAAGCGTCCACGGTCGGACACATGAATCTGCTTGATCGGCTCGGCGCGGCGGGAAATTTCCTGCCAGACGCCTAACCGTTGATAAATCTGTTTGGCACCGTAGGACAGCGCTGAGGAGCGAGCATCGTAGCTCGGCTGGTACGTATCACCCGGGGCGAATGGCTCGATCAGGACGATTTTCCAGCCGCGAGACTTGGCCCCGGCCTGCAACGCCAACGCCAGGCTGGCGCCCACCAGGCCGCCACCGATGATTGCCAGATTGACCCGGCTCATGCTGCTTGTGTCCGCGCTTGCGCCATCAGGGCCTCGATCTCGGCAACCGTTTTCGGTACGCCTTTGGTCAATATTTCACAACCGGTCTTGGTCACCACCACGTCGTCCTCGATGCGCACGCCGATGCCGCGCCATTTCTTCGCCACGTTCTGGTTGTCCGGGGAAATGTAGATTCCCGGCTCCACGGTGAGCGCCATGCCGACTTCCAGCACACGCCATTCGCCACCGACCTTGTATTCGCCGACATCATGCACATCCATCCCCAGCCAGTGACCGGCGCGGTGCATGTAAAACGCCTTGTAGGCTTCGCTGGCGATCAACTCGTCGACGTCACCCTGCAGCAGGCCAAGCTTCACCAGGCCGGCAGTAATCACTTTAACCGTGGCTTCGTGCGCCTGATTCCAGTGCTTGTTCGGGGCGATTTCGGCAAACGCGGCTTCTTGCGACGCCAGCACCAACTCGTAGATCGCCTTCTGCTCCGGTGAATACTTGCCGTTGACCGGCCAGGTGCGGGTGATGTCGCTGGCGTAACAGTCGATCTCGCAGCCGGCGTCGATCAGCACCAGGTCACCGTCCTTGAGCACGGCGTCATTCTGCTGGTAATGCAGGATGCAACTGTTGCGCCCCGCCGCGACGATCGAACCGTAGGCCGGCATCTTCGCCCCGCCCTTGCGGAACTCGTAATCAAGCTCGGCTTCGAGGCTGAACTCGTGGAGCCCGGCGCGGCTGGCCTGCATCGCCCGGATATGCGCCTGGGCAGAAATCCGTGCGGCTTCACGCATCACCTTCACTTCTGCCGCCGATTTATACAGGCGCATGTCGTGAAGCAGATGATCCAGGGCAACAAATTCGTTCGGCGGCTGGGCACCGAGGTGCGCTTTGGAGCGGATCACGTTGATCCAGTCCATCAGGTGCCGATCGAATTCGGGGTTACTGCCCATGGCCGAATACACCCGGTCACGGCCTTCGATCAGGCCCGGCAGGATGTCGTCGATGTCAGTGATGGGGAAGGCATCGTCGGCACCGAAGTCGCGGATCGCGCCCTCCTGACCGGCGCGCAAGCCGTCCCACAACTCGCGCTCGGCGTTGCGCTCACGGCAGAATAGGATGTATTCGCCATGCGCACGCCCTGGCATCAAGACAAGGACCGCCTGAGGCTCGGAAAAACCGCTGAGGTACTGGAAATCGCTGTCCTGACGATAGACGTGCTCGACGTCGCGGTTGCGGATGGCCACCGCGGCGGCGGGCAGGATGGCGATGCTGTTGGGTTCCATCTGCGCCATCAAGGCCTTGCGGCGACGGCTGTACTCCGATTTCGGGATATGAATCATGGGCAGATGGTTTTCCCTTTTACGATTAATGCAAAGACGGTTTGGCAGCGGCCGGCACGTCTTTTTTGGTCTCGGAGAACAGCAGCAGCGGCGCTACGCGCAGGTATTCCATGACTTCCATGTAATCGCTTTCGCCATCTTCGGACTCTTCCAGGGCGTCTTGCACCTGGGAAATCGCCGCCAGGTCCTGCAACACTTCGGTGGCCTCGGTGCTGAGCATGCTGCTGTCGCGGCAGTTCAAGCCGAAACCGCTGAGGAAACCCTGACACCATTGGCCCAGTGCGACGGCACGATCAGCCAGCGGTGCGTCATCGGTAGGCAGCAGCAGAACGACGGTCACGTCGTCGCCGGTGAGCTCGCCCTTGACCATATCCTGCAAGCCGATCAAGGCGTTGCGGACATTGTCCTGCGGTTCGCTTTCCAGCAGTTCGGCGGCATCGATCAACCACTCTTCGGCATTGAAACCGGCACCGGCGCAACTGCGGCCGAGCAACAGGCCATGCAGTTCGGCAGGCGAGACGTTATGACCGCTGGAGGTCAGCAGTGTGGCGAAGGCTTGGTACGGGGAATTCTGAATGGTCATGGGCAGCTAGGCGCCAGACGGCGCTATGTCTAGAATGAAGGCCTTGTATCCTACATCGACAGACTCGCCAAGACTATTAAAGGCTGTCCGCCAGCTACCACCCATCAAGCACAATATCAGTGGACACAATGGAAGACACCGACCTGCAAGCGCTGATGGCCAGACTCGAACTGCTGATTAATCGAGTCGAGCAACTTAAGAGTCAAAATGGACTCTTACTAGCTCAGGAAAAGACCTGGCGCGAGGAACGCGCGCACCTCATTGAAAAAAACGAAATCGCCCGGCGTAAGGTCGAATCGATGATTTCGCGCCTCAAGGCCCTGGAGCAAGACTCATGAGTTCAAGCAATAGCGTTACCGTGCAGATCCTCGACAAAGAATATTCGATCATTTGCCCCCAGGAAGAACGCAGCAACCTGGTGAGCGCCGCCCGCTACCTGGACGGCAAGATGCGTGAAATCCGCAGCAGCGGCAAAGTCATCGGCGCCGACCGCATTGCCGTCATGGCCGCGCTGAACATTACGCACGACCTGCTGCACAAGGAAGAACGCCCGGATGTACAGGCCAGCGGCTCGACTCGCGAACAGGTGCGCGACCTGCTGGACCGCGTCGATCTGGTACTCGCCACCGATCCGGACGTCACCAAAGGCTGATTCGTCGAACCGCTTGGGTTATACTCGCAACACTCCCTGGGGTGCTTGCCAGTTGACCACGTCCCTGAGCCGATTCGCACTACCCTGGAGGTTGCACGTTGGGCTGGTGTGCATGTCCGCTAGACGGAAAGCCTTAAAGCCTACTGCATCTTCCACCTTGAACTTTCGGGTTCAAGGGCTAAGTCAGCAGCGGTTCATCCGGGGAGCCTGATTCCAGTCCGATGCCGGTTTTATGCCGGCATCGGCTTTTTTACGGGTACGCTTTACGTACTCGTCCTGCCGAAGCCTGAATCCATGACCGAACCTGCGCTGCTTCCCCGCCCGCAACTTCGACGCATGCTGCGCAAGGCCCGCCGCGCACTGACACCCAGTCAACAGCGCCAGGCGGCTCGCGGGTTGTACAAGCAATTGGCCCAGCAGCCATTGTTTCGCCGCGCCAGACACATCTCCCTGTACCTGCCGACCGACGGTGAAATCGACCCGCGCGTCCTGCTGCGTGCCGCTCAACGCCGGGGCAAGGCCACCTATCTGCCGGTGCTCAGTGCCTGGCCGCGAACCAAAATGGTGTTCCAGCGAATTCGCCCGGGCGAAACACTCAAACCCAACCGCTTCCGCATCCTCGAACCACGGCACAACCTCGCCCGGCAACGCAAAGTCTGGGCTCTGGATCTGATTTTGTTGCCATTGGTGGGGTTTGACGATGTCGGCGGACGCCTGGGCATGGGCGGTGGTTTCTACGATCGAAGCCTGGCCTATCTGGCGCGCCGCAAATCCTGGCGCAAGCCGACGCTGCTGGGGCTGGCCCATGAATGTCAGAAAGTCGAACGATTGGCTCAGGCGAGCTGGGATGTACCGCTGCAGGGAACGGTGACAGACAAGGCGTGGTACTTCGCACGCTAGACGCCACTGCCAAGAGCGGCGTCCAAAAGACAGGTTTAGCGCTTGAAGGCCGACGGTTGCTGTTGCTGCGCGATTTCGATCGGCGCGTCAGTCTTGTTATTCCACAGGCTTTGGGCATAACCGGTGGTTACGACGCCGAGGCCGAACAAAATAACCAAAATCCATAGTAAATCCGGTTTGCGTTTCATCGATTGCCCCCCAAAGGCACATCAACACGATGACAGCAGCGGTTTCCGTTGTAGGTGTAGGCCGTGCAGCAGCGTCAAGCTTAGAAGGCCGGCATTTTGCGACAACGTGAACTGACACGCAAACGCTGGCGTCAACCGACTGTCGGTTTGTCATAAAATCGCCGGACAACCTGTCCACTCACCTCGCAAGGAGCAAAATCCATGGCCTATTGGCTGATGAAATCCGAGCCGGACGAACTCTCGATCAAGGGCCTGGAGAAGCTCGGCCAAGCGCGCTGGGACGGGGTTCGCAACTATCAGGCGCGTAATTTTTTGCGGTCGATGGCGGTCGGTGACGAGTTTTTCTTCTACCACTCCAGTTGCCCGGAGCCGGGAATTGCCGGGATAGGGAAAATTATCGAAGCGGCCTATCCGGACCCCACGGCATTGGAGCCGGAGAGTCATTATTACGATCCGAAGGCCACGGCAGAAAAAAACGCCTGGAGCGCGATCGATGTCGCACATGTCGAGACGTTTGCCAGGGTGTTGAAGCTCGATTATCTGAAGCAGCAGACCGCGCTGGCCGAGATGCCATTGGTGCAGAAGGGCTCGCGGTTGTCGGTGATGCCTGTCACAGCGGAGCAGTGGGCGGCGGTGATCGCGCTCAAACCGTAGAAACGCCTGCGCGTCTGAGAATGTCATCGCGGGCAAGCCCGCTCCCACAGAGATCTGGGGTGGATGCAAAACCTGCATACACTGGAGAATATTGTGGGAGCGGGCTTGCCCGCGATGAGGCCGGATCAGACAACAGAAGTCTTATTGAATGATCAGGTTGTTGAACAACAGATCCTCAACCACCGGCTTGCCGGTTTCGTCGTTCATCACCTGCTGGGTCTGCTTCAACGCTTCCTGGCGCAGTTTTTCCTTGGCTTCGACGTTGTTCATCGTCTCGGTGGTTTGCTGGGCAAACAACGCCACCAGCTGATTGCGGATCAGCGGTTCATTGGCCTTCACGGCCTTGGTGGCGTCCTCACCGGTCACGCGCAATGCCACATCTGCCTTGTAGACCTTGAGCTTCGGCGTACCGTCCAGCCCATAGTTGCCCACGAACGGCGGGCTCAGGGTGATGTAATTGACCTTCGGAGCTTCACCTTCTTTGGCTTCTTCGGCCATCGCTGCCACAGGCAGAGACAGGGCCAGCAACAACATGATCCACGCTTTCACAATTCGCTCCTTATCCGGTTTGCGGCCTAGCATAACGACCCGCCGCTCAAGCACAAGCTTATGGCTGACTATCAGGGTCGGGCATGCTCGTTGACCCATCGACTCACACACCTACACTTATCGGCCATCACTCCCAAAGGAATAGCCCTGATGAAAGCCGTGCTGTGCAAAGCCTTCGGCCCTGCCGAATCGCTGGTACTGGAAGACGTCGCCAGTCCTGTCGCCAAGAAGAATGAAATCCTGCTGGACGTGCACGCCGCCGGGGTCAACTTCCCGGACACGCTGATCATCGAGGGCAAATATCAATTCAAGCCGCCCTTCCCTTTCTCCCCGGGTGGTGAAGCCGCCGGCGTGGTCAGCGCAGTGGGCGAAAAGGTCAGCCATCTCAAGGTCGGTGACCGGGTCATGGCCCTGACCGGCTGGGGCAGTTTTGCCGAGCAAATCGCGGTGCCGGGCTACAACGTGCTGCCGATCCCACCTTCAATGGACTTCAACACCGCCGCAGCCTTCAGCATGACCTATGGCACCTCGATGCACGCCCTCAAGCAACGCGGCAACCTGCAACCCGGCGAAACGCTGCTGGTGCTGGGTGCTTCCGGCGGTGTTGGCCTGGCGGCGGTGGAAATCGGCAAAGCCATGGGCGCCCGCGTGATCGCCGCTGCCAGCAGTGCCGAAAAGCTTGCCGTGGCCAAGGCCGCTGGCGCCGATGAGCTGATCAACTACAGCGAAACCAGCCTCAAGGACGAAATCAAACGCCTCACCGATGGCCAAGGCGCCGACGTGATCTACGACCCGGTCGGCGGCGACCTGTTTGATCAGGCTGTGCGCGCCATCGCCTGGAACGGCCGACTACTGGTGGTCGGTTTCGCCAGCGGACGCATTCCGGAATTCCCGGTCAACCTGGCACTGCTCAAAGGGGCCGCCGTGGTCGGCGTGTTCTGGGGCTCGTTTGCTCAACGCCAGCCGCAGGACAATGCAGCGAATTTCCAGCAGTTGTTCGGCTGGTTTGCCGAGGGCAAGTTGAAGCCGCTGGTGTCACAGGTGTATCCGCTGAGCAATGCGGCACAGGCGATCAATGATCTTGGGCAGCGCAAGGCTGTGGGCAAGGTTGTGGTGCAGGTTCGCTGAGGCCTGAGAAGCCGCCGTCAACTGCCGGGCGACTCCACAGTGTCGCCCGGCAACAGGTGCTCCTGAACCTTCTGACTGCGAGACTCGATGAGTTGGCCCTTGTCATCGAAGCGCAAAACGATGAGCCAGTCGTAGACATCCACCGGCCATTTTTGCTGGCCGATCAGTGCCGGCCCATCGCCCCCGAAAGCTGCGATCAGTTTATTGATGTGCCCATGGTGCCAGGCGATCAGTAGCGTTTTCGCCTGATTACTCTTACGCAGCAGATTGACCAGTTTGTCGACCTCGCCATTGGCATAAGGCTGTTCGATCGGCAGTTGCAGGCGCTGGGACAGCGGGATCAGCGTCTGCCGGGGCCGGATACTGATTGGACTGTCACTGGTAGCAATCAGGCGCTGAGGCGTCAGTGTCTGGCCATCCAGCTTCAACGGGGCGAAATAGTCGGCATAGGCAGCGGCCCGCTGCTCTCCTCGGGCATTGAGCGCCCTCCCCACCTCAGGTTTTTCTGCATGACGAACAATCAGCACGGTGACATTGCGCAAACCCGGCGCTGCAGAGCCCTGGGCGAAACTCAGCATCAGAACCGAAACGGTGACGACGGCCACCATCCACAGCCTCGGTAATAACCTGCGAACTTTCGGAGCCATCATTCTTCTCTGCGCAATCGGTCGGTTTATTGATCGCGAGTCTAAGACACAAAGACCCGACCGCCACAAAAACGCCCTGTTCTTACAGCTGAGCGACAGGTTCGTAAAGGAACGCGCGATTTCCAACATTTACTGCTGTTTCGCCAATGCGAACCGGTGCTATTTTCGGTAACGAAACTGTAACATTCGCATCCGCAGTCAAAACAAGAAATCTGGAGCTCTTGAATGTTTGCTTTCTTTCGTCCTGCCGCACATCAGGCTCCATTGCCTGAAGAAAAAATAGACAGCACCTATCGACGCCTTCGCTGGCAGATCTTCGCCGGGATATTCATTGGGTATGCGGGGTACTACCTGCTGCGCAAGAACTTCACCCTGGCGTTCCCCGACCTGATTGCCCAAGGCTATACAAAGGGCCAACTGGGTGTGGCCATGTCGGCTATTGCCATTGCCTACGGCTTGTCCAAGTTTCTGATGGGCATCGTCTCCGACCGCTCCAACCCACGCTACTTCCTGCCTTTTGGCCTGGTGGTGTCTGCCGGGGTGATGTTCGTTTTCGGTTTCGCACCTTGGGCGACGTCCAGCGTGACCATGATGTTCATCCTGTTGTTCATCAATGGCTGGGCGCAAGGCATGGGTTGGCCGCCGAGCGGACGAACCATGGTGCATTGGTGGTCGCAGAAAGAACGCGGCGGAGTGGTGTCGGTCTGGAACACGGCGCATAACGTCGGCGGTGGTTTGATCGGACCGTTGGCGATTCTCGGCATGGGCTGGTTCAACGACTGGCACAGCAAGTTCTACGTCCCGGCCGCCGTGGCGTTGCTGGTCGCGGTATTCGCTTTCATTGTGATGCGCGATACCCCCCAATCGACGGGCCTGCCGCCCATCGAGAAGTACAAAAACGATTACCCGGAAGGCTACGACGCCAGCCACGAAGAAGAATTCAGCGCCAAGGACATCTTCGTCAAATACGTGCTGCGCAACAAAATGCTCTGGTTCATCGCGCTGGCCAACGTCTTCGTCTACCTGCTGCGCTACGGCATCCTGGACTGGGCGCCGACCTACCTCAAAGAGGTCAAGCATTTCGACTTCGACAAGACCTCGTGGGCTTACTTCCTGTACGAGTGGGCCGGTATTCCCGGCACGCTGCTGTGCGGCTGGATGTCGGACAAGATCTTCCGGGGCAACCGAGGCCTGACCGGCATGGTGTTCATGGCATTGGTGACGGTTGCGACAATCGTGTACTGGCTGAATCCGCCGGGCAACCCGATGGTCGACATGATCTCGCTGTTCGCGATCGGCTTCCTGATCTACGGCCCGGTGATGCTGGTCGGCTTGCAAGCGCTGGAGCTGGTACCGAAAAAAGCCGCCGGGACGGCCGCTGGTTTTACCGGCCTGTTCGGTTACCTGGGTGGTTCAGTCGCGGCCAGTGCGCTGATGGGCTACACCGTGGACTATTTCGGCTGGGATGGCGGTTTCATTCTGTTGGTCGTTGCCTGCCTGCTGGCGATGGCGTTCCTGGCACCCACACTGGGCCACAAGAACGTCGCCAGTCAGACCCGCGAAGCGATTGCCTGATCGGCTTTTGATTTGCAGCGCTTGAGCCGCGCCTCCAGATTTCGGTCTGGCATGGCGTGGCTACGCAGGGCATGAGCGGTCTGCTCGACATAATCGCGAGTGGTGCCGTACCGCCCGCAAGCGCTTTCGAACACCTGGCTCAGCACATGATCCGGCAAGTTGCCGGCATAGCTGGGCAGGTGCCGCTCCAGAACAAATCCCAACGCCTGAACCTGGCTTCCGTCTTCGAGACGGCAGTTGAGCCAGTGCGGGCGATAGGACGGGACGGGCATTTCGCGTTGCCAAAGTGCATACAGCGAAGCTTCAAGTTGTTCTTCGGGCAGGCGATAGGCGAAACCACTGCAGGAGCCGCCGCGGTCCAGGCCGAACACCAGACCAGGCATTTCCGGCGTGCCGCGATGTTCGTGGGACCACAGGTACAAACCCCGATGGTAACCATGCACTCGGCCGCGAACGCGCTCTACTGCCGAACACTCTGGTCGCCAGATCAGCGAACCGTAAGCGAACAACCACACCGGCCCGCCCTTGTGACGCGCCATGGTCGATTGCATCGAGACGAGAAGTTGTTCGTGCGTCAGCTGCGGCCCCAGATCGAGACGCGGAGGGTAAGCCGGATTCACAAAAGCAGATTCAATGGCGGTCATGATGAAAGTGTTCGGCCCCACAAGTATTACAAGATGTAAGCAAAACTCGCTTCATAGAACATATAGCAGTAACCGTAAAACGAAAAGTGCTAAAGGATGTATGACACTCGCAATAGCGCTAAATCGGGATTATCAGCCTCGCTATCGAGTTTTATATAGCCTAATACCATCGCAGGAATATCTTAAATACCTGAATGAAATATGCATAAGCCACAGCTTCGTTCAGGTGCTGTTCAAGAAGATGCAGGAAACTTCCTACTAAAATATCGGACTTTCTGTCTTCTCTGTCACTGAACGCCTACGTATAACGGCCTTCCTCTGGCGCAAGCCACCCGTTTAACCGAGGCTGCATGATGAAAATTCCAGGGCTTTTCACCCTCTTCCTATTGATTCCGTTCGACCAGGCAATGGCGCTGGAGGACTCACAGGGCAAAGGTTTTTGGTACGCACAGACCAGTGTCTATACCAAACATTACTCACCGGACCCAGAACACAATAACAATCAGGATTTGATTGGTATTGAGCGCAATCAGGCATCGGGCTGGGTATTTGGCGGGGCGACTTTTCGTAACTCGTTCAGGCAGCGCTCTAACTACGCCTACGCCGGTAAACGCTATGACAGCGCCAATTATCCGGTGTACCTGAAAGTGACTGGCGGCCTGTTGCAGGGTTATAGCGGTGACTACAAGGATAAGATTCCATTGAACCGCTACGGCGTTGCGCCGGTGATCATTCCGTCGGTCGGCACTCACTATGGACCGTTGGCCGCCGAGCTGGTTTTTCTCGGCGCCAACGCAGCCATGGTTACGACCGGGGTGCGGTTCTAAACGCTTGGCTCAAGAGCGCGGATCAAGATTGAGGATCAAGATCGCGGATCAAGATCGCGGCGCGTACGCAAACACATCCGCGCGCATTTGATGAGCGTCCATCCCGGCTTCGACCAAGGCATCCAGCGTGCCATAGACCATCGCCGGAGATCCGCTGGCGTAGACATGCAAGGATTTAAGATCCGGGAAATCCTCACACACTATCTCGTGCAACATCCCGCAACGCCCTTGCCAACCGCACTGATCACTGACGACTTTGTGCAGGAACAGGTTGGGCAGTTTCAGCCACTCATCCCAATGCTCAATCTGGTAAAAGTCTTCAGGACGGCGCACGCCCCAATACAGGTGCACTGGATGCTTGAAGCCTGCGGCGCGGCAGTGTTCGATCAGGCTGTGAATCTGGCCCATGCCGGTGCCCGCGCCGATCAGCACCAGCGGACCGTCCGGCAACTCTGCAAGGTGGGTATCGCCGAATGGCAGCTCGACCCGCACTATCGGGTTGCGTTGCAACTGTGCGATCAGGCTCAGCGCACTGTTTTCGCGCGCCAGTACATGGATCTCCAGATCTCGTCCGCCATGGGGTGCCGAGGCCAGCGAGAACGCGGATTTCTCGCCATTCTCACGCTCGATCATCAAATACTGGCCAGCGTGATAACGCGGTGGCTTACCGGCCGGCGCGCGCAGGCGCACACGCCAGGTATCGCCGCCGACGTCCCTGCATTCAATGACCTGACACGACACGCTGCGCACCGGCAGTTCTCCCAGCGCGAGCACGCCATCCCACAGCACGATGCAGTCTTCCAGCGGCTCTGCTATGCAAGTGTAGAACTCGCCATGGTCACGCACATGGCCTGCCTGCTCGACCCGACCTTCCACCAGCAACGCGCCACATACGTGGCAATTGCCATTGCGGCAGCTTTGCGGGCATTCGTAGCCCAGGCGCCGCGCACCATCGAGAATCCGCTCGCCGGGCAGAATCTCTAGCACTGCTCCGGAGGGCTGCAAGGTTACACGCATCAATCTATTCCTAACTGATTCCAGATGGCATCGATCCGTTGGGTCACGGCGTCGTCCTTGACGATCACCCGGCCCCACTCGCGAGTGGTTTCGCCCGGCCATTTATGCGTGGCATCGAGCCCCATTTTCGACCCCAGGCCTGAGACCGGCGAGGCGAAGTCGAGGTAGTCGATCGGCGTGTTGTCGATCATCACCGTGTCGCGCTTGGGGTCCATGCGCGTGGTAATGGCCCAGATCACGTCGTTCCAGTCCCGGGCGTTGATATCGTCGTCAGTGACGATAACGAACTTGGTGTACATGAACTGTCGCAAAAACGACCAGACACCCAGCATTACCCGCTTGGCGTGCCCCGGATACGACTTCTTCATGGTCACGATGGCCATGCGGTACGAGCAGCCTTCGGGGGGCAGATAGAAGTCGGTGATTTCCGGGAACTGCTTCTGCAGGATCGGCACGAACACTTCGTTCAGCGCCACACCGAGAATCGCCGGCTCATCCGGCGGACGGCCGGTGTAGGTGCTGTGGTAAATCGGTTTGATCCGGTGCGTGATGCGCTCGACGGTGAACACCGGGAAGCTGTCGACTTCGTTGTAGTAACCGGTGTGGTCGCCATACGGACCTTCATCGGCCATTTCGCCGGGATGGATCACGCCTTCGAGAATGATCTCGGCAGTCGCAGGGACTTGCAGGTCGTTGCCCCGGCACTTCACCAGCTCGGTGCGATTGCCGCGCAGCAGACCGGCGAAAGCGTATTCGGAAAGGCTGTCCGGTACCGGCGTCACGGCACCAAGGATGGTCGCCGGGTCAGCACCCAACGCCACGGACACCGGGAACGGCTGGCCCGGGTGCTTCTCGCACCACTCGCGGTAGTCCAGCGCGCCACCTCGGTGGCTCAACCAGCGCATGATGACCTTGTTTCGGCCAATCACTTGCTGACGGTAGATGCCGAGGTTCTGGCGGTCCTTGTTCGGCCCCTTTGTGACCGTCAGGCCCCAGGTGATCAACGGGCCGACATCGCCCGGCCAGCAGGTTTGCACGGGGAGCATCGCCAGGTCGACGTCGTCGCCTTCGATGACCACTTCCTGGCACACCGCGTCTTTGACGACTTTCGGCGCCATGGCAATGATCTTGCGGAAGATCGGCAACTTCGACCAGGCGTCTTTCAAGCCCTTCGGCGGCTCGGGCTCTTTGAGGAAGGCCAGCAGCTTGCCGATCTCGCGCAGCTCGCTGACCGACTCGGCGCCCATGCCCATGGCGACCCGCTCGGGGGTGCCAAACAGGTTGCCGAGCACCGGAATGTCGTAGCCGGTAGGGTTTTCGAACAGCAGCGCCGGCCCCTTGGCCCGCAGCGTGCGATCACAGACTTCGGTCATCTCCAGCACTGGAGAGACGGGGATCTGGATGCGTTTCAACTCTCCGCGCTGCTCAAGCTGCTGCACGAAATCCCGAAGGTCCTTGAATTTCATTGACGATGGCACCCCTAAAATAGGCGTACATCCTACCTGCTCTGCCGTCCGCTGGCAGCTTATCGCTGCTCAGTTGGCTGCATTCGCATTGCCATTACCCAGTGCTGCCCGGGCTTGCAAGCGCCTGAACAACGGTTCAAGGACCGGGGCGATGAACCGCGCACCGGCCTCGGACAGGTGATTGGTGTCGGTGTACAACGACTGACCACCGAGCTCGGCGCGGCAAAGCCCCGCTTCATCACACAGCACCGGCGCCGGATCCACCACCGTCACACCCGGGTTGGCTTGCGCCAGTTGCGTGAACAGTTGACTGATGAACGCTTGGCGCTTGAGGTGTTCTGTCACCGCCAGCCCCACGTCGTCGGTCGGGCGATGCAGCATCGCCAGGCGGCTGAGACGATAAGGCGGACTGAAGGTTTGCAGCGGCGCTTCCTTTACCAGCCAGACGCGATGCCCACCCTCTCGTAGCTGCCGCACGGTCGTCTGTAATCCTTCGGCCAATTGTTGCTCGGCGATGGCGCGGTCATAACGGCCACGGGCGTCCGTCAGGACATGACCAAGATCGCCTTTCACATCGCCATACAGATACAGACTCCAGTGCGCGACCAGCACCACATCGCCGACCGATTGCCGGGTCAAGGCTTGTTCGACCCGGCGATTGAACCGGGCACACTGCGCTTCATGCTCCAGCCCTTCAACCGGGATGCAGCCGGGGGAGCTGGCGAGCATCACACCGACACCGTGCTGGTGCGCGCCCTCATCGAACACCGGGATCAGTGCGGTGGCATGACTGTCACCCCAGACCAGCGCCGTTGAAACGGTCGGCGTTGGCGTGCCGTAGTGACAAAAGAGTTGGTCGTCCGGGGTTTTGTCGTCGGCCAGGCAGCGCATCAGTTCCGGCCGCCACTCCTTCGCTTTGGCGTATTGAAGGGCCTGTTCAGATAAGCGCGTGGGTAATCCATCGGTCCAGCGCAATGCCTGACCGGCCAGGCCGAGCACCAGCACACCGCACGTGGCGGCAAGCAGGATCTGCCGGCGCCCCGCCCACAACCGCCGCTCGCGAAACGGCGTCTCGACAAATCGCCACGACAGATAACCCAACACCAGGCTGAGCAAGATCAATCCTGTGATATCGAAGGGGCCAAGCTCATCAAGACTGGCGTAGTTGGCAAAAACAAACACCGGCCAGTGCCACAAGTACCAGGAATAGGAAATCAGTCCGAGACCGACCAGCACACGACTGGCCAGCAGTCTGCCGACAAATGTTGGCTGATGCCCGTTGGCCCGGATCAGCGCGACCACACCGAGTGTCGGCAGCAATGCCGCAGCACCGGGAAATGGCGTGCTTTTGTCGTAGCACAACACCGCCAACAGAATCAGCGCCAAGCCAGCCAGGCTGATCGCTTGTGCCCACATCGTTGTCAGACGCCACTGGCTTCTGGGCGCAACGGCCAGCATGCCACCGGCCAACAGCTCCCAGGCACGCATCGGCAACAGGAAAAATGCTTTTTCAGGGTGATGCGCAACGGCCCACACACTGAGCCCGAACGACACCAGCAACACGGCGAACAGCGCCAGTCGCCAATGGTTCAGGCGACTCGACAGCAGGATCAGCAGTAACGGAAAAACAATGTAGAACTGCTCCTCAACCGCCAGCGACCACGTATGCAGCAACGGCTTGAGGTCGGAAGCCACATCAAAGTAACCATCCTGACGCATGAACAAGAGGTTGGAGACGAACATCACCTGGTAGCGCACCGAGCGGCCCAGCTCTTCGTAATCCTTGGGCGCCAGCAGGAACCAGCCGACTGCGAGCACGGCAGCGATCATCACGAACAGCGCGGGCAGGATTCGCCGCGCGCGACGGGCCCAGAAATCGACAAAGCTGAAGCGCCCGGCCTGTCGCTGATTCCAGATAATCGAGGTGATCAGGTAGCCGGAAATCACAAAAAAGATGTCTACACCGACGAAACCGCCGGTGAAGCCAGGAACACCGAAATGGAACAACACCACCGCAATCACGGCAATAGCGCGTAAGCCGTCGATGTCTCTTCGATATGCAAGCGTGGTCATAAGCAAGAAAGCCAATCAGTTGAAATTATTGGGGTCGCACGCCCAATTCGCTTTTGTACTGACCAATCGTCACCACAAACCTCCCTTTTTTTTGCAAAAAAAATGGCGTCCCGAAGGACGCCATTTTTAGCGGCTTGTAAACCGTCTTACTTGCGCTTCATCGACAAGAAGAACTCGTCGTTGGTCTTGGTCGTTTTCAGCTTGTCGACCAGGAACTCGATGGCGGCGATTTCGTCCATCGGGTGCAGCAGCTTGCGCAGGATCCACATACGCTGCAACTCGTCGTCGGCCGTCAGCAACTCTTCGCGGCGGGTACCGGAACGGTTGATGTTGATGGCCGGGAAGACGCGCTTTTCAGCGATACGGCGATCCAGAGGCAGTTCCATGTTGCCGGTGCCTTTGAATTCTTCGTAGATCACTTCGTCCATCTTCGAGCCGGTTTCAACCAGCGCGGTGGCGATGATGGTCAGCGAACCGCCTTCTTCGATGTTCCGCGCGGCGCCGAAGAAACGTTTCGGTTTCTCCAGGGCGTGGGCATCGACACCACCGGTGAGCACTTTGCCGGAGCTCGGGATCACGGTGTTGTAGGCACGGGCCAGACGGGTGATGGAGTCGAGCAGGATCACCACGTCTTTCTTGTGTTCGACCAGGCGCTTGGCCTTCTCGATCACCATCTCGGCAACCTGCACGTGACGGGTTGGCGGCTCGTCGAACGTAGAGGCAACCACTTCGCCGCGCACGGTGCGCTGCATTTCGGTCACTTCTTCCGGACGTTCGTCGATCAGCAGCACGATCAGATGAACTTCCGGGTTGTTACGGGCGATGTTTGCCGCAATGTTCTGCAGCATGATGGTTTTACCGGCTTTCGGCGGTGCAACGATCAGACCGCGCTGGCCTTTGCCGATCGGGGCGCACAGGTCGATGACACGACCGGTCAAGTCTTCGGTGGAACCGTTGCCGGCTTCCATCTTCATGCGCACAGTCGGGAACAGCGGGGTCAGGTTCTCGAAGAGAATCTTGTTTTTCGCGTTCTCGGGACGATCGTAGTTGATCGTATCAACCTTGAGCAGCGCGAAATAACGCTCGCCTTCCTTTGGAGGACGGATCTTGCCAACGATGGTGTCACCGGTGCGCAAGTTGAAGCGGCGGATCTGGCTCGGCGAGACGTAGATATCGTCTGGACCTGCGAGATAGGAAGCGTCAGCGGAGCGCAGGAAGCCGAAGCCGTCCTGGAGAATCTCCAGCACGCCATCACCGGAGATTTCCTCGCCGCTTTTAGCGTGCTTTTTGAGCAGGGAGAAAATCACGTCCTGCTTGCGCGAACGGGCCATATTTTCTATGCCCATCTGTTCGGCCAATTCGAGCAGTTCGGTAATCGGCTTTTGCTTGAGTTCAGTCAGATTCATATAGGAATGACGTAATCATTTATGGAGGGGGGAAATTAAGCTTTTGGCTTAATGAGGCCGCGCCGCGGAGAAGGCGACAGGATCGCGTACTTATTCGAAAAGGAGTGCGTCGGCGACGGCTAGCAGGGGGCAATGGAGAAACCAGTGCGGGGCCGAATGTACCACCTGAGTTTCGGAGCGTCTAGCCCTCAATAACGAAAAGGCCCCGCAATATGCGGGGCCTTTTTGATGACGCTTTGATCAACGCTTAGATGTTGGCGTCGAGGAAGGCAGCCAGTTGCGACTTCGACAGCGCGCCGACCTTGGTCGCTTCAACGTTGCCGTTCTTGAACAGCATCAGCGTCGGGATACCACGCACGCCATGCTTGGCCGGGGTTTCCTGGTTTTCGTCGATGTTCAATTTGGCAACGGTCAGCTTGCCTTTGTAGGTTTCAGCAATTTCGTCCAGAACAGGAGCGATCATTTTGCAAGGGCCGCACCATTCAGCCCAGTAGTCGACCAGTACAGCGCCTTCGGCCTTGAGTACGTCGGCCTCGAAGCTAGCGTCGCTAACGTGTTTGATAAGATCGCTGCTCATGGAAGTCTCCAGGTTGTAAGCAAAAAAACGTGGCCCATCATAGCTGCCCTTCCCTTGTTCAGGAAGGTGCAGATGATTGAGTCTCGCTATGGTGCTGCATGAGTTTGGGTATAGCTCATATCCCTACCTGGCGAGAATTCGTGGCGAGGGGGGCTGCTTCGCCGCTCAACGGGGCGAGCCCCTCGCCACAAGGTTGTGCTGGATCAAGGCTTTGAACACTGCGCGTTGGCGCCAGCCTTTGATCGTGGCACGATGTCGAGGTTATCGACCGAGACCCCCTGACCATGCCGCAATCCCAAGCCAAGAATCTGTCCCTGATCGCCGCAATAGACCTGGGCTCCAACAGCTTTCACATGGTCGTGGCCAAGGCCCAGAACGGCGAAATCCGTATTCTCGAGCGTCTCGGGGAGAAGGTTCAACTGGCCGCAGGCATCGACGAAGAACGCCACCTCAACGAAGAATCCATGCAGCGCGGGCTCGACTGCCTCAAGCGTTTTGCCCAACTGATCAACGGTATGCCCCCGGGCGCCGTCCGCATCGTCGGCACCAACGCCCTGCGTGAAGCGCGCAACCGCGCCGAATTCATCCGCCGCGCCGAAGAAATTCTCGGCCACCCGGTGGAAGTCATCTCCGGTCGTGAAGAAGCGCGCCTGATCTACCTTGGCGTCTCCCACACCCTCGCAGACACCCCGGGCAAGCGCCTGGTGGCCGACATCGGCGGCGGCAGTACCGAATTCATCATCGGCCAGCGCTTCGAACCGCTGCTGCGCGAAAGCCTGCAAATGGGTTGCGTCAGCTACACCCAGCGCTATTTCAAGGATGGCAAAATCACCCCGGCCCGTTACGCCCAGGCGTACACCGCCGCGCGGCTGGAGATCATGAGCATCGAGCATGCCCTGCATCGCCTGACCTGGGATGAAGCCATTGGCTCCTCGGGCACCATTCGCGCCATCGGCCTGGCACTGAAGGCCGGCGGCCACGGTACGGGTGAAGTGAATGCCGAAGGCCTGGCCTGGCTCAAACGCAAGCTGATCAAGCTCGGCGACGTCGAGAAAATCGACTTCGACGGCATCAAGCCCGACCGCCGGGCCATTTTCCCGGCGGGCCTGGCGATTCTCGAAGCGATTTTCGACTCGCTCGAACTGCAACGCATGGACCACTGCGAAGGCGCCCTGCGTGAAGGCGTGCTCTACGATCTGTTGGGCCGTCATCATCACGAAGACGTCCGTGAACGCACACTCAGTTCGCTGATGGAGCGTTATCACGTCGACCTGGAACAAGCGGCGCGGGTCGAGCGCAAGGCGCTGCACGCCTTCGATCAAGTGGCCGAGGATTGGGACCTGGACGATGGTGTCTGGCGTGAACTGCTCGGCTGGGCTGCCAAGGTCCATGAAGTAGGCCTGGACATCGCCCACTATCAGTACCACAAGCATGGCGCCTACCTGATCGAGCACTCGGACCTGGCCGGGTTCTCTCGCGAAGACCAGCAAATGCTGGCGCTGCTGGTGCGCGGTCACCGACGCAATATTCCCAAGGACAAATTCGCCGAGATCGGCGATGACGGCACCAAGCTGATCCGTCTGTGCGTGCTGCTGCGCTTTGCGATCCTGTTCCATCACATCCGCGGTACCCAGCAAATGCCTCAGGTGGAATTGAAAGCCAATGGCAACAGCCTGGAAGTGGTATTCCCGGACAAATGGCTGGACGACAACCAGCTGACCCAGGCCGACTTCGCCATTGAAGCGGAATGGCTCACGCGGGTCGATATCGTTCTGAACGCACGCTAAAACACCCTTCTGTAGGAGCACAGCTTGCTGGCGATGGCGATCTAACGGACGTCATCGCCAGCAAGCTGTGCTCCTACAGGGAGGCAGGTGAAAAAAAGGGCGATCCACATGGATCGCCCTTTTTTTGCCCACCGGGTTCGCGTTAACGCACGGTCAGGATCGGACTGCCCAAACGTTCCAGCAACGTCGCCTGGGCGCTGCGCGGGTTCTGGTTGCCGGTCGGTGTGTTACGGATGTATCGACCGTCCGACTGCAGGCTCCAGCTGTGGGTGTTATCGGTGAGGTAAAGCTCCAGCTCTTTCTTGACCCGTACAATCAGCTTGCGACCTTCCACCGGGAAGCAGGTCTCGACGCGCTTGTCGAGGTTGCGCTCCATCCAGTCGGCACTGGACAGGAACATCTGCTCGTCACCGCCGTTGAGGAAGTAGAAGACCCGGGTGTGTTCCAGGAAGCGGCCGATGATCGAACGTACGTGGATGTTGTGCGAAACCCCGGCGATGCCTGGACGCAGGCAGCACATGCCGCGCACGATCAGGTCGATACGAACCCCGGACTGACTGGCCTTGTACAGCGCGCGGATGATCTTCGGATCGGTCAGCGAGTTGAACTTGGCGATGATGTGCGCCGGTTTGCCGTCGAGGGCGAACTGCGTCTCCCGGGCAATCATGTCGAGCATGCCCTTCTTCAGGGTAAACGGCGCGTGCAGCAACTTCTTCATGCGCAGGGTTTTACCCATGCCGATCAACTGACTGAACAGTTTGCCGACGTCTTCGCACAAGGCGTCGTCAGAGGTCAGCAGGCTGTAGTCGGTATACAGACGGGCGTTGCCAGCGTGGTAGTTGCCCGTGCCCAAGTGTGCGTAACGGACGATTTCGCCCGCCTCGCGACGCAGGATCAGCATCATCTTGGCGTGGGTCTTGAAGCCGACCACACCGTAGATCACTACCGCACCGGCCGCTTGCAGACGGCTGGCCAGTTGCAGGTTGGACTCTTCGTCGAATCGCGCACGCAACTCGATGACCGCGGTGACCTCTTTACCGTTACGCGCCGCATCCACCAGCGCATCGACGATTTCCGAGTTGGCGCCGGAGCGGTACAGGGTCTGACGCACAGCCAACACGTGCGGGTCCTTGGCGGCCTGACGCAGCAGGTCGACCACCGGGGTAAACGATTCGAACGGGTGCAGCAACAGGATGTCCTGCTTGCTGATCACGCTGAAGATGTTTTCGCTGTTTTGCAGCAGTTTCGGGATCTGCGGGGTGAACGGCAGATATTGTAGTTCGCGCTGGCTGTCCAGGCCGGTGATGCTGAACAGGCGCGTCAGGTTCACCGGACCGTTGACCTGATACAACTCGGTCTCGCCCAGGTTGAACTGCTTGAGCAGATAATCGGACAGGTGTTTCGGGCAGGTGTCGGCCACTTCCAGACGCACCGCATCGCCATAACGACGGGAGAACAGCTCGCCGCGCAATGCGCGCGCCAGGTCTTCGACATCCTCGGAGTCCAGTGCCAGATCGGCGTTTCGGGTCAGGCGGAACTGGTAGCAGCCCTTGACCTTCATGCCCTGGAACAGATCATCGGCGTGGGCGTGGATCATCGACGACAGGAACACATAGTTGTCGCCGGCGCCGCCGACTTCTTCCGGCACCTTGATGATCCGCGGCAGCAGACGCGGCGCCGGGATGATCGCCAGACCGGAATCGCGACCAAAGGCGTCAACGCCTTCGAGCTCGACGATGAAGTTCAGGCTCTTGTTCACCAACAACGGGAACGGGTGCGTCGGGTCGAGACCGATCGGCGTAATGATCGGGGCGATTTCGTCGCGGAAGTAACGGCGAACCCAAGTCTTGAGCTTGGCCGTCCAGTAGCGGCGACGGATGAAGCGGACCTGATGTTTTTCCAGTTCCGGCAACAGAATGTCGTTGAGGATCGCGTACTGGCGGTCAACGTGACCGTGTACCAGTTCGCTGATGCGGGCCAGGGCCTGATGCGGTTGCAGACCATCGGCGCCGGCTTGTTCACGGGCGAAGGTGATCTGCTTTTTAAGACCTGCCACACGAATTTCGAAGAACTCGTCCAGGTTGCTGGAGAAGATCAGCAGAAACTTCAGCCGCTCAAGCAATGGATAGGACTCATCCAGCGCCTGTTCCAGCACGCGGATGTTGAATTGCAGTTGCGAGAGCTCGCGATGGATGTACAGGCTGCTGTCATCCAGTCCGGGAATGGCAATCGCTGGCGCCGCTGCGGCGGCTTCGGCCACCACCACGGGCGGAGCGGGCTCCAGCTCCGGTGGGGTTTCGGCGATTTGCTCGACCACGGGTTGAGCCTCTTTTACAGCAACTTCAGTGAGTCCTTCGGTATTCATGAAATGTTCCTGGGAGGGCTATTTTTGCTCTCGTAACAATTGAGCGGCACGGACGGCGAAGTAAGTCAGGATGCCATCGGCGCCTGCACGTTTAAAAGCGGTCAGGGATTCGAGAATAACCCCCTCGCTCAACCAGCCATTCTGGATTGCCGCCATGTGCATGGCGTATTCGCCGCTGACTTGGTAAACAAACGTTGGCACTTTGAATTCTTCTTTGACCCGGTAAAGGATGTCCAGGTAGGGCATGCCTGGCTTGACCATGACCATGTCCGCACCTTCTGACAAGTCCGCCGCCACTTCGTGCAGGGCTTCGTTGCTGTTGGCCGGGTCCATCTGATAGCTGGCCTTGTTGGCCTTGCCCAGGTTCAGCGCCGAACCGACCGCATCACGGAACGGACCATAATAGGCGCTGGCGTACTTCGCCGAGTAGGCCATGATGCGCACATTGACGTGCTCGGCCACCTCAAGGGCTTCGCGGATTGCCTGGATGCGACCGTCCATCATGTCGGACGGAGCCACAACCTGTGCACCGGCTTCAGCGTGCGACAGGGCCTGCTTGACCAGTGCGTCGACGGTAATGTCGTTCTGCACGTAGCCTTCTTCGTCGAGGATGCCGTCCTGACCGTGGGTGGTAAACGGATCGAGGGCAACATCGGTGATCACACCCAGCTCCGGGAACCGCGCCCGCAGCGCGCGAGTGGCGCGCTGGGCAATGCCTTCGGGGTTCCAGGCTTCGGCGGCGTCCAGCGATTTGAGCTCAGGCGGTGTCACCGGGAACAGTGCCAGCGCAGGAATCCCCAGTTCGACCCATTTGGCCGCCTCTTCCAGCAACAGGTCGATGGTCAGGCGTTCGACGCCCGGCATCGAAGTCACCGCTTCACGACGGTTTTCACCGTCCAGCACAAACACCGGCAAGATCAGGTCATCAACGGTCAGAACGTTTTCACGGACCAGTCGACGCGAAAAATCATCACGACGGTTGCGGCGCAGGCGGGTTGCGGGGAACAGACGGTTGGCGGGGGTAAAGCTCACGGCAGACTCCTGAGCCCGCGCTTACGGGCGAGCGTGACAGTTATAAGCGACCATTATGACCAACGCATGACAGTTATGTGCACCCCTGTGACAGGTAGTCGCATTCCATTGTCATTGTAGGAAATGTTCACGTCGAGACACATTTGGACACTTTCATGAATGTGCACGAAGGGTTAGGCTGCGCGTTCATTTCGCCAGCACCCAGACAATGCTCCAACAATTTCTGCATGACTTTGGCTACTTTGCCTTGTTCCTCGGCACGTTCTTCGAAGGCGAAACCATTCTTGTGCTCGCAGGCTTCCTCGCGTTCCGCGGATACATGGACATCAACCTGGTGGTGGTCGTGGCGTTCTTCGGCAGTTATGCCGGCGATCAGCTGTGGTACTTCCTGGGGCGCAAGCACGGGCGAAAACTGCTGGCACGCAAGCCGCGCTGGCAAATGATGGGCGACCGGGCGCTGGAGCACATCCGCAAGCACCCGGACATCTGGGTGCTGAGCTTCCGCTTTGTCTACGGTTTGCGCACGGTGATGCCAGTGGCCATCGGCCTGTCAGGCTATCCACCGGGACGTTACCTGCTGCTCAACGGGATTGGGGCCGCGATCTGGGCGGCGGCCCTGGCGGCGGCGGCCTACCACTTTGGCGCCGTACTGGAAGGCATGCTCGGCAGCGTCAAGAAATATGAATTGTGGGTACTCGGCGCCTTGCTGGTGCTGGGTCTTGGCCTGTGGCTGCGCCGACGGTTCAAAAATGCGCGTCTGGCGAAGAAGATATACGCCGAGGAGCAAGCCTTGAAAGCCAGACAGGCTACCGTCGAAGCGACTAAGACGCCAAGCGAGTGAAGCGGTTTGTGCAACAGTAGAGACCGATAGCGCTCAACACGCTGTAACTGAGCAGGCCGATCCAGCCCACCGTGCTGGCCGGCCACAACCCGACCACCGGCGCCAGCCACACCAGCGGCACGTTCGATGCCAGCCGCAGCAGCTCCAGCGTCAACGCCCACGGGCGATTCTCCAGGGCCACGCCCAAGGCAAACAACCCCAGCGCCACCGCACTCCAGCCGAGCACCAAGGCGGCGGTTGGCAGGCTCCGTTCCAGGTTCATCAAATAGCTGCCCAACGCGATGTAGGCGCAAAACTGCAACGCCACATACAGTTGCTGACGACCGTCCAGCGGCACCTCGAACTTGCGGAACTGGCTCAACTCAGGCTTGTTCATCGGGTAGCTGGCCGCCACATCCGCCGGCCGCCAACCGGTGCGCATAAACCAGATCCGCAGCTTGTCCCACGTGCTCTCGGCGCGCCGCGCGTCATCCCACAACTGCACATAGAACTGCAGGTTTGCCCACAGCGGGTTCCAGCTCGCCAACGGCGTCGTCACGCCAAAAATCACCGGTTCGTTGTCGTCTTCTTCTTGGAACGAGCCAAACAGGCGGTCCCAAATAATGAACACCCCACCGTAGTTGCGATCCATGTAGAGAGCGTTCTGTGCATGGTGAGCCCGATGATTGGACGGCGACACGAAGAACCATTCGAACCAGCCGAGCTTGGGAATGTGCCGGGTGTGCACCCAGAACTGATACAGCAGATTCAGCGCCGCCACGCTGACGAACACCAGCAGCGGCACGCCGAGCACGGCCATCGGCAGGTAGAAAATCCAGCTCAGCAAGAAACCGGTGCTGGTCTGGCGCAACGCCGTGGACAGGTTGTACTCCTCGCTCTGGTGATGCACCGAGTGCGCCGCCCAGAGGATATTGCGCTCGTGCCCCATACGATGCAGCCAGTAGTAGCAGAAGTCGTAGAGGACGAAGGCAAACACCCAGACCCAGATACTCTCGGCCGACAACTGGAACAGCGCCACATGCTCAAGGGCAAAGGCATAAGTGACCAGCCCGACACCCTTGGTCAACAGGCCCGTAGTGGTCGACAGCACGCCAGTGCTCAAGCTGTTGATCGCATCCGCCACGCGATAATGGCTGACCCCGCGCCAACGGTCGGCCAGCAGTTCGACAGCGATCAGCGCAAAGAAAAACGGCACTGCATACAGAATGAAGTCCATGACGCGCCCTGATCGGAATCCGAGGACAGATGCTAGGTGTAGCCGCGAATTAACCCTATGGCAACGAGCGACAAATTAGTGGACATTTAACGCCATGAATCTGGAGAAAAGCCCATGAGCAAAAAAATTGCAGTGATCCTTTCCGGCTGTGGCGTGTACGACGGCGCCGAAATCCACGAAAGCGTGATTACCCTGCTGAGACTGGACCAGCGTGGTGCTCAGGTGCAGTGCTTTGCCCCGAACATCGCGCAATTGCATGTGATCAATCACCTGACCGGCGAAGAGATGCCCGAGTCACGCAACGTGTTGGTGGAGTCGGCACGGATTGCTCGCGGCCACATCAAGGACATTCGCGAGGCCGACGTCGACGACTTCGATGCGTTGATCGTTCCTGGGGGATTCGGCTCGGCGAAGAACCTGTCGAACTTCGCCATCGAAGGCGCCGGTTGCACCGTGCAACCGGATGTCCTGGCGCTGACCGAAGCCTTTGCCGAGGCTGGAAAACCAGTGGGCTTGATGTGTATTTCGCCAGCGCTGGCGGCGAAGATCTATGGGCCAGGGGTGAACTGCACCATCGGCAATGATGCCGAGACCGCTGCGGTCATGAACAAAATGGGCGCCACCCACACCGATTGCGCCGTGACTGAAATCGTCGAAGACAAGGCGCGCAAGCTGGTGTGTACACCGGCCTACATGCTGGCGCAAAGCATCAGCGAAGCGGCGTCCGGCATCAACAAAATGGTCGACCGCGTGCTCGAACTGACCCACGAAAACGACGCCTGACACACGCCCACAGGTTCTCGGTACGGCTCAGGGCTTGCGGGTAAGCCGCGTCAGTATCCGGTCCAGTGCATTGGCGAACGCCTGCTTCTCGCGTTCGCCAAACGGTGCCGGCCCGCCGCCCATCTGCCCCTGTTCACGCAAGTCGGTGAACAGGTTGCGCACCGCGAGCCGGTCGCCCATGTTCTGCGCATCGAACTCCTTGCCACGCGGGTCCAGTGCCGCCACCCCCTTCTTGACCAGACGATCCGCCAGCGGCACGTCGCTGCAAATCACCAGCTCACCCGGTACCGCGTGCTCCACCAGGTAATCATCGGCGGCGTCCGGGCCACTCGGCACCACGATCAACTTCACCAGTGCCAGCCCCGGCTTGATCTGCGGCTGCCCCGCCACCAGCACCACTTCGTATTGGCGCTTGAGGGCGAACTTCACCACCAGATCCTTGGCCGCCCGTGGGCAGGCGTCGGCGTCGATCCAGACACGCATTGTGTTTTCCTCTTTCAAAAAAAATCGCGAGCCACCTCGCCCCCACAAGGTTAACCCTAAACCCGTGGGAGCATGGCTTGCCCGCGATTGTGAGCGCAGCGAATGTTGTTTAGGAAACCTGCACCCGACGCTTCTCGGCCACCCAACTGCGACCGTACAACACGATGATCGCAATGATCGCCACCGCCTGAGCGCCCAGCGAATAGGCATCCGCGTGAATCCCCAGCCAGTCAAAATCAAAGAACGGCACCGGCCGGGTACCGAAGATCCCCGCTTCCTGCAACGCCTTCACGCCATGCCCGGCGAACACTACCGACAACGCGCACAACAGGCCGGCGTTGATGCTGAAGAACAACGCCAGCGGCAGCTTCGCCGAACCACGCAAGATGACCCACGCCAAAACCACCAGCAACACCAGCGCCGTCCCGCCGCCGGCCAGCACCGCGTTGTGCCCTGCAGGTCCGGCCTGCAACCACAGGGTTTCGTAGAACAGAATCACTTCAAACAACTCGCGATACACCGAGAAGAACGCCAGGATCGCAAAGCCGAAACGGCCGCCGCCGCCCACCAGGCTGCTCTTGATGTAATCCTGCCACGCCGCAGCGTGACGACGGTCGTGCATCCACACGCCAAGCCAGAGCACCATGACCGAGGCAAACAGCGCCGTCGCGCCTTCCAGCAATTCGCGCTGCGAACCGCTGACATCGATCACATATGCAGCCAGCGCCCACGTCCCCAGACCGGCCAACAGCGCCAGTCCCCAGCCGACATTGACACTGCGCACGGCCGATTGCTGGCCAGTGTTGCGCAGGAACGCCAGGATCGCAGCCAACACCAGAATCGCTTCCAGACCTTCGCGCAACAAAATCAGCAAACCGGAAATGAAGCTCAGCGACCAACTCAAACCATCGCTGCCCAACAGGTCAGCGGATTCCTTCAACTTGGCCTTGGCCGTGTTCAGGCGCTGCTCGGCTTCTGCCACCGGCAACCCGTCCTGCAACGACTGACGGTAGGCCATCAGCGATTTTTCAGTGTCTTTGCGCACGACGGCATTGACGTTGTCCAGGGAGCTTTCGACCAGTTCGAAACCTTCCAGATACGCGGCGACAGACAGGTCATAGGCCTGATCGTGATCGCCGGCGCGGTAGGCCGCGATGCTTTTGTCGAGGGTGGCAGCGGTGTAGTCGAGCAACTGCGCCGGGCCACGCTTGACCTGCGGCGGTTGCGCCCGCTGCGCACGGAATGTCGCAGCGGCTTGTGGACCGTCGGCGGCCTGCACTTCTGCCGGCGTCTGACGCCCCAGGTCGGCGATGTTGTAGGTCTTTTCGGATTTTGCAGCCGCCGGGTCGGCGCTGAAACTGGCGATGTAGGTGGCCAGGTCCCAGCGCTGACGATCATCAAGTTGATCGGCAAAAGCCGGCATGTCGGTGCCTTCAATACCCAGGCCCACGGTGCTGTAGAGCGCGTAGAGGCTCAGATGATCCAGGCGCGTCGTATCTCGCAGATTGGACGGTGGTGGCATCAGCCCGACACCCGCCGGGCCGTCGCCAGCGCCCGCATCACCGTGGCAAACCGAGCAATGCTGGGCATACAGCGGCGCACCACGGGTCGGGTCCGGCGTAATGATCGGTGCCTGACTGACTTCATAAGTCACGGCCAGTTTCGCACCGAGTTGCCGCGCCTGACGGGCCACGTCCGCACCTTCCTGACGGGCAGTGACGGCACTGCGCAGCGAGCTCACGCCCTGCTCCAACCCCGCCTTCTCCTGCTTGGCCGGCATCGCCGCAATCAGGCCCTGCAACGTCTTGATGGATTCCAGCTGCCCGCGGTACTCGGACTCATCAATCACCTTGCCCGCTTGCACGGTTTGCGGGTAGTCCGCGCTGATGTAATCGAGCAGGTGCAACGCTTGCGGCGCACCTTCCACGGTGTCGGCCAGCAGATTGAAACTGCACAAGGCAAACAGTGGAAACACCAGCCAGGCCAGAAAACGGGACGGGGCAGTCATGAATGAATCTCAATTGGTAATACGAAGTAACACATTGTTCCCTCCCAATCACTTTCACTCAAGCTTTGTCTGCAACTGAGGCCAGCAGCCGCGGAACAAAGTGCCATCATTGCGCTCTACAGTGTGCCGCCTCTTGGCGGCTTTTCTTCAAGGAAGACACACTGCAAATGGCTACTCGCCTGCGCTTCATGTTTGTGCTCGGTGCATGCTTGCTACTGAGCGGTTGCCCTACCATGCGGGACTACAACGCGGAGCTGAGCGAGACCCTCGACTATTTCAAAGCCGGCCAGATCGACGCCGCCGTTGCTGTACTGGATCGAAACAACCCCATTGCCCCGGGCGACCTGCTCTATAACTTTGAGAAGGGCGAACTGCTGCGGCTCACTGGCGATATGACCGGTAGTTACGCCAGTTGGGATTACGCCGACCGGCTGATTGAGGGGTGGGAAAACTCGCCACGATTCGGCGCCTTCAAAGCATTCACCGAGTTCAATAGTTACGGCGCCAATGACAAAGTGCGTTTGTACGATGGCTACGACTTCGAGAAGGTCGCCCTGACCACGCAAATGGCTCTGACGTGCCTGTCCAGCGCCCAACCCGACCTCGCTCGGGTGATGATCAAGAAAACCCACGAGCGTGAAGCAACCATCGCCGATAAGCGCGACAAGCAATACCTGGCACTGGAAAGCCAGGCCCAGGAGCAAGGCGTGCCCCTGAAATACCAGAACCTCCAGGGCTACCCGGTGGCGACCCTAGATGCACCTGAAGTCATTGCGCTGAAAAACAGCTACCAAAGTGCGTTCAGTCATTACCTGGCAGGTTTCGTCTATGAAACGCTGGGTGAAAAAGACCTCGCCGCACCGGGTTATCGCAAAGCCGTGGAGTTGCGCCCCAACACGCCGCTGCTTGAACAGGCGCTGCGTAACCTGGACAAATCGCCGCTCAAGGCCGGTGAAAGTGATGTCCTGCTGATCGTGCAAACAGGCCTCGCCCCTGCACGCAACTCCGTGCGTGTGCCGATTTCGGTGGACGTCGAGGGCGAAACCTACATCACCAACATGTCGTTCCCGATCCTCGTCCCTGACACGTCCACACCGCCCGTGGACTTCATCACGGTGGATGGAAAAAAACAGAAACTGACGTTGCTCAACAGTTATGGCGACATGTCGCGGCGCACCTTGCGTGACGACATGCCGGGCATCATTGAGCGCACGCTTCATCGCGCCCGGTCCAACGTCGAGTACCTGGCCTATTTGAAAAAGCACAGGCCCGAGAAACTTGAAGAAACCCTCTTGCAGCAAACCCAGCGAGAGGATGCCGACACACGAGGCTGGCGCACGCTGCCGGACAAAACATACGTCGCTCGCCTGCGCCTCAAGAAAGGCGAGCATCAACTGACCCTGCCCAATGCGCCGGAGCGCCCACCGGTCAGGTTCAAGATCGGTCAGACCCATCAAGCCTTCAGCCTGCGCGCGGTGAATAACCGGGTTTTCGCCGCCGATGTCGCCCTGGATCTCGCCCCCCCTCCAACACCGCAGGCTGTCACCAGCCGTGCTCAACCCTGAATGGAGCGCCCCATGGGATTGAAATGCTTCGTCGTTATCGCGCTGGCCCTGTTGGCCGGCTGCGCCACCGCGCCGCCCACTGCAGCCAGTAAAGTCATGGCCACCGGCCCGATTGAGAGCCTGGCTATCGGTCCCATGCGCATGGCTCGGGAAAACGGGTTCCTGACGGTCAATACGCAGCTGAGCAACACCGATACCGATAACCGGACGCTCTACTACCGCTATCTATGGCTCGGCCCCGAAGGTTTTCCAGTGGTCGAAGCCGAGTCCTGGAAAAGCCTGACCCTGTACGCCGAGCAGACGAGCTTCCTGCCGGCCATCGCCCCGGTACCACAAGCCGTGGACTTTCGCCTGGAAATCAACACGCCATGAACCGTCCACTTGAGACCACGCCCATGCTTGTACGTGTTTCGTCCCTCGCCCTCAGCCTCCTGCTGATCGGCGGCTGCGCGGCCAATCACTCGCCGGTGCTGGGCAGCGGCAACATCAGTTACGGTGATCCGAAAGCCGTGGAACTGGTGACCAACGAATTCGGTTCCACCGACCTGCAGATGATCGCTGAAAGCATGACCCGCTCGCTCGCCCAGTCCGGGGTCCTGAAGGGTCGCCCAGTGGTTCAGGTGTACGACGTGCGGAACAAGACCAGCGAGTACATCGACACTCGCGACATCACCACGTCAATCAAGACCCAACTGATGCGCTCCGGCACTGCACGCTTTGCCAGCGATAACACCGACATGCAGAGCCAGGTCGATCACCTCAAACTGCAAAACCAGAGCGGCCTGTACAAGAAAAGTACCGTGGCCAAAACCGGCAACATGATCGCCGCTCGCTATCGCCTGGAAGGGTCGATCAGCTCAATCGTCAAGCGCAGCAACGATTACAAGGACGTCTTCTACACGTTCAGCCTGCAATTGATCGACGTCGAAAGCGGGCTGGCCGACTGGATGGACGAAAAAGAAATCCGCAAGACCACGGAGCGCTGAGCAATGCGTGCATGGATTGGCATCATGGCCCTGACCGGCGCCCTGGGCGTTCAGGCGGCCCCGAAAATCGCGGTCACTGACATTGCCTATGAGGCCAGCGTGGATCAATACGTCCACGTGATTTCGGCCCGGGACGATCATCAGCAGGACTATTACGGCGCCAGCGGCTCGTCCCGTCATGACGAGTACACGACGCAGAACAGCTACCTGGAACAGACCGAAATCCGCCGATTCAGCGGGGACATCAAAGGTCAGATGCTCAAGACCGGGATGTTCCAGCTGATTCAGGGGACGCCCTACACCGTCAGCACCAAAACCGATGTGTATGACGTGATCGAACGCATCAAGGCCGGCCATTTCAAGGGGGCCGACTACGTATTGTTTGGCACGCTGTCAGACATCGACTTCACCCAGGACATGAACGAACTGGCCAATACCGACAGCTATTCGGCGGTGTTGGCGCTGACTCTGGTGGCGGACTTCAGCCTGATCAATACCAGGACCTACGAGATCACCTCGGCCTTCACCGCCATGGGTGAGGCTCAGGACACCAAGCTGGTGAATGATCGGGACATCCACGTTTCACTGAACCGGCCTCGGGTGGTGCGCGAAGTATCGAGGTCTTTGGGCGAGGAAGTGGCGCGGCAATTGAGCGAACAGCTCGGGGACGGCAGCGATCAGCCATCGGGGCAGGCGGAGCCACACAACGACCTGCCACCGGATACCGCGCCGGTGATTCTGCGTTGAGCGCCCGCCTGATCGCTCCCACGCTCCCACGCTCCCACGCTCTGCGCGGGAACGATAACGGAAATGAAAAAGGCGACCTGAAGAGGTTGCCTTTTTTATGTCCGCGGGTTTTACACCGCGGCTTTACGCAACGTCGCCATGAACGCCGCCGCGCCGATGAACAGCCCGGCAAAGGTACGGTTCATGCGTTTTTGCTGCTTGGGGGTGCGCAACAGGCGCAGCACCTTGGACGCCAACCCGGTGTAACCGGCCATGACGATCAGATCAACACAGATCATGGTCACGCCAATGATCAGATACTGGATCAGCAGCGGTGCATGCGGATCAATGAACTGCGGCAACACCGCCAGCATGAACACCAGCGCCTTGGGGTTGCTGATGTTGACCAGGAAACCGCGGAACACCAGCGCCATCGGCTTGCCAATCTGACGCACTGCGGCATCGTCGCTCATGTCGCTGGGTAGCGCGCGCCATTGCTTGATGGCGAGGTAAACCAGGTACGCCACGCCGAACCATTTGATCGCATAGAAGGCCGAGGCTGAAGCGGTGAGGATCGCGCCCACACCGGCGCCGACAATCGCGATCTGCGCCGCCAGGCCCAATTGCAGGCCCAGTGCGTTCCAGTAACCGCGCCAGAAACCGTATTGCAGACCGCTGGACATCGACGCAATGGCGCCGGCACCGGGTGACAGACTGATCACCCAGCAGGCTGCAAAAAACGCCAGCCATGTTTGAAGCTCCATTGCACACCTCGACTCAGACTCGTGACAGACGTCTAAGCTAATGCGGCTTTGGGCTGATGACCATCAATTTTTTGCAGGATATTGCGGCTGCCGACCAGCGTGGTCGGCATCCCGGCTATTTTTCGAAACCGCTCGAGGGGAATACATCCGTACCGCGCCAGCGTCGAACCGAGCGCTGGAAGAACAGGCTGTTGGGCACTTGAACCATGGCACTGCCGGTGCCAAGTTCTTCCGCTTCGATCAGCGTGGTGTAAAGCAGATTGATCGCCACTACCCGGCCTTTGACGCCGGGCTTGTCGGTGGTGTCCACCAACTCGACCACGTCGCCGAGGCGAAACGGGCCGACGGTGAAAATCAGGATCGCGCACAGCAGGTTGGAGAGCACACTCCACATGGCGAAAAACGCCACTGCCGCCACCGCAACGAAGCCCGACAGCGCGGTCCACAGAACCGTGGCCGACACCCCGAGGCGCTCCAGCACGAAAATCAGCGCACTGCCCATGATCAGCCAGCGCAATCCACCGCGTAGCGGCATCAGCAACTGCGGCGGAAACGGATAGCGCTCGCCCAGTCGGGTCAGGCCTTTGGCAACGAAGCGCTGGGTGAAATAGCCAGCCAGCAGAATCAGCAGGATTTGCACGACCAGCCAGAGGGGCTCGATCCAGACTGCCGGCAACGGCAGCTTGAACGCCTCCATCAAGACAGCGCCTCCAGCTCGGCCTGCATGCTTTCCAGCAGTTCAAGCGCTTCCATCCAGGCTTCTTCCAGTTCGGCTTCGCGCACCTTCAACCTGGCCTGTTCGGCCAGCAGATCGCGCAAGTCGTTCTTGCGCGCCGGCTCGTAGATGTCGCTGTCACCCAGGCTGGCATCAATCTTCGCCAGTTTCTCGTGCAGTTTGCCAAGCTCGGCTTCCAGCTTGTCGGCCTCACGCTTGTGCGGCGCCAGTTGCTGACGCAACGCAGCAGCGGCCTGACGCTGGGCCTTCTTGTCGGTTTTGTCCGGGTTGACCGGCGTGTTGCTGACCGGCGCATTGCGCTGGCGATAGTCGACCAGCCAACGGGTGTAGTCTTCCAGGTCGCCGTCGAACTCCTCGACCTTGCCGTCCGCCACCAGATAGAAATTGTCTGTGGTGCTTTTGAGCAAATGGCGATCATGGGAGACCACCAGTACCGCGCCACTGAACTCCTGCAGAGCCATGGTCAGCGCCAGGCGCATTTCCAGGTCCAGGTGGTTGGTTGGCTCATCGAGCAGCAACAGGTTCGGTCGGCCCCAGGCGATCAACGCCAGTGCCAGCCGGGCCTTCTCGCCCCCGGAGAAGTTCAGCACCGGCTCATCGATGCGTGCACCACGGAAGTCGAAACCGCCAAGGAAGTCGCGCAGGGTCTGCTCGCGCTCGGTCGGAGCCAGGCGCTGCAAGTGCAGCAACGGGCTGGCCTTGGAGTCGAGTGAGTCCAGCTGATGCTGGGCGAAGTAGCCGACGACGGTGTTCTCGCCACGGGTCAGTCGGCCGGACAACGGCTCGAGTTCACCGGCCAGGTTTTTGATCAGGGTCGATTTACCGGCACCGTTCGGGCCAAGCAAACCGATCCGCGCACCGGGGGTCAGTTGCAGCTTGACCTTCTCCAGCACGGCTTTGTCGCCATAACCCAGCCGGGCATCGGACAGATCGATCAGCGGGCTGGAGATTTTCTGTGATTCGCGGAAAACGAAATCGAACGGTGAATCGACATGGGCGGCGGACAGTTCTTCCATCCGTTCCAGCGCCTTGATCCGGCTCTGGGCCTGACGGGCCTTGGTGGCCTGGGCCTTGAAGCGGGCGATGTAGCTTTCCATGTGCGCACGTTGCGCCTGCTGCTTCTCGTAGGCCTGCTGCTGCTGGGCCAGACGTTCGGCGCGGGCGCGTTCGAAGGCGCTATAACCACCGCGGTACAGGGTGATCTTGCGTTGATCGACGTGAGCCACGTGATCGACCACGGCATCGAGGAAGTCCCGGTCGTGGGAAATCAGCATCAAAGTGCCGGGGTAGCTTTTGAGCCACTCTTCGAGCCAGATGATGGCGTCGAGGTCCAAGTGGTTGGTCGGTTCGTCGAGTAGCAACAAGTCCGAGGGGCACATCAAAGCTTGCGCCAGGTTCAGACGCATCCTCCAACCACCAGAGAAATCTCCTACCTGGCGATCCATCTGCTCGTTGGTGAATCCAAGGCCGGCCAGCAACTTGCGGGCCCGGGCATCGGCGGTGTAACCGTCGGCGCTGTCGAGTTCCGCGTGCAGGCGGGCCTGAGCGGCACCGTCATGCGCCGCTTCGGCTGCGGCGAGGTCGCGTTGCACCTGGCGCAGGCGCAGGTCGCCATCGAGCACGTAGTCGACCGCCAGGCGTTCGAGCGTATCGACTTCCTGGCGCATGTGGGCGATGCGCCAGTCGGCCGGCAGGAAGCAATCACCCGAGTCCGGGTGCAGTTCGCCCCGAAGCAAGGCGAACAGGCTCGATTTGCCGGCGCCGTTGGCACCGATGAGGCCGGCTTTGTGGCCGGCGTGCAGGGTCAGCTCGGCGTCTTCTAGCAGACGTTGAGGGCCACGCTGTAAAGTCAGGTTCTGAAGTCGAATCATAATGGCGGCGGAGTCTACCAGCTTCGCTCGCAACTGGCGCGAGTAGCACTATGTCCTCTGACCTGTGGAGCTTTTCCCTGACGACTTACGCCCGTCCCGGCGTTGAACACGCGTGCCTGCAACTGCAGTCGGCCGGCGTGAATGTGTGTTTGCTGCTCTGTGGATTGTGGCTGGGGGAGCGTGGCGTCGCCTGCAACGAGCATCGAATCAAGAGGCTGCGCGCGGTGGCGGAACCTTGGGATGGGGATGTCGTGCAACCGTTGCGCGCATTGCGCATGCGCTGGAAAGCCGTCGCAACGAAGGACTCCGAGCTGAAAAAATTGCGCGAGCAAGTGCAGGCACTGGAACTGGAAGCCGAGCGACATCTGTTGTTGCGACTGGAGCGATCGGCGCAGAGCTGGCCGCAGAATGAGGCGACCGATCTAACGGCCTGGCTGGAAGGTATGGCGGCAGGCGCCGCCAACCTGGACCGCGACGCGCTGCTTGAGCTGCGCGTCGCGGTAACCGGCACTTAGGAAGCGCTGGTTGGGTTGGTGCTGGAGTTCGACAGTGCGGCTGGCGTTGGCGCAGGCGTGGTTGTCGAGGTGGTTGCGGCGGGTGCAGTCGATGCAACTGGCGCTGGCGTCACTGGCTTGGCAGCGGGCGCAGGGGTCGGTTTGGCAGCGGCGACTGGTTTGGCAGCGACGGGTTTTGCGGCTGGCTTGACTGCAGCAGGCTTGGCCGCTGGTTTTGCAACAGGCTTGGCAACAGCTGGTTTGGCGGCGGCTGGCTTGGCTGCTGGTTTCGCGGCAGCGGCTGGCTTGGCGGCAGCAGGTTTGGCCGCAATTTTAGCGGCAGGTTTTGCTGCGGTTTTTACTGCCGGTTTTGCGGCTGGTTTCGCGGCAGCGGTTTTGGCCACGGCAGGTTTAGCGGCCGGTTTCGCAGCAGCAGTTTTAACAGCCGGTTTAGCGGCTGGCTTGGCTGCTGGCTTGGCTACTGCAGTTCTTGCCACAGCAGGTTTGGCGGCAGGCGCTTTGGCAGCCGGTTTGGCAGCGGCGGTTCTCGCGGCGGCTGGTTTGGCGGCTGCAGTTCTCGCCGCTGGTTTTGCGGCAGGCTTCGCAGCGCTGGCAGCGACTGGTTTTTTCACCGCCGGTTTGGCGGCAGGTTTGGCTGCGGCTTTCACCGGCGCTTTGGCGGCGGGTTTGGCAGCAGGCTTGGCCGGTGCTTTTGCAGCAGCGGGTTTGGCAGCGGCTTTCTTGGCAGGTGCCGCAGCAGGCTTGGCTGCACGCAGGGACAACGCCTTGCTGACAGCCTCTTGAACGCGACCGACGCCCTGGGCCAATTTCAGGCTTTCCTGAGCATCACGCTTGAGTTGCAGAATGTAGCCGCGAGTTTCCGACTGACGATCCTTGAGGGCATCGAGCAACTCCTCAAGCTCTTTCACTGCGTCCTTGGCTTTGGCTTGTGCCTTGGCCTTGCCGGCCGACGCAGCGTCCTGCAATTTGGTACGGGATTTGTGCAGTTTCTCTTGCGCTTTTCCGCGCTGCTTTTCCAGTTTGGCGAGCAGTTTTTCAGCATCAGCCAAGGCTTGGGAACAAGCGTTTTCCAGATGCTCGAGCAGGCTGCCCGAGAGTTGTTGGAGTAAGTGCAACGGGGTATTTACAGGCTTCTTGGTGGCCGACATGGTTTACCTCCTGGCTGACGTGGGTGCGGCTCATACTAGACCTCTGCTGCTACCGCCGCTAGGGCATGTTGACAGTATCCAAAGCGCTGCGTTGCAACGAATCGAAAATCTTCTGCGCTTGCGCAAAACCAGTTCACCTTTCTGCGCAATCACACTGGCATAATCCACCGCATCCCAGGTCGGAGAGTGCCCATGTCGCGCTACCTTTTTTTATCGCTGTGCGTGATTTTTTCGGTGGCTCAAGCCGACGAAAAAACCGCCGCAAAAAACGCTCACGATCTTGCTTACAGCCTCGGCGCGAGCCTGGGCGAACGCCTTCGCCAGGAGGTTCCGGATTTGCAACTTCAGGCACTGCTGGAAGGTCTGCAACAAGCGTATCAAGGCAAGCCGCTGGCATTGAAAGGCGAACAGATCGACCAGATCCTGGCCGAGCATGAAGCCCAACTCGCCGAGCAACCCGCCCTCCCGCAAAGCGAGGCCGCACTCGAAAAAGAGCAGCGCTTTCTCACCGAAGAAAAAGCCAAGCCGGGTGTTCGGGAATTGGCTGATGGCGTGTTGCTGACGGAGCTGACTCCCGGCACGGGAGCCAAGGCTGGCCCTAACGGCAAGGTGCAGGTTTTGTATATCGGACGCCTGCCCGATGGCACCGTGTTCGATCAGAACAGTTCGCCACAGTGGTTCAGTCTCGACAGCGTCATCAGCGGTTGGCGCAGTGCACTGCAAAACATGCCCGTCGGTGCGAAATGGCGCCTGGTGATTCCATCGTCCCAGGCTTACGGCGCGGACGGTGCCGGCGACCTGATCGCACCGTTCACGCCGCTGGTATTTGAAGTCGAATTGCGCGGCGCCACCAGCTGAATCGCAGGCACAAAAAACGGCGCGCATAGCGCACCGTTTTTAGCCTGCGGGAATAGGTTCAGGCCTGAACCGAATCCTCTTCCTTGTGAGCGGTATGCAGCACTTCGATCAAGCAATCTTCCAGCTCGAAGCGTTCGTGCAACAGGCCACCCAACTCCTTGAATTTCTCCGCGACGCATTTGCCTTCATCGCACAGGTCGTTGAACGCCAGCAGCTTCTCGGTGATGACGTCGATGCGCGGGTAAATAGTCTCGGCCAGCTCCAGACCACGCGTGTCGCCAAATGCCTTGGCTTCACCTGTGAGCTGTTCGTAGATCTCGAAATGCCCCGCCGACACATAATCGACCAGCACGCCGCAGAATTCCTGCAACGGCTTGCGATTCTCGCCCAGAGCCTCAGGCTTGGCGCCGAGAGCATCATAGGCCCGAACCAGTTCGTGACGCTCCTGCAACCAACGATCGATCAGCAGGTGCACTCCGCCCCAGCGTTCCTGAGCATTCTGACAACTTTCGAGCATGGTGATCTCTCTTCCCTTGTGGGTCAGCTGCTCTATGCCTGCTCGCCTCTTGTTACGTCAGTGGGCGGTCAGGCAGAGCGTCATCGAGCAACATAATTCCAATGACACGTGCGGGCCAGATTATGCCCGCGCGACTGTGGCTTCAAGGTACGCAGGCGATAAAGTTCATACAAGTGTTTAATCGCCCATCCGCACCCGGTGCGACGACTTGCCGCTGAGCGGTCGTTCACACGCAAGCCAGACGATGCGAAGCAACTGATAGCTCCCCAGAATCGTCATCGCGACAAAGAGCAGCAGGCTCCATTCCGGAATGCTCAGATCGAACAACGTCCAGGAAATCTCGTCACAATCGCCCTCCCCTTTAAACATCTGCGTGACCCGGCATACCCAGGGCAGGCTTTGGTACATCGTCTCCAGGCTGGACGAGCACGTCGTTAGCTGATGCGCCGGATCACTTTGCCGCAAAATCTGCCGCCACGCCGTAGCTGTGCCCACGAGGCTGCAGAAAAATCCGGACAACCAATACAGGAACGATCCAAAGCGCCCAGGCCCCAGCACCGAGGCTGCCAGGCTGATACCCGTTAGCAACGCCAGGCAAAGCCGTTGCAAAAGGCACAAGCCGCAGGGTTTGAGTCCGACCGCATATTCCAGGTAATAGGAAACGCCCAAGGCCAGGGAGCCTGTAATGAAAACCATGAAAAACAAGGAGCGTGAGCAGGCCAAAGACATGGCATTTCCGTACCAATAGAGACAGGTGGTTACGGTAGAGGAAAGCGCGCCGGCCTTTCAAGGCAGGTCTGCACGGACACTTCACCAGAAGCGTAGGGAATTCCCGACGGCGTCGAGAGGAATTGGTGTAGTCCCATGTAGGACAAGGCCGATCAAAGACTACAAAGCCAAACACCAGAAGAATTTTGAGCATGCGGATCGCCCTTTCGAGCGACCCTTGCCCAAGACTTCAAGCGTGAGCCAACGTCGGCAGCGGTGCTGCCAGCAGGCGCTCATCGAGCATGCCCAGGCCTTCCTGAAACAGCTGATTACTGCGTTGCGTGTCACCGAGCTGTGCCAGTAGCCGCGCCAGTTCCGCGCAGGCTTCCGGGTTACGCTGAACCCGCAGGCTGCTTTCCAGGTAATCACGCGCCTTGCCCCACAGGCTGTTTTGCAGACACAAGCGACCCAGTGTCAGCAACAGGCTTGGGTCGGCCGGATGATCCTTGAGCCAGCCCTCAGCCGTTTGCAACTGCCGAGCCGGATCGCTGCCGCGAACCAGTCCGTAAAGACGCGCCAGATGACTGTCGTATTTACGTTTGAGGGTCGTGCGCAAAACCTCTTCCGCTTCGACCTGCGCGCCCAGCTGCCGCAATTGCTCGGCATACGCCAGCACCAGCTGAGGTTCCTGACGCTGAGCCGAAGTGAGCTGCTGCCAGGCGCGGTTGAGCGATTGCAGACCAACCTTGCCATCGTCTTCCCGATGCGCCGCCAGGGACAGGTTTTCACCCCACGCACGACGCTCCAGTTCAGCCAGTTCAGCGGGCGGCAGGACTTTATCCTTGCGCAGCTCGGGCAACAGGCGAATCACCGCCGACCAGTCGCCACGCTGCTGAAGCAGACGCTGTAGCTGTCGCAGCATCTGCGCGTTGTGCGGATGACGCTCATGCATGGCTTGAAGGGCCGCAAGCGCACCGTCGGTATCGCCCCGGTCAGTCTGCAATTGTGCATGGTTCAAGGCGATCGCCAGTTCGGCCTGCGGCTGGCGCTCTAGTGCACGCTCCAGCAGATTGTCGCTTTCTTCGTAGTGACCTTGTTCGTTCGCGGCGCGAGCCGCGCCGAGGTAGTAAAGCAGCGGTTGGCGTTCGGCCTCCGCAGCCCGTTGCAAATGACGCTGCGCACTTGCCCAGCGACCTTCCGCCAAATCCAGCTGACCGTGTTCTATCGCCACTTGCACGCGGCGACTGCGATTTCGGTTCGACCAGGGATTGACCACGCCACTGGACGTCATCACCAGCTCAACCAGCACCTTGATGCCCCAAAACAGCAGCCACAGGACCGCGACCAACGCCAGCGTCGCCCACAGGCTCGATTCATAACGAAAACTTTTGTAGGCAATCAGCACGTAACCGGCATGTTCGGCAATCGCCAACCCTAGCGCGGCAGCCGCGGCGATCACCAGGAACACGATCACATAGAGACGTTTCATGGCGTTGCTTCCTGAGCGGTACCTGCGGCAGGCTTAGCCATCGGCTTGATCGAGTCCTCGGCGTTGACGTTACGCCGCTCCAGATACCCCTGAACCGCGCTCAGCGTGCCGGTCAGGTCCGGCGTCACCACGGTGACCCGTTGTGTGCTCAACTCGCCAACCTGCTCAAGCATCACTTTGCTCTGGGGGTTGTCCGGATTGAAGTTGCCGGTCAACACATCCCGCGCTTCCGCCAGCGCCTGGGTGTAAACCGCAGCCTGACCATTGAGCGCGGCCCATTGCGCCTGCTCCAGCGCCAGGCTCAGGGCCAGGCGCACCTGGCTCAGGCTCTGCCCGGCCAACAATGGACGCACATTTTTGTCAGCATTGAAGTCGATGCGGATGTAGCGGGAGATCTGATCCCACCACTGCGCCCAGCGACTGGCACCGTCACCATCGGCGGTCAGGCCCAGCAGTGATTCACCCCGGTCCTTGTACTCGGGCGCCAGTTCGGTGAGGTCAATCACCTGATCACGCAAAGCGCCCAGTCTCAGGAACAACCCGGTGCGATCCGGTTGCTCGGTGCTGCGCAACGCCACCAGGGTTTTGGCCACTTGCTCGCGAGCGGCAAAAGAGCCCGGATCGTTCTGTTCACGAAGAATATCGTCGGCACCCTGCACCAACGCCTGGGCGCTGCTGATGTCTTGCAATGCCGAGAGTCGCAGGCTGGCCAGACGCAGCAAATGCTCGGCCTCGGCCAGGCGCCAATCTTTGCGGCTGGCACCGAGGATGGTTTCAAGTCGCTGGTTCAGGCGTTGTTGATCGCCCTGCAACTGCGTCACCAGGCGGCTGCGCGCTTCCAGCTCATCGACGGCAGGCAACTGCTCCAGCCGTGCAGTAATGCGCTGCTCGTTGAGCTTGAGGCTTTGCGCCTGATCGTTCAGCGCCTGCACCTGAGCCAGTTGTTGCTGGTTATTGGCTTGCAGGTGACGCACCTGCCAGACACCCCAACCGCCCACGGCGACCCCGGCAGCACCCAGCAGCAGTGCGACGATTGCCAGCCCATTGCCTCGGCGCTGCACGTCAGCAGGTGGCGCCGTTTCAACCGGAGTTTCAACCTGTGCATCACGCACTGGCTGGTCGTCATCTTTAGGCAAGGCAGTTTCGCTCACGTATCCATCCTTTGCATTAGAGAACGGGTTCGGGATGCTCCCGCAACGCCGCCAGCAAAGCCGCGGCACTGGCGCCGCGACAATCCACAACTGTTTGGGCCCCGGTAGCGCGTGCCAGCTCGGCGACCCTGGGGCTTGGAACAAACAACGGCAACCGCGCCAACTGTGGCCAGGCATCGCCGGCCAGTTGATGCAGGTGCTCAAAACCTTGCCCACTGCTGACCACCAGCCCGTTCAAGCGTTCCGCCCGGACCCGCTCGACCAGCTCCGCAGCCGGGTATTCAGGCAATCTGCGACGGTACAACTCCAGATACTCGACACTAGCACCAAGCTCGCGCAAACGCTCAGCCAGTAGCTCGCGACCACCCTCCCCGCGCATGATCAGCACCCGCGGTTCAGGCCCGGCAATAGCCTCGCGCAAAGTAGCAAGTTCAAGCAAGGCTTCACTGTCGTCACCCTCGGCCGGGAAGCTCACATCCAGACCACTTTCATCGAGGATCTGTGCGGTGGCTGCGCCTACGCTGAACCACTTCAGTGACGGTGGCCGAGGCCAGAATTGGCCGAGCAGGTCGACGCCGATTCTGGCAGCCGGTTTGCTGACGACAATTACCGCGCTGAAGCGATCCAGTTTCCGGATCACCTCGCGCATGGTGTCAGAGACAGCAATCGGACCGATTTCCAAAAGCGGCAAGCAGCTGCTGAAAATCCCCGCTTCGGCCAACGCACGGCCCAGCGCCGCTGACTCATCCGCAGGGCGCGTCAGCAGCAGGCGCCAACCTGTCACTCGTGACCTGCCTCGCCGTAGACCGCTTTCAGAATGTCGTTGGCGCCCTGACTCAGAAGATCCTCGGCGACTTTCACACCCAGGGTTTCGGCATCTGCACGTGGCGCACGGCCCTCGGCGCTGAGCAACAGGCCACCGTTCGGATCTCCGACCAGGCCACGCAACCAGACCTGCTCACCTTCAAGCACGGCATAGCAGGCGATGGGGACCTGGCAGCCGCCGTTCAAGTGTTTGTTGAGGGCACGTTCGGCCGTCACGCGAGTGGCGGTGTCCTGATGGTGCAACGGTGCCAGCAAGGTGTGAATTTCGCTGTCGGCTGTGCGGCATTCGATACCGACTGCGCCTTGTCCACCAGCAGGCAAGCTGTCGTCGACGCTGATCGCCGACGTAATACGGTCTTCGAAGCCCAGGCGAATCAAGCCCGCCGCGGCAAGGATGATGGCGTCGTATTCACCGGCATCGAGCTTGGCCAGGCGCGTATTGACGTTGCCACGCAGGAAACGGATTTCCAGGTCCGGACGACGGGTGAGCAACTGGGCCTGACGGCGCAGGCTGGACGTGCCGACGATACTGCCCGGGGGCAATTCATCCAGGCTGGCGTACGTGTTTGAGACGAAAGCATCGCGAGGGTCTTCGCGCTCACAGATGCAAAACAGGCCGAGCCCTTCGGGGAAGTCCATCGGCACGTCTTTCATGGAGTGCACAGCGATGTCGGCTTCATTTTCCAGCAGCGCGGTTTCCAGTTCTTTGACGAACAAACCCTTGCCGCCGATTTTCGACAGCGGAGAGTCCAGCAACTTGTCGCCGCGACTGACCATGGGCACCAACGTCACGAGCAGGCCAGGATGGGCCTCTTCCAGACGGGCTTTGACGTATTCGGCCTGCCATAGGGCCAGGGCGCTTTTGCGGGTGGCGATGCGGATTTCGCGAGAGGACATGGATCAATCCGTACTGAAATAGATACGGCGGATAATAACAGCTCAGCCAAATCCACTTTGACTTGTATCAGATACTGCGTGGCCTCCCTGGCCCGGGATTGTCCGCAATCAGCGATGCAACCCGCCTGCGAACGGCGAGTTAAAGCTGCTGCATCATTTTGCGCACGCCGGCCACATGGCGCCGACTGACGATCAATGCATCACCGTTCAGGCCTTTGAGAAACAGCTGGAAATGCCCCAGAGGCGTGCGTTGCAAGCGCTCGATACGTTCGCGGGCGACCAGAGCGTTGCGGTGAATACGCACGAATCGGTCGCCGAACTCATCCTCAAGGGCCTTGAGCGGTTCATCCAGCAACACCTCGCCACCTTCGTGGCGCAGGGTCACGTATTTGTGATCGGCAATGAAGTAGACCACCTGATCCAACGGGATCAGCTCGATGCCTTTGCGGGTTCGCGCGCTGATATGACTGCGGGGACCGCTGCCACTTTCGGCGGCGGGGCGAGTCAGGGCGGCGAGCTGGAGGCGATTGGGGCGCTCGGCTTTCTTTAATGCTTCGTGAAGATGTTCAGTACGCACGGGTTTCACCACATAGCCTACGGCGCTGGCCTGTAAGGCTTCCACGGCAAATTCATCGGGTCCTGCACAAAACACCACAGCGGGCGGAGTTTCGCGTTCGCACAACCGCGCAGCCACTTGCAGGCCATCAAGGCCTGGCATGCGGATATCGAGCAACACGATATCCGGTTTGTGGCTGTCGATCAGTGCCAACGCCTCTTCGCCGTTCGTGGCGCTAGGCTCCAGGACACTGTATCCCTCGAGTTCACCGACCATTCGGCTCAGGCGCTCGCGGGCCAGGGGTTCGTCATCAACGATCAGGACATTCATATTGCGCTGGATTCCTGCGTGAGTCTCGCACAAGGATAGCGTAGACAGGTGAAGTGACGTCCGTCACCGCGATCCACGCTAAGACTAGCGCGAGGGCCAAAAAGTGCCGCGAGATCGGCGGCTAAATTTTCAACTGCCGCGTGACTGGAGGCTCTGGCCCGCGTTGGCGAGATATCGCCGTGGGTTTTCCGATACACAATATGAACACCCCCTCTTCTTATAGTCAGTGGCCGCACCGAGAAGTGCGCAGTTCCTACTGTCCAACTGTAGACGGTTGCCGGGACGTTATTGCTCAATTGAAAAATATCGTTGCGCAATTTTCCAAACTTTCACCTTGAGTATGGACCGAGGTATAAGAAAAAACGTATCGACCAGTGTCAGCGACAGGATTGGCAACCCTGTTATTATCCGCGACAGCTTTCAACGTCACTTTTCTCCAGCCGATACGAGCGAATTCATGAGCACTGACAAGACCAATCAGTCCTGGGGCGGCCGCTTCAGTGAACCCGTCGACGCCTTCGTCGCCCGCTTCACCGCCTCCGTCACTTTCGACCAGCGCCTGTATCGCCACGACATCATGGGCTCGATCGCCCACGCCACCATGCTGGCCAAGGTCGGCGTGCTGACCGATGCCGAGCGCGACAGCATCATCGATGGCCTGAACACCATTCAGGGCGAAATCGAGGCCGGCCAGTTCGACTGGCGCATCGACCTCGAAGACGTGCACATGAACATCGAGGCACGCCTGACCGACCGCATCGGCGTCACCGGCAAGAAACTGCACACCGGCCGTAGTCGTAACGACCAGGTCGCCACCGACATCCGCCTGTGGCTGCGTGACGAGATCGATCTGATCCTCGCCGAAATCACCCGCCTGCAAAAAGGCTTGCTGGAACAGGCCGAGCGCGAGGCAGGCAGCATCATGCCGGGCTTCACTCACCTGCAAACCGCGCAGCCAGTGACCTTCGGGCACCACATGCTGGCCTGGTTCGAAATGCTCAGCCGCGACTACGAGCGCCTGGTCGACTGCCGCAAGCGCACCAACCGCATGCCATTGGGCAGCGCCGCGCTGGCTGGCACCACCTACCCGATCGACCGCGAATACACCGCGCAGCTGCTGGGCTTCGACGCCGTCGGCGGCAACTCGCTGGACAACGTGTCCGATCGTGACTTCGCCATCGAGTTCTGCTCGGCGGCAAGCATCGCGATGATGCACTTGTCGCGTTTCTCCGAAGAGCTGGTGCTGTGGACCAGCGCGCAGTTCCAGTTCATTGATCTGCCGGACCGCTTCTGCACTGGCAGTTCGATCATGCCGCAAAAGAAAAACCCTGACGTACCGGAACTGGTTCGTGGCAAGTCCGGCCGCGTCTTCGGCGCTCTGATGGGCCTGCTGACCTTGATGAAGGGCCAGCCGCTGGCCTACAACAAGGACAACCAGGAAGACAAAGAGCCGCTGTTCGATGCCGCCGATACCCTGCGCGATTCGTTGCGCGCCTTTGCCGACATGATCCCGGCCATCAAACCCAAGCACGCAATGATGCGCGAAGCAGCGTTGCGCGGTTTCTCCACTGCCACCGACCTGGCTGACTACCTGGTACGCCGTGGCCTGCCGTTCCGCGACTGCCACGAAATCGTTGGCCACGCCGTGAAGTATGGCGTGGAAAGCGGTAAGGATCTGGCGGAAATGAGCCTGGAAGAGCTGCGTAAATTCAGCGACCAGATCGATCAGGACGTATTTGCGGTGTTGACGCTGGAAGGTTCGGTGAACGCTCGCAACCATATCGGCGGCACTGCACCGGCGCAGGTAAAGGCCGCTGTTGCGCGCGGTCAGGCACTTCTGGCTAGCCGCTAAAAGCATCGTCGGAGCGCCGCCCGGAGCAGGCTCACTCCTACAGGGGAACGCATTCCATTGTAGGAGTAAGCCTGCTCGCGATGACTGACTTCAGAGCACTAAAAACTCACTTCTTGGCCGCGACCATCGCCAAAAACGCCGGCATTGCCGCTTCCTTGTCCGCTGCAATCTTCTGCACATGCGGATTCTGCTCAAGCCGCTGCAACAGCGCTTTTGCCTCCGGCATTTCTGCCAACAGATCGATACCAAACAGCTTCTGCCCCACGGCACTGGCCAGCGGCACGCTATAAAGGAAATACAAATCCGCCACGCTCAAGCTGTCGCCCGCCACATACGGGGCGAATTTGCCGTGCCGGGCCAACGAGGCAAAACCCAGCAACAGCTCGGCTTTGGTCCGCTCCTTGATCGCCTCTGGTATCTGCACGCCAAAAAACGCCTCGCCGTAGCACATGCGCGCCGGCAACTCGATGTACAGCTCGATTTCCTTGGCCAGCGCCAGGGTTTGCGCACGCTCGAAAGGATCGCTTGGCAGCAGCGGCGTGCCTTGCTGGCTCTGCTCGATGTATTCGAGAATCACCGCGGTTTCATTGATAAAACCGTGCTCGGTGTGCAGCACCGGCACTTTACCGCGCGGGCTGATGGCCAGTGCTTGCGGGGTAGTACCGCCATAAAACGCCACTTCTTCGAACGGCAGTCCCTTCTCGAGCAGCGCCAGTTTGACCATGTTGTAGTAGTTGCTGACGGAAAATCCATAAAGCTTGAGCATCACAAAGCCTCCAGGCCGTGCGGGGTTGGCAGTCCTGTTTTATAGAACGTCGCAGCGATTCTTGCCAGCAGCATCACAGCGCTGAATGCAGGTAAACTGGCCGCCTTAACTTGAGGAGCCTGCCATGAGCGAGCCGACAGACATCGATAACGACGAAGAAGAGTTCACCGAAAACACCCTGATCGAAGCCATCGAAAACCAGATCGAAAGCGATAACCCGCCTGCAGCCAAGGCAACGTTCAACAAGTTGACCCTGGTGGGTTACGAGCGGGAAGAAATCCTCAACCTGATGGCCCACGTTTTAGCGGTAGAAATCGACGCGATCCTCGAAGAAGACCGCGCGTTCAACACAGAATGGTACGAAACGGCACTGCGCGCGCTACCAGAACTGCCGCCGGAAAAGAAGTAAGTCAGAAACCGGTAGGAGCAAGGCTTGCCCGCGATGAACGATGGCACGATCCGTCTGACAGGTCGCGGCGCGGCAATCGCGGGCAAGCCTTGCTCCTACAGCACCCCGCTGCCGCACCTCCTGCCGGGGAATGCTTCCCGAGGCGAAAAATCCCTGTCGCGAGCACTGGACATGCCGCACAAGTGGGCTCACCTTAGGGGCGCTGTCGTCCAATTCCTAGAAAGTCTGGAGTCCTTATGTCGCTTACCCCTGAGTTGGTTGCCGAACTGGAAGTCCTCGCACTCTTCAACCTGGACAGTTCCCAGGAAGGTTTGAAAATTCATCAGACCGCTGCCCCGAAACACATCGCCGCCGCCAAACGCCTGCATGAAAAGGAACTGATCGACCAGCCCGACGGCGGTTACCTGACCAGCCTGGGGCGTGATGCCGCACAAAATGTGCAAACAGTACTGACCATTCTGAGTGTCGCAGAAACAGCCTGAAGATCACCGCATCGCCCACGGAAACCCCTGCGACGGGATTTCCGCGGGCAAACTTGCTGAGCCGCCATCAACCCGCGATATAAATCTGACGTCAAAATCCAAAATCAGCTTAAAAGTGCCAGGCCCGAGGCGCTAAACTGCCCCTCATCCGCCGACCCCACGTCCGAGCCTCGCGAGCCGGTTTGAGCCGACATGACCCGCAACCATGAAATACGCCCCGATCTGGACGAGGGAATCGACCGCAAGGTTCTGAGCCAACTGCGCGCACGCTTTCTAAAACTCAATGAAGGTCGCATGGCCCGTGCCATGGAGGGGTTGTCGACCCGCCAGCAAACCGTGCTGACGCTGCTGCCGCTGTTTTTCCACGTGAATCATCCGTTGTTGCCCGGGTATGTGTCCGGCAGCACGCCAGCCGGGCTGTCGAACTTCGAGCCCGACGCCAATGCCCTCGCTGAAGCCCAACGCCTGACCCGCTCGTTTTCTTACAAGCCGCGCCATGGCAGCAACCCGCCGCGACCGATCCACGGTCTGTTCCTGATGGGCAGCCTTGGCACGCTGGCTCAAGCCGATCAGAGCGACATGGACGTCTGGGTGTGCCATGCGCCGGACCTCAGCGAAAGCGAACTCGCGGAGCTGCGCAAAAAGTGCCAACTGCTGGAGGTCTGGGCCACGAGCCTGGGCGCCGAGGCGCATTTTTTCCTGATCGACCCGACGCGCTTCGTGCTCGGCGAGCGCGATACCCAGTTGAGCTCCGAAGACTGCGGCACCACCCAGCACTACTTGCTGCTGGACGAGTTCTACCGCACGGCGATCTGGCTGGCTGGCCGTACGCCAATCTGGTGGCTGGTGCCGGTCTACGAAGAGTCCGCCTACGACCGCTACACCCACACCCTCTTGTCCAAACGCTTCATCCGCGCCGACGAAAGCCTGGACCTCGGGCATTTGGCCTACATTCCGCCCGGCGAATTCATCGGCGCCGGCCTCTGGCAGTTGTTCAAGGGCATCGAGTCCCCCTACAAGTCCGTGCTCAAGCTGCTACTGACCGAGGTCTACGCCAGCGAACACCCCAAGGTTCATTGCCTGAGCCTGCGTTTCAAACAAGCCGTGTTCGCCAATCAACTGGACCTCGACGAGCTGGACCCTTATATCGTGGTCTACCGGCGCATCGAGGAATACCTCACGGCCCGGGGCGAACCGGAACGGCTGGAATTGGTGCGGCGCGCCCTGTACCTGAAGGTCAATCGCAAACTCACCGGCAGCAGCCGCGCTCAGAGCTGGCAGCGTTCACTGCTGGAGCGTCTGGCTCAAGAATGGGGCTGGGATCAACGGCAACTGGCGCTGCTTGATAGCCGCAGCCAGTGGAAAGTCCGCCAGGTCAGCGCTGAACGCCGTGCCCTGGTCAACGAACTGAACTACAGCTACCGCTTCCTGACCCAGTTCGCCCGTAGCGAACAAACCGTCAGCCTGATCAACAAGCGCGACCTCAACGTGCTGGGTCGGCGACTGTACGCGGCCTTCGAGCGCAAGGCCGACAAGGTCGAGTTCATCAACCCGGGCATCGCCCCGGACCTGGCCGAAGACACCCTGACACTGGTGCAGGCGCCCAACAAGAAAGAGCCGGGGCAAACCCAGTGGGGTTTGTACAACGGCAGCCTGACCGCTCAAGAGTGGGAGCATTTCGCGCCGATAAAGCGCAGCCGGCAATTGCTTGAATTACTCACCTGGTGCCACCGCAATGGCGTGATCGACAGCAGCACGCGGCTCGCCCTGCACCCTGGCGCCAGCGACTTGAGCGAGTTCGAACTGTTCAACCTGCTCGGTAGCCTGCAACAGAGCATTGCGCTCCCCTTGGCCACCGTTGCAGAGGAGCCGTTGCTGCGTGCCAGCGTACCGAGCGAGGTGTTGATTCTGGTGAACGTTGGCGTCGACCCGCTCAAGCATCATCGCGATCTGAACATTCTGATGACCACCGAGCGCACCGACTCGTTGAGCTACGCCGGGGTGCGCGAAAACCTGGTGCTGACGCTGGACCAGGTCACGCTCAACAGCTGGAACGAAGTGCTGGTCAGCCGCTACGACGGCCCTCACGCCCTGCTCGATTGCCTGCGCGCTTACCTCAACAACCTTCCAAGCGGGTTGGCGCAGCCTCGATTGCGGGTTCGCTGTTTCTGCCACAACCGCGCGCAGTTCATTGCGCGACGCGTCGAAGAGGTCCTCGATACAGCGCAAAACCTGTTATTGAGCAATCTCAATCACCGTTACCTGATTCAGGTCCAGCAGCACTACCACGTGCTTGAGCTGGTGCCCGGCCAGGTCAATCACGTTGCCCTCGCCACCTTGCCGGCACTGATCGATTACCTGGGCGAGGAACTGATAGCGTACAGCCCGCTGCACCTGGACCCGATGGCACTGGAAGACCACGACCTGGCACTGCTTCTGCCGATGGGGCAACCCGAGTGCATCCAGGTGTTCTACCGAATCAACGAAGACCAGGCCGACTTGTATGTCCTCGATGAATTCAATGCGCTGTGGCAACAACGCTTGCCTTATCACGATGAACAAAGCCTGCTGGTGCCACTGCAACGCTTCCTGCAATCGATTCAGTACCGACGCGATGCCTTGTTGCCGATGGACGCGGCCCAGCCCCTGAGCCTCGACACCTTGTATTACCAACTGCTGCCTTCCGGCCCCGGACGAGCGCGTCGGGTCGAAGCGCGGCCCGCGCCGCAAACGCCGGTCAACAAACCGTTCTACGACGTCCAGGCGATCATCGGCAAAGCCGCACCGGGAAAGGTGCAGGTGACGTTGTATTGCAATCAACGAGAGTTTTCAGAACTGGAACATGGCGACCAACTGTTCAGCGTAGTTGCACAAGAAATCGTCGAGCAGCGTCGCGAAACCGAACGCTATCGCTGCTACATCACCGACCTGGACCTTTCGAGCCTGCCCGGTGACGAACAGAATTCAAGCAATTTGTACCTGCGCTACAAGGCTGACCTGGAGCGCTCGTTGAACGAGGCACTCGAACAGGTCTGAGGGGCGTTATTCCGGGAAGTCGCCGCCATTGGCAGGCTGGGATTCAACTTCCAGCAACGTCAGTTTGAGGGTCTTGCCGCCCGGCGCTGGCCAGTCGATGTGCTGACCGACTTTCAGACCGAGCAAAGCACTGCCCACCGGCGCCAGAATGGAAATCCGGCCTTCGTCGGCATTGGCATCCTTGGGGTAAACCAAGGTCAGGTGATAGTCCTTGCCACTGCTTTCTTCACGGCAGTGCACACGGGAATTCATGGTCACGACATCGGCGGGCACTTCATCGTGACCAACCAGGGTATCGGCGCGATCCAGTTCGGTTTGCAGCGCGATGACGCCTGGCAGCGTGTCATCCAGGCTGTCGATCAGGCGCTCCAGACGTTGGACGTCCAGACGGGTAAGGGTGATGGAAGGTGCGGTCATGATTAAGGCAGACTCCTTTCTTCTGCACAGAAAAAGCAAAACCCCGCCAGAAAAAGGCGGGGTTTTCACGAGCCTCGATGGGTTGAGGCGTTTCTGGACACTATCACAGCTCAATAAATATACAAGTCAGGGGCGACGACACACTTTTGTAGCCGCTGGCGAAGCCTGCGTTCGGCTGCGTAGCAGTCGTGGAATCAGGCGATAGGGTGTATCAGGAGTAACGAGCATTCAGGTTTTACGACGGCTACGCAGCCGAACGCAGGCTTCGCCAGCTGCTACAGGTCGCTTGAAGGCTTCAGGTGGCGGTCTTGCGCTGTGAGGCTTGGGCGCAGATAACCCGTCGACGTTCATCATCCGCCGAGCGCCACTCGCGGATGTCTTCGACATGGCGAAAACACCCAAGGCAGACCTTCTGCTCATCCAGCCGACAGACACCGCTGCACGGCGAAGGCACCGCCGGGCTGACATTGCTGTAGAGCGGTTTGGGCGGACGAACGGGCGCAGGCTGGGTCACGATTTCACAGGCCTTCGAAATCGAGTTCGACGTCAGCTTGCTGCTTGACGATGCGCTCGAGCATTTCGCCCAACTGTTCTTCGCTCTTGTCGCACATCCAGCGCTCGCTCTCTTCGTCGTAGTCGAAGTGGAAACCACCGGAGACCGCCGCCAGCCACAGCTGACGCAGGGGCTCCTGACGGCTGAAGATCAACTGGCTGCCGTTTTCGAACTTCACGGTCAGCACACCGGCCGAGCTTTCCAGATCAATATCCAGGCCACTCTCGTCGAAAATATCTTCCAGCGTCTGCTGGGTGGCATCGACCAGATCGTGGAAACGGGCTTCAGTCAAACTCATTGCGGCAACCTCAAAAAGTGTCTGTTCACGCTCAAGCGCCGCAAGATACGGGCGAGCCCCGGTGATTGCAAAGGATAACGATCAAGGGCCGACATAGGTACATCAAACGCTGTACCTGTGGGAGCGGGCTTGCCCGCGAAGGGGCTGGCCCATTCAAAATCTTTGTTGACCAGACCACCGCTTTCGCGGGCAAGCCTGCTCCCACAAGGATTGCACCTGGCCCGCCGGCATCAGCCAAGCCCCGCCGGACGGGAGCCCCATCGCATAGGCAAGCTGCCGGGTGGCCGGTATACTCCGGCGCAATTAACGCATTTTCAAGGATTTCGCCATGAAGCGCCTGATCTCTTCCCTTGCTGCGCTCGTCGCGGTTGCCTGCCTTGTGTCGGCCTGTGGTCAAAAAGGCCCGCTGTATCTGCCAGACGAAGACCAGGACCCTGTCGAACAGGCCAAGTCCTCGCAACAGCAGCCTGCCTCCAAAGCACACAAGCACGACGTCTACCAATAAGGGAACGCCATGGACGCTTTTAATTACCGTGGCGGAGAGCTGTTCGCGGAAGGTGTGGCGCTGTCTGCCATCGCCCAACGTTTCGGCACACCGACCTACGTCTACTCTCGCGCGCACATCGAAGCTCAATATCTGGCTTACGCCGATGCGCTGGCGGGCATGCCGCACCTGGTCTGCTTTGCGGTCAAGGCCAACTCCAACCTGGGCGTGCTGAATGTCCTGGCGCGTTTGGGCGCCGGTTTCGACATCGTCTCCCGTGGTGAACTGGAACGTGTTCTGGCCGCTGGCGGCAGTGCCGACAAGATCGTGTTCTCCGGTGTCGGCAAGACCCGTGACGACATGCGTCGCGCCCTGGAAGTCGGCGTGCACTGCTTCAACGTCGAATCCACCGATGAGCTGGAGCGTCTGCAAGTGGTCGCCGCCGAACTGGGCGTTCGCGCACCGATCTCGCTGCGGGTGAACCCGGACGTCGATGCGGGCACCCACCCGTATATTTCCACCGGTCTCAAAGAGAACAAGTTCGGCATCGCCATTGCTGACGCCGAAGACGTGTACATCCGCGCCGCTCAGTTGCCGAACCTGGAAATCGTCGGTGTCGATTGCCACATCGGTTCGCAACTGACCACCCTGCCACCGTTCATCGATGCCCTCGACCGCCTGCTGGGCCTGGTCGATCGCCTCGGCGATTGCGGCATCTACCTGCGCCACATCGATCTCGGTGGTGGTTTGGGCGTGCGTTATCGCGACGAAGAACCGCCATTGGCCGGCGACTACATCAAAGCCGTGCGCGAGCGTCTCGACGGTCGTGATCTGGCGCTGGTGTTCGAGCCTGGCCGCTTCATCGTGGCCAACGCCGGCGTGCTGCTGACACAGGTCGAGTACCTCAAGCACACCGAACACAAAGACTTCGCTATCGTCGATGCCGCCATGAACGACTTGATCCGCCCGGCGCTGTACCAGGCCTGGATGGACGTGACCGCCGTGCGCCCTCGCGATACTGCGCCTCGTGCCTACGACATCGTCGGCCCGATTTGCGAAACCGGCGACTTCCTGGCCAAGGATCGTCAGTTGGCCCTGGAAGAAGGCGACCTGCTGGCTGTGCATTCGGCCGGCGCCTATGGGTTTGTCATGAGTTCCAACTACAACACCCGCGGCCGTGCCGCTGAAGTGTTGGTGGACGGTGATCAGGCAGTTGAAGTGCGTCGCCGTGAGACGGTAGCCGAGTTGTTTGCTGGCGAAAGCCTGCTGCCGGAGTAACCCCATGCTGCTGCGTTTTACCAAGATGCACGGCCTGGGCAACGACTTCATGGTCCTCGACCTGGTCAGCCAGCACGCGCATATTCTGCCCAAGCACGCCAAGCTTTGGGGCGATCGGCACACCGGCATCGGTTTTGACCAGTTGCTGATCGTCGAAGCGCCGAGCAACCCGGATGTGGATTTCCGTTATCGGATCTTCAACTCCGATGGCTCTGAAGTGGAACAGTGCGGCAACGGTGCGCGCTGTTTCGCCCGCTTCGTGCTCGACAAACGCCTGACTGCAAAACGGCTGATTCGCGTCGAAACCAAAAGCGGCATCATCGCGCTCGATGTGCGCAGCGACGGCCAGATCAGCGTCAACATGGGCGCACCACGCCTGGTGCCGGCCGACATCCCGTTTGTCGCCCCGGAACAGGCGCTGAACTACCAGGTCGACGTCGATGGCAGTGCAGTCGAACTGGCCGCCGTGTCCATGGGCAACCCCCATGCCGTGCTGCGGGTCAGCGACGTCAACAATGCACCGGTGCATGAACTGGGGCCGAAAATCGAACATCACCCGCGCTTTCCGGCGCGGGTCAATGTCGGTTTTCTCCAGGTCATCGACCGCAGCCGCGCGCAGTTGCGCGTCTGGGAACGCGGCGCCGGGGAAACCCAGGCCTGTGGAACCGGTGCCTGCGCAGCCGCAGTGGCCGCGATCAGCCAGGGGTGGATGGATTCGCCGCTATTGATCGATCTGCCTGGCGGGCGCTTGTCCATTGAATGGGCAGGCCCTGGCCAACCGGTCATGATGACCGGCCCGGCAGTACGCGTATACGAAGGACAAGTGCGTCTTTGAGTGAGCTAAACCCATGACCGACAAGCCCCAGGTTCCCGCCCTGCAGCCCGACGAAGCCCCTAGCGAAAGCCTTGAGGCGGCGGCGATTGCCGCGTACCTGGAGGCTCATCCGGATTTCTTCATCGAGCACGAAGAACTGCTCCCGGCCATGCGCATCCCGCACCGTCGCGGTGACACCATCTCGCTGGTCGAACGGCAGATGACTATCCTGCGCGATCGCAACATCGAGTTGCGCCATCGCCTTTCGCACTTGATGGACGTGGCCCGCGACAACGACCGCCTCTTCGACAAGACCCGCCGTCTGATTCTCGCGCTGATGGACGCCAGCAGCCTGGAAGACGTGGTGATCAGCGTCGAAGACAGCCTGCGCCAGGACTTCCAGGTGCCTTTTGTCAGCCTGATTTTGCTGGGCGACAATCCGATGCCGGTGGGCCGCTGGGTGACTCACGCCGAGGCGCAAACGGCCATCGGCGGCTTGCTCTCGGAAGACAAAAGCGTCAGCGGCAGCCTGCGTGAACACGAACTGGACTTCCTGTTTGGCGAGGAACAGCGCAAGCAGATCGGCTCGACCGCCGTCGTCGCGATCAGCTATCAAGGCATCCACGGCATCCTGGCCATCGCCAGCCGCGATCCGCAGCACTACAAAAGCTCGGTGGGCACCTTGTTCCTGAGCTACATCGCCGAAGTCATGGGCCGAGTGCTGCCACGGGTCAACAGCTCCCTGCGCTCGGTCCGCTGATCATGGAAAGGCAACTGGACGCTTACTGCGAACACCTGCGCAGTGAGCGACAGGTGTCGCCTCACACGCTGTACGCCTACCGCCGCGACCTCGACAAAGTGCTGGGCTGGTGCGCTAAACAGAACATCGACAGCTGGGCCGCGCTGGACATCCAGCGCCTGCGTAGCCTGATCGCCCGCCTGCATGCACAAGGCCAGTCATCGCGTAGCCTGGCGCGACTGTTATCGGCGGTGCGCGGGCTGTATCACTATCTGAATCGCGAAGGCCTTTGCGACCACGACCCGGCCAACGGTCTGGCGCCGCCCAAGGGTGAGCGTCGCCTGCCGAAAACCCTCGACACCGACCGCGCGCTGCAATTGCTGGAAGGCGCCGTCGAGGATGATTTCCTGGCGCGACGGGACCAGGCCATTCTGGAGCTGTTCTATTCCTCGGGATTGCGCCTTTCCGAACTGACCGGGCTCAATCTGGATCAGCTGGATCTGGCCGATGGCATGGTTCAAGTGCTCGGCAAGGGCAGCAAGACCCGCTTGCTGCCTGTGGGTAAAAAGGCTCGCGAAGCGCTGGAACAGTGGCTGCCGTTGCGGGCCATGACCAACCCTGCGGACGACGCGGTGTTTGTCAGCCAACAAGGCCGGCGCCTCGGCCCCCGGGCCATTCAGGTTCGGGTCAAAGCCGCTGGCGAGCGCGAGCTGGGGCAAAACCTGCACCCGCACATGCTGCGACACTCCTTTGCCAGCCACTTGCTCGAGTCCTCGCAGGACCTGCGCGCGGTGCAGGAATTACTTGGCCACTCGGACATCAAGACCACCCAGATCTACACCCACCTGGACTTCCAGCACCTGGCCACGGTTTACGACAGCGCCCATCCACGGGCCAAACGCATGAAAGGCGACGACTCATGACCCTGCAATTGATCACCTTCGACCTCGACGACACCTTGTGGGACACCGCCCCGGTGATCCTCAGCGCCGAAGCCGTATTGCGTGAATGGCTGACCGAGCATGCGCCGAGCCTTGGAGCGGTGCCGGTGGAGCATTTGTGGGCGATCCGCGAGCGAATCCTGGGCAATGAGCCAGGCCTCAAGCATCGCATCAGCGCGTTGCGTCGCCGCGTGTTGTTCCATGCACTGGAAGAGGCCGGTTACGACCATGACCAGGCAAACGATCTTGCCGATAAAAGCTTTGAAGTGTTTTTGCATGCTCGGCATCAGATCGACGTGTTCCCCGAAGTCGAGCCGACGCTACAGATGCTGGCCAAACACTACGCCTTGGGCGTGGTCACCAACGGCAACGCCGATGTACGCCGATTAGGGCTGGCGGATTACTTCAAGTTTGCCTTGTGCGCCGAAGACATCGGCATCGCCAAACCCGATGCACGTCTGTTTCATGAAGCACTGCAACGCGGAGGGGCCACACCCGATACGGCGGTGCATATCGGCGATCATCCGGGTGATGACATTGCTGGCGCCCAGCAGGCGGGGATGCGAGCGATCTGGTTTAACCCACAAGGAAAAGCGTGGGAAGCGGAGAAGGCTCCAGATGCCGAGATTCGCAGTTTGACCGAATTGCCGGCGTTGTTGGCGCTGTGGAATTCCCAACTCCCATCCTGAGACCACCCGGATCTAATGTGGGAGCGGGCTTGCTCGCGAAAGCGGTGTATCAGTCGCCATCAATTCTGACTGACACGACGCCTTCGCGAGCAAGCCCGCTCCCACAGGGTTCTTCGCTGCATTTGAGGCTTTTGCACCACCCATGAAAAAGCCCGCAGCGACGGCGGGCTTTTTCAGCAAGCAAGTGGCAGGCGCTTAGATAGGCCGGCTGCCGTACTTGTTATCAGGCTTCTTGGGAGGATCGGCGACCACGTTGGCCTCCACTTCCTGCACCTTGCCGCCCTTGGCCAAAAACTCTTCCATGGCCCGCGCGAGAGCATCGCGCTCCTTGTTTTTGGCTTCAACGCTCGGCAGCTCATCGACCGATACCGCAGCCTTGGCTTTGCCTTTTGCAGTCGGAACGGGCGCATCACCGCCATCGTCTTCAGCGACGTCTTCGGCCGCTGCTTCCAGACCTTCTTCGGTTTCGTCGTCGTCGCCTACTTCGAGGTCGTCGTTTTCCAGATCATCGTCGCTCATGTTCTACCTCATGACTCTTGCGAAAAGCAGATTAGTTATAGCCCAGCTTTACCGTCTGTCGACAGTCGCCGGAAAAATTCAATAACCGCTGGTGACCAGCGGTTCATGCCTCTTCACCGTGCACGGTGGCAAGGACTTTACGGGCACCGCCAAAATCACGGTGCTCGCCCAGATAAACGCCTTGCCAGGTACCCAACGCCAGTCGGCCTGCCGAGATCGGCAAACTGAGCTGACAGCCAAGCACGCTGGCCTTGAAGTGCGCCGGGAGGTCGTCCAGGCCTTCGTCGTTATGCTCATAGCCGTCTGTTCCTTGTGGGATCAGACGATTGAAAAACCGTTCGAAGTCGCGACGTACCGCCGGATCGGCGTTCTCGTTGATGGTCAACGACGCCGAGGTATGCTGTAGCCACAAATGCAAAAGACCGACCCGACACGCCTTGAGTTCAGGCAGGCCGGCGAGTAACTCGTCCGTTACCAGATGAAAGCCCCGGGGCCTTGCCCGCAGAGTAATCAGAGTCTGTTGCCACATACAGTTCTCCGCACGTTCGGGGCGCATTCTAGCGCGCTCTGGGAAAAAACAAAGGCCCTAATATTCCTTCAATCATGTAAGCCATTGGCCGCAGAAAAACGCCCGTCGTAAACAAACCTGAACGTGTACGAAAAAACCTTTCAGCAGCTCCTTCACTGACAAATTCCGGACAAAAAAATGCCCGGCAAGCCGGGCAAATTTTTTACGCGCGTCTTACAAGTTGTAGCCGCGTTCGTTATGGAGTGCCAGATCGATGCCGACAGCTTCTTCTTCTTCCGTGATCCGCAGGCCCATGACAGCGTCCAGGACCTTGAGAATGATGAAGGTGACGACCGCGGTGTAGATCACCGTGAAGCCCACGCCTTTGCACTGAATCCAGACTTGTGCGGCGATGTCAGTGACCGTACCGAAGCCACCCAGGGATGGAGCAGCGAAGACACCGGTCAGGATCGCGCCGAGGATACCGCCGATACCGTGTACGCCGAACGCGTCCAGGGAATCGTCATAGCCGAGTTTGCGCTTCAGGGTGGTGGCGCAGAAGAAGCACACCACGCCCGCTGCCAGGCCGATCACCAGAGCGCCCATCGGGCCCACGGTGCCGGCGGCCGGCGTAATAGCGACCAGACCGGCGACCACACCAGATGCGATACCCAGTGCACTTGGTTTGCCGTGGGTGATCCACTCGGCGAACATCCAGCCCATCGCAGCGGCGGCGGTTGCGATTTGGGTCACCAGCATCGCCATACCGGCAGTACCGTTGGCCGCGGCGGCAGAACCGGCGTTGAAGCCGAACCAGCCAACCCACAACATGGCGGCGCCCATCAGGGTGTAACCGAGGTTGTGCGGTGCCATCGGGGTGGTCGGGAAGCCTTTGCGCTTGCCCAGTACCAGGCAGGCAATCAGACCGGCCACACCGGCGTTGATGTGCACCACGGTGCCACCAGCGAAGTCGAGCACGCCCCAGTCCCACAGCAGGCCGCCGTTACCGGACCAGACCATGTGCGCAATCGGTGCGTAAACCAGGGTGAACCACACGCCCATGAAGATCAGCATGGCGGAGAACTTCATCCGCTCGGCGAAGGCACCGACGATCAGCGCAGGGGTAATGATGGCGAAGGTCATCTGGAAGGTGACGAACACCGCCTCAGGGAACAATGCCGCAGGCCCGGTCAGGCTGGCCGGGGTAATACCGGCGAGGAACGCCTTACCCATGCCGCCGAAGAAGGAGTTGAAGTTGACGACGCCCTGTTCCATACCGGTGGTGTCGAACGCGACGCTGTAGCCATAAATGACCCACAGGACGCTGATCAGACCGGTAATGGCAAAGCACTGCATCATCACGGAAAGAATGTTTTTGGACCGAACCATGCCGCCGTAGAACAGCGCGAGGCCGGGAATGGTCATGAACAGCACGAGGGCTGTAGAGGTCATCATCCAGGCGGTGTCGCCGGAATTGAGGACTGGGGCAGCCACTTCGTCTGCCGCCATGGCCAGGCCGGGCATTACGAGGGACAACAGGGCTCCTAGCCCTGCGAATTTACGCAGAGTCATATTGTTTTCTCCTGGGGCGTTGGGTTTGTGGCGGCTTAAATCGCGTCGGTATCGGTTTCGCCGGTACGGATGCGAATCGCCTGTTCCAGATTCACCACAAAGATCTTGCCGTCACCGATCTTGCCGGTGTTGGCGGCCTTGGTTATCGCCTCGATAACCCGGTCCAGATCCTTGTCATCAATGGCGACATCGATCTTCACCTTGGGCAGAAAATCGACCACGTACTCCGCGCCGCGATACAGCTCGGTGTGACCCTTCTGCCGACCGAAGCCTTTGACTTCAGTAACGGTAATGCCCTGCACGCCGATCTCGGACAGCGACTCGCGTACGTCGTCCAGTTTGAACGGCTTGATGATGGCAGTGACTAGCTTCATGAAAACTCTCTCCCGAATTGGTGGACTTGCCCCAGGAAAACAAACCCGACTCAAGTCTAAGCGCAGTGCCTGGCTTTGTAACGCATCGTCGGCCTTGAATGCCCGTCCGACCCCAGCTAACCACCCCGTACGAAACACTTCCCCCGTTTCGCCTGGCGCACTGCATTCGTCACAGCGACTGCATCAGTGCATGGGTTAACAGTCACTAAGCAGAAACCTTGCCATCTCGCCAAAACCTACTGAATTCAATCCCTTGGCCAATACTGCAAGCCACCGCCCTTAATTACTCCGGAATTAACGCACAACAACAGTGCGTCACCGTCCGTCCGCATGCGCGAAAAGCGTGCGCTGGTTGCCAGCCGAAATTGACTATAGACACTGCGTGATACACTGCCCGCCATTGTTTCCAGGACACTCATCATGCTCGCGCCCAAAGACTTCCTCGACGCCCTGACGGGCACCGCCTCCCGCCTCTTCAGCGGCGAAACCCCGCTGCCGAAAAGCGAAATCGAAAGCCAGTTCAAGGCGTTGTTGCAGAGCGGCTTCAGCAAGCTCGACCTGGTCAGCCGGGAAGAATTTGATAGTCAGATGGTTGTGCTGGCTCGCACCCGTGCACGGCTGGAAAGTCTTGAGGCGAAAGTGGCGGAGCTGGAAGCGAAGCTCAATCCACCGGCTGAGTAACGCCCCAAGCCCCCCCTGTGCAATGCGATCCCCTGTGGGAGCGGGCTTGCCCGCGAATGGGGTCGCCTCCGTCTACCTGGCATCCCACGCTAGACAGACCATTCCTGTAGGAGCTGCCGAAGGCTGTGATCTTCTGATCTTGCGCCACGCCACCATCTCGGCAACGTCCTACAAAGATCACACCGCTGTCCGATTGCGCCGCAAATCTCCGGTTCCTAAGCTCACCTTCTGCTGAATATTCAGCTCTGGGTTTGGCGACCCGGAAGACCCCGACGCACTACGACCACTTTCGACCGAGGAATTCATTCCATCTCGAATTATGGCGGCTATGCGTGGGAGACCTTCGGGTCTGCCGGTTCTCGGGCGTCACCGGTTCGCCAACCCGCGCACAGCTGCCACCCTTTTCGTTTGGCGACGATCAGAAGCAGTTTTCTTCACTCGACCCCGAGAATTGCACCATGAATGAAAACTATCTAATCCCCCACGTCTTCACCCGCCACAAACTCAGCCTCCACGCCCTCCTCCTCGAAAACCAGGCCTGGTTCAGTGCCCGTGATCTTGGCCGACTGCTCCGACTCTTCCTCGACGAACGCACCGTCCGAAAGCTCGCCCCCCGACCAGCGTCAAACCGCACGAATGCTCATCCACGGCGTCATCGAAAACACCCTGCTGATCAGCGAATCCGGCGTCTACACATTACTGATCTACCACTACTGCCCCGAATACCGAGCCCTGCGTGAATGGCTGACACACGAAGTCGTCCCCGCCCTGCGAGACGCCCAACAACCCACCTCAACCGAACGCCCGATCCTGAGCCTGCTGAACTGGCCGCAGATGTCATTGAGTTTGCTGCACTGGAATAACCAGCCGTGGATTCGGCTGCAGGATGTGCCACACGTACTACCGGACCAAGAACGATCACACTGTGCGGTGAACGAACCATGGTGGAAGCGTGCTTCGCGAGTACTCCAATCGTTTTGAGCTTCCGAAGCTCAACCACGGCCAATTTCGGCGATCCGCACATCGTGGGTCGATTGCAGATTCAGCCAGAATTCGATTGTGGTGTTCAGGTGAATGGAAAGCTTCTTGGCTAGTTCAGGGCCGACACGGATGTTCTGCGCCATCAACTCACGCAATTCAAACGGGGACATCCGCACCCGGCCCTGAAGATCAGCCACCGAAATACCCCACGGCTCAAGAAACTCCTTCTCAAGGATTTCGCCGGGATGAATCGGCCGCATTCCATTTGTGTTCATTTCCCTCCTGAGGGTTTGATCTGCTGTGATCATAAGCAGCTCCCTCGAGCGCACAAGAGCGCCCGTGCGCTTTGGCCGACGTCCCTCATGTATCTCGGCACAGTCCTACAAAACCAACGTCCATGCAGCGGATTGCACCCAGTACCAGCCCCGACGCAACCTTTGTAGCAGCTGGCGCAGCCTGCGTTCGGCTGCGCAGCAGTCGTAATCAAAGTACACGGTGTGTCAGGTAAACTTTGCCTGTCGAATTTACGACTGCTGCGCAGCCGAACGCAGGCTGCGCCAGCTGCTACAGATCATGCGAACCTGCAATATCTTGCGAAGATTTCCCACCTCTCCAGCCAGACTCCACGACTACCCTTCTAAAACCCGCAGGAAGCGGCCCCCGTACCACTCAAGGAACGACCATGTCCCTCTCCATCGTCCACAGCCGCGCCCAAATCGGCGTGGATGCGCCTGCCGTTACCGTTGAAGTCCACCTGGCCAACGGTTTGCCATCCCTGACCATGGTCGGTTTGCCGGAGGCGGCGGTGAAGGAAAGCAAGGACCGCGTACGCAGAGCGATCATCAATTCCGGGCTGCAATTCCCGGCGCGGCGCATCACGTTGAATCTCGCCCCGGCGGATTTGCCCAAGGACGGTGGCCGGTTTGATCTGGCGATTGCCTTGGGGATTCTGTCTGCCAGTGTGCAGGTGCCGACGTTGACGCTGGATGATGTGGAGTGTCTGGGAGAGCTGGCGCTGTCGGGCGCGGTACGAGCCGTGCGTGGGGTATTGCCGGCGGCATTGGCTGCGCGCAAGGCCGGGCGGTCGCTAATGGTACCGCGGGCAAATGCCGAAGAGGCATGCCTTGCCTCAGGGCTTAAGGTGATCGCGGTGGATCATTTGCTGGAAGCGGTCGCGCACTTTAATGGGCACACACCGGTCGAGCCTTACGTTTCCAATGGTTTGCTCTACGCCAGCAAACCCTATCCCGACCTCAATGAAGTGCAGGGGCAACTCTCGGCCAAACGCGCCTTGCTGATTGCCGCGGCAGGGGCACATAACCTGTTGTTCAGCGGGCCGCCGGGGACTGGGAAAACGTTGTTGGCCAGCCGTCTTCCGGGATTGTTACCGCCACTGGCTGAAAATGAGGCACTGGAGGTCGCGGCAATCCAGTCAGTTTCCAGTTGCGTGCCCTTAAGCCATTGGCCACAACGACCGTTCCGCCAACCTCATCACTCAGCTTCCGGGCCGGCATTGGTCGGCGGCGGATCGAAACCGCAACCCGGCGAAATCACCCTCGCCCACCACGGCGTTCTGTTTCTCGATGAACTCCCGGAATTCGATCGCAAAGTATTGGAGGTGTTAAGGGAGCCGCTGGAATCCGGTCATATCGTGATTTCCCGGGCCAAGGACCGCGTGAGATTCCCCGCCCGCTTTCAATTGGTCGCGGCGATGAATCCCTGCCCCTGTGGATATCTTGGCGAACCGAGTGGCAAATGCAGTTGTACGCCGGACATGGTCCAGCGCTACCGCAACAAACTGTCAGGTCCGCTGCTGGACCGAATCGACTTACACCTTACCGTTGCGAGGGAAGCCACTGCATTGAATCCGGCGCTCAAACCCGGCGACGACACCGCCACCGCAGCGGTGCTAGTGGCTGACGCACGAGAACGGCAACACAAGCGCCAGGGCTGCGCCAATGCGTTCCTCGATCTGCCGGGCCTGCGCAAGCATTGCACGTTATCCACAGCCGACGAAAACTGGCTGGAATCCGCTTGTGAAAGATTGACGCTGTCGCTGAGAGCCGCACATCGGCTGCTTAAAGTAGCCCGAACGCTGGCTGATCTTGAGCAAACCGATGAGATAAAGCGCGAGCACCTGGCCGAGGCATTGCAGTACCGGCCGAGTGCAAATTGAAGGATTTCATAAAGTCCAAAATGACCTCATGCAACCTATGCACACTTACGCTAGTCTCATACGGTTTTGGACCTCCGCTAATTGACGGCGACATCATTATGACATTAAGGTCGCCAGCTAATTGCAGGAGCAAGAACAGACACCTTTGTCTGTCATTATTTGCGCAACGATACATATGGAGTTTGAATGCGCGGGGCACTATTACGCAGCGGTAAGAGCGGGTCATTCACTGCCCTGGGCGAAACAGGTCAACCGGTCTACCGGGCGGCCCTGCAATTGCGCGAAGCCATTCGTCGCAAGAATCCCGAAATGGTCGATCATCTGGCCATCCCTCAGAGCGATGAGCTCGGCAACCAGATCGACTGGTACAGCGGCCTCGACGGCGATGTCATCCCCTGGAGCAGCGCGACCGAAGAAGAACGCGCCCCTGCCCGCCTCCAACTTGAATCCTTGAAGATAGCGCTCGACGAATTGAGCCAACGCTACCTGGGCACTGATCCGGCCGAACAGCAGCAAGGCGACAAAGCCGTGTTCGGCAAGTTGCTAAAGCGCGTCATTCATTTCCCTGACGAAAACTTCGTCTACCTGGTGCAAGGCAAACCGGTACTGACCTTTTGGGGTTTCGAGCACGCGGGCACCGACCGTAACCGCGATCCCCTGCACTGCCTGACTCAGGCTGCACCCGTGTTCACCCTGCCACCCGTGGTCGAAGCAGCGCCCGTTGTCGCGCCGATCGTGCCAGTGGTGGCTCGCCCGTGGTGGCGACGCTGGTGGTGGCTGTTGCTGCTGCCTTTCTTGCTGCTGTTGTTGTGGCTACTCTTGGGTTTACGCGGTTGCGTGCCGATTCCACGGGTGGCGGTTGATCTGCTTCCAGAGGGCGTCGTGCCCGTTGAAAGACAACTGGAAGAGCCACCATTGACCGGCAATGCCACGACATTGAATGGCGTCCCCGTGACAGGCACTGTCACAGGGACCACCACCGGCACCGCCGTGACGGGGACTCATGGTGTCGAAGCGCCAGCCGTCGAGGGTAACGAGGCTGATGCCGCGAGCGCCGACTTGGGCAAAAATCCAGGCATAGATCCAGGCAAAGATCAGGGCAAAGACCCGGCCAAAGACCCGGCAGCCGAATCGCCGGCCACGGCACCTGAAAACAAAACCGCTCCGCCTGCTGTCTCACCATCCGAGGCAGAAAAATCCGCCGCCGCAAAACCTGGCCCTCCCCTGAGCATTCCGCCAGACGCCGCTGACGGTGCCGCCAAGTTCCTCGACGGTCAGTTCCGCGCCGGTGCTGGCATTCAGGATCGTCGCACCGGCAAACCGCTGCGCCTGGAGTACCAACTCAAGGACGGCAAGGGCGAAGTCACCGTGCACCAGGCCGACGGCACCAAGTGCAGCGGGCCAGTGAGCGCTACCATGAAGGGTGGCAGCCTGGCCATCGACAGTCAGGGCCAAGCCGTATGTGGCGATGGCAGCACTTACGACATGCCCAAGGTCAACTGCCGCAAAGGGGCGACTACAGTCGCAGACTGCACCGGCGGTTACGGCAAAGAACAATTCCCCATGTCCATGCGGCACGTGGCCGAATAAAAACGGAATAACCCGACATGTTGCCTGAAGTCACCCAATTCGAAGACACCGTCACGCTGGTCAGCGACACCGGCATCCAGTTCATGGATTTCGCCCTGCGCCTGGATCCCCGCAAGGAACCGGCGGGCGAGTTCGCACCGATGATCAGCGGGCTGATCTGCCGTCTGGCGTACAACGAAGAGAAAGACTTCTTTTTCTACGAACCTGAACCGGAAAAGGTCGAAAAGGCCAAGCCTGTGTTCAGCGTCGACATGAAAAGCAGCCTCGAATTGCTCGACGGTGTCTGGCTGCCGACCCCGTTTTTCCGCTTCATGCCGCCGCATCGCTTCGACGAAGGCCCGACCAACTGGTCGCGCATGCGCCTGGTGAAACTGGCCACGCCAGACATTGACGGCAACACCCACCGCCTGACGATGGCCTTCGACAGCCGCGTGATGCCCAAGCGTGACGGCACCGCCTACCTGGCGCCGAACGAAGAAGACATCAGCTCCGGCGTGTCTTTCAAACTGGCGACCAAGGCCAGCGAAACCCGCTGGTTCCTGGCCCAGCCGTGGGTCAATGAATGGCTGCTGGAAGTGTTCAACGAAGGCAATACCCACCGTTCGCGCGAAGAGCTGGACATCGATATCCGCGCCAACTATCACCTGGCGCATTACCTGAATTTGCTCAGCCTGTTGAGCAAGCCGTCTGCCGCACAGCAGTCGACGGCTCGCCCGAAAGTCGAGATCCCCGAGCTGAAAGTGGTCGCCAACGACAGCAACGGCCTGGTCAAACCGATTCCGGTGGACCTGGTGCTGGACGTCGGCAACTCGCGTACCTGCGGCATCCTGATCGAGAACCATGGTCAGGCCGGCTCCGGGCTCAAGCAGAACTACGTGCTGGAACTGCGCGACCTGATCACCCCCGAGCACACCTACAACCTGCCGTTCGAAAGTCGCGTGGAATTTGCCCAGGCGTATTTCGGCAAGGACCACTGCTCGGTCAAGAGCGGCCGTCATGATGCCTTCCAGTGGGCGACGATTGCCCGTGTCGGCAACGAGGCCAGCCGTCTGGCCAGCCGTCGTCGCGGCACCGAAGGCTCCACGGGCCTGTCCAGCCCGAAACGTTATCTGTGGGACGAAAACGCCTACGGCCACGGCTGGCGGTTCAACTGCTCGTACATCAAGACCGATAACGAGCCCTACGCTACCGCCGCGCCGTTCTCACACCTGATCAATGAAACCGGCGAAGCGCTTTACAGCCTCGAAGAAGACGATCGCCTGCCGGTGTTCATGCCGCGTTATTCGCGCAGCTCGCTGATGACCTTCATGCTCGCCGAAGTGCTGGCCCAGGCGCTGTCGCAAATCAACAGCCCGGCCCAGCGCTCGCGCCAGGGGCACACCCGCGTACCGCGCCAGCTCAACAGCATCACCCTGACCGTGCCGCCGGGCATGCCGCAAGCTGAGCGCAGCATCCTCAACGAACGCATGCTGCAAGCCATAGGCCTGGTCTGGAAGAGCCTCGGCTGGCACGCCGGCGAGGAAGACCCGCATCAGGACCAGGCCCTGAGCCCGCGCACGCCGATCCCGAGCATCCGTGTGGAATGGGACGAAGCTTCCTGCGGCCAATTGGTGTACCTGTACACCGAGGTCAACGAGAACTTCGCCGGTCACCCGGAAGAGTTTTTCGACACCATCGCCCGGCCCGACAAGACCGACCGCGAGCGTATTACCCTGGCGACCATCGACATCGGCGGCGGCACCACGGACCTGGTCATCACCGACTATCGCCTCGACCGCGCCGGCAACACCGGCAGTGGCAGTAACGTGCACATCGTGCCCGAGCAGCGTTTCCGCGACGGGTTCAAAGTGGCCGGCGACGACATCCTGCTGGACGTAATTCAGGACTTCATCCTGCCGAGCTTTGAGAAAGCCTTGCAGAACGCCGGCGTAAAAGCGCCGGATTCGTTGATGTCACGGCTGTGCGGCGATGAGTCGGTCAGCGCCCAGGACATGATCCTGCGCCAGCAGTTGAACCTGCAGGTGTTCGCACCGCTGGGCCTGGCGCTGCTCAAGGCTTACGAGCATTACGATCCGCAGGTCCCGCAGGAAGTCACCCCGCAAAGCTACCGCCAATTGCTGGGTGACAACGCGATCAGCAAGACCGTGCTCGACTACGTCAATGCCGCCGTACGCCGCGATGTCGGCAGTCAGAGCGGCTTCGACGTGTATGAGGCACCCATCAGTTTCGACCTGCAAAAGCTTCATGCCGCATTTCTCAACGACCAGATCAACATCACCAAGATTCTTGGGGCGCTGTGTGAAGTGGTCGCGCATTACCCGTGCGACGTGCTGCTGCTGACTGGCCGCCCGTCGCGCCTGCCCGGCATCCAGGCGTTCATTCGCAAGGTGTTGCCGCTGCCGCCGGGGCGCATTCTGGCGCTGCAAAACTACCGCACGGGCGGCTGGTATCCGTTCCATAAAAATGGTCGGATCGACGACCCGAAAAGCACCGCCTCGGTGGGCGCCATGCTTTGCCTGCTGTGCGCCAACCACAGTGTGCCGAATTTCTACTTCCGTGCTTCGGCACTCAAGCCGTATTCGACGGTCAAGCACATCGGCGTCATCGACCTGAACAACGTGATCAAGGATGCCGACGTGCTGTACCGCGACATCCAGTCCGAAGACTACAAGATCAAGCTGCCGGTGATCGGCGTGGGCGATACCGCCGACACGCCGCAACTGGAAATGCGAGGCGACCTGCGCCTCGGTTTCCGCCAGTTGGCTGCCGATCGCTGGGCCGCGTCGCCGCTGTACACCTTGCGCTTCACCAAAGTCGGTCGGGTGAAGTTTTCCCGTGCCATCGGTGATAACGGCAGCGCGCCGCTGCTCAAGGTGCGATTCGAGGTCAAGCCGGCGGACAAATACACGCGCAAGCAGGATCTGGTCAGCGATCTCCTCTCGGTTCGCGACATCGAATCCAACTGCAATAATGTCAACTTCAACCCGCGCAGCGACCTCGTGCTGGAGCTCAACACCATGCTCGACGCCGGCCTGAACGATTCCAAGTACTGGCTCGACAGTGGAAGTGTGAAACGCAAATGAACGACCTGACCCCCGAACAACATCAGCTCTCAAACAGTTGGGCCGCTGTTTATGAAGGTGCCGGTCAGGCGCTGGATTGGATTGGCCAGACGCGCGGCAATGCGCCACGCCTGGACAGCGAAGCCGACAACCTGAACATCCGCCTGCACCGTGCCCGCAACCTGGCTCACAGCCTGGGCCGCGTGGCCTGCACGCCAATGACCATCGGCTTTTTCGGCTTGTCGCAGGCCGGCAAGTCCTACCTGATTTCGGCTCTCGCTGCTGGTCAGAACGGCAAACTGGAGACCGACTTCGGTGGCCAGCGCCTGGACTTCATCAAGCACATCAACCCGGTGGGTGGCGGCAAGGAAGCCACCGGCCTGGTGACGCGCTTCAGCCGCCGCGCCACGCCGAGCCAGGACAATGATTTCCCGGTCGAACTCACGCTGTTCAAGGAAATCGAGCTGGCGAAGATTCTCGCCAACTCCTGGTTCAAGGATTTCGACCTTGAACGCATTTCCTACGAGATCGACGAAGAACGTATCCAGCGCGTGCTCAAACCGTTCGAAGGTCGCGAAACCGGGCCGATGCAAACGGGCGTCAACGCCGACGATCTGGTGTCGCTGTGGGATTACCTGCGCGACAACTTCCGCAACTCAGTGAAGAAGCTGGAGCACCTGTACTGGCCCAAGGCGTTGCAACTGGCGCCGCGCCTGAATTTCCAGGAACGGGCCGAGCTGTTTTCGATCCTCTGGGGCGAGCAAAGCGAACTGACGCGCGTGTATCAGCAACTGGCCGGCGCGCTGCACAAGCTGGGCTTGCCCGAAACCGTGTTCGCGCCCCTGAAGGCCTTGGTGAGTTTCGAAAACGACACCTACAGCCAGCGCGACAGCATCATGAACGTCGACATCCTCGAACGCTTCGGTAGCCCGCTGGATTTGCCGATCGATGTTCGACCATGGGTGGGTGGCCGTCTGCAAAACAGTCAGGGCATCCCGGTCGCGCAACTGGCGGCACTGACCGCTGAAATGACCTTCCGCCTGATCGAAGCGCCGGTCGACGAAATCGTCAATCAGGTCGACCTGCTGGATTTCCCCGGTTATCGCGGGCGCAAAAAGCTGCACGAAATCGCCGATTCCAACGATCCCGAGTCCGCCACCAAGGACAACTCCGTCTCGCAACTGATTCTGCGGGGCAAGGTCGCCTACCTGTTCGAGCGTTACACCGACAACCAGGAAATGAACGCGCTGGTGGTTTGCACCGGTTCGACTAAACAAAGCGACGTCAACGACGTTGGCCCGGTGCTGACACGCTGGATCGAAAAGACCCAGGGCGCCGACTCGGCCGCTCGCGCGAAACGCGATACTGGTCTGATCTGGGCGCTGACTATGCTCGACCTGCGCATCAGCAACTCCCTGAGCCTGACACCTGATCAGTACGACGAGAGCTGGAACGGCATGGTCAAGCTGACCATGCTGGAGCGCTTCGGCAGCCTGAGCTGGATGAACGACTGGGCCGGGACACCGTTCCAGAACACCTTCCTGGTGCGCAAGCCGCGCATGGACGCGGCGTTCATCGGGCAAGACGCGAACGGTGCCGAAACCGGCCTCAATGGCGGCTATGAAGATCGCGTCAAAGCGCTGGGCGAAAGCTTCGCCAGCAACGACCTGGTGTGCAAACACATCAAGAACCCGGCCAACGCCTGGGCCGAAATGCTGCGCAACGATGACGGTGGCATCAGCCACTTCAGCGGCAGTTTCACTGGCGTTGCCAACCTCGAATTCAAATTGCAGCGCATCCGCGAGCAATTGAGCGAATGCCTCGAAGGCCTGACTACGCATGGCCTGAGCACCTGGTATTACGCCGACGGTGACGGCGCCGCAGCGGCGAAAAAAGCGCAAGCGCAGATGATACTCACGGGCCTGGGCCGTCGTCCGGCGGTGCTCGGCGAGCTCATCGATCAACTCGACATGCCGAGCGAAGAGGTGCGCGACCTGTACCTCAGCGGCGTGTACGAAACCGATGACGAGCCTACCGTGACCGACGAACCGGTCGCGCCGACACCGAGCCAGAGCCTGTACGGCAACGACGCCGGTTTTGATTTCGATTTCGGCGACGACCTGAGTCACGACAGCACACCGGTCAGCAGCAAAGCCAGTACTCCGGTGCCAGAGCTGCAAAGCAACGAGCACCGCTTCGCCAAAGCCGCGTTCAAGGCCTGGATCGCGCACCTGCGTGAACTGACCACCCGGCAAAGTCTGCTCAACCTCCTCGGGCTGGAAAAGGCGTTGCTCGAAGCGGTGGTCGACGAACTGATCACCGCCGCTTACCGCCAGGACTTGCCGGGGCAACTGAGCCGTGCGGTCCTCAAGCGTGCGCAAAGTGGCGCGCGCCGCGATCAACTGGTCGAGCGTCAGGTACTGGAAGTGCAACGTGTATTGCGCGATTTCGTCTCCTGGTTCGGCTACATCCAGAAGCCGGTAAGCGAACGTCCGAACAGCCGGGCCGGTGCCAAGTTGCCCTTGTTCTCGTTCTATACCGACATCAGTCCGGGACAAGTGCCGGTGCTGCCGCCGCAACCGGCGAACCAGGCGCAGCGGTATCTGGGTGACTGGCTCTCGGGCCTTGCCTACATCACCCAGGACAATGCCGGCCATGGCGCCGGGCGCGAAATCACCCCTGAACAGAACGAACGGCTGGGCAAAGTGCTCACAGCCTTCGCAGCGAGATAAGCAATGCCAATTCGTGTCGACCTGCTCGCCTTAGAGCCCAATGTGCCTGGCCAGGCCCGCCTCACCGTAAAGAAATGGCAGGGTGGCGAGGAACAGCTGGAGTTTTCCATTCAGCGTAACCAGGACGGTTTTTACCTTCAGGGCCAGAAGGCCTGGAGCAACAATCCGTTCTGGTTCAAAGTCTCGCGCTTCACCGCCAACGGCGAATTCCTGTTAACTCAGGTTGGCCCGGACGTGGTTGACCCATTGCTGGAAGGCAGCGGCAACTCGCAATTTCGCATCGAACTTCGCGAACAGAGCCTGGGCCATGTCGACGCAGGCGTGATACTTCCGGCCAACAACCTGCTGGCTTCCACGGCTGGCGGCCAGACGCGCTCGACGTACGGCGGCGCCGACCTGACGACACCGGTAGCACCGGCACCGGAGATCCCTGACCTGCCGGAACTGGTCCTGCCGCCCGCCGAGGCAGAAGTGGAACCGGAACCGGAGCCGGTATTCGCCGACCCCGTCGAGACACCGCCGCCGCCACCGGCGAAGAAAAGCAACAAAGGCCTGATCGGCCTGTTGATGGTCGTGGTGTTGCTGTTGGCAGCAGGCGCTGGATTCTGGTTCTACAAACGCACTCCCGCACCCGCTCCGGTGGCCGCAGCCCCTGCTGCCGCGCCGGCCGGCGCCGACGCACAGGCCTGCACCCTCGAGAGCATGAACAGCCTGCCCGAATTGACCTTCGTCCAGACCTGCATCAAGGCTGCGCCCGACAGTGCCAAGTTGCTGGAGATCATCAACCAAGCCAAGGCCGGCAAGCACTGTGGCATCGCCCAGCGTCTGTACGCCAACCGTGCCCAGGCCGGTGACGCGTTGATCGCCAACGCCTATGCCCGCGAATACGACCCGAAATACCTGAAGGCCAGCGAGTGCTTCCCGGTCGCGGACAACGCCACCGCCGCCTACTGGTACGAAACCATCCTCACGCAGGACCCGAACAACGCCGAAGCCAAGCAGCGCTTCGAGGAGTTGCAGAAGTGATGCGTTCGCCCGTGAGTCGATTCCTGCTGAGCAGTGCCGCCTTGTTGGCACTGTGCATCAGCCCGCTGTCCCAGGCCGATGACAAACCGCTGATCCAGGCCGGTAAAAAGACCCTGTTCCAACGCGTACTGACCACGCCGGGCTGCAAGATCAGCCCGACGGCGGGCGGCGCGGCAGACGACGAGCAACCGGTCTTCAGCCGCTTTTATGTGTACGAGCGCGCGCAAGCGAACAACGCCGAATGGCTGAAAGTCGGCCCCGACAGTTACGGCAAAACCATTGGCTGGTTACCTGCCGGCTGCACCACCGATTGGAAAATGCAGCTGACGCTGGCGTTCACCAACCCGGCTAACCGCGACCGGCTGCTGTTTTTCAAGGACCGCGCCACTGTCGAAGGCATCCTGGATGCGCCAGACCCGGTCAGCAAAGTCGCGCCGCTGCGGGCCACGCTGAAAAAAGGCCAGCAAGCACCCGGCGTGCTGGCCGAAGAACCTGAATACTTCGTCGACCTGCAAAAGCAGTTTTACCTGCTGCCGGTGCTCAGTGGCGAAGAAGTCATGACCGAAAGCGGTTTCCGCACGCGCCTGCTCAACGTCGCGTCGGTCAGCAAACCGGATGACAAGACGGCCAAGGGCGGTGCGGCAAACAGCGCTGCCGGCGGCAAGGAAGCCGAAGACAAAACGGCCAGCCAGTTGAAGGAATTCAGTGCGGCGGTGGTGTTTGTCATCGACTCGACGATCTCGATGGACCCGTACATCGACCGCACCCGCGAGGCGATCCGCAAGGTTTATCAGAAAATCGAAGCGCAGAATCTCGGCAAGCAGGTCAAGTTCGGCATGGTGGCTTTCCGTTCCAACACCCAAGCGGTGCCGGGGCTGGAATACACCACCAAAATGTACGCCGACCCTACCAAGGTGAAAGACAGCGCCGACTTTTTCGCCAAGATCGCCGACCTCAAACAGGCCAACGTATCGAGCAGCAGCTTCGATGAGGACTCATTTGCCGGCGTCATGGAGAGCATCGACAAGGTCGACTGGAGCCAGTTCGGTGCGCGCTACGTGGTGTTGATCACCGATGCGGGCGCCATCGAGGGCGACGACAAACTGTCGAAGACCGGGTTGAGCGCAGCGCAGGTGCGTATCGAGGCCGCCAATCCGGGTGTAGCTATCTATACGCTGCACTTGAAAACCCCGGCCGGGGCCAAGGACCACGCCAAGGCCGAAGCGCAGTACCGGGACCTGTCGACTTACCCTGGCACCAACACCTCGCTGTACTACCCGGTAAATGCCGGCGATGTGCAGGAGTTCGGTCGCAAGGTTGACGCACTGGCCGCCGCGATCACGACGCAGGTGAAAGCCGCCTACATGGGCGAAGACGCCATCGGCAGCGCGGCGAACGCCAAGCAGGACCCGGCCGAGAAGAAAATGCTCGAAGACGCGGCGCTGATCGGCCATGCCATGCAACTGGCCTATCTCGGCGAGAAGACCAACAGCAAGGCTCCGCCGGTGTTCAAGGCGTGGATCACCGACCGCGACCTGATCAAGCAGAACATCCCGACCACCGATGTGCGGGTGCTGCTGACCAAGTCTCAGCTCAGCGACTTGAGCGACGTGATGAAGCAGATCCTCGATGCGGCCAACGAAGGCCTGATTTCGCCGACGGAAATGTTCGAGCGCCTGCGCTCGGTGGCGGCGACCATGGGCGCCGATCCCAATCAGCTCAAGCAGAACAGCAAAGCCAAACTGGCGGACATGGGTGTGCTCGGCGAGTACCTCGAAGACCTGCCCTATCAGAGTGAAGTGTTGAACCTGGATGAAGAGACCTGGAAGAGCTGGGACGGTCTGGCCCAGGAGAAATTCATCCGCACGCTCAATACCAAACTGCGGCATTACCAGCGTTACAACGCGGATGTTGACCGCTGGGTAGCTCTAGCCAAGGACAGCGACGCGCGGGACAACGTGTACCCGGTGCCACTGGAAATGATGCCTTAACGAGACACCCATGCTCGATATCAAGAACCTGCTGGTGCGTCGTGGTGACGGCGCGCTGGCCCACCACGTGCGCCTGCCGCACTTGCAGGTTGGCGCCGGAGAAATCCTCGCCATCACCGGCGAGAGTGGCAGCGGCAAAAGTACATTGCTCGAAGCCATCGGCCTGTTGCTCGCGCCTGTCGAACTCGAGCGCTTTCGTCTGGGCCCGACGTCAGCGGCACCGGCTCAAGACATCGCTCAACTGCTCGCCAGCGACGACCAGCCCGCCTTGGCGGCGGTGCGTTCACGGCATTTGGGATTCATTTTGCAGAGCGGCGGCTTGCTGCCGTTCCTCAGCGTGCGTGACAACATCAGCCTGCCGCGCCGTTTGCTCGGGATGTCGGCGAAGAGCGAGCACATCGACCACGCTGTTGACGTGTTGCGCCTGAGCGGGTTGCTGGATAAACAACCGCAGGCATTGTCGATCGGCGAACGCCAGCGCGTTGCCTGCGTTCGGGCCATTGCCCATGAACCGGTGCTGCTGCTGGCCGACGAACCGACCGCCGCGCTCGACCCCCACAGCGCCCGGCGTTTGTTCGAGTTGCTGCTGAGCCTGGTGTCGAACATGGGCTTGAGTGCACTGGTGGTGTCCCATGATTGGGCCTTGCTGAAGTCTTTCGGCTTGCCGCGACTGGGTGCTGTCAGCCGTCAGGGAGAGACACTGTTTGAACCCATGGATTAATCAAGTGCGCCTGTTGGGCTCATTGGCGCTGCAAGACCTCTGGCACGACCGCAAGGTCTCGCTGTGCATCGCCGCCTCCCTGGTGGCGGTGATCGCGCCGCTGTTGCTGCTGTTTGGTCTCAAGCACGGGGTGGTCAGCCAGTTGCAGGACGAACTGCTGCGCGACCCGCGCAACCTTGAAGTGAAGATGCTCAGCAACGGCAACTACGACAGCGCCTGGATCGAGCGTTTGCGCCAGCTCCCCGAGACCGGCTTTGCCCTCGGCCAGACGCGCTCGCTCAATACCCAGGCTGATTTGCTGATGGGCATGCAACGCTTTGTCGAAGGTGCGGAAATCATTGCCACCGAACCGGGCGACCCGCAACTGAACCTCGCGTCGCTCAACCCGGTCGGCAATCAAGTGATCCTCAGCGCCAGCGCCGCGCAACGCTTGCAGGCCAAGGTCGGCGACAGTGTGCAACTGCGGGCGCTGCGCCGCCTGGAAGGTGTCAATGAACGCGGCGAGATAACACTGACGGTGCTCGCCGTGCTCGACGGTGCACGTTTCGGTCGCGCCGCCGGGTTTGTCGCCCCGCCGTTGCTGTTGAACCTGGAGCGCTTTCGCGATGGCTATGAGGTCAGTGCGTTCGGCGTTGCCACCGGCAAGCCTCTGGACAACCTGCAACCGCTGTATGCCCGTGCCCGGGTGTATGCGCGCGACATCGATCAAGTGGCGCCACTGGAGCGCTGGCTCAACGAACAACACATCGAAACGTCGAGCCGACTGGCCGACATCGACAACGTCAAAGCCATCAACCATGTGCTGGGGCTGATTTTCGGGGTTATCGCCATGGCGGCGCTGATCGGCTGCGTAGCGTCGATGGTCGGCGCGTTCCTGGCCAACATCGACCGCAAGCGCAAAAGTCTCGCGGTGCTGCGCCTGCTGGGTTTCAAACGCAGGGCCGTCGGTGGTTTCGTGGTCCTGCAAGCGTTGCTGCTGAGCCTGGCCGGTTACGTGGGCGGGCTGGGCTTCTATGCCGTTGGCAGTCATCTGTTCGACTATTTGCTCGGCAGCAGCCAGGCCACCGGCACGTTCGTGTGCCACATTACGGTCTGGCATGGCCTTGGCGCCCTGCTCCTGACCTTTCTGGTCGCTGCGCTGGTGGCCGTGATTGGCGCCCTGCGAGCCATCAACATCCAACCTGCGGAGAGTCTGCGTGAGCTATAAACGTTTTGGCTTGCTATTGCCACTGGGCCTTGGCTATTTGCTCGACGCCTCGGCTGCGGGCTGGGAAGAGAAGTATTACAACCCGATGCCGGACGCCGCCGACGTGGTGCTGCCGATGCCCTGCGAAGGCTCGATGGTCTTTCGCAAGGTGTTCATTCCGGTGGCAGGGCCGCTCGATGACTACCCGATCAACATCGGTCAGGACGGCGCGGAATATGGCTACGTCGAACAGACGCGGCCGACGTTCATCGCCGGCAGTTTTACCGGTGCCAAGAACGACAAGTCCCGCTATTACCTGATGGCCAAGTACGAGATGAGTCAGTTGCAATACGCCGCACTGACCGAAGAAACCTGCCCGACGGCTGCGACCAAGATGCGCTTGCCGCAAGTGGCGGTGAGCTGGGTGCAAGCCATCGAAGCCGCCGACAAATACAACCTGTGGCTGCGCAAGAACGCCGCCGACAAGTTGCCCAAGGAAGACGGGGCGATGGGCTTCTTGCGCCTGCCGACTGAAGTCGAGTGGGAGTTCGCCGCACGCGGCGGGCTGGAAGTCGGCGCCGCTGAATTCCGCGACACGCACTACCCGATGCCCGAAGGGATCAACGCCTACGAGTGGTTCGCCGGGGCGCAATCGTCCAACGGCAAGCTGCAATTGTCTGGCCTGCAAAAGCCCAATCCGCTGGGCCTGCATGACATGCTCGGCAACGTCGACGAAATGATGTTCGAACCGTTTCGCCTGAACAAACTCGACCGCCAGCACGGTCAGGCAGGCGGCTACGTGGTCCGTGGCGGCAACTACCTGACAGCGCAAGCCGACCTGCGTACTGCGTTGCGCAAGGAAGAGCCGTATTACAATGCCGAAGGCCAGGTGAAAAACAAAACCACCGGCCTGCGACTGGTATTGGTCTCGCCGACCCTGACCTCCCGCGAGCGCGTCGCCAGCATTGAAAACAGCTGGAAGAAACTTGGCACCGGCAGCAAAGAAACCGAGTCTGCCGACAAAGGCACCGTTCAATCCTTGAACAGCCTGGCCTCGGGCGTCGAAGACAAAGCCCTCAAGGAAAAGCTCCAGGCCCTGGAAAACCAGTTGCGCGCCAGCAACCAGCAACAGGAAGAAACCCGCGACCAGGCGATCCGCGCCAGCCTGAACCTGGGCGCGTTCCTGTGCACCAAGATGCTCGACGACGGCCAGTACGTGGACTTCCTGCAAAAGAACTACAAGCTCAATTGCGAAGCCGCGGAAAAGGACGCGAGCTGCGACATGCGCAAAGGCAAGCTCGAGGAGCAGAAGGATCGCCTGCACAAACTCAGCCGTTACTACGCCAGCAGCCTGGTGGAATCGGCGACCTTGTACGGCCAGCCACTGCTTGAAAAACAGGTTCCGGTGATGGAAGAAATCATCACCCGCAACAAACAGCTGCAAGACCTCAAACCGTACTTGCGCACCCACTGGGCCAATCAGAAGGCGTTCCTGCAAAAGCAGAAGATCGACACTGAGGCCTGGCTGACCAGCTGCAAAACCGTCACTCAATAACAACATGTCAACACCGTCATCTAGGAGTTTCACCATGTCGCGCAGCCTTTGGACTCGCTTCAAGCTACAGATTGCTTTCGTACTGACCGGCAGCCTGCTGCTGACCGGTTGCGCCAACACCGGCAGCTCCATGCTCGGCGAAAGCGGCGGCGGCACCGACCCGCGCCTGACCCAAGGCCAAGATGCAGAGTTTTTCAGCAAATCCGGCTACCAGGCCTGCGCGGTCGGCGCCGGTGTCGGCATCCTCACCTGCGCGCTGTCCAACAGCAGCAACAAAGCCGTGTGCGCCATCGCTGCCGGCATTACCGCGTGTGGCGTGGCCATGGGCGCGAACTACTATCTGGATCAGCGTCGCAGCGAATACGCCGATACCACCACCCGCTTGGCGAAGATGAACAGCGACGTCGAACAAGACACCCAGAACGTGATCGCCCGTACTGCGACCGCTCAGCAAGTGATCAACGATGACGAGGCGCGCATCGCCCAGATCAAAAAAGACATCGCCAACAAGAAAGTCGACAAGACCAAGGCCCAGACGCAAATCGCCGAAATCGATTCGAACATCGCCCGCCTGCGTAAAGACCTCGGCAACATGCGCACCAAAGTCACCGAGTACACCAAAGTAGCCGATGCCGAACGCGCACAAGGCGCACAAGGTGCCGAGATCAAGCAAGTGGACATGAACATTGCGAAAATGAACCAGAAAGTCACGGCCCTGCAGAAGGAAGTCGACGGTCTGTACAGCCAACGCTCCGCGATCACCCTGGGCTAAGCACATGACACTACGACAGCTGGCGGTCCTTACCGCCGTCCTGGCCCTGAGCGGTTGCGCGACGAAGCCCGGCGAATGCGATTCGACCAATCGCGACAGCAGCATGCTGACCAAGATGAACTGCGACTACTCCGGTGGTTACAGCGATCAGGTCAAGCAGAAGGAGCTGGCCCTGAGCGAGTCCCGCCAGCAAAACGCAATGTTCCATCAGGTGTACGCGGACATTCAGGCCCAGCAACTGAGCACTAAAGCCGATCTGGCGAGCCAGCAGAAATCCCAGGCAGCGCTGAATCAGTCTTTGAGTCAGTTGCTAAGCTCGCTCAAGGCTCGGCGTGGCAACGAAAGCAGTGTGCAGAAGCAGATTGCCAGCATCGAGCAGCAACTCAAGGCCTCGCAAGCGGCGCCAACGACCAAAGCCACTCCAGCATCGCTGGCGGCCAAGCAGGAACAACTGAAGGCGTTGCAGAAGAAGGTCAATCAGCTGCAATTCAGCCTCGGTTACGAAGAGTAATGTTCACCCCGCAGGCATCTCCTGGATGCCTGCACTTTTTCAGGAATCGTCGTCATGCAGCGGGTCATCAGGGATGCGCAAGCCACACCGGAGGGGATGAGTGCGCTGCAAGCCAAAGTCGCCCTCATCCAGAAACACTTTCCGCCGACCGTCGCCAGTCTCTTCGCCATCCCGCGAATGGGCAGTGGTGACGTGCTGGAATGGTGGACCGAACTGGGTGGGCAACCCACGCCCTACGCCGACCTCAACGAGGACGCGCAACGACGTTTGCTGGAAACCTATGAAGTGCGTCAGACGTCCTTGGGACAGCTGGCGGACGAACTGCAAAAACGCGGTCAGCCCACGGTAGCAGATGACCTGCGCAGCCTGCTCGGCACGCCTGAGCTGGACAAACTCTACAGCCTCAACGGTGAGCCGTTGGTGGTGCGCTGGAACCAGCGCCCGCCAAAACCGATCGTACCGCCGGTTGTTCCGGTGGCGCCGATCGTACCGCCGTCACGGCGTGGCTGGTGGATTGCGGCAGCCCTGCTCGCGCTGCTGTTGCTGCTTCTGGCGCTGTGGCTCTGGTGGTTCCTGCACCGTGAACCGGTCGTCGTGGCTCCGCCGGTAGCGCCTGTTGCGCCAGTGGTAACGCCGGTGGAAAAACCGGTCGAGCCTGTTCCCGAGCCTGTTGTGGAACCGGAGCCTGCTCCAGAACCAGAACCCGCGCCAGAACCGGTGCCACCACCCAAGCCGGTCCCACCACCAAAACCGGTAGTGCCCGCGCCGCCGCCACCACCACCGCCACCGCCGCCACCTCCGGCCCCGACGCTGGATAACTTCGCCTGCCGCAAAAAAGCGCCTGACGCCAAGATCCCGCAATTCGTGGTGGTGCTCGACACCTCAGGCTCGATGGATTTGAACATCAAGTCCGTGAAAGCCGACGAAGACTGGTTCTTCGGCAATGAGCTGAACAAGTACCTGGACGTGAACCGCACCCAACAGATCTTCGCCAAGCCGAGCCGCATGGACGTCGCCAAGGACTCGTTGGCCGGCATGATCAACGGGCTGGACCCGAAGATCGACACGCGCCTGATCACCTTCGCCGGTTGTGAAAGAACACCGGACCAGGGCGTGTTCAGATTTGGCGATCGCCCGCGGCTGATCAACGGGATTCGAGGCCTGGTTCCCAACGACGGTACACCGCTGGCTGACAGCCTGGCCTACGCGGCCAGCACCGTTGACGGGCGCAATAACGATGCCGTGATCGTGATGTTCGTCGACGGTGAAGACGGCTGCCAGAAAGACGCCTGCGCCGTGTCGCGCCGAATCGCCAAGGAACAACCGCGACTACGGGTCAACGTAGTGAAAATCGGCGCCGGTGGCCCGTCGCGCTGCATCGCCGAAAACACCGGTGGCCGGGTTTACAACAGCACCAATGCGTCTGAATTGGCCAATCAGTTGAAACAGGCAAGCAAGGAAGTATCGAGCAATGCCAAGTGCGACTAGCCGGGAATAGATCCTGAATTGAGGTGACCCCATCGCGAGCAAGCTCGCTCCCACACTGGATATGTGATCGACACATAACCCTGTAGGAGTGAGCCTGCTCGCGAAAGCTATTTCAGAGACGCCTCAACGAAACCGGTCAACCTCTTGGCGCAAGTCCGCCGCGAGCTTCTCCAGCTCCTTGGCCGTCACCGCCAGGTTGGACACCACTTCGCGCTGCTCACTGTTGGCCAGCGCAATGCTTTGCAGGTTGCTACTCAGCAACGTTGCGGTGCTGCTTTGCTCCTGGGTCGCGGTGGTAATCGCCGCAAACTGCTGACCGGCCGAACGGCTCTGCTCGTCGATTCGCGCCAAGGCCGAAGCCACGTTGGCGTTACGCGACAAACCTTCCTGCATCAACACATTGCCCTGCTCCATGGTGCTGATGGCGTTGCCGGTTTCCTGCTGGATGCTGCTGATCATCCCGGAAATTTCGTCAGTGGCCTGACGAGTACGCGAAGCCAGGTTGCGCACCTCATCGGCAACCACCGCAAAACCACGGCCCTGTTCACCGGCACGGGCCGCTTCGATGGCGGCGTTCAGTGCCAGCAGGTTGGTCTGTTCGGCAATCGAGGTGATCACCCCGACGATGCCGCCGATTTCTTGTGAGCGCTGACCGAGGGTGTTGATCACCGTCGCGGTGCTGTTCAGTGCGCTGGCGATTTGCTCCAGCGACGAGGACGCTTCACCCATCGACGTACGACCGATCTGGGTTTGTTGTGCGTTTTCCTGGGCCAGACGCTGAGTGTTGCCCATGTTGTCGGCAATGTTCAGGGACGTGGCGCTGAACTCTTCCACGGCGCCGGCCATGCTGGTGATTTCGCCGGACTGTTGCTCCATCCCTTCATAGGCGCCACCGGACAGGCCGGACAATGCCTGGGCGCGGCTGTTGACCTCCTGCGAGGCTTTGCGGATGTGCTCGACCATGGTCGACAGGGCCTGGCTCATCTGGTTGAACGCGCGGGCCAGTTGACCGATCTCATCGTTGCTCGACACGTTCAGGCGCACGCTCAAATCACCGGCGCCCAAGGCTTCGGCCTGGCGCACCAGATCGCCCAGCGGCGCGAGCTTGCTGCGCAACAGCCAGACGGCTGAACTGACCGCGATCAGCATCGCCAGCAGACTGCCGATGGCCAATTGAATGCCGACACTCCAGGTCACGGCACTGATTTCGGCTTTGGGCATGTTCGCCACCACCGACCATGGTCCGCCGTCGAACGGCACGGCTACGCTGTAGAAGTCTTCCGATTTGTCGCCCCAGAAATCACCCTTGCCCGGTGTTTTCGCCAGGTCGACGATGGCCGCAACTGCTTGATCCAGTGCCTGCACGCCCGCCGGCGGCACCAACCATTTGTTTTGTTCATCCAGCAACGCCAGCGAACCGGTCTGGCCGATACGGAAGCGCTTGAGGTTGGCGAACTGGGCGTTCTGCGCGTCGGTGTAATCGAACCCTACGAACAGCACGGCAATCACCTTGCCGCTGCTGTCGCGTACGGGGGTGTATTGCGTCATGTAGGAACGTTCGAAAAGCAGGGCGCGTCCCACGTAGCTCTGCCCCGACATCAAACGCGCATACGCCGGATGGGCGTGGTCAAGCAGCGTGCCGATGGCGCGGTTGCCGTCCTGTTTGGTCAGGGAGGTGCTGACCCGAATGAAGTCTTCGCCACTGCGCACGAACAACGTGGCCACACCGGCGGTCATTTGCTTGAACTCGTCGACTTCCTTGAAGTTGTTGTTCAACACTTCGCTGCCCAGGTGCAGCCCCGGGGTCTGCACACCGGCCACCGTCACCGGCTCATCCGGGTGCAGGCTCAGGCCGGAGCTGAAGCGCTTCTCGAACAGGCCGCTCAGACGCTGGGTGCTTTCGCGCAAAGTACCGTGGAAGGTACTCAACTGATCGGCCAGTAACCGGGCTTCACTGGCCAGGTGCTCTTCGCGGGTCGCGAGGTTGGCAGTGTCCAGCGAACGCAGGGCGAACACGGTACTGCCAGTGATGACAATCGCCAGTATCACGGCAAGCGCAAGGCCAAGCTGTGAGGCAATCCGGGCACGGGGTTGAGACATGACAACTCCTGGCCGAGCGCCCTGCCCCCTGTTTGATCGGGCTGCACACTCAGCAAAATTTTTCTAATAATGGGAACAGCGCTGGACCTGCACGAAGGTTCCATTTGCAGATTTTCGGCGGCGATTCTGAATACTTGAGTAAATAGCCGGGATATGGCGCAAGGCCTCTATCACGCCAGCTCTATCGATTCAGCTCAAACGCTGCACATCCGGTAATTCCATCGCCCGGACTTCACCCAACAGAAAATCGCTGAGCCGGCGCAAACGATCACCTCCGGGGCGGGTTTTCGGCCAGACAAGGTAATAATTCTCACCGCTGGCAACGGCGGTCGGCCACGGCAAACTCAAACGCCCCTGCGCGACATCCTCCGCCACCATCAACAAATCCCCCATGGACACGCCGTAGCCCCGGGCGGCGGCAATCATGCCCAGCTCCAATGTGTCGAACACCTGCCCGCCCTTGAGCGAGACCTGATCGGTCAGGCCCATGCGGTCCAGCCAACTGCGCCAGTCGCGACGATCCGGCGTCGGGTGCAGCAGTTCGGTGCTGGCCAGGCGTGCAACGTCCCACGGCTGATCGTTCAGAAGATTCGGCGCGCCCACGGGAATCAGCTCCTCCGGGAACAGCAGCGTCGCTTCCCAGTCCGGCGGGAAATGCCCGTTGCTGAGGATCACGGCGCAGTCGAACGGTTCCTGATTGAAGTCCACCGAGTCGATGTCCATCCAGGCACTGGTCAGTTGCACTTCATTGCCCGGCTGCAGGTGCCGAAAGCGGCTGAGCCGCGCCAGCAGCCAGCGCATGGTCAATGTCGAAGGGGCTTTCATGCGCAGGATGTCGTCTTCGGCGCGCAAGGTATTGCAAGCGCGTTCCAGGGCGGAGAAACCGTCACGAATGCCCGGCAAAATCAGCCGTGCCGACTCGGTCAACTGCAGGTTGCGTCCACTACGGTGAAACAGCCGACAGGCAAAATGCTCTTCGAGTGTACGAATGTGTCGGCTGACGGCACTCTGGGTGATCGACAATTCTTCGGCGGCGCGAGTAAACGAGCTATGCCGAGCCGCCGCTTCAAATGCGCGCAAGGCATATAAGGGAGGAAGACGACGAGACATGCGGAAAGCTCCTATAGCGCAATCCGCTTACCCTAGCAGAATCTCCATCGCATGAGTTTGACTCATGCTACCCATCCTTTTTATCCCTTTGTGCAAACCCCTTGAAGCGCCGAGAATCGACCCTTTCCAGTTCACTTTGATAATCGAGCGTGATGACCATGAAGCATCCAGCGCGTATTGAACTCGGGGCCATCCTGCGGCTGGCGGGGCCGCTGATTGCCTCGCAGTTGGCGCACATGCTGATGGTCCTCACCGACACCTTGATGATGGCGCGCCTGAGTCCCGAGGCATTGGCCGGTGGCAGTCTGGGGGCAGCGAGCTATTCGTTCGTGTCGATTTTCTGCATCGGCGTGATTGCCGCCGTCGGCACCCTGGTGGCGATTCGTCAGGGCGCAGGCGACATCATCGGCGCTGCGCGGCTGACCCAGGCCGGAATGTGGCTGGCGTGGTTGATGGCACTGGTGGCCGGGCTGCTGCTGTGGAATCTCAAGCCTGTGCTGTTGCTGTTTGGCCAGACCGAGTCCAACGTCCACGCGGCCGGGCGGTTTCTGCTGATCCTGCCGTTCGCCCTGCCCGGTTACCTGAGCTTCATGGCCCTGCGCGGTTTCACCAGCGCCATTGGCCGGGCGACGCCGGTCATGGTGATCAGCCTCGGCGGTACGGTGGCGAACTTCCTGCTCAACTACGCCTTGATCACCGGCATGTTCGGCCTGCCGAAACTCGGGCTGATGGGTATCGGGCTGGTGACAGCGATTGTTGCCAACCTGATGGCCGTGGCGCTGGCGGTGCACATCCGCCGGCACCCGGCGTATGACGCCTACCCCTTGCGCCAGGGCCTGTCGCGACCTAACCGTCGGTATTTGAAGGAGCTGTGGCGCCTCGGCCTGCCGATTGGCGGCACATATGCGGTGGAGGTCGGGCTGTTTGCGTTCGCCGCGCTGTGCATGGGCACCATGGGCAGCACGCAGTTGGCGGCGCACCAGATCGCCCTGCAGATCGTGTCGGTCGCGTTCATGATTCCGGCCGGGATTTCCTACGCGATCACCATGCGCATCGGCCAACACTACGGCGCCGGGCAGTTACTGGATGCGCGGCTGGCGGGCCGGGTCGGGATTGCTTTCGGCGCGGCTGCGATGCTCGGTTTCGCCATGGTCTTCTGGTTCCTGCCGAACCAGTTGGTCGGCCTGTTCCTGGACCAGAACGACCCGGCCTTTCGCGACGTTATCAACCTGGCTGTGAGCCTGCTGGCGGTGGCGGCCTGGTTTGAGCTGTTCGACGGCACACAGACCATCGCCATGGGCTGCATACGCGGGCTCAAGGACGCCAAGACCACATTCCTGGTCGGGTTGGGCTGTTACTGGCTGATTGGCGCACCCGCCGCGTGGTGGATGGCCTTCCATGTGCACTGGGGGCCGACGGGCGTCTGGTGGGGGCTGGCGCTGGGGCTGGCGTTTGCGGCGGTGAGTCTGACGCTGGCGTTCGAGTGGAAGATGAAGCGGATGATTCGGCAGGAGCCGTCGTCACACCAGCGTTTCGAAATCCCTCAGCCAGACTGAGATCCCTGTAGGAGCATGGCTTGCCCGCGAGGAACGATAACGCGGTGTGCCTGCAAGACCGTGTCGCCTGCATCGCGGGCAAGCCTTGCTCCTACAGGATCCTCGCTAGTTCACGACTTCCAGCACTGGCTGCTGATCGCTGGCTGACGTCAAATACTCAACCAGCTCCGCCAACGGCAGCGGCTTGCTGATCAGGTAGCCCTGCACCTGATCGCAGCCAAAACCGCGCAACAGATCCAGCTGTTCCGGTGTTTCCACCCCTTCGGCAACCACCTCGAGATTGAGGTTGTGCGCCAGGTTGATCATCGCGTGGACCAGTTTGCGATTCTCCTCACGCTCTTCCATGCCGCCGACAAAGCTCTTGTCGACCTTCAGCAACGCGATCGGCAGGCTGTTGAGGTGCACGAAGGACGAGAACCCGGTGCCGAAGTCATCCAGCGAGAAGCGCACGCCCAGCCGCCCGAGGGCGTCCATGGTTTGCTTGACCAGATCGCTGCGACGCATCACCGCGGTTTCCGTCAGTTCGAATTCAAGCCACTGCGCTTCGACACCACGCTCGGCAATCAACCGGCTCAACGTGGACAGCAATTGGCTGTCCTGAAACTGCCGGAACGACAGGTTGATCGCCATGTGCAACGCCGGCAGCCCCTGCTCGCGCAAGGCCTGCATGTCGCGCAGGGCCCGGGAAATCACCCAGTAACCAAGCGGCACGATCAAACCGCTTTGCTCGGCCAGCGGTACGAATTCGCTCGGTGGCAACAAACCGCGCTCGGCGTGTCGCCAGCGCACCAGGGCTTCAAGGCCGACGATCTGGCCGTCATCCAGGTTCAGGCGGGGTTGGTAGTGCAGTTCGAGCTCGTCACGCCGCAAAGCCCGGCGCAACTCGCTTTCGAGATCGGCCATGCTGCGGGCGTTGCGGTTGATGCGTTCGTTGAAGATGTGAAAGGTGCAGCCTTGCGTGCTCTTGGCTTGCTGCATGGCGATGTGCGCGTGCCACATCAGCGGGTCGGCGCCGGCCTGGACCCGGGCGTGGGCAATGCCCAGGCTGGACCCGATCAACAGGCTTTCGCCGTCGACCCAGTAAGGTTCTGCCAGTGCTTCGGTGATGCGCTCGGCCATCCATTCGGCGCGCTGAGGCGCACGGCGGGTGTCGATCAGCAGGGCGAATTCGTCACTGCCCAGGCGCGCCAGTTGGTCGCCGGCCTCAAGTTGGCTTTTGAGCCGAGCGACCACTTGCAGAATCAATCGGTCGCCGGCCTGGTGGCCGAGGGCATCGTTGGCGTGACGGAAGTTGTCGAGGTCCAGGTGACCGAGGGCCAGGCCCCGGCCGTCGTTTTCTGCGAGGCGCGCTGCCAGCAGGGTCTGAAAACCCTGGCGATTGGCGATGCCGGTCAACGGGTCTTGCTCGGCCAGACGCTGCAAGGTGTTTTCCAGCAAGCCACGCTCGCGCACATGCCGCAGGCAACGGCGCAGCATGCCGGCATCGAGCAGGTCACGCACCAGCCAGTCACTCACGCTGTCGGGCGTCGTCACTGGCTCGTGCTCGAGCAACAACACCGTTGGCAAGCTGCAACGACCCGGTAGCGGCTGAAGTGCAGGAACAGTCAACAACACCGCGTTACGGTTGTCATCGAACAAACTGCTGACCGACTCCCAGCTCGGCGCGCTGATGAGCACGGCCGAGCTCCCCATCGGAGCCAGACACTCGCGCAACAACGCTGCCCACGCTGGCTCTTCGGCCAGTAACAGCAAACGCAAGGGTTCGACAGGCGTAGACAAGCTAGCTCCCTAGACTCTGCAAAGATGTAGGCGGCGGGCATTATGCCGCGCGGGTAACCAATGACCAAATGACATCGGTTATCAAACGCGTTTTGCGCCCGGAATAAGAACATTAGCCGCACATTCACCGCGCATCCTGCTTGAAAGTAACAAAACCGGCAATTAGAGAAAGCGTGTTACGTCACAAGTCGGACAGAGCAGCACAATTCGCTGAGCCTGTTAAAATGCCGGCCCATTTCACAAACGACTCCCTGAATTCTGTATGTCCCGACTCAATCCCCGGCAGCAAGAAGCCGTGAGCTACGTCGGCGGCCCTCTTTTGGTGCTCGCCGGTGCAGGCTCCGGCAAGACCAGCGTGATCACCCGCAAAATTGCGCACCTGATCCAGAACTGCGGCATCCGTGCCCAGTACATCGTCGCCATGACCTTTACCAACAAGGCCGCGCGCGAGATGAAGGAACGGGTCGGCACATTGCTCAAGGGTGGCGAAGGCCGTGGCCTGACCGTGTGCACCTTCCACAATCTGGGCCTGAACATCATCCGCAAGGAACACGTGCGCCTGGGTTACAAACCGGGCTTCTCGATCTTTGACGAAACTGACGTCAAAGCCTTGATGACCGACATCATGCAGAAGGAATACGCGGGCGACGACGGCGTCGACGAGATCAAGAACATGATCGGCTCGTGGAAAAACGACCTGATCCTGCCCGCCGAAGCCCTGGAAAACGCGCGCAACCCCAAGGAGCAGACCGCCGCCATCGTCTACACCCACTATCAGCGCACGCTCAAGGCGTTCAACGCGGTGGACTTCGACGACCTGATCCTGCTGCCGGTAAAGCTGTTCCAGGAACACGCCGACATCCTCGAAAAGTGGCAGAACAAAGTCCGCTACCTGCTGGTCGACGAATACCAGGACACCAACGCCAGCCAGTATTTGCTGGTGAAATTGCTGATCGGCACGCGCAACCAGTTCACCGTGGTCGGCGACGACGACCAGTCGATTTACGCTTGGCGCGGCGCCCGCCCGGAAAACCTGATGCTGCTCAAGGACGACTATCCGTCCCTGAAAGTGGTGATGCTGGAGCAAAACTACCGCTCCACCAGCCGCATCCTGCGTTGCGCCAACGTGCTGATTTCGAACAACCCGCACGAGTTCGAAAAACAGCTGTGGAGCGAGATGGGCCACGGCGACGAAATCCGCGTGATCCGCTGCCGCAACGAAGACGCCGAAGCCGAGCGCGTGGCGGTGGAACTGCTGACCCTGCATTTGCGCACAGACCGCCCGTACAGCGATTTCGCGATCCTGTATCGCGGCAACTACCAGGCCAAGCTGATCGAGCTGAAGCTGCAACACCACCAGATTCCGTATCGCCTCTCCGGCGGCAACAGCTTTTTCGGGCGTCAGGAAGTGAAAGACCTGATGGCCTACTTCCGCCTGATCGTGAACCCGGACGACGACAACGCCTTCCTGCGGGTGATCAACGTCCCACGTCGGGAGATCGGTTCGACCACCCTGGAAAAGCTCGGCAACTACGCTACTGAACGCAAAATCTCGATGTACGCCGCCACCGATGAGATCGGTCTGGGTGAGCATCTGGACACGCGCTTCACCGATCGCCTGTCGCGCTTCAAGCGCTTCATGGACAAGGTGCGCGAGCAGTGCGCCGGCGAAGACCCGATTTCGGCATTGCGCAGCATGGTCATGGACATCGACTACGAGAACTGGCTGCGCACCAACAGCTCCAGTGACAAGGCCGCCGATTACCGCATGGGCAACGTCTGGTTCCTGATCGAGGCGTTGAAAAACACCTTGGAGAAAGACGAAGAAGGCGAGATGACCGTCGAAGACGCCATCGGCAAACTCGTCCTGCGCGACATGCTCGAACGCCAGCAGGAAGAGGAAGACGGCGCCGAAGGTGTGCAAATGATGACCTTGCACGCGTCCAAAGGCCTGGAATTCCCTTACGTGTTCATCATGGGCATGGAAGAGGAAATCCTCCCGCACCGCTCCAGCATCGAAGCCGACACCATCGAAGAAGAGCGCCGCCTGGCCTACGTCGGGATTACCCGCGCGCGCCAGACCCTGGCCTTCACCTTCGCCGCCAAGCGCAAGCAGTACGGCGAAATCATCGACTGCGCGCCGAGCCGCTTCCTTGATGAGCTGCCGCCGGACGATCTGGCGTGGGAAGGCAACGACGACACACCGGTTGAAGTCAAAGCCGTTCGCGGAAATACCGCATTGGCGGATATACGCGCGATGTTAAAGCGCTAGAATTGAGCACTTTTTAATCAAAGCATTTTTAACCGAACACTTTTTGACAAGCTCGGCGCACATGGCGCCAGTAGAGGAACGCTTCATGGAAGCACTGCACCAGAAAATTCGCGAACAAGGCATCGTGCTTTCCGATCAGGTCCTGAAGGTAGACGCCTTTTTGAACCACCAGATCGACCCGGCCCTGATGAAGCTGATCGGCGACGAATTCGCCGCTCTGTTCAAGGACTCGGGCATCACCAAGATCGTCACCATCGAAGCCTCGGGCATCGCCCCGGCGATCATGACCGGCCTGAACCTCGGCGTGCCGGTGATCTTCGCCCGCAAGCAGCAGTCCCTGACCCTGACTGAAAACCTGCTGTCGGCGACCGTTTACTCGTTCACCAAGAAGACCGAAAGCACCGTGGCGATTTCCCCGCGCCACCTGACCAGCAGCGACCGCGTGCTGATCATCGATGACTTTTTGGCCAACGGTAAGGCATCGCAGGCACTGATCTCGATCATCAAACAGGCCGGCGCCACCGTGGCGGGCCTGGGTATCGTGATCGAGAAGTCGTTCCAGGGTGGTCGTGCCGAACTGGATGCACAGGGTTATCGCGTGGAATCCCTGGCTCGCGTGCAATCGCTGGCCGGCGGCGTCGTGACCTTCATCGACTAAAGCTACACCACAAAACTAGTGTGGGAGCGGGCTTGCTCGCGAAGGCGGTGTGTCAGTCGACATCAACTTTGACTGTTACACCGCATTCGCGAGCAAGCCCGCTCCCACATTTGATCTCCACTAGCCGTTTAAATAGCGGTGGCTTTCAGGCCGGTGAGTAGCAGGCGCTGGAACAGGTCTTCCTTCAACCCATCAGGGTTGGTCAGTTGCATCCGCTCCAGATGCTCTGGAAACACCGAAGCCTCAGGCGCATCCAGTGCAGCTTTGCCCAGTTCCAGAATCTCCGTCAGTTTGAACTTGCTCTTCAGCCAGTTCAGCGCCCGCAACACGTCGCGCTCCACCTCAGTGAAATCGCAGCCCAGCGGATATTCCGGAAACAGGTTCGGATGCTGCGCCTGAATCGCCTGTAAACGCTCTGGGCTGTTGTCGGCGAAGCGTGGGGCGATACGGAAGTCCTTGGGCAGCTTGCCAACGCTCTGCGCCTGCTGGATCAGCCCCGACTGAAACCGCGAATCGCTGATATTGAGCAACGCCTCGATCACCGCCGCATCGTTTTTGCCGCGCAAGTCGGCGATGCCGTATTCGGTGACCACGATATCGCGCAGATGCCGTGGGATCGTGCAGTGGCCGTACTGCCAGACGATGTTCGAACTGACCTCACCGCCCGCCTCACGCCAACTGCGCAGCAACAGCACCGAACGTGCGCCTTCCAGTGCATGGCCCTGGGCAACGAAGTTGTATTGCCCACCCACACCGCTCAGCACTCGTCCGTCTTCGAGCTGATCGGCCACGCCGGCACCGAGCAGGGTCATGGTGAACACCGTGTTGATGAAGCGCGCATCCAGGCGCTGCAGGCGCTTGAGTTCTTCCTGACCGTAAAGCTCATTGATGTAGCTGATGCGGGTCATGTTGAATTCAACGCGCTTGCTCTGCGGCAATTCCCGCAAGCGCTCATAGAAACTGCGTGGTCCCAGGAAAAACCCGCCGTGAATCGAAATGCCGTCGGTTTGCGCGGCCTCGTCCAGAGTGCCGGCATTCGCCTGCTGCTGGGTGAGGACGTCGGGATAGACCTTGCGCCGCACAATCCCGGCATCCGCGAGCACCAGCAAGCCGTTGACGAACATTTCGCTGCAACCGTACAGGCCTTTGGCGAAAGGTTCGAGGCCGCCTTCGCGCTCGATCAACTGCGCCCACTGGCTCAGATTCACGTCTGCCAGCAAAGCCTTGTAACCGTCATTGTCGGCCTGACGCGCCAGCAACGCCGCCGTTAGAGCATCGCCCATGGCGCCGATACCGATCTGCAGCGTGCCACCGTCGCGCACCAGGGTGCTGGCGTGCAGGCCGATGAAGTGATCCTGAAAGCCCACCGGCATGTTCGGCGTGGAAAACAGCGTGGTGCTGTCTTTCTTGTCGATCAGCAGGTCAAAGGTGTCGATGCCCACCTCCGCGTCGCCTGGCATATAGGGCAAGTCGTTGTGTACCTGGCCCACCAGCAGAATCGTTTCCCCCGCCGCCCGGCGTCTGGCGATCATCGGGAACAGGTCGAGGGTGATGTCCGGGTTGCAACTCAGGCTCAGGCGATCGGGATGATCGCTGTGGCTCGCCACCAATTGCGCGACCAGGTTCAAACCGGCAGCGTTGATGTCCCGTGCGGCGTGGCTGTAGTTGCTGCTGACGTAGTCCTGCTGGGCTGACGCGCTGTGCAGCAGGCTGCCGGGCTGCATGAAGAACTGCTGGATGTGGATGTTCGGCGGCAGGTTGTCTTTGTGCAGACCCTGCAGAAAATCCAGCTCCGGATAGTCGCCGAATACCTGTTCGATGAAGGGTTCGAGGAAGCGCTTCTGCAAACCATCGCCCAATGCCGGACGGCCCAGGCACAGCGCGGTGTAGATCGTCAGCCGCCGCTGCGGCAGTTGCGCAATGCGCTGGTACAGCGCGTTGACGAAGTGGTTGGGTTTACCCAGGCCAAGGGGCAAGCCCATGTGAATGTGCGCCGGCAACCGTGCCAACACGTCATCCACGGCCTGTTCGATTGAACACAGCTGAACCATCTGATCCTCCCTTACATTCCGTGATTCGGGTTGGACCGAGCTTGCCGGGTCTTTGCTGCATTGAACAGTCTCAGGCACAAATCGCAGGCACAAAAAAACCGCTCGAAAGCGGCTTTTTCGCTGAAAACGCTGGCTTATTTCAGGCCGGACATCTTCTGGATGGCGCCTTTGAGCTCGGCGTCCGCGCAATCGGCGCAGGTGCCTTTTGGCGGCATTGCATTGAGACCGGAGATCGCCTTTGCGAGCAGGCCGTCAACACCGCCTTCCTTCTTGGCACGCTCGCCCCACGCTGCGGCGTCACCGATTTTCGGTGCGCCCAACAGGCCAGTGCCGTGGCAAGCGTTGCAATGTTTAGCAATCACTTCGTCCGGGGTTTTGGCACCGCCACCACCGCCAGCAGAGGCAGCAACTTCCATCCCCTTGCACTCTTTGCCCTGAACGCAAACCTGGCCGACTGGCTCAAGGCGTTTGGCAATATCGTCGTTCGTCGCAGCTTGAGCGCTGACAGCCCAAAGGGCCAATACGGTTGCTGGTACAGCCAGCATTTTCATAATTAGATTCACGCGTTCACCCTCAATGGTGGCTAGTCACGCCTACGGCCACGGTTCGCAGGCGGGCGCAAGTATAGCGGTAAGCCCGCCACACTGAAACAACCCCAAAGTCGAAGGGGTCTTATGCTGCAGCGGAAAAACTGCCTGGGTGCCTCGGCCTGACTGGCAGGGCGCCTTCTTTACTTAGAAATTCGCCGGTGTCGCTGCGCTGATTAGTCGCGCCGGCGCATCGAACGGATTTCGGAAACGATGCGGCTTGGTACTCTCAAAGTAGTAGCTATCGCCGGCTTCGAGCACAAAAGTTTCAAGCCCGACCACCAGTTCCAGCCGACCCTCCACCAAAATGCCGGTCTCCTCGCCCTCATGGGTGAGCATCTCGTCACCGGTATCGGCGCCTGGCGGGTAGATTTCATTCAGAAAGGCGATGGCCCGGCTCGGATGAGCACGGCCGACCAGTTTCATGGTCACTGCGCCATCGGAAATATCGATCAGTTCGTTGGCTTTGTAGACGATCTGCGTCGGTTTTTCCTGCAGGATTTCTTCAGAAAAGAACTCGACCATGGACATGGGAATCCCGCCCAGTACTTTGCGCAGCGAACTGATCGAGGGGCTGACGCTGTTCTTCTCGATCATCGAAATCGTGCTGTTGGTGACACCCGCGCGCTTGGCGAGCTCACGCTGCGAAAGGCCTTTGAGCTTACGGATGGATTGCAGTCGTTCACCGACGTCCAATGCTTGCGCCTCCAGGGATTCAGGTTGTAGGAATATTGAGCGTTATCATGGCGACAGCGTTCAGTATTTACAACACTTGGACCTGAATCCTGTGGGGCGAGGCGACTTCCGGTGTGGACCGCTGGGTGTCAGCCCTCGGAATAGAGCAGTGGCACCCGGCGCAGGTTGCAGAAGATCTGATAAGGAATCGTGTCCGCGGCCGCCGCCACGTCGCTGGCGAGGATATTTTTGCCCCACAACTCGACGGTCGAACCGAGGCCGGCTTGCGGTACATCGGTCAGGTCGATGCAGAGCATGTCCATCGATACGCGGCCGATCAACTGGCTGCGCTGCCCGGCCACCAGCACCGGCGTACCGGTCGGAGCATGACGCGGATAACCATCGGCATAACCCATGGCGACCACGCCGACGCGCATCGGCTTGGGTGTAATGAATTTGGCGCCGTAACCGATCGGCTCGCCGGCGGGCAGTTCACGCACGCAAATCACTTTGGATTCCAGGGTCATCACCGGTTGCAGGCGCGCCGCCACGGTGTTGGCTTCTTCGAACGGCGTCGCGCCGTACATCATGATGCCGGGGCGAACCCAGTCACTCGGGATCTGCGGCCAGCCCAGCACCGCCGGCGAATTGCGCAGGCTGACTTCCGCCGACAAGCCTTTACGCGCGGCTTCAAACACCGCGACCTGCTCGGCACTGGCCTGTTCGTGCAGCTCATCGGCCCGGGCGAAGTGACTCATCAGCACGACTTTCGCGACCTTGCCGCTGGCCAGCAGCCGTTGATAGGCGTCCTGATAATCCTTTGGATGCAGGCCGACGCGGTGCATGCCCGAATCGAGCTTGAGCCAGACCGTGATCGGCTTGCTCAGTGTGGCTTTTTCGATGGCTTCGAGTTGCCATAGCGAATGCACCACGCACCAGAAATCATGCTCGACGATCAGCGCCAACTCATCGGCTTCGAAGAATCCTTCCAGCAGCAACACCGGCGCCCGAATACCCGCCGCGCGCAGCTCCAACGCTTCTTCGATGCAGGCCACGGCAAAACCGTCAGCTTCGGCTTCCAGCGCTTGGGCGCAACGCACCGCACCATGACCGTAGGCATCGGCCTTGATCACCGCGAGGGCTTTGGCCCCGGTGATTTCACGGGCGATACGGAAGTTGTGACGCAGGGCTTGAAGGTCGATCAGGGCACGGGCTGGGCGCATGGCGGCAGACTTCTAGGCGGTCGTAGAATAAAAAAACCGGCGCTGGCTGGCGGCGTGAACCGCCAACAGCACCGGCAGAGGGATCTTGTAAAAGGTTACGGCAACGCGGCGACGATGGAGATCTCAACCAGGATGCTCGGCTTGGCCATCTTCGCTTCGACGGTGGCCCGGGCCGGTGCGGCGCCTTTGGGCAGCCACTGGTCCCACACCGAGTTCATCCCGGCAAAGTGCGCCTCGATGTCGTTCAGGTAGATCGTCGCCGACAGCAGATGCTGCTTGTCAGTCCCGGCCAGATCCAGCAAACGCTCGATATTGCCGAGGACGTCGCGGGTCTGCTGTTCTATCCCGGCGTTGAAGTCATCGCCGACCTGCCCCGCCAGATACACGGTGCCGTTGTGGCTGACGATCTGACTCATGCGCTCATTGGTGAGCTGGCGCTGGATTGCCATGTTTTGCGGACTCCTGGGGTTTGCTGCCATAACGGGAAATATCGAGGCCTTCGGCGCTGATCTGCGGCGTTTTCTTGGCCATCAGGTCGGCCAGCAAGCGGCCGGAGCCACAGGCCATGGTCCAGCCGAGTGTGCCGTGACCGGTGTTCAGGAACAGGTTCTTGAACGGTGTCGCGCCAACGATCGGCGTGCCATCCGGGGTAGTCGGACGCAGGCCGGTCCAGAAACTCGCCTGGGCCAGATCGCCGCCCTGAGGATAAAGGTCGTTGACGATCATCTCCAGGGTTTCGCGGCGGCGCGGGTTCAGCGACAGGTCAAAACCGGCGATCTCCGCCATGCCGCCGACGCGGATGCGGTTGTCGAAACGGGTGATCGCGACCTTGTAGGTCTCGTCGAGAATGGTCGAGGTCGGGGCCATCGCCGGGTTGGTGATCGGCACGGTCAGCGAGTAACCCTTGAGCGGGTACACCGGCGCCTTGATCCCCAGCGGCTTGAGCAATTGCGGCGAGTAGCTGCCGAGTGCCAATACGTAGCGGTCAGCGGTTTCCAGCTTGCCGTCGATCCACACGCCGTTGATGCGATCACCGGCGTAGTCGAGTTTCTGGATGTCCTGGCCGAAGCGGAATTCCACACCCAGTTTCACAGCCATTTCGGCCAGGCGGGTGGTGAAAATCTGGCAGTCGCCCGTCTGGTCGTTCGGCAGGCGCAGGGCACCGGCGAGGATGTCGGTGACGCTGGCCAGCGCCGGCTCAACGCGGGCAATGCCGGCGCGGTCGAGCAGTTCGAACGGTACGCCGGACTCTTTCAGCACCGCGATGTCTTTGGCGGCGCCATCCAGTTGAGCCTGGGTGCGGAACAGTTGCGTCGTGCCCAGGCTACGGCCTTCGTAGGCGATACCGGTTTCGGCGCGCAATTCGTCGAGGCAGTCGCGGCTGTACTCGGACAGGCGGACCATGCGCTCCTTGTTCACCGCGTAACGGCTAGCGGTGCAGTTGCGCAGCATCTGCGCCATCCACAGGTACTGATCGATGTCGGCAGTGGCCTTGATCGCCAGCGGTGCGTGGCGCTGCAACAGCCATTTGATGGCTTTGAGCGGCACACCCGGCGCCGCCCACGGCGAGGCATAACCCGGCGAAACCTGGCCGGCGTTGGCGAAACTGGTCTCCATGGCAGCGGCCGGCTGACGGTCCACCACCACCACTTCAAACCCGGCACGAGCCAGATAGTAAGCACTGGCGGTACCGATGACGCCGCTACCCAAGACCATAACGCGCATTTTCATATCCCTCATCGCGGCTGACCGCTGACGTGTGTTGTATTCAAACAGTGATGAGCGCAGTGTAAAAAAGATTTGCCAGTGTTTTTCACTATATAAGCAGCTATATTTGGCGACAATTCTCGGCAAAAACCCTTTTCACGGAGGCGCATCCCCTATGCGTACCAACACCCAGACCAAACGGGAGCTGGACAAGATCGATCGCAACATCTTGCGGATCCTGCAAGCGGACGGACGTATCTCCTTCACGGAGCTGGGGGAAAAGGTCGGGCTCTCGACCACGCCCTGTACGGAGCGGGTCCGGCGTCTGGAGCGCGAAGGGATCATCATGGGCTACAACGCCCGGCTCAATCCGCAACACCTGAAGGGTAGTCTCCTGGTGTTCGTCGAGATCAGTCTCGACTACAAATCCGGCGATACTTTCGAAGAGTTCCGACGTGCAGTGCTGAAATTGCCCCATGTACTGGAATGCCACCTGGTGTCAGGGGATTTCGACTATCTGGTGAAGGCGCGGATTTCCGAGATGGCCTCGTACCGCAAACTGCTGGGCGATATCCTGCTCAAGCTGCCGCATGTTCGCGAATCCAAGAGCTACATCGTGATGGAAGAGGTGAAAGAGAGCTTGAGCCTGCCGATTCCGGATTGAGCCTCCACTGATCGTTCCCATGCTCCGCGTGGGAATGCAGCCCGGGATGCTCTGCGTCCCATCCAAAGCCGAACGCAGAGCGTCCGAAGAGGCATTCCCACGCAGAGCGTGGGAACGATCAATCTAGACCAACACCTGCCGGGTAGACGCCATGTACTCATGGATCTGCTTCTCCACCCGTGGATGAATCAGTTCCACCGGCGCCCGCCCATTCGGGCATGGCAGCGTCTTGGTGGTGCCGAACAACCGGCAGATCAGCGGTCGCTCGTCATAGACCGTGCAGCCGCTGGGCCCCAAGTGAACGCAATTGAGTTCATCCATCGCCGCATCCTGCTCGGCGCGGGTCTTGCGCGGCAGGCGGGACATTTCTTCCGGCGAGGTCGTCACCGGCCCACAGCAGTCATGGCAGCCGGGCACACACTCGAACGACGGAATCTGCTGGCGCAGCGTGCGTATTTTCTGACTGTTGCAGCTCATTGAAGCGGTGACCAAAAGCGAAATAGAGCGCGATTCTGAAGCAAAGGCGCCGATCCATACAGCAGCAGCCGACCAATGTTGCCCGCATCCGAAGGTCCGGCTTATGCTCCGTCAAATTTTCCAAACGCCAGAATCGGGAATACGCCCATGAATGCCGGTGCTCAGCAATCTGCCCCAGGCCACCAGCACACCGCCTCTTATTACGCCGCCAGCAGCCTGCCGCAGCCTGACTATCCGGCGCTCAGCGGTGACCTGGTAGCGGATGTGTGCGTGGTCGGCGGCGGGTTTTCCGGGCTGAACACGGCGCTTGAACTGGCGGAGCGTGGCTTGAGTGTCATCCTGCTTGAAGCCCACAAGATTGGCTGGGGTGCCAGCGGACGCAATGGCGGGCAGTTGATTCGCGGTGTCGGCCATGGCCTGGACCAGTTCGCCAACGTGATCGGTGCGGACGGCGTGCGTCAGATGAAACTCATGGGCCTTGAGGCGGTGGAAATCGTCCGCCAGCGTGTCGAACGCTTTCAGATCCCTTGCGACCTGACCTGGGGTTACTGCGACCTGGCCAACAAGCCACGCGACCTCGAAGGCTTCGCCGAAGACGCCGAAGAGCTGCGCGGCCTCGGTTACCGTTATGAAACCCGCCTGCTGCAAGCCAATGAAATGCACACGGTGGTGGGCTCCGACCGTTACGTTGGAGGCCTGATCGACATGGGCTCAGGACATTTGCACCCACTGAACCTGGCACTGGGCGAAGCGGCCGCCGCCCAGCAATTGGGGGCGCTGTTGTTTGAACAATCGGCGGTCTCTCGCATCGATTACGGCCCCGAAATCAAAGTCCACACGGCCCAGGGCTCGGTCCGCGCCAAGACTCTGGTGCTGGGCTGCAACGCCTACCTCAACCAACTCAACCCTGAACTCAGCGGCAAGGTCCTGCCGGCCGGCAGCTACATCATTGCCACCGAACCCTTGAGCAAAGAACAGGCGCACGCCCTGCTGCCGCAGAACATGGCGGTCTGCGATCAGCGGGTGGCGCTCGATTACTATCGCCTCTCGGCAGACCGACGCTTGCTGTTTGGGGGCGCCTGTCACTATTCAGGCCGTGATCCGAAAGACATCGCGGCGTACATGCGACCGAAGATGCTGGACGTCTTCCCGCAACTGGGCGCGGTGAAAATCGACTATCAATGGGGCGGGATGATCGGCATCGGCGCCAACCGGCTGCCGCAGATCGGCCGACTTAAAGACCAGCCCAACGTGTATTACGCCCAGGCCTATTCCGGTCATGGGGTAAATGCCACGCATCTGGCCGGCCAGTTGCTGGCCGAGGCGATCTGTGGCCAGCACAGCGGCGGGTTCGATCTGTTTGCCAAGGTGCCGCACATCACCTTCCCTGGCGGCAAACATTTGCGTTCACCGTTGTTGGCGTTGGGGATGCTTTGGCATCGGCTTAAAGAGTTGGCCTGAGGGATCTTCGGTGCCAGCACAGACGCCATCGCGGGCAAGCCCGGCTCCTAGTTAATCTGCGCACGACACAAAACTGTAGGAGCCGGGCTTGCCCGCGATGAGGCCCGAAAGAACACCACAGATCAGATCCGCCAGAAAGGCTTGAGCCCCTCCTCCCGCGCCTGCTCCGGAGACAGCCCCACATCCCTGAGCTGCTCCGGCGTCAGCGCCAGCAACGCCTTGCGCGTGTGCAGACGATGCCAGAACAGACCCCAGCGACCCAGGCCGGACGGTGCGTTGCGCAACAGCGCTTCACGCGTACCGTGTTCCTGCCCTCTCGCCAGTTCCTGACTGTGTAACGTCAGCCGCACATCGCTCAAGCCGTTCATTTTGATTGCTCCTGTTTACTTGGGTAGCCAGAGCTTTCATGATGCGTGGACGACGAAAAGCATTACAGATTCAACACACAAGTATTAATTCCATACAGATTTTACGTTTCAGCGTCTGAATCCCAGTTTTTTGCCCGATCTGTATTGGTTAACCGAATCACTCACACCGAGACTGCACCATGACCCTTTACGTCAACCTCGCCGAATTGCTCGGCACGCGTATCGAACAGGGTTTCTATCGCCCCGGTGACCGGCTGCCCTCGGTGCGGGCGTTGAGTGTCGAACATGGCGTCAGCCTGAGCACCGTGCAGCAGGCCTATCGCGTCCTGGAAGACAGTGGCCTGGCGACGCCGAAACCCAAGTCGGGCTACTTCGTGCCGGTGGGTCGTGAACTGCCGGAGCTGCCGGCCATCGGGCGCCCGGCCCAGCGACCGGTGGATATTTCGCAATGGGACCAGGTGCTGGAGCTGATCCGCGCGGTGCCACGCAAAGACGTGGTGCAACTGGGTCGCGGCATGCCGGACATCACCACCCCGACCATGAAACCGCTGCTGCGCAACCTCGCGCGTATCAGCCGCCGACAAGACATGCCCGGTCTGTATTACGACAACATCCACGGCACCCTCGAACTGCGTGAACAGATTGCACGCCTGATGCTCGACTCCGGTTGCCAGTTGAGCGCCAGCGAACTGGTGATCACGACCGGCTGCCATGAAGCGCTGTCCACCAGCATTCGGGCCATCTGCGAGCCGGGGGACATTGTGGCGGTGGACTCGCCGAGCTTTCACGGCGCCATGCAGACCCTGAAGGGGCTGGGCATGAAAGCCCTGGAGATTCCCACCGACCCACTCACCGGCATCAGCCTCGATGCGCTGGAACTGGCCCTGGAACAGTGGCCGATCAAAGTCATACAGTTGACCCCCAACTGCAACAACCCGCTGGGCTACATCATGCCCGAGTCGCGCAAACGCGCGTTGTTGACGCTGGCACAGCGTTTTGACGTGGCGATTATCGAGGACGATGTGTATGGCGAACTGGCCTACACCTACCCGCGCCCACGCACGATCAAGTCCTTCGACGAGGACGGTCGCGTCCTGCTGTGCAGTTCGTTTTCCAAGACCCTGGCGCCTGGATTGCGCATCGGCTGGGTCGCGCCCGGCCGTTACCTGGAACGGGTGCTGCACATGAAATACATCAGCACTGGCTCTACCGCACCACAACCGCAGATTGCGATTGCCGAGTTTCTCAAGGCCGGGCACTTCGAGCCGCATTTGCGGCGGATGCGCACGCAATACCAGCGTAATCGCGACGTAATGATCGACTGGGTCACGCGCTACTTCCCGGCCGGTACCCGCGCCAGTCGCCCGCAGGGCAGCTTCATGCTGTGGGTCGAGCTGCCGGAAAGCTTCGACACCCTGAAACTGAATCGTGCGTTGCACGATCAAGGCGTACAGATTGCCGTGGGCAGCATCTTTTCTGCCTCGGGCAAGTACCGCAACTGCCTGCGCATGAACTACGCTGCCAAGCCAACACCGCAGATCGAAGAAGCGGTGCGCAAGGTCGGTGCCTTGGCGATCAAACTGTTAGCCGAAACTGACAGCATCACTGACTGACTTTTCTCGGGAAACCAGCGTCCATATGCCGATACCTGCCGCCAATCGGAACGATCCTACGTGAGAGTCAGACAAAACCTGCTCGCTGTTCTGCTCTTCGCCTCGTTCCTCAGCGGCTGCGCCAGCGTTGACGTTCAGCGTCAGGCCAGTCAGGCGCTGCCCGCCAGCGACTCGGCGTTCGGCCGCTCGGTCCAGGCGCAGGCCGCGCCTTATCAGGGTCGCTCGGGCTTCCGCCTGCTGTCCGACAGCACCGAGGCCTTCACCGCCCGCGCCGAACTGATCCGCAACGCACAAAGCAGCCTCGATTTGCAGTACTACATCGTGCATGACGGCATCAGCACGCGAATGCTGGTAGAAGAACTGCTCAAGGCTGCCGACCGTGGCGTACGGGTGCGCATTCTGCTCGACGACACCACCAGCGACGGCCAGGATCAAATCATCGCGACCCTCGCGGCGCACCCGAAAATCCAGATCCGCGTGTTCAACCCGTTGCATTTGGGGCGCAGCTCCGGCGTGACGCGAACCGTGGGCCGCCTGTTCAACCTGTCGCTGCAACATCGGCGCATGCACAACAAACTGTGGCTGGCGGACAACAGCATGGCGATCGTGGGTGGGCGCAATCTGGGCGACGAGTACTTCGATGCCGAGCCCAACATGAATTTCACCGACATCGACATGCTCAGCGTCGGCCCGGTGGCCGAACAGCTGGGACACAGTTTCGATCAGTACTGGAACAGCGCGCTGAGCAAGCCGATCGAGCAATTCCTGTCCAGCAAACCGACGGCCAAGGACCTGCAAAACACCCGGACCCGCCTGGAGGAGTCGCTGGATGAATCGCGCAAACAGAACCATGCGCTGTATCAGCAATTGATGACCTTCAAGACGCACCCGCGCCTGGACATCTGGCGCCGAGAGCTGATCTGGGCCTGGAATCAGGCGTTATGGGACGCACCGAGCAAGGTGCTGGCCGACGGCGACCCAGATCCGCAACTGTTGCTGACGACGCAACTGGCACCTGAAATGAAGAGCGTCAGCAAAGAGCTGATCATGCTCTCGGCTTACTTCGTGCCCGGCCAGCCAGGCCTGGTGTACCTGACCGGTCGCGCCGATGCCGGTGTGTCCGTGAGCTTGCTGACCAACTCACTGGAAGCCACGGACGTGCCGGCCGTGCATGGCGGGTATGCGCCCTATCGCAAGGCATTACTGGAACACGGCGTGAAGTTGTTCGAGCTGCGCCGCCAGCCGGGTGCGGGCGGAGGCAGCGGCAGTGGGCCACACTTTTTCGGACGCCCGACTTACTCGGGCTCCGACTCCAGCCTGCACAGCAAGGCCATCGTCTTCGACCAACAGAAATCCTTCGTCGGCTCGTTCAATTTCGATCCGCGCTCGGTGCTGTGGAACACCGAAGTCGGCGTGTTGGTGGACAGTCCCGAGCTGGCCGCGCATGTGCGCGATTTGGCAATGCAGGGCATGGCGCCACCGTTGAGCTATGAGGCGAAACTGGAGGATGACCGGGTGGTCTGGGTCACCGAAGATGACGGCCAGTTGCACACCCTGACCAAAGAACCGGGGAGCTGGTGGCGGCGGTTCAACGCATGGATGAGCACCACCGTCGGCCTGGAGCGGATGCTCTAACAGGCGATAAAAATCTCTATAGGAGCGATGTCAGGCAGGTTCGGCCACGGTGCCAAACGCACCCTGGCGCATCAGCAGAATCACCAAGCCGAATGCCCCGGCCGCCATCAGCAACGGCAACGCATGCCCACTGATCCACTGGCTGCCGGCACCCGCCGCCAATGGCCCGACCAGGCAACCGATCCCCCACAGCTGCGCGATATGGGCATTGGCGCGCACCAGCGCATCGTCGCGATAACGCTCGCCGATCAGGATCAGTGACAAGGTGAACAAGCCGCCCGCACTGGCGCCGAACAACACCCACAACGGCCAGATCAGCAGCGTGTCGATCAACAACGGAATCGCCAGGCTCGACAGCAGCAAGACCACGGCGCAGCCCGTGAACAGCGTGCGTCGGGACAATCGATCCGCCAGCGCGCCAATCGGCAGCTGCAACAACGCATCACCGACCACCACGGTACTGACCATCGCCAGTGCAATCTCCGTGGTGAAACCTTGACGCAGGCAGTACACCGGCAACAACGTCAGGATCATCGCCTCGAACGCGGCGAACAACGACACCGCCCAGGCAATCGCCGGCAGGCCACGACAGAAAACCCACAAATCGCCGAACGTCACGCCACTCGCTTCGCTGCTGGGCGCGCCGCCGCGACCCAACAACAGGAACGGTGCCGCTGTCAGCAAGCCAACACCGACCCAGAATCCGTAATCGTGTTCAGTGCCCAGAACACCCAGCAGCACAGGCCCGGCAAGCTGGCTCAGGGCATAGCTGCAGCCATACAGCGCAACCAGCCGCCCGCGCCACTCTTCCACCACGAGTTGGTTGATCCAGCTTTCACCGAGAATAAAGACCAGCGTCAGAATGACTCCGATCATCAGCCGCAACACCAGCCAGATCGGATAGCTCGGCAACAGCGCCAGCAAACCGATGGACAACGCCCCGGCCCACAGGCACAGACGCATCAGATTGGCCGTGCCCAGACGCGCGGCCAGGTGGCTGGAGACTTTCGCCCCCAGCAACACGCCAATGGCCGGCATCGCCGCCATCACGCCGATGGCGAATGAGTCGTAGCCCCAGCTTTCCAGGCGAAACGACACCAGCGGCATGCTGACGCCCAAGGCCAGGCCGACACTCAAGACAGACGCCAACACGGCGAAATAAGTCGCCCAACGCATGTTCCACGCTCCTGTGGATACTTTTATGTACACCACAAAACACTGTGGGAGCGAGCTTGCTCGCGATAGCGGTTTCACATTCAACAATGACGTCGACTGTCAGACCGCTATCGCGAGCAAGCTCGCTCCCACAGGGGATCTTCGTTGTGCCGGGCCCCGGTCTCGGGGCCCGCTACTGATTACAACTTGATCCAGGTCGCCTTCAGCTCGGTGTACTTGTCGAACGCGTGCAGCGACTTGTCGCGGCCGTTACCCGACTGCTTGAAGCCACCGAACGGAGCGGTCATGTCGCCGCCGTCGTACTGGTTAACCCAAACACTACCGGCGCGCAGTGCGCGGGCCGTGAGGTGAGCCTTGGAGATGTCCTTGGTCCACACCGCAGCGGCGAGGCCGTATGGCGTGTCGTTGGCGATCGCAATGGCTTCTTCGGCGGTATCGAAAGCGATGACCGACAACACCGGGCCAAAGATTTCTTCCTGGGCGATTTTCATCGCGTTGCTCACACCGTCGAAAATGGTCGGCTCAACGTAAGTGCCGCCCGTCTCCTGAAGCGTGCGCTTGCCACCGGCCACCAGTTTGGCGCCGTCGGCATGACCCGACTCAATGTAGGACAACACAGTGTTCATCTGCTGGGTATCAACCAGCGCGCCGACGTTGGTCGCCGGGTCCAGCGGGTTGCCTGGCTTCCAGGTTTTCAGGGCCTCGATCACCAGTGGCAGGAATTTATCCTTGATCGAACGCTCCACCAGCAGGCGCGAACCGGCGGTGCAGACTTCGCCCTGGTTGAAGGCGATTGCGCCGGCAGCGGCTTCGGCCGCTTCCTGCAGGTTCGGTGCATCGGCGAACACGATGTTCGGGCTCTTGCCGCCGGCTTCGAGCCAGACGCGCTTCATATTCGACTCGCCCGAGTAGATCAGCAGTTGCTTGGCGATTTTGGTCGAACCGGTGAACACCAGTGTGTCGACATCGTTATGCAGGGCCAGGGCCTTGCCGACGGTGTGACCGTAACCTGGCAGCACGTTCAGTACGCCTTTCGGGATACCGGCTTCAACGGCCAGCGCAGCGATACGAATGGCGGTCAGCGGCGATTTTTCCGACGGCTTGAGGATGACCGAGTTACCGGTCGACAGCGCCGGGCCGAGTTTCCAGCACGCCATCATCAGCGGGAAGTTCCACGGCACGATGGCGCCAACAACGCCAACCGGCTCGCGCGTCACCAGGCCGAGCTGATCGTGCGGGGTGGCGGCGACTTCGTCGTAGATCTTGTCGATGGCTTCGCCGCTCCAGCTCAGGGCTTGCGCCGCGCCGGGAACGTCGATGTACAGGGAATCGCTGATTGGCTTGCCCATGTCCAGGGTTTCAAGCAGCGCCAGCTCTTCAGCATTCTGCTTCAACAGGCCGGCGAAACGGATCATGGTGGCTTTGCGTTTGGTCGGCGCCAGGCGCGACCAGACACCGGAATTGAAAGTGGCGCGGGCGTTTTCAACCGCGCGCTGGGCGTCGGCGGCGTCACAGCTGGCAATCTTGCCCAGCAGACGGCCATCGACCGGGCTGATGCACTCGAAGGTCTCGCTGGAGACGGCGTCGGTGTATTCACCATTGATGTAAGCGCGGCCTTCGATCTTCAGATCGCGAGCCCGTTGTTCCCAATCGGCACGAGTCAGGGTGGTCATTCGAGTGTCCTCCTCTTATTGAATACGAACGCTGCGCGGTCTTCGCGGGCGCTGTCAGGAATTCTGCCCGGCCAGCCTGCTTTTCGGCCCAAGGCAACCCCCACCCTAAACCAGCGGCAGGTGAAGTTTCAATATATTTGACATAAGGCCGTCAAACGGCCTTGCGATGTTCATTTTAATAAACATAGACTTTGGGCTTTTCAGGCAATCACGGGAAATTACAACAATGAATATCCAGGATGTCGTCGACTTCAGCCAGGCCACGACCGCGCCCGAGCGCTATCGGCCGGACCCGGTTAAAGTCCTCAAGGGCGACCCGGAACAAGTGGTATACAACCATTACAACAGCCCTTGCGGACAGTTGAATGCTGGCGTTTGGGAAGGTGCCGTCGGCCAGTGGACCGTGAACTTCACCGAACACGAATACTGCGAAATCGTGCAGGGTGTCTCGGTGCTGCGTGACAGCGACGGTAACAGCAAAACCCTGCGCGCAGGTGACCGCTTCGTGATCCCTGCCGGATTCAAAGGCACCTGGGAAGTGCTGGAGCCTTGCCGCAAGATCTACGTGGCGTTTGAACAGAAGGCTTGAGTTGAAACAGACGGTCACTATACAGATAGGACACGGTCAGTCCTCCTGAGCGATGCTTCTGGACAGCGCCGAGCCATTCAACGTCAAAGCCAGTGGCGACACAGGGTGTGTCGCCGGCTCTTGGCTCTCGAGCGTCTCAACGCTTAACAAGCAAGGATGCGTCATGCCTGATCAATGCAACATCAACTCCGCACAATTCGCTATCGGCCAAGTGGCCACCTCTGAAACGCTGGACGCTATTCGCTTGGCTGCTGGTGTGCAAAAGCATCGACTGGAAAGGTCTGAGGATATGTTCAACCTCTTGCCTAAACCAGATCGCGTGAGGGTCCTGGTCAATGACCGCGACGAGATCCTGGAACTCATCTGCGGCTGACCGCCATTCCAAAGACAACAAAAAAGGCCCGTATCTCGCGATACGGGCCTTTTTCGTAAGAGAGAAAAATCAATTACTTGATTTTGCCTTCTTTGTAGATCACGTGCTTGCGAACAACCGGATCAAATTTCTTGATCTCGATTTTGTCCGGGGTAGTACGCTTGTTCTTGTCGGTAGTGTAGAAGTGACCAGTACCGGCGCTCGAAATCAAACGAATCAATTCACGCATGATTAGCTCCCTTAGATCTTGCCGGCTTTGCGGATTTCGGCCAGCACGACAGTGATGCCACGCTTGTCGATAATACGCATGCCTTTGGCAGATACGCGCAGACGCACGAAACGTTTCTCTTCTTCAACCCAGAAGCGGTGATGCTGCAGGTTCGGCAGGAAACGACGACGGGTTTTGTTGTTTGCGTGGGAAATGTTATTCCCAGTCACCGGACCCTTACCGGTAACTTGACATACTCTCGACATGCCTCAGCCCTCTAAAACCACATGCCCAACCCGGCATGGGTTGGCCGCTTAATCTCTCAGTCATTTGGCGCCAGGCGCCGCGTTTCTTTAGAGGTCTTACCGGCTACACCTACAGTGAAGGAACCGGGCCCCTAGAAAAGAGCGCTGCTTTATACCAGAAAGACTGAAGAGCAACAACATTCCGTGTGCACAGACTAAATAAAAACCCGGTTTTTCGGGCCACGAGCGCCTTGGATAAAGGCTATCGTCGCCAAAGACCGCTCGTCGCAGAGAATCGGCCAACCGGCCAATCCAGGGTTCTTCTCAGCCGGTGCGCACTGAAAACAATCGCACATACTCCCCTTAAAATGAAAAAGGGGATAGTCATTTGCAAAAGAGCCCACTAGGGTAAGCCTTTTCCAGACTGCACTTGCAGATGGGCCTTCGATCTGTAAAGGAATCCGACCATGCGCCTCGCTGCCCTACCGTTGTTGCTCGCCCCTCTCCTGCTGAGCCCACTGGCCCATGCCGCGGCGCTTAGCGTCTGCACCGAGGCCAGCCCCGAAGGGTTCGACGTGGTGCAATACAACTCACTGACCACCACCAACGCCTCGGCCGACGTGCTGATGAACCGCCTGGTGGACTTCGACACGGCCAGCGGCAAAGTGGTCGCCAGCCTGGCGGACAGCTGGGAAGTTACGCCCGACGGCCTGACGTACGTGTTCAAACTGCGTCCGGACGTGAAATTCCACACTACTGAATACTTCAGCCCGACGCGCGAACTGACCGCTGAAGACGTAATCTTCAGCTTCGAGCGCATGCTCGACCCGGCCAATCCGTGGCATAAAGTCGCCCAGAGTGGCTTCCCCCACGCGCAATCGATGCAGTTGCCGGCACTGATCAAGAAAATCGACGCGCTGGACCCACTGACCGTACGATTCACCCTCGACCACCCGGATTCGACGTTCCTCGCCACATTGAGCATGGGGTTCGCCTCGATCTATTCCGCCGAGTATGCCGACAAGCTGATGAAGGCCGGCGCTGCCGAGAAGCTCAACAGCCAGCCCATCGGCACCGGCCCATTCGTTTTCACGCGCTTCCAGAAAGACGCCTCGATTCGCTACAAGGCCAACCCGGATTACTTCCGCGGCAAGCCTTCGGTGGACCCTCTGGTCTTCGCAATCACCCCGGACGCCAACGTACGCCTGCAGAAATTGCGGCGCAACGAATGCCAGATCGCCCTGTCACCCAAACCTCTGGACGTACAGGCCGCGCTGAAAGAGCCGACGCTTAAAGTCGAAAAGACTGACGCCTTCATGACCGCGTTCGTTGGCATCAACAGCCAGCATCCACCGCTGGACAAGCCGGAAGTGCGCCAGGCAATCAACCTCGCCTTCGATAAGGCCAACTACATCAAAGCCGTGTTCGAGGACACCGCCGAGCCCGCCAACGGCCCCTACCCGCCGAACACCTGGAGCTACGCCAAAGCCCTGCCGGGTTACCCGCACGACGTTGCAAAGGCCAAGGCGTTGATGGCCAAGGCCGGGCTCAAGGACGGCTTCCAGACCACCATCTGGACCCGTCCTTCCGGCAGCTTGCTGAACCCCAATCCCAGCCTCGGCGCGCAATTGCTGCAATCCGACCTGGCGGAAATCGGCATTCAGGCCGAAATCCGCGTGATCGAATGGGGCGAACTGATCCGCCGCGCCAAGGCCGGCGAGCACGACCTGCTGTTCATGGGCTGGGCTGGCGACAACGGCGACCCGGATAACTTCCTCACGCCGCAGTTTTCCTGCGCGGCGGTCAAGTCGGGTACCAACTTCGCGCGCTACTGCAATCAGGATCTGGACAAGCTGATCAGCGCCGGCAAGACCACCGGCGAGCAAGGCGTGCGCACCAAGCTCTACGAACAGGCGCAGGCGCAGATTCAGCAACAGGCGCTGTGGTTGCCGCTGGCACACCCGACGGCTTTCGCGCTGACACGCAAGGATGTCGAGGGTTACTCCGTTAGTCCGTTTGGCCGCCAGGATTACTCGAAGGTCAACCTCAAGTAGCCCACCCCGACACAAAACCTGTGGGAGCGAGCTTGCTCGCGATGGCGTCCTTTCAGTGACTGAATGGGTTGACTGACACGACGCTATCGCGAGCAAGCTCGCTCCCACAGGGGTTTTGTGTTCGTCGACCCCGCTACATCCAGCCGTACTCAGCCATCGACAACGGCTCGCCGTCACCGATGATGAAATGGTCGAGCACCCGCACGTCAATCAAATCCAATGCCTCTTGCAGGCGCTTGGTCAGCAGCCGATCTGCCTGACTCGGATCAGGATTGCCCGACGGATGGTTGTGGCACAGGATCAACGCTGCGGCGTTGTGGGCCAACGCGCGCTTAACCACTTGCCTCGGGTAGACGCTGGTGCTGTCGATGGAGCCGCGAAACAGCACCTCAAAGGTCAGCACTTGATGCTTGGAATCCAGAAACAGACAGCCAAATACCTCGTGAGGCTCGTGGCGCAGCATCGATTTCAGGTAATCCCGAACGGCCTGCGGGTTCTCCAACGCTGACTTTTGACGTGCGCGCTCGGCCAAATGCCTCCGGCCCATCTCCTGCGCTGCTTGCAACTGAGCGAATTTCGCTGGCCCGAGCCCCAATTGCCTGCTGAAGGCGACCTGATCGGCCTCAAGCAATGAGCGCAGGCTGCCAAACTGATTCAGCAGGTGTCGCGCCAGATCCACCGCGCTTTTACCTGAAACGCCAGTGCGTAAAAAAATCGCCAGCAACTCTGCGTCCGAAAGACTTGCCGAGCCCAACTCCAACAACCTCTCCCGCGGCCGCTCCGCCGCCGGCCAATCACGAATACTCATAGCACCTTCCCTGTCTGTGGGCGCCGCTGTTCCATTGCGGTCGCTGTGATATCGTAGCCCATCTTTTTTGCGGGCGATTTCACTCCTGGGGAGGGGGTATCGCCCTGCTGTCATCAACGAAATGAAAGGCAGACCTATGCAGCGGCTGTATCGGAAACGCATCGTTCTGGGCGTCGGCGGCGGCATCGCTGCCTACAAGAGCGCCGACCTGGTTCGCCGCCTGATGGACCAGGGCGCCGAAGTGCGCGTGGTCATGACCCGTGGCGGTGCCGAGTTCATCACCCCGCTGACCATGCAGGCCCTGTCCGGGCACCCTGTGCACCTGGACCTGCTGGACCCGGCAGCCGAAGCGGCGATGGGCCACATCGAGCTGGCCAAATGGGCAGACCTGGTGCTGATCGCCCCGGCGACCGCCGACCTGATCGCGCGCCTGGCCCAAGGCATCGCCAACGACCTGTTGACCACGCTGGTGCTGGCCACCGACGCCGTGGTCGCCGTTGCCCCGGCGATGAACCAGGCCATGTGGCGCGATCCGGCGACCCAGGCCAACCTGCAAATCCTCGAAAGCCGCGACATCAAAACCTTCGGTCCGGCCTCCGGCAGCCAGGCCTGTGGCGACGTTGGCCTGGGCCGTATGCTCGAAGCCACCGACCTCGCGCAGTGCGCGGCGGACTGTTTCCAGCGCCAGGCGCTGACTGGCAAGCACGTACTGATCACCGCCGGCCCGACCCAGGAAAACATCGACCCGGTGCGCTACATCACCAACCACAGCTCCGGAAAAATGGGTTTCGCCCTGGCCGAAGCCGCGGTGGAAGCCGGCGCCCGCGTGACCTTGATCACCGGCCCGGTGCACCTGCCAACGCCGGATCGCGTTACGCGCATTGACGTAGTCAGTGCCCGCGACATGCTCGCCGCGTGCGAAGCCGCGATCCCTTGCGACCTGTTCATCGCCTCGGCAGCGGTCGCGGACTACCGTCCGGAAGTGGTCGCCCCACAGAAACTCAAGAAAGACCCTACGAACGGCGACGGCTTGTTGCTACAAATGGTGCGCAACCCGGACATCCTGGCCACCATCGCCACACGCCCCGACCGCCCGTTCAGTGTCGGTTTTGCCGCCGAGACCGAACACCTGCTCGATTACGCTGCCCGCAAGTTGAAAGACAAAAACCTCGATTTGATCGTCGCCAACGACGTCGCCAACCCGAGCATTGGCTTCAACAGCGAAGAAAACGCCTGCAGCGTGATCGACCGTGAGCTTCACGCCACACTTTTCGCCCAGACCAGCAAGAGCAAGATTGCTCGCCAGCTGATCACTTTTATCGCCGAACGTCTGAACCAGGTTTAATTTACATGCACGCTTTGCAAGCCAAGATCCTCGACCCTCGCATCGGTACTGAATTCCCGCTGCCGCAATACGCCACCCCAGGCTCCGCCGGCCTCGACCTGCGCGCCATGCTGGAAAAAGACATCGTGATCAAGCCGGGTGAAACCGTGCTGATCCCGACCGGCCTGTCGGTTTACATCGGCGACCCGGGCCTGGCGGCACTGATCCTGCCGCGCTCTGGCCTGGGCCATAAGCACGGCATCGTGCTGGGCAACCTGGTCGGCTTGATCGACTCCGATTACCAAGGCCCATTGATGGTGTCCTGCTGGAACCGTGGCCAGACCGATTTCACCATGGTCATTGGCGAGCGTCTGGCCCAGCTGGTTCTGGTACCTGTGGTGCAAGCGCATTTCGAGATGGTCGAAGAATTCGTCGAAACCCAGCGCGGCACGGGCGGTTTCGGTCACTCCGGTAGCCACTGATCAAAAAACAGGCAACAGGATGGTGAGGGACTTGCTCCCTCGCCCCATTTGCTCTGAAAGTTGAACATTCATCTGGAAGGTTTACCGCTGAAAATCAAGGCATTGGCCGGCCAAATCACCGCTGACATCACTGGCATGGCCTTTTCGCACCACGAACTCTCTGTGGAAAACACCGTCATACCCTTCAGTTTGAGCCTGCCGACGAATGATTCGCCGGTCTGTCCAGCCACTTTCGAGATGGAGCATTTCCACAGATGAACAGCCCAGCCCACATCGCCCCCAAGTTCCCCGACAGCATTTTCCGCGCCTACGATATCCGCGGCACCGTCCCGGAATTTCTGAATGCTGAAACGGCCTACTGGCTCGGCCGTGCCATCGGCGCCCAAAGCCTGGCTCAGGACGAACCCAATGTTTCGGTTGGCCGTGACGGCCGCCTGTCTGGCCCGGAACTGGTCGAGCAACTGATCAAGGGGTTGGTCGACGCCGGCTGCCAGGTCAGCGACGTTGGCCTGGTACCAACGCCGGCGCTGTATTACGCCGCCAACGTGCTGGCGGGCAAGTCCGGCGTGATGTTGACCGGCAGCCACAACCCGTCGAACTACAACGGCTTCAAGATCGTCATCGCCGGCGATACACTGGCCAACGAACAGATCCAGGCCCTGCACGACCGCCTCAAGACCAACAACCTGAGCAGCGGCAAAGGCAGCGTCACCAAGGTCGACATCCTCGACCGCTATAACACCGAAATCGTCCAGGACATCAAACTGGCCCGCCGCCTGAAAGTCGTCGTGGACTGCGGCAACGGCGCGGCCGGCGTGATCGCCCCGCAACTGATCGAAGCGCTGAACTGCGAAGTCATCCCGCTGTTCTGCGAAGTCGACGGCAACTTCCCCAACCACCACCCGGACCCGGGCAAGCCTGAAAACCTCGTGGACCTGATCGCCAAGGTCAAGGAAACCAACGCCGACCTGGGCCTGGCCTTCGACGGCGATGGCGACCGCGTTGGCGTGGTGACCAACACCGGCAGCATCGTCTACCCGGACCGCCTGCTGATGCTGTTCGCCCGCGACGTTGTAGCGCGCAACCCGGACGCGGAAATCATCTTCGACGTCAAATGCACCCGCCGCCTGGTTCCGCTGATCAAGGAATACGGTGGTCGGCCGCTAATGTGGAAGACCGGTCATTCGTTGATCAAAAAGAAAATGAAACAATCCGGCGCACTGCTGGCCGGCGAAATGAGCGGGCACATCTTCTTCAAGGAGCGCTGGTTCGGTTTCGACGACGGCATTTACAGCGCCGCGCGGTTGCTGGAGATCCTCAGCAAGGAAAAATCATCGGCCGAAGAGCTGTTTGCGACCTTCCCGAACGATATTTCTACGCCGGAAATCAATATCCATGTGACCGAAGAGAGCAAATTCAGCATCATTGATGCATTGCACGATGCGACGTGGGGCGAAGGCGCTGACCTGACCACCATCGACGGCGTGCGAGTCGACTACGCCAAAGGCTGGGGCCTGGTGCGCGCATCCAACACCACACCGGTGCTGGTGCTGCGCTTCGAGGCCGATGACGAGGCTGAATTGCAGCGCATCAAGGACGTCTTCCATGTCCAGTTGAAGCGTGTTGCACCTGATCTCCAACTACCGTTCTGATTCACCCGGAGCCCTGAATGACCCTCGAACGCGAAGCCGCCGCCAACACCGCCAAGGTCCTGTCCGAAGCGCTGCCTTATATTCGCCGCTATGTCGGCAAGACACTGGTGATCAAATACGGCGGTAACGCGATGGAAAGCGAGGAGCTGAAAACCGGCTTCGCCCGCGACATCGTGTTGATGAAAGCCGTGGGTATCAACCCGGTGGTGGTTCACGGTGGCGGCCCGCAAATCGGCGACCTGCTCAAGCGCCTGTCGATCGAAAGCCACTTTGTCGATGGCATGCGCGTCACCGACGCCGCGACCATGGACGTGGTGGAAATGGTGTTGGGCGGCCAGGTCAACAAGGACATCGTCAACCTGATCAACCGTCACGGCGGCAGCGCCATCGGCCTGACCGGTAAAGACGCCGAGCTGATTCGTGCGAAGAAGCTCACCGTCACCCGCCAGACCCCAGAGATGACCCAGCCGGAAATCATCGACATCGGCCACGTCGGCGAAGTGGTCGGCATCAACACTGACCTGCTGAACCTGCTGGTCAAAGGTGACTTCATCCCGGTGATCGCGCCGATTGGCGTCGGCGCCAACGGTGAGTCGTACAACATCAACGCTGACCTGGTGGCCGGTAAAGTTGCCGAAGCACTGAAAGCTGAAAAGCTGATGCTGCTGACCAACATCGCTGGCCTGATGGACAAATCGGGGACGGTCCTGACCGGCCTGACCACCCAACAGGTCGACGATCTGATCGCCGACGGCACCATCTACGGCGGCATGCTGCCGAAAATCCGTTGCGCGCTGGAAGCGGTGCAAGGCGGCGTGGGCAGCTCGCTGATCATCGATGGTCGCGTGCCTAACGCGATCCTGCTGGAAATCTTCACCGATACCGGCGTGGGCACCTTGATCAGCAATCGCAAGCGCCCTTAAGCGATTGCGAATACAAAAAGACCCCGCTCAGCCTGGCTGAGCGGGGTCTTTTTTTGCCTGCGATCCCTGTAGGAGCAAGGCTTGCCCGCGATGAACGATAACGCGGTGCATCAGAGACACCACGGCGTATCAATCGCGGGCAAGCCTTGCTCCTACAGGTCAGTGCTAGACGCCGAATTGGGCGCGGTAGGCTTCTACGGCAGGCAAATGCTGCTTGAGCTGCGGATCGTCTGCCAGGAATTCCAGCACCTGGTTCAACGACACAATGCTGATGACAGGGATACCGAAGTCACGCTCGACTTCCTGGATTGCCGACAACTCGCCGTTGCCACGCTCCTGACGGTTCAGGGCGATCAGCACGCCCTTGGCCTTGGCGCCGTCCTGGGAAGCGATGATCTGCATCACCTCACGAATCGCGGTCCCTGCAGTGATCACGTCATCGATGATCAACACATCGCCGGTCAGCGGTGCACCGACCAGGCTACCGCCTTCGCCGTGGGCCTTGGCTTCTTTGCGATTGAAGCACCATGGCAGATCACGGTCATGATGTTCAGCCAGTGCCACCGCAGTGGTCGCCGCCAACGGGATGCCTTTGTAGGCCGGGCCAAACAGCACGTCGAACGAAATGCCGCTCTCGACGATGGCTGCCGCGTAGAAGCGACCCAGCTGTGCAAGTGCCGAACCCGAGTTGAACAGGCCGGCATTGAAGAAGTAAGGACTGGTACGCCCGGACTTCAGGGTGAACTCACCGAAGCGCAAAACGCCGCGATCGATGGCAAAACGAATGAAATCGCGCTGATACGCTTGCATGCAAAAAACCCCAAATACCACGGATTTAGCTAATTAGGTTGACGCCGTGTATCATACACGCACGCGATTTTTGGGGCCATTTATGCGGATCATCAGTGTGAACGTCAATGGTATTCAGGCTGCAGTCGAGCGTGGTTTGCTCAGTTGGCTGCAAGCACAGAATGCCGACGTCATCTGCCTGCAGGACACCCGCGCCTCCGCCTTTGAACTGGACGATCCAGCCTTCCAACTGGATGGCTACTTCCTTTATGCCTGCGATGCCGAAGTCCCCGCCCAAGGTGGCGTGGCTTTGTATTCGCGGTTGCAACCGAAGGCAGTCATCAGCGGTCTCGGCTTCGAGACGGCCGACCGCTACGGGCGTTACCTGCAAGCCGATTTCGACAAGGTCAGCATCGCGACCTTGCTGCTCCCTTCGGGGCAGAACGGCGATGAAGACTTGAACCAGAAGTTCAAGCTAATGGACGATTTCGCCCGTTATCTGGATAAACAGCGGCGCAAACGTCGCGAGTACATTTACTGTGGCTCGCTGTACGTGGCGCAACAAAAGCTGGATATCAAGAACTGGCGCGACAGCCAGCAATCCCCGGGCTTCCTGGCACCTGAGCGTGCCTGGATGGACGAGATTGTCGGCAATATGGGTTATGTTGATGCCCTGCGCGAAGTCAGCCGTGAAGGCGACCAGTACAGCTGGTGGCCAGATAACGAACAGGCTGAGATGCTCAACCTGGGCTGGCGTTTCGACTACCAGTTGCTGACCCCGGGTCTGCGCCGCTTTGTTCGCAGCGCACGTCTGCCACGTCAGCCACGGTTCTCGCAGCATGCACCGCTGATCGTGGACTACGACTGGACGCTAACCATCTAAGCGCCGTGTCGCTGTCGACCGAAAAAAAAATGCCCGTATCGCAAGATACGGGCATTTTTTATGCGCCAGTCAAAGGGGGGGAACGCTCGCTGAATGTGGCTCACACCTCAAACAGCGACAAAGAACGGCAGCGCAAGGTACAACTTGATCACGATCACATTAATGATGTCGATGAAGAAAGCCCCCACCATTGGCACTACCAGAAACGCTATCTGCGAAGGTCCGTAGCGTTGTGTCACCGCTTGCATGTTAGCGATGGCAGTAGGCGTGGCACCCAGCCCAAAACCACAGTGCCCCGCCGCCAGCACTGCCGCATCGTAGTTACTGCCCATAACCCTGAATGTCACGAAAATCGCGAACAGCGCCATGACCAACGTTTGCACCGCCAGGATGATGAAGAACGGCAAGGCCAGAGAGGCCAGATCCCACAGCTTGAGCGACATCAGGGCGATCGCCAGAAACAGCGACAGGCTGACATTCCCCAACACCGAGACTTCACGCTCAAACACCTGATACAAGCCAAGCGCTGAAAGCCCGTTGCGTAAAACCACCCCCACGAACAAGACGCACACAAACGTCGGCAACTCAAAGGCAGTCCCTTGCAGTACGCCATTCAGCAGATTGCCGGCCAATAGACTGACCGCGATCAGAGCGAGGGTCTCGATAAACGAAAATGGCGTAATCGAACGCTCTTTGTTCGGCTGTTCAAAACCTTTTGGCAACCGCGGTGCTTCCTGGTTGTTGCAGCCGGGCACCTGAACACGCTTGATCAGCAGGCGCGCAACCGGGCCACCAATCAAGCCACCCAGCACCAGACCAAACGTCGCAGAAGCAATCGCCAGCTCAGAGGCGGAAGCCAAACCGTATCTCTCCCTGAATACCGCCCCCCATGCTGCGCCCGTACCGTGGCCGCCCGCCAAGGTGATCGAGCCCGTCAGCAGCCCCATCAACGGATCGAGCCCCAGCATTTTGGCGAGGCCGATGCCCATGGCGTTCTGCACCACCAGAAGTCCGGTGACCGCCAGTAGGAATATCCCCACGACGCGACCTCCCTTCTTCAGGCTGGCGAAGTCTGCACTCAAGCCGATGGTGGCGAAAAACGCCAGCATCAAGGGAGTTTGCAGTGAAGTATCGAAGCGGACTTCAATCTCCAGAGTTCGCAATACCAGGAGAACCAGGGCAACCACGAGACCGCCGGCTACTGGCTCGGGGATATTGTAATTGCGCAGAAAACCAACACGTGTAACAAGACCGCGCCCCAGCAAAAGCACTAAGGAGGCAGCCACAAGCGTTCCATAAAAATCGAGCTGAATCATTGGGATTATTCTTGGCTATATATTCAGAGGCGAACTTTTTACCTGAGCACGCCTCTTGAATCGGCTGAAGTTCTCAACACTGATTGCATTTAAATTCAAGGACCTTCGATGGCCTGAATATATCGAAATATTTCTGGAGGAATATTACTTGGGGCAACTTTATCAATCGCCAAGTCCCATTGCCAAGGACATAGCCAGTGTTGAGGCACTGCAGTTGTGACTAAAGATGTAAGAGCGATAGTGGGTAAATACTTGTGGCCTCTGGTGATCGCCGATATCACCGACGGTACAGACTGGATAAGTTAATTGAATTACAAAAATACAAATGCCCCGACAAGTCAGGGCATTTGTTTTAAAGCGTTGTTTGCTGCAACTTCCAACGGGGATGCCAGCTCGTTACTTGATCAACCGCCAGGTGAACGGATAGCGATAAGGAAAACCTTCGTTGGCCTTCACGCCCGCAATAATCGTCAGCACCAACGCGCCAATCGCCACCAGACCGAACAGGAAGAACCCCACGATCACCACCATCAACAGGAAGCAGATAGTGGAGGCAATGGCGACGGTGATCTGAAAGTTCAGCGCCTCCTTGCCCTGCGCATCGACGAAGGGGTCCATCTCACGTTTCATCTGCCAGAGAATCAGCGGGCCGATCAGCGTGCCGAACGGAATCCAGATCCCCAGCAAGGCGGACAAGTGACAAAACATTGCCCACTGCCGAACTTCTTTGCTCGGCGTGGGAAGCAGCTGTTGCTCGTCACTCATACCGTCCTCCTTGTCTGGTGCGGGTCCAATCAGTCGGCCAGTGCAGCCTTCTGCAGTTCGAAGATCTCGTTCATGCCTTTCTTCGCCAGTTCCAGCATAGCGTTCAGCTCTTCAGGCTGGAACGGTGCGCCTTCGGCAGTGCCCTGAACTTCGATGAAACCGCCAGTACTGGTCATCACCACGTTGAGGTCGGTCTCGGCAGCCGAGTCTTCCAGGTAGTCGAGGTCGAGCACTGGTTCGCCCTGATACATACCCACCGAAACGGCAGCGATCATTTGCTTGAGCGGGTCGCCGCCTTTCAGGCCGCCGCGCTTCTTGATCACTTTCAAGGCATCGACCAGCGCAACCATGGCACCGGTGATGGACGCGGTACGGGTGCCGCCGTCAGCCTGGATCACGTCGCAGTCGACATACAGGGTCACATCGCCCAGCTTGGACATGTCCAGCGCCGCGCGCAGGGAACGACCGATCAAACGCTGGATTTCCAGGGTACGGCCGCCTTGCTTGCCACGGCTCGCTTCACGCTGGTTACGCTCGCCGGTGGCGCGCGGCAGCATGCCGTACTCGGCGGTCAACCAGCCTTGGCCCTGACCTTTGAGGAAACGCGGCACGCCGTTTTCGACGCTGACGGTGCAGATGACTTTGGTGTCACCGAACTCGACCAGTACAGAACCCTCGGCGTGTTTGGTGTAGTTGCGGGTAATGCGGATCGAGCGGAGCTGATCGGCAACGCGACCACTTGGACGTTTCATAGGGAATACCTGTACGGGGACGGAAAACTGCGGAGCATTATAGAGCCGTCGGCCACGACTGGGCACTTCTAAAAAATTTGGCCGACGACCGAAGGCCCTGAACAGCGCTTTACCGACGGCCTGCCGCCTTTTGTCACAGCGTGTGTTTGGGCGCATCCGCCCCACTGCGCTACAATCCTGCGCCTTTGCTGCCTGTCGGCTTTAATTCACAGATATCGGGTCTGCGACACCCTTGGTAACGCATTGACCCGACTTGCGAGGTACCTCCATGGTGCACAGCATGACCGCCTTCGCCCGCGTTGAAAAAGCCGGCACCCAAGGCACCCTGAGCTGGGAACTGCGCTCGGTCAACAGCCGCTACCTGGAGCCGCACTTGCGCCTGCCGGAGTCGTTTCGCGACCTCGAAGGTGCGGTCCGCGAAGCCCTGCGCCAGGGAATCTCCCGGGGCAAGCTTGAATGCACCCTGCGCTTCACCGAAGAAAACACCGACAAACCCCTGCAAGTGGACCGCGAGCGCGCCGCACAACTGGTCGCCGCCGCCGAGACGATTGCCAGCCTGATCAAAAATCCTGCGCCGCTCAACCCGCTGGAAGTGCTGGCCTGGCCAGGCGTGCTGGTAGGCGACGCCACCGACCCGCAAGCCCTGAATGCCGAAGCGCTGGCGCTGTTCAACGAAGGCCTGAAAGAACTCAAGGCCGGCCGCGAACGCGAAGGCGCGGAGTTGGCACGGCTGATCAACGATCGCCTGACCGCCATTGAAGAAGACGTCGTCACCCTGCGCGAACTGGTCCCGCAGATGCTTGCCACACAGCGCCAGAAAGTCCTCGACCGCTTCGCCGACATGAAGGCCGATCTGGACCCGCAGCGACTGGAGCAGGAAATGGTCCTGCTCGCGCAAAAGAGCGATGTGGCCGAAGAACTGGATCGCCTGAGCACTCACATCATCGAAGTTCGCCGGGTCCTCAAATCCGGTGGCGCTGCTGGACGGCGCCTGGACTTCCTGATGCAGGAACTCAACCGCGAAGCCAACACACTGGGCTCCAAAGCCTTCGACCCGCGCAGCACCCAGGCTGCGGTCAACCTCAAAGTGTTGATCGAGCAGATGCGTGAACAAGTGCAGAATATTGAGTAAGGCAACCCCGACATGACCCACAGCACCGGCACCCTGTACATCATTTCCGCGCCTTCGGGCGCGGGCAAGAGCAGTCTGGTCAAGGCCCTGACCGACGATGATCAAGAGATCCGCGTCTCGGTCTCCCACACCACCCGCGCCATGCGTCCCGGTGAAGTGAATGGCGTGAACTACAACTTCGTCACGCGCGAAGAGTTCGTGAAGATGATCGAGCACGGGGACTTCCTGGAGCGCGCCGAAGTGTTCGGCAACCTCTATGGCACCTCGCAAAGCCACCTGCAACAGACCCTGGACGCAGGCCACGACCTGATTCTGGAAATCGACTGGCAAGGTGCCGAGCAGGTGCGCAAGCTGATGCCTCAGGCGCGTTCGATCTTCATTCTGCCGCCGTCGCTTCAAGCCTTGCATCAGCGCCTGACCAACCGTGGCCAAGACAGTGACGAGATCATAGACGGCCGGATGCGCGAAGCCGTCAGCGAGATGAGCCACTATGTCGACTACGACTACCTGATCATCAACGACGATTTCGCTCACGCACTGCATGATCTGAAGGCGATTTTCCGTGCCAATCAGCTGCATCAGAAGCGTCAGCAGCAGCGTAACGGAAAACTTTTGGCCGAATTGCTCGGCTAATCAGCTCTTCCCAAAACTGCTGCAAGGGCTTTACATTGGTACTTGCAGCGCGTTGAAGGGTCTGGTCAAAAAATCAGCGCTTCCCTAATCGCTGGTGATTTTTTAAACTGTTGAGTCCGCTCGCCCAACCGGGCAGCGCGCATATTGCATTCGCTCCGAGGAATACCATGGCCCGCGTAACCGTTGAAGACTGCCTAGAACACGTGGAAAACCGCTTTGAGCTGGTCATGCTCTCTACCAAGCGTGCCCGTCAACTGGCCACCGGCGGCAAAGAGCCCCTGGTTCAGTGGGAAAACGACAAGCCTACCGTTGTAGCCCTGCGCGAAATCGCGGAAGGCCTGATGAGCTACGAGTTCATCGCCAACGCTGAAATCGTCGAAGACGAACCGCTGTTCGCAGCGTTCGAGGACGAGTCCAACGAGGCCGTCTAAGCCATGCCTGGTCGACGTAGCACGGCGCGGGGTCACAGCGAACGGCAGGAATTATCATGCCGAGCATAGACGCCCTCGCCGATCGCTTATCGACCTATCTCGGCAAGGACCAGGTCAACCTGGTCCGCCGAGCGTACTTCTACGCCGAACAAGCCCACGACGGTCAACGCCGCCGTAGCGGTGAGGCGTACGTCACGCATCCTCTTGCAGTGGCGAATATTCTTGCCGACATGCACATGGACCATCAGAGCTTGATGGCCGCAATGCTGCATGACGTGATCGAAGACACCGGTATTGCCAAGGAAGCGCTGCAAGCGCAGTTCGGCGAAACCGTGGCCGAACTGGTCGACGGGGTCAGCAAACTGACCCAGATGAACTTCGAGACCAAAGCCGAAGCCCAGGCCGAAAACTTCCAGAAAATGGCGATGGCCATGGCGCGCGATATTCGCGTGATCCTGGTCAAACTGGCCGACCGCCTGCACAACATGCGGACCCTGGAAGTGCTGTCCGGCGAAAAGCGCCGGCGGATCGCCAAGGAAACCCTGGAAATCTATGCGCCCATCGCCAACCGGCTGGGCATGCACGCCATCCGCATAGAGTTCGAAGACCTCGGCTTCAAGGCCATGCACCCGATGCGTTCCGCGCGGATCAACCAGGCCGTCAAACGCGCCCGGGGCAACCGCAAGGAAATCGTCAACAAGATCGAAGAGTCCCTCAGCCACTGCCTGGCCATCGACGGCATTCAGGGCGAGGTCAGCGGTCGCCAGAAACACCTCTACGGCATCTACAAGAAAATGCGCGGCAAGCGTCGGGCCTTCAACGAGATCATGGACGTCTACGCGTTCCGGATCATCGTCGACAAGGTCGACACCTGCTACCGCGTGTTGGGTGCTGTGCATAATTTGTACAAACCGTTGCCGGGGCGCTTCAAGGATTACATCGCAATCCCCAAGGCCAACGGCTACCAGTCGCTGCACACCACGCTGTTCGGCATGCACGGTGTACCGATCGAGATCCAGATCCGCACCCGTGAAATGGAAGAGATGGCCAACAACGGCATCGCCGCCCATTGGCTGTACAAATCCAGCGGCGACGAACAGCCAAAAGGCACGCATGCCCGCGCCCGCCAGTGGGTCAAAGGCGTGCTCGAAATGCAGCAACGCGCCGGCAACTCGCTGGAATTCATCGAAAGCGTGAAGATCGACCTGTTCCCGGACGAGGTCTACGTGTTCACGCCCAAAGGCCGGATCATGGAGCTGCCCAAAGGCTCCACGGCGGTCGACTTCGCTTACGCGGTGCATACCGACGTGGGCAACAGCTGCATCGCCTGTCGGATCAATCGTCGTCTCGCACCGCTGTCCGAACCGCTGCAAAGCGGCTCCACGGTCGAGATCGTCAGCGCCCCCGGCGCACGTCCGAACCCGGCCTGGCTCAACTTTGTGGTCACCGGCAAGGCGCGTACGCACATCCGCCATGCGCTGAAACTGCAACGCCGCTCCGAATCCATCAGCCTCGGCGAACGCCTGCTGAACAAGGTGCTGAACGGCTTCGACAGTTCGCTGGAAAAAATCCATCCCGAGCGCGTCACGGCGATGCTTGCCGAGTACCGCCTGGAACTGATCGAAGACCTGCTCGAAGACATCGGCCTGGGCAATCGCATGGCTTATGTGGTCGCCCGCCGCCTGCTTGGCGAAGGCGAGCAGCTGCCAAGCCCGGAAGGCCCGCTGGCGATTCGCGGCACCGAAGGTCTGGTACTCAGCTACGCCAAGTGCTGCACACCGATCCCGGGCGACCCGATTGTCGGTCACCTGTCAGCGGGCAAAGGCATGGTCGTGCACCTGGACAACTGCCGCAACATCAGCGAAATCCGCCACAACCCGGAAAAATGCATCCAGCTCTCGTGGGCCAAGGATGTCACCGGCGAATTCAACGTCGAGTTGCGCGTCGAACTGGAACACCAGCGCGGCCTGATCGCGCTGCTGGCCAGCAGCGTCAATGCGGCCGACGGCAACATAGAAAAAATCAGCATGGACGAACGCGACGGTCGTATCAGCGTGGTCCAACTGGTGGTCAGCGTGCACGACCGTGTGCACCTGGCTCGCGTGATCAAGAAACTGCGTGCCTTGACCGGTGTGATTCGCATCACCCGCATGCGTGCGTAAAGCCCACTATTACAAGGAGTCATTCATGACCAAGACTGTTATCACCAGCGACAAGGCCCCGGCCGCCATCGGTACTTACTCCCAGGCGATCAAGGCTGGCAACACTGTTTACATGTCGGGTCAAATTCCTCTGGACCCAAAAACCATGGAACTGGTTGAAGGCTTCGAAGCCCAGACCGTCCAGGTGTTCGAGAACCTCAAGGCCGTGGCCGAAGCGGCTGGCGGTTCGTTCAAGGACATCGTCAAACTGAACATCTTCCTCACCGACCTGAGCCACTTCGCCAAGGTCAACGAGATCATGGGCAAGTACTTTGACCAGCCTTACCCTGCCCGCGCCGCCATCGGCGTGGCTGCCCTGCCAAAGGGTTCGCAGGTTGAGATGGACGCCATTCTGGTCATCGAGTAATACGCACGGCGCAGCCCCAAAAGGCTGCGCCGATCTTGTTTTGAAAGGATTCCACCATGCGCCAAGCGCTAGCTCTCTCGCTGGTCGCCCTACTCTTGGGCGGTTGTGCCAGCAACCCTGCCGACCGTGACGTCAGCGGCACCTGGATCAATCAGGTGGCGATCGACGCTGCAGCCAAAGGCGGCCCCCTGCGTGAAGCGCTCCAGGCCTATGGCCCGAACCTGGAATGGGACATCAACACCAAGGCCGGACAGGCCCGCTACACCAACGGATTTGAAAATGTCGAAGGCAAGCTGCTGGGCGAACAGTCCGGCGCCTGGAAAGTCGACTTTTATGGCAGCTCCGCCAGCGAGCTGAAGCGTGACGGCAAGCGACTGAGCCAGATCGCCAGTGACAATGAGCCTGCGCAAGTCTTCGACCGCGCGCAGATTCAGGTTCCGGAGGGCGCACCGATTGGCGCGAGCTTCGAACGTTCGCTGTACTCGGCCTACATGGGCGGCAGCTGGAAAATCGTCAGCGGCCCCGGCGAAGGCAATACCGTGCAATTCCAGGCGGACGGCCAGGTTGCCGGCCTGCCCGGCGCAGACCGCTATGCCCTGTGCCTGGCCGGTGATTGCGCGTCGATGAGCGGCGGCAACGACAATATCTGGTTGCAGTTGAACGGTCAGGGCAATACCTGGATCTTCGCTCGCAAGGGTGACGAACTGGAGATTTTCCAGACGATGAACGCGGCACAGGCGGACGAGATGCCTTCGTTCACGCCGGGTGATCGCAAGTGGGTGCTGGAAAAGCAGTAACCCGGATCTGAAGCCAAAAGATAACCCTGTGGGAGCGGGCTTGCCCGCGATGAGGTCATAACATTCAACATCCAGGTTGACTGTTACGCCGCCATCGCGGGCAAGCCCGCTCCCACAGTTGTATGTGGCGTTAGCCCTGGCCCTCAAGGATCGCGGCATAACCCTCGCGATAACTCGGATACTTCGGCGTCCAGCCCAACGTCTTCGCCCGGGCGTTGCTGCAACGCTTGCTGCCGGTGCGGCGCACGCTGGCGTCTTCTGCCCATTCGGTCACACCCAGATATTCGCGCAACCAGCCCACCACATCCGCCAGCGCTGCCGGCGCATCGTCGACGCCGATGTACACATCATCCAGCGCCACGCCGCGGTGGTCCGCTTCAAGCAGACACGCCAGCAGCCCGGCTGCGTCGTCGGCATGGATGCGGTTGGCGTACAACGGCGGCTCGGTCACCACGCGATAACCGCGGCGAACCTGAGTCAGCAACCATTCACGGCCCGGGCCGTAGATGCCGGTCAAGCGCACGATACTGGCCGGGATGCCACTGTTCAGGGCCACTTGCTCGGCTTCAAGCATCACCTGCCCGGAATAGCCGACCGCTGCAGCTGGCGAAGTCTCATCGATCCATTCACCTTGCTGCTGGCCGTACACACTGCTGCTGGATACGAACAACAGGCGTTTAGGTGCCTGCCCATAGTCGTCCAGCCACTCCAGCACATGCTTCAAACCCTGGACATAAGCGGCGCGGTAACCGGCTTCATCGTGATCGGTCGCAGCCGCGCAATACACCAGGTAATCCACCGCACCGATTGGCCAGGTCGCGGGGCAATCCTTGTTGAACAAGTCGCCGGCCACGCCAATCACACCCTCGGGCAAGCGCGAGACATCACGCCGCAAGCCGTGAACCTCCCACCCCGAAACCAGCAGTTGGGTGGCCAAGCGGCTGCCGACATCACCGCAACCGGCGATCAGAACAGAGGGTGCGGACATCAGAAAACTCCCATCGGAAAGCCACAGACTACCGCCGGTACAGGACGAGCGGCTAGCAATGCAGGAAAAAAAGAGACTCTATTACTTTTGTTAACAAGAATTACTTGCAATAATGCACGCCACTTTTGTTCTCGGCCCCTCGAGGCCTGGAAGAACACTCACCGTCTTTATTCTCTCAGGTCCGGCCAGCATGACACGCAATCAATTCCCCGCTTCGCCAACCAAACGCCCTCGCGCCTGGAGTGCAGTGGCCGCTCTGTTGCTGAGCGTGATGCTGGCGCCGACCGCCGCCTTCGCTGATGCACAAGCGCCAGCCACTCCGGCCGCCGCCGTAGCCCCCGCGCCAGCCGATCACGCAGCCCCGGCCGCCACTCCTGCCGCGACCGATCCGGTTCAAGCTGTCGATGCAGCAGACGTTCCTGAAGTGCTCGAAGCCGACAACACCCTGGGCATGGCCCACGACCTGTCGCCATGGGGCATGTACCAGAACGCCGACATCATCGTAAAAATCGTGATGATCGGCCTGGCCATTGCCTCGATCATCACCTGGACGATCTGGATCGCCAAGGGCCTGGAGCTGATGGGCGCCAAGCGTCGTCTGCGCACCGAAATCGTCCACCTGAAAAAAGCCACCACGCTCAGAGAAGCCAGCGCTTCGGCGACCAAGGAAGGCACCCTCGCCAACCTGCTGGTCCACGACGCCCTGGAAGAAATGCGCCTGTCGGTCAACAGCCGCGAGAAAGAAGGCATCAAGGAACGCGTTGCCTTCCGTCTCGAGCGCCTGGTGGCCGCCTGCGGTCGCAACATGAGCAGCGGCACCGGCGTCCTCGCCACCATCGGTTCCACCGCGCCGTTCGTGGGTCTGTTCGGTACCGTGTGGGGCATCATGAACAGCTTCATCGGCATCGCCAAAACCCAGACCACCAACCTCGCTGTTGTGGCTCCCGGCATCGCCGAAGCCCTGCTGGCGACCGCGCTGGGCCTGGTTGCCGCGATCCCGGCCGTTGTCATCTACAACGTCTTCGCCCGCTCCATCGCCGGTTACAAGGCCCAAGTGTCCGATGCCTCGGCTGAAGTCCTGCTGCTGGTCAGCCGCGACCTCGATCACCTGCCGACCACCGAGCGTTCCACGCAACCGCACATGGTCAAAGTAGGGTAATCAGCCATGGGCTTGCATTTGAAAGAAGGCGCAGACGACGATCTGGCCGAGAACCACGAAATCAACGTCACGCCGTTTATCGACGTGATGCTGGTGCTGTTGATCATCTTCATGGTGGCAGCACCGCTGGCCACCGTGGACATCAAGGTTGACCTGCCCGCCTCCACCGCCAAGCCGGCGCCACGGCCGGAGAAGCCGGTATTCCTGAGCGTCAAGGCTGACCAGCGCCTGTTCCTCGGCGAAAACGAAGTGAAGGCCGAGGCACTCGGCGCCACACTCGACGCCAAGACCAAGGGCAAGAAAGACACGACGATCTTCTTCCAGGCCGATAAAGGCGTGGATTACGGCGACCTGATGAGCGTGATGGACAACCTGCGTTCAGCCGGTTACCTGAAGGTAGGCCTGGTCGGGCTTGAGTCGGCAGTCAAGAAATGACCACGACGCGCCATAAGCTGACGCGTTACAGCGGTAGCCTGGCCGTGGTGCTGGGCGTTCACGCACTGGCCATCGCGCTGGCGCTGAACTGGACGTCGCGCCCGCCGATCCAATTGCCGCCGCAGGCAATGCTGGTCGAGTTGGCACCGGTCCCGGCACCGCCACCGCCTGCACCGCCCAAGGTCGTCACACCGCCACAGCCACCGGCCCCGGTGGAAGAGCTGCCGATCCCGAAGCTCGCTGAAGCGCCGAAGGCCGAGATTGCCGTGCCCAAGCCGGTCAAACCCAAGCCCAAGCCGCAACCGCCCAAGCCTGTGGAGAAAAAGCCGGAGCCGCCGAAGGAAAAACCGTCCGAGGAAAAACCGAGCGACGCGCAGCCGACCCAGGCACCGACCGAGAAATCCGCACAACCGGCACCGGGTCCATCGCCCGCACAGCAGGCTGCCAAAGCCAGCTGGGAAGGCACTTTGCTTGCTCACCTGGGCAAGTACAAAAAGTACCCGGCCAGTGCGCAGCAGCGGGGCAAGGAAGGCACCAACCGTCTGCGCTTCGTCGTGGATGGTGAAGGCAACGTGTTGTCGTTCGAACTGGTGGGTCGCTCCGGTACTGCCGATCTGGACCGGGCGACCCTGGAAATGATCCGCCGCGCCCAACCGCTGCCCAAGCCACCGGCCGACATGCTCACCAACGGCACCATCGAAATCACGGCACCGTTCCTGTACTCGCTGGAAAAACGCCGACGTTAAGATGTAATACAAAACACTGTGGGAGCGGGCTTGCCCGCGATAGCGATGTAACAGTCAACAACGATGTTGGATGTGATGGCCTCATCGCGGGCAAGCCCGCTCCCACAGGGTCATCCTTACTTCAAAGATCCGCGATCTCAGCATAGAGGCACCCGAAAGGTGCCTTTTGCGTATCTGCCAGCGGCAAACCTGCATTACCCGGTGTCACTCAACACACTCACTCTGATAACGTGCGTCTATCGATTGCAGCCGTTATGCTTGGCGCGCAACTTCATGGACGCTTGCTATGACTCTCACAGAATTACGCTACATCGTTACCCTCGCCCAAGAGCAGCATTTCGGCCACGCGGCCGAGCGTTGCCACGTCAGTCAGCCGACCCTGTCGGTGGGCGTGAAAAAGCTTGAAGACGAACTCGGTGTGCTGATTTTCGAGCGCAGCAAGAGCGCCGTGCGCCTGACCCCGGTCGGCGAAGGCATCGTGGCCCAGGCGCAAAAAGTCCTGGAACAGGCCCAAGGCATCCGCGAACTGGCCCAGGCCGGCAAGAATCAGCTGACCGCCCCGCTGAAAGTCGGCGCCATCTACACCGTCGGCCCGTACCTGTTCCCGCACCTGATTCCGCAACTGCACCGGGTCGCCCCGCAGATGCCGTTGTACATCGAAGAAAACTTCACCCACGTGCTGCGCGACAAACTGCGCAACGGCGAGCTCGACGCGATCATCATCGCCCTGCCGTTCAACGAAGCCGACGTGCTGACCCTGCCGCTCTACGACGAACCGTTCTACGTCCTGATGCCGGCCCAGCACCCGTGGACACAAAAAGACTCCATCGACGCCAGCCTGCTCAACGACAAGAGCTTGCTGCTGCTCGGCGAAGGCCACTGCTTCCGCGATCAGGTACTGGAAGCCTGCCCGACCCTGACCAAAGGCAACGACGGCGCCAAGCACACCACGGTGGAATCCAGCTCTCTGGAAACCATCCGCCACATGGTCGCGTCCGGCCTCGGCATCTCGATCCTGCCGCTGTCGGCCGTCGATAGCCATCACTACGCCCCCGGCGTGATCGAAGTGCGCCCACTGACGCCGCCGGTGCCGTTCCGCACCGTGGCCATCGCCTGGCGCGCCAGCTTCCCGCGTCCGAAGGCGATTGAAATCCTCGCTGACTCCATTCGCCTGTGCTCGGTGGCCAAGCCGTCCGTGCCGGTGGTGGCGGCGTAAGTTGCTGTCATGACCGAGTTGTCGCAAGTGTCGGTGACGGCACTCAAGGGTGTCGGCGAGGCCATGGCCGAGAAGCTGGCCAAGGTCGGCCTGGAGAATCTTCAGGACGTGCTGTTTCACCTGCCCCTGCGCTATCAGGACCGCACCCGTGTGGTCCCGATCGGCCATTTGCGACCGGGGCAAGACGCCGTGATCGAAGGCACCGTCAGCGGCGCCGACGTGGTCATGGGCCGTCGCCGCAGTCTCGTTGTACGCCTGCAGGACGGCACCGGCGGGCTCAGCCTGCGCTTCTACCATTTCAGCAACGCACAGAAAGAAGGCCTCAAACGCGGCACGCGGATTCGCTGCTACGGCGAAGCCCGGCCCGGCGCTTCGGGACTGGAAATCTACCACCCGGAATACCGCGCCATTACCGGCGACGAACCGCCGCCGGTGGATGAAACCCTGACCCCGGTGTATCCGCTCACCGAAGGCCTGACCCAACAGCGTTTGCGCCAACTGTGCATGCAAACCCTGACAATGCTCGGCCCGACCAGCCTGCCCGACTGGCTGCCAACCGAACTGGCGCGGGACTATCAACTCGCGCCGCTGGCCGACGCAATCCGCTACCTGCATCACCCGCCCGCCGATGCCGACGTCGACGAACTCGCCCTCGGTCATCACTGGGCGCAGCACCGTCTGGCCTTCGAAGAACTGCTGACCCATCAACTGTCCCAGCAACGGTTGCGCGAGAGCATGCGCTCCCTGCGCGCACCCGCCATGCCGAAAGCCACGACGCTGCCGGCCAAGTACCTGGCCAATCTGGGTTTCGCACCCACCGGCGCACAGCAACGAGTCGGCAACGAAATCGCTTACGACCTGAGCCAGCACGAACCGATGCTGCGCCTGATTCAGGGCGACGTCGGCGCGGGCAAAACCGTGGTCGCCGCCCTCGCCGCGCTTCAGGCGTTGGAAGCCGGTTATCAAGTCGCATTGATGGCACCCACCGAAATCCTCGCCGAGCAGCACTTCATCACCTTCAAGCGCTGGCTCGAACCGCTGGGCATTGAAGTCGCGTGGCTGGCCGGCAAGCTCAAGGGCAAGAACCGCGTCGCCGCGCTGGAACAGATCGCCAGCGGCACGCCGATGGTGGTCGGTACCCACGCGCTGTTCCAGGACGAAGTGCAGTTCAAGAACCTCGCGCTGGTGATCATCGACGAACAGCACCGCTTCGGCGTGCAGCAGCGTCTGGCGTTGCGGCAGAAAGGTGTCGGTGGGCGCATGTGTCCACATCAGCTGATCATGACCGCCACGCCGATTCCTCGGACGCTGGCCATGAGTGCCTACGCCGACCTCGACACCTCGATCCTCGACGAACTGCCGCCCGGTCGAACGCCGGTCAACACCGTGTTGATCACCGACACCCGGCGCGTTGAAGTCATCGAACGGGTGCGCGGTGCCTGCGCTGAAGGGCGCCAGGCCTATTGGGTGTGCACGCTGATTGAAGAATCGGAAGAGCTGACCTGTCAGGCCGCCGAAACCACTTACGAAGACCTCACCGCCGCCCTCGGCGAGTTGAAGGTCGGGCTGATCCACGGCCGCATGAAGCCGGTGGAAAAAGCCGCCGTGATGGCCGAATTCAAGGCCGGCAACCTGCAACTGCTGGTCGCCACCACCGTGATCGAAGTCGGCGTCGACGTCCCGAACGCCAGCCTGATGATCATCGAAAACCCCGAGCGCCTCGGCCTCGCGCAATTGCACCAATTGCGCGGCCGTGTCGGTCGAGGCAGCGCCGCCAGCCATTGCGTGCTGCTCTACCATCCGCCGCTGTCGCAAATCGGTCGTCAGCGCCTCGGTATCATGCGTGAAACCAACGACGGTTTTGTCATCGCCGAAAAAGACCTCGAACTGCGCGGCCCCGGCGAAATGCTCGGCACGCGCCAGACCGGCCTGCTGCAATTCAAGGTCGCCGACCTGATGCGCGACGCCGATCTATTGCCCGCCGTGCGCGACGCCGCCCAGGCATTGCTGGAGCGCTGGCCGGACCACGTCAGCCCGCTGCTCGACCGCTGGTTGCGCCATGGGCAGCAATACGGCCAAGTGTGAGCACCGTCGCAGTTTGTGGACGATGCTTTTAAACAAGCTGGTTATACTCCTGCGATTGTTTGAATACGGATACAGACCATGACTGAAGCTGCCCTCGCCCCAGAACCCCTGCACGCTCCGTCTGTTATTCGGTTGCTGCTGGGCAAATTGGGGATTGCCTACGAAGAAGTGCTGGACCACCACGGCCTGAACGCCTCGCGCAAAGTACAAGCCGTGTTGCTGGATGACGCCGTTGGCGCGCTGATGGTGCTGTTCCCGCAAAGCCAATTGCTGGACCTCAATCGCCTCGCCGAACTGACCGGCCGCCGCCTCACTGCCGTGCCCACCGAACGCCTGGTGAAGATGCTCGGCAAACACAGCCTCAGCCTGCTGCCCGGTCTGCCGGCGCTGACCAGTTCGCCGTGCCTGTACGAAGAAAGCCTGCTGCGCGAACCGAAGTTGCTGATCAACTCGGGCGAGCCGGGCCTGCTGCTGGAAATCACCAGCGAAGATTTCAAGACCATGCTGACCAAGGCCAGCGCCGCCAACTTCGGCGAGAACCTGACCAGCATCCGCCCCAACCTCGACCGCCCCGACGATGACCGCAAGGAAATCACCCAGGCCGTTCAAGTGTTCACCGCACGACGCATCCAGCAACGCCTGGAAGAGACCATCGAGATTCCGCCGCTGGCCGAGACCGCGCAGAAAATCATCAAGCTGCGCGTCGACCCCAACGCCACCATCGACGACATCACCGGCGTCGTCGAAACCGACCCGGCGCTGGCGGCACAAGTCGTCAGCTGGGCCGCGTCGCCGTACTACGCCTCGCCGGGCAAGATTCGTTCGGTGGAAGATGCGATCGTGCGGGTCCTGGGTTTCGACCTGGTGATCAACCTCGCACTGGGCCTGGCCCTGGGCAAAACCCTGAGCCTGCCCAAAGACCACCCGCAACACGCCACGCCGTACTGGCAGCAGTCAATCTACACCGCCGCCGTCATCGAAGGCCTGACCCGCGCCATGCCGCGCGCCCAGCGCCCGGAAGCCGGCCTGACCTACCTCGCCGGCCTGCTGCATAACTTCGGCTACTTGCTGCTGGCCCACGTCTTCCCGCCGCACTTCTCGCTGATCTGCCGCCACTTGGAAGTCAACCAGCACCTGTGCCACAGCTATGTCGAGCAACACCTGCTGGGCATCAGCCGCGAACAGATCGGCTCATGGCTGATGCGCTACTGGGACATGCCCGAAGAACTCGCCACCGCCCTGCGCTTCCAACACGACCCGCACTACGACGGCGACTACGCCGAATACCCGAACCTCGTCTGCCTGGCCGTGCGCCTGCTGCGCGGTCGCGGCATCGGCTCCGGCCCGGATGAAGACATCCCCGACGCCCTGCTCGAACGCGTCGGCCTGAGCCGCGACAAGGCTAATGACGTGGTCACCAAAGTGCTTGAAGCCGAAGTCCTGCTGCGCGAACTGGCTTCGCAATTCAGCCAGGCCTAAAAGCATCGCGGGCAAGCCCGCTCCCACAGGATTGAGGTGATCCCTGTGGGAGCGGGCTTGCCCGCGATGAATCCCCCGCCGATCCAACTGAATCACCACAGGGTCAAACACTCAACTCTTGATCGTTCCCACGCTCTGCGTGGTAACGCATCCCGTGACGCTCTGCGTCACAGCCCCAACCCAACACTCAAGCCTTCGCCTTGGCTTTAGCCTTCCTAGGCTTCAAATACTTGGTCAGCCCCTGAAACCACATCACCAACGCCGGGTTGCCCTTGATCTGAATCGACTTGTCCTGAATCCCCGTCATAAACGCCAACTGCTTGTTCTTCGCCTGCATCGTGGCAAAGCCATACGCCGCATCTTTAAACGCAATCGCAAACGCCGGCTCGGCATACACACCCGATTTGCTGGTAATCCGCTGGTCCTTCACAAAGAAATGCCGCGCCACCTTCCCGTCCTGGGTCTGTAGCTGAAACACCAGTTCCTTGTCACCCAACTGCTGCTGAAACGCAGGATTAGTCCGGCTGGCCTTACCCATCAACAAACCCAGCATCCACAGAAGAAAACGAAATTTCATGCGCACAGCCTCATGAGAAAAGTGAACGGCCGGCGCAGTGTAGCGGCTTCAGACGATAACGACAGCATCGCGATACGTTAGAAGAAGATGACGCGCTTTTTGACGCTGATGACTACCAAGTCATTGACGAAACGTGTGTGTTTAAAAGCGTGGAAGATTTGGTGTTTCTACGCTCGACGCTATCGGACGTTTCCTTCAACACGCGGGGGTGTTCGTGAACTAGGCAGCGTTGCGCTCGGCCGATAGTCTTTGTTGGTCGCCGCAAAATCGGTGATACGGACGTGCAAGTCCGAATCCAGGTGCGCAATTGCTTATGGCTATTCGTCGAGCGTTTTCCTATGCTCGCGGATCGTTATGGCAGCTGTGCGTCGGAGACCTTCGGGTCTGCCGGTTCCTGGATCGGTCTTGCACACCAACGCACAGCTGCCACCACTTTCGAAGTGCAAAGCGAAACGGTGTCAGTCTCTTAATTCCAGGAGCTACATCAATGATCAAGCCAACACCAAATCCACCAGAACACGAAGACACATCCCCCTACGAATCTCTCGATTCGAAGAAACTCCACGAAGCCGCCGAACGCGCCCTCAACCACCATTTCGCCCCGCCGCCCAGCGAGAAGCCCAAGCCGCGCAAAGGCAACCTCTTCACCGTCTCCCCCGACATCGACACCGAAGCCCTCCTGGCCAACGCCTCGGAAGACCTGCTGTCCATCAGCGCCATCGCCGCCAACCTGGCCGACGATGTGGAAGGCACGCTGCGCTCCGTAGCACTGGCGATCAGCAGAATGTCGGATGGGGTTCGGTTGTTGGTGGAGCGAGCGCTGGATCATATTGATACGCCGAATCCGGCGGTGCCTCGGACGAAGGTGTAGCAACTTCGCGAATAGAGAACGGGGGCTTCGCGCCCCCCTTCTTCAACGTTTATATCTGCACAGCGAAATTCACAGGCAGTGGCTGGCCTTTATGTCTGAGCCTTGCGAAACCAAGCGCTTCACACCGTCGCTACCCTGCGGGCTACCTTTGTCGGCTGACAGCTGATAACAGGCCAACGCCCGGGACATATCTGTCGTTCCCAACTGACCACTCTCAAAAGAAAAACCCAGATAATTCATCGCATCTGTGGAGCCCATGGAAACCGCACGAAAAACTTCTCTTTCCGCCTGCTCGGGATGCAAGCAAGGGCCGTCATAGTCGGTGGAGTTACCGTTACAGTAATACGTGGCATAACCCAGCGCCCCGTCCGGCAGCGTCGTCGCTGCCGCTTTAAACAACGCCTCAACCTTGCTGGTTTCTAGCTGAGGAGCCATCTGCGAAAGACTCAATCTTGCCGCCGACAAACTCGCCTGTGGATCACCCGACTCGGCAGCACAAACATAGTTTTCCAAGGACGCTTCAATCAACTCCTTAGTGAGGCGGTATTGCTCAAGAAACCCTAACCCACCCAAGCCCTCAGCACGTTGATAACAGACGTTCTCGACACGGCTCATTCCGGGTCTACCGGATGCGACAAGCTCCTTCTCGCTGATCGACCAATCCTCAATCCCCACCAGCGACCAGCACGACTTTTTAGCAAAGTTAAAAATCTTGATGTTGCTGTTACCGGCCCGTTTATCCACAACGTTCATGTGAGTGTCATCGACTGTTTCGATCTCAACCCCTTCAGTTGTGCCTTCCATCGCGGCCATCAACGGAAACGCCAAACTGGAGCCTGTTTCCGCAGTGATTTGCGGTTCAAATCGACCTGGATCTGAGGTACGTTTCAACACCAATATTTTCACCGCCAGTGCGGTTAGGCGCTTCTGGGACTCGGCATTGGCGGAAAATGCTGGCAGAAACTGCGCGAAGTCCGAGGATGGACACGAAGCACTTCCCCCGCCCCCACCGCCTGAACGGCCCACAGTCTCAGGCGCAATCCCGTCCAAATAAGCCGAACGCTCCCGACTCATTTTTGCAATGCAATTGTTCACAACCGCCACATGAGCAGGCTTGCCTGAATCAATCTGGAACGCCTCTACGGTGCAATTCGTATCCCGTAATTTGATCCACGCACGCTGGGATTCCTTTACCTGCGTCGAATACTCCGCCCCTAATTTCGGATTAACTGAATATTGAGATTCAAGCCTTGCCATCAGTTGGTGATAACTCGTATTCAGCTGAGAATCGGCGGAATTCTTTGCAGCCTCGGAACAGGGGGCAACCTGCGAGCTAGATCTGATTTCACTGCAGTCGTCTTGGGCTAATGCGGCTGAAACCGGCAGTAGCACTAACGCGATTAGCACGCTGTTTAATCCTAAAACAATGCGTTTCACTTTCTTCAATCCTTGATTATGGAACATACTGTTTTTAAGTTTATTTCAGCTACTTTGATGGCGGAGCAACCGCGATTTGCCTGGCACGATCTAGGGTCAGACGAATCAAGCAACTAGCAGATTGCTCACCATATATAGACTTTACGCACTCGAGATCCCGGAGTTTCATCCAGGCTCGTTGAACCTCACGAAACGCGGTTCTTTTTTCGTCACTTAAACGATTAGCCTTATCATGGTAAGCCGAATTAAGCAGCGCATCCGCATCCGCCAAAACCAACTGATAAATTTCGCTCTCTTGCACTATTTTGACCTGAGGTAAACTTTGGGGTAGATCTGCATCCCAGTTATTCAATCCATTATTATCATCAACTCTTAGTTTGACCGTTTTATTATCAAACCACCCATATTGATTTTTTGTCTGATCCGTCTTGTAAAGCAACTCAATATAAATTGGGTCGCTTCCCCGCTGTGGATCGTTTAGCAGAGTCTGCTTTAGAACACTGACATTTCCATTTCCCTCATCCAGTTCGAAAGAAAAGCAAGGGTTTGGCCCAGGCTGAGCAGCTGACTTGTTAGCACGCATACAGTCCAATCGAGTAGAGCCGTTAGGCTCATTACTTCCCGTTTCTACATCTTGAATTCTAATTAGAAGTCTCAGGTTAGGAACCGCAGAATAGTCGGCTTGTAATATCTTCGCGGAATAAAACGGTTCTGCTTGAACGGTAGCGACGCTGGATACAAAAAACGCTGAACATGCCAAGAAAATTATATTTTTAATCATAGATAGCTAATTCCATTTAAACATAGAAGAAAACAGGACAAATCAAACGACCAAATCCACCCTATTTAATCAACTGAAAAGTTCACGAACCATTTACAAATAAGCAAGGCTGGCTGTAGCCACAAACAAATCCATCACGTTCTCTATAGTTCCAACTATTTAGGCGTATTGTCCGTATAATATGTTTTTGCTGAAATGGGACAGACTTATTTATCGACGGCGAAACCACCTAATAATTAAACCCACCCCACTTCTCAACTATCTTACTCGGACTCACCCTCATACTTTTTCGATTCCGGATTAAAGCTCCACTTATGGGGAGTGGTTAAAGCATCTTTTCCCTTATAACGAACATTCCCATCACCATCTCTCTGATAGGAGTAAACTTGTATATCTTTGAAACCACTAATAGTTTCAGGAGATTTGTCTAACACCTCTACCTTAGCAAAATAGTCGCCACCCACAAACTTCAAATAACCTTTACACTGAATTAGAAAGCCGTATGTTTTATCTTTGCTAGAGCCCTCACTACCATAGGAAGTAAAGATAAAATCTTTTATGCCATCGCCGTTGAGATCACCGTTGTAAACTACTTCTCCTTCTTGAACTGAAAATTTATCGCCACTCAGCCTCGATAACGTGTCGATCGAATCCCCGTCTTCGGACCATTGTGAAATAAAGTGCTTCGCCCCCCCAGACGCATCACAAACATCTACAGTGGCGGCGCTAGCCAAAGGAGAAAACACCAGAAAAGCAAAAATGTATTTCATAGTTAAACTTCCAAGACAAAGGTATTTCTACCAGTTCTAACCGAGCCCTGAGGCTGAGTTGCACCGAAAGCGATACTTGTGGTAATCGTCGAGTTGATAGCAGCAGCAGCCGACAACAATTTTTCTGTCAGCGCCACCTCATGCGCGTCCCCCCAACTAGCCACCGCAGACTGCCAATTTACACCGGCTGTTCCATTTACCGCCTGCTGTACGATTGGCGTGATTTTCTCATAGTCATCATTTACGACATGAGATGGGCGATAGACATGCCACCTTAGAAGAATTGCTACCGATTTTTCCGAAGTAAAAACTTTACCTAAGGTACTGGTTACGGTCGCGGCTCCAACATGAAAAGTAATTTCTTTTTTCATGATATCTGCAACCCTGACCTTGGCCATCGACCACATAGTTGTTTTGTAATCTTGTAATGTTCTGCCGGCCATTCCCATTCTATAAAACCAGTGCCATGTTTTTAAGTAATGTGCTTCTTCTTTGGTTTTCAACAACTCGTCAAACTCTGTATCCGCATGACTTTGCTGGGCCTGAACAAAAGTGTCGTTTGTCAGCTTAACCCACCCGGAATAAGTCTTCAAATCATCCGCGTACAATCTGGAGTCGCCCCAATCATATATCGGATACAAGCCAAAATTTCCAAAAACTTTATTGAACGTCTCGTTGCTTTTATGCTTTAAATACGCAATAAATCCAACAAACTCCCCTTTCCCATACTTTCCATTGTTAAAAAGCCCCATAGTCCAGTGGCATGGCCCAGCGGAGATCAAAGCATTATCCCACGCGTTCAACACATCAAAACGTCCAAAGCATTCTGCCTCTGCTACCACTCGGATCGTGCGATATGTTGATAACGCAGGAGTATTAAGCTGTGAAGGATTGATTGCTGCGCCCGTTATATTTTTAACCGACATATCAGCTTCAGGGGACCAACTATGTGCCTTAGTAGCATTGGGTCCGCCAAAGCTACCTGACTGATAATATCCTACGGACTGATAATCAATTTGAGTTCGCTCGGCAGGAAACTCAAAACAATCTGAAAAATCTCTAACTAGAATTCTGGGCGCTCCGGGAGTGAAACTGTCATGAGCCCATATATTACAACCTGCCGGGGCCAAATTACTTCTTACACCCTGACTCATCGCCCATGCTTCAAACACAACTGGGCACCTGTAATCATTATCCAACCAATGTTCAATGGCTATTCTAGTCTTCTCGTTTACAACACCGCTTATTGGACCATCATACTTCACTGCGTTAACTACAGACTGGAGACTATCAACATAATAACTGGCAGGAGCAGTAGTAGAACCACTTACCGAGGGAGCTTTACCCGCTTTAGCTACAATGGCTGCAGAGCTATCAAAATATACGTCCAGGTTGTTTACTTTTACGGGCGCTCCTGATTGATCTAGCAAAAGTTGACCCTGCTTTTCTGGTCTAACACATGCCACCCGGTTCATAGATGCATATATTTGAAACTCTCTCACTGCCCAACTAGTGCGAATCCCAAATCCGCCATCCGGCTTACCAGCCACTGAAAATCCTAACGTAACGAGATCTTCTTGCAGCTTTCTCACATGTTCAGGAACAGCAAGTGCAGCACTACTGCCCAAAAATGCCGCTGCCGTCTCGGCGCTAACTACCGTTAACACTGGATTATCGTTGCCTCCCCATCGTGGAGGTGTGTTCTGCGCCGGTTTCCCATCGTGATCACCACGGCGGAGGTCAAAACTTCCATAAATCATCACTTACTCCCTCACGCAATGTGCTGCTCTTGCAGCCGTTTTATATCAGTGGCTGATAGATAATCTTTATCTGTTAACTCACAAGACCGATGAAAACAGCGGGCGGCATGTTTGGTTTTCGGACCGTTCTCGCCATCGATTTTCCCGTAATAAAAACCGAGATTCTTTAATCGTGATTGAAGCCCTTTAATATTCGAAGCATCTGATTGCGCGCTTAAATCGAGTTCCCAAGTCCACGGTTGCGATTCAGTTCCAAATGGGTAGAAAGTAAGCTTTCCCTTTTTTGCACTTGGCGGAACTGGTTGATCTACAAAGCCTTCAGCAGACGTCGTACCTTGATAAGTCACTCCATCGACTTCCAACACATATGGCTGTCCCGAAATACCTTTCTTCTCGTACGGGCGCTTCATTTGGATTCTGAAACTTTTCTTAGGTGCTTCTAACGGCGGCGGACTTGGCGCATTCCCCAACGCCTGATCCATCAAACTCCCCGCCTTATCCTTATCCGCCGCCCCCGGCAGCACCGGCGGCTTTATCCCAATCCCTGTCCCGCTCCCCGCCGAACCACCCGCATTAATCTTCACCACCGGCCCAACAACCGTCACCCCACCGGCATCCAGCTTGATAAAGCTCCCTCCCCCCAAAATGGTGAGTTCGCTGCCCGCCTCTATAACAATCTTCGCCCCAGCCTTCACATGTATCTCTTGCCCAACACTCGTCAGCTGCGCAGTCCCCAACTTCACATGCTGGTTCTGCCCAATCGTCAGGTGATCATCCAGCCGCGTTTCAACCTTGCGGTCGGCAACCGTGGTGCGATGTTCTTCGGCCTTGAGTTCGGTGTAGGTGTTCTTCACCACGGTGTCGTGGCGTTCGTTGCCGACGCGAATCTTCTGATCATGCTCAATGTTTTCATCCCAATCCCGCTGGGCATGAATAAAGATCTGCTCCGCTCCCTTCTTGTCTTCAATCCGCAATTCATTAAACCCACCGCCCCCCGGTGAGCTGAGGGTTTTGAACACGGTGCGGGTTTTGTTCGCCGGCAGTTCGTAGGGGACCTGGTTTTCCTTGTGGTACAGGCAACCCGTCACCAGCGGTTGGTCGGGGTCGCCTTCGAGGAAGGTGATCAGCACTTCCATACCAATGCGCGGGATGACAATGGCGCCGTAGCGGTCGCCGGCCCAGCTCGATGAAACGCGCATCCAGCAGCTGGTTTTGTCATCCGCCAACCCTTCGCGGTCCCAGTGGAATTGCACTTTGATGCGGCCGTATTGGTCGCAGTGGATTTCTTCACCTTTGGGGCCGGTGACCATGGCGGTCTGGCTGCCGAGGACGCGCGGTTTTGGGTGTTCCAGCGCGGGGCGGTAGAAGACGTTCCACGGGGTGGCGAGGAAGCGGTTGCGGTAGCCCTGGTGGAAGTCGTCTTTGTTGTCGGTGGTGTCGCTGGTCACCGATTCTTCGAGGACTTGCGGCTGTTTGCCTTCGTGGAAGATTTCGGTGAGCAGCCAGAGGTCGTTCCACTCGGTGCGCGGGTGGTCGGACATTTCCAGGAAGTGGCCGCTGATGAGCCGGGTCTGGTCGCCGTGGCCTTCGGCTTGCTGGTAGTCGGCGCGGTGGCGTTCCAGTGCTCGCTGGCTGAGGAACTTGCCGCGTGCGCGGTCGAGGAAGCGGCCGGGGTAGTCGTAGTCTTCCAGATCCGGTTCGGTGCTTTCGCCGTCGGGTTTATACGCCGCTTCGAGTTGCAGGCGCGGTTTTTCGAAGTCGTAGTCGCGACGTGTGGTGCGGCTGGTGCGGGTTTCCAGGCGCAGTTTGAAGCCTTTGATCACCGGTTCGTCGGCGACCATGCCGCTGCCTTGCACGTACGCCGTTGGCTGCCCGAGTTTCGGGAACACGGTCTGGTCGTCGCCGAACATCAGCAGGTGGGCTTTTGCGCTGTGCTGGAAGTGGTAGTGAATGCCTTCTTCTTCGCACAACCGCTGGACGAAGTGCAGGTCGGTTTCGTCGTACTGCACGCAGTAGTCGCGGTCCGGGCACGGCTGGCTCAGTTGGAAGCGGTAGGCGTTGCCTTTGATGCCGTGCTCTTCGAGGATCAGCGCGATGATTTTCGGCGCCGACATCTGCTGGTAGATGCGCTGGTTGGTGCGGTGATGCAGGTATTGCAGTTGCGGCACCAGGGACACTTTGTAGCGGGTCAGGCGCTTGCCGGTATCGCCTTGGGCGACGCGGTAGATCTGGCCGTGAATGCCGCTGCCTTGTGGATCAAGGGCCAGGAAGGCTTGCTTGTGCAGGAGCTTTTCCAGGTCCAGATCGGGGTTTTCGCTGACCAGTTCGAGGTCGAAGCGATACGGTTGGCTGATGCCTTCGGTGCCGGTGAACGACAGCACTTGCAGGTCGCCGACGTAGTCTTCAACGGTCAGGCTGAAATGCGTTTCGTTAGACGGGTTGAACATTGCTTGCTCCCTGTTCGGTGGTCATCCGTTACGCCCCAAATCGCAGGCGTTGCAGCAAAGACGAAGTGGCGCCCAGGGCGTCACGCAGTTGGGCGGCGGTGATGGTGCGCTTGGCCGCGTCGAAAGCCAGCGCCGTTCGCAGGGCTGGCCAGCAGTGTTTCGGTAGGTTGCGCGGCGGGTGCAGCTCGCGTTCGAGCTGGCCGTCGCGGGCCTCGGTCGAGGGCAAGCGGCGGAACGGGTGTTTGCCGCCGGCCAGTTCGTAGAGCACGCAGGCCACGCCGTACACATCGGCGCTGGCGGTCAGCGGTTGGCCTTCAAGCAGTTCCGGGGCGGCGTAGCCGGGGGTCCAGGCGTTGAAGCGGTCACGGCTCAGATGCGGCAGGCCGGGGAGAATGCCTTCCACGGCTCGGCCGAGGCCGAAGTCGAACAGGCGCACGCCTTCTTCGCTGAGCATCACGTTGCTCGGTTTCATGTCGCCGTGCAGCACGCCGCGCGAGTGGGCGTAGGCCAGCGCGTCGAGCAGCGGCAGCGCGATGTCTCGCAGTTCTTTCCACGGCAGGCCCAGGGGCCGCTCGCAGAGTAATTTGTCCAGGGTCAGCCCACGCATGAGTTCCATGGTGATGAAGGCACGCTGGCAGTCGGTGTCCACGTCAAAGCTGTGTAAACGCAGCACGTTGTCGTGGCGCAGGCGCCGGGTCAGGGCGAACTCGCTGTAGAGCAAGGCGCTGGCGTCCGGCGATTCGGCAAATTCTTCGCTGAGGATTTTCAGCGCAATGTAAGGGTCGGGATCGCCGAACTGTTCGCTCAGCAAATCCCGTGCGCGGTAAACCGCGCCCATGCCGCCGGCACCGAGCAGGCGCTCGATGCGGTAACGGCCCGCGAGTACGTCCGGCATTTCGCCAATGCTGGCCTTGGTCGGCGCCAGCGCGGGCTCAGCTTTATTCGGCTTGGCGAACGCGAAATAAGTCAGGTTGCTGACTTCTTCGTCGCTCACCAGCAGGTCGTCGAGCGGCGGCATGAGTTGGGTCATTGGCGGATCACCACGGCAGTCAGGTTGTCCCGCGCCGAGCCACGCAGGGCGCCGTCGAACAGACGCTCCAACGCAACGTGCGGCGCAGTCAGGCTCAGGGCATTGCCCAAGGCATCGCTGCTCAGCCCGTTGTACAAACCATCGCTGCACAACAGAAACGCATCGCCGGGATAAACCTCGAGTTCGAGCACGTCCAGGGTCAATTGCTCGGCCGCCCCGACCGCTCGGGTCAGGGCATGGGCGGCAGGATGAGCCTTGGCGTCTTCGATGCTCATGTTTTGCTCGTCGATGAGTTGCTGTTGCAACGAGTGGTCCTTGGACAGTTGATACAAACGCTGGCCACGCCACAGGTAGCAACGGCTGTCGCCGGCCCAGATGCAGGCCGCGCGATTGCCGTCCACCAGTAGCGCCACCACGGTGCTGCCCATGATGCTGTCGTGGCGCCCGGCAGTGACGGTCAACTCCTGACCCAAGCGGCGGTTCAACCAGTGCAGGCACTGGCGAATGCCTTTGAGGCGTTCGTCGAAATCGTCCTGCACCGGCAGTTCCGCCAGGCTGGCGACGATCAACTGGCTGGCGACATCGCCACCCTGATGACCGCCCATGCCGTCCGCGACCACCCACAGCCCCTGCTGTGGACAGTCCAGGAAAGCATCTTCGTTGCGCGCCCGCACCTTGCCGGCGTCGGTACGCGCAGCGCTGCGCCAGGGGCTGGCCACCAGCATCAGAGCTGCACCGGCATACGGAAGGTGCGCAGCACGCCCATGTCGAACGGGTTCGGCGTGCGCTGGCTGCTGAGCAGGTAATTGGCGCGCAGGCCGCCTACGTCAGCCTTCAACACCAGCACGTCACGACCGCTCAGGTACTCGGTCTGCATCAGGTCGAACAGACGGAACAGCGACCATGGGCCGGTGTTCTTTTCGATACCGATCGGGCGGCCGGCCATTTTGTCGAGGACCAGGCTGGTGCGACCGTCTTCAGCGTCGGTCGGCCATTTGAACGACACCGGCACGATCGGGCCGTGACGGTACTCGATGGTCTTGTCGCCAAACTTGAACTCGGAACGGCTGACGGCCGGGTCGAGGGTGTACGGCTCCAGTTTGAACTGCACTTGCGGCTCGGCCGGGTTGATCGAGAAGAAGCTCTGGCGTATCACTTGTGCCGCGGCCATCTGGTCGAGGTAGACCTTGGAGATCGGCAGGCTGTGACCGTCGATGACACGCAGACGGAAGTTGCCCGGATCACCGCTCACGAACGGACGCATGTAGGTGTCGAAGAAGCGGTCGTTGATGCCCTGGGCCTTGAAGAACTCGCGGAAGTCGCTGATCGCCACGTCGCTGGTGCTGTGGGCGCTGAACGGATAACGCTTGTTGATCGCCTTGCCATAGAAGCTGTACAGCTCGCTCTGATAACGCTGGTTCAGGTACTGGTAGGAATCGTTGAGCACCAGGCGCCAGGTGTCTTCGGCCAGCACGTTGAACCACACGCTGACCGGACGCGGCAAGCGGTTGGAGGCATTGCGCAGGGCGCTCAGCGCATCACGCTGGCCGCTCATGCGGGTCTTGGCCATTTCGAACGCGGCCTGCTCCGGGGAACTGGCACGCGCCAGGCTCGCCAGCTGCATTTGCAAGTCGTTGAGCGCCGTCAGGGCCGGGGTCAAATCAGCGGCCGGGCCGTTGTTGTCATCCAGCAAACGGTGCAGCGGTTCGAAGCGACGTTGCAGGGATTTCTTCGCGGTGTCCGGCAAGTTCTTCGCCATGTCCGCGGCCTTGTCCGCCGCAGCAGAGGCCAGTTTGCCGAGCTTGCCGCCCTTCTCCGCGAGTTTTTCGGCCGCAGCAGCAGCGTCATCGGCGCTCTCGGCGATCACTGGAAAACGGGTGTTCTCGCGCACTTCCACCAGCAGTTGCAGCACTGGCGAGTTGGCCGAGGTCAGGCCCGCCAGTTGCTCGGCGCCCTCACTGAAGTCGCTGATCGCAGGCAGTGCAACCTGGCCCACCGCTTCACTCCAGAAGTTGGCGTAGTCGCGGAAGTACAGTTGCTCCAGTTCGACCATCAGGCGGCGCAAGTCCATGCCGCTGATGCCCGAACCTTCGCCCAGCACCCAGTTGTCACGCAGGATGTCGGTGACCAGCGCAGAACCCTGGACCGAGAAATACTGCTGATAACCCTGTTGGGTGTAGAAGCCCGGGATCACGTAATCGGTGCCGACAAACAGCGAGCCCTGTGGGCCCAGGTGTTGGCTGAGACGGTACTCCGGCAGGTTGCGGGCCTGCTCGCGCAGCATCCGGTAAACCACGTTGGCCAGCGATTCGCTGCGCAGGACCTGACGGGCCTGAGCCACCAGCTGATCGTTCAACGGGTAGATAAACGGCTGCTGCAGCAAACGTTCGAAGTGCGTGTTAAGACCGTTCTGCACGGCGGTGTTGCCGGCATAACGCTGGGACCATTCGGTGGCGACCCAATCCTTGAGCCACGGACCGTCGCGACGGTCTTTCATGTTCAGCATCAGGTACGCGCGCAGGCTGTTGAGCAGACGCTCGCGGTCGCGCATGTTGGCGCGGATCTGCCCTTCCAGCAGGGTCGCGACTTTCGGCAGCAGTTGCGCTTCGAGCTCACGCTCGTAGGCGCTCTTGACCACTGGGTTGACGTCTTCGCCTTGGTACAGACCGCCGCGCTCGTGGTAACCCACGTCACCTTTTTTCGGGAAGACCTGAGTCGCCGCGTAGGCCGTGTCGAGCGGCTTGAGCACCGCCATGGAATCATCGCGCGCGGTCAGGGCCGCGCGTTGTTGTGTCCAATTAGTGGCGAGGTTGCGCAGGTTTTCCAGGCGCTCGTAGTTGGCCGAGAAACCACCCGCCCACAGCATGCCGAACAACGCCAAGGCCGCCAGCGCGCCCACATACAGCGCACGTTGGCCCCAATGGATGCGGCTGCGTTCGCGCTTGTCCAGACCGGCCAGATCGGCCTCGGGGAAAATCACCCGGCTAAGCAAATGGTGAATGAACCGTGAACGGCCGCTGCGCAAGGTTGGCAGCACGCCCGCGTTCATGCCCAGATTGGCGCCGATACCGGCGGTGGTCTGGTCCATTTCCTGGGTCAGGTGCGGTGCGCTGGTCAGGTAGAAACCGCGCAACTGGCTGACACGCTGGTAGCGGTTGCCGGTGAACGCCATGTCGACGAACAGGCACAGGCGCTCGCCGATCTGCCCCAGCTGATGCGGGAAATCGAGGATGCGGCCACGGCGCTGGGTGTCGCGCTCCTGGTGCATGCGCATGATCACTTGGCTGTTCAAGCGACGCAGCAGCTCTTCGAACTCGGCGCGCAGGACGGCCACGTCGGTGCCGCTCTGCTCTTTACGGAAGCTGGTGCCGAGCACCTGATCGCTTTCTTCGCGGGTCAGTTGATCGAAGAACTCGTCGAAACCGAGCAGGCGATCAGCCTTGCTCAACACCAGGTAAATCGGCACATCGACGTGGAGTTTTTGATGCACGTCCTGCAAGCGCGCTCGCACCTGGCGGGCCAGGGTGTCGAGGTCTTGCTCGCTGCCGCCCAGCAGGGTTTCCACCGGAATGGTCACCAGCACGCCGTTCAACGGACGGTTACGGCGACGCTTGCGCAGCAGGTCGAGCAGAGTGCTCCAGGCGCTGCCGTCGACTTCGGCATCCGGCTGGGTCAGGTAACGCCCGGCGGTGTCGATCAGCACACCATGGTCGGCGAAGTACCAGTCGCAATGACGGGTGCCGAGGGTGTCGCGGGTCAGCTTGCGGTCGATCTTGTTGATCGGAAACTCAAGGCCCGAGAAGTCCAGCAGGCTGGTCTTGCCACTGCCCTGCGGGCCGATCAGTAGGTACCACGGCAAGTCACTGCGCCAGCGCTCGCTGCGACCGCGATACAGGCTCGACGTCTTGAGGGTTTTCAAGGCTTCCTTGAAACGCACCTTCAGCTCTTTCTGCTCTTCGTCGATCAGCTCTTCACGGCGGATACGGTCCTGGCCGTCTTCGGTTTCTTCGACGGCTTTTTTACGCACACCGGCGCGCCAGCTGACAAAGACCATGGTCAGGCCCCAGATCAGGAACAGCACGCTGATGGTCAGCAAGCGGGAGGTCGAACCTTCCCAGAACTTGTAGTCATCCACCGCCAGCAGCGGCCCGACGAACCACACCAGCAGCGCGACAAACAGCACCACCAGCAAGGTCCAGACCCAGGTCTTGCGCAAGAATGCGCCGACTTTCTTGAAAAACTTTTTCATCACACGTCCCTGTTTACGGCTGCGACTGCGGCTGGACCGCGGCCGGATCAAGCGGCTGATAAGGTTGCAGAACGGTGTCGCGTTGCTCGCCCAAGACCCAGGCGAAACCCGAATACATCACCACCAGGCAGACGAACGTGAACAGCACCACCATCCACGCAGGCACGATGCGCACCAGGCTGCGGCGCTGATCGTTCAGGCCTTCCCAGTGCGGCGACAGTTCGCGTGGCACGTCGCCGCGCAATTGTCGGATCTGCCGGTACAAGGCGTCGCGGATGCCTTCGAGTTCGAGCATGCCGCGCGTTTGTACGCGGTACTTGCCTTCGAAACCGAGGGACAGGCACAGGTACATCAATTCCAGCATCGGCAGGTGCTTGACCGGGTTTTTCGACAGGCGATCCAGCAGCTGGAAGAACTTCTCGCCACCGAAGGTTTCGTTGTGGAAGCTGCTGAGCAGGCTCATCTGCGACCACTCGCTTTCGTTGCCCCATGGCGTGGTCACGACGGCTTCGTCGACCACGGTGCACAGCACGTAACGCGCAGCCATTACCTGACTGCTTTCGGCGCCGTTGTGCAGTGCGCGCACTTCAAACAGCTTGAGCCCGGCGGTTAGCCGCTCGTTGAGCGCGTACAGGTCTTCGCGGGTGTCGCTGTGCTTGAGCCGCACCACTTCCGACAACAGCTCGGACGCAGCGGCCACCAGCGAATTGAGGCTGATGTTGAACGCTTCGGCCGGGCGCAGGCGCGCGGCGTAGATCATGCGTTCTTCCAGTTGTTCGAAGCGCGGTGGCGCGGCGAAGTCGGTCAGCGGACTTTGCGCCGGGCCGTGGCCCTGGCGGTCGAGCAAGACGGTTTTATCGTCCTGATGGTGTTCCATGTCCTTGATCATGTCTGTCAGTTCCTGATGGCCCAGAATTTCAGCTCAAGCTCGGCAAATTCGCCGGACACATGGAACGCGAAGCCGCCGGAGCGCTCCAGTTGTGCCAGGTCTTCGGAACTGAGTTCGAGGATGAAATAAGTTTTGTTGGAGTGGAACGCGATCTGCCGCGGGGCCACCGGCAACGGTTTGACCTTGATACCCGGCAGGGCCAGGTTGACCAGTTGGCGGATGCGCTCCACCGGGCCGACCTTGAGGTGCGCCGGCAAGCGGTGGCGCAGTTCTTCGGAGTCGCAGTTGGCACTGGCCGCCAGCACGAACGAGGCCGAGCCCAGCAACTTGTGGTCGTGCAACGGCGAAACGATGATCCCGTACTGACGCTCTTGCAGGATCAGTTCGATGGCGTGCTGTTCCAGCACCATCGACAGCACCTGACGGATCGCTTCCATCAGTTTGCGAAAGCTCGCGCCCTGATCGCTGTGCTGGTAACGGCTGTCCAGGCGCGGGCGTTTGCTCTCGCTGGAAAACGTCGCCAAATCGCCGAGCATGGTCAGCAGCGTGCGGTACAACTCTTCCGGATGCACCTGCTCAAGTCCCAGGTAGTGACGCAGCAGCAGTTCGGTGCGGTTGATCAGTTGCAGCATCATGAAGTCGCCGACTTCCGCGCCGCCGACCTTGCCGTTGGAGCGAATCCGGTCAGCGATGGTGTCGCCGCGGTGACCGAGCATGCTGATCACTTCCTTCAGGCACGACAGCAGGTAGCCGGACGAATGCGCCTGAATGTAGGTCGGCACGAAATCCGGATCGAGGCTGATCACACCGTCGGGCGTGGTGTCGAGCACGTCGCAGATTTTCAGCTTCACGTAGGCCTGATCGCTTTGCTGCTCGCCGAGCAACAGTTTGAAATCCGGGCGACCGCAGCGCACCTGGCTGGCGGAATCGTCGCCGGCGTTGGAATCGGCGACTTCGGCTTCGTACGCGGTGTAGCGCGCCAGCACGTCGGATTGCTCCGGGCGGCGCGACTCGATGTGGTTGCCGGTGACCAGCGGCAACGCCAGGTAGATCGGCGTGTTGCCGGTGTTCGGCGGCACGTCCAGCGCCAGCGGCTCGGTGTTGCCGCCGAGTTCAAACAGGCTGCCGTCCGGCAGAATCCCCGAGGCCTGGCTGATCACCAGTTTGCCCATGTTGAGGAACTGCAAGTCGATGTCCAGGTTGAGGAAGCCCCAGGTGTAACCGCCCAGCAATTGGGTGCGGGTTTTCATCTGGTGGTCGTAGTAGCGATCGTTGTGCTGGAAGTGCTGCGGACGCAGCAGCATGCCTTCCTGCCAAATGACTTTATGGGTATTCATGATCAGTCATCTACCTTGGCGAGCGCTTCGTGGCTGTTGCGGATACCGGCCGAGTCCAGCGTCAGGTCAGCGTCGGTGACTTCCACCGGGGTGATTTGCACGGTGTAGCGCCATTTGGATTCCGGCAGGTCGCGGTACGCGGCGAGTACGCCGACGTAGCGGCTGCCCTCCTCCACGCTGAGTTTCAGCTCGACGGTTTCGCCCGGACGCAGCTCGAGTTCTTCGCTGGCCACCAGGTCTGGGGCCAGGGATTCCTTGGCGCGTTCATACAAGCTGAAGAAGTCGGCGTTTTCGAAGGTCACCGGGTGCTTGAGCTCGAACAGACGCACAACAATCGGCGACGGACGCCCGTTGAGGTCCGGGTTCAACTGATCGCTGGCGGTCAGTTTCAGGTTGAGCTTGGTCACTTTCGAATACGGCGACAGCGACGAGCAACCGGCCAGTAGCACCAGGGCCACGACCGTTGTCAGCGTCTTGAAAAAAGCGGTCGAACAGCGAGACATGCGCATCATCCTTGGTGGTCGGTGTGTAGGGTGGAAATCAGGCGAATCTGCTCTTCGTAGGCCTGGGCAAAGTCGCGGGCCAGCAGGCGTTCGCTCCAGTCATCGTCCTGACGCAGGGCCTGGTGATAACGGCCGTAGGCTCTCCAGCGACTGCCGGACGTGGCCAGCAGCGGCTTGTTGTCGCGCTCGAAACGCAGGGTCAATTGCTGCGGCGAGAAGTGCTCCAGCGTGCCGCGAACGGCGGCGCGGCTGGCGGTCAGCAAAGCCACTTGATGGGCCTGCAAATCGCGGAACGCGCGGGAGATGGCTTGCTCGGCCGGCAATTGGCCCGGCTTGTTCGGCTGCAACAAAATGCCCAGTGCTTCACCGACATCGACGGCAAATTTCAGCGGGTTTTTCTGAGTGCCCTGCACGGTGGTCTGGGCCAGACGCAGTTCATTCTTCAGTTCGCTGCGGGTGCGCAGGCTCTGCTGCAAACCGCCAACGCTTTGCTTGAGCAAGCGTGCCGCGTTCAGCGCCAAGGCCTCACGGGCGTCGTGGTCGAGACCTTTGAGGTCCACGCCCAGCGCAGCACCGAAATGCTCCCAGAAGCCTTCGCTCTGACGCTCGACCGCTTTCGGCACCGGGGCCGGTGCGGGTTCTGCCGGGGCCTTGATCAGCTCCGGGACCAGCAGGCTTTCCATGTCGATGCGGGCGTAATCGGCACGCTGGCGGGTGTCTGAGAGGGTGGTGCTCGGGGAGATCAGTTCCTCGATTTCCGAGTACACACGCTCTTGCTGTTCGAGGGCATTCAGCGGATCGAGATCGAGGAAGGCATCGTCCGGAATAATGCTGCCCGCCGCACGCGGACGCCCGACTTCGCCGTCGAACGTCGCCGGGTCACGCACCAGCCGCGCACGAATCTCGAAGTCACCCAACACGTAGGTACTGCCGTGTTCGATGCGCACCGCTTCGCCTTTGCGCAGGCGTGCACCGCTTTCGCCGTCCTGGACACCGTTGCTGCTGGTGTCGGTGAGGAAAAACGTACCTTCGCGGTAGCTGATGTTCACGTGGTGATTGGACAGGTGCCGCTTGCGGTCCGGGATGATCCAGTCGCAATCCTCGCCACGACCAATCACGCCACCGGCCTGTTTGAAGGTCTTCTGGCATAAATCGGTGGGCACGAACTGCTTGGTGTTGAGCATTTCGAAAACCAGTTCCATGGTGATACTCCTTGCGGTCACTTGCCGCGATTGACCGCCTGCGGATCACCCAATGGGCGATAGGTGTTGTCGTTGTATTTGTAATTGCCGCTACAGCCGCCGAGGCCGCATAGAACGACGAAGGTCAGCAGGACGGCTTGCCAGTGACGAACAGGCATCAGAGGGTCTCCAGGGGTAGACAAAGCACAAAGCGCCGACCCGTTTGGGCGGCGCTGTTAAAAGCAAATGAGGGGGAATCGAAGGTCTTTTGCCTACCCATCGAAGTCACCCAAATTGATATTCAGGCGCCCGAGGCGGTAGAGCAGCGTGCGGCGTGGCAGGCCGAGTTCGCGGGCGGCGAGGGTCTGGTTGCCGTCGTTTTTGCGCAGGCAATCGAGCAGCAGACTGCGTTCGACCTGCTCCAGGCGTTCGCGCAGGTTCAGGCTGTTGTCCTCCGGGATGGCTTCCATGCGCAGGGAGAAATGCTCGGCCAGCAACTCGCCGCCCTCGCACAGCAACACCGCACGTTCGACCAGGCCTTTGAGTTCGCGCACGTTGCCGGGGAAGGCATAACCGGACAGGTGATCCAGCGCGGCATCGGACCAGCGCACCGCGTCGCGCTGCAAGAACGAGCAGGCCTTTTCAGCAAAGTGCCGGGCCAGGTCGAGGATGTCGCCTTCACGCTGGCGCAGGGCCGGCAACTCGATCGGGAATTGCGCGAGGCGGTAGTACAAGTCCTCGCGGAATTTGCCTTCGCTCACCAGCACCGACAAATCCCGGTGCGTCGCGGCAATGATGCGCACGTCGATCTTGTGGGTGTCGTTGGAACCGAGCGGGCGGATCTCGCCTTCCTGCAACACGCGCAGCAACTTGGCTTGCAGCGACAACGGCATGTCGCCGATTTCATCGAGCAACAAAGTGCCGCCGTTGGCTGCGTCGAACAGCCCGGCGCGGTCGCGGTCAGCGCCGGTGAAGGCGCCTTTGCGGTAGCCGAACAGCTCGCTTTCCAACAGGTTCTCGGGGAACGCCGCGCAGTTCTGCACGATGAACGCCTGGGAACGGCGCGGGCCGCAATCGTGAATCGCCCGCGCGACCACTTCCTTGCCGGTGCCGGTCTCGCCGCGCAACAGCACGGTGTAAGGGCTGTGCAGGACTTTGCTGATCAGCGAATAGGTCTGGCGCATGGCCGAACTCTTGCCGATCAAGCCGTAACCGCTGGCGCTCGGCACACTGACTGGCGCTGGTTTTGAGTCACCCGCTGGACGACGCAAGCGTTGCAGCAAATGCAACTGACCGAGCACGAAAGAGCCCAACTGCCCGAGCGAATCGGCGAACCCTTGCAGGTCGATGTGCTGGCGACTGGCGCACAGCAGCAAGCCTTCAACCGCTTTCTGTTGATTGACCAGTGGCACGCACAACAGCGACTGCCAAGGCGTGGCCTGCGGCGGCAGGAAACTGGTTTCGTGCAGGCTGCCACTCAACTCGCCGAGGCTCACCACGCGGTTCTGGCACAAGGCAAATTGCAGCAGTTGTTCACCGTTGTAATCCGCCGGCAGGCTCGCCGCTTCCCGGGGTTGCAGAATGCCGTTCAGGCACTCGGCGTTCATCCCCAGGCAGGTGTGGGTCGCGTCCAGCAAGTACAGCTGCGTCAGTTCGCAACCGCTGAGCTCGGCCACCCCACGCACGAAGTCACCCAGCAGCGCAGCACCGTCCGCCGCCCGCGACAGGCTGGCGAACTGCGCCAGCAAGGCTTCGGCATAGACCAGCGGTTGCGGCACTTGAGTGAACATCACACCCACCTCAGGCGAACTCGCAGATCACGCTGGCGTCACCGTCGAGCGTGGCATGCACACGCTTGAGGCTTTCACCGGTGGCCATCGCATCGAGCAAGCGGTCGGCCACCAGCGGCAGCACGTGCAGGTCGAGCAAATGGTCGATCAGGCGTGCGCCACTGTCGCTTTGCGTGCAGCGCTCGGCCAGGTGATCGACGAGGTTCTGGCAGTACGTGAAATCCAGCTGACGACGGTTCAGGCGTTCGCCCAGACGGCCGAGTTTGATTTCGATCAGCTCGCGCAGCACCGGGCCGCCGACCGGGTAGTAAGGCACTACACGCATGCGCGCCAACAGCGCTGGCTTGAAGTGTTTGCTGAGGACCGGGCGAATGGTTTCTTCAAGCACTTCGGCGGTCGGCCGCGCGCCATTTTCGCAGAGCTCGCTGATGCGGTCGCTGCCCAGGTTCGAGGTCATCAGGATCAGCGTGTTGCGGAAATCGATCTCGCGCCCTTCGCCGTCGTTGGCCACGCCTTTGTCGAAGATTTGATAGAACAGATTGAGCACGTCCGGGTCAGCCTTTTCGACTTCATCGAGCAAGACGACGGAGTACGGCTTCTGACGCACGGCTTCGGTGAGCATGCCGCCCTCGCCGTAACCGACGTAGCCCGGTGGCGCACCGATCAGGCGCGAGACGGTGTGCTTCTCCTGGAACTCGGACATGTTGATGGTGGTGATGAAACGATCACCGCCGTACAGCAAGTCGGCGAGGGCCAGCGCGGTTTCAGTCTTGCCAACGCCGCTCGGGCCAACCAGCAGGAACACGCCGACCGGCGCGTCCGGTTTGTTCAGGCCCGCCGCCGTGGCGCGCATCGAGCGGTCCAGTGCATGAACGGCTTGCTCCTGACCCCGGATGCGCGTGCGCAGGTCGGTGGCGAAACTGGCGACCTTGGCGTTGTGCTCACGGGCCAGTTGCGCCAGGGGCACACCGGTCCAGGCACTGATCACTTCGGCGACCAGACGCGGGCAGACTTCGAAGCTCACCAGTCGTTCTTTGACTTGCAGTTCGGTCAGGGCTTTGTGCGTGTCGTTGAGTGCGGATTCCAGAGACGCGACGCTTTGCGCCTCGTCGACCGGCAGCGTTTCGATCACGGTGCCTTCAGCGTCTTCTTCAACCGTGACGGTCGGCTCGACGGCAGCAGCTTCACGGGCCTTGGCCAGCTGCTGGCGCAGGTCCAGCAGGCGCTCGGCCAATTCTTTCTGTTCAGTCCACAGAGTTTCCAGCGCGATCATTTCGCTCTCGGCTTCATCGAGGCGATCTTCCAACGCGTCCAGCGCTTCGTGATCGATCAGCAAACCGGCTTCGGCGTCACGGCGCAGGGCCTGACGCTGACGGCCACCTTCAGCCAGTTCGCCACGCAGGCGTTCAAGGCTTTCCGGGGCGGCGGCGAGGCTGATGCGCACGCGGGCGCACGCGGTGTCGAGTACGTCGACGGCTTTGTCCGGCAGTTGGCGACCGGCGAGGTAACGGGCAGACAGTTCGGCAGCGGAGACGACGGCGTCATCGCGCAGGTAAATGCCGTGACTCTTCTCATACACCTGAGCCAGACCACGAAGGATGGTCACCGCTTCGCTGACGGTCGGTTCGTGCAGTTGCACCGGTTGGAAACGACGGGCCAGCGCCGGGTCTTTCTCGAAGTATTTTTTGTACTCCGCCCAAGTGGTCGCCGCGATGGTGCGCAGTTCGCCACGAGCCAGTGCGGGTTTGAGCAGGTTGGCCGCGTCGGAACCACCGGCATTGCCGCCTGCGCCGATCAGCGTGTGGGCTTCGTCGATGAACAGGATGATCGGTTTCGGCGAAGCTTTGACTTCGTCGATCACGCCCTTGAGGCGACGTTCGAATTCACCTTTGACGCTGGCGCCCGCCTGCAACAGGCCCATGTCCAGCGACAGCAATTCGACGCCTTTCAGGACTTGCGGCACTTCCCCGGCGGCGATGCGCGAGGCCAGACCTTCGACGATCGCGGTTTTACCCACACCGGCTTCACCGACCACAATCGGGTTGTTCTTGCGGCGACGGGCAAGGATGTCGACCATCTGCCGGATCGCGCCATCGCGGCACAGCACCGGGTCGAGTTTGCCGTCGCGGGCCTGTTGGGTCAGGTTGTGCGTGAAGCGCTGCAGCAGCGATTCGCCCGGCACGGCGGGTTTGCCGGTGGCCGGTTGTTCTTTCTGCGACAGGGCAAATTCTTTGAGGCGATCAATGTTCAACTTGGCCAGCAACGCCTGGTAGCGGCTGCCGGCGTAACGCATCGGGTTGCGCAGCAGGGCGAGAATCAGCGCGGCCTGTTCGACCTGGGTCTGGCCCAGTTCGAGGTTGGCCACCAGCAAGGCATCCTGCAGCCATTGCACCAGCTCTGGGGCAAACACCGGGTTGCGCGACGCGCTGTGCTCGACCCGCGATTGCAGGGCGGCGCTCAGTTCACCGGCATCCACTTCGGCATCTTGCAGCGCGCGTGCGAGCAAGCCTTGCGGGCGCTCCAGCAGGCCCAGCAGCAAGTCTTCGACGAGGATTTTGCTGCCGCCACGAGCGACGCAACGCTCGGCCGAACTTTCCAGATCACGACGGGTTTCGGCGTCCAGCGCCTGGATAAGTTGTTGCAGGTCTACGTTGATCATTGGTCATCTGTCCTTAATGAATTTTGCTGCCCAGGGTCACCACGCCGTCCGCTTTTTCGCGGCCCAGCCAACTGGTCCATCCCAGGCGACAGGCGTTCTGCTCACCGATGCGCAGTTCGGGGATTTCTTCCTGGCGCAACACCAGGCGAATGTCGTAGTCGAGCGGGTCACGCAGGGTGAACCGCACCAGCGCGCACAGAGGCTGGTAGCCGAAACCGATCGGCAGGAATTCATGGAATCGCTGCCAGTCGAGTTGGGTGATGTGGATACGGAATTTGCCGCTGCGGTCGCGCACGTGCTCGCCCAGCACCAGGTCTTCGCCCAGCAGGCTGTTGGCTCGGCCCAAACGATTGCGCTGCTCGTCGAGAATTTCCACGCGACGCTCGATGCACTGCTCGATGACCAGGTCTTCGTGCTTGAAGTAGTAACGCAACACCGCTTCGATCAGCGCCGCCGAGTGTGCCCGCAAGCTGAGCAAGCCGAGGTACGGCAGCAGGCGTTTCCAGTTCAGTTCCTGGGCCTTGCGGATCTCTTCGCCACCCAGGCCGATCAAGGCAAACAGCTGCGAGGAAAACGGGTCGAGCGCGCCGCTCTGGAAGCTCGCGCGGTAGCGATACTTGCGCCAGATCGGCAGCATCAGCCGTTGCAGGCGATGGTGAAACAGGTCGAGGAAATTGCGTGTCGGGTTGCCGTCTTCGCTGTCGCCCAAGGCCTGTTCGCCATAGAACGCCGGCAGCGGCGAACCGGAACCGACCAGGCCGATCAGGTTGAACCGCAGGCGCGCGCGCATCTGCCCGTGCTCTTCGAAAAACTCCACGCGATCGACGTCACTGCCAGGGAAACCCAGGCTCGGATTGGCCTGGAATTCCAGCTGGTCGTACAGATCGTCTTCGCTCAGGTACGGGTGCGCCGCGCGCAGCCGGTCGATCACCAGCAGCACGGCCTGAAACAGCGAGTACTCGCGTATTACCCGGGTCAGCCCGCTTAAAGCAGGGGCTGCAGGCCCATACGTGGTGTCCATTGGTACACCTCTCCCTGTGTGCTTTTTACCCGCAGCTCGTGGAACGAATTGAGACTGGCGTAAAGCGCGAAAAACTCGTTAAGAACAGAAGCGAACACGAACAGGTCGCCTTCGCCGATATAGCCTTCCGGGTCGATGGTCAGCTCGGTGCGCAACCCGCGCACCGGCAAGCCGCGATGCAAACGGTCGACGTGGTGATGCTTGATCGACTTGAGCCCGCCGAGCAGGCGTTTGCTGACCTTCTCCGCGTGTTGGTCGTAGTAGCGCGGCAGGTCGTAGGTTTCGAGAATCACCTTCAACGCATTGACGTCGGCCAGCGACAGATAGTTAAGCGACATGTTGCTGATCAGCTTCCACAGGAAGTCACGGTTCAGCGGCGGCGCGAAACTGGAAGTGGCCGGGGTGATGTTGCGGAAACTCAGGAACTCCGGCGTCTCTTCGCAGGCCACGCAAATGTCGCCGAGCTTGAGCTTGCGCGGCAGGTTCTGGTTGGTGCACGTCAGCTCGATCGACAGGGTTTCGTGGGCTTCGGTGTGGCGGATGCCGAAGCTCAGGTAAGTGTCGAGACCGTCGTGCAGCAGGGACGAACGCTGGCGAATGCTGTAATGCGGACGGCTGGTGGGCACGTCGAAACTCGGGTCGTGCTCGAAGGATTCGAACGGCACGTATTCCTGATAACCGAGGCCGCCGGGCTTCCAGCCGGTGACGGTTTCCACCGAAAACACGCCGCAGTTTTCCAGGTCGTATTCGGCGGGCAGCAGCAGGTATTCGTCCTGTTTTCCATCGAGGCGGATCGGCAGCGCATCGTGCTTGAACAGGTTGACGATCGGCGTGCAATAGAGCTTCACGTTGTCCAGCGTCGGACGCATGCGCATGATGCCGCTCTTGCGAATATCGAAGCGCAATTCCAGGCCGCGCATCTGCTTCAGCGTGTCTTCCGGCAGCGCCTTGAGCAGGTCCAGACCGTTGACGTCGACGAACAGGAACTTGTCCTGGAAGGCGAAATACTCTTGCAGGTAGCGATAGCCACGGAAGGTGTTCAGCGGATACGGAATCAATGCCTCTTCTTCGGCAAAGCCCACCGGCTGCACACGGTCGCCGGGCAGCTTGAACGCCATCGGTTTACCGCTGACACCGTTGATGGGTTTGCCTGCGCCATCCAGCGGGATCAGTTCGATGCCTTCGAGGTTGCGCAACAGGCTGAGGTACAGCATCTGGCTGATGTAACGCTCGCCAGCGAAGTGCAAACGCAGGCGACTTAGCTCTAATTCACCGAGGTGACCGTCAGCGCTCATCTCCAAACGCAGGCTCAACAGCGAACCGTCGCCTTTCACCGAATAGGTCAGCGCGGCCAGATCCAGCGCCTGGACTTCGGTCGGGTAGCACGTGCGGAAACGGCAGCGCACGTCTACGATGGGCACGCTTTCAATCGGCGTATCGCGCTCGACTTTCAACGCAGGCCCGGAGCGCTTGAGCGGGTCGAACTGCAAAATGCTGAACGCCGGCAGCGGGCGCATGTAGTTGGGCCACAGCAGCTGCATCAGCGAATGGCTGAGCTCTGGCAATTCGTCGTCGAGCTTCTGACGCAGGCGACCGGTCAGGAACGCAAAACCTTCCAGCAACCGCTCCACGTCCGGATCCCGCCCAGCCTGGCCGAGGAAAGGTGCCAACGCGGGACTACGCTCGGCGAAACGGCGGCCTAACTGGCGCAGTGCGGTGAGTTCGCTTTGGTAGTAGTGGTTAAAGGACACGGGGTACCTGCCTGGTATTGAATCTCATGAATAAAACGTCCAGTAGAGCGCTACCGTCAGACCCGCACAGACGTAGCCGGCGATCAGGAGGTACGGCACGATCAGGATCCAGCCGTAGGCCATGTAAGAGTCACTGAGCTGCCCGGCGACCAGACTGAACAAGCCATAAAGCATCCATGGCACGGCGTAGAACGGAATGAACTTCAACGGCGCCAACCAGACCATCCGCAGCGCTTGTTGCTCGCTACGGTTCTTGGCGGATCGAGAAGTCCACAGCGAAAACATCAACAGACCGGGGATGCCCCACCACAACAGGTACACCCAATGGGTCTCGGATGAATCGAACGTGGAGTACTCGCCAATCCACAGGCCATAGGAAAAAATCGCCAGCACCGCCAGCAATGGCCACCACAAGGCAACCATGAAGAAACTCAGTTGCGCTCGGCTAAGCATGGTCGGCCCCCGACGCGAGCTTCGAGGCTTTTGCGCCAACTACTTTGCGCTTGTACCAGCCATCCAGGCCGGTGCTGAGAAGGATCGCCGTCAAGGTGAATATTCCTTGGCCGATGCCATAGAGCAGCGCCCGTAGCGGATGATGCGGCAGCATCCACAGGAGAATTAGTCCTACCCAGATCGCCCACAGGATCAACTTCACACGTAGCACAGGAATCAGCGCCAGCACCGCGTTGAAGACAAGGAAAAACTCGTAGAGGAATTTGCTGGTAAGACGAATGTTCACGCCACGGGAGGTCAAGCCGCCGTAGGTCGAGATGTACCAGTCGGCCGCGAAGTTATTCAGAAACGTGTAACCCACACAGAAAACACTGTGGATCAACAGGCAGCAGACGATGCGGGCCAGCATGTTCATGCGGGACGCACCGAGGAGTAACAGCTGCCCACGATTTCGATGGCCACCAATGAAATCAGGACCATGAACGTCAGCGAGCGATGCAGCCATGACTGACGCAGTCGCTTGCTGATCGCCGTGACAATCAGCAGAAAACTCAAGATCGCGATGCCGCCGAACAGATTGCTGTCGGCGATGAACATCAGATACATGCGCATCTCGTCCGATACGTCGATCATGGGCAAAAGGCTCCATCCTTGAGGGTCCAGCTGCGCTGATAACCATCACGTTCACGTTTGACGGATTGCAGGGCGTAGAAATGGAGATGAGGCCCGACCTCTTTTTGCTGTTCTTTTTGCTCGTCCATGATTACCGGTCTCTCGCTTTTTCAGACGTCATCGCCGTGCTGGTGTGTAGATAAAGTTGTTCGCCGTCAAACCCTGTAATACCGGCAGCGCTCAGAGGAAAACCGTCTTTCGTGCTGTATCGAACCCAGCCTTGCGACCACATATCGCCATTCTCGTGACGAACCTGTACGTAGTAATTTGGTGCTTCGGCCTTGGAGACTTCGATAAATACCCCACCATCTTCGCCACCCACCCAAAGCGCATTGGGATGAGCAATCAAAGTCGGGGCGACGGACCGTTCCATACGCAACAGCACAGCAAACAAAACCAAAATCGCCAGCAGCCCAATGGAGCTCAGGAAAGCGATAAGCAAAGTAATGGACAGGCGCTTTTTATCCGTGCACTGGCACAACTCCCCCTCCCTAGTGAGCCTGGACATCAGGTCTCCAGAACCTTGTGTGGGGTGTTGCTGATAAATATGCTCAATACACTTCCCCTCCAATCCGACAGTTTGCTTATTCTTTTCCGTCATCTAACGGCGCGCACGCTGTAATACTCCACCCTTCGTACCCGGTTGAAGTTGGATAAATCGCATGACCATTAACCCATTGCGAGCGCTCATCTGTCGTGAATTCATTCTGCCAAAGCAGCCACTCAGACGACTTCAGCAACTCACCGTCAACGCTATACACTCGAAAAAACGCTTCACTAGTGAAAAGCTTTACAAATTTCCCAGCGACGCCAAAATTAGAATACTTCGGTATATACGAATTAATATAACAAGTTTTAGCTTCATTCCAAGTCGTGGAATAAACTTCCGCCGTAACGGCAGCCCCATGCTTAATGTATAGCCAAACGGAAACAGGCGCGCCTACTACAAGCAATATCAGCACCAACAAATACGACATTTTTTTCATAATCACTTAGACCCAGAGCGAGATAGGTACTCTTCAAAATCGATAGGACCAAGATGAATTATAAAAGACACGTCATACAACTTGACCGTCGTATAAATCATCATATCTCCACCCTTCCCGTTCACTTGCCGATATTTATTAAAGTGCCCATTCGTCACTTTGTGATATTCGACTCCGGCTTTTTCAATCAACGCAGGCTCGGCAAAATAGTCAATCGGACCGGGCCGGGTTACCCCTTCAGGCGCCCAATAGCCCAATAATTGATCGTCCCCGGCATTGAGAAAGTCGTAAGTATCCCGAACGTAAAGGCCAACCTGCTCTATTTCTATTGCCGGAAAGCCATGATCGTTTTGAATAGTGCGAAATTTAGTTGCCGCGACTTTTACGACGAAAGTCCCTAAAGCGCCATATACATCATCCAACGCATCCGTAGCCTTTTCCCAATCTTTAGCCCCGAACCTAATCAAATTAAACTGGGATATATCCTCCAACTCAATAGCTGTTTTATCACTGTAATCCAGGTATGCGCTTTTTAGCTTCTTTGACTTTGCATCCAGCAAGCCAAGTCGCTGGAGTCGCGTCATCAATACGATCAGCCCTTTAGAAAGCTCGTCGAGCGAACCTTTTACTCTACCGGCACTTCCGTTAAATTCTGATGTTGATGATAGCTCAGCAATATACTCATCAACTTTTGGCTTTACACGCTTCGACCCAGTAAACAACCACTCAAACGGTATATCAGTTATAAGCTTATCCGCACTCAAGGTACTCGCTGCTATGTCACCTTGCTTAACAGATTTTGGCAACTCATAGGGCTCACCAGCGAACCACTTCCGCATGACACGAGCGGCCACCGTCCAACCCAATTTATCCATAACTTTAGGAATTGAAGAAAGCTGAAAAACCTTAGCTTGAACGCTTTGACCTTCTTTATTCTGAGCTGGAGTCAGAGGAGCTTTGATCGGCGCGGGCATGGAATAAACCTCAGCAAATGGCAATAGAGTTTTGAGGTTCTAAAAGCAACGTAACCCCTTCAGCAATTGAGGAGCCAATTACCGAAGTTTTTCCTTCACTATCCGTGACACCTGTTATTTCTTTTCCTGAGTCCGTGCGGATTGTGTATCCGCGATCCGCTATCGGCGCGCCTGTCTCGGGATCAGTCACAACGAAGTGTTCGGTAAACGGCCACTGAATTTCCACCGGCAACGGAGGAACAAACGGCACCGCCGAATGCGAATTCCCGATAATCACTGTCCCGGACCCGGCCGTAACCTTGTTGCCATGAGTCCCAACGGAATCCACCGTGGCAGCCGGTTTGCCGTTAATCAAAACCGTCGTCGCCAACCCGCCCGACATCGCACCACCACACGCCGAGGCATCGCCTTGGCGGGCGGCCGCGAGGCCGTCGAAGAACACGTCGCCGGAGCCGGCGGCAATCGGGTTGGTGCCGTGGCCGGGGAGCGGGCAAGCGGTGGGGTCGGATACACGTGCTGCGGGTTTGCCGGACATACGAATCTCCTTAGTTGACCTTCACTTGACCGCTGCCATCCAGGCGCGCGGCGAAACTGACCTGACGCTTGAAACCATCAACTTCCAGCAGCCCTTCGATGCTGAAGGACAGGCGAAGCTGATCGTGGTCACGCGGCAGGGAAATGACACGCACATTGCTCAGGCGTGGCTCGTAGGCTTCGATGAAATTTTCGATGGCCAGACGGGCCTGACTCAGGGAGTCGTGCAGGCTCAGACGCATGTCATTGAGATCGGGTAGCCCGTAATCGGACAGCGTTTGCACGCTGCCCGCACGGGTGCTGAGCATCTTGGCCAGATGGGCAGCCACGGACGCCATGGCGGAAACCTCGCGGCTCCAGCCGACGCGTTTGTCCGCGTCGCCACCCAGGCGTTCGAAAAGGCTGCCGTATCCAGTCATGAGTTAGCTCCGCTTACTCTTTGTCCAGCTTGCCAACCAGCGACAGGGTGAAATCGGCACCCATGTACTTGAAGTGCGGGCGCACGTTCAGGCTGACGCGGTACCAGCCAGGCTCGCCTTCGACATCGCTGACGATGATCTGGGCAGCGCGCAGTGGACGACGGCCACGTACTTCGGCGCTCGGGTTTTCCTGGTCGGCCACGTATTGGCGAATCCACTTGTTGAGTTCCAGCTCGAGGTCGGTACGTTCTTTCCACGAACCGAGTTGCTCGCGCTGCAGCACTTTCAAGTAGTGAGCCAGGCGGTTGACGATCATCATGTACGGCAGTTGGGTGCCGAGCTTGTAGTTCAGCTCTGCGGCCTTGCCTTCTGCGCTGATGCCGAAGAACTTCGGCTTCTGCACCGAGCTTGCGGAGAAGAACGCTGCGTTGTCGGAGCCTTTGCGCATGGTCAGGGAGATGAAGCCTTCCTCGGCCAGTTCGTATTCACGACGGTCGCTAACCAATACTTCCGTAGGAATCTTGGTTTCGATTTCGCCCATGCTTTCGAAGTGGTGCAACGGCAGGTCTTCCACCGCGCCACCGCTTTGCGGGCCGATGATGTTCGGGCACCAGCGGAACTTGGCGAAGCTGTCGGTCAATTTGGTGCCGAACGCGTAGGCCGTGTTGCCCCACAGGTAGTGTTCGTGGCTGTTGGCGACGGTTTCTTTGTACACGAACGACTTGACCGGGTTGTCTTCCGGGTCGTACGGGTTACGCAGCAGGAAACGCGGCACGGTCAGGCCAACGTAACGGGAGTCTTCCGACTGGCGGAAGCTCTGCCATTTGGCGAATTGCGGGCCTTCGAAGTGATCTTTCAGATCCTTCAGGTCTGGCAGGCCAGTGAAGCTTTCCAGGCCGAAGAATTTCGGGCCGGCCGCGGCAATGAACGGCGCGTGGGACATGCAGGCAACGCTGGACACGTACTGCATCAGTTTCACGTCCGGCGAGCTTGGGGACATGAAGTAGTTGGCGATGATCGCGCCCACAGGCTGACCACCGAACTGGCCGTATTCAGCGGTGTAGATGTGCTTGTACAGGCCCGACTGCATCACTTCCGGCGAATCTTCGAAGTCGTCCAGCAGGTCGTCCTTGGAGACGTTGAGGATTTCGATCTTGATGTTTTCGCGGAAGTTGGTGCGGTCGACCAGCAACTGCAGGCCACGCCACGACGATTCCAGGGACTGGAAGTCCGGGTGGTGCAGGATTTCGTCCATCTGACGGCTGAGCTTGGCATCGATCTCGGCGATCATGCGGTCAACCATGGCTTTCTTGACCGGCTCACCGTTGTTCTGCGGCTTGAGCAGCTCTTCGATGAAGGCCGACACACCGCGCTTGGCGATGTCGTAGGCTTCGTCGTCCGGGGTCAGGCGGGTTTCGGCGATGATGCTGTCGAGAATGCTGTATTCGCCGTTCTCGTTGCTCTTTTGCTGTGCTGCGCTAGTGCTCATTGTCTTGGCTTCCTTGGCTGATGGGGGCTCAGGCTTCCTGGGCTGCGGCGTTCAGGCCCAGCTCACCCAGTACGCGACCGCGGGATTCGTCGTCGGCGAGCACGCCTTCGATGGCTTTGCGGAACGCAGGCGCGTTACCCAGCGGGCCTTTGAGGGCCACCAGCGCGTCGCGCAGTTCCATCAGTTTTTTCAGCTCAGGCACTTGCTCGACCAGGCTGGCCGGGTTGAAGTCCTTCATCGAGTTGACGCGCAGTTTCACGGCCAGTTCTTCAGTGTCGCTTTCTTCCTGAAGACGGTTCGGTACGCTCAGTGTCAGGCTCAGCTCTTGCTTGGCCAGCACCTCGTCGAAGGTCATCTTGTCGATGCTGATCGGCTTGCGATCTTCGACTTTGCGTTCGTCCTTGCGGTGGGTGTAGTCACCGATTGCCAGTAGTTTCAACGGCAGTTCGATCTCTTCCTGTGCACCACCGGTGGCAGGTTTGAAAGTGACGTTGATGCGTTCCTTGGGGGCTACCGAGCCTTCTTTGGCCATGGCTTTTCTCCTTGCGGTTGTGGCCCGGGGGCCTATTCGAGTACCACTTCGAGATCGAGGTGGCACAGCCTGCGATAAATCTCTTCCTTGCGTTCACGTACGGCATGGTTCTGCGGCAACAACTCGCAGCAGCTATGCAGTAAATGCAGCACTTCCAGCGCAAGATCGGGCTCCCAGGCGTTCAGGCCTGAGTCCTGTAATGTTTGGTCCAGTGTTTCGAGTTGGGTCTTGGCCAGTTCGTATTTCTTGGCCATGAAGCACAACCGCGCGAGGGCGAACTGCCAGAAAAATCGAACGCGCCCACCCTGGGCGCTTTGCAGGCCCTGCTTGAGGATCTGCACGGCGGCCTTGAGGCCGTCCTTGCGCAGAATCGGCAGGACTTCTTCCAAGGCCAGTTCCCAGGCCGGCTGGGTTTCGACGTCGGTTTCGACTTTGCGCGGCGCACTGGCGCTTTGCAGGTGCGGCATGACATTGGCGGCGATCCACGCCCGGGTGGACGGATCGGCAAACGGGGCGCCATCGTGGTAACGCAACTCGACGATGCCAGGCAGGCGCTGAATCAAAAGCGCGAAGTGGATTTCCACTTCGCGCATGGCCATCTCGGCGTTCAGGGCCTGAAGGCATTCCCAGACCATCCGCTGGCCATCGAACCAGAACGGCGCCTTCGCCAGGCTCGCCTCCAGTTCCACCAACAGGTCAGCGTATTTGCCCTGATCGTAGCGGTCCTGATAGACCTTGAGCTTGTCCGCCGGCAAGCCGCGCAGCACGGTGATTTGCTCGGCATTGCGCTCGGGGACGGCATCGATCGGCAACCAAAGCAACGTGCGATTGAGGCGCAAGGCGCGCAAGTCGGTGGCTTTCTGCTTGAGCCACCAGACACACAACGGCCGCGCGCTCTCTTGCTGAGCGCGCAAGGCCTTGTGGGCTTCTTTTTCGTTGTCGATCGGTGCGCCGGGGGTGAACAACTGCGTGGCGGCTTGTTTGACCTGAGCGACTGCGGCGCCGACCACACCGGGTTCCGGCTGATTGTCGGCAGCGCGCTGCACCATGCTTTTCAGGCGACGGGAGATCGGCAGCAACAGCGGCGCATCGTCGCCCAGGTGCTCGGTGCAAGCGGCGTCGAGGCCTTCAAGGTGTTCGACCAGCCGCCGGAACATCGGCAACTGCTCTTTGATCGCGACGTTTTCGGTGAGCACCTGCTCCAGACGCGGCACCAGCCAACTGATGGCAGCGGAGCGGGTGCGGGCCTTGTTCGGGTGGACTTCGGCCCAGTGGCTTTCGCACAGGTAGTGCAACAAGCCGAGGCCGGCCAACAGGCCCTGGAAGGATTCGCGCTGGTACAACGCCCAGGTCAGCCAGGCGCCAACCCGCAAGTCCTTGGACTGGGTTCGCAGCAGGTTTTCGCTGTTTTCACGGATTTTCAGCCAGTCGATCTGACCGCTTTCGTGCATGGACGAGGCTTTCGCCAGCTCACTTTCCAGTGCTTCAAATTCGCCCGAAAAGCGAACGTCCTCGCCCGCGAAATTCTCTTTGGAAACAGAGACTTTTGCGAGTTCGAGATAATGCGCGGAAAGTTTGCTTGAGTAGGACATCCATGGCCTTTAATTAGGATTACGGTCGTACGCCCAATGAAGATTTCAGGGGGCATGGACAGTATCAAAGAGCTGCGAGAAGTCTCATCCAATTGAGTTCGTGCTCTTTCAAGTGGGCGCATCGTAATCACAATGATGGCCACTAGCAAGCACCTGATTAAACAACAAGATGAAGTGTTCTTTGTTACGCGTAGGAGATTTCCCTATATGAGACAGGGGTTACCCTGACGGCCTTTTAATATTACCGCCTTCATCAGAAGCCCCCGAAAGCACTGAGCTAGAGCCTCGCGTTAAACATCTTCGGAATCCGAAGCAACGCCTTGCATTGGCGGTCGTGCAGCATGCCAACAATAGAAGACAATTAATGTAGGATTCGTCTGAAACACAGAGATCGATATTGAACAAATCGAAGCGGGACAATGGACAGTTAAGAAAGTGCCATTGCCATGATGGCGCCCTATATATCCCCGACGCTTTCAATGGATGGGCAAGGCATTAATCCGAATGTCAAAACTATAGTTCCAGAATGTATTTATCAGTCCACAAACTGCATACAACTCTCTTGTCTGCGCCCATAAAAAATGGGCATGCGAATTAATCGGCATGCCCATTTTTCAGTACGGTTCTCCCCGTTATTCAGGGAGTTCGCCGCAATTATGGATTAACGCTGTCTTTCAACGATTTGCCTGGCTTGAAGGCAACGGTGTTGCTGGCCTTGATTTTGACGGGCTCACCGGTTTGCGGGTTTTTGCCGGTGCGGGCACCGCGGTGGCGTTGCAGGAAGGTACCGAAGCCCACCAGCGTGACGCTGTCCTTGCGATGCAGAGCGCCGGTGATTTCTTCGAGAACGGCGTTGAGAACGCGGTTGGCCTGCTCTTTGGTGAGATCTGCTTTTTCAGCAATTGCTGCGGCGAGTTCTGGTTTACGCATATTAGTGAAGCCCCTTTGACGGTTTTTTGTTGTTATGTCCGTGCTGCTCTCTGCGGAGCAGCGCCCAAAGCGCCGCAGGTGCTCTACTCTGCGGCAGACGGGAGTGAGAATGGCACGCACGGAGGAGCCGCGCCAGTGTCGGCACGCGGTTTGTAGGGGCAAAACAGGGGTGATTCCGACAGAACGACCGGCATTTACGCCAGCAGTGCCGGAAGCTCTTTGTTGAGGGCCAGTTTTTCCATCACCGCGGCGCCTGTCAGGGCATAACCGAGCAGTTTTCCGCCCGCATCGCGGCATAAGACCTTGATGTCGGCGCCCTGCCCTTCGACCGTCCAGACGCCCTCGGTACCGCGTGGTGGCGGCGAGACCACCAATGGGCACACCGGGGTTTTCACGGTGATTGGCATCGGGCCGTAACTCACCGCCGTAGGGGTTCCGGCCAGAGTCTGGGCCAGCGCTCGGGCGCAGCTCATCAACGGCATGACGTACAGCAAGTTCAGCCCGTCAACTTCGGCGCAGTCGCCCAGTGCGTAGATATTGTCATGGGAGGTTTTCAGGTGACGGTCGACCACCACGCCTCGATTGACTTGCACGCCGGCCGCAGCCGCCAGATCGATACGCGGGCGCAGACCGATGGCCGAGACCACGACGTCACAAGGAATCACCTGACCATCGGACAGATGCGCTTCCAGACCGTCAGCCACTCGCTGCAAGCGATTGAGCACCGGCCCGAGGTGGAAGCGAGCGCCAAGGCTTTCCAGACCGGCCTGGACGGCAGACGCGGCGGCCGGGTGCAGCAGGGTCGGCATCACTTGCTCGCACGGTGCGACCAGTTGCACCTGGTAGCCGCCAAGGCTCAGGTCATTGGCGAACTCGCAACCGATCAGGCCGGCGCCGAGCAGCAACACGCGGCGCTTGCCGGCCGCCGCCGCACGAAAGCGGGCGTAATCTTCCAGATCGTTGATCGGGAACACGCAGTCCGCTGCGTCGCCGTCAATTGGCACCCGCACAGTTTCGGCGCCCCAGGCCAGAATCAGGTCACGGTAGATCACCGCCTCCTCACCGATCCACAAGCGCTTGTGGCCCGGGTCGATGCCACTGATGCGCGTGTGCGTGCGCACTTCGGCCTTCAGCGTCTCGGCCATGGTGCCGGGTTCGGCCATGCTCAGGCCGTCGGCGTCTTTGTTTTTGCCGAAACCGGTGGAAAGCATCGGCTTGGAGTAGGAACGCCCGTCATCGGCGGTAATCAGGAGCAACGGGGTTTCGCTGTCGAGCTTGCGAAACTCCCGGGCCAGGTTGTAGCCGGCCAGCCCGGTACCGACGATCACGACAGGTGCGTTCATTCCTTACTCCTCTAATTGTTTTAAGCAGCGATTTCGATCATTTCGAAATCCATCTTGCCCACGCCGCAGTCCGGGCACAGCCAGTCTTCCGGCACGTCTTGCCACAGTGTGCCCGGCGCAATGCCGTCGTCCGGCCAGCCGTCGGCTTCGTTATAGATAAGGCCACAGACCACACATTGCCATTTTTTCATTTGGTTCATCCTCAGGATTCAGGCGTATTGCCGGCGCGAACGGTCGATGGTTGCAGCGCTGCCGTCCGGCTCAGGGCGTTTTGTACTGATCGGGCCCGTCAGATGCAAGCCTGTTCGGCGCGACGGTGGCCGCGGTCAATCAAAATCGCCGGCTGACATGGTAAGCTCGCCGCCTCATTTGCTGCCAATAATGACTCACTGTGCCGCACTCAAAATCCCCGCTGTGGCTCACCCAAGGCCAACTCACTCCCCGCCCCGACGCCTCTATTCTCGACTGGCTGTTCGACGAAGGCTCCCTGACCCGACGTTTGATCCGTTTGTCGAATGACCGCTTCAGCGTCACGCCGCTGTTCGAAGGCTGGCAACTGCTGCGCACCGACGAATGTGCTGCGCTGGACCTGGCCGAAGGCAGCGAGGGCTGGGTTCGCGAGGTGTATCTGCGCGGTCACGGCGAGGCATGGGTGTTTGCCCGCAGCGTGGCGGCACGCAGCGCGCTGCAGGGCGATGGTTTGCACATGGACGAATTGGGCAGCCGCTCCCTGGGGGAATTGCTGTTTTGCGATCATGCGTTCCAGCGCCGCGCCATCGAGGTTTGTCACTATCCTCAAGCATGGCTGCCGCAGGAATGCCGGGCACCTGAGCTGTGGGGCCGGCGTTCGCGATTCGACCGCGGCGCCTTGAGTGTGTTGGTGGCCGAGATCTTCCTGCCGACCTTATGGAGCGCCACCCGCGCCCATCCGGAGAACTGTTGATGTACCAGAGCCTGCTCAAGTCCCTGAACCGCTTGAATCCTCGGGCCTGGGATTTCATTCAACTCACGCGCATGGACAAGCCCATCGGCATTTACCTGCTGCTGTGGCCGACCTTGTGGGCGTTGTGGATTGCCGGTAAAGGTTCGCCCTCCTTGGCCAACGTGGTGATTTTCGTCCTCGGCGTGGTGCTGACCCGCGCCGGTGGTTGTGTGATCAACGACTGGGCGGACCGCAAGGTCGACGGCCACGTGAAACGCACCGCGCAACGACCACTGGCCAGCGGCAAGATCAGTTCGAAAGAAGCGTTGGTGTTCTTTGCGCTGTTGATGGGCGTGAGTTTCCTGTTGGTGCTGTGCACCAACGCGCCGACGATCTGGTTGTCGCTGGGCGGGCTGGCGCTGGCGTTCACCTATCCGTTCATGAAGCGCTACACCTATTACCCGCAAGTGGTGCTGGGCGCCGCGTTTTCCTGGGGGATGCCGATGGCGTTCACCGCAGAAACCGGGGAACTGCCGGCCGTGGCGTGGCTGTTGTGGATCGCCAACCTGCTGTGGACCGTGGGTTATGACACGTATTACGCGATGACTGACCGCGATGACGACCTGAAGTTCGGGGTGAAATCCACAGCGATTCTGTTTGGCGATGCAGACCGGGTGATCATCCTGACCTTGCAAGGGTTGGCGCTGGGTTGCTTGTTGCTGGCCGGGTCGAAGTTCGAGCTCGGGGGCTGGTTCCATCTAGGCTTGCTGGCGGCGGCGGGCTGTTTTGCGTGGGAGTTCTGGTACACCCGCGACCGTGACCGGATGCGTTGTTTCAAGGCGTTCTTGCACAACCATTGGGCCGGATTGGCGATTTTTGTCGGGATTGTGCTGGATTACGCGTTTCGCTGATGGACACGCTTTATGTAGCAGCTGCCGAAGGCTGCGTCCGGCTGCGCAGCAGTCGTAAATCCTGAGCCCGCGGTTCATCTGATGCACCGCGTGAGCAGACTTTACGACTGCTGCGCAGCCGGACGCAGGCTACGCCAGCTGCTACCGGGCTACGATCCGTTAAGGTTCGCAACTTCCGTTACATATGCTCGCGAACGACGTGCCAGACGTCTTTCATCTTGTCACCCTTCATTTCTCCAGGTGCCTTGTCCTTCTGGAAGTAGTAAAGGGGCTTGCCGCCGTAGGCCCATTGCATTCTGCCATCGTCACGCTTGATGATTGACCATTTGCCTTCAGGCTTGGCGCCCGCCTCTGCAATGAACGGTGGCCAGNGCTGCTACCGGGCTACGATCCGTTAAGGTTCGCAACTTCCGTTACATATGCTCGCGAACGACGTGCCAGACGTCTTTCATCTTGTCACCCTTCATTTCTCCAGGTGCCTTGTCCTTCTGGAAGTAGTAAAGGGGCTTGCCGCCGTAGGCCCATTGCATTCTGCCATCGTCACGCTTGATGATTGACCATTTGCCTTCAGGCTTGGCGCCCGCCTCTGCAATGAACGGTGGCCAGTACTCCAAACACTCACCGGTGCACGAGGACTTGCCGGCAGTGTCCTTGTCGAACGTGTACAGGGTCATGCCTTTATGGTCGACCATCATGCCATCTTTCATCATCACAGGATCAGCTGCGAAGGCCATCGTTGGCAAAGCCAGGACCGCGCTAAGCATCAGGGCCTTAAAGGAATACGAGTATTGCTTCATGGAAACCTTCCTTTTGTGGTTGTCAGGATTCGGACTTAGAGCTTAGTTCAGGATCATGACAATCGCCGGGCGACTAAAATACTGTCACACGACTGCAATAATTCCGTTATCTAATGCGGCGCAAGACAGTTAAATGACAAGAGGATTAAGGCATGGTTGGCAGGAGCATTCTGATCGTCGACGACGAAGCGCCCATTCGCGAAATGATCGCCGTTGCGTTGGAAATGGCCGGCTATGACTGCCTGGAGGCCGAGAACTCTCAGCAGGCCCATGCCATCATCGTCGACCGCAAGCCGGACTTGATCCTGCTCGACTGGATGCTGCCCGGCACCTCCGGTATCGAGTTGGCCCGCCGTCTCAAGCGTGATGAGCTGACCGGGGACATCCCGATCATCATGCTTACCGCCAAGGGCGAAGAGGACAACAAGATCCAGGGCCTGGAAGTCGGCGCTGACGACTACATCACCAAGCCGTTTTCCCCACGCGAACTGGTAGCCCGCCTCAAAGCCGTGCTGCGCCGTGCCGGCCCCACCGATGGCGAGGCGCCGATTGAAGTCGGCGGCTTGCTGCTGGACCCGATCAGCCACCGCGTGACCATCGACGGCAAACCTGCCGAGATGGGCCCGACCGAATACCGCCTGCTGCAGTTTTTCATGACCCACCAGGAACGTGCCTACACTCGTGGGCAATTGCTGGATCAGGTCTGGGGCGGCAATGTCTACGTCGAAGAACGCACCGTCGACGTGCACATCCGTCGTCTGCGCAAAGCCCTCGGCGATGCTTATGAAAATCTGGTACAAACCGTGCGCGGTACAGGCTACCGGTTTTCCACCAAGGCCTGATACTGCCCTTACCCGCCCGACAAGCCGACAAGGACGCATGTTTCCGTGAACCAAAACTGGCATGGCACCCTGATTCGCCACATGCTGTTACTGGTCACCGGTTGCCTGGTGATCGGCCTGATTACCGGCTACTACGGCTGGAGCCTCGCCGCAGGGCTGGGCATTTATCTGGCCTGGACCCTCAAGCAACTGCTGCGCCTGCACGAATGGCTGCGCCTGCACACACCCGATGAAGCACCGCCCGACGGCTATGGCCTGTGGGGCGAGGTATTCGACAGCATTTATCACCTGCAACGCCGCGACCAACGGGTACGCGGGCGTCTGCAAGCGGTGATCGACCGGGTCCAGGAGTCCACCGCCGCGCTCAAAGACGCGGTGATCATGCTCGACAGCGATGGCAACCTGGAATGGTGGAACCGCGCCGCCGAAACCCTGCTCGGCCTCAAGACCCCGCAAGACAGCGGCCAGCCGGTGACCAACCTGGTGCGCCACCCGCGCTTCAAGGAGTATTTCGAGCAGAGCAGCTACGCCGAACCGCTGGAAATCCCGTCGCCGACCAATGATCGCGTGCGCATTCAGCTATACATCACACGCTACGGCAACAACGAACACTTGATGCTGGTGCGCGACGTCACACGCATTCATCAGCTGGAACAAATGCGTAAAGACTTCATCGCCAACGTCTCCCATGAGTTGCGCACGCCGCTGACGGTGATCTGCGGCTATCTGGAAACCCTGCTCGACAACGCCGAGGAAGTGAATCCGCGCTGGACCCGCGCCTTGCAGCAGATGCAGCAACAAGGCGGGCGCATGCAGACATTGCTCAATGACTTGCTGCTGCTGGCCAAACTGGAAGCCACCGATTACCCGTCGGACAACCAACCCGTGGTAATTGACGGCTTGTTGCAGTCAATCAAGAGCGACGCCCAGCAGTTGTCCGCCCAGAAAAACCAGCACATCACGCTTGAAGCCGACCCGAGGATTTTGCTCAAGGGCAGTGAAGCAGAACTGCGCAGTGCGTTTTCCAACCTGGTGTTCAACGCGGTGAAATACACCCCGGCCGAAGGCTCTATCCGCATTCGCTGGTGGGCTGACGAGCAAGGCGCGCACCTGAGCGTGCAGGACTCCGGGATCGGCATCGACAGCAAACACCTGCCGCGCCTGACCGAACGTTTCTACCGCGTCGACTCTAGCCGCAATTCCAACACCGGCGGCACCGGCCTGGGCCTGGCCATCGTCAAACACGTGTTGCTGCGCCACCGTGCGCGGATGGAAATCAGCAGTGTGCCGGGGCATGGCAGTACCTTTACCTGCCACTTTGCGCCGGCGCAGGTGGCCAAATTGCAGGTCCTCAAGACCGCCGACTGATACCGGCCAGCACTGGCCACTAGGCAATTACCGAGTCAGCCGCTACATTGGCTGACTTGTGCCTGCCTTTCAGGTGCACTTTTTCAATTCCTCTTGAATACACGGAACCCGCAAAACTCCATCATGGACCCTTCCCCTGGCTTGACCCTCGCAACACTCTTCGCCGATTTCGGCATGATTCTTTTTGCTCTGATCCTGGTTTTGCTCAACGGATTTTTCGTTGCGGCCGAATTTGCCATGGTCAAATTGCGCTCGACCCGGGTCGAGGCCATCGCCGATAAAAACGGCTGGCGCGGGCATATCCTGCGCACCGTTCACAGTCAGCTCGATGCCTACCTGTCGGCGTGCCAATTGGGTATCACCCTCGCCTCCCTCGGCCTTGGCTGGGTCGGTGAACCGGCGTTCGCGCACATTCTGGAACCGCTGCTGAGCGCCGTTGGTGTTGAGTCCGCCGAAGTGGTCAAGGGCGTGTCGTTCTTCACCGCGTTCTTCATCATTTCGTACCTGCACATCGTGGTCGGTGAACTGGCCCCCAAATCCTGGGCCATTCGCAAACCCGAGCTGCTGTCGCTCTGGACCGCGGTGCCGCTGTACCTGTTCTACTGGGCCATGTACCCGGCCATCTACCTGTTGAACGCCAGCGCCAACACGATTCTGCGTATCGCCGGCCAGGGTGAACCCGGCCCGCATCACGAGCACCATTACAGCCGCGAAGAGTTGAAGCTGATCCTGCACTCCAGTCGTGGCCAGGACCCGAGCGACCAAGGCATGCGCGTTTTGGCTTCGGCGGTGGAAATGGGCGAGCTGGAAGTGGTCGACTGGGCCAACTCCCGCGAAGACCTGGTGACGCTGGAGTTCAATGCGCCACTCAAGGAAATCCTGGCGATGTTCCGTCGCCACAAGTTCAGCCGTTACCCGGTGTACGACAGCGATCGTCAGGAGTTCGTCGGTCTGCTGCACATCAAGGACCTGCTGCTGGAACTGGCGGCGCTGGACCATATCCCCGAGTCGTTCAACCTGGCCGAACTGACCCGTCCACTGGAGCGCGTTTCGCGGCACATGCCGCTGTCGCAATTGCTGGAGCAGTTCCGCAAGGGCGGCTCGCACTTCGCGGTGGTTGAGGAAGCCGACGGCAACATCATCGGCTACCTGACCATGGAAGACGTGCTGGAAGTACTGGTCGGCGACATTCAGGACGAACACCGCAAGGCCGAGCGCGGGATCCTCGCCTACCAGCCGGGCAAACTGCTGGTGCGTGGCGATACGCCGCTGTTCAAGGTCGAACGCCTGTTGGGCATCGATCTGGATCACGTCGAAGCTGAAACCCTCGCCGGGCTGGTCTACGAAAGCCTGAAGCGGGTGCCGGAAGAGGAAGAAGTACTGGAAGTCGAAGGCCTGCGGATCATCATCAAGAAGATGAAAGGGCCGAAGATCATTCTGGCCAAGGTGTTGATGCTCGATTAAGCCCAAAACCTGTGGGAGCCGAGCTGGCTCGCGATGACGGCGTAATAACCAACATCACCGAATCTGACACACCGCTATCGCGAGCAAGCTCGGCTCCTACAGGGATCGGTGTCGCCTTCACTTCTTGCCCAACGCAAAGTTGGGCAACACCCCGACCGGTTGCTTGAACTGGTACGGAATTGATACCAGCCCCAGCCCGGTATTGCGTTGCACCACAAAGTGCAGGTGCGGCCCGCTGCTGTTGCCGGTATTGCCCGACAACCCCAGCGCACTGCCCACCGTCACTTGTTGCCCCTCGCGAACACAGACCGAGCCTCGCTTGAGGTGCAAATACACGCCCATGGTCCCGTCGTTGTGCAGTACTCGCACGAAATTGCCCGATGGATCCGTGCCGCGCCCGCTCTGCCCGCTCTCGGTTTTCACCACCACGCCGCCACGCGCCGCAATGATCGGCGTGCCCTCCGGCATGACGATGTCCATGGCGTAGCGATTCTTCGGCCCGAAGTGACTGTATTGGCCATTGGCGCCCTGACTCACGCGAAACGGACCGCCCCGCCAAGGCAGCGGGTAGCGATAGCCCACCATGGCGGCCCCTGAAGGGTCGCCCAGGGAATATTCGAACTTCGGGGTGTACACGAGCGGTCTTCCGGCCTGCGCCGCCGTGAGCACTGCGACACGAATGCTGCTGCGCGCCGGCAACACCTTGCGAATAGGTCGACTCGGGGCGCCGCTGACGTTCTTCAACCCGGTGAAACCCAACCCGACCTCAACCGGCGCATACAGGTTATTGCGCACGTACACACTGTGCACACCGTCCTTCTTCATGAACACGAGGTACACCTGACGTTCAAGGTGCTCTTCCATCCGATCCTGAAAAACGAACACCTTCGAGCCTTTGGTGGGACGGTCACTGTAGGAGACCACGCCATTGGCATCGGTGGACTTGTAGACCGTCACGGCCATCGCCGAGGTGGCGGCCATAAACAGCCCACAAAAAAACAGCAGTCGCGTGAACATGGGCAGGATTCTGTCGAGTAAGGCATCAAATGGAGCCTAGCAGGTGCAATGGACCCGGCTAGTCGACAGATGTTTCAAATGATCGCTCCCACGCTTCGTGCGGGGATGCAGCGAAGCAGATGCGGAGCGTCCGGGGAGGCCTTCCCACGCAGAGCGTGGGAACGATCATGTAGGAGCGAGCCTGCTCGCGATGGCGGACTGTCAGGCGGCGAAGATCACGCGCCCGGTATGAAATGCTTCTGCGCGGTACCACGAGCAATCAGGCGGGAGATGTAATCGAGCTTCTGAGCATCCTGGTCGACGAAGCGGAAGGTCAGTTGCAACCAGTCGCTGTCGGGTTTTGGCTCGTGGGCGACGACCGCGTGCAGGTATCCGTTGAGGCGGGCGATTTCAGCGTTCTCACCCTGCTCCAGGTCGAGTACCGCGCTGTCGAGGATCTGTGGCAGCGTTTCGGTGCGTTTGATCACCAGCAGAGCTTCCTTGATGCTCAAGGCTTTGATCACGCATTGCTGAATGCCGCTGGGCAAACGCAGCTGACCTTGACCGCGACCGCCGGCAGGCGCTGCGGAAGCAGCCGGTGCCTTGACCGGTGGGCTGTTGAGCAGACCTTTAGACGGTGCGGCAGCCGGAGTCGGTGCGACCACGGCAGCCTTGCCACCGGTCAATGCGCTCAGGGAGTCGTTACCGAAGGCCGAGTTCATCTTGGTCGGCGCGCCGCTCATCAAGGCATCAAGTTTGCCGACCTTGTTCAGGGCCTGCTTGACCTTGGTCAACAGTTGCTCGTTGGTGAACGGCTTGCTGACATAGCCGGAAACGCCGGCCTGAATCGCCTGGACCACGTTCTCTTTGTCGCCACGGCTGGTGACCATCACGAAGGGCATGGTCTTGAGATTGTCCTGCTCGCGGCACCAGGTCAGCAGTTCCAGGCCAGACATTTCCGGCATCTCCCAGTCGCACAGGACCAGGTCGAACGCTTCCCTGGCCAACATGGCCTGAGCCTTCTTGCCGTTGATGGCATCTTCGGTGCGAATACCCGGGAAGTAGTTACGCAGGCACTTTTTTACCAGGTCACGAATGAACGCTGCATCGTCCACCACCAATATGCTGATCTTGCTCATCCATCACCCCTCGAAAAAATCCCGGCAAGCATACCGTCTTGCTGATGGCACATTGCCAAAAACCTTCAGTCACGCCGGGACTTTTCGTTCGCGGGTGCTGCTTCTAACGTCGAAAACCACCTGCAAAAACGCCCGGCCAAAGGACCGGGCGTTTTTCTTGGGCAGTCTTACTTATCGTCAGCTTTGCCCGGAACATTAGCGGTTTCACCGCTTGTTCCTTCAACTTCTTCCTTCATGCGCTTGAGACCCAAGTGACGCACGTCGGTGCCGCGTACCAGGTAGATCACCAATTCCGAAATGTTGCGCGCGTGGTCGCCGATCCGCTCCAGCGAACGCAACACCCAAATGATGCTCAAGACCCGCGAGATAGAGCGTGGGTCTTCCATCATGTAGGTCGCCAGCTCACGCAGGGCGGTCTTGTATTCGCGGTCGATGATCTTGTCGTACTGCGCCACCGACAACGCCAGGTCGGCGTCGAAGCGGGCAAACGCGTCCAGTGCGTCGCGAACCATGTTGCGCACCTGGTCGCCGATGTGACGAACCTCGACGTAACCGCGCGGCGCTTCACCTTCTTCGCACAATTGGATGGCACGACGGGCGATTTTGGTCGCTTCGTCGCCGATGCGCTCCAGGTCGATCACCGATTTGGAGATGCTGATGATCAAACGCAAGTCAGACGCCGCCGGCTGACGACGAGCCAGAATGCGCAGGCATTCTTCGTCGATGTTGCGTTCCATCTGGTTGATCTGGTCGTCGATCTCGCGAACCTGCTGGGCCAGACCGGAGTCGGCTTCGATCAGCGCGGTGACCGCGTCGTTGACCTGCTTTTCCACCAGCCCGCCCATGGCCAGGAGGTGGCTGCGCACTTCCTCAAGCTCGGCGTTGAACTGCGCGGAAATGTGGTGGGTAAGGCCTTCTTTACTAATCATGTTGGCGTCCTTGGAGCGTCCGGTAAGGTGCGGTGGGCCGCAGCGTCAGTTCAGTGAGCAACCACAGGCTTCCTAGCCGTAACGACCGGTGATGTAGTCTTCGGTCTGCTTCTTCGCCGGATTGGTGAACAGGGTATCGGTGTCGCCGAATTCCACCAGTTTGCCCATGTACATGAACGCCGTGTAGTCGGAAACCCGCGCGGCTTGCTGCATGTTGTGGGTCACGATCACGATGGTGAATTTCGATTTCAGTTCGTAGATCAGCTCTTCGACTTTCAGCGTGGAGATCGGGTCGAGTGCCGAGCACGGTTCATCGAGCAGCAGCACTTCCGGTTCCACGGCGATGGTGCGAGCGATGACCAGACGTTGCTGTTGACCACCGGACAGGCCGAGTGCCGATTCATGCAGACGGTCTTTGACTTCGTCCCACAGGGCAGCGCCTTTCAATGCCCACTCGACGGCTTCGTCGAGTACACGCTTCTTGTTGATGCCCTGGATGCGCAAGCCGTAAACCACGTTTTCGTAGATGGTCTTCGGGAACGGGTTCGGCTTCTGGAACACCATGCCGACACGGCGACGCAGCTCGGCCACGTCTTCGCCTTTACGGTAGATGTTGCTGCCGTAGAGGTTGATCGCGCCTTCGACACGGCAGCCGTCAACCAGATCGTTCATGCGGTTGAAAGTACGCAGCAGCGTGGACTTGCCGCAGCCGGACGGGCCGATGAAGGCGGTCACGCGCTGTTTCGGGATGTTCATGCTGACGTCGTACAGCGCTTGTTTTTCGCCGTAGAACAGGCTCAGGCCCGGCACTTCAATGGCCACGGTTTCCTGCTCGAGGTTCAGGCTCTGTTTGTCGCGACCCAGTGCCGACATGTTTATGCCGTGGGTGTGTGCTTCGTGCTGCATGGGAGGCTCCCTGTGCTAACAAATTCGGTTCAGTGAGCTGCTGGCACCGAGGCCAGCAGCACTTTCAATTTTTGTGACGGCGATCAGCTGTCCAGCGCTTTGTATTTCTCGCGCAGGTGGTTACGGATGTACACCGCCGACAGGTTCAATGTCGCGATCACCAGCACCAGCAGCAGCGCCGTGGCGTACACCAGCGGCCGCGCGGCTTCGACGTTCGGGCTCTGGAAGCCGACGTCATAAATGTGGAAGCCCAGGTGCATGATCTTCTGGTCCAGGTGCAGGTACGGATAGTTGCCATCCAGTGGCAGCGACGGCGCCAGTTTCACCACACCCACCAGCATCAGCGGCGCCACTTCACCGGCGGCGCGTGCCACGGCGAGGATCATGCCGGTCATCATCGCCGGGCTGGCCATCGGCAGCACGATCTTCCACAAGGTTTCTGCCTTGGTTGCGCCAAGGGCCAACGAGCCTTCACGCACAGTGCGAGGGATTCGCGCCAGGCCTTCTTCGGTTGCCACGATCACCACTGGCACCGCCAGCAACGCCAGGGTCAGCGAGGCCCACAGCAGGCCCGGCGTACCGAAGGTCGGTGCCGGCAAGGCTTCAGGGAAGAACAGCCGGTCAACCGAGCCACCCAGCACATAGACGAAGAAGCCCAGGCCGAACACGCCGTAGACGATCGCCGGTACACCGGCCAGGTTGTTCACGGCGATCCGGATAATCCGGGTCAACGTGTTCTGCTTGGCGTATTCACGCAGGTAAACCGCCGCCAGTACGCCGAACGGCGTCACGATCATCGCCATGATCAATGTCATCATCACGGTGCCGAAAATCGCCGGGAAAATCCCGCCTTCGGTGTTCGCTTCACGTGGGTCGTCGGACAGGAATTCCCAGACCTTGCTGAAGTAGAAGCCAATTTTGGTGGTAGTGCCCATGGCGTTCGGCTGGTAGGCGTGAACCACTTTGCCGATGCTGATTTCGATTTCCTTGCCGTTCGCGTCGCGGGCGGTGAGGCTGTCGCGGTTGAACTGGGCGTGCAAGTCATTCAGACGGGCTTCAATGTCTTGATAACGTGCATTGAGCTCAGCGCGCTCGGCGTCCATGTCGGCTTGCGCAGCGGCGTCCAGCTTGCCGGCCAGTTCCAGTTTGCGACCGTGCAAACGAATGCGTTCCAGACCCGAGTTGATCGCGCCGATGTCGACCTTTTCCAGGGTCTTGAGCTGTGCCGCGAGTTTATTCACGCGATCAACACGCGCTTGCAGCTCAGGCCAGCCCGCTTCGCCTTCAGCGATGACTTTGCCGTCTTGTTTGACGTTGACCAGGTAACCGTAGAAGTTGCCCCACTCGCGACGCTCGATGGTCATCAGCTCAGGCGGCGTCTTCTGATTGGTCAGCCACTCGCCGACGACCCAGGTGAAGTCGTTGCCGTTCAAGTCACGGTTGCCGACCTTGATCAGCTCCCGCGTCATGAACTCCGGGCCCTGATCGGGCACCGGCAGGCCAGCACTTTTCAGGCGCTCGCGTGGAACTTCTTCCTTCTGTACCACTTCACCAATGACCAGGTGATTGGCCTGGCCCGGTACGTCGTAGCTGGCGTGGATCAGGTCCGCCGGCCAGAAGTGCCCCAGACCGCGCACGGCAATCACGGCCAGCAGGCCAATGGTCATGATGACAGCGATGGACACCGCGCCACCGCTGATCCAGACGCCGGGGGCGCCGCTCTTGAACCATCCATTCAGGGAGTTCTGTTTCACAGACTTCTACCTTTGCTTAAAGCGACGAGTATTTCTTGCGCAGACGCTGACGAATCAGTTCTGCGAGGGTGTTCATGACGAAGGTGAACAACAGCAGCACCAGCGCCGAGAGGAACAGCACGCGGTAGTGGCTGCCGCCGACTTCCGACTCCGGCATTTCCACCGCGACGTTGGCGGCCAGTGTGCGCAGACCTTCGAACAGGTTCATTTCCATGACCGGGGTGTTACCGGTGGCCATCAACACGATCATGGTTTCACCGACCGCACGCCCCATGCCGATCATCAGCGCCGAGAAAATACCCGGGCTGGCGGTGAGGATCACCACGCGAGTCATGGTCTGCCACGGCGTAGCACCGAGGGCCAGGGAGCCGAGGGTCAACCCGCGAGGCACGCTGAACACGGCGTCTTCGGCGATGGAGTAGATGTTCGGGATGACCGCGAAGCCCATGGCCAGGCCGACCACCAGTGCGTTGCGCTGGTCGTAGGTGATGCCCAGGTCGTGGGAGATCCACATGCGCATGTCGCCGCCGAAGAACCAGGTTTCCATGTACGGGCTCATGTACAGCGAGAGCCAGCCCACAAACAGGATCACCGGGATCAGAATCGCGCTTTCCCAGCCGTCCGGCACTTTCAGGCGGATCGACTCAGGCAGGCGGCTGAAGACGAAGCCCGCCACCAGAATGCCGATCGGCAGGAGCATCAGCAGGCTGAAGATACCCGGTAAATGCCCTTCTACATACGGTGCGAGGAACAGGCCGGCGAAGAAACCGAGGATCACCGTCGGCATCGCTTCCATCAGCTCGATCACCGGCTTGACCTTGCGACGCAGGCTTGGTGCCATGAAGTACGCGGTGTAGATCGCAGCGGCGACGGCCAGTGGTGCGGCCAACAGCATCGCGTAAAACGCGGCCTTCAAAGTACCGAAGGTCAACGGAGACAAGCTCATCTTCGGTTCGAAGTCAGTGTTGGCGGCGGTCGATTGCCAGACGTATTTAGGTTCGTCGTAGTTCTCGTACCAGACCTTGCTCCACAGCGCGCTCCACGATACTTCCGGGTGCGGGTTGTCGAGCAACAGCGGCTGAATCTTGCCGCCCTCTTCGACGATGATGCGGTTGGCGCGTGGCGACAGACCGAAAAGGCCTTGGCCTTCCACGACCTGGTCCACCAGCAAGGTGCGGTGGGCGGTGCTGTGGAACACGCCGAGCTTGCCGGAGGCGTCGAGGGCAACGAAGCCTTTGCGACGCTCTTCAGCGCTGATTTCAACGATAGGCGTGGTGCCCATCTGGAAAGTACGGATCTGCTTCAGACGCAGCTCGCCATCGGGGTCGCGCGCCATGAACCACTGGGCCAGACCACCTTTGGAGTCGCCGAGGATCAGCGAAATACCGCCCACCAGTTGAGTACTGGCAGTGATTTGCGCTTCACCGTCTTCAAGCAACTTGTAGCGACCGTTGAGGCTCTTGTCGCGCAGGCTGAACACGTCGGCCTGGGCACGCCCGTTGATCACATACAGCCACTGCTGGCGCGGGTCGACGAAGATGTTCTTCACCGGCTCGTTCATCTGTGGCAGGTCGATGCGCTTCTGCTCGTTGGTGATTTCACCGGTCATCATGTTTTCTTCGCTGGTCAGCGACAAAACATTGAGTTGTGAACCGGTTGCGCCCACCAGCATCAGCGTCGAATCGTTGGCGTTGAGGCTGATGTGTTCCAGCGCGCCACCGGCTTCGTTCAGTGCAATCGGCGTCTCGCCGTACGGGTATTCAACCGCTGGCGTGATGGTTTTCTTGCCATCCGGGTAGCTGACTTTATAGGTGTGACGGAACACCAGTGCCTTACCGTCGGACAGGCCCACGGCGACCAACGGGTGACCTGGCTGGTCTTCACCGATGGACGTTACGCTGACACCGGCCGGGATCGGCAGATCGACGCGCTTGAGTTCAGCGCCATTGTCGATATCAAAGAACAGTGCCTGGCCCTTGTCGGAAACCCGCATGGCGACCTGGTTCTGTTCTTCGAGGGAGATCATCAACGGCTTGCCGGCATCTTGCATCCAGGCAGGCGTGATGGCGTCCTTGGTCGTCAGGTTGGCACCCTGGAACAGGGGCAAGACGACGTAGCCAAGGAAGAAGAAAATCAGCGTGATCGCGCCGAGGACAGCGAGGCCGCCAATCAGGACGTACCAACGTGTCAGGCGATCTTTGAGCGCGCGAATGCGACGCTTGCGTTGCAGCTCAGGCGTATTGAAATCAATTCGCTTGGGGGGATTATTAGTCATGGTGGAATTGGCCAGATCATTCATTCGCACACCCTAGCGATCCTGTATGACAGAAAGATGACAGCGCAGTGACGCGACAAATCCGCTGCCTGTGGGAACTGGCAGCAGACCGGGAATTTGGGGGGGCCGGGTCACCTGCGTGGTAACCCTGAGCCGTTGTAGGAGCAGAGCTTGCTCGCGATAGCGGTCTTTCCAGTCACATCATTGCTGAATGTGTCGACGCCATCGCGGGCAAGCCTTGCTCCTACAGATCCGGGGCTAGCCCCGGATCAGGGTGTTACTTTTTTGCGACTTCAGCGCCGCCTTCCGACAGACCCAGGTCAGCCAGAGCTTTGGCTGCGACTTTGGCTGGCAGTGGGATGTAACCGTCTTTCACGACAACTTCCTGGCCCTGTTTGGACAGAACCAGTTTCACGAACTCGGCTTCCAGCGGGGCCAGAGGCTTGTTCGGAGCTTTGTTGACGTAAACGTAGAGGAAACGCGACAGCGGGTATTTGCCGTTCAGTGCGTTTTCTTCGGTGTCTTCGATGAAGTCAGTGCTGCCTTTCTTGGCCAGGGCCACAGTCTTCACGGAAGCAGTTTTGTAGCCGATGCCCGAGTAACCGATGCCGTTCAGCGAGGAGCTGATCGACTGTACGACCGAAGCCGAACCTGGTTGTTCGTTCACGTTTGGCTTGTAGTCGCCTTTGCACAGGGCTTCTTCTTTGAAGTAGCCGTAGGTGCCGGATACCGAGTTACGACCGAACAGTTGAACCGGCTTGTTGGCCAGGTCGCCGGTCACACCCAGGTCGCCCCAGGTTTTCACGTCGGTTTTAGCGCCGCACAGACGAGTGGACGAGAAGATCGCGTCGACTTGTTCCATGGTCAGGTGCTGGATCGGGTTGTCCTTGTGCACGAACACCGCCAGGGCGTCCACGGCAACCGGGATAGCGGTTGGCTTGTAGCCGTACTTCTGCTCGAAGGCAGCCAGTTCGGTGTCCTTCATCTTGCGGCTCATCGGGCCCAGGTTAGAGGTGCCTTCGGTCAGCGCAGGTGGCGCGGTGGCGGAGCCAGCGGCCTGAATCTGGATGTTTACGTTCGGGTATTCTTTCTTGTAGTTCTCAGCCCACAGGGTCATGAGGTTGGCCAGGGTATCGGAGCCGACGCTGGACAGGTTGCCCGACACACCAGTGGTCTTGGTGTAGCTCGGGATCGACGGGTCAACAGCGGCGAACGCGTTGGCAGTCGCAACGCCAGCAGCGACAAAAGTCATTGCCGCCATCAAACGCTTCAGTTTCATGCCTTACTCCTAGCAGATAGAGTTGTTAGTCGGGGCCAAGTATCAGCAGGCCGTGTGAACACTCTATGGCTGAAATATGACAATTGGATGAAAGGCCAGCATCTGAGTTTTAACTGGATGATTCGAGTTGTCCCCAATCGCGAGCAGGCTCGCTCCCACATTGGTTCTGTGGTCACCGAAGATCCACTGTGTGTGCGAGCTTGCTCGCGATGAGGCCAGTCCAGTCGATAAAAAAGTCGGCTTAACGCCCCTTCTTCCAAAGATACCCACCCACCAGAATCCCGACCCCGCAAATGATCGCCACATAATAGGCCGGCCCCATCGGGCTCTCCTTCAGCAGCAACGTCACCACCATCGGCGTCAAGCCACCGAAAATCGCGTAGGCCAGGTTGTACGAGAACGACAGCCCGCTGAAGCGCACCACCGCCGGGAAGGCTTTGACCATCACATACGGCACCGCGCCGATGGTGCCGACCAGCAGACCGGTCAGGGCATACATCGGGAACAACCAGTCCGGATGATTGAACAGGCTGTGATAGAAGGTCCACGAACTCATCAACAGCAAGGCGCTGCCAAACACAAACACCCGGCCTGCGCCGAAGCGGTCAGCCAAGGCGCCAGACGCCACACACCCAAGGCTCAGGAACACGATCGCCACGCTATTGGCTTGCAATGCAGTGGTCGGCGCGAAGTGGTAGACGGTCTGCAGCACGGTCGGGGTCATGAGGATGACCACGATGATGCCGGCGGACAGCAGCCAGGTCAGCAGCATGGAGATCAGGATCGCCCCACGATGGTCGCGCAACACCGCCCGCAGCGGCACTTCTTCAGCCAGCGCCTTGCGCAACTGCAGCTCGGCGAATACCGGGGTCTCGTGCAGCCAGCGGCGCAGGTACACCGAGAACAGGCCAAACACACCGCCCAGCAGGAACGGGATCCGCCAGGCGTAATCGGCCACTTCGCCCGGGGTATAAATGCTGTTAATGGCCGTGGCGACCAGGGAGCCCAGCAAAATGCCCGCCGTCAGGCCGCTGGTCAGGGTGCCGCAGGCGTAACCGATATGGCGCTGCGGTACGTGTTCGGAAACAAATACCCAGGCGCCTGGCACTTCACCACCAATCGCCGCGCCCTGAATGACCCGCATCAGCAGCAACAGGATCGGTGCCCACAGACCAATCTGCGCATAGGTCGGCAGCAGCCCCATGATCAGGGTCGGTACCGCCATCATGAAAATGCTCAGGGTGAACATTTTCTTGCGCCCCAGCAGGTCACCGAAATGCGCCATGACAATGCCGCCCAACGGCCGCGCCAGGTAGCCGGCGGCGAAAATGCCGAAGGTCTGCATCAAACGCAGCCACTCGGGCATGTCAGCGGGGAAGAACAGTTTGCCGACCACCGTGGCGAAGAACACAAAGATGATGAAGTCGTAGAACTCCAGCGCACCGCCCAGGGCAGACAGCGATAAAGTCTTGTAATCATTGCGGGTCAACGGTCGTGCGGGTTGAGCTGGCTGCGCGATGCTCGAAGGCGCTGTGGTCATGGCAAGGCTTCTCTTATAGTCGGATCTGCGACCTCAACAACGCTGGCCGAGGCTTGGACAGGTCCGGCACGATAGCAAATTGTTCGAAAAAGCACATAGAGGTGCGGTTTTGACCGCCAAAATGAGAACCGGACGGTCGTCTCGGAGTCTACCGACCGATATACTCGCGATCTGGCAACAATTTGAAAGGGTTGCTGTGCGAAGACGCTGCTGGCTCTACCAGTCGATTTCGCAGAGTTTCCCTTTAGGCGCCTTACGAAAAACGTGACGAACGTAGTATGTTCGGGGCTGAATCGTTTTTCTTGAAAGCGGCTATTCACCTGAAGTACCAATGAAGAGTCACGGGTCAGAGGCACCCCCGGCATGATAGAGCTCGAACAAGAAGATCCAATCCCGCAAGGCGACCTGGCCCTGCAAATCACCGCGCTTCCTCGCGAAACCAACGGCTTCGGCGATATTTTCGGCGGCTGGCTGGTGGCGCAGATGGATTTGGCCGGCACCGCCATGGCCAGCAAGGTTGCTGGTGGACGCGTTGCCACCGTTGCGATTGATCGTATGGCGTTCCTGGTTCCAGTGGCGGTGGGCGCTCAGCTCTCCTTTTATACCCAGGCCCTGGAAATCGGCCGCAGCTCGATCAAGATGATGGTCGAAGTCTGGAGCGACGACCCGCTGTCCAGTGAGTGGCGTAAAGTGACTGAAGCGGTGTTCGTGTTCGTCGCCATCGACGGCAGCGGCCGCACTCGCTCGGTTCCGCCCCGCGCGCGTTAAACGCTGCGGCGGTTTTGCGGTCCATTGCAGTCATTGTTCCCGATCGAGAGTTGTCCCATGAACACGCCCAACGTTGAAGCCGTGAAACTGGATGAACTGAACTGCTGGCGTATCCGCCACGGTCAGGCCGAATTGCTGGTTGCCCAGCAAGGTGCGCACATCCTCAGTTATCAATTGGCCGGCCAACCGCCGCTGATCTGGCTCAACGACGAGGCTGTGTTCAAGACCGGCAAAAGCATCCGCGCCGGCGTGCCGGTGTGCTGGCCGTGGTTCGGTAACCTTGCACGCAACCCGCAGAGCGTCCAGGCGATGCGCGTCAGCAGCGAGCCGCCCGCGGCCCACGGATTTGTCCGGGCGATGGATTGGGAACTGGGCGGCATCGAAACCGAGGGCGAAAGCCTGAAGGTGGAATTCCTGCTGCCCTACCCTGAAGGTGGCTTTGCGGAGTGGCCTCACCAGGTGGACTTGAAGCTGAGCATTCGCCTGGATGAGCAACTGCACATCAACCTGACCAGCCATAACCAGGGCACTGACACCGTCACCCTCAGCCAGGCACTGCACAGCTATTTCGCGGTCAGCGATGTGCGCAACGTGCAGGTCGAAGGGGTGGCTGGCTTGAGCTACATAGAAACGCTGGAAGACTGGAAAACCAAGGAACAGCACGGTGATCTTCGCTTTACCGGCGAGACCGATCGCATTTACCTCGACACCCCGCCTCTGCTGAGTATCGTCGACCCGGCCTGGGAACGTCGCATCGAGCTGACCAGCCAAAACTCGCGCAACGCAGTAATCTGGAATCCCTGGATTGAACGCGCGGCAGCGTTCAGCGACATGGCCGACGATGGCTGGCAGCGCATGTTGTGCATCGAGACAGCGAATGTGATGGATGATGTGGTGACACTGGCGCCGGGTGCCAGTCATACCCTCGGCGTGAGCATCGCTAGCAAATCCCTCTAACACTGCAAAACCAATGTGGGAGCGAGCTTGCTCGCGATGGCGATATAACAGGCAACATTGATGTTGGATGTTATGGCCTCATCGCGAGCAAGCTCGCTCCCACAGTTGATCGTTGTCAGGCTTACTGGCGCGTTACAAATCCGACTCTTTGACCACCCGCACTTTCGCCGCATCCAGCGCATACGCCGCGTCGGCCAGGTCGTTGTTGACCGTCTCGATCTTCAGCGTGCCGGTTACCCACAGCGGTGTGTAGATGTCATCCAGCTTCAGCCCCTTCGGATAACGCACCAGCACCAACTGATTGGGTGGCGGTGGCGGCACGTGGATGCAGGCGCCCGGGTACGGCACGAGGAAGAACAGCGTGCTGCGACCCTTGGCATCGGACTCCAGCGGCACCGGGTAACCACCGATACGGATGTTCTTGTCATTCATGGACGGCACGGTTTTGGTCGAATACATCACCGCCGGCAAGCCTTTGCTCTGTTTCATGCCACCCTTGGCGGTAAACGTGCCGTCGCCTTCCGGGGAGTTGTGGTCGATTTCGGGCATGGCCTCGAGGGCTTTCTGGTCCGACTTGGGCATCAGTTCGAGCCAGTCGGTTTCCGGCAGTTCGCCGGCATGGGCCAAACCACTGCCCAGAAAAAGGAGAGTCAACAGAAGACGGCGCATTGAGGTGCTCGGTAAAGGAAGGGTGATAAGTCGCCGAGCATTCTAGCCCTCTCTGCGTGCGGCGCAGAGGGGGCTTTGTCGCTTTGGATCAGTTCTTTTTGATCAGGCCGTAGATCACCAGCAACACCACGGCGCCGACCAGCGCACCAATGAAGCCCGCGCCTTGGCCGGCCTGATAGATGCCCAGAGCCTGGCCGCCGTAAGTGGCCGCCAGTGAACCGCCGATACCGAGCAGGATGGTCATGATCCAGCCCATGCTGTCATCGCCTGGTTTCAGGAACCGAGCCAGCAGGCCGACAATCAAGCCGATAAAGATGGTTCCGATAATTCCCATGGCATTTCCCTCTGAATGATTTGGATATGCCCAAAGCCTAGTCAGACTTTGGCATCCTGCCATGAGAGAACGGCGGCCCCTGAATGGTTCCGCCGCGGCCACATGAAACTATTCGGCGATGAGCGCTTCGACCTTGAGGATCTGTGCCGCCAGCGTCTCGCGGTCCGCACAGCGCAGGTTGGCGTGACCGACCTTGCGACCGGTCTTGAACGCCTTGCCGTAGTGGTGCAGATGGCAATCGGCAATCGCGATCACCTTCTCAACCGGTGGTACAACGCCGATGAAGTTGAGCATCGCGCTCTCACCGATTTTGGCCGTCGAACCCAGCGGCAGGCCGGCAACGGCCCGCAGATGGTTTTCGAACTGGCTGCACTCGGCGCCTTCAGTGGTCCAGTGCCCGGAGTTGTGTACGCGCGGGGCAATTTCGTTGGCCTTGAGGCCACCGTCGACTTCAAAGAATTCGAACGCCATCACGCCGACATAATCCAACTGTTTGAGCACGCGGCTGGAGTAGTCTTCAGCCAAGGCTTGCAGCGCGTGGTCGGTGCTGGCCACGGACAGTTTGAGGATGCCGCTGTCGTGGGTGTTGTGAACCAGCGGGTAGAACCTGGTTTCACCATCGCGGGCACGCACAGCGATCAGCGAGACTTCGCCGGTGAACGGCACGAAGCCTTCCAGCAGGCAAGCAACGCTGCCAAGTTCCGCGAACGTGCCGACAACGTCTTCAGGTTTGCGCAGGACTTTCTGGCCCTTGCCGTCGTAACCCAGGGTGCGGGTTTTCAGCACGGCAGGCAGGCCGATGGAGGCCACGGCGGCGTCCAGGTCGGCTTGCGACTGAATGTCGGCGAACGCCGGGGTTGGAATCCCCAGGTCCTTGAACATGCTCTTCTCGAACCAGCGATCCCGCGCAATGCGCAGGGCTTCGGCGCTTGGGTAGACCGGGACGAATTGCGACAGGAACGCCACGGTTTCAGCCGGGACGCTTTCGAACTCGAAGGTCACCAGATCGACTTCATCGGCCAGCTGACGCAGGTGGTCCTGGTCGCCGTAATCGGCTCGCAGGTGTTCGCCCAACGCGGCTGCGCAAGCATCCGGCGCGGGGTCCAGGAAAGCGAAATTCATACCCAGCGGGGTGCCCGCCAGCGCCAACATGCGACCCAACTGGCCGCCACCGATTACACCGATCTTCATCGTCAACAACCTCAGGCGATGCGTGGGTCTGGATTGTCCAGGACGCTGTCTGTCTGTTCAGCACGGAACGTTTTCAGCACGTCGTGGAACTGCGGGTGCTTGGCGCCCAGGATACTCGCCGACAGCAGCGCGGCGTTGATCGCGCCAGCTTTGCCGATGGCCAGGGTCGCCACCGGGATACCCGCTGGCATCTGCACGATGGAGAGCAGCGAATCGACGCCCGAAAGCATCGCCGACTGCACCGGCACGCCCAGCACCGGCAGGTGGGTCTTGGCCGCACACATGCCTGGCAAGTGGGCCGCGCCACCGGCACCGGCGATAATCACCTCGATGCCACGGGCCTCGGCCTCTTCGGCGTACTGGAACAGCAGGTCCGGGGTGCGGTGGGCAGAGACCACTTTCACCTCGTAAGGAATGCCGAGCTTTTCCAGCATATCGGCGGTGTGGCTAAGGGTGGACCAATCGGACTTGGAGCCCATGATCACGCCAACCAGTGCACTCATCGTCGTGCCTCTTCTCTCTGGGCGCCCGCAGGCGCGTCAAAAAACAACAAGCCACGCAAAATGCGTGGCTTGATGTACGAATTATGGCCGGGCGAACCGGCCGAAGGCCGCGCAGTATACCGCAATGACGCAGATAAACAGCCCCTGTTACGACCATCTGTCATACGGCGCAAAAGCCCGGTTTTATTGACTTTCAGGTCAGCAGACAGACTTGCCATAAACCCCGCCCCTGTAGGAGCACAGCTTGCTGGCGATGGCGTCCTGTAAGTCGCCATCGCCAGCAAGCTGTGCTCCTACAAAGGCATCGTTAGCTGGTTGTCCCTTGGGCTGCGCCACTTTCAAGCTTGCGCCACAACAATCGCACGTTGGCCTTGCGCACCAAGGCGCAACGGTACAGGCGAATCTCCAGTGGTACATGCCATTGCGGGCCGCCGCAGACCACCAGTTCGCCGCGAGCCAGTTCGGCGCGCACGCTGAGTTGCGGCACCCAGGCAATGCCCAGTCCTTCCAGCGCCATGCTTTTCAGGCTGTCGGCCATGGCCGTTTCGTAGATCGTGGTAAACCGCAGCGCCCGCTGGCGCAGCAGCATGTTGACCGAGCGACCGAGAAAGGCGCCGGCGCTGTAGGCCAACAGCGGCACACTGCCCTCGCCTTCCAGGTCGAACAGCGGTTTGCCGTCCGCATCGGCCGCGCACACCGGGAGCATCTCGGTGTGACCCAGGTGCAGGGATGGAAAGATCTCCGGGTCCATCTGCAAGGCAGCGTCGGGGTCATAGAACGCCAGCATCAAATCGCAGCCACCTTCACGCAATGCGTGCACTGCGTCGCCAACGTTGGTCGCCACCAATCGCGTGGCGATGTTCAGCCCCTCATTGCGCAATTGCGCGATCCAGCGCGGAAAGAAACCCAGCGCCAGGGAGTGAGCGGCGGCGACCTGCATCACCTCGCCCTGCCCACCTTCCAGGTGATGAAGATGACGCAGCACTTCGCCCAGTTGTTCGACCACAGTCCGCGCGGTCACCAGAAACAATTGCCCCGCCGCCGTCAGCTCGACGGGCGTGCGCGAGCGATTGACCAGTTGCAGCCCCAGCGCGGCTTCAAGGCTGCGGATTCGCCGGCTGAACGCCGGTTGTGTCACGAAGCGTCGTTCCGCAGCCTGGGAGAAGCTGCGGGTGGCGGCCAGGGCGCTGAAGTCCTCCAGCCATTTACTTTCAAGGTTCATCACGCCCTCCCGGACACGCACCAATTTAGGTCACACGCTCGCCGCACACGCGGCGTCACATGGGCATTATGCCGAATGTGCATAGGCTAGTGTTTAACAGCATTGGCCCAAAATTCTCCACAAGCCTAGCATTTGCAGTGTTCCGGCACAGACCGGGTCCATATCGAGATGATTTCTATCATGTCCTCCGCTGCATCTTTCCGCACAGAAAAAGACCTGCTTGGCGTACTCGAAGTACCTGCTCAAGCGTATTACGGCATCCAGACCCTGCGAGCGGTGAACAACTTCCGCCTCTCGGGCGTTCCGATTTCGCATTACCCGAAGCTGGTTGTCGGCCTGGCCATGGTCAAACAGGCCGCCGCTGACGCCAACCGCGAACTGGGTCACCTGAGCGAAGCCAAGCACGCTGCCATCAGCGAAGCCTGTGCACGTTTGATCCGCGGCGATTTCCACGAAGAGTTCGTGGTCGACATGATTCAAGGCGGCGCTGGCACTTCAACCAACATGAATGCCAACGAAGTCATCGCCAACATCGCGCTGGAGGCCATGGGTCACCAGAAGGGCGAGTACCAATACCTGCACCCGAACAACGACGTGAACATGGCGCAGTCGACCAACGACGCCTACCCGACCGCGATCCGCCTGGGTCTGTTGTTGGGTCACGACGCATTGCTGGCCAGCCTCGACAGCCTGATCCAGTCGTTCGCCGCCAAAGGTGAAGAATTCAGCCACGTTCTGAAGATGGGTCGTACCCAGCTGCAAGACGCCGTGCCGATGACCCTGGGCCAGGAATTCCGTGCCTTCGCCACGACCCTGGGCGAAGACCTGGCGCGCCTTAAAACGCTGGCGCCTGAACTGCTGACCGAAGTGAACCTGGGCGGTACTGCGATCGGTACCGGCATCAACGCCGACCCGCGTTACCAGCACCTGGCCGTTCAGCGCCTGGCACTGATCAGCGGTCAACCGCTGGTACCGGCCGCCGACCTGATCGAAGCCACGTCCGACATGGGCGCCTTCGTACTGTTCTCCGGCATGCTCAAGCGCACCGCGGTCAAACTGTCGAAGATCTGCAACGACCTGCGTCTGCTGTCCAGCGGCCCACGCACCGGCATCAACGAAATCAACCTGCCGGCGCGTCAGCCAGGCAGCTCGATCATGCCAGGCAAGGTCAACCCGGTTATCCCGGAAGCGGTCAACCAAGTGGCGTTCCAGATCATCGGCAACGACCTGGCCCTGACCATCGCGGCCGAAGGCGGCCAACTGCAACTGAACGTGATGGAGCCGCTGATCGCCTTCAAGATCTTCGACTCGATCCGTCTGCTGCAACGCGCCATGGACATGCTGCGCGAGCACTGCATCACCGGCATCACGGCCAACGAAGAACGTTGCCGCGAACTGGTCGAGCACTCGATCGGCCTGGTGACTGCGCTGAACCCGTACATCGGCTATGAAAACGCCACCCGTATCGCCCGTATCGCCCTCGAAAGCGGCCGTGGCGTACTGGAACTGGTGCGCGAAGAAGGCTTGCTCGACGACGCCATGCTCGCCGACATCCTGCGCCCGGAAAACATGATTGCTCCGCGTCTGGTTCCGCTTAAAGCCTGAACCGACGCGTTACTTGTAGCACCGCTCACCAGGTCGAGGGACTAGACACCTCTCACCTTTTGAGGGCTTGGGGATTTAATCCCCAGGCCCTTTTTTTTAACTTTTTGGCAGCAAATGAATGTCTGGAGACTGAGAAATGTGGGAGCGAGCTTGCTCCCACAGAAAAGCAGTTCCCACATAACCTGGCGCAAAAATGTCAGGTGTTTCAAAGGCTTCGCGTGATCGCTTGCACCACAACTGTGCAGACGGACGGCACACTCATCGGTATAGTGCCGCCCCTCTTCGCATGAGCGGTCGTCGGTAACGAGGCCCAAACCCATGCGAAACCCGAACTAATAACAAACCTGCGATAGGGGACCGGGACGAACACGTGCCTCACCTGTTGTGCCACGCGCACAGCGGTGTAACTCGATGTTGCTGCCTGCCCAACATTTGCCTACATAAAAAACAGCGAGGAATAATCCATGCTCGAAGTCATTAACGACTTCCTCTCAGGGAAAGTACTGATCGTGCTCATTGTCGGGCTCGGTAGCTACTTCACGATCCGCTCGCGTTTCGTTCAATTGCGTCACTTCTTCCACATGTTCGCGGTGTTCCGCGACAGCCTCAAAAGCAGCGCCGGGCAACTCAGTTCGTTCCAGGCCCTGATGCTCAGCCTCGCCGGCCGCGTCGGCGCAGGTAACATCGCCGGTGTCGGCATTGCCGTGACCCTGGGTGGCCCCGGTGCGGTGTTCTGGATGTGGGTGACCGCGCTGGTCGGCATGTCCAGCAGCTTCTTCGAATGTTCCCTCGGCCAGCTCTACAAGCGCTGCGACTCCGACGGCACCTACCGTGGCGGCCCGTCCTACTACATTCAGCATGGCCTGCAAAAACGCTGGTTGGGCATGATCATGGCGTTCCTGTTGCTGGTGACCTTCGGGTTTGCCTTCAACGGCCTGCAATCCCACGCCGTGACTCACTCGCTGAACAACGCTTTCGGCTTCGACACCACTTACACCGGCATTGCGCTGGCCGTTTTGCTGGGGCTGGTGTTCGTCGGCGGGATCAAACGCATCGCCAAGGTCGCCGACTTGCTGGTACCGGTGAAAACCCTGGTGTACATCGGCGTGACTATCTATGTGATCGTGCTGCAATTCGATCAAGTACCCGGCATGTTGATCACCATTGTCAAAAGCGCTTTCGGTCTCGACCAGGCGTTTGGCGGCCTGATCGGCAGCGCCATCGTCATGGGCGTGAAGCGTGGCGTGTTCGCCAACGAAGCGGGCCTGGGCAGTGCGCCGAACGTGGCGGCCGTGGCCTCGGTCGAGCACCCGGTGGCACAAGGCGTGGTCCAGGCGTTCAGCGTGTTCCTCGACACCTTCGTGATCTGCACCTGCACCGCGTTGCTGATCCTGCTCTCGGGTTTCTACACCCCGGGCTTCGAAGGCGATGGCATTGCCCTGACCCAGAACTCGCTGGCCGCCGTCGTCGGTGACTGGGGGCGGATTTTCATCTCCGTGGCCTTGTCGTTGTTCGTGTTCACCTCGATCCTCTACAACTACTACCTGGGCGAGAGCAACCTGCGCTTTTTGATCGGTGAAAACCGCAAGGCACTGATTGGCTATCGTGCATTGGTGTTGGCGTTGATCTTCTGGGGCGCCATCGAAAACCTGGGCACGGTGTTCGCCTTCGCCGACATCACCATGACGATGCTCGCGTTCGTGAACCTGATCGCGTTGTTCCTGCTGTTCAAGGTCGGCATGCGCATCCTGCGTGACTATGACGACCAGCGTGCTGCCGGGATCAAGACGCCAGTGTTCGATTCGAGCAAATTCGCCGACCTGGACCTCGACCTGAAAGCCTGGCCAGCCAACCCGCCAGCGCCAGCGCCGACAGCAACAACCGAGCCGCAAGGCGTACTCGCAGCGCAACGCTGACCGGTAAAAAAACCGGGCGCATCCCCTGCGCCCGACGTGACACAACGTGCGACCGGCGTCATGCTCGGTCGTATGTTGTTTGGGTGCTGAGCCGGCCAGACCGCGTCGCGGCCTTCGCGAGCAGGCTCACTCCCACACCGTTACCGTTTTCGGAGAACCGCCATGAATTCCTCGACCTACCCTGCCGCCCAACACGTCATGGTGCTCTACACCGGTGGCACCATCGGTATGCAAGCCAGCGCCCACGGCCTTGCCCCGGCGTCCGGTTTCGAAGCGCGGATGCGTGAATACCTGCACAGCCAGCCTGAGCTGGTGGTGCCGCAGTGGCGCTTTCGCGAGATGTCGCCGCTGATCGACAGCGCCAACATGACTCCCGCGTATTGGCAGCAGCTGCGCGAAGCCGTGGTGGAGGCAGTGGATGTGCTGGGCTGTGACAGCGTGCTGATCCTGCACGGCACCGACACCCTCGCGTACAGTGCGGCGGCCATGAGTTTTCAGCTGCTCGGCCTGCATGCCCGCGTGTGCTTTACCGGCTCGATGCTGCCAGCCGGTGTGACCGACAGCGATGCCTGGGAAAACCTCAGCGGTGCGCTGGTTGCCCTCGGTCATGGCCTGGCACCGGGCGTTCATCTGTACTTCCATGGCGAACTGCTGGACCCGACCCGATGCGCGAAGGTGCGTAGTTTCGGGCGTCATCCGTTCAAGCGGCTGGCGCGTCAGGGTGGCGGTGAGAAGGCTTCTTCCATACCGGCGCCGCTGACCTACAACCAACCCAAGCAATTGGCGAAAGTCGCTGTGCTGCCGCTGTTCCCCGGCATCGGCGCCGAGATACTGGACGGCCTGCTCGACAGCGGCATTCAAGGCCTGGTGCTGGAGTGCTACGGCAGCGGCACCGGGCCGAGCGACAATCCAGAGTTCCTCGCCAGCCTGGAACGGGCGCGGGACAAGGGTGTTGTGGTTGTAGCCGTCACCCAATGCCATGAAGGTGGCGTCGAGCTGGATGTTTACGAGGCTGGCAGTCGGTTGCGTGGTGTGGGTGTGCTTTCAGGTGGCGGCATGACCCGTGAAGCGGCGTTCGGCAAGTTGCATGGCTTACTGGGTGCCGGGCTCGACACCGCTGAAGTGCGGCGCCTTGTAGAACTCGACCTCTGCGGCGAACTCATCTGACACCACACACACCCCTGTAGGAGCCGAGCTTGCTCGCGATAGCGGTATGTCAGTCACCATTGAACTCGACTGAAATACCGCTATCGCGAGCAAGCTCGGCTCCTACAGGTCCTTCGCTCGGCATATAACTTGCTGCGTTCCAGCCATTCCACGGCTGGACGCCCCCCATGCTCCACTCCCACCTCACCACCCTCAACGCTGTCTCTCTGGTGCTCAACACCTTCAAGGCCGAAGGCCTTTCCAGCGAGGCATTACTGGCCGGCAGCGGTATCAGCGCGGCAGACCTGAGTCGGGCGGACACGCGTATCACGACCAACCAAGAGATGCTGGTGTGCGCCAATGCTGTCGCGTTACGCCACGACATTGGCCTGGAGCTGGGCCGGAGAATGCACGTTTCGTCCTACGGCATGCTCGGGTACGCCTTACTCACCAGCGCCACTTTAGGTGACGCCTTGCAACTGGCACTGCACTATCCGGCGCTGCTGGGAACACTGTTCGAACTGAGCCTGGAAGAAGATAACGAACGCATCTGGCTCACCGCTGGCGACTATCGGGAAAACCCGGCACTGGCACCCTTCAATGTGGAATTTTGCCTGGTGTCGATGAAAGTCACCTGCGAAGACCTGCTCGGCCGACCTTTGCCGCTACTGGGCGCACGCTTCGAGTACTCGGCACCGGACTATCAGGCACGCTACACCGAACGTTTCGACTGCCCCTTGCAGTTCGACGCCGCGTCCAACGCCTTTGCTTTCGACAAAAGCTGGCTGGATCAGCCCCTGCCGCTGGCCGACGCCATTACCCACCAGGCCATGGCCGAACGCTGCCGCAAGCAAAACACCGAATTCACCGGGCGTCAGGCCTGGCTGGGGCGTATCCGCCAACTCCTCGCCACCCAGTTGAGCGCGGCACCGGGCCTGGACGGTCTGGCCGAACAGTTGAATTGTTCGGCGCGTACTTTGCGACGACATCTCAAGGACCTGGGATGCAGCTATCAGGAACTGCTCGATGAGCTGCGGTTCGAACAGGCCAAGCGAATGCTCTGCGAGGATCAACTACCGATCTACCGGATTGCCGAGGCATTGGGGTTCAGCGAGACCGCGAGTTTCCGCCATGCGTTTGTGCGCTGGAGCGGCGTGGCGCCGAGTCAGTTCAGGCCACACCGATAACCCCTGTGGGAGCGGGCTTGCCCGCGAAGAGGCCAGTACATTCGACGCATCTCCATTGACTGGACCACCGCTTTCGCGGGCAAGCCCGCTCCCACAGATTTGGCATTCCAAGCCCAATGTTGAAGCGTCGTCGCGCCATTAAGGGGCGAATTTCGGTCAAACCTTTTGGCCATATTTATCCCCTTTTGGCCTTTCCTGCCGTTCTCTCAAACCCCGCCTCCCGCAAGACTGTGATCAACCGAATCAGCCTGCGGAGAACAAGAAAATGCTGACGATCTACTCAGACGATCACCACCTTCACCATGGCCGTTGCGAATTGATCGACGGGCAACTCAAGCCGTGCTTTGAGATGCCGTCGCGCGCCGACCATGTGTTGCAACGCGTGCAAAAGCAGAATCTGGGCCCGGTCGAAGCACCGCAAGATTTCGGCCTTGAGCCGATCGCGCGCATTCACAGTCGCGACTACCTCGATTTTTTCAAAGGTGCCTGGGCACGCTGGACCGAGTTCAACACCGACGGCGATTTGCTGCCCTACACCTGGCCGGCCCGCACCTTGCGCCGGATCATCCCCACCAGCCTGCACGGCCAGCTCGGTTATTACAGCTTCGACGGCGGCGCACCGATCACGGCCGGTACCTGGCAAGCGGCGTACAGCGCAGCGCAAGTGGCGTTGACCGCTCAAGCCGAAATCCAGCGTGGAGCGCGCAGTGCCTTCGCGCTGTGCCGCCCACCGGGACATCACGCTGCCAGCGATTTGATGGGTGGTTATTGCTACCTCAACAACGCCGCCATCGCCGCTCAAGCGTTCCTCGATCAGGGCCACAGGAAGGTCGCGATCCTCGACGTCGATTACCACCACGGCAACGGTACCCAATCGATTTTCTACGGGCGCAGCGACGTGCTGTTCGCCTCGATTCACGGCCACCCGGAAGCGGAATTTCCATTCTTCCTCGGCTATGAAGACGAATTCGGCGAAGGCCCGGGGGAAGGCTTCAACTTCAACTACCCGTTGCCCGCCGGCAGCGGCTGGGACACCTGGAGCGCAGCCCTGGATCAGGCCTGCCAAGAGATCGAAAAGTACGGCGCTGACATTGTCGTGGTTTCCCTGGGCGTCGATACGTTCAAGGACGACCCCATCTCCCAATTCAAACTCGACAGCCCGGATTACCTGGCCATGGGCGAGCGCATCGCGCGCCTCGGCAAGCCGACTCTGTTCGTGATGGAAGGCGGTTACGCGGTAGAAGAAATCGGCATCAATGCCGTCAACGTTCTCGAAGGTTTTGAAAGCGCCCACTGAGGAATTAGAACAATGAACAGACTCAAGCGTTTTATCATCCCCACTCTGTGCGCCACGGTGCTCAGCGGTGCGGTTCATGCTGAAGAACGAACGTTGCGCGTCTACAACTGGTTCGACTACATCACCCCCAAGGCGCTGGAAGACTTCAAGGCACAGAACACCCAGACCAAACTGGTCTACGACATTTTCGACACCAACGAAGCACTGGAGGCCAAGCTGCTGACCGGCAACTCCGGCTATGACGTCGTGGTGCCGTCCAACGTGTTCCTCGCCAAGCAGATCGAAGCCGGTGTGTTCCAGCCAGTGGATCGCAGCAAGTTGCCGAACTGGAACCACCTCGATCCGAAGCTGATGAAGCTGATTGAGGCCAACGATCCGGGCAACAAGTTCGCCGTGCCGTACATGTACGGCACCATCCTGATCGGTTTCAACCCGGACAAGGTCAAGGCTGCACTGGGCGCCGACGCGCCGGTGGACAGCTGGGATCTGATCTTCAAGGAAGAGAACATCAGCAAGCTCAAGCAATGCGGCGTCGCCCTGCTCGACTCACCGTCGGAGATCCTGCCGCTGGCCCTGCAACACCTCGGTCTGGACCCCAACAGCAAAAAGCCTGCGGACTACGACAAGGCTGAAGCGCTGCTGATGAAGATCCGCCCGTACGTCACTTACTTCCACTCGTCCAAGTACATGGCCGACATTGCCAACGGCGACATCTGCGTCGCGGTCGGTTATTCCGGCAGCTTCTCCCAGGCCGCCAACCGCGCCAAGGAAGCCAAGAACGGTGTGATCGTTGACATGCGCTTGCCCAAGGAAGGTGCGCCGATCTGGTTCGACATGCTCGCCATCCCCAAAGGTGCGAAGAATCCGGAAGACGCCTACACCTTCATCAACTACTTGCTGCAGCCGCAAGTGATTGCGCCGGTCAGCGACTTCGTCGGCTACCCGAACCCGAACAAGGACGCCACGGAATTGGTCGACCCGGCGATTCGCAACAATCCGAACCTGTACCCGACCGAAACGGCGATGAGCACGCTGTACACCCTGCAACCCCTGCCGCGCGATGCCGAACGTGCGCGGACACGGGCCTGGACCAAGATCAAGTCAGGCACCTGACACATTGATGAAATGGAAGACCCGCCAATAAGCGGGTCTTTTTTTGCCTGCAATAACTATCTACCACCTTTCACCTTCGACAGCCCTCTACCTTGCCCCGATACAACGCGGCCCAGTGGCCCGCGTCCTCATCGGCACAAAGGAAATGGCCATGCCCGACACCTCGTCCACCTGCCCCGAAGATGTATTGACCCAACTGGTCACTGGCCCCTCGCTCAGGGAAGTGGCGTCGAACGCACTGCGCACCGTGCTCGACGCCGCGTACCCAAGCCTTGATATCGACCCGGTCCAGGCCATGGTCGTGACGCCAACCTGGACGGTCAGCGGCGACCAGGTCACGTCCGGCCCACATCGATACGAGTCACTGACCGACGCACTGGTGCGGCTCACGCTGTCGGCGCAGACCGCGACCTACATCGACGGGGAACACTTCCTGACCCTGCAACCAGGGGTGGAATCGGCGATCCAGTTGCCCGTCAAGATCGACGACATTGGCCTGTTGATCAACAAATTGATCCCGCTACTGTTCGTGTCCTATCAAGAGCAGCAGCTTGATTACTGGAACCAGCCAACAGAAGACGAAACACCACGCTGGCATCAACTTTCAGGCTCACTGCGCAACCTCTGGAACATCGAGCAGGTTTCAGACTGGGATGAGGATGAAAAGGCCATGGCGCTCGCCTTGTTCAACAACCCGGATAAAACCAGCCGAAACCGCAACGACGCCTATACATCGAGGGCCTGCCTGATCGACATCGATGAGCCGGACAAACATCTGTGGGTACTGGATGTGGCCGTGCTGGTGGGTACGCTGGGTACGCGCACGCTGGTGATCAGCCACTCGATCACCGAGGGCTTCAAGCGTTACGACTCACTACAAGCATTCAGTGAAACGTTGTCCGCACGCGTTGCATCCACATCGGGTTCGCGTACTTTTCAATGGCGTTTGTATGAACCCACTGGCCACTTTTTCGACCATCAAGCCTGTGCGCTGATTGCTCTCGAAGTCGCCGCTATCGGCCAGCTTCAAGGCACCGTCACCAACGGTGGTCTTGCGCATCAAGCCATGACGGCTGCCAGAAACCGCAAAAACGTTGACGAAGGGCGCTTCAGCCGGATCGAGCGCTTGCTGCCTGAGTGGCTGCTCAGTGCTCAACCGGCGGACCTGACCTGCTATAGCCGACACTTGATGGACCTGGCTCAACTTCGGGAGCAACACGGCGGCAAATCCTTTCTGGATGACATTCCACCGCTCCCGGTATTTACGCTGCAAGCACTGAAAGACCAGGTGCTGAAAGATCACCCGGAGGCGACGGACGCCAGGCTCGAAACGATCGAACTCAGCATTACCAGCCAAGTGATCCTGAGCGCCATCGCGGTACCGGGAAAAACCGAAACCGTCACCCTGTCGTTGATCGATCTGGCCCTGCAGAACCTGATTGCCGTGCCGTTGGGCAACAAGACCGTGCGCCGTACCGATGGCAGCGCCGTTGAGTCCTGGATGACACCGGACTACCTGGAAAAGCTGGTCACCGAGGTCGACATCGGTGAAACCTATCCCGCGCTGATCAAGCAAAAACTACTCGGTGACGCGAAGGAAACACAACGTCGGCAAAACCTGTTCGCCAGCCATCTGCGCATCCAGCTGCCACTTCAGGCGCTGCAGCACAAAATTCGTGGTGAAGCAGGCATCGATGATCAGGGGTACCGATTCGTGGTCGCGGCGATGCAGGAAAAGCCCGGCGACCGCTTTGTGGACGGCCAGGAAATCATCATTCGTCCGCTGGCGTTCATTCCGGGGGGGCGCACGGGCAACAAGGCTGACGAGGTTGCCAACATGTTCGTCATCGGCCCACGTCTCGCCGACAAGGGGCCCTGCCTGCTCTTTCGTCCGCTGCTTGATCCCCCGCTGTTGCAATATCCCCGCGAAACCAACCTGCTGTATGCAATCAAACATAACCAGACGCTTCGCCAATCCGTGCTGGCCTGGTTGCCGGACGATGTGCGCTTCAACTACTCACAGTACGTATTTCCCGGCCAGTTGCCTTCCGTCTGGACACTGTCGCAATGGCTGGTTGATCCAGCATCGGTCCTCGGCATGATTAGGGCCGTCAGGTTGGCGGCAGTGCCACTGGCGCCACTCTCCCTGTCAGCCGTGTTCACCGCCAATGCCAACGCGATGATCACCCTGGCAGACCGGCAGTCGGTCTCCAATGCACAAAGTCGTTGGCAGACCCTCAAGCAAGGGGCGTGGGTGCTATTCAACATTGCACTGCCATTTCTGGGCAAAACGGCTGCCAGTGCGGCCTGGATCTGGCAAATCATGAGCGACCTGGATCAAGCAAATGAAGCCAGCCAGAAAGGTGACAGTGGCGATGCATGGACGGCATTGACCGACCTGTTCCTGTCATTGGGTATGGTCCTGGCCCATTACGCCGCGACGCGCCACACGACAAGTCGCGCCATTGAAAAGCAGGCTTTGACGCTGAAGCAACAGCCCATACCAAGGCCGACAATCACCGTGATCCGGCTACCCGATATCACCGCTCAGCGGCTGCCAGCGAATCACAAGTCCAGCGTTTACACCCAAGGCGCCCTGGCGCGAACGAGCCTGGTGACCCTGCTGGACGGGCTGTCCATTGCAAAACCTGAAGGCCTTTCAGCCCCCTCGACCCAAATCGGCCCCCATCGTTTTTTGAGCCCGTTCAACCAAAAATGGTACGCACAGGTTGGCCAGCGCTGGTTCGAAGTCATGGTCGACGACAACGAATTCGTGCAAATCATCGATACCCGTCAGTCCCCATCAGGGACTGGCCCCCTGCTGACCCGTACCGCGACGGGACAGTGGGTCGTCGACACACGTCTGAGGTTGCGCGGCGGAGGCCGTAGCCGAAAAGCGCTGATGCAGGAAAATACCCGGCGAAAAAACGAATTGCGAAAGCAGCTGGAAACCTTCGATTCGAACAAAGCGGTATTGAGGACTGCACTCGAAACCGCAGAGAAAGCGGCTGTCTCTCTCCCTGCGGGAATCGATGATCCCAATGGACGCAGACTGATAGAAACACTGGAAAAACAGATCGCCGTCTACGGCGTCTACATTGAACAGCTCAAGGCATTCAACACACTGGAGTCCATCATCAACTACCGCGCGGTCCTGGTCAGTTGCCTGGATCAACAGTTGTTGCTGACGCAGATGTGGTTCCATCGACAAAACACGGTGTTTGGCACCTGCATGCGTCGCTCATTGGCCCTGCTTGACGCAGAGCCAATGAACGAATCCACCCTGACACGACACCAGACTCATCAACAGACCAGCGACCTGACCCAGAGGTTTATCGACAAAATCGAATTTGCCCAGGCCCGGATCGACGAGTTGAAACGGCTGGGCAGAGAAGCCACCGAAACCGCCAGGGAATACACGCGAGGACTACCCAGCTTCGACCTGCACGACCTGAAGCTGTTTCAGGTCAGCCTCGCTCAAGAGCTCTGTCTTAATGACACCGGCACAGTCACCACCGAACCTGCCCGTCGGGCACTGGCAAGCCTTGTCGAAGACGCGGGCCTCACCATCCAGTCGTCGCTGGACCTCGCCCAGGAAAATCCCCTGTCGCTACCCGAACGGATTGAGGGCTTCAGCGATCTGGTGGAGCAGTTCGCAACCATCGACCAACGTATTCTCGACTTGCCCGACGAGTACCCCGGGCAATTGCTGCAACCGTCAGTGGACCTGATGCGTCAGCGTATCGAAGCGTTCAATGAACGCGCCGTGAATCACCTGTCGGGGTTGCTGCTTGAACGCAAGACCCTCGAACCGGTGCCTGGCCCATCGCGACCGGCAATGGCCCCGCATCGCCTCATCAAAACGCGTTTCAAAGGCGCCGTCGTCGGCAAGTCCCGAACGCGCGCAAACTCTACCGACACCGATCTGGTCGACGTGACCTCCCCACTCACCGGGAAAGTGATCGCTACATTCCATGAGAAAACGCCCGGTGTCTGGGTCGAGCATGAGTCGGTAAAAACGGCCGTACCCCCCGTCATACCTCCAACGCTGACGGTCAGCGTGCAAAACGGTGAATCGTTACTGACACAGCTGGAATCTTTCATCCGACGTACCGAGGCCCACTCAAAAGCCGATCGACGTATTCCGCTGGAAATCGAGGAGATGTTTCATCAGCAGGCCCGCCGAATGGATGCGGCAGCGGACACCATCGAAAATGCCCTGACCGATAGCAACTCCACCGAAGGCGGCCCGGGATCGGCGGTCACCGTGGCCAAAAGGCTAAACGATGAGGCGGTCGCGCTTTACAAAAAAGGCACCGATGTCCGTATCAGCATGACCAAGCGACAGCCGCCCACCGCAGGCCGCGTTGAATGGCTGCACAGCATGGGCCAGGTGACCATCCATAGGATCGGTAAACCACTGCCGGAACATCAACGTTTGAAAGGACCACGCAAAGACTATCTGGACGAATATGAGATTCGCGATCACGAAACCCGCAAAGTCCTTTGGTACGCGCACTTTCACTACCCGGCGTCTGACAGCCCAAGAGCTGCCTTCTCTGCTGCGCACTTGAAGACCATCGAACAGCGCGGTTTAGGGGGATCGCACGAAAAGCGTGATGAGTTGAACGCTCATCAGTCCATTGCCATCTATCGCTCTGAAATCAACCAACGACTGGCTGCTGCATTGTTCTTCAAGTAAACCCGGGAACCCAGGCACTGCTTATGGACGCCAGATCGCTTCCAAACGCCCGAGTGCAGCGCTGATCGCCGATTCCGGCACTGCCGCAAACCCCAGGACCAGCCCTGCGCGCTGGTCCACCGGTGTTTGCGAATCCGGCAGCCAGTAATTGCTTAATGCGTTGATCTCGACATCGGCGCTGGCCGCTTTTTCCACCAGTTCTTGCTCCCGGGCTTGAGAGTCGACCGCCACCGTCAAATGCAGCCCTGCCGCGACGCTCGGCAGGCTGCCAATCCCGGGAATGTTCTGCGGCCAACCGGCCAGCAACGTATTACGCCGGCTCAGGGCGGCACGGCGCATGCGGCGGATATGACGCTGAAAGTGCCCGGCAGCCATGAATTCGGCCATCACCGCTTGAGTGCTCACTTCGGAATGCCGCACGTCCACAGCGCGCCGTTGAGAGAATGCCTGCACCAGGGTCGGCGGCAACACCAGATAACCCAGACGCAGTGCCGGGAAAGCGACTTTGCCAAACGTCCCGACGTACAAAACCCGTCCCTGCCGATCGAGTGCCGCCAGCGGCGCCAGCGGCGCACCGCTGTATCGGTACTCACCATCGTAATCGTCCTCGACGATCCAGCCTTGGGTGCGTTCGGCCCATGCCAATAATTCCAGGCGCCGTGCCAGGCTCATCACCACACCGGTCGGGTATTGATGCGACGGCGTGACATAAGCGAGGCGACAATCCTTGAGCCCTGCCAATTCGCGACAATCGATACCCTCGCTGTCCACCGCCACACCGTGCAATCGCGCACCGGCCACGGCGAACGCATGGCCCGCTGCCCGATACCCCGGATTCTCGATCGCCACCCCATCACCCGGCTCCACCAGCAGCTGTGCACAAAGGCTAATTCCCTGTTGCGCGCCACTGGTGATCACTATTTGCTCAGCCGAACACTGCATGCCCCGCGAACTGCGTAAATACGCAGCAATCAGACCGCGCAAACGCGCATCGCCCGCCGGATCGCCGTAACACAACTGCTGTAAATCCGGTTTGCGCCAGAAAGCCGCGTTCAGCTTGGCCCAGACTTCGAAAGGAAACAGATCAAATGCCGGAACACCGACCCGGAAGGCACGCGGCGGTCCACTCGGCGGCAGGGCTAAATGGTTCTTTTCAACGCGCCCCAATGCGCCGCTGTGGATAACTTTACTGGATGGAATCACAGGTAAATCCAGCCAATTTGTGGATAAGGCTGTGGGTAACCCTGTTGAAAACCCTGTGGATACTTTTGTGGATAATTTTTTCGACGGTAACGCGGCCTGGGGCAGTTGCGCGACGTAAGTCCCGTCGCCCACTCGGCCTTCGATAAAGCCTTCGGCATAGAGTTGATCGTAAGCGCGGACCACACTGTTTCGGGAAATCGCCAGCGCCGCCGCCAGATCCCGACTGGCCGGCAGTCGCGTGCCGCTGGCCAGTCGCCCGTCGAGCACTCGCACCCGTAACGCCTGATACAGCTGGCGACTGAGGCCCTGGCGACGATCGAGTTCGATGCCTGCCGGGTTGAATGAGAGGGAAAGCGGCGCGTCCGTCATGGTAATGGACCTATGAAATTGGCCGGTAATGGCTCTTACAACAGACCAATAGCCTGCCTAGGATGGAGACATTCGCCAAGGAATTTTTCCATGTACAACCCCAGCAGCTTTGCCATCAAAGATTTGGATGAACTGCGCCAGCAGATCCTCGGCACCCGCCTCGCCATGGTGGTTACCCACGGCGAGCAAGGCCTGCAAGCCAGTCATCTGCCGCTGTTGTTCAAACCTGACCAAGGCCCGAACGGCACCCTCTACGGCCACTTCGCCCGGGCCAATCCACAGTGGAAGGCATTGCAGGACGACGCTGAAGCCCTGGTGATTTTTGCCGGTGCCGATGCGTATGTCAGCCCCGGGTTTTATCCGGCCAAAGCCGAACACGGCAAAGTCGTGCCGACCTGGAACTACGTCGCCGTGCATGCTTACGGTACCGCCGAAGTGTTCAGCGATACGGATCGCCTGCTCGACCTGGTCAGCGCGCTGACCGATCGCCACGAAGCCAGCCGCGCGCAGCCCTGGAAAGTCGCCGACGCCCCCGCTGATTACATCGACGGCATGCTCAAAGCCATTGTCGGGTTTGCCCTGCCGATCCAGCGCCTGGAAGGCAAACGCAAACTCAGCCAGAACCGCAGCCCTGAAGACATTGCCGGCGTGCGCGAGGGGCTCACCGCCAGCCCTGATGTACACGACCAGGCCCTCGCCCACTTGATGCGTTAAGGAATAAACATGAGTCAGATTGAAATCCGCCAGGTCAGCGCCGACGATCACGCCGCCTGGCTGCCGCTGTGGCAAGCCTACCTGCGTTTCTATAACACCGAGTTACCCGAGGCGGTCACTGACAGCACTTGGCAGCGCTTGCTTGACCCGAGCGAACCGACCCACGCCGCACTGGCCTGGGCCGATGGCAAAGCCGTCGGCATGGTGCATTTCATCTACCATCGCTCGAACTGGAGCATCGAAAACTCCTGCTACCTGCAAGACTTGATGGTGTCGCCTGAAACCCGTGGCACCGGGGTCGGCCGCCAGCTCATTGAATTCGTCTACGCCACTGCCAAAGTGGACGGTTGCTGCAAAGTCCACTGGCTGACACACGAAACCAACGCCACCGCGATCCAGCTCTACGAGCGCATCGCCGAGCGCCCCGGTTTCATTCAGTTTCGCAAAGCCCTTTAAGGTTCAAGGAGAACACCATGTCGACTTCACTCGCAGACTGGAAAGGCGTCCCGGCGCCCACCGTTAAAGCTCTCGAAGGGCGCTTCATTCGCCTGGAAAAACTCGACCCGGCGCGTCATGCCGAGGGTTTGTTCAAGGCCTTGCAAGGCCCCGGTGCCGACCCGAAGCTCTGGGACTATTTACCCTACGGACCGTTCCCGGAACGGAGCGTGTTTAACGATTGGCTGAACAACCATGCGGCCCATAGCGATCCGTATTTCTTCAGCGTGATCGACCGTGCCAGCGGTGAGGTGCAGGGCATTCTCAGCCTGATGTCGATCGTCCCGGCGCAAGGACGCATCGAAATCGGCCACGTGACCTTCGGCGCCCCCATGCAGCGCTCGCCGAAAAGTACCGAGGCGATTTACCTGCTGGCCAAGGAGTCGTTTGCACTGGGATACCGACGGCTGGAGTGGAAATGCAACAACGGCAATGCCCGCTCGAAGTACGCCGCCGAGCGACTGGGGTTCAGTTTTGAGGGGGTCTTCCGCCAGCACATGGTGGTGAAAGGACAGAACCGGGATACCGCCTGGTATTCGATTCTGGACTCGGAATGGCCGGCGATTGGCGCCGGGTTCGAGCGCTGGTTGAGCGATGAAAACCAGACGGATTCGGGGCAGCTGAAAACGTTGGTGGAGTGCCGCGCGTAATCCTCGTGTCTGCCAGAACGCCTTCGCGGGCACGCTAGCCCGCGAAGCTTTTGATGTGCGTAAGTATCAGCTCAAATCGCGCCGAATCCGCACGACGCCCATCTTCAGCCCAAATGGACGAAACACTGCATTCAGCGATTTCAGCGTTTGATTCCCTTCCCCATGTTCGATATGCACCAGCGTGCGCACTGAGATTTTGCACATTTTTGCACATTGAGTCTGGTGCAGGCCTGTGACTTCTACCCGTAATCGACGAACCGCCTCGCCTATTTCAAGAGTGCCTTGAGCCAACCCTTCTTGAATACTTTCGATGAGCACGGTGCGCTCTGCAACGGTCATGCTCATGTCAGGTCCCACTCTTTCAAACGCTGCTCCAGATTTTTCAAGGCAATCGCCGGGTGATTCATTGTCGCGTCGGGCAAGCCACTGGCAGTCAAAATATCGGGGAGTGCCGCCAGGCGTTTGGCATCCTCGCGCAATCGTGCGAAGGGTTCCGACAGGTCACTCAATGCGGCCAGCGGATCATTCGGATCGGCGATGTCAGCCAGTGCTCGACATACTCCTCGCCAATCAACATCACCCGCTCTCTCCAACTCTTTTGGCCACTTGGTGGTTCGTGTGACACCCTCGTCGTCCATTGCCATCGGTGCCAGGTCATAGATAGGTGCCAAGCGGAACGAGGTGGTGTCGCGAATGATCGCGGTGTTGCGCCCGTGGTTATCTGAGTTACCAAGGATTTTATTGAGCAGATCACGTCGCAGATAGTCAGCCACGAGATTCGGGATTTGGTCCATCTGCCCAGCATCACGCCAGAGTCCGGCAAGCATCCGGATGACGTCCATGTGGTCCATCAGGCTACCGGGCGTGGTTATTTGTGCCAGAGAGTAGATCGACTCAACTGCAAAGTGCATTCAACTTCTCAAAAGCACTTTGTAAAATGCATTAAATTGCGCATAAAGGACGGCGGATGGTTAAAAACCGCAGAATAATGCAGATTTCAACTGCATACATCATTCTGTAAAAAACCCTCCGGCATGCCATCCGAAGCACGCAACCTCAATGACCAAAAATGCGCCAGGCCGACTCTGGCTGTAAGCCATCGGCGGCTATGGCAAGCCGTAATCATGGGCTGATAGGACCGTGGCGGATAAGTTTCTACATTGCGAAAGCCAGCCACGTCTCGATTAGCTGTAAGAAAGGTCTTCATTTCAAACGGCTAAAAATTGCCGAATTCCAACGGTGGGTAATTTTCTACCGATCTATCTGACACCGCCTGCATACCCGCCGGAAGCGGCTGACATCGGTATCCAGGCGCTCTCCATAGAGTTTGGTCTTCTTTTCATGAAGGCTAAATTCAATGTCTGTTCAGCACAAATACCGACCCCATCACTTGGCGCTGGCCATCGCACTTGCGCTGGGTTGCACTGAAGTTTTTGCCCAACAAAGTCCTGTCGAAAACACGGCCCCCGCGCTTGAAACGCCGGATCAGGTCTTGGCAGCGCTTGATGTGTTCATCAGTGCCCCTGACACCAATAAGGTCACCATCGGCAAAACAGCGGACGGTATCGATCGAATCTTCAGTGACGACAATGATCTGGTCATCGTATCCGGCCGTGGGAGCATCACCGGCTTTGTTGACGGCGGTGGCGGCACCAATTTTCTGCAACTGGATACGGCGAGCGGTGGCACGTTAGGCGACAGTCGACGTTTTGAAGGACTTGAGCTCAAGCGTGGCACCTGGACATTGAATGGTGCCGATGGTGACTTCAACTCCGGCGCCTTGGTGCGCCCCAAAGCGACGCTGGTAAATAACGGTGACGTCCTGGGAGATGCATTGACCCAAGGCACGCTCGTCAACAATGGCAGGATTGGCGGCGCAGTGACGGTGCAATCAAGTGGCATCCTGAACAACCCGGGTACGATCGAAGGCGACGTCTTTATTCACGAAAAAGGAGTATTTGCGGGCAGTGGTCGCACGGGTTCGCTGGAGGTAAACGGAACGTTTTTGGTGGGTGAGGTGCACGGAGCCCCAAAAGTTAATGGTGACCTGAAGCTTTCCAGTACTGCCGAACTGGTCTACGAAGTCCACGCTGATCGCAAAAGTGAAACGATATTGGTCAATGGCACCGCCACGCTCGGTGGCGCCACGCTGAACATAACTGCAGCACCCGGTGACTACCCGTTAGTCAGCGCAAACAGCATTCTTGTGGCCGATAAAATCGAAGGCCAATTTGGCAATGTGATCAACAACCTTGCCTTTTTGACGCCCCATGTCGAATACGATGAAAAGAAAGTCGACTTGGTCTTGACCCGAAACGATGTGCCTATCGATAGCGTCGCGACCTCGGACAACGGACGGGAATTTGGAGCAAGCGTTAAGGAGCCGAGGGGCGTTGAGCTAACTCAGGCACCGCCTGTAAACGCCTCCCCCGTTACTGCCAATGAATCACCTTCGACCTCAACGCCATCCAGCCCTACAAACACCGCAGTCGTGGCCCTGCTGGCCAGCGACAAAACAACCGCATCCCATGCCATCGAGCAACTGGCCGGCGGCACCACCGCCAATCTCGCCAAGGCAACGCTCTCCAGCGCCAACCCCGTGAGCACAACCATGCTTTCGGCCATGCGCCAACTGGACAGCGCGAGCAACTACAACACCGGCAGAAACCGCAACAACGCTCCACGGTTGGCGGCTGGCAGCGAAGACAACGGCAGGGTCTGGCTTCAAGCGTTAGGTCATGGCGGAACACTGGATCGTGACGCTGACCCCTTGAAACACGCCACCCAAGGCTTGGTCCTGGGCGCCGATTGGGGCATCGATGATGAATGGCGTATCGGGATGATGGGTGGCAAATCCGAAACACGCCTCGATAGCCGCGACCTCGATGGCGATCTCGACAGCTGGTACCTGGGCGCCTATGCCCTGCGCCAGAACGGCCCCATGTCGCTGCGATTGGGCGCGACCTATGGCAATCACGACGGCAATACCAAACGCCGGGTGGCCTTCAAAGGTTTCAGCGACCGCCCGGAAGGCCGTTACAACGCCAACACCCAGCAAGCCTTCGCTGAAGTGGGGTACAACGTGGGGCGTGCCAACGTCAGCATCGAACCGTTCGCCAGCCTTGGCTACGAACGCTATCAGCGCGACAGCTACACGGAAAAAGGTGGCGCAGCGGCGCTGAAAGTTCAGGGCCAGACCCAGAACAATGTGAGCAGCACGTTCGGCCTGCGCCTGGCAAAACTCAATGTGCTGAATAACGGCATGCAACTGACGCCGCGATTCAGTGCCAGCTGGAAACACACCTACGGTGATGTCGCCAGCGATACCCGTCAACGACTGGCAACGGGCGGTAGAAACTACACCGTTTCCGGTGCGCCGCTGGACCGTAACAACCTGGCAGTCGATGCAGGACTGGACCTTGGATTATCAGCAAGACATACGCTGGGTGTCGGCGTTAACGGCGAGATGGGCACCGACAGTCGAAGCCATGGTGTCACCGGCCAATGGCGGATGAATTTCTGACCACCACAAATTAGCGGCGAAAAAAAAGGGGAGCACATGCCCCCCCGAGGTTTAAAGCGGTCAATCGAGGCTGTTAAATCAGCCTTCGATTTCGATCAGGATTTCGCCCGGATTGACCCGGTCGCCCTTGGCCACGTGAATGGCGGTGACTTTGCCAGCGATGGCCGATTGGACTTCGGTTTCCATCTTCATCGCTTCGGTGATCAGCACGGCCTGGCCGGCTTTCACGGTGTCGCCTTCCTTGACCAGCACATCGACGATGTTGCCCGGCATGGTGGTGCTGACGTGGCCCGGCGCAGTGGCTTGCTTGCGCTTGCTGCTGCCGCCGCCGACGAATTCGTTGAGCGGCTCGAACACCACTTCTTCCGGCATGCCGTCGATGGACAGGTAGAAGTGACGCTTGCCTTCTGCCTTGACGCCGACACCGGTGATGTCGACGCGGTAGGTCTCGCCGTGAACGTCGATGACGAACTCGGTCGGCACGCCTTCGCCACCGGCCGAGGCCACGCGACCGGCTTCAGGAATCGGTAGCAGCACTTCAGGGGTCAGGGTGCCGGCGGCGCGTTCTTCGAGGAACTTGCGACCGATGTCCGGGAACATGGCGTAGGTCAGCACGTCTTCTTCGGATTTGGCTACGGCGCCAATTTCAGCACGCAGTTTGGTCATTTCCGGCTTTAGCAGATCGGCTGGACGAACGTCGATCACTTCTTCGCTACCGATTGCCTGGCGACGCAGTTGTTCGTTAACAGTGCCCGGCGCCTTGCCGTAGCCGCCTTGCAGATAGAGCTTCACTTCGTTGGTGATGGTTTTGTAGCGCTCGCCAGCCAGCACGTTGAAGAACGCCTGGGTGCCGACGATTTGCGAGGTCGGCGTTACCAGCGGCGGGAAGCCGAGGTCTTCGCGAACGCGCGGGATTTCAGCCAGCACTTCGCTCATCCGATTCAGCGCGCCCTGCTCTTTCAACTGGTTGGCCAGGTTGGAAATCATCCCGCCCGGTACCTGGTTGACTTGAACGCGGGTGTCGACGGCGGTGAACTCACTTTCGAACTGGTGGTACTTCTTGCGCACGGCGTAGAAGTACAGACCGATCTCTTGCAGCAGCTCCAGGTTCAGGCCGGTATCGAACTCGCTGCCTTTAAGGGCGGCGACCATCGATTCGGTGCCAGGGTGGCTGGTGCCCCAGGCGAAGCTGGAGATCGCGGTGTCGATGTGGTCGGCACCGTTTTCGATGGCCTTCATTTGGCACATCGCGGCCAGACCGGCCGTGTCGTGCGAGTGGATGAACACTGGCAGCGACTGCTCGGATTTCAATGCCTTGACCAGCTCACCGGTCGCGTACGGTGTTAGCAGGCCGGCCATGTCCTTGATCGCCACCGAGTCGCAACCCATGGCTTCCATTTGCTTGGCTTGCGCCACGAACGCCTCGATGGTGTGCACTGGGCTGGTGGTGTAAGCGATGGTGCCTTGAGCGTGTTTGCCCGACGCTTTCACCGCTTCGATGGCCACGCGCAGGTTACGCACGTCGTTCATTGCATCGAAGATACGGAACACGTCGATACCGTTGACCGCGGCTTTGGCGACGAAGGCTTTGACCACGTCGTCGCTGTAGTGGCGGTAGCCCAGCAGGTTCTGGCCACGCAGGAGCATTTGCAGACGAGTGTTAGGCAGTGCCGCGCGCAGCTGGCGCAGACGCTCCCACGGGTCTTCTTTCAGAAAGCGTACGCAGGCGTCGAAGGTCGCGCCGCCCCAGCATTCCAGCGACCAGTAGCCGACTTTGTCGAGCTTGTCGCAGATCGGCAGCATGTCTTCGGTGCGCATGCGGGTGGCGAGCAGCGATTGGTGGGCGTCGCGCAGGATGGTGTCGGTTACGTGAATCTTCTTAGTCATTGTTATATTCCTCACAGGCCTGCGTGGGCGGCGATGGCGGCGGCGATGGCCAGGGCCAGCTCTTCGGGTTTGCGCTTGATCGAGTAGTTGGTCAGTTCAGGATGGCTTTCAACGAAGCTGGTATTGAACTGGCCGCTACGGAATTCCGGGTTACGCAGGATTTCCTGGTAGTACGCGGCGGTGGTCTTGACCCCTTGCAGACGCATGTCGTCCAGGGCACGCAAGCCACGGTCCATCGCTTCTTCCCAGGTCAACGCCCACACCACCAGTTTCAGGCACATGGAGTCGTAGAACGGCGGAATGGTGTAACCGGTGTAGATCGCCGTGTCGGTACGCACACCGGGGCCGCCGGGTGCGTAGTAACGGGTAATCTTGCCGAAGCTCGGCAGGAAGTTGTTTTTCGGGTCTTCGGCGTTGATCCGGAACTGCAGCGCGAAACCGCGGTGCTGGATGTCTTCCTGTTTCACCGAAAGCGGCAGGCCCGATGCGATGCGGATCTGCTCACGCACGATATCGATGCCGGTGATTTCTTCGGTGATGGTGTGTTCCACCTGCACCCGGGTGTTCATTTCCATGAAGTACACCTCGCCCTCGGCGAGCAGGAACTCCACGGTGCCGGCGTTCTCGTAACCCACGGCCTTGGCTGCACGCACCGACAGGTCGCCGATGTAGGCGCGCTGTTCCGGGGTCAGTTGCGGGCTCGGGGCGATCTCGATCAGCTTCTGGTTACGACGCTGGATCGAACAGTCGCGCTCGAACAGGTGAACCACGTTGCCGAAGCTGTCGCCGAGAATCTGCGCTTCGATGTGCTTTGGATTGACGATGCATTTTTCCAGGAACACTTCCGCCGAACCGAAGGCCTTGGTGGCTTCAGAGATCACGCGCGGGAAGGCTTGTTCAAGTTCTTCGCGGCTGTCGCAGCGACGGATACCACGACCACCACCACCGGAGGTTGCCTTGAGCATCACCGGGTAACCAATACGGTCGCCTTCGACCAAAGCCTCGGCGATGTCCGCGACGTTGCCTTCGGTGCCCGGTGTGACCGGTACACCGGCCTTGATCATGCTGCGGCGGGCTTCTGTCTTGTCGCCCATACGGCGTATGACTTCAGCCGATGGACCAATGAACTTGATGCCGCGCTCTGCGCAGATATCGGCCAGTTCAGCGTTTTCCGAGAGGAAGCCGTAACCGGGATGCAACGCATCACAACCGGTTTCCACGGCCAGGTTCACCAATTTTCGCGCATTCAGGTAGCCGGCCAATGGCTCGGCACCAATGCTGTGGGCCTCATCCGCACGCTTCACATGCAAGGCATGACGGTCGGCGTCTGAATAGATCGCGACCGAGCGAATGCCCATCTCGGCGCAGGCACGTACGATTCGTACGGCAATCTCACCACGGTTGGCGATCAGGATCTTTTTTATCACTTTTGGAGGTTCCCTTGAGCCTGTGGTACCCACGACCTGCTAGACCAGGTCGACGCGTGACCAAATGTTTCAATTCAGTCGCGGCCCCACACTAGCCCCCACAAGGGATTAACAAAAATGATTAATAATTGGGTTAGGCATAAGTAAAGACTTATAGTTAAGGCATTAGCCTTTGGCGAGAGTTCTTAGATATGCGTAAGTCCTTGATGCGTATGACATTGCGTCAGTTGCAGATTTTCAATGAAGTCTGCGACCTGAGGTCCTACAGCCGAGCAGCCGACGAAATGTCACTCACACAACCGGCCGTCAGCCTACAGATTCGGCAACTTGAGGAGCTGATTGGTCAGCCCTTGTTCGATTATGTCGGCAAAAAACTCTACATGACCGAGGCCGCCGAAGCACTCCAACGTGCCAGCCGGGACATTTTCGGGCGCCTGGAAAACCTCGACATGCAACTCTCGGACATGCAGGGATCTCTTCAAGGGCAGTTGAAGCTGGCGGTGGAATCCAGCGCCAAGTATTTCGTCCCGCACCTGTTTGCCGCGTTCAAGCGCCAGCATCCAGAAGTGAATCTGCAACTGACAGTGGTCAACCGAGGACAGGTGATTCGTCGACTGTCCGATAACCGCGACGACCTGGTGATCATGTCCATGGTGCCCCAGGACATGGGGCTGGAGTTTCTGCCCTTCCTCAACAATCCGATCGTGGCCGTGGCGCCACCGGATCATCCGCTCAGCCACATGGGGCCTCTACGCCTGCAGGACCTTGAGCCTTACACCCTCTTGCTGCGCGAACCCGGTTCCGGAACGCGACTGGCGTGCGAAGAGTATTTCAAGGAAAAGCGCGTGCACTTCAACCAGACCCAGGAAGTCTCGTCAGCCGAAGCCCAGCGTGAATGTGTGTTGGCGGGTCTGGGCGTAGCGCTGTTGACGCGTCACGCCCTGAACCTTGAGTTGGCGACCGGCGGACTGATTGAGTTGCCGGTCGAAGAGCTGCCGCTGTACCGCAGTTGGTGCCTGGTGCAGGCCAAGGCCAAACGGCTGTCACCGGTGGCGCACGCATTCCTTGCGTTTATCCGCAGCGAGCGGATACAGATCAGCGCCCTGGTTGAGCGTTTCGACGGGAAGCTGTCGGCGCGGCCTGCCAGTAGTTGAGCTCCAGCTCAGGAAAATCACCAATCTCAGCCAGCAACTGGCGGCGCTCGCAGCGATCTTCGATCGCGCGGCGAAATTCCATGCGGCGTTGATCTTCTTGCTGACGGCGAGTTTTGGCAGCGCTGTTGCGTTCTTCGTAGGGCTGGGCCATTTCGAGTCTCCCAAGGCGATTACGGGAGTTTCAAGATAGGCGCGGGGGATGACGGTTTGGCGGCTCGCACGTTACAGAGGCGTGAACATTGAAGGTTTGGTGCGCAGGATTCGAGGACGCCATCGCGAGCAAGCTCGCTCCCACAATGGATCGACGGCGTTGCACAAAGCGCGAGCCCACCACAAAACCTGTGGGAGCGAGCTTGCTCGCGATTAAGGTCGGAACGACCTTACGACGACGTCAGTCGTCCAGCGCTTTCACCGACTTGGGTGACAGCCGCAAGCTGCGAAGGCTGCGCTTGACGCTCTTGAGGTGATTGACCAGGCTCGGCCCGCGCGCCATGGCCACGCCCATCGCCAACACATCGATCACCACCAGGTGAGCGATACGCGAGGTCAGCGGCGTATAGATTTCGGTGTCTTCGTGCACATCGATCGCCAGGTTGACGGTCGACAGCTCAGCCAACGGTGTCTGGCTCGGGCACAAGGTGATGAGCGAGGCGCCACTTTCACGCACGATGTTGGCCGTGATCAGCAGGTCTTTGGAGCGCCCCGACTGGGAAATACAGATCGCCACGTCCGAGGGCTTCAACGTCACTGCCGACATCGCCTGCATATGCGGGTCGGAATACGCCGCCGCTGTCAGCAGCAAACGGAAGAACTTGTGCTGGGCATCCGCCGCCACTGCACCCGATGCGCCAAAGCCATAGAACTCGACACGCTGGGCCTGGGACATGAGCGTGACCGCACGCTGCAACTCCACCGGATCGAGTTTCTCGCGAACCTCCATCAAGGTGTGCAGGGTGGTGTCGAAAATTTTCAGGCTGTAGTCAGCGACGGAGTCGTCTTCATGGATCGCGAACTGGCCGAAGCTCGCACCGGCCGCCAGACTCTGCGCCAGCTTCAGTTTCAAGTCCTGGAACCCGGAGCAACCGATGGCGCGGCAAAAGCGCACGATGGTCGGCTCGCTGATGCCAACGCTGTGGGCCAGGTCGGCCATGGAACTGTGCATCACCGCCGCAGGATCAAGCAGCACGTGGTCTGCGACCTTGAGCTCCGACTTGCGTAAGAGGTGGCGTGACTGGGCGATGTGTTGCAGCAGATTCAAAGGGCTGGACTCTTTGTTATTGGCAGGTGCCGGGGATGTAGCAAGCTTGTAGTTATACTACAAGAATTGGCTTTTTGCCTGCTCAATGCGTAACTCGATGCCCCCATTCCACGCGACATGCGTTCCATGTAGCACTGTGGCCCGAGTTTCGGAGCTGCTACTGGGAATTTGTGTCGTTGCGTAAAAGCGTAGCCAGGTCGTCGGCCTCGACTGGGCGACTGATCAGATAACCTTGCACTTCATCGCAGTGCTCGGTTTTCAGAAACTCCAACTGTTCCTGCCGCTCCACGCCTTCGGCCACCACTTTGAGCGACAAACCGTGCGCCATCGCAATGATCGCCCGGGTAATCGCCGCATCCTCGCTGCCCTCCCCCAGGCCGCGGATAAACGCCTGATCGATCTTCACGTAGTCCACCGGGATGCGTTTGAGGTAGCTCAGGGACGAATACCCGGTGCCGAAATCATCAATCGCCAGCTTCACGCCCAGATTTCGCAGTTGCTGGAAGGTCGCGATGATGTGCTCGACGCTGTCCAGCAACTGGCTTTCAGTAAGTTCGAGTTCCAGGTAGTGCGGCGCCAGGCCGGTTTCTTCCAACACTTGACGCACCAGGCTGACCAGCTTGCCCTGGCGCAATTGATGCACGGACAGATTGACTGACACGCGAATCGGGTCCAGCCCCTGCCGCTGCCACTCGCAGGCTTGCCAACAGGCCTGACGCAAGACAAATTCGCCGATCGGGCCGATCAGGCCGGTTTCCTCGGCCAGGCCGATAAAGTCTCCCGGCGGTACCCGGCCCATGGTCGGGTGATCCCAGCGAACCAGCGCTTCAGCGGCATTCAAGCGACCCGTGGCGAGGCAGAGTTTGGGTTGGTAAAAGACCTTCAGCTGCTTTTCGTCGATGGCTTTGCGCAGCTGGTTTTCAAGCTGCAAGCGCTCAAGGGTGCTGGCTTGCAGGCTTTCGGTATAGAACTGGAAGTTGTCTCCGCCCAAGTGCTTGGCGTGCTGCATGGCCATGTTCGACTGACTGACCAACGCGGATATTTCCCGTGCGTTGTCCGGCAGCATGCTAATGCCCATGGACGCACTCACCACCAACTCGTGGCCATCAATGGTGACGGGCAACCGCAGTTTGGTCGACAAACGCGTCGCCACTCGCGCCAGGCTGGACAAGTTGCCGTAAGCATCGAACAGCACCGCAAATTCGTCGCCGGAAAGCCTGGCGATCGTGTCAGCCTCTGGCAACGCGTTGACCAGGCGCCGGGACATTTTCTGCAGCAATTGGTCGGCGACGTCATGCCCCAGGCTGTCATTGAGTAGTTTGAAGCGATCCAGATTGATGTGCAGCAATGCCAGGCTACGTCCGCCCTGACGCACCCGTTGATGGGCTTCGTGCAGCCGTTCCCGGAACAGCGAGCGGTTCGCCAGGCCCGTCAATTCGTCGTAGTGAGTCAGATAGCGCATGCGTTCTTCGGATTCGCGGCGGGCCGACAGATCGGCGAAGAAGCCGACGATATGACTCACATTTCCCCGCGAATCGCGCACTGCGTTCAGTTGCAGCCACTGCGGATAGAGTTCGCCGTTTTTCCTGGTCTCCACCAACTCGCCTTGCCACGTCCCGTGCTGCTCCAGCGCCTGATGAATCGCGCCGTAGTGCCGGCGAGCATCGCGACTGCACGGGAGTTCGACAACATTGCGCCCCAGCATGTCGCCGATGTCATAACCGGTGAGGCGGCTGAACGCCTGATTCACAGCGATCAAGGCGTAATTCGGATCGAAAATCATGATGCCTTCGCTGGCGGCTTCGAACACCGTCGCCGCCAGTTGGCGCTGCTCTTCCTGACCTTTGGTTGCGCTGATGTCGCGACGGGTGCCGACCATGCGGATCACCCGGCCGCTTTTACTGCGCTCGACGGCCCGGCCACGGTCTTCGATCCATACCCAATGACCGTCGCCATGCCGCACGCGGTACTCGATCTGGTAATCCTCGGTGCGGCCTTTCAAATGCTCGACCAGTGTGTGCTTCAACACCGGCAGGTCTTCCGGGTGCAGGCGCGGCTTGAGATGGCGCAGCATGGCCGTTACATACTCCGGCGCCAGGCCGAACAATTCCTGAATCTGCGTGTGGTGGACTTCATCGGTTTGCAGGTTCCAGTCCCACAGACCCAGTTCGCTGGCCTTCAGCGCCAATGCCAGGCGCGCTTCACTCTTGCTCAGGGCCTGATTCGCGGCGTCCAGCTCCATGCTGCGCTGGGCCACACGGTTTTCCAACTCGACCTGGGCTTCACGCAATCGGTCTTCGGCGCAGCGGCGCTGGTCGATTTCCTTGGCCAGTTCGTGATTGAGTTGATCGCTGCGGCTTTGCGCTTGCTGCAAGTGCTCGATCAGCGCCTGATTCTGGAAGCGGCGCAGCAACCCGCTGTCGATCAGCCGATTGACCTGCCAGGCGATCACGCTCAACGCGCCCAATAAAATCAACCCGAACCAACCCCAGCCCTGGTCCTGTTTATCACCGCCCCAGAATAGATAGGCGATGGCCGGCAACAGGCAGGGCAAGGTAAAGGACAGGAATGCTGGCAGGCTGACGGCGTACGCAACGCTGGCGGAAAGGGCGGCGGCACCGATCAGGCCAAACACCCACGCTTGCTGCATGAAGTTGTCGGCGGGCACCAACGCAATCCCGGCCCCGGCCAGGGTCAGGCCGGTGAGGCCAGAGCCCAGCAAAAACATACGCCACCAAATCGGATGTGCCTGCCGGTCTGGAATCGCCGAATCGAAGGCTGCCACTTGAATTACCCGCAACGCCACCAGCGACAACAGCCACACCAGCCAGATGCTGACCAGGAAATAGCGCTGTGGGCTCCAGAGCAAACCGGCACAGACCAGACCATTGATTAACATGAACAACGTGGGCAGCAGCGACCCCTGGTAAAGCAGTCGCGTGCGTTCGACCGCCATTTCCATTGCGTACTGCTTGCGGATAACCCGAGGCTCCACTGTGGGGCCCGACAGGTCGGTGCTGAGGGTCATAGGCAATGTTCTTGTTCTTATAATGATGAGCATGGGCCCGAAACGTCGACGGAGCATACACAAGCCGATGCACTTGCCAAACTGCTCCAGATCATAAATTCGACAATATTTACGCACCCCGCCACCCCTCCAAAACCCTTGGAGCGCGGCCCGCCAACGCCTGCAGCCAGTGACTGACCGGTCGTCCTTCGTGCATCTTTCATCGGCTAATGCAAAGCTCGGTTTGCCCGGTGTGACGGCGCACCCTAGAATGCCCCGATGCGCGATGATCTCTCCCTTCTGCTGAACTCCCTCAACGATGCCCAACGCCAGGCCGTAGCTGCCTCCGTGGGTCGTCAGTTGGTCCTGGCCGGTGCTGGCTCCGGTAAAACCCGAGTGCTGGTGCACCGTATCGCCTGGTTGATCCAGGTCGAAAACGCCTCGCCCCACTCAATCCTGTCGGTGACCTTCACCAACAAGGCCGCGGCCGAGATGCGTCATCGCATCGAGCAGCTGATGGGTATCAACCCGGCCGGCATGTGGGTAGGTACCTTCCACGGCCTGGCGCACCGCTTGCTGCGGGCGCATTGGCAGGAGGCCGGGCTGAGCCAGACGTTCCAGATTCTCGACAGCGACGATCAGCAACGACTGGTCAAGCGCGTGATCCGCGAGCTGGGGCTGGACGAACAACGCTGGCCGGCCCGGCAGGCCCAGTGGTTCATCAACGGGCAGAAAGACGAAGGTCTGCGTCCGCAACACATTCAAGCCAGCGGCGACCTGTTTCTGGCGACCATGCGCAGCATTTATGAGGCCTATGAGGCCGCGTGCCTGCGCGCTGGCGTGATCGATTTCTCGGAACTGCTGCTGCGTGCACTCGACCTGTGGCGCGACCATCCGGGCTTGCTGGCTCACTATCAGAAGCGTTTCCGCCACATTCTGGTGGACGAGTTCCAGGACACCAACGCCGTGCAGTACGCCTGGTTGCGTTTGCTGGCCAAGGGCGGCGACAGCCTGATGGTGGTGGGCGACGACGATCAGTCGATCTACGGCTGGCGTGGCGCGAAAATCGAGAACATTTATCAGTATTCCGATGACTTTCCGGATGCCCAAACCATTCGTCTGGAGCAGAACTACCGCTCCACCGCAGGCATTCTCAAAGCCGCCAACGCCCTGATCGCCAACAACACCGGGCGCATGGGCAAAGAGCTGTGGACCGATGGCGGCGAAGGCGAAGCGATCAATCTGTACGCGGCGTTCAACGAACACGACGAAGCACGCTACGTGGTGGAAACCATCGAAAGCGCGCTGAAAACCGGCTTGGCCCGCAGCGATATCGCGATTTTATACCGCTCTAACGCCCAATCGCGCGTTTTGGAAGAAGCCTTGTTGCGCGAGCGCATTCCGTACCGCATCTATGGCGGTCAGCGCTTCTTCGAACGGGCAGAAATCAAGAACGCCATGGCCTACCTGCGTTTGCTGGAAGGCCGGGGTAACGATGCGGCGCTGGAACGGGTGATCAACGTGCCGGCCCGAGGCATCGGCGAGAAAACGGTCGAAGCGATCCGCGACCATGCGCGGCACAGTGATGTGTCGATGTGGGAAGCCATGCGCCTGCTGGTGGCGAACAAGGGCCTGACCGGTCGTGCCGCTGGCGCACTCGGCGCCTTTATCGAGCTGATCGAAAACCTCGCTGCCAAGTGCATGGAAATGCCCCTGCACCTGATGACTCAGACGGTCATTGAGCAATCGGGACTGATTGCTTATCACCAGGCGGAAAAAGGCGAAAAGGGCCAGGCTCGGGTAGAAAACCTTGAGGAACTGGTCAGCGCCGCGCGCAACTTCGAAAACGCTGAAGAAGATGAAGAGCTCACGCCTCTGGCGGCGTTCCTCGGCCATGCGTCGCTGGAAGCCGGGGATACTCAGGCCGACGAGCACGAAGACAGTATTCAGTTGATGACGCTGCACAGCGCCAAGGGCCTGGAATTCCCTTACGTGTTCCTGGTGGGCATGGAAGAAGGCCTGTTCCCGCACAAGATGAGCCTGGAAGAGCCTGGCCGTCTCGAGGAAGAACGTCGCCTGGCTTACGTGGGCATCACCCGTGCGATGCAAAACCTGGTGATGACCTACGCTGAAACCCGACGCCTGTACGGCAGCGAGACTTACAACAAGGTCTCGCGTTTCGTACGGGAAGTACCGAAAGGCCTGATCCAGGAAGTGCGGCTGTCCAACAGTGTCAGCCGTCCGTTCGGTGGCAATCAATCGATGAGCGGCAGCAACCTGTTCAGCGGCAGCGAGATTCCGGAAACCGGCTTCAGCCTGGGTCAGACTGTAAGGCACTCGATCTTTGGTGACGGCGTGATCCTCAACTTCGAGGGTTCCGGCGCGCAGGCACGGGTGCAGGTGAACTTCAGCGAAGGCAGCAAGTGGCTGATGCTGGGTTACGCGAAGCTGGAAGCTATCTAATAGCTTTTCTGTGGGAGCGAGCTTGCTCGCGATTGAGATCGCTGCGGTGTATCTGTTAAATCGCGGTGTGGCTATCGCGAGCAAGCTCGCTCCCACAGGGTTTTGTGTTGAGCCTGCCTCAACGGGTTGATCTGACATAAGGCGTAAATCATGGGCTCAGGCTTCTTTTCTTCCTGGACGTTCTGGGCCCTGATGTCGGCGGCGTTTGCCGCCATGACCGCGATCTTCGCCAAAATCGGCATCGAAAACGTTAATTCCGACTTCGCCACCCTGCTGCGCACCGTAGTGGTATTGGTCAGCCTGGCCTTGATTTTGTACGCCACGGGCCAATATCAGTCATTAGGATCGATCTCGGCGAAGAGCTACCTGTTCTTGCTGCTGTCGGGACTGGCCACCGGCGCCTCGTGGATCTGCTACTTCCGCGCGCTGAAACTGGGGCCAGCCTCACTGGTCGCTCCGGTGGACAAGCTCAGTGTGGTGCTGGTGGCGGTGCTCGGCGTGATCCTGCTGGGCGAAAAACTCGACCTGCGCCAATGCGGCGGAATCGGCCTGATCACGGCCGGTGTGGTCATGCTGGCGCTGCGACGCTAGGCAAATCTCCAACAGACCCTATCCACTCGTCCGACGGACCGACATCAAAAGGCCTTATTGCGCTGACCGAAGCTGAACGCAACCTGTCAGGCAAAAGCCCGAAACACTCTGCCGCTAGCCAGTAACACTTCAGCTGTGCAACATGGCGCGCGTGCCATCCACAAATGGGATTACCCTTTATGAAACGTTTTCTTAGCATCGCCATGGCGTTGTGCATCGGCCTGACGATGAGCCTCGACGCCAACGCCAAGCGCTTTGGTGGCGGCAAAAGCGTCGGCGCTGCGCCGACCCACCAAACCAGCCAAATGGCGCCTTCTTCTCCAGGCATGGGCGGCGCTGCGGCGACCGCTGGTGCTGCCGGCGCCGCGGGCGCAGCTGCCAAGGCTGGCGGTGCTTCGCGCTGGCTCGGCCCTCTGGCCGGCATCGCCGCCGGTGGCCTGCTGGCCTCCATGTTCATGGGCGGCGGCTTCCAGGGCATGCAGATCTTCGACATCCTGATCATGGCGGTCATCGCCTTCCTGGTCTTCCGCTTCATCGCCGCTCGTCGTCGCAAGCAGCAGGAGCACATGGCGCCGGCTGGCCACGCGCCGATGCAGCGTGAAGTATTCGAGAACAAGCCTGCGGGCGGTTCGATCTTCGGTGGCTCGGCAGCACCTGCCGCCGCTCGTCCAGTGATCAACGCGCCGGCCTGGTTCAATGAAAAGAACTTCATTGAAGCGGCACGCAACCACTTCCAGTCCCTGCAGCAGCACTGGGACGCCAACGAAATGGACAAGATCGCCGAGTTCGTGACCCCGCAAATGCTCGAGTTCCTCAAGCGCGAACGTGCGGACCTGGGCGACGGCTTCCAGTCCACTTACATTGATAACCTCAATGTTCAGCTGGACGGCGTGGATGATCGTGCCGACAAGACCATCGCCACCCTGACCTTCAGTGGTGTGTCGAAGACCTCGCGTTTCGACCAGGGTGAAGTGTTCAGCGAAAGCTGGAACATGGAGCGTCCACAGGGCGAAAACCAGCCTTGGCTGGTGGCCGGTATCCGCCAGAACGGCTGATCTCCTCTGCGTTAAGCATGCGGCATAAAAAAACCCCAGCTTCGGCTGGGGTTTTCTATTTCGCGGTTGCATCTATAGCGAGCTACTGTATAAACCGCCCCAACTAAACCGCGCCATCAAGCAAGAGGATCCCGGACGTGGAAGAAATCATCGAACAACTGCGTGAAGCCAACGAACCGGTACCGGTCCCCTTGGAGCTACCTGACGAAGACCTGCTGGTTGAAATCGAAGAACAGCTGTTCATCGACATTCCTTTCGTCTTCAGAGAATTTTTGCTGACCGTCAGCGACGTGGTCTACGGCAGCCTGGAGCCGGTGACCGTCACCGACCCACAATCCCACACCTATCTGCCGGACGTTGCCGCCAACGCCTGGGACGCTGGCGTTGACCGCAGCATGATCCCGATCTGCCAGGACGGTGATGACTATTACCTCGTCGAAGAAGACGGCACCGTGGTGCTGTGGCAAGCCGAAGAAGAACTGATCGCCGAAGAGACTTGGGAATCGGTATGGCACTGGGCGCGAGACGTCTGGCTGGAAAGCTGATTTAGCCTATCCCGACTTTGTAGCAGCTGGCGTAGCCTGCGTTCGGCTGCGCAGCGGCCGCAATATCAGACAACGAGGTGCTGCAGGAAAACCGAGTCATCCGGGTTTACGACTGCTTCGCAGCCGGACGCAGGCTGCTACAGGTCAAATGTCAGTGGCCAGATGCATCGCTGTGGTTGTCCAGGGTTTCAAGCAAGGCCACTTGCATGCGCGTGTGGACGCGGATGAACCAGCGCCAAAGCAGTGCAGCTACGGCGGCAGCCACCACGATGATCAATACCAGCAACTTGTTGGTCGGCAAAATGCTGGCCGACAAGGCTGCCAGTAGCAGGAAAATCACCAGCAGCGAGAGGATCGGAATCACTTCGGCGATCACCCGACGCACTCGCTGTGTGTGGCGGCCGGCCATCTCCGGTTTCACTCCCATCTCTGCCAATAGCATCGACAGCGCCTTGAGCTTGCGATAGGCGGCAATCAGAAACGGCAGCGACAACAGCAGCGCTCCACCCCAGATCAATGCTTTTTGCCAACTCGGGTCGATGATCCAGTCTTGCAGCCAGGTGGACATGTGCCCGGCGAAATACGCGCCAGAGAAGAAGATCGCAACCACCAGCGCCAGATTGACTCCCACCTGCAACAAAATCCGCCGAATCATCGACGCCAGCAATGCACCCTCTCCTTGCGGCTGGATGCTGCGCAGCCATTCGCCGTACATCCCCATCACTCTGCCCAGCCGTTGTGGCATTACGGCAGCCAACTTGAGCGACAGCGGATCGGCTGCGCGAATCAGATACGGTGTCAGCAGTGTGGTAATCACCGAAACAGCCACAGCGACCGGATAGAGAAAGTTGCTGGTGACCTGCAGCGTCATCCCCAGCGCGGCGATGATGAAAGAAAATTCGCCAATCTGCGAAAGTCCCATCCCCACGCGCAGTGAGGTGCGTCCGTCATTCCCGGCGATAAAAGCACCGAGGCCGCAGGACAGCATCTTGCCGAGGACCACCGCCACGGTAATCACGGCGATCGGCCAGGCGTATTGCAGGAGGATCATCGGATCAAGCATCAGGCCGATGGCGACAAAAAAGATCGCACTGAACAAGTCGCGAACCGGCTCGATCAAGCGCTCTATTTTCAGCAATTGCCGAGATTCGGCCATGATCGCGCCAATCAAAAATGCACCCAGCACCATGCTGTATTCCAGCTTCACTACCAGCAGACAGAACCCGAAACACAGCCCCAACACGGTGATCAGCAGCATCTCGTTGCTTTCAAACCTGGCCACGTAAGCCAGCAGCCGCGGCACTAGCAGAATCCCGATGACCAGGGCGACAATCATGAACAGCGAGAGCTTGCCGACCGTGGAAAACACTTCACCGGAGCTGACTGTGCCACTGACCGCGATGCTCGACAGCAACGCAATGATGCCAATGCCCAGGATGTCTTCGACAATCAGCACACCGAAAATAAGCTGGGCGAAACGCTCGTTTTTCATCTTCAGGTCGTTGAGCGCCTTGACGATGATGGTGGTCGAGGAAATCGCCAGGATCGCGCCGAGAAACAACGAATCCATGGTGTTCCAGTCAAACCATCGGCCGATCTCGTAGCCGATCCAGATCATCAGCACGATTTCCAGGAACGCAGCGATGAATGCAGTGGCGCCCACTTTGAACAGCTTGCGCAGGCTGAACTCCAGGCCGAGGCAGAACATCAGGAAAATCACCCCCAGCTCCGCCAGGGTCTTGATGGTTTCTTCGTCGTGGATCAGGCCGAAGGGCGGTGTGTGCGGACCGATGATGAAGCCGGCGACGATATAGCCCAGCACTACCGGTTGCTTGAGCCGATGGAACAGCACGGTCACCACGCCCGCGATCAGCATGATCACTGCCAGATCCTGAATGAAACTGATGGCATGCATGGGTAGGCCTCCTTGAGCTGGGCTTTTTGGAGGTTAACACCACGACTTGCGCTGCAAAGGCGGTGCAATATATGGAAACAGATGGATGCTGGCGTGACGGCAGCCGCTTGCCCGGCGTCCCGATAACTGTTGGTTTGAAAAAGCTGACAAGGCACCCGCAGAGGTGCGCCCCTGAAATTCTGCCTTGAACCGTGAGAGCGCTATGGAACCCGGAAACGCACAACTGTCGATGACGGTATTGATGACCCCCGACATGGCCAACTTCTCTGGCAATGTCCACGGAGGCACCCTGCTCAAATACCTCGACGAAGTGGCCTACGCGTGCGCCAGCCGTTATGCCGGCCGGTACGTGGTGACCCTGTCAGTGGACCAGGTGATTTTCCGCGAGCCGATTCATGTCGGCGAACTGGTGACCTTTCTGGCTTCGGTCAACTACACCGGCAACACTTCCATGGAGGTGGGCATCAAGGTGGTGACCGAGAACATTCGCGAGCGCTCGGTGCGCCACACCAATAGCTGCTTTTTCACCATGGTCGCGGTGGATGACAACCGCAAGCCCGCAGCCGTCCCGCCGCTGCAACCGCACAACAGCGAAGAAAAACGCCGCTACATCCAGGCGCAGCAGCGTCGGCAGATTCGTCAGGAGCTGGAAAAGCGGTATCAGGAAATCAAGGGTGATGCCTGAGGTCTGTGACCTGCTTTAGATAGCCATCGCGAGCACGCTCCCACATTTGATCTGTGTCGTTCACACATTCAATCTGGGAGTGAGCCTGCTCGCGATGAGGTCAACGCGGAATCAGAGGCTGATCGCTGCCGCTTCGAAACGCACTCGCGGATGCGCAATCCGGTCCTGCGCCCGCACCAGTTCCAGTTCATAGCTGGCACAGGCCTGAGTCTCCAGCAGCACTTCATGCACCGCCGCCGCTGTGAATTCGAAGGCGGCAACCAGACTGTCGCCCAACAACACACGCGCCAGGAACAACCCGGAAGTCAGGTCGCCCACACCCACCGGCTGGCGCGGAAACGCCAACAATGGACGGCGCAGGTGCCAACTGCCTTCGTTTGTCACCAGCAACATCTCGAAGCCATCCGCCGGTTTGCCGGGATAGTCCAGATGCTTGACCAGTATCGCCTTCGGCCCACGCGCCAACAGCGCTCGCGCCATGGCCAGGCAATCGAACAACGATTGCGGTTTGCGCCCCGAAAAGCTGTCCAACTCCAACTGGTTCGGGCACATGAAGTCAGCCACCGAGGCCGCCTCTTCCAGTAGAAAATCGCTCACTTCCGCCGGTACGCTGCAGCCTTTCTCGGGATGCCCCATCACGGGATCGCACAAATACAGCGCTTTTGGATTCATCGACTTGATGCGCGCCACGCCGGTCAGGATCGCCCGCCCCTGAGCCGCACTGCCGAGGTAGCCGGACAGCACGGCATCGCAATTACCCAATTCGCCAATCGCGGCAATGCCTTCTACCAGATCGGGAATCTGGTGCGGTGCCAACACTTCGCCGGCCCACTGACCGTACTGGGTGTGGTTGGAGAACTGCACGGTGTTGAGCGGCCAGACATTCACCCCGACCCGCTGCATCGGGAAAACCGCGGCGCTGTTGCCAGCGTGGCCGAACACCACGTGGGACTGAATGGCGAGCAGATGGGGCGTACGTTTCATGCGGTGAGTTTTCCGTAAAACGATTGAAATTCGAGCCGCGCAGTATGCGACGAAACACAGCCTGTACGACAGACCGGCGACGCAGTTAAGCTGGCACTCTCAAGTTGGAGCAACCTGTTGATGCTGACCCTCGGAAATATCTTCGTGCTTATGTTGCTCGCCACCGGTGGCGCGTGGCTGTGGCACAACCACGGCCTGCGCGAGCGTGCGCTGGAGCGGGTCAAACAGCATTGTGCCAAGCTCGGCATCGAGTTGCTGGACGGCAACGTGGCCTTGAAAAAGATTGCGTTCATCAAAGACGCCAATGGCCGTCGGCGCCTGGCCCGGGTGTATAACTTCGAATTTACCGTGACCGGCGAAACCCGTCACAACGGCACCATCACTCAATTCGGCGCCCATAGCGCGCAGATCGAATTGGCGCCCTATCCGATGCCGTTCGATGACACGCCTGTCGTAGTCGATGTAGCGAAGCCGCGCGCAGAGGTCATCGAGTTGAGCCAATGGCGGCAGGAACACACCAAGTGGCGTCCTTGAATCAAAGGCCTTAACGCGCCCGGCAGTCATTCAGGTTTTTTTGCAGCACTTCCACATCTTGCTGCTCACTGAAAATCAGCTCGATCCGCGAATCACCGCGCCATTCGCTGGGCTGCCATTGCAGCGCCGAATTATCCAAGGCGTTCGCCGATACCCACCCGTCGATGCTGTGGATAACCAGCTTCGCCCGCCGCCAGGCAGAACGCTCAAGCCACTGGCCAATGAGTGCCTTATCAAACGTCTGGCTAGGGTGCCAACGCCAACCAATACTCCACCCCCCAGCCTGTTCCTGACTCAAACAAATCGGTAGCGCAGGATCAGTCCAGATAGCCGGCATCTGCGCCAATCCCTTGGGTAAAACGAAGTTATCCACACCCTCTACAGCCTGGGCCTTGAGACCGGGCAATTGGCTCAACGGCAATTGCGCCTGCTGCGTCCAGTACAGAGGAAGGGCAGGTAACTGCGCTGTAATTCGCTGGCGATCATTGTTGTCGAGACCTTCCGCCTTGTTCAGCAACAGCAAACCGGCGCTGTTTAACGCCTCCTGTTGCGCCGCAGGCAGCGGTTTACCGGCGGCGAGCGATTGGGCATCCAGCACCAGTACGCAACGCTGTACCGACAGTACACCGGTCCACGGAGCCTCACTCAACTGCTCAAGCAACCGGGCCGGATGTCCCAGGCCAGAGGGTTCTATGAACAACCGATCCGGCTTCGCCTTGCGCAACAACCGCCCGAGTCCGATCTGAAACGGTGCACCATTGACGCAGCACAAACAGCCGCCGGCCACTTCACCCAGTGCGATACCATCGGCATCCGAGGTCAGTAGCGCAGCATCCAGGCCAATCTGGCCGAACTCGTTGATCAACACCGCCCAACGCTCATTGAGCGGCCGCTGCATCAGCAGGTGCTTGATCAGGCTGGTTTTGCCGGCACCCAAAGGGCCTGCAATGACATGAGTGGGAATGTTCTGCAACATGGTCGACGTTTTCTGAAGAGGAGGTAAATGATGCGTTTGATGGGATTGTCGTTACTGCTGGCGCTCAGTTCAGGTGAAGCATTGGCTCAAGCCTGCGTAGTACATAGCACAGCTGAGAGACTCGACGTAAAAGTGTGCCAGCAAAACCGCACCATCCCGGAAAAACTCTTCGCCGACGGTTTCTGCCAGCCCAACCTTCCGGGCCAGAAGGTCGACGTGCAGTACGTAGACCAATGCCCCAGTGGCAGTTTCGGCGTATGCAGCAACGCCCAAGTCGCCAATATGCCTTACCGTCAGGATATTCACTATTACGGCGTGGCCACCGATGCGGCGTATCTGAAGCCTTTTTGCGAAACACAGAGCCAGGGAAACTGGCTCAAGCCGTGAGGCATCAGCTCAGCCAGTCAAGGGTCAGGATCAAACGACGCTCGCCCAATGCGGGTTGCGGCGAGCGGTGAATCAGGCCGAAACCTTCGTTGCCGTGCCACTTCTCGCCCTTAAACAGCGCCACATGCCCGCTGGCGATTTGCTCGATCAGCGAATCCTGTACAGGCTCAGCCTGAGGTTGGCTCAATTGGCGACGATCCATAACACCCTCTCGCAGCCACTGACTGCCGATGCCGGAATACGTAATGATTAACCGCACCGGCACATGATCGACGTGGAAACGCGGGCACATGGCCTTGTCCAGTGCCCGTAAACGCAGGCCGATGCGCTTGGCGCCCAACAAACAGGCAAACGCGCTGACCAGCCAGGACACGTCGGCGACGAACGCTCCATACCCTTCCAGATCGCTGAAGCCTGAAGCTAATCCTCGCAGATCGGGTTCAGTCTCATCGTCGAGTAATTCCAGAACCCGTGATTCGGCCAGCGGCTGATTCTGCGACAGCAGCAAGTGGCCGAAATCGGCGATATGTACCGGTAATTGACGCTGCCAAGTGGCTAGATTGACCCCGTCATCAAGAATTCGGGTTAGCGTTTTCGGCGTTTCACCCTGGACTTGTTGAACGACAGAACGCCGCTTCAGAGTCGGCGCCAGCATCAGGCAGCCGCCTCGTCATGCCATGGACCAAACGGATCGTGCAGCGCTCGCCAACCCTCGGCTCCCAAAGCCATCTCCGCGTCGGTCAGCAGGCAATCGTCTAGTTCAGCGGTGAGTTGTGCGAAGTCGATGTTTTGGCCGATGAACACCAGTTCCTGGCGGCAATCGCCGGTGGCGGCGCTCCAGTTTTCCATGATTCCAGCGGTGCTTTCTTCATCTTGCGGCCACTGGGTTTTCGGCACAAACCGCCACCAGCGCCCGGCGAAACCGTGACGCATCAAGCCGCCGGCCTGAGACCAACTGCCGGCGTCCAAAGGTTTGCTGGCCAGCCAGAAAAAACCCTTGGAGCGCAGCAGCTTTCCATTCGTCCATGGACGGTCGATGAAGCTGAAAAAACGCTGCGGGTGAAAGGGGCGACGGGCTCGATAAGCGGTCGAAGCGATCCCGTATTCCTCGGTTTCCGGCACGTGCTCGCCACGTAACTCCTGCAACCAGCCTGGCGCCTGAGCCGCTTTTTCGAAATCGAAGCGACCGGTGTTGAGGATGCTCTGCAGTGGAACTTCACCCATGACCATCGGGATGATCTGCGCCTGTGCATTGAGGCGCTGAAGAATCACGATCAGCTCCTGGCGCTCACGACTGCTGATCAAATCGATTTTGCTGATCAGGATGACGTCAGCGAACTCGACCTGCTCGATCAACAGGTCGGTGATCGAGCGCTCGTCCTCCTCACCCAGGGTTTCTCCACGGGTGGCGAGGCTTTCGGCGGCTTGATAGTCGAGCAAGAAATTCATGCCATCGACCACGGTGACCATGGTGTCGAGCCGCGCGATGTCGGCCAGGCTTTGCCCTTGTTCATCACGAAAGGTGAACGTTTCGGCCACGGGCAGCGGTTCGGAAATGCCGGTGGATTCGATCAGCAGATAGTCAAATCGCCCGTCCTTGGCGAGCTTGCTGACCTCTTCGAGCAAGTCTTCGCGCAAGGTGCAGCAAATGCAGCCGTTGCTCATTTCAATGAGCTTCTCTTGCGCACGATTTAGGCTGACATCACGCTGGACTTCGCTGCCATCGATATTGATTTCACTCATATCGTTGACGATGACGGCGACTCGCAGGTTGTCGCGATTACGCAGCACGTAGTTGAGCAGCGTACTTTTTCCGGCACCGAGAAAGCCCGACAGGACGGTCACGGGAAGTCGATTGGGCATCAGGGTTTCCTCACAGGGATGCCCGGTCGCAGTGTCGGGCTTAATTTAATGTTATAGTATAACAATGCAATCAAGCCACCCTCCTATTGCTCGTGACGACAAAGCGTCCGATGCTGAACCCCATTCAATCCCCGAGAAATCCTATGCGTATCGCCCTGAGATTGGCGCTGATGTGCGTTTCGCTGATGGCTGCTACACAAGTCCTGGCGCAGATTCCGAGCCTGGCTAAATGCACACGCAGCGCCAATCTGCTCGCCTGCGTGGATGCCGATGGCAATGCGTACAGCGTCAACACCGTCGGTAGCACGATCTATCTGCGCGGCTTCGAAATGGCGGGCAACCGCTACTGGGCGCAGACCAACAGTCGCTATGGGCAGCTGACGTTCTTCACCGGTATCGCTTCCGACGGCGAAGCCTGGGTTGGCTACAACCGTCGGGTTGGCTGGACAACGATCAACCGCTTTTCCAGTTCTGGAGGCAGTAGCGCCACATTCACCTGTAGCAGGATGACCGGTTGCTAGGCCTGAAGTGACCAAGCGTCGTGAAAAAGGCGTAGTCGAATTTTATGTAATAACATAACATAACATATAAAATCGATTCCCCTCGACGGACCTGCTCATGAATGCGCTGACCTTGCCCGATATCGCCGCGCAAGCTTCTCGCCAAGCCCTGCCACTCGACTGGGTAGGCATGTGCGGCATTGCTCTTCCTGTTGTATTCGATGGCCAACGCATAAGCGCGAAAGTGGACGCGGGCGTGAGCCTCGATGATGGCGCAGCTCGCGGGATTCATATGTCGCGGTTGTATCTGGCACTGGAGATGCTCGAGCAGCAAGACCTGAGCCCCGCACTGTTGCGACGAGTCTTGCAGTGCTTTCTCGACACTCACCAAGGACTGTCTACTTGCGCGTACTTAAGAATTCATGGCGATCTACTGCTAAAAAGGCCGGCGTTGATCAGCCCATTGGCCGGCTGGAAAACGTATCCAGTGAGCATCGAAGCGCGGCTGAAAAACGCGATGTTCCACGTGGAACTAAAAATCGACGTTGCTTATTCCTCCACCTGCCCCTGTTCAGCCGCACTTTCCCGGCAGTTGATTCAGCAACAATTCGTCGATGATTTCGCCAACAAGTCGCTGCAACACGCCGAAGTATTGGCATGGCTCGGTTCCACAAAAGGCATCGTTGCGACGCCCCATAGCCAACGCAGCAACGCGGAGTTACGCCTGCGTCTCGACGATTATCTGGATGACCTGCCGCTGATCGCTCTCATCAATGACGCCGAAGCAGCCCTCGGCACTGCCGTCCAAACCGCGGTAAAGCGCGCCGATGAACAAGCCTTCGCCTTGGCCAATGGTCAGAACCTGATGTTCTGTGAGGACGCTGCACGACGTTTGAACCTTGCCCTGAAACGCTCCCCGGGCATTCACGCATTTCACATTCGCGTGGTCCATGCCGAAAGCCTTCATGCCCACGATGCCGTCGCCGAAAGCCGATGGAACTGGGAGGCGGCATGATTCGCTGTCAGGCATTGCGTTGGGGCGCACCCGGACAACCGCTCACACCTGCGCTGGATGTCTATTTGCCGAAGGGAAGCCTGACCGCCGTCATCGGCGCCAACGGCTCGGGTAAAAGCAGCTTGCTGAAAGTCATCGCCGGACTGCAAAGACCTCTGGCAGGCAACGTCATCCTCAATGTTCCACGTAAGGGCGCCCTCTCCTTCCTCCCCCAGCAACAACACTTGGACCGGCAATTTCCCATCAGCCTCCAGGAGTTGGTGGCTACCGGTTTTTGGGGCATCAAGCTATCGCCTGAATTACGCCGCCAACGCCTCAATACCGTGCTGGAGGATTGGTGCCTGAGCGGTCTGGAACAACGCCCGTTAATGGCATTGTCGGGCGGGGAACTGCAACGTGCCCTGCTCGCCCGACTAAGCCTTGCACAAACGCCACTGGTGTTGCTGGATGAGCCGCACGCAGCACTCGATGAACTCGGTCAGTCGCTGCTCTGGAAACACATCCACGAATGGCACGCCCAAGGTCGAACCCTGGTTGTGGTGTGCCATGACCTGGCCGCCGTTCGCCAACACATTCCACAGACACTGCTGATCAAAAACACTGGCTGCGTGCTTGGATCGAGCACCGAGTTGATCCGCCAACAACCTCAAACGCAGGTGGCCTGATGCTCGCCACCGCTCAACTTTGGCAACCGTTCCACGAGTTTGTGTTCATGCGCCGGGCCCTGCTCGGCGGGCTCTTGCTGGCGGGCAGCACGGCACCGCTGGGGGTGTTTCTGATCTTGCGACGCATGAGCCTGATCGGCGATGCAGTCGCCCACGGCATCTTGCCCGGTGCCGCACTCGGCTTCTGGTTCGCCGGGTTGAGCCTGCCGGCACTGACTATCGGCGGTTTAGGTGCTGGGTTGTCCATGGCCGGGCTGGCAGCATGGATCACCCGTCGCACAGGCCTGCGAGAAGACGCCAGCCTTGCCGCGATCTATCCGATCTCGTTGGCCAGTGGCGTGCTGATTCTTGGAATCGCCGGCAAACGCCTGGACCTGTTGCACCTGCTATTTGGCTCCGCGCTGGCCGTCGATGGTCCGACGCTGACCGGCATGTTGTGGGTCTCGGGCTTCAGCCTGTTCGCCATGGCCCTCATCTACAAACCACTGTTGCTGGACACCCTCGATCCGCTCTTTCTGCAAACCGTCAGCCGACTCGGACCGCTGGCCCATGGCGTGTTCCTGATGCTCGTGGTGTTGAATCTGGTGATCGGTTTCCAGGCCATCGGCGCGCTGATGGTGGTCGGTTTGATGATGTTGCCTGCCGCCGCGTCGCGCTTCTGGAGCCGTCGCTTGCCGGTCTTGATGGGTATCGCCGCGTTGCTGGGTTGTCTCTCGGTATGGCTTGGATTGCTGCTGTCGTTCTACTACTCGCTACCCAGCGGCCCGGCCATCGTATTGGTCGCGGGTGGTCTCTATCTGCTGTCCGTGGTGTTCGGACCGGTGCATGGCCTGCTGCGCCGCCCTCCTGTACTCACATCCCAATGAGGTGTTTTCCGATGCGCGCTCTACTCGTGCTGTTCAGTTTGATGCTATCGATGTCACTGTCTGCTGCGGAAAAACTTCAGGTAGTCACCAGCTTCAGCATCCTCGCCGACATGACCCATCAGGTCGGCGGCGACCATATCCAGATCACCAACATGGTCGGCCCCGACGCCGATGCCCACACTTACGAGCCGACGCCGGACGATGCCAAAGCGTTGCTCAGTGCCAAGCTGATCATCAAAAACGGGTTGGGTTTCGAACCCTGGCTGGACCGCCTGGTCACCAGCACCGAGACCAAGGCGCCGATCATTAGCGCAAGTCACGGCGTCATCCCGCGCGCCCTGGATGAAGACGGCGAAACCGTTCCCGACCCTCACGCCTGGCACAACCTGGCGAACACCGAGCTGTACATCGCCAACATCACCAAGGCGCTGATCGCTGCGGATCCGGCGAACAAGGCTGACTACCAACGTAACAGCCAGGCGTACCTGAAACAGATCTACGCGCTGCTTGCCGAAGCCAAGGCCAAGCTCGGTTCACTGCCGCCGGGCAATCGCAAAATCGTGACCTCCCATGACGCCTTCGGGTATCTCGGTCAGGCCTACGGAATCGACTTCATGGCACCTCAGGGCCTGTCCACCGAACGCGAACCTTCAGCTGCCGAAGTAGCCGCGCTGATCACTCAGATTCGTCAGGCCAAGGTCAAAGCGGTGTTCATGGAAAATATCAAGGACGCCCGCCTGCTGAAGCAGATTGCCGATGAAAGCGGCGCGCACATCGGCGGCACGTTGTACTCCGATGCCCTCGCCGCCACCGGGCCGGCCAGCACCTTTGCCGGGCTGTTCGAGTACAACCTCAATACTCTGTACGAGGCGTTGAGCAAGCCATGATCCGCAAGAACCCTTCAGGTGATTTACCGCTGATTGCGCAGTCCGCCTATGTGGACAAGACCGCAATCATCTGCGGCAAAGTGGTGATCGGCGAGAACGTTTTCGTCGGCCCTTACGCGGTGATTCGCGCCGACGAAGTAGACACCGCTGGCGAAATGGAACCGATCACCATCGGCGCCAACTCGAACATTCAGGATGGCGTGGTGATTCACTCCAAGTCCGGCGCGGCAGTCACTATCGGCGAGTTCAGTTCGATCGCCCACCGCTCCATTGTCCACGGCCCCTGCACGGTCGGTGATCGAGTGTTCGTCGGTTTCAACAGTGTGCTGTTCAACTGCGTGGTCGGCGATGGCTGCGTGGTGCGGCATAACTCGGTGGTCGACGGACGCGATTTGCCCGAAGGGTTCTACGTGCCCTCCACTACCCGTATCGGACCGAACACGGACCTGTCGCAATTCCCGCCGGTCAGCGTCAGTGCCTCGGAGTTTTCCGAGGACGTGGCCCGGACCAATGTCGATCTGGTGCGCGGTTACAAAGTGCTGCAAAACGAGTTCTGACGATGAGCAGCGCGCTGATTCGCACTATCCACCTTGTTGGAATTAATGGCAGACGAAGTCCTGCCGATAACCACCCCTCATAGCGAAGACCCGTCAGCGCAGTTCTCTACGGTTAATGCGTTAGCGCGAATAATAGAAGCACTCGAGAGCATCACCCATGATTCAAATCCGCCTGCCTGATGGTTCACTGCGTGAATACAACCAACCGCTGTCCGTGTCCGAACTCGCTGCCAGTATCAGCCCCGGGTTGGCGAAAGCGGCGGTGGCCGGTCGGGTGGAGGGTGTGTTGGTGGATTGTGAATACATGATCAGGAGCGATGCGCGGGTCAGCATCGTCACACCTCAGGAACCCGATGGCCTGGAAATCCTTCGGCGGTCCTGCGCGTTGATCCTGGCAATGGCGGTCAAGCAGCTTCATCCCAATGTGCAGCTGCAGTCTGGATCGGCGTTGGGGGACGGATTCTTTTACGGTTTTACCCTCGAGCAATCGTTAACCCGCGACGACCTGCCACTGATCGAAGCTCGCATGCAGATACTCGCGGCGACCAACCACTCGATCCGTCGACGAACAATGAAGTCGACAGAGCAACTGTCGTTATACCGCCTGGGGGACTTCGAACAGTTGACGACTGGCCCGCACGTTCCAGCCACGAAGGTGTTGCAGGCTTTCTCCCTCGACTCCATTAGCGGAACGTCTGAGCAACGAATCTACGGCACGTGTTGGTCTTGCCAACAGGAACTGGACAACTGGCGAGCCCCTCCGCTTGTCATCATTGTCAGCATGGCTGAACGCCAAGCGAGTTATGCCCAGTCGGTGACCGAGACATTGCGTCGTAGCGGTGTGCATGCTCATGCGGATCTGCGGCATGAAAAGGTCCGCCACAAGATTCGCGAACACAGTCAAAGAGTGCCGTACCTGATGGTCGTGGGCGAGAAAGAACAGGAAGGGGAATTCGTCAGTGTGCGCAGCGGTGCCGGTGAGGACCTGGGCAGGATGGATGTTGAGGCTGCGTGTCAGTGGCTGAATCGGGTCCGCCCCCACACGATCATGTAGGGAGCGGCTGTACTGGCAAAGGTGTCAGGCTCGAGGCTTGACCGTTCCGCAGTCCTGCCCCAGCCACACGGCGCGACTTTCGAGACTGCCCTTTTGCTGGATACCGGTGGCATTGAAGGTACCGTTGACCTTGGTCGTGAACTCACGGTCGCTGAGGAACGTGGCAACACCGGCACCTTGCGCTTTGGGGCAGCTGAAACGGAATTTCCACTGGTTACCGCTGCGGTCGGTGATTTCCTGCTTGCAGCCCGATTGCGGGTCGGTCAGTGGAATGTTGTCGGTCTTCACTTGCTCCGGGGTCAGGCAAGCCCGAATCCCTTTGCCGCCCATGGTGATGCCCTGCTTCTCGAGTTGAGCACGTTGCTCCGGCGTCATCTGGCTCTGCAACTGACCGAGGATCAGCTGCAAGTCCGGCAGGTTCTGGTCATCGACCTTCATGTTGCTTGTGGTCATTTCCCACAACCCGGGTTGCAGCATCTGCGCCTGAGCAACCACAGGAAGTGACACACCAATGGCCATGGCCAAACCCAGCAGACGAACGTTCATCGACAAACTCCTGATCAGTAGTGGCCGTTAGACGCCAGCCTTCGGCTTCGGTTCATGGGCCAATTAAATAGCGACATTCTGCACGGAACATGGTCTGTTAAGCACTGTATCTTCAGGAGCAGGGCTGCCCCCCATGGATTACTTCGGACCGCACATTTTCGGCTACACCATTGCACTGCTTCACTCGCTGGGCACGATTGCGGCGATACACGCCGTACTCACCGTCCGGACCGCTCAGGGTTCAATCGCCTGGGCCCTGTCGTTGGTATTCATGCCCTACCTCACGCTTATTCCGTACCTGGTTTTCGGTAGCAGCACGTTCGATGGTTACATCAAGGCCCGGCGACAGGCCAACGAAGAAATGCGCAAAGCCATCTCCGAGCTCAACTGGCGCCCTTGGGTCGAAGAGGCGCTGACCGCTCGCGCCTCCAACGCCTACGCGTCGCTGCGGGCGATGCCAAAGCTGGGCCGAATGCCTTGCCTGGCGAACAACGAAGTCCATTTACTGATCAATGGCCAAGCCACGTTTGATTCAATTTTCGAGGCCATCAGCAAGGCAAAAGAAGCTGTATTGATTCAGTTCTTTATCATCCACGATGATCGTCTCGGCCAACGCCTGCACCAACTTCTTTTGAAGAAAGCCGCCGAAGGCGTCGCGATTTACCTGCTGTATGACCGTATTGGCAGCCACTCCCTGCCCCACAGCTATGTGCAGGCGTTGCGCGACGGCGGCGTCGAGGTCAAGGCGTTCGCCACCCGCAGTGGCTGGCTCAATCGCTTCCAGGTCAACTTCCGCAACCACCGCAAGATCGTGGTGGTCGATGGGGTGCTGGGGTTCGTGGGCGGGCATAACGTTGGCGACGAATACATGGGCGAGAAACCTCCGCTGGCGCCATGGCGAGACACTCATGTTCGAGTGCGCGGACCGGTGGTGGCCTGTATGCAGGAGTCTTTTGCCGAAGACTGGTTCTGGGCAGCACGATCGCTACCGCCACTGATTTTGCCGGATGTGTATCCGGATGACGGTGTTCTGTGCCAATTGCTTGCGAGCGGCCCGGCAGATTCCTACGAAACCTGTTCGTTGTTCTTCGTCGAAGCTATTCATGCCGCAACTGAGCGCGTGTGGATCACCAGCCCCTATTTCATCCCCGACGAAGCTGTGTTCGCGGCACTCAGGCTTGCGGCGCTGCGAGGCGTCGATGTGCGACTGCTGCTGCCCTCGCGTCCAGACCACCGAATCGTCTACGCAGCCTCCAGCCTTTACGCCTTCGAGGCCGTACGCGCCGGTGTACGCGTGTTCCGCTATGAGCCTGGTTTCCTGCATCAGAAAGTGGTGTTGATCGACAGTGAAATCAGCGCCATCGGCAGTGCCAACCTGGACAACCGCTCGTTCCGGCTCAATTTCGAAGTGATGTTGCTGACGGTCGACAGCGCCTTTGCCGCCGAAGTGGAACAGATGCTCAACGACGACTTTTCCCAGGCCCACGAAATCGCCAAAGAAGAAAGCCGGGAGACCCATCGCCTGCAACAAATTGGCATGCGGGTCGCCCGGCTTATCTCACCGATTCTCTAAGGGTTGTAGATGTCGTCGCGCGTCCATGGCAATTCGTGGCTGCCATCGGGGTGGGCTTTAACCGCGAGGATCTGGTGCAGGTTGATCCAGCCCCGGGCAAACGCATAAGCGCATCCTGCCAGGTACAGCCGCCAGATCCGCAAGGCTTGCTCCGGCACTTGCCTGGACGCCGCCTCAAGGTTGTCTTCGAGGCGCTCGCTCCAGTGGTCGAGGGTACGCGCGTAATGCAGGCGCAGGCTTTCGACATCGACGATCTCCAGCCCCGCGTCACTGATCTCGGCAGAGATCATCGACAGGTGCGGCAACTCGCCGTTGGGGAATACATATTTTCCAATGAAGTCGCCAGCACCGCGCCCCACAGGACGACCGTCGTTGTGTTTGGCGGTGATCCCATGGTTCATCACCAGGCCGCCCTCTTTCACCGCGCCGAACAAGGTTTTGCAGTATTCAGCCAGGTTGGCGTGGCCCACGTGTTCGAACATGCCGACACTGACCACTTTGTCGAAGCGACCGTCTTGAGGCAGGTCGCGATAGTCGAGCAGTTGCAGCTCGACCAAATCCTCCAGACCTTCCTCTTTAACGCGTTCACGGGCCAGGGCCAGTTGTTTTTCGCTGAGCGTAATGCCAAATACCTTCGCACCGAACTCCCTCGCCGCATACCGGGCCAGTCCGCCCCAACCGCAACCGACGTCCAACAAATACTCGCCCGGCTGCAACCGCAGCTTGCGGCACAGGTGCCTGAACTTGGCCTGTTGGGCCTGCTCCAGGGTTTCACTGCCGGTCTCGAAATACGCACAGGAATACGCCATGTCGCTGTCGAGCCACAGCTGATAAAACTCGTTGGAGAGGTCGTAATGGTAGGAGATGGCCTTGGCGTCGGTTTCCTTGTCGTGGACGGTACGAACCGGTTGATTGCTATCGTCCTCGTTTAACAACGCCTGACTCCATTCATCGCAGACGCGGATGACGTCGCTGATGGAGCCTTCCAGCTCAAGCTTGCCCTCGACAAATGCCGCACCGAGCGCATCCAGGCTTGGGTGGGTGAACTGGGTAACCATTTGTGGGTCCTTGACCACAATCGTGACGCTGGGCGTCGGCCCCAGATTGAATTCATGGCCGTCCCAGAGTCGCAGGCGTAGCGGTAGCTGCAGATTCTGTAAGGCCGGTGGAAGTTGCGCGAGCATGGAAAGTCCCCCTTGTTTCAGACGTCTGATGTGAGGGTAGACCATCTTAGAAAATTAGCTGGCTATCGAAATAATAGCCAATTTCTATGATTTGTGACGCTGCAACCAACCGTCGTGAACCCACTGCTTGAGCCAGGTCACAGCTTGAAATGGCGCACCCTCTCCACAGATGACTGTCAATTCGGAGCACAGTTCAGCAAAACTCCATTCACGCTCAAACAGGCCTTTTAGCGCATTGGCCTCTCCAGGCTCCAGGCTTCGATACTGGCAAACGAGATCATTTCGACAAATCACCACCGTGTGGGAACTGTCGAGTGGCGTGCTGCCAGGAAACTGCGCTTGATCCTTTACCGATCGCCAGATCGCCACACTGTTGAAGGCACACTCAAGCCATTGCAGCGAGGGACTGGGGCTGACTTGCAGCGTCGGCCAGTCTTGGGGTGCCAGTTGCGCCATGTCCTGCATCGTCAGGGGCGTTCCGGGAGGCGCGTCGAATGCCAGCGTAAAGGCCCACTCAAGTGCTGCAAGCTCTGCCAGCGGCGCACTCTGTTCAGGCACCAGATGCTGACGAATAAACATTTCGAAGCCTTTGCCGAGCCAACGAAGGTTGTAATGATCCGAAGGATTCTGGCGGATGTAAGCCGCGGTGAGTTGTTCGAATTCATCGTCACCCAGCCAATCGTGGATGGCGGGAAAGTCTGCGCGCAGCACTTCCTGTAGCCGGGCCTGATAAGCATTGTGATAAATCGCCAACCCTGTGCTGACATCCAGCGTCGGGCCACCCTTAAGGCTGGAGCCAAACGCGACATCAGCCGCTACCGGCGCTCCCAACAGGTAGCGTTCAAAGGCCAGTTGCCAATCGATCAGGCGCATTTCTGCCTCCGGTTCAGCACGCTCGCACCCAACTCCCGGGCTTTTTGCAATTCATTGAGCAGTTCTTCAAACGGCGGGAAATGGTCATCGCGCTCCAGCAGCGTGGCAACCGGGCCGAGGTAATCGAGTGTGCGTTGATAAAACGCCCAGACCGGATCGCTGACGGGATGGTCATGGGTGTCGATGACGTAATCGCCGTAGTCGCTGTGGCCCGCCAGATGCAGTTGGCGAACCTTGTTTGCCGGCAAACCTTGAATGAAGGTCCAGGGGTCGAAACCATGATTGCGTGAGCTGACATAGACATTGTTGACGTCCAGCAACAATTCGCAATCGCTCAACCGGCTCAACGCTTCGAGAAACGCCCACTCGCTGAAATCATCGTCAGCGCTGCGCACATAACTGGAGACATTTTCCAGCACCAGTGGCCGCTGCAAAACGTCTTGTACCTGGCGCACCCGATCAGCGACGTAATAAAGGCTTTCTTCGGTGTAAGGCAGCGGTAACAAATCATGAAGCTGATGGGCGTTGCCACGGCTCCAGCACAAGTGATCGGAAACCCACGCCGGTTTGACCCGATCGGCCAACACCTTGAGTTGTTGCAGATAGCCCTGATCGAGGGCATGCGGCCCGCCGATGGACAACGATACGCCATGCATCACCAGCGGATAACGCTCGGCGATGGCGTCAAGGTAATAGAGGGCTTTGCCGCCCTGCACCATGAAATTTTCGGAGACGACTTCGAACCAGTCCACGGCCGGCGACTGATCAAGAATGTCCTGGTAGTAAGCACTGCGCAAACCCAGGCCATAGCCCAGACAAGGAAGGGATGCAGACATTGGCGGGCTCCTCGCAAAATGGCCGCAGTGGCTGGGGGAAGCCACTGCGGCGCCAAACGGTAGTCGGTTACTCGCCGACCTTGCCACCTTCCTTCATGCACTGAGCCTGAGTCATGGCCTTGAAGCCGTGACCTTTGCAAACAGCCTGACCCTTACAGGCGTTTTCCGCGGTTTTGCAATCGTTCATGCCTTTGCACGAGGTCACGCCGTAGCAGTGAACCTGAGCAGCGTCGGCAGCCTGAGCCGTCGTCGCAACACCGGCAAACAGAGTCGCAGCAGCGAAAGCGAGAGCGGCACCGGTGGAAGCAGTTTTGAAGTTCATTTTTGTATCCTCAGTCATCGTCAGGGTTGTCGGCTGGAATGTTGTTCAGTCCCGACACAGCACTAGAGAGCGCCCCCCCAATGGCGTTACAGAGGCATCCAAAAAAGTTTTCGATTCACTCAACTGTCTTCTTTGAGCTTGAGTAACGGCTCCTGGAACCGCAGCAAACGTCCGGCGTTGCCCAACACCAGCAACGTGCTCAAGTTATGCAGCAACGCCGCGATCATTGCCCCTGCCGCGCCAAGCCAGCCAAACGCCGCGAATGCGACAATCGCCAGTGTCCAGCCCAAACCGATGATCACATTGACCTGCAAGGTTTGGCGGCATTGGCGGCTCAAACGCACACAGGTGCCGAGCCGACGCAGGTCGCTGCCGATCAGCACGATGTCTGCCGAGGCCAACGCAATGTCGGCCCCGCCCGCGCCCATGGCCACACCCACGACACCCGCCTTGAGCGCCAGGGAGTCGTTGATCCCGTCCCCGACCACCATCGGCCGGAAGCCGCTGCCAATTTCCTTGAGCACTCGATTCAATTTGTCCTCAGGCAACGCCTGGGCCTCGACATCGCTGATGCCGACATCGCGGGCCAACGTGTGGGCAACGCTCTGCCGATCCCCGGTGAGCAGCAGTTGTCGACCCAAGCCCAATTCACGCAACTCACTCAAGGCAAATCGCGCCTCGGGTTTGACGCTGTCGGCCAACAACAGCCAGGCGAGAAATTCACCATCCAGCGCCAGTCCGGCAATCGGTCCGTCGTGTTCAGGAACCGCCGACGTCACAATACCCAACTGCGCGAACAACTCGGGCCGACCGAGTGCGGCCTCGCCCTGTTCGGTCATTGCCACCACCCCCAACCCCTGACGCTCGTGGATATCAGACAGCAGCAGAAAGTGCTCCTGCGTGACCAGCCCGGCGAGCGCACGACTGACCGGATGACTGCTGGCCGAACCGAGGCTGGCGGCCAGTTTGAGCACATGGCTGCGGTCTTCCAGCGGACTGTCGATCGACTGCAAGCGCAAGGTACCGAACGTCAGCGTGCCGGTTTTGTCGACCACCAGCGACGTCAGGTCCGCCAGTTCCTCAAGAAAAGCCGAACTGCGAATCAGAATGCCGTGGCGCGCAGCCACCGCCACGCCGGCAATTGCCGTCGCCGGCGCCGACAGCACCAGCGCACAAGGGCACGCGGCGACCAACACCGCAAGCATCGCCTGAGCATCATTGGTCACGAACCAGGTGACCGCGGCCAGCAACAACACCAGCACCATGTAGCTGCCGGCATAACGCTCCAACAAGCGAGTAATTGGCGGCTTGGAGCGCTCGGCGCTTTGCATCAGCGCGATGACTTTGCCCAAGGTCGATTCGTCGCCGGTGCGGGTCACTTCAATGCGCAGCAGACCATCGAGATTGATCGCCCCGCCAAACACCTGCATACCAACTCCGGCTTCCATCGGCACTGACTCACCGGTAATCGAAGCCGTATCGAGACTCGCCTGACCGGACAACACGCGACCATCCGCCGGCACGCGATCGCCGGCACGCACCTCGACCAGGTCCCCGGGTTTGAGTGTGCGATTGTCGACTTCGAGGATCGAGCCATCGGCCTGAACCTTGCGCGCATGACTGCGGGTCAGCTTGCCAAGAGCATGAATCGCTTCCTGAGAACCGATCACGCTGCGCTCTTCCAGCACATGGCCGAAGATCATGATGATCGGCAACAACGCCGCCGTCAGCAGATCTCCCGTGGCCCAAGCGCCGAGCATGGCAAGCGCGATCAACTGGTCAGTGATTCCGTGCAAGCTCGGGTAGCGCAGGCTGTACCACGCCGAACGCATCACCGGCACAGCCACCAGAAGCGAGGCAAAACCGAGCAGTAACTGACTGACACCGGTCTGCTCCGGCGACAGCCAGCGCCAGACCAGGCCGAGCCCGAGCAGGCCCAGTGCGAGCATGGCCAGCGTCAGTTGGCGGGCAGCGCTGCGTTGTTCGGCCGAGGACAACATGCTCGGTGCTGCGGCGGTTGGCGCGGTCATTGGGCAGCTCCCTGAATGATCAGGCGGGAATCGTCTTTGGGATCAACCGTGGTCACGGAACCGGCCTGACCAAGAATTTTCGGCATCCGCTCACGGTAAATGCGCAGCAGCATTTGCGGATCGGTGCCCTGTTGCTGCGCCTTGGCCAGGCTCAATACGGTGGCGGTGTCGGCAGACGCTTTCGCCAGCCGTTCGCTGGCTTGGGCATGGGCCACTTGCAGCGTTCGATCTGCTTGTTCGTTGGCGGCCTGAGTCGCCTTCTCGGCTTCGGTGCGGGCGTTCGCCACCGCTTTGTCGGCCTGCTGGCTCGCGGTCAATACCGCGTTGAAAGCGTTCACCGCAGGACCGGGCAAGCTCGACTGCACGTCGACACGCGCGACTTCGATACCCAGCCCCTGCCCCGTCGCCGCCAGTTCGGTCAGACGTTGATTGATGCTCTGCACCAGATCGCCGCGCAGACGTTCACGGCGTTCGGCGGCCTGATTGTCCGCGCCGATCAGTTCAGGACGCGCCACCAGAATAGTGTCCAGGTCTCGCGCCGCAGTCAGGGCAACGGCACTTCGGGTCACCAACCGATCCAGCGCTGGCAATACATGTTCACCTTGCAGCACGAAGGCATAGGGCTCGGTGACTTTGTAGAAGACTCGCACATCGAGTTGCACCACACCGGCGTCACCCGTCAGTAAATAGCCGGAACCGGCGAGTGCATCACTGATGGGTGTGGCAAACGTCGCCGCGCGATCAGCCTGCAAGGCGACGTCGCTGCGCAACAGATTTCCCACTCGACGTTCGATCACCCGATCTGCGGCCGGTAATAAAACCACCTGCTCAAACGGTCGCGGCCATGCCAATAGCAACCCGGCGTTCTGGATGCGATCCAGTGCACCGAAATGCAAAACCACTGCGCGATTCTGTGGATCAATCTGCCTTACGTTCGAGAACGCCCACGCTAATGCCGCGAGAACGGTCACGGCGTACAGCGCCAGAAAAGCCAAGCGCCCGGCCTGAATCCAGGGACTGCTTAATGCCTGTGTTCCACGTGGAACTAATTTCATGGCTGCGATCCGGACTTGTTTTCGAGAGCGGGCGGTCCATCCACCAACACCCGAAATGGCGCCGCATCTGTGCGCAATATCAGTTTTGTACCCGGCGAAACAATGGTGCCCAAGGTGTCGAGTGAGCGCAGCAAGTTGTACAACTGCGGCGAGCCGGCATAAGCACGGCCGTAAATCTGCGCCGCCTCGACACGCGATTGAGCTTCGATGTCAGCCGCTTTGACCGTCGCATCGGCTTGCACGATTCGCGCATCACGCTCAGCGGCGGAACGAATTTGCGCCGCTTCACGTTTGCCGATGGCCGTTCGTTCCGTCGCAATGGTTTCACGCTCGGCGCGCATGCGATCGACCGTGGCGGTCAAAGTGACGGAGGGCAAGGTCAGGCGTTCGATGCCGACTTGCAGCACGCGCACGCCATAAGTGGTGAGCAATTGCTGATCGATCTGCTGACGCAGCTGCGCCTCAAAGTCGGCAATGTGAACTTGATTGGCATCGGTGTTGACCAGGTTTGCCAAGTCAAAACTGCTGGCGGTGGTTTCCAGTGCCGAGCCGACAAACGTGCGAATCTGTCGCGCCGCTTCATCCGGCTGGTTCTGCACCGCACGCATAAAGCGTTGCACGTTGTCCGGGTCGCCCTGCACCTGCCACGCCACATACGCCTGAACGATAATGCGCAAACCGTCGCGGGTACCGACATCCTGCAAACCACTGGAGGTTGTGCGCAGCCGCAAGTCGACGGGTATGGCTGCCTCAAAAGGTGCCGGCCAACGCCAGCCAAGCCCCGGCTCCAGTAGAACCCGCGATGGATTACCAAAGCGCGTGATCACTGTCGCCTCCCCCGAGCGCACTTGAACAAGACTCGCGGCGGCAATGGCAAATGCCACGAGCAACGCCGCCCAACCCATGCGCCGCCATGGAAAAGGGCCGGCTTCTTGCGGATCGCCATGGTGGTGATGATGGTGACCGTGATGATGCCCGTGTCCGCCATGGCTGTGATCGTGGCCGGCGTGGTCATCGTGATCGTGTGTATGCGACTGGCTCAATGGGCAGCTCCTGGTTGGGCGCTGGTACGCGGCGACGCAGGATCGGCCGGCAGCGTGAAAGTACGGAGGTCGATGGTCGGCGCATTACTGCTGCCACCCAGACGATGATCAAGAATCAGCAGCTTGGCGTTGGCCAGGCCTTGGGTCAGTTGGCCAAGGTATTGCTCCAGCACAAAGGCCTGGCCAGCACTGGCATAGGCTTTCTGTTCAGCGCTGAACTTGAGGTCCGTCGCCTGCGCTGTGGCATTGATTTCATGGGCGCTGGCGGTCGCTTGATCGCGGGCAATGCTGGCTTGCAGTTGCGCCTGATTGGTCGCCTCCGCCGCAGCACCGCGCTCTCGTGAGATCAATGCTTGAGCACCAATCTGCGCTGCCTGCACGCCGTGATAAGCGTTGGCGGCGCCGGCCGGTGGGTGAATCGCTTCCACCACGGTCGCGAGAATTTCCACACCGCTATCGAGCGTGTTCAAGTCCGCCTGCACCGCGCGACCGATCTCATCAGCCAGACCTACCCTGTCCTCGCCGAGCAAACCATCAAGGGTTCGCGAGGCGAAGTCGTGCACCAGAATCCGGCTGGCGGTGCTGCGAATCAGCGTCGGCACGTCAGCACTGTTGTAGGTGGCCGCCAACGCCGCTTGATCGGTCAGGCCGATGCGATAGACGAAGCGCACGTCCATGTTGACGATCTGGAAGCTCTGCTTGTCGGCGCGGCTGCTGGCGATGACTTGGGATTTGTCATTCACATGGCTGGCATCCCACAGCCGATTGGCAATCGCCGGCGCGGGGCCTTCGGCTGGTTCAAGTACGACGGGGGCAGAGGCTTCGCCAACGCTGGTGGCCAACTCGTGAACCACGCCGTTCTCGACATTCAGCACACGACCCAACGGCCACGGTAAACCGGCGTGCAAACCAGGGCCAAACACCGCCACCGGTTTGCCAAATCGCTCGTAGATACCCCGCCCCTGCAACGGTATTTCGTGAATGCCAGTGAGCGACCAGCCGACAATCGCAACCACTGCCAGCACCGGAAAAAACGCCCGGCGCATATAGGTGAACGCCCAGATTTGTCGCAGGTCGATACCGAAGCGGTTGTGCAATTCGTGCTGCAAGGCGAGGAGCGGCTGCGGTGGCCAGCGCAGCATGTCGGCGACAAAACTGCGGGCCAGCAATGCAGGCTCTAGTTGTTCACGCTGTGGGCTGAACAGCGACAACACCGCACGCAGCAGCAACTCGACCGCGACCAGGCCTGGCAACAAACCGATCAGCACCGCCAAACGCACCGGCCAGATCGACTCTTCGCTGGCAAACAACAGACACAACGCACCAAGCACCAGGCAAATAATCGCGACCCGAGTCAATTGCGCCAGTGCACCTGCTTCCGGCCATTGGGCGACGTTTTCCTGGGCCAGTTGTCGTTCAACCACCAGCAGACCGAACGCCAGCAGCAAGGCCAGCGCCGCGCCGACGCTGGCGGACAAACCCAGAGCGGCGGGCGGTAACGCGAGGTTCCAGAACTGACTCACACTGAACGCCGCCAACAGCGCCCAGGCGCCGAGCCAGAGTGTCGGTGCGCCGATCTGACCGAGCATTCGCACCGAGCGCTGACTGAGTCGCTCCAGCAGTCGTTCATACCAACCTTCAGGTGCAACGGTGTCGTCAGCGACAATGACCACCGGCAGCGTCGGGTTCATGGCTTCTGCGCGCCACCGGGTTATCCACCCCGCTGATTGCAAACCCGCCACCAGCACCAGCAACGCGGCACTCTGGTTCACCAGCAAGGGCGCCCACAGCGACAGCGGCGCGAACAATCCGACAAATAATGCCAACACCAGCCCGGCCGCCGAAAGAGCACCAAGGCCGATGGCGAATTGTCGTAATCGCCGCCCCTGAAAAACCGCCTGCTGAAAGCGCGGCAGCCCTGCTACCTGCGCCCCATCGACTTCGAGATCGACTTGCATACCACCCCAGTGTTTATTCAATGCGGACATCACATTTCGTTACGATATAACGAAAACCATGAAATTTTCGTCGTAAATCGCAACATCTAAAGGCGCTGAACCTGTCGCCAAGCTGAAGCCTTGACCGAAACAGCCGGAAACGCACATATTACGTTCGTAATTTTTATCAAAGACTACCTTCAATCAGCCCGATCCCTTCACTTCAGGAGTACATCCATGAGCAGCTACGACGTCGTGATTCTGGGCGGTGGCCCCGGCGGTTATAACGCAGCGATCCGAGCCGGCCAGCTGGGTTTGAAAGCAGCGTGCGTCGAAGGTCGCGCCACCCTGGGCGGCACCTGCCTGAACGTCGGCTGCATGCCGTCCAAGGCGTTGTTGCACGCCTCCGAACTCTACGAGGCGGCCATGGGTTCGGAATTCGCCAACCTGGGCATCGAGGTCAAACCCACGCTCAACCTCGCTCAGATGATGAAACAAAAAGATGAAAGCGTGACCGGGCTGACCAAAGGCATCGAGTTTCTGTTTCGCAAAAACAAAGTCGACTGGATCAAGGGCTGGGGCCACATCGACGGGCCGGGCAAAGTCACGGTGACCGATAATGCGGGCAGCAAGACCGAGCTGAGTGCCAAAGACATCATCATCGCCACCGGCTCCGAGCCCACTCCCCTTCCAGGCGTCGACATCGACAACAAACGTATCCTTGACTCCACCGGCGCGCTGTCGCTGACCGAAGTGCCAAAACATCTGGTGGTGATCGGTGCCGGCGTCATCGGCCTGGAGCTGGGTTCTGTTTGGCGACGCCTGGGCGCTCAGGTCACGGTCGTCGAATTTCTCGACCGCATCTGTCCCGGTGTCGATGTTGAGGCCGGCAAAACCCTGCAGCGCTCGTTAAGTAAGCAAGGCATCAGCTTCAAGTTAAGTTCAAAAGTCACCAGCGCCGCGTCCTCGACTACCGGCGTTCAACTCAGCATTGAACCGGCGGCGGGTGGCACGCCTGAGTTGCTGGAGGCTGATTACGTGCTGGTGTCTATCGGTCGCCGGCCTTATACCCAGGGCCTTGGGCTGGAAAATGTCGGCCTCGCCACCGACAAACGCGGCATGCTCGCCAACCAGGGCCACCGTACCGAAGCGGCTGGCGTGTGGGTGATTGGCGACGTGACGTCTGGGCCGATGCTCGCCCACAAGGCCGAAGACGAAGCCATGGCCTGCATCGAACAGATCGTCGGCAAGGCAGGTGAGGTGAATTACGACCTGATTCCCAGCGTGATCTACACCAAACCGGAGCTGGCCAGCGTCGGCATGACCGAGGAGCAACTCAAGGCCGAAGGTCGCGCGTACAAGGTCGGTAAATTCCCGTTTACCGCCAACAGCCGGGCCAAGATCAACCACGAGACCGAAGGCTTCGCCAAAGTGCTGGCCGATGAGCGTACCGACGAAATCCTCGGCGTCCACCTGGTGGGGCCCAGCGTCAGTGAAATGATTGGCGAGTATTGCGTGGCGATGGAATTCAGCGCCTCGGCTGAAGACATTGCGTTGACCTGCCATCCGCATCCGACCCGGTCCGAGGCGTTGCGCCAGGCGGCGATGAATGTGGAGGGGATGGCGACGCAGATGTAGGCCTTAAAATTCTTGTTGTCGGGTCTGCCGCTATCGCGAGCAAGCTCGCTCCCACAGGTTCTTGGGTGGGCACGCGATTTGTACTACACCGCAAATCATTGTGGGAGCTTGCTCGCGATAGCGGCGACTCGGTCTAAAGCGGCAAATGCCCCAACGGCAACGCCCCCGGCGTCTTCACCGTGTGAATCGCGAAGTTGCTGCGGATATCGCTCACACCCGGCAACTTCAACAGCCGCTCCGTGAGAAAACGGTCGTACCCGCGCAAATCCGGCACCACCACTTGCAGCAGAAAATCTGATTCTCCCGACACCAGAAACGCCGAAATCACTTCCGGTAACGCCGTTACGGCCACACGGAAAGCTTCAGCCTGTTCGTCGTTGTGGCGCTCCACCTTGACCCCGACAAACACGGTCAACCCAAGCCCCACCTCGTCGCGATCCAGATTGGCCTGATAACCCCGAATCACACCCGCCTCTTCCAGCATCCGCACCCGCCGCAAGCAAGGTGAGGCGGACAAGCCGATTTCTTCTGCCAATTGCACATTGCTCAGTCGACCGTCCCGTTGCAGGGCCGCGAGGATTTTGCGGTCGTAGGCATCCAGTTTCATGATTTGGCAGATCCTGATGGTTGGTACATCGTAAAGCAGCAGGTTATGCCAAATTCATTGGCTTTAGAAGCTGACTACGCAACCACCTGCCCTGCCCTTGCGGCCTAGACTGGCCCTACCAAATCGACATCGAAGGGGTGCAATGTGGAAGGACTCTGGCTGTTTTTCATAGCGCTGGCCGTGGTGTATTTGTTACCCGGGCCAGACATGATCCTGCTGCTGCAAACCGGCGCCCGTCAGGGGAAAGGGGCTGCGTTGGCCACCGCAGTAGGCCTGGGCATCGCTCGGGGTTGTCATGTGGCATTGGCCGCGTTGGGGCTGGCGGCGTTGTTCAAAGCCGCGCCGTGGACCTTCGATGTGGTGCGACTGGCCGGGGCCGCGTACCTGCTGTGGATTGGTATTCAGTGCCTGCGGACCACGATGCTGCCGAGCCTGAATGGCGAAGACGCCACGCCACAGAAAACACGCTGGTCGAATGCCATCCAGCGCGGCTTGCTCACCAATCTGCTCAATCCCAAGGCGCTGCTGTTCTGCTCGGTGCTGCTGCCACAGTTCATCAATCCACACGCCGGATCAGTCCTCACGCAATTCGCGATCCTGGGCATGGTGCTGGTCTGTGTCGGCTTTCTCTTCGACAGCGCTTATGCGCTGGTCGGCGCGGCGCTGGGCCGTTGGCTGCAACGCAGTCCTTCGGCCCAGCGGCTCCAGCAATGGCTGTTTGGCAGCCTGTTGATCGGCTTCGCGGTGCGGCTGACCTTTGTGCAACAGGCTTGAGCCTTACTGCCCCCGACGACGGCGGCGGTTGATCAACAGCAACGCCACCGCCGAGACAGCGACGACACCGCCGATTTGCAACGGCCACTTATAGGGCCGCAGAACCGAACGTGTCGCGTCAGTCGCCTGGGTGACATAGCGTTTGCTGGCGTTTTCGAAGTCGGGATAAGGGCACTGGTGACCGAAATCCACCGCCCAATCCACGTAAGGCCCTTCTTTCACATAGCGTTGGTACAGAGCACGTTGCTCTTCAACGCTACTGTTCCAGCCCGCCGCCGCGCACAGCACCGCCGCAAAGGCCTGGCTGGTGTGAGGCAAATTATGGGCGGCGCGACTGGCCAAAGACGTGGCCACAAATCGATAGTGATAGCGCTCATCGGGTTTGGCGGCGCTGGCCTGTTGGCGCTGGACTTCACCTTCGGCCACCAACGGTCCGACCTTCAGCTCAGTGTTTTCGAGGCTGTAACTGCCTCCAAACGTGGCGTAGTCCGGGGCCATTTCATAACCAAGGATATCCATCCCCCATTCGCGCGCCGTCCAGGCGGCATTGAACAGGGCGGAGGCACGTTTGGTCGGCCACCACGCCGCATCAGCCAGCTGTCGTTGTTGCGCATACAGTCGGGCTTTTTTCTGTAGATCGGTATTGTCGAAGTACCCCAGCGCTTCGTCATAGCGCTCTTCGCGCAACAAACGCCGCCCCAACAGATTGCGCAATTGTGCCGCTACCGGCAACGGCACGTAGTTGTCGCGTTCCTGCTGGGTTAACGGTGGTGGCGCGGGCACTTGCGTGTCGACGTAATGCTTGAGTTCATCGACAGTCAGCACCCGTTCAGCAACCGTCGCGGCATCGAACCAATAGATACTTTGGCTGCGATAGAGCTGATCGAAGGCTTGCAGATAATCCCCGCGTTGCAGCGCAAGAATCGCACTTTCACCCTCGACCCGGCACTTGGGTTGAAGCGTTTCGTAATCGTAGTCTGGCGTGCGGCGCTCACCCCATGATTCATTCTGCGGGAACGCCTTCGCCGCCTTGGCATACGCGGTAGCCGCCGCGTTTTTATCGCCCTCGCGCAACGCCAGTTTCGCCCGCAGCCACCACGCCAGGCCGCCGTCACCGGCGTGTTCAAGGAACGTCTTGGCGCTGGCGTAATCACCTTGTTGATAATTCATCGCGGCCAGTCGATCCGCGTTATCCAGGCTGCCGCGCGTGCTGCTTTGCAGCAGTTTGATCAGCTTCAACTCGTTCGGCGGTTGATCACCAAATGACCAGCCCAGGCGACTGATCAACGACGCGGTAACCAGTTGTTGCACCGGTTTACCCTGAAGCAAGGTGCCCAGTTGATCGTCAGGCATTGCCAGCAGGTCCGCCATCAGCAACTTCAACGAGCTGTAACCCACCGCCGAACCGTGAAGATTTTGCGTGGCGTAGAGTTCGATGGCGCTGTTCCAGTCACCCATGGTTCGGGCCACGCGCGCTTCTTCGCCAAGGCTGGCGACCCCCAGCTCCAGCGGGTCGCTGAAACCGTCGATGCTCAACTGACGGGTCTGTTCGAACGCCTTTTTCGACGGTGCCAGCAGATCGGACGGTGCCCCTGCTTCGCTGCTCCTGGCAAACAGCGCCCGCCCCAGCGAATAGGCAGCCCAGGTGCTGCGCAAGGCGCGTTGGTCGGCCGGCAGCGCCAGCACTTTCTGGAAGTAATCGGCAGCCAATCCATGATCGCCCGCACTGAACGCCACAGCCCCCGCCAGATAAAGTTTGAGCTCGGCTGGCAGGCTCGCGCCTTGCTCTTCGACCTGCTGTGCATCCGTCAGGCTGCGCAGTTGTTTCACCAGCGCTTGCTGCTCCGGCGTCAGCCCGGCCTGCTCGGCCGAATCGCGCTGTTCTGCGTAGTCGGCCGCTTCCATGGGGTAGGGCGATTGCGCGACGTTCTTCAGCCCTGCAATAGCGTGCCCGAGACGATTGATCTCAAACTGAAAGTTACCTTCCGGCAGCTCCGCCAGCGACTGGCTTCGGTTGTCCAGCAAACGCATCGGGAAGTCCGGCCCGCAGGCCAGCGCCGTACCCAGCGGCAAGCTCAAGCTCAGGCAGAGCAGATGGCGGGGCCAGTTACGGGTAAACATTCGAACCTCCTTGATCAATTTTTGTGCAGCGCGCCCAACCGATGGCTCGCTGCCCACCGGCCGCTATCCGGCCGTCGCGCAGGCGGGTGAAGGTAAGCAGATCCGCGCTCTGATGCAACGCATAACCGGCCAGCGCATCGGCCCCCTCACACCCTTGAACGGCCAGGGTCACGCGTTCGGGCCAGGCGCTGTCGAGGTTGCCTTGGTTGCTGACGCTGATGTCATAGAGGGCATCTTGCGCACTAAGTTTCACACTCAAGCGACTGTCGAGCGTGTCCCCGCGTGCCACAGCGCCAAGCGTCGTCAGGCTCCAGGCCCGACGGTCACCCGCCAACGGCAGGCGAAACCAGATCAGGCCAGCCAGATGCGCGGGCGGATCGGCGCGCAAATCCGTGGCGAGTGTGCGCAGTTGCAGCGGATCAGCCAGCAGTTCCCGACGCTCGCCTCCCTGCTCCAAAGGAACCTCGCTTTCCACCACGGGTGCGCCACTGGCGCCGGGCAACAGCGCCACGCCATAGGCCGGCAGCGCCAGATAAAAAGGCTTGATGGTGATGCGACTCCAGCCCCTGGCCCACTTTCGTGCCTGGTCCGGATCGAACAGCCCAAGCCGTGGATCGCTCACGGCGTGCACTTGTAACACGCTGCTGTCGACGGCCGATAAAAGCGCCGGCAGCTCAGCGCTGTCCAGCCAGGCCGGTAACGCCGTGATGCTCAGGGATAATGTCGCGGGTAAAACCGCACGAAGATGCGTCAGAAATTCTCGATAGGCCGGGAGCCGGGCCACGCCCGCATCGTGGTCAATCTCCACACCGGACAGCGTCAGCCCCTGGCCTTGCCAGTCGCCAAGCACTTGCTGGATTTGCGCCGTGACTTCGTCCTGATCCAGCGCCTTCAATTGACCGTCAAGGCGAATCACCGCAATCAGCGGCCGACCATCGCGCTTGAGCAGGTCCGGATCGATTCGCGCCCGACGCCAGCCGGCTTGAGGAAACGCCTGCAAGGCCAACACCCGAAGGGTCGAAAAATCCGCGCGACTGTCCTGCAGGGCGGCGTCATGGGCTGGCGTCCATTGCCGTTGCCAGACGTAGAGTTGTTGATCGAGCGGTGGCGCGTCTTGATGCTCGCAACCGTTGAGTAGCACCAACGCCGCCAGCAAGGCGATCAATCGAGTGAAAAACAATATGAGAAACCTTTGAGCCAAAGCGAACCTTTGTAGCAGCTGCCGAAGGCTGCGTTCGGCTGCGTAGCAGTCGTAAATCCTGAGTGTACGGTCTATCTGAAAAACCGCAGCGCCTGATTTTACGACTGCTTCGCAGCCGAACGCAGCCTCCGGCAGCTGCTACAGGGGCCTTTATGCTATCGGCTTACGGGCAATGATCACCTGACTTTTCGCCACGACTGCATCCAGTGCCTGCTTGATCTGTGCGCCGCGAGGCGAATTCAGAACGGCTTGCCAAGTGTCGGCCCAGTGGTTGAGCAGCGGATGGTCGGCATTGCTGAAATCGACCTTGGCCTCCCAGAACAGCAGCATCCACATCGACCAGTAAAAACCGTACTGGCTGTGGCTGAGCACTTCCAGGCCAGAATCGCTGACCATCGTCTTGAACTGTTCTTCGCTGATGATGCGAATGTGGTTGGGCTTCTGGAAATACTCCGGTGCGGCGATGTCCTTCTGCAGGTCTTCGGAGCTGGGGTGTGGAACGCTCAGCAAATACAGCGCGCCCGGCTTGCCGACACGCACCAGCTCAGCAAGGAACTGCGCCGGGTCGTCCACATGCTCGATGACCTCGGTGGACACCACGCGCGTGGCCGTCGCGTCGGCAATCGGCAGCGGGTTGCAGTCGGTGACGTGGCATTCGACATCCCGCGCCGGGGTGTCGCCGAGGCGCTGGCGGGTGGCTTCGACCTTGGCCGCGTCGATGTCGGCGATGATGATTTTCGCCCCGCGCATGCCGCAGAAATGCACGTTGCCACCGTCACCACAGCCCACGTCCAGCAACGTGTCTTCAGCGGTTACCGGGAAGCCGGTGAACAGCTCGCCGGTTTGCTGATTGAACCAGCCGCTGAGCATCGCGTCGTGCAGGCCGAGCATGTAAGGGTCGACCTTCTCGATCTTGTCCGCCACCGGCTGCGCGGGAGCGGGTGTGGCCGCCGTGAGTTTCTTCAAAAGGCTCAGCATGAGGTAGCTCCAGAGGATGGGACGGCGGTTCGGGCGGTGCCCAGGCGTTTGACCAGCGAGGCACCACGGTTGCGCATGGGCATTTCGATGTAGCGATAGTTGAGTTCGCTCAGCAGCACGATCAGGCCGCCAGCCATCAGCAACATCAGAATCGGATGGCCAGCCGGACTGGGCAGCCCGGCAGCCTGTAGACGAAAAATGAACTCACGAACCAGCAAGTAGGCCGGGATATGGATCAGGTAAATCCCGTAGGAACGGCTGCCGACCCACGTCATCAGGTTCTTGAACACGCTGCGCGGCAACAGGTAATCGCGGTTGTAAGAGGCGATCCAGACCAGCACCGCACACAACACTGCAATCGCGCCGATCCGATAATGGGTGAAGGTGAAGCGATCAGTGGCCATGAAGCTGAGCAGCAGCGACACCGCGATCAGTGCGGCAACACCCGCCCATGGACGACGCAAGAATGTTGGCTCCCAGCGCAGGTAGGAAGGTTGCGCACTCCACATCGCCAACAGCACGCCAAGGGCCAGTGCATCGGTGCGAACCACCATCAGAATCGGTGTGCGCAGGGTGAACAATTGCACCGCGACCAGCGCCAGCAAGGCCCACACCAGGTGCTTGCGGCAGACCAGAATCAACAGCGGAAACAGCAAGTAGAACTGCTCTTCCAGCGACAGGCTCCAATACACAAAACTGGTGCCATATTCATAGTGAAAGAAGCTGTCGGCGAAGCGAAAGTTGGCGTATTGCGCCACGCCCGCAAGCGTCGCCTGCAGGTTGGCGTGCAGCGTTCCAAACGCCCCGGAACGATTTAAAAAGAGACAGGCCAGCAGCATCAACGCCAGCCACAACCAGGCTGACGGCAGCAATCGAAAGGCGCGGCGCAGCCAGAAATTACGCGTCTGCTGCCAGTATTCCTGACGCGTGCTGCAACCTTGCAACGCCGGGATCAAACTGCGGGCGATAACAAACCCCGAGATCGCGAAAAACAGATCGACGCCCCACCAGGGTTGACCCAATGCGGTGATGGTTTGCAGCAACGGCACCGAGGCGGCGAACAGGCTGTCTTGCAGGTGATGAAACAGCACGCCGAGCACCGCAATGCCGCGCAATAACTCGATGTCCATGATGCGCTTGTCATTGTTCATGCCGTCCTCCTGGACGTCGCATCGGCCTCAACCGGTTTGCGCGCGATGATCACTTGGCTCTTGGGCATGAACTGATCCAGCATTTGCTTGATCGCCAGGCCGTTGGGTTGCGCCAGCAAGTCCTGCCAGGTTTTCGCCCAGCTTTCCATCAGGGGCGGGTAAGGTGCCTGGATCCGGTCACGCACCGCGCCACCCAGATCCCGACCGGCGGCCCGCTCACTGGCCCAGAAAAAGATCATGCCCATCACCCAGAAAAATCCGGTGGCCTGACGATGTTCGATCACAAGACCGGCGTCCTCGACTAACGCGGCGAAGCGTTCAGCGGTAAAAATCTGTACGTGATTGGGCGCCTGGAAGTAGCCCGCAGGGGCGATACCCTTCTGCAAATGCTCACCGACCGGCGCAGGAACGCTTAGCAGATACAGCGCACCGGGCCGGCCCATACGCACCAACTCGGCCATGAACGGTTCCGGTTGCTCGATATGCTCCAGCACCTCCATGCACACGACTTTGCTCGCGCAACCATCGGCAAGCGGAAGTGGCAAGCTGTTGCTGACCAGACCGAGATTTGCTTTTTCCGACTGCGCGTCCACTTGCCGCGCCAAATCGCGGACCTTGTCGTGTTCACTGTCGGTGAAGATCACCGACGCGCCTTGACGCACCGCAAACAAGGTCGCGACACCTTCGCCGCAACCGACATCCAGCACGGTGTCGTCGGCAGTAATGGCAAAGCCCTTGAGCAATTCACCGCTGTCACCCGAAAACCAGCCGTCATGCATGGCATCGTGCAAGCCCACTTCTCTGGGCGAAACACGGGATGGCTCAATCGGCAACGGCGCGGGCTCGGGTTTCGTCTCTGCAAAGAAACGTCTGACCAATGCGCGAATCATGTTTCGGGGATTTCCACGGTGCGGGATTCGAACAGCCGATCAAAAAACCCTTTCAACCGCTGCTCGGCAGTGGCCTGGCTGCAGAATTTCTTGAGACTGGCCACGGCATGCACGGACATCTGTGCATAACGCTCGGAATCCCCCTTGGCCACGTCATAGCTTGATTGATAAGCCCGGCACAGCGACGCCCAATGGGTGACGTAACGCAAAGTCCGGAACGCCCTGCGCGGGTCATGAGGCCAGGCCGTCAGCTCATCGGTGGAGTCGATCAGGAATGCATTCTCGGCATCCAGGTAATCGATCATCGCAGTGGTCCGTGGCGCCACCGCCGGTTTGCCACAGGACATGAACTCCATCAGCGGCAGGCACTGGCCTTCACCGTAGGACGTGTTGACCACATAACTCGTAGCTTGCACCAACTGCTCATAGTCCGCGTCAGCCAGATAGCCGTAAATCAGCACGACCCGGCAGCGGTAAGACTGGTTTTTGTACAAGTGGTGAAGGATGTCGGTCAGCGCTGCTTCAGCATCGTGGTGCGTGAGTTTGAGCACCAGCGTTGCATCGTCCACCTCGCGAAACGTCACGCAAAAGGCACTGAGCATGTCTTCCCAGTTCTTGCGCCCGTCACCGGGGTTGAACACCGAGGTGTAAATCACGCCGTCGAGGACCAGTTCGTGTTCACTCGCAGGGGCCTCGAAATCAATCCCCACACCTTCACGCAATTGCGCGGGGCCGAAGGCTCGCAAGTCGAGTTCACGGCTGTCTGCCAGCAACCCCCTGAGCTTCAACCGCACCTGGCTGGCCAGGGGCTGACGTTGCAAGTGGGCGCCGCGCTCGGAAAACCGGTCCCACACCGGGGCCGGTACTGCAATGATCGGATAGTCGGCGCCCATTGCCTCGCGCACCGCATTCACGGTGTAGCTGGAATGCGTAATCGCCGCACCGCAGGCGCGCAACACGGTGCGCCAGTCATTGAGCGGGTCACCGGCAAAAGGTTCATTGGGGATGGTGCTGAACTCCCACGCGAATACCGGCAGCGTCGGGCAAGTGAAATTGACTGGCGTGCGATGCGGCGGCGAGAACGACAGGAACACGCACGCTTCACCACGGGACAAACAGTCCAGGTACAAGGCATCGACTTCGGTCTGCGGGTCGCTCACTTCCACCACTCGCCCCAGCCGTTCCAGCACGGGTCGGTATTCCTTGAGCACAAAGTAATAGCTGTACTCCGAGCGGCCAAGGTTCTGGGCAATGGTGTGCTGGTTGGTTTCCGAATGAATGATGATCAGCATGAGGCGTTATCCGTCACGGTTGCTGTCGGCAAGACCTGCGGCGCCAGCCCGAAAAAATCCGCCATGCGTTGCTGAACCGGGGCGAAAGCGCAGTAATCGTGCATGCGCTCGACCGCGGCGAAAGACATGCGCTGGTATTCCTGCGGTTGTTCCTTGGCCAGGCGGTAACTGTTTTCGTAAGCGATTTTCAGCGACCCCCAATCCGGTCGGTGGCGCAGGGTGCGGTAGATGATCCGGGTGTCCTGCGGCCAGATGGTCAGCTCTTCACTGGACTTGACCACAAACGCCACGCGCTCATCGATGTAGTCCTCCATGGCCGTGTGGTCCGGTGCGATCACCGGTTTACCACTGGCCATGAACTCCATCAACGGCAGGCACAGCCCTTCACAGCGCGAGGCATTGACGTAGTAACTGGCGGCTTCGTACAGCCGTGCGTATTGCGGATCATCCAGGTAGCCGTGCATGACCACGACCCGACAGGCGAACGGCGAGAGCTGCGCGAGCAACGTCATCAATTCGTCGTAGTAGGACGACAGGTCGCTTTGGGTAATCTTCAGCACCAGCGTCGCGTCAGCCGTTTCGCGGAACGCCCAGCAGAACGCGGTGATCAGTTGATGCCAGTTCTTGCGACCGTCACGCGGGTTGAACACGGTGACGTACACCACACCCTCAACCTGCGTTTCGACCTGGGCGGTGGTGTCCGGCCACTGTCGCGGTTCTGGCTCGGGCACTGCAATGGTCTGCGGGCCGGCGATGGCCGGCAACCAGTCGGCCAAACGTGCATGAGCAGCATCCGACAGCAGGTCGCGAATTCCTTCCCAATACCATTGGCTTAGAAGTTGAGTGCGATGCACCGGGACCGGCAGCGATTGACCTTTGTCCAGGCGCCACATATGCAGGTAATGGCGAGCAATCACAAAGCGGCGCTTGAGCGTCAGCGGCGGAGGTTTCAATGCCTCCAGTTCCGCTTCACGTGCGGCCAGTTCCTCGGCGGTCGGCTCGACAGGAATCAGTGCATCGGCGTTAAGCCCGAGGGTGCGCGTATCGAAGATGCAGCCCTTGATGTCCAGGGTCGAGCCGGCGTTGATCGGGACGCTGGTATGGCGACTACGGATGTCGGCGAAGTTTTCCCACAATGGCGTCGGTAATACCAACACCGGGAAGTCTTCACCCATGGCCCGACGAATGGCCCGGGCCGTGTGGCTGGAGAGCGTAATAACCCGCCCCTGCCGTGCCAACATGTGCGTCCAGTCCTGACGCGGATCGTTATCCCACTGTTCATCGGGAATCGAATCGAACTCCCAGGCCACCACGCAGATTGTCGGGCACTCAAGGTCGTTCGGGGTTTTCTGCGGCGGCGTAAAAGACAGGAACAGGCAGTCTTCACCCGCAGCCAACAGTTGCTTGTAGAGGGGATCGACCTCAGCGGTGGAGGACACCACATGCACCCGCCCAAGGCTTTCGAGCACAGGGCGATACGCCTTGAGCACGAAGTAGTAACTGTATTCAGGACGACCGAGGCTCTGACTGATCGAGCTACCGTTAACGTCCGAGTAAAGAATGAAATTCATGGCATCCCACGATGAAACCGCCATCCCGGCAGCTCCACTCTATGACGGCGAAGCCACGGATCGAGCGGCGTTCGCCAGTCCTCGCCCATCGTCTTCTTGCCCGTCTACGTTCTTGTTTTAATGGTCGGATTCGCGGGGTCTCGAAGCAACCCACACGAACGCCGGTTAATCGTGACGAGGGGCATTCTAAACACATCCATTGAGGATTCGTGAACCGCCCGGCGAGAATAAATCGGGCTACGCTAACGAGAACTGACCGGTCACGGTTGGACCTGTTGAAATTGCCGAGCAATTGGCACAGATTGGCTACCAAACAACTACAACAATGTGTTTCGCCTGTCTTTCGACCCTGCAATCCAACCGGTCTGTCAGACATCTCCGCAAAGCCTGTGGGGGAATGGACGAAATGAATGACCAAGGGGCCGCTGTTTGAAAAAGCGTCTGTTCGTTACGGGTCTCAGTGGATTCGTAGGACAACACATCCAATCCCGCCTGAACGCTGAGGCCTCGGAATGGGAGCTTCTGCCTGTCGCCACCCGTTACGATCTCGGTGAACCTGGCAGTCTCGAAGGCCTGTGGCCCGAGATGCCCGATGCGGTCATTCACCTGGCCGGCCAGACCTTCGTCCCCGAAGCCTTTCGCGATCCGGCACGCACGCTCAACATCAATCTGCTCGGCACCCTGAATCTGCTGCAAGCCCTGAAGGCCCGAGGTTTCACGGGTACGTTTTTGTACGTCAGCTCCGGCGACGTTTACGGCCAGGTCATCGAATCCGATTTGCCGATTACCGAGCTCCAGCCACCCTGCCCTCGCAATCCTTATGCCGTGAGCAAACTGTCGGCAGAATTCCTCAGCCTGCAATGGGGCTTGAGCGAAGGTTGGCCCGTACTGGTCGCCCGCCCGTTCAACCACATTGGCACAGGCCAGAACGAAAGCTTCGTGATCGCCAGCGCTGCGCGGCAAATCAACCGCATCAAGCAAGGCCTGCAAGCCCCGCAACTGGAAGTCGGCGACATCGACGTCACGCGCGACTTCCTGGATGTAAACGACGTGATTTCGGCTTACCTGGCGTTGCTGGAAAAAGGCACGCTGGGACAGGTCTACAACATTTGCTCGGGGCGCGAGCAAAGCATTCGCAGTTTGATCGAGCAAATGGGGGACCTCGCCCAGGTCGACATGGAATTGATTCAAGACCCAGCGCGCCTTCGCCGCGCGGATCAGCGTCGCGTTTGTGGCAGCTCTGCCAAGCTTGCCCAGACCACAGGATGGACGCCTGAAACCACAACACAACAATCCCTGCGGGCGATCCTGTCCGACTGGGAGACACGAGTACGACAAGAATGACTAAAAGTGCACTGATCACAGGGATCACCGGCCAGGACGGCGCTTATCTGGCCAAACTGCTGCTCGACAAGGGTTATAAAGTCCACGGCCTGGTCGCGCGGCGCAGCAGCGATTCGCGCTGGCGCCTGCGTGAGATGGGGATCGAGGGCGACATCGTTTACCTGGACGGCGACATGGCCGACGCCTGCTCAGTGCAACGCGCGGTCATCAAGTCCGCCCCGGACGAAGTCTACAACCTGGCAGCGCAAAGCTTCGTCGCTGCCTCCTGGGACCAACCGGTCACCACCGGCATCGTCGACGGTCTGGGCGTGACGCACCTGCTCGAAGCCATTCGTCAATTCAGTCCGCACACGCGTTTTTATCAAGCGTCCACCAGCGAAATGTTTGGCCTGATCCAGGCCGAGCAGCAGGACGAAAACACTCCGTTCTACCCGCGCAGCCCATACGGCGTGGCCAAGCTGTACGGCCACTGGATCACCGTGAACTACCGCGAAAGCTTCAACCTGCATGCCAGCAGCGGGATCCTGTTCAACCACGAATCCCCCCTGCGCGGCATCGAGTTCGTGACCCGCAAAGTCACCGACGCCGCCGCACGCATCAAGCAGGGCAAACAGCAGGAACTGCGCTTGGGCAACATCGACGCCAAACGCGATTGGGGTTTTGCCGGCGACTACGTCGAAGCCATGTGGCTGATGCTGCAGCAAGACAAACCCGATGATTTCGTGGTCGCCACCGGCATCACCACCACGGTGCGCGAAATGTGCCGGATCGCCTTCGAGCACGTTGACCTGAACTACCGCGACTTTGTGAAAATCGACCCGGCATTCTTCCGCCCGGCCGAAGTGGAGGTGCTGTTGGGCAACCCGGCCAAAGCTCAGCGCGTATTGGGCTGGAAGCCAAAAACCGATCTGGATACCTTGATCCGCATGATGATGGATGCGGACATGAAACGCGTTGCCAAGGAGTAGGCCATGCTGATTCCTGTGATCCTCTCCGGCGGTGCCGGAACCCGTTTGTGGCCGGTGTCCCGCGAGGGCCATCCCAAGCCGTTCATGACCTTGCCCGACGGGCAGTCGTTGCTGGGTAAAACCTACCGGCGTGCAGCAGGCTTGCTCGATGGCCGGGGCGACATCGTCACGGTGACCAACCGCGACTATTACTTCCAGAGCAGGGATCACTATCAGGACGCGCAGCTAAGTCGTCATCGCGGCCACTTCATGCTCGAACCGACAGGTCGCAACACCGCCCCGGCGATCGCGGCGGCAGCACTTTCCCTGCAAGCGCTGCACGGCGACCAGGCCATTATGGTGGTGATGCCCGCCGACCATTTGATCGTCAATGAAACCGCCTTCCAGAGCGCCGTCGAACACGCGGTGGCGCTTGCCAAGGATGGTTTCCTGGTGACGTTCGGCGTGGTGCCGACGGCGCCAGAAACCGGTTTCGGCTACATCGAAACGGGCGCGGCGCTGGACGGCAAAGGCGCCGCCAAGGTGCAACGCTTCGTCGAAAAGCCTGACCTGCAAACCGCGACTCATTACCTGGAAAGCGGCAACTTCCTGTGGAATTCCGGGATGTTCTGCTTCTCGGTCGGGAGTGTGCTGGCGCAATTGCAGCTTCACGCCCCCGAGTTACTGGCGCAGACACAGTCCTGCATGACAGCGAGTCGCCCGGTAGAAACAGTCGGGTATCTGCAACAGGAACTGTGCCCGACGCTGTTCGCCGAAATTACCGACATCTCCATCGATTACGCCTTGATGGAGCGCTCCGACAAAGTGGTCGTGGTGCCCGCCGGATTCGACTGGAGTGACATCGGCTCTTGGGGCGCAGTGGCGGCATTGGTACCGGCGGATGCGCAAAACAACCGCGCCAGCGGCGATGCAGTGTTCGTCGACAGCCACAACAACTTTATCCAGAGCGAAGACCGGCTAGTGGCTGCCGTGGGTGTGGATAATTTGATCATTATCGACACCGCCGACGCGGTCTTGGTGGCCCATGCCGATCGCGCGCAGGACGTGCGCCGGGTGGCCAAGCAGCTCAAGGACAAAAAACACGAAGCCTATCGCCTGCATCGAACGGTCAGCCGCCCCTGGGGCACCTACACCGTGCTCGAAGAAGGCCCGCGCTTCAAAATCAAACGCATCGTGGTCAAACCCGGCGCCAAGTTGTCGCTGCAGATGCACCACCATCGCAATGAACATTGGGTGGTGGTCGAAGGCATGGCCAAGGTCACCAACAACGGCACCGGCACGCATCTGGTGGCCAAGAACGAGTCGACGTTCATTGCCGCCGGTCACAAGCATCGCCTGGAAAACCCCGGCGTGATCGACTTGGTGATCATCGAAGTGCAAAGCGGCGAATACCTGGGAGAGGACGATATCGTTCGCTTCGAAGACCAATACGGCAGGACGGTTTGAATGCTGCTTTCTTTGTACCGCTCGCTGTGGGGCTATCGAGGGTTCATCCTCGGTAGCGTCAAGCGAGAGTTCCAGGCGCGTTATCGCAATTCGCTGTTCGGTGCCTTGTGGACCGTGCTTAACCCGCTGTCGATGATCATCGTCTACACCGTGATCTTCTCCCACATCATGCGCGCCCGTTTGCCCGGGGTGGATGACGGCCTGGCTTACAGCGTCTACCTCTGCGCCGGGTTGCTGACGTGGGGTTTGTTCGCAGAAATCACTGTGCGCAGTCAGAACATGTTTCTGGACAACGCCAACCTGCTGAAGAAAATCAGCTTCCCGCGGATCTGCCTGCCGGTCATCGTGCTGTTCAACGCCGGCATCAACTTCGCGATCATCATCGGGCTGTTCCTCGGCTTTCTGTTGATCACCGGGCGACTGCCGGGCATGGCGCTGCTGGCGCTCATTCCCCTGTTGGCGTTGCAAGTGATGTTTTGTGCCGGGTTGGGGATGATTCTTGGCGTATTGAATGTGTTCTTTCGTGATGTCGGGCAATTTTTCGCCATTTGCCTGCAATTCTGGTTCTGGCTGACACCGATCGTGTACCCGATAAGCATCCTGCCCGAATGGGTGCAGCGCCTGCTGCAACTCAACCCGCTGACCAACCTGATGACCAGCTACCAGAACCTGTTTCTTTACGGCCAATGGCCCGTCTGGAGTTCGCTGCTGCCGATCATGATCGCCAGCGTCGTGTTCTTCGTCATCGGGCTGCGCCTGTTTCGACAGCGGGTCGGCGAAATGGTGGATGAACTCTGATGGGGCACATACGCGTCACAGGCCTGGGCAAGGCCTACAAGCAATACCCCAATCGCTGGAGCCGACTGGCCGAGTGGCTGATACCGTTTTCGCCGATCCGTCATCGCCAGCACTGGGTACTGCAAGACGTGGCCTTCGAGATTGCTCCCGGCCAATCGGTGGGCATCGTCGGGGTCAACGGCGCGGGCAAAAGCACCTTGCTGAAGATGATCACCGGCACCACCCAGCCCACCTGCGGCACCATTCAGCTCGAAGGCCGCGTCGCCGCCCTGCTGGAGCTGGGCATGGGCTTTCATGCGGATTTTACCGGCCGGCAGAATGCGGTCATGGCCGGGCAATTGCTGGGCATGCAGGTCGAAGAAATCGAAGCATTGATGCCCGAAATCGAACACTTCGCGGAAATCGGCGAAGCCATCGATCACCCGGTGCGCACCTATTCCAGCGGCATGCAAATGCGCCTGGCATTCAGCGTGGCCACTGCTCGGCGCCCCGACATTCTGATCGTCGATGAGGCGCTGTCGGTGGGTGACGCCTATTTCCAGCACAAGAGTTTCGACCGCATCCGCAACTTTCGCAAAGCCGGCACCACGCTGTTGATCGTGTCCCACGACCGCTCGGCGATTCAGTCGATCTGCGACTCGGCGATCCTTCTGGAAAATGGCCGCATGGCCATGCACGGCACGCCCGAAGCAGTCATGGATTACTACAACGCCCTGCTCGCCGAGCGTGAAGGCCAGACGGTACGTCAGGAAATGCTCTCAGGCGGCCAGGTCAGTACCATTTCAGGAACTGGCGAAGCCGGGATTTTGAAGGTGCGCCTGCTGGACGAACACGGCCGCTCCATCGATGCGGCCGAAGTCGGCCAGCCGGTGGTGCTGGAGGTGGACGTCGAAGTCCGCCAGGACATCGAACGGCTGGTGCTGGGCTTCATGATCAAGGATCGCCTGGGCCAGGCCATGTACGGGATCAATACCCATCGTCAGGATCAGGCACTCAATGACCTGAAGGCCGGGGAGCGTGTGACCTACCGTTTTGCCTTCATCATGGGACTGGGCAAGGGTAACTACTCGGTAGCCCTGAGCCTGTCCCGGCTGGATTCGCACCTGGACCGCAATTTCGAATGGCGGGACTACGGATTGGTGTTCCACGTGATCAATAACCGCCACGAAGACTTCGTTGGGTGCTCGTGGCTGGGGGCGAAAACGACCATCACCCGGTCCGCCGCGTCGCTGATTTCGGAAAACACACCATGACGCGCCTACTGGTTGAATGTACCCATGTATTCCAGCACCCCAAGGTCAATTCGGGCATCCAGCGGGTGGTTCGCAACGTCATCAATCAGCTACCGGAATCGGTCGACGGTGTTGAATGCATTCCGGTGGTGATGCTCAACGGAAAACTCTACCGAGTGCTGATGCTCGGTGCGCTGAACATCCCGTTTTTCGATGCCTTGATGATCTTTGGCGGACGGCTCGGGCGCCTGGCTCACCGTTTCTGGCAACTGCATCAACGCCTGCACAACCGCAGCCACTCGCGGGTGATCAAGCGTTTGCTGCACGTGGCCTACCGGGTGACAGCGGTCACCTGTTTCAGCCTTCCGCTGCGTGTGATCGAGGGCATCAACCAATATCAACTGCCCAAGCGTTGCACACCGCTGCAGCACCAGCCCGGGGATCAACTGGTGCTGCTGGATTCGTCCTGGCACACCGACTTTTTCCCGTTTGCCGAACAGCTCAAACGTGAAGGCGTGGGCATCGTTTCGGTGATTTACGACCTGATTCCCGTGACGCATCCGCAGTTTTACGACGCGCGGCTGGTGCAGGTGTTCAACGAGTGGTTCGACTGGATCAGCAAAACTGCCGATGGCTACGTGGCCATTTCCGCCACGGTGCGCGATCAGGTGCGTGAAGAATTGCAGCGCCGCCTGGGTCCGGCCAAGGCCAGTGAGTTGTGGTTCGATTATTTCCACCTCGGCTCCGAGCTGGACCTGAGCGAAGCCACGGCCGCCGTCGAGCCGCGCCTGACGCGCCTGTTCAAAACGCCGGAACCAGTGTTCCTGATGGTCAGCACCATCGAACCGCGCAAAAACCACGATTACCTGCTGGACGCTTTCGAACTGGCATGGGCGGCGGGTTCAAAAGCACAGCTGTGCATTGCCGGGCGAATTGGCTGGAAATGCGACGCTCTGCTCGCCCGGGTACGCAACCATCCGCAACTTAATCAACGCCTGTTCATGTTCAATGACCTGAGCGACACCAGCCTCGAACACGCGTACTCCAACGCCAGCGCCCTGGTGTTTCCATCCTGGGTCGAAGGTTTCGGTTTGCCATTGGTGGAAGCCATGCAGCGCGGACTGCCGGCCATGGGCAGCGATATTCCGATCTTCCGCGAAATTGGTGGTGAGTTCATGGCGTATTTCGACCTGGCCGAGCCGCAAACGCTGGCCGATCTGGTCGCACGCTTCGAAAGCAGCGGCCAGTTCCCGGCTGCCCGCGACGTGGCGGATTGGCACTGGATCGGCTGGTGTGAAGCCAGCGCGCAATTGGCCGAACACACCCTGCGCAATCTTATTGACGTGCCGCTCGTGCAAGAGAGGCAACATGCGAATTGCCCTTAATGCCCGAATTCTTCAGGCACCGCGTACCGGTATCGGCCACTACGTCGCCGAACTGGCAAACGCCCTTGCGAGTGAGCCGGATGTTGAACTGGCGTTGTTTCATGGCTGGGGTTGGAGCTCGGTGCTGCCTGAGGCGGCCATGCCCGGTTATTCCCGACTGACGCCGCTTCTGCGCCAGATTCCAGGGGCCTATCAGGCTCGGCGCTGGCTGGAGCAGAAGCGCTTCGATCAAGGTCGCGCGCAAGAAATCGACCTCTACCACGAACCGAGTTTGTGGCCACTGTCGTTCGACGGGCCGACGGTCATCACCCTGCATGACCTGACGCACCTGCACTACCCCGACACGCAGCCACCCGCGCGTTTGCGGGAAATCGAACGGCGCCTGGCCGACGGTGTACGCCAGGCGAGTCTGATTCTGACCGACTCGCAGTACATTGCTGACGAAGCCCAGGCACATTTCGGGTTACCGGCCGAGCGATTTGTCGTCGCCCCACTCGGTGTAGCTGCACGCTTTCACCCCCGGTCCCCCGAAGACATCGACACCGTACTCAAGGCCCATGGCGTCGAGGCGCGGGAATACTTCCTCTGTGTTGGCACCCTGGAGCCGCGCAAGAACCTGACCCTGGCCCTGCGCGCCCACGCCCGACTACCCGAATCGGTGCGTCAGCATTTTCCGCTGCTGATCGTCGGCATGGCCGGCTGGCAGCGCGAGCAGTTCAGCGAAGAACTGCATCAGTCCCTGGCCTGCGGGCATGTCTGTTTGCTGGGCTATCTGCCTGACGAGCATGTCGCGCAGCTATTGGCCGGCGCTCGGGCGTTGATTTTTCCGTCGCTTTACGAAGGTTTTGGCCTGCCGGTACTGGAGGCCATGGCCTGTGGCACGCCGGTCATTCTGACGCGACGTTCGGCCATGCCCGAAGTGGCAGAAACCGCGGGCAACTATATTGAGCCTGATGATCCCGACGGCTTGCGCGATGCAATGAGCCGTCTGATCGACGATCAAGCGCATTGGCAAGCATGCTCGGACGCCGGATTGCGACAAGCGAGGCTTTTTACCTGGAAACGCTGCGCGCACGTCACGGCCAGCGCCTACCGCCAGGCTATGGGAGGTTGAATGCGAGTTCTGCATTTTTTCAAGACATACCTGCCTGACTCGGTCGGCGGGATCGAACAAGTGATATTCCAGTTGTGCGAAAGCGGTGCCCAGCACGGCGTTGAAGGCAAGGTGCTGACACTCAGTGCCGATCCGACCACGCCGGTGGTGCAGCTTGGTCATCACGAGGTTCATCGGGCGAAGCTCGACATTCAGTTCGCCTCCACGGGATTTTCCTGGAGCGTCTTCAAACAGTTTCGCGAGTTGGCGGCCGAGGCCGACGTGGTCAATTACCACTTCCCATGGCCGTTCATGGACCTGGTGCATTTCGCCAGCGGCCTGAACAAACCGAGCGTGGTGACGTACCACTCGGACATCATTCGCCAGAAACACCTGCTCAAACTTTACCGCCCCTTGATGAACCGCTTCCTGAACAGCGCTGACCGGATCGTCGCGGCGTCGCCTAACTACTTGCACACCAGCGATGTGTTGCAACAGTTTCAGGACAAGACCCGCGTGATCCCCTATGGCCTGAACAAGGCAGGTTATCCACAGCCTGACAGCCGTCGAATGGACCATTGGCGGCAAAAGCTTGGGGATAAGTTTTTTCTGTTTGTGGGGGTGATGCGCTACTACAAAGGTTTGCACATCCTGCTCGACGCCTTGAAGGACCTGGATTACCCGACGGTGATTGTCGGCGCCGGCCCACTGGAAACAGAACTTCACGCCCAGGCCGCCGCGCTGGGTTTGCGCAATATTCATTTTCTTGGGCGTCTGGGCGACGAAGACAAAGTGGCGCTGCTGCAACTGAGCTACGCCATCGTGTTCCCGTCCCACCTGCGTTCCGAAGCGTTCGGCATCTCGCTGCTCGAAGGCGCGATGTATGGCAAACCGATGATCTCCAGCGAGATCGGCACTGGCACCAGCTACATCAACATTCACAACGAAACCGGGCTGGTGGTCCCGCCGAGTCATCCACAGGCATTCCGCGAGGCGATGCGCACGCTGTGGGAAAACCCGACGCGTGCAGCAGAAATGGGCGTGAAGGCTGAGGCGCGTTATCGGCAGCTGTTCACCGCGGACGAAATGGGCCGCAAGTGGACCGAGTTGTACGAAGAGCTGCTGGAAGAAAAGTCCCTGTCCTACGCCTGATTGCTGATTGCTGTTGTGGGAGCCGGGCTTGCCCGCGATGGCGGTTTAACATTCAACATTGATGTTGACTGACACTCCGTCATCGCAGGCAAGCCCGGCTCCCACAAGAATTTGCTGTATCAGTGGGATCAGCGGTGTGGCGCGGCTTTGGGGATTTCGAGGTTATCGAGCATCCGGTTCGCTGCCAGCTCCGCCAGCATGACGATCTGTTGGATAGCCATCGCCGTATTTCGGTGCGGGCCTTCCAGATAGCCGGCAAAATCGCTGGCCATCACGTTGGCCTGGGCCAACGATTCACAAGTGTGGGCCAGCAAGTCTTCGTCTTTGATATCGGGTGCCAGCATGAACATCGTGCTGGGTTTGCGCGTGGTCGGTGATTTGAGGGCGGCGGGATTGAGGTAGTGATTCAGCGCGCGTTCGGCGGCTTCGTTGAGTTTTTTGGAGTCGATGGATTCGTAGGGGGAAACGTCGTCGGTTTCCGGGGGATTTGGGGTTTCTTTGATCATGGTGACACTCCAAGTAAGTAATGGAGCTGCCACTAGTCGCCGCGAAACGAAGGAAGGTGGCAGCTGTGCACGGGTTCGCGGACCGAGCTACTTGGAAACCCGGCATACCCAAAGGTATCCCGCGCACAGCCACCATGAAATCAATCGACAAACTACGAAGGAGAGTCGGTTGAGGGCGGTGATTATGCACCAAGTAAGCTAATTCGGGCCGCGAAGCCCGGTCGCTGATATGCAGCGACCCACAAAGCCTACCCCTCCGGCTTCCGACGCAACAACCGCTAGAACCTGTCGGAATCCTCCTCAAAAAACGCCACAGCTGTAGGACGAGCATGGATTTTTCAGACTGGCCTCGATCCCTTGTAGGAGCTGAGCTTGCTCGCGATGGCGGAGTGTCAGTCAACATTGATGTCCACAGACACACCGCCATCGCGAGCAAGCTCAGCTCCTACAGGGATTGACGGGTTAAATATCCAGCACCAGCGGCTGCGAACCCTGCGCCGGCACGGCACAACAAATCAGCACTTCCCCCACACCGGGGATTTCTGCCGGCGCCTGTGGATAAGTCACCTCGCCGCTGATCAGGCGAGTCTTGCAGGTCCCGCAGGAACCGCCGCGGCAACTGAACTCCGGACGCAATCCACGGCTTTCCGCCAATTCCAGCAGGCTGCCGCTGTCGGGTTTCCAGCGCGCCTCTTTGGCCGAGCGCTCGAATACCACCGGCACTGACGTGGTGGCGACCGGAGGTTGTTCGATGACCACGGCATCCGGGTCGGGTATCCGGCGCAACGTCGACGGGCCAAAGGTTTCGGCGTGAATCCTTGAATCACGAATGTCCATTTCCCGCAGGCTGTCGTACATCGCCTGGGTAAAACTGCCCGGGCCGCAGAGGACAAAATCCAGCTGATCGTAGTCTTCCACCTCAACGATGCTCGTGAGCAAATCGGCATCGATTCGCCCGGTCAGGTCGAAATCTTCACCCTCGCGGGCATCGGGCTCTGGCTGACTGAGCAGACGCAGCACTCGCACCGAGTCGCCGAGGCCGTCGAGCAAACGGTTCAGCTCCGGGCGAAACGGTTGATCGGCCAAGGTCCGCGAGCTTTGGAAGAACCACGTCGGGCGGATGCTTCGCGTACGCAGGCCTTGATAAACCACCTCGCGCACCATCGACAGCAGCGGCGTAATGCCCACGCCAGCGGCCAGCAACACCAGCGGCCGCCGCTCATGCGGCGCCACGGTGAAATGCCCTTGGGGGGCGCGGGCTTCCAGCACATCCCCGACCTTAATCCGGTCATGCAGGTGTGATGACACCAACCCGTCACGTTTCACACTGATGCGGAAAAAATCATCCGACGGCGCACTCGACAAACTATAAGTGCGGATATGCACCTCACCACCGATGTTGAACCGCAGCGGCAAATGCTGCCCGGCTTGGAACACCGGCAACCCGGCGCCATCGGCGGCCTGCAGGTAGATCGAGCGGATGTTTTGGCTTTCCGCCTCGATACGCACCACCTGCAGTGGGCGCCAGCGATCCCCCAAGGCCTGGGCTTGCAAACGCGCGTTGGCCTGCGCCCAGGTGCCGGTCAGCAGACTGGTGGGCGACACGCCGTCAAAGCGCCAGCGCAAGGCCAGCGCTGCCGGCCGACGTACCACGTGTTCGACTTCGAAGGTCCATAGCCGCTCGGCGCCTTGGAAGGCTTCGATCTGCGGACCGTCGAGGATGATGTCGGTGCGCCCGCTGAGGTGCAGCAGGTCGCCTGTATTGAAATCGATGAACAACAGACCGGCGCGAGGATTGATCAGCAGATTGCCCAGCGTATTGAAATGCAGGTTGCCGGCGAAGTCCGGGATGGTCAGGCGATTACCGTCTACCTGTACGAAACCGGCCTGCCCGCCTCGGTGAGATACATCCACCGAGCGCTGACCATCGACGTCCACGTAACTGGCGACAAAGAACGTGTCCGCGTCGACGATCATGGTTCTGGCGGCGTCATCCAGATCATTCAATTGCTGCGCAACGCGGCTTGAGGGATCCGCCAATGGCACCGAGCGAAACTGGCGCAACTGAATGTACTGCGGGCAGTTGCCGAAGGATTGTTCCACCGTCACCCCGAATCCGTTGGCCGTTACAGCGCCCACTCGACCATTGAGGCGATTGCGACGCCGGGTGTGCAACTCGATACCCAGCAGCCCGATGGCGGCACCGTCTTGCAGTTGTGCGGGGTCATCGGCGCCCGGCAAACGGTCGAACTGCAACAGTGCGGGGTCGGGGGAATGTGCAAAGCCTGGAGGCCCTTCAAGAATGCTCGCCCAGGGATTGCCCTCGGCATCGACGGCGCCGTACAGCATGAACGGCAGTTGCTGATAGAACGTGCGGTGCTGATCCGGCATTTGACTGCGAATCACCCGCCGACCGAACGCCTCCATTCGCTCGGCAACCCCAACATGAGCCTGCAACTGTTTCTCGCCGACGTGCCAAGGTGAATGTTCCATAACGGTTTCTCCCCTGCGCCTATCGCGCACAGTGAACGGCCCGAGTGAGTCGGGCCGTGAGCATCAGGCGGTTTTTTGCAAACCGGCCACCGTGCGCGGCATGCCGACAAACCCCGGCAAGGCTTCAATACGCGCCAGCCAGGCGCGGATGTTGGCGTAGTCGTCCAGCGAGACATTGCCTTCCGGCGCATGGGCGATGTAACTGTAGGCGGCGACATCGGCGATGGTCGGCTCACTGCCGGCCAGGTAGGGCGTCGACGCCAACTCGTGGTCGATTACCTTGAGCACGGTGTGGGAATAAGCGATCACCTCTTGCGCGTTGTATGGCGCGCCAAACACCGTGATCAATCGTGCTCTGGCCACACCAAAGGCAATCGGCCCGGCGGCCGCCGACAGCCAGCGCTGAACCTTCGCCGCGCCGACCGGATCGGTGGGCAGCCAGCGACCATTGCCATATTTATGTGCCAGATAGACCAGGATGGCGTTCGAATCGGCCAGCACCACACCTTGATCATCGATGACCGGCACCTGACCAAATGCGTTGAGCGCCAGGTAATCCGCTTGCTTGTGCGCGCCCTTGGCCAAATCGACAAAGATCAACTCGGTCGGCAGGTGCAGCAAGGACAGCATCAGCTCCACGCGGTGAGCATGGCCGGAACGAGGGAAGTTGTAGAGTTTGATCGCTTGCATGGTCGACTCCGTCGAGTGGGGCGCCGTTCAGGGAAAGATCAGCACCAATGGCCGCTATCTTCCACCCGCAACCAAAACATCAGAATAACCAGCAAACGCAATCCATTATTTCAACCAGCGAAACAATCCTTTAGCCGCTCAGCGCCGGATGTTCGCGCAGCGCCTTCACCGCAAAGTCCACAAAACTACGGACCCGCACCGGAGCCTTGCGTCCCCCTTGGTAGACCACATGAATGGGCAGTGCCGGCAGTTCGAAGTCGGCCAGCACGATTTCCAGCTCACCGGCCGCCACCTTGCCCGCCACTTGATAAGACAGGACCCGGGTGTATCCCAGGCCCAGGCAGGCCGCCGTGATCGCCGCTTGATTGGCGGTGACCACAAGGCGCGGTTCCGGACGAACGTTCAGCGGCTCGCCCGCGTCAAGAAATGGCCAGGTCCTGAGCTGCCCAATCGACGAGGTCGCAATGATGGGGGCGCCATTGAGCTCATCCGGGTGACGTGGCCTGCCACGGGCGGCCAAAAACGCCGGCGACGCACAGATCACCCGCCGTACTTCGCCCACGCGAATCGCGTGTTGATTGCTGTCAGGCAGCTCACCGATACGCACCGCGACATCAATGCCCTCTTCGACCATGCTCACCACCCGGTCGAGCAGCAAGGCATTGATGCCGACTTCTGGAAATTGAGTGAGATAACCGACCATGACCGGTGTGACGAATAACTCACCAAACAACACCGGCGCCGTGATTGTCAGTTGCCCACGCGGCTGGGCGTGACTGCCGGCTGCCGAATCCTCCGCTTCCTGCACCTCGGCCAGAATTCTCCGACAATCCTCCAGGTAACGCTGCCCGGCCTCGCTCAAGTGCACGCTGCGGGTGGTGCGTGTCAGCAACAAGGTGCCAATGCGCTTCTCCAGCGCCGCCACCGCTCGGGTGACGCTGGCCGCCGACAGGCCCAGACGTCGCGCCGCCGCCGAGAACCCCTGCTCTTGGGCAACCGCGGCGAAGACCTGCATTTCCTGGAATCGGTCCATCGGGCATGCCCTTTATCCGGATAAAAATCAGTTGACGAGACTTCGCTCATCGACAGCCTGTACTAGACATTTTCACCCGAACACGCGTCCAGTTTTTTTTCAAAAAAAAGGGAGGGCATCCATTGCCCTCCGTTCATTTTTCACGCTTGTTGCGGCATTACTGACCAGTTCCTCAAGTGGCCAGAATGAAGTCGTTAGCAGTGACGGTTGTTGCGTCGGCCACACCGACCAGGCGGATGGAGTCAGCTCCTGCGAAGCTGAGCAGGGTATCCGCACCGACGTCGGTGATGGTGACGCTGGCGGCAAAGTTCACCGCCGTGATGTTCAACGCGGTGATATCGAGCCGGTCCTGGCCTCCTCCATTCGGGTTGGCATCGAAGCCGGTAATCTGATCGGTCCCGAAGCCCGCTGCGAACATGAAGACATCGTTGCCACCGCTGGCAACCATCAAGTCGTTGCCAGCACCGCCAGTGACCGTATCGTTGCCATTGCCGCCATCGATAAAGTCATTGCCGATGCCACCCAGCAAGGTGTCGTTATCGCCACCACCGAGCAGGCTGTCGTTGCCATCGCCTCCCTGGAGCAGATCGCTGCCGTTACCGCCATCCAGGCTGTCATTACCCAACCCGCCGAGCAGCGTGTCGTTGCCTGTGCCGCCATTCATGACATCGTCCCCGTCACCGCCGTCGAGGCTGTCATCGCCCGTTCCGCCGTTCAGGGTATCGGTGCCAAGGCCACCCAACAGTTGGTCGTTACCGGCATCGCCATTGAGCGTGTCGTTACCGCCGTTGCCGATGAGAATGTCGTTGCCGCCGCCACCACTGAGGTTGTCATTGCCTCCCCCTGAGGTGATGGTGTTGTTCAACCCGTTGCCGTTGCCGACGAAGTTGCCGGCTCCGGTGTAGGTCAGGTTCTCGACGTTACCATCCAGGGTGTAGTTGCCCAGCGACGTTTGCACGCTATCCACACCGCCACCCGCCACTTCGACCACCACATCCCCGGCGGCATCGACGACGTAGGTATCGTTGCCGGCGAGCCCCACCATCCGGTCACCGCCTGCACCGCCATTGAGGACGTCGTTACCGACCCCGCCGGTGAGGGTGTTGGCCAGCGCGTTACCATTACCGGTGAAGTTAGCGACACCGGTATAGGTCAGGTTCTCGACGTTGGCACCGAGCAGGTAGGTCGCCAGGCTGGTTTGCACCAGATCGGTACCGCCATTCAGCGCCTCGATTACGGTGTCACCGACGTTGTCGACCACAAAGGTGTCGTTGCCGGAGCCGCCGGTCATGACATCCGCGCCGAGCCCACCGTTGAGGGTGTCGGTTCCGTCCTCGCCATTGAGGATGTCGTCATCGTTTCCGCCGTTGAGCGTGTCGTTGCCGGTGCCGCCAAACAACTGGTCATTACCGGCCAGGCCATTCAACGTATCGTTGCCGCCCAGGCCAAACAGCACATCGTTACCCGCGCCACCGGTGAGGGTATTCGCCCCAGGGGTGCCTTGCAGCACCACGCCAGCCGGTACCGTAACCGCTGCGGTTGCCGCAGAGGTCACCGTTTCCAATGCGCCGAAGCCATCGGTGTAGGTCACGATCACCCGCAGTTGCAGGTTGCCCTGCGCCACGCCAGGGGTGAAGGTCGCAGCGGTCGCGCCGTTGATGTTGGTGAAGGAAGCACCGACACCTTGCTGCCATTGGAAGCTGAAGGTGCCCAGCCCATCCGCATCGGCAATCCCGCCAGTCAGCGCGGTCAACACCTGTCCTTGATCCGGTGTCGTATCGCTGATCAGCAACGCGCCTGTCGGTGCATCGTTGACGTTAGCCACCGGGTCCGAAGGATCGGACGCAATGCTTTCGTGCACACCGAAGTTATCCACGTAACTGACCACCACGCGCACCTGATCGTCGACCTGATCCTGAGTCAGCGTGAACGTGCTACCGGTGGCTCCGACGATGTCGACGAAGCTGACTCCGTTGGTCGCCTGCCACTGGTAGGTGAACTGCGGATTGCTGAGGCCATCGGCATCGACGATGGTCGACGCGTCAGCGGTCAACACCTGGTTCTGCACCAGAAGCCCGTTAACGGTCGGCCCTGTGGTCGGTGCGCTGTTCGCCGACGAGTCGACGATTTCCAGCGTGCCCTTGGCATCCTGATACACCGCCCGAACGCGGATGTTCAGGCCCGCCACATCATCCGCCACCCGGTAGGTGGTGCCGATCGCCCGCGATACTTCGCCGGCGGCGACAAAGGTGATGTCTTCATAGACGCCCGAGCCAGGAAGGTTTTCAACCTGCCAGTAGTAGGCAACCGCACCGTTAACCGCACCGGTCGGATTGCCAACACTCGTGTTGTCCGCGTCGTGTACCGCCAGATTGCTCACGCGCAGCAGCTGACCGGCGACAGGCGTATCGTCACGCACACCGGTGAGATCATCGAGGATCGCCAGGTGACCTGATGGGTCGCTGTTGACGGCAGTGCCAACGCCGGACGCCTGCGAAACATCAGAGAACTGCAGACGCTCGATGCCCGTCAGCCGATCGACGCCATCTCGCCCCACCACCGAGTCGGTCACAATGACAGTGTCGCCATCGACAACGACGCTGTAGTCCGTCGAAACACCGGAGAACACAGCGGTGTCGAAGCTGTTATCGCCGGCCAGGATCTCCCGCACGATGACCAGTTGGCCCGGGTTGTAAGTACCGTTCAACATGAACGGCACCATGGGCTCCATGCTGTTGAACGAGGCGATTTCCGGGCCAGTGCCATCAGCGTTCTGCCGCACGCTGATGCGTACGTTCAGCCACTTGTCACCGTCGAGGATGTCGTCACCACCGCGACCTTCGAGGAGGTCGCTGCCGCTGCCACCGAGGATGATGTTGCCACCGTCGTAGAACGTCGCTCCGGCTGCCAGCAGATCGGACAGGCCGTTGATCAGGCTGATGTTGGTCAGCACGCTGCCGGTTGCACCCGCGGTAGGCAGCGAAGTTGCATCTTCGTTATCACCACGCAGGAAGTCGCCGTGCGAGGAACCCGACAGACCTTCCATGATGTCGAAACGCACGAGCGCCGAGGCACCCGAACCCGGTACTGGCGGTACATCGAAAAAGCGGTCGCTGTAATCGATGGTCACGCCTTGTGCCAGATCCTTGAAGGTCGCCCAGTCATAGCCGGAGCCGCCGATATAGCGGTCACCCATGCCGAGACTGCCGACCATGATGTCGTCGCCGCCTTCGCCGTTGAACTTATCGTTCTCGTTACCGCCGATGAAGACATCGTGGCCGATCACCGGGTCGTTGCCGAGCGGGTCGAAGTTGTCGCCAGGCGCACCGTCAGATGTGCCCTTCTCGATCCAGTCGTCGCCTTCGTTACCCATGTCCTGTTCGTTGGCTTTGCTGCCCAAGATGAAGTCATTGCCCTGGCCACCAATGGCTTCGGAGGCGTCCTCACCGGTCACGATGAAGTCGTTGCCGAAGCCGCCAATGATCAGGTTGATGCCGTTGCCTCCGTGCAGCACGTCGTTGCCGTCGCCACCCTGGATGTTATCGTCGCCGCCGGTGTCGGTGATGATGTCGTCACCGGTGCCACCCCGCAGCTGGTCGTTGCCGTCACCGCCTTCGATGCGATCGTTGCCACCATCGCCCCAGACCGTGTCATCGCCTTCACTGGCAATGAGAATGTCTGCGCCGTTGGTGCCGCCCATCACGATGTGCTGATCACCCGAGTAGCGGATGTAGTTGGTGTCCGGTCCCACCGTCAGCGGGTTGTCGCGGAACACCACTTGCTGGTTGTTGTCGCTCAGCGGATCGGCGTTGCCCAGGCCATCGTTGTACTGCTTGGACTGGTCCACTTCCAGATAGTACCCAGGGTCCGAGAACACCAGGCCCGGCAAGTGCGTGGCCGAGGTGTTGGCCATGATCAGCTTGGCGAACGAGTTGCTTTCAAGTTCCGCATTCATCGACAGGCCAGAGGTGCGCTCCAGGTAATAGAAGCGGTCGCCGTCCTGCAGTTTCTCCAGCTGGTTCTCGAACACGAAGTTGAAGGTCGTGCCGAGCATGCCGCCGAACGGGGTTTTCTCTTCGGCCAGGCCACCGATCCAGAGGTCGATGGCATCGACGCCTGTGATCGTCACACCCTTCAGATCATCAGCAGTGCCCAGCACGCCATCCTTGCCGGCCAGCGTTATGTTGGCCCAGGTACCGCTGCCGTTGAGGAAGTCCAGGCGGTCAGCCGGCGCACCCGCACCACCGAACACCAGCGCCATGGCTGCAGCTCGTTTGTCTAGCAGAGTGAGCGCCGACGTGATCGTGTCATGCGTGCCATAGGCTGCGATGAAGTTGATCAACGACTCCGGATGTTTGAGGTGCTGCACCAGATCGACCCAGCTGTTGTACGGCTTGAGTTGGGTATCACCGGTTTGGCTGTAGATGTCGCGGCGGATCGCGTTGAGCGAGGGAATCCCCACATCGCGGCCACGGGCGATGTTGATCGCCGGCAGGTCGAGCGGCAAACCGAGCAGGTTATTGCGCAGCGCCTCGGTGACGAACTCGTCGATTTCGTTACCGGCCTGGCGAGTCACCCCGCGGATGATCGCGCTGGTCGCATCCTCAGGCGTCACACCACTGGCGGCATACGCCAACGGGTTGAGGAACGCCGCGATCAAGCCCAGTTGCTGATTGGGATCAGCACTGTTCGGATCGCCCACCACGTTGAAATTGACGTCGAAGCGATCGACGGTCTCGGTCAGCATCGAGTGCCCAAACCGGTACACGGTGTGGGCGAACTCGGCGACGATCGAAGCATCGAGGTCGACGTCATAGACTTGGGTCGGTGCAAAGAACAGGTCGACCCGAGGCTGGATGGTCCGCGCAAATTCCTCGAACACCAGGTGTTGATACTGCATCTCGGTGCCGAACTTGGCCGCCTGGAACAAGCGCTCGCCATTCCACACCAGCGCATCGATCTCCGCCTGGTTGACTGGCAATGCACTCACCGGAGTGAGCAGCCACTCGTTGAGGAAGGCCACGTCATTGGAATCGAGCACCGTATCCTTGGTCTGCGCGACCAGCCGATTGTGCTCGGCGTGGAAGATCGCATGCACCGCGGTCAGGCCGATGTTTTCGTTGACCCGGCCGTCGCCAGCGATGTAGTGAGCGTCGAGCAGTTCGTTGTCATAGGTCAGGTTGTTGCCGCCTGGGCCAGTTGGCTGCGAATTGCCGACATCAGTGTCAGTATCCGCCTGCAGAACCCCGCCGACGATTACCGGCACGGCATTGTTGTTGATGTCGACGAGGAACTGGTGACCGGTGCGCACTGCGTTGGTCAGGCTGATCGGGGCATTCGGATTGCCTTCGACCAGGACGTCATCCGCCGTGCCGCCAATACCATCAAGCCCTTTCATCACGACCATCGGGAAGCCGTTCGGCCCCTTGATGAAATTGCCATAGGCGTCGGTCGCCAATAGCGGGGCGTTATCGACGTCGGCATCGGTCAGGTGGATACCCAGGATGTCGTTGGCTTGCGCCTTGACCACTTTCCAGGTCGCCATGCCACCGATTTCGGTGTCATCTCCGCCGCCATACTTGCCATCCACCCCCAGGTCAACGTTAGTGATCAGCCTACCGGTCGCTATGGGGCCGTCGTCGGTCATTACATAACCGCGCAGGAACACCTGATGCGAGGGGTGCGAGCTGTAGGTCTGGTTTTGGTCCACGAATGGCGTCGTGGTGTTGGTTTGCTCATGGATGTCGTCTGCCGTGCCGAGAACGCCATCCGCCCCTGGCAGGTTGGTCGCGCGGCTCAACACCATGAAGTTAGTGTTGCCGCCTGGCACATACAGCGGATCATCCGGTTTCAACGGGATGAAGACCGTGCCCGAACCGCCCTTGGTCACGAGATCGAGACCATGATCGAAGAACTGCCCGAAAAAGGTCATCCAGGCGTTGAACGGCGCAGACAGCCCCGCATCCGCCGCGGTGTTCTCGAACAGGTACACATCATGGTCGTCGCCCGTACCGAACTGACCATCCAGGCCAGGGCTGGCGACTATCCGTACGCCATCCTTGAGCACATCGTCATTACCAGCCAGGCCGAAGTTGAGCACTCCGTCCACACCCGGGTCGTAAGCCGTGGCATAGGCCGCCGGGTTGTTCGCCGTCTGGTCAACGATCAGATTACTGATGGTACGAGGCTGCGAGTCAATCACAAGGCCGCCGTTGCTCGCATACGTCGTTCCCAATTCCGCTGGATTGAAGACCGGATCGGTCAAGCGCGGAAAGATGTTATCGGCAGCACCAAACTCGGTGTGGTTGTTGCCGTTGAGGTTCATCAGGTTGTTGTTCGACCCATCGACCGAACGCAGGCCCAACGGCGCGCGGATGTTCGGGATCAGCGAGAGGATGTCCTGCCCGTTCGCGTCTGCCTCGGCAATCTTGATCTGATCAAGGATGAAGTTGAGGTCGGAGCGAACCATGTGCAGGCCTTCGCCACCCGCCGTGGCATCGACGACAGGCACCTGCGCCGTTGGCACAACCGGCGCACCGGGAGCCACCACAGTAGTCGGCGCCGAGAACACGATTTCGGTCGTGCCATGACCATCCTGGTAGATCGCCTTGACCCGCAACGACAACCCGACGAGGTCAGGAGAGACCTTGAACGCGGTGCCGTCGGCACTCTGGAACGCCAGGTCGCCGGCCGGCAACAGGATGATGTCCTCGAATACACCGCTGCCTGGACTGGCTTCGAACTGCCAGTAGTAGGACACCGAGGTGTTGTTGAGAGTACCCAGCGGATTACCCGGTGCGATGTTGTTGCCATCGCGCACCAGGGCCGAGCTGACCGTCAGCGTGTCGCCCACCGTGATCGCTCCGCCGTTTCCATCCGTGACGGTCGGACTGCCCGTCGGCTGTAGATTCAGCCCAGGCACCAGCACTCGCTGGCTATCGGCGAACTGCAGGCGTTCGATATGCAACAGCGTATCGGTGCCGTCGCGACCGGCGACGGTATCGGTCACCGTCCAGACATCATCCGCCAGATTGGCCGTGCCGCGCGTGTCTTGAACCACCGTATATTCGGACTGAACCCCGGAGTAAATGGCAGTGTCGAAGGCCGCCCCGCCCGTTGAGGTACCGGGCAGGATTTCCCGCACGGCCTTGAGCTGACCCGGGTTATAGGTGCCATCCAGCATGAACGGGATCATATCGACCATGCTGTCGAAGGTGGCGATCTCTGGGCCGGTATGGTTGACGTCGCCGGGAGCATAAACGGCAATTCTGACGTTGATCCATTTGTCGCCGTCGATCAGATCATCGCCACCGCGGCCCTCGATCAGGTCACTGCCATTGCCACCGAGGATGATGTTGCCGGTGGCAAAGCCTGTGGTTGGCAAACCGGCATCGGCCAGGAACTGGTCCAGTCCGCGGATCAACGCCACATTGGTCAGCGCACTGCCCGTGGCGCCGCCGTGGTTGACGATGGTGACCGCATCCACATCATCGCCTTTGAGCACATCGCCAAATTGCGAACCCGACAGGCCTTCGACCTCGGCAAAACGGTCGAGAATCGAGGCCGGCGAGGCGCCGACCGGATTGAACACCCCGGCGTTCTGGTTTGGCGCGTTGCCATGTGGCTGCGCCAGCGCGGCCAGGCTCAGGTCAACGGTCACGCCGACCTTGTCATTTTTGTAGGTCACCCAGTCGAAGCCGGACATGCCGTCCATCTTGTCCTGGGCATCGCTGCCGACAAAGATGTCATCGCCACCCTCGCCGATCATTTCGTCGAAGCCACCGCCACCGACAAAGATGTCGTTGCCGACCACATCGTCAGTGAGCAACGGCGCGAAGTTATCGCCAGGCGCACCGTCCTGGGCGCCCTTCTCGATCCAGTCATCCCCTTCGTTGCCGGTAGGCGGCAGGTTGGTCTTGGCACCGAGGATGAAGTCGTCACCCTGACCGCCGAAGGTCGTGGTGATGTCTTCGGTGGTGACGATGAAGTCCTGGCCATCGCCCCCCAGGATCAGGTTACCTAAAGCCAGCATGCTACCGGCCACGATCACATCGTTACCGGCATTACCTTCCAGACGGTTGTCGCCGAACGAGTCGGTGATGATGTCATCGCCCGCGCCGCCGAGTACCGCATCGTTGCCGGCGCCACCTTCGAGGCGGTCGTTGCCTCCATCGCCGTAAACGGTGTCATCGCCGTCACCGGAGATGATGATGTCATTGCCGGCCGTGCCGCCCAGGACGACATGGTCTTCACCGGTGTATTGCAGATAGTTACTGTCCGCCCCCGGGGTGTTGGGGTTGTCGCGGATCACCAGCGGCACGACTTCCACGCCGTTGATCATGATGCCGCCCGTCGGATCTGCTTTGCCGTCCACGCCAAGGTTCGTGAACTGATTGGCCTGATTCACTTCGAGAGTGAATGTCGGTGTCAGGAACACGGTGTTCGACAGGTGGGTAACATCGGAGTTGAGCATGATCAGCTTGGCAAAGGAGTTGTTCTCCAACTCGGTGCCGAAGTTCAGGCCCGCAGTACGCGACAGGTAGTAGAAGCGGTCGCCGTTCTGCAACGCCTCCAGCTGGGTTTCAAACACGAAGTTGAACGTCGAGCCGAGCATGCCGCCGAACGGCATTTTCTGCTCGGCGAGGCCACCGACCCAGAAGTCGACATCGTCCAGGCCCGTGATCGTCACACCCGTCACGTCGTCGGCAGTGCCCAACAGCCCGTCCGCGCCGGCCAGCGTCATGTTGGCATAGGCACCGGTGCTGTTCAGGAAGTCCAGGCGGTCAGCCGGCGAGCCCGCGCCGCCGAATACCAGCGCCAGGGCTGCAGCGCGTTTGTCTGCCAACGAGGTCACCGACGTAATCGTGGCATGCGTGCCAAAGGCCGCAATGAAGTTGACCAACGACTCGGGGTGTTTGAGGTGGTCGGCAAAGTCAGCCCAACTGATGTAAGGCTTGAGTTGGCTGTCGCCGGTTGAGTGGTACATCTCACGGCGTGCTTCATTCAGCGTGGGGATGCCCGTGTCGCGACCACGGGCCAGGTTCAAGGCCGGCAAATCGAGCGGCAGGCCGAGCAGATTGTTGCGCAAGGCTTCGGTGACGAACTCGTCGATCTCGTTACCGAGCTGACGGGTCACACCGCGAATAATCGCCCCTGCCGCTTCGTCCGCCGTCGCCCCGCTACCGGCGAACGCCAGCGGGTTGAGGAAGGCCGCGATCAGACCGAGTTGTGCGTCCGGGTTGTTCGGGTCAGTGAGGAGCGGATTGAACTCGGGGTCGAAACGATCGACAGTCTCGGTCAACATCGAGTGACCGAAGCGGTACACCACGTGGGCGAACTCGGCGAGGATGGCCGGGTTGATCGAGGTGTCATACCCGTTGGGTGCAAGAAACTCGTCGATCTGAGGCTGAACGGTCCGAGCGAACTCCTCGAACACCAGGTGCTGGTACTGCATCTCGGTGCCGAACTTGGCGGCCTGGAACAGGCGTTCGCCGTCCCACACCAACGCCGCGATTTCGGCGGGTGTGGTGGGTATCGCGGCCACGTCGTCCACCAGCCACTCATTGAGGAAGGCCAGATCGCCAGCAGCCAGGAGGGTGTCCTTGGTTTGCTGGACCAGGCGGTTGTGCTCGGAGTGGAACACATGGTGCACGGTGGTCAGGCCGATGTTCTCGTTCACCCGGCCGTCGCCGGCAATGTAGTGGGCGTCGAGCAGCTCGTTGTCATAGGTCAGGTTGTTGCCGGCTCCATCAGCCGGCTGCGCATTACCGACAAGCGCATCAGCATCCGCCTGCAGAACCCCGCCGACGACGACCGGTGCAGCATTGTGGGCGATGTCGTCGAGGAAGCCATGCCCGGCGCTGACGGCGTTGGCGAGGCTGATCGGAGCATCCCGGTTGCCTTCGACCAGGACGTCATCCGCCGTGCCGCCAATACCATCAAGCCCTTTCATCACCACCTGGGGCATTCCGCTCGGTCCCCGGATGAAGTTGCCATAGGCATCGGTGGCCAGCAGCGGCACGTTGTGCACATCGGCGTCGGTCAGGTTGATGCCGAGAATGTCACGGGCCTGGGCCTTGACCACGGCCCAGGTCGCCATGCCGCCATTGGTGCCGTCGCCATCATCGGCCGTGCCGAATTTGCCATCGCCGCCAAGATCGCGGTTGGTAATCAAGCGCCCCGTTGCAATCGGGTCACCTGCTGCGTTGATGACGTACTCGCGCAGGAACACCTGATGCGAGGGGTGCGAGCTGTAAGTCTGGCTTTGGTCCACGAACGGCGAGGTGGTGTTGGGCTGGCCATCATCGGCAGTGCCGAGTATTCCGTCCGCGCCGGGGGTATGCACTGCTCGTGGCAGCACCATGAAGTTGGTCGGGCCGCCCGGTACGTACAACGGATCGTCCGGTTGCAGCGGAATAAACACAACGTCGGTACTGCTCTTGGTAACCAGGTCCAGGCCGTGGTCGAAGAACTGGCCGAAGAAGGTCATCCACGCGTTGAAGCCAGCGGTCAAACCGACGTCCGGTGATTCATTGGGAATGAAGAACACTTCTTTGTCGTCAGCCGTGCCAAACACACCATCCAGACCGGGGCTGATTACCGGGGCTGCACCGCCGTTCGCCGCCACCGCGGCCGGGTTGTTGGCGGTCTGGTCGACGATCAGGTTACTGATGATCCGAGGCTGCGGATCGACCACATTCCCTGACGCGGCGTATGCCGCTCGATACTGGGCATCAAGCAGGCGCAGGAACGAATTGTCCGCCGCGCCAAACTCGCTTTGCCCGGCAACCAGGTTGTTGTAGCTGCCATCGACGGTTCGCAGGCCAAAGGGCACCTGACTATTGGGGAGCAAATCACTGAGGCTGGCGCCATTGGAATGGGCTTCTGCAATAAATATTTGCTTGAGGATGAATTCCAGGTCCGCCTTGTTGAAATTGGCCATTTCGGTTGTCCTCGCTGTATCTGGGGGGAGAGCACGGGACGATAGAAATCCTCCCACGCCCAGTCAGGTGCTGGCTAACGCGGTTTGTTGGTGCATTTTTTTGGCGAGAGCAGGCGCGGGAAAGGCAAAGCCGTTCCCCGGGTGCGCACCTGGAATTCGCGAATTGAATGGCTCGCTGAGCGATCAGGCAAAGCGAATCCGGACCCTACTTAGGCGGGCCATGGAAACGGGACGTAAAGGCAAACTTGCTAAACAGCCCCTTCACTCTGCAAAGGATCGAAATGATCGACATGTTCTGCTCCTCAGGAAAATCACCGAGCCTCGCGTTGCCAAACTGATGGCAAATTTCTGGCGGGTGACCCCCCACAAGTAAGACTAAAGTTCCATAGCAAAAGAATGTCAATTTTGCGTCGCTAAAACAGACGATCGGTGTCAGGCCGTCCAACTAGCTGTTTTTAATGGATATATAGATATACAGACTCAGCTATAGAGCGAAATGATATTTCAGAGTGTTTCACCGCCACCTACTCTCCTGCATAGGAGAGCAACGCAGAGTTTTCGGAAGACTCGCCGCCTATAGAGCGACCAGCCTGCGTCGACTAGCTACCTCCAGAACGACATCTACTACTAGCTGGTGCGCCGCAAGGGCTATCGGTTTTTCGACGAGGGGTGACCCAAATGCAAAAGCAATCGAGCACCCGCTCCGAAATCGCCGACACGCTCTTTCGCCTGCGCCGCAGTTTTTACTTGCTGGCAGGGTTCAGCGGCGTCATCAACGTCATGATGTTGACTCCCGCCGTGTACATGCTGCAGGTCTATGATCGAGCCTTGGTCAGTCGCAACGTCACGACGCTGACAATGCTGACCTTTCTGGTGATAGGCCTGTTCTTGCTGATGTCCTCGCTGGAAATGGTCCGCACCCGCATGCTGATCCGGGTCGGAAACTGCCTCGACATGGACCTCAACCGACGCATCTTCACCGCTGCATTCGAGCGCAACCTGAGCCGCGCCGGTGGTAATCCGGCCCAGGCCCTGCAAGATCTCGCGCAGGTTCGCCAGTTCCTCACCGGCAATGCCCTGTTTGCGTTCTTCGATGCGCCGTGGACGCCGATCTATCTGTTGGTCTCCTACCTGATCCACCCGCTGCTCGGACTGGTCACGCTGATCGGCTCGATGATTCTGGTGGGCCTGGCTTATCTCACTGAAAAGGCGACGCAGAAGCCGCTGGCCGAAGCCAATCAGGCCGCCATCTCCTCCGCCCTGTACGCCAACAACAACCTGCGCAATGCCGAGGTCATCGAGGCCATGGGCATGCTGCCGTCGATCAGCAAGCGCTGGTACCAAAGTCATTTGCGCATTCTGGAAATGCAGACCCTGGCCTCCGATCGCGCCGCCATGATCAGCAGCACCGGACGCTTCGTGCGGATCACGTTGCAATCGCTGATCCTGGGCGCCGGCGCACTGCTGGCGATCGAAGGCAAGATCACTCCGGGGATGATGATTGCCTGCTCAATCCTCACCGGCCGCGCGCTGGGTCCGGTGGAACAGGTCATCGCGTCGTGGAAGCAACTGCTCGGCTGCCGCTCGGCCTGGGGTCGACTCAACGAGATGCTGAGCGATTATCCGCGCCGGCCACCGAGCATGTCGCTGCAGCGGCCGATGGGCATGCTGGCCGTGGAGAATGTGTACGCCGGTTCCCCCGGTACCAACAACACGATTCTGCGCGGGGTGAGCTTCAGCCTTGTCCCCGGCGAAAGCCTTGGCATTATCGGTCCGTCCGCCTCTGGCAAATCCACCCTCGCCCGCCTGCTGGTGGGCGTCTGGCCGGCACAGGCCGGCAAGGTGCGCCTGGACGGCGCGGACATGTTCACCTGGAACAAGGGCGAACTGGGCCCATGGCTCGGCTACCTGCCACAGGATGTGGAGCTGTTCGAAGGCACCATCGCCGACAACATTGCGCGCTTTGGCGAAGTGGACAGCGACGCAGTCATCCGTGCCGCCAAGAGCACTGGGGTGCACGAGATGATCCTGCGTTTCCCTCAGGGTTACGACACCCGCCTGGCCACCGATGGCAGCCCGCTTTCCGGGGGACAGAAGCAACGCATTGCCTTGGCCCGCGCGCTGTATGGCGACCCCAATCTGATCGTGCTGGATGAGCCGAACGCCAACCTCGACGACGTCGGCGAAAAGGCCTTGGTCGATGCGCTGGCCGAACTCAAGGGCCGTGGCGCCACCGTCATACTGATTTCCCACCGCCCCAACGTGCTCTGCGCCGTCGACAAGGTGCTGATGCTGCGTGACGGAGGCGTGCAAATGCTCGGCACGCGCGAAGAAGTATTCACCGCGTTGCGCAAGGCCAGTGTGATGCCTGCAAACGCGCCGACCCCGCTGGCCTCCGTCAAAGCACGGGAGTGATCGATCATGCAAATGAGCCAACACACCGAGATGATTCTCAACGAATCCAAGAGCGTGGTCGATCTGGACGTCGGCAGACCCGCGCACTGGGGCATGTGGCTGGTACTCGCCGGGTTCGGCGGCTTTCTCCTGTGGTCCTGGCTGGCGCCGCTGGATGCTGGCGTGGTCGCGACAGGCACGGTCAAAATCACCAGCAATCGCAAAGCCGTGCAGCATCTCAGTGGCGGCACCGTGGAGGCCATTCTCGTTCGCGAAGGCGAATTGGTGACCAAAGGCCAGGAAGTGGTCCGCCTCGACTCGTTGCGCGCCGTTGCCGAACAGGGTGCGGTCAGCGCCCAATACATCGTCAGCAAGACCGTGGAAAACCGCCTGGAAGCGGAACGGGACAACCGCGATGTGGTGGCCTACGACCCTGAGTTGCTCAAGCGCTTCGGCAATGACCACCGCCTGACGGCTGCCATGGACCTGCAACAGCGCCTGCTGGACACCCGCCGCGCCGGTCTCGCCGGCGAAATCAGCATCCTGCAGGAAAACCTGGCAGCGTCGGCTGTGCAGCTCAAGGGCTTGCAACAGGTCTATAGCGCCCGCGCCTCGCAGATCAACTTCCTCAACCAGGAACTGCAAGGCACACGCATTCTGGCGGCCGAAGGCTACATCCCGCGCAACCGCCTGCTTGAGCTGGAACGCAGCAATGCCGACCTTTCCGCCGGACAGGCCGAGAACCTCAACAACATCGCTCGCACACGCAGCCAGACCACGGAAATCAAGCTGCGCATCCTGCAACGCCAGCACGACTACCTGAAGGAAGTGGAATCGATGCTGACCGACACCGCCAAGGAAAACACCACCCTGGCCGACCGCTTGCGCGCGCTGGACTATGAAGTGACGCACACGGTGATTCGCTCGCCCATCGATGGCATGGTCCAGTCCCTGAGCATCGCCACGGTCGGCGGGATCATTCAGCCCGGCTTCAAGATCATGGAAATCGTTCCGGTCAACGAACCGCTGCAGGTCGACGCGATGATTCCAGTACAGGCCATCGACAAGATGGTTCCCGGCTTGCCCGTGGACATTTCATTCCCGGCTTTCAACCATGCCCAGACGCCCAACATCCCCGGTCGCGTGAAAACCATCTCCGCCGACCGCCTGATGGACGAAGAAAGCAAGCAGCCGTTCTATCTGGCTCAGGTGGAAGTCACGCCCGATGGCATGGGCCTGCTGGGTAGCAATCACATTCGCCCCGGCATGCCCGCCAGCGTCACCATCAAGACTGGCGAGCGCAACCTGATGAGCTATCTTCTCAAACCAATGCTCGAACGTGTGGACAGCTCATTCAAGGAACAATGAAATGGACCGTCATTGCCTGTTCTTCTGCCTGCTGGGGTTGTCCCTGCCGGCTAGCGCCATGGACCTGAAAGAAGCCTGGGACCTGTTGCAATTCCAGGGCCCTATCTACCAGGCTGCCGTGCATGAAAAAAAGGCTGGAGGGGAAAACCGTGCCATCGGCCTGGCCGGCCTGCTACCGCAGATCAATGCCTCGGCCTATGACAACAAGGTCAATGGCACCCAACGCCAGAACGGCATCGACAGAGATCTCGACTATGACTCCAAGGGCGCTAACGTGCGCCTGCGCCAGCCACTGTTCAACAAACAGAAGATGGCCGAGTACCGTCAGGGCCAACAGCGTGCCGACTACAGTGTCGCGGTGTTCGATGCCAAGACTCAGGACGCCGCCGTGCGCCTGGCCGAAAGCTATTTTGACGTGCTCCTGGCCAGCGAAACCATCGTCCTGGCCAAGTCCAAGCTGAACGCCTTCGAGGAGCAACTCGCCTCGGCGAAACGGCGCATGGAACTAGGGGCCGGCACCGTCACAGACATCGACGAATCAGTCGCTCGTCGCGACCTCGCCGAGGCTGAGCTGATCGAAGCACAGGACAACTTGATCAACTCGCGCCGCAAGCTTGTGGAATTTATCGGTGAAACTCCCGAATCGCTGACCACCCTGCGTCCGGGCTTCAATACACCACCGCTGCTACCGAGCAACCTGCAGGACTGGCTGGTCAAAGCCCAGGTCGACAGCCCGCTGATCCATGCACGCCGCTATAGCAGTGACCTCGCAGCAGAAGAAGTGAAACGCGCCAGGGCCGGCCACTGGCCAACACTGGATTTCATTGCCGGCTACACCGCGGGCAAGAGCCAATCACTCTCCGAGTTGAATCAACGCAACCAATACGGCTCGATCGGGCTGGAGGTCAATTTCCCCCTGTTCAGTGGTGGCGGCGTCAGCGCGCTGACACGCCAGGCCAGTGCCAATAGCGATAAGGCCATAGACGAACTCGACGCCACACGACAGGAAGTCATCTCCGGTACGACCCGTGAGTATTACGGCATACAGAGCGGCGCCAAACGTGTTCGTGCACTGGAGAAGGCTGTGGAATCCAACGAACGCTCACTGGCTTCGACCCGCAAGGGCTTCAAAGAGGGGGGTACCAGTACCAACTCGGACGTGCTCAATGCCGAAGAATTGCTCTTCGTTGCACGCCACGATCTGTTCGAAGCCAAGTTGCGCTATTTGATGTCGCGTCTGCGCCTGGCCTCTTCGGTGGGCAGTCTGGGCGACGACGATATCGACCAGATCAACGACTATCTTGGCCCGGAACTGCTGGTGAACAACTGACTTGCACCTGACCGCCGGTCGAGCCAGACGATGGCTGACCGGCGTTCTACTGATGCGTGACCGGACGTTCAAAAACAGCCGTTTCGATCACCTGTGGATAACTTATTCCACCGTCACCGACTTCGCCAGGTTACGCGGCTGGTCAACGTCCGTGCCTTTCAAGACAGCCACGTAGTACGACAGCAATTGCAGCGGGATGGTGTAGAGGATCGGCGACAGGATGTCGTGGATGTGCGGCATGTGGACAACGTGCGTGCCTTCGCCGTTGGTCATGCCAGCCTTTTCGTCTGCAAAGACAATCAGTTGGCCACCCCGGGCGCGGACTTCCTGGAGGTTGGATTTCAACTTCTCCAGCAGCTCGTTGTTCGGCGCCACGGTCACCACTGGCATGTCGTTATCCACAAGTGCCAACGGGCCGTGTTTCAGTTCGCCAGCCGGGTAGGCTTCAGCGTGGATGTAGGAGATTTCCTTGAGTTTCAGGGCCCCTTCCATCGCTACCGGGAATTGCGCACCACGGCCGAGGAACAGCGTGTGGTTTTTCTCGGCGAACAGTTCGGCGATTTTCTCCACGGTGCTGTCCATGGCGAGGGCTTCGCCCAAGCGGGTTGGCAGGCGACGCAATTCTTCGACCAGCGTGGCTTCGACGCCTTTGGCCAATGTGCCACGTACCTGACCCAAGGACAGGGTGAGCAATAGCAAGCCTACCAGTTGGGTGGTGAAGGCTTTGGTCGACGCCACGCCAATCTCACGACCGGCCTGGGTCAGCAGGGTCAGGTCGGACTCACGCACCAGCGAACTGATACCGACGTTGCAGATCGCCAGACTGGCGAGGAAGCCCAATTCCTTGGCGTTGCGCAACGCGGCCAGGGTATCGGCCGTCTCACCGGACTGCGAGATGGTCACGAACAGGGTGTCTGGCTGCACCACCACCTTGCGGTAGCGGAATTCGCTGGCGACTTCAACCTGGCACGGGATACCGGCCAGTTCTTCGAGCCAGTAACGGGCAACCATGCCGGCGTGATAGCTGGTGCCGCAGGCAACGATCTGTACGTTGCGTACTTTGGCGAATAGCTCGGCGGCCTGTGGGCCGAATGCCTGTACCAACACGCCGTTCGGGCTCAGACGACCTTCGAGGGTGCGCTGAACTACGGCAGGTTGCTCGTGAATTTCCTTGAGCATGAAGTGGCGAAACTCGCCTTTGTCCGCGGCTTCGGCACCGTCGCGGTACTGTACGGTTTCACGCTCGACGGCTTTGCCATCCACGTCCCAGATCTGCACGCTGTCACGGCGAATTTCAGCAATATCGCCTTCTTCCAGGTACATGAAACGGTCGGTGACCTGACGCAGTGCCAGTTGGTCGGAAGCCAGGAAGTTCTCACCCAGGCCCAGGCCAATCACCAACGGACTGCCGCTGCGGGCCGCAACCAGGCGATCAGGTTGATGAGCGCTGATAACCGACAGACCGTAAGCACCGTGCAACTCTTTGACGGTCGCCTTGAGGGCGGCTGTCAGATCGTGCAGATCCTTGAGTTTATGGTTCAGCAGGTGAGCGATGACTTCGGTGTCGGTGTCCGAGGTGAACACATAACCCAAGGCTTTGAGCTGCTCACGCAAGGCTTCGTGGTTTTCGATGATCCCGTTGTGCACCACGGCCAGATCGCCAGAGAAATGCGGGTGCGCGTTGCGCTCGCATGGCGCGCCGTGTGTGGCCCAACGAGTGTGGGCGATGCCGAGGCGACCGACCAGTGGCTCGGCTTCGAGCGCCAGTTCCAGCTCACTGACCTTGCCCGGACGACGCATACGTTCGAGTTTTTCATCGTGGGTGAAGACCGCCACACCGGCGCTGTCATAGCCACGGTATTCCAGGCGCTTGAGGCCTTCGAGCAGGATGGCGGTGATGTTACGTTCTGCGACTGCGCCGACAATTCCACACATGGCTATTTCTCCTGACTGATAGCTGCGCAAATCAAATTGATTCCGCGCGCCTGAATCTGATTGCGTGCCTCCAGGGGCAGGCGATCATCGGTGATAAGGGTATGGACACTGCTCCATGGCAGCTCCAGGTTGGGAATTTTGCGGCCGATCTTGTCGGCCTCCACCATCACGACGACTTCGCGGGCGACTTCGGCCATGACTCGGCTCAAACCCAGCAATTCATTGAAGGTGGTCGTACCGCGAACCAGATCGATGCCGTCGGCACCGATGAACAATTGGTCAAAGTCGTAAGAGCGTAATACTTGCTCGGCGACTTGCCCCTGGAAGGACTCGGAATGCGGGTCCCACGTGCCGCCGGTCATCAACAGCACCGGCTCGTGTTCAAGTTCGCTCAAGGCATTGGCAACGTGCAGCGAGTTGGTCATCACCACAAGACCCGGCTGCTGACCGAGTTCCGGAATCATGGCCGCCGTAGTGCTGCCGCTGTCGATGATGATGCGTGCATGCTCGCGAATGCGCAGGACGGCGGCGCGAGCAATGGCTTGTTTGTATTTGGAGACCGGTTGGCCGATGTCGGCTACCAGTTCCTGAGGCATGGTGATCGCTCCGCCATAACGGCGCAGCAGCAGGCCGTTACTTTCAAGCGCTGCCAAGTCCTTGCGAATCGTAACTTCAGACGTTTCGAAACGCTTCGCCAGCTCATCCACACTGACTTCACCCTGCTCATTGAGCAAGGTGAGAATATTGTGCCGGCGTTGGGGTGTATTGCGCTTCGACATGGGTTTGTAAGTTTCGATTCGAAAGATAACGGAAGCAATCAAAACCTATCAGCGAAAGTTCGTCAAGCGGATAGCGATAAAATGTCTATGGATAAAAGCATCGCGGGCCAGCCCGCTCCCACAGGAATTGGGAGATCCTTGTGGGAGCGGGCTGGCCCGCGAATGCAGTTGTGCAGCCTGTGAATAAATCAGGCTGACAACAGGTATGTGGATAACTCAGCTCTTCTTGATCTTCTCCGGCCGTTTCCAGCCATCGATGTTCTTCTGACGAGCTCGCCCTACCGCCAACTGGGATTTATCCACAGTCGAGGTAATCGTCGAACCGGCCGCCGTGGTCGCACCTGACAAGATATCCACAGGTGCCACCAACGAGTTGTTGGAACCGATGAACACATCTTCACCCAGCACCGTCTTCCACTTGTTGGCGCCATCGTAGTTGCACGTAATGGTGCCCGCGCCAATGTTGGTCCGCGCACCGATCTCGGCGTCACCCAGATAGCTCAAATGACCCGCCTTGGCGCCTTCGCCCAAGTGAGCGTTCTTCAGTTCAACAAAGTTACCCACATGCGCGCGAGCTTCAAGCACAGTGCCTGGCCGCAGGCGGGCGAATGGGCCGGCATCGCTGCCTTCACCCAGAATGGCGCCTTCAATGTGGCTGTTGGCCTTGATCACGACACCTTTACGCAGGGTGCTGTCCTTGATCACGCAGTTCGGGCCGATCACCACGTCATCTTCGATGACGACGTTGCCTTCGAGGATCACGTTGATATCGATCAGCACGTCGCGGCCAACAGTGACTTCACCGCGCACATCGAAACGGGCCGGGTCACGCAGGGTCACGCCTTGAGCCATTAAACGACGACCGGCGCGCAGTTGATAATGGCGCTCCAGTTCGGAGAGTTGCTTGCGATCATTGGCGCCCTGCACTTCCATGGCGTCATGAGGTTGCTCGGTGGCCACGATCAGACCATCGCTGACCGCCATGGCGATCACGTCTGTCAGGTAATACTCGCCCTGGGCATTGTTGTTGGAGAGACGGCTCATCCAGTTGCCCAGGCGTTCAAACGGCATAGCGAGAATGCCGGTGTTGCCTTCAGTGATCGCGCGCTCGGCTTCGTTGGCGTCCTTTTGCTCGACGATGGCCGTGACCTTGCCGCCGGCATCGCGGACGATGCGGCCATAACCGGTGGGGTCGTCCAGTTCAACGGTGAGCAAACCCAGTTGCTGCGGTGCGACTTTCTTGAGCAGGCGTTGCAGGGTTTCGACTTCAATCAGCGGCACGTCACCGTAGAGAATAAGTACGGTATCGGACTCAATGAACGGCACAGCCTGAGCCACCGCATGACCGGTACCCAATTGTTTGTCCTGAAGGACGAAATTCAGGTCGTCCGCCGCCAGGCGCTCACGCACGGCTTCGGCGCCATGACCAATCACCACATGAATGCGCTGTGGATCAAGTTGTCGGGCGCTGTGGATAACATGGCCAAGCATCGAGTTGCCGGCAATCGGGTGCAGAACTTTCGGCAATGCCGAACGCATGCGCGTGCCTTGGCCAGCAGCGAGGATAACGATTTCAAGAGACATGACTGGCTACCAATCCTGGGTGGTCAGCGGCTGCGACCAGGTTAAGAAAGTCGGAAAAGAAAAAAGGGTAGCCGAGGCTACCCTTTTTAATCAATCGCGCAACAAGTCGATGACGGATTAACCGCCGAACTTTTTGCGGATCTGCTGGACGGTGCGCAGCTGAGCTGCAGCCTCGGCCAAACGTGCAGAAGCAGCACCGTAGTCGAATTCCGAACCACGGTCATGCAAGGCCCTCTCGGCAGCCTTGACGGCTTCCTGAGCAGAGGCTTCATCCAGGTCGGCAGCACGTTGCACGGTATCGGCAAGTACTTTGACCATATTCGGCTGAACCTCGAGGAAACCACCGGAGATGTAAAACACCTCGGTTTCCCCGCCCTGCTTGATCAGGCGGATCGGGCCCGGCTTGAGATTAGTGATCAGCGGCGCGTGACCCAGGGCGATACCAAGATCACCCAGTGCACCGTGCGCAATCACCATCTCGACCAGACCGGAAAAGATTTCTCCTTCCGCGCTGACGATATCGCAATGGACTGTCATAGCCATCTGATTGCCTCAACCTAAATTAGCGCCCGTTTCCGGGCGCCGGGATTACAGTTTCTTGGCTTTCTCGATCGCTTCTTCGATGCCGCCGACCATGTAGAACGCTTGTTCTGGCAGGTGGTCGTAGTCACCGTTGAGGATGCCTTTGAAGCCAGCAATGGTGTCTTTCAGGGAAACGTATTTACCCGAAGAACCGGTGAAGACTTCAGCCACGAAGAACGGCTGCGACAAGAAACGCTGGATCTTACGAGCACGGTTTACCAACTGCTTGTCTTCTTCCGACAGCTCGTCCATACCCAGGATCGCAATGATGTCCTTCAGTTCTTTGTAACGCTGCAGAACATACTGTACACCGCGAGCAGTGTCGTAGTGGTCCTGGCCGATTACGTTCGGATCCAGCTGGCGCGAAGTCGAGTCGAGTGGATCGATTGCTGGGTAGATACCCAGGGAAGCGATGTCACGGGACAGAACGACGGTCGCGTCCAAGTGGGCGAAAGTGGTCGCTGGCGACGGGTCGGTCAAGTCATCCGCAGGTACGTATACCGCCTGGATCGAGGTGATCGAACCGTTCTTGGTCGAAGTGATACGCTCTTGCAGAGTACCCATCTCTTCGGCCAGGGTCGGCTGGTAACCTACTGCGGAAGGCATACGGCCCAGCAGTGCGGATACTTCAGTACCGGCCAGGGTGTAACGATAGATGTTGTCGACGAACAGCAGAACGTCGTTACCTTCGTCACGGAACTTCTCGGCCATGGTCAGGCCGGTCAGTGCTACGCGCAGACGGTTACCCGGCGGCTCGTTCATCTGACCGTAAACCAGTGCCACTTTGTCCAGAACGTTGGAATCCTTCATCTCGTGGTAGAAGTCGTTACCCTCACGAGTACGCTCACCCACACCGGCGAACACGGAATAACCGCTGTGCTCGATGGCGATGTTACGGATCAGTTCCATCATGTTTACGGTTTTGCCTACACCGGCACCACCGAACAGACCGACTTTACCACCCTTGGTGAACGGGCAAACCAGGTCAATAGCCTTGATGCCGGTTTCCAGCAGGTCGTTGCCGCCCGCTTGTTCAGCGAAGGTTGGCGCAGGACGGTGAATGCCCCAGCGCTCTTCGGTGTCGATCGGGCCAGCTTCGTCGATCGGGTTGCCCAGTACGTCCATGATCCGGCCCAGCGTCGCTTTACCGACCGGTACGGAGATGGCGGAACCGGAGTCGATGACGTCCAGACCACGCTTCAAGCCCTCGGTGGAGCCCATCGCAATGGTACGAACCACGCCGTCGCCCAGCTGTTGCTGAACTTCCAGAGTGGTTGCGGCCGCGCTTTGTACAGTCAGCGCGTTGTAGATGCTCGGTACGCTGTCGCGTGGGAATTCCACGTCGATAACGGCGCCGATGATTTGAACGATACGTCCGCTACTCATAGCTGGATCCTCTGAATATTTGAACCGTTAAACCGCGGCAGCGCCGCCGACGATTTCCGAGATCTCTTGGGTGATCGCAGCCTGACGCGCCTTGTTGTAGATCAGCTGCAAATCGCTGATCAAATCACCGGCGTTGTCGGTAGCGTTCTTCATCGCGATCATCCGCGCAGCTTGTTCAGCCGCGTTGTTCTCGACCACCGACTGGTAGACCTGCGACTCCACGTAACGAACCATCAAGCCGTCAAGCAGCTCTTTGGCGTCCGGTTCGTAGAGATAGTCCCAGTGGTGCTTGAGTCCTTGATCCGGGGTTGCCACCAGTGGAATCAACTGCTCCACGGTAGGCGATTGCGTCATGGTGTTGATGAACTTGTTGGACACCACGGACAGGCGGTCAATACGGCCGTCCAGGTAGGCATCCAGCATCACCTTGACGCTGCCGATCAGATCATTGATCGACGGCTCTTCACCCAGGTGGCTGATAGCTGCTACGACGTTACCGCCGAAGTTGCGGAAGAAAGCCGCACCCTTGCTACCCACTACACACAGATCAATCTCGACGCCGTTTTCGCGGTTTACCGCCATGTCCTTGACCAGGGCCTTGAACAGGTTGGTGTTCAAACCACCACACAAACCACGGTCAGAGCTCACCACAACGTAACCGACGCGCTTTACTTCACGCTCGATCATGAACGGGTGGCGATATTCCGGGTTGGCGTTGGCCAAATGACCAATAACCTGGCGGATGCGCTCCGCGTAAGGACGGCTAGCAGCCATGCGCATTTGTGCCCTGCGCATTTTACTGACCGCCACTTTTTCCATGGCGCTGGTAATCTTTTGCGTGCTTTTGATGCTCGCAATCTTACTGCGAATCTCTTTTGCGCCTGCCATGTAACACCTATCAGGTTAGCAAGCGGGAGCCTTGCGGCTCCCGCTGCGGCTTACCAGGTTTGGGTCGCCTTAAACTTCTCGATACCGGCTTTCATGCCCGCATCGATTTCGTCGTTGAAGTCGCCCTTCACGTTGATCTTCGCCATCAAATCGGCGTGATCGCGGTTGAAGAAGGAAATCAGCGCTTGTTCAAAGCTACCGATCTTGGCGATTGCGACGTCAGTCAGGAACCCACGCTCAGCGGCATACAGCGACAGCGCCATGTCAGCAATCGACATTGGTGCGTATTGCTTCTGCTTCATCAGCTCGGTAACACGCTGACCATGGTCAAGTTGCTTACGGGTCGCTTCGTCCAGGTCAGATGCAAACTGGGCGAATGCCGCCAGTTCACGGTACTGAGCCAGAGCGGTACGGATACCACCGGAGAGCTTCTTGATGATCTTGGTCTGAGCGGCACCACCCACACGGGATACCGAAACACCGGCGTTCACTGCAGGACGGATCCCGGAGTTGAAAATGGCCGATTCCAGGAAGATCTGACCGTCAGTGATGGAAATCACGTTGGTCGGAACGAACGCGGAAACGTCGCCAGCCTGGGTTTCGATGATCGGCAGTGCGGTCAGGGAGCCGGTTTTGCCGGTCACTGCGCCGTTGGTGAACTTCTCAACGTATTCTTCCGAAACGCGGGATGCGCGCTCCAGCAGACGGGAGTGGAGATAGAACACGTCGCCTGGGTAAGCTTCACGGCCTGGTGGACGGCGCAGCAGCAGGGAAATCTGGCGATAAGCCACTGCTTGCTTGGACAGATCGTCATAAACGATCAGCGCGTCTTCACCGCGGTCGCGGAAGAATTCACCCATGGTGCAACCGGCATAAGGTGCCAGGTATTGCAGTGCTGCAGATTCCGAAGCGCTCGCTGCCACGATGATCGTGTTAGCCAGTGCGCCGTTTTCTTCCAGCTTGCGAACAATGTTAGCGATGGTCGATTGTTTCTGACCGATGGCTACATAGACGCAGAAAATGCCGCTGTCTTTCTGATTGATGATCGCGTCGATCGCCAGAGCGGTTTTACCGATCTGACGGTCACCGATGATCAGCTCACGCTGGCCACGGCCGACAGGGATCATGGCATCGACAGCCTTGTAGCCAGTCTGTACAGGCTGGTCTACCGACTTACGCCAGATCACGCCTGGAGCAACTTTCTCGACCGCATCGGTCAAGGTGTTGTTCAGTGGACCTTTGCCATCAATCGGGTTACCCAGTGCGTCGACTACGCGACCCAGCAGTTCCTTACCAACCGGAACTTCGAGGATGCGGCCAGTGCACTTGGCGCTCATGCCTTCAGCCAGAGACTGGTAGGAGCCCAATACAACAGCGCCTACAGAGTCTTGCTCAAGGTTGAGGGCCATACCGAAGACGCCGCCCGGAAACTCGATCATCTCGCCGTACATTACGTCGGCCAGACCGTGAATCCGCACGATACCGTCAGATACGCTGACGACAGTGCCTTCGTTACGGGCTTGGGAGGTCACATCGAGCTTGTCGATGCGGCCCTTGATAATTTCACTTATTTCGGAAGGATTGAGTTGCTGCATTGCTCTGCTGCCCCTTCAAACTCAAGATTTCAATGCTTCGGCAAGGCTCGCGAGTTTGCCGCGAACCGAGCCATCGATAACCAGGTCGCCGGCGCGGATGACAATGCCCCCAATAAGGGATTTGTCTTCCTCGACTTGCAGGCGCACTTCCCGGTTGAGTCGTGCACTGAGAACCTTGGCGAGTTTGTCTTGCTGTTCTTGGTTCAATGCAAAAGCACTGGTCACTTCAACGTCTACCGACTTCTCTTGTTCGGCCTTGTACAGGTCGAACAGAGCGGATATCTCCGGCAACAGCGGGAGACGGTCGTTTTCGGCAACGACGTTGATGAAGTTCTGTGCCTTGACATCAAACTTGTCGCCGCACACGTCAATAAACGTGGCGGCCTTGTCTGCGCTCGTCAGTCGCGGGGCCTTGAGCACGCGCTGCATAGTGTCGTCTTGCGACACTGCTGCAGCCAGGCCGAGCATGGCTGACCAAGAGGCCAGTTGCTGGTGGGCCTGGGCGTGCTCGAAGGCTGCCTTAGCGTAAGGTCGGGCCAACGTGGTCAATTCTGCCATGATCGCCCTCGCTTAAATTTCAGCAGCCAGTTTGTTTACCAGCTCCGCGTGCGCGTTTTGATCGATTGTGGCACCCAGGATCTTCTCGGCGCCGCCAACGGCCAGAGCACCCAATTGGGCACGCAGCGCGTCTTTGACACTGTTCAGTTCCTGCTCGATCTCGGCCTGAGCCTGAACCTTCACACGGTCAGCGTCGATACGGGCTTTTTCAACAGCCTCTTCAACGATCTGATTACCGCGTTTCTTGGCCTGCTCAATGATTTCGGCTGCCTGAGCTTTAGCTTCGCGCAGTTGTTGACCCACTTTGTCGTGGGCCAATTCCAGGTCGCGAGCTGCTCGGGCGGCAGCGTCCAGTCCATCCGCGATCTTCTTCTGACGTTCGTGCAAAGCCGCGATGACCGGAGGCCACACGAACTTCATGCAGAACAGCACAAAAATGAAGAACGCAACGGACTGGCCAATCAGGGTTGCATTAATGTTCACGCCAACACCTCGCTCGTTCGTTACACATCACACCAATTACTCGAAGGTTCGAGTAATTAGCCAGCGAGTTGACCAACGAATGGGTTCGCGAAGGTGAAGAACAGAGCGATACCAACACCGATCATGGTTACGGCGTCGAGCAGACCGGCAACGATGAACATTTTAACTTGCAGCATTGGAACCATCTCTGGCTGACGCGCTGCGCCTTCCAGGAACTTGCCACCCAACAGGCCGAAACCAATTGCGGTACCCAGTGCGCCCAGGCCGATCAACAGTGCAACAGCGATAGCGGTTAGACCAACTACAGTTTCCATCTTTCCTCCCGACTTTTACGTCGTATGGTTTAGGTTTTTTAGATTTTAAAGCGGTAAAACAAATCGTTTCATAGCCCTGTTCGGGCACCCACTCGTTTTACCGAGTGGGACATCAGACTAGTCGAAACTGGTCTTAATGGTTCTCTTCGTGCGCCATCGACAAGTAAACGATGGTCAGCATCATGAAGATAAACGCCTGCAGGGTGATGATCAGGATGTGGAACACTGCCCACGCCCACTGCAGAACAACGCCCAGGCCGCTAAGCCAGAGCAGACCGCTGCCGAACATCACAGCAATCAGAATGAAGACCAGTTCGCCGGCGTACATGTTGCCGAACAGACGCAGTGCCAGGGAGATTGGCTTGGCAACCAGTGTCACGAACTCCAGCAGGAAGTTCACCGGAATCAGCAGGGCTTGAACGAAGATGTTCTTGCTGCCGAACGGGTGCAGGGTCAGTTCGCCGACGAAGCCGCCAATGCCCTTGACCTTGATGCTGTAGAAAATGATCAGCGCGAACACCGACAGGGCCATGCCCAGCGTTGCGTTCGGGTCAGTGGTCGACACGGCGCGGAACGGAATGTGATGGTCGCCGGTGATCAGGATGGCCAGTTGAGGAATCCAGTCGACCGGGATCAGGTCGACGGCGTTCATCATGAACACCCAGACGAAGATGGTCAGTGCCAACGGTGCAATCACCGGGCTACGGCCATGGAAGCTGTCTTTCACGCTGCCATCGACGAATTCGACCAATACTTCAACGAAGTTCTGCAAAGCACCAGGCTGACCGGAAGTCGCTTTCTTTGCCGCCATACGGAAAAGAAGAACGAAGATCAAACCCAACGCGACCGACCAGCCGAGAGTATCGACGTGGAAAGCCCAGAAGCCCATTTCTTTGGCTTCTGCTGCGGTGTGGGCAAAACCCCACCCGCCAGTTGGGTGCTGACCGAAAGTCAGGTTTTGCAAGTGGTGCTGGATATAGCCCGAAGCGGTTGTTTCTGCCATGGTTGCCTCAAACGCCCTAAGGTCTCGAAAGTCTTGTTCTCATCAGCAGGGGCGCGAACCAGCTGACCAGTTGGGTCAACACGAAGACGCCGAATACAGCTAGCGGCGCCAATGGCTTCACACCTGCAAACGTCAGCGCAAAGAGCGCTGCCGTCAAAATCAGTTTGCCCGCCTCACCGGCATAAAATGACCGGACGATGGCTTGAGCTGCTCGGGCGCCGGAAAACCGAAATGCCCTGTGAGCGAAATAAACATTGGGAAGCAAGGCTATCAGGCCTCCGCAAAGTCCCGAGTACCCGGCAACGACTCCACGCCATTGCCAAAGCGCCAAAGCAGCGATCAGCAGAACGACAAATTGAGCCATTAACACCGGAAAAACTGCCAGGCGATGGAACGGCAAGCGGTTTGGCGTGCGGGTTTCCATCACGTTTACTCTCCAATGGTCGGCTGCCAGAAATCAATAACTTGGCATAATTTGTGCCGACAAAATGCGCGCAGAGTATAGGGGCGGTTCGGCCCCTATTCAACTGTCAGGTAGTGATTTCCGACTGCACGCTACATGAGGAAATGTTTCAACAAATGTGTGCGAGCACACCTTGTAATTCGTCGAGGGAGTTGTAACCAATGACCAACTGCCCTTTCCCCTTCTTACCGTGGCGAATCTGCACCGCAGAGCCTAGGCGTTCAGCCAGGCGCTGCTCGAGTCGGGCAATATCCGGGTCCGGTTTTACCGGTTCGGCAGGCTCCTGTTTACCACTCAACCACTGGCGAACCAGTGCTTCAGTTTGGCGCACAGTCAGCCCCCGTGCGACAACATGTCGCGCCCCTTCTACCTGTTGATTCTCCGGTAAACCGAGCAAAGCACGTGCGTGACCCATTTCCAGGTCGCCGTGTGACAGCATGGTTTTGATAACTTCCGGCAACGCGATCAAGCGTAGCAGGTTGGCCACAGTTACGCGGGATTTGCCCACGGCCTCGGCAACTTGCTGTTGAGTCAGCTGGAATTCCTGCTGCAAACGCTGCAACGCCACGGCTTCTTCGATCGGATTGAGGTCTTCACGCTGGATGTTCTCGATCAGCGCCATCGCAATGGCCGTTTCATCCGGAACATCGCGAACCATCGCCGGGATGGTTTCCTGGCCCGCCTGCTGGCTTGCACGCCAGCGGCGTTCACCGGCGATGATTTCGAAGCGACCGCTGCCAATCGGGCGAACCACGATCGGCTGCATCACACCTTGGGCCTTGATCGATTGCGCCAATTCTTCCAGCGCCTGCGGATCCATGTCCCGACGCGGTTGGTATTTGCCCCGCTGGATCAGGTCCAGAGGCAGATGCTGCAGCTCACGCTGATCAGCTTGTACCGCTTGTTCTTCAAGCGAGCTGACAGTCGGACCACTCAGCAGTGCATCCAGTCCACGTCCGAGACCTCGTTTCTTGACGGCCATGGGGATTCCTTAAGTTGCCTGAGCAGCGGTGGTGCGTGAGTTTTTGCGTTGACGGCGAACCATTTCGCCCGCCAGTGCCAAGTAGGCAATGGCACCCCGCGATGTCTTGTCGTACGCCAACGCCGGCATGCCATAACTAGGCGCTTCGGCCAGGCGAATGTTGCGCGGAATCACAGTGTCGTAGAGCTGCTCGCCGAAGTGTTCCTTGAGCTGGGCAGATACGTCGTTCATCAGGCTCAGGCGCGGGTCGTACATGGTGCGCAACAGCCCTTCGACTTTCAGGTTCGGGTTCAGCAATTCGGCAATGCGCTTGATGTTATCCACAAGGTCGCTCAGACCTTCGAGCGCAAAGTACTCGCACTGCATGGGGATAATCACCCCATCGGCGGCAACCAGTGCGTTCAATGTGAGCATCGACAACGACGGCGGGCAGTCGATCAAAATGTAATCGTAGTTTTCACGGATCGGCGCCAACGCACTGCGCAGGCGGCTTTCCTTCATCTGCATTTCCAGCAGAACCACTTCGGCTGCCGTCAGGTCGCGGTTGGCCGGCAACAACTGGTAACCACCGTGCTCGGAGAAATGCATGGCCTGGGCCAGGTCGCATTCGCCGATCAGCAGGTCGTAGACCGAGTTTTCCAGACCGTGTTTATCCACACCGCTACCCATGGTGGCGTTGCCCTGTGGATCGAGATCGATCAGCAGCACCCGACGCTTGGTAGCGACCAGGGAAGCTGCGAGGTTGATGCAGGTGGTGGTTTTACCCACACCACCCTTTTGGTTCGCTATCGCGAATACCTTAGCCATTCTTGCTTGTGTTCCCAATCATGCCGTGCGGCGCAGTATCAGCAGATGGCGTTGGCCTTGGCAACCAGGTACGGCCAGGGCGTGTTCGCTATCGAGGTGGAAGTCTGCCGGCAATGCTACCAGCTCATCGGCCGGATGAACGCCCTTCATTGCCAGCCAGCGTGTATCGGCGTCGCCGAGGTGGCGAGTCCAGTTGCTGAAGTTTTCCATGCTGCTGAACGCCCGGGAAATGATCCCGTTGAATGGCTGGGCAGGCTGGAAGGCTTCGACGCGACTGTGGATAACTTGCAGGTTATCCAGTTTGAGTTCGAGTTTGACCTGAGTCAGGAAGCGGGTTTTCTTGCCATTGCTGTCGAGACAGGTCACTTGGGACTCTGGGAACAGGATGGCCAACGGAATGCCCGGCATGCCGCCACCGCTGCCAACGTCCAGCCAGCGACCGTTTTCGACGAACGACATCACGCTCAAACTATCGAGCAAATGACGGGAAACCATTTCGTCCGGATCGCGCACGGCGGTCAGGTTGTAGGCCTTGTTCCATTTGATCAACAGGGCCAGATAACCCAGCAGCTGGGCATGCTGGGTTTCTGTCAGCGTGACACCGAGCTGGCGAGCACCTGTGGATAACTCTTCTGCGTGTTGCGAGGTTACCAACGAACTCAAGCGCTTTGCTCCAACTGACGGCCCGCGCCGCGTTTTTTCAAATGAATCATCAACAGCGAAATGGCTGCCGGGGTGACGCCCGGGATACGTGACGCCTGGCCCAGGGTTTCAGGTCGGGTCGCGCCGAGCTTGCTCTGGATCTCTTTGGAGAGTCCGGAAATATTCGTGTAATCGATATCCACAGGCAGTTTGGTGTCTTCGCTGGCCCGCAGGCGTGCGATTTCATCCTGCTGACGGTCGATGTAACCGGCGTACTTGGTCTTGATTTCGACCTGTTCGGCGACTTGTGGATCTTCTGCGCCCCCACCAGTCACGGCAATCAGACCAGCGTAGTCGATTTCCGGACGGCTCAGCAGGTTGAGCAAATTGTATTCGTGGGTCAGCGGCGTACCGAACTTCTCGGAAATCGCATCGCCCTGCTCGGTGCCCGGGCGAACCCAGGTACTTTTCAGGCGTTGTTCTTCCAGGTCGATGCTTTCGCGCTTCTTGCAGAACGCCGCCCAACGCGCGTCATCGACCAGACCCAGTTCGCGACCTTTTTCGGTCAAACGCAGGTCGGCGTTGTCTTCGCGCAGGATCAGACGGTACTCGGCACGGGACGTGAACATCCGGTACGGCTCTTGGGTTCCGAGCGTAATCAGGTCGTCGACCAATACGCCGATGTACGCTTCGTCGCGACGCGGACACCAGGCGTCTTTGCCCTGGGCGCGCAGCGCAGCGTTGGCGCCGGCCAGCAAACCCTGGGCGCCGGCTTCTTCGTAACCGGTGGTGCCGTTGATTTGCCCGGCGAAAAACAGCCCGCCAATGACTTTGGTTTCCAGGCTGTACTTCAGATCACGCGGATCGAAATAGTCGTATTCGATGGCGTAGCCCGGCCGCACGATGTGGGCGTTTTCCATGCCTCGGATCGATTGCACGATCTGCAATTGCACATCGAACGGCAGGGATGTGGATATCCCGTTCGGGTACAGCTCGTTGGTGGTCAAGCCTTCCGGTTCGATAAAGACCTGATGGCTTTCCTTATCGGCAAAGCGGTGAATCTTGTCTTCGATCGAAGGGCAGTAACGCGGGCCGATGCCTTCGATTTCGCCGGCAGCGGAATACATCGGCGAACGGTCGAGGTTCGCTGCAATGATTTCGTGGGTACGGGCGTTGGTGTGGGTAATCCAGCAGCTGACCTGTTTCGGATGCTGCTCTTTGGACCCCATGAACGACATCACCGGGATCGGCGTATCGCCCGCTTGCTCGGTCATCACCGAGAAATCCACAGACCGGCCGTCGATACGCGGCGGAGTACCGGTTTTCAAACGACCCACACGCAGTGGCAATTCACGCAGACGGTGAGCCAGAGCGATTGATGGCGGATCACCGGCGCGACCGCCGGAGAAATTCTGCAAACCGATGTGGATAAGTCCACCGAGGAATGTGCCAGTGGTCAACACCACGGAATCAGCGAAGAAACGCAGACCCATTTGGGTAACAACACCGCGCACTTGTTCCTGCTCGACGATCAGGTCGTCAGCGGCTTGTTGAAATATCCACAGGTTCGGCTGGTTTTCCAATGCTTCGCGGACAGCGGCCTTGTACAGAACCCGGTCTGCCTGAGCGCGAGTTGCACGCACGGCCGGGCCTTTGCGGCTGTTCAACACGCGAAATTGAATACCACCTTTGTCGGTAGCCATGGCCATCGCGCCGCCAAGGGCGTCGATTTCTTTAACCAGATGGCTTTTACCGATCCCACCAATGGCGGGGTTGCAACTCATTGCTCCGAGGGTTTCCACGTTATGCGTCAGCAACAGGGTTTTCGCACCCATACGTGCTGAGGCCAGTGCTGCCTCGGTACCGGCATGACCGCCGCCGATGACGATCACTTCAAAACGGGAAGGGAAATCCACCACGCACCTCGTGCCTGCTTCAGTTAGGTAATCAGGAATAGTTTGAGCTCAGGTTTCTGGACCTGGTCGACAAGTATAGGGACTTCGCCCTTCCTAAAGAACCCTCTGCACAAAATTTAACCAGCTGTGGAGAAGTCGGGGTTATAGAAATTAAAAAGAAAGAAATTTATTAAATCTTTGTTTTTATGTTTATTTCTACTGAGACACCTTTCTGTGGATAGATCTCTACAGGCCTTTATGTTCAATATGTACAGAGATTCAAAACCCTGTGGTCATGTGCCAATGAGGCCCTTGGATAACCGGTGTAAGCCTGTGGATGAAAGAGGTGGTTATCCACAGGGGCGGTTATCTTCAGTTTTGAGGCCCTGTTATCAACTGCCCTCAGTGGCAGTTATTCACAGGGCTTAATCCACAGAAAAGGCTCGATCGAGTGAATTCGGGGCGCGGGAAAACCGCTCAAGCAGAAAGAATCTGCTCGGTACTAAGGGAAGATTGTTGAAAAGGGAGGGAACAGACAGGCACGAATGGCCTGTCTGTGGACAACGGAAGGACTATTTGCCGATGCAGAAGCTGGAAAAGATTCGTCCCAACAGGTCATCGGAGCTGAATGCGCCGGTGATTTCACCAAGAGAGTGCTGTGCCTGACGCAAATCTTCGGCCAGCAACTCGCCAGCACCTGCCAGGGTCAATTGTGCGCGGCCATGCTCAAGGGATGCGCTGGCATGACGAAGTGCCTCGAGGTGACGCCTGCGGGCACTGAAGCTGCTTTCCGACGTTTGCTCGTAACCCATACAGGCCTTGAGGTGGTCGCGCAGTAATTCCAGGCCATCACCAGCAGATTTGGCACTCAGGCTGATGGTGACGTGGCCATCTTCGCTGACTTCCAGGGCAATGGCTTCGCCCGTCAGATCCGCCTTGTTACGAATCAGCGTGACGTTGGCGGGATCGGGACGCACTTCCAGAAACTCGGGCCACAGCGCGAACGGATCAAGCGCTTCCGGTGCCGTAGCATCGACCACCAACAACACACGATCCGCTTCGCCGATGGCTTTCAACGCGCGTTCGACGCCGATTTTTTCCACCTGATCATCGGTATCTCGCAGACCAGCGGTATCGACCACGTGCAGCGGCATGCCATCAATGTGGATATGTTCACGAAGAATGTCCCGGGTTGTGCCGGCAATCTCGGTCACGATCGCGGCTTCTCGACCCGCCAGAGCATTCAACAGACTGGATTTACCGGCATTTGGCCGACCGGCAATCACCACCGTCATCCCATCTCGAAGCAAGGCGCCTTGCCCTGCTTCATGGAGCACTGTGGATAATTCATTGCGCACTTTGTCGAGCATGGCCAATACATGACCGTCAGCAAGGAAGTCGATTTCCTCCTCTGGAAAGTCGATGGCGGCCTCGACATAGATGCGCAGGCCTATCAGTTGCTCGGTGAGGTTATGCACACGCTGGGAAAATGCGCCTTGCAAGGACCGAAGGGCGTTTCGCGCTGCTTGTGTAGAACTCGCCTCGATCAAGTCGGCAATGGCTTCAGCCTGAGCCAGGTCGAGTTTGTCATTCAGGAAGGCGCGCTCACTGAATTCACCGGGACGGGCGAGACGGCAACCCAGTTCCAGGCACCGTTTGAGCAACATATCCAGAACGATCGGTCCGCCATGGCCCTGCAGCTCAAGCACGTCTTCGCCGGTGAAGGAGTTGGGTCCCGGGAAATACAGCGCGATCCCCTCATCCAGTACCTCCTCGTTTTCGCTGAGGAACGGGCCGTAATGGGCAAACCGGGGTTTCAGTTCCCGACCGCTGATGGCCTTGGCCGCAAGGCTCGCCAACGGCCCGGAAATACGGACGATGCCTACACCACCACGACCTTGGGCGGTGGCAACGGCTGCAATGGTTTCACGAGGAACGCTCATACACCGGTATCCAGACAAAAGTGACAGATAGCAAAACGCCCCACTAGGGGGCGTTTTGAGTGGATATCCACAGTGTAAATCAGGCAGCTGCTTTAGTAGCCGCTTCGATTTTACGAGTGATGTACCACTGTTGGGCGATGGACAGGCAGTTGTTCACAACCCAGTACAGCACCAGACCAGCCGGGAACCACAGGAAGAAGAAGGTGAAGATGATTGGCATCAGCTTCATCACCTTGGCCTGCATCGGGTCCGGAGGTGTCGGGTTCAACTGCTGCTGGATAAACATGGTTGCACCCATGATGATCGGCAGAATGAAGAACGGATCCTTGATCGACAGGTCAGTAATCCACAGCATGAAAGGCGCTTGACGCATTTCAACGCTTTCCAGCAGAACCCAGTACAGAGAAAGGAAAACCGGCATCTGCACGAGGATTGGCAAGCAACCACCCAGCGGATTGATTTTTTCCTTCTTGTACAGCTCCATCATGGCTTGCGACATTTTCTGCCGGTCATCGCCATGTTGCTCTTTCAGTGCGGCCAGTTTCGGTGCCACTGCACGCATGCGCGCCATGGATTTGTAGCTGGCGGCCGACAGAGGGAAGAAAAGCCCTTTGATCAGCATGGTCAGGAAGATGATCGACCAGCCCCAGTTACCGACCAGTGCGTGGATGTGTTGCAGCAGCCAGAAGATAGGCTGGGCAATGAACCACAGAATGCCGTAGTCGACGGTCAGTTCCAGACCTGGGGACAACTCTTTCAGCACAGCCTGGCTTTTCGGGCCGGCGTACAGAACAGCGCTGACTTCAGCTTTCGCACCTGGCGCAACAGTCATTGCCGGGGCGGTATAGCCGATGATGTAGTTGCCTTTGCTGTCTTTACGGGTCTGGACGACATTGTTTTCGCCCTTCGCCGGAATCCACGCGGTCACAAAGTAGTGTTGCAACCAGGCAACCCAACCACCGTTGACGGTTTCTTTCAGCTGAGCCTTGTCCATGTCCTTCATCGACACTTTTTTGTACGGCTCGTTACTTGTCCACAGGGCGGCGCCCAGGTAAGTCGCGGTGCCGGTGGCAGTGCTGGAAGAAGGATCGGAGCTGGCGTCACGCTTAAGTTGGGCGAACATCGCACCCGACCAAGGCTTGGCGCTTTCGTTGTCGATCAAGTAGGAGACGGTTACGTCATACAGGCCACGTTTCAGGGTGAAACGCTTGATGTAGTTGACGCCATCCTTGCTGAACTTCAGGTCTACGACCAATTGGTCCTGACCGTCAGCCAGTTGATAAACCTTCTTCTCCGAGGAATAAACCGGACGACCGGCTGGACTTGCGTCCGGCCCATCAGTGCCAATCAAACCGCTTTGAGCCAGATAAGTCCGCTCATTGCCGTTATCGAACAACTGGAACGGAATTTCCGGATGGTCCTGGCGACGTGGATACAGCGGCAGCGTCAGCTGGGCAACATCACCACCTTGTGGATCGATAGCCAGGTTGAGCACATCCGTTTTGATCTGGATGAGGTCTTTGCTTGCAGCTACTGGTGTTTCAGCAGGTGCAGTGGCACTGGTATCGCTTGCAGCGCGTGGAATGTCGTCACTGACAGAAGCATTATTGCCAGTAGCCGTATCCGGTAGGCCCGGTGCGGTCGTACTGGAAGCAACATTCTGAGTCGGCAGGGCAGCCTGGCCATAGTCCTGGTTCCATTTAAGAACCATAACGTAGGACACGATTGCCAGGGCGACGATCAGGATCGTGCGTTTGATATCCATGATTACTCGGCCATCGAAGAAGAACGGGAGGTAGGGATAGGTGGAACCGGGTCATAACCACCGGGATTCCACGGATGACAGCGACCTAAACGACGAAAGGCCAGCCAGCCACCGCGCAGAAGACCATGATTTTCTATGGCCTCTAACGCGTAGCAGGAACAACTGGGGTAGAAGCGACAGTGGTTGGCCATCAGGGGACTAATGGCATAGCGATAAAACTGGATCGGAACGAGTGCCAGTTTACGCATCGGGACTGTCTACCCCTACAGTTTCGGTTTTGACTGCTGGTACTGGCGTGCTGCGTGCCAGACGCTTCCAGAGTTTGCCGAAATGCTGAATCAATTCGGGGTTTTCTACGTCACCCAAACCTTTGCGCGCGACGATAACGATGTCCCAGCCGACCAGTGAATCCTGGTGCAGACGGAACGATTCGCGCATCAGACGTTTGAGGCGATTGCGCTCAACGGAGAGCTTTACGCTCTTTTTCCCGATAACCAACCCGAGACGGGGGTGATCAAGATCGTTGTTGCGCGCAAGGAGCAGGAGATTTTTCCCCGGAACCTTGCCGGTAGGGGAGTCAAAGACTGCCTTGAAATGCCGGGGAGTAAGCAGACGCTTTTCCCGACTGAAGTCCTGACTCACCTCCAGTGCCGGCTTATCAAACTGCCAGACGCGCACGACCTTTGGCGCGACGACGCGACAGAACGGCACGGCCGTTCTTGGTAGCCATGCGAGCACGGAAACCGTGGGTACGAGCGCGTTTGATAGTGCTTGGTTGGAAAGTACGTTTCATTGTCGTGTTACCTGGTTCGTCCACAACGGGCCGGAATGGCCCCCGTTTTAAGAGACCGGGGATTCTAGAGAAAGCAAGCCTCTAGGTCAATTTCCAACCAGCGTTTCCTTATAAATAGATCTCCAGGCGTTTTGTTCATCGATGGTCATTCGCCAGATATAAGAATAAAGAAGGGAATTATTTAAAGCTTTTCTGTAAAGCTTATAAAAGCTAGGGGGGCGATCATCTGTGGATAACTAGCTTTAAGCCTTCTAATCCGTGATGTACAGAGAATGACAACTACGGTGGAAAACGGTGGTAAGCCTGTGCTGCGCTGTCGGATAAGCTGTGTGTGAAAGGGCTTGTTATCCACAGGCTTGTTATCCACCGAGTTTCGCCCCCACTTGTCCAATGCCCTCAGGACCGGTTATCCACAGAGCTTATGCACAGACCATTGGTCTGCTTTTTGTCGGTTAAGGCGTTGATAATTCATGCCCTGTGCGCAACCTGCATGTGGATAAGTGGGCGTCTGGTCGTTACAATGGCGGCTTGTTTTTGCCTCACCGGCTTTCAACTTAGGGGATATCCGTGTCAGTGGAACTTTGGCAGCAGTGCGTGGAGCTTTTGCGCGAAGAGCTGCCTGCCCAACAATTCAACACTTGGATCCGTCCACTACAGGTCGAAGCCGAAGGCGACGAGTTGCGTGTCTACGCACCGAATCGTTTTGTTCTCGACTGGGTCAACGAAAAGTACCTGGGCCGCGTCCTCGAACTGCTGGATGAGCATGGCAACGGCATGGCGCCGGCGCTGTCCTTATTAATAGGCAGTAAACGCAGTTCAGCACCGCGCGCCGCACCCAATGCTCCGCTGGCTGCTGCAGCGTCCCAGGCTCAGGCTGCTCAAGCGCCGATTAGCGCACCGGCACCCGCTCCGACAGCTGCACCGACCAAGCGGGCTACCCAAAAGGTTGCCGAGGTCAGTGAAGAGCCGTCCCGCGACAGTTTCGACCCGATGGCCGGCGCCAGTTCTCAACAGGCTCCGGTTCGTGCCGAACAGCGTACTGTTCAGGTTGAAGGCGCGCTCAAGCACACCAGTTACCTGAACCGCACCTTCACTTTCGAAAACTTCGTCGAAGGTAAGTCGAACCAACTGGCCCGGGCCGCGGCCTGGCAGGTGGCGGACAATCCCAAGCACGGTTACAACCCGCTATTCCTTTATGGTGGCGTCGGCTTGGGTAAAACCCACTTGATGCACGCTGTGGGTAACCACCTATTAAAGAAGAACCCGAATGCCAAGGTCGTTTACCTGCATTCGGAGCGTTTCGTGGCCGACATGGTCAAGGCGCTGCAACTGAACGCCATCAACGAGTTCAAGCGCTTCTACCGTTCGGTGGATGCGTTGCTGATCGATGACATTCAATTCTTCGCCCGCAAGGAGCGTTCGCAGGAAGAATTTTTCCACACTTTCAACGCCCTGCTTGAAGGTGGCCAGCAGGTCATTCTCACCAGTGACCGCTACCCGAAAGAGATCGAAGGCCTTGAAGAGCGTCTCAAATCCCGCTTCGGCTGGGGCCTGACGGTTGCCGTCGAGCCGCCAGAGCTGGAAACCCGCGTGGCGATCTTGATGAAAAAGGCCGACCAGGCCAAAGTCGATCTGCCACATGACGCGGCGTTCTTCATTGCCCAGCGTATTCGCTCCAACGTCCGTGAGCTGGAAGGCGCGCTGAAACGCGTGATCGCCCACTCGCACTTCATGGGCCGCGACATCACCATCGAGCTGATTCGCGAATCCCTGAAAGACCTGTTGGCGCTGCAAGACAAACTGGTCTCTGTGGATAACATTCAGCGCACGGTCGCCGAGTACTACAAGATCAAGATCTCCGACCTGCTGTCCAAGCGTCGTTCACGTTCGGTCGCACGTCCGCGTCAGGTTGCAATGGCATTGTCCAAAGAGTTGACTAACCACAGCCTGCCGGAAATCGGCGATGTGTTTGGCGGCCGCGACCACACGACGGTTTTGCACGCCTGCCGCAAGATCAACGAGCTTAAGGAATCCGACGCGGACATCCGCGAGGACTACAAGAACCTGCTGCGTACACTGACCACATGATGAACACCAGCGCAGCTTATTAAGGCAAGGGACTAGACCATGCATTTCACCATTCAACGCGAAGCCCTGTTGAAACCCCTGCAACTGGTCGCAGGCGTCGTCGAACGCCGACAGACCTTGCCGGTGCTCTCCAACGTGCTGCTGGTTGTCGAAGGCCAGCAACTGTCGCTGACCGGTACCGACCTGGAAGTCGAGCTGGTTGGTCGTGTGCAACTCGAAGAGCCGGCAGACCCAGGCTCCATCACCGTGCCGGCGCGCAAGCTGATGGACATCTGCAAGAGCTTACCGAATGACGCGCTGATCGACATCAAGGTCGACGAGCAGAAGCTGGTGGTGAAAGCTGGCCGTAGCCGCTTCACCCTGTCGACGCTGCCCGCCAACGATTTCCCTACAGTGGAAGAAGGCCCGGGCTCGCTGACGTGCAGCCTGGAGCAAAGCAAACTGCGTCGCCTGATCGAACGCACCAGCTTCGCCATGGCTCAGCAGGACGTTCGTTACTACCTGAACGGCATGCTGCTGGAAGTGTCGGCCGGCATCATCCGCGCCGTGGCCACCGACGGTCACCGTCTGGCCATGTGCTCGATGAAGGCCGATATCGGTCAGCCGGATCGCCATCAGGTCATTGTTCCGCGCAAGGGCATCCTTGAGCTGGCGCGCCTGCTGACCGAGCCGGACGGCATCGTCAGCATCGTCCTGGGCCAGCACCACATCCGCGCGACCACCGGCGAGTTCACGTTCACCTCGAAACTGGTCGACGGTAAATTCCCGGATTACGAGCGCGTTCTGCCTAAAGGTGGCGACAAACTTGTACTGGGCGACCGTCAAGCGCTGCGTGAAGCCTTCAGCCGTACCGCGATTCTGTCCAACGAGAAGTACCGTGGTATCCGTCTGCAACTGGCCAACGGTCAGCTGAAAATCCAGGCGAACAACCCGGAGCAGGAAGAAGCGGAAGAAGAAGTGGGCGTTGAATACAACGGCGGCAATCTGGAAATCGGCTTCAACGTCAGCTATCTGCTCGACGTACTGGGCGTGATGACCACCGAGCAAGTTCGCCTGATCCTGTCCGATTCCAACAGCAGTGCGCTGGTGCAGGAATCCGACAACGACGACTCGGCTTACGTTGTCATGCCGATGCGCCTGTAATCATGTTCAGCAGAAGCTAGATGTCGCTAAGTCGCGTCTCGGTCACCGCGGTGCGCAATTTGCACCCGGTGACCTTCTCCCCCTCCCCCCGAATCAACATTCTTTACGGCGCCAACGGCAGCGGTAAAACCAGTGTTCTGGAAGCCATTCATCTGCTGGGGCTTGCCCGTTCGTTCCGTAGCAGCCGTCTGTTGCCGGTCATCCAGTACGAGCAATTGGCGTGCACGGTGTTTGGCCAGGTTGAATTGGCCGAGGGTGGACACAGCGCGCTAGGCATCTCGCGCGACCGTCAGGGGGAATTTCAGATCCGCATCGACGGTCAGAACGCCCGCAGCGCGGCGCAACTGGCGGAGATCCTGCCACTGCAGCTGATCAACCCTGACAGTTTCCGCTTGCTTGAAGGCGCGCCGAAGATTCGCCGACAGTTTCTAGACTGGGGCGTGTTCCATGTGGAACCGCGATTCATGTCCACCTGGCAGCGCTTGCAGAAGGCTCTGCGCCAGAGAAACTCTTGGCTGCGACATGGTACACTTGACGCCGTTTCGCAAGCGGTTTGGGACAGGGAACTGTGCCAGGCCAGCGCTGAAATCGATGAATACCGCCGCGCCTATATCAAAGCCTTGAAACCAGTCTTTGAACAGACCTTGAGCGAATTGGTCGAGCTTGAAGGCTTGACCCTCAGCTATTACCGAGGCTGGGACAAAGACCGCGAACTGAGTGCCGTACTCGCTGGGTCCCTTCAACGGGACCAGCAAATGGGTCACACCCAGGCCGGACCACAACGCGCTGATTTGCGTCTCAGACTGGGCGCACATAATGCCGCGGACATCTTGTCCAGGGGTCAGCAGAAGTTGGTGGTCTGTGCTTTGCGGATTGCCCAAGGGCACCTGGTAAGCCAGGCCCGACGCGGACAGTGTATTTATCTGGTGGATGACTTGCCGTCCGAACTGGACGAGCACCACCGACGCGCGCTTTGCCGCTTGCTGGAAGACTTACGCTGCCAGGTCTTTATCACCTGTGTAGATCACGAATTATTGAGGGAAGGCTGGCAGACGGAAACGCCAGTCGCTTTGTTCCACGTGGAACAGGGCCGTATCACCCAGACCCACGACCATCGGGAGTGAAGGCATTGAGCGAAGAAAATACGTACGACTCAACGAGCATTAAAGTGCTGAAAGGCCTGGATGCCGTACGCAAACGTCCCGGTATGTACATTGGTGACACCGACGATGGCAGCGGTCTGCACCACATGGTGTTCGAAGTGGTCGATAACTCGATCGACGAAGCTCTCGCCGGCCACTGCGACGACATCAGCATCATCATTCACCCGGATGAGTCCATCACCGTTCGCGACAACGGTCGTGGCATCCCGGTAGACGTGCACAAAGAAGAAGGCGTTTCGGCAGCCGAGGTCATCATGACCGTGCTGCACGCCGGCGGTAAGTTCGATGACAACTCCTACAAAGTATCCGGCGGTCTGCACGGTGTAGGTGTGTCGGTGGTGAACGCCCTGTCCAAAGAACTGGTCCTGACCGTTCGCCGCAGTGGCAAAATCTGGGAACAGACTTACATCCATGGTGTTCCGAAAGAGCCGATGAAAATCGTTGGCGAAAGCGAAACCACCGGTACCCAGATTCACTTCAAGCCTTCAGAAGACACCTTCAAGAACATCCACTTCAGCTGGGACATCCTGGCCAAGCGGATTCGTGAACTGTCCTTCCTCAACTCCGGTGTCGGCATCGTCCTCAAGGATGAGCGCAGCGGCAAGGAAGAGCTGTTCAAGTACGAAGGCGGCCTGCGTGCGTTCGTTGAATACCTGAACACCAACAAGACTGCGGTCAACCAGGTGTTCCACTTCAACATTCAGCGTGAAGACGGCATCGGCGTGGAAATCGCCCTGCAGTGGAACGACAGCTTCAACGAGAACCTGTTGTGCTTCACCAACAACATTCCACAGCGCGATGGCGGTACTCACCTGGTGGGTTTCCGTTCCGCACTGACGCGTAACCTGAACACCTACATCGAAGCTGAAGGCCTGGCGAAGAAGCACAAAGTCGCGACTACCGGTGACGATGCCCGTGAAGGCCTGACCGCGATCATTTCGGTGAAAGTACCGGATCCGAAGTTCAGCTCTCAGACCAAAGACAAGCTGGTTTCTTCCGAAGTGAAGACCGCGGTCGAACAGGAAATGGGCAAGTACTTCTCCGACTTCCTGCTGGAAAACCCGAACGAAGCCAAACTGGTCGTCGGCAAGATGATCGACGCAGCGCGTGCGCGTGAAGCGGCGCGTAAAGCCCGTGAAATGACCCGTCGTAAAGGCGCGCTGGATATCGCCGGCCTGCCGGGCAAACTGGCTGACTGCCAGGAAAAAGACCCTGCCCTTTCCGAACTGTACCTCGTGGAAGGTGACTCTGCTGGCGGCTCCGCCAAGCAGGGGCGTAACCGTCGCACCCAGGCCATCCTGCCGCTCAAGGGCAAGATCCTGAACGTCGAGAAGGCGCGCTTCGACAAGATGATCTCTTCGCAAGAAGTGGGCACCTTGATCACTGCACTGGGCTGCGGCATCGGCCGCGACGAGTACAACATCGACAAGCTGCGCTACCACAACATCATCATCATGACCGATGCTGACGTCGACGGTTCGCACATCCGTACCCTGCTGCTGACCTTCTTCTTCCGTCAGTTGCCAGAGCTGATCGAACGCGGCTACATCTACATCGCTCAGCCACCGCTGTACAAGGTCAAGAAAGGCAAGCAAGAGCAATACATCAAAGACGACGACGCCATGGAAGAGTACATGACGCAGTCGGCCCTTGAAGATGCGAGCCTGCACCTGAACGAAGAAGCCCCAGGTATCTCCGGCGAGGCGCTTGAGCGTCTGGTGAATGACTTCCGTCTGGTGATGAAGACCCTCAAGCGTCTGTCGCGCCTGTACCCACAGGAGCTGACCGAGCACTTCATCTACCTGCCCGCGGTGAGCATGGAGCAACTGTCCGATCACGCAGCGATGCAGGATTGGCTGGCTCAGTACGAAGTTCGCCTGCGTACCGTCGAGAAGTCCGGCCTGGTTTACAAAGCCAGCCTGCGTGAAGACCGCGAACGTAACGTCTGGCTGCCAGAGGTCGAACTGATCTCCCACGGCCTGTCGAACTACGTCACCTTCAACCGCGACTTCTTCGGCAGCAACGATTACAGGACTGTCGTTTCCCTGGGCGCGCAACTGAGCACCCTGTTGGACGACGGTGCGTACATCCAGCGTGGCGAGCGTAAGAAGCCGGTGACCGAGTTCAAGGAAGCCCTTGAATGGCTGATGGCTGAAAGCACCAAGCGTCACACCATCCAGCGATACAAAGGTCTGGGCGAAATGAACCCGGATCAGCTGTGGGAAACCACCATGGACCCAAGCCAGCGCCGGATGCTCAAAGTGACCATCGAAGACGCCATTGGCGCAGACCAGATCTTCAACACCCTGATGGGTGATGCGGTCGAACCTCGCCGTGACTTCATCGAAAGCAACGCCCTGGCGGTTTCCAACCTGGATTTCTGATCCAGCGAACCTGCCAAACCAAAAAGGCCAACGCTTAGCGTTGGCCTTTTTTATGGACTAAAAACACCTCGATTCAGGTCGTCCACTCCCATAGTTCATAGAGTGGAAAACCGCAAATCCGAGGCATAAAAAAACCGGCTATATCAGCCGGTTTTTTTGCGCCCGAAAAAAACTTATGCACCATTTTCTGCGTTTTATGTGTTTAAGAAATATGTATATAAATCATAAGCTTATAAAATAATAAGGCTGCTTTTCGACAAAACGGTACACAGGTTATCCACAGAATCTCAGACAGTCACTTGATCACTGGCAGTCGGCGCCGCCGGGGTTGCCGGAAGTGAACCCATTTCCCGCTGCATCTGCTCGTTCCAGGCTTGCACCCGGTCGTTCAGATCGGCAATGGCGCGAGGCCCGCTACCCTCTGCGTACATCGGTTCCCCTATGATCACCGTGATGACACCCTGCTTCTTCGCCCAACCGGTTTTTGGCCAGAACTTGCCGGCATTGTGCGCAATCGGCAACACGGGAAGCTCAGCGTTGACGGCCAAGGCGGTACCACCGCGAGAAAATTTCCCGATGGTGCCAAACGGAACCCGTGTCCCTTCCGGAAAGATCAGGACCCAGACGCCATCCTTGAGCAATTCGTCGCCCTTCTTCGCCACATGCTTGAGCGCGGCTTTTGGATTGTCGCGGTCGATAGCAATCGGTCGCAGCATGGCCATGGCCCAGCCGAAGAACGGTACATACAGCAATGAACGCTTGAGCACCTGGCTCAACGGCTCGAAGTAAGCGGAGAGAAAGAACGTCTCCCACGTGCTCTGGTGGTTCGATTGGATCACGCAGGGTTGGTCAGGCACGTTCTTGGCGCCCTTCACCTCGTAGCTGATGCCCAGGAACACTTTGCTCAGCCACAAGGCGCAGCGGCACCAGTACACATTAATGAAGCGATATCGCGCCTTGAACGGCAGAAAAGGCGCGATGAAAAAGCTCAGGCTGCACCAAAGCAAAGAGCTGGTGCCCAGCAACAGATAAAAGAGGAACGTTCTGATGGCCTGCAGTATCGACATGGTGACGTTTACCGTGCGGGCTCTGCCCGTCTATAAGCGCACTCCCGATCAGTCCTTAATCGGAACAATCGAAGCACTTTAATTGTGGATAAGTTCTGCGGCAATCGCCGCCAGATCGTCAAAAATCAAGGTGCCCACCGGTAGGGACTTGCCCAGAGTCTTTTCGCCTTTCCCGGTCTTTACCAAAACTGGTTGTGAATCGACGGCTTTGGCGGCTTCCAGGTCACCAAGGCTGTCGCCGACGAACCAGAGATTGGTCAGCGACACGTTGTAATGCCCGGCGATGGTTTTCAACATCCCGGGTTTCGGCTTGCGGCAATCGCAGCCTTCGTCCGGCCCGTGCGGGCAGTAGACGATCAGCCCGACTTCACCGCCCTGCTCCGCCACCAATGAGCGCAAGCGCTCGTGCATGGCGTCCAGGGTGGCAATGTCGTAATAGCCGCGAGCGATGCCCGACTGGTTGGTAGCCACGGCTACCGTCCAGCCGGCCTTGCTCAACTGCGCGATGGCTTCGATCGAACCGGGAAGTGGAATCCACTCCTCCACCGACTTGATGTAAGCGTCGGAGTCGTAATTGATCACCCCGTCGCGATCGAGAATCAGCAGTTTCAACAGCAGCCCCTTAGCTCAGCAGCGAGATATCAGCGACGCCCAGGAACAGACCGCGCAGACGTGCCAGCAACGCATAACGGTTGGCGCGCACCTTGGCATCTTCCGCGTTGACCATCACGGCTTCGAAGAAGGCATCCACCGGCTCGCGCAATGCGGCCAGGCGTGCCAGCGATTCGCTGTACTGACGGGCCGCGGCCATCGGCTGAACAGCCTGGTCCGCCTGCTGGATCGCCGAGTACAGGGAGAACTCGTTGGCGTTATCGAAGTATTTCGCTTCAACTACGGTCGGCACAGAGCCTTCTACCTTGCTCAGCAAGTTCGACACACGCTTGTTCACCGCGGCCAGGGCAGCGGCTTCCGGCAGTTTGCGGAAGGCTTCTACCGCTTGCACACGCTGGTCGAAATCCAGCGCCGAGCCCGGCTTCAGGGCACGAACCGACAGGTAAGTCGCGACGTCGACGCCTTCGTCTTCGTAACGGGCACGCAGGCGGTCGAAGATGAATTCCAGCACCGCGTCATTCAGGCCAGTAGCCTTGACCTTGGCACCGAACGCATCGACGGCAAAGGCCACGGCGTCGGTCAGGTCCAGATCCAGCTTCTTGTCGATCAGGATGCGCAACACACCCAGCGCTGCACGGCGCAGGGCATACGGGTCTTTGCTGCCGGTTGGCAACATGCCGATACCGAAGATACCCACCAGCGTGTCGAGCTTGTCCGCGATGGCCACGGCCGCACCGGTCAGGGTGGACGGCAGTTCAGCGCCAGCACCGCGCGGCATGTACTGCTCGTTCAGTGCCAGGGCGACTTCTTCCGGCTCGCCGTCGTTGAGGGCGTAGTAGTAACCGGCAACACCTTGCATCTCCGGGAACTCACCGACCATCTCGGTCGACAGGTCGCACTTGGACAGCAGGCCGGCGCGGGACGCCCAGGCTGCATTGCCGCCAATACGCTGGGCGATGAACGCAGCGAGTCTGGAAACACGCTCGGCCTTGTCATAGACGCTGCCGAGTTTTTCCTGGAACACCACGTTCTGCAGGCGCAGGTTGAAGTCTTCGAGTTTTTGCTTCTTGTCTTGCTTGAAGAAGAACTCGGCGTCGGTCAGTCGTGGGCGAACCACTTTCTCGTTACCGGCGATGATCTGCTGCGGGTCTTTGCTTTCGATGTTGGCCACGGTAATGAAACGTGGCAGCAACTTGCCGTCGGCATCCAGCAGGCAGAAATACTTCTGGTTGTCCTGCATGGTGGTGATCAGCGCTTCTTGCGGCACGTCGAGGAAACGTTCCTCGAACGAGCACACCAGCGGCACCGGCCATTCGACCAGCGCGGTCACTTCGTCGAGCAGCGCCGGCGGAACAATCGCCGTGCCTTCCTGACGGGTGGCCAGTTCTTCGGTGCGCTTGCTGATGATCTCGCGACGTTCGTTGGCATCGGCCAGGACGTAAGCGGCACGCAAGTCGGCCAGGTAATTGGCCGGCGAGGTGATGCGTACATTTTCCGGGTGATGGAAGCGGTGGCCACGGGAATCGCGGCCAGCCTTCTGGGCGAGGATGGTGCAATCGATGACTTCGTCACCGAGCAGCATCACCAGCCATTGGGTCGGACGAACGAATTCTTCCTTGCGAGCGCCCCAACGCATGCGTTTCGGGATCGGCAGGTCGTTCAACGAATCTTCGACGATGGTCGGCAGCAGGCTCGCGGTCGGCTTGCCGGCGATGCTTTGGCTGTAACGCAGTTTCGGGCCGCTCTGATCGATTTCGCTCAACTCGACGCCGCACTTCTTGGCAAAACCCAGGGCTGCCTGGGTCGGGTTGCCTTCGGCATCGAACGCCGCCTGACGTGGCGGGCCATCGAGGTTGATGCTGCGATCCGGTTGCTGGGTGGCCAGCGACGTGATCAGCACGGCCAGGCGACGCGGCGCGGCGTAGACGGTTTTGGTCTCGTAGTTCAGACCGGCGGCTTGCAGGCCCTTGTCGATACCGGCGAGGAACGCCTCGGCCAGGGTGTTCAGGGCTTTGGGTGGCAGTTCTTCAGTGCCCAGTTCAACCAGAAAATCCAGAGCACTCATTGTGCAGCCTCCAGCTTGGCCAGTACTTCGTCACGCAGGTCCGGGGTCGCCATCGGGAAGCCCAGCTTGGCGCGAGCCAGCAGGTAGGCTTGCGCAACGGAACGCGCCAGGGTGCGTACTCGCAGAATGTATTGCTGACGCGCGGTCACCGAGATCGCCCGGCGTGCATCCAGCAGGTTGAAGGTATGGGAGGCCTTCAACACCATTTCGTAGCTCGGCAACGGCAGCGGCTGGTCGAGTTCGATCAGGCGCTTGGCTTCGCTTTCGTAGAAATCGAACAGTTCGAACAGTTTCTCGACGTTGGCGTGTTCGAAGTTGTAAGTGGACTGCTCCACTTCGTTCTGGTGGAACACGTCGCCGTAGGTCACTTTGCCGAACGGACCGTCAGCCCAGACCAGGTCGTAGACCGAGTCCACGCCTTGCAGGTACATGGCCAGACGCTCCAGACCGTACGTGATCTCGCCGGTCACCGGGTAGCATTCGATGCCGCCCGCTTGCTGGAAGTAAGTGAACTGGGTCACTTCCATGCCGTTGAGCCAGACTTCCCAGCCCAGACCCCAGGCGCCGAGGGTTGGCGATTCCCAGTTGTCTTCGACGAAGCGAATGTCGTGGACCAGCGGGTCCAGGCCGACATGCTTGAGGGAGCCCAGGTACAGTTCCTGGAAGTTGTCCGGGTTCGGCTTCAGCACAACCTGGAACTGGTAGTAGTGCTGCAGACGGTTCGGGTTTTCACCGTAGCGGCCGTCAGTCGGACGGCGACTTGGTTGCACGTAGGCGGCGTTCCAGGTTTCCGGGCCAATGGCGCGCAGGAAGGTCGCGGTGTGGAAAGTGCCGGCGCCTACTTCCATATCGTAGGGCTGAAGTACCACACAACCTTGCTCGGCCCAGTATTGCTGGAGGGCGAGGATCAAGTCTTGGAAGGTACGCACGGCTGGCGTAGGCTGGCTCACGAAATTCACCTGTTTCTTGGGCTGCGATTTAAAGAGCGGGAGTATACCCGATTCGTTGCTGCGCACGCCCCCTGGAGCCTTATGCCACGCTGCTTTTGGTGTTCCGAAGATCCGCTGTACATGGCTTATCACGATCAGGAGTGGGGCACGCCGCTACGCGATGCGCAGGGATTGTTCGAGTTGCTTTTGCTCGAAGGGTTCCAGGCCGGTCTTTCCTGGATCACTGTGTTGCGCAAACGCGAGCATTATCGCCAGGTGATGTTTGGGTTTGATGTACAGCGCGTGGCGCAAATGAGCGACGCGGAAATCGATGAATTGATGCTCGACCCGGGCATCATCCGCAACCGCCTCAAGCTCAACGCGGCCCGGCGTAATGCGCAGGCCTGGCTGGCGCTGGAGGACCCGGTGGCGTTTCTCTGGTCGTTCGTCGGCGGTACGCCGGTGATCAATCATTTCAAGGATCGCAGCGAAGTTCCGGCCGTCACGCCGACCGCCGTGGAAATGAGCAAAGGCCTGAAAAAGGCCGGCTTCACGTTCGTCGGCCCGACGATTTGCTACGCGCTGATGCAGGCGTCGGGCATGGTCATGGACCACACCCGCGATTGCGATCGCTACGCGACTTTAGCGAACGGCGGTTAGAATAGCCGCCTCGCGCACAGCACAAATTCAGGAGTGACCTGTGGATAAGTTGAAAGGCGCCTTGCTGGTAGGCGCTCTGCGGCTGTTTGCCCTGCTTCCGTGGCGGGCCGTACAGGCCGTGGGCTCGGCGATTGGCTGGGTCATGTGGAAAACCCCGAACAGATCCCGCGACGTGGTGCGGATCAACCTCGCCAAATGTTTTCCACAGATGGACCCGGCCGAGCGTGAGCGCCTGGTGGGCCAGAGCTTGAAGGACATCGGCAAGTCCCTGACCGAAAGCGCCTGCGCGTGGATCTGGCCGGCCCAGCGCTCCATTGACCTGGTGCGCGAAGTCGAAGGCCTCGACATATTGAAGGACGCCCTCGCCTCCGGCAAAGGCGTGGTCGGCATCACCAGCCACCTGGGCAACTGGGAAGTGCTCAATCACTTCTATTGCAGCCAGTGCAAACCGATCATTTTTTATCGTCCACCGAAGTTGAAGGCTGTGGATGAATTGCTGCAAAAGCAACGGGTACAGCTTGGCAACAAAGTGGCCGCTTCCACCAAGGAAGGCATCCTCAGCGTCATCAAAGAAGTGCGCAAAGGTGGTGCAGTGGGCATTCCCGCTGACCCGGAACCGGCCGAATCCGCCGGAATTTTCGTGCCCTTCTTCGCGACCCAGGCGCTGACCAGCAAGTTCGTTCCGAACATGCTCGCCGGCGGCAAAGCGGTCGGCGTGTTCCTGCATGCCCTGCGGTTGCCGGACGGTTCGGGCTACAAAGTGATCCTGGAAGCCGCGCCAGAGGCCATGTACAGCACCGACACAGCGGAGTCCTGTGCGGCCATGAGTAAAGTGGTCGAGCGTTATGTCGGGGCGTACCCGAGCCAGTACATGTGGAGTATGAAGCGCTTCAAGAAGCGTCCACCGGGTGAAGAACGCTGGTATTGAGTTGATTGGCATGATCTGTGGATAATTCCCGAGCCTGGGTTATCCACAACTGTTCATTAAAGGGCGCAGCAGATGTCCGAACACCGCAAATCGTTTCGCATCAAAATCAGTCATGAAAGCTTCGGTGAATGCCTGGGCCAGACACGCAACCTTTCGACCACGGGTGTCTACGTCAAGCACCCGGGGCTGTCGTCGCTACCTAAGGGCGCGGTGGTCTATGGGCAGGTGCAGGACTTACCCACAGGCGCGCCGCGTGTGCGCATGGAAGTGATTCAGGTGGATGCCGATGGGATCGGCCTGCGTTATCTCTGATCAGTGAGCCTTGCGCTCAAGCTTCTTCAGAAACACCGTCATCTCCTTCTCTGCCTGCTTGTCGCCATGGGCGCGAGCGGCATCCAGACCTTGTTCCCACGCCTGCCGGGCCGCCGCGAAATCCTCCTGCGCCAGCCAGGCCTTGCCCAATAGTTTCCAGGCCGCCGAATACTTCGGATCGAACTCGACACAGCGCTGGAAATGCTCGGCAGCCTTGGCGTTTTCCCCAAGATCCAGATAACCCTTGCCCAGGCCAAAGCGCAGCAATGAGTTATCCACACCCTTGGCGAGCATTTTTTCCAGGGATTCGATCATCAGCACTACCCCTCAGTCAGTGATCGTTCCCACGTTCCGCGTGGGAATGCCTCAATGGATGCTCGGCGTCCGCTTCGGCAGGGACGCGAAGCGTTCCGGGCTGCATTCCCACGCAGAGCGTGGGAACGATCAGTTAAAACCTCAGAAGAAACTCAGCCCCACATGGAACAGCTTCTCCACATCGCGAATATGCTTTTTATCCACAAGGAACAAAATCACATGGTCGCCCGTTTCAATCACGGTGTTGTCATGCGCGATGATCACTTCTTCATCACGAATAATCGCGCCGATGGTGGTGCCCGGCGGCAAACCGATGTTCTCGATGGCCTTGCCGATCACCTTGCTCGATTTCGCATCACCGTGGGCAATCGCTTCAATCGCCTCTGCCGCGCCCCGGCGCAATGAGTGCACGCTGACGATATCGCCGCGGCGCACGTGGGCCAGCAACGTGCCGATGGTCGCCAATTGCGGGCTGATGGCGATGTCGATGTCACCGCCCTGAATCAGGTCCACATACGCCGGGTTGTTGATGATGGTCATCACCTTCTTCGCGCCCAGGCGCTTGGCCAGCAACGAGGACATGATGTTGGCTTCGTCATCGTTGGTCAGGGCCAGGAAGATATCGGCGTCGGCGATGTTCTCTTCCATCAACAAGTCGCGGTCGGAGGCACTGCCCTGCAACACCACGGTGCTGTCGAGGGTGTCCGAGAGATGACGGCAGCGTGCCGGGTTCATCTCGATGATTTTCACCTGATAACGGCTTTCGATGGCCTCGGCCAGGCGCTCGCCGATCTGCCCGCCCCCGGCAATCACGATGCGTTTGTAGGTTTCATCCAACCGGCGCATTTCGCTCATCACGGCGCGAATATTCGCCTTGGCCGCGATGAAAAACACTTCGTCGTCCGCCTCGATGACTGTGTCGCCCTGCGGCAGGATCGGCCGGTCACGGCGGAAAATCGCAGCGACACGGGTTTCGACATTCGGCATGTGTTCGCGCAATTGCCGCAGTTGCTGACCCACCAGCGGCCCGCCGTAATACGCCTTCACGGCCACCAATTGTGCTTTGCCTTCGGCGAAGTCGATCACCTGCAAGGCGCCTGGATGCTGGATCAGGCGCTTGATGTAGTTGGTCACCACTTGTTCGGGACTGATCAGCACATCCACCGGGATCGCGTCGTTGTCGAACAACTCGTCGGCGCGCGTAAGGTAGGAGGCTTCGCGTACGCGAGCGATCTTGGTCGGCGTATGAAACAGCGTGTGTGCGACCTGACAGGCAACCATGTTGGTTTCATCGCTGTTGGTCACGGCCACCAGCATGTCGGCATCGTCTGCGCCGGCCTGGCGCAGTACCGTCGGCAGCGAGCCGCGGCCGTGCACCGTGCGGATGTCCAGGCGATCACCGAGGTCGCGCAAGCGTTCGCCGTCGGTGTCGACCACCGTGATGTCATTGGCTTCGCTCGCCAAATGTTCTGCCAGCGAACCGCCAACCTGCCCTGCACCGAGGATGATGATTTTCATCCAGTCACTCCATTAAATCCGTTTATCACCGCGCGGCGGCAATCTTGATCAGCTTGGCGTAGTAGAACCCGTCGTGCCCGCCTTCCTGGGCCAGCAATTGGCGACCATGCGGTTGTTTGATCCCGGCCGTCGTGGCGAGGTCCAGTTCACGAGCGCCCGGCGTGCGGGCGAGGAAGGCTTCGATGACTTCGGTGTTTTCGGTCGGCAGTGTGGAACAGGTGGCGTACAGCAGAATGCCACCCACTTCCAGAGTTATCCACAGGGCGTCGAGCAGTTCACCTTGCAGCACCGCCAGCGCGGCAATGTCGTCGGGTTGGCGGGTCAACTTGATGTCCGGATGACGACGGATGACCCCCGTCGCCGAGCATGGCGCGTCCAGCAGGATGCGTTGAAACGGTTTGCCATCCCACCAGGTGGCGGTGTCACGGCCATCGGCGGCGATCAGCTCGGCGCTGAGTTTCAGGCGTTCGAGGTTTTCCCGCACCCGCACCAGACGCTTGGCTTCAAGGTCCACCGCTACCACGCCCGCCAGCTTCGGTTCGGCTTCAAGGATGTGGCAGGTCTTGCCGCCCGGTGCGCAGCAAGCGTCCAGTACCCGTTGGCCCGGCGCCAGATCGAGCAGGTCGGCAGCCAGTTGCGCCGCTTCATCCTGCACGCTGATCCAGCCTTCGGCGAACCCCGGCAGGTTGCGCACATCGGCGGCGGACTCCAGGATGATGCCGTCCTGACTGTACACGCACGGCGTCGCGGCGATCCCGGCCTCGGTCAGCAACCCAAGGTAAGTATCGCGAGTGTGATGACGACGGTTGACCCGCAGAATCATCGGTGGATGCGCATTGTTCGCCGCGCAAATGGCTTCCCATTGCTGCGGCCAGAACGCTTTCAGAGACTTTTGCAGCCAGCGCGGGTGGGCGGTGCGCACCACCGGGTCGTGCTCCAGCTCGGCCAGCAACGCTTCGCTTTCCCGCTGGGCGCGGCGCAGCACAGCGTTGAGCAAGGCTTTGGCCCAAGGCTTTTTCAGTTTGTCAGCGCAACCGACCGTTTCACCGATGGCGGCGTGGGCCGGAACGCGGGTGTAGAGCAGTTGATAGAGGCCGACCAGCAACAGCGCCTCGACGTCGGCATCCGCAGCCTTGAAGGGTTTTTGCAGCAACTTGGCCGCCAGCGCCGACAAACGCGGCTGCCAGCGCGCGGTGCCGAACGCCAGGTCCTGGGTGAAACCGCGGTCGCGGTCTTCCACCTTGTCCATTTGCGTGGGCAGAGAACTGTTGAGTGAGGCTTTTCCGTTAAGAACAGCGGCAAGTGCCTTGGCGGCGGCCAGGCGCGGGTTCATTGAGCGTCCGCCGGATCGATGAGCGATGTGCCTTCAATGAATTTGTCCTTACGACTGTTATACATGTCGGAGAACTTCATCGGTTTACCCCCCGGCAGTTGCAGAAAGCGCAATTTCAATGCTCCTTGACCACAGGAAACCACTGCACCGAATGCACCCATGCCCAAAAGTCGACCCGGTTCACAGGGATGTTCCAGCTCAGGAATGACCTCTGCCTCGTAGACCTTCAACGTTTCACCATTAAGCTGACAATGCGCAACAGGCCAAGGGTTGAAGGCTCGTATCATGCGTTCCAGCTCTACAGCTGGCCGACTCCAGTCGATACGAGCTTCACTTTTGTTCAATTTGTGCGCGTAGGTGGCGAGTTCGTCGTTCTGCACTTCGCCTTCAAGCGTGCCGGCAGCCAGACCGGCAATCGCCTGAATCACTGCCGGTGGGCCCATCTCTGCCAGACGGTCGTGGAGGCTGCCGCCGGTGTCTTCAGCGGTGATCGGCGTGGTGACTTTCAGCAGCATCGGGCCAGTGTCCAGGCCCAGTTCCATGCGCATCACGGTCACGCCACTTTCAGCATCGCCTGCTTCGACGGCGCGCTGGATCGGCGCCGCCCCGCGCCAGCGTGGCAGCAGCGAGGCGTGGCTGTTGATGCAACCCAGGCGCGGAATATCCAGCACCACTTGCGGCAGGATCAGGCCGTAGGCGACCACCACCAGCAAGTCCGGCTTGAGCGCGGCCAGTTCAGCCTGAGCCTCTTCGTTGCGCAGGGTTGGCGGTTGCAACACCGGGATGTTGTTTTCCTGAGCCAACTGTTTGACCGGGCTAGGCATCAGCTTTTGCCCACGGCCCGCCGGACGGTCCGGCTGGGTGTAAACCGCGACGATCTCGTAAGGGCTGTCGAGCAGGGCCTTGAGGTGTTCGGCGGCGAATTCCGGGGTGCCGGCAAAGACGATGCGCAGTGGCTCAGTCATATAGAAGGTCTCGCAAAAGAAAAAGGCTTGCCGCAGCAAGCCTTTGAAAGGAGGGCATCAAGCGTTCTGGCGATGGAGCTTTTCCAGTTTCTTCTTGATTCGGTCGCGTTTGAGACTGGACAGATAGTCGACGAACAATTTGCCGTTCAGGTGGTCGCATTCATGCTGGATGCACACCGCGAGCAGGCCTTCGGCGATCAGTTCGTAAGGCTGGCCGTCGCGGTCCAGGGCCTTGATCTTGACCTTCTGCGGGCGATCGACGTTTTCGTAGAAGCCCGGCACCGAGAGACAGCCTTCCTGATACTGCTCCATCTCGTCAGTCAGGGTTTCGAACTCGGGGTTGATGAACACCCGTGGTTCGGTGCGGTCTTCGGAGAGGTCCATCACCACGATGCGTTTGTGCACGTTGACCTGGGTCGCGGCGAGGCCGATGCCTGGCGCTTCATACATTGTTTCAAACATGTCATCGACCAACTGACGCACTTCGTCGTCCACTACGGCCACAGGTTTGGCGATAGTGCGCAGGCGCGAATCGGGGAATTCGAGGATGTTTAAAATGGCCATAAGCTCAATTGCTGCACGTGTGAGGGAAGTCGGGTCGATGGCCTGGCGGGTCCGAAGATGCAGGCTACCGTTGTAAAACGTAGCTCTCTTTTTCTGTTCAGGAAAGAAAAAGGGAGCGAGCCACGAAGGCTCTGGCGTTTTACGCGAACGCACATAATAAAGGGATTCACCGCATGAGGAAATCACTACTCGCCTTGCTCCTTCTGGCCTCGGCCGGTTTGGCGCACGGGCAAGTGCAACTCAAGGAAGGTTTTCCACAGCAATACACAGTGGTTGCGGGGGACACACTCTGGGACATCTCGGGAAAATTTCTGCGCCAGCCGTGGCAATGGCCCGAGCTGTGGCAGGTTAATCCGCAAATCGAAAACCCCAATCTGATATTCCCCGGCGACTCACTGTCGCTGGTCTACGTCAACGGCCAGCCCCGTCTGACCCTCAATCGCGGGGCATCGCGCGGCACCATCAAACTCTCGCCACAGGTGCGCAGCTCGCCAGTGGCCGAGGCCATCCCGAGCATTGCGCTGCGATCGATCAACAGCTTTCTGTTGAGCAACCGCATCGTCGACAAGGTCGAGGATTTCGACAAGGCGCCTTACATCGTCGCCGGCGATGCGGAGCGCGTGCTCAGCGGCATGGGCGACCGCATCTTCGCCCGTGGCCACTTTGACCCGAACCAGCCGGTCTACGGCATTTTCCGCCAAGGCAAGGTCTACACCGATCCCGAGAGCAAGGAGTTCCTGGGGATCAACGCCGACGACATCGGCGGCGGCGAAATTGTCGCCACCGAAGGCGACGTCGCGACATTGGCGCTACAACGCACGACTCAAGAGGTGCGTCTCGGTGACCGCTTGTTCAGTGGCGAAGAACGCTCGATCAACTCGACCTTTATGCCCAGTGCACCGAAAACCCAGGTCAACGGGGTGATCATCGATGTGCCGCGAGGGGTGACGCAGATCGGCGCGCTGGACGTGGTCACGCTGAACAAGGGGCAACGTGATGGCCTGGCCGAAGGCAACGTGCTGGTGGTGATGAAAACCGGCGAAACCGTACGCGACCGGATCACCGGTCAGCCACTGAAAATTCCCGATGAGCGTGCCGGTCTGCTGATGGTTTTCCGCACTTACGACAAGCTCAGCTACGGGCTTGTGCTCAACGCTTCGCGCTCACTGGCCGTCATGGACAAGGTGCGAAATCCTTAACCTGCTCCACAAGTTACCAACAGAGTTATCCACAGCTTATTCCCGTTTCGACGGGGCTCATAACGATCAAGGATGATCCATGTCGCTGCCTGCTGTTACACCGGTGTCCCCTGCGGAGCTGGAAGCTCGTTTACGTTTGCACCGTTTGCCTGAACTCGGCCCGGCGCGTTTCAAAAAACTGCTCGAAGCCTTCGGCTCGGCCTCAAAAGCCATCAGCGCGCCGGCCAGTGCCTGGCGTTCGCTGGGCTTGCCATTGGCGTGCGCCGAAGCTCGCCGTACCAATGAAGTACGTGATGGCGCCAGCCACGCATTGGCCTGGCTAGAGCGTCCGGGCCAGCATTTATTGATGTGGGACCAACCTGACTACCCGGCGCTGCTCGCAGAAATCAGTGATGCGCCGCCATTGTTGTTCGTTGCAGGTGCCCCCGGGATTCTGGAGAAACCGCAGCTGGCGATGGTCGGCAGTCGTCGCGCCTCGCGTCCGGGCATGGACACCGCCGCCGCGTTTTCCCGCAGCCTGGCGGGGGCCGGTTTTGTCATCACCAGCGGTCTGGCGCTGGGTATTGATGCCGCCGCGCATCAAGCCGCTCTGGATGTGGGCGGGCGAACGGTCGGGGTGCTTGGCACGGGACTTGAAAAGTTTTATCCACAGCGCAACAGACGTCTGGCTGACGCCATGATTGCGTCGGGGAGCGCAGTGCTTTCGGAGTTCCCGCTGGACGCCGGCCCTACCGCCAGCAACTTCCCCCGGCGCAATCGAATCATCAGCGGTTTGTCGCTCGGCGTGCTGGTGGTCGAGGCCAGCGTTGCCAGTGGTTCGTTGATTACGGCGAGACTGGCAGGGGAGCAAGGTCGGGAGGTTTATGCGATTCCCGGGTCGATTCATCACCCAGGCGCCAAGGGCTGCCATCGGCTGATCCGTGACGGTGCGATACTGGTGGAAACTGTCGAACATATCCTCGAAGCCTTGCGTGGCTGGCAACGGTTGCCGTTATCCAGCGAGAAACCCTCGGTGACCCATCCGTTGCTCATACTGTTGCACGCCGCGCCGCACACCAGTGAGGCGTTGTCCGTCTCCAGCGGCTGGGCGTTGTCCAAAGTGCTGGCCGCGCTGACGGAGCTGGAGATGGACGGTCGCGCAATCTGCGAAAGCGGGCGTTGGTTTGCGCGGGTGAGCTAGGTTTTATAAGGAAGATCGGTAAACTGCGCAGAGCCTTATTCTGGAGAGTTTTTCATGGTCAACAGTTGGCGTGTGCAACAAGCCGCGCAAGCCGTTCGCGCAGGGGCGGTCATTGCCTATCCGACCGAAGCGGTCTGGGGGCTGGGTTGCGATCCGTGGGACGAAGAAGCGGTGTATCGTCTGCTGATGCTCAAGGGTCGGTCTATGGAGAAGGGCCTGATTCTGGTTGCCGACAACATTCGTCAGTTCGACTTCCTCTTCGAAGACTTCCCGGAACTGTGGATGGACCGCATGGCCAGTACCTGGCCGGGGCCGAACACCTGGCTGGTGCCGCATCAGAATCTGTTGCCGCAGTGGATCACCGGGGTGCATGAAACGGTGGCGCTCAGGGTCAGCGATCATCCGCTGGTGCGCGATTTATGCGCGCTGGTAGGGCCTCTGGTATCAACCTCGGCCAACCCGCAGGGCCGGCCAGCGGCGCGCACGCGGCTTCGCGTGGAGCAGTACTTCCGCGGAGAGCTGGATTTGGTGTTGGGCGGGAATCTGGGGGGGCGAAAGAACCCGAGCGTGATTCGAGATCTCGCGACCGGGCACGTTGTGCGCCCGGACTAAGATCGCGTCATCGCTCATCGCGGGCAAGCCCGCTCCCACAAGGTTTCGGTCGTTCACATAAGTTGTGTACGACTCGGACCTGTGGGAGCGGGCTTGCCCGCGATGAGGTCCTGACTGACATCGAATGTCTTATGGCCGCAGCACTATCGAACCCGTCGTGCGCCGCGCCGACAATTCGGTCTGCGCCTTCGCCGCGTCTTCCAAGGCAAACGTCTGGCTGATGTCCACCTTCAGCTTCCCGCTGATGATCATCTCGAACAGTTCATCGGCCATGCGCTGCAAGTTCTCGGCATTGTTGGCGTAAGTCGCCAGCGTTGGCCGGGTTACGTACAGCGAGCCTTTGGCCGACAAAATCCCCAGGTTTACCCCGTCCACCGCGCCGGACGCATTGCCGAAGCTCACCACCAACCCCCTTGGCGAAACGCTATCGAGCGATGTCAGCCAGGTGTCTTTACCAACGCCGTCATACACCACCGGCACTTTCTTCCCGTCAGTCAATTCCAGTACGCGTTGTGCGACGTTTTCATGGCTGTAATCGATGGTCGCCCAGGCGCCATTGGCCTTGGCCAGCGCGGCTTTCTCGGGCGAGCTGACCGTACCGATCAACTTCACGCCCAACGCCTTCGCCCATTGGCAAGCCAGGGAGCCAACGCCACCGGCGGCAGCGTGGAACAAAATGGTTTCGCCACCCTTGAGTTCATAGGTCTGACGCAGCAGGTACTGCACGGTCAGGCCCTTGAGCATGACCCCGGCCGCCGTTTCGAAGCTGATGGCGTCCGGCAGAAGCACCAGATTGGCCTCGGGCAACACATGAACGTCGCTGTAGGCGCCCAACGGACCGCTGCCGTAAGCCACGCGATCACCGACCTTGAAGCGTGTGACTTCGCTGCCCACTGCCTCGACCACGCCCGCGCCTTCCGAACCCACACCCGATGGCAGGGCGGGTGGTGCATAGAGGCCGCTGCGGTAATAGGTATCGATGAAATTCAGGCCGATGGCCTTGTTGGTGACGCGGACCTGATGCGGGCCGGGCTCGGCGGGTTGGTAATCGACATACTCGAGCACTTCGGGGCCGCCATGGGCGCGGAACTGGATACGCTTGGCCATCAGAACTCTCCTTAGGTCTTAGCTACTGGGGTTGTAGCGCGAAGCGCCCTATCGAACTCCTAACCCTGATCTTCGTCAACTGCGGCAGGCCTGTCTGCGATGTTATGCTACGCGCCCATTTGCGCCGGTCCCCGCTCTGATGGAGCGCCGCGTAGTTTTGCCCGATTCAAGGTGATGACATGACGACCCGCACCGAGGCCGTAAAAGCCTACCTGCTCGACCTGCAAGACCGCATTTGCGCGGCCCTCGAAGCTGAAGACGGCGGCACACGCTTCGTCGAAGACGCCTGGACCCGGCCTGCCGGTGGCGGCGGTCGCACGCGAGTGATCGAAAACGGTGCAGTGATCGAAAAGGGTGGTGTCAACTTTTCCCACGTTTTCGGCAGCGGCCTCCCGCCTTCTGCCAGCGCTCATCGGCCAGAACTGGCCGGGCGTGGCTTCGAAGCCCTCGGCGTGTCGCTGGTGATTCATCCGCACAACCCGCACGTACCCACTTCCCACGCCAACGTGCGCTTTTTCATCGCTGAAAAAGAAGGTGAAGAACCGGTCTGGTGGTTCGGCGGCGGCTTCGACCTGACCCCTTATTACGGCAATGAAGACGATTGCGTGCATTGGCACCGCGTCGCCGAGCAGGCCTGCGCGCCGTTCGGCCCGGACGTCTATTCGCGCTACAAAGCCTGGTGCGACAGCTATTTCCACATCAAGCATCGTCACGAGCCGCGCGGCATCGGCGGCCTGTTCTTCGATGACTTGAACGAGTGGGACTTCGACACCAGCTTCGCGTTCATGCGCGCCATCGGTGATGCGTACATCGACGCTTATCTGCCGATCGTGCAGCGCCGCAAACACGATGCGTTCACCGCCCAGCAGCGTGAATTCCAGGAATTCCGTCGTGGCCGTTACGTTGAGTTCAACCTGGTCTACGACCGTGGCACCTTGTTCGGCCTGCAATCGGGCGGGCGTACCGAGTCGATCCTCATGTCCCTGCCGCCGCAAGTGCGCTGGGGCTATGACTGGAAAGCCGAACCAGGCAGCGAAGAAGCCCGCCTGACCGAGTACTTCCTGCAAGACCGCGATTGGTTGGCCGAGGCCTGAACGAGGAGTTCTTATGGACCGTTACGTTGTATTCGGTAACCCGATTGGCCATAGCAAGTCGCCTCTGATCCATCGCCTGTTCGCCGAGCAGACCGCGCAAAAGCTGGACTACAACACGCTGCTGGCGCCACTTGACGACTTCTCCACCTGCGCCCGGACATTTTTCCTCGAAGGTCGCGGCGCCAACGTGACCGTACCGTTCAAAGAAGAGGCTTATCGGCTGGCGAATAGCCTGACGGCGCGGGCACAGCGGGCCGGTGCGGTAAACACCTTGAGCAAGCTCGTCGATGGCAGCCTGCTGGGTGATAACACCGACGGCGCCGGTCTGGTGCGGGACCTGACGGTCAACGCCAGTTTCAGCCTCAAGGGCAAACGCATCCTGTTGCTGGGGGCGGGTGGCGCAGTGCGCGGCGCTCTGGAACCGTTGCTGGCCGAACAACCGGCCTCTTTGGTGATCGCCAACCGCACCGTGGAAAAAGCCGAGTTACTGGCGGAGTTGTTCGCAGACCTGGGCCCGGTCTCGGCCAGTAGTTTCGACTGGTTGAAAGAGTCGGTGGACCTGATCATCAATGCGACGTCGGCGAGCCTGTCGGGTGACGTGCCGCCGATTTCCGGCAGTTTGATTGAGCCGGGCAAAACCGTTTGCTACGACATGATGTATGGCAAGGAGCCGACTTCGTTCTGCCGTTGGGCCACGGAGCATGGCGCGGCGGTGTCGATGGATGGTTTGGGCATGCTCGCTGAACAGGCGGCAGAAGCCTTCTTCCTATGGCGCGGTGTGCGCCCGGATACGGCGCCAGTGCTGGCCGAACTGCGCCGCCAGCTCGCCATATAACTTTGTAGGAGCAAGGCTTGCCCGCGATTCAGGCGCCGCGGTGTCTCAGGCATACCGCGTTATCGTTTATCGCGGGCAAGCCTTGCTCCTACAAAGGCGTGTTTCAGTCTTCAAACCGGATCGGGCACTTGTCGGCCCCTTCCAGCTTCCTCAATTCGTCCACCACCTGCGGCCGCGCGCGTCGCAGGGTCAGGCTGCGATCCTGCTTGAGCAGCCGCCGCGCTTCCTGATGCAGCATTTCCACCCCTGAGTAATCGATGAAGTTGATCTGCTGCGCCTCGATCACGACGCGCGCACCGTGCAGGCGTTGCAGGCGCACCTGCAGGTAATGGCTGGCGCCGAAAAAAATCGAACCGCCCACCCGCAGAATGTCTTCATCCCCATCGCGCGAATGCTGCACGCGCGGTTGCGAGGTTCGTTTGAGGTAGAAGAACAACGAGGCGAGCACCCCGGCATAAATCGCCGTCTGCAACTCCAGCAGCAACGTGGCGACACAGGTCAGGGCCATGACCGCGAATTCGGCACGGCTGACGCGCAACAGGGCACGAATCCCGCGATGGTCCACCAATCCCCAGGCGATCAGCAAAATGCTGCCGGCCATGGCCGGGATCGGGATGTGGGCGATCAACCCGGCGCCGAAGATGGCGAACAGCGCGACCCACACCGCCGAGAACACCCCGGCCATGGGTGAGCAGGCGCCGGCTTCATAGCTCAGGCCCGAGCGGGTGAAGGAGCCGGCGGACAGCGAACCGGAAAAAAACGCACCGACAATGTTGGACAAGCCCTGGGCGCGAACTTCTTGATTGGCGTCGAGCAACTGCTGGGAGCGGGCCGACAACGAGCGGGCAATCGACAGGCTGGTCACCAGCCCCAGCATGCCCACTGCCACCGCGCTCGGCAGCAAACGCAGGATAAGGTCCAGATCCAGCGGCAGGGGGCTCAAGGGTGGCAAGCGCCCGACAAATGCGCTGACCAATTTCACATGGCCGAACATGGAGGGCCATAGCCACACCAGCAGCCCGGCGAGGACCAGCGTGATCAACAGCGTCGGCCAGCGAGGCAGCAATGATTTCAGCACCGCGCCGACAACAACCGTCGCCAGCCCCAGCGCCAACGACGGTTTATCCAGGGCGCCGAGGTGCTTGAACAGCATCAGGAAACTGTCGAGCGCCGTGGCCTGGCTGGGCAAGTCCAGGCCCAACAGGTTCGGCAACTGGCCGATGGCAATTACCACCGCCGCACCGAGGGTGAAACCCAGCACCACGGAATGCGAGACAAAATTCACCAAGGCGCCGAAACGCAGCAGGCCCAACAGCCACTGGAAAACGCCGGCCAGGAGTGTCAGCAGCAAAATCAGCGTGATGTAGTCCTGTGACGCGGGGACGGCCAGAGGACTGACGCTGGCGAACAGGACAATGGAGATCGCCGCTGTAGGACCGCAGATCAAATGCCACGAGGAACCCCACAAGCAGGCGATCAACACGGGGATGATGGCCGCGTACAACCCGTATTCAGGTGGGAGACCGGCGATCAGTGCGTAGGCAATGGACTGCGGCAACGCGAGAATCGCGCCGCTGAGGCCGACGATCAGGTCACGACCAACGCTGGCGCGGGTTTGCCGGGGCAACCAACTGAGAAAGGGAAAGAGTGAATGGCGGCTGGGGAAGGCCATGGGTCCTCTCGGGTGGGTTTTTGCGCAAGGGTAGCAGGACTAGCCGCCGATCGTTCCCACGCTCCGCGTGGGAACGCCGCCATGGACGCTCTGCGTCCGCTTGGAGATGTGACGCGGAGCGTCACGGGATGCATTCCCACGCAGAGCGTGGGAACGATCGGTGGCGGGGGTTCAGAGTTTGGCTTTTACCGCCGGCAACGCGTCCTTGCCATCGGCGGTTTTCACGCCATCGAGCCATTTATCCAGCACCGCTGGATTGGCCTTGATCCACGCCTTGACCGCCTCCGCATTGCTGACCTTCTTGTTCACCACCTCGGCCATGATGCTGTTCTCCATGTCCTGGGTGAAGCTCAGGTTGGTCAGCAACTTACCCACATTCGGACAGGCTTCGGCGTAGCCCTTGCGGGTCAGGGTATGGACGCTGCCGGTGTCACCGAAATACTTTTCGCCACCCTTGAGGTAGTGCATTTTCAACTGCACGTTCATCGGGTGCGGGGTCCAGCCGAGGAAGGTCACGAATTTCTGCTTTTTCACGGCGCGAGACACTTCGGCCAGCATCGCCTGCTCGCTGGACTCCACCAGTTTCCATTGGCCCAAGTCGAAATCATTCTTCTTGATGATTTCCTGTAGCGAAATGTTCGCCGGGGCGCCGGAGCCGATGCCGTAGATTTTATGGTCGAACTTGTCGGCGTATTTATTCAGGTCGGCAAAGTTATGCACACCCGCGTCCCACACATAATCCGGAACCGCGAGGGTAAATTCGGTGCCGTCGAGGTTTTTCGCCAATTGCGTGACATCACCGGTGGCCACGAACTTGTCGTAAAAACCCTGCTGGGCCGGCATCCAGTTACCCAGGAACACATCGACCTGGCCATCCTTCAGGCCGCCGAAGGTGATGGGCACCGCGAGGGTGTCGACTTTTGCCTTGTAGCCCATGCCATCCAGCAGAAACCCGGTGATGGCGTTGGTCGCGGCGATGTCGCTCCAGCCCGGGTCGGCCATTTTTACCGTCTCGCAACTCTGATCGGCGAACGCCGATGCACTGCCCAGAGCCAGCAGCCCGACCGTCAGTGCTGTGGATAACTTTTGCATGGACTTCCCCTTGAGATTATTGGTTTTGGCAGGGTTGTGGATAACGTGCTTTGCGCTCCAGATCATCGAGGTTGATGTGGTTGCGCATGTACTGCTGACTGGCGTCCACCAGCGGCTGGTGATCCCAGCTCTTCAGCTTGCCGAGGGTCAGCGCATCGGCAACGAAACGCCGGCGTCGCTGGCTGGCGAGCACCTGTTGGTGAATCGCCGGGATGTTCCATTTGGCCCGGGCTTCGGCAAGAAATTCTTCGAAAAAAGAACGATGTTGCGGTGACTGGCTGAGTTCTTCCTGTTCTCGCGGGTCGTTGTGTACGTCGAAGAGCAGGCAAGGGTCGTCTTCGCTGTAGATGAATTTGTAGGCGCCGCGACGGATCATCATCAATGGACTGATGGTGCCTTCGGCCATGTATTCGCCGAACACTTCGTCGTGACCGCCCTGCCCTTGCAGGTGCGAAACCAGCGAACGACCGTCCAGCGGCAAGCCAGGTTCCAGTGAGCCGCCAGCCAGTTCTACGAAGGTGGGCAGCAGATCGGCGGTGGAAACAGCCGCGCTGACTCGCCCTGCCCCGAACTGCCCTGGCGCGCTGATCAGCAGCGGTACTCGTGCAGCCATTTCGTACCAGTGCATTTTGTACCAGAGCCCGCGTTCGCCGAGCATGTCGCCATGGTCACCGGAGAAGACGATGATCGTGTCGTCGATCAGCCCCGTTTCTTCAAGCGTTTGCAGGAGTTTGCCGACGTTGCTGTCGATATAGCTGCAAGCACCAAAGTAGGCGCGGCGCGCATCGCGAATTTTATCCACAGGCAATGGCTTGTCCCACAGGTCGTAAACCTTGAGCAAACGCTGGGCGTGCGGATCGAGTTCTGTTTGCGCCGGTGTTTCGGGCAGCGGGATGTCGGCGTCGTCGTACATATCCCAAAAAGCCTTGGGAATCGTGTACGGATCGTGTGGGTGGGTCATCGAAACGGTCAGGCAGAACGGTTGGTCGCCGTCCTCGCGGATGTGGTCGAACAAGTATTGCTGGGCCTTGAACACCACTTCCTCATCGAAATCCAGCTGATTGGTGCGCACGCACGGCCCGGCTTGCAGCACCGACGACATGTTGTGATACCAGCTAGGACGCACGTCCGGTTCATCCCAATTCACTGCCCAGCCGTAATCAGCCGGGTAAATATCGCTGGTCAGGCGCTCTTCGTAGCCGTGGAGTTGGTCCGGGCCGCAAAAGTGCATTTTGCCGGACAGCGCCGTGCGATAACCGAGTCGACGCAGGTAGTGGGCATAGGTCGGCACATCGGCGGGGAAATCGGCCGCGTTGTCGTACGCGCCGATCTTGCTCGGCAATTGGCCGCTGACCAGGGTAAAACGCGACGGCGCGCACAGCGGGCTGTTGCAGTAAGCAGCGTCGAACACCACGCCTTCGGCGGCGAGGCGGCTCAGATTCGGCAGTTTGATGGGCGAAGGACCGTAGAACGGCAACATTGGCGCGGCCATTTGATCGGCCATGATGAAAAGAATGTTCTTGCGCTTCATGTGATCGCGGCATTCCATAGTGAATATTTATGCGAGAGTGCTGCGATCGAGCATGTAACCCACGCATATTGTGGTAAAGCCCACGCCAGGCAATGACTAGGATTAGCACAGCTTATGTATGACGCCCTTGGTGACTTGTCGTTGGACCTGCTGCGGGCCTTTGAAGCGGCGGCCCGCCATCGCAGCTTTACCGCTGCGGCGGTGGAGCTTGGCACGACGCAGCCGGCGGTCAGCCAGCAGATCAAACGGTTGGAGGAGCAACTCGCCACGCGGCTGTTCGACCGCATCTACCGAGGTATCGAACTGACCGAGGCCGGGGCCATACTTTTTGATCAGGTTCAGCTCGGTTTGCAGAATATCGACGCAGGATTGAGCGCAATCAGCGCACAACAGCAACATGAAGTGTTGCAAGTGGCGACCGACTTTGCCTTCGCCGCGTACTGGCTGATGCCACGTCTGCACCGCTTCCATGCCGCCAATCCGCACGTCGATGTGAGCCTGGTCACCAGCGAGCGCAGTCACAACATGCTGCGCACGGATATCGATGTGGCGGTGTTGTTTGGCGATGGGCGTTTCAAACAGGGTGAAAGCCATTGGCTGTTCAGCGAAGAAGTCTTTCCGGTGTGCAGCCCGCTGTTGCTCAAGGATCGGCCCCTGCCCTTGCCGGCCAAGTCGCTGCTGGAATTTCCCTTGCTGCACTTGCGGGGAGAACACAGCAGCAACTGGTTCGACTGGAGCGGTGTATTTCGTCAATTGGGGATAACTTCGGCGCCGGCGCCGGGGCAACTGCGCTTCGACAATTACACGCTGCTGATTCAAGCGGCGATTGGCGGCCAGGGCGTGGCGATCGGCTGGCGGCACCTTGTGGATAACTTGCTGGCGCAGGGTTTGTTGTGTCGTCCCGTCGCGGAATCGGCGATGTCCAGCCTCGGCTATTACGTGGTCGTGCCCCAGCGCAAACGGCGCGGGGCGTTGATTCACCAGTTTGTGGACTGGTTGATGGCCGAGCAGGCCAGCAGCGCGCAATCGCTCAATGGCCTGGCGCTGCCTTCCATCGCTATTTAGGATCGGTGGCGATGAAGTTCACGTGTTCACGGATGTGCAGGTTCAGCTTTAGCTCATCGGCGATGCCCACCGCGACCCGGTTCAGACGCTCCAGCGGTTCGGCCAGCCCCGGCTCCAGATGGCTGGAGACATGGCTGAAATGTTCGATGCTCAACCCGGGCACCCCGCGTGGCGCATTCACCAGGGTCCACTTCAAGGCACTGGCTTGTAGCGACTCGCGGATTTCTTCGGCGGCGTGGAGTTGCAGCTGATCCTCTGTTTCTGAATCATCCAGCACTTCAAAATCGCCCACCAGAAACAGCCGGTGCACCCCGGCGGCTTGCATGCCGTCGATCAGTGCATCCACCGCCAGCACTTGTTCGACCGGGCCCACCACGATGGTTTTTTCCACGTATTCGCTGTTGAAAGGCAACCCGGGTGCGTCTAACAGGCAGATGACGGCCGAGCAGCCCGCCACACTTTGTTTAACGCGTTGTGCCTCGAACAGGTCACCGGTTTTAGTTCGAAGGCCCGGGCGCGGCGCCAGCGCCGTCAGGTCATCCAGAATGGCGATCACTTCATGTTGGCGGCGCAGCATTTGCGCAATCAGCGCACTGCCCAAGCTACTCATGGCACCATAAAGCACTACTTTGACCACCGGGGTTTCCGCGTTTTTCATGGCTGAGACTCCTCCTCCCTTGAGTATATGACGTGTGACCTGCGGGGATCGTCGAGGGTTCGAACAGGATTTGAGGGATTCAGATGCAACCGATCAAGGGTTATCACGCCCACGTTTATTTCGATGCCGGGACGGTCGACCAGGCACGGGCCTTGTGCGAGCAGGCGGCGCAGTTGTTCCCGCTGAAGATGGGCCGCGTGCATGAACGCCTGGTCGGCCCGCACCCGGACTGGAGCTGCCAATTGGCGTTCGGCCCCGAACTCATCGGCGATGTATTGCCGTGGCTGGCCCTCAACCGCAAGGGGTTGGTGGTGTTCCTGCACCCGGACACCGGCGACGACTTGCTCGACCACACCGAGCACGCGATCTGGATGGGTGCAATCCGGCCGCTGGATCTGTCTATTTTTTGATCAGAGGCTTTCTTCGGCTTCGCCCGGCAAGTGCTCGTCCAGGTGCAACCAGGGCAAGCGGCTGTCCATCCAGATATGCCGCTCGGCCGGGGCCTGCTCCGGGTGGTCGAGGGTGGCGATGGTCAGGTCGATGCTCTGCGGGCTGAGACGGGTCATAAACGCCAGTTGCGCCCCACAATTCGGGCAGAAGTAACGTACGCCGGTTGTTGAAGAATCGTACTGCGCCGGTGTGCCGTTCACCCATTCAAACGCCGATGTCGGCACAGTGATCCAGGTGGTCACGATCCCGCCGCTGACCCTTCGGCAAATCGAACAATGACAGTGGGCGATGTCGTGCAGCGGCCCGCTGAATTGGTAGCGTATGTGTCCGCAGTGGCATCCGCCTGTATGAATTTCACCCATATTTCGCCTCCTGCCCCGTATTCAGGGGCTTTGAACCCGTCCGACGACCGGTCGCACATCCGCGCAAAGCTTTCATCGGCGAAAGCTGGCTGAAAGCTTCCCCGATTAGGATCGCCCCACTGCCGGCAACAGACCGGTTGGCCAATGAGTGTTTTATCGCTCGCACGGCCCATTTAACAACAACAATGGTGATCCTGATGTTCTCTGCTACCCGCCGCTTCGCTGTCACTCCGTCCGTACGCCTCGTGCTCCCCGTTCTGCGCTGACCCCACCCGGTTCGCCCATTTCCCCTCGCCGCGCTACGCCTGGAGTATTCCCATGCTGACTTTCCTTGGCTTTGCCATGGTCATCACGTTCATGTTCCTGATCATGACCAAGCGCCTGTCCGCGCTGATCGCCCTGATCATCATCCCGATCCTCTTTGCCCTGTTTGGCGGTTTTGCACCGAAGATCGGTCCGATGATGCTCGAAGGCATCACCAAGCTCGCGCCGACCGGTGTGATGCTGATGTTCGCCATTCTGTACTTCGCCCTGATGATCGACTCCGGCCTGTTCGACCCGGCCGTGCGCAAGATCCTCAAACTGGTCAAGGGCGACCCGTTGAAAGTTTCGGTCGGCACCGCCGTTCTGGCGCTCGTTGTTTCCCTCGATGGTGACGGCGCGACCACTTATATGATCTGCGTGGCCGCGATGCTGCCGCTCTACAGCCGCATCGGCATGAGCCCGCGGATCATGGCCGGTCTGATCATCCTCGCCGGTGGCGTGATGAACATGACCCCGTGGGGTGGCCCGACCGCACGTGCGGCCAGTGCACTGCATGTGGACCCGTCCGATATCTTCGTACCGATGATTCCAGCCATGCTGGCCGGTGTGGTGGCGATCCTGGCGATTGCCTACTTCTACGGTAAGCGCGAGCGTGCTCGCCTGGGTGAATTGCACCTGGTCGGCGATGAAATCGACCACAGTGAAATCAGCGTTTCGCAGTTCCCGGATGCACGTCGTCCGAAGCTGATCTGGTTCAACGGCTTCCTGACCCTGGCGCTGATGTGCACCCTGATCGCCGGCCTGTTGCCGCTGCCAGTGCTGTTCATGGTGGCGTTCAGTATCGCGATGATCGTTAACTACCCGTGCCTGCAACAGCAGAAGGATCGCATTGCGGCCCACGCTGGTAGCGTTCTCTCGGTGGTCGGCCTGATCTTCGCGGCCGGTATCTTTACCGGTATCCTGACCGGCACCGGTATGGTCGATGCGATGTCCAAGAGCCTGTTGGCGGTCATCCCTGAATTCCTCGGTCCGTACCTGGCAGTCATTACTGCGCTGGTGAGCATGCCGTTCACGTTTTTCATGTCGAACGACGCTTTTTATTACGGCGTGTTACCAGTACTTGCCGAAGCCGCCAGTCATTACGGTATAACCGCAGTTGAAATGGCACGTGCCTCGATCGTCGGTCAGCCCGTCCACTTGTTGAGCCCGCTGGTACCATCGACCTACTTGTTGGTGGCTCTGGCCGGTATCGAATTCGGTGACCATCAGCGCTTTACCCTGAAATGGGCAGTGTTGGTGTGCATGTGCATACTGGTTGCAGCGTTGCTGATGGGGATTTTTCCGCTCTTCAGCACTCTATAAGCCCAAGACTCACCACAACGGGTCCCGGCTTCGCGGTTTGAAGCCTGGGCCCGTTGCGGTTTAACAATCGCTCAAAGGAATACACATGGAATGGCTGACCAACCCTGAAATCTGGGTTGCCTTCTTTACCCTGACCGCCCTGGAAATCGTTCTGGGCATCGATAACATCATCATGATTTCGATCCTGGTCAGCCGCATGCCCAAGCACATGCAGGCGCGCACCCGGATTTTCGGTCTGGCGCTGGCCATGATCACGCGGATCCTGTTGCTGCTGTCGATCACCTGGGTCATGCGCCTCACGGCGGACCTGTTCGTGGTGTTTGGCCAGGGCATTTCCGGCCGCGACCTGATTCTGTTCTTCGGTGGTCTGTTCCTGCTGTGGAAGAGCTCGCAAGAGATGTACCACGCGCTGGAAGGCGAAGACGAAACCAACGAGGAACCGAGCGGCAAGGGCGGCAACTTCCTCTACACCATCGTGCAGATCGCGATCATCGACATCGTGTTCTCGCTGGATTCGGTGATCACCGCTGTCGGCATGGTCTCCCATGTTCCGGTCATGGTCGCGGCGATCGTCGTTGCCGTACTGGTGATGATGTGGGCTTCCGGCACCATCAGCGAGTTCATCGACAAACACCCGTCGCTGAAAATGCTGGCGCTGTCGTTCCTGTTGATCGTCGGTACCGTGCTGATTGCCGAGTCCCTGGACGTACACGTACCAAAAGGCTACGTCTACTTCGCCATGGCGTTCTCGCTGGCGGTTGAAGCGATCAACATCAAGATGCGCACCGCGATTGCGAAAAAGAAGAAGCAGCAAGATCCGGTGAAACTGCGTAAGGACATTCCGGGCCAATAACCCGATTGTCATGCGATAGAAAAAGGGGCCTTCGGGCCCCTTTTTCACGCCTGCATAAAACCGTTTTCATGACACTTTTGTTTCAATCACTTCCTTGGCTATGTAATGCTGGCGCTCAGACCGTTAGCCAACTACAGCTTAAGTACAGAACGTAGAAAAACGCGCGGTACCGTCAACTTGCCCCGCTGGGGCGCGACCATCACAGGGGGCCTTTATGCTCACCCTGCTCAATTTGTTATCGGCCGTGGCCTTGTTGATCTGGGGCACGCACATTGTCCGAACCGGCATTTTGCGGGTCTACGGGTCCAACCTGCGCCATGTGATTGGCCAGAACATGTCCAAGCGCTGGCTGGCGTTTCTCTCCGGGATCGCGGTGACCGCGATGGTCCAGAGCAGTAACGCCACCGCCATGCTGGTCACCTCGTTTGTCGGCCAGGGCCTGATGGCGCTGACTCCGGCACTGGTAACCATGCTCGGGGCGGATGTTGGTACGGCGCTGATGGCGCGGGTGCTGACCCTGGACCTGTCGTGGCTGTCGCCGCTGCTGATCTTTGTCGGGGTGATTTTATTTCTGTCGCGCAAACAGACCCGACTCGGGCAGATGGGGCGCGTGGCGATTGGCCTTGGGCTGATCATTCTGGCGTTGCAACTGATTGTGGAGGCTGCTGCGCCGATCACCCACGCCAAAGGGGTAAAAGTGATCTTCGCCTCGCTGACCGGCGACATTTTGGTCGATGCCCTGGTCGGCGCATTGTTCGCGATGATCTCCTACTCGAGCCTGGCCGCCGTGCTGCTGACCGCGACCCTGGCCGGTGCCAAGGTGATCAGCTTGCCGGTGGCCATCGGTCTGGTGATTGGCGCCAACATTGGCAGCGGCGTTCTCGCGTTCCTCAGTACCAGCATGCAGAACCCCGCCGGGCGCCAAGTGGCGCTGGGCAGCCTGTTGTACAAACTGATCGGCCTGTTGTTGATCATTCCGGTGCTGAACCCATTGGTACACTGGCTCGATAGCCTGGACTTCAGTCCCCAGGAAACAGTCATTGGCTTTCACTTGCTCTACAACAGCGTCCGCTGCTTGATCCTGCTGCCGACCGTCGGTCCGATGGCCAGGCTGTGCGCCTGGCTGTTGCCAGAGCGGCCGGAAGTCAACGGAACCGCCAAACCCCGCCATCTCGATCTCACCGCGCTGGTCACACCGAGCCTGGCGCTGGCCAATGCGGCCCGGGAAACCCTGCGCATGGGCGATCTGATCGACAACATGCTGGAAGCGATGCTCGATGTGTTGAATGGCAAGCAAACGGCCGTTACCCAGGAAGTGCGTCGTCTGACCGATGATGTCGACGCGCTCTACAGCGCGATCAAGCTCTATCTGGCGCAAATGCCCCGCGAAGACCTCAGCGACCAGGACAGCCGGCGCTGGGCAGAAATCATTGAGTTGACGATCAACCTCAAGCTCGCCAGCGACCTGATTGAACGCATGCTGCGCAAGGTTCAGCAGCAGAAAACCTCACACCGCCGGTCCTTTTCCGAGGTCGGGCTGGAGGAGTTGTCAGGATTGCAACGTCAGTTGATCTCCAATTTGCGGCTAGGATTGTCGGTGTTCCTGAGCGCTGACAAGGAAAGTGCTCGCCAGTTACTGCGTGAGAAACGCCGTTTTCGCGCACAGGAGCGGCGTCTGGCCCATGCCCATGTCAGCCGGTTGCAGCTTAAGATTGTGCAAAGTATCGAGACCAGCTCGTTGCATCTGGAGCTGATCGCCGACATGAAACGTTTGAATTCGCTGTTCTGCAGCAGTGCTTACGTGGTGCTTGAAACGTCCGACACCGGCGCGCTGGCGGTCGACGATTTGGCTGACATCACGCATTCACCCTGAACGTCCACCGTTGTCTGAAGTCTGTTGAACTGCGCTCGCCGTATGGAAGCTCGTTATGCGTTGCCTGTTGTTCGCCTGTTTGTTGCTTGGCTCACTCCCTTCGTTTGCCCTGGATCGCTTTCAGGTCGAGGGTTATACGCTGCCCAATGGCCTGCAATTGCTGCTCAAGCCGGGCACCGAGCGCGGGCATGTGGCGATTCGTCTGGTCGTCGGCGTCGGTCTGGATGATTTCAGCTGCGAAGACAAAGAACTGCCCCACCTGCTGGAGCACTTGCTGTTCAGTGGTATCGATGCCACCGGCGAAGGCGGCTTGGAAGAGCGCATGCAAGCGCTGGGGGGTGAGTGGAACGCGTTCACCAGTAACGCCGACACGACATTCGTCATCGAGGCACCGGCAAAAAACCAGCGCAAGGTCCTCGACCTGTTGCTGGCGCTGTTGACCCAGACCCGAATCGACGACAACGCCATCAACGCTGCCAAGCAAGTGGTCGAGCGCGAAGATGGCGGTCATTACACACACCTGCAACGCTGGCTCGATCGTCAGGACCTCGGTCACACGGCTAGTAATCAACTGGCGGTGGAGCTGGGCCTCAAATGCCCGCAGCGCGCCGAAGTCGATCACCTGACCCGCGAGCAACTGGAGAAAGTACGCAAGCTTTGGTACGCGCCCAACAACATGACCCTGATCATGGTCGGCGACCTCGACCGATTGCTGCCGGCCTATCTGGAGCGGGCATGGGGTGAGTTGAAAGCGGTCGACCCGAGCGAACACATGCCCCTGCCGGAAATTCGCGCCAGTGCCGCTCACGAGCGCACGCTGAGTAGCGGTTTCCTTGGCGGCGCGGCCAAGCTGCACTGGCTGGTGCCGGAGCCTGTACTGGACGATCAGCAAGACGAAACGTTGGACCTGCTCAAGGACTATCTGGACTGGGCGCTGTATCGCCAAATGCGCCTGGTCCACAGTTTGTCCTACGGGCCTTCCGCCGAGCGCGAGCTGTTTGGCGGTGTGGGCTTCATGAGCCTGAACGCCGACCTTGAGCGTGACAATGTGTCGGAGGCTGAACAAGTCCTCGATGAGTTGAAAGCCCGGTTGCTCAAGGACGGCCTCGACAGCGACACGTTCAACCGTCTCAAACAGGCGGCTATTGCCCGCCAGGCCTGGGCCGTGCAGGGCAATAGCGCGTTGGCCGATTATTACTGGAGTGCCCTTGGAGATTACGAGGACGGACGCTTCGCTGACCCGGCCAAAGAACTGCAAGGCGTAACACTGGAGGAAGCCAACAAGGCGTTGCGCGAGTTGTTGCTGCAACCGGGGTATTTGCGGATCGAGAAGCCACTGATGAGTGATGACCAGTTGGTTTGGGTGATTGGCGGGGTGTTGGCGCTGATTGCGCTGATACTGCTGAGCTGGCGCTTGCACCGAAAATCGCCGCCGACTGAGTAGCAGCTGCCGAAGGCTGCGTTCGGCTGCGAAGCAGTCGTTAAACCCTTCACCACGGTGTATCAGGAATATTTGACACAATAGATTTGCGACTGCTGCGCAGCCGAACGCAGCCTTCGGCAGCTGCTGCACGGACTCCGGCTCCGGCCGCGGGCCTCGCCACACCGCCCCCCGGCGGGTAACCTGTCGAGGATTTTTCCTACGACGAATGTGAACCGCCAAATGCCGACCCTGACCCTTTTCGTCCAGCGCATCCTGGAATTGATGAAGCGCTATCCTGGGGTCATTGCGCTCGGCGGGTTCATTTCCGGTGTCGGCAGCTTCATCCTGGTGGATCGCCAGCAAGGCCTGGCGACCTGGATCACCATCATCATGGTGCTCAGTTGGGTCTGGCTGATGCTGGAAAACAGCCTGACCAAGCTGTTCGCCAAAATCTTCAAGCGCGAAATTCCCCAGCCGCTGCTGCGTTACGCCACGCAGATGATCCACCAGGAAAGCCTGTTCTTTGTCCTGCCGTTCTTCTTCATCACCACCACCTGGAACAGCGGCCAATTGTTCTTCACCGGTCTGCTGGGTATCGCGGCGCTGATTTCCATCACCGACCCGCTCTACTACAAATGGCTGGCCCCCCGGCGTTGGGCGTTCCTGGCGCTGCACACGCTGACGCTGTTTGCCGCGTTGCTGACCGCCCTGCCTGTCATCATGCACCTCACCACGTCCCAGAGTTTCAAGTGGGCGCTGGGTATCGCCGTGCTGCTGTCGTTCCCGAGCCTGGCGTCGATCTTCCCGATCCGTACAGTGCGCAACGCCTTGGCGATTCTGAGTATCACGCTGGGCATCGGTGGCCTCGGCTGGGTCATGCGTTCGTGGGTGCCGCCGGCGACCCTGTGGATGACCGACGTGGCGATCAGCACGCAAATGCAAGACCGCACCCCCGGCAAGAGTCTGGATCAAGTCAGCGCCGAGCAGATCCGTGGTGACGGGTTGTACGCCTACACCGCGATCAACGCCCCGCGCGGCCTGGATGAGCGGATTTATCACGTGTGGCAGTTCAACGGTAAAGAAGTTGACCGCATCCCGCTGGATATCCACGGTGGACGCAAGGAAGGCTACCGCGCCTGGACGCATAAGCAGAACTTCCCGGGCAACCCGGCAGGTAAATGGCAGGTCCGGGTGCTGACCGAAGACGGTCAGGTTATCGGTGTGCTGCGCTTCACCGTAACGGACAGCACACCGACCAAAGAAAAGTAACGCGGTTCGTGCTATTACGTAGCTCTACGCATTTACCGAACAAGCACGGAGTTTATGACCAGCAGCACAATGGCCGGCAATGTCCAACTGGACGCTTCTCACTCCCCTGCACAGCTGCGGGTTACGGGTGACTGGACGCTCGCCCATTACGCTGATCTCAAGCACCTGTGCGAAAAACTTCGCGGCCAATACAACGACGACACCCACATCGACCTCAATCATCTGGGCGCCCTCGATACGGCCGGCGCCTCGTTGTTGGTGGAGCTGCTGGGGGCCGAGCGGCTCGGTCGCTCCGCCGAACATCCCGATTGCACGCTCTCCACTGCCGATCGCGCGTTGCTGCAAACCATCTACTGCTCAATGACCAATTTCTGCGTACCGATCAAGGAACCGGAAGTCAGCGTCAGTATTCAATTGTTGACCCGAATTGGCCGCGCCGTGGACACGGTATGGCAAGACACCCTGCAACTGCTGGGCTTCGTCGGGCTGATTCTGGAAACCATCGTTCGCGGGCTGTTTCGTCCCAAGCGCTGGCGCATCACGCCGATGGTGGCGCACATCGAACAAACCGGTCTCGATGCCGCGCCCATCGTCGCCCTGCTGACGTTTCTCGTGGGCGCGGTGGTGGCGTTTCTCGGGGCGACCGTGTTGGCCAATTTCGGCGCGACGGTATTTACCGTGGACCTGGTGGCCTTTTCATTCTTGCGTGAATTTGCCGTGTTGCTCACAGCCATCCTGATGGCCGGGCGCACCGCCAGTGCGTTCACTGCGCAGATCGGCTCGATGAAGGCCAACGAAGAAATCGACGCCATCCGCACCTTGGGCCTCGACCCGATGGAATTGTTGGTGGTGCCGCGCGTCCTGGCGTTGCTGGTGTCGTTGCCGATGCTGACCTTCCTGGCAATGGTCTCGGGGATTGTCGGCGGCGGCGTGGTGTGTGCGGTGGCGCTGGATATTTCGCCGGCGATGTTCCTGTCGCTGCTGCAAACCGACATCGGCGTTCAGCACTTTCTGGTCGGGATCGTCAAAGCGCCGGTTTTCGCTTTCCTGATTGCCGCGATTGGCTGCCTCGAAGGCTTCAAGGTCAGCGGCAGTGCCGAGTCGGTGGGGGCTCACACCACGTCCAGCGTGGTCCAGTCGATTTTTGTGGTGATTGTGCTTGACGCCGTGGCCGCGTTGTTTTTCATGGAGATGGGCTGGTGAGTCGTTTACCCCGAGCGCCTACTGAGGCGGTGATCGAAGTCCGCGGGCTGTGCAATCGCTTCGGCAGTCAGAGCGTGCACGAAAATCTCGACCTCGATTTGTACAAAGGTGAAATTCTCGCCGTGGTCGGCGGCTCCGGCAGCGGCAAATCGGTGCTGCTGCGCAGCATTATCGGTTTGCGGCAGCCCAGTGAAGGGGTGGTGAGGGTTTTCGGGAAAAACCTGCCGACATTGTCGGAACATGAACGCTCGATGATTGAGCGACGCTTCGGCGTACTGTTCCAGCAAGGCGCCCTGTTCACTTCGCTGACCGTGACCGAAAACGTCGCCCTGCCCCTGATCGAACACGCCGGCCTGAGTCGTGAAGATGCCGAACACCTGGCGGCGGTCAAACTGGCACTGGCCGGGCTGCCGCTGTCGGCAGCTGACAAGTACCCCGCTGCGCTATCCGGCGGCATGATCAAGCGTGCGGCGCTGGCCCGTGCGCTGGCGCTGGACCCGGACATCCTGTTTCTCGACGAACCCACCGCCGGCCTCGACCCGATTGGCGCGGCGGCATTCGATCAGTTGATCCTGACCCTGCGTGACGCGCTTGGGCTGAGTGTTTTTCTGGTGACCCACGACCTCGACACGCTCTACACCATCACCGACCGCGTGGCGGTGCTGGCGCAGAAAAAAGTGCTGGTGGCGGACGCCATCGACAAGGTCTCGGAAACCGACGATCCGTGGATTCACGAATACTTCCATGGCCCTCGCGGCCGCGCGGCGCTGACGGCCGCTCAACAGCTTAATGAGGTCTGACATGGAAACCCGAGCCCATCATGTTTTGATCGGCCTGTTCACCGTGATTGTGGTGGCGGGCGCCCTGCTCTTCGGCTTGTGGCTGGCCAAGTCCAGCGTCGACACCGAGTTCAAGGATTACGAAGTCGTCTTCAACGAGGCGGTCAGCGGCCTGTCCAAGGGCAGTTCCGTGCAGTACAGCGGGATCAAGGTTGGCGACGTGGTGACGTTGCGCCTGGACCCCAAAGACCCACGCCGGGTGCTGGCGCGAATTCGCCTGGGCGGTGACACCCCGGTCAAGGAGGACACCAAGGCCAAGCTCGCGCTGACCGGCGTGACCGGCACCTCGATCATCCAGCTCAGCGGCGGCACGCCACAGAGCTCGGCGCTCAAGGGCAAGGACGGCAACCTGCCGACCATCATCGCCTCACCCTCGCCCATCGCACTCCTGCTCAGTGACAGCAACGAGTTGATGGCCGGCGTAAACACGTTGATGCATAACGCCAACCAGCTGTTCTCCACGGAAAACGTCGAGCGCATCAGCAAGACGCTGGAGCATCTGGAACAGACCACCGGCACCATTGCCGATCAGCGTGGCGATATCCGTCAGGCGATGCAGCAACTGGCGTCGGTGGGCAAGCAAGCCAACACCATGCTGGAGCAAACCACCGCGCTGATGCGCAACGCCAATGGCCTGCTCAATGACCATGGCAAGCAGGCCATCGGCAGCGCCGAACAGGCAATGAAGTCGCTGGAGCAGTCCACGGCGACGATCAACAAGTTGCTCGTCACCAATCAGGAGTCACTCAACAACGGCATGCAGGGCCTCAACGGCCTGGCCCCGGCGGTTCGCGAGTTGCGCGAAACCCTGACTTCATTGCGCGCCATCTCTCAGCGCCTGGAGGCAAACCCCAGCGGTTACCTGCTGGGCAGCGACAAGAATAAGGAATTCACCCCATGAAACTGACTCGTATCGCCCTCCTCGCCGGCTTCACGCTGATCAGTTCGTGCTCGATTCTGCCCAAGCCAGAGCCGTTCGATGTGTATCGATTGCCTTCGGCCCAGAGCAACGTGTCAGCCAGTCATGGCACGCCGCAACGCTGGTCGTTGCGCTTGAATAAGCTCCACGCCAGCGATGCGTTGGACGGCCCGAACATTGCGGTAATTCCTCAAGGCGATTTGATCAGCACCTACAAAGGCTCACGCTGGAGTGACCCGGCACCGGTGCTACTGCGCAATCGTCTGCTGGACGGCTTCCAGCAGGACGGCCGGGTACCGCTGCTGAGCACCGATGACAGTATTTTCCACGCGGACCTGGAGTTGGGTGGCCATTTGCAGTCGTTTCAGACCGAATATCAGGGCACGACCGCTAGCGTGGTCGTGAGCCTGGATGCCGTGCTGGTGCGTGGCTACGATCAGCGAATCCTCGCCAGCCGGCGCTTCGAAGTGCGCCAGCCGTTGAGCGATGTGAAGGTGCCAGCGGTCGTGGTCGGGTTTGGCCAGGCGAGTGACCAATTGACGGTGCAGGTGGTGAATTGGGCGGTTGAGCAAGGGCAGAAAGGCGCCCCGCCACCGAGACCCTGAAACCAGCACGGAGCAAATGTGGGAGCGAGCTTGCTCGCGATTGCGGTCTAACAGGCAACATCTGAGTCGACTGACACGCCGCTATCGCGAGCAAGCTCGCTCCCACAGGGGATCTCGGTTAACCGAAGAACCAGTAACAAACCCCGATGGCGCCAAGCACCCCGGCCAATTCAGCCAGCAACGCACACCCCACCGCATGCCGCGCGCGCTGGATGCCTACCGCGCCGAAGTATACCGCCAGCACATAGAACGTCGTCTCGGTGCTGCCCTGGACCGTGGCCGCCACCAGCGCCGGGAAGCTGTCTACGCCGGACGTCTTCATGGTTTCGATCAGCATCGCCCGCGCGGCGCTGCCGGAGAATGGTTTGACCATGGCAGTCGGCAAGGCATCGACGAACCGCGTGTCCCAACCGGCCCACTCCACCAGATGACGAATGCCATCCAGGCCAAAATCCAGCGCGCCGGACGCCCGTAGTACGCCCACCGCGCAGAGCATCGCCACCAGGTACGGCAGCAGATTCTTGGCCACGTCGAAGCCTTCTTTGGCGCCTTCGACGAACGCTTCGTAGACCTTCACTTTGCGTAACGCGCCAATCACCAGGAACAGCATGATCAGCCCGAATAGCGTCAGGTTGCCGAGGATGGACGACAAACCGGCCAGCGCCGTCGCCGACATCGTCGCCAGCAGCGCCATGAAGCCACCGAGGACGAGGGCGCCGGGAATCAGATACGCCAGCACCACCGGGTCCCAGATGCGCAGGCGTTGCATGAACGCTACGGAGAGGAAGCCGACAATGGTCGAACAACTGGTGGCCAGCAGGATGGGCAAGAACACCAGCGTCGGGTCCGGCGCACCTTGCTGGGCGCGGTACATGAAGATCGTCACCGGCAGCAGGGTCAGGGAGGAGGCGTTGAGCACCAGGAACAGGATCTGTGCGTTGCTGGCCACGGTGGCGCTGGGATTGAGCTCTTGCAGCGCCTTCATCGCCTTGAGGCCGATCGGTGTGGCGGCATTGTCCAGGCCCAGGCCGTTGGCGGCGAAGTTCAGGGTGATCAGGCCGATGGCCGGGTGACCGGGCGGCACTTCCGGCATCAATCGCAGGAACAACGGCCCCAGCGCCTTGGCCAGCCACTCGACAATCCCGGCTTTCTCGGCAATGCGCAGAAAACCGAGCCAGAGGGTGAGGGTGCCGAACAGCAATACCATCACTTCCACCGACAGCTTGGCCATGGCGAAAATGCTTTCCACCATCGCCGCGAAGATCCCGGCGTTACCGCCAATCAGCCATTGCGCCAGCGCCGAAACGGCCGCCACGATGAAAAAGCCAAGCCACAGGCCATTAAGCATCAGTCAAATCCCCCGGAAGATGCGGCGAATGATAGCGGGGTAGCCAGAAACGACAAACCCCGGATTTCTCCGGGGTTTGGTTTGGCTCTTCTTGTAGGAGCAAAGCTTGCTCGCGATGCGGGCGCCGCGGTGTATCAGTTAAACCGCGTCATCGTTCATCGCGGGCAAGCCATGCTCCTACAGAGGGCGTGATCAGTTGCGGGTGGTTTCACCTGCCGGCAGCTTTTCCTTGCTGCGCCAGTGCGGCAGGGAGTTCCAGTAGCGCTGACCCTTGGCATCGTCATACATGCCTTCCCAACGTGCGATGACCAGCACGGCGAGGGCGTTGCCGATGACGTTCAGTGCGGTACGGGCCATGTCCATGATGCGGTCGACGCCGGCGATGAATGCCAGGCCTTCCAACGGAATCCCCACGCTGCCCAAGGTGGCCAGCAACACCACGAAGGACACGCCTGGAACGCCGGCGATGCCTTTGGAGGTGACCATCAGGGTCAGTACCAGCAACAACTGCTGGCTGATCGACAGGTCGATGCCGTACAGCTGGGCAATGAAGATGGCCGCGATGCTTTGGTACAGAGTCGAGCCGTCGAGGTTGAACGAGTAGCCGGTTGGAACCACGAAGCTGCAAATGGCTTTCGGCGCGCCGTAGGCTTCCATTTTCTCGATCACACGCGGCAGCACGGTTTCGGAACTGGCGGTGGAGTAGGCCAGCACCAGCTCATCCTTGAAGATGCGGATCAGCTTGATCACCGAGAAGCCGAACAGGCGAGCGATCAGGCCCAGCACCACAAATGCGAAGAAGGCGATGGCGAAGTACACCAGCACCACCAGCTTGGCCAGCGGCAGCAGGGACGCGAAGCCGAAGTTGGCCACGGTCACCGCGATCAAGGCGAACACGCCGATCGGGGCGTAGTTCATGATCATGTGAGTGACCTTGAACATGCTTTCCGATACGCCCTGGAACATCTTCACCAGCGGCTCGCGCAGGTCCGATTGCAGGCTCGACAGACCGAGGCCGAACAACACGGAGAAGAAGATGATCGGCAGCATCTCGCCGCGCGCCATGGCCGCGAAGATGTTCGACGGGATCAGGTTGAGGATGGTTTCGACGAACGCGTGTTCATGCTGAACCTCGGCGGCCGTGGCCTGGTACTTGGAAATATCCACGGTACCCAGGGTGCTCATGTCGATGCCGGTGCCCGGATGGAACACGTTGGCCAGCACCAGACCCACCAGAATGGCGATGGTGGTGACGATTTCGAAGTAGACGATGGTCTTCAGGCCGATGCGCCCGAGCTTCTTCGCGTCGCCGACGCCAGCGATACCGACGATCAGCGAGGAGATCACGATCGGGATCACGATCATCTTGATCAGACGGATAAAGATATCGCCTGCCGGTTGCAGGACGTTGCTGATCCACCAGGCTTTTTCGGCACTGAAATGGTTGAGCAGCGCACCAATTGCAATCCCCAATACCAGACCGATGAGGATCTGCCAGGCGAGGCTAAGCTTTGCCTTCTTCATATCATTACCCTTACTTGCGTTTGACTCAGACAGACGCGGTCACTGGAACGCTTGTGGCGAAAAAGTGTTTGCATCTGCCCCCGTATAAGGAGCCCCGGAGCGCTTGTTATGGCTCTCTGGCAGGCGAAAAAAGGCGCAACTATTCCGATGCAAGGGGGCGACGTCTAATGCCGTAAACGCCTACCCTATGCCGAATCGGCATGAGCTTTTCTAAATGAAACTGGCGTCCCAACCGGTTCGAATACGACATTTCGGCAGCTATAAGTGCCGCGAACCGGCCATTTCAGAGGAGGTTGGGTATTTTTCGTGCGAAGGATCACGGGCTAAAAATTCAGAAAAAACCTACGTTTAGCCGCGAAAAATCAGTGTTATTTGTTCACAGCTTTCTCGATATACGGTCGCGAAGAACCATAAGAAACACTGCGTAATGTTTTTGCGAGGATTTAGCGGAAACAGCATAGGGATATAAAAGCCGTTGTCTGGGGGACAATGCGTGCAGCGAGTGAAGCTCTCCGCAAATTCGCCGAGTCCCGATGACCCGGCGAACTTGCGTCGCAGCTTTTGCCTGACCCGGCCCTTGCGCAGGTACTCCCTGTACCCGTAGGTCACTCCGACCCTGTAACAGTCAAAACGTCCCGGCCCCATGGTCATGCGTCTACCTTCCTCGGGTAGCGCAGTAGAAAGAAGCATGGTGCTTCTTTCATATGACAAATTCGGTACCCGTGCGGATTTTTTTGAGCCGTTCCATCAATCAGTCCTGCATGCCCTGATCGCACTTCCTTCACCACGCCGCTTTTGCGACGGCACTACCGCCCAGAAGCTGGGCGGCTGCCAGTGTCTTTTGACATAACCCTAAAGTTCACCCTCGGCCGCGACGGCCAAAGAAGAAGGAGGCGATGAACATCACCAGGAACACGACAAAGAGAATCTTGGCGATACCCGTGGCGGTGCCCGCGATACCACCGAAGCCCAGTACTGCAGCGATGATGGCAATGATCAAGAATGTGATTGCCCAGCTCAACATGGTGATTCTCCTTACGCTTCATTATTTAGAAGTGTCGCTTGTGGTGCTTTTCCCGGCGCGCGGTGCACGCCAAGTTCGTTTACCTAGAACACCCAACGCTCCTGGCGCGGCAGCTCATCCAGCGGTTGAGGCTGGTCGACATCCATCATCCGCATGGGAGCGGTGTCAGCCAGGTTGCTGCTGGCGGCGCTGAAGTGGGTTTGGGCTGCATGTTGAATCGACACGTGCGGCGTCTCTGGCTGCTGGCTCTGTTCCCAACGAAGGAACTGTTGGCCGGCGATCAGCGTGATCAGCAATGCCAGCACAACAAACAAGCCTTGTTGGATGTGCAGTGGCGAGATACGCATTTGGGCGGCACGGTGGCTATTCATCCTGTAGCTCCTCCCACTTTGGTGGTGATCTTGTCAGGCGGTTATTTAAATGCCCTGATTACCCAGACCATTGCAGTCGGCATGCCAGCTTTTTTTGCAAATAAAAATCAACAAAAACAATTAGTTATAAAGTTTGTGCAAATCGATTGCGACGCATCCTGCACGATGACCCCGGCAGGGTCGTGCGAATTGCACGATAGATTCACCGCCGCTTTGATTATTTTTGAATTGAGCGACCAGCGCAGATGTCAGAGAGGGAGGCGGGCATTCGCCTGGAACCCGATGTTTGGGTAAAAAACCAGACTATTCAGTGGATTAGGCAAGGTGACAGTAGATAGCTACCCTGCCAGTGCTGGAATGGATCAGAATCGACCATGCAACTTGCCCGATTTATCCGGGACTAACCAAGATAATCACTAAAGGAGCGTAGGAACATGGAATCAGCCACTGTGCATCAAGGCCGCATTCTGCTGGTGGACGATGAGTCCGCGATCCTGCGAACCTTCCGTTACTGCCTCGAAGATGAAGGCTATAGCGTCTCCACCGCGACCAGCGCGGCCCAGGCCGACGCCTTGTTGCAGCGTCAGGTGTTCGATCTTTGCTTCCTTGATTTGCGCCTCGGTGAGGACAATGGCCTGGATGTCCTGGCGCAAATGCGCATCCAGGCGCCATGGATGCGGGTGGTGATCGTCACTGCGCACTCAGCCGTGGACACTGCAGTCGATGCGATTCAGGCAGGGGCTGCCGACTACCTCGTCAAGCCGTGCAGCCCCGATCAATTGCGCCTGGCCACCGCCAAGCAATTGGAAGTGCGGCAGCTGTCCGCTCGCCTGGAGGCCCTTGAGGGGGAGGTGCGTAAACCCAAGGATGGTCTGGATTCCCACAGCCCGGCCATGAAGGTGGTGCTCGAAACCGCCCGCCAGGTCGCCAACACGGATGCCAACATTCTGATTCTGGGGGAGTCCGGCACCGGTAAGGGAGAACTGTCCCAGGCCATCCACGGCTGGAGCAAGCGTCAGAAAAAGTCCTGCATCACGATCAATTGCCCGTCCTTGACCGCCGAGCTCATGGAAAGCGAACTTTTCGGTCACAGTCGTGGCGCCTTTACCGGTGCCAGCGAAAGCACGTTGGGGCGCGTCAATCAGGCTGACGGTGGCACGCTGTTTCTCGACGAGATCGGCGATTTTCCGTTGGTTTTACAACCCAAACTGTTGCGATTCATTCAGGACAAGGAATACGAGCGGGTGGGCGACCCGGTGACCCGCCGCGCCGATGTGCGCATTCTCGCGGCGACTAACCAGAACCTTGAAGACATGGTGCGCGACGGCCGATTCCGCGAAGACTTGCTCTATCGCCTGAACGTGATCACGTTGCACCTGCCGCCGCTGCGCGAACGCCGTGAAGACATCCTGACGCTGGCCGACCGTTTCCTGGCCCGTTTCGTCAAGGAATACGCGCGCCCGGCCCGGGCCTTCAGCGATGAGGCCCGCGAGGCGTTGCTGGGTTATCGCTGGCCCGGCAACATCCGCGAACTTCGCAACGTGGTGGAGCGGGCAAGCATCATCTGTCCGCAAGAACGAGTCGAAATCAGCCATTTGGGCATGGCCGAAGCGCCGGTCAACAATGCGCCACGCATCGGTGCGGCGTTGAGCCTGGATGAACTGGAAAAAGCCCACATCGGTGCAGTGCTCGCCACGGCGGATACACTGGATCAGGCAGCCAAGACACTGGGTATTGATGCCTCGACCCTGTACCGCAAACGCAAGCAGTACAACTTGTGAGCTGCTGACCGATGAGACTGGCGATGAAGCTGCGTACTCGGCTGTTTTTGAGTATTTCTGCACTGATCACCGTGGCGCTGCTGGGGCTGTTGCTCGGACTGGTCAGCGTGATGCAGATGGCCGGCTCTCAGGAAGTGCTTGTTCGCGACAACTTCGTCACCCTGGACCTGGGACTCAAACTACGCCAGGCCTTGGGCGATCAATTGATGGTCATGGTCAGCGAGAAGCCTGATGCCGAAAAATTCGAGGCGGCCAGAAAGCACTATATGGAATTGCTCGAGGAAGGTATCGCACTCGAGCAATCCGGTAATGGTAGTGAGTACGGGTTCAGGCAGGCCAAGGATGACTATCTCAGTTTTATTCAGGCCTACGACCACGTCACGGATCCCACCAAGGTATTGAATGGCAATGACGTCCTGACGGAAAAATTCAACACCCTGCGCAATGGTCTGCTCACTGAACACAAACGCGCACTGGATAACATCAATGACACCGAGCGCCAGTCCCGGGAGCGCGCGCTGCTGATCGCCGGGCTTCTCGGGTTGGTGGGATTGGCCGTGTTGATCATCGGGTTCGTGACAGCCCATGGGATTGCACGGCGATTCGGGACTCCGATCGAAGCCTTGGCCCAGGCCGCCGATAATATTGGCCGGGGCAATTTCGAGGTGACCCTGCCGATTTCATCCGCCGTGGAAATGAATCTGCTGACCAAGCGTTTCGGGATCATGGCCGAGGCATTGCGTGAACACCAGGCCACCAACGTCGACGAGTTGCTCGCCGGTCAACAACGCCTGCAAGCTGTACTCGACAGCATCGACGATGGCTTGTTGATGATCGATCGCGAAGGTCATCTTGAACACCTCAATCCGGTGGCTCAGCGCCAGTTGGGTTGGGAAACCGATCGTCTCGGCCAAGGGCTGGGCGCAGCCCTCGAACGTCCCGAGCTGGATGAACAGCTGCAACTGGTGCTGCGAGGTGGAACGCTGGAGCGTGCACCGGAAGACTTGAGCATCGAAGTCGATGGCGAGTCGAGGTTGCTGACCTACAGCCTGACGCCGGTCAGCCATACCCAAGGTCACATCCTTGGTGCGGTGATGGTGTTGCATGACGTGACCGAACAGCGTGCGTTTGAACGGGTGCGCAGCGAGTTTGTCCTGCGCGCGTCCCATGAGTTGCGAACGCCGGTCACCGGCATGCACATGGCCTTCGGTCTGTTTCGCGAGCGGGCGAAATTTGCGCAGGATTCGCGCGAAGCCGACTTGCTGGATACCGTGAATGAAGAAATGCAGCGCTTGATGCAATTGATCAACGACCTGCTGAATTTCTCTCGCTACCAGAACGGATTGCAGAAACTGACTTTGGCACCATGTTCCATCGAAGATTTACTGTCGCAGGCTCAGGCGCGTTTTGCCGAAGCCGCAGCAGAGCAGGGGATTGAATTGCGGGTTGAAGTACAGGGGCCGCTGCCCCGACTGCAGGCCGATCAACCGCAATTGGATCGGGTGCTCGACAACTTGATCGACAATGCTTTGCGCCATACCGCACGGGAAGGGCTGATTCGGTTGCAGGCACGGCGCCACGGCGAGCGGGTGATTATCAGTGTCGAGGACAACGGCGAAGGAATCGCCTATGGCCAGCAAGGGCGGATTTTCGAGCCCTTTGTCCAGGTCGGCCGCAAGAAGGGCGGGGCCGGGTTGGGTTTGGCACTGTGCAAGGAAATCGTGCAGTTGCATGGTGGGCGGATGGGCGTCTATTCACGGCCGGGGCAGGGCACGCAGTTCTACATGGCGCTGGCGGTGTAAGTTGTTTTCACGGTTCGTCGTTCATGCGTCGGCCCGACATTCGGCGCCCACGGGTAATCAGTTCTATGAACTGCACGGCGCTCAAGGCATGAGCGAATAGCCAGCCCTGACCGAATTTCACCCCTTCGCTGCTTAGAAACGCCGCCTGGGCTTCATGCTCGATGCCTTCGGCGATCACCCTGAGTTGCAGCGCTTGTGCCATGTGAATGATATGCGGTGCCACGCCGCTGCTGGCGGCGTCATGGCCCAGGGCGTCGATAAACGCCTTGTCGATCTTCAGGCAGTCCACCGGCAGGGTTTGCAGGTACGCGAGGCTGCAATAGCCGGTGCCAAAGTCATCAATCAGCACTTGATGCCCGACATCGCGCAACGCTTGCAGGTTATCCCTGGCCACCACCACGTCGATCAAACCCCGTTCGGTCACCTCGAAGGCAATCTGTTTGGCAGCGACGCGGTGTAGCGACAGCAGGCGGGCCATCACCTGGCCAATACGTGGCACCATCACATCGCATGCCGCCAGGTTAACCGAGATGTACAACTGCGGGTTTGCGCGTAGCAATTGACCCAGTTGCTCGAGCAGGCGCTGCAGTACGAAATCGGTCATCTGCCGGATCTGGCCAGTGTTTTCCGCCATCGGAATAAACAGATCGGGGCTGGTCAGTGAGCCGTCGGGCCTTCGCCAGCGCAGCAACGCTTCGGCACCGACACAATTGCGGCTGTCGAGATCGAAGATCGGTTGGTACAACACCTGCAGCTCGCCTCGCCGTATGGCTCCGTGTAGCTCTGCGTCCAGCGACTGGCGCTGACGCACCAGTAGAAACACCAGAAAACCGACAATAATGCCCAACACGAGACTGGCAGGAAGAAGCCACCACCACACCGCCGGCACGTGCATGCCGGTGCGCGGTGTGATCAGGACCAATTGGTATTCCGGATTGTCGGTCGGCATGCGGTAAATCAAACGAGTTTGCGTGACTTGCAGTGCGTCGCGGCTTTTGGGGGCCCAGGATTCCGTCGGCGGCCAGACTTGGGCGGCACCCAGGACGGGAATGGCGCGAGTGCCATGGTCCAGCACCACCAGCAAACTGCTACCGGGCGACAAGTCGACCATATCCGTCAAATGCCCGCGAGACGTCGCCACCCGGAAATTGCCCCTGCCAAGCATCAGCGCGGCCCGGTTTTCATCGGGCTCGGTCGTGGTATTCAGCCAGTAGCTGTAGGTGGGGCCTCTGATATCGGGAGGTCGCAGGCGCGAAAGGCCTTCCTGGCGAGGACGGTTGGAGCACAAGCGTGACGCATCGATGTAGGCCGCTTCGTAGACAAAGCGGTAATTGAAACTGACCTGTTGCAAGGTCGCGATCATTTCATCATCGCAGCCTCTCAGTGGCTGGGCTTCCAGGTCGTCGAGGCTTTCGCGCAGCTGCCCGAACAGCTGTTCCAGGCGGGCGAGGAAACGCTCGCCCTGAGCGTTCATTTCCTCGCTTTCGCTCTGTTCGACCTGATGCATCGCTACGAACAGGCTGCCTGCCATCAAAATAGCCGCGCTTAGGGCAGCAGCCAGTATCGCCAAAAACCAGGGGCGATAGAACCAGCTACGGAGTGTCTCTCGAGCTACAGCCATCATAGATATCCGAAGAATTACCAATGAGTTATAGCTGCTGATGGGGAAAAAGCTCTTACCGTCGGACGGGTGCCATTATTTTGTCTGATTCAAGACTTGCAGGAGCGCCGCGGTTTCAGCGTCCGGGGTGCCATCGAAACGGGAGGGGCGGAAATGCATCTGAAAAGCCGCCAGTACCTGACGCGTCGCTACGTCCAGCTCACCGGTTTGTGGCGTGGCATAACCCAGCGTTGCCAGTTGCCCCTGAAACCAGCTGATGCTCGGCAGTTGTGCGGCAAACCGTACTTGCTGGCGCGCAACGGCCTGTTGGTTTGGCCAGATACCAAGGCCTTCGGCGGCCAGGCGTTTCCAGGGAAACAGCGGGCCGGGATCGAGCTTGCGTCCCGGCGCAATGTCGCTGTGGCCGATGATGGCGCGGGGATTGATGTGGTAACGCTTGCTGATGTCCTTGAGCAGGACGATCAACGATTGCACTTGATCTTCGCTGTAGGGGTACCACTGGCGCCCGGTGGGAGTGTCTTTGAAGCCAGGGTTGACGATCTCGATGCCGATGGAGCTGGAGTTCAGCCACGTCCGGCCTTGCCATTCGCTTTCACCCGCATGCCAGGCGCGATAATTTTCATCCATCAGCTTATAGATGGTGGCGCCCTTGTCGTCGCCAATCAGGTAATGACTGCTGACTTCGCCATGGGTCAGCAACTGCAGTGAGCGCTCTAGCGAGGCGTTGGTGTAATGCACCACCACGAACTGGATACGGCTGTCGTAATTGGCCGAAGGATGGCTGGTGTCGATCCGGGGGCCGCTGGCGCAACCGGCCAACAGCAGCGACACAATGAGAGCGAGATATTTCATGGCAAGAGACAGTACACACAAGACAGTAATGCAACAGTGTAACGTACTGCCTTGTGTGCCGACGGCAAATGCTCGGTTTTAAACAAAATGGAACAATTGGCCGTTAGCCGGCCTCCACACGATTGCGCCCGGCGTTTTTCGCACGATACAGCGCCTGATCGGCTCTTTTCAGCGCCATATCGCTATGTTCGCCGGGTTTGAATGCTGTAAGCCCCATCGAAATAGTGATGGTGACTCGCTCACCTTTGAAGTGGAAAGGGCAGGCTTCGATCGCGGCGCGCAAGGTTTCCAGCAGTTTTGCACCGACTGCTGGCACCGTGCCGGGCATCATGAGAACGAACTCCTCGCCGCCAAATCGTGCGATGAAATCAGTCCCGCGCAGTCGCTTGCGCAGCACATTGGCGATGATTTTCAGCACCTTGTCGCCGGCCAGATGGCCATAGTTGTCGTTGATGCTTTTGAAATGATCGAGATCAAGCATGGCCAGCAGCAAGGTATTGCCGTGCCGCTGCCACTGGCCGATTTCGTGCTCCAGGCGTTCGCTCCAGGCGGCGCGATTGGGCAGGCCAGTGAGCGGGTCGATCAAGGCCTTCTGGCGCTGCTCTTCAAGGTGTTCACGGTAACCCAGCGCTTCCTGTTCCATGTGCGCCACCCGTTCGGCCAGGCTGTGTAACCGGGCCGCAACCTCCTGCTCACGCTCGTCGCGTTGTTTCTGGTGATGGTCCATGGTGCCGAGCAGGCCTTCAAGGTGACTCTCCAGTACCTGCTTGAGATCGTCCAGGTCCGCCGCTTCGTGCATGCTGCTTTGCAGGCCATCGACCTGTTCGCGGATTTGCGAATCCATCTGGCGCGCCGCTGAACGGCTGTCTGCGTGGCCTTCGCTGGCGGCCTGCAAGTTACTCTGGAAGGACTCCAGGCGTTCATTGAGTCGCTGTAGATAGACTTCGAATTCGTGTTGACCGCTGTCGTTGATCGCCAGCATCAAGGTCGCCAGATCGTCGAGGATCGGGATCAATTCGTACCAGTTCAAACCGTGTTGAAGGCGATCGCGCATCGCTTCAGCTTGTGGGCGGTGGCGTTCCGGTAACGTCAGGTCCTCGAGAAGACCCAGCAGCGTGTCTTCGATGTGCTTGGCGACGGAGCTATAGGACGGCTCTGGTGAGTCGGGCAAGACGTAGAGGAAGTGCTCTGGTTCAGTGTGTTCCGTATGGGTCAACTCGTCAGGATTGATTGCCGAAGTGGCTGGCGCAAGGACGGGAAGGGCGGGCACTTCCAGGACTTCAATGTCTGACGGCGTGTGTGGTTCTGCAGCGGACGCGCATGGGGTGTCTGGGTGAAGGACGGGCGGGACAAACGCCACCACTTCAGCAGTGACTACCGGTGACGCTTCAGTTTCCAGTGGCTCAGGTGCAGCCGCGTCGGGGAGAGGAGCATGTATTGCCGGCTGCTCGGTTGACTGCGTGTCCTCGTTGGGTGTGGGAACGACGGGCGCGATTTCGGCAGCCGTTTCCACAGGCTGCGCAGCCGGTGTGTGCACGGCTTGAGCAACCACTTGCGGAATGTCCTCATCCGCTTCGCGACCGCCGAACAGTCGCTGCAGAAAACCGGGGCGTTCAGGCTCGGCAGGGTTCTCCAATTGGTTCAAGGCTTTGCCTTGCAGGCCGCTCAGTTCACTGAGCAGTAACGGAATCTCACGGGCCTGACTGACTCTTCCATCGAGCCTTTTGGCAAAGCTCTTGAGCGGTCGACTCACTTCCCGGGGCAGCGGCAATGATTGCAGCTGCGTGACCAGTGCGGTCAGTGCGGCGCTGGTTTGATTGACCCGGGTTGCCCGGCGCTGCTCGGAATCGAGTACGGCTTTTTCCAGGCGCGGCAGCAGGGCGGCCAAACCGGCGTCCATGTCATCGGTACGCACGACTTCGCGCATTTCCTTCATGCATTGGTCGACGGCACGGTCCGTACCTTCTGCCGCCAGCGTGCTACGCACCAGCCCACGGCGCAACAGGTCGAGCCGGGCGTCCCAGCGACGTTCGAGCTTTTCCTGTTGTTCGATGTTTTTAAGGTATTTCTCTTTCCAGCGCTGTGTTTCGTCGCTCATTCATGGGATCCGCGAAGGGCAGGACTCAACGCGGGCAATGCATCGGCCGTGAGCGAACCCGGCAGACGAATTTCTACCGCGACCGGCAGGTGATCGGAAATGGGCTGTGCCAAGACCTCGACCTTTTCAAGGGTCAGCGTGGGGCTTAGCAGAATATGGTCCAGGCAGCGCTGTGGGCGCCAGCTGGGGAAGGTCGCTTCCAGTTGCGGCGCGAGCAGGCCGAGGTCGCGCAACGGGGAGTTTTGCAGCAAGTCGCTGGCATGGGTGTTCATGTCGCCCATCAGCACCTGGTGTTTATAGCCGCCAATCAACTCGCGGATATAGGCCAGTTGCATGCTGCGGGCGCGGGCACCGAGCGCCAGGTGCATCATGACCACCACCAGCGCTTCCGGACCTTCGCCGAAACGTACCAGAATCGCCCCGCGACCCTTGGGCCCCGGCAGCGGATGGTCCTCGATCACCCATGGGCGCAGGCGGCTGAGCACGCCATTGCTGTGCTGGCCGAGGCGTCCGAGATTGCGGTTGAGTTGTTGATACCAGTAAGGAAAGGCGCCGAGTTGGGCCAGGTGTTCGACTTGATTGACGTAGCCTGAGCGCAGACTGCCGCCATCGGCTTCCTGCAAGGCGACCAGATCGAAGTCGCCCAGCAGGTTGCCGATTTTTTGCAGATTGTCGGCACGCCCGGTATGCGGCAACACGTGTTGCCAACCCCGGGTCAGATAATGCCGGTACCGCTCGGTACTGATGCCGACCTGGATATTAAAACTGAGCAAGCGCAGACGACTGTCTGCGGGCAAGCCCGTCGACTCCAGATGATGTTCGTTGACCCGTGGATCATGCAGGCCAACGATGCGTTCAGTACCCCATCGGCGCATGGCAGAGGCAGCCCTTAGTTGGCGGCAGCCTTGTTAGCCGCTCGCTCTTTGTCGACCAGTTTATCGGCCAGTTGCAGGGCTTGCTCGGCACCGCCGGCAGAGCCCACGTCGAAGCGATACTTACCGTTGACGATCATGGTGGGTACGCCAGAAATCTCATACTTCTTGGCCAGCTCTTTGGCCTGAACGATTTTGCCCTTGATGGCGAAGGAGTTGAAGGTGGCTAGGAACTTGTCTTTATCGACGCCCTGAGTGGCCAGGAACTCTGCCATTTCTTCTGGAGTAACCAATTTTTTGTGTTCTTTCTGGATCGCTTCGAAAACGGCAGCGTGAACCTTGTGCTCGACGCCCATGGCTTCAAGGGTCAGGAACATCTGGCCGTGTGCGTCCCAAGGGCCGCCGAACATGGCTGGAATGCGGACGAAGTTGACGTCGGAAGGCAGTTTCTCAACCCATGGATTGATCACTGGTTCAAAAGCGTAGCAGTGTGGGCAGCCATACCAGAACAGCTCGACGACTTCGATCTTGCCAGGCACCGCGACCGGAACCGGATTGCTCAGTTCGACGTAAGGGGCGGCGGGGGCTTCGGCGGCTTGGGCAGTCATGCCGAACAGGCTGGCAGCGACGAATGCGGCGCTGATGATCAGATTACGCATGCTTTACTCCTGGACAATTTTAGTCGCCTCGCGCGACCTGTTTTAAGACAGGTCATGGCGGGCGTGAGTTCTGTAGTGTAACGGCAGCGGCCACAAAAAAGGGCGGCCAAAGCCACCCTTTTTATGCTTGCATCGACGGATTAATCGAGCGTTAACGTTGCAGGAGGTGTCCATCGCTCGCAACGCTCGATCAACCGGCCTTAGTGCAGGCCTTGAATGTAACTGGACACTGCCGCGATGTCTTCGTCGCTCAGCTTTTTGGAGATGCTCTGCATCGGCTTGGTGTCGCCATCGTTGGTGCGGCCGGCTTCTTCCTTGCGGAAGTCGGTCAGTTGCTTGGCGATGTATTGAGCGTGTTGGCCGCCCAGGTGCGGGAAGCCGGCAGCTGCGTTGCCTGTGCCATTCGGCGAGTGGCAACCGGTGCAGGCTGGCAGGCCCTTGGCCAGGTCGCCGCCGCGGAACAGTGCTTCACCGCGAGAAACGACTTTCGGGTCGGCGGCGCCAACGCTGCCTTTCTGGCTGGCGAAGTAGGCGGCGATATCGGCCAGGTCCTGGTCGCTCAGGTTGGTCAGCAGGCCGGTCATTTCCAGAACGGTGCGCTTGCCCGACTTGATGTCGTGCAGTTGCTTGGTCAGGTAGCGTTCACCTTGCCCGGCCAGTTTTGGAAAGTTAGGCGCCATGCTGTTGCCATCCGGGCCGTGGCAGGCGCCACAGACGGCGGCTTTTGCCTGGCCGGCTTTTGCGTCACCGGGCTGTACTGCACCATCTGCAGCATGGGCAATGCCAGAGATCCCCACGGTCAACAGCAGACTCACGATCAGTTTGTTCATCAGCTAATCCAACTACGGCTAAGGGTTAAAGAGTTATGGACCGGGATCACTCGCTCATCCACCGGATGATGGCCTGGTAATCCTCGGCACTGCAGTCCATGCACAAACCACGCGGCGGCATCGCCTTGAAACCCTGGGTCACGTGTTGCACCAGCGTCTCCATACCTTTCGCCAACCTCGGCGTCCAAGCTTCCTGATCGCCTTTTTGGGGCGCCATGGGTAGTTGGCCAGAATGACAGGCACCACAAACACGGTTGTACACAGCTTCCGGATCCTGTGTAGCCTGAGCGCTGTAAAGCGGTATCAAGACACCGGCAGCTAGCAGCCATTTCGTCATAAAACGACCTTTTCAGGGTTGAGAGCGTGCTGCGTTCTAGTGCGCAATCATGGTCAATCGCTCTCGTGAACTTCATCCTTCGCTGGGACAAAGCGCACACAAAATCTGCGGCATTATATACTGGCGTCACTGAAACGGAAACGACACCGCTTGCCGCGTCCATTCCCGGCGCCGCCCACATCGGAAATCCCATGCAACTCAAGAATCCCATCCTCGGCCTGTGCCAACAGTCCACCTTCATGCTCAGCGCTGCCAAAGTCGATCAATGCCCGGACGATGAAGGCTTTGAAGTGGCCTTTGCGGGCCGTTCCAACGCCGGCAAGTCCAGCGCGTTGAACACGCTGACGCACGCCAGTCTTGCGCGAACCTCGAAAACTCCGGGGCGCACGCAGCTCTTGAACTTCTTCAAGCTAGACGATGATCGTCGTCTGGTCGACCTGCCGGGTTACGGTTATGCAAAAGTACCTATCCCGTTGAAGCTGCACTGGCAGCGTCACCTGGAAGCATATCTGGGTGGTCGCGAGAGTTTGAAAGGTCTGATTTTGATGATGGACATTCGTCATCCAATGACCGACTTCGACTTGTTGATGCTCGATTGGGCCGTCGCCAGCGGTATGCCAATGCACATTTTGCTGACCAAAGCCGACAAACTGACTTACGGAGCGGCAAAAAACGTCCTGCTCAAAGTGCAGGCAGATATCCGTAAGGGCTGGGGGGATGCGGTCAGTATTCAGCTTTTTTCCGCGCCAAAACGTCTGGGCCTGGAAGACGCCTACACTGTATTGGCAGGCTGGATGGAGCTGGCGGACAAGGGTTCCGAGGCCGCTGAATAAGGCTTTTAAGCAAATTCAGGGCAAAAAAAACCCCGGACTTCTATGGGGAGGGGGAAGTTCCGGGGTCCAAGTTCCGGACCGCTAGGGCGGGGTCCAGATATCTGCCAACACTTAACACAACATAGGAGCATCGAAGGGCTTCACCAGCCATTCAGTTACTCTGAGTGGTGGTTGATGGATAAGTTCCGAAGAAGTTCCAAACCCATTGGAAATAAGCCCCAGCATTTTTCGAAATAAGGCTCTTGGCCTTTGTCTGCCGCGGCACTATGCCGCAGCAGAAAGCGCCTTTCAGACGGCTCAGTGAGCCTCATCCCAGTTATTTCCGACCCCAACCTCTACCAGCAGCGGCACATCCAGCTTCGCAGCGTCGCTCATGTGGATGCGAATTTCCTCACGCACCTGATCGACCAGATCTTCACGCACCTCCAGCACCAATTCATCGTGCACCTGCAAAATGACTTTGGCGTCGAGGCCTGACGAGGTCAGCCAGTTGTCCACGGCTACCATGGCTTTCTTGATGATGTCGGCCGCCGTGCCTTGCATCGGGGCATTGATCGCCGTGCGTTCGGCGCCTTTGCGCAGGGCCGGGTTTTTCGCGTTGATTTCTGGCAGGTACAGACGACGACCGAAGATCGTCTCCACGAAACCTTGCTCGGCCGCCTGGGCGCGAGTGCGTTCCATGTATTGCAGCACGCCTGGGTAACGGGCGAAGTAGCGATCGATGTACGCCTGAGACTGTTTGCGATCTACACCGATCTGCTTGGCCAGGCCAAACGCGCTCATGCCGTAGATCAAGCCGAAGTTGATCGCCTTGGCGCTGCGACGTTGATCAGTGGTCACGTCCGCCAGTTCAACGCCGAAGACTTCGGCCGCGGTGGCCTTGTGCACGTCCAGATTATTGCGGAAGGCATGCAGCAGGCCTTCGTCTTTGGCCAGGTGGGCCATGATTCGCAGTTCGATCTGCGAATAGTCCGCCGCCAGTAGCTTGTAGCCGGTTGGTGCAACAAACGCCTGACGAATTCGACGCCCTTCGGCGGTACGGATCGGAATGTTTTGCAGGTTGGGATCGCTGGACGACAAGCGCCCGGTCGCGGCCACGGCCTGGTGATAGGAGGTGTGAATCCGCCCTGTGCGCGGGTTGATCTGCTCCGGCAGACGATCGGTGTAGGTGCTTTTCAGCTTGCTCATCGAGCGGTATTGCATCAGCACTTTGGGCAGCGGGAAATCCTGCTCGGCCAGTTCTGCCAATACGGCTTCGGCGGTGGAGGCCTGGCCCTTGGCCGTTTTACTGAGGACCGGCAGGCCGAGTTTTTCGTACAGGATCACGCCCAATTGCTTCGGTGAACCGAGGTTGAATTCCTCGCCGGCGATGGCAAACGCCTCACGCTCGAGAGCGACCATTTTCTCGCCCAGTTCAACACTCTGGATACCCAGCAGGTTGGCGTCGACCAGCGCGCCCTGGCGCTCGATGCGTGCCAGCACGGGCACCAGCGGCATTTCGATTTCGCTCAGGACTTTGCTCAGGCTCGGGATGGCATTGAGTTTTTCTTGCAGGGTTTGATGCAGGCGCAGCGTCACATCGGCGTCTTCGGCGGCGTAAGGGCCGGCCAGTTCCAGAGAGATCTGGTCAAACGTCAGCTGCTTGGCACCTTTGCCAGCGATGTCCTGAAAACTGGTGGTGGTGTGATTCAGGTACTTGAGCGCCAGGCTGTCCATGTCGTGACGGGTCGCCGTGGAGTCCAGTACGTAGGATTCGAGCATGGTGTCGAACGCGATGCCCCGCACGGTAATGCCACAGTCCTGATCGCCGCCGATGGCGCAGTTGGCGAGGATGTTCATGTCGAACTTGGCGTGCTGGCCAACCTTAAGCTTGTTCGGGTCTTCCAGTATCGGTTTCAGCGCGCGAAGCACGGTGTCGCGGTCCAGTTGATCCGGCACACCCATGTAGGAGTGGGTCAACGGAATGTAGGCCGCTTCGTTGGCTTGTACCGCGAACGACAGGCCAACCAGTTGCGCCTGCTGCGCATCGATGCCGGTGGTTTCGGTGTCGAAGGCGATCAGCTTGGCGTCGTTGAGCTTCTTCAGCCACAGGTCGAAATCCGCCTGGGTGAGGATCGTCGTGTATTTGAGTTCTGTCTCGGCGGCAACTTCTTCAGCCGCCGGAGCGGTGACTTCCTGCCCGGAACGCTTGGCGTCGCGCTGGTTGTCTTCGAACCAGCTCTTGAACTCCAGCAGGGTGTAGAGCTCGGCGAGTTTGTCGTGATCCGGTTTGCCCATTTGCAGGTCATCAAGGCCGATTTCCAGCGGTACGTCGATCTTGATGGTTGCCAGTTGATAGGAGAGAAACGCCATCTCCTTGTGTTCTTCGAGCTTGGCCGGCAGGGTTTTGGCCCCGCGAATCGGTAGGGTCGGGACGATATCGAGCTGCGCATACAGCTCGGTCAGGCCGCCATTCACGCCCACCAACAGGCCGGAAGCGGTCTTCGGGCCAATACCCGGAACGCCCGGGATGTTGTCGGAAGAGTCGCCCATCAATGCCAGGTAATCGATGATCTGCTCGGGAGCGACGCCGAATTTCTCCTTCACGCCCTCCACGTCCATGCTGCTACCGGTCATGGTATTGACCAAGGTAATGTGGCCGTCGACCAGTTGCGCCATGTCCTTGTCGCCGGTGGAGATGATCACCGGGCGATCGGCAGCAGCGCTGCTGCGCGCCAGGGTGCCGATCACGTCATCGGCCTCGACGCCTTCGACGCACAACAGTGGGAAACCCAGGGCGATCACGCTCTGGTGCAGCGGCTCGATTTGCACGCGCATGTCGTCGGGCATGCTTGGACGGTTGGCCTTGTATTCGGCGTACATGTCATCGCGAAACGTCCCACCCTTGGCATCGAACACCACGGCGAACGGACTGTCCGGGTATTGCTTGCGCAGGCTCTTGAGCATGTTCAATACGCCCTTGACCGCTCCGGTCGGCAGGCCTTTGGACGTGGTCAGCGGTGGCAGCGCGTGAAAGGCGCGGTACAGGTAAGAAGAACCGTCCACCAGGACGAGGGGGGCTTGGCTCATGAGCAGGATCAACCTTTTCGGCGGGTCCGGCGCTAGAATAGCGGGACCGTTGACGACAAAGGGACAAGGTTATCATGCGCACACTAAATCGCCTGTTGCTGGCTGGCTTGTTTGTAACTGTTCCATTGGCCGTCATGGCGGCGGAGGATGCGCCGACACCGGAACCGGAGGTGACGATCCGCACGGAAGGGGACAAGGTCATTCAGGAGTACCGTCAAAATGGTTTCCTATATGCCATCAAAGTCACGCCCAAAGGCGGCAAGCCGTATTTCCTGGTACGCGCCGATGGTACAGAGGCAAATTACATCCGCTCGGATCAACCGGATATGCTGATTCCCGCGTGGGAAATTTTTACCTGGAAGTAGTTTCTTAATTTCAATCGGCGCCGGCTCACGAGCGGCGCCCGTACTGGCAGTTTAAACATGTCTGTGTTCACCCCCCTGGCTCGGCCCGAGCTGGAAGCTTTTCTCGCCCCTTATGGCCTCGGCCGCCTGCTTGGTTTCCAGGGGATTGCTGCCGGTAGCGAAAACACCAATTTCTTTATCAGCCTGGAGCAGGGCGAGTTCGTCCTGACCCTGGTCGAGCGCGGTCCGGTTGATGAAATGCCGTTTTTCATCGAACTGCTCGACGTTCTGCATGAAGCTGATTTGCCGGTGCCTTACGCGCTGCGTACCACCGACGGCATTGCCTTGCGTGAATTGGCTGGCAAGCCTGCGCTGCTGCAGCCGCGCCTGGCCGGCAAGCACATCAAGCAAGCCAACGCACAACATTGCGCGCAGGTCGGTGAACTGCTCGGCCATCTGCACCTGGCCACCCAGGCCAACATGATCAAGCGCAAAACCGATCGTGGCCTGGACTGGATGCTGGAGGAGGGCACGCAGTTTCTCTCTCATCTGGATGCCGAACAGCGTGAACTGCTGCAGCGGGCGCTGGACGAAATCACACAGCAGAAAGAGAAAATTCTGGCGCTGCCGCGGGCCAATATCCATGCAGACCTGTTCCGCGACAACGCGATGTTCGAAGGCACGCACCTGACCGGGTTGATCGACTTCTACAACGCTTGTTCCGGGCCGATGCTCTACGACGTGGCGATTGCCTTGAACGACTGGTGTTCCAATGAGGGCGGTTTGATCGACGGGCCAAGGGCGAGGGCATTGCTGGGGGCTTATGCGGCGTTGCGCCCGTTTACAGCGGCCGAGGCCGAGTTGTGGCCGACGATGCTGCGCGTGGCGTGCGTGCGGTTCTGGTTGTCACGGTTGATTGCCGCAGAGTCTTTCGCCGGGCAGGACGTGCTGATTCACGATCCGATGGAGTTTCAATTGCGCTTGGCGCAGCGGCAGAAAGTCAGCACACCGCTTCCTTTCGCCCTTTAAAAGCTTCGCGAGCAAGCCCGCTCCCACATTGGAACTGCGCCAGCCACAGAATTTGTGTGCACAGGAGATCCAATGTGGGAGCGGGCTTGCTCGCGAATGGGGGCGACACAAATGTCCGGGTTACAACGACTCCAGGCACCCCGCCAAATCATTCCCCAACTTCTCCAGCACCTGCTCATATCCTTGTGCAGTCGCGGGTGTGTATCCGCCCAGCGCATCCAGTTCCGCCAGCTTCACTGGCAACCCGGCCACCAACGTTTCCGCCAGGCGCGGACGCAACGGCGGTTCACTGAACACGCAAGTCTTGCCGACTTCCTGCAATCGCGCGCGCATTGTCGCGACGTGCTGGGCGCCCGGCTGTACTTCGGCAGCGACGCTGAATACGCCAGTGTGCTTGAGGCCGTAAGCGTCTTCGAAGTAGTCGAACGCTTCATGGAATACGAAATACGGCTTGCCCGCGATCCCCGCCAGTCGCGCCTTCAAGCGCAGGTCCAGCGCATCCAGTCGCTCGTCGAACGCTTTCAGGTTGCTTTGATAACGCGCCGCATTGGCCGGATCGGCAGCACTCAGGTCGGCGGCCATTTTTGTGGCGATCACGCGAGCATTGACCGGTGATAACCACAAATGCGCATCCAGCGTGCCTGGGCGGTGATCGTGGTCATGTTCGTCGGCATCTTCGGCGTGAGATTGGCTATCTTCGGCGAAATGTCGAAGATTAAGCCCAGGCAAATCCTGCACGGCGACGCTCGGCAGCGTACGACCGTTAAGCACGCGCGGCAGGAAGCCTTCCATGTCTGGCCCGATCCAGTAAAGCAGATCGACCGATTGCACCTTCCGTACGTCGGAAGGACGCAAGGCATAGTTGTGCGGCGAAGCCCCTGGCGGTAGCAACACTTCCGGAATCGCCACGCCATCCTGCACCGCAGCGGCAATCAGCTGCAGGGGTTTGATGCTGGTGAGGACTTTGACCTCGGCGTGCGCCGAACCGATCAGCAAAAAACTTGCGACAATTGCGACAAAGATAGAAAAAAGTCGGGACACGATGACCACTCGAAGAGGCGAGAACGGGTAACATAATAACGTCTCTCACAAAACTCGTCGCCGCTCATGCCTAAAACACCGATTGCCAGCCGTCCCCACGACCACTCTCATTGCGTGCATAGCGCATTGTCTGAGGCCGATGCCTTGTGCGCTCGTCAGGGATTGCGCCTGACCGCGTTGCGCCGCCGGGTGCTGGAACTGGTGTGGCAAAGCCACAAGCCGCTGGGTGCGTACGACATTCTCGCGGTGCTCAGTGAGCAGGACGGCCGTCGTGCCGCGCCGCCGACCGTGTATCGCGCGCTGGATTTTCTCCTGGATAACGGCCTCGTACACCGCATCTCCTCGCTGAACGCCTTCGTCGGCTGCAATCATCCGGGGCACGCTCACCAAGGGCAGTTCCTGATTTGCCGCGAATGCCACGCCGCCATTGAACTCGAACAGCAGTCCATCAGTGACGCCATCATTGGTAGCGCCAAGGATGTTGGATTTATTGTCGAAGGCCAGACCGTAGAAGTGGTCGGCCTCTGCTCGGGCTGCCAGGGGGCTTGATGAGCAATGCGCTGATCCGTCTTAAGCAAGTTGCCGTCACGTTTGCCGGGCAACCTGTGCTGGATAACATCGAGCTGAGTGTCGAGCCAGGGCAGATCGTCACCCTGATCGGCCCTAACGGTGCCGGCAAGACTACGCTGGTGCGCGCGGTGCTCGGCCTGTTGAAACCGGACAGTGGCAGTGTCTGGCGCAAGCCGAAACTGCGCGTTGGCTACATGCCGCAAAAACTTCATGTCGACCCGACGCTGCCGCTTTCAGTGCTGCGCTTCTTGCGCCTTGTACCGGGCGTGGATCGTGCCATGGCCTTGGCGGCACTGCAGGAAGTCGGCGCCGAGCAGGTAATTGACAGTCCGGTGCAAAGCGTTTCCGGCGGTGAAATGCAGCGCGTGCTGCTGGCCCGAGCCCTGTTGCGCGAGCCGGAATTGCTGGTGCTCGACGAACCGGTGCAAGGTGTCGACGTCGCTGGCCAGGCCGAACTCTATAGCCTGATCACGCGACTGCGCGACCGTCATGGCTGCGGTGTGTTGATGGTTTCCCACGATTTGCACCTGGTAATGAGCACCACCGACCAAGTGGTTTGCCTCAATCGCCACGTCTGCTGCTCCGGCCATCCTGAACAAGTCAGTGGTGATCCGGCGTTCGTCGAGCTGTTCGGCAAGAACGCACAAAGCCTGGCGATTTATCACCACCACCACGACCACGCCCATGATCTGCATGGTTCGGTGGTCACCGCCGCTTCGGCAGCCCAACCCCACGTTCATGGAGATAGCTGCAAGCATGGCTGATTTTCTGCTCTACGCCCTGCTTGCAGGTTTGGCCTTGGCACTGGTGGCGGGCCCGCTGGGTTCGTTCGTGGTCTGGCGGCGCATGGCCTATTTCGGCGACACCTTGTCACATGCCGCTCTGCTGGGCGTAGCGCTGGGCTTTCTGCTGGATGTCAGCCCGGCCGTTGCGGTCACCGTCGGCTGTCTGCTACTGGCGGTGTTGCTGGTGACGTTGCAACAACGCCAGCCGCTGGCGTCTGACACGCTTTTGGGAATACTCGCACCGAGCACCCTCTCTTTGGGCCTGGTGGTACTAAGCTTCATGCACGAAGTGCGGATCGACCTGATGGCGTATCTGTTCGGCGACTTGCTGGCGATCAGCCCGACCGATCTGGCCTGGATCCTTGGCGGCAGCGCAGCCGTGTTGGCCCTGTTGGTGACGTTGTGGCGGCCGTTGCTGGCAATCACGGTGCATGAAGAACTGGCCAAGGTCGAAGGTTTGCCAGTGGCCTCGCTACGATTGGCCCTGATGCTGCTGATCGCCGTGGTGATCGCGGTGGCGATGAAAATCGTCGGCGTTTTGCTGATTACGTCGCTGTTGATCATCCCGGCGGCTGCGGCACAACGTCACGCCCGGTCGCCGGAGCAGATGGCACTGGGCGCGAGCCTGCTGGGCATGCTCGCGGTCTGTGGCGGGCTGGCGCTGTCGTGGTTCAAGGACACACCGGCAGGCCCATCGATTGTTGTGACGGCTGCCGCACTGTTTCTGCTGAGTTTTGTCCTGCCCCGTCGAGGGGTGTAGACTTGCTCGTTTTTTGCGCAAATAGAGAGTCGCAGGAATGAAGTCGTTCGCCTCCCGTTATCTGCTCCTTGTCGCATTTTCTTTGCTGCTGGGTGCCTGCCAAAGCACGCCACCGGCGGCCCAAGGGGCCACTGATGCGCGGGCTACGGCCATCGCGCAGCTGGAACAAAACATCGCCAGTGATGAATTGGCCACCGCCGAAGACCAGCTGGCGACGTTGCAAGCCGAATCGCCCAACGATCCGTCCCTTGAGCCCTACCAGCGACAACTGGCCGAGGCTTATCTTCGTCGCAGCCAGATCGTGCTGCAAAAAGGCGACGTGAATGCCGCCGCCACCGCTCTGAGCCGTGCCCGTGCCCTGATGCCCAAGGCGCCAGCGCTGACCGGTGGAGTCAACGGCGCAATCACTCAGGCCCGCAAGGCTGAGCTGGATAAAGCCGAAGCGGCTCTCAAGGCTGCCGAAGCCCAGCCAAAGGCCAAAGTCATCGATCCGACGGCTGAAAGCACCACGGTTGCGTTGAATATCTCCGATATGAGCCAGTTACGTCGCCAACTGGATGCTATTGCCGCCGATGTGGTGCATTTTCAATGCGATGTGAGCATTCAGGCGCCGCGCACCGATGATTACCCCTGGCTGGCCACACTGCTGACCAAACGAGTGAAGAAACTGGATTCGGACTTCGATTTGAAACTGGAAAAACAGATCATGCGTAACATTCCGGCGCAAATGGTCTTGAGCCCTCGTAAACTTTAGAAGCTTCGCGAGCAAGCCCGCTCCCACAGGATGATCATCGCTGATCTATGTGGGAGCGAGCCTCCCTGTAACACAAGTCTTCAGGCCGGAATTCCCTTGGCCTTAGGCTCTCGATCCCACACCCGATGCTGCCCGATTGCCGCAAAAAACGGCTTGATCAGCTTGGCGTCCGTCCCGACGACCAACCCCGCATCAACCTCCAGCTTCAAGACATCCAGCAACTGTTTGGCCTCGCCTTGCAGAGCGATCGCCTTCAGGTGCTTGTACGCCTCCAGCAGGTAATGCAGCGCCACGCCATCGCTGCTCAATGCCTTGACCGACGTCGCGCCACCGGGCACGAACACTGCGTCGAACGCCACTGAAGGCAGGCCTTCCATCGAAGCATCCACCGGCAATGTTTTGCCATCGGCGGTGCTCACCGGGGCTGAGCTTGGGCCGAGCAATTTGGCGTGCGCCCCTTCCGCTTTCAATGCCCTCTTCATCGCTTCAATGGCTGCACCATCGACGCCATTTGCCGCGAGTATCGCCACTTTCCGGGTTTTTATATGCCCCGGCAGGAGGTTGGCCTGGCTCAATGCCGGCGAGCGCTCCAGGGTGATTTTCGGCACGTCGACGGTCCCGGTCTTCGGCGCTGGCAGCCCTAGATTGGCGGCTACTCGCCTGGCCAGTTCCAGATCGATATTGGCCAGGATTTCATTCACCTCCCGCGCCCGGATGACCTCCCGCTCCACCTTGCCGAGTTCAAAGCTGTAAGCCGCAATGATGTGTTCTTGTTCGTGCTTGCTCATGCTGTGAAAGAACAGGCGCGCCTGGGAGAAGTGGTCGCTGAACGACTCGCTGCGCTGACGGATTTTGTTGGCGTCGATGCGTTCCGGGTAACTCTCGAAACCGCCATTCTGCGCGCTGGGCGGCGTTTCCTTGGGCCAGCCGCCGTCGATGGAGTTGGGTTCATAAGCAGCGCGGCCCTTATCGATGGTGCTGCGGTGTTGAGCATCCCGTTGACCGTTGTGGAACGGGGCCACCGGCCGATTGATCGGAATCTCATGAAAGTTCGGCCCGCCGAGTCGGCTGATTTGCGTGTCGGTGTAGGAAAACAGCCGACCTTGCAGCAACGGATCGTTGGAGAAATCGATCCCCGGTACGATATGGCCCGGGCAGAACGCGACCTGTTCGGTCTCGGCGAAGAAGTTGTCCGGGTTGCGGTTGAGTACCATCTTGCCCAACGGCGTAATCGGCACCAGTTCCTCTGGAATCAGCTTGGTCGGATCAAGAATGTCGAAGTCAAAACTGTGCTCGTTTTCCTCTTCGATGATCTGCACACCCAATTCCCACTCTGGGTAATCGCCCCTCTCGATGGCTTCCCAGAGGTCGCGACGATGGTAATCGGTGTCTTTGCCGGCAAGCTTTTGCGCCTCATCCCACACCAGCGAGCAGGTGCCGGCAGTGGGGCGCCAGTGAAATTTTACGAAGCGCGATTTGCCTTCGGCGTTGATCATCCGGAACGTGTGAACACCGAAGCCTTGCATGCTGCGCAGGCTTTTCGGGATCGCCCGGTCGGACATGGCCCAGATCACCATGTGCGCCGACTCCGGCACCAGGGAGACGAAGTCCCAGAACGTGTCATGTGCCGAGCCGCCCGTAGGCATTTCGTTGTGTGGCTCGGGTTTTACCGCATGCACGAAGTCAGGAAACTTGATCGCGTCCTGTATGAAAAACACCGGCATGTTGTTGCCCACCAGGTCGAAGTTGCCTTCTTCGGTGAAGAACTTCACGGCGAAACCTCGAACATCGCGCACCGTATCGCCTGACCCGCGTGGCCCCTGTACCGTGGAAAAACGCGTGAATACTGGCGTCTTCTTACCCGGATCCTGCAGGAAACCAGCCTTGGTCAACACAGAATGGTTTTCGTATGCCTGGAAGTAACCATGCGCGCCGGTTCCGCGAGCATGGACGATGCGTTCGGGAATGCGTTCATGGTCAAAGTGCGTGATTTTCTCACGCATGATGAAGTCTTCCAGCAGCGAAGGCCCGCGGGCGCCGGCTTTCAGGGTGTTCTGGTTGTCCGATACCTTCACGCCCTGATTGGTGCGCAGGGCCTGGTCGGTGGCGTCGGAGCGAAATTTTTCCAGGCTGTCGAGCTTGGCATTGGTGTTGCCCCGGTCCGGGGCATCGGTACCGGCCATTGCGCTTTTGTTTGCGGCAGGCTTCTTGATGCTCATCAGGCTAAACTCCTCGTTCGATTCCCGCCGAAGCCAGGACTCTGTGCATTCCCCAGGCACGGCACCGGGGGCGTTTTCGAGTTGCCTTATTAGTGACTGATGGGGTTTTTAGCCGTTCCTTTTTTATGACCTTTGATCGCGTTATTGCCAAATCGAAGGATGAATGCGGAATAAATGCTAATAACCTCTATACGGACAGGCTAAAATGCGCGCCCGGCTAACCGCTGATCCTTTTTCTAACGCGCCCCACAAGGTTCGCTACGTGATCGAGTTTCAAAACGTCCACAAAACCTACCGCGTCGCCGGTAAGGATATTCCCGCCCTGCATCCGACCAGTCTGACGATTGAGAACGGTCAGGTTTTCGGCCTGATCGGTCATTCCGGTGCGGGAAAAAGTACCCTGCTGCGTCTGATCAATCGCCTGGAGAACTCCAGTGGCGGCAAGATCATCGTCGACGGCGAAGAAGTCACCGCGCTGGATGCCAACAGCCTGCGACGCTTCCGTCAGCAAGTCGGGATGATTTTCCAGCACTTCAACCTGCTGGCGTCCAAGACAGTGGCCGACAATGTCGCGTTGCCGTTGACCCTGGCCGGCGAACTGTCGCGCAGCGAGATCGACCTGCGGGTGGCCGAATTGCTGGCGCGGGTGGGTTTGTCCGACCACGCCAAAAAGTACCCGGCTCAGTTGTCCGGTGGCCAGAAGCAGCGCGTCGGCATTGCCCGTGCCCTGGCGACCAAACCGAAAATCCTGCTGTGCGATGAAGCCACCAGCGCCCTGGACCCACAGACCACGGCGTCGGTCCTGCAGTTGCTGGCCGAGATCAACCGCGAGCTGAAGCTGACCATCGTGTTGATCACTCACGAGATGGACGTGATTCGCCGAGTCTGCGACCAGGTCGCGGTGATGGACGCCGGTGTGATCGTCGAGCAAGGTTCGGTGGCCGAGGTGTTCCTGCATCCGAAGCACCCAACCACCAAGCGTTTTGTGCAAGAAGACGAGCAGATCGACGAAAGCGAGCAGCGCGACGACTTCGCTCATGTGCCGGGCCGCATCGTACGCCTGACCTTCCAAGGCGAAGCGACCTACGCGCCACTGCTGGGCACCGTCGCCCGCGAAACGGGTGTGGACTACAGCATCCTGGCCGGTCGTATCGACCGCATCAAAGACATCCCCTACGGGCAACTGACCCTGGCCGTCACCGGTGGCGACATGGAGGCGGCGTTTGCCCGCTTCACCGCGGCTGACGTTCACATGGAGGTGCTGCGCTGATGGAAGTCCTGACAAGTTTCTTCGTTAATATCGATTGGTACGAAATCTGGCTGGCCACCGGCGACACGCTGATGATGCTCGGCGGTTCCTTACTGTTCACTGTATTGCTCGGCTTGCCGCTGGGCGTGCTGCTGTTCTTGTGCAGCCCGCGCCAGTTGCTGGAAGCCAAAGGCGTCTACGCGATGCTGTCGCTGATGGTGAACGTGCTGCGTTCGCTGCCCTTCATCATTCTGCTGATCGTGATGATCCCGTTCACCGTGTTGATAACCGGCACATCGCTGGGCGTCGCGGGTGCGATCCCACCGCTGGTGGTGGGCGCCACGCCGTTCTTTGCGCGACTGGTGGAAACCGCATTGCGTGAAGTGGATCGCGGCATCATCGAAGCCACCCAGGCCATGGGCGCGACGACGCGTCAGATCATCACCAATGCCTTGCTGCCAGAAGCCCGTCCCGGCATCTTCGCCGCAATTACGGTGACAGCGATTACGCTGGTGTCCTATACGGCAATGGCCGGTGTAGTCGGCGCTGGTGGCCTGGGCGACCTGGCGATCCGTTTTGGTTATCAGCGTTTCCAGCCCGACGTGATGGTTGTGACGGTGTTGCTGCTGCTGGTGCTGGTTCAGGTGCTGCAAACCTTTGGCGACAAGTTGGTTGTTCATTTTTCCAGAAAATAAAGAATTCTCGTCAATAACAAATGAGCCGGCCATTCGCTGGCCGGCGCCAGACGGGCGCCTTATATGGAGTTAGCTGAATGAAAAAACTACTCGTCGCGTTCGCTGCTGTTGCGGCCTTCTCCGCCCACGCAGACACCCTGACTGTCGCTGCCACCCCGGTCCCGCACGCAGAAATCCTCGAATTCGTGAAGCCGGCCCTGGCCAAAGAAGGCGTGGACCTGAAGGTCAAAGTCTTCACCGACTACATTCAGCCGAACGTGCAGGTAGCGGAAAAACGTCTGGACGCCAACTTCTTCCAGCACCAGCCGTACCTCGATGAGTTCAACAAGGCCAAGGGCACCAACCTGGTTTCCGTGGTCGGTGTGCACCTGGAGCCGCTGGGCGCGTACTCCAGCAAGTACAAAACCCTCGCCGAGGTGCCGGGTGGTGCCAACGTGGTGATCCCGAATGACGCCACCAATGGCGGCCGTGCGCTGTTGCTGTTGGAGAAGGCTGGCCTGATCAAGTTGAAGGACTCGAACAACATCCTGTCGACCGTGAAGGACATCACCGAGAACTCCAAGGACCTGAAATTCCGTGAACTGGAAGCCGCGACCATCCCACGCGTGCTGACCCAGGTCGACCTGGCGCTGATCAACACCAACTACGCGCTGGAAGCCAAGCTCGATCCAGCCAAGGACGCGCTGGTCATCGAAGGCAGCGACTCGCCGTACGTGAACATCCTCGTGGCCCGTCCGGACGACAAGGACAGCGACGCGATGAAGAAACTGGTTGCCGCGCTGCACAGCCCGGAAGTCAAAGCCTTCATCCTCGAGAAGTACAAAGGCGCGGTAGTGCCGGCGTTCTGATTGTCTGAACGCAACGAAAAAGGGGACGCCATGTGCGTTCCCTTTTTTTTGTGCCAAAACACCGCTCCCTGTAGGAGCACGGCTTGCCGGCGATGGCATCCTTGAGACCGCCATCGCCGGCAAGCCGTGCTCCTACAGAAAAGCGTGGTGATTATTTGCGGTTAAGCATCACCGGCAACTGCGCCACCAGCTTCGCATTGTTCAGCGGCGCCCGAATAAACCCTCGTTGTGTGCCATCCGGGCCGATTACCGCCAGGTTGCCACTGTGATCAACCGTGTAGTTCGGCTTGCTGGTGTCGGCCGGAATAAACGGAATGCTCACGGCATTGGCCAGCTTCTGAATGTCATCCACCGAGGAAGCGGTCAGGCCTTTGAACTGTGGATCGAAGTAGCCCAGGTACTGCTTGAGCTGAGGCGGGGTATCGCGGTTCGGGTCGACGCTGACCAGGATGATCTGCAGTTTGGCCACCGCCTCGGGTGGCAGCTCGCTTTTGATCTGACGCAACTGGGCGAGGGTGGTCGGGCAGATATCCGGGCAGAAGGTGTAGCCGAAGAACAGCAGGCTCCATTTGTCTTTCAGCTGATTGACCGTCACTGGATTGCCGTCCTGATCGGTCATTTTCACGTCAGGCAAGTTGCGACTTTGCGGCAGCAGGATGATCCCCGCGTCGATCAGTGCCGTCGGGTCGCCCTGACCTTTACCAGACAGCACTTTGTTGATGGTCAGGCCCAGAACCAGTGCGATCAGGGCGACGAGAATGAAGACGGTTTTCTGGGTTCGAGTCATAGGTTCAACAGTAAGTAGTGGTCTACGAGCAGCGCGATAAACAGCAGGAACAAGTAGTAAATAGAATACTTGAACGTGTTGATCGCCGCGTGCGGCCGGGTGCCACGGTACAACACCACGGCCCATTGCAGAAACCTTGCGCCCAGCACCACGGCGCAAACCAGGTAGAGCAGGCCGCTCATGTGGATCACGTAGGGCATCAGGCTGACGGCCAGCAACGCAAAGGTATAAAGCAGGATGTGCACCTTGGTGTAGTGCTCGCCATGGGTGACCGGCAGCATTGGAATGTCGGCCTTGGCGTATTCCTCTTTGCGGTGAATCGCCAGCGCCCAGAAGTGCGGCGGGGTCCAGGCGAAAATGATCAGCACCAGCAGCAGCGGTTCGGCGCTGACGTGTCCGGTGGCAGCGGTCCAGCCAAGCAGCGGCGGGGCAGCCCCGGCCAGGCCGCCGATGACGATGTTCTGCGGGGTCGCACGTTTCAGGAAACCGGTGTAGACCACTGCATACCCGAGCAGCGATGCGAGGGTCAGCCAGGCGGTCAGCGGATTGGTGAACGCCAGCAACAAGGCCTGACCCAGCACGGCCAGCACCAGGGCAAACGTCAGCGCAGAGGCCGGTGACACCCGGCCTTGCGCCAACGGACGTTTGTGCGTGCGGGCCATGATCGTATCGATGCGCCGGTCCACCACATGGTTGACGGCCGCGGCGCCACCGGCACACAAGGCGATCCCCAGATTGCCGAACACCAGCACCGTCCATGGCACCCCGGCACGGGTCGCGAGGAACATGCCGACCAGCGAGGTGATGAGCATCAGCACCACCACTTTCGGCTTGGTCAGCTCCAGGTAGTCACGCCAGATCGCCTGACTGTGACGTTCGCCGATCAATGTCGCCATGGCATCTCTCCTTTTATTGTTATGGGCCCGGCTGAGTGTTTACGCGGGCTGAAGTGCCAACGCGCGAGGGATTGCTGCTTGACCCGAACCAGACTGGTCCGTGCGTGATAATTGACCAGCACCATCGTCAGCAGGAGTGCCGCGCCGCCCGCGTTGTGGGCGACGGCCACCGGTAGCGGCAGATGGAACAGCACGTTGCTGATTCCAAGGGTGATTTGTGCAGTGAGTGCGATCAGCACCATCCCTGCAAGACGCGTCATGCCGACGGCTTTCAGTTGCCAGGCGAGCCCGAGCAGCACCAGCGTGACCAGCAACGCGCCAATTCGGTGGGTCAGATGAATCGCGGTACGGGCATCGCTGTCCAGTTGTCCACCAAGGTAATTGGGGCCGATGTGTTGAGTCAGATGAAAGCCGTTGGCGAAATCGGCCGGTGGCATCCATTGTCCATGGCAGGTCGGGAAATCGATGCAGGCCACGGCGGCATAGTTGGAACTGACCCAGCCACCGAGGGCAATTTGCAGGATCACCAGCAGCAACCCTGCCGTCGCCCAATACTGCAAACGCCGTGGCACGGTCAGCGCCGGCAATACGCCAGACAGGCGCAACGTCAGTAAAAACAACAAACTCAGCGTCGCAAACCCGCCGAGCAAATGCCCGGTGACCACTTGCGGCCAGAGCTTGAGCGTCACCGTCCACATGCCGAACGCGGCTTGGGCGAACACCACCGCCAGCAAGAACAATGGCAACTTCACCGGTTGCCCCGGATGACGACGGTGCACCCAGGCCCGGCCCGCCAGGATCGAAATCAACAGCCCCAACGTACCGGCGAAGTAGCGGTGGACCATCTCGTTCCAGCCTTTGTGGGCTTCGACCGGAGCATCGGGAAAGTGCAATTCGGCATGCGCCAGTTGGGCTTCGCTTTTCGGCACGCTGATAAAACCGTAGCAACCGGGCCAGTCCGGGCAGCCGAGGCCGGCGTGGGTCAGGCGGGTGTAGGCGCCGAGCAACACCACAATCAGTGCCAGCAAGGTGGCAAACAGCGCGAGGCGAAATCCAGGTTTGGCCATGACGATGCCCTTATCCGATGTTCGACAGTTTCAGCAGATGACGCAGGTCGTTAAGCAGATCCTTGCCCTTCACCGTCGGGTCATAACGCAGCACCAGGTTGCCGTGCGGGTCGATGATCCACAGTTGCGGTGCAGTTTTATCCCCTGTCGTCTTGCTGAAAGTGGTCAGGTCCATGGGGTAGCGTTGTAGTTGAGGATACTCGCGGGTCAGCTTGGCGTCGTACTCGCTGCTCAGCGGTTGCGCGGCAGCCAAGGCGTGGCTGGCGCGGGAGGCATCACGGCCAAGGCCGATCTGGATTTGTCGCGCCAGGTACACCAGTTGCTGGCAGTCGACCGAGCAATCCTTGGGCGCTGTTACCAGCAACTGCCAGCGATCCTCTTGTGCCTGCACGCCCAGATCGGCGCGTGTCTGGCCGTTACCGATCAGTTCGCCGTGATAGCTGCGACCCTCCGGCACCCAGAACTGCAACTTGTACATGCCGGTGGCGAGGATCATCGGACCGATCACCCCGAGCAAAATCAGCAGCAGCTGAAAGCGGCCCTTGCGTCGACTCGCCGGCGTTTTCGCCTCAGACATGTTGGGTGGATTCATGGCCGCTCCCATGGTGTTTCTCCTTTGCGTTGTGCCAGCCTAGATAGAGATAAAGGCCGAACAGGGCGAGCGACATGGCGAACCACTGCACGGCATAAGCGAGGTGTTTTTCCGGCCCCATGGCCACTACTGGCCAATCGGCCTGGTAGGACGCGGGGCCGGTTTCTTCACGTAATTCGTAGGCGAACCCTGCACGGTTCAGCGCCGTCCACAGCTTGGCCGGCTCAACGGCGGTCACCAGTTGTGGCCAGGTCGTGGTGCTCGGATCGGCATGCAACTGGAAGGTCGCGCCAGGGGACACGTAGACCGAGGCGTCAAGACTCAAGGCCTCTTCAGGTGTAGTGAACTGCGGCGGTATGCGCCGGTCCGGCCAGGGCAGCCAGCCGCGATTGACCAGCAACCAGAGCCCGGAGGCCTGGTCCTGAAACGGTTGCAGCAGCTCAACGCCGACCTTGCCGTTACGCTGGCGGTTGTCCAGCAGCAGGCTGTGCGCGGCATCGAATTGGCCGTGCAAGTGAACCCGGCGAAAGGCCGGGTCTTCGGTGTGTTGCAACTCGGTACTGGCCATCGGTTCGGCGGCGCGGCGCTCGGCATAGCTTTGCAGCAACGCGCTTTTCTCCGCGCCTCGGCCCAGTTGCCAGAACCCGAGCGACACCAGCAGCGGCAGCAATGCTGCCACCACCAGGGTCGGCACGATGCCCGGCCGGAAGCGCTTCATGGCGAGGCCAAAAAGTCGCTGGTCGCGATAGCTATACTCAAGTGCATCGCCTTTCCCCCGGAGTCTCACCATGCTCAAAGCAGCCATCGTCCTGATGCTGATTGCCACGGTTGTCAGCCTGTTCAGCGGCCTGTTTTTTCTGGTCAAGGACGACAGCAGCTCAAACCGCCTCGTCATTGCCTTGAGTGTTCGTGTGGCCTTGGCCGCTGTCACCGTCGGCTTGATCGCCTGGGGCTTCTTCAGCGGCCAGTTGGTGTCGCACGCGCCTTGGTAAGCCTCATAGCACGTAGACGAAAACGAACAGGCCGATCCACACCACGTCCACGAAGTGCCAATACCAACTCGCCGCTTCAAAGCCGAACTGGTGATCGGCATCAAAGTGCCCGCGCATGACCCGCATCAGCATCACAAACAGAATGATCGTGCCCATGGTCACGTGGGCGCCGTGGAAACCGGTGAGCATGAAGAACGTCGCGCCATAAATGCCGGAACCGAGGGTCAGGCCCAGTTCCCGGTAGGCGTGCATGTATTCTTCAGCCTGGAAGAAGAGGAATGCGCAGCCCAGCAATACGGTGAGCGCAAGCCAGAGTTTCAGTGCGCCGCGATGGCCTTTTTTCAGCGCGTGGTGGGCGATGGTCACGGTCACGCTGGAACTCACCAGCAGCACGGTGTTGAGCAGCGGCAAGCCCCAGGGGCTGATGACTTCCTTGGGCGGTGGAAACAGTTTCGAGTCGGGGTTGTTCAGCAGTGGCCAGGTCCACTCGAAGGTCGGCCAGAGCATGTGCGCGATGCCTTTGGTGCCTTCACCGCCGAGGGCCGGGCCGGAGACGTGACGTACATAAAACAGCGCGCCGAAGAAAGCGATGAAAAACATCACCTCGGAGAAAATGAACCAGCTCATGCCCCAGCGAAACGAGCGGTCCATCTGAGCGCTATATAAGCCGCTACGACTTTCCTTGATCACCGTCCCGAACCAGCCGAACAGCATGTAGGCCAGCAATAGGCCGCCGACGAAAAAGATCAGCGGGCCGTGGGATTCCGGCCGCGCGGCCTTCAGATCGTTGAACCAGGTACCCAGGCCAAACACCGTGGTGACCATGCCGAACGTGGCGATGATCGGCCATTTGCTCTGGGCCGGTACGTAATAGTGTTCATGAGTTGCCATTTATTGTTCTCCTTATCGGGCACGCTCAGCCGCCAGTGTTTACAGCTACCGGTGGATGTCGGGCGGTGATATCGAACAGCGTGTAGGACAGCGTCAGGTGCTTCACATCCTTGGGCATGTCACGGTCAACGATGAAACGTACCGGCATCTCGATCCGTTGACCGGGCTGCAGCACTTGCTGGGTAAAGCAAAAACATTCTGTCTTGTGGAAGTACGCCGCGGCTGTGCTGGGCGCGATGCTCGGCACGGCCTGGGCGCTCATCGGCCGATCGGTGGGGTTGTGCGCGATGAAAATCATCTCGTTCACAGCGCCCGGATTGGCGGTCAACTCTTCAGCCTTGGGATAGAAATCCCATGGCATGTCGGCAGTGTTGGTCGACAGGAACTGCACGCGAACCTGCCGCGAGGTGTCCACGGTTTGCTCGCCTTCGTATTGCCCGGCGGTCTTGCCGTTAATGCCGAACGCCTTGCACATCACGTCGTAGATCGGCACCAGGGCAAACCCGAAGACAAACATGGCCACCACCACCAGCAGCAGGCGGGTGACCAGTTTTTTCATCGAAATCGAATCAGCCATGATTTTCGACCTCCACGCCAAACCCTGTAGGAGTGAGCCTGCTCGCAATGGCGGTGTGTCTGACACACCGCGTCGAACCCATCGCGAGCAGGCTCACTCCTACAAAGGCCAGGCGTTTCATTTCACTTCCGGCGGCGTAGTAAAGGTGTGATACGGCGCCGGTGACGGAATGCTCCACTCCAGGCCTTCGGCCCCATCCCATGGTTTGGCCGGTGCAGGCGGGCCACCACGAATGGTCTTGATCACGATGAACAGGAAGAAGAGCTGCGTTGCACCGAACATGAACGCGCCAATTGAGGAGACCATGTTGAAGTCGGCGAATTGCAGGTTGTAGTCCGGAATCCGTCGCGGCATGCCGGCCAGGCCCACGAAGTGCATCGGGAAGAACGCCATGTTCATGCCGATGAACGAGAGCCAGAAGTGCAGCTTGCCCAGGGTTTCGTCGTACATGTGGCCGGTCCATTTCGGCATCCAGTAATAGGCCGAGGCGAAGATCCCGAAAATCGCCCCCGGCACCAGCACATAGTGGAAGTGCGCGACGACGAAGTAGGTGTCCTGGTACTGGAAGTCCGCTGGGGCGATGGCCAGCATCAACCCGGAGAAACCGCCGATGGAGAACAGGATCACGAACGCCACGGCAAACAGCATCGGCGTCTCGAAGGTCAGTGAGCCTTGCCACATGGTGCTGGCCCAGTTGAACACCTTCACCCCGGTCGGCACCGCGATCAACAGCGTCGCGTACATGAAGAACAACTCGCCCACCAAAGGAATGCCGACCACAAACATGTGGTGCGCCCAGACGATGAACGACAGGAACGCGATACTCGCCGTGGCGTAGACCATCGAGGTGTAGCCGAACAGCGGTTTGCGCGAGAAGGTCGGGATGATCGAGCTGACGGCACCGAAGGCCGGCAGGATCATGATGTACACCTCGGGGTGACCGAAGAACCAGAACACGTGCTGGAACAGAACCGGATCACCGCCACCGGCGGCACTGAAGAAGCTGGTGCCGAAGTGGATGTCCATCAGCATCATCGTCACGCATCCGGCCAGTACTGGCATCACCGCGATCAGCAGGAATGCGGTGATCAGCCAGGTCCAGACGAACAGCGGCATTTTCATCAACGTCATGCCGGGGGCGCGCAGGTTGAGGATGGTCGCGATCACGTTGATCGCGCCCATGATCGAACTGATCCCCATCAAGTGGATGGCGAAGATAAAGAACGTCACGCTTTCCGGTGCGTAGGTGGTCGACAGCGGGGCGTAGAACGTCCAGCCGAAGTTCGGACCGCCACCGGGGGTGAACAGGGTCGACACCAGCAGCAGGAACGCGGCCGGCAGCAGCCAGAAGCTGAAGTTGTTCATCCGTGGCAGCGCCATGTCCGGTGCGCCGATCATCAACGGGATCATCCAGTTGGCGAGGCCGACGAAGGCCGGCATCACCGCACCGAACACCATCACCAGACCGTGCATGGTGGTCATCTGGTTGAAGAATTCCGGCTGGACGATTTGCAGCCCCGGCTGGAACAGCTCGGCGCGAATCACCATCGCGAACGAGCCGCCGAGCAGGAACATGGAAAACGCAAACCACAGGTACAGCGTGCCGATATCCTTGTGGTTGGTGGTCAGCACCCAACGCATCAGGCCTTTGGCGGGGCCGTGGACATGGGTGTGGTCGGTGGCGGTATGAACATGTTCATCGACTACAGCAGTCATGTCCTGTCTCCTGCAAACAGATGGGCTGGGCAGGTCGGGGCGCGTAGCCCCAACCCGTTCCTTAAGTACGCAATAGACCGGGTCATTTGCTTTCCGCCTGTTTCAGCTCCAACACTTCTTTAGGAGTGACCATGTCGCCCTTGTTGTTGCCCCAGGCGTTACGTTCGTAGGTCACGACCGCCGCGATATCGACTTCCGAGAGCTGCTTGCCGAACGCCGCCATGGCGGTGCCGGGTTTGCCGTGGAAGACAATGCTCAGGTGACCTTCTTTCGGTCCGGTGGCGATTTTCGAGCCCTTGAGTGCCGGGAACATCGGCGGCAGCCCCTGACCTTCGGCCTGGTGACAGGCCACGCAGGTGGTGTGGTAGATCTTGTCGCCACGTTCCTTGAGTTCGTCGAGGGTCCACTCTTTGCTGGTCAGTTCTTTGAGTTGCAGGGTTTCAGCCTTGCGGTCGGCGAGCCATTTTTCGTAATCGGCCTTTTCCTTGACCTCGACCACAATCGGCATGAAGCCGTGGTCCTTGCCGCACAACTCGGCGCATTGGCCACGGTAGATGCCGGGCTTGTCGACGCGGGTCCAGGCTTCATTGACGAACCCCGGGATCGCATCGCGCTTGACCGCGAAGGCCGGGACCCACCAGGAATGGATGACGTCGGCGGAGGTCACCAAAAAGCGCACCTTCGCACCAATCGGCAACACCAGCGGCTTGTCGACCTCGAGCAAGTAGTGCTCGCCCTTGGTTTCCTTGTTGTGGATCTGGTCGGCGGGAGTGTTCAGGTTGCTGAAAAATTCAACGTCCTGGCCCAGGTACTTGTAGTGCCACTTCCACTGATAGCCCGTGACCTGGATGTCGATATCCGGCTCACTGGCGTCGTACATCTTGATCAGGGTTGCCGTCGCGGGAACCGCCATGGCCACCAGAATGATGAAGGGCACGATGGTCCAAAGGATTTCGACGGTGGTGCTTTCATGAAATTTTGCGGCCACCTGCCCGGTCGAGCGGCGGTGGAGAATCATCGACCAGAACATGGCGCCAAAGACGATGATGCCGATCACTACACAGATCCAGAAAATGGTCATGTGCAGGTCAAATACTGCGTGACTGATTTCAGTCGCTCCTGGCGCCATATTCACAGTCCAGGCTGCTTGCGCCTGACCGAAAATCGACCACAACAGGAGGCCCATCCAGACGTGTGGATGTCGCATCATTGCGGGTTCCCCTTATCGTTCTTGTTATCCCGCCGGCTTTCACCTGCGGCAAGGGAGCGGCTTTTTCAGACTACGAACTTGAATCGCCGAGCCTTGCTGCGTGTGCAGTCGGGCGTCATCAGCTAACTCCATTCCCACCCGAGTATAGACAGCGACTGCTACCTCGCAATGTGATGGCGTAAATGATCTGAAACAGCTGGTACTTGCGTTCAAGGGCACGAATGGAGAAGGATGCAGACGAGTGGTGGCAAATCGATATAACGGAGGCGTCTCAAGGATGAAACAATTATGACAAATGCGTCTTAGCATTTTTCATAAGGCAGCTAAGTTATGTCTTCCCTATTTCATTGCCTTTGTTTCCTGGAGTTTTCATGAACACCGCCGCATTGCGCGAGCAGATCCAAAAAGCCCAACAACACGAGAAAGACACTGGCCTGCTGGCGCGTCAGCTGCAGACCAAACTGCCTCATCTACACCCTGCTATCCAATTGCCAGAGGCTGATGCCAATGGCGTACTGACGCGTTTTATTAGCGCCTACATCGATGAAGTACCCGATCTGCTGGACGCAGCCAATGAAGTGGCAAGGGAAGCGGGTATCGATTCACAAATCAAACCGGTGCTGAACATCGCCGAGCAGTACTTCCTCCAGCCGCCAACCATCATGGCCGGCCATGTCGGGCTCGACAGCCTGCTGGATGAAGCCTATCTGGCGCACCGTTTTGTAGAAGAGGTCAACGACCTGTACATCAAGCATTTCGGCCAGCCACTGATCCCCTTGGACATGACGGTCGCCAATCTGATTGCTCACCAATTGATCGGTGAGGAATTTGCCAACCAACTGGATGAAGCAGTGCATCACGCCATCGACGAGATGCTCGATGATGAGAGTTTTGCACTGGAGTCGGTGGAAACCTACCGCGAGAAGCTCAACAGCCCGGACACCGGCGCCGCGTGGAAACGCTGGCCGTGTATGTCGCGCCGCTTGGGTGTAGGCCTGGAACTGGATCAGCCGGCAGCTTGATCCATCGAGCAATATGTTCCCGTGGGAGCGAGCAGGCTCGCTCCCACATTGCCAACCCGCGCTTCACTCCCCCTCATTTCAATTCGCCTGGTCCCACTCGAGGATTCAGGCGTTTTTAGAACCGCGCTTTGGGCGTTGCCACCGGAATCGGATGGCTGCCATCGAGTGGCAGGAAACGCCCCTGGTCCGCGTCGTAAGCTTTGATTTCGCTGGTTTCGATGCTGTAGACCCAACCATGGATGAACAGATGACCGTTGGCCATGCGCGAGGCCACCGATGGGTGCGTGCGTAAATGCTGAAGCTGAGCAATCACATTCTCCTCGGTGAGGATGTGCATGCTTTCGTTCTCGTCAGAGCAATGGCAGTTTTCCTGGACCATGGTTTTCGCCACTTCGGCGTGTCGCAGCCAGGCTTTTACCGTCGGCATTTTTTCCAGGCTTTGCGGGTTCAGCACTGCGCGCATCGCGCCACAGTCGGAGTGCCCGCAAATGATGATGTGCTGCACGCCAAGGGCGAGGACCGCGTACTCGATGGCGGTGGAAACACCACCGTTCATTTGCCCATAAGGCGGTACCACATTGCCCACGTTGCGGGTCACGAACAGATCGCCGGGAGCGCTTTGGGTGATCAGCTCAGGAACGATGCGCGAATCGGCGCAGGCGATGAACATCGCTCTGGGGCTCTGGGCCGTGGCGAGTTTTTTGAAGAGCTCCTCCTGCTGTGGAAAGACCTCATGGTGAAAATGCAAAAAGCCGTCAACGATATGCTGCAACGCTGCATCGGCGGTTTCCGCCTCGGGTTGGGCTTGTGCCGACGCAGCCAACGGCTGTTTATCCTTCTCACTCATCAATTCATCCTCAATGGCGGAGTCAGGGAAGTGTCCCGTTTTGTCCAGTGTGGAGCCAGTGGCTGTTTAAAAAACATCCAGGTCGAAAACCTCGACCCATCAGTCACTCTACGAACAAGGTCGCTACCGAAACTTGAATCAAACTGAGTCGACCGCTCTGGAACGCGTGTTACAGGTCACAAAAAACGTGACCAGCCTAAAGGTGCGGTGATTTCCTCACCACTCAACCATAGGCCAATTGTCCTTAAATCAGTGACATCTGGCGACCCGGCGGACAGAAGGCATCGCAGTCCAGATTAAAACCTTCCCGACGATTAAGCCCCAGGCGCTTGATGGTTTTGTTGAAACGTTGTGCCAGCAGGTCTGCAAAGGGGCCTTCGCCGCGCATCCGGGCACCAAAACGACTGTCATAGAGCTCACCGCCACGGCTCTGGCGTATCAGGCTCAGCACATGAGCGGCACGCTGCGGATAATGGGCGGCCAACCATTCTTCGAACAGCGGCGCCACTTCCAGCGGCAGGCGCAGCATCATGTAGGCCGCGCTTTGCGCGCCGGCCGCATGCGCCTCGGTCAGCAGGCTTTCGAGTTCGCTGTCGTTGATCATCGGAATCATCGGCGAACACAACACACCTACCGGAATACCCGCTTCATGCATGACGCGTATCGCCCGTAACCGGGCCTTGGGCGCTGCGGCACGCGGTTCGAGGATACGTTTGAGCTCATCGTCCAGGGTGGTGAGGCTGATCATCACCGCCACCAGCCGTTGCCCGGCGAGTTCGGCCAGCAGGTCGAGGTCACGAAGAATCAGCGAGCCTTTGGTGATGATGGTCACCGGATGGCGGTAACGCAGCAGCACTTCGAGGGTTTTACGAGTGATTTTGTGCTCACGCTCGATTGGCTGGTAAGGATCGGTGTTGGACCCCAGGTTGATCGGCGCGCACTGATAACCGCGTTTGGACAGCTGTTCTTCCAGCACATCGGCGGCGTTGGTCTTGGCGATCAATTTGGTCTCGAAATCCAGCCCCGGCGACATGTCCCAATACGCATGGCTGGGCCGTGCATAGCAGTAGATGCAGCCATGTTCGCAGCCGCGATAGGGGTTGATCGAACGATCGAATGGCAAGTCCGGCGAGTTGTTACGGGTGATGATGGTTTTCGCCGTTTCGATGCGTACTTCGGTGCCCTGGGTGAGCGGCGCTTCCTGATACCAACCGTCATCCTCGGCCACCGAGCGATTCGGCGCGAAGCGGTTGTGCGGGTTGGTCGCGGTGCCGCGTCCGCGAGGGGGCAAGGGAGTAGCCATCGACAAAATCCTTTAGCTGTATGTGCATACAGTATACGGGCTCGATGCAATCGACCAGTGCCGTTCGGCGTGTGAATAATGTGAGGCCGGTCATTATGAGAAACATAATGCGCATGGCAAGTTTAGTGGCGTTGTTAGTATTCTTCATTTCGCACGAAGTTATCGTGTTAATCATATTAAAAGGATTTAATAAATGTCGAATTACAATCAGCGTGGCGTATTCCTTCAACTGTTGGCACCTACGCTTGTTAGTCCAAAAGAAGTTCGGGTTTCCATGCAGTTTGCGCTGAAGGAAGAGGGCTATGACCCTGAGAGCCGAACGTCTACTTACTCTCTGCTGGACACCAGCACCCGCGAGGCCGTGTCGAATGACGGCGGCATGACCTTCACCCTGAGTGGCGCACCCGATGTAAACGGCAATGGCGAGATTGATGCACAGGACAAAGTAGTTCTGGTTGCATTGGCAAAAGCCTATTCGAAGATTATTAATCCTTAACTCACGCAATATATAAATATTGACGAGTCGACGATTTAACGGCGAACTTGTAAAGCGATGCGGATTTTTTCGTGTCGCTTTATAGTATTGAAATGTATCGGTACCACGAGCGTGGCCAGTTCACAATTCTTTGACAGCAGGCTCACAGGCCTTTGACTGCTCAAGGCTGATGCTGCGTGACACCTATCCACACTTTTTCATACGGTTGTCCGAGCATGTCCCGACTGCGCCTCATGCCAGCCACATTTCTGTTGTCACTGGTTGCACTTTTCAACCTGACTCTCGCCCTTGCGGATGACAGCGCGTCCCCTCGTCCGGCGGAATGGGCGCAACCGGTCGAAGCGAAATACAACCTCTTTCAGATGTCCCCGACGCTCTACCGCAGCGCTTTGCCCGATCGCGGCGCCATTGCATTACTGGAAAAATTGCAGGTGGGAACCGTCATCAATTTCCTGCCAGAGTCAGACTCGAGTTGGTTGTCTGTGCCGGGTATCGCTCAGGTTCAGTTGCCCTATCGGACCAATCACGTGGACGACGCGGATGTACTCAAGGCCCTTCGTGCCATTCAAGCGGCCGAGGCCAGTGGCCCGGTGCTGATGCACTGCAAACACGGTTCGGACCGCACGGGCTTGATGGCGGCCATGTACCGGGTCGTGATCCAGGGTTGGAGCAAGGAAGACGCCCTGAATGAAATGACTCGGGGCGGCTTTGGTGATAGCACCCATTTCAAGGATGGCGTGCGTTACATGATGCAGGCCGACGTCGATAAACTCCGCATTGCGTTGGCCAATGGTGATTGCAGCACCAGCCCGTTCGCCACTTGTTCGATGAAGAGCTGGTTCAAATCGGCTCACGTTGAGTAATCACGGGTTTAGCTGGCAATGATCTCTGGCTAGGCCGTTAACAGTTGATCGGTGGCCGACCGCCCCAGGAACTCATTCAAGGCAATCAGCAGTGAGCGTGAGTCGCCAGGTGAAAAAAAGGCTTCGCGAAAGGCCCTGCCGGTTTGGGGGTTGAATAACCACTCCTGCTGAAACCGCTTGAACACCTCGGTCGCCAGCACCCCCGACCATTGGTAGGCGTAAACCGTGGCCGCGTAGCCGGTCACCATGTAGTCAAAGCTGTTGGCGAACCGGCAATAGGACGGCAGTTGCAGGCCGGGAATCCTCCTCTGAACGTCCTCGAAGACTTGCTGAAGGCTGCGGCTATCACCCTGGCAATGATGCAAATCGAAGTCGAGCAAGGCACCCAGCAGCAGTCTCGCGGTTTCCCGGCTGGTTTGTGTTTGAACAGCGGCCAGCGCTTTGTCGATACGTTCCTCGCTCAATCGCTCGCCAGTTTGGTAGTGCGCTGCCAGCCACAATAGAAACTCGCGCGACAGGCACCATCGCTCGAACAGTTGACCGGCGAACTCCGCGGTATCACGACCCAGTTGTGAAATACCGGAAAGGTTGTGATGAGGTGATCGCGTCAGGGTGTGCTGCAAACAATGGCCGAACTCATGAAAAAGCACCCGCAGGTCCTGGTGGGTAAGCAGGCACGGATGATCGGCGATCCCTGGGGTGAAGTTGGGGTGAAGTATCGCAATCGGCAGTATCAATCGACCCTCGGCATTCACTCGTCGATTGCGTCGTGTGGCGGTCCAGGCATAGTCCGAAGCCTCCTCTCGATGGAAGGGGTCGAGGTAAATGTGTCCGATCACCTGCCCATGCTCGCTGACTTCGAACAGTCGCACGCTGTCATGCCAGCGACTGAACGTTGTCTGTTCGGCGATCTTGATCCCGAACATACGTTCGCTGAACAGGCAAAGCCGATGCAAAGTCCCGTCGAGGGGAAAATAGGCCCGCAGGTCATTCAGGGCACCTGCGAGACTTTGCTGGCGCAATTGTTCGGCGAGAAAATCATGGTCCCAGGCGTGGACTTCACTCAGGCCACGCTCTAGCGCGAACGCATCGAGCGCTTGGGTGTCCCGCACAAGCGCCGGTGTCTCAAGCGTCACCTGTCGACGCAGAAACTCGCTGACTTGCGCCGTGGATTCGGCCATTTCTGATGCGAGACTCAATTGCGCGAAGTTTTCGTACCCAAGCAGTCGGGCTTTCTGCTGACGCAGGGACAACAGACGCTCCAATACGGGACCATTATCAAATGACCCTGCGTTTGGGCCCTGATCGGAAGCGCGTGTGAGGTAGGCGATAAAGTATTCTTCGCGAAGGGCGCGGTTCTCGGCGTAGGTCATGACTTGATGGCGGGTGTGCTGGTCAAGACGAATCAGCCAGCCATCTTGTCCTGCCTGTCGGGCGTTGCGCGATAGACGGTCCTTGGTCTCTTGGGGTAGGCCATTGAGCCGGGTGATGTCGTCGATGTGCTTGCTCCAGGCCGAGCTGGCACTGTGCAGATTGCTCAAAAAAAGGTCTTCGAACAGGCTGATATCGAGGTTCAGCCGCGTCAGCTGTTGCTGTTGCTCGGTGGGTAAATCGATTCCCGACAAGCGAAACTCACGCAGAATCTTGCTCATGACGGCTTTGCGTGAATCGTCGAAATTCTGAGCAATCGAGCTTTGCGCCAGACGCAGGCAGGCTTTCCAGAGTTCCCGATTGCTCATCTTCTGCGACTTGTACTGCGCCAGGGCGTCTCCACAGCGACGGCTTGCGGTGTCCCACGCTTTATTGTCGTGTTTGACCGTCATCAGGGTTTCGATAATGCCCATCGCTTCATCCAGGCGAGCATCGGTTTCAACAATGGCCAGCACCAGGTCATCCCAGGTCGGAAATTCGGATTGACTGGCCGTGATCTCGGCAATGGTTTGGTGATTGTCGGCAATGATTGATTCGATGGCCGGCACCAGATGCTCGGCGCGGATGGCCGACCAAGGCGGGAGATCCCAGTGGTGCAAAAGCGGATTGGTATCAGGCATGGCGTCTTCCTTGATAGTGGCTGAAGGGGTCAGCCTAAGCGGGAAGCACGCAGGAAGGGCGGTAGATAGATACCACCTTCCACCCGTCAAAGAGTGGAAGGTGGTGTCGACTCAGTGTTGCTCGTCAGGTTTTTTCTTCAGCTTCGGGTTCGGGAAAAACTGTACGGCCTGAACCTTGGCGTCCGGCACTTTCAGTGCCGAGGTGTTGACCCGCGTGCCCAGTTCCTTGGGCACGGAAAGGCCTTGTTCATTCAGGGTGTCAGAATAACCGCAGGCCACGCACTCGCGATGTGGCACGTCGTCTTCGCTCCACATCATCAACTTGTCCGGCTCGCTGCAGGCCGGGCAAACCGCCCCGGCGATAAAGCGTCTTTTGGTAATCACAGGTCCCTCACTCATGCTGCCGCGTCCTCACTCAGGCCGCTGTGGCGCAAGAGTGCGTCAATCGATGGCGCACGGCCACGGAAGTCGACGAACAGCACCATCGGTTCCTGAGAACCCCCACGCGCCAGGATGGCCTCGCGGAATGCGCGACCGGTGTCGGCATTGAGCACGCCGTCTTCCTCGAACTTGGAGAAGGCATCGGCCGACAGCACTTCCGCCCACTTGTAGCTGTAATAACCCGCCGCGTAACCGCCGGCGAAGATGTGGGCGAAGCTGTTCGGGAAGCGGTTGTAGGCCGGTGGGCGCATGACCGACACCTCGTCGCGTACGCCTTCAAGCACCTGCGCCACGCTACGACCGTCGCCGTGGGTGGCGTGCAGCTCGAAGTCGAACAGCGAGAATTCCAGCTGACGCACCATCATCAGGCCGGACTGGAAGTTTTTCGCCGCGAGCATTTTCTGCAGCAGGTCCTGAGGCAGTGGCTCGCCGGTTTCATAGTGACCGGAGATCAGCGCCAGGCCTTCTGGCTCCCAGCACCAGTTTTCCATGAACTGGCTCGGCAACTCGACCGCATCCCAGGCCACGCCGTTGATGCCGGAGACGCCTGCGTGTTCGACGCGGGTCAGCAGGTGATGCAAGCCGTGACCGAATTCGTGGAACAGGGTGGTGACTTCATCGTGAGTCAGCAGCGCCGGCTTGCCACTGTCGGCCGGGGTGAAGTTGCACACCAGATTGGCCACCGGGCTTTGCAGCATGCCTTCAGCGGTGCGGCGACGATCGCGGGCGCCGTCCATCCATGCCCCGCCGCGCTTGTTGGCGCGAGCGTAGAGGTCGAAGAAGAATCGGCCGACGTGCTGGCCATTTTCCTTGATCTCGAACAGGCGAACGTCCGGGTGCCAGGTATCGAAGCCTTTCTGTTCGGCGATCTCGATGCCGTACAGACGCTGAACGATGGCAAACAACCCGCTCAACACTTTGTCGATCGGGAAGTAGGCGCGCAGGGCTTCCTGAGCCACGCTGTAACGTTGTTCGCGAAGTTTTTCGCCGTAGAAACCGCTGTCCCAGCTTTGCAGGTCCGGGCAGCCTTGTTCGGCGGCATAGGCTTTGAGCTGTTCCAGGTCCTGAGCGGCAAACGGCTTGCTGCGCTTGGCCAGGTCGCGCAGGAAACTCAGCACCTGATCGCTGGACTCGGCCATTTTGGTGGCCAGGCTCAGCTCCGAGAAGCTGGCGAAACCGAGTAATTTGGCCAGTTCCTCGCGCAGGTCGAGGATTTCTTCCATGACCGGGCCGTTATCGTTCTGACCGGCATTCGGGCCTTGGTCCGAGGCACGGGTGCAGTAGGCGGCGTAGACTTCTTCGCGCAAGGCGCGGTCGTGGGCGTAGGTCATCACCGCGTAGTAGCTCGGGAATTCCAGGGTAATCAGGAAGCCGTCCAGGCCTTTGGCCTGCGCTGCCGCCGCCATTTGCGCCTTGGCCGAATCGGTCAGGCCGGCGAGGGTGGCTTCATCGGTGACGTGCCGGGTCCAGGCTTGAGTGGCGTCGAGCAACTGATTGGAGAAGCGGCTGCCCAGCTCCGAGAGCTTGCTCTGCACTTCGGCGTAACGTTTTTGCTCAGCCTCTGGCAGGTCAATACCCGACAGGCGGAAGTCACGCAGGGAGTGTTCCAGGATAGTTTTTTGCGCCACATCGAAATCGGCGGCTTCGGGACTATTGGCGAGCGCTTCGAACGCCTGGAACAGTTCGCGATTCTGGCCCAGCTCGGTGGAATACGCGCTCAAGGCGGGCAGGCAGGACTCGTAGGCTTCACGCAGTTCGGCGCTGTTGCACACGGCATTCAGATGGCTGACCGGGCTCCAGGCAGCACCCAGTCGATCATTGAGTTCGTCCATCGCCAACACCAGACCGGCCCAGGTGGGTTGTTTGCCTTGGGTTTTGAGGATCTCGATAATGGCGGCGCGGTTGTCAGCCAGGATCTGTTCAATGGCCGGTTGCACGTGTTCGGCACGGATCGTGGAGAACGGCGGCAGGTCGTAGGACTGCAAAAGAGGGTTGTTCACGCTCACGGTTGGCACCTTGGCTGGAAGAAACATGCGGCCATCTTAATTACAATCGACGCTCACCGCAGCTATCGGCAACAGAGAGAAACCCTATCGTGAACCTTCGCAAGTATCAGAACCACACGCCGCTGCTGGATAAAGGCGCTTTTGTCGATGGCTCGGCGGTGGTGATCGGCGACGTCGAAATCGGCGAAGACAGCTCTGTCTGGCCGCTGACCGTGATCCGTGGCGACATGCACCGCATCCGTATCGGCGCGCGCACCAGTGTTCAGGACGGCTGCGTGTTGCACATCACCCACGCCGGCCCGTTCAACCCCGATGGCTTTCCGCTGCTGATCGGCGACGATGTGACCATAGCGCATAAAGTCATGCTTCACGGGTGCAGCGTGGGCAGCCGGGTTTTGATCGGCATGGGCAGCATCGTCATGGACGGTGCGGTGGTCGAGGATGACGTGATCATTGGCGCTGGCAGCCTGGTGTCGCCGGGCAAACGCCTGGAAAGCGGCTTCCTGTATGTGGGCAGCCCGGTGAAACAGATCCGACCGCTGACCGACAAGGAGAAGGCTTTTTTCACTTACAGTGCGGCGAATTACGTGAAGCTCAAGGATCTGCATCTGGCTGAAGGTTACGACCAGCTCTGACTCTCTTCCATTATTGCCCAGGATTATTCATGCATTACCAAACCGTTTTATTCGACCTCGATGGCACCCTGACCGACCCGCGCGAGGGCATCACGCGTTCGATCCAGTTTGCCCTGAGCAAACTGGGGATCGACGAACCTGACCTGACCAAACTGGAACACTTCATCGGCCCACCGTTGTTACAGGCGTTCATGCAGTTTTACGACTTCGACGAGCCCAAGGCCTGGGACGCGGTGAATTACTATCGTGAACGCTTCAAGGTGACCGGCCTGTACGAAAACCGCGTATTCGACGGTGTAACCCCACTGTTGGAAACGTTGGTAGGGCAGGGCCGGCAGTTGTACATCGCGACATCCAAGCCTTGGGTTTTCGCCCGGGAAATCGCCCGACACTTTGATTTCGCCAAACACTTCAAAGTGATTTACGGCAGCGAGCTGGACGGCACGCGCACAAATAAAGTCGAACTGATTGCGCATCTGATGGCTGAAGAGGGGCTGGATCCTGCCAACACCCTGATGATTGGCGATCGTAAGCATGATCTGATCGGTGCGCGCAGTAATGGGCTGGATGCAGCGGCTGTGGGTTACGGGTTTGGCAGCCACGAAGAGTTGAGTGCAGAAGCACCGACCTATCACTTTGAAACGCTGGACGCGATGCACAGGGCGTTTTTGCAGCGCTAGTCAGAGGTCTATCGCGGGCAAGTCTTGCTCCTAAGGGGTATGCACAGTTTCCAAATCTGTAGGAGCAAGGCTTGCCCGCGATGGCGGCAGTTCAGTCGATGGAGATCTTATCTGCCAAGGTTTTCAACGTCGCCTTACGTTCCCCAACCGGCAATGCCCCCAGCTTCTCGACGGCCGCATAAAACCTCACCCAGTCCCCACCTTCTTGCTTGAACAGCACAGCAAACGCAGGCACCCATTGGTCATACAACCCAAACGGCAACAGCCGGGCATTGTTCATCGGCGCGTTGACCCAGGCGTCATAGCGCCTGTCCCCCGCCCATTGGCTGTCACGTAACTGCCGGTATTCGCTGCGCAGTCGTTCGAACTCATCGGCCTTGCGCTGGCGCATTTGATCCGCTGGCAAGGACTGGGCGTACAGCTTTTCAAGGCGCGTGCGCGTGTCCAGCACCAGCTGAGTGAATTGATCCCGTCGTAGTGCCTGTGCTCCGGTGTCTGGCGCCAGACCGCGGGTTGCACGCCATTGGCGAGTGCCTTCCTGTTCGACGAAGGTTGCGAAAGATTCGTTGAACTCCGTGTCGTCCTTCACATAAATACGTTGATGCGCCAGTTCGTGGAAAATCAGCGTCGCCAGCCGTTCGTCACCCCAGCCCATCATTGAGCTGATAATCGGGTCGTTGAACCAGCCAAGTGTCGAGTACGCCTCGACACCCCCAATCGAAACGTCCATACCTTGCAGGCGCTGCAAGGCCGCCTCGCCGCGTGCCGCGCTCTGGCTGTAGTAACCGCGATAAGCGACGCAGCCGGCAATCGGGAAACAATGGTTCTGAGGCTTCAGGGAAAACTCCGGCGTGACGAAGACATTCCAGACAACGAGCGGCCGGCCAATGTCGGCATACAGGCGATAGCTTTGATTGTCCGGCAGGTGCAAATGCTCGCTGGCGAATGTCCGGGCTTTTTGTGACTGGGCCAGATGCGCACGCAGTGTCTGATCGCGCGATGGATCGGCAATCACCTCGGCCACCGGTTCACGAGCCCGCAGCAGTTGCAGCTGACCCGTTGCCAATTGACTGTAATAGCTGACGCTGGTGCAACCGTTGAGCAGCAAAAGCAACATACCCGGAAACAAAACGCGCAAAACGCGATCAAGTAACCCAAGGCTTGGAAACGGCCTGATCAAAATAAAAACATCCTTGGAAAGTCTGCCCGCAAGACTATCCCGCCTGACTGGAGCTGCGCTATGCACAAGATGATGCTGACGGGGGGCCTGTTGATGCTGACGGGCTGTGCTGTATTTGGATTGCCTCACCCTGATCCGGCGCAGGCGTGGATCGACCTGGACTCGCAACGAAAAGACTCGGCGCTGCAAGCGTTGGAAGTCGATGATAAAGCCACGACCGACAAACGCTATTTTCAGGTGCAACCCGGCAGCCATGAGTTGACGGTGCGTTACCGGTTCCCGGTCGCGCCGACCAATATCGGCCCGGATGCCGAGCCGTTATGGCGTGACTGTCAGCTAAACGTGAAATTCAGCGACTTCAACGCCGGGGAGCGTTATCAGCTGCAAGCGGGGAATATCGGCTTCAGGCCGTGGGCGAAACTCTATAACCAACAGCGAAAAGTCATTGGCCACGGCACACCGGCAGGCTGCCAACACACCTGATCGGCGGTATGCTGAATGACCAAATCATTGGGACATTCATCATGCGCAGGTTAATGCTGTTGCTCGCTGCCAGCGTTGTTGCTGGCTGTCAGAGTCCGTTGCCGCCGGTTGATCCACAGATGGCTTGGGTCGACTTCTCTGTGCCATTCCCCAACGATAAGTTGCTGATGGCCGAGCGATTGGACAAGCGGCGATTGAATGACGGACGCTTTTTCCAGGTTACGCCTGGCAGCCACGAGCTGCTCGTCCGATTCGATTTTGAAATACCGGGTGGGGGTGGCTTGGGCGTCATGGACGGTCCAACGGAACGGCTGTGCTACCTGACCATCCAATATGATCATTTCGAAGCAGGTCAGCGTTACGTACTGGTAGGCCAGTCGATCACGCTTGTTCCGGGCGCCCGATTGTACAACGCCAAGCGCGAAATCGTCGCAGAAGACCGGGAGTCCTATTGCCTGTGAGGCGAATCAGCGGTCGTTTTTCTGATAGATGATTTTCTTGGTGCCGTTTTCGCATGAGCCCACGACCATGTTCTGATCGTGCACCTCGTCATTGGTGACGATTTCCAGGGTGTAGGACGAAACCCCTTGTGCCTGGATCTTGGTTTCGATCTCGGCCTTGAGTTCTTCACAGGGTTTCGGTGCCGCAAGGGCCGATGTGGCCAATGCGCAACAGATAACCGCCAAGGTAAAACGTTTCATGGTTGAAGCTCCTTTGAGGCAGCGCGCAGGGTTATGCGTATTCACTGCTGTCATTTATTCGACCACAATTTCGCTGGTCAGGTTTTGTCCGGGCGCAAAAAAAGAACGCAGCCTGTTGAGGGCTGCGATCTTTTATCGGTTGCGCGAACAGCCGCCATCAGCTGAGCAACGTCGCCTCCAGCGTGATTTTCGCATTCAACACTTTTGAAACCGGGCAGCCTTCTTTGGCTTTATTGCTCAGATCCTCGAATTGCGCCTGCGTCGCCCCCGGGATTTTCGCCTGGAGGATCAGTTTCACGGCGGTGATTGAAAAACCACCGTCCACTTGATCCAGAGTGACTTCGGCTTGGGTATCGATGCTGTCAGCCTTGAGGCCGGCATCGCCAAGAATCATCGAAAACGCCATGGAGAAGCACCCCGCGTGGGCTGCGCCAATCAGCTCCTCCGGATTCGTACCCTTGCCGCCCTCGAAACGTGCCTTGAAGCCGTAAGGCGCTTCCCTGAGCACGCCGGTTTCAGTGGAGATCGAGCCGATGCCGGTTTTCAGGTCACCTTCCCAATGAGCCGATGCTTTCTTCGTAATAGCCATACCTGCCTCCTCAAGATCCGGCACGAGCGTCGCGCCTTTGTGGTTTTCGGTTGCCAAGGGTTCTGAGGATAGCCGGCAGTGCAAAGTTCACCCGATCTTGTTTGTCCTACTGTTTTCGTAGGTTTTTTTGCCTTGGCTATTGAAACTCGGGTATATGCCCTCATTGCATGAAACACGCTTATGGATTCGGCAGGTTTTCGTTTGTAAGAAAAACCTGCGCCCTAACTGGAGAAGCAGGTTTATGAAACGACTGTCCGACATCAAATTCTCGACCCTTGATCTGGTGCCTGTGCGCGAGAACGGCAACGCAGCCCAGTCGCTGCGCAACTCCCTGGACCTGGCGCAGCATGTCGAAAAATTCGGCTACAACCGTTTTTGGGTCGCCGAACACCACAACATGGATGGCATCGCCAGTTCGGCAACTTCCGTGCTGCTCGGCTATCTGGCGGGGGGGACCTCGACCATTCGTGTCGGCTCGGGTGGCGTGATGCTGCCGAACCACGCGCCGCTGGTGATCGCTGAGCAGTTCGGTACTCTCGAAAGTCTGTACCCGGGGCGGATCGACCTGGGCCTGGGCCGCGCACCCGGCTCCGATCAAATGACGGCCCGCGCGTTGCGCCGCGAACGTTCCGGCAGCGCCGACGACTTCCCTGATGACGTGGCCGAACTGATGCGCTACCTCGGTCCACGCACCCCGGACCAGCGGATCATCGCCATGCCCGGCACCGGGACCAACGTCCCGGTGTGGTTGCTGGGTTCCAGCCTGTTCAGTGCGCAACTGGCCGGTGAGCGCGGTTTGCCCTACGCCTTCGCCTCGCATTTCGCACCGCGCTTCATGCACGAGGCGATTCGCGTCTACCGCAATCACTTCAAGCCTTCAGCGGTATTGGATAAGCCCTACGTAATGCTCGGTGTGCCGCTGGTGGCGGCTGACACGGACGAGCAGGCCGATTACTTGGCGACGTCGGTCTATCAGCGAATTCTCGCCCTGATGCGTGGCCAAAGCCTGGTCCAGCGTCCGCCAGTGAAAACCATGGACGGGCTGTGGCTGCCGCATGAGCGCGAAGCGGTCAGTGATTTCCTCGGGTTGGCGATGGTGGGCAGCCCGCAGAAAATCCGCGCCAAACTGGACGTGCTGGTTGAGCAGACGCAAGCCGACGAACTGATTTTTACCTGCGACCTGTACGAACATTCTGATCGTGTTCATTCTTACGAACTGCTGGCGCAGGTGATGAAGGGCTGACGTTCAGACCTCCCCATAAAAAAAGCCGACGCATTGCGTCGGCTTTTTAACATCTTCGCGAAATCAACGTTTATAGACGATTTCCTTGGTTCCCTTTTCACAAGTACCAACGACTTTCCCGGCAGGGTCTGCGCCTTTATCGACAATTTCCAGCGAGTAACCAGAAACGCCCTTGGCATCCAGCTTCGCGGCGATTTCGGCTTTCAGCTCTTCGCATGGCTTGCTGTTAGCTAGCGCTGTCCCCGCAAGGCTCAACAAACCTACTGCCAACACAAACTTCTTCATCGGTCGCACTCCCTGGTCGGATCAAAAGGGGCATCCAGTCATTCGCTGGATGCGCACATACAGCGCTTTGCCATTCCCTATGGCATTCGGCCAGCGCGCAAGTTCAGAAGACTAGCGCAATCTCAGCTGCTGGCAATCCGGAACCCGACCTTGAGCGTTACCTGAAAGTGGGCCGCCTTGCCGTCCTTGATGTGCCCACGGGTTTCGGTCACTTCAAACCATTCCATGTACTTGAGACTTTTGCTGGCCTCGGCCAGCGCGTTATTGATGGCGTCTTCAATGCTGCTGGTGGACGAGCCGACCAGTTCGACTTTTTTGTAGGTGTGATGGTCAGTCATGGCGTTCTCCTCAGGGTGTGAGATACAGCCTAGCAGTGATTTTTCGTATGACTTGTGTCGGTCAATCGGAAGGGGAAGTTCCGAAATACTGCACTTTCTCCAACCCCTGAAGTCCCAATCAACACACGCAACTCAATCAACGCAGGAGAGCCACCATGGCCAACACCTCTTTACGTAAAGCCTCATTGCAAAGCATGGAAGCCGAAATCGAGAGTTTGCTCAAATCGTTGGAAAGCTTGAAAGACGATGCGTCGGACGAGTCGCGTAGAACCCTTAAAACCTTGAAGGCCAACGCCGAAAGTGCGCTGAAGCATTCGCGTCACTTGCTCAGCGATGCGTACGAAGAAGTCAAAGTCAAAACCCGTGAAACCAGGGTCGCCACTCGGGACTACGCCCAAGAACACCCTTGGACGACGGCCGGTGTTGCCGTGGGGGCGTTGGGTCTTCTCGCGGCCTATCTGCTGTGCAAGCGCGGGGATTAATCTGCCTGGCGCAGTTCATTCTTCAGCCACTGCGCCAACTGCCGAGCCCGCCCATCCGCGGCGCGCTTGGGTAGCCACAACGCCAGTTGCGCCGGGGTTTCACTGAAACCCCATGGCGCAACCAGGCGACCGGCCTTCACGTCCTCGGCCACCAACGGCTCTGGTGCAATGGCCACTCCCAGGCCGGCCACTGCGGCTTCCAGCAAATAGTACAAATGCTCAAAACCTTGACCATACTTCAAATCCTTGGGATCGAGGCCGTTGTGCTGCGCCCAGCTCGGCCACGCCTGGGGCCTTGATGTGGTGTGGAGCAAAGGCTCGTTCCGCAGCGCAGCCGCCGGTGCGCCTTGCAACCTCTCGTAGCCGGCGAATCGCGGGCTCATGACGGGGCCGATCCGTTCGCTGGTCAGTTCATAGACCTGCATGTCCGCCGGCCACGGCGGTTCGGCAAATACCAGCAACGCATCGAGACCTGGCCGGCGCGGGTCAAGATCGCCTTCGCCAGCGGACAGGTGTAGGCGCAGGTCAGGCAAGTCCGTATTCAGCCGTCCCAGGCGTGGAATGAACCAGCGCGCCAGCAGGCTTCCCGAGCAGCCGAGTACGAAGGGCGCATCGGCGGTGCTCTGCGTCAGCTCTGCACATACCGTGCGTAACCGTTCGAACGCTTCGCCGCTGGCGTCGCGCAATCGAATGCCGGCATCTGTGAGTTTAAGGCCGCGACCATCCTTGACGAACAGGCTCACCCCGAGGTGCTCTTCCAGTACCTTCAACTGCCGGCTGACCGCACCATGGGTGACGTGCAACTGTTCGGCGGCCTGACTGACGCTGTTCAGGCGGGCAGTGGCTTCGAAGGCACGAAGGGCGTTCAGCGGGGGGAGGTCATGGCTCATGGGATATGTGAGTTTTCCTGACAGGTTGCGGCGATCTTATCGGTTTTCAGAGTGGGGCGTCAGGGGTAGAGTTAAGCCCACTCTCTTTTCAAAAGCATCATCCCACCCATTCAACCGGAGCGACCCATGACCCAGACTAATCTGCGCAATGGCCCCGATGCCAACGGCCTGTTTGGCGCGTTCGGCGGCCGTTACGTTGCCGAAACCCTGATGCCGTTGATCCTCGACCTGGCCCGCGAATACGAAGCGGCCAAGGAAGATCCGGCGTTCAAAGAAGAATTGGCCTACTTCCAGCGCGACTATGTCGGACGCCCGAGCCCACTGTATTTCGCCGAACGCCTGACCGAGTTCTGCGGTGGTGCGAAGATTTACCTGAAGCGTGAAGAGCTGAACCACACCGGCGCGCACAAGATCAACAACTGCATTGGCCAGATTCTGCTGGCGCGGCGCATGGGCAAGAAACGCATCATCGCCGAAACCGGTGCAGGCATGCACGGCGTGGCGACCGCTACCGTAGCCGCTCGTTTCGGTCTCGACTGCGTGATCTACATGGGCACCACCGACATCGAACGTCAGCAAGCCAACGTGTTTCGCATGAAGTTGCTGGGCGCCGAAGTGATTCCGGTCGTCGCCGGCACCGGCACCCTGAAAGATGCGATGAACGAAGCGCTGCGTGACTGGGTAACCAACGTCGACAGCACCTTCTACCTGATCGGCACCGTGGCCGGACCACACCCGTATCCGGCCATGGTTCGCGACTTCCAGGCCGTTATCGGCAAGGAAACCCGTGAACAGCTACAAGCGCAAGAAGGTCGCCTGCCGGACAGCCTGGTGGCGTGTATCGGTGGCGGTTCCAACGCCATGGGCCTGTTTCACCCGTTCCTGGACGACAAGAGTGTCGAGATCATCGGCGTGGAAGCTGCCGGTTACGGTATCGAAACCGGTAAACATGCAGCCAGCCTGAACGGCGGCGTACCGGGCGTGCTCCACGGCAACCGTACTTTCCTGTTGCAGGACGACGATGGCCAGATCATCGATGCTCACTCGATTTCCGCCGGCCTCGATTATCCAGGTATCGGCCCGGAACACGCGTGGTTGCATGATATCGGTCGCGTTCAGTACACCTCGGTGACCGACGATGAAGCCCTCGATGCGTTCCACAAATGCTGCCGCCTGGAGGGGATTATTCCTGCACTGGAAAGCGCCCACGCCCTGGCCGAAGTGTTCAAACGCGCACCGACCTTGCCGAAGGATCACCTGATGGTGGTCAACCTGTCCGGTCGTGGCGACAAAGATATGCAAACCGTGATGCACCACATGGAACACTCCCAACAAGAGCAATCCAAGCAGGAGAAACACTGATGAGCCGCCTGCAAACGCGCTTTGCCGAACTCAAGGAACAGAACCGCGCTGCCCTCGTGACCTTCGTCACCGCTGGCGACCCGAGCTATGACACTTCCCTGGCAATCCTCAAAGGCTTGCCCGCGGCTGGCGCCGACGTGATCGAGCTGGGCATGCCCTTCACGGATCCGATGGCTGATGGCCCGGCGATCCAGTTGGCCAACATTCGTGCCTTGGGCGCCAAGCAGAACCTGGCGAAAACCCTGCAAATGGTTCGCGAGTTCCGTGAAGGCAACACCGAGACTCCGCTGGTGCTGATGGGTTATTTCAACCCTATCCACATGTACGGCGTGCCACGCTTCATCGCTGAAGCCAAAGAGGCCGGTGTTGATGGCCTGATCGTGGTCGACTTGCCGCCCGAGCATAACGGCGAGTTGTGCGACCCGGCTCAGGCAGCGGGTCTGGATTTCATTCGTCTGACCACGCCAACCACTGATGACGTGCGCCTGCCGACGGTTCTGAACGGCAGCTCCGGTTTCGTTTACTACGTGTCGGTTGCGGGTGTGACCGGTGCAGGGGCGGCGACGCTGGAACACGTTGAAGAGGCGGTTACGCGTCTGCGTCGCCACACAGATTTGCCGATCAGCATTGGTTTTGGCATTCGTACTCCGGAGCAAGCGGCTTCCATTGCTCGCCTGGCAGATGGTGTTGTCGTGGGGTCGGCATTGATCGATCACATCGCCAACGCGTCGACGCCGGATCAGGCGATTGATGGTGTGCTCAGCCTTTGCGCAGCGCTGTCGGAAGGCGTGCGTCAAGCGCGGGTCAGCTGAAGGTAAAGTTCCTGATACAGAGGAATTAGAGCCTCGCGGCACAGACTAACCAGCAAGACCGAGGGCTTCAGGACTACGTTCTGAGGCCCTTTTTGCTGTATGTGCGGTGAGGAAAGCCCCGATGAAAATGCCGAAACGTCTGATTGCCAGCCTGGGCGTGCTGATGCTGAGTGCCACCCCATTGCTGCACGCGAGCGCTGATCAGCGCGACGATCACGGCCATGGCGGCCCTCAGCAGGGTCAATACGATAACCATGGCGACAATCATGGCGATGATCACCGTAGTCATCAGGACAACCATCGCGGCGGCCCTCCGCCCCGGGACTTCGGCCCGGTGCGCCAGACGATTCACGACAATCATGGGTATTTTGTGCGCGGTGCGCCACCACCTCCGGGTATTCATCTGGAACGCGGCCGGCCGTTGCCCCACGGCTATTATGGTGAGCGTCTGGACAATCGCGCGCTGGGTCGCTTGCCGTATTACCCGGGGTATGAATGGCGTCGTGCAGGCGGCGACATTGTGCTGATTGCCGTAGGCAGCGGGGTTGTTTACGAAATTCTGGAAGGGGTTCTTTAATTTAACGTGCAAGCAAAAAAAGGGCTTCGTGGATCATCCACGAAGCCCTTTTTACTAGGGCAGCTCCAACCCGCCAGCTGCCTTGTGCAGCTTTCTCAGATGTTCGCCAACTTGCTTCAGGTTGGCTTCATTGGCGGCCATTTCGGCTGCACGACTCGGTTCGAGCAGCGCTCTCACTTCCTTGTCCAGGTCGCCTGTCAGCACCAGAAGTTGCTTTTGGCGCAGGCTGCTTTCTGATTCCAGGCGTTGCCATTCACTCGGTTGGGGCAATCCATAACCGCCGCTGCCGAGCAGTTCCGCCGGACGGCTGAGGTAGCCGCTGTTGGCCAGAATATCCTTCAAGGTCGCATTGGCCTTGTCCATACCGCCGTTTTCCAGATTCCGAGCACCCAGGTAACGCTGCTTTACTTCGTCCTGAGCCAGCAGCAATTGCTGGCGCAAGGCTGCCTGTTCCAACAACAACAACGCCGCGCTGGCGCGCAGGTCAGCCTGTTCGAACCATTGCCGGCGCTCTACCGCTTTCAATGCCAGCCAGTCTTCGACTTTTTCCTGCTTGATCGGCAAGCGCTTCTTCAACACGTCGAACATGGCTTGATAACGATCGCGGAAGGAGTCGAAGCGATAACCCAGTCGGAGCGCTTCACGTGGGTCATCCAGCACGCTGGTATCCGCCAGCCCGCGCCCCTTGAGCACTTTGAGCAAGCCGTTCGGCATGATGTTATCCAGTCCGACCAGTTGTGCATTATTGGTGCCGCTGCGCAGCAACTTCAGCTCCTCCACCGCGCAGTTGTTGGATAGGAAAAAGTAGCTGCCGTCGTAACTCCAGTGCATCTCGGCGGCGCGCTCCACGACGCCTTCGATCTCGCTGCGCGACAGATTGAGCGGCACCGAGGCGAGGCTGCGCAGTTCGGTCTTGGTGTATTCGTCGATCACTTGGGCCAGTGGCAGGACAAACAGGCGCGACGGGTATTTACCGACCAATCCGTCCCAGCTCGAGAGCTGTACGTCACCGACGAAGGCGCGATAAGACAAGACCAGATGCTGGTCCAGGTCGAGACGGCAGTCGGGCCCCCGTGGTCGTCCTGGCGCACAGATCACCAGTCGCAACATGCTGTGGCCCCAGCGGCTGACCCAGTTCTGATTGGCTTCGGCCAGCAGATAGTCGACGGCATAGACCCGTTCCGGATCCACCTGCCCAAGGGGTTGCTTGGCGAAGTCATTGCCAGCATTGAGGAAGGCGAAGGTTTTGGCGCAGGTGTTTTTGGCTGCCGGCGCCCAGCCGAAGTGTTCCTGGTAGTAGCGATACAGCATTGGACGACGACAGGCGTAGCTCGGGTCAAGTAGGAAATACTCCATGTTGACCGCGACGAACTCTTTGGGACTGTCCGTTTCGTAGATGTCCGGACTGCGGGCGATCTGCTTGTTGTGTTGTTCACGTTCACCGCGACGGCCGACGTATTGTTGCCAGCCGGCCAGGTCGAGCAGGCGTGGATCGTCGCTGAGGGTGAAGCGACGATCATTCTGGCCACGGCACTCGTCAGGAATACCGACCAGTCCGGCACTGTTGTTGCGCCGGGTGCAGCGTTGAATCAGTTTGCGCTCCGCGTCTGGCCACAGGCGCGAGCGGTCGTAAATGTGGGTGAGCTCGTGCACCACCGTGGCGAGCATTTCCCTGCGTACGGTGCCGTGAGGGCGATAGGTTTTCCTGGTCGCGGCGCTGCCATCGGTAAGGCTGGCGAGCAGGTTACGGTTCAGGTCGAGTTCGGACACCAGCGATGCCTGGCCGTAGGCATTGCTTGGCATGTTGTCGGTCCAGCCGACATCAATGCGCCGATCCAGTTGCTCGATGAAACGAGGCGGCAGCGCCTGCATGGCTTCATCTAACAGTGCCTGGCTGGCCTGCTGTTGTGCCGGGCTGAGACCTTCAGTCTTGAGTTGTAATTGCAGACTGGCGTGAGCCGCGTTGCCGAACAGCAACATGACCCCGGCCAGCAGCCAGGCGGCTGGCGACTTCACAGGGCGAGGATGGCTTCGGCGAGTACCTGATCACTGGCATCCCGGGCCTCAGGCACGCGATCGCGCAGGGTGTTGAAAGCCGCTTCGAGGTGCGCGCCACGGATATCGCCGTCGCTGGCAACAAACGTGGCTGCGTCGTCGTGGGCTTCACGAATGATCTTCGAGTCACGAATGGAGGTGGTGGTATCAGAGGTGAAATCAAGCGTGCGCTGGGTGGCACGAATGAGCATGTTACTGGTGGCAACCAGGGTATGGGCCTGGGCCACATCGGCCAGCAACAAGAGGCCAAGGGTGGCAGCAATCAGCGGGCTACGCATGGAACGACTCCGGGGAAACAAGGATAACTATTGGACGAGAATTGCCAGTGCCAGTTCAAGGTCGCTTGCATGAAGTTTGGGCTGGGTCTGGCGCAGATAAATCAGGGCGGACTCCAGCTGTGCTCCTCGCAATTGGGTGTCGCTGGCGATGAATGCCGCTGCATCATCGTGAGCGGCGAGCAGCAGTTTACGGTCGAAGGGCGCGGAGGTCACCAGACTGCTGCCATAACCACTGGCGACAGTACCTTGTGTGGAAAGATTGAAGGCATCGAAAGCATGTGCCGAGCCCGACCAACAGGCCACAAGCAATAGGGGCGTGAGCAACAACCTTGAATGAAAACGCATGAGACTCGATAGCTGAAAGCGAGCCCCAAGGCTAGCGCAACGTCCGGTCTAGAGCCAGCGCCGAAACATGGGGACACGTTGGGCGTGTCCCACGTCAGGGCTTTCGCTTAGATGGTCAGGATGGCTTGAGCCAGCTGTGCATCCGTTGCGTTCAGCTGTGGCGCCTGGTGGCGAATGTAATCGAGCGCACTTTCGAGTTTTACGCCGCGGATGGCACCTTCGCTGGCGACGAAGCTGGCGGCATCATCGCGCGCTTCACGCACAATCTTGTTGTCCTTAAAAGAAGAGGAAACGACGTCGGTGGTTGCATCGGACGTGGCCTTTAACGCTTTGACGACAGCGTCAGTGGTCACGACAAAGCTGGTGGCGTTGGCATTGGCAGCCACTGCAAGCAGGGCTGCGACGCTGAGCAAGCGAAGACGGGACATGGTGTATCTCCTTCAGGAAAACCAATTGAGAGGTGGCAAGGTATCTGCTGGATCAGACGCCTGTTGTACAGCGTGCGCCACGTTCCGGTTGATATTAGGCCTGCTTTTAACAGTTCGCACAGCCCGTCTGTTCAGGGCCGGTCGCTAGCGCCAGAACGGTTTATCCAGTTCATTGACGCGATCGGCGTGGCTGATGCCCAGGTCTGAAAGCTGTTGATCGTTTAGCTGACCCAATAGGCGCCGGGTTCTGGCCCGTTCCAGGCCGCGGGACAGTGCTGCCCACGTACGTTGTAGCCAGGTGAAACAAGGTTTCGCTTGCGGCGCAGGAGCGGAAATATCTTGTAAGTGATTCATGGCGCGATCCGTGTGCTTTGGAATGAGCCTCCATGGTGGCCCTCCCCGTTTTTGCTAAACAGATACACCGCGTAGAAATTGTACTTGTACAGTGATCGGTTTTAACAAACTGTACCGCTCTTGCATAACGCTGTTGTTTTTCCGAGTTCGATGGCGCGAAAACGACAAAGCCCGTCGTGGTTTCCCACGACGGGCTTTGTTTTTTCAATCTGGAGTGCTGGCAGTGGACCCGAGGGGTCAGGGCCAGCGACGCTAGCTTAGCGCCAGAACGGCTTGCTCAGCTCTTCGTAGCGTTGTGCTTCGCTAATCCCGGCGTCAGCCAGCAGACGCGAATCCAGGCGAGCCAGTTGATGGCGGCTGGAGATGCGGCGCTGCCACAGCATCAGGTTGGCGATAACGCGCAGAGGCATCGAGGCTTGGGTTTTTGCAGCAGTGTCTTCGAAGAACAGGCCGGAACTGAGTGTACGTTCCATGATTGACATCCTTCCGCTTGTGGCGGGATTAGGTAGTGGTTTAACTGGTGCCCATGATCCTCTCGTTTGCCTAGTCACTGTAGATACAGTTCATCTGTATTGTGAGGGCTCAGTTAACTGTTTATAGGCGGTGTACTGGTCAAAATTGAGGCAACTGTATCTATCTGCACTTATTTAGTGCGTTTTCGTGTGAATGGTTTGAAAAGGTAGGGAATTACGGTAGGAAATGACCAGTACAGCGGTACAGTTTTAAACAGATTTCCACGAAACAATAGCGCGCTGACGAAACTGTGTTTGCGTCAGCCGCTATCTGTACCAATTACGCCTTGAGCATGCGCCCTGTTTCTTCCAGGTTGATGTGCCAACTCAGCGCATCGCGCAGGATATGTGGCGTGTGTCCGCCGATTGCGCAAGCTGCGGTGAAGTAGTCGTCCAGGGCCTGGCGATAGTCCGGGTGCACACAGTTGTCGATGACGACCCGCGCCCGTTCCCGTGGTGCCAAACCACGTAAGTCAGCCAGACCGATTTCGGTGACGAGGATGTCGACGTCATGCTCCGTGTGGTCAACGTGGCTGACCATCGGCACGACGCTGGAGATTGCCCCGCCCTTGGCAATCGATTTGGTGACGAAGATGGACAGATGGGCATTGCGTGCAAAGTCGCCCGAGCCGCCAATGCCGTTCATCATCCGTGTGCCGCACACGTGCGTGGAGTTGACGTTGCCATAGAGGTCGAACTCCAGCGCCGTGTTGATACCGATAATGCCCAGTCGACGCACCACTTCCGGGTGATTGGAGATTTCCTGTGGGCGCAGCACCAATTTGTCCTTATAGCGCTCAAGGTTGCCAAACACGTCGGCATTGCGACGACTCGACAAGGTGATCGAACTGCCCGACGCAAAGCTCAGCTTGCCGGCATCGATCAGGTCGAACGTCGAATCCTGCAGTACCTCGGAATACATGGTCAGGTCTTCGAACGGTGAGTCGATCAGGCCGCACATCACTGAGTTGGCGATGGTGCCGATACCGGCCTGCAATGGGCCAAGCTTGTTGGTCATCCGTCCGGCAGCCACTTCCTGCTTGAAGAAGTTGATCAGGTGGTCGGCGATGGCCTGGGTCTCGGTGTCCGGTGGCAACACCGTGGAGGGGGAGTCGGATTGATTGGTGATCACGATCGCGACGATCTTCTCCGGCGGGATCGGGATGGCGGTGCTGCCAATGCGATCATCGACCTTCACCAGTGGAATCGGCGTGCGGGTCGGGCGGTACGTCGGGATATAGATGTCGTGCAGGCCTTCCAGGTTCGGGTTGTGCGCCAGGTTGATCTCGATGATCACGTGTTTGGCGAAAATCGCGAAGCTGGCCGAGTTGCCGACCGATGTGGTCGGTACGATATGGCCCTGTTCGGTAATGGCAACGGCTTCAATCACCGCGATATCCGGCAATTTGAGTTGTTGGTTGCGCAGTTGCTCCACGGTTTCCGAGAGGTGCTGGTCGATGAACATCACTTCGCCTGCGTTGATGGCTTTGCGCAGGGTGCTGTCCACCTGGAAGGGCATGCGCCGCGACAGTACACCGGCTTCGGTCAGCTGTTTGTCGAGGTCGTTACCCAGGCTGGCACCGGTCATCAGGGTGATTTTCAGCGGCGTGACCTTGGCGCGTTCGGCCAGCGCGTGAGGTACGGCTTTCGCTTCGCCGGCGCGGGTGAAACCACTCATGCCGACGGTCATGCCGTCCTCAATCAGAGCGGCAGCGTCGGCAGCGCTCATCACTTTATCCAACAACGAAGGCAGGCGAATACGGTCACGGTACATGGATTGTTATCTCGGGCAACGGGTAGCAGGATGCGCAGTCTAGTGAATTTCGCGGGCGCCTGTCCCGCTACCAAGGTCGCAAACGAGGCGTCTATTCAGCGGGTTTCAAGTAAAACACTGTTACCGGATCGGTAACAACGCGGCAAATTGTCCAGCGTTTGTGCAAACAAAAACGCCCCGACAAGTCGGGGCGTTCAGTGTAGCAGCGGAGGGTTACTCGACCGCTTTAACCATATCTTCGATGACTTTCTTGGCGTCGCCGAAGACCATCATGGTTTTGTCCAGGTAGAACAGTTCGTTATCCAGGCCGGCATAACCGCTGGCCATCGAACGCTTGTTGACGATGATCGTCTTGGCTTTGAACGCTTCGAGAATCGGCATGCCGGCAATCGGCGATTTCGGATCGTTCTTGGCGGCCGGGTTGACCACGTCGTTGGCGCCCAACACCAGCACCACGTCGGCCTGGCCGAACTCGGAGTTGATGTCTTCCATCTCGAACACCTGGTCGTAAGGCACTTCTGCCTCGGCCAGCAACACGTTCATGTGGCCAGGCATACGACCGGCAACCGGGTGGATCGCGTACTTCACGGTCACGCCGCGATGAGTCAGCTTCTCGGTCAGCTCCTTGAGCGCGTGCTGGGCACGGGCCACTGCCAGGCCGTAGCCCGGAACGATGATCACGGTATCGGCGTTGGTCAGCAGGAACGTCGCGTCGTCAGCCGAGCCGGATTTCACCGGGCGGGCTTCCTGGGCGCCGGCCGGTCCTGCGTCGGCCGTGTTGCCGAAGCCGCCAAGCAGCACATTAAAGAAGGAACGGTTCATCGCCTTGCACATGATGTACGAGAGGATCGCACCGCTTGAGCCCACCAGCGAACCGGCGATGATCAGCATCGAGTTGTTCAGCGAGAAGCCGATACCGGCTGCCGCCCAACCGGAATAGCTGTTGAGCATCGACACAACCACCGGCATGTCTGCGCCGCCAATAGGGATGATGATCAGCACGCCCATCACGAAGGCCAGGACCAGCATCAGCGCAAAGGCATTGAGATTGCCGGTCATCATGAAGGTCACGCCCAGAGCCAGTGTGGCCAGGCCCAGCAGCAGGTTCAGTTTGTGCTGACCGCTGAACTGTACCGGTGCTCCTTGGAACAGGCGGAACTTGTACTTGCCCGAGAGCTTGCCGAAAGCGATGACCGAACCGGAGAAGGTGATTGCACCGATGGCTGCGCCAAGGAACAGTTCCAGGCGGTTACCGGCCGGAATCGAATCGCCCAGTTGCTTGACGATGCCCAGTGACTGCGGCTCAACGACAGCAGCAATAGCGATGAACACGGCGGCCATACCGATCATGCTATGCATGAAGGCGACCAGTTCCGGCATCTTGGTCATCTCGACGCGCTTGGCCATGATCGAGCCGGCGGTGCCGCCGACCAGCAGGCCAACGATAACGTAACCGATGCCGGCGGTGGCCAGTTCAGCGCCCAGCTTGTAGATGAGGCCCACGGTGGTGAGGATCGCCAACGCCATGCCGAGCATGCCGTAGACATTGCCGCGCCGAGACGTGGTTGGGTGCGACAGGCCTTTGAGGGCCTGGATGAAGCAGATCGACGCGATCAAGTAGAGCGTCGTGACAAGGTTCATGCTCATTACTTAGGCGCCTCTTCTTTTACGACTTTCGGGGCTTTTTTCTTGAACATCTCAAGCATTCTGCGGGTGACCAGGAAGCCACCAAACACGTTCACCGCTGCCAGGGCCACCGCGAGGGTGCCCATGGTTTTGCCCAGCGGCGTCACCGTCAAGGCCGCTGCCAGCATGGCGCCGACGATGACGATTGCCGAGATGGCGTTAGTCACCGCCATCAACGGTGTGTGCAGCGCAGGCGTAACGTTCCAGACCACGTGATAACCGACATAAATCGCCAGCACGAAGATGATCAGGTTGTAGATACCGGGGGAGATAAGCTCTTCCATCGTCTGAATCCCTGCTTAGGCGTTTTTGCGGATGACTTGGCCGTCGCGGCACATCAGGCACGCGGCGACGATATCGTCTTCTAGGTTCACTTCGAATTGGCCTTCTTTGTTGAAGACCAGCTTCAGGAAGTCCAGCAGGTTACGGGCGTACAACGCCGAGGCATCTGCCGCCACTTCACCGGCCAGATTGGTCGGGCCGCAAATGGTCACGCCGTTTGCAACGACGACCTGATCCGCCACGGTAAGCGGGCAGTTGCCGCCCTGGGCCGCCGCGAGGTCGATGACCACCGAGCCCGGCTTCATCTGCGCCACCGTTTCGGCGCTCAACAGAGTCGGTGCCTTGCGGCCCGGGATCAGTGCCGTGGTGATAACGATGTCAGCCTGCTTGGCGCGTTCGTGTACGGCCAGGGCCTGACGTTGCATCCAGCTGGCGGGCATTGGACGCGCGTAACCGCCGACACCGACAGCGCACTCGCGCTCTTCATCGGTTTCGTACGGCACGTCGACGAACTTCGCACCCAGGGATTCGATTTGTTCCTTCACCGCCGGACGTACGTCCGAGGCTTCGATGACCGCGCCCAGACGCTTGGCGGTGGCAATCGCCTGCAATCCGGCCACGCCTGCGCCCAGAATCAGCACGCGCGCTGCTTTCACGGTACCTGCTGCTGTCATCAGCATCGGCATGAAGCGCGGGTAGTGATGAGCAGCCAGCAACACCGCTTTATAGCCGGCGATGTTCGCTTGGGAGGACAGCACATCCAGGCTCTGTGCACGGGAAGTGCGTGGCGCAGCCTCCAATGCAAAGGCGGTAATGCCGCGCTCGGCCAGCTTGGCAATGGTTTCATTGCTGAACGGATTGAGCATGCCCACCACAACGGTGCCGCTTTTAATCAGCGTCAGCTCGCTGTCGCTGGGGGCGACCACCTTGAGAATCAGCTCTGCACCAAACGCATCATTGGCGCTGCCAATGGTTGCGCCTGCCGCTTCATAGGCACTGTCGACAACACTGGCGTTAACGCCGGCGCCGCTTTGCACAGTGACTTTATGACCCTGGCCGATCAGCTTCTTGATGGTTTCCGGGGTTGCAGCAACCCGCGTTTCACCCGTCTGGGTTTCGAGAGGAACACCAATGTGCACGTCAAATCTCCTGCGTGATCTTATTGAGTAAACCCAGGCACTACGGATGGTGCGGCTGGGGCGGCCGATCAGCACGATCCCGCCGAATCAAGGCGGGGCGCGGCATTTTGCAGGCGAACTTTGTGCCCTTCAAGGGGTTATGACGGGTGACGGAAAATTAACTACAAGTCACCCCGTGACCGAATGTCGCAACTAACCGGCTGCATCCCATGCAGGCCGTGACTTACAGGGGTTTCTGTCGAAATTACAGAAATTACATATCTTTACGCTGAATGAGGCGTTATAGACCGCAAATAGAGGCTCAAAGCCACGTCACCAGAGGCTTGTGGGACGTTGGTGCTGCTTGTCGGTACAGTCTGTGAATATGCGACATATAGTTATATCTGTAGGGCTTTCAATTATTTGACTACGAGGTCAGCTAATGAGCAAAAGCCTTTATCCTTCTAGGTTGTAGCTATGCGCTTGATTGATAAGCCAGTCGCGAAATGCCTTCAAAGAGGCTGATTCCACCTTTCGCTCGGGAATCATCAGGTAATACGCCTTGATGCTAGACAGTGCCTGGGGGTTGGCAATCACCAGTCGTTTCTCCGCCAGTTCACGCTGAATCAGGAACGGCGGGATTAGCGCAATCCCCATGTCATGCATCGCGGCTTGAGCAAGCATGGAGAATAGCTCGTAGCGCGGACCTGTCATGTCCCGAGGGATATTCAGCTGTTGGGAGTTGAACCACTGACGCCATGCATAAGGGCGGGTGGTCTGTTGCAATAGGGGAAGGTCGGCGATCTCGACGGGTGTCAGCCGAGTCTTTTTTCCCAGTAGGTTCGGACTGCACACCGGCATCGGATTTTCCCCCATCAACCTGTGGGACTCGGTACCGGACCAATCGGCGTCACCGAAGTAAATCGCCGCATCAAAATCAGTGTCGGCAAACAGGAACGGGCGGGTGCGGTTGGTGAGGTTGACCGTCACCTCCGGGTGCTTGTGCTGAAAGTCTTTGAGCCTTGGCAGCAGCCATTGAGTGCCGAAAGTCGGAACCACCGCCAGTTCGATCACATTGGCGCCCTGTTGCCCCATTACCGACAACGTGTCCCGTTCCACTGCGTCGAGCTGTGTGGCCACGCGGCGGCTGTAGGAAAGGCCAGCCTCCGTCAGTTTCACCCCGCGCCGCGAGCGTCGGAACAGTTCGACGCTGAGGAACTCCTCCAGGCTGGCGATCTGTCGGCAAATCGCACCCTGGGTCAGCGAAAGCTCCTGGGCTGCTTTGGTGAAGCTTTCATGCCGTGCGGCCGCTTCAAAGCTGATCAGGGCGGTGGTGCTGGGGATTTTCCTGCGCATGTACGTCAACCTCACTAATACATCGCATAAAGGCTCTTTTGGGATGTTTCGGAGTGAGAATTTAGCACAACAGTATGCGAAATCCTCGTTTGCCGTAATGCCGAACCCGGCCTAGGATCAGTCCACGTTATTTGACCCGATTCGAGAGGACACACTCATGGGCGGTAAAGCTAGCTTCAACTGGATCGATCCCCTGCTGCTGGATCAACAGCTCACTGAAGAAGAACGCATGATTCGCGACACCGCCGAGCAATTCGCTCAGCAGAAGCTTGCGCCGCGCGTCCTCGAAGCTTTCCGTCATGAAAAAACCGACCCGGCAATTTTCCGCGAAATGGGCGAAGTCGGTCTGTTGGGGGCAACTATCCCTGAGCAGTACGGCGGCAGCGGCCTGAACTATGTCAGCTACGGTCTGATCGCTCGTGAAGTCGAGCGCGTCGACTCTGGCTACCGCTCGATGATGAGCGTGCAGTCCTCGTTGGTCATGGTGCCTATTAATGAATTTGGCACCGAAGCCCAAAAGCAGAAGTACCTGCCGAAACTGGCCTCCGGCGAGTGGATTGGCTGCTTTGGTCTGACTGAGCCTAACCACGGTTCTGACCCGGGTGCGATGATTACTCGTGCGCGCAAAGTGGAAGGCGGTTACAGCCTGACCGGCAGCAAGATGTGGATCACTAACAGCCCTATCGCAGATGTGTTCGTCGTCTGGGGTAAAGATGACGCCGGCGACATCCGTGGTTTCGTGCTGGAGAAGGGCTGGAAAGGCCTGAGCGCTCCGGCGATTTACGGTAAGGTCGGCCTGCGTGCATCCATTACAGGCGAAATCGTCATGGACAACGTATTTGTCCCTGAAGAGAACATTTTCCCTGATGTCCGTGGCTTGAAAGGCCCTTTCACCTGCCTCAACTCCGCGCGTTATGGCATTTCCTGGGGCGCGCTGGGTGCCGCCGAGTTCTGCTGGCACACCGCTCGCCAATACACCCTGGACCGCCAGCAGTTCGGTCGTCCGTTGGCCGCCACTCAGTTGATCCAGAAAAAGCTGGCCGACATGCAGACTGAAATCACCCTGGCGCTGCAAGGTTGCCTGCGCCTGGGTCGTATGAAAGACGAAGGCACTGCGGCGGTCGAGATCACGTCGATGATGAAGCGCAACTCATGCGGCAAGTCCCTGGACATCGCTCGTATGGCGCGTGACATGCTGGGTGGCAATGGCATCTCCGACGAGTTCGGTGTTGCTCGTCACTTGGTCAACCTGGAAGTGGTGAATACCTATGAAGGTACGCATGACGTCCACGCACTGATTCTCGGCCGCGCGCAAACCGGCATCCAGGCGTTCTATTAATAGGAGAACGTCCATGGGCGCGCTTTCGCATCTGCGGGTACTGGATTTATCGCGGGTACTGGCCGGACCTTGGTCCGGGCAGATCCTGGCGGACCTTGGCGCTGAGGTGATCAAGGTGGAGCGCCCGGGCAATGGCGATGATACGCGCGCCTGGGGGCCTCCTTTTCTTAAAGACGCCTATGGCGAGAACACCAGCGAGGCCGCCTACTACTTGTCGGCCAATCGCAACAAGCAATCGGTCACCATCGACTTCACACGCCCTGAAGGTCAGAAGTTGGTGCGTGAGCTGGCGGCCAAGTCGGACATTCTGATCGAGAACTTCAAGGTTGGTGGGCTGGCGGCCTACGGGCTGGACTATGAATCGCTCAAAGCCATCAACCCGAACCTGATTTATTGCTCCATCACCGGGTTTGGTCAGACCGGCCCTTACGCCAAGCGTGCGGGTTATGACTTCATGATCCAGGGCCTGGGTGGTCTGATGAGCCTGACGGGGCGACCGGAAGGGGATGAGGGTGCCGGGCCGGTAAAGGTTGGTGTAGCGCTGACAGACATCTTGACCGGGCTCTATTCGACAGTGGCGATTCTGGCGGCGCTAGCGCATCGGGATCACGATGGCGGCGGCCAGCATATCGACATGGCATTGCTGGATGTTCAGGTTGCATGCCTGGCTAACCAGGCGATGAACTACCTGACGACAGGCAATGCGCCTAAGCGCTTGGGTAACGCCCATCCGAACATCGTGCCTTATCAGGACTTTCCTACGGCTGATGGCGACTTCATCCTGACCGTGGGTAACGATGGTCAATTCCGCAAGTTTGCCGAAGTAGCGGGTCAGCCGCAGTGGGCGGATGATCTGCGCTTTGCGACCAATAAACTGCGGGTGGCAAATCGGGCGGTCTTGATTCCGCTGATCCGTCAGGCGACGGTGTTCAAGACCACGGCTGAGTGGGTGTTGCAGCTGGAGGAGGCTGGCGTGCCATGTGGCCCGATCAATGATCTGGCTCAGATGTTTGCTGATCCTCAGGTCAAGGCACGTGGGTTGGCGATGGAGTTGCCCCATGTGTTGGCTGGGATGGTGCCGCAGGTGGCGAGCCCTATTCGTCTATCCAAGACTCCGGTGGAGTACCGCAATGCCCCTCCATTGCTGGGTGAGCATACGCAAGAGGTTCTGCAGCGTGTGCTGGGCCTGGGAGCTGGTGCGGTGGCTGCTTTCAAAGAGGCTGGGGTGCTTTGAGGATTCCTTCTATATAGAGGCCGGCTGTTTCGCTCGTTATATAGAGGGGAATTGGGTTGTTTGTCGGCTTTTGGGGCGTTATTGATAGAAAGCCCAAATCAGTGCTTGACGGCAGATTCAGGATGTCTATAATTCGCCCCACTTCCGGCGCAGTCGAAACGGAAAACTCCTTGGTAAACAAAGAGTTACGCAGTTTTCGGCAGTGAGTGGCTTCAGTTCATCGAAGTCCGAAAGGAGTTGAAAAAGAGGTGTTGACAGCAGCGTGTAACGCTGTAGAATTCGCCTCCCGCTACCGAGTGATCGGAAGCGCAAGTGGTTGAAGTTGTTAAAGA
>NZ_MPAK01000001.1:1728411-2404955 GCF_002000165.1 Pseudomonas sp. C9 | reverse complement strand
ACTCACAAAACACCCAACTATCGCATACCCAATTTGCTGAAGCGCGGCCGACTGGCCACGATTCGGTACCCGAATTTCTTGACGACCATAGAGCATTGGAACCACCTGATCCCATCCCGAACTCAGCAGTGAAACGATGCATCGCCGATGGTAGTGTGGGGTTTCCCCATGTGAGAGTAGGTCATCGTCAAGATTAAATTCCGAAACCCCAATTGCGAAAGCAGTTGGGGTTTTGTTTTAGTAGAAGTCACCTATTTTGCTGGCACGTTACGGCTGTAACGGGCTGGTCACAGAATTTCTTGACGACCATAGAGCATTGGAACCACCTGATCCCATCCCGAACTCAGCAGTGAAACGATGCATCGCCGATGGTAGTGTGGGGTTTCCCCATGTGAGAGTAGGTCATCGTCAAGATTAAATTCCAAAACCCCTGTCTGTTAACGCAGACAGGGGTTTTGTCGTTTCAGGACGCCAAAAACCACAGAAACTAAAAAGCCAGCCTCTGGAAATCAGGAACTGGCTTTTCTATTTGTGTCTATTCCCGTTGGTACGCCGTTCGACCGGAGTCCTGGGCATTTCATACAAATTTCTAAGATTTCCCGCTCTGGTGCCGACAGACTGTTGAGACATGCGTGCACCAAAGTAGAGCGGTCGCAGAATGCCGTTTGCGCTGTTACATGGAATGTTGCAACTCGGAACGCATCCCCACTTTCTGCATAAGAAGTCCTATGAAATGAATCTCAAGTTCAGCCATAAAATCTTGTTGGCCGCCTCCGGCGTCGTCGTGCTGGCATTCGCGTTGTTCACTTTGTACAACGACTATTTGCAGCGGAACACCATCCGGCAAAATCTCGAAACCTCTGTCCAGCAAGCCGGTGATCTGACCGCCAGCAGCGTGCAGAACTGGATCAGTGGCCGGGTGCTGGTTCTGGAGAGCCTTGCGCAAAACGTTGCACACCAAGGCGTCAGCGCGGACCTTGCGGGCCTGATCGACCAACCGGCGTTCACCTCTAACTTCCAGTTCACTTACGTTGGCCAGGCCAATGGCGTGTTCACCCAGCGTCCTGTCGCGAAGATGCCGGACGGCTACGATCCGCGTCAGCGTCCCTGGTACAAACAAGCCGTTGCGGTCGACAAGACCATGCTGACCCCACCTTACATGGCAGCCGTTGGCGGTCTGGTGGTGACCATCGCCATGCCGGTGAAAAAGAACGGCGAGTTGCTTGGTGTAGTCGGCGGTGACCTGAGCCTGGAGACCTTGGTGAAGATCATCAACTCAGTGGACTTCGGTGGTATCGGTCACGCGTTCCTGGTCAGCGCCGACGGCCAGGTGATCGTCAGTCCGGACAAAGACCATGTCATGAAGAACCTGAAGGATATCTACCCGAACGCCGGTGTGCGGATCGAGAAGGGCAATCAGAACGTCACGTTGAACAAGCAGGATCGCATCCTCTCGTTCACCCCGGTGAGTGGTTTGCCGAATGCCCAGTGGTACATCGGTCTGTCGATTGATAAGGACAAGGCCTACGCGCCATTGAGCCAGTTCCGCACCTCGGCATTGATCGCAATGTTCATCGCCGTGACGGCCATTGCAGTGCTGCTGAGCTTGCTGATCAATGTGCTGATGCGTCCGTTGACGACCATGGGCCGCGCGATGCAGGACATCGCTCAGGGTGAAGGCGACCTGACCCGACGGCTATCCGTCGAAAGCAACGACGAGTTCGGTGAATTGGGCGGTTCATTCAATCAGTTTGTGGAACGTATTCACGCCTCGATCAGCGAAGTGTCTTCGGCCACCCGCCAGGTTCATGACCTGTCGCAACGGGTCATGACATCGTCCAACGCCTCGATCATCGGCTCCGACGAGCAAAGCGCTCGCACCAACAGTGTGGCCGCAGCGATTAACCAATTGGGTGCTGCTACCCAGGAAATTGCACGCAACGCTGCTGACGCTTCGCAGCATGCCAGTGGTGCCAGCGAGCAGGCGGACGATGGTCGTCAGGTGGTTGAGCGAACGATTCTGGCGATGACCGAACTGTCGCAGAAAATCAGCCTGTCCTGCACCCAAATCGAAACCCTGAACGCCAGCACCGATAACATCGGGCACATTCTCGATGTGATCAAAGGCATCTCCCAGCAGACTAATTTGCTGGCCCTGAACGCGGCCATCGAAGCGGCCCGTGCCGGTGAAGCGGGTCGTGGTTTTGCGGTGGTGGCGGATGAGGTACGCAACCTGGCGCACCGCACGCAGGAGTCAGCGGAGGAGATCCACAAGATGATCACCTCGCTGCAGATCGGTTCTCGTGAAGCGGTGACCACCATGAACGCCAGTCAGCTCTCCAGTGAACAGAGCGTCGAAGTGGCTAACCAGGCGGGCCTGCGACTGGTCAGCGTGACCCGGCGCATCGGCGAAATCGACGGTATGAACCAATCAGTCGCGGCGGCCACCGAAGAGCAGACCGCCGTGGTGGAAACGCTCAACGTCGACGTCAATCAGATCAACCTGCTGAACCAGCAGAGCGTGGCCAACCTCAATGAAACATTGAAGGATTGCGATGCCTTGTCTCAGCAGGCGAACCGGTTGAAGCAGTTGGTTGATAGCTTCAAAATCTGATTCAAAACCGCGTTATCGTTCAATCGCGGGCAAGTCGCACCGCCGCTCCCACAGGTTTCCGGTGATCCCTGTGGAAGCAGACTTGCCCGCTATGGCGGTAGATCAATCACCACCGAACGAAAGCCCTACGCAAATAACTTCAACACATTGTTCATCGCATCATCGGCAAACCCCTGCACAAAGTCCTTGAAGCCCGGCAGTGCCTCGGCACCTCCCTGCGCCGGCTCGGCGATGATGGTCCAGGTCGCGCGGGACTTGCCCGCGCCCAGGGGCTCAACGCTCATCGCTGCCCACAAATTGGCCACGCCCAACGTGTTGTAGATCGTGGTCCAGGTCATGTTCAACGCGTGGTCATTTCGCGAGTTGAGTTGTTCGACCACGAGGTTGCCGTCCTTGAAGAATTTCTTGCGCAAGGACGACACGCCTTCACCCGTCATTTCGATGTGCGACAGCGCCGGAATGAACCGATCGAAGCCGGCAAAGTTGCCGACGATTGCCCAGACTTCCTTGGCATCGGCCGGCACTTCCACCGAGGACACGACGTGGCAGCCTTGAGGATTTTTGATCAGGGTATCGGGTTGCAGAGTGCTCATGGTTTTGCTCCGTTTGGGTTGAATCAGATGAAGTTGATTTCTTTCAGGTAGTCGCAGCCACGACGCAGCAGCGCCGGGGATTTTTCCGGGTAATGCGCACCCATTTGCCGCACGCCGGCCTGGGCGTTGTCGTGGCCGATCATCGAGATGTCGCCGATGTCTTCTTCAAAGCCGTTGAGGTAAAACCCGAGCACGCCGAACAGAGCGTTGTCGCTGTCGACCCGGTCCAGTTGCTGCTGCCAGTCGGCGACGCTGACCATGGAGAACTCCCGCCCGGCCTCGCGAAAGGACGCCACGTAGTCGTCCCAGCTCAGGGGCTCGGGGTTGTGCAGGTTGAACACCGCTTTTTCAGGCTGATAGCGGCTGGCATGGAAGGCGATGAAGCGGGCGAGAAAATCCACCGGCATCAGGTCGAAATTCAGCGCGAACTCCGGTACACGACCGAGCTGGATCGAGCCTTTGAGCATCAGCATCAAGCGGTTTTTATGCGGCTGGCAGACGCCGGTCAGGCTGTTGAAACTGATGTTGCCGGGGCGATATAGGTTGACCCGCACCCCACGCTCGCGCGCCCGTTCAAGAATCCGTTCGCCAACCCACTTGGAGAGGTTGTAGCCATTCTTGATGTAGATCGGCGGGGTCGGCGCGGCGGGTAACTCCAGGACTCGGCCATCGGCGGTAATCGTGCTGGAGGCCGAGAGCGTGGAGACGAAATTGAAAATTTTCTTGCTGCGCCCTTCACACAACCTCAGACACTCGAAAATCGGCTCGACGTTGTCCCGCGCCAGCGACTCGTAATCGAGTACGTGATTGACGTTGGCCGCGTTGTGCACCAGTGCACCAAACTCTTGGTCGAGGCGCTCGTAAACTTCACTGGAAAGCCCCAGGAATGGACGGGCAATGTCCGCTGCGTAAACCCGCACCCGACTCAGGTCCAGATGCTCCAAGCGGTTTTCGCGCAAGGCATGAGCAAAGCGCTCAGCCGCCGTTTGCCCCCCGCCATCGCGCACCAGGCACGCGACTTCCGTGGCGCCCCAACCCAACAGCGCCTCGACAATGTGCACACCCACAAAACTGTTGGCGCCGGTGACGATCACCTTGTGCACATCGCCCATTTTGCTGACCGGCAACGGCTGAATATCCAGCTCACGGAAAGCATCGGCCAGTGCCTTTTCGCTCAGCACTTCTTCAGTACCAGAGCCACGCACCAAGGTCGCCAACTTCGCAATGGTCGGCAGCTCGATGAAGCGATTGATGGAGATGCTGCGACCAAACTCCTCGCGTAATCGCAGCAACATGCGCGACAACAGAATCGAGTGGCCGCCCAGATTGAAGAAGCTTTCGTCGGTAGAAATATCGCTGGCCGGCAGCTCCAGCAACTCGGCCCAGATCTCCAACAGCAGCCCCTCATCGGCACTGGCCGGCAAACGTCGCGTGGTGTTTTCCAAGACGCTGACCGACATTGAAAGCAACGCCTTGCGGTCGACTTTGCCGTTGCTGGCGAACGGCATGCTTTGCAATTCGGTCCAGGCGCCGGGTTGCATGTAGTCCGGCAAAAACTGCACCGCGTGAGCCTTCAAGGCTTCGCGAGCGGCGCCGGGCCGGTCTTCCTGAGGCTGCGCGAGGAAGGCCAGAATTCGCCGCTGACTGTCGATGACCACCGCCACCTGGCGGTACAACTGGCTGTCGCGCAGGCAGCGCTCGATCTCTTCCGGTTCCACCCGAAAGCCGCGAATCTTCACCTGATTATCCCGGCGCCCACACAACTCAACGCCGTCGCCGGTCCACTTCGCCATGTCGCCGGTACGGTAGGCGCGCAGGGTTTTGCCACCCGGCACATTCAGCTCCAGATAGCGCTCGGCGGTCTGCTGCGGGTTGTTCAGATACCCCAGGCACACCCCCGGCCCGACGATGTACAACTCGCCTACCGTGTGGTCAGTGACCGGTTGCAAGTCTTCATCGAGGATCAGCACCTGGCTGTTGGCAATTGGCGCGCCGAGGGTTCGATTGCTGTCACCGGTACGCAACTGTCGCGCGGTAATCAGCACCGTGGCTTCGGTCGGGCCATACAGGTTGTAGAGCTTGCCCTGGCGCGTCAGTTGCTCGATTACCCAGGGTTCGCAAACGTCGCCGCCAGTCATCACATGATCCAGCACCTGCAACTGATCCAGCGGCAGAATGCTCAACAAGGCCGGTGGCAAAAAACCGTGGCTGAGTTGTCGGTGGCGGATCAGTTCGACCAGTTGCAAGGGGTCACGACGTTGATCGTCACTGGGCACGACCAGTTCGGCGCCCTGAAGCAAGGTCGGGAAAATGTCGATCAGCGATGAGTCGAAACTCAACGAAGAAAACTGCAGCACCCGACTGTGCTCGGTGAGTTGTACGTAGTCGGCATACCACGCCGTGAAATGCGCGAGGTTGGCCTGACTGAGCAGCACGCCTTTGGGATGCCCGGTGGTGCCCGAGGTATAGAGCGCCATGCACGGCGCATCGAGATCGGGTCGGTGGCGCATCAACGCTTGTTCGAGGTCCGCGTCTTCGGCGTTGATACGGCTGATGTCCAGCCCCGGCGTGTCATCGGCAAGTGGATGCTGGCCGTCATGCAGCAACAACACGGCCCCGGCATTGGAAAGAATGTACTGCTGACGTTGCAGAGGATGGCTCGGCTCCAGCGGCAAATACACCGCGCCGCTGCCGAGAATCGCCAGGATCCCCGCATACAGCGCGCTGCATTTGGGCAGGCAGATTGCGACCACCAACGGCCCTTCATGTTGATCGAGCAGTGGCTGTAACCGCTGCTGAATAGCACGGCTGTGCGCGTGCAATTGCCGATAGCTCAGCGTCGTCTCGCCGATCGTCAGCGCGGGACGCTCGGCCGACTGGTGGAGGCGTTGTTCGAGACGCTCGATCATCGGGATCTGAGCCAGCTTCCGCAGCCAGGATTGCTCGGTCAGGTTGAGCGCGTGGACGAAGGCCAGGTGTTCCAGAAACAGCAGGTTTTCCACCCGCTCAAAATGAGCGGGAGCGGCCGGTTCGGTGTGCAGGAAATAGTCGGCATCGCGGGAGAAGCGGCTGACCAGCAGCCCGACGTGATCCAGCAACTCTGCCACGGCTCGCAGGCGCAATGCCTGGCCATTGCCGCCAGGTTCGTCGGTGATCGGTACGCGAGTGAACAAGGCAGAGTTATACGTGCACAACACGTCCAGCGGCGGCAAACCGCAAGCCTGCGATGCGCCGACACCCAGTTGCAGCGTCAGTCGCGGTGTTGCGTCGAAGCCGGCAAACGGCAGACTCGCATCGTCGATCAGCAAATCAAACGACGACTGCTCGTTGAGCGCGTCGAACCGCACTAACGAATGACCGTGCTGTTCAAGTTCCAGCGCCAGGTCGGTCAAGGCCTGGCTTTGCCCAATGAGTAAAATGTCGAGACGTCTCATGGTGTTCTCCTCGTTAAACCAGGTAGTCGCAGAGGGCGTCTTGCACGCACGGCGAATCGAGCAGCGAACTGCTGCGGAAAAACCGAACGATGTTGGCGACTAACGGGTGATGACGGTTGATCGGGAAGGCCAGTCCCGAGACTTCGCGCTTGAGTGCCTGACGAGCCGTCTCGCTGATCTGCAAGGACTCGATCAGGCGCAAGTCGAAGGACTTCTGAATATCGTTGGTCAGGTAATGGCCAATGAACACCGGCAGAATCTGCGCAATGCAATGGCGATCGTCTTCGCTCGCGGTGTGCCAGTAGATGCGCACCAGCCGCGCCCAGAAGCCGGAGTGGCGACCTTCGTCGAGCAAGTGATCGGCCATCAGGCCTTTGATCGACTGCTTGACCGTGTCGTCCTTGGCAAACGCCGCGACATCGCCGGTCACGGTGTTCTCGGCAATGGCCACGCAAATCAATTCGACGGGGCTGCGCAGGTGCTCCGGCGCGAGCGCCACGGCTGCCGGGATGGCTCGACTGAGTTCGATTTCATCTGGCAGCACCATCGGCGCAATGCCGGTCAGGGCAATGGTCTGCTGCATGAAGTCCATGGCGACCAAGGCGTGGTAATCCTCGTCCACCACCACGGTCATGGCGTCGTAACGGCAAGCGAACGGGAACGCCACGGCGAAGCGATTCTTGGCGATGCTGCGAGCGGTCTTGTCGACGATCTCGGTTTCGAAAATCACCACATCATTGATGAACTTGTAGAGCGTCTGCACCAAGGCGAAGTCCCGTTGCTCCGGGCATTCGCGCAGGAAGGTTTCGCTCAGCACCAGCGGTTGGCGACTCAAGGGATAGATCAGCTTGTCGTCGTTTTCCAACATCCGCCGTGGGCGAGTGCGGATCGTCGCGCGGCTTTCCCAGGCGTCGGCGAAGGATTGGTAGTCGGCGGCGTTCATGCGCTCACCTCCGGCAAAGGCTCGCCCATGCTCAGACGCAGGCCGTCCCACAGTGCGATGCGACTTTCTACGGCGGCAATGGCGCTGGCGTAGACGTCTTCTTCGCGTTGCGGATTGCCATCGACCAACCGGGCGAGCAGTTTTTCCGCTGCCGGGCCGTGGTCTTCGGAGTCAACTTCGATGTGCCGCTCCAGGTAGTAACGGAAGGTCGGCGCTTGTTCGATGCCAATACCCCAATCGTCGAGAATGCGCTGGAACATCTGCGGAATCACACTCTCACGACCATGTAAAAACGCCGCGGCAACACTGTGCCCCGGGGCATGCAACGCCGTGTGCAAGGTGTGCCGAACGAACTGCGCCGCCGCCGGATCAACGTCCACGCTTTGCAACGCGACGTCGTAGCTAACGCCTTCTTGTTGCAACGCGACAAAGCGCTCCACCGCGACCGTACTGGCGCCGACTTCGCGCATCGCATCCAGATACAACTCAAAATGGCTGTAATGACCGTGGGCAGGACGATCATCGGACTCTTCACCCAACACGATTTCATTGATCAGGCGCGCGGCCTGCGGATCTCGTGGCGGTAGCCAGGGCAGCTGAACGCAGGTCAGTTCTTGTTGCAGGCGCTTGGTCAGCGACATGAAATCCCACACGGCAAATACATGGGTTTCCATAAAGCGTTGAAGTACCGACAGCGAATGTATTTCAGAAAAGATCGGGTGCGCACTAAGTTCTGCTTTCTTCTGGTTGAGGCGGTCTTTGTTCGGTTTCATGAGCGAACCTATATGTGATCGAAAGTGCGATTAAGGAAGTTTCGGCCAATAAGCCTCTGTCGTTTAAAGTTTTCTGTGGGCGAGCAAAGGCCTCAGGCTAATGGGGCTGTATGAGTGAGTAGTGGTCCGCAGATAAAGGGTTGCAGGCCTGTGTTCAGTGGGGCGAACAAAAACTAATACACGAATAAAGTATCCGGCAAGTTATTTTTTAATTAAATGAAAGTTCATATTTTTCGAGTGCGACAAGTTCCGATAAAACTTTGGGTTTAAGTTTTATTTGGACGTAGCTGCTCCTTTCGACTAATGAAAGTCAAAATTCAAATGAAGAGTGAATGCCTCACTCGTAGCAACTTTCTTAGATAAATCAATGAGGTGACTTTAGAGGGTGGAAGTTGGCCGGGACCAACGCCGGTGCTTCCGTTCCCGTGACAAGACTCCTTCCTTAGGTTCTTGGTGCGGGGACTGTTGCACAGGTGCGCAGCGTCGCCCGTTCATTGGTTGTTGGCAGTCCAAGAGTGAGCGTAAATCACGGCAGCCGCTATCGCTGAGATGTCATCTTCTCAGTGCAATAACGGGGCTTGGGAGGGGGAAATCGAGGGCAAGGCTTTAGCGTGGGGTTCTGCGCCGTCGTGACAAGCGAAAACGAGCAGTTTGATCTGCTCGCTCAACTTGCCAGAACGGTTTACCGGGAGGTTTTCTTGTTCAGCGCTTCAGGGCTGGCGAGGTAGCGTGTAATGACCTCGACACCCCGATTGAGGTGATTCTCGAGCATCGTTACCGCGCGCTCGATGTCGCGGTCTTCCACCGCCAGTAACATCGCTCGGTGATCATCCTGGGACAGTTTGCCCAAGCCCATCGCTTCGAGGTTGAAGCGCAGGAAGCGTTCTTCCTCGTTCAACCCTTCTTCTATCAGACCGAGAAGGCGACGGTTAGGCGCCTTGACGTACAGCGACATGTGGAACAGGCGATTGAGCCGACCGATCTCCGAGTAGTCGTGCTCTGTCTCCATGTCGTCGATATGACGGGCCGCTGCTTCGAAGTCTTCTTTCTCAAGCAGTGGAATCGACAGTCGCAGCGCTTCAGATTCCAACAAAATCCGCAGTGCATAGGTTTCAACCGCATCGCCCTGCACCAGCGGTGCGACGACGGCGCCTTTGTGGGCGACTACGTTGAGCAGCGCCTGGGCTTCGAGCTGGCGCAAGGCTTCGCGCACGGGCATGCGGCTAACCCCGAACAAATCGGCCAGGTCTTGCTGGCGCAATGCAGTGCCGCAAGGGATGCGTCCATCGAGAATCGCCGCGCGCAGCGTTTCTTCGATCACCGAACGTGCAAGGTGGGCGGGAATAGGCCCGCTGACCTTGATGCTGCTGAGAGGGTTGGTCTTTTGTGGCACTACTACGCACCCTATTCGACTGAAATATTTGGATCCAAATGGACACTAGAGACTGCAATGGAGCTTGTCAAACAAGTCAGGTTTTCAATCGCACTCTTTTTATGTCAATCACAATACAAGTCTAGCGTGCCGTTCGTGATTGCACCGTGCCATTGTCTTTTATCGGGCTAACCTGCACCATCGACCGAATACCATTTGCCTGATCTGGATGCCTCGCATTGGCGGTACGTTTCGCGATCCCACGGACTTTGCGCCGGCTGTGCTGTGCGCTGCTACTGGCCGGCCTCATGCTGGGCGGCTTGCAGGCCGATTGGGATTTTTCGCTGATTAGCCGCCGTGCGCAAGCCTTATACGGACCGTTAGGTGAAGGGCAGCAACGGATCGATGCCTGGCAGCATTTGCTGGCCACTCAGAAGCAAGTCAGCGAGCAAGAACAGCTCAAAGTGGTCAACCTGTTCTTCAACAAGCAGGTGCGTTACGTCGAGGATATCGACCTGTGGCACGAGGTCGACTATTGGGAAACGCCCATCGAAGCGCTGTGGAAGGGCGCCGGTGATTGCGAAGATTATGCGATTGCCAAGTATTTCAGCCTGCGTCATCTCGGCGTCTCCAGTGACAAGTTACGCATCACCTACGTCAAGGCGTTGCGCCAGAATCGGGCGCACATGGTGTTGACCTACTATTCGAGCCCCGAGGCCATGCCGCTGGTGCTCGACAGCCTGATCAACGAGATAAAACCAGCCAGCCAGCGGACCGATCTGTTACCCGTCTACTCTTTCAATGCCGAAGGTCTGTATTTGCCCGGCGCCAAGGGCAATAAAAAAGTCGGCGACACCAAGCGCCTGTCCCGCTGGCAGGACGTGTTGAAGAAAATGCAGGCCGAAGGTTTCCCGGTCGAAACGACTAACTAGGAGCACGCGCTCAGATGTCTTTGTTCAAACAGCTGTTGATCGCAATCTGTCTGTTCCTGGTCGTCGCCTTCACCGGTAGCTTCATGGTCAGTCTGGAAAGCTCGCGCACGCAGTACGTCAACCAGTTGCGCTCCCACGCCCAGGACGCCGCGACGGCACTGGCGCTGTCCCTGACGCCGAACATCGACGACCCGGCGATGGTCGAGCTGTTGGTGAGCTCGATTTTCGACAGCGGTTACTACGCGAACATCCGCGTGGTCGACCTGAGCAACGACAAAACCATCGTCGAACGCAGCGGGATTCCGGCGGTGAACAACGTGCCGGACTGGTTCGTCAAAATGATCGGCCTTGAAGCCGCGGGCGGCGATGCGATTGTCAGCCGGGGCTGGGAGCAGGCGGCACGGGTCGAGGTGGTCAGCCACCCGATGTTCGCGTTGGCCAAGTTGTGGCAGAGCGCGTTGGGCAGTCTGGGCTGGTTGTTGCTTTGCGGCGCTGTGAGCGCGGCGCTGGGCGCGTTGTTGTTGCGCCGGCAATTGAAGCCGCTGGACTACATGGTCCAGCAATCCCACGCCATCGCCCGCCGCGAGTTCCTCAGCCTGCCGGAACTGCCACGCACCCCGGAACTGCGCCGCGTGGTGCAGGCAATGAACCAGATGGTCGAGAAGCTCAAGGCGCTGTTCCAGGAGCAGGCCGAGCGCAGTGAAAAACTGCGGGTCGAGAGCTATCAGGACAACCTGACCGGGCTGGCCAACCGTCGTTATTTCGAGATGCAATTGAACGCCCGGGTGAGCAACCCGGAGCAGGCCAGTTCGGGATATCTGCTGCTGTTGCGGGTCAAGGACCTGGCCGGATTGAACCAGCGGTTGGGCGGCCAGCGTACCGACCAGTTGTTGAAAGCCGTGGGCGAGCAGTTGTCCCGCGAGTGTGCCAAGTACCCCGAAACCCAAAACCTCGTCACGCGGATTCGCGGCGGTGAGTTCGCTGTGCTGGCGCCGGGGCTGGTGCGTGAAGAAGCGTTGCAACTGGCGCAGAACCTCGACAGTGCCTTGGCGAGCCTGCATGCGACAGGCGCCACCGATGTAGCCTCGGTGGCGTCGATCGGGTTGGCGCCTTTCGTTCATGGCGACTCGCCGCAAGCGGTGCTCGGGCTGGGTGATCAGGCGTTGGCCCAGGCGGAAGCCCAGGGCGAGCCGAGTTGGGCGTGCCTGGATCACAGCGCATCGGCCAGTGTCGGCGATGACCATCATGCGTGGAACAACTTGCTGGACCAGGCGTTGGAGCAGCGGCGGTTCCAGTTGTATTTCCAGCCGGTCGTGGCCAGCCAGGACACCCAGTTGGTGCTGCATTACAAAGTGCTTTCGCGTTTGCTCGACGAACAGGGGCAGACCATTCCCGCCGGGCGCTTCCTGCCATGGCTGGAGCGTTTTGGCTGGACCGCGCGGCTGGATCGACTGATGCTGGAATTGGTGCTTGAGCAGATGGCCGACCACGAAGAGTCGCTGGCGTTGAACCTGTCGTCGGCGACGTTGGGCGATCCGCAGGCGCTGAATAAAATCTTCGAGATTTTGCGCGCCCATTCCAATCTGGGCCCGCGCCTGACGCTGGAAATCGGCGAGGAACAACTGCCAGAGCAAGCGATGCTGGAAGAGCTGACGCGGCGCCTGCGAGAACTCGGCTTCTCCTTGAGCCTGCAGCGCTTTGGCGGCCGCTTCAGCATGATCGGCAACCTGGCGCGGCTGGGGTTGGCGTACCTGAAGATCGATGGTGGGTACATTCGGGCGATTGATCAGGAGAGCGACAAGCGTCTGTTCATCGAGGCGATCCAGCGCGCGGCGCACAGTATCGATTTGCCGTTGATTGCCGAGCGGGTCGAGACTGAAGGGGAGTTGTCGGTGATTCGGGAAATGGGGATCTATGGGGTTCAGGGGCAGTTGTTTGGTGAGCCCAAGCCTTGGCAATAAATTTTTGATATCAGTCGTCAGCCAGTCCGTCTTCGCGAGCAAGCCCGCTCCCACATTGGATTTTCAGCAAACACAGTATTTGTGAACGACAGGGATCCAATGTGGGAGCGGGCTTGCTCGCGAAGGCGTCCGTGCAAACACTGGGAAATCTGAAGGAAAACTCCTAGGAGATTTCCTTAGAGTTGCGTCGGTTTTGGTGAACTTGTTCCGGGTAATGCGCAGGTCTAGTCTGGCCTTGTCACTGAATAATCGGTGACACGGACGTGCAAGTCCGGGTAAAAACCACATCCAAACACTGCCTCTGGCCGTTCATCAGGCATTTTTCATGCTTGTTGCGATTGCTTTATGGCGGCTGTGTGCGGGAGACCTTCGGGTCTGCCGAGGTTAGGGCGTCGGTTACTCGGTCTTGCACCCCGCACATAGCTGCCACCTTATTCGCGTGCAAGCGAACCGGGTCAGCCTCTTTGTAATCATTGAGACCACGCCATGTTCAAAGTAACGCCCAATCCGCCTTCTCCCCGCAGAGGCCATCTCTTCACCGTCTCCCCCGACATCCCCACCGAAGCCCTTCTCGCCAACACCTCCGAAGACCTGCGCTCCATCAGCGCCATCGCCGCCGATCTTGCAGACGATGTCGAAGGCTCACGCCGCTGTTTAGCGCTGGGGCTTAGCCGGATAGCCGATGGGGTTCATTTATTGGTGGAGCGGGCGCTGGATCACCTTGAATCGCCAGAGTTGGCGCCGGGTTCGGAAGGATTGCCAGGCTAGTTCTTGATCGTTCCCACGCTCTGCGTGGGAACGCAGCCCGTGACGCTCTGCGTCACATCGGTGCCAGGCGAAATGCCGGTGGCGAGGCTGGAACCGGAACGCGGAGCGTCCCTTGAGGCATTCCCACGCGGAGCGTGGGAACGATCTGGAACGACCGAAATCCCTGTAGGAGCCGAGCTTGCTCGCGATGGCGTCAGTGCAGTCACCGAAAAATCTGAAGGCAAATTCCTAGGAGATTTCCTGCGAGTTGCGTCGGTTTTGGTGAACTTGTTCCGGGTAATGCGCAGGTCTAGTCTGGCTTTGTCACTGAAAATTCGGTGACACGGACGTGCAAGTCCGACCAAACTGTTTAGGTTGCGTATTGCCATATCTCACGATGAGCATTTGTATGCTCGCTGCTTTATGGCGGCTGCGCGCAGGAGATCTTCGGATCTGCTGGGTGTCCTAAACAGTCCCGGTCTTGCACACCTGCGCACGGCCGCCACCCTATTCGCGTGCAAGTGAACGGTGACGGTCTCAACTTACTGTTTAGGAGTTTTTCTTATGTTCAAAGTAACGCCAAATCCGCCTTCTCCCCGCAGAGGCCATCTCTTCACCGTCTCCCCCGACATCCCCACCGAAGCCCTTCTCGCCAACGCCTCCGAAGACCTGCGCTCCATCAGCGCCATCGCCGCCGATCTTGCAGACGATGTAGAAGGCTCACGCCGCTGCGTTGCGCTAGCGATTAGCCGAATGGCCGATGGGGTTCATTTATTGGTGGAGCGAGCGCTGGATCTCCTTGAATCGCCAGAGTTGGCGCCGGGGTCGGTCAAGGTTTAGCGGGATGGTTTTGAGGTGAATTGAAGGCCGCCATCGCGAGCAAGCTCGCTCCCACATTGGACTTCAGTCGTTCACACAAACTGTGTTCACTGAAGATCAACTGTGGGAGCGAGCTTGCTCGCGATGGCGCCAGAACAGACACCAAAAAAGGCGGGGCCTTAGATCAACCCCGTCTCTTCATCATCAATCAAATGACTCAATCCGCCCAAGGCTTCACGGGCCTGGGTCCGGTCCATCAACTTGGCCTGTGCCGCTGGCGGCAGGTCGGTGACGCGGATCACGCCTTTGCTGGTCAGCACCTGGATCAAGTCGTCGAGTACCCGGATCATTTCCAGGTCGCTCTGCTTGAGCTGTTTGAGGCTGGTCTCCATCACTTCGTTGGCATACCAGGCCTGGATTTCATGGTGGTCAGCCGGCAGCGTTTCCGTGGCCTCGGCGTAGGCCGCGGCTTCCACGCGCACTAACTGGCCTTGCGCATCGCGTTGCACGTAGAACATTGAGCATCCCTCAGAAATGGACCAGCGTCATGCTGTCAGCAGCATAGGCCAACTGGACGCGAGTATGCGGTGCGGCGACGAAATCGTCACCGTGGTGAAGGTCGCAAACGTGACGGCCGCCCCATAAGGGCGGCCGTTTTTCGTTTGATCAGCTATTGTTGTGGTCGATTTTGATGGTCGGGTCGCTGCCGGCAATCAACGAGTTGATGTTGGCGCTGGACCAGTTGTTGCCTTCGAGCTTGATCGTCACGTCCGGTGTCGCGGCTGCCGCGTCGCCGGAGTTGAACTTGCCGCCCGAGCTGACTTGCAGCGACGACACGCCATCGACGGTGCTGATTTTCAGGAAGTTGTCGATGGTGCTGCCGCTCTCGCCCTGCAACAGATCACCCAGGTCAATGCGGTCACCTTCGCTGGCCTTGAAGTCCTTGATCACGTCATTACCGGTGTCGCCAGACTTCCACACGAAGGTGTCGCCACCCGAACCGCCAATCAGGATGTCGTTGCCCTGGCCGCCCATCAGCGAGTCGTTGCCAGTGCCGCCGAGCAGGATGTCATTGCCCTTGCCGCCGTCGAGGTTGTCGTTGCCCCCCGAGCCGAAGAGGATGTCGTTACCCGCGCCGCCCAACAATGTGTCGCTGCCGTCATGGGCGCCGGACACATCAAACGCGGTGTAGTGCTCGGTGATGAACTGGTGCACGTTGCTGGTGGTGACTTTGCTGACGTCGACGCCGGTCTGCTGGGCAACGAACGCCTGCATCGCCTGATAACCCTCGCCGGCAACGCCGTTGAAGCTCACGAGGTCGCCGAACAGGATGTCATTGCCGTCACCGCCATTGACCGTGTCGGAACCTGGTTGTGTCGCTTCGGTGTGACCGATGATCGAGTTGGCCAGGTTACTCGGATCAATGTTGGTTTGCGGCGCATGGTCCGAGTCGTACGGTTTCAGGTCGGTAAGGGTGACACCCTTGTTCAGACCAATGGCTTCAACGTTGGACACATTGCTCAGCAGCGCGAAGCTGGAGGTGGAGTTATCGACGAGGGTCTGTGTATTGCCGCTGTCCGTCAGGGTCGACAACTCGTAAGTACCATCGCCCTGCGCGTGAATGGTGCCCACGTCGCTGGCTTTCCAGTTCTTGGAGCCTACCAAGGTGTACAGCGTCGCAAACCCGTCACTGTCGATGGTCAGTTTGTGAGTACTGTCGATTGTCGTGGAGAAGGTATCGCCCGGCTTGTAATTGCTGGTTTTCACCACGTCATCGAGCTTCACGCTACCGTACAGCGTCGGGTTGGGCTGCTCGCCCGTCTGGTAGTAGTTCGGCTGGCCGTCGGTGATGAAGTACGTGAGGTTCTTCGCCCCGGTGTTGGCCACGGCGGCGGCGCTCTGGAACCAGTTGGCCGTGGTTTTGAATACATCTTCGTAGTTGGTCACGCCGCCGGACGACATCGAGTCCAGTACCGATTTGAGCAAGGTCAGGGCATCCGGATTTTTCAGGTCGACCGATACCGATCTGTTGACCTGGGTATCGAAGTCCACCAGGAAGATGTTCACCGTTCCTGAGTTGCCGCCCATGCTCTGCTTGAGGGTGTTGAACACCGACGTCAGCGAGTCTTTGGCGGCGTTGATCGACGACGAACTCATGCTGCCCGAACTGTCGACCATGAACGCGATGTTGTAGTTGGTGCCTGGGACCACGGTCAGGCCGCCGATGTCGGCGACTATGATGTCGTTGCCGTCAGTGCCGGTGAGGGTGTCACTGGCTGCCGTGGCTGTGACCGCGTTATAGACCGCCGGGTAAACCGTGACCGGTATCGTCGCGGTGCTTGGCGCCGAGCCGCCGAGAGACTCGGTGGCGGTCGACGTCACGGTCAGGTTGAACTGACCGTTGTAGTACGGCGGCGGGGTCACGCTCAGGGAGCCGAGGTTCCAGCCGGTGACGTTGGCTTCGCCGGACGTCGCGGTGGCGGTGAAGGTGTGACCGGCGCCATCGGTGAGTACCGAGCCCGCCGGGATGCCACTGATTTTCACGCTCAGGCTTTCGGAGCCGTCGGTGTCGGTCAGATTCGTGGTGATTGCGGACAGATGAACGCTGGCGCCTTCGGCGCCGGTGTTGAGTTTGTATCCATCGTAATAGCCTTCACCGTTGGTGCCGTGCAGGTCGGAAACCGTCACGCCGGCAGCCGCCAGGTCCGCCACGCCGGTATACAGCGGCACGCCCGCGCTGCTCAGGTCGACTGCCGCACCGCCGTTGACCGACAGGTTGACGTCATAGCTGCCCGGGCCGCTTTGGTTGTGGTGGTAGATGTCCAGGGTGTAGTAACCGCTGGTGGTCGGGGTGAACGAACCGTTCAAGCCGCCACCCGCGCCCCACAAGGCGCTGGCCACACTTTTGCCGCCGATGGTCACTAGCAGACTGTCATCGCCGGTGCCGCTGAAAGTGTAAGTCTTGCCGGCTTCGAGGTAGATCAGGCCGGAGGTTTTCGAGGCGGTGCCAGAGGCAACATCGCCACTGGATTGCACGTTACTGACGGTGCTGCTGCTGTTCGGTTTGCCGGCGGCATCGATCACCGATTTCAGCGTATCGGTTGGCGCGCCGTTGCCGTTGGTGCCCAGGCCGGTCAGGCCGGTCCAGACGTCCTTGATCAAGCCCGTCGAAGTGACGTTGTTGCTGGCGACGTTCAGTGTTGGCGCATCCGCCACCGGGGTGATATCGACTTTCAGGGTCGCTTCGGTGCCCTGGTTGAAGCCGTCGGTAGGCGTGAACTTGATTTGCGCGTAGTCGGCGGCCTTGTTGCCGATGCCCGAGCCACCGTAACCGTCCGCGCCTGATTCGTTGACGCCGGGGCGGAACGTCAGTTTGCCGGCGGCAATATCGGCCTGGCTGATGGTCTGGCCCAAGCTGACCGGCACACCGTTGAAGAACAGGGTGCCACCGCCCGCCACCTGAGTGATGGTGATGCCCAGTGGGCTGTCATTATCGACGTCGGTGACCTTGAAGTCGTTCCAGGTCAGGGTGATGGTCGAATCTTCGAGGCCGGTGACCGCACCGCCGGCGGAGACGGGCGCGTGGTCGTTGTCGATGATGTTTGTGCTGACATCTTTGTGGCCCGAGTCGATACCCAGGTTCTCGAAGTTGCCGCCGCTGACCGAATCAATGGTGACCTTGAAGTTCTCGGTTCCTTCGACCAGCTTGTCATGCGCGGTGTTGATATCGAACCCGGCGCTATTGCTGTTGGCCGCAATCTTGACGACGAGCACACCGGAGTAGTCCACGCCATTGGTCGCGGTGCCGCTGTACTTCAGGGTGACGAACACATCGGTCTGAGCGGTATTACTCAGGGTCAGTGTGTAATGCGCAGCCTGGCCTTCGTTCACCGACGTGTCGCCGCTGATACCCACGGTGGTCCTGTCGCCTTGGTCCGAAGGCTCATCGGTAACCGTGGTGGTCAGTTGGGTGTCGCTCAGGGTCAGCTTTTCGAAGTTGCCGCTGCCTGTCACCGATTCGAGCTTGTTGACCAGCGACGGCTGGCCGCCGGTGTACACGTCGTTATGGGTGGCCACGGTCGCGGAACCGCTGGTGCTGTTGGCCGGCACGGTGATGAAGGTGCCGTCGGTGAGCTTGAAGGTCAGCGCATCGTGGTTGCCGATGGCGATGCCGTCCTTGTTGGTCAAGGTCACGGTGTAGGTGACCTGACCGCCTTCGGTGACGGTGGTTTTGTCCACGGTCAGTTTGGCGATGACTTCGCTGGTGGTGTCGGTGATGATCACCGACGCCGGGTTACCCATCACCAGATTTTCCAGTGCGGTGCCACCGGAAGTCGCGCCGCTGATGCCCAGCGTCACGGTGCTGCCGTCGTTGTAGACGTCTTCGCCCTGAGGCGACAGGGTATGGGTTTTTTCCGTTTCGCCCGCGGCGAAGGTCACGGTCTGGCCGTTGCTCAACGTCACGGTCAGGGCAACATCCTGGGCCTTGTCGAGCTTGACGGTGAAGCTCGGGGCCTGGTTTTCCAGCACCGCGCCGTTGCCGACGATGGTGATGCCGACCTGGTCGCCGTGGTTGTCGATTGAGGTTCCCGAACCGGCTTCGTCAGTCACATTGGTTTTCAACGAGTTCTGACTCAGGGTCAGTTCTTCGAAGTGATCTGCACCGCTGACGCTTTCGATTTTGTTGACGATGGACGGTTGACCGCCCATCAGAATGTCGTCCGGGGCGGTGATGGTGAACGAGCCGGACGTCTTGTCGGCTGGCACGGTGACAAGGGTGCCGTCGGACAGTTTGAAGGTCAGTTCGCCGTGACTGTTGATGGCGATGCCGTCTTTATTGGACAGGGTCACGGTGTAAGTGATCTGGCCGCCTTCAGCCACGGTGGTCTTATCCACCGTGAGGGTCGCGACCACTTCGCTGACGGAAGCCGGCGGGTAAATCGTGACCGGGATCGTCGCGGTGCTTGGCGCCGAACCGCCGAGGGACTCGGTGGAGGTCGACGTCACGGTCAGGTTGAACTGGCCGGTGTAGGACGCCGGCGGGGTCAGGGTCAGAGAACCGAGGTTCCAGCCGCTGACGTTGGCTTCGCCAGAGGTCGCGGTCGCGGTGAAGGTATGGCCGGCGCCATCGGTGAGTACCGAGCCCGCCGGGATGCCGCTGATTTTCACGCTCAGGCTTTCGGAGCCGTCGGTGTCGGTCAGCGCCGTGTTGATGGCGGACAGATGAACGCTGGTACCTTGCGCGCCTTCGTTGAGTTTGTAGCCATCGTAATAGCCTTCGCCATTGCTGCCGTGCAGGTCGGAAACTGTCACGCCGGCAGCGGCCAGATCCGCCACGCCGGTGTACAGCGGCACGCCAGCGCTGCTCAGGTCGACTGCCGCACCACCGTTGACCGACAGGTTGACGTCATAGTTGCCCGGGCCATTCTGATTGTGGTGGTAGATGTCCAGGGTGTAGTAACCACTGGTGCTCGGGGTGAACGAACCGTTCAAGTTCGCACCCGCGCCCCACGTAATGGCCGCCACGTTCTTGCCACCGATGGTCACCAGCAGGCTGTCATCGCCGGTGCCACTGAAGGTGTAAGTCTTGCCGGCTTCGAGGTAGATCAGGCCGGAAGTTTTCGACGCGGTGCCGGCGGCAACGTCGCCACTGGATTGCACGTTGCTGACGGTGCTGCTGCTGTTCGGTTTGCCGGCGGCATCGATCACCGATTTCAGCGTATCGGATGGCGCACCACTCCCGCTGGTGCCAAGGCCGGACAGGCCGGTCCAGACGTCCTTGATCAAGCCCGTTGAAGTGACGTTGTTGCCGGCGACGTTCAGCGTTGGCGAATCCGCCACCGGGGTGATGTCGACTTTCAACGTCGCTTCAGTGCCCTGGTTGAAACCGTCGGTAGGCGTGAACTTGATCTGCGCGTAGTCGACTGCCTTGTTGCCGATGTCCGAACCACCGTAACCGTCCGCGCCTGATTCGTTGACGCCGGGGTGGAGCGTCAGTTTGCCTGCGGCAATATCGGCCTGGCTGATGGTCTGGCCCAAGGTGACCGGCACGCCGTTGAAGAACAGGGTGCCACCGCCCTCGACCTGAGTGATGGTGATGCCCAACGGGCTGTCGTTATCGACGTCGGTGACCTTGAAGTCGTTCCAGCTCAGGGTGATGGTCGAATCTTCGAGGCCGGTGACCGCACCGCCAGCGGAGACTGGCGCGTGGTCGTTGTCGGTGATGGTGACGCTGGTCTTGTCGGTGCCGAGGACCAGGTTTTCGTAGTTGTTGGTGCCCGTGACGCCCGTCAGTTGATTAACCACCGTCACCGGCTGATTAACGGAGTGGTTGTCTTGGGTGGTCACCACGGTGCTGCCGCTAATTTGGTTAGCGGCGATGTTAACCACGGTGCCGTCAGTCAGGGTGAAGCTCAGGTCACCGTGATTGTTGACCGGCAGGCCATCGGCGTTGGTCAGGGTCACGGTGTAGGTGATCTGGCCGCCTTCGGTGACGCTGGAGTTATCCACCGTCAGTTTGGCAACTACATTGTTGATGGTATCGGTGACGTCAGTGACTGCTGGTGTCTTGTCGGCGACCAGGTTCTCGAAGTCGCCGCCCGAGGTCTTGGTGATGCTGGCTTGGACTTGGCCGGCGTCTTTGTAAACGTCATCCGATGGCGCGGCGTAGTTCACCGAACCGGTGAGCGCACCCTTGGCAATATGGATCACCGCGCCATTGCTCAGGGTCACGCTCATGGCGGTGCCGGCGGCATTGGTCAGCGTCGCGGTGTAAACGATAGTGCCGCCTTCGGCCACCGAAGCGGTGGCGCTCAGTTTCAGGCCGGTGGTGTCTGTTGTATCGGTGACGGTAGTCACCGCTGGGGTGTAATTGACCGCGACGTTTTCGAAGTTGCCACCGCTTTGGCTGACGATGATCGCTGCGACTTTGCCGCCATCGACGTACGGCGTGTCAGCCGGTGCCGCGAAGTTGACCGAACCGCTGGCCGCGCCGGCGGCGATCTGGATGACCGCGCCGTTGCTCAACTTCACGGTCATGGCCGTGTCTGTCGGGTTGCTCAGGGTGGCGGTGTAGGTGATCTGGCCACCTTCGTTGACGGTGTGGCTGGCCGACAGGGACAGCGACGTCGTGTTGATGGTGTCAACGACGAGGGTGGTGACGGGTACCTTGCTGACGTCGAGTTTTTCGAAGTTGCCGCCGCTGGCGTCGGTCATCTTCACGGTGAGCAGATCAGGGTCGCGGTAGACGTCGTCGCTCGGCGCCGCGATGGTCACCGAGCCTTTGGTCTGGCCGGCGGCAATGGTAATGGTCTCGCCGTTGCTCAGCTTGATGGTCACCGGGGTTTGCGCGGCGTTGCTCAGGGTCGCGGTGTAGGTGATGTGCGAACCTTCAAGGACCACCAAGTCGGCGCTGAGGCTCAGGCGTGTGGTGTTGGTGGTATCAGCCACGTTGGTCACGGCCGGGGCCGGGTCCTTGACCAGGTTTTCGAAGTTGCCGCCAGCCGCATCCTTGATGGTGACTTCGACTTTGCCGGCGTCTTTGTAGACGTCATCTTTCGGCGCATCGACTTTGACGGTGCCGGTGGTTTTACCGGCATCGATGGTGATGGTCGCGCCGTTGCTCAGGGTCACGGTCACTGGCGTGCCGGCCGGGTTGGTCAGGGTCGCGGTGTAAACAATCGAACCACCTTCGTTGACGTTGCCGGTGGCGGTCAGAGAGACGGTGGTGGTGTCGACGGTGTCGGTCACGCTGGTGACTGCGGCTGACGGATCCTTGACCAGATTTTCGAAGTTGCCGCCCGTGGTGTCCTTGATGGTGACTTCGACTTGGCCGGCGTCTTTGTAAACGTCATCTTTCGGTGCGGCGAAGGTCACGGAGCCGCTGGTGGCGCCTGCCGCGATGTTGATCACCGCGCCGTTGCTCAGGGTCACGGTCATGGCCGTGCCGGCAGCGTTGGTCAGGTTCGCGGTGTAGACGATGGAACCGCCTTCAGCGACCGACTCAGTTGCCGTCAAGCTGACTGTGGTGGTGTCCTGGGTATCGGTGACGGAGGTGTCCGCCGACTTGCCGTCGACTTCCAGCTTCTCGTAGTTACCGCCCTTGGCGTCGTCGATCGTGACGCTCAGAGAGCTGCCGCCGGCCAGTGCATCGTTCGGCGCAGTGAAGTTCACGCTGGCGCTGCTTTCACCGACGGGAATGGTGATGGTCTGGCCGTTGGACAGGGTCACAACCACTGGCAAACCGGTCACAGGCGCGGTAACGGACGCGGTGTAAACGACCGTGCCCCCCTCCGCAACGTCGGCGGTGGCGGTCAGCGACACGGTGCTGGTATCGATCGTGTCGGTGACGCTGGTGACTGCTGCCGCCGGGTCGGTGACCAGGTTTTCGAGGTTGCCGCCTGCGGCGTCCTTGATAGTGACTTCGACTTTGCCGGCGTCTTTGTAGACGTCATCGGCTGGCGCCGGAACGCTTACGCTGCCCGTAGTGGCGCCGGCCGCGATGGTGATCACCGCACCGTTGCTCAACGTAACGGTGACGGGGGTGCCCGCCGGGTTGGTCAGGGTCGCGGTGTATAGAATTTGGCCGCCTTCGGCCACTTCGGAGGACGCCGACAGGCTGAGGCCTGTGTCGTCCCTGGAATCGGTGATGGTGGTCACGGCCGGTGTCGTACTCGGCACCAGGTTCTCGAAGTTGCCGCCCGTGGCGCCGGTAATCGTGGTGGTGACGGTGCTGCCATTGTTATAGACGTCGTTGGCGGCGGTAGGCACGTTGACAGTGCCCGTGGTGTTGCCGGCGTCGATGGTGATGGTCGAGCCGTTGGACAGGGTGATGGTCACCGGGGTCTGAGCCGGGTTGGTCAGGGTCGCGGTGTACGTGATCACGCCACCTTCGGTCACGCTGGCGGCAGCGCTCAGGGTGACGGTGGTGGTGTCGACGGTGTCGGTGACCTGGGTCACGGCTGGCGTTGTCGGCGGGGTGACGATGATGCCGTTGCCGCCTGTGGTGCCGGTAACGGTCACGTCGATCTGGGTCGGGTCGTTATAAACGGTGTCGTTCGGCGCGAATGGCACGTTGACGGTGCCCGTCAATTGGCCGGCCGGGATGACGATCACTGCGCCGTTGGACAAGGTGATGGTCAGGTCGGTCAGCGGCGCCTGGGTCAGGGTCGCGGTGTAAACCAGTACGCCGCCGGCCTCGGTGATGGTCGGCGTGGCGCTCAGGCTCAGGGTCGACTCACGTTGCGGGTTCGGGTTGGTGTCGGCTGTCTGGCCGCCGAAAGTGTCCTGTGCAGCCAAAGCCGCGGTGCCAAAGCCTGCGGTCGGGAAACCAATGGTCGGGTCCACCCGGCCAGCGGTTGCATCCAGCATCACGAAACTGTGGCCCCCACCTGCCGCGCCGCCCGTGCCGGCAGCGGTAGGGCCGGCGGCGGTGGCTTCGAGGTCGGTGGTCGGGTCGGCACCGGCCACGATGGCTTGTTGCAGTTCGTCAACCGACGGCGCGGCTTGAGCGGTTGCTTGCGCAAGGTCGGCGCCGGTGTCTGGCTGGCTGCCGCTCCACTGGGTATCGCGGCCCAGGTCCAGGGTCCGGCCATCAGCCAGTTCGAGCGTTACGGCACCCGATGCGCCAGTGTCTATCTGATCGCCAACCAACAGCCGATCGCCTTCAATGAGTACACGACGGACGCCCTCAGGGGACACCGCGAAAACTTGACCAACAATGCTTTTGACGATGGCAACAACACTGCTCATTGAAGACTCTCCGGGTAACGCATTCAGTTGACTTCCATGACCTGCCGGCTCTTTTGCCTGACCAGTCCTGGCGTACATTGAAACAGGGTAGACGCAACTTTGACGCGGTTATTCGTCAATAAACCGTCTATGTTTTTTCGCTATTAACTATATGCCAAACTATTGACCTTGCAGTTGTCATCCTAAACACTCGACCCCGTAATGTCACATTGATATTTGCCTGCAGAGTTGTCCTGCCGAGTGTGATCCAGTTCGAACTTTAAACTTTCCGACATACGGTCGCGCCAGATGCCATCATCCGCCGCGGCCGTGCGTTGTGAGGTGATTCACGACAAGTAGTTGCGGGAAATTCGAACCGTCCGTCTGCAACTGTTCAAGGCTTTACCCTTCGCTCTAGCCGCCACGTTTGTTAAGGCACAGCCATTGCGCAGACCATGCAACAGGCGCTGGATGTCCATTCGGAAATCCAGGCAGGTGTTAATAGTCGATTAGCCGCGGATTATCAGTTAAAGGCGGTTAAAGGGGGATACCTTCCACGGGTTGACCTGCTGGGCGGTTATGTTCGTGACGACAGTGACAACGTCACTACGCGAGAGGCTTCAAATAATAGTCGTTGGGAGACACTGAACCGTAGCGAGTCGAATTTGCGTTTGTCACAAAAGGTTTTCGACGGCTTTTCGACGTCCAGTGAAGTGGGGCGTCAATAATCCGCGGAGATCAAAAACATTCATTTATTTACTCAATACCGAATCAAGGCGACCATGGGCAAGTTGCTCAAGGGCCAGGGAGTGGTCGCACTGTTGGCCGCCATTGTGCGGAACAACGTGAAGCCGCAGGTTCAGCTCCCCGGGATGAATTGAGTCCTCCCTTTTTACCGTTAGCCAAGAGTGTCGAGCGTGGAATCAGAAGTCAGTCGAGTCGAACTCATCCATGATCCACGCACGCTGCATGACGATCCGTTACTGGATGGCTTGCTAGCCCTCTGCACTCTGCATCAGAAGCCGGCCAGCGCCGCGATGTTGACCACCGGCCTGCCGTTGCCCAAGCAACGCCTGAGCGTCGAATTGCTGCCCCGCGCAGCCGCGCGCGCCGGCCTGCAAGGGCGGGTGTTGCAACGCAAGCTTGAGCAGATCCCGGCGATCGCGATGCCGGCGTTGCTGTTACTCAAGGAGGGTCGCAGCGCCGTTCTCCTCGGCTGGCAGGGTGACGATCAGGCTCGCGTGTTGCTCAGCGAAAGCGATGGTGGCGAAAGTGTTGTCAGCCGCCAATTGCTGGCCGACGACTACACCGGCAAAGTGTTTTTCGCCCAACCCCAGCATAAATTCGACGTCAATCACGGCACGCTGATCCCGCGCGCGCGCTCGTGGTTTCGCGACACCCTCAAGCGCTCGCGCTGGCTGTACGCCGACGCCATCGCCGCGAGTTTCCTGATCAACATCATCGCCATGGCCGCGCCGCTGTTCGTGATGAACGTCTACGACCGCGTTGTACCGAACCAGGCCGAATCGACCCTGTGGGTCTTGGCCATCGGCATCACTGGCGCTTATTTGTTCGACCTGATCCTCAAAAGCTTGCGCAGCTTGTGCCTGGACCTGGCCGGTAAAAAAACCGACCTGATCATCTCCGCCACGTTGTTCGAGCGCATCGTCGGTATGGCCATGAAATACCGACCGGCCCGGGTCGGCAGCTTTGCCCAGAACATCCATGAGTTTCAGAGCCTGCGCGACTTCCTCGCCTCGCTGACGCTGACCAGCCTGATCGATCTGCCGTTTACACTGCTGATCTTCATGGTCATTGCCATTCTCGGCGGGCACCTGGTGTGGATTCCGGTGTTGGCATTCCCGATTGCCTTGTTGATCGGTTATGCCCTGCAGAAACCGCTGGTGGCGACCATGGAACGAACCATGGCCCTGGGCGCCGAGCGGCAATCGAGCCTGATCGAAACCCTTGCCGGCCTTGACGCGGTGAAGGTCAACAACGCCGAAAGCGAACGCCAGTATCAGTGGGAGCAGACCATCGGCACCCTCAGTCGCCTCGAACTGCGGGTGAAAATGCTCTCCGGCCTGGCGATGAACATCACCTTGCTGATCCAGCAACTGGCCGGGGTGATCATGATCGTCTTCGGCGTGTACCAGATCATCGCCGGCAACCTGAGCATGGGCGGCCTGATTGCCTGCTACATGCTCAGCGGTCGCGCCCTCAGCCCGCTGGCTTCGTTGTCCGGCCTGCTGACCCGTTACCAGCAGGCGCGAGTGACCATGACCTCGGTCGATCAAATGATGGAGCTGCCGCAAGAGCGCAACTTCGAAGAGCGCCCACTGAGCCGCAAGACACTGCAAGGTGCCATCGAGTGCCGGCAGTTGAATTTCACCTACCCGGGCCAGCAGAACCTGGCGCTGAAAAACATCAACCTGACCATCAAACCGGGCGAGAAGATTGGCATCATCGGGCGCAGCGGTTCGGGCAAAAGCTCTCTGGCCAAACTGGTGGTTGGGCTGTATCAGCCGGACGACGGCGCGCTGTTGGTGGATGGCGTCGATATCCGGCAGATCGACGTGAGCGAATTGCGCCACAACATCGGCTACGTGGCCCAGGACATCCAATTGCTGGCAGGCACCTTGCGCGACAACCTGGTGTCGGGCGCACGTTATGTCGAAGACGAATTGGTCCTGCAAGCCGCCGAACTGGCAGGCGTGCATGAGTTCGCTCGCCTGCACCCGCAAGGCTATGAACTGCAAGTCGGTGAGCGTGGGCAGAACCTGTCCGGCGGTCAGCGCCAGAACGTTGCGCTGGCCCGCGCATTGCTGCTCGACCCGCCGGTGCTGCTGCTCGACGAACCCACTAGCGCCATGGATAACACCGGCGAAGAACGCCTCAAACAACGCCTCGCGGCGGTGATTGAAAGCAAGACCGTGGTGCTGGTCACGCACAGGGCGTCACTGTTGTCGTTGGTGGACCGCCTGATCGTTATCGACCGTGGACAGATTCTCGCCGATGGCCCGAAAGCCGCCGTGATGGAAGCGTTGAAGAAGGGGCAGATCAGTGTTGCTTAAGACGGGTTTCAAGGATTCTATCGGTCGTTACTTCAAAGGCTCCGAGTCGCTGCATGAGCAGCCATTGCCTGAGGTTAAAAAAGCCCTGATCGAAGACGCCCCGCGTGTGGTGCGGCTGACGATCTGGGCGATCATCGCCTTCTTCGTGTTCCTGATGCTCTGGGCCAATTACGCCGTGATCGATGAGGTCACCAAGGGCGACGGCAAGGCGATTCCTTCGTCCAAGATCCAGAAAATCCAGAACCTTGAAGGCGGTATCGTCTCCGAACTGTTCGTCAAGGAAGGGCAGATCGTTGAGGCGGGTGCGCCGCTTCTTCGCCTGGACGACACGCGCTTTGCCTCCAACGTCGGTGAAACCGAAGCGGATCGCTTGTCGATGTTGCTGCGGGTGGAGCGATTGAGCGCGGAAGTCGACGACCGACCGCTGAATTTTCCGGCCGATGTGCTCAAAGCCGTACCCGGTCAGGCCGCCAGTGAAGAGTCGCTGTACACCAGCCGTCGCCAGCAACTGCACGATGAAATCGGTGGTTTGCAGGAGCAGTTGATCCAGCGTCAGCAAGAGCTGCGCGAGTTCACCTCCAAGCAGTCGCAGTACCGAAATGGTCTGGCGTTGCAACGTCAGGAAATCAGCATGTCCGAGCCGCTGGTGGCCCAGGGTGCGGTGTCGCCGGTCGAGGTGTTGCGACTCAAGCGCGCCGAAGTCGAAACCCGCGGGCAACTGGACGCCACGACGCTGGCCATTCCTCGCGCCGAATCGGCGATCAAGGAAGTGCAGCGCAAGATCGACGAGACGCGCGGCAAATTCCGCAGTGAAGCCCTGACTCAACTCAACGAAGCGCGCACCGATCTGAACAAGGCCCAGGCCACCGGCAAAGCGCTGGAAGACCGGGTCAGCCGGACGCTGGTGACATCGCCGGTGCGCGGCATCGTCAACAAGTTGCTGGTGAATACCATTGGCGGGGTCATCCAGCCGGGCAGCGACCTGGTGGAAATCGTGCCGTTGGACGACACCTTGCTGGTCGAGGCAAAAATCCGCCCGCAAGACATCGCCTTCCTGCACCCGGGGCAAGAGGCGACGGTGAAGTTCACGGCGTACGACTACACCATTTATGGTGGGCTCAAAGCCAAGCTCGAACAGATCGGTGCCGACACCATCACCGATGAAGACAAGAAAACCACGTACTACATCATCAAGCTGCGCACCGATCGCAGCCACTTGGGGACAGATGAAAAGCCGCTGCTGATCATTCCAGGGATGGTGGCGTCGGTGGATATCATCACCGGCAAGAAGTCGGTGCTCAGCTATTTGCTCAAGCCGATCATTCGGGCGCGGGCTGAGGCGCTGCACGAGCGGTAGTTCCCGGTTGTGGCTGCCGGCCTCATCGCGAGCAAGCTCGGCTCCTACAGGGATCGCGTTATGATCATTCCCACGCTCTGCGTGGGAATGCCGCCGGTAATTCCTGTAGGAGCCGAGCTTGCTCGCGATGGCGGCGCCAAGGACAACACACCTCAAAAGCCATATCGTTATTCGCTAACGGTATTTAAATTTCAATTCTTATATCTATAAAGTCACTCTCCTGCGTACCCGCCGACCAATCGGCGCGCCGCACGACACGAACCAACACGGGACCTCCGTGAGTTTCTTGATCGACGTGCGCGCCCTTGAGCGTGCCGTGCGTGGGAGTGATTTTTATGTCAGCCGTCTCTTTCTCTTCAGGGCATGCCGCTCAAGGCATCGCGCCACAGACCTTCGATATCCGCCCGTTCAGTGGCGCTGTCGGTACCGAAATTATCGGTCTCGACCTGTCTCGCCCGATCAATGACCAGGACTTTGCCCGCATCCACCGCGCGCACCTGGATCATCACGTCGTGGTGTTCCGCGAACAGCGCATTACCCCCGAGCAGCAGATCGCCTTCAGTCGTCGTTTTGGTGTGTTGCAGATTCACGTGCTCAAACAATTCCTGCTGGCCGGGCATCCGGAAATCCTCATCGTTTCCAACATCATCGAAAACGGCCAATCCATCGGTCTCGGCGACGCTGGCAAGTTCTGGCACTCCGACCTTTCCTACAAAGAACTGCCCAGCCTGGGTTCGATGCTGCACGCCCAGGAGCTGCCGTCCGAGGGCGGCGACACCTTGTTCGCCGATATGCACAAAGCCTGGGACAACCTGCCGCAAGCCTTGCGCAATGCGGTTGAAGGCCGCTCGGCGGCGCACTCCTACACGGCGCGCTACAGCGAAACCAAATTCGAAGGCAACTGGCGCCCGACATTGACGCCCGAGCAACTGGCTCAGGTCGCCGAAGTGGTTCATCCGATTGTGCGCACCCATCCGGAAAACGGCCGCAAGGCGTTGTTTGTCAGCGAAGGGTTCACCACCCGCATCGTCGGTTTGCCGGAAGACGAGAGCCAGCAACTGCTCGACGAGCTCTACGCCCACAGCGTGTTGCCGCAAAACATCTACCGCCATCAGTGGCAGCCCCACGACCTGGTGTTCTGGGACAACCGCTCGCTGATTCACCTTGCCGCCGGATGCCCAAGCCATCTGCGCCGCAAGCTGTATCGCACCACCATCCAGGGCGACGCGCCTTTCTGATTTGTCGGAGATTTGATCATGTCCAAACGTCTTCCCTTTGCACCGCTGGCAGCTGCCATCGGCCTGGGTTTCAGCCTGATCGCCGGCAGCCTGGTGGCGCCGACCGCGGCCCACGCCGAAGGTGAAATTCGCATTGCCGAGCAGTTCGGCATCGTCTACCTGTTGCTCAACGTGGTGCGCGATCAGAACCTGATCGAGAAGTACGGCAAGCAGGAAGGCATCGACATCAAGGTCGACTGGACTCAATTGTCCGGCGGCGCGGCGGTCAACGATGCGCTGCTCTCCGGCTCGATTGATATCGCTGGCGCGGGCGTCGGCCCGCTGTTGACCATCTGGGACCGCACCCACGGCAAGCAGAACGTCAAGGCTGTGGCCTCCCTCGGCAACTTCCCTTACTACCTGGTGAGCAACAATCCCAAGGTCAAAACCATCGCCGATTTCACCGAAAAGGACCGCATTGCAGTGCCTGCGGTGGGGGTGTCGGTGCAATCGCGGTTCCTGCAATACGCAGCTGCCAAGCAGTGGGGCGACAAGGAATTCAATCGCCTCGACAAGTACACCATCGCCGTTCCGCACCCGGATGCCACGGCCGCGCTGGTCGCCGGCGGCACCGAATTGTCCGGGCACTTCTCCAACCCGCCGTTCCAGGATCAGGAGCTGGCCAATCCCAACGTCCACGTGGTGTTGAACTCCTATGACGTGCTCGGCCCGAACTCGCCGACGGTGCTGTTCGCCACCGAGAAATTCCGAGACGAGAACCCGAAAACCTACAAGGCCTTCATTGCCGCGCTGTCTGAAGCGGCCGAGTTTGTTCAGCACGATAAAGGCGCGGCCGCCGACACTTACATCCGGGTCACCAACGCGAAAATCGACCGCGCTGCGCTGCTGAAAATCATCGACAACCCACAGTTCGAATTCAGCATCACACCGAAAAATACCTACCCGTTGGCGGAATTCCTCTACCGCGTCGGCGCGATCAAAAACAAACCGGATTCGTGGAAGGACTACTTCTTCCAGGACACCAAGCCACTGCAAGGGAGCTGATCGAAATGAACGCCCCTTTGCAAGGCCACACGGTCAGCAATCCGGCCACGGCAGCCCAGGCGCTGCTGTCGGTCGACAACGTCAGCCTCGAATACCGCACGCCGCAGCGTGTGGTTCGGGCGACCCATCAAGTCAGTTTTGAAATCGACCCGGCGGACCGCTTCGTATTGCTTGGCCCTTCCGGCTGCGGCAAATCGACGTTGCTCAAAGCGGTCGCCGGGTTCATCGAGCCCTGTGAAGGCGAGATTCGCCTGCAAGGCCAGACCGTCAGCGCACCGGGGCCGGACCGGATCGTGGTGTTCCAGGAATTCGATCAACTGCCACCGTGGAAAACCGTCAAACAGAACGTGATGTTTCCGCTGCTCGCGTCGAAAACCCTGAAGCGCAAAGAGGCTGAAGAACGGGCGCTGCACTACCTCGATAAGGTCGGTCTGGCGGCGTTTGCCGATGCCTATCCGCACACGTTGTCCGGCGGCATGAAAGCACGCGTGGCGATTGCCCGGGCGCTGGCGATGCAACCGAAAATCCTGCTGATGGACGAACCCTTCGCTGCCCTCGATGCACTGACTCGCCGCAAGATGCAGGAAGAATTGCTGCTGCTCTGGGAGGAGGTGCGCTTCACGTTGCTGTTCGTCACCCACTCCATCGAAGAAGCGCTGGTGGTGGGCAATCGCATTCTGCTGCTGTCGCCACACCCTGGGCGCGTGCGGGCGGAAGTCCACAGCCATCAATACGATTTGCACAGCCTTGGCGGCGTGGCTTTCCAGGAATCGGCGCGGCGCATTCATCGGTTGTTGTTCGATGAAGGCCAGTCGCCGGAAACCGCACGCGAGCTGGATTTCGCCGACATTCGCATCGCTTATTGAGCCATTGAGAGGACTGCCCGATGAGCCATTTATCATCTGCGCGTGAAGAGTTTGAAACCGTTTTACAGCCGCTGACAAGCGTACCGCTGGAGCGTGAATTACCGCTCGGTCAACGCCTGTGGCAGCAGGGCTGGATTCGTAAAAGCCTGATTCTTGTGTTGTTGGCGGTGCTGTGGGAAGTGGTCGCCCGGGTTCAAGGCAACGACCTGTTGCTGCCGAGTTTTGTGCAAACCGCTAGTGCGCTGTACGACGGCTTGCTCAGTGGTGAACTGCTGGGCAAAGTCTGGATTTCGTTGGTGGTGTTGCTCAAGGGGTACCTGATCGGCATCGTCCTGGCGTTCGCGCTGACCACCCTCGCGGTATCGACCCAGTTCGGTCGCGACCTGCTCAGTACATTGACCTCGATGTTCAACCCGCTGCCGGCGATTGCGTTGCTGCCGTTGGCATTGCTGTGGTTCGGTCTGGGGCAGAACAGTCTGATTTTCGTGCTGGTGCATTCGGTGCTTTGGGCCTTGGCCCTGAACACCTATGCCGGGTTTCTCGGCGTCTCGGAAACCTTGCGCATGGCCGGGCGCAATTACGGCCTCAAGGGCATGCGCTTCGTGCTGTTCATCCTGATTCCGGCCGCGCTGCCGTCAATTCTCGCCGGGTTGAAAATCGGCTGGGCGTTTGCATGGCGCACGTTGATCGCCGCAGAACTGGTGTTTGGCGCCACCAGCGGCAAGGGTGGGTTGGGCTGGTACATCTTTCAGAACCGCAATGAGCTGTACACCGACAAGGTCTTTGCCGGGTTGGCGGTGGTGATCCTGATCGGGTTGCTGGTGGAGAACCTGGTGTTCGACACGTTGGAGCGGGTGACGGTGAAGCGGTGGGGGATGCAGCGTTAAGTTTTTCGGTGTCTGGTTTTCCTTTTTCATTCAGATGACCGTGCAGGGCGCATTGCTGGCGACTCAGGAGCAGTTTGTCGAGAACTCGACCGGGGAATCGCTGGACGTTGTTACCGTCGACGAATAACGCAGTACGCACAATTCCAATCCTCAGAAACGAAAAAACCGGCCGAAGCCGGTTTTTTCACCCCAACTGCCAGAGAACTGAATCTCTGCGTGCGGGGTTGAGTAGTGGGCTGACCCTAAATTGAGTGCGTCATGCACGTCATTTGAATGAGGGCTCCTACTGTTGTGTGGGATTCCTTACCGATTACCTGATTCGATAGGGGAACAATCAATAACTTTGAAAAGTTTGTCTTTTTTAAACAACACATTCCATCCACTAACCAACCTCCACTGACGTCACCCGTGCGGTCCAAACCTCCACTCATCCCTCTGGGAGATACGTTCAGCGATGGCGTTGGTCGTAAAGCCAGCATCGACGACGAACCTGCGCGGCCTTAAAGTAATTACCAGGCTTGGTGACTTCGAGCCAGTTGCAGGGGGAGCCAATGCTAGCGCACAGAGAAACTTCGCTTGGCGGCACCCAGGAACCGCACGCGGTGCCCGGTGGGTGGGCGGTTGTAAAGCGCTGGTTGCGCTGGGCGCAGGAGCACTGGCTATTGCCGATCCTGGCGTTGGCAGCGTTGGTGCGTTTTTACGACCTGACGGCGGCAGCGATTTGGGGTGACGAAGGGTCGAGCCTGCTGCTGAGCCAGTATTCACTGGCTGATATATGGGGGCATGCCGCCCATGATGTGCACCCTCCGCTGTATTTCCTTTTGCTGCATGGCTGGATCGAAGTGTTCGGCGACGGCATCTTCTCGATCCGCTGCCTCAGTGCTCTGCCCGGCATCGCTACGGTGTGGCTTGGCATCTGGTTGATGGACTTGATCGCCACCCGGCGTGCCGCGTTGTTGGCCGGTTTTCTGCTGGCGCTGCTGCCGACGGCGGTGCGATACAGCCAGGAAGTGCGGATGTATTCGCTGCTGGGCCTGTGGCTGATCGGTGCCACGATCGCGCTGGTCTACTGGATCAGGTATCCCCGGCGCACGCGCTATCTGGTGGCGTACGTGCTGTTGATGAGTGCCGCGTTCTACACCCACTATTTCACCGCCCTGTGCGTGTTGTGCCACTGGCTGTACCTTGGGCTGATTCGTGTCCTGCCAATGTACCGATTGCGTGTGATTCAACGCCCCGGCTGGTGGCTGGCCAATGGCGCGATTGTGCTGCTTTACCTGCCTTGGGTGCCGAACCTGATCGATCTGATCCAGCACCTGGATCAGCTCAAGGCCAATGGCGATGTGGGGTGGGAGTTGCCGGTCACGCTGGGCTCGTTGCCGTCGATAATCTGGTCGATGTTGACCCAGGACGACGGTGAAACCCTGCCGACGCCGATTTTTATCGCGATGCCGCTGGCGCTGCTGGCCATCACCGGCGTGGCGCTGGCGCGGGACCGTAGCGTCATTCGCGGCAGTGTTCTGCTGGTGAGCTACGCGGCGCTGCCGTTACTGTTGGTGTTTGGCGTTTCGTTCATCACCCCCGTCTTCGTCGAACGCTACCTGACGGCTTATATGCTGGGGTTGCCGATGATTGTCGCGTTAGCCATTGATCGCCTCTATTCAGGTTTGCGGGTGCTGGCGTTGACCGTGCTGATGCTGTTTGTCGGCATCGAACTGGTGGGTTTGAACAACAACACCAGGGTCGACACCAACGATCAGGTCAACGTTATGGTCGATTACGTAAACCGGCACTTTGTGGCGGGTGACCGAATCGTGACCAGCGACATGCTCTGGTACCTCAGCTACGTCTATTACAACCGCGCGCCCACTCAACCACTGCTGTATACCCCACCGCACGCCAATGGCAAGTCGGGTCGGCCGAATGCCTATGGTTTTGGCACGCTGGTAACCCAGGACATTTATCTGGACCGCCTCGACAGTTTGCCCAAAGGCACTCATCGCGTGTGGTTGATCAGTACCGTCGATGTGCCGGGCGAATTCTCGCCGTTGCCCGGTGGCTGGCAGAGCGTTGACAAAACGCGGGCGGGCGGGGCTGACGCGCAGTTGTTCGTATTGCATTGAAGCGATGGCAAGTATTTATGGCTTCGAGGACAAATCTGCCATCCCCTTGAGCAATTCGATCGGCAGCGGGAAGACGATGGTCGAGCTCTTGTCCCCGGCAATCGAACTCAACGTTTGCATGTAACGCAGCTGCATGGCCCCCGGCTGTCGGCCAAGCATTTCGGCGGCCTGCATGAGTTTTTCCGAGGCCTGCAATTCGCCTTCGGCGTGGATCACCTTGGCCCGGCGCTCCCGTTCGGCTTCGGCCTGTTTAGCGATGGCGCGGACCATCGATTCATTAAGGTCCACATGTTTGATCTCGACATTGGCGACCTTGATGCCCCAGGCGTCGGTCTGGGCGTCGAGTACTTGCTGGATGTCGATGTTCAACCGTTCGCGCTCGGCCAGCAGCTCGTCGAGCTCATGCTTGCCCAGCACCGCCCGCAACGTGGTCTGGGCCAATTGACTGGTGGCCGTAAGGAAGTCCTCGACCTGAATGATCGCCTTCTGCGGGTCGAGCACGCGGAAATACAGCACCGCGTTGACCTTGACCGAAACGTTGTCGCGGGTGATGACATCTTGCGGCGGTACATCGAGGACGATAGTCCGCAAGTCGACGCGGACCATTTGCTGGACCACCGGGATCAGCAGGATCAACCCCGGGCCCTTGACCTGCCAGAAGCGCCCGAGCTGGAACACCACGCCGCGCTCGTATTCGCGCAGGATGCGGAAGGTTGACCCCGCCAGTGCAATCACCAGAAGCAGTAGTGCGGCGAAACCTACTTGCAGGCCCATGACTATTCTCCAACTGGCGCCGCGTCAGTCGCGGCCACTTGCAACAGTAGTCCTTTTCGCGCCACCACCCGCACGTGTTGTCCCGGCTGTAGCGGAGTCGAGCTTGAAACCTGCCAGCGCTCCCCTTGCAGATGCACCCAGCCACTACACGCATTGCCGGGCAATAACGACAGGACCGGCGTCACACTGCCCAGTAACCCCGCATCGCCGCTGACCGTGCGGCGCGGTCGGGTTTTCAGGGCGTGGATCAGCAGGAAAATCAGCAACAGGGCACTCACCAGTCCCAGGCCGATCATCAAAGGTACAGGCACCTCGGTATTGGTCAGAATCACCGCACCGATCACGAACATGACGATGCCGCCCAAACCGATCACGCCGTAATTGGGCAACGCCGCCTCGGCGATCAGAAACGCGATGCCGAATGTGATCAGCCAGATCCCGATGGGGTTTGGCATCAGCAGCACGACGGTATCGGCGGCGAACACCGATCCGCTCAACGCCAACAGCAGCGCAACGGCGAAGCAACGCGTATTCACTTGACCCTCCGCGAGAGTCTTGAAGTGGCTCTGTATACAGTTTAGTAGAGCTGCGGCTTATCTGGATTCTGCACGGTTTTGGACGGCGTCCGATGGGCGGATTTCACCCCGGTTTGTGCCGGCGGGCCTAGACTTTCACTACGGAGAAAAGCATTAACCATCGTCCGCCCGTCACGGGTGCGGACACCGAGGTGCATCATGCGAATGGCAAGAACCGTGCAGAAAAGCCTGGAAACGGCTCAATGCGAATATGACATCGTCGCCCACCCCCATTCGGCCAGCAGCCTGGAAACAGCACGGCTTGCGGGCATTCCAGCAGAACGGGTGGCCAAGTCGGTCATCCTCGACGACCACCACGGTCATTACCTGATGGCGGTGCTGCCCGCCAGCCGTCACCTGGACCTGAGCAAAGTCCGCAACAGCGGCGAATGGCAGGTCTCGCGGGAAAGCAACTTGCCGCACCTGTTTGATGATTGTGAACGCGGTGCCATACCTGCCCTGGGCGAGGCCTATGGGCTGGACGTGGTGATCGACCCGCTGCTGACCCGGCAGAAAGACGTCTATGTGGAAGCCGGCAACCACATCAACCTGCTGCGCATGGACATGCCGGAATTCCTGAGAATGGTGCCGCATGCCGAGGTGCGGGAGTTGAGTGACTGAGTGTTGTGTCGTCAATGCTGCCGTCATCGCGAGCAAGCTCGCTCCCACAGGGTTCACGCAATTGCTGTGGGAGCGAGCTATTCATTTCTAAAGGAGCCCGACATGGAATCCCCCATCCACACACTGCCCAATCTGTTCAAACAACTCGGCCTGGCGGATGACGCCGAGAGCATCGATAAATTCATCGCCACCCACTCACCGCTCAAGCCCGAATTGCACCTGGCGGACGCGTTTTTCTGGAGCAAGAGTCAGGCGCAGTTTTTGCGGGACGATATTCTGGATGACGCGGATTGGGCGGAAGTGGTGGATCAACTGGATGTGTTGTTGAGGAAGGGGCGGGGGGTGTGAAGATCTAACTGTTGGGTGGCCACAGTCTGGAGGTGTGGACCAGTGCCAGTATCCAGATAGCGTCCGATTCTGGTTGGTAAACCACACGATAGCTCTGGTGGGGAATCAACTCACGAGTACCTGCAATGATTCCGGCTGGCCCGCTTTCGGGGTGTTGCGCAAGGCGAGCAATGGCATCGCGCAAGCGGTTGTCCATGTCAATGGCGGCAATCGGATTGAGTTCATACAAGTAATCCCAAATCTCTGCACGATCCTGTGCTGCTGCGGGCGTCCAGATTATCCTCATCCTTTTTTGGCCGCCTGTGCACGCCTGGCCGCGAACTGCGCTTCGACTTCATCGTTGCTCAAGCCCTCTCCGGCCTGCATGGAAATACGCGCGCTGTCGACTTTCCTTTGCAGGAACGCCTCGTACTCTCGCGACTCTCGTTGTGTTTGAACGTACTGGCGCATCATATCCCTGACGATTTGCGAAGCGGGCCGATGAGAGGCTTCTGCCTCGGCCATAAATTGTTCGCGCAGCTCAGGTTCAAGTTTCATTGTAAAAACGGCTTGCTTTGACATGACTATGTCCTCAAATCGCATACTGACGAAGTATATACATCGTCAGTACTAAATTGATTTCATGCTCAACATCCTGCGACGGATGACCATCAATTTGTTTCAAAACTTGACCGCCTTTCCCTCCAAATGCCATATTGATAGTTAGCAAACTAACAGTGTGTGTTTTCCCTCGTGCCGAAGAACCTCGACGCTCTCCAGATGAACATCAGCAGCTCCATGGTGGTGGCCGCCAGGCATTGGCGGAAAATCTGCCAGACCACGCTGGTCAACTATGGAATCTCCGAAGCCTGCGCCGTCCCGCTATTGATGATCGGGCGTCTGGGCGAGGGTGTGCGGCAGGTGACGGTGGCCCATGCCGCGGGGATGGAGAGCCCGTCCCTGGTGCGGTTGCTCGATCAGTTGTGTCATAGCGGTTATGTCTGCCGCACCGAAGATGCCCATGACCGGCGCGCCAAGTGCCTGAGCCTGACCGACACCGGACGTGAATTGGTGCAGGCCGTCGAAATCGAGCTGGTGCGATTGCGCCATGAAGTGCTTGAAGGCATCGACCAAAGCGATCTGGAAGCTACGCTACGGGTATTGAGAGCCTTTGAAGCGGCCAATGCGCCGTCGGTGGTCAACCCTTGAGCGGATTTTTCACCGGTATGCCTTCGGCGCGGGACTGGTTCTACGGTGTGCGCACCTTTGCCGCCTCGATGATCGCGTTGTACATCGCCCTGCTCATGCAAATGCCGCGTCCCTATTGGGCGATGGCCACGGTATACATCGTTTCCAGCCCCTTTGTCGGCCCGACCAGTTCCAAGGCCCTGTACCGCGCGATCGGTACTTTTTTCGGGGCGGCGGCGGCGGTTTTTTTTGTGCCGATGTTCGTCCAGAGCCCTTACGTATTGGTGGTGGTCATCGCGCTGTGGACCGGGATCCTGCTGTTCCTGTCCTTGCACCTGCGTACCGCCAACAACTACGCCTTGATGCTCGCCGGTTACACCTTGCCGCTGATCGCCCTGCCGGTGGTGAACAACCCGCTGGGGGTTTGGGACGTGGCGGAAGCGCGTACTGAAGAGATCTTTCTTGGCATCGCCGTGGCGGCGGTGGTCGGTGCCATGTTCTGGCCTCGGCGGCTGGCGCCGGTGTTCAACGATGCGGTGAGCAAATGGTTTGCCGATGCCTCGACGTACAGTTTGCGGTTCCTTAGCCGCACGGTGCAGCCAGACGAAGTCAGCGCGCTGCGTTCCGCCATGGTGACGACCTTCAACACGCTGGAATTGATGATCGGCCAGCTGCCGCACGAGGGCGCGCGAGCGCAGACCGTACGTAATACCAAAGAGCTGCGCGGGCGGATGATTCACCTGTTACCGGTGATCGACGCCCTCGACGATGCCCTGTATGCCCTTGAGCGGCGCACGCCGGAGCTGGTCGAAAAATTCGCACCGCTGTTGGCCGCCACCACCGAATGGCTCAATCACAAAGACGCCGATCTGGCGCGCTGGCAGGCGCTGAAAGACCAACTTGAAGCCCTGCAACCTTCCGCCGAAGCCCTGAATGATCGCAAGCAGTTGCTGTTCTCCAACGCGCTGTATCGACTCGGCGAGTGGATCGATGTGTGGCAGGACTGCCGCAGCCTGCAATACGCCATCGAGTGCGAAAGCCAGGACAGCTGGCGCGCGGTGTATCGCCACTGGCGCCTCGGTCGCCTGTCGCCGTTTCTCGACCGTGGCCTGATGCTCTACTCGGCGGCATCCACGGTCCTGGCCATCATCGTTGCTTCAGTGTTGTGGATTCTGCTCGGCTGGACCGACGGCGGCTCGGCAGTGATTCTCGCCGCCGTGGCGTGCAGCTTTTTCGCCTCGATGGATGACCCGGCGCCGCAGATTTACCGGTTCTTTTTCTGGACTGCGATGTCGGTGGTACTGGCCAGCCTTTACCTGTTTCTGGTGCTGCCCAACCTGCACGACTTCCCGATGCTGGTGCTGGCGTTTGCCGTGCCGTTTATCTGCATCGGCACCCTGACGGTCAAGCCGCAGTTTTACCTGGGCATGCTGCTCACCCTCGTCAACACCTCGTCCTTTATCAGTATTCAGGGCGCCTACGATGCGGACTTCCTCAGCTTCGCCAACTCCAACCTGGCCGGCCCCATCGGGCTGTTGTTTGCCTTTATCTGGACCCTGATCGCCCGGCCGTTCGGTGCGGAGCTGGCGGCCAAGCGGCTGACCCGGTTCAGTTGGCGCGACATCGTCAGCCTCACAGAACCGGCCAACTTGGCCGAGCACCGGCAATTGGGCGTACAGGTGCTCGATCGTTTGATGCAGCACTTGCCGCGTCTGGCCATGACCGGCCAGGACACCGGCATCGCGTTGCGTGAGGTGCGTGTGGCGCTGAACGTGCTCGATCTGCTGGCTTACACACCGCGAGTGGACGGAGTGCCGCGAGCGCTGCTGCATCAGGTAGTGACGGAAGTCGGCGAGTATTTCAAGGCCTGCCTGAAGGCGGGGGAGCGTCTGCCGGCACCGGGCCCGTTGCTGATGACCCTCGACCGCGCCCGCCGTTCGCTGGATGTGGATTGTGATGAGGACACCCGTCTGAATTTACTGCATGCCCTGAGTGGCCTGCGTCTGGCGTTGTTGCCCGGCGTGGAATTCGTAAGCGTGGGTGAACTCGAAGAACCGCTGCCCCATGGCATCGATGGAGCGCCTTTATGATCGGTGATGTGGACATCAGCGGGGTGTTTTTGCCCACGCTGCTGGTATTGATGGGCATTACGTATGTGTTGTTCCTGCTGGTGCACGGGTTGCTGATGCGCTTGCACTTTTACCGTCTGGTCTGGCACCGGGCATTGTTCAACGTGGCTCTCTACGCTTTGCTGCTCGGCGCCGTGGACTCACTCAGTCGATACCTGATGACATGAAAAAACCTTTTTTGACTTTGGGTCGCGTGGTGCTGACCCTGTTGATCGTGACCTTCGCCGTCGTCGTGGTCTGGCGCATGGTGATGTACTACATGTTTGCGCCGTGGACCCGCGACGGGCATATCCGTGCCGACATCGTGCAAATCGCCCCGGACGTCTCCGGTCTGATCCAGCAAGTGGACGTGCGCGACAACCAGTGGGTAAAACGTGGCCAGGTGCTGTTCAGCATTGATCAGGACCGCTTCAAACTGGCCTTGCGCCAAGCCAAAGCGGCAGTCGCCGACCGTCAGGAAACCCTGGCGCAGGCGCAACGCGAAGCCAAGCGTAACCGTGGCTTGGGCAATCTGGTGCCTGGCGAACAGCTGGAAGAAAGCCAGTCCCGGGTGGCGCGCGCTGAAGTTGCGTTGATGGAAGCTCAAGTGGCGGTGGACAGTGCTCAATTGAACCTGGACCGCTCGACCATCCGCAGCCCGGTCGACGGCTACATCAACGACCGTGCGCCGCGTGCGCAAGAGTTCGTCACGGCCGGGCGGCCGGTGTTGTCGGTGGTGGACAGCAATTCTTTCCACATCGACGGCTATTTCGAAGAAACCAAGCTGAACGGCATTCACGTCGGCCAGAGTGTCGACATCCGCGTAATCGGTGACAGCGCGCGCCTGCGCGGCCATGTGGAAAGCATCGTCGCCGGCATCGAAGACCGCGACCGCACCATCGGCAATAACCTGCTGCCCAACGTCAACCCTGCGTTCAGTTGGGTGCGCCTGGCACAGCGGATTCCGGTGCGGATTGTCTTTGATGATGTGCCTGAAGATTTCCGCATGATCGCCGGGCGCACCGCCACGGTATCGATCATCGACGATCAGAAGCGGGAGCCGGCGCAATGAGCAAGGCCTCGGGTTTGGCGGTCGCCGGATTAGGCTTGCTGCTGTCGGCGTGTCAGATGGTCGGGCCGGATTATCATTTGCCCGAAGAGGCGGCGGTCCATCGACCCGATTTGCAGGGCGATCTGGCGGTCGACGGTAAAACGGTGGTGTCCGCACCGGTGCCGGCCGATTGGTGGCGCCTGTACAAGGACCCGCGACTCGACCAGTTGGTGCAGCAGGCCATGGCGTCCAACACCGATTTGCGCGTGGCGGCGGCCAGTCTGTTGCGGTCTCGCGCTCAGGTCGATGAGGCAGAAGCGGCGGGTGGCTGGAGCGGCGGCGTGAAAATGGGCGCCCAGAGATTGCAGGAGTCCGGCCAGGCGTTCCTGATTCCGGAAAAAGTGCCGGTGGCCAACGTCGGAGATATCGGCATCAGCGCGTCGTACCAGTTCGATCTGTTCGGCACGTTGCAGCGCGGCATCGAAGCGGCCAAGGCCAACGCCGATGCGACGCAGGCAGCGGCCGATACGGCTCGCATCACCGTGGTGGCCGACGTGGTCCGGGCCTACACCCAGGTGTGCGCCGCCAATGAAGAGCGCGAGATTGCCCAGCACTCCCTCGACCTGCAGGCCCAGAGCACCACGCTGATCCAGCGTCTGCGCGATGCCGGACGTGGTGATGAAACACAGGTCACCCGTTCGCAAACCCAGTTCAAATCCTTGCGCGCCGACATGCCGCGCTATGAGGCCTCGCGTCAGGCCGGGCTGTATCGCCTGTCAATGTTGCTGGCCAAGCCGGTGGATCAACTGCCGGCCGGCACCGCCACCTGCGACGAGCTGCCGAAAATCGCGCAATTGATTCCGGTGGGCGATGGCGCCGCGTTGCTCAAGCGTCGTCCCGATGTGCGGCAGGCCGAGCGCCGGCTGGCGACCGCGACGGCCGGGATTGGTGTCGCCACGGGTGAGCTGTACCCGAACATCAGCATCGGCGCGACCATCGGCACCGTCGGTATCCTCGACGATCTCGGTGACCCGTCCACCAACCGTTGGGGCTTCGGTCCGTCGCTGACCTGGAACGTGCCGACCAACGGCGCCCGGGCACGCATCCGCGAAGCCGAAGCGGTGACCCAGGCGACACTGGCGCATTTCGATGGGGTGGTGCTCAACGCCATTCGCGAAACCCAGACCAGCCTGGTCCAGTACACCGCATTGTTGCAGCGTCGTGACGCCCTGGCAGACGCCGAGCAATCGGCAAGACTGGCAGCGGACCAGACGCACCGTTTCTTCCAGGCCGGCCGCGAATCGTTCCTGGCGGACTTGCAAGCGACCCGCACCTACACGGATGTCACGGCGCAACTGGCCGCGGCCAACACCCAGGTTGCCGCCAGCCAGATCGATTTGTTCCTCGCGCTGGGCGGTGGCTGGGAAAGCGGACGAACGCAAGGTTCGAACACCAGCAAACCCTGAGGCCGTTGCTATGCTTTGATTTGATGAAGTCACGTTCTGATTTCATCAATCAAGGCTCGCGTTGGTCATGGGGACTCTAATAATGAAAAACCCTTATGCTCCTGGCTTTTGGTGCGCTATTGCGGCATTGGTTTTGCTGTCGGCCACCTATTTCTACGGCATCATGCTGGCCCACCAGATCGACAAGGCTCTGGTGTTTCTCGACAGCGCCAGTGCGCTGATTGCCGTGATGGCAATCGTGGTGGTGGCCTGGGCTTCAGTCCAAGGCCAGCGCATCAAAAAAAGACAACTCGAACAAGGCAAAACCCTGGTGCTGATCTGGGACACCAAGGTGGCGTTGCGTCGTGTCGAAACGGTGTTTGACCAATATTTCTGGGGCAGCTACTGGCAGCCGGGGCGCACGTTCCAGGAAGTCATGGGCGAGCTCACCGGCACACCGCTGGAAAAAAGCCTCGAGACCTTGAAAAAACAATGCCTGGCACTGGATAAACAGGTGTCCGAGGAGGGCTGGCACTGGCTCAACAATGCCCGTGAACTCTCGGATGTCGCCACTGCCATGGCGCGAGAACGCTATCAACTGGACGTTTGCGACCCGCGCGCCGAAGTGACGGGCGGGGCGGTGATCAATCGGGATTTTGAAGTGCTGGTGTATACGTGGACGGCACGGCTCAAGAGCTTTGATCATCAGCTGGATGAGATGGAAGTGCAGTATTCCTGAGTTTTTGTTGGCGGGAGTGACGCCATCGCGAGCAGGCTCACGCCTACAAGGGTTCTGTGAACGACACATAACCTTTGTAGGCGTGAGCCTGCTCGCGATGGCGATTTCATATCCGTCGAAACGCTCAACCGTCCTGAGTAGTCCATAGACACTCTTTAACCTTTAATCATTGGGCCGCCCGTCGCGCCGAGTGCTAATCTCCACTCCACTTTTATTTAGCTATTTAGCGGAGTCGAGCCGCAACCCGTCATGGGTTCAGGGAAGACGACCACACCTTCAAACAACGGATATTGACTGGGTCATTCATGAATAAATCAGCAGGCGTGCTTCTTGGAATTGTCGTAGCCATCGGCGCAATCAGCGCGGGGGGGGCCTGGTTCACCGGGAGCAAAATCGAAGGCGTGTTGAACACCTCGATCGCCGACGCTAACAAAGAGCTGAAGGCCGCGCTGGTAGGTTCCAATGGCACGGCATCGCTGGAGCTGGTGTCGCTTGAGCGCCACGTGTTCAGCAGTACCGCGCACTACCGCCTTAAAGGCGAAGGCGAGATGTTTGGTGAAACCCCGGTTGAATTGCAGTTTGTCGACCACATCGAACACGGTCCGCTGCCGTTCTCGCGCCTGGTCGCGTTGAAGTGGTTGCCGGTCATGGCTACCAGTCACTACGAACTTGAACGCACGTCGCTCACCGAAAAGTGGTTTGCCGCCGCCAAAGACAAATCGCCGCTCACCGGCGTGGTCAACATCGGTTACGACAACTCCACCAGCGGCACCCTCCAGTTGCAGCCGCTGGACGTTGCGCTGGATGACAAGTCCAACCTGAAATTCACCGGTTTGAACCTCGACGTCGACGCCAGCCCCCAGGTCCAAAAGCTCAAGGCCAACGGCTACATGGACAGCCTGACACTGAGCACCGTGGCCGAAGATCAAACCCCGGTGAAGGTCGAGCTCACTGGCCTGACCCTGGCCAGCAACCTGGTTAAAAGCACCTACGGCTACTACACCGGCGAGAACACCCTTGAGCTGACGGACAGCAAAACTACTTTCGGCCCCAAGCAATCGGTACTGGGCATCAAGAAATTTGAAATGAAGAACCAGACCGAAGAGTCGGGCACCAGCGCTTCGGGACGTGCCGACTACAAGGTGGGTGAAGTGTCGTTGAACGGCAAGACCGTCGGCTCTGCGCAAATGGCCATGAGCCTGAAGAACCTCGATATCCCGGCCACGATGTCGCTGATGCAGATCTATCAGACCAAACTGCAGCCTTACGAGAAAGCGGCCGCAGAGGCTGCTGCTGCGGGTCTGCCCTCTCCTGAACTGGTCCTGACTCCGGCCGAGGAGGCGCAAGTCAAAACCGGTCTCGAAAAGCTATTGGCTGCTGGCCCGCAAGTGGCGCTGGAAAACCTGTCGTTCAACACGACCAATGGTGAAAGCCGCGCCAACCTGGTGCTTGACCTGACCAAACCGCAGTCCATGGACTTGCCGCCTGATCAACTGACCCAACAGTTGATCGCACTGCTGGATATCAACGTGCAGGTGTCCAAGCCGATGCTCGTCGATTTACTCACCGTGCAAAGCCAACTGGACGGTCAGACCGATGCCAAGCTCATCGCCGACCAGGCCACAGCCACTGCCGACATGTTCAGCAGCATGGCGGTCGGCACGCAGCTCGCCAAACTGGACGGCAACAACGTCGTCAGCAAATTGCATTACGCCAACAATCAGGTGGAATTCAATGGCCAGAAAATGACCGTTGAAGAGTTTGTCGGTTTCGTGATGAGCAAGCTCGGTGGCGGTGCCGAAATCCAGGAATAAATCGCACGGCTGAATAAAACGCCCGGCCTCTGCGACTCCCGCAGGTCGGGCGTTTTGCTGTCGGGTGTGTGCCCGCTACCCAATGTCCCGAATCAACTGCCACGCCTCGTCCACCGACAGTGGCTGTTTCATGCGTTCGGCCAGCAGCGCCATCGCCCGTTCTTCATCGCAGGCAACTGCGGCAGCCACCACGCCGTTTTTGCCGAACAAGCCGATAAAGGGTGGATGGTTCGGATCCCCCTTGAACTCGACCTCGTCCCAGGCTTCGGCGTGGCCGAGGTAGTCGTAGTTTTTACCGAAGTGCCAGGTCCAGAAATACGGCACGTCGAGGTAATGCTCGTCAGCGCCCAGCATATTCGCGGCGGCGATCCGCGCCTGTTGCTGGGCCAGACGCCAATGCTCGATGCGCTGAGGCTGGCCGTTGAGCGGGAACGTCGCGATATCACCTACCGCCCACAACCCGTCGGTGACGCGCATGCCGCCGTCGACCTTCAACGACCGGTCTTTTTCCTTGGGTAAATCGGTAAACGGCTCGGTTGCGGGGCTGACGCCGATGCCGGCCAGTACCAGATCCGCCGGCAAGCGTTGACCGTTGTCCAGGCACACCGCCTCTACGTGGTCCGTGCCTTCTATATAGAAGGCTTCGCCATCGGTGTGAAACACCACGCCGTTGCTTTCATGTAGGGCGCGAATGGCGTTGCCGACGGCTTCGCCCAATTGTGCGGCAAAGGGAATGGCATGCCGGGCCAGGATCGTGACGTCCAACCCGAGCTCCCGCAGGGCTGAGGCGGACTCCAGTGCAATAAAACTGTCACCGATGATCACCACTCGCTGGCCAGGTTTCGCCACTTGCAGAATCTGGCTTGCCTGATCTTTTGAACGCAGTACGAACACCTGCGGCAAATCGGCGCCAGGCAGCGTGAGTTGATTGGGCTTGCCGCCGGTGGCAAGCAGTGCCGCGTCATAGTTGAGCGATCGACCATTGGTTAGCCGCACGGTTTTATTCGACGAATCCAGGCTGGCGACTTCACCGGTCATGCGTTCGATCCGCTGTTCGCGATAAAACGCGTCATCGCGCAGCGGCGGGACTTCTTCGAGTGGCATCTGCCCGGCAATGACAAATTTGCTCAGGACGGTGCGGTCGTAGCCGGCGTCGGCTTCACGGTCGATCAGCAGCACTAGGCCACCGAAGCCCTTTTCGCGTAACGCCGCCGCACACGCCGTACCGGCCGCCCCGGCACCGATGATCACAAACGTGCGCTCGTCGTCTGCCGGTGGAGTGTGTGCATCGGCAAACGGCTGGTCATCGACCCAGATGTCGCCATCGCGTATTTCCAACGGATAACGCTTGAGGCTGTCCAGAGCCGGCGGCTCGCACAACGCCCCGTCCTCGATTCGATACGCCGCTTTGTGCCACGGGCAGATCAAACGTCCGTGGCACAGCGCACCTTCCGCCAGCGGTGCCCCGGCATGCGGGCACTCACCCTGATAGGCGCGTAATTGATCGCCCACCCGCAGCAAAACAATTTTGGTGTCTTCAATCTGGACTTCGAGGCCCCGGTTTTCAGACACATCGGCGAAACGGGCGACACGATGCAGTGCCATGACGGCTCTCCAGACAGACGTTTCACTTAAGAGTTTGGTGCGTAATGCGAGGTTCAGCCAATTCCCACTGCCACCGCACGAACGGTACAGCTATAGTTCGCAAGCCGACGACGGCCCTACCCCACAAGGTGCTCCGGAATGACCCGATTGACCTCTCTGAACCCTTGGCTGGCGGCCATTGCAGTCGCCATTTGTGTGCAATTTCCGGCGCAAGCCCAAGAACGTTTCACCCTGAACATTCCAGGTGTCACGGATGACCGGCTGTTTACCTCGGCCGCGGCCAGCGATGCTCCGGGTTGTGGCGGACACAACGCGTCACCGGCATTGAACTGGAACGACGGGCCGAAGGGTACCTTGAGTTATGCCGTGGTCATGCACGACCCCGATGGGCAGAAGGGGCAGGGTGCTGATCATTGGGTGCATTACGGCATCAAGGCCACCACTCACCAGATCCCCGCCGGTGTCGGGGCAAAGTCGGCACTCGAAGGCGTCGGTGGCACCAACAGCAAAGGCACCACCGGTTATGTCGGGCCTTGCCCGCCGGTTGGCGACAGTGCACATCACTACATAATTCAGCTGTACGCACTGGACCTTGCTCCAGAGGCCCTGCCCGCCGGGCTTACGCGCGCGCAACTGCTGGAAAAGATCAAAGGTCATGTGCTGAAAAACAGCAGCGTGGTACGTCGTTATCACCGCTGAGTTTAATTTTCAGCCGGTTTAACCCGAACCTGAAAGGGGGCTCGTCTCAGAGGATGAATGGATCAAATTCTTCCTGAGGTCAGCCCCCATGTCCCTCCCTCTGCTTTACCTTCGCCCGGCAGCCCTGGGATTCGCCAGCGGATTGCTATTGGCTGTTGCCGGTTGCGGCGTTTCCTCCACACCTGATTCCGCGCACGTGTCGCCACCGGCTCAAAGCGAGGTAAAGCTTGAAGAGTTGGTGCGCAGCGAGGTGGGCATGGCGGATGCGTCAATGGCCAAGCGCAGCGTTCGCCCGGCGCCGGTTGCGAGTTTTGCACCTGAGTCGTTCCCGCCCGGGTATCGGGATGAACAGCGAGAGCAATACCAGGCGCTGGCGGACAACCCCATCCACAGCGTGACCGAGGCACCGGTCTCGACTTTCAGTGCTGATGTGGATACCGGCGCTTACGCCAACGTCCGGCGTTTGTTGAATCAGGGGCGATTGCCCCCCGAAGGCGCGGTACGGCTGGAGGAAATGGTCAATTATTTTCCCTATGACTACGCCCAACCCACTGATGGCTCACCGTTTGGGGTGACCACTGAGCTGGCGCCGTCGCCATGGAACCCGCATACCCGACTGCTGCGAATCGGTATCAAGGCGTCGGACCGCGCGGTGGCGGAACTGGCCCCGGCGAACCTGGTGTTTCTGGTGGACGTCTCCGGTTCAATGGACCGTCGTGAAGGATTGCCGCTGGTCAAAAGCACCCTGAAATTGCTGGTCGATCAATTACGCGAGCAGGACCGGGTTTCATTGGTGGTCTATGCCGGTGATTCGCGCGTGGTGCTGGAGCCGACTTCCGGACGCGAAAAGGCGAAAATTCGTACAGCTATCGATCAATTGACCGCCGGCGGCTCGACCGCTGGAGCGTCGGGCATCGAGTTGGCCTATCAAATGGCACAACAAGCGTTTATCCCCAAAGGAATCAACCGCATCCTGCTGGCCACCGACGGTGACTTCAATGTCGGCATCAGCGACTTCGACAGCCTCAAACAAATGGCGGTGGATAAACGCAAGTCCGGCGTCTCTCTGACGACCTTGGGTTTTGGGGTGGATAACTACAATGAACACCTGATGGAACAACTGGCCGACGCCGGCGATGGTAACTACGCCTACATCGACAACTTGCGTGAAGCGCGCAAGGTGTTGGTCGATCAGCTGGGCTCGACCCTTGCGGTCGTGGCGAAGAACGTCAAGCTGCAAGTGGAATTCAATCCGGCGCAGGTGAGCGAATATCGGTTGTTGGGGTATGAAAATCGGGCGTTGAAGCGTGAGGACTTCAGCAACGACAAAGTCGATGCAGGCGAAATCGGTGCAGGACACACGGTAACGGCGCTGTATGAAATCGTACCCAAAGGCGAGAAAGGCTGGCTGGAGCCGCTGCGTTATGGGCAGCCTGAGGCAGTTGTTTCGGCGAATACCGCAGAACTGGCGATGTTACGAGTGCGGTATCAGCTACCGGAGGGTGGGAATAGTCGTTTGATCGAGCGGCCTATCATTAACAGTCAAACGGCCAAAGCCAGCGATGACCTGAGATTTGCGGCGGCCGTGGCGGCATTTTCCCAGCAACTCAGGGATGGACGGTACACCGGTGATTTCAGCTTGAAAGACACCCAAGCGCTGGCTCGCGGTGCGCGGGGTGAGGACCCATTCGGGCTGCGTGCAGAGTTCGTGCAATTGGTGGAGCTGGCGCAAAGCCTGCGTACCACTACGGCATTAAACAGCGAGCCACTTAAAGGAGGCTACAACTGACATGTCAGCGCCGGAACCGAGCGATGAAGCGCTGCTGGCCCGATATCGCGGAGGCGAAGGGCCGGCGTTCGAGATTTTATACGCCCGTCATCGGCAGGGACTTTACCGGTTCCTGCTCGGCCTCAGCGGTAAAACCGAATTGGCCGAAGAGGTTTATCAGGAAACCTGGCTGAGCCTGATACGCAGTACCAGTCAGCCACAAGGTCGGGCGAATTTTCGTACGTGGCTTTATCAGATCGCCCGCAACCGACTGATCGATCACTGGCGCAAACACGGTATCCACCATCCGTTGCACGACAGCTATGACGAACAGGCTCACGCCTTAATTGATGAGGCGACCGATCCGGAGCTTCTGTTGAGCCTGAGCCGCGACAGCCAGCGTCTTGAAACGGCCCTGCAAAATCTGCCTGCTGACCAGCGTGAGGTCTTCCTGCTGCGTACACATGGCGATCTCGACCTGCCGCAGATCGCCACACTCACCGCAACACCGCTGGAAACGGTCAAAAGCCGTTTGCGCTACGCCCAGCAAAAACTGCGTCGGCTGCTGGCCGAGGAGGTACTGACATGACTGACGCCCGTACTACACCGGAAGACGAAGTGGTGAAGCACTACCGTGAACATGCGGCGGGTGAACCGTCGGCTCATCTGGATTCATTGATCCTTGGCGTGGCCCACAGGGAAACCCCGATGCCGAAGCCAAGCGTCTGGCAACGTTGGGTTCAGGTTTGCCAGAAGCCTCGCTGGCAGGTGGCGTTTGCCAGCCTGGTGGGTGTCGCCTTGATGGTGGCATTGGTGCAACGTACGCCGGAGCAAGCGCCGAACTATGACTTCGCCCCTGCGCCCAAAATGTCCGCGCCGGTTGCCAAAAAAGAGGCGGCGCCCGCTGCTCGCGCGTTGGCGGCCCCTGCGCCGATGGCGGATATTGCTGTGCCCGCGCAGAGCGAATCGATCAACGCCGGAATGGCTGAGGAATCAAAAGTCAGCAAACGTACTGCGGTGCCACCGAATCAGCTGGATGAACAATTGCGCGAGGTGATTCGCCTGCAGGATGCCGGCCAGCCCCAGGCGGCAGATGCTTTGTTAAAGGCATTGCATCTTCGCTTCCCAACCGAAAACCTCGTCGGGCGACTCGGAGATTTACGCAAAAACTGAGTTGCCAGGTGGTCAGCCATTTGGCATCAAGGCCCGAAAGCGCGCAATATCGGGCCATAGCCGATGCGTTGGAGGAAGCCGTGGCGAAAAAAATCGATCGCATCGCCCAAATGCTCAACTGCCCCGTAAAGGGGGAGGAACTAAGGCGGGCAATTACTGAGAGCCGTAAGGACTTTCTCCTTAACCATCCAGAAGAAGAGGAGGTTGATGAGGAAGACTTTGAGGATGATGAGGAGTGGGACGACGATCTTGACTGGACGACCGAGTAGGGATCGCCAGTCGAAAGCGGGTTGGGAGGGCTGCCGTTTCAAGTGATGCAGCCTTGCTGAAGCAGGGCTGGAAAGGTCCTTAATGTACAAACGTTTGAAGTAGTGAAGAAAGTTTCAAAAGAGGCTTGACGCAATATTGAATCACTGTAGAATTCGCCTCCCGCTACCGAGTGATCGGAAGCGCAAGTGGTTGAAGTTACAAAGGAAACTTTGAAAACTTCTGAAAATAACCRCTTGACAGCAACAGAGGCTGCTGTAGAATGCGCGCCTCGGTTGAGACGAAAGATCTTAACCAACCGCTCTTTAACAACTGAATCAAGCAATTCGTGTGGGTGCTTGTGGAGTCAGACTGATAGTCAACAAGATTATCAGCATCACGAGGCTGCTGTAGAATGCGCGCCTCGGTTGAGACGAAAGATCTTAACCAACCGCTCTTTAACAACTGAATCAAGCAATTCGTGTGGGTGCTTGTGGAGTCAGACTGATAGTCAACAAGATTATCAGCATCACAAGTTACTCCGCGAGAAATCAAAGATGTAACCAACGATTGCTGAGCCAAGTTTAGGGTTTCTTAAAAACCCAAAGATGTTTGAACTGAAGAGTTTGATCATGGCTCAGATTGAACGCTGGCGGCAGGCCTAACACATGCAAGTCGAGCGGTAGAGAGAAGCTTGCTTCTCTTGAGAGCGGCGGACGGGTGAGTAATGCCTAGGAATCTGCCTGGTAGTGGGGGATAACGTTCGGAAACGGACGCTAATACCGCATACGTCCTACGGGAGAAAGCAGGGGACCTTCGGGCCTTGCGCTATCAGATGAGCCTAGGTCGGATTAGCTAGTTGGTGAGGTAATGGCTCACCAAGGCGACGATCCGTAACTGGTCTGAGAGGATGATCAGTCACACTGGAACTGAGACACGGTCCAGACTCCTACGGGAGGCAGCAGTGGGGAATATTGGACAATGGGCGAAAGCCTGATCCAGCCATGCCGCGTGTGTGAAGAAGGTCTTCGGATTGTAAAGCACTTTAAGTTGGGAGGAAGGGTTGTAACCTAATACGTTGCAATTTTGACGTTACCGACAGAATAAGCACCGGCTAACTCTGTGCCAGCAGCCGCGGTAATACAGAGGGTGCAAGCGTTAATCGGAATTACTGGGCGTAAAGCGCGCGTAGGTGGTTCGTTAAGTTGGATGTGAAATCCCCGGGCTCAACCTGGGAACTGCATTCAAAACTGTCGAGCTAGAGTATGGTAGAGGGTGGTGGAATTTCCTGTGTAGCGGTGAAATGCGTAGATATAGGAAGGAACACCAGTGGCGAAGGCGACCACCTGGACTGATACTGACACTGAGGTGCGAAAGCGTGGGGAGCAAACAGGATTAGATACCCTGGTAGTCCACGCCGTAAACGATGTCAACTAGCCGTTGGGAGCCTTGAGCTCTTAGTGGCGCAGCTAACGCATTAAGTTGACCGCCTGGGGAGTACGGCCGCAAGGTTAAAACTCAAATGAATTGACGGGGGCCCGCACAAGCGGTGGAGCATGTGGTTTAATTCGAAGCAACGCGAAGAACCTTACCAGGCCTTGACATCCAATGAACTTTCCAGAGATGGATCGGTGCCTTCGGGAACATTGAGACAGGTGCTGCATGGCTGTCGTCAGCTCGTGTCGTGAGATGTTGGGTTAAGTCCCGTAACGAGCGCAACCCTTGTCCTTAGTTACCAGCACGTTATGGTGGGCACTCTAAGGAGACTGCCGGTGACAAACCGGAGGAAGGTGGGGATGACGTCAAGTCATCATGGCCCTTACGGCCTGGGCTACACACGTGCTACAATGGTCGGTACAGAGGGTTGCCAAGCCGCGAGGTGGAGCTAATCCCAGAAAACCGATCGTAGTCCGGATCGCAGTCTGCAACTCGACTGCGTGAAGTCGGAATCGCTAGTAATCGCGAATCAGAATGTCGCGGTGAATACGTTCCCGGGCCTTGTACACACCGCCCGTCACACCATGGGAGTGGGTTGCACCAGAAGTAGCTAGTCTAACCTTCGGGAGGACGGTTACCACGGTGTGATTCATGACTGGGGTGAAGTCGTAACAAGGTAGCCGTAGGGGAACCTGCGGCTGGATCACCTCCTTAATCGACGACATCAGCTGCTCCATAAGTTCCCACACGAATTGCTTGATTCATTGAAGAAGACGAAAGAAGCAGCCCGAAATTGGGTCTGTAGCTCAGTTGGTTAGAGCGCACCCCTGATAAGGGTGAGGTCGGCAGTTCGAATCTGCCCAGACCCACCAATTTTGTGTGGGAAACGCCTGTAGAAATACGGGGCCATAGCTCAGCTGGGAGAGCGCCTGCCTTGCACGCAGGAGGTCAACGGTTCGATCCCGTTTGGCTCCACCACTACTGCTTCTGAAGTTTGAAAGCTTAGAAATGAGCATTCCATCGTTGAGATGGTGAATGTTGATTTCTAGTCTTTGACTAGTTCGTTCTTTAAAAATTTGGGTATGTGATAGAAAGATAGACTGAACGTTACTTTCACTGGTAACGGATCAGGCTAAGGTAAAATTTGTGAGTTGCTCTTAATTGAGTATTATCGAATTTTCGGCGAATGTCGTCTTCACAGTATAACCAGATTGCTTGGGGTTATATGGTCAAGTGAAGAAGCGCATACGGTGGATGCCTTGGCAGTCAGAGGCGATGAAAGACGTGGTAGCCTGCGAAAAGCTTCGGGGAGTCGGCAAACAGACTTTGATCCGGAGATGTCTGAATGGGGGAACCCAGCCATCATAAGATGGTTATCTTGTACTGAATACATAGGTGCAAGAGGCGAACCAGGGGAACTGAAACATCTAAGTACCCTGAGGAAAAGAAATCAACCGAGATTCCCTTAGTAGTGGCGAGCGAACGGGGACTAGCCCTTAAGTGGCTTTGAGATTAGCGGAACGCTCTGGAAAGTGCGGCCATAGTGGGTGATAGCCCTGTACGCGAAAATCTCTTGGTCATGAAATCGAGTAGGACGGAGCACGAGAAACTTTGTCTGAATATGGGGGGACCATCCTCCAAGGCTAAATACTACTGACTGACCGATAGTGAACTAGTACCGTGAGGGAAAGGCGAAAAGAACCCCGGAGAGGGGAGTGAAATAGATCCTGAAACCGTATGCGTACAAGCAGTGGGAGCCTGGTGACTGCGTACCTTTTGTATAATGGGTCAGCGACTTATTTTCAGTGGCGAGCTTAACCGAATAGGGGAGGCGTAGCGAAAGCGAGTCTTAATAGGGCGTCTAGTCGCTGGGAATAGACCCGAAACCGGGCGATCTATCCATGGGCAGGTTGAAGGTTGGGTAACACTAACTGGAGGACCGAACCGACTACCGTTGAAAAGTTAGCGGATGACCTGTGGATCGGAGTGAAAGGCTAATCAAGCTCGGAGATAGCTGGTTCTCCTCGAAAGCTATTTAGGTAGCGCCTCATGTATCACTGTAGGGGGTAGAGCACTGTTTCGGCTAGGGGGTCATCCCGACTTACCAAACCGATGCAAACTCCGAATACCTACAAGTGCCGAGCATGGGAGACACACGGCGGGTGCTAACGTCCGTCGTGAAAAGGGAAACAACCCAGACCGTCAGCTAAGGTCCCAAAGTTATGGTTAAGTGGGAAACGATGTGGGAAGGCTTAGACAGCTAGGAGGTTGGCTTAGAAGCAGCCACCCTTTAAAGAAAGCGTAATAGCTCACTAGTCGAGTCGGCCTGCGCGGAAGATGTAACGGGGCTCAAACCATACACCGAAGCTACGGGTATCACTTAGGTGATGCGGTAGAGGAGCGTTCTGTAAGCCTGTGAAGGTGAGTTGAGAAGCTTGCTGGAGGTATCAGAAGTGCGAATGCTGACATGAGTAACGACAATGGGTGTGAAAAACACCCACGCCGAAAGACCAAGGTTTCCTGCGCAACGTTAATCGACGCAGGGTTAGTCGGTCCCTAAGGCGAGGCTGAAAAGCGTAGTCGATGGAAAACAGGTTAATATTCCTGTACTTCTGGTTATTGCGATGGAGGGACGGAGAAGGCTAGGCCAGCTTGGCGTTGGTTGTCCAAGTTTAAGGTGGTAGGCTGGAATCTTAGGTAAATCCGGGATTCTAAGGCCGAGAGCTGATGACGAGTGTACTTTTAGTACACGAAGTGGTTGATGCCATGCTTCCAAGAAAAGCTTCTAAGCTTCAGGTAACCAGGAACCGTACCCCAAACCGACACAGGTGGTTGGGTAGAGAATACCAAGGCGCTTGAGAGAACTCGGGTGAAGGAACTAGGCAAAATGGCACCGTAACTTCGGGAGAAGGTGCGCCGGTGAGGGTGAAGCATTTACTGCGTAAGCCCATGCCGGTCGAAGATACCAGGCCGCTGCGACTGTTTATTAAAAACACAGCACTCTGCAAACACGAAAGTGGACGTATAGGGTGTGACGCCTGCCCGGTGCCGGAAGGTTAATTGATGGGGTTAGCTAACGCGAAGCTCTTGATCGAAGCCCCGGTAAACGGCGGCCGTAACTATAACGGTCCTAAGGTAGCGAAATTCCTTGTCGGGTAAGTTCCGACCTGCACGAATGGCGTAACGATGGCGGCGCTGTCTCCACCCGAGACTCAGTGAAATTGAAATCGCTGTGAAGATGCAGTGTATCCGCGGCTAGACGGAAAGACCCCGTGAACCTTTACTATAGCTTTGCACTGGACTTTGAATTTGCTTGTGTAGGATAGGTGGGAGGCTTTGAAGCGTGGACGCCAGTTCGCGTGGAGCCAACCTTGAAATACCACCCTGGCAACTTTGAGGTTCTAACTCAGGTCCGTTATCCGGATCGAGGACAGTGTATGGTGGGTAGTTTGACTGGGGCGGTCTCCTCCTAAAGAGTAACGGAGGAGTACGAAGGTGCGCTCAGACCGGTCGGAAATCGGTCGTAGAGTATAAAGGCAAAAGCGCGCTTGACTGCGAGACAGACACGTCGAGCAGGTACGAAAGTAGGTCTTAGTGATCCGGTGGTTCTGTATGGAAGGGCCATCGCTCAACGGATAAAAGGTACTCCGGGGATAACAGGCTGATACCGCCCAAGAGTTCATATCGACGGCGGTGTTTGGCACCTCGATGTCGGCTCATCACATCCTGGGGCTGAAGCCGGTCCCAAGGGTATGGCTGTTCGCCATTTAAAGTGGTACGCGAGCTGGGTTTAGAACGTCGTGAGACAGTTCGGTCCCTATCTGCCGTGGACGTTTGAGATTTGAGAGGGGCTGCTCCTAGTACGAGAGGACCGGAGTGGACGAACCTCTGGTGTTCCGGTTGTCACGCCAGTGGCATTGCCGGGTAGCTATGTTCGGAATAGATAACCGCTGAAAGCATCTAAGCGGGAAACTAGCCTCAAGATGAGATCTCACTGGGRCCTTGAGTCCCCTGAAGGGCCGTCGAAGACTACGACGTTGATAGGTTGGGTGTGTAAGCGCTGTGAGGCGTTGAGCTAACCAATACTAATTGCCCGTGAGGCTTGACCATATAACACCCAAGCAATTTGCGTCGAAAGGCCAGATTGCGGTGTGTGAAGACGMAACGAACCGAAAGTTCGAGATACTCACAAAACACCCAACTATCGCATACCCAATTTGCTGAAGCGCGGCCRRCTGGCCACGATTCGGTACCCGAATTTCTTGACGACCATAGAGCATTGGAACCACCTGATCCCATCATCGCATACCCAATTTGCTGAAGCGCGGCCRRCTGGCCACGATTCGGTACCCGAATTTCTTGACGACCATAGAGCATTGGAACCACCTGATCCCATCCCGAACTCAGCAGTGAAACGATGCATCGCCGATGGTAGTGTGGGGTTTCCCCATGTGAGAGTAGGTCATCGTCAAGATTAAATTCCGAAACCCCAATTGCGAAAGCAGTTGGGGTTTTGTTTTGTCTGCAGAAAAGTTCGTACAGCATTACCGGACAGCTCCCGGCTGTCACCGTCTCCCGACAATGCTAAGGTTCGACCCTAGCGTTTGTATTTTCCCAAGGAAGCCTTTATGCCGGACGCCACGTCCCTCAATGCTGCTTTTATGGTGGTTCAAAGCAACAGCCTGAATGAACTGCGCAGCCTGGTGATCAGCGTCATGCGGCGATATCCGCTGGCTCCCTTGGAAAATGAAATTGCCCTGGTGCAGAGCAATGGCATCGCGCAATGGCTTAAGTTGGCACTGGCCGAAGACCCGGAAGAGGATGACCTGGGCGGCTGTGGTATTGCAGCCGCCATCGACGTGCAGTTACCCGGCAGCTTCATGTGGCAACTCTATCGCATGGTCCTCGGGCGGGATGAAATCCCGGTCAAATCGTTGCTCGATAAAGCCCCACTGACCTGGCGTCTGATGCGGCTACTTCCGCAACTGATCAACCAACCGCACTTCGAGCCGCTGCAGCGCTTCCTGACCCACGACACTGATCTGCGCAAGCGCTACCAGTTGGCTGAACGACTGGCGGATCTGTTCGACCAATACCAGGTCTATCGAGCCGACTGGCTTGAAGATTGGGCAGAAGGTCGTCACCAACTACGCAACGGCAGAGGCGAAGCCAAACCCCTGGCCCCGGCGAACTGCTGGCAAGCGGAATTATGGCGTGCGCTATTGCTGGATGTGGGTGAGGAAGGCATGGCGCAAAGCCGAGCCGGTGTTCATCAGCGGTTTATCGAACGCATCAACAGCCTGGACGTCGCACCCAGCGGATTGCCTTCGCGGGTGATCGTTTTCGGGATTTCCTCTCTACCGGCTCAAGCCCTTGAAGCGCTCGCCGGGCTGGCCCGTTTCAGTCAGGTTCTGCTGTGCGTACATAACCCATGTCGTCACCATTGGGCCGACATCGTCGCCGATAAAGACCTGCTGCGGCATCAATACAAACGCCAGGCCCGCAAGAGCGGAATGCCGGTTGTGCTCGACCCGCAGACGCTCCACCAGCATGCCCATCCGCTGTTGGCTGCCTGGGGTAAACAGGGGCGCGACTACATCAATCTTCTCGACAGTTACGACGACCCCAATAGCTATAGTTCGGCATTTCGTGATGGACGCATCGACCTGTTCAGCGACAATCAGCCACAGAACATGCTCAACCAATTGCAGGACGATATTCTCGAACTACGTCCCCTGAACGAAACGCGCGCGTGTTGGCCAGCCGTCGATCTGGAGCAGGACGAATCAATCCGTTTTCACATCGCACACAGTGCTCAACGTGAAGTAGAAATTCTCCATGATCAGTTGCTGGCACGCTTCAGCGCTGACCCTGACTTAAGGCCCCGCGACATCATCGTGATGGTCCCGGACATCGACAGTTACGCACCGCATATTCGAGCAGTATTCGGTCAACTTGACCGACAGGATCCACGCTTCATTCCGTTCACGCTCGCGGACCAAGGCCAACGCGGCCGCGATCCGCTGCTGATTGCTGTCGAACACCTGCTCAAGCTCCCCGATAGCCGTTTCCCTGTCAGCGAGATCCTCGACTTGCTGGACGTTCCAGCGCTACGTGCCCGCTTTGGAGTCGAGGAGCGTGACCTGCCAACGCTGCATCGCTGGATCGAAGGGGCTGGCATCCGCTGGGGAATGAATGCCGAACAGCGTGCGGGTCTGGGATTGCCTGAAGCGCTGGAGCAAAACAGTTGGCGATTCGGCCTGCGCCGGATGCTGCTGGGTTATGCCGTGGGCAACGCCAATGCATGCGAAGGCATCGAGCCTTATGACGAAATTGGCGGCCTGGATGCCGCACTCATTGGGCCGTTGGTGGCGCTGCTGGATGCGCTGGAAATCGCCCACCAGGAACTGGCTCAACCTGCACCGCCCAAAGAGTGGGGCGTGCGCTTGCAAGCACTGGTGCAGCTGTTCTTCCAGGCAAGCAATGAGCACGACGACTACTTGCTGGCCCAGCTCGAAGAACTGCGTGAAACCTGGCTCGACACCTGCGATTCCGTAGGTTTACACGACGAATTGCCGTTAACCGTCGTTCGCGAAGCCTGGCTGGCGGGGCTGGATCAGGGCCGTCTGTCTCAGCGTTTTCTGGCGGGTGCCGTCAACTTCTGTACCTTGATGCCCATGCGTGCGATCCCGTTCAAACGGGTTTGTCTGCTTGGCATGAATGACGGGGACTATCCCCGCGCGCAACCGCCGCTGGATTTCGATCTCATGGGCAGTGATTACCGCCCTGGCGATCGATCCCGCCGCGAAGATGACCGCTATCTTCTGCTGGAGGCGCTGCTGTCGGCGCGCGATCAGCTCTATATCAGCTGGGTTGGCCGCAGCATTCGCGACAACAGTGAGCGCCCGGCCTCAGTCCTGATTGGCCAGTTACGTGACCATCTCGCCAGCGGCTGGCGACTGCGCAATGAAGGCGAGAACCTGCTGAAGGCCATGACTCAGGAGCACCCTTTGCAACCCTTCAGCGCTCGCTACTTTCATGAAGGTGACGCGCTGTTCAGCTACGCCAATGAGTGGCAAGTTCTTCATCAGGTCACTGACCAAACGGCCGGTGCCGAAGTGTTGGAGGCCTACGCGCAGGAGGAGCCACTCAGCCTTGGTCAATTGCAGGATTTCCTGCGCAATCCCGTGCGACATTTTTTCAGCCAGCGGCTCAAGGTGTTCTTCGAGGCGGCTGAAGTGCCCTTGGCCGATGAAGAACCCTTCGTTCTCGATGCGCTGCAACGCTATAGCCTCAGCGACAGCTTGCTGGCTGCTGCTTTGGGGGAAATTGATCAAGCCGATCAGGCACTTGAAGATCAGGCAAAACGCCTGCAAAACAGCGGACTACTGCCCATGGCTGGTTTCGGCGAATGTCTGCAGCGTGAATTGATCGAACCGCTGCCGGATCTGCTGCAACGCTATCAACAACTCCTGGCGTTGTGGCCTACGCCGCTTGCCAGCGCGCTGCCGGTGGCACTTGAGTTGGAAGGACTGCGTCTGGAAGGTTGGCTCAGTGGTCTGCATCAACGAGCAGACGGCGGATTGCTCTCGGTCACGACCATCCCCAACAGCATTGGCTCAGTCAAGAACCGTAAATGGCACCGCTTGACGCGGCCTTGGGTCAATCATCTGGTGGCCTGCGCCAGCGGCATACCGATATCTACCGCACTGGTCGCCAGCGACGACAGCCTGCTGCTGGAACCGCTGGAGAAGGGCGCAGCACTTCAAACGCTGGGACACCTCCTGCAAGCCTGGCGTGCGGGTATGCGTCAACCACTGCCAATTGCAGTCAAAACAGCTTTCGCCTGGCTTGGCCAGACCGATCCGCTGAAAGCCGACGCCGCTGCACGTAAAGCCTATGAAGGCGATGGCCAGACCACTGACGGTGAACGCCGTGAAACCCCTGCACTCACCCGGCAGTTTGCTGACTTCGATGCGCTGATTGCTGACGAAACGTTCCCCGACTGGTGCAACGCCTTGTACAAACCGATGCTTGAAGCCCCCTGGCGTTCATTGACCAGCGAGGAGGCTCGTTGATGACCACAAAAACACCACTGGCGCTGGCATTCCCACTGCGCGGCAGCCAACTGATCGAAGCCAGCGCCGGGACCGGCAAGACCTTCACCATTTCCGCGCTTTATCTGCGCCTCGTCCTTGGCCACGGTGGTGAGGCGAGCGGTTTCGGGCGTGAATTGTTACCGCCGCAAATCCTTGTTGTGACATTCACTGATGCCGCCACCAAAGAGTTGCGTGAACGTATCCGCACTCGCCTGGCCGAGGCCGCGCGGTTTTTCCGCGATGAGACGAAGGCGCCGGATAGCCTCATTTCTGATTTGCGTGAGCAGTACCTGCCCGAACAATGGTCCGGCTGCGCAAACCGTCTGGACATCGCCGCGCAATGGATGGATGAGGCTGCCGTCTCGACCATTCACAGCTGGTGTCAGCGCATGCTGCGCGAACATGCGTTCGACAGCGGCAGCCTGTTTACCCAGACCCTGGAAACCGATCACAGCGATTTGCTGGGCGAAGTCCTGCGCGATTACTGGCGCTTGTTCTGTTACCCGATGCAAGGCGATGCGTTGAATTGGGTGCGTAGCAATTGGGGCGGTCCGGCGGCGTTGCTGCCGCGGGTGCGAGGGTTGTTTGCCAGTGAGCGTGACCGAGTTGAAGATAAAGAGCCTGCCGAGCTGATCAGCGAATGCTTGCAGGAGCGGCGAGTCGCCTTGCTCGAACTCAAGAAGCCTTGGTGCCAATGGGCGGACGAGCTGCTTGTCATTTGTCACCAGGGCGTGGCGAGCAAGAGCGTCGACGGTCGAAAGATGCAGGCGCGCTATTTCGAACCCTGGTTCGAAAAAATCAAAGCCTGGGCCGAAGATGAATCCCTTGAGCAACTGGATATCGGCACCGGCTTCACTCGCCTGACACCTGATGGCATGGACGAAGCCTGGAAGGGCGAAGCGCCTCGCCATCCAGGATTGGACGCGATGGCCGGCCTCAAGGCCAGCCTTGACGAACTGCCAACCCCCGATGCTGCCGTTTTGCAGCATGCCGCTCACTGGGTCGGAGCACGTTTCGAGGAAGAAAAGCGTCGCCGCGCAGAGATGGGTTTCGATGACATGCTGCTGCGCCTGGATGCGGCCTTGCAGTCCGAGGGCGGCGAGCGCCTGGCAACCTTGATTCGCGAGCAGTTCCCAGTCGCATTGATCGACGAGTTTCAGGACACCGACCCGGTGCAATACCGGATCTTCGAAAGCATCTATCGCATCGAAGACAACAATCCAGAGAGTGGTCTGTTCCTGATCGGCGATCCGAAGCAGGCGATCTATGCGTTCCGTGGCGCCGACATCTACACCTACCTGCGCGCCCGTCAGGCCACCACCGGTCGACTGCATACACTGGGCACCAACTTCCGCTCCAGCCATGGCATGGTCAGCGCGGTGAACCATGTGTTCGAGCGTGCCGAGTCTCGTGAACTGGGGCGCGGCGCGTTTCTGTTTCGGGAAAAAAACGGCGAAAACCCTGTGCCGTTCCAGCCCGTTCAATCCCAGGGACGCGACGAGGTTTTGCACGTAGAAGGCCAGGTGGTCCCGGCCCTGAACATCTGGCATCTATCCGCAGATCAGCCACTGTCGGGTGCTGTGTACCGGCAGAAACTGGCCGCTGCGTGCGCCAGTGAAATCACTGCATTGCTCAACGCAGGACAACAAGGGCGAGCGGGTTTCACCGAGGATGGCAAGGACTTCAGAGGCCTGCTGCCAGCGGACATCGCAATCCTCGTGCGCGATGGCAAGGAAGCTCAAGCGGTGCGCGGCGAACTGTCGGCGCGCGGTGTGCGCAGCGTCTATCTGTCGGACAAGGACTCGGTGTTCGCCGCACAAGAAGCTCACGATGTGCTGACCTGGCTCAAGGCCTGTGCGGAGCCCGATGCCGAGCGGCCACTGCGAGCCGCGCTGGCCTGCATCACGCTGGATCTGTCGCTGGCCGAACTGGAGCGATTGAATCAGGACGAACTGGTCTGGGAAGCCCGGGTCATGCAGTTTCGTGGGTATCGCGAACTCTGGCGCAAGCAAGGTGTGCTGCCGATGCTGCGACGCCTGCTGCATGACTTCCAGTTACCCCAGGCATTGATCGCGCGCAGCGATGGGGAGCGAGTACTGACCAACCTGCTGCACCTGTTCGAATTGCTGCAGCAGGCAGCGGCCGAGCTCGATGGCGAGCAAGCGCTGATTCGTCATTTGTCCGAGCATCTGGCGTTGTCCGGCCAGGCCGGTGAAGAGCAAATCCTGCGACTGGAGAGCGACGAGCAATTGGTCAAGGTCGTGACCATCCACAAGTCCAAGGGCCTTGAGTATCCCTTGGTGTTTCTGCCCTTCATTTGTTCGGCGAAACCGGTGGATGGCAGCCGTTTGCCGCTGCATTACCACGACGCAGACGGCAAGGCTCAAGTGACGTTGAAGCCGACAGCCGAATTGATTGCCCTGGCCGATGACGAGCGTCTGGCGGAGGACCTGCGATTGCTTTATGTCGCCCTGACCCGCGCGCAACACGCGTGCTGGCTCGGTGTGACGGATCTCAAGCGCGGCAACAACAACAGCTCGGTGCTGCACCTGTCAGCGTTGGGTTACTTGTTGGGAGGTGGGTTGCCTTTAGCCGAGTCGGCAGGCTTGAAGCGCTGGCTGGAAGACGTGCAACAGGATTGCCCGGCGCTGATTTACGCTGAAGTACCCGACGCCACAGATGGGCTCTTCGATCCGCCGCAGAACCAGGCGACGTTGCTCGCACTGCGCATCCCCAAACGCAAGGCCAGTGAAAACTGGTGGATTGCCTCCTACAGCGCCTTGCGCATTGGCGACAGTTTGAGTGTGGGCAGTGACGAAGCCCCGGAGAGCCCGCAGGCGCAAAAGCTCTTCGACGACGAACGCCTCGATCCGCAAGCACCACGAGAAGTGATGGCCGGTGGCGGTGATATCCACCGATTCCCCCGTGGCCCGAATCCCGGCACCTTTCTCCATGGCTTGCTGGAATGGGCCGGTGACGAAGGTTTTGCCGCTGCCCCGCAAGCCGTCGAAGACGCCATTGCCCGCCGTTGCAACCGCCGTGGCTGGGAAGGCTGGATCACCACGCTGAGCGATTGGCTGCAACATTTGCTCAAGTCCCCGCTGCACCTCGGCGACGGGCAGGCACCGGTCATCTTCGAGCAATTGACCCAGTACCGCGTCGAGATGGAGTTCTGGTTCGCCAGCCATAAAGTCGACGTGCTCAAACTGGATGAATTGGTGCGTCAGCACACCCACAACGGCGTCGCCCGAGTGGCTGCCGAACCGGTCACGCTCAACGGCATGTTCAAGGGCTTTATCGACCTCACCTTCGAGCACGAGGGGCGCTACTACGTCGCCGACTACAAATCCAACTGGCTGGGCGTTGATGACGCGGCCTATACCGAACAGGCCATGGAGCAGTCGATTCTCGATAACCGCTATGACCTGCAATACGTGTTGTACCTGTTGGCCTTGCACCGGCAACTCAAGGCACGTCTTGTCGACTATGACTACGATCGGCATGTTGGCGGGGCGCTCTATCTGTTCTTGCGTGGCACGCGTGCCGCCAGCCAAGGCGTGTATTTCGCCCGTCCACCCAAAGCACTGATCGAGCAACTGGACCGAATGTTCCAGGGCAAGCCAGAACCCAAGGCCGCCGAACCCGCCTGGGAACAGGGAGTACTGCTATGACCCGTACCTTCGCCGATTTGCTGCCCACACCCTTGGCGGCCGAAAGCCTGGCGGACCTGGCACCGTTGAGTCGTGCCGATGACCTGTTGCTGTTGCTGACGCGCTGGGTTGAACGGGGCTGGTTGCGAGCGTTGGACAAGGCCTTCGTCGCCTTCCTTCATGAACTCGCTCCCGACGATGATCCATTGGTGCTGCTCGCTGCCGCCCTGACCAGTCACCAACTGGGCCACGGTCATGTGTGCCTGGATGTGTTCGAAACATTGAAAGAACCGGATTTCGCCCTGTCGCTGCCCCCTGAAGGTGATCTACACGGTGGCGCGATGGTGTTGCCGTCGCAATTGCTTGAAGCGCTGGACGGTGCCCATTGGTGCAAGGTTCTGGCCTCCAGCCCGCTGGTGGCCCTGGCGGCTGACAGTCGTGAAGCGGCGCAATCGCGGCCCTTGGTTTTATCGGGCAAGCGTCTGTACCTGCGCCGCTACTGGACTTACGAGCGACGCATCGACGATGCCCTGCGCCTGCGCCTGGCTGAACAGGAAACAACGCCGAATGATTTGCCCCTGCGCCTGACCGGTTTGTTCGGCTCAGCCAAAACCGGTGACGTGATCGACTGGCAGAAACTCGCTTGCGCCCTGGCGACGCGCAGTGCGTTCAGTATCGTCACCGGCGGCCCGGGAACCGGCAAGACCACCACCGTGGTGCGTTTGCTGGCGTTGCTCCAGGCGCCCGCCGTGGAGGCTGGCAAACCGCTGCGCATCCGCCTGGCGGCACCCACCGGCAAAGCGGCGGCCCGACTGACGGAGTCCATCAGCCAACAGATTCGTACCCTGGAAGTCGCCGAATCGGTTCGCGGCCAGATCCCGTCTGAGGTCACCACGGTGCACCGTTTGCTGGGCAGTCGACCCGGCACGCGACACTTCCGCCACCATGCCGGTAATCGCTTGCCACTGGATGTGCTGGTGGTGGACGAAGCGTCGATGATTGACCTGGAAATGATGGCCAACCTGCTGGATGCGATGCCGGCTCACGCGCGGCTGGTGTTGTTGGGGGACAAGGATCAACTGGCATCGGTGGAGGCCGGTGCGGTGCTGGGCGATTTGTGTCGGGATGCCGAGGCCGGTTGGTACAGCCCGCAGACGCGCCAATGGCTGGAAGCGGTCAGTGGCGAAAACCTGGACACCAGTGGTTTGCAGGCCGACACCCAAGGCACTCATCCATTGGCCCAGCAAGTCGTGATGCTGCGCCACTCGCGCCGATTCGGCGAGGGCAGTGGCATTGGGCAACTGGCGCGCTGGGTCAATCAGCAACAACCCGAACAAGCCCGCACATTACTGGCGGCTCGAAGCCACGACGACGTGTTTTCCCTCTCGCTCAAAGGGGAGCACGATCGGGCGTTGGAGCGTTTGTTGCTCGAAGGACATGGCGACGGACCACAAGGTTATCGCCACTACTTGAGCCTTCTTCTCAATCAGCGGCCAGCGCTCGACAGCACGCTCGACGATCCGCGCTGGACCGAGTGGGCGCGTGAGGTGTTGCAAGCCTTCGATGCATTCCAGTTGCTGTGTGCCGTGCGCAAAGGCCCATGGGGCGTGGAAGGTTTGAATCAGCGAGTGACCGCCGCGTTGCTCAAGGCCGGGCTGATCGACAGTGATCAGCAGTGGTACGAAGGGCGACCGGTGTTGATGACCCGTAACGACTATGGCTTGGGGTTGATGAACGGTGACATCGGCATCGCCCTCAAACTGCCGGAGCGTGACGGGCCTGAGGCAGGGAAACAGGTTCTGCGTGTAGCGTTTCCGCGAAATGATGGTCAGGGCGGCGTGCGGTTTGTTCTGCCGAGCCGGCTCAATGATGTCGAAACTGTCTACGCCATGACCGTGCACAAATCCCAGGGCTCGGAATTTGCCCACACGGCGCTGATTCTGCCGGACGCCCTGAACCCGGTGCTCACCAAGGAGCTGATCTACACCGGGATTACCCGGGCCAAGCACTGGTTCACCTTGATCGAGCCTCGCGCCGGCGTATTTGAAGAGGCTGTTCGACGCAAGGTCAAGCGCTTGAGCGGGTTGATGTTGGAGCTGGAAGAAGGGGGTACACCGAGCGATTGAGGCGCGAGTTCCCGGCGCCAAAAAACCGTCCAAAGGACCGTAGTACGCGGCCTCGCGGGCGTTTCATCGCTATGCTATCGTGCGACATTATTTCGCTATGATCGAAGAGAATCACTGCATGAAGGTGGCTGCCTGGACGACAGGACGCGTCATTGGCGGCAAGCAAGTGTTGCTCGCTGGCCTACTCTGCTGGCTGTCCGGCGCCGTTTTTGCGCAGTCGCAAACGCCGGCGAGCATGGCTGACCAGCGTGCCCAATCGGTCACTCAAGTGGTGCTCGGCATTCTCAGTTACGCCCGCTGGCCCGTCGAACCTGCGCAACTGCGTTTGTGCGTGGTCGGCCCCACTGAATACACCGACGATCTGGTCAAAGGCACGACCCAGGCCACTGGCCGATCCGTCACCGTGCAACGCCTGCTGGCCGACAATCCGTCGATTGTCGGGGAGTGCGATGCGGTGTACATCGGCAAACTGATCGCTGATGAGCGCACTCGGCTGTTCGCCTCGTTGATCGGGCATCCGGTGCTGAGCATCAGCGAAAGTGACGATCAATGCACCGTCGGCAGTCTGTTTTGCCTGCGGGTCAGCGATGATCAAGTGTCCTTCGAGGTCAATCTCGACTCCGTCGCCCGCAGTGGCGTGCGCATTCACCCCAGTGTGTTGCAGCTGTCGCGCCGCAAGTCGGTAGCACCATGAGCCTGTTCAAACCCGGTACTCGCCCAACCTTGCGTTCGGTCATCGGTCGCGGGCATCTGGTCGTAGCGCTGGTCGGCGTGGCCATGGCCAGTGTGTCGCTGACGCTGCTGGGAGTCTTGGCGTTGCGGGTCTATGCCGACCACAACCTGCACCTCATTGCGCGTTCGATCAATTACACCGTTGAAGCCGCCGTGGTGTTCAACGACAAAGCCGCCGCGACGGAAGCGCTGGCGATGATCGCATCCACCGAGGAAGTCGCCGATGCCCAGGTGCTTGACGCAAAAGGGCAGTTGCTGGCGCGCTGGCAGCGTTCGGAAAGCGGATTGCTCTCCGACCTCGAATCACAGATTGGCAAGATCATTCTGGAAAAGCCCATCGGTATGCCGATTGTTCATCAAGGCCGCGAAATCGGCAGCATCCAGCTCATAGGGCATGGCTACAGTCTGATGCGCTTTCTGCTCAGTGGTCTGGTGGGCATTGTCCTGTGTACGGCGATCAGTGCCTGGGTGGCACTGTATCTGGCGCGGCGGCAACTTCGCGGGATTACCGGTCCGCTGCGAAGCCTCGCCGCCGTTGCTCACGCCGCCCGCAGCGAGCGTGCATTCGACCGTCGTGTACCGCCCGCCGCCATCGCCGAACTGGACAATCTGGGCAACGACTTCAATGCCTTGCTCGACGAGTTGGAATCCTGGCAGACCCACCTGCAAAACGAGAACGAAACCCTGGCGCACCAGGCCAACCATGACAGCCTCACCGGATTGCCCAATCGGGCCTTTTTCGAAGGCCGCCTGATTCGTGAGTTGCGCAACGCCAACAAACTCAACGAGCGGGTGGCGGTGCTGTTTCTCGACAGCGACCGGTTCAAACAGATCAACGACAACTTCGGTCATGCGGCCGGTGATGCGGTATTGACGGCGGTAGCGACTCGCGTGCGTGCACAACTTCGTGAAGATGACCTGGTGGCGCGGCTGGGTGGCGATGAGTTTGCCGTGCTGCTGTCGCCGCTGCACAAGACCGAAGACGCCGAACGGATTGCCGACAAGATTCTCGCCAGCATGGAACTGCCGATCCCGTTGCCGGGCAATACCCAAGTGCTGACCTCGCTCAGTATCGGCATCGCCGTCTTCCCGGATCATGGCCTCACACCGGGCGCTCTGCTCCACGCCGCCGACGCGGCCATGTACCAAGCCAAGCGCGTCTCTCGTGGCGCGCAACACACGGCAGGGTCGGAGCATCCTGTCGCCGATGATCAAACCAGGAGCTGACTTCTTGTTCTCGATGACCCCGCGTTCCCTGCGATTTTTCGCGATGACTGTGTTCATGGCCTTGCTGGCATTGACCGGCTGCCAGACGGCCCCGCAAAAGGGCCTGACGCCGGCGCAAATTGCCGTGCTGAAACAGCAAGGTTTTGAACTGACCGAGGAAGGCTGGGCATTTGGTCTGTCCGGCAAAGTCCTGTTCGGCAGTGACGACGACAGCCTGAACCCTGCCAGTACCGAAATCGTCGAACGCATTGGCAAGGCGTTGTTGGGTGTTGGCATTGAGCGCGTGCGGGTCGATGGCCACACCGATGCGTCAGGCAAAGAGGCCTATAACGAAAAGCTTTCCCTGCGCCGGGCGAAAAGTGTCGGCAAGGTGCTGACCACCGTCGGCATGCAAGAACAGAACATCCAGTTGCGCGGTTTCGGCAGCAGCGAACCGGTGGCGTCTAACGACAGCACAACAGGCCGCACCGAGAACCGCCGAGTGTCGATCGTGGTGAGCGCCGACTAGTCGGCGAACAACATTTCCCGACTTTCCCCCATCAACAGCCGCTGATTCTGCTCAGTGACCGAACGGATGTAATCCCACAACAGGGTAATCCGCTTCAACTTGCGCCATGGGAATAGTATCGTCCGGGGAAATAATATTAAAAATCGGAGGCGCCTCCACTTTACGCAGGTAGTGTCGTTTTTGGTCTGAAAAAATTGGACGAGTTATCTGTCTTATAGGAGTTGGCGCTACTTTCAGTAGTGCCCTCTGCCCAAGCAGCCATTAGATAGCTCATTCATCGTCATCGTCATCCGATGAGATAGTCCCACTGCCACCTTGAACGAACGACTGACATCCTTCGTTGAATGATTGAGACGGTGTGCTACAGGAATCCTCATCAACAATCCCCTTTTCTTCGGCCCAGTCATACCCCGCTTGATGCCCTGAGCAGTCATCCGTGCATTCGTAGTCGTCAAACGTATCTGCAGATGCAATTGTGCTATTTAGCATCGATACAAGCAGCGCCATTGCATACAACGTTTTCATCGTCAACCTCGCTGTGAATTGTCAAACCAGTAAAGCAATTCCATAACTACCTGCTATCACGAGGTTTAGTGCCGTATTTTCCGGTGTACGGATTCATATTCCCTCTAGTACTGTAGTTGTTGTTTCTAGTGGAGTCTGGATTTGTAGCATGGGAGGGTTGGACATACGTTCCATTACTTCGCGTATATCCACTGACGGTATGATCAGAGCGACTTCCATAGGAGTAACTAGATTTGTACGAAGATTGCCCGCCATAACTACTGCCACGAGCATATACATTTCCGGAAAGTGCTACTGCTGTAGTCACAATTGCCAAAAACAACGTCTTTCTCATACAGTCTTCCTTTTTTACGGGTGGTGGCTCAACGGCATCACTCCGAAGAGTTTACGTGAGAAAAACTCGCTGGAGTACATTCAAGTAACGCACAACGTAGGCATGTCCTGTGGGCAGGGGTCGATATCTCACTTGCACGAAAAGCGTGAAGAAGATCGCCACTCCCCTCTCAAGCACGATGTCTCTTACGAGTCAGCTGCGGCAGACTTCGTCGGGCCAGATCCGAACTAACGGCTCGAAAGCGTTTTAGTCGTTGAGGAGGATAAATTTTCGTCGAGATTATCGATGGATTGGAGCAAGCGTTTACTGATAACTATCATTCGCTCTTGATTCTCAATGATCTTGGACAAGGCCATCCAGAACCCGCACGTAAAGCAGGCGCCAATGAAAATACCTACACCAATCAGAACACCATAAGGTCCCTGTCCAGAAAACGCGGAAAACGCACCCACAATTAGGGCCAGGACGACCAACAGACTCGAAAGGAAATCGAGCGTTCTGATAACCATGTCTTTCATGATTTTCTCCTTGGACGCACTTTTAATATGGCTTAAAGATAGGAGTTCATCTCACAGCCATGCTCCAGCCTCATAAAGCACGATTATGGAGCGAGCCGGTAAATAGCTGGGCTTGCCGCGTAGAACGTATGAGGAGTTTATAGGCGAGGGGAGTTCCAGCCTTTCATTTGGCGACAGCGCTTTAGCACTTCATGACAATCCATGACCTTTCATCTGGATTTGCGTATAGCGTTTCTTGAGTCAGATTTTGCGTGGTAGCCATGCCTCTCTCCGGACGTACCGATCTGTCGTCAGCGGTGTTACAAGTTGCGTATCAACCGCTGTTACAAAGCATTGGTAAAGGACTGCTGGCCTCGTGACGATTTCGATACCTGATTCCTTGAAAATCCTCAGTCGGCGAACAACATTTCCCGACTTTCCCCCATCAACAACCCTTGGTTCTGCTCGGTTACAGCGCGGATGTAATCCCACAACAGGGTAATCCGCTTGAGCTTCCTCAGGTCCTCGCGGCAGTACATCCAGAACTGCCGCGTAATGTTGATCTCTTGCGGCAACACCGGCAGTAATCGTGAGTCCTGCGCCGCCAGGAAGCACGGCAGGATGGCCAGCGAGCGTCCCTGCTGCGCCGCCACGAATTGCGCGATCACGCTGGTGCTGCGCAGATTGGCGCTGGCGCCGGGCAGTACGTTTGCCAGGTACAACAGCTCCGAGCTGAACGCCAAATCGTCGACATAACTAATGAATGAATGCTTGCCCAGGTCTGCCGGGCGGCGGATCGGTGGGTGTTTGTCGAGATACTCCTGGGTTGCGTACAGCTGCAACCGGTAGTCGCAGAGTTTGCAGCAGACATACGGCCCGTGTTCCGGGCGCTCCAGGGCGATGACGATGTCCGCTTCGCGCTTGGACAGGCTGATGAAGTGTGGCAGCGGCAGGATGTCGACGGAGATGGCCGGGTAGGCGTCGACGAAATGGCTCAGTTGCGGGGTGATGAAAAAGCTGCCGAACCCTTCGGTGCAACCCATGCGTACGTGCCCGGACAGCGCGACTCCCGATCCTGAAACCTGCTCGCAGGCCATGTGCAGCGTGCTTTCGATCGACTCGGCGTAACCCAGCAATCGCTGGCCTTCTGCGGTCAGGACAAAACCGCTGGTCCGGGATTTCTCGAACAGCAACGTCCCCAATGAAGCTTCCAGCGAACTGATCCGTCGCGACACGGTGGTGTAGTCCACCGCCAGGCGCTTGGCCGCGGTGCTGGCCTTGCGGGTGCGGGCGACTTCGAGGAAAAACTTCAGGTCGTCCCAGTTCAGCGAGCCTAGCGAGGTGATGTTTTTTTGCATGATGGACCGGCTTTTATGTGCGTTCTTATTAGAAGTTTGCACATCTATACTCCAAAAACAGCTCCACAACCAATTCGCGGCACACGCCTCATCTCAAGGCGACTTACTCGCCTTGGCTCCCAAGATAAAAACAAGCATCCGGAGACCCACATGAACGCATCGCTCACGCCTAACGAAACCACCGTGCAGAAGGTCAAGCTGTTGATCGACGGCCAGTGGGTCGAATCGAAGTCCACCGAGTGGCACGACATCGTCAACCCTGCGACCCAGCAAGTGCTGGCCAAGGTTCCGTTTGCAACCACCGAAGAAGTCGATGCCGCCATCAGCGCCGCCCATCGTGCTTTCCAGACCTGGAAACTGACCCCGATCGGCGCGCGGATGCGCATCATGCTCAAGCTCCAGGCATTGATTCGCGAACACTCCAAGCGTATCGCCGTGGTCCTCAGTGCCGAGCAGGGCAAAACCATCGCCGACGCTGAAGGCGACATTTTCCGCGGCCTGGAAGTGGTCGAGCACGCCTGCTCCATCGGCAGCCTGCAAATGGGCGAATTTGCCGAGAACGTGGCCGGCGGTGTCGACACCTACACCCTGCGTCAACCCATCGGTGTCTGCGCCGGCATCACCCCGTTCAACTTCCCGGCGATGATTCCGTTGTGGATGTTCCCGATGGCCATCGCCTGCGGCAACACCTTCGTGCTCAAACCGTCCGAACAGGACCCGATGTCGACCATGCTCCTGGTGGAACTGGCGATCGAGGCCGGCGTTCCGGCGGGCGTGCTTAACGTCGTGCATGGTGGCAAGGACGTGGTGGACGCGCTCTGTACGCACAAAGACATCAAGGCAGTTTCCTTCGTCGGTTCGACCGCCGTCGGTACGCACGTCTACGACTTGGCCGGCAAACACGGCAAACGCGTGCAATCGATGATGGGCGCGAAGAACCACGCCGTGGTGCTGCCGGACGCCAATCGCGAGCAAGCGCTGAACGCACTGGTCGGCGCCGGTTTCGGTGCCGCCGGTCAACGCTGCATGGCCACCTCCGTGGTGGTGTTGGTCGGCGCGGCCAAGCAATGGCTGCCGGATCTGAAAGCGCTGGCGCAGAAGCTGACTGTGAATGCGGGCAGCGAGCCGGGCACCGACGTGGGGCCGGTTATTTCGAAAAAAGCCAAGGCGCGGATTCTCGATCTGATCGAAAGCGGCATCAAGGAAGGCGCCAAGCTGGAGCTGGACGGTCGCGAGATCACGGTTCCGGGTTACGAGAAAGGCAACTTTGTCGGCCCGACCCTGTTCTCTGGCGTGACCACCGACATGCAGATCTACACCCAGGAAATCTTCGGCCCGGTGCTGGTCGTACTGGAAGTGAATACGCTCGACGAAGCCATTGCGCTGGTCAACGCCAACCCGTTCGGCAACGGCACGGGCCTGTTCACCCAGAGCGGTGCGGCGGCGCGTAAATTCCAGAACGAAATCGACGTCGGCCAGGTCGGCATCAACATCCCGATTCCGGTGCCGGTCCCGTTCTTCAGCTTTACCGGTTCGCGCGGCTCCAAACTCGGCGACCTCGGCCCGTATGGCAAGCAAGTGGTGCAGTTCTACACTCAGACCAAGACCGTCACCAGCCGCTGGTTCGATGACGACAGCGTCAACGACGGTGTGAACACCACCATCAACTTGCGTTAAGGAGCCGGACATGAAAATCGCTTTTATCGGTCTCGGCAACATGGGCGCCCCGATGGCGCGCAACCTGATCAAGGCCGGCCACGCGCTGCGCCTGGTCGACCTGAACAAAACCGTGCTGGCAGAACTTGAGCAGTTGGGCGGCAGCATCAGCGCTTCGGCGCGTGAAGCGGCACAAGGTGCAGAACTGGTGATCACCATGCTGCCCGCCGCTGTGCATGTTCGCAGTGTGTGGCTGGGTGAAGACGGCGTTCTCGCCGGTATCGGCCAAGGCGTACCGGCCGTGGATTGCAGCACCATTGATCCACAGACCGCGCGTGATGTGGCCGCCGCCGCAGCCAAGCAAGGCGTGGCCATGGCCGATGCGCCCGTCTCTGGCGGCACCGGCGGTGCGGCGGCCGGCACGCTGACGTTTATGGTCGGCGCCACCCCGGAACTGTTCGCCACCCTGCAACCGGTGTTGGCGCAGATGGGCCGCAACATCGTCCATTGCGGTGAAGTCGGCACCGGGCAAATCGCCAAGATCTGCAACAACCTGCTGCTGGCGATTTCCATGGTCGGCGTCAGCGAAGCCATGGCGCTGGGTGATGCACTGGGGATCGACACGACCGTCCTGGCCGGGATCATCAACAGCTCGACCGGGCGTTGCTGGAGCTCGGAAATGTACAACCCGTGGCCGGGCATCGTTGAAACAGCGCCGGCCTCGCGCGGTTATACCGGCGGCTTCGGTGCCGAACTGATGCTCAAGGATTTGGGACTGGCCACGGAAGCGGCCCGTCAGGCGCATCAACCGGTGGTGCTCGGCGCAGTGGCCCAGCAGTTGTATCAGGCGATGAGCCAGCGTGGGGAAGGTGGTAAAGACTTCTCGGCGATCATCAACAGCTATCGCAAACCGCAGTAAAAGAGCGATTGCGATGAGTGGGGCTTGAGGTCGAAGACCTGTGGGAGCGAGCAAGCTCGCTCCCACAGTGATTGCATTTACATAGAGATATTTACCGGGAGATCACGTCGGGTGATCCCCCGGTTTTTTTGCATCAGGCAAACACGAAATACTTGCGCACGGTTTCAACCACTTCCCACGTGCCTTTCATCCCCGGCTCGATGACGAAAATATCGCCGGCGCGCAGATGGATCGGCTCTTTGCCTTCCGGGGTGATGATGCAGTAGCCCTCGCGGAAATCGCAGTATTCCCACTTCACATATTCCACATACCACTTGCCCGGCGTGCAGATCCAGGTGCCCATGATCTTGCTGCCGTCTTCGCTGGTGTAGGCGTTGAGGTTGACGGTGTGCGGGTCACCTTCGAGTTTTTCCCATTTGCAGGCGTCTAGTACCGGCAGTGGATGAGTATCGCGAAGGACGGTAATCGGTGCGGTCATGATGACTCCGGGCAGTGGGCTCAAGAACTGAAGTCGCACCCTATAGCCCCCATGCACCGGTCAGTTGTCTGAACTCGACATCCAGGTGTCCAGAAACGCGCAACACCTCAAAGACTTTCCAATGGGCAATCGGCCCTGGATTGTTCGAGGCTGGCTTCGAACGCGATCAATTGTGCGTGCTGGTGCGACAGCACGGTTATTCGCTCACTGATCTCGCGCTTTTTGGCATCGATGGCCTGGCGCGCCAGTTCCCACGGCATTGACTGACCCTGATGGCCGGCGAAGCTCGCCTGCAATTCCTTGAGCCTGAAACCCAGTTGCTGGGCGCACTTGATAAAAATCAGCAAGTCGACACTTTGCTGGTCATAGACGCGGTATTTCCCTAAGCGCCGGGCCTCAGGCAGCAAGCCGATCGACTCGTAATGGCGGATGCTCTTGATCGTGGTGCCGGAGCGTTGCGCGGCTTGGCCGATGTACATGAAAAATCCTTTTTTGCCGTGGTACAGCCCCGCGCATTATCGGCAGACTCAGCGGCTGGCGATAGCCTGGGCTTGCAGCAGCCAGGCTTCACGCTGGACTGCGCTGGCGCCGAGAATCGGGCCGAAGGTGAGTGTGCGCCTGGGTTCGATACCGCAGAAGGCGAGGGTGGTTTTGCGGACCTGATGCAGCCCGGGCATGCGATACACCCAACGGTAATACCAGGGTGGCGTGTCCATGGTCACCAATAAATGCGCGCTGCGACCCTGCAACAATTTATCGGGAAAGGCGTTGCCCTCACGGTACTTGAAAGCGAAACCGGGCAGGAATACTCGATCAAAAAAGCCCTTGAGCAAGGCCGGAATCCCGCCCCACCAGATTGGATAAACCAGCGTCAGATGCTCCGCCCACAGGATGTCGGCCTGTGCCTGGCGCAAGTCGGCTTCCAGAGGTTGAATCTGTTGATAGCCTTCGCGCAGCACCGGGTCGAAGTCCATCCTGCCGAGAAACAGTTGGCGGACTTCATGCCCGGCGCGCAACGCCGACTGTGCGTAGCGCTCGGCGAGTGCGGCGCAGAAGCTGTTGCTGGAAGGATGACCGAGAATCACCAGAATTCGTTTGCCCATCGTCTCTGTCCTTGATGATGAAACCTCAAGGGTAAAGTCTGCCCCTCAGGGGAGAGTCAAGGTATGCAGAAGGGCTCTGGCATAACCGGGCAGCGTGGCAAAGTCCCGGGCACAGAGCAGGAGTTTGCGTTGGGCCCAGGGCTCTTGCAGTGCGATGCTCTGGAAAGGCTGTTCGCCGGACCAGCGCTCGACGGCTGCGAGGGGCACGATCGCCAGCCCCGCGCCCCGAGCGACCATGCGCATGACGCCATCAAAACCGTCGGCACGGATGCGGATTTTCAGGCGTACGCCAGCGTGCAGCGCTTGTGCTTCGAGGTACACGGCCAAGGCACTGCTGGCGTTCAGTCCTACGAAATCATGGTGCAGGGTGTCGCCGAAACTCAGGGATTCGCGGTCCGCCAACGGATGATCGCGGGGCAGCAGCAATACCAGCGGATCGTCGCGAAACGCACGGGTTTGCAGGTCATCGGTTTCCACGGCGTCGGAGACGATACCCAAGTCAGCCGCACCCTGACGCAAGGCGTGAGTGATGCGCGCACTGGGGAGTTCTTGAAGGTCGATGTCGAGATTCGGATGCTCGTGCAGGAAGTCCGCGAGCAACTCCGGCAGGTACTCGGTGATCGCCGTGGTGTTGCACAGCAACCGCACCTGGCCTTTGACCCCTTTGGCGTACTCGGCCAGATCCTGTTGCATGAGCTCGGCCTGTTGCAGCAGGGCCCGGGCGTGTTTGGCCAAGGCTTTGCCCGCCGAGGTGGGCGTGACGCCGCGCCGGCCACGCTGCAGGAATTCGATACCGAGCGAAGCCTCCATGGCGCGGATTCTTGCACTTGCGGCTGCCAGGGACAGATGACTGCGCACGGCGCCGGCGGTGATGTTGCCGCTGTCGAGGATGTTCAGGTAGAGGCGCAGGTCGGTCAGGTCAAAGTGCATGTTTTATCCCAAGATCGTTCCCACGCTCTGCGTGGGAATGCCTCACTGGACGCTTTGCGTCCGCTTCGGCAGGTGACGCGGAGCGTCACGGGCTGCATTCCCACGCAGAGCGTGGGAACGATCACTGCCTCTTGCTTGGCAAGAGGCTGACTCAGTATATGGCAGATTTTCAACTGACTCGTCCGGGCTCAGGATAGCCCCATGAATACACTCGCCGCGTTCTACCAAAACCTCGGGCTTGCCCTTTCTTTGCTGGTCATCGCTACCTTCCTGCTGGCCGGCATGATCAAGGGCGTCATCGGCCTCGGCTTGCCCACCATCGCCATGGGCCTTCTCGGCCTGGCTATGGCCCCGTCGCAGGCAGCGGCGCTGTTGATCATCCCCGCGACGCTCACCAATGTCTGGCAACTGGCGTTCGGTGGGCATTTGCGCGGGCTGATCAAACGGCTATGGCCGCTGTTGCTGTCGATCTTCATCGGCACGGGGGCGGGCACGCTGTGGATCGGCATGGCTGGAGGGCATTGGGTGGTGCGGGGCTTGGGGGCTGCGTTGTTGCTGTACGCGCTGAGCGGCTTGTTCCTGCCAACCTTGCGCGTGGGCAGTCGCAGCGAACGTTGGCTCGGTCCGCTGTGTGGCGTGCTGACAGGCGTCATCACCTCGGCCACCGGTGTCTTCGTGATTCCCGCTGTGCCTTATCTGCAAGCGCTCGGCTTGAGCAAGGACGAACTGGTGCAGGCACTGGGTTTGTCGTTCACCGTTTCGACCCTCGCGCTGGCCGCGGGCCTGTTATGGCGCGGCACTCTGGGCGGTGGTGAATTGAGCGCCTCGTTGCTGGCGCTGATCCCGGCAGTGCTCGGTATGTGGCTGGGCCAATGGCTGCGTCAGCGGATCAGCGCTTCGTTATTCAAGCGTGTGTTTTTCATCGGCCTCGGTGTGCTCGGCGGCCATTTGTTGATCAGCGGTTAGCCGACGACGGGCTGAGCATGTCGATGGCGCGGATATCGAAATCCCGTTCCAGGTACTCATCGCGCTGGTCGAGGAACTGCTTCATGTGCGGCAGATTCGAGTGCACATCAAGGTGGGCCTGGGACTGCCAGATCTCGTAGAAGATAAACAGCGTCGGGTCCTGTTTGTCGCGCAGCATGTGGTACTCGATGCAACCGGGCTCGGCGCGGCTCGCTTCCACATAGCCACGGAAAAACGCTTCGAAGGCGTCGGATTTTTCCGGGTGGGTCTTGGCGTGCAGGATGAAGCCTTGCATTTCACTCATCAGAAATCTCCTCAAGTTAAGAACCGTCGCAAGTTTATGGCAACAATCGCCTGTTGATTCGTGCGTATGAGTCAAATGAATTTTGCGAATTCAGCGCTTATTCCGCGCGGGACCAGCCGTTAACCTGCCGCCATCAAATTTCTGAACCTTTCGAGATTTCTCATGAAAAAAGTCCTGTTGCTCAATGGCGGTAAAAAATTCGCCCACTCCGATGGCCGCTACAACACCACCCTGCATGAAGCTGCACTGAGCGTGCTGGATCGCGGCGGCATGGATATCAAAACCACCTTCATCGACGAGGGTTACGACATCGCCGATGAAGTCGCCAAATTCCTCTGGGCCGACGTGATCATTTATCAAATGCCCGGCTGGTGGATGGGCGCGCCGTGGACCGTGAAAAAGTACCTCGACGAAGTCTTCACCGAAGGCCATGGCAGCCTCTACGCCAGCGACGGCCGCACCCGTTCCGACGCGTCGCAAAAGTACGGCAGCGGCGGCCTGATTCAAGGCAAGCAATACATGCTGTCGCTGACCTGGAACGCACCTCAACAAGCGTTCGATGACCCGAGCGATTTCTTCGAAGGCAAAGGGGTGGACGCGGTGTACTTCCCGTTCCACAAGGCCAACGAGTTTCTCGGCATGACTGGCCTGCCGACCTTCCTGAGCGTCGACGTGATGAAACGCCCGAACATCGAAGCCGATGTGGCGCGCTATGAGCAGCATTTGACCGAGGTGTTCGGCCTGCCGGCGTAAGGTTCCTTTTGCCCCGCATCCAGCTACTATCAAGCCAGTTTTGAATGAGGGGCATCCGTGAAAGCCAGATCCGATGAGTTGCAGATTTTTGTCTGCGTGATTGAGTGCGGGTCTATCTCCGCTGCGGCTGAACAGGTCGGGCAAACACCCTCGGCGGTCAGCCGCACGTTGTCACGGCTGGAGGCCAAGCTCGATACCACGTTGATCAATCGCACCACGCGGCGCATGGACCTGACCGAGGAGGGCAAGTACTTCTTCGAGCACGCCAAGCGGATTCTCGATCAGATGGACGAGCTTGAAGAACGCCTCAACTCACGCCAGCAAACCCCGTCCGGGCGGCTGCGGATCAATGCCGCCTCACCGTTCATGCTGCACGCCATCGTGCCGTACATCGACGAATTCCGCCGGCTCTACCCGGACATTCAGCTGGAACTCAACAGCAATGACCTGATCATCGATCTGCTGGAACAAAGCACCGACATCGCCATCCGCATCGGCACCCTGACCGACTCCACGTTGCATGCCCGTTCCCTGGGGTGCAGCCCGTTGCATATCGTCACCAGCCCGGCGTACCTGGAGCAGCACGGTACGCCGCAGGCAGTTGCGGATTTGAGTGAGCACACGCTACTGGGGTTTACCCAGAATGAAGGCCTCAATCAGTGGCCGCTGCGTTATGTGCATGGCGATCGCTGGCCGATACAGGCGTCGATCAGCGCTTCCAGCGGCGAGACCATTCGCCATCTGGCGCTGGAAGGCCAGGGCATCGCCAGCCTGTCGCACTACATGACCATCGAAGACATTCGTGCCGGGCGTTTGAAAGTGCTGCTGGCCGAATTCAACAGCGGCTATCGCCAGCCGATCAACGCGGTGTACTACCGCAACTCGCAACTGGCCTTGCGGATTCAGTGTTTCCTGGACTTTATCCAAAGCAAATTGGCGGAGTACGCGAACTCGGATTTCAAGGGCTGATTCGTGATTCCTGCGCAAGAGTGAATTGGGTCAGAGGGGATTATTCGTCAGTGATCCCTGCTGGATACTCGTTGCATCACTTATCCACGCAGGGAGTTTCTCCATGAACGTATTCGTTACCGGTGCTGCCGGTTTTATCGGCGGTTCCATCGCCACCGGTCTGATCCGTGCCGGCCACACCGTCACCGGCCTGGTGCGCAGCGCTGAACAAGCCAATGAACTGAGCGCCTTGGGCATCACCCCAGTGATCGGCACGCTCGACGACAACGCCCTGCTCGCCGAACAGGCTCGCACTGCCGACGCCGTTATCAACGCCGCCAGCAGCGACCATCGTGGCGCCGTCGAGGCGTTGCTCAACGCCCTGCGTGGCTCCAACAAAGTGTTCCTGCACACCAGCGGTTCGAGCATCGTCGGCGATGCGTCGGGCGGCAAATCAAGTGACGTCATCTACTTCGAAGACAACTTGCCGGAACCGACTGCCGACAAGGCTGCCCGCGTGGCCATCGACAACCTGATCCTCGCCGCGGCGAACGACGGCGTGAACTCGGCCGTGATCTGCAACACCCTGATCTACGGCCACAGCCTGGGTGTCAGTCGCGACAGCGTGCAACTGCCGCGCTTGCTCAAACAGGCGCGCAAAAGTGGCGTGGTCCGGCATGTCGGCCCGGGGCAAAACATCTGGTCCAACGTGCACATCGAAGACGTGGTGTCCCTGTATCTGTTGGCGTTGACCAAGAACGTACCGGGCACGTTCTACTTCGTTGAAAGCGGTGAAGCGTCGTTCATTGACATGACCACGGTGATGGCCCAGGCGCTGAAGCTGGGCGCCGCGCAAGACTGGCCGCTCAAAGATGCCGAAGCCGAGTGGGGGTATGAAATGGCCAACTATGGTTTGGGTTCCAACAGCCGGGTGCGTGGTCAAAAGGCGCGTGAACTGCTGGGCTGGGTGCCGCAGCGGACGTCGGTGATTGACTGGATTCGTGACGAGATGGTTTGAGTTCGCCTTAAACCGCGTCATCGTTTTTCGCGGGCAAGCCCGCTCCCACTGGAAGGGTGTCGTTCGTCAATTTTGCGAACGACACAAAACTTGTGGGAGCGGGCTTGCCCGCGATGGCGTTTTCAGCAACGCCACAACTGGTCGGGCCGAGCTCGATTCCGTAACATCCGCTGCCTATTTTCCTGTTGTTATCGGTCCCCCATGAAACCAAAACGTCTACGCGCCGATGTCCTGGCCGGGCTCACCACGTCTTTTGCCTTGCTCCCCGAGTGCATCGCCTTCGCGCTGGTCGCGCATCTCAACCCGCTGATGGGGCTTTACGGGGCGTTCATCATTTGCACCCTGACCGCGCTGTTCGGCGGGCGGCCGGGGATGGTCTCGGGGGCTGCCGGATCGATGGCCGTGGTGATCGTGGCACTGGTGGTGCAACACGGCGTGCAGTATTTGCTGGCCACGGTGCTGCTGGGTGGGTTGATCATGTTGGCGTTCGGGCTGCTGAAGTTGGGCAAACTGGTGCGCATGGTCCCGCACCCGGTGATGCTCGGTTTCGTCAACGGCCTGGCGATCATCATTGCCCTGGCGCAGCTGGAGCATTTCAAAAGCGGAGAGACCTGGCTCAGCGGCACGCCGCTGTCCTTGATGACGGGGCTGGTGGCCGTGACGATGGCCATTGTTTATCTGCTGCCGCGCCTCACGCGTGCCGTGCCGCCGGCACTGGTGGCGATTCTGAGCGTGGGCCTGGCGGTGTATCTGCTGGGCTTGCCGACCCGCACGCTGGGTGACATGGCGCACATCGCCGGTGGCCTGCCGACCTTTGCGCTGCCAGACATTCCCTGGAGCCTGGAAACCCTGCGCATCATCGCCCCCTACGCGATATTGATGGCGCTGGTCGGCCTGCTGGAAACCCTGCTGACCCTGAACCTGACCGACGAAATCACCGAGAGCCGCGGCTTCCCGGATCGCGAGTGCGTGGCGCTGGGCGCGGCCAACATGGTCTCGGGCGTATTCGGTGGCATGGGGGGCTGCGCGATGATCGGCCAGACCGTGATCAACCTCAGCTCCGGTGGGCGCGGCCGGTTATCCGGAGTGGTGGCCGGGGTGCTGATTCTGCTGTTCATCCTGTTTCTTTCGCCGCTGATCGAGCGTATCCCGCTGGCGGCGCTGGTCGGGGTGATGTTTGTGGTGTCCCAGCAGACGTTCGCCTGGGCCTCGCTGCGGGTGGTGAACAAAGTGCCGTTGAACGACGTGCTGGTGATCATCGCGGTGACGGTCATCACCGTGTTCACCGATCTGGCCACCGCTGTGATGTGCGGGATCATCATCGCGGCGCTCAACTTTGCCTGGCAGCAGGCTCGGCAGCTGTACGCCGACAGTCATCTGGAGAACGACGGCAGCAAACTCTACCGGGTGCATGGCACGCTGTTCTTTGCCTCGACGACCCCTTTCCTCAATCAATTCGATCCGGCCAATGATCCTGCCCAGGTCACGCTCGATTGCCGTCATTTGAGCTTCGTTGATTACTCGGCCATCTCCGCGCTGGATACGCTGCGCGAACGCTACACCAAGGCCGGCAAGCACCTGCGCGTGCTGCACGTGTCGGAGCGTTGCAAAAAACTGCTGAAACGCGCCCGCGTGAGTCACGACTGAGCCCACCTCGAGATCGTTCCCACGCTCTGCGTGGGAATTCCTCACCGGACGCTCCGCGTCCACTTTGGGACGCAGAGCGTCCCTGGCTGCATTCCCACGCGGAGCGTAGGAACGATCAGCGTGAAGGGATGAAAATCCGCCTGCCCGATTTTCATAATCCTCGACCGCGCATATCTCTCAACGACAACCCTTACCCCTTCGCGAAAATTACTTTCACCTCGTTTGAAAATCACCTCTCGAAATGTTTTAAGAGTTTCACAATCCATTCGACGTGACCCTTTCGAGGAGTACCGCATGACCCTGTCCTTCGGCTATTGGCTGCTGGTGTATGCCGCCATCGCCATCATTGCACTGATCGTTCTGATCGCCCGTTACCGGCTCAATCCCTTTATCGTCATCACCCTGGTGTCCATCGGCCTGGCCTTGCTGGCCGGGATGCCGGCGTCCGGCGTGGTGGGCGCGTACGAGGCCGGGGTCGGCAAAACCCTGGGGCACATTGCGCTGGTGGTGGCGCTGGGGACGATGCTCGGCAAGATGATGGCCGAGTCCGGCGGCGCCGAGCAGGTGGCGCGGACCTTGATCGACCGCTTCGGCGAGAAGAACGCGCACTGGGCGATGGTCTGCATTGCATTCCTGGTCGGGCTGCCGCTGTTCTTCGAGGTCGGTTTTGTGTTGCTGGTGCCGATCGCTTTTACCGTGGCGCGGCGTGTGGGCGTGTCGATTCTGATGGTCGGTTTGCCGATGGTCGCCGGGCTCTCGGTGGTGCATGCGCTGGTGCCACCGCACCCGGCGGCGATGCTCGCGGTGCAGGTGTATGGGGCGTCGGTCGGGCAGACGTTGATGTACGCGATTCTGATCGGCATTCCGACGGCGATCATCGCCGGTCCGCTGTACGCCAAGTTCATCGTGCCGCGCATTCAGTTGCCGGCGGAAAACCCGCTGGAACGCCAGTTCCTTGAGCGCGAACCGCGCGACAGCCTGCCGGGCTTCGGCATCACCATGGCGACCATTCTGTTGCCGGTGGTGCTGATGCTGATTGGTGGCTGGGCCAACCTGATCTCCACGCCAGGCAGCGGCCTCAACCAGTTTTTGTTGTTCATCGGCAACTCGGTGATCGCCTTGCTGCTGGCCACGCTGCTGAGCTTCTGGACCCTCGGCATCGCCCAGGGATTTAGCCGCGAATCGATCCTTAAATTCACCAACGAATGCCTGGCCCCGACCGCGAGCATCACCTTGCTGGTGGGCGCCGGTGGCGGCCTCAACCGGATTCTGGTGGACGCCGGCGTCACCGACCAGATCGTCAGCCTGGCCCACGAATTTCACCTGTCGCCGCTGATCATGGGCTGGTTGTTCGCCGCGTTGATGCGCATCGCCACCGGTTCTGCGACGGTGGCGATGACCACCGCTTCGGGGATTGTCGCGCCGGTGGCCATTGGGCTCGGCTATCCGCATCCAGAATTGCTGGTGCTGGCGACCGGCGCCGGGTCGGTGATCTTTTCCCACGTCAACGACGGTGGCTTCTGGTTGATCAAGGAATACTTCAACATGAGCGTCGCCCAGACCTTCAAGACCTGGACCGTGCTGGAGACTATTATTTCGGTGGTCGCGTTCGGTCTGACCGTGGGCCTTTCCTACCTGATTTAACCGGAGTCGCCTGCCATGGACATCCTCTACCAGATCCGCGCCCGCCAGGATTCCTTCAGTGCCGGTGAAGGACGCATCGCTCGTCTGATGCTCGACGACGTAGGCTTTGCCTCGTCCGCCAGCCTTGATGAGCTGGCGCTGAGAGCGGAAGTCAGCACGGCCACCCTGTCGCGTTTCGCCCGCACGGTAGGGTGCCGGGATTTGCGCGATTTGCGCCTGCAACTGGCCCAGGCCAGTGGCGTCGGCAGCCGTTTTCTCGACCCGGCCGGCACGCCGGACCAGTCGGCGTTTTACCGGCAGATCGTCGGTGATATCGAGTCGACCTTGCACCAGCATCTGTCGGCGTTCGACGAGACTCGCTTCACCGATGCGGTGAAGCTGCTGGGCAAGGCGCGCATGATTCATGCATTCGGCATGGGCGGCTGCTCGACCTTGTGCAGTGATGAGCTGCAAGTGCGGCTGGTGCGGCTCGGTTATCCGATTGCCGTGTGCCACGACCCGGTGATGATGCGCGTCACCGCCGCCAGCCTTGGCGCCGAGCACGCGGTCATCGTCTGCTCGCTGACCGGCATTACCCCCGAGCTGCTTCAAGCCGTTGAACTGGCCCGCAGCTACGGCGCGCGAATTCTGGCGATCACCCGGGCCGACTCGGCGCTGGCGCAACTGGCCGATGTGCTGCTGCCGCTGCAAAGCGCCGAGACGTCCTTTATCTACAAACCGACCGCGGCACGCTACGGCATGCTGCTGGCGATCGACGTGCTGGCCACCGAGCTGGCGCTGGCTAACCCTGAAGACAATCAAGAGCGTCTGCGGCGAATAAAACTCGCCCTGGACGATTACCGCGGCGGCGACGATCACTTGCCGCTGGGAGACTGACATGATGTACGACACGCTGATTCGCAACGCCCTGGTCATCGACGGCAGCAATCGTCCTGGCTACCCCGCCGATGTGGCGATCCTGGACGGGCGCATCGAGCGCATCGGCGATTTGCACGATGCCACGGCCACCGAAGAAATCGACGCCGCCGGCCGCGTGCTGGCGCCGGGTTTTATCGATGTGCACACCCATGACGACACGGTCGTCATCCGCCAACCGCAGATGCTGCCCAAGCTCAGCCAGGGTGTGACCACGGTGATCGTCGGCAACTGCGGGATCAGCGCTTCACCGGTGAGCTTGAAGGGCAATCCGCCGGACCCGATGAACCTGCTCGGCACCGCCGCAGCCTTTGTTTATCCGACGTTCAGCGACTACCGCGCGGCAGTCGAAGCGGCGAACACCACGTTGAACGTTGCAGCGCTGGTCGGGCACACCGCGTTGCGCAGCAACCACCTCGACGACTTGTTCCGCACGGCCACGGCGGATGAAATCAGCGCAATGCGCGAGCAACTGCGCGAGAGCCTTGAGGCCGGCGCGTTGGGGTTATCCACAGGCCTGGCGTACGCCAGCGCGTTCTCGGCGTCCACCGATGAAGTGAAGCAACTGACCGAAGAGCTGACGGCGTTCGGTGCGGTGTACACCACCCATTTGCGCAGCGAATTCGAACCGGTGCTGGAGGCCATGGACGAGGCTTTCCAGATTGGTCGTCATTCGAAATCCCCGGTGATCATTTCCCACCTCAAATGCGCGGGTGCCGGTAACTGGGGGCGCAGCTCGCAATTGCTGGCGTCCCTTGAACACGCGGCGAAAACCCACCCGGTGGGCTGCGACTGCTATCCCTACGCGGCCAGTTCTTCGACGCTGGATTTGAAGCAAGTCACCGATGCGCACCGTATCACCATCACCTGGTCGACACCGCACCCGGAAATGGGCGGCCGCGACCTGATGGACATCGCCGCCGAGTGGAACCTGTCGTTACTCGACGCCGCCCGCCAACTGCAACCGGCGGGTGCGGTGTACTACGGAATGGACGAAGCGGATGTCCGCAGAATCCTCGCGCATCCGCTATCGATGGTCGGCTCTGACGGATTGCCGGAAGACCCGTTCCCGCATCCGCGATTGTGGGGCGCATTTCCACGGGTACTCGGGCATTTCAGTCGCGATGTCGGGTTGTTTCCGTTGCACACGGCGGTACACAAGATGACCGGGCTGTCGGCGGCGCGGTTTGGCTTGAAAGAGCGTGGCGAGATTCGTGAAGGCAACTGGGCGGATCTGGTGTTGTTCAACCCGGTGACCATTCGTGACGTGGCGGATTTCAATGACCCGCAACGGGCGGCAGAAGGCATCGATGGCGTGTGGGTCAACGGTGTATTGAGTTACAGCGAAGGGCAGGCGAACGGTCAAAGGGAAGGGCGGTTCCTGGCGCGGCAAGGCGATTTGCGTGATGGGTTTGTGTGAGCATTTTTAGTGGTCTGTCACACTAGTGGCACATTGCAACTAAAGAAAGCCGCTACCAAGCCGAAGCGCTGACAATCGGCCTAGCTACACTGGGCGTCATTTCAGTCAGGGAGTAACTGCATGAGTTTCGGTAAAACCACCCCGATCCTGCGGATTTTCGATGAAGCCAAGGCGTTGGAGTTTTACGTCGACTTCCTGGGTTTCAAAGTCGACTGGCAGCACCGTTTCGAAGCGAACTTCCCGTTGTACTTGCAGGTGTCTCGTGGCGAATGCGTGCTGCACCTGTCCGAACACCATGGCGACGCCACGCCGGGTTCGGCCCTGCGCATCGAGACCGGTGAACTGGAAGCCTTCCAGCAGCAATTGATTGCCAAGGAATACGCGTTTTCGCATCCACAGATTCAGGCCATGCCGTGGGGCAGCCAGGACATGACCATCGCCGATCCGTTCGGCAACCGGTTGGTGTTCACTAACGCGATCAGCCTTTGAGCTGAAAAGCCCCCGCCGCACAAAGAAGCCCGCTGCCAAACCATTGCGGTTTGGCCGCGGGCTTTTTCGTTCAGGGATCGGCGGTCAATGTGGCAAGCGCCAGCGCATTGATCACTCTGTAGGCACTAATTTATCCAGCACTTGATTGACCGCCATTTCCGCCACCATGACCACTTGGGCGATACCTTGCACGGTTTTGCGGTGCGAGCCCTGGAGCAGGGCGGCGAAGTCGTTGAGCATGACGGTGGCTGAGCCCAGGGTTTCGCTGGCGTCGGCCAGCAAGGGTTCCGTGCCGGACGCCGGGTTGGCCATGTAGAGGCGGTTCGGTTGGTAGGGCGTCGCCATGATCTGGGCGGCCGGAGGAGGACCAAGATAGTGGTTGAGCGCGCGCTCGGCGGCTTCGTGGAATTTCTTTGACTCAGGGGTTTCGTAGGGGGATGCCGGATCGGTGTCCGGTGGGTTTGGCGTAACTTTGAACATGGGAGCGTACCTTGTAAGGCCGCATCCCTTTCGCTGCTAAGCGAATGGGTGGCGGCTATGCGCAAGTTAGCAGACCGGTCGCATCCCATCCCGGCGCACCCGAAGGTGCCATGCGCACAGCCACCATCAAGCGTAGGCAAATGCCTGACTGGATGATACTTGTGCAACCAGGAGCGAACATAGCCGGGCTGCTAAACCCGATCACTGGGAATCAGTGACCCGATCCAAGTTACCGAGCAGCCCCCAAGCGCACAAGCCGGCGGATTCTGGCGCAGTCGTAGGCAGCGGCGCAAGGATCTGTGGGCGTTGTCACGTAACGCTGAGTGTCTTTAAACACCCGCACTGAAAGGTGTTTATTTGCGCTGTAGCGACTGACGCCTTCGCGAGCAAGCCCGCTCCCACAGGGATTTTGTGTGGTTCACAAAATCGGTGGTCAATGAAGATCCACTGTGGGAGCGAGCTTGCTCGCGAAGAGGCCAGCGCAGTCACCCCCGATGAGTCTGGCGAAACTCACCGGGCGGCATCCCGCGCCGGCTTTTGAACGTGCGGTGAAACGAGCGCGGTTCGGTGAAACCCAGGTACTGGGCGATGTCCTGGATCGGCAAGGTGCTGTTGAGCAAGTAATGCTCGGCCAATTCCTGGCGCAGGTCATCGAGGATCTGCTGGTACGAGGTGCCGGCCTGATGCAACTGGCGTTGCAGCGTGCGCACCGACACGGCGAGATGCTCGGCCACTTGTTCCTTGCGTGGCAGGCCTTCCTTGAGTAACTGGCGCAGGATGTTCTTGACCCGCTGTTCCAGCGACGCGTCCTCCAGCGTGGCCATCAATCCCATCGCGTGTTCTTCCAGGGTGCGCAGCAATTGCGCATCGGCCTGGCGCAAGGGCAGCTGCAAGTACGGCAACGGCACAATCAGCGCCGAGTAGGGCTGGTCGAACAGGACCGGGCAGTCGAAAAACTGCTCGTATTGCGCCAGCGCCGTGTCAGCCGGGCGTGGATGTTCCAGCCAGACGGCGGCCGGCGACAGATGGGTATCGGCGATCCAGCGTGCGTATTGCAGCCAGGAACCGAGCACGTTTTCCACCAGGTGCCGGCGAATGCGCGGGCGTTGATGGCGGCAGGCCCAGATCAGGTGCACCTCGCTGCCTTGCACCTCGGCGCGGCTGACGCCCATGTCGCCCACCAGCTTCTCGAAGGGCATGATGCGGCTCATGGCATCGCCCAGGGTCGCGCAGTTCATGGTGATGTAACCCAGCACACTCCAGGAGTTGGGCAATACAAAACGCGCGGCATTGAGACCGAACAACGGATCGCCCGAGTGTTCGCAGAAATAATCGAGTAACCGTTCATGGGCTTCACCCGGCAGCCGCAGGCTGTTATCGCTCAACTGCTGCGCCTGCAACCCGGCCGCCGCCAACGCAGGCTCGATGGCCACGCCCAGTTGTTCGGCATGACGCAGGTATTTGAGCAGCGGCGGAACTGAAGTGAAGCCCAGGGATTGCATGATCGTCTTCCTTTGATCAAGGCCCGCATGCGCGGATGAATGCCCGTGAAAGGTAATTTGAAACCACGGCTAAAGTAAATGGCTGACACCTGCGCGACGTTTGACTCAATTGGCTACTCGAACTGGCCGGATGCGACCGTGACACTTTCGGGCCGCTGATTAGTATGGGGGCCTGAAATTTCACTGATCAGAACCGCAAAAGGACACACGCATGCGACGCTGGAACGGCTGGGGAGATGCAACCACGGTGGTCGAACTGCCGGCCCAGGGCGCGAGTTTTCTCGCGCAACGGTTGGGTGACGGTCGAGCGCTGCCCGATGCCACGCTTGAGACGGCATTGGCCCGTGTGCCGGCATCGCGGTTGCAGGAACACCCGCTTTTGAGCGTGGATGCCCATGATCGTTTGCTGCATGCACGGGGGCAGAGCCTGCCGGACTGGCTGGCGTTGCGCGAAGGGGCTCTGGGGATTTATCCCGACGCCGTGGCCTTTCCCGAGACGGCTGAACAGATTCGCCAGTTGTTGGCGCTCGCGCAGCAGCAGGACCTGTGCCTGATTCCTTATGGCGGCGGCACCTCGGTGGCCGGGCACATCAACCCGCCAAGTTCCGCGCGGCCGGTGGTGACGGTGTCCCTGGCCCGCATGAATCGCCTGCTGGACCTCGACGAACACAGCTTGCTGGCCACCTTCGGCCCTGGCGCCAGTGGGCCGCAGGTGGAAAGTCAGCTGCGCGCCCGGGGTTATACGCTGGGGCATTTTCCGCAGTCGTGGGAGCTCTCGACTCTGGGTGGTTGGGTCGCCAGCCGCTCCAGTGGCCAGCAGTCGCTGCGCTATGGGCGAATCGAGCAACTGTTCGCTGGCGGCACTCTGGAAACCTTCGCCGGACCTCTGGAGATCCCGACCTTCCCGGCCTCGGCTGCCGGCCCCGATCTGCGCGAGGTGGTGCTGGGTTGTGAAGGCCGTTTCGGGATTATTTCCGAGGTCAAGGTGCGGGTCAGTGCATTGCCCGCTGATGAACGTTTCTACGGGGTCTTTCTGCCCGATTGGACCCAGGCGCTGCAAGCCATCCGCCAGTTGGCCCAGGCGCGCGTGCCGCTGTCGATGCTGCGCCTGTCCAACGCGGTGGAAACCGAAACCCAGTTGGCGTTGGCCGGTCACCCGCAGCAGATCGCCTGGCTGGAAAAGTACCTGAACCTGCGCGGCGCCGGTGCGGGCAAATGCCTGTTGACCTTCGGCGTGACCGGTAATCGCAAGCAAAATGCGCTGTCCCTGAGCCAGGCCCGCCAGCACCTCAAGGCGTTCGGCGGAGTGTTTACCGGCACCTTGCTCGGCAAGAAGTGGGCGCAGAACCGCTTCCGTTTTCCCTACCTGCGCGAGAACTTGTGGAACGCCGGTTACGTGGTCGACACCCTGGAAACCGCTACCGACTGGAGCAATGTCGACAACCTGCTCACCCTGATCGAAAACAGCCTGCGCGACGCCTTGGCGGCTGAGGGCGAGCGGGTGCACGTGTTCACTCACCTGTCGCATGTCTACGGCGAAGGGTCGAGCATCTACACCACCTATGTGTTTCGCCCGGCGGCGGACTATCCCGCCACCCTGGCGCGCTGGCAGGCGCTCAAGCACGCGGCCAGCCAGACCATCGTCGACAACCACGGCACCATCAGTCACCAGCATGGCGTGGGCAAGGACCACGCGCCGTACCTGCTGCGCGAGAAGGGCGCGCTGGCGATGGACACCTTGCAGGCGCTGAGCCGACATTTTGATCCGGCCGGGCGCCTCAACCCTGGCACGCTGTTGCAGGAGTGACGGCCATGAGCCTGGACTGGAACGCCGCGTGGCGACAGCACGTATTGCCGACGCTGGCGGATGAAACCTGGGACCTGATCGTGATCGGCGGCGGCATCAGCGGCGCCGGTATCCTGCGCGAGGCGGCGCGCCGTGGCTGGCGCTGCCTGCTGCTGGAACAGCGCGATTTCGCCTGGGGCACCTCCAGCCGATCCTCGAAAATGGTCCATGGCGGTTTGCGTTACATCGCCAAGGGCCAGTGGCGCCTGACCCGTGATTCGGTGCGCGAACGCCAGCGCCTGCTCGACGAAGCGCCGGGGCTGGTGGAACCGATGAGTTTCATGATGCCGCATTACCGTGGCGGCTTTCCCGGCCCACGGGTGCTGGGTGGTTTGTTGTCCATCTATGACGCGTTGGCCGGGCGGCGCAGCCATCGCTTCCATGACGCGCAACAACTGCATTATCTGGCGCCGGGCGTGAAGGAAGATGACCTGCTGGGCGGCACCTGTTTTGTCGATGCGCTGACCGATGATGCGCGTCTGGTGATGCGCGTTTTAGGCGAGGCGCGAGGCGACGGCGCCGTGGTACTCAACGGCGTGCGCGTGGAGCGATTGCTGCGTGAAGAGGGGCGCGTTTGCGGGGTTCAGGTCAAGGACTGCGAGGGTGACGGATTGCTGACCTTGCGTTGTGGTGTGCTGGCCGTGGCCACTGGCGCCTGGGCCGAGCGCTTGCGCCTGCCCGATGCCCCTCGTCAGTTGCGCCCGTTGCGGGGCAGTCACTTGTTGCTACCGGGCTGGCGTCTGCCCGTGGCGCAGGCTTTCACCTTCCTGCACGAGCGCGACCGTCGACCGGTGTTCGTTTTTCCTTGGGAGGGCGCCACGGTGGTCGGCACCACGGACCTCGATCATCACGAAGACCTGGACCAGAGCGCGAGCATCAGCCGCGAGGAGCTCGACTATTTGCTGGCGGCCTGTACTCAACAATTTCCCCACGCAGAGGTAGTCGCTGACGACGTGCTGTCGACCTGGTCCGGGGTGCGCCCGGTGGTGGGCAGTGCGGCGGGTGAACATCAAGGCAAACCGTCGAATGAAACCCGCGAGCATGTGCTGTGGCAGGAGCCTGGCTGCGTGACCCTGGCCGGCGGCAAGTTGACCACCTTTCGCCCGCAGGCCATCGAAGTGCTCAAGGCCTGCGCGAACATGCTCGAACGTCCCTTCGATGATGACGCCGGGCCGGTGTTTGCCGCCGTACCGCCGCTGGCGATCCCGGGGCTCAGTGGCAGCCAGTGGCGACGTCTGGCGGGGCGGCATGGCCGTGATCTGCCGAGGCTGGCGCAACTGCTCGCCGAGTTGGGTCATGACACGGTTGGCGTCACGGATACGTTGTGGGCGGAGCTGGCCTTTGCCTGCGAGTCGGAAATGGTCCTGCACCTGGATGACCTGCTGCTGCGCCGAACCCGTCTGGGCCTGTTGCTGCCGCACGGTGGCGAGGATTATTTCACTGCGATTCGCCAACTCTGCCAACCACGACTGGGCTGGGACGACGAGCGTTGGCAGCAGGAGCAGCAGCGCTACCAGGCGTTGTGGCAACGTCATCACGGTTTGCCCTGCGACCCTGCAGCCCTGTAGCAGCTGTCGAGCGCAGCGAGGCAGCGTTCGGCGGCGAAGCCGTCGCCCCCGTGATTGCGAGGACGTTGTCCTCGGACGCAGCCTCGCTTCGCTCGACAGCTGCTACGGATTAGAACATTCAGGAATGCGCGCCACCCATGCCCATTGAAGAGAGCTCCATGGATAACCACCCGAACAAGCGTTACCTGCTGGCCATCGACAATGGCACCCAGAGCGTGCGCGCGCTGCTCTTCGACCTGCAGGGCAATTTGCTGGGCAAAGGCAAGGTCGAGTTGCAGGCCTATTATTCGACTCAACCGGGCTGGGCCGAGCAGGACCCGGAGTATTACTGGGCGAAACTGGGGGAGGCCTGCCAGCAGGTGTGGCAGCAAACCGGTATCGATCGGTCGCAGATTGCCGGCGTTTCCCTGACCACCCAGCGCGGTACTTTGATCAACGTCGATGCCCAAGGCAAGCCGCTGCGCCCGGCGATCCTGTGGCTCGATCAACGCCAGACTGAAGTCGAAGGCGGCATCAAGGGGCCGTGGGGCTGGCTGTTCAAACTGGTCGGCGCGCAAGCCACCGTGGATTATTTCCGCGCCCAGGCCGAGGCCAACTGGATCGCGAAGCACCAGCCTGAAGTGTGGGCGGCGACCGACAAGTTTTTGTTGCTCTCGGGGTTTCTCACCCATCGCCTGTGCGGGCGCTTTGTCGATTCCGTGGGCTGTTGCGTCGGTTACCTGCCGTTCGATTTCAAACGTCTGAAATGGGCCGCGCCCAGCGACTGGAAATGGCAGGCATTGGCGGTGCGCCCCGAGCAATTGCCGAGCCTGCACAAGCCCGGCGAAACCCTGGGTTTCATCACCGCTGAAGCCAGCCGCCACACCGGTATTCCCGAAGGGTTGCCGCTGATCGCCGCGGGTGCCGACAAGGCTTGCGAAGTGGTGGGTTCCGGCGTCGTCGACGCGAGCACGGTGTGCCTGTCCTACGGCACCACGGCGACGATTACCAGCACTCGGTCGCGCTACCTGGAAATCGTCCCGTTGATTCCGCCTTACCCGTCTGCGCTGCCGGATCAATACAACTGCGAAGTGATGATCTATCGCGGCTACTGGATGGTCAGCTGGTTCAAGAACGAGTTCGGCCTGCGGGAAATGCAGCAGGCCAAGGCGCAGGGCATCGAGCCCGAGCAACTCTTCGATGCGCTGGTCAATGCGGTGCCGCCGGGCTCCATGGGGCTGATGTTGCAACCCTACTGGTCGCCCGGCATCCGCGAACCGGGTGTGGAGGCCAAGGGCGCGATGATCGGCTTCGGTGATGTGCATACCCGCGCGCATATCTATCGGGCGATCCTCGAAGGCCTGGCGTATGCCTTGCGTCAGGGCCTGGAGAAAATCGAGAAGCGCTCGAAAGTCTCCGTCACGCGTTTGCGTGTTGCCGGTGGTGGCTCCCAGAGTGATGCGGCGATGCAGCTCACGGCCGACATTTTCGGCCTGCCGGCCGAGCGTCCGCATGTCTATGAAGCGTCCGGTCTGGGCGCAGCGATTTGCTGCGCGGTGGGGCTGGGTCTGTACGCGGACTTTCCCACGGCGATGGCGGCCATGACGCGGGTCGGTGCGGTGTTCATGCCACAACCCGAGGCGCAGCAGGTCTATGAGCGACTGTACAAAGAGGTGTACTTGCGCATGTACCGACAGCTCAAGCCGTTGTACCAAAGCATCCGCAAAATCACCGGTTACCCCGCTTAGAACAACACCGAAAACCCCTGTGGGAGCGGGCTTGCCCGCGATTGCGGTGGGTCAGTGAAATCAGTAGTGACTGACACTGCGCATTCGCGAGCAAGCCCGCTCCCACATTGATCCGTGGTGTTTTTTGCACCTTGGGCGTGGCGCTATCGGAGAACTTTTCTGGTGAGATTGGACAGTGTCAGGGACAGGGTCGGTTGTTAGGCTCAACCCCACAGCACATCCAATAAGAACCAAAAGCAATGAAGCTGACCTTTCTCCTGCTGCTGCTTTGTGGAACCGCCCCGATGGCGTGGGGTTGGTCCAACCATACGGTGGGCAGCTACCTGGCGTTGCAGGATTTGCCGGCCTTGCGCGAAGCCCCTCAGGTTGAAGTCGAGCCGCTGGAGCAGTTTCTCGCGCAACAATACCCCGCCGTGATCGCGCTGCTGGACGAGCAGGAACGCTTCGCCCGCGAGCACTTCGCCCAGTACCCGCCGCGCCCCGATAACCTGCGGCTGCCAGCCGAGCCTGGGGACAATCTGCGACACGACTTCCTCACCGCGTTGCGGATCAATCCCCACATTCATCTGGCCATGGTTATCCAGCCATTGCCGGGCAAGGATTTGCCCGAGCGTGAACACCTGAAAGCCGAACAGGTCATGGTCGAGCAGACGCTCTCACCCTGGAACCGCCAGCGTTTCATCCGTGTGGCGGACGGCGAAAAAGTCGCGCCCCTGGCCGTGTTGGCCAGCGCCGCCGATGAACCGGATTACGGCCACGACATCAACCTGTTCAGCGACAACCCAGGCTTGGTGGGCGCGTTGTACGGCTTCGGTCCGCAGTCTTTCGGCGACGCGCGGTTTCAGTACAGCTCCCAGGCGCCGTTCCATATGGGGTTCTTCCATGAGAGCCCGGTGGTGTATGCCGCCGCCGGGTTTCTTCAGCGCAGCTGGCCGGACTGGCGCGCCTACCAATACATGGGGTTGGCGCGATTGGCGTTCGTCAGTGGCCATCCGTATTGGGGTTATCGCTTTCTCGGTTGGGGCCTGCACCACGTCCAGGACTTGACCCAGCCTTATCACGCCAAGCCGCTGCCCGGCGTCGAACTGGCGAGCCTGTTGCTGTTGGAAAGCAAGGCGTTGGCCGGCTTCGATGCCGACAAGCACGCGGCCATTGAACGGGTCGCGACCCGGCACATGGAAGTGGAGAAATATCAGTCGACCTGGCTGCGTCGCTTGCTGCGCGAAGGCCAGCCACACCCGATGCTCAAGGCTTACGCCGACCTCGTACAAGACGTTCGCTACCCGCCGTACTCGGTGGACTACCTGCGCGAGGTGGTGAGTGCCGAGTCTGCCGAGGAATCCGCCGCGTTCGATGAAGCCATCGGGCAGTGGCTGGACACGGCACCGGTCACCAGCGATTTCAGCGCCAGTAATCAAGTGAAGCGCGAAGACTACGACCACCCGGCACTGAATCAGCAGATGTTCACGCTGCTGGGACATTTCGGCGCGCACAGCCGGATTTATGTCAATGCGGGGTTGGCGCCCTAGCCATCGCGGCAGCGTTGCCCACTCACACAGCAATCATAAAAACAATAAACCCAGGGAAGAGGAACAGATCATGAGCACTCGATTACGCCTGTCTGGCGCGGCGCTACCTGGCGTCGGCCTGGCAGGGCTGCTGCAACTGTGCGCGGTCGACGGCGTGCAGGCCGTGGAATTCAGTGTGCTGGACAAACAGGTCACGGGTTCGTTCGACAGTACCTTGTCTTATGGCCGCTTGTGGCGGGTCCAGGGCCGGGACAAAAACAACGATGACGTCAACACCAACGACGGTAATCGCAACTTCGACACCGGGCTGGTTTCCGAGGTGTACAAGATCACTTCGGAACTTGAGGCCAACTATCAGAACTACGGGATGTTCATGCGCGGCACCGCGTTCTATGACACCCAACTGATGGACAAGCGCAACGATTACTACCGCAACAACAACCCGTCGCAACCTAGCCAGAGTTACCCCCAGGACGACCACTTCACTGGCCAGACCCGCGACATCGCCGGCAGCCGGGTGGAGATGCTCGATGCCTACCTTTATGGCAACTGGGACGTTGCGCAAATGCCTGTCACGGCCCGTGTCGGGCGCCAGGTGTTCAACTGGGGCGAGGGGATTTTCTACCGTGGCGGGATCAACACCACCAACCCGGTAGACGCCGCCAAGTACCGGTTGCCCGGGGCCGAAGTCAAGGAAGTGCTGGTGCCGGTGGAAGCGCTCAGCTTCAACATTGGCCTGACCGACAGCCTGACCCTGGAAAGCTTCTACCAGACGAACTGGAAGGAAACCCGTATCGACCCGGTCGGCACCTTCTACTCGCAGACGGACCTGTTCGCCGACGGTGGTAACACCGGCTACAACAATTTCAGCAACACCGCGCTGGACACGCCGGTTCCCGGCTTCGGCAACGTGATCGGACTGTACACCGCACTGGGCAACAATCCGTTGCTCAACCAGGCCCTGAGCACCACTGGCCTTTACGCCAACGGCGTGACCCCGGCTTTCGGCAACACCCTCAAGGTGGCCTCGGTCGGCAAGGATTACAACGCGCGCAACGACGGTCAGTTCGGCTTTGCCTTTCGCTACATTGCAGAAGAACTCAACAGCACCGAGTTCGGCGTGTACATGGTCAATTACCACGCCAAGGAACCGACCATTTCCGCCGACCTGGGCGGGTACCAAGGCGTCGACATCAACGCGCTGACTAACGTGTTGTCCGGTGTGGCGGGCAGTCAGGCGGGGCAACTGGCCAACGGCCTGACGACCATTGATGTGTTGGGCAGTATTCAGGCCCATCGTCGCTACGCCGAAGACATCCGCATGTACGGCTTCAGCTTCAACACCACCCTGGGCGAGGCGTCAGTGTTCGGTGAAGTCGCGTATCGGCCGAACCTGCCCATCGGTGTCGCCGCCACCAACGACCTGATCGGCGACCTGGCCAATGGCGCAGCTGCTGCCGCGTCCGGCAAGACCATCAACATTGGCGGGCAGATGGTCACGCTCGACAGCCAGATCAATAACGCCGAGCGGGTGGAAGCGTTCAACACGTCCCTGGGCACCATCTACAACTTTGGCCCGAGCCTGTCGTTCGACTCGATGTTCGGCGTGTTCGAACTCGCCTCCGAGCACTTGCGCGGCAGCGATCTGCAATACACCGCTTTTGACGGCAGCACCCGTTACTACGCGGGCACCGGCAACTTTTCCTATGTGTCCGGCGGTGAGCGCAGCGACCAGGTCAACCGCAACTCCTACAGCTACACCGCGATGCTCAACGGCACCTGGAACGACGTGTACGCCGGGGTCAACGTCTCGCCCTACGTCGTCTACAAGGATGACTTCAAGGGCAACAGCTATCAGGCGGGCAACACGATCGACGGCCGCAAGGCCTACACCCTGGGGATCAAGGCCAACTACCAGAACAAGCTGGAGGCCGAGCTGCAATACACCGAGTTCTACGGCGGCGGGCAGGACAACGGTGTTCGCGACCGAGACAACGTCGGCTTCAACCTCAAGTACTTCCTTTGATTGCCAAGAACAAACATCGCGGCAGCTCATCTCCCTGTGGGAGCGGCGGTGCGGCGATCCGACTTGCCCGCGATGACGGCAGCACATTCGACATCAATGTTGGCTGACCCACCGCAATCGCGGGCAAGCCCGCTCCCACAGGTTTTTGTATTTCGGAGAACGATCATGTTTCACACTTCACGACTCACCAAGACCGCACTGGTGCTGGCCCTGAGCATGGCCACCGGCAGCGCAATGGCCGCCATCACGCCGCAACAAGCCGAGCAATTGAAAACCACGCTGACGCCGCTGGGCGCCGAGCGTGCCGGCAACGCGGCCGGGACCATTCCGGCCTGGAGCGGCGGTATCACCCAGGCGCCGGCCGGCTACAAACCGGGCCAGCATCATCCGGACCCGTATGCGGCGGACAAGCCCTTGTTCACCATCACCAAGGCCAACCTTGACCAGTACAAGGCCCACCTCAGCCCGGGCCAGATCGCGCTGTTCAACAGCTACCCCGACACCTTCCAGATGCCGGTCTATACCTCTCGTCGCTCGGGTTCGGCGCCGCAGTGGCTGTATGACAACACCTTGAAGAATGCGACCTCGGCCAAGCTGCTCGACGGCGGAACCGGTTTTGCCGATGCCTATGGCGGCGTGCCGTTCCCCGTGCCCAAGGATGGCGTCGAGGCGTTGTGGAACCACATCACCCGTTATCGCGGCATCTACGTGGTCCGTCGTGCCTCCGAAGCGCCGGTACAGCGCAACGGCAGCTTCGCGCTGGTGACGTCGCAGCAGGAAGGGATGTTCAACTACTACCGTCCGGGCGGTCAGTTCGCCGACCTGAAAAACATCCTGTTTTACTACCTGGCATTCGTGAAGAGCCCGGCCCGGCTGGCCGGCGGTGCGGCGTTGATTCACGAGACCCTGGACCAGCTCAAGGACCCGCGCCAGGCCTGGGTCTACGACGCCGGCCAACGCCGTGTGCGGCGGGCGCCGAACCTGGCGTATGACACGCCGATCGCCTCATCCGACGGCTTGCGCACGGCGGACGATACCGACCTGTTCAACGGCTCGCCGGACCGTTACGACTGGAAGCTCAAGGGCAAGCAAGAGGTCTACATTCCCTACAACAGCTACAAAGTCGGCAGCCCTGAGGTGAAGTACGCGCAGTTGCTCACGCCGTGCCACCTCAACCCGCAATACACCCGTTATGAGTTGCATCGGGTCTGGGTGGTCGAAGGCACACTCAAGCCAGGTGCGCGGCACATCTATTCCAAGCGCGTGCTGTTTCTGGACGAGGACAGTTGGGGCGCCGCGCTGGTGGATCAATATGACGGGCGAGGGGAGTTGTGGCGGGTGTCGATGGCCTACCTGAAAAACTTCTACGACCTGCCCACCACCTGGAGTGCACTGGACGTCTTCCACGACTTGCAGGCGCGTCGTTACTACGTGCAGAACCTGGACAACGAAGAACCGGAAACCGTGGACTTCGCCCAATCGGTGCCGGAAGACGCGTACTTCATGCCGTCGGCCTTGCGTCAGCGCGGGACGCGGTAACTTACCTGACGCATTCGCGAGCAAGCTCGCTCCCACAGAGGACTTGGGGTCGTTCACAAATTCTGTGGTTCGACCCCGTACCTGTGGGAGCGAGCTTGCTCGCGATTGGATCGTTGACTCAGCGCTGACGGAGCGTCAAACGCGGAAGTGGCTGACCATCTGCTGCAATTGACCACCCAACCGCGCCAGTTCAACACTGGAGGCGGCGGTTTCGTCGCTGGCGGCGGCGGTCTGTTCGGACACATCGCGCACGTTGATGATGCTGCGGCTGATTTCTTCGGCCACCGCGCTTTGCTGTTCGGCAGCGGCGGCGATCTGCTGGTTCATCGACTGGATGTTGGACACCGTGCGGGTGATGTTCTCCAGCGACGCGCCGGCCTTGCGGGTCAGGGCGACGCTGCTGTCGGTGAGCGCACGGCTGTTGTTCATCACCGCCGACACTTGTTGCGTACCGTTCTGCAGAGCGGCCACCAGGCCTTCGATTTCTTCGGTGGATTTCTGCGTACGCTGGGCCAGGCCCCGCACTTCATCGGCCACCACCGCAAAACCACGACCGGCTTCACCGGCACGGGCCGCTTCAATCGCAGCGTTGAGCGCCAGCAGGTTGGTCTGCTCGGCGACGGCTTTGATCACGTCCATGACACTGCCGATCTTGTCGCTTTCCTGTTGCAGCACGCTCATGGCTTCGGTGGAACGCACCACTTCGCTGGCCAGACGCTCGATCTGGGCGATGGCTTCGTTGACCACTTTGTCGCCTTCGCGGGCTTCGCCGTCTGCCGCTGCGGCGGCTTGCGAGGCTTCTTCAGCATTGCGCGCGACTTCCTGCACGGTGGCCGTCATCTCGTGCATGGCCGTGGCGACCTGGTCGGTCTCGATCTTCTGGCTGTTCACCCCGGCACTGGTTTGTTCGGTCACGGCCGACAGTTCTTCGGCGGCGCTGGCAATTTGCGTGACGCCATCGCGGATGCCGCTGATCAGGTCGCGCAGGGTCACACCCATGCGCGCGATGCCTTGCTGCAACACGCCGAGTTCGTCACGGCGGGTGACTTTGATGTCCTGGGACAGGTCACCGCTGGCAATGCGTTCAACCACGGCCAGGGTGTCACGAATCGGACCGGTGATTTGACGGGTGATGATCACGGCGGCAATCACGCCAACCAGCAACGCGAGCAAGATGCTGATCAATTGCAGGGTGCGGGCCTGGGCGCTCTCGGCGTCCCGGCGGTCGAGCTGGATCTGATACAGCTGATCGCTAAGGGTCACGATGGCGGCGCCCTGGTCGGTCATTTCCTTGCGAGCCTGCACAGCGTCGGAACTGGCCGATTTGTAGGCCTGCAAGGCGCTGCGGTAATTGTTCAGCGCGGTTTCAAGCTGACGCAAGGCGTCTTGCTGAGTGTCGGCGAATTGCGCATTGAGCGTTTTGAGGCTGGCAATCGCCGCATCCAGTTGGCCGACGGCTTTTTGCTCGGTTTCGGCGTTGGTGGCGGCGGTGTAGCCGCGCACTTCGTAACGGGCGAGGATGAACGCTTCCTTGGCGGCGGTGATGGCCTGGAATTGTTCGAAACGCTGATCGCTCAGCGGCATTTGCTGCACGCGGGTGCTGATGGTTTCGATCAGCGTGCCGGCAGTTTCAGCATTGGCGCCCATGGCGTCGCGGGCACCATTGCCGGTGCGGTAGGCGCTGCGCATTTTGTTCAGGGACGTCTGGTACGCCGCAATGACGCTGCCTTGTTCCTTGAGCAGCTTGAGGTTTTCCGGGCTCTTGAACTTGGTCAGCAATGCCTGCTGCTGAGCGGAAAAGGCGTCAAGGGTGGTCTGCACACTCTGCGCTGCGGTTTCGTCGCCGTTGGTCAGCATGTATTGCAGGCGAACCACGCGCAACTTGGTCAGGCCGGCGTTGAGCTGGGTGATGTCGCTCATCCAGTTGCTGCGGTCAATCAGGCTGCCCAGGCTTGTCCAGCCGGTCAGGGCCAGGACGCAGGTCAGAGCCAGGACCAGGCCGAACCCCAGGCCCAGTTTCATGTTCACGCTGATATTGCCGAACCAGCTATTCATCAATTCCTCCAGGAACATTGTGTTTCTTGATCGTCAGTTGGCTGGAAGATTGTTGTTTTTGGGAGCCAGCAAAGTAGGTAGCAGGTCTGTATCGGCCGCATTCGCGAGAGCTGAAAGGATTTTGTAGGACGGATCCTGTAACAAGACTTTGCGCGGGTTTCAGCTTTTTTTCACATGACTTTCACTTGCTGCCAACGCACGCCTCGCTAACTTCCCGGGATTAAATGACAGTGGTACGTGCCGGCGAGGCGGCCTGATGTGGAATTGAGACTGAATCTATTCGGGATAAAGCGCTCGATTGATTTGAGCCGCTATGCCCGTTTTCGTAATGCGGCGGTGGTGCTTGCCTCGGCGCTGCTGGTGATCCCGTTGACGCTGTGGCTGTTGCAGCCTGCCGCCGTGCCAGACTTGGCCCATGGCAATTTTGTCGGTGCCAAGGCATTGGCGGCCGGTTGGACCAAGGGCGACATGATCGTGCTGGTGCGCCATGTCGAGCGCTGCGATCACTCCACCGCCCCTTGCCTGGTTGGAAACGATGGCATCACCGAGCGTTCCCGAGGCGTCGCGGCCAGTGTGGGCGCGCACTTCCAACGGCTCGGACTGGACAAAACCGACATTTATCACAGCCCGATCCTGCGGGCTGCGCAAACCGCCAGTTATATGTTTAACAAGGCAGGCGTCGGCGAAGACTGGCTAATCATCTGCAAGGGCACTATGTTGCGTGATGCGCTGGCGCACAAAGCGGCGGGCCGCAATCTGGTTCTGGTGACCCACAGTGAATGCATGGATCAACTTGAAAAAGACCTCAAGTTGCCAGTCTCCACCCTGGATTACGGCGCTTCGCTGTTTATCTCCGCTCCAACACCGCAATCGGCTCACATGCTGGGTTTCATTGAGGCCTCCGACTGGAGCGCGGTGACCACCGAATAACTTTTTATCTGGATCAGGACACACAATGCTGAATTTTTCCCGACACCGCTTTTACTGGGTGAACTTTGGTATTGCGCTGGTTTGCGCGGCCGTGGTTTTCCTGATGTTCGACATGACCACCATTGACATCGCGTTCAGCAACCTTCTTTTTGATCCGGTCAGCCAGACTTTCCCGCTCGACAAGGTGCACTTCTTTGAGAAGCTCACCCACAAATGGGCGCGCATCATTCCCAACTGGACCGGCGAAATCGCCGTGATCGGCGCGATACTGTCGTTTGTCTGGCCGCGAATCAACACGCAAAAACATCCACGCCTCGGCGGTTTTCTGGAACGCAGCAAAGCCGCTTCCGTGCTGCGGTTTACCTACGAGCATCGCCGTGACTTCATCTTCGTGGTGGTGGCGTTTTCCGTTTGCACCGGCGTGATCCATTTCCTCAAGGCGCACACCAGCGTGTACTGCCCGATTGAAACGACTCTGTATGGCGGCAAAATTGCCCACATGGAGTGGTACAACAACTTCCAGCTGTTCAGGGAAGCCGGCGACGGTCGTTGCTGGCCCGGTGGTCATGCGTCGGGTGGTTTCACCATGCTCGCGCTGTACTTCGTGGCACGCCGTTACCAATGGCGTTTTTCCAAAGCCGTGTTGTGGGGCTCGTTGATTCTTGGTTTCGTCTACGGCACCACGCGCGTTCTGCAAGGCTGGCACTACATGTCCCACACCTTCTGGGCCGGGATCTTCGTCTGGCTGGCGTGCTTGCTGACAGCCCTGGCGTTTTATGGGCGTGCAAGGCTGGATGTGCCGGTGCTGCAAAAGGCCGAGCGACGCAACGCTGAAGCACTTACAGATTTACAAAATAGTAAGCCTGTCGTCCCACCATCATTGTCTTGATCACCTTCAACGGCGCGGCAGGTTCGGTATCACCGGACATGACCGCCACGTTGGACGCTGATGCCGCCAGAAACTCATGCAGTTGCGCGTCAGTGTCCAGGCCCTTGAGCAGGCGCTGGGCGTAGAACACGCTGGCGCCACCCACGCGCTCATTGGCCTGGAACAGGGCAACGTGCTGGCCGTTGTCCTGCATTGTCTGAATCTGCGCAGTCAGCGGCACAAAGGACAAGCTGCTATCAGCCTGGGGCAGCAACCATTGCGCGGTGGCGAGGTAGCTGCCCATCACCACGGCGAGCACGCCAATGACCCCTCCACGTCGATGCCGTGCGATCCAACCCAACACAGTCGAGGCGGTTTCACGGGCCTTCAGTCTTGCGTACAACACACTCGCGTATTCCGCTGCAATCACCGCTGCCGCAGGTGTCATCGACATCAGGTACACGGTGCGTTTGCTCGAGGCCAGTGTCAGCACGGCGAACTGCGCCAGCAGCCACAGCGTAAAAAACAGCAAGTAACGATTGGCCATCAAGCTTTTGCGGAAATGCCACAGCCCCAGGTAGACCAGGATATTCCACGGCAGAAACGCTTGCGGCAGCTTGGCCAAGTAGTAATAGAACGGCTCGTAATGCCCTGCTTCAACGAAGGAACCGCTAAAGCGCCCGACGCTGTTGGTCAGCAATACATCCGTCACCGCCTGTGTGCCACCGCGCTGATACAGCAAGGCGAGCCAGACCAACAACGGCACCAACCCCAGCAGCGTCAGCAGCCCGGGGCGCAGCCAGTCCGAGAGGGTCAGGCGTTTGTCGATCAGGGTTTCGGCCAACAGATACGCGAAAATCACCACGCCCGGCATCGCCAGGCCCAGCACGCCTTTGCTCAAGGTGGCGATGGCAATTCCTGAAGCAAACAGCAACGCATTACCGAGCGTCGACTGGCGTTGCGGTTGCCTCACACCCTGAAAAAACGCCAGCAACGCCACGGTCACACCCAAGGCCAGCAAGGCGTCTTCGCCGACGCTACGCACATTGCTCCAGTAGCTGGCCATGGTTGCGAGCAGGATGCCCGCCGTCCACGCGATTTCTTTGGGGCGGCCGAATCGGCGCAGCATCGCGTAAAGAACCATCACGCTGAACAAGCCGGCAAAGGCCGACGCCAGCCGCACCGCCCACGGGGTGCCACCGAACACGCGGATCGCCGTGGCGTCGAGCCATAGGCTCAAGGGTGGTTTTTCCAGAAACGGCTCGCCGAACAAGCGTGGCGTCACCCAATCGTTGTCCAGGTGCATCTCCATGGCGATCCCGGCCACTCGAGCCTCTGTGGAACCTTGCAATTGGTAATTGCCCAGCGCGAAGAAAAACAGCAAAGCAGCAAGCAGAAACAGTGAGGAGGCAGCGCGCGACATGGGCTTGTGGTGACCGGGAAGGAGGGTGGAGAGCCGATCATAGGCAACGAAAGCTGAACGATATGTGAACGCTGGGTGGATGTTTCCTTCAGGCAAAAAAAAGCCCGCGGGAGTGCGGGCAAACCGTAGTTTCTTGAATGAGCGTGTGCACTGTACCGATTGCCGAGGCGCGTAGGGGTGAAGAAAAGTTCATCTAGACGAACGCCCCTGCACGCGAGTGCCTATGGCAAATGATCGGCTGCAAAGTCCACCTCTGAACGTGCCGTTAACCGGCCCTTGCGGCAGGCTTGCTGGAAGCGTTCGTAGTCGCGCTCATTCTGTTCGGTATAGCTTTTTGCATATTTGAACAGCGCATCGGCCAGCGCGTCGCTCTTGCCGACATACCCGCTGATCTGTGCCGCATAACCGGACGATTTGGCATGCGCACGGGCGAGGGCGCGGCCGCAGACTCGTCCATAGGCCGCGAAAGTCTCGGCATCGAAGGTTTCGAGTTCGGCGGAAATTTTCATGTCGCGCAACTGGCGCACATAAAAGTGTCGACCGCTGGGGCCGGTGGTCCAGCCGAGGAACAGGTCGCTGGCCGATTGCATCAGCCGTTGACCATCGACCACCCGTTGACCGTCATGGCGTACCCGTGACTTGGCCTTCACGTAATCGGCGAGCACTGAGCGCCGCGCTTCCTTGAATTGCAGGAACAGCGGGAACTCCTGGTCATCCGTCAGCAATGCCACCAGGCAACGCGTGCCAACGCTGCCGACACCCACCACTTTGAACGCCAAGTCTTGAACATGAAACCGAGCGAGCAATTCGCGTCGGTCGGTTTGCAGTGTGTTTCGGTAATCACGCATGAAGGTTTCGTATAGGGGCCGCCAGTCCGCAAGGCGCAACCAGTCATCCTCGGCATCAAGCAGTGTGGTGTGTTTGTGCAGGTGGAAAATTTCCGGCAGGTCATCGCGAATAATCAGGCGACCTTGAGCGTCGCGCTCGCTGATTTTGGGCAGCAGTTCAGCATGTGTACGCCGTTCGGCTTTTTCGATAGCGCGTTCCACGTGCTCCAGCGTGCTTTTGTTCGCCTGCTTGAGCAGATCGTCATAACTGATGGACTCGTACCAGTTTTCCAGCGAGCCTTGTTGGGCGCACTCGAACATGGTTTGTTGGTAGGCGCCGACCACTTGGCGGCAGACGGTTTCTTCAACCGTCTCACCGTGGCGCAGGTCGCGGGCCGCCACCATGAAACTCGCCACCAGACGTTTCAGGTCCCATTCCCAGGGGCCGGGATGGACTTCGTCGAAATCGTTGACGCTGAACAACAGGTTGCGCTCGGGCGTGGCAAATCCGCCGAAGTTCATCAAGTGGCAATCGCCACAGATCGTCGAAATCAGGCCCATGTTCGACGTGCCCGCCAAGTCGTGGGCTTGCAGCAGTGCGTTGCCGCGATAAAAGGTAAAGGGCGAAACCAGCATGCGCCCATAACGCAGCTCGACCAGCGATTTGATCCGGCCTTCACTGGACCGCTTGATCAGCGGCAGCGGATCACGCGTTACTTTCCCGGTGGACGCCTGCGAACTGCGCGGGCAGCTTTTGCGAGCATCCTTGCCTTGCTTCAAGCGGTCTTCGAGGGGCGTCATGAGGGCTCTTTTCTGGTCGGCATAAAAAGACGAATTCGAACTGAGTGTAGAAGGGCTTTGCAGGCTCATCTGAAGTGTTTGAGCAGCGACTAATCTGTCCTTCATGCCCTGATGACTTCTCGCTGCCCGGCAACAAGGAGGTTTGTGCTCTCACTGCTGATTTCGCTGCTGCTGGCCTTCCTGATCGGCTGGGTGTCCCAGCGCATGGGCATGTGCCTGGTCAATGCCACGAGGCAGTTGCTCAAGGGGCGGCCGACGTTGTTTGTGGCGTTGATCACGTGCGGTTTGTTCGGCCTGTTACTGGCGCCGTTCTACGGACTGCTGGGTGTCAGTCAGCCGCTGTTCATTCCTGAAATCGGCTACCTGTCACTGGTCGGCGGCGGGCTGTTGTTTGGTCTCGCCTCGGTCCTCAATGACGGTTGCAGCGTCGGCACACTCACCAAACTCGCCAGCGGCAACCTCAACAAAGCCTTCACCCTTGTCGGCTGGGTGCTGGGGATCGTCCTCTGGTACCACCTGAACATGCTCGCCGAACACAAAGCCCTACAAATGCCGACCATCACCAGCCGCCACTATTGGCTGACCCTGGGCATCGTCCTGCTGGTGCTGCTTTTGCTGATCCGCGTTCACGGTGACAAACACCTGGTCCTGTCCAGCATGCTGCTGGGCGCCCTGACCAGCGCCCTCTACACCTTCGAACCGCTGTGGACCCCGAGCGTATTCATCTACAACGTTTCGCAACTGTTCTGGGACTCGGGGGACAGCTCCCTGACCAGCCGGCGGGTGGCCGTGTTCGTCGTGCTGTTGCTGGGGATGCTCAGCTACACGCTGCATCGCCGAACCTTCAGCTACCAGCGGTTTGACGTGATGGCCGCAGGGAAGCATTTGCTGGCGGGGGTGCTGATGGGGATTGGGGCGTCGATGATGCTGGGGGGGAATGACTCGCAGATCTTGTTGGTGTTTCCAACGATGACGTGGGTGGGGGCGGTGCCGTTGGGGGCGATTGTTTTGGGGATATTGGTGGGGGTTGGAGTGAGGCGGATTAGCGGTCGAATTTGATAAGTCAGCAATTCGGGTTAGCTTGAATGTTGTGTATACGGTACATTGAGTTATAAATGTTACGGTAGCTACACATGGACTATTCTCTGATCATCACTCGCCTTGGCGATCAAATACGCGAAAAACGTATCAATCGTGGACTGACGCAAGCCCAGCTTGCCGAACTCGCCGGGCTGACACGATACAAAGTTATCGCGGTAGAAAAGGGCACCGTTTCCGTCGGAATGATCGCTTTTGCGCGAATTCTAGCCGCACTGGATTGTGAACTATCGGTCATTCCCGCGGCGATGCCGACGCTGGAAGAACTTGGGGATATGTTCGAATGAAAATGACCTCTCTGAACGTCAGTACACCGGAGGGTCGTAGCGGCAGGATCCTCACTAGCGGCCAGGATTTCCTGTTTCGTTATGACGAAGATGCATTGCCTCCCATGGCAATCAGTTTGTCGATGCCAGTGAGACCTGATGAGTTCCGTCGGCGTGACCTGCACCCTATTTTTCAGATGAACTTGCCGGAAGGTTATGTCCTGGAGCAATTACGTAATCGGTTGGCTAAAACCGTCAATGTCGATCCGATGTTGTTACTCGCCCTTTCCGGTAGCAGCTCTCCCATAGGACGGGTTCAGGTGCGCTCCGAAACTGTCGATACCTTGCTGGCAGAACAACAGTTTCCGGGTGAAAAGCTCGATGAGATTCTGACGTGGGACGGAGCTGAAGATATCTTCGCTGATCTACTTGACCGCTACATTCTGCGTGCAGGTATTTCCGGTGTTCAACCCAAGGTGTTGGTACCTGAACAGCAGGAAACTGATTTGCCACGAGTCACTTCGAAAACATCTGACTTGATAATCAAAAGTGGTCGGGAAGAGTTTCCAGGGCTGGCGATCAATGAATTTCTTTGCATGTCCATTGCCAGGGAAGCGGGCATTCCCGTCCCGGAATTTTTCCTGTCCGATAATGCGCAGTTGTTTGTCATGCGGCGCTTTGACAGGGACGATCAGTTAAATCCGATTGGCTTCGAGGACATGGCAGCGTTGATGGGGCTTTCGGCCGATCAGAAGTACAGCAAAAGCTACGCGGCAATTGCCAAGGCGGTACGGCTGTTTTGTCCCGCTAAACATATGCAGTCTTCACTTGATCAACTGTTCGATAGCGTCGCCTTGAGTTGCATCGTCGGAAACGGTGACGCTCACCTGAAGAACTTTGGCTTGCTCTACTCCGAACCTACGCAGCGCGATGCGCATCTGGCGCCGGCTTATGACATCGTCAACACCACGGCCTATATCCCGGAAGATGTCTTGGCGCTGGATTTGGCAGGTAACAAGTCATTATTTGCCTCCCGCCAAGGGGTGCTGGAGTTTGCACAGACGTGTGAAATCGAGCGGCCGAAGGAGCGTGTCCAGAAGTTGCTGGCGGCGGTGGAGGCGGTGCTTGATCGTTACCCGCAGCATCGGGAGCGAGCGCCTCATGTAGTCACTGCCATTCAACAAGCGGCAGCGCCATTTATGCTGTCGTTTGGGTAATCGCGAATACCGAATGGCCTTTCACTGTAGTCAGCTCATTGAGTGCACGGGCCAATGCGTGGGGAGGGCCCTCAGAAGGCTGGGGGCGTGCTGAGCCTGTTGACTAGAAACACTTTGCTGAAAAAAAAGCACCTGCGATGTTTTCGTCAGGTGCTTTTTTTCATGAGGCAGACTCAATAGCCATTCTGTTACATCGTCGAAACCTGCGCCTGCAATCGCCGACCGACGACATCCAGCAAATCGCAGCCATCGCGCAGCGACGTCACCAACACCCGCGCCAGTTCACTGTGAACACCCTCGCCAACGGCGATGCTCTCCAGCAATTGAGTCGCGGTGCGGATGCGGTAAGCCGCAGTTTCGTGCAACACGTCCAGCGGTGCCTGGGTGTCGATCAGCAACGACGCGATGGTGCAGTCGATGCCGGTGACAGGCATGTATCGATCCATGACAAACCCTCCATTGTGTAAAAAAACACGACCACTCAGTGATTGGCGGATGCAACCTCGGGCAACCCGTCGGGCGGGTCGAGGTTGTCCAGTGCGCGGTTTACCAGCAGCTCGGCGAGTACGCTCAGTTGCTGAATGGCCAGTGCCACGTTGCGACGAGAGCCTTCGAGTTCACAAGCGAGGTCGGTGGTCATGACGTTGAGGGAAGCGAGGGTTTCGCAGGCGTGGGCCAGCAGGGTGGGAGTGTCGACGTCGGGGAGGAGGGTGAAGATGTGGCTGATGGGGTCGGGGCGTTTTGGGTTGCGGAGGCGGGTGCTGATGGTGCGTTCGGTGGTTTGAGAAAGTTGGGTTAAATCGAGAGCGTCCGCATCTGAACTTGCAGCAGATTCGGGCGGATTTGGAGTGATCTTTTTCATGATGAAGTTCCTCACACTGTTGATAGAAACTACCAATCCCCTGCTGTCAAACAGGATTGGGTGGCAGCTGTACGCGGGTTGACAGACCGGAAGTGTGAGAATCCGGTGCATCCCGGAGAGATGCCCCGCGCACAGCCGCCATAACGAGACTACATGCGCGTGAGCATGCCGCCAGTTGAGGAGGGGTGCAGGTTACACTTTTCAGCCTGTCAAAGCCGATCGCTGATTTGTAGCGACATCTGAAGGCTATCGACGCAGAACCGCTTCCGCCAGTTCATGAAAGTCGATACGAGTTGCGGGAAGTTTCCTAGGACGTGGACTACGTCCTTTTGGATGGTTAACCAAGCAGGGTAAGACTACTTCTTAGAGGGGATGGGCTAGCCATATTCAGGTCGATGAGATGGAGTAGCGACTTGCCATTTGCCTATCCAAGACGTCAGCGAATAAATAAAAAAAGCCCGACACTTGGTCGGGCTTCTTATCAGAGCGGCGGGCTAGCCACGTTTGGCTTCAGCTTCCATCATCACAAGATTTTGCTGTTTTGTGGCTTCAGTCAGCACTTCGCTGTAGACACGCTTTTTCTGCTCTGACTTGGCGTTACGAATAAAGTCCGCGAAGGGGCTTTTCGCACCTTTAGTAAAACCTAGCTTGATCGACATCATGAATGTGCTCCTGATCCTAAGCCGAGCTGAGCCATTAAATCAGCCCGCGTGTGTCGCTCAGGGATATGGTAGTCAATTTTATCGACCCCAGCTTTGTAAAGGCGTCCTGAATTGTCGATATGCTTGAGGAGCAAATCCACATGGACGTTTCCGTCATACTCTAGCTTAAGAGCATTTACGACGTCACGTGCGGCAAAATACTGATCGACGAAATGCTCTGGGCGGATTCTTCTTCCTTCGGCCTCTTCACGGGCTTTGACAAAATCCCATGCCAAGAGTGGATTTTGGTAGACGTAAAGGATTTGCACGAATCGACCTTTTCGCAGGGACCGATCTACGTTCCTTCTAGCCACATCAATATTTGACAGCGTTCCATCTAGCACAAAAGATTGTCTCTGATCGAAAGCACAATCTAGAATTTTTTCGACCAGAATTGACACTCCGCTCTGAAAAATCCATGCGTTTCCTCCCTCGTAATCAGCGAACTCGCTACGAAGTTCATCAGGATCAATTCTTAGGATCGCTGTATCGGCAAAGAGATTTATCAGAGCAATTGATGCCTCCGTTTTTCCAGCTCCTGGCGAGCCCGCCATAAAAACTGATACAGGATCTTGCTCCGGAGGGTACAACGCTGTGTCGGTCCGGCGCTTGGCTATGGCTTTCTTGTTTGATCGTGCAAAGCAAATCGCCTCGTCTCGCATTAGCTGTTCAGCAGAAGTCATTCGTCCATTCCTGTGCTATGAAATTCATCAAGGTGGAACAGAAAAAGGCAACAAATCTGTTTGAACGAAAGAATACCGATTTGCTTTCCACACTCCAGTTCATGGTTGCCGCCACAACTTGAGGGAATTTTCCTAGGACTGAGAACGAAAGTTGTCGAGATCGTGCCTTCTCAAATCCTCAATACTCACTAACCTCACCCCCCCTAAAAACCCACCCAGCCTCCCCAGCCTCCAACCGATACCGAACCTGCCGCATCTTTCCCGTCCTCCCCGCTCCAGCATCCGCACTCTCATAAACCGGAAACCGCCGCACCAACGCATTCTCCACCACCGAAAATTCATCCTCCCCCTGATACCCCTCCGCCAATTTCGCATCCTCACTAACCGGCGGAAGGTAAATCTCACTCAGCGACTTCTTACGGTTAGCCGCGTACGCCACCAACTCCCCCGGCATGCCGCGACCAGGTGATCGGGCGAAGACGTAAATCTCCGGCGAGCCGTCCTGGTCAAGGTCGGCGACTTCTGCGCGGGCGATGTTGCCGGTCAGCGGTCGGGTGATAGCCGAGTTGTCGATTTCCAGCCCTTGCGGCGAGATGCGCACCACCGGATTGCCATCGACCCATTCGCCCTTCACCTGAAATCGAATGCCTTGCAGTTCAAGTGTTTGATCAAACGGCTGGGCGCTGTCCGAGGAGGGGCTGAGGTTCATGGACAGGCTGTAATTCGCCACTTCGTTGCGCCGTGCGGCGTTGCGCATGAGGTACACCTGAACCGTGTATTCGCCATCCACGGGCAACGGGCCCATGAAGTGGTTGCCCATGATCGAGCCGTTGAACAGCGCAGCGTCCGCGCCTTTGGCGCTGATATTGAAATAGACAGATGTTTTGGATGTCTTGAGGTCGACGGTCAGTATCTGGCCTGCCTTGGCGGTGGTGCGGTACTGCGCGGTGAGCCGGCCTTTGATGGACTCATTGAACCTGACGCTATCGGTCCCCTTGTCGAAAGGCACTTGCTCGACCCGAGGTGCAACTTCAGTGGCGGCCTGTGCAGACGTGAAAATCACGGTCAACAGAATGGCGCCCAGCCAAAAATTCATATTTATTTTCCTGAGTACACCGACGACGAAAGGATAGATCAGGGAGTCCATTCGACGTTGAAATCGATTCGCCACTGGCTCGATCAGCCGTTCGACTCTGGTACTTGATACGCAGCGATCAGCCTCAATCACGCCGTCATCGTCCAGTGGCTTGCGTCGATAAGCGGTGATGCGGTCGGGGTGGACTAGCCGTCGCCTATGTGCCCCGCGAAACCGGCGCAGAGCCCCGTTCCAGACGAGTCTGTCGTTCTTTCTTGGCAGTAGCATGACATCTTGAATCTATTAAATGCCGCCAAATTAATGACGTGTTCGACTGCGTTTTTTCATGCCTGATCAGATTAGACAAACTATTGACAGTGCGCTCCTGAACTCCCATTATCGGCCGCGTTTTGGTGGCCTTGCGCCATAAAGTCGGCGGAACCCGCTCTACTGTTCAGGGAGAAATGTGATGTTTGTCGAGCGAATACTGGTGACTGGCGGGGCGGGATTTATTGGTTCGCACCTTGTCGAAGCGTTGCTTGGCAAGGGCTACAAAGTTCGCGTGCTGGATAATCTGTCGACCGGCAAAGTCGATAATTTGCCAATGGACAATGCCCATCTCAACCTGGTCATCGGTGATGCGGCGGATGGCGCTGTCGTTGAGCAGGCCATGCGCGATTGCAGCGCCGTGGTGCACCTGGCGGCAGTGGCTTCAGTGCAAGCCTCGGTGGATGATCCGGTCAGCACGCATCAAAGCAATTTCGTCAGCACCCTCAACGTCTGCGAAAGCATGTCGAGAGCCGGGATCAAGCGTGTGGTGTTTGCCTCCAGCGCGGCCATTTACGGCAATAACGGCGAAGGCACGGCGATCCACGAAGACACGCCAAAATCCCCGCTCACACCCTACGCTGCCGACAAACTGGCCAGCGAGTATTACCTCGATTTCTATCGTCGCGAGCACGGCCTGGAGCCGATGATCTTTCGCTTCTTCAATATTTTCGGGCCACGCCAAGACCCGTCTTCGCCGTACTCCGGCGTGATCAGCATTTTCACCAAACTGGCCATGGCCGAACAGTCGGTGGCGATTTTCGGTGACGGTGGGCAGACCCGCGATTTCGTGTTTGTTAAGGACCTGGTGAGTATTCTCGTCCAGGCCCTGGAAGTGAGCGAACCGAGCCCCGGTGCGGTCAACGTCGGTCTCAGCCGCTCCACCAGTCTCAACGACCTGATCACTGAGTTGGGGAGTGTGGTCGGCACGCCACTGAAGGTGGTTCATCACGCGCCACGACAAGGCGACATTCGCCACTCGCGCGCCAACAACGCTCGCCTGCTCGAGCGTTTCACGCTCCCTGAGCCGACCACCATCGGCAAGGGTTTAGCGCAGCTTATCCGCAGTCTGTAATTCGGCCGAGTCACTCGGCTCGACGTTGACGCGGTATCGATTCAGTCAATTCAAGAGTGCGTTATGGAAATCGTTTTTCGCAGGACGCGTGTCCGCTCGGCCGCTAAACGGCTGCTGGCTGCCATCGCGCTTATCGTGAGTGGCCCGGCAGCCCAGGCTGCTGCCTTGCCACAACCCTCTAGTGTGACGTTTTGGTACGCCGATCAGCCGCCGATCCCGGAGCTCGCACAGTTCGACTGGTCGGTGGTGGAGCCCGGGCACATGACCCAAGGCGACGTCAAAACCCTGCGCGACTTGGGCAGCCAGCCATTCGCCTATCTGTCGATTGGCGAGTTCAGCGGCAACAAGGCCGACATCGAAAAAGCCCACCTCGCCGGCGCGATCAGCCCGGTGCGTAACGGCGCCTGGGACAGTCAGGTGATGAACCTTGCCGCGCCGGCCTGGCGTGAGCATTTGTTCGGTCGCGCCAAGGCGTTGCAGGCCGAGGGCTATGCCGGGTTGTTCCTCGACACCCTCGACAGTTTCCAGTTGCAGCCCGAGGCAGACCGAGAAACACAGCGTCTGGCGCTCGCCAGTTTCCTGCGCGAATTGCACCAGCGCCAGCCAACACTGAAGCTGTTTTTCAATCGTGGTTTTGAAGTGCTGCCCGAGCTTGATGGCGTCGCAGCGGCAGTGGCTGTCGAATCGATTCACGCTGGTTGGGATGCGACCGCCAAGCGTTATCGCCCGGTGCCTGAAGCCGACCGAGCATGGCTGGAAACCCAGATCCAGCCCTTGCGTGCCAAAGGCATCCCGCTGGTGGCGATCGACTACTTGCCGCCGGAGCGTCGCGATGAAGCGCGCAAACTGGCCGCGCGTCTGCGCGAAGAGGGGTTTATTCCCTACATCGGCACGCCTGAACTGGACTCGATGGGCGTCAGCAACATCGAAGTCCAGCCGCGCCGGGTCGCGCTGCTGTACGACCCGCGTGAAGGCGACCTGATTCGCAACGCCGGGCACACTTTGCTCGGTGGCTTGCTCGAATACCTTGGTTATCGCGTGGATTACCTGCCGGTCGACAACACCTTGCCGGAATATCGCTTCAGCGGTTTGTACGCTGGCGTCATTACCTGGATGACCAGCGGCCCGCCGCAGGATGCCCCGGCATTCAACAGCTGGATCGGCAAGCGTCTGGACGAGCAAGTGCCGGTGGTGTTTTTTTCCGGCCTGCCGATTCAAGACCCGCTGCTGCTCAAGCGTCTGGGCTTGAATCGTGCAGCGCCGATCGGCACGCAAGCGTTGAGCATCACCTATCAGGACAAGGCGCTGATTGGAGCGTTCGAAGCACCGGTGCAGCCCCGATCCCGTGACCTGACTGCGATCTCCCTGTTACCCAAAGGTCCAAAAGCCGCGCTGCTGTTGACCGCTGCTGATGGCCAGACCTTTGCGCCGGTGGCGGTGGGCGAGTGGGGTGGTCTGGCCCTCGCGCCGTACATTCTCGAAACCAACAACGAGCGCAGCCGCTGGATTCTCGATCCGTTCGCTTTCCTTCAGGCCAGCTTGCGCCTGCCGGTGCAACCACGTCCGGACACCACCACCGAAAACGGTCGGCGCATCGCTACAGTGCACATCGATGGCGATGGTTTCCCGTCCCGGGCTGAAGTGCGCGGCACGCCGTATGCCGGCAAACAGGTGCTCGACGATTTCATTCGGCCCAATCCGTTTCTGACCTCGGTGTCGGTGATCGAAGGTGAGATTTCACCGCGCGGTATGTTCCCGTTTCTCGCCCGCGAACTGGAACCGATTGCCCGTGATTTGTTCGCCGACCCGAAAGTCGAAGTCGCCACTCACACCTTCAGCCACCCGTTTTTTCTGCAACCTGAACTGGCCAAGAAGCGTGAAAATTTCAACCCTGAATACGGCCTGAAAATGGCCATACCGGGCTACGACAAAATCGATTTTCGCCGCGAGATTTTTGGCTCGCGCGACTACATCAACCAGCACCTCACCACCCCGGAAAAACCGGTGAAGATGGTGTTCTGGCCGGGCGACGCATTGCCGTCTGCCGCCACGATCAAACTGGCGTACGACGCCGGTCTGAAAAACGTCAACGGCGCCGAGACCATGCTGACCAAGGCCAACCCGTCGCTGACCGGTTTGAACCCGCTGCTGCGCCCGACCGAAGGGGGTTTGCAGTACTACGCACCGATCATCAACGAGAACCTCTACACCAATTTGTGGAAGGGACCGTATTACGGTTTCCGCGATGTGATCGACACCTTCGAGCTCACCGACAGCCCACGGCGCTTGCGTGGGCTGCACCTCTATTACCACTTCTATTCGAGCACCAAGCAGGCCTCGATCAAGGCCATGGACGACATCTACGGCTACATGAAGACGCAGCAGCCGATGTCGCTGTGGATGAGCGATTACCTGGATCGTTTGCACGGCTTGTATCAGGTCAGTCTGGCGCGGACCGCCGACGGCGTCTGGCAAATTCGTGGGCTGGACGCACTGCGCACCCTGCGACTGGACCCGCAAATGGGCTGGCCGGACCTGATGCGTTCGCAAGGCGTGGCCGGTGTTCGCGACTTGCCGCAAGGCCGTTACGTGGCCTTGAGCAGCGACCATGCGTTGCTGGTGTTGCGCCCTGATCGGGATGACCGACCGGCACTGGAGGAGGCCAATCTGCCGTTGGTGGACTGGCGCTATGTGGATGAGCACCAGGTGGACTTTTCGTTTGCGGGGCAGGTCGACCTGACCTTCTCCGTACGCTCGGCGGGCACCTGCCGGGTTGAAGTGGATGGACAACGTTTTGCAGGCAAGGCATCTGCCGGCCTGTGGACTTTTCAATTACCAATGAAGCAGGTGAGTCATGGTCAGCTCTTCTGCAACTAACTCCTCAGCAACTAAAAGCAGCCGCCTGCTCAATCCGTGGACATTGGCGGTGGTGGCAGTGGCGGTGGGTGGCATCCTTTGGCTGACGTTCCAGCGCGAAGAAGTGTTCCAGCCCGACGGTCGCGAGCCGGACGCGGTGTCGGCCAATTACGCCGAACTGCTGTTGTCGGCGCACCCGGACGACGATCACTTGCGACTGCAATTGGTCGACCTGTTGATCCGTCTCGGCGACTACACCAAGGCACGCCAGCACCTCGAAAACTGGCCGACACCGATGCCGGAGTTGCAGGCGTATTACCGGCTTGAACTGGACGCACTGGAAGCGGCGAAGGCGCAGGATCCGGTTGCGCAGAAAACCTTGATCGAGCGCTTGCAAAGCTTCGATCACCGGATGCTGCCGCTGCCGCAATTGCAGAACCTGGCCAAGCTTGCCCTGACGTTGCAGGCGCCGGCCTTCGCCGCCAGCGTCTACGAAGAAATTGCCGATCGTGATCCGGCGCAGCGCATCGAGGCGCTCAAGTCCGCCGCGCAGTGGTACCTGGGTGGTGAGCAGCCAGGGCGCGCAGCCGACATTTATCTGCTGCTCAAACAGGACAGCCAGCAAGCCTCAGAGCGTCGTGAATATGCACAACTGGCGTTCAACAGCCTGTTGGCCGCTGGTCGTGGTGACCAGGCGTCGCGTGTGCTCGCCGATGAACTGGATCAGCTCAAGGATCCGCAAACCGACGCACCGTGGCTGGAGCAGGGCGTCGATGTCGCCGTCGGCAGTCAGCGCTTTGATCTGGCGCAGCGCTTCCTTGATCAATGGCGTGTTTTGCAGCCGGACAACCCGCAAATACTCAGGAAAGAATTTGGCATGCGCCTGGCCCTCGGTGACCTGGCCGGTGCCTGGGAGAGCGGTCAACAGCTCGTGGCCGAACACCCGGATGAGCCGGCCTTGCTGGAACAAATGGCGCACCTGGGTGAATGGCGTGGTGATGGTCAGGCGGCGCTGGCCTACTGGATTCGCGTGCTGGCATTGCACGAAGACCCGCAAACACGCGAGCACGCCTGGCGTCTGGCGAGTCAGCAGTTTGACTTTGATCAAGCCATCCCGTTGCTTGCCCAGATCATGGAGCAGCGTGCGCTGACCGACGTCGAACTCGATGCGTTGATCTACGGTCACGAATCGCGCGGTACACCGACGCAAGCCGAAGCGTGGTTGCGCGCTTACCTGAAAAAGTACCCGGCGCATCGTCTGGCCTGGACGCGGCTGGTGCAAAACCTGGAGAACACCGGGCAGTACGCGCATAAGGCCGAGGTCTACCAGACTTACTCCAAACGTTTTGCACTGACCACTGCCGAGCGTGTCGATTGGGCCAACACCTACCTGAAGCTGTTCGACAATCAGTCGGCGTGGGGCGTGATGCAGGTCGATAACCGCAAGATCGCCGATGAGGAATATTGGCGCCTGCGCTCGGCGCTGGCCTGGGATCTGGAACTCGACAACGAGTTGCAGGTGTCGCTGGAAAAACTGCTCACGCTGCGAGGCTCGCTCAACAGTGGCGACGAAAGTCAGCTGATCACGATGTACCGCACCAGCAATCCCCAGCGTGCGCTGACCATGATGGTCGGCAGTTGGAATCGTCTGCAAGACCCGCAGCGTCTGGTCGAAGCCTTGCAGCAAGCCCAGGATTTGCAGGACTGGCCGCAAGTGGCCGCGTTGCTCAAGAGCGCCGAGCAAAACCCGGACGCCTACGAGCAGGCTCAGGTACTGTCGATTCGGGGCGCCTTGGCGGTGCAGCAAGGGCAGCCCGAAGAAGCGCAGCGCTTGTACTTGTTGGGCTTGTCGCGTTACCCGGATGACAACCAGTTCCGCGAGCGCCTGATGTGGCTCTACATCGATCAGGGCAACACAACGGCTCTGAAACCGCTGCTGACCGAGTGGCGCAAGCAGGCGCGGGAAGACCGGATTCTGTGGTTGCCGTTCGCCAGTGCCAGCCAGTTGCTCGGTCGTGAAAGCGAGGCCCTGGCCTGGTATCGCCTGTACCTCAAGACCAGCCCGCAGGATTGGCTGGTGCGCGCAGCCTATGCCGATGCGTTGGAAAGCGCCGGTTATACGGACGCAGCTCAACGCTTGCGTCTGAAGTTACTGCGCAGCCCCGAGGGTGAAGAAATCAAGCCGTCGTCCCAGCGTTACGCGGTCTGGTTGCGCCTGATGGCCAGCAGTTATTCGCCCGGCAAGGCGTCGCAGGAAGTGTCGCAGTGGAAAGACGGCTCGCCGGCGATGCTGCAATTGTGGTTCGAACGGTTGCTGGCGCGTCTCGACGCGACCAACCAGGAATCGCAGAAAGACCAATGGCTGGATTGGGCGCGCAGCCAGGGCTTGAAGGTCGAGCGTTATGAGCAGATTCAGCAGGCCTTGCGCAGCCGCAACAAGCAGCACGTCGAAACGCTGTTGGCCAGCAACGACCTGAACCCGGCGCAACGCGCGCAGGCCCTCAGTCGTCTCGGCCGTTTCGGCGAGGCCCTGGACCTCAGCCAGTCCGCACTGGGTGACGATCAACCGGCCGCCGTGCGCGAGCAACTGCGTCGCCAGGCAGTGGAACTCCAGGAGCTCACCCCGCAAGGCGCGCTGCTGTCCTGGCATCAACAGGATTTCGGCGGCCTGGAAATCAACGGCCCGCGCTTGCAGGTCGGACACAACATTGGCGATCAGTGGTACGCCAACGTTGAGCTGGAGCAGGGCACGTACAACAGCGATCAGTTGATTGAATCGCGCATGGGCGATGAGAACAACGCCGGCCTGACCTTGCAGCGTTTCGTCGAGGACGGCAGCTACAAACTGTTCGCCGACACCAGCCAGCGCAAGGACGACGACCGCAATGGCCTGGGCCTGTCCCGGACCTGGCAGTTGGGCGCCAGTGATCAAATCGAGAGCGGCCTGGACTGGCATCGCAAAAGCGAAGACAGCGGTTTGATGCGCGCTTTCGGTCAGCACGACAGCGTATGGCTCGGCGGTCGTCACGGGTTGTCGGCGCGAGACCAGCTCAGTTGGGAAGTGGCACAGAAATCGTTCTCCACCCGTGAAGGCGATTCCCTGGGCAACGGCCAGGCACTGAAGATGGAATACAACCACACGCTGGAATTCGCCGGACCTAACTGGACCCTGCGCAGCGGCGTCGATTACCAGCACAACAACGTGGATGACCGCACGCTCAATGACTTGTCCAGCGCCAACGGCGGCCCGGTGAAAAACGTTGATAACTCGGATGATCCCTCAGTCGTCACGGCCAGCGATCTGCTGCAAAGCCGCTACGGCCAACTGTATGTCGGCAGCTCCTGGCGTCGCGGTTTGCCGGGCGCATTGGTGCGCACCCGCCCGCAATACACCTGGCTGGTGGACGTGACGGCGGGCTGGCAATGGTTCGATCAAACCTTCAACTACGGCATCAACACCGGGATCGGCGTCGAAGTGCTGGGCAATGACGAATTGGCCCTGACCTTCGGTTACCAATCTGCGCCACAGGGCGGGGATGGTCAGGCGGGCGGAACACTGGGTGTGAGCTACGGCGTGCGTTTCGGACGCTGATCATCAACTGTTTACAGGAGTAATACCGATGCAAGCAATTCGTAATCTGAGCCTGGCTCTGGCCGTCCTGTTCGTCGCCGGTTGCGCCAGTTTCACCGGCGACACCAGCCCCAATCTGCCGCGTAACGCGAAGTGGGGCGTGGTGCCGATGGTCAACTATTCGCAGACCCCGCAGGCCGGCGAGCGCAGTGAGCAAATTCTGCTCAGCGTGCTCAGCAGCCACGGTCTGCAACCCCGGGTTTACCCGGTCAGCACCCAAGGCGAACAAGCCCTGATGGATGACACCGAACGCCTGGCCGGCGCGCTCGATTGGGCACGCGATCAGAAGCTCGATTACGTCCTGTCCGGCAGCGTTGAAGAGTGGCAGTACAAGAACGGTCTGGACGGCGAGCCAGCGGTGGGCATCAGCCTGCGCGTGCTCGAAGCCAGCAGCGGTCGTGTGCTTTGGAGCAAAAGCGGCGCCCGCGCCGGCTGGTCCCGTGAAAGCCTGGCCGGCACCGCGCAAACGGTGCTCGACACACTTGTTGGCGCCCTCAAGTTCGAGTGAATGCAATGAATTCTCCCCATATGGATTACAGCCTCGCGCCGCGTGCCAGCGGCCCGGTGTCTTGGCTGGAAACGCTGTTGGTGACCGGTGCGGCCATCGGCCTGGGCTTGTGGCTGACCCCGCAAGACCCGTTGCAAATGCACAGCGGTTTCCCCTGGCCGGTGCTGGCGCCGTTGCTGCTGGGTGTGCGTTACGGTTTTGTGCGCGGCCTGGTCAGCGCCAGTCTGCTGGTGATGGCGCTGTTCGCCCTGCGCTACGTCGGGCATGAAGGCTACAAAGAGCTGGATCCGTCGTTCATTGTTGGCGTGCTGGTCAGCGGCATGCTGGTGGGCGAGGTGCGCGATCTGTGGGAGCGGCGATTGCAGCGCCTGCAGATGGCCAACGATTACCGTCAGTATCGCCTCGATGAATTCACCCGGGCACACCAGATTCTGCGGGTCTCTCACGACCTGCTGGAACAGCGCGTGGCCGGCAGCGATCAGAGTTTGCGCAGTTCCCTGCTGGGCTTGCGCGACAAGCTGCGGGTGATGCCGAACGAAGGTGATGCGCTGCTCGCGCTGGCCGATCCGATCGTGACCATGCTCGGCCAGTACGGTGCGTTGCGCGTGGCCGGTTTGTACCGCGTCGACGAGCGTGAAGAAAATGTGTTGCCCGAAGCCTTGGCGACCATCGGCGTCATGGGGCCGTTGGGCACCGAGGACGGTCTGGTCAAGCTGTGCCTGGAGCGCGGTGAACTGGTCAGCGTGCGTCAGGAGCTGATCGATGCCGGCAGCTCGGCGCAATTCTCGTCGCTACAGGCGTGCATTCCGCTGATCGATGCCGAAGGTCGACTGCTGGCGATTCTGGCCGTGCGGCAGATGCCGTTCTTCGCCTTCCAGGATCGCACCCTGAGCCTGCTGGCGTTGCTCGCCGGGCACATCGCCGACCTGTTGCGCCGCGACCCGCAAGTCTTGCAATTGGCCGACGCCGACGCGCAGCAGTTCACGTTGCAACTCAAGCGATCGCTGGTGGATGTCGAGCAGCATCAACTGGCGGCCGGGCTGTTTGCCTTCGAAATCACTCGTCACAACGATGAGCTGACGCGTCTGCTTGAACGTAGTCAGCGCGGCCTCGATCTGCATTTGTCGCTGCGTAACAACCTCGATCATCAATTGCTGCTGGTGCTGCTGCCGTTGACCAGCCCGCAAGGTACTGAAGGCTATCTGGCTCGGATCAACCTGATGCTGCACGAGCACTTTGGCGTCGAAAGTAGCCTGGAAAGCCTTGGCGTACGCGTGCTGACGTTCAACCTGGAGCCTGGCTGCGAACGCAACGGGCTGCGTAATTTCCTGTTCAACGAGTGTGGCCTGAATGATCAGCAAGTGGCTGTTTAGCGGAGCCTTGTTGTTAGAGGCGGGCAGTTGGGCCAGTTTGTGGCTCGCGGCGCCCGAGTTACAACAATTGCTGGTGTTCACCCTCAGCCACGGTCTGGCCTGCGTGATGCTGTGCGCGGCGGTGTGGCTTTTGCTGCCGGCGCGTTACCGTTCGCCGTTGCCGTGGAGCCCGCTGTTCATCTTCAGCCTGGCGTTTTTTGTGCCGGTGCTGGGGGCGGTGGGCGTGGTCGCGGCGATTTTCCCGGCGCTGTACCTGCCGCGCAAACGCGATAAGCAGGCCTGGAAAGCCGTGGGTATTCCGAGCCTGCCGTACCGCGCGCAGTTGCAACTGCATAAGCCGATCTTCGCCGATGGCGGTTTGCAGGACGTGTTGCGTCATGCGCCCGATCCGGATCAGCGTCTGGCCGCGTTGCTGGCCACCCGGCGCATGCCCGGCAAAGAAGCCGTGCCGATCCTCAAACTGGCGCTCGCCGACCCGAGTGACGATGTGCGACTGCTGGCGTATTCGATGCTCGACAAGCAGGAAAGCGACATCAACCTGCACATCCAGATCGCGCTCGGCGAACTGGCCGACGCCAATGCCAAAGCGGCGGGTTCGCTGCACGGCAGGTTGGCGCGCTGGTACTGGGAACTTGCGTATCTGGGGCTGGCGCAAGGCAGTGTGCTCGAACACGTGCTGACCCAAGCGGGTGAGCACGCCGAGCTTGGCCTCGCCGCCGGCGAGGGCGGAGAGCTGTTTCTGCTGGCCGGACGCATCGCCCTGGAACGTGGCGATATCGAGCGCGCCGAAGTGCTGCTCCGTCAGGCCCAGGAGAACGGGATGGGCGCGGCGCAGGTGCTGCCCTTTCACGCCGAGCTGGCATTCGAGGCCGGTCGCTATCACGAAATTCCCGGATTGCTGGCGCGCCTTCCCGAGGAAACCCGTCAGCGTCCGCCGTTCGCCGCATTGGTCAGGAGCTGGACATGACTCAAAAGGAACAGGCACCCGTTGCCGACATTTGCCTGCTGCTCGAAGGCACCTGGCCTTATGTGCGCGGCGGCGTTTCCAGCTGGATTCACCAGATGATTCTGGGGCTGCCGGAGCTGACCTTCTCGGTGATGTTCATCGGTGGACAGCGTCAGGCGTATTCGGCGCGACGCTACGAAGTGCCGGCGAACGTGCTGCACATTGAAGAGGTGTTTCTCGAAGATGCGACGCATCCGACCGACACCCTTGGCGATCCGCGAGAGGCCGACGAGCAGCAATTGCAGGATTTGTATCGTTTCCTGCATCACCCGGATGCGCCAGAAGCGGAGCTGGGTGAACGCTTGCTCGACTGCATCGCACAGGGCCGCTTGACCCTCGACGACGTCTTGCGCAGCCGCGCCAGTTGGTCGGCATTGAGCGAAGGCTACCGTCAGCATTGCGCCGACCCTTCTTTCGTCAATTATTTCTGGACCCTGCGCTCGATGCAGTCGCCCCTGCTGATGCTCGCCGAAGCCTCGCGCCGGATGCCGAAAGCGCGGGTGCTGCACTCGATTTCCACCGGCTATGCGGGCTTTCTGGGGTGCATCCTCAAGCAGCGCTGGAACTGCACCTATTTGCTCAGCGAACACGGCATCTACACCAAGGAACGCAAGATCGACCTGGCGCAGGCCAGCTGGATCGCCGAGAGCTCCGGTCAGGCGTTGAACCGCAGTCTCGACGCCGGTTCGGGGTACATCCGCACGTTGTGGGTGCGGTTTTTCGAGCGCATCGGTCAGCTGACTTACAACAGCGCCGACAACATCATCGCGCTCTATGACGGTAATCGTCAGCGGCAAATCAAGGACGGCGCCATCGGGGCCCGCACGCAGGTGATTCCCAATGGTATCGACCTGCCGGTCTGGACGGCCGCGCTGGAATCCCGTGCGCAGGGTATTGCACCGGTGGTGGGGCTGATCGGGCGAGTAGTGCCGATCAAAGACGTAAAAACCTTTCTGCGGGCGATGCGTGGCGTGATCAGCGCCATGCCGCAGGCCGAAGGCTGGATCGTCGGCCCGGAAGAGGAAGACCCGGAATACGTCAGCGAATGCCGCAGCCTGATGGCCAGTCTCGGGCTGGAAGGCAAAGTGCATTTTCTCGGCTTCCAGCGCATTCAGGACATCCTGCCCAAACTCGGCCTGATGGTGCTGACCTCGATCAGTGAGGCGCAACCGCTGGTGATCCTCGAAGCCTGGGCCGCCGGTACACCGGTGGTCAGCAGCGACGTGGGTTCGTGCCGCGAGTTGATCGAAGGCGGCAGCGCCGAAGACCGTGACCTCGGACACGCGGGCAAAGTGGTGGCCATCGCCGACCCGCAAGCCACCTGCGCGGCGATCCTCGAACTGCTGCGCAGCCCGCAACGCTGGGAGGCCGCGCAGGCCAGCGGCTTGTTGCGGGTTACTCGTTACTACACCGAAGCCTTGATGCTGCAGCGTTATCGCGACTTGTATCAAGCTGCCATGGAGAACAGTTAAATGGCCGGGATTGGCTTCGAACTGCGAAAAATCCTTTCGCGTGACTCCTACACCGCCACCTTGCACGCCTATGTGTACGCCGGCCTGATCAGCTCCGGCCCGTGGGTGTTGTCGATCATCAGCGTGATGTTGGTGGGGATCATCAGTCTCGGCTTGTTGCTGCCCAACGCATTGGTCGGGCAGTTTCTGGTGACGGTGACGTACCTGATGGCCAGCTCGTTGATCCTCACGGGCGGCTTGCAGCTGTTCTTCACCCGGTTTGTGTCCGACCGCTTGTTTGAACACAAGTACGATCAGATTCTGCCCAACCTGCTGGGCGTGTTGTTGCTGGTGACGCTGGGCGCCGGGCTGCTGGGGATTGTCGTGCTGGGCTTGCTGTTCGACCAGCCGCTGATTTACCGCGTGTTGGTCCTGGCCAACTTTGTGGTGCTGTGCAACTTGTGGCTGGTGATCATTTTTCTCTCGGGGATGAAGGCCTATAACCGCATTCTGCTGGTGATGCTGGTGGGGTACTCGCTGATGGTCGCGAGTGCTTACGCACTCAGCTTTCTGCAAATGCCGGGCTTGTTGCTGGCGCTGTTGATCGGGCACAGCACGCTGCTGTTCCTGTTCCTCTACGACATCCTGCGCGAGTACCGCGCCGAGAAACTGATCGCCTTCGATTTCCTCGCACGGCGCAACGTTTTCCTCAGCCTGCTGGCCACCGGTTTCTTCTACAACCTGGGCATCTGGATCGACAAATTCATGTTCTGGTTCAACCCCGGCACCTCCAGCGCAATTGTCGGCCCGCTGCGCGCTTCGATCCTGTACGACTTGCCGATCTTCCTCGCATACCTGGCGATCATCCCCGGCATGGCGGTGTTTCTGGTGCGCATCGAGACCGATTTCGCCGAGTGGTACGACCGACTTTTTCGGGCGATCCGCGAAGGTGAAACGCTGCAGCACATCGGTCAGCTGAAAACCGAAATGACCTTGTCGATCCGTCAGGGCCTGGTGGAAATCTGCAAGGTGCAGGGGCTGACGGCGGTGCTGTTGTTCCTGTTCGCACCGCGCTTGCTGGAGTGGCTGGGCATTTCCAGTTATTACCTGCCGCTGTTCTACATCGACTTGATCGGTGTGAGCATCCAGGTGGTGTTCATGGCCTTGCTCAACGTGTTCTTCTACTTGGACAAACGCACCGTGGTGCTGGAGTTGTGCGTGCTGTTCGCGGTGTTGAACGCCATGTTGACCCTGTTCAGCATGTACCTGGGGCCAAGCTTCTTCGGTTATGGCTTTACCTTGTCGTTGCTGATTTGTGTATTGCTGGGTTTACACAGGTTGACCACTGCACTGGAAGATCTGGAGTACGACACGTTTATGTTGTCGCGCTGACGGATTATTCAGGCACAAAAAAGGCACTGGCGATGATCGCCCAGTGCCTTTTTTTTCATCCGACCAACGTCACCTGTGAACAGGGATTGCACTGCTAGGCTTGCCTACTCTGTCGCTTCCCTTCAGGAGTCACGGCCATGAGTACTGCACTGGAAACCGTTCTGTACACCGCAAAAACCCACACCGTCGGCGGCCGCACCGGCACTGGCAAATCCAGCGACGGCGAGCTGGACGTCACCTTCAGCTCCCCCGGCTCGGGTAAGCCCGGCACCAACCCGGAGCAACTGTTTGCACTGGGTTATTCAGCCTGTTTCATCGGCGCGATACAGGTGGCAGCGGGCAAGATGAAAATCAAATTGCCAGAAGATACCTCGGTGGATGCAGAGGTGGATCTGGGTAAAACCAGTGCCGGGGACTTTCAGTTGGCGGTCCGGCTGAACGTCAACATTCCCGGGCTGGAGGCGGGGGTGAAGCGTGAACTGGCTGAGGCGGCGCATCAGATGTGCCCGTACTCGCGGATGACCCGTGGGCATGTTGAGGTGGAGTTGAAGGTGGTTTAGGTGTGATGAAGAAATTTCAGTCATACACCTGACCCATGTGGGAGCGGGCTTGCCCGCGATGACAATGGTTCATTCAATATGGATATCGAATGACACACCGCCATCGTGAGCAGCTCACTCCCACAGGGGACTAGCAGTGTGGTGATTTTGGCAACTCAACGTTATCCAGCATCCGGTTCACCGCCAGTTCCGCCAGCATCACAATCTGCTGAATCGCCATCGCCATCGCCATCGCCATCGCCGTGTGCCGATGCGGCCCTTCCAGATACCCCGCAAAATTACTCGTCATCACACTCGCCGAAGCCAATGACTCACAGGCATGCGCCAACAGGTCTTCGTCGTTGATATCCGGCGAAACGAAAAACATCGTGCTGGGTTTGCGGGATGCGGGGGATTTGAGGATGGAGCAGGGGGGCGCGTCGTCCGCAGTAGGCGGATTTGGGGTTACTTTAATCATGGCAAATATCGTCCGTTGAGTCATAGGCGCTGCCACTGCTCCGATTCCACTCGAATGGGTGGCAACTGTGCGCGGGGTGGAATAACCGAGATAAACGGACAAAACCCGGCAGGCCCGAAGGCCTCCCACGCACAGCCGCCATAACTTAAAACTGCGGCTGAAAAAGCGCCGCAGTATGCCATGGGGGCAAGTTTGTTTATCTCGGGATTCCACACCCGATCGCTGATGCGCAGCGACCGACAAAGCCTATCCACTCCACTTCCCACCCTACAACCGTCAAAACCTGTCGGAAATCTCTCCAAAAACCCCGGCGTCTGTAGGACCTGAAACTAATTCGAAGCCCCGACCCCAAACTTCAACCCACCCCAATTCCAATCCTTCGACTGCTTCGTATAACAGCCCGGCTGATTGGCCGGCTCGGCATCACAGGCAATCCGCCCGTTCTTGTTGGTGTCCGTGGTGCGGTCGTTGTAGTACGCGCAACCAGACGTCAGGGAGAGGGTTAACGCGACAAGCAGCATTTTGAATTTCATGGCGGCTTCCTTGCGAATAGAACGCCAGCATAGGCCCGATTGTGTTGGGCTGCCCAGCCTGCCGGTTCGATCCAGTGATGAGCCCACGGTCAAATCCGTAATCAACGTTGGCTGTAACCCCGCATCTTGGGGTTTTCATAGAACAAACTGAGTCGTTACCGATGTCCATCTTGCAATCATGCAGATAACAGCCTTGCGCCACTGCCTGTCTGTCCATATCGTCAGATTTCACATACCGCAAAGTGCTTTGAGAGTTGTGAGCGCACGCTGTAACACACGTTTTCGCTGAGTTCTTCGGTGAGCAAACGAAGCGACTGAGCGATAAAAAATGGGAGAAAAATCATGATTCGCAAGCACTACTTGAAAGCCTTGGCGACGCTGCTCATCGCCGCCGGCGTGCAGTGGGTGACGCTACCCGCCTACGCGACCGAGCAGGGTGAACAACGGCGTGATGCTCGCGATACCAGGCAGGAAGGGCGTTCCGATGCCCGGCAAACCAAGGATGAGTGTAGAAAGGGCAATGACAAGAGCAACGTAGAGTGTCGCCAGGACAAGCGCAGTACCAAGCAAGATACCCGTCGCACAGCTCGGGACATCAAGTACTGATCGTGAACGTGGTCTGCCAGTGGGTCAATCGCTCCACGCGTCGGTCAAGCGATCAGGGATTTCGAGCGGTCGGCAGAGTGCCGGAGAGGATGCCGCTGATAAGTCGCCGATGTGGGCGTGAGTCGACAGGACGCCACAACAATCCTCCGCAATTTTCCAAACCCCAGATGCAACAAAACCCGCACTTGGCGGGTTTTGTCTTGCTTCGTATTTGGTGGGCCGGGGTAATCTGAATTGATTCTGTATCGTATTGATTTTTATTGATTATTTTCGGTTAGATTTTCTATTGGAATACCTTATGGAATACCATTCGCGAATCTTCTTAAATTCCTGCCTTTACGTCGACCAAAGCTCAATTCCACAGCTGTACTTCGGATTTCGCCTTTGAGCGGAACCAACGGCTACTGATAGCGATTGCTGGCGCTTGGTTCATTCCTTCACTCGCTCTGGCGAGTCGGCGCGTGCCTTATTGCTGTCGCGTACGGCAAATGCGCTCGTGCTCCAACTCCTCAACCCAATCCTCGCCATCGGGAGACGCCTCGGCGTAAGCGAGCCTACGATTCTGACGCAGAGTCGTCAGGGACGCCTGCTTGAATTGTTTACCTGTGCGCACGTCCAGCCTTGGCGACGGCGGCTCAGGGGCTTAATGTGCGCGGAAATTCGCAAACACGGGGCTGACCGTAGCTCAATGAAGGGCTGGAACTTGGATGTAAAAAGTGCTCTGGGCGATTGATGCCAATGCGACATAGAAGGATCCAGCAAATTGTATGAAACCTTCAAAGAACTCGAGGAGCAATCATGACATGGGTCATCCCTGAGGCCACCGCTTACGGTGGCATCCTCTTGAACTCCGGTGGTCAGGTTCTCCTGCGCGAGCCAGCCAATCATTACGATGGGTATGTCTGGACATTCGCCAAAACGCGGCCCCAGGGCGATGAGACTCCGGAGCATACTGCTCGTCGCGGAGTGCGAGGGGAAATTGGGCACGATGCAAAGGTCGTTGGCGTGCTACCAGGTGTCTATAAGGGTGGGACCACGACCAACGCATATTTCTTGATGATTTCCGACCATGGGCATGGTTCGGCCAGTCAAGAGACCCAAAGCATTCGCTGGGCAAGCTACGAAGAAGCACGGGTGTTGATAAAAATGACCACCAACCACGTAGGCCGGCAGCGTGACCTGCAGATACTCGAGGCCACTCAGCGGTGGCTGGAGGTCAATTACAAAGGTGTGATTGCGTTTGAGCAAAGAGGCTCAAGCGGGTGGGCCATCAAAGGAGACTGGATGACCGAGGAAATGCCGGACCGTTTTGTGACCTTGCCCTTGGATTTCTATCTTGGGCCTAAGGACGCTGAGGCGATCCGCAAAGGTTACATTCCGTCTGCAATGGAAGAGAAATGGTTTAGCTATTTTGTGGACAACAAGCTTTACCAGCACCGGAGCTGGACAGGCTTCTTGATTGATAGCATCAGTTTTGTCGAGGAACGGGGGGGATTGCGCGCGGTGCAGGCGGATGTGAATAGGCAGCGCGAGCAGTACTCACAAGCAGACGATGCAGAAGATGTCGCTCGGATTGAACTGATGGTTCGCAAATTGGCTGAGCAGAATCAAAGTTTTCGACACTGATCAAATCGCAGAGGGGCTGGAGGGGATTTGTACAGTAGTCGAAGAGCACACACCGATAAGCCTATCGGATCTCTCAGATCAGGGATCCATTGATCGCGTCCAGCTTTACGATGATCAAGGCTCAGGCTAAGGTGCTGGCATAAGGACATTATTTTATAACATTCGTCCACGGAAGGTTTCTGATTAGCCGTAGTGAAACTACCGCCCTTCCTTTCCGAATTTGTTGTGCCCTGAAAAACGCGTGCCGAGCAAGGTGTTGTCATCGATCGCCAGCGGGATTGGCTATTGACGCATCAATGTGGGTTTCGCAGGCGTCTTGAACATCAAAAAATTGCTTAATTGAAGGCGGAAAGTATGGATTTTTCGACGCTGTTGCATCTATGGGGTGCAGCAAGCTCCGAGCAGCTGATCGCGCCAATAACGGTAGTTGGCTTCGTTTTCATTTTGTGCGCTTGGTACTTTGTCCGTTATTTTTGTCCATCCTTCAAACTTAGCAGTCAGCTGAAAAAACTGACTAAACGTGTGCACGGTGTGAAAGCGCTCGCCCCGTCTCAACGGCGCTCTGAATTGGAGCAACTGTTCAATGGAAGCAAGCTGGAGCACTCCTGGCACGAATACGCTGAAACGCTGCACGACCAGTTTGAGTTTCAAGAAGGCGAACAGGTTCTTGTCCGGTCGCGCGCCACCGCCGGAGCCGCGCATTTTTTCTCACCTCAAAGCGTGGTTGATACCCCGCTGGGAACCGAGTTTTATAAACACCTGCCTGGTATTTTGACCGGCATCGGTATTGTCGGAACCTTCTTCGGCTTGATGCTAGGCCTACAGCATTTTGATCCAAGCACCCCTGAGCAGGTAAATGCCAGCGTCGATAAGCTGCTCAAGGACGTGTTGTTTGCGTTCATCGGCTCCTTTATTTCAATCATGGCCTCTATAGCCGTCACGATTACTGAAAAGTGGCGTCTGGGCCAATGCTACAGGCTCCTTGAAGCGTTCAACGAAACCATCGACGGGCTTTTCGACAGCGGTGTCGGTGAGGAATATCTAGCGGAGCTTGTGCGCTCGAGTGCTGAAAGCTCCGTGCAAACCCGTCAGCTCAAGGACAGCCTGGTAACCGATCTGCGGGAAATGCTGCAGAACCTCGTTGATACCCAAGTCCGCGAAAGCCTCAAATTAGCGGATACCTTGTCAACGACTTACCGTGACTCTGGGCAATTGTTGGCCGATCAGGTAAGCAGTGCGATTGAGGACAGTCTCAAATCCCCCCTTGAAGCTATCGCGGGTGCGGTTCAGGCCGCCAGTGGCGATCAGTCAGGGCAAGTACAGAACCTTCTTCAGGATGTTCTAGTTGCCTTCATGAACAAGCTGGAAGGTACGTTCGGCCAACAGTTCAACGGTCTACACGAACTGATGGGTCAGTCCGTTGCCGCCATGCAGTCGATGCAGCAGGGCTTTTCGACGCTGATCCAAGATATGCGTTCGGCTAGCGAGTCATCGACTCAAAACAGCTCGACCATGATTGCCCAGTTACTCTCCGATATGCAGGCCGGACAGAACGCCATGCAAGTGGGGATGAACGAGATGCTCGCGAATCTCCAGGCTTCGGTTGCCCGTATCGGCAACGAAGGGGAGGGGGCAGGTGCTCGAATGGCCGAGCAGTTGGAGAAGTTGTTTGCTCAAAGCGAGGCTCGCCAACAGGCAATGGCTGAGAATCTCCAGGCTTTTGTTGAGTCGATCAAGCAGAACATCGGGCAAGGTCAACAGGAAACCATGGCGAAAATTGCGGGTTCCGTTGAGGTGCTGGGTGAGCAACTCTCGGCAGTCTTCAAGCAACTGGAGCACGGCCAGCAGCAGATGGATCAAACCACCCGCGCTGCACAGGCTGACCTGCATAAAGGCACCCGCGACCTGGTGGGCGGCCTTGACGAACAGGTCAAGGCGTTGCTGCAAACAGTGTCAGAGCAACAGAAGTCTGCACAGGACACCGTTAAGGCATTGAGTGCCCAAACAGAGCAGCATTTGCAGAGCATGCAGCTAGGGGCAGACAAGATGCGGGCGGCGGCTGAGCGGTTTGAAACGGCCGGACAAAGCGTTGCGCGAGCCAGTGAGTCGACTGCGGGGCTGATGGGCACAGTTCAGGGCGCAGGTACTGAGCTTGCACAGGCATCACGTGAGTTGAACACCGTGGTCGCGGATTATCGAAACAATCGTGAAGCGCTGGCGAAAACTCTCGCGGTCATCGAAGGGGTTGTCGCAAGTGCACAAGGGGAGGCCAGCGGCCGCAGCCAATATCTCCAGGACCTGAAGGTTCAAAGCGAGCGGATGCAGGCGCTTAACCGTGAAGTGTATGAGTACCTGGAAAACATCAGTGGTGTGCTGGGTAACGGCTTCAAAGAGTTCGGTGATGGTATGGATCGGGTATTGAGACAAACCCTGGGTAGTCTGGATGCCGAGCTCGATAAAGCAGTCAAGAGCCTCGCTGGCGGTGTAGAAGGGGTCAAGGAAAGTCTCGAAGACTTCGGCGACATCATGGAACGAATCAGGCAGTAACGGAGGCTAGTCGATGTTTGGTAAGCAAATGCCTTCGGTTGTCCGTTCAAAAGACGAGGGAGAGAAACCGTTCTGGATATCCTTCGCTGATTTAATGACCGCGATGATGATTCTCTTTCTCGTGGTCATGGTGGCGGCTTTGAGTTCTGTGACGCAGCGTATTAACCAAGCGGAGCAAGGAGAGAAGCAACGTAATAGGGACATCAGTCAGATCTGCGAGCACCTGAGCCTTAAGGCGAAGACTGCCAGTAAAACCATCGTTGTGGACTGTAAGGACAACCGGATTAGCTTCGGCGATGCTGGCCGATTTGGGCATAACCAGTACGCGCTGAGCAACGATGGCCAGTCGGCACTTCAGGAGGTTGTGCCGATGATTCTGGACGCGGCTAACAGTGAAGAAGGCCGAAAATGGTTCAAACAGGTTGTTATCGAGGGATCGACAGACACCGACGGCTCTTATCTTTATAACCTGCACCTTTCACTGCAGCGTTCAGAGTGGGTGATGTGCAGCCTGCTCGATAGCCGCAGCCCGCTCCAAGTCGGATTGTCGCCGGAGCACCAACAGCAAATCAGATCGATTTTCCTGGCGGGCGGTGTGTCGTTCAACAATGCAAAGGACACCAAAGAAGAAAGCCGGCGAGTGGAGTTGCGCATGCAGTTCTTTGGCTTGAAGGAAAAGGAGGACAACCTCAAGCCAGAGGTACCGGTGTTCAACAACACCGATATGGAAAAGTGTCAGTTGGCGATGAGCCGATGACTAGCCCAATCGCGAGGCTTTCCGCCGCTATTAACCTGAGTCTTTCCACGCATCGAACGGGGCCGGCGCCAGAACCGTTGGCGCGATTCCCCCGTCTGGGTGCTGCGGGAATTGATCTTTATGAGCGATTCGAGCGCGCTGAAAAGGCCTTACCGCCACCTCAGGAAAAGCGCCGTGCTGCGATAAGCAAATTCCGTAATGTACTCCCGCTCAACGCCTCTGAATGGCGCTTGGTCTTCGCCGGCCTCTCGGACAAGAGTGAGCGAGTCGGGCCGATACTGGACGATGACCAGCTTTATGCCCGAGTGCACGAAGAAATCCATCAACGTATTGAAAAACGAAGGCTGAGTCGTCGGGATTGGTTGGCGCTGTGTTTCAGTTACTTCGGGTACGAGGCCGCCACGCCTGACAAGAACGCCAATTGGTGTCTGTTGCGTGAAGACGTTCAGCTTGGCTTCGACTGCGTCAGAGGCCAGCAAAAACGCGAGAAGGAATGGGTGCATATCGTCCAGCAGCACCAGGAGCTTTTTTCCGAGCAGGCAGGTGCCAGGCTGGGTGACCAGATGTTCAAGGGGGAAATCAGCGACCTTTCAGCATTGCAGACGATCGCGCAGATCCCTGACAGCAGTTGGCTGTGGCGCAGAATCTTTAACGTATTGATCTCTCGTATTTTCCTGTTGGATGACGCCGAGTTTTCTCAGCGCTTAGCGGACCTTGTCGATATCGGTCGGCAGCATCCGCGGTACATGAACGACATTCTGAGTGCATGTCTGTCGCGTTATCACATAGCCGCCTATCGAGAAAAGCCGTCGTCGCTGCTCAAACAGGTTGCACTCGACAATTGGGGCAGCCCTCAGATCCGCTCCAGGCAAAACAGCTGGCTGCAGTATGTTGAAAAAGACGTCTGTGCGATGGTCGTGGCGTGGTTCGCGAAGGAGGATCTGGAGCACTTCTTCAACCTGTTGAAGGGAGACTCCGAGGTTGATCAATCGCGTCTGCACTATTGGCTGCGATTTGCCAACCAAATGAGCTACACCCGAATTGTTATGGGGGCGGATGCGTGGAATGACGGCGGACGGGACTTCGTTCATTTCCGTGAGAAGAACAAAGGGCGCTTGAGTCGTTTGGTAGGGGGTTCCAGCCGCAACAACGCTGTTGTCATGCAGATCGGAAACTATTTCTTTGTTGAGTTTTCCGGGACGGGCAATGCTTGTTTTGTGTACGAATCCGACAAATCGCCCTTCGATCCGGATAAGTTTCAACTTGAGCTGACCTCTGAGTTGAAGCAGCCTCATCGCGCGAAGGCTCGAATGCTGCATACGCCGGCGCCTAGTAAACCAACTCGAATAGAAGGGTGGCTTCTCAAGTTTGACGACTCTCTCGGAAAACTGGGCATTCGCGTGCAGAGTCAGGCCGGCACTCTAGGGGCATCCAAACCCATGGCTTTTGAAGACCAAGTCCGTGACGCCCTGAAGTCAGTCAAACACAAAGTCTATGACCAGCGCGCGCGCGGCGGTGCGTTTCAGGTCCAGCTTGACAACAACGACCTGGCCGCCGTTGCTGCGCTCCAACGCCTGGGCTTCAAGCCCGTCAATCACCAGCCACTCCGGTTCTGGAGGCAGTAATGCTCAAGCGTTTCCTAAAGGGGATTGGCCTGCAGCCGAGTTCGCCGGTAGAAAATACTGAACCTGCTTTTTCAATTGAAGAGCAGGGCATTTGTTATTCCTTGAGCTTGGCGGAAAACGTAGAGTCCTGGCCGCTGGCAAGCTATCTGGATCAGTTGGAAGAGGAGGAGTTCGTCTCCCAACTGAGCGATCGCTGGCTTCTGACGTGGGATGAACTCTATCGGCTGCTTGATGAGCCGGAGCATTTATCAAGTCTGCCGCTTTTGGGGTTACCACCACAGACAACTCTCATCCCTCAACTGAGCAGCCAGGGCAGTCTTGCCTCCGACGACTTCAAGGTCGCTATCAGTGGATGGCGTGACCCGCAGTCCAACGCAAATGTACAGGTGCAGCGTACGGGTGCCATCATCCAGTACCACGAAACAGTGGAAATTCTGCCCAAATCGTCGTGGAAACTGACCGGTGCGGTGCGGCAACTTTACCTGGCTCAACAAAATGAGCCGGGTGAAGTAACTAACCAGATTGGCTGGGCTAGCATCAGGAAGTTGGCGCGCAAGGCTGGTGCCGGTATGGATGGCTTCTTGGATAAGACCGTCGTTATCAAACCTGAAAGCTTGCGACTCAATCCGCGAAAATCGACAGTAGGTAATACGCCTGTTATCGAGCTGGAACCAAGCTTCGAAGGCCAGCCGGCAAACTGGCTTGAAAGTTTCGACGGTGCCAATCAGGTTCAGGATCGATATCGGGTGACTAGTGATGATGGATCGCTGACACACGTCCTGATTGATCCCGAAGTCAAATCTGTATTGGACTACGTACGTTCGTTGCCCGGGCGTCGGGTCGCTGGCGACGATGCTCTTTCTTTCGTCCGCAACCCTTACAGCGCACTCGGCGAAAGTGCCGCGCAAGTGTTGGATGCTGAGACTTATGAAGACGACCTGGCCGAGGCTGGGATTTTCTTTCATCGCTTTCATCTGGAGCCCAAACTGGATGAAGCGGGACAGCGCATCGAGCAGGTAAATCTGACTCTCGAACCGATCTCTCCAACGCCGCAAGCGCCCATCGAAGTTGAATTCAAAGCGGCCTATGAGCTCGCGCCGTTCGTGCATGAATTGCAACTGAAGTTAGCCGCTGGAATGCCAGCTGGTTTCTGGCAGGGCTATGAGCTGGAACTCAGCGATTTTGATTTGCGCCAGTTGGCAGGCATCAGCGATCTGCTTAAGCGTTGGCAAAACGAAGCGGCCGGTATTGAGTTCGACTCCGTCCTGGACCTGTCTCTTTATGGCGACCGTGTGACTGGCATCGGGGAAGCGGAAAAAATTACTTCGCCTTTCCTGGTCAAAGAGGCGACCGAGAACTGGTTACCGAAGGATGTGGCCGCGCTGGGTATTGACGCAGAAATCCTCGGACGTTGGGATCCATCCGACCGCGCTCAATTTGAAGCGTTTGAGCAGCGATTGGACGAAGCTCGCGCTGCCGGTGATGAAACAGTCTGTTTGCCAGAGTCCGAAACACCGCTCTCGATTGCCGCCGCCGAGCAACTGTTTGCTGCCTGGTCCAAGAAGATCTCCCCTGTCGAGACCAGCCTTGTCCGGCCACAAGAAAAGGTTGGCCGCGCCGTACTGCAAATCGGCCACAACATTGATGAACCGACCTACGTTCAGATTCGCCAGGCAGCATTACGCGCCGCTTTGGACGCAACGCCAGAGTTGCCCAGTTTGCTCAAGCCTGAGGTCGTCTTGCGTGAGCACCAGCTTCAAGGCGTCGCGTGGTTGCAGCATTTGTTCCGCTTGTCCCCCTCGGACGTGTCAGGTTGTTTGCTCGCTGATGACATGGGGCTTGGAAAAACGATCCAGTTGCTCACCTTCCTTGTCTGGTACCTGGAAAAGTATCCACAAGACAAACCGACACTGATCGTCGCCCCAGTTTCATTGCTTGATAACTGGGAGCGAGAGCTTCATCGGTTCTTCTTCGCTGATGCGCTGCCAGTGCTGAAGTTGTATGGCTCAGCCTTGAGCGCAGTTAAGTTCAAGAAGGAAGAAATTCCCGCCGACTTGAAAGCAAAAGGCATCAAGAATCTTCTGCGCCCGGGTTGGATGGGCGGCGCCCGAATCGTCCTGACGACTTACGAGACACTTCGCGATCAGGAGTTTTCCCTAGCGCGCCAGCAGTGGTCGATCGTCGTGTGCGATGAAGCGCAGAAGCTGAAGAACCCCGCGGCACTGGTGACTCAAGCGATCAAAGCCATTCCTGCGAGATTTCGAGTGGCGTGTACCGGTACGCCTGTCGAGAACACCCTGATCGATCTCTGGTGTCTGTTCGACTTCATTCAACCAGGTTTTCTAGGTGGTTTGAACCAGTTCGGTCGCGAGTATCAGCGCCCAATCGAAGCCGCGTTGGAGCGTGACACGGTTGCCCTGGAGCGCCTTCGAGGGCTTATCGATCCGCAGACTTTGCGCCGAACCAAGCAGGACATTGCCAAAGACCTGCCCGCCAAAATCGAAGACACAGCATGCCGTTCACTTAGCATGCATGCCTTGCAACGCAATCTGTACCTGTCCGAAATATCCGCGTACAGCCAGAAGCAGCAGATTGAAGAACAGCTCGATCAAAAGACTTCCGGCATGCTCGGGTTGCTGCACAAGCTCAAGCTCATTTGTGCTCATCCTTACAGCGTTCAGCCAGACAAGCGATTGCGCGACAACTCGCCGAAGCTGCAATGGTTGATGCAGACCCTTGAATCGATCAAAAGAACTGGAAATGGCGACAAGGTCATTGTCTTTACCGAGTTGCGTGATATTCAGCGGGAGTTGCAGCACTCGATCCAGGAGCATTTCGGGTTTCGGGCAACCGTCATCAACGGCGATACCAGTACCTGCAGCCAGAGTGCGAATAGCCGGCAGCGGCTGATCGACCAATTCCAGGAGCTGCCGGGATTCGCAGTCATCATTCTATCGACCATCGCTGTCGGGTTTGGGGTGAACGTGCAGGCAGCCAACCACGTCATTCACTTCACCCGTTGCTGGAACCCGGCCAAGGAGGATCAAGCGACGGATCGGGCCTACCGGATTGGGCAGGAGAAGGATGTGTATGTGTACTACCCGACGGTTCGGGATGCGCAGATGCCGACGTTTGAAGCGACGCTGGATGAGTTGCTGAGTAAACGACGAGCGTTGGCGCGGGACATGTTGAGTGGGGCTTCGGATATTCAGGCTTCGGACTTTGAGGCGCTGCTGAAAACACGCTGAGCCCGACTTGCAGGAAAACGTTGCTTGGCGATATGTCAAATATAAGTACAGGTAAGTTCCTGCTCGGATTTGCAAATAGGCAAAAACCAGCCAAGTGGCGCTTGTCTGGTACAACCTGTGAGTGGATTGCTTACCTGTGCACACGTCCAGTATTGGCGCCGAAAGCTCAGCGGCTTACTGTGCGCAGCATCCGAGTCTGCTGCCCACCTTAACCCGCTCTCCTGAGCAAGGCATGATGCAAGAACTCCTAACCGGAAGAACCCGACTGCTATGACCAATCTGAGCACGGAAGCGATTCACCTGCCGCAACCCACTGAACTATCCAGCAAGATCGTCAGTGTCTATGAACTGCTTATGGATTCTGCGCTGGATGTTCCCCAGTACCAGCGTCCCTACAAGTGGACCGGGAAGAATATCAACCAACTGTTCTCCGATATCGCCATCCACAAGGACAAGTCCGCCTACCGCTTGGGCACTATCGTTTTTCATCAAGAGGGTGGGACAAGGAACATCGTCGACGGCCAGCAGCGGACTGTCAGCCTGCTGCTGGCGGCCCGTGCGTTGATTCAGCGTAACAAAGAAAAAAAGCTCGAACGCAAAGACCTGCAAGAGCGCCTGCTTAAACTTGAGCAAGCGATGGTGAACCCAAGCTTTAGCAGCGAGATCTCGCAGAAGAACATCCACAGCAATTACCTTGAGGTGGCCCGCATCGTTTCCCGTGCGGACTTCACCGAGGTGCATATCGACTTCTTCCTGAACAAGTGCCAGGTCGTGGCCGTGGCCTTGAACGATGTGTCGGAAGCCTTCCAATTCTTCGACTCGCAGAATGCGCGGGGCCGGGACCTGGAGCCCCATGATTTGCTCAAGGCTTATCATCTGCGTGAGTTCGGCCCGCATGACGAGCCATTGAAGGCGGCAACTGTAGCGCGTTGGGAGAACAGCGACTCCAAGGAGTTGGCCACACTGTTCTCCCAGTACCTGTACCGCATCCGCAACTGGTCGAAAGGGGTTTCTGCTCGTTACTTCAGCAAAGATGACAGCGACTTGTTCAAGGGCGTGAACATCGACACGGTGGCCAGCTATCCCTATGTGGAGCAACTGCGCATCGCCCACCATTTTGTCGATAACTACAACGGGCAGTACGAGCGCAAGATCGACTCGCGCGAGCTCGGTTTTCCCTTCCATCTGGACCAGCTCATCATCAATGGTCGGCGCTTTTTTGAGCTGATCAGTCACTACCAGAGCAAAGTGGCGCGGATCAGCGCCGAGTCCTGGAACGGGCATGAACTGGTGGGGGCTGAAGGGCTCGATGGCTATGCGAAAACTATCATGGATACCCTCAACACTTACCCGGCAAGAACCCGAACCGGCGATTGTTATGTACGGGCGATGTTCGATTGCCTGTTGATCTATTACATCGACAAGTTTGGTCACGCGGATATCTCCCGCGCCATCGAAAAGGTTTTCATCTGGGCCTATAGCCTGCGCCTGAAGATGCAGGTAGTGCAGCTGGCAAGCATGGATAACCACGTGCTGGAGAACAATTTGTTCAGGTTGATCAAAGACGCCACACGTCCTGCCGACTTTACCAACTGCAGCCTGGCGGTGATGAGCGGTACGAAGTCAACCAGGACCGGTGAGATCGAGGCTCTGTTCAAGGCGATGAAATATTATGAGTAATGAAATCAGCCAGCTTTCCATCAAAGCGCTGCTGAGCGGTAGCGTTGAGTATGTTATCCCGATGTATCAGCGTAATTACGCCTGGGAGGAGGGTGAGATCACTCAGCTGATTCAGGACGTGATCGACTACCTGCCAATGACCTCTGATAAAGCGCGCAATTACTACATTGGCACTCTGGTGGTGTATGAGCGCCCGGATAGCAAAACCCCGGTGTTTGAAACCATTGACGGCCAACAGCGGCTGACGACCCTGTCGTTGTTGACGTCGTATCTGAAAAACACCCGGTTGGTGGATCTCGCCTGGTATTCGACTTTGAGCATTCACTTTGACAGCCGCGAACATTCGCGCGCGACCTTTGAGGCCATCTTCGAGGGGAAGTTCAACGACGATCCTGCCGAGGTATTGGTCGAGAGGCAGATCAATACCGGAATCCTCAATGGCTATCGGCTGATCCAGAAAGTCTTGCCTCAGAAGCTGAAGGAGAAGGGAATTTCGCCTCAGCAATTCGCCGACTACTTGTTTGACTTCGTACAAATCATGCGGGTTAAGGTACCGGCTGATACGGACCTGAACCATTACTTCGAGATTATGAACAACCGCGGTGAGCAGCTGGAAAAGCACGAAGTGCTCAAGGCGCGGATGATGGAGAAGTTGCAGGGCTGCGAGCGGAGTCAGAATTGCTTGCACGCAGTGTGGGAAGCCTGTGCCAACATGGAGCGCTATGTGCAAATGGGCTTCACGCCTGGCCAGCGTGGCAGCATTTTTGGCGAAAAGAACTGGGGACGGTTTGAACTCGCTGACTTCGATTCGCTTCGGGCTGCGTTGCACAGTACGCAAGAGGTGGCTGCCCAGCAGGACACTCGCTTGACCCTTGATCAGATCATTGCCAAGGCACCGGTCGCTGCGAAGCAGGATGAGCCAAGTGAGGACTCGCCAGAGCGTTTCAACACGATTATCAACTTCCCGAACTTCCTGTTGCATGTGCTGCGCGTCGATATCCAAGCGGACATCCCTCTGGATGACAAACGCCTGCTCGACACCTTTGAAGAGTACGTATTAAAACAACCCGACCCAGTGGCCGCGGTGAAGCGTTTTACCTTCAGCCTGTTGCGCTGCAAGTATCTGTTTGACCAGTATGTAATCAAGCGCGAGTTCATCAAGGGCGCTGATGGCTGGAGCCTCAAACGCTTCAAGTGGAATGAGGGCGGTGAGCGCAGCCGCGCTGGTCGAGGAAGTTATGTGAATACCTTCGGCGAAGAGGACGGTAATGAAGGCATCAACCGTCGCATTCTGATGCTGCTGTCGGCATTTCATGTTTCTACGCCAACGCTGGTCTACAAACACTGGCTGAATGCGGCGCTGCATCACCTGTTTCATGCTGATCAGATTGACGCTCAAGCTTATCTTCAACACATGGAGTCGGTCGTCAAGGCGTTTGTCTTTGACCGCTTTCTCGCTCCAGAGGCTGGCCTGGAGTACTACGCGATCATCTATCAGAACAAGGGTGGATGTCAGACACGCCGCGAAAGCATTACGGCGGAGAAATTTGAGTCCAGATTGACGTTTGGCAACATTGAAAACAACCTGGTGTTCAACTTTCTGGACTACCTGCTTTGGCTTGAGCACGGCGCAAGCGAGCCGGTTAAATCCTATGAATTCACCTTCCGTAGTTCGGTAGAGCATTACTACCCGCAGCACCCATTAGACGGACAAGTTCAGCTCGACGCTGACACGCTTAATTCATTCGGTAATCTATGCCTGATCAGCCACAGCAAGAACTCTCGTTTGAGCAATTTCATGCCTATGGCGAAGAAAGAGTTTTATCAGAACAACAGCATCGATAGTGTCAAGCAGTATCTGATGATGGAAACAACATCTTGGGATGTCGACGCTATACGTACGCATTGCGAACAAATGAAAACCGTGTTGCTCCAGAGCCTCGCCAGTAAACACGAAACCGAGTAACGATGCAGGTGCATCTGGTAACTCAACAACCTCGCTCTGAACACCGCATCCGGAATGGCGCTCGGGCCCAGGATGCGGTTCTCAGCGAAAACTGTCGACTCGGCCGATCACGACACTCCTTGTCGCGAAGCCCCCTCATGCTTCTCTCATCAACAGGCAAAGCGATGGTTTTCATCGACCCGAGCTACTGAGATCTGTAACCCCGAGAGGCTGCACCATGAAAAATCTGTTCGCAATTGTTGGCTTCATCGTCGTAGCCAAGAAAGGCTACGAGTTCTTCCGTGAATACATGGAGATGAAACAGGCGCTGGAAAAACGAGCGGCTGAATCGGCCTGACAACTGCGGTACTGTCGACCGCGTTTTTTCCACCACCAACAGGTTCTTCTCTAATGCCCTGGCCACCACATCCCTTCACATTTACCTGCCCCCAATGCCATTGGCATAAAACAACTGTGCCACCCAGCGATGCGCTGCGTGAGGGCAAAGACTGGTTTTCAGCTTGCCCTGCATGCCAGCATGTCGACCTGGATGTCCGGCCTGCGACGGGGCTGGAAATCTTCAAGGCCAAGCTGGCGCGACCGTTTAGCTAAAGTCTCATTCAGTGCGAGGATTGCGATGTGTAAAGATCAAGCTGAAGGTTACTTCTTGCGCCAGCGTTATGTGGATAACAAGGGCGTCGAGCACGAGATCTGCATCGAAAACATCCTGGTAGTAGCCCCCTATAACCTGCAAGTGCAATTGTTGAAATAAGTGCTGCCAGCGGGTGCTCGAGTCGGTACTGTGGATAAGTTTCAGGGGCAGGAAGCAGAGATCGTCATCGTGTCGATGGCGACCTCGAATGAAGATTATCTGCCCCGAGACATTGGTTTTCTGTACTCGAAGAACCGCTTGAATGTGGCCGTCAGTCGGGCGAAGTCACTGGCATGTATTGTCGCCAGCCCTGATCTGACAGCCATTCGTTGTCTGACTCCGCACGACATGAGCCTGGTTAACGGATTGTGCATGGCTGTCAGGTATGGAACGGTTGCCAGCGCCCCTGTTCGTCGTGCATAGCAATCCCAAGGGGCTTTTACATCTATCAGGTAAACCTGGCTCGAAGTGTGCTCCTGGCCTGGCAGAACGTGGACTGGCCACAATGACCGCTAGCCCACACTCGACCATGAACGAAGCACATTGGAAAAGGGAGATGCGCGTCAGTCATTCATGAGCCAGGGACGCAACTCCTTGAGGTTGGTTGCTACGATTTGCTGTGCCTCGGGGTTAGTGGCCTGATTTCTCGGGTCGATCTGATAGCGTTGCAATACATACTTCACCAGCGCTCTACGACTGGGCACCACCAGCTGGCCATCAGTCATGCCAAAGTCGGTTTCGATGATTGACTTCTGCGCTGCGTTCAGCCGCCCATCGGCTGCAAAAATGACGGGTATCTCGGTATTCCAGTCTTCATCCAGCTCACGAGTGTTCTGCGATTCGTCGAGCAAATCCGGCTGGCCCCGCAGGCGGCTGAGTACAAAGTCGCGGTACTGGCCGTTCTTCTCGCAGTAAGCCCGCACATGCCAGCGCATACCGGTGTAGACCAGTGTGTGAGGGGCGATCAGTCGAATTTCCACGTTCGGTGTATTGAGCGATACGTACTCGGTTTCCAGGCGCAAACCATCGCGACAGGCCTTGAGCAATGGGCGCAGGACCTCCGGCCGGATCGGGCGATCCGGGACTTCCAGCACCTTGGTGTGAGCGTAAGCCAGGGCGAGCCCATCAATGTGAGGAGCGCGTTCGTTGTTCTGGTAGAGCAGGTGCAAATAGGCGCTTGCACTGTCGTCGATGAACAGCGGCGTGAACGCCTTGCCGGGCACGTAGCCTTTTATTTTTTTGTCATATGTAAGGTTTTTAGGCGCATGTTCCGTGATGTAGGTGTTGATGTCCTTGGACGCCTGCTGGCGGCTGATACCGAAGCTCTGCATCAAGTGTCCCGTGGTCAACCGGCCCTCCCACCAGGCAACGGTCTCAATTAAGCGATAGCGTAGTGCCAGATCCCAGCGTACCTGCTCGATAGATTGCTTGCGTTTCATACCCTCTCCATGTGCGCGAATACTTTACCTGTATAAGTCTACATTCTAGACCTGTCATAAATCACTACATATCGTGTGTCTGGTATTCGCAATGAATTGAAGTCACGAAAGGAAGTGGACATGAATATGTCGGAAGTGTTTTCGACAGGGGCTTTGTTGATGATGGGGGCAATCCTGTTGGTACTTCTGCTGCAGTACCTAAGGGTGCGTGAGCTCTGGCAGATGGCCTTGGAATGCCAAAAGAATGCGCGCTGGGCGCGGATTTGGGAGGCAGAGAACCGGGAGTTGCGTTCGGCGCTACGCGCTGAAAAAGCGCACATCGAGCAGTTGCAAAGAAAGCTGGTGATTTTGCAGGAATTGATCCCGGCTGAGGGATAAGGGAATGGACATGAACAGACTTGAACGGATCAAAGGCTGCCTGCTGGGAGGCGCTGTTGGCGACGCGTTAGGCGCCCCAGTGGAGTTTCTCGAGTGGTCGGTAATCGAAGCTAGGTTCGGTCCACAGGGAATCATCGATTTTGTTCCGGCTTACGGAATCACCGGCGCCATCACCGATGACACTCAGATGATGCTCTTTACCGCGGAAGGCTTGATACGGGCCTACGTGCGCGGTAGCTCACGAGGGGTTTGCCACGTCCCTGGCGTTATCCATCATTCATTACTGCGCTGGCTGATAACCCAGGGCCATGCTGCTGTGATACCGGTTGATCGGGACGGATGGTTGATCGAGCAACCGGTGCTCTGGTCTCGTCGCGGGCCTGGTACTACCTGTCTCACTGCACTCAAGGCCAGTCCCCGGCTGGGCGCAGTGGCCGAGAACAACAGCAAAGGCTGTGGTGCCCTGATGCGAGCCGCACCTTGCGCCTTCTTTGCAAACGCCTTTGACTACGCTGCCCAGTCAGGGCGCCTGACCCACGGAAATCCTACAGGCTATCTGGCGGCCGGGCTTTTCGCCGATATTCTCCAGCGCATTGTCGATAGACAAGACAGCCTGGAACACGCGATCACTCAGAGCCTGGCCCAATACGGTCAAGTTCCCGGTATGGAAGAAACACGAGCCCTCATTGAGCGTGTTCTCTTCTTCTTTTACGAGGGCTACCAGCCTACCGCGCAACGAATAGGCGAGCTCGGTAGTGGCTGGGTCGCCGAAGAAACGCTGGCTATCGGATTGTGGTGCGCCCTGGCAGTCTCCTCGTTTGAAGAGGGCGTGATCAGAGCGGTGAATCACGGCGGTGATAGTGACAGTACCGGGCTCATCGCCGGGCACTTGTTGGGGGCACAGTATGGTGCTGCAGCGATTCCTGCTCGATGGTTTGATCGACTGGAATTGCGTCAGGTTATTGTGCAAATTGCGGAGGATGTCGAGCGCATTCCGCGTGAGTATTGCGGGTATGACGGGGAGTTCGATCAGCAGATCGAGCTGGCATATCCCGGAAGTTGAGGGGCTGTGCCAATAAAATCCCACTAAGCCATCATCGGGCATCTGCGCTAAATGTAGTCGGCCCGGTTGTAGGTACTGTGTACCTCATCTTTATCGACGTGGGCTAGCGAAATCTCGATTAACTCGGGATACCGACCTTGTTCATTGAGGATGGCGCTCGCCATTTCTCGCATGTCGTAACTTACAACTCCGTTCGCAAATACCTGATATTCGATAGTGGATTAGCTCTGGCCGTTCAGGCGCCCGTTGCATCCTGCTCCGGGCACCTGAGCAGAGTCAGTTCAATCTTCTGAATTCTGCGTCGATGGCCTCAGCTTCAACGCGCCATGCTTGAAAGCGCTGCTGACGTACACGGCTTTCATCCAGATTGATTTGCAGTTCTTGTCGGCGTGTATTGAGCAGCAGGTAGTCGGGGAAGAACTCCTCCTTGAAGCGCTCGGAGTTCACAAGAGCGAGAAAGTCCTGACGCTGCTGTTCGAAGTTGTCGACCATTGTTGCAATGGTCTTCTTGAATGCTTCTTCGCGCTTGTATTGCTCCCAGCTGTCCCAAGCCTCAAGGGCCACACCGACCAAGGCCAGTGCCCCGTTGGCGCCTTTGGCAAACTTCACGGCGCCCCATGGTTTGAACTTCAGGTACTTGCCGATATCCATACCCACCGTCTTGGCAATCGTAGTGAGGCCATCACGTGCGGCCAGTACCGTGGTGTTGTTGATCAGGTTGCCTTTGAGCACGTGGTTGATGCCTTGTTTGCCCAAGGCTTTGACGGTGGTGTTGAAGTGGTTGACCTCGCTATCGAAGCCAACCTGCATCTTTTCGACCTCAAGCGTGATCGACTGGGTCTGGCGGCTGAATTCATTCTGCAGGCGGGTAGACAAGATAATGCCTTCGGCACCGACCTCTCGCTCGAAGAAGTCAGCGAAGGTTTCCAGGCTGCAACCTTTGGCTTGCAGGATCAGGTCGGAGAAGTAGCGAGTGGCAAACTCGCGCAAGCTGATGCGTGCGTGTTCGATTTGCTGCCCGGTAATTGTCAACTGTTTGCCCAGGCGAGCATTGAGCTCGTCGAGCTTATCGACCTCCAGGGAAACCTTCTGATCGTTCTCGATGGCAACGGGTAGTTGGTTGCTGAGCACGTCACGGATAACGCTGGCGCGCATTTCGTTGACCAGCGCGACGCTTCCACCGTTCTGCTGCATCTTTCCTGTGGTGGCCGTCTGCAACATGGTGATATGCGACAGAGCCTTGAACTGCTCGAGATTGTCCAGCCAGTGCTCCACACCCATGTCGAAGGGGTTGGCAGCCACAGCGACAATGGACAGTTCGGCCGCTTCCTGGTCGCTCAGGCCGATCTGTTCGCGAAGCCGGCCTGTCACGTTGTCGCGCTTAACCTGCAGGTTGGCCTGGTAGTCCTGCTCGTCATCCACGTCGGCCACTTCATCGAAGCGACTGAGGACGAAAACTGTGCGCGGTAGCAGGTCCAGTGTGCGGAACAACCAAGTCAGGTCATCCTTGTGGCTTTCCTTGACGGGGTTGGTCGAGTTCATCACGTAGAGCACCAGGTGAGATTCGCTCACATACTTTTTTGTGATGTCCTTGTACTTCTCGATGGTGTGAGTTTCGGCATTTTCCTGTTGCTTGAAGCCGAACAGCCCTGGGGTGTCGATCAGCACAAAGTCTTCGTCGACTTCGTAAACTTTCACCTCATTGGAAGACTCCTGGTGACTGATCTTCATGCTGGATCTGTCCAGCTTCTCCATCCAGGCCGCCGCAATCGAAGTCTTGCCTTCAGAGAACCCGCCAATCAGCGCGACCTTGAGTTTTTCACCAGACACGCTGTTGATGACATTCTGCAATTTGCTGCTCAAAGTAGGGTCAATCGGTACTCCGGCCTGCGCGCCATGGCCGAGAAAATCTTTCAGCCTGTCGAGCAGCGTCAGCGCGCTTGTCTGTTGGGCTTTGAACGTCTTGAGAGTGTTTTCCATTACAGATTTCCTGCGATTTCGATTTGGCGGGAGAGGATTTTTAGGCGGTTGGTCGAGCGAGCCAGCGTATGCACCTGATTAGCGGCTTGTTTACCAGGCGCTTCCAATGCGAGGTCGAGCTGGTCGATAGTCCCCTGCATTTCCCTCAGGGCATTTTCCAGGCTAACACGCAGCGTGTCGCGCAATTGCTCGGTGGCGCTGCGCAGGTTTTTATCAAGGGCTTGGCGTTGCTGGGATTTTTTGTAGTCCGTGCTGAGCGCGCTCCATAATGCTTTGCCGATCGAGACCAGTGCGGTAAGTACAGAGGCCCCAACAAGCCACAGGCTGGCCCCGCCTGTGAACGGTGCCGCGGCAATACCGACAAGGCTGGCCAGCAGTCCCGCAACCTTGATGCCGTTGTCGATCTTTATGTTGAGGTTGAAATGCTCGTTAAATCGCATGCTGCCGAGCTTTGCGTAGCTTGCGGTCAGCTCTTGGGCATGTTTTTCGAAGCGCGCAAGAATATCCTCGGCCGCGTTCTGGAATTTGCCGACCTCTGCGATCACTTCCTTGGGCAGTTGCCTGCCCAGCTGTCGCTGTTGGGTATCGAGGTGGTCACTCAGGGCATTCTTGAAGGCATCGTTGCTGATATCGTCTTCAATGCGTGCGTAGACACTGTTACGCACGTTGCTGGCGAAGTCGTCAATCAAGGTTTCGCCGCAAGCCTCCAGACGTTTTTTCAGCGCCTGGAAGCTGCTGTTCAACTGACTTTTGGCGCTTTGCTCTTCCTGGGAGAGCTTGTTCGACAGGCCGATCAGGGTTTGCTGAACGCTTGAGAGTGTTTCGGTGGTCTGGTTGAGCGCCTCATTGGCCTTGTTAAAGTTGGCCCGAATGATCTTGGCCTTGCCATTATGGATCAACCGACTGTTTAGCAGCTGCAGGAAGGCGCGCAGGCGGGACTTTTCCAGTAACTCGTCGGCACCGAAGTCCGCGAGCACCTTGCTGCGGCGTTTGGCATCCTGCGACCCCGGCGCGAGGTGGTCGGTCGAGGCAAGGAATGCAGGCAGCGCGCTTAGCGGGAACACCTCCTGATAGTGCTTGCCAAGCTGCTCGACCATCTTCTCGTCAAGCCCAGCAAGGCTGGTATTTTCGTCGTTGGAGATCAGTGGGCGGTCAGTCAGCGAGTGCTTGGGGCTGGTGATCTTCTTGTTGAAGATGGTCCATACCTCTGTTTGAGCTCCCAGGTGCTGTTTGATTTTTTCCAGTGTGCCTTGGTGCTGGCCGTCGCCCGTTTGTGGCGGTGCGGGCTGGTTGGTGACATAGAACACCGCATGAGCTGTCTGGACGGCACGTTCTATCTGATCGAGTACCAGGCCTTCCTTGCCTTCGATACCGGGTACATCCAACAGAGCGAAGGGCTGGCCGTCCAGCTCGAGTTCATAGCGCTGTGTCTCTCGGGTAAAGTCGGCCCTGCCGTCACCGATGATTTCACCATCGGCATGAACCTGCAGTTCCGCCAGCAAGTGTGCCAGCTGGGTTTCATTTTCCAGGCGCTGCTGGACAAGAGTTCGCTGATGGTGTGCTGCCTCTGCCTGCTGGGCGGCAAGCGCCGCACAGGTATCGTCGCGCGACGTTGCGATCACGCCCAGCTGCCGCTCCAGAACAAGGCGCTCCTGCCCGGCGTTCTGCTGTTCGGCGTCCAGGGTCGCGGCAGCGCTGTCGCGTGCCGCAGTGGTCTCTGTCAGTGACGCGATGGCCTTATTCAACTCGACCTCTTCCGGCATTTTTCTGAACAGGTTCAACAGAGTCTGCCAGAGTGAGGCGGTGCTTTTACGCGTGGCGAGAAGGGTGTGCAGGCGGGTGACGGCTGCAAGGGTGTGCTTGTGCGATTGCTCGCGTTTTTCAAGTGCGCTGCCAAGCCGTTGCGTCAACTCACTGAATTGGGCGTTGGCTTGGTCGAGGGCGCTCTGGGCTTCCCTGAAAGGCTGTTCGAATTGCTGCAATGTGACACTCAGCTGCTGCGTCAATTCGCCAAGCCGAGCTTCAGCTTGCTCGATGTTCTGTTGCAACCGCTGCAGGGTTTCTTCAGTCAACCCATACTGCTCGCGCAGCTTGCGGAACGCCTGCTGACTGGCTCGCTTTCCAGGCTCCTGGAGCAGGATGCGCAAGGTCTCGATGAGGGTCGATTTGCCTGCGCCGGTTTCGCCGTAGAAGGCAATGGTAAACGTGTTCCACTCGGCGTTTTTCTCTAGTTCGGCGAGCCGCTCGAACAGTGCTGTCCGATGCTCGGTAAGCCGCCGGAGTGCCTCTTCTCGGGCCTGGTTCAAGGCTTCGTCGTCCGAGGGATGTCTCAGTTCACCTATGATGAGTGCCAGCTCGTCGTTGATTTGCTGGTAAACCTCACGTGGGCTGTTCAGTTCGAGTGTCATGTCGCGCTCTTCGGCGGGTTGTTCGGGCGCCAGAGTTGGCATGAGTGTGTCAACAGGTGTTTGAGCAGGCTCAGGCGAGCTGGGCGTGCACGCTTTGAAGCGAGTTGCGGCCAGCACTTCGGGTAGCCGCTCCCAGTAATCGGTGTGGCCAAAGTCGTTCATCTCGATGCTTTCGAAGTGCTCGACCTTGTTACGTCCCAAGCAGGTTTCACCCCAGTTCAGCAGCAGGGTTTTGTCTGCCTTTGAATAGGCATTGATCAGTCGCCCTTGGAGCAGGCCGCGCAGCTGGCGCGCTTCGATGGCCGTTACCTCGACTGCGGCAGCCATCAGCAGCACATCGTTGATGGCCAACTGTTGCCTGTTCGTGAAGTTTCTCAGGCTACTGACGACCACCCTGCTGCCGAGCGAGTGGCCGATAAGGTTGATGGTCTCGATCTGTGGGTGGTTGCAGCGCAGGTACTCTTTCAACTGCTCTAGTAAAACCACTCCCATTCTTTCCGCCCGTGAGCGGGCATCGGTGAAATTCTTCAGCCGGTCCTTGGCGAAAGAGCCCGCAAGGCCCCAGTAACCGACGGGCCCAGCAGTGCTTCCTACCCCAGAGGAAAGGCCTGCTGTGCCTAGCGCCCAGAGCGACGATTTGTCGAAGTGGAGATAGTGATTTGAAGGCCAGAACGCGAAGATGTTGGTGTAGTTGCTGAATTGATCGGGAATTTTTTCGAGTAAGAGCTTTTTTTCCTGGTCACTATGCCCAGCGCTGTACCCGTGGATAAATATGTTGGCTTCTGTCGTGTTGGGGCTGGCAGATGGTGAAGTCTGGAAATGAAATGGTTGGGGCATGTGAGTTCTCCCTATCCACGGTCATGCCGCTTTTCGAGCAGCGTCTGTGAATAGGTGTAGTGCGAGGACGCTAGAAGCAGGTGCAACAGGAGCAGTTGCCTGAGGAGAGAGTCCTTGGCTTCGGGCATAGCTTCTTCCTTGTCGTATTGAGCCGTAGTGACGTTTACTGACAGCACTTATATGGCAAATTTACCGTGATTCGGTAGCAATTTGCCATGCTTGCGACTGGCAACTGTCATTACCCAAATGAGTGGCATTGGATCTGAAGCTCGCTTGGCGAGTTGCGTGGCGCATTTTGGGGCTTGTGGGCGGCGCTGAGGGTTGTAACCGAAGTGTTCTTATTGTGTGCTCTTCATACGGATGAAGCTGGCAGTCACGGTTGGGGTCGCGATGAAGCTGCGCTATTCAGATGCTTGAGTAGGCGGGATGCCTTCTGGGATACCAAGCTATCTGGAACTTCCAAGATCTCTCTTGCCCACACAGGCATTGTAAATCATTGATTTTAACGGATTTTTTTCGCAAAAAAAGACGTGCGTGGACGACTTTAGATGATGAAATGGTGGGACGGAATCCTTCTTCAGCTCGAACCAGGCGGTAGCCACGTTTTCGAAGGTGTGTTCCGTTTCCGCTCGTTTGGCTTCCTGCATCTCATTGCGCTGAGCTTTTGGGTCGATGCCCTGTGCAAGCAGCTCTCTGGCCTCAACGGTTTTCTTCCTCGCTTGCGCAAGAGAAACCTCGGGATAGGAGCCGAGTGCCATGTTGATTCGGTTCTTGGTTACTGGATGCCGGTAGTTGAAATTCCACTGCATCGAGCGATTGACCCTGACTCGCAGCTGGAGCCCGTCGCCATCGGTGAGGACGTAATCCTTGTCTTTCGGTTTGACCGCCTTGAGCTGGCGGTCGGAGAGGCGGGTGGTTTGAGCGCATATGAGAGGTACTCCATGACACCTTTTGGTATTCCCAAGATTAGCGCCGGGTAGCCGGGAATACCATTGGGAATACCAAACCGCCTGGAACTCAAAAAAACTGGAAAGCCTCCCTCAGCCCTGAACCCCCCGTATTAACTGGATTTCAGGCACAAAAAAAGACGTCCTTGGACGTCTTTAGATGTTGAAGTGGTGGAGCCGGGGGGATTTGAACCCCCGTCCGCCAGTACTCCGCTGTCGGTACTACATGCGTAGCCGTTTCTATTAAGTTAACCCTCAGCGACCCGAAGGGCAGGGTGCTTTGGGCGAGTTGTGTAAGTTTTAGCCGCTTCGTCCACAACGTACTGCACGGCGATTCTGTTCTATATGACAATCACTTTGGGTTTACAGACATCCCCTGGTGATTGCTGGACCCGAAGGTACCAGAAGCTCAGGATCTAAAGCTGCTTACGCAGCGAGAGAGAATTCCTGGCCGTAGGTTTCGTCATTGGCAACTATAAGTAGTTGCAACAGTGGATTTACGAGTTCTGTTACCAACTCGGCATGCACCTAAAGTTTCGCAACCGGCGTCGAATCCTAAACGGCCCCGAGCCTGTTGCTCCGTGAATCAAAGTGAGCAACAAGCCTCTGCAGTGTACGCCAACACGCCTCAGAAGGCCACCCGCAAGGTTGGCCTCGATTGATCATGGGGTGGTTCCTTGTTCAATTTGCCATCGACAATGCCTGGCTGGCCTCGGTGGCGCATTTTTTTTCATCGTTGGCGGCTTGTGAAGCCTTGGCGCTGGCCAACAGTCTTTTGATCTCCGGCGCATTGCTGGAGGTCGCTGGCAGCGAATTCACTTTGGCTTCGAGCTCTTGCAGCTTGCTCGTACACAGGTTGTTGTCCGCAGCAAATACGGGAGAGGCCAGCATTGCAGCAGAAATGAACAGACCAGCGAGTGCGGTACGTTTCATGGGTATCTCCTCGAACTGATGGTCTCGGTGCTGCCTATGGGCGGGCGGCTCGGCCGAGTCTGAAAAATCAGCCACGATTGATGGGCTTATCCAAAAGACTACGGAGCGGCACAGGAATTCGGTTTTTGCAGAAAAGCGATGAAAAAACTGTGTGACAGGAGCTATGGCACTAAAACGGATTACCAAACCCCCAGATGCAACAAAACCCGCAATTGACGGGTTTTGGTTTGCTTCGTATTTGCTGGAGGCAGCACGCCAACACGGCCCAGAAGGCCAACCCGAAGGTTGGCCCGGAGCTGAGTTACTTCCCGCCTTTGTGCGCGTCGGTGATGGTCTTGATGATGTCGTTGGTCTCGGCGATGCAATCATCAATACCTTCCTTGGTGCCTTTTGCCTGGTCGGCTTTGGCCTGCTTGACGGAGGCCTCCACCTGGTCCGCCATTTCCTGAGGAACCTGTGCCTTGCCGTTTTCAATGGTTTGCAGGTTGACATCGCATTGGGTTTTTTCGGCCGCAAACGAAGTGGAAGCCATCATGGAAGCAGTAACGAACAAACCTAAAAGCACAGAACGATTCATGTGTTTCTCCTTGGACTGAAGGACCAGGCATTGCTGGCCATCAAAACGGTCTACCGATTTTTTAGGAGGTCCCGCATTAGCGGGACTTGGTCAGTGGACTGCGGCGGCACGTCAGGGTTCTTTTTTTTGCTTTAAATCTGTCGTTTCCAGCAAGAAGCATAAGCACGGCATGCCTATGCTTCTTCCTTTAGATCCTGCTATCAGGGCACCCTAGCCTGGGTAACGCGGTCCACCAGATAGACTAGTCCGTGGTAGTCAATGCCGCCATGTTGCGTCAAACCAATCTCACAAGTGCGGCTGGTAGAGATCCCTTCGCTGCACTGCTGAACCGCGTCCTTGAGCGTGCGCAGCGAGTGGGCGTTCAGTTCGGGCGTCGTGAAACCTTTGTCACCGGCAAACCCGCAGCAGTGAATACCTTCAGGAATCACCACGTTTTTACTGCATTTGCGCGCCAGTTCGATCAGCGCCTGACTTTCCCCAAGGTGCTGAGTGCTGCACGTGACGTGCACTGCAATCGGCGCTTCCTGCGGTGTGAAGTCGAGGCGATCCATCAAATGCGTACGGATGAAACGCACCGGGTCGTACAGGTCGAGTCGAACTTCCCCCAGGTCTTGAACCAGCCGTAACGTACACGGGCTGGTGTCGCAATAAATCGGATCAAGCCCGCCGCGACTGGCGTGCAGTAATGCACCGATCAGCTCCTGGCGCTTGTGTTCGGCCTGTTCGGCGTAGCCTTTGGAGGCGAATGGCTGCCCGCAGCAGAGGTTGTCCAGGTTGTCCGGGAAGACCACTTGGTAACCGGCTTTTTCCAGCAGCCCACGGGTTTTGTCGTACAGCGACATCTGCTCTTTATCCGCCGCCGCCGGGCCCATGACCCGCGACACGCACGCCGCCAGGTACACCACGCGAGGGCGTTCGTCCGATACGGTGGGGCTGAAGCGAATGGCTTTTTCCGGCTGCGGCATGGCGTTGGTCCATTGCGGGACCTGACCTTTGGACAGCTTCGTCAGCGTCGCCGAAAGTTTCGCCAGGCGTGGTGCTCCCAGCAGCATCCGTGCGCCATTGGCGACGTGCAGAGTGAAACGTGCACCTTGCAGCGCCGTGGCGAAATTGCCTTCCAGCCAGTTGGCAGTTTTCGTACGTGTTGCGTGACGGCTGCGCAGCTTTTTCACCAGCTCGCCGGTATTGATGCCGACAGGGCAACGTTGAGCGCAAAGACCGGTGGCCGCGCAAGTGTCGATGCCTTGGTATTCGTAGGCCGCTTCGAGTTCGGTGGTATCAGCGCCCGCCCGCTTTTTCGCCTGAATATCCCGCCAGATCACGATGCGCTGGCGCGGGCTCAGGGTCAGGCCTTTCGAGGGGCAGACCGGCTCACAGAAACCGCACTCGATGCACTTATCCACAATCTCGTCGGCGGCCGGCAATGGTTTGAGGTGCTTGAGGTGGATCTGCGGGTCTTCGCTGAGCACCACGTCCGGGTTGAGAATGCCGTTGGGGTCGAGCAGGCGTTTGAGCTGCCACATCAATTGGTAGGCATCGCTGCCCCATTCCAGCTCAACGAACGGCGCCATGTTGCGACCGGTGCCGTGTTCGGCCTTCAACGAGCCGCCGAATTCCACCGCCACCAACTGCGCCACGTCGTCCATGAACGCTTGATAGCGTGCGACTTCTTCCGGGTTGTTGAAGCCTTGGGTGAAGACAAAGTGCAGATTGCCTTCCAGTGCGTGTCCGAAAAGGATCGCTTCGTCGTAGTGATGTTTGTCAAACAACTCGATCAGGCGATTGACGCCGATGGCCAGTTGTTCCACCGGGAACGTCACGTCCTCGATGATCACCGTGGTGCCGGTTTTGCGCACGGCGCCGACGGCGGGGAAGGTGTCTTTGCGGATCGCCCAGAGACGGGCGTTTTCCACCGGGTCTTCGGTGAAGTCGACCTGTTTCTCCACCGGGAACGAAGACAGCGACGCCATGATCTGCGCCAGTTGTTCCTGCAGCAATGTGGACGATGCGGCGCGGGATTCGATCAGCAGCGCGCAGGCATTGTTCGACAGGTGTTGTACGAAAGACGGCATGCCGGGTTTGTCTTGCACCGAGCGCAGGCTGCGGCGATCGAGCAGTTCCACGGCCGACACCGGCTGGCTTTTCAGTACGCTGACGGCGTTGCAGCAGGTTTCCACATCCGGGAATACGATCAGCGCGGACGCCTTGTTCGGGTGATCGATCACCGTGTCGTACGTTACGGCACTGATAAAACCGAGGGTGCCTTCGGAACCCACCAGCAAGTGGCTCAAGATATCCACAGGCTCGTCGAAATCCACCAGCGCATTGAGTGACAGGCCGGTGGTATTTTTCAGACGGTATTTGTGGCGGATTCGCGCAGCCAATTCGGCATTGGCGCGGGTCTCGCGGCCCAAGGTCGCCAGGCGTTCGAGCAACGAGGCGTGGCTTTGGCGAAACGCCGCGACACTGGCCGAATCTTCGGTATCGAGGCGACTGCCATCGGCCAGCACCAGCCGAATGCCGGCCAGGGTGTGATAGGTGTTCTGCGCCGTGCCGCAGCACATGCCGCTGGCATTGTTGGCGACGATACCGCCGATTTTGCAGGCGTTGATCGAGGCCGGGTCCGGGCCGATCTTGCGGCCGAACGGTGCCAGCCAGGCGTTGGCCTGCGCGCCGATCACGCCCGGTTGCAGACGGATTTGCGTGCCTTGGCCGCGGATCTCGCGACCATTCCAGTTCTCCCCCAACACGATCAGCACCGAATCGCTGATGGCTTGACCAGACAGGCTGGTGCCGGCGGCGCGGAACGTTACCGGGACATGATCCCGTTGCGCCAACTTGAGTAGCGAGACCACTTCGTCTTCCGACTCGACGCGAATCACCAGCTTCGGAATCAGCCGATAGAAACTGGCGTCAGTGCCAAAGGCCAGGGTCGATAGCGGGTCGTCGAAACGTCGCTCGTGGGGGATCAGTTTTTCTGCATCTCTGAGGAACGCCGTCGGTAGACTCATTGGTCCTCCAGGATCAGAACCACGAGGTCTTTCGGTCCATGCGCGCCGTAGGCCAGGACTTGTTCGATGTCCGCAGTTTTCGACGGGCCGGATACCAGCAAAGCGTTGGTCGGCATGCCTTGGGCCCAATTGAATTCCTGCTGCACCTGATAGAAGTTGTCGCGGATTTCACTGGCCTTGAGCAGCGCGAAATGCACCGGCGGTACCAGGCTCATCAAGCGCGGTTCTTCACGCGTCGGCCAGAGAATCAGGCTGCCGGTTGCGGCAATGGCGCCAAGGGTGCCGGTGAGGCTGGCCGGGGTGTCGTTGAACAGCTCGGCTTTCCACTCTTCAACTGGACGGTCGTAGGCTTTGAGCGCCGGCAGCTCAGGATGATTCGTCCAGTGCGCAGTGATGCGTTGACCGTGGGGCGTCGTCGGGGCGATCAGCAGGCTTGGCAACTGGCGATCACGCAGCAGTTGGGCGAGCAATGCAGGCCAGGCTTCGCTGGAGGTCAGATGGATTTCGGTGTGCACCGCTTCCATCAGTTTGCGCAGTTGTGGAATGCGTTGTTCAGGTGTGTAGGTGTAGGGCGCGGTCACCAGTTCGACGTCGAATTCGTCAGGCACGGGCGTAGTGCCGGTCAGACTTTTCCGTAACTTGGCAAGGATGTTTTGCTTGGCGCTCATCAACGGTCTCCCTGTTTGGCCAGGTGTTCGCGGGCCATGTCGTGCAGTGAGCGGGCGGCGGGCTTTGGCGCGCTGTGGTTTTGCGTCCAGGGGCCGACATTGTTCGGCGTGAGGGCACGCAGGCGAGTGGCGAAAAAACCGAACAGGCGATAAAGCGTCGGCGAACTGTTGAGCCTGGCCCAGGCGTTCCAGATGAACCGCTCCTTGCGCGAATACTTGCTGCCTTGACCGCGCATGACCTGATTCGGGCTGTCCGGGGCTTTGACGTTCTCTTCCCGCAGGCGACGCAGCAATGCAGGGATAGGAATTTTTACCGGGCAGACTTCGCCGCAAGCGCCGCACAGGGATGAAGCGCTGGGGTGGTCCGGTACTTTCGCCAGGCCGACCATATGCGGCGTGATGATTTTTCCGATAGGCCCAGGGTAAACCTCCCCATAGGCGTGGCCGCCGATTCGGGTGTAGACCGGGCAATGATTCATACAGGCACCGCAGCGGATGCAGTTCAGGGTCTGGCGCAATTCGCTGTCGGCAAACGCCTGGCTGCGACCGTTGTCGAGCAATACCAGGTGCACTTCCCGGGGGCCGTCGAGTTCATGCTCCTGGCGTGGGCCGGAGATCATGTTGACGTAGGTGGTGATCGGAATGCCCAGCGCCGAGCGGGTCAGCAGCGACAGCAGTGGCACCACGTCACGCAGGTTTTCCACGACTTTTTCGATGCCGGTCACGGCGATATGCACGGGTGGGACAGCGGTGGTCATGCGCCCGTTGCCTTCGTTTTCCACCAGCAACAGGGTGCCGGTTTCGGCCACGGCGAAGTTGACGCCGGAGACGCCGATGTCCGCTTCGAAGAATTTCTGCCGCAAGACTCTGCGACCGATCTGAATGAGTTGGTCAACGTCCTTGGTGTATTCCACGCCAAGTTTGTCGTGGAACAAGGACGCGACCTGACCGGCATTCTTGTGGATCGCCGGCATAATAATGTGTGAAGGCTTCTCGTGGTCGAGCTGGACGATGTACTCACCCATGTCCGACTCCAGGCATTCAATGCCTTGAGCCTCGAGGACATGGTTCATCTCCATCTCTTCGCTGACCATCGATTTGCCCTTGATCACTTGCCGCCCCTCGTGAGCGCGGATGATCGAGAGGACGATGCCATTGGCTTCGTCCACCGTTTCCGCCCAGTGCACTGTCACACCGTTGCGGGTCAGGTTCTGTTCAAGCTGCTCGAGCAGGTCGGGCAACTTGGATAACGCACGGGCGCGGACAGTATTGCCCAGCGCTCGCAAATGTTCTCTTTCGTGGGCATCGCTGAAGGACGCTGCCCGTTTTGTCATCAGTGAATCCATCGCAGTGCGAAAGTTGTTTCGCAGTTGCTTGTCGTCCAAAGCCTTGTGAGCCCGGGCGCGAAAATCCTCTTCTACGGCAACCGTAGGAATAATCGAGGAAGTGCTCATTGGGCACCTCCGGTTCGCTGCCAGAGAAAACTGGCCAGGTGTTGGCCGCGCAGCGCTTCCTTTTGTTTCTCCAGCGAGCCGTTGATGTTCATCAGGCAACCGCAGTCGGCACTGAGTACCTTGTGCGCGCCGGACTCCTTCAACGACCGGGTCTTGTCCACCACCATCGCACCGGAAATGTCTGGCATACGGACGCTGAACGTCCCGCCAAAGCCACAACATTCACTTTCGTGATCGTGATTGACCCGCTCTACGTTGCTCAATTGCGCCAACAACTCGCGACCGTGCAGGTGGGTGTTCATTTCGCGGCGTGCCGAGCACGACGTGTGCAGCGCCACTTTGACCGGCTCGCCGCTGTCCTTGAGCTGCACCTTGCAGACAAACAGCAGGAACTCGGCCAGCTCATACGTCCTGGCCGCCAAGGCCCGAACCTGTTTCAACGTCTGCGGCTCGTCCTTGAACAAGTCGGCGTAGTGTTCGCGCAACATCCCGGCACACGATCCCGACGGCACCACCACCGGATAATCCCCGGCAAACAGCGCCAGTTGCGAGCGCGCCACCGTCCTTGCCTGCTCGGTGTAACCCGAGGTGTAGGCCGGTTGTCCGCAGCAGCTTTGCCCTTGCGGGTACTCGACACGAATGCCTTCGCGTTCCAGCAAGTGAATCGCGTCCATTCCGGCTTCGGGGTAGAACAAGTCCACCACGCAGGTTCCGAACAGGTAAACCCGTGACGGTTTCTCGCTAGGGTATTGCCGAGGCTCGTGCAGTGGCGGGGCGACGCGGGTCGCATTCGGCACGGCGTTGTAAAAAAGCTCGCTCATCAGGCGTGTCTCCGGGTGGTCCCGGTTATCCGTCCGCTGAGGCTGCTGAATATAGAGAGGGAAGCTTTCAGCAGCCTTGCAGACCGGGTTGTGAATTGCTGACGCCGGAATCGTGGTCCGGCGTCGGTTTTTGCTTTTTAACGTGTAGTACTTAGTGCACCAGCATGCCGGTGAACCAGTAGGCCTGGGCCAGGGTGATCAAGCCGACTATCGTTGCAAAGAATAGGCTGTGCTTGAGGGTGAAGCGGAACAGATCCGATTCCTTGCCCACCAGACCGGTCGCGGCGCAGGCCACGGCGATCGATTGTGGCGAGATCATCTTGCCGGTCACGCCGCCACTGGTGTTTGCCGCCACCAGCAACACATCGTTGACGCCGATCTGGTGCGCGGTGGTTGCTTGCAACGAACTGAAGAGTGCGTTGGAGGAGGTGTCGGAACCGGTCAGGAACACGCCCAGCCAGCCGAGGAACGGCGAGAAGAACGGGAACGCTGCACCCGTCGCCGCCAGCACCAGAGCCATGGTCGAAGACATGCCCGAGTAGTTGGTGACGAAAGCGAACGCCAGCACCATACCGATGGACAGGATCGGCCAGCGCAGTTCGTAGAAGGTCTCTTTCAAAGTGGTCAGACCAGTTTTGATGTTGATCTTCAGAACCAGCATCGAGATCAGCGCAGAGAAGAAAATCGCCGTGCCGGTCGCGGAAATCGGGTCAAGTTTGAACACCGCCGGAATGGCAGTCGGCGCCGCCACGATCGGAGCAACCTTGATCACCATTTGGTCCAGGTGCGGAATGGCGAAGTTGAATACGAAGCTGTACATCGAGCCGCCAGCAGCGAACATGGCTTTGAACGGTTTCAGGGTCCAGATGGTGACCAGTACGGTGAGGATCAGGAACGGTGACCAGGCTTTGAAAATTTCACCGAGGCTGTAAGGCGAGGCCACGGTGGTGCGCGGTTGACCGAAGCCGCCGGCGCTGGCGGTCACCACGGACGCGGAGACGGCACCGACAATGTGTTGGCCCGCGGCGCGTTTCGGCTGCCAGACTTTCAGGAACAGGGTCAGCGAAATCAGGCTGGCCAGGGCCGAGGTGATGTCCGGCAGTTCCGGTCCAATGAAGTTGGACGTGAAGTATTGGGTGATGGCGAAGCTCAGTCCAGCCACCAGGGCAGCAGGCCAAGTTTCCCGAACGCCGCGCAGGCCGTCCATCATGAACACCAGCCAGAACGGCACGAACAGCGACAACAGCGGCAGTTGGCGACCGGTCATGGCGCCGATCTTGAACGCGTCGATGCCGGTCACTTGCCCGGCGACGATGATCGGGATGCCCAGGGCGCCGAAGGCTACCGGCGCGGTGTTGGCAATCAGGCACAGGCCCGCGGCATACAGCGGATTGAAGCCCAGGCCAACGAGCAGTGCGGCGGTAATCGCTACCGGCGCGCCGAAACCGGCTGCACCTTCCAGGAAAGCGCCGAAGCAGAAGCCGATCAGCAAAACCTGCAAGCGCTGGTCGTCGGTGATCGACAGTACCGAGCTGCGGATGACTTCAAACTGACCGCTCTTGACCGTCAGTTTGTAGAGGAACACCGCCGCCACAATGATCCAGGCGATGGGCCAGAGACCGTAGGCGAAACCATAACCGGCGGCGGCGAACGCCATGTCGACCGGCATCTGGAAGGCAAAAATCGCCACGGCGATGGATAACGCCAGGGTGATGCTGCCGGCCACATGACCTTTGAGGCGGAACACCGCCAACGCCAGGAAGAAAAACACGATAGGGATGACGGCTGCGAGGGCGGAGACGCCGAGACTGCCGAGCGGGGTGTAGAGCTGTTGCCAGGTTTGCATATGGGGTGGCCCCTAATTGTTGTTGGTCAGGCACTGGGCAGCGTTTTTGGTTAATTGGTAATACCAATTTACAATCGCTGTTGGCTAGGGTAAAAGCCTTATGCGCGGCGTGTCAATTTGCCGCCCTAAAACTTTTGTCGAATAAGCCGTGTGCAGCGCATCGGATCGGTTTGATCGAGCGTCGTCTTGCCAGATGCTGGCGTCGCGCCAATAGGCCAGAATAGAGATCCCGGCAAGCTGTCGGGATCGTGGAGAATTGAGTTATGGGGTTTGATCAGATTCGTCAGCGCCGTTTGTCTGACGATATTGTCGAGCGGCTCGAAGGGATGATCCTGGAAGGCACGCTGAAGCCTGGTGAGCGCTTGCCGGCCGAGCGCACGCTGGCTGAGCAGTTCGGTGTGTCACGCCCTTCATTGCGCGAGGCGATTCAGAAGCTGGCGGCCAAGGGTTTGCTGGTCAGTCGCCAGGGCGGTGGCAATTACGTCGTCGATTCGTTGGGGTCGACCTTCAGCGATCCATTGCTGCAGCTGTTGGAAAATAACCCTGAGGCGCAACGCGATCTATTGGAGTTTCGCCACACGCTGGAAGCGTCCTGCGCTTACTACGCGGCCTTGCGTGCCACCGATGTGGACCGTGAGCGGCTGACGGCCGCGTTTGATGAGTTGCAGGACTGTTATTCGCGTCACGATGACGTCAGTCGGGCTGAAGAGGGTGCGGCAGATGCGAAATTTCACCTGGCGATTGCTGAGGCCAGTCATAACGCGGTGTTGCTGCACACCATTCGCGGGCTGTTCGATCTGCTCAAGCGCAACGTGGTGACCAATATTGGCGGCATGTACAAGCAGCGCACCGAAACCCGCGACATGCTGATCACGCAGCACCGGGAGTTGTACCTGGCGATTATCGAGGGGCGGGCGGAGCAGGCGCGGGAAGTCTCCAGCCGGCACATTTTGTATGTGCAGGAAGTGCTGGAGGAAGTGCGTCAGGAAGTGCAGCGCATGGCTCGGGCGGAGCGGCGCAAGGGGATGTAGTCAGTGGGGCTTTGTGGTGCTTGTGCTATCGCCTTCGCGAGCAAGCCCGCTCCCACATTTGTTTTGTGTCGTTCACAAATCCAATGTGGGAGCGGGCTTGCTCGCGAAAGCGGTCTCAGGCAGAAAGAGAATTAATCTTCCTTGCCCTTGTTGCGCACCGCACGCTGCAACTCGCGACCGGCGTCGCGCTCGCGTTCGGTATCACGCTTGTCGTATTCCTTCTTGCCCTTGCCCAGTGCGATCTCGCACTTGACCATGTGCTTGCTCCAGTACCAGGACAAGCATACGCAGGCATAACCTTTCTGTTGCACGGCCGCGGCGAGCTTTTCCAGCTCGCGGCGGTTGAGCAGCAACTTTCGGGTGCGGGTCGGGTCAGCGATGACGTGGGTGCTGGCGGTCATCAGGGGCGTAATGTGGCTGCCAAGCAGCCAGGCTTCGCCATCCTTGAGCAGCACGTAACTGTCGACCAGTTGCAGCTTGCTTGCCCGCAGACTTTTTACTTCCCAGCCGGCCAGGACCAGACCAGCCTCGAACCGATGTTCGATGAAGTAATCGTGTCGCGCCTTTTTGTTCTGCGCGATGGTCCCTGTTGGGTGTTTCTTCTGTTTAGCCATAGGGGCGGCATTATAGGGAGTTGCGCGCGAGTCGGCTACGGTATCGCTACGTGCTTGAGCAGGTTGATTGAATCCCGGACAATGCGGCCTCTTTTTTGAACGCTTGGGCGTGATAACGATGTCGACAGACAAGGTTTCTGTCCACGGCAGTTGGGCTAGCCGCTGGGTCTTCATACTCGCCGCGACCGGTTCGGCCGTGGGCCTGGGTAGTATCTGGAAATTCCCCTACATGGTCGGCGTCTATGGCGGCGGCGCTTTCGTGCTGATGTTTCTGGCCTGTATCGCGCTGATCGGTGTGCCGGTCATGCTGGCCGAAACCCTGATAGGCCGTCGTGCCCGGCAAAGTCCGGCCAACGCCTTGAAGGTGTTGGCGCTTGAAGCGGGGCATTCGGCCAAATGGTCGTGGGGCGCATTTGCCGGGATGATCACGGCGTTGCTGATCCTGTCGTTCTACAGTGTGGTCGGTGGCTGGTCGCTGGATTACATCATCGACATGGGGCGAGGCGACTTCCAGGGCGTGACGGCTGACCAGGTCGGCGCGTACTTCGGCAATGTGATCGCCGATCCGTGGCGCCTGACACTTTGGCACACGATTTTCATGCTGTTGTCTGCCGTGGTGATCGCCAAAGGCGTGGTCGCCGGGCTTGAGCGCAGCTTGCGGATCATGATGCCGCTGCTGTTTGTGATGGTCATCGTGCTGCTGGGTTACAGCATGACCACCGGCCACTTCATGGAAGGCGTGCATTTCATGTTCGACTTCCACCCGGAAAAAGTACTCGACGGTTTGCTGCCTGCCATGGGGCACGCGTTCTTCTCGCTGAGCGTCGGTGTCGGTTCGATCATGATCTATGGCGCCTACATGCCAAAGCATTCGTCGATTTCCGGGACCGTCGTGGGCGTGGCGCTGCTGGATACGTTCGTTTCGCTGGTGGCTGGTCTGGCGTTGTTTCCGCTTGTGTTCGCAGCGGGCTTGAACCCGAGCGAAGGCCCTGGCTTGATGTTCGTCAGCCTGCCATTTGCTTTCGGCAACGTAGCGTTTGGTCAGTTGATGGGCGTAGTGTTCTTCGTGCTGGTTGCGGTGGCTGCCTGGAGTTCGGCGATTTCGCTGCTTGAGCCCATGGTGGCTTACCTGGTTGAACGCACCAAAATCCGCCGCGCCTGGGTGACGTTCTGGTTGGCTTTCTCCTGCTGGTTCGTCGGTCTGGGTACCGTGTTTTCCTTCAATATCTGGAAGCAAGCCAAGTTTTTCGTGAACGATGGCGGGATGTTCCACCTCTACCAATGGGGGGCGACCGGTGGTCTGGACTTCTTTGGTGTGATCGATTTCTTTACCTCACGGATCATGTTGCCACTCGGTGGTTTGTGTTTCGTGGTGTTTGCGGGCTGGATCATGGGGCGTGAAGCGGTGCGCGACGAGTTGTCGATCCGCAGCCCGATGCTGTTTGGTCTGTCCCTGTTCTTGATGCGCTATGTGGCGCCCATCGGCATTCTCGTAGTGTTTGCCGCCCAGCTGTGGAAGTGACGCTGACATGACGACGCATATTCAACGTTCGGCCTTGCTGCCGTATCCGGCACAAGCGCTGTATGACCTGGTCAACGACGTAGCGCGTTACCCCGAGTTTCTGCCGTGGTGTTCGGCCGCCGAAGTGCTGGAAATTTCGCCTGAGTACATGCGTGCCAGCGTGGGTGTGGCCAAGGGCGGCCTCAGCCAGCATTTCGTCACCAGAAATACTCTGGTGCCGGGGCAATCGATCGAAATGAACCTCGAGGAAGGTCCTTTCACCCAATTGCACGGCGTGTGGGTGTTCAAGTCGCTGACTGAGAAGGCCTGCAAGATCAGTCTGGACCTGTCGTTCGACTACGCCGGGCCGATTGTTCGCGCAACGTTGGGGCCTTTGTTCAATCAGGCGGCCAACACGCTGGTGGACGCGTTCTGCCAGCGCGCCAAGCAGATACATGGTTGAGTCGGTGATTGAGGTCGAAGTGGTGTATGCCGCCGTGGATCGCCAGGTATTGCTCTGCGTAACGATGCCAGCAACATCGACGGTGCGAGCCGCCGTGCAATGCTCAGGCATTGGTGCAGAGTTTCCGGAGCTGGATCTGGCGGCTTGTCCTGTAGGGATTTTCGGCAAGGTTATCGCTGACCCGGACAGTCGACGGGTTCGGGCTGGGGATCGCATCGAGATTTACAGACCTTTGCTGGCCGACCCGAAGGAGGTTCGCCGGTTGCGCGCAGCCAAGGCTGCCGAGGCCAAAGCACGGAATCAGTGATTCGATCAAATTCCAGACAATAAAAAACCCGGACATTCCGGGTTTTTTATTGCGTCGCAAATTATTGCGGCGTGGTGTCCAGCGGTTCTGGCGTCGGGACTGGAACGGTTTCTACACCGTCGACGTCCTTCTGGATCTGATCCAGCAACGAACCAGGCTTGGCCGGTTTTTCTGGTTTCGGTTTCTCGACGTTTTCCACTGGCGCAGCGACTGTGGTGCCGCTGTCCTTGCCGAGAATGGCTTCGTCGCGGCTCACGCCTGGCATGAAATCACCAGAGAGGCTGACAAGCTGGTCATTTGGGTTGAAGATAACGCTAATGCGTTCCTGTTGGCGTTCACCGCCACCCGGTTGCAGGCTGTACAGATAATCCCAGCGATCGGCATGGAACGTGTCAGTCAACAGAGGGTTGCCCATGATAAACCGTACTTGCTTGCGGGTCATTCCCGGGCGTAACTGGTCTATCATGTCCTGCGTGACGACATTGCCCTGCTGGATGTCGATTTTGTAAACCCCGGGGAATGAACAACCGGCGAGTGCGAGCAGTCCCACAAAGGTGAAACTGGTTAGCAAGAGCTTGGTGTTTTGCATCGGTGGGCGACTTCCACTATCTTGGCTGGGACAACGTAAACGCCGATCATACCCGCATTAAGAGAAGCTGCGAAGCAGCATCGCGAGAAAGCTGACCATGGTTGAAAATAGCGAACTACGCAAAGCCGGCCTCAAAGTGACCCTGCCACGGGTCAAAATTCTGCAAATGCTCGATTCCGCCGAGCAACGCCACATGAGTGCCGAAGATGTTTACAAGGCGCTGATGGAGGCTGGTGAGGACGTCGGTCTGGCCACGGTTTACCGTGTACTGACTCAGTTCGAGGCAGCTGGCCTTGTGGTGCGGCACAACTTCGACGGAGGCCACGCGGTCTTTGAGCTGGATGACGGCAAGCATCACGACCATATGGTCAACGTCGAAACCAGCGAAGTGATCGAATTCTTCGACGAAGAAATCGAGCGCCTGCAGAAAGCCATCGTCGACAAGTATGGTTTCGAGATGGTTGATCACAATCTGGTGCTGTACGTACGCAAGAAAAAGTAAGCATGTCGCGCGAATTTCAGATTCGCGAAACGAACGAAGGCGACCCCAGGGTCGCCTTCGTGCTGTCTGCTGTTCCTAAATTTTTGCGGTAACGACCATTTTTTTCGCGTGTGCCAGAGATTCCTTGGTGAGGTCGATGCCTCCCAGCATCCGCGCCACTTCTTCGATGCGATCATTTTTGCTCAGCTTGGAGACAGCCGTATGAGTTGCATCCTCGCCCCGCACCTTGTGTACGAACAGGTGTTGGTGACCCTGCGCTGCCACTTGCGGCAAGTGAGTCACTGTCAGCACCTGCCCCCGCTCCCCAAGTCGACGCAGCAGTTGGCCGACGATTTCGGCGGTCGGACCACCGATACCCACGTCCACTTCGTCGAACACCAGTGTTGGTACGCGTGAGGTTTGTGCGGTGATCACCTGAATAGCGAGACTGATCCGCGACAGTTCGCCACCCGAAGCTACTTTGGCCAAGGCTTTCAATGGCTGTCCAGGGTTGGCGCTCACCAGCAGTTCTACCTGTTCGAGCCCGTTGGGTAACAGCTCATCGCTGCTGTTGGGTCGTAGTTCGATGGTGAAGCGGCCCCCCGGCATGCCCAGTCGCTGGATTTCCTGCTCCACGGCGCTGGCCAGGCTGCTCGACGCCTGATGGCGCAAGTCACTCAGTTCACGCGCGCGCTCCTGATAATGACGGGCATAGGAGGCCAGCTCATCGCTGAGCCGCTCGATGGATTCGTCGTTGGCATTCAGGGTTTCGATTTCATCCAGCAGCCGCTGCTGCATCTCCGCGACTTCAGTCGGCTGGATGCGGTGCTTGCGTGCCATGGTGTAGATCGCATCCAGGCGTTCTTCAAGGTATTGCAGTCGCGCGGGGTCGGCGTCGAAGTTATCGAGGAAGCGGTTCAGCTCACCCACGGCTTCTTCTACCTGGATTTGTGCGCTGGTCAGCAGGCTGCTGGCTTCGCCCAGGGCGCCGATTGAATTGTTCACGCTCGAAAGACGGTTGAGGCTGGCGGTCAGGGCGTTCAGGACGTTGCCGGAATCACTTTCGCTGCATTGCTCGACGACTTGTCGGCAGATGCCCAGCAGGGTTTCGGCGTTGGTGAGGTTCTTGTGTTCCTGCTCCAGTTGTTCCAGCTCGTTTTCGCCGAGGCCGAGGTTTTCGAGTTCTTCGAGTTGATAGCTGAGCAATTGATGGCGAGCGCGCTGCTCGTCGCCGGAGTTGGAAAGGCGTTCGAGCTCCTGGCGCGTCTGGCGCCAGCGCTGGGCAGCCAGTTGTACCTGGCGGGCAAGGTCCGTGGCTCCGGCGTACTCGTCGAGGAGGCGGCGGTGGGTGTCGGTCTTGAGTAGCGATTGGTGTTCGTGCTGGCTATGGATGTCGATCAGCAACTCGCCCAGGGCCTTGAGGTCGCCGAGAGGGCAGGGCGTACCGTTGATGTAGCCGCGGGAGCGGCCTTCGGCAGTGATGACCCGACGCAGGATGCAGGGACCATCGCTTTCGAGGTCGCGCTCGGCGAGCCAGGCACTGGCTTCCGGAATATCAACAAGGTCGAAGGTGGCCAGGATGTCAGCCTTGTCTGCGCCTGGGCGGACCACGCCGCTGTCGGCGCGGTCACCCAGAGTCAGGCCCAGGGCGTCGAGCATGATCGACTTGCCAGCGCCGGTTTCCCCGGTGATCACGCTCATCCCGCGATCGAGTTCGAGATCGAGATGTTCAACGATGGCGTAGTTATGTACGGACAGGTGCACCAGCATAAAGGCCGCTCCCAGGCTTTAGGTCTGGTTATTTATACAGTGTTTTATTTGTGCCTGACAATGGCCTCGCTTGGCTCGATTTGCTTGGCCTGACGAAATGCCCGGTGCATCGGGTAATCGCAATGCAGCGCTTTTTGTAAGGGTAATCGCACGAATCCCCTTGAAGCTGGATTTTGCGGCCCCATATACCGGGACAGAAGCGCGAGTTGAGCTCGCGGACGATATTGAAAGGAGAAATCTATGGCTGACGAACAGACAGTGGATACGCAAAATCTAGACGCCGATCAGGCTCCACAAGCTTCGGGCGATGACCTGACGGCTCGTGTACAAGTGCTCGAAGAGCAACTGGCAGGCGCGCAGGATCAGGCTTTGCGTGTAGCCGCCGATCTGCAGAACGTCCGCCGTCGCGCCGAGCAGGATGTAGAAAAGGCTCACAAATTTGCCCTGGAGAAATTCGCGGGCGATTTGCTGCCGATCATCGACAGCCTTGAGCGCGGTCTGGAGTTGTCCAACCCGGACGACGAAAGCATCCGTCCAATGCGCGAAGGCATCGAGCTGACCCTGAAAATGTTCCAGGACACCCTGAAGCGTTATCAGCTGGAAGTGATCGATCCGCATGGCGAACCGTTCAACGCCGTTCAGCATCAGGCAATGGCCATGCAGGAAAGCGCCGATGTCGAGCCGAACAGCGTGCTCAAGGTGTTCCAGAAGGGCTATCAGCTCAATGGCCGCCTGCTGCGCCCGGCCATGGTCGTGGTCAGCAAGGCGCCTGCGCCAGTTTCGCCTTCGATTGATGAGCAGGCTTGAAAATGGCCGCAAGGCCCCCATTTATAAGTCAAGCGTTTAAGTGCTACCGCAGTTAGCCACCACTGCTGCGGCAACCAAATCCAAAGTTTCGGGAGAGTGAACATGGGCAAAATTATCGGTATCGACCTGGGGACCACCAACTCCTGCGTCTCCGTACTTGAAAACGGCGTAGCCAAAGTTATTGAAAACGCTGAAGGCGCGCGTACCACGCCGTCGATCATCGCTTACGCCAACGATGGCGAAATCCTCGTTGGCCAGTCGGCCAAGCGTCAGGCTGTGACCAATCCGCACAACACCTTGTATGCGGTGAAGCGTCTGATCGGTCGTAAGTTCGACGAAGAAGTCGTACAGAAAGACATCAAGATGGTCCCTTACAAAATCGCCAAGGCTGACAATGGCGACGCGTGGGTAGAAGTGAACGGCCAGAAAATGTCGCCGCCACAAATCTCGGCTGAAATTCTGAAGAAAATGAAGAAGACCGCCGAAGACTACCTCGGCGAGCCAGTGACTGAAGCGGTCATCACCGTTCCGGCCTACTTCAACGACAGCCAGCGTCAAGCCACCAAAGACGCCGGCCGCATCGCGGGTCTGGACGTAAAACGTATCATCAACGAACCAACCGCAGCCGCACTGGCTTACGGTATGGACAAGGCGAAGGGCGATCACACCGTGATCGTTTACGACTTGGGCGGCGGTACTTTCGACGTTTCCGTGATCGAAATCGCTGAAGTTGATGGCGAGCACCAGTTCGAAGTATTGGCCACCAACGGTGACACGTTCCTGGGCGGTGAAGACTTTGACATTCGTCTGATCGACTACCTCGTTGACGAATTCAAGAAAGAAAGCGGCATGAACCTCAAAGGTGACCCGCTGGCCATGCAGCGCCTGAAAGAAGCCGCTGAAAAAGCCAAGATCGAGCTGTCCTCTGCTCTGTCGACCGACGTGAACCTGCCGTACATCACTGCAGACGCCACCGGTCCGAAGCACTTGAACGTGAAGATTTCTCGCGCCAAGTTGGAAGCACTGGTTGAAGACCTGGTTCAGCGCACCATCGAGCCTTGCCGCATCGCTCTGAAAGACTCCGGTATCGACGTTGGCGCAATCAACGACGTGATCCTGGTAGGCGGTCAGACCCGTATGCCACTGGTTCAGAAACTGGTAACCGAGTTCTTCGGTAAAGAAGCTCGTAAAGACGTGAACCCGGACGAAGCTGTTGCCATGGGTGCTGCTATCCAGGGCGCGGTATTGGCCGGTGACGTCAAAGACGTTCTGCTGTTGGACGTCAGCCCGCTGACCCTGGGTATCGAAACCATGGGCGGCGTGATGACCGCGCTGATCGAGAAAAACACCACGATTCCTACCAAGAAATCGCAAGTGTTCTCGACTGCCGATGACAACCAGGGCGCTGTGACCATTCACGTGCTGCAAGGTGAGCGTAAGCAAGCGGCTCAGAACAAGTCCTTGGGCAAGTTCGACCTGGCCGACATTCCACCAGCACCACGTGGCGTGCCACAAATTGAAGTGACCTTCGACATCGACGCCAACGGCATTCTGCACGTAGGCGCCAAAGACAAGGCCACCGGCAAGACTCAGTCGATCGTGATCAAGGCCAACTCCGGTCTGTCCGAGGAAGAAATTCAGCAGATGATTCGCGATGCTGAAGCCAACGTCGACGCAGACCGCCAGTTCGAAGAGCTGGCAACCGCTCGCAACCAGGGCGATGCGCTGGTTCACTCGACTCGCAAAATGGTCGCTGACGCTGGCGATAAAGTGACTGCCGAAGAGAAGACTGCGATCGAAGCTGCTGTTGTTGCTCTGGAAGCCGCTGTCAAAGGCGACGACAAAGCTGCAATCGAAGCCAAGGTTGAAGAACTGTCGAAAGTCTCTGCTCCAGTGGCGCAGAAGATGTACGCCGAACAGGCTCAGCCTGCTGAAGGCGCGGCACCGCACGACGAAAAAGCTGAAAAGGCTGACGACGTTGTCGATGCCGAGTTCGAAGAAGTCAAAGACCACAAGTAAGTTGTTGGTCGCCCGGTTGACTGCCTTTAGGCGGTGACTGGTAGGATGTCGCCGCGCGGGAGCTTGCTCCCGCGTTGGCGTGTCTGGAATACGCGAATTTTTACAGCATGCGACAGCGTTCGCGTGCTGCTGGTATGGCCGGGAATGCTCCTGCTTTTCGAGCCGCAAGTACCGCAATGAATCAAAGACCAGGATCGTTGAATTGACGTGAGTTGGGTCCGGGCCTGTATTGGGGCTCAACGAGTTTGGCAAGGCTCAGGAGAGGTTTGCCGAACGTCCTCAAGAGTGCAAAGACTTATGACAAAGCGTGACTATTACGAAGTATTGGGTGTTGAGCGTGGCTCAAGCGAAGCAGACCTGAAGAAGGCCTACCGCCGCTTGGCGATGAAGCATCACCCGGACCGTAATCCCGATGACAAAGCGTCGGAAGAAATGTTCAAAGAGGCTAACGAAGCCTACGAAGTGTTGTCAGATTCCAGCAAGCGCGCGGCCTACGACCAGTACGGTCATGCCGGTGTCGACCCGAGCATGGGTGGCGGCGGTGCCGGTTTTGGCGGTCAGAACTTCTCCGACATCTTTGGCGATGTCTTCAGTGACTTCTTCGGTGGCGGTCGCGGCGGTTCCCGTGGCGGTGCCCAGCGCGGCAGCGACCTGCGTTACACCCTGGAACTGAACCTGGAGGAGGCGGTGCGCGGTACCACCGTGAATATCCGCGTTCCGACGCTGGTCAACTGCAAGCCGTGCGACGGCTCGGGTGCCAAGAAAGGCTCCTCGCCAGTCACCTGTCCGACCTGCGGCGGTATTGGCCAGGTCCGCATGCAGCAGGGCTTCTTCTCGGTGCAGCAGACCTGCCCGCGTTGCCATGGCCAGGGCAAGATCATTTCCGACCCGTGCAACTCCTGCAACGGCGAAGGCCGTGTTGAAGAGTACAAAACCCTTTCCGTGAAAGTGCCGGCCGGTGTCGATACCGGTGACCGCATTCGTCTGTCCGGCGAAGGCGAGGCGGGCGCTCAGGGTGGGCCGACTGGCGACCTGTACGTGGTGATCAATGTGCGCGAGCACGCGATCTTCCAGCGTGATGGCAAACACCTGTTCTGCGAAGTGCCGATCAGTTTTGTCGATGCGGCGTTGGGCGGTGAGCTGGAGATTCCGACCCTTGATGGTCGAGTCAAACTGAAGATCCCTGAGGGGACCCAGACCGGCAAGCAGTTCCGCGTTCGCGGCAAAGGCGTCGCGCCGGTGCGTGGCGGCGGTGCGGGTGACCTGATGTGCCGTGTCGCGGTCGAAACCCCTGTCAATCTGGGTCGTCGTCAGCGTGAATTGCTGGAAGAGTTCCGTAGCTCTCTGGCAGACGACAACAGCCATTCGCCCAAAACCACCGGTTGGTTTGAAGGTGTGAAGCGCTTCTTCGGCGATTTGTAAGGAGTCGGCATGCGACGTATAGCTGTGATGGGCGCTGCCGGGCGCATGGGCAAAATTCTGGTCGAGGCCGTGCAGCAGCGCGCGCCGCTGACCGGCTTGACGGCGGCCATCGTTCGTCCTGGTAGCACGCTGATTGGCGTAGATGCCGGTGAGCTGGCCTCGCTGGGGCGTATCGGTGTGCCGTTGTCCGGCAATCTGGACGCGGTCGCTGACGAGTTCGATGTGTTGATCGACTTCACGCTCCCGGAAGTCATGCTGAAAAACCTCGCGTTCTGCCGCAAGACCGGCAAGGCCATGGTAATCGGCACTACCGGGCTGGATGTGGCGCAGAAGCAGTTGCTGGCTGAGGCGGGCAAGGAGATTCCGATCGTGTTCGCGGCCAATTTCAGTGTCGGCGTCAACCTGTCGCTGAAGTTGCTCGACATGGCCGCACGCGTGCTGGGTGATGAGGCGGATATCGAAATCATCGAAGCGCATCACCGACACAAGATCGACGCGCCTTCAGGCACCGCGTTGCGCATGGGTGAAGTGATCGCCAGCGCCCTGGATCGTGATCTGCAAAAGGTCGCGGTCTATGGTCGCGAAGGTCATACCGGTGCGCGTGAGCGTGAAACGATCGGCTTTGCCACTGTTCGCGGTGGTGACGTGGTTGGCGATCACACGGTGCTGTTCGCCTGTGAGGGCGAGCGTCTGGAAATCACGCATAAAGCGTCCAGTCGCATGACCTTCGCCAAAGGCGCGGTGCGAGCGGCGTTGTGGCTGGATGGTCGTGAGCCAGGCCTTTACGACATGCAAGACGTGCTCGATCTGCGTTAAGATGTGCCCGAAATCGGGTTCAAGCACAGTGTTTGAGCCCGGTTTTACACCGCCAAGCGACGTCCTGTCGCATTCTCCAGCCTTTCGGGCTCATTGGCGGTAGACCAAAAATGCCTTTTTCTGTAAGCTACAGCTTTAGTGTGTCCACTAAAAGCGCGCAGAATAATTCAGTGAAGAAGCGGGGTGACGTGTCCATACGTCACTCCGCTTTTTTACAACCTGCGATCGCCCTTTCAGGCTTTATTTACGGGAGGTCTTCTTGACTAAGCCAGCCATACTCGCCCTTGCTGATGGCAGCATTTTTCGCGGCGAAGCCATTGGAGCCGACGGTCAAACCGTTGGTGAGGTGGTGTTCAACACCGCAATGACCGGCTATCAGGAAATCCTTACCGATCCTTCCTACGCCCAACAGATCGTTACCCTGACCTATCCGCACATCGGCAACACCGGCACCACGCCGGAAGACGCCGAATCCGACCGCGTCTGGTCCGCTGGCCTGGTCATCCGTGACCTGCCACTGGTTGCGAGCAACTGGCGTAACACGATGTCCCTGTCCGATTACCTGAAAGCCAACAACGTTGTGGCTATCGCCGGTATCGACACCCGCCGCCTGACGCGCATCCTGCGTGAGAAAGGCGCACAGAACGGCTGCATCATGGCCGGTGACAACATTTCCGAAGCCGCCGCCATCGCCGCTGCACAGGGTTTCCCTGGCCTCAAGGGCATGGACCTGGCCAAAGTCGTCAGCACCAAAGAGCAATACGAGTGGCGCTCGACGGTCTGGGATCTGAAAACCGACAGCCACGCGACGATCGAAGCCTCCGAGCTGCCGTACCACGTGGTCGCCTACGACTACGGCGTCAAGCTGAACATCCTGCGCATGCTGGTCGAGCGCGGTTGCCGCGTGACCGTGGTGCCAGCACAAACTCCGGCCGCAGACGTTCTGGCGATGAAGCCGGACGGCGTGTTCCTGTCCAACGGTCCTGGTGACCCTGAGCCGTGCGACTACGCGATTCAGGCGATCAAGGATGTGCTGGAAACCGAGATTCCGGTCTTCGGTATCTGCCTTGGTCACCAACTGCTGGCCCTGGCCTCTGGCGCCAAGACTCTGAAAATGGGTCACGGCCACCACGGTGCCAACCACCCGGTCCAGGACCTGGACAGCGGTGTGGTGATGATCACCAGCCAAAACCACGGTTTTGCGGTAGACGAAGCGACCCTGCCAGCCAACGTCCGTGCGATCCACAAATCGCTGTTCGACGGCACCCTGCAAGGGATCGAGCGTACCGACAAGAGCGCCTTCAGCTTCCAGGGTCACCCGGAAGCCAGCCCTGGCCCGAACGACGTAGCGCCATTGTTTGATCGCTTCATCAATGAGATGGCCAAGCGACGCTGATCGCTCACCTTTATTGGTGCAAGGCTTGAGGGCGGTCCCGACACCGGCGGCCCCCTCAAGGCTTCAAAGATTGAACAAGACGGCTTGCCGACTGACCTGCGGATTTGAGTGACAAACCCATGCCAAAACGTACAGACATTAAAAGCATCCTGATTCTCGGCGCTGGCCCGATCGTTATCGGCCAGGCCTGCGAATTCGACTACTCCGGCGCCCAGGCCTGTAAGGCCCTGCGCGAAGAGGGTTACCGCGTCATCCTGGTGAACTCCAACCCGGCGACCATCATGACCGACCCGGACATGGCCGACGCGACTTACATCGAGCCGATCAAGTGGCAGACCGTTGCCAAGATCATCGAGAAAGAGCGTCCGGATGCGCTGCTGCCAACCATGGGCGGCCAGACCGCTCTGAACTGCGCACTGGACCTGGAGCGCGAAGGCGTCCTGGAGAAGTTCGGCGTAGAGATGATCGGCGCCAACGCGGACACCATCGACAAGGCTGAAGACCGTTCGCGCTTCGACAAGGCGATGAAGTCCATCGGCCTGGACTGCCCGCGTTCGGGTATCGCCCACAGCATGGAAGAAGCCAACGCCGTTCTCGAGCGCCTGGGCTTCCCGTGCATCATTCGTCCTTCCTTCACCATGGGCGGCACCGGTGGCGGTATCGCTTACAACCGTGAAGAGTTCGAAGAAATCTGCGCCCGTGGTCTGGACCTGTCTCCGACCAAAGAGCTGCTGATCGACGAATCCCTGATCGGCTGGAAAGAGTACGAGATGGAGGTTGTCCGCGATAAGAAGGACAACTGCATCATCGTCTGCTCGATCGAAAACTTTGACCCGATGGGCGTGCACACCGGTGACTCGATCACTGTTGCGCCAGCACAGACCCTGACGGACAAGGAATACCAGATCATGCGTAACGCCTCGTTGGCGGTACTGCGTGAGATCGGCGTGGAAACCGGCGGCTCCAACGTTCAGTTCGGCATCTGCCCGGACACTGGCCGTATGGTCGTGATCGAGATGAACCCGCGTGTATCCCGCTCTTCGGCACTGGCCTCGAAAGCCACTGGTTTCCCGATTGCGCGTATCGCTGCCAAGCTGGCGATCGGCTACACCCTCGACGAACTGTCGAACGAAATTACCGGCGGCGCTACGCCTGCGTCCTTCGAGCCGTCCATCGACTACGTCGTGACCAAGCTGCCACGTTTTGCCTTCGAGAAATTCCCGAAAGCCGACGCCCGCCTGACCACTCAAATGAAGTCGGTCGGTGAAGTCATGGCCATCGGCCGGACTTTCCAGGAATCCCTGCAGAAAGCCCTGCGCGGGCTGGAAGTTGGCGTTTGCGGTCTGGACGAGAAGCTCGACCTGGGCAACCCGGAAAGCATGAGCGTGCTCAAGCGCGAACTGACCGTGCCGGGCGCCGAGCGCATCTGGTACGTGGCTGATGCCTTCCGTGCCGGCCTGTCGGTCGAAGACATCTTCGGCATGAACATGATCGATCCGTGGTTCCTGGTACAGATCGAAGATCTGATCAAGGAAGAAGAGAAGGTCAAGACCCTCGGTCTGACTAGCATCGATCGCGACTTGATGTTCCGCCTCAAGCGCAAAGGCTTCTCCGACATGCGTCTGGCCAAGCTGCTGGGCGTGACCGAGAAGGCGCTGCGTCGTCACCGTCACAAGCTGGAAATCTACCCGGTCTACAAGCGCGTTGACACCTGCGCGGCCGAGTTCGCCACCGACACCGCCTACATGTACTCGACTTACGAGGAAGAGTGCGAAGCCGCGCCGTCGGGCCGCGACAAGATCATGATCCTGGGCGGCGGTCCAAACCGTATCGGCCAGGGTATCGAGTTCGACTACTGCTGCGTACACGCGGCACTGGCCCTGCGTGAAGACGGTTACGAGACCATCATGGTCAACTGCAACCCGGAAACCGTTTCCACCGACTACGACACTTCCGATCGCCTGTACTTCGAACCGGTTACCCTGGAAGACGTGCTGGAAATCGTTCGCGTCGAGAAGCCCAAAGGCGTGATCGTCCAGTATGGCGGCCAAACCCCGCTGAAACTGGCGCGTGCCCTGGAAGAAGCCGGCGTACCAATCATCGGTACCAGCCCTGATGCCATCGACCGCGCCGAAGACCGTGAGCGCTTCCAGCAAATGGTCGAGCGTCTGAACCTGCGTCAGCCGCCAAACGCCACCGTGCGCAGCGAAGACGAAGCGATTCGTGCTGCCACCAAGATCGGTTACCCGCTAGTGGTTCGTCCGTCCTACGTACTGGGCGGTCGCGCGATGGAAATCGTCTACGAAGAAGAAGAGCTCAAGCGCTACCTGCGTGATGCGGTGAAAGTGTCGAACGACAGCCCTGTGCTGCTCGACCACTTCCTCAACTGCGCCATCGAAATGGACGTGGATGCGGTTTGCGACGGCACCGACGTGGTGATCGGCGCGATCATGCAGCACATTGAGCAGGCTGGCGTTCACTCCGGTGACTCCGCGTGCTCCCTGCCGCCGTACTCGCTGCCTGCTCACATCCAGGACGAGATGCGCGAACAGGTCAAGAAAATGGCCCTGGAACTCGGCGTTGTCGGCCTGATGAACGTTCAGTTGGCGCTGCAAGGCGAAGACATCTACGTCATCGAAGTCAACCCGCGCGCTTCCCGTACCGTACCGTTCGTGTCCAAGTGCATCGGTGTGTCCCTGGCCATGATCGCCGCTCGCGTGATGGCTGGTAAAACCCTGAAAGAAATCGGTTTCACCAAAGAAATCATTCCGAACTTCTACAGCGTGAAAGAGGCGGTGTTCCCATTCGCCAAATTCCCTGGCGTGGACCCGATCCTGGGCCCAGAGATGAAGTCCACCGGTGAAGTGATGGGCGTGGGCGATACCTTCGGCGAAGCATTCGCCAAGGCCCAGATGGGCGCCAGCGAAGTGCTGCCGACCGGCGGTACCGCATTCATCAGCGTGCGTGATGACGACAAGCCACTGGTTGCAGGCGTGGCTCGTGATCTGATCAACTTGGGCTTCGAAGTGGTTGCCACCGCCGGTACTGCCAAGCTGATCGAAGCCGCAGGCCTGAAAGTGCGTCGTGTGAACAAGGTGACCGAGGGTCGTCCGCACGTGGTCGACATGATCAAGAATGACGAAGTCACCCTGATCATCAACACCACCGAAGGCCGTCAGTCGATCGCTGATTCGTACTCCATTCGTCGTAATGCCTTGCAGCACAAGATCTACTGCACCACGACTATTGCTGCTGGCGAAGCTATCTGCGAAGCGCTGAAGTTCGGTCCCGAGAAGACCGTGCGCCGCTTGCAGGATCTACACGCAGGATTGAAGGCATGAGCATAACCAAGTACCCAATGACTGTTCAGGGCGCTCGCGCCCTGGAAGAAGAACATACTCACCTGACCAAGGTCGTCCGTCCGAAGCTCAGCCAGGACATCGGTACGGCCCGCGAGTTGGGTGACTTGAAGGAAAACGCCGAATACCACGCTGCTCGTGAGCAGCAGGGTATGGTCGAGGCGCGTATTCGTGACATCGAAGGCCGGATTCAGAATCAGGTCATCATCGACGTTACGAGCATTCCTCACACAGGCAAAGTGATTTTCGGTACCACCGTTGAGATTGCCAACGTTGAGACGGATGAGCGCGTGACTTACCACATCGTTGGTGAAGACGAGGCTGATTTCAAACTGGGCAAGATTTCGGTTGGATCGCCACTGGCCCGCGCCTTGATTGCCAAGGAAGAGGGTGATGTGGTGGCGGTGAAAACGCCAAGCGGCGTCATCGAGTACGAGATTGTCGAAGTTCGCCACATCTAAAGACCTGCGCCCGCTACGTGCGGGCGCGATGGTTTGGCAGCTGACTCAGATGTTGTGGGTTGGCGGCCTGTGGCTGTTACACATCGGTCTGGCGCCGGCGCTGGGTCAAATAGGCCTGGCGCCGCTGCTGATCGACGAAATTGCAGGCATGCTGAATGCGCTGATGGTGGGATTTGCCGCAGCGTGTGTGATTTTTCAGGCTTTGGTGCTGGTTCAGACCGAGGGCCTTGCCAGTCTATGGCGCGATATTCGCGGGCAACTGCTGCTGGTGGCGCTGTATGCGTGTGCGATGTTTTTCGCGGTGCGCTTTGCTTGGCCGGATGCGGTGCGTTGGCAGGTGTTCAGCTATCTGGTGTTGGGGTTTTCCGGGCTGCTGCTGGTGTTACAACCGGTGCCAGGAGGGAGTGGCAGGGTGCGCGAGGCACACCCTTGACCCTTGTCATCACTTGAAGCGATGGACGTTCGACAGCTGCTTGTTGACGCTGAAGTTCTTGCGGTAAATCAGTGCCATCTTGCCGATGACTTGAACCAGATCCCCTTTGCCAACCTTGCAGAGTTCTGCAATGGTCGCCAGGCGCGATTCGCGATCGAGGATGTTGAGCTTGATTTTGATCAGCTCGTGATCCGCCAAAGCGCGTTCAAATTCGGCTAACACACCTTCAGTCAAACCGTTGTCAGCCACAATCAAAACTGGTTTCAGATGGTGGCCAATGGATTTGTACTGTTTCTTCTGCTCTTGAGTGAGCGGCATAATCTGACCCTTTCGTCTGGATTCTGTAAAATGGCGGCCATTTTACCCGAGGGCTCGTGGATCCGCCCAATTAATCACGACCCTTATCATCGAGGTGCCCAATGGCGCGTTCCAAGACAAGCCTTGGTTGGCTGAAAAGACATGTCAACGATCCCTATGTGAAGCAGGCGCAGAAGGATGGCTACCGCTCGCGTGCGAGTTACAAACTTCTGGAGGTCCAGGAGAAATACAATCTGATCCGTCCCGGCATGAGCGTTGTCGACCTGGGTGCGGCGCCCGGGGGTTGGTCGCAGGTGACTAGCCGTCTGATCGGTGGTCAGGGGCGCCTGATCGCCTCGGACATTCTGGAAATGGACAGCATTCCGGACGTGACTTTCATCCAGGGCGACTTCACCGAGGACAAAGTGCTCGCGCGGATCCTTGAAGCCGTGGGTAATTCGCAGGTGGACCTTGTGATTTCCGATATGGCCCCCAATATGAGTGGTACGCCTGAAGTGGACATGCCAAAAGCCATGTTTCTTTGCGAGCTGGCGCTTGATTTGGCGGAACGGATACTCAAGCCGGGTGGTAATTTCGTGATCAAGATTTTTCAGGGCGAAGGGTTTGATGTTTACCTGAAGGATGCTCGTCGGAAATTCGACAAGATCCAGATGATCAAGCCAGACTCTTCTCGTGGCAGTTCCCGCGAGCAATACATGCTGGCTTGGGGTTACCGCGGGCGTAGTGAGTAAAACGAGGTTTTTTGGCGGGGCGATAGGTTTTTCGTATTTCGCCCCGTGAGCATTAGCGAATATTGTGTAGAAAGTGTTTCACAAAGGGTTACAGACGGCGCCTGCCAGAGCCGTAGGTAATGTAGTAAGTTAGGCCGGTGAATATCATGCGAAGCGCGCGCCATTAGCGGAGCTTGCTTCAGAGGGTAGTTAATTGAACGATATGGCAAAGAATCTGATCCTGTGGTTGATCATCGCGGCTGTCCTGGTGACAGTGATGAACAACTTCTCCAGCCCTAACGAGCCGCAGACCCTCAACTATTCCGACTTCATCCAGCAGGTCAAGGATGGCAAGGTCGAGCGCGTAGCGGTTGACGGCTACGTGATTACCGGTAAACGCACCGATGGCGACAGCTTCAAGACCATTCGTCCGGCAATCCAGGACAACGGTCTGATCGGCGACCTCGTGGACAACCACGTCGTGGTCGAGGGCAAGCAGCCTGAACAGCAAAGCATCTGGACTCAACTCCTGGTCGCAAGCTTCCCGATCCTGGTGATCATCGCCGTGTTCATGTTCTTCATGCGGCAGATGCAGGGCGGAGCCGGTGGCAAGGGTGGGCCGATGAGCTTCGGCAAGAGCAAGGCGCGCCTGCTCTCTGAAGATCAGGTGAAAACCACTCTGGCTGACGTTGCCGGTTGTGACGAAGCCAAGGAAGAAGTCGGCGAACTGGTCGAGTTTCTCCGTGATCCGGGCAAATTCCAGCGCCTGGGCGGCCGTATTCCTCGTGGTGTGCTGATGGTCGGCCCTCCGGGTACCGGTAAAACCTTGCTGGCCAAGGCGATTGCCGGCGAAGCGAAAGTACCGTTCTTCACCATTTCCGGTTCCGACTTCGTTGAAATGTTTGTTGGTGTCGGTGCCAGCCGTGTTCGCGATATGTTCGAGCAGGCCAAGAAACATGCGCCATGCATCATCTTCATCGACGAAATCGACGCCGTCGGTCGCCATCGTGGCGCCGGCATGGGCGGCGGTCACGATGAGCGCGAGCAGACTCTCAACCAGTTGCTGGTGGAGATGGACGGCTTTGAAATGAATGACGGCATCATCGTTATTGCGGCAACTAACCGTCCGGACGTATTGGACCCTGCGTTGCTGCGTCCAGGCCGCTTCGACCGTCAGGTTGTGGTCGGTCTGCCGGATATTCGTGGTCGCGAACAGATTCTCAAGGTGCACATGCGTAAAGTGCCGATGGGTGACGATGTTGCTCCAGCGGTGATCGCGCGTGGTACACCAGGTTTTTCCGGTGCTGACTTGGCTAACCTGGTGAACGAAGCTTCGTTGTTCGCTGCACGTGCCGGCAAGCGCATTGTTGAAATGAAAGAGTTCGAGCTGGCGAAAGACAAGATCATGATGGGTGCCGAGCGCAAATCCATGGTCATGTCCGAGAAGGAAAAGCAGAACACCGCTTATCACGAAGCTGGCCACGCAATTGTTGGTCGTGTCGTGCCTGAGCATGATCCGGTCTATAAAGTCTCGATCATCCCGCGCGGTCGTGCGCTGGGTGTGACCATGTTCCTGCCTGAAGAAGACCGATACAGCCTGTCCAAGCGCGCGCTGATCAGCCAGATCTGCTCGCTGTACGGTGGTCGTATCGCTGAAGAAATGACCTTGGGTTTCGATGGTGTCACCACAGGTGCGTCCAACGACATCATGCGTGCCAGCCAGATCGCGCGGAACATGGTCACCAAGTGGGGCTTGTCGGAAAAACTCGGTCCATTGATGTATGCCGAAGAAGAGGGTGAAGTATTCCTCGGTCGCGGCGGTGGCGGCCAGAGTGCAAGTTTCTCTGGTGAGACAGCCAAGCTGATTGACTCCGAAGTGCGCAGCATCATTGACCAGTGCTACGGTACGGCCAAACAGATCCTCACGGACAACCGTGACAAGCTTGATGCAATGGCCGATGCCTTGATGAAGTACGAGACGATCGATGCCGATCAGATCGATGACATCATGGCGGGTCGTGCGCCTCGCGAGCCTCGTGACTGGTCGGGTGGCACCGGTACTTCCGGTACACCTCCGGTGGTGCAGGATGAGCGTCCGGAAACACCGATCGGCGGTCCGGCTGCTGACGTATAAGGTTTGAAATGACTTTAGTTCCGTCTTCGACCCGGTTGCCTTGCGGCAACCGGGTTCTTGATTTGGCCCAGACGCATGTCATGGGTATCCTCAATGTCACACCCGATTCCTTTTCTGATGGTGGTCGATACAGTCAGCTCGATGCTGCGCTGCGTCATGCCGAGTCGATGGTGGCGGCGGGTGCGACGCTGATTGATGTCGGTGGCGAATCGACCCGCCCTGGTGCCCGTGCGGTTTCACCGCTTGAGGAGCTGGAGCGCGTAGCGCCTATCGTTGAGCGAATCAATCGCGAGCTCGATGTGATTATTTCTGTCGATACCTCCACGCCAGCGGTCATGCGCGAGACTGCGCGGTTGGGTGCGGGGTTGATCAATGATGTGCGTTCGTTGCGTCGGGACGGTGCCCTGGATGCAGCGGCGGCTACCGGGCTGCCGGTGTGTCTGATGCACATGCTCGGCGAGCCGGGCGACATGCAGGATAATCCGCATTATCAGGACGTAACCAGAGAAGTAGGCGAATTTCTCGTCGGGCGCATGGAGCAGTGTGCATCGGTGGGTATCCCGCCAGAGCGAATTATTCTGGATCCGGGTTTTGGCTTCGCGAAAACCTTGCAGCACAATCTAAGCTTGTTTAAGCATATGCAAGCCTTGCATGCCTTGGGGCGGCCCCTGTTGGTCGGGGTTTCGCGAAAGAGCATGATTGGTCAAGCCTTGAATCGTCCGGTTGGAGAGCGTCTGTACGGTGGTCTGGCGCTTGCGGCGCTGGCTTCGGCCAAGGGGGCGCGTATATTGCGCGTCCATGATGTAGCCGAAACAGTGGACGTGGTGCGGATGATCGCCGCAGTGGAATCAGCCGAATAAGAATGATGGAGCACTTATGAGCAAAAAATATTTTGGTACTGACGGTATTCGTGGCCGTGTTGGTGAATACCCGATTACTCCTGACTTCATGCTCAAGCTAGGCTGGGCTGCTGGTATGGCGTTCCGCAAAATGGGCGCCTGCAAGGTGTTGGTTGGCAAGGACACCCGGATCTCGGGTTACATGTTTGAATCCGCGCTTGAGGCCGGCCTGACGTCGGCGGGTGCTGACGTGATGCTCCTGGGGCCGATGCCAACTCCGGCGATCGCGTACCTGACGCGCACATTTCATGCTGAAGCCGGTATCGTGATCAGTGCCTCGCACAACCCTCACGACGACAACGGCATCAAGTTCTTCTCCGGAAAAGGTACCAAGCTTCCTGACGAAATCGAGTTGATGATCGAAGAGTTGCTCGATACTCCGATGACCGTGGTTGAGTCGAGCAAGATCGGTAAGGTCTCGCGAATCAACGACGCATCGGGTCGCTACATCGAATTTTGCAAGAGCAGCGTTCCGACCGGCACCAGCTTCACTGGGCTGAAGATCGTGATCGACTGTGCCCATGGCGCGACCTACAAGGTTGCACCTAGCGTATTCCGTGAGCTTGGTGCTGAAGTCGTTGTGCTTTCCGCCCAGCCCAATGGCCTGAACATCAATGACAACTGTGGCTCAACTCATATGGGGCAACTGCAGGCAGCGGTATTGGCCGAGCATGCCGATCTGGGTATCGCCTTTGATGGTGATGGTGATCGTGTCCTGATGGTCGATCACACCGGTGCCATTGTTGATGGTGACGAGCTGCTGTACATCATCGCCCGCGATTTGCATGGGCGCGACAAGCTGCAAGGTGGCGTGGTTGGTACGCTGATGAGTAACCTCGGGCTGGAATTGGCCTTGGCGGACTTGTCGATTCCTTTTGTTCGCGCCAATGTTGGTGACCGTTATGTCATCGCGGACTTGCTGGAGCGTAACTGGCTGGTGGGTGGTGAAAACTCGGGTCATATCGTCTGCTTCAATCACACCACTACAGGTGACGCGATCATTGCTGCCTTGCAGGTGCTGATGGCGCTTAAAAGGCGCTCCGAGGGCCTGGCCCAGGCTCGTCAAGCGCTTCGCAAGTGCCCTCAGGTGTTGATCAATGTCCGGTTTGGCGGTGGTGCCAGCCCGCTCGATCATCCGGCGGTCAAGGAAGCCAGCGACCGTGTCACCAAGGCTATGGCGGGTCGTGGTCGTGTGCTCTTGCGCAAGTCCGGTACAGAGCCATTGGTACGTGTCATGGTCGAAGGCGAAGACGAAACGCAGGTTCGTGGTTACGCAGAAGAGCTGGCAAAACTGGTTACTGAAGTTTCTGCCTGAATTCGGCTTGCCAGCCTTGATTGTGTTGGGTAACATCTGCGCCCACTTTGACCGACGAGGTACAGCATGCGTCGCCCTATGGTAGCTGGTAACTGGAAGATGCACGGTACCCGCGCCAGCGTCGCTGAGCTGATCAACGGCCTTCGTGACTTGGCCTTGCCGAGCGGTGTTGATGTAGCGGTATTCCCGTCCTGCCTGCATATCAATCAAGTGATTGATGGCTTGCAAGGAAAGTCGATCTCGGTCGGCGCGCAGGACTCTGCGGTGGAATCCGAGCAAGGTGCGTTGACCGGTGAGGTTGCGCCGAGTCAGTTGGTGGATGCAGGTTGTTCCCTGGTGCTTGTCGGGCACTCCGAGCGCCGCCAGATAATGGGCGAGCAGGATGCAGTGCTGATTCGCAAGTTCGCAGCGGCACAGGCATCTGGCTTGATTCCGGTGTTGTGCATAGGGGAGACCCTTGAGCAGCGTGAAGCCGGGAAAACGATCGAAGTTGTCTCGGCTCAGCTGAACAGCATTATCGACGAGCTGGGTGTTGGTGTGTTTGCAAAGGCTGTGATCGCTTACGAGCCGGTCTGGGCCATTGGCACCGGGCTGACGGCTTCGCCGCAACAGGCGCAGGATGTGCATGCAGCCATTCGGGCGCAGTTGGCGGAAAAGAATTCTGAAATCGCACAAGGTGTGCGGCTTCTATACGGCGGCAGCGTGAAGGCGGCCAATGCGGTCGAACTGTTCGGCATGCCGGATATCGATGGGGGTCTCATTGGTGGGGCTTCCCTGAATGCAGATGAGTTCGGTGCGATCTGTCGCGCCGCGGGAAACTGAAAAAATGCTGGAAACAGTCGTAGTCGTTTTTCATCTGCTGGGTGCATTGGGCGTAGTTGCTCTGGTATTGCTGCAGCAGGGTAAAGGTGCGGATGCTGGTGCGTCTTTCGGAGCAGGTGCTTCAAATACTGTGTTCGGAAGCCAAGGTTCCTCTACCTTTCTTAGTAAGTTTACTGCTATACTTGCCGCAGGTTTCTTCATAACCAGCTTAGGGTTAGGTTACTTTGCTAAAGAGAAAGCTCACCAGCTGACTCAAGTAGGTTTGCCAAACCCAGCGGTGTTGGAAGTTCCAAAGCAACAACCGGCTTCTGATGATGTCCCGGTGCTTCAAGAGCAAAAGTCGGCTACTCCAGCGACTGATGTGCCTCCAGCTCAAGAGCAGAAGTAAGAAGGGTTTCAAACGTAGTATCGCCGAGGTGGTGGAATTGGTAGACACGCAACCTTGAGGTGGTTGTGCCCATAGGGTGTAGGGGTTCGAGTCCCCTTCTCGGTACCAATTAGTCAGGAGAGCCCGCTGTTGCGGGCTTTCTTGCAGGTGGAAGGTTACATTGACCCTGTAGGGGATCGGTCGTATACTTCCGCCCCAGCTTTGTCGCGGGGTGGAGCAGTCTGGTAGCTCGTCGGGCTCATAACCCGAAGGTCGTCGGTTCAAATCCGGCCCCCGCAACCAGTTTAAGGAGCCCCTTTTAAGGGGCTTTTTGTTAGCTGGACACTTTCAACGCCGCTGTTCGACGGCGTTTCAAGGATGGGCGTTTCGCCCATTTTTTTATTTTGCATAGCATGCACATACATGCACGAGGGGGTTCAGGTGTCGAGCAAGCTAGAAGAGTTGCAGGCCTTGTTGGCCCCGGTGGTCGTGGCCCTGGGCTATGAATGCTGGGGTATCGAGTTTTCGGCTCAGGGTCGTCACTCGATGTTGCGCGTTTATATTGATAAAGAGGGCGGCGTGCTGGTGGACGATTGCGCCATTGTCAGCCGTCAGATCAGCGGTGTCCTGGATGTTGAAGATCCCATCGCCGTTGAATACACCCTTGAAGTTTCCTCGCCTGGCATGGAACGCCCTCTGTTCACTATTGAGCAGTTTGCAAAATTTGCCGGTGAACAAGTGAAGATCAAGCTGCGCTCGCCTTTTGAAGGACGACGCAACTTTCAGGGCCTTCTGCGCGGTGTAGAAGAACAGGACGTCGTGGTGCAGGTGGAAGACCATGAGTTCCTGTTGCCGATCGATATGATCGACAAGGCCAACATTATTCCCAGTTTTGACTGAGACGCGGATCCCGCGGATCCAATGGCTTGCGAAAGGCGAGGCGTACGATGAGCAAAGAAGTACTGCTGGTTGTTGAGTCGGTATCCAATGAAAAGGGCGTACCGGCAAACGTAATTTTTGAAGCGCTGGAGCTGGCCCTGGCCACTGCTACCAAAAAGCGTTTCGAGGACGAAGTCGATCTGCGTGTGGAAATCAATCGCCACACCGGTGCTTATGAGACATTCCGTCGTTGGACGGTCGTCGAAGAAGCAGATCTGGACGATCCGGCCATCGAAACCTGGCCGAGCAAGGTTGCGGAAACGCATCCTGGTGCCAAGGTTGGTGATGTAGTCGAAGAAAAGATCGAGTCCATCGAGTTCGGTCGCATCGCTGCACAGACTGCCAAGCAAGTCATTGTGCAGAAAGTTCGCGAAGCCGAGCGTGCTCAAGTCGTTGATGCCTATCGCGAGCGCCTGGGGGAAATCATCTCCGGCACCGTGAAGAAAGTGACCCGCGACAATGTGATTGTCGACCTGGGTAACAACGCTGAAGCGCTGCTGGCTCGTGAAGACATCATTTCTCGCGAAACTTTCCGTGTTGGCGTACGTCTGCGTGCGCTGCTCAAGGAAATCCGCACCGAGAACCGCGGCCCGCAGTTGATCCTGTCGCGCACCGCGCCGGAAATGCTGATCGAGTTGTTCCGCATCGAAGTGCCGGAAATTGCTGAAGGCCTGATCGAAGTAATGGCTGCATCCCGTGATCCGGGTTCGCGCGCCAAGATCGCGGTCCGCTCCAAGGACAAACGCATCGACCCGCAGGGCGCTTGCATCGGTATGCGCGGTTCGCGCGTCCAGGCAGTGTCGGGTGAGTTGGGCGGTGAGCGTGTGGACATCGTCCTGTGGGACGACAACCCGGCTCAGTTCGTAATCAACGCCATGTCCCCGGCTGAAGTTGCGGCAATTATCGTTGACGAAGATGCCCATGCAATGGACATCGCCGTTGGCGCAGACAATCTGGCTCAGGCCATCGGTCGTGGTGGTCAGAACGTGCGTCTGGCTAGCCAATTGACTGGCTGGACCCTGAACGTGATGACCGAATCGGACATCCAGGCTAAGCAGCAAGCAGAAACCGGCGACATCCTGCGCAACTTCATCGACGAGCTGGAAGTCGACGAAGACCTGGCGCAGGTGCTGGTAGATGAAGGCTTCACCAGCCTGGAAGAGATTGCCTACGTACCGTTGGAAGAAATGCTCAACATCGACGGCTTTGACGAAGAAACCGTCAACGAGCTTCGCGCTCGTGCCAAGGATCGTTTGTTGACCAAAGCCATCGCTACTGAGGAAAAGCTGGCAGACGCCCATCCGGCCGAAGACCTGCTCTCGCTTGAGGGTATGGACAAGGATTTGGCGATGGAACTGGCGGTGCGCGGCGTAATTACCCGCGAAGACCTGGCCGAGCAGTCTATTGACGACCTGCTCGACATCGACGGCATTGACGATGATCGTGCCGGCAAGTTGATCATGGCCGCCCGAGCCCACTGGTTCGAGTAATTAGGCGCGGCCTGAGGAGAGAAGTGCATGACGCAAGTCACGGTGAAACAACTGGCCGATGAGGTCAAAACACCGGTAGAGCGCCTGTTGCAGCAGATGCGTGAGGCAGGTCTGCCGCACACCGCCGCCGAAGAAAGTGTGACTGACAGTGAGAAGCAATCTTTGCTGACTCACTTGAAAAGCAGCCACAAGGCGAAAGTGGAAGAACCACGCAAGATCACGCTGCAGCGTAAAACCACCAGCACCCTGCGTGTTGCTGGCAGCAAGAGCATCAGCGTTGAAGTCCGTAAAAAGAAAGTTTTCGTACAACGCAGCCCGGAAGAAATCGAAGCCGAGCGCAAACGCGAACTGGATGAACGTCGCGCAGTAGAAAATGCTGCTCGTCAGAAGGCTGAAGAAGAAGCCAAGCGTCGCGCCGAAGAAGAAGCGCGTCGCCAGCCTGCTGCTGCTGCGCAAAACGGTTCGACTGACGCTGTTGCAGCGCCTGCTGCAGTTGCTGAACCTGTGCGTGAAAGCGCGCCGGTTGTAGCGGCTGCACCAGCACCGTCTGCTGACGTTCGCAACAAGCAGAACGAACAGCGCCGTCCGGACAAACCACGTGCCGACGATAACAATCGTCGCAGCGGCGGTGGTGATGGCGAGCGCAAAAACGCTCCGCATCGTGCTTCGGTCAAAGAGAAAGCGCCTGCGCCACGTGTTGCGCCACGTACTACCGACGAAGAAAGCGATGGCTTCCGTCGTGGTGGTCGCGGCAAGGCCAAGCTGAAGAAACGCAACGCCCACGGTTTCCAGAGCCCAACCGGCCCTGTCGTGCGTGATGTGCAGATTGGCGAGACCATCACTGTTGGCGATCTCGCCAATCAGATGTCGGTCAAGGCTGCTGAAATCATCAAGTTCATGTTCAAACTGGGTACTCCAGCGACCATCAACCAGGTGCTTGATCAGGAAACTGCTCAGCTGGTAGCCGAAGAACTGGGCCACAAAGTGACCCTGGTCAGCGACACCGCCCTGGAAGATTCCCTGGCCGAGTCCCTGAAGTTTGAAGGTGAGACGTTCTCCCGTGCACCGGTTGTGACCGTCATGGGCCACGTTGACCACGGTAAAACCTCGCTGCTCGACTACATCCGTCGTGCGAAGGTAGCTGCTGGCGAAGCCGGCGGTATCACCCAGCACATCGGTGCGTACCACGTTGAAACTGATCGCGGCATGGTCACTTTCCTCGACACCCCGGGTCACGCCGCGTTTACCGCAATGCGTGCCCGTGGTGCCAAGGCGACCGACATCGTGATCCTGGTGGTTGCAGCGGACGACGGCGTGATGCCGCAGACCATTGAAGCCGTTCAGCACGCCAAGGCTGCCGGTGTTCCACTGGTTGTTGCAGTGAACAAAATCGACAAGCCGGGCGCTGATCTCGATCGCATCCGTAGCGAGCTGTCGGTTCACGGCGTGACCTCGGAAGAGTGGGGCGGCGACACCCCGTTCGTATCGGTTTCGGCGAAAGTCGGTACTGGTGTGGACGAGTTGCTCGAAGCTGTTCTGCTGCAAGCTGAAGTTCTGGAACTGAAAGCGACTCCATCGGCTCCTGGCCGCGGCGTCGTGGTTGAATCGCGTCTCGACAAAGGTCGTGGCCCGGTTGCAACCGTTCTGGTTCAAGACGGTACCCTGCGCCAAGGCGACATGGTGCTGGTCGGTTCGAACTACGGCCGTGTACGTGCCATGCTCGACGAGAACGGCAAGCCGATCAAAGAAGCCGGTCCTTCCATCCCTGTCGAGATCCTCGGCCTGGACGGTACCCCGGACGCTGGCGATGAGATGAGCGTGCTGTCGGACGAGAAGAAAGCCCGTGAAGTGGCTCTGTTCCGTCAAGGCAAGTTCCGCGAAGTCAAGCTGGCCCGTGCTCACGCCGGCAAGCTTGAAAACATCTTCGAAAACATGGGTCAGGCAGAGAAGAAGACGCTCAACATCGTCCTCAAATCCGACGTCCGTGGTTCGCTGGAAGCGTTGAACGGTGCCTTGAACGGCCTGGGTAACGACGAAGTGCAAGTGCGTGTTGTGGGTGGCGGCGTGGGTGGTATCACCGAGTCCGACGCTAACCTGGCACTGGCCTCCAACGCTGTACTGTTCGGCTTCAACGTGCGTGCCGATGCTGGCGCTCGCAAGATCGTCGAGCAGGAAGGTCTGGATATGCGTTACTACAACGTGATCTACGACATCATCGAAGACGTCAAGAAAGCCCTGACCGGTATGCTGGGCAGCGATGTTCGCGAGAACATCCTGGGTACTGCTGAAGTGCGTGACGTGTTCCGTTCGCCGAAGTTTGGCGCGATCGCCGGTTGCATGGTTATCGAAGGTGTTGTTCACCGTAACCGTCCAATCCGTGTACTGCGTGAAGACATCGTTATCTTCGAAGGCGAGCTGGAATCCCTGCGCCGCTTCAAGGATGACGCTTCCGAAGTACGTGCCGGCATGGAATGCGGTATCGGCGTGAAGAGCTACAACGACGTCAAAGTCGGTGACAAGATCGAAGTCTTCGAGAAGGTTCAGGTTGCTCGCAGCCTCTAACTCGCGCACTTCAAGGGCCACGTCGAGCCGCCGCATGCAGATGCGCGGCGCAGCGTCAGGACTCTAAACGCAACGCCCGGTCTGGCTTTTGTCAGGCCGGGCGTTTGCCGCTTTCAGACCCCTCGGGTTTCACCGTGGGGCAGTAACAGGTAACAAGACATGGCAAAAGAATACAGCCGTACCCAACGTATCGGCGATCAGATGCAGCGTGAGCTGGCACAACTGATCCGTCGTGAAGTCAAAGACCCGCGCGTCGGTCTGGTCACCATTACCGCTGTTGAAGTCAGCCGTGACGTCGGTCACGCCAAGATCTTCATCACCGTGATGGGCCAGGACAACGCGGAAGACATCGCGCAAAGCATCAAGGTGCTCAACTCTGCTGCCGGTTTCCTGCGCATGCAGTTGGCTCGCGAAATGAAGTTGCGCAGCGTTCCGCAGTTGCATTTCCACTACGACGAAAGCGTCGTGCGTGGCGCGCACCTGTCGGCCCTGATCGAGCGTGCGGTCGCTGAAGACAATCAGCACCCGGTAGCGGCTGAAGCCGAAGACACCAAGGAGTAATCGGTGGCTCAGGTCAAACGTATCCGTCGTAACGTCAGCGGTATTATTCTGCTCGACAAACCGCTGGGGTTCACCTCCAACGCGGCGCTGCAAAAGGTTCGCTGGTTGCTCAATGCCGAGAAGGCCGGGCACACCGGCAGTCTCGATCCGCTGGCCACCGGTGTTTTGCCGTTGTGCTTTGGTGAGGCGACCAAGTTCTCGCAGTACCTGCTCGATTCCGACAAGGGTTACGAAACCCTGGCGCAATTAGGCAAGACCACCACCACGGCCGATGCCGAGGGTGAAGTTTTGCAGGAGCGTCCGGTGACCGTTGGTCGCGCCGATGTCGAAGCTGTTTTACCCGGTTTTCGTGGGCAAATCAGTCAGATACCGCCGATGTACTCGGCGCTCAAGCGTGATGGGCAGCCGCTGTACAAGCTGGCCCGTGCAGGCGAAGTAGTGGAGCGCGAACCGCGTTCTGTTACTATTGCGCGCTTGGAATTGCTGGCCTTTGAGGGTGATACTGCGCGGCTTGCGGTGGATTGCAGCAAAGGCACCTATATCCGCACCCTGGTGGAGGATATCGGTGAGAAACTCGGTTGTGGCGCTTACGTTGCTGAATTGCGACGTACCCAGGCCGGGCCTTTCACGCTGGCGCAGACGGTCACGCTCGAAGAGTTGGAAGCAGTACATGCCGAAGGCGGCAATGAAGCGGTTGATCGCTTCCTGATGCCATCGGACAGTGGCTTGCTGGATTGGCCGCTGTTGCAGTTCTCGGAGCACAGCTCGTTCTACTGGCTTAACGGCCAACCGGTACGAGCCCCGGATGCACCGAAGTTCGGCATGGTGCGGGTACAGGATCACAACGGTCGTTTCATCGGTATCGGTGAAGTGAGCGAAGACGGGCGCATCGCGCCGCGTCGACTGATTCGGTCAGAATGACCGGACGAGGGTGGCTGTTAACAGGCACGGTCACTACTCATTTTTAGATACAGGGATTTGTCCCTGGCCTGTTGAAACTGTTTTTCTGAAACAGTTTCCTGATAAAAGGATTGCCTCATGGCTCTCGACGTTCAAGAAAAAGCTCAAATCGTAGCTGACTACCAGCAAGCTGTTGGTGACACTGGTTCGCCAGAAGTGCAAGTTGCACTGCTGACCCACAACATCAACAAGCTGCAAGGTCACTTCAAGGCCAACGGTAAAGATCACCACTCCCGTCGTGGTCTGATCCGCATGGTAAACCAGCGTCGTAAGCTGCTGGACTACCTGAAAGGCAAGGATCTGGGTCGCTATCAGACTCTGATCGGTCGCCTGGGTCTGCGTCGCTAATAAGCGATTGCGCTAGAGGTTGGTTGTCTGTCGTTCGTCAGTGGGTTTCCTGCTGGCGCATGGCAGGCTCCCAGCCTCAAGTTTTATCTGGATACCTGCTTTACCCTGGACAATCACTGTCGGGCCGATTCCCGGCGTTGCCCAAGAATTTCGCAAGAAGACAAGTTCCCCAAGAGCCACAAAAGAAGGTAGGACACCGTGAACCCGGTAATCAAAAAATTCCAGTTCGGTCAGTCGACCGTTACCCTCGAGACTGGCCGTATCGCCCGTCAGGCCTCCGGCGCAGTATTGGTCACCGTTGACGACGACGTCAGCGTATTGGTGACCGTAGTCGGTGCCAAGCAAGCCGATCCAGGCAAAGGCTTCTTCCCTCTGTCCGTTCACTACCAGGAAAAAACTTACGCTGCCGGTAAGATCCCTGGCGGTTTCTTCAAGCGCGAAGGCCGTCCTTCCGAGAAAGAAACCCTGACTTCCCGACTGATCGACCGTCCGATCCGTCCTCTGTTCCCAGAAGGCTTCATGAACGAAGTGCAGGTTGTCTGCACCGTCGTTTCCACCAGCAAGAAGACCGATCCGGACATCGCTGCGATGATCGGTACCTCGGCTGCCCTGGCCATCTCCGGCATTCCTTTCGATGGCCCGATCGGCGCTGCCCGCGTTGCGTTCCACGAAAGCACCGGCTACCTGCTGAACCCGACTTACGAGCAACAGAAAGCTTCGAGCCTGGACATGGTCGTTGCCGGTACTTCGGAAGCCGTGTTGATGGTTGAATCGGAAGCCAAAGAGCTGACCGAAGACCAGATGCTGGGCGCGGTACTGTTTGCTCACGACGAGTTCCAGGTTGTGATCAACGCCGTTAAAGAACTGGCTGCCGAAGCTGCCAAGCCGACCTGGACCTGGGCTCCACAGCCAGAAGCCACTGCTCTGCTGGGCGCTATCCGTGCCGAGTTCGGCGACGCGATCTCCCAGGCTTACACCATCACCATCAAGGCCGACCGTTACGCTCGCCTGGGTGAGCTGAAAGACCAGGTTGTTGCCAAGCTGTCCGGTGAAGAAGGCCAACCTTCGTCCAGCGAAGTCAAAGCGGCTTTCGGCGAAATCGAATACCGCACCGTTCGCGAAAACATCGTTAACGGCAAGCCACGTATCGACGGCCGCGACACCAAGACCGTACGTCCGTTGAACATCGAAGTCGGTGTTCTGCCTAAGACCCACGGTTCGGCTTTGTTCACCCGTGGCGAAACCCAGGCTCTGGTTGTTGCAACACTGGGCACCGCCCGTGACGCACAACTGCTGGATACCTTGGAAGGCGAGAAAAAAGACCCGTTCATGCTGCACTACAACTTCCCTCCGTTCTCGGTAGGTGAGTGTGGTCGCATGGGTGGCGCTGGTCGTCGCGAAATCGGTCACGGCCGTCTGGCCCGTCGTTCGATTGCAGCCATGCTGCCTGCCGCTGACGTGTTCCCGTACACCATTCGTGTTGTGTCGGAAATCACCGAGTCCAACGGTTCGAGCTCGATGGCTTCCGTTTGCGGCGCTTCCCTGGCCCTGATGGACGCTGGCGTTCCGATGAAGGCACCGGTTGCCGGTATCGCGATGGGTCTGGTTAAAGAAGGCGAGAAATTCGCCATCCTGACCGACATCCTGGGTGACGAAGACCACCTCGGCGACATGGACTTCAAAGTAGCCGGTACCGCCAAGGGTGTTACCGCGCTGCAGATGGACATCAAGATCAAAGGCATCACCGAAGAAATCATGGAGATCGCTCTGGGCCAAGCCCTGGAAGCGCGCCTGAACATCCTCGGTCAGATGAACCAGATCATTGGCCAGTCGCGTACCGAACTGTCGGAAAACGCTCCGACCATGATCGCGATGAAAATCGACACCGACAAAATCCGTGATGTCATCGGTAAAGGCGGCGCGACCATTCGTGCGATCTGTGAAGAGACCAAGGCTTCGATCGATATCGAAGACGACGGCTCGATCAAGATCTTCGGCGAAACCAAGGAAGCGGCTGAGGCGGCACGCCAGCGCGTTCTGGGTATCACCGCTGAAGCTGAAATCGGCAAGATCTACGTAGGTAAGGTTGAGCGCATCGTCGACTTCGGCGCATTCGTCAACATCCTGCCAGGCAAGGACGGTCTGGTTCACATCTCGATGCTGAGCGACGCTCGCGTTGAGAAAGTGACCGACATCCTGAAAGAAGGCCAGGAAGTGGAAGTACTGGTACTGGACGTGGACAACCGCGGCCGTATCAAGCTGTCCATCAAAGACGTAGCAGCAGCCAAGGCTTCGGGCGTTTAATCAGCCCAATTCCTTAGCGCAATAAAAATGCCCCGCCGTGCAAACGGCGGGGCATTTTTTTTGTCTGTTGAAATGACTGTGGCGAGCCTCAAGTTGCCGGACCTTGCGACCGGTGCTAGGTTTAGCCCACCGCCCGTGTAGCTCAGCCGGTAGAGCAGCGCACTCGTAACGCGAAGGTCGCAGGTTCGATTCCTGTCTCGGGCACCATTCCCCCGTTTATTTCACCTTTCTGCTCAGATCATCCACCTCGCGTTTGAGCTGATTCAGTTGATTGTCTTGATCGCTGACTTCCCGCTTCAGGCTGGACAGGTCGCTGGAGCTTGAGCTGGAACTCGATCCAGCACTGCGCTTGAGGTCTTCGACCTGGCTGGCGAGTCTCTTGAGGTCATTATCCTGTTCGTCGACTGAGCGCTTGAGACTGGCCACTTCGCTGGAGCTGGAGCTGGAGCTGGAGCTGGAGCTGGAGCCCGAGCTCGAACTGCTGCTGCGTTTGAGGTCGTCCATCTGACTGGCGAGCTTTTTCAGGTTGTTATCCTGCTCGCTGACGTTGCGTTTGAGATCAGAAACTTCGCTGGAGCTAGAGCTGGAACTCTGGCCACTGTTGCGCTTGAGCTCGTCCAACTGCTTGGCCATGGCGACCAGGCCGTTCTGCTGTTCGCTGACGGTACGCTTGAGGTCGGTCACTTCGCTGGAATTGGAACTGGTGCTTAAGCCGCTGTTGCGCTTTAGGTCGTCCACCGTCTTCACGAGGTTTTTCAGACCATTTTCCTGTTCGCTGGCCGTACGCTTGAGGTCCGTCATTTCGCTGGTGTTGGTGCTGGAGCTCGAACCGCTGTTGCGTTTGAGTTCGTCCATTGCCTTGGCGAGATTTTTCAGGCCGGTTTCGTGTTCGCCGAGGGTACGCTTGAGGTTGGTCACTTCGCTGGCGTTGGAGCTGGAACTGGAGCCGTTGTTACGCTTGAGCTCTTCGATGAGGCGCGCTTGTTCACTGACGGTTTTCTTCAGCTCTTCCAGATCAGCCGTATTGGTTTTTATGGTTCTTTGTAATTTCTCCACATCCTCGGTACTGACGCTGGATCTGACCATCACGTCTTTGCCGTAATAGTTGTGGAAAGCGAGAAATTTATCGGAAGTCGAAGCGCTGTCGGTGTTGTACTCCAAGGCTTGAGCGGTATTTGACAGCGCCAGGCTGCCAAGAAGAAGGGCGGCCGTGCCAGCAGAGAGAAGGGCAGACGAACATTTGGTAAGACTGGACATCACTAGGGTTCCTTGTGAAGTGCTTATATGGCACATCGCTATGACTTTACCTTTTACGTGTTGTTCCTGCGACGTGAGACATAATTTTCAGAAAGGCCCCTCCAGTCTTTTTTTGTAGATTTGATGTAAAAGTCCATATAAATCGGCAAGCAAACGTCCTATATTCGAAGCTTGCACAAGCACCGCTTTGCAGTTTTCAGATGATCCCCGAATGGTTCTGAAGGCCAGATAAACCGGGCTTCAACCGGTTTTTTGCGTCAGAGAGATCCTTGATGATCCAGATCCATCTTCCATTCCCCAGATCAGCGAGAACGACATGACCGTTAAAGAGTTGACCCAGGAAGCCAGGCACGCAGAAGCGCTGAAGAAGTACGTGCTGGACGCGCCTGAATTGATGGACGAAATCAAAGACCTGCCCGCCGATGATCAGAAAGACCAGATCCAGTGGGCGTTCGAAGACGAGGCCGAGGCCCAGGGCTTGCAGCCGTGGGAATTGACGCTCAAGTACACCTCGACCCCGGAAGAGTACGAGGCTGCACGCCTGGCACTGCACAAGGAGGCGGCCGAGGTGTTGGGCGTTGAGTGGGAAGAGTACTGCGAGATGAACAATCTGGTGGTCTGACAAAAACGCCAGCCTGAACAAGGCTGGCGTTTTTCGTTCTACAAGGCTCGATCAGAGGCTTAACCGCATCGACAGATCGACAGCCTTCACGTCCTTGGTCATCGCGCCAATCGAGATGTAATCCACCCCGGTTTCGGCGATGGGCAGCAGCGTGCTTTCGTTGATCCCGCCACTGGCTTCCAGTTTTGCCTTGCCTGCGTTCAGACGCACGGCTTCGCGCATGTCATCCAGGCTCAATTCATCGAGCATGATGATGTCGGCACCCGCCGCCAGCGCTTCTTTGAGCTCATCCAGGCTTTCCACTTCGATCTCCACCGGTTTACCCGGGGCAATCTTGTGGGCGGCGTTAATGGCTTCCGGGATGCCACCGCTGGCAGCGATATGGTTTTCCTTGATCAGGAAGGCGTCGTAAAGGCCGATACGATGGTTATGGCAACCGCCGCAGGTGACTGCGTACTTTTGCGCCAGACGCAAGCCAGGCAGGGTTTTGCGGGTGTCGAGCAGCTTCACTTGAGTCTTGGCGACAAAGTCCGCCAGGTATTGCGCACGCGTGGCCACGCCCGACAGCATTTGCAGGAAGTTCAGCGCACTGCGTTCGCCGGTGAGCAGTGAGCGCGCCGGACCTTCCAGGTGGAACAGAATCTGATTGGGTATTACCCGCTCGCCATCCTTGACCTGCCAATGCACCGCAACCCGCGGGTCCAGTTGCCGGAACACAGCATCGACCCACGCCGTGCCGGCAATGACGGCGGCATCACGGGTGATGATGGTGGCTTTTGCCAGGCGCTCGGCCGGGATCAACTGCGCGGTGATATCGCCGCTGCCGATGTCTTCACGCAACGCACGGCGTACGTTGGCTTCGATTTCGGCAGTCAAATCGGCGAGGCGTAGATTCGGCATAACGGACTCCACAAACAAAGTGCCCCGATTATAGGGCCATGGCACGAATCAACCCAAGGTGTCCGAGGTGCTCCGTTGACGCTGAGGGCTGCAATTGGTCGATTCGCTGGCTAAGTCGATGCCCGCCTGCAGCGTCTATTTCAGTGCGAAGCGCCGACTCAATGGCGGCAAATGATCGCGTCCCGAGGGGCTATCGCGGCATACTGAGCGCCAACACAGACTTCGTTGAAGGAACCTGTATGCAGTTGGACCTCGCGAGCGGTTGGTGTCAGGACGTGCATGTATGCCTCTCACCCAACCACAATGCGCGCCCCTCGGGCGAGATTTCCCTGCTGGTGATCCACAACATCAGCTTGCCGCCAGCGCAGTTCGCCACTGGCAAAGTGCAGGAATTCTTCCAGAATCGTCTGGATGTCACGGAGCATCCTTATTTTGAAGGCATTGCTGACTTGCGGGTGTCGGCCCACTTTCTGATTGAGCGTGACGGTACTGTCACTCAGTTTGTCTCTTGTCTTGATCGGGCTTGGCATGCTGGTGTTTCAAGTTTCGAGGGCCGGGAAACCTGTAACGATTTTTCCGTGGGCATCGAGCTCGAAGGCACGGATGATCTGCCGTTCACTGATGCTCAGTATCACGCGCTGACAGCTTTGACCCGCCAACTGCAAAGTGCCTATCCCGGCATCACCGCGCAGCGTATTTGCGGACATAGCGACATTGCACCGGGGCGCAAGACCGATCCAGGACCCGCGTTCGACTGGGCACGCTATCGCGCAGCCCTGGCAAAAGAGGAAGGACAATGAGTTTTTTGGTGTTGCTGTTGGCGGTATGGATCGAGAAATTCTCGGCCCTGCGTCATCGGGTCCAGCGTGATGGCGGTTGGGTGCGCGAGCTGAACAAGCTTGAGGTCACGCCACGTCTGATCGACCGGCCATGGTTGATATTGGTCATCCTGGTGTTGTTGCCGGTCGCGCTGCTGGGCTTGCTGCTGGTGGTGCTGGATCCGGTGGCTTACGGTCTGCTGGCATTACCGGTGCATTTGCTGGTGGTGATTTACAGCTTGGGACGCGGTGACTTGCTGGCCGGTCTCGGTCCGTTTCGCGATGCCTGGCGCCGCGAAGACCTGCAAGCTGCCGCGCATGTGGCCAAACGGGACCTGGATATTTGCGCCGACAGCGGCGAGCAATTGCTGGAGCGGGTCGAAGCGCACTTGCTGTGGGAGGCCTACCAGAGTTTCTTTGCGGTGATTTTCTGGTACTTCCTGCTCGGACCGGTCGCGGCCCTGAGTTATCGCCTGTTGGCGCTGGCCGAAGAGCATGGGCAGAACCCGGGCGTGGTCGAACGCGCGGCACAATTGCGTCATGCCTTTGATTGGGTGCCGGTGCGGTTGCTGGCGGCGAGTTTTTCGCTGGTCGGCAATTTTGTCGCCGTTAGTCGGGTGATGTTGCATGAGTTGCTGAACTGGAACATCAGCGCCGCCCAGTTGATCGAGAAGGTTGGGCTGGTGGCCGGTGAAATTCCTGCACCGGTCGTCGGGCCGGATGGCATCAACAATCTGGACCGGATCTGGGAGTTGCTATTGCGCGCGGCGGTGCTCTGGTACGCCGGTTTCGCGCTGTGGACTGTCCTGCCGTAACCCACCGATGCCTGTAGCAGCTGGCGCAGCCTGCGTCCGGCTGGACAGCCACCATGTATCCAAACGACGCGTTCAACCTGCCAAACCACGGTGCATGCTTCGCAGCCGCACGCAGGCTGCTGCGGGCCTGTGCCTCCTCCCGTTAACCTTAAGTTACAAAACCACCTGCCGATTTAAGATATACAGGGATAGCGCTGAATAGTGGCTATCTGCCGCTGAGCTGCGCCTGCCAAATAAAAATAAGAATGCAAAGGGAGACTTCCAGTGAAGAGCTTGCTCTATCCCGCCGTCGCGCTGATGAATCGACTGAGCTTCGGCATGAAGTTCAGCCTGATCAGTGTGCTGTTTTTGGTGCCGATGCTAGTCACCAACTTCTATCTGGTGCGCGATTCCTATCGTGAGTTTCAGGGCACACAAGTTGAACTGCAGAGCCTCGACCTGCTGGGCAGCGGCCTGACGCTGCGGCGAGACCTGGAAACCCTGAACAATCTGGTGCAGATCAACGTCACACTCGGGCAGTCTGGCAAGGCCGGCAATATCGAGTCGAAGATCGGCACGCTGGAGCAAAGTATCCTGGCGCGCCTGCAAGGACTGACGGCGATGACCACAGATCCGGAGCAGATCACCGTTTTCGACGGCAAGCGCGATGAAATGATCGCTGCGTTCAAGGCCCAGCAATCGGAAACCTCCCTGCAAAGCAAAAGTGGAATGATCGGCAAGCTGCTGGGCAACGCGCAGATTTTCAGCCAGATCATCGCCACTCAGGCTGGCCTCAGCCGTGACAGCCAAAGCGACATGCGTCAACTGAGCGAACTGATCACCAACGTCACCCCGCCTGTGACCCAACTGTTGGGCGATGGCCGGGCGATGGGTTCCTATTCCCTGGGGCAGGGCTTTCTCAACTCGGCATCCAGCACTCGGTTCGATGAGTTGTTGGCGCAGATCGAAAAACTCCAGGGCGAATACAGCCTGAAATTGCAGGATGCACTGGGCTCCAGCAAAGCGGCGCATGAAACCCTGGCCGCTCAAGCCGATAGCAGCAAAGCCTCCCTGAAAAAAGCCAGTGAGCTGTTCGAAGAAAAAGTGGTGATGGCAGACACCCTCGATGCACCCTGGCAGGGTTTTTACGATCAAGTCACTGCCCTGATGGACCAGACCTACCAACTCAACGAAGCCACGCTGAAGTTCCTGGGTTCCCAGTTGCAGCAGCGACTGGAGCAGAACCGCACTCACATGGTCTTGCAGGCCGTGGCGTTGTCAGTGGTGTTTGTATTGATTTTTTACCTTTACGGCGGCTTTTACGCGTCCACCCGCACCACCCTCAAACGACTTGGCGCCATGATGGACACGGTCGCTGCAGGCGACATGACGGTGACCTTCCGCGCCGAAAGTCGTGATGAACTCGGTGAGTTGGGCGAGGTGTTCAACGGCACCGTGAAGAAAATCCATGACCTGATCGAACGCGTCGGGCAGACCGTCAACGAGGTCGAGCGCCAGGCCGGGCAGGTGCAAAGCGTTTCTACCCAGAGCAACCAGGCGGTGGCCGGGCAACGTAGTCAGATCGAACAGGTCGCCACTGCCATGAACCAAATGTCGGCGACCTCCCTTGAGGTGGCGCGCAGTGCCGCCGCTGCAGTCAGCAGTGCCCACAGTGTCAACGACGAGACCATCAGCGGTCGCGGGCTGGTGGCGTCCCAGCAGGGCAGCATCGCGCAATTGGCCAGCGAGATCGATCAGTCGGTGCTGGTGATCAATCAACTGGCCAGCGACAGCCAGTCCATCAGCCGCGTACTGGAAGTGATCAAAAGCATCGCCGAGCAGACCAATCTGTTGGCCCTTAACGCCGCCATCGAAGCCGCTCGGGCCGGGGAACAGGGGCGTGGTTTTGCGGTGGTGGCCGATGAGGTCCGCACGCTGGCCAAGCGCACCCAGCAATCGACCGAAGAAATCGAGCAGATGATCAGCAAGCTTCACAGCGGCGTCGGCGCGGCGGTGAAAGCCATGGGCATCAGCCATCAGGTGGCCGATGGCACGGTCGGGCAGTCGGAGAAGGTCCAGCAGGCGCTGGAAAACATCCTCGGTGCTGTCGGCATGATCGTTGACCAGAACCAGCAGATCGCCGCCGCTGTCGAGCAGCAGACTGCCGTCGCCCACGACATTGATCAGAACATCGTCGAGATCAACCGGGCCGGGGAACGGACCGCCGAAGGTGCGCACCAGACCGAAGATGCCAGCCGCGCATTGTCCGCTCAGGTGGTGGAGCTCAAACACCTGATCAGCGCGTTCAGGGTTTGAGTAAAAGTTGTGGGAGCGAGCACGCTCGCTCCCACAGTTTTTGCGCATAATCTGTAGTAACTTTTACCTTTGTGAGTAGGTAAGGTCCTGATTTCCTGCGTGTTCAGATTTTTCGTCTTCAATGGAGGAAGATCAATCACTCTGACCTGCCCTGAGGAGGCCCGGTTATGTCGGCCGCAACAATTGGAGTCCAGGGGCATTGCGCCCATTGCGGGAGCACGCGTGTGCTCGAGGCCTGGCAACTCAACGCTATTGCTATCAACGAATCGTTTACCTGTACTCACTGCCATAAAGCCTTGCAGTTGCGTGATCCGAAACAGATCAAGCGCTTCAAGTCGCTGGACTCACTTTCCATGCTGCGGGCAAGCACGCGGGTGACGGTGTGTTCGGCGATTCTGGTGGCATTGGTTATGGAATGGATCGGGATGCTCAGCGTGGTCGAACAGCTGAATTTTTCACTGATCGCGATTCTGGCTTACTTTCTGGTCATTCAATTTGCTCGGCGCCGGCAACACATCACGCTGATTCTGGAAGCCGCCAAAGCCCACGCCGATTGATTACCAGTTGAACAGCTCGCAGGCATTGGCCGTGCTGACGGCGGCCAACTGCTCGGGGCTGATTGCCATGATTTGCGCCAATGCGCCACAGATTGCGGGCAGGTGCGCCGGGCTGTTGCGTTGACCGGGAAACATGACCGGGGCCATGTCCGGTGAGTCGGTTTCCAGCACCACGCAGTCAAGTGGCAACTCGGCGAGCACACGGTGCATGCGCAGCGCCTGCGGCCAGGTCGCGGCGCCCCCCAGACCCAGTTTGAACCCGAGCTTGATGTATTCGCGAGCTTCTTCCTTGCTGCCCGCAAAGGCATGGATGATCCCGGCACGTTTCAACCGAAAGCGCTTAAGCGTGGCAATCACCGCCGCATGGCTGCGTCGAACGTGGATCAGTGCCGGAAGATGGAAGTCCGCCGCCAGTTGCAGTTGCGCCTCGAACAGCGCCTGCTGGCGCTCGCGATCCAGGGTTTCGATGAAGTAATCCAGACCGATCTCGCCCACGGCGCACACCTGTCGATGGCCAGCCAGACGCGTCAGCCAGTCAGCCAGTTCACGCAGATCTTCAGGCCGGTGATCTTCCAGGTACACCGGGTGCAAACCGAATGCTGCATGCAGGTCGGGATCGCTTTGCACAAGGTCCCAGACCCGCTGCCAATTGGCCTGATACACCCCCAGCACGACCATCCGTCGCACGCCCAAGGCCCGGCTTTCGGCAAGCAGCGCCTGACGATCCTCGTCGAAATCGGAAAAATCCAGATGAGTGTGGCTGTCGATCAGCTCCACGGTTCAGTCCCGGTGAATGCGCTGCTTGAAGGTCCGTGCGATGGCTTGCACGCCAGGTTGGTAATCGGACTGCTCGATGGCGGCCAGTGCCAGTGCCAGGGCTTTATCGGCAATCAGTTGATGTTGTTGTGCCATGGCGTTGACTGGCAGCGGCAGGAAGTCCAGCAACTGCGTGTCGCCAAACGTACCGAGGCGCAACGGACGGGTTTTCAACGGGAAGTCGTGCAAGGCGTCGAACACACCCTGGAGCAGCACGTAGGAAGTGGTGACCAGCGCATCAGGCAGATGCCCCAGGCGCTGCAACATTTCTTCCATCAACTGCTTGCCGCATTCGCGGCTGAACGACTCGCCATGCTCGATCAATACTTGGCCTTTGAACCCCTCGAGTGCCTCTTTGAAGCCGGCCGAGCGCTCCTGGCTGATACTCAACTCGGGGCGCGCGCCGATCAAGGCGATCTGCTTGGGCTGCGGGTCCAGTAGACTGCGGGTCAATTGCAGGCTGGCCTCGCGGTCATCACTGATCACCGAACAGAAATGCTCAGGCTCCATGACCCGGTCGATGGCGATGATCGGGATGCCTTTGGCCTGCAACTGGCGGTAGCTGTCGTCACCGGCCGGCAGGCAACTGGCAACGATCAGTGCATCGCAGCGCCGGGCGCGGAACAGTTGCAGCAATTGTCGTTCGCTGTCTGGCGCATCGTCGGAACTGGCGATCAGTAATTGATAGCCGCGTGCCCGGGCGCCTTGTTCCAGCAATTTGGCGATTCGTGCGTAACTGGGGTTTTCCAGGTCCGGCAGAATAAAACCCAGGGTGCGGGTGTGCCGACTGCGCAGACCGGCCGCTTGAGGATTGGGCGTAAAGCCATGTTGTTCGACGACCGCGCGCACGCGTTCGACGGTAGCACTGCTGATGCGTTGCTGTTCAGCCTTGCCATTGATGACATAACTGGCGGTGGTTACGGACACACCGGCCAACTGTGCGATATCACTGAGTTTCAACTCGGGATTTCCTTGTTTTTTCGAGCTTGCCCCGACATTTTCGCCAATCCTACCCGAATCAGGCAGACGACTATTGTCCAACCACATCCGACAAGTTGGGCTTCAAGGATGGGACATTATCGAGTAACGTGCCAAGTATTCTAGATTAAACGTTTCAGCAGGCGTATTTTCAGCGTTATAAACACCTTTGGCCGGTTCTGCCGTGATACCGCCAAAAGTGAAGGCTAAGCGCCTAAGCTGATTCATTCAAAACAATACCTGGCGCCATCAGACGCCAAAAAGGAGAAAGCATGCTCGAGCTCACCCTAGAGCAGATTTCCATGGGCCAGTCGGCTGTGGATAAGTCCGCTGCGTTACAGCTATTGGCCGAGCATCTGGTCGCCGATGGCCTGGTTGCCGAGGGGTATCTGGCCGGTTTGCAGGCGCGTGAAGCTCAGGGCTCGACCTTTCTCGGACAAGGTATTGCCATCCCCCACGGTACACCGCAAACCCGCGACCTGGTGTTTTCCACCGGCGTGCGGCTGATGCAGTTCCCCGAGGGCGTGGATTGGGGGGACGGCCAGATTGTTTACCTGGCGATCGGTATCGCGGCCAAGTCCGATGAGCATTTGCGTTTGTTGCAACTGTTGACCCGCGCCCTCGGCGAAACCGATCTGGGCCAGGCCTTGCGCCGTGCGAGTTCCGCCGAGGCCTTGTTGAAACTGCTGCAAGGCGCGCCGCAGGAATTGGCGCTGGATGCACAGATGATCGGTCTTGGTGTATCCGCCGATGACTTCGAAGAACTGGTCTGGCGCGGTGCGCGCTTGTTGCGCCAGGCCGATTGCGTGAGCAACGGCTTCTCCGCCGTGTTGCAACAGGTCGAAGCGTTGCCGCTGGGCGACGGCTTGTGGTGGTTGCACAGCGAACAAACGGTCAAGCGTCCGGGCCTGGCCTTCGTCACCCCGGACAAACCGATACGCTACCTCGGCCAGCCGCTCAGCGGGCTGTTCTGCCTGGCCAGCCTCGGTGAAGCCCATCAGGCCTTGCTCGAACGTCTGTGTGCGTTGCTGATTGAGGGTCGCGGCCACGAACTGGGCCGCGCCACCAGCAGTCGCAAAGTGCTCGAAGTCCTCGGCGGCGAACTGCCGGCGGATTGGCCGAGCGCGCGCATCGCCCTGGCCAACGCCCATGGTTTGCATGCGCGCCCGGCGAAGATCCTCGCGCAACTGGCGAAAAGTTTTGAAGGTGAAATTCGCGTACGCATCGTCGACGGCCAAGACAGCGCGGTGTCGGTAAAAAGCTTGAGCAAACTGCTCAGCCTCGGCGCCCATCGGGGTCAGGTGCTGGAATTCATTGCCGAACCGAGCATCGCCGCCGATGCCTTGCCGGCCTTGTTGGCCGCCATCGAAGAAGGCCTCGGCGAAGAAATCGAGCCTTTGCCAGCCGTGAGCCAACAGCGCGAAGAAATCGCAGAGATGGCCGAAGTACTGCTCGCCCCGGCGTCCGGCAGCCTGATACAAGCCATCGCCGCGGCGCCCGGAATTGCCATTGGCCCGGCCCATATTCAAGTGCTGCAAACCATCGATTACCCGCTGCGCGGTGAGTCCGCCGCAACTGAACGCGAGCGCCTCAAACAGGCACTGGCGCAGGTGCGCCAAGACATCGAAGGCTTGATTGAACGCAGCACGTCCAAGGCCATCCGCGAAATTTTCATTACTCACCAGGAAATGCTCGACGACCCGGAACTGAGCGATGAAGTCGACACCCGCCTCAAGCAAGGTGAAAGCGCTGAAGCGGCGTGGATGGCGGTGATCGAAGCGGCGGCCCGGCAACAGGAGTCGTTGCAGGACGCCTTGCTCGCCGAGCGCGCGGCGGACTTGCGTGACATCGGTCGGCGCGTGTTGGCGCAACTGAGCGGCGTTGAAACGCCGAAAGAGCCTGACCAACCTTACATTCTGGTGATGGACGAAGTCGGTCCGTCCGACGTCGCACGTCTCGATCCGGCGCGTGTCGCCGGCATTCTCACGGCGCGCGGTGGCGCCACGGCGCACAGCGCCATCGTGGCCCGAGCCTTGGGTATTCCGGCGCTGGTCGGTGCCGGTGCGGCGGTGTTGCTGCTGGCGCCGGGCACGCCGTTGCTGATCGATGGCCAGCGCGGTCGCCTGCACGTAGACGCTGATGCGTTGACCTTGCAACGCGCCACCGAAGAACGCGACACCCGCGAACAGCGCCTGAAAGTGGCCGCTGAACAACGTCATCAACCGGCGCTGACCATCGACGGGCATGCGGTCGAAGTATTCGCCAATATCGGCGAGAGCGCCGGAGTCACCAGCGCGGTGGAGCAGGGTGCCGAAGGCATTGGCCTGTTGCGCACCGAACTGATTTTCATGGCCCACCCGCAGGCGCCGGACGAGGCCACCCAGGAAGTTGAATACCGTCGCGTGCTCGACGGCCTGGCCGGTCGGCCGCTGGTGGTGCGCACCCTCGATGTCGGTGGCGACAAACCGCTGCCGTATTGGCCCATCACCAAAGAAGAAAACCCGTTCCTTGGCGTGCGCGGCATTCGCCTGACCCTGCAACGCCCGAAGATCATGGAGGCGCAGTTGCGCGCCTTGCTACGGGCCGCCGATAACCGTCCGCTGCGGATCATGTTTCCGATGGTGGGCAGCGTCGATGAATGGCGTCAGGCACGGGACATGACCGAACGCTTGCGTCTGGAAATCCCGGTCGCCGACTTGCAACTAGGGATCATGATCGAGGTGCCGTCGGCCGCCTTGCTGGCGCCGGTGTTGGCCAGGGAAGTCGACTTCTTCAGCGTCGGCACCAACGACCTGACCCAGTACACACTGGCCATCGACCGTGGTCATCCGACCTTGTCCGCTCAGGCCGACGGCTTGCACCCGGCGGTGCTGCAATTGATCGACATCACCGTGCGCGCGGCGCATGCCCATGGCAAATGGGTCGGGGTGTGCGGCGAGTTGGCGGCGGACCCGCTGGCGGTGCCGGTATTGGTCGGCCTGGGTGTGGACGAACTCAGTGTGTCGGGTCGCAGCATTGCCGAGGTCAAGGCGCGGATTCGCGAACTCAGCCTCGCCCAGACGCAAATTCTCGCCCGACAGGCCCTGGCCGTGGGCAGCGCCAATGAAGTGCGCGCATTAGTGGAGGCTCTGTAATGGCCCGGATTTTTACCCTGACCCTCAACCCGGCGCTGGACCTGACCGTCCAGTTGCCGCGCCTTGAACCCGGCCAGGTCAACCGCAGCGACGCCATGCACACCCACGCCGCTGGCAAAGGCATAAACGTGGCGCAGGTGCTGGCCGACCTTGGGCATCAGTTGACCGTCAGCGGGTTTCTCGGGGAAGACAATCTGCAGGCGTTCGAAACGCTGTTTGCCAAACGCGGTTTTGTCGACGCGTTTATCCGCGTTCCCGGCGAGATTCGCAGCAACATCAAGCTGGCGGAAAGCGACGGGCGCATCACCGACGTCAACGGTCCGGGGCCGAGGGTGAGTGACGCCGCGCAGCAAGCGCTGCTGGATCGCCTGGAGCAGATTGCACCCGGTCATGACGCCGTCGTCGTTGCAGGGAGTTTGCCGCTGGGCGTCAGCGCGCAGTGGTTGCAGGCACTGATCGTGCGTTTGAAAGAACTCGGCTTGAACGTCGCCCTCGACACCAGCGGCGAGGCATTGCGCGCGGCGCTCAAGGCCGGTCCGTGGCTGATCAAACCCAACACCGAAGAGCTGGCGGAAGCGCTGGGCTGCGAGGTTGTGTCGGTCGCGGCACAAGCCGACGCCGCGAGCCGCTTGCACGCGCAAGGCATCGAGCACGTGGTGATTTCCCACGGTGCCGAGGGCGTGAACTGGTTCAGTGTCGGCTCGGCGCTGCATGCCACACCCCCCAAGGTCAGCGTTGCCAGCACCGTGGGCGCGGGCGATTCGTTGTTGGCCGGCATGCTCCATGGTTTGCTCAAGCCCGATACGCCAGAGCAGACCCTGCGCACCGCCACGGCGATTGCTGCGATGGCGGTCACTCAAATCGGTTTCGGCATCGGCGATACCGCGCAATTGGCGCAGCTCGAACAGGGTGTACGCGTGCGTCCCCTGACAGAACAATAAGAGGGTTTGTCATGAAGTTAGCCATTGTTACGGCCTGCCCGAACGGCATGGTCACCAGTGTGCTGTGCGCCCGTTTGCTCGATGCAGCGGCCCAGCGTCAGGGCTGGATGACCTGCGTTGAAGTGGTGGATGCCACGCATCCTGAGCGGCAATTGTCGGCGGCCACTCTCGACGCCGCTGAGTGGGTCCTGCTGGTGACCAGCGCGCCTGTGGATATGACGCGATTTGTCGGCAAACGCGTGTTCCAGAGCACCCCGGCGCAAGCCCTGCAAGATGTTGAAGCGGTGCTGCGGCGCGGCGCTGAAGAAGCTCAGGTGTACGTGGCCCCCGAAACGGTTGTCGAGCCTGTCGCTATCACTAAAAACGCGCCACGACTGGTTGCGATCACCGCGTGTCCCACCGGGGTCGCCCATACGTTCATGGCCGCCGAAGCCTTGCAGCAAGCGGCCAAGCGTCTGGGCTATGACCTGCAAGTGGAAACCCAGGGCTCGGTCGGCGCGCGCAATCCATTGAGCGCCGCCGCGATTGCCGAGGCCGATGTGGTGCTGTTGGCGTGTGATATTGAAGTCGCCACCGAGCGTTTCGCCGGCAAGAAGATTTACCGTTGCGGCACCGGCATTGCCCTCAAGCAAGCCGAAGCGACGCTGAACAAAGCGTTGGTCGAAGGTCAGCAGGAAAGCGCCGCCAGCGGCTCCAAAGGCCCGGCCAAGCAAGAGAAAACCGGCGTCTATAAACACTTGCTGACCGGCGTGTCGTTCATGCTGCCGATGGTGGTGGCGGGCGGCTTGATGATCGCGCTGTCCTTCGTGTTCGGCATCACCGCGTTCAAGGAGCCCGGCACGTTGGCGGCAGCCTTGATGCAGATCGGCGGCGACACCGCGTTCAAACTGATGGTGCCGCTGCTGGCGGGTTACATCGCCTACTCGATTGCCGACCGGCCAGGCCTGGCGCCAGGAATGATCGGTGGTCTGTTGGCGAGCACCCTGGGTGCCGGTTTTATTGGCGGGATCATCGCCGGTTTCATCGCCGGTTATGCGGCGCAGGCGATCAATCGTTATGCGCGTTTGCCGCAGAGCCTTGAGGCGCTGAAACCGATCCTGATCATCCCGTTGCTGGCGAGCCTGTTCACCGGACTGGTGATGATTTACGTGGTGGGCAAACCCGTGGCCGGGATGCTCGAAGGGCTGACGCATTTCCTCGACAGCATGGGCACCACCAACGCGATTCTGCTCGGTGTACTGCTGGGCGGCATGATGTGCGTCGACTTGGGCGGGCCGATCAACAAAGCGGCTTACGCGTTCTCGGTGGGGCTGCTGGCCTCGCAAAGTTATGCGCCGATGGCCGCGACCATGGCCGCCGGCATGGTGCCGCCGATTGGCCTGGGCATCGCCACGTTCATTGCCCGGCGCAAATTTGCCCAGACCGAGCGCGAGGCCGGTAAAGCGGCGCTGGTGCTGGGGCTATGCTTCATCTCGGAAGGGGCGATTCCGTTTGCCGCGAAAGACCCGTTGCGGGTGATCCCGGCGAGCATTGCCGGTGGTGCGCTGACCGGGGCGTTGTCGATGTATTTCGGCTGCAAGCTGATGGCGCCGCATGGTGGTTTGTTTGTGCTGGCGATCCCGAATGCAATCAACCATGCGCTGCTTTACTTGCTGGCGATTGTGGCCGGGAGTTTGTTGACGGCGGTGGCGTATGCGCTGGTCAAACGGCCTGAAGCAGTGGAGTTGGCACTGGAACCCGCCAACGCCTGACACCCTTTTCTGTAGGCGCCGAGCTTGCTCGCGATGACGGTGTAACAGCCAGCATTTTCGTTGAATGTTAAACCGACATCGCGAGCAAGCTCAGCTCCTACAGGGGAGCGTGACACAGTCATTTATGTTTTTCCGTTTCAGGGAGAACACCATGAGCGAATTCGACCTCGGTCGTCGTCGTGTCATCCAAGCGGTGGGGGCCGGGCTGTTGTTACCAAGCCTGGCACCGGCGGTGATCGCTTCGGTCAAGGATCGTCCGCAACTCAGCGACGGCGTGCAGTCCGGTGATGTGCTGGGTGACCGGGCGATGGTCTGGAGTCGCAGCGATCGCCCGGCCCGTATGGTCGTGGAATGGGACACGCGCAGCCTGTTCAGCAACCCGCGCCGATTTGTCTCGCCGCTGGCCGATGCCCGCACCGATTTCACCGCGCGTGTCGAGCTCACCGGGTTGCCCGCCGATCAGGCGATTCTCTATCGCGTGACCTTCGAGGACGCTCAAAGCGGTGTCGCCAGCGAACCCTGGTTCGGCCATTTGCGCAGCGTGCCGCAAACCCGCCGCGACATTCGTTTTGTCTGGAGTGGCGACACCGCCGGCCAAGGCTTCGGTATCAACCCGGACATCGGCGGTATGCGCATTTATGAAGCCATGCGTTTGCGCTTGCCGGACTTCTTTATCCACAGCGGCGACACGATCTACGCCGACAACCCCATCCCTGTGCAACTGACCACCGAAAACGGTCGGGTGTGGCGCAACATCACCAGCGAAGCCAAGAGCAAGGTCGCACAAAATCTCGACGATTTTCGGGGCAATTACCGCTACAACCTGATGGACGAAAACATCCGTCGCTTCAATGCCGAGGTGCCGCAGATCTGGCAATGGGACGACCACGAAGTGGTGAACAACTGGTCGCCGGGCAAGCAACTCGACGCGCGTTATCAGGAGAAAGATATCCACAGCCTGGTGAGCCACGGGCGGCAGGCCTGGCTCGAATATGCACCGATGCGTTGGCAAGACGCCGACAATGGTGGGCGGATTTATCGCAAGCTCGGCTATGGGCCGATGCTCGATATATTTGTACTCGACATGCGCAGTTATCGCGGTGCCAATGATGACAACCTCGGCGCCGCAAAACCCTTTCTCGGGCGCGAGCAACTGGACTGGCTCAAGCGCGAATTGAAAGGCTCGACCGCCCAGTGGAAAGTCATAGCCGCCGACATGTCGATAGGCCTTGGCGCGCCCGACGGCGAGATCAGCCCCGGTGTGACGCGCTGGGAAGCGGTGGCCAATGGTGACCCGGGGCCGGCTCAGGGGCGTGAGCTGGAAATCGCTGAGTTGCTGGGTTTCCTGCGAGCACAGCAGGTGCGTAACTTCGTATTTTTGACGGCGGACGTGCACTACTGTGCGGCGCATCACTACCACCCGGATCGTGCCGCGTTTCAGGATTTTGAACCGTTTTGGGAGTTCGTCGCCGGGCCTTTGAATGCGGGGAGTTTCGGCCCTGATCAACTGGATAAAACCTTTGGCCCTGAAGTGGTGTTCGAAAAGGCACCGCCCGTGCAGAACGCGTCACCGTTTGCCGGTTTTCAGTTTTTTGGCGAGGTGAATATTGATGGGCAGACGGGGGAGATGAGTGTGGTGTTGCGGGATCTGGATGGGGTGAGTGTGTTTGAGCAGAAGGTGACGCCGGTCTAATGTTTGTACACCTGCCCCCCCTGTAGGAGCTGAGCTTGCTCGCGATGGCGGCCTGTCAGTCACCCTCATTGTTGACTGTTAAACCGTCATCGCGAGCAAGCTCAGCTCCTACACGGAGTGGGGTGTGTCAGTAAACGTCGCGGCGGTAGCGGCCTTGTTCGATCAGGCGATCGACCTCTGCAATCCCGAGCACTTCGTTGAGTACGTGATCGACCCCTGATGCCATCCCCTGCAAGCTGCCGCAGATGTAAATCACGGCTCCGTCGGCGAGCCATTTCTTCAGCTCATCCGCCGACTCCCGCAGGCGATCCTGCACATAGATCTTCTCGGCCTGATCCCGCGAGAACGCCAGGTCGAGCCGCTCCAGGTCGCCTGAGATCAGCCACTCTTCCAGTTCATTGCGGCACAGGTAATCGTGTTCCCGATGACGCTCGCCAAACAGCAGCCAATGGCGTTGCTGGCCGTCGGCAATGCGCGCCTTGAGCAAACTGCGCAACCCGGCAAGGCCGGTGCCGTTACCCAGCAGAATCATCGGCACCGGCTCGGCCGGCAGATGGAACCCGCTGTTGCGTCGCACCCGCAGGCTGACGTTGCCACCCACTGGCACGTGTTCGGTCAGCCAGCCGGAGCCAATGCCCAGGCTGCCGTCGGGATGCTGTTCCTGGCGCACGATCAACTCCAGCAAGCCATCAGCAGCAATCGAGGCGATGGAGTATTCGCGCATGGCCAACGGCACCAGCGCATCAGCCAATGCCTGAGCGTGCAGGCCGACCAGATGGGCTCTGTTTTCAGGTAGCTGGCGCGTGGCGAGCGCTTGCTCCAAAGGTTGTGACAAACCATCGAACACCACCGCGGCGCGCCCGTCGATGCCCAGGCCGTCGAGGAAGTGCTCGATCGCCCACGGGCAGTTACGCGGCAACACCTCCACCAAATCTCCCGCCAGCCAACTGCTGGTGGACGGGGCGGTAAGGCCCAGCAAGTACACCGGCGAGCCGCTGCTGTCCGGGTTCATCAATTCGCGGTGGGTCAGTGTCCAGTTGTCGTAGCTCGGCGCTTGCCAGGTGTCGACCGGTGCTTGCCCGGTCAGCAGGCCCAGTTGTTGCTGCCAGTGACGCAAGGCGTACGGGTCACCGCTGTCGACTTCCACCGGCGCGAACAGGGTCTTGCCGCCATGCTCGCCCAGCCAGGCGTGCAAGCGTCGGGCGAAACCGCAGAAGTGTTGATACTGGCGATCACCGAGTCCAAGTACCGCATAGTTCAGGCTCTGCAGGCTCGACGCCCGGCCCAGCATCTTGCGTTCGAAGCCGCGCGCGCTGTCCGGCGCTTCGCCGTCGCCGAACGTGCTGACCACGAACAACGCATTAGTGGAGTCGAGCAAATCCTGTTCACTGACACTGGCCAGTGGCCGCACCTTAACCGGCAACCCGGCGGCTTGCAGCTGCCCGGCCGTTTGCCACGCCAATTGCTCGGCGAAACCGCTCTGGCTGGCGAAACCGATCAGCCAGGCCGGCGCATCGCTGTCGGGATGATCGAGACCTTTGCGCGCGTCCTTGATCTGCTTTTTCTTGCGCCGACGATCGAGGTACAGCAACCAGCCCGTGACGAAAAACAACGGCATCGTCAGCGAGGCAATCGTCAGGATGATCCGCCCGACAATGCCGAAGTAGCTGCCAACGTGCAGTGCGTAAATGCTGGTCAGCAGTTGCGCCTTGAGGCTCTTGTCGCTGTAACGGTCGTGCTGTTTGACGATGCCGGTCGCCGGATCGAGGGTGATCTGGTTCTGGGCGCGGTCGTGGGGTGAGGTTTTCAGCAGGTAATACACGGTCGCCGGCTGGCCGGCCACGGGTGGCATTCGGATGTTGTAAGCGCTCAGTGCCGGGCCGGCGGCGCTGTAGACGCTGCTCCAGATGGCCGAGTAATCGGCAGTCGGCGCCGGACCACTGGGGGCCGGGCCGCGATTGCGCACGCGCTCGTTTTGTGGCGCGTCGGACAGCAATCGGGTCAGGCCCTTGTTGTACCACTCATACGACCAGGACAACCCGGTCAGTGCTGCCAGGAGATAAAACACCAGGCACCAGGTGCCGGCCACGGAGTGCAAGTCCCAGTTGAAGCTACGACCCTTTTTCTTCCAGTCCAGGGTCAGCCAGGCACGCCAGCTTTTCCACTGGCGCGGCCAGCGCAGGTAAAGACCGGACAGGCAGAAGAACACCAGGATCAGCGTACAGGCCCCGGTAATCTGCCGCCCGGTATCGCCCATGGCGAGGAAACGGTGCAGTTGCAACATGAAGCCGAAGAAGTCCTGGCCGGTGGCATCGCCCATGAAGTCGGCGGTGTACGGGTCGAAGTAACGCATTTCGCCACGGCGTTCACCCGGCGGCGGGGTGAAGAACACTTTGGCGGCACGGCCGCTGTCGGTTTCGACGTTGAGCATCGAGACCTTTTTGCCGGATGCGGCTTCGATGCGCTCGACCAGCTCAGCGGGCGGCAGGACGCCAGCGACCTGCTTCTGGACCTGCAACACAGAAGGGTTCAGTACGCTCAGGATTTCATCCTGAAACGACACCATGGCCCCGGTGATGCCCATCAGGGCCAGGACCAGTCCGGCACTGATGCCGAAAAACCAGTGCAACTGGAACAGGGTTTTCTTCAACACGTCGCTCGCCTTGTTCGTTCAAAAATAATCTTCACGGCGCGCATTATGCCGTGGGTTGTCGAGAAGCATTCTTTTTTACACACAAAAGCCCCACTCACGAATGAGCAGGGCTTTTTTCCTCACACTTTTATTAGAAGTGGAAGTTGGTGCTCAGCAAGGCAGTACGACCGGCCGCCTGGTTGGCGAAGTGAGTCGAGAACGCTTTGTCGTAGTACGTTTCGTCGGTCAGGTTCTGCACGTTCAGTTGCAGGTCGACGTTTTTGCTCAGCTTGTAGGCCGCCATTGCGTCGTAACGAACGTAGGAATCAACCATGGTGGTGTTGGCAGCGCTGCCAAACACATCGTCGACGTAGAACGCACCGCCACCGATGGTCAGCTTCGGCGTGACTTGATAAGTCGTCCACAGGCTGGCGCTGTTTTTCGGCGTGTTAGGCAGCTCGTTACCGTCGTTGGCCGCACCCAGTGGGCCACCATCGACTTGCTCACTGTCCATGTAGGCGTAACCGGCGAAGACCTGCCATTTATCGGTGAGCTTGCCGGTGGCCGACAGTTCGACACCTTGAACGCGAGTCTTGCCGACGTTTTCGTATGTCGTGGTGTTGGTTTGCACACGAGCGTTTTCTTTCTCGGTGCGGAAGATATCGGCGGTCAAGGACAGACGATCGTTCATCAGGTCCCACTTGGTGCCGATTTCGTAGTTCTTGGTGGTTTCCGGTTCCATATCGCTTTTCAGCAGGTTGCCGTTGCGATCAGGTGTGCCACCCAATGGGTTGCCTTCCGAACCTTCGCCCAGGGTGTTGCCCGGTGGCGTGGCGGACGTCGCGTAGGACGCATAGATGCTGCCGTTTTCAGCAGGTTTGTACACCACGCCGAACTGACCGGTGACGAATTCGCTGGTGTCATCGCCCTTGGACGTGGTCACGCTGGAACTGTTGAAAGTCTTGTAGTCGGTGTCGAAATGGTCATAACGCAGACCCATGTTCACCAGCCACTGCTCAGACAATTCCAGGGTGTCGAACACATACAGCGCGTACGTGTTGGCCTTGGTGTCGGTACCGGCGTAGTTACGCGAGATTGCACCGTTCCATGGATCGTTCTGGTTCGGGTTGGACAGCGAGGTGCAGTTGAAACCGCTTGGCGCGCCGATCAAGGCCGGAGAGCAGTTAGTGGTCACCGCTGCGGTGCGCGGGGTGGTATCGGTGTTGACGTTGTACGAGGATTTTTCGTTTTCCTCGTGAGTGAACTCGACACCCGTGGCGAAGCTGTTCTTGAACCCGGCGATGTACACGTCACCAAACAGATCGGTCTGGTTAGTGGTGGTCTCGGTGTTGCTGACACGGGTATTCGCCCGCCGCCAGAGGCTGCCATTGTTGACGTTGCCCTTGCTGTCGTCCGGCTGGGTCAGGATGTAATCCTGCATGCTGGTGCCGTGGCGCAGGGTGTTCTTGACGGTCAGCGCATCGTTCAGATCGTGCTCGATGGAGAAGGTCGCGGTGTCGGTACGGGTCTTGCGGAAATCGCGGTCGTTCAGGCCATACCAGTTGCTGCTGTTGCCACCGTCATTAGGCTTGTCAGGATTGGCCTTGGTACGCGCAGCCGAGCCAGCGACCGGGATGGAGTACGGAATGCCCGAGTCTGGCGTGTCGTTGCTTTCGAGGTGGTAGTAGTCGAGGTTGATTCGGGTCTCGGTGCCCAGGCCGAAAGCCAGGGACGGTGCGATACCCCAACGATCGTAATCGATGCTCTGGCGGCCGGCGACGTTGCTTTCGTGGGTCAGCAGGTTCAGACGGCCGGCGGCGGTGTCGGAGAACTGGTAGTTGCCGTCGAAGGTGTAGCGCTGGGTCTGGTCGGAGCCCCAGGTAAAGCCACCGTCGAGCGAATCTCCCAGGTGCGCTTTCTTGCTCACCAGGTTGATGCTGCCGCCAGCGGCGCCACGGCCGCCAATGGCCGAGTTCGGGCCTTTGCTGACTTCAATCGATTCAACGGCGAAGATCTCGCGGCTCTGCGAACCGGTGTCGCGCACGCCGTCCAGGTAAGTGTCGCCCTGGGCATCGAAGCCGCGAATGAACGGACGGTCACCCTGTGGGTTGCCACCTTCACCGGCACCAAAGGTGATGCCCGGAACGGTGCGCAGTGCGTCTTGCATGTTCATCGCGCCGGTGTCCTTCAGGACTTGTTGCGGGATGACGGTAATCGAACGCGGTGTGTCCACCAGTGGTGCGGTGTACTTGGGCGAGGACGCTTTTTCGACGTTGTAGGAAGTCTCGTCCTGAGCCTCGCCAGTGATGGCGGTAGCGCCCAGCGAAATCACATTACTCGGTGCTTTTTCGTCAGCCTTTTCCGCCGCGAAAACCATGTGCCCCGCCGAGCCGGCGGTAATCGCCATGCCAATGGCCGATGCGAGCAAACGTGGTGAACTGACCGGTACTTGTGTTTGTTGACGCGACATTTGAATTCCCCTCCCCAAGGATTTGAGGCGGCGGAATATAGGGTAGACGCGTATTTGTATCAATTGCGAAACGTTACTATTCGCGAGGAATTTACATTCTTTACAATTTAACCTTACGCTTTTTGCTGTTTCGTTCGTCGTGAGGGTTTTACACGGACAATAAGAATCAATACCATTAGCGCCCCTTTGGTTTCAGGTGTCCCTGCCATGCTGCTGCACATTCCAGGCTTGTTCTCGAAAGAAGAAGTGCAGCGTATCCGCGAGGCTCTGGAGCAGGCCGATTGGGCGGATGGCAAAATCACTGCCGGCTATCAGTCGGCTAAAGCCAAGCACAACCTGCAACTGCCTGAAGGTCATCCGCTGGCCAAGGAGGTCGGTGCGGCGATGCTCGAGCGGCTGTGGAAAAATCCGCAGTTCATGTCAGCCGCTTTACCGCACAAGGTCTTCCCGCCGTTGGTGAACTGCTACACCGCCGGCGGCAGTTTCGATTTTCATATTGATAACGCCGTGCGCCAGCCCAAGGGCAGCATCGAGCGGGTGCGCACCGATCTGTCGGCGACGCTGTTCTTCAGTGAACCCGAGGACTACGACGGCGGTGAACTGGAAATCCAGGACACCTTCGGCACTCAGCGCGTCAAGCTGCCTGCCGGCGACATGGTTTTGTATCCCGGCACCAGCTTGCACAAGGTCAACGCCGTCACCCGCGGCACGCGTTACGCGTCGTTTTTCTGGACCCAAAGCCTGGTGCGTGAAGACAGTCAGCGCGCCTTGCTGTTCGAGATGGATGGGGCGATCCAGCAATTGACGCTGGACATGCCGGATCACCCGTCGCTGATTCGACTCACCGGCACTTATCACAACCTGCTGCGCCGTTGGGTCGAGGTATGAGTTATCAACTGCGCCGTGAGGAAGTCCTCGACGGTGACCGACTCAAATCCATGCTCGAGGAAAGTCCGGCGCGAGCGGCTCAAGCCATTTTGATCGCCGCCCGAGAAGGCGTACTCGATGCTCAGGCACTGCTCGGGCAAATCCTGCTGGACGGCAATGGCATCGCACAGGACCAGCCGCTGGCCACGCGCTGGTTCGCGATTGCGGCTCAAGGTGGGCACTTGATGGCGCGCAACATGCTGGGTCGTTGTCATGAGCACGGTTGGGGCTGCGTGGCGGATGCCTCGATTGCCGCTCGGCATTACCAGGTCGCGGCACAGGGCGGGCTGGATTGGGCGATGTACAACTACGCCAATTTGCTGGCCACCGGGCGAGGTGTGATCGAAGACCAGGCACAGGCGTTCAGCTTCTATCGCCGAGCGGCTGAATTGGGTCACGCGAAATCGATGAACCTGCTGGGGCGTTATCTGGAGCAAGGACAAGTGTGCCCGGCAGACGCGGCATTGGCGCGTGACTGGTATCGCCGTTCGGCGGTCGGCGGGGATTTTCGCGGGCAGTTCAGTTATGCCGCGGTACTGGCCGAGGAGGGGGGCGTCGAAGAGGCAATGACCTGGTTGCACAAGGCATTAGCCGGCGGCAATCTGAATTTCCTGCGAGTGGCGAGCAAGGCATTGATGAGCGCCGTGAACCCAAAGTTTCGCGAGTTGGCACCGGCGTATAACCGACGCATTGACGAGCTTGAACGACAGCTGGCGCCTCTGTAGCGCAGGCACAAAAAAGCCCATGACTCGTCATGGGCTTTTTCATTTCTACGCGTAGCGCTTAAACGTAAAACGATTTCAGCGGCGGGAAGCCATTGAATTCAACAGCGCTGTAACTGGTGGTGTAGGCACCGGTCGACAACCAGTACAAACGATCACCAATGGCCAGGTTCAGCGGCAGGCCGTACTTGTAGTTTTCGTACATGATGTCGGCGCTGTCGCAGGTTGGGCCGGCGATGACCACTTCTTCCATCTCGCCTTTCTTCTCGGTCCAGATCGGGAACTTGATGGCTTCGTCCATGGTTTCGATCAGGCCGGAGAACTTGCCCACATCCGTGTACACCCAACGCTCGACGGCGGTGCGGGATTTACGTGCCACCAGCACCACTTCGCTGACCAGGATGCCGGCGTTGGCGATCAATGAACGGCCCGGCTCGAGGATGATTTCCGGCAGGTCGTCACCGAAGTCTTCCTTGAGGAAACGGATGATTTCTTCAGCGTAGGTTTCCAGGCTGTTGGTGCGGGTGATGTAGTTGGCCGGGAAGCCACCGCCCATGTTGATCAGCTTCAGGTGGATGCCGTCTTCTTCTTTCAGGCGTTCGAAGATCACTTTGACCTTGGCGATCGCCGCGTCCCAGACGCTGATGTCGCGCTGTTGCGAGCCGACGTGGAACGAGATGCCGTACGGCACCAGGCCCAGGTCGCGAGCGAGGATCAGCAGGTCCATGGCCATGTCGGTCTGGCAGCCGAATTTGCGCGACAAAGGCCAGTCAGCCGTGGTCGAGCCTTCGGTGAGGATGCGCACGTAGACTTTCGAACCTGGTGCTGCCTTGGCGATGTTGCGCAGGTCGGCTTCGGAGTCGGTGGCATACAGACGCACGCCCTTCTCGTAGAAGTAGCGAATGTCCTTGGATTTCTTGATGGTGTTGCCGTAGCTGATGCGATCCGGGCCGACGCCCTGGTTCATCACTTTATCGAGCTCGTAGATCGAGGCGATGTCGAAGTTCGAACCTTTCTCTTTGAGCAGGTCGATGATTTCGACGGCCGGGTTGGCCTTGACGGCGTAGTAGACCTTGGCGAATTCGAAACCGGCGCGCAGGTCGTCATAGGCCTGGCTGATCATCGCGGTGTCGATCACCACGAACGGGGTTTCCTGTTTGTCGGCGAAGGCCTTCATTTTGTTGAAAGTATCGCGCGCGAAATAGTCTTCGACATTGATCGACATACTTGGGACTCCTAGTGGCAAACATTAGTAATCAATGGGTGCAAATGAACGTCCTCCGTATCCCCACTTTGGTTCGCCTACTTCCCAAGGCATGTCGCCGAAAGCAAAAAGGCCATGGGAAGTGCAGCTTTCCCTTGGCCTTGCTGTCTCGTCGTCAGTACTTGAGCCGGATGGATCGTTTCCAGCATGGACGTTCGGCGCGAACTTTAGGGCGTGAGGGGCTTGAGATCAACAAAAAATGTCGCGTTTTTGCACTCTTCTGACGCGCGTTACGAGCATCACTCTTTGTAACCGACTCAGATGACAGTCGGATGTTCCCGAGGAATTGTGAAGTGTTAAAAATACCTGCACGTTCGATGCTTTTGTGCGCCAAGTCGCTAGTAACTACGATAGCGTCAACTTCGGCGACGTTGGCTGCGAAAAGGTAGGATGAAGCGGGTTTCTGCTGTTTCAAAGGATGCTGTCGGATAAATTTTTTCGGTGCCACTGTTGATATTTTTTTCCGCCATCTTGAAAGAAGGCAATCTGCTAGGTTGAGGCCGGATTAAGGTGCAATGGGACCCCTAGCTGACAGATCGCTTCACTTCCCTGCACAAGAATTCCAGCAAGAGGCTTAGTCTTGTGGTTTATCGACCGCTTTGCAGAGCACTACCCGATCTTTGAGGCGTAGTTCATCTGTGTCAGTGACGTTGTTCATCGCCAAAATGAAATGCAGCCATGGGCTCTGCTGCTTCAAGAAGCGTTCGAGCTTTTTTTCACCTGAGCCGTCTGGAGGGTTATCAAATACATACGGATGGCAGCTGGGAAAACCCTTTGGCACGGTGGAAAGAAGTTCGTAATCGCTGTTGCTTTTGACGATGTTGTACGTCTGCCAACTGACGTATGACAGCAGGCAAAGCGCGAAAGTGATCATCAGCGGCAAAGCAATCCGCCATCGCAGCGGCATTGGATAGGCTTTGGCCAGAGCTCTGCGAGTCATGAAATCGGTGATTTTTTTACCATGTACCAAAACCTGCGCGACCTCGAACTCCAACGGATTGTAGATCGATATTTCAACCGTTTCGTTGGGAGGGATATCCGTGAGTATGAGTTCCTTGTCCTCCGAATTGTGTTGCCATTTGACCGCGGCTTCGTGGCGAGAGTAGGCAACTCTGGGCGTGAACTCAAAGTTTCCGCGATACAGAACTTTGACATTTGTCAGCGTCGTATTGGATTCGTTGTAAATAGCGATGTGAGTGCAAACATAGCGATTTTCGCCATCAACCATCTCTGCAGGTGCATGAAACAGATAAGGGCCTAAGGTCGTCCAGCCAATTGCATCTGGGAGTTCTTTACGCAATGCGTTCAGCGCCACAATTTGATCGATCACTACAGCATCCTTTTGATCTCAACTTACGGAGTATTGGCCTCCGCCCATCGGGGGATGGTATCTAGGTGCCGTTATTGCAGGCAATCAGGCCATCCATTGATCAAAAATTGCAGTGTCAGTTTAGAAACGGGGCTGTCAGACAGCCCCTTATGATCATCAGGCTACCACCGCCTCGGCAGGCGACACGATGTTGGTCTTCATCCCCCGAGAACGTCCCGAACTCAAATAAGCCGCAATCGACTCCTGCGTCACCTCACCCAAAAACACTCGCTCGGCATCCATCACCGGCAGCCACGAGCGATTGAACTCGTACATGCGCGACAGCAGGATGCGTAAATGCTCGTCATACGCTGCGGTCGCGTTGAACTCGCGCTGGTACTGGCCGCAAGTACCATTCTGACGGTGCAGGTCGCGGCGTCTGACGTATCCCAATGCCTTGTTGTCAGCACAGGTCACCACGACATAGCGGCGGTCCAGTTCATCCATCAGCTCCAGCGCCTCGGCCACCGGGGTGTCCGGGCTGACCGACGGCGCGTTGTCTGCGGCGTCTTCGGCTTTCACCAGCAGCAAGCGCTTGAGGGTGCTGTCCTGGCCGACGAAGTTGCTGACAAAGTCGTCTGCGGGATGGGCGAGCAAGGTGTCCGGGTGATCGATCTGCAACAGCTTGCCGGCGCGGAAGATCGCAATCTTGTCACCCAGCTTGATCGCCTCGTCGATGTCGTGGCTGACCATGATCACGGTCTTGTTCAGCGCACGCTGCATCTCGAAGAACTCGTTCTGGATCATTTCGCGGTTGATCGGGTCGACGGCGCCGAACGGTTCATCCATCAGCAACAGCGGTGCATCTGCCGCCAGCGCACGAATCACGCCGATCCGTTGCTGCTGCCCACCGGACAACTCACGCGGGTAGCGATTCAGGTATTGCTTGGGTTCCAGCTTGATCATGCTCATCAATTCGCGGGCGCGGTCGTGGCATTTCTGCTTGTCCCAGCCGAGCAGTTTCGGCACCACCACGATGTTCTCTTCGATGGTCATGTTGGGGAACAGGCCGATCTGCTGGATCACATAGCCGATGTTGCGGCGCAGGGTCACCGCGTCGAGGTCGGTGGTGTCTTCGCCGTTGATCAGGATCTTGCCCGAGGTCGGCTTGATCAGGCGGTTGATCATTTTCAGCGTGGTGCTTTTGCCGCAACCCGATGGCCCGAGGAACACGCAGATTTCGCCTTCATTGACGGTCAGGCTTACCGAGTCCACGGCTTTCACATCTTTGCCGTTGCTTTGGAAGGTCTTGCTGAGGTTTTGAAGTTCGATCATTTCAGGAGTCCTTTTGGAGTCAGCGAGCGTTGCAGCCATTGCAGAAGCAGGTCGGCGAAGATGGCCAGCAGGCTGACCAGCACGGCGCCGACGATCAGCATCGACATGTCGCTGCGGCTGATGGAAGCGAGAATGAGGACGCCGAGGCCACCGGCGCCGATGGTCGCGGCGATGGTCATGACGCCAATGTTCATGACCACGGCGGTGCGCACGCCGGCGAGGATCACCGGCACTGCGATGGGCAGTTCAACCATGCGCAGGCGCTGGCCGAAGGTCATGCCGATGCCGCGCGCGGCTTCGCGGATGCCCGGCTCGACGCTGGTCAGCGCGAGGTAGGTGTTGCGCATGATCGGCAGCAGCGAGTACAGAAATACCGCCGTGATTGCAGGCATTGGGCCCAAGCCCTGGCCGAACTTGGAGTAAAACGGCAGCAATAGCCCAAACAGCGCAATGGACGGCACGGTCAGCAGCACCGTGGCGCTGGCTTGCAACGGGCCGGCCAGCGACGGGAAGCGGGTCATCAGGATGCCCAGCGGCACGCCTGCCAGAATCGCCAGCGTCACGGCGATGCCGACCAGCGTGATGTGTTGCCAGGTCAGGTGCAGGACCAGCGGCCAGTCGAGATGGGAAAAGGCGTTCAGAAATTCCATGGCTTTTCCTCCTCAGTTGAGTGGGTGCTGGCGCAGGAAATCTGCGGCAACGGATGAAGGGCTTTGGTGATCGACATCGACCCGCGCGTTGAGTTGGCGCATGGTTTCGTCGTCGAACAGTCGGGCCAGTGGCTTGAGCTGTTCAGCCAGTTGCGGGTGCTCATCGAGGAAGGCTTGGCGCACCACCGGCGCGGCGGTGTAGTCCGGGAAGTAATGCTTGTCGTCTTCGAGCAGTTTCAGCTTGAAGGCGTTCAATCGACCGTCGGTGGTGTAGACCAGACCGGCAAACACCTGGCCATTGCGCAGGGCGGTGTAGACCAGCCCTGCGTCCATCTGGCGGATGTTTTTGCGGGTCAGGTTCATGTCGTACAACTGCACCATGCCGCCCAGACCGTCGGAACGGTTGGCGAACTCGGTGTCCAGCGCCACCAGGTGGTTGGCTTTGGCCTCGTCCCGTAGTGCCGTGTTCAGCTCACTGATGGTATTGATCTGCGGGTATTCATCCGCGACGTTTTTTGGCAGCGCCAAGGCGTAGGTATTGCTGAACTTCGACGGCGTCAGCCAGACCAGGCCTTTTTTCGCGTCGAGTTCTTTCACCCGGGCGTAGGACTGTTCGCTATCGAGTTTTTCCGTCACATGGTTGTAGGCCACCAGCGACACACCGGTGTACTCCCAGAGCATGTCCAGTTGGCCACTTTCATGGGCGCTGCGGGCCAGATTGCTGCCCAAACCGCCGGTGACTTGAGTGTCGTAACCCTTGCTGCGCAGGTATTGGGAGGTGATTTCCGCGAGCAGGGTTTGTTCGGTGAAGACCCGGGCGCCAATGCGGATGACCGGTTTTTCAGCGGCGTGGGCAAATCCTGCGAACAGCAGGATGCAGCCTAGTAAAAAGCTTGAGGTTTTCATGTTGATTCCTTTGCCGAGGCTTAAGACGGGCGCAAGCCGCGTTCGAGCCAGAGGCGGCTGGCGAGTGTCACCAGGCCGTCGAGCAGCAAGGCCAGCAGGGCGGTACAAGCCGCGCCGAGCAGCAATTGCGGCTGATTGTTCAGGGCGATGCCGGGAAAAATCAGGCTGCCCAGGCTGTTGGCACCAATCAGGAACGCCAGCGGTGCCGTCCCGACGTTGATCGCCAGCGCCACGCGCACACCACCGATGATGATTGGCACGGCGTTCGGCAATTCGACCCGCCATAACACTTGGGTCGGGGTCATGCCGATGCCGACGGCCGCTTCCTTGAGGGAGCCCTGGACGTTTTTCAGGCCTTCATAGGTATTGCGCACGATGGGCAACAGCGAGGCGAGGAACAGGGCGAAGATCGCGGGGCCGCTGCCGATGCCAAGGATCCCCAGGGCGATGGCCAGTACGGCGAGAGGCGGCACGGTGTTGCCGATATTGAAGAGCTGCATGAAGCGTTCAGCACGGCCAACCATGGTCGGGCGGCTGAGGAAGATGCCGGCGGGGATGCCCACAACGAGGGCGGCCAGCATGGAGGCGAGGACGAGAACCAGATGAGCTTGCAGGTAAAACAACAAATCGTCGCGGTAATGTTCGATCGTGTTGATGCCGATCCAGTGGATCAGCAGGGCCAGAAGGGCGAATACCAGCGCGCCTCCTATCAGCCCTTTGCCATAGTGGATAGCCACAGGCGGACTCCTTTTTTCTTTGTCGGCGAACGCAGTCCCGAGTGGCAATCCCATTCCTGGCTGCCGGGATTATCAACGTTCGCGAGAAGCAGCTCTTCATGCTGATGAAACCGCATGAGATCGAGCCATAAGCGCAGCCTCGTCAGGCTAACTGGCTGAATTTTCAGCCCCTGGTACGAGTGCCGTAACAGGGGAGTGGACGTCTGCACCTTTTAAAAGGTTCCATAATTAACAGCATTTAGCCACCCCGCATCTCGTTTTGCCCCTGTAGCAGCTGCCGAGCCGGCGAGGCTGCGTTCGGCGACGAAGTCGTCGTCAAGGCATCCATCGCTATCTGCCCGAGGCACCGCGGCGCCTGGTTTTACGACGGCTTCGCCGCCGGACGCAGCCTCGCAGGCTCGGCAGCTGCTACAGGCGAACGGTGGTTCGTAGGTCATGTTTTGAGCTATACTCGCCGCCCTTTTTTGAATCACCTGCCAGGCGATTTCCCATGACCAAACAGGCCGCCGAAGTCGCGAAACGCCGCACTTTCGCCATTATTTCCCACCCCGATGCCGGTAAAACCACCATCACCGAGAAGCTCTTGCTGATGGGCAAGGCGATTGCGATTGCGGGCACGGTGAAATCTCGAAAATCCGACCGCCATGCCACCTCCGACTGGATGGAAATGGAAAAGCAGCGTGGTATCTCGATTACCACGTCGGTCATGCAGTTCCCGTATCGCGACCATATGGTCAACCTGCTCGACACCCCGGGCCACGAAGACTTCTCCGAAGACACCTACCGCACCCTGACCGCGGTGGACTCGGCCTTGATGGTCCTCGACGGCGGTAAGGGTGTAGAACCACGGACCATCGCGCTGATGGACGTTTGCCGTCTGCGTGACACGCCGATTGTCAGCTTCATCAACAAACTCGACCGTGACATCCGCGACCCGATCGAACTGCTCGACGAAATCGAAGCGGTCCTCAAGATCAAGGCCGCGCCGATCACCTGGCCGATCGGTTGCTACCGTGATTTCAAAGGCGTGTACCACCTCGCCGATGACTACATCATTGTGTACACCGCTGGCCACGGCCACGAGCGCACCGAAACCAAGATCATCGAGAAACTCGACTCCGACGAAGCCCGCGCCCATTTGGGTGACGAGTACGACCGCTTTGTCGAGCAGCTTGAGCTGGTGCAGGGCGCCTGCCACGAGTTCAACCAGCAGGAGTTCCTCGACGGCCAACTGACGCCGGTGTTCTTCGGTACTGCACTGGGTAACTTCGGTGTCGACCATGTGCTCGACGCCGTTGTGGACTGGGCGCCGAAGCCATTGGCCCGTGTGGCCAACGAGCGCACCGTCGAACCGGTGGAAGAGAAGTTCTCGGGCTTCATCTTCAAGATCCAGGCGAACATGGACCCGAAACACCGCGACCGTATTGCCTTTATGCGTATCTGCTCCGGCAAGTACGAAAAAGGCATGAAGATGCGCCACGTGCGCACCGGCAAGGACGTGCGGATCGGCGATGCGCTGACCTTCTTCTCCTCCGAGCGTGAGCAACTGGAAGAAGCCTTCGCCGGCGACATCATCGGTTTGCACAACCACGGCACGATCCAGATCGGCGACACCTTCACCGAAGGCGAAGTCCTGGGCTTCACCGGTATCCCGCACTTCGCTCCGGAACTGTTCCGTCGCGTGCGTCTGCGTGATCCGCTGAAATCCAAGCAACTGCGTCAGGGTTTGCAGCAACTGGCCGAAGAAGGCGCGACCCAGGTGTTCTTCCCCGAGCGCAGCAACGACATCATCCTCGGCGCCGTCGGTGTGCTGCAGTTCGATGTGGTCGCCAGCCGCTTGAAAGAGGAATACAAGGTTGAGTGCTCCTACGAGCCGATCACCGTTTATTCCGCGCGCTGGATCGATTGCAGCGACAAGAAGAAGCTTGAGGAATTCTCCAACAAGGCCGTGGAAAACCTCGCGGTCGATGGCGGCGGTCACTTGACCTACCTGGCCCCGACCCGAGTCAACCTGGCACTGATGGAAGAGCGCTGGCCGGACGTGAAATTCCGTGCGACGCGTGAGCATCACTAAGCGCTGAACAGTAAGACCCAAGCCCCGTGGCGCAAGCACCGGGGTTTTTTTATGACTGACGTTTGCCTGTAAAAGGGGGAAATTCATCTCGGGTGAACTAATGTTCCTTGATGGAAAACGATCCGCCATTGTTCGTCTTGCTTGCACAAAATCGAACTTCGCAGGCTGTTGGAGGGTGAGCACAAACCGATGATTATGTTGTGATAGCGGTTAAACAGAGACATGACTGATAGGTCGAGTCGATCAGGATGAAAGATGCTTCTGTAGGGTTTTTTTCCGATTTTTGTAGCTCGGCTCCGGTTTCAAGTTCTCTTGGCTTTTTTCACGGGACACGGCACTCGTTGAGGTCTAGCGTTCGTTGGGTATTTCGCAAGTAGCGATTTTCCACGTGCAGGAGCGCAAGACAAATGGACCTGATGAAAACCGACTCAAGTGCAACGGCGACACAAGGACCTAAGCCCCCGGTTTCTGTTCTCGAGCGTTATTACGAGCTTATCGTCAAAGGTGCTTCCGATTTCGAAGTCAGCAGCAGCGACGGTTCTTTCGAGCCTTCAATGAGGTTGCCTGCACTGGACTCCCGTATGCAGGATTTTCTTTCTGTTGCCACTGCACAGTTTTTTGAGTTAGGTCACTATCGAGGTGTACCGCTACGCCTTTTCGACCTGCGGCAAAACGCAAACACGCAAACAACGAAGACCTTTGCCTCCACGCTGATCGTTGCACGTGCTATCCGGCATATTCAGGAAACTGGCGAAAGCATTTTGTTGTTTTCCCCTTCTTCCGGTAACAAGGCTATTGCATTGCGTGATGCGGTTCTACGTGCGTTGAAAGCCAAACTTATTCATCCCGAGCAATTACGTATTGTCACGCTGACACCTGCGCAAACTACCGATAAATTGCGTAGAACCGAACTCTACGATGACCCTCGGTTGCGTGCCCTGAACCCGATATTTGTCCTTGATGGCGACTCGCCGGAGGCTGTGAAGGTTATTGGTCAGCGGTTCAAAGAACTGTTCAGTCGTGAACCATTTGGTGATTCGAAGTTGTGGCATTCCCTGCGACTGGAGAATTATCGATTCTCTGACCAAGCCCGAGCTTTTTTTGATTTCGAGTATGGTGATGCTTGGGATACCGATCGAAAAACAGTGCATGTGCACGCGGTATCGAGCGCCTATGGGCTTCTGGGATATTGCTCTGGCGTAGAGGCGTTGAAACGCCTAGGAAAACAGGTTTCTACACCTTCGTTTCTTTTGGTTCAACACTTGGCTACCAGTGACATGGTTCTGCATTTGCTCGATGGAAATTTCGAGGGCACTTCTACTCCACTCTATACACAGGCAGACGACGGTCTGTGGGTGCAATCGGCGTCTGCACATTTTCCTGCTACGACTTGGAGTCCCGACGAGACTCTCGAATCCACTTTTTACACGCACTTGCCGCCTACCGCTGTGGAAATGACTGGGCATGTTCGGGCCAATGGAGGCTCTGGAATTGTCGTTTCGCTGTATGAATGTATGCAACGCTACAGTGAATGCGTTCAGATGCTCGCCAATACCTCAGTGAGGTTGCCCAGCGACCCTCGCGATCTGAAGGAGTGGTCATTGGTGATGGCGATGACCGGTTGCTTGAATGCGATTGATAGACAGCTATTGGAGGAGGTGGACGGTTGCACCATTCATGGGTCAGGCACCTATAGTCTTGGGGACTATGAGGTTGTGCCGTTTGATGGGCTTTCATTCATTGCAACTGCTGATGAGATGATTGAGACCCTTCGTAACCGAAATAATGATGAACGCTGATTTTCGGATGAGTCAGAAAACAGTCTGTCACTTTCGTATTTACAGTGGGGCCTCCCGAGCCGGAACTCTGGCTCGTCTTACGTATCTCGGGGTGAATGAGGGACTGCGGTACATCGCTCCTTTTGTAGCTCAATGCTTTTTCGAGAGTTCGTGTATAGACCAAGAAGGGACTTTGGAGTGGGAGCAACTGGATGACTTTATAAAACGAAATAAAGCCGACATGAGTTTGCTGATGACCTCATCGGATGTTATCCAGCAATACCAAAAACCAAGTGATGTTGTCGGGCTCAGTAGAATTCATCAAAAAGTTGATGTTTCTGCTGGTTGGGAGCACGTGCTGGGGCAACTATCTAATCGTGAAAGCAAACGCCGGACTCAATCGATAAAACGTGGCTTTCAGTACGATGTGTCAATTGAAGATGAGGATTTTTTCTCCTTTTACCGCACCATGCATGTTCCGACGATGAACGCGCGTTACGGTGATTTTGCGCGAAGTGTGGAAGAGCAGGACGCTTTTTTGAATTTGTTCAAACGAGGCGTTTTGTTTCGAGTCCAGATGCATGCTGAGTGGGTTGCGGGAAGTGTTTCTCAGATTGAGTGGTCTACGCGTACCTTGAATGCACGTTTGATCGGGATGAAGGGTGGGAGTGCAGTTTATCGTGCAAACGGTGCGCAGAATTTTGTTTATCACTCGATCCTTGAATGGGCCTCCAATCAATCATCCATCGACTGGGTCGATTTTCAAGGTTGTGAGCCATTTTTAAGCAAAGGAACATTCCAATACAAAAAGCGCTTTGGGGCTCAAGCTGTTGTTCCGGAAAACGGCTTCGGACAGTGGAGGATCTTGATTCGAATGCCGACGCTTTGTGCTGCGGTGCGAAAATTTCTGATTAACAACCCTCTAATAGGTCTGGATGCTGATGGCCGGCTACAGGCGCAGTATTTTTTCGATTCGGATCACGAGATTCGCTCAGACATTCCTTACGCCTCAAAAGGTATTTACAGCCAAGTGAACCGCAATCTGGACCAGTGGCATGGTTAGCCGACTTGCTCACCTTATTCGGTTGGATGGCTACTTCTGCTCTATGGCCTGGGTGCTTGCTGCGTTGATTTTCATCAGTCGGTTGAGCGCCATGGCCAAGTTGTTCATGGCGTTGTACCTGCGTCAGGCACTGGGGTTGCCGTTTGAAACAGTTGGATGGCTGTTGTCCGGTTACGGTGCAGGATTACTGATTGGGTCAATGGGCGGTGGAGTGCTGAGTGATCATTTCTCCACGGCGCGGCTTACTGCATTGTTGATGTTCGCCTCGGTGTGGATTTTGGTGCTATTGGGGCTGGTCACCGACGTGCCCTGGCTGGCTGGATTGCTGCTGTTCAGCGGTGTTCTCGATGGTGCAATTCGTACGCTTCATCAGCGTTTGATCCTGGAGTATTGCCATGTTGAGCGGCATGTTCGTGCGCAATCATTGAGTCGAGTTGCCATCAATCTGGGTATGGCTATAGCTGGGGTGGTGGGTGGCGTTCTGGCACAGGCTGATTTTCGGTGGGTGTTTTTTGTCAGCGCGGCTATGACGTTACTGGCCTTGGTCTGGTTTGTCCGGTCGACTATTCGTCGAGATGTTCTGATGTCGGATGAGTTCTATGCCGCGGCATTGGACGCCAGGTCCCCATTCCAGAACAAACCGTTCCTATGGTTACTAGCGGCTTCAGGTTTGCTCGGCCTTGCCTTCGAACCGGTCTACAGCATGTTGGGCAACTATTTGCTCGATTACTATCGACTGCGAGCTGAGGGTGTCGGATGGCAATTTGCGCTCAATGCATTGCTCGTGGTTTTGCTGCAAATTCCGTTATCCCATTGGAGTGAGTCATGGGGGGCGCGGCGGCAACTGTTGGCAGGCGCCTTTTTGCTCGCTTTCGGGCTTGGAGTTCTGCCGTTGGGGAGCGGGATGCTATTTGTCTGCCTATCGACCGTTGTCTGGACTATGGGCGAAATTCTGTTTATGCCGACCTTGAACGTCCTGGTCATGCAACGTGCGCAAGTCGGTAGAAGTGGGCTTTATTTTGGCCTTTTCTCTATGTGTTGGGGGATGAGTGCGCTTCTTTCGCCGACCCTTGGCGGCCAGCTATATGGTCACTTTGGCGGGCATAGTGTCTGGATCGCAAGTGCGGTGTTGGCGATGTGTTCTATGCCGCTCATATACCAAGCGACACGTCCCTGTATGCATCCAGTGATCAAATCCTCGCTAAAGAGCGAGACGGCCGCTTAAGGAGTTTGGAAATAACCATTATTCAAAACCATTCTGTCGATCCACGGCAATTCCACCCCTTCGCTAACGTCTTATCTGGAGAACCACGCGGATCGGAACTAGATTTCACTCAGCGCCAGATAGGCACTCTACGAAAGGATGGAATCGACTATGAACAGATTGCTACGTGTTTTATTGCTGTTGAAAGTGATGGTGATGCTGTCACTCGGCACTTCGATGGCGTGGGCCGAGTGCACGCAACATGATGAGCAGGCTTCGAGCGGGCAGGGAGGATACAGTGGCTTGATGCTCGCCAAATCCGAATCCGAGCCAGGCGATCAGGGGCAGGGTGGTGCGGATAACGACGATGACTCGACGACTGACGAGCCGGATTCCGATGATGACGAAGGCGACAGTCAGTCGTAACACCCGGAAAAAAGAAAACCCCTGCTCCCGTGCTGATGCGCAGTGGTGGGAGAAGGGGTTTCTGGTTAACGCTTCTTGATGACGTGTGCGATTCAATCGCTGTGGGAGTGAGCTGGCTCACTCCCACATTTTTATGCCGCGCCGTCGAGGAACTGCTCGGCATAGTGGCAAGCCACCTGGCGATTATCGAGAGGGCGCAGGGCTGGCTCTTCGGTGCTGCAGCGCTCGGTGGCATACGGGCAGCGCTTGTGGAAAGCGCAACCCGACGGCGGGTTCAACGGGTTGGGCAACTCGCCGACGATCTTGATTTTCGGCTTGTTCGGGTCCGGGTGAATGGTCGGTGTGGCCGACAGCAGCGCCTGGGTATACGGGTGCAGCGGACGCTCGTAGATGTCGTTCTTCGGACCCATTTCCACCGGGCGACCGAGGTACATCACCATCACGTCATCGGCCACGTGTTGCACCACCGCCAGGTTGTGCGAGATGAACACGTAGGCGGTGTTGAACTCTTGCTGCAAATCCATGAACAGGTTCAGCACCTGCGCCTGGATCGACACGTCCAATGCCGAGGTCGGCTCATCCGCCACCAGCACTTTAGGCTGCAACATCATCGCGCGGGCCAGGGCAATCCGCTGGCGCTGACCGCCGGAGAACATGTGCGGATAACGCTGGTAGTGCTCGGGACGCAAGCCCACCTGCTTCATCATCGCCTGGACTTTCTCGCGACGTTCGGACGCACTCAGGTTGGTGTTGATCAGCAGCGGTTCACCGAGCTGATCACCGACTTTTTGCCGAGGGTTGAGCGACGCGTACGGGCTCTGGAACACCATCTGCACGTCTTTGCGCAGTTGCTTGCGCTGGGCCTTGTCGGCRCCGGTGACTTCCTGGCCGGCGATTTTCAAGGAGCCGGAGGACGGCTCTTCGATCAGGGTCAACGCCCGGGCCAGGGTGGATTTGCCGCASCCYGATTCACCRACGACRGCAAGGGTTTTGCCGGCATGCAGTTCAAACGACACGCCGTTGAGGGCGCGCACGGTCGCATGGCCCTTGAACAGGCCGCGGGACACTTCGTAGTGACGGGTCAGGTCGCGGGCGGTAAGTACGACGGCCATTACGCCACCTCCTGGTTCAGCGGGTAGAAGCAGCGGGCGAGGCTGTGGCTTTTCGGGTCCAGGGCCGGGCGCGTGGCGCGGCAGCTGTCTTGCACATACGGGCAACGCGGCGACAGCAGGCAGCCTTGCGGACGGTCGTAGCGACCGGGAACGATGCCCGGCAGGGTCGACAGGCGTGTGGCACCGAGGCTGTGTTCCGGAATCGCCTTGAGCAGCGCTTCGCTGTAAGGGTGCGCCGGAATGTCGAACAGCTGGGGCACCTGACCGACTTCAACCGCTTGRCCGGCGTACATCACGCACACGCGCTGGGCGGTTTCGGCCACGACCGCGAGGTCGTGGGTGATCAGCACCAGGCCCATGTTCTGCTCTTTCTGCAACGCCAGCAGCAGGTCCATGATCTGCGCYTGAATCGTYACGTCCAGYGCGGTGGTCGGTTCGTCGGCGATCAGCARTTTCGGYTCGCCGGCAATCGCCATGGCGATYGCCACACGCTGGCTCATACCGCCGGACAGTTGGTGCGGGTAGGCGTCCATACGGCTGGCGGCGCCGGGGATTTCCACTTTTTCCAGCARCTCGATGGCACGCTTGCGSGCTTGCTTGCCGGACATTTTCAGGTGCAGGCGCAGCACTTCYTCRATCTGGAAACCGACGGTGTAGCTCGGGTTCAGCGCGGTCATCGGGTCCTGGAAGACCATGGCCAGGTCTTTGCCGACGATTTGYCGACGCTGACGGTTGCTGAGCTTGAGCATGTTCTTGCCGTCGAAGTTCAGGGCGTCGGCAGTGACGATCCCCGGGTGTTCGATCAGGCCCATCAGCGCCATCATGGTCACGGAYTTACCCGAACCCGACTCGCCAACGATGGCCAGGACTTCGCCCTTCTCCACGGTAATGTCGAGCCCGTCGACCACCGGAACGGCGTTTTTGTCGCCAAAGCGAACGTTGAGATTCTTGATTTCTAACAGTGACATTTGAATCTCCTCAGGCGGCGTTCTTGAGTTTCGGGTCCAGCGCATCGCGCAGGCCGTCGCCCATCAAGTTGATTGCCAGCACGCTGAGCAAAATGGTCAAACCCGGCAGGCTGACCACCCACCAGGCGCGTTCGATGTAGTCGCGAGCCGAAGCCAGCATGGTGCCCCACTCAGGGGTTGGCGGTTGTACGCCAAGGCCGAGGAAGCCCAGTGCCGCGGCATCGAGAATCGCCGAAGAGAAGCTCAAGGTCGCCTGAACGATCAGCGGTGCCATGCAGTTCGGCAGCACGGTGATGAACATCAGGCGCGGCAACGTGGCACCGGCCAGGCGGGCGGCGGTCACGTAATCGCGGTTCAGTTCGCCCATCACCGCCGCGCGGGTCAGTCGAACATAGGACGGCAGGGACACCACGGCGATGGCGATCACGGTGTTGATCAGGCCAGGGCCGAGGATGGCGACAATCGCCACGGCCAGCAGCAGCGACGGCAGCGCCAGCATGATGTCCATCAGACGCATGATGGTCGGGCCCAGAAGGCGCGGGAAGAAACCGGCGAACAGACCCAGCAGGATCCCCGGAATCAACGACATCACCACCGACGACAAGCCGATCATCAGCGACAGSCGCGAGCCCGTGATCAGGCGCGACAGCAGGTCRCGACCCAGTTCATCGGTGCCGAGCAGGAACTGGATCTGCCCACCTTCCAGCCAGGCTGGCGGGGTCAGCAGGAAATCGCGGTATTGCTCGCTCGGGTTATGCGGGGCAACCCATGGCGCGAAGATCGCGCAGAAAATCACCAGCAACATGAACATCAGGCCGGCAACGGCGCCTTTGTTTTTGGAGAACGCTTGCCAGAATTCTTTGTACGGGGACGGGTAAAGCAGGCTTTGATCGACTGCTRCCGCTTGATTTTGAGTTGAAGCTGGAGTGGTCATGGTCATGATCTCAGCGCTGGTGACGGATGCGTGGGTTGGCAAAGCCGTAGAGGATGTCCACTACGAAGTTGACCACAATCACCAGGCAGGCGATTAGCAGGATGCCGTTTTGCACAACGGGATAGTCCCGGGCGCCAATGGCTTCGATCAGGTACGCAGCGATTCGCCGAGGTCGCCGTGGGCCAGTTTGCCGATGTAGTCCAGGTACTGGGCATACAGCGGCTTGTTCAGACCAAGGCGTTCCATTGCCTGTGCGTGCATTTCGGGGTCGACGCGACGTTCGCCCATCATGACTTCCACCGGGTCGCCTGGAATCATGCGAATCAGCGCGAAAGTCAGCAAGGTGATGCCGAAAAACGTAGGGATCAATAACCCCAATCGGCGGGCAATAAAACTAAACATCTTGTGGTGTACCTCATCAGCCGGTTAGGCGTGCCTGGTGTCCCTGGAGTCAGGGACACCGGGAGTTTTCTTATTTACTTCACCTGGGTGGTGGCGAAGTTATTCGTGGTAAGCGGGCTAATGTGATAGCCCTCTACGTTGTTGCGCATTGCAGTAAACATACGGGTGTGCGCCATGCTGATCCATGGCTGGTCCTGATTGAAAACCTCCTGGGCTTGCTCGTAGAGCGCTGCACGTTCCGTCGGGTTCACTTTAGCTCGGGCTTCGTCGATCAGCGTCTGGAATTTCTCGTTGCACCAGCGCGCGTAGTTTTCGCCGTTCTTGGCTGCTTCGCAACTCAGCATAGGCGTCAGGAAGTTATCCGGGTCGCCGTTATCGCCCGCCCATCCGGCGGAAACCATGTCGTGCTCGCCGTTTTTCGCACGTTTGAGCATTTCGCCCCATTCCATGACGCGAATGTCGATCTTGATGCCGACCTTGGCCAGGTCAGCCTGCATCATCTGCGCGCCCAGCATCGGGTTCGGGTTGGTCGGCCCGCCGCCGTTACGGGTGAACAGTGTAAACGTTGTGCCTTCCGGTACGCCTGCTTCCTTGAGCAAGGCGCGGGCCTTGTCCAAGTCACGCGGCGGGTTGGTCAGCTTGTGGTTGTAGCCCAGCAGGGTGTCCGGGTACGGGTTGACCGCCACAGTCGCGTTGCCTTTGCCGAACAGCGCGTTGACATAGGCCGCCTTGTCGAACGCGATGTCGATGGCTTTACGCACGCGCACATCACTCATGTACTTGTGCGAGGTGTTCATCGCGATGTAGGAAACGGTCATCGCGTTCAGCTCATCAACCTTGAGGTTGGTGTCTTTCTTGATGCTCGGGATGTCATCCGGTTTCGGATACAGCGCGATCTGGCACTCGTTGGCCTTGAGTTTTTGCAGGCGCACGTTGTTGTCGGTCGCAATCGCCAGAATCAACGCGTCTGCCGGTGGCTTGCCACGGAAGTACTCCGGGTTAGCCTTGAAGCGAACTTGCGCGTCCTTGTTATAGCGCTGGAACACGAACGGGCCGGTGCCGACCGGTTTGTTGTTCAGGTCGCCGGCCTTGTTGGCCTTGAGCAACTGGTCAGCGTACTCGGCGGAGTAGATCGAGGAGAAGGCCATGGCAATGTCAGCCAGGAATGGCGCTTCGCGACGGGTCAGGGTGAACTTGACCGTGTTGTCGTCGACTTTTTCTACGCTTTTGAGCAGTTCTTTAAAGCCCATGCTTTCAAAGTACGGGAAGCCCACGCTCGACAGTTTGTGCCATGGGTGGTTTGGGTCCAGTTGACGCTGGAAGCTCCAGACTACGTCGTCGGCGTTCATGTCGCGGGTCGGCTTGAAGTAATCGGTGGTGTGAAACTTGACGCCTTTGCGCAGGTGGAACGTGTAGCTCAGACCGTCTTCACTGATGTCCCAGGAGTCGGCCAGCGCCGGAATCACCTCGGTGGTGCCGGGCTTGAAGTCCGCCAGGCGATTGAAGATGGTTTCGGCCACTGCATCGGCGGTGACTGCAGTTGTGTACTGGACCATATCGAAGCCTTCCGGACTGGCTTCGGTGCAGACCACCAGGGGTTTGGCCGAGACACCAACAGCGACACTCAGCAACGCGGCAGCGATGGCCGCACGTAGGGGAAGCATTTTCATCAAGAACCCTCTGCAATCGGTTAAAGGACAAAACCCCAACGGCCGATTCGTCACTGAATCAGCCGGTGGGCAGGTGCATTACAGAATATTGAACGGAATAGTGGTCACGAGACGGAACTCGTTGATGCTGCCATCACCCTGGTTTTCACTGGCGCGGTGAGCGGTGTAGGTCGCGCGAACAGTGGTGGCCTTGAGCGGGCCGCTTTGAATGGCGTAGGTAGAACCGATGCCGTATTCGTAGTGGGTTTCGCCGTCCATGTTCTTCACGTCGTAGGCAGTACCGGTGTAGTGAGTACCGTCGATGCCCCAGCCGCGAGCTTGGTAGATGTTGAACTTCAGGCCTGGCACGCCGTATTCGGCCATGTTCAGACCGTAGGCAACCTGGAAGGATTTCTCGTTCGGGCCGTTGAAGTCCGACAACAGAGAGTTGGCCAGGTAGATGCCGTTGGTTTCGTGCAGGTAGTCGAAGTACTCGTTACCGTTAATTTCCTGGTACGAGAAGGTCAGGGTGTGAGCCTGGTGAGTCAGGCCGAACGACAGGGAGCCGGCCTGGTTGTCGATTTCGCCCAGCAGCTTTTTACCTTCATCGACGGTCTTGTAGTAGTTCAGGCCGGTGGTCAGGCTCAGTACCGAGCTGTCACCCAATACGTGGCTGGCGCCGAAGTAGTACTGGTTCCACAAGTCTTCAGCCTGGGTGCCCCAGAAGCTGGTGGTCAGGCTGGCGAATGGCTGGTAGGTGATACCGCCGGTGTTCACGTGGTCGGCTTCGGCGCTGCTGGTACCGTATTCGGAACGGAACTTGCGCAGGCTCTCTTCGGTACGCGGTGAGTTGCGGTCGAAGGTGCCCAGGTCGAAAGCCAGGTTGTTCAGCTCTTCGCTGTGGACTGCGACGCCCTGGAAGCTCGAAGGCAGCGCACGGTTACCGATCACATCAACCTGCGGGCTGCTGAAGTTCATGCGGCCGGCAGTCAGCGTGGTGTTGGAGACGCGCGCCTTGACGTTGGCCAGGCCCAGTTTGCTCCACTGGCCTTGAGCGTCGCCGCCTTCCTTGGTCAGGGTACGGTTGTTGCCAGCGCCTGGACGAGAAGTCGGTGCGCCACCGTTGTTGGAGGCCAGGTTCTCACGGTCGCGTTCAAGCGCGACAGCGTTGTAGGCCGCCACTTCAGTGCTGAAACCCACGGTCCCTTCAGTGAAGCCGGAGTTGTACTTGATGATGGTGCCTTGAACCCAGTTGATACGACGATCTGTCGGGGTGGCTACACCGTCTTTGCGGTAGGTGAACTTGCCGCCGCGGTGCAGTTGTTCGTTGGCGTACCAGTTGCGCGTGGTGCCGCTGATGGATTGGCCTTCGACAAAGCCGGTTGCGTCGGCTTGTGCGCTTTTGGTGTTGACCGTCACCGGGGTGAATTCCTGGCTCTGGGTTTCTGCGTAAGCCGTGGCGGTTACGCTGCTGATGGCCAAGGCCAATAACGCGGTGCTGCTCAGTTTCATGGGTGAAGCTCCTTACTTTCTTTTTTTATACCGGTCTTTTTTTTTGTGATCCGGCTATTTGGTTTAGAACTCATATAAGGCATCGCAAACGTTTGCTGTAGGCCGAATCGGCGAATTACGGCAATACGTTTGCATGAGGGCGCACTGCGCCCCCAGCGTTCTGGCTAATCGGTTATTGGTCGATACTGACGCCCGAGAACACGTTGCGGCCGAAGGGGCTGACTTTGAACCCTTCGACTTTGGCGCTTAACGGCTGGTTAACCGTCGAGTGGGCGACTGGCGTGATCGGCACCTGCTGTTTGAGGTACTGCTGCGCCTGTTTGTAGAGCACGGTGCGCTGGTCACGGTCGGTGACGACCTTGGCCTGCTTGATCAGCTTGTCGTAAGCCGGATCACACCACATGGAGTAGTTGTTGCCACCAATGGCGTCGCAGCTGTAAAGCGTGCCGAGCCAGTTGTCCGGGTCTCCATTGTCCCCGGTCCAGCCGATGAGGCTGATGTCGTGCTCGCCATTCTTGGTGCGCTTGATGTACTCGCCCCATTCATAGCTGACAATCTTCACGTTGAGACCGATTTTCGCCCAGTCAGCCTGGAGCATTTCGGCCATCAACTTGGCGTTCGGGTTGTAAGGGCGCTGAACGGGCATCGCCCACAGAGTGATTTCGGTGCCTTCTTTCACACCGGCAGCCTTGAGCAGTTCCTTGGCTTTTTCCGGGTTATAGGCGGCGTCCTTGATCGTCTCGTCGTAGGACCATTGCGTTGGTGGCATGGCGTTGACGGCCAGTTGACCGGCACCCTGATAGACGGCCTTGAGAATGCTTTGTTTGTTCACCGCCATGTCGAGCGCCTGGCGCACTTCGAGCTGGTCGAAAGGCTTGTGCCGAACGTTGTAGGCGATGTAGCCGAGGTTGAAGCCAGGCTTCTCGATCAGCTTGAGTTTTGTGTCGCTCTTCAGTGCCTCCACATCGGCAGGGCGCGGGTGCAGGGTGATCTGGCACTCGTTGGCCTTGAGTTTCTGCACGCGTACCGAGGCGTCGGTATTGATGGCGAAAATCAGGTTGTCGAGCTTGACCCGGCTGGGGTCCCAGTACTGCTTGTTGCCGGTGTAACGGATGTTGGAGTCTTTCTGATAGCTCTTGAATACGAACGGGCCAGTGCCAATCGGCTTCTGGTTGATATCGCTCGGCTTGCCTTCGGCCAGCAGTTTGTCGGCGTACTCGGCGGACAGGATGGCGGCGAAACTCATGGCGATGTTCTGGATGAACGCGGCGTCGACGCTGTTGAGCGTCATGACCACGGTCAAGGGCCCGGTCTTTTCGACCTTGGCGATGTTCTTGTTCAGGCTCATCCCGTTGAAATACGGGAACTCGGTCGGATAAGCCTTACGGAATGGTTGTTGTGGGTCGAGCATGCGATTAAACGTGAACAGCACGTCATCGGCGTTGAAATCACGGGTCGGCGTGAAGTATTGGGTGCCATGAAACTTCACCCCTTCGCGCAGGTGAAACGTGTACTTAAGGCCGTCCTCGGAAATATCCCAGCTCGTGGCCAGGCCCGGTACGACGTTGGTCGCGCCTTTTTCAAACTCTGCCAGTCGGTTGTACAGCGGCTCGGCGGCGTCGTTATCGGTCGCAGTGGTGTACTGCGCCGTGTCGAAACCGGCGGGGCTGCCTTCGGAGCAGAACACCAGGCTGTTATTGGCGGCCTGGCTCATGGAAGTGGCGGCCAACAGGCCGGTGCCCAGTAATGCGGATAAAACCAAGGTATGGCGCATGACGCTCCCTCTTGTATTGACGAGTGTTTTGACAATGAGCCGCCGTCCCGTCCTGGGACGTGGAGGATCACTGATTTCAAACCCTGCGGGCGGCAATAACCGAGAACCCACACATAAGCTGGTCAGAACCCGACGGTAGGGGCCGTGGGTCTGGCAGTAAATGCGTAGAGTCCTAAAGACTCGTAGGAAATGGCAACGCGTCCGACACCACCGCAGTAGTACGCGGCGGAATTGGATGTAAGAGTTTTCCTACTTTCTCGGCAGATAAAACAACGGCGACGTCAGAAACGTCGCCGTTGCAACACCTTATTTGCTGACGCTGACGCCGTAGAAGGAGTTCAAGCCAAACGGGCTGATCTTGAAATCCTGCACTTCGTTGCGCATAGGTTGGAACACCGTCGAGTGAGCGATAGGTGTCATTGGAACGGCGTCTTTGAGGACGTGTTGCGCTTGTTTGTACAGTTCGGTGCGCTTGGCCTGATCGGTCGTGCGCTTGGCTTCTTTTACGATGCCGTCGAACTTCTTGTCGCACCATTTGGAGAAGTTGTTGCCTTCCAGCGAATCGCAGCCGAACAGCACGTTCAGCCAGTTGTCCGGATCACCATTGTCACCGCTCCAGCCAATCAGCATTGCCTGGTTCTCGCCACCTTTGGAGCGCTTGATGTACTCGCCCCACTCGTAGCTCTGGATCTTGACCTTGAGGCCGATCTTGGACCAGTCGGACTGCAGCATTTCTGCCATCAGCTTGGCGTTCGGGTTGTATGGACGCTGTACCGGCATCGCCCACAGGACGATTTCGGTGCCTTCCTTCACGCCGGCTTCCTTGAGCAGCTCTTTGGCTTTCTCAGGATCGTACTTGGCATCTTTGATGGTGGTGTCGTAGGACCACTGGGTCGGTGGCATGGCGTTGACGGCCAGTTGGCCGGCGCCCTGGTAAACGGAGTCGATGATCTGTTGCTTGTTGACTGCCATGTCCAGTGCCTGGCGCACTTTCAGTTCAGCCAGCGGGTTGGCGTCGGTTTGACCCTTGACCTTAGGCATCACGTTGTAGGCGATGTAGCCCAGGTTGAAACCGGCCTGATCAGGCACTTTCAGGGACTTGTCTTCTTTCAGCGCCTTCAGGTCGGCCGGACGTGGGAACAGAGTGATCTGGCACTCGCCCTTCTTCAGCTTCTGGATACGCACCGACGGGTCAGTGGTGATGGCGAAGATCAGGTTATCGATCTTCACGTCGTCCGGCTTCCAGTAGTCCTTGTTCCCGGTGTAGCGGATGTTGGAGTCTTTCTGGTAGCTCTTGAACACGAACGGACCAGTGCCGACCGGCTTCTGGTTGATGTCGGCGGCTTTGCCTTCTTTCAGCAGCTGGGCTGCGTACTCGGCGGACTGGAGCGAGGCGAAGCTCATGGCCATGTTCTGGATGAACGCGGCATCAACTTCCTTGAGGGTGAACTTGACGGTTTTGTCGTCGACTTTATCGATCTTGGTGATGTTGGTGTCCATCCCCATGTCGGTGAAGTACGGGAATTCGGTCGGGTACGCCTTACGGAACGGATCATCCTTGTTAATCATGCGATTAAAGGTGAACAGCACGTCGTCGGCGTTGAAATCACGAGTCGGCTTGAAGTACGGGGTGGTGTGGAACTTGACGCCGTCGCGCAGGTGGAAGGTGTACGTCAGGCCGTCCGGGGAAATATCCCAGCTGGTCGCCAGACCAGGAATGACAGCGGTGCCGCCACGTTCGAACTGGGTGAGGCGGTTGAACATGGTTTCTGCAGAGGCGTCGAAGTCGGTCCCGGTGGTGTATTGACCTGGGTCGAAACCGGCCGGGCTCCCTTCGGAGCAGAACACCAGGTTAGTCGCGGCTTGGGCGAAGGGTGCGGCAGCTAGCATGCTGGCGCCGACTAAAAACGGAATGACCGCGTGTTTAAGCATGGTGGCCTCATGATTGTGGCTTTTTTGGAATTATAGGACGACCTCGTGAGTCGACCCTGCGGATACTTATGCAGGGGCCATACCCAATGCAAGATCCTGATCGAGCATAGGCGTTAAACAGTGGCACGTACGTACCTTAATGTCGCATTTGTATAAATTCAGGTGCATTTGACCGTTTGCGGGTGATTTTTTCGGTGCAACCGGCGCACCGGGGCGGGGCGATCCAGGTGATTTGCGCACCCCGTTGGGGCGTGGTGTTACTTATTTATACCCACACGGTGGGGGCAGAATTCCCTAGATGGCTGATTTTCGGGGTGGGGGTTTTCTTACGTCGGGGGCGGGATGGTGTTGAGTGCTTGGTGAGGTGTTAGGTATTTGTTGTTTAACGGGTTTGTTGGGGGTGTGGGGGCAGTTTGACCGGTCGCTGTTTTTGGGTGGACAGTTCTTGGGTCGTGGGCTATTTGCTTGGCGGTGGTACTGGGTGCAACCGTTGGTTCTTTTGGTGGCGCCGCTTGGTCGTGGCGGCCTTTGGGCCGACCATGTTTTTGTGGGTTGTGTGTATATCCGTTGCTGCGGTAACGGCCACTTATGGTTTCGCCCTGACGGTCGACTCCCTTTGGCAAACGCCCCAAAGGAAGCAAAGGTCTCGCCCCGAGCGTCCGGCCCCTCGCTAAGGCTCGGCGTTCCTTCGCTCCGGTATCCCTCCGGGGACACTGCCCTCCGGTCGGCTTCGCTTCGACCTACATGCAGCGTGTTCGACTGCGTCGAACGGCGCTGCGCGCCACTCCCCGGATGAACACCTCCACTCAGCCTCCCGAAGGGGCGGGTGGATCAAGATCAAGAGCTGAAGGCGAGCTAACGCTCGGCCTGATGAGTGGTGAGAAGCGGCCGGTGTACTCATTCCCTGTAGGAGCATGGCTGAACTGGCCTAATAATTTCGGACACCTCTTAAGGGCGATATGATTTCGCCAACTTGGAGGCTCCATGAACGAAAGAAAGGTCTATACGCGCGAGTTCAAGCTTCATGCTGCCAGCATGGTGCTTGATGATAACTGCCCGGTTTCAGATGTTTGTGCATCGCTGGATATCGGGCCCACCGCTTTACGGCGCTGGGTCGATCAGGTTCGTAAGGAACGTGAAGGGCAGCCAGCGGGCAGTGCTGGGATAATGCGCCGACAGAACGCTTTTTCGGCACGCTCAAGTCAGAGTGGGTGCCTCGTGGCGGTTACAGCCTGATCGAGGAAGCCAAAACCGATATCGTGCGCTTCTTCATGTACTACAACCGCACCAGACTCCATAGCTATAACGACTACCTGTCGCCAATAGCCATGGAGCAAAAAGCGGCATAAACACCGTAATCGGTGTCCGAGATTACTTGACCAGTTCAGGCTTGCCAGCGATGGCGGCCTGACAGCCGACCGATCTCTAACAGGTGTGCATCAATTGATCGTTCCCACGCTCCGCGTGGGAATGCCGCCGGGGACGCTCCGCGTTCCATCTTTGTGTTGAATGATGTGTAAAAAACGCAGTGCTTTCCCACGCATTTTTCAGGTTGCCGGGTAGGAAGAGGGCCTTCTAATCTTTGGCTGTCGCTGCGATTTCAGCGACCGGGCGTGGAAACCTGGATCTCTTAGTAGCCGCATAGCTGGACCATCGTAATCGTTGCCGATGACTTCTTTCGTCTGCAAACTGCGTTATGGCGGCTGTGCGTGGGCAGACTTCGGTCTGGCCGGGTCCTACTAACCGGTATTTCCACCCTGCGTACAGCGGCCACCTATTTGTCGTGTGGAAATGGCAATGGATGGCTCCCATCAGTAAGTAGGAGTTTTCCCATGGATAAGTTAGTACCCGATCCACCCCTCGATACCACCGCACCCGATGCCGAGACTTTGCGCACCGAGTCGCTAATCAAAGACCGCGAAGCCATAAAACGCGCTCTCGACTACTACCTCGACCCTCCATCCCAATACACCGAAAAACCCCGCCGCCCCAGCACGATGTACATGATCGCCCCGAACATGGACACCGAAAGCCTGCTGGCACAAGCCTGTGAGTCATTGGCTTCTGCCAGCGTCATGACCAGTGATTTCGCTACGAACCTGATCGGCCCGCAGCGTAATACGGCAATGGCGATTCAGCAGATCATCATGCTGGCGGAGTTGGCGGTGAATCGGGCGTTGGATAACGTTGATCCGGCATAAAACGCGAGAGCCGTGGATCAGTCGGCACAACATCTGACTGGTTCGCGACGGGCAATAAAAAACGGCGATCACTGGGTGATCGCCGTTTATATGTACGAGCTATTAAATCAAGGCATCAACACTTCAATCGACCCATCCGCCGTCATGCTGACCTGGCTGGTGCCGGCTTCCACATCCGGGGTCACCGGCGCCGAATCCATTGCGGCAGCTTTCATCATCATCGGCCCGCGCATGTAGGGTTGTGGATAACCGTTGCTGTTCAGGTTCAGGTTAACGATTTTGTAGCTCTTGCCGCCCAGTGCATCGGTCGCCAGTTGCGCGCGGGCCTTGAAGGCCGTCACGGCATCTTTGAGCAGCGCGTCTTCACTGGCCTTGCGGGTTGGCGTGGCGATGGCGAAGTCCATGCCGCCCATTTTCAGGTCGGTCAGCAGTTCGCCGGTCAATTTCGACAGGGCGGCAAAGTCGGAGCTTTCCAGGCGCAGTTCGGCGCGTTCGCGCCAGCCGGTGATTTTCTGGCCCTTGGTGTCGTAGATCGGGTAGCTGTTGCGGCTGCCCTGGCGCAAGGTGATGTCTTTGACTTGTTTGGCCTGGGCCAGCGCTTTGTTCATGGTGGTGCTGACGTCGGCGGCGAGTTTGGCCGGGTCGGTGTTTTGTTCTTCGGTGTAGAGGGTCACGATCATCAGGTCGCGAGCCACTTCCTGGCTGACTTCAGCGCGCAGGGAGATCTGGTTGTAGTGCAGCTCGTCGGCGGCCAGGGTCGGGAGGCTGGCGAGGGTGCCAATGCTCAGGGCGAGAAGGGCGGCGCTGCGGCGAAATGTGTACATGAAAACTCCTTGGGCGGTGCGCAGGTGTCAGGTCCAAGCCTGCGTGAAACCATCAGACTCTAGCTTTAATGATCCGGTTCGCCCAGTTACAACTTCTATACAGATCAACGCGATCGCCTGTAGCTGCTACAAGGGTTTGTGTTGGCCATTGCCATGTGGCGGTTTGCCGCACTTTTGCCTGCCAGCCCCCGCGCTTGGTTATACTCCGTGCGATCCGCCTGGAGCGCTCATCAGGAGAGCTCATGCTCGCCCCCGTTCAAATCACTTCTGCTACTCGCCAGAACCTCTGGCGGCTGACGTTCATCCGCACATTGGTGCTCGCCGCTCAGGCCGGTTCCGTGGGGTTGGCCTACTGGCTGGACCTGCTGCCGCTGCCGTGGGTGCAACTGGCAATGACCCTCGCCTGCTCGACGCTGCTGTGCGTATTCACGGCGGTTCGCCTGCGCACGTCGTGGCCGGTGACGGAGCTGGAATACGCGCTGCAGCTGGCCTGCGACCTGTTTATCCACAGCGCCCTGTTGTATTTCTCCGGTGGCTCGACCAACCCGTTCGTCTCTTATTACCTGGTGCCGCTGACCATTGCCGCTGTGACCTTGCCATGGCGTTATTCGGTGATCCTGTCCGGTATCGCATTGACGATGTACACCTTGCTGCTCGCGCGTTTCTATCCGTTGCAAACCTTCCCGATTGCCCGGGAAAACCTGCAGGTCTACGGCATGTGGCTGAGCTTCGCGCTGGCTGCGGCGGTGATTACCTTTTTCGCTGCGCGCATGGCCGAAGAGTTGCGCCGTCAGGAAGAGCTGCGTGCCATTCGTCGCGAAGAAGGCCTGCGTGACCAGCAGCTGCTGGCCGTAGCGACGCAAGCGGCCGGTGCGGCTCACGAATTGGGCACGCCGCTGGCGACCATGAGCGTGTTGCTCAAAGAGATGCAACAGGATCATCCAGACCCGATGTTGCAGGATGATCTGAAGGTGCTGCAGGATCAGGTCAAGGCCTGCAAAGAAACCTTGCAGCAACTGGTGCGTGCCGCCGAAGCCAATCGCCGCTTGGCGGTGGAGATGCAGGACGTCACCGACTGGCTCGATGAAGCGCTGAACCGCTGGCACCTGATGCGCCCGGAAGCCAGTTACCGGTTCCAGCGCCTGGGGCAGGGCACCGTGCCGCGCATGGCGCCGCCACCGGACCTGACCCAGGCGTTGCTGAATTTGCTGAACAACGCCGCCGATGCTTGCCCCGAAGGGCTGCAAGTGACGCTGGACTGGGATTTTGAAAACCTGACCATCAGCATTCGTGACCACGGCGCCGGTGTGCCGCTGGCCATCGCCGAGCAGATCGGCAAACCGTTTTTTACCACCAAGGGCAAAGGTTTCGGCCTGGGCCTGTTTTTGAGCAAGGCCAGCGTGACACGCGCCGGCGGCTCAGTGAAACTCTACAGTCATGAGGAAGGCGGCACGCTCACCGAGCTGCGCCTGCCCCGTGTCGCCCGAGGAGACGAACATGAGTGACGATATCCAAGTTGAAGGCGAAGAACTGCCGCATTTGCTGTTGGTCGACGACGATGCCACCTTCACCCGCGTGATGGCACGCGCCATGGCCCGCCGCGGTTTTCGCGTCAGCACTGCAGGCTCTGCCGAAGAAGGCCTGACCATCGCTCAGGCCGATTTGCCGGATTACGCCGCGCTGGACTTGAAAATGGACGGCGACTCGGGTTTGGTCTTGCTGCCCAAACTGCTTGAGCTGGACCCGGAAATGCGCGTGGTGATCCTCACCGGTTATTCGAGCATTGCCACCGCCGTCGAGGCGATCAAGCGCGGCGCCTGCAATTACCTGTGCAAACCGGCCGACGCCGACGACGTGCTGGCTGCGCTGCTGTCCGAGCACGCTGACCTCGATTCCCTGGTGCCGGAAAACCCGATGTCGGTGGACCGTTTGCAGTGGGAACACATCCAGCGCGTACTGACCGAGCACGAAGGCAATATCTCTGCCACCGCTCGCGCCCTGGGCATGCACCGCCGCACCTTGCAGCGCAAACTACAGAAGCGCCCCGTGCGTCGCTGAACGGACGCTGAACGATCATCGTCAGAGTCCTCGCGATAACCCGAGCCGATCTACTATGATCGGTTCGTGCGTGTTCTTTTCTCTATCGAGCCTTATTCATGAATCAGAACGCTGAATATTCCGCGGTCAACGATGCCGTGCGCGGGCAGTTTTTCCGCAAAGTCTGGGCGATTATCACGCCCTATTGGCAAAGTGAAGAGAAGACCAAGGCCTGGACGCTGTTGATTGCAGTGATTGCGCTGTCGCTGATCAGCGTGGGAATCTCGGTGTGGTTCAACACCTGGTACAAGGACTTCTACAACGCCTTGCAAAAGAAAGATGAAGCCGCGTTCTGGCAGCTGATTCTGTATTTCTGCGTGATTGCCGCCGTGGCGATTGTCGGTGCGGTGTACCGGCTTTATCTGACACAGATGCTGACCATCCGCTGGCGAGCCTGGCTGACGGAGAAGCACTTTGCCCGTTGGCTCGGCAACAAAAACTACTACCAGCTGGAGCAGGGCGGTTACACCGATAACCCGGACCAGCGGATTTCCGAAGACCTTAACAACTTCACCTCCAACACCCTTGAGCTGGGTATCGGGCTGCTGCGCAATATCGTCAGCCTGGTGTCGTTCTCGATCATTCTGTGGGGCGTGTCGGGCAGTATTGAAGTCTTCGGTATCACTATTCCCGGCTACATGTTCTGGTGCGTACTGGTTTACGCAGTGGTAGGCAGCTGGTTGACGCATTTGATCGGTCGCCGCTTGATCGGTCTGAACAACCAACAACAACGCTTCGAAGCCGACCTGCGTTTCTCCATGGTACGGATTCGCGAGAATGCCGAAAGCATTGCGTTATATAACGGAGAGCCGAACGAAAATCGTCGGTTGAGCGGCCGCTTCGGAATGGTCTGGCATAACTTCTGGGACATCATGAAAGTGTCCAAACGCCTGACATTCTTTACCGCCGGTTACAGCCAGGCGGCCATCATTTTCCCGTTCATTGTTGCCTCGCCGCGTTACCTCTCCGGCAAGATCGAACTCGGTGAACTGATGCAAATCAGCTCGGCATTCGGCAATGTGCAGGAAAGCTTCAGCTGGTTTATCAGTGCGTATCAGAACCTCGCCTCATGGCGTGCCACCTGTGACCGTCTGCTCAGCTTCCGTCAGGCCATGACCGACAATGAAGAGCGCCAACAGGCCATCGACGTGCAGAATCAGGGCACGGAACTGAAGATCCACAACCTGGGCCTCGATCTGGCGGACGGTCGTCACTTGCTGACCAACGCCGATATGGCGGTGGAAGAGGGCGAGCGTGTCATGCTCAGCGGGCGTTCCGGTAGCGGCAAGTCGACCTTGTTGCGAGCCATGGGGCACTTGTGGCCGCGCGGCCACGGCAGCATTCGCCTGCCATCGGCGCGCTACCTGTTCCTGCCGCAAAAGCCTTATCTGCCGATTGGCAGCCTGCGCGAAGTGCTGAGTTATCCACAGCCTGGCGATACCTATACGCAAGAACGCTACGTTCACGTGCTGGAAACCTGCCGATTGCCGCATCTTGTTGGACGTCTGGATGAAGCCAACCACTGGCAGCGCATGCTCTCGCCGGGTGAGCAACAACGTTTGGCATTTGCCCGCGCGCTGCTGTACGCACCGCAATGGCTGTACATGGACGAAGCGACGTCGGCGATGGACGAAGAGGATGAGGCTTCGTTGTATCAAGCGCTGATCGATGAGTTGCCGGGGCTGAGCATTATCAGCGTCGGGCATCGCAGCAGCCTGAAGCGTTTCCATCCACGGCATGTTCGCATCGAGAACGGCCATTTGGTGGACCAGACAGTAACCGCATAAGCACCACAAATCCCTGTGGGAGCGAGCTTGCTCGCGATGACGGCCTGACATCCAACATCAAAGGTGTCTGACACTCCGCTATCGCGAGCAAGCTCGCTCCCACATGGATAGTGGATGCTGACGGTGATCGTACAACCGCGTTGAGCTATGATGCGGTTTCAGCCGAATTTTCGAGACAGATGTTCACCATGGAAAACCCGATTGACGCACCCCGCCTCCCTCGCAAGCGCCGCAGCCTCGCACAGGAATTGGTGACGGTGCTGTCCGAGCAGATCCGCGACGGTCTTCTCAAGCGCGGCGACAAATTGCCCACTGAGTCGGCGATCATGGACGCCCATGGCGTCAGCCGCACCGTGGTGCGCGAAGCGATTTCCCGCTTGCAGGCGGCCGGGCAGGTGGAAACCCGCCATGGCATCGGCACCTTCGTGCTCGATACGCCGAGCCCGAGCGGCTTCCGTATCGACCCGGCGACGGTGGTGACCCTGCGTGACGTGTTGGCGATTCTGGAATTGCGCATCAGCCTCGAAGTCGAATCCGCCGGCCTCGCCGCGCAACGCCGCAGCCCTGAGCAGTTGGGTCTGATGAGAGCCGCACTGGACGCCCTGAACGAAAGCGCTTCCCACGCCAGCGATGCGGTCGCCTCGGATTTCCAGTTCCACCTGCAAATTGCCCTGGCAACCGGAAACCGCTACTTCACCGACATCATGACCCACCTGGGCACCAGCATCATTCCGCGCACGCGGCTGAACTCGGCGCGCCTGGCCCATGACGACCAGCAGCACTACATGAATCGCCTGAGTCGTGAGCACGAAGAGATTTACGACGCCATCGCTCGCCAGGATTCCGATGCGGCGCGAGCGGCGATGCGTTTGCACTTGACCAATAGCCGTGAGCGGCTGCGTCATGCGCATGAAGAGGCTGAGGCGCAGCGGGGTTAATTTTCTGGTTCGGAGTTTTCTGCTGTCTGCTGGAATGCCATCGCGAGCAAGCTCGGCTCCCACAGTGTCTTGTGTGCGTTCACACGGTTGTGAGCGACACAAAACCTGTGGGAGCCGAGCTTGCTCGCGATTGGGCCAGTAGTCCTGATGAAAAAATCAGCCAGTACGCAGGATTGACCGATCCACCCTCACCGCCAACTCCAAAGCCCCAGCCTTGGCATCGAACGCCACAACCCCACGCTCATCCACCACCGCCCGCGCAATCACCCACCCCTTGGACAACAACTCCAGCGGCGCACCCTTCAGCGATTGGCCAGAAGCCAGTTCCAGTTCCAATTTGATAGTCATCTTCGATCTCCTTATCAGACGTTGCCTTTAGGGTTGTAGTCCTTGAGTAGCAAATACGTGCTCCACCCCCACCAGTCGTCGACAGTGGCGGTGTCGTTCAGGTTGTTGACGTCCTTGCGTCGCAGCACTTTGCTGCCCTCGACCCTGAACAGCGGCGAGAAATTACCCGCTGGGTTCAGCACGGCTTGCAGGTCCGGCAGCTTTTTCAAGGCGCTGAAGTTGCTCGGCGATGGAGCGACTCCGCTGAGGTACGTCGCGAAGATCTCATCCGCAGACAGTTGAACCGCTTGATTGACCTGCACGCGGTTGGCGCTGTCGATCGCGTCAAAGTAGCGTTTGTCGCCATAGGCCCGCCATTGGTCGCCATTGCCGTTGCGCACATTGAGGCCGAATTTGCTGTCTTCATCGTGCATGAAACGGGTGATCAACGAGCCCAGGTCGCTGGGTGTGACCACCGCTGCCAATTGCTTGCGCGGTACGCGCAAGTGGCCGGCGGAAAACAGGTCGGTCAGGTAATGATCAGCAAAGGCATTCATCGCGTAGGCGATTTCCAGCTGTTTTTCGTCGCCACTGCTTCTCGCCAGAACCGCTTGCTGCACCGCCGCCGTATGCCCGGCGATGTAGGCCGCCAGCGCCCCTTCGACAAAATGGTCGGTGTTGTTGGCGGCCAATTTCAGATAGCGCCCCAACGGGAACAGGGCCGAGACAAAACTGCCGCCGCCGGTGATCTTGTTCCACTCTTCCGACAACGTATCTCCCAAGGCGTCATAAACCTCGTGAGGTTGTTTGCCTTCCCGGATCGCCTGATTAACGGCGGCGATTTCCTTCTGCATCACGGCGAGGATCTGCTTGGCCTCGGCATTGGCGGTCGGCAGCACAGCGAGTGAATTGAAGGCATTGGCAAAGCGCTGGATACGCTTCGCAGGCGTGGCGCCTTCGCTGACGGGCTGATCGGGAATGCCATAGAAATCACCCCCCAACGCAACCACCTGGCCATAGGTCAGCGCCAGGCCATTGGGCAGGTGCAATTCAACTTGGGCCGCTGGAATGGCCGGGGCATCCTTGGCGAAACGCAGCAGCGTGGTGTCGCCGATGGCGGTGTGTTCACCCCCCTCGAAACGTAGCTGTGGCTTGCCTTTCAGAGCACTCGCGGAGGTTGAGGCAGGCGGTTGAGGAGCCGCGATGTGTTGCTCGGCAAGGTGCAGCACTACGTGTTCGTTGGCGCTGACGGTAATGCCGCGTTCAGTAAAAAGATCATCCAGATTGGCAATGACCTGTTTCGGTGTTTCCTGAGGTGTTGTGTGTAGACCTGACATTTCTATCTCCTTGATATGTCGTAGGCAGATTTCAAAATAACTGTATGCATATACAGTTAAATCGATCTTAGCCGAGAAATTTCCTACGTCAAGGAAGGAGCCTCTCCTACATAAAAATGCAGCCGGCGATGAAATGCAGTTGACGGTTGTTATTTAAGTTGTACGATGACCTACAACTTCGGCGCAGGCTGAACGGTTTTCTCACACACACATATACGTTGCTACCCAGGGTGTTCGAATAATGAATCCACAAGAACTGAAGTCCATCCTCTCTTCCGGTCTGCTGTCTTTCCCGGTTACCGATTTCAATGCTCAGGGCGATTTCCATCGCGCGGGCTACATCAAGCGTCTCGAATGGCTGGCCCCATACGGCGCCACGGCGTTGTTCGCCGCAGGCGGTACCGGTGAGTTCTTCTCTCTGGCGGCCAGCGAATATTCGGAAATCATCAAGACGGCCGTCGACACCTGCGAAACCAGCGTGCCGATCCTGGCCGGTGTGGGCGGTTCGACCCGTCAAGCCATCGAATACGCACAGGAAGCCGAGCGTCTGGGCGCCAAAGGCTTGTTGCTGCTGCCGCACTACCTGACCGAAGCCAGCCAGGACGGCGTTGCCGCCCACGTTGAGGCCGTGTGCAAATCGGTAAAAATCGGCGTGGTGGTTTACAACCGTAACGTCTGCCGCCTGACCGCGCCGCTGCTGGAACGTCTGGCCGAGCGCTGCCCGAACCTGATCGGCTACAAGGATGGCCTGGGCGATATCGAGCTGATGGTGTCGATCCGTCGCCGTCTCGGTGACCGTTTCAGCTACCTGGGCGGCTTGCCGACCGCTGAAGTCTACGCCGCTGCCTACAAGGCGTTGGGCGTGCCGGTTTACTCCTCGGCGGTGTTCAACTTCATCCCGAAAACCGCGATGGACTTCTACCACGCGATCGCTCGTGAAGATCACGCCACCGTCGGCAAGATCATCGACGACTTCTTCCTGCCGTACCTGGACATCCGTAACCGCAAGGCCGGTTATGCCGTGAGCATCGTCAAGGCCGGGGCAAAAATTGCCGGCTATGACGCAGGTCCTGTGCGTGCACCGCTGACCGATCTGACCCGCGAAGAGTACGAAATGCTCGCCGCACTGATCGACAAGCAGGGCGCGCAGTAACACTTTCGATTAAGCAAGGCCGCTGACTCGTCAGCGGCCTTTTGCGTGAGGAGAACATCTCGTGGCAGATGCAAAGCGTTTTGATAACTACATCAATGGTGAGTGGGTAGCGGGCAGTGAGTACTGCGCCAATATCAACCCGTCTGAACTGACCGACACCATTGGCAATTACGCCAAGGCCGATCTGGCTCAGGTTCACGCCGCGATCGACGCCGCTCGCGCTGCGTTCCCGGCCTGGTCCGTTTCGGGCATCCAGGCACGTCACGATTCGCTGGATAAAGTAGGTACTGAAATCCTCGCCCGTCGTGAAGAACTCGGCAACTTGCTGGCTCGGGAGGAGGGCAAGACCCTGCCTGAAGCCATTGGTGAAGTGACCCGCGCCGGTAATATTTTCAAGTTTTTCGCCGGTGAATGCCTGCGTCTGTCCGGCGACTACCTGCCGTCGGTACGCCCGGGTGTGAACGTTGAAGTGACCCGCGAAGCGCTCGGCGTGGTTGGCCTGATCACGCCGTGGAACTTCCCGATCGCTATCCCGGCATGGAAAATCGCCCCGGCCCTGGCCTACGGCAACTGCGTGGTGCTCAAGCCGGCCGATCTGGTGCCGGGTTGCGCCTGGGCCCTGGCCGAAATCATCTCCCGCGCAGGCTTCCCGGCCGGTGTGTTCAACCTGGTGATGGGCAGTGGTCGTGTGGTTGGCGATGCGATGGTGCAGAGCCCGAAAGTCGACGGCATCAGCTTCACCGGTTCCGTCGGTGTCGGTCGTCAGATCGCGATCAGCTGTGTGTCGCGTCAGGCCAAGGTTCAGCTGGAAATGGGTGGCAAGAACCCGCAGATCATTCTCGACGACGCCGACCTCAAGCAAGCGGTCGAGCTGTCGGTGCAGAGCGCGTTCTACTCCACCGGCCAGCGTTGCACTGCTTCGAGCCGTTTCATCGTCACCGCCGGCATCCACGACAAGTTCGTCGAAGCCGTGGCCGAGCGCATGAAGTCGATCAAGGTCGGCCACGCGTTGAAAGCCGGCACCGACATTGGCCCGGTCGTTTCGCAAGCGCAGCTTGAACAGGACATGAAGTACATCGACATCGGCCAGTCCGAAGGTGCGCGTCTGGTCAGCGGCGGTGGTCTGGTGACCTGCGACACCGAAGGCTACTTCCTCGCGCCAACCCTGTTTGCCGACAGCGAAGCCGCGATGCGCATCAGCCGCGAAGAGATCTTCGGCCCGGTGGCCAACGTGGTTCGCGTCGCGGATTACGAAGCGGCACTGGCCATGGCCAACGACACCGAGTTCGGTCTGTCGGCGGGCATCGCCACCACGTCGTTGAAGTACGCCAACCACTTCAAGCGCCACTCCCAGGCCGGGATGGTGATGGTCAACCTGCCGACCGCTGGCGTGGATTACCACGTTCCATTCGGTGGGCGTAAAGGTTCATCCTATGGATCTCGCGAGCAAGGTCGCTACGCGCAAGAGTTCTACACGGTCGTGAAGACTAGCTACATCGGCTCCTGACACATCGCGGTATCCCCGGATACCGCACTCCCTGTAGGAGCTGTCGAGTGAAACGAGGCTGCGATCTTTGCTTTTAAAGATCAAAAGATCGCAGCCTCGTTTCGCTCGACAGCTCCTACAGGGATAAACAGTTTCACCCGCGCATAAAAATAATCAGTGGGAGTACATCTACATGCAAGCGACCAAGCCGACTCACGTCCGCTATTTGATTTTGCTCATGCTTTTCCTGGTGACCACGATCAACTATGCCGACCGGGCCACTATCGCCATCGCGGGCTCCAGCCTGCAAAAAGACCTCGGCATTGACGCGGTCACCCTCGGTTATATCTTCTCTGCATTCGGTTGGGCCTACGTGGCCGGGCAAATTCCCGGTGGCTGGTTGCTGGACCGTTTCGGCTCGAAAAAAATCTACGCGCTCAGCATCTTCACCTGGTCGCTGTTCACCGTGTTGCAGGGCTATGTCGGTGAGTTCGGCATGTCCACGGCGGTGGTTGCGCTGTTCATGCTGCGCTTCCTGGTGGGCCTGGCCGAAGCGCCATCCTTCCCGGGTAACGCACGCATTGTCGCGGCCTGGTTCCCGACCGCTGAACGTGGCACGGCTTCGGCGATCTTCAACTCGGCGCAATACTTTGCCACCGTGTTGTTTGCTCCGCTGATGGGCTGGATCGTCTTCACGTTTGGCTGGCAGCACGTGTTTGTGGTGATGGGCAGCATCGGCATCGTGTTCTCGCTGATCTGGCTGAAAGTCATCCACAGCCCGCGCCAGCACCCGATGATCAATGACGCCGAGTTCAAGCACATTGCTGACAATGGCGGCATGGTCGACATGGACCAGGACAAAACCAAAGGCCAGGAAGCCGGCAAGCGTGTTGAAGGCCCGAAATGGGATTACGTGCGTCAGTTGCTGACCAACCGCATGATGCTCGGCGTGTATTTGAGCCAGTACTGCATCAACGCCATCACCTACTTCTTCCTGACCTGGTTTCCGGTGTACCTGGTGCAGGAACGCGGCATGACCATCCTCAAGGCTGGTTTCATTGCCTCGTTGCCGGCCATTTGCGGTTTTATCGGTGGTGTGTTGGGCGGTGTGATTTCCGACTACCTGCTGCGCAAAGGCCACTCACTGACCTTCGCCCGCAAGGCGCCGATCATCGCAGGTCTGCTGGTGTCTAGCAGCATCGTGGCTTGCAACTATGTCGACATCGAATGGATGGTCGTGGGCTTCATGGCGCTGGCATTCTTCGGCAAAGGCGTGGGCGCACTGGGCTGGGCGGTGGTGTCCGACACTTCGCCAAAACAGATCGCCGGTTTGAGTGGCGGCCTGTTCAACATGTTCGGCAACATCGCGTCGATCACCACCCCAATCGTGATCGGCTACATCATCAGCTCCACCGGCTCGTTCAAATGGGCGTTGGTGTTTGTCGGTTGCAACGCACTGGTTGCGGTGTTCAGCTACCTGGTGATCGTGGGTCCGATCAAGCGTGTGGTGCTCAAAGAGCCGCCAGTCAGCGGTCCTGAAACAAATAACAAATTGTCACAAGCGCATTCCTGAGGAGCGGCGTCATGCAGTTGATTGAACATTCCGACTCGCCGCGCTACATCCGCCTGCACGAGCGGGACAACGTAGTGATCGTGGTCAATGACCAGGGCGTGCCAGCCGGCACCGAGTTTTCCGATGGCCTGGTGACCGTGGACTTCGTGCCACAGAGCCACAAAGTCACGCTGGAAGATATTCCAGAAGGCGGGCAGGTGATTCGTTACGGCCAGACCATTGGCTACGCGTTGCAGCCGATTCCGCGCGGCAGCTGGGTCAAGGAAGATCAACTGCGCATGCCCACCGCGCCACCGCTGGACAGCTTGCCGCTGTCCACCGAAGTGCCCGCTGCGCAGGCACCGCTGGAAGGCTTCACGTTCGAGGGTTATCGCAACGCCGACGGCACCGTCGGCACGCGCAACATTCTTGGTATCACCACGACTGTTCAGTGCGTCACGGGCGTGCTGGACCATGCGGTCAAGCGCATCAAGGACGAGTTGCTGCCCAAGTACCCGAACGTCGATGACGTGGTGGCGCTGACCCACAGTTATGGCTGTGGTGTGGCGATTACGGCGGCGGACGCGTACATCCCGATCCGCACCGTGCGCAACCTGGCGCGCAACCCGAACCTGGGTGGCGAAGCCTTGGTGATCAGCCTGGGCTGCGAGAAATTGCAGGCCGGACAGGTCATGCACGACAACGACAGTTCCGTGGATTTGAGTGAGCCGTGGTTGTATCGCTTGCAGGACTCGAGTCACGGTTTTACCGAGATGATCGAGCAGATCATGGCGCTGGCCGAAACCCGTTTGAAAAAGCTCGATCAGCGTCGCCGGGAAACCGTGCCGGCGTCCGAGCTGATTCTGGGCATGCAGTGCGGTGGCAGCGATGCGTTTTCCGGCATCACCGCCAACCCGGCCTTGGGGTATGCCTCGGACCTGTTGCTGCGTGCCGGTGCGACGGTGATGTTTTCCGAAGTCACTGAAGTGCGCGATGCGATTTACTTGCTGACCTCCCGTGCCGAAACCGAGGAAGTTGCCCAGGAACTGGTGCGGGAAATGGATTGGTACGACCGCTACCTGGCCAAGGGCGAAGCGGATCGCAGCGCCAACACCACACCGGGTAACAAAAAAGGTGGGTTGTCGAACATTGTCGAGAAGTCCCTGGGCTCGATCGTCAAGTCCGGCAGCAGTGCGATCAACGGGGTGCTTGGCCCTGGCGAGCGCTTCAAACGCAAAGGGCTGATCTTCTGCGCGACCCCGGCCAGTGACTTTGTCTGCGGGACGTTGCAGTTGGCAGCGGGGATGAACTTGCATGTGTTCACCACTGGGCGTGGCACGCCGTATGGCTTGGCGATGGCACCGGTGGTGAAGGTCTCGACCCGCACGGAACTGGCGCAACGCTGGCCGGACCTGATCGACATCGATGCCGGGCGGATTGCCACCGGGCGGGCATCGATCGAAGAGCTTGGCTGGGAGTTGTTCCACTACTACCTGGACGTGGCCAGCGGCAAAAAACAGACGTGGGCCGAGCAGCACAAGCTGCATAACGACATCACGTTGTTTAACCCGGCGCCAATCACCTGAGACCGAGTCGCCTGCATCGCGGGCAAGCCTTGCTCCTACGGTTTTATGTCGTTCACGCCATTGCGTACGACGCCGACCTGTAGGAGCACGGCTTGCCCGCGATAGCGGTCTACCAGACGCCGATGCTCTGGGTGGCTTATCATTAGCCCCCTAACGACGCTCACCCAAGGTTATCCCCGGCATGCTGGCAATCTTCCTCGAAACCCTGAACATCACCGCGCCGGTGTTTGCCATGCTGTTTTTGGGGGTGTTGCTCAAGCGCATCAACTGGATCAACGACAACTTCATCCACACCGCGTCGGCCCTGGTGTTCAACGTCACCATGCCGGCGTTGTTGTTTCTGGGCATCCTGCATGCCGACCTGAACGCCGCGTTGCAACCGGCGCTGCTGATCTACTTTTCGATTGCGACCCTGGCAAGTTTCGCCATTGCCTGGGGCTGGGCGATCTGGAAGTGCCCGCGTGAAGACCGGGGGATTTACACCCAGGGCGCCTTTCGCGGCAACAACGGGGTAATCGGCCTGGCACTGGCGGCGAGCATGTACGGCGCTTACGGGATTTCCCTCGGGGCGATTCTCGCGGCGCTGGTGATCCTGTTTTACAACACGCTCTCGACCATTGTGCTGGCAGTCTACAGCCCGGTGATCAAGTCCGATCCGTGGAGCATCTGCAAAAGCGTCATGGTCAATCCGCTTATCATGAGTGTGTTTGCGGCGGCGCCGTTTGCCTATTTCAAGATCGCCTTGCCAGGTTGGCTCGAGACATCCGGGCAGTACCTGGCGCAGACCACGTTGCCACTGGCGTTGATCTGTATTGGCGGCACGTTGTCGCTGGCTGCGTTGCGCAAGAGCGGCAACATTGCGCTCAGCTCCAGCCTGGTGAAGATGATCGGCCTGCCGGTGCTGGCGACCCTTGGGGCCTGGCTCTGGGGCTTTCGTGGGGCGGAGTTGGGGATTCTGTTTTTGTACTTCGGCAGCCCGACCGCGGCCGCCAGTTTTGTCATGGCTCGCCAGGCCGAGGGCAATCATGAACTGGCGGCGGCGATTATTGTGATTACCACGTTGATGGCGGCAATCACGACCAATATCGGGATCTTTTTATTGCAGTGGGGCGGGTGGATTTAGCCCAGGGATTTGTAGTGTTTTATAGGGCCTCATCGCGGGCAAGCCCGCTCCCACAGGGGAATGCATTCCAAACTGTGGGAGCGGGCTTGCCCGCGATGGCGGTAGTCCTGCCGCCGCAAATACCGAAGATTTACTCCGGCTTCTGATAGCTCTCAATCACTTCCTGCGCCGCCCGAAACGCATCAATCGCCGCGGGCGCGCCGGCGTACACCGCGCAATGCAGCAACGTTTCACGAATCTCTTCCACGGTGCAGCCGTTGTTCAGGGCGCCGCGTACGTGGCCTTTCAATTCTTGCGGGCACTTCAGTGCAGTCAGGGCGGCAAGGGTGATCAGGCTGCGGGTTTTCAGCGGCAGGCCTTCGCGATTCCACACACCGCCCCAGGCGTGTTCATTGACGAAATCCTGCAGCGGCTGGGTGAACTCGGTGGCATTGCCCAGTGCGCGGTCGACGAAGGCGTCGCCCATCACTTGGCGGCGGACTTCAACGCCAGATTTTTTATTATCGGTCATGACACATCCCTCTTGTGGTGTTGGCGATGCCAGGCGCGCAGCGACGAGAACAGCAGAAACGCCACGAGCGCCGGCAGAACGAAAAACAGCATCAGGTGTTCAAGCTTGCCGGCCAGTGGCATGCCGGTGGTGAATGACACCACGTGCAGCCCGTAAGCCAGGTACAAAGCCAGGCACAACAAACCTTCGGCCCGGGTTACCCGATAGCCGGTGTAGAACAACGGCAGACAGAACACCGCAACGCCGAGCATCACCGGCAAGTCGAAATCCAGGGCATTGGGTGACACCGACAACGGCGACGGCGCGAACAGCGCTGTCACGCCTAGCACACCCAGAAGGTTGAACAAGTTGCTGCCGATCACGTTGCCCACGGCAATGTCCCGCTGACCGCGCAGGGCGGCGATCAATGAGGTGGCCAACTCCGGCAGGGATGTGCTGATGGCGACGATGGTCAGGCCGATGATTCGTTCCGACAGGCCAAGGTCGGTCGCCACGACAACCGCCGCCCCCAGCAGCAAGTGCCCGGCGTAGATCAACATCGCCAGCCCGGCGACGATCATCAACAGGCTGCTGATCCAGGGCGCGGTGTGACTGTGCGGGTCGCTCGATGGTGGACGGGCCGAGTGCCGGGACTGGCGTAGCAACAGGCCCAGATACAGGGCCAATGCTGCCAGCAGTATCACGCCATCGGTTCGGGTCAGTTCTTCATTCCACGCCAGGACAAACACCAGCAGGCTGGCGCCGATCATCAACGGAATATCCAGGCGCACCAGTTGCCGCGAGACACGCAGCGGAATGATCAGTGCCGAAAGCCCGAGGGTGACGAGGATGTTGAAGATGCTGCTGCCGATCACGCTGCCGACGGCGATGTCGGCATTGTCCGCCAGGGTGGCTTGCAGGCTGATCGCCATCTGCGGCGCACTGCTGCCAAGGGCGACGATGGTCAGGCCGATAATCAGCGGCCGCACGTGCAACCGCGCCGCCAGGCGCACGGCGGCACGCACCATCAGTTCGGCGCCTGCGATCAGTAAAAGCAGGCCACTGAGCAGTTCAATCACACTGATCAGGGGTATATCGGCAAGTCCGAAAATGGTGGGTGCTCCGTCTGTCAGTCGTCGAGGGCTTGCACGCGAACCTTGGCGGTGCCGCTCTTGACCATGCCCAAGCGCTCCGCGGCTGCATGGGACAGGTCGATCAGACGTCCACGGGTATGTGGCCCGCGGTCGTTAATGCGGACCACGCAGGACTTGTCGTTGTTCAGATTGGTGACTTTCACCCGCGTGCCAAAGGGTAGCTGGCGATGGGCGGCGGTCATGGAATTCTTGTCGAAACGCTCGCCACTGGCGGTGCGTTTACCTTGGTGTTTGGCGCCGTAAAAGGACGCCGTGCCGGTCTTGTCGTAGCCGTGTGGATCGACGATATCGTTGCTGGCGCAACCGGCCAGCAGAGAGAGCAGGGCGCAGGCGCCGAGTAGACGCTTCATTTAAAGGTTTCCCGAAACAAATGTGGGAGCGAGCTTGCTCGCGATTGGCATTCTGACAGTCAACATGGTGTTGAGTGCCGGACCGCTATCGTCGGAACGCCGCCCGGAGCAAGCCCGCTCCCACAGGGATTTGAGCCAGGCTTTGAAACTGGCTCCATTGTCATCAGCCTTCGAGCTTGCTTTTGAGCAATTCGTTGACCTGTTGCGGGTTGGCCTTGCCTTTGGAGGCTTTCATGGCCTGGCCGACGAAGAAGCCGAACATCTTGCCGCGTTTGGCTTCGTCTGCCGCGCGGTACTGTTCAACCTGTTCGGCATTGGCGGCGAGCATTTCGTCCAGCACCGCCGAGATCGCGCCAGTGTCGGTCACTTGCTTGAGGCCGCGCTTGTCGATGATCTCGTCCGCGCTGCCTTCGCCGTTCGCCATGGCTTCAAACACCACCTTGGCAATCTTGCCGGAGATGGTGTTGTCCTTGATGCGCAGCAGCATGCCGCCCAGAAGCTCTGCGGACACCGGCGAGTCTTCGATATCCAGGCCTTGCTTGTTGAGCAGGCTGCCCAACTCGACCATCACCCAGTTCGCCGCCAGCTTGGCGTCGCCGCCGATGCTCGCGACTTTCTCGAAGTAATCGGCTTGTTCGCGGCTGGTGGCCAGCACGCTGGCGTCGTAGACCGACAGACCGAATTGCTCCTGGAAACGCTCGCGTTTTTGCGGTGGCAGTTCCGGCAGGGTGGCCCGCACGTCGTCGAGGAACGAGTCTTCGATGACCACTGGCAGCAGGTCCGGATCGGGGAAGTAACGGTAGTCGTTGGCTTCCTCTTTGCTGCGCATCGGACGCGTTTCGTCCTTGTTCGGGTCGTACAGGCGCGTTTGCTGGATCACCTTGCCGCCGTCTTCGATCAGCTCGATCTGGCGCTGCACTTCGCTGTTGATCGCCTTCTCGATGAAACGGAACGAGTTGACGTTTTTGATCTCGCAGCGAGTACCGAACTCAACCTGACCTTTCGGACGGATCGACACGTTGCAGTCGCAGCGCAGCGAGCCTTCGGCCATGTTGCCGTCGCAGATGCCCAGGTAACGTACCAGCGCGTGGATGGTCTTGACGTATGCCACGGCCTCCTTGGCGCTGCGCATGTCCGGCTCGGAAACGATTTCCAGCAGCGGCGTGCCGGCACGGTTCAGGTCGATGCCGGTGGCGCCGTTGAACTCTTCGTGCAGGCTTTTACCGGCGTCTTCTTCCAGGTGGGCACGTGTCACGCCGACACGTTTGATCGTGCCGTCTTCCATGGCGATGTCCAGGTGGCCTTTGCCGACGATCGGCAATTCCATCTGGCTGATCTGGTAGCCCTTCGGCAAGTCCGGGTAGAAATAGTTTTTACGGGCGAACACGTTGTGCTGACCGATCTCGGCGTCAATCGCCAGACCGAACATCACCGCCATGCGCACCGCTTCCTGGTTCAACACCGGCAGCACGCCGGGCATGCCCAGGTCTACAAGGCTGGCCTGGGTGTTCGGCTCGGAACCGAAGGTGGTGGAACTACCGGAAAAGATTTTCGACCGGGTGGTGAGCTGGGTATGAATCTCCAGCCCGATCACGACTTCCCATTGCATGTGTGTCTCCTCAGAAGCCGGTTGGGGTGCGGGTGTGCCAGTCAGTGTTGAGCTGATACTGGTGGGCAACGTTCAACAGGCGACCTTCCTGGAAATACGGCGCGAGCAGTTGCACGCCCACCGGCAGGCCATCGACGAAACCGGCAGGCATGGACAAGCCCGGCAGGCCAGCGAGGTTGGCGGTGATGGTGTAGACGTCTTCCAGGTAAGCAGCGACCGGGTCGCTGTTCTTGGCGCCAAGCTTCCAGGCCGGGTTCGGCGTGGTTGGGCCGAGGATGATGTCGACCTCATTAAAGGCTGCCATGAAGTCGTTCTTGATCAAGCGGCGAATCTTCTGGGCCTTCAGGTAGTAGGCGTCGTAGTAACCGGCCGACAGCGCGTAGGCACCGACCATGATCCGGCGCTGCACTTCCGGGCCAAAACCTTCGCCACGGGAACGCTTGTACAGGTCGATCAGGTCTTTCGGGTGCTCGCAGCGATGGCCGAAACGCACGCCGTCGAAACGCGACAGGTTGGAAGAGGCTTCTGCCGGCGCGATCACGTAATACGCAGGAATCGCGTGCTGCATGTTCGGCAGGCTGATTTCCTTGATCACGGCGCCGAGCTTTTCCAGCTCCTTGACACTGTTGTGGATCAGCTCGGCGATGCGCGGGTCGAGACCGGCGCTGAAATACTCTTTCGGCACGCCGATGCGCAGGCCTTGCAGCGAACCGTTGAGGTTGGCGCTGTAGTCCGGCACGGGTTCATCGATGCTGGTGGAGTCGTTCGGATCGAAGCCGGCCATACCTTGCAACAAAATCGCGCAGTCTTCGGCGGTGCGTGCCATCGGGCCGCCCTGATCGAGGCTGGACGCGTAGGCAATCATGCCCCAGCGCGAAACACGACCGTACGTCGGTTTCAGGCCGGTGAGGTTGGTCAGGGCCGCTGGCTGACGGATCGAGCCGCCGGTATCGGTGCCCGTGGCCGCAGGCAGCAGGCGCGCGGCAACTGCAGCCGCTGAACCGCCGGATGAACCACCCGGAACGTGTTCCAGGTTCCACGGGTTTTTCACCGCGCCGTAGTAGCTCGACTCGTTGGCCGAACCCATGGCGAATTCGTCCATGTTGGTCTTGCCCAGGGTCACGGTCCCGGCAGCGGCCAGTTTGGCGACTACGGTGGCATCGTACGGTGCTTTAAAGTTGTCGAGCATTTTAGAGCCGCAGCTGGTGCGGATGCCCTGGGTGCAGAACAGGTCTTTGTGCGCAATCGGCGCGCCGAGCAGGGCGCCGCTCTCACCATTGGCCCGGCGTGCGTCAGCGGCTTTCGCCTGCTGGAGCGCCAGGTCTTCGGTGAGGCTGATGAAACTGTTGAGCTGAGGATCGAGCAGGGCGATACGCGCCAGCAGGGTTTTGGTCAGCTCTTCGGAAGAAAACTTTTTATCGGCGAGTCCGCGGGCGATCTCGGCCAGAGTCAATTGATGCATTGCAGGCTCTTTCCCTTTAGTCGATGACTTTCGGAACCAGGTACAGGCCGTTTTCGACCGCTGGTGCGATGGACTGATAGGCCTCGCGATGATTGGTCTCGGTCACGACGTCTGCGCGCAGGCGCTGGCTGGCTTCCAGTGGGTGGGCCAGCGGCTCGATACCGTCGGTATTGACCGCCTGCATTTCGTCGACCAGACCCAGAATGCTATTCAGGGCCGAGGTGATTTGTGGAAGATCGGCATCATTGAGGCCCAGGCAGGCCAAATGAGCGATTTTTTCCACGTCGGAGCGTTCAAGCGCCATTGCGATTCTCCAGTGGAAAACAGAACGGACGGCGTCCGTGTGTTAGATTGTCGGAACACTACCGCATTTCTACGGTCATAAGGCCGCGATTGTGGGGGTTGGTGCACAGAAAAGCGGTCAATTTAACATATTGGCGCCTTGCCCAAAATCCCTGTCGTTGTTAGAGTTTGCCGCACTTTTTTACCCACGCGTTGCCTAGGGTCCCTTTCCCATGTTCAAGAAACTGCGTGGCATGTTTTCCAGCGATCTCTCCATTGACCTGGGCACTGCCAACACCCTTATTTACGTGCGCGAGCGCGGTATCGTCCTGAATGAGCCATCGGTTGTGGCTATTCGGACACACGGTAACCAGAAAAGTGTCGTTGCTGTCGGCACCGAGGCGAAGCGCATGCTCGGCCGAACGCCGGGCAACATTGCTGCCATTCGTCCGATGAAGGACGGCGTGATTGCCGACTTCAGCGTCTGCGAAAAGATGCTGCAATACTTTATCAACAAGGTTCACGAAAACAGCTTCCTGCAGCCTAGCCCTCGTGTGCTGATCTGCGTTCCGTGCAAATCGACTCAAGTTGAGCGTCGTGCCATCCGTGAATCGGCCCTTGGTGCCGGTGCTCGTGAAGTGTTCCTGATCGAAGAGCCAATGGCTGCTGCGATTGGTGCCGGCCTGCCGGTTGAAGAAGCACGCGGTTCGATGGTGGTCGATATCGGTGGTGGTACTACCGAAATCGCCCTGATCTCCCTGAACGGTGTGGTTTACGCCGAGTCCGTACGGGTTGGCGGCGACCGCTTCGACGAAGCGATCATTACCTACGTGCGTCGCAACTACGGCAGCCTGATCGGCGAATCCACCGCCGAGCGCATCAAACAGGAAATCGGTACAGCCTACCCGGGCGGCGAAGTTCGCGAAGTCGACGTTCGTGGCCGTAACCTGGCCGAAGGCGTTCCACGCGCATTCACCCTGAACTCCAATGAAGTGCTGGAAGCTCTGCAAGAGTCCCTGGCCACCATCGTTCAGGCTGTGAAAAGCGCACTGGAGCAATCGCCTCCGGAGCTGGCGTCCGATATCGCCGAGCGTGGCCTGGTTCTGACCGGTGGTGGCGCCTTGCTGCGCGACCTCGACAAGTTGCTGGCCCAGGAAACAGGTCTGCCGGTGATCGTCGCCGAAGACCCGCTGACCTGCGTTGCTCGCGGCGGTGGCCGTGCATTGGAAATGATGGATAAACACACCATGGACCTGCTATCCAGCGAGTGATCTCGCCGGTTGCATCTATGCTGTTGGCGCGCAGGCAGCACTTTGCAGTGCTGCCTGTTGGCGTTTATCTTCTGTCAGTCTGCATCCAGGCCGGTTTGATGCCGTATGAATAAAGAGAACATTTGCCTGGGAGGAGCGGCTTATTAAACCGCTTTTCACCAAAGGGCCTTCACTGGGCGTGCGCTTATTGGTGCTGGTCGTGCTATCGGTCGCGCTGATGGTGGTCGATGCCCGCTTCACACTGCTCAAGCCAGTGCGTAGCCAAATGTCGCTGGTGCTGATGCAGTCTTACTGGATCACCGACCTGCCGCAGCGGCTATGGCAGGGTGTGGCCAGCCAATTTGGCAGCCGTACCGAGCTCGTCGCCGAAAACGAAAAACTCAAAAGCGAAAACCTGCTGTTGCAGGGGCGCATGCAAAAGCTTGCCTCCCTGACCGAGCAGAACGTTCGGCTGCGCGAGTTGCTCAATTCTTCCGCGCTGGTCAACGAAAAGGTCGAAGTGGCCGAGTTGATCGGCATGGACCCGAACCCCTTCACCCATCGCATCATCATCAATAAAGGTGAGCGCGACGGGGTGATCCTCGGTCAGCCGGTGCTCGATGCCCGCGGCCTGATGGGGCAGGTGGTCGAATTGATGCCCTACACCTCCCGTGTATTACTGCTGACCGACACCACCCACAGCATTCCGGTGCAGGTGAACCGCAACGGTCTTCGGGCGATTGCCAGCGGCACCGGCAACCCGGAGCGCCTGGAACTGCGTCACGTTGCCGATACTGCAGACATCAAGGAAGGCGACCTGCTGGTCAGCTCCGGCCTCGGTCAGCGGTTCCCGGCTGGTTACCCGGTGGCGACCGTCAAGGAAGTGATTCACGACTCCGGCCAGCCGTTTGCCATTGTTCGCGCCGTGCCGACCGCTGCCTTGAACCGCAGTCGCTACTTGCTGTTGGTGTTCAGCGACGGCCGTACTGCCGAAGAGCGTGCCAACGAAGCGGCCCAGGCTCAGGAAGCACTGGACCAGCATGGTGGCGGGCCGATCATTCCGGCCACCGTACCCAAACCAGTGCCGGCGACCACGGTGGTGCCCGCCGCCAACGCAGCGCCTGCCACGCCTGTCGCGCCGCCAGCTGCACCGGCCGCACCGGCACCGGCGGCAACCCCGGCCAAACCCGCTGCCGCCAAACCGCACGCGCCGCAACCTGCCGCCGCTAAACCGGCCGTGAAGCCTGCCGCCAAACCGCCTGTCCCCGCGCCGGCTTCTACTGGGAGAGAAGAATAATGGTCGGCGTCAAAGCTTCCCGAAATAGCTGGATTGTCTGGCTGACGTTCGCTATCGGCCTGTTGCTCAGTATCTCGCCCCTGCCGCAATTCATGGAAATCCTTCGCCCGCTGTGGCTGGCGTTGCTGCTCGCGTTCTGGGCGCTGACCCTGCCGCAAAAGGTCGGCATGGTCACCGCATGGTGCCTGGGCTTGGCTGAAGACGTGCTTTACGGCACGTTGCTTGGCCAGAATGCGCTGATCCTGACGTTGATCACTTTTCTGGTGTTGTCACTACAACAGCGCTTGCGCATGTTCCCGATGTGGCAACAGAGCCTGGTGATCCTGGTGATCTTCGGCCTCGCGCAGCTGGTTCAGCTGTGGCTGAGCGCCTTGACCGGCAATCGCCAGCCAACCCTGGCGCTGGTGCTGCCGGCACTGGTCAGTGCGTTGCTCTGGCCTTGGGTCAGCTACGGTTTGCGTGGTCTGCGTCGACGCTACAAAATCAATTAATTCGGTCAGGCATTTGCCCGCGCCGGTGCCCTGTCTCGCAAATACGTTCCTTTTTTGGCGAGTGGCTGTTGTTGCCAGACAAGGCGCCGCGCCAAGTCATAGCTCGCTATGGCGAGAAGCGGCAACGCAGTATGGCAACAACAGACGCCGCCAAAAAGGAACAGTATTTGTGAGACAGGGCACTGGACAGGGAGACGTCTTGATGAAAAAGCTATACCTCGCCTCAGGCTCGCCGCGTCGGCGTGAACTGCTCACGCAGATCGGCGTGCCATTCTCCGCCATCAGCGCGGACATCGATGAAACCCCTTTGCCTCAAGAATCCCCGTCGGCCTATGTCGAGCGCCTGGCGCGCGGCAAGGCCGAAGTCGGGTGCGGAACTGTCGTTTCCGACGTCGATTTTTGCGTGCTGGGTGCTGACACCGCCGTGGTGCTGGACGGCAAAATTCTGGGCAAACCGGTGGACGAAGCCGATGCGTGCGCCATGCTTATGCTGTTGGCCGGTCGTGAGCATGAGGTGCTGACCGCCATCGCCGTACTCGACGCCGAGCGCTGCGAGTCGCTGGTGGTGCGCAGTCTGGTGCGGTTTCGCAACTTCAGTCGCGAAGAAGCGGCAGCCTACTGGGCCAGCGGTGAGCCTCGTGACAAGGCGGGTGGCTACGGAATTCAGGGGCTGGGTGCGGTATTTGTTGCCGGGCTCGATGGCAGTTACTCGGCGGTGGTCGGGTTGCCGCTGTGCGAAACCGCGGAACTGCTCGGCCATTTCGGCATACCCTGTTGGCAAACACTTAACGCGCGCTAAGCGTCGTACTGACAAGATGCAGCCACTATCGTGAACATGCCCGAACGAGACCCTGCCATGAGTGAAGAGATTCTGATCAACATCACGCCGATGGAATCGCGCGTGGCGGTGGTCGAAAACGGTGTTCTGCAAGAGGTCCACGTCGAGCGTACGCAAAAGCGCGGGATCGTCGGCAACATCTATAAAGGCAAGGTTGTGCGGGTTCTACCCGGCATGCAGGCAGCGTTCGTCGACATCGGCCTGGACCGTGCCGCGTTCATCCATGCCTCGGAAATCTCCCTGCGTGAAGGCCCGGTGGTCGAGAGCATCAGCGCTCTGGTCCATGAAGGCCAGAGCCTGGTGGTCCAGGTCACCAAGGACCCGATCGGCTCCAAAGGCGCACGCCTGACGACTCAGTTGTCGATTCCATCACGCTATCTGGTGTACATGCCGCGTACCGCCCACGTCGGTATTTCGCTGAAGATCGAAGACGAGGCCGAGCGCGAGCGCCTCAAGCAAGTGGTCACCGATTGCGTGGCCAAAGAAGGCATCAAGGAGGCTGGCGGTTTCATTTTGCGCACCGCCGCCGAAGGGGCGGGCGCCGATGAGATCCTCATGGACATCCGCTACTTGCGCAGGCTCTGGGATCAGATCAACGAGCAGATCAAAACCATCAGTGCGCCGAGTGTGATCTACGAAGACCTCGGCCTGGCGTTGCGGACCTTGCGTGACCTGGTGAGCCCGAAGATCGAGAAGATTCGCATCGACTCCCGGGAAACCTTTCAGAAAACCACGCAGTTCGTCGCCGAACTGATGCCGGAAATCGCTGATCGTCTTGAACACTACCCAGGCGAGCGGCCCATTTTCGACTTGTACGGCGTGGAAGACGAAATCCAGAAAGCCCTGGAGCGCAAAGTCCCGCTCAAGTCCGGCGGTTACCTGGTGGTCGATCCGGCGGAAGCCATGAGCACCATCGACGTCAACACCGGGGCCTTCGTCGGCCATCGCAACCTTGAAGAAACCATCTTCAAGACCAACCTCGAAGCCGCCACCGCGATTGCCCGTCAGCTGCGCCTGCGCAATCTGGGCGGGATCATCATCATCGACTTCATCGACATGGAAGACGAAGAACACCAGCGCCAGGTATTGCGCACGCTTGAGAAACAACTGGAACGCGATCACGCCAAAACCAACATCATCGGCATCACTGAGTTGGGCCTGGTGCAGATGACCCGCAAGCGCACCCGCGAGAGTCTCGAACAGGTACTGTGCGAGCCGTGCAGCAGCTGTCAGGGGCGTGGCAAGCTGAAGACCCCGGAAACGGTCTGCTACGAAATTTTTCGAGAAATTCTTCGCGAGGCTCGCGCCTATCAGGCGGAGGGCTATCGTGTATTGGCGAACCAGAAAGTTGTCGACCGCTTGCTCGACGAAGAGTCAGGTAACGTTGCCGAGCTGGAAGGATTTATCGGACGCACCATTCGATTCCAGGTGGAAACCATGTATTCCCAGGAACAATACGACGTGGTGTTGCTCTGAATCGCGGTGTTCCAACCTTACTAGAACGGCTGGCCTCAGCTTTTTGCAGCATTTTTGCCATGGGAGCCAACTGACATGGAGCGTCTGACACGCATTTTGGTCGCACTCACCCGCTGGGGGCTGGGCCTGTGCGCGTTGGCATTGGTGTTGATGGCGTTGTACGTCAGCCTCGGCCGGGAGCTGACGCCACTGGTGGCTGAATACCGGGCCGAGGTCGAAACCAAAGCCCGTGAGGCCTTCGGCGTGCCATTGCAAATCGGCGCGCTTGAAGGCAGCTGGAGTGGTTTTGCGCCGATCCTGTTCGCCCATGACGTAACGGTCGGCGAAGGTGCCAATGCCTTGCGTCTGGATCAGGTGCGTGCGGTGCCTGACCTTTGGGGCAGCCTGTTGGCTCGTCAGTTGCGCATCGCTCACCTGGAGCTCAATGGCCTGAAGATCAGCCTCAAGGAAGGCACCGACGGGCAGTGGGCGCTGGAAGGGTTGCCGGTGCAGAAGGATCAGCCGCTGGATCCCGAGCAACTGCTTAATCGCCTGCAGATCGTCCAGCAGTTGTCGGTGATCGACAGTCAGGTGACCTTGCAACCACTGGATCAACCGGCGCTGACCTTGACCTACGTCGGCTTCACGCTGAAAACCGGAGCTTCGCGGCAGCGTCTCGATGCCCGAATGACCTTGCCTGATGGTCAGCCAGTGGCCATGAGCCTGCGTACCCGTATCCGCGCCAGCCAGTGGCAGGATGGGGAGGCCGAGGCCTACCTGAGCCTGCCGCAAAGCGATTGGTCAAAATGGCTGCCCGAGCGCCTGACCCAGCAATGGAATTTTTCCGAGATCAAGGCCGGCGGCGAGCTCTGGATCAATTGGGGCCAGCGCACATTGCAAAGCGCGGCGATTCGCCTCAACGCGCCGCAACTCAAAGGGGCGTATGCCGAGCGCAAGCCGATCCAGATCAATAACCTGGCACTCAATGGTTATTTCCAGCGCAGTGCTGAAGGCGTCGTGGTGACCCTCGATTCGCTGGCCATGAGCTTCGGCGAGACGCGCTGGGAGTCGCATCTGCAACTCAAACAGACGTCGGCCACTGACAAGGTCGAAGAACTCTGGCACCTGCAAGCCGATCGACTCGACCTCACCCCGCTCACGCCGCTGCTGAACGCCTTGGGCCCACTGCCCAAAGGTGTCGCCACGGCAGTCGAGAAACTCAAAGTGACCGGTGGGCTGCGTAATGTGCTGATCGACATGCGGCCCAATGCCACTGACGACAGCAAGTTCAGCTTCGCCGCGAACCTTGACCAGGTAGGTTTTGATGCCTATGCCGGCGCCCCGGCGGCGCGAAATGTAAGCGGCAGCATCAGCGGTGACCTCGGCAAGGGTGAGCTGCGCATGGACAGCAAGGACTTTGTCCTGCACCTGGACCCCATTTTCGCCAAGCCATGGCAGTACATCCAGGCCAACGCCACGTTGACCTGGAAACTCGATAAAGAAGGCTTCACCCTGATCGCGCCCTACCTCAAGGTGCTTGGCGAAGAGGGCAAGATTGCCGGCGATTTTCTGATTCGCCTGTATTTTGATCCCGCCAAGGAAGATTACATGGACCTGCGGGTGGGTATGGTGGAAGGCGATGGGCGCTACACCGCCAAGTACCTGCCGACCGTCCTCAGCCCCGCACTCGACGAATGGTTGCGTACGGCCATTCTCAAAGGCGCGGTGGATGAAGGTTTCTTCCAGTATCAGGGGTCGCTGAACCATGGCGTCGCTGATACCGCCCGCAGCATCAGCCTGTTCTTCAAGGTGCACGATGCCGAGCTGGCGTTCCAGCCAGGCTGGCCGCATGTCAGCAAAGTCACGGGTGATGTGTTTGTCGAAGACAGTGGTGTGCGGATTCTGGCCAGCAAGGGCCAGTTGCTCGACACTCAGGTCAAGGACATCTACGTCAATATTCCCCATGTGCCGGATGGAAAAAGTGTCCACCTGTTTCTTGACGGCGAGTTTGCCGGTGGTTTGGGCGATGGGTTGAAGATTCTCCAGGAGGCGCCCATCGGCACGGCTGAAACCTTCGCCAAATGGGAAGGTGAGGGTGAGCTGCAAGGCAAACTGAAACTGGATATCCCGCTGGCCCAAGGCGAGAAGCCGAAAATACTGGTCGACTTCAAGACGGCCAGGGCGCGCCTGAAACTTCCCGAGCCACCGCTGGAGCTGACTCAGCTCAAGGGCGATTTCCGCTTCGACAGCACCAAGGGGCTGAGCGGGCAGAACATCAGCGCCCGCGCCTTTGATAAACCGGTCACCGCGCAGATTTTCGCTGATGGCAACGCCAGCAATCTCAAGACTCGCGTTACGGCTTCCGGTCATGTCGAAGTCAAAAAACTCACTCAGTGGTTGAACGTGACTCAGCCGTTGCCGGTGTCCGGGGTGATCCCGTATCAATTGCAACTGACCCTGGATGGCGCCGACAGCCAGTTGATGGTCAATTCAAACCTCAGAGGCGTGACGGTTGATCTGCCGGCTCCGTTCGGCATGGCGGCCGATGCGGGGCGCGACACGACATTTCGCATGACCTTGCAAGGTGCGGAGCGTCGTTATTGGGTCAATTATGGTGAGTTGGCAAACTTCACGTTTGCAGCCCCGAACGGCAATTTTGCCGAAGGTCGTGGTGAGCTGTTCCTCGGTGGTGGCAATGCCGTGTTGCCCGGTACCAAAGGCCTGCGCGTGCGTGGCGTACTGTCGGAACTGGATGTCGGCCCCTGGAAGGATTTGGTGGACAAGTACGCTGGCCAGGATCCGGGTGGTAATGCCAAGCAGTTCTTCAGCGGTGCAGACTTCCAGATTGGCAAGCTCAGTGCACTGGGCAGTACCCTCGACAAGGCATCGGTGCAGATAAACCGAAAGCCCGCCGCCTGGGCTTTGCAACTCGACAGCCAGCAGGTCAAAGGCACGGTCGGTGTGCCTGACGCGAAAGGCGCGCCGATCACGGTCAATCTGCAATACGTGCGGCTACCCGCGCCGGATCCCAAGGCACTGACCGACGATAATGCGCCCGACCCTCTGGCCACGGTTGACCCGACAAAAATTCCGGCACTGGACATCACCATCAATCAGCTGTTCCTGGGTCAGGATCTGGTGGGTGGCTGGTCGCTGAAAGTCCGTCCGACGCCGCGGGGCATTGCATTCAATAACCTGGACATGGGGCTCAAAGGCATTCTGTTGCAGGGCAGTGGCGGTTGGGAAGGTGCGCCAGGGAGCTCCAGCAGTTGGTACAAGGGGCGAATCAGCGGCAAGAATCTAGCCGATGTGCTCAAGGGCTGGGGGTTTGCACCGAGTGTCACCAGCGAAGAGTTCCATATGGATGTTGACGGTCGCTGGCCCGGTTCGCCGGCGTGGCTGGCCAGCAAACGGTTCTCCGGCACCCTTGATGCTTCCCTTACCAAGGGCCAGTTTGTTGAAGTCGACGGCAGTGCCCAGGCGCTGAGAGTCTTCGGCTTGCTTAACTTCAATTCCATCGGTCGCCGTTTGCGCCTGGACTTTTCCGACCTGTTCGGCAAAGGGTTGAGTTATGACCGGGTCAAAGGTTTGCTGGTCGGTACCAATGGCGTCTACGTCACCCGTGAACCGATCCGGATGACCGGTCCGTCCAGCAATGTTGAACTCGATGGCACGCTCAATCTGGTGGGTGATCAGATCGACGCCAAATTGCTGGTGACGTTACCGGTTACCAACAATTTGCCGATTGCCGCGTTGATCGTTGGCGCGCCGGCCGTTGGCGGCGCGCTGTTCCTGATCGACAAACTGATTGGTGATCGCATGGCGCGGTTTGCCAGTGTGAAATACACCGTCAAAGGCCCGTGGAAAGAGCCGAAAATCACCTTCGACAAACCTTTTTGAGTCGCTTTTCGAAAAGGCACTCGCCAAGGCGATGGAGTAGCATGGCCGAACACATTTCAATCAGCGACGCAGATCCTGTAGCAGCTGGCGAAGCCTGCGTCCGGCTGCGCAGCAGTCGTGAACCCGGTCAACATGGTCTTGCAGGTAAACCGTGCAATCCGGTGTTACGACTGCTGCGCAGCCGGACGCAGGCTTCGCCAGCCGCTACAGGTTGGCGGACACTTCTCAAGTAAGGAAAGGCCATGTCTGTAGCGGTGATTCAAATGGTCAGCCAGAGCGATGTGCTGGCCAATCTGGCCCAGGCTCGCCGCCTGCTTGAGCAAGCGGCGGCCGGTGGCGCGCAACTGGCCGTGCTGCCGGAAAACTTCGCCGCGATGGGCCGTCGCGACATCGCCGATATCGGCCGCGCCGAGGCGTTGGGCGACGGGCCGATCCTGCCATGGTTGAAACAGACCGCCCTCGACCTCAAGTTATGGATAGTCGCCGGCACATTGCCGTTGCCGCCGGTGGATCAACCGACGGCGAAGGTGCATGCCTGTTCGCTGTTGGTGAATGACCATGGCGAGACAGTGGCGCGCTACGACAAGCTGCATTTGTTCGATGTGGACGTGGCGGACAATCGCGGACGTTATCGCGAGTCCGATGACTATGCTTATGGCAGTGGGGTGGTCGTGGCGGATACGCCGGTCGGTCGAGTCGGCCTGACGGTGTGTTACGACCTGCGCTTCCCGGAGTTGTACAGCGAATTACGGGCTGCCGGGGCGGAATTGATTACCGCGCCGTCGGCGTTTACGGCGGTGACCGGCGCGGCGCATTGGGATGTGCTGATTCGCGCCCGGGCCATCGAGACTCAATGTTATGTGCTGGCGGCCGCGCAGGGTGGGACTCATCCGGGGCCGCGAGAAACCTGGGGGCATGCCGCCATCGTCGACCCTTGGGGCCGGATACTGGCGCAACAGGATCAAGGCGAGGCCGTGCTGCTGGCCGAACGAGATAGCAGCGAACAGGCGTCCATCCGGGCGCGGATGCCGGTGTCCAGTCACCGGCGCTTTTTCTCGCAGGGCGCTCAGCGACCTGCCTCAGAACGATGAATTGAAGGCGTAAAGCATATGAGCGAGTTGTTGTCCTCAGTCAGTGAACACCTCCTGGCGCCCGGTGGCGTAACGATCGAGAGCCTGCAAGGCGTGCTCGGCGACCTGGCTGGCCCGGGTATCGATGCTGCCGACCTGTATTTCCAGGGGCAGATTTCCGAGTCCTGGGCGCTGGAAGACGGGATCGTCAAGGAAGGCAGCTTCAACCTCGACCAGGGCGTCGGCGTACGCGCGCAATCGGGTGAAAAGACCGGTTTTGCCTACAGCAATGCCATCACCCTGGAAGCCCTCGGTGCCGCGGCCCGTGCTGCGCGCTCAATCTCCCGCGCCGGGCAGAACGGCACGGTGCAGGCTTTCACGACCCAGGACGTCGCCCAGTTGTATGGGCCGGACAACCCGCTGGAAGTGATCAGCCGCGCCGAAAAAGTCGAACTCCTTAAACGCATCGATGCGGCTACTCGTGCTCTCGATCCGCGTATCCAGCAAGTCACTGTGAGCATGGCCGGTGTCTGGGAGCGGATTCTGGTGGCCTCTACTGACGGCGGCCTGGCAGCGGATGTACGGCCATTGGTGCGCTTCAATGTCAGTGTGATCGTCGAACAGAACGGTCGCCGCGAGCGTGGCGGTCATGGTGGCGGTGGTCGTACCGATTACCGTTATTTCCTCAGCGATGACCGCGCCATGGGTTACGCCCGTGAAGCATTGCGTCAGGCACTGGTCAACCTTGAAGCCATTCCGGCGCCGGCCGGTACGTTGCCGGTGGTGCTGGGTTCCGGCTGGTCTGGCGTGCTGCTGCACGAAGCGGTCGGCCATGGTCTGGAAGGTGACTTCAACCGCAAGGGCAGCTCTGCCTACAGCGGGCGCATGGGCGAAATGGTTGCGTCCAAACTGTGCACCATCGTTGATGACGGTACGTTGGCGGGCCGTCGAGGTTCCCTGAACGTCGACGACGAAGGCACCCCGACCGAGTGCACCACGCTGATCGAAAACGGCGTACTCAAAGGCTATATGCAGGACAAGCTCAATGCGCGCCTGATGGGCGTGGCTCGTACCGGCAACGGTCGTCGCGAATCTTATGCGCACCTGCCGATGCCGCGCATGACTAACACCTACATGCTGGCGGGCGAAAGTGATCCGGCAGAAATCATCGCCTCGGTGAAGCGCGGCATCTACTGCGCCAATCTCGGCGGCGGACAGGTGGACATCACCAGCGGCAAATTCGTGTTCTCGACCAGCGAGGCGTACCTGATCGAAGACGGCAAGATTACTGCCCCGGTCAAAGGCGCGACGTTGATCGGCAACGGGCCGGAAGCCATGAGCAAGGTGTCGATGGTCGGTAACGATCTGGCGCTGGACAGCGGCGTGGGCACGTGTGGCAAGGATGGGCAGTCGGTGCCGGTGGGTGTCGGCCAGCCAACGCTGAAAATCGATGCGATCACTGTGGGTGGCACAGGCGCATAAGTGGCTTTTGAGAAAAGAGAAGCTTCGGGTGAGCCGCTTGGCGACTCACCCGAGAAGGGACTTAACGCAGGCCGCGTTGAGTCTCGTCCAGCTCACGGATGTACTTGAAGATTTTACGGCTCGATGCCGGTGGCTTGTTGGTCGCCAGTTCGTGCTGGGCCTGACGGATCAGGGAGCGCAATTGCTGACGATCAGCTTCCGGGTAGTCGAGCACGAACTTCTCCAGGACTGCATCGTCGCCCGCGATCAAGCGATCGCGCCAGCGTTCCAGGCCATGGAAACGTTCGTTGTACTGCCGAGTGGAGGCATCGAGTTGATCGAGCAAGGTCAGAATGGCGTCAGTGTCCTGATCGCGCATCAGTTTACCGATGAACATGAGGTGCCGTTTACGCGCGATATTCGCGGTGTGCTTGGGCGCATCGCCCAGAGCCCGGCGCAAAGCGTCGGTCAACGGCAGTTTTGCCAGCAAGTCAGGCTTGAGTGTTGTAAGGCGCTCGCCAAGGTCAACCAGAGCATGAAGCTCACGTTTAACCTGGGATTTGCTTTTTTCTCCCGTATCGAGGGAGTCGTCGTAAGAATCAACCATGGTGGCCGTCCGCAAAGAAACGCCGCCATGATAACCAGTCGGGGGCCGCTTGTCCGGCCCGGTCGCTCGAAGGCCATACCGAAAGCAGAATTTGAGTGGAGAACAGCATGAGTGCAGTTGAAAGCGTCGGCCCACAAGCGTTGCCGGCACTGCAAGAACAAGTCGAGCAGATCATTGCTGAAGCCAAGCGTCAGGGCGCCAGTGCCTGCGAAGTCGCCGTGTCCCTGGAACAGGGCCTGTCGACGTCGGTGCGCCAGCGCGAGGTCGAAACTGTCGAGTTCAACCGCGATCAGGGCTTTGGCATCACCTTGTATGTCGGTCAGCGCAAGGGCTCGGCCAGCACCTCGGCCAGCGGCCCTGACGCCATTCGGGAAACCGTCGCGGCGGCGCTCGCCATCGCCAAGCACACGTCCGAAGACGAAGCCTCGGGCCTGGCCGATGCTGCGTTGATGGCCCGCGACCTGCAGGATTTCGACCTGTTCCACCAATGGGACATCACTCCGGAACAAGCCATCGAGCAAGCGCTGGCTTGCGAAGCCGCGGCGTTTGCCACCGATAGCCGGATCAAGAATGCCGACGGCACCACGCTCAGCACCCATCAGGGCTGCCGCGTGTACGGCAACAGTCATGGGTTTATCGGCGGCTACGCGTCGACCCGACACAGCTTGAGTTGCGTGATGATTGCCGAGGCCGATGGCCAGATGCAGCGCGATTACTGGTACGACGTAAACCGCCAGGGCAACTTGCTGACCGATCCGGCGATCATCGGTCAGCGTGCCGCGCAGCGGGCGGCGAGCCGTCTGGGCGCGCGTCCCGTACCGACCTGCGAAGTGCCGGTGTTGTTTTCCGCTGAACTGGCCGGTGGTTTGTTCGGCAGCTTTCTCTCGGCCATTTCCGGCGGCAGTCTGTACCGCAAGTCGTCGTTCCTTGAAGGCACACTGGGGCAGAAGTTGTTTCCTGAGTGGTTGACCATCGATGAGCGTCCGCATTTGATGCGCGCCATGGGCAGTTCCGCGTTCGATGGCGATGGCCTGGCGACTTACGCCAAGCCGTTCGTCGAAAAAGGTGAGTTGGTGTCCTACATCCTCGGCACGTACTCCGGGCGCAAGCTCGGGATGCCGAGTACTGCCAACGCCGGCGGTGTGCACAACTTGTTTGTCACCCATGGCGATGAAGATCAGGCCGCGTTGCTGCGTCGCATGGGCCGTGGCCTGCTGGTCACAGAGCTGATGGGGCAGGGCCTGAACATGGTCACCGGCGATTACTCCCGTGGCGCAGCGGGTTACTGGGTCGAGAACGGCGAAATCCAGTTTGCCGTGCAGGAAGTGACCATCGCCGGCAACATGCGTGACATGTTCAAGCAGATCGTTGCGGTCGGTAATGATCTGGAATTGCGCAGCAACATTCGCACAGGTTCGGTGCTGATCGAACGCATGACGGTCGCGGGTAGCTAACGCTTAACCGTTACGCAAAAAGGCGCGTTACCCGGGTGCGGGAAACGCGCCTTTTTTGTGCCTCGATTTTATCGGGGTTGTTTTGGTTCTCATTATCATATAATAATTAATCTCATTACCGAATGAGCCCGGATCATGAGTTCTGCCTTGCACGAGCAGCCTTACCTCGAAAGCTGGCGCTGGATGAGTCGCCAGATCCGTTGCGCCATGGACCCTGACGAACCACGCCTGATCGCCCATTACCTGGCTGAAGGCCGGTATTTGGCCTGTTGCACGGCAACGTCTCCCTGGACCATCGCCGAAACTTCCTTCCGTTTGTTACTCGACACTGCCGCCGATGTCGCGCTGCCCTGGCACTGGCGCACTTACTGCCTCGACCAGGCCTGGCGCCCGCTGCGTGAACTCGAACGCCTCTCTCTGTGCAAGTGCCGCCTCACGCGCTGGCAACGCTACACCTGGCAACTGGCGACCTGCGAGTTGCAGCCCTCGATTCCTCTCATAGAACTGGTGCAAGGATTTTCTGATGACCAAGACACGCATTGAACGCGACAGCATGGGCGAGCTTCAGGTCCCGGTGGATGCGCTCTATGGCGCGCAGACCCAACGGGCGGTGGATAACTTCCCGATCAGCGGCAAGCCGATGCCCGTGCAGTTCATCCGCGCGCTAATCCTGGCCAAAGCGGCCGCCGCCCGGGCCAACGTCGAGCTCAAGCAAATCAGCGAAGCTCAGGGTGCTGCCATTGTCGAGGCGGCATTGGGTCTGCTCACCGGCGATTTCATGCGGCACTTCCCGGTGGACATCTTCCAGACTGGCTCTGGCACCAGCTCGAACATGAATGCCAATGAAGTGATCGCCACCCTGGCCAGCCGCGTACTCGGTGAGCCGGTGAACCCCAACGATCATGTCAATTGCGGCCAAAGCAGCAACGACATTATCCCGACGACGATCCATGTCAGCGCGGCGCTGGCGTTGCATGAACAGCTGCTGCCGGCGCTGCTGCGCCTGGTGCAGGTGATCGAGCACAAGGCTGAGACCGTTCACCATCACGTCAAGACCGGTCGCACCCATTTGATGGACGCGATGCCGGTGCGCATGAGCCAGGTGCTCAACGGATGGGCGCAGCAACTCAAAGCCAACATCGGCCATCTGCAAAACCTGCTGCCAAGCCTGCAATCCCTGGCGCAGGGCGGCACCGCGGTGGGCACCGGCATCAACGCGCATCCCGAGTTCGCCGCGCGTTTCAGTCAACAACTGAGCGAGCTGACCCACGTCCCATTCAAGCCCGGTACCGATCTGTTTGCGCTGATCGGCTCCCAGGACACGGCCGTTGCGGTCTCCGGGCAGCTCAAGGCGACGGCGGTGTCCTTGATGAAAATTGCCAACGACCTGCGCTGGATGAATTCCGGTCCGCTGGCCGGTCTGGGGGAGATCGAACTCGAAGCCTTGCAGCCGGGCTCGTCGATCATGCCCGGCAAGGTCAACCCGGTGATCCCGGAAGCCACCGCGATGGTCGCCGCTCAGGTGATCGGCAACGACACCGTGATCACCATCGCCGGTCAGTCAGGCAATTTCGAACTGAACGTGATGCTGCCAATCATCGCCCAGAACCTGCTCAGCAGCATTGAATTGCTGGCCAACGCCAGCCATCTGCTGGGTGAAAAAGCGATCTCCAGCTTCAAGGTCAACGAAGCCAGACTCAAGGAAGCGCTGTCGCGCAATCCGATACTGGTCACCGCACTCAACCCGATCATTGGTTACCAAAAAGCCGCCGAGATTGCCAAGAAGGCTTATCAGCAAGGTCGGCCGGTTATCGACGTGGCACTGGAACACACCGACATGACCCGCAACCAGCTTGAGGTTTTGCTGGACCCGGAAAAACTAACCGCAGGCGGCGTGTAATCACTGCCACCGCTTTGGAGGCTCACCATGGAGCACTGGAAACGCACGATCGAAAGGGCTAATCACTGTTTCATGCTGGGCGAACTGGTCGATGCCCGCGAGGCTTACTTGCAGGCACTGGCCCTGGCTCAAGTGTTGTTTGAGCGTTGGGCGGATGCCGACGAAGCGGTGGCGGCTTGCGTGATTTCCCACCACAACCTGGCGGACCTGCATCTGCGGCTGAACCAGCCGGAGGAGAGCGCCGAGTATTTGTGTGCGATCCACCAACGGTTGTTGCAGACCCTGCAGGATCCGCGTCTGGCACCGGCCCTGCGCGATGCCGCACTGCGCCAAAGCAGCAAAACCTATGTCGAACTGCTGAATTTCATCAGCGAGCACGGCGAGTATCCGCGCACCCATCGTTTGCTGCACAGCCCGGCGGTCGCGCCTGCGCCTTTACATCATGGAGTCCATTGAAATGGCTTTTACCTTGCCTGCCTTGCCATACGCCTATGACGCCCTGGAACCGCACATCGATGCGCAGACCATGGAAATCCATTACACCAAGCACCACCAGGCCTACATCAACAACCTCAACACCGCGGTTGAGGGCACGGAGTTCGCCGAGTGGTCAGTTGAAAAGCTGGTCGCCAGCGTCCGGCAACTGCCGGAAACACTGCGCGCCGCTGTCATCAATCAGGGCGGTGGCCACGCGAACCATTCGCTGTTCTGGGAAGTGATGGCACCTCACGGCGGCGGCAATCCCGAAGGTGCACTGGCCAAGGCGATCGATGAGCATCTGGGTGGTCTGGACAGTTTCAAAGAGGCGTTCACCAAAGCGGCGCTGACCCGTTTCGGCAGTGGTTGGGCCTGGCTGAGTGTCACGCCACAAAAAACGCTGGTGGTGGAAAGCAGCGGTAACCAGGACAGTCCGCTGATGAACGGCAATACGCCGATTCTTGGTCTGGATGTGTGGGAACACGCCTATTACCTGCGCTATCAGAACCGCCGTCCGGAATACATCAATGCGTTCTACAACGTCATCAATTGGCCCGAAGTCGCTGCGCGCTATCAAGCCGTGCTGGTTTAAGTCCTCTATAAAAACAATCCAAGGCTGACTATGGGCACTGAAACACTGGCGATCGGAAGTGGGCGGATGTTTCGTTACGCTGTGGGATCGCTATTACTGATGGCAGGCATGGCCTTGCTGGTGGCTCAAGGGCTCGCCTGGCTGGACCTTGAGCCGAGACTGTCGCGTGCGTTGCAGGGCGGTGCGATCTGCGCGCTCGGCACCGCGCTCGGTGCGGTGCCGGTGCTGGTCATTCGGCGCATGCCCCAGGCGCTCAGTGACACATTGCTGGGGTTCGGTGCCGGCGTGATGCTGGCGGCGACGGCGTTTTCGCTGATCGTGCCGGGCATTTCCGCCGCTGAAGGCCTCGGCCTGACGCCGTGGTCAGCCAGTGGACTGATCTGTTTCGGCATCATGCTCGGGGCGTTTGGTCTGTATTTGGTTGATCGCAAGGTGTCGAGCGCTTCACCGGAAATGCTCATCGGCACGCTTGAACATCCGGTGATTCCTCCACGCATCTGGCTGTTCGTGTTCGCCATCATTGCCCATAACATCCCTGAAGGCATGGCCGTCGGCGTTTCTGCCGGCGGCGGCATGCCGGACGCGGACAGCCTGGCCATGGGCATCGCGCTGCAGGATGTGCCGGAAGGGCTGGTGATTGCGTTGGTGCTGGCTGGGGCAGGGATGTTTAGGATCAAGGCATTTCTGATTGGTGCGGGATCAGGCCTGGTCGAGCCGGTATTCGCGCTGTTGTGCGCGTGGCTGGTAAGCCTTGCCGAACTGTTGTTGCCGTTGGGATTGGCGTTGGCGGCGGGGGCGATGCTGTTGGTGGTGACCCACGAAGTGATCCCGGAGTCGCGACGCAATGGTCATGACAAACTCGCGAGCCTTGGCTTGTTGATCGGATTTTGTTTGATGATGGTGATGGATACGGCGCTGGCGTAACGCTGAGCTGTAGCAGCAGGTTTCGCCAGCTGCTACAGGGCGAGGTGTTACTCGCCTTCGTCGAAGAAGTTATTGATCAATGCCACGAGCGCATCCAGTGCTTCCTGCGCTTGCTCACCTTCGGTACTCAGGTGGATTGTGGTGCCCTTGCCGGCGGCGAGCATCATCATCGCCATGATGCTTTTACCGTCGACCGTGGATTCTGGGGCACGTCCTACCCTGATCGTGCAGTCCTTGAACTGACCCGCCACTCCAACGAATTTTGCAGAAGCGCGGGCATGCAGGCCCAGCTTGTTGATGATTTCAATTTCCAGAGCAGGCATCGCGATGTGGATCCTTTAGCTGAGGTCGCGGTGGCGGACCTGGACGTTCTTCAGGGATTGTTGCAGGACCTGGCCCAGACGTTCGGTCAGGTAGACGGAGCGATGATGCCCGCCGGTGCAGCCAATGGCGATGGTGACATAAGCCCGGTTACTGGCGGCAAAGCGCGGCAACCACTTGAGCAAGTAGGTGGAAATGTCCTGGAACATCTCTTCGACGTCCGGTTGAGCCGCCAGGTACTCGGCCACCGGTTGATCAAGCCCGGACTGCGCTCGCAGTTCCGGCTTCCAGTAAGGGTTGGGCAGGCAGCGCACATCGAACACCAGGTCCGCGTCCACCGGCATGCCGCGCTTGAATCCGAAGGACTCGACCAGGAATGCAGTGCCGGCTTCCGGCTGGTTCAGCAGGCGCAGCTTGATGGTGTCGCGTAGCTGATACAGGTTCAGGTTGGTGGTGTTGATTTTGAGATCAGCGAGGTCGGCAATGGGGCCAAGCAGATTGCTTTCGTCCTCGATCGCCTCAGCCAACGAGCGATTGGCGGTACTCAGCGGGTGACGACGGCGGGTCTCGGAAAACCGCTTGAGCAAGGTTTCTACGTCGGCGTCCAGGTACAGCACATCGCATTTGATGTGCCGGCTACGGACTTCCTCGAGTAACTCGGGAAACCGCGAAAGATGGCTCGGCAGATTGCGCGCATCGATAGATACGGCGACCAGTGGTTGCGACAATTCGGTATGAATCAACGCACGCTCGGCCAGTTCCGGCAACAGTCCGGCGGGCAGGTTGTCGATGCAGTAGTAGCCGTTATCCTCGAGAACATCGAGTACGGTGCTTTTACCCGAGCCGGAGCGGCCGCTGACGATGATCAAGCGCATGATTACTGACCGTTTTGCTCTTCCAGAACAACCTTATACAAGGCTTCGTTACTCGGAGCACTACGCAGTTTTTCCCGCACTTCCTTGCGATCAAGCATGCTGGCTATTTGACGAAGCAATTCAAGGTGCGCATCGGTGGCGGCTTCCGGGACCAGCAGTACGAACAGCAGGTCAACCGGGGCCCCGTCGATGGCATCGAAGTCGATGGGCGCGTCAAGGTGCATCAAGGCGCTGATGGGCGAGATGCAGCCCTTCAGACGGCAATGGGGGATGGCGATGCCGTTACCAAAACCGGTCGAGCCGAGTTTTTCACGGGCGATCAATGCTTCGAAGACATCTTGCATCTCCAGATCCGGCACTTCCCGGGCGATCAGGTTGGCAATTTGCTCGAGGGCTTTCTTTTTACTGCCGCCCGGCACGTTCACGAGGGAACGGCCGGGGGTCAGGATGTTTTCAAGTCGGATCATGGGTTGGGAGTGTTAACGACCGGTTGCACCCTGGAGGAGGCTCTGGGTCTTTTCCTTATGCTTTTTGAGTTGTTTATCCAGCTTGTCGGTCAGTGAATCGATCGCTGCGTACATGTCGGTATGTTCCGCGTTGGCGACCACTTCATTGCCGGGAATATGCAGGGTGGCTTCGATTTTCTGCTTCAGCTTCTCGACGGTCATCGTGACCTGCACGTTGGTGATCTTGTCGAAATGCCGCTCTAATCGTTCGAGTTTTTCGCCGATGTAGGTGCGCAGGGGTTCGGTCACTTCCAGTTGGTGTCCACTGATGTTGACTTGCATACAGCTTCTCCTTCGTTGCCAGTGCATAAAGCGGCAGGCAGAAATGCCTGCCACTGGAACGCTGTGGCGTGGCCCTACATCAACCGCTTACGTTCGCTCGAAGGCGCGATCCCCAGGGATTCGCGATACTTGGCGACGGTGCGGCGAGCCACCTGAATGCCTTGTGCCTCCAGTAAACCAGCGATCTTGCTGTCACTCAACGGCTTTTTCTGATTTTCCGCGGCAACCAGTTTTTTGATGATCGCGCGGATCGCTGTGGACGAGCATTCACCGCCTTCGGAGGTACTTACGTGGCTGGAGAAAAAGTATTTCAACTCATAAATGCCCCGAGGGGTATGCATGAATTTTTGCGTGGTCACCCGTGAAATCGTCGATTCGTGCATGCCCACCGCTTCGGCAATGTCATGCAGGACCAAAGGCTTCATGGCTTCGTCGCCGTATTCCAGGAAACCGCGCTGATGCTCGACGATCTGGGTGGCAACTTTCATCAGGGTTTCATTGCGGCTTTGCAGGCTCTTGATGAACCAGCGGGCCTCTTGCAGCTGATTGCGCATGAAGGTGTTGTCAGCGCTGGTGTCGGCACGGCGGACAAACCCGGCGTATTGCGCGTTGACCCGCAACCTTGGCACCGATTCCTGGTTGAGCTCTACCAGCCAGCGCTCGTTATCCTTGCGCACGATAACGTCAGGCACGACGTATTCGGCTTCACTGGATTCGATCTGCGAGCCGGGACGCGGGTTGAGGCTCTGGACCAGTTCGATGACCTGGCGCAGTTCGTCTTCCTTGAGCTTCATGCGGCGCATCAACTGGCTGTAGTCGCGGCTGCCCAGCAGATCGATGTAGTCAGTGACCAGACGCTTGGCTTCGGCCAGCCAAGGCGTCTTGGCTGGCAGCTGGCGTAGTTGCAGCAGCAGGCATTCGCCCAGGTTGCGAGCGCCGATGCCGGCAGGCTCGAATTGCTGGATGCGGTGCAGGACGGCTTCGATTTCGTCCAGTTCGATGTCCAGTTCCGGATCGAAGGCTTCGAGGATTTCCTCGAGGGTTTCATCCAGATAGCCCTGATTGTTGATGCAGTCGATCAGGGTCACGGCGATCAGGCGATCGGTGTCGGACATCGGTGCCAGGTTCAGTTGCCACAACAGGTGGCTTTGCAGGCTCTCGCCGGCCGATGTGCGAGTGGTGAAATCCCATTCGTCGTCATCGTTGCTCGGCAAGCTGCTGGCGCTGGTCTGGTAAACGTCTTCCCATGCGGTATCGACCGGCAGTTCATTGGGAATGCGTTCGTTCCAGTCACCTTCCTCGAGGTTGTCCACCGTGGGGGCGGTTTCCTGATAGGAGGGTTCCTGAATGTCGGCGTTGGGTGGCTGCTCGGCTTTGTCGGCCAAGGGATCGGCGTTGTCGAAGTCGTCGCCTTCTTCCTGGCGTTCGAGCATCGGATTGGACTCCAAAGCCTCCTGGATTTCCTGTTGCAGGTCCAGGGTCGACAATTGGAGCAGGCGGATGGCCTGTTGCAGCTGCGGTGTCATCGTCAGCTGCTGGCCCATTCTCAAGACTAGCGATGGTTTCATGGCAGGGGCTTAACACCTTATTCGCCGGCGCACATGCGCCATCCACTACAGGGCGCCGGAGCGCCAAACATAAGCAAATTATATGCCTGAAACTGAAGTGTTTGCCTAGAGCGCCGTAACAATAAAAAACACACTGCTGTGTTAATTGCGCCAGGAGCTCAGTCGACTAGCCAGACACCTCGATGCTTACAGGCGGAACTCATGGCCCAGATAGACTTCTTTCACCAGGTCGTTTGCAAGGATAGTGGCAGAGTCGCCCTCGGCGATCAGTTGGCCATCGTTGACGATGTACGCGGTTTCGCAGATATCCAGGGTTTCACGGACGTTGTGGTCCGTGATCAGCACGCCAATGCCCTTGGCCTTGAGGTGGTAGATAATCTGTTTGATGTCGCCGACCGAAATCGGGTCCACGCCGGCGAAGGGTTCGTCGAGCAGGATGAATTTCGGGTTAGTCGCCAGTGCCCGGGCAATTTCCACACGGCGGCGTTCGCCACCCGACAGGCTCATGCCAAGGTTGTCGCGGATGTGGCTGATATGGAATTCCTGCAGCAGGCTTTCCAGCTCTTTGCGACGTCCGGCCTTGTCGAGTTCCTTGCGGGTCTCGAGGATCGCCATGATGTTGTCGGCCACCGAGAGTTTGCGGAAGATCGACGCTTCTTGCGGCAGATAGCCGATACCGGCTTTCGCACGACCGTGCATGGGCTGGTGGCTGACGTCCAGGTCGTCGATCAGTACGCGCCCTTGATCGGCCTGTACAAGGCCGACAATCATGTAGAAGCAGGTGGTCTTGCCGGCGCCGTTAGGGCCCAGCAGGCCGACGATTTGACCGCTGTCGATCGACAGGCTGACATCGCGCACGACCTGGCGGCTCTTGTAGCTCTTGGCCAGATGCTGAGCTTTCAGAGTTGCCATTACTGGGCCTTTTGCTCGTCGGTTTTCTTCTTCGGCTGGATCACCATGTCGATACGCGGGCGCGCCTCAGTGACCTTGCTGCCCGTGGCGCGACCAGCGCTCGCAAGCTTTTTGGCCGTGTCGTAGACGATCTTCTCGCCTTGGGTGACGTTGTTGTCCTTGTCGACAACTTTTGCCTTGTCGATCAGCACGACACGGTTTTGCGAGGCGTGGTACTGGATGGTGACGCCCCAGCCCTGAACAGGCTTGGTGTCGCCCTGGGTTTGCAGTTGTTCGAAGTAAGCGAGGTTGCCCACTGAAGTCACCACGTCGATGTCGCCAGTCGGAGTGCGGGTCATGGTCACTTTGTTGCCGGTGACCTTCATCGTGCCCTGGGTGATGATTACGTCGCCCGTATAGGTGGCGATACCGTTCTTGTCGTCCAGTTGGGCGTCGTCGGCCTGTATGCGGATAGGCTGGGATTGGTCGGTCGGCAGAGCCCAGGCGCTCACGCTTCCCAGTGCTGCGCCCAGACTGAGCAAAATAGGGAGAGTTTTAACGAGCCTCATACTGTCCTCTTACGTTCGATAGCAGGTGTATCCTGCTTTCTTTCAAGTACGCTTTCATTCCGTTGCCTGTCGATACACCGCCAGCGCCGTCGATTCTAACGGGTTGGTCGGTCTGCGCATATTGTTGCTGCGGGAACACAGTCATACGGGTGGTGGTAATCAGGGTCCTGCGGTTTTTTTCGTCGAAACGGGTGATGCGTACCGAATCGATCAGCTCGACCTGAGTGCCGTCAGGGTTGACCTCCCCGTGATCGCTCTGGACGTGCCAGGGAAACTGGGTGCCGCGGAACATGTTCAGGTCGGGATTGGTCAGTAGCGTGACTTCGGACGCTTTCAGGTGTTCGACCTTGTCCGACGTCATTTCGTATTGCAATTTGCCGTCCGGCAGGAACTGCACGCTATGGGCGTTGAGCGCGTAATAGTCGATCGCGCTTTCATCGACCTTGACCACAGGTTTGTCGAGGAAGCGTTCCGGGCTGATGTTCCAGTAGCCGACTGCGGCGAACAGCGCCGCAATGCAACCGAACAACAGAATGTTGCGAAACTTTTTGCTTAGCATAATGGGCTCACAGGTACGCAGCGTTGGCCGCATCAAGGCGGCCCTGGGCACGCAGGATCAATTCGCAGAATTCGCGAGCGGCACCCTCGCCACCACGGGCCTGGGTGATGCCGTGGGCGTGTTCTCGCACGAAGCTGGCTGCGTTGGCGACCGCCATGCCCAGGCCGACGCGGCGAATCACCGGTAGGTCTGGAAGGTCGTCGCCGAGGTAGGCCACTTGTTCATAGCTTAGATTGAGTTGGGCAAGCAGTTCGTCGAGTACCACCAGTTTGTCTTCACGACCCTGGTACAGGTGGGGAATGCCAAGATTCTTTGCGCGCCGCTCAACGACCGGGGTCTTGCGACCGCTAATGATAGCGGTCTGCACGCCGGCTGCCATCAACATCTTGATGCCTTGGCCGTCCAGTGTGTTGAACGTCTTGAATTCACTGCCGTCTTCAAGGAAATACAGGCGCCCGTCGGTCAGCACGCCATCGACGTCGAACACTGCCAGCTTGATCTGTTTGCCGCGTTGAAGCAGGTCCAAGCTCATTACATTACTCCCGCACGCAGCAAGTCGTGCATGTTCAAGGCGCCGACCGGACGGTCTTCGCTGTCGACCACGACCAGCGCGTTGATTTTGTGGTCTTCCATGATTTTCAGGGCTTCGGCGGCGAGCATCTCTGCGCGGGCAGTCTTGCCGTGGGCGGTCATGACCTGATCGATGGTAGCGCTATGGATATCGATGCTGCGGTCCAGCGTGCGGCGCAAGTCACCGTCGGTGAAGATCCCGGCCAGCTTGCCGTCCGCTTCCAGAATCACGGTCATGCCCAGGCCTTTGCGGGTCATTTCCATCAAGGCGTCCTTGAGCAAGGTGCCGCGTTGAACCTGTGGCAGCTCTTGTCCGGCGTGCATGACATTTTCCACTTTCAGCAGCAAACGTCGACCCAGCGCGCCACCCGGGTGGGAAAAGGCGAAGTCTTCAGCGGTAAAGCCGCGAGCTTCCAGCAATGCAACGGCCAGGGCATCGCCCATGACCAGCGCGGCGGTGGTGGAGGAGGTCGGTGCCAGGTTCAGCGGGCAGGCCTCGTGTTCGACGTGAACATTGAGGTTGACCTCGGCAGCCTTGGCCAGCGGTGAGTCCGGGTTGCCGGTCACGCTGATCAATTGGATGCCCAGACGCTTGATCAGGGGCAGCAGGGTGACGATTTCGTTGGTGGAGCCGGAGTTCGACAGGGCCAGGATGATGTCGTCACGCGTGATCATGCCCATGTCGCCATGGCTGGCTTCGGCCGGATGCACGAAAAAAGCCGTGGTGCCGGTGCTGGCCAGGGTGGCGGCGATCTTGTTGCCGATATGCCCTGATTTGCCCATGCCGACCACTACCACGCGGCCTTTGCTGGCCAGAATCATCTCGCAAGCGCGTACGAAATCAGCGTCGATATGGGGCAGCAAGCCTTCTACGGCTTCCAGTTCGAGGCGGATGGTGCGTTGTGCTGATTGAATCAGGTCGCTGGATTGGCTCATGTCAGAAATCGTATAGCCTGATGAAAAGGCGGCGATTATAGCGGTAATGATCAAAACCCTCACGCAAGTTCGTCACGCTTTGTCATTCCCGCTTGCCGAATACCCTCTAAACGAGGCTTTTTGCCACAAGATGGTCTGGCTTGGGCCTTTGGCGCTTGGCCTTTGCAGTGATATAGTTCGCCGCCAGTTCGGCCTGCCCGGGGAGGTATGTGCTTTCGTCAGAGAGCCAGGCGTCCGAGTGAGAGGCTGCATCGCAAGGAGTTTAGATGAGTGCCGATAACGCCTACGCGGTCGAGCTGAAGGGACTGACCTTCAAGCGCGGAACGCGCAGCATTTTCAATAACGTCGATATCCGTATCCCGCGCGGCAAGGTCACCGGCATCATGGGGCCTTCCGGGTGTGGCAAAACCACGCTGTTGCGGCTGATGGGCGCACAGTTGCGACCCACCAAAGGTGAAGTCTGGGTTAACGGCCAGAACCTGCCGAAGTTGTCGCGCAGCGATCTGTTCGATGCACGCAAGCACATGGGGGTGCTGTTCCAGAGCGGCGCCCTGTTTACCGATCTCGATGTGTTCGAGAACGTCGCCTTTCCACTGCGCGTTCATACCCAGCTGCCCGAAGAAATGATCCGCGACATCGTCCTGCTTAAATTGCAGGCCGTGGGCTTGCGTGGCGCCATCGACTTGATGCCAGACGAATTGTCCGGCGGCATGAAACGTCGTGTCGCGCTCGCCCGTGCGATTGCTCTCGATCCGCAGATTCTCATGTATGACGAGCCATTTGTCGGCCAGGATCCCATTGCCATGGGGGTGCTGGTGCGCCTGATCCGCCTGCTTAACGATGCCCTGGGCATCACCAGTATCGTGGTGTCCCACGATCTGGCCGAGACAGCGAGCATCGCCGACTATATCTATGTCGTCGGCGAAGGTCAGGTATTGGGGCAGGGGACTCCCGAGGAACTGATGAACTCCCAGGAACCACGGATCCGCCAATTCATGACCGGTGAACCTGACGGCCCTGTTGCATACCACTTTCCAGCGACGGACTACCGCGCAGATCTTCTGGGGAAGCGTTGATGCGCAAGATTTCATTAATAGAACGCGTGCGCCGGTTCGGCCACTCTGCCATCGACGCACTGGCGGTGTTCGGACGTTCGACGATTTTCCTGTTTCATGCCTTGCTCGGTCGCGGTGGCATCGGCGGCGGTTTTGGCCTGCTGATCAAGCAGTTGCATTCCGTTGGCGTGATGTCCCTGGTGATCATTGTGGTCTCCGGGGTGTTCATCGGGATGGTGCTCGCGCTGCAGGGCTTCAATATCCTGTCCAGCTACGGCTCGGAACAGGCGGTGGGGCAGATGGTCGCGCTGACGCTGTTGCGTGAGTTGGGACCGGTCGTGACGGCCTTGTTGTTCGCCGGGCGTGCCGGTTCGGCGCTAACGGCCGAAATCGGCAACATGAAGTCCACCGAGCAGCTGTCCAGTCTGGAAATGATTGGTGTCGACCCGCTCAAATACATCGTTGCCCCGCGCCTGTGGGCCGGCTTCATTTCCCTGCCGGTGCTGGCGATGATTTTCAGCGTGGTGGGTATCTGGGGTGGTTCGTGGGTGGCCGTCGACTGGCTGGGCGTCTATGAAGGTTCCTACTGGTCGAACATGCAAAACAGCGTGACGTTCACTGACGATGTGCTCAATGGCATCATCAAAAGCGTCGTCTTCGCGTTCGTCGTGACCTGGATCGCCGTATTCCAAGGCTATGACTGTGAGCCCACTTCCGAGGGGATCAGTCGTGCCACTACCAAGACCGTGGTGTATGCCTCTTTGGCAGTGCTCGGCCTGGACTTTATTCTGACCGCCTTGATGTTTGGAGATTTCTGATGCAAAACCGCACCCTGGAAATCGGTGTCGGCCTTTTCTTGCTGGCTGGCATCCTGGCTTTGCTGTTGCTGGCTTTGCGGGTCAGTGGCCTGTCCCCGAGCCCGAGCACCGACACGTATAAACTTTATGCATACTTCGACAATATCGCCGGTTTGACGGTCAGAGCTAAAGTGACCATGGCCGGTGTGACCATCGGCAAGGTCACGGCGATCGATCTGGACCGCGACAGCTTCACCGGTCGGGTGACCATGCAACTGGAAAAGCGCGTAGATAACCTGCCGGCTGACTCCACTGCATCTATCCTGACGGCTGGCCTGTTGGGCGAGAAGTACATCGGTATCAGCGTGGGCGGCGAAGAAGCCTTGCTCAAGGATGGTGGAACCATCCATGACACCCAGTCGTCGCTGGTACTCGAAGACCTGATCGGTAAATTCCTGCTCAATACCGTTAGTAAAGACGCCAAATGAGGAGCTTTTGAATGATCTCTACCTTGCGACGTGGCCTGTTGGTATTACTCGCGGCGATGCCGTTGGTGGCTAACGCCGTGGCGGCGCCTTCCGCGCACGATCTGGTACAGGACACCACCACCCGGATGCTTGCCGATCTGTCGGCGAATAAAGAGAAGTACAAGCAGGACCCGCAGGATTTCTACACGGCGTTGAACACCATCGTCGGACCTGTGGTGGATGCCGAGGGTATTTCCAAGAGCATCATGACGGTCAAGTACTCGCGCAAAGCCACACCGGCACAGATGAAAACCTTCGAAGAAAACTTCAAGAAGGGCCTGTTCCAGTTTTATGGCAATGCTTTGCTCGAATACAACAACCAGGGCATCACCGTCGATCCTGCCAAGGACGAGTCGGGTGACCGCACCAGTGTTGGCATGACGGTCAAGGGCAACAACGGCGCGATCTACCCGGTGTCTTACACGCTGGAAAAGATCAACGGCGAGTGGAAACTGCGTAACGTCATCATCAATGGCATCAACATTGGCAAGCTGTTCCGCGATCAGTTCGCTGATGCGATGCAGCGAAATGGCAACGACCTGGACAAGACTATCAACAACTGGGCCGGGGAAGTCGCCAAAGCCAAGGCATCGACCGAGACCACTAACCAATGAGTGTGTCGGCCATTCGCATGAGTGAAACCGGCGAGCTTCGGCTCAGCGGCATGCTGGATTACCTGACCGGCCCCGACTTGCGCAAGCAGGGACAGGCGCTGATCAAAGCCAGTACCGCGACCGAAGTGGTGGTCGATTGTTCGGCGGTGTTGAAGTCCAGCAGTGTCGGCTTGTCGCTGCTGCTGTGCTTCATCCGTGATGCGCAGGCCGCCGGCAAGGCGCTGAGCATCCGCGGGATGCCGGAAGACATGCGTGAAATCGCTCAGGTCAGCGAATTGACCGAGCTGTTGGCGCATCCCTAAACGCATCTATTAAGAAGCCCCCCGTCAGAGTCCTGCTTCGCGGGGTTCGCAGGCGCGGGGCTTTTTTGTATGATGTCCGACCCGCGCGCACAGGGCGCCGATTGAGGTTGAGCATGCAGGCCGTAGAAGTGAAGAGCTTCCTTGAAGGAAAGCTGCCCGGAACGTTGGTAGAAGTTGAGGGCGAAGGCTGCAATTTCCAGCTGAACGTGATTAGCGATGAACTGGCGGCGTTGAGCCCGGTGAAGCGTCAACAGCAGATCTATGCCCATTTGAACCCATGGATCACCGATGGCAGCATCCATGCGGTCACTATGAAATTTTTCAGCAGCGCGGCCTGGGCCGAGCGCACCTGAGCCCAAGGGCGTCGAGATTCTTATGGATAAATTGATTATTACTGGCGGTCCTCGTCTTGATGGCGAGATCCGCATCTCCGGGGCAAAGAACTCGGCCCTGCCGATCCTGGCTGCAACCCTGCTGTGTGATGGCCCGGTTACCGTGGCCAACTTGCCACACCTGCACGACATCACCACCATGATCGAGCTGTTCGGTCGCATGGGCATCGAGCCGGTGATCGACGAGAAGCTCAGCGTCGAAATCGACCCGCGCACCATCAAGACCCTGATCGCCCCGTACGAACTGGTTAAAACCATGCGTGCGTCGATCCTGGTACTGGGCCCTATGGTTGCCCGTTTCGGTGAAGCCGAAGTCGCACTGCCTGGCGGTTGCGCCATCGGTTCGCGTCCAGTGGACCTGCACATCCGTGGTCTGGAAGCGATGGGCGCGGTCATCGACGTCGAAGGCGGCTACATCAAGGCCAAGGCACCTGAAGGTGGCCTGCGCGGCGCGCACTTCTTCTTCGACACCGTCAGCGTGACCGGTACCGAAAACATCATGATGGCCGCTGCCCTGGCCAAGGGTCGCAGTGTGTTGGCAAACGCCGCGCGCGAGCCGGAAGTGGTCGACCTGGCCAACTTCCTGAACGCCATGGGTGCCAAGGTTTCCGGCGCTGGTACCGACACCATCACCATCGATGGCGTCGAGCGTCTGCACACCACCACTTACAAAGTGATGCCTGACCGAATCGAAACCGGTACTTACCTGGTCGCTGCTGCCGTGACCGGCGGCCGTGTGAAGGTCAAGGATACCGATCCGACCATTCTTGAAGCCGTTCTGGAAAAACTCCGTGAAGCGGGTGCCGAAATCACCTGTGGCGAAGACTGGATCGAACTGAACATGCACGGCAAGCGGCCAAAAGCCGTCAACGTGCGCACCGCTCCGTACCCGGCGTTCCCGACCGACATGCAAGCGCAGTTCATCTCCCTCAACGCCATTGCCGAAGGCACGGGCGCCGTGATCGAGACGATCTTCGAAAACCGCTTCATGCACGTTTACGAACTGCATCGCATGGGCGCCAAGATTCAGGTCGAAGGCAACACGGCTATCGTTACCGGTACCGAGAAGCTCAAAGGCGCGCCAGTCATGGCCACCGACCTGCGTGCTTCGGCCAGCCTGGTCATTTCGGCGCTGATCGCTGAAGGCGACACCCTGATCGACCGCATCTACCACATCGACCGTGGTTACGAGTGCATCGAAGAGAAACTGCAAATGCTCGGCGCCAAGATCCGCCGCGTACCGGGCTAGTTTCTGCTGCATGGGCATAAGGACATGCCCGTTGAATTGTTGAAGTCGAGCCGGTTTCCGGCTCGATGTGTGTCCGGCGTCATTTGCGACCGGACATGAGTACCTTGATAAGGACTGACGTTTCCCATGTTGACTATCGCACTGTCCAAGGGCCGCATCCTTGACGACACTTTGCCGCTTCTGGCTGAAGCGGGCATCGTGCCGACCGAGAATCCGGACAAGAGCCGCAAGCTGATCATCCCCACGACTCAGCCTGACGTACGTCTGCTGATCGTGCGCGCCACCGACGTGCCGACGTATGTCGAACATGGTGCCGCGGACCTCGGTGTCGCCGGTAAAGATGTGCTGATGGAATATGGCGGCCAGGGCTTGTACGAGCCTTTGGACCTGCGAATTGCCCTCTGCAAGCTGATGACTGCCGGCCGTGTCGGCGATGTCGAGCCTAAGGGCCGCCTGCGGGTGGCGACCAAGTTCGTCAACGTTGCCAAGCGTTACTACGCCGAGCAGGGTCGCCAGGTCGACATCATCAAGCTGTACGGCTCGATGGAGCTGGCGCCGCTGATTGGTCTGGCGGACAAGATCATTGACGTGGTCGACACCGGCAACACCCTGCGTGCCAATGGCCTGGAACCCCAGGATTTCATTGCCGACATCAGCTCCCGGCTGATCGTCAACAAAGCTTCGATGAAAATGCAACACGCCCGAATCCAGGCGTTGATCGACACCCTGCGCAAGGCAGTGGAGTCTCGACACCGCGGCTGATTTACCTGCGCGACGTTAAGTCGCGCCCGTCTATCCGCCTCATAGCCAGAATTCTCAGGTGCCCAAGCGGAAACGACTGCTAAGTTAGGGCGCCTGAGTTTTTGCCAATTCTATGAGGCTCTCGCTATGACCGCACCGACTGCAATTCGCCGACTGAACGCTGCTGATCCGGATTTCGCGCATCATCTGGATCATCTGCTGAGCTGGGAAAGTGTGTCTGACGACTCGGTCAATCAGCGGGTGCTGGACATCATCAAAGCCGTGCGCGAGCGTGGCGATGCGGCGCTGGTGGAGTTCACCCAGAAGTTCGACGGCCTGGAAGTCGCCTCGATGGCGGACTTGATCCTGCCGCGCGAACGTCTTGAACTGGCGCTTACGCGCATTACCGTGCCTCAGCGCGAAGCCCTGGAAAAAGCTGCTACACGTGTGCGCAGCTACCACGAGAAGCAGAAGCAGGATTCCTGGAGCTACACCGAAGCCGATGGCACGGTGCTGGGCCAGAAGGTCACGCCGCTGGATCGCGCCGGTCTGTATGTTCCAGGCGGCAAGGCGTCGTACCCCTCTTCGGTGTTGATGAACGCGATTCCGGCCAAGGTCGCTGGCGTGACCGAAGTGGTCATGGTGGTGCCGACCCCGCGCGGTGAAATCAACGAACTGGTGCTGGCCGCGGCGTGCATTGCCGGGGTTGATCGGGTGTTCACCATCGGCGGTGCCCAAGCCGTGGCCGCGCTGGCTTACGGCACCGAAAGCGTGCCGAAAGTCGACAAAGTGGTCGGCCCCGGCAACATCTATGTCGCCACCGCCAAGCGCCATGTGTTTGGTCAGGTCGGTATCGACATGATCGCCGGCCCGTCCGAAATTCTTGTGGTGTGCGACGGCCAGACCGATCCGGACTGGATCGCCATGGACCTGTTCTCCCAGGCCGAACACGATGAAGACGCCCAGGCCATTCTCGTCAGCCCGGACGCGGAATTCCTCGACAAGGTCGCCGCGAGCATCAGCAAATTGATGCCGACCATGGAGCGTGCCGAGATCATCGAAACGTCGATCAATGGCCGTGGTGCATTGATCCAGGTGCGCGACATGGAGCAAGCCATCGAAGTGGCTAACCGCATTGCGCCGGAACACCTGGAGTTGTCGGTTGCAGATCCGCAGGCCTGGTTGCCGAAGATCCGTCACGCCGGCGCGATTTTCATGGGCCGTCACACGTCCGAAGCCCTGGGTGATTACTGCGCCGGTCCGAACCACGTATTGCCGACTTCCGGCACCGCGCGCTTCTCCTCGCCGTTGGGCGTGTATGACTTCCAGAAACGCTCGTCGATCATCTTCTGCTCCGAGCAGGGGGCGTCCGAACTGGGCAAGACCGCGTCCGTGCTGGCCCGTGGCGAGTCACTGACCGCCCACGCCCGTAGCGCCGAATACCGCATCATCGACGAGCAAAAGGGAAACTGAACATGAGTAAATTCTGGAGCTCGTTCGTTAAGGATCTGGTGCCTTACGTGCCGGGCGAGCAGCCGAAACTGGCAAAGCTGGTCAAGCTCAACACCAACGAAAACCCGTACGGTCCATCACCCAAAGCCTTGGCGGCGATGCAGACCGAACTGAACGACAACCTGCGTCTGTACCCGGACCCGAACAGCGATGTGCTGAAACAAGCCGTGGCCAAGTACTACGGGGTGCAGAGCAACCAGGTATTCCTCGGCAACGGTTCCGATGAAGTCCTGGCGCACATTTTCCACGGCTTGCTGCAACACGATCAACCGCTGCTGTTCCCGGATATCAGCTACAGCTTCTATCCGGTGTATTGCGGCTTGTACGGCATCAAGTTCGACGCGGTGCCGCTGGACGAACACTTCCAGATCAACCCGGCGGATTACGCCAAGCCGAACGGCGGGATCATTTTCCCTAACCCGAATGCGCCGACCGGCTGCCTGCTGGCGCTGGATGCGGTGGAGCAAATCCTCAAGGCCAGCCCGGATTCGGTGGTCGTCGTAGACGAGGCTTACATCGACTTCGGTGGCGAAACGGCGATCACTCTGGTGGATCGTTATCCGAACCTGCTGGTGACGCAGACTCTGTCCAAGTCCCGTTCCCTGGCCGGCCTGCGGGTTGGCCTGGCGGTGGGGCATCCGGATTTGATCGAAGCGCTTGAGCGGATCAAGAACAGCTTCAACTCCTACCCGCTGGATCGACTGGCGATTGTGGGGGCTGCGGCGGCGTTCGAGGATCGCGAGTACTTCGACAAAACGTGCCGGTTGGTCATCGACAGCCGCGACAAGGTAGTCGGGCAGTTGGAGGCGAAGGGATTTGAGGTGCTGCCGTCGGCGGCGAACTTCATTTTCGCGCGTCACCCGCAGCATGATGCGGCAGGACTCGCGGCGAAGTTGCGTGAGCAGGGCGTGATTGTCCGGCACTTCAAGCAGGAGCGGATTGCGCAGTTCCTGCGGATTTCGATTGGTACGCCGGAGCAGAATCAGGCGCTGATCGACGGCCTCGGCGATCTCTAAAAGCCCCCTCTGACTGATCGTTCCCACGCTCTGCGTGGGAATGTATCCCGTGACGCTCCGCGTCACAGTGGACGCAGAGCGTCCATGGCGGCATTCCCACGCAGAGCGTGGGAACGATCAATCACTTACTCTTCTTCTTTCTCTTTGACCGGCGCTGGCGGCGGACGCAGACCGATTTCTGCGGTCAACTTGAGTTCCTTGCCGTTACGCATCACCTGAATCGTGACCTTGTCGGTCGGTTTGATCCGAGCGACCTGGTTCATCGACCGACGACCATCGCCGGCCGGTTCACCATCGATGCTGAGGATCACGTCACCCAGTTGCAGGCCGGCCTTCTGCGCCGGACCGTCACGGAAAATCCCTGCGACCACAATCCCCGGACGCCCCGACAGACCAAACGACTCGGCCAGTTCCTGAGTCAGTGGCTGCACTTCAATCCCGAGCCAGCCGCGAATCACCTGGCCGTGTTCGATGATCGACTTCATCACTTCCATCGCCAGTTTGACCGGGATCGCGAAGCCGATGCCTTGCGACCCGCCGGACTTGGAGAAAATCGCGGTGTTGATGCCGGTCAGGTTGCCATTGGCATCCACCAGCGCACCGCCGGAGTTGCCGGGGTTGATGGCGGCGTCGGTCTGGATGAAGTCTTCATAGTTGTTCAGGCCTAGCTGATTACGCCCGGTGGCGCTGATGATGCCCATGGTTACGGTCTGGCCGACACCGAACGGGTTGCCGATGGCCAGCGAGACGTCGCCGATGCGGATGTTGTCGGAACGACCGATGGTGATCGACGGGAGGGACTTGAGGTCGATCTTCAAGACCGCGAGATCGGTTTCCGGATCGCTACCGATCACTCGGGCCAGGGTTTCACGACCGTCCTTGAGCGCCACGACAATCTGGTCGGCACCGGTGGTCACGTGGTTATTGGTCAGGATGTAGCCTTCCGGGCTCATGATCACACCGGAGCCCAGGCTCGATTCCATGCGCTTTTGCTTGGGCGAGTTATCACCGAAGAAGCGGCGGAACTGCGGGTCTTCGAACAGCGGATGATTGGGTTTGTTGATGACTTTGGTGGTGTACAGGTTGACCACGGCTGGCGCGGCGGTGACCACGGCGTCGGCATAGGACACCGGCCCCTGTTGCACGCCGGTCGTTTGCGGTGCTTGCTGCAAATTCACGTCTAGGCTCGGAAGCCCGACCCACTGCGGGTAACGCTGAATTATCAAAAGAGCGATAAGCACGCCAGCCAACAGCGGCCAGCCGGAAAAACGCAGCGCCTTGAGCATTAAGCACGTCCTGAAAGGTTGCAGGCAGTATGAGACCGCCCATAATGTCGCGCATTATACGAGGCCGAGCACGCCTCTGAACGGGATATTTAGGAGTCTTTTATGGCCGTCGCCCTGAGCACCCTGGTTGAAGAAGCCGACCGTTACCTCGCCAGTGCCAAGATTGCGGATTACTGCCCCAACGGTTTGCAGGTCGAGGGCCGGCCGCAAGTGATGCGTATCGTCAGCGGCGTCACCGCCAGCCAGGCGCTGCTGGACGCCGCCGTCGAAGCTCAGGCCGACCTGGTACTGGTGCATCACGGCTATTTCTGGAAGGGCGAGAACCCGTGCATCACCGGCATGAAGCAGCGTCGGTTGAAAACCTTGCTCAAGCACGACATCAGCCTGTTGTCCTACCATTTGCCGCTGGATCTGCACCCGGACGTGGGCAATAACGTGCAATTGGCCAGGCAGTTGGACATTACGGTCGAAGGGCCGCTGGATCCGGATAATCTGAAAGTCGTCGGCCTGGTCGGCTCGTTGAGTGAACCGATGACGCCGCGTGATTTCGCCCGCCGTGTCCAGGAAGTCATGGGCCGCGAGCCGCTGCTGATCGAAGGTAGCGAGATGATTCGCCGGGTTGGCTGGTGCACCGGTGGTGGCCAGGGGTACATCGATCAGGCGGTGCTCGCCGGTGTCGACCTGTACCTCAGTGGCGAAGCCTCCGAGCAGACGTTCCACAGCGCGCGGGAAAACGACATCAGCTTCATCGCCGCCGGCCATCACGCCACCGAGCGTTATGGCGTGCAGGCGCTGGGGGACTATCTGGCGCGACGCTTTGCGCTGGAACACATCTTCATCGATTGCCCCAACCCCATCTGATGACCTGCCTCCCTTGTAGGAGCAAGGCTTGCCCGCGATAGCGATCTCAAGGACGCCATCGCCGGCAAGCCGTGCTCCTACAGGAGATCGCCATTCACCAGCCCAAACGAGGGGGTATATTCATATACCCTTTCGATCTAGTTGGCGTCCTGATTAGAAGAGGTCGCTGTGCTAGGATTCCTCGCTCGAACACGGCCCGCTGGCCGTCCATAAGATCGTTTTCGTGAGTAGCCATGGTCGACAAACTGACGCATCTGAAACAGCTGGAGGCCGAAAGCATCCACATCATCCGCGAGGTCGCCGCCGAGTTCGATAACCCGGTGATGCTGTACTCCGTCGGTAAAGACTCCGCCGTGATGCTGCACCTTGCGCGCAAGGCATTCTTCCCGGGCAAACTTCCGTTTCCGGTGATGCACGTCGACACCCAGTGGAAGTTCAAGGAAATGTACGCGTTCCGCGACCGCATGGTTGAAGAACTCGGCCTTGACCTGCTGGTGCACGTTAACCCCGATGGCGTCGCGCAGGGCATCAACCCGCTGACCCACGGCAGTGCCAAGCACACCGACATCATGAAAACCGAAGGCCTCAAGCAGGCTCTCGACAAGTACGGTTTCGACGCCGCTTTCGGTGGTGCCCGTCGTGACGAAGAGAAGTCCCGTGCCAAAGAGCGCGTGTATTCCTTCCGCGACACCAAGCACCGCTGGGACCCGAAAAACCAACGTCCAGAGTTGTGGAACGTCTACAACGGCAACGTCAACAAGGGCGAATCGATTCGCGTGTTCCCGTTGTCGAACTGGACCGAACTGGACATCTGGCAGTACATCTACCTCGAAGGCATCCCGATCGTGCCGCTGTATTTCGCCGCCGAGCGCGACGTCATCGAGATGAATGGCACCTGGATCATGATCGACGACGACCGCCTGCTCAATCACCTGAGCGATGAAGACAAGGCGCGTATCGTCAAGAAGAAGGTCCGTTTCCGTACGCTGGGCGACTACCCGTTGACCGGTGCGGTCGAGTCCGAGGCTGTCACGCTGACCGACATCATTCAGGAAATGCTCCTGACGCGAACTTCCGAACGCCAGGGCCGGGTCATCGATCACGATGGCGCAGGCTCGATGGAAGAAAAGAAACGTCAGGGTTATTTCTAAGGGGTTGTCATGTCGCACGTATCTGATTTGATCAGCGAGGACATCCTCGCCTACCTGGGCCAGCACGAACGCAAGGAAATGCTGCGCTTTCTGACCTGTGGCAACGTCGACGACGGCAAGAGCACCCTGATCGGGCGCCTGCTGCACGACTCCAAGATGATCTACGAAGATCACCTGGAAGCCATTACCCGCGACTCGAAGAAAGTTGGCACCACCGGCGATGACATCGACCTGGCATTGCTGGTCGACGGCCTGCAGGCCGAGCGCGAGCAAGGCATCACCATCGATGTCGCCTACCGGTATTTCTCCACCGCCAAACGCAAATTCATCATCGCCGACACCCCCGGCCATGAGCAGTACACCCGCAACATGGCCACCGGTGCGTCCACCTGTGACCTGGCGATCATCCTGATCGACGCCCGTTACGGTGTGCAGACCCAGACCCGTCGCCACAGCTTCATCGCCTCGTTGCTGGGTATCAAACACATCGTGGTGGCCGTCAACAAGATGGACATCAATGGCTTTGACCAAAGCATCTTCGAGTCGATCAAGGCCGATTACCTGAAGTTCGCTGAAGGCATCGCCTTCAAGCCGACCACCATGGCCTTCGTGCCGATGTCGGCCCTCAAGGGCGACAACGTCGTGAACAAATCCGAGCGCTCGCCGTGGTACACCGGCCAGTCGCTGATGGAAATTCTGGAAACCGTCGAGATCGCCAGCGATCGCAACTACACCGATTTGCGTTTCCCGGTGCAGTACGTCAACCGTCCGAACCTGAACTTCCGTGGTTTCGCCGGCACCCTGGCCAGCGGCGTTGTGCACAAGGGCGACGAAGTCGTTGTGCTGCCGTCGGGCAAGAGCAGCCGCGTGAAATCCATTGTCACTTTCGAAGGTGAGCTGGAGCATGCAGGTCCGGGTCAAGCGGTGACGCTGACCATGGAAGACGAGATCGACATCTCCCGCGGCGATCTGTTGGTACACGCCGACAACCTGCCGCAAGTGACTGACGGCTTCGACGCCATGCTGGTGTGGATGGCCGAAGAGCCAATGCTGCCGGGCAAGAAGTACGACATCAAGCGCGCCACGACATACGTGCCGGGTTCGATCACCAGCATCGTCAACCGCGTTGACGTGAACACCCTGGAAGAAGGCCCTGCCAGTGCCTTGCAACTGAACGAGATCGGTCGGGTCAAGATCAGCCTCGACGCGGCCATCGCGCTGGACGGTTACGCGAGCAACCGCACCACCGGTTCGTTCATCGTCATTGATCGCTTGACCAATGGCACCGTCGCCGCTGGCATGATCATCGCTCAGCCAGTGGCGCCGGGCAGCAGCACGCATCACGGCAAACTCGCACACGTCGCCACCGAAGAACGCGCCCAGCGCTTCGGCCAGCAACCGGCCACCGTGTTGTTCAGCGGCTTGTCAGGCGCTGGCAAAAGCACCCTGGCCTACGCGGTTGAACGCAAGCTGTTCGACTTGGGCCGTGCAGTGTTTGTGCTCGATGGCCAGAACCTGCGTCACGACCTGAACAAAGGTCTGCCACAGGACCGCGCCGGGCGTACCGAGAACTGGCGTCGTGCCGCGCACGTTGCGCGTCAGTTCAACGAAGCCGGTTTGCTGACCCTGGCGGCGTTCGTTGCCCCAAGTGCCGAAGGGCGTGAACAGGCCAAGGAACTGATCGGCAAAGAGCGTCTGCTGACGATTTACGTCCAGGCCTCGCCGACCGTGTGTGCCGAGCGTGATCCACAAGGCCTTTACGCGGCGGCTGGCGACAACATCCCGGGCGATTCCTTCCCTTACGACGTGCCGCTGGATGCCGACCTCGTGGTCGATACCCAATCGTTGTCGCTGGAAGAAAGCGTCAAGCAAGTGCTGGACCTGCTGCGTCAGCGCGGCGCGATCTAAGCGCTAAACGCAAAAAAGAAACCCGCCGATGAGTGATCATCGGCGGGTTTTTTTGTGTCCCCAAGATCGCCATCGCGGGCAAGCCTTGCTCCTACGGATTTCGGGTGGCCGCGCCATATGGCACGACGAAAAACTGTAGGAGCATGGCTCGCCCGCGATGAGGCCCTTCCGGAACCTGGTTCACTTGGCCGGATACTCGCGATGCATCTGCTCCAGCAACGCATCCTTGTCCAGCCACAACTGATTGATCCAGCCCTGAAACTGCAATCGGTAATCGCCGTCCTGATCGTAATTCTTGCCAATGTACTGCGGCGGGATTTTCAGTTCCTGAAAATGCACCACCACGTCCGCCACGTTCCCGCACAACAGGTCCCAAAAACCGGGACGTCCGGCCGGGTAGTGGATGGTCACATTGACGATGGATTCGAGTTGCTCGCCCATGGCGTCCAGGACAAAGGCAATGCCGCCGGCCTTGGGTTTGAGCAGGTAGCGAAACGGTGATTTCTGCTGCGCATGTTTGGCTTCAGTGAAGCGCGTGCCTTCGACAAAGTTGAAAATCCCCACCGGATTATTGCGAAACTTCGCGCACGTCTTGCGGGTGGTTTCCAGGTCTTTGCCTTTCTTCTCCGGGTGCTTTTCCAGATAGGCCTTGGAGTAGCGCTTCATGAATGGAAAGCCCAGCGCCCACCAGGCCAGACCAATCACCGGCACCCAGATCAGCTCCTGCTTGAGAAAGAACTTCAGCGGTTGGATACGACGGTTGAGCACGTATTGCAGCACCAGAATGTCGACCCAGCTCTGGTGGTTACTGGTGATCAGGTAGGAATGTTGATAGTCCAGACCTTGCAGGCCGCTGAGGTGCCAGCGCGTGCGGCGGACCAGATTCATCCAGCCTTTGTTGAGGCTGATCCAGGCTTCATGGGTATGGCTCATCAACCAGCCCGCAATCCGCTGCGTGAAGGCAAACGGCAAAACCTTGACGAGTGCCACGCAGAACAGAAAGGAGCAGAGCAAAATCGTGTTCAGTGCCAACAACAACGATGCAATCACGCCGCGCACGGCGGCAGGCAGGAAATCCAGCATTTAAACATCCATAGGTCGGTTGGCAGCCTGGATCGCGGTCAACGCGATGGTGTAGACGATGTCGTCGACTTGCGCACCGCGCGGCAGGTCGTTCACCGGTTTGCGCAAGCCTTGCAACATCGGGCCGAGGCTGACGCAATCGGCGCTGCGCTGCACGGCTTTGTGGGTGGTGTTGCCGGTGTTGAGGTCGGGGAACACGAACACTGTGGCGCGACCGGCGACCTGACTGTTGGGGGCCAGTTGTCGGGCCACCGTTTCGTTGGCGGCGGCGTCGTATTGCAGAGGGCCGTCGATCAACAGCGAGTTTTGCTGCTCGTGGGCGAGCAACGTTGCTTCGCGCACTTTCTCGACTTCTTCGCCGCTGGCCGATTCACCGCTGGAGTAGCTGATCATCGCCACGCGCGGGGTGATGCCGAACGCGGCCGCCGAGTCGGCGCTTTGCAGGGCGATCTCGGCCAGTTCGATGGCGCTCGGGTGCGGGTTCATCACGCAGTCGCCGTAGACCAGCACTTCTTCAGGGAACAGCATGAAGAACACCGACGACACCAGCGTGCAGCCCGGCGCGGTTTTGATCAGTTGAAGGGCCGGTCGGATGGTATTGGCGGTGGAGTGGATGACACCGGACACGAGACCGTCGACTTCATCCAGCGCCAGCATCATGGTGCCGATCACAACAGTGTCTTCCAGTTGCTGCTCGGCCATCGGTGCGTTGAGGCTTTTGCTTTTGCGCAGGGCAACCATCGGCTCGACATAGCGCTCGCGGATCAGGTCCGGGTCGAGAATCTCCAGCCCGGGTGGCAGCTCGATGCCTTGGGCGCGAGCGACGGCTTCGACGTCCGCTGGTTTGGCCAGCAACACGCAACGGGCAATGCCACGCGCCTGACAGATCGCCGCCGCTTGCACGGTCAGCGGCTCGCTGCCTTCCGGCAACACGATGCGCTTGTTGGCAGCCTGGGCGCGCTGGATCAATTGATAGCGGAACACGGCGGGCGACAGGCGCATCTCACGCGGGGTACCGCAGCGCTGGTGCAACCAGTTGGCGTCGAGGTGGCTGGCGACGAAGTCGGTGATGATCTCCGCACGCTCGCGGTCATCGATAGGAATTTCCTTGTTCAAGCCATTGAGCTGGTTGGCGGTGTCGTAGGAGCCGGTGCTCACCGACAACACCGGCAACCCCGCCTGCAAGGCGCCACGGCACAGGTCCATGATGCGCGGGTCGGGCAGGGTGTCGCTGGTCAGCAGCAGGCCGGCCAACGGTACGCCGTTCATGGCCGCGAGGCTGACGGCCAGGATGATGTCATCGCGGTCGCCGGGGGTGACCACCAGCACGCCGGGCTTGAGCAGTTCCACGGTGTTGCGCATGGTGCGGGCGCAGATGATGATTTTGGTCATGCGCCGGGTTTCGTAGTCACCGGCATTGAGAATCTGCGCGCCCATCAGATCAGCCACATCGCGGGTGCGCGGGGCGTTCAATTCCGGCTGGTACGGGATGCACCCCAACAGGCGGAAATCACCGCTGCGCAGCAATGGCGAGTGTTCTTTCAAGCGCGTGGCGAAGACATCCATGCTTTCGTCGGTCTTGACCTTGTTGAGGATCACGCCGAGGACTTTCGGGTCTTTTGGGCCGCCGAACAATTGCGCCTGCAATTCCACGCGCCCGGAGAGCTCGGTCAGCACTTCGTTTTCCGGTGCCGAGACCAGGATCACATCGGCGTCGAGGCTTTTCGCCAGGTGCAGATTCACCCGTGCGGCGTAGCTGGCGCTGCGGGTCGGGACCATGCCTTCGACGATCAGCACGTCTTTGCCGACAGCGGCTTGCTGGTAGAGGGTGATGATTTCTTCGAGCAACTCATCGAGTTGACCATCGCCGAGCATGCGCTCGACATGCGCCAGGCCCAGCGGTTGCGGTGGCTTCAAACCGTGGGTGCGCGCTACCAGTTCGGTGGAGCGTTCCGGCCCGGTATCACCCGGATGGGGCTGGGCAATCGGTTTGAAAAAGCCGACCTTGAGACCGGCACGCTCAAGCGTGCGCACCAGCCCAAGGCTGATAGACGTCAGACCCACACCAAAGTCGGTGGGCGCGATAAAAAAAGTTTGCATGCGAATTCTCTAAGGGTGCATGGCAATGGCGATCATCTATATCTGACGATCTGCCGCAATTCAGTCGCCAAGGTTATCGCTAACCGAGCCTTGTGCGCACCAACCGCAATCAAAGGGCTGGCCTATTTTTTCAATACGTTGCGCGGGGTCCAGCACCCAGGCACGCGATTGCCACGGCGGCTGGTGACGCAGGTGCTGGGTGTGGCCGCAGGAAAGCTCGGCCACCCAATGCCCGTCCTCATCTTGATGGAAACCTGTGACCGTTACGCCCTGCGCCGCGAACCTTCCGTCCGGGTTGTGTTCGCTTTCGCGCGATTGCTTCGCTAAACTTGGCCTTTCATCATTCTTATGCAAAAGGTCTCGCCCCATGCTGATCGCCGCCAATAAGGCTGTCTCCATCGACTATACCCTGACCAACGACGCTGGTGAGGTCATCGACAGCTCCGCCGGCGGCGCGCCGCTGGTCTACCTGCAAGGCGCAGGCAACATCATCCCGGGCCTGGAAAAGGCTCTGGAAGGCAAAACCGTTGGCGACGAGCTGACCGTAGCCGTTGAACCTGAAGATGCTTACGGCGAATACGCTGCCGAACTGGTCAGCACCCTGAGCCGCAGCATGTTCGAAGGCGTTGATGAACTGGAAGTGGGCATGCAGTTCCACGCTTCCGCTCCGGACGGCCAGATGCAGATCGTCACCATTCGCGATCTGGACGGCGACGACGTCACCGTTGACGGCAACCACCCGTTGGCCGGTCAGCGCCTGAATTTCCAGGTCAAGATCATCGACATCCGTGATGCCAGCCAAGAAGAAATCGCTCATGGTCACGTCCATGGCGAAGGTGGCCATCACCACTGATTTTCTGCGCTAAGCTCAGAGTACTGGAGAGGCGCCCTAGGGCGCCTTTTTAGTCCGCGGCTGTCCTTGGCGGCATTGCCAAGTGGCTGTTTCGAGAAGAACACGGGAATTTGGAGTTCGTCATGAGTGCTTTTCACGACCTTAAGTTGACAGCCCTGGATGGACAAGACCTACCGCTGGCGCCCTTCAAGGGGCAAGTCGTGCTGGTGGTCAACGTCGCCTCCAAATGTGGCTTGACCCCCCAGTACGCGGCGCTGGAAAACCTTTATCAGCAGTTCAAAGCCAAAGGTTTCAGCGTTCTGGGTCTGCCGTGCAACCAGTTTGCCGGGCAGGAACCGGGTTCCGAGCAAGAGATCCAGGAGTTTTGCAGCCTCAACTATGGCGTGACTTTTCCGTTGTCCAGCAAGCTGGAAGTCAACGGTCATGAGCGTCATCAGTTGTATCGCCTGCTGGCGGGCGAGGGTGCGGAATTCCCGGGTGACATTACCTGGAACTTCGAAAAATTCCTGCTGGGCAAGGACGGTCGTGTGCTGGCGCGGTTTTCCCCGCGCACGGCGCCGGATGATCCGACAATCGTTCATGCGATCGAAAAAGCGTTGAGCTGAACTCACAAGAAACGCAGCCTCGGCTGCGTTTTTTTATGCCTGCCTTTTGACCCTTAATCACCCAAATCAATAGTGCTGTGCATCGCTGGCAACTCCGCATATTATCGTCGTCATAAAATTACGTCCCGTCGATATCGTTTTCGTGGAGTGCCCCATGTCCGTCAAAGCCTTGTTCAAACCGTTCCACCTCGGCACCCTTGAGCTGCCGACCCGCGTTGTCATGGCGCCGATGACCCGTTCGTTTTCGCCGGGTGGCGTACCCAATTCCAAAGTGATCGAATACTACCGTCGTCGTGCTGCGGCCGGCGTGGGTCTGATCATCACCGAAGGCACGACCGTCGGCCACAAGGCGTCGAACGGCTACCCCAATGTGCCGCATTTCTACGGCGATGCTGCATTGGCCGGCTGGAAGAAAGTGGTCGATGCGGTCCACGCCGAAGGCGGCAAGATCGTTCCGCAACTGTGGCATGTCGGCAGTGTGCGTCGTATTGGCACTGAGCCGGACGCCAGCGTCCCGGGTTACGGCCCATCGGAAAAATTGAAGGACGGTCAGGTCGTGGTTCACGGCATGACTAAACAAGATATCCAGGACGTGATCGCCGCGTTCGCTCAAGCGGCCAAAGATGCCCAGAGCATTGGCATGGACGGCGTGGAAATCCATGGCGCCCACGGCTATCTCGTGGACCAGTTCTTCTGGGAAGGCAGCAACCAGCGCACCGACGAATACGGCGGTAGCCTGGCCAACCGTTCACGGTTTGCCATCGAGCTGATTCAGGCTGTGCGTGCAGCGGTCGGCGAAGGTTTCCCGATCATCTTCCGCTTCTCGCAGTGGAAACAGCAGGATTACACCGCGCGCCTGGTGCAAACCCCGCAAGCGTTGGGTGAGTTCCTCAAGCCATTGTCCGACGCTGGCGTGGACATTTTCCACTGCTCGACGCGCCGTTTCTGGGAGCCGGAATTCGACGGTTCCGAGCTGAACCTGGCCGGCTGGACCCGCAAACTCACGGGCAAGCCGACCATCACCGTGGGCAGCGTTGGCCTGGACGGCGAGTTCCTGCAGTTCATGGTCAACACCGACAAGATCGCTCAACCGGCCAGTCTGGAAAAGCTGCTGGAGCGTTTGAACAACGACGAATTCGACCTGGTGGCCGTGGGGCGCGCGTTGTTGGTCGACCCGGACTGGGCGCAGAAAGTACGCGACGGTCGTGAAGAAGACATCCTGCCGTTCAGTCGCGAGGCATTGATGTCGCTGGTTTAAGCGGCGACCGCACTGACGCTATCGCGGGTAAGCCTTGCTCCTACGGTTCTTTGTCGAATACAAATGTGTGAATCGACACAACACCGTAGGAGCAAGGCTTGCCCGCGATGCTTTTAAGGCAAAAACGCTGCATCGGGCAGGGGTTGCCCCTGCATGCAAGCCCCGCGCAACTGCCCTTCAAACTGCTCGATAATCGCGGCCCAGCCCTGGCGACTCGCATGCTGGCGCGCATTGAGCCGCACACACCGCAAGGTTTCGCGCTCTTCCAGCAACCACGCCGCAGCATCACAAAAGGCTTCTTCATCCCCCGGCATCGCCAGCACGCCGTTGTAGCCATGGCGGATATGCTGCGCCGCTGCCGCCTGGTCGTACGCCACCACGCCCAATCCCGACGCCAATGCTTCAAGCACCACATTGCCAAAGGTTTCGGTCATGCTTGGAAACAGAAATACGTCCCCCGATGCGTAATGACTGGCCAGCGCCTCACCGCGTTGTGAGCCACAGAAAACCGCCTCGGGAAGGTCCTGCTCCAGCGCCGCTCGTTGTGGGCCGTCGCCGATGACGATCAAGCGTATGTTGCGCTGTGGATAAGTGGCTTTCAGCGAGTCGAAACTGCGTTTGAGCAAGCCCAGGTTTTTCTCGGGAGCCAAGCGCCCGACATGAATGACCGCAATGTCATCCTCGGCCAAGCTCCACTGTTCGCGCAGCGATACCTGCCTTTTGCTCGGATGAAACAATTGGCTGTCGACACCCCGGGAAAGCAAGGCCAGACGCTCGAAATGTCGGCGTTCAAGTTCCAGTCGCTGACTGGGGCTCGGCACCAGGGTCAGGGTCGAGCGGTTGTGAAACCAGCGCAGGTAGTGCGTCAGCAAACGAGTCAACAACCCGAGCCCGTATTGGCTGGAGTACTGCTGAAAGTTGGTGTGAAAGCCGCTCACCACCGAAATCCCCAATCGCCGTGCTGCGCGTAATGCGGACAAGCCCAGAGGCCCTTCGGTGGCGATGTACAGCACGTCGGGGCGATGACGCGTCCAGCGCCTCAACAGTTTATGCATCGACGACTGGCCCCATTGCAAGCCGGGATAGCCCGGCAGCGGCCAGCCTCGACACAACAGCAAATCATCGTCACTGCTCAACTGCTGATCCCCCCCCTGGCGAGGCCGCACCAATTCCACCTGGTGCCCGCGCGCGCGCAAACCGTCGCACAAACGGCCAAGGGTGTTGGCCACGCCGTTGATTTCCGGAGGGAATGTTTCGGTGATCAGAGTGATATGCAGAGCTGTCGTCATGACCTCAGTGTCGGCTGAGGCCATGTCGTCATTGTGGCGCTTTGATGATGGATTTGTGACTCGGTCAGCGCTGGGCCACCAGATTTTCCGCCCCGCGCTCACGCACCCAGAACAGCGTCGCCCCGGCCACGGCGGCCGGCATCATCAAAATGTTCACCACAGGGATCAGCAGCACCAGATACACGCTGCCGCCGAAACTCATGCTCTGCCAGCGCTTCTGCCGCAGCCAGGCGAGCATTTCATTCCAGCCGAGTTTGTGGTTATCCGCCGGGTAGTCGATGTACTGGATCGCCATCATCCACACCCCGAACAGTAGCCACAGCGGTGCTGCAATGATGTTCACCACCGGGATGAAGGACAGGATAAACAGCCCGATTGCCCGTGGCAGGAAGTAGCCGAGTTTGCGCATTTCCCGGGAGAGGGTGCGCGGGATCATTGCGATCAGTTCGCCCCAGCTGAAAGTCGGGAAGTCGTCGGTGCCACGCACCACCACTTCGACTTTCTCCGCAAGGAAGCCATTGAACGGCGCGGCGATGACGTTGGCGAGCATGGTGAAGGTGAAGAACACCATCAACACCACCAGCACCACAAAAATCGGCCAGAGGATGTAGCTGAGAAAACTCAGCCAGTCGGGCAGGGTCGGCATCAGCGTATCGACCCACAGACTGAACTGATGGCCGGCCAGATAAATCAATCCGACGAACAGCACCAGGTTGATTGCCAGCGGCAACAAGACAAACAAACGCAGGCTGGGGCTCAGGACCAGCTTGAGGCCTTCGCGCAGGTATTGCGGGCCGGACAGGGCGGGTGCGGGCATAACGTGCTCCGGGCAGAGGGAAACGCGCCGACCTTACCGGCTTTGTCGGAAGGGGGAAAGCGCGGTCGCTGAATCGACATTCACTGTAACAAAGACGTTTATATAGTCGCTGCGGTGGGATAGAGACCACCTATGAGCTGGATTGTTAAACCGTATTTCCTTAATCTTCGCCCCCTCGATACGCTGCACCCAATCTTTTTGCAGGACTGTCGAACTCAAGCCTTCCCCAAGGTAACCACGGTCCTTTTTTTATTCCCGCCGGCAACCCGGCGTTCCGCGCCTGATGTTCAGGGCCGGTCAACAGGAGCAGGTCATGTCTGAAGTCCGTCATTCGCGAGTGATTATTCTCGGTTCCGGCCCTGCCGGTTACAGCGCTGCGGTCTACGCCGCCCGTGCCAACCTCAAGCCACTGCTGATCACCGGCATGCAGGCCGGTGGTCAACTGACCACCACCACCGAAGTCGACAACTGGCCGGGCGACGTCCACGGCCTGACCGGCCCGGCGCTGATGGAACGCATGAAAGAACACGCCGAGCGCTTTGAGACCGAGATCGTTTTCGATCACATCAATGCCGTGGACTTTGCTTCCAAGCCTTACACCCTGATCGGCGACAGCGCAAAGTACACCTGCGACGCCCTGATCATCGCCACCGGTGCCAGCGCTCGCTACCTGGGCCTGCCGTCCGAAGAAGCGTTCATGGGCAAAGGCGTTTCGGCCTGCGCGACCTGCGATGGTTTCTTCTATCGCAACAAGCCGGTGGCTGTGGTCGGCGGTGGCAACACCGCGGTTGAAGAAGCGCTGTACCTGGCCAACATCGCCAGCACAGTGACCCTGATCCACCGTCGTGAAACCTTCCGCGCCGAGAAGATCCTGATCGACAAGCTCAATGCCCGGGTTGCCGAAGGCAAGATCATCCTGAAGCTGAACGCGAACCTGGACGAAGTACTGGGCGACAACATGGGCGTCACCGGTGCACGCCTGAAGAACAACGATGGCAGCTTCGACGAACTGACAGTCGACGGCGTGTTCATCGCCATCGGCCATACCCCGAACACCTCGTTGTTCGAAGGTCAGCTGACGTTGAAAGACGGCTACCTGGTGGTGCAAGGCGGCCGTGAAGGCAACGCAACAGCGACCAGCATCGAAGGTATCTTCGCCGCCGGTGACGTGGCTGACCACGTTTACCGTCAGGCCATCACCTCGGCCGGCGCTGGCTGCATGGCCGCTCTGGACACCGAGCGTTACCTGGACGACCTGCAGAACGCCAAGTTCTGAGATCGTTGAAATGAAAAAACCGGCTTCGCAGCCGGTTTTTTTATGCCCGCGATTCAGTGACCAATCAAAGAACCTGTAGGAGTGAGCCTGCTCGCGATAGCAGTTAATCATTCAGCATTGATGTTGACTGACACTCCGCCATCGCGAGCAAGCTCGCTCCCACAGGGATTTTGGGTTCAGGCCAATTTGTTCAGGCACGCTTCAAGAATATCCAGGCCTTCCTCCAGCACCGCCGCTTCGGTGGTCAATGGCGCCAACAGTCGAATGATATGGCGCGACTTGCCGCTGGGCATCAGCAGCAAACCGGCGTCTCGCGCCAACGCCAGCAGTTGCGTCAACTGGGCGGGTGCCGGTGTGCCATCGGCATGAGCCAGTTCAATTCCGCGCATCGCGCCAACACCGGTCAAACGACCCAGATACGGTGAAAATTTGCTGTCGCACCAAGCTTTGTAGCGGCTGACAATCGCTTCTTCCTGCTGCGCCCCCCAGGCTTGCAACTGTGTGTCGGTCATCTCATCCAGGGTCGCCAGCGCGGCGGCGCAGGCGATGGGGTTTCCCGAATAGGTGCCGCCCAGTCCGCCCTTGGGCAAGGTGTCGAGCAATGCCTTGCGCCCAACCACCGCACCCAGTGGTACGCCACCGGCGATGCTTTTGCCCAGCAGAATCAGGTCCGGTTCGATGCCCAGCCGCGAGAACGCAAAACGCTGGCCGGTGCGACCAAAGCCTGACTGGATTTCGTCGGCGATCAGCACAATGCCTTTTTCATCACACAACCGTCGCAGCGACTGGGCGAACTCCACGTCCATCGCCAGGAAGCCCGCTTCGCCCTGTACCGGTTCAACGATAAAACACGCCACGTCATCAATGTCGATTTCGACGCTGAACAGGCGGTCCATGGCCTTCAAGGCTTCGGCGCAGGTCACGCCGTTGTCCTGGCTCGGGAAGGGCAGGTGATACACCGGCCCCGGCAATACGCCGACTTTCTGTTTGTAGGGCGCGACCTTGCCGTTGAGGTTCAGGGTGGCCAGCGTGCGGCCGTGGAAGGCGCCGTCGAACGCGATCACGGCGGTGCGGCCGGTGGCGCCGCGAACGATCTTCAGGGCGTTTTCCGCCGCTTCCGCGCCGCTGTTGGTGAGCATGCCGCTGACCGGATAGTCCACGGGAATGAACGCAGTCAGGCGATCCATCAGTTTGATGTAAGGCACATGCGGTGCTGCGTTGAAGGCGTAGTGGGTCAGCCGGGTGGCTTGCTCGCGAATGGCGTCGACGATGCGCGGGTGGCAATGGCCGAGGTTGAGTACGCCGATGCCGCCGACGAAGTCGATGTAGCGTTTGCCATCGGTGTCCCAGACCTCGGCATTTTTGCCGTGGCTGAGCGTGACAGGATGAACGATGTTGATCGACCGGCTGATGGATTCGCTGCTCATGGATGACCGACTCTGAAGAAGGGATGCTTCTTTTTATCTAAGCCGTGAGCAGCGCTGCCCGGCAAACGAAATAAAGTTGCCGGGTCAATCTTAAAAGTCGGGATGTGTTGTGGCTCTTGTAGGAGCGCGGCTTGCCGGCGATGGCGTCTCTGTGATCGCCATCGCGAGCAAGCTTTGCTCCTACAGAAAAAGCGTTTAGCGGCGAGTGAGCGGCTGTTGAGTGAACTTCACCCCGGCCAGCCCATGGGCAATCAATGCGCGGATATTGCCGTGATCACTGCCATCAGGCGTTGCGACCACCGAACGGTAATGCTCGCCGAACGCCAGCAGCGCTTCTTCATCGCTCAGACCTTCCAGCAGCGCCAGACCCAGGGTCTTGCACGAACCTTCATTCTGACCGGCCGCGTTTTCCACACCACCGTTGTTGAAAGCCTGCGGTTGATAGTCGTAACCGGCGGCGATGAACGCCAGGGTGTCGGCAAAAACGTGTTCGCCGCTCTTGAGGCTGGCGCGCAGGGTGTTCAAATCACTCATTGGGTTTTCCTTTGGCAAACGCCGCCTGTTGTTCGGCGTTGGCTTCTTGCTGGTATCGGGCTTTCCATTCGGCGTACGGCATGCCGTAGACCACTTCGCGGGCGTCATCGAGGCTGACGTCGATCTGGCGTTCGTCGGCGGCGGCCTTGTACCACTTGGACAGGCAGTTGCGGCAGAAACCGGAGAGGTTCATCAGGTCGATGTTCTGTACATCCTTGCGGCTGTCCAGATGGGCCACCAGCCGGCGAAAGGCGGCGGCTTCAAGTTCCAGGCGTTGTTGATCGTTCATGGCGAGCTCTGTCGGTCAAATCGTGGCGCGGATGATAAAAGTCTGACGGCCAATGCGCCAGACGCACTCAGCGGCTCGCCGCCAGGGTAATCGACACTGATTCGGCGAATCGCAGTGCATGAGGCTTGTCGACTTCAACCTCGGCGTACAGCACCGATTCGTTGGTCATTACCAGGTCCAGCAGTTCCTGGGTGAGCCGTTCGAGCAAGGCGAAACGATTGCCCTCCACGTGGGCAATGATCGCCTTGGTGATGGTGCGGTAGTTCAGCGCGTGATCGATATCGTTGTCGCGCACCGCTTCCTGGGCCGCATACAGGATGGTCAGGTTGATCAACACATCCTGCTTGTTGAGGATTTCATCCTCGTTGATTCCGATGTAGGTCCGCAGGCACAGGTCCTTGACCCGGATGCGCGCCATACCTGGTTGAAGTTGTGGCATTACGACTTGCTCCGTCCAATCAATTGCAGGAACTCCTGGCGGGTATTGCTCGACTCGCGGAAGGCGCCGAGCATCACTGAGGTGTTCATGGTCGAATTCTGTTTCTCGACGCCGCGCATCATCATGCACATGTGTCGCGCTTCGATGACCACCGCAACACCGGCGGCATTGGTCACCTGTTGTACTGCTTCGGCGATTTGCCGGGTAAGGTTTTCCTGGATTTGCAGGCGCCGGGCAAACATGTCCACCAGTCGCGCAATTTTCGACAGGCCCAACACCTTGCCCGTAGGAATATAAGCCACATGGGCCTTGCCGATGAAGGGCAGCATGTGATGCTCGCAGAGCGAGTACAACTCGATGTTGTCGACGATGACCATTTCATCATTGTCGGAGGCGAACAGCGCCCCGTTGACGATTTCTTCGACACTTTGTTCGTAGCCATGGCAGAGGTAGCGCATGGCTTTTGCCGCACGCGCCGGCGTGTCGATCAGGCCTTCGCGATCCGGGTTTTCACCGAGACCGATGAGGATCTCGCGATAGCTCTGGGACAGGGATAACGTCATGAAATATCCTCGCGAGGCCTCTTATTTGATGTGCCGTCCGCCGTTGACGGTCAGGGTGGTGCCGGTGACATACGGGTTGTCGAGCAAGTAGCGCAGGCTCTGGTAGATCACTTCGCTGCCGGGCTCAATGCCCAGGACGGATTTGGCCAGCGCCTTGGCGCGATAGGCCGCGTCGTCCTCGGGATTGAACATTAGCAGGGCGGGGGCGATACCGTTGACCTTGATTGTCGGCGCATATTTCGCGGCGAAGGACAGGGTAAGGCTGTCGAGCCCGGCTTTGCTGGCGCAGTAACCGATGTGCTTGCTACTGCCCTTGCGGGTCACGTCATCGCTGATGTGCACAATGTCTGCCGGAGTTGAGCGTTGCAGCAAGTCGGCACAGTGCAGGTTGATCAGGTAGGGCGCAAGCATGTGCACGCTGAACATGCGGCTGAAGGCTTCGGCCTCGGTGTCCGGCGTTTCGGCCAGCCATTCGGAAGCATTGTGGACAATCGCCCGCAGGCTGTCGGTATGGGTTTTCAGGTCGCTGATGAACGCGAGGATCCCGGCTTCAGTGGAGAAGTCGGCAAACACCGCGATGGCGCCCAGATCACGCAATGCCTGGACACCGGGGCGCTCACTGCGGTAGCTGAAGATCACCCGATGGCCGTCTTCAATCAAACGCTGCGCACAATGCAGGCCGACACGCTGGCCGGCACCGGTGATGAGGATTGGGGCTGCGGAAGGGGTCATGAACGGCTCGCGTCGCGGTAAGAGCAAAACTATACCAGCGACGGGAGGCATGCACCTATTGTGGTAGTGAGCTTAGCGGTTTTGCGTGGACGGCTGGGCGGGCAACGGCCGTGTCGGTGTGGTGTTCAGCCAGTTGGCCAACAGGCGGGTCGACAAGGGAATGAAGAAGTAGACCATCAACGGCGTCAGGCACAACGTACTGATGAAAACCCGCGGCAGCAGGCTCAGTTCGCTCAACAAAGGCCCCAGTACAAAGTTGAACAACAAGGACACCGGAAAGAATGCCAACCAGATCGCCGCTGCCTGTTTCCAGCGTGGCGGGCGCTGACCGACCGCGCCGAACCAGCCTTCAATGCCGCTGACCCGATGCTCGGTTGGATGGGCGAACAAATCGCTGCCACGGCCTAGCCATGCAGTACGCGAGGCGGAATGCTCCCAGGTGTGCAGGGTCTGCTCATCGGCAAAGCGGAAGATAATCTGGAACTCATCATCACCGGCTGGCGGAGCGAGCACGCCCGAGCCGAGATAACCGGGAAAATCGGTGGCCAGTTGTTCGCCTTCGCGCAGCCAGGCAATCAGGTCCTGATAACGGCCATCGGCGACGCGACGCGCCACCATCAGCGTGACGGGGGAGGTAGACATTTTGTATCTCCGTAGGGCATTTGCGTTACACCGGATAGGCGTTTCGCCAGACGCAGCACCAGGGTGTCGGACTGCGTCTTGAGACAAGCAAGGATTATTCCTGAATCTGACCAATACACCAGAGACTTTCATGGTTTGCATGTGTTGAACATGGAGGGGGTAATGGAGTTAGAATGGGATCCAATTTTGCGCGCCGGACGTACATCATCCAATGCCTGTCCTGACTGACGCTCCTCCTGCCACTGAGGCAGATCCTTCCATCAATCGCGAAGAGCTGTTTCCCATTCGTGAGGTGGCGCGCCTGACGGGCATCAATCCCGTCACGCTGCGGGCATGGGAACGACGTTATGGCCTGATTCAGCCCACCCGCACCGAAAGTGGGCATCGACTGTACTCGATGGTCGATGTCGAGAGGGTTCGCAGCATCCTTGGCTGGATTGACCGCGGTGTCGCGGTCAGCAAGGTTGGCAAGATTCTGGCCAGGACCGAACCTCCCAAGGCACTGGCGCAGTTCATCCCCAAGGAAGTCGTTCAGGCCGATTACGCCCATTGGCAGCAACAGGTCCAAGCGGCGGTGAGTTCCTTTGATGATGTTCAACTGGATCAAGTCTACGGGCAGATTTTTTCCACCTACTCCCAGGCAGTCGTTTTTCAGGACATTCTGATGCCGCTCTGGAAGTTGTTGTTACAACGCCAGGATCAATTCGGTTGCACCAGCGAATGGCTGTTTTTTGATGGGTTTCTGCGAGTTCGCGTATTGCAACGTTTGCTGCTGATGCGTAACGCGCAACCCCGGCGGGTGATCGTCAGTGCATTAGCAGGTCAGTGCCGAGAACTAGAGTTGTTGGTGGCCGCTCTGTTCGTGAGCAGTAATGAAATGGGGGTTCGGCTGCTGACGATTGGTCAGCCATTCGATGAGTTGCCGCTGGTATGCCAGCAGCTAAAACCGCAAGCGCTGGTGCTTTTTTCCAATCACGTGCCTTCAACTGATCTGCCACGACGGCTCAATCGTCTGGCGATGAGCCTGGATTGCCAGTTGTTTCTTGCCGGGGATACGTCGGAACTGGCTCAGGAAAGCCTGGCCGGTTCGTCGATTGGCTGTCTGGGTAATGAAGGCGCGGTGATGCGCCAGCGTCTGAAACAGTTCCTGGCGGGCAACCTCGATACCTGAGATTCAGACATGCAACGCAGGGTGTGTCAGGCGATGCTGCTGAAGGATGAACTGGCGCAGGCGCTCGGTTTCATCTTTGTCGGACTGGCCCAGTTCATAGGCATAGAAACCGTGCTCGGTTTCACGCTCAAACGTGCCGCGCAACGCAATCCGTTCATAGCCTGAAGGGCTGAACCACAAGGCGAAGTGCTTGGGTGGTTTGGTCTTGTTGCGAACTTCCAGCAAAACCCCTTTGCAAGAGACTTCGTGCACATACATCGTGCCGGGCTGGCCTTTGGCATTCTCCAGCGCCACCGGCTCATCGAGCACCAGGCGCCAGGGTCGGACCATCGGCCCGTCTTCGTAAATGCTCGGTACACCCAAACGCAAATGCAGCGCATGAAACTCGTCTTCCACCAGATGCAGCGGAAAGGTCATTTGCTGATTTTCGAAATTGGCCTGGATGGTGACTTGCTCATGAGCCGCGAGGCGCGTGAGCAAATCACGGATCTGCGATCCACCATTAACGAGCAAGCTCGACGTCGCATCCCGCACATTGAGTTGCGGGTTGTGTTGCATGGTCTGGATGAAGTCCAGTTCATCCTGGGTCAGGAGTGCGTCACGTTGCATGGCTTGCTCGAAAGTAGTAGTTACAAAGTCATTGGTGATTGTAGTTAATGACCACTAATTCGAAGTTTTGTTTGCACCGTTCGTCGCTTTCAGCGCAGCAAGTTCGGCGAGTGCCTCGGCCAGCTGTGTTTCCAGCTGTGCAACACGCTGCTGCGCTTTGACTTGAATCGTGACGTCTTTTTGCACCCCGACAAAATAAACCTGCCCATTGCCCGGATCTTTCACCGTCGAAAGCGACAGTTCGTTCCAGAAGGGCGTGCCGTCCTTGCGGTAGTTCCTGAGGATTTCCCGGCAGGAGCCTTTCGTGCTCAGCGCCTCGCGAATGGTTGGAAGCGCTTGCTGATCCCGATCGCCTGACTGCAGGAAACGGCAATCCTGGTAGAGGATCTCTTCGCTGGTGTACCCCGTCAGGTGTTCGAACGCCGGGTTGACGTAAATCAGGATGTTGTCCTGGTCGCCTTCCTTTTCTGCAATCACGATGCCGTCGTTGGAAGCGTTGATTGCCATTTGCAGCAGTTGAGCATTGATCATCGGAGAATCCTTTCCGGTTTGATTGAGCCTGCATTCTAAAAGAACAATACAGGTCGTGCTGTTAATATCCGGTCTTTCACTCAGTTTCAGGATCAGATTGATGAAAGTCGCCATCCTTTCCGGCTCGGTCTACGGCACGGCTGAAGAAGTCGCCCGTCACGCCGCGAATATTTTGAAAACCGCCGGTTTCGAAACCCTGCACAACCCGCGTGCGTCACTGGCCGATGTCCTGGCTTTCGAACCGCAAGCGTTTCTGGCGGTGACCTCGACCACCGGCATGGGTGAATTGCCGGACAACCTGCAACCGTTGTATTCGATGATTCGCGATCAATTGCCCGCAGCATGGCGCGGTCTGCCGGGCGCGGTCATCGGCCTGGGCGATGCGAGCTATGGCGACACCTTCTGCGGCGGCGGCGAGCAGATGCGTGAATTGTTCAGTGAACTGGGGCTGCGCGAAGTGCTGCCGATGCTACGTCTGGACGCCAGCGAAACGGTGACCCCGGAAACCGACGCCGAGCCGTGGCTGGCGGAATTGGTCAGCGTTCTGCAGTGAAAACGAGGCCCGTCAGGGTTCTGGCGAAATCGCCGAATCTGTTGCTACACGGTTACCAGCGTCGGTCCTTTGACATGGATCCAAGCTCATTGCGTCACTGACTCGCACGGCCATCAAGCTGGCTGCCAATGCAACTACACGAAGCCCGGGGGCTGACTAGACTGGTGTAACGACAGCACAACAATAAGAACAGGAGGTCTTGCCGTGAATGTTGCCCCCGTCCAGTCGCCCCACAGTGTCAGAGATAAGGTCAGCGCCGCCGAATGGCAAACCCGCGTCGATCTGGCCGCCTGTTATCGTTTGGTCGCCGCCCATGGCTGGGACGACCTGATCTTTACGCACATCTCGGCCAAGGTGCCGGGCACTGAAGACTTTCTGATCAACCCGTTTGGACTGATGTTCCATGAGATCACTGCATCAAGTCTGGTGAAGGTCGATCAAGCCGGCAACAAACTGATGGACAGTCCTTACGAGATCAATCCGGCCGGTTACACCATTCACAGCGCCGTGCATGAAGTTCGCCACGATGTGGTCTGCGTGCTGCACACCCACACGGCAGCCGGCGTGGCGGTGTCGGCGCAGAAGCAGGGCATTTTGCCGATCAGTCAGCAGTCCCTGTTTGTGCTGTCCAGCCTGGCTTATCACGCTTATGAAGGCGTTGCGCTGAACCATGAAGAGAAAGCGCGCCTGCAAGCCGACCTCGGTGAAAACAATTTCCTGATGCTGCACAACCACGGTCTGCTGACCTGTGGCAGCACCATCGCCGACACGTTCCTGATGATGTTTACCTTCCAGCGCGCCTGCGATATCCAGGTGCTGGCACAAAACGGCGGTGCCGAATTGATCGCCATCGAACCGCAGATTCTGGCGGGTGCCAAGGCGATGATTGCCGGTGTTACCAAAAGTGCTCAAGGGATGGGTGGCGCGCTGGCCTGGCCGGCGCTGCTACGCAAACTCGATCAACAAGACCCGGGTTATAAACTCTAATGCCACTCGCCGAGATCCCCCTGTGTGTCTGGCGCAAACGCGGCCAGACGTTCATCTTTCGTGGTCAGACTATCCGCTACTGGACGGCGGGGCAGGGTGAGCCGCTGTTGCTCATTCATGGCTTCCCGACCGCCAGTTGGGACTGGCATTACCTCTGGCAGCCACTGGCGCAGCGCTATCGGGTGATTGCGTGCGACATGCTCGGCTTTGGCGACTCGTCCAAACCGGTGGATCACGAATACAGCCTGCTCGAACAGGCCGACTTGCAGCAGGCATTGCTGGCGCATTTGAGCGTTACGCAGCCCGTGCATGTGTTGGCCCACGACTATGGCGACAGCGTGGCGCAGGAACTGTTGGCCCGGCATTACGAAACCGGCATTCACATTGCCAGTTGTGTGTTCCTCAATGGCGGCCTGTTTCCCGAAACCCATCGCCCGCTGCTGGCGCAAAAACTGTTGCTCAGCCCTTTGGGCTGGATGATTGGCCGCGCGTTCACGCGAGATGCGCTGGTGAAGAGTTTTCGGCAGATTTTCGGGCGGATGACCCGGCCAACTGAAAGTGAAATGGATGACTTCTGGAGCTTGGTCGAGAGCAATCACGGCCCGCGGATCATGCACAAGCTTATCGCCTATATTCCAGAGCGGCGTGTCCAGCGCGAGCGTTGGGTCGCGGCCATGCAACGCGGTGAAGTACCGCTGCGCGTCATTGATGGCGAGGCCGATCCGATTTCCGGCGCGCACATGGTCACACGCTATCGGGAGCTGATCCCCAATCCGGACACGGTCCTGCTGGCCGAGATTGGCCATTACCCGCAGACCGAGGCGCCGACGCAAGTGCTCAAGCATTACCTGGAGTTTCGCGATCGGCTGATTTTGCCGCCGCGCAGGGTCGCGTGGTCCTGATTATCCCCCTGCCTTATCGAGCACCATTCAGCCTCACCCCTGTTTATTGTGACCAGCAGCGCCGTGCCTGACACTCGGACTCATTGTCCCCTTGGCCTGCTGGAGTTTTCCAATGAATGAGTCTGTGCGCTTCGAAGATAAAGTCGTGATCGTTACCGGCGCTGGCGGCGGCTTGGGCCGGGCACACGCGCTGCTGTTTGCCAAACAGGGCGCCAAAGTGCTGGTCAACGATCTCGGCGGTTCGGCGCAAGGGGAAGGCGCCAATGCGTCGGCGGCAGACCGCGTGGTTGCCGAAATTCGCGAGGCGGGCGGTACCGCCGAAGCCAACCATGACTCCGTTACCGACGGCGACAAAATCGTCCAGCACGCGCTCGACGTTTTTGGCCGTATCGATGTGGTGGTCAACAATGCCGGGATCCTGCGCGACAAGACCTTCCACAAAATGGACGACGCCGACTGGGACCTGGTTTACCGCGTCCACGTCGAAGGCGCCTACAAAGTCACCCGCGCCGCCTGGCCGCACATGCGCGAGCAAAACTATGGCCGCGTGATCTTCACTGCGTCGACCTCGGGCATCTACGGCAACTTCGGCCAGTCCAACTACGGCATGGCCAAACTCGGCCTGTACGGCCTGACGCGAACTCTCGCCATCGAAGGTCGCAAGAACAACATCCTCGTCAACGCCATCGCGCCTACCGGCGGCACGCGCATGACCGAAGGCCTGATCCCGCCGCAAGTGTTCGAGCAACTCAAACCGGAATTGGTCAGCCCGCTGGTGGTGTATCTGGCCAGTGAAAACTGCAAGGAGACTTCCGGGTTGTTTGAAGTGGGTGGCGGCTGGATGGGCAAGGTGCGCTGGGAACGCAGCCTGGGTGCGGGTTTTGATCCGCGAGTGGGTTTCTCTCCGGAAGATGTGGCGGCGCAGTGGGAGCAGATTTGTGATTTCGAGGGCGCGGCGCATCCGAAGGACAATATTGAGGCGCTGAAGGAAATGATGGGGAATTTGCAGAAGTATTCGCTTTAATTCGTGGAGCCACCAAGCTCAGGCTTGGTGGCTGAATCGCTTGTTAAGAGTATTTATTTTCGGTCATAAATTTTGGGGTCTTCCAGTTAGGTCCCTTAACGGTTTTTCCATTTTTGTCGCTAATCAGTACGCCATTGCTGAAAAGCGAGTTGTAAGTGTTTACCAGTTCGCCGTTTAAAACTATCTCCTGACGGTGGCGACTATACATTCTGTCGACGTCTTGGGCAGATCTGAAAAGTGCGAAAAACGAAACTACATCTTCTACCGATTCGTTTTTGATGATTTGTTCGACAGTGTTCATCATTCGAAACTCCTCATGTCTTTTTCGTACTCTCTTTGGTCTTGTGCATTCATTGCTGCAATTGCTTCTTCGTTATACAAAAGTGACAGTTCGCTTCCTAGCTTGTAGTCCTCAAGAGTAGCCGTATGTGAATTGTTCCATATTTGAGACTCGTCGGAAGGGGATGCGCTGTCGCTATATCCGAATGCCCTGTAACGATCTAGTTCTCGTATCTCATGAGTGTAGTAGCGCAGATCCGTGTCAGTGACTTTCCAGCGAATCTCCAGGCTCTGCCTTTCTTTTGTATCTGCTCGATTCGTTGCTCCATTTCATCTTGTAGACGAGCCTGTTCGGCTGCGAAATGCTCTGCGGCAGCTTGTGCATTTGCTTGCGCCTCGGCCAACGCTGTTATAAATGTTGCGATTCGTGCATTTTCTTGAGCCTGGGCCTGCTCCTTAAGTTGCGCGGCGCGCGCCTTATCGGCAGCCTTTCTAGCTTGCTCGATAGCTAACTGTTCGGTTTCCGCCAGTGCTGCAAGCCGAGCCTGTTCGCGCAACCAGACTTGTTCTTGTTCCCGACGTGCTGCATCAGCTATTGCTTTCAGGCGTTGCTGTTCGGCTACGATCCTGGTGCTTTCGGCAGCTACTCGTTGGGCTTCTGCCGCCGCCGCTTGCGTTTGGTCATTAGCTTGTACTGCAGCCAGCCAATTAAGTACCTGCACGTGTTGCTGGTTCAGTATCTGAATGGATTGCGCGAGTAGCCTGGCCTCGTATGCAGCAGCGTATGAGGCCGCCCAGGTGTTCATTGCAATACCGCTGGGCATGACCCGTTGTTCCATGGTAGTTGCTTTTTGATAGAACTCAACCAAGTTTCGGCCTAACGGATCACCGCCATAAAACTGATTGGCGAGATTGGTTTTTTGATGGAGGTCAGTGGTCTTTCGATGCAGAAGAGTGTTACGAACACCTAGTTCACGAATGATCGCGTCTACTGGAGAAAGAGGTTGATTGGAGAACTCCAGTCTTGTGGTGGCGAGTTCATGTTCGATGGTTTGTGGTAGTTGATGAGCGCGGGTTTGATGTGCTTGTTCAATCGACTTTTTGGTGGTTTCTATTTTATCTGAGTTCGCAATTACAATATGTTGGGGGTTGTGATGGCCAAACGTGCCGCTGTGGGGAATGACTGATGAAGTAGCAGGGACGATGCGCATGTGTAAAGGGGCAATTGCAGTCGTGTGAACAGCTTCGGTCAACTCCCATGTTGGGGGTTTTTGCATATTCATATCCTTTTGAACGTGCTTGTTGAATGGGGGATTGATGGGGTGGTGAAAATATTCGGTTTGTACTGATTTCCGTTTGTCGGCTTACGGTCGACTTGTTTCAAGTTACAGCAAAACTTTGGTGCATGATTCTGATTGGGCTGTAAGTAAGTGTGTGTGAGATTGAGTGAAGTTTCGGCAGGCTAAAGCAAGCGAGTCGGAATACTTCTGTACAAGAAGAAATTTCCCATGTGGCTTTCGGATGTTTCTCGTAGAACAGGACGATCGGCTTTTCAACAGACATAAAAAAGGCCGCTGCAAACGCAGCGGCCAAATAAGACGTTGGATCAGGAGCTACAAAACAACGTCTGTGTACACAGGGCGATCAATCGATAAGCATCGATTCATCTGGATTCGTGCTTCAGCGGGTTGCCCCTGAAAGCCCGGCAAGAATAAGCCCCTGACCTAAAAGGAAAAATAGCGATTCGCGACATGCAGTGTTGCAGCCCCAGCAACAGTCCTGGATTTTCATGGCGGCTACGTGGTCGCATGCATCTGACTGATAACCCGCCATCCAGCCCATCCATACCCTGCGCAAACCCGCGTCCCTGCGGGCCATTCATCCTTTAGAGGTACATCCCGAATACCTCCTTGGTGCGCTTATCGCTCTCGGGTTGCGGCAGTAGGGTGGGGCCTTCTGTCACTCACCGGGGAAGACGCATGACAAAAACAACAATGCGCGCCATCTTCACGCCGCAAGCGCTGGCCGCTGCGGTGGCCTTGGGTTGCTGTGCCCAGGCGCAGGCTGTTTCATTCAACATTGGGGAGATCGAGGGGACGTTTGACTCCTCGCTGTCCATCGGCGCGAGTTGGGGCATGCGCGATGCCGACAAGTCTTTGGTCGGCACCGTGAACGGCGGGACCGGGCAGTCATCGACCGGTGATGACGGGCGGCTGAACTTCAGCAAGGGTGAAACCTTTTCCAAAATCTTCAAAGGGATTCACGACCTCGAACTGAAATACGGCGACACCGGTGTGTTCGTTCGAGGCAAGTACTGGTACGACTTCGAACTGGAAGATGAAGACCGTGACTTCAAGCCGATCAGCAACAAAGGTCGCAAGGAAGGCGCCAAGTCTTCCGGCGGGCAAATTCTCGACGCCTTCGTTTATCACAACTACAACATTGTCGACCGCCCAGGCAGCGTGCGCGCCGGCAAGCAAGTGGTCAGTTGGGGGGAAAGTACCTTCATCGGCAACTCGATCAACAGCATCAACCCGATCGACGTTTCTGCGTTTCGTCGTCCGGGCGCCGAGATCAAGGAAGGCCTGATCCCGGTAAACATGTTGTACGTTTCCCAAGGCCTGACGGATCAGCTCTCGGTCGAAGGTTTCTACCAACTGGAGTGGGACCAGACCGTTCTCGACAACTGCGGCACGTTCTTCGCGGTCGACGTGGCGGCCGATGGTTGCAACAACAATTACACCGTCGGCAATCCCGCGATTGCCCCGTTGGCACCGCTGGCCGCTGCGTTCGGCCAACCGATTCTGGTGACTCGCGAAGGTGTGGTCGTTCCCCGTGGCGGCGACCGCGATGCGCGGGATTCCGGGCAGTGGGGTACGGCATTGCGCTGGCTCGGTGATGACACCGAGTACGGCCTGTATTTCATGAACTACCACAGCCGCTCACCGACGGTGGGCACCGTCACCGCAGGCGCATCGACACTGGCCAGCCTGCCGGGCATGGTCGCCGCCGCCAACCGGCTGGCACCTGGCAGCGGCTCGGGGCTGGCGCAAAGTGTGATGCTGGGACACGGTCAGTATTACCTCGATTATCCGGAGGACATTCGTCTTTATGGCGCGAGTTTCTCCACCACGTTGTCCACCGGTACCGCGTGGAGTGGCGAGATCAGCTATCGCCCGAACGCGCCCGTACAGGTCAACACCAACGACCTGACACTGGCGATGCTCAACCCGATTGCCGGTGGTCTGGCATCGCCGATCGTCTCGACGCCCGGTGCCGACAACAAAGGCTACCGTCGCAAGGAAGTCACGCAAATCCAGAGCTCGCTGACGCAGTTCTTCGATCAGGTACTGGGGGCTCAGCGGCTCACCGTGGTCGGCGAAGCGGCGGTGGTTCATGTCGGTGGCCTGGAGGGACGCAGTCACTTGCGTTACGGCCGTGATTCGGTCTACGGGCAATACGGTTTTGGTGGCGAAACTGACGGGTTTGTCACTTCGACCTCCTGGGGCTACCGCGCGCGGGCAATCCTTGATTACGCCGACGTGTTCGCCGGGATCAACCTCAAACCCAACCTGTCCTGGTCGCACGATGTCGCCGGCTACGGCCCCAACGGGCTGTTCAACGAAGGCGCCAAGGCGGTCAGCGTCGGTGTCGATGCCGACTACCGCAACACCTATACCGCGAGCCTGAGCTACACCGACTTTTTTGGTGGTGACTTCAACGTCCTCGAAGACCGCGACTTCGTGGCGCTGAGCTTCGGCGTGAACTTCTGATCTGGCTGAGAAAGGATGATTTCAATGCGCAAGATGATTCTGCAATGTGGCGCCCTGGCCCTGAGCTTGCTGGCTGTCAACGTGATGGCGGCGGTGTCGCCGGAAGAAGCCAACAAACTGGGCACCAGCCTCACGCCGCTGGGTGCCGAGAAGGCCGGCAACGCTGACGGCTCTATTCCGGCCTGGACCGGCGGCATCCCGAAAAACGCCGGTGCGGTGGACAGCAAAGGTTTTCTGGCTGACCCGTTCGGCAACGAAAAACCACTGTTTGTAATCACCCCCGCAACGGTCGACAAGTACAAGGACAAGTTGTCGGAAGGCCAGGTGGCGATGTTCAAACGCTACCCGGAAACCTACAAGATTCCGGTCTACCCGACCCACCGCACTGTGGCCGTGCCGCCAGAGATCTACGAGTCAGCCAAGCGCAGTGCACTGAGCGTGAGCACCATCAATGACGGTAACGGGTTGGCGGGTTTCACCGGCAACCGTTACTACGCATTCCCGATTCCCAAGAATGGCGTCGAAGTGTTGTGGAACCACATCACCCGTTACCACGGCGGCAACCTCAAACGCATCATCACCCAGGTGACCCCGCAAACCAACGGCAGCTACACGCCGATCCGCTTCGAGGAAGAAATCGCCGTCCCGCAACTGATGAAGGACATGGACGCGGACAAAGCCGCCAACGTGCTGACTTTCTTCAAACAGTCGGTGACCGCACCGGCACGCCTGGCCGGTAACGTACTGTTGGTGCACGAAACCCTCGATCAGGTGAAAGAGCCGCGTCTGGCGTGGATCTACAACGCCGGCCAGCGCCGTGTGCGTCGTGCCCCGCAAGTGGCCTATGACGGCCCGGGCACCGCTGCTGATGGTCTGCGTACCTCCGACAACTACGACATGTTCTCCGGCGCACCCGATCGCTACGACTGGAAACTGGTCGGCAAGAAGGAGATGTACATCCCTTACAACAGCTACAAACTGGATTCGCCGAGCCTCAAGTACGACGACATCGTCAAGGCCGGCCACATTAACCAGGACCTGACCCGATATGAACTGCACCGCGTCTGGGAAGTGATCGGCACGGTCAAGCCGAGCGAGCGCCACATCTACGCCAAGCGCCACATGTACATCGACGAAGATAGCTGGCAAGTGGCGCTGGTGGATCACTACGACGGTCGCGGGCAACTGTGGCGAGTGGCGGAGGGTCACGCTCAGTATTACTACGATCACCAGGCCCAGGCCTACACGCTGGAAGCGCTCTACGACATCATTGCCGGCCGGTACATTGCACTGGGCATGAAGAACGAAGAGAAACACAGTTTTGAGTTTGCCTTTGAAGCCAAGGTTAACGACTTCACTCCCTCGGCGTTGCGTGCCGAAGGGGTTCGGTAACGGAGCTGATACCTTCGCAGGACAAAAGGCGACCGCTTGGTCGCCTTTTTTATGGGCGCCAATCAGCGTGCTGAATACTTCTCAACAAGCGGCTTGGACAGGTCTAGGGTTGGCGGACAATTATAAAAAGGCACGCCGCAATGACCGCCATGACTCCGTGTCTGGACCGTTCTGGATTTTTGCCCAGACTGTCCTCCCATCATCTGTCGCGTGAGCGTTTGACCGAGCCGCTGCTGGCCTCCACGGCGCGGGTGAAATTGCTCTGCGCACCAGCGGGCAGTGGCAAGACCGCACTGCTCGCCGAATGCCTGTTGCAGGCACCGCCGCAGTGTCGTGTGTGTTGGTTGCCGTTGTCTGGCGTGGCAATGAGCACCGCTGATTTTCGACAACGTCTGGCCGAGACGCTGGGGCTGGCCTCGTCAGGCGAAACTGAATTGCTGGGGCAACTGGCGCGATTGCAGACGCCGACCTGGCTGTTTCTCGACGACTATTGCCGCGTCCCGAACCCCGAACTGGACTTGTTGCTGGATCGCATGCTGGCGGTCAGCAGCCCGATGTTGACCTGGTGGATGGGCGCTCGTCGGCGCCCGCAATGCAACTGGCCGCGGTTGCTGCTCGATGACGAATTGTATGAATGTGAGCACTCGACGCTGGCCTTCAATCAAACCGAGATCGCCGCACTGTTGCGCCATCTGCCGCAGGCAGACGCCAACAACGCCGCCAGTAAAATCATCCAGCGCAGTGGCGGCTGGTGTGCGGGCGTACGGATTGCGCTGCTGCAAAAATGTGATTGGTCGCGCAACAACACACTTCAAGGGCAAACGGACACGTTGCTTGATTACCTGGAGCACGAGTTGTTCGCTGTGCTGACCCCGGAATTGGCGGAGGTCTGGCGGGTCCTGGCGCATTTGCCACGTTTCAATGCAAGCCTTTGCGATCACCTGTTTGGGGCCGGTGAAGGCTGCGCGTACCTGAAGGTGTTGCAGGAACTGGGCTGCTTTATCGAGCCTTGGCAGGACTCGGCAGACTGGCTGCAAATTTTCGCTCCGCTCACTCACACGATACGCAATGAGCAATGGCCGGCCGGTCGTTCCTGGCATCGACGTGCCTGCCAATGGTTCACGGCTGAACAGGACTGGAAAGCCGCCTTCGAGCAGGCCTTGCTGGCCGAAGAATTCGAAGTCGCGGTCAGCCTGCTGCAGCACTTCAGTTTCGAGCATCTATTCGAGGAGCAGACAGTGGTCCTGTTGCTGCGTTTGCATGAGCAGCACGGCGACGAACTGACGCTCGGCTCGCCGCAATTGGTCGGGTTGTTTACCGCCGCGTTGTTGTTTGCCGGCAGATTCGATCTGGCCGCCGAGTGCATCGAGCATCTATCGCGATTTGCCCCTCAACCGTCGGCCTGGCAACAGCGGCAACTGATTGCACGCTGGCAAGCACAACAAGGCTGGTTGATGCATTTGCAGGGCCTGATGAGCCGCTCTTGCGAGCACTTGCAAGAGGCCTTGGCCCACCTCGGCGCCGAGCTGTGGACCGTGCGCCTGATGTGTCTGTCGGGATTGACGCAACAAGCTCTGTTGAGGGGCGAACTCGATGTCGCTCAAGCCTTGAACCGCGAAGCGCTGTGCCTTGCGCGAGCACAAGGGTCACTGGTGTTTGAGGGGGTGCTGGAGCTCGATCATGCGCAACTGCTGGAGTTGCGTGGCGCTCCCCGGCGCGCCGCCAACCTGCTCGAGAACGTTCACGACCTGCTAGCGGAGCAGCGTATCGCCGAGCCATTGTTGGGGCGGATAGCCCTGCATCGTGGCCGCTTGATGTTGTGCCAGGGGCTTGATGCACAAGCTTTTGAATATTTTGAAAACGGTTTACAGATCTGTTTGCGTAACCATGACAAACGGGTGCTGTACGGCTATATCGGTTTGGCCCAGTTGGCGGCGAACCGGCGAGACTATGCCCAGGCGTTCGTTCATCTGCGCGAGGCTGAGCGCCTGATGCAGCAGCGGCAATGTCCGGATACCGTTTACCGGGGAGCTCTGTTGCAGGTCAGCAGCCATTTCTGGCTACAGCAGGGACGCGCTGATCTGGCCCATGAGGCGCTTACGCGGGTACTGCGCCACTACCGTGGCCCGCAGGCGCGGCAGGCACCTCCCTCGACGTTGATGCTGATTGCCAGAATCGACTATTTATTGCTGCTGGCAAAGGTCGATCTCGGCCAGGCCATTGACCCGCTCATTCATCTGGCACAAGCCATCGAACAATCGCAACGTTGCGCGTTGCCGGTACTGGAAATCGAACTGATGTTCGCCATTGCGCAAGTCGAGTGGTTGAACGCAGACACGGCAGCGGCTCAAGAGTCGTTACGCAAAGGGCAGGATCTGTCCGAGCGTCATGGACTGCGCCAGGCGCTGCACGAGTTGCAATTGCGCAAACCTGATCTTTTCCTGGCGTTGGAGGTTGCGAGAGACGGGCCGCAAGCTTTCACGCAAGTGGGTGAAGTAAACCCCCTTAGTCAGCGTGAAGTAGAGGTGCTCAAGTTAATTGCTCAAGGTAATTCGAATCAACAGATTGCCGAGCAATTGTTTATCTCGTTACATACTGTAAAGACTCATGCTAGGCGAATTCACGGAAAGTTGAATGTTGAGCGTAGAACTCAAGCAGTGGCGAAGGCTGAGAGGCTCGGATTGTTGGGCTGGAAGTAGATCTTTCGCTTGTTACAGTGTTGCGCAATCTATGTTGTCTTTATAGTTGTCTGTTTATTTATTGATTTAATTGGTTTTGTTTCTTACATAGGATGAAAGAACTTTTGGGTGTTTGGTTTTAACGCTTGAGGTTAGTTTTTATAGGTCGATGAATGGCGTGTTGTCATTGTCGTTACCAGTAAGGATGACCTGGTGAGCTTAATAAACAACCTGATAAGCCAAAGAGACGCGCGGCTGAAGATGTGGCAAGAAAGTTACCGTGACGAGTATGTTCAGCGGTTTCTGGTGCTTGAGGCAGCGTTGATCGAGAGTGAGAAACAACTTAACGAATTAATGGGGCCTCGGGTCTCGCTCAAGGCTTACGCCAATCAGCGTGTTCGTGCGTGGCTGGACAGCGCGACGGGAGTCAGCCAGGACCCTGACTCAATCGTGGTTACTACCTCGCATGCTTTTACAGTCGGCGGTCGCGAGATCATCCAGAAAGATCGAAGAACACTGACGGAACTCGCGATTTTCGGTGCGCACGAAAAAAAATTCCATGAGATGAGTTTTGAAGGTGGAAACACGACCGGGTTGATGCCGCTGCGGCTTGAAAGCTGGTTCGCTTCCGTGGATATGCGTTCCGAATACTGCCTGATGATGATCCAGGGAATGCCTGCCGAAATAAACCAAGCCATGCAGGAGCGTCTGGCTAGGCAAATCGAGTTCACGCTTTTTTGCGCGAGTGTCGAGATCAATTTGCATCGTCGGCACCAGGAATGGGTAACACGTTACCTTCAGGGCGACCCGAGTCTTTTTGTTCGTGGCGTTGTTCTCCCAGGTTCCGGCGCCCCGATGAAGGAAATGTTCGTTATCAGCGAACGAGCACACCCCGACGGACCGAGCCTCTTGTATGCACTCGACACGCCCGATGGACAGGTCTGGTACCCGTTCAATTCCCTGGTGGAAATGGGCGCTAAAGTGCGCAAGTGGGCAGAAAAATCGTCCGGTTTCATTGATGTGCATGTCGGTAGTCGTTATCGGGAAACGGCTCAACAGTTCTTTCGCGATCTGGTGCAGAACAAACGGCACTGGACAGATGACGCTGTAAGACTGGTCGAGTTGGATGCGCCTAAAGCAGGTCAACCACTCGTTGGAGTGGTCTCCGAATATATTCGCTGGGAGGCTTTTGAGGTAGCGGAACTGGCGCCACAAAATTATCGTAATGTAGAGCGCTCTCAGCGCGAACGGTTTGCACGACTCAATACGGAACTCAAGGCGCTCTACACGATTGAGGCGCGTGATCATGCGTTGATTTCTTATAATAAGTTTACCTATGACTTAATAAAGCATACCGCGGAGCAAGCATTAAGGCGTCGTGGAGAAAATGTGATAATCGATCCCGATTTGATCATGATTGAATTCAGTCCGACGGAGAAAGCGTCCCTCACTTCTATTATTGTCGCCGAGAAAGCTTTTTATGCGCATGAAAGTGAAAATCCGCTGCCGGACAGGTATCCAAGATTCACGTTGAATTCGGCACACCCGCCGGTCAAGACTCTTAATATTCTGGAGCTGGCCAGTTGGTCGCGGTCGTTGCGACCGGGTGAAAAATACATTGATATGCTGAAGTTGGTTTATTTGAGCCCGGCCGATAAATCCTATGCATTTCGACGCGGTGTCCACTATCAGCGCCAGATTGCAGAGATGCAGCGGGCCATATTGTCCGAATACTTCCAGGGGCGAATGAACTACGAGGTACGTTCTCATTTGCTGAATATTGTGCATAGTCTGACTTTTGCCAATCCGCAGATTCCAAATCCAATAGGCGACTATCCCGTCATGCAAGACAGCGTGTACCAGTTGCATCTGGGGCGTCGCCGTCCCGTAGAAGGGGTCTATGTTTTTCGACGCATGAGCGGAGGTAAAAACGAGGATTGGTTGTACACCCCGCAAGCCCCGGATGGCTTATGGTTTCGTCCGCTGAGGAACTTCGATGCATCGGTTCGTTTCAACGGATTACGCGAGTACTACACTCGGCGAGTTCACTACACCGATCAACGTGCCGTCAGCAATTACTTCGACGAACTGGAGGCATCGACGCGCAGTGTGAACCCACCTGAACTGCAAGTGGGTAGTCGTGTTCGCGACTTTTCCAGGTCCTACGATCAAATGATCCTGCGCGTCATCAGTGATGTGGATGCGCAGACCACCAGTCTGGCTGAGATCATTACAGGTTTGACGTACAACGCCGTGATTCTGGCGGCTCAAATTGTCAGCCTGGTTATTCCGCCGCTGGGCCTGGTGGTCAGCGCCATACAGATCACCAAGAATATTCTGGACGGAGCCCAGGCTTATCACGATGGCGATGACCGCAAAGCCATTGGCCATTTCAAGGATGCCCTGATTGATCTGGCCACATTGGGTTATGGCAAATACAAAGAACTGGGCAGGCAGGCGATTACAACCACGCAGAAAACGCTGATCGATTTTGCCAAGGACGCAAAAAAACTGGCCGATTTGGTTTCTGAGGCAACGGGTCAGAAAGTCCCCCACGAAATATTTCTGGAAATCGTTCAGGACGTGTTGAGCGAACGTGGAGAGGAAGCCAGTCAAACGCTCGTGCGTTAATGCATTAGCCCGTTGAGTCAGGGAGTCGTTGCTTGACTGCCTGGCTCATACCCCATCCGCCAACTCACGGCCCGCGTCGCCGCCAGCAATCGCTGCGCCGCCGGGCCGTTTTCGTCTGCGTGGAACAACGACGTCGGGCCGACAATGGTCATGACGGCTGCAACATTCCCGACGGCATTGAATACCGGCGCTGACAACGCATCGACACCGGGCATCAGCAACCCGTGCACATGATGCAGACCGCGCTCGCGGATCTGTTCGCACAATGCCGTGTAGGCCTGATCGTCCGCCAGCGTATGAACGTTGGCGGTTTGCAGTTCCTGCTCGCGCAAGTCGACGGTTTCACGCTTTGGCAGAAACGCGCCGAACACCAAACCGGTGGATGAACTGAGCAATGGCAACACCGAACCCAACTGCGTCACCACCGTCACCGCGCGCACCGCCGGTTCGATGTGAACCACGGTCGCACCCTGATTGCCCCACACCGCCAAAAAGCAGGTTTCGTTCAGTTCATCGCGCAGTTCGGCCAACGGCAGGGCAGCGACTTTCAGCACATCCATACTGTTGAGTGCGGCAAGACCGACGCGCAAGGCTTCACGCCCGAGGCCGTAGTGGTTGGTGGCGGTGTTCTGCTCGGCAAAGCCGCTGGCGATCAGCGCCTGCAGATAGCGATGGACCTTGCTCGCCGGCATCTGCACGTGTTCGGCCAGGCGCGACAGCGAGGTCGATGGCGACAACTGTGCCAAGGCCTTGAGGATGTCGGTGCCGACCTCGGCCGAGCGGACTTTCTGCTTGTCGTTGTTGCGCGGCGTTTCCATGGAGGCGGTCTGATCCCGGGACGAATGGGCGTCTTTATAGCTTGACGGTCAATACCAATCAAATTACGTTATGCGTAATCAAATTACGATAAAAATAACCCAGGCGTGCCGAACCTCTGCAACAGAGCGACAGGCCACTGCCTACTCCCTGTTCAGGAGGCTCCATGAACCCTGATTCAACCGCGCCAGCGCTGGCTTACCAGTCAGGCTTCGGCAACGAGTTCAGCAGTGAAGCGTTGCCCGGCGCACTGCCCGTCGGCCAGAATTCCCCGCAAAAAGCCCCCTATGGCCTCTACACCGAATTGTTCTCCGGCACCGCGTTTACCATGGCTCGCAGTGAAGCGCGGCGCACATGGATGTACCGCATTCAGCCATCGGCCAATCACCCGGCGTTCGTCAAACTGGATCGGCAACTGGCCGGCGGCCCATTGGGTGAAGTGACGCCCAACCGCCTGCGCTGGAACCCGTTGGACATCCCCACCGAGCCGACCGATTTCATCGATGGGCTGGTGAGCATGGCCGCCAACTCGGGCGCGGAAAAACCGACCGGGATCAGCATCCTTAGCTACCGCGCCAACCGCTCCATGGAGCGCGTTTTCTTCAACGCTGACGGCGAACTGCTGCTGGTGCCGGAGCAGGGGCGCTTGCGAATTGCTACCGAGCTCGGCGTGCTGGATCTGGAACCACTGGAAATCGCCGTATTGCCACGTGGGCTGAAATTTCGCGTCGAACTGCTCGACCCGCAAGCGCGCGGTTACATCGCCGAGAACCACGGCGCGCCGTTGCGTCTGCCGGACCTGGGGCCGATCGGCAGCAATGGCCTGGCCAACCCGCGGGACTTCCTGACGCCGGTTGCGCATTACGAAAATCTCAAGCAGCCGACCACGCTGGTGCAGAAATTCCTCGGTCAATTGTGGGGCTGCGAGCTGGATCATTCACCGCTCAACGTCGTCGCCTGGCATGGCAATAACGTGCCATACAAATATGACCTGCGCCGTTTCAATACCATCGGCACGGTCAGTTTCGATCACCCGGACCCTTCGATTTTCACCGTCCTGACGTCGCCGACCAGCGTGCATGGCCTGGCCAACCTGGACTTCGTGATCTTCCCGCCACGCTGGATGGTCGCCGAGAAAACCTTCCGTCCACCGTGGTTCCACCGCAATCTGATGAACGAGTTCATGGGGCTGATCAAAGGCGAATACGATGCCAAGGCCGAAGGCTTTGTGCCCGGCGGTGCGTCCTTGCACAGCTGCATGAGTGCACACGGTCCCGACGGTGAAACCTGCACCAAGGCGATCAATGCGGAACTGGCGCCAGCGAAAATCGACAACACCATGGCCTTCATGTTCGAGACCAGCCAGGTATTGCGCCCGAGCCGTTTCGCCCTGGATTGCCCGCAACTGCAAACAAACTACGATGCCTGCTGGGCCACGCTGCCTGCCACTTTCGACCCGACCCGGAGATAACCCATGACTCAGACTTCCATCACTCGTAGCTGGGTTGCCTCCGCCAACGGCCACACCGATTTCCCGCTGCAAAACCTGCCGTTGGGTGTGTTCAGCGTGAACGGTTCAGCCCCGCGCAGCGGTGTGGCGATCGGCGAGCATATTTTTGATCTGGAGGCGGCGCTGGAGGCCGGGCTGTTCGATGGTGCTGCGAAAGCGGCCGTCGAAGCGACCCGTGGCGGTCAACTGAATGCGTTTTTCGAACTGGGTCGCGACGCTCGCGTTACCTTGCGCCAACGTCTGCTGGAACTGTTCACCGAAGGCAGCACCCTGCACGGAAAAATCGAAGCCCAAGGCGCAAAACTGCTGCCCTTGGCGGCGAATTGCGAGATGCACCTGCCAGCTAAAATCAACGATTACACCGACTTCTACGTCGGTATCGAGCACGCGCAAAACGTCGGCAAACTGTTCCGCCCCGATAACCCGCTGCTGCCGAACTACAAGTACGTCCCCATCGGTTATCACGGCCGCGCTTCGACCATTCGTCCGTCCGGTACTGACGTTCGCCGTCCGAAAGGCCAGACCTTGCCGGCCGGTCAGACCGAGCCGACATTTGGTCCGTGCGCGCGTCTGGACTACGAACTGGAACTGGGCATCTGGATTGGCCAAGGCAACGAGATGGGCGACTCGATCGCCATCGGTGATGCCGCTGATCACATCGCCGGTTTCTGCTTGCTCAACGATTGGTCGGCGCGTGACATTCAAGCGTGGGAATACCAGCCGTTGGGGCCGTTCCTGTCGAAAAGCTTTATCACCAGCATTTCACCGTGGGTGGTGACGGCCGAAGCGCTGGAGCCGTTCCGTCGTCCGCAAGCTGCGCGCCCTGAAGGCGATCCGCAGCCGCTGCCGTACCTGTTCGACAAGCGCGATCAAGCCGTTGGCGGTTTCGACATCGAACTCGAAGTGCTACTGCTCACCGAAGGCCTGCGCGAGCAGAAGTTGCCGGCCCATCGCCTGACGCTCAGCAACACCCAACACATGTACTGGACCGTGGCGCAAATGGTCGCGCACCACAGCGTCAATGGTTGCCAGTTGCAGGCCGGTGACCTGTTCGGCTCGGGCACCTTGTCCGGTCCCGAAAGCGGTCAGTTCGGCAGCCTGCTGGAAATCACCGAGGGCGGTAAAAAGCCGATCGAACTGGCGTCGGGCGAGGTGCGTAAATTCCTGGAAGACGGCGACGAAATCATCCTGCGTGCCCGTTGCAGCCGTGAAGGTTTTGCCTCTATCGGTTTCGGCGAATGCCGCGGCAAAGTGCTGTCGGCGCGCTAAGAGGATCGGGTCATGGAACTCTATACCTACTACCGTTCGACCTCGTCTTTTCGGGTGCGAATCGCATTGGCGCTCAAGGGCCTGGACTACCAGGCGCTGCCGATCAACCTGATTGCACCGCAAGGTGGCGAACATCGGCAGCCGCCTTACCTGGGCATCAACCCGCAGGGGCGGGTGCCGGCTCTGCGCACGGACGAAGGCGATCTGTTGATTCAGTCGCCAGCGATCATCGAGTACCTGGAAGAACGTTATCCACAGGTGCCGCTGCTGTCCAAAGACCTTGCCGCCCGCGCCCATGAGCGCGGTGTGGCGGCGGTGATTGGTTGCGACGTGCATCCATTGCATAACGTCAGCGTGCTCAACAAGCTGCGCCAATTGGGTCATGACGAGCCGCAAGTGGTGGAGTGGATCGGGCACTGGATCAGCCAGGGGCTGGCGACGGTGGAGCAGTTGATCGGTGAGAAGGGTTATTGCTTTGGCGACGAACCGGGATTGGCGGATGTCTATCTGATCCCCCAGCTGTACGCGGCCGAGCGATTCAATATTTCCCTCGAAGCGTATCCACGAATTCGCCGAGTAGCGGCACTGGCAGCCACCCATCCAGCGTTCATCAAGGCCCACCCGGCCAACCAGCCTGATACCCCATAAAGCTTCACCCCATAAAAATGTGGGAGCGGGCTTGCTCGCGAAGGCGTCGTGTCAGTCGACATCTACTTGGCTGACACACCGCTTTCGCGAGCAAGCCCGTTCCCACAGGGGTTCAGTGGACTATCGAGTTGGGTGGCAAATGCCCCAGCCGTTCCGTCAGGCGAATTCGCTGGATCGGGTCGTCGCTGAGCAACAGCGCATGCTCCAGATCAAATCGCTCGGCATTCGGACAGTCCAGCCGTTGATAGAGGCTGGCCCTGGCCAGGTAGTCGGCGGCGTTGGCGTTGCCCAGTTCCAGTACGCGTTCGGCGTCGATCAGGGCACCGATGTAGTCATCGTGGGACAGGTGCAGCTGACGCAGGTTTCGCGACAGGCGCTGCATCATCTGCACCGGGTCAGCCGTCAGTAAATGGTCAGCGCTGAGTTTCATGTTCGGGCCGTACTGACGATGCAGCAGTTCACGGCAGTCGTTGGGGTATAACCGGCGCCCGCCACAAGGGTCGAGCAGATGATCTGCACCGGGAACCCGCAACAGGAAGTGCCCGGGGAAGTTGACGCCCACCAGCGGGATTTCCAGTCGTTTGGCCAACTCCAGTGCAATCAGCCCAAGGGACAGCGGCTGGCCACGTCGCAGCTCCAGCACTTTATTGAGCAAGGCGACTTGAGGGCGTAACGGAGTGAAGTCGTCCTGGGCGAACCCCAGGTCATTCATCCGTCGCAACAACGGCTGGGCCAGTTCGGCGACCGGCAACATCGGCAAACCCTGGCTGACCTGCTGTGTCAGGTCGTTGAGGTCGGCCAGCACTGCCTCGGGGGCCAGCCCGGCATCGTGCTCGACCGCCATCCACAGCCCTGCCTCGAACAGCGCGGGCGGTGAACGTTGCAGGCAATCGAAGAAGCATTGTCGGGGCGTCATCAAAATCTCCGGCGGATGCCTCGTTTTAGCCCCGTCTCCGGCATTCGTCCAGTGCTGCACACATGCGGTTTCAGGTTATGTCCGAAAGCCTGCAAAGTAGCGCTGCTTATTCCGGTGCGCTTCTGCAATTTTTGGGCGCAAGCCTATACTGGCGACTACAAGAAGTGATTCGGGAGCCCCACGATGTTCGCTCTCATGCAAAGCACTCGCCTTGAATCGCTGCATCTGAGCGTCGACCCGGTCACCGGGTTGAAGGCGGTGATTGCCATTCATAACAGCCGGCTGGGACCTGCCCTGGGCGGTTGTCGTTACCTTGCCTACCCCAGCGACGAATCGGCGGTCGAGGATGCCATACGCCTGGCACAAGGCATGAGTTACAAAGCTGCGCTGGCCGGTCTGGCCCAGGGCGGCGGCGTGGCGGTGATTGTTCGCCCGGCCCATGTGGAAAATCGCGGTGCATTGTTCGAAGCTTTCGGGCGCTGCATCGACCAGCTCGACGGCCGCTATATCACGGCTATCGACAGTGGCACTTCAGTCGCCGACATGGATTGCATCGCCCAGCAAACCCAACACGTCACCAGCACTACGTCAGCGGGCGACCCTGCACCGCATGCCGCCATGGGCGTGTTCACCGGCATTCGAGCGACCGCGATGGCCCGTCTGGGCAGCGATAATCTGGAGGGCCTGCGTGTGGCCATCCAAGGGTTGGGCAATGTCGGTTATGCGCTCGCTGAACAACTGCATGCGGCAGGCGCTGAACTGCTGGTCAGCGATATCGATCACGGTAAGGTGCAACTGGCGATGGAACAATTGGGCGCGCACCCGATTGCCAACGACGCACTGCTCAGCACACCGTGTGACATCCTCGCGCCGTGTGGCCTGGGCGGCGTGCTCAACAGCCACTCCGTGACACAACTGCGCTGCTCGGCGGTGGCCGGCTCTGCCAACAATCAACTGACGCACCTGGAAGTCGCCGATCAACTGGAGCGACGCGGCATCCTGTATGCGCCGGACTACGTGATCAATTCGGGCGGGCTGATCTACGTTTCGCTCAAGCACCGTGGCGAAGAGCTGACGACCATCACCGCGCACCTGTCGAAAATTGCTTCACGGCTGACCGAAGTCTTCGCCCATGCCCAGGCGGAAAAACGCTCGCCTGCGCGAGTGGCGGACGAACTGGCGGAGAAAGTGTTGTACCGCTGAATTCTGCTATTGCCCAAGACATGAAAAAGGCCCTGAGTCATTCGACTCAGGGCCTATTCAATTCGTGTGTTGCTTACTTCGGTGCCTTGGCCGCTTTGGCTGGCTTGGTCGGCGCAGCGTCGGCCGCTTCAACAGCCACTTCGACGGCTTCGGCCGTTTCAACGACTTCAGCTGGAGCATTCAGCAGCTCGGACAAGGCATCCGGCTGGCTCTTGAACGCCTTGGCAAATACATCGCGATTCTTCGCCATGTAGATCCCGGCTTCTTCCACTTGCTGCTCGGTCAGGGACGGAACGGCTTTTTGCAACACTTCAGCCAGCAATTCAGCCAGTTCGAGCATTTTGTCATGACGGTCAGCTTCGGCTTTATCCATGAACAAGCGCTCCAGATCTCGGCTGCTGCGGTATACCACTTCGACGGCCATTCACCACCTCACATGCCTTCACAATAGTTGTCTGTTTCGACCACTGTATTTATATACAGCGAAAAGGATAAGCGAATCCCTGCGCTTTGGGTAGTGGCTTTTTAATGTAGACCGAAATTGGCGTTTGTCAGGTGAACCGTGTAGTCCCCAATCGCGAGCAAGCTCGCACACAGTGGTTTTGTGAACACCACAGATCCCCTGTGGGAGCGAGCTTGCTCGCGATGGCGTCAGTGAATTCACCACAAAAGTGTCCAGCAACAACTCATCATCTTCTCACCGAGAGCGGCTGGCCTTTTTTCTGCATGCAGAACAACCGTCACGTCAATCGCGCATCATCCGCTCGAACCGAGCTAAGGAAGCATCATCGTGAAAATCAACTGGGCCGAAAACCTGCGGCAGAACGTGCACCAACTGGCCGAATCCCTGGGCAACCTGTTCGTCGAAACCTTCCATTACCTGGCGCTGTTCGCCATCGGTGCGGTGACCGCGTATGCCGCGGTGATGGAGTTTATGGGGATGATCGAAGCAGGGCACATCAAGATCGATGACATCTTGCTGCTGTTCATCTACCTGGAACTGGGTGCGATGGTCGGGATTTATTTCAAGACCAACCACATGCCGGTGCGTTTCCTGATCTACGTGGCGATCACCGCGCTGACGCGCTTGCTGATTTCCAACGTCTCGCACCACAACCCGCCGGACCTGGGGATCATCTACCTGTGCGGCGGGATTTTGCTGCTGGCGTTTTCGATCCTGGTGGTGCGTTACGCTTCGTCGCAGTTTCCTTCGGTGAAAATCGAACACCCGCAACGCAAGATCGGTGTGGGGTCCGGTGAGCATCCGGAAGTGGAAAAGGGCGAGCTTTAGAGCCGGACCGCGTGTCGGGGCTGGCCATTGATGTAGGGCGGCGGCAGCGTGTGATCGTCGCCGTCGGTCATGGCTTCGAGGATGGCCATGGCACTGTGGCCCTGTTCGATGGCAATGCCGAACTGGATGCTTTGCACGAGGCGTTTGAGGCGTTTGGGGTCATTGCGCTGGTCGGCGCTGATCATGCGTTTGGCGACCACGCGGCCCGCGTTGGAAAGGGTCAGCATGATGCTGCCGTCCAGACCCTGAATGCTCAGGTTGATCTGGTAATCCGGTGCAAAGGCATCGGTAATGACCTGAAAGGGGTTGTCCATGATGCGTCACCGCTTGATTGAACGTGCAGTTGTTGACCGGCCATGTCCGGGTTGGTTCGCACCACCAGACCATCGGCAGATCGCTCGCTGAGGTTTCAAAAGTCCATTTGCCTCATCGGTGACGTAGCAAGGGGCATGCCGCACAAAGTTGTCGAACAACTATCTCGGCAAAAAAGCGACGGACGTCCTGGCTCATCCAAGCTCACTAAACCACACCGTTCTCTGTAGCAGCTGGCGCAGCCTGCGTTCGGCTGCGAAGCAGTCGTAAAACCTGAGTGTGCGGTCTTGCTGAAATACCGCATCGTCTTATTTCACGACTGCTGCGCAGCCGAACGCAGGCTGCGCCAGCTGCTACGAAGTGCTATTGCGCCTGCCCGTTTCAGGGCATAAATGAAGCGATGACCGCAGACAGTGCAATCAGCACTCTACCCAGCTCACCGCCAGGCCGCCCCGTGAAGTCTCTTTGTACTTGTCATGCATGTCGGCGCCGGTATCGCGCATGGTGCGGATGACCCGGTCCAGGGAAATGAAGTGTTTACCGTCGCCGCGCAGGGCCATTTGTGTGGCGTTGATCGCTTTCACGGCGGCAATCGCATTGCGCTCGATGCACGGCACTTGCACCAGGCCGCCGACCGGGTCGCAGGTCAGGCCAAGGTTGTGTTCCAGGCCGATTTCGGCGGCGTTTTCCAGTTGCTCCGGGGTGGCACCGAGCACGTCGGCCAGGCCGGCAGCGGCCATCGCGCAGGCGGAACCGACTTCGCCCTGGCAACCGACTTCAGCGCCGGAGATCGAGGCGTTTTTCTTGCACAGAATCCCGACCGCCGCCGCGCCCAGAAAGAACGCGACTACGTCATCGTCCGACGCGTCCGGGTTGAACTTCATGTAGTAATGAAGCACAGCTGGAATAATCCCCGCCGCGCCGTTGGTCGGTGCCGTGACCATGCGCCCGCCTGCGGCGTTTTCTTCGTTTACGGCGAGGGCAAACAGGTTGACCCACTCCATGGCCGACAGGGTGGACGTGATGACATTCGGTTTGCCGATTTCCAACAGACTGCGGTGCAGTTTCGCGGCACGACGTGGCACATTCAGGCCACCTGGCAGGATGCCTTCGTGGCGTAAACCTTGCTCGACGCACTCACGCATCACCGACCAGATGTGCAGTAGACCCTGGCGGATCTCGGCTTCGCTGCGCCAGGCCAATTCGTTGGCCATCATCAATTCGGAAACACGCAGGCCGTGCTGGTTGCAGAGTCTGAGCAGTTCGGCGGCGCTGGAAAAATCATACGGCAGCACCACATCGCTGGCAGGGGCGATGCCGGACTCGGCTTGCGCCGCTTCGATGATAAAACCGCCGCCAATGGAGTAATACGTTTGCTCCGACAATTCGCCGGTTTCGCCGAAGGCTGTCAGAGACATGGCATTGGGGTGATAGGGCAGGCTCTCATCGAGCAACAAGAGATCGTGCTGCCAGTTGAAGGCGATGGTTCTTTTGCCGGCCAGCGCGAGTTCACCGGTTTCGAGCAGCGTGTTGATTCGGCTGTCGATGCTGCCCGGATCAATGCTGTCCGGCCATTCACCCATCAAGCCCATAACGCAGGCCCGGTCGGTGGCGTGGCCGACGCCGGTGGCGGACAGCGAACCATACAGGCGGATTTCTACCCGGCGCACGGCGTCCAGCAAACCGTGGTCAATCAGTGTCTGGGCGAAGGTCGCGGCGGCGCGCATCGGGCCGACGGTGTGGGAGCTGGACGGACCGATGCCGACTTTGAAGAGATCGAAAACACTGATAGCCATGCTAAAGCCTATACAAGTAATGGAGGAGAAATCGCTGCCATTTTTGTAGGACAAGCGCAATCTCGGCGATACTGACTCCCTCGGTCCATCGTGACCAACGAAACTTCCTAAGACAGCCTTTAGCAGGACTAAACGATGAGTCGTCAATTGCATGCCCAGACCTACGTCTGGCTGCACGTGTTTTCCTGTGCTGCGCGGCACTTGTCGTTCACCCGTTGCGCCGAAGAACTGCACATCACGCCGGGGGCGGTCAGTCAGCAAATTCGGCAGCTAGAAGAACGCTTGGGTTTTCGCCTGTTTCATCGTCGCGCTCGCGGTGTGGAACTGAGTGCAGAAGGCCAGCGTCTGGCCATTACGGTCAACGAGGCGTACGGCAGCATCGATGCCGAATTACGCCGTCTGGACGCCGGAATGATCAGCGGCACTTTGCGGTTACGCTCGATTCCGTCATTCCTGAGTAAATGGCTGACCCCGCGCCTGCCACGTTTGCAGCAGCGCTTTCCGGACATTCAATTGCGCCTGGTGGCCGAGGACAGCAGCGTGCCGCTGCACGAGGGGGATTTCGATCTGGCCATCGACCTGAACGATGGCAGCTACCCCGGCCTGTTATCCACAGCCTTGCTCGACGAACAGATCTTTCCGGTCTGTGCCCCCAGCCTGTTGCGAGGGCGGCCACCGCTGCATGGCCCGGCGGACCTGATGCATTTCCCGTTGCTGCACGACATCACCGCCTGGCGCGGCAGCTACGAATACGCGGAATGGGAGTTCTACCTCAATGCCATCGGCTTCGAGGGCGCGGACGTGCGGCGCGGGCACACCTTCAATCGCAATCACCTGACCATCGAAGCCGCCATCGCCGGGATGGGCGTGGCGATTGCGCGGCGTACGCTGCTCAACGATGAGTTGGAGCGAGGGACATTGATCGTGCCGTTCGGGCTGACGGTGCCCAATCACAAGCGCTATATGCTGCTGTATGCGCCGGGCGCATTGAGCCATCCGGGCGTGCGGGCGGTGCATGACTGGCTGGTGGAGGAGGCGGGAATATTTCGAAGTGTGCACCCGCTGGCGGAGCAGCAGATGTGAGTAATTGTGACAAAGAAGTGAAGCGACCCAACTCCCGACCTTAGCAGCGCTTTTAGCCGTTGTCCGGCTTTTTTTGCGATTAGATATTTATCTTTTTTAAGGGGTTGAATTGTTCAGCGTACAGACCGATTGTGTAGTTAAGAGGTCACGGTGATGACGCCCAAGGGCTTAGCTGACCGGCCTCTCGCGAGCTAGCTGAAATAAGGGAAGAACTATGCAAATCCAAGTCAATAGCGATAACCATATTCAAGGCAGTAAACGACTGGAGGAGTGGGTACGTACGACCATTGAGAGCACGCTCGAACGATATGAAGAGGACCTGACCCGCGTCGAGGTTCACCTGCGGGACGAAAACGGCGAGAAGCCCGGACCGCACGACATACGCTGCCAACTGGAAGCGAGGCCAAAAGGCCACCAACCGATTTCTGTCACCCATAAAGCCGCCAATCTGGAACTGGCGATCGACGGTGCAGCCGAAAAACTCGAACACGCGCTAGAGCACCTGTTCGGCAAACTGCGAGGCAAACCACGTGCCGTGGTGGTGCCGTTCGAGAGAAACGCAGCCGATGCGCTGCTGGAAGACGAATTTCTCGAGAACGAACAGGCAGCGCAAAACGGCTGAAGCCTGATTCACTTTTACCCTCCCCAAAAAACGGGCCTGCGATTGCAGGCCCGTTTTTGTTTGAGCACTGATTTCTGATCGTTCCCACGCAGATACTGATCGTTCCCACGCAGATACTGATCGTTCCCACGCTCTGCGTGGGAACGCCTCGATGGACGCTCTGCGTCCGCTGTTGGGACGAGGAGCGTCTCAAGCTGCATTCCCATGCAGGTGTGGGAACCATCAGAAACAGGTTCATGCCTCCTCGGTAAAACGGGATCTGGCAATCGGGTCTCTTTGCGTATGAGAATATTTATCATTAATATCTCGCCCTCGTTGGTGCCTCTATCGTCACCACGTTTGTGCAGAGCTGAGCCGATGATCACCCTCCCACCCGAACCACACGACGAAGAACATCGCGGGGCGCGCGCGCATTTCCTGCAGGTGTTCCTTTCCCAGCGTTCGCAGATGGAAGCCTTGGTGAACCGGCGCGTGGGCTGTCGGGCGACGGCTGCGGACCTGGTGCAAGACTTGTTCCTGCGTTTCTGGCGGCGGCCGCTGGTACAAGTCGAAGAGCTCAGCACTTACTTGCTGCGCTGCGCCGGCAACATCGCCATTGACCATTTGCGCAGCGAAGGCACGCGGGTGCGGGTCAACGAAGGCTGGATGCCGGAGGCGCCAGACAGCCACGGCAGCGAACCGCAAGCCGCGCTGGAAGCCGGTAATGATTTGCGTCACGTCGAAGCGGCCTTGCGTGCCTTGCCGGAGCGCACGCGGCAGATCTTCCTGCTCAACCGCATCCACGGTCGCAAATACGCCGAAATCGCCAAGGCCATGGGCTTGTCCCAAAGCGCCGTGGAAAAACATATGATGCGCGCCCTCGATGCCTGCAAGGCCAGCCTGCAGGAATCGCCCATGCGCACGCCAGGGAAAGCACCGTGAATCAGCCCGAACGCGTCACCCCGACGCCCGCTCAGGAGCAGGCCGCCTACGCTTGGCTGAGCTTGTTGCACGACCAGCCCAGCAGTGGCGATCAACTTGCGTTCAGTCACTGGCTGCAGGCTGATCCTGCCCACGCCGAGGCTTATGCACAGGCGCAAGTCGTGTGGGAGTTGAGCGAAGCGCCGGCGCGAACGCTGGCCGATGAAGATGCATTGGCCTTGCAGGGTTATCTCAATGCGATGAATCAATCGCCTCGCAACAGCGTGCGGCGCTGGTCGGGTGCGCTGGCCATGGCGGCGTGTCTGGTGCTGATGATCGGCGTAGGGGCCGGTTGGCAGCCGATGCGTTGGGTCGATGATCTGGGCGCCGATTATGTCTCGGCACCGGGCGAAATTCGCACCGTGACACTGGCCGATCAATCGCAAGTCACGCTGGATGCCGACAGCGCCATTGCCGTGGATTTCAGTCGCGGTGAACGGCGCGTCCAGCTGCGACGCGGCGCCGGATTTTTCAGCGTGACGCACACCGGCGACCCGTTTGTGGTCGATGCCGAACAGGGGCAGGCGCGAGTGCTGGGCACGCAGTTTGAAGTGCGCCTGCAACCGCAGGGGGCGCAAGTCACGGTGTTGTCCGGACGGGTGGGCGTGACTGCGGACAAGCACGCGGAGCAGCAAATCCTCACCGCCGGCCAGCAAGTGGCCTATGGCAACGGCGCAACGCAACAATCCCATGCGGTGGACAGCGAAGCGCAATTGGCCTGGCGCCAGGGTTGGCTCAATTACTACAAGGCGACGCTGGCCGAGGTGGTGCAGGATTTGGGGCGTTACTTCCCGGGGCGGATCGTGTTGCTCAATGATGAACTGGCGGCGCGGCGAATCAGTGGCAGCTTTCCGAGCAGGGATCCGCAGGTCGTGTTGAGTTCGTTGCAAGGGGTGTTGGGGTTTGAGCAGCACAGCGTGTTGGGGCAGCTGATTATTTTGCGTTAAAGCTGCTGGCCCCATCGCGGGCAAGCCCGGCTCCCACACTTGACCGCATTCTCATGAAGGAACCCGATCCCTGTAGGAGCCGGGCTTGCCCGCGATGAGGACCGATCAGACACCGCATCTTTCAGAACAAAAATTATTTTCAACATTTTGATGAGGTAAAACCAAGCCCCATCCGTGTAGTGACTGAAACTGCGAGTCATTCGCATCCGTTGCGGTTCTACACAGGTCTATCGAGCAATGAAGTCCAGGGCAAAATCGGGTTGGGTCAAACAGTGGTTGGGTGCCTCGGCACTGAGTATGTTGGCGCTGGCGTTGCTGCCCTTGAGCATCGCCTCGGCCGCTGACACGGGCAGCACGCAACAGCGGGCGCCGTTCAACTTCGCCATTGCCGCCAAACCGCTGCCCCAGGCCCTGAGCGACTTCAGCCGGGTGACCGGCATCAGTGTGGTCTACACCGATGAAGCGCCCTACGGCGTCACCGCCCCGGCGATCAACGGCCCGTTGAGCGCCGAACAAGCCCTGCAGCGTTTGCTCAGCGGTTCGGGACTGACCTTCCGCCGTACCGACCCCAACACCCTGATCCTTGAGCCCGTGCCGACGGCGGGCACCCTGAACCTGGGCGCCACCACCATCACCTCGGTGGCCGATCAATCCATGAGTTATCAGCCGCCGCCCACCAGTTCGGTGATGCGTTCTTCGGCCTTGCTCCAGGAAGTCCCGCAGACCGTCAATGTGGTCCCGGCCCAAGTCATTCGCGATCAGGTGCCGCGCAATCTGGATGACGCGCTGGCCAACGTCAGCGGCATCACCCAGGGCAACACACTGGCGAGCACCCAGGACTCGGTGATGACGCGTGGTTTCGGTGACAACCGCAACGGCTCGATCATGCGCGACGGCATGCCGATCGTGCAGGGGCGTGGCCTGAGTGAGAGTGTCGAACGCGTCGAAGTGCTCAAGGGGCCGGCGTCCTTGCTGTACGGCATCCAGGACCCGGGCGGCGTGGTCAACATGGTCAGCAAGAAGCCGCAACTGGAACAGTACAACGCCCTGACTCTGCGCGGTTCGACCTACGACGATGGCAAGAACGGCAGCGGTGGCACTCTCGACAGCACCGGCGCACTGGGTACGTCCGGCCTCGCTTACCGTATGGTGCTGGACCACGAAGACGAAGATTACTGGCGCAATTTCGGCACCCACCGCGAGTCGATGATCGCGCCGTCGCTGGCCTGGTTCGGCGAAAGCACCACGCTGTTGTTCTCCTATGAACACCGTGAGTTTCTGACCCCGTTTGACCGTGGCACAGTCATCGATCCGAACACCAATCATCCGTTGGACATCTCGCGCAACCTGCGCCTCGACGAGCCGTTCAACAACATGGAAGGCCGTTCGGACCTTTACCACTTCGAGGCCGATCACGAGCTCAACGACAACTGGAAAGCTCACTTCGGCTACAGCTGGAACCGTGAAACCTACGACGCCAGCCAGGTGCGCGTGACCGCCATCGACACCGACAAAGGCACGTTGACCCGCAGCATGGACGGCACGCAAAACGCCATCAGCACCGACCGTTTCACCACCGTCGGCCTCGAAGGCAATGTCGAATGGGCCGGGATGAAACACGACCTGGTGTTCGGCCTCGATGACGAGTACCGCAAGATTTACCGCGAAGACCTGATCCGCCAGAAAAGCCGGAGTATCTTCAGCTACGTCGACCCGATCTACGGCCTTGAAGTGCCGGGCACCACCGTCAGTGCGGCCGACAGTAATCAAACCGATGAATTGCGCAGCAACTCGATCTTCCTTCAGGACTCGATCCACCTCACCGACCAATGGATTTTCGTCGCGGGCGGGCGCTTCCAGGAATACGACCAGTACGCCGGCAAAGGTGTGCCGTTCAAGGCCAACACGGACAACAACGGCCAGAAATGGGTGCCGCGTGCGGGCCTGGTGTACCGCTACACCGACGAACTGTCGTTCTACGGCAGCTACACCGAATCGTTCAAACCCAACTCCACCATCGCGCCGTTGAGCGGCAGCAGCACCGTGCTCGACGGCAGCATTGCGCCGGAAGAAGCCAAGTCCTGGGAGGTTGGGGCCAAACTCGACATGCCGGGCCGCATCACGGCTGATATCGCGCTGTTCGACATCAAGAAACGCAACGTACTGGTGGCCAACGCCGAAGGCCCGGTGACGATTTACAGTGCTGCCGGCGAAGTGCGTTCCCGAGGCCTGGAAGTGGATTTGACCGGCCAGCTCACGGACCGCTGGAGCATGATCGGCAGCTACGCCTACACCGATGCCGAAGTCACCGAAGACCCGGACTACAAAGGCAAGCAACTGCAAAACGTCGCCAAGAACAGCGGCTCGCTGTCGGCGGTCTACGACTTCGGCACCATCGTCGGTGGCGATCAGTTGCGCGTCGGCGCGGGTGCGCGATATGTCGGCGAGCGGGCGGGTAACGCCGTCAACGACTTCGACCTGCCGGCCTACACCGTGGCCGATGCGTTTGCCACGTACGACACCAAGGTCGAAGGGCAGAAGGTCAAGTTCCAGCTCAACGTGAAGAACATGTTTGACCGCACTTACTACACCTCGGCGGCGAGCCGGTTCTTTGTGTCGATGGGCGATTCGCGGCAGGTGTTGTTTTCCAGCACTTTGGAGTTCTGACCGAGACCGCGTCATCGTTCATCGCGGGCAAGCCCGGCTCCCACAGGAATAGTGTCGTTCACAGGAGTGCGCTTCGACACCTATTCCTGTAGGAGCCGGGCTTGCCCGCGATGGCGTCCTGAGAGGCAGCGACAGTCTTGGGCCTTAGCGCAAAAACGCCTGGCGATAGTCCCCAGGCGTCCCACCCAATGCCTGCCGAAACCGATTGGTGAAATGACTGGCGCTGGCAAACCCGCAGGCCAATGCAATCTCCCCCAACGGCTGCGACGTCGAGCGCAGCAACTCCCTTGCCCGGCTCAGTCTTCGCGCCAACACATATTGATGCGGCGGCAAGCCGAAGCTTTCTCTGAACATCCGCGCAAAATGGTATTCCGATAACGCGCACAGCGCGGCCAATTGCCCAAGGCTGATGGCCTCCGCCAACTGGTTGTCGATGAACCCCACCAACTGCCGCCGCTGATGCGCGGCCAGTCCACCCTTGAGCCGCAAGCCCTCACGCATTCCAACCTGGCCGAGCAACACGTGGCTGAGCATTTCGTGGGCCAGGCTGCTGGTCAGCACGCGTTCGCCGGGTTCGTTCCAGTTGAGGGTGAGCATCTGCCGAAAGCGCCGGGCTTGCGCCGGATCGTCGAGAAAAGTGCCTTCGCGCAATTGCAGTTCGCGCGGTTCACGGTCCAGCAGCGTGACGCAGCCGAGGGCGAATTGTTCGGGGCTGAAATACACGTGGGCCAGGCGAATGTCGCCGTTGATCACCCAACCGGATTGATGCTCGGCGGGCAGAATGCACAACTTGTCGGGGCCGCCCTTGGTGCCGGGTTGGTCGCGGCGAAACGTGCCGGTGCCGCCGGCGATGTAGCACGACAACGTGTGATGACTCGGCGCTTCGTAATCCTGCGCGTCGTGATGGTTGCTCCACAAGGCTGCAGCCATGCCGTCACCGAGCTCGGCGCTGTGCTCAAGGCGAGCATTGGGCGAGCGGTTGAGGGCTTGAAAGACTTGCAGTGTTTCCAGTGCGGGCATGATCGGTTCTCTCCAACGCCTTGCATCCTACTCCGTAGACGTTGGCCTGCCAGCCTCTGCGCCGACAAAAGCGCAAGTTTATGCAAGTGCGGGGCGAGCGGGCGCGGGACACTGAACCTCTATTGAGGAGTGTTTGCCATGAACCTGTCGTTGTACTTGCTGACCGTGCTGATCTGGGGCACCACCTGGATTGCCTTGAAATGGCAACTGGGCGTGGTGGCGATTCCGGTGTCGATCGTCTATCGCTTCGGCCTCGCGGCGTTGGTGCTGTTCGCGATGTTGCTGCTGAGTCGACGTCTGCAAGTGATGAACCGGCGTGGGCATTTGATCTGTCTGGCGCAGGGGCTGTGCCTGTTTTGCGTCAATTTCATGTGCTTCCTGACGGCCAGCCAGTGGATTCCCAGTGGTTTGGTTGCCGTGGTGTTTTCCACCGCCACCCTGTGGAATGCGCTGAATGCGCGGGTGTTTTTCGGTCAAAAAATCGCTCGCAATGTGTTGATGGGCGGGGCACTGGGTTTGTTCGGGCTTGGCCTGTTGTTCTGGCCGGAACTGGCCGGGCATACCGCCAGCCCGGAAACGCTGCTCGGCCTGGGCCTGGCCTTGCTCGGGACCTTGTGCTTCTCGGCTGGCAACATGCTGTCGAGTTTGCAGCAGAAGGCCGGATTGAAACCGCTGACGACCAACGCCTGGGGTATGGCCTATGGTGCGGCGATGCTGTCGGTGTGGTGCCTGGTCAAAGGCATTCCGTTCGACATGGAATGGAACGCGCGCTACATCGGTTCGCTGCTGTACCTGGTGATCCCGGGTTCGGTGATCGGTTTCACCGCTTACCTGACGCTGGTCGGGCGCATGGGCCCGGAGCGCGCGGCGTATTGCACCGTGTTGTTTCCGGTGGTGGCGCTGAATGTGTCGGCGTTTGCCGAAGGCTACCAATGGACCGCGCCGGCGCTGGTGGGGTTGGTGCTGGTGATGCTGGGCAACGTGCTGGTATTTCGTAAACCCAAGGCACCGATGCTGGGGGGAAGTGGAAAACTGGCTTGATCGTACGGGCAGACGTTTGGACACGTCTGCCCGTTTTTCGTCAGCCTTTCCAGACTTGCGGGTTGACCAGGTCTTGCGGCCGCTCGCCCAACAGCGCGCTGCGCAGGTTGGCCAGGGCGCGGTTGGCCATGGCTTCACGGGTTTCGTGGGTGGCCGAGCCGATGTGCGGCAATGTCACGGCGTTTTTCAGTTGGAACAACGGCGACTCGGCCAGCGGTTCTTTTTCGTAGACGTCCAGACCGGCGCCGCGAATGCGGTTGTTTTGCAGCGCTTCGATCAGGGCTGGTTCGTCCACGACCGGGCCGCGTGAGATGTTCACCAGGATGGCGCCGGGTTTCATCAGTGCCAGTTCGCGGTGGCTGATCAGGTGTTTGGTTTTTTCGCTGAGTGGCACCACCAGGCAAACGAAATCGGCTTCGGCCAGCAGTTGATCCAGCGTGCGGAACTGGGCGCCGAGTTGTTGTTCCAGGTCTGTCTTGCGGCTGTTGCCGCTGTAGAGGATCGGCATGTTGAACCCCAGGCGACCGCGACGGGCAATGGCCGCGCCGATGTTGCCCATGCCGACGATGCCCAGGGTTTTGCCGTGCACGTCGGTGCCGAACAGTGGTGCGCCGACGGTGGCTTGCCATTGGCCGGCCTTGGTCCAGGCGTCCAGTTCGGCGACGCGGCGGGCGCTGCTCATGAGCAGGGTGAAGGCGAGGTCGGCGGTGCTTTCGGTGAGGACGTCGGGGGTGTTGGTGAGCATGATCCCGCGTTCGTTGAAGTAGGCGAGGTCGTAGTTGTCGTAGCCGACTGAGACGCTGGAGACGACTTCGAGTTTGGCGGCGGTTTCGAGTTGTGCGCGACCGAGTTTGCGGCCGACGCCGATCAGGCCGTGGGCGTGGGGCAGGGCTTCGTTGAATTGGGCGTTGATGTCGCCGTTTTTCGGGTTTGGCACGATGACTTCGAAGTCTTGCTTGAGGTGTTCGACCATTTCGGGGGTGATGCGGCTGAAGGCGAGGACGGTCTTTTTCATGGGAGGTGGGCTCGTCGGGCTTGGTTTGGCTTGGAGAATGCCAAGCACGCTAACATTCTTTTTCGTGGTTGTGAGCTTTTGAACTTGGCGGCCTTTGGGCCGACCATGTTCTTGTGGGTTGTGTACATATCCGTTGCTGCGGTAACGGCCACTTAGGGTTTCGCCCTTACGGCGACTCACTTTTTTTTCAAACGCCAAAAAAAAGTAAGCAAAAAAAGGCTCGCCCCGAGCGTCCGGCCCCTCGCTGGGGCTCGGCGTTCCTTCGCTCCGGTATCCCTCCGGGGACACTGCCCTCCGGTCGGCTTCGCTTCGACCTACATGCAGCGTGTTCGACTGCGTCGAACGGCGCTGCGCGCCACTCCCCGGATGAACACCTCCACTCAGCNTTTTTCAAACGCCAAAAAAAAGTAAGCAAAAAAAGGCTCGCCCCGAGCGTCCGGCCCCTCGCTGGGGCTCGGCGTTCCTTCGCTCCGGTATCCCTCCGGGGACACTGCCCTCCGGTCGGCTTCGCTTCGACCTACATGCAGCGTGTTCGACTGCGTCGAACGGCGCTGCGCGCCACTCCCCGGATGAACACCTCCACTCAGCCTCCCGAAGGGGCGGGTGGATCAAGATCAAAAGCGGTAGGCGAGCTAACGCTCGGCCTGTTGAGTGGTGAGAAGCGGCCGGTGTACTCATTCCCTGTAGGAGCTTGGCTTGCCAGCGATGGCGGCCTGACAGCCGACCAATCTCTTCCAGATGTACCCATTCCCTGTAGGAGCTTGGCTTGCCAGCGATGGCGGCCTGACAGCCGACCAATCTCTTCCAGATGTCCCCATTCCCTGTAGGAGCTTGGCTTGCCAGCGATGGCGGCCTGACAGCCGACCAATCTCTTCCAGATGTACCCATTCCCTGTAGGAGCTTGGCTTGCCAGCGATGGCGGCCTGACAGCCAACCAGTCTCTAACAGACGGCCCCGGTCCAATTGTAGGAGCGAGCCTGCTCGCGATGGCGGCCTGACAGCCAACCAATCTCTTCCAGATGTACCCATTCCCTGTAGAAGCATGGCTTGCCAGCGATGGCGGCCTGACAGCCAACCAATCTCTTCCAGATGTCCCCATTCCCTGTAGGAACTAGGATTGCCAGCGATGGCGGCCTGACAGCCAACCAGTCTCTTCCAGATGTACCCAGTCCCTGTAGGAGCATGGCTTGCCAGCGATGGCGGCCTGACAGCCGACCAATCTCTTCCAGATGTACCCAGTCCCTGTAGGAGCATGGCTTGCCAGCGATGGCGGCCTGACAGCCAACCAATCTCTTCCAGATGTCCCCATTCCCTGTAGGAGCTTGGCTTGCCAGCGATGGCGGCCTGACAGCCAACCAGTCTCTTCCAGATGCACCCAGTCCCTGTAGGAGCATGGCTTGCCAGCGATGGCGGCCTGACAGCCGACCAATCTCTTCCAGATGTACCCATTCCCTGTAGGAGCATGGCTTGCCAGCGATGGCGGACTCACATTCAACATTGAAGTCGACTGACACACCGTCATCGCGAGCAGGCTCACTCCTACAGGGAGGATTGGTTTCTGCCCGGAGATTAGCGGTGTGGCGTGGGTTTGGGGATTTCGAGGTTATCCATCATCCGGTTCGCTGCCAGTTCCGCCAGCATGACGATCTGCTGAATCGCCATGGCGGTGTTGCGATGCGGGCCTTCCAGATAGGCGGCAAAATCGCCGGCCATCACACTGGCCTGGGCCAACGATTCACAAGTGTGGGCCAGCAAGTCCTCGTCTTTGATATTGGGCGCAAGCACGAACATTGTGCTGGGCTTGCGAGTCGCGGGTGATTTGAGGGCGGCGGGATTGAGGTAGTGATTCAACGCGCGTTCGGCGGCTTCGTTGAGTTTTTTCGAATCGATGGATTCGTAGGGGGAAACGTCGTCGGTTTCCGGAGGGTTCGGTGTTTCTTTGATCATGCGGAAGTTACTCATTGGCAGATGAAGTGGAACTGCCATCTTTCGTTTTCCAGACGAAAGGGGTGGCAGCCATGCGCGGACTGGAAAAACCGGTACACCCACCAAAAACCGGTAGACCCGAAGGTCTCCCGCGCACAGCCGCCATAACAAGGATTTGCGTGCAGAAAAAAGCGCCGCAGTATGCCATGGGGTGTGGTCAGTGTTCGCCAGGTTTTCCAGACCTGATCGCTGATTTGGCAGCGACCCACAAAGCCTACCCATTTCCCGTCTGACCCAACAACCGACAGAACCCGTCGGAAACCTTCCCCAAATTCTCCGCGTCTGTAGGACCGTGAAATCAGTTCGCCACCCGGGCGCCAGCCAGGCTCCCGCTCAATTCATATGCCGCCAGTTCCGCCTGATGCGCCGCCAGAATCTCCGGCAACGACCCGCGCAAGTACTCAACCCACGTCTTGATCTTCGCATCCAGATACTGGCGCGACGGGTAGATTGCGTACAGGTTCAGCTCCTGCGACCGGTACTTGGGCATCACCCGCACCAGCGAGCCGTTGCGCAGCCCTTCAATCGCCGCGTACACCGGCAACACGCCAACGCCCATGCCGCTGGTGATTGCGGTCTTCATCGCATCCGCCGAGTTCACCAAAAACGGTGAGCTGTTGATGGTCACCATTTCCTGGCCATCCGGGCCGTCGAAGGCCCATTTCTCCAGCGGGATCACCGGGCTTACCAGGCGCAGGCACATGTGGTTGAGCAAGTCGCTGGGCTTTTGCGCGCAGCCGTTGGCTTTCACATAGGCCGGCGAGGCGCAGACGATGCTGTAGGTGATACCCAGGCGCTGGGACACAAAACCCGAGTCCGGCAGTTCGCTGGCCAGCACGATGGACACGTCGTAGCCCTCGTCGAGCAGGTCCGGCACGCGGTTGGCCATGGTCAGGTCGAAGGTGACGTCCGGGTGGGTCTTGCGATAGCGGGCGATGGCGTCGATCACGAAGTGCTGACCGATGCCGGTCATGGTGTGCACCTTGAGCTGCCCGGCCGGCCGCGCATGGGCGTCGCTGGCCTCGGCTTCGGCTTCTTCGACGTAGGCCAGGATTTGCTCGCAGCGCAACAAGTAGCGCTTGCCGGCTTCGGTCAGGGCGATGCGGCGGGTGGTGCGGTTGAGCAAGCGGGTTTGCAGGTGGGCTTCCAGGTTGGAGACCGCGCGCGAGACGTTGGCCGTGGTGGTGTCCAGTTGCATGGCGGCGGCGGTGAAGCTGCCGGCCTCGGCCACGTAACTGAAGGCGCGCATGTTTTGCAAAGTGTCCATGGGGTGCTCTCGGGTTCGATGGCAAATTGTGACACGAAGTTTCAGGGGCTGAGACCCCGACAAAGGGATTATCGCGTTAACGGTAACAAAGATTCACAAGAATCCCAGCTTATCGCCAACCAGACCCACCCCTAGAATTGCGCCACTGTAGGAGCCGGGCTTGCCCGCGATGGCATCACCGCGGTCATCCAGACCCACCGCGGTGATGCCATCGCGGGCAAGCCCGGCTCCTACAGGAACTCGTACCTCCCCTCTTTCAGGAAATCGCAGCAGTGCCGCGTCGCATCAGCAGAGCGCTTCAGCCGCTCAGTGTTTTGGCTTTAACCCTGGCAATCAGTGGCTGCATCGGTACCGCAGGGATTGCCCCGCAGGGCAAGGCACTGGAGGCCGATTCATTGGCCACCGACGCAGCCATCCAGAGCGCCGCACAAGACGCGCACTGGCCCACCGCACAATGGTGGCAGGCTTATGGCGACCCGCAACTGAACCGCTGGATCGACCGCGCCGTGCAAGGCAGCCCGACCATGGCCATGGCCGCCGCACGTGTGCGTCAGGCTAAATCGATGGCCGGCATTGCCGAGTCCGCCGAGTCGTTGCAGATCAATGGCGAATCCACCCTCAAGCGCCACAACTGGCCGACCGATCAGTTCTACGGGCCGGGTGAGCTGGCCAACACCACCACTTGGGATAACAACGCCGCCCTGGGTTTCAGCTATGCGCTGGACCTCTGGGGTCGCGAAAGCAATGCCACGGAACGCGCCGTGGACATGGCGCACATGAGCGCCGCCGAAGCGCGCCTGGCGCAGCTCGAATTGCAGAACAACATCGTGCGTGCCTACATCGAACTGTCGCTGCATTACGCGCAGCGCGACATCGTCGAAGCGACGCTGAAACAGCAACAACAGATTCTCGACCTCGCGCAAAAGCGCCTGAACGGTGGCATCGGCACGCATTTCGAAGTCAGCCAGGCGCAAACGCCGCTGCCGGAAACCCATCGGCAGATTGATGCGCTGGACGAAGAAATCGCCCTCAGCCGCAACCAGCTCGCGGCATTGGCTGGCTCCGGTCCGGGGGCGGGTGCGCAATTGCAGCGGCCGACATTGTCGTTGGGCATGGCGCTGAAATTGCCGTCGGCGTTACCCGCGCAATTGCTTGGTCAACGCCCGGATGTGGTCGCCAGTCGCTGGCAAGTGGCCGCGCAAGCGCGGGGCATTGATGTCGCGCACGCCGGTTTTTATCCCAACGTCGATTTGGTCGGCAGCCTCGGCTACATGGCCACGGGCGGCGGGGCGCTGGAGTTTTTGACCGGCAAGAAACTCAACTACAGCGTCGGCCCGGCGATTTCGTTGCCGATTTTCGATGGCGGGCGTTTGCGTTCGGAGTTGGGTGAAGCCTCGGCCGGGTATGACATCGCCGTGGCCAAGTACAACCAGACGCTGGTCAATGCGCTGAAAAACATCTCTGACCAGTTGATCCGCCGCGAGTCCATGGACAAGCAGCAGGCCTTCGCCGCCGAGTCGGTAGCCACCGCGCAGCAGACCTATGACATCGCGATGATCGCCTACCAGCGCGGGCTCACCGATTACCTCAACGTGCTCAATGCCCAGACGCTGTTGTTCAAACAGCAACAGGTTCAGCAACAGGTTCAGGCGGCGCGGTTGAGTGCTCATGCAGAACTGGTGACGGCGCTCGGTGGAGGATTGGGGGCGGGCAATGATGTGCCAACCACCGAACAAACCCAGGCCCCGAAAACCCCGGCCCTGCTTCAGAGCCTCACAAATTGAACACGGACCCTGTGGGAGCGAGCTTGCTCGCGATGAGGCCGTGTCAGTCAATGCATGTGTCGCCTGACACTCCGCCATCGCGAGCAAGCTCGCTCCCACAGGTTCTGCGTCTTAATCGAATCTCACTGAGCAGGATTTCATGACGCCCTTGCCCGCACCTTTGCGCTGGCTGTATTCCCTTGAATGGCGCCGGGGTTTCTTTGACTGGGCGCGCAGTGATGGCGTGACCTGGGTCTACATTTTCAAGGTGCTGTTCGCCGCATTCCTGACGCTGTGGCTGGCGATGCGCCTGGAATTGCCGCAGCCGCGCACGGCGATGATCACGGTGTTTATCGTGATGCAGCCGCAGAGCGGTCAGGTGTTCGCCAAGAGTTTTTACCGCTTTCTCGGCACGTTGACCGGGTCGGCGGTGATGGTCGCGCTGATCGCCTTGTTCGCGCAGAACACTGAGCTGTTCCTCGGCTCGCTGGCGATTTGGGTCGGCATTTGCTCGGCCGGCGCGGCGCGGTATCGCAACTTTCGCGCCTACGGTTTTGTGCTCGCCGGGTACACCGCCGCAATGGTCGGTTTGCCTGCCTTGGCACACCCGGACGGCGCCTTCATGGCGGCAGTCTGGCGAGTGTTGGAGATCTCCCTCGGGATTCTCTGCTCGACGCTGGTCAGCGCCGCCATCCTGCCGCAAACCGCCAGCGCCGCGATGCGCAACGCTTTGTATCAGCGCTTCGGCGTGTTCGCCTTGTTCGTCACCGATGGCTTGCGCGGTCGCAGTCAACGGGAGGCTTTTGAGGCCAGCAACGTGCGCTTCATCGCCGAGGCGGTCGGGCTGGAAGGGCTGCGCAGCGTCACCGTGTTTGAAGACCCGCACATGCGTCGACGCAACGGACGGCTCAATCGCTTGAACAGCGAGTTCATGGGCATCACCACGCGATTCAACGCCTTGCATCAGTTGCTCGAACGCTTGCGCAGCAGTGGTGCCGACCCCGTGGTCGCGGCGATCAAACCGGGGTTGCAGGACTTGGCGGAAGTGCTCGACGGCTTCAGTGGCCGGGCCTTGACCCATGCGGACGCGGCCCGCCTGGTCGCCGAGTTGAGCGCTTACAAAGAGGGTTTGCCGGCCCGGGTTCGCAGCTTGCGTTCGCACTTTCAGGAGACCCGGCCGAGCGACGCCGAGTTGCTGGATTTCCACACCGCGTACGAGTTGCTCTACCGCTTCGTCGATGACCTGCACAGTTATGCACAGACCCACGCCTCGCTGGCTGAACACAGCCATGAGCGGGAGCAATGGGATGAGCCGTTCACCCCGCAAACCAACTGGATGGCGTCCGCTGCTTCGGGGATTCGCGCGGCGTTCATTCTGGTGGTGCTCGGCAGTTACTGGGTGGCCACGGCCTGGCCGAGTGGCGCGACCATGACCCTGATAGCCGCCGCTACCGTGGGGCTTTCTGCGGCGACACCCAACCCTAAGCGCATGGCGTTTCAGATGGCGTGCGGGACGCTGCTCGGGGCGTTGATCGGCTTCGTCGAGATGTTTTTCATCTTCCCGTGGATCGATGGTTTTCCGTTGCTGTGCGTGATGCTCGCACCGGTGATCGTGCTCGGTTCGTTCCTCACGTCGCGGCCGCAATACGCTGGTGTCGGCCTCGGTTTGTTGATCTTCTTCAGCACCGGTTCAGTGCCGGACAACCTCACGGTCTACAACCCGTACACCTTCATCAACGATTACATCGCCATGGTGCTCGGCATGCTGGTATGCGCGGCCGCCGGGGCAATCATTTTGCCGCCTAACAGCCGCTGGTTGTGGCGTCGGCTGGAGCAGGATTTGCGCGGGCAAGTGGTGTACGCCATCAGCGGCAAACTCAAGGGGCTGGCGTCGAGTTTTGAAAGCCGTACACGAGACTTGCTGCACCAGGCTTACGGCCTTGCGGCGGGTCAGCCGCAAGTCCAAAGCGACTTGTTGCGCTGGATGTTCGTGGTGCTGGAGGTGGGGCACGCGATCATCGAATTGCGCAAGGAACAGGCGATTCTGCCGGTGCACCCGGCCTACGCCGAAACGCAGCCGTGGCGCCAGGCCATCCGGGTGATGGGCCGTTCGCTGATGCGGCTGTTCTTGCAACCGAGCCAGAGCAACCTGGAGCGCAGCCTGATCGCGGTCGACCATGCGATCAGTCGCGTACAAGCCACGGATGAGCCTTTCGCTCCGCACTTCGACACCTCGGCCCTACGCCGGGTGAAGAGTTACCTGCACTTCATTCGTACGTCGTTGCTGGACCCGCAGTCACCGCTCGCGGGCTTCACGAAAACCGAGCCCAAAGGACTTGAACATGCCTCGTGAGATCGCCTTCCACGGCGTGTACATGCCGACCATGACCCTGATGTTTTTCATCGCGGCGGCAATGGCCTGGGCGCTGGACCGATTCTTGTCCGGGTTCGATCTGTACCGCTTCTTCTGGCACCCGGCGCTGCTGCGCCTGAGCCTGTTTACCTGTCTGTTTGGCGCCCTGGCGCTGACTGTCTACCGTTGACTCTCTATCACTGAAGAAGGCCCTGATGAAAAAGCTTTTCAGCCTGCTCGCCACCTTGCTGGTGCTAGCCCTCGCGCTATGGATCGGCCGGACCTTGTGGGAGCACTACATGAACACCCCCTGGACCCGCGATGGCCGGGTGCGCGCCGACATCATCAACGTCGCCGCCGACGTCACCGGTGAAGTGGTGGACGTGCCGGTGCGCGACAACCAGTTAGTGAAGAAGGGCGATTTGCTGATGCAGATCGACCCCGAGCACTATCGCATCGCGGTCAAGCAGGCGCAGTCGCTGGTTGCTTCACGCAAGTCGACCTGGGAGATGCGCAAGGTCAATGCCCATCGCCGCGCCGACATGGACAACCTGGTGATCTCCAAGGAAAACCGCGACGACGCCAGCAATATCGCCGACTCGGCACTGGCCGATTATCAACACGCGCAGGCACAACTCGAAGCCGCCGAACTCAACCTCAAGCGCACCGAAGTGCGGGCAGCGGTGGACGGCTACGTGACCAACCTCAACGTGCATCGCGGCGACTACGCGCGCATCGGCGAAGCGAAAATGGCCGTGGTCGATATGAACTCGTTCTGGGTGTACGGCTTTTTCGAAGAAACCAAGTTGCCGCACGTTCGCGTGGGCGATAAGGCCGACATGCAGTTGATGAGCGGTGAAGTGCTGAAAGGGCACGTGGAGAGTATTTCTCGCGGTATCTATGACCGCGACAACCCGGAGAGTCGCGAGCTGATTGCCGATGTGAACCCGACCTTCAACTGGGTGCGCCTGGCACAGCGGGTGCCGGTGCGGATTCACATTGATGAAGTGCCGGACGGGGTGCTGTTGGCGGCGGGGATTACGTGCACGGTGGTGGTTAACTAGTCGTTGGACCGCATCGCCTGCCTTCGCGGGCAAGTCGAATCGTCGCACCGCCGCTCCCACATTGACCGAGTCGGACGCAGATTCAGTGAACGGCGCAAATTCCCTGTGGGAGCGGGCTTGCTCGCGAATGGAGCGACGCGATCTCAGCCCTTGCAAAACGTCTCATGCAAGTGCCGCCAGATCAGCCTGCCATCAGCGTCTTTCTCAAACACCACCGTCGAACGCCGATCAGAGTGCAGCCCGGTGGCATCGGTCTGCTGCTCGCGATAACTCACGGTCGCGCCACCGTCATGCAGGGCGACACCGCGCAATTCACTAAGCTGAATCCTGAACCCGAGTTTCTTGCCGCCCGCCAGTTGAAACAACTCCCTCAACGACTCGAAATCCAGCACCCGGCCCAACGGCGAGACCATGGAAAACTGCGGTGAAAACCGGGTCAGCAAGTGTTCCAGCGCAGACGGGTCTTGTTCTTCGGCCAGCCATTGTTCGATGGCGATGTGGGCCTGGATGACTTCGTCGAAGTAGTGGGTGTAATCGGTCATCGTGTTTCCTGAATTTTTTCTGTGTTAGTTCTGACGCCATCGCGAGCAAGCTCGCTCCCACAGGGGGGGGCGATTCAACTGTGGGAGCGGGCTTGCCCGCGATGGTGTCGACTCGGTCTCAGAGTTGCCCGCGCAACCCAAACCGCTTCATCAATCCCGCTTCCAGCAAGCCCTTGGGCAGCAACCCCGCCAGCAACGGCAACGCCCGGCTGCCATTGCCCAAGCGAATCAGGCGCGGTGGTTTGCTCTGTTGCACAGCCTTGAGCACCCCATCGGCAAATGCCCTGGCCGGTGTTGGATTGTCCTGCGATGCCTTGGCCCGTGCGCGAATGCCTTCGCGCAATGGAAACCACGGCGATTGTTCGGTGATTAACTGTTCCGCCTCGTGGCCGGCATTTTTGGCGAAGCTGGATTCGATGGCGCCCGGCTGGACCTCCATCACGCGCACACCGAACGGCGCCAATTCCATGCGCAGCGCATCGCTCAACGCATGAACGGCGGCTTTCGACGCGCAGTAGGCGCCCGCGAACGGCGTGACCAGGATTCCTGAAACGCTGCCGATGTTCACCACCAGGCCCTTGGCGCGACGCAACACCGGGAACAGTGCGCGGGTGACACCGACGATGGCAAACACATTGGTTTCGAACTGGCGCTGCATCGCCGGCACACCGCCGTCGAGCAGCGGCCCCATCGCGCCGAAACCGGCGTTGTTGATCAGTACATCGAGGCCGCCATGTTGCTGGTTGATGCGCTCGCTCAGCTGTTCGAGTGCCGCGCCGTCGTTGACGTCCAGCCGCACGGCGGTAAAACCGGCGGTGGCCAGGGCCGCGACGTCTTCAGCCTTGCGGGCACTGGCCCAGACTTTGTAGCCGGCGTTTTTGAACACGTCGGCGAGGGCGCGGCCAATGCCGCTGGAGCAACCGGTAATCAACGCAACGGGCATGGCGCGGTCCTTGTGCAGAAAAAAGGGGATTAATCGGAGAAACTACCCTGCAATCGCTCGGCGCGAAACTCCAGGGTTTGCGGGCGGTAGCCAGGACGCAGCGGCGGCAGTGGCAAACAGTCTTCCCAGTTGGCGCCGGCTTGCAGTTCGCCGGGGCCGCGATAACGGGGGGCTTCGTATTGATTGTCAGCCAGATTGACCGTGTCACCCGGCGCATACGCCGCGATGCGCCAGCGCAATTCGGTCAGCGGCACGTCGTTGCCGTTGTTCATTTTCAGCTGCAAGGGGCGATCTGCCGGGCATTGATCGGGGGCGTAGGCGATGCGCAATTCCAGTCGCGCCAGTTGCTTGATCTCGCGGTTGTCCAGCCAGACTACCCACGTGGCTACCAGGCCCAAACCGACGGCGGCTGCCACGGACACTGGAAACGCCTTGGACGGGTAGCGCAGCAGCAGGATCAGCCAGGTGATGACCAGCAGGACGCCTATGAACATGTGTGTACGCTCCTTGAACTCATGGCCTCCATCCTACCGAAGGGCTGCGCGAATGGACATTCGTGGATCAAGCGCTGGTGCCATTGGTCGGAACTGTAATTTCTGACAGTAGCCGGCTCGCGCCATAAGCGATTAGCTGATCACTGGCTTACAAGGACGCGCCGGCATGCACTACAAAACCCCCACAGTGTCCGTCGTCGACCCGCGAGCGCTGCCGATCCGTTCAATTGATTATTGGCGCGAGGTGGCTGGCGAGCCGACGCAGGCCCGCATTAACCGCACCCTCCACAATGCCACGGGGTTCGCCGTCAAACAGTGGGACCCAAGGCTTTGGTTGCTACAGATAGAAAACCCGCTGGCGCCCGCCAATCTAGTGAAGGTGCACTCATTGTCCGGTGTTGCTGTATCGACGCTCAGCGTGGATGCGGGCTTGCAGATCAAACTTCTCGGCCTCGCCAATGAGGTGCTGCAAAGCTGGGACAGTCGTGGCACTCGACGCCAGATTGAATACGACGACTTGCTGCGTCCCGTGGCGGAGTTTGAGCACCTCGCTACAGCGCCACGACGTTGTGCGCAGCGCCTGGAATATGCTCGGCCCGGTCAGGGTCACAACCGGTCTGGCCAGCTCATTCGGCAGGATGGCCCCGGGGGCACGGTATTGTTTGAATCGTTTGGAGTCACTGGCCTATGCATAAGGCACATTCAACACTTTACCGAGGACGCCGTTGCTCCAGATTGGCCGCAGCCGATTGCTGAACGCAATGAATGGTTGGAAGCGGGCGATGGCGCGGTCTCGACGTGGCGGTTTGGTCCGTTGGGCAATGTGCTGGCGTCGGTCGATGCCCGGCAGAACAGTCAGGCCTTCGGCTTCACCCTTGATGGTCGGCTACGCCAAAGTGCCTTGAAGCTCGCAGGCTTGCCCACCTGGCAAACCCTGGTGAGTGACATCGAGTACAACGCTGACGGGCAGATCACTCGCGAAGTGGCGGGTAACGACGTACAGACTGTTCTCACGTATTCCCCGCAAGACGGGCGACTGATCGAGCGGTGGGCACACAGCGATCGCACCGGCCTGCTGCAACACCTGTCCTACACCTATGACCGGGTGGGCAATGTACTGAGCATTGAAGACAAGGCGCTGCCGGTTCGGTACTTCAACAATCAACGCATCGAACCGATCAGTCGGTTTGTCTACGACAGCCTTTATCAATTGATCGTCGCATCTGGCTGGGAGGCAGGCGCCCTTAACCAAGGGCCGGAATCCATCGGGCGCAACGATCCTGCGGCGCTCGGCAATTACCAGCAAACCTACCGCTATGACGAAAGCGGCAATTTACTGAAGCTGGTGCATGTCGGAGTACAAAGTCCAGGACGTGAACTGACGGCTGCCCTCTACAGCAATCGTTGCCTGCCTTGGCGCAATGGCGTGCCACCGACCGAGGACGACATTGCTGCGGCATTCGACGCCAACGGCAATTTGCTGGAACTGGACATGGGGCGATTTTTAACCTGGGACCTGCGCAATCAATTGCAGTCGGTCAGCCCGGTGGAACGTGACGCCGGGGGAAATGACTCTGAGCGCTATTTCTATGACGGCGGTGGCCAGCGGGTGCGCAAAATTCGCTCGTTGCAGACAAGTGGCCGGACTCTGAGGGCTGAGGTGCGTTACTTGCCAGGGCTGGAACTTCGCACCGACAGTGGCACCGGGGAGGTGCTGCAAATCATCACCGCACAGGCCGGGCTCAATACCGTTCGGGTGTTGCATTGGGAAAGCGCTCCACCGTCCGGCGTCAATGATCAGATCCGGTACGCCTTGGTTGATCACCTGAAGTCCTGCACCGTAGAACTGGCCGATGACGCTCGAATTATCAGTCGGGAAGTTTTTTATCCCTTCGGCGAGACTGCGTGGTATGCCGGCCCGGATGTAATTGACGTCGACTATAAAACCATTCGGTATTCGGGCAAGGAGAGGGATGCGACGGGGCTTTATTACTATGGGTTTCGGTATTACGTGCCGTGGTTACAGCGTTGGCTGAATCCTGATCCTGCATTGACTATCGATGGTTTGAATCTATTCCGGATGGTTCGAAACAACCCGATAGGGTTGGCTGATGTCGATGGCCTCGCACCCGGGCCCAACAAGAAGGAGGAAGGCTTGGCTCGTGCCCGCCCGCCAATTCCTCCACGGCCACCTTCACTTGCATCCGTTAGGGTTAAGCCCGTTGTTCCACCCCGGCCCGTTTCGGCTCGGCCGAGTTCACCGCAAAACGGCCAGACTTCGCAAATTTCAGTCGTGCCCGTCAGGCCACCATCGCCGGTTGTGTTACCGGCGGCGAGTACGCCCCTGGTACCTCAATCTTTCAATGCCGGCAACTCAATGGCCGTAGGTACCCATCAGTTGACGCTGACTTCATCGGGCAGCGTCGTCGCCTTTCGGGGGGACGATCGTAGCCCCACAAAAATTCGTGCAGCCGGTGGTTTTTTCCCGCGAGATAACAGAGGGCCTGCCATAAAAAATGAGTTCAAACAGGCAATAGTGAAAAAAGGAATGAACACTCAGGCCCAGGAGCACGTTCGAAGTCCTGTTCCTGGGTACGTGTCCACTGGCATGGATGAGGACTCCGGAGGATATGGCGACACAAGAGCGTACCTGTATCAGATGGAAGTTCCGGATATGAGTGAGCGAGCCGTCAATGAACAGACGCTGGGCCTTGGTGCACCCTTCAAATTCACTCCAAAAGGACGACTGGATGCCCGATTGTTGATGAGTGGCGAAACCCTTGATCAGTCGGAATTCGTGGCGATGATTCCACCCATGACCGTGGAAATGACCTTTATTACCCCGATTCCAAGCGCCAACATCGTTGCTTTCAGGAAGGCGAGGAGCAATCAATGGGAGACCTTTTGACCTTGATTACCTCGATGTAAAAAGCCCCCGCCCAACCCGCTGCGGATAGGGAACGCAGCGGGGTGGGCGAGGGCTTCTTGTTTTACTTGATGCCTACTGCGCGATGGTTTTCACCGATACGCCGCGCTCGACCGGTGTCGACCGACCGTAGATATCTTCAAAGCGCTCGATATCGTCTTCACCCAAATAGCTGCCCGATTGCACTTCGATGATCTCGAGTGGAATCTTGCCCGGGTTGCGCAAACGGTGGACTGAGGCAATCGGGATGTAGGTCGACTGGTTCTCGCACAGCAGGAACACGTTTTCGTCGCAGGTCACTTCAGCGGTGCCGCTGACCACGATCCAGTGTTCGGCACGGTGGTGGTGCATTTGCAGCGACAGGCATGCGCCCGGTTTGACCGAGATGTGCTTGACCTGGAAACGCCCGCCCATGTCCACCGAGTCGTAGGAACCCCACGGACGATAGACTTCGCAGTGGTTCTGGGTTTCGCTGCGGCCCTGTTCGTTGAGGGTGTTGACCATCTGTTTGACGCCTTGGACCTTGTCCTTGTGCGCAATCATCATGGCGTCTTTGGTTTCGACCACCACAATGTTTTCCAGGCCGATCACCGACACCAGTTTGCCGTTGCCGTGAATCATGCAGTTTTTGCTGTCCTGAATGACCACGTCGCCTTTGGTGACGTTGCCGTTGGCGTCTTTTTCGTTCACTTCCCACAGCGACGACCAGCAACCGACATCGCTCCAGCCGGCGGTCAACGGCACCACGCAGGCGCGCTGGGTTTTTTCCATCACCGAGTAGTCGATGGAATTGTCCGGGCAGCAGGCGAAGGTGGCTTCGTCGAGGGTGATGGTGTCGGCATCTTGCTCGCTGCGTTCAAGGGTCAGCAGGCAGGTGTCATAGATGTCCGGGTCGTGCTTCTTCAGTTCTTCGAGGAAGCGGCTGGCACGGAACAGGAACATGCCGCTGTTCCAGAAATAACCGCCGGACTCGACGAACTCGGTGGCGCGTTTCACGTCGGGTTTTTCGACGAAGTGCGAGACGCGGCTGACGCCTTCCGGCAACAGCGAATCGTTGGTCGACTTGATGTAGCCGTAGCCGGTTTCCGGTTTGGTGGCCGGTACGCCGAACAGCACCATTTCGCCGTTTTCAGCTGCAACGGTGGCCAGGGCCAGGGCGCGTTGCAGGGCTTTCTGGTCTTCCAGCACGTGGTCGGCCGGCAGCACCAGCATCAGCTCGTCACGACCTTCATTGACCAGCATCATCGCGGTCAGGGCTACGGCCGGCGCGGTGTTGCGACCGAACGGCTCCATCAGGATGCGCTGGGCTTCCAGTTTGCGGTTGCTCAACTGTTCGTTGACGATGAAGCGGTGGTCCTTGTTGCAGACCACAATCGGCGTGTCCATGCCTTCGAACACCAGGCGTTCCAGGGTTTGCTGGAACAGCGTGTGTTCGCCGGTCAGGGCGAGGAATTGCTTGGGAAACTGTTTACGCGAAAGCGGCCAAAGACGTGAGCCGCTACCACCTGACAAGATCACCGGAATCATGTTGTTACTCCTTTAAAATCGATTGGTTAGAGCTACGAACGTTCTGTCGTTTCACTCTTGTTTTTATTCCGTAACCAGGCCGTTTCACCGATGTAGCAGCTGCCGAGCCTGCGAGGCTGCGTTCGGCGGCGCAGCCGTCGCAATCCGTTCAACGCGGTCATTCAGAAAAACCGAGTTGTCTGGATTGCGACTGCTGCGCAGTCGGACGCAGGCTTCGCCAGCTGCTACAGGGGGATCTCCGTCCTGATGAATGTGTTAGCGCGTCGAGACGGGGCGTTTTACCCAGACTGGCGACAGGCTGCTGCCGGTGCCGGTGACGTACAGCACGGCGGCTTCACCGCGTTCCAGGGCAACCGGTTTGACGTCGCCGACTTTCTTGTCGCCTTCAAACAGCGCCAGGCTGACTTTCACCGGGTTGATCTCACGCTCGCCACGGCCCTTGGCGGCCACGTTCGGCACCACATCGGTCTTGCCGTCGGCGGTCTTCAGGGTCAGGGGTTTGTCACTCAGGTTCTGTACGCGCACCAGGGACTTCTGCTTGTTCTTGAACGGCGGCTCTTCGATCAGCTGCGGCGCGCCGCTGGCGTTGTTGACCAGGGTGTAATAGTGATCACCGGCCAGTTTCACCGGCAGGGTCTGGCTGCCGACCTTGGCGCTGTAATCGCCGCCCGGCATGAAGCTGAAGTCAGTGCTGGACAGCGGCGCAACGTCGCTCAGGCTGGTGCTGCCGACGGTGGCGCTGACTTCGGCGTTGCTGGCGTTGTAGATGCGCACGAAGGTCGAACCTTTCGGTGCAGTTGGACCGTAAAGCGCGGCGTCGCCGGCGAAGGCGGACATGGACAGCACGCTCATGCCAGCGACGAGAGCAAAGGTCTTGGCGAGACGGCGAGGAGTAGTCGTAGTGAAAGTCATGGTGTACCTCTCTTTCAGTTTTGCGCCCGGTCGGGCGTCTCGGATGTAGTGTTTGCAGCTACGTTTTGTTGGCCGGACTGGGTGGAAGCTGCTGCGCTCGGCAATCCGGCGTTAAAAACAGGCTCGGACTGCTCATTTACAGCCCGTAAACTCCGCGTCCTCGCCTGTTTTTGCCTTGTCTTGCCTTCGCTCGCGACGCTTCCACCCAGCCCGGTTCGAGCGCCGGCTTCTTTGAGCTCTGCGACCCACTGCGGGTCGGCGTCACCGATTTCGTTGTTCACAGGCAGATAGCGTTCAGGAAACTCCCAGATCAGCACCTGTGGCGGGCTGTTCTTGAAAGCATCGCTTTTCAGGTAGCTGAGCATCGGCAGAATCGGGCCGTGACCGTCTTCGGCGTAATTGACCACGTCGCTGTGCAGCGCTTGTTTTAGCGCACCGACGAAGTTCCAGTTCGGGTTGGCGCTGTAGCTGGTGCCGATCAGGGCCACCGGCACTTCGGTGTTGGCGAACAGGGCGTCGTCACCGGCCGGTTGATCTTCAGCGGCCACGGTGTTGCGCTTTTGCAAAGGCTCCGGCGCCGGCATCAGGTTTTCGAACAGCGGGTCCAGTGGCAGGAACAGGCGCAAGTCACCCTTGTGCGTGATGTTCTCTGCCGCTTGGGTGACGAAGTTTTGCGGCTCGCCGCTCAACGGGTATTTGTCGGCAATGGTCCTGGCCAGACGGTTGGCGGCGATCTCGGCGCCTTCCGGGGTCCAGTGGGTGTCGGTGCGCAAGAACACTTGCTGGCCGTTCTGTTTTGCCTGTTGCAGCGGGCCGAGCAGGTCCGGCGCAGGAATCCGGTCGGCGGCCAGGCGCTGGTGGAAATCCTTGTAGAGGTTGGCGTGGATGCTGGCCGGTTTCACCTCACCCACGTGTTCCGGGTACAAGCGCACCTTGGCCGGCACCACCGCCATCACCAGTTGCACGCCTTTGGCCTTGAGGGTCTGGCGCACGCCTTCGACCAGTGCGTAGTTGCCTTGCAGGTTCAGCTCTTCGTTGACGACCGGGTGGAACTCTTCATCGCTGTACAACCACTGATCGCGACCGAGCACCACGCCCGGACGACCTTCGTTGAACAGTTTGAAATCCAGCGCGGCCCAGAGGTTGGTGCCCAGGCGCTTGATCGGGAACTCGTCGTCGTAGTGCGTCTCCACGGCTTTGGTCCAGCGACCGTTGAGCACCGTCGCGTCGGCGTTGGTGCTGAAGCCGAAGAAGCTGCGCGTGGACCACAGGCCCAGTGCCAACAAGGTCAGCAGGAACAGGGCAATGTAGAAAATGCGTAATGAGCGGGTCATGGTCAGATCCCTCAGAACTGGAAGTAAAGGAACGGCGAGAAACTTTGCGCCGAGAGTTTGAGGATCGAGGCAATGAACAGCAGCAGTACCAGCGCACGCATCACGTAACGCGACCAGTCAGCGGTCCAGTAGGCCGGTTGCACGGTCGCATCAACGCCGAAGTTGTAACCCGGTTCATGGATGCTGGCCGGGTTGTCGCCCGGTACGGCTTTGATCATTCCCGGTGTGGCTGCGGCAGGACCATCGGCGTCGATGTTGACGGCAGGCTTGGTCTTGACCGGCGGCTGGTTGGTGTAGAAATCACGGATGCCGAAGAACGCCAGCGTCACGTAGGCCACCACCAGTGTTGCCACTTGCAGGCCGGTGAGGCTGGCCTGGTTGAGTTCCGACAGCGACCAGTCGCCGAAGCTGAACATCGCGCCATACATGCGGCCGGCAACGTGCAGGTTCTCCGCGCGGAAGATCACCCAGCCCATCACCACCAGCAGGAAAGTCAGGGCCCAGCGAATCGGGTTGATGCTGCGCGGCGAAGTGTTCAGGCCCAGGGCTTTTTCAATCGCCAGCCACATGCCGTGCCACGCACCCCAGACGATGTAGGTGATGTTCGCGCCGTGCCACAGACCACCGAGCAGCATGGTCAGGAACAGGTTGCGATAGGTCATCAACGTGCCTTTGCGATTACCGCCCAGCGTGATGTACAGGTAGTCACGCAGCCAGGTGGAGAGGCTGATGTGCCAGCGCCGCCAGAACTCGGTGATCGACTGGCTGATGTACGGCTGCTTGAAGTTTTCCATGAAGCGGAAACCCATCATCAAGCCCAGGCCGATGGCCATGTCGCTGTAGCCGGAGAAGTCGAAATACAGTTGCGCGGTGTAGGCCAGCGCCCCGAGCCAGGCATCGCCCGTGGTCGGGTTTTGCAAGGCGAAGCAATGGTCGGCCACCACCGCGAGGGTGTCGGCGATGAAGACTTTCTTGATGAAACCCTGCATGAACCGCGTGCAGCCCTCGGAGAACTTGTCCAGGGTGTGGGTGCGGTTGTTGAATTGGTCGGCGAGGTCACGAAAGCGCAATACCGGGCCGGCAATCAGGTGCGGGAAAATCGCCACGAACGCCGCGAAGTCGATCAGGTTGCGGGTCGCCGGGGTGTCGCCACGGTAGACGTCGATGATGTAGCTGATGGACTCGAAAATGTAGAACGAGATCCCGATCGGCAGCAGCACGTGGGTCAGGATGAACGGCGACAGACCGACCGACGTCATCATCGCGTTGATGCTGTCGACGCCGAAGTTGGCGTACTTGAAGTAGCCAAGGATGCACAGGTCGACGGCCACGCCGAGCAGCAGCCAGCGTTGGGCCGGTTTGGTGCGCACGCCGGCGGCACCGACTTTCAGGCCGATCCAGTAATTCCACAGCGTGACGGCGGCGAACAGCGCCAGGAAGTCCACGCGCCACCAGGCATAGAACACGTAACTGGCGATCAGCAGCAGCAGGTTGCGATAGCGTATTCCGCTCAAGTAGTACAAGCCGAGAAAGATCGGCAAGAACAGAAACAGGAACACATTGGATGAAAATACCATCCTGATCTCTCCATGTTTAACCAACAGTCAAGGGCCAACGGCCCCCCCAAACCCCCCACGAAAATCCGGGGGGCGTAACTCACATCTCACCGCTGACAATTAACTCTGTGGGAGCGGGCTTGCCCGCGATTGGGTCTGACATTCAAATTGATGTCGATTGACCCACCGCTATCGCGGGCAAGCCCGCTCCCACAGGTTTTATGTCTGTCTTCAAGAACCCTTGTTGCCTTTTTCATTGGCCGGGTCGTAGACCTTGGTCAGGTCGCCGCCGAGGCGGAAGGACTTGAACGGCTGCATCCCGTGCTTCTTCTTCAGCGCATCCGGCGCGCAGGTGTAGAGCGTGCAGAACGGTTCAAGCCAGGCGAATTTCGAGTCGATCTTCAGATCGGTCATGTCCTGTTCCTTGCCGTTCTTCTTCTCGAAGATGTCCGGGTCTTTCACCCCGGCCAGCACTTGATCACCCAGGCGTTTCAGTGCGCCGTTGTTTTCCTGGCGCAAGTCCACACCGTTGACCTGAGCGAAACTGGCGATCATCGCCAGTGGCGGCAGGGCATAGTTGTGGTAGGCGAGGGCGCGTTGCTGGCGCTTGAGTTCATTCGGCAGGAAGCCTTGGGCGTCGACCTGATTGGCGCCGACCTTGTATTCCTTGACCGCCCAATCGAACAGGTCGCGACGGTTGGTGGCGACGGACGTTGCCATCACCGACCAGGCCGCCCAGTACGAGTGGTTGTTGGTTTGTTCGAGCGGCAGGTTGTCCCAGTCGCTGACCACCTGATCGGCCATTTTGCTGAACCAGGCTTCGATCAACTGCGACTCTTGCTGATGGTTGGCCAGCGGATTCGAGTCGGAGAACTTCAGGCGAATGTACGACGACGCCATGCTGCCCAGCGCCCATTTGCGCATGGACTTGCCGGTGTGGTTGAAGTCCTTGGACATCAAGGCATCGGCCTTGGCCCAGGCGGTGAGCCAGTTGAGTGTGCATTCCAGTTGTTCCGGGCGACCGTCACGCATGAACTGCATCACACGCTTGCTGGTGCCGCGTTCGATTTTGGTGATGTCGGCGGTGCTGTCACGGAAGGCCTTTTCCGATTGCTCGTTCAGGGTCGCGCGGGCCTTGTCCGAGCCTTCGTACTTGCTGCGAAATTGCAGTGAGCCGGTGTACGGCGTCGGCATCGCATCACACCCTTCGCTGCTGTCGCCGGTTTTGACTTTCTCAATCGGCGCGAAGTAACCCTGGGGCGGACGCAGGGGCGCGGCGGCTTGGGTGGCACCGGCGAACATCGCCAGGCTCAACAGCGTCGGTGCCAACAGATTCTTCAATTTCGGATTTCGCATAGCAGACCTCATTGCCCGACCGAAGCAGTACGCTGCTCGGCACTCGGGAACACGTTGCGTTTGCAGATTTTCGCTTCGACTTTTTGTGGTGCGGCACCGGCTTCAGGGCCTTGGACTTCAACGGCCAGCAAGTTCTGCGAGGCCCAGTCTTCGTCCGTGCGCAACTCAAAGGCGAAACGCCCGTCGGTGTCGGAGGTTTCCGGTTTATCGATCTTGATGTCCTCGTGGCGACCGTTCATGTACCAGAGGGTGGCGTGCAGGGTTTTCACCGATGGATCGGCGAAGCGGATGTCGACCTGGTGACTGCTGTTTTGCAGGTTCAGGTTCTTGCTGTTGACCATCAATTCGTTCTTGCCCGGTTTCAGCGTGGCACTACCGGACATCTGTGCATCCTTGCCTTCGCAACCGTTGTCCAGCAGCGCCATCATCTGGCGGTAGATGGTTTCCTGGTCGAGGCGATAGAGCGGCGAGAATTCCCAGATCAGGATTTTCGGCGGCTTGGTCTGGAACTCTTCGCTGCCCAGGTATTGCAGCATCGAACCTTCCAGGCCACCGCCAGGGAACGCCACGTTGAGGATGTCGGCGCCGATGGCCTCTTCGAGGAAACCGGCGAAGTTGTAGTTCTTGCCACTGTGACTGGTGCCGACCAGGGTAATTTCCGGGTTGCCGGCATCACTGAACAGGTCGCCGTCGGCGGCTTCGCCCTTGGGCTCGGTGGTGAACTGATCCATGTACTGGATCGCGTAGCTGGTGCCACAAAGTTGACCGGCCATGTTGTGTAACGTTCCGGTCTTGCCCATGCGACCCGACCTGTGGGTCTCGAATTCACGCTTGGGAATGCCGGCGAAGGCCGGAATCTGCTTGACCTTTTCGGCGACGATTTTCGCCGTGCGCTGGGCGCCATACGGTGTCCAGTGCTGGTCGCCGCGGAAGTAGAAATCGTGGGCCGGCAAGGTATCGGGCAGTGATTCGTTGGTCAGCGGCGAAAGGTCCGGCACCACGTAACCCATGGCGGCGAAACGACCGAGCATGCCCTTGTAGTTCTTCAGCGCCTTGTCGAAATCGTACTTGGCTTTTTCTTCCGGGTTGAGCTTGTTGCGGTTCACCAGGCCACGGGTCGGCTGGTAGACGACGACCAGTTCAACGCCTTTGCTCTTGAACGCATCGTGCAGCTCTTTCATGCGTTTGTAGCCGGCGGGGGTGGTGTCGAATTCGGTGCGCAAGTCTTCTTGCGTACGGAACAGCCAGTCGCCCTGAGCCTGCACCAGGGTGGTGAAGTTTTGTTGATAACGCGTGGTGTAATTCTTCGCGTCATGGGCTTCGGGGCACAGGTTGCAGCACGGATCAGCCGTGAATTTTGGTGCCTGGGCTTCATCGGCGCGAACACCGCCGCTGGCCGCGAGAATGCCGGCGGTCAGGGCCGACAGGCTGAGTAATTTGATCAAGTGTGGGTGCATAAAATAATCCTCAGTCCCGCATTTCGGTCTGGCGTTCGACAGGGTCGATCAGCACGGCTTTCTGCTGGCGCACCAGCAGGTCGAGAATTTCATCCTGACGCTCGCCGAGAATGCCGCTGAAGCTGATGCCGCTGGCTTTGGTCGGAGAGAGCATGGACACGCGATACAACTCGACGCTCAACGGCGAGTCGATGGACAGCGGGCCGCTGCCGTTGCCGGCCAGTTCACCGCCGACCACGATCAAGGACACCTGGGCGTCGAACGGGTCGAGCTTGATGTCCCGATCGGTGTCGCTCAGGTCTTTGATGTGGCCGTAGACGCCGGTCAGGCCGTTGGCCATGGACAGGTTTTCGTAGAGGCGAATGTTCACGCTGTTACGAATGCGGATGCCGTGGCGTTTGTTGCTGATTACCTTGTTGCCGTAGATCAGGTTGTCGGCACTCTCGTAGAGGGTGATGCCGTCGGTGTGGTTCTTGTAGATCTCGTTGTAGGCAATCAGGTTATTCACGCTGTTACGGTCGATCACCAGCCCCGAGAGGTGGTTGTCGTAGCTGCGGTTGTTGAAAATGAAGCTGTCGTTGACCTCACGGGAAATAATGATCCCGTGCTTCTTCTTGGTCCCGTAGACGGTGTTGTCGGCAATGATCAGACCGTGGGAACGGTCGTGCGGGTCGATGCCGTAGACGATGTTGTCTTTGTAGGTGTTGCCCTTGACCACGAAGTCGCGGGTCTCGTAGCAGTAGAAGCCGTACCACATGTCCGAGAACTCGGAACCGACGATCCAGCCGGTCGGTTCAGGGCGCTTAAGGACCTTGGCCATGTTCGGCGTGTATTGGGAAATACTCACGCCATAGGACTTACTGTTGGCGTAGCCGAAGCTGGCGATCTTGCTGTTGGCGATGTAGGTCTCGGTGCCGCCCCAGGACAGCAGGAACGGACGGAATTCCTTCGGCGAAGTGAACGTCGCCGGGCCGTTGTCCTTTTCGCGCCAGCCAGTGATTTTGGTGTCACGCACAAACAGCTGGCCGTCGTTGACCAGGAACGAACCGGCTTCTTGCGACAGGCGCAATTCCTGGGTCTGCTTGTCGATTTCAAGAATGCCGTGACGGCCGACCACGATCGGCAACTTCGCCAGGAACACACCCGGCGAGGTTTCGCTGAAGTACTGCTTGGGCAGTTTCTTCGCCAGGTCCTTGAGGTTCATGTAGCCGTCGTCGACGAAGATTGCCTGCGGGATACCGTGCTGGCGCACCACCCACTCGGCCATCTTGTTGTCACCGCCGATGAAGTCCTTCAGGGCGTCTTCCTGCATCATCCGGCGCACGCTGATTTTGCCGGCCTTGCTGCGCACGATCTTCGCGGCAATGGCTTCGGCGGTGTAACCGGACAGGTCCGGCAGTTTTGGTTTGGCCAGTTCCAGCGGCGCGGTCGGCGCGCTGCTGACGGTGTAGGTCTTGGCTTGTTGCAAACCTTTGGCAAGGGTCGCCGGGTGTCCTTTCTGGACGGGTGTGACCGGCTCCACATTGGCGAAGGCAGCCGCACTGGCCAGCAACATCGCGCTGGCCAGCAAGGTGAGCGAACCTCGCTTCGAATTGTTCATGTCGGGCACTCCCTTCGCGGTTCGCATCAGAAGCGCCAGATCACGTCGATAAACGCGCGATGCATGTACGAATCGACTTCCTTGCCGTACGCATCACCCGGCTTGAACACACCACCACGGAAACGCACGAGTGCCGAAGGCTCGTCGATCGACTGGCTCAACGCCGCCGGCAACAGGCCTTGCTTGAAGTACTTGGTCACGACCAGGTCCATTTCCTGACCGAGGTCTTTTTCGCCATCGTTCAGCGGCAGGGAAGTGGTGGAGAGAATCGCGCCGGTAGGGTCGTCGGTGTTGTTCTCGACCGCGTTGATGCCGTTGCTGCCGATCGGCTTGTTGCCGTCGACGCGCCAGAACTTGTGGTAGATCAGGCTGGCGTCGTATTCGTCGTTGAGCATCCACGAACCGAACAGGGTCGCGGTCTGCATGTTCTGCATTTCACCGCGGAAGGCTTCGCCGAAACGGTGAACCCGCGAACGGGTACCGGTGTAGTTCGAGCGGTTGCTTTCCAGGCCGTTCTGTTCGTACTCGGCACTGGCGCGGGCATAGGCGGCACCGACTTGCCATTGCGGATCGAGGCGCAGACGCACGCCGACATCCGTGGCCCAGCCATTGAGGTCTTGACCGCGCTTGGCTTCGGCCGGAGGCGTACCGTTGGCGTTCAGCGGGTTGACCGTGTCGGTGTCGCCGCTCATGCCGGTGATGCTGCCCCAGTAATTGACGGTGTTGGTGTTGCGCCAGTTGTAGGCGTCGCTGTCGGCGGTCAGGCCCAGCCAGCTGATGTCGCCGTTCTGTTTTTTGTCCAGCGAATCGGTGGGTACACCCGGTTGCGGGTAGTCGAGCTTGCCGTCATCGTGGGTGTGATGACCGCGAATGCCGACCCAGTTGCCCGGCGTCCACTGATACTCCGCGTCGGCGTAGACGTGCAGGCGATCCTTGTCTTTGGGGGCCAGTTCCGTGAGGTCGGTGCGGTACTCGCTGAAGCGTTCGGCGACACCGACGTTGGCGCGCAACAGGGTGGTGTCGAAGGTCCAGTTCAGGGCTTCGATGTTGGTGTCGCGCCATTGGCCGTCAGCATTGTGCAGACGTTGGCGACCGAACTTGAGCATCTCGCCCGGATACGGCGTGAGGCCGCTGTAACCGACCCAGAATTCGCGCATCGCCAGGTAGTTTTTCTTGGTCTTGCGATCATCGTTGGTGGTCGGCGTGGTGCCGTCGCCGGCGGTCCCTTGCAAGGTATCCGTCTCGATGATGTCAGTGGCGGTCACGGCCTGGCCCATGGCGTAGGCGCTCCACGCGCCGCTCTCGCCATAGATCCACGGACGCAGGTCGAGGCCGACGCCGTTGACGTCGCCACCGCTCTGGGTGCCCAGGTCGCTGTCGTCTTCGGACTGGCCGGTGACTTTCACTTCGAGGCCGAAGTTTTTGGTTTCAGTGATCGCGGCCAGTGTCGGGCAAGACCAGATCAGCGCGAACGTGAGGCCGATGCCGGCCTTCATGAATGGATTCAACTTCATAGGGATTCCTCGCCGTCTTCTTCTTGCAGGGCATGCAGTTCCAGCGTGTTCTGGCTCAAGGACCCGCGAACGGCCTGTTCTTGTTTCAACAGGCGTTGGGCCTCGGCGAGCTGGGCAGGCGGCAGTTGTGCTTCGAGTGTTTGCGCAAGCTCAGTGGCTTGCGGGGTGTTCTGAGCCTTGGCCAATTGGCTGAAGACATAAGCGTTCAGCGGGTCGGGCCGGGTGCCCTTGCCTTGGGAAAACAGCTGGGCGATGGCAAAGTCGGCGCTGTTCTGACCATTGCGAGCAGCGGTCAGCAAGTGATCCAGGGCCTTCTGCGAATAGACTTTGCCCAGGTAGCCACGGCGGTAGATCTGGCCGAGGTAGTAATCGGCGGCGACTTCGCGGCCGACGGCTTTCTGGAAATGTTCTTCGGCGACCTTGGCGTCGGCCGGGACCATTTTGCCTTCGTAGTAGAGCTTGCCCAGCAACAGTTCGGCGCGCGGCTGGTCGGCGGCGCGACCGTTGTCCAGGTACTTCATCATCTGGTCGAGATCGCCCAGTTCGGGGAAGTCATAGAGCAATTGCGCAAGGGTGACCCACGACGCCGGGTAGCCCGGGGCGATGGGTTCGAGCAGAGACTGCGCGGTTTTCTCGTCGGTTTTGCCCAGGGTCGGGTCCGCGAGTACACGGGCGACGCTGTCCACCCGCTGCGCGGAGACGGTGCCGCGGGCGTGTGCGGCTTGCATCTGCTTGATCAGCTCGGCCTGTTGCTCGGGCTTGGCCTGTTTCTGATAAACCGTGGCCAGTTCGACGTAGCAGATGTCGGTGGTGTTCAGGGCGGCTTTGCAGATGCTGGCGACTTCATCCAGATGTTGGTCGTAGGTGCCTTGAGTGCGGTAGAGCAGCACTTGCGCCAGACCCGCCTCCGGTTTGCCTTCGGCGCGCCATTGGCTGATCTGTTTCTGCGCGTTGATGTTCGGGAAACTGTGCGGGTATTGCAGGTAGAGCATGGCCAGCGGGATCAGCGTATTACCTTCGCCAGCAGCCGAGGCTTTTTTCAGCAGGCCTTCGGCTTCGTGCTGTTCGGCTTCGGTGGAGCCGGGTTTGGCCACCAGCAGGCGACCGAGGCGGGCCTGGGCGCGCGGCGAGACGTCGGCCGCGGCGCGATAAGTCGCCTCGGCTTGCTTGATCTGCGCCGGGTCACGGCTGTCGACCTGGATATCGGCCAGGCCCACTTGCGCCTCGCTGTAGCCCAGGTCGGCCAGTTGTTTGTAGTTCTGCTGAGCCAGCGCCGTGTCGCCGCGCTTGAGGGCTTCGTTGGCCAGACGCTGGTCGGGCAGGCCGGCGCAACCGGCCAGGCTGACTGCCAGCGCCAGCGAGCACACCATATAACCCCTGTGGGAGCGGGCTTGCCCGCGATTCGCTTGACGCGGTTCTTCAGAAACACCGCAGTGATCCCATCGCGGGCAAGCCCGCTCCCACAGGAATCTCGGTGTTCTCAGGAGGCTGATGATAGTCACAGGCATGTCCTCGATTTAAAGACCGGCAGCCATGGCTTTGTCAATCAGCCAGTTCAGGTTCGGGCCACGATCGCTGTTCACTTCGACCGGGCGACCGGCGAGGCTGCTGTCCAGGGCTTCGTCAGGCTGGATCAGTACGCGGATGTCGGATGACAGGTCAGCGCTTTTCAGGCTGGTGCTGCTGACGATTTTGCCGGTGCGGGTTTTGTCTTCGCCGGCGATCTGGAAGCTGACCGGGGTGCCCGGGCGCACGTCGCGGAACTGGCGATAGGAGAAGCGGGCTTCAACGTTGGCTTCGCTGTTGCGTGGCACCAACTGGAAGATCACGTCGCCCTTGCTGGCGTACTGACCGTTGGCAACCAGTTGTTGCGCCACGGTGCAATCGCACGGCGAGGTCAGGGTGCCGGTCATTTGCTTGCCGAACAGTTCTTCAACCTTGGCCGGTTGCAGTTGATCTTCGTCCAGATGACCTTTGAGCACGTCGAGCATGCTGGTGCTGAACGTTGCCAGTGGTGCGCCCTTGGCGGCAACGCCGTCGGCTTTGATCAGGCTTTGCACGGTGCCGTCACGCGGCATGGTGATGTTCATGCCGGGCACGCTGACCAGGCCGGCCTGGGCGTGGCTGACGAAGTACATGCCGTACACCGATTTGAAAATGAAGCCGAACGCCGCCACGCCGACGATGAAAATCCCCAGGCTGAAGGTCACTGCACGCAGACGACCGAACGCGGTCATGCCGTGGCCGCCATCCTTGACCTTGCGCGCCTTGGTGAAGTTGTCGCGCTGCAGGGTCGCCAGCATTTCACCCATGCTGACGATGTCGCCGGCCAGGTGAGAGGTGATCAGGTGACGCAGGGTGGAAATATCGCGCGGCTCCAGGTTCTGGAACTGGCATCCGGTACGACCGGTCTCGCGATCATAAGAGCGGACCTGCAATTCGACGTCCATGGCCAGGCCGAGGTTGTCGATGACGAACTGCAGGCGGGCTTTGTACACATCGCCGGCTTTGAGCGGCAATTGCCCGGCGTTGAACGCCAGGCCACCGGCGGAGAGGTCGATGACGCGGGCTTCAACCGGCGTCCGGTCTGGACCGAAGAAACGCAGCTTGGCCGGAATTTTCACTCGGGCGTGTTGGCGCTGGGCTTCGGATTCATGCACTACATTGGCGTTGACGGCGGTATTCATAGGGGCGATTTCCTGGTTAATTCAATAGAGGGGCGGTCAGACCATCATCAGCAGTACGGCGACAAAAATGCTGCCGGCGGAGAAGGTCATGGTCCGAGACGACCAGGTGTTGAACCAACGTTGAAAGCTGGCGAGATCACGGGTCAGAGAAGTGGGCTGGCGAGTCCAGGACTGTTGGTCGAGGCGGAAGAACACGTAGATCTTCACTAGCGCGCCGACGATCTGGTTGTAATAGAGAATCGCCGGGTAAGCCGGGCCGATCCGGTGACCGGAGAGGGACAGCAGCACGGCCAGGATCAGGCGGGTAATGCCGATCCACAGCAGGTAAACCAGGATGAACGCAGTGCCGTATTTGAAACTGGCAATCAGCGCCACGGTCAGGCCCAGCAAGGACGTCCACATCGACACGCGCTGATCGAACAGCACCACCGACGTGAACAGGCCGAGGCGTTTCATCCCCAGGCCCAGGGCGCGGGAGTTCTGGCGCAGGTTGTTGCCGTACCAGCGGAACATCAGCTTGCGGCTGGCCTTGATGAAGCTCTTTTCCGGCGGGTGTTCCACGGTGTTGATCGCGGCGTCCGGCACGTAGAAGGTGTCGTAGCCCAGGCGCATCAGGCTGAACCAGCTCGACTTGTCGTCACCGGTAAGGAACTTGAAACGGCCCAGGCGCCAGTGTTGCAGCGAGTCGCTTTCCACGTCGGCGATGAATTCCGGGTTGGTGACCACCGTGGCACGGAACACCGACATGCGCCCGGTCATGGTCAATACGCGCTTGGACAGGGCCATCGAGCACATGTTGATGTGGCGCTGGGCGAAACGCAGCTTGTGCCATTCGCTCATGATGTAGCCGCCGCGCACCTCGCAGAACTCGTTGGTGGTCAGGCCGCCGACGTTGCCGAACAGCTGGAACCACGGCACGGTCTTGCGCACCGTGCCTTCGCCGAGCACGGTGTCGCCGTCGATCACGGCCACTACGGCGCGGTCGTCCGGCAAGTGGCGCGAGATGGCGCGGAAACCGTAGGCCAGGCCGTCGCGCTTGCCGGTGCCGGGAATGCGCACGAAGTCGAGCTTGACCCGGGCGGGCGGGTTCATCCGCGACCAGAGGCTTTTGACCAGCAACTCATCGGACATTTCCACGATCGAGCAGACCACGGTGGTCGGCAAGCCGCAGTCAATAGCTTCGCGGATCACCGAGTTGTAGACCTGCGCGGTGGTCAACGCGTCGATACGGAAACTGGTGACCATCAAAAATACATGGGAAGGGTCTGCCGCTTTGCCCAGCTTGCGCACTTTGCGCCGCAGGTGCGGGTAGACCACGTACAGGAACAGCATGCCGCGCAGAAAGTGCGTGGCACCCATCGAGTAGCGCCAGATCCCGATGAAGCCGATCAGGAAAATGAAGTCCTTCGACTCGGAGTCGAACGTGGACGCAGGCAACGCCATGGCGATGCCCATCAGTAAACTTAGGTAAAACAGCCAACCGGCGGCCTGAAGCAGGCCGTGCTTTAGCCTGTGCATAATCGGAATCCTAAAGTCAGTTACAAGCCCCGCGCCCCTGTAGGAGTCCGGCTTGCCGGCGATGGCGATCTCAAGTACGTCATCGCCGGCAAGCCGGGCTGCTACAGGTGTTTCATCCGCGAAAGCGCGGTGTCAGAGACGGGATTCCGTATTACCAGCAGATGCCTTCGGTGCGACCGCTGACGCTGGTGGCTTTGGTCATGAAGCCCACCAGGTCGACCACTTGCTTGCCGTGCGGGGCGTTCTGCGCCAGGGCGCGGAATTTCTCGTCACGGTTGCCGAGGATGATCACGTCGGAGTTGTTGATCACGTCGTCGAAGTCGGAGTTGAGCAAGGACGAGACGTGAGGGATTTTCGACTCGATGTAATCCTTGTTCGCGCCGTGGACACGGGCGTATTCGACGTTGCTGTCGTAGATGCTCAGGTCGTAACCCTTGCCGATCAGCATTTCTGCCAGATCCACCAGCGGACTTTCGCGCAGGTCGTCGGTGCCGGCCTTGAAGCTCAGGCCCAGCAGGGCGACTTTGCGTTTGTCGTGGCTGGAAACGATGTCGAAGGCGTTCTGCACCTGGGATTCGTTGCTGCGCATCAGCGAGTTCAGCAGCGGTGCTTCCACGTCCAGGGAACCGGCGCGGTAGGTCAGGGCACGCACGTCTTTTGGCAGGCAAGAGCCGCCGAACGCGAAGCCTGGGCGCATGTAGTACTGGGACAGGTTCAGGGTTTTGTCCTGGCAGACCACTTCCATCACTTCACGACCATCGACGCCGACTGCCTTGGCGATGTTGCCGATTTCGTTGGCGAAGGTGACCTTGGTGGCGTGCCACACGTTGCAGGTGTACTTGATCATCTCGGCAACGGCGATGTCCTTGCGGATGATCGGTGCGTCGAGTTCTTCGTACAGCGATTGCAGAACGTCGCCCGATGCTTTGTCGAACTCGCCGATAACGGTCATTGGCGGCAGGTCGTAGTCGGCGATCGCGGTGCTTTCACGCAGGAACTCAGGGTTCACTGCAACGCCGAAGTCAACGCCGGCTTTTTTGCCGGAGCAATCTTCGAGGATCGGGATCACGACGTTGGCCACGGTGCCCGGCAGTACGGTGCTGCGAACCACGATGGTGTGGCGGGTGGTCTTGTCGCGCAGGACAAAACCGATTTCGCGGCACACGGCTTCGATGTAGTTCAGTTCCAGGTCGCCGTTTTTCTTGCTCGGCGTACCGACGCAGATCATCGACAAGTCGGTGTCACGAATCGCCTCGGCGAAGTTGGTGGTGCCGCGCAGGCGGCCCGTATCGATACCCTTGCGCAGAAGTTCGCCCAGGCCCGGTTCAACGATCGGTGATTTACCAGCGTTGATCATATCGATTTTGTCTTTGGCAACATCGACGCCAACGACGTCATGGCCCCGTGCAGACAGGCAACCGGCACACACTGCGCCGACGTAACCCAAACCAAATATGCTGATGCGCATCGCAATTACCTCACTGTTATCAAGACTGTATTCAACGAGCCATTAGATGGCCGGAGTTAATGGTGTTCAGCGGTCATAGTGCGCTCGAAAGTTCGCCGTGCAGGCGACACAATGCCGTGTGCAGGCATACATAAGTTCCGAGTGTCTAAATAAGTGCACTCAAGATGTGCGTAACTAGGCCTTATTATTATGACGTGCCCTGTTATGCAGCCGATCCTCTGGCCTGAGGACGCTTGTGCAAAGGTCTTGCGCGCTCAATACCAGGCAAAAAGCCCGTAAATCAAGCGGTTGGGTGCTCAGGTGAGCACGTTTATAGGGGCGCTGCCTTGGCCGTGCAGGGGATATTTATGATGCGTATCTCCTGTCCTTTGTGTGTTGTCCAAATAAGTGACTCATGTTCAGAAGTTAATGTGACAACTTCGCTACGTGAATCGCTTGTCTGCGTAAGTTATCTCGTACAAGCACGTTGATAATCGTTACCGGTGGTATGAGCGACGCATTTGGACATAGTTCCAGCCCACTCATCGCGGAATCTGAAATTTCTTGAAATATTGAGAAAGATGGCACTACTTTCATTGTGATGGCACTTGCTGTTTCACCCTTGATACATAGGGTGATAACCGAGTTCGATAGTTTTATGCCACTACCGATAAAAATTTTCAGTGCCACTACTGAAAAAAAAGTTCGAAGTCGAGTGAAACTAAAGTTAAAAAACGAGGTGATGTATTTTTGACGCCAATAAAACGACTGTTCGGGAGGGGATTGTTGGACGATCGGCCGTCGGCGCACGACGAGGTTATGGATGTCGTGCGTCGTCGAGTGGTTCTATTCGGGAGCGTGATCGCGCAGGAACACCAGGTTGTCCGGTTTGGACTGCTCGGCGCTGTAGCGGTAACCCTGAACGTCAAATTGCTTGAGGTCGGCAGGGTTGTTGATGCGCTCTTCAATGACGAAGCGGCTCATCATGCCGCGGGCTTTTTTCGCGTAGAAACTGATGATCTTGTACTGGCCGTTCTTCAGGTCCTTGAAGTCGGTATTGATGATGCGTGCGTTCAGGGCGTTGCGTTTGACGGCCGAGAAGTACTCGTTGGACGCCAGGTTCAGCAGCACGTCATCACCTTGATCGGCCAAGGCTTCGTTCAGCCATTCGCTGATTCGCGTCCCCCAGAAGGCATACAGGTCCTTGCCACGGGCATTGGCCAGTTTGGTGCCCATCTCCAGCCGATACGGTTGCATCAGATCCAGAGGACGCAGCAGGCCATACAGGCCGGACAACATGCGCAGATGCTGTTGGGCGTAGTCGAAATCGGCTTCGCTGAAGGTTTGTGCATTCAGGCCGGTGTACACGTCGCCTTTAAAAGCCAGCAACGCTTGCTTGGCGTTTTCCGGGGTAAACGCTGGCGTCCAGCTTCCGAAACGCGCGGCGTTGAGCCCGCCGATCTTGTCGGAGACGTGCATCAACTCGCTGATTTGCGCCGGTGTCAGATCGCGCAGCTGCATGATCAATTCCTGGGAATGATCGAGGTACTGCGGCTGGGTAAAGCGCTGGGTTGCCGGCGGTGTTTCGTAATCGAGGGTCTTGGCGGGGGAAATCACCATCAGCATGAAGTCGTCTCCTTTAATCGTGGGCGCGATTCTAGGGGGTAGAGCCGGATGACTCCAGCTATCAACGTGATAGGTGCCGGACGGTGATCGTTCCCACGCTCTGCGTGGGAACGATCAATCAAGGTGTAGCCGCTGTCGAGCAACGCGAGGCTGCGCTCTTTTGATCGTCTCGATATATAGTGCGGCGCGGGTTTTGTTATGGAGACATCCCATTGCGTATCGTTTTTATTTTTTCAGCCTGGCTGTTGAGCTTTGGTGCCTTGGCGGCGCCGGGCGATCTGGCGACGTTTGATCGCAGCACCTGGCCTGAAAAGCTCACCAGCCCGACCCTGTTCGACGTAGCGTCGCGGGCCGAAATCCTCATGTTTTCGCGGGTGCTGCTGGCCAGCGAATCGCTGGATGAGCCGGCACTGGCCCAGCGCCTGGGGTTGCGCAAGATCAATCTGGAAGCGGTCAACCAACTGCGCCAGCGTCTGTGGCAGCGCCTGCTGACCAACTACAACTTCGCCCAGCAAAGCTGTGATCAGGATGCTTCGTTCTGTTTCCTGGTCGAGGACATGGAAACCCTGCGCGGGCAAGCGGCCAAATTCCAGGTCAGCGACGAGAGCTACTACATCAAGTGGGCCGAGCCGAGCCGTTTGTTCCACGCACAGTACCTGGACGAGCAACTGCGCAAGGCTGCTCTGTTTCCGCAGACCAGCAGTGAAGTCGATCGTTTTGGCGACTACGAGCGCAACGGCGATGCGATGCATGACCGGTTGTTTTTGCTGACCTTCGACAGCGCGGCCAACGTCGCCCCCGACAACACCGGCTGGGTCGCCGAGTACCTGCGAAAATCGAACATGAGCGGTACGTTCTTCGTCCTCGGCAAGGATATTCAGGCGCGTCTGGCCGAGCGCTCGGTGGCGGGCCTGCAAGCGATGTACTCGCAGCAATGCATCGGTGTGCAGGGCTGGGAGTTCCGCTCCCACAGCCACTGGCAGGATTGGCAGGATTCGGTGCGACGCAGCGTCGAGTTGGTCAAAAGCAAAATGCCGGAAAACTATGTGCCACTGTTTCGTCCGCCCGACGGTCAACGTCGCTCCGATGCCGAAGACTTCTTCAACGCCCAGGGCTTGCAGGTGGCGTTATGGGATATCGATGCACAGGACGGGGCGGGCAAGCTCAAGGGCAACCCCAGTGCGCAGCGCGTGCTGACGCTGATGCTGCTGTGGCGCCACGGCGTGATCAATTTCAATGTGAAGCAGGACGCGGTGAAAACGGCGATGCCCTGGCTCCTTACGCAAACGGCGCAAAGCGGGATCGGTTGGGAGGATTGTCAGGACGCGTTTCGCTGAAAATGGAAAGTGCCCGTAAACATTGGGCTAAAGGCGGTTTTTTGAGGGGTTTCGCAGCAGGCGGACTTCCGACTTTAAACGGGTGGTGGCAGTCCGCCAAGTGCTATTGGTCATTCTGAAAAATAAACTTCAAAAAAACGTCAAAGTGCTTTTTTCTGTCACATGTTTTGGAGTATTACGAAGACAGACCGCCGAAACCTGCAACACAGGTGGCGTCTTCCAAGACCCGTTTGTTTGCAGTCACTTGATTCTCCGCAGGTGAGATTCGGCGGCCACTTCGAGGCGCAGCACCGCCCAGGTATTGCGTCTACTGGCTCCCACAAAGGTGACCGAGTATGGATGATCACGGACGTAGCTCTTCTTCCAACCAGCCAATCCTTTATGTACTCGATACCAACGTATTGATTCACGATCCAAACGCGCTACTCAATTTCGAAGAACACCACGTCGCCATCCCGATGACCGTCCTTGAAGAGCTGGACAAGCTCAAGAGCGGGCATCACAGCGTGGCTGCGGAATGCCGTCAGGCGATTCGCCTGATCGACAAGACGCTGGGCGATGCCAGTCCTGAAGACGTAGAGCTTGGTGTACCGATCCAGCGCGGCAAAAGTGGGCCCAAGGGTTTGCTGTCAATTCTGATGAGCAAGCGCACCGAGCCGAATATCATTCTGCCCGAGCACCTGAACGACAACATCATCATCAACCAGTTGATCGATCTGCACGCGCGCTCGCCCAAGCTGCCTGTCGTGCTGGTCACCAAAGACATCAACATGCGCCTCAAGGCCCGGGCGTGCGGGATCGCGGCCGAGGACTACAGCACCGACCAACTGGTTGACGACGTTTCATTGCTGCCCAACGGCTACCACAACATGACCGGCTCTTTCTGGGACCGTGTGAGCAAGGTTGAAACCCGTCAGGACCATGGCCGCACCTGGCACGAGGTGCAGTTGATCGACAACCTGCCGGCGGTGCACATCAACGAGTTCATCATTGATGAGCAGGGGTTTGTCGGCTGGATCAAGGAAATTGCAGAAGACCGTTTGCTGATCCTCGACCTGCACCAGGAACCGCTGCTGCATCAGGAAGCTTGGGGCCTGAAACCGCGTGACATCTATCAGAGCCTGGCGCTGTATGCCTTGCTCGATCCTGATATCCACCTGGTCAACCTGTCCGGTGCAGCCGGTTCGGGTAAAACCATCCTCGCGCTGGCGGCGGCGATCGAGCAGACCATGGTCAGCAAACGCTATCGCCGAATCATTGCCACTCGTAGCGTGCAGGGCCTGGACCAGGAGATCGGCTTCCTGCCCGGCACCGAAGCGGAAAAAATGGAGCCATGGCTGGGCGCTATCACCGACAACCTCGAAGCCTTGCACATGGATGACGAAAACACCCATGGCAGTGTCGACTACATCCTCAGCAAAGTGCCGTTGCAGTTCAAATCCCTCAACTACATCCGAGGTCGCAGCTTCCAGCAGAGCCTGATTTTGATCGATGAATGCCAGAACCTGACGCCGCACCAGATGAAAACCATCATCACCCGTGCCGGCGCCGGTTCCAAAGTGGTGTGCCTGGGCAACCTGGCGCAAATCGACACCCCTTACCTGTCCGCGACCAGCTCCGGGCTGACCTACCTGACCGAACGCTTCAAAGACTTCCCCAACGGTGTGCACATCACCCTGCAAGGGGTGCCTCGTTCGATTCTGGCCGAATACGCAGAGTCGCATTTGTAACTGCTCAACCCAAACCGGGCGGCCCCCGAAGGTCGCCCGGTTTTTTTATGGATGAATGCAAACCCTGTGGGAGCGTGGCTTGCCCGCGATGCAGACACCGCGGTGCCTCAGGCATAACGCGTTGATCCCATCGCGGGCAAGCCACGCTCCCACAGGGTTCAATATGATCTTGCAATCAAACGTGCGGAAAATTGACCCGCAGGTTTACAATCGACGCTCCTGATCAGGAGTAACCCTGTGCTGACTCATCTCGATTCCCAAGGTCGCGCCAACATGGTCGACGTCACCGAAAAAGCCGTGACGTTCCGTGAAGCGACGGCCCAAGCGCTGGTGCGCATGCTGCCCGAAACGTTGCAGATGATCGTCAGTGGCGGTCATCCCAAAGGGGATGTGTTTGCCGTGGCGCGTATTGCCGGCATTCAGGCGGCGAAGAAAACCAGCGATCTGATTCCTCTGTGCCATCCGCTGATGCTGACTGGGGTCAAAGTCGAACTCAGTGCCGAAGGCGACGATACCGTGCGCATCGTTGCGCGCTGCAAATTGTCCGGGCAGACCGGCGTCGAGATGGAAGCGCTGACCGCCGCCAGCGTGGCAGCCCTGACTATCTATGACATGTGCAAGGCTGTGGATCGCGGCATGACCATCGAAAGCGTGCGACTGCTGGAGAAGGTCGGCGGCAAGAGCGGTCATTTCCAGGCGGATCCATCATGAACGTCACCGTGAAGTTTTTTGCTCGTTACCGTGAAGCGCTCGGTGTGGACTCGGTAAGGGTTCAAGGCGATTTCGCTACGGTTGATGACGTGCGCGCGCTGCTGGCCCAACGTGACGGCGCCGATGTATTGAGCGAGCAGAACTTGATGTGCGCCCGCAACGAAGACCTGTGCCAGCTCGACGAACCTGTCAGCGATGGCGATGAAGTGGCGTTTTTTCCGACCGTGACCGGGGGCTGAGCCATGGCGATTCGCGTGCAGCCTGCGCCGTTCGATCCGGGTGCCGAAGTCAACGCCATGCATGCTGCCAATGTGGGCGTGGGCGCGGTGGTGAGTTTTGTCGGCTACGTGCGCGACTTTAATGACGGCCTCGATGTGGCCGGGATGTTTCTTGAACACTACCCGGGCATGACCGAAAAAGCGCTTGGCAAAATTGCCATCGAAGCCGAGCAACGCTGGCCGCTGTTGAAGCTGGAAGTGTTGCACCGCATCGGTGCCCTGGAGCCGGGGGAGCCGATCGTCTTCGTTGGTGCCGCCAGCGCCCATCGTCAGGCCGCCTTCGATGCCTGTGCCTTTGTCATGGATTACCTGAAAACCCGCGCGCCGTTCTGGAAAAAGGAAAACACCAGCGACGGCCCGCGTTGGGTGGAAGGGCGTGACAGCGATCATGCGGCGGCGGATCGCTGGAAGCAGTAGATCCCGCAGCGTTCCCCCGTCAGTCATCGCGGGCAAGCCCGCTCCCACAATGATGTTCAGTGAGCGCAAAGTTTGCGTACGACACAGAAACTGTGGGAGCGGGCTTGCCCGCGATGGCGTCATCAATAACACCGGAATTCTCGCTGACTCGCCTCCCGACCATCGGCCGGTGCGAGGTGCGCGCGCCCGATTGACGATTTGTACATTAAAGTCCAGTATGGAAATATAAGTACAAAAAAGATATTTCCCTGTTTCAGCTCTTTCCTCTGTCTTGCCAAACCAACAACAACCTGCGAGAGAACGAACATGAAGAAACTCCCCCTCATTACCGGTCTGGCGCTGAGCCTGTTGGCGTGCAGCTCGCTGTTCGCCGCTGATAAAACCCTGCGCATCGGTATCGAAGCCGCCTATCCGCCGTTCGCTTCCAAAACCGACAAAGGCGAGATCGTCGGTTTCGACTACGACATCGGTAATGCCCTGTGCGCGCAGATGAAGGTCAAATGTGTGTGGGTCGAAGGTGAGTTCGACGGTCTGATTCCTTCTCTGAAGGTGAAGAAAATCGACATGGCCCTGTCGTCCATGACCATTAACGAAGACCGCAAGAAGTCGGTGGATTTCACCCACAAGTATTACTTCACTTCCTCGCGTCTGGTCATGAAGGACGGCGCTGTAGTGGATGACCAGTACGCCAGCCTCAAGGGCAAGACTGTCGGCGTGCAGCGGGCAACCACCACCGACCGATATGCCACCGAGGTGTTTGAACCCAAGGGCATCAACGTCAAGCGCTATGGCAACAACGAAGAAATCTACATGGACCTGGCCGCCGGTCGTCTCGATGCCATTTTTGCCGACACCATTCCCCTCAATGACTTCCTGATGATGCCGCGCGGCAAAGGCTATGCGTTTGTCGGGCCAGAGTTGAAGGACCCGAAATACGTTGGCGAGGGTGCGGGGATCGCGGTGCGCAAGGGCAATGGTGAACTGGTCAGTGAGCTGAACACTGCCATTGATGGTATTCGTGCCAGTGGCGAATATCAGAAGATTTCCGACAAGTACTTCAAGTCCGATATCTACGGCGACTGATCAATCGCTTTCGCGGGCGAGCCCGCTCCCACAGGTTCAGTGATGCACATGTATGTTGTGCACGACTCGAACATTGTGGGAGCGGGCTTGCCCGCGATTGGGCCGGAGCAATCACTGCAAATCTTCAGCCCTTCAATTCCTTCAAATGCTTGTAAACCGTCGCCCGTCCCATGTTCAGCACATTGGCCACATAGTTCGAAGCACTCTTGCCCTTGAAGGCGCCTTCGGCGTGCAGCGCCAGCACCAGTTCGCGTTTGTGATCGCGCGTCAGCAGGTTAAGGCTCAACTGACGTTCGCGCAGCCAGGCGTGCAGGAAGGTATTGATCCGCTCCTGCCAGTCATCTCGAAACAGTGAATCCGGTTGCGGGATCAATTTGGTCGGCGACAGGAATAGATCGAGCGCCGCTTTTGCATTTTCGAACAGCGAGATGTTCAGGTTGACGCACAGCACCGCGATCGGGTGACCTTCAGCGTCGCGCAATACCGTGCTCAAACTGCGAATCTTCTGACCGTCCCAATTAAGCTTTTCGTAAGGGCCGATGTTGGTTTCGCTGACATCGTCGCTGAGCATGTCCTCCAGCGCGGCGTCATCGCCGATTTCGCGTTTTGACAGATTGTTGGCGATGTAGTCGATCTTTTGCGTGCGCAGGTCATGCAGCACCACCTCGGCATGAGGAAAAAACAGCGTGGCGATGGCATCGGCGATCGCTCGGTAATTGTCCAGCGCCGGGTCTTTTTCAGGTGCGTTCATACAGTGGAGCTCCAGGCAGCGTCAGCGCCCTGCAAAAAGGGCGCGTGAAGTTTGCCGCAATCGTGTCGACACGTCACCTGAGCAGGTGATCAGCCCAGGCGAGCGGGGGAGAGCATGCCGGCGTCCAGCCCGAAACGGCTGAGTGGCTCCGGCAAGGCTTCGCCGCGCACCAATGCTGCGCTGGCCTGGCCCATGGCGGGTGACGTCTGAATGCCATAACCGCCTTGTGCAGCGACCCAGAACAGCCCTGGCACTGTCGGGTCGAAGCCGGAGAGCAAATCACCGTCGGGTACGAAGCTGCGCAGGCCAGCCCAGGTGCGGGTCGGACGGCGAATGGTCAAGGTGGTGGCTTCTTCGATCTGGTAGATGCCCATCGCGATGTCCAACTCCTCGGGCTGCACGTCGTGCGGCTCTACCGGGTCGGCATTGGCGGGCGAACCGAGGAACATCCCCGCGTCGGGTTTCATGTAGAACGATTCATCGAGGCTGACCAGCATCGGCCAATGGTGGATGTCCACGCCGTCGGGGCCGGCGAAGATGAAAGCGGCACGTCGTTTCGGTTGCAGGCCCAGCGGCCGGGCGCCGGCCAGTGCACCGATTTTGTCGGCCCAGGCACCGGCGGCATTGATGATGACGGGGGCGCTGAAGGTCTGGCCGTTAGTGGTTACCTGCCACATCCCTTCGGCGTTCCGGGCCAGGCCTAGCACTTCGGTGTCGGTCAGGACTTCGCCTTTGTTGCGTCGAATGCCGCGCAAGTACCCCTGATGCAGGGCGTCGGTGTCGATGTCGCTGGCGGTGGGGTCGTAGATCGCGCCATGGACTTTTTCCCGGCGCAGAATCGGCAGTCGCGCGCAGGCTTCGTCGGCGCTGAGCAGTTGCATCTCAGGTACGGTGGCTTTGGCGCTGAGGTATTGATTGTTCAATTCAGTGGGATCGCCGGTGAAATCCACGGTCATCTCGCCCCGTGGTGTCAATAATGGGTGTTCGCAGAAACCGGGCGGTGGTGCGTCGAAGAAGTCGCGGCTGGCCTGGGTCAGTGCGCGAACCTGGGGAGTGCCGTAGGCGGCGGTGTACAGCGCAGCGGAACGTCCGGTGGAGTGATAGGCCGGGTGCGATTCGCGTTCGAGCACAATCACCCTGGCTTGCTGCGAGAGCCAAAAACCGGTGGAAGCCCCGGCAATCCCGCCGCCGATGATGATGAAGTCTGCCTGGCTCATGAACGTCTCCTGATGGGGCGCAAATGCCATTGAAATAGAGGAAACCTGTGGGAGCCGGGCTTGCCCGCGATTGCATCACCGCGTGTGCCTGGCAGCGTGCGGCGTCTGCATCGCGGGCAAGCCCGCTCCCACAGGGTCAGGTGTTAGCGCTGCAATTGGTAAATGGCATTGGCCAGCGCGATGTCTTCCAGGCCCAGGCCGATGGAGCGGAAGAACACATGCCGGCTGTAATCAGGACGCTGTACCTTTTCGCTCAGCAAGTCAGGCAAGTCGCCGACAATCGCCTGCTTGTCCCAGCCATGTTGCTCGCCGGCAATCAGCATTTCGCCGGCCGACCCTGGTGTGGTCACACGGTAGTCGCAGAACACCTGCATGTCATTGAGGCTCTGCGGCGGGACTTCGTGGGCGCGTGGGGCATTGGTGCTGATGGAGGTGATCAGCGCCGGTTTACTCAAGCTTGACGGGTCGATCACCGGCCCTGCGGACGAGGTGCACAGCATGATCACGTCGGCGTCCCCGGTGGCCGCTTCGCGACTGTCGACGATGACCAGGCGTGGGTCGAGACTGTTGAGGTGCGCCAATACTTCGGGTTGCTTGTCGCTCAGACTTGGCGAATACAGCGTGATGCTCTGCCAGTCGCGCAGGTCTTTGACGTAGTGCAGGTGTGCCTGGGCAACTTTGCCGCTGCCGATGATCGCCAGACGCCGAGCCTTTAAAGGGGCGAGTGCATCGACCGCCACGGCGGTGGTGGCGGCCGTGCGTGCGGTGGTCAATTCACCGGCATCGCAAAGGAGTAGCGGCTGGCCGGTCTGCATCGACATCAGCAGGGTCCACGCGGTCACCAGCGGGCCTTGTTCGCGGACGATGTACGGTGAGGTTTTAACCCCGTAGACACCGTCTTGCGCCAGTACGCCGAGGTAGTTGATGAAATCGCCCGCGCCCTGAGGGAATTCCACCAGTTGCTGTGCCGGTTGCACCGCTTGCCCGGCAGCCAGGTCGCGGAACAGCTTGCGCAGGATTTGCGGCACATCGACCCTGGCCAGCAGCTCGCGAGCCTGAGGCTGGGTGATCACATAAGGCGTACTGGACATGGTCGGCTCCGGACACTGAACTAAACTAATTTGTCCATTATGGACTTTTAGTTGTATCGGGCAAGCTCCTGTTGAAAAAACCAGACGAAAAAAAAGCGCAGTCCGTTGCCGGCTGCGCCTCTTTCTTCAAGTGCCCGGTTATGGGCGCTTGCGCTCAACCGCCCGCAACAGATGCGTCGGTGGTGTTTCACAGCTGATCTTGCGACCCAGCAGCGCCTCGATGGACGGTAACTGGTAGGAGTCGTCCTCCCCGGCAAAACTGATGGACACGCCATCAGCGCCCGCCCGACCGGTACGGCCGATGCGGTGCACGTAGTCGTCCGGGACTTCCGGCAGGGTGAAGTTGATCACGTGGCTGATGCCGTCGATGTGAATGCCGCGACCGGCCACATCAGTGGCGACCAGAACGCGGATCTTGCCTTCGCGGAAACCTTCCAGGGTCTTGATGCGCTTGTGCTGCGGTACATCGCCAGACAGTTGCGCGGCGTTGACGCCATCACGCACCAGGCGCTCTTCAATGCGTCGCACTTCATCCTTGCGGTTGGCGAAGACCATCACCCGCTCCCAACCGTTGTCGTTGACCAGGTTGTAGAGCAATTTGTATTTGTCGGCACCGGCAACGGCGTAGATGTGCTGCTCTACGTTTTCGCTGGCCACATTCTGCGCTTCGATCTCGACGATCGACGGGTCGGTGGTCCATTGCTTGGCGAGGTTCATCACGTCTTCGGTAAAGGTTGCGGAGAACAGCAGCGTTTGACGCTCGTTCTTCGGCGGCGTCTGGCGAATGATTTGACGCACTTGCGGGATGAAACCCATGTCGAGCATGCGGTCGGCTTCGTCCAGCACCATGACTTCGACCATGTCCAGGTGCACGTCGCCGCGCTGGTTGAAGTCGAGCAAGCGGCCCGGGGTGGCGACGAGGATGTCGCAGTGGCGGGCTTCGAGGTGCTTGAGTTGCTTGTCGAAGTCCATGCCACCGACAAACGTCATGACGTTGAGGCCGGTGTATTTGGTCAGGTCCGCTGCGTCTTTGGCGATCTGCACCACCAGTTCGCGGGTTGGCGCAATGATCAGCGCCCGCGGCTCACCCATGTAGCGCTCTTTCGGCGGCGGGGTTTGCAGCAGTTGGGTGATGATCGAAATCAGGAACGCCGCGGTTTTGCCGGTGCCGGTCTGGGCGCGACCGATGGCGTCTTTGCCCGCCAGGGTAAAGCCAAGCACCTGCGCCTGAATGGGCGTGCAGTACGGAAAGCCAAGGTCCTGGATGGCGTGCATCAGTTCCGGGGCGAGTTTGAAATCGTGGAAGCGGGTTTTGCCTTCCTGGGGTTCGACGACGAAATCTTCGAGTTTCCAGGGAATGACAGAGGCTTTTGGCTTGGGTTCGCGACGCGGTTTTGCCGGTTTTGGCGCTTCGCTACGCGGCTGCTCATCGGCAGTCGCCGGGGCAGAGGGAGTGGCCGGTGTGGTCATCGGCTCGTGTTTCGGTGCCGCTACGGTTGCGGTCCGGCCAGGCTGATTACCGTCGGTGCGGTGGCTGGGAGTATGAGACGGAGCGCTGGGAACTGGCGCGAGCTGCTCAGCCTCGCTTTTACCGAACATTTTCTTGAGTGCTTTGAGCACGGTCATCTCATCAATTGGTTAAGGAATGTACGCCGGCCAGTGTAATGCAAGAATCGGGCGCGGCGTAGTGGGATGATCAAAGGGCGGTATTTCACCTGAACGTTAACGCAAACGCTCTGTAAGCCAGGTGCCGATGTCGCGAATCTCCTCGGGTAACACTTCGTGACCCATTGGGTACTCTTGCCATGTCACGGTGACACCACGCTGCTTCAAATGCTCATAGGCAGAGCGGCCCATGGCGTTTTGCACCACGTCATCGTATTGACCGTGCAACGACAGCACGGGAATGCGTTGCTGGCTGGCTGAAAGCTCAAGCTGATCGCTGAACGTCGGGGCATAAGTGGAGAGGGCAAGTACGCCACCCAATGGCCCCTGCCATTTCAAGAATGCGGTGTGCAACACCACGGCACCGCCCTGGGAAAAGCCTGCCAGGAAAATCCGCGAGGCGTCTATTCCGCTGGCTCGTTGTGCTTCTATCAATTTAATGACCTTGTCCGCCGATGCTTCCAGTTGATCACGATTGATCGCGCGCGCTGGGCTCATGGCCAATATGTCGTACCAGCTCGGCATCTCGTAGCCGCCGTTAATGGTGACGGCACAGGTCGGCGCCTGGGGCAAAACGAATCGGGTGCTCAGCAGGGTTTCCTGCAACGCTTCCGCCACCGGCAGGAAGTCGTAACGGTCGGCACCCAGGCCGTGAAGCCATATAACGCAGGCGTCTGCGGCCTTCACGGGTTCAAGGATAAGGGGCTCGGTCATGGCTGCTCCATAGTTGTGCGCGCGCTCTCATTGAGTGCGAGATCCGGGTGCGCGTCTGGTTGATCAGTTAACAAGATGTCGCAAGGCTACAAGTTTTGCTATTGACCTGTCGCATAAACGCTTCAGCAGGCGGTCTGGTACGGGCCTTGCTATGGGAAAACCTGCACGAACAATCCCACGCCTGTCGGTAACACTATCAGGCCATTGTTGGTGGTGGGATAGCAAAGAATCCGGTGATGGATGTTCGCCAGTGGCCGTTACGGGCTTAGCGAGCGTGAAAGGGCTACAGCCCGTTCGGCCGATTGGTGAGAAGTGAGTAATCCATGATGTGGGTTTTCTCCTACTAGACTCATAGCGCAGGTCCTTACGTCGGTTGACCCTAAAAAAAATCAACAGGGGTCAATTACGCCTCAAAAGGGTGCGGCAGGACTCAAGCTCCGACACAACAAGAGCAAAACTGGAGGTTTGAATGAAGATGTTGAAATCCACCCTGGCCATCGTGACTGCAGCCGCAGTACTCGGTGTCAGCGGGTTCGCTCAGGCGGGTGCAACCCTGGATGCAGTGCAGAAGAAAGGTTTCGTACAGTGCGGTGTAAGTGACGGTCTGCCGGGTTTCTCGGTTCCGGACTCCACTGGCAAGATCGTTGGTATCGATGCTGACTATTGCCGTGCTGTGGCCGCTGCCGTTTTCGGCGACGCGACCAAAGTGAAGTTCAGCCAGTTGAACGCCAAAGAGCGCTTCACTGCGCTGCAGTCGGGCGAAATCGACATCCTGTCGCGCAACACCACCATGACCAGCTCTCGTGACGCGGGCATGGGCCTGAAATTCCCTGGCTTCATCACTTACTACGACGGCATCGGCTTCCTGGTTAACAACAAGCTGGGCGTCAAGAGTGCCAAAGAACTGGACGGTGCAACCATCTGCATCCAGGCCGGTACCACCACCGAGCTGAACGTTTCCGACTACTTCCGCGGCAACGGTCTGAAATACACCCCGATCACGTTCGACACCTCTGACGAAAGCGCCAAGTCGCTCGAGTCCGGTCGTTGCGACGTACTGACCTCCGACAAGTCTCAGCTGTTCGCCCAGCGCAGCAAGCTGGCCTCGCCGAAGGACTACGTGGTTCTGCCGGAAACCATTTCCAAAGAACCTCTGGGCCCTGTCGTGCGTAACGGCGACGACGAATGGCTGGCCATTGTGCGCTGGACTGGCTACGCCATGCTCAACGCTGAAGAAGCCGGTATCACTTCGAAAAACGTCGAAGCTGAAGCCAAAGGCACCAAGAACCCGGACGTTGCTCGTCTGCTGGGCACCGACGGTGAATACGGCAAAGACCTGAAAGTGAAAAAAGACTGGGTCGTCCAGATCGTCAAGCAAGTCGGTAACTATGGCGAAGTGTTCGAGAAGAACCTCGGCAAGAACACTCCGCTGGAAATCGACCGCGGGCTGAACGCTCTGTGGAACGCTGGCGGCATTCAATACGCACCACCAGTGCGCTGATGGTTCTATCACCCGGTGGGCCAACCACCGGGTGATGTTCTGTTCCATTACATCCGGGGCACTTCATGCAAAATTCAATCGGCGCACCAAAGCAGAGGCTTAGCCTCAGCGATCCCAAAGTGCGTGCGTGGCTATTTCAGATCATCACCATCGTGGCGGTGGTCTCGATGGGCTGGTATCTGTTTGATAACACCCAGACCAATCTTCAGCACCGGGGCATTACCTCCGGTTTCAGCTTTTTGGAGCGCAGTGCCGGTTTCGGCATCGCTCAACACCTGATCGACTACACCGAATCGGACACCTATGCCCGAGTGTTTGTCATCGGCTTGCTCAACACGCTGCTGGTGACCTTCATCGGCGTGATCCTGGCGACGATCCTCGGGTTCATCGTCGGCGTGTCACGGCTGTCGAAGAACTGGATCATCAGCAAGGTAGCGACGGTGTATGTGGAAGTCTTCCGCAATATTCCGCCACTGCTGCAAATCCTGTTCTGGTACTTCGCGGTGTTCCTGACCATGCCGGGGCCGCGTAACAGTCATAATTTCGGCGACACCTTCTACGTCAGCAGCCGTGGCCTGAATATGCCGGCCGCCCAGATGTCGGACGGGTTCTGGCCGTTTGTGGCGAGCGTTGTGGTGGCCATCGTCGCCATCGTGCTGATGAGCCGCTGGGCGACCAAGCGCTTCGAAGAGACCGGCGTTCCGTTCCACAAGTTCTGGGTTGGCCTGGCGATGTTCCTGGTGATCCCGGCGCTGTGCGCATTGATCTTCGGTGCACCGCTGCACTGGGAAATGCCGAAGCTGCAAGGCTTCAACTTCGTCGGTGGCTGGGTACTGATCCCGGAATTGCTGGCGTTGACCCTGGCCCTGACGGTGTACACCGCGGCGTTCATCGCCGAAATCGTGCGTTCGGGCATCAAGTCGGTCAGCCACGGCCAGACCGAAGCGGCGCATTCGCTTGGCCTGCGCAACGGTCCGACGCTGCGCAAGGTGATCATCCCGCAAGCCTTGCGCGTGATCATTCCACCGCTCACCAGCCAATACCTGAACCTGGCGAAAAACTCCTCGCTGGCGGCCGGTATCGGTTATCCGGAAATGGTTTCGTTGTTTGCCGGTACGGTGCTGAACCAGACCGGGCAGGCGATCGAGGTGGTTGCCATCACCATGAGCGTGTACCTGGCGATCAGTATCAGCATCTCCCTGCTGATGAACTGGTACAACAAGCGCATTGCGCTGATCGAGCGGTAAGGAAAAGCGCATGAGTACTCATACTTTCAAACCTGACATGCCTCCACCGAGCAGCAGCATCGGTGTGGTCGCATGGATGCGCGCGAACATGTTTTCCAGCTGGCTCAACACCTTGCTGACCTTGTTCGCGTTTTACCTGATTTACCTGGTCGTCCCACCGATCCTGAACTGGGCCATCCTCGACGCCAACTGGGTGGGCACGACCCGCGCCGACTGCACCAAGGAAGGCGCCTGCTGGGTGTTTATCCAACAGCGTTTTGGTCAGTTCATGTACGGCTACTACCCACCGGAACTGCGCTGGCGCGTGGACCTGACCGTGTGGCTGGCCGTCATCGGCATTGCACCGTTGTTCATCTCGCGCTTTCACCGTAAAGCGGTATACGCGCTGAGCTTCCTGGTGCTGTACCCGATCATTGCCTACTTCCTGTTGCATGGCGGCATCTTCGGCTTGACCAACGTGGCAACCAGCCAGTGGGGCGGGCTGATGCTGACCCTGGTGATCGCCACCGTGGGGATTGCCGGTGCGTTGCCGCTGGGGATTGTCCTGGCGTTGGGCCGTCGGTCGAACATGCCGGCGATTCGCGTGGTCTGCGTGACCTTCATCGAATTCTGGCGCGGCGTGCCGTTGATCACGGTGCTGTTCATGTCGTCGGTGATGCTGCCGTTGTTCCTGCCTGAAGGCATGAGCTTCGACAAACTGTTGCGGGCGCTGATCGGCGTGATCCTGTTCCAGTCGGCCTATGTGGCCGAAGTGGTGCGCGGTGGTCTGCAAGCGATTCCAAAAGGTCAGTACGAAGCGGCTGCCGCGATGGGCCTCGGTTACTGGCGCAGCATGGGCCTGGTGATCCTGCCGCAAGCCCTGAAGCTGGTCATTCCCGGCATCGTCAACACCTTCATTGCGCTGTTCAAGGACACCAGCCTGGTGATCATCATCGGCCTGTTCGACCTGCTAAACAGCGTCAAACAAGCCGCCGCCGACCCGAAATGGCTGGGCATGGCTACTGAAGGTTATGTGTTCGCGGCCCTGGTGTTCTGGATTTTCTGTTTTGGTATGTCGCGCTATTCCATGCATCTGGAACGCAAGCTCGACACTGGCCACAAGCGTTAGGAGTTCTGTAATGAGCGAAGCAATCAAAAAGCCTGTGAGCCCTGAAGGCATTATTCAGATGCAGGGCGTGAACAAGTGGTATGGCCAGTTTCACGTGTTGAAAGACATCAACCTGAACGTGAAACAGGGCGAGCGTATTGTGTTGTGCGGCCCGTCGGGTTCGGGCAAATCCACCACCATCCGTTGCCTCAACCGTCTGGAAGAACACCAGCAGGGGCGCATCGTGGTCGATGGCGTGGAACTGACCAACGACCTCAAGCAGATCGAGTCGGTGCGCCGTGAAGTCGGCATGGTGTTCCAGCACTTCAATCTGTTTCCGCACCTGACCATCCTGCAGAACTGCACCTTGGCGCCGATGTGGGTACGCAAAATGCCCAAGCGCCAGGCCGAGGAAATCGCCATGCATTACCTGGAGCGCGTACGCATTCCGGAGCAGGCGCATAAATTCCCGGGGCAACTGTCCGGTGGTCAGCAACAGCGTGTGGCGATTGCCCGCGCGCTGTGCATGAAACCGAAAATCATGCTGTTCGATGAACCCACTTCCGCGCTCGACCCCGAGATGGTGAAAGAGGTGCTGGACACCATGATCGGCCTGGCTGAAGACGGCATGACCATGCTCTGCGTAACCCACGAAATGGGCTTCGCCCGTACCGTGGCCAATCGCGTGATCTTCATGGACAAGGGTGAAATCGTCGAACAGGCCGCGCCGAACGACTTCTTCGATAACCCGCAGAATGAGCGGACCAAGATGTTCCTGAGCCAGATCCTGCATTGATCGAAGCCAGGCAGTGAAATAAACCCGGACAGTGTTCCGGGTTTATTTTTGGCTGGGGTTTGAGGTCAGGACGCCAATACTGTTTCCTGTTCCGGGAATCGAGCAGCGAGCAATCGCCTCAAGTCAGTGCCTTCGTTCATCGCTTGTATTTCAGCAAGTAAATGCGGATGACGATCCAACAGACGCATTAGCGTGAATAACGCTTGAGGTGGGGGAAGTTCGCCGCGTTCGTAACGTGAGAACGCATTGTGGCCAGCACCGGAAAGCTGCTTCACCGCTTCCTTCTGCGTGAGATGTAATTTTCGGCGGATGCGTTTCATCTCCGCGCCCATGGTCTGAAAGCAATCTTCGAGCAATTTATCGCCAGCGTCGGAATAGCGCTCGGCGCTGTCAGTTTCATTATCGAAAATGATTTCACCGCATACCTTGCACTCCCAGCCGGCGATATCGTGCACCCAGCGTGATACGTTCTTGTAGTCGACACTGAGGCTGCGACCTTCGAAATGTTGCATGGCATGTCGAGTGCCACAACTCATGCATTGCCGCGTGTTCATAAGTTCCGCTCCTTGAAAGAGATCACCGGGGGCCCACCGTTGGGGCAGTAGGTCACTTTGATGTAGAGCTCCATTTCACGAAATGTAGTGTGGTAAACATCCTGCCACCTTCGGTGATCGGAGTAGCACGTCATTGACTTGTAGAGCATTCGGCGTTCCAGCGAGCAAATGATTGATTCCATATCTCGCAGGTGCAATCCCAATTGCGTGCCAGATCTCAATGCGACTTGAGTAAACGCTTTGGCTCCTTGCCTTCTTACCTCGTCCTTGATGACTGACAAGGCGTAGTGGGGTGTGTTCTTTTCCATAAGAAGCTGTGAACCCTATCCCTGAAATTACCCTTAAAGGGTAATTTTGACCAATCGAAAATCCCGCTCCATTTCCTTCTCTCTGACCGTAGGCGGTTGCCGTCCTACAGGTAGCTGACTAACATGTCAGAAAATTCATCCTATGATTGGATGAAAGGGCGAATTCCATGTCAGACATTTCTCCATTGACCAAGCGATCCTTGGTCGACCAAGCGCTGGACCAGTTACGCCTTCGCATCACGCAAGGCGTCTGGGTCGTCGGCCAACGTCTACCCACCGAACCGGAACTGGCGACCGAGCTGGGCATCAGCCGCAATACCGTGCGTGAAGCCATGCGCGTGTTGGCATTTTCAGGCTTGATCGAAATCCGCCAGGGCGACGGCAGTTACCTGCGGGCCGTGATCGATCCGTTGGACACGATGAAAGCCTTGTCCCGCTGCTCCCATGAGCAGGCCCGCGAAACGCGGCACATCCTCGAAGTTGAAGCCATCGGTCTCGCTGCGTTACGCAGAACGGATGAAGACCTGGTGGCGTTGCGCGAGGCACTCGGCGTCAGCGGCCGTCATTACCACGGCGATCTCGACAGTTACATCGCCTGCGACCTGGTCTTCCACCGCCGTCTGGTGGATGCCGCGCACAACCCGACGCTCAGCGAGCTGTATCGCTATTTCTCCAGCGTCATCGGCGCGCAATTGCGCCAGACCCTGAATATCACCCCGCGACGCCAGGAAGTATTCGACCTGCATATCGAGCTGCTGGATGCCGTCGAACAACGTGACCCGGAGCGGGCCAAAGCCTTGTCGAGGCAGTTGATCAATGAACCTTGAAACCGGGAAGCCCATGTCCAGCAGCGAAAACAACCTCGCCCAATCCAAGCGCACGACGGAGCTCGAAGAGCTGCTGATCGACGCCGAAGCGGATGACGAACAAGTCCAGCAAAGTCACCCGATACTGCGCCGGCCATGGCTGTTGTTACTGGGGCTGATCCTGGTGGCGTTGAACTTGCGTCCGGCGTTGTCGAGCATGGCGCCGATGCTCAGCGAGGTCTCGAAGACCCTCGGTTTGTCGGCTGCCCAGGCCGGCCTGCTGACGACTTTACCGGTGCTGTGCCTCGGCTTGTTCGCGCCGTTGGCGCCGGTGCTGGCGCGACGGTTTGGTGCCGAGCGGGTGGTGTTGGGCATTCTGCTGATGCTGGCGGGCGGGATCATTTTGCGCAGCTCATTTGGCCAGACAGGCTTGTTCGCCGGCAGTGTGCTGGCTGGTGCGAGCATTGGTGTGATCGGTGTTTTGTTGCCCGGTATCGTCAAGCGAGATTTCCCGAAACAGGCCGGCACCATGACCGGTGTCTACACCATGGCTTTGTGTCTGGGGGCGGCGATGGCCGCAGGTGCGACCGTGCCACTGAGCGAGCATTTCGACAAAAGCTGGGCCTTGGGTCTTGGCTTCTGGGTGTTGCCAGCATTGATCGCGGCGATCTTTTGGTTGCCGCAAGTGGGCGGCCAGAAACACGGTGCACACAATGTCGCTTACCGGGTTCGCGGGCTACTGCGTGATCCGTTGGCGTGGCAAGTGACCTTGTACATGGGGCTGCAATCCTCCCTGGCCTACATCGTGTTTGGCTGGTTGCCGTCGATCCTGATCGGCCGTGGCCTGACGCCGACACAAGCCGGTCTGGTGCTGTCAGGTTCGGTGATTGTTCAGTTGGTCAGTTCACTGGCGGCGCCTTGGCTGGCGACACGCGGCAAGGATCAGCGCCTGGCGATTGTGGTGGTGATGCTGATGACCCTCGGCGGCCTGTTCGGCTGTCTGTATGCGCCGATTGAAGGCCTGTGGGGCTGGGCGATTCTGCTCGGTCTGGGGCAGGGTGCCACGTTCAGCCTGGCGTTGACCCTCATTGTGCTGCGCTCGCGGGACTCGCATGTCGCGGCCAACCTGTCGAGCATGGCCCAGGGGTTCGGCTACACCCTGGCATCAATGGGACCGTTCGCGGTGGGTATCGTGCATGACTGGACCGGCGGCTGGACGGCGCTGGGCTGGATCTTTGGCGTGATTGGTCTCGGTGCAATTGTTGCCGGGCTCGGTGCAGGACGTTCGCTGTACGTTCGAGTCGAAAGCGAAAAAGTCTGACGCCTGCGCACTGTCGGTATTCGGCCCGCGAATGCCGATAGTGTTTCGCTCCGTTGCAGACTATCGTGCAGGCAATCTTTCAAGGCCATTTTGCAAGCACAGGGAGTCTGCCCATGAGTGATGCCCACAACGAATTGATCACCCGGTTCTATCAAGCTTTCCAGCGTCTGGATGCCGAGGCCATGAGCGCCTGCTATACCGACGACGTGGTGTTCAGTGATCCGGCGTTCGGTGAACTGCGCGGCCGCGACGCCGGCGACATGTGGCGCATGCTCACCACCCGGGCGAAGGATTTCTCCCTGACGTTCGATAACGTGCGGACCGACGAGCGCACCGGCGGTGCGCATTGGGTCGCGACGTATCTGTTCAGCCAGACTGGCAACACCGTGGTCAACGACATTCAGGCCCGCTTCATATTTCGCGATGGCAAGATTTGCGAACATCACGACAGCTTCGACCTGTGGACCTGGTCCCGCCAGGCGCTGGGTTTCAAAGGGCTGATTCTGGGCTGGACACCTCTGGTCAGAAACGCCGTGCGAGCTCAAGCCCTGAAGGGGCTGAAGGTATTCCAGGCCAGTCGCTGATAAGATCGCGGCTTGTTTCCTACAAGCCTTGATCGTCACGTGAACACCCAGAGCGAATCTTCCGACATTGCCGCCGAGCCGGCGCTGCCCGTCAGCAAACCCTGGTTCGTCTACCTCGTTCGTGCGGCCAATGGCTCGCTCTACTGCGGGATCAGCGACGATCCCGTGCGTCGCTTCGCCACTCACCAGAGCGGCAAGGGCGCGCGGTTTTTCCTGTCCAGCCCTGCCGTGGCCTTGGTCTACACCGAAGTCTGTCGCGATAAAAGCGAAGCGCTACGACAGGAACGGCTGATCAAAAAACTCAAGAAAAGTGCCAAGGAATGTCTGGTGGCGAGCGCTGCTGCGGGCTTATCAACCTGACTGATAGGTTCCCATCAGGCAGATCTGTAGGCCGCGTGCGGATTGCGCGCTAAGCTGCGGATTCCTAATCCGTGCGGCGGAGCCGAGCATGTCCGAGTTGATTCTTCACCATTACCCGACGTCCCCCTTTGCCGAAAAGGCCCGTCTGTTATTGGGCTTCAAGGGGCTGTCCTGGCGCTCGGTGAACATCTCGCCGGTGATGCCAAAACCCGATCTGACGGCGTTGACTGGCGGTTACCGCAAGACGCCGGTATTGCAGGTCGGGGCGGATATTTACTGCGACACGTCGCTGATCGCCCGTCGACTGGAACAGGAAAAAGCCTTGCCGGCGTTCTTCCCGGAAGGTCAGGAAATGATTGCCGCGACCCTCGCTGCATGGGCCGATTCGGTGGTGTTCCAGCATGCGGTCAGCCTGGTGTTTCAGCCGGAATCGATCGCCGTCAGATTTGGCAGGTTGTCGCCGGAAGCAATCAAGGCGTTTCTCGCTGACCGCGCTGGATTGTTCAGTGGCGGTAGTGCGACCCGATTGTCCGCCGAGCAGGCGCGGCACCAGTGGCCCACGATCATGTCGCGGCTGGAGCTGCAATTGCAGCGCGAGCAGGGTGACTTCCTGTTCGGCGAACCGTCGATTGCCGACTTCGCCCTGGCGCATTGCCTCTGGTTCCTCAAAGCCACCCCGGTCACTGCACCGCTGGTGGATGCTTACCCGGCGGTTGCCGCGTGGCACGCGCGAGTATTGGGTTTCGGGCACGGTGCCTTCAGCGAGATGACCTCCGAAGAGGCGCTGGAGATCGCGCGCAATAGCACGCCAGCGGCACTGCCGGATGAGCAGTTCGATGAGCCCAATGGATTTGAGGCGGGCCAGCAGGTGGTCATTGCCGCAACCGATTATGGCGTTGATCCGGTGGCCGGGGAATTAGTGTTCGCGGGCAGCGAGGAATTGATTCTGCGTCGTGAAGACGAGCGTGGCGGCGTGGTGCATGTGCACTTTCCACGGTTCGGATTCCGCATCGAGAAACACTGACCTGCCCCTGTGGGAGCGTGGCTTGCCCGCGATGAACGATTACGCGGTGTGACTGTTAGACCGAGTCGCGGCCATCGCGGGCAAGCCAGGCTCCTACAGGAATTGTGTGAGGCGAAGAGTTACTTCAATGCGGCGAGGATCGCATCCGGGTCATACCCGCGAATCAACGTACCATTAACGTCGATGATCGGAATTCCGCCACCCCCCAAGGCTTCATAAGCCTTGCGCGCCTCGGCATCTTTCTCGATGTCGAATTCCTTGTACGGAATACCTTTCTGGTCGAGAAAACGCCGGGTCAGCTTGCAGTAGCCGCACCAGTCGGTCGCGTAGAGCACGACGTTGGCCTTGGCCTGCGTCTGCTCTGACACGACTTGTGAGGGGTTGAACACCCGCTCGATCTTGCCCCAGTTCTGGTAGACCACGACCACCAACACGATCAGCAGGAATTTCTTCAGGATGCTGTTCAGCATCAGTTGCGTCGCTTGAGCTGGTCGGTCAGTTGGGTGGGCAGGCCTTTGATGATCAGCGTGCCGGCTTCTTCGTCGTACTCGATCTTCGAACCCAGCAGGTGTGCTTCGAAGCTGATCGACAAGCCTTCGGCGCGGCCAGTGAAGCGGCGGAACTGGTTCAGGGTGCGTTTGTCCGCCGGGATTTCCGGGGACAGGCCGTAGTCCTTGTTACGGATGTGATCGTAGAAGGCTTTCGGGCGCTCTTCGTCGATCAGCTCCGAGAGTTCTTCCAGGCCCATGGGCTCACCGAGTTTGGCCTGGCTGCTGGCGTAATCGACCAGGGTCTTGGTCTTCTCGCGGGCAGACTCCTCCGGCAAATCTTCACTTTCCACGAAGTCGCTGAAGGCTTTGAGCAAAGTGCGGGTTTCACCAGGGCCGTCGACACCTTCCTGGCAACCGATGAAGTCGCGGAAATACTCCGAAACCTTTTTCCCGTTCTTGCCTTTGATGAACGAAATGTACTGCTTGGATTGCTTGTTGTTCTGCCACTCGGACACGTTGATCCGCGCCGCGAGGTGCAATTGGCCCAAATCCAGATGGCGGGACGGGGTGACATCCAGCTGATCGGTCACTGCAACGCCTTCACTGTGGTGCAGGAGCGCGATGGCCAGGTAATCGGTCATGCCTTGTTGGTAATGGGCAAACAGCACGTGGCCGCCCACCGAGAGGTTCGACTCTTCCATCAGCTTTTGCAGGTGCTCTACTGCCACCCGGCTGAACGCCGTGAAGTCCTTGCCGCCCTCGAAGTATTCCTTCAGCCAGCCGCTGAACGGGTGCGCGCCGGATTCGGCATGGAAAAACCCCCACGCCTTGCCTTGTTTGGCGTTGTAGCTCTCATTGAGGTCGGCAAGCATGTTCTCGATCGCGCTCGACTCGGCGAGTTCAGAGTCGCGGGCGTGAAGAACTGCGGGTGTGCCGTCGGGTTTTTTGTCGATCAGGTGGACGATGCAATGACGGATCGGCATGGGCTTCTCGGCTGAATGAAGAGAGGAGGGCGTGCTCCCCGAAAAAGTGCCAAGTGTACCGCAACCACTGGTTTTGGCGCGGCATGAAGGGCAAATCCCGGGCGACCGACGGTGCTTATGCGTTTTTTTCCCGATTTAGAGCAATAAAGCTGACCAAATGGGTAGCTAGAGGCGGATATTTCCCCGTCTCTGTGCTAGTTTTGCCCCGTCTTACGCGAAGTCACTGCGTTAAGCGTGCATTCAGCATTTGTCAGGTCGAACCAAACCCTGATTTCGGTATCTATAACCCCGATCCAGTGGTTATTGGCCGAGGGTGCCAGATCCAGAAGATCGGGCTCGATGGCTGACACTGCACTCTGCAATCCATATGAATTTGATAGGGAAGGAACACTACATGGCTCTTACTAAAGACCAACTGATCGCCGACATCGCTGAAGCCATCGACGCGCCAAAAACCACCGCGCGTAACGCTCTGGACCAACTGGGCCAAATCGTTGCTGATCAGCTGGAAAACGGCGGCGAAATCACTCTGCCAGGTATCGGCAAACTGAAAGTGACTGAGCGTCCTGCCCGTACTGGCCGTAACCCTTCGACTGGCGCTGCCATCGAAATCGCTGCCAAGAAAGTTATCAAGCTGGTTGTGGCCAAAGGCCTGACCGACGCTGTTAACAAGTAAGACTTGTTAAAAAAAACCGTGCTCCGGAGCAATCCGGGCACGGTTTTTTTGTGTCTGCGATTCAGCGATTGTCCTGCAGCACCGCTAAACCAATGTAGGAGCGGGCTTGCTCGCGAAAGCGGTGGGTCAGTCACCATTGAAGTCGACTGACCCACCGCCTTCGCGAGCAAGCCCGCTCCCACATTTGATTTGCGGCGGTCAGGTAATCAGCTTTTTTTAACCCAGCGCTCGCGCCACACTTGCTGTTCGGATTTTGTCTGGAAGGTCCAGGCAACGAAGCGGCTTTGCTTTTGTCCTTGGGACATTTCCACCACCTGGCTTTCCAGGACGCCGGCCTTTTTCAAGGCGGTCTGGATCGCTGGCAGATTTGAAGCCTTCGACACCAGGGTGCTGAACCACAGCACTTTGTGTTGGAAATGGGCGCTCTCGGCGATCAATTGCGTGACAAACCGCGCCTCGCCCCCTTCGCACCACAGCTCAGCCGATTGTCCGCCGAAGTTCAGCACCGGCAATTTACGTTTCGGGTCGGCACGGCCCAAGGCGCGCCACTTACGCTCGCTGCCCTTGGTCGCTTCGTCCATCGAGGCGTGGAACGGCGGGTTGCACATGGTCAGGTCAAAACGTTCGCCCGGCTCCAGCAGGCCCAGCAGAATGTGCTTGGGGTTGGTTTGCTGGCGCAGCTGGATGGCTTTGTTCAGCCCGTTGGACTGCACGATGGCTTTGGCAGCGGCCACGGCCGTCGGATCGATTTCCGAGCCGAGGAAGTGCCAGCGGTAGTCGCTGTAGCCGATCAACGGATAAACGCAGTTGGCGCCCATGCCGATATCGAGCACTTTGACTGGCGCGCCGCGAGGGATTTCACCGTCATTGACGCTGGCCAACAGGTCGGCGAGGAAGTGCACGTAGTCGGCACGCCCCGGAACCGGTGGGCACAGGTAATCAGCCGGGATGTCCCAATGCGCGATGCCATAGAACGACTTGAGCAACGCCCGGTTGAACACACGCACCGCATCGGGGCTGGCGAAGTCGATGCTTTCCTTGCCGTACGGGTTGATGATCACGTACTTCGCCAGTTCCGGCGTGGTTTTGATCAGGGCCGGGAAGTCGTAACGACCCTGATGGCGGTTGCGCGGGTGAAGGCTGGCTTTTTCGCGCGGTTCCACGGCTTTGGCCGGGGTCGCGGTGTCAGGCTTTTTACGCGCAGGTCTAGGTGTGCGGGGGGCGTTCATGGGCGAGGTCGATTCGGGTATGGCTAAAAGTGGGGGGTATTGTCCCACATTCCTCGCATTGAAAAGCTTTCCTGTGGGAGCTGGCTTGCCTGCGATGGCGGTGTGTCAGGGTATAAAGTGGTTTTCTGATACTCCGCCATCGCGGGCAAGCCCGCTCCCACAGGGATTTTTGGTGGATTAGGGAAAGGGGCGGGCACAAAAAAGGGAGGCCGTTGCGGGCCTCCCTTTTTCATTGCGATTTGCCGTTACAGGCTGGCAATCCGCGCATGCTGCTCGGCCAACTTGCTCAAAGCCTGTTCGGCTTCAGCCAGTTTGGCGCGCTCCTTGTCGATCACTTCGGCCGGGGCCTTGTCGACGAAGCCAGCGTTGGACAGCTTGCCGCCGACGCGTTGCACTTCACCTTGCAAACGCTGGATTTCCTTGTCCAGACGCGCCAGTTCCGCACCTTTGTCGATGAGGCCGGCCATTGGTACCAGCACTTCCATCTCGCCAACCAGTGCCGTGGCGGACAGCGGTGCTTCTTCGCCGGCAGCCAGAACAGTGATCGATTCGAGACGCGCCAGTTTCTTCAGCAGGGCATCGTTCTCGGTGAGGCGACGCTGGTCTTCGGCGCTGACATTCTTCAGGAACAATGGCAGCGGCTTGCCTGGACCAATGTTCATTTCGCCACGGATGTTGCGTGTGCCGAGCATCAAGCCCTTGAGCCATTCGATGTCGTCTTCGGCGGCCTGATCAATGCGCGCTTCGTTAGCCACTGGCCAAGGTTGCAGCATGATCGTCTTGCCTTCGATACCGGCCAGCGGCGCCAGGCGCTGCCAGATTTCTTCGGTGATGAATGGCATGAACGGGTGCGCCAGGCGCAACGCAACTTCCAGTACGCGAACCAGGGTGCGACGGGTGCCACGCTGGCGTTCGACCGGTGCGTTCTCGTCCCACAACACAGGCTTGGAGAGTTCCAGGTACCAGTCGCAATACTGGTTCCAGATGAACTCGTACAAGGCTTGTGCCGCCAGGTCGAAGCGGAACTGGTCGAGTTGACGGGTCACTTCGGCTTCGGTGCGTTGCAACTGCGAAATGATCCAGCGATCCGCCAGGGACAGCTCAAAGGCTTCGCCGTTCTGGCCGCAGTCTTCGCCCTTGTCCAGAACATAGCGCGCGGCGTTCCAGATCTTGTTGCAGAAGTTGCGATAGCCTTCAACGCGGCCCATGTCGAACTTGATGTCACGACCGGTGGACGCCAGCGAGCAGAAGGTGAAACGCAGGGCGTCGGTGCCATAGCTGGCGATGCCGTCGGCGAACTCCTCGCGGGTCTGCTTCTCGATCTTCTTCGCCAGTTTCGGCTGCATCATGCCGGAGGTGCGTTTCTGCACCAGCTCTTCCAGCTCGATGCCGTCGATGATGTCCAGTGGGTCCAGGACGTTGCCCTTGGACTTGGACATTTTCTGGCCTTGGCCATCACGCACTAGGCCGTGAACATAGACGGTCTTGAACGGAACCTGTGGTGTGCCGTCTTCGTTTTTCACCAAGTGCATGGTGAGCATGATCATCCGGGCAACCCAGAAGAAAATGATGTCGAAGCCCGTCACCAGCACGTCGGTGGAGTGGAATTTCTTCAGGAATTCTGTCTGCTCAGGCCAGCCGAGTGTGGAGAACGTCCACAGCCCCGAGCTGAACCAGGTGTCGAGAACGTCGTTGTCCTGTTGCAGAGCAACGTCCGGACCGAGGTTGTTCTTGGCGCGAACTTCGGCTTCGTCGCGACCGACGTAGACCTTGCCCGACTCGTCGTACCAGGCCGGAATCCGGTGGCCCCACCACAGCTGACGGCTGATGCACCAATCCTGGATGTCACGCATCCACGAGAAGTACATGTTTTCGTACTGTTTTGGCACGAAGGCGATGCGGCCGTCTTCAACGGCGGTGATGGCCGGCTCGGCCAATGGCTTGGTCGACACGTACCACTGGTCGGTCAGCCACGGCTCGATGATGGTGCCGGAACGGTCGCCTTTCGGCACTTTCAGGGCGTGATCGTTGACGCTGACCAGCAGGCCTGCAGCGTCGAATGCAGCAACGATTTGCTTGCGCGCTTCGAAACGGTCGAGGCCGGCGTACTCGGCCGGGATCTTGCCGTCGATGCTGTCGTTCAGCGTGCCGTCGAGGTTGAACACCTGGCAGGCCGGCAGTACGGCCGCGTTCTTGTCGAAGATGTTCAGCAGCGGCAGGTTGTGGCGTTTGCCGACTTCGTAGTCGTTGAAATCGTGGGCCGGGGTGATTTTCACGCAGCCGGTGCCGAATTCAGGGTCGCAGTAATCGTCGGCGATGATCGGAATGCGGCGGCCAACCAGAGGCAGCTCGACAAATTTGCCGATCAGGGCTTTGTAGCGTTCGTCGTTCGGGTTAACGGCCACGGCGGCGTCGCCGAGCATGGTTTCCGGGCGAGTGGTCGCGACGATCAGATAGTCATTGCCTTCCGCGGTTTTTACGCCGTCGGCCAGCGGGTATTTGAGGTTCCACAGGAAACCTTTCTCGTCGTGGTTTTCCACTTCAAGGTCGGAAATCGCCGTGTGCAGCTTGGTGTCCCAGTTGACCAGACGCTTGCCGCGGTAGATCAAACCGTCTTCGTGCAGGCGTACGAAGGCTTCTTTTACGGCTTCCGAGAGGCCGTCGTCCATGGTGAAGCGCTCACGGCTCCAATCCACGGACGAGCCGAGGCGGCGGATCTGACGGCTGATGTTGCCGCCGGACTGATCTTTCCACTCCCAGACTTTCTCTAGGAACTTCTCGCGGCCCAGATCGTGACGATTCTGGCCTTGAGCTTCGAGTTGGCGTTCCACCAGCATTTGGGTGGCGATACCGGCGTGGTCGGTGCCCGGCTGCCACAGGGTGTTGCGACCCTGCATGCGGCGGAAACGGATCAGGGCGTCCATGATCGCGTTGTTGAAGCCGTGACCCATGTGCAGGCTGCCGGTGACGTTCGGCGGCGGGATCATGATGGTGTAGGACTCGCCCGCGCCTTGCGGGGCGAAGTAATTCTCTGACTCCCAGGTGTTGTACCAGGAAGCTTCAATGGCGTGCGGCTGGTAGGTCTTATCCATGCGCGGCGGGACCCTATTGGCATTTATTCAGGAAAAGCCGGCAAGTATAGCGGGGCAAGGGGCAGAGGGCGAGTTGATCGCGGGATGAACCTGACCACCAGCAGCACCATAGATCCAATGTGGGAGCGGGCTTGCTCGCGAATACGGTCTTCCAGTCTGCAACGATGCTGAATGTGAAACCGCTTTCGCGAGCAAGCCCGCTCCCACATTGGAATGGTGGTGTTATTCGTACTGGCTCAGCAACCGTTCCATCCGCGCATCCAGCCGGCGTTTGATTTCGGTTTCGATGTGCGGGGCGAAGTCGTCGATCACGTCCTGCATGATCAACAGCGCGGCAGCGCGCAATTCGCTGTCCAGATGCAGCAGGGCGTCGGGACCTTTGCTCGGGGGCGGTGATGGTTGCGCGGCTGCGGCTGGCGGTGAAGGGGGTTCGACGGGCTGTGGCGCGTTGTCGACAGATTCGAACAACATGGGAATCTGCTCCTGGTCACCGTCAACGACCGTGTCGGTCAGCAGCGGTGGTTGCAGGTTGTCATCGCCGAGCAGTTGGCGGATCGACTCGAGGTCGTCCAGCAGGTGCGCGGACTGTTGTTGCGGTTTCGGAGTGTCCATCGGAATGCTCAGAGTCGCTGTAAACGGTGGTCTTGCAGAGGATAGCCCTGTTCGCGGTAGAAACGGAAACTCTCCCGCGCAGCCGCACGAATCGTCGGCTCTTCCACCACCACTTCCGCCACGCGGGCGAATTTGTTGGCGAATGCCGGCACTTTCAGATCGAGATTGACCAGTAGATCCTGGTGCTGACCGCAGTCATCGCCAAGCCCCAGCACAATCAAACTCTGCGGTTCGCTTTCGGCAGGACCATGAGGCACGAAGCTTTCGCCCTTGAATGCCCACAAACGTGCATCGAGCTCCTCGCGCTGGGCGGCATCGCTGCAGTGCAAGTAAATGCGGTGGCCCATGCGCCAGGCTTTTTCGGTGAGCTTGCAGGCGAAATCCAGCCGAGCCGAAGGATCGGCGCTGGGCAGGATATAGAAGTCGACTTTGGTCATTGCGGTTCCTGAGCCTTGACCGGCGTCACCCTAAAGTGACGCCGTTCAGGGTCATCGGTTTCAGGCTTTGGCGCGGTCCAGCAGGTATTGGGTCAGCAATGGAACCGGACGGCCAGTGGCGCCCTTGTCCTTGCCGCCGCTGGTCCATGCGGTGCCGGCGATATCCAGGTGTGCCCAGTTCAGGTTCTTGGTGAAGCGCGACAGGAAGCAGGCAGCGGTGATGGTCCCGGCTTTCGGGCCGCCAATGTTGGCGATGTCGGCGAACGGGCTGTCCAGTTGCTCCTGGTATTCATCGAACAGCGGCAGTTGCCAGGCGCGGTCGTCGGCAGCCTTGCCGGCGCTGAGCAATTGGCCGATCAGTTCGTCGTTGTTGCCCAGCAGGCCCGAGGTGTGGGCGCCCAGGGCAACGACGCAAGCGCCGGTCAGGGTGGCGATATCGATCACCGCTTGTGGCTTGAAACGCTCGGAGTAGGTCAGCGCGTCGCACAGCACCAGACGGCCTTCGGCGTCGGTGTTGAGGATTTCCACGGTTTGGCCGCTCATGGTGGTGACGATGTCGCCCGGGCGCGAAGCGTTGCCGCTCGGCATGTTCTCGGCGCAGGCCAGAATGCACACCAGGTTGATCGGCAGTTTCAGCTCAAGCACGGCGCGCAGGGTACCGAATACGCTGGCGGCGCCGCCCATGTCGTACTTCATTTCATCCATGCCCAAGCCAGGCTTGAGGCTGATGCCGCCCGTGTCAAAGGTGATGCCTTTGCCGACCAGCGCGTATGGCTTCTCGGATTTCTTGCCGCCGTTGTATTGCATGACGATCAGGCGCGGTGGCTGGGCGCTGCCCTGGCCGACGGCGTAGAACGAACCCATGCCCAGTTCCTTGATCTTCTTTTCATCAAGGACTTCGACTTTCAGGGTCTTGAATTCTTTACCGAGGTTCTTGGCCTGTTCGCCGAGGAACGTCGGGTGGCAGATGTTTGGCGGCAGGTTGCCCAGGTTACGGGTGAAGGCCATGCCGTTGGCGATGGCAGTGGCGTGGGCCACGGCGCGCTCGACTTCAGCCTGTGCAGCCTTGATGGTCAGCAAGGTGACTTTCTTCAGGGCGCGGGGTTCGGCTTTCTGGCTCTTGAACTGGTCGAAGCTGTATTCGCCGTCCACCAGGGTTTCCGCCAGCAAGCGGGTCTTGCCGTAGCTGTCGCGGCCTTTGACCACGACTTCATCCAGGGCCAGTACCGCATCGCTGCCGCCCAGGCCTTTGAGGGTGTTGAGTACGCCGGCAATGATTTTGCGGAACGGGCGGTCGCCCAGTTCTTCGTCCTTGCCCACGCCTACCAACAGAACGCGCTCGGCCTTCAGGTTCGGCAGGCTGTGCAGCAACAGGCTCTGGCCGACTTTGCCGGCGAGGTCGCCACGCTTGAGTACAGCGCTGATCGCACCGCCGCTCAATTCGTCCAGTTGTTTGGCCACGACACCGAGTTTGCGGCCTTCGCCGACGGCGACGACCAGAGTGGCGGTCTTCAACGTTTCTGGGCTAACGCTTTTTACAACCAGTTCCATGTCCGGGTCCCTGAATAATGGTCAACGTGCGTGGGCAAAACGGCGACGCACAGACGCTTGCTTATATAGATGGAAGACGCAGGTCACGGCCTGCGACAAAGGCCGCAGTTTGAACCTCGCTCCCTGCGCCTGACAACCCTCGGTTGTACGATCTTCAACGCATTGACCGCCAGCTTGAGCATGCGCAGTGACAGGCGCACTCAATCACAGGATAATGCGCCATCTTTTTCGGCGGCCCTGTCCTGTGGGTCGCCTGATACGTTTGCTTGTTTGGCCGCCTTAGCCTGACAACCCTGGAGTGTCTGGTTTGATTGTCTTCCGTTATCTATCCCGCGAAGTCCTGTTGACCTTGAGCGCCGTCAGCGCCGTGCTGCTGGTCATCATCATGAGCGGTCGCTTTATCAAATACCTCGCACAAGCGGCCGCTGGCCTGCTGGATCCCGGCTCTCTGTTCCTGATCATGGGATTCCGTCTGCCAGGCTTCCTGCAGTTGATCCTGCCTCTGGGCCTGTTTCTCGGGATCTTGCTGGCGTACGGTCGCCTGTACCTTGAAAGCGAAATGACGGTGCTGTCGGCTACCGGTATGAGTCAGCAGCGTCTGCTCGCCATGACGCTGTTTCCGGCCACGCTGGTTGCGCTGGTGGTGGCGTGGTTGAGCCTGAGCCTGGCGCCACAAGGTGCCAATCAGTTCCAGTTGCTGCTGAACAAGCAGGACGCGCTGACGGAGTTCGACACCCTCGAGCCGGGTCGCTTCCAGGCCCTGCGTGACGGAACCCGCGTGACCTACACCGAAACGCTGACAGATGACCGCATCAAACTGGGCGGCGTGTTTATTTCGCAAAAAAACACCAACTCTGACCAGAAGGATCGCGGGATTTCCGTGCTGGTGGCTGAAAAAGGCCGTCAGGAAATCCGCCCGGACGGCAACCGCTACCTGATTCTCGACAACGGTTATCGCTACGACGGTAATCCGGGGCAGGCTGACTATCGTGCGATCAAATACGACGAATATGGCGTGCTGCTGCCAAAACCGGACGTCAGCGACGAAGTAACCGACCGTGATGCAATGTCTACCCGTTCATTGATGGGCAGCGACGACACTCGCTTGCGCGCTGAGCTGCAATGGCGGCTGTCCCTGCCGTTGCTGGTTTTCATTGTGACTCTGATGGCGGTGCCGTTGGCGCGAGTCAATCCGCGCCAGGGTCGCTTCCTCAAGTTGCTGCCGGCGATTCTTCTTTATATGGCTTACCTGACCATCCTGATTGCCGCCCGCGGTGCCCTTGATAAGGGCAAGATTCCGGCTGCCCTGGGGTTGTGGTGGGTTCACGGGTTGTTCCTGATCATTGGTCTCGGGTTGCTGTACTGGGAGCCGTTGCGCTTGAAAATGGCGAGTCGCCGCAGCGCGTTGGAGGTGGCTCGTGGTTAAGCTCGATCGCTACATCGGTAGCAGCGTGTTCATGGCCATTCTGGCCGTACTGGGGATCATTCTCGGCCTGGCGACACTGTTCGCCTTCATCGATGAGATGGGGGAAATCAGCGATACCTACACCTTGCTTGATGCTGCCAGTTACGTCTTTCTGACGGCGCCGCGCCGTCTTTACGACATGTTGCCAATGGCCGCGCTGATCGGATGCCTGATTGGTCTGGGCAGCCTGGCCAGCAACAGTGAGCTGACCATCATGCGCGCCGCTGGCGTGTCGATCGGCCGGATCGTCTGGGCGGTCATGAAACCGATGCTGATCCTGATGGCCGTAGGCGTGCTGATCGGAGAATACGTCGCGCCGGCCACCGAAGTGACGGCTCAGGCCAATCGCTCGCTGGCTCAAGGCAGCGGCGATGCGCAAAGCGCCAAGCACGGCCTGTGGCATCGCCAGGGCGAGGAGTTCATTCACGTCAACTCCGTGCAGCCCAACGGCCTGCTGTATGGCGTGACGCGGTATCGCTTTGATAACGAGCGGCACATGCTGTCATCGAGCTTCGCCAAGCGTGCCGAGTTCGACAAGGATCACTGGCAGCTATCCGACGTCACGACCACGGTGTTCCATGAAAAAAGCACCGAAGTGGTGACGACGCCGGTCGAGCGCTGGGAAATCGCCCTGAGCCCGCAGTTGTTGGATACCGTGGTCATGGCGCCAGAGTCGCTGTCGATCTCCGGCCTGTGGGGTTACATCCACTACCTGGCAGACCAGGGCTTGAGCAACGGCCGTTACTGGCTGGCGTTTTGGGTCAAGGTATTGCAGCCGTTGGTCACCGCCGCGCTGGTCCTGATGGCGATCTCATTCATCTTCGGTCCTTTGCGCTCGGTGACCCTCGGTCAGCGAGTATTCACCGGCGTACTGGTGGGGTTCACCTTCCGTATCGTCCAGGATTTGCTGGGGCCTTCGAGCCTGGTGTTCGGTTTCTCGCCGCTGTTTGCGGTGCTGATCCCGGCCGGTGTCTGTGCCCTGGCCGGTGTCTGGCTGTTGCGCCGGGCCGGTTGATTACGGGCCTCTCCTGTCGTTGCCTGTCATGAAGAAACGCCCCTGTCGCAAGACCGGGGCGTTTTTGTACCTGCCGTCTGACCTGTGAACGTGACGCTTGCACCGTGGATCAGGTACAATTCCCGGCTATTTTTCGGCGGGCTATGCCTGCAGCCTTTTTGAGTGTTGATCCGTGAGTGATTTGAGTCATATCCGCAATTTCTCCATCATCGCCCACATTGACCATGGCAAGTCGACGCTGGCCGACCGCTTCATTCAAATGTGCGGTGGCCTTGCCGAGCGCGAAATGGAGGCCCAGGTGCTGGACTCCATGGACCTGGAACGTGAACGCGGGATCACCATCAAGGCCCATAGCGTTACCCTTTATTACACCGCTCGCGATGGCATCAAGTATCAGCTGAACTTCATTGACACCCCCGGCCACGTTGACTTCACCTACGAAGTCAGCCGGTCGCTGGCGGCCTGTGAAGGTGCATTGCTGGTGGTCGATGCCGGTCAGGGCGTTGAAGCGCAGTCGGTTGCCAACTGCTACACGGCGATCGAGCAGGGCCTGGAAGTCATGCCAGTCCTGAACAAGATCGACCTGCCGCAGGCCGATCCGGATCGCGTTAAAGAAGAAATCGAAAAAATCATTGGCATCGACGCTACCGATGCGGTCGAGTGCTCGGCCAAGACCGGTCTGGGCGTCGACGAAGTGCTCGAGCGTCTGGTCGCCACCATTCCTGCGCCGACTGGCAACTACGAAGATCCGCTGCAAGCGTTGATCATCGATTCCTGGTTCGACAACTACCTGGGCGTTGTTTCCCTGGTACGCGTGCGCCACGGGCGTGTGAAGAAGGGCGACAAGATCCTGGTCAAATCCACCGGCAAGATCCACCTGGTGGACAGCGTCGGTGTATTCAACCCGAAACACACCCCTACCGTTGACCTGAAGGCCGGTGAAGTGGGCTTCATCATCGCCAGCATCAAGGACATTCACGGCGCGCCAGTGGGCGACACCCTGACCTTGAGCTCGACGCCGGACGTTGATGTACTACCAGGCTTCAAACGTATCCAGCCGCAGGTTTACGCCGGTCTGTTCCCGGTCAGCTCCGACGACTTCGAAGATTTCCGTGAAGCCCTGCAAAAGCTCACGCTCAACGACTCGTCCCTGCAGTACACCCCGGAAAGTTCTGATGCTCTGGGCTTCGGTTTCCGTTGCGGGTTCCTCGGCATGCTGCACATGGAAATCATCCAGGAGCGCCTGGAGCGCGAGTACAACCTGGACCTGATCACCACGGCGCCGACGGTAATCTTCGAGCTGCTGCTCAAGACCGGCGAGACGATCTACGTCGATAACCCGTCGAAACTCCCGGACCTGTCCTCGATTGAAGACATGCGCGAACCGATCGTGCGGGCCAATATTCTTGTGCCGCAAGAGCACCTGGGCAACGTCATTACCCTGTGCATCGAGAAACGCGGCGTACAGGTCGACATGCTGTTCCTCGGCTCCCAGGTACAAGTGACCTACGACCTGCCGATGAACGAAGTGGTGCTGGACTTCTTCGACCGTCTGAAGTCCACCAGTCGCGGCTATGCTTCGCTGGACTACCATTTCGATCGTTATCAATCGGCCAGCCTGGTGAAACTGGATGTGCTGATCAACGGTGACAAGGTCGACGCCCTGGCGCTGATCGTGCACCGTGACAACTCGCACTACAAAGGTCGCCAGTTGACCGAGAAGATGAAGGAACTGATTCCTCGGCAGATGTTCGACGTGGCAATCCAGGCCGCCATTGGCGGGCAGATTGTGGCGCGGACAACCGTCAAGGCGCTGAGAAAGAACGTATTGGCCAAATGCTACGGTGGTGACGTCAGCCGTAAGAAAAAGCTGCTGGAAAAGCAAAAGGCCGGTAAAAAACGCATGAAGCAAGTCGGCAACGTGGAAATTCCACAAGAAGCCTTCCTTGCAGTGCTCAGGTTGGATAGTTAGGTCCTATGTCACTAAATTTCCCGCTGTTGCTGGTCATCGCCGTGTTCGTCTGCGGCTTGTTGGCGTTGCTTGATCTGGTTTTGCTGGCCCCGCGTCGGCGTGCCGCCATTGCCTCCTATCAGGGTAGCGTCAGCCAGCCTGATGTGCAGGTGGTCGAGAAACTGAACAAAGAGCCGATGCTGGTCGAATACGGCAAGTCGTTCTTCCCGGTGTTGTTCATCGTGCTGGTCCTGCGTTCGTTCCTGGTGGAGCCGTTCCAGATTCCTTCCGGCTCGATGAAACCGACCCTGGACGTTGGCGACTTCATTCTGGTGAACAAGTTTTCTTACGGGATCCGCCTGCCGGTGATCGACAAGAAAGTCATCGAAGTCGGTGATCCACAGCGCGGCGATGTGATGGTGTTCCGTTACCCGAGCGATCCGAACGTCAACTACATCAAGCGTGTAGTGGGCCTGCCGGGTGACAAGATTCGCTACACTGCTGACAAGCGTCTGTTCGTCAACGGCGAATCGATTGCCGAACAAATGGTCGGCTCCGAGCCGGGAACGCTGGGTAGCGCTGAGCTCTATAAGGAAAAACTCGGCGTTGCCGAGCACCTGATCCGCAAGGAAATGAGCCGCTATCGCGCAACACCGGACCATTCGTGGACCGTGCCTGCCGGGCACTACTTCATGATGGGTGACAACCGCGACAACTCCAATGACAGTCGCTATTGGGATGATCCAACTATTCCCAAGGATCTGCTGGGCATGGTTCCCGACAAGAATATCGTCGGCAAGGCCTTCGCAGTCTGGATGAGCTGGCCGGAACCTAAACTCAGTCACCTGCCGAATTTTTCGCGGGTTGGCCTGATCAAGTAATCACACACGGCGCTGTTGAACACAGCGCCGAATGCATTTTTGGAACCGATAGATTTCGGGGCCGGAAGCATGAAGCCAATGATATTCAGGACGTTATTTTTGAACACAGCGTTAATTGTCCCAGGCCTGCGTCGACTCTCGGCGATGGCGGTGGAATCCAACCACGAACTCAGCGTGGGTAAACCGTGAGCGTCTCCTTAAGCCGTCTAGAGCGTCAGCTCGGCTACACCTTCAAGGATCAGGAACTGATGGTCCTGGCCCTGACTCACCGCAGCTTTGCCGGGCGCAACAACGAACGCCTGGAATTCCTCGGTGATGCCATCCTCAACTTCGTCGCAGGCGAGGCGCTGTTCGATCGCTTCCCGCTGGCCCGCGAAGGCCAGCTGTCGCGTTTGCGCGCACGCTTGGTGAAAGGTGAGACCCTGGCCGTACTGGCCCGTGGTTTTGATCTGGGTGAATACCTGCGCCTGGGTTCCGGTGAGTTGAAAAGTGGCGGTTTCCGTCGCGAGTCGATTCTGGCCGATGCCCTGGAAGCGCTGATTGGTGCGATCTACCTGGACGCCGGCATGGACGTGGCGCGTGAGCGCGTACTGGCCTGGCTGGCCGGGGAGTTCGAGGGCTTGACGCTGGTCGACACCAACAAAGATCCAAAGACCCGCCTGCAGGAATTCCTGCAATCGCGTGGCTGTGAGCTGCCGCGTTACGAAGTGGTGGATATCCAGGGTGAACCGCATTGCCGGACGTTCTTCGTCGAATGCGAAATCACCTTACTGAACGAAAAAAGCCGAGGTCAGGGTGTGAGTCGTCGTATTGCCGAACAGGTAGCGGCCGCCGCAGCACTGATTGCCCTGGGTGTGGAGAATGGCAATGACTGATACAACCGCAACTCGCTGTGGCTATGTTGCCATCGTCGGCCGTCCCAACGTGGGCAAGTCCACGCTGCTGAACCACATCCTGGGTCAGAAGCTGGCAATCACCTCGCGCAAGCCGCAAACCACCCGTCACAACATGCTGGGGATCAAGACCGAAGGTGCCGTGCAGGCGATCTACGTCGATACCCCGGGCATGCACAAGGGCGGCGAAAAGGCGCTGAACCGCTACATGAACAAGACCGCTTCGGCGGCGTTGAAAGACGTCGACGTGGTGATCTTCGTGGTTGACCGCACCAAGTGGACCGACGAAGACCAGATGGTCCTCGAGCGCGTCCAATACGTGACCGGCCCGCTGATCGTGGCGCTGAACAAGACCGACCGTATCGAAGACAAGTCCGAGTTGATGCCGCACCTGACCTGGTTGCAGGAACAGCTGCCGAACGCGCAGATCATGCCGATCTCGGCCCAGCACGGGCACAACCTTGAAACGCTGGAGCGCGTGATCGCCGAGCATCTGCCGGAAAACGATCACTTCTTCCCGGAGGACCAGATCACTGACCGCAGCAGCCGTTTCCTCGCCGCAGAACTGGTGCGCGAGAAGATCATGCGCCAGATGGGTGCCGAGCTGCCGTACCAGATCACCGTCGAAATCGAAGAGTTCAAGCAGCAGGGCAAGACCCTGCACATTCATGCCTTGATCCTCGTTGAGCGTGACGGCCAGAAGAAAATCATCATTGGTGACAAGGGCGAGCGCATCAAGCGCATCGGCACCGAGGCGCGCAAGGACATGGAACTGTTGTTCGACTCCAAGATCATGCTCAACCTCTGGGTCAAAGTGAAAGGCGGCTGGTCCGATGACGAGCGCGCGTTGCGTTCGTTGGGTTACGGCGACCTGTAACGTCTCGGTTGCTGAGACACCGTAGAACCTTGTGGGAGCGGGCTTGCCCGCGATGAGGATGTAATGTTCGGCAGAGATGTTGAATGTGAGTCCGCCATCGCGGGCAAGCCCGCTCCCACATTGGTTTTGGTTGTTTGTAAAATTGCGCTCGCTCACAGAGAACCCTGACGTCCATGTCACACCCTCCCATCGGCCAACTCGCCTACGTTCTCCACTCCCGCGCCTACCGCGAAAGCAGTGCGTTGGTGGATTTCCTCACGCCGCAAGGTCGGCTGCGGGCGGTGTTGCGCAGTGCGCGGGGCAAGGCCGGGACGTTGGCGCGGCCATTCGTGCCGCTGGAGGTCGAGTTCCGTGGGAGGGGGGAGTTGAAGAATGTCGGTCGCATGGAAAGCGCCGGTGTATCGACCTGGCTCAATGGCGAGGCGCTGTTCAGTGGCCTCTATCTCAATGAGCTATTGATTCGTCTGCTGCCCGCCGAAGACCCTCATCCCGCTGTGTTCGATCACTATGCTGCGACGTTGCTGGCGTTAGCGGAGGGTCGTCCGCTGGAGCCGTTGTTGCGCTCCTTCGAATGGCGCTTGCTGGACGATCTCGGTTACGGTTTTGCACTGACCACTGACCTCCATGGCGAGCCTATTGCCCCGGACGGGCTCTACCGTCTGCAGGTGGACGCGGGCCTGGAACGGGTCTACCTGCTGCAACCCGGTCTGTTCAATGGCACCGAACTGCTGGCCATGGCCGACGCCGACTGGTCCGCCCCCGGCGCACTGTCAGCGGCCAAGCGTTTGATGCGTCAGGCGCTTGCTGTCCATCTGGGCGGTCGTCCGCTGGTCAGTCGCGAGTTGTTTCGCAAGCCGTAGTCTCCCCGTATGCTGTGCACCGAATTTCCCTTCTTCAGGAGCGCTTCCGTGACCACCAGCAATCGCATTCTTCTTGGCGTGAACATCGACCATGTTGCCACCCTGCGTCAGGCTCGGGGTACTCGCTATCCGGACCCGGTCAAGGCAGCGCTGGATGCGGAGGAGGCGGGCGCTGACGGTATCACCGTGCATTTGCGCGAAGACCGTCGGCACATCCAGGAGCGCGACGTTCTGGTGCTCAAGGACGTTCTGCAAACCCGCATGAACTTCGAAATGGGCGTCACCGAAGAAATGATGGTGTTCGCCGAGCGCATCCGTCCGGCGCACATTTGCCTGGTCCCGGAAACTCGTCAGGAACTGACCACCGAAGGTGGCCTCGACGTAGCAGGGCAGGAAGCGCGAATTAAAGCGGCCGTCGATCGCCTGTCCAAGATTGGCTGTGAGGTGTCGCTGTTCATCGACGCTGATGAGCGGCAGATCGAAGCTTCACGCCGCGTCGGTGCCCCCGCCATCGAACTGCACACCGGTCGTTACGCCGATGCCGAGACGCCGACGGATGTGGCTGAGGAACTCAAGCGTGTGGCTGACGGTGTCGCGTTTGGCCTGGCTCAGGGTTTGATCGTCAACGCCGGGCACGGTCTGCACTACCACAACGTGGAAGCGGTGGCGGCAATCAAAGGCATCAATGAGCTGAACATCGGCCACGCGCTCGTGGCGCATGCGTTGTTCGTCGGCTTCAAGTCGGCGGTGTCGGAGATGAAAGCGTTGATCCTGGCCGCCGCAAAAGCTTAAAGAGCAAACACAAAACCCTGTGGGAGCGGGCTTGCCCGCGATGGCGTCGTGTCAGTCAATAGAATCGTTAACTGACACTCTGCTATCGCGGGCAAGCCCGCTCCCACATTGTATTTTGGTGATAGTTAAAGCGGCGCAGGCTCTTGAGCAGGCTTGGTCTTGTCGATCCCAGGCACAAGCAGTTTGCCCTCAGCCACTTGGTCACCTTCAAGCTGAGGCTGCGTGACCCAAGTCAGGATGTCGTAGTAACGACGGATGTTCGCCACGAAATGCACCGGCTCGCCGCCACGGGCGTAGCCGTAACGGGTTTTGCTGTACCACTTCTTCTCTGACAGGCGTGGCAGGATTTTCTTCACGTCCAGCCACTTGTCCGGGTTCAGCCCTTCCTTCGCCGCCAGTTTGCGCGCGTCATCCAGGTGACCGCTGCCAACGTTATAGGCCGCGAGGGCAAACCATGTGCGGTCCGGTTCCTGAATCGACTCGTCCAGTTGATCCTTCATGTAGGCCAGGTACTTGGCGCCGCCCATAATGCTTTGCTTGGGGTCCAGGCGGTTGGACACGCCCATGGCTTGCGCGGTGTTCTGGGTCAGCATCATCAGGCCGCGCACGCCGGTCTTGGACGTGACGGCCGGTTGCCACAAAGATTCCTGATAGCCGATCGCTGCCAGCAGGCGCCAGTCGACTTTTTCTTTCTTGGCGTATGCCTTGAAGTGCTGCTCGTACTTGGGCAACCGCTGTTGCAGGTGTTGGGCGAACGTAGTGGCGCCCATGTAGCCGAGTACATCGACATGCCCGTAGTAGCGGTCTTTCAGGCGTTGCAGGGTGCCGTTTTTCTGCACCTTGTCGAGGTAGGCGTTGATCTCGTTGAGCAGGCTGTTGTCTTCGCCGGCGGCCACCGCCCAGCTCTGGTTGCTGGCGTCGCCGAGGTCGAAGGCGACGCGAATGTTGGTGAAGTACACCTGGTTCATCGCCACTTCATTGGAGTCGACCAGCGTCAGGTCGATTTGACCTTCATCGACCATGCGCAACAGGTCGACCACTTCAACCGCGTCGGACTCTTCGTATTCTATGCCGGGATATTTCTGTTTAAGCGCAGCCAACTGCTCGGCGTGGGTGCTGCCCTTGAGCACCATGATCTTCTTGCCGACCAGATCACCCGCATCAGTTGGCCGTGACTGACCGTTGCGGTAGATGACCTGTGGGGTGACTTCCAGGTAAGAGTGGGAAAACCTGACCTGCTTTTTGCGTGCCTCGCTGCTGACCAGGCCGGCAGCCGCCAACACCGGGCCGTTAGGCGTGCCCACCTGATTGAACAGGTCGTCGAGGTTGTCGGCGGTCTCGATCTTGAGCTCCACCCCCAGATCGTCGGCGAAGCGCTTCACCAGCTCGTATTCGAAGCCGGTTTCACCGTTGCGATCCTGGAAGTAGGTGGCGGGACTGTTTCGGGTAACCACCCGCAGCACGCCATCCTCCTTTACGCGCTCCAGCGTGTTGGGTTTATCAACACATCCACTGAGCACCAGGAAGAGTCCGGTTGCGATCAGCCATTTGGCGTACCGCGGACGCAAAGCCATTGGGGAAAACATCTGCGCAGTATACGCAAAGGACCACGGCCGCCATATCTCGACAGCGAAGGGCTTGTCTGCTAGGCAATTGAAAACGGCTCCAGAGCCCGCAGGAATGGGTCCGCAGCGCATTTTGTGACAGAAAAAATAACCCTTTTTAAGCGCCATTTGCAGACCCGGATCTACGGTCCGACACCCGGGTGCAGCCACCCGTACCGTTTCGGGTGATGTCGCGGGCGGTTTAGGCTAGAATGCACGGCCTCAAAGCACACCCCTTCCCGAGGCTGTCCCGAAGATGTTGATCCTGCGCGGCGCTCCTGCCCTTTCTGCCTTTCGCCACAGCAAACTCCTTGAGCAACTGAGCCAGAAGGTCCCGGCTGTCAGCGGCTTGTATGCTGAATTCGCTCACTTCGCCGAAGTTACCGGCGTCCTGACCGGCGACGAACAGCAGGTGCTCGCGCGCCTTCTGAAGTACGGCCCAAGTGTTCCGGTACAAGAGCCGACCGGTCGTCTGTTCCTGGTGTTGCCGCGTTTCGGCACCATCTCGCCGTGGTCCAGTAAAGCCAGCGATATCGCTCGCAACTGCGGCCTGAGCAAGATCCAGCGCCTGGAACGCGGCATCGCGTTCTATGTAGCCGGTCAGTTCAGCGATGCCGAAGCACAGCTGATCTCCGACACCTTGCACGACCGCATGACGCAAATCGTTCTGGCCAACCTCGAACAGGCCGCCGGCCTGTTCAGCCACGCCGAACCGAAGCCGCTGACCGCGATCGACGTGCTGGGTGGCGGCCGCGCCGCGCTGGAAAAAGCCAACACCGAGCTGGGCCTGGCCTTGGCCGAAGACGAAATCGACTACTTGGTCAACGCCTTCGTCGGCTTGAAGCGCAACCCGCACGACATCGAACTGATGATGTTCGCCCAGGCGAACTCCGAGCACTGCCGCCACAAGATCTTCAACGCCAGTTGGGATATCGACGGCCAGAGCCAGGAAAAAAGCCTGTTCGGCATGATCAAGAACACCTACGTGATGCACAGCGAAGGCGTTCTGTCGGCTTATAAGGACAACGCCTCGGTCATCGTCGGCAACGTCGCCGGCCGTTTCTTCCCGGACCCTGAAACCCGCCAGTACGGCGCGGTGCAGGAACCGGTGCACATCCTGATGAAAGTCGAAACCCACAACCACCCGACTGCGATTGCCCCGTTCCCGGGCGCATCCACCGGCAGTGGCGGTGAGATTCGTGACGAAGGCGCGACCGGTCGTGGCGCCAAGCCGAAGGCTGGCCTGACCGGTTTCACCGTATCCAACCTGCAAATCCCGGGCTTCGAACAGCCGTGGGAAGTGCCGTACGGCAAGCCTGAGCGCATCGTCACCGCGCTGGACATTATGATCGAAGGCCCACTGGGTGGCGCCGCGTTCAACAACGAATTCGGTCGTCCGGCCCTGACCGGTTACTTCCGTACCTTCGAACAGTCGATCACCACCCCGCGTGGCGACGAAGTTCGTGGTTACCACAAGCCGATCATGCTGGCCGGCGGCATGGGTAACATCCGTGCCGAACACGTGCAGAAAGGCGAAATCATCGTTGGCTCCAAGCTGATCGTGCTGGGTGGCCCGGCAATGCTGATCGGCCTGGGCGGCGGCGCTGCTTCCTCCATGGCCACGGGCACCAGCTCGGCTGACCTGGACTTCGCTTCCGTACAGCGCGAAAACCCTGAGATGGAGCGCCGTTGCCAGGAAGTGATCGACCGTTGCTGGCAGTTGGGTGACAAGAACCCGATCAGCTTCATCCACGACGTGGGCGCAGGCGGTCTGTCCAACGCCTTCCCGGAACTGGTCAACGACGGCGACCGTGGTGGCCGTTTCGAATTGCGCAACATTCCAAACGACGAGCCGGGCATGGCCCCGCACGAAATCTGGAGTAACGAATCCCAGGAGCGCTACGTTCTGGCAGTCGGCCCGGCTGACTTCGAGCGTTTCAAAGCGATCTGCGAACGCGAGCGTTGCCCGTTCGCCGTCGTCGGCGAAGCCACTGCCGAACCGCAACTGACTGTCACGGATAGCCACTTCGGCAACAGCCCGGTGGACATGCCACTGGAAGTGTTGCTGGGCAAAGCGCCGCGCATGCACCGCTCGGCCGTTCGCGAAAGCGAACTGGGCGATGACTTCGATCCGTCGACGCTGGCGATTGCCGACTGCGTCGAGCGCGTTCTGCATCACCCGGCCGTGGCGAGCAAAAGCTTCCTGATCACCATCGGCGACCGCACCATCACCGGCCTTGTGGCCCGTGACCAGATGGTTGGCCCGTGGCAGGTTCCGGTGGCTGACGTTGCCGTCACCGCCACCAGCTTCGACGTTTACACCGGTGAAGCCATGGCGATGGGCGAGCGTACTCCGCTGGCATTGCTGAACGCTCCGGCGTCGGGCCGCATGGCCATTGGCGAAACCCTGACCAACATCGCGGCTTCGCGCATCAACAAGATTTCCGACATCAAACTGTCGGCCAACTGGATGTCCGCTGCCGGTCACCCGGGCGAAGACGCGCGTCTGTACGACACCGTGAAAGCGGTCGGCATGGAACTGTGCCCTGAGCTGGGCATCACCATTCCGGTGGGCAAGGACTCCATGTCCATGGCCACACGCTGGAGCGATGAAGGCGTCGACAAGACCGTGACCTCGCCAATGTCCCTGATCGTGACCGGTTTCGCGCCTGTGGCTGACATCCGTCAGACCCTGACGCCGGAACTGCGCATGAACAAGGGCACCACTGACCTGATCCTGATCGATCTGGGCCGTGGCCAGAACCGCATGGGCGCCTCGATCCTGGCTCAGGTTCACGGCAAGCTCGGTTCGCAAGCGCCGGACGTGGACGATGCCGAAGACCTCAAGGCCTTCTTCGCCGTGATCCAGGGCCTCAACGCCGACGGTCACCTGCTGGCTTACCACGACCGTTCCGACGGTGGTCTGCTGACCAGCGTGGTGGAAATGGCCTTCGCCGGCCACTGCGGCCTGAGCCTGAACCTCGACGGCCTGGCGGAAACTTCCGCCGACATCGCGGCGATCCTGTTCAACGAAGAGCTGGGCGCTGTGATTCAGGTTCGTCAGGACTCGACCCCGGACATCCTTGCGCAGTTCAGCGCGGCTGGCTTGGGCGACTGCGTGTCGGTGATCGGTCAGCCGATGAACAACGGCCAGATCAGCATCACCTTCAACGGCGACACCGTGTTCGAAGGTCAGCGTCGTCTGCTGCAACGTCAGTGGGCCGAAACCAGCTACCAGATCCAGCGTCTGCGTGATAACGCCGACTGCGCCGAGCAAGAGTTCGACGTGCTGCTGGAAGAAGAAAACCCGGGCCTGAGCGTCAAGCTCAGCTTCGACGTCAACCAGGACGTCGCCGCGCCTTACATCAAGAAAGGCATCCGCCCACAGGTTGCCGTGCTGCGTGAGCAGGGCGTCAACGGTCAGGTGGAAATGGCGGCCGCGTTCGACCGCGCAGGTTTCAACGCGATCGACGTGCACATGAGCGACATTCTGGCCGGCCGTGTCGACCTGAACGAGTTCAAAGGTCTGGTGGCGTGCGGTGGTTTCTCCTACGGCGACGTACTCGGCGCCGGCGAAGGCTGGGCCAAGTCCGCACTGTTCAACAGCCGTGCTCGCGATGCGTTCCAGGGTTTCTTCGAACGTACCGACAGCTTCACCCTCGGCGTGTGCAACGGTTGCCAGATGATGTCCAACCTGCACGAACTGATCCCGGGCAGCGAGTTCTGGCCGCACTTCGTGCGTAACCGCTCCGAGCAGTTCGAAGCACGCGTGGCCATGGTTCAGGTCCAGGAGTCGAACTCGATCTTCCTGCAAGGCATGGCCGGTTCGCGCATGCCGATCGCCATCGCTCACGGCGAAGGCCATGCCGAGTTCGCCAGCGAAGAAGCACTGCTGGAAGCCGATCTGTCGGGTTGCGTGGCGATGCGTTTCGTCGACAACCACGGCAAGGTCACCGAAAAATACCCGGCCAACCCGAACGGCTCGCCGCGCGGGATCACCGGTTTGACCAGCCGCGACGGTCGCGTAACGATCATGATGCCGCACCCGGAACGTGTGTTCCGCGCCGTGCAGAACTCGTGGCGTTCGGAAGACTGGAACGAAGACGCACCTTGGATGCGTATGTTCCGTAACGCTCGGGTCTGGGTAAACTAAAAGCGGGTTAACTGACAGCTGTGTACAAACTCAGTTTTTTTGTTCCAGCCAGTCACGTCGAAGACGTGAAGAGTGCCGTATTCGCCGCCGGTGGCGGACGGATCGGCGCTTACGACCATTGCGCCTGGCAAGTGCTCGGCCTCGGCCAGTTTCGCCCGTTGGATGGTAGTCAGCCGTTCATTGGCGAAGCGGGGCAGGTCGAGCAGGTTGAGGAATGGAAGGTTGAGCTGGTGGTCAGCGATGAGTTGATTCGGGCGGTGGTGTTGGCGCTGAAAGAGAGCCATCCCTACGAGACGCCGGCTTATGAGGTGTGGCGGCTGGAGGATTTCTGATCCTTCAAGCGCTTAAACGAAAAACCCGCTGAAAGCGATTTCAGCGGGTTTTTTATTGTCTGCGAATTGATGGATGCAGCGCTTCTACTGAGGGTACGGATTACGGGCGGATTTCGATCATCGTGCCGTCCGGCACCAGGTTCCAGACTTCACGCATGTCCATGTTGCGCATGGCAATGCAGCCGTCGGTCCAGTCCAGGGTGTGGAACAGGTCTTCAGGGGTGTCTTCAGTGTCTGGAGTTCCGTGGATCATGATCATGCCACCCGGTGCGACGCCTTCGCGTCGAGCGCGCGCAGAGTCGCTGATGTTCGGGTAGGAGATGTGCATCGCCAGGTTGAAATTGTCGCTGGTCTTGCGCCAATCCACCCAGTAGAAGCCTTCCGGGGTGCGTTTGTCGCCCTCCATCAGCTTCGGTCCCTTGGGGCGTTTACCCAGGGAAATGCGATAGGTCTTGAGCGGCTGGCCGTCATTGATCAATTGCAATTGGTGGGTGGACTTGATGACCAGAATTTTATCGATGGCTTTGCCGTTCAGGGTTCCCGCGGCAGAAGCCTGGGATACCGTGACGAACGACAAGCAAAACAGGGCAAGCAACCAGCGCATTGAAACGATATCCCTAGGAGGTGTCGGCTATTTTTAGTTATAGGTGTTTTTTAAGTATTGGCAGGCTGAGCGAGCGGCGGGATCGACTCGGAACGCACGGGGTAGACCTCGGTCCGTCGGTCAGCGAAGAAGCATTCTAGGGTACGGCCCACTGTGCGGAAAGCCAGCTCGGACCAAGGGATGTCGGCTTCATCGAAAAGCTGCACCTCCAGGCTCTCCGGACCGGCAGAAAAGTCCAGGTCCGCCAGCTCTGCGCGAAAGAATACATGCACCTGGCTGATGTGGGGTACGTCGATCAGCGTATAGATCTTCAGGTTGCGCACCCGCGCACAGGCTTCTTCGGCGGTTTCGCGAATAGCCGCCTGCTCGATGGTTTCACCGTTTTCCATGAAGCCGGCTGGAAGGGTCCAGTAACCGAGTCGTGGCTCGATGGCACGTCGACACAGCAACACTTTCGAGCCCCAGGTCGCGACACAGCCAGCGACGATATTGGGGTTCTGGTAGTGAATCGCCTGACAGCTGTCGCAGACAAATCGCAGGCGCGAATCGCCTTCGGGAATGCGCTGGGTCACCGGGTTGCCGCACTGACTGCAAAATTTCATGCTTGGGTTCCTGAATGCTGCGCCTATCTTGGCGTGCGGCGGTGTCTGTCGGCAAGTTGTCGTTTAGCGACATGCAATGGTTATGGGGTTGGGCGCTCGGTTCGATTGGTGCATGATGCAAAGTAGCGAATAAATCGAGAAGTCTCATGCTGGACGAGCTACTGCATCGAGTTAGTAACCACACCCCTCGCACACTGGAAACCGACAAGCGTTTCCCGGAAGCCGCGGTACTGGTGCCCATCACTCGCAGTGATGAGCCGGAACTGGTTCTGACCCTGCGCGCCAGCGGGCTCTCGACCCATGGTGGTGAAGTGGCCTTTCCCGGTGGTCGTCGCGATCCCGAGGACCCCGACCTGATTTTCACCGCGCTACGTGAGGCTGAAGAAGAAATTGGCTTGCCGCCGGGTCTGGTTGAAGTGATCGGCCCGCTTAGCCCGCTGATCTCCCTGCACGGTATCAAGGTCACACCCTATGTCGGGGTGATTCCGGATTTTGTCGAGTACCGGGCCAACGATGCCGAGATCGCCGCCGTCTTTAGCGTGCCGCTCGAGTTTTTCCGCAAGGACCCGCGCGAACACACCCATCGCATCGATTACCAGGGCCGTAGCTGGTACGTTCCGAGCTATCGGTATGGCGAATACAAAATCTGGGGCCTCACGGCGATTATGATCGTCGAGTTGATCAATCTGCTCTATGACGCGAAAATCAGCCTGCATCAACCGCCCAAGAGTTTTATCAACACCTGAAGCCATCGTTCGTATGGCGTGAACCGTGCTGTGCATAAGCCTGCCTGGCCTTGAGGACAACAAGATGAAATATCGCCTGGGCGACGCCCGCGTCGAAACCCACCCGCAGAGCTGGGTCGCACCCAATGCCGTACTGGTGGGCAAGGTCAAACTGGAAGAGGGTGCCAATGTCTGGTTCAACGCCGTACTGCGCGGCGACAACGAACTGATCCTGATCGGCAAGAACAGCAACGTCCAGGACGGCACCGTGATGCACACCGACATGGGCTTCCCGCTGACCATCGGCACCGGCGTGACCATCGGCCACAATGCCATGCTTCACGGTTGCACCGTGGGCGACTACAGCTTGATCGGTATTAATGCCGTGATTCTCAACGGCGCGAAAATCGGCAAAAACTGCATCATTGGCGCCAATTCGCTGATCGGCGAAGGCAAGGAAATCCCGGACGGTTCGCTGGTCATGGGCTCGCCGGGCAAAGTGGTGCGTGAGCTGACCGAGCCGCAGAAGAAGATGCTGGAGGCCAGCGCCGCTCACTATGTGCATAACTCGCAACGCTATGCCCGTGATCTGGTCGAGCAGGAAGAATGAGCGCCACTGAACGACCGGTGCTATCGCCCTGCGTGAACATTTGCGCGTTGGACGAGGATGATATTTGCACCGGGTGCCAGCGCACGGTGGAAGAGATTACCCGCTGGAGCCGGATGACCAACGACGAGCGCCGCGCGGTGTTGGGGTTGTGTCATGAACGGGCCAAGTCCAGCGGGCTGGTCTGGATGATCGGTAAAACCCCGGACCTGTAGCAGCTGGCGAAGGCTGCGTCCGGCTGCGTAGCAGTCGTAGATCCTGAGCGTGAGGTTTGCCTGAATGGCTCAATGGCCTGATTTTACGACTGCTTCGCAGTCGGACGCAGGCTGCGCCAGCTGCTACAGGTTCGTGTTCGGGTTTGGTTGTTGGGCAGGGCTGAAGTAATCTGTGCGCCAAATTGACAGGTATCCCCACGCCCCATGCTCTTCCTGATCGCTTACATCAGCAGCGTCGTGCTGATCAACTACGCCTTTTCCACCGCTCCGCACCTGGACATCATCTGGTCGGCCTGGGGTGGTCTGGTGTTCGTGTTGCGCGACATGGTGCAGACCCGTTTCGGTCACGGCGCCATCGCCGCGATGCTGGCGGCGCTGGTCCTGTCCTATGTCACCTCCGATCCGTCCATTGCCTTGGCCAGCGCCACGGCGTTTGCCGTGTCCGAGTGCATCGACTGGCTGGTGTTCAGCATCACCAAGCGCCCGCTGCACGACCGCCTGTGGATAAGTTCGGCGCTGAGCATTCCCCTCGATACCTTTATCTTCTTTGGCATGATCGACGCGTTCACCCCGGCCGTGATCCTCACGGCCATGGGCTCGAAGTTCGCGGGCGTGACCGCCGTGTGGCTGATCATGGCCTGGCGCTTGCGCAAACAGGCCGTCGTCAGCTGAAGCCAAACCCTCTGGTTCATGTAAAATGCCGCGCTTTCTCCCCATGGGAAGCGCGTGGCGCATCCCTCGATGATCCGCTTCTTGAGGACCTGAGATGACCCGTATCGGAACTCCATTGTCGCCAACCGCGACCCGCGTATTGCTGTGTGGCTGTGGTGAGTTGGGCAAGGAAGTGGTGATCGAGCTGCAACGCCTGGGCGTTGAAGTGATTGCCGTGGATCGCTACGCCAATGCACCCGCCATGCAAGTCGCCCATCGCAGCCATGTGATCAACATGCTCGACGGCGCCGCCCTGCGTGCAGTGATCGAAGCCGAGAAGCCGCACTTCATCGTGCCGGAAATCGAAGCCATCGCCACGGCCACCCTGGTCGAACTGGAAGCCGAAGGCTTCACCGTGATCCCGACCGCTCGTGCTGCACAGCTGACCATGAACCGCGAGGGTATCCGTCGCCTGGCCGCCGAAGAGCTGGACCTGCCGACTTCGCCGTACCACTTCGCCGATACCTTCGAGGACTACAGCAAAGCGGTCGAAGACCTCGGTTTCCCTTGTGTGGTCAAACCGGTCATGAGCTCGTCGGGTAAAGGCCAGAGCCTGCTGCGTAGCGCTGATGACGTGAAGACCGCTTGGGATTACGCGCAAGAAGGCGGTCGAGCCGGCAAAGGTCGGGTGATCATCGAAGGGTTCATCGACTTTGACTACGAAATTACCCTGCTGACCGTGCGTCATGTGGGCGGCACCACGTTCTGCGCGCCAGTCGGTCACCGTCAGGAGAAAGGCGACTATCAGGAATCCTGGCAGCCACAAGCCATGAGCCCGGTTGCCCTGGCTGAGTCCGAGCGTGTTGCCAAAGCCGTGACTGAAGCCTTGGGCGGTCGTGGGATTTTCGGCGTCGAGTTGTTCATCAAAGGCGATCAGGTGTGGTTCAGCGAAGTGTCGCCGCGTCCGCATGACACGGGCCTCGTCACCTTGATTTCCCAGGACCTGTCGCAGTTCGCGCTGCACGCACGGGCAATTCTGGGCCTGCCGGTCCCATTGATCCGTCAGTTCGGTCCTTCGGCTTCTGCGGTGATTCTGGTGGAAGGGCAGTCGACCCAGACCGCTTTCGCTAACCTGGGTGCTGCGTTGAGCGAGCCGGACACGGCGTTGCGTTTGTTTGGCAAGCCAGAAGTGAACGGTCAGCGCCGGATGGGTGTGGCGTTGGCGCGTGATGAGTCGATTGAAGCGGCTCGCGCCAAGGCGACTCGTGCTTCTCAGGCTGTTGTTGTAGAGCTGTAACCGAGGCGAGGCCATCGCGGGCAAGCCCGGCTCCCACAGAGATCGCATTCCGTCAGAAAGAATGCGGTTCCTGTGGGCGCCGGGCTTGCTCCGGGCGGCGTTCCGACGATGACTGACTATCAGGCCACCCGATTCAAATCGTTGTGACGTGTTTCCTTCAGGCACAGCACCGCAATCAAGCTCAGCACCGCCGCCCCCGACACATACCCGCCGACATAACTCAGTCCCCCCATCGCCACCAGTTTCTGTGCGAAGAACGGTGCCGCCGAGGCTCCGACGATCCCGCCCAGGTTGTACGCGGCCGATGCACCGGTGTAGCGAACGTGAGTCGGAAACAGCTCAGGCAACAGCGCACCCATCGGCGCAAACGTCACGCCCATCAGAAACAGCTCGATGCACAGGAACAATGCCACGCCCCAGGTCGAACCGTGGGTCAGTAGCGGCTCCATCAAGAACCCCGACAGCATCGCCAGCACACCGCCGATGATCAGCACTGGCTTGCGTCCGTAACGGTCGCTGGCCCACGCCGACAGTGGGGTGGCTGCCGCCATGAACAGCACTGCGAAGCACAGCAAGGCGAGGAAGGTTTCACGGGTATAGCCGAGGGTCGACACGCCATAACTCAGCGAAAACACGGTCGAGATGTAGAACAGCGCGTAGCACACGACCATCGAGCCGGCACCCAACAGCATCGGCGCCCAGTATTGGCTGAGCAACTCGATCAGCGGGATCTTCACCCTTTCCTGGCGGGCCATGGCATTGGCGAACACCGGGGTTTCGTGGAGTTTGAGACGCACATACAGGCCGACCATGACCAGTGCGGCGCTGAGCAGGAACGGAATGCGCCAGCCCCACGAGCGGAATTGCTCGTCGTTCAGGGTCATGGCCAGTGTCAGGAACAGGCCGTTCGCCGCCAGAAAGCCAATCGAAGGGCCAAGCTGCGGAAACATGCCGAACCAGGCGCGTTTGCCCTTGGGGGCATTCTCGGTCGCCAGCAACGCCGCGCCCCCCCATTCGCCGCCCAGTCCCAGGCCTTGGCCGAAGCGCAGCACACAAAGCAGGATCGGCGCCCAGGCACCGATGCTGTCGTAGCCCGGCAACACGCCGATCAACGTGGTGCAGACGCCCATCAACAGCAGCGAGGCAACGAGTGTCGATTTTCGGCCGATACGGTCACCGAAGTGGCCGAACAGCGCTGAGCCCAGTGGTCGTGCAAGAAAGGCGATGCCGAAAGTTAGGAATGCCGACAGCATTTGCGCGGTGCCGGAGGTCTGCGGAAAGAACACCGGACCGATCACCAGTGCGGCCGCCGTGGCATAGACGTAGAAGTCGTAAAACTCGATGGCGGTACCGATGAAACTCGCGGTGGCCACGCGGGTGGCGGAGTTGGTCGGTTGTGCAGGTGTGGTTTGGGTGTAAGTCGTGCTGGTCGTCATGCGGTTATCCCTGACAGTCATGTGCCCCAGTGGAGCGAATTATTATGGTCGAACACCCAGGGATGTGGGCTTAACGCAGAGTGCGGGTAGCACTGGAGTAAGGCGGGGCTTGGGTAAGCGACTCGATTATAGGAAGGCTGCTAACGATCAAACAAGCGCAAATCCTTGTAGCTGCTGCCGAAGGCTGCGTCCGGCTACGCAGCAGTCGTAAACCCTGTACACGCGGACGCCCTGAAACACCGCATTGTCCGGTATTACGACTGCTGCGCAGCCGGACGCAGCCTTCGGCAGCTGCTACAGGGGTTGAGGCTAGAGGATTGCTGGCACTGAGCTGGTATGCCAGATCAGCACCCGCGTGACACGGTTATCTTCGGTTTCCAGAATCTCCAGGCGATAGCGTCCGATCTTCAGGCATACGGCGCTGTCCGGAATGGTCTCCAGGGCCTCGGTCACCAACCCGTTAAGGGTTTTTGGACCATCGCTGGGTAAATGCCAGCCCAGGCTCTTGTTCAGTTCGCGAATCGATGCCGCCCCTTCGATCACCAGGCGCCCGTCGGCCTGTGGATGAATGTGCGGATTCTTCAGGCTGTGTTGGCTTTCGAACTCGCCGACGATCTCTTCAAGAATGTCTTCCAGGGTCACGATACCGAGCACTTCGCCGTACTCGTCGACCACCATGCCCAAGCGTCGCTGCTGCTTGTGGAAATTCAGCAGCTGCAGCTGCAGCGGCGTGCTTTCCGGTACGAAATAAGGGTCGTGGCTGGCCGCCATCAGCGCATCCAGGGTCAAGCTTGCATCGCCTAGCAAGTGACGGATGTGCCGGGTGTTGAGGACGGCTTCGACCTGGTTGATATCGCTGTGGAATACCGGCAGGCGCGTGCGCTTGTTATGACGCAACTGCTCGATGATTTCTTCAATCGGGTCGTCGAGGTTGATGCCGTCGACGTCGCTGCGCGGCACCAGAATGTCGTTGACCGTGATGTTGTCCAGCGCGTGGATGCCGGACAGTGGATGCGGGCGGCAGACGCCGTGGTCCTGATCGTCATGGCGATCCGTGGGCATTTCGTCTTCGCTCTGCTGCACCACTTTGACTTTGCGGGCGAACGGTCGCATCAGCAACTGGCTGATGCCATTGAGCATCCAGGCGAGCGGGTAGATGATTTTCAGGGGCGCGCCGAGCAAGGTGTTGCCCAGGTTCAGCACGGCGTCCGGATAGCGAGTGGCGAGGGTGCGTGGCAGGTAGTCAGCGAATATCAGCAGCGCGGCGCCGGCGCCGATGCAGGCAGCCCACGGACCATTGGCCGACCAGGTGAAGATCGCCAGCAAGGTGCTGATGACCATGACCAGCGCGCGGCACAGGGTATTACAGAAGATCAGGCTGTTGAGTGGAAAGCTCAGCTTCGCCACCGGTTTGTCGCTCGAGCGCGATGCGGTCCGCTGGGCCAGCAAATGCTGGTGTGCCACTTCGATAGCGGTAAACAGCCCCGACCATAAAATCAGCAGGGCCAATACCGCGAGCATCGGCCCTATGGGCAAGTCGTCCATTAATGCCGCTCGTCAGATATGCAGGATGTATTCACGAACCAGCTTGCTGCCGAAATACGCCAGCATCAGCAGGCAGAAACCGGCGAGGGTCCAGCGAATCGCCTTGTGGCCGCGCCAACCGAGGCGGTTACGGCCCCACAACAGCACGCTGAAGACAACCCAGGCCAGGCACGCCAGCAAGGTTTTATGCACCAGATGCTGGGCGAACAGGTTGTCGACAAACAACCAGCCGGAGATCAACGACAACGATAGCAGGGTCCAGCCAGCCCACAGGAAACCGAACAGCAGGCTTTCCATGGTTTGCAGCGGCGGGAAGTTCTTGATCAGCCCTGACGGATGTTTGTGCTTGAGCTGATGGTCCTGAACCAGCAGCAACAACGACTGGAACACCGCAATGGTAAACATGCCGTAAGCGAGTATCGACAAGAGAATATGGGCGAGGATGCCCGGTTCTTCGTCGATGACCTGTACGGTGCCGGCCGGGGCGAGCTGCGCCAGCAACACGGTCGCGGCCCCCAGCGGGAACAGCAATATAAGCAGGTTTTCCACCGGGATCCGTGAACAGGCCAGCAGGGTCAGTGCGATGACCGCTGCGGCAATCAGGCTGGCGGCGCTGAAAAAATCCAGGCCCAGGCCGATCGGCGTCAGCAGATGGGTGAACAGGCTGGCGCTGTGAGCCAGGACGGCCAGCACGCCGAGCGTGACCAGCAGGCGCTTGTTCGCCTTGGCGCCGGTGGCCAGACGAGAGCCCTGATAAAGAGTCGCAGCGGCATATAAGCAGGCGGCGGCGAGGGTAGTAAGCAAACTGGGTGACAAGGGGAGCATAAATCCTGTTAGGCAGGCCCGAAAGGCGCTGAGTTTGGCATAGAACCCCCGCGGCACGAAAGTGCGAGGTGTCCGCCAGACGCAGTCTTCGCTATAATCCGCGACCTGCCCACGCCGCAGGCTCGCCGAGCACATGTTTATTCCGGTCTGGGCCGCCATTATCCCGGTCTACACAGGGCCTGAAAGGATCGCGCAATGTTTGAAAACTTAACCGACCGTCTCTCGCAGACGCTGCGCCATGTCACCGGCAAGGCCAAGCTGACCGAAGACAACATCAAAGACACCCTGCGTGAAGTGCGCATGGCGTTGCTCGAAGCTGACGTCGCCTTGCCCGTGGTCAAAGACTTCGTCAACTCGGTCAAGGAGCGCGCTGTCGGCACCGAGGTGTCGCGCAGCCTGACGCCGGGCCAGGCCTTTGTGAAGATCGTCCAGGCCGAGCTCGAAAGCCTGATGGGCGCAGCCAACGAAGACCTGAACCTGAGCGCCGTTCCACCCGCCGTGATCCTGATGGCCGGCTTGCAGGGCGCGGGTAAAACCACCACCGCCGGCAAACTTGCGCGCTTCCTAAAGGAGCGCAAGAAGAAGTCGGTCATGGTCGTGTCCGCGGACGTTTACCGTCCGGCGGCGATCAAGCAGCTGGAAATGCTCGCGGGTGAAGTCGGCGTTACCTTCTTCCCGTCCGACCTGAGCCAGAAGCCGGTCGACATCGCGCAAGCGGCTATAAAAGAAGCAAAGCTTAAGTTCATTGATGTGGTTATCGTCGATACCGCCGGTCGCCTGCACATCGACGAAGAGATGATGGGCGAGATCAAGGCGCTGCACGCCGCGATCAACCCGGTTGAAACCCTGTTCGTGGTTGACGCCATGACCGGCCAGGATGCCGCCAACACGGCCAAGGCCTTCGGCGATGCGCTGCCGCTGACCGGTGTGATCCTGACCAAGGTCGACGGCGATGCCCGTGGCGGTGCCGCCCTGTCGGTTCGCGCCATCACCGGCAAGCCGATCAAGTTCATCGGTATGGGCGAGAAGAGCGAAGCGCTCGATCCGTTCCACCCTGAGCGTATTGCTTCACGCATCCTCGGCATGGGCGACGTGCTCAGCCTGATCGAACAGGCCGAAGCGACCCTCGACAAGGACAAGGCCGACAAACTGGCCAAGAAACTGAAGAAGGGTAAGGGCTTCGACCTCGAAGACTTCCGCGATCAGTTGCAACAAATGAAGAACATGGGCGGCCTTGGCGGGCTCATGGACAAGCTGCCGAACATGGGCGGCGTGAATCTGGCGCAGATGGGCAACGCCCAGGGTGCGGCAGAGAAGCAATTCAAGCAGATGGAAGCCATCATCAACTCCATGACCCCGGCCGAGCGCCGCGACCCTGAGATGATCAGTGGTTCGCGCAAACGCCGGATCGCCATGGGTTCCGGCACTCAGGTGCAGGACATCGGTCGCTTGATCAAGCAGCACAAGCAGATGCAGAAGATGATGAAGAAATTCTCCGCGAAAGGCGGAATGGCCAAAATGATGCGCGGCATGGGCGGTATGTTGCCCGGCGGCGGCATGCCGAAGATGTAAAGAATCCGCGCCGGTCATCGCACCGGCGCAGACCCGCAAGGATGCGGGATCTCCAGCAAACCCGCACTTGGCGGGAGCTGACCGGCCGTTTTCAACGACGGCTCTATAGCAAATCTGGATGGCGTCCGATAGGCCGCCGGAAAAAGTCATTTGCAAAAGTCCGGATATTCCTTAGAATATGCGGCCTTTCGGGCACCTATGCCCGCTGTGCCTTTAGATTTGCAGCACCGACTACAGGAACGATGTTCACATGCTAACAATCCGTCTTGCCCTTGGCGGCTCCAAAAAGCGCCCGTTTTACCACTTGACCGTAACCGACAGCCGCAACCCGCGCGACGGTTCGCACAAGGAACAGGTTGGTTTCTTCAACCCTGTTGCTCGTGGTCAAGAAGTCCGTCTGTCCGTGAACCAAGAGCGCGTAGCCTACTGGCTGAGCGTTGGTGCACAACCTTCTGAGCGTGTTGCTCAGTTGTTGAAGGAATCTGCTAAGGCTGCGGCCTGAGCAATATGAACGCGACGCCAGTTGTTGCCGATGATTTGATCGTTATTGGCAAAATTTATTCTGTTCATGGCGTTCGCGGCGAAGTGAAGGTGTACTCCTTTACTGATCCAATTAAAAACCTGCTGGAATACAAAACCTGGACGCTCAAGCGTGACGGTAATGTAAAGCAGGTAGAGCTGGTCAGCGGACGCGGGAATGACAAATTCCTGGTCGCAAAGCTCAAGGATCTCGATGATCGCGAAGAAGCTCGTCTTCTGGCCGGTTATGAGATCTGCGTGCCGCGCAACCTGTTCCCTGAACTGACCGACGGCGAGTACTACTGGTACCAGCTGGAAGGTCTCAAGGTTATCGACACACTCGGGCAATTGTTCGGGAAGATCGATCACCTGTTAGAGACTGGCTCGAACGATGTCATGGTGGTCAAGCCTTGCGCTGGCAGCCTGGATGATCGCGAACGTCTGTTGCCCTATACGGAGCAATGCGTGTTGGCTGTCGACCTGGCCGCAGGCGAGATGAAGGTGGATTGGGACGCGGATTTCTAAGCGTGGCTAACTTGCGCGTAGAAGTGATCAGTTTGTTTCCCGAGATGTTCTCCGCCATCAGCGAGTACGGCATCACCAGTCGGGCGGTGAAACAGGGGCTGTTGCAGCTCACCTGTTGGAATCCGCGAGACTACACGACGGATCGACATCACACTGTGGATGATCGCCCATTTGGCGGTGGTCCGGGCATGGTGATGAAGATCAAGCCCCTGGAAGATGCACTGGTTCAGGCCAAGGCAGCAGCCGGGGAGGCGGCGAAGGTAATTTACCTGTCCCCCCAAGGCCGTCAACTGACTCAGTCGGCGGTGCGCGAGTTGGCGAATCTGGATGCATTGATCCTGATTGCCGGCCGCTATGAAGGCATTGACGAGCGTTTTATTGAAGCTCATGTCGATGAAGAGTGGTCGATTGGCGACTATGTACTGTCTGGCGGCGAGCTGCCGGCGATGGTCCTGATCGATGCGGTTACACGACTGCTGCCTGGAGCTTTAGGGCATGCGGACTCCGCCGAGGAAGATTCCTTTACGGATGGTTTGCTGGATTGCCCGCACTACACCCGACCGGAGGTGTATGCGGATCAGCGTGTTCCCGACGTATTGCTAAGTGGCAATCACGCGCACATCCGGCGTTGGCGTTTACAGCAGTCCCTTGGTAGGACCTTTGAACGACGCGCCGATCTTCTGGAAAGCCGCTCGCTTTCTGGAGAAGAGAAGAAGCTGCTCGAGGAATACATCCGCGAGCGGGACGATAGTTAACAACGTATCGATGGTAAATCCGTTGATTTACCTTAGGAGCACAGCATGACTAACAAAATCATCCTTGCACTCGAAGCAGAGCAGATGACCAAAGAAATCCCTACCTTTGCCCCGGGCGACACCATTGTCGTTCAGGTGAAAGTGAAGGAAGGCGACCGTGCACGTCTGCAAGCGTTCGAAGGCGTTGTAATCGCCAAGCGTAACCGCGGCGTAAACAGTGCATTCACCGTTCGTAAAATCTCCAACGGTGTTGGCGTAGAGCGTACTTTCCAGACCTACAGCCCGCAAATCGACAGCATGGCCGTTAAACGTCGCGGTGACGTACGTAAAGCCAAGCTGTACTACCTGCGTGACCTGTCCGGTAAAGCAGCTCGCATCAAGGAAAAACTGGCTTAAGTCCAGCTTCCGATGCAAAAAAAAGCAGCCTGCGGGCTGCTTTTTTGTTGCCTGCGATTTCTCAGGCGCAGACGGTGTCTGGCTGAATCAGCGCGAGCAGCGTCCACCCCGCCGAAGGTTTCAGCGAACTGCCAGGCGTCACCACATGCACCCATCCGCTGGCATCGCGGATGAACAACAACGTTGCCCGATCCCCGTGCAGTTCCCGGTAGTCTTCCAAATCAAATTCCTCTGTCAGATGCGTGCTGTAGAGCTCGGCGCCCTGGCTGAGCAGACTGGCCAGTTTGCCGTAGGTCATTCCCTCGCTGCCGAGCAAGCGCCCACGATGCTTGCGGCTCGCCCGATGCTTGTCGGTGCGGCGGCTGTCCTGGCCGCTGGCTACGCCGAACATGCGCTGATGACCAAAGTCATGACGAAAGCGCATGGTCGCCACCGTGTTCAATTCGCCCGAAGGTGACAGGGTCAGCAAATGCCCCAGGCCAACCAGATCCAGATGAGCATCGGCATGCTGTGATGCCGGATTGCCGAAGTAGGTGGGCAGACCGTCCATTCGCGCCGCCCGAATGTTCTCCCAACTTGAATCCGTCAGCAGTACTCGACTGCCCAGTTGTTGCAAGGCTTTGCCCACGGTTCGCGCCGGGCCGTTGGCGCCGACGATGAGGAAGCCGCTGGGCGCTGGTTCAGCGACTTTCAATAACCGGGCTAACGGTCGAGCCGTGGCACTTTGCAGTACCACCGTGCCGATGATCACAGCAAACGTCAGCGGCACCAGCAGCAAGGCACCTTCATGGCCGGCTTCATCCAGACGAATCGCGAAAATCGCCGAGACCGCCGCCGCCACAATCCCTCTCGGTGCGATCCAGGCCAGCAGCGCACGTTCACGCCAGCTCAGGCTTGAACCCGCCGTGGAAAGCATCACGTTCAATGGCCGGGCAATCAACTGAATGATCAGCAGCAGAATCAGCACCAGCGGCCCCAGTGCAATCAAGGCGTTCAAGTCCAGCCGCGCGGCCAGCAGAATGAATAGCCCGGAGATCAGCAGCACACTGAGGTTCTCCTTGAAGTGCAGGATGTCGCGCACATCCACGCCCTTCATGTTGGCCAGCCACATCCCCATCAACGTCACCGCCAGCAATCCGGATTCGTTCATGACTTCATTGGCCGCAATGAAAATCCCCAACACCGCCGCGAGCGCTGCCAGGTTGTGCAGGTATTCGGGCAGCCATTGGCGTCGGATGATCGTGCCGAGCACCCAGCCCCCGGCGATCCCGCATAAGCTGCCGCACACAATCACGCCACCGAAAGTCAGCAGGCTTTGGCTCCAGCCATCACCCGAGGCGCGGGCGATGATAAAGCTGTAAACCACCACGGCGAGCAGGGCACCAATCGGGTCGATGACGATGCCTTCCCAGCGCAGGATGTTGGCGATCGAGGCTTTCGGCCGCACTACGCGCAACATCGGCACGATCACCGTGGGCCCGGTGACCAGCGTCAGGCTGCCGAAGAGTATGGCGAGCAACCAGTCGAAACCCAGCAAGTAATGGGTCGCGACGGCGATGACCACCCAGGTCGAGAGCGCGCCGATGGTGACCAGTCGATGCACCACGCTGCCAATCTCGCGCCATTCTGAAAGGTGCAGGGTCAGGCTGCCTTCAAACAGGATCAGTGCCACCGCCAGCGATACCAGCGGCATCAGCAATGGTCCGAACATTTCCAGCGGGTCGAGCAGACCCAGAACCGGCCCGACCAGAATCCCGGTCAACAATAGAAACAGAATCGCCGGTAACTTGAGGCGCCAGGCCAACCATTGGCAGCCCAACGCTGCCGCACCGATACCGCCAAAAACCAACAGAATCTGCTGTTCGCTCATTGAAGCTCCTGTTCCTTGAAGTGGCGGGCTATGAAAGACTAGCGGCCATTTTTACAGTTCACCTTTTTTCGCGCGCAGTCCCGAGACTGTGTGCCTAGAGCGCCCATGCCTGCTATCGATCATCCGCTGATAGACCAGTTTCTCGACGCCCTGTGGCTGGAGAAAGGTCTTTCCGACAATACCCGCGATGCTTATCGCAGCGACCTGGCCCTGTTCAACGGTTGGCTGCAGGAGAAGGATCTGGAGCTGATCAACGCCGGTCGTGAGCTGATCCTCGATCATCTGGCCTGGCGCTTGGAGCAGAACTACAAACCCCGTTCCACCGCGCGATTTCTCTCGGGTGTGCGTGGCTTTTATCGCTATCTGCTGCGGGAAAAGTTGATCGCTGTCGATCCGACCTTGCGCGTCGACATGCCTCAGTTGGGCAGGCCTTTGCCTAAATCCCTGTCGGAAGCCGACGTTGAAGCCTTGCTCAAGGCGCCGGACTTGAGCGAAGCGATCGGCCAGCGTGACCGCGCCATGCTCGAAGTGCTGTATGCCTGTGGCTTGCGGGTGACCGAGTTGATCAGCCTGACCCTGGAGCAAGTCAACTTGCGTCAAGGCGTGTTGCGGGTGATGGGCAAGGGCAGCAAGGAACGATTGGTGCCGATGGGGGAGGAAGCGATTGTCTGGGTTGAGCGCTACATGCGCGATGCCCGTGGCGAACTGCTCGGCGGGCGCCCCAGCGATGTGCTGTTCCCGAGTCTGCGCGGCGAGCAAATGACCCGCCAGACCTTCTGGCACCGCATCAAGCACCAGGCCAAGGTCGCCGGGATCGGCAAGTCGCTGTCGCCGCACACGTTGCGCCATGCCTTCGCCACGCACCTGCTCAACCATGGTGCTGACTTGCGGGTGGTGCAAATGCTGCTGGGCCACAGCGATTTGTCCACCACCCAGATCTACACTCATGTAGCCCGGGCGCGCTTGCAAGACCTGCACGCCAAACATCACCCGCGCGGTTAACACAGGACTGTGTAGCCGCTGGCGAAGCCTGCGTTCGACTGCGCAGCAGCCGTAAACCCTGAGCCCGCGGTTTAACTGATACACCTCTGTGTCTGATTTAACGACTGCTGCGCAGTCGAACGCAGGCTTCGCCAGCTGCTACATAAAAGCGTCGTGCACGGTGAGTGAGATGACTTACGACAGGCGCATTCGGCCACACGGACCTTATGTGGTAGGCTTTGCCGGTTTGCACGATGGGCGTTTATGACCCGGTGTTTCGGCACGGGCGTTCTGATCGTCCCATTTGTCCGCCTTCAGGAGTTCTCATGCGTCTGACCCAGATTTTCGCCGCCGCCGCCATTGCGTTGGTCAGCACCTTTGCCGTCGCCGATGACGCGGCCGACAAAGCCATTCGTAAAAGCCTGGAAAACCTCCAGCTCGACGTGCCCGTCGAAACCATTACGGCCAGCCCGTTGCCAGGGATGTACGAAGTCAAACTCAAGGGCAGCCGTGTGCTGTATGCCAGCGCCGACGGCCAGTATGTCGTTCAGGGCTACCTGTTCCAGCTCAAGGATGGCAAACCGGTCAACCTGACCGAGAAGACCGAGCGCCTGGGTATTTCCAAACTGGTCAACGACATTCCTGTGGCTGAAACCGTGGTCTACCCGGCCATTGGCGAAACCAAGTCGCACATCACCGTATTTACCGACACCACCTGCCCGTACTGCCACAAACTGCACGCCGAAGTGCCTGAGCTGAACAAGCGCGGCATTGAAGTGCGCTACGTTGCGTTCCCACGCCAGGGCCTGGGTTCGCCGGGTGACGAACAGCTGCAAGCGGTCTGGTGCTCCAAGGACAAGAAAGCGGCCATGGACAAAATGGTCGATGGCAAGGAAATCAAGGCCGCCAAGTGCGATAACCCGGTTTCCAAGCAGTTCGCCCTCGGTCAGTCGATCGGCGTGAACGGTACACCGGCCATCGTTTTGGCCGACGGTCAGGTCATTCCGGGCTACCAGCCGGCGCCACAAGTCGCCAAACTGGCACTGGGCGCGAAGTAAATTCGCATCGTCACGGTCAGCCATTGACGATCATGGTCCGGCAGCCACATCGCCGGGCCATTAATAGAGAACCGCGAGCACGCGGTTGTTTTCACGGCCGACCTTGCGTCGGCCGTTTTATGGGGAGTTCACAGTGAAACCGGTCAAAGTAGGCATCTGTGGGTTAGGAACCGTCGGTGGCGGTACCTTCAACGTACTTCAGCGCAACGCCGAGGAAATTGCTCGTCGTGCCGGGCGTGGAATCGAAGTGGCACAAATTGCCATGCGCACGCCAAAGCCTCAGTTCCAGACGACCGGTATTGCGATTACCAACGATGTCTTCGAAGTGGCCACGAACCCTGAGATCGACATCGTTATAGAGCTGATGGGCGGCTATACCGTTGCCCGCGAGCTGGTACTCAAGGCCATCGAGAATGGCAAGCATGTGGTCACCGCGAATAAGGCATTGATTGCCGTTCACGGTAATGAAATTTTTGCCAAGGCACGCGAGAAAGGCGTGATCGTGGCGTTCGAAGCGGCGGTGGCCGGTGGCATTCCGGTGATCAAGGCGATCCGTGAAGGCCTGTCCGCCAACCGTATCAACTGGGTCGCCGGGATCATCAATGGCACCGGCAACTTCATCCTCACCGAAATGCGCGAGAAGGGTCGCACCTTCGAAGACGTGCTGGCCGAGGCGCAAGCCCTGGGTTACGCCGAAGCTGACCCGACGTTCGACGTTGAAGGCATCGACGCAGCCCACAAGCTGACGATCCTGGCGTCCATCGCGTTCGGTATCCCGCTGCAGTTCGACAAGGCTTACACCGAAGGCATCACCAAGCTGACCACTGCTGACGTGAACTATGCCGAAGCGCTGGGCTACCGCATCAAGCACCTGGGCGTTGCACGCAGCACCGCCAGCGGTATCGAACTGCGCGTACACCCGACGCTGATCCCGGCTGATCGCCTGATCGCCAACGTCAACGGCGTGATGAACGCGGTCATGGTCAACGGCGACGCTGCCGGTTCGACCTTGTTCTACGGTGCTGGCGCCGGCATGGAGCCAACGGCTTCGTCCGTGATCGCTGACCTGGTGGACGTGGTTCGCGCCATGACGTCCGACCCGGAAAACCGTGTGCCGCACCTGGCCTTCCAGCCGGACTCGCTGTCGGCTCACCCGATCCTGCCGATCGAAGCCTGCGAAAGCGCCTACTACCTGCGCATTCAGGCCAAGGACCATCCGGGCGTGTTGGCCCAGGTGGCGAGCATCCTGTCGGAGCGCGGCATCAACATCGAGTCGATCATGCAGAAGGAAGCCGAGGAACACGACGGCCTGGTGCCGATGATCCTGCTGACCCATCGCGTGCTGGAACAGCACATCAACGATGCGATCGCCGCTCTCGAAGCCCTGGCGGGCGTCGTCGGTCCGGTTGTACGGATCCGCGTCGAGCACCTGAACTAAGCCGATATCGTTGACCGGGCTCGCTTGCGGGCCCGGCACTACGAACACTGTCCATTGGAGTCAGTCATGCGTTACATCAGTACCCGCGGCCAGGCACCGGCCCTGAATTTCGAAGACGTCCTGCTGGCAGGTCTTGCCACCGACGGCGGTCTGTACGTCCCGGAAAACCTGCCACGTTTCACCCAGGAAGAAATTGCCTCCTGGGCCGGCCTGCCGTATCACGAACTGGCCTTCCGGGTCATGCGCCCGTTCGTTACCGGCAGCATTCCCGACGCCGATTTCAAAAAGATCCTTGAAGAAACCTACGGCGTGTTCTCGCACAACGCCGTGGCACCGTTGCGTCAGCTGAACGGCAATGAATGGGTGTTGGAACTGTTCCACGGCCCGACCCTGGCGTTTAAAGACTTCGCCCTGCAACTGCTCGGTCGTTTGCTCGACTACGTGCTGGAAAAGCGCGGTGAGCGCGTGGTGATTGTCGGCGCTACTTCCGGCGACACCGGTTCGGCAGCCATCGAAGGCTGCAAGCACTGCGAAAACGTCGACATCTTCATCCTGCACCCGCATAACCGCGTGTCGGAAGTGCAGCGTCGCCAGATGACCACGATCTTCGGCGAGAACATCCATAACATCGCCATCGAAGGCAACTTCGATGACTGCCAGGAAATGGTCAAGGCGAGCTTCGCTGACCAGAGCTTCCTCAAAGGCACACGTCTGGTGGCGGTGAACTCGATCAACTGGGCGCGGATCATGGCCCAGATCGTTTACTATTTCCACGCAGCGCTGCAGCTGGGTGGCCCGGCGCGTTCGGTATCGTTCTCGGTGCCGACCGGCAACTTCGGCGACATCTTCGCCGGTTACCTGGCGCGCAACATGGGCCTGCCGATCAACCAGTTGATCGTCGCTACCAACCGCAACGACATCCTGCACCGCTTCATGAGCGGTAATCAGTACGTCAAGGAAACCCTGCACGCCACGCTGTCGCCGTCGATGGACATCATGGTGTCGTCGAACTTCGAACGCCTGCTGTTTGACCTGCACGGTCGCAACGGTGCAGCCATTGCCGGCCTGATGGACAGCTTCAAACAGGGTGGCGGTTTCAGCGTTGAAGAGGAACGCTGGACCGAAGCCCGCAAGCTGTTTGATTCGCTGGCCGTGGATGATGCACAAACCTGCGAAACCATCGCCGAAGTGTACGAGCAGACCGGCGAATTGCTGGATCCGCACACGGCCATCGGCGTGAAAGCTGCGCGCGAGTGTCGTCGTAGCCTGGATATTCCAATGGTGATTCTGGGGACGGCCCATCCGGTCAAATTCCCGGACGCGGTGGAGAAGGCTGGCGTAGGAAAAGCGCTTGAGCTCCCTGCACATCTTTCTGATTTGTTTGAGCGAGATGAGCGTTGCACCGTGTTGCCGAACGACCTGAAAGCTGTACAGGCCTTTGTCAGTCAGCATGGCAACCGTGGTAAACCCTTGTAAGCGCTAAAAGCTGTCACATTTTGAAGCCCGTCTCCTGACGGGCTTTCTCGTTTCTGCATGCCACACTTGTCCCACTTCGTTAATGAAGAGCCGCCTATGACGGACAGACGAGTTGAACAGCAAGGAAGTGGTGATGCAGTTTTTCAAAGGATTAAAACCAGCCGTGTGCTGGATGTTTTTACTCATTGCCCTGGGTTTTGCTCAAGGGGCAACAGCAGCGCAATTGGCAGTGCCGCAGTCCGCGGAGCCTGCCGTCAGAGCGATGATCGAGCTCGACGCCCAAGAACGTGAATGGATTGCTGCACACCCTCGGGTGATTGTCGCTTCGGCGCAGTACCCGCTGTATCTGTTCAAGGATGAGCTCGGTCAATGGAGCGGCTTGAACAACGATTTGCTCAACCGCATCAGCGCCATGACAGGCTTGCAATTTGTTCACGAAGAGACGTTTTCCACTGATCAGTTGATGGGGCGTCTGGAAAGTGGAGCCGCGGACATGACCACGACGCTGGCAATGAATGACGAGCGCAAGACGTTTATGGATTTCAGTCACTCGTTCGGGGGCGCTGGCTGGGTGCTGATCGGGCGCGCGGGGATGCCTGTCGTTGAGTCTCTGGATCAAATGGCAAAACGGGTGCTGGTGCTACCGGCCAGGCATGCGCTGGAGGCGACGATTCGTCGTGACCATCCGGCGATCGTGTTGCGCTCGGTGAAAACCTATGCCGAAGGCCGGGCGCTGGTCGAGAGCGGTGAAGCGTATGCCACCATCGAAAACGAAATCGGCGCGCATCTCTATCCCGCGGGACAGCTTAAGGTGTGGCATACCCTGGAGGGAAAGTGGGACCCCGATTACCTGGCGGTCCGCAAAGGCCAGGCGCAGTTGTTGAGTATCCTCAACAAAGCGCTCGAAGCTTTTCCGCCTGCCGAGTTGCGCGCCATTCGCTTGAAATGGCTCGACGGTATCAGCCCGGTGCACGCGCCCACTGTATGGCAGCGGCTAAGCCAGTGGGGTTGCTGGGGAGTGGTCTTCGTCAGTCTGTTTGGCTTGCTGTCGTTGCTGTGGAGTCGTCGCTTCACGGTGTTGATCAAGAAACGGCTGGAAGCGGAGAAAAGCCTCGGCGACCAACTCGCCTTTCAGCACGCCTTGATGGATGCCATGCCCGATCCGATGTTTGTGCGTGATCTGGAAGGGCGTTTGATCATGTGCAACAAAAGTTACGAGGAGAGCCTGGCGACCCGTTTCGAGCAGATTCAGGGCCGACAGTTGATTGAACTGGATGTCTTGCCCAAAGCGACTGCTGAACGTTTGCATGCCGAGTTCATCAGCCAATTGAGTACGCGCAAGGCCCGGTTCAGCGAGCGTCAATTGCAGTTCAAGAACGGTATCAGGGATATCTACCAGTGGACGGTGCCGTTCTATAGCGCCGATGGCCAATTGCGTGGTTTGTTGGGCGGCTGGACGGACAGGGGGCGGAGCCGCGACGGGTGATGCGCTTGTTTTTTCCCTGTCATCTTTGCCGTGCATGCTCTAACAACCAGAGGCGCCGACGCGCGTGTACCTGGAATCCAGAACTTTCTACTCGGGCCAGTGGTCACTAATTGTGAGCACGCCCCAGGCACTTTGTTTTCGGACTATTGAGTGGTGATCGAGATGGAAAGTATCAGTCTGTTGCTCGGTGAAGCGCTGAGCCCGTATCAGGTCACGCTGTCCCCGTCGGGTGCCCATGGCGAATGCCTGGTAACACTGAAAAATGCGATCGGCGTCATTGTCGTCGAACGAGCCTTCAATCAGGCTCAGTTGACCGACAAACGTCTGCTGACCGACGTCGTCGACGGCTTGCACCGCGACGTGCTCATTGCCGAAGGACGGCTGGAGCCTTGCGTTATCGCGGCATTGCGCAATGCCGCTCAGGACAAAATGCTGGCTAGCCGAAATTGAAGTGACATCTGTGGGAACCTTCCTGCGCACAGATCAGTCAGACCCTACAGCAGCAGGATCAAGCATTGTGCTCCGGTGCTTGTCGCTTGCTGTTACGGGTCTTTATGTAGGCCACGTTTAACCCCGAGTTGTCTCCCCACTGCTCGGGGTTTCTTTTTGCCTGCGATTTATCACTGCCCGGCCTGATGCTCGAAAAAGGCCCGGGTATCTTCCAGATAGGCGCCGCGACTTTCCGGATCGAGCCAGGCCGCATAGGCCTCGCTCAAATGATCGCGCGGCATTTTGCGCAGCAATTGGTTGATCTCGACGATGGCCTGCCGACCCTTGGGAGTGTCGGTGCAACCGATGTAGCCGGAGAGGTATTTGCCGGTGCCGCGAATCGGATAAAACTGCAATTCATCTTCCGCTATTCCTTGCTGTTGGGCCTGATAGCGGATTTCCGGGCGGTAGCCCAACAACAGTCGCAAGCGCCCCAGGCGTTGCATTTGCAACAGACTGCCCAAGGCGTCGTTTCCGTAGTGCAACGTCAACGCACCGGGCGGTGCTTGTTTGAGCAATGCATCGAGGTATTCGCCGTAGTTGCGCTCGGCAATAATCCCCAACTTCTCGCGACCACTGGCCAGCAGGGCCGCCAGGTCTACTTCACCGTCCCGAATAAAGGGCTCCAGCACCGGTTGATCTATCCGTCTGACCGCCAAACCATTGCTCATGGCCCGAAAAACCGGGAGGGAAAATGCGATCCAGCTTTCACGCTCCTTGCTCCAGTTCAACGCCGCATCGCAGGTCAGGGAAGGCTCGTGGAGCATTTGCAGGCCGCGAGCGCGATTGACCCGCATCACGGTGTGTTCGTATTGCGGCATGCCGGCGATCAATAGGGGCAACAGTTGATCGATGACGCCCTGGCCTTTTTTCGGTCCTTCGAAAATGGTCAGGGGCGGTAGATCTCGCATCAACCAGACCAGGGTTTCCCTGGGTTGTGCCATCGCCGATGAGACCAGGCCGCCGAGCAGAAATATCAACAGCAACGCGCCTGTCACCCGCGCGTCGGACGACGTGCGAGGTGTAAAGGGCAACGCAAGCAGGCGCCTCAGCTTAGATAGCTCCGTCTTTGCGCAGTTGTGCGATCTGCGTCGCGTCATAGCCAAGTTCCTGGAGTACCTGTGCGTTGTGCTCGCCCAGTTGCGGCCCAACCCATTGCGAAGTGCCGGGTGTCTCTGAGAGTTTCGGCACGATTCCCGGCATCTTGAAATCTTTGCCGTCCGGAAGCTTGGCCTGCAGGAACATTTCCCGGGCCAGGTACTGCGGATCGCTGAACATGTCTTCGGCACTGAAGATCCGGCTGGCCGGAACGTCGGCCTGATTCAGCTGTTCGATAACCGTGTCCAGCGGCAGTGAGTTGACCCAGCGATCGATCACGCCATAAATTTCGTCGCGACGGCTGTCACGCCCGTCATTGCTGGCCAGCACCGGGTCATTGGCCAGGTCTTCGCGGCCGATGATCAGCATGAACCGTTTAAAAATCGCATCGCCGTTGGCGCCGATCTGCACATGTTTGCCGTCGGCGCTGGTGTGGATCGAGGAGGGCGTGATGCCCGGCATGATGTTGCCGGTGCGTTCGCGAATGAAACCAAACACATCGAACTCCGGCACCATGCTTTCCATCATGGCAAAGATCGCTTCGTACAGCGCCACGTCGACCACTTGGCCGAGACCGCCGTTCACTTCGCGATGACGCAGGGCCATCAGTGCGCCGATCACGCCCCAGAGCGCCGCGATCGAGTCGCCGATGGAAATCCCGGTGCGTACCGGTGGTCGGTCTTCGAAACCGGTGATATAGCGCAAACCGCCCATGGATTCGCCAACCGCGCCAAAACCTGGCTGGTCTTTCATCGGCCCGGTCTGACCGAAGCCGGAGAGACGCACCATCACCAGTTTCGGGTTCAGCGCGTGCAAGGTCTCCCAGCCGAGGCCCAGTTTTTCCAGCACGCCAGGGCGGAAATTCTCGATCAGGATGTCGGCTTCGCCCAGCAACTTTTTCAGAATCGCCAAGCCGTCAGGGTGTTTCAGGTTGAGGGTCAGGGATTTTTTGTTGCGTGCCTGAACGAACCACCACAGCGAAGTGCCTTCGTACAGTTTTCGCCATTTACGCAACGGATCGCCGCCGTCGGGGGATTCGATCTTGATCACTTCAGCGCCAAACTCGCCGCAAATGCGTGAGGCAAACGGCCCGGCGATCAGCGTACCCAATTCAATGACTTTCAAACCTGAGAGCGGTTTTCCTGTAAGCGGCATGCGGGATCCTGTAGGACAAAGGCTGAGCGGATACAGCGTTTTAACATAGCCGAACGTCAGACGACCAAGGTTCATCGCCTTCAATTCGTTGATTGCCTACAGCATCGGTTAGACTTGCCGCCTTTCCTCGTATCAAGAAGCCCGTTCATGGCCCAGCCGTCCACGACCTACAAGTTTGAACTGAACCTCACCGACCTCGACCGCAGCGTTTACCAGACTGTGAAGCAGACCATAGCCCGTCACCCTTCGGAAACCGAAGAGCGCATGACCGTGCGGCTGCTGGCCTACGCCTTCTGGTACAACGAGCAGCTGTCTTTTGGCCGTGGTCTGTCAGACGTGGATGAGCCCGCTCTGTGGGAAAAGAGCCTGGACGACCGTGTCCTGCACTGGATCGAAGTCGGTCAGCCAGATGCCGATCGCCTGACCTGGTGCTCGCGTCGCACCGAACGCACCAGCCTGCTGGCCTACGGCAGCCTGCGTGTCTGGGAAACCAAAGTGATCCCGGCGATCAAAACCCTGAAAAACGTCAACATCGCCGCCGTGCCGCAGGAAGTCCTGGAAACCCTGGCCAAGGACATGCCACGCGTTATCAAGTGGGACGTGATGATCAGCGAAGGGACGATTTTCGTGACCGACGACCGTGGTCAGCACGAAGTCCAGTTGCAATGGCTGCAAGGTGAGCGCGGCTGATCCTGCGCCGACACCCGATTAATCCCACGTATTCAAGAGAAGCCTCCGTCACCCCATGCGTATCGATCCTCGCCAACTGCCTGCCACTCTGCCATTTCTCGGTGATCTGCCACCGCTGCTGACCCGCCTGTACGCAGCGCGGGGCGTGCTCACCGAGGCTGAACTGGACAAGAGCCTGGCGCGGCTGATTCCGTTCCAACAGCTCAAAGGCATCGATGCCGCCGTGGATTTGCTGGTGACGGCGCTGGAGCAGCGGCAGCGGATTCTGATCGTCGGCGACTTCGACGCCGATGGCGCGACGGCCAGTACCGTGGGCGTGTTGGGATTGCGCCTGCTGGGCGCCGCTCATGTCGACTACCTGGTGCCGAACCGTTTTGAGTATGGCTACGGCCTGACACCGGAAATCGTCGAAGTGGCGTTGACCCGTTCGCCACAGCTGCTGATTACCGTGGACAACGGGATCTCCAGCGTCGAAGGTGTCGCGGCGGCGAAGCAGCATGGCCTGAACGTGCTGGTTACCGATCACCACTTACCGGGCGATGAACTGCCGCTGGCCGATGCCATCGTCAACCCGAACCAGCCAGGGTGCGAGTTTCCGAGCAAGGCGCTGGCCGGCGTCGGGGTGATTTTTTATGTGCTGATGGCTCTTCGCGCCCGTCTGCGCAGCCTCGGGTGGTACGAGAGCCGCCCGCAGCCAAACATCGGTGAACTGCTCGACCTGGTGGCGCTGGGCAGCGTTGCCGACGTGGTGCCGCTGGATGCCAACAACCGGATTCTGGTGCACCAGGGCCTGGAGCGAATTCGCGCCGGCCGTGCCCGGCCGGGAATCAAGGCCATCCTGGAAGTGGCCAAGCGCGAACCTGCACGCATCACCTCCACGGACTTGGGCTTCATTGTCGGCCCGCGCCTGAACGCGGCAGGGCGGCTGGACGACATGAGCCTGGGTATCGAATGCCTGCTCACCGAAGACGCGGGAATGGCGCGGGAAATGGCCGTCCAGCTGGATGGCATGAACCAGGACCGCAAATCCATCGAGCAAGGCATGCAGCGTGAAGCGCTGGCGCAACTGAAGGATTTGCCGGTCGAGTCGATGCCGTTCGGCTTATGCCTGTTCGACCCCGAATGGCACCAAGGGGTCATCGGGATCCTCGCTTCGCGTATGAAAGAGCGCTATTTCCGTCCGACGATCGCCTTTGCCGATGCGGGCGATGGTTTGCTCAAGGGCTCGGGGCGTTCGGTTCAGGGCTTCCACATTCGCGACGCGTTGAGCGTGGTGGCAGCGCAGCATCCGAACCTGATCAGCAAATACGGCGGTCATGCCATGGCGGCTGGCCTGACGCTGCCGGAAGCGAATTTTCCGCTGTTCGCCGAGGCCTTTGACGCCGAAGTGCGGCGGCAATTGCGTGAAGAAGACCTGACCGGGCGCCTGCTGTCGGACGGCACGCTGGCGGTCGAAGAGTTCCACCTCGAGCTGGCGCGTGCCCTGCGACATGCCGGTCCTTGGGGGCAGCACTTCCCGGAGCCGTTGTTCCATGGCGTGTTCCAATTGGTCGAGCAGCGCGTGGTCGGCGAACGTCACCTCAAAGTGGTACTGAAAAGCGAATGCGGTTCGGTCAAACTCGACGGTATCGCCTTCGGCGTCGACCGCGATATTTGGCCGAACCCGACCATCAAGTGGGTGGAATTGGCCTACAAGCTCGACCTCAACGAGTTCCGTGGCAACGAAACCGTTCAGCTGATGATTGTCCACATCGAACCGCGTTGACTCCATCGCGGGCTTGCCCGCGATAGCAAACTTTCTGACCCCCAATTCATCTGAACCCTCCCTCATCCCCCGATGTCGACTAGGCTCTAATCACTGCTTGATTATCCTTGTGACGTCTTGTCGAATTTTTTGCCCGCGGGGGCGGGTGCTGCGCCTTTTTCATGTCACTCGTCGACTTTTCAAACAGAACCCTGGAGCCTGCCCACTGATACGAGAGGTGACCCATGAGTCTGCTGCTTGAACCCTATACCCTGCGTCAATTGACCCTGCTCAACCGTATCGCGGTATCCCCGATGTGCCAGTACTCCAGCGTCGATGGGCTGGCCAATGACTGGCACCTCGTCCACCTCGGCAGTCGCGCTGTCGGCGGTGCCGGCCTGGTGTTTACCGAAGCCACGGCGGTCACCGCCGACGGGCGCATCACCGACCAGGACCTCGGCCTGTGGAACGACGAACAGATCGAACCCCTGCAACGCATCACGCGCTTTATCGCCGCCCAGGGATCTGTGGCCGGTATCCAGTTGGCGCACGCCGGGCGCAAGGCCAGCACCCATCGGCCGTGGCTCGGCAAACATGGCAGCGTCAAGCCCGAAGACGGTGGCTGGGTGCCGGTGGGGCCTTCGACGATTGCATTTGACCCGCAGCACACCCACCCACGGCAGCTCGATGAAAGCGAGATCGCCGAGGTCGTCCAGGCTTTTGTTGACTCGGCCCGGCGCGCACTGACCGCTGGTTTCAAAGTGGTCGAAATACACGCCGCCCACGGTTACCTGTTGCATCAATTTCTTTCGCCCCTGAGCAATCAGCGACGCGATCAATTTGGCGGTTCGTTCGAGAACCGGATTCGGCTGGTGCTGCAAGTCACTGAAGCGGTGCGTGCGGTATGGCCTGAAGAGCTGCCGCTGTTCGTGCGGGTGTCGGCTACCGATTGGGTGGAAGACGGCTGGAACCCGGATGAAACGGTAGAGCTGGCGCGCCGCCTCAAGGCGTTGGGTGTGGACCTGATTGACGTGTCCTCGGGCGGTACGGCAGCCAATGCCGAAATTCCGACAGGGCCCGGTTATCAAACCCGCTTCGCTGAGCGTGTGCGCAAGGAGTCAGGCATCGCCACTGGCACGGTTGGAATGATTACCGAGCCGGCGCAAGCCGAGCACATTTTGCGCACCTGTCAGGCGGACATCATCTTCCTGGCCCGCGAGTTGTTGCGCGACCCGTATTGGCCGCTGCATGCCGATGATGACCTGGGTGGACGCAAGGCCATCTGGCCGGCGCAATACCAACGCGCGACCCATCGGGAGCAGCCGATTCATGAGTCGGATTTGCGTGACTGATTGACGCTGTAAAACCAAAAAGCCCCGGTCGAGTTGACTGGGGCTTTTGCGTTTCTGTGCACTGAGGTTTGTTGTCTGTCAGGCCCTCATCGCGAGCAAGCTCAGCGCCTACAAGGGTATCGTATCGAACGCATACACTTGTAGGCGCTGAGCTTGCTCGCGATGGGGCCAGCCCAGACAACCATTAACTGTCAGGTGTACTTACGCTTATCCGGCGCCGGCGGGAAATACTGATACAACCAGGTTTCACTCAACGTCCGGTCATTGGTTCGAATGAACAACCGCAGCTCCACCGGCTCGACGCTGTCATTGGTGGGGAACCAGTCGAAGGTGATGCGGTAACCCTTGATGTCATCGAGCACCAGCACGTTGAAATCCTTCACCTGCCCGTTCGAGCACGTCACCACCGGCTCGATCCCGGCACCTTCGGGCAAGCGATCGAGGCCGCCGCCGGTGAAGTCCACGGCAAAACGCCGCGCCCAGACTTCGGGGTAGTGCTCGCCCGGCGCCCAGCCCTCGGTGAAGCCGCCCATGCCCGAACGGGTGGCGTTGACCCGAGCCAATGGCGTGCCGACCGGTGGCAGCGCGCTCCAGTACAGCTTGTAGCCATAGTTCAGGGAGTCACCGGCCGCGACCGGTTTTTTCGGGGTCCAGAACGCGACGATGTTATCCAGTGTTTCACCGGTCGTAGGAATTTCCAGCAGATCGATAGAGCCTTCGCCCCACGCGGTTGTAGGTTCTACCCACAGGCTCGGACGCTTGCTGTACCAGTCGACCGTGTCCTGATAGCTGGCGAACTCATGGTCCGTCTGCACCAGGCCGAAGCCTTTGGGATCGGTGTCGGCGAAGGCATTGAATTGCAGTTTCGCCGGGTTGTTCAGTGGGCGGCAGATCCACTCGCCATTACCACGCCACATCGCCAGACGGTCCGAGTCGTGAATCTGTGGGTGAATGGTGTCGCACATGCGCCGTTCATGGGTGCCACAGCTGAACATGCTGGTCATGGGTGCGATCCCCAGTTGCTCGATGGCAGTACGCGCGTTGACGTGGGCATCGACCGCCATGACCACCTGATTGGCCTGGCAATCGATATCAAAACGGTAAGCGCCGGTGGCGCTCGGCGAATCCAGCAGGGCATAGACCACAAAACGGGTGCTGTCCTTGTCCGGAGTCTCGAACCAGAACTTGGTGAAGTCCGGAAATTCCTCGCGCTTCTTTGCGTAGGTATCGATTGCCAGGCCGCGTGCCGACAGCCCGTATTGCCCGGTGCTATCCACCGCTCGGAAATAACTCGCGCCAAGGAAGGACAGCACATCGTGCCTGTCCAGCTCCGGGGCCTTGAACAGCTTGAACCCGGAAAACCCCAAATCGCCCGTCAGTTGTTTGGTGTCGACCGTGGTTTTTTCATAGTTGAACAGGGAAGGGCGGAAATGCACCTCGCGCGCCTGACGCGTCTTGGGATCGACGCTGTACATGCGAACCGGCTGCTTGAACCCCATGCCGACGTGGAAAAACTGCACATCCAGCTGACCGTTCAGGTCTTTCCACAGCGAATGGTTCGCGTCGTAGCGGATGGCGTTGAAATTCTGCGGCGTCATGGTCGCCAGCGTTGGCGGCAGCACCTGCTTGGTGTCCTGATAGCGGTTGCCGGCAAGTTGCTTGGCCTGAATTTTCAGTGCTTCGAAATCGAAGGCCTGGGCCTCGCCATCCGCTGTGCCATTGCCCGCCCAGGCGCGGGCGGCCAACAGGCCGGTGGCAGACAAACCGGTGTAAGCCGCGATGGCCATGGACGCTTTGAGCAAGTTCCTGCGATGCATAAGTACAACCTGTCGTGAACAATCCCGCGCCGTTCCTGGCACGTGCTGGATCAAAAATATCGGTTCGGACATGCCTTCGGCCAAACGCAACGGACTTTAAACAGATGCCAAATAGCTTAAACCGTTCGATTGCAGACAAGAATTGATGGGTAACACTTTGTCAGTGCAGCAATGAAACAAGAAATGTCGGTGAAGTTTTCCGACAGTACTTTCTGATTTATAGGGCATTTCTGCTTTTTTTGACTAATTACTCTAAAAATCGCTTTTCAGCGCGCAGATAGTTTCTATTCTGTGGTCATGACCGGTTTCTGCCCTTCAGGCCGGCGACTGATGAAGAGGAAAGGGCGATGCGGTTTTTGAAGTTTCCACAGACCTATAGAAGGACATCGTCCATGACGAAAGTACAAGGACTCACCGATATGTTAGGAATCCTTCCGTGCCTGGCGAGTGGCCGGCGAAGGCGTCGGCTCAGCCCGGATGAGCTGAAGTTGTTGCAACGGTATCGCGAGCTGTCGGAGAGCGACCGGATTGCGATGCGGTATCTGGTGGATGCGATGCGGAGTGTTTCGCGGTTTTGAAGGTTTGAGATTAAGTCTTGTTGGAAAGCCAAGGGGCGGACTGTGAAGTCCGCCCCTTTTTCATCTTTTACCCTGTCTTCAACTGCAAGTGCCCATGATCTTGAAGGGTCGTTGTACTTGCATCAGGTCAGGCATGTCCCGCCATTTGATCCAGGCTTGATGTTGCCAATGCAGCAGCGGCACCGAGATGCCTGCCCATTGCAATGAACTCAGGCTTGGAATGTTATCCACAGCAGCTTTCGACTCACGCAGGGTAGGTATGACCTCGTTGCTCAGCCATTGGCGCAAGTTTCGGTTTTCCGGGACGAAATGGTGAACCAGCAGGGCGTACATCCCAGATTCGCTGACCATCAACGATTCAATGGTTTTGCCGTTCCTCAGCAACAAGACCTGTTGCCGTTCCTCAGCAACAAGACCTGTTGGCGCTGATCGGGATCGAGCTTCAGGGTGAGGCGTTGATCCAGAGGGCGGCCCATCAGGCGACCGAGGTCCTGGACGCAGAACCAAGCCTGGTTGGCGTGCATGAAGGTGTGAAGAAAGCGGTTGTGGCGGGTGAAGACGGTTGGGGTGAAATGAGAATGGATTTTGGACGGATTTAGCGTGTGCTCAAGCATTTTCGACTCCATGTTGAAAAGGAGCCGCCACTGATCCTTCGACAGATTTGGGTGGCGGACCGTGCGGCGTTCGAAGTCGGGACATTCTCGATCAACATGAAGCCAAGAGGCCCGCGCCACACGGCCCACCATAAAGCGAAACTGAAAGGCAAAAAATTGCCCCAGTTCATATGGGGGCGCGGATGCGCCATGTTGATAGTGTTCCGGCTTCGACCCCGGGTCGCTGATTTGGCAGCGACGAGGTAAAGCCTATCTCTCAGGCGCTCGCGGCGCCAAGTCTACTCTGGCGACGCATGCCGTAGGAATGGGGCTTTTAACTTGAAGGCTCGGGCTGTAGGAATTTCCTGTTTTTGCTTGAAATGCACTGATGCAGCATCCCAGCCCAGGTTTTTCCTATAGTTTTTTCGTTTTCAGGAACGAACTGCAGGTTTGCTACATGTTGATCGAATTCTCTGTTTCCAACTATCGCTCCTTCCGTGACAAACAAACCCTGTCCATGGCTGCGACGCCGCGCTTGAGCAAAAAGCGCAACCTGTTCGCGCCGCCGGTAAATGGAGAAAAACTGCCGGATTTGTTGAAGGTGGCGGCGATCTACGGGCCGAATGCGTCTGGTAAATCTTCGCTCATTCGGGCGATGGGAATCATCGGACAGTTGCTCACAGCATTACCGTCCTCAAATGATGAACCGCTACCGGTTTCGCCCTTTCGTTTTGACCCGAAACTCCAACATGAACCCAGTTGTTTTGAGTACAACTTCATTCAACGCGGGCTCCGATATCGGTTTGTTCTGCGACTGACTGCTCTGCGGATTATCGAGGAACAACTGGTTTCATACCCCAAAGGCAAGGAAGTGCTGCTGTATCAGCGTCGTTTTGCGGAGGAGGGTGAGCAGTATATTTTTGGAGCACACCTTGAGGGTGGTAAAGAAGTCCACAATGCGTGGCGGCGTCTGACGAGCCCCAAAACATTGTTTATTTCGCAGGCGATAGCGAACAGTAGCGAAGAGCTGACCCAGTTGCGGGGTCCGTTTGGCTGGTTTCAAACCGGTCTACTCGTGATCGAGCAGAACAACTTCATGGGGCTGTCAGCCGCGGCCATCAGATTTCTGAAGATTGCTTCGGATCACACCGGCAATTTGCGAGATTTTCTAAAGGATGTGGATATCCCTGTGTCAGCTATCCACCTCAACACCGAAGACGCGGAATCTGTTCAACCTGCAAAAAAACTCACGCTGAAAGAGTTCTTTGCGGCCGCCCAAAAAGACAAAGTTACCCTGACGCATACGAGCCTTCTTGGAAAAGCCGAATTCGATTTTTCAGAGGAGTCGGGGGGTACAAAAAACCTGATCGGATTCTGGCTGCCCTGGTTCATGATCAATCACGCCGATGGGAGCGGGATTCTTTCTGTCGATGAGTTGGACAGCAGCCTTCACCCTTCAATCGTTGATGACCTGATTGAGAAACACTTGGACAGTGGGCTGGATACTCAACTGATCTTTACCACCCATGACACTCATCTAATGAACGCCAAAACACTTCGGCGCGATCAGTTCTGGATCACCGAGCGCGATGCCAACGGTGCAACCTGTCTTTATTCGGTTCACGATTTTGAAGGACGAGAAGGAGAGGACGTCGAGAAGCGCTACTTTGAAGGCCGTTATCGCGGATTACCGTTGATAAGGCGGGGCTGATCATGGCACGCCCTATACGGCTGTTTGATCGAAAGGCATCCCGGTTCAAGCCTCAACCCAAAGTGCTGATTCTCTGTGAAGACAGCAAGTCAGGAAAACGATACCTGGAAGAGGCCGCATTTCATTTTCGCGCCAATGCTCAAGTGGACATTGCCCACTGCGGCATCACACACCCAAGTGGCATTGTAAAAACAGCCATCGCCCGTCAGAAAGGATTCGATAAGGTGTTTTGTGCCTTGGATCGCGATACGCATTTGTGTTTTGAGCGAGCAATTAATCTGGCTAGGCCGCATCCGAAAATCAAGGTCATCGCTTCATACCCCTGTTTTGAGTTTTGGCTTCTTCTGCATTTTGGGTTCAATCGAAAGCCTTTTCGTGCGGTCGGGAAGTGCTCTCCAGGCGACTTGGTAGCCAAGAGCCTCAGAGAAAAGCCCAACATGGATAAGTATGCGAAGGGCGAAGACATCAACTATTTCGCCAAACTCTTGGGGGAGCCATTTCAAAGGGCAAGAGCTTTAGCGCCAAAGATTATCGAGGATGTCGCCATTAGCGGCGAAGCCAACCCGAGTACCGAAATCCATCTATTGATGGACGAGTTTGAAAGTCTCTCCAAACCTCAACCGATTTAACACCACCAACCCAGCCCGCATCGCTGCGGGCTGAGAAAGTACCTTTACCGACTAACCTTCCACGCATCCCCCGCAGGCGCAGTCCCGTGGTCATACGGCTTGGCAATCCACATGTACAACAACCCCAGGCCAATCACGATGGCCGTGCTCAGCACCATGGCGTAGTTGATGTACCACGCCGCATCCGGCGTACGTGGCCAGGCCATGTTGATGATTGCGCCAATGCCATACGCCAGCGCGCCGATGTTCACGATCCAGCCCCACGCACCGAGGGTGAATTTGCCGCTTGGTTTCCAGCCTTTCATACGGGCGTAGAGAGCCCCGAGCACGATCATCTGGAACGCCAGGTAGATGCCGATGGCGGCGAAGCTGACGATGGTGGCCACCGCATCCTGCAGGAAGAAGCCCAGCACGATGATCAGCGCCGGCAGGACGCCGGACACGAACAGCGCTGCAACCGGAACCTGGGTCGTAGGAGAAATCTTCTTCAGCAGTGAGCTGCCGATGACCATTTCATCCCGAGCGTAGGAATACAGCAGACGACTCGCCGCCGCTTGCAGGCTGATGACACAGGAGATGAAGGAAATCATCACCACGCCCATCACCACTTTCGAACCGACCGGGCCGAAGGCGTTGTTGAGGATGGTGGTGACCGGGTCCTTGTCGGTGCCATTGATCACGGCTTGCATGTCTGGCACGGCGAGGATCAGCGCCAGGCAGGCGAACATCGCCGCGATGCCACCGATGTAGATGGTCATGCGCATGGCCACCGGGATTTTCTTGCTCGGGTTCGGGGTTTCTTCGGCCACATCGCCGCAAGCCTCGAAGCCGTAGTACAGGAACATCCCCGCCAGCGAAGCGGTCAGGAAGGCTGGCAGGTACGAGCCGTCAACACTGATGTCGAAGGTGTTGAACAACACGCTGAGCGGTTGATGACGCTCGAAGACCAGCAGGTAAACGCCGACGATCACCGCGCCCACCAATTCGCACAGGAAGCCGAACATGGCGATGCGCGCCAGCACCTTGGTGCCGCTGAGGTTGACCAACGTGGCAAACAGCGTCAGCAACAGCGCGATGATGATGTTGGTGTTGTTGCTCGGTTCAAAACCCATCATGGCCGCCAGGTACGGGCCGGCACCCACGGCAACTGCCGCGATGGTCACGCACAGGGCGATGGAGTAGATCCAGCCGACCATCCACGCCCAGCGCTTGCCCACTAAACGACGGGCCCACGGGTAGACGCCACCGGAAATCGGGAATTGCGAAACCACTTCACCGAAGATCAGGCACACCAGCAACTGGCCGCATCCGACCAGCAGGTAGGCCCAGAACATCGGTGGCCCGCCCGCCGCGAGGCAGAGGCCGAAGAGGGTATAAACCCCTACGACCGGCGAGAGGTAAGTGAAGCCCAGGGCGAAGTTTTCCCACAGGCTCATGCTGCGATTGAAGTTCGACGTGTAACCCAGTTTGCGTAACTGCTCGGCGTCGCTGTCAGCGACGGGGACAGCGAGTTCGGGTGTTGTATCCATGGTGTTAGCTCCGGAAAATCGGCAGATTTCGGATGTCCGAAACCGTGGCGGGGCCATGACGGCACTGCCCGGATCGGTGGTTATTGTTTTGACTTCTTTGGGGTGGAACCTGGGTGGTGCGTACTGCCGGTTTCTGCCTTGAAACCGAGGTGACGCCTTCGCGAGCAAGCCCGCTCCCACAGGGGAATGCGGTCAAATGTGGGAGCGGGCTTGCTCGCGAAGCTTTTAGTGCTTGAACATCACATGCCGGACGACGGTGTAGTCCTCCAGCCCGTACATCGACATGTCTTTGCCATAACCGGACAGTTTCTGACCGCCGTGAGGCATTTCGCTGACCAGCATGAAGTGCGTATTCACCCAGGTGCAGCCGTACTGCAAGCGGGCAGACAGGCGATGCGCGCGACCGACATCCGCCGTCCAGACCGACGACGCCAGGCCGTAGTCCGAATCATTGGCCCAGCCCAGCACTTGGGCTTCATCGCTGAACTTTGTGACCGACACCACAGGCCCGAACACTTCGCGGCGAACAATTTCGTCATCCTGCTGGGCGTCGGCCAGTACGGTCGGCTCGAAGAAGAAGCCATTGCCGTCCACCGACTTGCCGCCGGTGATCAAACGGATGTGCGGTTGTGCAATGGCGCGCTCGACAAACCCGGCCACGCGGTCGCGATGTTGGGCGGTGATCAACGGCCCCAGTTCGGTCGACGGATCATCCTGCAAGCCGTACTTGATGCTGCTGACCGCCGCGCCGAGCTTCTCGACGAATTTTTCGTAGATGCCTGCCTGCGCATAGATGCGGCATGCCGCCGTGCAGTCCTGGCCGGCGTTGTAGAAACCAAAGGTGCGGATGCCTTCCACGGCGGCGTCGATGTCGGCATCGTCGAAGATGATCACCGGGGCTTTGCCGCCCAGTTCCATGTGCATGCGTTTAACGGTGTCGGCGGTGCTGGAAATGATGTTCGAGCCGGTGGCGATCGAACCGGTCAGCGACACCATGCGCACTTTGGGGTGCGTGACCAACGGGCTGCCCACGGTAGGACCACGGCCAAACACCAGGTTGAGCACGCCGGCCGGGAAAATTTCCGACGCCAGTTCGGCCAGGCGCAGGGCGGTCAGCGGGGTTTGTTCCGACGGCTTGAGCACCACGGTATTACCGGCGGCCAGGGCCGGGGCGATTTTCCAGGCGACCATCATCAGCGGGTAGTTCCACGGCGCGATGGAGGCGATCACGCCCACCGGATCGCGGCGGATCATCGAGGTATGGCCCGGCAGGTATTCACCGCCCGCCGAACCGCTCATGCAACGGCTGGCGCCGGCGAAGAAGCGGAACACGTCGGCAATCGCCGGGATCTCGTCGTTCAACGCGGCGCTGTACGGTTTGCCGCAGTTGTCCGATTCCAGTTTGGCCAGTTCTTCGCCATGGGCTTCGATGGCGTCGGCGAGTTTGAGCAGCAGCAGCGAGCGTTCTTTGGGCGGGGTATGCGACCAGCTTTCAAAGGCTGCAGCGGCAGCGCGCACGGCGGCATCGACCTGGGCCTCGCTGGCTTCGTTGATTTCGACCAGTACGCGACCCAGGGCCGGGTTGAACACGGATTGGGCGGGGCCTTCGCCGTCGATCAGTTGGCCGTTGATCAAGAGTTTGGTTTGCATGGCATTGTCCTCATCGCAACTGTTGTTTTTCTTCTGTGGGAACCGGCTCAAATGTGGGAGCCGGTTCCTACCGGGAGTAAGGGTTTTCAGTTATTTCCCGCCGCTACCGGCCACACTCTCACCGCCCCGGGTCAGGTAATAGGCGCCGAGGATCGGCAGCATGGTCACGATCATCACCAGCATCGCGACGACGTTGGTCACCGGCACGTCCCGTGGGCGGCTGAGCTGGTTGAGCAGCCACAGCGGCAAGGTGCGTTCATGGCCGGCGGTGAAGGTGGTGACGATGATTTCGTCGAACGACAAGGCAAAGGCGAGCATGCCGCCGGCCAGCAACGCCGAGCCGAGGTTCGGCAGGACGATGTAGCGGAAGGTCTGCCAGCCATCGGCGCCGAGGTCCATGGACGCTTCGATCAGGCTGTGTGAAGTACGGCGCAAACGGGCGATGACGTTGTTGTAGACGATCACCACGCAGAAGGTCGCGTGGCCGACGATGATGGTGAACATCCCCGGCTCGATCCCCAAGGTCTTGAAGGTCGCCAGCAAGGCGATCCCGGTGATGATCCCCGGCAACGCAATCGGCAGGATCAGCATCAGCGAAATGCCTTGCTTGCCAAAGAAGTCGCGCCGGTACAACGCCGCTGAAGCCAGCGTGCCGAGGACCATGGCGATCAGCGTGGCGATCGAAGCGATCTGCAACGACAACTTGATCGCTTCCAGCACGTCGGGGCGCGAGAACGCCACGCCGATCCACTTCAGGGTGAAACCCTTGGGCGGAAAGCTGAAAGCCGCGTCTTCGGTATTGAAGGCGTACATGAAGATGATCAGGATCGGGAAGTGCAAAAACAGCAACCCGCCCCAGGCTGCGATTTTCAGGCCCCAAGAGGCTTTGTCAGAGTGCATCGAAGGCCCCCAGTCGTTTGACGATGGACAGGTAAATGGCGATCAGCACAATCGGCACCAGCGTGAAGGCGGCGGCCATCGGCATGTTGCCGATCGCGCCTTGCTGGGCGTACACCATGCTGCCGACGAAGTAGCCCGGCGGGCCGACCAGTTGCGGCACGATAAAGTCGCCCAGGGTCAGCGAGAACGTGAAGATCGAACCGGCGGCGATGCCCGGAATCGACAGCGGCAGAATCACTTGCATGAAGGTCTGGCGAGGCTTGGCGCCTAGATCGGCCGAGGCTTGCAGCAAGGACGGCGGCAGGCGTTCCAGGGAGGCCTGAATCGGCAGGATCATGAACGGCAGCCAGATGTAGACGAACACCATGAAGCGCCCCAGGTGCGAGGTCGACAAGGTGCTGCCGCCCACGGCCGGAATGCCCAGCACAAACTGCAACACCGGCTCCAGCCCCATGTGTTGAACGAACCACTGCGCGACGCCGCCCTTGGCCAGCAGCAAGGTCCAGGCATACGCCTTGACGATGTAACTGGCCCACATCGGCATCATCACCGCGATGTAGAAAAACGCCTTGGTCTTGCCGGTGGTGTAGCGCGCCATGTAGTAGGCAATCGGGAACGCGACGATGGCGCTGGCAATCGACACGACGACAGCCATGCTCAAGGTGCGCAGGATGATGTCGAAGTTCGACGGCTGAAACAGCGCTGCGAAGTTCGCCAGGGTCAGGTCGGGTGTGACCGCCATGGTGAAGTCATCGAAGGTGTAGAAGCCTTGCCACAGCAGCACCAGCAACGAGCCGAGATAGATCGCGCCGAACCACAGCAGTGGCGGCACCAGCAGCAATGACAGGTAAAAATTCGGCCGGCGATACAGCAGGTTGGAAAACCTGCGCAACGGCGAGCCGCCGGCCGGGGTTTGAGGGATAACCACGCTGGTCATCTCACACCCCGCCGGCAACGGTGTCGTGCAACGGGATCATGGCTTCCCGTGCCCAGCGTGCGCTGATGCGTTGCCCGGTCTGGTGCTGGGCGCTGACGTCCAGCCATTGATTGTTGGCCTGGCTGATGTTCAGGGTCTGGCCGTTTTCCAGCTTCAGTTCGTAGCGAGTAGCGCTGCCCTGGTACTGGATGTCGTGCAGCAATCCGCTGACTTCGATTTCGTGGCCGGCCAGCGGGCCTTCGGCGAAACGCACGTGTTCGGGACGAATCGAGAACGGCTGTGGATTGCCGCTCAACTGCTTGGCCAGATCGCCGCGAATCACGTTGGAGGTGCCGACGAATTCGGCGACGAAGGTCGTTGCCGGTTTCATGTAGAGGTTGCGCGGGGTGTCGACCTGTTCGATGCGGCCCTTGTTGAACACGGCCACGCGGTCGGACATCGACAGCGCTTCGGTCTGGTCATGGGTGACGAAAATGAACGTGATGCCGAGCTGGCGTTGCAGTTTCTTCAGCTCGCTCTGCATTTGCTCGCGCAGCTTCAAGTCGAGGGCGCCCAAGGGTTCGTCGAGCAGCAGCACACGCGGGCGATTGACCAGTGCGCGGGCCAGGGCCACACGCTGACGTTGACCGCCGGACAGTTGCACCGGTTTGCGCTCGCCGTAGCCACCGAGGGCGACCATGTCGAGGGCTTCTTCGGCGCGTTTCTGGCGCTCGGCCTTGCCGACGCCTTTGACTTTCAAACCATAGGCGACGTTGTCGCGCACATTCATGTGCGGAAACAGGGCGTAATCCTGAAACACCGTGTTGACGTCACGCTCATACGGCGGCAACCCGGCGGCCTCTTCGCCGTGAATCCGGATAGAGCCTGCGCTCGGTTGTTCGAAACCGGCGATCAGGCGCAAACAGGTGGTTTTGCCCGAGCCGGAAGGGCCCAGCATGGAGAAAAACTCGCCGTCCTGGATGTCGATGGAAACCCGGTCTACGGCTTTCACTTCGCCGAACAGACGGGAAACGTTGGTGAACTGGACTGCAAGCGTCATGGTGCGGTGCTCCAAAAAGGCGAGGGCCGTCGCAGCGGCCCTGCCTGGACTTCTGAAAAAACTGAAACTTAATGAACAGCGTCGTAGCAGCTGTCGAGGTACGAGGCTGCGTTGGGCTGCGCAGCGGCCCCGAGGGCGGTCCTGCGGACACGCAACGCAGCCTCGTGCCTCGGCAGCTGCTACGGGGGGCTTATCGGCCGCCCATGATCGCGATGTAGTCCTGGGTCCAGCGGCTGTATGGCACGAACTTGCCGCCTTCAGCCTGCGGGGTTTTCCAGAAGGCGATCTTTTCGAACTGGTCGAAACCGTTGGTTTTGCAGCCCTCGGCGCCCAGCAGTTCGCTGCCGGTGCACGCCGCCGGCACCGCTGGCAAGGAGCCGAACCAGGCCGCCACATCACCCTGGACTTTCGGTTGCAGCGACCAGTCCATCCACTTGTAAGCGCAGTTCGGGTGCTTGGCCTCGGCGTGCAACATGGTGGTGTCGGCCCAACCGGTGGCGCCTTCTTTCGGGATGGTCGAAGCGATCGGCTGCTTCTCGTTCATCAGGCCGTTGACCTGATACGGCCAGGCACTGGACGCGACCACGCCTTCGTTCTTGAAGTCACTCATCTGCACGGTGGTGTCGTGCCAATAGCGGTGGATCAACGGCTGCTGGGCGCGCAACAGATCCAGCACGGCTTTGTACTGTGCTTCGGTCAGTTCGTAAGGGCTCTGGATGCCCAGCTCCGGTTTGGTGGCCTTGAGGTACAGCGCCGCATCGGCGATGTAGATCGGGCCGTCATAAGCCTGCACGCGACCCTTGTTTGGCTTGCCGTCCGGCAGGTTTTCCGCATTGAACACCACGCCCCAGCTGGTCGGCGCGGTCTTGAACACATTGGTGTTGTACATCAACACGTTCGGGCCCCACTGGTACGGGGTGCCATAGGTTTGTTTATTGACGACGTACCAAGCCCCGTCTTTGAGGCGAGGGTCAATGTTCTTCCAGTTCGGGATCAACGCCGTGTTGATCGGCTGCACACGCTTGCCGCCAATCAACCGCAACGAGGCATCGCCCGACGCGGTCACCAGGTCGTAACCGCCCTTGGCCATCAAGCTGACCATTTCATCGGAAGTGGCCGCAGTCTTCACGTTCACCTTGCAACCGGTTTCCTTCTCGAAACCGGTGACCCAGTCGTAGGCCTTGTCGCTTTCGCCACGTTCGATGTAGCCGGGCCAGGCCACGATATCCAGCTGACCTTCGCCGGCGCCGACCGCTTTCAGCGGTTCAGCGGCCTGGAGGCTGGCGCTGGCCAGCAGCGCTGTAGTGATTGCACTGAGCAGTGCGGTCTTGTGCACGAACATGGGAATTCCCTCTTCTTTAATTATGGTCGGGGCAGTTGTGAACGTGGTGAAGCATGCCGTTAGCGGCTTGTTATTAGCGTAGTCAGAGATGTTGGCCGTGGCGCGCCATGATGTGCCGCACCACGCTGTAGTCCTGGAGCGAATCGCTGGATAGGTCTTTGCCGTAGCCCGAACGCTTCAGGCCACCATGGGGCATTTCGCTGACCAGCATGAAATGGCTGTTGATCCAGGTGCAGCCGTACTGCAAGCGCGCTGCGACCTGCATCGCCTTGTCCAGGTTTTGGGTCCAGACCGAGGAGGCGAGGCCGTATTCGGAGTCGTTGGCCCAGTCCACGGCTTGTTCGAGCCCGTCAAAACGGGTCACGGTGACCACCGGCCCGAACACTTCGCGCTGGACGATCTCATCGCTCTGCTTGCAGCCGGCCAGCAGCGTCGGCTGGTAATAGAAGCCGGCACCGGAATGCACCGCCGCACCGGTCACCCGCTCGATGTGCGGTTGGCCGAGGGCGCGTTCGACAAAACTGGCCACGCGGTCGCGCTGGCGGGTGCTGATCAGCGGGCCGATTTCGTTATCGGCATCGCGCTTGCCGGCGAAACGCAGGCTGCTGACCGCCGCGCCGAGCTCAGCCACCAAACGATCATGAATCCCCGCCTGTGCGTAAATCCGGCACGCGGCGGTGCAATCCTGACCGGCGTTGTAATAACCGTAAGTGCGCACACCCTCGACCACCGCTTGAATGTCCGCATCGTTACAGACGATCACCGGCGCTTTGCCGCCGAGTTCGAGGTGCGTGCGCTTCAAGGTTTTCGCCGCGGCTTGCAGGATTTTTTGCCCGGTGACGATATCGCCGGTCAACGACACCATGCGAATTTTCGGGTGGCTGACCAAGTGGCTGCCGACCCCTTCACCGCCGCCGCAGACAATATTGATCACACCACGCGGCAGGATCTCGGCCAGGGCTGGGGCCAGGGCGAGGATGGACAACGGCGTGTGTTCGGACGGCTTGAACACCAGCGTGTTGCCGGCGGCGAGGGCCGGGGCGATTTTCCACGCGGCCATCATGATCGGGTAATTCCACGGCGCGATAGAGGCGACGACCCCTATAGGATCGCGGCGCACCATGCTGGTATACCCCGGCAGATATTCACCGCTGAGCTGGCCGGTCTGGCAGCGCACGGCGCCGGCAAAGAAACGGAACACATCGACCGTCGCGCTCAAGTCATCCTGACGGGCCAGGTGCAATGGCTTGCCGCAGTTCAGGGATTCGAGACGGGCGAGGAGGTCGGCTTGTTTTTCGATCGCGTTGGCGATGTCCAGCAACAGGTTCGAACGTTGCTGTGGCGTGGTCCGCGACCAACTGGCAAACGCGTGATGGGCGGCGAGAATCGCGGCTTCCACTTGCTCGGTGCTGGCTTCGGCGATGTGCGTCAGCACTTCCCCGGTGGCGGGGTTGAGGATGGGTTCGACAAAACCCTGACCCGCGACCAATTCGCCATCGATCAACAACGCGGTGAACAACGGGGTCTGCGCGCCAGCCATCTTTCGGGTTCTCTTTTCTTGTGTGGCCATGCTGCTCCCTGTGACTGGGGCCGGCCGTCTTATATAGATGCAACAAGACTAGTGCGCGGACCCGAGGTCGACAAATACTAAATACTGAAGGTGGCGTTCGATTAAATAGATGGCTTGCGCCCGCCGTGGGGCTGCTCGCGCGCAACCGTCAGGAACGGGTCCACCAGCGCTGGCCGCGCCGTGCCGCGACGCCAGGCCAGGCCGACGTCGAGGGTCTGACTCAGGTCGGCAATCGGGCGCGCTTCGATGATGTCGCCCTCCAGCGACCACGGGCGATAGGTCATGTCGGGCTGGATCGATACGCCCAAACCGGCCGCCACCAGGCTTCGCACGGCTTCGGTCGACGCGGTTCTCAGGGTGATGCGTGGTTGCAACGACGCGGCGGACCACATGCGCTGGGCATTACGGTCCATTTCATCGACGTTCAGTTGAATCAGCGGCTCTCGCGCCACATCGGCGAGGTTGATGCTGTCGTGTTCCAGTAGCGGATGCTGCGCCGGCAGCCACAAGCGATGGGGCGAATGGGTCAGGACTTCGGTTTGCAGGGCGTGGCGGTCTTCGAGGTTGGAGAGGATCAACACGCCGACGTCGATCTCGCCACTGACCAGCAAATGCTCGATGTAGGGGCGTTCGTCTTCCATTACGCGGATTTCGACGTTGGGGTAGGCGCGTTGGAATCTTGTCAGCAAGTCCGCCAGGTAATAGCCGGCCACCAGGCTGGTCACCCCGACGATCAACTGCCCGGCCACCTGATCGGTGCTCTGTTGCAGGCTGCGCTTGGCGTTGTCCACCGTGGCCAGGATCAAGTGCGCCTGACGCAGGAATTGATGGCCCTGATGAGTCAGGCTCATCCCCTTGGCATGCCGGTTAAACAGGCCTACGCCTATCTCCTCTTCCAGTTGCTGGATCGCCAGGGTCAATGTCGATTGGGAAATGAACGCGGTTTGTGCGGCGGCGGAGATCGAGCCGGTCTCGGCCACGGCGATGAAGTGACGAATCTGACGCAGGGTCATCATGGGACAGTACCCGGTGGGCGGTTTTTATAGATTTGCTCGAGTGTATATCTTTTTAATCGATGGCTCGTTTTATCCTGGCAACATTCAGAAGCACTCTCGCCAGCAGACGCGGGGCACTTTCGAATTAGGCTCGGGGCCTTAAGTGTCCGGTTAACCCCTTTCCTGGAGGCAGCAAAATGAATACCCGTGGATTGCTCGATCAACTGCTCAAGTCCGGTCAGGACCTGCTGCAGAACAAGGCCGGCGGCAATCAGAACAAGGCGTCCAGCGGTGGCCTCGGCGGTTTGCTCTCGGGCGCGAGCGGCGGTGCGATAGCTGCGGGCGCCATGGGGTTGTTGCTCGGCAGCAAAAAGGCTCGTAGCGTCGGCGGCAAAGTCGCCGTCTACGGCGGCCTCGCCGCGTTGGGCGTGATTGCCTACAAGGCCTTTGGCAACTGGCAGGCCCAGCAAGGCACGGCGCCGAACACTGAACCGCAAACCCTCGATCGCTTGCCCCCGGCGCAAGTCGAATTGCACAGCCAGGCGATTCTCAAGGCGTTGGTGGCTGCAGCGAAAGCGGACGGCCACATTGATGAACGCGAGCGTGCGCTGATTGAAAGTGAGTTCAGCAAGCTCGACAACGATCAGGCGTTGCAGCACTGGCTGCATGCCGAACTCAACAAACCGCTGGACCCGACGGACGTTGCCCGGGCTGCCAGCACGCCGGAAATGGCCGCCGAGATGTACATCGCCAGCGTGATGCTGGTGGATGAGCAGAACTTCATGGAGAAGTCCTACCTCGATGAGCTGGCGCGGCAGTTGAAGCTGGAGCCGGGGTTGAAGGCAGAGCTGGAGAAGCAGGTGCGACAGGTTTCCCTGTAAGTCCTGGATTGAGAACCGCCGCACACCGTCTTATAAATGAAACAACGTCCTCGGCTATACTCCCCAGCATTTGAACCGCCCCGAGGACTGACTGTGAAAAACTGGACGTTGCGCCAACGCATCTTGGCGAGCTTTGCGGTAATCATCGCCATCATGCTGTTGATGGTCGTCGTCTCGTATTCACGGCTGTTGAAGATCGAAGCCAGTGAAGAAAGCGTTCGCGATGATGCGCTGCCGGGGGTGTATTTCAGCTCGATGATTCGCAGTGCCTGGGTCGACAGTTTTATCCAGACCCAGGAGATGCTCGGCCTCAAGGAAGGGCAGGGCGTCAGTGTCGAAGACGCCGCCGATTTCAAGGTGTTCGAGGCGCGACTGCTGGAGCAGATGAATAACTATCGACGCACGGTGACCACGGAGGAAGACAAGGTCGAAATCGCCGCGTTCGAAAAGCTGCATGAGGAGTACCAGAAGATCCTGGCGAAAGTCCTCGACCTGCATAAGAACAATCAGGAAGCCGACGCCATCAAACTGTTCAATGAACAGCTGACCCCGGCGTGGACGGCGGGCCGGATGAAACTCAACGACATCATCCGCGAAAACAAAGCAGTGGCCGACCAGGACATGGCGAACATCGATGACGCCGTGGTCACCGCGAAGGTCATCATGGGCATTTCCCTGCTGATTGCGGTGCTGGCCGCCGGCCTGTGCGGTTTGCTGCTGATGCGCGCGATCATGGCGCCAATGAACCGGATCGTGGACATCCTCGAAATTATGCGCACCGGCGACCTTAGTGGCCGTTTGAACCTGGAGCGCAAAGACGAATTCGGCGCCGTGGAAACCGGCTTCAACGACATGATGACCGAGCTGACGTCGCTGGTGTCTCAGGCCCAGCGTTCGTCGGTGCAAGTGACCACGTCGGTGACCGAGATCGCCGCCACGTCCAAGCAGCAGCAAGCCACCGCCACGGAAACCGCCGCCACCACCACGGAAATCGGCGCGACCTCCCGAGAAATCGCCGCGACGTCCCGGGACCTGGTGCGCACCATGACTGAAGTCTCCACTGCTGCCGATCAGGCTTCGGTGCTGGCCGGTTCCGGGCAGCAAGGCCTGGCGCGCATGGAAGACACCATGCACTCGGTGATGGGCGCGGCCGATCTGGTCAACGCCAAACTGGCGATCCTCAATGAGAAGGCCGGCAACATCAACCAGGTGGTGGTGACCATCGTCAAAGTCGCCGACCAGACCAACTTGCTGTCGCTCAACGCTGCAATCGAAGCCGAGAAGGCCGGTGAATACGGTCGCGGGTTCGCCGTGGTCGCCACCGAAGTGCGGCGCCTGGCGGATCAGACGGCCGTCGCCACCTACGACATCGAACAGATGGTGCGTGAGATCCAGTCGGCGGTGTCGGCGGGTGTCATGGGCATGGACAAGTTCTCGGAGGAAGTGCGCCGGGGCATGTCCGAAGTGCAGCAGGTCGGCGAGCAGTTGTCGCAGATCATCCATCAGGTGCAGGCGCTGGCGCCGCGGGTGTTGATGGTCAATGAAGGCATGCAGGCGCAGGCCACCGGCGCCGAACAGATCAACCATGCGCTGGTGCAGTTGGGTGATGCCAGCAGCCAGACCGTCGAGTCGTTGCGCCAGGCCAGTTTCGCCATCGACGAACTGAGCCAGGTGGCCGTCGGGCTGCGCAGCGGCGTTTCGCGATTCAAAGTCTGATGAGCGAACTCGCGGGCAAACGCGGCGCCGTGGTGCCGGCGAAGCAATCGTTGTTCCTGGTGTTTCGCATTGCCAGCGAGCGTTTTGCCTTGCAGGCCATCGAAGTGGCGGAAGTGTTGCCACGCCTGCCTTTGAAGCCGATTCCACGGGCGCCTGATTGGGTCGCCGGGGTCTTTGCTTATCGCGGCGCCGTCGTACCGGTGATCGACCTTTGTGCGCTGACGTTCGGTCAACCGGCGCAGGCCCGTACCAGTACGCGGCTGGTGCTGGTGCACTATCGGCCGGATGACACGACACCCTCGATGTTGCTGGGCCTGATCCTTGAGCAGGCCACCGATACCTTGCGTTGTGACGCTGCGGACTTCAAACCCTATGGTTTGGACAACCGCCAGGCGCCGTACCTGGGGCCGGTTCGGGAGGATGCGCAGGGACTGCTGCAATGGGTACGGGTCGTCGATTTGCTCGATGATCAGGTTCGCGCGCTGCTGTTTCCTTCGCCACCGCTGGACCTGGCATCGCTTGAGGAGCGGTCATGAGCAGCGATCAGCGTTTTTTCGATTTCCTCAAGGAACGTATCGGCCTCGACGTGACGTCGGTGGGCCCGGCGATCATCGAGCGCGCGGTGCGCCAGCGCAGCACGGCGTCCAATGCGCTGACGGCCGATGAGTATTGGCACACACTGCAAGGCTCGCAGGATGAGCAGCAGGCATTGATCGAAGCGGTGATCGTGCCGGAGACCTGGTTTTTCCGTTATCCGGAATCCTTCGCGACCCTGGCGAAACTGGCGGTAAAACGGCTGGCCGAAATCAACAACATGCGTGCGCTGCGAATTCTCAGCCTGCCGTGTTCCACGGGTGAGGAGCCGTATTCCATCGCCATGACCCTGCTTGATGCCGGGCTTGAACCGCATCAGTTCAAGGTAGAAGGCATGGACGTCAGCCCACTGTCGGTGGAAAAGGCCAGGCGTGCGGTCTACGGGAAAAACTCGTTTCGCGGTCACGATATCGCGTTTCGCGACCGCCATTTCAGTGCCGAAGACGACAGTTATCGCCTCAGCGAGCGCGTGCTTGAGCAGGTGCGTTTGCAGGTCGGCAACCTGCTTGATCCGGCCTTGCTCGCTAACGCGCAACCCTATGATTTTGTGTTCTGCCGCAACTTGCTGATCTATTTCGATCAGCCAACCCAGCAGCAGGTTTTTGAAGTACTCAAGCACCTGACGCATGTCGACGGCGTGCTGTTTATCGGCCCGGCCGAAGGTGGTTTGTTGGGGCGTTTTGGCATGCGCTCGATTGGCATTGCGCAGTCGTTTGCGTTCAGCCGCCAGAGTGCGCCACAGCCTGAGCCGTTTCCCGTGTTCGTGCCGGCGCCGCTGCCGGTACGCCAACCCGTGCGCAGCGTGACACCGCCAACCGTGCGTAACCGCCCGTTCACCCCCCTCACGTCGCCAATCGCCGCGAAAGCATCGGACGCGATTGCGTTGCTGGCGAACATCGCGGTGCTGGCCAACGAAGGCAAAAGTGTCGAAGCCCGCGCCGCGTGCGAAGGGTATTTGCGCAGCCACGAGCCGGTCGCCCAAGTGTTTTACTGGCTGGGGCTGCTCAGCGATGTCAGTGGAAACACCTTCGAAGCCCAAGGTTTTTATCGCAAGGCGTTGTACCTTGAAGCGCAACATCCCGACGCGTTGATGCACCTGGCGGCCTTGCTGCAATCCCAGGGTGATGCGGCGGGTGCCAGACGATTGCAGGACCGCGCCGCCCGCAGCGAGCGCGCCGACAGTGAGCGTAAACGATGAGCGCCTCCGACACCTTGAACGTTACCCATGAAGATGCCCAGGCCATCGACGATTGCTGGAACCGCATCGGTATTCACGGTGACAAGTCCTGCCCGCTGCTGACCAAGCACATTCACTGCCGCAATTGCGCGGTGTACTCGGCCGCCGCTACGCGTTTGCTCGACCGCTACGCCTTGCAGCAGGACGACCGCGTGCAACATTCGGCAGCGGTTGAAACCGAGGTGAAAACCCGTTCGCTGCTGATGTTCCGACTCGGCGAGGAATGGCTGGGCCTGGCCACTCGCAGCCTGGTGGAAGTGGCGCCCCTGCAAGCCATTCATTCGTTGCCGCACCAGCGCTCCCGGGCGTTGCTCGGCGTGGCGAATGTTCGCGGAGCGTTGGTCGCGTGCCTGTCGTTGGTGGAATTGCTCGGGCTCGACGCCACCAACAACGTGGCCACCGGTGCGCGGGTTATGCCGCGCATGCTGATCATCGCCGCCCACGGTGGGCCGGTGGTGGTGCCGGTGGACGAGGTTGACGGGATTCATGCCATCGACGAACGAATTCTGGATGCCGCATCGCAATCGGGCACTCAGGCCAGCGGCAAATACACCCGAGGCGTGTTGCCGTTCAAAGGTCGCAGTTTGCGCTGGCTGGATGAAGAACAGTTGCTGTCCGCCGTGACCCGGAGCCTCACATGACCCCCGAGCAAATGCGCGACGCTTCGTTGCTCGAACTGTTCAGCCTGGAAGCCGAGGCCCAGACCCAGGTCCTGAACGCCGGGCTGTTGGCGTTGGAGCGCAACCCGACTCAGGCCGATCAGCTCGAATCGTGCATGCGCGCGGCGCACTCGCTAAAGGGCGCGGCGCGGATCGTCGGTGTCGATGCCGGGGTCAGTGTTGCGCATGTGATGGAAGACTGCCTGGTCAGCGCTCAGGAAGGGCAGTTGTACTTGCGGCCCGAGCACATCGATGCGTTGTTGCAAGGCACCGATCTGCTGATGCGCATCGCCACGCCGAACAACAACCTGACACCGGCGGATATCGAGGCCTATGTGGCGTTGATGGCCCATGTACTTGATCCGTTGGCACCGGTCGAACCGCTCAGGGACGAACGTCTGCCTGAACCGCAGACCGTCGAGTTGCCGGCCCCGGTCATTGAGCCGCCAGCCGCCCCGGTTGAAACCCCGCGCAAGGCTAAACGCACCACCGAAAACGGTGAGCGCGTGCTGCGCGTCACGGCCGAGCGCTTGAACAGCCTGCTCGACCTGTCGAGTAAATCCCTGGTGGAAACCCAGCGGCTCAAACCACACCTGGCGACCATGCAGCGCCTCAAGCGCATACAAAACAACGGTCTGCGGGCACTGGAAAACCTCAACGTGCATCTCAAGGAGCACGCCTTGAGCCTTGAAGCTCAGGAGGCGCTCGAGGATGCGCGGCGGTTGCTGGCGGAATCCCAGCAACTGTTGATCGAAAAAAACGCCGAGCTGGATGAGTTTGCCTGGCAGGCCAGTCAGCGGGCGCAGGTGCTGTACGACACCGCGCTGGCTTGTCGCATGCGCCCGTTTGCCGACGTGTTGAGCGGGCAGGTGCGCATGGTCCGCGATCTGGGCCGGGACCTGGGTAAACAGGTGCGGCTGGAGATCGAGGGCGAGAAAACCCAGGTCGACCGCGACGTCCTGGAAAAACTCGAAGCGCCACTGACGCACTTGTTGCGCAACGCCGTGGATCACGGCATCGAATCCCCGGAACAAAGGTTGCTGGCCGGCAAACCGGCGGAGGGGGTGATTCGTCTGCGTGCCTCCCATCAGGCCGGTCTGCTGGTGCTGGAGTTGAGCGATGACGGCAACGGCGTCGACCTGGAAAAGGTCCGCCGCACCGTTGTCGAGCGGCAGTTATCCCCAGCCGAAACCGCCGCGCAATTGAGCGAAGAAGAGCTGCTGACGTTTTTGTTCCTGCCGGGTTTCAGCCTGCGCGACAAGGTCACCGAAGTCTCCGGACGTGGTGTCGGGCTGGATGCGGTTCAACACATGGTCCGCCAATTGCGCGGAGCGGTGGTGCTGGAGCAAACGGCGGGCGCAGGCAGCCGCTTCCACCTCGAAGTGCCGCTGACGCTGTCGGTGGTCCGTAGCCTGGTGGTGGAAGTCGGTGACGAGGCTTATGCGTTTCCGCTGGCTCATATCGAACGCATGTGCGACCTGGAGTCGGCGGACATCGTGCAGGTCGAAGGGCGTCAGCATTTCTGGCATGAAGGTCGGCATGTCGGCCTGGTGGCGGCCAGTCAGCTGTTGCAGCGCCCGGTCAGCCAGAACAGTCAGCAGACGCTTAAAGTCGTGGTCATCCGCGAGCGCGATGCGATTTACGGCGTGGCGGTCGAGCGTTTTATCGGCGAGCGGACATTGGTCGTATTGCCGCTGGACGAACGTCTGGGCAAGGTGCAGGACATCTCCGCCGGGGCCTTGCTCGACGATGGTTCGGTGGTGCTGATCGTCGACGTCGAAGACATGCTGCGTTCGGTGGACAAACTGCTCAATACCGGGCGCCTGGAGCGCATTGCCCGCCACAGCAATCAAGCGGTCGAGGCGGCGCGTAAACGGATTCTGGTGGTTGATGACTCACTGACGGTTCGCGAGTTGCAACGCAAGCTGCTGCTCAATCGCGGCTACGATGTGGCCGTGGCGGTTGACGGTATGGATGGCTGGAACGCCCTGCGCTCGGAGGATTTCGATCTGCTGATCACCGACATTGATATGCCGCGCATGGATGGCATCGAACTGGTGTCGTTGCTGCGCCGGGACAATCGCCTGCAATCGCTGCCGGTGATGGTGGTGTCGTACAAGGATCGCGAGGAAGACCGTCGTCGTGGACTGGACGCCGGGGCCGACTATTATCTAGCCAAGGCCAGTTTTCATGACGATGCCCTGCTTGATGCAGTGGTTGAGCTCATCGGAGGAGCAAAGGCATGAAAATCGCGATCGTCAATGACATGCCCATGGCGGTAGAGGCTTTGCGCCGGGCCTTGGCGTTTGAGCCGGCGCACCAGGTGATTTGGGTCGCTGGCAATGGAGCGGAGGCGGTGCAGCTTTGCGCCGAAAATACGCCGGATCTGATTTTGATGGACCTGATCATGCCCGTCATGGACGGGGTGGAAGCGACCCGGCGGATCATGACAGAAACACCGTGCGCCATTGTCATCGTCACCGTTGACCGCCAGCAGAACGTGCATCGGGTGTTCGAGGCCATGGGCCACGGCGCGCTGGACGTGGTCGACACCCCGGCCCTCGGTGCCGGCAATGCCCAAGAGGCGGCGGCCCCGTTGTTGCGCAAGATCATGAACATCGGCTGGCTGATTGGTGGCCGCAACGCTCAAGTCCCGAAGGCACCGAGCCCGCATCGCAGTTCCGCCTCGCGCCAGCGCCTGATCGCCATCGGCTCATCCGCCGGCGGGCCGGCAGCGCTGGAAATTCTGCTTAAGGGTTTGCCGCGAGATTTTTCGGCAGCGATCGTGCTGGTCCAGCATGTGGATCAGGTCTTCGCTTCCGGCATGGCCGAATGGCTCGGCAGCGCCAGTGGCTTGAACGTGCGCCTGGCAGTGGAAGGTGAGACGCCCCAGGCTGGCACGGTGTTGCTGGCCGGTACCAACCACCATATTCGCTTGCTGAAAAACGGCACGCTGGCCTACACCGCTGAACCGGTCAACGAAATCTACCGTCCTTCAATTGATGTGTTTTTCGAAAGCGTTGCCAATTACTGGAACGGTGACGCCGTGGGGGTTTTGTTGACCGGCATGGGGCGCGATGGCGCGCAGGGGCTTAAACTCATGCGCCAACAGGGTTACCTGACCATCGCTCAGGACCAGAACAGCAGTGCGGTGTTCGGAATGCCCAAGGCGGCCGCGGCCATCGACGCTGCTGTGGAAGTCCGCCCACTGAACAAGATCGCACCACGATTGCTGGAGATCTTTCCGAAATGACCACCATTAGCAGTAATCCTGGCAAAGGCAGTATTCAGGTGACCGCACATGAATGAATTACAGCTCGACGACTACAAGACCGACGAAAACGCCGCCATGGTGTTGTTGGTAGACGATCAGGCGATGATCGGCGAAGCGGTGCGTCGCGGGTTGTCGAACGAAGACAATATCGACTTCCACTTCTGCGCCGACCCGCACCAAGCCATTGCCCAAGCGATCCGCATCAAGCCGACGGTGATCCTTCAGGATCTGGTGATGCCCGGTCTGGACGGCCTGAGCCTGGTGCGCGAGTACCGCAATCATCCGGCGACCAAGGACATTCCGATCATTGTCCTGTCGACCAAGGAAGACCCGCTGATCAAGAGCGCGGCGTTTGCGGCCGGGGCCAACGATTATCTGGTGAAGCTGCCGGACAACATCGAGTTGGTGGCGCGCATTCGCTATCACTCGCGCTCCTACATGACGCTGTTGCAGCGCGATGCGGCGTACCGGGCGTTGCGGGTCAGCCAGCAGCAACTGCTCGACACCAACCTGGTGCTGCAACGCCTGATGAACTCCGATGGCCTGACCGGGCTGTCGAACCGCCGGCATTTCGATGAGTACCTGGAACTGGAGTGGCGCCGTTCGCTGCGTGACCAGAGCCAATTGTCGTTGCTGATGATCGATGTGGATTACTTCAAGTCCTATAACGACAGCTTCGGCCATCTGGAGGGCGACGAAGCCTTGCGCAAGGTGGCGACGGCGATTCGCGAGGCCAGCGCTCGCCCGTCCGACCTGCCAGCCCGTTACGGTGGCGAAGAGTTTGCGTTGGTGCTGCCCAATACCACGCCGGGCGGTGCGCGGCTGGTGGCGGAGAAACTGCGTCAAACCGTGGCCGCGCTGAAAATTCCGCACATTTCACCGACCGAAGGCTCATGCCTGACCATCAGCATCGGCCTGTCCACCATGGTCCCGCAGCAGGGCAGCGATTGCCGGCAATTGATCTCGGCGGCGGATAAAGGGCTGTATCTGGCGAAGAACAATGGGCGTAATCAGGTGGGGATTGAGTGAAGTAATACGCGACCTGTAGCAGCTGCCGAGCCTGCGAGGCTGCGTCCGGCGGCAAAGCCGTCGTAAAACCATACAACACGGTCTACCAGGCAAACCGCGGGCGCAGGATTGGCGAGGACTTCGTCCTCGGACGCGGCCTCGCGGGGCTCGACCGCTGCTACAGGGATGTTCCATGGTTTCAATCAAAACCATTCGCCGGTAAAGCGGCCAGGCGGGCTGCCGTGACAGCCTGATTACGTTATACTCGCCGGCTTTCAAAAGTTCGCCAACGAGTGCTGCCCGCCATGGAAATCAACCCGATCCTTAACAGTATCAAGGACCTGTCCGAGCGCTCCGAAACTATTCGGGGGTATCTTTGACTACGATCAAAAGCATGAGCGTCTGACTGAAGTCAATCGCGAGCTTGAAGATCCGTCTGTCTGGAACAACCCGACGTACGCTCAGGAACTGGGCCGCGAGCGGTCCATGCTGGCGCAGATCGTCGAAACCCTCGACGAAATGCACTCAGGCCTGGCCGACGCCAAAGACCTGCTGCTGATGTCCGCCGAAGAAGAAGACCAGGCCGCCGTCGATGACGTCGCTGCCGAAGTCGAGCGCCTGCGCGAGTCGCTGGAAAAACTCGAATTCCGTCGCATGTTCAGCGGTGAAATGGATGCCAACAACGCCTACCTGGATATCCAGGCCGGCTCCGGTGGCACCGAGGCTCAGGACTGGGCCAACATCCTGCTGCGCATGTACCTGCGTTGGGCTGACAAGCGCGGTTTCGACGCGACCATCATGGAGCTGTCCGCCGGTGAAGTCGCCGGGATCAAGGGCGCTACCGTGCACATCAAGGGCGAATACGCCTTTGGCTGGTTGCGTACCGAAATTGGCGTGCACCGTCTGGTGCGCAAGAGCCCGTTCGACTCCGGTAACCGCCGCCACACCTCGTTCTCGGCGGTGTTTGTGTCGCCGGAAATCGATGACAACATCGAAATCGACATCAACCCGTCGGACCTGCGCATCGACACCTACCGCTCCTCCGGTGCCGGTGGTCAGCATGTAAACACCACCGACTCGGCCGTACGTATCACCCACGTACCGTCCAACACCGTGGTCAGCTGCCAGAACGAACGCTCCCAGCACGCCAACAAAGACACCGCGATGAAAATGTTGCGGGCGCGCTTGTACGAGCAGGAAGTGCAGAAACGCAATGCCGCCTCCCAGGCCCTGGAAGACACCAAGTCCGACATCGGCTGGGGTCACCAGATCCGCTCGTATGTACTCGATGCGTCGCGAATCAAGGATTTGCGCACTAACATCGAACGCAGCGACTGCGACAAGGTGCTCGACGGCGATATCGACGAATACCTGGTGGCCAGCCTGAAACAAGGCCTGTAAGCCATGCAATACAGGATCGACTGACATACCTCGATCCTTGTAGGAGCCGGCCTGCCGGCGATCCCCAGGCCGCAGGCCTGGGGGCAACGAACCTGTGATGGAATATTTAAAGACATGAGCGACCTAGAACTCGACCCGCAAGCCCTGCAACAGGAAGAAAACTCCCTGATCGCCCTGCGCAAGGAAAAGCTTGCTGCCGAGCGCGCCAAGGGCAATGCCTTCCCGAACGACTTCCGCCGCGAAAACTACTGCGAAGATCTGCAGAAGAAATACGCGGACAAGACCAAGGAAGAGCTGGCAGAGGCTGCAATTCCGGTCAAGGTTGCCGGTCGCATCATGCTCAACCGTGGCTCGTTCATGGTGATTCAGGACATGACCGGGCGGATTCAGGTTTACGTCAACCGTAAAACCCTGTCCGAAGAAACCCTGGCCGCCGTGAAGACCTGGGACATGGGCGACATCATCGCCGCCGAAGGCACCCTGGCCCGTTCCGGCAAGGGCGACCTGTACGTTGAAATGACCACTGTGCGCCTGCTGACCAAGTCGCTGCGCCCGCTGCCGGACAAGCACCACGGCCTGACCGACACCGAACAGCGCTACCGTCAGCGTTATGTCGACCTGATCGTCAACGAAGACGTGCGCCAGACCTTCCGCGTTCGTTCGCAAGTCATCGCGCATATCCGCAGCTTCCTGATGCAGCGTGACTTCCTGGAAGTCGAAACGCCGATGCTGCAAACCATTCCTGGCGGTGCGGCGGCCAAGCCGTTCGAAACCCACCACAACGCGCTGGACATGGGCATGTTCTTGCGCATTGCGCCTGAGCTTTACCTCAAGCGTCTGGTGGTTGGCGGTTTCGAGAAAGTGTTCGAGATCAACCGCAACTTCCGTAACGAAGGCGTTTCGACTCGTCACAACCCTGAGTTCACCATGTTGGAGTTCTACCAGGCTTACGCCGACTACGAAGACAACATGGACCTGACCGAAGAACTGTTCCGTGAGCTGGCGCAGCTGGTTCTGGGCAGCACTGACGTGCCTTACGGCGACAAAGTGTTCCACTTCGGCGAACCGTTCGTGCGTCTGTCGGTGTTCGACTCGATCCTCAAGTACAACCCTGAGCTGACCGCTGACGACCTGAACGACATCGACAAGGCTCGCGCCATCGCCAAGAAGGCCGGCGCCAAGGTGCTGGGCTTCGAAGGTCTGGGCAAGCTGCAAGTGATGATTTTCGAAGAACTGGTCGAGCACAAGCTGGAGCAGCCGCACTTCATCACCCAGTACCCGTTCGAAGTGTCGCCGCTGGCTCGTCGCAACGATGACAACCCGAACGTCACCGACCGTTTCGAATTGTTCATCGGCGGCCGTGAAATCGCCAACGCCTACTCCGAGTTGAACGACGCGGAAGACCAGGCTGAGCGTTTCATGGCGCAAGTCGCTGACAAGGACGCGGGCGATGACGAAGCCATGCACTACGACGCCGACTTCGTGCGCGCGCTGGAATACGGCATGCCGCCAACGGCGGGTGAAGGCATCGGTATCGACCGTCTGGTGATGCTGCTGACCAACTCGCCGTCGATCCGCGACGTGATCCTGTTCCCGCACATGCGGCCGCAAGCTTAAGTGTTTCAATTAAAAAGCCGCCTTTTCAGGCGGCTTTTTATTGCCTGTCTGGCACAAACGTATCAATTTGTTGCTTTCATCTGAGAGGAAAGACCTGTCGTGAATCGTGCAATGGCTCAAGAAGGTGCAGCGGGTATCGCCACTGCGGTCGCTGAAAGTGTTCAGTACCAGGGCCGCAAGGCCAGCCGACAGGGCAGCGAGCAGCGTCGACAGGACATTCTCGATGCGGCGATGCGCATTGTCGTGCGCGATGGCGTGCGGGCCGTACGCCACCGGGCGGTGGCGGCCGAGGCCGGCGTACCGTTGTCGGCGACGACCTATTACTTCAAGGATATCGATGACTTGCTCACCGATACCTTCGCTCAATACGTGGAACGCAGTGCGGCGTTCATGGCCAAGTTGTGGGTGAACAACGAAGGCCTGCTGCGCGAGATGGTGGTCAGCGGCGACGGCAGCCCGCAGGCGCGCGCGCAACTGGCAGACGATATCGCGCGGCTGATGGCGGACTACGTTCACCGGCAATTGATCAACCGTCGCGAACACTTGATGGCGGAACAGGCGTTCCGTCAGGAGGCCTTGTTGAACCCGCGCCTGGCGGAACTGGTGCGCTCGCATCAGCAAATCCTCCTTCAGGGCACGTGCCAGCTTTTCGAGGTATTGGGTTCTCGTGAGCCACAAGAGGATGCCAAAGTGTTGACGGCGATTATCGGACGGATGGAGTATCAGGGCTTGCTCAACGACGCGGAGCCTGTGGGCGAAGAAGAAATGCTCGGTATCCTCAATCGTTACATGCACTTGGTACTCGCGTCGGTGTAATCCCTGAGGGCGCCACAAAACCCTGTGGGAGCGAGCTTGCTCGCGATGACGGCCTGACATTCAACATCTCTGTTGGCTGACACACCGCTATCGCGAGCAAGCTCGCTCCCACAGGGGCAGGTGTTCAGTTCAGGGCTGCGTGTGTTCATAGGGAGTGTTGAATGAAAGCCTGGCGTGGCGTAGTGATCGCCTTGTCGTTGTTGCTGCTCAGTGGCTGTCTGGTGACCTTCAAGGAGCCTCTGCCCGCAAGCGACCCCGCGCCCAAAGGTTTACTCGGCAAATGGACCAGCACCAACGCCTGGGGCGAACCGATGAATCTTGAGTTGACGCGCATCGGCGACAATCGCTATCAGGCGGTCAGTTACTTCAAGGCAACCCCCGGCGAACGTGAAGCCTATCCCTTCACCGTCTCGCGCCATGGCAGCCGCTGGTACTTGTCGGCGAAGGTGCCGGCCAAATTCGGCGGGCATTTCACCATTGCCGGTTTCGAGCTCACTGAACAACATGAACTGGTGGTCTACAACCTCGACCTCGAGCAGATCAACCAGGCCCTCGGACAAAAAGTCTTGAGTGGCGAAGACTTCCAGACCGATGACGGCGACGGCGTATTGGTCAACAACTCGATGGATCAGGTGTTTACTTACCTCGACGATCCGGCCAATTCCGATGTCTTCGTCGAAGCGGTGCGCTATCAGCGCATGGCCAAACGCAAATAAACCCAGTACATAACGGCTTTTCTACAGGAGTTTCGGGTGGACGATTACCAGCAGACGATACGCATTTTGTCCGATCGCATTGTGCTGGCGCAGACGCCGATTCGGGTCCTTGATGCGGTCAAGTGGGACGACACTATCCGTCAGAAATTTCTCAAGGCCAAGGGCAAGGAATTGCCTGCCGTGGACCGTGACTATTACCTGAACCGGCCGCTGGCGTTCGATTCCAGCCAGGTGAAACTGGAGTTCCAGAACATCGAGCGCGACATCACCCGCCAGCTCGGCCAGTTCAATCCGGTCGGCCAGATCATGCGTCGCATGTGCAAGGAATACCGCATGGTGGTGCGCATGCTCGAAGCGCGCGGCACCGAGGATTTCGGGCTGATTTCCCAGGAGCTGTATGGCGCCGCGTCCGATGCGTTTCACGCTGGCGACCCGACCTTGTCCGACCTGGGCCTGATGCTCTCCGATTACCTGAACAATATTGATGGCCGTGGCGATCTCAAGGATGAACCGAAGACGCTGACCGCCAAGGACGCTGTCGCGATGCTGCAGCATCGTTTGAACAAGGTGTTTGGCGAGGCCGAGGAAACCATTCGGGTGTTTGAGTCCGACGGCATCGTCGCCGATGCGGCAGCGGGGGCCGACTACATCAAGATCCGCTCCGACGCGATGTTCAACGACCGCGACGTGCGAGCCCTGGAGGTTCACGAAGGGCTGGTGCACGTAGGCACCACGCTCAATGGTCTGAACCAGCCGATCTGCACCTTTCTGGCCAAGGGCCCGCCGTCCTCGACGGTGACGCAGGAAGGCCTGGCGATCCTGATGGAAATCATCACCTTCGCGTCCTACCCGAGTCGCCTGCGCAAACTGACCAACCGCACCCGCGCCATTCACATGGTGGAGGAGGGCGCGGACTTCCTGCAGGTGTTCGAGTTTTTCCGTGAGCAAGGGTTTGAAATGCCCGAGAGCTACAGCAACACCAGTCGCGTTTTCCGTGGCTCGGTGCCGACAGGTCTGCCATTTACCAAAGACTTGTCCTACCTCAAGGGCTTCATCATGATTTACAACTACATTCAGTTGGCGGTGCGCAAAGGCAAGCTGGAGCAGATACCGCTACTGTTTTGCGGCAAGACCACGCTGGAAGACATGCGCACCTTGCGCCAGTTGGTCGATGAAGGATTGGTGGTGCCACCCAAGTACTTGCCCGAACAGTTCCGCGACCTGAACGCGCTGTCGGCGTGGATGTGCTTCTCCAACTTCCTCAACCACCTGAGCCTGGACCGGATCGAGGCGGATTACTCCAACATCCTGTGAACCATGAGGTCCCCTTTAGGAGCCGAGCTTGCTCGCGATGGCGCAATTACATTCAACCTGTGTATCGCCTGACATACCGCTATCGCGAGCAAGCTCGGCTCCTACAGACCCAGTGTTTCAACCCTTATTCTCGCGAGGTTTCAACGGATGAGATTCCTCGGCATTGTTTGTCTGCTTCTGACCTTGAGCGGCTGCAGCTCGCTGCTGTTCTACCCTGAGCCCGGGCAGTTGTTTACCCCGGATAAAGCTGATCTCGAGTACCGCGATGTCACCCTGGTCACCGCCGACGGCGTCAAGCTGAATGCCTGGTGGCTGCCGGCGAAAAAAGGTGTCGAGGTCAAAGGCACTGTCCTGCATTTACACGGCAACGGTGGCAACCTGCCGATGCATCTGGGGGGGAGCTGGTGGTTGCCCAAGGAAGGCTATCAAGTGCTGCTGATCGACTATCGCGGCTATGGTTTATCCGAAGGGAAACCGAGCCTGCCGGCACTCTATCTGGACATAGACGCGGCGTTCAAATGGCTTGATCAGGCACCCGAGGTCAAAGGCAAACCATTGATCCTGCTCGGTCAAAGCCTCGGTGGCTCGATGGCCGTGCACTACCTTGTTCAACACCCTGAGCGCCAGAAGCAACTCAAGGCGCTGGTCCTTGACGGTGCGCCCGCCAGCTATCGAAGTGTTGGCCAGTTTGCCCTGAGTACCTCATGGTTGACCTGGGCAGTCCAGGTGCCGTTGTCGTGGCTGGTGCCGGACGGCGACAGCGCGATCAACTTGATGCCACAGCTCAACGGCGTACCGAAACTGCTCTACCACAGCATCGACGATCCGATCGTGCCCCTTTCCAACGGCATCCGTCTGTATCAAGCTGCGCCGCCGCCACGGGTGCTGCAACTGACCCGAGGGGGGCATGTGCAGACGTTCGCCGACCCGGTCTGGCGAACCGTCATGTTGCGTTATCTCGACGATCCGCAGCATTTCAACGGCCTGCGCCGCCTGGGTGAAATCCCCAATTACCCGGCGCCCAAACATTCTGAAGATGAACCACCAGAGAGTCCGCAATGAGTGAAGAACGTAACGCCATCCCGCTGATCATCACCGGTATCTGCAGCATCCTCAGCACTGTCGGTGCCCTGTGGTGGTACGGCTACCTGCATTTCGCCAAGCCTGAGGATGCGTTGCTGCTCAACGAATTCACGATGCTTAAAACCATTCCGGGCGAAGACTACAAAGTCTCGCTGGAACCGGCGGCCCAGGTCGCGCAATGCGTCGACGGCGTGCTGGTATTGTTCGACACCGAGCAAAAAGGCCTGACCGGTGTGCTGATCGACAGCAAGAAAAAAGCCGTGCGCTGCATGGGCCAGGAAACCCCGCAGAAACTGGAACAGTAACCGGGATTTGTCATCACCCAAGATCCAGTGTGGGAGCACGTTCGCTCCCACCGTTTCATCGCGGCTGGATCAGTGTTTTTGCTTGTCGTTACCAGCCGACAAATCGTGCAGATGACGACGGGACAACGCGAGAAAACGCGGCGTCGGACCGACGTCTTCGTACAGCGGGTCACCTTCTTCATCGGTGGCCACAACCGTCGAGCCCTTCACGTACGGAAAGCTTTTTTCGAGCTCTTCCAGAGCGGCGCCGATCAACTCGCCCAGCAGTTCTTCGGGTTGGCGTTTGGGGTACATCTCGGTGATCGCCGCCAGCCGTGCGGCGGCCTCCACGTCCAGATGAATCGTGTAGCCCGTCTCGGTCAGGCGACCCTTGGCGTTTTCTTCCCAATGCTGGGCAAGCTCGCGAATTTTCATAGTGACCTCAATGCGTTCCTGCTCGTGGCAGGCCGTTTCAGAGTCCGGCAGTGGCCGGCGAAAGCCGTTGTGCGGCTTCCTCTTCAGACTAGCTTCTGCACCGTGAGTTTAAAGTCCCTTCGTCGTTTGCTTGTAAGAACGGCTTTACGGCGGCACTCTTGGGCAAAGCATGATGTTCATGGCCGCCCGGATTTTTTGCTGGAGAACTGCTGATGACCGATATTGATGCACGCTTGCGCGAAGACGTTCACCTGTTGGGTGAGCTGCTGGGCAACACCATTCGTGAACAGTACGGGGACGGCTTTCTCGACAAGATCGAGCAGATCCGCAAGGGCGCCAAGGCCGACCGTCGCGGTTCGGTGGACGCCGAACTGAGCGCCAGCCTCAACCAATTGAGCGAAGACGAATTGCTGCCGGTGGCGCGGGCGTTCAACCAGTTTCTCAACCTGGCCAACATTGCCGAGCAATATCAGTTGATTCATCGCCGCGAAGCGTCGCAACCCGCGCCGTTCGAGGCGCGCGTGCTGCCGGAACTGCTCGCTCGCTTGCGCGCCGAAGGCCACAGTGCCGATTCCCTGGCCCGGCAATTGGGGCGACTGGACATCGAGCTGGTGCTGACCGCGCACCCCACCGAAGTGGCGCGCCGCACACTGATCCAGAAGTACGACGCCATCGCCGCGCAACTGGCCGCACAAGATCACCGCGACCTGACCCCAGCCGAACGCGAACAGATCCACGCGAAACTACAGCGCCTGATCGCCGAAGCCTGGCATACCGAAGAAATCCGCCGCACCCGCCCGACGCCGGTAGACGAAGCCAAGTGGGGCTTCGCGGTGATCGAACATTCGCTGTGGCAGGCGATCCCCAATTACCTGCGCAAGGCCGATAAAGCCCTGTATGACGCTACCGGCCTGCGCTTGCCGCTACAGGCCGCGCCGATTCGCTTCGCCTCGTGGATGGGCGGCGACCGCGATGGCAACCCCAACGTGACCGCGACCGTCACCCGTGAAGTGTTGTTGCTGGCGCGCTGGATGGCGGCCGATTTGTATGTGCGTGATGTCGATCACCTGGCGGCCGAGCTGTCGATGCAACAAGCCAGCGAGGCGTTGAAAGCCAAGGCCAGGGACAGCGCCGAGCCGTATCGCGCCGTGCTCAAACAGCTGCGTGAACGCTTGCGTGCGACGCGCAACTGGGCGCATGCGTCGTTGACGACCGCCACCCCCGCACCGCCCGATGTACTGCAAAACAACCGCGAACTGCTGGATCCACTGGAGCTGTGCTACCACTCGCTGCATGAGTGCGGCATGGGGGTGATCGCCGATGGCCCGCTGCTCGATTGCCTGCGCCGGGCGGTGACGTTCGGCCTGTTTCTGGTGCGCCTCGATGTGCGTCAGGATTCGTCGCGGCACACCTCGGCCATGACCGAAATCACCGATTACCTGGGCCTGGGTCGCTACGAAGACTGGAGCGAGGATGTGCGCATCGAGTTCCTGATGCGTGAACTGAACAATCGTCGGCCATTGCTGCCGGCGTACTTCAAACCGTCGGCCGACACCGCCGAAGTGCTGGCGACCTGCAGGGAAGTGGCCGCCGCTCCCGGTGCATCGCTCGGTTCATACGTGATTTCCATGGCCGGTGCGGCGTCCGACGTGCTCGCCGTGCAACTGCTGCTCAAAGAGGCCGGCGTGCTGCGGCCGATGCGCGTGGTGCCGTTGTTCGAAACCCTGGCCGACCTTGATAACGCTGGTCCGGTGATCGAAAAACTGTTGCTGCTGCCGGGCTATCGCGCGCGCTTGCAAGGCCCGCAAGAAGTGATGATCGGTTACTCCGACTCGGCCAAGGATGCCGGCACAACGGCGGCGGCGTGGGCGCAGTACCGGGCGCAGGAACGCTTGGTCGACATCTGCCGTGAACAGCAAGTGGAGCTGCTGTTGTTCCATGGTCGCGGCGGCACCGTGGGGCGTGGCGGTGGGCCGGCGCATGCGGCGATTCTGTCGCAGCCGCCAGGGTCGGTCGCGGGGCGTTTCCGCACCACCGAGCAAGGGGAAATGATTCGATTCAAATTCGGCCTGCCGGACATCGCCGAGCAAAACCTCAATCTGTACCTGGCGGCGGTGCTGGAAGCGACCCTGCTACCACCGCCGCCACCTGAGCCGGCATGGCGTCATTTGATGGACGAACTGGCCGACGATGGCGTCAAGGCGTACCGCGCCGTCGTGCGGGAGAACCCGCAATTCGTCGAGTATTTCCGCCAGTCGACCCCGGAACAGGAACTGGGACGTTTGCCGTTGGGCAGCCGCCCGGCCAAACGTCGCGCCGGCGGGATCGAAAGCCTGCGCGCCATTCCGTGGATTTTCGGCTGGACCCAGACCCGCCTGATGTTACCGGCCTGGTTGGGTTGGGAAGCGGCATTGAGCAAGGCGCTGGAGCGCGGTGAAGGCGAGTTGTTAGGGCAGATGCGTGAGCAATGGCCGTTCTTCCGCACCCGCATCGACATGCTGGAAATGGTCCTGGCCAAAGCGGACGCTGACATCGCCCGATCCTACGATGAACGCCTGGTCGAGCCGGATTTGCTTCCTTTAGGTGTGCATTTACGCGACCTATTGTCGCAGGCCTGCGCAGTGGTGCTGGGGTTGACCGGTCAGTCGCAGCTGCTGGCACATAGCCCAGACACCCTTGAATTCATCCGGTTACGCAACACTTACCTCGACCCGCTTCATCTATTGCAGGCGGAGTTGCTGGCACGTTCGCGGCAGCAGGACGTGGCGCAGGGCAGCCCTGTAGAACAGGCGCTGCTGGTGTCTGTGGCGGGGATTGCCGCCGGTTTGCGAAATACCGGCTAAGGTTTTTGCCGTGGGGCGAGGCACTCGACGCAGGCGTCGAGTGCCTGTCGGTGAAGGTGTTGAAAGGTCGGTCAGGCGACAGTTAATGATGGGGTTGCGACTTGGAGCACTTCATCGAAGGGGCATGACAGGCGCCGGTTTCTCCGACTTTCGGCGGCTTGTGTGGGCAGGAACTGCTGTGTATCTTGAGCAGCCTTTGGCCGTTTGGGCGGCCACGACCCTATTTTTGAGATTGGCCCCACGAGGCGAATCTGACGATATCCATATAAAAAATTGAGGAGCACATCGATGCGCGTCATTCTGCTGGGAGCTCCCGGGGCCGGTAAAGGTACTCAGGCACAGTTCATCACCGAGAAATTCGGCATTCCGCAAATCTCCACTGGCGACATGTTGCGTGCAGCCGTCAAGGCCGGCACTGAGCTGGGCCTCAAGGCCAAGGGCATCATGGATGCTGGCGGTCTGGTCTCCGATGACCTGATCATCGCACTGGTCAAGGACCGTATCGCTCAAGCCGACTGCGCCAAGGGTTTCCTGTTCGACGGTTTCCCGCGCACCATTCCTCAGGCTGAAGCGTTGGTAACCGCTGGCGTCGAGCTGGATGCCGTGGTCGAAATCGCCGTCGAAGACGAAGAAATCGTCCAGCGCATCGCCGGTCGCCGCGTTCACGAAGCCAGCGGCCGCGTGTACCACATCGTCTACAACCCGCCAAAAATTGCCGGCAAGGACGACATCACCGGTGAAGAGCTGGTGCAGCGCAAGGACGACACCGAAGAAACCGTGCGTCATCGCCTGTCGGTCTACCACTCCCAGACCAAACCACTGGTAGCGTTCTACCAGAATCTGTCCGCTGCCAATGGCAAGCCGAAGTACAGCCACATCCCTGGCGTCGGTTCGGTTGAAGCGATCACGGCCAAGGTGCTTGAAGCACTGAGCTGATAACCGCTTCATCTTCTACGGCCCGCTTGCGGGCCGTAGTTGTTTATACTGGCGAACTTTTTCTGAATTCTCTTACGGATACATCGATGAGCACCTTGCTGGCCCTGGACACCGCGACCGAAGCTTGCTCCGTTGCCTTGCTGCATGACGGCAAAGTCACGAGCCATTACGAGGTGATTCCGCGCCTGCATGCCCAGAAGCTGTTGCCGATGATCCAGCAATTGCTCGCCGACGCCGGGACCACCTTGCAAGCCGTCGATGCCATCGCATTTGGTCGCGGGCCGGGCGCCTTTACGGGTGTGCGGATCGCCATCGGCGTGGTCCAGGGCCTGGCGTTTGCGCTGGATCGCCCGGTGTTGCCGGTGTCGAACCTGGCCGTACTGGCGCAACGCGCCTATCGCGAACACGGTGTGAGCCAGGTCGCCGCGGCAATCGACGCGCGGATGGATGAAGTGTACTGGGGCTGCTATCGCGAAACGGCCGGGGAAATGCGCCTGGCGGGCAATGAAGCCGTGTTGCCACCCGAAGCGGCGGCGTTGCCGGCGGATGCCAGCGGTGAGTGGTTCGGTGCCGGCACGGGTTGGGGTTATGCCGAGCGCATTGCCGTGAACCTGACCGGGCAGGACGCGGGCATGCTGCCGCATGCCGAAGACCTGCTGACACTGGCGCGGTTTGCCTGGGAGCGCGGCGAGGCGATTGTCGCGGATCAGGCTCAGCCGGTTTACCTGCGCGACAAAGTGGCGACGCCCAAAGCCCGTTGATATCCAGCACCGGGTTGGTTCCATCGCGGGCAAGCCCGCTCCCACAAGGGGTAGCGTAGATCCTGTGGGCGCGTGGCTTGCCCGCGATGGCGATCTATCCAGCGCAGCCAATCGTCGATTTATACCTCCTGTTTTTAAACCTTTTCCGTTTTCTGTGTTCTAGTTATCACTCGGCGGTTTGCGAAGTGGGAAATGCGCCACTAAACTGCCATCACTGATACCGGACATGTACTCATGCGTATAGACGGCGTTTCCTCTCAGTCCTACCCCATCAAGCGCAAGGCTCGCAAAGGCCCTGTGGCGGAAGACGATTACGTTGATATCGACGGCGAGCTGGAAATTCCATCCGAAGAGCAAATGGCTGCCCGTGCCGCCAAAGCCTCCGCGCAACGCCTGAGCAATCTCCCGGCTCGCCAACAAGACATGATCTACCACCGCGCCATGAGCAAAAGCGTTGCTACGGCACTCGCCAGCTACCTGAGCACGGCCACTTTTGTCGATTGGGATACGGATGTGCTGGGCCTCGACCTGTACATCTGATGGGGCAGCCTTACTACCTCGGCTGCCCGTCCTGGAGTGAAAACGCCTGGCGCGATTACCTCTATCCGCCAGACGCCAAACCTGCTGAATTTCTAAATTTCTATACCCAAGTATTCAATGCCGTAGAAGGCAATACGACCTTCTACGCGAGCCCGGCTGCCTCGACTGTGCAGCGTTGGGCCGAGGTCATGCCCGAACACTTTCGTTTTACCGCCAAGTTCCCCGGTGACATCAGCCATGGTGGTGACCTGCGCGAACAACTGACCGCCGCCGAAACTTTCGTGAAGTTGCTCAGCCCTTTGGGCGCGCGGGTTTCGCCGTTGTGGCTGCAATTGTCGAAAAGCTTCACGCCGCAACGGTTGCCGGAACTGGCCGCTTTCATTGATGGGCTGGAGCGACCTCTGGCCGTCGAGGTGCGCCATGACGCGTTCTTCGCCAAAGGCGATGCCGAGCGAATGCTCAATCGATTGTTGATGGATCGCGGTGTCGAGCGCATCTGCCTCGATCCGCGAGCGCTGTTCAGTTGTGTGTCGACCGATCCGTCGGTGCTCCACGCCCAATCGAAAAAGCCCAAAGTGCCGCCACGTCCGGCGGCGTTCACACAATTCCCGCAAGTGCGCTTCATCGGCCATCCGCAGCTGGAAGCCAACGATCCGTTCCTGGTGCCGTGGGTCGAGAAAATCGCCGCGTGGATCGAAGAGGGCCGTACGCCGTACATCTTCCTGCACACCGCAGACAACCTGCTGGCCGCCAAGCTGGCGCAACGTTTTCACGCACAACTGATGTTGCGTTTGCCTGGCCTGCCGCCGCTGCCTGAGCTATACAGAGAACCCGCAGTGGAGCAACTTGGCTTGCTCTGAGGCGGTTTTTTCCCCTTTTCAGGAGCCTGCCCAATGGATGCGCAAACCCTTCGAGCCCAGGCGTTCAAAGCACTGCACGAACGCGCCGGGGCTTTTGTCATTCCCAACCCGTGGGACGCCGGCTCGGCGAAAATGCTCGCCAGTCTCGGCTTCGAGGCGCTGGCCACCACCAGTGCCGGTTATGCCTTTTCCAATGCGCGCCCCGATGGCGCAATGGCTCTGGACGATACGCTGGCAAATGTCCGCGCGATTGTCGCAGCGACGAATCTGCCCGTGGCGGTGGATCTGGAAAATGGCTTTGCCGATGACCCCGTCGAATGCGCCAAGAGCATTCTGCGCGCGGCTGAGGCCGGTGCGGTCGGCGGTTCTATCGAAGATGCCACGGGCCGTGAAGCGGCGCCGATCTACTGTTTCGAACATGCGGTGGCGCGCGTTGAAGCCGCCGTGGCCGCGGCGCGCAGCCTGCCTTTCCCCTTCATGCTGACCGCGCGTGCCGAGAACTTCCTGCACGGCAATCCCGATCTCGCCGACACCATCCGCCGCTTGCAGGCGTTCGCCGAGGCGGGGGCCGACGTGCTCTACGCACCGGGACTGCGCAGTGCCGAAGACGTCTTGGCGGTGGTTCGTGCCGTGGCGCCCAAACCGGTCAATGTGTTGATGTCTGGCGGGCTCAAGTTGACGGTCGAGCAGTTGAGCGAGATGGGCGTCAAACGTATCAGCGTCGGTTCGGCGCTGGCGTTGGCAGCGTATGGCGAGTTTTTCCGTGCGGCCGAAGAGATCAAGACATCGGGCACCTTCGGGTTTACCTCGCGATCCATGCCGTACGCGAAGGCCAATCAACTGTTCAAAGGCTGACGATGGGGTGTCGCTGAGGGCCTGTTATTGAAGGTCAGGCGGCGATGCGCAGGTTTTGCAGAACGATCGGGCGAGCCCAACCGTTATCGAAATCGAACTGTTTCTGTTGTTCCACCAGCTCTTCGGGGGAGAACGGCGGGAACGGTTTGTCGAGCAGGTCCATTTCGAATTCGGCGATCGGCAGGTGCAGCGGGCGCGGTTGTGGCGCCGGGCCAGCTTGCGGTACAGGTTGACCGGCGGTGAGCACGATTGGACGGACCCAGCCGCTTTCGAAGTCCTGCTGTTTTTGCTGAACGACGATTTCTTCAGGCGGGAAGGGTGGGGCCGGTTTGTCGGCCAGGTCCATTTCGAACTCGGCAATCGGCAAGAACAGCGGCTCTGGCGGGCGAACCACGGTTTCTGTCACGTTGCATTCACGCTGCGAGACGATGTGCGCCAACAACTCGCTGCCCACCGTGGGTTCGACCGGGCTTTCCAGATCAACCGGTGGAAATTTGAGCGATTCAGGAACCCCGTCACCCGGCTGATCGGCCATCGCCCGGGCAAAAAAATCTTGCCACAGGTGACTGACACCGCCCAACGCCTGGGTGTTTCGCAGGTTGTAATCGCCGTAGGGCGAGATAAAACCTGTGATTGTGGGTTGAAAGTCTGACATTTCTCTCGGTCGACGCTCAGCTCTGGCAAAATGCCCGTTAGTTTTGTTATCGGCCGTTTTTGCCGATCATTAATTTTTTGAGCGTGTTTTCCGATGATTGATCAACCGGCGGTTTGCCGCATCCATGTCGAGGCCTTGGGCACGACCTTTCAGCCACAAGCCGAGCAATGGGCCGAGCGCCTGGGCTTACCGCTGCAAGTGGATGATGGCGAGTTTGCCTTGCAGGTCGGCGAGCAGGGTTTGCAGTTGCAACAGCTTGGGGCGGATGCGCCGGGCCCGGTGCGGGTGGACTTCGTCGAAGGCGGGGCGGCTCATCGCCGGTTGTTCGGTGGCGGCACCGGGCAGATGATCGCCAAGGCCGTTGGCATCGCGCAGGGCGTGCGTCCCCGCGTGCTGGATGCCACGGCGGGGCTGGGCAAGGATGCGTTCGTGCTGGCGAGCCTGGGCTGCGAGATGAGTCTGATCGAACGTCAGCCGCTGATCGGGGCCTTGCTTGAGGATGGCCTGGCGCGCGGTGCGGAAGATTTCGACGTGGCGCCCATCGTGGCGCGGATGCATTTGCTCAAGGGCAATTCCATTGAGGTGATGCGCAATTGGGAGGGCGAGCCGCCGCAGGTGATCTACCTCGACCCGATGTTTCCGCACCGTGAGAAAACCGCGTTGGTGAAAAAGGAAATGCGTCTGTTCCGGCCGTTGGTGGGCGATGACCCGGATGCGCCAGCACTGCTGGAAGCCGCGCTGGCGCTGGCCAGTCATCGGGTGGTGGTCAAGCGGCCGCGCAAGGCGCCCTGCATTGCCGGGCCGAAACCGAGTCATGCGTTGGACGGTAAATCCAGCCGGTATGACATTTATCCGAAGAAGGCGCTCAAGCCTTAAAACCGAGTCGCCTTCATCGCGAGCAGGCTCACTCCTACAGGGGATTTACGGTGTTGCATAGATCCAGTGTAGGAGTGAGCCTGCTCGCGAAGGCGCCAGACCAGACACCCGATTTATATCAGGCTGGCTCGGGTCGATAAGCCCGCATAAACAACCCCACCACTTCCTGCACGTGCTCCTCGGCCGCGTCCCCGACCACCGGCTCGCCGCAGCCATACAGCAACCGAAAATTCCCCGCGCCCTTGAGCAGGCAGAAAAAGTGCTCGGCCGCATTGCGCGGTTTATCGATGCTCAACACACCACTTTGATCAATCTTGGCCAGCAACCGCTCCATGCCATGCAGCATGCGTTGCGGCCCGGCTTCGAAGAAGATCTGCGCGAGTTTCGGGTCCTGGCTGCCCAGGTTCATCATCAATCGGTGCAGGTTCACCGATTCATCACTGTTGATCAGTTGATGGAAACCGCGTGCGATGTTCAGCAGTACCGTTTCTACCGCTACGCCGTCCGGCAGTTCAAAAAACAGCGTTGGTAGCTGCTCCTCGCATTTGGCGACAACGGCGGTGGAGAACAGCGTCTCCTTGTCGTTGAAGTGGCTGTACACGGTCAGCTTTGACACACCGGCCTCAGCTGCGACGGCATCCATGCTGGTGTTGGCATAGCCCTTGGTCAGAAACAGCGTTTTCGCCGCATCGAGAATGGCCTGGCGCTTGGCCAAATCCTTGGGTCTGCCTGGGCCATTGGGTGCTGAAAGATTGTTCGGCATATTCGCTTTTATTACTGGACTGGTGAGTTTGCTATTAATAACATACTCGTCAGTATAATTATTCCAAGCACCATTAGCGAAAGGTCCTTCACCATGTTCCGCTATGCCTTGCCCCTCGCGTTGCCAGTGTCCCTGGCTTTTTTTCTGTCTGCGTGTGGTCACGAAGAGGCGCCTCAAGTCAGCGTGCGCCCGGCCATGGTGGTTCAGCCAGAGCCTTCGGCGCAGGCGATGGAAAGCTATCCCGGTGAAGTACGGGCTCGTTATGAGCCGGACCTGGCGTTCCGCATTGGCGGCAAGGTCAGCCGACGACTGGTCGAGGAAGGGCAGCGCGTCAAGGCCGACCAACCTCTGGCCGAACTCGATCCGCAAGACGTACGCCTGCAACTGGATGCCGCCCGCGCCCAAGTCGCCGCCGCCGAGGCCAATCTGAGCCTGGTACGCGCCGAGCGGGATCGCTACAAGACCCTGATGGACCGTCAGATGGTCAGCCGCTCGCAGTACGACAATGCCGAAAACCTTTACCGATCCGGTGAAGCACGCCTCAACCAAATCAAAGCCGAATTCAACGTCTCGACCAACCAGGCAAGTTACGCGGTGCTGCGCGCGCCTCAGGATGGCGTGGTGGCCAAACGGGCTGTGGAAGTCGGGCAAGTGGTGGCCGCTGGGCAAACCGTGTTCACCATTGCCACCGATGGCGAACGTGAAGTGTTGATCAGCCTGCCGGAACAGAGCTTCGGTCGCTTCAAGGTCGGGCAGCCGGTGTCGGTAGAACTCTGGACTCAGCCCGATCAACGTTTCAGTGGCCGCATTCGTGAGTTGTCACCGGCGGCCGATCCGAAGTCGCGCACCTTTGCCGCGCGCATCGCGTTCACCTCCGGCAAGGTCACCGCTGAACTCGGCCAGAGCGCCCGGGTGTTTATCCAGACCGCTGAAGTGGTGGCGTTGTCGGTGCCTTTGTCGGCCGTCACCGCAGAAAACGGCGCGACGTACGTTTGGGTACTCAACGCCAATAACACCTTGAAAAAAGCCCCGGTGCGGGTCGGTGCGTTCGGCGAGAAAACCGTGCCGGTGCTCGAAGGCCTGAACGCCAGCGACTGGGTCGTGGCCGCCGGTGTTCATGTGCTTCATGACGGGCAGCAAGTGCGCCCGGTGGATCGCTCCAATCGCGTGGTCAATCTGGCGGACAAGGAGTAATCCCCGATGCGCTTCAACCTTTCCGAATGGGCGTTGCGTAATCGCCAGATCGTACTGTTTCTGATGCTTTTGCTGGCAATCGTCGGCGCACTGTCCTACACCAAACTCGGCCAAAGCGAAGACCCGCCTTTTACCTTCAAGGCGATGGTTATACGCACCAATTGGCCGGGGGCCACGGCCGAGGAAGTGTCGCGCCAGGTGACCGAGCGCATTGAGAAGAAGCTGATGGAAACCGGCGAGTACGAGCGCATCGTCTCGTTCTCGCGCCCGGGTGAGTCCCAAGTGACGTTTATCGCTCGCGATTCCATGCACTCGGTCGACATTCCCGAGCTCTGGTATCAGGTCCGCAAGAAGATCAGCGACATCCGTCACACCCTGCCGCCGGGCATTCAGGGGCCTTTTTTCAACGATGAATTCGGCACCACCTTCGGCAATATCTACGCCCTGACTGGCGACGGTTTTGACTATGCGGTGTTGAAGGATTACGCCGACCGTATCCAGATCCAGCTGCAACGGGTCAAGGACGTGGGCAAGGTCGAGTTGCTCGGGCTGCAGGACGAGAAGATCTGGATCGATCTCTCCAACGTCAAACTCGCCACCCTAGGCTTGCCGTTGGCCGCTGTGCAGCAAGCGTTGGAAGAGCAGAACGCAGTGTCGACGGCGGGGTTCTTCGAAACCACCAGTGAGCGCTTGCAGCTACGGGTCTCGGGGAATTTTCAGACAGTCGACGAGATCAAGAACTTCCCTATCCGCGTCGGTGATCGTACGTTCCGCATTTCCGATGTGGCGGACGTTCGCCGTGGCTTCAACGATCCTCCAGCGCCGCGCATGCGCTTCATGGCGGAAAATGCCATCGGTCTGGCCGTCGCGATGAAGGACGGCGGCGACATTCTGGTGCTGGGCAAGGCCCTGGAAGTCGAGTTCGACCGCATCCAGAAAAACCTTCCGGCCGGCATGCAACTGCGCAAAGTATCGGATCAACCTGCCGCGGTGAAAACCGGGGTCGGCGAATTCGTTCAAGTGCTGGTCGAAGCCTTGGCGATTGTGTTGCTGGTGAGCTTTTTCTCACTCGGCGTGCGTACCGGCATGGTGGTGGCGCTGGCGATTCCGCTGGTGTTGGCGATGACTTTTGCTTGCATGTATTACCTGGGAATCGGCCTGCACAAGATTTCCCTTGGTGCGCTGGTGCTGGCGCTGGGTTTGCTGGTGGACGACGCGATCATCGCCGTGGAAATGATGGCGATCAAAATGGAGCAGGGCTTCGACCGCGTCAAAGCGGCCAGTTATGCCTGGACCAGCACCGCATTCCCGATGCTCACCGGTACGCTGATCACCGCCGCCGGGTTCCTGCCGATTGCCACTGCGCAGTCGGGCACCGGCGAATACACCCGCTCGATTTTCCAGGTGGTGACCATTGCGTTGCTGGCCTCGTGGGTGGCCGCCGTGGTGTTCGTGCCGTACCTGGGGGAAAAACTCCTGCCGGATCTGGCGAAAATTCATGCCGCCAAACATGGTGCGGGTCAGCCGGACCCTTACGCCACGCCGTTCTATCAGCGGGTCAGGCGTCTGGTGGAGTGGTGCGTGCGCCGCCGCAAAACGGTGATCGTGCTGACGATCATGATGTTCGTTGCCTCGGTGGTGTTGTTCCGCTTCGTGCCGCAGCAATTCTTCCCGGCGTCGGGTCGACTGGAGCTGATGGTCGATTTGAAACTGGCCGAAGGCGCGTCCCTGAGTAACACCGCCGATGAAGTCAAACGCCTTGAAGGCTTGTTGAAAGATCACGCCGGTATCGACAATTACGTGGCTTACGTCGGCACCGGTTCACCGCGTTTTTACCTGCCGCTGGATCAGCAACTGCCTGCGGCGAGCTTCGCGCAGTTTGTGGTTCTGGCCAAGACCATCGAGGAGCGTGAGACCCTGCGCACCTGGTTGATCGAAACCCTCAACGAAAAATTTCCGGCCCTGCGTTCACGGGTCACGCGTCTTGAGAACGGGCCGCCTGTTGGTTATCCAGTGCAGTTCCGGGTGACCGGTGAGCACATCGAAGAAGTTCGCGCACTGGCCCGTAAAGTGGCGGCCAAGGTTCGCGAGAATCCGCACGTGGTCAACGTGCACCTGGACTGGGAGGAGCCCAGCAAAGTGGTGTACCTGAACGTCGATCAAGACCGCGCCCGAGCGCTTGGCGTGAGCACGGCGAACTTGTCGAAGTTCCTGCAAAGTTCACTGACCGGCTCCAGCGTCAGCCAGTACCGCGAAGACAACGAGTTGATCGAGATTCTGCTGCGCGGCACCCTGCACGAGCGCACCGAGCTGTCGTTGCTGCCGAGCCTGGCGGTGCCGACCGACAACGGCCGCAGCGTTGCGCTGTCGCAGATCGCGACGCTGGAGTATGGCTTCGAAGAAGGCATCATCTGGCACCGCAATCGCCTGCCTAACGTGACGGTTCGCGCCGACATTTATGGCAAGGAACAACCGGCCACACTGGTGCAGCAGATCATGCCGACGCTTGATCCGATACGCGCCGAACTGCCGGACGGTTACTTGCTGGACGTGGGCGGCACCGTAGAAGACTCTGCCCGCGGACAGAACTCGGTGAAGGCCGGCGTGCCGCTGTTCATCGTCGTGGTGCTGACGTTGCTGATGCTGCAACTGCGCAGTTTCTCACGCACGGTAATGGTGTTTCTGACCGCGCCGTTGGGGCTGATCGGCGTGACGCTGTTCCTGATGGTGTTCCGTCAGCCGTTCGGTTTTGTCGCCATGCTCGGGACCATCGCGTTGTCCGGGATGATCATGCGCAACTCGGTGATTCTGGTCGACCAGATCGAGCAGGACATCGCGGCAGGCCTCAAGCCCTGGCAAGCGATTATCGAGGCGACCGTGCGCCGCTTCCGCCCGATTGTGTTGACCGCGCTCGCGGCGGTGCTGGCCATGATCCCGTTGTCACGCAGTGTATTCTTCGGGCCGATGGCGGTGGCGATCATGGGGGGACTGATCGTGGCGACGGCATTGACGCTGTTGTTCCTGCCGGCGCTGTATGCGGCGTGGTTCAGGGTCAAGAAAGAACCGGTCTGACTTCCTACGTGTATTTCAGATCCCTCTGATATTGAGTCAGAGGGGGCTGAATGCTGTACTCGAATCTCGATTTCACGAGTTTTTGAGACAGTCGTCATGAAAAAACCACCTGTTGTGGCGGGGAGGACCGATCCGGTATTCGACCTGTTGATGACCTCGCCCCACAAGGAACGCCTCTCGGACTACCTGGCCCTGCTCAAGCCGCTGGATGATCAGGGGCGCTATCTTCCATTCGATGAATTGCGTTACCGCTGGGCACCAGGACTGGATTCCAGGTTGTGCTGGGCTTTGGTCAAAAAAGCCCGCACGGCTCAGTATTCCCGCCTTCTACCTTTGGGCGAGCCGGTCCAGTGGGGCAACTTCCTGCTGACACCGCTGGCGCAGAAGGCTATTTCAGCCGTCGATCGGCAAGCCACAACCGCTGCGTTGGAATACATGACCAGCCAGATTGGTGAGCGCGCACATTTCAGTTATCTGCTCAATGATCTGATCGAAGACGAGGCCATCAGCAGCAGCCAGCTCGAAGGCGCGGCAACGACCACTCGGGTGGCCAAGGATATGCTCAAGCGTCATCGCCAGCCGCGAACGCCAGATGAGCGAATGGTCATTGGCAATTACCAAATGATGACCTTTGCTTGGGAGCAGCGTTATGAGCCTCTGAGTGTTGAGCTCATCACCGCGATGCATCGTGTTGGTGTCGAGGGCATCGACGACGTGCAGTACTCGCCGGGAGAATTGCGAGGCAACGATGATGTGGTGGTACAGGACGGCGAGGGCAACACCGTGCATACCCCGCCGCCCGCAGCGGGGCTGGTGGCACGGTTACAGGTGCTGTCGAAATGGATCAATCAACCCCACAACGATCCCAACCGTGCGGACTATCTTCATCCGCTGATCAAAGGCATCGCGCTGCATTTTGCTTTGGGTTATGAACATCCTTTTCGCGATGGCAACGGGCGTGTCGCGCGGGCGCTGTTTTACTGGTTCATGTTCAAGAATGACTTTTCGGCCTTTCGATACATTGCGATCAGCATTTTGCTACGCAACGCGCCGGTGAAATACGGACGCTCGTATTTGAATACCGAGGCCGATGAACTGGACCTGACCTACTTCATCGATTTCCAGTGTTCGGTGATCCTTCGGGCGGTCAGTGGTTTTACCAGCGCCTATCGCAACAGTCTGGCTTACACCGAACGCTTTGATCGCTGGTTGATGGCATCCGGTTTTTTCAACCAGCTCACCGAAAAGCAGCGTGCCGTCTATCAAGTGGCCAAGAGCGGCATGGCCAAGGAATTTACGGCGGTCAATGTGAAGGAGAACCTGGACTGTTCTTACAACACTGCTTCGGCGACCTTGAACGGGTTGGTTGATCTGAAGGTGTTTGAGAAGCGCAAGATGGGGCGTGAGTGGGTGTTCTTTTTACGGCCCGCACCCGTCACTTCATCCGTCATGGAAGCCATTTAAGTAAAAAGCCCGCTGAACCTGAAAGGTCCGCGGGCTTTTTCTTGTGTGGTATTCGCTGAACGTTACAGCGTGCCAAACACCTTCTTCGCCAGACTGGTCGCCGCCGCTGCCGGGTTCTGGCGGATGGTTTCTTCCTGTTTGCCGATCATCTCGAACAAGCCGTTCAGCGCCTGCTCGGTGACGTAGTTTTCGACGTTGGCGTTCTTCGCATCCAGCACGCCCATGGTCGCCGCCTGCCCCGCGAACGTGTTGTACTGTTTGGCGAGGCCAACCTGGTCGGTGGCTTGCTTGACGATGGGCAGGAACCTGGCGCGGATCTGCTCGCGACTGGTTTTGTTCAGGTATTGAGTGGCGGAGTCGTTGCCACCGCTGAGGATGCCCTTGGCATCTTCCACGCTCATCTTCTTTACTGCGTCCACGAGGATCGGCTGGGCCTGGGTCACGGCGGTTTCAGCCGCTTTGTTCATGCTGGCTTCCAGTTCGTCGACCTGATCGCCCATACCGAACTGCTTCATCTTGCTGGCGACCTTGCCGAGTTTGCCCGGCAGTCCGATTTTCACGTCCGGGTTGTTGCTGAAACCACCCGGTGTGCCGAGCTGTTTCACGGCCAGTTGCGCGCCTTGGGTCAGGGCATCCTTGAGGCCGCCGGTGGCGTCTTTTTGCGACAGGTCGCTGAACGAGAGCGCCAGTGCGCTGGCAGAAATCATCAAGCCTGCGCAGAGGCCGGCGAAGCGAAGGGTAGGGCGGAACATGGCAGCTTCCTTGTTCGGGTTGAGGAGGAACGGATGTTGACAGCCGTTTCGCCGGTTTATTGTGGGCGCGAAGGTTATCAGGCTTTGCTGAAGGGTTTTAATACAACAGAGCCGGGATAGACTTCGATTGCATTGCGGTATTCATTTTCAGTCGCCGTCAGGGTGTAGCGTTTACCGGGCACAACAGTGTCCGGATCGTACTCCAGATAAAACGCCTCTGCCATTTGTTCACTGATATGCACTTGAGTCAGTTGCACCGTCGCATTGTCGTGCTCATGGGCAACAATGGTCACCGCGTGTTCGGGTTCCACCGCTTGAGGTTCTTGCGCCTGGATGTAGAGGCGACCGATCGGACTCAGGTGCAGTGTTTGGCGGTGAGGCGTGCGGTGAACAATGATGAAGTGGTCCAGGTCGATCAGGAGTGGCACACCGTTGTGGGTCATGGTGACACTCACGCGGTATTTGACGCTGACGTCGGAAAAACTGTGTGCAAATGAAAAATTCCAGCGGCCGCTGTACAGCATCGGTTTACGGGATTGCGCCACTTTGATGGGGGACTGAGTGTTTGCCGTATGAACGCTTATATAAGTCTCGGCCTCACCACTGGTGGGAGGCATAAAGTCGTCAGGCAAACTAAATGTCAGGGTGATGTAGTGGGTGGGGTTATCTAATGAGTTCATCGCGATATCCATATCGTGGTGGGTTATTTGGAGTGATCTATTAATCCATAATCGGACAACTATAAGAACGTCCCTGTTTTTATAGTTGTTGTCAGGAAGTTACTGTTGACCCAACTAAGCCTGATCCGCCGCATCTTCACTGCGGTGCAACGCAACCTGACGGATCGACAATCGAATCTCCGCCGGCAACACCCGTTTGGCCGCGCCTTCGGCCAGTTCGCCGAGCAATTCGTGATAGCTCAACTTGCCAGCTTCGTCGCGCTTGAGCACCTCCAGATCAAGCATCGTCTGGATGAAGTGACGGAACAGGCTCTTGTCGAAGAACTCGGGGGCGTTCAGGCCATGGAGGATCGAAAGGCGCTGGGCCATGACTGTGCACAGGTCTTCGAGTTCTTCGGCGCTGATGCTGTTCTGGCCGCTGTTGAGCAGCAGGGACACGGTCATATAAAAGCGCTGCAAGGTCTGGGCGATGCTCTTCGACAGCAAGGTCAGCAGCACGAAATGCCGTGAGCTTGGTGCGGGGCGCAGGTAGACATCGTTTTCGAAACGCAGCAGGCCTTGTTCAACGAACGCTTCCAGCCATTGGTCGATCACCGCGTCCAGTTCATCCATGGACCAGCGAATGAACAGTTCCGATTGCAGGTACGGATACAGTGCGCGGGTGTAACGCAGGATCTGCTCGCGGTTCATGCGCGACGCGCTCTGGAAGAAACTCGCGAGCAGTGCCGGCAACGCAAAAATGTGCAGCACGTTGTTGCGGTAGTAGGTCATCAGGACGGCGTTCTGCTCGTCCAGATACAGAATCTTGCCCAGGGCATCGCTCTGCTCGGACAGCAAGTCCATGTCCTTCACGTGTTCGATCAGTGCGCGACCATCGCCTTCCGGCAGTGTGGTGTGCGGCGAATACGGAACCTTGCGCAACAGTGCGAGGTACAGGTCCAGCACTCGCGCCATGGCGCGATCATCCAGCGCCAATCGGCTGGTGGACAGCAACGCCAGGGCCACCAGGTTCACGGGATTGATCGCTGCGGCTTCGTTCAGATGCTGCGCAACTTTCTCGCCCAAACGGTTGGTGGTTTCGTTGAGCCAGGCCGGTTTGAATTGCGGGCCGAGCTCCTGTTGGCGCCAGTCCGGCTGTTCGCTGTCGAGGAATTCCGCCAGTTTGATCGGCTCGCCGAAGTTCACCGCCACTTGGCCGAAGCGCTGCTTGAGCGCGCCGATGACTTTGAAAATATCGAAAATCGACTCTTTCTTCTTGGTCGCACCACGCAGTTCGCCGAGGTAGGTCCGGCCCTCCAGCACACGCTCGTAGCCGATGTATACCGGCACAAACACGATGGGCATGCGCGACGAACGCAGAAAGCTGCGCAGGGTAATCGCCAGCATCCCGGTTTTCGGTTGCAGCATGCGCCCGGTGCGCGAACGGCCGCCCTCGACGAAGTACTCGACCGGGAAGCCTTTGGTAAACAAGGTGTGCAGGTATTCGTTGAACACCGAGGTGTACAGCGGGTTGCCTTTGAAAGTACGGCGCATGAAGAACGCACCGCCGCGACGCAGCAGGCCGCCGATCCCCGGCATGTTGAGGTTGATCCCGGCAGCGATGTGCGGCGGGGTCAGGCCATTGCGGAACAGCAGATAGGACAGCAGCAGGTAGTCGATGTGGCTGCGGTGGCAGGGTACGTAGATCACTTCGTAACCCGGGGCGACTTTTTGCACGCCTTCGATGTTGTTGACCTTGATGCCGTCGTAGATCTTGTTCCAGAACCAGCTCAGCACCACTTCCATGAAGCGGATTGCGGTGTAGGTGTAGTCCGAGGCGATTTCGTTGCCGTAACGCAAGGCCTGGGCCTTGGCTTTCTCCGGGGAGATGTTCTCGCGCTCGGCTTCATCGAGGATCGCTTGCTTGACCAGTGGCTGGTTGAGCAAACCTTTGACCAAATTGCGTCGGTGCGAAATGTCCGGGCCGATGACGGCGGCTTTGAGATTGCGGAAGTGCACCCGCAGGATCCGCTGGGCCATGCGCACGGTGCGCTCGTGGCCCTTGTTGTGATCGATCAGCTCGCGCAGGTGAATCGGCGCAGAGAATTGCACACGCGTCTTGCGCCCCAGCACGATGATGCTCAGCAAGCGGCGCAGGCGACCGGTGACGGCCCAACTGTCGGCGAAGAGCAGTTTCCACGGGCTCGATTCGCTGTCCGGCGACTGACCCCAGAACACGCTGACCGGAATGATCTGCGCGTCTTCGGCGCCATTCTGGCTCAGGGCGCTGACCAGGCGGGTCAGGGTTGGCGGCGCGCCGCGTTTGTCCTGTCGACCGAGCCAGTCGGGCTCCGGTGTCAGGTAAAAGAACGCGGCGGGTTCCAGCAGGTTACCCACTGAAACCGGCAGTACCGGGCGGGGCAGGCCAGCCTTGCTGCATTCGGTGTCGACCACGGCGAGGTCGGTCAGCGAAGGGTTTTGCAGGACGTAGAACACCGGACGACTGCGGTCGAGGTTGAGGGTGAACGACGACTGGTTGATCGTCTCCGAGCGAACCCAGAGGTACAACAGTCGACGCAGGGTGCCAAACACAAGACGGCGGAACGGGGAGCGGGTCATACGGCTTCTGCGTGAGTGAGTAAAACCGAGCGTTTGCTCGGGAGGGCGACAGTGTGCCGGATTCGTCGAAAATCGGCAAAAAAGCGCCTAAGTAAAGTTGAGTTGAGAGTTTCGCTGCCTGTCATATACTCGGCCGTCTGCCGTCGAAGCCCTTGCTGGGACGTCGCGCGCAGATTGACGTTCCTGAAGGCTTTCCTGCGAAAAGCCCGATCAATAATAAAAAGGGAGTATGAACAAATGGCAACACGCGAAACCGGCAACGTGAAGTGGTTCAACGACGCCAAGGGCTACGGCTTTATTCAACGCGAGGACGGGGTGGACGTGTTCGTGCACTACCGCGCGATTCGTGGCGAAGGGCACCGTTCGCTGGCTGAAGGTCAGCAGGTTGAATATGCCGTGGTGACCGGCGAGAAGGGTTTGCAGGCTGAGGATGTGGTGGGGCTGTAACTCGCACTCTTTGGATCACCAAAAAACACTGTGGGAGCGGGCTTGCCCGCGAAAGCGGTTTGTCAGTCACATCTATTCTGGATGTGCCGCCGCCTTCGCGGGCAAGCCCGCTCCCACAGGTTATGCGTGTCGTTGTTAAGCGGTTTTCCAGGTGATTTCTTCTTCACCATCAGCGCTGATGCGCATCCAGCGATCCGCTGTCTCTTCGCCTTCTTCTTCGACCCACGTCCCCGGCGCGCAACGTACTTCCACGTTCAGCGCGGCAAAGGCTGCGCGGGCGCAGGCGATGTCGTCTTCCCACGGGGTCTGGTCGCTGTCCAGAAACAGGCTGTTCCACTTGCCCACGGCTTTGGGCAGCCAGGTGACGGGCACGTTGCCGGCCTTGCACTTGTAGGTCTGGCCTTTCTGGACCCAGTCGGTGCACGGGCCTAAAGCCGCGCCGAGCCAGGCCGAAATGGCTTTGTGGTCAACGTCGGCGTCTTTCAGGTAAATCTCGATATCGGGTTGGCGCATGGATGTCCTCACTGCGGGTCTGAAAAATCCATTCGCGGATTTAGCCGGCCTCAAGCCGTTGCTCAAGACCAAAAATTATTGAAGTACGAAATAATCGTAGCGCATCGACACGGTGACCTCGAACGGCTCGACCTGCTCGATCACCGCTGTGCGGCGTTCGGCACTGGCGCGCCAACCGTGAGGGGTCATCGCCAACAGGTTGGCGCGATCCTGACCACTTTCCAGGGTCAGTTTGAATTCCAGGGTTTCGCTGTGTTGCAGCGCCATGCCTTCCGGCACTAGGGCCAGGTGCTTGTCGTCGGTGTATTCGCGGACTTCGTCGTACAGCCGTTCGCGCAACTCCATCAGATGGCCGCTGGTCGGCCCGACTTTCATCAAACCGCCACCGGGGCTGAGCAGGCGTTTGGCTTCTTCCCAGTCCAGAGGGCTGAAGACGCTCGCCAGAAACTGGCAACTACCCGAGGCCAATGGCACCCGTGCCATGCTGGCGATCAACCAAGTCAGCTGCGGGTTACGCTTGCACGCTCGTTTGACCGCTTCGCGAGAGATGTCCAGCGCGTAACCGTCGGCGTTCGGCAAGGCCTCGGCGATTTGCGCGGTGTAGTAACCCTCGCCACAGCCGATGTCGAGCCAGCGCTGTGGCGCGTATTGCGCCGCCAGTTCCGCCAGACGCTTGGCCACTGGCGCGTAATGGCCGGCGTTCAAGAAGTCGCGGCGGGCTTCAACCATGGCCAGGTTATCCCCAGGGTCGCGGCTGTTTTTATGCTGCACCGGCAACAGGTTCAGATAACCCTGCCGCGCGCGGTCGAAACGATGCCCGGCGGGGCAGGCCACGCCGTTGTCCACCGCATTCAGCGGTTCACTGCATATCGGGCACGCGAGCATCAGGCGAGCAACTTGATCAGGGTCTGGTAGTAGATCTCGGTCAACACATCGAGGTCAGCTGCCAGTACACGCTCGTTGACCTGGTGGATGGTCGCGTTGACCGGGCCCAGTTCAACCACTTGCGTGCCCATGGTCGCAATGAAACGACCGTCAGAGGTGCCGCCACTGGTGGAAGCCTTGGTTTCGCGGCCGGTGATGTCCTTGATGCTCGACGCAACAGCATCCAGCAGCGCGCCCGGTTCGGTAAGGAACGGCAAGCCGGACAACGCCCAGTCGATGTGCCAGTCCAGGCCATGCTTGTCGAGAATGTCGGCCACGCGCTTTTGCAGGCCTTCGACGGTGGACTCGGTGGAGAAGCGGAAGTTGAACACCGCCACCAGATCACCCGGGATGACGTTGGTCGCGCCGGTGCCGGAATTGACGTTGGAGATCTGGAAGCTAGTCGGCGGGAAGAAATCGTTGCCGTGGTCCCAGTGCTCGGCGGCCAGTTCGGCCAGGGCCGGGGCGGCGAGGTGGATCGGGTTTTTCGCCAGGTGCGGATAGGCCACGTGACCTTGCACACCGCGCACGGTCAATTTGGCGCCGAGGGAACCGCGACGACCGTTCTTGACCACATCGCCCACCAGGGTGGTGCTCGACGGCTCGCCAACGATGCACCAGTCCAGACGTTCCTTGCGCGCCGCGAGGCGTTCAATCACTGCCTTGGTGCCGTGGTGCGCCGGGCCTTCTTCGTCACTGGTGATCAGGAATGCGACCTTGCCCTTGTGATCCGGGTAGTCGGCGACAAAACGCTCGGCGGCCACGGTCATCGAGGCCAGGCTGCCTTTCATGTCAGCTGCGCCACGGCCACAGAGCATGCCGTGTTCGTCGATCAGCGCGTTGAACGGGTCGATCTGCCAGGCGGTCACCGGGCCGGTCGGCACCACGTCGGTGTGACCGGCGAAGCACAGCACCGGGCCGTCGTGTTTGCCGTGGGTCGCCCAGAAGTTATCCACATCTTCGATGCGCATCGGTTCCAGCATGAAACCGGCATCGCCCAGGCGCTGCATCATCTGCTTCTGGCAATCGGCGTCGACCGGCGTCACGGACGGGCGGCGGATCAGGTCGATGGCGAGTTGAAGGGTCGGCGAAAGGTCGGCGTGGGCCGTCATGGAAAACTCCGGAAGCTAATTGTGTAGGAGCAAAGCTTGCTCGCGATGAACGATGATGAGGTCTTTCTGTTACACCGAGTCGCATCAATCGCGAGCAAGCTTTGCTCCTACAGGAATTGGTGCTGGGCGCGCAAAATGGCGGTTATCTTAAAGCAAAACGGCGACCATTGGCCGCCGTTTAGTGCATCTGTACAGTTTTAGACGGCTGGCGCCGGCTCAGGCTCGGCGGCCGGTTTGGGCAGCGAAGACAAGAACGCCATGATCAGCGCAGCCAGGTACGGCAGCGACTGCACCAGCAACATGGTCACCCAGAAGCGCATGTCGTTGCTCGGCAAGCCGTTCACCAGGAAAATCCCCAGTGCCGCGCCCCACAACAGCAGCATGATGAATACCTCTTCACGCGCCTCCGAAATCGCCACCCAGAAGCCGTGGTTGTCGGCGTTTTTCGGGGTGCGGAAGAACGGAATGCTGCTGGTGAAGAAGCCGTACAACACCGCTTTGGCAATCGTGTGCGACAGCGCCAGGCCCGCGAGCGCCGCGCAGAACGCATCCTTCAGATTGACCCCGACCGCCCGGCGGTAGAGGAAAATGATCTTGCCGACCTTGAACACGAACAACGCCAACGGCGGGATCGCGAAAATCAGCAGCGGTGGATCGACCCGTTGCGGCACGATGATCATCGCCGCCGACCACAACAGGGCGCCCACGGTGAAGAAGATGTTCATGCCGTCCGCGACCCACGGCAACCAGCCCGCGAGGAAGTGATAACGCTGGCCACGGGTCAGTTCGGTGTCCTTGCCGCGCAGCAGGCTGGCGGTGTGACGCTTGATGATCTGAATCGCCCCGTAGGCCCAGCGGAAACGCTGTTTCTTGAAGTCGATAAAGGTATCGGGCATCAGGCCTTTGCCGTAGCTGGTGTGGTAATACGCCGCCGACAGGCCTTTTTCGAAGACACGCAGACCCAACTCGGCGTCTTCACAGATGCACCAATCGGCCCAGCCGAGCTCTTCGAGCACCGAGCGCCGGGTCATGGTCATGGTGCCGTGCTGGATGATCGCGTCACGGTCGTTACGGGTGACCATGCCGATGTGGAAGAAGCCTTTGTATTCCGCGTAGCAAAGCTTCTTGAAGGTGCTTTCGTTCTGGTCGCGGTAATCCTGCGGCGACTGCACCACGGCGATTTTCGGATCGGCGAAGTGCGGCACCATGTGCTTGAGCCAGTTCGGGTCGACGCAGTAGTCCGAGTCGATCACCGCAATCACTTCGGCATCCTTGGCGGTGTGCGGGATCAGGTAATTCAGTGCACCACCCTTGAAGCCGGCCAGCGGTGCAACGTGGAAGAACTTGAAGCGCGGGCCGAGGGTTTCGCAATAATCGCGCACCGGTTCCCAGACCGCCGGGTCCTTGGTGTTGTTGTCGATGATCAGGACTTCGAAGTCCGGATAGTCGAGGTTGGCCAGGGCATTGAGGGTCTGTTTGACCATCTCCGGCGGCTCGTTGTAGCAAGGGACGTGGATCGAGACTTTTGGTCTGTAGTCCGAATCGCCCACCACCGGCAGGAATTCACGTCGGCGCTTGTGGGTCCAGACCGCTTCGGCCAGTTCATGTGCCTCGGTCAGCAGCACAATAAAGACCCCGAGCGCTCCGAGGGCGAGCAAGAAGCCCACCGTCAGGCTGAACCAGGTGCTGTATTGCTGACTGTAGTCGTAACCGATCCAGACCAGAACCGAACCGCACAGGAACGCGATAAAGGTCAGGAACGTGCGGCCACGTTGGCGCAGGGCCGAGCCGTCGATCATCAGCAAGGTCAAGGACAGCAAGGCCAGCACGGCCGAGCCGATTGCCAGCACGCGCCATTGCGGGATCGCGACCACGGGGCCTTCGAAGTTGAACTTCTGCTGGCGCGCGGCGTTGAACACACCCCAATACGCGCCCACCGAACCTTCGTCGCTGGCCTTCCACGGCTGGTCAAAGGCTTCGATCACGAAATAGTTGAAACCCTGGCGATTGAGTTTGTTGACCAGGGTGCGCAGGTAGATCGCCTGATCCGCCGGGCTCGCATCGGTGCCGCCACGCATGCGGCCGTTGCTCGGCCAGCCAACCTCCGAGAGCAGCAGCGGTTTTTTCGGGAACATCTTTTTCAGGTCGCGGGCGCGGTCGAGGACGAACTGACCGGCCTTGTCCACCGGGATGAATTCCCAATAAGGCAGAACGTGGGCGGCGATCAGGTCGACGTGCTTGGCCAGTTCCGGGTGTTCTTCCCAGACGTGCCATTGCTCGGACGTGGTCACCGGCACTTTCACGGCGGCGCGCACGCGATCGAGGATCACGCTCAGTTCCGCAGCGGTAATTTCCTTACGGAAGATCGCCTCGTTGCCTACAACCACGCGAACCACGCTGCGCGAGGTGTTGGCGATTTCGATGGCGCGGGTGATCTCGCGTTCGTTGCGTTCCTGGTCCGGGCTGATCCAGATCCCCAAAGTGACCCGCAGGCCGAATTCTTCAGCCAGTTTGGGAATGTCGCCCAGCGTGCCGTCGACCGAGTAAGTACGGATGTTGTCCGTCAGCTTGCTCATGATCTCCAGGTCACGACGCATTTGATCGTCGTTCGGGTACTGCTCTTTCTGTGGGTACTGGCCTTGCTGGAACGGCGAGTACGAGAAGCCGGAGATCTGTTCAGGCCAGTTGGGGGCGGTAACCGGGCGGTTGATTAGCGCCCAGAAGCCGGTAAACAAGGCTGCGATGGCGAGCACCACGACCAGGTTGAGTCCAAATTTGCGGGATGACATAGCTATTTCAGGTTCCAAAGACTGTGGAACGAAGGAACGGTTGGCGGTCGCCAAGGGGCGCGCATCCTACACCGGGCATTCTCTTTTCGTATAGCGGACAGGGAATTACCGGACATTGGGCAATTTGCTTTCACATAAGTTCTTACACTTGTAGATTGAAATTCAGAACTTGGCGCAGCGAAGCCCTATAATGCGCGCCGGTTTTTGGGGTAATGGTCATGAGTACAGAAGATCCGCGGTTTGCCGGCATCGCCCGTTTGTATGGCATCGAAGGCCTGGCGCGCCTGCGCGCGGCGCATGTGGCGATTGTCGGCGTCGGTGGCGTCGGTTCCTGGGCGGCGGAAGCTGTCGCCCGGTGTGGGGTGGGCGAGATTTCGCTGTTCGACCTGGACGACGTCTGCGTCAGCAACGTCAATCGCCAGTTGCACGCGCTGGACAGCACGGTCGGCAAACCCAAGGTTGAGGTGATGGCCGAGCGTCTGCGCGGGATCAACCCGGACTGCACGGTGCACGCCGTGGCGGATTTCGTCACCCGCGAGACCATGGCCGAGTACATCACGCCGAACATCGACTGCGTGATCGATTGCATCGACAGCGTTAACGCCAAGGCAGCGCTGATTGCCTGGTGCAAGCGCCGCAAGATCCAGATCATCACCACTGGCGGGGCAGGTGGGCAGATTGATCCGACGTTGATTCAGGTGTGCGATTTGAACCGTACGTTCAACGATCCGCTGGCGTCGAAAGTGCGTTCCACCTTGCGCCGCGATTATGGCTTCTCCCGCACCGTGACCCGTCATTACAGCGTGCCGTGTGTGTTCTCCACCGAGCAACTGCGCTACCCGAAACCGGATGGCAGCATTTGTCTGCAGAAGAGTTTTGTCGGTGATGGCGTGAAGCTGGACTGTGCCGGCGGGTTTGGTGCGGTGATGATGGTGACGGCGACGTTCGGCATGGTCGCGGCGACCAAGGCTGTGGATAAGATTGTTGCCGGGGTTCGGCGGCCTTCGGATCGGGTCAAGCCTGAGGTTTGATGGGTGGGGCTGATGGCCCCATCGCGGGCAAGCCCGCTCCCACATGAATCCGGATTGAATGCGAGATTTGAGTTCACCTCAACCCACTGTGGGAGCGGGCTTGCCCGCGATGGGCTGCGAAGCAGCCCCTTTTACTGAGCCAACTCATTCATCCGCTGGAGTACGGCATTCAGGCCATTGCTGCGCGACGGTGACAGCTGCCGCGAAAGGCCGAGCTGATTGAACCACTCTGGCAAATCCACCTGCCGCAACTCACCTGGCGACAATCCGTTGACCCGCGCCAGCAGCAACGCCACCAACCCGCGAATCAACCGGGCATCGCTGCTCGCCGCGAACTGCCAGTGACCGTCATTCAGTGAACCCACCAGCCACACCTGGCTTTCACAGCCATGCACCCGGTTGGTATCCACCTTATCCACATCGCTCAGCGCCGGCAGGCGGTCGCCCCATTGCATCAACAGGCGCGCCCGTTGTTCCCAGCCGGCAGCGTTCTGGAACGTGTCCAGCGCCGTCACAGCCTCGGCAGGCAAGTTCATCGCAGCAACTCCAGCGCCTGATCCAGCGCTTCAAAGAACCGCTCCAGGTCTTCGGAATCGTTGTAAAGCGCCAACGACACCCGGATCGCCCCGGCCAGCTCGAAGCTCTTGAGCAGCGGCATGGCGCAGTGATGACCCGCACGCACGGCAATCCCCTGTTCGGTCAGCAGATGCGCCAGATCAGAGTTATGCACACCCTCGACGACAAAACTGGCCAGCGCCAATTGCGGTTTGCCCAGCAGGCGAATGCCGTTTCGGGCTTCAAGTCCTTTCAGCAAATAGTCATGCAACGCCGCTTCGTGGGCGTTAACGGCGTCCTGATCGAGCCCGGCGAGGTAGTCCAGCGTCGCGCCCAGACCAATCACACTGGCAATCGGCGGCGTTCCTGCCTCGAAACCCAATGGGGCAGGGCGAAAGCGTGCGCCATGGTAATCCGCGTCCAGCACCATTTCGCCGCCGAACTGCCAATGACGCAGATGCTTGAGCGCCTCGTTGTGCCCGAACAGCACGCCCAGGCCATCGGGGCCATAGAGCTTGTGGCTGGAAAACACATAGAAGTCGCAACCCAGTGCTTGCACGTCATGCCGACCATGCACCACGCCTTGAGCGCCATCGACCACGGTCAACGCGTCGTGTGCCTTCGCCATCGCCAATAGGGCGGGCAACGGCTGCCAGGCGCCGAGCACGTTAGACAACTGACTGACGGCTAGCAAACGGGTTTGCGGACCGATCAGGCGTGCGGCGGCCTCAAGGTCGATCAAACCGTCGGCATCCAGCGGCAGGATCACCAGTTTCAGCTCGCGGCGGTGTGCCAGTTGCTGCCATGGCAGCAGGTTGGCGTGATGCTCCAGAGCGCTGATGACCAGCTCATCGCCCGGTTGGAAAAGATGTTCCAGGCCGTACGCCAGGAGGTTCAGCGCTGACGTCGCGCCATGGGTAAAAATAATCTGCCCGCAATCGCCGGCATTCAGCCATTGCGCGACTTTGCTGCGGCTGGCCTCGAACGCCTGGGTGGCATGGGCGCCGGGCAAGTGTTGCGCCCGATGCACGTTGGCCGCGCCGTTGGCGTAGTAATGCGTCAGGGCATCCAGCAGGGCTTGAGGTTTTTGCGTGGTGGCGGCGTTGTCCAGATAGGTCTGGTCTTGCCGTTGCAAAGCGGCGATGGCCGGAAAATCGGCGCGCCAGGGAGAGGGGATCATCATGTTATTCGGCCCTGGTAAACATGGGCGGGTAGACGCCTGACCATGTAGGAGCAGAGCTTGCTCGCGAAGCTTTTTGGCGGCCTTAAGGGCCCCATCGCGAGCAAGCTCTGCTCCTACACAGGTGATCGTGACGCTGCTTAGTTGTGAGCGTGCAGCGCTTCGTTCAGTTCGATGGCCGATTTGTGGGTTTTGCATTCCACGGCGCCGGTCTCCGAATTGCGACGGAACAACAGGTCAGGTTGACCGGCCAGTTCACGCGCCTTGACGACTTTGACCAGCTTGTTGTTTTCGTCCAGCAGCGCCACTTTGGTGCCGGCGGTCACGTACAGGCCAGACTCCACGGTGTTGCGGTCGCCCAACGGGATACCGATACCGGCGTTCGCGCCGATCAGGCAGCCTTCGCCGACCTTGATCACGATGTTGCCGCCACCCGACAGGGTGCCCATGGTCGAGCAACCGCCGCCCAGGTCCGAACCCTTGCCGACGAATACGCCTGCCGAAACACGACCTTCGATCATGCCCGGTCCTTCGGTGCCGGCGTTGAAGTTGACGAAACCTTCGTGCATCACGGTGGTGCCTTCGCCCACGTAGGCGCCCAGGCGGATACGTGCCGCGTCAGCGATACGTACGCCGGCCGGTACCACGTAGTCGGTCATTTTCGGGAACTTGTCCACCGAGAACACTTCCAGCAGCTCGCCGCGCAGACGGGCTTCCAGTTGATGCTCGGCCAGCTCGGCCAGGTCGATCGCGCCCTGGCTGGTCCATGCCACGTTCGGCAGCAACGGGAACACACCGGCCAGGTTCAGGCCATGTGGCTTGACCAGGCGGTGGGACAGCAAGTGCAGCTTGAGGTAAGCCTCAGGCGTGGAAGTCAGTTGAACGTCTTCGGCCAGAATCGTCGCGACCAGCGGCTTGTGGCTCTCGGCCAGACGGGTCAGCAGTGCAGCCTGGGCAGCGTCGACGCCTTTGAGTGCCTCGGCCAGTTGCGAAGCCTGGGCGGTGCTGAACGCGATGGCCTGATTGCCTTCGGTGTAGCCAAGAACAGGCGCGATGGCGGCGATGACTTCAGCCGATGGATTCAGGACAGGGGCGGCGTAGAACACTTCCAGCCATGCGCCTTGACGGTTTTGGGTGCCGACACCGAAGGCCACGCTGAACAGGGAATTGGACATGTGAATACCTCTAACAAAATTGAACGGGCTGGCTTACTTGAGCGCTGCCGCGTAGATATCTGGCTTGAAGCCAATCAGGGTTCGGTCACCGAGATCAAGCACCGGGCGCTTGATCATCGAGGGTTGTGCGAGCATCAGTTCGATGGCTTTCGACTGGTCGAGATCGGCTTTGCGTTCGTCGTCGAGCTTGCGAAAGGTCGTGCCTGCACGGTTCAACACCACTTCCCAACCGTGCTCATCGCACCATTGGGTCAGGTGTTCACGGTCGATGCCGACCGCTTTGTAATCATGGAAGTCATAGCTGGCAGCGTGTTCATCGAGCCAGGTGCGCGCCTTTTTCATGGTGTCGCAGGCTTTGATGCCGAAAAGGTGCAACGTTTTACTTGAAACGGTCAAGGAATTGCCCCCTTTGCAGGTGCTGGAAATGAAAGGTCTGGGATTATGCCATGGCCTCTCGGTTAAAACCCAAAACCTGTGGAAGCGAGCAGGCTCCCTTCCGCAGGGATTTCGGTGTTGAAAGGTGGTCTGCGCTGGAGTGCGGCATGGGTGCCGCGGCCAGGATGCAGTCTAAGCGGCTAATGTGGCACTTCAATGCTGTCGATTGCCTGGGGGGCGACGGTTTATGCAAGCGCCGACTACATCCTGATGTGGGGTCGGCGTTTCGCGCTTGATCGGAGGGCGGTGAGCGCGACTCAAGCCGCGTTGGCGGCTGAGCTCAAGGCGTGGATCAAGTCTGGAAATCGGCATCTGCTGGCAGTGTTCAAAGTAATCAGCGGCCGATTCGACAGTGTTCTAACGCGGGTAAATCGAGCTGATGAATTGGATGTCCTGTTCGGAAAGCCCAATGTTGCGGGGGATGGCTTTTTTGTCCCACATGACACTGGCGGGAAAGGAGTAATGCATGATTGATGTTGGGTCATAGGTCAATTGATGACCCTGGCTTCGATGGAATTTTTTCAGAACGTTCAGGTAAATCTGTTCCTCGGTCCAGCCAGCCTTTTTGAATTCTCTGTAAATGGCCGGTGTATTCCAGTCCAGCGTCGCGTCAGGGTGTTGGTGTTCATGCTCGACTCCGAGGGCATGACCGAACTCATGCATGACAATAGTGGCGAATAACGGAGATTCATAATCGATCCCCACTACCATCGTGGGACTGTGCTTCGGCGTTTTTAGCGCATCTGTGCCGAGTTCCGAGGAGCCCGCGCCATTTTTCAGGTGGGAGAGTAGTATCCGGATATCCCCTTCATACAGTTCATCATTATCGTCAAGTTCAATGAATTCAAATTTCAGATTGACGTGGGGTGCCCACTGGTTGATTGCATTGACGACGGCTTGAAACATCGCTTCGTCATAGCGAGTGATGGCGATACGCAAAGTTTGCCCGTTAGTCCAGAATTTATTACTTATCCCGATGCTTCGTGTTGATCGAGTTGAGCTCGTGTCAGTGGTGTCGGGAGGAGTGCAAGGTGTTGGAAACGTCATGGTTATTTATTTGCCTGGTCTTTGATGTTGAGTAGTTGAAGTGTGTTTTGCAGGTTGTACGCGATACGAAGTTGATGAAGTGTGCGTTGGGCTATTTTTAAGTGGTATCTGCGCGGATAGAAAGAGCGAGGGTGTTTCGGTGTGTGTTTGATTTGGAAAGCTCCGCATCGCATTAAGTAATGCGGAGTGGAAATAGGTGTTGTCAGTGCGATTGTATTTGTCAGTGCTTCGGGTAAAGCAACTTCATAAGGCGCTTGTCTTTTTTACTGATTGTGCGGTTGGTGAGGATTTTCCAGTTGCCTGTCGTTAATGTATTGGCGACGGGGTAGTGCATGATGGACTTTCTGTCATACGGCGTATAAAGCGCTGACAGGGAGTTGAATGGAGTGAAAATGTTTCTATCGACTTCTTCTTTGCTTAATGGGTTCATCGCTCGGTTCTGATAGAACTCATACACCTTTGGTTTGTCCCAGGGGATCCTGGCGTCGGGATGCTGATGTTCGTGCATCGCACCTAATGCATGCCCGAACTCGTGAGTGACGATCACGTCGAAATCTTCATGTTCGGGAGGGACCCCCAGGTTCATGGTCGGCCAGTCCGGATGAATCAATAGTGCGTCGGTACCCAGCATTGAACTGTTGTCGTTATTCTTTGTGGCTATTCGGATGTCACCTTTGAGCCCTTCAACGAACTCAAAGGTCAGGTTGATGTACGGCAACCATTGATTGGCCGCCTTGATGATTTTCTGTTTGTGTTCATCGTTGGGTGCGTCGATAAAGGCGATTTTAAGTGTGCGCCCATTTGCCCAGAGCTTTGAGTAGTCAACCAGCGAGCGTTTGCGTCGAGTGCCGCTGGCGGTGCCGGCATTCTGCGGGTTTTCGTTAATGGCCGTGTCATAGGCTTGTTGGTCGTCGTACCATTGGATAAGTGTGCAGTTTTCAATGCTGTTCATTGGCTACTTCTTCCATGAAGTGAGAGTGATTGTGATGTTTTTGCGCACAGTAATGTGCTGCATGAGAGTAATGGGCGCTCTGCAGTTCGGTAAGGTTTATTTTCAGGTGATATGTAACTGACTATAAAAGAAAGCCCGCACTACCTTGCGTAATGCGGGCCGGGATACTTACTTGCGGCGTTTGATGAAATCGCGAATTCGCTCGGCCGCTTCAACACATTCGGCCAGTGGCGCAACCAGTGCCAACCGCACACGACCAGCGCCCGGATTGGCCCCATCGACGTTACGGGATAGATAAGAACCTGGCACCACCGTTACATGTTCTTCGACAAACAGGTCACGGCAGAACGCTTCGTCATCGCCTTCAACATTCGGCCACAAGTAGAAGCCGCCGTCCGGGCGCTGTACGTCCATCACCGGGCTGAGGATTTCCAGCACGGCATCATATTTCTCGCGATACAACACGCGGTTGGCGCGCACGTGCACTTCGTCATTCCACGCGGCCACGCTGGCCAGTTGGGTTTGAACCGGCATCGCGCAACCGTGGTAGGTGCGATACAGCAAAAAGCCCTTGAGGATGTCGGCATCGCCCGCCACGAAACCCGAGCGCAGGCCCGGCAGGTTGGAGCGTTTGGACAGGCTATGGAACACCACGCAGCGCTTGAAATCCTTGCGACCCAGTTCCACGCAAACGCTGAGCAGGCCGGCCGGCGGCGTTTGCTCGTCAAAGTACAGTTCGCTGTAGCACTCGTCAGCGGCGATTACGAAGTCGTATTCGTCGGCCAGTGCGATCAGCTTTTTCAGCGTCTCGACCGGAATCAGTGCGCCGGTCGGGTTGCCCGGGGAGCACAGGAACAGGATCTGGCAGCGCTTCCAGATGTCGGGCGAAACGGCGTCGAAGTCCGGGTTGAAGCCGTTTTCGTCAAGGCATGGCAGGTAATGCGGCTTGGCGCCGGCGAGGAACGCAGCACCTTCGTAGATCTGATAGAACGGGTTCGGGCTGACCACCAACGCGTCTTCGCCACGGTTGACCACGGTTTGGGTGAAGGCGAACAACGCTTCACGGGTGCCGTTGACCGGCAGCACGTTGCGCGCCGGGTCGAGCCAGCCGCCCGGAACGCTGAAACGCCGTTCGCACCATGCGGCGATGGCTTCACGCAGGGCCGGGATGCCGAGGGTGGTCGGGTACACGGCCATCTGATCCAGATTGCTGGCCAGGGCTTCGGCGACAAAGCTTGGCGAGCGGTGTTTCGGCTCGCCGATGGACAACGCGATAGGGCGCTTGTCCGGGTTTGGCGTGACGCTGCCGAGCAGGGCGCGGAGCTTCTCGAACGGGTAGGGCTGCAACTGGGTCAGAGCGTTGTTCATCGTAAATCTCGTTCGGTGTGGGGGCTGGCTTTTGTTGGAGCCGGGCTTGCCCGCGATGCAGGCGCCTCGGTTTGTCAGGTGCACCGAGGTGATGCTATCGCGGGCCAGCCCGGCTCCTACATAAGCGTTTTCCCACAGGGAAAGTTGGTTAATTCAGATACTGAGTCGTGACAGTTTGATATCGGGTTCGTGGCTGACGCTCAGTTGTTCAACGATTGCATCCTGCAAGCGGCTGCACAGCAGCGGGTCAGACAACTGCTGGTTATTGGCGTCGGTAATGAAGAACACGTCCTCCACCCGCTCACCCAGCGTGGCAATCTTGGCGTTTTGCAGCGATAGGTCGAACTCCAGGAAGATCGTGCCGATCCGCGCCAACAGGCCCGGACGGTCGGGGGCGGTGAGTTCCAGCACGGTCACCGGACGTTGAGCGTCGTTGTGAATCGTGACCTGGGGCGCAAAGGCAAAATGCTTGAGCTGGCGCGGCACCCGGCGCTGAATGATGGTCGGGTAGTCGTCCGGGTTGCGCAGGGCTTCGGTCAGGCCATCGCGGATCTGCTTGACCCGCGCCGGGTTATCACCAATCGAGTCGCCGTCGGTGTCGAGCACAATATAGGTGTCGAGGGTGAACTGGCTGCTGGAGGTGATGACCCGGGCGTCGTGAATGTTCAAGTTGAGCTGGTCCATCGCCGCCACGGTCACGGCGAAGAAATCGTGTTGGTCCGGCGCATAAATAAAGATCTGAGTGCCGCCCTCGAACTCGCGCTGCGTGGTTTCCTTGATCAGCACCAGCGGCCCGCCGTCGGCAGGTTGTTGCAAGATCGCGTCGGTGTGCCAGGCGACGTCGCCAGCGGTGTGGCGCAGGAAATAGTCATCGCCTAGTTGTGACCACAGCTGTTCGACATCGTCCGGATCGTTTCCGCCGCGCACAAGGATGTCCAGGGCGGCGCTCTGGGTCTGACGGATCTGCATTTCACGATCCACCGGATTTTCCAGGCCGCGGCGCAGGGCGCGCTTGGTCTCGGTATACAGTTGGCGCAACAGGCTGGCGCGCCACGAGTTCCACAGGGTCGGATTGGTCGCGTTGATGTCGGCTACGGTCAGCACGTACAGATAATCGAGGCGGGTTTCGTCACCGACGGCCTGTGCGAAATCGTGGATCACCTGCGGGTCGGACAAGTCCTTGCGCTGGGCGGTGGTCGACATCGCCAGGTGGTTTTGCACCAGCCAGACGATCAGGCGGCTGTCCCACACCGGCAACTGATGGCGTTGGCAGAAAGCCTCTGCATCCACCGCGCCGATTTCCGAGTGGTCGCCATGGCGGCCCTTGCCGATGTCGTGGTAGAGCCCGGCCATGTAGATCAGCTCGGGCTTGGGCAGCTTGGCCATGAGCTTGGCGGCCAGCGGGAATTTTTCCGATACCTGGCTGTACTGCAACTTACGCAGGTGTTTGATCAGGTTCAGGGTGTGCGCGTCGACCGTATAGATATGGAACAGGTCGTGCTGCATCTGCCCGACGATCAAGCCGAACTCCGGCAGATAGCGCCCGAGAATGCCGTAACGGTTCATCCGGCGCAGGTTGCGGTGGATGCCGATCTTGCACTTGAACAGCTCGATAAACAGGCTGGTGTTACGAATGTCGTTACGGAATTCGTCGTCGATCAGGTGACGGTTCTCGCGCAGCAGACGGATGGTATCGGCGCGCACGCCTTTGATTTCCGGTTGCTGGGCCATCAACACAAAGATTTCCAGCATGGCGAACGGCGTACGACGGAACACGTTGTCGTTGCGTGCCTCGATATAACCGTCGTGCAGCTGGAACCGCGAGTTGATGGGCTGCGGCGGCGCTTCATCGTCCGGGGCGAGGATGACTTCTTCGAAGTGCTGAATGATCAGGTCGCTGAGCTGCGCAATGCTCATGACCACCCGGTAATATTGCTGCATGAAGTTTTCGATGGCTTGCTTGGCGTCATCGCCAACGAAGCCCAGCAGCCCGGCAATCGAACGCTGGTGATCGAACAGCAAGCGATCCTCGGAGCGACCGGCGAGCATGTGCAGCGCGTAACGGACCTTCCACAGGAATTCCTGGGACGAGGCGAGCAGGGCGTTTTCACTCTCTACCAGAAAACCTTCGCCAGCCAGTGCACGCAGGTTCAGGGTGCCGTATTCACGACGGGCTACCCAGAGAATCGTCTGGATGTCCCGTAATCCGCCCGGCGAGCCTTTGACGTTGGGTTCCAGGTTGTATTCGGTGTCGTTGTATTTGTGGTGGCGGGCCTTCTGCTCGGCGCGCTTGGCCAGGAAGAAGTCCTTGCTCGGCCACATGTGCGCGGTGCTGGTGACATCCAGCATGCGCTGGCGCAGGCGCTCAGGGCCGCAGATGGTGCGGCTTTCCATCAGGTTGGTGACCACCGTCAGGTCGGCGCGGGCCTCAACGGCGCATTCGTCCACCGAGCGCACGCTCTGACCGACTTCCAGGCCGATGTCCCAGAGCAAGGTCAGAAAACGTTCGATGGAATCGCGGAAAACTTCGTGATCGGCGCTGTCCAGAAGGATCAGCAAATCGATGTCGGAATAAGGGTGCAGTTCACCGCGACCATAGCCACCGACCGCGACCAGCGCGATGTCGGCGTCTTCACTCCAGTTAAACTGCTCCCAGGCCTTTTGCAGGATGTTATCGACGAACCAGGCGCGGTCCTCGATCAGCCGGCGAATGTCGCGGCCGCTGCGAAAGCGCCCGTCGAGCACCTCGCGGGCCTGGCGGATCGCCTTCTTGAAGGCTGAAATCGGGCTTGCCTTCAGGGCCAGTTCAGCCTGGAACTGGCCGCGGTCGAAGAGTTCGGGATCCACCTGCGGCATCGATTGGCTTTCCTGTCTATAAGGCTGAGAGCTTTGCGGAACGGATCAGGCCGAAACGCGCGCGATGGTGTCGTCGGCGCGCAGGGTGAAGATCTCGTAACCGGTTTCGGTAACCAGCAGGGTGTGCTCCCACTGGGCCGACAGCTTGCGGTCCTTGGTGATCGCGGTCCAGCCATCGCCCAGCACTTTGGTGTCGGCCTTGCCCTGGTTGATCATCGGTTCGATGGTGAAGGTCATGCCCGCCTTGAGTTCCATGCCGGTGCCGGCGCGGCCGTAATGCAGGATCTGCGGCTCTTCGTGGAACACTTTGCCGATACCGTGACCGCAGAACTCGCGAACCACCGAGAAGCCGTTCTTTTCCGCGTGCTTCTGGATGATTTCGCCGATGTCGCCAAGGCGGCAGCCGGGTTTGACGATTTCAATCGCCTTGTACATGCATTCCTGGGTCACTTGCGACAGGCGCTCGGCCCAGACCGGCACGGTGCCGACGTGGAACATGCGGCTGGTATCACCGTGATAACCGTCCTTGATGACGGTGACGTCGATGTTCAGCGTGTCGCCATCCTTCAGCGGCTTCTCGTTCGGAATGCCGTGGCAGACAACGTGGTTGATCGAAGTGCAGATCGACTTCGGGTAACCCTTGTAGTTGAGCGGCGCAGGAATGGCTTTCTGTTCGTTGACGATGTAGTCGTGGCAGATGCGATCCAGCTCTTCGGTGGTAATGCCCGGTTTGACATGTTCGGCAATCATTTCCAGCACATCGGCGGCCAGTTTGCCGGCGATGCGCATTTTTGCGATGTCCTCTGGGGTTTTGAGGGTGACGGTCATACAGGCTCTCTCTGCGCTCAATGGCGCTTGTCAAAACGAAATGGGCGGTGTGCGATTGATCTGCGCAGCCCTGAAAAACCTGATTCTATCAGACGATCAGCGCAAATCTGAGCCTCAGTGCTTAGCATCTCTCTATAGATAGGCGCATTCTTGATGATTCCAAGGGGCGATTTAAGACGCGCGTCCGGATTTGAGAATCCGGGTTCCGTTTTTGCGAGCCTTGTGGTATAAAATGCGCCGCTTTCCGGGGATACCCCGAAAGGCTTAAATCCACACACGTGTCGACACGATGACCTGGGTGCCTTCAGCTGATGCTGCTGGTTGGTCATTGGGATACGTGGAGGCCAAACCCGACTTATTAAGGAACTATCATGTCCCAAGTCAACATGCGCGATATGCTGAAGGCCGGTGTGCACTTCGGTCACCAAACCCGTTACTGGAACCCGAAAATGGGTAAATACATTTTCGGCGCGCGTAACAAGATCCACATCATCAACCTTGAAAAAACCCTGCCAATGTTCAACGAAGCTCTGACTTTCGTAGAGCGTCTGGCCCAGGGCAAAAACAAGATTCTGTTCGTCGGCACCAAGCGTTCCGCTGGCAAGATCGTTGCTGAAGAAGCAGCACGTTGCGGTTCGCCGTACGTCGATCACCGCTGGTTGGGCGGCATGCTGACCAACTTCAAAACCATCCGTGCTTCCATCAAGCGTCTGCGTGACCTTGAAGTACAAGCCGAAGACGGTACTTTCGCCAAGCTGACCAAGAAAGAAGCGCTGATGCGCACTCGCGATCTTGAGAAGCTCGATCGTTCCCTGGGTGGTATCAAGGACATGGGCGGTCTGCCAGACGCTCTGTTCGTTATCGACGTTGATCACGAGCGCATCGCGATCACCGAAGCCAACAAGCTGGGCATCCCGGTTATCGGCGTAGTCGATACCAACAGCAGCCCGGAAGGCGTTGACTACATCATCCCAGGCAACGATGACGCAATCCGCGCTATCCAGCTGTACATGGGTTCGATGGCTGACGCTGTAATCCGCGGTCGCAACCACGTTGCTGGCGGCACCGAGCAGTTCGTTGAAGAAGCTCCGGTAGCAGCAGCTGAGTAATTGACGCCTTGGCGTTGACTCAGTAAGCAAAAAGGGGGCTTGGCCCCCTTTTTGCCACCTCGAAAACCGTTTGTCGGCCCCGCACTTGCAGAGCTGTAACGTGCAGCGGCTTACAACGGTGGTTCGGGAAGAATTGATCGCCCGTTCGATCGGGTGGAATGGTTGAAAACCTATCCAAGAGGATTTTGAAAATGGCAGCAATTACTGCAGCGTTGGTTAAAGAACTGCGTGAGCGTACCGGCGAAGGCATGATGGATTGCAAGAAAGCCCTGGAAAAGGCTGACGGCGACATCGAAAAAGCCATTGATGATATGCGTGCTTCCGGCGCAATCAAGGCTGCCAAGAAAGCAGGCAACGTGGCTGCAGAAGGCGCTATCGCTCTGAAAGAAGACGGCAAATCTGCTGTTCTGCTGGAAGTAAACTCGCAGACTGACTTCCTGGCCCTGCAGGACGACTTCAAGGCATTTGTTGCTGCTAGCGTTGAAAAAGCGTTCGCCGACAAACTGACTGACGTCGCTCCGTTGATCGCCGCTCAAGAAGCTGATCGCCTGGTATTGGTTGGCAAGGTTGGCGAAAACGTCAACATCCGTCGCCTGGTACGCGTTGAAGGTGATGTTGTTGGTGGTTACCTGCACGGCAACAAGATCGGTGTTGCAGTTGTCCTGAAAGGCGGCAACGTTGAACTGGCCAAAGACATCGCTATGCACGTAGCGGCCAGCAACCCAGAGTTCCTGCTGCCTTCGGAAGTTTCTGCCGAAGCGATCGAGCGTGAAAAAGCTGTGTTCCTGCAGCTGAACGAAGAAAAAATCAAAGGCAAGCCAGAAAACATCGTTGAAAACATGGTCAAAGGCCGTATCAGCAAGTTCCTGGCCGAAGCCAGCCTGGTTGAGCAGGCGTTCGTCAAGAACCCTGAAATCAAGGTCGGCGAGCTGGCCAAGAAAGCCGGTGCTGAAATCGTTTCTTTCACCTACTTCAAAGTAGGCGAAGGCATCGAGAAGCCAGTCGACAACTTCGCTGAAGAAGTTGCCGCTCAACTGGCTGCTGCCAAGCAGTAAGACGGTTTTTTAACTGTCGCCCTGAAGAGGCTGCCCGCTTACGCGCGCAGCCTCTTTTCAGATGGGGCACCAATTTTTAATTGGTTTCCCTTTGGAACTGGCTTACAAAGCCATGTTCCGATGGCGCTGAAGCAGCGCCAAGCTAGAGTGAGCGCAGCTGTAAACAGCTCGCAAAGAATTTTTAAAATACGCCGCAGGAGAGATTCGCAATGGCTCAGCAGGGCAGTGGTTATCAGGCTCGCTATAAACGCATTCTACTCAAGCTTAGCGGCGAGGCCCTGATGGGCTCGGAAGAGTTCGGGATCGATCCGAAAGTTCTGGATCGCATGGCGCTGGAAGTCGGCCAATTGGTCGGTATCGGTGTTCAGGTTGGTCTGGTGATCGGTGGTGGTAACCTGTTCCGCGGTGCGGCGCTGAGCGCGGCCGGCATGGATCGGGTAACTGGCGACCACATGGGCATGCTGGCCACTGTGATGAACGCCTTGGCCATGCGCGATGCGCTGGAGCGTGCCAATATCTCGGCCATCGTGATGTCGGCCATTTCCATGGTAGGCGTGACCGATCACTATGATCGCCGCAAAGCCATGCGCCATCTGAACGCCAAAGAGGTCGTGATTTTCGCGGCCGGTACCGGTAATCCGTTTTTCACCACGGATTCGGCAGCTTGCTTGCGAGCGATCGAAATCGACGCCGATGTCGTGCTCAAGGCGACCAAGGTCGATGGCGTCTACACCGCTGACCCGTTCAAAGACCCGCATGCCGAGAAGTTCGATCATCTGACTTACGATGAAGTGCTGGATCGCAAGCTGGGCGTGATGGATCTGACGGCTATTTGCCTGTGTCGCGACCACAAGATGCCGTTGCGCGTCTTTAACATGAACAAGCCCGGCGCCTTGCTGAACATCGTGCATGGCGGCGCTGAAGGGACCCTGATCGAGGAAGGCCAACAATGATCAACGAAATCAAGAAAGACGCTAAAGAGCGTATGCAAAAATCCGTGGAATCGCTGGCGCACAACTTTGGCCGTATCCGTACGGGCCAGGCGCACCCAAGCATTCTGGAGGGTGTGATGGTTCCTTACTACGGTTCCGACACGCCGATCAAGCAAGTGGCGAACATTACTGTCAAAGACGCCCGTACCCTGCAAGTCGTTGCCTTTGAGCGCAACATGCTGGGTGCTGTCGACAAAGCCATTGGCAGTGCCGGTCTGAACCTGAACCCGACCAACCTGGGTGAGTTGCTGCTGATCAGCATGCCGGCCTTGACTGAAGAAACCCGCCGCGGTTTCACCAAGCAGGCTCGCGATGTCGCTGAAGACGCCCGTGTTGCAGTGCGCAACATCCGTCGTGATGCGAACAGTCAGCTCAAGGACCTGGTCAAGGAAAAAGAAATCAGTGAAGACGAAGAGCGTCGTGCCACCGGCGAGATTGATGATCTGACCAAGAAATTCGTGGCTGAAATCGACGCGAAGCTGGCAGAGAAAGAAAAAGACCTGATGGCCGTATAAGGGTCGAGTTTTCATGGATAAGACCAAGCAGACTGTACCGTCCGCGGTGCCGCGCCATGTCGCGATCATCATGGATGGTAATAATCGCTGGGCGAAGAAGCGCTTTATGCCGGGTGTTGCCGGGCATAAAGCGGGTGTGGATGCGGTGCGTGCGGTAATCGAGGTGTGCGCTGAGGCCAAGGTCGAGGTGTTGACCCTGTTCGCCTTCTCCAGTGAAAACTGGCAGCGCCCGGCCGATGAGGTCAGTGCCTTGATGGATTTGTTCTTCAAAGCGTTGCGTCGTGAGGCCAAGCGCCTCAACGACAACAATATCAGTCTGCGCATCATCGGCGATCGCTCGCGTTTTCACCCCGAACTTCAAGCTGCCATGCGTGAAGCGGAAGCGATGACCGTCGGGGCCAACCGCTTTGTCTTGCAAATCGCCGCCAACTACGGCGGTCAGTGGGACATCGCGCAAGCTGCCCAGCGTCTGGCGCGGGAAGTTCAGGCCGGGCATCTGCGCCCGGAAGACATCACCCCTGAATTGCTGCAGACCTGTCTGGCCACCGGTGATCTGCCGTTGCCGGACTTGTGCATCCGTACCGGTGGCGAGCACCGCATCAGTAACTTCCTGCTGTGGCAGTTAGCCTACGCCGAGTTGTACTTCTCCGACCTGTTCTGGCCGGACTTCAAACACGACGCCATGCGAAACGCGCTGGCCGATTTCGCTTCTCGCCAGCGCCGCTTCGGTAAAACGAGCGAGCAGGTCGAGGCTGGAGCCCGGTTTTAATGCTTAAACAACGAATCATTACTGCGCTGATCCTGCTGCCGATCGCTTTGTGCGGTTTTTTCCTGCTCGAAGGTTCCGGCTTTGCGCTGTTTATCGGGCTAGTAGTGACGCTCGGTGCCTGGGAGTGGGCCAGGCTGGCCGGTTTCAACGCTCAGCCGGTTCGCGTTGCCTATGCCGTCGTGGTCGCATTGATGCTGTTTGTCATGCACATCCTGCCGGGGCTTGCGCCTTGGGTTCTGGGCGCTTCAGTGCTCTGGTGGGGCGTGGCGACGTATCTGGTGCTGACCTACCCGCGTTCCAGCGAACACTGGGCCAGTGCCGCCTGCAAGCTGGTGATCGGTTTGCTGATCCTGTTGCCGGCCTGGCAAGGTCTGGTCCAGATCAAGCAGGAACCCTTGGGTAACTGGTTGATCATGGCCGTGATGGTGCTGGTATGGGGCGCGGATATTGGTGCGTATTTTTCCGGCCGTGCCTTTGGCAAGCGCAAGCTGGCGCCACAGGTCAGTCCCGGCAAGAGCTGGGAAGGCGTTTACGGTGGCCTGGTGCTGAGCCTGGTGATCACAGCGATCGTCGGCCTGGTGCGCGACTGGAGTTTCGCCCAGATGCTCATGGGGTTGGTCGGTGCTGCAGTCATCGTCTTCATTTCGGTGGTGGGTGACCTCACCGAGAGCATGTTCAAACGTCAATCAGGCATCAAGGACAGCAGTAACCTGCTGCCAGGGCATGGCGGTGTCCTTGACCGAATCGATAGCCTGACGGCAGCGATCCCGGTATTTGCCGTATTGTTGTGGATGGCTGCACCGTGAGTCGCCCTCAGCAGATTACTGTTCTGGGGGCGACCGGTTCGATTGGTCTGAGCACTCTGGATGTCATTGCTCGCCATCCCGAGCGTTATCAAGTCTTTGCCTTGAGCGGTTTTACTCGTTTGAGTGAACTGCTGGCGCTGTGTGTGCGCCACACTCCGCGATTCGCCGTCGTGCCTGAGGCGGGCCCTGCCCGTGGCTTGCAGGACGACTTGCGTGCTGCCGGCCTGTCGACCCGGGTATTGGTGGGGGAGGAGGGGTTGTGTCAGGTGGCCTCCGATCCTGAAGTCGATGCCGTCATGGCGGCCATCGTGGGTGCGGCGGGTTTGCGCCCGACCCTGGCAGCAGTTGAGGCCGGCAAGAAAATCCTGCTGGCTAACAAAGAAGCGCTGGTGATGTCCGGGGCGCTGTTCATGCAAGCCGTGCGCAAAAGCGGTTCGGTATTGCTGCCGATCGACAGCGAGCACAACGCGATTTTCCAGTGCATGCCGCAGGATTTCGCCCGTGGGCTTGGCGTGGTCGGCGTACGCCGGATTTTGCTGACAGCCTCTGGTGGTCCGTTCCGACAGACGCCGATGGCCGAATTGGCACATGTTTCCCCTGAGCAAGCCTGTGCGCACCCGAACTGGTCCATGGGACGCAAGATTTCGGTCGATTCGGCGAGCATGATGAACAAAGGGCTCGAGTTGATCGAAGCCTGCTGGCTGTTCGACGCCAAGCCGTCCCAGGTTGAAGTGGTTATTCACCCTCAGAGCGTGATCCATTCCCTGGTCGACTATATCGATGGTTCGGTGCTGGCTCAGTTGGGCAATCCGGACATGCGCACCCCTATCGCCAATGCTCTGGCCTGGCCAGAACGTATTGACTCCGGCGTGGCACCGCTGGATCTGTTCGCTATTGCGCGTCTGGATTTCCAGGCGCCCGATGAAGAGCGTTTCCCTTGCCTGCGCCTTGCGCGCCAGGCAGCCGAGGCTGGCAACAGCGCGCCGGCGATGCTGAATGCAGCGAATGAAGTGGCTGTTGCAGCCTTTCTCGACGGGCGGGTCCGCTACCTGGAAATCGCGAGTATTATCGAAGAAGTGTTGAACCTCGAGCCTGTCGTCGCAGTGGGAGATCTCGAGGCCGTGTTTACGGCTGACGAGAAAGCGCGAGTGCTGGCCGGGCAATGGTTGAGTCGTCACGGGCGGTAAGTGCTGCCATATGTTGGCCCATGCAGCACCGGATAGAATTGCGGAGAAAGTAGATGAGCGCGCTCTATATGATTGTCGGCACCCTGGTGGCTTTGGGTGTGCTGGTTACCTTCCACGAATTCGGCCATTTCTGGGTCGCACGTCGCTGTGGGGTCAAAGTGCTGCGTTTCTCCGTAGGCTTCGGTATGCCGCTGCTGCGCTGGCACGACAAGAAAGGTACTGAGTTTGTAGTGGCTGCCATTCCATTGGGCGGCTACGTGAAGATGCTCGATGAGCGTGAAGGCGAAGTGCCGGTCGATCAGCTCGAACATTCTTTCAATCGCAAATCTGTCCGTCAGCGTATTGCGATCGTGGCGGCTGGCCCGATCGCCAACTTCTTGTTGGCAATGGTGTTTTTCTGGGTGTTGGCCATGCTCGGCAGCGAGCAGGTGCGGCCCGTCATTGGTGCGGTCGAGTCTGGCAGTCTTGCCGCCCGGTCTGGCTTGAGCGTCGGTCAGGAAATCATTGCCATTGATGGCGAACCAACGACCGGTTGGGCTGCGGTGAATCTGCAATTGGTTCGTCGTCTTGGTGAGAGCGGAACCCTTCAATTATTGGTGCGTGAGCAGGGTTCCACGACGGATTCCCCACGTGAGCTGGTACTGGATAAGTGGCTTAAAGGCGCCGACGAGCCAGATCCGATTCGTTCGCTGGGCATTCGTCCTTGGCGCCCGGCGTTACCGCCAGTGCTCGCCGAACTCGATCCGAAGGGGCCGGCACAGGCTGCGGGCCTGAAAACCGGTGATCGCTTGCTTGCCCTTGACGGCAAGGCGCTGGATGACTGGCAGCAAGTGGTCGACACCGTGCGTATGCATCCGGATACCAAAATCATGCTGCGCATCGAGCGCGATGGTGCTCAAATCGACGTCCCTGTGACGTTGGCCTCTCGCGGCGAGAGCAAGGCACCTACCGGTTACATGGGGGCCGGAGTGAAAGCGGTCGATTGGCCGCCAGAGATGGTTCGAGAAGTCAGTTACGGTCCATTGGCTGCGATTGGAGAGGGCGCGCGACGCACCTGGACCATGAGCGTGCTGACCCTCGATTCACTCAAGAAAATGTTGTTCGGTGAGCTCTCGGTAAAAAACTTGAGTGGACCGATAACCATTGCTAAAGTGGCGGGCGCTTCTGCCCAGTCGGGCGTAGCTGATTTCCTGAATTTCCTTGCATATCTGAGTATTAGCCTGGGAGTTCTGAATTTGTTGCCCATTCCTGTACTGGATGGGGGGCATTTGTTGTTTTATCTGATCGAGTGGGCGCGTGGTCGCCCCTTGTCAGATCGGGTGCAGGGTTGGGGGATACAGATCGGTATCAGTTTGGTGGTCGGGGTGATGTTGCTTGCTCTGGTCAATGATTTGGGCCGTCTGTAACACTTCGCTGAATTGCGAATCTGCCGCATTTTGCGGCAGTTTGTTTATTGCCAGTTGGAATAAGAAAGGACTTCATGAAACGTCTGCTGCTAACTGCGGTTCTCACCGTATTGATGATCGCCGAAGTTCACGCCGAGTCCTTCACTATCTCTGATATTCGCGTCAATGGCCTCCAGCGGGTCTCCGCGGGTAGCGTCTTTGGTGCTTTGCCGTTGAACGTCGGCGAACAGGCGGACGATCGTCGCCTGGTGGAATCCACTCGTGCGTTGTTCAAAACCGGTTTCTTTCAAGATATCCAGCTGGGCCGCGATGGCAACGTCCTGGTCATCACGGTAGTCGAGCGTCCATCGGTCGCCAGTATCGAGATCGAAGGTAACAAGGCGATCTCTACTGAAGACCTGATGAAGGGCCTCAAGCAGTCCGGTCTGGCCGAAGGTGAAATCTTCCAGCGCGCCACCCTTGAAGGTGTGCGTAACGAGCTGCAGCGCCAATACGTCGCTCAGGGCCGCTACTCGGCCACCGTCGACACCGAGGTGGTCCCGCAGCCGCGTAACCGTGTCGGATTGAAGGTCAACATCAACGAAGGCACCGTCGCTGCCATCCAGCACATCAACGTGGTGGGTAACACCGTCTTCCCTGAAGCAGACCTGATCGACCTGTTCGAACTGAAGACCACCAACTGGCTGTCCTTCTTCAAGAACGACGACAAGTACGCGCGGGAAAAACTTTCCGGTGACTTGGAGCGCCTGCGTTCCTACTACCTGGACCGCGGCTATATCAATATGGATATCGCTTCGACTCAGGTATCGATTACTCCGGACAAGAAACACGTCTACATCACCGTCAACGTCAACGAAGGCGATAAGTACACCGTTCGTGACGTCAAGTTGAGCGGTGACCTGAAAGTCCCTGAAGACCAGATCAAATCCCTGCTGCTGGTGCAGAAAGGCCAGGTTTTCTCGCGCAAGCTGATGACCACCACGTCGGAGCTGATTACTCGCCGTCTGGGTAACGAGGGCTATACCTTCGCCAACGTAAGCGGTGTGCCTCAGCCGCATGAAGACGACCACACCGTCGACATTACTTTCGCGGTCGATCCAGGCAAGCGTGCTTACGTGAACCGTATCAACTTCCGTGGCAACACCAAGTCTGAAGACGAAGTGCTGCGCCGTGAAATGCGTCAGATGGAAGGCGGCTGGGCTTCGACCTACCTGATCGACCAATCCAAGACTCGTCTTGAGCGTCTGGGCTTCTTTAAGGAAGTGAACGTCGAAACACCTGCTGTGCCAGGTGTCGATGACCAGGTTGATGTGAACTACAGCGTTGAAGAACAGGCTTCCGGTTCGATCACTGCCAGCGTTGGTTTCGCTCAAAGTGCCGGCCTGATCCTCGGTGGTTCCATCACTCAGAACAACTTCCTGGGTACCGGTAACAAGGTCAGCATCGGCTTGACCAAAAGCGAATACCAGAGCCGCTATAACTTCGGTTATGTCGACCCGTACTGGACAGCCGATGGCGTGAGCCTGGGTTACAACGCTTTCTATCGCACTACTGACTACAAAGATCTCGATGTCGACGTAGCCAGCTATGCCGTAGATAGCCTGGGTGCAGGTATCAGTGTCGGCTACCCGATCAGCGAGACCTCGCGTCTGACTTTTGGCCTGACTGCACAGCAAGACAAGATCAAGACCGGTCAGTACACCGTCGACGAAATCTTCGACTTCGTTAACCGTGAAGGCGATCAGTACCTGAACTTCAAGGCATCGGCCGGCTGGTCGGAGTCCACCCTGAACAAAGGCGTATTGGCGACCCGTGGTCATTCTCAAAGCTTGACCGCGGAAGTGACTGTACCGGGTAGCGACCTATCGTTCTTCAAGCTCGATTACCGTGGCCAGTTGTTCCAGCCTTTGTCTGAAAACTACACCATGCGCCTGCACACCGAGTTGGGTTATGGCGATGGTTACGGTTCGACCGATGGCTTGCCATTCTATGAAAACTACTATGCTGGTGGTTTCAACTCGGTTCGTGGCTTCAAGGACAGCACATTGGGGCCGCGTAGTACTCCGAGCCGCGGTCAAGGCGTCACAGGCAACCCGGGCACACTCGCTGACCCGGATCAGGATCCACTGCCATTTGGTGGTAACGTCCTGATTCAAGGTGGTGCGGAGATTCTGTTCCCGCTGCCATTCGTCAAAGATCAGCGCTCGTTGCGGACTTCGGTATTCTGGGACGTGGGTAACGTGTTTGACTCCAAGTGCACTCAGTTTTCCAACACCGACCCGAACTCGAAGTCCAACACGCAGTGCAACGATATCAGTCTGAGCAACCTGGCCAGTTCAGTCGGCGTGGGTGTGACATGGGTCACCGCGCTGGGTCCTCTGAGCTTTGCATTGGCCATGCCAGTAAAAGAACCGGATAACGCTGAAACCCAGGTGTTCCAATTCTCTCTTGGCCAGACGTTCTAAGCGACTGTCCCAAAATAACGACAATGGATTTTGTAGGAGTGCATCGTGCGTAAGTTGACTCAATTGGTTCTCCTGGCGACCGTACTGGTAGCAGGTCCGGCTTTTGCCGACATGAAAATCGCCGTTCTGAACTATCAGATGGCTCTGCTGGAATCCGACGCGGCCAAGAAATATGCCGTGGATGCCGAGAAGAAATTTGGCCCGCAACTGACCAAGCTCAAGACGCTGGAAAGCAGCGCCAAAGGTATTCAGGATCGTCTGATGGCCGGTGGCGACAAGATGCAACAAGGTGAGCGTGAGCGCCTTGAACTCGAGTTCAAGCAAAAGGCCCGTGACTTCCAGTTCCAGTCCAAGGAACTGAACGAAGCCAAAGCCGTTGCCGACCGTGAAATGCTGAAGCAGCTCAAGCCGAAACTGGACAGCGCTGTGGAAGAAGTCATCAAGAAAGGTGCTTTTGACCTGGTCTTCGAGCGTGGTGCAGTGATTGATGTCAAGCCTCAGTACGACATCACTCGCCAGGTTATCGAGCGCATGAATCAGCTGAAGTAACCATGACAGCGACTATTAAGCTCGGCCAGTTGGCCGAGTTCCTCGGCGCCACGCTACGTGGCGACCCGGAGAAAGAAATTACTGGGCTAGCCACTTTGCAAGAGGCTGGCCCAGCTCAGTTGAGCTTTCTCGCAAATCCTCAATACCGTAAATACCTGGCCGACTGCCGGGCCGCAGCGCTGTTGCTGAAGGCCGCTGATGCCGAAGGGTTTTCCGGTGATGCGCTGGTAGTGCCGGATCCGTACCTGGCCTACGCGCGTATTTCCCATTTGTTCGATCCCAAGCCCAAGGCGCCCGCAGGTGTTCACCCGACAGCGGTAGTGGCCGCGGATGCAGTGGTTGATCCAGCGGCGAGTATTGGTGCCTTTGCGGTGATCGAAAGCGGTGCGCGTATTGCGGCGGGCGTGACCATCGGCGCTCATTGCTTCATCGGTGCGCGTTGCGAAATCGGCGAAGGCGGCTGGCTGGCCCCGCGCGTCACGCTGTATCACGACGTGCGCATCGGCAAGCGAGTGGTCATTCAGTCGGGTGCCGTGCTCGGTGGCGAAGGTTTCGGTTTTGCCAACGAAAAAGGTGTCTGGCAGAAAATCGCCCAGATCGGTGGCGTGTTGGTCGGTGACGATGTGGAGATTGGCGTGAATACCGCCATCGACCGCGGTGCGTTGGCCGATACCGTTCTCGGTAATGGTGTGAAGCTCGACAACCAGATCCAGATTGCCCACAACGTGCAGATCGGTGATCACACCGCCATGGCCGCTTGTGTGGGGATCTCCGGCAGCACCAAGATCGGCAAGCATTGCATGCTCGCAGGTGGTGTGGGGCTGGTGGGGCACATCGAAATTTGCGACAACGTTTTCATCACCGGGATGACCATGGTGACCCACTCGATTACCGAAAAGGGCGCCTATTCTTCCGGTACAGCCATGCAACCGGCTGCCGAGTGGCGCAAAAGCGCGGCACGCATCCGTCAGCTCGATGACATCGCGCGGCGACTGCGACAACTGGAAAAGCACGTAGGGGAAGTGACCCCTGACGGTAATGCTTCTTCAGATGGCTGATACCATTTCCATATCAAGTGTGCACAGCCGTTAGACTGCCTCCTTGATTTGCTAGAGGAGCGCGCGTCACTCGTGCGTTCCCAATCTTTACATAGGCTTCCCCCCGAAATGATGGACATCAACGAGATTCGCGAATACCTGCCTCACCGTTACCCGTTCCTGCTGGTGGACCGGGTTGTGGATCTGGATGTGGAAGGCAAGCGCATTCGCGCCTACAAGAATGTCAGCATCAACGAACCGTTCTTCAATGGTCACTTCCCTGCGCATCCAATCATGCCGGGCGTATTGATCATCGAAGCGATGGCTCAGGCTGCCGGGATCCTTGGTTTCAAAATGCTCGACGTGAAACCGGCGGACGGCACCCTTTACTACTTCGTCGGCTCCGACAAGCTGCGCTTCCGCCAGCCTGTGCTGCCGGGCGATCAGTTGATCCTTGAAGCCAAGTTCCTGAGCTGCAAGCGTCAGATCTGGAAGTTCGAATGCCAGGCTTCGGTCGACGGCAAGCCAGTCTGCTCTGCTGAAATCATCTGTGCGGAACGCAAACTATGAGTTTGATTGACCCTCGCGCAATCATCGATCCGACGGCTGTACTGGCCGACGACGTTGAGGTCGGCCCATGGTCGATCGTCGGCGCAGGTGTGGAAATCGGCGAGGGGACAGTGATCGGGCCGCACGTGATTCTCAAAGGCCCGACCCGTATCGGTAAGCACAACCGCATCTACCAGTTTTCTTCGGTAGGTGAGGACACGCCCGATCTGAAATACAAAGGCGAAGAAACCCGTCTGGTCATCGGTGACCACAACGTCATCCGTGAAGGCGTGACGATTCACCGCGGGACCGTTCAAGACCGTTCGGAAACGACCCTGGGTGATCACAACCTGATCATGGCCTATGCCCACATCGGCCACGACAGCGTCATCGGCAACCACTGCATCCTGGTCAACAACACCGCGTTGGCTGGCCATGTACACGTTGAAGACTGGGCGATCCTCTCCGGTTTTACCCTGGTTCACCAGTATTGCCACATTGGTGCCCACAGCTTTTCCGGTATGGGTACGGCCATCGGCAAGGACGTTCCAGCGTACGTCACGGTGTTTGGCAACCCCGCTGAAGCCCGCAGCATGAACTTCGAAGGCATGCGTCGCCGCGGTTTCAGTGAAGACGCGATCCACGCGCTGCGCCGCGCCTATAAGGTGGTTTATCGCCAGGGCCTGACCGTCGAGCAAGCGCTTGCCGAACTGGCGGAACCTTCGGATCAGTTCCCGGAAGTCGCGGTGTTCCGTGATTCCATCCAGTCTTCGACCCGCGGCATTACTCGTTAATCATGGCTAATCTGCGTATTGCGCTGGTAGCGGGTGAGGCTTCCGGCGACATTCTGGGCGCGGGTCTCATGCGCGCACTCAAGGCTCGGCATCCGGCAGTGGAATTCATCGGTGTCGGTGGTCCGTTGATGCAGGCCGAGGGGCTGACCTCATACTTCCCCATGGAACGGCTTTCGGTCATGGGCCTGGTGGAAGTGCTGGGACGGTTGCGTGAGCTGCTGGCGCGTCGCAAGAAGCTGATCGCCGACCTGATCGCTGAGAAGCCGGACGTGTTCATCGGTATCGATGCTCCGGACTTCAACCTCAATATCGAACTCAAGCTGCGTCAGGCCGGGATCAAGACCGTGCATTACGTCAGCCCGTCGGTGTGGGCATGGCGTCAGAAGCGCGTGCTGAAGATCCGCGAAGGCTGCGACCTGATGCTGACGCTGTTTCCGTTCGAAGCGAAATTCTATGAAGAGAAGGGCGTGCCGGTGCGTTTTGTCGGGCACTCCCTGGCCGATGCGATCCCGCTGGAGGCCGATAGGGCTGCCGCGCGGGCTGAGCTCGGATTGCCAGAGGGACCTCTGGTCGCGTTGATGCCCGGCAGTCGTGGCGGTGAAGTGGGCCGTCTCGGCGCCTTGTTCCTTGATACTGCCCAGCGTTTGCGGGCCATGCGCCCAGGTGTGCGCTTTGTCATGCCATGCGCCAACCCTGAACGGCGCGCGCAGCTTGAAGAGCTGTTGGCCGGTCGCGATCTGCCGCTGACCTTGCTTGACGGCAAGTCCCATCTGGCCCTGGCCGCTTGTGATGCGGTGCTGATTGCCTCCGGGACCGCTACGCTGGAAGCGTTGCTCTACAAGCGACCGATGGTGGTGGCTTATCGTCTGGCGCCGCTGACGTTCTGGATCCTCAAGCGGATGGTGAAAAGCCCTTACGTGTCCTTGCCGAACCTCTTGGCCCAGCGCCTGTTGGTGCCTGAGTTGCTGCAAGACGACGCGACAGTCGAAGCGCTGGCGCAAACGCTGTTCCCTCTGATCGAAGGCGGCGAGGAACAGACTCGCGGCTTCGACGAAATTCACCGCACCTTGCGTCTGGACGCCTCCAATCAGGCGGCGGATGCAGTACTGAACTTGATCGGCAAAACACAATGAGCAAAACCAGCACACAGATGGGCCTGGACTTCACCCTGGTCGCCGAAGTCGAAGACCTCGTGGCCGGTGTCGACGAAGTCGGTCGCGGCCCGCTCTGCGGTGCAGTGGTCACGGCTGCGGTGATCCTCGATCCGAACCGTCCAATCCTCGGTCTGAATGATTCGAAAAAACTCACCGAAGCCCGTCGCGAAAAGCTCTTCGACGAAATCTGCGAAAAAGCCCTGAGCTGGTGCATCGCCCGGGCCGAAGTCGAGGAAATCGACGAGCTGAACATCCTGCACGCCACCATGCTGGCGATGCAGCGCGCGGTCGAAGGTCTGCACATCCAGCCGAAACTGGCCATGATCGACGGCAATCGTTGCCCGAAACTGTCGATGCGCGCTGAAGCGGTGGTGCAGGGCGACGGCAAGGTGCCAGCCATTGCCGCGGCATCGATTCTGGCCAAGGTCAGCCGCGACCGCGAAATGGCCGCGTTCGAACTGATTTACCCGGGTTACGGCATCGGCGGGCACAAAGGCTATCCGACTCCCGTTCATCTGGAAGCGCTGGCCCGCTTGGGGCCAACGCCGATTCACCGCCGCTCGTTCGCCCCGGTGCGCCTGGCGTACGAGGCGCGGGAAAGTCTGATCGAGAGTTAGTCGCAAGGCTGATGTTTTACTCAAGGCCCGGTACAATCCGGGCCTTGTTGTCTTCACGTTTCTAGACAGGATCACTATGCCGGCTTCATTCGTTCACCTACGCCTGCACACTGAATATTCCCTGGTCGACGGTCTGGTGCGGATCAAACCGCTGGTCAAGACCCTGGTCGGCATGAACATGCCTGCCGTAGCGGTCACCGACCAGAACAACATGTGTTCCCTGGTCAAATTCTACAAAGCCTCCATGGGGGCCGGGATCAAGCCGATCTGTGGCGCCGACTTGTGGCTGTCGAACAAGGATCCGGACAACGCCCTTAGCCGGATCAGCCTGCTGGCCATGAACGCTGTCGGCTATCGCAACCTGACTGAACTGATTTCCCGTGGTTTCATCGACGGCCAGCGCAATGGCTCGGTGATCATCGAGCGCGAATGGGTCGCCGAAGCCAGCGAAGGCTTGATCATGCTCTCAGCGGCGAAAGAGGGCGAAATTGGCCTGGCAATGCTCAGTGGCAACCCGGCTGAAGCGGAAAACCTGGCACGCGAATGGATGGCGGTGTTTCCGGACCGTTTTTATCTGGAAATCCAGCGCACCAATCGCCCCAACGATGAAGAGCAGTTGCACGGTGCCGTGGCCCTGGCCGACAAAATCGGTGCGCCACTGGTCGCGACCAACGATGTGCGCTTCATCAAGCAGGAAGACTTCGCCGCTCACGAAACCCGCGTGTGCATCGGTGAGGGCCGCGCCCTCGACGATCCGCGCCGTTCGAAGAATTACAGCGATCAGCAATACCTCAAAAGCGCCGAGGAAATGGCCGAGTTGTTCAGTGACCTGCCCGAGGCACTGGTAAACACAGTCGAGATCGCCAAGCGCTGCAACATCGAAGTGAAATTGGGCAAACACTTTCTGCCCAACTTCCCGATTCCCGATGGCATGACCATCGACGAGTATTTCCGCAAGGTGTCCTTTGATGGCCTGGAAGAACGGCTGACCGTTCTGCTGCCCAAGGACACCACCGAAGACTACGAGGCCAAGCGTCAGGTCTACGTCGACCGGTTGAATTTCGAGCTGGATATCATCATCCAGATGGGGTTCCCCGGTTACTTCCTGATCGTTATGGACTTCATCCAGTGGGCCAAGAGCAACGGCGTCCCGGTAGGTCCCGGCCGGGGTTCGGGCGCCGGGTCGCTGGTGGCCTATGTACAAAAGATTACGGACCTGGATCCGCTCGAATATGACCTGCTGTTCGAACGTTTCCTTAACCCGGAACGGGTATCGATGCCCGACTTCGACGTCGACTTCTGCATGGACGGTCGTGATCGGGTAATTGAATACGTGGCCGACAAGTACGGTCGCAACGCCGTAAGCCAGATCATCACCTTCGGTTCCATGGCTGCAAAAGCCGTGGTCCGGGACGTGGCGCGGGTGCAGGGCAAGTCCTACGGACTGGCGGATCGTCTGTCGAAGATGATCCCGTTCGAAGTCGGCATGACCCTGGAAAAGGCGTATGAGCAGGAAGAGATCCTGCGTGACTTCATCAAGGTCGATGAAGAGGCCGCCGAAATCTGGGAGATGGCCCGCAAGCTCGAAGGCGTCGTGCGAAACGTCGGTAAACACGCCGGTGGTGTGGTGATCGCGCCGACCAAACTGACGGACTTCTCGCCGATTTATTGCGATGAGGCCGGTGACGGTCTGGTGACCCAGTTCGACAAGGATGACGTTGAAGCGGCCGGCCTGGTGAAGTTCGACTTCCTCGGCCTGCGGACTCTGACCGTTATCGATTGGGCGTTGAAGACCATCAATCGCGACCGCGCGAAGGTCGACGAACCGCCGCTGGACATTGCGTTCATTCCGCTGGACGACAAGCCGACCTACACACTGCTGCAAAAAGCCGAAACCACGGCGGTGTTCCAGCTCGAATCCCGCGGCATGAAGGAGCTGATCAAAAAGCTCAAGCCCGACTGCCTGGAAGACTTGATCGCACTGGTGGCCCTGTTCCGTCCGGGCCCGCTGCAATCGGGCATGGTGGACGACTTTATCAACCGTAAGCACGGTCGCGCCGAACTCGCGTACCCGCACTCGGATTACCAGTACGAAGGCCTCAAGCCCGTACTGGCGCCGACTTACGGCATCATCCTGTATCAGGAACAGGTGATGCAGATTGCCCAGGTCATGGCCGGTTACACCCTTGGCGGTGCGGACATGCTGCGTCGTGCCATGGGTAAGAAAAAACCGGAAGAAATGGCCAAGCAGCGCGGCGGTTTCATTGAAGGTTGCGCGACCAACAACATCGACGCTGACCTTGCCGGTAACATTTTCGACCTGGTAGAAAAATTCGCCGGCTACGGCTTCAACAAATCCCACTCCGCGGCGTATGGCCTGGTGTCGTACCAGACGGCGTGGCTGAAAACGCATTACCCGGCGCCATTCATGGCGGCGGTGCTGTCGGCGGACATGCACAACACCGACAAGGTTGTGACCTTGATCGAAGAAATTCGCACCATGAAGCTGCGTCTCGACGCGCCGGATGTGAATGCCTCCGAGTTCAAGTTCACGGTGAATGACGAAGGCCGGATTATTTACGGCCTCGGGGCGATCAAGGGCGTGGGCGAAGGTCCGGTGGAAGCGATCACCGAGGCGCGCCAGGACGGTCCGTTCAAGGATCTGTTCGACTTCTGTGCCCGTGTCGATCTCAAGCGTATCAACAAGCGCACCCTGGACGGTTTGATCCGCAGTGGCGCGCTGGATCGTCTGGGGCCTTGTTTCCATGACGAACCGAAGGCTTATCAGGCGAGTATCGACCAGAATCGTGCGATCTTGCTGGCCGCGATGGAAGGGGCGATCAAAGCCGCCGAACAAACCGCACGCACCCAGGACAGCGGCCATGCCGACCTGTTTGGCGGTCTGTTTGTCGAAGAAGACGCGGACGTCTACGCCAGTCATCGCAAGGCCAAGGAACTGACCCTCAAGGAGCGGTTGAAGGGGGAGAAAGACACCCTGGGCCTGTACCTGACCGGCCACCCGATTGACGAATACGAAGGTGAAATCCGTCGCTTTGCCCGTCAGCGCATCATCGATTTGAAGCCTGCGCGCGATACCCAAACGGTCGCCGGCATGATCATCGCCCTGCGGGTTATGAAGAACAAAAAAGGCGACAAGATGGGCTTCATCACCCTCGATGACCGCTCCGGTCGGATCGAGGCGTCGTTGTTTGCCGAGGCGTTCCATACGGCGCAGTCGCTGTTGCAGACGGACGCGATGGTGGTGGTCGAGGGAGAGGTCAGTAATGACGACTTCTCCGGTGGCCTGAAGCTGCGGGTCAAGCGGGTGATGAGCATGGAAGATGCGCGCACCAACCTCGCCGAGAGCCTGCGCCTGAAGCTGCAAACCAAGGATTTGAAGGGTGATCAGCTACGCTGGCTGGGTGAACTGTTCAAGCGTCACCGCGGCGCATGCCCGATCACCATGGAGTACACGAGCCCCGATGCTAAGGCCTTGCTGCAGTTTGGCGAGACCTGGCGAATCGATCCGGCGGATGCGTTGATTCAAGCCTTGCGTGACCAGTTCGGGCGAGACAACGTCTTCCTCCAATACCGTTGACGGTCAGGTGCCATTCGTCCCCCTTGGAACGTGCCCTGATCTCGACCCGAATTTTTAATCTCGACCTGAACGCGCCTGTCCCTTAAGGTAGGGCGCGAATAGACAACCGGCCGGCCCAAGCTCTCTTGGACGTCGACCCAAGACGGACGCCTATGAACCCGAATTTTCTAGATTTCGAACAGCCGATCGCCGACCTGCAAGCCAAGATCGAAGAGTTGCGCTTGGTCGGTAACGACAATTCGCTGAATATCGGCGATGAGATCTCCCGCCTGCAGGACAAAAGCAGCACGCTGACCGAAGACATCTTCGGCAAGCTGACCAGCTGGCAGATCGCACGCCTGGCGCGTCACCCGAAACGTCCGTATACCCTGGACTACATCGAACACATTTTCACCGAGTTCGATGAATTGCACGGTGACCGTCATTTCTCCGATGACGCTGCCATCGTTGGCGGTATCGCCCGTCTGGACGACCAGCCGGTCATGATCATCGGTCACCAGAAAGGCCGCGAAGTGCGCGAGAAGGTTCGCCGCAACTTCGGCATGCCGCGTCCTGAAGGCTACCGCAAGGCGTGCCGCCTGATGGAAATGGCCGAGCGTTTCAAAATGCCGATCCTGACCTTCATTGACACCCCGGGCGCTTACCCGGGTATCGACGCTGAAGAGCGTAACCAGAGCGAAGCGATTGCCTGGAACCTGCGTGTCATGGCCCGCCTGAAAACCCCGATCATCGCCACCGTGATCGGTGAAGGTGGTTCCGGCGGTGCGCTGGCGATTGGCGTTTGCGATCAGTTGAACATGCTGCAGTACTCGACCTACGCGGTGATTTCGCCGGAAGGTTGTGCATCGATTCTTTGGAAAACCGCCGAGAAAGCCCCGGACGCCGCTGAAGCGATGGGTATCACTGCCGAGCGCCTGAAAGGCCTGGGCATTGTGGATAAGGTGATCGGCGAGCCATTGGGTGGCGCACACCGTGACCCGGCTGCTGCGGCTGCGTCGATCCGTGCCGAGCTGAGCTCGCAACTGGCGATGCTGAAGAAGTTCGACAATGATGCGCTGCTGGCCCGTCGTTACGAGCGACTGATGAGCTACGGTCTCTGATCGATCGCTCCTCCATCATGTAGGAGCAAGGATTGCCCGCGATTGGGACGCCTCGGTTTAACAGACCGACCGCGTTAACATTCATCGCGAGCAAGCTCGGCTCCTACAGGTTTTGGTGCGTCAATGACACTTTGTGCAACGCTTCTCAAACAACTCGCTCCATGGCGCAACGCCACAACCTGGCACATCGCGTTCTCCGGTGGTCTCGACTCCACCGTCCTGCTGCACCTTCTCGCCGACCTGGCAAAAACCGAATCCCTGCCGGCGCTCAGCGCCATTCATGTTCATCACGACCTGCAAGCGGCGGCGGATGCCTGGCCGGAGCATTGTCAGTCGGTCTGTGATGCGCTCGGTGTGTCGCTACAGGTGGTTCGCGTTCAGGTTCAACCTGGCGCCAGTATCGAGCGCGCCGCCCGTGAGGCTCGTTATGGGGCGTTCAGCGCGGTGATTCATGCCGAGGACATTCTGCTGACCGCTCAGCACCGTGACGATCAGGCTGAAACCCTGTTGTTCCGACTGTTGCGCGGAGCCGGGGTGAGAGGTTTGTCGGGAATGCCGCGTGAGCGGGTCTTGGGCCGTGGACATCTTCTGCGCCCGCTGCTGGATGTCTCACGCGCCGAACTTGAAGCCTACGCAACCGAACACCGGCTGAGCTGGATCGAAGACCCTTCGAACCAGGATCGCCAGTTCTCCCGCAATTACCTGCGGCATCAGGTGTTTCCGGTATTGACCGAGCGCTGGCCGCAAGCGGCGGTGACGATGGCACGTAGCGCTGCTCACTTGAGTGAAGCGCAGGCTTTGCTGGATGAGTTGGCAGAAATTGATCTGGTCGAAGCGGCAACAACCCATGAGTTCGACTGGTTGGGCGTGCAATCTCTGGAGCTGGCTTGCCTTTCAAGGCACTCTGCCGCTCGCCAGCGTAACGCGCTGAGCCACTGGCTCACAGCACTGACGCGGTTGCCGGACAGTGACCATTGGTCGGGTTGGGAGAATTTGCGTGATGCCACCGGTGATGCCCGTCCGGTCTGGCGGCTGGCCGATGGCGAAGTGCATCGTTCGGCTGGACGTATCTGGTGGCTCTCGGGCTGTTGGCTCCGCAATTCGCCGCCTGCCGTGGATTGGCCGGTTCCTTCGACACCGCTGGAATTGCCGGATAACGGCGTGCTCACACTCACCGGGCAAATCCCCGATGGCTCGCTGCAAATCCGCTATCGTCAGGGAGGCGAGGTCATGAATTTGCCCGATCGCGGTCATCGCGATCTCAAGCGTTTGTTCAATGAACGCGGGGTTCCGGGCTTCATCCGTGGCAGATTGCCGCTGGTCTACCGCGAGGGGCAATTGCTGGCAGTGGCCAACGTACGGGGCTTGAATGGCAGTGGGCAAGATGGCTGGCATTTGCATTGGCAACCGCCGAGCGAAGATCAAGGTTTGAGCTGAAAGGGGCTTTCCGGTAGACTACGCTCCCTTCTTGATACAACTTCTGTGGATTCGCCTGAATTGCAGGAGTTGCCGATTACCAAGCAGTCTTTGCTGGGCGATTCCAAAAAATGTGTAGCGAGCAACGTACCGGTGTTTCATCTGCCGGTCTGTCCCAACGCGGCGGTTTTTTTGAAAGGTGCACTGTGATTAATGCAGGTGATCGGGGGCTTCGGCCTTCCTTCGCTTTCCCCGGCGGCTCGGACCGCTTTAACGCAGACTTCTAGGGTTTTTCATGACGCGCTACATATTCGTCACGGGCGGTGTTGTTTCTTCATTGGGGAAAGGCATTGCATCGGCTTCATTGGCGGCCATCCTGGAGGCGCGGGGACTTAAGGTCACCATGCTGAAGCTGGACCCGTACATCAACGTTGACCCGGGCACGATGAGCCCGTTCCAGCACGGTGAAGTGTTCGTCACCCACGACGGCGCCGAGACCGACCTGGACCTGGGCCACTACGAGCGGTTCATCCGCACGACCATGACCCAGAACAACAACTTCACCACTGGTCGTGTCTACGAGCACGTGCTGCGCAAAGAGCGCCGTGGTGACTACCTGGGTGCAACCATCCAGGTGATTCCGCACATCACCGACGAAATCAAGCGCCGGATCATCAAGGGCGCCGGCGATGCCGACGTGGCGATGGTCGAGATCGGTGGCACCGTGGGTGACATCGAATCGCAACCGTTCCTGGAAGCGATCCGCCAATTGCGTTTCGAAGTCGGCGCCAAGCGCGCGATGCTGATGCACCTGACGCTGGTGCCGTACATTGCTACTGCCGGCGAAACCAAAACCAAGCCGACCCAGCACTCGGTCAAGGAATTGCGTTCCATTGGCCTGCAGCCAGACGTACTGGTTTGCCGCTCCGATCACCCGATCGACATCTCTTCGCGCCGCAAGATCGCGCAATTCACCAACGTTGAAGAACGTGCGGTGATCGCGCTGGAAGACGCCGACACCATCTACAAGATCCCGGGCATCCTGCACTCCCAGGGCCTGGATGATTTCGTGGTCGAGCGTTTCGGCCTGCAATGCGGCAGCGCTGACCTGTCCGAGTGGGAAGCGGTGGTTGACGCCAAGCTGAACCCGGAACACGAAGTCACCATCGCGATGGTCGGCAAGTACATGGAACTGCTGGACGCCTACAAGTCGCTGATCGAAGCGATGAGTCACGCCGGCATCAGCAACCGCACCAAGGTCAACCTGCGCTACATCGATTCCGAAGACATCGAAAACCAGGGCACTGCGTTGCTCGAAGGTGTTGACGCGATCCTCGTACCGGGCGGCTTCGGTCTGCGTGGCGTGGAAGGCAAGATCACCGCCGTTCAATACGCTCGCGAAAACAAGGTTCCGTACCTGGGCATCTGCCTGGGCATGCAAGTGGCCGTGATCGAGTTCGCTCGTAACGTGCTGGGCTGGAAAGACGCCAACTCCACCGAATTCGATCGCGCCAGCGGCCATCCGGTCGTGGGCCTGATCACCGAGTGGGAAGATGCTACCGGCGCGGTCGAAACCCGTACCGAATCGTCCGATCTGGGCGGCACCATGCGCCTCGGCGCTCAGGATTGCCTGCTGGAGCCGGGTTCGCTGGTACACGACTGCTACGCCAAAGACGTCATCGTCGAGCGTCACCGTCACCGCTATGAAGTGAACAACAACCTGCTGCCGCAAATCATGGAAGCCGGCCTGAAAATCTCCGGTCGTTCCGGTGATGGTGCGCTGGTTGAAGTGGTTGAGGCTCCGGATCATCCATGGTTCGTCGCTTGCCAGTTCCACCCTGAGTTCACCTCGACACCGCGTGACGGTCACCCGTTGTTCAGCGGTTTCGTTAAAGCAGCGTTGATTCAACACCAGAAGAAGGCGTAAATCCGATGGCGCAGAAGATCATCCGCGTAGGCGATATCGAGATTGCCAACGACAAGCCAATGGTGCTTTTCGGTGGCATGAACGTGCTGGAAAGCCGCGACATGGCGATGCAGGTCTGCGAAGAGTACGTAAAGGTCACCGAAAAACTCGGCATCCCTTACGTGTTCAAGGCCAGCTTTGACAAGGCCAACCGTTCCTCCGTGACCTCTTACCGTGGCCCCGGCCTGGAAGAGGGCATGCGGATTTTCCAGGACATCAAGCAAGCCTTCGGTGTGCCGATCATCACCGATGTCCACGAGCCTGATCAGGCCGCGATCGTCGCTGAAGTCTGCGACATCATCCAGCTGCCGGCCTTCCTGTCGCGCCAGACCGACCTCGTGGTCGCGATGGCCAAGACTGGTGCGGTGATCAACATCAAGAAAGCCCAGTTCCTCGCACCGCATGAGATGAAACACATCCTCAGCAAGTGCGTGGAAGCGGGCAACGATCAGTTGATCCTTTGCGAGCGCGGTTCGAGCTTCGGCTACAACAACCTGGTCGTCGACATGCTCGGCTTCGGTATCATGAAGCAGTTCGAATACCCGGTGTTCTTCGACGTGACTCACGCGCTGCAAATGCCCGGTGGTCGTTCCGATTCCGCCGGTGGTCGTCGTGCCCAGGTGACGGATCTGGCCAAGGCTGGCATGAGCCAGTCGCTGGCCGGCCTGTTCCTCGAAGCCCACCCGGACCCGGACAACGCCAAATGCGACGGCCCTTGCGCCTTGCGTCTGGACAAACTGGAGCCATTCCTGGCCCAGCTCAAAGCGTTGGACGAACTGGTGAAGAGTTTTCCGACGGTAGAAACCGCGTAAACCTCAATTCTCCGGTAAAGTACCGCACGAATTTATGCTCTGGCCCGCTGGCCGCACTGCTCTTGTAGGAGCATGGCTTGCCAGCGATGGCGTCCTTGAGGGCTCCATCGCCGGCAAGCCGTGCTCCTACAGCGTTTTCGTCAACTTTGGAGTGTTTACAACAATGGCAAAAATCGTCGACATCAAAGGTCGTGAAGTTCTCGACTCCCGTGGCAATCCCACCGTGGAAGCGGACGTGCTTCTCGATAACGGCATCATCGGCAGCGCCTGCGCGCCGTCCGGTGCTTCCACTGGCTCGCGTGAAGCACTCGAGCTACGTGATGGCGACAAGAGCCGTTACCTGGGCAAAGGCGTTCTGAAGGCCGTGGCCAACATCAACGGTCCGATCCGCGACCTGTTGAAAGGCATGGACCCAAGCGACCAGAAAGCGCTGGATCACGCGATGATCAAGCTCGACGGTACCGAAAACAAAGGCTCCCTGGGCGCTAACGCGATCCTCGCCGTTTCCCTGGCCGCGGCCAAGGCAGCAGCACAGGACCAGGACCTGCCGCTGTACGCTCACATCGCTAACCTGAACGGTACCCCGGGTGTTTACTCGATGCCGGTTCCGATGATGAACATCATCAACGGTGGCGAGCACGCCGATAACAACGTCGACATCCAGGAATTCATGGTTCAGCCGGTTGGCGCCAAGTCTTTCTCGGAAGGTCTGCGCATGGGTACCGAGATTTTCCATCACCTCAAGGCTGTTCTGAAGGCCCGTGGCCTGAGCACTGCTGTCGGTGACGAAGGTGGTTTCGCACCGAACCTGGCTTCCAACGAAGACGCTTTGAAAGTGATCTCCGAAGCCGTGGCCAACGCAGGTTACAAGCTGGGCACCGACGTGACCCTGGCCCTGGACTGCGCTGCGAGCGAGTTCTACGAAGACGGCAAGTACAACCTGTCCGGCGAAGGCCAGGTGTTCACCGCTGAAGGTTTCGCTGACTACCTGAAAGGCCTGACCGAGCGTTACCCGATCATCTCGATCGAAGACGGCCTGGACGAGTCCGACTGGGCTGGCTGGAAGATCCTCACCGACAAGATCGGCGAGAAGACTCAACTGGTGGGCGACGACCTGTTCGTGACCAACACCAAGATCCTGAAAGAAGGCATCGATAAAAAGATCGCCAACTCGATCCTGATCAAGTTCAACCAGATCGGCACCCTGACCGAAACCCTGGAAGCCATCCAGATGGCCAAGGCTGCAGGTTACACGGCTGTGATCTCGCACCGTTCCGGCGAAACCGAAGACTCGACCATTGCCGACCTGGCTGTGGGCACTTCGGCTGGCCAGATCAAAACCGGTTCCCTGTGCCGTTCGGACCGCGTTTCCAAGTACAACCAACTGCTGCGTATCGAAGAGCAGTTGAATGGCAAAGCCAAATACAATGGCCGCAGCGAGTTCCGCGGTTAATTGCTAAATGGTAAAAAGACACCGGATTGTGTCGGAAAAATCGCTACAGCGACGTTTTTGCCACTAATCTGATGCCTTATAAGCACAAGCCTGGATTTTCCAGGCTTCGTGCTATCAGAAGCTTCAAAGTTTTTGCATGGCTGTCTTTTTTCACTGGAAACCTGATATTCGATGCGCAGTCCCAATTGGTTGTTCCTCGTCTTGCTCCTGTTGCTGGCTGGCCTGCAATACCGCCTGTGGGTAGGTAATGGCAGTCTGGCGCAAGTGGCTGAGCTGACTCAGCAGATCGCGGATCAACAGGCTGAGAACGAAGGGTTGCTGGAACGCAATCGGGTCATGGACGCCGAGGTCAGCGAGCTGAAAAAAGGCATGGAGACGGTTGAAGAGCGGGCTCGCCATGAGTTGGGCATGGTCAAGGACGGTGAAACCCTTTACCAGTTGGCTCAATGAACACCTCGTTACCGGCCTTCTGGGCCGTGATCCCTGCCGCGGGTGTCGGTGCCCGTATGGCCGCAGACCGTCCCAAGCAATACTTGCAACTGGGCGGGCGCACTATTCTCGAACACAGCCTCGGCTGTTTCCTTGATCATCCCTGCCTGAAGGGGGTGGTGGTCAGTCTTGCTGTTGATGATCCGTATTGGCCGAACCTTGCAAGTGCTTGCGATCCGCGTATTCAGCGGGTTGAGGGTGGCTCCGAGCGTTCCGGTTCGGTACTTAATGCCTTGCTGCATTTGCATGCGCTGGGTGCTGATGATGAAGACTGGGTGCTGGTTCACGACGCTGCTCGGCCGAATCTGAATCGTGATGATCTGGACAAGTTGCTGAGTGAATTAGCCGATGATCCGGTAGGCGGGCTGCTGGCGGTGCCGGCACGCGACACCCTCAAGCGGGTCGACAAGCACGGTCGTGTCGTCGAAACCGTGGATCGCAGTGTGATCTGGCAAGCCTATACGCCGCAGATGTTTCGTCTGGGCGCATTGCATCGGGCATTGGCGGACAGTCTCGTCGCTGATGCGGTCATCACCGATGAAGCGTCGGCCATGGAATGGGCGGGCATGGCGCCACGGTTGATAGAAGGTCGATCCGACAATCTCAAGGTCACTCGTCCCGAAGACCTTGAATGGCTGCGCCAGCGTTGGGCCAATCGCCGCTAAGCCGCGTACTCCGGCCGTTCGGCCAACCCTTCCTTCAAGTAATCCACCAATTTGCGCACTTTGGGCGACAGATGCCGTTGCTGTGGATAAAGCGCCCATACGGCGGTATTCGGTGGTTGATGCGCGTCCAGCAACGAAATCAATGCGCCGCTTTTCAAGTGCTCCAGCACGTAATAGTCCGGTAGCTGACACAACCCTACGCCTTGCAGCGCTGCATCCAGCACCGCTTGCCCACTGTTGCAGCGCCAGTTTCCCTGGACCCGCTGCGAAAATTCCCGCCCGTTCTGTTCCAGTTGCCACAGGTCCGAGCTGCCGATGAGGCAGTTGTGGCGGCTCAGTTCCGACAAGCTGTGTGGCCGACCATAACGCTCCAGATAGGACGGCGATGCGCACAGGTACATGCGTCGTGGTGCCAGGCGAGTGGCGACCAGCCGGGAGTCTTGCAAGCGGCCAAGGCGGATCGCCAGGTCGAGGCCCTCATGCACCAGATCGAGCGGGCGATTGCTCAGTTCGATGTCGACACGCAGTTGTGGATAAAGCCCCATGAACCGCGTCACCAGCGGCACGATAAAACGTTCGCCGTACGCCACGGCGCAGGTCATGCGCAACATGCCCTTGGGCTCGCTGGTCAGGTCGCCCACCGCGCGCAACGCCTCTTCGCGACCATCCTGCAAACGCTGGCAATGCTGCAGAAACGTTTGCCCGGCTTCGGTCAGCGTGACCCGGCGGGTGCTGCGATACAGCAGTCGTGTCTGAAGGCGCTCTTCCAGGCGTACGATTTGTCGACTGACATGGGAGGAAGAAACCCCAAGTCGTTCGGCGGCAGCCGTGAACTGGCTGCACTCGGCGACGGCGACGAACTCGTCGATACCTTCCCAGCGATTCTCGGACACCTAGAATTATCCCTGTGTAGCAATAATGTTTTGCTTTTGTCCGGATTATTCACCGAACGACGGTGTATTACACTCATTGTCTCGTTTTTATTCACTGGAGAACCCACATGATCAAGTCGCGCGCTGCCGTTGCCTTCGAGGCCAAGAAACCCCTCGAGATCGTTGAAGTCGATGTCGCCATGCCCAAGGCCGGTGAAGTATTGGTGCGGGTGGTGGCTTCCGGTGTCTGCCATACCGATGCCTACACGCTGTCCGGCGCCGACCCGGAAGGCATCTTCCCGTCGATTCTCGGCCATGAAGGCGGAGCGGTGGTTGAAGCCATTGGCGAAGGCGTGACCTCGGTGGCGGTGGGCGATCATGTGATCCCGCTGTACACCCCCGAATGCCGTCAATGCAAATTCTGCCTGTCGGGCAAAACCAACTTGTGTCAGGCGATTCGCGCGACTCAAGGCAAAGGTCTGATGCCCGACGGCACTTCTCGTTTTTCCTACAAGGGCCAGCCGATTTTCCACTACATGGGAACTTCGACGTTCTCCGAGTACACCGTGCTGCCGGAAATCTCCGTCGCCAAAATTGCTAAAGAAGCGCCACTGGAAAAGGTCTGCCTGCTGGGCTGCGGTGTCACCACCGGCATCGGCGCAGTACTCAATACGGCCAAGGTGAAACCGGGTGATACCGTGGCCATTTTTGGCTTGGGCGGCATTGGTTTGTCGGCGGTAATCGGTGCCGTAAAAGCCAAGGCTGCGCGGATCATCGCCATCGACATCAACCCGGCCAAATTCGAGATCGCCAAGCAGCTGGGTGCAACCGATTGTGTGAACCCGAAAGACTTCGACCGTCCGATCCAGGAAGTGATCGTCGACATGACCGATGGCGGCGTCGACTTTTCCTTCGAATGCATCGGCAATGTGCAATTGATGCGCGCGGCACTTGAGTGCTGCCACAAGGGCTGGGGTGAGTCGGTCATCATCGGCGTTGCCGGTGCCGGTCAGGAAATTGCCACCCGTCCATTCCAGCTGGTCACCGGTCGCGTCTGGCGCGGTTCGGCGTTCGGCGGCGTGCGTGGTCGTACCGAGTTGCCAAGCTACGTCGAAATGGCCGAGACCGGCGAAATCCCGCTGGACACGTTCATCACCCACACCATGGGCCTGGAAGATATCAACAAGGCGTTCGACCTGATGCATGAAGGCAAGAGCATCCGTTCCGTCATCCATTTCTGAGGTCGGTCATGAGCCTGGAAAATATCTCCTGCCAGAAAAGCTTCGGCGGCTGGCACAAGCGCTATCGGCACCGTTCAGAAGTGCTCGGCTGCGACATGGTGTTTGCCGTGTATCTGCCGCCGCAAGCGGAGCAGGGCGGCAAATTGCCGGTGCTGTACTGGTTGTCCGGCCTGACCTGCACCGACGAGAACTTCATGCAAAAGGCCGGCGCCATGCGCATGGCCGCCGAGTTGGGGCTGATTATTGTGGCGCCGGACACCAGCCCGCGCGGTACGGATGTGCCGGGTGATCCGGAGGGGGCCTGGGACTTCGGACTGGGTGCCGGGTTTTATCTGAATGCCACGCAGGAGCCATGGTCGCGGCACTATCGGATGCATGACTACGTCGTGCAGGAATTGCCGGCATTGGTTGAAGCCCATTTCCCTGCATCGGACAAGCGTGGCATCAGCGGGCACTCCATGGGGGGGCATGGCGCGCTGGTCTGCGCGCTGCGCAACCCGGGGCGTTATCAATCGGTGTCGGCGTTCTCGCCGATCAACAATCCCATGGATTGCCCATGGGGTCAGAAAGCCTTCAGTCGTTATTTGGGTGAAGACCGTTCGAAGTGGCGTGAATGGGATGCCTGTGCATTGATTACCGAGGCTGACGAGCAGTTGCCGCTGCTGGTGGATCAAGGCGATCGCGATGATTTTCTTGCCACCCAGCTCAAGCCTGAAGCCTTGCAACAGGCGGCCAAACTGGCCGGTCATCCGCTGACGTTGCGCCTGCAACCGGGCTATGACCACAGCTATTTCTTCATCGCCAGTTTTATCGGCGATCACTTGCAACATCATGGGCGTGCACTAGGCGCCTAATGATCGACAAAGCAGGTAGAATCACGCCCTGACAAAAATCGGGGCGTTTTTTTATGCGTATTGGCCACGGCTATGATGTGCACCGTTTCGCTGAAGGCGATTTCATTACTCTGGGCGGCGTGCGCATTGCACACGGCTTCGGGCTGCTCGCTCACTCCGACGGTGACGTCCTGCTGCACGCCTTGAGCGATGCCTTGCTCGGCGCGGCCGCGCTGGGTGATATCGGCAAGCATTTCCCGGACACCGACCCGACCTTCAAGGGCGCCGACAGCCGTGTGCTGTTGCGTCATGTCGTCGCATTGATTCATGCCAAAGGCTGGAAAGTCGGCAATGTTGATAACACCATCGTCGCCCAGGCGCCAAAAATGGCCCCGCATATCGAATCGATGCGCGCGCTGATTGCCGCGGATCTTCAAATTGAACTGGATCAAGTGAACGTGAAAGCTACCACCACCGAAAAGCTTGGCTTTGTCGGGCGCGAAGAAGGCATTGCCGTGCACTCCGTTGCCTTGTTGCTGCGCGCATGAACGAATCGCAATTGCTTGGCCCGCGGGCCTATGGTGAGGCGCTTGGTACCGCGGTTCTGAAAGCCACGGCAGAAGATTTTCAGGTCGATGAAGTGCTCGATATCCCCCTCAGCGGTGATGGCGAGCATTTGTGGATCTGGGTGGAAAAGCGCGGACTGAATACCGAGGAAGCGGCGCGGCGTATCGCCAAGGCTGCGGGCGTGCCATTGCGCACCGTCAGTTATGCCGGGCTCAAGGACCGTCAGGCGCTGACGCGCCAATGGTTCAGCGTGCAACTGCCGGGCAAGGCTGATCCTGATTTGGCGGCCGCCGAAAACGACACGCTGAAAATTCTCAAGACCGGTCGGCATAAGCGCAAGCTGCAACGCGGCGCTCATTCGGCCAATGGTTTCACCTTGCGCCTGACTCAATTTGCTGGCGACAAAACGGCGATTGAACAGCGACTGCAACTGATCGCCAAGCAGGGTATTCCCAATTATTTCGGTGCCCAGCGTTTCGGCTTCGACGGCGGCAATGTGGTCGATGCCCGTGCCTGGGCCGCGCGCAAAGCGTTGCCTGAGCAGCGCAACGTGCGCTCGCGTCTGCTCTCTACGGCGCGCAGTTTTTTGTTTAATCAGGTGTTGGCGGCACGCGTCGCCGATGGTACCTGGCAGCAGGCCCAGGTCGGCGATCTGCTGGCCTTCACCGACAGTCGCAGCTTCTTTCCAGCCGGTGAGGCCGAATGCAACGACCCGCGACTGGCGATACTCGATCTGCACCCGACAGGCCCGCAGTGGGGTGAAGGTGACTCGCCGGCGACCGGCGTTGTCCATGTACTGGAGCAGGAAATCGCCGCTCGCGAAGCGGACTTGCGTGATTGGTTGATTAACGCCGGTATGAGCCACGAACGTCGCATTCTGCGGCTGCCCATTGGTGGGTTGACGTGGCATTATCCCGAGCCTGACATTCTGCAACTGGAATTCGTCCTCCCGGCCGGATGCTTTGCCACCGTATTGGTGCGCGAGCTTGTTGATCTGGTGCCGGTGGGGCAGACGGACAGCCCATGCGTATTCTGATTTCTAACGACGATGGGGTAACCGCACCCGGTCTCGCCGCGCTTTATGCTGCGCTGGCGGATTACACCGAATGCGTGGTTATCGCCCCGGACCAGGACAAAAGCGGCGCCAGCAGCTCGCTGACGCTCGACCGTCCGTTGCACCCGCAAACTCTGGCCAACGGCTTTATCAGCGTGAACGGCACTCCCACCGATTGTGTGCACCTGGGCCTGAACGGCTTGCTGGAGCGCGAACCGGATATGGTTGTTTCGGGGATCAACCTGGGCGCCAACCTGGGCGATGATGTGTTGTATTCCGGCACCGTGGCGGCAGCCCTTGAGGGGCGTTTCCTTGAGCGCCCTTCGTTTGCCTTCTCGTTGGTCTCACGACAAGTAGAGAACCTTCCCACAGCCGCCTACTTTGCACGCAAGCTGGTCGAAGCCCATGGCGATCTCGACCTGCCGCCGCGCACGGTACTGAATGTGAACATTCCCAATTTGCCGCTGGACCATATTCGCGGTATTCAGCTGACCCGCCTCGGGCATCGCGCACGGGCCGCGGCACCCATGAAAGTGGTCGACCCCCGCGGCAAGTCCGGTTACTGGATCGCCGCCGCCGGGGATGCTGAGGATGGCGGCCCGGGCACCGATTTCCATGCCGTCATGCAGGGTTATGTTTCTATCACCCCGCTGCAACTGGATCGCACCTTCAATGATGCCTTCAGTAGTCTCGATGGCTGGTTGGAGGGGCTGCGCTAATGTCTCGTGAACAAGACGATATGCTGCGTCGCGGCATCGGGATGACCTCTCAACGGACCCGCGAGCGCCTGATTCAGCGTCTGTATGAAGAAGGTGTTTCCAATGCCAAGGTGCTGGAAGTCATCCGTCGTACACCGCGTCACCTGTTTGTCGACGAAGCGCTGGCCCATCGTGCTTACGAAGACACGGCATTGCCTATCGGGCACAACCAGACCATTTCCCAGCCCTACATGGTGGCTCGCATGAGTGAGTTGCTGCTGGAGGCAGGTCCCTTGGACAAGGTGATGGAAATCGGCACGGGCTCGGGCTACCAGACAGCGGTGCTGTCGCAGTTGGTCGAGCGGGTGTTTTCCGTTGAGCGCATCAAGATTTTGCAGGACCGGGCCAAGGAGCGCCTGGTGGAGCTGAACCTGCGCAACGTGGTGTTTCGGTGGGGCGATGGCTGGGAGGGCTGGCCAGCGCTGGCGCCTTACAACGGCATCATCGTCACGGCAGTGGCCACCGATGTGCCTCAGGCGTTGCTCGATCAGTTGGCACCGGGTGGGCGGCTGGTGATCCCGGTCGGCTCCGGCGAGGTGCAACAGCTGATGCTGATCATTCGCGAAGAACAAGGCTTTTCCCGGCGGGTTTTGGGGGCGGTGCGTTTCGTGCCATTGCTCAACGGGCCACTGGCCTGAGCATTTGTTTTGGCGCGCTGAATTCTCTTCGATTGGCCGTGTCTTACAGCGGCATCGATTGGTTAAACGGTATTTATCGTCAGTCAGCAAACGTGTGCGCGTCGCGATTTCGCTTCATTAAAGGTAAAGCCTGTTCGGCCCGTTATACTTGCGACATCTCGAGCCGGGACACGGCAAACCACAATTTCAGCCACCACATAGGGAGCGGCGGGTGAGTCTCACAGTCATTGCGCAGCGTATGAGTACAACGAGCTTTCAGCGCCTGGTGACTGGCCTTGTCTTGAGCACCTTGCTGGTCGGTTGCTCCAGCACCAAATCGAGTAGCGTCGGTGTCGTCGATCGCAATAACGCTACGCCCCAACGTCCGGCAGTGACCACGGGTCAGTATGTCGTTCGGCCAAAAGACACCCTGTTCTCGATCGCTTTTCGCTACGGCTGGGACTACAAAGCCCTCGCCGCACGGAACAACATTCCTACGCCCTACACGATCCATCCGGGTCAGATAATTCGCTTCGATGGTCGCACCGGATCAACGCCGACAGCGGTGACCAACGCATCCGATTCGGCGCCTTCGTCGTCGAGTAAAACCACGATAATCCGACGCCAGGCGAATGGCGCAACTACGACGACAACGGTGGTTGCACCGTCCGTCGCCAGCAAGCCGGCACCCGCTCCATTGCCGCCTGCGGGACCGGCCCCGACCGGCTGGGGATGGCCATCTAATGGCATTCTGATTGGAAAATTCTCTTCAAACGGTAGTTTGAATAAAGGAATTGATATCGCCGGAGATTTGGGACAGCCTGTTTTAGCTGCGTCTGATGGGACGGTGGTATACGCCGGGAGTGGCTTAAGGGGCTACGGCGAATTAGTCATCATCAAACACAGCGATACCTACGTTAGTGCCTACGGACATAACCGCAGGCTGTTGGTTCGGGAGGGGCAGCAGGTCAAGGTCGGACAGACAATTGCCGAAATGGGGTCAACGGGTACAGACCGGGTGAAACTGCATTTTGAGATTCGCCGGCAAGGTAAACCTGTAGATCCGCTGCAATTCCTGCCACGTCGTTGATTTGTTAGCCAGCCTGTTCCGTCACGTAGAGGGAACAGGCTCCAGCGTTGCCAAGGATAAAGGCGCCGCTTGAGCTTGAGGTCGAACTCACCAAAGGACTATAACAATGGCTCTCAGTAAAGAAGTGCCGGAGTTTGACATCGACGATGAGGTTCTCCTGATGGAGACCGGCATCGGGACGGATTCGATGTCGAATGATGAAGGGGCAGCTCCACCTTCCGTTCGTGCCAAATCCAAACACTCCGCTTCGCTAAAGCAGCACAAGTACATCGATTACACGCGGGCACTGGATGCCACGCAGTTGTACCTCAATGAAATCGGCTTTTCCCCATTGCTCTCCCCGGAAGAAGAAGTTCATTTTGCGCGCCTGTCGCAAAGTGGCAATCCGGCCGGGCGCAAGCGCATGATTGAAAGCAACCTGCGGCTGGTGGTTAAAATCGCCCGGCGTTACGTCAATCGTGGGCTGTCGCTGCTGGACCTGATCGAAGAGGGTAACCTCGGCTTGATTCGGGCAGTGGAGAAGTTCGACCCTGAACGCGGCTTCCGCTTTTCGACCTACGCAACCTGGTGGATTCGTCAGACCATCGAGCGCGCGATCATGAATCAGACCCGGACCATCCGGTTGCCGATCCATGTGGTCAAGGAGCTTAACGTGTACCTGCGGGCTGCACGGGAGCTGACTCAAAAGCTCGATCACGAACCCTCACCCGAAGAAATCGCCAACCTGCTGGAAAAACCGGTGGGCGAAGTCAAGCGCATGCTTGGCCTCAACGAGCGGGTTTCTTCGGTCGACGTCTCGCTGGGTCCGGATTCGGATAAAACCCTGCTGGACACCCTGACTGATGACCGTCCAACCGACCCTTGTGAGCTGCTGCAGGATGACGATTTGTCCCAAAGCATCGATCAATGGCTGTCGGAGCTGACCGACAAGCAACGCGAAGTGGTGGTGCGTCGCTTCGGCTTGCGGGGGCACGAGAGCAGCACGCTTGAAGACGTAGGCCTGGAGATCGGCCTGACCCGGGAACGGGTCAGACAGATTCAGGTGGAAGGCCTGAAGCGTCTTAGGGAGATTCTCGAGAAGAACGGCCTGTCGAGCGAGTCGCTGTTTCAATAGGCGCCAGGCTTGACCGGTAGTAAAAGACCCCGACTGGTTCGGGGTTTTTTATTGCCTGGGGGTTTGCCGCAAGTTTGTAGTCTTGCGTTGTAAGTCTTTGCTTACTCTTTCGTAAGCGTTCGTTATTTTTACAGGGCGCTAGTCGTCCATTTTCCTACAGCATCAAATCTATCTATTTGATGTGTATGCCTATTTTTTAAAGTTAAGAGCATGTGACAACAGGTTTTCCTGATCCGGGTCGATTGCTCCTGGTAAGGAAGTCTCTACTATCTGAACTGTGTCGACGGACAGACACGCCTTTCAAGGATGAAGGGAAAGGACATCACAGGAAGTGATTCATCAGGACGATGAAAAGGAATACAGGGAATAGGGAAAAAATGTGGGCGGGTCGAACCGCCCCTTTTTTTGCCTGCAAAAAAGCAAAAAGGCCCTCGTGGGGCCTTTTATCGGAACGCGGGGGTAATCAGCGTTCGAGGTCTTTGAGCTTACTGCCTACAGATTTGTTGATGATGCGATCAAACTCGTCTGCATCAGGCAACGATTCTTTCTTCTCGGTGATGTTCGGCCAGATTTCGGCCAGTTCCACGTTCAGCTGAATGAACTCCTCCATGCCGGCAGGCACTTCATCTTCGGAGAAGATGGCCACGGCAGGGCATTCGGGTTCGCACAATGCGCAGTCGATGCACTCATCCGGGTGAATCACCAGGAAGTTCGGGCCTTCGTAAAAGCAGTCCACCGGACAGACTTCTACGCAGTCGGTGTACTTGCACTTGATGCAGTTGTCGGTGACGACGAAGGTCATTTCTAATTTTCTCCTCAGGCGGCGGCAGCGGAGCCCCTTCACGTTGGGGTCGCCAGGTTTGGGAGCGATAGTCTGCTGGTCAGGCTATAAGCCAGCAGCATCCCAAACCGCGCGAGATTCTAACAGCTTGCAGGCAAGTGCGTTAGATCCGTGTCTTTAGTGTATAGAGCATTTCGAGCGCGCGACGCGGTGTCATGTCGTCCAAATCAAGTTTGGCCAGATCATCCAGCACCGGATGCGGCAGGCTGGCGAACATGTCACTCTGTTGCGGCGCGGCCGGTTTGCCTTTGGCAGTCTTGGGAACTTCATGAGGCAAGGCGGTCGCTTCCAGCCGGCCCAGGTGTTCGCGAGCGCGCACGATCACTTCGCTCGGCACACCGGCCAACTGCGCAACCGCAAGGCCGTAGCTCTGGCTGGCAGGCCCTGGCAGCACGTGGTGCAGGAACACGATGCGTTCGTTGTGCTCGGTGGCATTAAGGTGCACGTTGGCCACCAGCGGTTGCGCCTCCGGTAGCACCGTCAGCTCGAAGTAGTGGGTGGCGAACAGCGTATAAGCCCGCAGATGCGCCAGGTGTTCGGCCGCAGCCCACGCCAGGGACAGACCGTCAAAGGTGCTGGTGCCGCGACCGACTTCGTCCATCAGCACCAGGCTGCGCTCTGTGGCGTTGTGCAGAATGTTCGCGGTTTCGCTCATTTCGACCATGAAGGTCGAACGGCCGCCCGCCAGGTCATCACTGGAGCCGATCCGGGTGAAGATCCGGTCCACCAGCGACAGTTCACAACTGGCCGCCGGCACGAAGCTGCCGATGTGCGCCAGCAACACGATCAGCGCGGTCTGACGCATGTAGGTGGATTTACCGCCCATGTTCGGACCGGTGATCACCAGCATCCGCGTGTTGTCGTCGAGGCTCAGGTCGTTGGCCACGAACGGCGTGCTCAGCACTTGCTCGACCACCGGGTGACGACCCTGGGTGATACGCATGCAGGGCTCGTCGACGAAACGCGGGCAGTTCAGGTCGAGGTTCAGCGCTCGTTCGGCCAGGTTGCTCAGTACGTCCAGTTCGGCCAGCGCAGCGGCGGTGTCCTGCAGCGGTGGCAATTGGGCGATCAGGTCTTCGAGCAGCGCTTCGTAAAGCATTTTCTCGCGGGCCAGGGCACGGCTCTTGGCCGACAGCGCCTTGTCCTCGAACGCCTTGAGTTCCGGGGTAATGAAACGCTCGGCACCTTTGAGCGTCTGGCGACGGATGTAGTCGGCCGGCGCGGATTCGGCTTGCTTGCTTGGCAGTTCAATGAAGTAGCCATGAATGCGGTTGTAACCGACCTTCAGGTGCGACAGGCCCGTGCGGGCTTTCTCGCGTGCTTCCAGATCAATCAGGAACTGCCCGGCGTTTTCGCTGAGCGATTGCAGATCGTCGAGTTCGCTGTCGTAACCGGTCTTCAACACGCCGCCGTCACGGATCACCGCAGGCGGGTTGTCGATGATGGCTTTTTCCAGCAGCGCCGCCAGTTCCGGGTAAGTGCTGGTGGTCTTGGCCAGTTGAATGATGTGCGGTGCTTCCAGCTCGGTCATCGCCACTTGCAACTCAGGCAAAGCGCCCAGTGCATCGCGCAGACGAGCGAGGTCGCGAGGGCGGGCGTTGCGCAAGCCGATCCGCGCCAGAATCCGCTCGATGTCGCCGATTTCCTTGAGCTGCGGTTGCAGCTTTTCAAAGCGGTAGCCGTCGAGCAGGCACGTGATCGAGGTCTGGCGCGCCAGCAATACGGTCAGATCCCGCAGCGGACGATTCAGCCAGCGGGTCAGCAAACGGCTGCCCATGGCGGTCTGGCAGCGATCGACCACCGATTGCAGGGTGTTGTCGCGGCCACCGGCCAGGTTGGTGTCCAGTTCCAGGTTGCGACGGCTTGCGCCGTCCAGCACCACGGTGTCATCCAGGCGCTCATGGCGCAGGCTGCGCAAATGCGGCAGGGCGGTGCGCTGGGTTTCCTTGGCGTAGCTGAGCAGGCAACCGGCGGCACCGATGGCCAGGGTCAGGTTCTCGCAGCCAAAGCCTTTAAGGTCCTGGGTCGAAAACTGCTGGCACAAACTTTTCAGCGCCGAGTCGCGCTCGAAATCCCACGGCGCACGGCGACGAACCCCTCGACGTTTTTCCGCCGGCAGGTCTTTTGGCCAATCATCCGGGATCATCAGCTCTACCGGATTGACCCGCTCCAGCTCCGCCAGCAGGTTTTCCCAACCCTTGATTTCCAACACCGTGAAATTGCCGCTGGTGATGTCCAGCACGGCCAGGCCGAACAGGCGCTCGTCACCCAGCACCGCGGCGATCAGATTGTCCCGACGCTCATCCAGCAGCGCTTCATCACTGACCGTGCCCGGCGTGATGATCCGCACTACCTGACGATCCACCGGCCCTTTGCTGGTGGCCGGGTCACCCACCTGCTCACAAATCACCACCGACTCGCCAAGCTTGACCAGTTTCGCGAGGTAACCTTCCGCTGCATGGTAAGGAATCCCACACATCGGAATCGCCTGGCCGGCAGACTGCCCGCGAGCGGTCAGGGTGATGTCCAGCAACTTGGCGGCTTTCTTCGCGTCTTCATAGAAGATCTCGTAGAAGTCGCCCATGCGGTAGAACATCAACTGATCAGGGTGCTGGTTCTTCAGACGCCAGTATTGCTGCATCATCGGGGTGTGGCTGGAGAGGTCCATATTCAAAGGGCTTTGCTCTGTTTGTCGATATGACAATGGTCAAACATCTAATAGTACAGGGATTTATTCGCCATTGTCGGAGGCTCATCGATGACGGTTTCCCTCGGGCGCGGGTAGCGCGCCGTCATCGTGGCGTAGGCATTGTCTTGTCTAGATGGCGCTTGAGGCGATTGAGCTTTCATGTTTCCTTTCAAGCCAGAGTTGCGAGCGGCGTCGGCCGAAATTGCGCAACGGCGTTTCTACAAACTTGAATGATACTTCCGACAGCAACAAAGTAGCCGTCATGGCAATGGCGGTTGCGATGACTTTAGCTGGCTCGGTTGTTAGTTCGGAAACTCCGAAGTTCAAACACAGCTCTCGTGTGATGGCGAACATCGGAAAATGAATAAGGTAAATAGAGTATGATCTTGAACCTATATAAACCAGCGTGTTTTTGATTCGCCCGGAATCACCAGTAAAGTTTCTGTTGGCTGAGCACATAAAAATTACCAGGCCGGCACTCGCAGCGACGAGTCCCATGTAGTAGGGGCTGAGGCTGATTTTCGATAGCAGTACAGGCATTGGCAAAGCAACCGCAAAGGCGATCTGCCAATGGAGTTTTTTTCCGTAGCTAAAGATATTGTTTATTGCTGCACTTCTGTAATGCCAGGCAAAAGCGATCAGTGATCCGTATATCAGCGCGTCACTCCTGATGAACCACAGAAGTTCCCCCCATGGTCGAACATGGGTGGACTGGTAGACGGCGAAGGACAGCATCAGTGCAATGACATATTTTCTTATGGAAGAGAAAAAAAGCAATATTGGCAGCACCAGGTAAAACTGCTCTTCAAGCGAAAGGCTCCAGTAGTGCCAGATAGGGGTTGGTTTAGTTGTAAGGTGGGAAGCCCAGATGTAAATATTCTCTACGTTCAAGACTCCATAAATCCAGGAAAGCCTTACATCTTCTTGTGGCCCGAAGGTTTTAGAAACATCGAACACTTCTGAAATTATCAGCGTGACCGTTGCCCAAAGAAGAGCCGCAGGCCATAGCCTGAACAAGCGCCTGATCCAGAACTCTCCGGCGTATGAAATAAATGATTGTTTACTGCTCAGTGACAGGAGCAGGGATGAAGTGATCAAAAAACCTGAAATGCAAAAAAACAAATCAACGCCACCACCAAGCCAGAAGTAACCAGTCCAGCTATCCCATGTTGGATTAAGAAGACCTAGATGAGCGATGATTGTTATTGTTATCGCGTACGCGCGCATGACTTCAATGTCTAAATTTTTCTTCATGTCTTTTGATTTCTTTTCAAAGCCAAGCGGCGTGGTAGCGGAGCGGGTAATTTGGGGCGCGTTATGCAGCATCCATCTACAAAAATCGCAACGGGCGCAAGATTACCATGAGCGGTCCGCCCGACGCAGGCTGGAAGGCGCCGGCGGCGCATTTTCGAAGGATATGCACGTTTTATGCAAAACAGCATTTGTCTTCAGTGAAAAGAACAAGCACTATGCGCGTTATGCAAAAACGCAATGTTTCTACCGTTCTAAGAGCGCTGCTCGATCAGCACGGGATCTCCCCCACGGAGCTTCACCGTCGTACCGGCGTGCCTCAATCCACTCTCTCGCGGATCCTCAGCGGGAAGATCGTCGATCCCTCGGATAAACACATCTCGAAGATCGCCGAGTACTTCGTTGTGAGCACCGATCAGTTGCGCGGGCGTACGGACGTGTCGGCGACCGTCAATACCGGGCGCGATCAATCGCATTCCGAACTCAAGGACATAAGTCTGTGGGACGACGATACGCCCGTCGATGATGACGAGGTGTCGGTTCCCTTTCTTCGCGAGGTTGAATTGGCTGCTGGATCAGGAAGATTCGTCATCGAAGAGAGTGAGCGCTCTAGCCTGCGCTTCGGAAAGCGCAGCTTGCGCCACAACGGCGTGCAATTCGACCAGGCAAAATGCGTAACGGTGCGTGGCAACAGCATGTTGCCGGTGCTGCGCGATGGCGCAACCGTTGGGGTGAACGCGGGCAAGTGCGGGATCGGCGACATCGTGGATGGCGACCTTTATGCGATCAACCATAATGGTCAGCTGCGGGTGAAACAGCTATATCGCCTGCCGACCGGCATTCGCCTGCGCAGCTTCAATCGCGATGAGCATCCGGACGAGGACTACACCTTTCAGGAAATCCAGGAAGAACAGATCGTCATCCTCGGCCACGTTTTCTGGTGGGGCATGTACGCCCGCTAACCTCGCCACCTTCAAATAAAACCCGCCATCGAGCGGGTTTTTTTTCGCCTGTCAAAAACCGCCTGAGCCTTCGTTTGTGGGGTTCTCATGCGGCAGTGCATTTAAAACGCATAAATAAATGCATTTGTGCATTGACTGTATATGCATCCATGCATATTCTTTGTCTCAAGCCGCTCAACAAAGCAGCTCGAAACGAAGCTCTTTAGTTCCACCACAAAGGCAGCGATGAACCGGCCTCAACGGTTCAGAGGGTTGGCAACTGGCCCGGGTGTGCAGCGTAAAGCACCACAAGCAGTGATCCGGCGGGCAGGGACCGCGGTCGGAAAAACTATAGGAATGGATCCGTACCGCGCCAGTAGCGCCGAAAGATCAACGCAGGACCGCATTACTGACATCGCCACACCGGGCGAGTGCGTGAAGCGGCTGTATTCACGCAAGCAGGGATGCAGAAGCGATCAGCATTTGCTGAATATGAAAATCAAGGAGTTTGAATATGTCCCTCTACGCAAAAATCGAATTTGGAATGGTCTCTCAGTTGCTGGAAACCGATCAAGGTCAGCCTGCTGACTCTTTTCCATGGTTTCAATGGGTCGACGTGACAGGTGTCACTGATATCGGGTTGTCTTATCGCGTTTTGTATATGAACGGCGTCTGGACTTTTACCAAGCCAACGGAGCAAGAACTGCGCAACGATGCAGACGCCCAAAAGATGAAGATGCTCAACGAAGCGGTTACTTGGCTGCTAAGTAACCCATTGCACTACAAAGTTGACATCGGTTCTGCCACCCCAACTGATCAGGCGCTGCTGTTGGCATACAAGCAGTACTTTGTGGCTGTGAGTGAAGTCATCAATCAACCCGACTATCCATACACCATCAACTGGCCCGTAGCGCCCTTCTAACTCGCCTCCTCGGCCCATTCAAATACGCAGGACCGCATTACTGAAAAGCCCGTTAATCACCGGGCTTTTTTGGAATGCCTACCTACCGTCAGGCACCTCAAGAGACACCGTTTCAAAGCCCCACTTCTTACTCATCAATCACACCAGGAGGCGTGACATGACAATCGAGCAGCAAGCGTTGCTGGACATGCCGATCTGGCTCGTCATCGTCCTCGCCCTGGTGGGCGGGGTGTCTGGCGAAATGTGGCGCGCCGACAAGGACGGCGCTCGCGGCTGGTCACTGCTGCGGCGCCTGGCCTTGCGCTCCGGGGCCTGCATGATTTGCGGGGTCTCGGCATTCATGCTGCTGTACGCCGCGGGCGTGTCAATCTGGGCGGCGGGAGCTTTTGGATGCCTCACCGCGATGGCCGGGGCGGATGTCGCCATCGGGCTTTATGAGCGCTGGGCCGCCAAGCGGATCGGGGTTTGCGAAGTGCCACCGCGCGACTCTCACTCGGATAAACAGTGATCCTGCATCGCTGTTCGAACGAGGCGACGTGTCTGGATGTCCGGTCATAACGCGCCGTTCCCGATTCGTGCCGGTGACGAATGAACAACCTCGATTTTTATCCTGTCATTGGGTGCCACCATGAATGTTACGCAACACCTCCTTCAAGAGATCATGCCCAACGCCCGCACCCAAGCGGGCGTTTTCATTTCGGCCCTCAACACCGCCATGTCCCGCTTCAACATCAATACCCCGAAACGCATCGCTGCCTTTCTCGCCCAAGTCGGGCATGAGTCCGGGCAACTGCAATATGTACGTGAGTTCGGCAGTGAGCAGTACCTGAGCAAATACGACACCGGCACGTTGGCCGCTCGTTTGGGCAACACCCCCGCGCTTGACGGCGACGGTCAAAAATACCGGGGTCGAGGCCTGATCCAGATCACCGGCCGCGACAACTACCGCCAATGCAGTCTCGGACTGTTCGGCGATGATCGTTTGCTGTTCATCCCTGAGCTGCTGGAAAAGCCCCAATGGGCAGCCGGGTCGGCCGCCTGGTTCTGGGAGCAAAACGGCCTTAACGAACTGGCTGATCACGACCAATTCAACAGCATCACCCGGCGCATCAATGGCGGGTTGAACGGCCTGCAGGATCGCCTGCAACTGTGGGCGCGGGCGAGGGCGGTGTTTTGCAAACCCTCGGTTTGAATCAATCAACACCGGCGGTCGCGCACTGATTGCCTTGCAGGCTTGTCAGGCCTGTATCAGAGCCTTGGTCCCCTCACATTTTGATTGATCCTGCGCCTTGCAAGCGCGATATGCTCGTGTACGGTAGTGCTCATTCCGCTTGCGCTCGCTCAGGAGATGACCGTGAAAGAAATTACCCAACTGGCCGCAGAACTGGGCAGACGCTTGCAGGTGCTCAATGCTCACGTCACGGCTGCCGAGTCCTGTACCGGTGGCGGCATCTCGGAGGCAATCACTCGTATTCCGGGGAGTTCGGCCTGGTTCGAGGCCGGTTATGTCACCTACTCCAATCGGCAGAAAACCCAGCAATTGAATGTGCCGGTGGAGTTGTTTTTGACGGTGGGGGCGGTCAGTCGGGAGGTGGTCGAGGCGATGGTTCGCGGCGCCCAGGAAAAAAGCCGGGCGCATTTTGCCGTGGCGGTCAGCGGCGTGGCCGGACCGGATGGCGGTTCTGCAAGCAAGCCGGTGGGCACGGTCTGGCTGGCCTGGGGCGTCGGTGAGCAGGTGTTCAGCGAGGTGCAGCACTTCCCTGGAAACCGCGATGAGGTCCGCCGACAAACGGTGAAGGCCGCGCTAGAGGGGCTGCTGCGCCATGCCGCCGCAGAAATCTCAAATCAGGGGTAGGCGATCCTGAATCGCTGTGGAATAATACTGGCTACTTATACAGGTGTTGGCCGTCAGGCCTTATTGATTACGTGAGGACTTTAATGGACGACAACAAGAAGAAAGCCTTGGCTGCGGCCCTGGGTCAGATCGAACGTCAATTCGGCAAGGGTGCCGTAATGCGTATGGGCGATCAGGACCGTCAGGCGATCCCATCCATCTCCACTGGCTCTCTGGGTCTGGACATCGCGCTCGGTATTGGCGGTCTGCCAAAAGGTCGTATCGTTGAAATCTACGGTCCTGAATCCTCCGGTAAAACCACACTGACACTGTCCGTGATCGCCCAGGCTCAAAAAGCTGGCGCGACCTGCGCATTCGTCGATGCCGAACACGCGCTCGATCCTGAGTACGCCGGCAAACTGGGCGTCAACGTCGACGACCTGCTGGTTTCCCAGCCGGACACCGGCGAACAGGCCCTGGAAATCACCGACATGCTGGTGCGTTCCAACGCGGTTGACGTGATCATCGTCGACTCCGTGGCGGCACTGGTGCCAAAGGCAGAAATCGAAGGCGAAATGGGCGACATGCACGTCGGCCTGCAAGCCCGTCTGATGTCCCAGGCGCTGCGTAAAATCACCGGTAACATCAAGAACGCCAACTGCCTGGTGATCTTCATCAACCAGATCCGTATGAAGATCGGCGTGATGTTCGGTAGCCCGGAAACCACCACTGGTGGTAACGCGCTGAAGTTCTACGCTTCGGTTCGTCTGGACATCCGTCGTACTGGCGCGGTGAAAGAAGGTGATGAAGTCGTCGGTAGCGAAACCCGCGTCAAGGTCGTGAAGAACAAAGTGGCTTCGCCGTTCCGTCAGGCCGAGTTCCAGATTCTTTACGGCAAAGGCATCTACCTCAATGGCGAGATGATCGACCTGGGCGTGCTGCACGGTTTCGTCGAGAAGTCCGGTGCCTGGTATGCCTATGAAGGCACCAAGATCGGTCAGGGCAAGGCCAACTCGGCCAAGTTCCTGGCAGACAATCCGGAAATCGCCGCGAAGCTCGAGAAGCAGCTGCGTGACAAACTGCTGACCCCGGCGCCGGACGTCAAAGCATCGCCAGTCAAAGAGACTGCTGATGACCTGGCTGATGCTGATATCTGATTGATCCGATGACCGCCGTACTCGATACACTCGTCGCGGTGCGGCGAACCGCAATGGACCTGCTCGCACGACGCGAGCACGGTCGAGTCGAGCTGACGCGTAAACTGCGTCAGCGCGGCGCCCTCCCTGAAATGATCGACACAGCACTCGACCGCTTGACGGAAGAGGGCCTGCTGTCTGAATCCCGTTACCTCGAAAGCTTTGTTTCCTACCGTGCCCGTTCGGGCTATGGCCCTTTACGTATTCGCGAGGAGCTGAGCCAGCGCGGTCTGCAACGAGTCGATATCGAACTGGCGTTGCGCGAGAGTGGTATCAACTGGCAGGAGCAACTGGAGGATACCTGGCGGCGTAAATTTTCCGGGCATCTTCCTATAGACGCTCGGGAGCGTGCCAAGCAGGGGCGCTTCCTGAGTTATCGGGGATACTCCATGGAGATGATCGGTCGCTTGTTCAGTGGCCGGGGAATGGATGATTGATAAAAAATGGCCCGCTATTTCGATAGCGGGCCATTTTTTTTGCCTTACGTCACCTTGGAAGGTTTGCGCGTGAGTTGTTGTGTCTGGGGTTTGGGCTGAGCCCGGTTTTCCGGCAGGTTGATGTAATCCACCAGTTCGCGCAGACGGCCATGATCACGCGCGTTGAAATTGAAGGCCAGTCGCGCCAGGTGGCTGAACTGTGCTTCGTCGTGTTCCTCTTCGTTGTAGGCATGCTGATGAAAACGATCGCTCAGGCACAAGTCGGCAAAGGCCTTCTGCATGTGTTCGAGCGCTTGCTCGCTGAGCCTGTGATTCATGCGAATCACGAACTGACGCTTCAGCCAGCGACTGGAATGGAAGTTGCTGTAGAACTGGTTGATCTGTTCCACCGCCTCTTCGGCGCTGTAGACCAGGCTCACGAGCTTCATGTCGGTCGGCAGGATGTAGCGGTTTTCCTCCAATTGATGGTGAATGAAGTCCAGCGCGCCTTGCCAGAACTTGCCGCCCGGCGCATCCAGCAGTACCACCGGCACCAAAGGGCTTTTACCGGTTTGAATCAATGTCAGTACTTCCAGCGCCTCATCCAGGGTGCCGAAACCACCTGGGCACAGGACTAGCGCATCGGCTTCTTTGACGAAGAACAGCTTGCGGGTAAAAAAGAAGTGGAAGGGCAGCAGATTGGCAGTGCCTTGCACGGTGGGATTGGCATGCTGTTCGAAGGGCAGGGTGATGTTGAATCCCAGGCTGTGCTCCCTGCCGGCCCCTTCGTGAGCGGCCGCCATGATGCCGCCGCCAGCACCCGTGATCACCATCAGGTCGGAGCGCGCCAGCGCCGCCCCCAGTTCTCGGGCCAAACCATACAGCGGGTGTTCGATCGGTGTTCGGGCGGAGCCAAACACGGTGACTTTACGCCGACCCCGGAACTGCTCGAGAACACGAAAGGCGTGCTCCAGTTCGCGCAGGGCTTGAAGGGTGATCTTGGCATTCCAGCGGTTGTGATCTTCCTGGGCCATGCGCAGCACGGTCAGGATCATGTCGCGGTAAATGGGGAGGTTGGGACTGTTGGGTGAAACCAGGTTGAGCTGTTCTTCGACCTTGCTGGTGAGGTCGTGGCCGCTTTCTTCAAAATGACGGCTTAGCAGATCATTCGGTTGGTAAGGCATCAATTTCTCCTTCCATACAGGCTCTGTTTTTCCCTTGGATGAAGGAAACATTCGCACATCAAGACGCGTCGCGGGCGGCCCCTTTCCAGCCCGGAAAAGTGAATGGGAACACTATGAATCTAGACCCTTGCAGAGATTTACGCTGCCTTGATCATTGCGCCGCAAAGTCTTTCCTGGCAATCGCTTATTGACGGTTTGCAAGGTGATTTCACCGCTCGTCTGAACACGAGCCGAGTCTCTGGCGCTCTGATTTACTAAGTTACAGGCGTAACACGACAACTTTGCGTCAAAGGCAGGGCGCGCGGTTCAAGAGATTGAAGGATTTGTTTCGCTCAAGCAGGGCGAGGAGCAGGGAGGCGGGATGTTATGGCCAGAGTCATTCTGGAAATCGATGCGCAACTGTATCGATTACTGAAATCATCGGCCGAGACCCATCATGTGAGTCTCGAAGAGGAGTGCTGTCGGCGTTTAGAGGGAGCCGAACGGCGCTCACGTTACTTGCAGGCATTATTGGCTGAACTGCGCGCCGAGGATGAACAGCGGCGCGCAAATGCTCGTTGATTACTTTTTCTTCACCGGTGTGGCTTTCGGGCAATCCGATTCCTGGAAGCTTGCGGAGCCGATCGGGCGATTGGACTTCACCTCGGCAAAGTCATAACGCATGATCGCGCCCTTTGCCATCAGCTTGCGGAACCCCGGGTTTCTGCAGACGGACGCGCCAAGCTGGAAGTAAACCGCTTTCGGGTCAGACCGCATCTTTTCGGCGTGGCTGCTCTGCACACTCAGGTGGTTGATCAGTACATTGCCTTCGACAGTGTAGCCCTGATCGAGAATGTCCTCGTTGATCGCCCGTGGCGTGCCGACGCTGCTTTGTGCCGCGACATTTTGCAGCTCTTTGTTGAGGTTCTGCTCTTTCAAGGACGCCGCCTGAGCACTGAAGGACGACGCCAGCAAAATGGCAACGGTGGGAACGATAAGGCGCAGCATGAAACTCTCCTGGTTCAGTGACTGGTGCTTCGACCCGCCACATGACTGTGCGTTCAGTGGCGGCGAATTATAGGGGACGAGCTCCAGACGGTACAGGCTTGCACCGACTGCTCTGGTAAACTGGCGCCACTTTTTGCCCTGCCGAGTGTTTTTCGTGTCGATTTACTTCCCTTGCCGGCGTTGCCTGCGATGAACCCCGCAATTTCTCACTTTGCTGCCAACGCTGTGGCCCGCTTGCGCGATATGCGAGAGGAAGAGGGTATCAAGCCGATTCAGGCCCGAGGCTGGCGGGCAGCGCGTTGCCGTGCCTGCCGCGTGATCGAGAGCCACTGCCTGTGCGCCTGGCGCCCGCAGGTCGAGGCGCGTTCTGGTGTGTGCCTGATCATGACCAACAAGGAAGTGTTCAAACCGAGCAACACGGGTTGGCTGATTGCCGATGTAGTGCGCGACAACCATGCGTTTATCTGGTCGCGCACGGAGGTCGATGAACAACTGTTGGCGTTGCTGGCCGACCCGCAATGGCAGCCGTATCTGGTGTTTCCGGGTGAGTACGTCGAGCCCGAGCGTGTCACCAACAGCGTCGACACGGATAGCTCGAAACGTCCGCTGTTCATTTTGCTGGATGCCACCTGGACAGAGGCCCGGAAGATTTTCCGCAAAAGCCCCTATTTTGACCGGCTTCCGATCTTGAGCCTGCTGCCCGAGAAACTGTCACGGTATCGGTTGCGCAGGTCGACCCGCAGCGAGCATTTGTGCACAGCCGAAGTGGCGGCACTGTGTCTGGATCTGGCCGGTGACACTGACGCGGCATCGGCGCTGGACGCTTATTTCGACGTGTTCAGCCAGCATTACCTGGACGCAAAGCATCAGTTGGACATGAATGTGGCAACGCCGGCTCACGCCGACCTGATGCCGTTCGTGCAAAACACGGCCCCGGTCATCTGCTGATTGTCACCCATACTGCAAAGAACTGTACCGGCCAAGCACCTTGACCACCCCGGCTTCGCTGGGCATGCTTGGCGCCGATTAGGGCGCGGCCAGGTTTGATACGCCGAATTCTTGCGTTAGTTAATAGCTACGTGATTGGCGTTGAACGTGCCCTGTTAGTGCAGCTTCGTGGCTGTGCCTTGAGTTGTTTGAAAAACAGGATCATTTGAAAAATGGCCACATACGAAATCCTGATTGCCGATGATCACCCACTGTTTCGCAGTGCGCTGCATCAGGCCGTGACGCTGGGCCTGGGCCCGGATGTTCGGCTGGTGGAAGTGGCGAGCATTGCCGAGCTGGAAGCCCGCCTGGATGAAAAGTCCGACTGGGATCTGGTGCTGCTGGACCTGAACATGCCCGGCGCCTACGGTTTTTCCGGGCTCGTGCTGTTGCGCGGTCAGTACCCGCAAATTCCGGTGGTGATGGTTTCCGCGCAGGAAGAAGCGTCAATCATGGTCAAGTCCCGTGAGTTCGGCGCCAGTGGGTTCATTCCAAAATCCAGCGACCTGAGTGTCATCCAGAAGGCTGTCCGTGCGGTGCTGGACGGCGACGTATTCTGGCCACCTCAAGCCTTTGAAGCGGTCAGTGTTTCCGATGAGGCCAAAGCGGCCAGCGAAGGCCTTGCGAGCCTGACGCCCCAGCAATTCCGGGTGTTGACCATGGTTTGCGAAGGCTTGCTGAATAAACAGATTGCGTACGAGCTGAGCGTCTCCGAGGCGACGATCAAAGCCCATGTCACGGCGATTTTCCGCAAGCTGAATGTGCGGACCCGCACTCAGGCGGCGTTGCTCTTGCAACAACTTGAGTCAATTTCCAGCCACTAAACTATTACATGTTCACGCTTTTTTGACTTTGCTTGATCTAGCGTTCCCATTCCTACCTGGTCAGTTGCCCATTCTATGTCACCTTTCAAAGGCCAAACCGGCCTCAAACGCATCCTCAATGCCTCCGGTTACTCGCTGGATGGCCTGCGCGCCGCCTTCACCGGTGAAGCGGCCTTTCGGCAACTGGTGTTGCTCAACGTTATCCTGATACCGATTTCGTTCTTCTTGAACGTCAGCCGCGTCGAACAGGCGCTGCTGATCGCCGTCTGCCTGTTGGCGCTGATCGTCGAACTGCTGAACTCGGCGGTGGAAGCAGCCATCGATCGCATTTCCCTCGAACTGCACCCGCTGTCCAAAAACGCCAAGGACATGGGCAGCGCAGCTCAATTCGTGGCGTTGAGCATGATCGCGCTGGTCTGGGCAGTCATCCTGCTTTAAGCGATGTTTGGCAGAACGATCTCGTCGCTGCGCTGAACCCCCTCGGTGAACGCGCGGCACAGCTCGAGGAATTCACGCATCGCCGACGTCTGATATTTCTGTTTGTGCCAGATGAAATAAAACTGCCGCGCCAGGTCCAGGTCCGGTGTCTCCACGGGCACCAGGCTGCCACGACGGAACGCATCGCGCAGTGCCAGGCGCGAAATGCAACCGATCCCCAATCCCGACTCCACGGCGCGCTTGATCGCTTCGGTGTGTTCCAGTTCGAGCCGGATATTCAGCGCACTGCGATGGTGACGCATGGCCTGGTCAAAGGTCAGCCGTGTGCCAGAGCCTTGTTCTCGCAGAATCCAGGCCTCGTGGGTCAGTTCTTCCATGGTCGCGGTGCCGCGTTTGGCCAGTGGATGCTGAGGCGCGCAAAACACCACCAGTTCATCCTCGACCCAACTCTGCACTTCGATGTCGGGATGACTGCAATCGCCTTCGATTAGACCCAGATCAATTTCATAGTGGGCAACTTGTTGCACGATATTGGCAGTGTTTTGCACGTGCAGCTTCACCTGGCTTTCCGGGTGGCGCTGCATGAAGCTGCCGATCAGCAGGGTGGCCAGGTAATTGCCGATGGTCAGGGTCGCGCCGACCGCCAGCGAGCCGAACCCGGACTTGCCGTTGAGCAGGTCTTCAATTTCCTTGGATTGATCGAGCAATGCCACGGCCTGTGGCAGCAACTGTTTGCCGAGGGCGTTGAGGCTCAAGCGTTTGCCAGCGCGGTCAAACAACTGGCAGCTGGACTGGCGCTCCAGTTCGGTGATCGAGGTGCTCGCCGCCGATTGTGAGAGGTTGAGCAAGCCCGCAGCACGGGATACGCTTTCCTGCTGGGCGACGGCGACGAAAACTTGAAGTTGACGGAGAGTAAATCGCATATCGATATAACCGATAACCCTTATCTTAATAATCCATTTAACAGATATTGTCTCTGCCTTTAGAATGCGATGCAATTGCGCATATCACTGGCGCAGGCAAAATCTCCAGGAGTCCCACGTACATGAGCAACATGAACCACGAGCGTGTCCTCAGTGTTCATCACTGGAACGACACTCTGTTCAGCTTCAAGTGCACCCGCGATCCGGGCCTGCGCTTCGAGAACGGTCAGTTCGTGATGATCGGCCTGCAACAGCCCAACGGCCGCCCGCTTATGCGCGCTTACTCGATTGCCAGCCCGAACTGGGAAGAGCATCTCGAGTTCTTCAGCATCAAGGTGCCTGATGGCCCGCTGACTTCCCAGTTGCAGCATCTGAAGGAAGGCGACGAGATCATCATCAGCAAGAAGCCTACCGGCACACTGGTGCTGGATGACTTGAAGCCTGGCAAACATTTGTACCTGCTCAGCACCGGTACCGGTCTGGCGCCATTCATGAGCGTCATCCAGGACCCGGAAACCTACGAGCGTTTCGAAAAAGTGATCCTGTGCCACGGCGTGCGTTACGTCAACGAAGTCGCTTATCGCGAGTTCATCACCGAGCACCTGCCGCAGAACGAGTTCTTCGGTGAGGCGCTGCGTGACAAGTTGATCTACTACCCGACCGTGACCCGCGAGCCGTTCGAGAACGAAGGCCGCCTGACCGACCTGATGCGCAGCGGCAAGCTGTTCAGCGACATCGGCCTGCCACCGATCAACCCGCAGGACGACCGCGCCATGCTGTGCGGCAGCCCGAGCATGCTCGACGAGACCAGCGAAGTGTTGAACAGCTTCGGCCTGAAAGTTTCGCCGCGGATGCGCGAGCCGGGTGACTACCTGATCGAGCGAGCGTTCGTCGAGAAGTAAGCAAACGCATCACTAAAAAGCCCCATTGCCCTTGCAGGCAGTGGGGCTTTTTTATGCCCGACGCAATCCCTGTAGGAGCACGGCTTGCCGGCGATGGCGTCCTTGAGTTTGCCATCGCGAGCAAGCTTTGCTCCTACAAGTCAGGTACAGGGATGACTTCGAGAACGCGGATAACCCCTGCTTCGGGGTAATGCCAGCGCACATCCAGGTCCCAGAACTGCGCGCCATATTCCCGCTCGGGTGTAGGAATTTGGTACGCCGGGCGTGGGTCTTGTGCCAAACATTGCTCGATCAACGCTACCAAGGGCTCTTCAAGGCGCTGAGCATGGCCATGAGCCTGTTGCAGCGCGGCATCCGTCCACTGCACGGGGATCAATTGCGGCGCGGCGCTGGCGATGCTGTTGGAGGCGGTGTCGATGATGTCGGCGTAAGGCACGTAGGGTTTGATGTCGAGAATCGGCGTGCCGTCCAATAGATCGATACCGGATATCCACAGGCGATTGGCTTCGACCTTGTCCAGCTTCACCACGGATTGACCAATGCCATTGGGCCGATGCGTGGCGCGGGTGGCGAACACACCCATGGATTTGTTACCGCCCAGACGCGGCGGGCGGACTTTCAGGCGTGGCTTTTCTTCCAGCGCCTGATGGAACACAAACAGCAGCCAAACGTGACTGACCTGTTCCAGGCCCTGCACCGCATCCCCCTGATCAAACGGCGCGACCAGCTCCAGAATACCGCGAGCGGCTGGGGCAAGTTGCGGTTGGCGCGGGATAGCGAACTTCTCCTTGAAGCAGGAGCGCACGAAGCCGATGGGGGAAACGCTGTAGGTCATGATCTGGGTCGAGGCGGGGTGAGGGTGGGCATGATAACCCGAGCGGCCACGGGATCGTTGGTGCCTGTCAGTCCGCAATCGCGGGCAAGCCACGCTCCCACAGGGTTCTCGGGTGTATACACATTTTGTGTACGGCATAAAACCTGTGGGAGCGTGGCTTGCCCGCGAAAGCCGCGCCGCCGATCTAAAGACTGAACCCACCATCCAAAGGAATAATATTCCCGGTCATATACGCCCCCGCCGTACTCGCCAGGCTGATCGCCAGCGCCGCCATTTCTTCCTCCCGGCCCCAACGCTTCATCGGAATCATCGCGGTATCCTGTGCCAGCGCCTGTTCATCGCTGCCAATATGCTGCGTCATCTTGCTCGGGAAACGCCCCGGCGCAATCACGTTGACGTTGATGTGCTGGCTCACCAGTTCCCTCGCGAGAATCCGCGACAGTTGGTGCAGGGCCGCTTTACTCGGGCCGTAGGCATAAGCTTGTTCACCAAAGGAAGAAATCCCGGCCACCGAGCCGATGTTAATAATCCGCGCCGGATTGGCGGCGGAGCCTGCCTTGCGTAACAGTGGCAAAAACTGCTGAATGCAGTTGAACACCGACGTCACGTTGAGCTGCATGACCTTTTCCCAGCCTTTGACCGGGTAGCTTTCCAGTGGTGCGCCCCAAGTCGTCCCAGCGTTGTTCACCAGGATGTCCAGATGGGTGATCTGTTCACCCAGTCGCGTGGCCAACTGAAGCACGCCTTCTTCGGTGGCCAGGTTGGCCGCAATCGCGTGGCAACGACCGAGCACACTCAATTCATCCGCCGTTTGCTGGCAGGCTTCGGCGTCCCGGGCGCAGACATATACCTTCGCCCCAGCCTCGACGTAAGCCTTGGCGATCATTTTGCCGATACCACGGGTGCCGCCGGTTACAAGGGCGGTGCGACCTTGAAGGGAAAAGTACGGGTGCATGGCAAATCCTGAGCGCTTAAGGGTGACTACACCCTAGTCGTCAGCCGCGTTAAGCGGAGCCACTATTTTTGCAGGGAATGAGGATCTATACAGCGTGGCCTGCAACGGCCTCTGTAGGAGCACAGCTTGCTGACGATGGCGTTTTGAAGATCGCCATCGCCAGCGAGCTGTGCTCCTACAGGGATGGGCGCTTACTGCGGGCGAACGCGCAGGGTCAGGCCCTTGAGGAAGTTGCGCAGCAACTGGTCGCCACAGGTGCGGTAGTTGGTGTGGCCGAACTTGCGGAACAACGCGCTCAACTCCGGCTTGGACACCGGAAACTCGGCGGCCTTCAGGATCGCGTGCATGTCGTCTTCTTTCAGTTCGAACGCCACGCGCAGTTTCTTGAGGATGATGTTGTTGGTCACCGGCACTTCGATTGGCTGCGGTGGACGGCTTTCGTCCTTGCCGCGCTTGAAGATCACCAGGCCATCAAGGAAGTGCGCCATGACTTCATCCGGGCAACGCACGAAGCCTTCCTCGTCTTCCTCTTTTTTGTCGAGGTAAGTCAACAGGTCTTCCAGCGACACGTCCATGCCGCCGAGTTTGATGATCTCGATGACTTTCTTGTCGCTGATGTCCAGCATGTAGCGAACGCTGCGCAGTACGTCGTTATGAATCATGGTGTGCAATCCTGATATTCGGCAGTGGGTACCGCTTCAAACAGCGGCACCGAAATGTGTGGCGGCGCGAGAAGTCTTAGAACTTCTCTTTGCCGGACAGGTAGCGCCATTGCCCCAACGGCACTTTGCCGATGGACACGCCACCTATGCGGATGCGGCGGATGGCAACGACCTTCAAGCCTACGGCCTGGCAGAACAGGGCGATCACGCCCGGTTGCGGGTTCTTCATGGCAAAGCGCAGGCGATTTTCGTTCTGCCAGCTGGCTTTGACCGGCGGCAGCTCCTTGCCTTTGTAAGTCAGACCGTGGTTCAGGCGGTTGAGGCCGTGAGCCACCATGTCGCCTTCAACCTCGACCACATACTCTTGCTCGATCTTGCTGGCATCGGCGGTGAGTTTGCGCAGGATCTTCCAGTCCTGGGTGAACACCAGCAGCCCGCTGGCGTTGGCCTGCAAGTCGGTGCTGGCGGTCAGGCGCAGGAAGTGGCCCTTGAGCGCACGTTTGCTGAAGCGGTGCTCTTCGCTCAGGGTCTCGGCGCTCAGGGTGGCCATGGCGGTGTCCGCGTCCATGCCCACGGGTACGTTCAACAGGATAGTCACCGGTTCCGGTGCGGTGGCCTTGGCCTCAGGATCGAGTTCGACTTTTTGCGTGTCGACCTTGAACTGCGGCTCGTCGATGACTTCACCGTCCACGGTCACCCAGCCGCCCTCGATGAACAGCTCAGCCTCCCGACGGGAACAGCCGACGAGTTCGATGAGGCGTTTGGAGAGACGAATCGGGTCAGTCATGACAGGGCCGTAACAAAAAAGGGGTGGGCATTGTACCTGCCTGGCGCCGGTTAATCCCGGCTCCATTTCAGTGCTGGTGCTTTTTGTGGGAGCTGGCTTGCCTGCGATGGCATCAGCCGGGTCTAACTGACCTGCCGCGTCGCCTGCATCGCAGGCAAGCCAGCTCCCACATTTGATCTAAGTTGTGTCAGCCATTACGCGTCAATTGTTGCGCCTGGCGCAGGCGCATATGCAACAGCGGATAAGGCTGCTTCATGCCGTCAAACTCGGAGCGACCGATCACCTCGAAGCCTTGTTTGAGGTAAAACCCCAGCGCTTGCGGGTTCTGTTCGTTGACGTCCAGTTCATCGGCATTCAGGTGTTCCATGGCATAGCGTAGCAACTGTTTGCCCAGGCCCTGGCCGCGATGCGCCGGATCGATAAAGAGCATTTCGATCTTGCCGGCCGCAACGCCGGCGAACCCGGTGATGCGCTGGCGTGAGTCTTTGGTACAAATCAGCATCACCGCATCGAGGTAGCGGGTCAGCACCAGATCTTTCAACAACAGGATGTAACTGTCTGGCAGAAAGTCATGGGTGGCGCGTACCGAGGCCTCCCAGACCCGGGTGAGTTCTTTGTAGTCACTCTGTTTCGGTGTGAGGATGACCGAATGATGGCGCATGGCCGGATGCCTTATGTGCGTGGAGGGTGCGAGTCCTTTCTCCCACAAAACGATAGACGTAAAAAAGCCCCGCATCTCGTCAAGAGAGCAGGGCTTTGCGTATTTTTTGCGTTTAGATCTGTTCAGCCCACAGGTCGTATTCGTCGGCGTCGGTCACTTTGCACCAGACTTTATCGCCTGGCTTGAGGTTGCTGCCGTTGTCGATGAACACGTTGCCGTCGATTTCCGGGGCATCGAAGAAGCAGCGGCCAACCGCGCCTTGCTCGTCGACTTCGTCGACCAGCACTTCGATTTCGCGGCCGATGCGCATTTGCAGGCGCGCCGAGCTGATCGCTTGTTGGTGCGCCATGAAGCGGTCCCAACGGTCCTGCTTGACGTCGTCCGGAACGATGTCCAGGTCCAGGTCATTGGCGGGCGCACCTTCAACCGGCGAGTACTGGAAGCAGCCGACGCGGTCGAGCTGAGCTTCGGTCAGCCAGTTCAACAGGTACTGGAAGTCTTCTTCGGTTTCGCCAGGGAAGCCGACGATGAAGGTCGAACGGATGATCAAGTCCGGGCAGATCTCGCGCCAGTTCTTGATGCGCGCCAAGGTCTTGTCTTCGAACGCCGGGCGTTTCATCGACTTCAACACTTTCGGGCTGGCGTGCTGGAACGGGATGTCCAGGTACGGCAGGATTTTGCCGGCGGCCATCAATGGAATCAGCTCGTCGACGTGCGGGTACGGGTAAACGTAGTGCAGGCGAACCCAGACGCCGAGGGTGCTGAGGGCTTCGCAGAGTTCAGTCATGCGGGTTTTCACCGGTGCACCGTTCCAGAAACCGGTGCGGTACTTGACGTCGACGCCGTAGGCACTGGTGTCTTGCGAGATCACCAACAGCTCTTTGACGCCGGCCTTGACCAGGCGCTGGGCTTCGTCGAGCACGTCACCGACCGGACGGCTGACCAGTTTGCCGCGCATCGAGGGGATGATGCAGAAGCTGCAGCTGTGGTTGCAGCCTTCGGAAATCTTCAGGTAGGCGTAGTGGCGCGGGGTCAGTTTGATCCCTTGTGGCGGCACCAGGTCGATCAACGGGTTGTGGTCCTGGCGCGGCGGCACGACGTCGTGCACGGCGTTGACCACTTGCTCGTACTGCTGCGGACCGGTCACGGCCAGCACGCTCGGGTGCACGTTACGAATGTTGCCTTCTTCGACGCCCATGCAGCCGGTCACGATGACCTTGCCGTTTTCCTTGATGGCTTCGCCGATCACTTCCAGCGATTCTGCCTTGGCCGAGTCGATGAAACCGCAGGTGTTGACCACCACGACGTCAGCGTCCTGATAGGTGGACACAACGTCATAGCCTTCCATGCGCAGCTGGGTAAGGATGCGCTCGGAGTCGACCAGTGCTTTGGGGCAACCCAGGGATACGAAGCCAACCTTTGGATTGGCCGGCGCAGGAGTGGTGGACATGTCTAACCTCGGTATTTGGGACGCCTCCAGCCGAAGACGGCAAGGCGACAGACGGGCGCTTGGTACGCCTCTGGTCAAAAAGTGCGCAATTCTAGCGATGAGTCGCTCACTTGACCAGCTTTATGCAGGGAAATACGACGAGTGCTGCGCTATGCTTCGCGCCGTTAGGCTTTACCGAATTTTTACAGTCAACAAAACGTCTGTAACGTGAAGTAAAACAGCGCATGCTGCACGACAAAGCATAGTGCTTCTTTCAAAGAAGCCGGGTCTGGGAATCAGGAGTGGTGGATGGGTCAGGCAAGTAGTCAGGTGGCGGGCGCCGAGCATTCGGCGGCGAAGCCGATCGGCATGCTGGTCGCGGCGGTCGGAGTGGTTTACGGCGATATCGGCACAAGCCCGCTGTACACCCTCAAAGAAGTGTTTTCCGGTGGCTATGGCGTGCCGGTCAACCATGACGGCGTGTTGGGGATTCTGGCGCTGATCTTCTGGTCGCTGATCTGGGTCGTTTCGATCAAGTACATGATGTTTGTCCTGCGTGCCGACAACCAGGGCGAAGGCGGGATCATGGCCTTGACCGCACTGGCCCGACGGGCGGCGGCGGGGCACCCGAAGTTGCGCACCTTGCTGGTGGTCTGCGGGTTGATCGGTGCGGCGCTGTTCTACGGCGACAGCATGATCACCCCGGCGATTTCCGTCCTCTCGGCCATTGAAGGTCTCGGCTTGGCGTTCGATGGCATTGACCATTGGGTCGTTCCGCTGTCGTTGGTCGTGCTGGTGGCGCTGTTCCTGATCCAGAGCCACGGTACGGCGCGAATCGGCATTCTGTTCGGGCCGATCATGGTCACCTGGTTTGTGGTGCTGGGGGCGCTGGGCGTCTACGGCATCCTGCAACACCCGGAAGTGTTGCAAGCGATGAACCCGATCTGGGGTGTGCGCTTCTTCATCGTGCATCCGGGCATGGGCGTGGCGATCCTCGGCGCGGTCGTGCTGGCACTGACGGGTGCCGAAGCCCTTTACGCCGACATGGGCCACTTCGGTCGCAAGCCGATTGCCCGTGCCTGGTTCATCCTCGTGCTGCCGGCGCTGGTGCTGAACTATTTCGGTCAGGGCGCACTGCTGCTCGGTGACCCGGAAGCCGCGCGTAACCCGTTCTATCTGTTGGCACCGAGTTGGGCGTTGATCCCGTTGGTGGGCTTGTCGACTCTGGCCACGGTGATTGCCTCGCAAGCGGTGATTTCCGGCGCGTTCTCCCTGACCCGTCAGGCGATCCAGCTCGGCTACATTCCGCGCATGCACATCCGCCACACCTCCAGCGCCGAACAAGGCCAGATCTACATCGGCGCGGTGAACTGGGCGCTGATGGTCGGTGTGGTGCTGCTGGTGCTGGGTTTCGAATCTTCCGGTGCCCTGGCCTCGGCCTACGGCGTGGCGGTGACCGGGACGATGTTGATGACCAGCATTCTGGTGTCGGCGGTGATACTGCTGTTGTGGAAATGGCCTCCGGTCCTCGCGGTGCCTGTGCTGCTCGGCTTTGTGCTGGTGGACGGCGTTTACTTCGCCGCCAACGTGCCGAAAATCATTCAGGGCGGGGCCTTCCCGGTGATCGCCGGTATCGCACTGTTCGTGCTGATGACCACCTGGAAACGCGGCAAGCAATTGCTGGTGGAGCGTATGGACGAAGGCGGGCTACCCCTGCCGATTTTCATCAGCAGTATCGCCGTGCAACCACCGCATCGCGTACAGGGCACTGCCGTGTTCCTGACTGCGCGGCCGGATGCGGTGCCCCACGCGCTGTTGCACAACCTGCTGCATAACCAGGTGCTGCACGAGCAAGTGGTGCTGCTGACCGTGGTGTACGAAGACATCCCGCGCGTACCGCCGACCCGACGCTTCGAAGTCGATTCCTATGGTGAAGGGTTCTTCCGGGTGATCCTGCATTTTGGCTTCGTCGACGAACCGGATGTGCCGCAAGCGCTGAAACTGTGTCACCTCGATGACCTGGACTTCAGCCCGATGCGCACCACCTACTTCCTCAGCCGCGAGACGGTGATTGCCTCCAAGCTGGAAGGCATGGCCCGTTGGCGAGAGGGGTTGTTTGCGTTCATGTTGAAGAATGCCAATGGCAATTTGCGGTTCTTTAATCTGCCGCTGAACCGGGTGATTGAACTGGGTACTCAGGTAGAAATGTAAGCCCCATCAAAAAGCCCCCGTTGCCGTGAAGGTGGCGGGGGTTTTTTGTGTCTGGCATTTGATCCCGACCCAATGAAAATCCCTGTGGGAGCGGGCTTGCCCGCGATAGCGGTATGTCTGTCAAATCAATGCTGGATCTGCCGCCGTCATCGCGGGCAAGCCCGCTCCCACAAGGGAATTGCGGTGTTACTAGCTTACGGGACGCTCTTCTTCGGATTCGGTTTTTGTCCGGGCTGGCCGCGGGGTCAGGACCTTCAGCACATCATCAATGACTGCCTTACCCATTGCCGTCAGATAGTGCGCGGCCCAGGCATGCCGGTCGGTGTCTTTTGCGTACGCGGCGTCTTCGCTGAATGATTTGGCGAGAAACAGCAGGTCTGAGGCTTGTGACAATGCAGCAACGATGGGGACGCCAGCGCGGACGTTGAACAACGCCTCATCCTGGCAGTAGATGAGAGGGGTGAAGCCGATAGTCTTTAATTCTGAAATCGCGGAAACATCAATTTTAGTCATGTCTATTCCCTAAGCTTGAGGAGCTGCCACGTTCGTTTCCAAGCGAATGGGTGGCAGCTGTGCGCAGGTTGGAAAACCGGGAGCCTAGGAAACCGGCACGTCCGAAGACGTCCCACGCACAGCCACCATGACACAAGATTGCAGCCGTGAAGGTCTGCGGTCATGTTGGGCACGTTGTTGCTATTCGCTCGTCGGGTTTCCAATCCCGATCGCTGAATGGTCAGCGACGTCCGGAGACTACCCCGTCGAAGAAAAGCGCAACAAGGCATCAAAGTGCCCAAACGCGAGATTCGGAGTTTGCCTACAAGGTCTGCGGGCGTCATCCGATATTGCGACACCTCAAAGTAAACGAAACTAAACGCGGTGAGGGATTTGACAAGTCGCGGGAGATTTCGCGTTGTTGCAAATATCGAAAGGTCTTGACGGCTCAATATTTCCAATGAGACAAGTGTCCACGTTTTATGGAATGTGGACACTTGGAGTTTCTAGCTTCATGAAGAGTCAAGACATTTTGCTTTTGTTCAAGATGGTCAGCCTGCACGCCCAGGAGGAAAACCTCATCGGTAAGATGGAGTCAGAGTCGAATTCGAACACGGTTGAGGAATTGTTGAAGCCCCAGCAGATAAACCGAATGACGGCAGCGGGGCGAGTGGGGCAGCCGCTAGTTACCCACCCCGCTGACGGTGAAGAAACTGTATTCCACCTCCAGGAGTTCGGCTCATCCTTGGGTGATGAGGATGGCTGGGAAGGGTGGTCGGAGTCTGTACCTTCTACGTCGCTGGCGAGCTGGAGTGAAGGCTACTCGTTGCGTGCGTTGTCTGCGTCTCTTGGGCTAAGCAAAAGCGAGATTTCAAACGCTATAGCCAGGTGCCGCGAGTCCGGATTGCTCACCAATGACTACGACACCGGGCTCCCGAAAGTTAATCGGCGAGAGCTGCTGAAAATTACCGAGCACGCTCTGAAATATTTTTTCCCCGTGAAGCCGGGCGCGATGGTTCGCGGGATTCCAACAGGCTTCGCTGCCCCCGCGCTATCCAAAAGCATCAAGAGCGCTGGCGGGTTGATTCCGGTTTGGCCTGATGCTCTCGGAACTGAGCGTGGCCAGGCGATAGAACCGCTCTACAAGACGGTACCGGAAGCGGTGAAGAGGGACAGGATCCTTTATCACTATCTTGCGCTGGCTGATGCGATCCGTCTTGGTGGTCCGCGAGAGTGCGGTGTCGCGGTTAACATTTTAAAAGCAGGGATGGGCCTGAAATAACATGTCTTCAAACGCTGATCACAACTACGAGCTCATAGAATTTGTTGCAGACGGCTTGGGAGCGGCGTTTCTCACTGAGATTGCTTTTGTCGGCGGTTGCACCACTGCCATGCTGGTCACTGATACTGCCGTGCTCGACGACATTCGTTTCACCGATGATGTTGACTTGGTGATCGAGCTGGCAGGCATTAGCGCCTGGCAACACCTCATAGAGCGGTTGGCGGCGAAGGACTTCAAAATCACCGGTGAAGATGAAGTCAACTGTCGTTTCCGCTTCAACGACGTCGTCGTAGATGTGATGCCTTCTGACTCTGCTGTTCTCGGGTATGCCAACCGTTGGTTCGTAGAGGGGCTGGCGAGGGCCGATAAGTTTGCGTTACCCAGCGGTACCGTCATCCAGATATTTAAACCGACTTACTTTCTAGCGACGAAACTAGAGGCATTTAGCGGTCGGGGTGGGGGTGACCCTTACCACAAAGATGTCGAAGACATCCTCATCTTGATTGATGGTCGTACAGAGCTTTTGGAAGAGGTTCGCCAGGCTGAACCTGAGCTCAAGGAGTTCATCACGTCTGGAATTCGAGAACTCATGGGGCTCAGTGGCATCGACTACGTGATTGAAAGTTCGGGCTCAGTGCAGGCCAATCCGGATAGAGGTCGAATAATTTACATGCGCATGAAAAACCTGAGCAACGCATGAGATACATCACCAGATCGGTGACAGGACGGACCAGGCAAGCCAATCATGACGCCGCTGGCGCACTCTGCGACGGTGGCAGAGGGCTGTTCGTCATTACGGACGGTACGTCGAAGCCCGGGAGTGGCCAACTGGCTGAATGCTTCGTAAAAGGTGTTTTAGCGGCCTACCCGAAACACATGGATCAGAGGGGCGAAATCACCGAGCACGGAGCAGTTGGGCAGTTACTTGGTTCAGTGCTGGCGGAGCTTCACCCCATTTTGTTTGCGGATCAGACAGGGACCACGTGTTACCTGATCGGTTTCGCTGCTCATGGGAAGCTCACGCTTGCGTATGAAGGTGACTGTTCGTGCGGAGTAGTGACATCGGCAGGCACAATCGAGTGGATTACGCCGCCCCACTGCAAGGCCAATTGGAGGCGCGACCGTTCGCACCTTGAGTTGGCGCAAGACCCTGCTCGAAACCGGGTAACCCGATGCCTGAAGGTTAGTCGTGCTCCGGACCCTGAGTTTGTTTTTCACCCATTGGCTGTGGGTGAGCGACTGGTGTTCGTAACCGATGGCTTCTGGGCAGAGTTAACGGAGTCGCAGCAAAGCAGCTTGTTGGCAGCACCGGATAGCGACTTTATCGCTGTTGAAGATGACGTAACTTGGATAGATGTCCAGCTTTAACCTGGAAGCGCTTCATGTCTGCACATGAAAAAAAGCCCCCGCAACCAAACAGCTGCGGGGGCTTTTTCGTGCGCGGCGCTCAGATCACTCCTGCGTCGTCGCCTCTTCCTTGGCCTGTCGCTTGACGATGATGTCCACCAGGCGCTGGGCCAGTGCCGGGTAGTTCTCGTCGAAGTGGTGGCCGCCAGGCAGTTTGATCGCTTCACCCACGGCGGTCTTGTCGGTGCAGCCGCTTTCGTCGACTTCTTCTTCGCCGTAGATGCACACCACTTTTTCCGGTGGCAGCTTGGCCATTTCCGGGCCGGTGGCGGCTTCTTTGCCGGCGTTGCCGAGCCAGCCTTCAACTTCGATTTCGAAGCTGCCGGTGCGGGCGAAGGCCAGAAGGATGATGGCGTCGACGCGTTGTTGTTCCGATTCGGCCAGGCGGTTGTAGATCGCCGGCAGTACGTCGGCGCCGAACGAGTAGCCGGTCAGGATGAAGCGCTTGGTGCCCCATTTCTGCCGGTAGTGCTGCATCAGTTCGGCGAGGTCCAGGGCGCTTTGCTCCGGGCTCTTGTGCTGCCAGTAGTAGCGCAGGGTGTCGATGCCGACTACTGGATAGCCGATCTTGGCCATCTCGCCCGCTACGTCACGGTCAAGGTCACGCCAGCCGCCGTCGCCGGACAGGAACAGGGTGACGGTGTCCTTGGCCTGGCCGGCCGGTACTTCAACAACAGGGATCTGCAGGCCACCGGCGGCTTTATCGCCACCGACGAGGATCTTGCGCAGTTCGTTGTTCAGCACTTGCGGCAGGTTGATGTCGTAGTCGCTGATACTGGTTTCGGCGTTGGGTTGGTCGCGCACGAACCCTGCGCTGGCGTCGTCCGGGTTGTCGTTCCACGCCACTAGCCAGTGGCCGTGAGCGGCGCTTTTCGGCAGCAGGTGTGTGCAGCCGCCTTTTTCCAGGGCCAGGTCGACCGAGATGGCCTGAGCCTTGTCACTCTTCTGCTCGGACAACCAGCGCCACGCCAGCACGGCGCCAGGGCCGATGCCGCTGACCAGGGTTGCCGGGCCTTTGAGTTCGCGCAGGCCCGATTGCAGGGCGCGGCTTTGCAGCAGGCAGTCTTTAGGCAGGATCACTTGAACAATCTGCGCCGAACCGGAACGGCTCAGGGTCATCAGTTGTTGGTCGCTGAGCTTCTGGTCTTCATTGACCGCTACCAGCACCTGAGCCTTCGGCGTGGTGCCGGGAATCACACGGGTCATCGCGGCGCCATCGGCGGGCGTCAACAGTTCGAGCGTCGGTGCCGGTGCCGGGCGTTTCAGGTACCAGTAACCGCCACCGAGAATCAGGGCCAGCACTACCAGTGTGGCCAGTACGTACCGCAAGGAGCGTTGAATCATCAGCGTTTCACCAATCCAGTCAAGCCGCCCGCAATCAGGGCAGCAGTATCGGCCAGGGCTACCAGCGGATCGAGTCCGGCGGGCACGGCCATATAACGGGGTTCCCAGTCAGGCTGGAACTTGTCTTTGAAGCGGCGCAAGCCTTGGAAGTTGTAGAGCTGCTCACCACGGCGGAAAACCATCGAGCCCAGGCGCTGGGTCAGCGGTGCGCCACGACGGGGTTGCAACCCCGACAACGGCACCATGCCCAGGCTGAAACGCGCGTATCCATGATTTTTATAATGTTGAATCAGGCCGACCATCATGAACTCCATGGTCAGCTTGGGGGCGTCCGGGTGCGCGCGCATCAGGTCGAGACTGGCCAGGTCATGGCCGTATGTTTCGAGAAGGTTGGCGAACGCGACCGGGCGACCTTCAAAACGGATCACCGCAATGCGGAAGTGCTTGAGGTAATCATCACTGAAGCGACCCAGGGAGAAGCCTTTCTCGCGGACATTCTTACCGGTCAGCCAGGCATCGGAAATCACCTTGAGCTCATCCATCGGCGCCTGGCCCGGCTCATGGATTTCCAGTGACAGACCATCACGAGTGCCACGGTTCCAGGTGTAGCGCAGGTCTTTCATCTCTTTGCCCTTGGCTTCGAGATCAAAGCGATGCAGATCGACCCGGGCTTCTTCGCCGAGCTTGATCGCAGTCAAGCCTATGTCCATGTAGTACGGCAGGTTCTCGGCACGCACTTGATAGAACACAGGACGGGCGTGATGGACGTCGCAGAGGTCGCGGAACTGCCAGATCATTTCCGCCCGTTGTTGCGTCGGGCCGATTGGGTCGTACAACGCCACCAGGCTGCGCCCACGGCGTGCGTACATCAGAAACGCCTCGTCGTTAGGGTGGAACAGCAGCGCCTTGTCACCGGTCAAGGCCAGGCCCCCATCCGGCTGGGCGGACGCCATGAGGATCTTGTGCGCGCGCTCCAGTTCATCGGGCGCCGGCAAATGGATGACCGGGCGGGCGGTGCGCAGCAACCATGTCAGCGATACCACCACCAGCAACACTGCGGCGCCCAGCAACGAGCGCAAGCCACGCGGCGCATCGGCATCAAGGGTGAACTGCCACCAGAGTTGATGGCTGTACGGAACGTCTTGATACGCAAACAGCAGCAACCAGATCGAGGCACCCAGAACGCACAGGCTAGACACCAGATACAGCGGCGAAAACGGCAGTTCGGTGAGGCGGCTCGGGCGATAGAACGAGCGGCGGAATACCCCCAGCAGGCTGGCAATGAGGGTCATCAGGCAGGCTTCTTCCCAGTCAAACCCCTTGAGCAGGGAGAGCAGGGCGCCGACCAGCAGCAAAATGGTGGTCAGCATCCAGGCCGCAGACAGGCGCCGACGCAGCCCTTGAGCCAGCAGCAGGCACAGCACGCCGATCAGGCTGGCACCGAAGTGCGAGGCATCGACCAGGCGATGCGGGATCAGAAAGCCGATGTGTTCCAGGCGGGTGTCGATTTCCGGGGTCACGCCGGAAAACAGCAACACCACACCGGAAAGAAACACCAGTACCGCCAGAATCGGTGCCGCTAGGCCGGACGCCGCGCGCAGGGACTGGCGCGTCTGAAACAGGCGCTGGCCTTCGTTGATAAGCAAGAATACGCAGGCCACCAGCAAGGGCAAAATCACATAAATCAGCCGATACAACAGCAGGGCGGCCGCCAGTGGTGCGGCGCCGAGGGTGTCGGCGAACGCGGCCAGCAGGATCGCTTCGAATACACCGACGCCGCCCGGCACGTGGCTGAGCACGCCTGCGGCCAATGCCAGCAAGTACACCAGCAGGAAGGCGCCGAAGGGCGGTGCCTCTGGCAGCAACAGATAAAGCACGGTCGCGGCGGCAGCCACGTCCAGGGCGGTAATGATCAGTTGCAGGAAAGTCAGGCGGCGCCCGGGCAGGCGCAAGGTGCGGCGGCCGACTTTGACCAACAGGTTGTCCGACGAAGGTTGATCCGGCAGGCGACGGCGGTAGATGCCGATGGCCAGCACGCTGAAGAGCAGCAGAACCGCCGCGGCGATCGCGCCGAGCAATGTTTCGGATAGACCCAGGGCTGCAGAGGCGGCAGGCAGGTCGCTGAGGGTTGCCAGCGCGGCCAGTGGCGGCAGGGCGCACCCGAGCGACAGGCTGGCAAACAGTGTCATGTGGGCGACTTCAGAAGCCCCCAGGCCATGACGTGCATATAAGCGGTAACGAACCGAGCCCCCCGAAAGCATCGACAGGCCAATGGCGTTACCGATGGCGAATGCAGTGAAACCGCCGAGTGCCAGGATTCGCGGCGCCAGCGTCACACCCGCATAGCGGCTGGCCGACCACTCGTAACCCAGCAATATGATGAAACCAACGACGGTCGCACCCAATGCGCCCAGCAGCGCCGGTTTCGGTACTTCCAGGATCGAGTCGTGCAAAGCGTACAGATCAAGTTCGCTCAACAGGTGACGGCAGGCAATCAGCGCGATCGCGAACAGCAGCAGAGTAACCGCCAGGCCAATGGGCTGACGATACTTGCTGACCAGATCAAGCAGGTGCAAACGCCCGGCCTTGATCGGTTGTGTCGCTGTGACGGTGTCCTGTGGATCAGACGAGTTGGCGCGCATCAATCACCTCTTGGATTGTGCGCGACAGGATGGAGGTATCGAGCCAAGTTACCAATCCCTGTAGAAAAAAATAATCACGAATATTAACGCCTCTCACCGGGTTCCGGCGATGGCGCATCATGCGTCGTAGAGGGGCTGCCTGCGTTCCAGCATAGTCTGAACTGGGCAGTTTGATGATCCCCGACGCTTCACGACACTGTGACAGATCATTGTTGCGAAAGGACTTTTTCGGCGGATACAAAAAAGGCCACTCTTTCGAGTAGCCTTTTTTGATGTTTGGTTGCGGGAGCCGGATTTGAACCGACGACCTTCGGGTTATGAGCCCGACGAGCTACCAGACTGCTCCATCCCGCGTCTGTGTGGCGGCATTCTACAGGCGAACGGCGAGGTGTCAACCGTTAATCCCAAGAAGGGTTAAATAAGTATAGAAGAGCGGCGAACGGTCGCAGGGGAGAGCTAAGTTTCGGAATCAGAACGATTTCTCATTTTGGGCGGCATCAGCCTAAATGTCCCTACATTCGCCCTGACTACCGCTAGGAGTACAAAACGAGCAGGCACAAAAAAGGCCACTCTTTCGAGTAGCCTTTTTTGATGTTTGGTTGCGGGAGCCGGATTTGAACCGACGACCTTCGGGTTATGAGCCCGACGAGCTACCAGACTGCTCCATCCCGCGTCTGTGTGTCGGCATTCTACAGAGGATCGCCGGGGTGTCAACCTGCAATTCCGGAAAAACCTCTTCCTGTTCAACCGCTTAGCTTGAAAATGGGGTTGGGCGATCGTCTGTAAGGCAGGCGTGGCAAGGCTTCCAGCTCTATTGGCGGGTTGCGTTCGATTGATAAAATAAATGCAAAGCGCACTTTCCTACGCATGGAAAAGAACATTCAGACTACTGGTGCTATATACAGGTGTCAGTGAGATACTGCTTATCCGACTGGCCAACGTCCCATTTCTTCGTCATGAACGCCGCTTTTATATGACTCAGCGAAAAATCATCCACGTCGATTGTGACTGCTTCTATGCCGCCATCGAGATGCGTGACGACCCGCGCCTGGCCGGTAAACCGTTGGCAGTGGGTGGTTCGGCGGATCGGCGGGGAGTCATCGCGACCTGTAACTATGAAGCGCGGGCCTATGGCGTACGTTCGGCCATGTCGTCCGGGCATGCGTTAAAGCTGTGTCCGGACCTGACCATCGTCAAGCCACGCATGGACGCTTATAGAGAGGCGTCGAAGGAAATTCACACGATCTTTCGCGATTACACCGACATGATCGAGCCGCTGTCCCTCGATGAGGCTTACCTTGACGTATCGGACAGCGCGCATTTCGGGGGCAGCGCCACGCGTATCGCTCAGGACATCCGTCGCAGGGTGTCCAATCAATTGCATATCACCGTGTCGGCGGGCGTGGCGCCGAACAAGTTTCTGGCCAAGATCGCCAGTGACTGGAAAAAGCCCAACGGCTTGTTCGTCATTACGCCAGATCAAGTGGAAGACTTTGTCAGCGGTTTGCCAGTGAGCAAGCTGCACGGTGTGGGTAAGGTCACTGCCGATAAATTGGGCCGGCTGGGCATCGTCGATTGCTCGCAGTTGCGCGAGTGGGACAAATTGGCGCTTGTGCGCGAATTCGGCAGTTTTGGTGAACGACTTTGGAGCCTGGCCCGTGGGATCGATGAGCGTCTGGTCCATAACGACAGTCGTCGGCAGTCGATCAGTGTCGAAAATACCTATGACGTGGATCTGCCGGATTTGGTGAGCTGCCTGGATAAATTGCCCGAGTTGCTGGAAACCCTGGGGGGGCGTATGGCGCGGATCGACAGCAGTTATCGGCCGGGCAAGCCATTCGTCAAAGTGAAATTCCATGACTTTACCCAGACCACGCTGGAACAGGCCGGGGCAGGGCGGGACTTGGGTAGTTATCAGTTGTTGCTGACCCAGGCGTTCAATCGCGGCGGGAAACCGGTGCGGTTGTTGGGGGTTGGGGTCAGGCTGGAGGATTTGCGCGGTGGGTTTGAGCAGATGGAGTTGTTTGAGCGGTAGTTCTGCCGTGAACTCAAGGGGCTCATCGCGGGCAAGCCCGCGATGCTTCTGCTTTTAGTTCAGTCCCGGATTCGCAACCAGGCGCCCGGCATTGCGGTTCAACGACTTGAGGAACTCGGCCTGCAACTCAGGATCGTTGCGGGTCAGCTCGATCAGGCTTTGTTCCAGTTCGCTGGCTTCTTCTTCCAGGCCTAGGTCCGACAGACGCTTGACCCGGTGCACCCACTGGCTCACTTCGTCGTCTTCGAGGTCCTCGTAAATCAGCTCGTGGGCCTCAAGCAATTTGCCGCGCAATGAACTGCTGACCGCCAAGGACGAATTGGTGCGCACATCACCCTGGCCATCTTCGACACTGATCAACAATCGGGTCAGATGGTTGATGTCATGCTCGGCGAATGGGCTGTCCAGTAGATTCAGGCGCAAAACGCCGTTTTTGTCGGTGCTCAGTTCGAACGTTTCCTTGCCGGCCTTGACCTGCACCGGGCGCTCGCTCCATGGCAGGCTCGAGTACTCGGTGCGCTTATCGCGCTGGACTTCGTCGATGCCGGCCAGGTTTTGCTGCGCACGACCGTGCGATTGCACGTTCATGAACGGGTTGAGCCCGGCGAAACCATAGCTCAGCCAATCCTTGGTCACGCTGTCCGGCAAGTTACCGAGGGCGAACACATTGACGACATTCGCCCCGACACCGGCTACGACGGCCACCGCGCCCAGCGGGATCTCATAGGCCTCCCGCCAGGGTTGATAAGGCGTGTAGCGATCATAGTGGCGCGTGACTTCGAACTCGGTGACTTCGAACGTCTTCTGCTCGTGAATTTTCACCCGACGTTGCGGCAGATCCAGCACCTTCGGCTCGCCGACATCGATCTGCAGGCTGTGATCGAGCAATTTGCGCTCGACACGCTCCTCGTTCTCGCTACGTTGCGACATGTGATTGGCGCAGCCGCTGACCAGCAGGGTACCGCACAGGGCGGCACCACCGAGGCCTAAGGTGTTTCGCTTGAACATGACTTCTCTATCTGGTGTCAGCGGCGGATACGGGCCTGGAGGAAAGACAACACGTCAGCGACCGGCAGCGCTTGCGCTTCAGGTTCGGTGCGGCTCTTGTATTCCAGATTGCCTTCGGCAAGGCCGCGGTCACTGACCACGATCCGGTGAGGGATGCCGATCAGCTCCATGTCCGCGAACTTGATGCCCGGGCTGGTTTTCTTGTCGCGGTCGTCCAGCAGTACTTCGAAACCGGCTGCAGTCAGTTCTGCATAGAGCTTGTCGGTGGCTTCACGAACCTGTTCGGTTTCGTAGCGCAATGGCACCAGGGCAACCTGGAAGGGCGCAAGCGTGTCGCTCCAGATGATGCCGTTGGCGTCGTTGTTCTGCTCGATGGCGGCAGCCACCACGCGGGAAACGCCGATGCCGTAGCAGCCCATTTCCAGGGTGACCGGCTTGCCGTTCTCGCCCAGCACTTCGCACTTCATCGCCTTGCTGTACTTGTTGCCCAGCTGGAAGATGTGCCCGACTTCGATGCCACGCTTGATTTCCAACGTGCCCTTGCCATCCGGGCTTGGGTCGCCAGCTACTACGTTGCGCAGGTCGGCAACGGTCGGAACTGGCAGATCGCGCTCCCAGTTCACGCCGAAGTAGTGCTTGTCGTCGATGTTCGCGCCGATGCCGAAGTCGCTCATCAGCTCAACCGAACGGTCGATGATGATCGGCAGTGGCAGGTTCAGCGGGCCGAGGGAGCCGGCGCCGGCGCCAATGGCGTCGCGCAGTTCTGCGTCGGTGGCCATGACCAGCGGGCTGGCAACGCCAGGTTGCTGGGCAGCCTTGATCTCGTTGAGCTCGTGGTCACCGCGAATGACCAGGGCGATCAGCTTGCCTTCTTCTTCGGCGCGCACAATCAGGGTCTTGATGGTTTTTTCAATCGGCAGATTGAATTTTTCCACCAGCGCGGCGATGGTCTTGGTGTCTGGCGTGTCGACCAGACGCAGCTCTTCGGCGGGGGCTGGACGGGAAGTTTCCCGTGGCACCGCTTCGGCTTTCTCGATGTTCGCTGCGTAGTCGGAACCGTTGCTGAAGACGATGTCGTCCTCGCCTGATTCGGCCAGTACGTGGAACTCATGGGAGCCGGCGCCGCCGATGGAGCCGTTGTCGGCTTCTACAGGGCGGAATCTCAGACCCAGACGGGTGAAGACGTTGCAGTACGCCTGGTGCATGCGGTCGTAGGTAACTTGCAGCGAAGCCTGGTCAGCGTGGAACGAATAGGCGTCCTTCATGATGAACTCACGACCGCGCATCAAACCGAAGCGTGGACGGATTTCATCACGGAATTTGGTCTGGATCTGATACAGGTTGATCGGCAGCTGTTTGTAGCTGCTCAATTCGTTGCGCATCAGGTCGGTGATGACTTCTTCGTGGGTCGGGCCCGCGCAGAAATCACGACCGTGGCGATCCTTGAAGCGCAGCAATTCAGGGCCGTACTCTTCCCAGCGACCGGATTCCTGCCACAGCTCAGCCGGTTGTGTGCTCGGCATCAACACTTCGAGAGAGCCCGCAGCGTTCATTTCTTCACGAACGACGGCTTCGACCTTGCGCATCACTCGCAAGCCCATCGGCAGCCAGGTGTACAGGCCCGAGGCGAGTTTGCGGATCATGCCGGCGCGCAGCATCAGCTGATGGCTGATCACGACCGCGTCGGAAGGCGTTTCTTTCTGTGTGGCGAGCAAAAATTGACTGGTGCGCATGGTTGGCCGTTGTCGGTTGCTGATGACGAGAAATGACGGAGCATTGTACGGGCGAGATCCGCTGGCGTACAGGCGTGCGGTCGGTGGGGTGGCAGGAGGGCGGGAATCACACCGCCCCTTGCGACGCTTCCTACGATTCTTCCACGATCTGGCTCGGAACCGGCTCCGGCGTTGGTGTCGGACCTGCACGACGGCTCTCCTGGAACCAGTGCAAGGCAATCAACAGCAGGGTCGGAACGCCGAGCAAGGCGGTAATCAAGAAGAAATTGTGATAGCCGAACTTCTCGACCATGACCCCTGAGTAACCGCCGATCAGGCGTGGCAACAGCAGCATGATCGAGCTGAGCAGGGCGTATTGTGTGGCGGAAAACTTGAGGTTGGTCAGGCTCGACAGGTAAGCGACGAACGCCGAAGTCGCCAGGCCGGAACTGAAGTTGTCCAGGGAAATGGTGAGGATCAGCATGTTCAGGTTGGCGCCCATGTCGGCGAGCATCAGGAACAGGATGTTTGTCGCCGCGGACGCAACGCCGCCGATGAACAGGATCGGCAAAATGCCGAAACGTACGATCAGCAGGCCGCCCATGCCGGCACCGACCAGCGTCATGATCAAGCCAAAGATTTTACTGACGCTGGCAATCTGGTCCTTGGTGAACCCCATGTCGATGTAAAACACGTTGGCCATCACACCCATGACCGTATCGGACATCCGGTACGTGGCGATCAGCCCCAATAGCAGGAGGGCTTGCCAGCGGTAACGCGAAATGAAGTCGTTGATGGGGGTCAGTACGGGCGCCAGGCCGCGGCGGCCCATGGACGACAGGCAAAGCAGCGTTAGCGTGGTGTAGAGGATTGCCCGCAGGAATGCACGGTCATCGAGCAGCAGGTCGAGCAGACTCACGCCTTCGAACAGCACACTGGCGAAGTCGGTGTAATAGAACTGAGTGAACATCGCGGGAACGGACACCAGCAACACGATCAGTACAAACACCGATGCCAGTTGATGCACGAATTTGTAGCGTCCGGCCTGAAGCTGAGTGCGCAGCGGCACAGGTGGTTCGCGCATGAACAGCGAGGTGATCAATGCCGGAACCATCAGGGCGCCGAACAGCAAGTAGGTGCCGGCCCAGGCTGAATGCTGATAATTGAAACCGGTGGAACCGAAGCCCTCGGCGAAGAACAGTGCACCGGCGGTCGCTAGCAGCGCGGCGATCCGATAGCCTGACATATAACTGGCGGCAAGCGCTGCCTGACGGCTGTCTTCGGCAATTTCCAGGCGATAGGCATCTACAGCAATGTCTTGTGTCGCCGAGGCGAAGGCAACGACCACTGCGATAGCGATCAACCAGGACAAATGCTTTTGTGGGTCACAGAAGCCCATGCCGATCAGGCCAAGGATCACCAGCGCCTGGGACAACACCAGCCACGAGCGTCGTCGACCCAGCTTGCCGAGAAATGGCAGGCGCCATTGGTCGAGCAGCGGGGACCAGACCCATTTAAAGGCGTAGGCCAGGCCTATCAGGCTTGCATAGCCGATGGTTTCGCGGGCAACTCCGGCCTCGCGAAGCCAGACGGAAAGCGTCGAAAACACCAGCATGTAGGGCAGGCCGGCGGCGAAACCAAGCAGCAACAACACGAGCGTCGAAGGGCTGGCATAGGCGGCGAGCGCGGCGCGCCAGGTTTTACGGGGCATGGGCTGGAGTCTGCCTCAAGAATTACGGAAACAAAGCGCGCACTCTAACCGCTGTGCTCTACCGGACGCCAGCCATGGCGCTGAATATCAACACGATTGTTCAGGATGCTGATGCCTTCGGCGCGTAAACGCGCGCGCTGTTCATCCCCCGAAGGGCTGCCCACAGGCAGGCTGATCCGACCACCGGCACCGAGCACCCGATGCCAGGGCAGTTTGGTGTCACCCGGCAATTGGCTCAACGTGCGTCCGACCCAGCGGGCGGCGCGACCGAGTCCGGCCAGCTCCGCCAGTTGACCATAGCTCACCACTTTGCCTTCAGGCACTTGGGCCAGGGTCAGGTAGAGCGCCGTGCGTCGGATTTGCGCCTGGCTTTCCGTTTCAGAGGTGGGGTTGGGCATGTCCGGGGTTCCTGAAGAGGTTCGCGTTACCGTTTGTAGAGTAAGTCCGGGATCAGGGATTGAGAAATGAACTCAATAGAATTAGTCGAGTCAGTCCTTGTCTGGGCCTTGTCAGTAAGGATAATGACGATTTTTTTTCGCAATCTTGAGCGTGTATTTACTTATGTTGTCCAGAACACTGCTCTGTCTCGCTGTCCTGAGCGCTTCCATGCCGGTGCTCGCCGATACTGTCTGGTTGAAAAACGGTGACAAGTTGAGCGGCAAGATCACGCTGTTCGATGGCGGCAAGCTGGTGATCCAGACCGAATACGCCGGTGCGATCCCGATCGACTGGAAACAGGTCAAAACCCTGGAGAGTGATCAGGAATTGCTGGTCAAACAGAATGCCTATACCGGCGAGAAGGCCAAGTCGTTGCGTGCGGCAGAGGACGGTAAGGTCACGCTGGCCAATGGCGACGCGCCGAAGACGGTGGAATTGGCCAGTATCCAGCAAATTCTCAAGCCCAAGCCGGTGGTCGAGGATTTGGTGTGGAAGGGTAACGTCGACTTGGCGCTGGACTACCAGAGGGCTGAGAACGACACCAACGATTATGACGTCGACTTCAGGACCACGGCGCGTCATGGCCGCTGGCGGCATATCGCGGAAGGTGAATACAACCGCGAATTCCAGGATGGAGATGTGACCGCGGACAACTGGCGTGCTGAATACTCGCTCGACCGCTTCCTGACCGAGAAATGGTTCTGGGAGGGGCGACTGGTGTACAAGCGCGACAAAGTCGAAGACCTTTCCCGTCAACGCACTGTCGGTACAGGCCCTGGTTACCAGTTCTGGGACGACGAGCTGGGTGCATTCTCCTTGGGGTCGCTGGTCAACCGCACGGACTATGAGTTCTCGGACGGCAACAAGGATAACTTCTATGCCCTGGCGATGAAGTGGGATTACAACCGTTACCTGGTCGGCAAGACGGTGGAGTTCTTTACCCATGGTGAGGTGGCCAAGCCGTTGTCGGGTGTGGCGGATTACGCGCTGGATGCTGAAATGGGATTGCGATACAAGGTGACAGACTGGGCTTCGCTCAATCTCAAGGCGGAGCGGGATATCATCAGCGGTACCGATGACAGCGACCTGAGCAAGACGCGCTATACCGCAGGGTTTGGCGTGGCCTGGTAAGACGCAAAAATCGCAGCCATGGGGCTGCGATTTTTTTTGCCTGAAAAACCGTCAGGCACAAAAAAGCCCCGCTTTTAAGGGCGGGGCTTTTTACTAAAGCAAGTACAAGTTAGATAACTTGAACTTCTTCAGCTTGCATGCCTTTCTGACCGCGGGTAGCGATGAAAGAAACCTGTTGGCCTTCTTTCAGGCTTTTGAAGCCGTCGGATTGGATAGCTTTGAAGTGAACGAACAGGTCGTCACCGGATTGTGGAGTGATGAAGCCGAAGCCTTTTTCATCGTTGAACCACTTAACGGTACCGGTTTGGCGATTAGACATGGTGTAACTCCTTGAACAAAGATAACTGCGACTCAGGAAGAACCCTGGCCGAGACTGAGTGCAAAGAGCAGGAAAAATTCTTGTAGATGGTTGGATCGAAATTCAACATATCGTGTAGAGATTCTCAGTGACACAAGCAGCACAGTGGCGCCACCTTAACCCTTTTTCCGGGACGTGCCAATGCTTCTTGCGAAGGTTTCTCTCTTTTCAGGACTGACGGTCCTTTGGATTGGGCGAAAGGTCCTGAATTCACGGGGGAGCGGGGAGAATTATGCCCCGGACTTTGAACCCGGGGCGCGCGCCCGGTAAGATGCCGGACAGAATTTTTCCACCTCGCTATTCAGGACACACGCCATGAGCATCAAATCGGACAAGTGGATTCGCCGCATGGCGCAAGAGCACGGCATGATCGACCCCTTCGTTGAGCGCCAGATGCGTGGCGAAGGCGCCGAGCGTGTGATTTCCTACGGCGTTTCGAGCTACGGCTACGATGTGCGCTGCGCCGATGAGTTCAAGGTGTTCACCAACATTAACTCGGCGACCGTTGATCCGAAGAATTTCGACGAGAAGAGCTTCGTCGACGTCAAAAGCGATGTTTGCATCATTCCGCCAAACTCCTTCGCATTGGCGCGCACCGTGGAGTTCTTCCGTATTCCGCGCAACGTGCTGACCATCTGCCTGGGTAAAAGCACCTACGCGCGTTGCGGCATTATCGTCAACGTGACGCCGCTTGAGCCTGAGTGGGAAGGACACGTGACGCTGGAGTTCTCCAACACCACGACACTGCCGGCGAAGATCTACGCCAATGAAGGCGTCGCACAGATGCTGTTCTTCGAATCCGACGAAGAGTGCGAAGTCTCCTACAAGGACCGTGGTGGCAAGTACCAGGGCCAGCTCGGCGTTACCCTGCCGCGCACCTGATCCGTTCATCTGGCCAGTCAGCGGGAATTCCTGAGCGGGTAGACACTCTATGGGGTGTACTGCCCGGTTCGCGCACAGCGGACGGGGCCATTGCTCAGGAGTGCTTTATGAAGATCGATCCGCGAATAAGTGCCGAGCTGGCAAGGCTTGAGCCCAATCAGATTGGCGTTTTGGCCTGGTCCTTGTTGGCACATCCACCCGTCAGCATGGCGGGGGGCATCCCCGGTCAACCAGACCCCGATACCCCGAACGAACAACCGACGGAACCTGGCGAACCCACCCTGCCGGATGAGCCACCTCCGGCGCCTGTCGCCTGATCTGCCGCCAAAAAAAATGGCCAGTGCAGTTGATGTCCGTAAAGACGTCAGCTGACTGGCCATTTTTTGTTGTGGGGATGAGGCTCGGCGTTACTTCAGGTTGCCGCTGAGGAATTGCTTGAGCCGCTCACTCTTCGGATTGCCCAGCACGTCTTCCGGCGCGCCTTCTTCTTCCACCAGCCCTTTGTGCAGGAACAGTACCTGGCTGGAGACTTTGCGGGCGAAACTCATTTCGTGCGTCACCATGATCATGGTCCGGCCTTCTTCGGCCAGGCCCTGGATCACGCGCAATACTTCACCCACCAGTTCCGGGTCGAGCGCCGACGTCGGTTCGTCGAACAGCATGACTTCCGGTTCCATGGCCAGCGCCCGGGCAATGGCGACCCGCTGCTGCTGACCGCCAGACAGGAAAGCCGGGTACTGGTCGGCGACGCGGGCGGCCAGGCCGACCTTGTCCAGGTAACGCCGGGCGCGGTCTTCGGCCTCTTCTTTGCTGCAGCCCAACACCCGGCGCGGGGCCATGGTGATGTTTTCCAGCACCGTCATATGGCTCCACAGGTTGAAATGCTGGAACACCATGGCCAGGCGGGTACGGATCCGTTGCAGTTCATCGGCATCGGCCACGTGCATGCCGTGACGATCCTTGATCATGCGGATGTTCTGGCCGTCCAGGCTCATGGCGCCGTCGTTGGGCTGTTCGAGAAAGTTGATGCAACGCAGGAACGTACTTTTACCCGAGCCGCTGGCGCCGATCAGGCTGATGACGTCGCCGGTGTTGGCCTTGAGCGAAACACCTTTGAGGACTTCGTGATCGCCATAGCTTTTATGCAGGCCTTCGATCGTCAGTTTGTACATGGGGCATGCATCCTCAAGGCGAAAGTAGGTAGCCGCTGCGATAGGCTTCGGCGCCCGCGACGTGCGCGATCACCATGCCTGCAGTGGCCATGCGCCGCAGCGAACGGGCGTACATCAACCCGGCGGCGGTGCAATGAACGGGGGTGACGCGATCGTTGATCGGGTCAATGATTTCGGCGATCAGTTGCCCGGCTTCCAGGTATTCCCCCGGCAGTGCGGTGAACACCAGCAAGCCGCCGACCGGTGTGGCTACCGGTTCGACGCCCGCCAACGGTGTGGCGGGGTAGGGCAGTTCGGGCAGCGGAGCCGGCTCGCCGGCAATGGCGCCGAAGTGAATCAGGTACTCGATCAGCGCCTGGCAATCGAGGCTGGCCAGCGGATGATTGACGTCACCCTGGCCGCGCAATTCGACGGTCACCGAGAAACTGCCCGGCGGAATGTCAAAGCGCTCGCTGAAGCGCTCCTTCAATTGCCACCAGAGCAGGGTGAAACATTCGTCGAACGATTGGCCGCCGGAATCGGTGGCTAGCAAACTCGCCTCGGAACCGATGTAGCGCGCCAGCGGCTCGACCTGCGGCCAGGCTTCCGGTGTGGTGTAGAGGTGCGCGACGGCTTCGAAGTCGCAGTGCAGGTCCAGCACCATGTCTGCATCGCAGGCCAGGCGTTGCAGCGTCAGGCGTTGGGATTGCAGTTGAGTGCTGGCGGTCTGCCGGGCGAGGGCGTTGCGCAAACTTTCGCGGATCAACTCGAGGTTGCGCTGCGGGTCGTCACTGAGTTGGCCTTCGATTTCATTGCCGACTGCTTCGCTCAGATCGATGAACCAGCGGTTGAAGTTCTGACCGCTTTCCAGTTCGAAGCGGCCCAGAGGGACTTCCATCAGCACTTGTTCCAGGCCGACCGGATTGGCCACGGGCACCAACACGATTTCGCTGATCAGCCGGCCGGCGGCTTCCAGTTCCGCCAGGCGTTGCTTGAGGTGCCAGGCCACGAGCATGCCGGGCAGTTCATCGGCATGCAGTGACGACTGGATGTAGATCTTGCCTTTGGCCGATGCAGGGCCGTAATGGAAACTGTGGATCTGTCGTGCAGTCCCCGGTACTGGGGCCAGCAAGTCATGAGTCTGGTGGCGCATGTTTCTTTATTCCTAAAGCGGGTCCTAGTGGGTCGGCCCGAGGAAGGCCAGCCATCGGCGTTCGGCGAGGCGGAACAGGCCGACCAGCGCAAAGGTCACGGTCAGGTAGATCAGCGCAGCGATGCCGAACGACTGGAAGGTCAGGAAGGTCGCCGAGTTGGCGTCCCGAGCGACTTTCAAAATGTCCGGAATGGTTGCGGTGAACGCCACGGTGGTCGAGTGCAGCATCAGGATCACTTCGTTGCTGTAGTACGGCAACGAGCGACGCAGGGCTGACGGCATGATCACGTAGGCATACAGCTTCCAGCCGGTCAGGCCATAAGCCTTGGCGGCTTCGACTTCACCGTGGTTCATGCTGCGAATGGCACCGGCGAAAATTTCCGTGGTGTAGGCGCAGGTGTTCAGGGCGAAGGCCAGGATCGTGCAATTCATCGCATCGCGAAAGAATGCGTCCAGTACCGGCTGAGCCCGAATGGCGGCCAGGCTGTAGATCCCCGTGTAACAGATCAATAGCTGGATATAGAGCGGCGTGCCACGAAACAGATAGGTATAGAACTGCACTGGCCAACGGATGTAGAAGTGCGGTGACACCCGGGCGATGGACAGCGGAATCGACACGATAAAACCGAAGAAGATCGAAGCGCTGAGCAACCACATCGTCATGGCCAGGCCGGTGATGTTGTTGCCGTCGCTATAGAGGAAAGGTTTCCAGTATTCCTGCAGAAGTTCGATCATCGTACGGCCTCCCGGGTACCGGCGGAGTAACGACGTTCAAGCCAGCGCAGAATGAAATTGGACGCGCTGGTGATCACCAGGTAGATCAGCGCGGCAAGTACCAGGAAGTAAAATAGCTGATAGCTGCTTTTGCCGGCGTCCTGGGCAGCCTTGACCAGATCGGCAAGGCCGATGATCGAGACCAGGGCCGTGGCCTTGAGCATCACCATCCAGTTGTTACCGATACCCGGCAGGGCATAACGCATCATCTGCGGGAACACCACGATCCAGAAACGCTGGCCGCGCTTGAGGCCATAGGCGGTGGCCGCTTCGACCTGACCCCGTGGGACGGCGAGAATCGCGCCACGGAAGGTTTCGGTGAAATACGCGCCATAGATGAAGCCCAGGGTGATGACCCCGGCGCTGAACGGGTTGATCTCGATGTATTCCCATTCCATGTAATCGGTCAGGGACGTCAGCCAGGTTTGCAGGCTGTAGAAAATCAGTAGCATCAGGACCAGGTCCGGAACGCCGCGAATAAGTGTGGTGTAAAGCTGGGCAGGCACGCGCATCAGTTTGACTTTTGACAGCTTGGCACTGGCACCGAGTAGCCCGAGCAACACGGCTACCAATAGCGACAACGCCGACAACTTGATCGTCATCCAGGTGCCTTGCATCAGCAACGGACCGAAGCCCTTGAGGCTGAAGGCAGAGAGCCCCAGATTTTGTAATAGGTTTTCGAACATAAATCAGCAACCTGATCGGATGAAAAAAGCGCCCATCGCGAGATGGGCGCCGGGCATTATTTGCCGCTGAACAGATTCAGATCGCCAAAGTGTTTCTTCTGGATGGTGGCGTAGGTGCCATCATCGTGTAACGCTTTGATACCTTTATCCAAAAGTGCTTTCAGCTCGGTGTTACCTTTCTTAATGCCGACGGCAGTTTTGGCTGGCAGCAAAGCGTTGTCGACTGGCTTGCTGACATCATAGTCGGCGCCTTGTGGCGACTTCAGGAAGCCCAGTTCGGCTTGCAGCATGTCCTGAATCCCTGCATCGAGACGACCGGACGTCAAGTCGGCGTAGACCTGATCCTGGTTGGCGTAGGCCTGGGTTTTCACGCCGGCCTTGTCCAGAACGGCTTTGGCATAGGCTTCCTGAATGGTGCCTTGTTCGTAGCCGACGGTTTTGCCCTTGAGCGAAGCGACGTCCGCCGTCACGCCAGAACCTTTCTTGAACACGTAGGCCGTTGGGCCGGAGAACAGCTCGCTGGAGAAGTCGATGACTTTTTCACGGGCTTCGGTAACGGTCATCGACGAGATCACACCGTCGAATTTGTTGGCTTTGAGGCCTGGAATCATGCCATCGAAGTCACTTTCGACCCATTTGCATTTGACCTTCAGCTCGGCGCAGATCGCGTTCCCCAGATCGATGTCGAAGCCTACCAGGCTACCGTCGGCCGCTTTGGACTCGAAAGGTGCATAGGAAGGGTCAACACCAAAACGCAGCTCTTTGTATTCCTTGGCCAGCGCGGAGCCGGCAGCCATGCACAAAGCCAGTGCAGAAAGGGTCAGCAATGCTTTTTTCATTATTCAATCCCTAAGAACCAATATGAGCGCTTGTGGCGCAGAATTATTGTTACTGGAAAGCGTAAGACCTAATGAAAGTAGCAATTTCCGAACCAGAGTCCCGAACAAGCGTTTTAAAAGGTCATACAAGAAGTGACGGCGCAGGAATTGTGCACGAAAACGGGCTTGATGAGTGGGGTGCACCAACTTTGTTCGAGCGGACACAAAAACCAGTGGGTCAGCCCAGTAATTTTTGCAATGTGCCGAGGTCGTCAGCGTCCTCAACCGACTTGTCCTGACGCCAGCGCAACATCCTGGGGAAGCGCACGGCAATTCCGCTCTTGTGGCGTTTTGAAAGGGCAATGCCTTCGAATCCCAACTCGAACACCAAGCTGGGTTTCACGCTGTTGACCGGGCCGAATTTTTCCACCGTGGTTTTGCGCACGATGCTGTCGACCTGGCGCAATTCTTCGTCGGTCAGCCCTGAATAGGCCTTGGCGAAGGGGACCAGCGTGCGTTCGCTGGCATCGGGTGGGCCATCCCAGACCGCGAAGGTGTAATCACTGTAAAGATTCGCCCGTCGTCCGTTGCCACGCTGGGCATAAATCAGCACCGCGTCGACGCTGAACGGGTCGACTTTCCATTTCCACCACACGCCCATGTCCTTGGTCCGGCCGACGCCGTACAGCGAATTCCGTGCTTTGAGCATCATGCCTTCGACGCCGAGACTGCGGGAGGCCTCCCTTTGTTGGGCGAGGCCCAGCCAGTTCTCACCGATGAGCACTGGTGAGGCGAGTAACACCGGGCTGTTACAGGTGGCTACGACCGTTTCCAACTGAGTGCGACGCTTGGCCAGCGATTGATTGCGCCAATCCGCGCCGTGCCATTCCAGCAGGTCGTAGGCGAGGATCACCACGGGCACCTCTTCGAGGATTTTCTTGCCGAGAGTTTTGCGTCCAAGGCGCTGTTGCAACAAGGCGAAAGGTTGCACGGCGGGAATGCCGGGCAGGCTGGCATCGGTGCCGTGAGGCGCGGATTTCCATGCCACGATTTCACCGTCGATCACCGTGCCGTCGGGCAAGCCGTGCACGAGGTGATCAAACTCAGGGAAGCGTTCGGTCACCAATTCCTCGCCCCGCGACCAGATCCACAAACGCCCGTCGCGCTTGATCACTTGCGCGCGAATGCCATCCCATTTCCACTCCACCAGCCATTGGCTGGCGGGGCCGAGCAATGCGTCGAATTGCCCGGCCGGTTGCGACAAGGCATGGGCCAGGAAGAACGGATAAGGTTGCCCCCCGCGCTGCGCGTGTTCATCACCGGACTCAGCCGCGATCAATTTCAGGTAGCTGGCAGCGCTCGGGCGATTAGATAAGTCGGTGTAACCGACCATTCGCTGGGCCACGCGTTTACTGTCGAGCCCGGCCATGGCTGCCAGGGCTCGGGTCACCAGTTGCCTGTAAACGCCGACACGGAAACTGCCGGTGATCAGTTTGATGCAGAGCATCAGGCTGGCGCGATCCAGTTGCGACCAGAGCGTGGGCAATTGCTGGGCGAGTACAGAGGGGGATTCGCCGCGCAAGGGCAGCAGCTTGTCTTCGATCCAGGTCGCCAGTCCCTCAGTGGAACGGTGGTGGGCTACGGGCAGCACCAGTGAGATGGTTTCTGCCAGATCGCCCACCGCCTGATAACTCTCTTCGAACAGCCAGGGTTGAAGGCCGGAAACGGTCACCGCCAACTCTCGCAATATGCGCACGGGCACCAATTGCCGAGGGCGTCCTCCGGCTAAAAAGTACACGGCCCACGCGGCATCTTGCGGCGAGGCCTGAGCAAAGTAGATTTGCATGGCCGCCAGCTTGGCGTTGCTCGACGTGGTGGCGTCGAGTTCGGCATACAACTCGGCGAACGCCTTCATGCCAACACCTTGTCTTTCTGGGGGGCGATCAGGGTGTTTTCTTCCTCGTCGTCGCCGTACTCGGTGTTGAAACCCTGTGCATCGAGACCTTGTTCACGCAGGTGGCGCACCAGAACCTCGACCGAGCCATGCGTCACCATCACCCGCTCGGCCCCGGTTTGTTCAATCGCCCAGAGCAGGCCCGGCCAATCGGCATGGTCGGAGAGCACGAATCCCCGATCGACACCGCGCCGCCGACGGGGGCCACGCAAGCGCATCCAGCCGCTGGCGAAGCCGTCGCTGTACTCACCGAAACGACGCATCCAGGTACTGGCGCCCGCGGATGGCGGCGCGATGATCAGGGCTTTACGCATCATCGGGTCACTCTTTTTTACCTCGCCGGCATAGAGAGTGGGCGGTAGGTAAACGCCGCTCTGGCGATACATCTGGTTAATCGGCTCCACGGCGCCATGCACCAGAATCGGGCCGAGAAGGGCGTCGATGCCATGGAGAATGCGCTGCGCTTTGCCTAATGAGTAGCAGAGCAGCACGCTGGCCCTGTCGGCGGCGGCGTTGGCCTGCCACCACAGATTGATCTCGGCAAACACCTGCGCCTGAGGTTGCCAGCGATAAATCGGCAGGCCGAAGGTCGACTCGGTGATGAAGGTGTGGCACCGCACCGGCTCGAAGGGCGCACACGTGCCGTCGGCTTCGGTCTTGTAATCCCCCGAGGCGACCCAGACCTCGCCGCCGTATTCCAGTCGCACCTGGGCCGAGCCGAGCACGTGCCCGGCGGGGTGAAAGCTGACGGTGACGCCATGATGTTTCAAGGCGTGGCCGTAAGGCAGGGTTTGCAGATTGATGTCTGCACCCAGGCGAGCACGCAGGATGCCTTCGCCGGCTGACGCCGTCAGGTAGTGACGATTTCCGCTTCGGGCATGATCGCTGTGAGCATGGGTGATGATTGCGCGCTCGACGGGGCGCCACGGGTCGATGTAGAAATCCCCGGCCGGGCAGTACAAACCTTCAGGACGCGCGATAACAAGTTCCATGCTGTTGCCAAAATGGAGGGACTTGTTAGCTATGAGGTTGGCGTGAAGCCAGAAGTTCTATTGTTTTTTCAAGGGTGTTGATTGTTCCCACGCTCCGCGTGGTAACGCCTCAAGGGACGCTCCGCGTCCAGTGACGCAAAGCGTCACGAGCCGCATTCCCACGCAGAGCGTGGGAACGATCTTTACGCCTACAGTGATCGGAGGTTATTTGCCCGGAGCCAGGGTCAATTGAGTCTTGCCGTACACCTTGTCAAAGTTCTGCGGTTGCATCGGCAGGCTCATGTAATTCCCTTTGAGCCATGGATCAATGCTGTCGAGGTAGTGCGGGCTTGCCGGGTTGCCCGACTGGCCGGTGCCGTTCTGGCCCATCAGCGGTTCGGCTTGGCCGAAGTCGACGATAAAGCGCATGGCCGGCGCCTGCGTGGTGTTGAAGTCCTCACCCCAGGCGAAGGCCGCCGTGTTGAGCGTGGTGTGGTCACCGCCCGCCGCAACGGGACCGCGAACGGTCTGGCCACTGGCGTTTTTCCATTCATAGCGGTGCAGTTTGCCCCACTGCCAGGCGTTGTGATTGCCACCCAACTGACTGTCACCGGCGTTGATCGCCGCTGCCAGGCTGCGGGCGAGGATCGCCGGCTTGTCTTCTTTCTGCGGTGTGCGCGCGTCATCCCAGAACGGGCTGTCTTCGCGCCCCAGCAGGTGATCGGCTTGAGCGGCGTAGGACAACTTGCCGTTGGCCACAAAGGCCTTCCACGCCGGGCTGCTTTGCGGGCCAAGTTCGTCGAGGAAGATCTGTTTCATGCTTTCTTGCAGAAACAATTCATAAATCGCTGCATCGGCAGAGGTCGTGCTGAGCTTGCCGTCGAACGCCATCAGGCGGGTATAGGCCTCGCGAGCCTTGCCGCGATCGGCATCCGGCAGCGCTTCGATCGCCTGTTTGAGCGGCTGGGACATGCCCGGTGCTTCAAACATTTTCTTCAGTTTGGCGGCGAACGTGGTGGTCTGGTCGTATTGCATCGCGATCACGCTGCGCGTGTCGTGTTTACCCGCGCCGGCCAATTCGGCCATACGCTCGCCACGTTCCGGTGCCGCCCACGAATTGGACAATTGCATGCCGTAGCCATGGGGAATGACGCGCTGGTTGGCGGTGCCGAGCCAACCTTGCGCCGGGTCCTGGTCGTAAGGGTGCAGCATCGGATCGGCGTAGCCGTCCCAGTCGTAGCGACCTTCCCAGCCCGGCGACGGCAACAGGCCTTCGCCCTCACGGCGGTTCGGGTAGCGACCGGTGACTTGCCAGCCGATGTTGCTGGCGTCGGCGAAGACCAGGTTCAGGGCGATGGCGCGGATTTCGCGGCTGGCGTCCGACGCTTTCTCGACGGTCTGGGCGCGGGACAGGTCGAAAAACGCATCCAGGGTTTTATCGTCGGTGAAGTTCGGCATTTGCAGGGCCAGGCCGAAACCATTGGCCAGCGTCGTGCCTTGGGCGCTATTGAGCAGCGGACCGTGACGGGTTTCGTACACCACTTCGCGAATCGGACGCTGGCCTTTGACGAAGTAGGTTTCGTTACGCACGATCGCTGGTTGCCATTTGCCGGCCACTTCATAGGTGAGGCCGTTGCCCTGGCGTTTGATCTTTTCCAGGAACAGGTCCTGGTTGTCGCCCATGACGGTGGTCATGCTCCAGGCTACTTTGCCGTTAAAACCACCGAGCACCATCGGTAAACCGGCAATGGTCACGCCCGAAGCCTGATATTTCGGCGCGCGGATCTGCACGTAACTGAACAGCGACGGCACGCCCAAGGGGCCATGACTGTCGCTGGCCAGCAGGCTTTTGCCACTGCGGCTGCGTTGCGGGCCGATCGCCCAGTTGTTCGACGAGGTCGTGCCCGACAGATTCAGGTCGGACAGTTGGCCGGTGGCCTTGCTGATTTCAGCCAGCCCCGGGATGGCGCCGTTGAGCTTGATGCCCTGAAGTTTTTCGGCTTCGGCCAGTGGCAGTTTTTCATCGGGCGCGGACGGTGTCAGCCAGGCAAGTTTGTCGGTGGTGACAGTCTGAGCCAGCATCAGCGAGGAAATTTCTTCCGGCAGGTTGGCGGATTGGCTGAAATTCAACAGGCAGAAAATCAGCGCCGAATCTTCCGGTTTCCAGTATTCAGGCTTGTAACCGGTGGCCGCGAGATCGGCTGGCAGCTTGTCGCGGTAGCGGAACAGGTAGGCGTTGACGCCGCGCGCATACACTTCGAAGAAGCGCTTGAGACGCGGCGAAGAGGCTTTGTACAACTCACCGGCGTTTTTCTTCAGATTGACCGCGCGCATGTAGCGGTCGGCGTCCAACAGGTCGGCACCGGACATTTCTGCCAGGCGACCTTCGGCCAGCAGGCGCAGGGTGACCATTTGCGTGATGCGGTCACTGGCGTGAACGTAACCCAGGGCGAACAACGCATCGTGGAAGCTGTTGCTTTCGATCAGCGGCATGCCCATGGCATTGCGGCGCACCGAAACATTCTGCGCCAGCCCCTTGAGCGGCTGCACGCCGGTGGTGGGCGGGAGGGTGTCCTGAGCGTTCCAGGTCTGACAACCGGTCAGGCTCAAAACACCGGCCACTGCTGCGGCAACGCCGAACCGGGGAAGAAAATGTGTGAGGGCTGGCGAGGCCATGGCAAAGCTCCTGCGGGGGTAAAGGCGCAATAAAGGCGCTACGTTAGTGAGCAGGAGGAGGGCGCGCAAGCGGCGACGGGGTTATTTCTTTATGACGGTCGTTCCCACGCTCTGCATGGGTATGCCTTGCCTGTAAGAAGAGGTGATGCTGAAGTGTGTGAAATTCAATCACTACTGTTTGAGAAAAACCGGCATGGAGCTCAAGACCAACGCAGCGCTGATCATCATCGATCAACAAAAAGGTATTTTGCATCCCGGGCTCGGTCGCCGAAATAATCCTCAGGCCGAGGCGCGGATTCTGGATTTATTGAGCCATTGGCGTCGAACCGGGCGACCGGTGATTCATGTGCAGCATCTGTCTCGTTCACCGGATTCGGTGTTCTGGCCGCAACAGTCAGGCGTGGAATTCCAGGAGCGGTTTGAGCCACAGGCCGGCGAACAATTGATCCAGAAACAGGTGCCGGATGCCTTTTGTGCCACGGGGCTGGAGGGTCGTTTGCGTGACGTGGGGATTTCTCAACTGGTGATTGTTGGCGTGGCGACCCATAACTCGGTGGAGTCCACGACGCGAACCGCCGGTAATCTGGGGTTTGAAACGTGGGTTGCGGAGGATGCGTGCTTTACCTTCGACAAGGCGGACTATTTTGGAAACGTGCGTTCAGCCGAGGACGTGCATGCGATGTCGCTGGGGAATTTGCAGGGCGAATATGCGACGGTGGTGAGTACTGCGCAGATCCTGGCTTGAGATTGATCTTTGGGGCCTCTTCGCGAGCAGGCTCGCTCGCGAAGATGATTCAACAGGCGAAAAAAACTTTCGCCCGAAGCATCAAGCGCCGTGGCACTTCTTGAATTTCTTGCCGTTGCCGCATGGGCAAGGGTCGTTGCGGCCGACGTCCTTCAGGGCATTGCGCACCGGTTCCTGGTGGGCGTGGCCACAGTTCGGGCCGTGAACATGGCCATGGTCGTGATCATGGTGGTCGTGATGGTCGTGATCGTGGTTGCAGTCAGGGCCATGGACATGGGGTTGCTGGGTCATCGGGTTCGCTCCGGAATTAAATCGGCGGGGATTATCACGCCATTGCGCGCCAGGTGCACGTCGTGAGGGATGAAAAAACCGGTTTTCAGTTCACCTTCCAGACGATAGGGGATGGGTTGATCGGGTTTTTTCAGCATTTTCACCAGGTCTCGCACCTTGGGCCACAGATTGGTATGGATCGGCACTTTGAAATAGGCGCTGTGCTTGGGGCTCACCGTAAACCGGTGATCATGCTCGCCTTCGGTCAGCAGGATGTCGCCCAAGTGAATCCGGTATTCAAGGCCGCGCACGGTCAAGTCGCTGTCGTTGGGGTTGTCGATACGAAAGTGCAGGAGAAATTTTTGCTCCAACAGTTTTGCCCGCACGAGTTCGACCTTGACCAGATGCACCTCGGGGTCCGGTTCATCGTCGTCAAACCAGGACGCACACCCTGTAAGCCCCAGAAACAGGAGCAGGCTGAACAGATAAAGTGTGTGTCGCCGGGTGATCATGGTCGTGTATCTCCCTTGAACCTGTAGCAGTCTTCGGCAGCTGCTACAGGGTGTCACTCAACTGTTGAAATACCCCGCGCAACACTTCTTGAATTTTTGCCCACTGGCGCAGGGGCAGGCGTCATTGCGTCCGGTCTTGAGTGTCACGGTGGGGTCGATGAAGTACCAGTGGCCGGCGTTCTGCACAAATGACGAACGCTCGCGGTGGCTATGTTCACCACCGCCATCGTGCCAGCGCGCGGTGAAGGTCACGAAGGCGTGTTCCGGTTGTCCGCCGAATACCTCTGAGCTTTCCACTTCCAGGCCCAGCCAGGTGCTTTGGGCGCTCCAGTCGCTGATGGACTGACGATTCAGGCCGGCCTGTTGGGCGGGCAGGGTGGTTGCCACCAGATAGTCGATCAACCCCAGCACGTAGGCGCTGTAGCGCGAACGCATCAAGGCTTCGGCACAGGGCGCCGGTTGCCCTGCGTGGTAATGACCGCAGCAGGCATCAAGCAGGGTGCCGCTGCCGCAAGGGCAAATGGATGTACTCATTGCATTACCACCAGTATTTCCCGAAGTTTTCCGGATTGGCCCAAAAGCGTGAATTGAGCCAGTCGGGTACTTGTTTGTATTCAAGCAGATCGTAGGTAAACAGGGTCAAAACCTGTTCGTCGCGCTGGAAGCGTTCGCTGGCTTGCAGGGCCAGAGAGAAAAAATCCGTCTCCTGCCAACCACTGGCCGACAAGTCCGCCAGCACGGCAATACGACTGGCGTTGAGGTTGCGAATCCCGCCGAGCAGGTTCAGGCCATCGCGCTTGGGCAAATGTTCGAGGCAGTCGACGGCCAGCGCCAGATCAAAGCGACGTGCCGCCAGTTCCTCTGGCAAGGGGCCCGGTGCTGCGTGCGCTACACATGTATCCGGATGGGCAAGCTTGAAAGCTTCCAGCGCGGGGAACTCACTGGCGCCGATCAGCAACAGCTGCGCGGGGGCGTAGCGATCCAGCAAAGCGGCCAATGCTTGCTGGGGCGTGCGCGAAGAAATACCTGCAATCATCAAAGATCCTCATTCAGAACGCCAAGACTAGCCTGCCCGAACGTGCGGGCCTAGAGCGGGTTTGCAGCAAATACGCCAATCTGGCGTCAATGCGAGATGAAACAGCCATGGCCTATTGCTGGCGGAGTTTAAAACTCGGGTCTTTACTACCTGAATCGGTTCTAAGCCGATCCCTCAGGAGAAAACTAGATGAGCATAGTTCGGACAGCATTACCCTTGGTTCTGCTCACCAGTGTGTTGACTGGTTGCGCAGGTTTGCAGAAAACCGACTGGCCGACCTGTGCACTGGTCGGAGGTGTCGTGGGTGCGGGTCTCGGCGCGACCGAGAGCTCGGCATGGGCAGGCTATGGTGCGCTGCTTGTCGGCGGCACGGCAGCAGCCTATTGCTGGGTGCACGGTGATGGCGACGAAGATGGTGATGGTGTACCGGACAGCCGCGACAAGTGCCCGGGCACACCTCATGGCGTGACCGTCGATGCCAACGGTTGCCCTCCACCGGCACCCGTGGTCGAGGAAGCCGTTGTGGTCAAGGAAGAAACCATCGTCATCCGCGATGTTCACTTCCAGTTTGATAAAGCCACACTCACCGAATCGGACAAGGAGGTACTCAACAAGATTGCGACTCGCCTGAAAGCGGAAGCGCCTACCGCTCAACTGACCGTTACTGGTCATACTGACAGCGTGGGTAGCGATACCTACAACCAGAAACTGTCGGATAAACGCGCTCACTCGGTGGTTGAATACCTCATCCAGGAAGGCGTACCACGCAGCAGCTTCGTGTCTGTCGTCGGTGCCGGTGAAAGCCAGCCGGTTGCCGATAACAAAACCGCTGACGGCCGCGCGCAGAACCGTCGCACGGAAATCAAAATCAACCGTTAAATCTCGTCCGCTCCGCGGCTTGTATAGTCGCGGATGCGGGTCTTTACTCCTGTGTAACCGGTATAAGCCGGTAACACAGGAGCTTTCAATATGAGCGTTCTCACAAGGACCGTCTTGCCGGTTCTGCTGCTTGGCAGCCTGCTGACCGGTTGCGCTACTCACAGTGATGGCACCGCCCCCCTCAATCAACGTACCTGGCCGATCTGCAGTCTCATTGGCGGACTGGTCGGAGGTGGTTTGGGCGCTATCGAAAGTGGCAGTTGGGCGGCCGGAGGCGCAGCGCTCGGAATCTTGACCGGTGGCTTGATCTGTTATGCACAGGATGGCGACGAAGATGGCGATGGCGTCTTCGATCGACGTGATCGTTGCCCCGATACACCAGCCAACACGCCCGTTGAACATCACGGTTGTCCGTTGCCGCAAACCCCGGTCAGCGCGCCTGCCGAACCTGCACAATCGGAAGTCGTCACCCTCAGCGATGCGGGCAACGTGTTGTTTGCATTCAACCAATCCGACCTGACTCCCGCTGCCAAGAGTGAGCTGGACGCGTTGATGCCCAAACTGCAAAGTGCCGATGTGGTGAGTATCAAGGTCGTTGGACATACTGACGGCGTCGGTTCGGATGTCTACAACCAGTATTTGTCGGAACGTCGTGCCACCAGCGTGGCGGCCTATCTGATGGACCAAGGCCTGGACCCGAACAAAATCACCAGTGAAGGCAAGGGCAAAAGTGAGCCTGTGGCCGATAACGATACTGATGAAGGCCGCGCGAAAAATCGTCGCGTGGAATTGCACATCAACCGCTAAGCCGCTAGCTAGAGCCATCGGTCGGTCAATGCGGCGGGCCGATGGCCATTCGGCGGACTTCATGAAGATTTTTCCGTTGCCCTCTGGCGCACCCCTCGCACAAGCCGTTACTGTGCGCGCAAAGAATAATGATCAGCGGGGGAGCGTATGAAGGTTTTTTGGGGGCTGGGGAAGCTATTGACCCTGCTGTTCTGGTGCATGGTGCTGGTCAATCTGCTCATGCCATTCATTTATCCGCTGCACCTGTTGGTCAATCTGGCGGGTGGTCTGCTGGCACTGCTCCATCTGCTGGAACTGGTGTTCTGCAACCGCAGCCTCAAAGGCCGTGCCCACCCTTGGCGCGATCGCCTCAAGATTGCCCTGTTCGGCGTGTTCCACCTGCAAACCATCCCGGCTCCCTCCGCATCGAAGGCTTCCCATGCGTAATCTCTGTCTGCTCGCCGCTTTTATCAGTCCATTGGCCTGCGCTCAGGTTGTCAGTGTCGAAGCCAACTCGTTGATGCGCTTGCCCAACACGGCCAGCACGCTGCAGTTGGAGCGTCTGGAAGTCGCCGATTACGCCACGCTGTTGATCCCTTCGAACGTGACCGAAGTGACGGTGGGTGAATTGCACCTGGGGCGTGAAGCGCGAATTGCCATTGTGCCGAGTGAGCAAGCGCTGGAGCTGAAAGTCCATCGCGCCGAAATGTCTGAAGGCAGCCAGATTACCGCGAGGGGCGCACCGGGAAGTTTCCAGAAGGCTGCACGCTCGGGACGCAACCTGAACTTGCAGATCAAGGCGTTGAATGCCCCGCAATTGTCGGTCGATGCTCGTGGCGGCGCCGGTGCACCAGGTTTTTTTGGTCTTGATGGCGCCAATGGCCAGGCAGCGGGTTGCACCTGGGGGCAGGCCGGTCACGGCGCCGATGGCAGCAACGGCAGTGATGGTCAGCCGGGGGGCGCAGGTGCGCTGGTAAGGCTGGAAGTGCCGCGCGATTACCCGGCGGATAAAATCAAGGTGCAGGTCGCTGGCGGTGCCGGTGGCCTGGCAGGTCCTGGCGGCAAGCCTGGAGCAGGTGGCAAAGCCAAAGGCTGTCTCGTGTACAAGACTGATGGCGGCAAAAGTGGCCGTTCGGGTGCGGACGGCCAGCCTGGTCCTGCCGGCGCGGCGGGTTCGGTGACGATTCAGCGTCTCTAAAGAACGACCGGTTGCTCGTTCCCACGCAGAGCGTGGGAACGATCGACTCAGAACATCGGCCGGGCCGCGGCAATGGCCACCAACAACAGACCCACGATCAAATTGATCCCCACCAACCGTCGAATCCTTCCGAGTACCGCAGCACCCGCCGGCCAATCCTGTGCCGTCACCGCTGTGCGCAACTCCGGCAGCATCAACGCCTGAATCCGGATAAACAGCGCCGTCATCACCACGTACAGCCCCATCATCACCTGCACATAGCGCGGTGCGGCCTCGAAACCGGCGAATTGCAGATGAATCATGCCGACACCACTGATCGGCAACAGCACCACCGCGACCCAGACCCAGCGGAAAAAACCCTGGAACACTTCCACCCACAGCTTCAACCGCGCGGGGCCTTCCAGCGCCTTCACGGCAGCGGGACGCAAGACCATCCAGGCGAAAAACATGCCGCCCACCCACCCCAGGGCGGACAGGACATGCAGGGTATAAACGATGCCAAAAGGTGTCATTGAGGTACTCCGTTCTGCGCGGGATTCATTAGCGGGGTATGATAGCGGCCGAACCGAACTACTGAAAATTTATCCAGCGTTTTTTGCGCCCGACAATCCATGATCAGCACCGAACTCAAAACCACGATCCAGGGCGCCTACTCGCGTTTTCTCGAAGCCAAGAGCCTCAAGCCGCGCTACGGTCAACGCCTGATGATCGCCGAAATTGCCAAGGTTCTCGGGGACATCGACACCGATGACGAAGGCCGGCGCAGTGGCGACCCCGCGATTGTCGCGGTGGAAGCCGGCACCGGTACCGGCAAAACCGTGGCCTACAGCCTGGCGGCGATCCCTACCGCCAAGGCTGCCGGCAAACGCCTGGTGATCGCCACGGCCACCGTGGCCCTGCAAGAGCAGATCGTCTACAAGGATCTACCCGACCTGATGCGCAATAGCGGGCTGAATTTCAGCTTCGCATTGGCCAAGGGACGTGGGCGCTATATGTGCCTGTCCAAGCTCGACATGTTGCTGCAAGAAGGTCACGCGCAAACCGCTACCGCGCAGTTGTTCGAAGAAGAAGGCTTCAAGATCGAGGTCGACGAGGCCAGTCAGAAGCTGTTCACCAGCATGATCGAAAAACTCGCCGGCAATAAATGGGATGGCGACCGCGACAGTTGGTCCACCGCCCTGGAAGATGCCGACTGGGCGCGTTTGACCACCGATCATAGCCAGTGCACCAACCGTCATTGCCCGAACTTCGGCCAGTGCGCCTTCTACAAGGCCCGCGAAGGCATGGGCAAGGTTGACGTCATCGTGACCAACCACGACATGGTGCTGGCTGACCTGGCCCTGGGCGGTGGTGCGGTGCTTCCCGACCCACGAGACACCCTCTACGTCTTCGACGAAGGTCATCACCTGCCGGACAAGGCCATCGGCCACTTCGCCCATTACACGCGCCTGCGCTCCACGGCCGACTGGCTGGAAACCACCGCCAAAAACCTCACCAAACTGCTGGCCCAGCACCCGCTGCCGGGCGACTTGGGCAAGCTGATCGAACAAGTGCCGGAACTGGCCCGCGAGATCAAGACCCAACAGCAGTTCATGTTCAGCGCGTGTGAACAGGTTGCCGATTTCAAGCCGGGCGAAGACGTCGAAGGCCGGGAACGGCCGCGTCACCGCTTCGTCGGCGGGGTGGTTCCCGAGCACATGCGCGAGATGGGCATCGAGTTGAAGAAGGGCTTTGCCCGCCTGACCGACCTGTTCACCCGGCTCACCGAGTTGCTCAAGGAAGGCATGGACGGCGAGGTCAACATCGGCATCGCCAGTAATCAGGCCGAAGAGTGGTATCCACTGTTCGGCAGCCTGTTGTCGCGCTCCTCGGGCAATTGGGAATTGTGGGTCGCGTTCACCGCCGAAGACCCGGAAGACAATCCGCCCATGGCGCGTTGGCTGACGCTGGCCGAAAGCGGTTCGCTGTTCGACATCGAGGTCAATGCCAGCCCGATCCTTGCGGCGGAAATGCTCCGGCGCAACCTGTGGAACGTGGCTTACGGCGCATTGGTGACCTCGGCAACCTTGACTGCGCTCGGCACGTTCGACCGTTTCCGCATGCGCGCCGGCCTGCCTAAAAAATCCGTGACCGCCGTGGTCCCGAGCCCGTTCCACCATGCCGATGCCGGCGTGCTGCGGGTGCCGGATCTGAAAGCCGATCCACGGGATGCGCCAGCTCACACGGCGGCGATCATTCGCGATTTGCCGGACCTGGTTGAAGGCTCGCGAGGCACGCTGGTGCTGTTCTCCTCACGCAAACAGATGCAGGACGTGTTCGACGGCCTCGACCGCGACTGGCGCAAGCAAGTGTTCATTCAAGGCAACCTGTCGAAGCAGGAAACGTTGAACAAGCACAAGGCGCGTGTCGATGGCGGGGATTCCAGTGTGCTGTTCGGCCTCGCGAGTTTTGCAGAAGGCGTCGACTTGCCCGGTGCTTACTGCGAACACGTGGTGATCGCGAAGATTCCATTCTCGGTGCCGGACGATCCCGTCGAAGCGGCGTTGGCGGAATGGATCGAAGCGCGAGGCGGCAATCCATTCATGGAAATCTCCGTGCCGGATGCCTCGCTGAAACTGGTCCAGGCTTGTGGTCGTTTGCTGCGAACCGAGGAAGACCGGGGCACCATCACCTTGCTCGACCGGCGTCTGGTCACCCAGCGTTATGGCAAAGCCATCCTCAATGCGTTGCCGCCCTTCCGCCGCGAAATTTCCTGATACACCGGTGGGCACATTTGCCCGCCGCGTTGTCTATCTCTCTGCCATCGCTTTTCCATTGGCCCATTGAAGGTCGTTAGGGAGAACCACGTTCCTATGATTCGCCGTTCGTTACCCGCTGTATTTGCCCTGATGTTCGCAGCCCCTTTGCTGGCGGCCCCTGCTGGCCAGCAGACGCTGTTCAACTTTGTCCGCCCTGCCGACGTGGTCCAGGTGGCGACTCAGGATGCCAGCCTGCCGCAATCCAATGCGGAGCAAACAGCCGAAGGCGAAGTGTTGCGCCGGGTCACGTTCAACCCGGTGGCTCAGCCGAGTTTGCGCTTGACCCCGCAAACGGGGGCCTGGGACTGGTCCCAGTCGGGCGTCATGAGCCTGCGGATTCAGAGCGCGATGGACTGGGCCGTGACCCTGTACGTGAAAATCCAGAGCAATGACGGCAAGACACTGTTCAGTCGTGTCGATTTGCCGGCGGGCCCTGCGCAGACCTTGCTGGTGCCGCTGGTGGCAAGCTCCCCCTTGAGTCAGGGCATGAAAGCCGGGCCGCCGATGCCGATGACGGTCGACGGGCAGCGCATTTTGTTGGCCAGCAGCGCCGGTGACCTGGATCGCAGCCAAGTGGTGTCGGTGACCTTGTCGATGGATCAACCGAAAGTGGCGCAGAACATCTTGCTGGAACGTTTTGGTGTGCAAGACGGAGAGGCTGTGACACGGGCCGTTTATGGCGGACTGGTGGATGCTTACGGCCAGTCGACACGGGCCAAATGGCCAGAAAAGGTCAGCAGCGATGAGCAACTGAAAAGCGCCGCCGCCAAGGAACAGCAACAACTGAAAACCTGGCTGGCCGAGCGCGAAAAATCTTCCCTGGATACGTTTGGTGGCTGGACCAAAGGCCCGACGTTTAAGGCCAGCGGTTTTTTTCGAACCGAAAAGCGTGACGGTCGCTGGTACCTGGTGACCCCGCAAGGGCACCCGTTCTATTCACTTGGGGTCAATACCGTTGCCCCGGACGTCAACCAGACTTACGTCGCCGGCCGGGAGTGGATGTTCGAGTCCCTGCCAAAATCCGACGAGCCGTTGGTCAGCCACTTTGGCGAAGGCGATAACCGTGGCGGCAACGGCGCCGATCAGGGTCGTGGCTACAACGCCGGCCAGTGGTACGACTTTTATGGTGCCAACCTGCAACGTCTGTACGGCGCACCTTGCGCACAGGGCAGCGACACCAAGGCAGGTGTCGCGCAAGCGGCCAAGGCTGACGCGGTAGAAGCCACGTCCGACAGAGCTGCCGAGCAACCCGTCGTGCCTTCGACGGCCGAGTCCGGTGTCGCCGAAGCCGTCAAGGCCGACGCTGTTGATGCGTCCGCCGCAAAAGCGATTGAGCAAAAACCTGCCGAACCCTGCAAAGCGCTGGTTGATGAACAACGCTGGGCCAGTCACACGCTTGATCGCCTGCAAGCCTGGGGCTTCAACACCGTTGGCAACTGGAGCGCCCCGGCGCTGGCCAACGCCGACCGCGTGGCGTACACCTTGCCGCTGTCGATCGTCGGCGATTACGCCAGTATCAGCACCGGCACCGACTGGTGGGGCGGCATGCCCGACCCGTTCGACCCGCGTTTTGCCATGGCCACCGAGCGCGCCGTGGCCATTGCTGCCCGCGACCATCGCGACGATCCATGGCTGATCGGCTACTACGCCGACAATGAACTGGCCTGGGCTGGTCCTGGTGACGATCCAAAAGCCCGTTACGCCTTGGCCTATGGCACCTTGAAAATGACCACCGACGTGCCGGCCAAACGCGCGTTTCTCAAGCAACTGCGCGACAAGTATCGCAATCAGGCCGGTCTGTCCAAAGCCTGGGGCATTGACTTGCCGGCCTGGGAATTGATGGAAGACCCAGGCTTCGTGCCACCGCTGCCGAGCGCCGAACACCCGGAAATCGAGGCCGACTTCAAATACTTCCAGAAAGTTTTTGCGGATACCTACTTCAAGACCCTCTCCGACTCGCTCAAATGGCACGCGCCGAACCAGCTGTTGCTGGGCGGTCGTTTCGCCGTCAGCACCCCGGAAGCCGTGGAGTCCTGCGCACAGTATTGCGATGTGCTGAGCTTCAACATGTACACCCTGCAACCGCAGGACGGTTATGACTTCGCCAAACTGCGCAGTCTGGACAAACCGGTGTTGATCACCGAGTTCAACGTGGGCTCGGCGGATCGCGGCCCGTTCTGGGGCGGCGTGACGCCATTGGCCAAGGAAGAAGACCGTGGGCCGGCCTACGCGAACTTCCTGAAACAGGCGTTGAGCGAACCGTCGATTGTCGGCGTGCACTGGTTCCAGTTCCTCGATCAACCGGTGACCGGGCGTTTGCTGGATGGCGAAAATGGTCACTTCGGGCTGGTGGGTATCACCGATCTGCCGTTCCAGGGTTTTGTCGAATCGGTGCGCAAGAGCAACCTGGCGACGGTGGATCAATTGGGCAAAGCGGCCGAGAAGGCTGCGACCGAGGCAGACAAAGCCAGTCACGATGCTGAAGGCGGCAGAAAGGCCGAGGCCGGCAAAGGCCCGGGCAAGGGTGCCGGTGGGCATTCCGGCCAAGGTCACTGAGGCTTCCTGTGGGGAGTCATTTCAATAGGTAACCGCCCAGCCCAACACTGTTCCCAAAACGGCTAATGGCTGGAACAATGCGGGCCACTTTGTATAGCGAATATCCGGGAGCAATGCGGGTGCAGATTCAGGGTCATTACGAGCTCAAGTTCGAAGCAGTGCGCGAAGCGTTCGCGGCGCTGTTCGACGATCCTCAGGAACGTGGCGCAGCCTTGTGCATCCAGGTTGGCGGTGAAACCGTCCTCGACCTCTGGTCCGGTACCGCCGACAAGGATGGCAGCGAAGCCTGGCACAGCGACACCATCGCCAACCTGTTCTCCTGCACCAAGACCTTCACCGCCGTCACGGCCCTGCAGTTGGTGGCCGAAGGCAAGCTGCAACTGGACGCCCCGGTTGCGCGTTACTGGCCTGAATTTGCTGCAGCCGGCAAAGAATCCGTAACCCTGCGTCAATTGCTCTGCCATCAAGCCGGCTTGCCAGCGTTACGTGAATTGCTGCCCCCGGAAGCCCTTTACGACTGGCAAACCATGGTCGATGCCCTGGCGGCCGAAGCCCCCTGGTGGACGCCGGGCCAAGGCCACGGATACGCCGCGATCACTTACGGCTGGCTAGTCGGCGAGTTGCTGCGACGTGCCGACGGTCGTGGGCCGGGCGAGTCCATCGTGGCGCGTGTGGCCAAGCCTTTGGGACTGGATTTCCATGTCGGCCTGGCCGATGAAGAATTCCACCGCGTGGCGCATATCGCCCGAGGCAAGGGGAACGTCGGCGACGCCGCTGCCCAACGCCTGCTGCAAGTGACCCTGCGCGAGCCGACAGCCATGACCACGCGTGCCTTCATCAACCCGCCGTCGATCATGACCAGCACCAACAAGCCCGAGTGGCGGCGCATGCAGCAACCTGCCGCCAACGGTCACGGCAACGCTCGTAGCCTGGCAGGTTTCTACGCCGGCCTGCTCGACGGCAGTCTGCTGGAAAGCGAAATGCTCGAGGAGCTGACCCGCGAACACAGCCTTGGCGAAGACAAGACTTTATTGACCCGGACCCGCTTCGGTCTGGGGTGCATGCTCGATCAACCGGACGTACCTAACGCGACTTACGGCCTCGGCCCGCGCGCGTTCGGGCATCCGGGCGCTGGCGGCTCCATCGGCTTTGCCGACCCGGAATACGATGTGGCCTTCGGCTTTGTGACAAATACCCTGGGGCCGTACGTCTTGATGGATCCACGCGCGCAAAAGCTTGCGCGAGTATTGGCCACTTGTCTGTAAAACCCGCTCGAGGGTTCCGCAACCGGAACCCGACAGTGTTTTCGGCTTCAAAGCGTCAGTTTGTGCAGGCCGGTTCGGTCTGACTTTTCATTACTTCATATTTGTGGATATCCAATGTCATCCAAACAAACCCTCGCCCTGGCCCTGTGCTTTGCTATCACCGGTTGTGCACAGACACCAAAAAGTGATTCCGATGGCGGTAGCTGGTGGTCGTTCGGCTCCTCCGACAAAGTCGCCGCTAAAGAACCGACTCCGGCTCCGGTCCCACTCAAACCTGCTGCCACGGCCCCGGTTGCCAAAGCCGAAAGCACCAGCCCTTGGTACTGGCCGTTCGGTTCCGATGACGCTGTCGACAAGGCTGCTGTAAAGCCGGAAGTGAAACCTGAAGCCAAACCGACCCAGGTGGCCAAGGCTGAGACGGGTAACAGTTGGTGGTGGCCGTTCGGTGGTAAGGAGCAGAGCGGCGCCAAAGCCGTACCGATGCCAGACCCTAAAGTCACCCAGGCCTGGCTCGACGATTACGAGCCGCGCCTGCGTGAAGCGATCAAGGACAGCAACCTGAAACTTGAACGCCGTGAAAACGTGTTGGTGGTGATCGCGCCGGTAGAAGGCTCCTTTAACCCGGACCGTCCTGCCATGCTGCTGCCGGTCACCCTCGGCCCGTTCACGCGTGTTGCGAAAATCCTCGAGGTCGACCCAAAAACTGCCGTGCTGGTACTCGGTCACAGTGATACGTCGGGTGCTGCACCGGCCAACGTGAAACTGAGCCAGGAGCGTGCACAAGCGGTAGCCGCGATTTTCCGTCTCAGCGGTTTGCAGCGTGATCGCTTGATGCTGCGCGGCATGGGCGGTGAAGCCCCGCGTGCCGCCAACGACAGCGTCGAAGGCCGTGCCTTGAATCGTCGCGTGGAATTGCTGGTGACCCCGCAAAACACCATGGTGGCGCTGTTGAGCAAGTACAACATGCCGGCCCCTGCGCCGGTGACCATGATCGCGGCCAAGGACATCAAGCCTGTGGCCACACCGGTCACTCCTGCGCCAGCCGCGAAAAAAGCGACTGTGCCTGCCACTAAAAAGGCTCCGGCCCAGAAAGCCACTGCGAAGAAAGCACCCGCTAAAACCGCAACGCCGGCAAAGAAAACGACACCGGCCAAAGCAGCTGCCGACACCAAGAAAGTCGCCGTCACCGCAGACGCCACTAAAAAGTGATTCGTTAACCAAAAGGAATGCGCCATGACCCAGCGCCTGGCTGATATGCGTCGTGACTACACCCGTGATGGCCTGACCGAGGCTCAAGCACCGACAGAGCCGTTCGGGCTGTTCCACCAATGGTTTGCCGATGCGGTGAAAACCGAGCAGGTGCCGGTGGAGGCGAACGCCATGACCTTGGCGACCGTCGATCAGGACGGTCGGCCACATTGCCGCATTCTGTTGCTCAAAGGCCTGGACGAGCAGGGTTTTACGTTCTTCACCAACTACGAAAGTGCCAAGGGTCAGCATCTGGCGGCGAATCCGTTCGCGGCCATGACCTTTTTCTGGCCGGCCCTGGAGCGCCAGGTGCGTATCGAAGGTCGGGTGGTGAAGGTTTCGCCTGAAGAGTCTGATGCGTATTTCCAGGTTCGTCCGCTGGGCAGTCGGCTCGGTGCCTGGGCATCACCGCAGAGTCGGGTGATTGCTGATCGTGCGGAACTGGAGGCGCTGCTCAAGAACACCGAGCAACGTTTCAGCGACACGGCACCGCATTGTCCGGATCACTGGGGTGGTTATCGCTTGCTGCCGGAGCGCATCGAGTTCTGGCAAGGCCGCGCAAGCCGTCTGCATGACCGCCTCAACTACCGTTTACAGGGCGCCGACTGGATTCTTGAACGTCTGGCACCCTGAAACAGTCTACCGATCGTGATAGCCTTCCGCAGCGGCCTCAAGCCACTGCGGCAGGTCCCGGCGCTTGATCTTCTGCGCCTGAGCGTTCGCCAGTTGCTGGAGCATGAAAGCTTTTTTCTGCTCGTCTTTACCCGCCAGGGCCAACGCCAGGTCGCGGTCCATCCAGCGCTTTATCCGCACGTACAACCACCAGTGGAAATACAGACCCGCGACGGTAGTGACGACGATGATGAAGTAATCCATGACAATCCTTGGGGCAGCGGCGCAGATTCCGGATAATGCCGCTACTGTGTGGTGAGTTCGTGGTAGCGCCTGTACCGGGCCTGAATCAAACCATTTTTATCCGGGCGATGCCGTGACAGGCGTCAAGCTGCGGAGTTTAATGAATACCTGTCTTTTGGAGTTGATGCTATGCGTAAGTCTGTTTTGTTGGTTGCTTCCTTTTCCACGATGGCGATGTTACTCACTGGCTGCCAATCGAGCCTGACCGGTGACTCCTACTCCCGTGATGAAGCGCGTCGTGTTCAAACGATTCGTATGGGCACCATCGAAGCGCTGCGTCCGGTGAAAATCGAAGGCACCAAAACCCCGATTGGCGGCCTCGCCGGTGCAGCGGTCGGCGGCGTTGGCGGGAGCTCCATCGGTGGCGGCAAAGGCAGCATCGTTGCTGCTGTTATCGGCGCAGTCGCCGGCGGCCTGGTGGGTTCGGCAGCTGAAGAAGGCCTGACTCGTACTCAAGGCGTAGAAATCACCGTTCGCGAAGACGACGGCAGCATGCGCGCCTATGTCCAGCAGGTGCAGGAGAATGAAGTATTCCGTGTAGGTGAGCGGGTACGGATTGCGACTGTTGACGGGACTAGCCGCGTTTCGCACTAAGCGGGAACGGGTAAAAGAAAACCCCGATCAGGTGACTGGTCGGGGTTTTTTGTGTCTGTGCTTCCCGCTGTGGCTGGTTCGATGCCACTAGTCTTGGCTACAAAGTCCCATGTAGTACGTCAGGTCCTCTCGTAAGGGATCCCCCACCAAATTCATAATCACGCTGGCTTGATCGGGAGAGAGTGAGTGCTCACCCATAGGCACATCCCGCAAGGTTGACCAGCCCATGACTTTCAAAACTGCAGCCTCTAAGACTTGCGGCACATCCTTTTCATATTGCAACGAATTGTCGGGATTCGGCTCCGGGAAAAATCCACTGATCGCGATAAATATCATTCTTGTCCCTCATCATTACTTCGTTGATGTCCGTCTTTCAGGTTTTGCTTTTCCGGTCTGTTTGCCAGTTTTTGCATCAAACTCCCCTAAGTGATCCCCTGCCCAGTTGTACACTTCGACGGCGCCATGTTGGTAATCCCACTCATAAATGCGCTTCTTACTTTCCCACCGTTTTCGATTTCCTTTAGTCTGAACCGGAATCGCGTCGGGGAATGCCGGTAGAGTTTTTGGTGGGGGATGATAGCTGTGGTCACCACTGATAGGCCTTGCCACCACCACGTATAACGGCTTCACCCCCGACCCCACCGGAAACACAAGAATGAAGTCCTTGTACTCAGGCGGATACATCGGGTTGACGATAATGCTGTCCGCCGCTGGCGTAGGCGGATACACCCAAATGTGCGGCGCTTGCGGTGCGGCCTCCAGCGCAGGAATGCCAAGGATGTCTGAACCATCCACAGCCGGTGTCCAGATCAGCTCAACACCGTCCCCGAGATCCGCCACCTGCTGACTGCCGCGCGCTGTGAACTGCACGACATCCACCATTTCCCAGTCGCGATTTTTCCCGGTGTAGAACCCGTAGCCCTTGAGGCTGCCATCAGCCTGTTGCTCGACCTGCAAACGAACGCGGGTTCTGGCCTGTTTCAGGGCGCGCAGTTGGTCTTCGGTATACAGCGCGCTGGCACCCAGGCTAGGTGTCCAGAACAAGGCAACAACACCGGCCAATGTCGCGGCCCCGGCAGCGCCAAGGCCCAGGGCCGGAGCAGCAAGAGCGGGGGCGCTTAGGGCGAGCCGGCCGATGCCGAGCGAGAGGGTACTGCCACTGATGGTTTCGAGATTCAGTAGCCCGGCATCGCCTACGTCACGAGCGCCAAGCCAGGCGATTTCACCGTAATCCTTGAGGCTATCAGTCGGAACGACGCCAGAAGGGTTCGAGTAATCAATGATGGCGTCCGGCAAGTTGCAGGACTTGGCGAAGACGCATCCGGCGCGAACGGTTTCGTCCTTTTTCGCCGAGCCTTGAAGGCGATCTTCAAAGGCTTGCTGGCGGGCGAGCATGGCGTCGTAAGCGGATTGTCGTGCATCCCGCTCGGCCAGTTCAGTAGCCGTCATGAAGCGGTGGGTGACGTGATGACCGTCACCGGAGGGTGGGTTTTTAACCCTGGGAACGTCCTTGTTGCCAGCCACTGAGCTTCCTTGCGTTCGTCCGTCGACAGCTCCCGAAAAAGGAGCTGTGCGACGTTAACGAAGGAGGCTAATCGTGGCTGTAGGACGAGTCCTGAATATCGCTAAGAGCGTTCTCTAACGCTCAGGATTGCAGAACGAGGCTCTTGCGACTGGCCATTGCCGTCACCGCGTATCCGATCAGTGCGGCCAGAATCGAGCCGGTCAAGATGCCCATCCGGTCCATCCCGGCGTAGTCACTGACGCCTGGTTCGAATGCCAGGGAGCCGACAAACAGACTCATGGTGAAACCAATCCCGCAGAGCATCGCCACACCCAGCACCTGGCCCCAGTTCGCACCTTGGGGCAGGGTGGCAATGCCGATTTTCACGGCCAGCCAGGTCAGGCCGAAAACGCCCACCGTTTTACCCAGCAACAGGCCAATCGCGATGCCCATCGGCACATGGTGGGTAAAGCTTTCAACGGTGATGCCGCTCAGGGACAAGCCGGCGTTGGCGAAGGCGAACAGCGGCAGGATGCCGTAAGCCACCCATGGGTGCAGGGCGTGTTCAAGGGTCAGCAGCGGTGAAGGCTCGGCGTTTTTGGTGCGCAGCGGAATACAGAACGCCAACGTCACACCGGCGAGTGTTGCGTGGACGCCGCTCTTGAGCACACAGACCCAGAGAATCAAACCGATGATCATGTACGGCCCGAGCTTCACCACACCGAGTCGGTTCATGGTGATCAACGCGATGATGCAGGCGGCAGCCAGTGCCAGGGACAGCGTCGACAGCGTGCCGGAATAGAAGATGGCAATGACGATGATCGCGCCCAGGTCGTCAATGATCGCCAGGGTCATCAGGAACAGCTTCAGCGACACCGGTACCCGCTTGCCCAGCAAGGCGAGCACGCCGAGGGCAAAGGCAATGTCGGTGGCCATCGGGATGGCCCAGCCGCCCAAGGCGGTCGGGTCATCACGGTTCAAGAACCAGTAGACCAGCGCCGGCACGACCATCCCGCCAATGGCAGCGGCGCCCGGCAGGACGATTTGCGAGGGCTGCGACAACTGGCCGTCGAGGACTTCGCGTTTGACTTCCAGGCCGATCAGCAGGAAGAACATCGCCATCAGACCGTCGTTGATCCACAGCAGCAACGGTTTGGCGATTTTCAGCGCGCCGATCTGAGCGACGACAGGGGTGTCCAGCAGCCCGCTATAGAGCCACGACAGGGACGAGTTGTTGATGATTAAAGCCAGGGCTGCCGCGGCGATCAGTAACAGACCGCTGGCAGCTTCCAACTGAAAGAAACGCGTGAAAGTGCTACGCAGAGGCAAGGTCGCTCTCCATCGATAAATTCAAAAGGTGGCACACCCTAACCCGTACTGTTAGTTGTTAAAACAAAAGTTATATTCTTTTTTGTTATATTGCGTAACAAGGTGGAGGACGGGGCCGGACTTGAGCCTAGCAGTTGTCGGCCGTATTGGGCCTCAGCTGTACCTGTGCGTGATGTAGGTTTTTTCCTAAGCTTCGAGGGATAGGCCTTACGCAAAGGCCGACTTTTGCCTGACTCCACGAGAAAACCATCATGAGCGACAATCGACAGTGGGCCCGCGAAGCTATCCGGATCATTGAAGCGGACTTCCAGCGCAGCGCCGATACCCACCTGATCCCCTTGCCGCTGCCGGGTTTTCCGGGCATCGAACTGTATTTCAAGGATGAATCCAGCCACCCCACCGGCAGCCTGAAACATCGCCTGGCGCGCTCGCTGTTTCTGTATGCGCTGTGTAACGGCTGGCTCAAGCCCGGTGCACCGGTGATCGAGGCGTCCAGCGGTTCTACGGCAATTTCCGAGGCGTATTTCGCCAGTTTGCTGGGACTGCCGTTCATTGCGGTGATGCCGGCGACCACCTCCAAGGAAAAAATCGCGCAAATTGCTTTCTATGGCGGCAAGAGTCATCTGGTCGACGACCCGACTCAGATCTACGCCGAGTCCGAACGGCTGGCGCGAGAGCATGATGGTCATTTCATCGACCAGTTCACCTACGCCGAACGCGCCACTGACTGGCGAGCGAACAACAACATTGCGGAATCGATCTTCCACCAGATGCGTTTCGAGCAGCACCCCGAGCCGAGCTGGCTGATTTCCAGCCCTGGCACGGGTGGTACAACCGCAACGCTGGGTCGTTACGTGCGTTATCGCCAGCATTGCACCCGCGTGCTGTGCGCCGATGCCGAGCGTTCGGTGTTCTTCGATTACTACCAGACGGGTGATGCCAGCCTGCGCCTGGAGTGCGGTTCGCGGATCGAAGGCATCGGCCGGCCTCGGGTGGAAGCGTCGTTCCTGCCCAAGGTGATTGATGCCATGGTCAAAGTGCCGGACGCGTTGTCGCTGGCGGCCATGCACTACCTGGCACAGCGCCTGGGGCGACGGGTTGGCGGATCGAGCGGGACCAATCTGATCGGCGCCCTGATGGCGGCGCAGCAGATGGTCGCGGCGGGGGAGTCGGGATCGATCGTGGCGATTCTGTGCGATGGTGGCGAGCGTTATGCCACCACCTATTACGATCAGGATTGGCTCAAGGGCCAGGGGTATGAGTTGAGTGGCTTGATGGCTACCGTGGCGGCGAGTGTCGAGCGCGGTGAGCCGCTGCCGGCCAGCGTGTTGCGCGCCAATATCTGAGATCTTTCAAACACTGAAGATCCCTGTGGGAGCTGGGCTTGCCCGCGATGGCGGATTCAGATTCAACAAAGATGTTGACTGATCTGCCGCCATCGCGGGCAAGCCCGGCTCCCACAGGTCTTGTGTTGTGGCAAAGAATTATGTCAGGCCTCAAGGCCCAGGATGTCGCGGGCCACAGCTTCGGCAATCCGAATACCGTCCACACCCGCCGACAGAATCCCGCCCGCATAACCCGCGCCTTCACCCGCCGGAAACAAGCCCTTCACGTTCAGGCTCTGCATCGATTCGTTACGGGTAATGCGCAACGGTGACGAGGTGCGTGTCTCGATGCCGGTCAATACGGCGTCATGCAGCGAGTAACCGCGGATCTGCTTCTCGAACGCTGGCAACGCTTCACGAATCGCCTCAATGGCAAATTCCGGCAAGGCCAGGGCCAAATCACCCAGGGCAACGCCTGGCTTGTAGGAGGGTTCGACACTGCCCAGTTCGGTGGACGGCTTGCCGGCGATAAAGTCGCCGACCAGTTGCGCCGGCGCTTCGTAGTTGCTGCCGCCCAGCACAAAGGCGTGGGATTCCAGGCGTTCCTGCAACTCGATACCGGCCAGCGGGCCGCCCGGATAATCAACTTCCGGGGTAATGCCGACGACGATCCCGGAGTTGGCGTTGCGTTCGTTACGCGAGTATTGGCTCATGCCGTTGGTGACCACGCGGTTCGGCTCGGACGTCGCCGCGACCACGGTGCCGCCCGGGCACATGCAGAAGCTGTAGACCGAACGACCGTTCTTGGCGTGGTGCACCAGTTTGTAGTCGGCCGCCCCGAGTTTCGGGTGGCCGGCGTACTTGCCCAATCGCGCGCGGTCAATCAGCGACTGCGGGTGTTCAATGCGGAAACCCACCGAGAACGGCTTGGCTTCCATGAACACGCCACGGCCGTGGAGCATGCGGAAGGTGTCCCGGGCGCTGTGGCCGAGGGCCAGAATCACGTGTTTGGAGTGGATCTGCTCGCCGCCATTTAGCTCGACGCCGACCAGTTGGCCATCCTCGATCAACACATCGGTGACACGTTGCTGGAAGCGGACTTCGCCGCCCAGTGCGCGAATCTGCTCACGCATGTTTTCCACTACGCCAGTCAGACGGAACGTACCGATGTGTGGCTTGCTGACGTAGAGAATCTCTTCCGGGGCGCCGGCCTTGACGAACTCGTGCAGCACTTTACGGCCGATGAATTTCGGGTCTTTGATTTGGCTGTAGAGCTTGCCGTCGGAGAACGTCCCTGCGCCGCCTTCACCGAACTGGACGTTGGATTCAGGGTTGAGCACGCTTTTACGCCACAGGCCCCAAGTGTCCTTGGTGCGCTGGCGCACTTCGGTGCCACGTTCGAGGATGATCGGCTTGAAGCCCATTTGCGCGAGCAACAGCCCGGCGAAAATCCCGCACGGCCCGAAACCCACAACCACGGGGCGTTGCTGCAAATCGGCCGGTGCCTGGCCGACCACTTTGTAACTGACATCCGGCGCCACGTTGACGTTACGGTCATCGGCGAACTTGTGCAGCAACGTCGCCTCATCCTTGGCGGTGAGGTCGATGGTGTAGATGAAGCACAGTTCGGAGGACTTTTTTCGCGCATCGTAGCTGCGCTTGAACAAGGTGAAATCGAGCAGGTCATCACTGGCGATGCCCAGGCGCTGCACGATGGCAGGGCGCAGGTCTTCTTCGGGATGGTCGATCGGCAACTTGAGTTCGGTGATTCGTAACATGGCAGGACCCGGTTCGCGGGGCGCACAACTGCGCCAAGGCGTTTGAAACCGGTGATTATAAGCCCCAAAGGAGATTCCCGTGAGGCTTAAACGATCAGTCGTTACGCGAACCGCCGAAATAGCCGCAACCGCGCTGTACCTGACCATTGATGCGCAGTTCTGCGCTCATGTGCTGGACGCTGCCGGTGGTGCTGTCGACGCAACGTTGCGGCGTGACCCACAGTTCGATGTGCTGGTTATTGGCTTCGGTGCCGAGGTTGAAACGGCCATCGCCCAGTTGTTCTTCCACGTACGGTAGGGCCAGAGGCGGTTGACCGGCGCGATCAATCACCATGCCTTTACCGCTGACTTTGACGCTCCACTCTGGCGAGTGGCCGGCCGCGCGCAAAATCAGCAGTTTGAAATTGGGATCGTCACACGCCGTGCCCGAGCGCTCGACGCGGTAGAGCTGTTCCAGATCGAGGCGACTCTCGGCACCACTGGCCACAATGCGCCCACGCACATCGGCGAACAACTTGCCCTGTTTATCAGCCAGGGACGCGGCCTGTTGCAGAACGCTGGTGCCGCCGGTGTCGTTGACCACATAACTGCGCTGTTCATTGCATGGCTGGAACAGCAAGTTGCCGCCCGCCGCCGTCAACTGGCCCTGCATGCGGGTCTGGCCCACGTGGGAGGCGCTTTCACGCGGGCCATCAAACAACTGACAGGCGGCAAACAGCGGCAGCAGGGCAACAAGGACTAAGGAACGGGCAACACGCATCTTTGGCTCTCCAGACAAGTGCCGTCACGTTACTCAGCCTGACCGTTCATCACAAGGCTGGAGTTGTTCTCAGACAAAGTAGAGGGTGATTTCCGGCAACATCTTGTGAATGATTTCGATGCCGAGTATCAGAGTGCCAAAGGTAAGCTGCCACGTTTTTACAGGGAGCGGATATGAAGAACACAATGGGCTGGAAGTTCTGGTTGTTTTTAATTGTGATGACGGGGGCCACGGGCACTCAGGCTGCCGAGATCAATTTTTCTTCGGCAACCGACTTCACTCGAATGGAGTTGTTATTGAAGGACAACGACAGACTTCATTCAGAATTTGAAATGAATGTCACGCTCAGTCCTGAAGCAACTGAGCGTATGCAGCGTATTACCCGTGAGTCGATAGGCCAGAAATTGACGCTATTGATCAATGGTTGGAAGGTTTCTACGGCGACAGTGCAATCGGTCTTGGGCTCGCAGTTCAGAGTGTCCATCCCGACAGCCATCGCCAAAGACCTCTTGCCCACGTTAGTTGATTGAGCCTGAACCGGCTCAGCCGACGTGAAAAGTCTGACCTGTCTGCAAGCCTTCCACGCTTTTGGCGTAAGACAATGCCACATCGGCTGCAGGAACCGGTTTGAAACCACGGAAGTAAGGCGCGTATTTGCCCATGGCTTCCACCAGCACATTCGGGCTGATCGAGTTCACGCGCAGGCCGCGGGGCAGTTCGATGGCGGCGGCGCGGACGAAGCTGTCCAGCGCGCCGTTGACCAGCGCCGCCGAGGCGCCGCTGTAAATCGGGTCGTGGCTGAGCACGCCGGTGGTCAAGGTGAACGAGGCGCCATCGTTGGCGAACTCACGGCCGATCAGCACCAAATTGACCTGGCCCATCAGTTTGTCTTTCAGGCCCAGCGCGAAGCTTTCTTCGGTCATGTCGTTCAACGGTGCGAAGGTAACGTTGCCGGCGGCGCAGATCAGGGCATCGAACTTGCCGGTCTGTTCGAACAGCTTGCGGATCGAGGCGCTGTCGCTGATGTCCACCTGAAAGTCGCCACTGTTGCGACCGATACGAATGATCTCGTGACGCTGGGACAGTTCCTTGTCGACTGCTGAGCCGATGGTGCCGCCTGCGCCGATCAATAGAATTTTCATCATGCTGTTCCTCGATGGGTTGAATGAGGTCTCAGTCTAGAGTGGTTTTTTTTGTTGATAAGCGCACTAATAGGCAACCTTTGGTTTTCAATTGGAAACAATCCATGAGTGAGATGGATGATCTGGCGGCGTTTGCGGTATTGATTGAAGCCGGGAGTTTCACGTTGGCGGCGCAGCAACTGGGTTGCAGCAAGGGCCAATTATCCAAGCGCATCAGCCTGTTGGAGACGCGGTTTTCGGTGGTGCTGTTGCAACGCACCACTCGACGTTTGAGCCTGACAGCAGCGGGGGCGGCGCTGTTGCCGCAAGCTCAGGCGCTGGTCGTACAAGTGGAGAGGGCGCGTCAGGCATTGGCACGGTTGAAGGACGATATGGCAGGGCCGGTGCGTATGACGGTGCCGGTATCGCTGGGAGAAACGTTCTTCGATGGCTTATTGCTGGAGTTCTCCGGCAAGTACCCTGGCGTGCAGATCGAGCTTGATCTGAACAACCAGTTTCACGACTTGTCCCGGGATGGTTTCGACCTGGCGATTCGCTCCGAGGTAGGTAACGACGAGCGCCTGGTGGCCCGGCCGCTACTGGCCTGGCACGAAATGACCTGTGCCAGCCCGGCGTATCTTGAACAGTATGGAGAGCCACAAACGCCCCAGGCCTTGGCCGAACATCGTTGCCTGCTCAACAGCCATTACAGCGGTCGCGAAGAATGGTTGTATCACCAGCAACACGAACTGTTGCGGGTGCGGGTGTCGGGGCCGTTTGCCAGCAATCACTACAGCTTGCTGAAGAAAGCGGCACTGGCCGGCGCCGGTATCGCCCGCTTGCCGTCCTACTTGTTGCAGGCTGAATTGGCTGACGGGCGTTTGCGCTGGCTCCTGCGCGATTATCAGACGCGGCGTATGCCGATGTACCTGGTTCACCCGTATCAGGGCGGGCTGCCAAAACGTACTCAAGTGCTGGCGGATTACCTGATCGGCTGGTTCAAGCGCAGCGGCGAAGCGCTGGATCGGCTTAGCCTCGCACGGCCTTTGTAGCAGCTGTCGAGCTTGCGAGGCTGCGTTCGACTGCGAAGCAGTCGTGAAGTCAGTCACCGTGGTCTGACACGTAAACCGCGTTTGCAGGTTTTGCGACCGCTTCGCGTTCGAACGCAGCCTTCGGCAGCTGCTACAGGGGATCTGAGTTAGCGGGAGTAGCGCCGGGCGATCAGATGATCGATCGACAATTTACCCGGCCCGGTTGCCATCAGATACAGCAGCACTGCCGCCCAGGTGCCGTGCGTCGGGTAAGCATCCGGGTACACAAACAGTTGAATAGTCAGGGTCATGCCCAGCAACGCCAGCGCCGAAAATCGCGTGGCGAAGCCAATCAGAATCAGGGCCGGGAAGAAGTGTTCGGCGAACGCCGCCATGTGTGCCGCGACCTCGGGCGAGAGCAGCGGCACGGGGTACTCACTCTTGAATAATGGAATGGTTGAGTCGGCCAGGCGTGGCCAACTGATCTCGAACGTGCCATCGATCAAGTCGATGGCCAGGCCTTCGACCTTGGTTTGCCCGGACTTCCAGAACACCGCCGCGATGGAGAACCGCGCAATGAAGGCGATCAGGCTCTGTGGAATCATTTCCAGCAGCGCAATGGCGCGGCTGATCGGGTTCTGAGTGTTCATGGCGTTACCTTGTTGTGATGAAGGTGAGTAATGACGTTGTGGGTGATCAACAGGCTCAGGGTCTGGTTGAGGTCGAACGCGGGAGCGGACTCCACGGCCTGAATCAGGGGCTGGCCGTTTTGCAGGTTCTGGATGAAAGCGCTGGCGCCGGGGTCGATGGCAAAGACTTCCACGTCCAGTTCGTTGCGCACGATCAGCGTGTGTTGCCCAACGTTCAGATCGATCCCCGCCAGCGTTGCGTCTTGCTGATGTGCCGCCCAGATCGAAACCACGGCAAAGGCTGACGTCAACAGGTGCAAGGAGGGATGAAATTCGACAGTCAATTCGACCAGGGCTTGCGGATCGGCGAGTGCTGCGCCGATCTGTTGGTGGCTCAGCGGTTGAGCGTCGGCGGCGTGGTAAGCGACAGTGCGCAAGCGTTCCAATCGCGCGACGTCGGCCAGATAGGGCAGGCTGGCCGCCGGTTCGAAGCCTTCGACGAAGTCCGCAAAATCGTCGCCGTAATCCTTTATCAGCGGGCTTCGGGGCGCATTGCCGAGCAAATAGATCCCGGCCATGGCGCGGAAGAATTCATCGCCGACCAATTGCGCCACTACGGGGTAGCTGTGCGCCAAGGCGTTGATCAGCGAGCTCTGCACATTGTTGCGATACACCGCGAAACGGCTGGCGGGATCGGCACCGTTGACGCTGAACAAGCCCTCGGGGCACGTCAATTGGCGATCAAGCAGGGCGGCGGCAAATGCGGCTTGAGTGCTCATGGTCGACCCCCGGCACACAGCAAGAGCTCATCGGCCTGACGCGCCTCGGCGTGCAAGACGCTGAAGGCCGGCAGCTGATTGTCGCGTTCGATCAGAGTCGCTATCGGGCCTGTTCGCTCCAGCACGTGCTGGTACAGCGACCAGACGGCGTTATCGATGGGGGCGCCGTGATCATCTATCAGCAGGCGGTCACCGAGGCTGTCGGTGTCTTCGGCAAACCCGGCCAGATGAATCTCGCCGATGCTTTGAAAGGGCAGGGCGTTGAGGTAAGCCAAAGGGTCGCGACGATGATTGATGCACGACACGTAGACATTGTTCACGTCCAGCAACAGCCCGCAGCTCGTGCGGCGGATGACTTCGCCGATGAAGTCGGCTTCATCGATGGTCGAACGCTCGAACGCCAGGTAAGTGGCCGGATTCTCCAGCAACATCGGGCGTTTCAGGGTGCTCTGCACCTGGTCGATGTGTTCGCAGACGCGGTCTAGCGTTGCGTTGTCATAGGCCAGAGGCAACAGGTCATTCAAAAACGCCGGGCCATGACTGGACCAGGCCAGGTGTTCGGAAAAAGAGTGGGGTTGATAGCGCTCAATCAGTGCGGCGAGGCGCTTGAGGTGCTGAGTGTCCAGCGGACCTTCAGCACCGATCGACAAGCCTACGCCATGCAATGACAGCGGGTATTGCTCGCGAATCAAACCCAGGAAGTGATGAAACGGGCCGCCGGTCACCATGTAGTTTTCGGCGTGGACTTCGAAAAAACCGATGTCCGGGTGTGAACCGAGCACTTCACGGAAGTGCTCGGTCTTGAGCCCCAGCCCGGCGCGGGGCGGGAGCCCGAACGTTGAAGCGTTCATGGTCGACACTCAGGCGGGGTTCAGATCAGGCTTTGGCTTTAGCTTTGTAGGCTTCCATCTGACCGAAACCGGTCGGCGAGGTCTCACTTGCAGTCGTCGCGCAGGTGCCTTTAGGGACCAGTTTCCAGGCATTAGTCTGGAAGTCGGTTTTCGAGGTGCCGGCGCACGTGGTGCCAGCGCCTGCTGCGCAATCGTTATGGCCTTTCATGGCAACGCCGAAGCATTTTTCCATGTCGTCGGCGGCGTGGGCGGTGGAAACAGCGGCCATGCTCAAAGCAGAACCGAGGGCCAGAACCAGTGCGGTGGCGGACAGGGTGCGGGTGGTAGCAGTCATGGTGTTTCTCCGGTTTTTGAGGATTGGCAAGAACGCGTTTGTGCTTGCTTACCCCACTAGAGAAAGGTCATGGCGATGCGTTACAGCCGCGCCCAAAATTTTTAAAAAAACCTCAAAACACCATCAACCCCTTGTAGGAGCCGAGCTTGCTCGCGATAGCGGTTTGTCATTCGACATCACTGTTGTCTGATCCACCGCTATCGCGAGCAAGCTCGGCTCCTACAGGGGGGGCATTGTCTGCAATGTAAATGGCAGGCACAAAAAAACGGCCCGAAGGCCGTTTTCTGTTTACCGCAATGGCTTAACCGCCGAGGTACGCTTCACGCACTTTCGGATCGGTCAGCAGGGCTTCACCCGTGCCTTGCATCACCACCCGGCCGTTCTCCAGAACGTACGCACGGTCGGCAATTTTCAGTGCCTGGTTGGCGTTCTGCTCAACCAGGAACACTGTCACACCGTCTTTGCGCAGCTGTTCGATGATGTCGAAGATCTGCTGGATGATGATCGGCGCCAGACCCAACGAGGGTTCGTCGAGCAACAGCAGCTTGGGTTTGCTCATCAGCGCACGGCCGATGGCGAGCATTTGCTGTTCGCCACCGGACATGGTGCCGCCGCGTTGGGCGAAGCGTTCTTTCAGGCGTGGGAAAAGTCCGAGAACCTTGTCCATCTGTTCCTGATAGTCGCCCTTGTCGGTGAAAAAACCGCCCATGGCGAGGTTTTCTTCCACGGTCAGGCGGGAGAACACCCGACGACCTTCCGGGACCACGGCGATGCTTTTGCGCATGATCTGCGACGAGCTCTGGCCGACCAGTTCCTCACCCATGTAGCGGATGCTGCCGCTGTGGGCTTGCGGCGAACCACAAAGCGTCATCAGCAGGGTCGACTTGCCGGCACCGTTGGCGCCGATCAACGTCACGATTTCGCCCTGACGGACTTCGACGTTGACGCTGTGCAGGGCCTGAATCTTGCCGTAGAAGGTGGAAACGTTTTCGAATTGCAGCATTTACGCTTCCCCCAGGTAGGCTTTGATCACTTCGGGATTGTCGCGGATCTGATCCGGCGTGCCGTTGGCCAGAGGCGTGCCCTGGTTGATCACGACGATGTGGTCGGAAATGCTCATGACCAGTTTCATGTCGTGTTCGATCAACAGCACAGTGACGTTGTGCTCTTCACGCAGCACGCTGATCAGCGCCTTGAGGTCTTCGGTTTCCTTCGGGTTCAGGCCGGCAGCCGGTTCGTCGAGCATGAGGATCCGCGGACGGGTCATCATGCAGCGAGCGATTTCCAGACGACGTTGCTGACCGTAAGCCAGGGTACCGGCCGGGCGGTTGGCGAAGGCCTTGAGGTTGACCTTCTCCAGCCAGTACTCGGCGAATTCCATGGCTTCGCGTTCGCTTTTGCGAAAGCCCGGCGTCTTGAACAGGCCGGCCAGGAAGTTGGTGTTCAAATGACGGTGCTGGGCGATCAAGAGGTTCTCGACCGCGGTCATGTCCTTGAACAACCGCACGTTCTGGAAGGTGCGCACCACGCCTTTGAGGGCGATCTTGTGGCCCGGCAGGCCTTCGATCGGCTCGCCGTCCAGCAGGATGCTACCGCCGCTCGGCTTGTAGAAGCCGGTCAGGCAGTTGAACACCGTGGTCTTGCCGGCGCCGTTGGGGCCGATCAATGCCACGACCTGTTTTTCCTTCACGGTCAGGGCCACGCCGTTGACCGCCAGCAAGCCGCCGAAGCGCATGCTCAGGTTTTCTACTTTCAGGATCTCGCGGCTCATTTGCGCAGCTCCATGTGAGGACGTTGCATGGGCAGCAGGCCTTGAGGGCGCCAGATCATCATCAGCACCATCAAGGCGCCGAACATCAACATGCGGTATTCACTGAACTCACGCATCATTTCCGGCAGCAGGATCATCACCGTGGCGGCGAGTACGACGCCCAGTTGCGAACCCATGCCGCCCAGCACCACGATGGCGAGGATGGTCGCCGACTCGATGAAGGTGAAGGACTCCGGTGTCACCAGGCCCTGACGCGCAGCGAAGAAGCTGCCGGCGAAACCGGCGAAGCAGGCACCCAGGGTGAACGCAGAAAGCTTGATCGCCGTCGGGTTCAGCCCCAGCGCCCGGCAGGCGATTTCGTCTTCACGCAGTGCTTCCCAGGCACGGCCCAGAGGCATGCGCAGCAAGCGATTGATGACGAACAGGGCGAACAGCGACAACAACACCGCGATCAGGTAAAGGAAGATCACCTTGTTCACCGGGTTGTAGGTCAGACCGAAGTACTCGTGGAAGGTCTGCAATCCCTCTGCGGCCGTTTTATCGAAGGTCAGTCCGAAAAGTGTTGGCTTGGGAATGTTGCTGATGCCGTTCGGGCCACCGGTGAGGTCGGTCAGGTTACGCAGGAACAGCCGGATGATTTCACCGAAGCCCAGGGTCACGATGGCCAGGTAGTCACCACGCAAACGCAACACCGGGAAGCCCAGCAGGAAACCGAACGTGGCCGCCATCAGGCCGGCAATCGGCAGGCAGATCCAGAAGCTCAGACCGTAGTAGTGCGACAGCAACGCATAACTGTAGGCACCGACGGCATAGAAACCGACATAACCCAGGTCGAGCAGGCCGGCCAGGCCGACCACGATGTTCAGGCCCAGGCCCAGCATCACGTAGATCAGCACCAGCGTTGCAATATCCACCGCACCGCGCGAGCCGAAGAACGGCCAGACCAGCGCACCGATGATCAGCGCAATGATGATCCAGCGTTGGGTGGTCGGCAGGGTCAGGAAATTACTGGCCTTGGCCGGCATCACCGGCATGTTCGGCGAGGATTTCCATGCCGCGCTGATCGACTTGTCGAACAACACTCGCAGGAACATCAGTACCGAGCACAGGGCAATGGTGATCAGCGTGGTGGTGCTGGTGCCATGGACTTCCAGGTTGATGCCGACGATGGTCAACTTCAGCCCGAGTACCGGATACGCCACAGCCCAAACTAACAGTGCGCTGAACAACGCCTGTCTAAGATTCCTAGTCATACTTTTTCAACCTCCGGACGGCCCAACAGGCCGGTTGGCCGGAACAACAACACCAGAACCAATAGACCGAAAGCCACGACGTCCTTGTACTGGTCGCCGAAAATGTCGGCACCAAAGGCTTCCGCTACCCCCAGCACAATCCCGCCGAGCATGGCGCCGGGAATGCTGCCGATACCGCCCAATACCGCTGCGGTGAAGGCCTTGAGGCCGACGAGGAAACCTGCGTTCGGGTTGATCACACCGTATTGCATGCTCAGCAGCACAGCCGCGATGGCCGCCAGTGCAGCACCGATGACGAAGGTCAGGGCGATGATGTTGTTGGTGTTGATACCCAGCAGGTTGGCCATCTTGATGTCTTCGGCACAGGCACGGCAGGCGCGACCCAGGCGAGAGCGGGAGATGAACAGCGTCAGGCCGAGCATGGCGACGAACGTCACCACGAACACCACGATTTGCATGTAGGAAATCAGCACTTCATGTGCGCCACCTGGCCCGAAGGCAAAGTTGCCCGGAATCAGGTTGGGGATGGATTTGTCCTTGGAGTCTTGCGCCAGCAGAACCGTGTTCTGCAGGAAGATCGACATGCCGATGGCGGAAATCAGCGGAATCAGACGGTTGCTGCCGCGCAAGGGGCGGTAGGCGATCCGTTCGATGCTGTAGCCGTAGGCACTGGTCACGACGATGGTCGCGAGGAAAGCGGCAGTCATCAACAGCGGAACGCTGTCGAGTCCCATCATGGACAGGCCCGCGATGGCGATGAACGCCACGTAGGAACCAATCATGTACACCTCGCCGTGGGCGAAGTTGATCATTCCAATGATGCCGTAAACCATCGTATAGCCGATGGCGATCAGGGCATACGTGCTGCCAATGGTCAGACCATTAACCAGCTGTTGGAAAAAGTGATAGATGTCAGGCATTACAGCGCTCCTAAAAACCTGATACGCATTTCACTGGTGGAGTCATTTTCCCGCTCGAGCCCCGTGGATCTGCATCCACTTCGAACGCGAGGTTTGCCAGCGAACCGCTGATGACGGTTTTGAGATTTTCAGGTGGGGAGACTGGCGGATCACGCCAGCGCGGCCCAAAACGTTCGTAAAACAAAGCCCACGGCACGCCGTGGGCTCTATTGGCAGTCAGTCAGGCAAAGCCTTACTGAGGCGAAGCTTCAGTTTTTGGTTTGCCGAAGTGCCACTCGTAAACCACAAATTTGAAGTCTTTCAGGTCGCCCTTGTCGTCGAACGCCAGGTCGCCAGTCGGGGTTTTGAAGGTGCCAGCGTGGATGGCAGCAGCCACTTTGGCAGTGTCTTCGGACTTGGCAGCCTTGATGCCGTCGGCGATCACTTCCACAGCCGAGTAGGCCGGGAATACGAACGGACCGCTCGGGTCTTCTTTCTTCGCCTTGAACGCGTCAGCCAGGGCAACGTTGGCTGGATCCTGGTCGAAGGATTTCGGCAGGGTTACCAGCAGACCTTCGGAAGCGTCTTTGGCGATCTGCGAAATCGAGTCGTTACCCACGCCTTCCGGACCCATGAACTTGGCTTTCAGGCCTTTTTCCTGGGATTGACGCAGGATCAGACCCAGCTCTGGGTGGTAGCCGCCGTAGTAGACGAAGTCGACGTTGGCTTGCTTGAGCTTGGCGATGATCGAAGAGAAGTCTTTGTCGCCGGCGTTGATGCCTTCGAACACGGCAACCTTGATGCCTTTGCCTTCGAGGGTTTTCTTCACGGCGGTGGCGATGCCTTCACCGTATTGCTGTTTGTCGTGCAGAACAGCAACGATTTTCGGTTTTACGTGATCGGCAATGTAGTTACCGGCGGCAGGGCCTTGGGCGCTGTCCAGACCGATGGTACGGAATACCATTTTGTAACCACGAGCGGTGATGTCCGGGCTGGTGGCAGCCGGGGTGATCATGATCACGCCTTCGTCTTCGTAAATGTCCGAAGCCGGTTGAGTGGAGCTGGAGCACAGGTGACCGACCACGAACTTGACGCCGTCGTTGACGACTTTGTTCGCGACCGCTACCGCTTGTTTCGGATCACAGGCGTCATCGTATTCAACGGCTTCGAGTTTCTTGCCGTCTACGCCGCCTTTGGCGTTGATCTGTTCGATGGCCATTTTGGCGCCACTGAACTGCATGTCGCCGTATTGGGCTACAGGACCGGTCTTAGGGCCGGCGATGCCGATCTTGATGGTGTCAGCTGCGAACGAATGGCTGGCAACCCCGGCCAGAACCATAGCGGCAAACAGTTTGGAAATCTGCTTAGTAGCCTTAGTCATAGTGCTCCACTCTTACTGTTGTAGTTTTTATAGTCCTGGCGCCGAAAGCAGCAGAACCGGGTCAGATATCTGCGACATTCCCCGGAAAAGCCCCTCGGCAACTGTACCGGTACAGTGTAGAGCGCCGATTGTCAGCCTGGGAAGGCGGCGCCGGGGGGCAAATCCTGCGGGTGTCGCTTTTTTGAATGAAAAAGACAGAATTGCGGCGGGGCATTGAGGGGCTTATAGCCGGATCCAGTGCATTCCTTGGCGTTCCTGCGCTTTTCAATTCAGTGACTCAATTGCATCCGGGTTTTTCTGCCAGATTATCGACGTTATCATTTGCGTCGATTTCATTTCCGGACAGTCCCATGAATCAAGAACCTAGCACCCTCTATGCCAAGCTGCTTGGTGAAACCGCATCTATTACCTGGAAAGAGTTGGAGCCGTTCTTCGCCAAGGGTGCCCTATTGTGGGTCGACCCCGGCCTGGATTTGATCGCCGCCGCGGAGGCCTTGGCCCAGGATGAAGGCGAGAAAGTGGCTGCCTGGCTGGCCGCCGACAAGGTCGCCAAGCTGTCTGAAACGCGGGCGCTGGATCTTTTTGAACGTGATCCGCAGCTGTGGGCCGTGGTGGTTTCCCCGTGGATTCTGATCCAGGAAAGGGCAGCGAGCGAAAGCGTCGCACCAAAGTAGTGCTCGGCCCCGATGATAAAAAGTGTGTAGGTGAGTAGCGTGATGGCACGTTGCCGTGGAGAAAGGCCACGTACAGGGCCAGCATCACGGTAACGTAAACGTAACGGGCACAGTTCAGTGAGCAGCCGAAGGGCTGCTTAATTGTTTCTGAATGTTGGGTTTGTGGCGAATCTGAGGCCGCTATCGCGGGCAAGCTCGGCTCCTACAGAGTTCGATGGCGTTCACAAAATTTGTGATCGACATCGTCCCTGTAGGAGCCGAGCCTGCTCGCGATTGGGGCGCCGCTGATTAAGCGGTTTTGCCCGTATGGTTATTCAGCGAAATAACCTTGGTCTTGCCGATGCGGTGACGGTAGATCTCGCGCAGGTACTTGATCGCCTTCTTCACGCAATCGCGTGACAGACGAATATCGTTGATCGAGACAAACTTGTCTTTGTCATTGATCAGCTCGCGGTACTTCTTCTCATACATCGGTTTGATCGCGTACCAGTTGGTATCGAGGATCTTCGCCGGGTTTTCGAACTCGTTGAGCAAGTCATCGATCCGGTCTTCGTCGAACTCTTCATTAATGATGAAATCGAGGATCGAGTTGTCCAGCGTCTCGTCAAAACGGTACGGGTTTTTCGCAAAACAGCGCTTGATGAAGGCCACGATCAGCGTCAGGAAGTCGTCCGACAGGCACGGGCTCTTGGCGATCAGGGTGGTCAGCGACAAGTTGGCCGAAGCGCCAATCACCAGCGCATAACGCTTGAGCGTGGTGTTCGGGAACAGGCTGTTGAGGTGAGTCTTCAACCGGTTCAGGTCCATGTAGGACAGCTTGTAGTCTTTTGGCAGCGAAACAATCGACACCACCGACGAGCAGTTCTTGAAAAAGTGCAGGTCGTGCAGCGCCGCGGCGTCGTAACCCGAATTCTTGTACTGCTCCAGCGAGGCGCGATAGCGCTTGGACTCGATCGGCAGCAGGCTGATGCCCTCGATCGCCTGGGTCACCTTGTTGAAGTGCGGCAGGTCGATGGAGCGGAAGAACAGGTCGTCGATGTTCAGGCGCTGCGGCTCTTTCTCGAACACCTTGAACTTGTCGCTGCTCGGCGGCGGGGTTTCCGGGACGACGGATTCGGCGTAGGCAATCGCCACCGGGCCGGCCAGGCTCATGAACAGGTCGTTGGCGTCCAGGCGAATGGTTTCGCCGATGTCGATGCCGGCACGACGGAAATAGTTCTGGTCGTAGTCAGTCGTGACCGCCTGCGCTGTCAGAATGTTGAATATCTGCTGCGAGATGTACTGGTTGGCGTGTTTTTCCATCGCATTGACGTCAATGTTCTGGATATTGCCGTCATCGCTTTCTTCGGCATAACGCATGATGTCATTGGAGATCAGCATCATGGCGTTCCATGGGCGGATACGGCCCATGACGCTGGCTTCGCTGCTGTCTTCGTTGGCGAAGTTGTAGGAGAAGTCCCACTCTTCCGACAGGTATTTACACAGTAGGCGTCCGGCGTTGATGTGCAGCGCCTCAGACATTTCACTGCGGTGATCGGAAATGTTCGGCAGCACGCAAATGCCGCTGGTGAAGATCGGCTCGAAGACGAAGGAGTGACCGCTTTTGCCGTCGTGTTCATCCATCGGCTTGGTGTCGAACGTCTTGTTCATGTACGAGTGTTGCTGGGCCAGGCCGAATTCCGAAGCCATGCCCGAACCGGTACCGCCACCGGCGCTGAAGATCGAGAAGTACAGGCGCGACTGGTTGGCTTTGATCCCGCAGCTGTCGATCAGGTACGAGTGAATCATCTTCCAGTCAGGGCTGGAGAAACGCTGGGTGTCCTTGTTCAGGATGATCTTGGCCAGGTACTGACCGAGAATCGGCGCGTTACCGGCGCCACCGGCGTGGACTTCCGACAAGTCCATGATTTTCATTTTGCTGTAGTCGCGCAGGAAGCCGCTCTTTTCGCCTTTGCGCGAGAAACGGATGCGACCGGCAATGTCCTTGTCCAGGTCGCCGAGCATGACCAGCGGCTCTACCAGGAACACCGGTTTGGCACCCTTGTTGGTACCCAGACGCAGGTTGTTACGAATCCATTGCGCCGGGCTGTAGCCCTTTTCCGCAAAGCGTTTGTCCGGCGACAGACGGTCTTCGTTATTGAATTCGTTGAGATAAAACTTGCGGGCGTTGTACACCAGCTCCGCGACGTCCAGGGCGATGTTGGAGCCGCAACGACCCAGGCCAATCAGGCACACCGACGGGAATTCCTGGTCGTTGTGCTGCTCGCTGACGCCTTCCAGATGGGGCGGACGCGGGAACACCATGTCGCGCAGGCCATCGAGGTTATCGAGGATACGGTCGGTGTTGGTTTCGGTGAAATACAGGTACTGCTGAGTGGCCAGCGGGCGCGCCGGGGTCAATGGCTTCGACGATGAGGGGCTGTTCGCCGCGGGGCTCAGTGTCAGATCGGAGACCGTAGTGGCCGGGTTATTTTTAGAAGTCATTGTGCGCCATCTACCTGGACTTGTTGGCTGAGCGACAGCTGTCGTCGAACCATTCACGGAATGGGATCTCGCGTCTTTTTTTGCGCGTATTTGGCCCAAGACTCAGGAACGGGCCTGAGCAACACTGGGGGGAATCCTTTCCTTAGTCATGATGAATCGGCCACTATTCGGCGATCTTTAATCCAAAAGGAGGCTAAATGATGTCAACGCTACCTTCGTTGGGGTTCGCCGGGATCGGCTTGATGGGCCTGCCAATGTGCCGGCGTCTGCTGGCTGCGGGCTATCCGCTGACCGTGTGGAACCGCAATCCGGCCAAGTGCGCGCCGCTGGTTGAGGCCGGTGCCCGACAAGTGGCAACTCCGGCTGAGCTGGGTCAGCACGCCGACATCGTCATGCTGTGCCTGGCGGACACCGCCGTTGTACGTGAAGTGGTTTTTGGCCCGGCCGGGGTGGCGGCGGGAGCGAAAAGCGGCCAGTTGCTGGTGGACTTTTCCAGCCTCGAGCCCGGCGCGACACGAGACATGGCCAAACAGCTGAGTGACACAACCGGAATGAGTTGGCTGGATACGCCGGTGTCTGGCGGCGTGATCGGTGCCGAGGCCGGCAGCCTGGCGATCATGGTCGGCGGCGAGACCGAGGACTTGCAGCGAGTGCATACGGTGTTAATGAACCTGGGCCAGCGTGTTACTCACATGGGCGGCGTCGGGGCCGGGCAGGTGACCAAGGCGTGCAATCAAATGATCGTGGCGTGCAATGCGCTGGTCATTGCTGAAGTGGTGGCGCTGGCCGAGTGTTCCGGGGTAGACGCGCGGTTGATCGCCGAAGCGTTGGCCGGTGGCTTTGCCGATTCAAAACCCTTGCAAATTCTCGCCCCGCAAATGGCCGAAAGCCGATTCGAACCGGTGAAGTGGCATGTGCGCACGCTGCTCAAGGATCTCGACACTGCGGTGAAGTTTTCCCGCGAACAGGGCTCGGCGACGCCACTCAGCGGATTGGCTGCGCAATTGATGCGACTGCATGGGAGCCAGGGTTTCCTGGAAAAAGATCCGTCGACGCTGGTGCAGATGTACCGCGAGCCAAATTCAAAGGCATGACATTGCACGTTTGCTTGCGCTGGTTGATTTCGTTCCGCGCTGGACGCAAATCACCCCGCGGCGCTAATCGCGTTGTGTACTAAGTCTCAGGCACTTTGTTCGTAGGGGATTTCGAACTCGGGTTGCAGGGCCGGCAGGCCAAATGCAGCCCGGGCGGCGTCGCAATCGACATTGGCTTCACCGTTGACCCACGATGCCTCGAACTCCCGACAGGTGCTGGAGCGTTGATCATAAATCGAGCATTTCGTTTCGCTGCCGACGTTGCCCACCAGGCTGACGCAGCGGGTGGGTTTGCAGTCTGTTCCGAGCATCGCTACCCGGCTGGGGCTGATTGAAGCGACCAGATCGTCAGGCACCGTTCCCCCGGCCGAGGTGCATTCACCCCAGAAGAAAGACACACGGAAATGGGAACAGCAGGCACCGCAATTCAGACACGGACTGACTTCGGACATGGGCGATTATCTAAGAGGAGTGGGCACGCAGGGGGGCGGCGAAGGTCGCTATTCTAGGCTTCGCAACGGGCTTTGGAAGGGGGGGCGAAAGGTATTTTTTACCGGCTGTCGGTACCGTGAAAGTGCCGTTGGATGCCCGTGAGTTCCGGGCCTGGCGGTCGGCATGAGTTGCGTGAATGCCATGGGCTGATATCAGCCTTACAAATAATGACAGACAGCTTTGCCGGGCCTCTCTAGATTGAAGATTCCGGGGGCAGTGAGGCCCCAATAACAATAAAAGAGACGGACCCATGCAGAACTCGACCCAAGCGGCGAATGCCTGGCGCATTCTGTTCCTGTTGTTTCTGGCAAACCTGTTCAACTTCTTCGACCGCACCATTCCCGCGATCATCATCGAGCCGATCCGCATGGAATGGCACCTCAGCGACTTTCAGTTGGGGATCGTCGGTACCGCGTTCACCCTGGTCTATGCGATTGCCGGTCTGCCGCTGGGGCGGATGGCCGATACCGGTTCGCGCAGAAAATTGATGGGGTGGGGCCTGGCGGTGTGGAGCGGGTTGACGGCGGTCAATGGGTTGGTGGGCAGCTTCTGGAGCTTCCTGATTGTGCGCATGGGCGTCGGCATCGGTGAGGCCAGTTATGCACCGGCCGCCAATTCGCTGATCGGCGACCTGTTTCCGGCCCACCGCCGGGCGCGGGCGATGGGCATTTTCATGCTGGGTCTGCCGTTGGGGCTGCTGCTGGCATTCTTCACCATTGGCGCCATGGTCAAGGCGTTCGACAGCTGGCGCGCGCCGTTCTTTATCGCGGCAGTGCCGGGGCTGATCCTGGCGATTTTCATGTTCTTCATTAAAGAGCCGAAACGCGGTGCAGCAGAAACCGTACAGGTTTCGCAGGAGCGCGTAGAGCGGCCGATCCGCCGGGTACTGGCGGTGCCGACGTTCCTGTGGCTGGTGATGGCGGGGTTGTGCTTCAACTTCGCGACTTACGCCTGCAACTCATTCCTGGTGCCGATGTTGCAACGCTACTTCCTGATGCCATTGCAGGAAGCGGCGGTGGCGACGGGAGTGATCGTCGGTGTGACCGGTTTGTTCGGCCTGACGATTGGCGGTTGGGTGGCTGACAAGATTCACCAGCGGGTAGCCAGCGGGCGGCTGTTGTTTGCAGCGTTCAGCTTGATTATCTCCACCGTGTGCACGGCTTGGGCGCTGCACTCCGGGCGCATCGAGATCGGCGTGTTTGTGGCGGTCTTCAGCGTGGGCTGGTTGTTTGCCTATAACTTCTATACCTGCGTCTACACCGCGATTCAGGATGTGGTCGAGCCGCGTTTGCGGGCCACGGCGATGGCGCTGTTCTTTGCCGGGCTGTACCTGTTGGGCGGTGGATTGGGGCCGGTGGTGGTGGGCGGTTTGTCCGATCACTTTGCGCACACGGCGATGCTGGCGGCAGGAGCCGAACAGATGACCGAGGCGTTCAAAGCGGTCGGCTTGCACGATGCGATGTACCTGATCCCGGTGGCGTTGTTCTTCACCATGGTCTTTCTGTTTCTGGCGTCGCGGTGTTTTGTGCGCGATGCCAAGCGGATGAAGGCGGGGTTGGTGGCGGTGGTTGAGCCGGGTATTTCTGTGGCGACTGCCTAATCGCCATCGCGAGCAAGCTCGGCTCCCACACTGATCGAGTGGAACCACAAAATTGTGGGCAACTCAGACCCCCTGTGAGAGCCGAGCTTGCTCCGGGCGGCGTTCCGACGATGAGGCCATCAGCAACAACTTAACAATCAAGCAGACAAAAAAAGGCCCGCATCACTGCGGGCCTTTTTTATTTGGCCGGGTAGAGCAGGGGACTTAACCCGCCACCAACACCCGAATCGCTTCCAGGCGCAACGCCGCTTTTTCAAGCATGGCCAAGCCTTGCTCGCGTTGCTTGCGCAGGGCAACCAGTTCGCTGTCGCGCACCGTCGGGTTCACGGCTTGCAACGCCGTCAGGCGAGCCAGTTCTTCGTCGGTGTCGGCGGCCAGGCGACGCTGCGCTTCGGCAACACGCTCTGCATGACGCGGGAAGATCTTGTCTTCGCCCGCGTTGATCCGTGGCGTCAGCTGGTCACGTTGAGCCTGAATGAACTTGTTGGCGCTGGCACGCGGCACGCTTTCCAGTTGATCGTTCAAGGTCTCGAACGACACCCGGGCCGAGAGGTCATTGCCATTGGTATCGAGCAGGCAGCGCAGGGCGGCCGGCGGCAGGTAACGGCCCAGTTGCAGCGAGCGCGGTGCAACCACTTCGCTGACGTAGAGCAGTTCCAGCAATACGGTGCCAGGTTTCAGTGCCTTGTTCTTGATCAGCGCCACGGCGGTGTTGCCCATCGAGCCGGACAGGACCAGGTCCATGCCGCCCTGAACCATCGGGTGTTCCCAGGTGATGAACTGCATGTCTTCGCGAGACAGTGCCTGGTTGCGGTCGTAGGTGATGGTCACGCCTTCGTCGTCGCCCAGCGGGAAGCTGGCGTCGAGCATTTTTTCGCTCGGCTTGAGGATCAGTGCGTTTTCCGAATGGTCTTCGCTGTCGATGCCAAACGCGTCGAACAGGGTTTCCATGTAGATCGGCAGGGCGAACTGATCGTCTTGCTCAAGAATGTCTTCAACCAGCGCGTCGCCTTCGCCGGCACCGCCAGAGTTGAGTTCCAGCAGGCGGTCGCGACCCGTGTGCAAATCGGCTTCCAGACGTTCACGCTCGGTGCGGGCTTCGTCGATCAGCGCTTGCCACTCACCGTCGTCGGCCTCTTCCAGCAACGGCAGCAGGCGCGGGCCGAACTGATGCTGCAAGGCGTTACCGGTCGGGCAGGTGTTGAGGAACGCATTCAGCGCTTCGTGGTACCACTGGAACAGGCGCTCTTGCGGACTGGTTTCCAGATACGGCACGTGCAATTCGATCACGTGTTTCTGACCGATCCGGTCCAGACGACCGATACGCTGCTCCAGCAGGTCCGGGTGCGATGGCAGATCGAACAGCACCAAGTGGTGCGAGAACTGGAAGTTGCGACCTTCACTGCCGATTTCCGAGCAGATCAGTACCTGTGCACCGAATTCTTCGTCGGCGAAGTAAGCGGCGGCGCGGTCACGTTCGAGGATGTTCATGCCTTCGTGGAACACCGTGGCCGGAATGCCGGAGCGCACGCGCAGGGCGTCTTCCAGGTCCATGGCGGTTTCGGCGTGGGCGCAAATCACCAGCACTTTGGTGCGCTTGAGCATTTTCAGCTGGTCGATCAGCCACTCGACGCGCGGGTCGAATTTCCACCAGCGCTCTTCTTCGCTGGCGTCCGGCTGGGCCTGGAAGCTGACTTCCGGGTACAGCTCGGCGTGATCGCCCAATGGCAATTCGAGGTATTCGTCAGGGCATGGCAGCGGGTACGGGTGCAGTTTGCGCTCCGGGAAACCCTGCACGGCGGCGCGGGTGTTACGGAACAGCACGCGGCCGGTGCCGTGGCGGTCCAGCAGTTCGCGCACGAGGCGGGCGCTGGCTTCGGTGTCGCCGTCATTCACGGCCGTCAACAGGGCTTCGCCTTCGTTGCCAAGAAAACCGTGAATGGTTTTGTGTGCTTCAGGCGACAGGCGCCCCTTGTCCAGCAGTTCCTGAACGGCTTCGGCCACCGGGCGATAATTTTCGCTCTCGGCGCGGAAGGCGGCCAGGTCATGGAAGCGGTTCGGGTCGAGCAGGCGCAGACGGGCAAAGTGGCTGTCCTGGCCCAGTTGTTCCGGGGTCGCGGTCAGCAGCAGGACGCCGGGAATGGTCTCGGCGAGTTGCTCGACAAGGGTATATTCCGGGCTGGCCTTGTCTTCGTGCCATACCAAGTGGTGGGCTTCGTCGACGACCATCAGGTCCCAGCCGGCGGCAAACAGCGCGTCCTGGGCCTTCTCGTCTTCCACCAGCCACTCAAGCGCAACCAGTGCGAGCTGAGTGTCTTCGAACGGGTTGGTGGCATCGCTTTCGATGAAGCGTTCTTCGTCGAACAGCGCGACTTGCAGGTTGAAGCGGCGGCGCATCTCGACCAGCCACTGGTGCTGCAGGTTCTCGGGAACCAGAATCAGCACGCGGTTGGCGCGACCCGAGAGCAGTTGGCGATGGATCACCAGACCGGCTTCAATGGTTTTACCCAGGCCTACTTCGTCCGCCAGCAGAACCCGCGGCGCAATGCGGTCGGCAACTTCGCGGGCGATGTGCAATTGGTGTGCAATAGGTTGCGCACGCACGCCACCCAGACCCCAAAGCGAGGACTGCAACTGGCGGCTGGTGTGTTCCAGCGTGTGGTAGCGCAGGGAGAACCAGGCGAGCGGGTCGATCTGCCCGGCGAACAGGCGGTCGCTGGCCAGGCGGAACTGAATGAAGTTCGACAGTTGGGTTTCCGGCAGGGTCACCACTTCGTTCTGCGTGTTGAGGCCGTGGTAGACCAGCAGGCCGTCGACATCGTCGACTTCCTGGACGGTCAGTTTCCAGCCTTCGAAGTGAGTGATGGAATCACCGGGCGAAAACCGCACACGGGTGAGAGGCGCATTCCTTAGCGCGTACTGGCGAGTGTCGCCAGTGGCCGGATAGAGCACGGTCAACAAGCGGCCGTCCTGTGCCAGAACGGTGCCTAAACCCAGCTCGGCTTCGCTGTCACTGATCCAGCGTTGCCCCGGTTGATACTGCTGCGCCATGCTGCCTGACTCCCACCTTGAAAAAGCGGGCTATCTTAACGGAATGAGACCTTCAGGGCCAAAGGACTCTCATAAAAACTCGCAGTCTTACGTTAGCCCAACGATGCCGCGCCCGCAGGTCGGGGCACCAAATCGTGCCAAACGGGTCACAGTTTGCGACCGATGGCTCAAGTCGCCATCGCCGCAGCCGACAGCTTGCTGACAGGAGACCAATAATCATGCTGCTACCGATGCTCCCCTTGAGTGCCGTGCCGATCACCTCACAGCAGGACCCGATTCGCCAGCGCCCGGATATTCCGCCGGTGGTGGCGGTGCAGGAGAGCTCGAACGAAAGCACGATCGACCTGCAGCAGCGCGACCCTGAAGAAGCGGCGTTTCAGCTGCGAGAGGAACAGCGTCGCCAGCTGGAGCGCGAGCGTCGTCGTCGCGAAGCCGATGAAGACCCTGAAGAACACCTGGCGATACCCGGTGATGAGTTGAACGCCGACAACACGGTACCGGTGGCGCCTTTGATGGAAGATCAACCGCGCCAGGGCTTGTGGGTCGATATCCAGATTTGAGGTTGTGGCTGGTCAGCGCGACCGCCAGACCGCATTATTGCGACACACCTGCCAAACGATGCACTGAGCACCATGAGCCAAGACGACAAACTGATTGATCTCAACGCTGAACGCGCAAAACGGGTTCACGACCTTAATGAAAAACGTCTGAACGAAGTTCGTCAGGCGTTTGAGCAGGCGATGCCATTGGGTAAAGCCAAGAAGAAACCGAAGAACAAGCCGAAAAAGCGTTGAAGTACCCTGCACTTATTGATGCAGGTCAGCTGTTACCCCTCCTTTAAGTCCGGTCTCGGGCGATCTTGATCCAAGTCAATTTCTTCTTCCGCCTGTTTGGTTAACTTAGCCCTATCGCAACAGGGCAAGTCCAAGAGGCCAGTCATGTTTTTCGACAACGTGGTGATCGCCGGGGTGCTGACTGTCAGCCTCATGGTTGTGTTTTTCGCAGGTTTTGGATTTTTTATCTGGAAGGATTCGCATAAGCGCAAACCGTAGTTCCTTCTGGATGTAATGAGCACGCAAGGCATTTTGGGCAACTTCGGTTGCCCTTTTTTTTGCCTGCAAATCTATCGGAATAAGCCGACCTATTGTAGGAGCCGAGCTTGCTCGCGATGGGGCCATACCATTCAACATTCATGTTGCCTGTAAGGCCGCGATCGTCGGAACGCCGCCCGGAGCAAGCTCGGCTCCTACAGGTTATGGGGTTTTTTGGGGGTTCCGGAGGCAATAAAAAGGCGCGAACCTCACGGAACGCGCCTTTTTTGTGCGGCTGTGTATCAGCTGCCGAGTGCCTTCGACGCCAGCCAGAACAGGCCGGCCGACAGGGCCACGGTCGCCGGCAGGGTCAGGACCCAGGCCAACAGGATGGTTTTTACCGTGCCGCCTTGCAGGCCGCTTTTGTTCGCGACCATGGTACCGGCCACGCCCGAGGACAGCACGTGGGTGGTGGAGACCGGCAGGCTGAAAATGTTGGCCAGGCCGATCATGCACGCGGTGGTGATCTGCGCCGACATGCCTTGTGCGTAAGTCATGCCTTGCTTGCCGATTTTCTCGCCGATGGTCAGTACCACGCGTTTCCAGCCAACCATGGTGCCCAGGCCCAATGCCAGTGCTACCGCCAGAATCACCCAGAATGGCGCGTATTCGGTGGTCGTGGTCAGGTCTTTGCGCAGTTTGTCCAGGTCAGCCTTTTCGCGGGCATTGAGATTAGGCAGCTTGCCGACTTTCCTTGCGGTGTCATCCAGGCAGAGCAGGTAGCGACGTACTTCGATGCGGCTTTCCGACGTCAACGAGTGGTAGTCCGATACACCATTCAGGGTGCCGAGCAGGGCGGTGATGGTCGGTTCGGTCTGTTGCGGGTTGCAACGGAATTTCTCCGGCAGATCACCTTCTATGCTTTTGCCCAGCGCCAGGTATTCACCCAGGGTGTCGGCATTGCGCTTGTAGAACTGGCTCAGGTGCAGGGTCGCATCGCGAGTCCGTTCGATCTGGTAAGTCGTGCTGCTCAGGTCGAGTACGAATTGAGCCGGCACGATACCGATCAGCACCAGCATGATCAGGCCGATACCTTTCTGGCCGTCGTTCGAACCGTGCACAAAGCTCACGGCCATGGCCGAGATCACCAATACCAGGCGGTTCCAGAACGGTGGGTGCTTCTTGTCATCGAGCTTGCGGCGCTGGTCCGGTGTCTTGTGCATCTTGGACAGGGGACGCCACCATTTAAGGCCGATCAACACCAAGGCCGCGACAAGGAAGCCAGCCATTGGTGAGAACACCAGGGAAGCACCGATATCGATCGCCTTCTGCCAGTTCACGCCATCCGCCAACGGAATATCGTTGATCAATGCGTTGGCCAGGCCGACACCGAGGATCGAACCGATCAGGGTGTGGGAGCTGGAGGCCGGGATACCGAAGTACCAGGTGCCCAGGTTCCAGGTGATGGCGGCAGCAAGCAGCGAGAACACCATCGCCAGTCCGTGACCGGTATTCACATTGATCAGCAGTTCTACCGGCAACAGGTGAACGATGGCATACGCCACGCCAACACCGCCCAGCAGCACGCCGAGGAAGTTGAATACCCCGGAAAAGAACACCGCCAAATGAGGCGGCATGGCTTTGGTGTAGATAACAGTGGCCACCGCGTTTGCGGTGTCATGAAAGCCGTTGATGAACTCGAAGGCGAGGACAAAGGCCAGGGCGAGCAAGAGGCTCACAAGCACCCAAGCATCCAGTCCGCTGAATAAATCGATCATGAAGGTTTTCTGACCCGGTCGTAAGGGGGCGCGATTATGCCAGAAAAGACTGCTAATCAATGCACTAGGTGCTCATCGGTAACATTCTTCAACGAAATAGTTTGTGACGAATGCCTATCTCCCAGCGTTTTACCGGGTTTTTCAAACCATTGAATTCATTGGGGAATGCAGCAGCCACAAGGGTTTCTCCCGTGAAGTCGAGAGGCTTGAACGCTTGTGTGAAATATCTGAGAAGAGGGTCAGAAATGAGCCTTTTGCCTCATCCGATGGGTGAGGGAGCCGCTGCCCGCTTGTAGCAGGCGCGAAAGGCTTCATTGATGCAACCCGCTTTTAACGGGAGCAGACGCAGACCCTTGAAGGGATTCGGGCCGAGGCAGTCAGGGCTCTTCGGCTTTGAGTTCCTTTTCCATCTTCTGCAATTCCTGAGTAAACGCCTGATCCTGAACGGTGGCGCGTTTACGCCAGGGTTTACGTTCCGGCTCGGGCTGGGCGGCGTAGGTGGTGACTTCTCCGCCGTAAACTTCCTTGTAACGTTGTTCCTGGCGCTCAAGTTCCGCGCGCAGTTCGTCTTTCGTCACAGTGCTACCTGTTTGAGTTGAGATAAATTCCGGTGAATCGCGCTGCATCGAGTCGATTGACCACGCTCGTAGAAAGGCTATTGCCAAAGAAGGCAACCTTTTTGACGGCATGCGAACAATACTTCCATGTTGCAGGCGGCCACGACACCAGAGAAAACAGCTGACGCAGCATCAGGTTCCTGTTTCAGCAAGCGCATTGGCGGTGCATATGAATGAGCGTCAGGCGCTTGCTGTGGGCAACGACGATGGGAGATCGTGTTACCGGGTGGCGGACTCGGCGGATAAAAAACCGTTACGCCACTGAATTGTATTATAGCGGTCGATTCGAAGAACACTATCTCCGAGGCGTTAAAAGTAGTTCGTCGTGTGTGATCGTTTTGTTACTCGCAAGTTTCGGCGGCAACTATAACGTCGATGACCTGACGGTGAGCGATGTCTTTCTGACGTCATTAAGGTAAATAAGTTTGATTGTTACTTCGACTTTTTAGAGGGTGTGCAGTCAAGAATAAAAGCCGGCACTTGATGGTGTGAGTGGCGGTAAGCCCGGCGTGGCATGGATTGCGATTACCGGTCGATGGTTCGATAATCGCCCAATCTCGGCAGTACCTGTCTTGTGTGCCAGGCCTGGAGCTGCCTGTAATAGCCGCTGATCCGTGTAGGAAAGGACCTGATATGAATGATCAAATGCGCAACTCCTTTGCTTCAGTGGCGCCGCCCATCGTCGCCTCGCCCGCCAAGCGAATCCAGGCCCTGACCGGTGATCCCGATTTCATGACGTCCCTGGCCCGTGGGCTGGCGGTGGTGCAGGCGTTTCAAGAGCGCAAGCGACACCTGACGATTGCCCAGATCAGCCACCGTACCGAAATTCCCCGCGCCGCCGTGCGACGCTGCCTGCATACGTTGATCAAACTCGGCTACGCCACCACTGACGGTCGCACCTATTCGTTGCTTCCCAAAGTGCTGACGCTGGGCCATGCCTATTTGTCTTCGACGCCGCTGGCGGTTTCTGCCCAGCCGTACCTGGACCGCATGAGTGAGCAACTGCATGAGGCGTGCAACATGGCCACGCTGGAAGGTGACGATATTCTCTATATCGCGCGCTCGGCCACCACTCAGCGCCTGATCTCGGTCGACCTTTCAGTGGGCGGTCGCTTGCCGGCCTATTGCACGTCAATGGGCCGCATTCTGCTCGCCGCACTGGATGACACTTCGCTGCGCGAGTACCTCGATCATGCCGAGCTGCAAGCCAAGACCAGCCGCACATTGCACACGCCCGAGGCGTTGCTCGAATGCCTGCAAGAAGTGCGGCAACAGGGTTGGTGCATCGTCGATCAGGAACTGGAGCAGGGCCTGCGTTCGATTGCCGTACCGGTGTATGACGCCTCCGGCCAGGTGGTGGCCGCCTTGAACGTCAGCACCCATGCTGGCCGTGTCAGTCGTAATGAGCTGGAACAACGGTTTCTGCCAGGGCTGCTCAGCGCCAGCCGCGACCTCAGCGCACAGCTTTTCGCTTAAGCGTCCGTTTAAGCTGTTCGATAAACGCACAGACTCGCGTTTATCGAATTGACGCTCTTTCCCCTTGATCATTACTGTCGCGGCAGCGCCAGCCCTTGGCTGGCACCTGTCCGACTGCGTTCTTGCGTGGAATAAAAATAATGAACCAGCCCCAGTCTGCTGTAGGTAACTGCCTCGACGTGCAGTCCTTCATCAATGCTCAACCCATTTCGCGCTATCAGTGGCGAGTGGTGATCCTGTGTTTCTTGATTGTCTTCCTCGATGGCCTCGACACCGCGGCCATGGGCTTTATTGCGCCTGCGTTGTCGCAGGATTGGGGGATCGACCGCGCCAGTCTCGGCCCGGTCATGAGTGCGGCGCTGATCGGCATGGTCTTCGGCGCATTGGGTTCCGGCCCGTTGGCTGACCGTTTCGGGCGAAAAGTCGTACTGGTCGGCGCGGTGTTTCTGTTTGGTGCCTTCAGTCTGGCGTCGGCCTACAGCACCAACGTCGATCAATTGTTGGTGTTGCGCTTCCTCACCGGCCTGGGTCTTGGCGCGGGCATGCCCAACGCCACGACATTGCTGTCGGAATACACCCCGGAGCGCAAAAAGTCCTTGCTGGTGACCAGCATGTTCTGCGGCTTCAACCTCGGCATGGCCGGCGGCGGGTTTATTTCCGCCAAACTGATTCCGGCGTTCGGCTGGCACAGCCTGCTGCTGATCGGTGGGGTTCTGCCGCTGATCCTCGCCGTCGTTCTGCTGTTATGGCTGCCGGAATCGGCGCGTTACCTGGTCGTGCGCAATCGCGGCACCGACAAAGTACGCAAGGCCCTGGCGCCGATCGACCCGAGCCTCGTCGCCCAAGCGTCGAGCTTCAGCGTACCGGAACAGAAAACCGTCAAGGCCCGCAACGTGCTGGCGGTGATTTTCTCGGGCACCTACAGCGCCGGCACGTTATTGCTGTGGCTGACCTACTTCATGGGGCTGGTGATTGTGTACCTGCTGACCAGTTGGCTGCCGACGCTGATGCGCGACAGTGGCGCCAGCATGGAGCAGGCCGCGTTCATTGGCGCGTTGTTCCAGTTTGGTGGCGTGCTGAGTGCAGTGGGCGTGGGCTGGGCGATGGACCGGTTCAATCCGCACAAGGTCATCGGCATTTTCTACTTGATGGCCGGGGTGTTTGCCTACGCAGTGGGGCAGAGCCTGGGCAACATCACCTTGTTGGCGACCTTGGTGCTGGTGGCGGGTATGTGCGTCAACGGTGCGCAATCGGCAATGCCATCGCTGGCGGCGCGGTTCTATCCGACGCAAGGGCGGGCGACCGGCGTCTCGTGGATGCTGGGGATTGGCCGTTTCGGCGCGATTCTCGGCGCATGGATGGGCGCGACGCTGCTGGGCCTTGGCTGGAACTTCGAGCAAGTGCTGACAGCGCTGGTGATTCCGGCGGCGTTGGCGACCACGGCTGTGGTGATCAAAGGCATGGTCAGTCATGCGGATGCGACCTGACTTCAGGCTCCAGACTCTATAGCGAATTTGATGGCCTCTTCGCGGGCAAGCCCGCTCCCACAGGGTAGGTGTGATCCACGTGGGAGTGAGCTTGCTCCGGGCGGCGATCCGACGATGCTTTTGGGATAGGTAGCGAGACAACAATCTGTTCGATAAACGAACACTCAGTCGATTATCGGATTGTTTGGCGTTTTGCACAGGCTTAACCTTCAGGCATTCCGGCGCTGCGCATCGCGCCTTTTTCTTCCACTGTCGGTTCATAACAAAACGGGAGCCTGCCCCATGGCTGAAATCCTTTCGCTGCACGACGCGGTGAAGCAATTCGTAAACGACGGCGATACGGTCGCGCTCGAAGGCTTTACCCATCTGATCCCTACGGCGGCGGGTCATGAAATCATTCGTCAGGGCAAGAAAGACCTGACGCTGGTACGCATGACTCCTGACCTGATCTACGACCAGTTGATCGGCGCCGGTTGTGCTCGCAAATTGATTTTCTCCTGGGGCGGCAATCCGGGCGTGGGGTCGCTGCACCGTCTGCGTGACGCCGTCGAGAAACAGTGGCCGCATCCGCTGGAGATCGAAGAACACAGCCACGCCGACCTGGCCAATGCCTACGTCGCTGGCGCCTCCGGCTTACCGTTCGCGGTGCTGCGGGCCTACGCCGGTTCCGACCTGCCGAAGGTCAATCCGCTGATCAAGAGCGTCACCTGCCCGTTTACCGGTGAAGTGCTGGCCGCCGTACCGTCGGTGCGTCCGGACATCACCGTGATTCACGCACAGAAAGCCGACCGTAAAGGCAACGTGTTGCTGTGGGGCATTCTCGGTGTGCAGAAAGAAGCCGCACTGGCCGCCAAGCGCTGCATCGTCACCGTCGAGGAAATTGTCGACGACCTCAATGCCCCGATGAACTCCTGTGTGCTGCCGACCTGGGCGCTGAGCGCGGTCTGCCACGTACCGGGCGGCGCGCATCCTTCCTACGCGCACGGTTACAACGAGCGTGACAACCGCTTCTACCAGGCCTGGGATCCGATTGCCCGCGACCGTGAAACTTTCACCGCATGGATCAACGAATACATCCACGGTAGCGCTGACTTCAGCGAGTTCCAGGCCAAGCTGGCCGCTGCTTCGGAGGCCAAGTAATGACTTACACCACCAATGAAATGATGACCGTCGCCGCCGCACGCCGTTTGAAGAACGGCTCGGTGTGCTTCGTCGGCATCGGCCTGCCATCGAAAGCAGCCAACCTGGCACGTCTGACCTCGTCGCCGGACGTTGTCCTGATCTACGAATCGGGCCCGATCGGTGCCAAGCCGAGCGTACTGCCGCTGTCGATTGGTGACGGCGAACTGGCCGAAACCGCCGACACCGTGGTGCCGACCGGCGAGATTTTCCGTTACTGGCTGCAGGGTGGGCGCATTGACGTCGGCTTCCTCGGCGCCGCGCAAGTCGACCGCTTCGGCAACATCAACACCACCGTGGTCGGCGATTACCATTCGCCGAAAGTCCGTCTGCCGGGTGCCGGTGGCGCGCCGGAAATTGCCGGCTCGGCCAAGAGCGTGCTGATCATCCTCAAGCAGTCGGCGCGTTCCTTCGTCGATAAACTCGACTTCATCACCTCGGTCGGCCATGGCGAGGGCGGTGATTCGCGCAAACGTCTCGGTCTGCCGGGCGCCGGGCCGGTCGGCATTATTACCGACCTGTGCATCATGGAACCGGAAGTCGGTACCCATGAATTCGTGGTCACCGCACTGCACCCGGGCGTGACCCGCGAGCAAGTGGTCGCCGCCACCGGTTGGGCGATTCGCTTTGCCGACACTGTTGAGCAAACCGCCGAGCCGACTGAAGTCGAGCTGACCGCGTTGCGCGATCTGGAAGCTCGTACCGCTGCCGCCCACGGCCAAGCCCCCGGAGAAGCCTGATGCGTGACGTTTATATCTGCGACGCCATTCGCACCCCCATTGGCCGTTTCGGCGGCGGGCTGTCGACCGTTCGTGCCGATGACCTGGCCGCCGTGCCGATCAAGGCCCTGATGGAGCGCAACCCGTCGGTGGACTGGAACGCAGTGGACGAGGTGTTCCTCGGCTGCGCCAACCAGGCCGGCGAAGACAACCGTAACGTCGCACGCATGGCGTTGTTGCTGGCGGGCCTGCCGGAAACCATTCCGGGCGTGACCCTCAATCGCCTCTGCGCCTCGGGCATGGATGCCATCGGCACCGCGTTCCGCGCCATCGCCAGTGGCGAAATGGAGCTGGCGATTGCCGGCGGTGTCGAGTCGATGTCCCGCGCGCCGTTCGTAATGGGCAAGGCTGACGCGGCGTTCTCGCGCAACATGAAGCTGGAAGACACCACCATCGGCTGGCGTTTCATCAACCCGTTGATGAAAGCGCAATACGGTGTGGATGCGATGCCGCAGACCGCTGACAACGTGGCGGACGATTACGAAGTGTCCCGTGAGGATCAGGACGCTTTCGCACTGCGCAGCCAACAACGCGCCACTGCCGCGCAAGCCGCAGGATTTTTCGCCGAAGAAATCGTCGAAGTGCGCATTGCCCACAAGAAGGGTGAAACCGTGGTGACGCAGGACGAACACCCTCGCGCTGATACCACCCTGGAAACCCTGGCCAAACTCAAGCCGGTCAACGGCCCTGACAAAACCGTCACGGCTGGCAATGCGTCCGGTGTGAATGACGGCGCGGCGGCGTTGATTCTCGCCTCCGGTGAGGCGGTGAAGAAACATGGCCTGACCGCCCGCGCCAAAGTGCTGGGCATGTCCAGCGCCGGCGTTGCCCCTCGGGTAATGGGTATTGGCCCGGTGCCGGCGGTGCGCAAACTGACCGAGCGCCTCGGTCTGGCTGTCAGCGATTTCGACGTGATCGAACTCAACGAGGCCTTTGCCAGCCAAGGCCTGGCGGTGCTGCGTGAATTGGGAATTGCCGACGATGCAGCCCAAGTTAACCCGAACGGCGGCGCCATTGCGCTCGGCCATCCGCTGGGCATGAGCGGTGCGCGTCTGGTGCTGACCGCGTTGCATCAGCTGGAAAAAACCGGTGGCAAGAAAGGTCTGGCGACCATGTGTGTTGGCGTCGGTCAGGGTCTGGCCCTGGCGATCGAACGCGTCTGACACGTCGCGTCGACTAATAAGAACAGAGGAAAGCGAAATGACTGACAAGCCTGGTTACCGTCGTCCGCAGGAGGGCACCCAGCCCGAGTACCTGCACCCGACGTATCAATCCACCAACCTGCGCTCACCGTCCAAACCGTTGGTGTTTTTGCCTCATTCGTTGTCGGAAATCACCGGACCGACCATTGGCGCTGAACGCGTTAACGAGACGGACAACGACCTGACGGCTCAGCACAAAGGCGAGCCGTTGGGTGAGCGCATCATCATTCACGGCCGCGTGCTGGATGAAAACGGTCTACCGGTGCCGGGCATTCTGGTGGAAATCTGGCAGGCCAACGCCGCCGGTCGCTACAACCATGCTCGCGACCTGCACGACGCGCCGCTGGACCCGAACTTCACTGGCACCGGCCGCACCGTGACCGACGCCGATGGCTGGTATCAGTTCCAGACCATCAAGCCCGGCGCCTACCCGTGGGGTAACCACCACAACGCGTGGCGCCCGGCGCACATCCATTTCTCGCTGTTCGGGCCGAGCATCCTGACGCGCCTGGTGACGCAAATGTATTTCCCCGGCGACCCGCTGTTGGCGTATGACCCGATCTACAATTGCGTACCCGACACCCGCGCCAAGGAGCGTTTGATCGCCACGTTCGATCTGGAAAAAACCGTCCCTTCCTACGCCCTCGGTTATCGCTGGGACATCGTCTTGCGCGGCCGCGATGCCACGCCGATGGAGAAATAAGATGACGCTGAACGCGACCACGTCCCACACCGTCGGGCCGTATTACCACATCGGCCTGACCTGGCTGAACCGCGAAGACCTGACCGTCGCACAAACCCTGGGTGAGCGCGTGGCGATCACCGGGCAAGTCGTCGATGGCAATGGCGACTTCGTCAATGATGCGATGCTGGAAGTCTGGCAGGCCAACGCGGCCGGCAAGTACGACCACCCGGAAGATGATCAGGACAAGCCGCTGGACCCGAACTTTGAAGGGTTTGGCCGGGTGCCGGTAGATGCCGAAGGGCGCTTTCGTTTTACCACCATCAAGCCGGGCACGGTTGAAGGCCTGAAAGGCTCGACCCAGGCACCGCACCTGGTGGTGCTGGTGTTTGCTCGCGGATTGGTGAAGCACTTGCTGACGCGGATCTACTTTGATGGCGAGCCGGCGAACGTGTCGGACCCGTTGCTGGAGTGCGTGCCGGCTGAGCGCCGCAGTACCCTGCTGGCGAAGCAGGATGCGTCCGGTGTTTACCAGTGGAATGTGATCCTGCAAGGCACTGATGCCGAGACGGTGTTCTTCGACTATTAAGAACACCGCCAATCCCTGTGGGAGCGGGCTTGCTCGCGAAAGCGGTGTGTCAGGCAACATTTACATCGACTGACACGACGCCTTCGCGAGCAAGCCCGCTCCCACAGGGGATCTGCGTTGGTAATGCATCTGGGGAACGGGACTGTTGCGAAGTGTGTCTAGACTCTCACTGTCCCCATTGAGTGAAAAACAATGACAACGCCCACGGCTATTACAGATCACTACACCGGTGAAGAACGCAGCAAGCGGATCTTTGCCATTGTCGGTGCCTCGTCCGGCAACCTTGTGGAATGGTTCGACTTCTACGTCTATGCTTTTTGCGCGATTTTTTTTGCGCCGGCCTTTTTTCCGTCTGACAACCCCACGGTGCAGTTGGTCAACACCGCTGGCGTATTCGCCGCCGGGTTCCTGATGCGCCCCATTGGCGGTTGGGTTTTCGGCCGGTTGGCGGACAAGCACGGGCGCAAGAGCTCGATGATGATTTCGATTCTGATGATGTGCTTCGGTTCGTTGCTCATCGCTTGCCTGCCGACCTACAAGGACATCGGCGTCTGGGCCCCGATCCTGCTGCTGTTCGCGCGTTTGATTCAAGGTTTGTCGGTGGGCGGCGAGTACGGCACCACCGCCACGTACATGAGTGAAGTCGCCCTCAAGGGCCAGCGCGGGTTTTTCGCCTCGTTCCAATACGTGACGCTGATTGGTGGGCAGTTGCTGGCGGTGTCGCTGGTGGTGATCCTGCAACAGTTCCTCACCGAGGATGACCTGCGTGCCTACGGCTGGCGGATTCCATTCGTGGTCGGTGCGTGCGCGGCGCTGATTTCGCTGTACCTGCGGCGTTCGCTGAAAGAAACCTCCAGCAAGGAAATGCGCGAAAACAAGGACGCCGGTAGCATCAGCGCGCTGTTCCGTGACCACAAAGCCGCGTTCATTACCGTGCTCGGTTACACCGCCGGTGGTTCGCTGATTTTCTACACATTCACTACCTACATGCAGAAGTACCTGGTGAACACCGCCGGCATGCCGGCCAAGACCGCCAGTTACATCATGACCGGCGCACTGTTCCTCTATATGTGCATGCAGCCGTTCTTCGGCATGCTCGCCGACAAGATCGGCCGGCGTAACTCGATGCTCTGGTTCGGTGCCCTCGGGACCTTGTGCACCGTGCCGATTCTGTTGAGCCTGAAAAGTGTCAGCAGTCCGTTCATGGCTTTCGGGCTGATTACCCTGGCGCTGGCGATCGTGAGTTTCTACACCTCGATCAGCGGCCTGGTAAAAGCCGAGATGTTCCCGCCGGAAGTGCGCGCACTGGGCGTTGGCCTGGCGTACGCGGTGGCGAACGCGATCTTCGGTGGTTCGGCGGAATACGTGGCGCTGAGCCTCAAGGCTGTTGGCATGGAAAACTCCTTTTATTGGTACGTCACGGTGATGATGGCGGTGGCGTTCCTGTTCAGTCTGCGTCTGCCCCGGCAGGCGAAATATTTGCACCACGACCTTTGATCTTTACGCGCGGGCCTGACCGGCCCGCGCCTCCAGGGACTGTTTATGAACGAGCGACCGGGCAATCAATTGTTCGATGCCTACTTCACTGCCCGCGATATGCGTGACGTGTTTTGCGATCAAGGCCGGGTTCAGGCCATGCTCGATTTCGAAGCCGCGCTGGCCCGGGCCGAGGCGCGTGTCGGTCTGATTCCGCAAACCGCGGTCGCCCCGATTGAAGCGGCGTGTGCGGCCGGGCATTACGACTTCGCCGCCCTCGGCGAGGCGATTGCCACGGCGGGCAATTCCGCCATTCCATTGGTCAAGGCATTGGGCAAACAGATCGCAACCCGTGATGCGCAAGCCGAGCGCTATGTGCATTTGGGCGCGACCAGCCAGGACGTGATGGACACCGGCCTGGTGTTGCAACTGCGTCTGGCATTGGCATTGATCGAAAGCGATCTCGCGCAACTGGGCGATACCCTCGCCACTCAAGCCAAGCGATATATCGCCACTCCGCTGGCGGGACGCACCTGGTTGCAGCACGCAACGCCGGTCACCCTCGGCATGAAAATCGCCGGTTGGCTGGGCGCGGTCACCCGTAGCCGTCAGCGCTTGCAAGAGCTCAAGCCACGTCTGCTGGTGCTGCAATTCGGCGGTGCCTCTGGAACCCTGGCAGCCCTTGGCGCGCAAGCGATGCCGATTGCCGAAGCGCTGGCCGGCGAGTTGCAACTGACCTTGCCGGAACAACCCTGGCACACCCAGCGCGATCGTCTGGTGGAGTTCGGCTCCGTGCTGGGATTGATCGCCGGCAGCCTGGGCAAACTCGGCCGCGACATCAGTTTGCTGATGCAGACCGAAGCCGGCGAAGTGTTCGAGCCTTCGGCGCCGGGCAAGGGCGGTTCCTCGACCATGCCGCACAAGCGCAACCCGGTGGGCGCAGCGGTGCTGATCGGCGCGGCGACTCGCGTGCCCGGTTTGCTCTCGACGCTGTTCAGCGCAATGCCGCAGGAACACGAGCGCAGCCTCGGTTTGTGGCATGCCGAATGGGAAACCCTACCCGAGATTTGCTGCCTGGTGTCCGGCAGCCTGAAGCAAGCGCTGCTGGTCGCGCAGGGCCTGGAAGTGGATGCGCAGCGCATGGCGCGCAACCTCGATCTGACCCAGGGCCTGGTGCTGGCCGAAGCGGTGAGCATTGTCCTCGCCCAGCGGGTCGGCCGCGACACTGCGCATCATCTGCTGGAACAGTGCTGCAAGCGTGCGGTGGCTGAACAGCGTCATCTGCGTGCCGTCCTCGGTGACGAGCCGCAAGTGACTGCCGAGCTTTCTGGCGCTGAACTCGATCATTTGCTGGACCCTGCCCATTACCTCGGTCAGGCCCGTACCTGGGTCGAGCGAGCGGTGGCTGAACATATTGCGTTGACTGCCTGAAGGAGATTGCTGTGGCTTTTGTACAACTCGCCGAGGGCGAACTGCATTACCAATTGGATGGCCCGAAAGATGCGCCAGTGCTGGTGCTGTCCAACTCGCTGGGCACTGACCTGCACATGTGGGACGCGCAGATGGCGGCGTTCACCGAACAGTTCCGGGTGCTGCGTTTCGACACCCGTGGTCACGGTCAATCGCTGGTGACGCCGGGGCCGTACAGCATCGAGCAACTGGGCCAAGACGTTTTGGCACTGCTGGATTCGCTGCACATCGAGCGTGCGCATTTCTGTGGTTTGTCCATGGGCGGTTTGATCGGCCAGTGGCTGGGGATCAACGCCGGACAGCGTTTGCATAAGCTGGTGGTGTGCAATACCGCCGCGAAAATCGGCGATCCGTCGATCTGGAACCCGCGCATTGAAACGGTGCTGCGCGACGGTCCAGCGGCCATGGTTGCCCTGCGCGATGCCTCGATTGCGCGCTGGTTTACCCCGGACTTCGCGCAGGCCAACCCGGCCGCGGCCAAGCGGATTACCGACATGCTCGCGGCCACTTCGCCTGAAGGTTACGCGGCCAATTGCGCGGCAGTGCGCGATGCCGATTTCCGTGATCAGTTGCCTTTGATCAAGGTGCCGCTGCTGGTGATCGCCGGCACCGAAGACGCCGTGACACCGCCGTCCGGCGGGCACTTCATTCAAGAACATGTGCAGGGCGCCGAGTACGCCGAGTTCTACGCTGCGCACTTGTCCAACGTCCAGGCCGGCGCCGCGTTCAGCGAGCGCGTCTTGGCGTTTTTGTCAGCGGAATAAGGGGATTGTTGTGGACGAGAAACAACGTTACGACGAAGGCATGAAAGTCCGTCGCGCGGTGCTCGGCGACGCCCACGTCGACCGCAGCCTGAATGCCCTGACCGAGTTCAACTCGGAGTTTCAGGAGATGATCACCCGTCACGCCTGGGGTGACATCTGGACCCGTCCAGGCTTGCCACGCCACACCCGCAGCCTGATCACCATTTCCATGCTGATCGGCATGAACCGCAACGACGAGCTGAAACTGCACCTGCGCGCCGCCGCCAACAATGGCGTGAGCCGTGGCGAGATCAAGGAAGTGATCATGCAGAGCGCGATCTATTGCGGCATCCCGGCGGCAAATGCGACGTTCCATCTGGCCGAGTCGGTTTGGGATGAGTTGGGAGTTGAGTCGCGGGAGTGATCCCGGTGATTTGCGTTGATTGAACTAACGCCATCGCGGGCAAGCCCGCTCCCACAAAGTTTTATGTCATGCCCAAATCTTGGGGTACACACAAAACCTGTGGGAGCGGGCTTGCCCGCGATGGCGTACTTGAGATTTACAGCAGGCTGATCGGGTAGCTGATGATCACCCGGTTCTCGTCGAACTCGTTGTTGCTGAAGTCGCGGCGAATGGTCGAGTTGCGCCATTTGACGTTGAGGTCCTTGAGCGCGCCGCTTTGTACGGTGTAGCCCAGCTCTGATTCGCGCCCCCATTCCTTGCCGTCGGTGATCGTGCCGGTGTGCACGTTATCGCCGCTGATGTAGCGATTCATCAAGGTCAGGCCCGGTACGCCGAGTGCGACGAAGTTGTAGTCGTGGCGTACTTGCCAGGATTTCTCCTGGGCATTGTCGTAGCTGGAGTTGTAGCTGTCGTTGGCCAGGGTCCCGCCGCTGGTGCCGTTGACGCGCATCCAGGCGTTGTCGCCGGTGAGTTTTTGCAGGCCGACGTAGAAGGTGTTGCCGCCGTATTTGGCCGAGAACAGACCGTACATGGTTTTGTTGTCCAGCTCGCCGGCGCGGGCACTGCCGTCATCCTTGCCGTAGAAATAACCAAGGTTGGCACCCAGGGTCCAGTCGCCGATGGGCTGACTGTGGGTCAGATTCACGAATTGCTGGCTGTAGATGTCCTTGAGTTCGGCATTCCACAGGCCGACCTGGGTGCGCTTGTCGTTGAACACGTACTCGCCGCCCTGAAAGTTGAAACGGTCAGAGGTGAACGCGGCTTTGCCGGTCATCGACATGTCGTCCATGCTGCTGTCGTCCCGTGGGCTGTTCTGGCGGAACTGGCCGCCGTAGAGCGTCAGGCCACTGATTTCCTTCGACGTGATCTGGCCGCCACGGAAGGTTTGCGGCAGGGAACGACCGTCGTCCGAACGCAGGATCGGCAGCACTGGCATCCATTCGCCAACCTTCACTTCGGTCTGCGACAGCTTGGCTTTGAACGCGACGTTGGTGCGCCCGAAATTGTCCGCCGGGCGTCCGTCGTGATCCAGCGGCAGCAACTGCGTACCGCCAGTGCCTTTCCCGCCATCGAGTTTCACCGAGTAGAGCCCCAGCACATCCATGCCGAAACCGACGGTGCCCTGAGTGAAACCGGACTTGGCGTCGAGGATGAAGCTTTGTGTCCACTCTTCAGCCTTGCCCTGAGCCTTGGTCGGGTTGGTGAAGTTGCGGTTGATGTAGAAGTTGCGCAGGTTCAGGTTGACCTTGGCACCTTCGACAAAACCCGATTCCTCGGCCTGGGCGGGCAAGACCGCTGAGGCCACGGCGATGGCGATCAGGCCGGGAAACAAATACTGCGCGGTGGAAGGCTTCATGAGCTCGGGTCTCTCTAATTCTTGGGGATGAAACGGGGCGATGCCGCGACTTTTGAAGGTGCAGACAAATGATCGAAATATGAGGGTGAAACCTGAAGATCAGCCGGACAGGGCAGGGCGTGGGGGCATGACATCGAACCTGTTGTTATTGGTTTTGTGGGGCGAATGGTGCGGTGAATGTACTGAATGGTTCAATCGGCGAAAGCGGGTTTTGGGCGATTATCGAACGTAACATTAGCCTGGTTTTTTGGGTGGCTGTACTGGCCACATCGCGGGCAAGCCCGCTCCCACAGTGGGCCGTTTGCGTTTATGCAATTTGTGGCGAGCTTAAAACCTGTGGGAGCGGGCTTGCCCGCGATGAGGGCAGTGATCACGCCACACATTTTCCTGTAGCCAACAAAAAGCCCACCAATCGGTGGGCTTCTTGTGTTCACAGCGCTATCAGAACAACTTCATCTTCGGCGCTTCTTCTTTCAGCGGTTCGAGCTTGGCAGTCTGCGAATTCCAGCCACCACCCAACGCCTTGTACAGATTGACCGCGCTGACCAACTGCGCCAAACGGTCGGTGATCAGCACTTGTTGGGCGCTGAACAACTGACGCTGGGCATCGAGGAAGGTCAGGTTGCTGTCGACACCAATGAGGTAGCGACGTTGAGCCAGGCGGTAGTAGTCCTGGTTGGCGGTGACGAAGTCACGCTGGGCCTGCAACTGATCGGTGTAGGTCTGGCGGGCGGCCAAGCCGTCGGCGACTTCCTGGAAGGCCGTTTGAATGGACTTCTCGTAGTTCGCCACGCCGATGTCTTTCTGGATTTTCGAGTAATCCAGGCTGGCGCGCAGGCTGCCGGCGTTGAAGATCGGCAGGTTGATTTGCGGTTGGAACAACCAGGTGCCGGAACCGCCCTTGAACAGACCGGACAAGTCCGGGCTGAGGGTGCCAGCGTTGGCTGTCAGGCTGATGCTCGGGAAGAATGCAGCCCGTGCCGCGCCGATGTTGGCGTTGGCGGCCTTGAGGTTGTATTCGGCCTGGAGGATGTCCGGACGACGTTGCAGCAAGTCCGATGGCAGACCGGCCGGCACGTCGCTCAGCAAATCGTCAGACAGCGGCTTGGCTGCTTGCAGATTGGCCGGGATGCCAGTACCGAGCAGCAGCACCAGGCTGTTTTCATCCTGAGCGACCTGACGGGTGTACTTCGCCAGTTGCGCCCGGGCGTTTTCCACCGAGGTCCGCGACTGAGCGAGGTCCAGCGCCGACGCTACACCGACTTCGGCGCTGCGTGCGGTGAGCTTGTAGCTCTCCTCGAACGCACCGAGGGTGTCCTGGGTGACTTTCAGCAGTTCCTTGTCGGCTTGCCAGGTCAGGTAGGCATTGGCCACGCTGGCCACCAGGCTGATCTGCGTGCTGCGACGACCTTCTTCAGTGGCGAAGTACTTCTGCAGCGCTTCTTCGCTCAGGCTGCGAACCCGACCAAACATATCAAGTTCATAGGCGCTGATGCCGACGGTGGCCGAGTACGAACTGACAATGCCTGACTGACCGGTCTGCGAAGAGTTTTCCGGAACGCGCTGGCGGTTGCCGCTGCCATTGGCCGATACGGCCGGGAACAGATCCGCACGCTGGATGCGGTATTGGGCCGCAAAGGCGTCGATGTTCAGGGCCGCGACACGCAGGTCCCGGTTGTTTTCCAAGGAAACCTGGATCAGCTGTTGCAGTGCCGGGTCATGGAAAAACTGCTTCCAGCCTTGCTCCGCCGCAGCCTGGCTCGGCGCCTGGGCCGGCGAGTACGCCGGACCTTGCGGGTATTGGCCCGCCACCGGTGCCTCAGGCTGCTGATAATCGGGTATCAGCGAGCAACCACCGAGCACGAACGCGGCGACGGCTAGGGAGAGTAGCGACTTGCTCATTGGCCAGCCTCTTTAGGAGTTTCAGTGGCGTCATCCTGGTCGACTATTTTGCGCTGACCGATGGACGACACAGTGACGAAGAACAGTGGGACCCAGAAGATCGCCAGAACGGTGGCGGTGATCATACCGCCAATCACGCCGGTGCCGATGGCATGCTGGCTACCGGAACCCGCACCCGTGGATATCGCCAGGGGTACCACACCGAGAACGAACGCGAGCGAGGTCATGATGATCGGTCGCAGACGCATGCGGCTGGCTTCGATCGCGGCATCGCGCAGGCTACGCCCTTGCTCATGCAGCTCCTTAGCAAATTCGACAATCAGAATGGCGTTTTTCGCCGCCAGACCGATAGTCGTCAACAGGCCCACCTGGAAGTACACGTCGTTGGACAGACCACGCAGGCTGGTCGCCATCAACGCACCGATGATCCCCAAAGGCACCACCAGCATCACCGCGATCGGGATCGACCAGCTTTCATACAGCGCTGCCAGGCACAGGAACACCATCAGCAACGACAGGGCGTACAACGCGGGCGCTTGCGAACCGGATAACCGTTCCTCGTACGACAGGCCGGTCCAGGAAATACCGACACCCGCCGGCAGTTTGGCGGCAATGGCCTCGACTTCGGCCATGGCTTCACCGGTGGAGTAGCCCGGCGCCGGGGAACCGAGGATTTCCATCGCTTCGACGCCGTTGTAACGGGCCAGCTTCGGCGAGCCGTAAATCCATTCACCCTTGGCAAACGCCGAGAACGGAACCATGGTGCCGGCGCTGTTGCGCACATACCATTTCTTCAGGTCTTCAGGGCTCATACGCGAGCCGGGCTGACCTTGCACGTAAACCTTCTTCACTCGACCACGATCGATGAAGTCGTTGACGTAGCTACTGCCCAGAGCAATCGACAGGGTGTTGTTGATGTCCGCGATGGTAATGCCCAGGGCACTGGCCTTCTCGTCATCGATTTCCAGTTGGTATTGCGGTTCATCGTTCAGGCCGTTCGGACGCACCTGAGTCAGAATCTTGCTTTGCGCTGCCATGCCGAGGAACTGGTTGCGCGCTTGCATCAGTTTTTCGTGACCGATACCGGCACGGTCTTGAAGGAACACGTCGAAACCGGTGGCGTTACCCAGTTCCAGTACCGCCGGTGGCGCGAAGGCAAACACCATGGCATCACGGAAGGTGAAGAAGTGCTGCTGGGCACGGGCCGCCACCTTGAACACGTTGTTGTCGGCGTTACGCTCGTCCCATGGACGGAGCATGATGAACGCCATACCCGAGCTCTGGCCACGACCGGCGAAGTTGAAGCCGGTGACGGTAAACACCGAGTTCACCGCATCGCCTTCACCGCCATCCTTACCCGGACGCAACAGGAATTCACGCATCTCGTCCACGACCACCTGGGTGCGCTGGGAGGTCGAACCGGCCGGCGTCTGCACCTGGGCGAACAGTACACCCTGGTCTTCTTCAGGCAGGAACGCCGTCGGGATACGGGTGAACAGCCAGATCATGCCGACAATGATGATGAGATAGGCCAGCAGGTACGGCGCCTTCTGGGTGAGCATATTGCCCACGCCGCGCTCGTAGCTTTTGACGCCACGGTCGAAGTTGCGGTTGAACCAGCCAAAGAAGCCGCGTTTTGGCATGCCGTGCTCACCCTTGGGAATAGGCTTGAGCATGGTGGCGCAAAGCGCCGGGGTGAAAATCAGAGCAACCAGAACCGAGAGCGCCATGGCCGAAACGATGGTGATCGAAAATTGCTTGTAGATCACACCGGTGGAGCCGCTGAAGAATGCCATCGGCAGCAGAACCGCCGACAGCACCAGGGCGATACCCACCAATGCACCCTGGATCTGCCCCATCGATTTCTTGGTGGCTTCCTTGGGCGACAGGCCTTCTTCACTCATCACCCGCTCGACGTTTTCCACCACAACGATGGCGTCGTCCACCAGCAAGCCGATGGCCAGGACCATACCGAACATGGTCAGGGTGTTGATGCTGAAACCGGCTGCCGCCAGGATGCCGAACGTACCCAGCAATACCACCGGCACGGTCATCGTGGTGATGATGGTGGCGCGGAAGTTTTGCAGGAACAGGAACATCACCAGGAACACCAGTGCGACCGCTTCGACCAGGGTGTGAACCACGCCCTTGATCGACTCGGTCACCACCGGAGTAGTGTCGTACGGGAACACCACTTCCATCCCTTGCGGGAAGAACGGCTTGAGGCTGTCGATGGTGGTGCGCAAGGCCTTGGCAGTATCGAGGGCGTTGGCGCCAGTGGCCAGCTTCACTGCCAGGCCGGACGCCGGAGCACCGTTGAACTGGGCGTTGATGCTGTAGTTTTCACCACCCAAACCGACATCGGCGACATCTTTCAAGCGAACCTGAGAGCCGTCCTTGTTGACCTTGAGCAGGATCTTGTCGAATTGCTCGGCGGTCTGCAGACGGGTCTTGCCGATAATCGTCGCGTTCAGCTGTGTGCCGGGCAGGGCAGGCAAGCCGCCGAGCTGGCCGGACGACACCTGGACGTTCTGCGCGGCGATGGCGGTTTTGACATCGATCGGGGTCAGGTTGAAGTTGTTCAACTTGGCCGGGTCGAGCCAGATACGCATGGCGTACTGGGAGCCGAATACCTGGAAGTCACCGACACCGGCGGTCCGCGAGATCGGGTCCTGCATGTTCGACACGATGTAGTTGGACAGGTCGTCCTTGGTCATGCTGCCGTCACGCGAGACCACACCGATTACCAGCAGGAAGTTTTTCACCGCCTTGGTCACGCGGATACCTTGCTGCTGTACTTCTTGCGGCAGCAGCGGGGTGGCCAGGTTCAGCTTGTTCTGGACCTGAACCTGCGCGGTATCGGAGTTGGTACCTTGCTCGAAGGTCGCGGTGATGGTCATGGTGCCGTCGGAGTTACTTTCCGAGGACACATATCGCAGGTGGTCGATACCGTTGAGCTGTTGCTCGATCACCTGCACCACGGTGTCCTGTACGGTTTGTGCCGAAGCACCCGGATAGGCAACGGAAATGGCGATGGCCGGAGGCGCAATGCTCGGGTATTGGTTGATCGGTAACTTGAGGATCGATAGAGCCCCGACCAGCATGATCACCAGGGCAATTACCCAGGCGAAAATCGGACGGTCGATAAAAAATTTCGACATGGGTTACTCCCCTTTGCCGCTGGACGCCTTATCAGCTGTCTGTGCGGGGGCCGGGTTCTTTGTGCCAACGTTAGTCGCTTCACTGGCTTTGACTTCGATGCCAGGTTTGACGAATTGCAGCCCTTCGGTGATCAGGCGATCGCCTGCCTTCAAGCCATCTTCGATCAACCATTGGTTGCCGACGGTGCGGTTGGCCTTGAGCTGACGCAGCTCGACTTTGTTGTCAGGACCAACGACCAGAGCGGTCGGGGTGCCTTTGAGGTCGCGCGTCACGCCTTGTTGCGGGGCCAGGATTGCTGCGGCGTTCACGCCGGCCAACAATTGCGCGTGCACGAACATGCCCGGCAGCAGGGTGTGATCAGGGTTGGGGAACACGGCGCGCAGGGTGACGGAACCTGTTGTCTGGTCAACCGAGACTTCGGAGAACTCGAGCTTGCCGTCCAGCTTGTACTCGCTGCCGTCTTCGAGGGTCAGCTTGACCTTCGCCGCGTTGTCGCCCGACTTTTGCAGGCGACCGCTTTCCAGTTCGCGGCGCAGTTGCAGCAACTCCACCGAAGACTGCGTCACGTCGACGTAGATCGGATCGAGTTGCTGGATCACCGCCATCGGGTCGGCCTGGCCGCTGGTGACCAGCGCGCCCTCGGTCACATTTGAGCGACCGATACGACCGGTGAGCGGTGCGTAAACCTTGGTGTAGCGCACGTTGATCTGGGCCGTTTGCAGGGCCGCTTCCGATTGCATCCGGTTAGACACGGCGGTGTCGTATTCCTGGCGGCTCACGGCTTGTTCGTTGACCAGTTGCTTGTAGCGGTCCGCGATCGACTTGGTCTGTTGCAGGTTGGCTTCTGCGCTTTTCAGCGTGGCGTCATAGACCGACGAATCGATTTGGTACAGCTGCTGGCCAATCTTGACGTCGCCGCCTTCCTTGAACATGCGCTTGAGAATGATGCCGTTCACCTGAGGGCGAACTTCGGCGATGCGGTACGCGCTGGTACGGCCCGGAAGATCGGACGTCAGGGTGAAGGCTTGAGGTTGCAGGGTAACGACGCCGACCTGAGGAGGCGGTGCGGCTGGTGGCGCTTCTTCCTTTTTGCATCCGCTGAGCAGCGATGCCAAGGCGACGGCAGTGACCAGAGCGGTAACAGCTGGCTTGAATTGCATGAAAATCCTCGGGTCAGGCGCGCATCATGCGCACTAGAAAGGTGGAAGGTTAAAAATAGGGTACTGAGTGGATAAGTAGCTTGCTAAGGAATATACTTACGTTCATGGTTGTTTGTAAACACCTTGGCTGCGTACCCGATTCATTACAAAAGCCGTTCAAAGCTTCGAATTGTAAGACGGGGACTGCGCCCAAGAGCGCTCGCTCCACTTTTATTCAGCTGATGTTCAGACATCGCTGAAGCATCCTGATTGAGGTTTTACTGCCATGGTCCGTCGTACCAAAGAGGAAGCTCAAGAAACCCGCAGCCAGATACTTGAAGCGGCAGAGAAAGCCTTTTATGAAAGGGGCGTGGCGCGCACGACGCTGGCGGACATCGCTACCCTGGCCGGCGTGACTCGCGGTGCTATCTACTGGCATTTCAGCAACAAGGCCGATCTGGTGCAGGCCATGTTGGATACCTTGCATGAGCCACTGGATGAATTGGCCAGGGCCAGTGAAAGCGAAGAGGAACTCGATCCGCTGGGCTGCATGCGCAAGCTGCTGATTCATTTGTTTCATCAAATTGCACTGGACCCGAAAACCCGACGCATTAATGAGATTTTGTTTCATAAGTGCGAATTCACCGATGAAATGTGTGACCTGCGTCAGCAGCGTCGAACGGCCAGCCTTGATTGCAATGTGCGCATCAGCCTGGCCCTGAGTAATGCCGTGAATCGGGGGCAAATGCCCGAAGACCTTGACACGGCGCGCGCTGCCATCAGCCTGCACGCTTACATCGATGGCATCCTGTACCAGTGGTTGCTGGCGCCCGACAGTTTTCAATTGCACACCGAAGCCGAACGCTGGGTCGAGGCCGGGCTGGACATGCTGCGCTTGAGCCCAAGCCTGCGCAAATGAAACAAAAGTCAGTCATTGGCTTCGTTTGTATCAACGATCAAGGCGGGCGCTGAATCCTTCGCCGGCTCGATTTATGGCCAGGGGTGCTTTTATATACGGACGCTCGCCAGGTTGACAGGTAGCGAGCTACGTATTTTGTAGGGAAATTGTGTCTTGGGTGTGAATGAGCGTGAGCACTCCACTCCGAAAACCCAAAAGCCCCGGCTCTCACGAGTCGGGGCTTTTGCATTTCAATGGCTAACGTTTACAGCGTCGGATAGTCGATGTAGCCAACCGCGCCTTTGCCGTAGAACAACTCCGGACGCGCTTCGTTCAGCGGCGCGTCGGCCTTCAAGCGGGCAGGCAAGTCAGGGTTGGCAATGAACGGCACACCGAAGGCGACCGCATCGGCCTTGCCGCTGGCCAGCCACGCGTTGGCGCTGTCCTTGGTGAAGCGTTCGTTGATGATGTACGGGCCGCCGAACGCTTCTTTCAATTGTGGACCAAGGCTGTCGCCGGCTTCTTTTTCGCGCGAGCAGATGAACGCGATACCGCGCTTGCCCAGTTCGCGGGCGACGTAGGTGAAGGTTTCTGCCAGGTTGTCGTCGCCCATGTCATGGGAATCGGCGCGCGGTGCCAGGTGCACACCGACACGGCCGGCGCCCCAGACTTCGATGGCCGCGTCGGTCACTTCCAGCAGCAGGCGCGCACGGTTTTCCAGGGAGCCGCCGTAATTGTCAGTGCGTTGGTTGGTGCTGCTTTGCAGGAACTGGTCGAGCAGGTAACCGTTGGCACCGTGGATCTCGACACCGTCAAAACCAGCAGCTTTGGCGTTCTCGGCGCCGGTGCGGTAAGCGTCGACGATGTCGGCGATTTCTGCGGTTTCCAGGGCACGCGGCGTCGGGTAGTCAGCCAATGGGCGAACCAGGCTGACGTGGCCTTTAGGCTGGATGGCGCTCGGTGCGACCGGTGCTTCGCCGTTCAGGTACGAGGCGTGCGAAACTCGGCCGACGTGCCACAGTTGCAGGAAAATCTTGCCGCCCGCGCCGTGGATTGCCTTGGTCACGTTGGCCCAGCCACGTACCTGGTCGTTGGACCAGATGCCCGGGGTGTCCGGGTAGCCGACGCCCATTGGCGTGACCGAGGTGGCTTCGCTGAGGATCAGGCCCGCGGAGGCGCGCTGGACGTAGTATTCGGCCATCAGCGCGTTCGGCACGCGGCCTTCGTCGGCGCGGCAGCGGGTCAGCGGTGCCATGATGATGCGGTTGGCCAACTCAACGTCGCCCAGTTTGATCGGATCGAAAATAGTCGTCATGAAGTAGCTCTCTTATGGAGATCAGTTGGTAGCAGGTGCCAGTTCGGGATTGCCGCTCTGACGGAAAGTAATCAGGGTCACCAGCAGGGCGAGTACCGCCAGTGCCGCTGCGGCGAGTGGCACGCTGGTCAGGTCGAAGCCGTGGGTGATGACGCTGCCGCCGACCCAGGCACCGAGTGCGTTGCCGATGTTGAAAGCGCCGATGTTCAGGGTCGACACCAGGTTCGGTGCCGCTTTGCCGAAGGTCACCACGTTCACTTGCAGGGCGGGTACGGCGGCAAAACACGCCGTGGCCCAGAGGAACAGGGTGATCTCGGTCGGGATCAGTGCGACGCTGGTCCACGTCAGTACGGTGGAGACCACGGCCATGGTGATGAACACGCCGATCAGCGTCGCGGCCATGCCTTTGTCAGCCAGTTTGCCGCCGATGATATTGCCGACGGTCAGGCCCAGGCCGATGAGCATCAACGTCCAGGTCACGCCACGGGGCGAGACGCCGGTGACTTCGCCCAACAGCGGTGCGACATAGGTGAACAGGGTGAAGACCGAGGCAGCGAACAGCGCCGTCATGCTCAGGGACAACCAGATCCCGGCGCCCTTGAGGGCTGCGAGCTCGGCGCGCATGTCGAGTTTTTCTTCGTCGCGCTTGGCCGGCAGGAAGCGGATCAGGCCGATCAGGGCAATGACACCAATCACGGTCACGGCCCAGAAAGTCGAACGCCAGCCGGCTTGCTGACCCAGCGCAGTACCCAGCGGCACGCCGAGCACGTTGGCCAGGGTCAGGCCGGTGAACATCAAGGCCACGGCCGAAGCGCGTTTGTTGGCCGGCACCAGGCCTGCCGCCACCACCGAACCGATACCGAAGAAAGCACCGTGGCAGAGGGCTGTGACGACGCGTGCAAACATCAACACGTTGTAGTCACTGGCGAGGGCGCAGAGCAGGTTTCCGATGATGAAGATCCCCATCAACGCCACCAGTGCGGCCTTGCGCGGCAGCCTGGCGGTGGCCAGTGCCATGAACGGCGCACCAATGGCCACGCCCAAGGCGTAACCGGTCACCAACCAGCCGGCGCCGGGGATCGACACGCCGAGATCCGCCGCCACGTCGGGCAGCAGGCCCATGATGACGAATTCGGTGGTGCCGATGGCGAAGGCGCTCAAGGCCAGGATGAGGAGCGAGAGGGGCATTGTTGAATTCCTTTTGGGCTGGCTGACGTTAAGGGTCAGAGCTCTTTACTGAAGGTTTTGAGGAACTCCTGAATGGTTTCCTCATTACGTTTGAAAAAATGCCACTGGCCGACTTTGCGGCTGCTGATCAGGCCGGCGCGTTGCAGGGTGGCCAGGTGCGCGGACACCGTGGACTGCGACAAGCCGCAACGTTGATCGATCTGCCCGGCGCAAACACCGTGCTCGTTGCTGTGGGACTGGTCAGGGAATTCGACGGTCGGGTCTTTGAGCCAGTGCAGGATTTCTCGCCGTACCGGGTGTGCCAGGGCTTTTATTATTTCGTCGAGGTCAAGGTTCATGGTCGGGGGCTCGTGATGTGTAAAACGCTATATCGCGATGAAGCGAACTTTAAATCGGTATTTCGCGATATACCAATACGAATTCGATCTGATGACCGTGTAAATCGGTATATCGGGTTATAGCGATACGTTGGGTGTAAAGAAACAAAGGCGCAGTGCTAAGCTGCGCCCATGAACTATCTCGCACATCTTCACCTTGGTGGCCAGCGTCCCGGCCAATTGCTCGGCAGTCTGTATGGCGATTTCGTCAAAGGACGGTTGCAGGGGCAGTTTGAACCCGACGTCGAAGCAGCCATCCAGCTGCATCGCAGCATTGACGTGTTTACGGATCGCCATCCGCTGGTGGATGCCTCGTTGTCGCGGTTCTCCACGACGCGCCGGCGTTACGCCGGGATCGTGCTCGATGTGTTTTTCGACCATTGCCTGGCACGGGACTGGACGCTATACGCCGATCGGCCGCTGGAACTGTTCACGTCTGATGTGTACCGGATACTGACAGCCGAGCCGCAATTGCCGGAACGCCTGGCCAGGATCGCACCGCACATGGTGGCCAATGACTGGTTGGGTTCTTACCGGGAATTCGAGGTGCTGGAGCAGGTGCTGCGGGGGATTTCGCGGCGGTTGACCCGGCCGGAGGAACTGGCGGGAGCGATGCAGGAATTGCGGGTGTTGTATGAACCGTTGAGTGAAGACTTCAGGCTTTTTTATCCACAGCTTCAGACCTTTGCCCAAAACTACCCAACACCCTAAAACCAATGTGGGAGCGGGCTTGCTCGCGAAAGCGGTACATCAGTCGACATCAATGTTGAATGACACACCGCTTTCGCGAGCAAGCCCGCTCCCACATTAGATGTGTGTTTAAGCAGCGATGGCGGGTCGCATCGGGATCTGCTGCTTCTCCGGAATCGCCCCAAACAACGCTTTCTGCACCGCTTGCTGCGCTTCGAACGCCAGCGCTGCACGTTCGCGACCTTCACAAGCAATCGGCTTGAGCAGATGAATCTCCACATCCCCCCGGTCATTGGCAAACAAGCGCATCAAGTGCGACAGCAGATCATCATCGCCAATGAACGGTGCAAGGGTGTCGAGCTGACCGTTACGCAGATAACGAATCGCCACCGGTTGCAGCAGCACCTCTGAATCAATCGCCGCTGACAGCAAGCGACCATGGAAGGTGCGCAGCGAACGGCCATCGGTGGTGGTGCCTTCCGGGAACATCAACAGCGGATGCGCTTGTTCCAGGTGGCGGGTCATTTGTTTGCGAATCAGCTGACTGTCGCCCGACCCGCGACGGATAAACAGACTGCCGGCCTTGGCTGCCAACCAACCGGCGACCGGCCAGGTGCGCACTTCGGCCTTGGACAGAAACGACAGCGGCGTAAGCATGCCCAGCAGCGGGATGTCGGTCCAGGACACGTGATTGCTGACCCAGAGCATCGGTTGCTTGGGCAGTTCACCATGAACGGTGACCTGGAAGGGCAGGGCATTGCTCAACCGCGCCATGAAAAATCGCGACCAGCGCTGGCGGCGGACCATCGAATGGGCGATGCCCATACGCTCGAAAGCCCCAAATATACTGGCCATGCTCAAACCCAGTGCGACCACGACAAGCACTCGCGCAATCCGCGCGTACACCCGCAAACGGATCATCACATGGCCGCCTTGAAGTGCTTGGCGTAACGCGGGCAGAGTTCGTCGCGCTTGAGCAGGATGAAGACATCGGCCACTTGGAAGTCTTCATCCCAGCACGGCTCGCCGCAGATTTTTGCGCCCAGGCGCATGTAGGCCTTTAGGAGCGGGGGCATTTCGGCGATGACGTTGGAAGGAATATCCAGGGTCGGCAGTGGCTTTTTCGGTTCGGCGCGCAGGTGTTCGGTGCACAGGTAGCGTTCGCGCAAACGCTGCATGATCGCGTGGGCCTGGATGCCGCCGTCCTGCATTGGAATGCTCGCGCAGCCCATCAAATAGCTGTAGCCGCCCTGATTCAACACCTCGGCCAGTTCGCCCCACAGCACCGCGATGGTGCCGCCGTTGCGGTACGCCGGGTCGACACAGGTGCGGCCGATTTCCAGAATCGGGCCTTTGAGGTGAACCAGGCCATGCAGGCTGAATTCTTCTTCGCTGTAGAACTTGCCCAGGCTGCTGGCCGCCGTGTGATCGAGTAAACGTGTGGTCGCCACCAGACGTCCGGTGTTCAAGTCACGCACGCCAATGTGGGCGCAGTGAACATCATAGTCATCCATGTCCAGACCCAACTCTGCGCCCTTCAGCTTGGCGTTGAACTCGCCGCTGAACACGTTGAAGCGTAAGGCCTGGGCTTCCTGCAAGGCTTGGCTGCCGATCAGGCGTTCGGCTTGCAGGCGGCGGTCGTTGCCGGTGTCGCGGATGCGGGCGATCTGAGTCATGGCGATTCTCCGTGCGGGCTGCTCACCCGTCTTGGGTTACAGCGGATCGACTTTCTTTATGCAGCCGTTTTGTGCAAGGTCAGGCTATGTAGCCCCGGTGTCATCGCCATTAAGCTTTGGTGATGCTTATATGACAGCCCACGAGGAGCCTCTTATGCCCTGGCAAAACCTGTTGAACCGCCACGACCGCCTGCCCGCCAACCCGGATCTGGCGGAAGGTTTCGTGACCTTGTTGCACCAGTTGGGCACGGTGACGCCGTTTGAGTTGGCCGTCGCTGGCGGGCGTTTGATGGCGACGCCGGGGTTGGCATTTCTGGTGGGGTATCAGGCGGCGTTGCGCATGCTCTGGCCGAGCGCACCGTTGAGCCTCGGCGCGTTGTGTGCAACCGAACAGCGCAGCCTGCGACCGGCAGACATGCAAACCCGCCTTGCCGACCTGCGCCTGAGCGGGCGCAAGGATTTCGTCACGGCCGGTGATGCCGCGGAATGGCTGCTGATCGCTGCACGCAGCGAAGAAACCGGTGAATCGCCGCGCCTGAGCCTGGCGGTGGTCTATCCCGGCGAACCGGGCGTACGTCTGGAAAAACTCCCGGCGATCCCATTGATGCCGGACATCAGCCATGGCCGGTTGTTTCTCGACAACACCCTGTGCGAGTTGCTGGCGGGGGATGGCTGGGATGCGTACGTCAAACCGTTCCGCACCCTTGAAGACGTTTATGTGCTGAGTGCGATGACGTCGTGGCTGTATGGCATCGGCCAGGACTGCGACTGGCCGCAAGCCTTGCAGTTGCGGTTACTGGCGTTGCTGGCCGGGTGCGCGGAAGCCAGCCGTCAGGCACCGAACAATGCCGCCGGGCATGTATTGCTGGGCGGGTTGTTTGCGCAATTCGACGGGCTCAAGGCCGAGATTGATCAGGCAATGGCCGATGGTCCGGCGCATTGGGCGCAGATGTGGCAGCGCGATCGGGCGGTGATGGATCTGGCTGCGGGCGCGCGGGGGAAGCGGTTGGCCAAGGCACTCGCGGTGAACTGACGGGCCTCATCGTCGGAACGCCGCCCGGAGCAAGCTTGAACTGGTCAAGTAATCTCGGACACCGATTACGGTGTTTATGCCGCTTTTTGCTCCATGGCTATTGGCGACAGGTAGTCGTTATAGCTATGGAGTCTGGTGCGGTTGTAGTACATGAAGAAGCGCACGATATCGGTTTTGGCTTCCTCGATCAGGCTGTAACCGCCACGAGGCACCCACTCTGACTTGAGCGTGCCGAAAAAGCGTTCTGTCGGCGCATTATCCCAGCAC
>NZ_MPAK01000001.1:1537560-1727118 GCF_002000165.1 Pseudomonas sp. C9 | reverse complement strand
CACCCGAGCACCACCCACCTGGTTTTGCGATGCTGGATAACTGATGACGTGAACGGCCAACCGGCCTGACGACAACCCTGAGCTCCTACACGGCTGTAAGGCCGTTCAACTAATTAGGGTCGTTGGGCATCGATTCTCATCGAGGCGCGGGGTGACAGCCCCACTCAGACGCCGGATAGATGAAAGCAAGCCAAACACGACATCAAAAACAGTATTGCAGAAAAGGGGGTAACCATAGATGTAGGAGCCGGGCTTGCTCGCGATGGCGGCCTCAAGGCCAATACAAATTCCAAAACTGTCATCAAGTCCAGCTAGGCTCAGCACGTTAATCCCTCCGAGCCCCTGCCATGTTCAAAGGCTTGTCCCTGACTTTCATGCTGTTGCTCAGCCTCCCGGCCCACGCCGAAAACTGGCCCGGCGAGCAATGGTCGAACCGCCCGACGGTTACCGGGCCGGCGCTTCAAGCCCTGGAAACCTACGCCTTTCCACCCCGCGACGACAGCACCCGAAAAGGCATTCGCACCGATGCGTTGCTGGTGATCCGCGACGGCCAATTGATCTACGAACGCTACGCCGGCCCGGCCCGCGCCGACACGCCACACTTGACCTGGTCGATCAGCAAAAGCCTCATGGCCACGGTGCTGGGCGTGGCCTATGGCGAAGGCCTGTTCAAACTCCAGGACCCGGTGCAGACGTTTTATCCGCCGATGAAACAACACCCCGGCGTGACCATGGCTGACCTGCTGCACTGGGCCTCGGGACTGGACTGGCAGGAAGACTACGAATACGCCCCGTTGAAATCCTCGGTGGTGGCCATGCTCTACACCCGTGGCCATCAGGACATGGCTGCGTTCACCGCCGATCACCCTGAATACGCCACACCCGGTCAGGCCTTTCGCTATTCCAGTGGTGACAGCAACCTGCTCTCCGCCGCGCTGAAAAACATCGTCGGCCCTGCCCGTTACCCGGACTATCCATGGACCGCACTGTTCGAGCCGCTAGGTATTCGCAATGCCGTTTGGGAAACCGATGCCACGGGCACCTTCGTAGCTTCGTCTTACGTCTACCTCACGGCTCGCGATCTGGCGCGGGTCGGTTTGTTGATGGCGCGCGACGGGCGCTGGCAGGGGCGCCAATTACTGCCCCGGGATTGGGTCGCCTTCAATCGCGAACCGTTCGCCCACTATCAAGCCCATCAGGATGACAGCGTGCCCGGTGGTCAGTGGTGGCTCAATCGTGCGGTGGCGGGCGCGCCACAACCCTGGCCTGATGCTCCCGCCGATACTTTCGCCGCGCTGGGACATTGGGGCCAGGCAATGTACGTGATCCCCAGCGAAAACCTGGTGATCGTGCGCTATGGCGATGATCGCGACGGCAGCTATCGGCACAACGATTTGCTCAAACTCACGCTCAAGGCGTTTGCCCAACAGGTGCAGCCATGAGCCGCCAAAGTGTTGTTCGCCGCCGACCGTTGAGCACGTTGCTGGTGATCCTGCTGATCGCCTTGCTCGGCTGGGGCTGGCAGGAGCGGGTGGCGCTGTGGGCATTCCCCGACATCATCAGCGCCTACACCGCCAAGGAATATTGCTCGTGCCGGTATGTAATGAACAACGAGACCGAGTATTGCCGCAGCTATGTAAAGCAGTGGCTGCCCACCAGCCGCTTCGTCGATGACTCTGCCAGCAAACGCATCACGGTCAGCGGCATGGGCCGCACCCACAGCGCCGCGTGGGTCGGCGAACGCCAGGGCTGCCGCCTGAATCCCTGACTCCCACGAACCTTTGTAGCAGCTGCCGAAGGCTGCGTTCGGCGGCGAAGCCGTCGTAAAACCAGGCGCCGCGGTACTTCAGGTTGCCCCCGGTAGGCAGGGTTTGACGACTGCTGCGCCCGAGCGCGGACCGGCCGACGCAGGCTTCGCCAGCTGCTACAGGCTTGCAATAGGCTCACGGACGGTTAAGGTTCATGCAGGTTTATCTGCCCCCATGAGTCTTTATGTTCAACCGCTTCTTCTCCAAACACCTCGCGTTCCTATTGTTGGCCGGTGCCTCCTTGTCGGCCCACGCCGATTGGTACCTGGACGGCGAGTCTTCGCGGCTGTCGTTCGTCAGCACCAAAAACGCCAACATCTCTGAGGTGCAGCGCTTTCTGGTGTTGCACGGCAAGGTCGATCCCAATGGCCTGGCCGAAGTGGAAGTGGAGCTGGAATCGGTGAACAGTGGCGTTCCATTGCGCGATGAACGCATGCGCAAGCAGCTGTTCGAGATTGAGAAATTTCCCGAAGCACTGATCACCGCGCAGATCGATCTGCGCCCGATCAACGATCTCGCGCCCGGTGCGCAGCTGGAGTTGCGCTTGCCGCTGACCGTCAACCTTCACGGTAAAACCCACGAGTACAACGCCGAACTGCTGGCGACGCGGCTCGATGACCGGCGCTTTCAGGTGGTGACACTGGAGCCACTGGTGATCAATGCCGAAGACTTTGATCTGGTACCCGGACTGGAAGCGCTGCGCAAGCTCGCCGATTTGTCGGCCATCAGTCTGTCGGTACCGGTGGGTGCGGTACTGATTTTCACGGCGCGCTGACATGGCCGGTGCAATTTTCCCCTGGCGTGAAGGCAACCACTTTGAACTGCTGGTCGACGGTCCGCAGTTCTTCCCGCGCATGTTGGTCGCGATTGCCCGCGCCGAAGAACAGGTCGAGTTGGAGCTGTATCTGGTCGAGGCCGGTGCCTGCGCCGAAGCCATGGTCCAGGCACTGGTCCAGGCGGCTGAGCGTGGTGTTCGCGTGCGCTGCCTGTTCGATGATTACGGCAGCCTGGCGTTCACGCTGACTTTGCGTCAGCGTCTGACGGCGGCCGGGGTCGAACTGCGTTTCTACAATCGCCTGAACTGGCGGCGCTGGGTCGGCAACTTCTACCGCGATCACCGCAAGCTGTTGCTGGTGGATCAGAGCCTGGCCGTGGTCGGTGGCACGGGCGTCACCGACGAGTTCTGGACGCCGGGTGAAGACACCAGCGAATGGCATGAAGTCATGGTGGAAATCACCGGGCCCTTGGTCATCGACTGGCAGTTGCTGTTCGATCGCCAATGGATCGCCAACCGCCATCGGCGTGCCTGGAAACCGGCCTCGCATTTCGGCTTGCCGCGTCTGCCGCGAGTGCCGTCGATGGGCGAGGGCATGGGCCGGGTGGCCTATGCCGACGCCCGTCAGCATCGCGATATTCTGCAATCGCTGATCAGGGCATTGAACAGCGGCCAGCGCCGGATCTGGCTGGCGACCCCGTACTTCCTGCCGACCTGGAAAGTCCGCCGTTCATTACGCCGGGCCGCGGCCCGGGGTGTCGATGTGCGCTTGCTGCTCACCGGACCGCGCACCGATCACCCCTCGGTGCGCTACGCAGGGCACCGCTACTACCCGCGATTGCTCAAGGCCGGCGTGAAGATTTTTGAATACCAGCCGTGTTTCCTGCACCTGAAAATGGTCCTGATCGATGACTGGGTGAGCATCGGCTCGTGCAATTTCGATCACTGGAATCTGCGCTTCAACCTTGAAGCCAACCTTGAAGCGCTGGACCCTGGGCTAACGCGGGCTGTGGCGGGGAGTTTCGAGCGCGACTTTGCGCAGAGCCTGGAAGTCAGCCTCGAAGAATGGCAACGCCGGCCACTGTGGAAGCGGATCAAGCAACGGATCTGGGGATGGGTGGATCGGGTGGTGGTGAATTTGCTGGGTGGCCGGGGTTAGTGCTTACTCAGCCACACCCAAAAAACCACTGTGGGAGCCGAGCTTGCTCGCGATTGCGGCTTAACATTCAACGAAGATGCTGAATGTGATGGCCTCATCGCGAGCAAGCCCGGCTCCCACAGTTGTTATGTGTTTCCTACAGGATTACAGCAATTCAAAGCTCTGCTGCGTCACGTCCTCGGAGTTCAGGCCGATCTGCACGTTGAACTTGCCCGGCTCGGCTGCGAACTTGAGCTGTGCGTTGTAGAACTTCAGGTCGTCCTCGGTGATGGTGAAGTGCACGACTTTCTGTTCGCCGGCCTTGAGCATGACTTTCTGGAAGTTCTTCAACTCCTTGAGCGGCCGGATCATCGAACCGGTCACGTCCTGAATGTACAACTGCACCACGGTTTCGCCGTCACGCTTGCCGGTGTTTTTCACCGTGACGCTGGCGTCGAGCTTGCCGGTCTTGTTCAGCGTGGTCGACGACAGGGCCATGTCGCTCAGGCTGAAATCGGTGTAGCTCAAGCCGAAGCCGAACGGGAACAGCGGGCCGGTGGTGTCATCGAAATACTGCGACGTGTAGTTGCCCGGTTTGCCCGGTGTGAATGGTCGGCCAATGCTCAGGTGGTTGTAGTAGGTCGGAATCTGGCCTACCGAGCGCGGGATGGTGATCGGCAGTTTGCCCGACGGGTTGTAGTCGCCGAACAGCACGTCGGCAATCGCGTTGCCGCCTTCGGTGCCGCTGAACCAGGTTTCCAGAATCGCGTCAGCCTGTTCCTTCTCTTCGAGAATCGACAGCGGACGGCCGTTCATCAACACCAGCACCAGCGGTTTGCCGGTGGCTTTCAAGGCTTTGATCAATTCGCGCTGGTTGGGCGGGATGTTGATATCGGTGCGGCTCGATGATTCGTGCGACATGCCGCGGGACTCGCCCACCGCTGCGACCACCACATCGGCATCCTTGGCGGCTTTCACCGCTTCGTCGATCAGCACTTGCGCCGAACGCGGATCGTCTACCACTTCCGGGGCATCGAAGTTGAGGAAGTTGAGGTAACCGAGGACTTTGGGGTCGCTGGTGATGTTGGCGCCACGGGCGTAGATCAACGTCGATTGCGAACCCAATGCTGTGGTCATGCCGTCGAACAGCGTGACCGATTGCGCAGGGCGACCGTTGGCGGCCCAGCTGCCCATCATGTCGATCGGTGCCTTGGCCAGCGGACCCACCAAAGCGATTTTCGCGGTTTTTTTCAGCGGCAGGATTTCGCCCTGGTTTTTCAACAGCACCAGACTGCGGCGCGCGACGTCGCGGGCCTCGGCGCGGTGCAGGCGGCTATCGGCATTGGTGTCGGCCGGATCATCCTCGGCCTTGCCGATGCGCAGGTACGGGTCCTTGAACAGGCCCATGTCGTACTTGGCCGCCAGCACTTCACGCACGGCGTTGTCGATGTCGCTTTGTTCAATTTCGCCGGCCTTCAACAGCCCAGGCAGCTCTTTGCCATAGAGGGTGTCGTTCATGCTCATGTCGATACCGGCCTTGATCGCCAGCTTCGCGGCTTGGCGGCCATCGGCGGCAACGCCGTGCTTGATCAGCTCGAAAATCGCCCCATGGTCACTGACGGCCAGGCCTTTGAAGCCCCACTCCTTGCGCAACAGGTCATTCATCAGCCAGGTGTTGGCGGTGGCCGGCACGCCGTTGATCGAGTTCAGTGCAACCATCACCCCGCCAGCACCCGCGTCAATCGCGGCGCGGTAAGGCGGCAGGTAATCCTGGTACATCTTGATCGGGCTCATGTCGACGACGTTGTAGTCGCGGCCGCCTTCGACGGCGCCGTACAAGGCAAAGTGCTTGACGCTGGCCATGATGCTGTCGGCCGCATTTGCGCCGGTGCCCTGGAACGCCTTGACCATGACGCCGGCAATGCGCGACACCAGGTAGGTGTCTTCGCCAAAGCCTTCGGAAGTACGGCCCCAACGCGGGTCGCGGGAGATGTCGACCATCGGTGCGAAGGTGAGGTCGACGCCGTCCGATGAGGCTTCCTTGGCGGCGATGCGCCCGGACAGGCTAATGGCGTCCATGTCCCAGCTCGAGGCCAGGGCCAGCGGAATCGGGAAAATGGTGCGATGGCCGTGGATCACGTCGTAGGCGAAGAACATCGGGATCTTCAACCGGCTGCGCATGGCCGCGTCCTGCATCGGACGGTTTTCCGGGCGAGTGATCGAGTTGAACGTGCCGCCGATGTTGCCGGCCGCGATTTCCTTGCGGATCAGTTCGCGGGGCATTTCCGGGCCGATGCTGATCAGGCGCAACTGGCCGATTTTTTCATCGAGGGTCATCTGCTTCATCAAATTGTTGATGAAAGCGTCCTTGTTCTCTAGAGGTGCGGGCGTCGTGGCGGCCAATACGTTATGACTGGCCAGGCCGACGAACAGGCCCAGCAAACACAGCTTCTTCATGAATTTTTTTCTCAAAAGCCCAAACGGCTGTGAATACGCGCCGGTCAGCCAAAAGTTAGGGAGCGACTATTGTTGTTCAGGTAAATGCATGCACACTTGCCCAGCGTTTTGCGCTGGGGGCATCTTTTAGCCCATTGGCTCGATGCAATCCAGTGGCGGCGGCAGATTATGCCCCAAGTGCCCGGTCAGAGGGGTGCAGGTTGTTATTCAACGGAATGTGCCAGGGAGTGACCCAAATGAATGTACGACACCACTATCGGTCGAGCCTGCAGGTGGCCGCCTTGTTGTTGCTGGCCAGCGTGTTGACGGGCTGCGGCATCAATACGATTCCGACCCTCGACGAACAGGCCAAAGCCGCGTGGGGCCAGGTTCAGAACCAGTACCAGCGTCGCGCCGACCTGATTCCAAACCTGGTGGAAACCGTCAAAGGCTACGCCAAGCATGAAGAGGAAACCCTGACCGCGGTGATTGAAGCACGGGCCAAGGCAACGTCCATTCAAGTGGATGCCAAGACCCTCGACAATCCGGAAAAACTCAAACAGTTCCAGCAGGCCCAGGATCAACTGACCGGTGCCTTGAGCCGTTTGATGGTGGTGTCTGAGCGTTATCCGGACCTCAAGGCCAACCAGAACTTCCTGGCCTTGCAGTCGCAACTGGAAGGCACCGAGAACCGTATCGCTGTGGCGCGTCGTGATTTCATCCTCGCGTTGCAGAAATACAACACAGAAATCCGCACCTTTCCAGGGCGCCTGTGGCACAGCGTGATGTACAGCGATTTGCCGATCCGCGAAACCTTCGAGGCGACCACGCCGGATGCCGACAAAGCGCCCCAAGTGAAATTTTGATCGGTTGAAGTGCTGAGCGACTCAACGCATCACCACGGATGAGGTTGCCAATGCGCGTGTTGAAAGTGGGCCTGATGTTGTTGTTTTGGGTGTTTGCCCTGGCGGCCCAGGCTGAACTGAAATTTCCATCGCTGACCGGGCGTGTGGTCGATAACGCCCAGATGATCGAACCGTCGGTGCGCGAGCAGCTGACGCAGCAACTTCAGGCCCATGAATCGGCCACCGGCGAGCAACTGGTGGTGGTCACGCTCCCGGACTTGCAGGGCACCGACATTGCGGACTTCGGCTATCAACTGGGGCGTTACTGGGGCATCGGCCAGAAAGATAAAAATAACGGCGCGCTGCTGATCGTCGCGCGCGATGAGCGTAAATTGCGCATCGAAGTCGGCTACGGCCTCGAAGACCGCCTGACCGACGCGCAAAGTTCGGTGATCATCAACCAGGTGATCACCCCGGCATTCAAGACCGGCAACTTCAGCAAAGGTATCAGCGACGGGGTCGCGGCGATGCTGGTGGTGCTGGGCGGTAGCTCGCTGGATGAACCGTCCACGGTTTACGAGCCGCGAGGTGACGAGGACAGTGACTTCGTTGCGCGCCATCCCGGTGTCTTCGTGTTTCTGGTAATGCTGTTCATCCTGACGATTTTCGTCTTGCAGATGCTCGGGATTCTGCCGGTCGGGCGAGGAGGCTCGGGCGGTTCCAGCGGTGGCTTTGGCGGTGGCGGTTTTGGTGGCGGCGGTGGAGGCGGGGGCTTCAGCGGCGGCGGGGGCAGTTTCGGGGGCGGCGGTTCGTCGGGCGGCTGGTGATAACAATAATGATCAGGCACTTTTAAACATGGCATTACTGACTGAACACGAACAACGCAAGGTGGCCGAGGCAATCGCCCGGGTCGAGCGTGACACCGACGCCGAGCTGGTGACGGTCCTCGCGGCCCGCGCCGATGACTACGCGTACATCCCGCTGCTGTGGGCCAGCCTGCTGGCGCTGATGGTGCCGGGAATCGTGCATTACCTGACCGGCTGGTTGACCCTGCACAGTTTGCTGCTGGTGCAATGGATCCTCTTCATTGCGCTGTGCCTGGTATTCCGCATTCCAAAAGTCACCACCTACCTGATCCCGCGCTCGGTGCGGCACTGGCGTGCATCGAACCTGGCACGCCGGCAATTCCTGGAGCAAAACCTGCACCACACGGTCGGCAGCACCGGCATGCTGATTTTTGTCTGCGAAGCCGAGCGTTATGTAGAAATCCTGGTGGACGAAGGGATTTCCAGTCGGCTGGATAACAAGAACTGGGATTCGATTGTGGCGGCGTTCACCCAGCAGGTGAAACAGGGCCAGACGTTGCAAGGGTTTGTGACCTGTATCGAGGCCTGTGGTGAGTTGCTCAAAGTGCATGTGCCAGTGACGCAAGTGCGAAATGAACTGCCGAACCGGTTGGTGGTGTTGGGCTAAATGCAGGCCGCAACTCACTTCCCTGTAGCAGCTGGCGCAGCCTGCGTCGGCCGGTCCGCGCTCTGGCGCAGCAGTCGTAAAACCAGCACACGCGGTGCATCAGGAAGACCGTGCTAACCGGTTTACGACTGCTGTGCCAGAGCGCGGACCGGCCGACGCAGGCTTCGCCAGCTGCTACAGATCGCACCGTTCGGGAAATTACCCGTGCCCTGCATCCACATCCCCCCTAAAATACCCGCCATTCCCCGATTCGCCCCGTCCGAGGCCGTTTTTACATGTCCGTCACCGCCACTCCCGCCAGCCTCGCGCCGGATCACCACGCCCAGTTCATCGACCTGCTGCAAACCAGCCTCGACGCCAACGCATTCATCAAACTGGTATTGGCCAAGTACGTCGGCACCGAAGCGGACTTGCAGCGGCTGATCATCAAGCAAACCACGGTCAAGGATCAGCCTTGCCTGTCCTTCGTCTACCGCTATAAAACCCGCGATATCACCAAAAACCTGGCGCTGGCCGAAGGCGTCGCGACCATTGCCGCTTTGCTGCCGGCCTCGTTCAAAAATGCGCATTTGTTGTCGTTGACGGACGAAGCCCAGCTCGAATACAGCAAAAAGGGCAAGTCTTCGCTGTTCAAGAGCAAACCTCAGCAATTGCGTGAAGTGCCGTCCGCCGAGCACAACCGCGAGAAAAACCGCTTCCTCGACCTCAGCCGTCCGTTCCTCGCCGACCTTGGCGTGACCAACAGCAAGCACGAGCTGATCCCGGCGATGTCGCGCAAGTGGAAGCAGATCAACAAGTTCATCGAAGTCTTCAGCCATGCACTGACCACCTCGCCGCTGGCGCTGGACAAACCGGTGCAAGTGGCGGATTTCGGTTCGGGCAAGGGTTACCTGACGTTCGCCATCCATGACTACCTGCGCAACACCTTGAACGCCGAAGGTATGGTGACGGGCGTCGAGTTGCGCGAAGAAATGGTCAACCTGTGCAACGCCGCGGCTGCGAAGCTTGAGCATCCAGGGTTGGCGTTCAAGTGCGGGGACGTGCGCAGCGTGGCGCCGAGCGAGCTGGATGTGATGATCGCGCTGCATGCCTGCGACATTGCCACGGACTACGCGATTCACACTGGCATCCGTTCCGGCGCGTCGATCATCATGTGCTCGCCGTGCTGCCATAAACAGATTCGCCTGCAAATCCAGAGCCCGGCATTACTCAAGCCGATGCTGCAATACGGCCTGCATTTGGGTCAGCAGGCGGAAATGGTCACTGACAGCCTGCGTGCGCTGTACCTTGAAGCCTGCGGCTACGAAACCAAGGTGTTCGAGTTCATCTCGCTGGACCACACCAACAAGAACAAGATGATTCTGGCGGTCAAACGCGCCGAGCCGGTGGACCCGACTCAGCTGTTGGTGAAGATTGAAGCGCTGAAGGATTTCTACCACATCAGCGAGCATTGCCTGGAGACCCTGCTGCGGTCTGACGGCTTCCTCTAAACACGACACTCCTGTAGGAGCACAGCTTGCTGGCGATGGCGATTTCAAAGGCGCCATCGCCAGCAAGCTGTGCTCCTACGGGATTACGCGGTGGCCACACGCGCCGGTTTGACTGCTGTCTTACGCCCCAACATCACCGTCACGATCACCCCTGCGGCAAACAGCCAGGTGATCGGCTCGATGTGCTCGCCGAAGAACAGTGCCGAGAAGGCGATGGTGAAGAAGATCTGCAGCAGCTGGATCTGACTGACCCGGGCAATACCGCCCATCGCCAGCCCGGCATACCAGGCAAAGAAACCGATGAACTGCGAGAACAGCGAGACGTAACCAAACGCCCACCAGGTCTTGGCCGAAATCTCGCCCTGATGCTGCAACGCCAGGTACACCACTGGCCCGATCAGCAGCGGCGTCGAGAGCACCAGCGCCCAGCAGATCACCTGCCAGCCGCCCATTTCCTTGGCCAGCCGACCGCCCTCGGCGTAGCCCAAACCACCCACTGCAATCGCCCCGAGCATCAGCAAATCACCGGCCTGAATGCTGCCGGCGCCGCTGATCAACGCATAACCCAGCACCAACGCACTGCCCAGTGCGGCGCAGGCCCAGAAGGCTTTCGACGGTCGTTCGTGGGACAACCACGCGGCGTACAGCGCCACGCACAGCGGTTGCAGGCCGTTGACCAATGCCCCGTGGGACGCCGGTAAGGTTTGCATGGCCCACGCCGACAACACCGGAAAACCGAGAATGACCCCGGCGATCACCAGCGTCAGGCCTTTGACCTGCTTCCAGGTTGGCCATTTCTCCCGCCGCCACAGCAACAACAACGCCGCCGGCACCGCCGCAAACAGCGCCCGGCCCAGGCCGTTGAGCAGCGGATGCAGTTCCTGCACGACGATGCGTGTGAAGGGCAGGGTTAGGCTGAAGATCACAACGCCGAGCAGGCCGAGGGCCATGCCGGTGTTTTCGCGCGAGGACATGATGGCAACCAGAATCGAGGGTGGCGGGAAGAGTCTTCATCTAGCCACAAACCGCGCCAGCTGCGCTGTTACAGCTAGGCGCAGAGTTATCCGTACAGTTTGAGGACGCTATCGCGGGCAAGCCATGCTCCCACAGTTGACCGCATTCCAAAGGGAGACTCGGTCAACTGTGGGAGCATGGCTTGCCCGCGATGAACGATGACGCGATCCGTCAGGTAGTAGCTGGTTATTACCCGACCTGCCGGATAGGGACTACCTTGAATACTCCCAAGCATTTCCCAGAGGAGTTCTCCCCATGGCGGCTAAAAAAATCCTGATGCTGGTCGGTGACTACGTCGAAGACTACGAAGTAATGGTGCCATTCCAGGCACTGCTGATGGTCGGTCATACCGTTCACGCCGTCTGTCCGGACAAAACCGCCGGCCAGACTGTGCGCACGGCCATCCACGATTTCGAAGGCGACCAGACGTACAGCGAAAAGCCCGGCCACCTGTTTGCCCTGAACTTCGATTTCGCCAAGGTCGCTGAAGCGGACTACGACGCGCTGCTGATACCGGGTGGTCGTGCGCCGGAGTACCTGCGCTTGAACGAAAACGTCCTGGGCCTGGTGCGAGCGTTCGACAAGGCCGGCAAGCCGATTGCCGCCGTTTGTCACGGCGCGCAATTGCTGGCCGCAGCTGGCGTACTCGAAGGTCGCGAATGCAGCGCCTACCCGGCCTGTGCTCCGGAAGTGCGTCTGGCCGGCGGTACGTACATCGACATCCCGGTGACACAGGGCCACGTTCAAGGCAATCTGGCCACAGCCCCGGCCTGGCCGGCACACCCGAGCTGGCTCGCGGGTTTCCTGGGTTTGCTGGGCACCAAAATCACGCTGTAGCGAGGGAATTGTCCATGTGCGAGCTCTACGTCAAGGCCGATCCGATCCTCTACGAGTCGCGCTCTCGCTCGCTGCGCATCTGCGGGGTGGTGACGACCCTGCGGCTGGAGAATCAGTTCTGGGACATCCTCAGTGAAATCGCCGAGGTCGACGGCATGAGCACCAACCAACTGATCGCCAAGCTGTACGAAGAGGTGATGGATTACCGGGGGGAAGTGGTGAACTTTGCGTCGTTCTTGCGGGTGAGTTGCATGCGGTATCTGAGTCAGCGGCGGGTGGCTTTGCCGGAGTTGTCAGTGGTCCGGGCGGTGACGAAGTAGCGCTAACCGTGTTGACTCATTCGCGAGCAAGCCCGCTCCCACAGGGAGATCGCGTTCAAATGTGGGAGCGGGCTTGCTCGCGAAGGGGCCGGTACAGGCGACAGAATCTGCAGGCGGGTCTTTACTCTGAAGCGCCAAACCTCTCAATTGCCAAGGAGAAAGAGCATGTCTGGATGGTACGAATTGAGCAAAACCAGCAGCGGCCAGTTTCGCTTTGTATTGAAAGCGGCCAATGCCGAAACCATTCTGAGCAGCGAGCATTACACGACCCGTGGCGCTGCCGAAAACGGCATTGCCTCGGTGCAGAAAAACAGCCCGCTGGATGAGCGCTACGAGAAAAAGACCACCAAGGATGGCCATCCTTACTTCAACCTCAAGGCGGCCAACCACGAAATCATCGGCAGCAGCGAAGCCTATTCCTCCGAGGCCGCGCAGGAAAAAGGCATCGCCAGCGTGAAGGCCAACGGTCCGACCACGGTGATCAAGGACAAGACGTTACCGGTGCTCTAAACAACAACCTGCTCCCACACTGGATCTGAGATGTTCACATCCTCTGTGGGAGCGGGCTTGTTCCGGGCGGTGTTGCGACAAAGGCGTCGAGCCCGTCAACGCTAAACCTCAACCGGAACCGTCAGCTTCGGACTGCCCAGGGCATGGGTTTTAGAATCAAAGAACCGCAGCTCACTTCCAGTCCCCTCAAACACCTTCGCGTAATGGCGCTTCTGATGCTCAATAAACGCCTTGCTGCGCGGGTAGATCGAGATCGCCACCACCTTCGGCTGCGCCTGGCGCAACGCATGAACAATGTGGCTGTCCTGCTCGCCCAGGGCATGACCGAAGAGGCACAACCCCTCTGCGTGCCCCAATAACTGCTCATAACAAAACGACAAATAGTCCGAGCTGCGAATGGTCTTGAGCTTGTCCTGCGCCGGCCCTTCGTTGACGAACAGCGGCACGTCATCAAGGGTCTTGATCGTATTGTTGATCGCAAAACTGCCGAGCAGCGTGCCCTCGGTCGACATCAGTTTGCGCGCCGTGCCGTCCTGGTTGCGCACCAGATGCAGGCCGCCGTGCAGGTACAGCAAACGGGTTTTATCGGTCGCCGTGGCGCTCAGGTCAAAGCCCGGCTCGGTGCCCTGGAACAGGTCGGTGATCGCGCCCGGTTGATGCTGGATGGCCCAGTAGTTGAGCAGGTCATAGTTGGTGGTGAACACCGTCCGGTAGCTGGCCAGTTCCCGGTTGATAGCCGCCAGGGTCGAAGGCACCACCAGTCGCCACGGAATGTGGACCGCATGCACGGTGTTGATCAGCGCTTCCTTGATCGCGTAGTAGCGATTGCGCGGTGCGGCGGAGCTGACAGCCAACGCCTTATTCACGCGGCTGGTGGTTTTCAGCGAGCTCAGCACTTGCTCGAAACTGCGTGTCTGCATCGCCTCGAACACGCTCAGCTCCGATTGGCTCAGCGGTTTTTCTTCGACGGTGCGTGCATTCTCGAACAGCGAGTCGTAACCAAAATCGTCCCACACGGCGCGGCTGGCGCCGTTGCCCACCAGCAAACCGCTGAACGAGGCGGTGGCGCGCAAGGCGTTCCAGTCTTCAAGTTGGGCATCAACATCCTGGAAATCGGTCATTGCGGTCAATGTCTCAAAGCAAAAGGTCTGATGGGCGGCGACTTTATCACGACCATGACTTGAGCCAGATCAAGTTACTGCGTGAGCGAAGGGTCGAAGCTGTGGGCGTACCGCTGGATCGGCGTCGCCGATTCGGCCCAGCCAGGAGAATCGCTCATGAGCAGCACGTTTTTCATTCCCTCCGTGAACATCATGGGCACTGGTTGCCTCGACGAAGCCATGGACGCCATTGGCAAGTACGGCTTTCGTAAAGCGCTGATTGTCACCGACGTTGGGCTGGCCAAGGCCGGCGTAGCGAAAATGCTTGCGGAAAAACTGGCGATGCAGGACATCGACTCGGTGATCTTCGACGGCGCCAAACCAAACCCGAACATGGCCAACGTCGAGCTCGGGCTGGGCTTGTTGAAGGAAAACCGCTGTGATTTTGTGGTGTCTGTCGGTGGTGGTTCGCCCCACGACTGCGCCAAGGGCATCGCGTTATGTGCGACCAACGGCGGGCAGATTCGCGACTATGAAGGTGTCGATCAATCGAGCAAACCACAGCTGCCGCTGATCGCAATCAATACCACCGCCGGCACCGCCAGCGAGATGACACGTTTTTGCATCATCACCGACGAATCGCGCCACGTGAAAATGGCCATTGTCGACCGCAACGTCACGCCGCTGCTGTCGGTCAACGACCCGGCGCTGATGGTCGCCATGCCCCAGGGGCTGACGGCAGCCACCGGTATGGATGCATTGACCCACGCCATCGAAGCGTACGTCTCCACCGCAGCCAACCCGATCACCGATGCCTGCGCCCTGAAGGCGATCACGTTGATCAGCAACAACCTGCGACTGGCGGTACGCAACGGCGGTGACATGGCTGCGCGGGAAAACATGGCCTATGCGCAGTTCCTCGCTGGCATGGCGTTCAATAACGCGTCTCTGGGTTATGTCCACGCCATGGCTCACCAACTGGGCGGGTTCTATGACTTGCCTCATGGAGTCTGCAACGCGGTACTGCTGCCCTACGTTCAGGGCTTCAACGCTCAGGTTTGCGCCCCACGCCTGACCGAGGTGGCTCATGCGATGGGCGCCGACATTCGTGGTTTGAGCCCTGAAGAGGGTGCTCAATCGGCTATTGCAGCGATCCGTCGACTGTCCAGTGATGTGGAAATCCCTGCCGGGTTGCGTGAGCTAGGCGTCAACCTCAACGACGTCCCCATGCTTGCCACCAATGCGCTGAAAGACGCCTGCGGTTTTACCAATCCCCGGGCGGCGGATCAGAGCCAGATCGAGGAGATTTTCCGTAGCGCCTTTTAGGCCGTTTTGCGACCGGGCGCGAGCATGACACACAGCATCGCGCCCAACGCCAGCAAGGTGCAGAGCAACGACAACGGCCAGGCCTGTACACTGGCGATCAGGCTGGCAATCGCGCCAATGGACGCGGCCATCAGTTGATGAATGAAACCGCTCAACGCCATCGCATAAGCGCCGCCGACCGGTGAGCCGTCGTTGGCCAGCGACAGGCTGATCGGGTAGGTCAGCGACTGCCCGAACACCGCCACGCAATAGGGCAACCAGAACAGCAGGGCAATGGAGGTGCCGGCGATGCTGCCCAATAACATCACCGCACTCCCGGTCAGCACCAGCCCCACGCCGGCTTCCATCAGTCGACGCTGACCAGTGCGCAGTACCAAGGCATTGACCCCCAACGCCCCCAAAAAATACGCCGCGCTGATCGGCCAGCCCAACAGCCCGTATTCCACCGCCGACCAGTTGAACGGTCCTTGCAGAATCAACGGCGCGGCAGTGTTGAAGGCGACGATCACCCCATAACCGAGGCCGCCGGTGAGGGCCGGCAGCAAGAAGGCACGATCGCGCAGAATGCGCCTGTAACTCGGCCAAGCAGACGACTGCACATTACCCTCGGTCAAAACCGCAAACGGGACCCGCGCCACGACCGCCGCCATCAGCAGGCTCACGCCACCCAGCAGATAGAAAATCGCCGGCCAGCCCAGCGCCACCTGAATCACCGACCCCAGGTACTGGCCGATTCCCAGCGCCACCACGAATGAAATCGAAATCCATGACAACGCCTTGGCCAACAGATCGCCGCGGAAACTGTCGCGGATCAACACCCGTGCCATGACTGAAATCCCGCTGGCACCAATGCCTTGAAGCAGCCGAAAAAACAGAAACGATTCAAGTGTTTGGCCCAGCGGCAGTGCGAGGTTTCCCAACCCATAAATGCCCAGCGCCGCGAGCAATACCGGTTTACGACCGATGCGCTGACCGAGGCTGCCCCAGAACAACATCGGCAGCGCCATCCCGATCAAGTACACCGCCAGGCCCCAGGATACTTGCGAGGCGTCGGCGGACAGATGCCGAGCCATCTCCGGCAGCGCCGGCAGGTAAATGCTCATGCCCAGTTGCGCGAGAAAAACCGTGCTGCAGGTGACGAGGAGGGTGGTGCGGCTCTTCATGACATCTTCCCTGGTGTTCAGTCGCCGAGGACTGCGGCGGGTGTACATATAAGCTCGGTGAGGAGCTGACAAAAGTGGCAGATCAGCATCGGTTCCATGTCCGCCCGCAAAGTGATTCTGAGAGCGGCCTTGCCTTGTGCAACCACAGGGAAAAATACCGCCGAGGTCAAGAAACCGAGGTTGGCCAATTCGATGGCGATGCGGTTGGCCGGCGCCGCATCCCCGCAGTGGATCAAGCGAATCGCCATGTTGCTGCCGTGCTGTGCGGTTCGGATCAGGCTGTCAAAGAGGCGGATATTAACCTGAAGTTTTTCCTGTAACGCAGCAAATGCCGGCGTTTGATGCAGCTGGATGGAGGCTCTGCCCGCGCCGATGGCCGCGCTGTTCAGGCTTTGCGACCAATTGCTGGGGCCGCCGTAGCGTTGAATCAGCTTTTTCTGCCGTTCATTGCCCAGCATCACCAGCCCGCCGCTGGCGCCAAATGACTTGGCCAATGAGGCGACGATCAGGCCGTCATCTTCCAGGGCCTGAAACCTGGGGCGCGCCAGGCCGGCACCGAATGTACCAACGGTGGATAGAGCATGGGAGTCGTCAAGGTAGAGAAACAACCCATATCGGTCCTTCAGATACAAAAGGCTGTCCATGTCGGCGACCCCGCCCATGCTGTACGCACCGTCGGCAACATACGCGACCCTGCTGTTTTGCTGGCACTGGGTTTCGAGGAAGTCCATGTCGTTGTGCGGACTGGTCACGACCCTGGTTTCATCGGCGCAGGCGGCTTTGAGGTGATTCATCGAGTAGTGCGCCAAACGGTCAAACACCATCACCGGCGGCCGGTTCTCGGTGAACACGCCGCTGGCCAGCAGCGGCAGGATGCCGGCACTTGCTGCGCTGCACGACAAGGTGCTCAAACAGGTGGCGCCGAACAATGCTGATAGCTCGGTTTCGTACTGATCGAGGATCGTCAGTTTGCAGCGGTTTTTTGAGTTGGCGACGCGCAGAGTGCCGGTTTCCCATAAGGTGGTCATGGCGCCGTCGAGCAGATCAGGGTGGTGATCCAGGCCCAGGTAGGAGGTGGTGCAGAAGTGATGAAACGCACGTCCGTGCTGGTCAACCATGCGGTTGCTGCTTCTGATGTCGACATTCAGTCCCGCGACTTTCCCCGCTTCTGCGGTTTCCCAGTCGTGATCGGCCAGCGCGACCAGTTTTCGATAGTTGGTGAAGGTATTTGCCGCGTGCGTTGTCTGGTCCATTTGAAGTGTCTGTCCTTGAGTGGTGAAGCCGTCCGTGTGTGTTGCCAGACTTTACAGAGTGCGACGTTGCCGCTGAATCGGCCGTTTCCGCTTCGGTCGAGTGTTACAAGAGATTTATGTGTAGGGCGATAGCGGTGTGGATGTGGGGCAAAACCCGGTTATCCTGCCCATTCAGCCGCGCAGAAGTCATCGAGCCCTCCATGCTGCAAAGAAGCCTGATCCGCCGTCTCGACCTGCTCACCCTGCAACTGTTCGTCGCCGTCCATGAAGAGGGCACGCTGACCCGTGCCGCCGCGCGTGAAACCATCGCGGTGTCGGCGGCCAGCAAGCGCCTGGTGGAGCTGGAAGACGCGTTGGGCATCAGCCTGTTCGTGCGCCAGGCGAAGGGGATGACCCTGACGCCGGCCGGCGAAACCTTGCTGCACCACGCACGGCAGATGCTGTTCAACGTCGAGAAAATGGGCCTTGAACTGGGCGAGCACAGTCACGGCATTCGCGGTTATGTGCGGATGCTCGCCAACCTGTCGGCGATCATTCAGTTTTTGCCCGAGGACTTGCGCGACTTTTCCGAGCGTCATCCGCAGGTCAAGACCGACCTCGAAGAGCGCCCCAGCAGCGGCGTGATTCAAGGGGTGCTGGACGGTGTGGCGGACCTGGGCATTTGCTCGATCGACAGCGACACCAAGGGTTTGCACAGCGTGCTGTACCGGCAAGACAAGCTGGTGGTGTTGATGCTGCCCGATCACCCGTTGGCGAGCCGTTCGAACCTGGCGTTTGCCGACACCCTGGACAGCGATTACGTGGGTTTGCATGCCGCCAGTTCGATCAACATGCGCACCCATGCCGCCGCTCGCAAGGCCGGCAAAGTGCTGCGGTTGCGCATTCATGTGCCGGGATTCGACGCCATGTGCCGGATGGTGCAGGCCAACATGGGCATCGGCATTCTTCCGCTAAAGGCTTATGAATTGTTTGGCCGGGCGCTGGGGTTGCACGCAGTGCCGTTGACGGATGACTGGTCGGATCGAGCGTTGATCATCGTGGTGCGGGACGAAGCGGCGTTGTCGCCGGTGAGCCGGATGTTGTTTGAACAGTTGCGCGGGCAGGTCTGATCATTCTCGGTTGAATGGGCGGGCCTCATCGCGGGCAAGCCCGCTCCCACAGGGTTTTCTGGCGTGACATAAATCCAGTGTGGGAGCGGGCTTGCCCGCGATGACTGACCTGAGTTTGCCGACAATCTCCAACCGAGCGTTCGCGTTTCACGAACGCCCGTTGCCAACTGAAGGTTGGATTCCTTGACCCCCGCTCCTCTAGCCTTGGCACATATTCCAAGAATAAGAGGTAACTTGCGATGTCTGCCCCTTTAAGCGCCATCAAAGTGATCGAGATCGGCACGCTGATCGCCGCGCCATTCGCCGCGCGCATGCTTGCCGAGTTCGGCGCCGAAGTCATCAAGATCGAAGCCATGGGCCAGGGCGACCCACTGCGCAAGTGGCGCAAGCTGCACGAAGGCACGTCGCTGTGGTGGTACCTGCAATCGCGCAACAAGAAGTCGCTGGCACTCAACCTCAAATCCCCTGAAGGCATCGAACTGGTCAAGCAACTGGCGACCAGTGCCGACGTGCTGATCGAAAACCTGCGCCCCGGTGCCCTGGAAAAACTCGGCCTGGGCTGGGACGTGTTGCACGCCCTCAATCCCAACCTGACGCTGGTGCGCATTTCCGGTTACGGCCAGACCGGCCCGTACCGTGATCGCCCGGGCTTCGGCGCCATCGGCGAGGCCATGGGCGGGATTCGCTATACCACCGGTACACCCGGTTCACCACCGGCGCGGGTGGGTGTCAGCCTCGGCGATTCCCTCGCTTCGCTGCACGCGGTGATCGGCGCCTTGATGTCGTTGCTGCGGGTCAAGACCGGGCAGGGCGGTGGGCAAGTGGTCGATGTATCGCTGGCTGAAAGCGTGTTCAACGTCATGGAAAGCCTGGTGCCGGAATACGACATGCTCGGCCATGTGCGTGAACGCAGCGGTGGTGCCTTGCCAGGCATCGCCCCGTCTAATACGTACCTGACGGCCGATGGCGCTTACGTGGTGATCGCCGGCAACAGCGACCCGATTTACAAGCGTCTGATGGAGGTCATCGGTCGGCATGATCTGGCCGAAGCCCCCGAGTTTGCTCACAACGACGGGCGTGCATTGAAAAGCAATGTGCTCGACGCCGCCATTACCCACTGGACCAGCAGCCTGCCGATCGATGCCGTGTTGGCGGCGCTGGAAGCGGCCGAAGTCCCGGCCGGTCGTATCTATTCAGTGGCCGATATCGTCGCCGATCCGCATTATCAGGCGCGGGACATGTTGCTCAGTGCCGAACTGCCGGGTGGCGCCACCGTGAAGATGCCGGGGATCGTGCCCAAACTGTCCGAAACGCCCGGCGGCGTGAACTGGTCGGGACCTGGCCTGGGCCAGCACACCGATGACATCCTCGGGACGCTTGGCCTCACGGGGGCGGACATCGAACGCCTGAAAGCTGAAGGAGTGGTGCAATGATTACTGATTACTCCCAGACCCTGATCGTTCAGGAAGTCTCCCCGCGCGATGGTTTGCAGATTGAGCCAACCTGGGTTGAAACCGTCGACAAGATTGCCCTGATCGATCAACTGTCGCTGGCCGGCTTCAGCCGGATCGAAGCCGGCTCGTTCGTGTCGCCCAAGGCCATCCCGGCGTTGCGTGACGGTGAATCGGTGTTCAAGGGCATCACCCGCCAACCGGGAGTGATCTACGTTGCGCTGATCCCCAACCTCAAAGGCGCGCAACGGGCGTTGGCGACGCGGGCCGATGAGCTGAATCTGGTGATGTCCGCCAGCCAGACGCACAACCTGGCGAACATGCGCATGCGTTGCGAAGACTCGTTGGCCGCATTCGGTGAGATCGTGCACTACGTTCAGGGCACGCCGGTGCGCCTTAACGCCAGCATCGCCACCACCTTCGGCTGCCCGTTCGAAGGCAAGATCGATGAGGACCGGGTGCTGCAAATCGTCGAGGCCTATCAGGAACTCGGCATCCAGGGCATCACGTTGGCCGACACCACTGGCATGGCCAACCCGCGACAGGTCGACAGGCTGGTGCGCCGGGTGTTGCAACGGGTCTCGCCAGCGGATTTGACCCTGCATTTCCACAACACTCGCGGCCTTGGCTTGTGCAATGTGCTGGCCGCCTACGAGGCCGGCGCCCGACGTTTCGATGCCGCGCTGGGCGGGCTCGGCGGTTGTCCGTTTGCACCGGGTGCGTCGGGCAACATCTGCACCGAAGACCTGGTCAACCTGTGCGATGAAATCGGTATTCCAACCGGCATCGACTTGCCTCTGCTGCTGAAACTGTCCCGAGGATTGCCGGCGCTGCTAGGTCACGAAGTGCCCGGTCAACTGGCCAAGGCCGGACGCAATTGCGACCTGCATCCCGTGCCTTCCTGACCACACCGAATCCCTGTAGGAGCCGAGCTTGCTCGCGATGACAGAGTCGCATCCAACATTGATGTCGACTGAACCACCGCTATCGCGAGCAAGCTCGGCTCCTGCAAAAAAGCATCTCAACCAGACAACAAAAACAATCGGACACCCACGGGAAGTCCGCCTGGAGAATCATCATGAGCCTCAATGTACTGGAGGCGGGCGTGAGCCCGTCCGTTAGCCACGACGAAGAAAAAGCCCTGGTCAGCAAGGTCGCCTGGCGCCTGATGCCGCTGATCATGGTTTGCTACCTGTTCGCGTTTTTCGACCGCATCAACATCAGCTTCGCCAAGTTCCAGTTGCAAACCGACTTGAGCCTGAGCGACACCGCTTACGGCCTGGGTGCCGGGTTGTTCGTGGTCGGTTACGTGATATTCGAAGTGCCCAGCAACATGATGCTGTACAAGGTCGGCGCGCGGCGCTGGATCGCCCGGATCATGATGTCCTGGGGCCTGGCCACGGCGGCCATGGTCTTCGTCAACAGCGAATGGCAGTTCTACGCGCTGCGCTTTGTGATTGGCGCGATGGAAGCCGGGTTTGCGCCGGGCGTGCTGTATTACCTGACGCTGTGGTTCCCGCAGCACTATCGCGGACGCATCACGTCGATGCTGTTTCTATCGTCGGCATTTGCCGGCCTGGTCGGCGCGCCGTTCTCCGGATTGGTGCTGCAACATCTCGACGGCTTCCTTGACATGCGTGGCTGGCACTGGCTGTTCCTGCTCGGCGGCGTGCCGTGCATCGGCCTCGGCTTGCTGGTGCTGACATTGCTCAAGGACCGCATCGAAGATGCCCATTGGCTGACGCCGTCCGAGAAGACGCTGCTGGCCAGCCGCATCGCTCAGCATGAACCGCACAAGAGTGGCGGCTCGTTGCTCGCCGCGCTGCGAATTCCGGGTTTCCTGACGCTGGGGCTGATCTACTTCCTGATCCAGGTGGCGTCCTACGGCTTGAATTTCTGGGCCCCGCAACTGATTCGCAGTGCCGGCACCGAGAGCCCGGTGATGATCGGTTTGCTGACCGCCATTCCTTACATCTGCGGCGCCATCAGCATGGTGGTGATCGGGCGGTTGTCTGACTCGACCGGCGAGCGGCGCAAGTTTGTCGCAGGGCTGGTGGCGGTGGGGGCGGTGGGGTTCTTCTGCGCCGGGATCTTCGCCAACCACACGACCTTTCTGATTGTCGCGCTGGGCCTGCTCGGTGCCGGCATTATCGCGTCCATCCCGAGCTTCTGGACCCTGCCACCCAAACTGCTGGCCGGTGCTGGCGCAGGGGCCGCCGGCGGGATTGCGGTGATCAACACCCTGGGTCAGTTCGGCGGCATCGTCAGCCCGGTGATGGTCGGGCGGATCAAGGACCTGACCGGCAGCACCACACCGGCCCTGTATGTCATCGGTGTCTGCGCGTTGATCGCGGTGGCGCTGCTGTTGTGGGGGTTGCCGCAGAAGTTGCGCACGCTGGACAAGTTTTAAAGATCGTCCTCCGGCAGCACCTACGTGGACCACGCATCCACGCAGGCGCTGCCGGAGGGTGCGATCTTTAGGTTTTCAAGGCGTTGCGGCGATGGCTTTTTCCGTCATGCCGCCCAACTGAATCAACACCACCCCCGCCACTAACAAGACGGCCCCGAACGCCCGAGGCAACGTCATGTGCCGCTCCATCAATCCAAACCACCCAAAGTGATCCAGCACCAGCGACGCCACCACTTGCCCCGCCAACGCCAGCGCAATAAAGCCTGACGCTCCCAGCTTGGGCAGCAGCATCAACGCCAACGAAATAAAGCACACCCCAAACGCGCCTCCTGCCCACATCCACAGCGGTGCCCGGGTGATAAAGGCCAGCGACGGCAACGGCAAGCGCAGCGCCACGATGATCGGCAGCAACACCACAATACTCACCAGCAACGAGGCGAGCGTCGCCCACAACGGATGGCCCAGGCCTCGCGTGAGGTTGGCGTTGATCGCGCTCTGAAAGGGCACCACCGCCCCGGCAATCAGCGCCAGCAGCAACAGACCGGTCCAGTGCAATGTACTCATGATGTGTTCTCCAACAGGATTCGCTGGACTGTAGGGTATTCGTCACGCAAATTTAAATTCCGGTTTGCTATACAGAACATGCATCAAATGAATGATCTTCGACGCATCGACCTCAACTTGCTGGTGATTCTCGACGCATTGCTCAGCGAACAACACGTGACCCGGGCTGCCGAGCGCCTGCACCTGAGCCAGCCGGCGGTCAGCCACGCGCTGGCCCGACTGCGCGACATGCTCGGCGATCCGCTGCTGGTGCGCGCGGGCGCCACACTCGTGCCGACGCCACGTGCGCTGGAACTGGTCGCACCGTTGGCCGAAGCCCTGGCTCAGGTGCAATCACTGCTGGCGCCAAACACCTTCGATCCCGCCACCGCCAAGCGCACCTTTCGCCTGGCGATGTCGGATTACGGCGCGGCGATTATCTTGCCGGGGCTGATTCGAACCTTGCGCCGGGAAGCGCCGGGCATTGACCTGCAAATCAGCCACGCCAGCCGCGAAGGCATGATCGAGGGCGTGCTCAATGGTGATATCGACGTCGCGGTGGGGGTCTTTCCCGAATTGCCGAATGAGTTGCGCAGCACACCGCTGTTCGAAGAGCACTACGTGTGCCTCGTCGACCGTTACAGCCTGCCCGCCAATGGCATCCTCGACCTGCCAACCTACCTCGCGCGACCGCACGTCCTGCTGGAAATGCGCGGCAGCGGCACCCCGGAAATCGAACGGGCCCTGACCGCACTGCGCGAACGCCGTCGCGTGGCGATCAGCCTGCCGCACTGGAGCGTCGCCCCGGTATTCATCAGCGGTACTGATCTGATTCTGACGGTGGCGTCCCGTGGGCTGCGTGATATTGATAAACAGTCGCTGGTCGTCGTGCCGCCACCGTTTGATATTCCGTCGTTCACCTTTGTGTTGGCGTGGCACAAACGGCGGGGTGGGGATCAGGCGTTGAATTGGTTGAATGGGCGGATTGCGCAGGGGATAGTGCGCGGTGACATGTCCACTGACTCAACTCCAAACTCTTGAGGCGATCAAATTGCTCACAGGCCTCAACCACCTGACCCTCGCCGTCACCGACCTCAACCGCAGCGTGGCGTTCTATCAGAACCTCCTGCAACTGCGCCTCGAAGCCACTTGGGATACCGGTGCCTACCTGTCGCTGCCGGGTTTATGGTTGTGTCTATCCCTCGACCCGCTGCGCCATCCCGAGCCTGCCGCCGACTACACCCATTACGCCTTCAGCCTCGAGGTGGCGGATTTTCCGTGTTTCGTCGAGCGCCTTCGAGCTGCCCACGTGCAGGAATGGCGCGACAATCGCTGCGAGGGCGCGTCCTTCTACTTCCTTGATCCGGACGGTCACAAGCTGGAAGCCCATGTGGGTGACCTGGCGTCGCGCCTGGCGGCCTGCCGGCAGCGGCCGTATGCGGGGATGAAGTTCTTCGACGATCTGTAAGTCGATGTTGCTGGACCTGATATAGACTGGCGTCCATTCACTAAGTGGTTCAAAAGAGTTTTTCTATGACCCCATCCCTGCTAATGGCCGTTCTTACCTCGGGTTTTATCTACGGCATCACCCCCGGGCCGGGTGTGCTGGCGGTATTCGGGATCGGTGCGGCGCATGGGCGACGGGCGGGGGCGGGGTTTTTGTGCGGGCATTTGCTGGGGGATGTGGTCTGGTGCAGCACGGCACTGATTGCGATTGTCGGCGCACGCGAAATCGGTAGTACTGCGTTTGATGTGTTGGGTGTGCTCAGCGGACTGTATTTGTTTTGGCTGGGTTTACGCGCAGTACGGGCCAAGCGCAGCAGTGCCGAAGCGCCTCAGGGCCCGGCTCGCCAGCCGTTCTGGCACGGCATCATGTTCGGTTTGACCAATCCCAAGGCTTACCCGGTGGCGGTGGCCACCTTCACCGCATTGTTGTCCAGCCGCGCAGAACTGTTGCACTGGTCGATGCTGCCGTGGCTGATCGTCCTGAGCTTTGTTGGAGGCCTGATCGCCTACGCTATTCTCATCGGCATCGTGGGCGCGCGGCAGGTCCGCACCTTGTATCAGCGCCATGAACTGGCGATCACCCGGTTGTGCGGGGTAATGTTTATCGGTTTTGCCATTAATGCCCTGGCGCACGCGTTGCCGGGGCTGGTCACGAACAAGGCTTGAGGCCACATGCAGGGCACCATGGCATCCAGAAACTCCGCGCCGTTGGCGAGCTACATCGATCTTTTGCTGGACGCCGTGTGTGCCGTCGACAAGCAAGGTCGCTTCGTTTTTGTCAGTGCGGCCTGCGAGCGCATTTTCGGTTACACCCCCGACGAACTGATCGGCCAGCCAATGATTGATCTGGTGCACCCGGCCGATCGCCAGCGCACCCTCGACGCCGCGCGGGAGATCATGGGCGGTGAGCCCAAACTCAATTTCGAAAACCGCTACGTACGCAAGGACGGCCAGGTGGTGCATATCCTCTGGTCGGCGCGTTGGTCGGAAGTCGATCAGTTACGCATCGCCGTGGCCCGGGACATCACCGAACGCAAGCTGGCCGAGTCCCGACAAGCGGCGTTGTACGCGATCTCCGAAGCGGCTCACGCGGCGGAAGATTTGCTGGCGCTGTTCAAGCGCATTCACTTGATCATTGGCGAATGGCTGCCGGCGCTTAATTTCTCGGTGGCGCTGTATGACGAACACTGCGCGCAGCTGAATTTTCCGTATCACGTCGACGATCAGGAACTGCAACCCGAACAGCCCGGCACCATGACCGGGCGTCTGTGTGCGGAAGTGATCCGCAGTGGCCTGCCGATTTTGCTGACCCCGGGCCAGGAAAATTCGCACGAAGGTTTTGAGATGTTGGTCTCCGGGCCGAATTCGCCGTGTTGGCTGGGCGTTCCGCTGAACTCGAAAAACGGAACGATTGGCGCGCTCATCGTCAAAAGCATTCCCGGCGGAGAGCGCTACACCGAGCGGGACAAGGAATTGCTGCAATATGTCTGCGCCCAGGTCGCGACTGCCATCGAGCGCAAGCAATTGCATGCCCGGTTGCAGCGAATGGCCCAGTACGACCAACTGACGCAACTGCCCAATCGCGAGCTGCTGCGTGATCGTCTGAAAGCGTCACTGGCGCTGGCTCGGGCAGATAGCGGGCGCATGGCGTTGCTGTACGTCGACCTTGACCGCTTCAAAAACGTCAACGACACACACGGCCATGCGGTGGGCGACATGCTGTTGCAAGCGGTCGCCAATCGGCTCAAGGGTTGCGTGCGCGAAACTGACACCGTGGCGCGCATCGGCGGGGATGAGTTTGTGGTGTTGTTGCACAGCATCCAGGCCGCGGAAGACGCCGACAGCGTGGCGGGGAAAATCCTTCAGATTCTGGCGCAGCCGCTGCGTCTGGACGGGCACAGCCTGAACATCCAGGTCAGTATCGGTGTCGCTCATTACCCCGAGCACGGTACCGAAGAAAAGCAGCTGTTCCGGCATGCCGACGAAGCTATGTACACCGCCAAGCGCCGGCATCACCTGCGGCTCGACACCTGAAATATCCGCTGCCGTTCGTCGCGGCGTTATCAGGTTTTCTAAACCTTTCAGTGCGCCTCAATTCTGATTCTATGCGGGCTGCTGCTCGCCTGGGTCATTACCAAGAGGTAGAGAATCATGCCTAACTCAAGAAACTCGAACTCGGGAAACTTCGCTAACGATCGAACGAAGGCGTCTGAAGCCGGTCGCAAGGGTGGGAAAACCACCACTACGACTGTCGACAAAGACCCTTCGAAGCCCGAAATGGGCCGCAAAGGAGGTCAGAAATCCAAGTAGTGATTGAAGGTGGTTTTGATGAGAGGCGGGGGCGAAAGCTCCCGCTTGAATTTTTCAGAAGGAGGGCGCGACCATGATCCGGATGGCCACCCGAATACGATATGTATGTTTTGCTACGTTGCTGGGCCTGTGTGCCGGCAGTGCCTTTGCCCAGTCCCCCGCAGAATTCATCAACGAGGCCTCGGCCCAAGGCATGGCCGATATTGAAACCAGTCGCCTGGCCCATCAGAAAACCGAATCCAAAGAGGTCAAGGACTACACCATTGTCGTCATCAACGACCGCACCACCGCCAACCAGCACCTGGCGAAAATCGCCAAACAGCTGGATTTGCCGGTAGCCCCGCGCGAAGAGGTGGTCGACAAGGCCAAAGCCTTGATGCCGCAAGTGATGGACGGCGAAACCTTCGATGAGGCGTACGCCGCCAGTCAGGTGAAAACCACGCAGGAAGCCATCGAGCAACTTCAGCAAGAAGCGCAGACCACCGACATCCCGCAAATCAAGGCGTTTGCTGAAGAGACCCTGCCCAAACTGCAAAACCACCTGCAGATGGCCAAGGCGTTGCAAGCCGGTCGCTAGCACCAGGTTTGGGGGTGTTTAAAGCAAACGGCGCGTCATTCACATCACGCGCCGTTTTGTTTGGATTCAGCACTCGTTCAAATCCTGCTTGCGCTGACTCGACGTCGCCAGCCCTGCCAGGCCATGCACATCTTTTTCGCCCATGGCGCGATAGTGTCTGCGCAGTGCTTCCAGTTGCTTGAGATCGAGCAACTCCAGCCCCAGCATGGCGTTCTGCGCCTCCTTGTTCACCCGCAGCAACTCATCGATTTTCAAGTGCAAGATGTCGGTATCGCGGTTCTGCGTGTTCTGGATCAGGAACACCATCAGGAACGTGATGATGGTGGTCGACGTGTTGATGATCAGTTGCCAAGTGTCGTTGAAATCAAAAATCGGCCCGCTCAGGCCCCACAAGCCAATAAGAATCAGCGCCCCCATGAATGTCTTTGGGCTACCGGCCCAAAGGGCGAGTTTCTGCGAAATCTTTGCGAATTTCATGGCCGTGTTCCTTATTGGGGAAGTACCTGAAGGTGTGACAGTGCGGGCGGGTTGAAAATTCTGATTGGCTTTGTGGATTGATTGGAAACCTGCATTGCGTCGGATTCAGATGAAGGAAACGTCTTTAATTCGCCAATCCTGGTTGGAATCTTTCTTTGTGCCGGTTTGTGTCTAGTATCAAAGGCAGTCAATTTGCCAGCATCCAAACACACGGATAGACACCCGCTAAGAGGTCACTCATGGAATTCTTCGAAAAGTTAGCAAGCCTGGCCGCAAAAGTTCGTTTGCAGAGCGCTGCAATTCAGACGGAAGAAGCGACCAAGAACGCCTTTGTCATGCCCTTTATCAGCACGGTGTTGGGCTACGACGTGTTCGATCCGACTGAAGTAACTCCTGAATTCGTTTGCGATATCGGAACGAAAAAGGGAGAAAAAATTGATTACGCCATCATGAAAGCTGGAGAGGTTCAGATCCTTATCGAGTGCAAAAAAATAGGCGAGCCACTGCACATCAATCATGCATCTCAGTTGTTTCGTTACTTCCATGTCACGAGCGCTCGTATCTCCATCCTCACTAACGGTCAGGTCTACAAATTTTTCACCGACCTGGATGCGCCTAACAAAATGGATGAGAAACCATTTCTTGAACTCGACCTGTTGGACATCGACGAGTACTCGGTCCCGGAACTGGTGAAGCTCACTAAATCCGCTTTCGATGTGGACTCGATCATCAGCGCCGCCGGTGAGTTGAAATACGTCAGTCAAATCAAAAAGGTCATTGCTGCACAGGTCAGCAAACCCGATGACGACTTTGTGAAAGTGTTCGCTTCGCGTGTCTACGACGGAGTGATTACTCAGAAGGTCCGCGAGCAGTTTCATGAGCTGACGAGAAAAGCAGTCATGCAATTTCTCAATGACCAAATCAACGAACGGCTCAAGTCGGCGATGAGCGGTGCAATCCAACCCGCTTTAGCCTCTTTACCTGTTACTTCTGGCGGTGCTGAGCAGGCGGATGTGCGGGACGAGTCAGAGGACAAGGTGCTGACGACATTGGAAGAACTGGAGGGTTATCACATCGTCCGGGCTGTGGTGCGCTCCGTTGTCGACGCCAAGCGGATTGTTCAGCGCGATACTCAAAGTTACTTCGGCATTCTGCTGGACGATAACAACCGTAAACCGATCTGCCGTCTGCACTTCAATCGTTCACAGAAATACATCGGCATATTTGACGAAGAGAAGAATGAAACCCGGCATGCGATCAACTCAATTGATGACATCTACGAGTATTCGGATCACTTGAAGAAGACTGTTGGGTATTACGATTAACGACTCTTGCTCTATGCCTGTAAAAACCTGTCAGGTGATATTGATTTTGTGGTGAGGGAGCTTGCTCCCGTTGGACTGGTCCGCGCTCGGGCGCAGCAGTCCCATTTTTAGGGACGCTTCGCTCCCCAGCGGGAGCAAGCTCCCTCGCCACAGGCCCCTTCTTCGCTCTCCCATTTTATTAATCAAACGGCATTGCTCTATGCGGCCGATTTCTCGCGAGTGCTGTTTGCTACGTCAACTCCACTTCAACCGCCCAACTAAAGTAGCCCAGCGCCTCGCAGTTTTTGTCGATCAGCATGAAATTCAGCTCACACGTCTCCACGCCTGAGGACCGTCGAGTGCATTTCCAATAATGATCATCGGCCTGGTGGTTACCCGGCTCCGTCGGCGTTGCCGGGTCGGGCACAGGCACCGTCAGGTTGCCATGGACCACCAATTCGGGCGCTGACAGTACGCCGGCATCGCCCACTGATATCTCGTAAAACACCACGCTGTGTTCGGCCAGTAGGCTGATGGTCCTTCCACGGAGATGGAATGTCGTTTCGTTACTCGTGTGTAACGTAATTTTACTGTCATTTATTGTACTTTTGCCTCCACCGATGACGAGGATGAAACCCTCTTCAATCACCGTTGGTAATGGCGGTTTCAGACTGGGTTGCGGATAACGTGAAAGCAGTGATTCGGCATCCACGATCAGCAATATATTGTTCGCGGAGGAGGGGGCGTTGATCGGTTCGGAAGTCATCATGGATTCCTTTCATGATGGTGGTACATGACGGCAGCCGCGTCGGTTCATGCAAGACATCCCGGTTCCTGTCGAGGCGGCAACGTGTTCGGCAAGCCCCTTGTCGCCAAGGGGCCAGACCCTCGTCAGTTACGGATGGTAATGAACGGATCCCACGAACAGCAGCCGACAATCTTGCACTCGCGATCCACGATCAAAAAGTTGAAATGGTAGGTCACGCTACCGCACGCCAGTGTTTCCGACGACCAGTAATAGTTGTCGACTTTCTGGCAGCTCGGCACTGAAGGATTACTGGTGTTGGGGACGGCCACGCAAGCAGTGGCCTTGCGTGGCGTGGGGGTGGAGATCAGCTCGTTGCCGACATTGCCGATGAATTTGTAGAAAATCACCGCTGTTTCAAAGCTCTGCGACAGGCTGGTTTCCCGCCAGCGGATCAGGTCGCCCACTTGTGCTTTCAAGTTCAGTTCGCCACCCGCCTGACCATTAATCACGTTGTTCTGGTTGGTAACCATGTACACATGATTGACGTCGATCATCGTCGGCGCGGCAGGGTTTTTGCTGATGTTCGGGTAGTTTTTCAGGATGGTTTCAGTGTCGATCGAAACCAGTACGTCCGTGACTCGAGACATAGTAAAGCTCCTTCTTCATAGTGAACGCCTGGCATCTTTCCAGGCACAACAACGCTTGCTTGCCTTGCGGTCGTTGCGCAAACACTACGGGCGGAACCCACCTGTCACGAACATGAGCTGGCCTTGCTCCTTGCGTGCAAACTAACGGGTTCGGGTTCCTTCCGACGGGCCGCGATTGGACTATAGATGCGAAATTGAGGCTGTCAAAACTACCTCGTGTATGGCTCGACGAGCGGTCAAGTTGTCGTGGTTGGACAAAGGTCGGGGATAGGGCCTTGAAGGTTGGTCGAGGTATCGTAGCGAACCGGTGGTGCGCCTCGGGCCACAACACCGCACCTGCAGGAGAACGCAATGAGTTGGTCCGCCAAACAATACGTCGCTTTTGAAGATGAACGCACACGCCCGGCGCGAGACTTGCTCGCTGCCATCCCGCCCGTGGAGGCGCGCTCGGCCATTGATATCGGTTGCGGCCCCGGCAACTCGACCGAACTGCTGGTCGAGCGCTTCATCGGCGCCACGGTGCGTGGCGTGGACAGTTCGCCGGACATGATCGATGCGGCTCGCAAGCGCTTGCCCAGCGTGCAGTTCGACACCGTCGATATCGGTACCTGGAACGATAGCGGACCGTTCGACGTGATTTTTGCCAATGCGGTTTTGCAGTGGCTGCCCGATCACGCGACGTTACTGCCTTCGCTGGCCGCCAGACTGACGCCGGGCGGCAGCCTGGCCATCCAGATGCCTGACAACCTCAACGAACCGTCCCATCGCCTGATGCGTGAAGTGGCCGCCGAGGGCCCGTGGGCCGACAAACTGGCGAGCGCAGCCGGGCAGCGCACCGAAATGGCCAGTGCCAGCGATTACTACTCGATGGTGCGACCGCACTGCGCGCGCGTCGATGTATGGCGCACCACCTACCATCACCCGCTGGCGGGCGGGGCTTCGGGCGTGGTCGAGTGGTTCAAGGGCAGCGGTTTGCGGCCGTTTCTCGAACCGCTGGATGATGCGGAAAAGGCTCAGTACCTCAAGCAGTATCAAACCGCGATCGAGCAGGCCTATCCAGCGTTGAGCGATGGTTCGGTGCTGCTGCCGTTTCCACGGTTGTTTATCGTTGCGACTCGGTAAAAGCACACTGAACCTGTGGTGAGGGAGCTTGCTCCCTCGCCACAGTGGTGCTTCGGTCATTCTGACGGAAGGGCGTCAACTATCAATGCTACCGGGCTTCCCCCGAGTATTTAGTCCTGTCGATGTCCAAAACTGCCCATACACATTCCGCGTACTGCGGATTGGATATGTGCAGGGTGACATTGTTTGCCAGTGGAATCGGGGATCCTTGGTCCGCGAGAATTTCGAAATGGCCTTCAATGGCTTCGCGCGCCATGGCTATTGCATCGTTCAGTCCTTCTCCAGCCGAAAAACAACCCTGGACATCAGGCACTTCTACGCCCCACGCGTGTTGGTCATCGCCTGCTGAAATCGCAATTGGATAAAGCATGTTCATCGCCCTCCTTTAACTGGCTGTCAGGCCATGAAAGGCAAAGGGCGCCCCGAAAGGCGCCCGGTATCACCTCAGGACGGTTCGGCATCCATGCGTCGAGCGATAACGTCCAGCACATCGCAACCGTCGCGCAAGGGCACGCAGCAGAGCAATGCAAAGTCGCTGAGGATGACCGCGTCGGTGGTGATGTCGCCTCGCATGGCGAGGTTTTCGAGGATCTGCGTCACGGCTCGTATTCTGTAGCTGGCCGTGCTGAGCAGTGAGTGCAGCGGTTGGGTGGTGTTGACGAAGAGGGAGGGCAGATCGTCGGCGTTGCTGGTTAGAGCCATATATTCTTTCAAGATTGATCACCATGATAGGAGGAAGACCTACCACTCAATCGTCGCCAAACAATAGGGTGGTAGCTGTACGCGGGTTGGCGAACCGGGCCATGGTAAAACCGGCAGACCCTAAGGTCTCCCACGCACAGCCACCAAAAATGAGGTAGCAACGTACGTTCAAAAGCGCTCCGAGAAATTCTCGGAGGCTCCTGTACCAAGGCATCGAGTCGCCAAACCCGATACGCCATTTGGGCGCGCTCGGACTATAGGCCTCGTGACAAAGGCACAGCAATGCGCAAGTGTACGGACAATTCCCAGCGTCGTGTAGGACGTTGCCTTTTCGGAAATTGGCCACTTTCGTGCCATCAGGGAATTGGGTGATCGACGCGTGATTGGGCAGACGTTGACTGCTTTGTTCAGGATGAAGAATCAGCGTTTCACTAAATCCCGCCCACAAAAAAACCGGCCACACAGGACCGGTTTTTTCGTTATGGTCGCCCGTCAGGCAACAGCAGGGAACAAACTCTCATAAGGAATTCGTAATTCATTCTTAGGGGGGCAGTTACTGGAAACGATGAAATTTCATGAGCTCCTTCCAGATGTAACCGTAGCTGTAGCGTAGCCATGCCACTTTTAACTGGTCGAAGCGACGTCGAAACCAACTGTGTTCTCGCGCTTTGAGTTCTTTGGCTATTTCCTCTAGTAACCATTCATCCTTAAAACCACTCCAAACAGGAGGGACGGGCGTTTCAAGGTTGCTGAAGCAGACAGGCGCGACCTCTGAGTACAAGATTTCTTCAACGTCCTTTGGGTCATAGCCTCGAATTCGTTCTGCGATAGAGGCGTAGTCGACAGTGCTGTCTACAAAGGCCTCTGCCAGCGCGATCTGGATGTTCGCTCGTTCCGTAGGCGTCAGAATATGTCCCAATGGGCCAGCTCCTCTAGCTCTGCGTCGAACGTGTCAGCCGCGACCCCGCCGGCGATGCCGCCGACAACGCTACCGATGAGAACTACGGCGATTGCGCAGGCCGGAGCTCCAGGACCACAAAGAGCGGATATGCCCAAGCCCGCCAAAAACCCACCTGCCGCACCACCACCCAGGATCGTGGCTTGACGCGCCGTTTCCTTGGCCTTGTCATCAGCGTTCAGTATTTGGTAGGTGGCCAGCACCGCCGTCAAGATGATGCCAACCTTGCCCATGACAGACATGATTTTTGTGCCAGAAGTGAACTTGGCATTGGCACTGCCGGACCGCTCCAGAGCTCTGTACAAGACCTCTTTCTGTTGAGCCTTAGAAAGTTGTTCGTAGTTCTTGTGGAACTGGGTTTGAGATTTTTCGTTCAGGATGTCGCTGTGTGTTCGGCCGGCCTTTTTCTTTTTTTGCACGATGGCCAAACCCTGTGCAGAGGTCAGCTTGCGGTGTTCGAACATGATTTTGTTGCGCATCTCATTGCTGAACTTTGTCGCGTCCTCGACGCTGATATTGCCAGCTCTCACCTCAGCGAATATCTGCTGTGACATTCGTCGAATATTGCTCTCGTAGCTTGCGCGGATGCGTTCGTCCTTGATGGCATCGATGGAAAAACGACTGGCCGCCCCCTCCATGCCTGCAACCGCCATCTCAAGGGGAGACCGGTCGAGCGTATGTTCGCTTTTAACAACATAACTTCCGGTTACCAGGTTCGGTTCCGTCACTAGAATATCCTTATCCCAAAATGTCGTTCAGCAGTCCGTCGATACCTGCGGTTGTGCAGGTGTTTTCGTGTTGGGCAAATGCCAAGGTATGGCATGCCTTTCCGGTGGGGTTGGAAAATTTGACCGAGTTGTTTGCGTCAAAGACGCCGGGCATGGAAGACCCATCGTCAAAGTGAGCCGTGCAAGCAAACCCTTCGTAGCTTTCTTCTGCGGGAATCTTAAAGCCGATCCAGTTGCCGTGAATGACCATGGGCATAGGAGGAATAAAGGGGGCAGGGGTATGGGAGCTTCCGATGATGACCGTGCCCGAACCGCCGATCACGACATCGCCATGATGTGCCGACAGTACCGACCAGCGCGGCATTTTTGCCGTTGATTAACACTGTGCCGGACACTTCTGAAGCTAACGCACTACCGCAGGTGCAGGTGTCACCTTTGCGAGCGGCTGCAAGGCCGTCGAAGAACACATCAGGAGAGCCAGAGGCGATAGCTTTGGAGCCGTGCCCCGGCATGGGACAACTGGTTGGGTCGGTGATACGTGCAGCTGGCTTTGCCATGCTTGACTCCCTGTCAACGAATTTAACGGGGACGACTGTATCAGACCTACTCTGAGAAATGGCTCGCGAAGATGTCAGCAAGGTCATGCCTGGGGCATGCGGCGGGAGTTGATAAGCCAGAGATGCACAACCATGCTTATTCAGCTGTGGAAAATTGGGGACTGATCTATTTATCAATGATTGGCCAAGTTGACCACATACCCGAGTCCACCAAACCCCAGACATAAAAAAACCGGCCATCAAGGCCGGTTTTTTATCCCCCGTCAAAAAACGACGTGAGACTGAAATCTGAGTGGAGCGGGTGAAGGGAATCGAACCCTCGTTATCAGCTTGGGAAGCTGGAGTAATGCCATTATACGACACCCGCTCAGAGCGGCTGACTTTGTACCAGATGTGCGCACGGATTTGAAGTTTTTCTTTATGCACGCTGCATTTAGCACCCACGAAACGACAACACGGTCTATCGCGGGCAAGCCTCGCGCCTACAGGACTGCATTCAACGCTGTAGGGCGGGGCGTGCTCGCGAGGACGCTGTTTCAGATAGCCAGTGCATGGTGGTCCTGAACGTAGTGGTAACGCGGTCGGCTTTCATGCTGTGCCGGTTTCAGGAACCCCATCAGTGCATTGCGGCTGTCTCGGCAGGCGGCTTTGTGTTCCATGTCGAGAAAGTGGCCGGTCGCTTCCAGGGTCGTGAAGGTGGCGTGTTGCACATGGTTGGCGAACAATCGCGCGCCATCGGCGGCGGTGTATTCGTCCCATTCGCCGTTCATGAACAGCACCGGCACGTTGATTTTCTCCGCGGCCTTCAGAAAGCACTGGCGATCACTGTGCAGCAGGTCGCTGATGTGGAAGTGCATCTGCCCGTATTCATGATCGGCCAGGCTGCTGACGTGCCGATAGTTGAAGCGCTTGAACAGAGTCGGCAAGTGTTTACCGATGGTGCTGTTCACCAGGGTGCCGACCCGGTCGCCGTCCCGGCTGCCGAGGTAATCGACGCCGCGCTCGAGGTAGTCGAGCATGTGCGCGTTGATCTCCGGGGAGAACGAGCTGATTACGGCTTTTTCGATCCGTCGTGGCCGGTGGGCGAGGGCGACCAGGGTCGCGGCACCGCCCCAGGAAAACGACAGAACGTGTTCGGCGCCGAAGTGGTCGATCAGCTCTAGGAGGATCTGCCCTTCGACTTCCTTGGTCAGCAATTTCTCGTGCAGGTTGTGGGCCTTGGACTTGCCCGCGTAGGGCTGGTCGTAGCAAACCACGTTGAATTGCGGATGAAGGTTTTTCACGGTTTGTGCAAACGACGCAGTCGTGGCCATCGAGCCGTTGACCAGAATAATGGTCTTCTCTGCGGCGTCTGCGCGATAGAACTCCGTGTAAACCCGATACTGACCTTGTATATCCAGCACAGCGATTTCTGGCCTCATGTCATAAGACTCCTGGCAAGCGGGTATGCGCGCAAATGAGATTGCACGAGCTTTGTGACAGGTAGGCATACGCCTGGAATTTGGAGGCCCATGTCGATCCATGCAGCAGGTCGACGGGTATTATTATTGGCGGGCAGTCTGTCGGTCTGAGGCGGAACCTGAGGGTTCTCTAACCGGCAAAAAGTTTCTTAGAGGTATGTTGTGACTCGTCAGTCACATTTCGGCTGACGACCTGATTCAAGCAGGGGAGGCGGCATCGCGCAAGTGTCTTTCGTAAATTGTTCGACAACTTCTGCTGAGCGGTTGCCTGCTTAGATCAAATGAATCTCTTCGGTGCGCAATGGGCGGTACTCGCCCGGTTTTAGCGCATTGTCCAGCTCCAGCGGGCCCATGCGCTCGCGGTGCAGGCGTAGCACCTTGTTGTCGAAGTGGCCAAACATGCGCTTCACCTGGTGATAGCGACCTTCAATAATGCTAAGGCGCGCCGACTTCGGCCCCAACAGCTCTAACCCGGCGGGTTGAGTGGTGAGGTCCTCGAAAGCGAAATACAGCCCTTCTGTGAATTTCAACGCATATTCCGGGCCGATCTCCTGCTCGGTCTCGACGTAATAAACCTTGGGCAGTTTGGTCTGCGGTTGGGTCAGGCGTCGTGACCAGCTGCCGTCATTGGTGATCAGCATCAGGCCGGTGGTGTTGAAATCCAGGCGACCGGCGATGTGCAACTCATCCTTGTCGGGCTCGTGAATCAGGTCGAGGACTGTCGGGTGTTCCGGGTCGCGGGTGGCGCTGACGCAGCCGGCGGGCTTGTGCAGCATGAAGTGGCGCAGCGGCTTGCCGGCTTGCAGCACGTCGTCGTCCACTTCAACACGACTGAATTCGCGGACGTCGGCGTGCGGGTCGCTGACGATGTTTCCGTCGATCCGCACGCGCTTTTCCACCAGCAACAGGCGCACCTGCTTACGGTTGAAGCACGGCAGATTGCTGAGGAAACGGTCAACGCGCATGGCAAGGGATCGGTGGGAAAAGGGTCGCGTATCTTACGTGATCGGCCGGAGGCCTGCTTACAGCTGTGCCTCGACCTGCGCGCAGCGTGGGCACAGGCAGGAGGCGTCGCGCAGTTCGGCCGGCAGTGCTTCGAGCACGGCCGGGTCGATGCTGACGCCGTAGCACCAACAGGCGCGATCAGCGGTTCGCGGGTCGGCCAGGCTGCAGTCGTTGGAGGCGCCGCAGGCCGGGCAGTGTTCAGGCCGGTTCATAAAGGTCATTCATAGCTGGAGTGAGACATTTCCACGCAGGTGCGATTACGGCCCGATTGCTTGGCGCGATACATCGCATGATCGGCTCGTGAGAGCAGGGTGTGCAAGGTGTCATCCGGCTGCAACGTGGTCAAGCCGATGCTGACGGACAGCTGCAAGGCTTGATCGTTGTAGGCATAACGTTGTGTTTCGACATGCTGGCGAATTTTCTCGGCGATCATCAGGCCGGTCTCACCGTCGGTGTCCTTGAGCAGCACGATAAATTCTTCACCGCCCCAGCGGCAGACGATGTCGGAATGGCGCAGACAGCTCTCCAGATCCCGCGCGAAGCCGATCAGCACCTGATCGCCGGCCAGATGCCCGTAGGTGTCGTTCAACACCTTGAAGTGGTCCAGATCCAGCAGCAGCGCGGTTAGCGGTTTCGGCTCGCGCTGGGCTTCATGCATGGCCTGTGCAGCCAACAGATCAAAGCCTCGACGGTTTGGCAGTTCAGTCAGTGTGTCGAGGGTGGCCTGGGCCTGGATCTTGCCCTGAAAACGCTTGATTACCCGGTTCAGCAGGGCCAGCACAATCAGCGTGACGAGCAGGCAGATCAGCAGGTTGAGGTACAGCGACTGGCGGATTTCACTGAGGGCGCCGTCTTCGCGTTTGTCGACGAACAGGTACCAATTCAGCTCCGGAATGAAGCGCACATTGAGGAAATGTCCCTGGCCCTGAACGGAATATTCGTAGCTGCCGCTGTGGGGTTTGGGCAATTGGCTGACCAGGCTTTTCATGCTGTCGAGCTCGCTGAGGCTCTGCCCGATGTGTGCACCTTGTGGGCCACCCTCGGCGCCAGTGAGCACCAGGCGCCCGAAGTTGTCGACGAAATACACGCTGCGCTGGTAGCGCTGCTGGTACTTGTCGATCAGCTTGATCACCGCATCGACCGTCAGGCCGACACCCGCCGCGCCGATGAAACGGTCGTTGTAGTCGTAGACCTTGTAGTTGATGAAGAAGGTCAGGTTGTCCTTGTTGGCCATGTCCGGGTCGACATTGATTTCGTAAGGCTCGGCCATGTCCCGCACGCGAAAATACCAAGTGTCACGGGGTTCGGTGGCCTTGATCTGTTTGAGCACGCCTTTGGCGTGGTAGTAGGTCAGCGTGCTGTTGGAAATGAAGAACGAGGTGTAGGCGCCGTAGTGCGTCATGACTTCGTTGAGGTAACGAGTCATTTTCTCGGGATCGTGCTCGCCGTTCACCACCCAGTCCCGCATGAAGGTGTCGCGGGACATCATCGAGGAAATCAGGATCGGTCTGACCAGGTCTTTCTGGATTTCCGAGTAGACCGTGTCCGATGTCAGCGGCAGTTCAGTGTTGACGATGTTGTCGCGAATCGACGCGCGAGAGGCGTAGTAACTGAGGAAGGACGTGGCAAGAAACCCGGCGCCCAGCAGCGCGATCAGCGTGAGGACCAACGAACGTTGAGAATACAGAGGCGAGCGGGGCGACATGACACTTCCGTGGGCAATGGTCCAAAGCAGGCATTCTAATGGCACCGCCGGGAAATAACTGCTCTATGTCGAACGCGAATGATCGCTCACGGGCCTCAACGGAATGATCGTTCCCACGCTCTGCGTGGGAATGCCGCCCCGGACGCTCTGCGTCCCTTTGCGAGCGTGACGCGGAGCGTCACAGCATGCATTCCCACGCAGAGCATGGGGACGATCATTGAGCGAGATAAGCTCGCCATCCGCCAAGATGGCTGATATCGGTGGCACCTTCCAACCCATACGCCTCACAGATAAACCCGCTCTCCCATCGCCCATCCGCCAGTTGCACCTTGCCCAACCCCAGCGGCGCCGGAATTCCGGTCAAAAACGAGCCCAATTCACTGCTTGGCAGTTCCCAGACTTCCACCGCAATCGCCACGCCACCGGACTTTACGCGAACCATCCCCGGACGAAATGGCGGGCCACCGGCCAGCGCATACAGTTGATAGTCCGGCGAACTGTAAGTCGTCTCGATCAACCGCGCCCCGCGCCGCTTCAATTGCCAGTTCAACGCCAACCCGTCCAGGTGCGCACCACACACCACCAACCGCGCCCGGTCATTGCGCGCAACGGTTGTTGGCGTGGGCGCCGTCACACCGTGCTGACGCTGGAACGCATCCGCCACGCTCAACAAGTACTGATCGGTGAACGCCCGACCAAACAGGGTCACGCCCCACGGCAGGCCATTGCCCATGAAACCGCTGGGCACGGCGACAGCGGCGTAATCGAGCAGGTTCATGAAGTTGGTGTAGTAACCCAATTCCGAATTGCGCAGCACCGGTTCGGCGTCCAGTTGCGCCCGTGTCACCGGGCGGCCGATGGTCGGTGTGACCACGCAATCGAGGTCTGCCAGTGCGGTGTCGCACAGCGCCTTCAAGGCTTGCAGGCGATACTGGGCGCGGAAGGTTTGCACGCCCGTCACCGCCGGAGCCTTGGCCAGCACCGCACGGATCACCGGCAGCACCGCTTCCGGGTTTTGTTCCATCAATTCGCCGGCCACGCTGTAACGCTCGGCCACCCACGGCCCTTCGTAAAGCAGACGTGCGGCTTCGAGAAACGGCGACAGGTCCAGTTCGACGGCTTCACCGCCCAAAGCCTTGAGTTGGTCGATGGCATCACCGAACAACAGCGGGCCTTCGGGGCAACCGAAGAACTCCAGATCTTGCGCACGGGGTACGCCAAAGCGGAACGGGCGCGGTGTGCCGAATGCCGCGCCGTCATTCCATTGCGGGTTGCTGCGGCTGTATTCATCGCGCGGGTCGAGGTGTGCCGTGAGCGCGAGCAATTGGCTGGCTTCGCGAGCGGTCGCGGTGAAGGTCGTGACGCAATCGAGCGTGCGACAGGCCGGCACCACACCCGCCGTGGAGATCAAACCTTTGGTGGCTTTCAGGCCCACCAGATTGTTCAAACCTGCCGGTACACGCCCCGATCCTGCGGTGTCGGTGCCCAAGGAAAAACTCGCCACGCCCAGCGCCACCGCCAGCGAAGACCCGGCGCTGGAACCGCCCGACGGATACTCCGGCAACACACTGTTGGGGCACGCGCCATACGGCGAGCGACTGCCGTTGAGGCCGGTGGCGAACTGGTCGAGGTTGGTCTTGCCCAACGGGATCGCCCCCAGCGCCAACAACTGTTCGACGATGGTCGCCGAACGCTCGGGCACGTAAGCAAACTCCGGGCACGCCGCCGTGGTGGGAATGCCCGCCAGGTCGATGTTGTCCTTGATTGCAAACGGCACGCCGTACAGCGGCAGGCTGTCGATGCTGTGGCCGTCGAGGGCGGCGAGGTACGGCTCCAGTTCTTCAATACTGAGCAAATGGATGAACAGGTGATAGTCCGGGTTCAGCGCCGCCGCTTTATCGCGCAGGCTCAGCAGCAATTGCCGGGGCGTGAGGGTCCCGTCGCTGTAAGCGCTGCGCAGGGCGTCGAGTTGCAGATTGATGTTCATGGCGTTAATCCTTTTCGAAATGGGTTCAGTCGAGTTCCAGCACCACGACGCGCTGCCCGGCACGTACCGCCGAGCCCGGTTGCAAACGAATCTCGCGCACCACGCCGGCCATGGGGGCCAGCAGTGGGATTTCCATCTTCATCGACTCCAGAATCACCAGCACGTCACCGACGGCCACGCGGCTGCCGGTTTGCACCTGAACCTGCCAGAGGTTGCCGGCGATGTGGCTGTCGACGCTTTGTTGACCGTTGGCCAGTGGCGCATCTTCGGTGGTTTCGGCGACCCGTTCTTCGCTGTCGAAGTGCGCCTGGCCGCTGGCAATCCAGCGCTCGCGCTCGGCGTTGAACGCGCCTTTTTGCTGATCACGAAACGCAGCAATGGTGTCGGCTTCTTTGCTCAGGAATGCCTGGTAATCCGCGAGGTTCAACTGGCAGTGCTCGATGTTCAGATCGAAACGACCGAGGGGGAAATCCCGGCGGATGCGCAGCAGTTCATCGGCGCTCACCGGGTAGAAACGGATCTGGTCGAAGAAGCGCAACAGCCATGGTTTGCCGTCGAACGCGGCGACTTCGCGGTAGCGGTTCCACATCTGCAACGTGCGACCGACAAACTGATAACCGCCGGGGCCTTCCATGCCGTAGACGCACATATAGGCGCCCCCGATGCCCACCGAGTTTTCCGCGGTCCAGGTGCGGGCCGGGTTGTATTTGGTGGTCACCAGGCGATGACGCGGGTCGAGCGGTGTGGCGACCGGCGCGCCGAGGTAGACGTCGCCCAGGCCCATCACCAGGTAACTGGCGTCGAACACCGTGCGCTGCACTTCATCGAGGTTGGGCAGGTCGTTGATGCGGCGGATGAACTCCAGATTGCTCGGGCACCACGGCGCGTCCTTGCGCACGGTGGTCATGTATTTTTCGATCGCCAACTGACAGGCCGGGTCATCCCAGGACAGCGGCAGATGGACAATGCGCGACGGCACTTGCAGGTCCTTGGCGGCGCACACGGCGTCCCATTCACCGGCGACGATACCGAGCAGGTCGGCCAGCGGCAGTTGCTCGGGTTGGTAGTGCACTTGCAGCGAGCGGATGCCCGGCGTGAGGTCGATCACGCTGGGCAGGTGTTTGCTTTCCAGCGCTTGCATGAGGGCGTGGGCGCGGAAACGCAGGACGAGGTCGAGTTCGGGGGCGCCGATTTCCAGTAGTAGATGAGTATCCCCAGAAAGACGCGCCACTAACCGCGTATCCCCCTGACCAATATCCAATACCACAGGCGACATAAGACTCTGTGGGAGCTGGCTTGCCAGCGATGAAGTTGAAGCGGTGTCTGGACGGGCCCCATCGCTGGCAAGCCAGCTCCCACAGGTATTCCACTTGCAGGCGAGATTGCGGGCGGTTTTGATATCGACCGGGATGAACTGAACCTTGTCTCCAGCCTTCAATTGCCCCAACTGCCAAAGGTCCGCCTCGATCACCGTCACCGGGCACACAAACCCACCCAGGCTCGGGCCATCCGGGCCGAGGATGACCGGCATGTCCCCAGTGAAATCCACTGCGCCGATGGCATACGGATTGTCATGAATATTCGACGGATGCAGACCCGCTTCACCGCCGTCGGCGCGCACCCATTCAGGCTTCGGCCCGATCAACCGCACACCCGTGCGGCTGGAGTTGAAGTGCACTTCCCATTGGGTCGAGAAGAACGTGCCGATGTAGCGTTCGGTGAAGTATTCCGGTGCGCCATGCGGGCCGTAGATCACGCGGATTTGCCGCACCGCGGGCAACTCAGCGATTTCAGGTAGTTCCGCACCGACACTACGGTCGCTCAACGTTGGCACATGCAACACGTCACCGGCGCGCAAGGCGCGACCACCATGCCCGCCAAACTGACCGAGGGTGAAGGTGCTTTTGCTGCCCAGGTAATCCGGAACCTGCAGGCCACCGCGCACGCACAGATAGCTGCGGGCGCCGGCGCCGGCCATCGTGCCGAGGCTCAACGTGGCACCGGCCGGAATCAACAGCGCGGTGTACATCGCGACAGTTTCGCCGTTCAACGTCAGCGGGATAACCGCGCCGGTGACCGCCACCACCGCATCACAGTTGAAGCGCAGCAACGGCCCGGTCATGGTGATTTCGAGGGCGGCGGCACCTTCTTCGTTACCCAATAGGAGATTGCCCAGACGCAATGCGCGACTGTCCATCGGGCCCGACGGCGGCACGCCCACCGCCCAATAGCCGAGGCGACCGGGATAGTCTTGAACGCTGGTCTGGGTCCCGGCGCTCAACACTTCAAAAGTGTTGGCCTGATAGCTCAGGCCTTCCAGGCAACGCGTCCACGGTTGGCCACTGGCGAACGGCGCATCCAGCAGAATCTGGCGCAGGTAATCGCGGTTGGTTTCCACGCCATACAGCAGGCTGTCGCTCAATGCCTGATGCAGATCGGCGCGTGCTTCTTCGCGGGTCGGCGCCCAACTGATGACCTTGGCGATCATCGGGTCGAAGTACGGCGGGATCTCGCAACCGGCCTCGACCCAGGTGTCGATGCGCAGTTGAATGCCGTTGGCGGCCGGGAAATTCACCGCGGTGAGCAAGCCCGGGCTGGGCTGGAAATCGCGTCCCGGGTCCTCGGCATACAGACGTGCCTGAATCGCGTGCCCCTCGGCTCTCAACCCTTGGCTCAACTCACGCAGCGGCGGTAGATCACCGGCGGCGAGTTCGACCATCCAGCGCACCAGATCGACGCCCCAGACCTGTTCAGTAACGCCGTGCTCGACCTGCAAACGGGTGTTCACTTCAAGAAAGTAGAAGCGCTGATCTTCGCTGTCGAAGACAAATTCCACGGTGCCGGCGCTGCGGTAGTTCACCGCTTTCGCCAGTTTGATCGCCGCTGCGCACAGGTCGTCGGCCATGCCTTCCGGCAGGTTCGGCGCCGGGGTTTCTTCGAGGACTTTCTGGTTGCGGCGCTGCACCGAGCAGTCGCGCACGCCGAGGGCAATCACCTCGCCGCGACCATCACCGAACACCTGGACTTCAAGGTGCCGCGCACGCTGGATGTACTTCTCGATGAACACGCCGGCATCGCTGAAGTTGTTCTGGCCGAGGCGTTTCACCGCTTCGAAAGATTCGCTCAGTTCCGCAGCGCTGCGGCACACGCGCATGCCGATACCGCCACCGCCGGCAGTGCTTTTGAGCATCACCGGGTAGCCAACCTGTTCGCCGGCGATCAGGGCTGCGTCGAGGCTGTCGAGCAGTTCGGTGCCTTCGAGCATCGGCACACCGTGTTGTTTGGCCAGGGCGCGGGCGGTGTGCTTGAGGCCGAACACGCGCAGCTGTTCGGGTGTGGGGCCGATGAAGGCAATGTTGGCGTCTTCACAGGCCTGGGCAAACGCGGCGTTTTCCGAGAGGAAACCGTAGCCGGGATGAATTGCCGTGGCGCCGGTGGTTTTGGCGATGGCGAGGATCTTGTCGACCGCTAGGTAGGTGCCGGCCGCCGCGCCTTCACCGAGGCTGTGGGCTTCATCGGCTTGCAGGATGTGCAGGCTGGCCGCATCGGCCTCGGAGTAAACGGCGACGCCTTTAACCTGCAATTCACGCAGGGTGCGCAGGATGCGGCAGGCGATGGCGCCACGGTTGGCAATCAGGACTTTTTCGAACATGGCATAACCCCCGGAGGCGATAGCGCATCAGCCTCGACCTGGGATGCGGGCCGTCCCGCAGTTTTTCGAGATGCATCCGGGCCGTCCCGGATGAAAAATCAGATTTCTCAAACGCCGCCGTCCCCTTGTAGGAGCGAGCCGGCTCGCGATAGCGGTGGGTCAGTCGACATCAATATCGAATGTGCTGGCCCCTTCGCGGGCAAGCCCGCTCCCACAGGTTCGGCGGTGTCAGGGTTGTTTCAGGCACTGGCCTGAGCGGGCCTGGCACAGGGCAAACAGCCACCGCCGCAGCTTCAACAATTTCAGTTCCATACCAGCAGCTCCGCAGGGGTCGGGTTGTAGGCGTTGCACGGGTTGTTCAGTTGCGGGCAGTTGGAAATCAGCACGATCACGTCCATCTCGGCCCGCAGGTCGACGTACTTGCCCGGCGCCGAAATGCCGTCTTCAAAGGTCAGCCCGCCGTCCGCCGTGACCGGCACGTTCATGAAGAAGTTGATGTTCGGCCCGATGTCACCCTTGCCCAGTCGCCCGTCGTGGACGCAGGCACGCAGGTAGTTGTCGCGGCAGCTGTGCATGTAGCGTTTTTCCAGGGCGTAGCGCACGGTGTTGCTCTCTTGCGCGCAGGCGCCGCCGAGGGTGTCGTGACGGCCGCAGGTGTCGGCGACGATGGTCAGCATCGGTTTGCCGAGGTTGGAATACAGCACGCTGCCGGTGCTCAGGTACACGCTGTTTTGCCGACGCAGCGTGCGTTGCACGTCGTAGCGTTCCTTGGGATTGGCGACGCTGTAGAACAAGGTGTCGACGGCCTGGTTGCCTTCCAGGTCGAGGATGCGCAAGGTCTGTCCGGCCTTGACCTCCATCAGCCACGGTTCGCCGGCGGGGATGGTGGCGCGGTAGATCGCGGTGTCGGGTTCGTTATGAACGGTAGCGATTGCGAGTGACATGGCAGCGATCCTCAGGCGAACAAACGGTCGGTGTTGATGAAGCCGCGCTCGTTTTCCGGGCGCGAGGTGCGGCAGTGTTCGGCAACGCTGGCGTCGGCGTTCATCCAGCTGAGCTTCAGCGGTTTTGGCGCGTATTCAGGCGATGGGTCCATCGGGTGTTGCAGGGCCGTGAGCACCACCAATGTGTCCATCGGCGCGTACAACTCGATGTAGTCGCCGGCCTGTGAGTTGCCCTCGACGAAGTGGAAGCGCCCGGCTTCGTCGACGTCGACGCGGCTGAACAGGTTGAGGGTCATCAGCAAATCCGACAGGCCCAATCCCCACTTGCCGAGTTCCACCAGCAGGTTGTCAGTGCCGTTGCGGAAGAAGCCGTTGCGCAGTTCCTGATAGCGCCCCGCGCCGTATTTTTCGGCGACTTCTTCAGCGCAGAGCACACCGCCGAGGCTGTCGCTCCAGCCGCAGGTGTCGGCAGTGATGGCGGCCAGTACGCGGCCCATGTCCGAGTACAGGCAATGGCCGCGAGTGAGCTTGGCAGTGTGTTGGCATTTGAGGCTGTCGGGGAGGTTCAGGCGTTCGGTTTTTTCGTTGGCGTTGAGCAGCGTCAGGCTGACGTTGGCCCCGCCGCGCAGATCGGTCAGGCGCAGCAGTTGGCCGCGTTTCAACACGAACGAACGGTGGCCGCCACCGGGCAGCAATTCTTCGGCGAAGGGCGTGAACAGTAAGGTCGAATCAGTCATTTGCAGATTCCTCTAAGCGGTACGAAGCGTGCCTGCCAGCGGCATCGGCAGGGCGTCGACGGCGGCGCGGGTGGCGCGGCGGTCGCTGTTCAAAGGGATGTCGTAGGTGATGCGTGCGCCATAGGCACCGGGGGCGTGCGGGTCGATGCGGACCTTGTCGAACACCAGCAGGCGCGTGCCGAGGCTGAAGCCTTCGGACAGGTCGTGGGTGACCATGAACACCGTCAGTTGCGTCTCGCGCCACAGCTCCAGCAGCAAGGCGTGCATGTCTTTGCGGATGCCCGGATCGAGTGCGCCGAAGGGTTCGTCGAGCAGCAACACGCGCGGTTTCATGATCAGCGCCTGGGCGATGGCCAACCGTTGTTGCATGCCTCCGGACAATTGCGCCGGGTATTTGTCCAGCGAATGACCGAGGCCGACTTTGTGCAGCAACACCGCGGCCTGTTCCCGAGCGTCACGTTTGGCGCTGCCAAACAGGCGTCCGAGCAGGGGCGAGCGCGGCAGTTCGAGGCCGAGGATGACGTTGTCCAGCACCGTTAAATGCGGGAACACCGAGTAGCGCTGGAACACCACGCCACGGCTCGAATCCGGCTCGCCGGCCAGGGCTTGGCCGTCGAGCAGAATCTCGCCGCGACTGGCGCGTTCCTGGCCGAGCAACAGGCGCAAGAAGGTCGATTTGCCGCAACCGGAGGCGCCCACGAGGGTGCAGAATTCACCCTCGTTGACGTTGAGGTGCAGGCCTTCGAGCACCACCTGATCGGCGTATTGCTGCCAGACGTTTTTCACCGTGATGAAGCTCATGCGCGTGCTCCTTCATACCAAGGGAACGCACGCTGGGTCAGGCGCTTGAGGCCCCAGTCCATCAGCCAGGCGAGGAGGGTGATCCACACCACGTAAGGCAGGATCACGTCCATCGCCAGGTAACGGCGCACCAGGAAAATCCGATAGCCGAGGCCGTCGGTGGAGGCGATGGCTTCGGCGGCGATCAGGAACAACCACGCCGAGCCGAGCATCAGCCGCATCGAGATCAGCAGGCGCGGCAACAGTTGCGGCAGCACCACGCGCAGCATCAGGGTCCAGGTCGAGGCGCCAAGGGTCTGGGCCTTGATCAGCAACTCCACGGGAATTTCCCGGGCGCGCTGTTCCAGATCACGGGCCAGGGCCGGGGTGATGCCGATCACGATCAGCATCACTTTCGACAATTCCCCCAGCCCGAAGACGATGAACAGAATCGGCAGGATGGCCAGCGGTGGCACCATCGACAGCACCGTCAACAACGGTGACAACGGCGCGCCGAACAGCGGCAGGGTCCCGGCCGCCATGCCCAGGCACAGCCCGGCCAGGGCGCTGATACCGAGGCCGATGGCCAACCGACGCAGGCTGGAGGCGCTGTCCTGCCAGAGCAGGTATTCGCCGGTTCGTGCATCGGCCACGAAGGCCAGGCGCTTCACTGCATCGGTCATCTGCACGGCGCTGGGCAGCAGCTTGTCGTTGGGGTTGTCCGTCAGCCGCTCGGCCGAGCCCATGAAGTAGGCGAACAGCACCAGAGCGAACGGCAGGATCACCAACAACAGGCGGCTCGGACGATCCGGATGGCGATTGATCAGGCGCATGGCCAGCTCCTCGTGATTACAGCTTGGCGTCGGCAGCCATCTGCACGTAGGTCGGGTCGAAACGCAGCTTGAGGTTGCCCTTGTCGCCGCTGGTCACGCCATTGGCGAACGCCATGCCGACGGCACTGGTGTCCTTGGCGCCTTCGCCGAGCAAGCCGTGCTGGAACGAAAACTCGGCGACTTTGCGCATGGTTTCCGGCAGTTGTTTGCTGGTGGAGAAGTCCAGGGCCTCTTTGGGCGTGGCGAACAATTTGGTGGTGTCGAGTTGCGCCTGGAAACCGGTCAGGTCAGTGCCCGAGGCTTTGGCCATGTGTTCGAGTGCGGTTTTGCTGGCGGCGTTTTTCGCGTTCATCAACTCGACGACTTCAAACCAGGCACCGGTCAGCGCTTTGCCCAGGGCCGGGTTGTCTTTGAGCGTGGCGCTGTTGACCACCATCATGTCCATGATTTCGCCGGGGATCTGGCTGGAGTTGAAGACTTCGGTCACGGCAGGCTTGGCCTTGATGTCCGAGAGCATCGGGTTCCAGGTGGTGACGGCGTTGACCTGTTCGGTGTTGAACGCGGCGGAAATGTCGGCGTCGGAGGTGTTGACCACTTTCAGGTCTTTCTCGGTGAGGTCCACCGAATCCAGCGCCCGGGCCAGCAGGTAGTGGGAAACCGACAGCTCCACCAGGTTGACGTCCATGCCCTTGAGGTCGGTGACTTTCTTGCCGTCACCCTTGAGCACGATGCCGTCGTTGCCGTTGGAGAAGTCGCTGACGATCAGCGCGGTGCTGTCGACGCCGCCCGCGGCCGGAATGGTCAGCGCGTCCATGTTGGTCATGGTGCAACCGTCGAACTGGCCGGCAGTGTATTGATTGATGGATTCGACGTAGTCATTGAGCTGCACCACATCGATCTTGATGCCGTACTTCTTCGCCCATTTGTCGACGATGCCTTGGCTGCCGGCGTATTCCCAGGGCATCCAGCCGGCATAGATTGTCCAGCACACGCTGAAATGGTCTTTCGGGGCAGCCTGGGACGAGACGCTCACGAGGGCGGCAAAGGCCGCGGCGAGCAGGGCGGGGAAACGTAGCTGGGACATGGGTGGTTCTCCAGTTGATCGAGGGCGGGCAGGAGTCAACGCGGCACCGCGAACGGTGGCTTGTCTCCCGGGCTTTTGTCCCGCCGTGTAACCTCAACTGGAGGTCGCCAACTCTCGGACCAGTCACTCGCTCAGCGAGCCGGAACCCTAGTCAGCCATTGCAAATTGTGGTGCCGCGAACCTGTAATGAACTCCTGCACGCAGTTGCTAAAGCGAGAGGCGTGCCAACTCGTCTTGAGCGCTCTAACGTGGGGGATGGCGCGTAGCCGCGTCGGAAAAGAGGCTTACGGTTGCCTTGTGATGGTGCGCGATTGCACCGCAATGGGACGCATCGCCCGCTGATCTGAAGGATTTTGCGGCACAGCACTTGATGGCGGATTCTCAGTCAAAAGCAGTGTCAGCCGGCCATTGTCGGCTGCTGTCCAGGGTCTTTTCGGAGGCCGTCATGCTGCGTCGAATCGTGTTCTATGTGTTGCTCGGTCTGGGGGTGTCTGGCTGCTACTACTACGCAGACCCTTACGATGCGTACTCCGCACCTTATTACTACCCCGGTTATTACGCGCCTTACTACTACTCGCCTTACTACAACCACGGCTATTACGGCCCGCGTTATTACGGGGGTTATCGCTACTACAACCACGGCTATCACGGCGGTCACGGCTCGCGTTATTACGGCGGTGGATATCACGGCGGGCACCATTAATCAGGGTGTGAATAGATGAAAAACCTTTCATCGGACAGATGTTTCAATCTGTTTCGTGAACGCACCAGATTCAGGAAACGGAGGTCTGATCTTTCGACAGTCACCGAATAATTGACTGCCGCCTGCCAGCGTCGCTGGTACGGCTCACTCGCGGTCCAGGAGGCCGCCATGCTCTGTCGAAAACAGCTCCGCCAAATTCTGCTGATTGCTTTATCGGGATTGTCTCTTGGTGCGTGCGTGCCCTATTCCGATGGAGGAGACAGCTACTATTCAGATGGTTATACCTCGCCTGCACCCGCCTATTACGCTGGTGGCAGTTCCTACTATTCAGGTGGCGGTGGTTATTACTCGCCACCGCCCCGGTACTACGCGCCCCCCGCGCGGTATTACCAGCCAACACCGCGTTATTACTATCAGCCGCGCGTCTATCAACCGGCCCCGCGCTATTACCAATCCCGGAGCTATTACCGGTCTCATCAGAATCAGGGCTGGGACGGTCATCATCGAAGTGGCTGGAACAATGGCAGCCGAGGAGGCTGGGATAATGACAATCGAGGGGGTGGACGCCATCACGACGGGCGCGGCGATCACATGGGCCGAGGCGGCAACCGGTAATCGCTCAAACAAAAGCGGCGCATCAAGCGCCGCTTTTTTTATGCCCGGATTTCAGTATTCCGACAAATCCGCCAACGGGTGCCGTCCTTCCCAGACTTTATGAAAGTGCGCCTGCACCACGGCATCCGGCACGTTGTTGATGTCCGGCCAGTGCCAGTGCGGTTTCTGATCCTTGTCGATCAACCGTGCGCGCACGCCCTCGCTGAACTCCGGATGTCGGCAGCAGTTGAGGCTCATGGTGTATTCCATCTGAAAAACCTGAGCCAGCGACAGGTGCCGGGCCCGGGCGATTTGCTCCCAGACCAGATGAGCGGTCAGCGGCGAGCCTTCACTCATGGTTTTTGCGGCACGATTGAGCAGCAGGTCGGAGCTGTCGCGTTGCAGGCTGATGGCTTTCCAGGCGCAACTCACATCACTGACGTCCAAAAGTTCGTCGATGCGCTGGCGCCGCGGTAGCCACTGGGCTTCGGGCAGTTGCGCAACCGCTTCTTGCTGCAAGGCCTTGAGCAAACTGTTGAGCTGCATCGGCGTCTGTTCCTGCCAGTTCAATTGCAGCAACCCTTCGATCAGCTCCTCCTGTTGTTCATCGAGCAGGAAGCGGTCGGCCAGGTCCAGGTCGATTGCATCGCGCCCGTTCATATGGGCGCCGGTCAGGCCCAGAAACAATCCGAGCTTGCCGGGCAGCCGCGACAGGAACCAACTGGCGCCGACGTCCGGGTACAAGCCGATGCTGATCTCGGGCATCGCCAGCCGACTGCTTGGCGTGACAATGCGGATACTCGCACCCTGCAACAGCCCCATCCCGCCGCCGAGCACATAACCATGGCCCCAGCAGATCAACGGTTTCGGGTAGGTGTGCAGTTTGAAGTCCAGGCGATATTCCGCCGCAAAGAAGTGCGCGGCCAGCGGTGGCACCTCCCCGGGATGGGCGCGACAGGCCTCCACCAGGCTGCGCACTTCACCGCCGGCACAGAATGCCTTGGCGCCGTTGCCACGCATCAACACGCAGACAACTTGCGGGTCTTTGGCCCAGACGTCCATTTGATCGCGCAGGGCGTTGATCATCGGCAGGGACAGGGCGTTGAGGGATTTTTCGGCATCGAGGCTGGCGACGCCGATGCGAGCGCCGTCGGTGCCAGTGAGTTCTTCGAAGTGCAGATTCATCGTGACCTCGATCGGGAATTTGAGGGTTAAGTATGATCGCTGTGTGGGAAAGTGCCGGATGTGCGTCAGATCAATTGACAAGCGTGATGGGCTTTCCTAGGGTTCGCCCCATTGTTTTTGCCGGATGTAACCATGACTGCTGACGACCGTATCAAACTCGAACCGAGCTGGAAGGAGGCACTGCGTGCCGAATTCGACCAGCCCTACATGGCAGAGTTGCGTAATTTCCTGCAACAGGAGCGCGCGGCGGGCAAGGAGATCTATCCACCGGGCCCGATGATTTTCAACGCACTCAACTCTACGCCGCTGGACAAGGTCAAGGTCGTCATCCTCGGTCAGGACCCGTATCACGGCCCGGGCCAGGCGCACGGCTTGTGCTTCTCGGTGCAACCGGGTGTGCCGTCGCCGCCGTCGCTGGTAAACATCTACAAGGAATTGAAACGCGACCTGAACATCGATATTCCCAACCATGGCTATTTGCAGAGCTGGGCCGACCAAGGCGTGCTGATGCTCAACACCACCATGACCGTGGAGCGCGCCAACGCTAACGCGCACAAGGACAAGGGCTGGCAGTTTTTCACGGACCGGATCATTGAAGTGGTCAGCCAGCAGCAACCGCACCTGGTGTTCATGCTGTGGGGCGCTCATGCCCAGAGCAAACAGAAGCTGATCGATGCCACCAAGCATCTGGTGCTGACCTCGGTGCACCCGTCACCGCTGTCGGCCTATCGCGGTTTTCTCGGATGTGGACACTTCAGCCGCACCAACAAGTTTCTTGAGCAGAATGGCGAGACGCCGATTGAGTGGCGGTTGCCGCCAGTTTGAGAGGTTTCGGTTTCGCGTAGGCAATAAATCAGGGCGTCAGCGGTTGTTTTGTTAACAGCGCCTTGATGATGAATCTGGCCATTGTTTCCGCCACTGGATAATCGGTTTGACTGAGTAAAAAAAAGGCGGACACACATGAACTGAATGCACTTTCAGGGCTGCACATCAATGCGATTGTGTCGTCATACATTTGCTTGTCTTGCGGGACGTTTCTCGACATTTGCAGTGCTAGCCAACATGTCCTGATTTCTTCGGCCCGGCGTGAAGTGAGGTCCTCATGGTTAAGCTGAAAGAACTCGATGTTGGTGACTGCACGTTCATAGGCGGGGCCGGAGTTGTGTTTCGGAACGGCTAGCACGCCATTGAAGGTGATGATGTCTTGAGGGTCGTCGGCGTCGGTCATTGAAACCGGATAGAGCAACAGCGCCGACTCATCCTGCATGTCCGCCGGATCGCCGTTCTGAGTGTCGCGATTGCCGCGAATCGGAAAGTAGCTCGACTTGAGCGTGGAGTTGCAGCGGGTGCAGGCAATGGCATAGTTCAAGTGATGGTAAGCGAGCTTGTAATACCCGACTTTGCTGCCTGCACCAGTCGTCCAGGCAGGTTTGAATTTTTTCCAGTGCTCGACGTTGTGATTGGGCCAGGTCTTGACTTCGCTTTTGGGGCGATAGTGTTCCACTTCATGGACTTTGCTCGCCAATACCGCGCCTTGAAGCTTGGTCTCGCAGTACGCGCATTTTTCGTGCTGCAGCGTAATGTAGACCTGTTTGATTTCTCCCCAGAAGTCCGAGTCATCGGTATAGCCGCCCGCATCGACGTAGTGCTGGGTTCGCTGCTGGGCACGACCCAACCAGTTCGGTTTTTTGCCGTTGATTAATGCAATCAGCTCAGCTTCCGAAATGGGGTAACGGATCATTCTTTGGACTCTGCCTGCTTACTGCGCTGCGGTTGAGCAACAACTTCAGGCTTGGCTTTGACAGCGCGCGGGCGTCGAACACGAGCAGTGGCCACTTGGACCTTTTGCGGTTTTGCCATGTCTTCGAAGGACATGCCTTCGGCGAGCACTCTCAGGTAGTCGACAGAGGCTTTAACATTGCCCGACACCGCTCGGCGAGCCAGTTCGTTGAGCTTATCCGCCACGGGCGCCGCCCGAGTGCTATCAAGGCCGAAGTAGGGCGACAGCAGAATTTGCTCGGCGCTTTTTCCACGCACATGTTCGGGCAGCCGCTTGACAATGGTCGAGCCGTTTTCCTCTGCCAGCACAAACAGGTTTTGCGACATCAATGAGCCGACGACCAACGGACTATGGGTCGTCAGGATGAACTGAACGTTCGGGAGTGCCTTGGCCAGTGTGGGCACTACGCTGCGCTGCCATTCGGGATGCAGGTGCAGATCGATTTCATCGACCATGATCACGCCGCGCATTTCTCTCAGTTTCAAGCCACTGGCGATACCTTTACAGACGTGGAACAGCATGTCGCCGATCCAGCCGATATAGGCCCTGTACCCATCAGACAAGGCGCGGAAGGGCAGAACGATGCCGTTCATTTCGAACAAGTGTTCACGGCCCGTTGGTTGCGTTTGAATTTGGCAGGCCGGTGGCAGCAGTTCATTGATCAGATTGATAACTTGCTTGTAACGGCCCTTGTTTTCCACGGAAAAGGCCGGCAGCCAGTAAGACAGCGGCATGAGCGTCAGGTGGTCTTCGAAAAGGCCTGCAACGCGTTCGTAACGACGTAGACGGGATCGGGTTCGGGCACTTTCATCCACCCGTGCGGATGCTTCCACACGGCGGGTAGCTCCATATCCGACAATGAAAAAGGCCGGGCTTTTTTCATCGAGCTGCATCGCCTCGATCGTTTCATCCGCGCTCTTTGGCGACATATGCCAGCTCATCCGCTCTACCGAGCTGACCGTGCGGACTTCGGTACTCACTGAAAACGTTTCGGGCATGAGGTCCGTCGCAGCTTTCAGCGGTCGTTCTTCTACGGTCGAGATGATGTCGGCGGTCAGAATGGCTGTGTTTTTCTTGAGGTTGACCTTACCGGCGATCTTCGCCGGAGCACGCCGGATCAAGCCTTCAGGTACAAAACCAGAGTTGCCGCTCAGCAACGGTCCGAGTACCGCAAGTGCAACAGCTTTTAGAATGCTGGTCTTGCCGAGACCATTGTCCCCCAGCAATACGTTGACGTTAGGGTATTGGAGGTCTTTGGTGCCCGGCAGATTGAATTCAAGGGTGGCCTTCTCGAAAGACCGCAAGTTTTCTATCTGTAGTTTGCTGATGTGCATCTAATCACCTCTCCCGAAGCAGAGATGGTAGCAAACTCTTTCCTGGCGGGTATCACAAGCCTCCGCTAAGGCATGCTCTCGCGGTTCCAGTATTTGAACAACGGCTCGGCCAGAAACAACACAAACAACAACCGCATCACCTGCATCGCCGTTACCAGCGGTACTGACAATTGCAGGGTCTCCGCCGTCAGGCTCATCTCCGCGATCCCGCCGGGCATCATGCCCAACGTCAATGAACGCAGATCCAGATGAGTCAACGCACTCAACCCCAAGGCAGCCGCCGTGGCAATCAACATGGTCAGCACTGTGCCGATCAAGGTTCGGCCCATGAAGGAAGGCGCGCGCCGGAAAAACTGACGGTTGAAGTGACAACCCAGGCCGCTGCCAATCAGCCATTGGCCGATCTGGCTGCCGCCGTGTGGCAAACCGATATGCAGATCCCAACCGATGCTCACCGCCGCACTCACCAGCAACGGCCCGAACAACCATGGGTTGGGTTGACGCAAGCGCTCCCAGAGCCACGCCGCCAGGGCGCCTGCCGGGAATAAAAAGGCCAGCCACCGCCAGTCGACGGCCGTTGCGTGCAACACCGGCGCGCCGTCACCCAGCAAGTATTTGAAGGCTGCCGGTACGCACAGCACCACCACCAGCACCCGCAGGCTTTGCCCTGCCGCCACGCGACTGAGCACTGCGCCATTGCGCGCGCCGAGGTTGACCATCTCGCCGGAGCCGCCGGGCATGCTGGAGAAAAATGCGGTGGCGCGATCCTCACCGGTACGCCGCATCAACCATACGCCGACCACGGCTGACAGGCTGGTGACCAACGCACCGAAGAAGATCAAGCCGAAGTGACTGAGTACCTGCTCCATCACCACCGGGGTGAAGTGCAGGCCGATCCCGATTCCGACAATCCACTGGCCGCACTTGCGGCCGCCAGGGATTTCCGCCAATTGCCAGGGCGTCAGGCAGCGCACCAGGATGATCGCCAGCAACGAGCCGACCATCCAGGGCAGCGGCCAGCCGATCTGGCTGGCGAGGTAACCGCCCAGCAGACCGACCAGCGGTGTTCCCCACCAGGCTTTGAGCGGTGTTCGATCAGACATCGGCGATTGCGCGCTGAGCGGCCGAACGTTTGCGCCAGATCCGCAGCAGTGGCATCAGCAGCATGATCGCGGTCAGGACCCAGCAACCGAAGGTGATCGGGCTGGACCAGAGGATTTCCAGTGCACCGTTGGAAATCGACAGGGCGCGACGCAGGTTCTGTTCCATCAGGCCGCCGAGGATGAAGCCCAGCAGGATCGGCGACAGTGGGAAATCCAGCTTGCGCAGGATGTAGCCGAAGATACCGATGCCGATCATCAGGAACAGGTCGAACGTGGTGGCGTGCACCGCGTAGACACCGATCCCGGTGATGATTGCGATCACCGGCACCAGCGCCCAGTTCGGCACGGCGAGGATGCGGGTGAAGATGCGGATCATCGGGATGTTGAGGATCACCAGCATGATGTTGGCGACGAACAACGAGGCGATCAGGCCCCAGACGATGTCGGGTTGCTGTTGGAACAGCAGCGGCCCCGGCGTGATGTTGTACAGCGACAGAGCGCCGATCATCACCGCCGTGGTGCCCGACCCCGGAACGCCGAGGGTCAGCATTGGCACCAGAGCGCCGCATGCTGCGCCACCGATGGCGGTTTCCGGTGCCGCGAGGCCACGCATATCACCCTGGCCAAACGTGCCTTTGGCCCCGGCGATGCGTTTCTCGGTCATGTAGGCCACGGCGCTGGCCAAGGTTGCGCCGGCACCCGGCAACACACCCATGATGAAGCCCAGAACGCCGCAACGCAGGTTCACCACGAACACTGCCGAGGCTTCCTTGAAGTTGAACATCATGCGGCCGGTGGCTTTCACAGCTTCCTGGCCATGATGGGTTTTTTCCAGCAGCAGGAGGATTTCGCTGATAGAGAACAGCCCCAACACCAACACCACGAATTGAATGCCGTCAGTCAGGTGGATGTTGTCCCCGGTGAACCGGTACACGCCGCTGTTGGCATCGATACCGACGCTCGACAGAAACAGACCGATCAACGCAGCGATAAAGGTTTTCAGCGGTCGGTCACCGGCCATGCCACCCAGGCAGACAATGGCGAATACCATCAACACGAAGTATTCCGCCGGGCCAAAGGCAATCGCCCATTTCGCCAGCAGCGGGGCGAACAGCACCATGCCGCAGGTGGCGATGAACGCACCGATGAACGAGCTCCACGCGGACAACGACAGTGCGACACCGGCCAGGCCTTTGCGGGCCATCGGGTAGCCGTCGAGGGTGGTCATGACGGTAGAGGCTTCGCCGGGAATGTTCAGCAGGATCGAGCTGATCCGCCCGCCGTATTCGCAGCCCAGGTAAACCGCCGCCAGCAGGATCAGTGCCGATTCCGGTGGCAGGCCGAGGGCGAATGCGATCGGGATCAACAACGCCACGCCGTTGATCGGACCCAGGCCCGGCAACAAGCCAACGACGGTGCCGATCAGGGTGCCGCACAGGGCAGTCACCAGGTTGTACGGGCTCAGCGCAACGCCGAAACCCTGACCCAAATAGCCAAGAGTATCCATATCAGTTCTCCAGAACGTCGAGCACGCCAAGCGGCAGCGGCACGTCCATCAACTTGTCGAACAGCAGATAAAGGCCGACGGCCATTAGCGTGATGATCACGATGCTGGGCAACCAGCGGCCGCCGTACAGGCGCGCCATCGGGATACCGATCAAGGTGCTGGCGACAATGAAACCCAGGGGTTCGAAGGTGCCGGCGAATACCAACAGCAACACGACGCAGATACCGATTTTGGTCAAGGTTTCGCGGTCCATCGGTGGTGCATCGTCGTCATGTTTGATCGGCGCCGGACGAAATACCATGTACAGCAGCGCCAGGCCCATCAGCCCGAGCATCAACAGTGGAAAGGCCCGAGGCCCCACCGGTTCGTAGGAAAATGCCGCTTGATACGGCCACGCCATCAGCGCCAGGCCAGCGCAGGCCAGCAACAGCACCGCAGCAAAAATGCGTTGTAAGAGCATGGGAAACTCCTGTGCCGCGACCCCGCGAAACGGGGCCGCAGCCGCTAGACAGAGGCGATCACTGGATCAGGCCGAACTCTTTGGCCAGCACTTTGTAGTCCGCAACCTGCTTCTTCACGTAGGTGTCCAGCTCCGGGCCGGTCATGGCGAACGGGAACAGTTCACGCTGATCGCGCAGCTTGGCGAAGTCTTCGGAAGCCAGGAGCTTGTCGAAGGCAGCTTTCCACCAGGCGTAGTCTTCGTCGCTGACTTTCGGCCCGAGGTAGAAGCCGCGAACCACTGGCCAGACAATGTCGTAGCCTTGTTCTTTGGCGGTCGGGATGTCTTTCATTTCCGGCTCGTCCAGACGCTTTTCGGCGAACACGGCCAGCAGGCGCATGTCGCCGCTCTGGATGTGCGGCATGGAGTCGGAGATGTCGGTGCTGCCGACCTGGATGTGGCCGCCGAGCAGGGCGGTGGCGATTTCACCGCCGCCTTCGAGCGCCACGTAACGCAGGTCACGCGGGTTGATCCCGGCGGCCTTGGCGATCAGTGCGGTTTGCATCCAGTCCTGGCTGCCGACGGTGCCGCCGGAACCGATCACCACTTTGCTCGGATCTTTTTTCAGCGCCTGAACGAGGTCGTCCAGAGTCTTGTAAGGCGAATCGCTTTTAACCGCGATGGCGCCGTAACTGGTGCCTACGGCGGCGAGCCAGCGCACGTTGGTTTCATCGAAACGCCCGAACTTGCCTTGGGCCAGGTTCAACAATGAACCGCTGGACCACGCCACCAGCGTGCCGGCATCGGCGGGACGCTGGGCGACCACCGCGTTGTACGCTACCGCGCCGACACCGCCGGGCATGTAGGTCACGCGCATCGGTTTGGTCAGCAGCTTTTCGTTGACCAGCGCGCTCTGCGCCAGTTTGCACGTGAGGTCGAAACCACCGCCCGGCGAGGCCGGGGCGATGCATTCCGGGCGCTTGGGTTCGGCCATCAATTGACCGGCAAACAGCATGCAACTGGCGGCGAGAGCAACTTTACGCATTGATAGGTTCATTCAAGTCTCCTTGGGAGTTGTTGTTATGGACGTGCTGAATTACCAAAGGGCAACGCTATAGCTCACCAGCAGACGCACTTCGTCGGCATCGCGAGCGGAGTAGTTGGAGCGGTAGGTGGCATTACGCAGGCGCACGGCGACATCCTTGAGAGCGCCGCTTTGTACTACATATTTAATCTCGGAGTTGCGTTCCCACTCTTTGCCTTCGTCACCGTTCTTGAGCTTGATGTTGTCACCGCTCACGTAACGGCTCATGAAGGTCAGGCCGGGAATGCCGAGCCTGACGAAGTCGAAGTCATAACGTGCTTGCCAGGAGCGTTCTTCGGCACCGGCAAAGTCGTTGATCTGTACAAAGTTGACCAGGTAAGGGTCGGCGCCATCGACATAAGGGAACGCGCTGTCACCGGACATGTGCTGATAACCGGCGCTGAACTTGTGCCCACTCAAGGCGTAGCTCACCAGGCCATTGAGGGAGGTGTTGTCGATCTTGCCGCCACGGGCTTCGCCGTCATCATCACTGATGGCCAGGCGCAGGTCGGTGCCAAAAGTGCCGGGGCCGAATTTTTCCGAGGCCACCATGCCGAGGAAGTGCTGGCTGTAGACGTTATCGAGTTGCGCGAAGTAGTAACTGCCGGTGATGTTGTCGGTGAACTTGTAGTCCACGCCGCCAAAGTCGAAGTGGTTGCCGGTGACGGTGCCGGCAAAACGGCTGTTCTTGTTGTTGAGGGCGATGTCCTGGTAGTCAGTGCTGTCGCGATCCTTGGCTTTGTCGAGACGCCCGCCGGTGAAGCTCAGGTTCTTCAGCTCTTTGGAGTTCAGCAGCCCGCCTTCAAAGGTCTGCGGCAGGATGCGCCCGTCGTTGGGCTTGAGGATCGGCATTTCCGGAATCAGGCTGCCGATTTTCAGTTCCGTGGCGGAGATTTTCACTTTGCCGGTCAGGCCCAGCTTGGAGTACTCGCCAACCGCGCGCCCGTCATCGGTCGGCAGCAGGCCGGTGCCGGTACGGTCGGGGCTCGAATCGAGCTTGATCCCCAGCATGCCCAATGCATCCACCCCGAACCCTACGGTGCCATCGGTGTAGCCCGATTGCAGATTGAGCATGAAGCCTTGTGCCCATTCGTCTCGCTTGGATTGCTGGGCGCTGGTGCCATCGCGAAAGTCGCGGTTGAAATACATGTTGCGGGTTTCAAGTGTTGCCGTACTGTCTTCGAAGAAGGCAGCCTGGCTCAACGGCGAAAAGCCGGCAAGAACGGCGGCACTGGCAAGCGCGGTGTGGCTGAAACGGGAGAGGCGGGCAGGCGCAAGAGCATGGGTCTGCAAGGACTGCATGGGTGTCGTACTCCGTTTATTGTTCTTATTTGTCGAAAACGCTTCGAGGCGTTTTTCGGATCGCTGTGTGGCAGCAGCGACGGCAGTCGAAACTGTCCGTGACTCGACTCTAACGGGCTAACCTTTCGCTAGCCTTTCAGCAGACTTTCACGGTTTTCGGGCTTCACAGCAGCGGTTGCGGCTGTAAACTCCGCGCCAAAGAATGGCGTCGACCATCCCTGAATGAGGAAAAGATCCATGCGTGTTCTGCTCGTCGAAGACCATTTGCAGTTAGCCGAAAGTGTCGCCCAGGCGCTCAAGAGCACAGGGTTGACCGTGGATGTGCTGCACGATGGCGTGGCCGCAGACCTGGCCTTGAGCAGCGAGGAGTACGCCATGGCCATTCTCGATGTCGGCCTGCCGCGCATGGATGGTTTTGAAGTGCTCGCGCGCTTGCGTTCGCGGGGGAAAAACCTGCCGGTGCTGATGTTGACCGCTCGCAGTGACGTCAAGGATCGGGTTCATGGCCTGAACCTAGGCGCTGACGATTACCTCGCCAAACCCTTTGAACTGACCGAGCTCGAAGCGCGGGTCAAAGCCCTGTTGCGCCGCAGTGTGCTGGGCGGTGAGCGTCAGCAGCGTTGCGGTGTGCTGGCCTATGACCTGGACACCCGGCGTTTCACGCTGGGCGAAGAGTTGCTGACCCTGACCTCGCGCGAACAGGCTGTCCTGGAGGCATTGATTGCCCGGCCGGGTCGGGTGATGAGCAAAGAGCAGTTGGCCTCCCAGGTGTTTGGTCTGGACGAAGAAGCCAGCCCGGACGCCATCGAAATCTATGTGCATCGCTTGCGCAAGAAACTCGATGGCCAGCCGGTCGCCATCGTGACCTTCCGTGGTCTTGGCTACTTGCTGGAAAGCCGCGATGCATAAGCCCAGCAGCCTGCGCTGGCGGTTGCTGTGGAACCTTGCGCTGTTGCTGGTGGTGTTAATGCTGGCCAGCGGCTTGAGTGCGTACTGGAATGGTCGCGAAGCGGCCGACACCGCCTATGACCGTACGTTGCTGGCGTCGGCGCGAACGATCGCGGCAGGTGTCTCCCAGCGTGATGGAACGCTTAGCGCCGACGTGCCTTACGTGGCGTTGGATACGTTTGCCTACGACAGTGCCGGGCGCATTTTTTACCTGGTCAATGACATCCACCAGAATTTGATTTCCGGTTACGAGAACCTGCCCGCGCCGCCTCCGGGAACGCCTCGCACCGATGACTACCCGGCGCTGGCACGTTTTTACAACGCCACGTATCGGGGGCAGAACGTGCGGGTGGTCAGCCTGCTCAAGCCGGTCAGCGAGCCGAACATGAATGGCATGGCGGAAATTCGTGTGGCGGAAACCGATGAGGCGCGGGTCAGCATGGCGCGCAGCCTGGCCGCCGACACGTTGCTGCGCCTTGGCATGCTGGCGATTGGTGCGCTGCTGTTGGTTTGGTTTGCGGTGAGTGCAGCGTTGCGTCCGCTGGAGCGCTTGCGCACGGCCGTGGAGGAGCGCCAGCCCGACGATTTGCGACCGTTGCCGTTGGTGGAAGTGCAGCGCGAGTTGTGGCCGCTGGTGCGCGGGCTCAATCACTTTACCGAGCGGTTGCGCGAGCAGTTTGAGCGCCAGGCCCAGTTCATCGCCGATGCCGCCCATGAGCTGCGTACGCCGCTGGCGGCGCTCAAGGCGCGCCTTGAGCTTGGCCTGCGCACGAATGAACCCGAAACCTGGCGCAGCACCCTGGAAAGCGCCGCCCAGGGCACGGATCGCCTGACTCACCTTGCCAACCAATTGCTCTCGTTGGCTCGGGTCGAAAACGGTGCCCGGGCGATTGCCGAGGGCGGTGCCCAGTTGCTGGATTTGAGTCAGTTGGCGCGCGAATTGGGCATGGCCATGGCGCCGTTGGCCCACGCGCGGGGTGTTGCCCTGGCACTGGAAGCGGACGAGCCGGTGTGGCTGCGCGGTGAGCCGACGCTGTTGAACGAGCTGCTGAGTAATCTGCTGGATAACGCCCTGGCTCATACGCCGTCGGGCGGCAATGTGATTTTGCGGGTCATGGCGCCGGCGGTGCTGGAGGTCGAAGATGATGGCCCTGGGATTCCGGTCGATGAGCGGGATCGAGTGTTCGAGCGCTTTTACCGGCGCAATCAGCAGGTGGCCGGGTCGGGGCTGGGCCTGGCGATTGTCGGCGAGATCTGCCGTGCGCATTTGGCGCAGATCAGCCTGCACGATGGTGAACCGTCAGGATTGAAGGTTCGGGTGAGTTTTATTGCAGGAGAGTGAACGCATCGTGTGTGGTGAAGGGGAGCAATGGAGGTAAGCCCCCCTCGCTATATAGGCTAGTAAAACATCGAACGCGACTCTTCCAGTTCCTTGCACATCGCCTCGTTCTGCGGATCAATCCCAAGCTTCTTGAATGAAGGCACGTTGAACGCATCGATTTTTGCGAGTGGATGGTCGGTGTCTTTGTGGCAGTACAGGCTGGCCACTTGCACCAGATCGACATAATCGACCTGCCCGGATTGACGGTTGAAGTCCAGGTACATCCCCGGCAGCTTCGCCAGCAATTCCGGAAACTCCCAGACCTTGAGCAGTTTTACGCCGATCAAAGGGTGAATGTGGTCGATCACATGGTTGAGGCTGACCGGGTCGGACAGCAGTTCATAGTGATCTTCGGCGTACGTCAAAATCGGCAACACGCCAATCTGATGCACCAGGCCGCCGAGTGCCGCCTGGTCGGGTTTGAGTTGTGTGTAACTGCGGCACAGCGCATAGCTGACCCCGGCGATTTCCAGGCTTTTGCGCCAGACATCGCGCATTTTCTGTGCGACCACCTCGGAGCGGGCGTGGAAAATCTGTTCCATCACCAGGCCGATCGCCAGATTGCTGCTGTAATTGATGCCCAGCCGAGTGATTGCGGTGTGCAGGTCGTTCACTTCCTGAGTGGCGCGCAGCAGCGGGCTGTTGACCACTTTGATCAGTCGCGCCGACAGCGCCGTATCGCGGCCAATCACTTTGCTCAGGGTGCTGACACTGATTTCCGGGTCTTCAGCGGCCTTGCGAATCTGCAGGGCCACTTCCGGTAATGTTGGCAGAACCAGGTCATCGTTATCGATGGCCTCAACCAAATCCTGTTGGACCTTTTCCGCCAGATCGCTCATTTCTTTTCTCTAGGGTGTTGCAACAAATGCTGCGGTTAGCGCTGGATTTCTAGATCGCGATCCAGTGAGTAAGGCAGGTCGAGCAAGTTCAGTGCAGGTCCTTCCAGGGCACCGAGATGAATGTCCCCGCCCTCGGCCGCTTCGGCTTGCAGCACGGCCAGGAGTTCAATGGTGTGTTCAGCATTGGCAGCCAGGACTACTTCGCCGATGGAACTGCCGTGGCTCGGGGAAAACAACGGCGTGCCAGGGGCCGGCAGTTCGCTGGCCTCCAGGGTCAGACGATACAAGCGACGCTTGAGTTTGCCCAGGTACTGCATGCGCGCGACGATTTCCTGGCCGGTGTAGCAGCCTTTCTTGAAGCTCACGCCGCCGACGGCTTGCAGATTGAGCATCTGCGGAATGAACAGCTCGCGTGTTTCTGACATCACCTGACCGATCCCTGCGCGGATCTGGCCCAGCAGCCATTGGTTCAGATTGCCTTCGGCCAACAGGGTGGACAGCTTGCCTTTGATTGCGTCGGCTTGATCGGCGGCGACCCACAGTTCAGCGCGATCCGGCGAGACGCGGATGGCGATCAGGCCTTCGTGACGCACGACACTGTCGGTGTCTGCCGGTAATTCAAGACCGAGACTGCTCAGCGCGGTATCGCCATGGTCGATCCCGAAACGGACCCAGGCGGCGCTTTCGTCGGTCAGTTTGGATTTGGAGAACACGGCGTACTTTTTCAGGTCGGCCAACTGCGGTTCCAGCAGTTCGGTGGCCATGGCCAGCACAACGCCGTCGCTTTCCAGCAGGATGCGGAAACTCGACTGCATCCGGCCTTTTTGCGTGCAGCGTGCGCCAAGGCTAGCCTGGGTATCGCTCAAGTAATTGAGGTTGCAGGTCAATTGGCCTTGCAGGAATTTACCAGCATCCACGCCGCGGACCGCGAGAACGCCTTCGTGAGACAGGGTGCAGAAAAAAGCAGAATCGGCCATGAGTCATCGCAGGGTAAAGAGTCTGGGGGACATCATAAGGTGGCGCCCTGGAAATGGGTAGTTCACAAAAGGAGGTGGTGCCCGACCAAAGCCGACTGTTCGACACTGTCCGGGGCTGTATACTTGCCGCCTATTTGAGGAGCGCTCCATGGTCGAAGATGTTGAACTGAATCGCCTCTACTGGCACAGCCGCCGCGGCATGCTTGAGTTGGACGTGTTGCTGGTGCCGTTTGTGAAAGAAGTTTATGCGCACCTCAACGAAGTAGATCGTGCCTGTTACGTCCGGCTGCTCGAATGCGAAGATCAGGACATGTTCGGCTGGTTCATGGAACGCGCCGAATCGGAAGATCCAGAGCTTCAGCGCATGGTTCGCATGATCCTGGACCGTGTCCAGCCCAAGTAATATGTTCGAATGCCGCTGGCATGCCTCTCGGCAGTTGCTGGCGGCGTATGGTGTGGCCCAGCTGTTCGCGCTGGGTTCGTTGATTCTTCTATCCATACCGGCCTGGGCCAGCCTGCTCGGCATTGCGCTGTGCGCGGCTCACGGTTTTTGGGTGTTGCCGAGACAGATCTTGCTCAAACACCCACAGGCCTTCTGCGGCTTGCGCCGGGACGCCGATGGCTGGCAGTTGTGGAGTCGGGTGGGGGGGTGGCAAGCCGTGCAGTTGCGCCCGGACAGCCTGGCGCTGCCATTGATCGTGGTGCTGCGGTTTCGCCTGCGCGGCGAACGGCGGATCAGGTCGATCTGCGTACCCCGCGACTCGCAGGCGGCGGATGTGCACCGACGCCTGCGGGTTCGCCTCACGTTCAGTCGGCGTAGGTGGGCGGCACCAGAATAGTGTCCAGGGCGACCGGGAGCATGTTGGGGTAGTCGAGGGTGTAATGCAGGCCCCGGCTTTCCTTGCGCGCCATGGCTGACTGGATCATCAGTTCTGCTACCTGAGCCAGGTTACGCAATTCGATCAAATCACGGCTGACCTTGTAGTTGCTGTAGAACTCGTCAATTTCGTCCAGCAATAGCTGCACGCGGTGCTGGGCTCGTTGCAAGCGCTTGTTGGTGCGCACGATGCCGACGTAGTCCCACATGAATCGCCGCAGTTCATCCCAGTTGTGCGCGATGATCACGTCTTCGTCGGAATCGGTCACCTGGCTCGCATCCCAGATGGGTAGGGCGGCTGGAATCGACACGTGTGGCAACTGCTCAAGAATGTCCGCTGCCGCCGAACGGGCATAAACGAAGCACTCCAGCAACGAGTTGCTGGCCATGCGGTTGGCGCCGTGCAGTCCGGTAAAACTGGTTTCGCCAATGGCATACAGCCCCGGTACGTCGGTGCGACCGTTTTGATCAACCATCACGCCGCCACAGGTGTAGTGCGCCGCTGGCACTACCGGAATCGGTTGCTTGGTGATGTCGATGGAAAACTCGAGGCAGCGTTCGTATACCGTCGGGAAGTGGGTCTTGATGAACGCTTCGGGCTTGTGGCTGATGTCCAGATAGACACAATCGACACCCAGGCGCTTCATTTCATGGTCGATGGCCCGGGCCACGATGTCCCTTGGTGCCAGTTCTGCGCGCGGGTCGAAGCGTTGCATGAAGCGATCGCCATTGGGCAGCTTCAAGTGCGCACCTTCGCCGCGCAGGGCTTCGGTGACCAAGAAGCTTTTTGCCTGCGGATGGTAAAGGCAGGTGGGGTGAAACTGGTTGAATTCCAGGTTCGCCACCCGGCAGCCAGAGCGCCAGGCCATGGCGATGCCGTCGCCGCAGGCTCCGTCGGGGTTGCTGGTATACAGGTAGACTTTGGCCGCGCCGCCGGAGGCGAGGATGACGAAGCGTGCGCCGTAGGTATCGACTTCGCCGGTCCCGCGATTGAGGACGTAGGCGCCGAGGCAGCGGTCGCCCTCAAGGCCGAGGCGTTTTTCGGTGATCAGGTCCACCGCGACCCGCTGTTCCAGCAATTCGATGTTCGGGCGTTGCCTGGCTTGGGCCAGTAGTGTTCTGAATATCGCAGCACCCGTTGCATCCGCAGCATGAATAATGCGCCGATGGCTGTGGCCACCCTCGCGGGTCAGGTGAAACTCGAAGCCGCCGTCTTCGGTGCCGGATTGTTCATCGCGGGTAAAGGGCACGCCTTGGTCGATCAACCATTGGATCGCCTCTTTACTGTGCTCGACGGTAAAACGCACAGCGTCTTCATGGCACAGGCCACCGCCGGCGTTGAGGGTGTCATCGACGTGGGACTCGACGGTATCGGAGTCATCCAGAACGGCTGCAACGCCGCCCTGGGCCCAGAATGTCGAGCCGTTGGCGAGGTCGCCTTTGCTCAGTACCGCAATGCGCAAATGACCAGGCAAGGTCAGCGCAAGGCTCAAACCGGCAGCACCGCTGCCAATGACCAGAACATCGTGTTGAAACTGTTGGCTCATTTCAGGATTCCGCTCAAAGCGACCCGGGTCGGGGTTGGCGCGAGACTGCTGTAACGGCGAGTCAGGGCGGCCACACAGCCCACTAGTATATAGAGGGGTGGGGCGGCACAATACCCGTGCGCACATGGCATTGTGAAACTACTGTGACGGGAAAAACCTGACGCTTCGTCGGATGGTTTTTTGAACGGTTCGACGACAAGACGACTGTATCGTCGATTTAACAGTATTTTTCTATTCACGGTTGCACAATGTCGGTGCCGTCTGGTTATAAATATTTGGAACTTTTGCCAAGGGCTCAAGATCAATAGACGGTTGCCTGATTCAAGGGACAGTGTCGGCTTCAGGTGCAGGATCTGCGGGTTGGATCCTTGCCGGCGAATCCGATGACAAGATTATTCGCGCAGCCGGGGAATCTCGCGCTGCGTTTTTCGTGCGTGCCGAATCAGAGCGCGCAGGAAACTTGCTTGGAGGGGGAGAACTTTTGCGAAAAGCCCGAGTCTATGTTTGCAAGTCCGGTCGTTTAGTAATGCAAGCCTCCTCCGAGCTTATCGAGGAGTGTTCATGCTAACCCAGGAAGAGGATCAGCAGCTGGTCGAGCGCGTTCAACGCGGCGACAAGCGTGCTTTCGATCTGCTAGTGCTGAAATACCAGCACAAAATTCTCGGGTTGATCGTGCGTTTCGTGCACGACACCCATGAAGCCCAGGATGTGGCACAAGAAGCCTTTATCAAGGCATACCGTGCACTTGGAAATTTTCGCGGGGACAGCGCGTTTTACACGTGGCTTTACCGCATCGCCATTAACACGGCGAAAAACTATCTGGTTTCACGCGGCCGCCGGCCGCCGGATAGCGATGTCAGTTCCGAGGATGCAGAGTTCTACGATGGCGATCATGGCCTCAAGGATCTCGAGTCGCCAGAACGCGCGTTGCTGCGGGATGAGATCGAAGGCACCGTCCATCGAACCATCCAGCAACTGCCAGAAGATTTACGTACGGCATTAACTTTACGTGAATTCGATGGTCTGAGTTACGAGGACATTGCGGCGGTCATGCAGTGTCCGGTGGGTACCGTGCGCTCCCGGATTTTCCGCGCCCGGGAGGCCATCGATAAAGCCCTGCAGCCGTTGTTGCAGGAAAACTGAGACAGCGGCGATAGCCAAGAGAGGAACGCCATGAGTCGTGAAGCCCTGCAGGAATCGCTGTCCGCAGTGATGGATAACGAAGCGGACGAACTGGAATTGCGTCGGGTACTGAATGCCTTTGACGATGTTGAAACCCGTGAAACCTGGGCTCGTTACCAAATCGCTCGGGCAGTCATGCACAAGGACTTGTTGCTTCCACGCCTGGATATCGCTGCGGCAGTATCGGCTGCATTGGCCGATGAAGCCGTGCCGGCAAAAGCTTCCCGTGGTCCTTGGCGCAGCCTGGGTCGTCTGGCAGTCGCTGCATCGGTAACACTTGCTGTGCTGGCTGGCGTTCGTTTGTACAATCAGGACGAGATCGCTGGTGTAGAACTGGCTCAGCAATCCAATCAACCGGGTCTGGCCGTTCCTCAGGTCAAGGGGCCAGCTGTATTGGCAGGCTACAATGAGAGTTCGGAAGCCACTGGCCCTATGGCCAACGGTGTATTGCAAGGTCAGCCAGGCTGGCACGATCAGCGTCTGCCAAGCTACTTGCGCCAACATGCTCAACAGGCTGCATTGAAAGGCACTGAAAGTGCGCTGCCTTATGCTCGTGCAGCAAGCCTGGAAAACCGTTAAGGAGGATCATGCGCTCCATACCTCTACTTTCGCTTCTGCTCGCAGGCTGGATTGTTGTTCCAGCCCACGCTGATGAAGCCCAGGACTGGTTGACCCGCTTGGGTCAGGCCGAGCAACAGCAAAGCTTTCACGGCACATTCGTTTACGAGCGTAACGGTAGTTTTTCTACCCATAACATCTGGCATCGCGTCCAGGATGGCAAAGTCCGAGAGCGTTTACTCCAGCTTGACGGCTCCGCACAGGAAGTCGTACGCATTGATGGGCATACTCAATGCGTTAGCGGCACCCTGATAGCAGGACTTGGGGATACTCCCAACTCCGCTGCTCGTGCACTGGATCCCCAAAAGTTAAAGAATTGGTATGACCTTGCCGTCATTGGCAAGTCGCGTGTGGCTGGGCGTGCCGCGGTGATTGTTTCACTGACGCCACGTGATCAGCACCGATACGGTTTTGAGCTTCATTTGGATAAAGAGACCGGCCTGCCGCTCAAGTCATTGCTACTCAATGACAAAGGGCAGTTGCTGGAGCGATTCCAGTTCACACAACTGGACACCGCGGAAGTGCCATCAGACCAGGATTTACAGCCCGGCGCCGAATGTAAGGCCATCACTTTTGACAGTGACAAGGCTTCCGCCGTCAAAGTCGCTCAGGTCTGGCATTCGGACTGGTTACCGCCGGGTTTCGAATTGACCAGCAGCAGTGCTCGAAAGGATCCGCAGACCAAGACCCAGGTCAATAGCCTGATGTATGACGACGGTCTGGCGCGGTTCTCGGTATTTCTCGAGCCATTGAATGGCGCAACTGTGACGGACACTCGCACACAATTGGGACCAACCGTTGCTGTATCCCGGCGCCTGACCACGCCTCAAGGCGAAATGATGGTGACGGTGGTCGGTGAGATCCCGATTGGCACAGCTGAACGGATCGCGCTCTCCATGCGCAACGATGCCACTGCAACCAAGTAGTGAGCCGATTTCGAAATGTTTGGTGAGCATTTCAAGTTGCAAACAAACCAGAATTTTTCTATAGGTCAGAGCCTCACGGCTCTGGCCTTGTTTTGTTGTTCCCGGAACAAAAATACCGGCGTATTGTTCCCGGTGTTCCTTGCTCCATATCGCTTAACCATGCTCGTCGTAACGGGAGCCGTATGTCGATACCACGCTTGAAGTCTTATCTTTCCATGTTTGCCACCGTGTTGGTCCTCGGTCAGGCAGCTGCTGTTCAAGCAGTCGAATTGCCTGATTTCACCCAGCTCGTCGAGCAGGCCTCGCCTGCCGTGGTGAATATCAGTACCACCCAGAAACTGCCGGACCGCAAAGTGTCCGGGCAAATGCCGGACCTTGAAGGCCTGCCACCAGCGCTTCGCGAGTTCTTCGAGCGGGGCATGCCTCAGCCGCGCTCCCCTCGCGGTGATCGCCAGCGTGAGGCGCAGTCTCTGGGATCGGGTTTCATCATCTCGCCTGATGGCTACATTCTGACCAACAACCATGTGATCGCCGATGCCGACGAAATCCTCGTCCGTCTGGCTGATCGCAGTGAGCTGAAGGCCAAACTGGTCGGCACTGATCCGCGCTCCGACGTGGCGCTGCTGAAAATCGAAGGCAAGGACCTTCCGGTTCTTAAACTCGGTAAATCCCAGGACCTGAAAGCCGGTCAGTGGGTTGTCGCCATCGGTTCGCCGTTTGGTTTCGACCACACCGTGACCCAAGGCATCGTCAGCGCCATCGGGCGCAGCCTGCCGAACGAGAACTATGTGCCGTTCATCCAGACTGACGTGCCGATCAACCCGGGTAACTCCGGTGGTCCGCTGTTCAACCTGAATGGCGAAGTGGTCGGGATCAACTCGCAGATCTACACCCGCTCCGGGGGCTTCATGGGTGTATCGTTCGCGATCCCTATCGATGTCGCGATGGATGTTTCCAACCAGTTGAAAGACGGCGGCAAAGTCAGCCGGGGCTGGTTGGGTGTGGTGATTCAGGAAGTGAACAAGGACCTGGCCGAGTCGTTTGGTCTAGAGAAACCGGCCGGTGCGCTGGTGGCTCAAATCCAGGACGACGGCCCGGCGGCCAAGGGTGGCCTGCAAGTCGGCGACGTCATTCTGAGCATGAACGGTCAACCGATCATCATGTCGGCCGATCTGCCACACCTGGTGGGCGCGCTGAAAGCAGGCGCCAAGGCTAATCTTGAGGTCATTCGCGAAGGCAAGCGCAAGAACGTCGAGCTGACGGTTGGTGCGATTCCTGACGAAGGCAAAGAGCTGGATTCAATGCCTAAATCGGGCGTTGAAATCAGCAGCAATCGTTTGGGTGTTTCCGTCGCCGAGCTGTCCGATGAGCAGAAGAAAACCTACGACCTCAAAGGTGGTGTGGTGATCAAGGAAGTGCAGGAAGGCCCTGCCTCGCTGATTGGCTTGCAACCGGGCGACATCATCACTCACCTGAACAACCAGGCCATCGGCTCCAGTAAGGAGTTCACCGAGATTGCCAAGGCACTGCCGAAGAACCGTTCGGTATCGATGCGGGTTCTGCGTCAAGGTCGTGCCAGCTTCATCACCTTCAAACTGGCTGAATAAACCGGTTGTCGGCTGAATAAAAAACCGCCTCGAAAGAGGCGGTTTTTTTGTGCCTGGATTTTGCTGAGCGTCAGCCCATCATGTCCTTGATCATGCGCTCCTGTTCCATCAGCTCGCGTTGACGTGCATCGATACGCGAAGAAAGCGGGAAGTTGCTGCCGGCCTTACGCTTGGCGAAATCGAGCTGTTGAATGGCCTGGCGATAGTCGCCAACCAGCGCAAAGTATTCTGCACGAGCCTGATGCAAGCCGATGATGTTGCCCGACAGGCCGCGAGTCTCCGCCACCTGATACCAAACATCCGGATCGTCCGGACGCGACTTGAGCAGGCCTTCCAGGGCCTTCTCAGCATCGGCGGTGCGGTTCTGTTTCAGTAGCAAATCGACACGTATCTGATTCAGCGGGTAGTTGCCGGGGTATTGCGTGAGCATCCGCTCGACGCGTGATTGAGCGTCGGGCAGTCGATTGTTGGTGATGTCCAAATCGACCTGCGCCAGATTGTAGATGATCTCATTCGGTGATTTTGCCAGTAGCAGCTTGAGGTTCTCCCGAGCTTCATTGAGCTGGCCACCCTTGATTTGTGCGATCGCCAAACCGTAGCGCGCGACATCGTTTTTCGGGTTTTCCTCAAGCAAGGCACGGAAGCGCTTGGCGCCCAGGCCAGGGGTTTCTTCATAAATCAACTGGACCCGCGCACGAATCAGCTGATAACGCATCGTGTCTTCAATGCCGCCCTGTGGGGCTTGTTCGGCACGGTTGCGGGTGTCGGCGATCCGCGATTCGGTAACCGGGTGAGTCAGCAGAAATTCTGGTGGCTTGGCGTCATAGCGGTATTGGCGCCCCAGGCGCTCGAACATGCTCGGCATTGAGCGTGGGTCGTAACCGGCTTTTTCCAGATTGAGGATACCGATCCGGTCGGCTTCCTGTTCATTCTGACGCGAGAAACGCCGCTGTTCCTGAATCGCCGCCGCTTGCGTACCGGCAATGGTCGCAATCCCCGCATCGCCAGCACCGGCCGCCGCAATCACGATCCCGGCCAGCAGGGCGGCCATCATCGGCACCTGCATACGCTTTTGGGCTTCAACGCCACGGGCAAAGTGGCGTTGCGACAAGTGAGCCAATTCGTGAGCCAGTACTGACGCGTATTCGCCCTCGGTCTGCGCATTGAGGAACAAGCCGCCATTGACCCCGACAATCCCGCCGGGCGCCGCGAAGGCGTTGAGCTGTGGACTGTTGATCAGGATGAACTCCAGGCGCCGGTCATTGACCTGGCTGGTTTCCACCAGTCGGTAAACGCTGGATTCGACGTAATCCTTGAGTTGTGGGTCGTTGAGCTGCGCGACCTGGCTGCGCAACAGCGCCAGCCAGGCACGGCCCAACTGATATTCCTGTTGCGGCGAGACGATGGCAGAACTGGCGTCGCCGAGTGACGGCAGGTCGTCGGCAAAGCCCGGTGAGGCGAGCAGGCAAGCGAGCGTCAGCAGGGTAGGGCGCAAAAAAGTCATGCACAAAGCCTTAGTCGACAAAGACCTTACTGTAGCCGGACACTTGGCTTGCGACCAGATATTCTAGGCAACTCAACCACCAGACCCGGAGTGAAGCAATGACTGACACAGTAGCCCATGACGCCGAACTGGACGCCAGCGGCCTGAATTGTCCATTGCCGCTGCTCAAGGCCAAGATGGAGCTCAATCGCCTGGCCAGCGGCGCGGTGCTCAAGGTCATCGCCACGGATGCAGGTTCTCAGCGCGATTTTCGCACCTTTGCCCGATTGGCCGGTCATACGCTGCTTCGCGAAGAAGATGAGGCGGGTGTTTACCGCTACTGGTTAAAAAAAGCCTGAAACCGGCTGCGTTCGTTTCTAAGGAATATCGATGTTCAAGGTGTTACGCGACTGGATTCAGCGCTACTTTTCCGATGAAGAAGCCGTGGTGCTGGCCGTGCTGCTGGTTCTGGCATTCACGGCGGTCCTCACTTTGGGTGGCATGCTCGCGCCGGTGCTCGCCGGGATGGTGCTGTCGTATCTCATGCAAGGTCTGGTGGTCACCCTCGAACGTCTGCGTATACCCGGCGCCGTGGCGGTGGGGCTGGTCTTTGCGCTGTTCATGGGGGTGTTGCTGGTTTTCATTGTTGTCGTCGTGCCGCTGCTCTGGCATCAACTGATCACGCTGTTCAACGAGTTGCCCGGCATGCTCGTCAAGTGGCAGTCGCTGTTATTGCTGCTACCCGAGCGCTATCCGCATCTGGTGTCCGATGAGCAGGTGTTGCGGGCCATTGAAGTGGCGCGCGGCGAAATCGGCAAATTCGGCCAGTGGGCGCTGACGTTCTCTCTGTCGAGTTTGCCGCTGCTGGTCAACATCATGATCTACCTCGTCCTGGTGCCGATCCTGGTGTTCTTCTTCTTGAAGGACCGGGAGATGATCGGCCAGTGGGTGCGGGGCTACCTGCCCCGTGAACGGGCGCTGATCACCCGCGTCGCTCACGAAATGAACCGGCAAATCGCCAATTACATTCGCGGCAAGGTCATCGAGATTTTCATTTGCGGGGGCGTGACCTACATCGGTTTTGTGGTTCTTGGGCTGAACTACGCAGCGCTGTTGGCCTTGTTGGTGGGCGTGTCGGTGGTGGTGCCGTACGTCGGTGCCGTGGTGGTGACCGTGCCGGTCATGCTGATTGCCCTGTTCCAGTGGGGCTGGAGTGATCAGTTCATCTACTTGATGGCGGTCTACGGGATTATCCAGACGCTGGACGGCAACGTGCTGGTGCCGTTGCTGTTTTCGGAAGCGGTCAACCTGCACCCGGTTGCAATCATTTGTGCGGTGCTGTTGTTTGGTGGGTTGTGGGGGTTTTGGGGTGTGTTCTTCGCGATTCCGCTGGCGACGCTGTTCAAAGCCGTGCTGGATGCGTGGCCACGCAAAGAGCCGGAAGTGGCGCCGCTGCTTTAATTCTTTAGTGAGGCTGATGGCCTCTTCGCGAGCAAGCCCGCTCCCACACTTGATCGTATTCCTTCAGGAAAAACTCGGTCTAATGTGGGAGCGGGCTTGCTCGCGAAGGCGTCCGAAAAGACTTCGAAGAAATCAGGCCTTGTTCAGGGCCTGAGCAGCAGCCAACACCGCATCCACATGCCCCGGCACCTTCACGCCGCGCCATTCCTGACGCAGCACGCCGTCCTTGTCGATCAGGAACGTGCTGCGATCAACGCCCATGTACTCCTTGCCATACAGCTTTTTCAGTTTGATCACGTCAAACAGTTGGCAAAGCGCTTCTTCCTTGTCGCTGATCAGCTCGAAGGTGAACGCCTGCTTGGCCTTGAAGTTTTCATGGGATTTGAGGCTGTCACGCGACACACCGAACACTTCGGTGTTGGCCGTTTTGAACGCTTCAAGCTGATCGCGAAAGCCCTGGCCTTCAGTGGTGCAACCCGGCGTGCTGTCCTTCGGATAGAAGTAAATCACCACCTGCTTGCCTTTCAGGCCCGCGAGGCTGACGGTCTGCCCATTGGTGGCGGGTGCTTCGAAGTCGGCAACCGGTTGGTCGATGGCAACGGCCATGAAAGCTTCCTTACATTGGGTTTTGTGGGCGCCACGGCTCGATCAGGGCATCCAGGTTCAGCGCGTCGGCGAAATCCAGGAACTGATCGCGCAGCCAGCTGATCTGCACGCCGGCCGGCAAGGTTACGGTAAACGTGGCGTTGAGCATGGTGCCACCGGTTTGCGGTGCCTGGTACGTGTCACAGGTCAGGTTTTCCAGCTCGACGTTGTGGTCCATGAAGAATTGGCACAGCTCGTTAATGATGTCCGAGCGATAGGCTGAGCTGACATAAGCCACGTAAGGCAAGGCCTGAGGACGGTTCTCCAGGGCAGCGCTGCGCACCACGTTGACGGTGAACGCATGCTTTTTGGAGAGGCTCGGCAAACTGCCTTCCAGGCGTGCCAGGGCGTCCCAGCTACCGGAGATCTCGAGGATCAACGCACTGCACTCGCCATGACGGGTCAGGCGGGACGTGACTACGGCGCAGCGGTTTTCATGGCTGGCGCGGCACAGGACGTTAGTCAGCTCCATGGGGTTGGCGCCGAGGGCACTGATGACAAGGAATTGTTCGCGAACTGTGGGGGTGGACATGCAGCATTCCTAAAGCGATGAGCGGTCGATACGTCCAAGAGGGTTTTTACCGGGAACGAGCCTGCGGATGCGAATTCAAAAGGCCCGGGCCCAAGGTTGCAATATGCTCCAGTGTGGCAGGAGCGCGGGGCGGCAACGCTGGATCAGGGCTTGTGATGTCGTAACTGGAGGCTGGAATCTGGCGTACGACCTTAGTCAGTACCGATCAAAGTCTGAAGGGTAGCGAAAAGCAACGCCAAGGGGAATGGCGGCAGCGCAGTACTTTGCTTGTGCAAGCATCTTGGCGCCAGTACCATTACGGCTCTCTTTTTCCGGCAGGAGCGGTTTCATGATTGCGGGCAGTATGGTGGCACTGGTCACACCCATGGATGCACAAGGGCGTCTTGACTGGGACAGCCTCAGCAAACTCGTGGACTTCCACCTTGAAAACGGCACTCATGCCATTGTCGCGGTCGGTACGACCGGCGAGTCGGCAACCCTTGATGTCGATGAACACATCGCTGTCATCAAGGCAGTGGTCAAGCAGGTCAACGGTCGCATTCCGGTTATCGCCGGCACCGGCGCCAATTCGACCCGCGAAGCCGTCGAACTGACCCGCAATGCCAAAGAAGCCGGCGCCGACGCCTGCCTGCTGGTCGTTCCGTACTACAACAAGCCGACCCAGGAAGGCTTGTACCTGCACTTCAAGCACATCGCTGAAGCGGTCGACATTCCACAGATCCTCTATAACGTTCCAGGCCGCACCTCCTGCGACATGCAGGCCGAGACCGTGATTCGCCTGTCTACCGTGCCGAATATCATTGGTATCAAGGAAGCCACCGGCGACCTGAAGCGTGCCAAGGCAATCCTTGATGGCGTGAGCAAGGACTTCATCGTGCTGTCCGGCGATGATCCGACTGCTGTCGAGCTGATCCTGATGGGCGGCAAGGGCAACATCTCCGTCACCGCCAACGTCGCACCGCGCGAAATGGCCGACCTGTGCGAGGCCGCGCTCAAGGGCGACGCCGAAACCGCACGGGCTATCAACGAAAAATTGATGCCGCTGCACAAGGACCTGTTCATTGAAGCCAACCCGATTCCGGTGAAGTGGGCTTTGGTGGAGATGGGCCTGATGCACGAAGGCATTCGCCTGCCGCTGACCTGGCTGAGCGCACCTTGTCATGAAACGCTTCGCACGGCCCTGCGCCAGTGCAGCGTCCTGGTTTAATTGAGGAAGTACAACGCATGAAGCGAATGGCCGGACTTTCCGCACTTGCCTTGATTATCTCCAGCACCAGTGGCTGTGGATGGGTCTGGGGCCCGGAAGGTTATTTCCGTGACCGTGGTAGCGATTACCTGGAAGCGCAACAGACTGCACCAATGCAATTGCCACCGAATATCACCGACGCCAAACGCTTGGATCCGCTGCTGCCGATCCCGCGTAACGTGGCCGATGACACCGTCAAGGGCGAATACATTGTTCCTCGTCCGCAGCCGTTGTCGGCCTCTGTCGAAGCCAGTGCCTACACCTTGCAGAAAACCGGCGATTCGCGCTCTATCCTGGCGCAGAACCCGCCGGCTGAAGTCTGGCCAGTGGCAGTGCAGTTCTTCCAGGACAACGGTTTCCGTCTGGATGAACAGCGTCCACAAACCGGCGAATTTACTACCACCTGGCAACATTCCGACGAACTGTCCGCCGCGATGGCCAAGCGTCTGAGCGCAGCCGGTGTCAGCACCGAAAGCCAAACCCGCGTGCGGGTGCGTATCGAGCCGGGCGTGCAGCGCAACACCAGTGAAGTCTATGTGGTCAGCGCCGAGCGTCCTGCCGGCAGCACAGCCGACGTGGACTTCACCAACCGTTCGGTCAACACCGGCCTGGACGCGGCGCTGGTCGACGACATGCTCGCCAGCATGAGCCGCATCTCGGAGAAGGGCGGTTCGGTCTCGATGCTGGCTTCGCGTGATTTCGATACACCAAGTCGCGTCAGCCTGAGCGAAGACGGCAGCGGTAACCCGGTGCTGAACGTCGGCAAAGACCTGGATCGTGCCTGGTCGAGCGTCGGTCGTGCGCTGGAACAGGGCGAATGGCGTGTTGAAGACATCAACCGCAGCCTGGGCCTGTACTACATCAACCTGTCCGAAAAAGCCGACAAGAAAGACGAGAAGCCCGGCTTCTTCAGCAGCCTGTTCGGCAGCGCGCCGAGCAAGGAAGAAGTTGAAGCCCGTGCCGAGCGTTATCAGGTTCGCCTGAGCAAGGTCGGTGAAAACGTCCAGGTTACCGTCGAGAAAAACATCAACACCGTGGCGCCGGCAGACGTGGCGCGTAAAGTGTTGAGTGAGATTCAGGACAAACTGGGCTGATCACATGCGTTTTGCCGTTCTCGGCAGCGGTAGCCAAGGGAACGGCACGCTGGTAGCCAGCGATGACACGTATGTGCTGGTGGATTGTGGTTTCTCCCTGCGAGAAACCGAAAAACGCCTGCTGCGCCTGGGTGTGAACCCGGCGCAGTTGAGCGCGATACTCGTGACCCACGAACATGCCGACCACGTGCATGGCGTGGGTTTGCTGTCTCGGCGCTACAATCTGCCTGTCTACCTCAGTCGCGGGACCCTGCGCGGGATGCGCAAACCAATTGAACCGGCTGGCCTTCTGGCTGGCGGCGAGCAACTGCAGATCGGCGCACTGAGCATCGGCGTCATTGCCGTGGCCCACGATGCACAGGAACCGACGCAATACGTCTTCAGCGACGGTGAGCGGCGCTTCGGCCTGTTGACCGACCTGGGTTCGTATTGCAACAAGGTGCTGGACGGCTATCGTGACCTCGATGCGTTGATGATCGAGTCCAACCATTGCCGTGACATGCTGGCTCGCGGTCACTACCCGTACTTCCTCAAGCAGCGGGTGGGCGGTGAACTGGGACATTTGAACAACCACCAGGCGGCATTCCTGGTGTCTGAGTTGGGCTGGCAAGGCCTGCAACACCTGGTCCTGGCCCATCTGAGCAGCAAGAACAACCTGCCGCAGCTGGCCCGGCAATGTTTTGTCGACACCCTCGGGTGCGACCCGGACTGGCTGCAACTGGCCGATCAAGATTCAGGGCTCGACTGGCGACACATCGCCTAGCCCACCTACTTAGCAAGCGGAGCCCATCATGGAAAAACGTGAAGAACTCTACCGCGGCAAAGCCAAATCGGTTTACAAGACCGACGACGCTAACCGCTTGATCCTGCTGTTTCGCAACGACACCTCGGCGTTCGACGGCAAGCGCATCGAGCAGCTCGACCGCAAAGGCATGGTGAACAACAAGTTCAACGCCTTCATCATGCAGAAACTCGAAGCCGCCGGCGTGCCGACCCAGTTCGACAAACTGCTGGGCGACAACGAATGCCTGGTGAAAAAACTCGACATGATCCCGGTCGAGTGCGTCGTGCGTAACTACGCCGCTGGCAGCCTGGTCAAGCGCCTGGGCGTCGAAGAGGGCATGAAGCTCAACCCTTACACTTTCGAACTGTTCCTGAAGGACGACGCCAAGGGCGACCCGTTCATCAACGAATCCCACGTTGTGGCTTTCGGTTGGGGCACCGCCGAGCAACTGGTTCGCATGAAAGAACTGTCGCTCAAGGTCAACGAAGTCCTGAGCAAACTGTTCGACGACGCCGGCCTGCTGCTGGTCGACTTCAAACTCGAATTCGGCGTATTCCACGACGGCTCCATCGTCCTGGGCGACGAATTCAGCCCGGACGGCTGCCGCCTGTGGGACAAGGCCACCGGCAAGAAAATGGACAAGGACCGCTTCCGTCAGGGCCTCGGTGACGTCATCGAAGCCTACGAAGAAGTCGCCAATCGTCTGGGCGTACCGCTTTAATCGACGCAAGCATCTGATAGCACGGAAAAAAATCGCAAAAGGGGGTTCGCTTCCGGCGAAAGTGTTGTTATGATGCGCGCCGTTGGAGAGATGCCAGAGTGGCCGAATGGGACGGATTCGAAATCCGTTGTACCTTCACCGGTACCTAGGGTTCGAATCCCTATCTCTCCGCCATTACATATACGAAAAAGCCCTGATTATTCAGGGCTTTTTCGTTTCTGTGTTTCTGAAAAAATCCCGGCCCATACTTTGGACCCGCATGGCTTTGTGCTTTCGCGGACTCCCCTCCGGGCTCCCTGAATGGAATGAAGAGTGATGAGTTTCACAGGGTAAATAGAGAATCCAAAGCAACGGCTATAACATTGATTTTAGTCAATAAAATGACAAGAACAGTGCTGTAAACAGCACATCAACCTTATGGGGATGATGTGTTATGTACGAGTCCAACCAGACAGCCAGAGTTATCTGCAATGATCGTGAACTAGCCGATCAATTGCGCCCTCTCTTGGTTCAGATAGCACCAGATTGCGAAGTGCTGAGCGCGCCGGGTAATTGCACTGCCGCGCCGTTTTGCCGCTGGCTCGGTGAAGGGCAATTGGGACCAACCGGGCGGATACAGTCCGCTTTGCTCGAAGCTACAGAGGTTTTAGAGCAGACAAGACATGCCTTCAAATCTCGCGAACTGGGGTTGCTACGACGACGATTGCAGGCATTGCTAGATAAATTGTCAGACAGCCCAGAATGATGTAAATATGCCATTAGTAGGTTCCGCCCAAGGCGGGGGCCGGCTTTGCCGAGCAGGACAATGGGCCTGGAAGACGAAGCGCCGTGACAACCAGTTCTGGTTAAGAACTGGTTGTCACGGCGTTTTTTTTTGTCAGCAAAAAGTCATCCGTACAAACACCGGGGAGTGAGAATGAAGGTGACAAAAGATCTGACGGAGTTGCTCAGGCGCATCCGTCTCGATCACGAGGAGATCGTCGAGCGTTTCCGCTTTCTCGACTGGAGTGCCGAAGATGGCGAACGTCTCGGCGCAGCAGCCCCGCATATGGCCTCGGCTCAGCAGGCTTTCGTTGATCATTTGTACGGTCACTTGGCGAAATTTCCTACTCCGTCTGTGCTACTTCGCGCGCCGGACGTCACCGCCCGACTGAAGCACAGCCAGGTCGAGTATTACCAGTGTTTGTGGGGCGGGCCTTACGATGACGAGTACGTCAACGGCCGACTGCGCATCGGTGTGATCCACCAGCAGGTCGGCCTGGAGTTGAAGTGGTATCTGGGCGCCTATCGTCTATACCTCAACGACATGCTTGCAAGTGTGTTCGGCGACTGCCAAAACACCACGCTCTATTCAAGTCTGTTGAAAGCGGTTTTTTTCGACATGACTCTGGCCATCGACACCTACAGTGCGGCCCAGCACAAGGCTCTGGAGGACAGTGAGGCTCGCTTCGCCCGAGCGCTACGCGGTGCCAACGACGGTATCTGGGATTGGCATGTCGATCTGGATCGACTGTATGTTTCCGAACGCTGGGCCAACATGCTCGGCCTCAGCCGCGACAGCGTCGGCGAGAGTAGCGCCAGTTGGTTCGGTCGTGTGCATCCGGACGACTTGCCGGATTTTCGCCAAGCCATCGATGCCCATTTACAGGGGCAGACTTCCTTTGTTCACCATGAGTACCGCATCCGCCAAAACAACGGTGGCTATATTTGGGTACTGGTGCGTGGGGTCGCCGAAGCGACGACACCGGGCCAACTGCGCATGGCCGGTTCACAGACCGATATCAGTGCAAAAAAGGATGCCGAGCAGCGCCTTAAACATGCCGCCCACCATGACCCGCTGACCGGCTTGGCCAACCGAACGCGCCTTGATGAGCAAATGCAGAAAACCTTCATGAAACAGCGCAAGGGAGGTGTCCAGGAGGCGCTGCTGTTCATCGACCTCGACCGCTTCAAGTTGATCAACGATAGCCTTGGCCACAACGTCGGTGATCGAGTGCTGGTAGAAGTGGCACAGCGCTTGAGAGACTCTCTGCGCCCCAGTGATCAGCTATTCCGCTTCGGTGGAGATGAATTCATCGTATTGCTTCATGAACTCACTTGCGGCCGCGACGCCGAGCAAATATCCCAGCGCATTCTCGACAACCTGCATCAACCGCTGCACATGGACGGTAGGACCCTGGTGGTCAGTGCCAGCATCGGGATCGCGCCATTACATGATAACGGCAAGGCGCTGGATGTCCTCCAGGCCGCCGACCTGGCCCTCTACAGAGCCAAGTCTGCCGGCAAGGCGCGGTTCGCCCACTACAGCGAGGCGTTGCAAGACACCGCACAGCACCATCTGGAGTTGGAGTCCGCTCTGGGCCAGGCGCTGAAACACAATGAATTCGAACTGCACTACCAGCCGATCTATCGTCTTGATCAAGGGGCACCCCTCGTGTCAGGGGTCGAAGCGCTGTTGCGGTGGCGCCATGGCGAACGCTTGATCTCACCACTGGAGTTCATCCCGGCGCTGGAGGAGTCGGGGGAAATCATCCCCGTCGGCGAATGGGTATTGCGCCAAGCCTGTCAGCAGACCCGCCTCTGGCAACTGGCCGGTCATGAAAGCCTGCGTTGTTCGGTGAACATCTCCAGCCTCCAATTGCAACAAGTCGACTTCACCCTCCGGCTAATCGACATCTTGCAAGAAAGCGGCCTGCCACCCGCCAGCCTGATCCTGGAGATTACTGAAAGCCAACTGATGCACGACGACGAGGACACATTGGCCTGTCTGAACGAATTGGCCAGCCTTGGCGTGTTGTTGGCGCTGGACGATTTTGGCACCGGTTACTCCTCGCTTGGCTATCTCACGCGCTTTCCGCTGCACATCCTCAAGCTGGATAAAAGTTTCATCGGCGGCATCCCGTACGACCACAAAAAGAGCGCGATCAGCCAGGCGATCATCGGCCTCGGCTGTAGCCTGGGCCTGGAAGTGGTGGCTGAGGGCATCGAGAGCCCGGCACAACTCGACTTTGTGATCAGTGAAGGCTGCCACTACGGCCAGGGCTACTGGTTCAGCCGACCACGACCGGCTGCGCAGATGCAACGGTTATTCAGCGGCGAAGACAGTTTTGAGGGGCTTGGGTGCCCGTTGCAGTAAGCACAGCAGGCACCCAGCGGTATCCATCAGCTAAGGAGACAAATAATGAAAATCAATCTTCCGGTCAGTGGTCGTGCTGTCGAGTTCAGTGTCGATGCGAACATTATTTCAACTACCAACCCCAAGGGCGCCCTCACATACGTCAATCCGGATTTCATCAACATCAGCGGTTTCAGTGAGGCCGAGTTGGTCGGCGTCAATCACAACATCGTGCGTCATCCGGATATGCCGCCAGAAGCCTTCGCACACCTGTGGCAGACCCTCAAGGCCGGACGCTCGTGGATGGGCCTTGTAAAAAACCGTTGTAAAAACGGTGACCACTACTGGGTCAACGCCTACGTCACGCCGATGCAGCGCAATGGTGAAATAGTCGAGTACCAGTCGGTTCGAACGCTCCCGCCGAAAGCACTGGTAGTCGCCGCCGAACATCTCTATGCACAGTTGCGCAACGGTAAAAAAATACGCTACCTGACGCCGTCACGACTGTCTGTCGGCATGCGCGTAGCACTCGCCGGCACTGGGCTGAACCTACTCGGCTTTACCGTCCTGGGCATGGTCGGTGCCCTCGCCTGGAACATGGTGGTTATCGCTGCGCCACTACTCAGTTTGTTGCTCGCAGGCATGCTGCGCTACAGCCTGCGCCCCTTGGACGCCCTTGCCAGAAAAGCTAAAAATATCGCCGATAACCCGTTAAGCCAAATGCTCTACAGCGGCCGCAGCGACCAATTTGGACAGATCGATTTCACCCTGAAAATGCTTGAAGCCGAGACGCTGGCAGTCGTCGGCCGCATTGCCGACTCGGCCCGTCAACTGAACAAAGAAGCCGAAGAACTCGTCGCCGCAGTGGACAAAAACAACTGCGCGACCCTACAGCAGCAAGGGGAAACTGCTCAGGTGTCCAGCGCCATAACCCAGATGGCCAGCAGTGTGCAGGAAGTGGCGCGCAACGCTCAGCTCACCGCCAGCGCCGCGAGTCTGGCCAATCAAGAAACCGACCGAGGTCGACAACTGGTCGAGCAAACCCGCCAGCACATCGACAGCCTCGCCAGCGAGGTGCAACAGAGCGGCGCGGTGATTTATCAATTGGAACAACATAGCCAGGAAATCAACCGTGTAGTCGAGGTCATCCAAAGCATCGCCGAACAGACAAACCTGCTCGCCCTCAACGCCGCTATCGAGGCCGCTCGCGCCGGCGAGGCTGGGCGTGGTTTCGCCGTGGTCGCCGACGAGGTGCGCGGGCTGGCTACGCGCACCCAGCAATCCACCGCAGAAATCCAGGGAACCATCAATACCTTACGGCGCTCCACGGGGGATGCGGTGGTCGCGATGCAGCGTAGCCACAGCAAGGCCGAAACCAGTGTTGAACAGGCACTGTTTGCCGCCCGGGCGCTGGATGGGATCACCCAACGAGTCGGTGAAATAAGCGACATGAGTGTGCAAATAGCCACCGCCGTGGAGGAGCAGAGCGCGGTAGGTGACAGTATCCAGTGCAACCTGAAAAGTATCAGTCAAGCCACCCAAAGTAACGTGCTTGCCAGTAGCCAGAGCCACACGACTGCTGCCCATGTCGCCAAACTGGCCGAGCGCCTTCAACTGCTGGCGGCGCAATTCTGGGGACGTTCACGTAATGAATGACGAGTTCGAGTTGGCTGAAAAGCTCCCACCGCCAAGACTGACAGGGCTAGATAACCAAGTATTGAAGTTTTCCCGTCACTGGTATTTGAGTGGTGTCTATCTGCGCTGTACGTCCTGTGGCAGCGGGCAAAAAGCCAGTGAAGCCAACTTGCCATTCCCCCATGAGAGCAGTTGTCTTCGCGCGGACCCCCAGCACTACCCGTGGCATGATCTTGCCCGCATCCTGCATTGGGTACCGAGCGAAGATGTCGTTTATATCTAGGGCTAACCCGGGACGTTCCAGATCGTGAGGCGCATGCCTGACGACAACAGAAACAAGACACCTCCACGTCATTAGCTATCATGCACACAGAGCAAATCACCGGATAGCGGGGGAGTGCATGAACAAATGGCAACGGTTTTGGTTGGGAGTGAAGCTGGCTGCAGCCGTAGCGGCCTGTGCGGCTGCTGGTTTCCAGGCTTTTTACTACATGCTGGACAGCCCTGACGCCACGGGAATACATCCGTTGAGCATTCTGGTGACCGGGCTGATCTTCGGCTTCATCATTTTTGGATTCCTTTCACTGATTGAAAGGACGGTGAAGCGTTTAGTGGCCCGTTTTGTCCCTGCCAAGCCCGCGCCTCAAGCGGAGCATGAGAACGATGTGGCGCTGACTGAGGAACAAACGTTGATACTGCCCGCTGGTGATTCAACCCAGCAGAAACAACGGTGAGAGGGTGTTATTCAGCCCCTCTCAGAACGTAGGCGGCGTCACCACCCAAATCACTACCGCATCCACATCTCCAGGGTTCCCATACCGATGCGGTTCCTGGCTGGAAAAGCTGAAACTATCGCCTTCACCCAGCAAAAAGTGCCGCTCCCCGACCCACAACTCAAAACTCCCCGACAGCAAATACCCTGCTTCTTCCCCTTCATGGCTATAACTCTGCTGGCTATAAGTCCCAGGGGGAAACCGCGAATGCAGCATTTCCAATTGTCGATTCGGCTGTGGTGTCAGCAGGTGATCAACGATGCCGTCTTCGTAATGCACGCTCATCCGGGAGTTTTTACGCACCACGATGCCGTCATCCTCCGGCGCCGTTTGCGTTTCGCTGGCAAAGAACCATTGAATGGTCACGCCCAGACTCCGGGCGATGTTGAACAGGGCCGGAATGGAAGGGTAGGCGAGGTTGCGTTCGAGCTGGCTGATGTACCCCGCCGTCAATTCGCTCATCTGCGCCAATTCGGCCAGGGTCATGCCCCGGCGTTTACGCAACCCACGAATTCGCGTGCCGAGGAAGTGCGGCTCAGCGCTGGCGCTGTCCGGTGTGGACGCGCCGGTGGCAGGCTGCATCTTGCTGCTGTTGCTCATGGCGTGCTCCAAACCGGGATCTGTCAAAACCCCGGAGTATAAACAGCCTTAAAGCTCCCAGGCGACTTTCAAACCTTCGTAAATGGCTTCTTCGGCGGTGCGCGGGGCGAGGCAGTCGCCGATGCGTCGAAACTCCACCAGGCCTTGCAGTTCTGCGCCGAGGGTGTCGACCGGTTGATGGCCCTGGCAGAGCACCAGGGTGTCGATGTTTTCGAAGATCATCGGTTCGCCGCTGGCGGTGTGTTGCAGGTAGACGGTGTTGTCGTCGCAGCCATACAGGCGGGCGTAGGGGGTGATCGGGATGCCAAGTTTGTGCAGTTCGCCGGCCAGTTGGTCGCGCACGTACAGCGGCAGGTTTTCCCCGCAATGGGTGCCGTTGACCGCCAGTTGCACTTGATGCCCGGCGCGTACCAAGCGTTCGGCGATGCCGGGGCCGATCCAGTCGCAGCGCCAGTCGATCACCACCACGGAGCGGCCGATTGGCACTTCCTCGCGCAGCACTTGCCAGGCGTCGACCACCTGCAATTCGCCGCCGCGCTCGAACGCTGGCCAGTACGGCTCGGCGCCGGTGGCGACGATCACTACGTCCGGCCGTTCGCGTTCCACCAGCGCGCGGTCGACGCGGGTGTTGCGCACGACGCGCACGCCGGCCAGTTCCATTTCACGTTGCAGGTTGGTGCTGGCGCCGCCGAATTCAGCGCGTTTCGGTAAAAGTTGCGCGAGCAAGACCTGGCCGCCGAGTTGTGAGCTGGCCTCGTAGAGGGTCACGTCGTGTCCGCGCTGAGCGGCCACGGCAGCGGCTTTCATCCCGGCTGGGCCGCCGCCGGCGATCATGATGCGTTTACGTTGCCCCGTCATTTGCCGCTGGCCGAAAATCAGCTCGCGCCCGGTTTCCGGGTGCTGGATGCAGGAGATCGGCAAGCCTTTGTGGAAGTGGCCGATGCAGGCCTGATTGCAGGCGATGCAGGCGCGCACATCTTCGAGGTGGCCGGTGTCGGTCTTGTTGGGCATTTGCGGGTCGCAGATCAGGGCGCGGGTCATGCCGCAAACGTCGGCCTGACCGCGGGACAGAATCAACTCGGCCTCCTGCGGCTGGTTGATGCGCCCGGTCACGAACAGCGGAATCGACAGGCCGGCCTTGAACGTTCCGGCTTCCTTCGCCAGATACGCGGCCTCGATCGCCATCGGCGGCACGATATGCACCGCGCCACCCAAGGATGCCGAGGTGCCCGCGACGATGTGCACGTAATCCAAACTCGGTTGCAGCAATTGCACGGCCGACAAGGACTCGTCTTCAGTCAGCCCCTCGGGATCGCGCTCATCGGCGGAGATGCGCAGACCGATAATGAAGTGTTCATCGGTGCTGGCGCGCACGGCGGCAATCACTTCGCGCAAAAAGCGCAGGCGCTGCTCCAGGTCGCCGTTGTAGCCATCGGTGCGACGGTTGACCCGCGGGTTGATGAACTGCGCCGGCAGGTAACCATGGCTGGCGACCACTTCCACTCCGTCGATCCCGGCCTGATGCAAACGCCGGGCGGCGGCGGCATAACCGGCGACAATCTCGTCAATCATCGCCTGATCCAGCGCACGCGGCATCACCCGGAATCGTTCGTTAGGCACCGCCGAAGCCGAGTAGGCGACCGCCAGCAGACCATCGCTAGACTCCATGATTTCCCGACCCGGATGGAAGATCTGCGACAGCACCACGGTGCCATGTGCATGGCAACGCTCAGCGATTTTGCGATATCCCTCGATGCAGGCATCGTCAGTGGCCATCAGCACGTGCGAGGTGTACCGCGCACTGTCATGCACCCCGGCCACTTGCAACACGATCAGCCCGACACCGCCTTCGGCTCGTGCGGTGTGGTAGGCGATCAGCTGCTCATTGACCAGGTTGTCGGTGGGCATCGAGGTGTCGTGACCGCTGGACATGATGCGGTTTTTCAGGCGTTTGCCCCGCAACTGCAAGGGTTCGAACAGGTGTGCAAAAGCGGCGGAAGAGGACGGCATGGTGCGGGTACTCCAGGCAGGCTGAAGCCGAAAGGCCGGGTTTTCGGCGTTGTTATTATTTGCCTATAGAAATTTACCTTCAGTAAAAAATCAACTTGTTTTTTTACTGGTGCTCGCAGTAGATTCATTTGGCGCCCGCACCTGGGGCGAACCTCACAACAATAAAAATGGGTCACGGCGGCGTGGGTCGCGTGGCACCTGCAAGAGGAACCACCGATGAAATCGAATACGCTCAAGCACGGTTTTTATCCCTTGGTCCTGTCCCTCGCCATGGGGCTCGGTAGCGCTCAGGCCGCCCCGGACATGGTCGTGGTGGGTTACGGCGGCGCCGGCCAGAAAGCCCAGGATGTGGCGTTTTTCCAGCCGTTCAGCGTCGCGGATCACAGCAAGCTGATCCAGAGTGAATACAACGGCGAGATGGCGCGAATCAAAGTGATGGTCGACACCGGCAATGCCGATTGGGACGTGGTGCAGATCGAAGGCCCGGACTTGATGCGCGGGTGCGATGAGGGCATGTACGAGAAACTCGACTGGAGCAAACTCGGCCGCGTCGAGCAATTGATTCCCGATGCGGCACAAGCGTGCGGTTCGGCGGCGCTGGTGTGGAGCGTGGCGATTGCCTACGACACGCAGAAGCTGGCGCAGGCCCCGACGTCATGGGCGGATTTCTGGGACGTGCAGAAAATCCCCGGCAAGCGCGGGCTGCGCAAACGCGCGGTGTACAACCTGGAATTCGCCCTGCTGGCCGACGGCGTGAAAGTCGAAGACGTGTATTCCGTGCTGAACACTCCGCAAGGCGTCGACCGTGCATTCACCAAACTCACAGAACTCAAGCCTTACATCCAGTGGTGGGAGGCCGGCGCGCAACCGGCGCAATGGTTGACCGCCGGGGATGTGGTGATGACTTCAACCTACAGCGGACGGGTGGCCGCCGCCGCGCAAAGCGGCAGTCACCTCGGGCTGGTCTGGCCGGGCAGCCTGTATGGCATGGATTACTGGGCGATCATCAAGGGCTCCAAACATGTCGATCAGGCCAAGCGCTTTATCGCCTTCGCCAATCAGCCGGACGCTCAGGTCAAGTACGTCGAGCAGATTCCTTACGGCCCGACCAATACCGAAGCGGCCGCCAAACTCGATAGCCAACTCGCGCAATGGGTGCCCACCGCGCCGCAAAACCTGAAGGGCGCGCTGTCGATGGACGTGGCGTTCTGGGTCGATCATGGCGAAGAACTTGAGGAGCGCTTCAACGCCTGGGCCAGCAAGTAATCGCACGCGGCTGGACGCCTCAAGGCGTCCAGCCTTACTGTCTGCGCAGCCGATCAGCCTGGAGACTAAAACAATGAACGATATCGCCACGTTTTCTCAGCGCAGCGCCACCGAGCAGCGCCTGCGCGAGGAGTTGGCCGCCTGTTATCGATTGATCGCGCACTTTCGCATGACCGATCTGATCTTCACTCACATCTCGGTGCGCATACCGGGGCCTGAGCATCACTTCCTGATCAATCCGTACGGGTTGATGTTCGATGAAATTACCGCGTCCAATCTGGTGAAAATCGGCCTCGATGGCCGGGCCGTCGAGGCGTCGCCGTACCCGGTCAACCCGGCGGGGTTTGTGATTCACAGCGCGATTCACGGGGCTCGTGAAGACGCGCAGTGCGTGCTGCACACCCATACTAAATCCGGTTGTGCGGTGGCCGCGTTGAAGTGCGGATTGTTGCCGGTGAACCAGATTTCCATGGAGTTTTATGGCCGGGTCGCTTACCACGACTACGAAGGCGTGGCGCTGGACATGAGCGAGCAACAGCGCTTGGTGCAGGACCTCGGTGACAAACCGGTGTTGATGCTGCGCAACCATGGTTTGCTGACCGTGGGTGACACCGTGAGCCAGGCGTTTTTGCGCATGTATTACCTGGAAAAGGCCTGCGAAATCCAGCTCGCCGCACAAGCTGCCGGTGAGTTGCTGTTGCCGCCTGCCGAGGTCTGTGAACACACCGAACGCCAGTTCAACGACCCTGGCCGACCACTGGACGAAGGCGAGTTGAGCGACCCGGATGCCATGCAATTGGCTTGGGCTGCGATGCTGCGATTGCTTGATCGGGTGGCACCGGGTTATCGGGATTGACCGATGTTCATGTATTAATCGGCTGGCCCCATCGCGAGCAAGCTCGCTCCCACAGGGTTGTGTGTTGGACGCAAACAATGAAAACACACAGATCAAATGTGGGAGCGTGGCTTGCCCGCGATGGGCGCGACACGGTCCCAGAACCCTGCAACCGACTAGAGACTTGCCACCCTCTTGCTGTACAGTCGTTCAGCGCGCGGCTTAGCCAGCCGCATCCCCAACGATTGATCCACAGAGAGTGTCGCGCATGAGTCAGGAAGCCCGTTTTTCCCGCATGGAGCCGGAGTTGCGCAAGGCCAATCTGATCGAGGCGACGCTGGTATGCCTCAAGCGCCATGGTTTCCAGGGTGCCTCGATCCGCAAGATTTCCGCCGAGGCGGGCGTCTCGGTCGGGCTGATCAGCCATCACTATTCCGGCAAGGATGAACTGGTGGCCGAGGCCTACCGGGCGATTACCGGTCGGGTCATGAACCTGTTGCGCGAGTCCATGGCGCAGGCGGCTCCGACTGCTCGCGAGCGATTGTCTGCGTTCTTCCGCGGTTCGTTTTCCGCCGAATTGCTCGACCCGCAATTGATCGATGCCTGGCTGGCGTTCTGGGGCGCGGTACGCACGGCGGAGTCGATCAACCTTGCGCACGAGCATTCCTATGGCGAGTACCGCGGCATTTTGCGCAAGGTGCTGACCGAATTGGCGCAGGAAGAAAGCTGGGAAAACTTCGACGCCGATCTGGCCGCCATCAGCCTCAGCGCCTTGCTCGACGGCTTGTGGCTGGAGTCGGGGCTCAACCCCGGTACGTTCACCCCGGAACAGGGCATCCAGATTTGCGAAGCCTGGGTCGACGGATTGCAGGCGGGCGGCCGGCAACGGTTTTGCGTCCAGACGACGGGCTGTTGATCGGTCGTTCAGCTGTCGATACTCTCTGGCGCCAAAGCAGTAAAACACTCTAATAAGAAACACGCCTTCGGGCATACGCGGGACACCATGCGATGACTCCTCGGGTATTGATCGTCGACGACGATCCGCTGATTCGCGAACTGCTGCAGGCCTACTTGTCCCAAGAGGGTTATGAGGTGCATTGCGCCGCCACGGCGGAGCTGGCCGAAACCTTCCTGGCGAGCCAGGCGGTCGACCTGGTGATGCTCGATATCCGCCTGCCGGGCAAGGACGGCCTGACCCTGACCCGGGAGCTGCGGGTCCGTTCGGAAGTCGGGATCATTCTGATCACCGGGCGCAACGACGAAATCGACCGCATCGTCGGCCTTGAATGCGGCGCCGATGACTACGTGATCAAACCGCTCAACCCACGCGAACTGGTGTCACGGGCGAAAAATCTGATACGCCGGGTTCGCCACGCGCAGACACCGCAACCTGCAGCGGCCATCGCCAAACCGGTCAAGCAATTCGCCGCCTGGGCGCTGGACACTGACCGTCGACGGTTGATCGACCAGACCGGCGCCGAAACCCTGCTCACCCACGGCGAGTACCAGTTGCTCAGCGTGTTCCTGCGCAACAGCGGCCACACCTTGAGCCGCGATCAACTGATGGATCAGATCCGCAACCGCGAATGGGTGCCCAATGATCGCTCCATCGACGTGCTGGTCGGACGCTTGCGTCGCAAGTTGCACGACGACCCGGCCGAACCGCAATTGATCATTACCATTCACGGTGCCGGTTACCTGTTCACCGCCAGCGTGGCGGCCTGAATACCATGCGGCGGGTGTTTGGCTTGCTGTTGGCGCTGGTCGCGAACGGTGCGATGGCGGCGGAAACAGTTCGCTACTGCGATTACCCGGTGTACCCGCCGATTTCCTGGAGCGATGGCAAACAGGTTCGCGGCCTCGCCCCCAGCGTCGTTAAAAACCTCTTCGGGCGTTTGGGTTACGACGTCGACATCGTCGTGCTCGGCAACTGGAAACGTTGCCTGCTCGACGCCGCCGAAGGCCGGGTCGATGTGGTGCTGGCCTACAGCACCGCGCAACGCGAGCAGAGCATGGTGTTTTCGACGGTGCCGGTGTTGCGCGAGGAGGTGGCGTTGTTCATCAACCGTCAGCGCCCGGTGAAATTCGAGCGCCTGGAAGACCTGGCAAATTACCGTGGCGGGCTGTTGTTCGGCGAAAGTTACGGCGTGGATTTCGACCGCTTGGTGGCCGAGCATCAGAACATTGAATGGGTGTCTGACAGTGGCCAGAATTTCGGCAAACTGATTCGCGGGCGCATCGATTTCATCACCTCGGAACGTCGCACCGGGCAGCTTTACGTCGAGAACCTGCCGGGCGCGCAAGACATCGTCGCGCTACCCAATGCCTTGAGCGTCGACTATTTGCGAGTGGCCGTCTCGCGCAAATCCTCCTTGGCCACGCGCATGCCGCAGATCGACGCGCAATTGAAGCGCATGGTCGATTCCGGGGAGGTCGATCGTTTACTCAGCGAAAGCGAGGTCACGTACCGCGACATGATCAACCTGCCGGCGAACTCGAAATGATCCGCGCCCGACCCGGTGGACTGTTACGGCGTCTGTTGCTGTTCATTCTGTTGTTCAGCCTGTGCTTTACCGTGCTGGCGAGCACCGTGCAGCTGTACTTCGAATACCGCCGCGAAATGCGCGACATCGATTCGCGCATGGAGCTGATTCGGGCCGGTTACCTGGCCAGTCTGGAGCGCAGTCTTTGGGACTTGAACCAGGAACAATTGAACGTTCAGCTGCGAGGGCTGGTGGACTTTTCCGACGTGGCGCGGGTTCATCTGATCAGCCCCGATTTCGATCTGCTGCACGGCAGTTCGGACCCGGTCGGGCCGTTGCGCATCGAGCGTTTTGAACTGGATTATCAGCCACCGACCGGGCCTTCACGGCACTTGGGGCAGTTGGAAGTCAGCACCGATTTGGGCGCAGTGCATCAGCGCCTGTTCGCCACCGGTTTGACCAGCCTGCTGTGGATGAGTGTGTTTCTGTGCGGTCTGGCGGTGGCGTTGTCGGGGCTGTTTTACCGCTTGGTCACGCGGCACCTGCAAGTGATGGCCGAGTTTGCCCGGCGCATCGCCGCCGGTGACTGGCACGAGCCCCTGCACCTGGACAAGCGCCGCCACGCTCAGCAAGACGAAATCGACACCGTGGCGCATGCACTGGACGACATGCGCCGGGCGATTCTCAGCGACATTGACCGTCGCGAAACCGATCGGCTGGCCCTGCAAGACAATCGCGACGAGTTGCTCAGGCTGGTCGAACGCCGCACCGCCAGCCTGATGCGCGCCAAGGATGAAGCCGAGGCCGCCAACCTTGCCAAGTCGCGTTTTCTGGCGACCATGAGCCACGAGTTGCGCACCCCGCTCAACGGCATTCTCGGCATGGCCGAACTGCTGCGCGGCGCGAGTCTGGATGAGCGCGACGGCAAACGTCTGGATGCGCTGTACAAGGCCGGCGAAGGCTTGCTGTCGATTCTCAACGAAGTGCTGTATTTCGCCCGACTGGAAGAGGGCGTCAGCCACCCGGAACCGGTGGACTTTTCAATCCGGCAACTGCTCGACGAAGTGCTGACACTGCTGGAACCGCGCGCGCTGAGCAACGACACGACGCTGCGCTGTCGAATCGATCCGCACGTCGCCGAGCGCCATCACGGCGCCGAACAATTCCTGCGTCAGGTGCTGAGCAACTTGCTGGCCAATGCGATCAAGTTCACTGAGGGCGGCGACGTCAACGTGGAGATAACGCTGCTGGCTCACGCTGCGAAACAGACCGGGCAACACGTGCGCGTGAGCGTGACGGACAACGGCATCGGCATCGCTCCTGCCATGCAGGCAAAGATCTTCGAGCGCTTCACCCAGGCCAGCGAAGAAGTGGCGCAACGCTTCGGCGGCACCGGGCTTGGCCTTGCGATCAGCAAACATCTGGTCGAGCAGTTGGGCGGGCAAATTGGCGTCGACAGTGACGTCGGGCGCGGCAGTTGTTTCTGGTTCGAGTTGACGTTGCAGCCGGCAATCGGCGTGGCGGCGAGTGCGCTGAGCAGCGCGCCGGGTGAGGCGTTGAAGGTGTTGGTGGTCGAGGATGTGGCGCTGAACCGCGAAGTGGTCAGCGGCTTGTTGCAGCGTGACGGGCATCAGGTCTGGCTCGCTGAAGAAGGCGAGCAGGCGCTGGCGCAATGTGCCGAACAGACCTTTGATTTGATCCTGCTCGATGTGCACCTGCCGGGTATCAGCGGCGTCGAGCTGTGCAAACTGATCCGGCGCAACAACGGGCCGAACCGTCACACCCGCATCTTCGCCCTGACCGCCAGCGTACAGCCGGCCTTGATGCGCGGTTATCTGGATGCCGGGATGGATGGCATTCTCGCCAAGCCTCTGAAACTCGAAAACTTGCGACAAGCGTTGGCCGGGCAGTTGCCGGTATCCGCGCCACAGCCGGATGACGAGGCCATGGATTGGCCGTTGCTAGAGACCCATCGCACGTTGCTGGGTGAACAGAAACTTCGGGGCTTGTTGCGAGTGCTGCTCGACTCGATCAGTCAGCATCGCGAAGCACTCACCGAAGCCATCGAAGCCGACGACTGCACCGAAGTCGCACAGCTGGCCCATCGACTGGCCGGCAGCAGCGATTCATTGGGCTTTCGCGCGTTGGCCAATGTGTTGCGGGCCCTGGAGGAGGCCGCGCTGGTCAACGACGAGTCGGCATTGCGCGCCATGGCGCCGAAGGTTCAGGCGCAACTGCACAACGCGCAACAGACGCTGGCGGACCTTTTGCGCAGCTGACGTACAAGTTCGTTACGACTTTTTACATCTTTGATCTTTACGGTCAACGGGACCTTACAAGGTCTTCCAATAATCGAGGCAACCGCCACAGCGCGGTCTTCGAAGCTTATTGGAGATAATAATAATGAACTGCCGTAAAGCTGATCCTTCCTCGCGCCATGCCGCGCACCTTGCTGACTATTGAGGTGCGCACATGAGCGAATCTATCGAACGTAAAGGCATCCAACTGACCCGCGCCCTGAAGAGCCGGCACATTTTCATGTTGTCGCTGGGCGGCGTGATCGGTACCGGGCTGTTCATGGGCTCCGGTGTGACCATCAATCAGGGCGGGCCGGTGGGAGCAATCCTGGCGTATCTGGTGGCCGGTTTCCTGATGTACCTGGTGATGGTTTGCCTGGGTGAACTGTCCGTGCAAATGCCCGTGTCCGGTTCGTTTCAGACCCACGCCACCAAGTTCATCGGCCCGGCCACCGGGTTCATGATCGGCTGGGTGTACTGGATGAGCTGGGCGACCACCGTGGGCCTGGAGTTCACGGCAGCGGGCATGTTGATGACACGCTGGTTTCCGGCGGTGCCGATCTGGTATTGGTCGGCGCTGTTTGTGGTGGTGCTGTTCGGTTTGAACGCACTGGCGACTCGCGCCTTCGGTGAGGCCGAATACTGGTTCTCCGGGATCAAGGTGGCGGCGATTCTTGGCTTTATCGTGGTCGGCGTGCTGGTGATCTTCGGCGCTATCCCGCTGACCAGCGGTGCACCGGCGCCGATGATGAACAACCTGATCGGCGATTCACTGTTCCCCAACGGCCTGTCAGCGGTGTTCGCGGTAATGATGACCGTGGTCTACGCCTTCCAGGGCTGCGAGATCATGGGCGTGGCTGCCGGCGAAACCGATCAGCCGGAAAAAAGCATCCCGCGCGCGGTGCGCAACGTGGTGTTTCGCGTGTTGATTTTCTATGTGCTGGCGATCGTGGTGTTGTCGGCGATCGTGCCGTGGCAGCAGGCCGGGTTGATGGAAAGTCCGTTCGTTCAGGTGTTCGACATGGTCGGCATTCCGTACGCCGCCGACCTGATGAACTTCGTGATCCTCACGGCGATTCTGTCGGTGGGCAACTCCGGCCTGTATGCCTCGACGCGCATTCTGTGGGCGATGTCGAAAACCGGCATGGCACCGAAAAGCCTGTCGCCGTTGAGCAAGCGCGGCGTACCGCTGCGGGCACTAAGCATCACGTTGTGTTTTGCGCTGGTGTCGCTGATGACCAGCTTCGTCGCGGCAGACACGCTGTTCATGGTGTTGATGGCGGTGAGCGGCATGTCGGGCACCGTGACCTGGATTGTCATCGCGCTGGCCCAGTACAAATTCCGCAAGGCGTATCTGCGTGATGGCGGCAAGCTCAGCGATCTGAAATACCGCGCGCCATGGTTCCCGCTGCTGCCGCTGACGTGCATCGCGTTGTGCTGCTCGTTGTTCGTATTCCTGGCGCTGGATGAAACGCAACGGCCTTCGTTGTACTGGGGCTTTGGATTTATTGCGCTGTGCTATGGCGCGTACTTCCTGATCCATCGCAAGCGCGAAGCGGTGCTGGCACCGAGCTTGCCGACTGTTTAATTCCTTGATTCAAAACGCATTCCCTGTGGGAGCGAGCTTGCTCGCGATAGCGGTAGATCAGTCAACAGAGATGTTGAATGTGAAGCCCTCTTCGCGAGCAAGTCGAATCGTCGCACCGTCGCTCCCACAGTTGTTTTGCGGCGGGCTGTAGGCAGTTGTTCGAAGTTGTAACAGCGCTATCCTCATAGTGCCGGTGTTTTCAAATAAATCATTTAAATACAAATAGATAGACACATTTTTAAGCTGTTACAGCTCATTTCCTTGCCAATTGCCGCCTTACTGAACACTCGTTTAGTATGGCCTCAAGTCGCATCACCTCAGACCAATCACAATAATTCGAGGATTCGCATGACTACTCAATCTTCTCTGCTCAGTCAGGTTGAAGCCGGCGTTGCCTGGATCACCCTCAATCGCACCGCCCAGCGCAATGCGCTGGACATCCCGACCCTGAAAAACCTCCACGCGTTGCTGGATGATTTCAACGCCGACCCCGCCGTGCGAGTGGTGGTCCTGACCGGCAGCGGTCGCAGCTTCTGCGCCGGCGCCGACCTCGCCGAGTGGGCCGACGCCGAAGCCCGTGGCGCCCTCGAAACCTACGGCTGGACGGAAACGGCCCACGCCTTGATGAGTCGTTTGTACAGCCTGGAAAAACCCACCATCGCCGCCATCAACGGCACCGCCGTCGGCGCCGGGATGGACCTGACGCTGTGCTGCGACCTGCGTATCGCTGCGCAATCGGCACGCTTCAAGGCCGGCTACACCAGCATGGCCTACTCGCCGGACGCCGGTGCCAGTTGGCACCTGCCACGGCTGATCGGCACTGAACAAGCCAAACGCCTGTTGTTCCTCGACGAGTTGTGGGGCGCCGATCGCGCGTTGGCCGCAGGCCTCGTCGGTGAAGTCTGCGCCGATGAACAACTGCTGGCGGTGACCACCGAACTGGCCACACGCCTGGCCAACGGCCCGACCTTCGCGTTTGCCCAGACCAAAAAACTCATGCGTGAAGGCGCCCAGCGCAACCTGCCGGAGCAACTGCAAGCCGAGTTGGCTGCCGGCCTGCTGTGCGGTCGCAGCGAAGACGGCAACGAAGCCCTGCGCGCCTCCATTGAAAAACGCCCGGCCCGTTTCATCGGCCGCTAAGCCCGAACACCACCTTCAGCACACGAACAACAGGTAGCCCCATGAATTTCCAACTGACCCAAGAACAAGAAATGTTGGTGGACGCGGTACGCAGCTTTGTCGCCAAGGAACTGCTGCCTCATGAGGAAGCGGTCGACCGTGCCGACGAAGTCTCCCCAGAGCTGGCGGCACAGATTCGCGGCAAGGCCATCGCCGCCGGTTTCTATGCTTTCAACATGCCGGAGGAGGTGGGCGGTGGCGGTCTGGATTACCTGTCTCAGGCGCTGATCGAGCGTGAGCTGTCGAAGGTTTCCTGGGCGCTGCACGTGTTCGTCGCTCGCCCGTCGAAAATCCTCATGGCCTGCACCGGCGACCAGATCAACGATTACCTGTTGCCGTGCATTCAGGGCGAGAAGATTGATTGCTTCGCACTGACCGAACCGGGCGCCGGCTCCGACGCCAATGCGATCAAGACCCGCGCCGTGCGCGAGGGCGATGACTTCATTCTCAACGGCAGCAAGCACTTCATCAGCCACGCCGGCCACGCCGATTTCGCCATCGTCTTCGCCGTCACTGACACCTACGAACACAACGGCAAAAAGCGTAACGCCGTGACCTCGTTCCTGGTCGATCGCAACACGCCGGGCATGACCATTCGCCGTGGTCCGAAATGCGTGAGCAATCGCGGTTATCACACCTTCGAAATGTTCTTCGACGACTGCCGCGTACCGGCTTCCAAAGTGTTGGGCGAAGTCGGCAAGGGCTGGGACGTGGCCAACGCCTGGCTCACCGCCGGGCGGGTGATGGTCGCCGCCAACTGCGTCGGTCAGGCGCAACGCGCGCTGGATGTGTCGCTGCAATGGGCGGCGGATCGCAAGCAGTTCGGCCAGCCGATCGGCACCTATCAGGGCATCTCGTTCAAGCTCGCGGACATGGTCACGCAGATCCGCGCGGCCGAACTGCTGACCCTGCACACCGCCTGGAAAATGGACCAGGGCACCATGACCGATGGCGAGGCCGGCATGGCCAAGCTGTTCGCCAGTGAGGTGCTCGGCAAAGTCGCCGATGAAGCGGTGCAGATTTTCGGCGGCATGGGCCTGATGGATGAATGCCCGGTGGAACGCATCTGGCGTAACGCCCGGATCGAGCGCGTCTGGGAAGGCACCTCGGAGATCCAGCGGCACATCATTTCCCGCGAATTACTGCGGCCGCTGCTGCGCTGATCGCCCCGGAGAATTTCTATGTCGCAGACGATTCGTGACAACCTCAAACGCCTGCTCGCGCCGCGTCATCTGGCGTTTGTCGGTGGCCGCAGCATGGCCCGCGCGCTCAAGCGTTGCGCCGAAGGTGGCTACCAGGGGCAGATGTGGCTGGTGAACCCGCAGCATGAAAGCCTTGAAGGTGTGCCGTGTGTGCGCAGCATCGCCGAACTGCCGTGCGGCCCGGACGCGGTGTTCATCGCCACCAACCGTGAACTGACCCTGACCTGCGTGGCCGAACTGGCCGCCAAAGGCGCGGGCGGCGCGATCTGCTACGCCTCCGGGTTTGCCGAAACCGGCGCCGAAGGCCAGGCCTTGCAGCAACAGTTGCTGAAAACGGCCGGCAGCATGGCGTTGCTCGGCCCTAACTGCTACGGCTTGCTCGATTACCTGCACAGCTCCGCGTTGTGGCCGGTGGCCCATGGCGGCAAACCGGTGGAGAAGGGCGTCGCCGTCCTGACCCAGAGCGGCAACTTCGCCTACAACCTGTCGATGAGCGACCGCTCGCTGCCGGTGGCCTACATGGCGTCGGTCGGTAATCAGGCGCAATTGGGCATCGCCGAATTGATGGACGTGCTGCTCGATGAACCGCGCGTCACCGCCATCGGCTTGCACCTCGAAGGCCTGAAAAACGTGCCGGGTTTCGCCCGCGCCGCGCACAAGGCGTTGGAGAAGGGCATTCCGATCATCGCCCTGAAAACCGGCGTGTCGCAGATCGGCGCCGAACTGGCGCTCAGCCACACCAGTTCGCTGTCCGGTTCCGATGCGCTGTATGACAGCCTGTTTGCGCGTCTGGGCGTGATCCGCGTCAGTGGCCCGGTGAGTTTTGTCGAAACCCTCAAGGCTGCTGCGTGCGGCAAGCTACCAGCAGGCAACAGCCTGATCGCGCTCGCCTGTTCTGGCGGCGATGCCGGGCTGATTGCTGACTATGCCGAACGCAATGACCTGAGCTTGCCCAAGCTCGATGCCGGTCAAATCAACGAACTGGCGCAGGTGTTGCCCAGCTACGCCAACCTGGTCAATCCGCTGGATTTCACCACTGCAATTTGGGGTGACGGCGAAGCGTTGAACCGCATGCTCGACAGCGCCCTGCGCACCGAAGCGGACGCGGCGATGCTGGTGCTGGATTACCCGTCTGAATCCACCGGCGAACGCAAAGAATGCGACCTGCTGCTGGAGCTGTTTTGCGCCGCACTGGTGCGCCACGGCAAGACCGGTTTTGTCACCTCGGCGTTTCCCGAATTGCTACCGGCCCACGCTCGTGAACGCCTGCATGCGCAAGGTGTGGCAGCGTTGCAAGGCGTGGAAGACGGCTTGGCCGCGTGGGGGCGCATTGCCGGTTATCAGCGCAATCGTCAGGCACTGCTGGCGCTCGGTGAATCGGCGCTGGTGCCGCTGTGCCCACAGGCGCTAGAAAGTGATGGTCACCTGCTCAACGAGTGGGAATCCAAAACGGCATTGCGCGCCTTTGGCCTGCCGACGCCCAACGGTGTCTTGAGCACGCCAGCCAACGCTCTGACGGATGCCAATGCACTGGGTTACCCCTTGGTGCTCAAAGCGGTCAGCGCGCAACTGCCCCACAAAACCGAAGCCGGGGCCGTGGCACTGAACCTCAAGGACGCCGCGGCCCTGAGCGCCGCGCTGGAAAAAATGCGTGCGAGCATTGCCGATTATGCGCCGCACGTGCCGTTCGATCAGGTGCTGCTGGAACCAATGGCCAAGCCACCGTTGGCCGAATTGATCGTCGGCATCAAACGCGAAAACGACTTCGGCCTCGCCTTGGTCATCGGCGCGGGCGGGATACTGGTGGAGTTGCTCAAGGACAGTCGCAGCCTGCTGCTGCCGACCACCGACGGCGCCATTCGCAAGGCCGTGTCGAGCCTGCGCAGTGCTGCATTGCTGCAAGGGTTTCGCGGGCGCGAAACAGCGGACCTGGACTCGCTGGTCGCGGCGATCCGCGCGGTGGCCGATTACGCCTGTGAGAACGCCGGTCAACTGCTGGAACTCGATGTGAACCCATTGTTGGTCGGTGCCGCTGGCACGACTGCGGTCGATGCGTTGATTCGCCTTGGCCACGAGTGAGGATGTGAACATGCAAACCACAACATTGACGGGCGGCCAGGCACTGGTGCGTCTGCTGGCCAACTACGGTGTCGACACCGTGTTCGGCATTCCCGGCGTGCACACGCTGGAGCTGTATCGCGGCTTGCCCGGCAGCGGCATTCGCCACGTCCTGACCCGCCACGAGCAGGGCGCCAGTTTTATGGCCGACGGCTATGCGCGCGTCAGCGGTAAACCGGGCGTGTGCTTCATCATCACCGGGCCGGGCGTGACCAATGCCGCCACCGGCATCGGCCAGGCGTATGCCGACTCGATTCCGATGTTGGTGATTTCCAGCGTCAACCACACCGCCAGCCTCGGCAAGGGCTGGGGTTGCCTGCACGAAACCCAGGACCAACGCTCGATCACCGCACCGATCACCGCGTTCTCGGCGGTCGCATTAAGCGCCGAGGACCTGCCGGAGCTGATCGCCCGCGCCTACGCGGTGTTCGACAGCGAACGTCCGCGCCCGGTGCACATTTCGGTGCCGCTGGACGTGCTGTCAGCAAAAATAAGCCGCGACTGGAGTAGCGACGTGGTCCGTCGTCCCGGTCGTGGCGCCGCCTCAACCACCGCGCTGGAAGAAGCCGTGGCCAAGCTGCAAAACGCCAAGCGGCCGATGATCATTGCGGGCGGTGGCGCATTGAACGCGCAGCAAGCAGTGCAAGACATCAGCAACCGACTCGCCGCGCCACTGTTCACCAGCGTCGCCGGCAAAGGCTTGTTGCCGCCGGATGCGCCGCTCAATGCGGGCTCGACCTTGTGCGTGGAGCCTGGCTGGAACCTGATCGCCGAGGCCGACGTGGTGTTGGCGGTCGGCACCGAAATGGCCGACACCGACTTTTGGCGCGAGCGTCTGCCGCTGAATGCCGAACTGCTGCGCGTGGACATCGACCCGCGCAAGTTCAACGACTTTTACCCTTGTGCGGTGGCGTTGCACGGTGACGCGCAACAAACCCTTGCAGCGTTGCTGGAACGCCTGTCGCCCGCCACGCGCGATGCCAGCGCGGCGATTGCCGCCGTCGCGGCAATGCGTGAAGCGGTGAAGCAGGGCCACGGCCCGTTGCAGTCGATTCACCAGGCGATACTCGAACGTATCGCCGCCGAGCTGCCGGACGACGCGTTCATCAGCACCGACATGACCCAGCTGGCCTACACCGGCAACTACGCCTTCAACAGCCTGGCAACCCGCAGCTGGTTGCACCCGACCGGCTACGGCACGTTGGGGTATGGCTTGCCGGCGGGCATCGGCGCCAAGTTCGGCGCGCCGCAGCGGCCGGGTCTGGTGCTGGTCGGCGACGGCGGTTTCCTCTACACCGCGCAAGAACTGGCGACCGCCGTCGAAGAACTCGACAGCCCGCTGGTGGTGTTGCTGTGGAACAACGACGCGCTGGGGCAGATTCGCGACGACATGCTCGGGCTCGACATCGAACCGATTGGCGTACTGCCGCGCAACCCGGACTTCGCCGCCCTCGGTCGCGCGTTCGGCTGCACAGTGAGCCAGCCGCAAAGCCTGGCCGAGCTGCAAACCGATTTGCGCCACGGCTTCAAGCGCAACGGCGTGACCCTGATCGAACTCAAGCATGCGTGCGCGCACTGATTTTCATTTTTTGGCAGAGGTATCGCCATGCGCTTTTCTGATCTGACACAACGCATCGCCGGAGACGGCGCTGCCGCCTGGGACATTCATTACCGCGCGCTGGCGCTGCAGGAGCAGGGTGAAGATATCCTGCTGCTGTCGGTCGGCGACCCGGATTTCGATACGCCGGCGCCGATTGTGCAAGCCGCCATCGACAGCCTGTTGTCCGGCCATACTCACTACGCCGACGTGCGTGGCAAGCGTGCCCTGCGTGAAAGCATCGCCCGGCACTACGGGCGCCGCAGCGGCCAACAGGTTTCGGCCGATCAAGTCATCGTGCTGGCCGGCGCGCAATGCGCGTTGTTCAGCGTTGCCCAATGCGTGCTCAACCCCGGTGATGAAGTGATTGTCGCCGAACCGATGTACGTGACGTATGAAGCCGTGTTTGGTGCGTGTGGCGCGGTGGTGGTGCCGGTGCCGGTGCGTTCCGAAAACGGTTTTCGCGTGTTGCCTGAAGACGTCGCCGCCCGCATCACGCCGCGCACTCGGGCCTTGGCACTGAACAGCCCGCACAATCCGTCCGGGGCCAGTTTATCGCGGGCCACCTGGCAAGCGCTGGCAGACCTGTGCATCGCCCACGACCTGTGGCTGATTTCCGATGAGGTCTACAGCGAATTGTTGTTTGACGGCGAGCATGTCAGCCCGGCGAGTTTGCCGGGCATGGCCGAGCGCACCGCGACACTCAACAGTTTGTCGAAATCCCACGCCATGACCGGTTGGCGAATCGGCTGGGCTGTCGTACCACCGGCCCTGGCGGCACATCTGGAAAACCTTGCGCTGTGCATGCTGTACGGCTTGCCGGACTTCGTGCAGGACGCCGCCGTCGTCGCCCTCGAAAGCCATTTGCCGGAACTGGACGCGATGCGCGAAGCCTATCGCCAACGCCGTGATCTGGTCTGCGAATGCCTGGCTGATTGCCCCGGCGTGCGCGCCTTGAAACCCGATGGCGGCATGTTCGTGATGGTCGATATCCGCGACACAGGCCTCAGTGCCCAGGCGTTTGCCGACCGCTTGCTCGACCGCCATGGCGTATCAGTTTTGGCCGGTGAAGCCTTCGGTCCGAGCGCCGCAGGGCACATTCGCCTGGGCCTGGTGTTGGGTGCGGAACCGTTGCGTGACGCCTGCCAGCGCATTACCCGCTGCGCCATTGAACTGCTGGAGTCCCCCATTCATGCATAACCACACCACGCTGTTTATCGATGGTCGCTGGCAAACCCCGTCGGGGCGGGGCATTGCCGAAGTGATCAACCCGGCCACAGAAGAAGTCGCCGGCGTAGTGCCGCTGGGTGATGAGCGCGATGTCGACAACGCGGTGGCCGCCGCACGCAAGGCGTTCAATTCATGGTCACGCACGCCGTCGAGCGTGCGTGCCGGTTACGTCCGCGCCCTCGCCGAGCAGTTGCGCGCGCGGGCTGACGAGATGGCTTCGGTCATTACCGCTGAACTGGGCATGCCGGTGCAATGGTGCCGCTCGGTGCAAGTCGACGGGCCGATCATCGGGCTGGAGCACTACGTCGAACTCGCAGGCCTGATGGACGAAGTGCGTGAGGTCGGCAACTCGCTGGTGATGCGTGAAGCGGTCGGCGTGTGCGCCTTCATCAATCCCTGGAATTACCCGCTGCATCAACTGATCGGCAAGCTCGCCCCGGCGCTGGCCGCTGGCTGTACGGTGGTGGTCAAGCCAAGTCAGGAAACGCCGCTGCACGCCTTTTTGCTGGCGCAGATGATCGAAGCCATCGGCTTGCCGCCGGGGGTGTTCAACCTGGTCAGCGGGCCCGGCTCGAAGGTCGGTGAAGCGCTGGCCAAACACCCGGACGTGGACATGGTCTCGTTCACCGGCTCGACCGGTGCCGGCGTTCGCGTGGCGCAAGCGGCCGCGCCGTCGGTAAAACGAGTGTGCCTGGAACTCGGCGGCAAGTCGCCGCTGCTGATTGCCGAAGACGCGGACCTCGCCGCCGCCGTGCGTTACGGCGTGCAGGACGTGATGATCAACTCCGGCCAGACCTGCACCGCATTGACCCGCATGTTGCTGCCGGCCAGTCGTTACGCTGAAGCCGTGGAACTGGCCATCGCCGAAACCCGGAGCCTGCGCATGGGCGATCCTCTGGAACCGAACAGTTTCCTCGGGCCCATGTGCTCGGCGGCGCAACGTCGTACCGTGCTTGATTACATTAAGGTCGGCCAGCAAGAGGGCGCACGGTTGGTGTATGGCGGGGACACGGCGGGCGAGTTCGAGCGTGGTTTCTACGTCACCCCGACGCTGTTCGCCGATGTCGACAACCGTATGCGCATCGCTCAGGAAGAAATCTTCGGCCCAGTGCTGTGCCTGATTCCCTACACCGATGAAGCACAGGCGATTCAGCTCGCCAACGATTCGCCGTTCGGCCTGTCCAGCGGTGTCTGGGCCGGCAGTGCTGAACGCGCCTTGCACCTGGGGCGGCAGTTGCGTGCCGGGCAGTGTTTCCTCAACGGCGCAGCGTTCAATTATCAGGCGCCGTTTGGTGGCTACAAACAGTCGGGCAATGGCCGCGAGTGGGGCGAGGAAGGGCTCAACGAGTTCGTTGAAGTGAAGGCGATTCAGGTGTAATCGTCCAATGACCCCGCGCGTTACCGCCTTCAAATTCAACGTGTGTAAACGTTTAAGGAATTGCCATGAAAGTACTGATCGTCCACGCCCACCCGGAGCCGAAGTCCTTCACCGCCGCGTTGCGTGACCAGGCCGTCGCAACCCTGCAAGCCCAGGGGCATGAAGTTCAGGTCAGCGATTTGTACGCGATGAACTGGAACCCGGTGGCAAGCGCCGATGACTTTTCTTCGCGAGAGAATCCGGAGTATCTGGTGTATGCGCTGGAGCAACGTCTTGGGGTGAAGAGCCAGTCATTGGCGCCGGACATCCAGCAAGAACTCGACAAACTGCTGTGGGCTGACCTGCTGATCCTCAATTTCCCGATTTTCTGGTTCTCGGCCCCGGCCATGCTCAAGGGCTGGATTGACCGGGTGCTGGTGTCGGGGATTTGCTACGGCGGCAAACGCTTTTACGACCAGGGTGGCTTGAGCGGCAAGAAAGCGCTGGTGACCGTTACCCTGGGCGGGCGCGAGCACATGTTCGGTGACGGCGCGATTCACGGTCCGCTGGAAGACATGCTGCGACCGATTCTGCGCGGCACGCTGGCGTATGTCGGCTTCGAGGTGCTGGAACCGTTCGTGGCCTGGCATGTGCCGTACATCAGCGATGAAGCGCGCAAGGAGTTCCTGCAGGGTTATCAGCAGCGTCTGGAACACTTGAGCGATGACCTGCCGATGCAGTTTCCGCGCTTGTCGCAGTTTGATGAGGCGCTGAATCCGTTGCCTGTCTGACGGGGATTGTTACCCAGGAATTTGATGGTGCATTTTCGGGCTCCATCGCGGGCAAGCCCGCTCCCACAGTAGACCGCATTCTTCCTGAACGAATGCAATCCACTGTGGGAGCGGGCTTGCCCGCGATTAGGCCAGTGAAATCAGCCCAAGAATCAGCTATCTGCCTCGGGCACTGGCTACCAGGCCTAGATTTCCTTCACCGGCGTTTCACCCTCGACCCCTTTGATCAACCCGATGACGTGCAGGCAATCGGCTTTGTTCACATACGACTCACCACTGGCAATCGTCTCGTGATTCCCCGCCCTCAACCGCCAGCGCCATTGTCCTTTGCCGGTGCTCGGGGTGCCTTTGGACTGCCTGTAGATCTCGAAATACATACTGCTCGCTCCATGCGATGGGTTATAGCGACAACCAGTGTGACGCATCGGGGGCAAGCCTAGCGGAGCTGGCTTTTTTGGCCATCCAGCATTTGTTTCCAGGCATTTGAAAATATTTCTGCCGGTGCCAGCAGGCGGGTGGGAATGGCCAAAACCCCCTCGGATTCGCCCTTGCATCGCCTCCCTCGGTCCTGCTTAATACGATTCGGTTCATGCGTCGAGCACCTGTCGATGCCCCCGGATTGTCGTAAAACCACTATAAAAAAGAGCAATCAATTGACTCCTCAGCACGGAATGCATCTGACCGGGCCACTGGCGTTGTCACTCGTCATCCCGGTGTTCAATGAAGCAGCGACCGTCGATTTGTTCATCGCGCGGATCAATGACGTTTTCAACGAAGAGACGCTGATTGGTCTGGAGCTGGTTTTCGTCAACGACGGCAGCACCGACGCCACACTGGACCTGCTGCTGGAACGCCAGCAGACAGATCCACGCCTGCGCATCGTCGACCTGAGCCGTAATTTCGGCAAGGAAGCGGCGCTGACTGCGGGTTTACAGACGGCTACCGGACAGGTCGTGGTGCCGATCGATGTCGATTTGCAGGACCCGCCTGAAGTCATTCTTGAAATGATCGCCCGCTGGCGTGAAGGCTATGAAGTGGTGCTGGGCCATCGTCTGAGTCGCAACACCGACTCCTGGGCCAAACAGACCTCGGCCAACTGGTTCTACCGCCTGCACAACAAGATTGCCGAACAACACCTGCCGGAAAACGTCGGTGATTTCCGGCTCATGGACCGTTGCGTGGTCGATGCCTTGCAGACACTGCCCGAGTCCCGACGCTTCATGAAAGGCCTGTTCGCCTGGGTCGGATTTCGCACCACTTACGTGAACTACGAGCGCCCCGAACGGGTGGCGGGGGCGACCAAGTTCAACGGCTGGCGCTTGTGGAATTTCGCCCTGGAAGGCATCACCAGTTTCAGCACTGAACCGCTGCGGGTCTGGACCTACCTTGGTCTGGTTGTTTCGCTGATTTCTTTCGCGTTCGCCATTTTCATCATCCTGCGCACCTTGATTTCCGGAATTGACCTGCCGGGTTACGCCTCGCTGATGGTCGCCGTGACTTTTCTGGGTGGCTTGCAATTGATCGGCATCGGCGTGCTGGGTGAATACCTGGGCCGGACCTACATCGAATCCAAGCGCCGCCCGGTTTTCTTGGTGCGTCGTGTCTACGACCCCAAGGACTGAAGCATGGACCTCAAGGAAACCGACATCCTCGGTTCGAGCATTGACCAGCATTGGTATTACGCCTCCAAAGCGGCGGCGACCATGCGCTTGTTGGGGAACACACCTTTCACAAAGATTCTCGATGTGGGCGCAGGCTCCGGGTTCTTTACTCACCATTTGCTCAAGCATTCACCGGCCACCGAGGCGTGGTGCGTAGACATTAGTTATGAAGCTGACTCGGACACGACCACCGCCGCAAAACCCGTGCATTACCGACGCGCAGTCGACGCGCTGGATGCCGACCTGGTGCTGCTGATGGACGTGCTGGAGCATGTCGATGACGACGTCGGTTTGCTCAAGGCGTATGTGGATAAAGTCCCGCCCGGCAGTCGATTCCTGATGACGGTGCCCGCGTTTCAGTTTCTGTGGAGCGGACACGACGACTTTCTTGAACACAAACGCCGATACACCTTGGCGCAGCTGGAAACCGTGGCGCGCGATGCCGGGCTGACGGTGAAGCAGGGTGCTTACTACTTCGGCCTGGTGTTCCCGATAGCAGCCACATTGCGGCTGCTGCCCAAAGGCGCGCAACCGTCACCGCCGCGCTCGCAACTCAAGCGACATCACCCGTTGGTCAATTCGATCCTGAAGACGCTGTGCCGCCTCGAATTGCCGCTTATGGGCGCCAATCGCTGGGCGGGTCTGACGGTGTTTGTACTGGCGCAGAAGCCGTGACGTCGGCCGAAAAATCCGCCCTGATCAAGCGTGGCCTGCGTTTTGCCGTGACCGGATTGTTCGTCACGGCGCTGCATGCGCTGGTGGCCGTGCTGTTCATCAATTTCGTGGTGGCGCAGCCACCACTGGCCAACGGCGTGGCTTTTGCCGTGGCGACGGTGGTGTCTTACGTGATCAACACCACCTGGAGTTTTTCCGCACGGTTGCACGGCCGAACGCTGCTGCGTTTCATGATGGTGTCCGGTGCCGGTTTTCTGCTGGCGATGCTGGTGGCGTGGGCCGCGCAAATGGCCGGGCTGCATTATTTGCTGGGGATTGGCGCGGTGGCGCTGACTATTCCGGCGTTTACCTTTGTACTGCATAACTTCTGGACGTATCGATGAAGGACTTGGTTAAGCAGTTGCCGATCAACCTGTTACCTGTGTTGATCGGTGTTCTGGCCTTTTTCATCGTCGTTGGGCCAAGGGCGATGAACCCTCAAAACATTGCATGGCTGGGTAATGGTGATCCGGCGACGCATTACCTGGGCTGGGTGTTTTTCCGACAGTCGCCCTGGACCTTTCCCATCGGACTCAATCCTTCCTATGGGCTGGAATTGAGCAATGGCATCATTTTCTCTGACTCCAATCCACTGCTGGCATTCTTGTTCAAACCGTTCGCCTCTCTGTTGCCAACGCCTTTCCAGTATTTCGGACTCTGGTTCCTGGCCTGCTTCGTTTTGCAGGCCTGGTTTGCCTGGAAACTGGTAGGGCTGGTGTCGACCCACATGGGTGTGCGTGCCGTGAGTACGGCACTGTTCCTGTTTGTTCCGCCCATGCTCATGCGCATGCCTTTCCATTTGTCCCTGGGTGGGCATTTTCTGGTGCTGGCCTCGTTGTATCTGGCGCTGCACCCGCAATTGCGTCGTCGACGCCTGGCCTGGGGGGCGTTGCTAGCGGCGGCCGCGTTGATCCATGCGTATTTTTTGGCGATGGTTGCAGTGATCTGGATCGCCGATCTCACGAGCGGCTATTTCAAGAAAAAACTGCCGCTGCAGTCTGCTGCCATCGAATTGATAGGGCTGTTTTCGCTGGTCACTGTGTGCTGCTGGCAGGCGGGCTATTTTTCGGTGGGCAGCGAGGGTGCGATATCGGCCGGTTTTGGTCTGTACGCCATGAACCTGCTGTCGCTGATCGATCCGGGGAACTGGGCGGGGCAGTGGTCCTATGTGCTGAAGGATTTACCCGGTGTTCAAGGGCTCGGTGAGGTTGAAGGATTTCTTTTCCTGGGCCTTGGGCTGATGACGCTGGGCATTTGCGCACTGGTGGGGTTACTTCAAGGCCGTACAGGTTTTTTCCAGCGACTGCGGCGCTGGCCGTTATTGCTGGTAGCGTTGGTGGGACTGGGCCTGTTCTCGATTTCCAACCATGTGGCGTTAGGCTCGCTCGATATAACCTTTCCACTGCCGCCTTGGGTGATTTCAATCGCCAACGTCTTCCGTGCTTCCGGGCGGATGTTCTGGCCGCTGTACTACGCGTTTATCTTCGCCATGATTTTCCTGGTGATCCGCGCCAATACCTCCCGCACCGCCGTGAGTCTGTTGTCCCTGGCATTGCTGATACAGGTGCTGGACACCCATGCCGGCTGGACCGGCGTTCGCAAGCAATTGATGGTTGAACCCGCATCGAAGTGGGCCTCGCCCATGGTCGATCCCTTCTGGAACAGTGCAGCGGCTCATTACCGGAACATTCGTTGGGTGGTTCCGCAAAACCAGTCCCCAAACTGGATGGCAGTGGCCGATTTTGCCAGCGCCCATGGCCTTGCCACGAATGCCGTTTACCTGGGGCGGGTGGACACGGGCAATTGGATAAAGTCCGGGCAGGACACCGCGCGTGAAATGGCGTCGGGCAAGTACGACGCTGATTCGTTGTACCTGTTCGATGACCGTGCCTGGATGCAGGCCGTGAGAAACGTGAATACCCCAACGGATCTGTTCGCCAGGATTGACGGGTTCACGGTGCTTGCTCCGGGCTGGAAACAGTGCAGCGCCTGCACACAGGCTACCTCGCAAATCAATCCGCTGGAGCTGGTTCCATCGCTGGAGCCCGGACAAAAAACGCCGTTCAACACTGGCAGCAAAGGCGGGGCGCTGCTGGCCAAGGGGTGGTCCGATACCGAACTTTGGGGGACCTGGTCCAAGGAGCCTGAAGCTGAAGTCATGTTCCGGGTCCCGGCGCCCGTGCATTCCTTGCGTCTGGAGGCCACGGCGTTCCTTCCTCCCGGGCATGCTCGCCAACGTGTCGCCATCAGCATCAATGACCTGCCGGCCATGAATACTCTGCTTGAGCAGGCCGATGGCAATGTTATCGAAATGCCGCTCACCACCGAGATGCAAGCGCGGGTAGCGAGTCAGGGTGTACTGAGGCTGCAATTTCAGTTTGCCGATGCCGTCAGTCCAAAACAGTTCGCAATGGGCCAGGACGTGCGACAACTTGCACTCGGATTGAAGGCCTTGACGGTCAATTGATGGCCGTTGCACGTAGACGCTCCCCTCGCGCCTTTCTACACTGCCGTGAGTGTCGGGGACCGGGGGCAATGAATGAATCGCAATGAACTGCGCAAGGCGGACATCAACCTGATGGTGGTGTTCGAAACGTTGATGCTCGAGCGCAACGTGACGCGGGTTGCGGAGAAGCTGTTTCTCGGGCAGCCGACCATCAGTGCCGCGCTCAATCGCCTGCGCACGATGTTCAATGACCCGTTGTTCATTCGCGTCGGCCATCGCATGGAGCCGACGGCCCGCGCCGAGGAACTGATTCAGTACCTGTCGCCGGCGCTGGATTCGCTGTCGGTGGCCCTGAGCCTGACCCACGATTTCGACCCCGCCAGCAGCACCATGACCTTTCGCATCGGGTTGTCGGATGACGTCGAGTTCGGCCTGCTGCCGCCGCTGTTGCGGGCCTTGCGCCAGGAAGCGCCGAAGGTGGTGTTCGTGGTTCAGCACGTCGACTACTGGCGCATACCGGACTTGTTGGCGTCCGGCGACATCACCGTCGGCATCAGCCAGACCCGCGGCCTGCCAGCCAATGCCAAGCGCAAGCTGTTGCGGCACATTCAACCGAGCATCTTGCGCGCCGATGCGTCCGACACACCGCTGACGCTCGATGAATATTGCTCACGCCCTCATGTGCTGGTTTCCCACACCGCGAACGTCAGTGGTTACGCCGATGAGTGGCTGGCGGAGATTGGCCGCACGCGCCAGGTCGTCCTTTCCGTGCCGCAATACAGTGCGTTGCCGGCCTTGCTCGCCGGCACTGATTTGATTGCCAGCCTGCCGGACTACACCGCCGAAGCCATGGCCGCCTCTGGCTTGCTGTTCAAGGAACCCTTTCCGTTCAAGACCCCGACGCTGGACTTGTCGATGGTCTGGCTGAGCCATGTCGATACCGACCCCGCTGAACGCTGGTTGCGTTCGCGTCTTGAGGGGTTCATGAGTGAACGTTCGTCACTGCCGTTGGCCCAGTGAGCCGTCGGTCAACGCTGTGTTATACGTAGGACCTTTCTGCACACTCTTTCTGCACACCCTTTCTGGAGCCGCGTCATGCCACACCTGCACATGGAATACACCGCCAACCTGCCCGGGCTGAACGCCGACGTGGCGTTGATCCGGCTCAATAACACCCTGGTGGCTTCCGGTCAGTTTGCTGCGGAGTTCGACATCAAGAGCCGAGCGATGAAGGTCGAGACTTTCAAGGTGGGTACCGCGTTGGCTGAACGGGGGTTCGTCCATGTGAAGCTGGCGTTGTTGAGCGGTCGCTCGCCGCAGATCAAGCAGCAACTGTCTGAAAGCTTGCTGGCGGTGGTACAGGACCTTTGCGAGTGGCCGGCGGAGGTTGAAGTGCAACTGTGTGTCGAGATTCTCGACATTGATCGCGAGTCCTACGCCAAGACCGCCATCAGCCGCTGAGCTTCAAGCCATTGCCTGCTCGGCACAGACCTCGATCACCTGCTCGCGCAACCAGGTGTTGGCATTGTCCTGATCGGCACGTTGACTCCACTGCATGTCCAGGGTGAAACCCGGCAGCCCGTTGGGGGCTTCGCAGTGATTGAAGATCGCTTTGTTGGCCAGCAATTGCTGGATGCGACGGGGCAACGTCAGGATGAAGTCTGTGCCGGTGATGGTTTTCAGTGCCGCACTGTAGCTGTTGGCGCGCGCGACGATCTGCCGTTTGTGCGCCTGTTGCGCCAGCCAGCCGTCGACCCTGTTGGCGGTGGACGTCCATGGGGTCGGGAACACATGTCGGCGTTCGACAAAGGCTTGCAGGCTTAAACGCGGTTCCAGGGGTGTGGCGCGTTTGTCGAACACGCAGACCAAGTCATCTTCCAGCAACATTCGGGATTTGAAGTCGGTGTGGCTGCGATGGAAGTTTGGGCCGAAACAGATCACCAGATCGAGACTGCCATCGCGCAACTCTTCGACCGGAATATCGGTTTCGAATGTGTGCAGGTTGACCATCACCGGCAGGTCGGCGAAGTCGAAGCGCTTCAACAGGCGCGGCAGAATCAGCTGCTCGAAATACTCCGGCGCGCAAATATTGAACGTCACCGCTTGCAAGGTCGGGTTAAACGCCGGGGCACTGACGTGACACAAGTTGATGCTTTCGAGAATTTTCTGCACATGCGTGTACATGGTGCTGGCTTTGTAGGTAGGGCGCATACCGGTGCGGGTATTGGTGAAGAGCTCGTCTTCAAAACTGATACGCAGCTTTTTCAGGCAGTAACTTACCGTGGACTGGCTGACGCAGAGTGCCGCCGACACACCGGTGACGCTGCTTTGCTCGTACACGGCGACAAATACCATGAGGTCTTGCATGTCGAGCTTTCTAAGCAAATTACTGTTCAGCATCCATTCTGACTCGCTGTGCTCCTTGCGCTGACAGTGCGCAAACGTGTGCGAACGATCCTAACGGAACGACCGTACCAGGAGAATGCCTTGTAGGAAGTTTCATTGAAAGGCGTGGGGTAGGGCGCGAATGATTGTTTAGCCAATCCGTAACCAAGGTTCTTCAAATCCAGATTTAAAGACTCAACCGCCCGTGTGACGCTGCTGCTCATCTGTTCTCTGCGGTTTTTTCTATGGGCGATTGTCCCGTCGCACTTCCCTCCGAGTTGGCCTTCTGGGCGCTGTGGCATTGTCGTCACGCACGCCCACCGGATTCCTGCATTTCCCGTTGATTGTTCTGACAGGTCCCGCGCCCGGCGCTGGATCAAATCGGCGACGCCTGCGCGTTCGCCTGACGCGGAAATAAGAGAATGCTCATGAGTAGTGCCACGACATCGTTCGCCACCTTGCAAGAAGCCCTGACCTTTCTCGAACAGAACCCGGATATCGAAATGTTCGAGCTGTTCATTCTCGACAACAACGGTGTGCCACGGGGCAAGTTGTTGCATCGCGATGAGCTGCTGGCGGTCTACGAAAGTGGCCGGCCATTGCCGAGTACCATTCTCGGCCTGACCATTAATGGCGATGACGTGGAAAACTCCGGACTGGTCTGGGATGTCGGCGATATTGACTGCCGCGCCTACCCGGTCAGCGGCAGTCTGACGCGCATGCCGTGGCGGCTGATTCCGACAGCGGCGGTGCAAGTCAGCATGCACCCCAAAGAAGGCATGCCGGCGACGATCGCTGATCCTCGGCACCTCCTGGCGAAAGTGATCGAAGACTTGCAGGCCGATGGCTATTACCCGGTCATGGCGGCAGAGCTGGAGTTTTATCTGCTGGACCAACAGCGCGACAGTCAGGGGCGACCGCAACCGGCGCGCGATGTCGACGGCGGGCGACCTCGCACGACTCAAGTCTACGGTTTGCGTGAACTGGAGCAGATCGAGCCGTTTCTGGCCGATCTCTACAGTGCCTGCAAGCTGCAAGGAATTCCGGCGCGCACGGCAATTTCCGAATATGCGCCGGGGCAAGTGGAAATTACCCTCGAACACCGCACCAATGCCCTACAGGCAATGGATGAAGCGGTGCGTTACAAACGGTTGGTCAAGGGCGTGGCCCATAAACACGGGATGACGGCGTGCTTCATGGCCAAACCCTTTGATGACCTGGCGGGCACCGGGATGCACATGCACGTCAGCCTGGCGGACAAAGAGGGCAACAACCTGTTCGCCAGCGAAGCGCCAGACGGCACACCACTGCTCAGACAAGCCGTCGGCGGGATGCTCAGCACCTTGCTCGATTCACTGCTGTTGTTCTGCCCGAATGCCAACTCCTATCGCCGATTCCAGACCAACAGCTACGCCCCCCTGGCGGCGACCTGGGGTGTGGACAACCGTACGGTGAGTTTGCGCGTGCCAGGCGGGCCTGCGTTTTCCCGGCACATCGAACACCGTATTTGCGGTGCCGACGCCAACCCGTACCTGGCCGCCGCGGCGATCCTGGCCGGCATCCATCGCGGTATCCGCGAACGATTGGACCCGGGTGCGCCGGTGGAAGGCAACGGGTACGCCCAGGCCACGGAGTTGTTGCCGACCGATTGGCTGACCACGTTACGTGCGCTTGAGGGTTCGACCTGGGCACGTGAAGCGTTCGGCGGCCCCTTCCTTGGCGTTTACCTGGCCGTAAAGCGCGCCGAGTACCGACAATTCATGGGCGAGGTCGGTGAACAGGATTGGCGCTGGTACCTGAACCAGGCCTGAATCATTCTCAAACAGTCGTGATATCAGGAGCCAACTATTCGTTGGCTTCTTTTTCACAAAAAATTGATGGTTGGGTACCTAACATAAGTGTTGTCACGGTCAATGAAATTTTCACATTTGCCGTAGGCACTTCTTTTTAGGAACAGCCGATCACCATGTTGAAGATTAAAGCCGTGCGCCCGGAATGGGTGACACTGATTGCCAGTGCCTTTTTGTTAGCCGCCTTCAATTTTGTGCTCTGGCAACACCTGTTTGAAATCACGACGTCCGACGGTAAAGGCATCGTCATGCGCGTGGCATTCGGGGCGATGATTCTGGCGGCGTTCAACATTGTGCTGACCTTGCTGGCGTTCAAACGTGTGTTGAAGCCGGTGCTGATGCTGATCTTCATGATCAGCGCCGGGGTGGCGTATTTCATGAGTCAATACGGTGTACTGATTGACACCGGCATGTTGCGTAACTTCGCACAAACCAATGCGACGGAAGTACGAGACTTACTCTCGTTGAAGTTGTTGGCTTATATCCTGTTCCTGGGTGTTTTGCCGTCATGGTTATTATGGAAAACCCCGGTTAATTATCGCCGTTGGCACCATGAGTTATTAAGTAAAGTTCTGGTGAGTGTTGTGTCGGCTACCGTCATCGGTGGTGTGGCACTGATTAACTATCAGGGCTTGTCCTCATTGTTCCGCAATCATCACGAGTTGCGCCTGATGGTCGTGCCGAGCAACTACATCGGTGCCTCCGCTGGCTATTTGCGCGAACAGGTTGCTTCGGCCCATCAACCCTTTGTCAAAATCGGCGAAGACGCGCAGAAGAATCCGACCTGGCAGGGCCGCGATCGCAAATCCCTGACGGTATTGGTGGTGGGCGAGAGCGCCCGGGCCGAGAACTTCGGCATCCTGGGCTATGACCGCGACACCACCCCGAAGCTGAGTAAAGAAGCCGGCCTGATCGCATTTACCGATGTGCATTCCTGCGGCACGGAAACCGCCGTGTCCGTGCCGTGCATGTTCTCCAACATGGGCCGCAAGGACTACAACGCCAGCAAGGCGAAGAATGAAGAAGGCCTGCTGGATGTACTCAAACGTGCCGGCCTGGAAGTGATCTGGCGTGATAACCAGTCGGGCTGCAAAGGCACTTGCGATCGGGTCACCCTCGACGACGTGAGCAACTTGAAAGACCCGGTACTGTGCGCCAACAGCGAATGCCGCGATGAAATCCTGCTGCAAGGTTTGCAACATTTTATCGACACACTCGATAAAGACACCGTGCTGGTCTTGCATCAAATGGGTAGCCATGGCCCTGAGTACTTCAAGCGTTACCCGAAGGAGTTCGAGCGCTTCACCCCGGTTTGCGAAAGCAACGCACTGAACAATTGCAGTCGCGAAAGTATCGTCAATGGTTACGACAACACGCTGGTGTATACCGACCACGTACTGTCGAGCCTGATCGATCTGTTGCGCAAGAACCAGGAAAAAGTCGACACCGCGATGCTGTACCTGTCCGACCACGGCGAGTCGTTGGGTGAATACAACCTGTTCTTGCACGGCACGCCTTACATGCTGGCGCCGGAACAACAGAAGCACGTGGCCATGCTGGCGTGGTTCTCCGACAGCTTTCAGAAATCGTTCTCGGTGGACACCCAATGCCTGCAGCTGACTCGCGACAAACCGTTGAGCCAGGACAACCTGTTCCATTCGATGCTGGGGCTGCTGGAAGTCAGTAGCAAGGTCTACAACCCGGACCTGGATATGTTCGCCGGGTGTCGTGGTGCAGCTGGCGACGGTGTGCTGGCCAAGAAATGAAGGCTTCAAGCTTTTTACGCACCGGCCGCTAACAGGCAGCCGGTAGAGTCACTACCAAGAGTCATTGCACATGTCTGCGCAACCCACATCCGCCATCGAGCTTGAGTTCGCCCGGCGCTACGATCAGGAACACGCCCGCGTCTGCCAGCAGCCGCAACCGCGTAGCCTGACGGGGCGTCTGGCGTTCTGGCGCGAGGAAAACCTGGTGCGCAATGCGCTCAAGGTTGCGGGCGAGCCGGGGTTGATCCTTGACGTGGCGTGCGGCGCCGGGCGTTTCTGGCCGGTGCTGGCGGAGCATGCGAACCGCGTGATCCTCGCGTCGGACCCGTCTCAGGACATGCTCAACCATGCGCAGACTCATCATCCGCAGAGCTTGCTCAAGCGGATCAAGACCTTCCAGAGTTCAGCCTTCACCCTTGGACTGTCGGCGAATGCAGTGGACTGCATTTTTTGCATGCACCTGTTTCAGCACATCACCTGCGCCGAACATCGATTGGCGATGCTTGAGGAGTTCCATCGGGTCAGTCGCGATACGGTCATTGTTGCAGTGCGGGTGGACGGATTGTTCAAGCTGCGGCTACCCGAAATAGCGACCGCTAACGCTCCACAGCTGGTCAGCAAGGTCGAGATTGAAGCCGAATTCAAACAGGCGGGTTTTCGCGTGTTGCGTCATAAAGATTTCCTCCCGGGCTGCACGTGGATGCGGGTCTACGTACTGAGTAAGACCAGCTAGTCTCCACTTGTCAGACTTTTCTTGCCGTCGGGTAGGTCTTTTCGCTAAAGCTCTTGTTCAGTGGATGCGCGGAAATCGCCGGGGGCGATATATACTGCGCGCCATTCTTCAAGGGAGAGCCGTGTGGCCATCGATATTCACTGGATTCGCGACAACGATAGCCTCGGTCAGTTTTGCGCCGAGTGGCAGCAGTTGCCATTCGTTGCCCTCGACACCGAATTCATGCGGGTCGACACCTTTTACCCGATCGCAGGCCTGCTGCAGATCGGCGATGGCGTACGCGCTTACCTGATAGACCCGCTGACCATCGACAATTGGCAGCCCTTGGCCGCGTTGCTGGAAAACCCGGCCGTGGTCAAAGTCGTCCATGCCTGCAGCGAAGACCTCGAAGTGCTGTTGCGCCTGACCGGCAGCCTGCCAGCGCCGTTGTTCGATACGCAACTGGCGGCGGCCTACCTGAACCTGGGCTTTTCCATGGGGTATTCGCGGTTGGTGCAAGAGGTGCTCGGCATCGACCTGCCCAAGGGCGAGACCCGTTCCGACTGGCTGCAACGTCCGCTTTCCGACACCCAAATCAGCTACGCCGCCGAAGATGCTTTGCATTTGGCGGAAGTTTTCGTACAGCTTCGTCCGAAGCTTTCTGACGACAAGTATGCCTGGGTCCTGGAAGACGGCGCCGAACTGGTGGCCAACCTGCGCCGCGAGGTCGACCCTTACGAGGTCTACCGCGACGCCAAACTGGCCTGGAAGCTGTCTCGCGCCCAACTCGCCGTGTTGCGTGAACTGTGCGCCTGGCGCGAGCGCGAAGCCCGCGCCCGGGATCTGCCGCGCAATCGTATCGTTCGTGAGCATTCGTTGTGGCCGCTGGCGCGGACTCAGCCGGACAACCTCGGCGCGCTGGCGAAAATCGAAGACATGCACCCGCGTACCGTGCGTCAGGATGGCGAGTTTCTGCTTGATCTGATCAAGCGTTCCGGCAGTGTGTCGCCTGATCAATGGCCGCCAACCGTGCCGGAGCCGTTGCCGGTGGATGCCGCCGCACTGGTCAAACAATTGCGCGCTATCGGCCAGGCCGAAGCCGAACGCTTGAACATCGCGCCGGAACTGATGCTGCGCAAGAAAACCCTGGAAGCGCTGCTCAAGAGCGGCTTCCCCAATGGTCCTTACCAATTGCCTGATTCGCTGCGTGGCTGGCGCCGCGAATTAATGGGCCAGGCGCTGCTCGACAGCCTGGCCACCGCCGGAGAACAGCCTTGAAACGTATTTGCTCGATCTACCGCAGCTCGAAAAGAAGTGAAATGTACCTCTATGTGCTCAAAAGCGATGCACTGGAGCGCGTCCCGGACTCATTGATGGCGGCCTTCGGCAAAGCCATCCATGCGTTCGACCTGGTGCTGACCCCCGAGCGCAAGTTGTCGCGCGAAGACATCGCCGTGGTTCTGGAAAATCTCGACACGCAGGGTTATCACCTGCAAATGCCGCCCGCCGAGGACGAGTACATCGAGCACTTGCCGGAAGAATTGCTGCGACGCAACGACCCGATGTGAGGGGCTGACAGGTTCTGTTCAGGACCTTCATGAAACACTGGAACAATTTTTGATGATGGCTATAGCGAGGGCGCGACCTGCCTTCGGTGGCCGTCTGCACTGTTTTTGAAAGGTTTAACCATGCGCGTTCTGATTGCTGAACACGATCACCCTGTGTACGCCCAATTGTTGCGTCAGGCAGCGCCAGAGCTGGAAGTGCTGACCAGTGGCGACTCCGCCGAGCTGGCCCGTCAGGCGGCGGACTGCCCGGTGTGGCTGGGCCAGCCGGATTTACTCGCGACACTCCTGCGTCAGGGCCACCAGCCACAGTGGCTGCAATCGACCTGGGCGGGCATCACGCCGCTGCTGGCCGACGGCTTGCCCCGGCACTATCGACTGACTCGCGCGGTAGGCATTTTCGGTCAGGTCATGGCCGAGTATGTGCTGACTTATATGCTTGGCCACGAGCGTGAAGTACTGGCGCGGCTGGTTAGCCAGGTCGAGCGCAAATGGGACAGCCGCCACGGCCAAAGCCTGGCCGGACGCAAGGTGTTGATCGTGGGTACCGGTGACATCGGTCAGACCGTGGCGCAGTTCCTCGTGCCGTTTGGGGTCAAGTTGTACGGCATCGCCAGCGAAGCTCGCGAGCTGGCGCCGTTTGTTGAAGTGGGTTCGCTGGCCGATTTGCCGCGACTGGTCGGTGAAGTGGATTACGTGGTCAATCTGCTGCCCAACACCCCCACAACCCATGACTTGTACGACGCGGCGCTGTTCAAGCAGTTCAAGCCGACGGGGTTGTTCATCAACGTCGGGCGCGGTGTGGCCGTGGTCGATGCTGACTTGGTAGAAGCCTTGAAAGAAGGGCATCTGGCGGGCGCGGTGATTGATGTCTGCCGTCAGGAACCGCTGCCGCAGCGCCATCCATTCTGGACCGCCTGGGGCTTGCTGCTGACCGGCCACAGCTCGGCACCGACGTCGCCTTCGATGATGGTGGACCTGTTTGTCGAGAACCTGCGGGCGTATCAGGCCGGTGAGGCATTGCGCGGGGAAGTGGATTTCGAACGCGGTTATTAAACATGCAAAAACACTGTAGGAGCCGAGCTTGGTCCGGGCGGCTCCTACATCTATGGTTACCCCCTTTTCTGCAATACTGTTTTTGATGTCGTGTTTGGCTTGCTTTCATCTATCCGGCGTCTGAGTGGGGCTGTCACCCCGCGCCTCGATGAGAATCGATGCCCAACGACCCTAATTAGTGGAACGGCCTTACAGCCGTGTAGGAGCTCAGGGTTGTCGTCAGGCCGGTTGGCCGTTCACGTCATCAGTTATCCAGCATCGCAAAACCAGGTCGCATCGTGGGGCGAGACGCCGCCTCGCAGATCGCTTCGGCATCAGCGAAGTCGTTCTTGTTGCTTTTCACGTAAGGGCGCACGAGATGAGGAGCAATGAGCTTGGGCGTATGCCCCAGTTTGGCGACTTCCTGCGCCATGAAATGGGCGCCGCCACAGGCTTCCATCACGACGGTGCAGGGYTCCAGTTTCGCCAGATATTGGGTGAGCGCTGCCCGCGTAAACTTTTTGCGGTGAACCTCGTGGCCGCGATCATCTTGGGCATGCAGATGAAAGGAGTGTTTTCCGAGGTCGATGGCGGCAATAGCTACGTTGTTCATGGCAATGATCTCCGATGAGCCCCCTGTGAAAGCTCAGTGGGCGATCACAGGGGGCAGCGGGGGTAGCCATTTCATTAGTAGATCTTCAGTGGGGCTTAGAGGGTGAAGTCGCCCTCAGCCGCCAGTTCGTTCAACGGGCGGCGCGGGCTCGGCTCTTCACGCGCTTGCAGGTAATCGGCCAGCGATGCCTTGTCGCCCAGCTTGCCGACGGCGACCGCCGCATGCAGTGCATAACCTTCAGGAATATTCAGCTCCTTGCGGGTCAATTCCTGATCGAAACCGGCCATGCCGTGGGTGTGCCAGCCGCTGATGCTCGCTTGCAGCGCCAAATGGCCCCAAGCTGAACCGGTGTCGAAGGTGTGCCACAGGGCCGGGGTTTCTTCGGTGGCGCCCGGCACGGCGAAGGTGGTTTTCGAGATCACGATCACCAGAGCCGAGGCATGTTGGGCCCAGCTGCGGTTGAATTCGTTCAGCAGCCCCAGGTAACGCTGCCAGTTTGGCGTATCGCGACGCGCGTAAAGAAAGCGCCAAGGCTGCGAGTTGTAGGCCGACGGCGCCCAGCGTGCTGCTTCGAAGAAGCTCAGCAGTGTCTCTTCTGGAATCGCTTCACCGGTGAAGGCGCGGGGCGACCAGCGATCAGTGAACTGAGGGTGGATGGCATAGTCGGCAACGCGTGGATTAGCACTCATCAAGAGATTCCTTGCTACGTTTGAAAGTGAGGGGGCGAGGCGAAACCCTACTGGCCGGCGCAAAAACTGACAAGCCCGTTTCTACCGGCAGTCGCCAATGCTTGGCCCACAGGGGGCTTGGCACTAGACTGGCGGCCTTTTCACCACCTGATGTTGATGCTTGAGCCATGGCCGCCAAAGTCGAACCGTTCTGGATACGCAAAACCCTCGATCAACTGGATCAAGAGGAATGGGAGTCGCTGTGCGACGGTTGTGGCCTGTGCTGCTTGCAAAAACTCGAAGATGAAGACGACAACAGCGTCTACTACACGCGTATCGCCTGCAAATTGCTCGACCTGAAAACCTGCCAGTGCACCGATTATCCGAACCGGCGTGACTTCGTTCCGGACTGCATCCAGCTCACGCCGGGCAAGGCGGACGAATTCAAATGGCTGCCACCGACCTGCGGCTATCGCCTGGTCAGTGAAGGCAAGGACCTGCCGCTCTGGCACCATCTGGTGTGCGGCGACCGCGATGCGGTGCACCACGAACGTATTTCACAATCCGGACGCATGCTGGCCGAAGGCAGCGTGCCTGAAGATGATTGGGAAGATCACCTGATTTTCCGGGCGGGCTGATCGCACCAGGGTTTTAACGTTTCACGAAGGAGTGTGTATGGCTGTGGGATTGCGGCTGGCGTTGGTCGTTGGGCTACTGGCCCTGAATTCGTCCGTGTGGGCGGCGATGAAAGTCGATCTGGATTATCACGTGCGCCTGTTGCCGCAAAGTGATCAGGCTGAGGTGCGCCTGACGCTGACGCAGGGTTCGTCGGTGCGCAGCCTGGATTTTGACCTGGGCGATGGCAGCCGCTACAGCGACTTCAAGGCTGATGGCCAGTGGCAGCTCACGCCGGGCAAGGTGGCGCGGGGTGTCTGGCATCCCGCCGCCGACAAGGCCAGCCTGACCTACCGCGTGCGCATCAGCCATGGGCGCAAAAGCGGCAGTTTCGACACGCGCATGACGCCGACCTGGGCGCTGATGCGCGGTGACGATCTGGTGCCGGCCGCCAAGCTCGATCAACAGGACGGCGTCGAGCTGGTATCACGCCTTGAGTTCGAGTTGCCCACCGGTTGGAAAAGCGTCGAAACCGCCTGGCCGCGGATCGGCAAAAACAAATTCCGCATCGACAACGTGTCCCGGCTGTTCGACCGGCCGACTGGGTGGATGCTCGCCGGCCACCTCGGCAGCCGCCGCACGCGGTTGGGGGAAACCGAAGTCACCGTCGCTTCGCCTCCGGGCCAGGGCATGCATCGCATGGACGTACTGACGCTGCTGACCTTTGTCTGGCCGCAAGTTCAAGCCGTGTTCCCGAGCCATCCAGGCAAATTGCTGATTGTCGGTGCCAACGACCCGATGTGGCGCGGTAGCCTCGCGGCGCATGAATCGATCTACCTCAATACGCGTCTGCCGCTGGTCAGCGAAAGCGGCAGCAGTGCGTTGGTGCGTGAATTGGTGCAGGTGTTCGCACGGCTCAACGATACTCAGCGCAGCGACTGGATCCGCGAAGGGTTCGCCGAGTACTACGCCATTGAGTTGGTGCGCCGCGCCGGCGGCATGAGCGATGAGCGGTATGAAAGCTTGCACGGCAAGCTGATCAAGGACAGCCAGAAAGTCACGACCCTGCGCGGCGAACAGGTCAACTCGGCACAAGTGTCGAAAGCCGTGGTGTTGTTACAGGAGCTGGATCGCGAGATACGCTTGAAAACCCGCAACAAGCGTTCGCTGGATGATGTACTGCGCGAGGCGATGCATCTGGGAAGTGTGGATACCAAGGCGTTTGTTCAGTTGGCCGAGAGCGTCATTGGTGAACCTTCCAAGGTCCTTGATACCGCGTTGCTTCAGTAACACAGCCATCGCGGGCAAGCCCGCTCCCACAGGGAAACGCATTCCAAGGTGGGAGCGGGCTTGCCCGCGATGAGGCCCTCAGCTTCAGTACATCTTGAGGATCAAACCCCGGCTTTCGGCGACTTCAACGAATCATTACCCGTCACCGTAGCGGTTTTGGTCGCCGCCTCGGCATTCGCCTTCAGCTTGCTCAACTCTTCCCCGGCCCGCTCGATCTTCGCCCGCACGATGTCCATGTCCTGGCGGCTTTTCTCGATCATGCTTTTGAGCGAACTGTGCCCGGTAATCCCTCGAGCCAGTGCCACGCCGCCGATCGCCACCTGAATCAAGCCGAAAATACCGCCGCGACGCAGGCCCTTGCCCATCATCACCACGCCACCGGCCACGGAGCCGGCGCGTTCCCAGCCGTGAACGTTCTGCTCGGAAGGGGTCTGGAACGGGGTGGATTCAATACGCTCTACACGTTTGAGTTCGCTCATGATCTTTCTCCTGGCAGAAATCACTGATTCAGTCGTGGATAGTTAAGCTGACTGCCGAGGCCGGCGGCTTGTTCCATTGGATGTGCATTGATTCAGCGAAATTTCGCACCGGAACGGGTGTTGAGCCCTTTGGACATGCGGTCGTAGAGCACGACATTGACGGTGGCCGCCAGGTTCATGCAACCGGTGGTCGGGATGTAGACCACGTCTTCGCACCAGTCGCGAATGTCTTTATCCAGCGAGCCGTCTTCCGGGCCGAAGATGTAGAGGGCGCGGTCCGGGTGGGTGTATTCCGGCAGGGAACGGGCGCCATCGACCAGTTCCACGGCAACCGGCACGCAGCCCAGAGGCAGGATTTTTTTCAGGTCGTCGATGCCGATCAGCGGGATGTCGTAGTGCACGCGCTTGGTGTCGGTGACGAAGTCGGCAGCGCGTTCATAGCGCTTGCCGGTGTAGAACACGGACGCCACGCCATAGCAGCCGGCGGCGCGCATGACCGAACCGACGTTTTCGGGTGATTTGGGGTTATACAAACCAATGCAGCTGTACCGTTTGTCTGCCACGAGCGGGGTGCCTTCGGGGAAAAAACGGCGATTATACGGGGATTGGGGGAGGGGTGTTTGGTTTGAGATTGGTGGTGTCTGGACAATTGCTATCGCGGGCAAGCCCGCTCCCACAGGATTCGTGGTGTACACAATAACTGTGGGAGCGAGCTTGCTCGCGATGAGGCCAGTAAGGGCGCCGAAGACCTTCAGTCTTCCTTCTTCATCAACCCCGCCAACGCCGCAAACGGGTTGTGTGTCGCCTTGGCGATCTTCGGCGTGCTCAGCGAGCCTTCGCCAAAATACTGCTGGTCGGTATAGCGCGAGTGTTCATTGTCGTGGCAGTACAGGCACAACAATTCCCAGTTCGAGCCGTCCTGCGGGTTGTTGTCGTGGTTGTGATCGCGATGGTGCACGGTCAGTTCGCTCAGGCGCTTGCCGGAAAACTCACGGGCGCAGCGGCCGCACACGTGTGGGTACATCTTCAGGGCTTTGTCGCGGTAGCCCATTTCCTTGTCGCGCTGGTTGTCGGCGAGGATGCGATCCAGCTTCGAAGTGTTGGTCGGGGTGGACGAACTCATGGGTTCACCTTTGTAAAAGACTAATGACGGTTATGTTCAGAGTTTAGCTCAGCCCTTGAGCTTCTCGGCAATCCAGATGGTGTGGCGTGTGCCCTTGTTGCCGTGGGCGAAGACCTGGACTTCCTCGGCCTTGAAACCGGCCTTTTTCAATTTGTCGGAAAACTGTCGGTCTGCACTCGCCGACCACACCGCCAATACGCCCTTGGGCCGCAGGGCCTTGGCGCAAGCGCTGAGGCCGCCGGCGGAGTAGAGCCAGCTGTTGGCCTTCTGGGTCAGGCCTTCGGGGCCGTTGTCGACATCGAGCATGATCGCGTCGAACCCTTGTGGTTCGGCTTGCAGGACGTGGGCGACATCTTCCATGCGGATGACGGTACGCGGGTCGAGCAACGGGTTGCCGGCTTTTTCGCCCAGCGGCCCACGGTTCCACTCCACGACGCCCGGCACCAGCTCGGCGACCACCACTTGCGCGCTTTTGCCCAAATGCTTGAGCGCCGAGGCGAGGGTGAAGCCCATGCCCAGGCCGCCGATCAGCACGCGCGAATTCGGCCGGCCGGCCACTTTGCGGCAGGGGATCTCGGCCAGTGCATCCTCGGAGCCGTGCATGCGCGTGTTCATCAACTGCCCGCCGTCGCCACCCTGGATCTTGATGACGAAGTCCTCACCGTATTCGAACAGGCACAGGGCACCGCCGTTTTCAGGAATGGGCGTGGTGTCGAGCAGGACGAAACGTTTCATGGGGCTCTCTTGAGAAAGTCTTGCATAAACTGGGAGGGCAAACGGGCGCAGTTGGGAGTAGCCTGAATGTGACGAAATCGCCAACGGAGCCATTGATGAAGCGCACCATTCTAACGGCCATTGCTCTGGCCGCGCTCTCGATTACTGCAGTGCAGGCGCAACAGTTGCAATCCATCCCCGTCAGCCCCCCAACCATGCCCGGTTCGCCCGGCACCGCGACGCCGACGCCGTACCCGCAAATCACCGCGCCTTCCTTGCCAAAAACGGGGCCGGGCAGCAGTGGTCCGCCATTGGTGCCGATTGAAATGCCGAGCCCGCCGACCAAGGACCAGCCTGTGCCGGGGATCGAGCCCACCCCGACGAAAGCCAAATCGCCGGGCGGCTAAACCTGTTGCGAAAGCAGTTGTCCATCCGCCATGCGCAGGCGTTTGGAGAGGGAGACGGCGAGGGCGCGGATGATCTTGGCGGCGATTTTCGGTGCGTCGTTGATCATCTTTTCCAGCGAGTCCTTGCCCAGGTTCAGCAGTTGGCAGTGACTGGCGGCCACGCAACTGGCGGAGCGTCGTTCACCGTCCAGCACCGCCATCTCGCCGAACGAGCGGCCGCTGCGCAATGTAGCCATGGTCACCAGTTGCCCGTCACCATTGGTTTTTTGCACCGCCACCTGGCCGGTGTGAATGATGCACATGAAGCTGCCGGCATCGCCCTCGTGGAAGATTTCCTCACCTTGCGCCACCGTGCTGATGCTGAAATAGCCCGAGGCGGCCGCGAAGTCTGCGGGCAGCAATTGATCGAACAGGCCGCAATCCATCAGCCAGTCGCGAATTTCGTTGTTCAGTAAGGTCGGTTCTGACATGTCGTCACGGTCTTTTTTCTTGTGTCTGATTCCGGTTTTCGGGAGATCCCCAACCCCTTCTAGGAGCCGGCGGTGCGACGATTCCTACAGGGGATGTGTGCGCCTTGGGGCCAAGTGTCTGGTCTTAAGACCGACACACCGGGCCAAGTTCCTCAGGCAATACCCAATACCTTGAACAAAAATGCATATTCGAGCGCTACGTCACGCAATCCCTGGTAACGACCGCTCATTCCGCCATGTCCGGCGCCCAATTCGGTCTTGAGCAGCAGAGGGTTCGCGTCGGTTTTGGTCGCACGCAATTTAGCCACCCACTTGGCCGCTTCCCAGTACTGCACGCGGCTGTCGTTGTAGCCGGCAATCACCAGCGTTGCCGGGTAGGCTTGTGCGGTGACGTTTTCGTACGGGGCGTAGGCCTTGATCCGATCATAAACGTCCGGCTCTTCAGGATTGCCCCACTCGTCGTATTCCGTGACGGTCAGTGGCAGGTCGGGGTCGAGCATGGTGTTGAGCACGTCGACGAACGGCACTTCGGCAATCGCCGCGCCGAACAATTGCGGCCGTTGATTGAGCACGGCGCCAATCAGCAAGCCACCGGCGCTGCCGCCGCTGATCGCCAATTGTTTTGCGCTGGTGAAACCGTTGGCAATCAAATGCTCTGCACAGGCAATGAAGTCGCTGAACGTGTTGTGCTTGTGTTCCTGTTTACCGGCCCGATACCAGGCCTCACCCAATTCGCCACCGCCACGCACGTGCGCGATGGCGAAGGCCATGCCGCGATCCAGCAGGCTCAGGCGAGCGTGGGAGAACCACGGGTCGAGGCTTTCGCCATAAGCGCCGTAGCCATACAGATACAGCGGCACCGGTTTGCCGAGGTGCTCGCGCTTGACCACCAGGCTGATAGGCACCTGCGTACCGTCCGGTGCCGTTGCCCACAGGCGCTGACTGACGTAGGCATCGGCGTCGAACGGGCCGAGTACCGGCGTTTCCTTGAGGACTTTTTGCTCGCCGCTCGCCAGTACGAGCTGACGGATTTGCGCCGGACGGTTCAATGCCTCGTAGCGCAGGCGGATCCTGTCGCTGGCGAACTCCAGGCTGTTCTGTACGTGCAGGCTGTAGGCCGCGTCCGGCAATTGCACGCGATAAGGCGACTGGCCTTGTGGGTGGACTTCGATGATCGGCAAGCCACCTTCGCGCAGGCTCAGGGTCATGGCGCCAGTGTTCAGGCTCATGCCGTCGATCATCACCGTGTCGCTGTGGGGGATCAGGTTTTGCCATTCGGCCTCGGTGGGCGCCACGCCGGTATCGACGGTGCTGTACAACGCGAAGTTGATGCCGTCGCGGTTGGTACGAATGAACCAGGCCCATTGGCCATCGAGGGCGCCGTGGTCGACGTCGTACTCATGGTCCTCAACCCGTGGCGCCAGACAGGTGAAGGCCTGATGCGGCAGGGAGGCGTCCAGCGCCCAGACTTCACTGGTGGTCTTGCTGCCCAGGGACAGCAGCAGTTGCAGCTCGGAGCTTGAACGGTAGCAATGCATGAAGAATCGGCCGTCCGGCTCGTGGAACACTTCTTCGGCCGCCGTGCCGTCCAGCCGATAACGGAACAGTTTGTGCGGGCGATGGGTGTCGTCCAGCTCGCCAAAAAACAGCGTCAGGCTGTCGTTGGCCCACGTCATGCTGCCGTCGCAGTCCTGGAACTCCAGTTCACTGACGCGACCGTCCGACAATTCCTTCACGAACAGGGTGTAAATCTCATCACCCGTGGAGTCGATGCTGTAGGCCAGGCGCTGGTGGTCCGGGCTGATGCTGAACGCCCCCAGGGAAAAGAAGCCACCGTTGGCCAATTCGTTCGGGTCCAGTAGCAGCTGTTCCTGGCTTTCGTCGAGTTGCAGGCTGTCATCGGCCGGGCGCGGGCAGCGGTAGTGCCGGGCATATTCGTCACCGGCCGTGGTGCGCGTGTAATACAGGTACGGCCCCCAAGGGGAGGGCAGCGACAAATCGGTTTCGAGAATCCGCCCCTTGATCTCTTCGAACAGGGTCTCGCGCAGGCCGGCCTGATCGGCGGTTTGTGCCTCTTGATAGCTGTTTTCAGCCTTGAGGTAGTCGAGCACCGCGTTGGTGTCGCGCTCCTGTAGCCAGGCATACGGGTCATCGCCTTCCGCCTTGTGGGCAATGGGCGCGTCGGAAACGTTGGCGGATAGGGGCATGAAAGACTCTCGAACGTTGTACGAAATTGGCGGGTCGCAGACAGCGGGCAAGCCTGATGTGCGAAAAGTCGTTACTATAAGCGCCTCTTTGCCTGCCTTGCCATGGACACCATGACCGAGAACGACTATCTGATCGCTTGGGGCCTCTACGCCTTCGCCGCTTTGGGCTGCCTGTTGGTGTGGATGCGATTGACCCGCTGGATGTGGCGTTGGCTGCGCGAGCCGTTGCGGCTGCTGGTGGCGGTGTTGCTGTTTAGCCCGACGATCATCGACCCGGTGAAGGACAAAGTCGCACCGGCCATCGCCATCACGGCGCTCGACCTGCTATTCAAGGTCGGCAACAACGCCTGGCGGGCAATTTCCGATCTGTTCATGTACGGCATGATCGCCTTCGGACTTTACTTGGTGATGGTGGCGATCCGCTTCCCGATCGAGCGCGCTTCCAACGCTCGCAAGGAACAGGCGGCTGCCGCCAAGGCTGCTGCCAAGGCAGAAGACCCTGACGATGATCATCCCTTCGGCGGTGCCGGCGATGATCGTTACGGCCGACCGCCGGTCCCGAGCAATCCTCAGCGATTGCGGGTCGAGCCACGTTTGTAACCTTGCCCCTGCCTTTTCATCGAGAACCCGAGCATGTGTGAGTTATTGGGCATGAGCGCCAATGTGCCGACCGATATCGTGTTCAGCTTCACCGGGCTGATGCAGCGCGGCGGCCGTACCGGGCCGCACCGCGATGGCTGGGGGATCGCGTTCTATGAGGGGCGCGGCCTGCGCCTGTTTCAGGACCCGGCTGCCAGCTGCGAGTCTGAGGTGGCGAACCTGGTGCAGCGTTATCCGATCAAAAGTGAAGTGGTGATCGGGCATATCCGCCAGGCCAATGTCGGCAAGGTCTGCCTGTCCAATACCCACCCGTTCGTGCGCGAACTGTGGGGGCGTAACTGGTGTTTCGCGCACAACGGCCAACTCGCTGACTTTCAACCGACCGCCAGTTTCTACCGCCCCGTCGGCGACACCGACAGCGAAGCGGCATTCTGCGATTTGCTCAACCGTGTGCGCGCAGCCTTCCCGGAACCGGTCGAGGTTGAAGAATTACTACCCGACCTGGTGGCGGCCTGCGCCGAATACCGCAGCAAAGGCGTGTTCAACTGCCTGCTCAGCGACGGCGACTGGCTGTTCTGCTATTGCTCGACCAAATTGGCCCAGATCACTCGTCGGGCACCTTTCGGCCCTGCGCGCTTGAAGGATGTCGATGTGATTGTCGACTTCCAGGCCGAAACCACGCCCAACGACGTGGTCACGGTGATTGCCACCGAACCCCTGACCGAAAACGAAACCTGGACCCGCTACGAACCGGGCCAATGGAGCCTTTGGCGACGCGGCGAATGCGTCAGCCAGGGCAAGACCGAATAAGGATCTCCCCGATGTTGCTCAGTTATCTACGCCTGGTGTTGTTTGCGGCGGGTCTGTTGGTCGGTGTTCAGGTGCCGGGGTTTATCAATGATTACGCCAAGCGGGTCGAGGCGCATCTGATAGAGGCGCAAACAGGCTTGAGCGGTTTTCAGGGCACCGCCAATCAGTTCTTCAAGGGGGATATGCAGGCACTGGTCGCCCATTACCGCGCCAGCGAAGACCCGATCTTTCGCAGCGATGCCGACAGCCTGAGCAACCTGCTGACCCGTCAGCTGGCGTTGGATAAACAATTCCAGGCCATGCAAGGCCCGTGGTACATCCGCTTCCTGCAGGTGGTACTGGCGGCTGACCCGGATATTCGCAAGGAAACCTGGAACGGCTACAGCTATCAGATCCTGCTGACGCCCGAAGCGATGATCTGGGGGATGAGCGGCGCGTTGTTGCTGTCGTTCGGGATTGAATGCCTGTTCCGCCTGATCGACTGGGTGGTGCTGGGCGGCAAACGCCTGCGCCAGAGCCGACCGATTGAAGACCGCGATGTGCGCGGCCTCTAGGCCGAATCGGCCCCCTGTAGCAGCTGGCGCAGCCTGCGTCCGGCTGCGCAGCAGTCGTCAATCCAGCGACCGGGATTTACCTGAAACACCACGGAGGCTGATTTTACGACTGCTGCGCAACCGGACGCAGGCTACGCCAGCTGCTACATAGGTTGGCGCGCCAGAACGATGTAATCCTCGCCCATCTCCTGCGCATACCGTTTCAGCACCTGCTGACACAACGCCACAATCTCCTCGACCCACTCAACGCCTGTGCGCCACGACACCACCACCTGTAAATCCGGCGGTCGTTGATCAATGGCCAACAGCGTCAATTCCCCGCGCGCCAATTCCTCGGCCACCAGCACCGGCGGCAGCGCGCCAATGCCAAAACCATCACGCAACAAGCGGGTTATCGCCGACACCGAATTCACGCAGTTGAGGCGCGGGGCCATTACGCCATTGGCCTGCATCAGGGCCAGCACTTCCTGGTGTGGATGGGAGTTTTTCGAGTAGGTAATGATCCGCTCGCGCGCCAGATCGGCGATGCCCGAATATTCGCGGTTGTAGAGCGAATTACTCGCCGCGATCCAACCCATGGGATGGCTGGCCAGCTCCAGGCTGCGCACGCTTTCCTGACGCATCAGGTCGGTTTGCAGGATCAGATCGAGAAAGCCTTTTTGCAGCTGATCGCAGAGGTTGAGCGAGGTATCGGCCACCAGTTCGATTTCCACCAACGGATAGAGATCCGTCATCTGCGCCACCAGCGGGCTCAGCCAGGTGTGGATTACCGTGTCCATGACGCCGATCCGCACCCGTCCGACCTTGCTCGATCGGGTCTCGATCGATTGTTTGAGTGCCTGCATGGTGTCCATCATCTGCTCGGCATAGTCGAGCACTTTCAAGCCTTCAGGCGTCAGGCTGACGCCGCGGGAATCGCGCAAAAACAGCTTCACCCCCAGTTCACCTTCAAGCACCGCAATTCGGCTGGAAATCGAGGCCTGGGTGGTGAAGAGTTTGTCGGCGGTCAGACGAAAACTTTTGAGTCGAGCGACCCAGACAAAGGTCTCGAGAAACTTCAGGTTCATGGGATCAACTTTTTCTTATGCCTAAACCGGGTTTTTATTAGTTGGACGCAGCAGGGCCACGCGCCAAAAATCGACGTATCCGGTTCCCACGATAGGCGTCGTCGGGGCTTAGAACAATACCAATAAAATTTGCACGGAGAGTTGCCATGAGTGCGCCCGACACGCTCGACATCCCCAATGCCAAGGCCCGCCCGGGACCTTTCGACTGGTACCGCAACATCAATCAGCAGGAGCGTCGCACCTTCTGGAGTTGCAAGATCGGTTACGGCCTGGACGGCATGGACACCCAGATGCTCAGCTTCGTGGTGCCGACCCTGATTGCAATGTGGGGCATTACCACCGGCGAGGCCGGGCTGATTCACACCAGCACCCTGATCGCCTCGGCCATCGGCGGTTGGGTGGCGGGGATTCTCTCTGACCGCATCGGTCGTGTGCGCACCTTGCAACTGACGGTGCTGTGGTTCGCCTTCTTCACCTTCCTCTGTGGCTTCGCGCAAAACTATGAACAACTGTTGATCAGTCGCACCCTGATGGGATTCGGTTTTGGGGGTGAATGGACCGCCGGCGCCGTACTGATGGGCGAAGTGATTCGCGCCAAGGACCGGGGCAAAGCCGTGGGCATGGTGCAATCGGGTTGGGCGTTGGGGTGGGGGTTGACGGCGATTCTCTATGCGCTGCTGTTCTCAGTGTTGCCGCCGGAAGACGCCTGGCGCGCCCTGTTTATTCTCGGCATTGTGCCGGCGATTTTCGTGATCTTCGTTCGTCGTCTGGTCAAAGACCCGGAAATCTATCGTGAAGCCAAAGCCAGACAGGAACCGAGCAACCCGGCGAAGTTCTACGAGATTTTTGCCCCCGGCATTCTGTTCACCACGATTCGTGCTTCGGTGCTGACCACGGGCGCACTGGGCGGTTACTACGCGATCACCTCATGGTTGCCGACGTTTCTGAAGAACGAGCGGGGCTTGAGCGTACTCGGCACAGGCGGTTATCTGGCGATGGTGATTGTCGGTTCCTACGTCGGTTACGTTATCAGCGCGTATTTGACCGACCTCCTGGGGCGCAAGAAGAACTTCATCCTGTTCGCGGTCGGCTCGTTCACCATCGTTTTGCTCTACACCCAACTGCCGGTCAGCAACGCTGTGATGCTCTGGCTGGGCTTCCCGCTGGGCTTCTTCGCTTCGGGGATTTTCAGCGGCATGGGCGCGTTTTTGACCGAGTTGTTTCCGACGCGGATTCGCGGTTCGGGCCAGGGTTTTTGCTACAACATTGGCCGCGCATTGGCGGCATTGTTCCCGCTGCTGATTGGTTTGCTTAGCCAGCGTGTGCCGCTGAGCGTGGGCATCGGGGCTTTTGCGGCAGTGTCCTATGGGGTGGTGATCCTTGCAGCGCTGAGCCTGCCGGAAACCCGTGGCAAACAACTGGATGCGCAGTAATCTGCCTGCATCTGAAAAGAACAATGCCTACAGGAGTGTTCACCGTGAGCCGCCTGCTATTGAACTGCGACATCGGCGAGAGTTTCGGCAACTGGACCATGGGTCTGGACGCCGAGGTCATGCCCTTCATTGATTGCGCCAATATCGCCTGCGGTTTCCACGCCGGCGACCCGAGCATCATGCGCAAGACCGTCAGCCTGGCCCTTGGCAATGGCGTACAGATTGGCGCACACCCGGCCTATCAAGACCTGGTCGGTTTCGGCCGTCGCTCCATGGCCTACACCCCCCAGGAACTGCAAGACATTCTGCACTACCAGATCGGCGCTCTCGACGGCATCTGCCGGGCTCAGGGCGCACGTGTCAGCTACGTCAAACCTCACGGCGCGATGTACAACGACATGATGGCCAACCCGGCACAATTGCGCGCGGTGCTTCAGGCCGTGGCGTCTTATGACCGGACGTTGCCGCTGATGTTGATGGCCACCCGCGACAACAGCGCCGCGCAACAACTGGGCGATGAATATGGCGTGACCTTGTGGTTCGAAGCCTTTGCCGACCGTGCCTACGACAGCGCGGGGATGCTGGTCTCTCGACAACTGCCGGGGGCGGTGCATCACGACCCGGAAAAAATCATAGAGCAGGCGCTGACCATTGCCCGTGGCGATCACCTTGTCGCCAGCGACGGCAGTGCCTTGCACTTGCAGGCCAACACCCTCTGTGTGCACGGCGACAACGCCAGTTCCGTGGCTGCCGTGCGCCGGATTCGCCAAGCCCTCGATGAGCAGAGCGCACCATGAAACCGCGCGTGGAAGTGGTGGCGCTGGATTGCCTGATGCTGCGTCTGTTCGACGAGATCAACGAGGCCAACATGCCGTGGATGCTCGCCGCCAGCGAGCGCTTGCGCGAAGCCTTTGGCAAGCAACTGATTGACCTGGTGCCGTCTTATACGACGCTGATGGTGCATTACGATCTGCTGGCATTAACCCCGGCTCAGGCTCGGGAACTGATTGCCGAAGCCTTGATCGATTTGTCGCCCAACGCCCGTAGCCGTGGCAAATGCCATGTGTTGCCGGTCTGGTACGACCTGAGCGTCGGCCCGGAACTGAGCCTGTTGTCCAGGCGCAGTGGGCTGGCGGTGGGCGACGTCATCCGCCGCCACATCGAGCGTGAATATCAGGTGTTCGCGCTAGGCTTTGCGCCAGGTTTCGCATTCATGGGGCTGGTAGAAGAAGTGCTGGCGGCTCCACGTCTGAATACGCCCCGCAAGAAGGTGGCGGCGGGCAGTGTCGGGATTGCCGAGCGGCAAACGGCGGCTTATCCGGTGGTTTCGCCCGGAGGCTGGAACCTGATCGGGCGCACCCCGGCCAAACTGTTCGACCGTGAGCGCGACGGCTACAGCCTGATGCAACCGGGAGACACCGTGCGCTTCGAAGCGGTCGACCATGCCGAATTCATCAATCTGGGCGGTGACGATACGCCATTGGAGGCGCAGGCATGAGCCGCTTATCCATTGAAGCGAGTACGCCGCTGTGCCTGTTGCAGGACGCCGGTCGTTTTGGCGTGCGGCACTTGGGCGTGACCCAGGGGGGCGGGCTGGATTGGCGATCGATGTCCTGGGCCAACTGGCTGCTGGGCAATGACCTGAACGCGCCGGTGATCGAAATCACCCTCGGCGGGTTCACGGTGGTGGCCGAAGAGGATTGCGTGCTGGCACTGGTCGGGGCGGATCTGGGGGCACAGGTGCAGGGCGAGGCACTGGCGCCGTGGCGCAGTTTCAGGCTGCAAAAGGGCCAGCGATTGCACTTCACCCAGCCGCTGCTCGGGGCTCGGGCTTATCTTGCGGCACCCGGTGGGTTTGATGCGCCAAACGTACTGGGCAGCCGTTCGACGGTGGTCCGTGAGGAACTTGGCGGCCTGGATGGGATGGGTCGGGCCTTGGCCAAAGGTTCGCAATTGAGTTACTCCGGGAGTGCATTGCTACTGCTGCGAGAATTGCCGGAGGAGCATCGACCGGACCTCACCAACGATTCGCCGCTGGATCTGGTGCTGGGCGCACAGATCGGCGAGTTCAGCGGGCAGAGTCTGTTCGACGCGTTCAACAACGCCTGGACCCTCGACAGCCGCGCCGACCGGATGGGCATTCGCCTGTTGGGTATGGCGTTGCAGTACCAGGGCAAACCAATGATCTCCGAGGGCATCCCGCTCGGCGCGGTGCAGGTGCCACCGGATGGGCAGCCGATTGTGTTGCTCAATGATCGGCAGACCATTGGCGGGTATCCACGATTGGGCGCGTTGACGCCGTTGGCGCTGGCACGATTGGCGCAGTGCCTGCCGGGAGCGAAGGTGCGACTGCGGCCGGTGGTGCAGGATGTGGCGCATCGGGAGCAGGTCGAGTATTTGCGGCGGTTTTCAAAACGCTAAAAGCATCGCTGGCAAGCCAGGCTCCTACAGGGATTGAGGTCGCTCACAAAACATGTGAACCACTTAAATCCCTGTAGGAGCCTGGCTTGCCAGCGATGAGGCCCGAACGGACAGCGAAGATTACTTGGAAAGAAACCGCATCCCTTCTTCCAACCCACGAAGGGTCAGCGGATACATCTGGTCGTCAATCAAGTCCCGCACAATGTTGGTCGACGACGTATAGCCCCACGTATCTTTCGGATACGGGTTGATCCAGATGAGTTTCTTGTACTTCTCCTTGAACCGCTGCATCCACACATAACCGGCTTCTTCGTTCCAGTGCTCGACGCTGCCGCCGGCCTGGGTGATTTCATAAGGCGCCATGGCGGCATCACCGATGAAGATCACTTTGTAGTCGGCGCCGTACTTGTGCAGCAAGTCCTGGGTCGATGTGCGTTCGGAGGTGCGACGCATATTGTTCTTCCACACTGATTCATAAATGAAGTTGTGGAAGTAGAAGTACTCCAGGTGCTTGAACTCGGTCTTGCAGGCCGAAAACAGCTCCTCGCAGATCTTTACGTGGGCGTCCATCGAGCCGCCGATGTCGAACAGCAGCAACAACTTGACGGTGTTGCGCCGCTCCGGCCGCATCTGGATATTCAGCAGCCCTGCATCCTTGGCGGTGTGGTCGATGGTGCCGTCGATATCGAGTTCTTCTGCTGCACCCTGACGCGCAAATTTGCGCAAGCGGCGCAGGGCAACCTTGATGTTGCGCGTGCCCAGCTCGACAGAATCGTCGAGGTTCTTGTACTCGCGCTGATCCCAGACCTTGACCGCCTTGCCCTGGCGTTTGCCGGCATCGCCGACCCGAATGCCTTCCGGGTTGAAGCCACCGGAGCCGAACGGGCTGGTGCCCCCGGTGCCGATCCACTTGTTGCCACCGGCATGGCGTTCTTTCTGCTCTTCGAGGCGCTTCTTGAACTCTTCGATCAGTTTGTCCAGGCCGCCGAGGGACTGGATCGCCGCCCGCTCTTCGTCGGTCAGCGAACGTTCGAATTCCTTGCGCAACCAGTCTTCGGGAATCAGTGCCTGAAGGTGATCGTCGAGTTTTTCCAGGCCATTGAAGTAAGCCCCGAACGCCCGGTCGAACTTGTCGAAATGCTTTTCGTCCTTCACCAGAATCGCCCGGGACAAGTAATAGAACTCGTCCATGTCGGCGAAGGTCACGCGCTGTTTCAGCGCGTTGATCAGGTCCAGCAGCTCGCGCACCGAAACCGGCACTTTGGCGGCACGCATTTCATTGAACAGGTTGAGCAACATGGCATCAGCCTCTTAGCGGGTGCCGCGACGGCTCATGAACGCCAGGCGTTCAAGCAGTTGCACGTCCTGTTCGTTCTTGACCAGCGCGCCGGCCAGCGGCGGGATGGCTTTGGTCGGATCGCGTTCGCGCAGTACCGCTTCGCCGATGTTGTCGGCCATCAGCAGCTTGAGCCAGTCCACCAGTTCGGACGTCGATGGCTTCTTCTTCAGCCCCGGCACTTTGCGCACGTCGAAGAACACGTCCAGCGCTTCGCTGACCAAGTCTTTCTTGATGTCCGGGTAGTGCACGTCGACGATCTTTTGCATCGTGGTGCGGTCCGGGAAGGCGATGTAGTGGAAGAAGCAGCGACGCAGGAAGGCGTCCGGCAGCTCTTTCTCGTTGTTGGAGGTAATGATGATGATCGGGCGCTTCTTGGCCTTGATGGTCTCGTCGATCTCGTAAACGTAGAACTCCATCTTGTCGAGTTCTTGCAGCAGGTCGTTCGGGAATTCGATGTCAGCCTTGTCGATTTCGTCGATCAGCAGAATCACCCGCTCTTCGGATTCGAAGGCTTCCCAGAGCTTGCCCTTTTTCAGGTAGTTGCGAACGTCATGGACCTTTTCCGTGCCCAGTTGCGAGTCGCGCAGGCGGCTGACCGCGTCGTACTCGTACAGGCCCTGATGCGCCTTGGTGGTGGACTTGATGTGCCAGGTGATCAACTTGGCGCCAAGCGACTCGGCCAATTGCTCGGCCAGCATGGTTTTGCCTGTACCTGGCTCGCCCTTGACCAGCAGTGGACGTTCCAGGGTAATGGCGGCGTTGACCGCCAGCTTCAGGTCATCGGTGGCGACGTAGGCCTGGGTGCCTTCGAACTTCATCTGCTAATCCTCGAACGGTGACGCCGACCTGAGTAATGCAGGCCGGGACGCAATAATTGTGATGCCCGACTATACCGCGCTGTCCGGTCGACTGTGAACGCAGACGACTTATTCAGTCTCTGAATGGCACGTCACATATTGACTCAGTCTCGGCTGCTGGCCAGTATTGAGCTATCGCCATTTTGGCGATAGCTTGCGGGGCATGTCTACTAAATATCGATTTCGCGACACGTACCGTATTCAGTTGCGCGAGAAGGATCATCCGCCACCCCCATGTCCACCTGACAGGGGGTGGGCTGGATGTAATGCTCAGCCTTGAAACCGTAGAAGTCATGGTGGGCAAGGCACCGCCGCTGATAATCAAGGAAGCGCTCGAGTGGGTCAGCGCCCATCAAGTGCCGTTATTGGAGGATTGGAAACGATGTTACCCATGAAGCGACCGCGGCTGTTGGCCGTTCAGGCATTGCCGGAAAACCGTCTGGCGCTGACCTTTATCGATGGCCAACAACTCACACTCGATTTGAGCCGTGACCTGCAAGCCTATCCAGGGTTGCAGCCATTGCAGGCGCAGGATGCGTTTGAAGGCGCCGCGTTGGGCGATGATGGCTGGAGCGTCGAGTGGCCTGACCTGGACATTCAGATAGGGGCTGATACGTTGTATCTGGATGCGCTCGCTCAAAACTCTCCCGATGAAAACACGCGAACGTTCATTGAATGGCGCGCTCGCACCGGTTTGTCACTCAATCAGGCAGCGGAGGCGCTTGGGGTGAGTGCGCGGAGCATCACCCGATATAGTAGTGGCCGTGAAGCGGTGCCACGATCGTTAGCCTTGGCCTGTCTGGGATGGGATTTCTTGCAACAGCAATCAACGTCTACACGGGCCGCAGAAATAACGGGGCGCTATACCGTCACACGCAAACCTTAGCCCGCTTCCGGCTTCGGCTGCTCATAGCGCGCATTGAATGCCTGGATGAAACCATTGCGTAAAATCTGCAAAAACGCCTGAAACGCGCTGATATCCTGCCGATGCACATTGCCGCGCAGTTCCACTCGGGTTGCAAACTGGTTTTTGCCCTGGTTTTTCAACACGGTTTCGGAGCCGCCGACGATGGCCTCCCAGATGGACCGGAAGATCCCTTTGTCCTTGTTTTCCACGTCCTGTTGCCAGTTGAACACGTCGACGTCTTTGAGCAATGGTTTGATATAGCCCGTCAATTGGGCTTTTTTGGCTTGCGCTTCAATGACCACATCACCGTGGCCCGCATTGAAATCGAATTTGCCGTAGGCCGCGGCGAAATCGTTCATGCGCTTGAGTTCGATGTCCTTGGCGCGCAGGCGAAACTGGAAGTCTTCGAAATTGCTCAATGGGTCGAACGTTGCGCTGGTTTCCAGTGGCGCATGCCCCAGCAGCAGGGCTTTACCGTCGAAGCGGGCGTCTCGCTTGCCTTTAGTGTCGACCACGTTGGTCAGGTTATAGATGCTGGCGTTGACCTGCGTGGCGTTCATGTTCACCGGTGGCTTGGAGTTGAAGTTTCGAAAACTGAGCTTGCCGTCGTGGATCTGCACCTCATCCAGGGTTATGGGTAACAATTTGCCAAGTTGTGCGCGCCAGTCGGTGCCCTGACCGGTCTGAGAGTTCTGCTTATTGGCACCGCCATCGACAAAGTTCACCTCGGGATTGAAGAACTGCACATGGGCCACCACCGCGTGGTCGTACCAGAGCGAGTGCCAACTGACCGCGAGGTCGATCAAAGGTGCGTTAACGAAAGGCACAGGGACCTTGCCGTCGACTTTGACGATTTTCAGTCCGTTGATTTTGTAGGCGCCGCGCCACAGGGCCAGGTCTACGTCCGTGATCTGCCCGCTGTAGTCACCCATATTCGCCAGTTTGTCGTTCAGGTAGTTGCGCACCATGTAGGGCAGGGCGATGTGCAGGGCAATCAGGAGCACAACGAGGCCGACGAAGATCCACAGGGGCCAGCTGTATCGACGTTTCATGGTGGCAAATCTCTGGCGATGTAAAACCATTGACTGCGCTGACAGCCGGACGTTCGACCTGACTGGACGCCCAAGGGCAAGAGGCTTACCTTGATGCGCTAATTCCATGCTGTAGCTAAGGACCCAGTCATGAGCCGTATCTTCGCTGACAACGCCCACTCCATCGGCAATACGCCTTTGGTGCAGATCAACCGCATCGCCCCGCGCGGCGTGACCATCCTGGCCAAGATCGAAGGGCGCAACCCCGGTTACTCGGTCAAGTGCCGGATTGGCGCGAACATGATCTGGGATGCCGAGAGCAGCGGCAAACTCAAGCCTGGCATGACCATCGTCGAACCCACCTCTGGTAATACCGGCATCGGCCTGGCATTTGTTGCCGCAGCACGTGGTTACAAGCTGATGCTGACCATGCCGGCGTCCATGAGTATCGAACGGCGCAAAGTGCTCAAGGCACTCGGCGCCGAACTGGTGCTGACCGAACCGGCCAAGGGCATGAAAGGCGCGATTGAAAAAGCGGGCGACATCGTTGCCAGCGATCCGGCCAAGTACTTCATGCCGGCGCAGTTCGACAACCCGGCCAACCCGGCCATTCATGAAAAGACCACCGGTCCGGAAATCTGGAACGATACCGACGGCGCGGTCGATGTGTTGGTGGCTGGGGTAGGAACGGGTGGAACCATCACCGGTGTTTCGCGGTATATCAAGAATACACAGGGCAAACCGATTATCTCGGTGGCCGTGGAGCCTGCTGTTTCACCCGTGATAAGCCAGGCCATCGCCGGTGAAGAAATCAAGCCGAGCCCACACAAGATTCAGGGTATCGGTGCCGGTTTTGTACCGAAGAACCTGGACCTGTCGATGGTTGATCGGGTGGAGCTGGCCACTGACGACGAGTCCAAGGCCATGGCCCTGCGCTTGATGCAGGAAGAAGGGATTTTGTGCGGTATCTCGTGCGGCGCTGCCATGGCGGTCGCTGTCCGTCTGGCGGAAACCCCGGAAATGCAGGGCAAGACCATCGTGGTGATCCTGCCGGACTCCGGTGAGCGCTACCTGTCGAGCATGCTGTTCAGCGATCTGTTTACCGAGCAGGAGAATCAGCAGTAACAGCGGCTGCGGCTAAGTAGCCATTGATAATGGACAGAGGACTTCAGGTCAGCCTCCGTTCAGGGAACTTATGCTAAGAAGGGCTTTGTTGCGCAATCTTTAATACTGAATGTTGCGACGGGCGGGTATTTCCCAAGGTCGGGAATGTTTATCATGGCCGACTGCCACGTCGGGTAAAAGGCGTTGAGCAATGAGCCTATTCTCAAGGAGTCGTTGATGAGTTTTTCGTTTGCCGCGAAAACGTCGGTGTTGCTGCTATTTTTCTGCAGCACGCTCTATGTCCATTTGCGTGGCAAGGCGCGTCTGCCGGTCTTGCGTCAATTCGTCAACCACTCGGCTTTGTTTGCGCCCTACAACGCCTTGATGTACCTGTTTTCCGGCGTGCCATCCAAACCCTATCTGGACCGCAGCAAGTTTCCGGAACTTGACGTACTCAAGGACAACTGGGAAGTCATCCGCGACGAGGCCATGCACCTGTTCGACGAGGGTTACATTCGCGCTGCCGAGAAGAATAACGACGCCGGTTTCGGTTCGTTTTTCAAGAAAGGCTGGAAGCGTTTTTACCTCAAGTGGTATGACAAACCACTGCCATCGGCCGAAACCCTGTGCCCGAAAACCGTGGCGTTGGTCAGCAGCATTCCCAACGTCAAGGGTGCAATGTTCGCGCTGTTGCCGGGTGGCAGTCACCTCAATCCGCACCGTGATCCGTTTGCCGGTTCCTTGCGTTATCACCTGGGGCTGTCGACCCCCAACTCCGATGATTGCCGCATCTTTGTGGATGGCCAGGTATACGCCTGGCGCGATGGCGAAGACGTGATGTTCGATGAGACTTATGTGCATTGGGTCAAGAACGAAACCGAGAAAACCCGGGTGATCCTTTTCTGCGATATCGAACGTCCGTTGAGCAACCGCGTCATGACCCGCATTAACCGCTGGATCAGCAGTCAGCTCGGTCGCGCCACAGCACCTCAAAACCTTGATGATGAACGCGTCGGCGGGATTAACCGGGCGTATGCCTGGAGCAAGAATTCCAGCGACAAGTTCAGCGGCGTGATCAAAAAGTGGAAACGTCGCAACCCCAAGGCCTACCGCGTGCTGCGGCCGGTGTTGGCGGTGGTGGTGCTGACGTTGTTGGGGTATTGGTTGTTTGGGTGAGCCCCGTCAAGAAATGAAAAACCGCTCCCTGGAGCGGTTTTTTTTCGCCTTTTTCAAGGGCGTCCGGCGAGCAGGCTCCCAGGGTGAGCAGCACAGCGATGGCTGTCGTTACTGGCCCTTTGTCCAGGTCATTGCAATCTATGTCAGTCGCTGGTTATAGTCGGCGCACGGTGATTTCCAGCCCACCGTCAACCTCATCAAAAAAGATCAGCCCATGCCTGCATCCCACATCAACGCGGTAGTCGATTCAGCGGTCAACGCTGTCGTGGTGCCGTGCGGGAATCAGCAGCCTGTGCAGATCAGTCATTACCCCCCACCTGTCAGTAACACACCGGTGTGTGCAGTCGTATCGCCGCCGGGTGTTGGCATTTCGGGCTGATCAGCGTCTCTTTGCTGTTCCCCTGTGCCCCCAGAAAAAACAACTGAATTTCAGCTTCGGCTGAGTTGGCTTTTTGCCTGACTACAGGTGGTTTTCATGTTTGTCCTTTCGAAAAAAACCGCGCTCGCGGCGGCGTCCACGAGCCTGTTCGTCCTGCTGTGGAGCAGTGGGGCGATCTTCTCCAAATGGGGCCTGGCCCACGCGTCACCGTTTGCCTTTCTGTTGTTTCGCTTCGTGATTGCCTTGTGCGGTCTGGTGTTGCTGGTGCCGTTGCTCAAGCTGAAGTTGCCCAAGGGCGGTAAGCCGATGCTGTATGCGATGGCCACGGGCATGGTGTTGCTGGGGGCTTATCAGATTTTCTATCTGCTGGCCCTGGACCTGAAAGTCACGCCGGGTGTGATGGCGACCATCATGGGTGTACAGCCCATTCTGACGGTGGTCATCATGGAGCGTCAGCGCTCCATCAGCCGGATGTTCGGTCTGGCATTGGGCCTGACCGGATTGATCATGGTGGTGTATCAGGGCATCGGTCTGGCCGGCATGTCACTGGCCGGCATGCTCTACGGCTTGCTGGCGCTGGCGAGCATGACGTTCGGCTCGATCATGCAGAAGCGCATCACTGACAATCCTCTGGGCACTTTGCCGGTGCAGTACCTGGCGGGGCTGTTGCTGTGCGGGATCTTTGTGCCGTTCCAGCCGTTTCATTTCGAACAGAGCACAGGTTTTATCGTGCCGGTGTTGTGGATGGGGCTGGTGGTGTCGGTGCTGGCGACGTTGCTGCTGTATCGCCTGATCGCGCGGGGCAATCTGGTGAATGTCACCAGTCTGTTTTACCTGGTGCCGGCGGTGACGGCGGTGATGGACTATCTGATTTTCGGCAACAGGCTGGCGGCGTTGAGCCTGCTGGGCATGCTGCTGATCATCGTCGGCTTGGTCTTCGTCTTCCGTAAGACAGCGTAAACACCCAAAGGCCCGGAGCATTGGCTCCGGGTCTTTTTATTTGGCCAGCGCATGCTCGGCCCGTACCGAATTCATGAACGCCTGCATCGCCGATGATTGAATGCGATGGCGGCGGGTGATGAGCCCGTAGGGTGGCAGCCGCGCTTCGAACTTGATCGGCAGTATGGCGAGCAGATCACGACCGGGATAATCCTCAACCACCGACACCGGTGTGACGCCGAGCATGTCGGTTTGCTGGACCAGGGAGAGCAAGGTCATGATCGACGTGGTTTCGACGATGCTGCTGGGGATATCGACCCGCGCGTTGTGAAACACCTGATTGATGATGGCGCGCATCGGGCTGGGATGCTGTTGCAGTACCCAGGTCATGTGCTGCAGCTCCGCCCAGCTCAGTTGTTTTTCCTGCGCCAGTGGGTTTTTCGCGCCGGCGATCACGCACAACGCTTCTTCACCGAGGCTGTCAAACAGCAACTCTTCGGCGCGTGCACCGGCCGGAATCCGCCCCAGCACGATATCCAGTTGATCCTGCAAAAGCGCCTGGACCAACACGTCGCTGGTATCGACCTGGATGCTCATGGACAGTCGGGGATGGCTTTGTTTCAGCGTGGCGATGGTGCGAGTCAACAGCCCCGACGCCAGTGCCGGAATCGCACCGACCGCGACTCGCCCCAGGTTGCCGGATTCCAGTGCCACCAGTTCCTCACGCATGCCGCTGAGTTCGGCAAACACCATGCGCGCGTAATAGATAACGGTTTCCCCAAACGCGGTAGAGCGCATGCCCCGTGGCAGTCGTTCGAACAGTTCGACACCGAGCAAGTCCTCGGCTTCGTGGAGCATCTTGGTCGCAGCCGGTTGAGTCATGCCGATATGGTCGGCGGCGCGGCGCAACGAGCCGAATTCCTGCAATGCCAGCATCAACCGCAGTTGGCGCAGGCGCAGTCGACTGTGGATCACATTGGCAGCAGGAATTCGGGTCATGGGCCGTGGCTCGCAAGGAAGTCTGCGGCAAGCCTGACAACAAATGTCAGGCGTTGCCAGCATTGCTGTGTCACAGCACCGATTTGGGTTTGGCGACGTGGGATTTGCGCAGGCCCATCAGGCCGCCCAGCGCCTTGGAAATCAGCGGCCAGAACAGCATCAGCAGCGCCGCCGTGGTCAGGCTGCCCACCAGCGGGTTGGACCAGAAGATCCCCAAATGGCCATCGGAAAACAGCATCGACTGACGGAACGCATCTTCAGCCTTGTCCCCCAATACGGCGGCCAGAACCAGTGGCGCAATCGGATAGCCGAGCTTCTTGAACAGATAACCCAGCGCGCCGAAGCCCAGCATCAGCACCACGTCGAAGAACGAGTTGTGTACCGAGTAGGCGCCGATGGCGCACACCATGATGATGATCGGCGCAATGATCGAGAACGGAATCCGCAGGATCGAGGCAAACAGCGGCACGGTGGCCAACACCACGATCAGGCTGACCACGTTGCCCAGGTACATGCTGGCGATCAGGCCCCAGACGAAATCATGCTGCTCGACAAACAGTGTCGGCCCGGGGTGCAGGCCCCAGATCATCAAGCCACCGAGCATCACCGCCGCCGTGGCCGAGCCGGGAATGCCCAGGGTCAGCATCGGCAGCAGGGCGCTGGTACCCGCCGCGTGGTCGGCGGTTTCCGGGGCGATCACGCCTTCGAGTTCACCTTTGCCGAAGTTGTCGCGGTTCTTCGAAAAACGCCGTGCCAGGCTGTAGCTCATGAACGATGCGGCGGTCGGGCCGCCGGGCGTAATGCCCATCCAGCAACCGACCAGTGTGCTGCGCACAATCGTCCACCAGTAGCGCGGCAGCTTGGCCCAGGTGCGCAGGATCACCATTGGCGTAATGCGCGCATGTTCGCCACGAAACACCAGGCCTTCCTCCACCGTGCAGAGGATTTCACCGATGCCAAACAGGCCAATCACTGCCACTTCGAAGCTGATGCCGGTCATCAGGATCGGCTGGTCGAAGGTCAGGCGCAGGTTGCCCGAAACCGTGTCCATGCCGACCGCCGCCATGGCGAAGCCGATCATCATCGTGACCACGGTTTTCAGCGGCGGGTTCTTGCTCATGCCGATGAAGGTGCAGAACGCCAACAAGTACACCGCGAAGAACTCCGGTGAGCTGAACGACATGGCGAACGCGGCGATTTTTGTCGACAGGAATGTCAGCAACAACACCCCGGCCAAGGCACCGATCAGCGCCGAACTGAAGGCGGCGGTCAGGGCTTCGGCGGCGCGACCTTCGCGAGCCATCGGGTAGCCGTCGAATGTCGTCGCCACCGATGAGGGTTCGCCGGGGATGTTGAACAGAATCGAGGTGATCGAGCCGCCGAACAGCGCTCCCCAATACATGCACGACAACAGGATGATCGCCGACACGGGCGACATGGTGAACGTCAGCGGCAGCAGCAACGCCACGCCATTGGGGGCGCCGAGGCCCGGCAAGACACCGACCAGAATGCCCAGCAGTACGCCGATCACCATCAGGCCGATGTGGCCCGGTGTCAGGATCAGGTTCATGCCTTGCAGCAGGGAATCGAACTCGCTCATTTGAAATTTCTCCCGGCCAGGGCAATCCAGTCGCCCATCGGGCCGGCATCCAGCGGGACCTTGAACCACAGCGCGAAAATCAGGTAGCTGGCAAGTACAGCGCCCAGCGACACTGTGCCGATCATCAGTTTGCCGTACGGTTTGACGCGGACCTTGTCACGCCACATGAACCAGGCAATGAAACAGGCCGAGGCCACGTAGATGCCGGTGAACGGCATGGCCGCGACGAATAGCGCAATCGGGATGAACACCGACAGCACTTGTTTGAAGGCGCTGCGGCTGACGAATGAAACGCTCAGGGCTTGCCAGCGAATTACGGTCAATACGCCGTTACCCACGCTGGCGGCGCTCAACAGCAGGCCAATGTAAAAGGGAAAGTAACCCGGCTCGGGGCCGGAATCGCCCCAGCCAATACCTTGTTCGACGCTGCCGAACATCACCACCACGCCGATCAGCGTGGTGAAGAGTGTCAGGCCGAGTTCGACCCAGCGGGTGCCGACCAGCGCCGGTGAATCCGAATTTTGGGACATGAAAACACCTCCAGCAGATGACGGCCGTGCGCGTGCGGACGGCCGTTGGCGACTCAGTTTTTCAGCCAGCCGGCTTCTTTAAACACCGGGGTCACGCGGGCGGTGTCCTTCTCAATGTAGGCGGTCAGTGGCTCACCTTCGAGGAAGGTCGGTACCAGCGCGTTCTGCTTCACGTACGCCTTGAACTCCGGCGTCTCGGTGACTTTGCGCATCAGCTCAACATAGAACGCGCGCTGTTCGGCAGTGACGTCGCCCGGCATGAACACGGTGCGCGGGAAGCGGTACTGATCGATGCCCAGGCCTTCTTCGTGGCAGGTCGGCACGTCGGCCCAGGATTTGTCACCGGCGACTTTCTCGGTGTAGCTCATGCGTTCTTTACTGAAGACACACAGCGGCTCGACCTGGTCGCCACGCCATTGGCTGATGCTTTCGCTGGGATTGTTGACGTTGGCGGCGATGTGTTTGCCGGCCAGTTGGGTCGCGGCTTCACTGCCACTCTTGAACGGGATGTACACCAGTTTGCTGTTGTTGGTCTGGTTCAGCAGCAAAGTCAGGGTCTGGTCGACGTCCTTGGACTGACTGCCGCCCATGCGCAGGTTCGATGGGTCGGCCTTGACTGCGGCGTAGAAGCCTTTAGCGTCCTTCCAGGGGGCGTCTTTGTAACTCCAGAGAATGAAGTCATCTTCGGCCACGGCGGCGACGGGCGTCAGTTCCTGCCATTGGTAACCGAGCTTGGACACCAGCGGCAACAGGTAGATGTTGTTGGTGCCGATCACCAGTTTTTCCGGGTCGCCCTTGTTCATTTTCAGGTCGAGAAAGGCTTCGGCACCATTGCCACCGCCCTTGTTCAGGACGATGGTATTCACATCGAGAAACTTGTGGGTGGTGATGATCGACTGGATCAGGCGACCGAGTTGGTCAGTGCCGCCGCCGGGACCACCCGCGACGACGATTTCGACGTTCTTGTCCGGCTGCCAGGCAGCGTTGGCGAGAGCGGGAAGGGCGCCTGCGGCGATCAGTGTGCAGCCGAGAAACAAACGGGAGGTGCGACGGACGAATGCATTTCGCATGATGGAAGGGCCTCGTTTTTGTAGTTGTTATGAGTGACTTGTCGGAGCGGTAAAGCTGCAAGCCTGGCCCGAGTGTGGGAAGCCTCCGGCTCCGCGTCTAGTCAAAACAATACATACACCGATAGCCTGGGGTTATAGGTCCGGTCAATGAAAGTGGCGACTATCGCACAAGACTTTGCGCCAGAGCCTTTTTCGAGAAAAGTCGAAAAGGCGATACTCATTGAAAGCTGTCTGAAAGCAGGGGTATGCCATAACTCAAGGCTATCGCCTGATTTCAAGTTTTGATTAGACGGTTATCACTGAGCCTTCGATAGTGCTCACCAACGCCGCCAGGCAGCGGCAATGTCGTCACCACAAAAATAAAAAATCGAGGTACGCACCATGGCTCGTTCCAGTGCTTCCCTGCATCTGCCCGGCGCAGGTGCTCAGTCACCGGCAGCCGCAACTCCGCTCACCGGCACCATCAAAGCCAGTAGCGTGCGCTGGCGGATCTTTGCGATCATTTTTGCGTTGACCATGGTCAACCTGATCGACCGGGTGTCGCTGTCCATTGCGATGCCGACCATTGCCCATGAATTTTCCCTGTCGCCGAGCCTGCAAGGGCTGATCCTCAGCAGCTTTTTCTGGGCGTATGCGCTGTTGCAGATACCTGGCGGCTGGCTGATCGACCGTTTCGGCCCGCGCCGGGTCATCAGTTGGTCCACCGGTTTGTGGGGCACGTTTCAGGTGCTGGCGGCGTTTGCCACGGGCGGCTTGTCATTGTTGTTTGCCCGGGTGGCGTTGGGCGCCGCCGAAGCGCCTCTATTTCCTTCGGGTGGCAAACTGATTTCCCTGTGGCTGGCGCCGAGTGAGCGCAGTCGCGGCGCGGTATTGATGGACAGTGGCAGCCCGTTGGGCGTGGCCCTGGGCGGTTTGATCATTGCCTACCTGATTGCTTCGCTGGACTCGTGGCGCCTGGCCTTCGTGATTGCCGGCATCGCCACTCTGGTACTGGCCTGGCTGGCGCGGCGTTATCTGCGCGATGACCCGGCCACACATCCGCAAGTGAATGCCCAGGAGCTGGAGAAGATCAACGCCGGACGCGCCACACCGGCTGCCGAAGCCGCCCGTGCGCCGGTCAAGGGCCTGGGCATCGCGGCCCGTTCACTGACGGGGCTGCTGATCGGTCGCGCCAGTTGGGCGATGGTCTATTTCGGCTTGCTGACCTGGGGCCCGAGTTACCTGGCGCAGGCTCGCGGCTTCGATATCAAGGGCATTGGCGAGGCGACGTTCGTGATTTTCATCTGCGGTGCGTTGGGGTCGTTGACCGGTGGTTTCCTCTGCGACGGTCTGATTCGCAAAGGTGTGAGCCGCGGTGTGGCGGTCAAGAGTCTGCTGGCGTTTTCCGGTGTCGTGGCGTTGGGAGCGTTCCTGTTGCTGCCGACCCTGAGCGATCCTTTTGCCGCCGTGGCGTTGCTGGCCATGACGGCGTATTTCCTGATGTGGGGCAGTCTTTACTGGAGCTTTCCGGCATTGCTGGCAGCCCCGGCCAGGGTCGGTTTGATCGGCGGCGTGATGAACATGGCCGGCAGCACGGGCGGTATCGCGGTGCCGATTCTGGTGGGCGTCATTGTGCAAATGGCCGGCGGTTTCGCGCCGGTGCTGGGGTTCTTTGCGGCGTGCTCGGCGGTCTTCGTGTTGGCCACATTGTTTATCAGCCTGGATGAGGTGCGTCATGACTAAGTTGTGGGACGGCCCGATCGTAGACGCGCATCACCATTTCTGGGACCCGGCGATCAATGACCATCCTTGGTTGGCGCCTGAGGCCAACATCCCATTTCGCTACGGTGATTACAGCGCGATCAAGCGTCGCTATTTTCCCGATGACTACTTCGCCGATGCCGGTGCCCATAACGTCGTGCAAACGGTGTATGTCGAGACCGAATGGAACCCGCAAGACCCGATTGGCGAAACCCGTTTCATCGAGGGACTGGCCGCTCGCTATGGCGTGCCGAACGCGATCGTCGCACAAGCCTGGCTCGACCATCCGGACGCCATCGCAGTGCTGACCGAACAAGCGGGTTTCAAGTGTGTGCGCAGCGTACGCCACAAGCCTGGCGGTCCTATCGCACCGGAGCAGGTTGGGCACGTGCGCAGCCTGATGAGCGACGAACACTGGCGCCGCAGCTACGCCGTGCTCGAAGGCCTGGGCCTGCATTTCGACTTACAGACGCCTTGGTGGAATTTGCATGAAGCCGAACGCCTGGCCCGGGATTTTCCCGGCACCACGCTGATTCTCAACCACGCCGGATTGCCCAACGACCGCAGTGCCGAAGGCCTGGCGGGTTGGCGCCTGGCGATGGCGCGGCTGGCGCAGTGGCCGAACGTGCGGGTGAAGATTTCCGGCCTGGGGCAGGGCGGTCAGCGTTGGCGCGCCAAGGACAACGCCTGGATCGTGCGCGAAGTCATAGCGATGTTCGGCTGCGACCGCGCGATGTTCGCCAGCAACTTCCCCGTGGACAGCCTGTGCGGCTCGTTCGACGACATCTACAGCGGTTTCAAATCCATCGTTGCCGATTTTCCGAGTGCCGATCAGCAACGTCTTTTCTACAGCAATGCGCAGCAGGTTTATCGCTGCGAGCCTTGCGCCATTGACCGGACATGGCCCGAACCCTTGAGGAGTGAAGCATGAACAAAACCACCATCGCGATGGTCCTGGGCGACCCGGCGGGCATCGGCCCGGAACTGATCGCACGCCTGCTCGCCGAACCCCAGGTGCGCAGTCAGGCCAATGTGATCCTGATCGCCGACGAGGCAGAAATGCGTCGCGGCATGCGCATCGCCGGGATGGAGTTTCCTTACCGTCGCGTGGAGTCGCTGGAGCAACTGTCGTTCGTCGATGACACGCCGCTGTTCTATGACTATCGCGGCGACACGGTCGGCGAATTCGCACGCAGTGAAGCCAGTGACATCGGCGGTCGCTACAGCCTCGATACCCTGGAGAAAGCCTTGCGCCTGACCGAGGCCGGTATCACTGATGCCGTGCTGTTCGGGCCGCTGAACAAGACCTCGCTGCACATGGCCGGCATGGCCCACAGCGATGAATTGCATTGGTTCGCCGAACTGCTGGATTTTCACGGGCCGTTCTGCGAGTTCAACGTACTCGACAATCTCTGGACGTCACGCGTGACCTCCCACGTCGCCTTGGCCGATGTGCCGGGCCTGCTCAGCCAGGCGCGGGTGGTGGAAGCGATTCAGTTGATCGACACCGCGCTCAAGCGCAATGGCCTGGAAAAGCCGCGCATCGGCGTGTGTGGATTGAACCCGCACAACGGCGACAACGGTTCGTTCGGACGCGAAGAACTGGACATCATCGGCCCCGCCGTGCGGACCGCTCAGGCGTTAGGGATTGCGGCGGAAGGGCCGTACCCGGGGGACACGATTTTCCTCAAGGTGCAGGGCGATGCCAGTGCCTTCGACGCGGTGGTCACGATGTATCACGACCAGGGCCAGATCGCGATCAAGTTGATGGGCTTCTCCCGCGGCGTGACGGTGCAGGGCGGCTTGCCGATTCCGATTACCACCCCGGCGCATGGCACCGCATTTGATATCGCGGGGCAGGGCAAGGCGAATGTCGGGGCGATTCGGCAGGCGTTCGAGATCGCGTGCCGGATGGGCGCCAACAACTACTGATCCCTGATCTCAACATCATAAATCCCCTGTCCACCCTGGACCCTGTGGGAGCGGGCTTGCCCGCGATGGCGGTCTGACAGTCACTACCAAAGTGTCTGTACTACCGCTATCGCGGGCAAGCCCGCTCCCACAGTTGTTTGTGTGTGGTCGATAACTTTATCTATCTGAAAAACACTTTTAGCGATCACCCCAGGTTATCGCCGGATACGCATAAGTGATTATCCGCGCCCCCCGAGCGCTGGCTAAAGTCGCTCCATCGAATGCCCGGAACCCGCCCCCGAGCGGCTCTGCGTACACGACCTGACAACTACAAGAAGCCGGCAGCGCAAGGAACTGTATTCATGAAAATCAAAGCAATCCGTACCCGCGTTTTTGAGTGGAAAGGCAAAGTCGTTCCGCCTCAGGCGCACTTCTGCACTAACGCCAGCGACATCCTGTTCGAGCGTGGCGATGCCATGGGCTCGTTCCGTTTTCACGGTTGGCTGGTGGTGGAAGTCGAGACCGATACCGGTCTGGTCGGCATCGGTAACTGCGCCCTCGCGCCACGTGTGGCCAAGGAAATCATCGACACCTACCTGGCACCGATTGCAATCGGCGAAGACCCGTTCGACAACGAATACATCTGGCAGAAAATGTACCGTCAGAGCCACGCGTGGGGGCGCAAAGGCATCGGCATGGCGGCGATCTCGGCGATCGACATCGCCATCTGGGACATCATGGGCAAAGCCGTGAACAAACCGGTGTTCAAGTTGCTCGGGGGACGCACCAAGGAAAAAATCTGGACCTACGCCTCCAAGCTCTACGCCAACGACAACCTCGACCTGTTCCTCGAAGAAGCCCAGGGTTATCTGAATCAGGGGTTCACCGCGCTGAAGATGCGCTTTGGCTACGGCCCGAAAGACGGCCCGGCGGGCATGCGCAAGAACATCGAGCAAGTGCGCGCGTTGCGTCATCTGGCTGGCCCCGATGTCGACATCATGCTTGAGTGTTATATGGGTTGGACCCTGGAATATGCGCGGCGCATGTTGCCCAAACTCGCCGAATTCGAACCGCGCTGGCTCGAAGAACCGGTGATCGCCGACGACATCGAAGGCTACATCGAGCTGAAAAAAATGGGGATCATGCCGATCTCCGGCGGCGAGCATGAATTCACCTCTTACGGTTTCAAAGACCTGCTGGAACGCCGCGCCGTCGACGTGATCCAGTACGACACCAACCGCGTTGGCGGCATCACCGCCGCACGCAAAATCAACGCCATGGCCGAAGCCTGGTCGGTGCCGGTCATTCCTCATGCCGGGCAGATGCACAACTATCACCTGACCATGTCCACCACCGCCTCGCCGATGGCCGAGTTCTTCCCGGTATTCGACGTCGAAGTCGGCAACGAACTCTTTTACTACGTATTCAAGGGCGAGCCTCAACCGGTCAACGGTTACATCCAGCTCGACGACAACACGCCGGGCCTGGGCCTGGAAATCTCCGATGAATACCTGAGTGACTTCAACATCATCGAGTGACCTTGAGGCGTCGCATGCCTGCGGCGCCATCCCCGACTTTCTGGAGGCCGTCATGCGCCTGATTCAATTTGAAAACACCGCCGGGCAGCGCCAGGTTGGCCTGGTTGATGGGGCACAGATTCAGGTGCTGCGCGACACCCGCAACACTCGCGAACTGGCGCTCGCGGCGATCCGCGGCCAGCGCAGCCTGCAAGAAGAAGTGGCCCTGCGCGGCACCGAGCCCGGCCCGGACTATGCGCAGCTATTGCGCCAAGGCAGCGTCCTGCCGCCGCTGGACCACGAAGACCCGGCCCATTGCCTGATCAGCGGCACCGGCCTGACTCACCTGGGCAGTGCTTCGGCGCGGGACAAAATGCACCAGCATGACGGCGCAGTCGAAGCCGGCATGACCGACACCATGCGCATCTTCAAGTGGGGTCTTGAGGGCGGCAAACCGGCGGCCGGTGAGGTGGGCGCGCAACCGGAGTGGTTCTACAAAGGCGACGGCAGCATCGTCGTGCGCCCCGGGGCGGACTTCCCGGTGCCGCCGTTCGCTGAAGATGCCGGTGAGGAGCCGGAGCTGACCGGCCTCTATGTCATCGGCGATGACGGCCAGCCGTATCGCGTCGGTTATGCGCTGGGCAACGAGTTCTCTGACCATGTGATGGAACGGCGCAATTACCTGTACCTCGCGCATTCGAAGTTGCGTTGCTGTTCTTATGGGCCGGAACTGCGCATCGGTGAGCTGCCCAAACACCTGACAGGTACCAGCCGGATCAAGCGCAACGGCGAAACGATCTGGGAGAAGGAGTTTCTCAGCGGCGAAGACAACATGTGCCACAGCCTCGCCAACCTTGAATTCCACCACTTCAAATATGCGCAGTTTTTGCACCCTGGCGATGTCCATGTGCATTACTTCGGCACCGCCACGTTGTCGTTTGCCGATGGGGTCAAAACCCGGCCGGGGGATCGTTTCCAGATCAGCCTCGACGAGTTTGGCGCGCCTTTAGTCAACGGTATCGGCGAAAGTGCCCAGCCATTGGCCATCGGTCAGGTGCGTGCGCTTTAAGCCTTTCAAAAGGAACCCTTCATGACATTGCCACTGGGACACAACTACATCGGCGGTCGCCGCAGCGCCAACGGCACGTTGCAACTGCAAAGCCTCGACGCGACCACCGGCGAACCGCTGCCGGGCACGTTCTTTCAGGCATCCGAAGCCGAAGTGGACGCCGCCGCCAACGCTGCGGCCGCCGCTTACCCGGTCTACCGCAACCTGAGCGCTGAAAAGCGCGCTCGCTTCCTCGACGCCATCGCCGACGAAATCGATGCACTTGGCGATGATTTCGTCGCCACCGTGTGCCGCGAAACCGCGCTGCCGGCCGGGCGCATTCAGGGGGAGCGGGGGCGCACCAGCGGGCAGATGCGTTTGTTCGCCAAGGTCCTGCGTCGCGGGGATTTCTACGGTGCGCGAATTGATCGGGCACTGCCGGACCGCCAGCCGTTGCCGCGTCCGGACCTGCGTCAGTACCGCATCGCTTTAGGGCCAGTCGCCGTGTTTGGCGCGAGTAACTTTCCGCTGGCGTTCTCCACGGCCGGCGGCGATACCGCGTCGGCCTTGGCCGCCGGATGCCCGGTGGTGTTCAAGGCTCACAGCGGTCACATGGCAACGGCTGAGTGGGTAGCGGACGCCATCATCCGGGCGGCCGAACGCACCGAAATGCCAGCCGGCGTGTTCAACATGATCTACGGCGGGGGCGTCGGCGAGTGGCTGGTCAAGCACCCGGCGATTCAGGCGGTGGGCTTCACCGGCTCGCTCAAGGGCGGCAATGCCCTGAGCCACATGGCCGCGACCCGCCCGCAACCGATCCCGGTGTTTGCCGAGATGTCGAGCATCAACCCGGTGTTCCTGTTGCCCGAAGCGCTGGCGGAACGCGGCGAGCAAATCGCCGCACAACTCGCCGGTTCGGTGACCCAGGGTTGCGGTCAGTTCTGCACCAATCCCGGCCTGGTCATTGGCCTGCGTTCGCCGCAGTTCAGCACCTTCCTGGAAACCTTTTGCGCGAGCATGAACCAGCAACCGGCGCAGACCATGCTCAATGCCGGTGCCTTGGTCAGCTACAGCCGAGGGCTCGCAGAGTTGCATGAACATCCGGGGGTGATGCATCTGGCGGGCCGACCGCAAGAGGGCAATCAGGCGCAGCCGCAGATATTCAAGGCGGATGTCAGTCTGTTGCTCAAGGGCGATGGATTGCTTCAGGAAGAAGTCTTCGGGCCGACGACTATCGTCATTGAAGTTGCAGATCGGGCGCAGTTGGCGGCGGCGTTGCACGGATTGCGCGGGCAATTGACGGCGACGCTGATTGGCGAGGCCGGGGAGTTGCTGGAGTACCGCTGGCTGGCGGAGTCGCTTCAGGAAAAGGTCGGGCGGATTTTGCTCAACGGCTATCCGACCGGGGTCGAGGTGTGCGAGGCGATGGTGCATGGCGGGCCGTTCCCGGCCACGTCCGATTCGCGGGGAACGTCAGTGGGGACGCTGGCGATCGATCGATTCCTGCGGCCGGTGTGCTTCCAGAATTACCCGGATGCGATGCTGCCTGAGCCGTTGCAGAACGCCAATCCGCTGGGGATTCGGCGGTTGGTGGATGGGGAGGTTAGCGATTCACCTCTGTAGTGTCTGAATTGACGCCATCGCGGGCAAGCCCGCTCCCACAGTGATGGGTGTCGTGCACAGATTCTGTGTTCAATACCCAACCCTGTGGGAGCGGGCTTGCCCGCGATGGCGTCATCAGCAGCACCACAAAATTACTGGGTTACCTTTTTGGCCGGTTTCAACACCAGCCACAACGCCGCCGCAATCAACACCCCGCCATAGATATGCGCCATGGACAGCGGCTCATCCAGCAACAACGCGCCCCACAACACCCCGAACGGCGGGATGAGGAAGGTCGTGGTCATCGACCTCACCGGCCCGATCGAGCTCAGCAACCGGAAGTAAATGACGTACGCCAGCGCGGTACATCCCAGCCCCAACCCAAGCAACGACAACCAGACATTCCAGCCACCCCAGCTCGCCGGCGGTTGGCTGATCGCGCTGTACCCGAACAACGGCAACAGAAACAGCGTCGCACCCAGCATGCTTCCCAACGCAGACAAACGGCTGTCGAGACCACCGGCCTGGTCCAGCCAGCGGCGGGCGAGAAAGCCGGCGAAGCCATAGCACGTCGTGGCCATCAGGCAGGCGAGGGCGCCCATCAGCAATTGCATGTCGAACGCCACCGGGCCCGCACGGGTCAGCACGCCAACTCCGAGCAGCCCGAGAAACACCCCGCCGAGCTTGGCCGCGGTGAGCTTTTCATGGAAGAACAACCCGCCGATCAGCACGCCCATCAGCGGCGTCGTGGCGTTGAAGATTGCGGAGTACCCGGCCGGCAACACTTGGGCGGCCACGGAATACAGGGTCGCTGGAATCCCGGAGTTGATTACCCCGAGCAGCATCACGGTCTTGAGCTTGCCTTTGAAATCCCAGCTGATGCGCATCAACGCGACAATCACCAGCAGGCCGACGGCGGCAATCGACACACGGAAAAAAGCCGTGGGGATTGTGCCAATCACTGGGGCGATGATGCGCATGAACAGAAAGCTCGCACCCCAAATGGCCGCCAGTGACAGTAAACGAACGATATCGACGGGGCTCACGGTGCACTCCTTCCTTGATCGGGACGAGAGTGTTGCCGAGCGCCCGATTGATGGCAACCGAAAAACGAGCAATCAATCCGGGCCGAAAATTACGCTTCTCCTCGACCCGGTTCACTGGCTAAGCTCAGGGCTCGCAAATTCCCGCAGAGGTCTCACCATGCCGCAGCAATGGCCAGCCGCCGATATCGCCCGAATGATCCTCGATGGCTTTGACGATTACCGCGAGCATTTCCGTCAGATTACCGACGGCGCCCGGGCCCGCTTCGAACAGGCCCAGTGGCAGGAGACGCAAATCGCGTCGGCGGCGCGGATCAATCTTTACGAAGAGAAAGTCGGCGAAACGGTCGAGCGCCTGCGCATCGCGTTTGACGCCGACACGCTGGACGTCAGTTGCTGGCCGCTGGTCAAAAGCGCGTACATCACGCTGATCGACCTGCGTTTCGACGATGAACTGTCCGAGACCTGGTACAACTCGATCTTCTGCGGCTTGTTCAGCCATGACCTGATCAGCGACGGCTGCATGTTCATCCACACCACCCGCCCAAGCCTGCGCCGGGCTCGCGCCGCGCAAACCCGCACCTACAAACCCCAGGGCCAGTTGTCCGGCATGCTCGCGAGCATTTTTGCCGACTACCGTTTCAGTGAGGATTACGCTGATCTGGCCGGCGACTTGAGCCGCCTCGAAGCGCAGTTGCGCGAGAATCTGCCGGACTGGGTGTGCAAGGACCCGGAATTGAGCGTCGAACTGTTTTCCTCGGTGCTCTACCGCAACAAAGGCGCGTACCTGGTCGGGCGCATCTACACCCAGGACGAACAGTGGCCGCTGGTGATTCCGCTGCTGCACCGTGAAGGCCGCGGGATTCAGATCGATGCGCTGATCACCGATGAAGCGGATGTGTCGATCATCTTCTCGTTCACCCGTTCGTATTTCATGGTCGATGTGCCGGTGCCGGCGGAGTTCATCGGTTTCCTCAAGCGCATTTTGCCGGGCAAGCACATCGCCGAGCTGTACACCTCGATCGGTTTCTACAAGCACGGCAAGTCCGAGTTCTACCGGGCGCTGATCAATCACCTGGCCAACACCGACGACCAATTCATCATGGCCCCCGGTGTGCGCGGCATGGTCATGAGCGTGTTTACCCTGCCGGGTTTCAACACCGTGTTCAAAATCATCAAGGACCGCTTCTCGCCCTCGAAGAACGTCGACCGCGCCACGGTGATCGAGAAATACCGTTTGGTCAAAAGCGTTGACCGCGTCGGGCGTATGGCGGATACCCAGGAATTCGCCGATTTCCGTTTTCCGCTGAGCAAGTTCGATCCGGCGTGCCTGGAGGAATTGCTCGACGTGGCAGCCTCTACGGTGTCGCTCGAAGGCGACACCGTGTTGATTCGCCACTGCTGGACCGAACGACGGATGACACCGTTGAACCTCTACCTGGAAAACGCCAACGAGGCGCAGGTGCATGAGGCGCTGGAGGATTACGGCCTGGCGATCAAGCAACTGGCGGCGGCGAATATCTTTCCCGGCGACATGTTGCTGAAAAACTTCGGCGTCACCCGGCACGGTCGCGTGGTGTTTTATGACTACGACGAAATTTGTTTCCTGACTGAAGCCAACTTCCGGCACATCCCGCAGCCGCGCACCCCGGAAGACGAAATGGCGTCCGAGCCCTGGTATTCGATCGGGCCGCTGGATGTGTTTCCCGAGGAGTTTCCGCCGTTCCTGTTTGCAGATTGGGGGCAGCGGCGCCTGTTTGATCAGCTGCATGGTGAGTTGTACAACGCCGACTATTGGAAAAGCCTGCAAGAGGCGATTCGGGCGGGGAAGGTGATTGATGTGTTCCCGTATCGACGCAAAGGCCTCGATAACGAATAACCAGACCTGCACGCCCGTAGCAGCTGTCGAGCCCCGGCGAGGCTGCGTTCGGCTGCGAAGCAGTCGTAAAATCAGCACACGCGGTGTTTCAGGTAAACCGGGGTAGCCCGAATGACGACTGCTTCGCAGCCGAACGCAGCCTCGCCGGGGCTCGACAGCTGCTACGGAGCCGAACGCAGCCTCGCCGGGGCTCGACAGCTGCTACGGAGCCGAACGCAGCCTCGCCGGGGCTCGACAGCTGCTACGGAGCCGAACGCAGCCTCGCCGGGGCTCGACAGCTGCTACGGAGCCGAACGCAGCCTCGCCGGGGCTCGACAGCTGCTACGGAGCCGAACGCAGCCTCGCCGGGGCTCGACAGCTGCTACGGAACCGAACGTCGGCGCTACAAGGGATCTCGTTCGTCCTTTAAATCTGCGACAATCGCCCCCCTGCGCCACTAGACGACTGAATTGCGTACCTGATGACCGACGAATCGCCCTCCATCGACAAACTGCTGAAAAACCTCGATCACGCCATGCTCGCCGACCGTCACCGGCTGCGGCGGCAGTTGCTTGAGCTGCGCAAGAAACCTGACGAGGCCAAGCTGGCCCTGTGGGTGACGCGCCTGCAGGCGTCCTGTGATCAGGTGTTGGCGCGACGCGCCAGCCTGCCGGTGATTCGTTACGACGACAGCCTGCCCATCGCCGCCAAGCGCGACGAAATCAAGGAAGCGCTGCTCAAGCATCAGGTGCTGATCATTGCCGGCGAAACCGGCTCGGGTAAAACCACTCAGTTGCCGAAGATCTGTCTGGAAATCGGTCGCGGCCAGCATGGCCTGATCGGCCACACCCAGCCCCGTCGAATTGCGGCGCGCAGCGTCGCCAGCCGGGTCGCCGAAGAATTGGCGACGCCGCTGGGCGCGCTGGTCGGCTATCAGGTGCGGTTCGAGGACCAGAGCGATTCCAACACCCTGATCAAACTGATGACCGACGGCATCCTGCTGGCGGAAACCCAAAATGACCGCTACCTCGAACGCTACGACACGATCATCGTCGACGAAGCCCACGAACGCAGCCTCAACATCGACTTCCTGCTGGGTTACCTGAAAACCCTGCTGCCGCGTCGCCCGGACCTGAAAGTGATCATCACCTCGGCGACCATCGACCTGGAGCGCTTCTCCAAGCATTTTGACGACGCGCCGATTGTCGAAGTCTCCGGCCGTACCTTCCCGGTAGAAACCTGGTATCGCCCGCTGACGCTGGAGCAGGACGAAGAGGGCAACCGCGTCGAAGATGACTTGACTGTGGACCAGGCGATCCTCGCCACCCTCGACGAAATCGCCGCGTTCGAACGCAGTGAGCGCAAGAGCCCCGGCGATGTGCTGGTGTTCCTGCCCGGTGAGCGCGAGATTCGTGACGCGGCCGACATGCTGCGCAAGGCCCAGCTCAAGCACACCGAAATCCTGCCGTTGTACGCACGGCTGTCGCCGGCCGAGCAACAGCGGATTTTCCAGTCGCACCCCGGACGCCGCGTCGTGCTGGCGACCAACGTTGCCGAAACCTCGCTGACGGTGCCGGGCATTCGTTACGTGATCGACAGCGGCACCGCGCGCATCAGCCGTTACAGCTATCGCGCCAAGGTCCAGCGCCTGCCCATCGAAGCGATTTCCCAGGCCAGCGCCAACCAGCGTAAAGGTCGCTGTGGTCGGGTCGAGCCCGGTATCTGTATCCGCCTCTATGGCGAAGACGATTTCATCGGTCGTCCGGAATTTACCGACCCGGAGATCCTACGGACCAACCTCGCCGCCGTGATCTTGCAGATGCTGCACCTGCGCCTGGGCGAGATCACCGATTTCCCGTTTATCGAACCACCTGACGGCAAAGCCATCAGCGACGGTTTCAACCTGCTGCAAGAACTCTCGGCCGTGGACCGCAACAGCCAGTTGACTCCGCTCGGGCGTCAATTGGCACGCTTGCCGGTGGACCCGCGCATGGGCCGCATGTTGCTGGAAGCAGCGAAACTCGGCAGTTTGCAGGAAGTGCTGATCGTCGCCAGCGCCATGTCGATTCAAGACCCGCGCGAACGTCCGCCGGAGCGTCAGCAAGCGGCGGACCAGGCGCACGCGCAGTGGAAAGACGTGGACTCGGACTTCGCCGGGCTGGTCAATCTGTGGCGTGGTTTCGAAGAACAACGCCAGGCGCTGACGGCCAGCCCGTTGCGCAACTGGTGTCGCAAGAACTTCCTCAACTACCTGCGCCTGCGCGAGTGGCGCGATTCTCACCGGCAGTTGAGCCTGATCTGCCGCGACATGCAGTTGCACATTAATAAAGAGCCGGCGGACTACCCGAAACTGCACAAAGCGGTGCTGGTGGGGCTGCTCAGCCAGATCGGCCAGAAAACCGAAGACGGCGATTACCTCGGCGCCCGCCAGCGACGCTTCTGGATTCACCCCTCGTCGGGGATCGGCAAGAAGCGCCCGCAATGGCTGATGACCGCCGAACTGGTGGAAACCACCAAGCTGTACGCGCGCATGGTCGCCAAGATCGACGCCGACTGGATCGAACCGCTGGCCGGGCACCTGATCAAGAAAAACCACTTCGAACCGCACTGGGAGAAGAAGCGCGGCCAGGTCGTGGCGTTCGAGCAGATCACCTTGTTCGGGCTGATCGTGGTCGGTCGCCGGCCGGTGCATTACGGGCCGATTGACCCGGTGGTATCGCGCGAGTTTTTCATTCGTGAAGGCCTGGTGCGCGGCGAGATTCAATCCAAAGCCAAATGCCTGTCGGCCAACGCGCAGTTGCTGGAACAACTCGACGAACTGGAAGCCAAGGCCCGTCGTCGCGACATCCTCGCCGACGAAGAAACCCTGTTCGCCTTCTACGATGCACGGCTGCCGGCAGAGATCCACCAGACGGCGACCTTCGACAGCTGGTACCGGATCAACAGCCAGAAAGACCCGCAGTTGCTGATCATGCGCGAAGAAGACGTGCTGGCTCGCGAGGCCAGCGAAGTCACCGCCCTGCATTACCCGGACACGCTGCACATCGGCGATCTGGAGCTGGCGCTGAGTTACCACTTCGAACCCAATCATCCGCGCGACGGTGTGACCTTGCGGGTGCCGGCGCCGCTGTTGCCGATGCTGCCGCCGGAACGTCTGGAATGGCTGGTGCCGGGTGTGATCGAAGCCAAATGCATCGCGCTGGTGCGCAACCTGCCCAAGGCTTTACGCAAGAATTTCGTGCCGGTGCCGGACTTCGTCAAAGCCGCGTTGCAGCGCATGACCTTCGCCGAGGGTTCATTGCCGCTGGCGCTGGGCCGTGAATTGCTGCGCATGACCGGCGCGCGGGTCAGCGATGAGGCGTGGGCCGAAGCGGCGCAGCAGGTCGACAGCCATTTGCGGATGAACCTGGAAATCGTCGACGGCCAGGGCAAGTTCCTGGGCGAAGGGCGTGATCTGGCGGAACTGACCGCACGATTTGCCGAAGCCAGTCAGGCGGCGTTGGCGGTACCGCAAACCGCGAAAAGCCAGCAGCCGGTGGAGGCGAAAGTCTTTGCCGCCGTGGCCGAGAAAACCCAGCAAAAGATCGCCGGGCTGTCGATGACGGTTTATCCGGCGTTGGTGGAAGAGGGCGGCACGGTCAAGGAAGGTCGATTCTCGACGCCGGCCGAAGCCGAGTTCCAGCATCGCCGCGCCTTGCAGCGTTTGCTGATGCAGCAACTGGCCGAACCGGCGAAGTTCCTGCGCAGTAAGTTGCCGGGCCTGACTGAGCTGGGCCTGATGTACCGCGACATGGGGCGCGTCGATAGCCTGGTGGAAGACATTCTGCTGGCCAGCCTCGACAGCTGCATTCTCGACGGTGAAGACCCATTGCCGCGCGACGGCGCCGGGTTGGCGGCGTTGGCCGAGCGCAAACGTGGCGGCTGGACCGAGCACGCGGAGCGTCTGGCAAAGCTGACACTGGAAATCCTCAAGCTGTGGCATGGCCTGCAAAAACGCTTCAAGGGCAAGATCGACCTGGCGCAAGCGGTGGCCCTGAACGACATCAAGCAGCAGCTCAGTCACCTGGTGTATCCGGGCTTCGTTCGGGAGACGCCGATGCAGTGGCTCAAGGAATTGCCGCGCTACCTCAAGGCAATCGAGCAGCGTTTCGAGAAGCTGGGCGCTCAGGTGCAGAAAGACCGGGTGTGGAGCGGCGAATTGTCCGGCCTCTGGACCCAGTACCAGACTCGCGCCAATAAACATGCCCAGGAAGGCAAACGCGATCCGCAGCTGGAGCTCTATCGCTGGTGGCTGGAGGAATACCGGGTTTCGCTGTTCGCTCAGCAATTGGGGACGAAGGTGCCGATCTCCGACAAGCGCCTGAATAAACAGTGGACCCAGGTCGAACCGTAGAACCCTCGGGTTGTAGGAGCTGAGCTTGCTCGCGATGGCGGCCTCAAGGACGCCATCGCCGGCAAGCCGTGCTCCTACCGATACGCCCTTGCGTTTGAGGAAGGTGCTTTATCCAGCAAAAGGCGCCAAATTCTAACGTTTATGGCAAACTTCGCGCCTATAAACACCGGCCCCACGGTTTTGAGCCTCTACGGCCGCGGGCAGGTCGGGATAAAGCGATGCCAGGTTTGCGTCCCCCGGATGGGAATAGACCCTTTGTGTGTTGGTACGTCGGTGCCAATGCTTTCTGCCTGAACAGATTAGAGAAACGACCATGCATAACGTCGTCATCAGCGGCACCGGCCTGTACACCCCGGCCAACAGCATCTCCAACGAAGAGCTGGTGCAGTCTTTCAACGCCTACGTCGCGCAATTCAACGCCGACAACGCCCAGGCCATTGCCCGTGGCGAGATCGAGGCGCTGACCGAGTCCAGCGCGGCGTTTATCGAAAAAGCCTCTGGCATCAAAAGCCGCTTTGTCATGGACAAGGACGGCATTCTCGACCCGCAACGCATGGCACCACGCCTGCCGGAGCGTTCGAACGACGAGTGGTCGGTGCTGTGCCAAATGGCCATCGGCGCCGCCGAACAAGCCTTGCAACGCGCCGGCAAGACTGCTGCGGACATCGACGGTGTGATCGTCGCTTGCTCCAACCTGCAACGCGCCTACCCGGCCATTGCCATCGAAGTCCAGGAAGCGCTGGGCATCCAGGGTTTCGGTTTCGACATGAACGTTGCCTGCTCCTCGGCGACTTTCGGCATTCAGGCGGCCGCCAACAGCGTGCAACTGGGCCAGGCCCGGGCCATCCTGATGGTCAACCCGGAAGTCTGCACCGGCCACCTGAACTTCCGCGACCGCGACAGCCATTTCATCTTCGGTGACGCGGCCACGGCGGTGATCATCGAGCGTGCAGACCTGGCGACGTCCAAGTACCAGTTCGACATCGTCAGCACCAAGCTGCTAACCAAGTTCTCCAACAACATTCGCAACAACTTCGGCTTCCTCAACCGCGCGGCGGAAGAGGGCATCGGTGCCAAGGACAAACTGTTCGTGCAGGAAGGCCGCAAGGTATTCCGCGATGTTTGCCCAATGGTTGCCGAGTTGATCGCTACGCACCTGGAAGAAAACCAGCTTAACGTCAGCGACGTGAAGCGCTTCTGGCTGCACCAGGCCAACCTCAGCATGAACCACCTGATCGTCAAGAAACTGCTGGGTCGCGAGGCCACCGAAGAAGAAGCACCGGTGATTCTCGACACTTACGCGAACACCAGTTCCGCCGGTTCCGTGATTGCGTTTCACAAGAACCAGGATGATCTGCCTGCCGGTTCCCTGGCGGTGCTCAGTTCGTTTGGCGCCGGTTACTCGATTGGCAGCGTGCTGCTGCGTAAGCGTTAAGCGAGAGTTTGTGTTCCTTTTCCTTGAGCTGTAATGAAATTTCCTACATTCGAAACCGTCAGGACGCTGTAACTTTCGGAAATGACAGCAGGACAACCTTTGGGTGACGTCCTGTTGTAGTCAAATTCGAGTTCAGAACAAGGAAACTGTTTGATGGCGGCTGATGACACGCAATTGCTGGAACGATTGCTGGCAGGGGAACAACGCGCTTTCAAAGAGCTGGTCAGCACCTACCAGAGCGCCATGCGCGCGGTGGCGTATGCCATTGTCGGCAGTCGGCATGCCGACGAAATAGTGCAGGATGCGTGGCTGTCGGTGGTGCGCAACCTGAGCAAGTTTGAAGGGCGTTCGAGCCTCAAGACCTGGTTGCTGACCATCACCGCCAACGCGGCCAAAGGTCGCTACAAGCAAAATCGCCGCGAGGTGTTGCTTGATGATCTACCGTCACCCCACGGGACCATTGATGACGATCGTTTCTCGTCTGGCGATGGTCATTGGCTGGTGGCGCCGTTTGCCTGGCACCAGGACACCCCGGAAGCACTGCTGACCGAAAACGAGCTGCGCGAATGCCTGGAGCATACGTTGCTCAGCCTGTCGGAACTGCAACGCAGCGTATTGTCACTGCGCGAGCGTCAGGGCCTGGAGCTTGAAGAGATCTGTAATCTTTTGGAAATCTCGCTCTCCAATGTTCGCGTGCTGCTGCATCGGGCACGGTTGAAGGTATTTGCGACCGTGGAGCATTTTGAGGAGACAGGGGAATGTTGACCTGCAAGGAACAAGTGGCACGTTCCAGCGATTATCTCGACGGTCAGTTGAGCTTTCGCGAGAAGTTGATGGTTCGCCATCATCTGATGTTCTGCCGTAATTGCCGGCGGTTCATTCGTCAGATGCGGCTGATGCAGGCGACGTTGCGTGCCATGCCGGAAGAAACGGTACCAGACGTCGATGCACTGGCTGAACGTCTCGCTGCCGAGCGTCGCAAGGACAATCCGTAGCAGAGGATATTTATCGCGCGGATCAAGAAACAGGCTCGCGTGGATGAACCGAACGGATGATGGGGATCAATCCATCCACGCCAGACTGTAAAAGCGGCCCGGGCTTCCTTGCCCGGGTCGTGTAGCGGGGTAAATCAGAACTTCGCTTCAGCATCCAGCTGCAGGGTGTTGATGTCGGAGTCGGTCTTCTTGATGCTGGCGTTGGTGTAGTCGGAGTTAGCCATGAAGTACGTGGCGCCGAGGTTGAAGTTCTTGTCCAACTCGTAGCTCACTTTCAGCTTGCTGCCGCGCGAACCGGTGTAGCCGTTGGCGAAGTCGGAGTCGGTGAAGGCACCCACCACAGAGTTCTGTTGGACGTCGCGGTAGTTGTAGTCCACTGCGAAGCCGTAGAACTTGGACTTGACGCCGGCCAACCAGCCAGTGTCCTGATCGTTGCTCGCGTCTTTGTTGTTGACGTACTGACCGTACAACGAAAGCGGTACTGGCAGGTTGGTGAAGTCGAGCTGACCAAAACCTTCATACAGCTTGAACGTTTCGCCCGGGCTGTTGCCATTGACGGCCAGTGCGCACGGCGCGGTGACGGTGCCGGTGGTCGGGCAAGCACTGTTGCTGTCGTTGTCATACGAGTAGATGCTGCCGCCCAACGTCATTTTCATGCTGTCGGTGATGGCGAAGCGTGCACCCAACTGGCCGGCGTACAGACGCAGGTCATGCTTGAACTGCACGCCTTCACCGTCGACGTTGTCCTTGAGGGTGTAGTGACCGGCGCTACCGAACAACTCGGTGCTGCCGCTCAGCGGGTATTTGTAGGTCGCAGCCAGGCCTTCCGGGTTGATGTCGCTATCCCAGATGATGTCGCCCATGCTCACCCATTGCTGTGGCATCTTGCCGCCAACCAGGTGCAGGTTCTTGATGGCGTCAGGGTGGTAGTCGACGTAACCCTGGTCCAGCCAGATCGACTTCTTGTCGAAGTAGTTGTTCAGGTCCTGGTTGGTGGAACGGGCATCGTCGTTGTTGCCGGTGGCGATACGGATGCCGGTGTCGACTTGCGGGTTGATTTCGCTGTAGGCACCCAGGCGGGCACGAATGCGCTGGCGATCCTGGTCTTTGTTGTTTGGAACGCCATCGTTGTGCACGGTTTCCTCACGGAAGCGCACGTCGCCCTTGAATTGGGTCTTGGCAGCCCACGCCAGTTTCTGGTCGAAGGTGCTCAGTTCAGTGGTTTTCTTCGCGGTTGCTGCGATCTGCTCGTTGGTCTCTTGCTGAGCCTGACGGGCGATTTGCTGATCTTTCTGATCCCGGGCCAGTTCAGCTTGCAGTTCACTGTACTGCGCAGTGGTAATCGAGCCGTTTGCCTTGAGCATGTCGAGCAGTTTGGCGTCGACTGCGGCGCTGGCCGAAACGCTCATGGCCAGCAACAGCCCGCCACACAGGGCCGCCGCAGTTTTCGTGGAAGCAAGACGCATATCAATCTCCGAAGATGAGAGTGGATGACTGAGCCATCCAGGGCACAACCGACCATTGATGGACGGAAAACAGTGGCCGGGTATAACCCGGCGCTATAAAAACAGGCGCCAGTATCGCGATGGTTTATGACAAAGCAGTGGCGAAGTGATGGCGTCTAGATGACGATAAAAAGGCTGTTTGAACTTTTTCTTCGGACGTTTGTCGGCGAAACGCGTGTGTGCAACCGGTGGCGATAAGCGATACTCGCGAGGCTTTCACGCAAGAAGTGGAGAGGAAGTTGATGCCGCTGCAACGTTTGGAAAATCTGTCTGAAATCGCACCCCAGGCCTGGGACACCCTGGTGCCTGAGAATCAGCCATTTCTGCGCCACGCCTTTCTCAGTGCGCTGGAAGACAGTGGCAGTCTGGGGCCGCATTCCGGCTGGCAGCCCGAGCATTTGTTGCACATGGAAGGTGATCGGCTGATCGCCGCGCTGCCCAGTTACCGCAAGTGGCATTCTTACGGCGAGTACGTGTTCGATCACGCCTGGGCCGATGCCTGTGAGCGAGCTGGCATCGACTATTACCCCAAATTATTGACCGCCGTGCCCTTCAGCCCGGTCAGCGGGCCACGGCTGCTGGCGGCCAGCGTCGAGGACGGTTTCGAGTTACTCAAGAGCTTGCCGGGGTATCTGGAGATTGAAGAACTCTCCAGCGCGCACATCAATTTCACCGATGCGTTTACGGACGCGGCACTGGCCGAACAACCCGGCTGGTTGCAGCGAATAGGCTGTCAGTACCACTGGCAAAATCGCGGCTATCGGGACTTTCAGGACTTCCTCGACGTCCTGAGTTCACGCAAGCGCAAGCAGATGCGCAAAGAACGTGAACAGGTAGCGGGGCAGGGGATTGCGTTCGAATGGCTTGAGGGGCGGCAACTGGATCAGGCGCAGTGGGATTTCGTCTACGCCTGCTATGCCAATACCTATGCGGTACGTCGACAAAGGCCTTACTTGACGCGCGAATTCTTCAGCCTGCTGGCCGAGCGCATGCCGGAATCGATTCGGGTGGTGTTGGCCAAACAGGGCTCAAGACCGGTGGCCATGGCGTTCAGTCTGGTGGGGGGCGACAGTTTTTACGGTCGTTATTGGGGCTGTCTGGCCGAGTTTGATCGACTGCATTTCGAGACCTGTTTCTATCAAGGTATGGATTATGCGATTGCCAACGGTTTTCAGCGTTTTGATGCCGGTGCCCAAGGCGAGCACAAACTGATTCGCGGGTTTGAACCGGTGATCACGCATTCCTGGCATTACTTGCGCCATCCCGGCCTGAAAGCAGCGGTCAAAGACTTCCTGCAGCAAGAACGCGTTGGGGTGTTGGCGTATGCCGAGGAGGCGAGGACCGCCTTGCCTTATCGGCAAGACTGATCCTCGTCCCAGGCCTTAAGTGTCTTCCTTGCCCAGCCACCGATAGAGCACACCGCCGACTATCGCGCCCAGCAGTGGCGCCACCCAGAACATCCACAGTTGTTGAATCGCCCAGCCGCCGACGATCAGTGCCGGGCCAGTACTGCGCGCCGGGTTGACCGAGGTGTTGGTGACCGGGATCGAGATCAGGTGGATGAGGGTCAGCCCCAGGCCGATGGCGATGGGGGCCAGTCCCGCGGGGGCGCGTTTGTCGGTGGCGCCGAGGATGATCAGGATGAACATCGTCGTCATCACCAGTTCACAGACAAACCCTGCCGCCATGGCATAGCCGCCAGGAGAATGTTCGCCATAACCGTTGGATGCCAGGCCACCGGCCAGGTCGAAACCGGGTTTGCCGCTGGCAATGAAGTACAGTAATGCGGCTGCAATTATCCCGCCGATGACCTGCGCAATGATGTACGCCGGCAGCTCCTTGGCGGGAAAGCGTCCACCGACTACCAACCCCAATGACACGGCCGGGTTAAGGTGACAACCGGAGATATGGCCAATAGCGAACGCCATGGTCAGCACCGTCAACCCAAACGCCAGGGACACCCCCAGCAAACCGATCCCCACCTCCGGGAAAGCGGCGGCCAGCACCGCACTGCCACACCCCCCCAACACCAGCCAGAACGTACCAACCAACTCTGTCGCTGAACGTTTGAATAGAGACATAGAGCGTGCCCTTTCGAGGTTTTACTGCCTATCGCATCCAGCAGATGGACTGCAGAACCATCACCAGAACCTTGGCTGAGTACAGCAGGGTTTCAAGAGAATTCCAGCAGGTAGCCGAGGGCCGATCGTTCCCACGCTCTGCGTGGGAATGCTTCAAGGGACGCTCTGCGTCCAGTGACGCGGAGCGTCACCGGCTGCATTCCCACGCAGAGCGAGGGAACGATCAGACAGGATCTGTGGTGAGAACAAGACTCAATCGATGCCGACAAAGCCTCCGGTCTGGTGCTGCCACAACCGTGCATACAACCCGCCATGGGCCAGCAGTTCGGCGTGGGTGCCGGTTTCGGCAATCTTGCCGTTTTCCAGAACCACTAGCCGGTCCATCCGGGCGATGGTCGAAAGTCGGTGAGCGATGGCAATCACGGTTTTGCCCTGCATCAGGGTTTCCAGGCTTTCCTGGATCGCTGCTTCCACCTCCGAATCCAGTGCCGACGTGGCCTCGTCCATGATCAGGATCGGCGCATCCTTGAGCAGCACGCGAGCAATCGCAATACGCTGGCGCTGACCCCCGGAGAGTTTCACCCCGCGTTCACCGACATGCGCATCGAAGCCGGTGCGGCCTTCGGCATCGGACAGCAAGGGGATGAACTCGTCGGCGCGGGCCTTGTGGACCGCGTCCCAGAGCTCTGCGTCGGTGGCGTCGGGTTTGCCGTACAGCAAGTTGTCACGGATCGAACGGTGCAACAGCGACGTGTCCTGGGTGATCATGCCGATACGCTCGCGCAGGCTTTCCTGGCCGACATCGGCAATGTTCTGGCCATCGATAAGGATTCGCCCGCCCTCCACGTCATACAGACGCAGCAGCAGGTTGACCAAGGTCGATTTCCCGGCACCGGAGGGCCCGATCAGGCCGATCTTTTCACCGGCCTTGATGCTCAGGTTGAGGTCGCCGATGATCCCGCTCTTCTTGCCGTAGTGGAAATCCACGTGCTCGAAACGCACTTCGCCACGGGCGACGGCCAGCGGTTTGGCCTCATCCCGATCGGTCACGCTGACCGGTTGCGAGATGGTCTGCAAACCGTCCTGGACCATGCCGATGTTTTCGAAGATGCCCGTGACCACCCACATGATCCAGCCGGACATGTTGACGATGCGGATCACCAGACCAGTGGCCAGGGCAATCGCGCCCACGGAGATCAGCGACTGCGTCCACAGCCACAGCGCCAGGCCGGTGGTGGTGACGATCAGTAAGCCGTTCATGCTGGTGATGACCACGTCCATGCTGGTGACCACGCGACCGGCCAGTTGGGCCTTCACCGTCTGTTCTTCGATGGCTTCCTTGGCGTACTGCTGTTCGAAGTTGGTGTGGGCGAACAGTTTCAGCGTGGTGATGTTGGTGTAGCCGTCGACGATCCGCCCCATGAGTTTGGAGCGTGCATCGGAGGCGACCACCGAACGATCCTTGACCCGTGGCACGAAGTAACAGAGCGCGCCCATGTACGCCGCGATCCAGCTCAGCAACGGGATCATCAAGCGCCAGTCGGCTTCGGCAAACAACACCAGCGAACTGATCGCATAGATCAGCACGTGCCAGAGCGCATCCACCGCTTGCACGGCCGAATCGCGCAGCGAGTTGCCGGTCTGCATGATGCGCTGGGCGATGCGCCCGGCGAAGTCGTTCTGGAAGAAATTGAGGCTCTGTTTGAGCACATAACTGTGGTTCTGCCAGCGGATCATGCTGGTCATGCTGGGGCTCAGGGTCTGGTGCACCAGCAAGTCATGCAGGCCAACGAACACCGGGCGCAGGATCAGCGCCACCACGGCCATCCAGGCCAGTTCAATGCCGTGTTCCTTGAAGAAGTCGGCACCGGGCGTGCCTTGGGCGAGGTCGATGATGCGGCTCAGGTAGCTGAACAGCGCCACTTCGATCAGTGCGCCGAACAGGCCGACGATCAGCAGGGCGGCGAAGCTTGGCCAGACCTGCTTGAGGTAGTAGGTATAAAAAGGGAGAACGCGATCCGGCGGAGCGGCCGTCGGGGCGTCGCGAAACACGTCGATCAGTTGTTCAAAACGGCGATAAAGCATCAGTTTCTCGCCCGTAAACGGGCTCTCCTTTAAACGGTTTGAGCGTTGCCGGCAAAACCGGCAACGGCTCTGACATCCCTGTCCAGCTTAGTCTCAGTCGATGCGCTTGGCCGACTTGATGAGGACCGGGTCGGCCGGCACGTCTTTCATGCCACCACGTACAGTGGTCGGCGAGTTGACGATGATGTCGACCACGTCCATGCCTTTGACCACTTTGCCGAACACTGCGTAGCCATCGCCCTGATCAAGGAAATCGTTGTCCTTGACGTTGATGAAGAACTGGCTGGTGGCCGAATCAGGCGCCGAGGTGCGTGCCATGGACAAGGTGCCACGAACGTTGACCAGACCGTTCTTGTGTTCGTTCTTGATCGCGTCCTTGGTTTCTTTTTGTTGCATTTGTTGGGTGAACCCGCCGCCCTGGACCATGAATCCAGGAATCACACGGTGGAAAATCGTGTTGTTGTAGAAGCCGCTGTCGACGTAATCAAGAAAGTTCTTGGTACTGATCGGCGCCTTGACCGGGTCCAGTTCGATTTCAATCTGGCCGTTGGTGGTTTCCAGCAGAACGTGCGGCGCCTTGGCAGGCGTCGCAGCCATCAGGTTGGCAGCAAACAGCACGGAGCCGGCGACGAGGGCGATTTTTTTCAGCATGGGTCAGTGATCCTGAGTGGGGTGGTGTCGACTGCGGTGAGAAACTCGAGCAGTGTGTGGTTGAAGTGTTCGGGCTGGTCCAGCGGGGTGGCGTGGCGCGAATCGGCGATCACCACCAGCCGCGCATCGGGCAGCAGTTTTACATAGGTTTCCTTCAGTGCAACCGGGGTGTAATCACGGTCGGCACTGACGATGAGGGTTGGACAGGAGACCCTCGAAAGTCGTTCCTGGACTCCCCAGCCAACAATGGCATCGAAGCTGGCGAGATAAGCATGTTTGTCGTTTTTTGCCCAGCGCGCGGCCATTTTTTGTCGCAGGTCCGCCTGTTCCGGTTTCGGAAACAGCTTGTCGCCGAGGGCTTTGCCGATGGTACCCAAACTGAGGACGCGCATCAGGCTCCAGCGTTTGAACCACTGCCAATAATCGTCGCGACTGCGTAATTTGACCTGTGGCGCACTATTCACGATGGTCAGGCTCTTGAGTAATTGCGGTTGATCCACGGCCAGTTGAAAACCGATCATGCCGCCCATCGACAGCCCCACGTAGTGCACCGGGCCGAGGTTCAAATGTTCGATCAGCGCGATCAGGTCAGCGCTGAAACCGGCAATACTGTAGCGCTCGCGGGGCTTGTCGGAGCGACCGTGGCCACGCACATCCGGGACGATCACCCGGTAGCGCGCAGACAGTGCAGGGATCTGCATTTCCCAGTCCAGCGTGCTGGAACCCAGGCCGTGGACCAGCAGCAACGGCGTGCCATGGCCATATTCCTCGTAGTGCAGGTTGCAACCTTCATGTTCGAAATAGGCCATGCAGATACTCCTTATCAGGCTTGTTCAGGGGCGGCGAAAGGCGCGTCCAGCGGTGCGGTGTCGAAGGTGCGCAGCAGTTCAATGAGAATCTGCGTCGCCGGCCCCAAGGGTTTGTCCTTGTTCGAATACAGGTAAAAACTCGGGTTGCGGCTGCCGCCCTGATCCAACGGTAGCAGCTTGAGCGTGCCTTCCTTGAGTTCTCGTTCGATCATGTGCCGAGGCAGCCAGGCGAACCCCAGGCCGCTGCTGACAAACGTCGCGGCGGTGGCCAGGCTGCCGACGGTCCAGCGCTGTTCGGCTCCAAGCCAGCCGACGTCGCGCGGTTGTTGCCGACCGGAGTCGCGGATCACCACTTGCATCTGGCTTTCCAGGTCCTGGAAATTCAACTCACGGTTGAGGCGGTGCAGCGCATGTTCGGGATGGGCCACTGCGACGAATTCTACGTCGCTCAACTCCGCTCCCAGATAACCCGGGATGCTCAATCCCGTGATCGCCAGGTCGGCCACACCTTCGAGCAAAACTTCCTCCACGCCCGAAAGCACCTCTTCACGCAGGCGAACCCGGCAGCCGCGGCTTTGCGGCATGAACGCGGTCAAGGCGCGGACGAGGCGGGCGCTTGGGTATGCCGCGTCGACCACCAGCCGCACTTCGGCTTCCCAGCCTTGCTCCATATGATGGGCCAGGTCTTCGAGCTGACTGGCCTGTTTCACCAGTTGCCGGGAGCGACGCAGCAACACGCCGCCGGCTTCGGTCAGCACCGCTTTGCGACCGTCAATGCGCAACAGCGGCACGCCGAGCTGGTCTTGCATGCGGGCCACGGTGTAGCTTACCGACGATTGCGAACGGTGCAGCGCTTCGGCGGCCTGGGCGAAACCACCGTGGTCGACCACGGCTTGCAATGTTCGCCATTGATCAAGGGTCACGCGGGGCGCTTTCATGAATGGCTCCTCTTGTCCTAAGCTGGCAGCCCTTTTGGAGACTGCTGAATGAAAAAGCTTTGCTGTGTGGTATCGGGTTGTGTGCTGCTGGCGATGCTGCCGCTGACGGCGTTTGCTTATCCGATCGATGTGCAGAAAAAACTCAACGGCTTGAAGATCGATTACGAGACCTTCGATACGGATAACGACATCGGCTCCATCCGGGTGGCTAACTACGGCGACGTCGATGCTACCTGCAAGGCGGTTTTCAGCAATGGCCCGGAAGCACCGCGTACGCGCACGATCGATGTGCCTGCCGGCAAACATAAAAACGCCACCGCGAAGTTCACCCGCAGCATTATCAAGCTGCGTATCGAGCTGACCTGCACCCCGAAATGACTGCAATCTCTTGTAGGAGCTGAGCTTGCTCGCGATAGCGGTGTGTCATTTAATTTGATGTCGGCTGACACACCGCTATCGCGAGCAAGCTCAGCTCCTACAAGGGCGTGCTCAGCTTATAAACGAATTAATTGATGGGTTATAGCAGTTATTTGCGCTTTTTCATCGATTTGACTCTGTTTAATCTTCGCTCCATCGACTTACAGCATTCTCAGATGGAGCCTACAACCTATGTCACGCGTTCTGATCATCGAAAGCAGCGCCCGCCAGCAAGACTCGGTTTCCCGTCAGCTGACCCAGACCTTCATCAGCCAGTGGAAAGTCGCCCATCCGGCTGACCAGATCACTGTTCGTGACCTGGCCGTCAACCCGGTGCCGCACCTGGACATCAACCTGTTGGGCGGCTGGATGAAACCGGCTGAGCAACGTAGCGACATCGAACAGGCATCACTGGAACGCTCCAACGAGTTGACCGATGAACTGCTGGCCGCCGATGTGCTGGTCATGGCCGCACCGATGTACAACTTCGCTATTCCCAGCACGCTCAAAGCCTGGCTCGACCATGTGTTGCGTGCCGGCGTGACCTTCAAATACACCGAGACCGGCCCGCAAGGTTTGCTCAGCGGCAAGCGTACCTACGTGCTGACCGCTCGCGGCGGGATTTATGCAGGCAGCACCGCGGATCACCAGGAACCGTACCTGCGTCAGGTCATGGGCTTCATCGGCATCCACGACGTGACCTTCATTCACGCCGAAGGCATGAACCTGGGCGGCGACTTCCAGGAGAAGGGCTTGAACCAGGCCAACGCCAAGCTTTCTCAGGTCGCCTGATCCTTTAATCGCCAGATAATCACTGGATGGTCTAGTGACCTGGCGCAACCCCTTCACGGCTTTACGCGCATCGAACCTCCCTTTGCACTTTTTGCTCCTGAGTGCTGTCGCCCGATTGAACGCTTTAGCGAGATCGGGCTTTTTTTTGCCTGCGATTTGATGGGCACACACACATAACCCTGTAGGAGCTGAGCTTGCTCGCGATAGCGGTGTACCCGCCGACATCCATGTTGAATGTGGCACCCTCATCGCGAGCAAGCTCAGCTCCTACAGGGCTGTGTGTTGCCTGACGATTCGCTGTGATGGGAAAAACCCGCTATCGTCGCCGCCATTCGAAATGAGGCGAGCATGGGCTATCTACTTTTTGTCACGCTGATCCAGGCGTTTTCCTTCAGTTTGATCGGCGAATACCTGGCCGGTCACGTCGACAGTTATTTCGCAGTACTGGTGCGCGTAGTGCTAGCGGGGCTGGTGTTCATTCCACTGACGCGCTGGCGTTCGGTGGAGCCTGCGTTCATGCGCGGCATGCTGCTGATCGGCGCGTTGCAGTTCGGCGTGACGTACGTGTGCCTGTACCTGAGCTTCCGGGTACTGACCGTGCCGGAAGTGTTGCTGTTCACCATCCTCACACCATTGCACGTGACCTTGATCGAAGACGCGCTGAACCGGCGTTTCAATCCGTGGGCGTTGATTGCCGCAGTGGTGGCGGTGATGGGCGCAGCGGTGATTCGCTACGACCGGATCAACCCGGATTTCTTCATGGGGTTCTTGCTGCTGCAACTGGCCAACTTCACCTACGCTGCCGGCCAGGTGCTTTACAAACATCTGGTGGCCCGCCATCCGAGCGATCTGCCGCATTACCGGCGATTCGGTTACTTCTACCTGGGGGCATTGGCGGTGGCATTGCCGGCATTCCTGCTGTTTGGCAAACAAAACTTCCTGCCCGAAGCGCCGCTGCAATGGGGCGTGCTGGTGTTCCTCGGCCTGGTCTCGACGGCGTTGGGTTTGTATTGGTGGAACAAGGGCGCCTGCCTGGTGAATGGCGGGACGCTGGCGGTGATGAACAACCTGCACGTGCCGGTGGGGTTGTTGATCAATCTGCTGATCTGGAATCAGCATGAAGAGCTGGGTCGGTTGTTTCTCGGAGGATCGGTGATTTTGCTGGCGGTGTGGGTCAGCCGGTTGGGCATCAGACAAGACATTCAGGCGATGCGGGAGCGACCGTGACGGACCTTCCACACGAACTAGCCGCCGCCATTGAGCAGATGTACAAGCCAGCAGGCATGGCATTGACGCAGCAGGCTCAACGCGAGCTGGAGAGTACCGAGTACGGAGCCTGTCGCCTTGGCCTCGATCATCAGGGAGTGGTCTTCCGTGTGGCGAAAACCACGCCAACCAAGATTGGCCAGTTCGTTACGCTATGGAAGCGGCCGACGTCGACCAGCGAGATTGCACCGTTCGACACCGGCGATGGCGTCGCCTTTGTGGTGGTGAGCGTTGCTGATGACACGCTCCGCGGGCAGTTCGTGTTCGATCAGAAGATTCTGGTCGCCAAAGGGGTCATGTCGATTGACGGTAACGGTGGCAAACGCGCAATTCGTGTCTACCCGCCCTGGGCCAGGCCCGTCGCAAAACAGGCGATCAAGACGCAGCAATGGCAGCTGACGTATTTCGTCGCGCTTGAGCAGAACGGTAGCGCCGACGCGGAGCAGGTGCGCCGACTCTTCGGAAAATAGACACTTGCCCTGTGGGGGCGAGCCAGCTCCCACAGGGAATCTGCGTTATTTCTCCGCCAGCTGCGTCACCAGAAACTCAATAAACGTCCGGGTCTTCTGCGGGACTCGACGTGCCGAAGGGTACACCGCGTTGATCGTGATCGCGGGCGCCTGCCATTCACACATCACCGGCACCAGGCGGCCAGCGGCCAGCGCATCCTCGACGATAAAGTTGGGTAGCAGAGCGATGCCCATTCCAGCCTCGGCCGCCTGAGCGAGCAAGTCGCCATTGTTGGCATGCAAGGGGCCGGTCACGTTGACCCGTTGAGTTTCCGTGCCATTGCACAGCTGCAAGCTGACGCCACTTTGCAGGTACCCGTAGTTGAGGCACTGATGGGCGCGCAGGTCTTGCGGGGTCTGCGGTATACCGGCACGTGCCAGATAAGCCGGGGACGCCACCATGATTCGTGGTGCCGGTGCCAGTTGCCGGGCAATCATCGTCGAATCCGGCAGGCTGGCGATGCGGATGGTCACGTCGAAACCACCGCGTACCGGGTCCACTTGCTGGTCGCTCAATACCAGTTGCAGTTCGATGTTCGGGTGCTGTTCATGAAACAGCGGAATCAGCGGCCCCAGCCGGCGCAAGCCGAAGGACATCGGCGCATTGACCCGCAACACCCCGCGCAATTCGCCAATGCCATTACGCGCTCGCTGTTCAGCCTCGTCCAGCGACGCCAGCACCTCGCGTGCCGCGTCGAAGTACTCGGCGCCCGCCTCGGTCAGGTGCAGGCTGCGGGTGGTGCGCTGCAACAGTTGCACGCCGATGGCTTCCTCCAACGCCTGAATCTGTTTGCTGACTTTTGATCGCGGCACATCCATTGCCCGGGCAGCGGCGGCGAAGCCGTTCTCGCCGACCGTGACGACGAAGGCGCGCATGCATTCGATGCGATCCATGATTGTCCCTATTTTAGAATCAATGATTCTCGATTTTAGGTAATTGTCCCTTTTGTGGCTAGCCCCTAAAGTGACATCCAAGCCGACAACAAAGCCTCTGACGGCAAGGTCGACTCACTCATTACTCACCTGAATATCGACATCAAAAGGAACGCGCCATGTCTATCCGTGAACTGCTCAACCCAACCAACACCGCCCTGATCCTGATCGACCACCAGCCACAAATGGCGTTCGGCGTGCAGTCGATCGACCGTCAGACCCTGAAGAACAACACAATCGGTCTGGCCAAGGCTGCGAAGATCTTCAACGTTCCGACCATCTACACCTCGGTCGAAACTGAAAGCTTCAGCGGTTACATCTGGCCTGAGTTGCTGGCTGTTCACCCGGATCAGAAGCCGATCGAGCGCACCTCGATGAACTCCTGGGAAGACAAGGCGCTGGTTGATGCAGTGAAAGCCACCGGCCGTAAAAAACTGATCATTGCGGCGCTGTGGACCGAGGTCTGCCTGACCTTCCCGGCACTGGAAGCGTTGGCAGAAGGCTACGAGGTGTACATCGTCACGGATGCTTCCGGCGGCACCACCAAGGAAGCGCACGACATGTCGGTGCAGCGGATGATTCAGGCCGGTGCGGTGCCGGTGACCTGGCAACAGGTACTGCTTGAGTACCAGCGCGATTGGGCACACAAAGACACTTACGAAGCCGTGATGGGCCTGGTGCTGGAACACAGCGGTGCGTATGGCATGGGCGTGGATTACGCTTACACCATGGTGCACAAGGCGCCGCAGCGTCAGGTCAAGTAACCCGCCAACCTTGGAAACAAATGCAAACCCCTGTGGGAGCGGGCTTGCTCGCGAAGGCGAAGTGTCAGTCGACATCTACATTGACTGACACACCGCCTTCGCGAGCAAGCCCGCTCCCACATTGGGTTCTGTGGTGTTTACATGATGTGTTTTTCGGGTCCGGGGATGTGGCTTGCGCCCAGCATTGCGGGCAACAACCCGGCACGTAAATCCCCACCACTCGGCTGCTGATAAAGACTCAAGCCAAACTCCGGCAGCACCGCCAGCAAGTAATCGAAAATATCCCCCTGAATCCGCTCGTAATCGGCCCACGCCGTGGTGCGGGTGAAGCAGTAGATTTCCAGTGGGATTCCCTGCGCAGTGGCCTGCATCTGGCGGACCATGCACGTCATGTCTGGCTGGATCCCCGGGTGACTTTTCAAATACGCCAATGCGTAAGCGCGGAAGGTGCCGATGTTGGTCATCCGCCGCCGGTTGGCCGCCATGGCCGCCACATTGCCCTGTGCTTCATTCCAGGCTTTGAGTTCTGCCTGTTTGCGGCCGATGTAATCGGTCAGCAAATGCACTTGCGACAACTTCAGCTCTTCATCATCGCGGATGAAACGCACGCCACTGGCGTCGATGAACAGGCTGCGCTTGATCCGTCGCCCCCCGGATTGCTGCATGCCGCGCCAGTTCTTGAACGATTCGGACATCAGGCGCCAGGTCGGGATCGACACAATGGTCTTGTCGAAGTTCTGCACCTTTACCGTGTGCAGCGTGATATCGACCACGTCACCGTCAGCGCCGACTTGTGGCATCTCGATCCAGTCGCCCACCCGCAGCATGTCGTTGCTGGTCAATTGCACGCTGGCCACGAACGACAGCAGGGTGTCCTTGTAGACCAACAGAATCACCGCCGACATGGCGCCCAGACCCGAGAGCAGCAACAGCGGCGAACGGTCGATCAGGGTGGCGACAATGATGATCGCGCCCAGCACGTACAAAACCATCTGCGCCAGTTGCACGTAGCCTTTGATCGAGCGGGTGCGGGCGTATTGGGTGCGCGCGTAGATGTCCAGCAGGGCGCTGAGCAGGGCGCTGAACGCCAGCAGCAGGAACAGAATGGTGAAGGACAGCGCCACATTGCCGAGGAAGTTCTGGCTGGTCTTGCTCAACTCCGGCACCAGGTGCAGGCCGAACTGAATCACCAGCGACGGCGTTATCTGGGCCAGGCGATGAAACACCTTGTTGTGCAGAAAGTCGTTGATCCAGTGCAGCGCTGGCTGACGCCCCAGCATTTTGGTGGCGTGAAGAATGAGGAAGCGCGCCACTCGTCCGAGGACTAGCGCAATGACCAGTAACAACACCAATCCCAGGCTTGAATGCAGGAGCGGGTGCTGATCAAGGGCCCCCCAGAGGTCTTGGGCGTTGAGCCAGAGCTGTTTGATATCCATGGGCTAAAACGATTTTCCTGTAGGACGCGATGGGGCGATTAGAGCATTTAAGACACTTGGGATGACATTTGAAGACAAATCAGGCAACAAAAAGCCACTGTTTACTGTCGTTTGTATAAAGAAACTCGGCCTGAGCGCTCGAAACCGTTACCCTATGCAGCTGTTTTTTTGTATTTCTTCGAGGTAGCACCCGTGTTTTCCCAATTCGCCCTGCACGAACGCCTGCTCAAAGCCGTGGCCGAGCTTAAATTTGTCGAGCCAACGCCAGTGCAAGCAGCGGCTATTCCGCTGGCGCTCCAAGGGCGTGACCTGCGGGTGACAGCGCAAACCGGTAGCGGCAAAACCGCTGCTTTCGTTTTGCCGATCCTCAACCGTCTGATCGGCCCGGCGAAAGTCCGCGTCAGCATCAAGACCCTGATCCTGCTGCCGACCCGCGAGCTGGCTCAGCAGACCATCAAGGAAGTCGAGCGCTTCGCGCAGTTCACGTTCATCAAATCCGGCCTGATCACCGGCGGTGAAGACTTCAAGGTCCAGGCTGCCATGCTGCGCAAGGTGCCGGACATCCTGATCGGCACGCCAGGCCGGATGATCGAGCAACTGAACGCCGGTAACCTCGACTTGAAAGAAGTGGAAGTGCTGGTGCTCGACGAAGCCGACCGCATGCTCGACATGGGCTTTGCCGAAGACGTGCAGCGTCTGGTGGAGGAGTGCACCAACCGTCAGCAGACCATGCTGTTCTCCGCCACCACCGGCGGTTCGGGCCTACGCGACATGGTCGCCAAAGTGCTGAACAACCCTGAGCACTTGCAGGTCAACAACGTCAGCGACCTGAACGCGACTACCCGTCAGCAGATCATCACCGCTGACCACAACGTGCATAAAGAGCAGATCCTCAACTGGCTGTTGGCCAACGAGACCTATCAGAAGGCCATCGTGTTCACCAACACCCGGGCCATGGCCGACCGCATCTACGGTCGTCTGGTGGCGCAGGAATACAAAGCGTTCGTGTTGCACGGCGATAAAGACCAGAAAGACCGCAAACTGGCCATCGACCGCCTGAAGCAGGGCGGCGTGAAAATCCTCGTCGCCACCGACGTTGCCGCTCGCGGCCTCGACGTCGAAGGCCTGGACCTGGTGATCAACTTCGACATGCCACGCAGCGGCGACGAATACGTTCACCGTATCGGTCGTACCGGCCGCGCTGGCAATGAAGGCCTGGCGATCTCGCTGATCTGCCACGGCGACTGGAACCTGATGTCGAGCATCGAGCGCTACCTCAAGCAGAGCTTCGAGCGCCGCACCATCAAGGAAGTCAAAGGCACCTACGGCGGACCGAAAAAGGTCAAGGCCTCGGGCAAAGCCGTTGGCGTGAAGAAGAAAAAAGTCGACGCCAAAGGCGACAAGAAAAAAACCGGCGCCAAGGCCCCGACCAAGCGCAAAATCGCCAACCGCCCGAAGACCGACGCCCTGTCGCTGGTCAGCAAGGACGGCATGGCGCCGCTCAAGCGCCGCAAGCCGGAAGCGCCGGCTGCTGAATAAGCCGTTGTCGTGACCCAAAAAAAACCGGACGGATGTCCGGTTTTTTTATGCTCGAAATTCCTCGACCGATCAGCTCTCGGCTTTCTTGTCCGCTGTCTGCAACTCCTTCAAACGCTGATCAATCAACTGGCATTTATCCGGCAAATCCTTGGCGGCTGTGCCCAGGTCCATCTTCTGCAACTCGTCGTTGATCTCTTTGGCTTTGGCCGGATTCTGCTCGGTGAGCCTGGCCACTTCCTGAGCCAGTTGCTCGCGTTTGGCGGTGGCTTCCTCGGGGGTGCAGGCCCAAACGGGGAGGGCGCAGGCGAGGGTGGTGGCGAAAGTTAGCGTCAGAAGGGTTTTCATGGGGGGCCTCGGTATCCGTGTTGGGCGGTTAAACGGTTGAGGCTGCACTGTTCGGAAAGTTCATACCGTTGCTTCTGTAGGACAAATACGCATTCGGAAATGCCGTCACTCTGGCCGTCACTTTTCTTCATGGCATCAAGAAACATCCTGCATACCGGTCGGAAGCGCCCGATTTTACCTCTACCGTTCGTCCCCCATACTTTTCGAATGGATCCATTATTTGACGTCAGGATGATGGCTCACTAATAGTGCGCCACTATTTTGCCATCACCTTCCGTTTCGAGGGATCGAACATGTACTCACCCGCCCTTGTGGCGAGGTTGTGCCTGGCTTTGCTGTGCCTTTCTCCGCTGAATTTTGCTAATGCTGTCACCACCCCAGGTGATACGGATCTCATCCGCGAACGTCAGGATCGCCTGCTCGAAGAGCAGCGCCGGCGTCTCGAAGAACTCAAGGAATTGCCCGGCAAGGAAGCCAAACCCGTACAGCCAAGTCCGGCCATACGCTGAACCTGCAAAGTGGCGGTGACACCAACATCAAGGGCGCGGTCGCCAGCGGTGAGACGGTCAAGGTCAAGGTGGGCGGCGACCTCAATATCGAAAGCTTGCAGGACACCAGCACCTACAAATCGCAGCAGTCGAGCGCCAACATTGGGGTGAGTCTGTGCGTTCCACCGTTCTGTGTTGGCACCAGCAGCGTCAGCGGCGGCATCGCCCAGCAACANCAAGTCCGGCCATACGCTGAACCTGCAAAGTGGCGGTGACACCAACATCAAGGGCGCGGTCGCCAGCGGTGAGACGGTCAAGGTCAAGGTGGGCGGCGACCTCAATATCGAAAGCTTGCAGGACACCAGCACCTACAAATCGCAGCAGTCGAGCGCCAACATTGGGGTGAGTCTGTGCGTTCCACCGTTCTGTGTTGGCACCAGCAGCGTCAGCGGCGGCATCGCCCAGCAACACATGCAAAGCGATTACGCCAGTGTCAGTGAACAATCGGGCATCAAGGCCGGTGATGGCGGTTTCCAGGTTGAGGTTACCGGCAATACCGATCTGGTCGGGGCGATCATCGCCAGTACCGACAAAGCGGTTGCCGACGGCCAAAACACCCTGAGCACCGGGACACTGACCACTTCCGATATCAAAAACAAGGCTGATTACGACGCCAGCAGCATCAACCTCAGCGGCGGTTACGGCGGCGACATGGGCCGTGATGCAAACGGTAATGCCAGCGCGACGGCCAATAGAGGTGGTCCCGTCGTTGCCAGTAAGAACGGCGTGAGCTCAACAACACCGATCGTCCTGTTCGCCGGYGATAGCTCCCGCAGCACCACCCGCAGCGGGATCAGTGGCGCAGCCGTCACCATCACCAATACCGTCAAGCAGCAGGAGTTGACCGGTCAGACGGCCGAGCAAGCYATTGCCGCGATCAATACCAATGTCTCCAGCGATCGTGACGGCACTAACGAACTCAAACCGATCTTCGACGCGCAAGAAATCGGCGTGGACTTTGAGATTGTTGGCAAGTTTGTGCAGAACGTATCGCAGTACATTGAGAGTCGCGCGCGGGAAATTGATACCAAGAAGAAACTGGCCGATCAGGAACTGGCTGCCTCGATTGATAGGAATTCGAATGACGACGTTCGAATAAAGCACCTCGAAAATTATCGGGCGCTCACTCAGCAGATCAAGGAAATCGGCGATAACTGGGGCGCAGGCGGCACCTACCGACAAATCGCAACAGCGCTGGTTGCTGGTATCAGTGGCAATGTGGCCGGCAGCGGCGCCCAGTTCGCGCAAAACATGGTGGTCAACTACGTCCAGCAGCAAGGCTCGGCGTACATCGGCGAACTGGTGAAAAAGGGCTTGAAGGAAGGTAGCCCTGAACACGCGGCCCTGCATGCGATTCTTGGCTGTGCCGGCGCTGCTGCCAGCAACCAGAGTTGCTCGGCCGGCGCCTTGGGTGGTTCGGCCGCCAGCTTACTGGCGGGGCTGTTCGCAGACTCCGATCCGAACGAAACCGCTGTAGAGCGTGAAGCCAAACGCAACATCATCACCAGCCTGGTGACCGGTATTGCGGCCATGAGCAACCCGAACGGTGCGGCTACCGCGAACAACGCGGCGACGGCGAACGTCGATAACAACTGGTTGGCGACGCAGCAATATGTTCAGGCAAAGAAAGAAATTGATGCAGAACCCAATATCCTCAAAAAACTGGCTATCGCTGGGAAGTGGCAGATCACTTCTTTGCGCCAGGATTTACTGACCGGTTCGGGTGTTCTCAAAGGTTTCACGGACGGAATGGCCGGTGCGGGCTTAGGGACTCTGGACAGTGCCGTTTCGCTCATGGCCGACCCGGAGCGAAGTTTTGATGCCGCCGTGGAGTTTGCATCCTCCAAGGAAGCTAGAGCGTTGTTAGGTGATGCAGTCGCTGCAGCGCTCAAGTCACAACTTGATCAGATTGCAAAAGCAGTCGTCGAAGGTGGCGATGCCAATGCGGAAAACCTCGGCAACCAAATGGGACAGGTGATTGCGCTTGTCGCACAGCTCATGCTTGGCGGGGGGAGCAGTTCTGCAGCCAGCGCGTTGAGACTTTCGGAAATGGGGATCGACGTCTCCGTCAACACCGTCAAAAAAATGGGCGCGTCGTTTGATATCAATGTCATCAAAACCAAGATTAGTAATTTGCAGGGCGTTGTGCGGGATTCGGATGTGCCAGTGCTTGATCCACCGACAACGGTTACTCCGCCGAAAATCGATGTAACACCGCCGAAGGATGGCGTCATGCCTCCGAAAGAGGGCGATTCGCCACCACAAGTGATCGATGAAGCAAAAGGCATTCCATACATAAATCGCCGCACGGAATTAGCGGAGCTATTTAGCTCTGCCAGCGCTAGAAGTGGTATTCAAATTGGAAACCGCTCTCTCATTGAGCTTCCAAACTCAGGCAATGCTAAAATATTCTCCGGTGCGACTGATGTGGAAATTAAGCAGTATTTTTCGGAGTTAACAGGATCCACCTCCTTGCCTCCTCCTCGTACTATTTCTGGGAAGGGTGATATATATGTTGTTAGTACTCCTGAGGGGAATTTTACTCTACGAAATTTCTCGTCATCATCCGGTCAAACTGGTCCTGCTTGGACTATTGACATCCCTAAGGCAGCGGCAGGTACTACATACAATCCAGAAATAAAATTTCTTATAGGAAACCCGTAATGAATATTAAATTTGTTAAGGAAATAGAGCGCGATTCGTTTGGTTTGTGGTTGTCCGCTCTTTTTAGCGCAATTGGTTCATGGAATCCTGGTTTGACTTTTGATCAGCAAAAAGATGCCTTTTTTTACATGATTGAATATCTGCTCGTTAATGGGAAAATAAAGTTCATTAAGCCAGGTGCTGATTGCTACATCTCTCCAGATAATCCGCATCCGAAATTTTCTATTGATGATAAAAGGTCTCACTGGGATTTGGACGCAAAACAGATCGTATCTTGTTTAAAGGAAAGTTGGCCGGAAGGAGTAGTGTCTGAGTGCGATGGCGAATTGACGATTTATTTTTATGAAATTCCGGGTGTGATTTGGATCGATGAAAATGGTTTGTTTTTTGCTTCGTAAATTGGTGATCTACCTAAGGAAGATATTTGACTGTAGTGAAAAGAAAAGGGAGGAGGGTTTGTTTTTGTTTTTATTTTTATTTTTGGTTTTAGCCTTGACTTGAGACCGGCGGGTGTCCCCTTTTAGTCCAACATCACAGCTACCCGAATCTATTTGTGGAGGAGGTTTAATGTGCGCTTACTCATGTCTTCACCTCCCTTGCCGACACACTGGTGATAACTGGAAGCCTCAAAGACGTGTGCCGGCAACCGCTGGCCGCTTAACAGGGAAAAAACTTGCCCCTTCCACCACCGGCTCCACGCAGTCACCCTTCACACTAAGACTCGCTTGTTCCCACTGTGCCGTATAGACGATCATCGTTTTGAGGCTAGGAGTAACTCAATGAAATGGAATTACCTGCTCATCCCTTTCGCAGCGCTGGTTACTTGCACCAGCAGCTTCGCCGTCTCGCCTGCACTGCAAACATTTCTCGCCTGTGACGAAAACTCCCTAGCAGTGGTAAATCAGCCCGGTCTCAAGGAACGCATTTCCAGTGCGCTGGACAACGGGAAGATTACGTTGAGTGGCGGAACCAAAACCGAAATGGGGCAGCGCTGGGTGTTCGACACGCCGGTCACTCTCAACGGCGTTGCGTTGACCGGCTTTTTTGCGGAAGACCAGAATCTGATGGGCTCGCGCATCATTGGCTGGGGGTTCTATACACAGCAGGCGCCCGATGAGCTTTACGCACAGTTGAATAAAGTACCGGGTAGCAACTTGGAGAGCGCCAACGGGATTTACGCCCGCGCGCAAATCTGGTCGCACAAGCAGTCAGGCTGGGTACCGGAAAACGGCGATGACAATGCAGGCAAGTTGGTGACCGATACGGCAGAACGGATATTGATGGTAGAACCTGCTTCGCAAGACGTGACCAAGACCAGCAAAGGTATGATCACCTGCTCGGTTCAAGGCACGGTCAGCGCAGCGATGCTCAAGTCCACTCGGCCAGACTTGATCAAGTGACCCGGTCAGTATGACTTTGGACCTGTAGGAGCGAGAGCAAACTCCCGCCTACGGGTTGAATAGAAGGAAAAGGGGATTTATTTTCTTGGTCTGTAGGGCGTATGCCAGGTTGTTGTCAGTTAATGAATAGAGCCAATAATCACTACACCATCGTGGTTGCGAGCTTGCTCGAGAAAGCGATGCGTCTGCTGGTATTTGTGTTGAATGGTAGTCAGTCTTCGCGAGCAGGCTCGCTCCCACAGTGACGTTGGTTCTGATATTGCCAGGCTGCCATTCCAACGCTAGGGTCTCTTTATCCAGCCCGTGGAAGGACGGCATCCAGCTGCACCAAAACACAGTGACTGTCGATGCGCAGCACGCCAAAGTTATCATGAAAGCATCGGGCAGCACCTACCCTGTAGAGTTCGCGATCAGCCGCGCAGCGGATCCCGATCAGCGTGCCGAGGTGCTTGGAACCGTGGTGGATTCGGGACAGGAAAAGGTGTTCGGCTGGATTGCCAAGCTCAACGAAGTGGCCAACAGCACAACTCTTAAACACTTCCCGCAGTTGGAGACGCAAGCCGACTCCAATGAGCCGTTTAAAGTCTCGGGTTACGCGAGTGGCGAGAGCATAGGAAGTACCTATCGTTGCGGCCCACTGAAAAACTCGTTCACTCCAGAAAGAAGCAAGGTGTATCTGGTTGAGTTTCAGTTCGTTAGCGGGCGTTGTGAACAGCATGTTTACGACATTACCCAAACTCAACAGCGTATTCCGGTGATGAGCCTGCCTGAAACATAACAGATAGGGAGCTGATTTATTTTGGTAGAAAATATGTCCGGTCCTCTTTCCGAGTCGAAACGTTGTCGGCAGCGGAGTGATTGCCGGAGGCAACATCAACATCGTCTCCATGGGAGCCGGTGCTGATAGCGATATCAATGTGGTCGGAAGCCGGATCGAAGGCGGGGGCGATGTATCCCTCAAGGCCGACGGCGCAATCAATTTATTGTCCGCGCAAAATACGGCGCATCAGGAAAGCAGCAACAGCAACAGCGGCTGGAGCGCCGGTATTGGTTTCGGCTTTGGTGAAAGCAATGGCATCACCTTTGAGCTTGCCGCCAACAAGGGACGCGGTAGCGCAGACGGCGATGATGTCACCCAAATCAATACGTCGATCAAGTCCGGCCATACGCTGAACCTGCAAAGTGGCGGTGACACCAACATCAAGGGCGCGGTCGCCAGCGGTGAGACGGTCAAGGTCAAGGTGGGCGGCGACCTCAATATCGAAAGCTTGCAGGACACCAGCACCTACAAATCGCAGCAGTCGAGCGCCAACATTGGGGTGAGTCTGTGCGTTCCACCGTTCTGTGTTGGCACCAGCAGCGTCAGCGGCGGCATCGCCCAGCAACATGATAGCTCCCGCAGCACCACCCGCAGCGGGATCAGTGGCGCAGCCGTCACCATCACCAATACCGTCAAGCAGCAGGAGTTGACCGGTCAGACGGCCGAGCAAGCCATTGCCGCGATCAATACCGATGTCTCCAGCGATCGTGACGGCACTCACAAACTCAAACCGATCTTTGACGAACAAGAGATCGGCGTGGATTTCGAGATTGTCGGCAAGTTTGTGCAGAACGTATCTCAGTACATTGAGAGTCGTGCGCGGGAAATAGACCGCTTGAAGGAGCAGGCTGAGAAGGAAAGGCTGCTGATGATTGCGGTCGGAGCGTCTGAGGCCGATCAGCGCAAGCACCTTCAGAATTATCAGGCGCTAAAGGAGGAGATCAAGAACATCGATGAAAACTGGGGCGCGGGTGGCACCTACCGGCAAATTGCAACCGCCTTGGTCGCGGGTATCAGCGGCAATGTCGCCGGCAGCGGCGCCCAGTTTGCGCAGAACATGGTGGTCAACTTCGTTCAGCAGCAAGGCTCGGCGTACATCGGCGAACTGGTGAAAAAGGGCCTGAAAGAAGGAAGTCCTGAACACGCGGCACTCCATGCGATTCTCGGCTGTGCCGGCGCGGCGGCCAGTAATCAGAGTTGCTCGGCCGGTGCTTTGGGAGGTTCTGCCGCTAGCTTGCTGGCGGGACTGTTCGCAGACTCCGACCCGAATGAAACCGCCATAGAGCGAGAGGCCAAACGCAACATTATCACCAGCCTGGTGACCGGCATTGCGGCAATGAGCAACCCGAATGGGGCGGCAACTGCTAACAACGCGGCTACGGCGAACGTCGATAACAATTGGTTGGCGACGCAACAAATTGTACAGATGCAAAAGGAGTTGGAAGAAGCCAAGAGCAAGGGATTGATAGCCCAAGCATTGGTCTATGCCAAATGGATCGGTGTCTCTGCTAAGCAAGATATTCTCACCGTTGGTGGGCTTAGGCAGGGCCTCTCTGAGGGGGGCATGCAAGACATTGAAGGCATGGCGCAATTCCTGGCTCATCCCATCGATGGTTTGAGTGGTCTCGCGTCAGCAGTCAGTGATCCGGCCGTGCGCGCCAAGTTAGGCGATGCGGCGACGGATAGCTTATTGGCCAGTATTGACCGGATGAAGCTCGCGTTTGAAACCGGTGGGGATGATCAGGCGGTCCAATTGGGACGCGATTTGGGCCTGTTGATTTACACCGTGGGGAGTGTGGTAACCGGTGTCGGTGGGGCAGCTAAAGCAGGGCTGACCCTGGCAAAAATAGGGATTGAGGTATCGAGCAAAACCTTGAGTAAGATGCTTGTCAAGGAGGGTGCTGATCTTGGCGAGCGCGTTGCGACGATTGAAATCAATACCACGAAAAACCTGGATACTATCAATGGGACTTTTTTACCCAACCGCTCGATTATTAATGTGCGAGCGATCAGTGCCGATCAGGCAAATGCCCCGTTTGTCGCACGAGGCTGGAACCCACCATATGATGTGGGTTCACAGGTCAGAACCTTTACAACGAATACTGATATTCAGTTTGTACGGGTTTCTACTATGGACAACCCCCAAGGAGCATTCCTTGTTCGAGCTGATGAGATTTCAGGAATGACCCCTTTGGAAATTCAGCAGCATTTGGCTTTGCCAAAAATCCCGACTCAGATTGCAGATGTTAATGTTCCTATGGGAACCAATATGCAGGTTGGGCGTGTCGCTGCTCAGCCAGAGTTTGGCGTGAACAATAAAGGCGGAGTTCAGTATCAGCTGCTAGATCAGATTCCAAGTACTAATTTTGGTGTTCCGAGGCCGTTATAATGAGCCAATATATCGATAAAAGCGTGGCTTCCCAAATCATTGAGCTCTCAACTGAGCTAAGCGTCATTCTGTTTGATCGGCTTGGTCAAGATGGTGTTTTCGGGAGTGTTGAGTGTGCAAGAAATATTTTTCTGATTGATCGTGAAGGGAATGTTGTTTGGCAGGTAACTTCAGATTTTGATTCTAATGGTGGGCCGTTTACTAAGATCATTTGTGTCGGTGGTCGGCTTCAAGGGTATAGGTGGGATGGCGGAATGTATGAAGTTGATTTGGCAACGGGAAGGGCGGAACCAAGTTTACTTTTGAAGTAATGGATGCAAGAGAGACCGGAAAAGCGGAAAGGGAAGTGGTAAAGCGGAAAGGGGACGGATTTATTGTTTGGTATGGAGCAATGGCCAGGAGAATAAATCTGTCCCGTTACTATTGTTCTGATTAAGGCGGGTTAACCGGTTGAGGGTGGAACCCCTGGAGAAGTTCGGAAAGGGGACGGATTCTGAGAAATCACCGATTTTTCCTACGAGAAATCAAGAGGTTGGGGATTTAAGAGACCTGCATGGGTCGGCAGCTTGTATTGCACCACACAAAAACAAGATCCCGATCCCATGCAGACCATTCGATTCTTACGCACGCTCGCTCAAGCACTTTCCACTGTCGGTTCCCATCGTCTGAAAATGCTGATGTGTTGGACGGAAAAGGGGGTAAACGGGACGGATTTATTTGTTTGGATGACCGGAGACGCAAGCCGATTTAAATGAACTTTTTAAAGTCTCGGGTTACGCGAGTGGCGAGAGCATAGGAAGTACTTATCGTTGCGGCCCACTGAAAAGTTCATTCACTCCAGAAAGCAGTAAGGTGTATCTGGTGGAGTTTCAGTCCGTCAGTGAGCGCTGTGAACAGCATGTTTACGACATTACCCAAGCTCAACAGCGCATTCCGGTGATGAGCCTGCCTGAAACGTAATAGATAAGGGACGGATGTTAATCCGTCATTGCGAGCAGGCTCGATCCCACAGTGGATTATGGGTTACTGGTCTTTTACGGCAATGCACATATCCATTTCCATCACGCCAGTGCTCTCATCGTAAGAAGCCTCCACCGGGTACCGCTCGAAACCCGGACGCTGGTCGTAGGCCAATCCGCTTTCCGGCATCCATTGCCCGCACAACTCACCCCATGCCGCCGGAATTTCACTGGCCGGGCCTTTGAAGTGGGCGACGGCATAGCGGCCGCCGGGCAGATTGGTGACGGCGAACGGGTATTTCGGTTCGAAGTCGGCGGGTACTTCGACGCAGGCGTCGTAGCGGCAGTATTGCGCAAGTGTGGTGCTTGGGTCGTCGTGGCCCATGCCGTAGCGCACGCGGTTGAGCAGGTTGTTTTCGATCATCCACGGGGCGACGGTTTCGCGCCAGAAGGTGCCGATTTCCGGGCCGTAGGGGCCGGTGTAGCGCAGGTAGGCGACGCGTGCTGGGGGGAGGGTTTTCAAGGTGACGTTCATTGTCTGGGGCCTTGGAGTCTGGTTCGTTTGAGGGGGCGGTGGCTGGGCGGGCCTCATCGCGAGCAAGCTGAACTGGTCAAGTAATCTCGGACACCGATTACGGTGTTTATGCCGCTTTTTGCTCCATGGCTATTGGCGACAGGTAGTCGTTATAGCTATGGAGTCTGGTGCGGTTGTAGTACATGAAGAAGCGCACGATATCGGTTTTGGCTTCCTCGATCAGGCTGTAACCGCCACGAGGCACCCACTCTGACTTGAGCGTGCCGAAAAAGCGTTCTGTCGGCGCATTATCCCAG
>NZ_MPAK01000001.1:1512320-1537518 GCF_002000165.1 Pseudomonas sp. C9 | reverse complement strand
ACTGGCTGCCCTTCACGTTCCTTACGAACCTGATCGACCCAGCGCCGTAAAGCGGTGGGCCCGATATCCAGCGATGCACAAACATCTGAAACCGGGCAGTTATCATCAAGCACCATGCTGGCAGCATGAAGCTTGAACTCGCGCGTATAGACCTTTCTTTCGTTCATGGAGCCTCCAAGTTGGCGAAATCATATCGCCCTTAAGAGGTGTCCGAAATTATTAGGCCAGTTCAAGCTCGCTCCCACAGGGGATGGGTGGTGCACGCAAATCCAATGTGGGAGCTGGCTTGCCTGCGATGGCCGCGACTCTGTCTAAGAGGCTAGCCGCCATGGCAGCAGCTGGCTGCGGCTTTGTCTTCGTATTTGTCGTGATGCCGCACCCATTCCATGATCTCTTCTTCATTGCGGCCTTTGGGCGTGAGGTCAAGGTAGTTGTAGGCCCCGACCAACATGTCCAGTCCTCGCGCATAGGTGGAATAGGTGTGGAAAATGTCGCCGGCTTCATTGCGATAAAACACGCTCAAGCCGGGGAGTTCTTCTTCGGCACCGTCGGTTTTTTCGTAATTGTAGGTGGCTTTGCCAGCCGCCACCTCTTCGGCTCGGGCGGTGACGCCAAAGTCGTAGTTGAAATCGCAACCCTCTGACGACACCCAGTCGAATTTCCAGCCCATGCGCCGCTTGAAGGCCTGGAATTGGGCGAACGGCGCGTGGGAAACCGCTACAACGGCGATGTCATGGTGCGCCAAGTGTTGGTTGGCGCCGTCGATGTGGTCAGACAGGAACGAGCAGCCGGGACAACCTTCGTCCCAGCCTTCGGCAAACATGAAGTGGTAGATGACTAATTGACTGCGGCCGCCAAACAGGTCGGCCAGTTTCAGTTCGCCGTGGGGGTCCTGAAAGTGGTAGTCCTTGTCGATTTTCACCCAGGGCAGGGCGCGGCGTTCGGCGCTGAGTTTGTCGCGTTCCTTGGTGAAGGCTTTTTCGTGGGTCAGGTGTTGTTTGCGCGCGGCGAGCCATTCTTCGCGGGACACGACGGGATGATTCTGAATGTTCATTGGCTTTTCTCCTGCGGGGGGCGGGGAGGTGACTTACACAGCCTAGTCGTTTGACCTGCGCCCGATTCGACATACCGCCGGTCGGTGCTGTTCAAGACCTCGGCTGAACGGCTGCGCGCGGCACCGGTCACAACTTAAGAAGGCCCTTTGAATCACGCGGTCCGGAGATTGAATCAGGATGACGACTTATAACTGGGATTTGATTGAACGCTTGCTGCACGAAGTGCAGAACGGCGCCAGCAGTTTCACGCCGCGGCCCTATGCCGAGCAGTACGTGGCACAAAAAACGGCGGAGGGCGAACAGACGGAAAACCTGGATCACCTCAAAGCGGTGGCGGGCGGGTACGAAAAGTTACTTCTGCTACGAGGCTACATCGAGCCTCGGCCTGAGGAGCAGGGCGGCACCGGTTCGAATTACATCTTGACCCCGCGCGGCTCCAGCTTATTAAGCCTGATCGACAGCAGTATTCCGGGCAATGATCATCCTCGGCAGGTGCTGGATGAGCAGGACGATGCGCTGGATGAAGTGACGTTTGATCACGTCGCGTCTAAAGCGCAGATTGCCTGAAGACAGCGCATAACCCTGTGGGAGCGAGCTTGCTCGCGATTGCGGTGTGTCAGTTAACTATGATGTGACTGATGTACCGCAATCGCGAGCAAGCTCGCTCCCACAGGGGGGGGTTAAGTTTGTTTGGCGGCCTTCAGGCACTTGAGGTCGTTGAAGTCTTTCCTCACACCTTCAATCTTTTTCAATAACCGCTGACGCTGGGTCGGTGTGCTCTCGGCCATCAGATCCACGATCAATCCCCGCGCCTGGGCTTCGGTATTGGCGTAGGCCTGACGGTAGGCCGGCGTCCACAAACTCTCGCGATTGACCAGAAGCGTCTCGATTAACTGTGGGAAATCCGCACTATGGCGCTGGGCAACGGCTGCGCTGAACTGCGTCTGCCAATGTGCGCGGTTGGCGATCCATTGCGTGTTCTGATCACCCAGGGCTTTCGACCAGGTGAGCACCCGTTGTTGCTGGGTGGGGCTCAGCGGACCAAGCCAGTCATCCAGACGCTTCTCCATACGGGCGGCACGCTGCTTGATCTGCTGATCGAGGGACGGTTTGAGGTATTCCTCTTGGCGTTTGCGCTGATCCTTGGCAAAGGCATCGTTCATTTCCGCGACTTGTTTGTCATCCAGCCCCTGCAACAACTCGATGGCCGACGGGGTGATTTCCCGGGCGGTCTGGGCGATGGCGGCTTTGGCTTCCTGCGTGCGGGCTTGCAGGGCTGCGTCGGTGACCTGGTTGGTTTCGACCATGGTCTGCAAGCGGTCCAGCCAATCCAGGTAGCCCGGCAGTTGCGTGGTGCAGTGCCAGCTCAGGTGTTCCTTGAGGCGCTCGTTGAACCAGCCTTTTTGCTCGCTGTTCATGTCCAGGTAGTCGTTGAGCGTCCACGGAATGATCACGTCGAGATTGCGGTAGGCCAGGCCCATTCGGCTGCACGCGCCGAGGGCGAGGACCAGGATGATCAACGTGGCGAAACGAACTGGCCAGTACGACATGGGCGGATCCTTGCGAATGCGTAGTTCTCATGTGAACGCTGGATGAGCCTGGCCGTTCAGCCGCTCAATAAAACGCGTGTTCGGCCTTGAGGGTGACCAGCCCGTCGCATTGGCTGTTGTGCCCGGAATAGGCCGAGCACTGGCTGCCGCTGAGGTTAGAGTCACTGTAGATCAGGTCCAGGTCGATGCCCATGAACGGCCGCGAAAGTTGCACTGACCAGTCGGTAAAACTGCCGACATACCCACCGTCGACCGTCACTGGTGTGTAGAGCTGGTGGGTGGTGTATTTCATGCTGATCCCGATGCCGAACGGTTGGTTGCCCCTGAGGTCGGCAAACAACGTTTGGTTCAGTTTGTCGGGGTCGTTGCTGAAGGCCGCCCCAAAGCGACTGCCGAGCAGGGTCAGGCCGCCGAAGAGTTCCTGGCTGTCGAGGGTGTCCACTTTCGGATAGCTGTAGTGGATCATGCCGACTTCGTAGCCGAGGGTTTGATCGAAGGGTTGTTTAAACCCGACGTAGGAATCGACTTCAAGGTTCTTGCCCGGGCTCAACCCCATGCTCGGTGCCCATTGGCCGACGTAAAAACCACTGTCGTGCGTCAGGTCGAGGCCACCATGGAATGAGCCGGAGCTGGACGGTTTGACCAAACCTTGGGCCATGCTGCGGCTGGGCGTGGTGCCGAGCTTGAGGTCGAAATCGCCCAGTTCACGCTGAAAGATTTGTGCATTGGCGAGCGAACTCGACAACAGGAGACTGAGTAATAAATAAGAGGGTTTGAGCATGCGTCACTCCATTGACAGCGAGGAGCAGGAATCGAAAACCTACCGAAACGCTTGTTCTAGACGTGTGCAAGGATACCGGCGAATGATCGGCATGGTGGGCCGTTCGTCGATTTTTGGAAGGATGGGAGTATCGGGGTGTTGCGGGAGGGTTCCAGTCCAAGCGCTTCGAAGCTCAAAGCGCCTATGGACCAGTTGCTGCGGGGGTGTTACTTCTTGCCCAAAGTGATCTGCTTGGACGGGCCGAACGTCTGGCCGCTGACGCCTTTGGCAATTTGCTGAATTTCACCGCCGGACTTGAGGAACGCAGCGATCTGGCTGTTGATCGATTCGCTGGTTTCAACGGCTGGAGCTGGCTTTGCTTTGCTGTTGGATGCTTTTACACGCATGGCGGCCATTAACCTGTAGAAAATTAACTTGGCCAGGCATCGTACAGGAAATACTTGACAATTGCTTGGCTAATATCCCCTCGAAATACACGTCGCAGGGCCTGGGTTTATCACAAACGGTCATCTGCAATAGGTCTATAACTCGCTGTTTTAACTAAGAACTTCTGATCAAAAGAGGCCGCTCCTGAAGGGGGAAAGGAGAGGGCAAAATTACCCTGTCGGGCTGACGAGCGGCACGCCCATCGGGGCAACCCCCCAGGAAAATCAAAGCTCGCAGAGTATTTTTTTCGCCACCGGGCCGGCCACCGAACGTCGCCCGCAAAACCGGGTAGAATGCCGCCCACGTAATGAGGGTATTTGAAATGGCTTTAGTCGGGCGTTACAACAGTTTGCAAGTGGTTAAACACACTAACTTCGGTTTATATCTGGACGGTGGGGCGGATGGCGAAATCCTTTTGCCTAATCGTTATATTCCCAAAGATATTCCAAGCGAAGATGAAGACTGGCTCAACGTTTTTATTTATCTGGACAGCGATGACAAACTCATCGCAACTACCGAAAAGCCGAAAGTTCAGGTCGGTGAATTCGCCAGTTTGAAAGTCGTTGAAGTCAACAGCATCGGCGTTTTCCTGGATTGGGGTTTGCCGAAGGATCTGCTGCTGCCGTACTCCGAAGAAAAACGTCAGATGACCGCCGGTGAGTATGTGGTGGTGCATGTCTACCTCGACAAGCACACCCGTCGCATCACCGCGACCGCGCGTCTGGATCGCTACCTGGACAAGACCCCGGCCAACTACACCCCGGGCCAGGAAGTTGATTTGCTGGTGGCCGAAGCAACCGACATGGGCTTCAAGGCAATCATCAACAACAAGCACTGGGGCCTGATCCACAAGAACGAAATCTTCAAGTTCATGCGTGCCGGCAAAGAAGAGAAGGGCTTTATCAAAGAAGTCCGTGCCGACGGCAAGATCAGCCTGAGCCTGCAACCGGTGGGTGAAGAAGCTGCGACCAGTCTCAACTCGAAGATCCTGGCCAAGTTGCGTGAAAACAACGGCAGCCTGCCCGTCAGCGACAAGAGCGACCCGACGGTGATCAGCAGCATGTTTGGCGTCAGCAAAGGCAACTTCAAAAAGGCCATCGGTGCGTTGTACAAGAATGGCCAGATCGTGATTCACGCGGATCGCATTGAACTAAGCTGAGCCCGCACCGCCCGTCCAGCCCGTAGCAGCTGTCGAGCCCCAGCGAGGCTGCGTCCGGCTGCGAAGCGGCCGTAATTTCAGACGATGCGGTGTTTCAGAAAGTCCGCGTGTACAGGATTTACGACTGCTACGCAGCCGGACGCAGCCGGACGCAGCCTCGCTGGGGCTCGACAGCTGCTACAGGGGGTCAGCGCCGGGCTTTCGTATTCTACTGCCGAGTTTCTGCCATGGATTGTGTTGTCGAGGTGTCACGGTGAGCGCCAGCCGGCGTAGCGCCGACGGGTTTGCCCTGCAGGTGATGATCGGGTTGTGCCTGATCTGGGGCGTGCAGCAGGTGATGATCAAGTGGGCGGCACCCGACATCGCGCCAGTCATGCAGGCGGCGGGGCGGTCAGGCATTTCCGCATTGCTCGTAGGATTGCTGATCTGCTGGAAGGGCGGCTGGGATCAGGTCGGCACGACCTGGCGCGGTGGTTTGCTGGCCGGTGTGCTGTTTGGTCTGGAGTTCTTCTTCATCTCCGAAGGTTTGCAACTGACCACGGCGGCGCACATGTCGGTGTTCCTTTACACCGCACCGATTTTCACCGCACTGGGCGTTCACTGGTTGTTGCCCAGTGAACGTTTAAGGCCTGTGCAGTGGCTGGGGATATTCCTCGCCTTCGTCGGAATCGCCATCGCGTTTGCCGGTGGTGTGTCCTGGGACAACCTTGATCACCGCATGTTGATGGGCGATGCGCTGGGCGTACTGGCCGGCGCAGCGTGGGGCGCAACCACGGTGGTGGTGCGCGCTTCGCGGCTCTCGGAAGCGCCGGTGACACTCACCTTGTTCTATCAATTGATCGTCGGTTTTGTTGGCCTGATCCTGATCGCCATCCTGAGTGGCCAGGTCACTCACGTCAGCCTGACCCCCGTGGCGGTGGCCAGTGTGTTGTTCCAGGGATTGGTGGTGTCGTTCTTCAGCTACTTGACCTGGTTCTGGCTGTTGCGGCGTTATCTGGCGGCGAACCTGGCGGTGTTTTCGTTCATGACGCCGCTGTTCGGTGTCACGTTCGGTGTGGTGTTGCTGGGTGAAGAACTGAGCCTCAATTTCGTCATCGGCGCGGTGCTGGTGCTGCTCGGCATCACGTTTGTCAGCGCTGAGCAGTGGGTGCGCCGTCGGTTGCGCAAAGCCCTTGGGCAGCACTGACCGGACGCAGTAACAATCCCCCCGCGATGACCAAGCCGACACCGGCGAATACCAGTGCTGGCTGCAAACCCCCGCTGAAATGGCTGCTGAGCGCGGCCAGCAAAGGCCCGGCGAGTTGACCGACGGCGAAGCACGCGGTCAGCAGCCCGGCGTTGCGCTGGGTGGCATGGGGGGCCAGTTCGCGGGAGCGTTGCATCACCAGCTGCATGCAAGCCAGGAACGGCGTGCCGCACAGCAACACGCCCAGCGCCAACCCCGCACCGCTGCCCAACAGGCAAGCGAAGACCCCGGCAGCTTGCAGCCACAAGGTGATCATCAGCCAGTGGCGGGTGCCATTCATGGATTGTCGACGCAAGCTCACCAGCACCACGCCGACCGCCGACGCCAGGCCGAAGCATGGCCAAAACAGGTCAGCCTGCCATTGCCCATGAAACTGTGCGTTGGCCATTTGTGAGAGAAACGTGGCGGGGATGATGTAGCCCAGACCGTACAAGCCATAGATCAGGCCCAATCGAGCGATACCCTGATTGCCAGAAGGGGCCGGGTTTTGCACCGTGCTCACGGTGGGCGCAGGTTGTGGCAGGAACGGCAGAATCCCCAGCAGCATCACCAGCGCAACACCGGCATACACCAGCCATAACGTGGCGGAAGTCTGCTGCATCAAGTTCGACCCCAAGGCCAATAAACCGGTGAGGAAAATCCCCAGGCCCGGTCCGGCAAATACCAGGGCGCCCAATCGTGGACGCCCGGCCGCTGCCGCCAATGGCTGGCTCAGCGCGGTGATCATGACCAACACCCAGGCGCTGGCCACGCCGGTGCCGAAGCGCAGCAGCAAATGCGACCAGAACCCGTTGGCCCAGAACGACGCCAGGGTCAGCAACACACAGAGCCACAACCCTCCCAGTAGACGCTGACGGACTTGCGTCGGTCTGCGCGAGAACATGGCATCCAGCGCGCCGAGGAAGTAGCCAAGGTAATTGGCAGCGGCGATCAGCCCGGCCGCGGTCAAGTCGATCTGACCTTCGCTGAGTAAGTGCGGCATTTGCGGGGTGAGGGCAAAGCGCCCGATGCCCATGGCCATCATCAGAGCGATAAAACTGGCGGACAAGCGAATCAGAGGGGACATAGCCTGAGTTCCAATCGGAGATCAATGACCGTCAGGCTAGGGCTGATTGACTTTCTTTAAAAATGAATAATAGTGAGCAACTTGTTCTGTATTGGAGAATGTCGTGGAATTCAGCCAACTGCGCATCTTCCAGGCTGTGGCACAGGAGGGTTCGATTACCCGTGCCGCCGAACGTATGAGCCGGGTGCCGTCCAACCTGTCGACACGACTTAAACAGCTTGAGGAGCAACTCGGCGTAGAACTGTTCGTCCGTGAGCGTCAGCGTTTGCAGTTGTCGCCTGCGGGAAAAGTCCTGCTGGACTACACCGCCAAGCTGTTCAACCTGCACGACGAAGCCCAGGCGGCAGTGCAAGGCGGGCAACCGGCGGGGGACTTCGTGCTTGGCACCATGTACAGCACGGCGGCGATTCATCTGCCGGGATTGTTGGCGCGTTACCACCGCCTTTACCCGGCGGTAAACCTGCAAGTGCAATCCGGGCCGAGCGGTGAATTGCTTGAAGGCCTGCTCACCGGCAGGCTTGATGCAGCGCTGGTGGATGGCCCGCTGGAGCTTGCTGGGCTGGACGGTGTGCCCTTGTGCGACGAACGGCTGGTGCTGATCACAGAGGCCGATCACCCGCCGGTGCACAGTGCGCTGGATGTGGAAGGGCGCTCGGTGTTCACCTTCCGCCAGGGCTGTGCCTACCGGATGCGCCTGGAGGCTTGGTTCGCGCATGACCGTGCCGCCATGGGCCGGGCGATGGAGATCGAATCCTATCCGGGCATGCTTGCCTGCGTAATTGCCGGCTCGGGCGTGGCGTTGATGTCCGAATCGATGCTCGCCAGCCTGCCGGGCCGTGAAAGCGTCGCGGTGCATCCGCTGGCCGAGCCGTTCGCCCGTGCGACGACGTGGCTGATGTGGCGCAAGGGGATGGTCGGGGCCAACTTGAACGCGTGGATCGAGCAGCAGCAGACGGTCTATCCGTTGGCGCCGGTTCTCGCGCAGGCGCTGGCTTGAACGATCGGTCAGGTATTCTGTTCAATTCAGTAACAGATCATTGCTACTTTTGATGAGCATTGCGTAGGACTTCGGACTATTATCAGTGCGAAGCGGCCTCAGAATTCCGGTCGCTCGGCACTACCCTGAAGGGGGCACCATGAAAGAGAAAATCCAAAACTGGCTGCATGACCTGGGTGTCGCACTCGGTTTGATCGAACCGCCTCTGCAACCTGTGCCCATCCGTACGGACGACGAACAGCGCCGACGCCAGCCACGCCGCCGGTAATGGCGATGCGGCCGGTGTAGCAGCTGACGAGCCTGCGAGGCTGCGTTCGGCTGCGCAGCAGTCGCAATCCCTGCACGCAGGATCTGAACCCACCGACGGCTTCGTCTGAATGTGGCTTGCGCCGAACGCAGCCTCGCGGTGCTCGGCAGCTGCTACAGGGTTCAGATGCGTTCCTGAGACCGGGCACACTCAATGCCGCCCGATCTCAATCAAAAACCGGCTCAAGTCATTCGCCGTCCTGGCGGTCTTGAGCATCTGGTCTTCCTCGGCGGTAAACGCCGTCAACCCCAGCTCATCTTCCAGATGGAAGATCAGATCTTCGATATCCGCTTTATCCAGACCCAATTGCGCCAGACTGGCGTTGTCGTCGAAGTCTTGCCGACCTTCCAGTAACCGGCTGATGAATTGGTGAACGGCGGCACGCACGGCGGCTCTTTTCATGGAAATTCTTCAAGGGCGTTATTGTTGTTTTCCCTGCGCATGAGTACAGCAGGCTTCAGCCGTGCAAGCGCTGCCACTCGTCAATCATCGTGCGCAAATGTTCCCCGGAAAAACTGCCGAAATGCCCGCCATGCACGGTACGGATCGGCAACGCGCGCAAGCGTTGCAGGCTGCGGGCATAGTCGTCGAGGTTGGAGTGGTAGGCGTCTTCGATCAGCGGCCCGTCGTAAATGATGTCGCCGCTGAACAGCGTCTCGGTCGCCGCTTCGTAGAGGCTGATGCCGCCCGGTGAATGCCCCGGTGTGTGCAGCACTTGCAGCACGCGATCCCCCAGGTCCAGCACATCGCCTTCTTCAATCATGCCCGTGGCCGGCGCGGCTTTGACCCGGTATTCGGCGTAGCACAACGGGCAATCGGGGTGGGCTTCGAACATGTCATCGCCGACAAAGGCTTTGCTCAGATCGTTGTCGCCGTCGGGCGCGGCGAGGATGTCCGCTTCAGCCGGATGCACCAGCCGTTCTGGGAATTCGTGATGCCCGGCGATGTGGTCGAAATGGCAATGACTGGCCACCGCCACCAACGGCCGCTCGGTGATCCACGGCAGTTGCTCGCGCAGGCTGACCAGTCCGGAGCCGCTGTCCAGCAGCAGATCCTTGTCACGCCCCTGAATGTGCCAGAGGTTGCAGCGGTAGAAAGGGCGGATGTAAGGCTCGTGAATCAGGCGGATGCCATCGCTGAGCTGTTTCACCTCGAACCACTGATCGCGGCTGACGATCTTCATAAGCAGTTTTCTCCAGACGAAAAAAAACGGGTGTGGCAACCGACGCCACACCCGTCGAAGAAAGCATCAAGTCGTTATGTTCAGCTTAGGCGGCGTTCGCCACCAAGGCTGGGCGGCGGGACATCAAGCTGACCAGCACGAAACTCACCAGGCCTACACCGAGGCTGTAGTAGATCGGGGTGTTGGCGTCCAGGCCGTCTTTGAACATGAACACCAGCGCGGTGGCGAAGCCCATGCCCATGCTGGCGATAGCGCCGGCGGTGGTCGCGCGCTTCCAGAAAATCGCACCCATCAGCGGGATCAGCATGCCGCCCACCAGCAGGTTGTAGGCCAGGGTCAGGGCGCTGATCACGTCGTTGACCACCAGTGCGATGCCAAGCACCACGATACCGGTCAACAGGGTGAACAGGCGGTTGATGCCCAGAGTCGACTGTTTACCGCCGCGCAGTTTCGGCAGCAGGTCTTCGGTCAGGGTAGTGGCGGCGGCGAGCAGGCCGGCGCTGGCGGTGGACATCATGGCCGCCAGGGCAGCCGCAATCACCAGGCCACGGATACCGTCCGGCAGGGACAGTTTGACGATGGCGGCGAAGGCGTTGTTGACGTTGTCCAGGTCCGGGATCAGTACATGTGCAGCCATGCCGATCAGCGCGCAGGCCAGGCCGTAGAGGATGCAGTAGATACCGGCAGCGGTACCGGCAACCTGAGCCACTTTAGCGGTCTTGACGGTGAACACCCGTTGCCAGATGTCCTGACCGATCAGGATCCCGAAGAAGTAGATCATGAAGTAGGTGATGATGGTGTCCCAGCCGATGGTCGTGAAGCTGAAGTTCGACGCCGGCAGCTTCAACACCAACTCATCCCAACCACCGACGCGGTAAAGGCAGATTGGCAACAGGATGAACATCAGGCCCACGGTCTTGATGACGAACTGGACGATGTCGGTCAGGGTCAGGGACCACATGCCGCCGATCGCCGAATAAATCACCACCACGCCACCGCCGACCAATACCGATAGCCAGAACGGCAGGTCGAACAGCACTTGCAGCACGGTGCCGATTGCCAGGATCGAGACCACGCCGATCATCAGCGCATACGCCAGCATGATCACCGCGCTCGCGGAGCGGGCCATCGGGTTGTAGCGTTTTTCCAGCACCTGGGTAACGGTGTAGATCTTCAGTTTCAGCAGCGGTTTGGCGAGGAACAGGTTCAGCGCCACGATCCCGCAACCGAGGGCTGCGCACAGCCAGAAACCGGAAATGCCATGCACATAACCCAAACGTACGGTGCCGACAGTGGAGGCGCCGCCCAGAACGGTGGCAGCCATGGTGCCCATGTACAGGCTCGGGCCGAGGTTACGACCGGCGACCAAAAAGTCTTCGTTGGTCTTGGCCTTGCGCATGCCGTAATAGCCGAGTATCAGCATCGCGGCGGCGTAGATGAGTACGACGAATAAATCCAAAGCCATTGTTGCGTGTCTCCAATTGTCTTTTTTATGGTGAAGCAGAAATCAATCCCTGTGGGAACATCAATCCCTTGTGGGAGCGTGGCTTGCCCGCGATGGGGGCGCCGCGGTCCGTCAGGCAGACCGCGTCATCGTTCATCGCGGGCAAGCCTCGCTCCCACAGGTACTGCATTGATCACAGGTAATGCGTTGAATCAGGCAGCTTGTCGCATCGCTGGTTTAGCGAGCGAATGTGTGCCCTTGCTGCGGGAATCGTTCGGGCCAAACACCGCTGCCGTTTCCGGGAACAGGCTCAGCAGTGCCAGGTACACCAGCGAGGCCAGGCCAAGGGTGACCGGCAGGCTGATGTCGATACCGCCGGCCATTTCGCCCAGTGGTCCGACAAACTGCCCAGGCAGGTTCACGAAGCACAGGCCGACGGCCGCGCTCGGGATCCAGGCACCCAGGCCACGCCAGTTCCAGCCGTGGGTGAACCAGTAACGGCCACCTTTCTCGCCACGGGTGAACACTTGCAGGTCATCCGGGCAATAGAAGCCGCGACGGACCAACAGGCCGATGATCATGATCACCATCCACGGGGTGGTGCAGGTGATGATCAGCACGGCGAAGGTCGACACGCTCTGCACCAGGTTCGCGGCGAAGCGACCGATAAAGATGAAGGCAATCGACAACACACCGATCAGCAGCGTCGCTTTAACCCGCGACAGCACGCGAGGGAACACGCTGGACATATCCAGCCCGGTGCCATACAGCGACGTGGTGCCGGTGGACATGCCGCCGATCACTGCGATCAGGCACACCGGCAGGAAGAACCAGCTCGGCGATACCGCCAGCAGGCCGCCGACGTAGTTGTTGGCCGCGATGTAGTCCGGCGCCTTGATTGCCACGATGGTCGCGGTGGCCAGGCCGAACAGGAACGGAATGAAGGTTGCGATCTGCGAGATCACCACCGCTGCCATGATCCGGCGCTTGGAGGTTTCACGCGGAATGTAGCGCGACCAGTCGCCGAGGAACGCGCCGAAGGAAATCGGGTTGCTCATGGCCACCAGCGCCGCGCCGATGAACGCCGCCCAGAAACCGGGTTGACCCATGCCGACGGTGCCGGCGTAGTTCACATCAAAAGGACCGGCGAAGGCGAAGACGCCCAGCAGGAACAGCAGGCTGGCGCTCCACACGGCGATCTTGTTGACCCACAGCAGGAAGCGGAAGCCATAGATGCAAACGGTCAGCACCAGAATCGCGAACAGACCGTAGGCCAGGCCCAGGGTCAGGTCGGTTTCCGGCAGGCCGATCAGGCGTTTGGCACCACCGATCAACGCATCACCGGAACTCCACACCGACAGCGAGAAAAAGGCGATGGCGGTCAGCAACGACAGGAACGAACCGACGATCCGTCCGTGCACGCCAAAGTGCGCACCGGAAGACACGGCGTTGTTGGTGCCATTGATCGGGCCGAACAGGCCCATAGGCGCGAGGATCAGCGAACCCAGCAATACGCCCAGCACAATCGCCCAGACGCCCGCCTGAAACGACAGGCCGAACAAAACCGGGAAACTGCCGAGCACGGCGGTGGCAAAGGTGTTGGAACCGCCGAAGATCATCCGGAACAAGTCCGTCGGGCCTGCGGTGCGTTCGTTGTCCGGGATCTGTTCGACCCCGTGGGTTTCAATTTGCGTAAGGCTTTGGTCGTTGTTGTTGTTATTCATGATCTGCTCCGATCATAAAGGCGCGCTCATCGTGTGTGAGCGTCGCCTGTTTGGCTAAGGGGTTGGCAGCCCTTCCGGCATTGCGGATAAATGTTCGTGGCAGGCCAGCCATAGGCCTTGTTGTTCTTGGCCAGACGTTTGTTTTTTGAAAACAATCGTCTCGCGCTCCTGGCTAAAGTGCTGCTCCCCTTGCATGCGCAGCTCGGTGGCGACGTCATGAATGAAAATCGCCACATCACCCTGCAGGCTGACGAAGGCGTTGCTCGAGGTGCACGAAAGCACCTCAAAGCCATCCTCCGAGCGCCAGGTGTCCCACAACGCCTGATAGGCATCGCGTGACAGCAGAGGCAGCTCGAGGGTGTAGAACACGAAGCTGGCATCGGTGCTGAACGCACCGAAGTAGGCTTCGCGATCGTTACGGGCAAACGCCGACACCAGATCGGCGGCGGCTTTCAGAACCTGATCACGTTCGTTCACGACCATTCCTCAGCGGTGGACCACGCCTGGCAGTACGCAGAGCATTTCGTACAGCAGGTTGGCGGCCAGCAGCGAGGTGTTGCCGGTGGTGTCATAAGCGGGCGAGACTTCTACCAGATCGCAACCGACCAGGTCGAGGCCTTGGCAGCCGCGAACGATTTCAATTGCCTGAATGGTCGTCAGACCGCCGATTTCCGGGGTGCCGGTACCCGGTGCCCATGCAGGGTCGATGCCATCGATGTCGAAACTCAGGTACACCGGGCCGCCACCGACTTTCTCGCGAACTTCGGCCATCAATGGGGCCAGGGATTTGTGCCAGCACTCTTCGGCCTGAACCACACGGAAGCCCTGGTTACGGCTCCAGTTGAAGTCGTCAGCGGTGTAACCCTGAGCGCGCAGGCCAATTTGTACGACACGATCGCAATCGAGCAGGCCTTCTTCGACAGCGCGACGGAAGGTGGTGCCGTGTGCGATTTTCTCGCCGAACATGTGATCGTTCACATCGGCGTGAGCATCAATGTGCACCAGGCCGATCTTGCCGTGCTTTTTATGAATGGCACGCAGGATCGGCAGGGTGATGGTGTGGTCGCCGCCCAGGGTCAGCGGGATCACATCGTGTTCGAGGATCTTGTGGTAGGACTCTTCGATGATCCGTACTGCGTCCAGCAGGTTGAACGTGTTGATCGCAATGTCGCCGATGTCGGCCACCGACAGCGAATCGAACGGCGCAGCGCCGGTCGCCATGTTGTACGGACGGATCATTACCGATTCCGCGCGGATTTCGCGAGGTCCGAAACGGGTGCCGGGGCGCAGCGAGGTGCCGATGTCCAGTGGCACGCCAACGAAGGCAGCGTCCAGACCGGCAGCAGTATCCAAATGGGGAAGGCGCATCATGGTGGCGATGCCGCCAAAGCGCGGCATTTCATTGCCGCCCAGTGGTTGGTGAAGAATCTTGTCCACGGGTAGGGCCTCATCGTCGTTGTTTTATTTATGTCGGATGCGCAGGTCAGGACAGACACAGGCTCCGTTGTGGGGCGATTCTGCGAAATGTAGTGGCCGGGAAGAATCGCTACGGGCAAATACTTAGTTCAGATTTTTCTAAACTAATGGCGGCGGTGGCGATAGACTCGCAGTGTTCCTGTAGCCGCTGACGAGCACCGCGAGGCTGCGTTCGGCGGCGTAGCCGTCGTAAAACCTGAATGCGAGGTTTTCCAGAGACACCGCATTATCTGATCTCACGACGGCTTCGCCGCCGAACGCAGCCTCGCGGTGCTCGTCAGCTGCTACGGGTTCTATGCCTGACTGTGTTTTTGCTGGAGAGCCCCCATGGCCAACGCTTTACCCGACCTGAAACTATTGCGCATTTTCGTCAGCGTGGTTCGCCATCAGGGGTTTGCCAACGCCCAGCAAGAGCTCAACCTCTCGACCTCGGCCATCAGCACCTACATGAGCCAGCTCGAAGCGGCCCTCGGCCTGGTGCTCTGTCATCGCGGTCGCGGTGGTTTCAGCCTGACCAGCAAGGGCGAGTTGTTTCATCAGGAAACCCTGCGCCTGCTCGGTGAACTCGAAGGTTTCGAGCAATACGCCGCAGCCTTGAAAGGTGAGCTGCGCGGCACATTGAACCTGGGCGTCATCGACTCCACCGTCAGCGACAAGGCCTTGCCCTTCGCCGAAGCCATCGGCGCCTACAGCCAGGAACACCCGGCCGTGCATTTACACCTGTCGGTGATGAGCCCTTACGAATTGCAACTCGGCGTGCAGGACAACCGCCTGGACCTGGCCATCGGTGCGTTCTCCACGCGCATGAGCGGCCTGGTCTACATGCCGCTCTATCGCGAGCAACACTGGTTGTATTGCAGTAGCCGTCATCCGCTATTTACCGAGCGGCGCATCCCGGAGCAAGTGATTACCCAGCAGCGCATGGTCGGCCGGGGTTACTGGAGCCAGGCCGAACTGGCGCGTCACGGTTTCAAACACAGTGCGGCCACGGTGGAGAGTATGGAGGCGCAGTTGATTCTGGTGCTGTCCGGTGCCTACATCGGTTACCTGCCGGAGCACTACGCCCAGGCCTGGGCGGACAAGGGTGATCTGCGCGTATTACTGCCGGCAACGTTCGGTTATCAGGCGCCGTTTTCGATGATCGTGCGCCGTGGCCGCAGTCGCGAACCGTTGATCCAGACCTTTCGCGATCTGCTCAAAGCACAACTGAATCAGGCTTGATCGATGTCCAGAATCCAGTGTCCCCGTTGCCTGCGCCCACAAACCCATTGCTTGTGTCCGCTGATCCCGAGCCTCGACAGCCGAACCCGGGTATTGCTGTTGCAACATCCAAGCGAAGTGAATCATGCGCTGAACACTGCGCGGCTGGCGGCGTTGGGGCTGAAGAATGCCGAGCTGATGGTGGGCGAGGTCTTCGAGGATTTGCCGACATTGCTGAATCAGCCGGGATATCAGGCGCGCTTGTTGTTTCCCGGCGAGGGCGCTCAGCCGATGCAAACCTATACGGCGACTGACGAGCCGCTATTGCTGGTGGTTCCGGACGGCACCTGGCGTAAGGCGCGCAAGCTGCTGCACCTCAATCCGCTGCTGGCGGCGTTGCCGAGGGTGACGCTGGCGGACGGCGCAGTGTCGCGCTATCGGCTGCGCAAGGCACCGGGGCCGGGCGCGTTGTCGACGGTGGAAGCGATTGTGCAGGCGTTGCAAACCCTGGAAGCGCCGAGCTCGTTCGAGCCGTTGTTGAAACCGTTTGAAGCGTTGATCGAGGGGCAGATTGCGGCGATGGGGGAGGAGACCTACCAGCGTAATCATGCCGACAGGTGATCGGTGTATGTGCGGGCCTCTTCGCGGGCAAGCCCGCTCCCACAGTGTCCGTTGTGTACACAAACTCTGCGAACGCCACTGAACCTGTGGGAGCGGGCTTGCCCGCGAAGAGGCCGGTTCAGAATGACTACCTTTCCCGCATCGCCTCCGTCCGGGCTTTAAGCACCGGTTTCAGCAGGTAATCCAAAACACTTTTCTCACCCGTAATAATGTCCACCGTGGCGACCATGCCGGGAATGATCAGCAGCGGTTTCACATCCCCGCCTAAATGGTTTTTGTCAGTGCGCACCTGAATCAGATAGAAGCTGTTGCCCTTGTCATCCGTGATGGTATCGGCCCCGATCAGTTCCAGCTTCGCACTCAACCCACCATAAATCGTGTAGTCGTACGCACTGAACTTCACCATTGCTTTCTGGCCCGGATGCAGGAACGCCACGTCCTGCGGTCGCACCTTGGCCTCGATCAGCAAGTTGTCTTCCAGTGGCACGATTTCCACCATGTCGCTGCCGGGCTGGACCACGCCGCCGATGGTGTTGACCTTCAGCACTTTGATGATGCCGTGAACCGGCGACACCACGGTCGTGCGTGTCACACGGTCATCAATGGCGATACTCGATGCCGTGATTTTCGACAGGTCGGTGCGTTTCTCATTCAGTTCTTTAGCTGCTTCCGAACGGAAGGATTGTTCCGACTCGTCGATCTTGCTCTTGATCTCATTGATCGCCGCTTCGGCTCGAGGGATCGCCAGCGTCGTTGCATTCAATGAGCCGCGAATCTCCACCGCGCTGCGTTTGAGGCGCAGGATTTCCACCGGTGAAACCGCGCCGGTGCCCACCAGTGGCGTGGACATGTTCATCTCTTGTTGCAGTAATGCCAGGCTGGAACTGAATTGCCCCTGTTTGGAACGGAACTCCGCCAGTTCCTGGGTTTTTTGCCGAAGTTGTTCGCTCAGGGTGCGCTGTTCGCTGGCGAGCCGACGTTGCCGCTGCTCGTACAGCGAGCGCTCGTCTTCAGCGACTTGCGGCGCCTTGGCGATCACTTCTTCTGACAGCTTGAAGGGCCTGCCCTCGGCTTCCGCCGACAGACGTTCAACCTGCGCGGTCAGCGCATAGCGATCCGCTTCGCTCTCGCCCTTGTTCGACAGAAACCGTGTGTCATCCAGGCGCAGCAAGGTGTCGCCCTTGTTCACCATTTGCCCTTCGTGAACGAAGATCTCGGTGACGATGCCGCCCTCCAGGTTCTGGATCACCTGGACTTTGCTTGATGGAATCGCCTTGCCTTCGCCCATGGTGACTTCTTGCAGCACCGCGAACTTGGCCCAGACCAGTGCGCTGATAATCAGCCCGGCGGCCAGCCACACGGTGACCCGTGACCAGCGGGGGGAATCCTGCAACGAGGCGCCGGCGGTTTCCGGCATGAATTCGCTTTCGGCGGTTTTGCCGAAGCTGCCGAAGTAGCCTCGCGGCTTCGAATCAGGGAGCGAGGTGTCGGATGAGGAACGGGCCATGGGGAGCTCCTAGACAGCCGCAGAGCCGACACGGCCCTTGCGCAGTGCATCGATGACTGCTTCCTTCGGACCATCGGCGACGATCCGCCCGTTATCCAGCACCACCAGCCGGTCCACCAGGCTGAGCATCGAGGTGCGGTGAGTGACCAGCAGCAACGTTTTACCCTGGACCCAGCCGTGGAGTTTTTGCCGCAGAATGTCTTCGCTGCTGTTGTCCATGGCGCTGGTCGGTTCGTCGAGCAACATGATCGGCGGATCGAGCAACAAGGCCCGGGCCAGCAACACTGCCTGGCGTTGACCGCCGGACAGCAACTGCCCGCGTTCACCCACCGGCCGGTCGAAGCCTTGAGGATGCTGGCGAGCCAGTTCGGTGACGCCTGTCAGTTCGGCGACTTCGAGCATCCGTGAATCGCTGATGTAGCGGGCGCCCAGGGTCAGGTTGTCGCGCAGGCTGCCCGCCAGCAGCGGCAGGTCGTGGGCGACGTAACCAATTTGCTGGCGCAGGTCGGCGACATCCAGTTGCCGCAAGTCGAGACCGTCGAGCAACAACTGGCCTTCTTCCGGCTCATAGAAACCCATCACCAGCCGGGCCAGGGTGCTTTTGCCCGAACCGCTACGGCCGATGATGCCGATGCGTTCACCCGGTTTCATGCTAAAGCTGACGTTGGCCAGTGCCGGAGCGTTCTGGCCGTTGTAGTGGAAGGTCACGCCGCTGACCTCAAGGGCACCTTGCAGTTGCGTGCGTTCCAGCGGCCGCTGTTTGGCGTCACGCTCCTGCGGCAGACCCATCAGCGCGTCAGTGCTTTTCATGGTCAGTTGCGCTTGCTGGTAACGGGTGATCAAACCGGCAATCTGCCCAAGCGGCGCGAGCACACGGCTACCGAGCATGTAGGTCGCCACCAGCGCACCGACGCTGAGGTTGCCGGCGATGATGCTGTAGACCCCGGCGACGATGGTCGCCATGCCGGAGAACTGCTGGATGAACAAGGTGCCGTTGGTGGCCAGCGCCGAAAGGTTGCGCGCATGGCTGTCGAGGCGGGTGAGGGCGCCGTGGGTGCTTTCCCATTTGTGCTGGCGCTCGCTTTCGGCGCTACAGGCTTTCAGGGTTTCCAGGCCGCCGAGCGTTTCGATCAGCAAGGCTTGGCGTTCGGCGCCCAGGCTCAGGCTTTTTTGCACGGTATCGCGCAGGCGCACCTGGATCACCATCGCGAAGAGGATCGTGATCGGAAACGCCAGCAACGGAATCACCACCAGCCAGCCGCCGAGCAAGCCGATCACCACCAGCATCAATACAGCGAAGGGCAGGTCGATCAGGCTGGTCAGGGTGACCGCCGTGAGAAACTCGCGCAGGCCCTGGAAGTCATGAATGCTCTGGGCGAAGCCACCGATGGTCGCCGGGCGTGCCTTCATCGACATGCCAGTGATGCGTTCGAACAAGGTCGCCGAAAGGATTACGTCGGTTTTCTTCCCGGCGGTGTCCAGCAAATGCGCACGCACGACGCGCAGCACCAGTTCGAAACCGGTGCCGATCAGCAAACCGATCGACAGCACCCACAAGGTCGAAGTGGCTTGGTTCGGCACCACCCGATCGTAGGTCTGCATCACGAACAGCGGCACCATCAACCCGAGCAGGTTGATCAAAAAACTCGCCAGAATCGCATCGCTGTACAGCCATTTCGACAGTTTCAACGTGTCGCGAAACCAGGCATGCACTCGCGGCACCAAGGGCGAGCGCAAGTCTTCGAGTTCATGGCGTGGCCGGGCAAACAAGGCCTGGCCACTGTAATTTTCGGCCAGTTCTTCACGACTGACCCATTGTTCGCCGCCGTCGGCTTCGCTGGGCAGGATCAACACCTGACCGTCATCGCCGAAGCGGCGCAGGATGGCCGTGCGGCCATTATTGAGGATCAACATCACGGGCAGGTTGAGGGCAGAAATGTCCCCCAGCTCGCGGCGCAACAAACGCGCCTGCAGACTGGCCCGGGCCGCTGCGCGGGGCAGCAGGTCCAGGCTCAAGCGTTGTTTGTCCAGCGGTAGCCCCGCACTCAGGCTGGCGCGACTGACGGTCGCGCCGTGGAGTTTGCAGAGGATCAACAGACCGTCCAGAAGCGGGTCATCGAAGCTCAGGCGCGGATCGACACCGGTGTTGCCGGATTCCATGCTGGTCACATTGATCGCTCCAGTGAGCTACTTCAATTCAGGCAAACGGGCTTCGTTCTTCACTTCGGTGGAGGCGATCGCATCGGCGGGCAATACCACCCGTTGCTTGCTCAGTAGCTGGCCCATGTTAGCCAGTACGCGGTACATCGAGAACTCCTCGGTATAGCGCACTTCGGTGTAGCGGCGGTTGGCGTTGTAGAGCTCGTTTTCACTGTCGAGCAAGTCGAGCAGTGTCCGTTGACCGAGGCCGAACTGATCCTGATACGCAATGCGCACGCGTTTACTGGTTTCGGCGTATTCGCGGGCGGTCGGGGTTTGTTTCTTCGCATTGACCATGGCGTTCCAGGCCAGGTGAATGTTCTCGTTGAGCTGGCGCAGGGCGTTGTTGCGGATGTCCATTGCCTGGTTGATCTGGTGCGCATCGGAAGCCAGGCGCGCCTTGTCGCTGCCGCCTCGGAACAGGTTGTAGTTCATCACTACACCCACACGCCACTCGTTGTCATGGCCTTCATCGCCTTGCACGTTGTTGTTCGCGCCCACCGCGGCTTCGGCGTCGAAGCGTGGGTAGAACGGCGATTTGGCGACTTCGTACTGGCTCTCGGCCGATTGCACGTCCGCCTGGGCGGATTTCAGGTACGGGTTGTTCTCCACCATGCTCTGCTGGGCTTCCGGCAGGGCGGTGGGTACTTCGCCGCGGATCGATGGCGGTGTTTCGAGCTCATCGGGGATGCGCCCTACAACGGCGTAGAAGTTCGACTCGGCGTCCGCCAGATCGACTTCGGCGGTGTCGAGGTTGTTTTGTGCCAGTGCGCGACGGGCGCCGGATTGATCGGAGTCAGCGTTGCTGCCGACGCCACGTTGGGTGCGAAGGCCAATCTGGTCGTTGACGCGCAAGTGGGCTTGCAGGTTGTTCGTGGCCAGGGTCACCAGTTCACGGCGCTTGAGGACTTCAAGGTAAACCTCGATGGTGCGCAGCGCCAGGTCCTGAGCGGTGCCTTGCGCGTAATAAGCGCGGGAGTTGGCCACGTCTTTGGTGCGCGCTACTTCGTTCGAGGTGTTGAAACCGTCGAACAGCATTTGCCGCAGGCGCAGTTCCGACTGGGTGTAATTGAGGGTTTCAGTGTGGTGATTGCCGAATGCCCGGGTGTTGGTGTTGTCGCTGTACCCGCGCCCGTAGGCGGCGTTCAGATCAACTGATGGATAAAAGCCCCCTTTGGCAACTTTCACCTGCTCATCCGCGGACAGGCGCGCGTCCACTCGCGAGGCCAGTTCCGGGTGGGTCGCGATAGTGCTCTGGATCGCCTCGGTCAACGACATGGCTTGAGCGTTGGAAGTGCAGGCCATGGCCAGCAGAACCGCGCTGCAAAGGGGGGTTAAAACGCGCATGGGTGCATCTCCCTGAATTCCTGATGGTGCTTATTAGTCGCCAATTATTTGACGGCATTTATAGGTAAAACCGTTTCACCCTTGTAACAACAGAGCTAAGAACATTCTAGAGCGTAGCTAAGAAATATTTTTCATAATCCTTATGCCAAAAAAAACTTATGCCGTCAGCAAATTCCAGCACATTGTTCAATACGAAAGCCCTTGAATTATGAGCTTTAGGGAGCTTCCAGGGGTTTTAACAAAAGTTCCATCCACTTATCGACATAGGGCGGGGAAGTGCTGGAGGGGAGGAAGGCGTAACGGTAGGGGGTGACGGTTTTTTGTCACTCGACTGGATCAGGACTGTTACGCATCGTTCATCAGGCAAATCGCGACACTAGTGGGCCCCGAAGCCATTGATTGCATAGGGTTTATCCCACAGTCGCAAACATTGCCGTTGATCGACACGCTGGGCGAGTTCTTCGCCAGGGCGGCGGTTTACTCCGGTAAACCCTCCCTGCAGGCGAGCCGCGCAGCCACCTGGTTTTAACCATGAGCACATTCTTCGCTGACAAACAGGATGCCGACGACAGCTGTTGGCAGCGGAGGAAATGCACATGGCTACGCTCATCGGTACCGTCAGTAAAGTCATTGGTCAGGTGTTCGCGGTTGCGAGCGATGGCACCCGGCGTGCGTTGGTCGAGGGCGATCGATTGTTCGCCGGCGAGCAACTGGTTACCGGAGCCGAAGGCGCAGTGGCCGTTCATCTGAAAAATGGCCAGGAACTGACCCTCGGGCGTGACAGCAGCCTGCAAATGACCACGCAGCTCCTCGCCAATGAGTCGCCGCACGTCGGCACCTCTGAGGCGGTGACGCCGAGCGAAGCGCAACTGACCGATGTCGAGCAACTGCAAAAAGCCATCGCGGCCGGCGCTGACCCGACCCAGACCGGTGAAGCCACGGCGGCCGGGCCAGGTGGTTCGACCGGGGCGGCCGGCGGTGCTTTGGGCGGCGGCCACAGTTTTGTCATGCTCGAAGAAGTGGGCGGGCGGGTTGACCCGACCATTGGCTTCCCGACGGCTGGGTTTGGCAGCATTCCCGAATTCCCGGAAGAACGGCACAACGCCGATATCCAGAACGCCGACGGCACCCCGGCCGTCGTGGCACCACCGCTAACTCCGACCGTCGAGGTAGCTCCGCTAATCCCGGTCAACAACCCGGTCACGCTCAATGGCCTGTCGGTGACGGGCGGCGAACTGACCGTCAGCGAAGCCAACCTGGCTGACGGTTCTGCGAGCAATCCGGGCGCGCTGACTCAGAACGGAACGTTCAGCGTGTCGGCACCGGACGGGTTGAACAGCCTGAGCATCGGCGGCATCAATGTGATCAGTGGCGGGGTGGCCGCTGGTTTTCCGCAGTCGATCACCACTCAACTGGGCAATACCCTGACCATCACCGGTTACAACTCGCTCACGGGCGTGGTGAGTTACAGCTACACCCTCAACGGCAACGACACCCATTCGGCCGGCGATGGCGCCAACAACCTCAGCGAACAGTTCACTGTGGTGGCGGGCGATAGCAACGGCGACACTGCCACTGGCACGCTGGACATCAACATCACTGACGACGTACCCAAGGCGGTCGATGACGGAAACGCCGACACTGCGTCGGAAACCTTGCTGACCCTGACCGGCAGCGTCCTGCCAAACGACACTCAGGGCGCGGACCGCATTTCCACCGGCCCTGACAGCGGCCCGGTAATTGGCGGCACCTTCACCGGGACCTATGGCACCCTGGTGCTCAACGCAAACGGCACGTACACCTACACCCTCGACACCAGCGGTGCCGATTTTAAAGCGTTGCATGGCGGTGGCAGCGGCTCGGAAACCTTCACCTACACGCTGACGGATGCGGACGGCGACACCAGCACCGCCAACCTGGTGCTGCAAATCCACAACAACGATGACCCGGTGACCATCGATGGTCTCGATGTCGACGGCGGCGAGCTGACCATCTTCGAGAAAAGCCTCAGCGACGGCAGCAGCCCGGACACCCCGGCGCTGACCCAAAACGGCACCTTTACCATCACCGCCCTCGACGGTGTGCAGACGCTGGATATCGGTGGTCTGCATGTGGTCGTCGGTGGTGTCGCCGCCGGCTTCCCGCAATCGATCGTCACGCCGTTGGGCAGCACGCTGACCATCACCGGGTTCGACGCCACCACCGGCGTGGTCAGTTACAGCTACACCTTGGTCGACAACTTGGCGCACCCAACGGCCAACAGCCCCGATACCCTGTCCGAGCAATTCGCTGTCACCGTAGTCGACGACAACGGCACCACCGCCAACGCCAACCTCGACATCAACATCGTCGATGACTTGCCCCAAGGCGTGGACGACAGCAACGCCGACACTGCCTCGGAAACCCTGCTCACCCTCAACGGCAATGTGCTGACCAACGATGTACAGGGCGCCGATCGCGTGATCACGGGGGAAAATACCGGACCGATTACCCCAGGCACGTTCGTCGGGACTTACGGCACCCTGGTGCTCAACGCCAATGGCACCTACACCTACACCCTCGACACCAGCGATGCGGATTTCAAAGCCCTGCACGGCAATGGCGACGGCACCGAGAACTTCACCTACATCATCACCGACTCGGACGGCGACACCAGCAGTGCGACGCTGGTGCTGCAAATCCACAACAACNCGCGTGATCACGGGGGAAAATACCGGACCGATTACCCCAGGCACGTTCGTCGGGACTTACGGCACCCTGGTGCTCAACGCCAATGGCACCTACACCTACACCCTCGACACCAGCGATGCGGATTTCAAAGCCCTGCACGGCAATGGCGACGGCACCGAGAACTTCACCTACATCATCACCGACTCGGACGGCGACACCAGCAGTGCGACGCTGGTGCTGCAAATCCACAACAACGATGACCCGGTCACGATTGACGGCCTCAATATCGAAGGCGCCGAGCTGACCGTTTTCGAGAAAAGCCTCAGCGACGGCAGCAGCCCGGACACCCCGGCGCTGACGCAAAACGGCACCTTTACCATCACCGCCCTCGACGGTGTGCAGACGCTGGATATCGGTGGTCTGCATGTGGTCGTCGGTGGTGTCGCCGCCGGCTTCCCGCAATCGATCGTCACGCCGTTGGGCAGTACGCTGACCATCACCGGGTTCGACGCCGCCACCGGCGTGGTGAGTTACAGCTACACCCTGGTGGAAAAGCCTCAGCGACGGCAGCAGCCCGGACACCCCGGCGCTGACGCAAAACGGCACCTTTACCATCACCGCCCTCGACGGTGTGCAGACGCTGGATATCGGTGGTCTGCATGTGGTCGTCGGTGGTGTCGCCGCCGGCTTCCCGCAATCGATCGTCACGCCGTTGGGCAGTACGCTGACCATCACCGGGTTCGACGCCGCCACCGGCGTGGTGAGTTACAGCTACACCCTGGTGGACAACTTGGCGCATCCAACCGCCAACAGCCCCGATACCCTGTCCGAGCAATTCGCTGTCACTGTAGTGGACGACAACGGCACCACTGCCAACGCCAACCTCGACATCAACATCGTCGATGACCTGCCTCAAGGCGTCGACGACAGCAACGCCGACACTGCCTCGGAAACCCTGCTCACCCTCAACGGCAATGTGCTGACCAACGATGTACAGGGCGCCGACCGCGTGATCACGGGGGAAAATACCGGACCGATTACCCCAGGCACGTTCGTCGGGACTTACGGCACCCTGGTGCTCAACGCCAATGGCACCTACACCTACACCCTCGACACCAGCGATGCGGATTTCAAAGCCCTGCACGGCAATGGCGACGGCACCGAGAACTTCACCTACATCATCACCGACTCGGACGGCGACACCAGCAGTGCGACGCTGGTGCTGCAAATCCACAACAAC
>NZ_MPAK01000001.1:696628-1511187 GCF_002000165.1 Pseudomonas sp. C9 | reverse complement strand
TACGGCACGTTGGTGCTGAATGCCAACGGCACSTACACCTACACCCTGAACACCAGCGATGCCGACTTCAAAGCGCTGCACGGCAATGGCAACGGCACCGAGAACTTCACTTACACCATCACCGATGCTGACGGCGATACCAGCACCGCCAATCTGGTGTTGAACATCCACAACAACGACGATCCGGTGACCATCAGTGGGCTGGATGTTTACGGCGGCGAGCTCACCGTCTACGARAAAAACCTCGGCGACGGCAGCAACCCGAATACCCCGGCGCTGACGCAAAACGGCACCTTCACCATCACCGCGCTCGATGGCGTTCAAACCCTCGACGTCGGTGGTCTGCATGTGGTCGTCGGTGGTGTCGCCGCCGGTTTCCCGCAATCCATCGTCACCCCATTGGGCAGCACGCTGACCATCACCGGGTTYGACGCCACCACCGGCGTGGTCAGTTACAGCTACACCCTGGTCGATAACGAAGCGCACCCAACCGCYRACGGCGCCAACACGCTSTCCGAGCAGTTCGCCGTCACCGTGGTCGACGACAACGGCACCACTGCCAACGCCAACCTCGACGTCAACATCGTCGACGATTTGCCAAAAGGCGTGAACGACAGCAACGCCGGCACGGCCTCGGAAACCYTGCTCACCCTCAACGGCAACGTGCTGACCAACGACGTGCAGGGCGCCGACCGCGTACCGACCGGTCCCAACGCTGGCCCGATCACTGCCGGCACCTTCACCGGCACTTATGGCACCTTGGTGCTCAACGCCAACGGCACGTACACCTACACCCTGAACACCAGCGATGCCGACTTCAAAGCCCTGCACGGCAATGGCAATGGCACGGAAACCTTCACYTACACCATCACCGATGCTGACGGCGATACCAGCACCGCCAATCTGGTGTTGAACATCCACAACAACGACGATCCGGTGACCATCAGTGGGCTGGATGTTTACGGCGGCGARCTCACCGTCTACGAGAAAAACCTCAGCGACGGCAGCAACCCGAATACCCCGGCGCTGACGCAAAACGGCACTTTCACTATCACTGCCCTCGACGGTGTGCAGACGCTGGATATCGGTGGTCTGCATGTGGTCGTCGGTGGCGTGGCCGCCGGTTTCCCRCAATCGATCGTCACCCCGTTGGGCAGTACGCTGACCATCACCGGGTTCGACGCCACCACCGGCGTGGTCAGTTACAGCCCAACCGCCAACGGCGCCAACACGCTCTCCGAGCAGTTCGCCGTCACCGTAGTCGACGACAACGGCACCACCGCCAATGCCAACCTCGACGTCAACATCGTCGATGACCTGCCAAAAGGCGTGAACGACAGCAACGCCGGGACYGCCTCGGAAACCCTGCTCACCCTCAACGGCAACGTGCTGACCAACGACGTSCAGGGCGCCGACCGCGTGCCGACCGGCCCCAACGCCGGGCCGATCACTGCCGGCACCTTCACCGGCACTTACGGCACGTTGGTGCTGAATGCCAACGGCACGTACACCTACACCCTGAACACCAGCGATGCCGACTTCAAAGCGCTGCACGGCAATGGCAACGGCACCGARAMCTTCACYTACACCATCACCGATGCYGACGGCGATACCAGCACCGCCAATCTGGTGTTGAACATCCACAACAACGACGATCCGGTGACCATCAGTGGGCTGGATGTTTACGGCGGCGAACTCACCGTCTACGAGAAAAACCTCAGCGACGGCAGCAACCCGAACACTCCGGCGCTGACTCAAAACGGCACCTTCACCGTGACCGCGCTCGATGGACTGCAAACCCTCGACGTCGGCGGTATTCATGTGGTGGTCGGTGGTGTCGCCGCCGGCTTCCCACAATCGATCGTCACGCCGTTGGGCAGCACGCTGACCATCACTGGCTACAACCCGACGACAGGCGTGGTCAGCTACAGCTACACCCTGGTCGACAACGAAGCGCATCCAAACGCCAACGGCGCCAACAGCCTCACCGAGAACTTCAACGTGGTGGCCACGGACGGCGACGGCAGCACTGCGTCGGGTCAGATCAATGTCAACATTGTCGATGACTTGCCTACCGCTGCCCCGAACACCGCCAACGCGGCCGAAGGTTCAACGGTCAACATCAGCGTCCTGGGCAACGACGTCCTCGGCGCCGATGGTGCCGCAGCGGGTGGGGCGGTGGTGGGTGTACGGGCCGGCGGCAACACAGGGACCCCGGCGAGCGGGGGAGTGGGCCTCAATATCAATGGCACCTACGGCTACCTGACGCTGGATGCGGCCGGTAACGCCGTGTACCACAGCAACCCGAACTCAGTGGGTGACGCAGGTGCCACCGACACGTTCACCTACACCATTCGCGATTCCGATGGCGACGAAAGCACCACCACCATCACCATCAATATCACTGACACGAGCCTCAAAGCGGTGATTGACCAGGACGTGACGGTCTACGAAAAAGCCCTCGACCTGAACCAGGACGTTCAGGACCTGGCGGCGGGCACTGTCACCGGCAGCGACCCGGGCAACACCGGGGAAACCGCCGCCGGCACGCTGGTCGGTTCAGTCACCGGCGGCATCGGCGGGCTCACCTACAGCCTGGTCGGCAGCGCCACTGGCTCGTACGGGCAGATCCTGCTCAACGCCAACGGCACTTACACCTATACGCTCACCTCGGCGCCCAAAACCTCGCCGAACGCCAATGACGGGCCAAACACCCTGAGCGAAAGCTTCACCTACAAAGCCACCGATGCCGCGGGCAACAGCGTCACCAGCACCATCATCGTCAACATTGTCGATGACGTGCCCACAGCGGTGGCCTCGGATCGCTCTGTGGCAGCGGTGGAGATCGACTCCAACATTCTGATCGTGCTCGACATCTCCGGCAGTATGGCCGACGACTCCGGCGTGCCGGGCCTGTCGCGGCTGGAGTTGGCCAAGCAGGCCATCAGCGCCTTGCTCGACAAATACGATGACCTGGGCGATGTGAAAGTGCAGCTTGTCACCTTCAGCAGCACCGCCTCTGACAGGACGTCGGTGTGGGTCGACGTGGCAACCGCCAAGACACTGCTTGCCGGGCTGTCCGCGGGCGGTGGCACCAACTACGATGCTGCCGTGGCAATGCTTCAGACAGCGTTCAATACGTCCGGCAAACTGACCGGTGCGCAGAACGTCGGGTACTTCTTCTCGGATGGCAAACCGACCACCGGCCAGGACATCGGTGCGTCGGACGAGGCAACGTTGAAAGCCTTCCTCGACGCCAACGGCATCAAGAACTATGCGATCGGCCTGGGCAGCGGCGTGAGCAACGCCAACCTCAACCCGATCGCCTATGACGGCAGCACCCACACCGACAACAACGCGGTGGTGGTAACCGACCTCAACCAACTCAACTCGGTGCTCTCGGGCACAGTGGTCGGCGCGCCGGTCACCGGTACGCTGCTGGAGGGCGGCACATTCGGCGCTGATGGCGGCTTCATCAAAACCCTTACGGTTGACGGCACCACGTACACCTTCGACCCTAAAGGCAACACCAACCAGGGTTCGCTGACCTTCAGTGGCGGCGTCAACCACGGCACGTTCAACACGGTGAACAACAGCATCAGTATCGCCACCAACAATGGCGGCACGCTGGTGGTTAACCTCGACACCGGTGAATACACCTACACCTCGCAAAAATTCACGTCGGTGGTAATCACCGAAAACATCGGCTTCACCGTCAGCGACAACGACGGCGACCTGGCAAGCTCCACGCTGACGGTCAAAGTCATTCCGAACGCGGCACCGGTGGCCGTCGATGACCACATCATCACCAACGTGATGTCGGGCAATATCGTGGTGCCGGGCGAGTTGCTGCTGGCCAACGACACCGATGCCGACAAGGATCCGCTGACCGCATCGCCCACCAACTTCGCTACCGGTTGGGTGGCCAAGGGCGCGGACTTCACCGGCACCGGCGCGATCAATTTCAAAGGCACCAATGACACCGCGGCCAACCAGAACCTGGCCGACGTGCGCAATGCCTTTGCGGGCAATACTGCGGCGATGACGGCATTGCTGGTGGTCAGCGGTTATCTGGGGCAGGTGACTGGCAACAACGCCAACGATGAAGACCTCATCACCGTGAAGCTGAAAGCGGGTGAAACCCTCAATCTGGATCACAACCTGGCGGCCGGGCACATCACCATGGAGTACTCCCTCAATGGCGGCGCCTTCATCAGCATCGGGGACGGAGAGACGATCACCGCCTCGGCGGATGGGACTTACCGGGTCCACATCACCAACATCGAAAACACCAGTGGCGGCAACGCCAAAGGAGACGAGAACTACCAGCTGACCATGACCGTCAACTACGCCGGCGCCCATGACAGCACACCGGACGCCCACGGCACCTACACCGCCAGCGACAACCACGGCGGCAGCGATACCGCGGCCGTGACCATCACCTACCAGGACGGCCACACCCTCACCGGCACTGCGGGCGACGACGTCATGGTGGCGGGCACCGGCAATAACATCATCAACGCTGGCGACGGCAACGACGTGCTCACCGCTGGCACCGGCAACAACGAACTGCATGGCGGCGCTGGCAATGACTTGCTGTTCAGCGGCACGGGCAATGACCTGCTCGACGGCGGCACGGGTATTGACACCGTGAATTACACCCACGCCACTGCCGGGGTCACGGTTGACCTGAGCTTGCTCACCCCGCAAAACACAGGAGGCGCTGGCACTGACACCCTCACCGGCATCGAAAACCTGGTCGGCTCCAATTTCAATGATGCCCTCACGGGTGACAACAACAGCAACGTCATCAACGGCGGGTTGGGCGACGACATCCTCAAGGGTGGCGGTGGTGACGACTTCATGATTGGCGGGTTGGGTAACAACACCCTCACGGGCGGGGCAGGGGCCGACACCTTCCAGTGGCTCAAAGGCAACAGCGGCCACGACGTCGTCACCGACTTCACCCCAGGCACCGACAAACTCGATTTGTCGCAACTGTTGCAAGGAGAAAACAGCACCACGGCCTCGCTGGATGACTACCTGCATTTCAAAGTGGTCGGCAGCGGTGCCTCGGTAATCACCAGCATTGATGTCAGCGCCATGGCCGGCGCCACGCCGAACCAGACCATCGACCTGGCGGGCGTCGACCTCGCCAGCCACTACGGTGTCACGCCGGGGGCGGGCGGTGTGGTGGCCGGGGGGCATGACACGGCGACCATCATCACTGGCATGCTCAATGACCATTCGTTGAAGGTGGACACCGTGTGACCTGACGTCTGAAACGACAAAACCCGCCATTCCTGGGTAAGGAATGGCGGGTTTTTTGTTGTCCGTTCGGTACAGAGACTTCGTTAGCCTTGCGGGTCGACGTTATCCAGCATCCGGTTCACTGCCAGTTCACCCAACATCACGGAGTGTTGAATGCCGAGCAGGGTGTGGCGTTGTGTACCGTTCAGTTGCCCGGCGAAATCGCTCAGCATGATGCTGGCGGACGCCAATGACTCACAGGCGTTGACCAGCAAGGTTTCGTCATCGGTCTCGGGAGCAATGAAGAAAATGGTGCTGGGCTTGCGCGGCGTGTCTTTGGGAATGACCGGTTTGAGGTAGTAATCGAGGGCGCGGTCGACGGCGTTGTTGAGCTTTTTGGAATCGGTGGATTCGTAGGGGGAAACGTCGTCGGTTTCGGGTGGGTTGGGTGTGATTTTGAACATGGTGAAACTCCTACAGAAAATGGAGCCACCAATACTTGTCGCTAAACAAGTGAGGGTGGCGGCTGCACGCAGGTTAGCGAACCGGGTGTAGGCGCCCGGCAGATCCAAAGATCTCCCGCGCACAGCCGCCATGACAACAATCGCAAACATGAACTGTCTGCAAGAGTGTTTGGAGCGCTGTTGCGCCTACAAAGGTTCGGGTCGCTAAACCCGATCGCTGATTCGTCAGCGACCGGGAAACAATAGAGCCCGGCCCTTAGGCGCACAAGCCGGCGGATTCTGGCGCAGTCGTAGGTAACGGCGCAAGGATGTGTAGCCTGAGTGAGTGTCTGGAGATGTCTTTTAAACATTTCGTTTTTATTTGCCCAATATCCATAACGCCATGCAGAGGGGTTATTGCTTCAACACCCATGTGGTGACGGTGTAGGGGAGTGGAGTTGAATGAAAGTACCAAACGGGTCGTTCGTTTGTGTTGTACCTAATCGACAGGTGCGAATCTTGATTACCTTGTGCCGGTACCGGAATGCGAGCGATTCGGATTGTATTAGCCCCAGTGTTATCCAGGTATTCGGATGTTTTTGGCCATTTTCTGTAGATATCGGTTAACAGGATCTCTCTTAGGCTGACATCCTGGAAATCGACAATTTGGCCGTGGCTCGCTGCCCAGGCGGTGCCTTCGGCATGGTTCATTTTTTTGGGACTAACGATCAATCGATACACATTGGATACTTGCACCTGGAAATTGGCGGTAATACCGCTGTTGTCCGTGATCCGTATCGTTGTGCGGCCATTGCCCGTCCCAACCACCTTGCCATCCATGACTGATGCAATCGTTGGGTTGTCGGAGGTATAGGTGTAAGGAGGGGGTCCCCCCGTTGGAATGCGAGTAGCGGTATTGTTCGGTGCGTCTAAGCCAGAAAATGTCCAGGTGACATCGGCATGAACTGCGAAGCCGTCCAGAATCATGTCGGATGGGTCGATGATCAGGACAGCGGATTTAACGATGTACCCGCGTGACGGAAATGACACTGCTGTTGCATTGTCGGCAACACCCTCAAAATTCACCCTGAAACTGATCGTCAGCGCACTGCCATCCTTCAGTGTTTTCAACCAATCAAGCGGCACTGGCCGACCCAACCCGGGAAGCGTGCCATGGGGCTCGCCAGTGCGGTCGTCGAAGTAAACCGGGGCGCCATTCATATCGAATCCGTCATACCGCAACCAGACATTTTGCCCCAGCACCTGATGGGGCCACTCAGCCACCCGGAGCTGATCCGTGGCCTGCAGTTTGCTCACATCCAGTGTCGTACCCGGTGAACCGTCGACGTGCGGTGTCGGTAAACCGGGATGGCTATCCGGGATCCGGCCAATGGACGCGTTCAACACTGGCGACACATAGGACTTGCCGTCACGAAACAGCAGGTAACTGAGCTTGACCGGTTTACCCATGTTCGCCGCAACGAACGCCTTGTCCAGCGGGAAGTTGGCGCGGCTATTGGCGTTCAGAGGCTGGGCGGTGAAGGTGGGAGAGCCCGCACCGGGGGCGCCCTCCACAATGAGCTGGACTGTGTCGCCCACGCGGTGGCCAAGCACTTCAACCTGGCCGTTGGCGCCTTGCAGGTTGGCGACGTCCAGCGGATCGAGCACGGCATTGACGGATTTCTGCAGCCTTGGCGCGAACAGGTCCGGCAAGCCTTCGCCGATGACCCGGGCCGAGGCCACTCGGGAGGTGCCGATCGGCGTGCCGTTTCTGAACAACTGATACGTTGCCGTCACCAGGCTGCCGGCAATGACGCTGTCGTTGGGCACTTGCAACACGCAAGGTTTTTTCTGCCCGAACTCGTCCGCGTCGACGACGCCATTTGCCGTCACCACCACGTCTGGCTGGCCGGTGACTTTGGCGGTGTAGGTCGCACTGAGAGTATCGCCGGGCAGGAAGCGCGGATCGTTGGTCAGCACAATCAGCAGCAGCGGATTCTTGCCCAGTTTTTCCAGGTCGATGAGGCTGGGGTCGTCTGCCGCGTCGCTCTGGATTTCCCGCAGGATGGGCATCGGCAAGCGGCTGCCGGCCAGGTCCACATCCACGATCTGCGTCGCCGACCAGGGGGAATCGGTATCGGGCCCATTACCGAGCTGGTCGGTGACCGTGTAGGAAAACTTGAATTGCGGATGGTCCCTGGCAGTCTCCAGATCGACGCGGCTCACAGTGAAACACACGGTGACAGGCTCGTCGGAACCGGGACTGGGCGCTTGCAGTTCCGTGACCTTGTGAAACACATCGTGGCCATTGCAGTTCAGGCGGATGAGGTCGTGGGCCCGGCAAAACGGGTAGGAGACGCACACTTGAGCGCCCGTTGCGGGAAAGTCCGGGCCGACACCATTTTTAATGGCATCCGGCAAAATCAGCTCCAGCCGGGAGTGGCCATCCTCGCCGGGATCCGTGTCCTGATTGCCGGGCCGAATGGCGTTGTACAGTAGCTCCAGCGGTGGCTCGGAAGTGCCCATGTTCTGGCTGCTGCGCGTGACGGTATAGGTCAGGCGATTGATGATGTCGGCGAATAGCAACTTTTTCGGAATGTAGAGGGTGACGGTGTCGTCCTCGGCCTGAGTGAGTTGACTGTCGATGCCGGGCTGACCGTTCAGATTGAGGGAGACGGTATCGCCCGGTTCTTGACCCAGGTAGGGATCAATCAAAACAGTAGCGCCCATGGGGGCCAGGTCATAAATACGCAGGGGTACGCCAACATCTGCGCCCACGACCGGCTCGGTGGCTTCGGGCACTCTGGGGGCATAGAGCACCAAAACCGTGTTATCGAAAGCGTCGGCTTGAACGCTGGTCATGGGGTAACTCCTGAAGGATAGGATGGGCTGATGGGTATCAGACACCCGGTCCGGAGCAGCCGGCTACTGTCAGATCTGACAGGTACACACAGATTTAAGACGTGCGGTCATACCGCTCACATCGGCTCCGGCGGCCCGATCAACCGCCCCATCACCCCAAACAACCCCAGTTCCCGAATCACCTCCAACTCCCCCTGCGTCTCCACCATCTCCGCAATCAATGGCAGATCAATGCTGTTGGTCGCCCGATAAATCGCATCGATAAACAGCCGCTTGTCAGGCTGCACGTCAATGCTGCGGAGGTACGCGCCATCGATTTTCAAATACGCCAACCCGAGCTGCGTCAGGTTGCCGATCTGGCTGAAGCTGCCACCAAAGTGCTGCAAGCCGATGCGGTAGCCGGTATCGAGCAGGCTATGGCTCAGGCGCTGCAACTCTTCCGGCGGCGGCAGTTGGCGTTCGTCGATCTCCAGGGTCAGCAGGGGTGCCAGTTCCGGCAGTGAATCAAGCAGGTCGATGATTTGTCGCAGCTGCGCCGGGTCACGCAGGGTGCTACCGGACAGGCTCAACGCCAGGGGCCAGCGGTTGACGACAAGATAGTCGAGGGTCGCTTCGAGCATCGTCAGGTCGAACCGCGCGGACCAGCCGAGACGCTCGATCCACGGCAGGAAATGCCCGGCCGCAATCGCCTCGCCCTGCGGGTCGAGCAGACGCGCGAGGACTTTGTGGTGCAGCACCTGGCTGGTGTCGGCGCATTGCACGACCGGTTGGAAATACAGTTGCAGTTTGCCGTGGGTCAGGGCGTCGTCGATCCAGCTGCGCCAGTCATGCTGGGAGTGGTTATTCGCGGTGGCGGTGTCGGCCAGATGGACCCACGGCCGCTCGGGATGTTGCCGGGCTTGCGTCAGTGCTTGATCGAGGCGCAGCAGCACGTCGCTGGCCGGTTCGCCGGGGTGGTAGGGGACGATGCCCAAATGCGCCACCGGCATGCAATCGCTGGCGCCGGTCAGGCGCAGGTTTTCCAGGGTCGCACTGATTTCCGAGGCCAGGCGTTCGGCGTCGGCGCCATCCAGGCCCGGCGTCAGCAGGCTGAACTCCCCGCCGCGATTGCGTGCCGCCAACCAGGTGCGACGTTCCGGCAAATGCGTCAGACGCTTGAGCAGTTCGCCGACAGCGCTGATCAATGCATCGGTGCGTTGACCACCCAGGCGCTGGTTGAGGCCGATCAGGTCGTTGACCCGCAACATCAGTAAATGGCCGGCGCTGCTCTGTTCGCTGATCAGCAACTGATCGGCCAATTGTTCATCCAGCAAACGGCGATTGGCCAGGCCCGTGAGGCTGTCCTGATAGGACTCGGCCCGCAGTTTTTCACTGCGGGTGGCTTCTTCGGCGAACAGCGCCTTGAGTTTCTCGACCATCTGGTTCATCGCCAGCACCACGCGCCGCAATTCCGGTGTGCGTGGCAGTTTCGGCAGGCTCAGGAACTCGCGTTTGCTGATGGCTTCGGCCTGTTTGACCATTTTGTCGAGCGGGCGCAATTGCCGGCGTAACAACCAGCCACCGAACACCGCGCTGAGCAATCCACAGAGCAGCAGCCAGATCAGACTGCCGAGCGTACTGTCCCAGAGTTTGGCCAGGGCGAACTGCGGATTGCTCAACACTTCGACCCGCGCTACCTGTTCCCAGCCACGCATGATCAGCGCGTCGCCCCCTTCCGGGCTCAGGTTGACGAGGCGGACAAACCAGCGCGGAACGCCGTCGATTTTTGCGGAGGCATTGCGCTCCACCAACACCGTTTCATCGACGATGTTGACCACGCGAATGCTGCGGAAATAGCCGCTGTCGAAAATCGAACTGACCATCAGTTCGGTCATGGCCGGGTCGTCGATTTGTGCGGTCAGCGACAAACCCAGCGCGGTGGCGGCGTCCTGGGCGTGGGAGCGCAACTGGCCGAGCGTTTGTTCGCGGGAGCTTTCCAGGCTGACAAAAAAACTGCCACTGAAGGCCACCAGCAGGAACAGGCAAATGGCGAGAAATAACTGTTTGCGCAGTGACATAAATCGCTCCTTGCTGTGACGGCTAGCCTTCGCCTACGGCGAATCCTTCGGCTTGCATCTTTTTCAACACGTCTTGCCAGCGCGACAGTTTTTTAGTGTCGCCGCTGCGTTTACCGCCATTGGCCCCCGGCAAGTACAGGCCTTCGGCATTGAAGGCGTACACCGGCAACAGGTCCTTGCGTTGGGACGCGGGGCGGATTTCGCTGATCAGGTTGTCCAGCACCAGCGGTTCGGCCGTTGGGGTGCTGTAGAAGGTCAGCACCATGTGCGCCTGATTCTGGGCCAGCGCCTTGACGTAAGTAATGCGCAGTTTTTCGCTGGGAATCCCGAGGTAGCGCAGGCTGAAATATTTCGCCAGCGCGTAGTCTTCACAGTCGCCGGCGCCCTTGATCAACGATTCTTCTGGCGTGGCCCAGTAATCGGTCTGACGCCAGATGCGCGTGTCGTCTTGAAAATTCAGCTGCTGATTGAAGAACCGATTGACCGCATTCAGTTGCTCGCGCTCGGGCTGCTGCTGTTCGCTTTTGAGCATTTGACTCCAGGCCTCGATTCTTCCCTGGGCCGGGCCGAGGGGGCCATAGCGCTTTTCGGCGGTTTGCAGGATCTGCGTAAAGTCCCAGTCGGCCAGGACTGTGCCCAGCCCCGCCAGCAGAAAACTGGCCAGCAGTAGCCACCCGCCGAGCCGAAGTCGGAGCGTTGACCATCCTGGACTTCGCGGACGACGGGACATGTCTGGCTGCTCGCGTGCAGATGCCTGAAGTCTAGGCGGAGTTTTCAGCGAGGGCGGACAAATTGTCGGGTGGGTGCACGGACCTGCATACACGGACCTGTAGCAGCTGGCGAAGCCTGCGTTCGGCTGGGAAGCAGTCGTAAACCCAGAACCCCGGATTCAACTGAACGACCGCATTGCCTGATTTCACGACTGCTTCGCAGCCGAACGCAGGCTTCGCCAGCTGCTACAGGGGCGGGGGTGTTCAGGGTTTGTGCAGGGTTTTTTGCTTGAGGATGTAGGCCGTGACGAGCACGGCGCTGGTCAGCATGAACCCGCGCGCCCACGGCAGGGGCACCAGATAGCAGGAGAACAGGATGCTCGCCCACATCAGTCCGATGGCGTAGACCTTGCCCTTGAGCGGGATGCCGTTACCGTCGAGATAGTCGCGAATCCACGGGCCGAGCCGTGGATGCTCCACCAGCCACTGATAAAAACGCGGCGAACTGCGGGCGAAGCACGCGGCGGCCAGCAACAGGAAGGGGGTGGTGGGCAAAACTGGCAGGAAAATCCCGATCACCCCCAGCGCTACGCTCAACCAGCCGATGGCCAGCAGCACATAGCGCAACATCAGGGGGCGGTTGCCTATGGGGTTGTCCATAGGCAAGACCTTAGTGGTGACGTGGCTTGAGGATCGCCGGTTTTTCGTCTGGTGCGTTGCACAGCAGGTACAGCGCAGTCAGGGCTTCCGGGATCTGAACGATCATGTCGTCCATCAGGTTGGCATCCTTGGCGATGTCTTCGAACTCTGGCTGTTCGTCGAACAGGCCCGAGCCGACCATGATCGGCAGCAGCATTTCGCTGACTTCATCTTCGGCACTTTCGAACCAGGCTGCTTCGCGCAGGAACACACCTTCCATGAAACCGATGCACCAGCCGCGCAGGTCGGAATCATCCGGCTCTTCGCCCAGGTCCAGGTCGCATGGCAGTTCGAATTCTTCATCGGACGCCAGTTGGCGGGCAATGTGAGCCTTGAGGCCGATCAGTGTGGCTTCGATCTCTTCGCGCTGCGCTTCGCTGCTGTAATGCGGTTCTTCGGCGAAGAGGGCGTCGATCCACTCACGGTCAGGAACGGTTTCGGAACAGATCGACAGCGCGGTGAGGTAGCCGTGAGCGGCCACATAGTCCAGCGCCTCGTCATGCAGTTCGTCGGCGTCGAGGAAGACTTGCAAACGGGTTAGTTGCTCAGCGAAGGACATTAAAGGGCTACCTTGGGGAATGTTCGATGCGGGAATTCTAGGCCTTCTTGAGCGCTCAGGCCAGCCGCGCGGCATATTTGCACCCTCGTAAGAACAGGCAACCCCGCAATCCCTGTAGGAGTGAGCCTGCTCGCGAAAGCGGTGCCACATTCAAAATCAATGTTGACTGGCCCACCGCCATCGCGAGCAAGCTCGCTCCCACAGGGTTCTTCATTGGATTTGCTTCATGTGTCTTATCAGCGGTGCCCTGTGCGAGGGAGGCCTCGGGTATACTCGCGCGTTTTGTGATGCCCTGCTGGCGTCCCGGCTGAAATGTGAAGCGTCATGCAACGCGCCCTTACGATTTTTCGGTGCAGCGTGCGTGGTTCTGAACCAGCCTTGCAGGGATGTTTTTGTGATTTTTGGAGTTTTTATGCTCGAACAGGCTCAACGCGTCCTCAAGGACATCTTCGGCTACGACAGTTTTCGTGGCCGTCAGGGTGCAATCATTGAGCGCGTGGCCAGTGGCGGCGACGCCCTGGTACTGATGCCTACCGGTGGCGGCAAATCCTTGTGTTTCCAGGTCCCGGCACTGCTGCGTGAAGGCCTGGCGGTGGTGGTTTCGCCGCTGATCGCACTGATGGACGACCAGGTCGCTACCCTCGAAGAGCTGGGTGTCGCGGCGGCTGCATTGAACTCCACGCTGAGCGCTGAACAACAGCGCGACCTGGCGGCCCGCATCAAGCGCGGCGAAGTGAAAATGCTCTACCTGGCGCCCGAGCGTCTGGTCCAGCCGCGCATGCTGGCGTTCCTGCAAAGCCTTGAAATTGCCCTGTTCGCCATCGACGAAGCGCACTGTGTATCGCAGTGGGGTCACGACTTCCGCCGTGAATACCTGCAACTGGGCCAATTGGCGGAATTGTTCCCGAACGTCCCGCGTATCGCCCTGACGGCCACCGCCGATAAACGTACCCGCGAAGAAATCGTCGATCGCCTGCACTTGCACAATGCCGAACGTTTTCTGTCGAGTTTCGACCGTCCAAACATCTTCTACCGCATCGTGCCCAAGGAACAACCGCGCAAGCAGTTGCTGGCGTTCCTGGCCGAGCGGCGCAGCGATGCCGGCATTGTTTACTGCCTGTCGCGCAAAAAGGTCGACGAAGTGGCGGTGTTCCTCAGTGAACAAGGCTTCCCTGCGCTGCCGTATCACGCAGGTTTGCCCAACGAAACCCGGGCCCATCACCAGAAACGCTTCCTCAACGAGGAAGGCTTGATCATGGTCGCCACCGTGGCGTTCGGCATGGGCATCGACAAGCCCAACGTGCGGTTTGTCGCTCACCTCGATTTGCCGAAGTCCCTTGAGGCCTATTACCAGGAAACCGGTCGTGGTGGCCGTGATGGCCTTCCGGCAGACGCCTGGATGGCTTACGGCCTGCAAGACGTGGTGATGCTCAAGCAAATGTTGCAGAACTCCGAAGGCGACGAGCGCCACAAGCGTCTGGAGCAGCACAAGCTCGACGCGATGCTCTCGCTCTGTGAAGAAACCCGCTGCCGTCGCCAGACGTTGCTCGCCTACTTCGACGAAGACATGCCCGAGCCATGCGGCCATTGCGACAACTGTGTCGACGGCGTGCAGACCTGGGACGCCACCGAGCCGGCCCGTCAGGCGCTCTCGGCGATTTACCGTACCGGCCAGCGTTATGGTGTCGGGCATCTGGTCGATGTGTTGCTGGGCAAGGACAACGAAAAAATCCGCAGCATTGGTCACCAGCATCTTTCAGTGTTCGGGGTCGGCAAGGCGATGGGCGAGAGCGAATGGCGCTCGCTGTTCCGACAGCTGGTTGCCCGTGGTCTGGCCGACATCGACCTCGAAGGCTACGGCGGCCTGCGCCTGAGCGACACATGTCGCCCCCTGCTCAAGGGCGAAGTGACCCTGGAACTGCGCCGCGACCTCAAGCCGCAAACCACCGCCAAAAGCAGCAAGAGCCAGGCGAGCCAACTGGTGCGGGGCGAAGAGCGCGAGCAGTGGGAAGCCTTGCGCGCCCTGCGCCGCAAACTCGCCGAAGAACATGGCGTGCCGCCGTATGTCATTTTCCCCGATTCGACATTGTTGGAAATGCTCCGCAGCCAGCCCACCTCACTCTCGGAAATGGCCACGGTCAGCGGCGTCGGTGCACGCAAGCTGGAGCGTTACGGCGAAGCGTTCCTCGAAGTGCTCGGCGGTCAGGTCGAAGCGCCGAAAGTCGTGGCCGACGTGCGCCACGAACTGATCACCCTGGCCCGAGCCGGCATGACGCCGCTGCAAATCGCCGGTCAGTTGCAGTGTTCGGAGAAGAACGTCTACACCATGCTCGCCGAGGCCATCGGCAAGCAGCAGTTGTCGCTGGAGCAGGCGCTGGATTTGCCTGAAGAACTGATGGGCGAAGTCCAGGATGCCTTCCTCGACGGCGAAGGTGAGTTGCCGGCAGTTTCTGAGATTGCCGCGCTGTTTGCCGGGCGAGTGCCAGAAGGTGTTCTGTACTGTGTGCGGGCGGCCCTGCAATCGGAGTTTGAGGTTTAAGCGGTTTTGTAGGTTGATGTAACGATTCACTACAGACCGAGCCTTGCCTCAAGCCAAGGGTCATGCTTAGCTGGCTAATAATTAGTTTTTATTACTTCAGTCTAATCATGAGTGTTTTATGCCGTTAACCGATCAACACCGCTTTGGCATGCAATTGGCCCAGATGTCGCGAGGCTGGCGTGCCGAATTGGACCGTCGACTGGCGGGGCTGGGATTGTCCCAGGCTCGCTGGCTAGTGCTGCTGCACCTGGCACGCTTCGAACAAGCCCCCACCCAGCGTGAACTGGCGCAAAGCGTCGGTGTTGAAGGGCCGACCCTGGCCCGATTGCTCGACAGCCTGGAAACCCAGGGACTGGTGCAGCGCCAAGCGGTGCTGGAAGACCGCCGGGCGAAAAAAATCGCTCTCTGCGCGCCGGCCCTTCCCCTGATCGAACAAATTGAAACTATTGCCACCCAACTGCGCCAAGAACTGTTCGCAGGCGTCGACGAGGCCGATCTAAAGGTCTGCATGCGGGTTCACGGGCACATTCTGGCCAACCTGGAAAAATCTTGATGCATAACCCCTCGCCAGACTTTTGAGATACCCCCGCTGGGCAGACTATAAAGAACTACTACGCAATATCGTGTTCGTAACGGATGTGCGAACACGCATAGGTTGGTTCTGTTATCTAAGGGATGCTCATGCTTGAGAGTTGGCCGTTGGTTTTACGGTGTGGCGCCAGGTTGTTTCTGGTCGGTGGTGCGATCACTTACTCTGCATTGGCGCCCGCGCTGGGATTGGGGGATATCACGCTTCACTCCGCGCTGAATCAGCCATTGAGTGCCGACATCGCCCTGGTGGATGTCGGCGGGCTGGAGGAGGGCGAGTTGTCCGTCAGTCTGGCGACGGCAGATGAATTCAGTCGCGCTGGCGTGGAGCGGTTGTTCTTCCTCAACAACCTGAAGTTCACCCCGATCCTGCGGGGCAATCGAAGCCTGATCCGGGTCACCTCCAGCAAAGCGGTCAGCGAACCTTTCCTGAATTTTGTGGTGCAGCTCAATCAGCCCAACGGGCGCGTGTTGCGTGAGTACACGGTACTGATTGATCCACCGGGTACTCCGGGTGTCGAACCCGTCGCGGATGAGCCGGTCACCACGTCTCAGTCTTCTGCCTTCCCCGTCGTCAAACCCAGCGCGCCATCAAACCCGGTGAAGAAATCCGCCGCAGTCCCGGTAGCGGTGCCACCTGCCACCGTCCCCGTGAATGATCCCGTTATTGCCGAACAACTGGCCGCCAGCGTGCTGCACATCCAGCAGCTGCAAACCACTGTCGACGAGTTGAATTCAAAGCTTCAAGCACAGGACGAGCAGATCACCGGTCAGAAAAAACAGGTGACCGAGTTGCAAACCCGATTGGCTGAAGTCACTCACGCCGCCGCCGAGCCCGTGGCGCCAGTGCCTGTCGCGCCCACACCCGTCGTTGTCGAGGAGCAGGGAGCGACCCACTGGCAGTTGATCATTGGATTGCTGGCGCTGGTGGCGTTGGCACTGCTGGGGTGGTTCGTTCGTCATCGACGCCAGCAAGTTCTGGTGTTGCCCGAGGCTTTCACCGATTTGCCGTCACGGCAGGAGCTGGTACACGATCGTCCAGCACAACCATTGGCACACACCGCCATGCTTAAACCGGCCACCGACCACCGTGAAGCAACGTCAGCAGGCGATGTGCTGGAAGGTGTCGGCATCTACCTGACCTATGGTCGTTTTTCCGAAGCCGCAGCCTTGTTGCGAGAGGCGCTTAGCAAAGAGCCTCAACGCTCGGACCTGGCCGTGCAACTGCTGGAGGTGCTCGGTAAACAAGGTGATGTGCCCGCCTATGAGGCACAGGAAAACAGCCTGCGACAAGCCGGGTTTGACCGACAAAAACTTCAGGACATCCGCACCCGTCACCCGAAACTGAACAGTGCGGTACCTGCGGTCGCGGCACCGGTCGTCGCCCCTGAGCAAGCCTCACCCAACGACTGTTTCCAGTTGAACCTGGATGATTTGTCGATGGATTCCAGTTGGGATCTCGTCAGTCCCTTCGACAGTTCGACGCCCGACGTGCACCCATTGCCCGACGCGTCATTGCTGCCGGAACCCGAACTGGAATGGGACCCGGTACCTGATCTGCCGTTGCAGGCTGTCGATTTTCTCGATGAATTCAGCGACGTCGGTCAGTCATTGCAACATGAGCCGCTGCAACTTGAACCGCTGAGCCTTGCGCCGCTGGAGCCGAACAACGCCGGTAAACTCGAGCAGGCCCAGACCTGCATTGACGATGGTGATCTCGACAACGCCATCGCGCTGCTGAATGAATTGCTCAAGGACGGCGACGAGCCACTTCGCCAGACCGCCCGCAGTCTGTTGGCCGGTATCCGCTGAGGCTCTATGATAGCGACGCCCTCAGATTCAGAGACTCGCCCGTCATGACCGCGCACAAACCGGAAATCGTCATCACCTACTGCACGCAATGCCAATGGCTATTGCGTGCCGCCTGGTTGGCCCAGGAACTGCTCAGTACCTTTGGCGATGACTTGGGCAAAGTGTCGCTGGTGCCCGGCACCGGCGGGGTGTTCCATATTTTCTGTGACGAGGTGCAGCTTTGGGAGCGCAAGGCTGATGGCGGTTTCCCGGAGGCCAAGGTGCTCAAGCAGCGGGTCCGCGATCAGATTGACCCGGACCGCGACCTGGGCCACAACGACCGGACTCAGTGAGACGCCGCTTCAGCGACCACGGTCTTTTTGCTTGAGCCACCCGACAACCGGCTGGACACCACGATCGCGACGATGATCAACGCGCCGCCGATCAGCATGCGCAGCGTCGGGTTTTCATTGAACAGCAGCCAGGCCATGGAGATCCCGTAAACCGGTTCCAGGGCGAACACCACCGCCGCAGTGCGTGCCTTGATCACCGCCAGGCTGGCGACGAACAGGCTGTGTGCAACGCCGGTGCAGAACACCCCGAGCAGACCGATCCACAGCCAGTCGATGCCGCGCACTTCGCTCAATTGCGGTGCCGCCACGGGCAGCAGGCACACCGCGACCACCACGTTCTGGCACAGCGCGGCCTGCACCGGCGGGATTCGCCCGGAGCTGGCCCGGTTGGTCAGTGACAGCAAGGCAAACAACAGCCCGGAACCGACGGCCCAAAGCAGGCCGGTGGTAGCGCCGCTGGCCAGATCGAAGTCCGGGGTGACCAGCACCAACCCGACACTCACCAGCACGACCAGCAGGATTTCGTTGGCGCGAATCCGCTCGCGGAAAACCAGCCCTTCGAGAATGACGGTAAACGCCGGGAAACTGGCAAAACCCAGGGTCGCAATCGCCACACCCGCCACCTTCACCGCAATGAAGAAACTCACCCAGTGCCCGGCCAGCAACAAACCGCTGAGCAGCAGACGGCGCCAGTCCACGGCTTCAAGCTTTTGCCAGCGGGTGTTGCTGGCGAAGCGCGCAAACACCGCCAGGGCCAGCACCGCAAACGCGGCACGGCCAAAGACGATGACAGCGGGGGAGGCGGCAGCGAGTTTGCCGAACACACCGGTCAGGCCGAACATCAGTGCGCCGATATGCAAAGCGCCAAGGGCGGTACGGGGAGTCATTACAATCCTTGATTAACGTAGTAAGCCAAACCGACAGAGTCCACGGGCTTGTAGCAGCTGGCGCAGGCTTCGCCAGCTGCTACATTAAATCGCGTGAGGCTTGGCGTGTCTGTCGTCAGACTCGCGTCATTTATCGCCAGCCTCGCGCCGCAGTTTGCCGGGGGAAGCGCCAAACTCGCGCAATACCGCCGCGGCGAAAGCACTCTGGGAGCTATAGCCGACCCGGCTGGCAATCTCGCCGATGGGCAATGGTGAATCGCGCAGCAATCCCACCGCCAGATGAAGCCGCCGGCTGCGGATGTAGTCCATTGGCGTCTGCCCGCATTCGGCGATAAACCGTGCGTGCAAGCGAGCGCTGGACAGCCCGGCCACCTGGGCCAGATCTGCCACTTGCAGCGGATACGCCGCGTATTGATCGATGTGCGCATTCATCGCCGCATACGGCAGGCGCCGTCCGCCGACGCTGTCAGGTTTGGCGTTATTAAGGCTGGCCAGCAACAGCACCGCACCTTGTTGCGCGATCAACGGATCGTTGACCTGACTGCCTGCCAGCCAATTGACCAATTGGCTTTGCCCTGCATCCAGCGGCAGGCGCCCGGCGTTGCCGAGCAGGCGGTGACTGGCTTCGGCGTGGTCACCCAGAGACTGTGAAATCCATTGATCGCTCGGCACATCCAGCACCAGGCAACGGCTGCCATTGCTACTGCCGCACGCGTGATGGAAACCGGACGGGACTACCACGAAACTCTGCTGCACCACCTGGCTGCCATGGCCATCGACTTCGAAGTCCAGCGCACCCGACAAGCCGAACACCAGTTGAGCGTGGTCGTGGCTGTGGACGATCAAGTCTTCGGTGTACTGGCGTAGTGTGAGGATCGGTCTCATCACAGGTCTCCTGGCAAGATGGGGCCAGTCTACACCGGCCTGCCGCTGTCACAGGAATGACTCGCCACTGTCATGCTCAATTAACCCGATCGGCGCAACCTTGGAAAAACCATCGCAGAGGGTTGCCCATGACCAGCGCCGAGCTCGCCAAACCCAGTCGTAAGCAACGTGTGCGCACCTTATGGATTTCCGATGTGCACCTCGGCACTCGGGATTGCCAGGCCGAACACCTGTCGCAGTTTCTCAAGGGCTACCACGCGGACAAGATTTACCTGGTCGGCGACATCATCGACGGCTGGAAACTGCGCGGCGGCATGTATTGGCCGCAGGCGCACACCAACGTGATCCGGCGCTTGCTGACCATGAGCAAGCGCGGCACCGAAGTCATTTATGTGACCGGCAATCACGACGAATTCCTGCGTCGCTATTCCAAGCTGATTCTGGGCAACATCCAACTGGTGGATGAAGCCGTGCACGTGACCGCCGATGGCCGTCACCTGCTGGTTATCCATGGCGATCAGTTCGATGTCATCACCCGGTATCACCGCTGGCTGGCCTTTCTCGGCGACTCGGCCTACGAATTCACCCTGACCCTCAACCGCTGGCTCAACCATTGGCGCGCCCGTTATGGCTATGGCTATTGGTCGCTGTCGGCGTACCTCAAGCACAAGGTGAAAACCGCGGTCAGCTTCATCAGCGACTTCGAGGAAGCTATCGCTCACGAATGCCTGAAACGCGAGTTGCATGGCGTGGTGTGCGGGCACATTCACCACGCCGAGATTCGCAAGGTCGGCGAGGTGGATTACCTCAATTGCGGGGACTGGGTGGAGTCGTGCACGGCGCTGATCGAGCATTGGGACGGGACGATCGAGCTGTATCGCCTGGCAGATGCTCAGGCGCGGGAAGCTGAATTGAGGGCCATCAAGGTCGCCGAACCGGCCTAGGAATACGGTGTCTGGGCAGGCCTCATCGCGGGCAAGCCCGCTCCCACATTGAGCAAGGTGAACACTAGATTTGTGACTGCTAGAAAAGCCTGTGGGAGCGGGCTTGCCCGCGATGGCCCGCGCAGCGGTCCCTTGAGGTCTGTCAGGCTGGCGAATGTTGCTCCATCGCCGCTGTATAAATCGAGTTCTTCGGTTGGGCGAACACCCGCTCCATCATCGGCTCAAAGAAACTCAATGGCAGCGTCTCATACTCAGGGTCGAACGCCGCCGCATCGTACTTGGCACAGAACTCGATGGTCGCCTGATATTGCGGGTGTCCGCTGAATTGCTCGCGCAGGTGCCGATCCATCCCCAGGTGATGGAAGAAGTAGTAGCCCTGGAAAATCCCGTGTTTCTCCACCATCCATAAGTTGTCGGCGCTGACGAACGGCTTGAGGATCGCCGCTGCAATGTCCGGGTGGTTGTAGGAGCCAAGGGTGTCGCCGATGTCGTGCAGCAGTGCACAGACCACGTATTCTTCATCACGGCCATCGCGCCAGGCGCGGCTGGCGGTTTGCAGCGAATGGGTCAGGCGATCTACCGGGAAGCCGCCAAAATCACCCGCCAGCAACTTCAGGTGCGCCACAATCCGTGCCGGTAATTGTTTGGCGTAGGCACTGAAGTCGGCGGCGATGATCGCCCAGTCCTCCTGCGTGCCATCCTGCATGTGCGTGAATCGGGCATGGGCATTCATCAGCTATCCTCTTGTTCTAATCGAATGGGATGTCTTGAGTGTAGAACTTGGATCCAGTATTGCATTGGCCACACAGGTCGCTTTTATGGCCAGTGGAGCCTAGAAGGGCACGCGACCCAGAATCATGTCGCGGTACATGACAAAGTCGCCAAGCAGGCTATAAAGAGGATGTTGGAAGGTTGCAGGTCGATTCTTCTCAAAGAAGAAATGCCCGACCCAGGCGAAGCTGTAACCGGCCAGCGGAAGGGCCCAAAGCAACAGCCATGCGCCTTTGCCAATGGTCAGGGCCAGGATGAAAATGACCAGCGTCGTGCCGATAAAGTGCAGTCGTCGGCAAGTACTGTCGCTGTGTTCGCTGAGGTAATACGGGTAGAACTCAGCAAAACTGTTGAAACGTTTGATGTTTTCCACGACTGCGATCTCTGTGGTTATTGTTCTGATTGCAAGTTGTTCTGCGGGTAGCTTATTTGAGTCTAGAGTGATCAATGGCATCAGCCAGTGACAATAGGCGCCACTTTAGTATCCTTTGGAAATCAGCCGCGTCAGACGGCTCACCGAACGTGAAGTAAACGCCATGAGCGAACGAACGACTTCTGCAAGCTGGGCGATGGGGATTGTCAAAGCACTGGAGATGGACGGTCTGGATTGCCGGGCTCTGTTCAAGCAGCTAGGGCTCGACTACGCATCGCTGGATGATCCGGATGCGCGCTTCACGCAAGATTCCATGACGCGTCTGTGGCAGCGCGCGGTCGAGCTGTCCGGCAACCCGGCGATAGGCCTGAACATGGGCAAAGTGGTGCGACCGGCCTCCTTCCATGTGGCGGGTTACGCCTTGATGTCCAGCCAGACCCTGGCCGAAGGCTTTCAGCGACTGGTGCGCTATCAGCGGATCATTGCCGAAAGTGCCGATTTGAGTTTCCGCCTGCTGGATGAGGGTTATGCGCTGATTCTGACGGTGCATGGCGACCACTTGCCACCCACCCGGCAAAGTGCCGAAGCGTCGCTGGCCTGTGCGTTGGCGTTGTGCGGCTGGTTGACCGGGCGCACGCTGCAACCGCGCAAGGTGCTGGTGCAGGGCGATCAACCCGTCGACCTCGAACCGTATAAACAAGCCTTTCATGCGCCGTTGGTGTTCAACGCGGCTTACGATGCGTTGATCTTTGAACGTGCCGACATGGAAGCCCCCCTGCCAACTGCCAACGAAGCGATGGCGCTGCTGCATGACCGGTTTGCCGGCGAGTACCTGGCACGGTTCTCCGAGAGCCGCGTGACGCACAATGCGCGTCAAGTGTTGTGTCGTCTGCTGCCGCAGGGCGAACCCAAGCGCGATACCGTGGCGCAAACGCTGCACTTGTCACAGCGCACCTTGCAGCGGCGCTTGCAGGAGGAGGGCACCAGTTTTCAGGCGTTGCTCGATGACACGCGACGTGAATTGGCCGAGCAATACCTTGCCCAGCCCACCATGACCCTGCTTGAAATTGCCTACTTGCTGGGGTTCGCCGATCCGAGCAACTTCTTCCGCGCCTTCCGCCGCTGGTTTGACGCCACGCCCGGCGAGTACCGGGCGCATCTGACGGACGCGGCAGGGCTGGTCAGTGCCGCCAGAACGCAGGAATGCACAGAACAAACACCGTAATGATCTCCAGTCGGCCGAGCAGCATGCCGAACGACAGAATCCACTTGGCGGCGTCCGGCAACGATGAAAAGTTACCCGACGGCCCGATGGTCGGACCCAACCCCGGCCCGACACCGGACACGGTACTGGCCGCACCGGTCAGGGCGGTCATCCAGTCCACGCCGAGCAGTGAGAGCAGCAACGCGATGACGCAGATGGTGATGGCAAAGAAGAACGAAAACGTCAGGATCGAACGCACGATTTCTTCGTCGAGACGGTGACCGTTGTACTTTTGCTTGATCACCGCGCGCGGGTGAATCAACTGGTTAAGGTTGGCCTTGAGCAGGATATAGGCGACCTGGAAGCGGAATATCTTGATCCCGCCGGCCGTCGAGCCGGAGCAGCCGCCGACAAAGCCCAGGTAGAAGAACAGCATCAGCGAGAAATTGCCCCACAGGCTGTAATCCCCCAGCGCAAAACCGGTGGTGGTGACCACCGACGTCACGTTAAACGCCACGTGCCGCAAGGCTTCGAGCCAATGCAGTTGGGTGGTCCACCAGTACCAGGTGCCGAGCACCAGCCAGGTCACCAGCAGCATGCCGAGCATCCCTTGAACCTGCTGATCCCTGAATAACGCCCAGCGGTTGCCGCGCAAGGTCGCCACATACAGGGTGAAGGGCAGGCTGCCGAGAATCATGATGACGATCGCCACCCAGTGCACCGCCGGTTGTGTCCACTTGGCCAGTGACTGGTCCGACGTGGAAAACCCTCCGGTCGAGATCGCGGACATCGCATGGTTGATCGCATCAAACAGACTCATTCCGGCCCACCACAGCGCCAGGCTGCCGACAATGGTGATGCCGACGTAGGCGGCCACGATCAAGCGCGCCACCATGTGCGAGCGAGGCATGATTTTTTCGGAGCGGTCCGACGATTCGGTCTGAAACAGGCGCATGCCACCGATACGCAACAGCGGCAAAATGGCGACTGCCATGCCGATAAAGCCGATGCCGCCGAGCCAGTGCAGCAGCGAGCGCCACATCAGAATGCCGGGCGACATGGTGTCCAGGCCACTGAGTACTGTGGAGCCGGTGGCGGTGATGCCGGACATGCTTTCGAAGAAGGAGTCGGTGTAGCTGATGTGCTGGGTCAGCAAAAATGGCAGCGCGGCGAAGATGCACACCACCAGCCAACTGCTGACGGTCAACAAATACATGTCCCGTGGACGCAGGTGAACATGCTCGGGACGTCCGGGGATGACCAGCGCCAGGCCAGCCACAAACGTAATCATGCTCGACCACAGGAACGACGGCAGGTCGTTGGTGCGGTCGAAGATCACCAGGGTCGCCATGGGCACGATCATGGAGATCGCCAGCGTGATCAGGAAGATGCCGATGATAAAACCAATAATCCGTAAGGTCGGCAACGCCATGAAATCCGCTCGGGCTGTTGTGGAGGAGGGCGCCATTCTACCTGCGGGGCAGGGCATGTAAACCGACGCCGCTTGCGCACTTGCAGCTAGAATAGCCAAACATTTTTTCAGGAGGTGGCCGATGCAGGCTCTCGACGCTTTGCTCAACCGTGTTTCCGTTCCACGACTGCTTGACCCGGCACCGACCGCAGCGCAGCGCGAAGTTCTGTTTGGCGCCGCCATGCGTGCACCGGACCATGGTCATTTGCAGCCGTGGCGCTTCCTGACGGTCGAGGGTGCGGCGCGTGAGCAGATGGGCGAGTTGCTGGCTGAAGCCGCCAGGCTACAAGACGCCGAGGTGTCCGAGGCCGCGCTGGACAAGGCGCGCAACGGCCCACTCCGGGCGCCACTGGTTGTGGTGGTGATCGCGCGGTTACAGGATCACGTCAAATATCCGAAATCCGAACAACTGCTGGCAGCGGGCTGCGCGGCACACGGGATTTTGCTGGCGGCGTATGCGCAGGGGATTGGCGCGGTGTGGCGCACCGGTGATTTGGCGTATTCCGCGCATGTGGCCAATGGGTTGGGGTTGGCGCAAGGGGAGGAGGTGATTGCGTTCCTCTACCTGGGCACGCCGCAGAAAGAACCGCGAGTGGCGGAGAAAGTCGATCTGGCCGAATTTGTCAGCGCCTGGCCCGCTAAATCCTGACGTTCAAAAAATCGCAGCCTCGTTTCACTCGACAGCTGCTGCAGAGATATGTGTACACCTGTAGCAGCTGTCGAGTGAAACGAGGCTGTGTGCTTTTTGCATCATCACTGCATTTATGGCTGGACGACAGCACCCGGCACCAACGGCAGCTCCAGGCTGGCAATAAACCCGCCCTGCGGATGATTGGCCAGCACCAGGCTCCCGCCGTGCCGTTCTGCCGCGCGGCGCGCAATGGCCAATCCAAGGCCATGCCCGGCGGCTGTCTGCCCTGGAGCCCGATAAAACGGCTCACCCAACTGGTTCAAATACTCGGCGCTTACACCCGGCCCATGGTCACGCACGCTGACCACAATCCGCTCGCCCTGACGCACGGCCTGCATTTCAATCGACTGCCCAACCGGGTTAAAACGCTGAGCATTGCGCAGCAGATTGTCGAGGGCGCGCTCGATCATCGTCGGCCAGCCTTTGAGGTTCAGTTGCGGCTCAGCTTCAAGTCGCACGCTCTGCTCCGGCGAGCCCAGTTGCGCATCTTTGTGTAGCGTATTGAGTAGCGCGTTGAGGTCGACCTCTTCGGCGCTGGCGTTGTCGGCGTCGACTCGCGCCAGCACCAGAATTTCGCTGATCAACGCTTCCAGCCGGTCACATTCTCGGGTCAGGCGCGGCCAGAGCTTCTCCCGTTCTTCAGGGGTGGCCCGTTCAGCCAGCGCCAGTGCAATGCGCAGCCGGGCGAGCGGAGAGCGCAATTCGTGCGATACATCGCGAAGGAGTTGCCGTTGGCTACCGATCAGACTTTGCAGGCGTGAGCCCATGCGATTGAAGTCGTTGGCCAGTACGCCGAATTCATCGCGGCGATTGGCCAGTTTCACCAGGCTGTTCTGCTGATAGGTCGTTTGCCCCAGGTCATGCACTGCGCCGCGCAGACGACTGAGCGGGCGGGTGATCGACAGCGTGACGAACAAGCTGAACAAGGTCAGCACCACCAGAGCAATGCCCAAGGCACTCAACGGCCACAACAGGCTTTCGCGGTGCCATGAATCCAGTTCAGGGTGCGGGATGCGATAGATCAGCAGGTAGGTATCGCCGGTCTTTTCGCTGGTGTATTCCGCGGTCAAACGACGCCATGGCAGGCGCCGGTCATCGTTGTTCTGCCGCGCTTCGAACGCCGCAGCACGACGAGGGAAGGTGCCTCGAACCACCGGGTCACCGCTCTCGTTCAGCACCTGAACGTCAATGTGATATTGACGTTTGCGCTGTTCCAGAATGTCCTGAGCGGCTTCTTCACCCTGGGATTCATAGGTTTGCGTCCATTGTTCGGCCAAGGTATTGAGGCCCGGATGGCGACTGAGAATCCACGCGTCCTGGTTGAGCATATGCCCCAGCAGAATGGAAAGCCCTGCCACCAGAGCGATGGCCAGCCAGAAACTGGCCAGGATACGCCAGAACAATGAGCGCACAGAAAATCCTCAAACAAACGCAAATCCATGTGGGAGCGGGCTTGCTCGCGAAGGCGGTGTCTCAGGCAAATCACTGTTGACTGACACACCGCCTTCGCGAGCAAGCCCGCTCCCACATTTGACTAAGTGGAATCAGACCCAACGGGGTTGAGCCGTTGGGTCCGGGGTTAGCGCATTATTGCGCTTTTTGCGGTTGTTGCGCTTTCCACGCCTTGAATTCGGCCCATTCGGCGCGATGCTCAGCCTGTTTTTTCTGGATCTCGTCGAATTTCTTCTGTTGATCCGGCTTCAGTACGGCGCGCACATCGGCTTCGGCTTTCTGATGTTTGGCGGTCATTTCGTCTTTCAAGGCTTTCTGGTCAGCCGGGGAGAGTTTCTCCAGGTATTTGTCGACCAGTTGCTTACGCTCGTGCATCTGTTCGCCCATGATCTTGCGGATCTGCTCGCGCTGTTCGCGGCTCAGGTCCAGCTGGCTGTACGGGCCTTTACCGTGCATGCCGTGCATCTGACCGCCGTGGCGCGAGCCGTCCATCGAGCCATCCATCGGGCCGGTGCCTTCAGGCATGGCCATGGCAACGGTCGGCAGGGCGGCAGCAAACATCAGAGCGATAAGAGTCTTGCGCATGGTGAATCTCCTTGTCTCGTTCCCGGTACGTTCCGGATGAGTACAGATTACGCAGATCAAGGTCAGCGGCGGTCAGCTGAGCGTAAAGCTTGGGTAAAGACGGGTTTGTACTGACCTGACAAAACCAACACTTCACTGACAACACAAGACGTAGCAGCTGCCGAGCCTGCGAGGCTGCGTTCGGCTGCGAAGCAGTCGTGAAATCAGCCGCTGCGGTTTTTCAGGAAAACCGCGCTCTCAGGGTTTACGACGGCTGCGCCACCGGACGCAGCCTCGCAGGCTCGGCAGCTGCTACACGCTTCAGAGGCTGTAGTAGTAGCCGCGGCTACGCAGGGCAACGATGCGAGGACGGCCGTCGGGGTGTGGGCCGATTTTTTTACGCAGGTTACTGACGTGCATGTCCAGACTGCGGTCGTACAGGGTCAGCTTGCGGCCCAGGGCAATCTGCGCCAGCTCCTGTTTGTCCAGCGGCTCGCCGGGTTGCTTGAGCAGGGCTTCAAGCAGGCGGCTTTCGGAGACGGTGAGGGTGAACTCCTGTTCATCGATGCTGACCACGCCACGCACCGGGCTGAAACACAGATCTCCCAGTTCCATCTGGCTAGACACGGCCGCCGGATGGCTGCGGCGCAACACGGCGCGCAGACGGGCTGTCAGTTCTCGTGGGTCGCAGGGTTTGGCCAGATAATCATCGGCGCCCAGTTCCAGACCGAGAATGCGGTCCAGTGGCTCACCGCGTGCTGAAAGCATCAGCACCGGCAAGTCCGGGTGGTCGCTGCGCAATTGCTTGAGCAATTCCAGACCGCTGCCATCCGGCAGCATGACGTCCAGCACCACGGCGGCCGGGGAGGTTTCGGCCAGCGCGCGGCGGGCACTCTGGCCATCGTGGCAAGCGCGGACCTGAAAGCCTTCCTGGCTCAACCAACTGACCAGGAGCTCGCACAGTTCCTGGTCATCATCAATTAGTAACAGCTCGCTCATGAATCACTCAATTCAGCCATTGCCGACGTTTTCTGGTGGCACCACTGGCGAAGATACCGCAGAGCAGGGCCAATAGCGCTACTCCACCGCCGATAACAAACCACTGCTGCTGATCAGACAGAAAGCGTGGCAGCGGACTGCTGGCCTGCGCTTCCTTGAGTTGCAGCTTGAGGCGCTGATTCTCTTGGCGCAACCGGCTCAGTTGAGCGCTTTCGCGTTCGCCATCGGTAGTTTGCAATTGTTTGCTCAGTTCTTCTCGTTGTTGTTCGCTTGCCTTCAAGCGCTGCTGCAACTCGCTGATCTGGCTGCCGGCGCTCAGGGACAGCGGCGTCGAATTACCGCCCTCGACGCCTTCTTCACCATGAGCCGGGGCCATGATCGACAACGTCACCAACAACAGACACAACGGACCCTTGCGCATCGCGACTCCTGATTCCAATCGAGTAATTGGGCAGGTTATCGGCAGGCAAACGAGAATAATGAGCGATTGAGAGCGCGATGAACCGACAAGGTTCACCGCGCGGGGGCATTTGTGGGGGAAAGTTACGGCAGGACTTGCTTGAACGGCTTGACCAGAACGTTGGCGTAGACGCCTGCCGCGATGTACGGATCTGCGTCGGCCCAGGCCTGTGCGGCGCTCAGGGAATCGAATTCGGCAACGATCAGGCTGCCGGTAAAACCCGCCGCGCCCGGATCATTGCTGTCGACCGCCGGGTGTGGACCGGCCAATACGATGCGGCCTTCGCCCTTGAGCACTTGCAGGCGCTCAAGGTGGGCAGGGCGCGCGGCCAGTCGGGCTTCCAGGGAGTTGGCGACGTCTGTGGCAATGATTGCGTAAAGCATGTCAGTCCTCGGTTTTTGGCGTTGTGGTATCGGCGTCGTGCAGGTGGCGGGACAGGTAAATGCCCTGGCCGACCAGGAACAGCAGCGTCATGCCCAGGCTGCCGAAGACTTTGAAGTCGACCCAGTAGTCCTGATAGGTAAACGCGACGAACAGGTTGGCGGCACCGCAAAACAGGAAAAAGGCGATCCAGGCGATGTTCAGACGCGTCCAGACCGGTTCCGGCAGGGTCAGCGCGTGGCCCATGATGCGTTTGATCAACAGGCTGTCGCCGATGAAATGGCTGCCAATGAATGCCAGGGCAAACAACCAGTTCACCACCGGCGCTTTCCACTTCAGGAAGGTTTCGCTGTGGAACGCCAGGGTCAGGCTACCGAAGACCAGGCAGGCGATGAGCGTCAGCCACTGGCTCTTTTCAAGCTTGCGCTGCTTGATGAACAGCGTGCCGTACACCACCAGGGAGCTGATGATCAGCATCGCGGTGGCGCTGTAAATACCGCCTACAGTCAATTCATGACCGCCGATGTCGACGACCCGTGGATCGAGTTTGAAGACGATGAAAAACAGAAGAAGCGGGATGAAATCGATGAATTGTTTCACAGTGGCAGCCAGAAGCAGGATGTGGCGGCATAATAACAAACATATGGGCGCGCGATAGCGCCAGCTGATTTGAGGTAACAAAGTCCTGTGAATGTTGATTTGCACTGCCATAGCACGGCCTCCGATGGCGCCCTGGCGCCTGCGGTACTGGTTGCGCGTGCGTTCGAGAAAGGCGTGCGAGTCCTGGCCTTGACCGATCACGATACCCTCGAGGGCCTTGATGAGGCCCGCACCGCGGCAACGGCGCTGGGGATGCAGCTGGTCAACGGCGTCGAATTGTCCTGCACCTGGGGCGGCGCGACCATTCACGTATTGGGTTACGGGTTTGATGTAAACGCGCCGGCGTTGGTCGAGGCGATTGCAAAGTTGCACGATGGCCGATGGCTGCGATCCGAGGAAATTGGCCGAAAACTTGCATTGAAAGGCATGCCGGGCGCGCTGGACGGTGCCCGGGCCATACAGCAGGAACTGGGCGACAGCGGCAACGCGCCGGCCCGCCCGCACTTCGCCGACTGGATGGTGCGTGAAGGGTATGTAAAGGATCGCGCCGAAGCCTTCCGCAAATGGTTGGGCGCCGGCAAGCTGGGCGACGTCAAGCAACACTGGCCGACCCTGGAAGAGACCGTCGAAACCCTGCGCGCGGCAAAGGCTTGGGTCAGCCTGGCGCATCCCTGGCATTACGATTTCACACGCAGCAAGCGTCGTCGGCTGATTTCTGACTATATTCAAGCCGGGGGCCATGCGATTGAAGTGGTCAATGGCCATCAGCCCGCCGAGCAAGTGGGCAGCCTGGCGATTCTTGCTCGCGAGTTCGGTCTGCTGGTCAGCGCCGGCAGTGATTTTCATGGCCCTGGAGGCTGGTCCGAGATCGGTGAATACCGACCTCTGCCGGAGGATCTGCCACCACTGTGGTGTCGATTCAAACATGACCCAAATATTGCCGCCGTCTGAACAGGTAGAGAATGTGAGTCAATTTTTCCAGATTCATCCGGAAAACCCACAAGCACGCCTGATCAAACAGGCCGTCGAGATCATTCGCAGCGGCGGAGTGGTGGTATATCCCACAGACTCGTCCTATGCCATTGGTTGCCAGATCGGCGACAAGAATGCCGTGGATCGCGTGCGCCGTTTGCGCGGGCTGGATGACAAACACAACTTTACGTTGATTTGCAGCGACCTTTCCCAGCTGGGGCTGTTCGCCAAAATCGATACTGGCACGTTCCGCTTGCTCAAGGCGCACCTGCCGGGGCCGTACACGTTCATTCTCAACGCTACCCGCGAAGTCCCGCGCCTGTTGCTGCACCCGAAAAAGCGCACCATCGGCCTGCGTGTCCCGAGCCATCCGATTGCCCTCGCGCTGCTGGAACAGCTGGGTGAGCCGCTGATGAGCGTGACCCTGATCATGCCCGGCGACATCGACCCGTTGACCGACCCATACGAAATGCGTCAATTGCTTGAGCATCAGGTCGACCTGATCATTGACGGCGGTTTCGGCGGGATCAAGGCGTCCACCGTGATCAATCTCGCCGACGGCGAGCCGGAAGTGATCCGTGTCGGTTGCGGCGACCCTTCGCCGTTCATGGCCGAGGCGTAGATGTCTGCAGTAGAACCCGTTGTCGACAGTCAAGCCGGAGCCCAGCAAGAGCTGCCCTTCGCGATGGTCTATGGCCAGGCGGTTCTGGAAATGCCGCTGGACCTGTACATCCCGCCGGATGCGCTCGAAGTGTTTCTCGAAGCCTTCGAAGGCCCGCTCGACCTGTTGCTGTACCTGATCCGTAAACAGAACATCAACATCCTCGACATCCCGGTGGCGGAAATTACCCGTCAGTACATGGGGTATGTCGAGTTGATGCAGTCGGTGCGCCTGGAACTGGCCGCCGAATACCTGGTGATGGCCGCGATGCTGGCCGAAATCAAGTCGCGGATGCTCTTGCCCCGCGCCGAAACCATTGAAGACGAAGAAGACGACCCGCGCGCCGAGCTGATCCGTCGTTTGCAGGAATACGAGCGCTTCAAGGCGGCCGCCGAAGGCATCGACGGCCTGAGCCGGGTCGGTCGCGATGTCGTCGTGCCCAAGCTGGATGCCCCCGAAGCCCGGGCGCGCAAGCTCTTGCCGGATGTGCGTCTGTCGGAATTGCTGTTGTCCATGGCCGAGGTCCTGCGCCGTGGCGACATGTTCGAAAGTCACCAGGTCAGCCGCGAGGCGCTGTCCACCCGCGAACGCATGAGCGATGTGCTGGATCGGCTCAAGGGTGGTGGTTTCGTGCCCTTTGTCGAGCTGTTCACGGCGGAGGAAGGGCGGCTCGGGGTGGTGGTGACCTTTATGGCAATCCTCGAACTGGTCAAGGAATCCTTGGTCGAGCTGGTGCAGAATGAGCCGTTCGCAGCGATCCATGTGCGGGCCCGAGCCGAATAACGAGTTGAATCATGAACCTGACTGAACCCCGCGAGCTGGCGCCACTGCTTGAAGCCTTTCTGTTGGCCTCGGGAAAACCGCAATCGCTTGAACGTCTGTTCGAACTCTTCGAAGAGGGCGAGCGACCAGAGCCGCCGGTCTTCAAGAAAGCGCTGACGATTTTGGCCAAGTCCTGCGACGGCCGCGCTTTCGAGCTGAAGGAAGTGGCTTCGGGCTACCGCCTGCAAATCCGCGAGAAATTTTCGCCGTGGGTCGGGCGCTTGTGGGAGGAGCGCCCGCAGCGTTATTCCCGCGCCATGCTCGAAACCATTGCCCTGATTGCCTATCGCCAGCCGATCACCCGGGGCGAAATCGAAGACGTGCGGGGCGTGGCGGTCAACAGCCAAATCGTCAAGACGCTGCTGGAACGCGAGTGGATTCGCATTGTTGGCTACCGCGATGTGCCCGGCAAACCGGCGATGTTTGCCACCACCAAGGCATTTCTCGACCACTTCAACCTGAAGAACCTCGACGATCTGCCGCCGCTGGCCGAACTGCGCGAACTTGAACCGGACCCGGTTCTCGATTTCGACGACGCCCCCGTGCCTGCCAGCCTGCAGGAATTGGCGGACGCCAGCGCCGAGCCGGAAGAACCCAAGGAAGAAACCAGTTTCCACACATTGTTGCTGGAACTGGACACCATGGAGGAGGGGCTCAAGACTGATTTCGATGATTTGTTGCGTGACGGCGAGATGACCGCGGTTGAGCCGCCAATCGACAATGAACTTCAGGTAGAGCCAGAAGCCACAGTCGAAGAAGAGCCGGAGCCGGAGCCGGAGCCGGAGCCAGAGCTTGAAGACGACGTGCTAGGCGTCGCCGAAGCTCGCGAAAAACTCCTGGCTGCCGTCGCGGCCCTTGAACAGCCGAAACCCGAGCCTGAGCCCGAGTTGAGCGACGAAGAAGCCGAAGCCCGGGCACTCGCCGAGGCCATCGAAGCCGAACGCCGCGAATTCGACGACTGACCCCAGTCCTGTAGGAGCCGAGCTTGCTCGCGATGACGTCAGCACATTCAACATCAAAGTGAATGGACGTCCGCTATCGCGAACAAGCTCGGCTCCTACACAAGCTCAATACGCGTACGGTGCCACCGGTCGGCGGAAAAACCAGTAACGCTGTGATCATCAGCTAGTCTCTGATGCGAAATCGCCCGCATGAGCGTATGATTCGCGACCCTTCGGCGATCCCTTCGCCCAAGTGCACAGATTTACATCGCTTCAGGCAAAGCCTGAACAGACCACACCGGGAGGTGCCCAGATGAGTATCAACGACCAGAAAGACGACCAGGAAATCGGCCCAGCAGGCGAAAAACTGCAGAAAGTCCTCGCCCGTATCGGCGTCGGCTCGCGCCGTGACGTGGAAGCCTGGATCAGCCACGGCCGCATCAAGGTCAACGGCAAAGACGCCACGCTCGGTCAGCGTGTCGACATGCATGACGCCATCACCATTGATGGCAAGGTGATCAAGCGCGAAGAAGCCGCCGAGTCGGTACGCCGCGTGATCATGTACAACAAGCCCGACGGTGAAATCTGCACCCGTGTCGACCCCGAAGGCCGTCCGACCGTATTCGACAAGATGCCGCGTCCGAAAGAAGGTCGCTGGATCAACATCGGTCGCCTGGACATCAACACCACCGGCTTGCTGATGTTCACCACCGACGGTGAATTGGCCAACCGCCTGATGCACCCTTCCTATGAAATGGATCGTGAATACGCGGTACGTGTACGTGGCGAAGTTGATGACGAGATGATCGAGCGTCTGAAAGCAGGCGTTGTCCTCGAAGACGGCCCGGCCAAGTTCACCGACATCAAGCAAGCGCCAGGTGGTGAGGGTTTCAACCACTGGTATCACTGCGTGGTGATGGAAGGTCGTAACCGCGAAGTTCGTCGCCTGTGGGAATCCCAGGGCTTGGTGGTCAGCCGTCTGAAGCGCGTGCGCTTCGGTCCGGTGTTCCTCAACTCCGACCTGCCGATGGGCCGCTGGCGCGAAATGAGCCAGTACGAAGTCGACATTCTGAGTGCCGAGGTTGGCCTGACGCCGGTCGCGATGCCACAGTTGAACGCCAAGAGCAAAGACAAGCTCGATCGTATGCAGCGTAAATCGTCGCGTCCGATGGGCAAGACCGAGCGCGTGCGTACGTTGCGTCCTGCGGCGGGTGCCCCGGCCACGGCGCGTGATTCTCGCGAGCCGCAGATCGAAGGCGAGCGCCCGGCCCGCAAACCTGCTGCACCTCGTGCAGACGGCGAGCGCGGTCCACGCACTCCACGCCCGGCCAACGGCCGCACTGAACGTGGCGAAGGCCGTGGTGCGCCAAGCGGCGGCCGCAGCGATCGCGGTGCTCCAGCCGGTCGCGGAACGCCAGTGGCAGACCGTCCTGCTGATACCAAGCGCCCGGCCAAGCCTGCGCCGAAGAAACGCCCGGGCATCGTCCTGGTCGACAAGGACGCACCATCGGGCAAGCGCCGCGGCGCGCCAGCCGGTTCGGGCCAGCGTCCGGGTTTCGGTCGTCGCAAGCCTGAGTAATCGGTAAGTGCTGCATAAAAACGCCATCCCTCGGGATGGCGTTTTTTTTTGGCTGACTGATCGTTCCCACGTTCCGCGTGGGAATGCAGCCCGTCCCTTCAAAGCCGAACGCGGAGCCTCCGGTGAGCCATTCCCACGCGGAGCATGGGAACGATCGCGCCAATGGTGGGAGCGGGCTTGCCCGCGAAGGCGTCAACTCAGGCTCCGCCATTTCCAGAATGGAAAACCGTCGTTACGCCCTGTAACGAATACTTTACGAAAACCACCCATTAACCCCATGAAACTCCCTTCTCCCGGGAACTGTAAGAAAATTCTTCCATTTCGTGACCGCTCCATTCTCGCTCCAAGGCTCTCCCCCGCTTGTTTCAGCACGCCATGCAGGGTCAGATGCGCCGCATGCCTGTCGTGCAGGTGCATAACAAGAAGGAGGCGCAATGTACGCCGTGATTCATCTCCATCTCTCCCCGTGGGGCGATTTTTCAATCGTTCCCGTCGATGGCCCGCAAGGGTCTGACTCTCTATTTGCAGCCGCCCGGGACACTCGGGGCGGACACAGGCAATCCCGGCTTACAACACGCTGATCCAGCGGGTCTGGCAGCAGGGGGTTACGGGTGTACAATGCGCCGCGTTTTAACTGTGACCTCCTGCGCAAATGCGCAAACCTCAAGGCTACCCGTCTTGTTCACTCCGCCACGCCACGAGTGTGTCGGGTTCGATTTCGTCACAGATAAAAACAAACAGGTGACGCATGACCGTTGTAACTATGCAGAACGTGAGAGCCTTTTCATGAGTGGACAAAACTCGAATTCAGGCGAGCTGAAGCGCGGCCTGAAAAACCGCCACATTCAATTGATTGCCCTCGGTGGCGCGATCGGCACCGGTTTGTTCCTCGGCTCTGCCGGGGTGCTGAAGTCCGCCGGCCCGTCGATGATCCTCGGCTACGCCATCTGCGGCTTCATTGCCTTCATGATCATGCGCCAGCTCGGCGAAATGATCGTCGAAGAGCCCGTGGCCGGATCCTTCAGCCACTTCGCGCACAAATACTGGGGTGGTTTCGCCGGCTTCCTGTCGGGCTGGAACTGCTGGATCCTGTACATCCTGGTGGGCATGTCGGAGCTGACCGCAGTCGGCAAATACATCCACTACTGGGCACCGGAGATCCCGACCTGGGTTTCGGCAGCCGGGTTCTTCGTCCTGATCAACCTGATTAACCTGGCTAACGTCAAAGTCTTTGGCGAGGCCGAATTCTGGTTCGCGATCATCAAGGTTGTGGCCATCGTGGGCATGATTGCCCTGGGCAGCTACTTGCTGGTCAGCGGTAACGGCGGCCCGCAAGCGTCGGTCAGCAACCTGTGGTCCCACGGTGGTTTCTTCCCGAACGGTGTCAGCGGTCTGGTGATGGCCATGGCGATCATCATGTTCTCCTTCGGTGGCCTGGAAATGCTCGGTTTCACCGCAGCAGAAGCGGACAAGCCGAAAACCGTGATCCCGAAAGCCATCAACCAGGTGATCTACCGGATTCTGATTTTCTACATCGGCGCGTTGGTCATTCTGTTGTCGCTGACGCCATGGGACGCCCTGCTGACCACCCTGAATGCATCAGGTGATTCCTACAGCGGCAGCCCGTTCGTACAAGTGTTCTCGATGCTCGGCAGCAACACCGCCGCGCACATCCTCAACTTCGTGGTATTGACCGCGGCGTTGTCGGTGTACAACAGCGGCACCTATTGCAACAGCCGCATGCTGCTGGGCATGGCCGAGCAGGGCGATGCGCCGAAAGCCTTGTCGAAGATCGACAAGCGCGGCGTGCCTGTGCGTTCGATCCTCGCTTCGGCCGCGGTGACGCTGATTGCGGTGTTGCTGAACTACCTGATCCCGCAAAATGCGCTGGAACTGTTGATGTCACTGGTCGTCGCGACCCTGGTCATCAACTGGGCGATGATCAGTTTCTCGCACTTCAAATTCCGCCAGCATATGAACAAGACCAAACAAACGCCGCTGTTCAAGGCGCTGTGGTACCCGTACGGGAACTACATCTGCCTGGCGTTCGTGGTGTTTATCCTGTGCGTGATGCTGCTGATTCCGGGGATCCAGATCTCGGTGTACGCGATTCCGGTGTGGGTCGTGTTCATGTGGATTTGCTACGGCATCAAGAACAAGCGCAGTGCGCAGCATGCGCTGCAGGCGACAGGCTCCAGCGCTAAATAAGCGCAGGGCGCAGAAACAACAAACCCGGCCATGTGCCGGGTTTGTTGTTTTCAGGGTTCACACAAAATCCCTGTAGGAGCATGGCTTGCCCGCGATTCAGACACCGTGGTTTACCAGGTACACCGCGTTTTCGTTCACCGCGGGCAAGCCATGCTCCTACAGGGGCGCGTTGCACCGGTCTATTCGCGGTATCCTGCGCACTCTGAACCCGGACGCTTTTACATGCTGGTAATTTCCAACAACGTGCATCTGCCGGATGCCGAGATCGAGTTGACGGCCATTCGCGCTCAGGGTGCCGGCGGCCAGAACGTCAACAAGGTTTCCAGCGCCGTGCATCTGCGTTTCGACATTCCGGCCTCGTCCTTGCCCGAGTTCTACAAGGAGCGGTTGCTGGCACTGCGCGACAGTCGCATCACCAGCGAAGGCGTGTTGATCATCAAGGCTCAGCAATACCGCACGCAGGAGGCCAATCGCGCCGATGCGCTGGAACGGTTGACCGAACTGATCCTCAGCGCGACCAAAGTCGAAAAGAAGCGCCGCCCGACCAAACCGACGCTGGGTTCAAAAAAGCGTCGGCTCGAATCGAAGAGCCAGCGCGGGAGTATCAAGGCCGGACGCGGCAAGGTCGATTTTTAACGCGACTCACGCGCTTCGCGTTGCTTCGGTGCTTGCCGGTACAAGTAAATGCTCAGCATCAAACCGCTCAACGCGGCGAGGGCGGCGAACAGGAAGATCGAGGCAAAACCAAATCCGGCGGCAATGGCCCCCGCCAGCGGTCCGGTAATCCCCAGCGACAAATCAATGAACAACGAATAAGCACCGACGGCCGCGCCACGGCTGGAGGCCGGCACCAGGTTGACCGCTTCCACGCCCAGCGCTGGAAACACCAGCGAGAACCCGAAACCGCTCAGCGCCGCGCCGGCCAACGCCCAATGGGCGTCCGGTGCCAACCACAGTAGCAACAAGCCCAGGGTTTCCACGGACAGGCAGGCAATCGCCACGCGAAAGCCGCCGAGGCGGTTGATCAAGTTGCCGAACAGCAAGCGTGCACCAATGAAGCTGGCGCCAAACAAACTCAGGCACAACACCGCGTTGTCCCAGTGTTGCGTGGCGTAATACAAGGTGATGAAGGTGGCGATGGTGCCGAAGCCAATCGAGCCCAGCGCCAGGCCGCAACCATGCGGCAACACGCGCCCCAGCACATGCATGAACGGCAGGCGTTCGCCGACCACGATTGGCGCAGCGGTTTTTGGCCAGGCCAGTGCCAGGCCAAGAATGGCCAGCAGCACAATGCTCACGCCCATGCTCCACAAGCCTAATTGATGGACCAACAGCACACCCAACGGCGCGCCGACGGCCAATGCGCCGTAGCTGGCGATGCCGTTCCAGGAAATCACCTTGGCGGTGTTCGCCGCGCCAACCCGGCCGATGCCCCAGCCAATCGAGCCTGAACCGACCAGGCTTTCCGCGCTGCCGAGTACCAGGCGGCCGATCAGCAGGCTGATCAGGCTCAGGGTCGGCAGGCTCTGGGTCCAGGCCGAAATCAACATGAACACGCCGCTCAAGCCGCAACCGGCGAGGCCGTACATCACCGCCAGTTTGCTGCCCTTATTGTCGATGATTTTTCCGGCATAAGGGCGGCTGAGCAGGGTGGCCAGGTATTGCACGCTGATTACCAGGCCGGCGATGACTGCGCCGAAACCCAGGTCGCTGTGGACGTAGCCGGGCAATACGGCCAGGGGGATGCCGATATTCAGGTAGCCGATGAAGGTAAACAGAACGATGGAAACGACTTGCAGCGTGACCGCCAGGGGGCGCTGGTTTTCAGACATGGGTAAAGGTCCACGGGAAAGCAGGATAGATAGGCTGCTTATGATAGCGGCGCGAGCGGCTGCGGGTCGTGGAAAAAGTAAAACTATTTGCCGGACGGGGTGAATCAGGGCTTGGCGGGGGCAACCAGTTGCGTCGTGACCAAGGCGGCCAAGGCGTTTTCTTCGCTGCCGAAACGGGCGAGCAACGCGGCTTGTTTCTCGGGGGAAAGGCGATTCCAGATCTCGATCATCTTCTCGGCAGTGCCGATCAGGACGCTGGCTTGGGTCTCGCTGAATTCATCGGTCATGGTGTGTAGCTCAAGGGTTCAGGCGGTGTGGAAAGCGCATGTTAGCGCTTTCCACACGGTCTGGCATTGCAGGTGTTTCAGTCTTCGCTGTCGGCCTGGCGGCGTTCAGTGGCTTCTTTTTTTGGCTCGGGCTGTTGGGCGCCGGCTTGTTGCGTGGTTGTCTGCTCAGTTTCGTGCAGGCTTGGGAAGGGGAGATTAGGAATCTCGTGCATGTTTCGCGCTCCTCGCAAAGTCTGTTGATAGATCTGGTAGATCCGCGCTTTTAAAAAGCTTGGGCAGAATACAGCAGTAAAAATGACAATCGGACTTTTATATCCAATTGTTGCGACGGAAGGGGTTGTCTAGACAGGTCTGTGTAGGAGTTGGCGCAGCCTGCGCTGATCGTTCCCACGCTCTGCGTGGGAATGCCTCAACGGACGCTCCGCGTTCGGCTCTGGAAGGGACGCGGAGCGTCCCGGGCTGCATTCCCACGCAGAGCGCGGGAACGATCAGCGTAAGGCGGGGGTTATTTGCAAACCTTGGCGATTGCCTCGGCCAACAGATCCAGACGCGTAGCATCAATCCCTGCCACGTTGGCCCGGCCAGAGTTGACCATGTACACGCTGTGATGATCACGCAGCTGTTTAACCTGCTCCGGCGACAGCCCGGTGTAGGAAAACATCCCGCGTTGCACGCCGATGTGGGCAAAGCGCTCGCGCAAGCCATGTGGCTCCAGCGCTTCGACCAGGCCGCTGCGCAATTGGGCGATGCGCAAACGCATGGCTTCCACTTCGTCGGCCCAGAGGCTTTTCAGCTCCGGATCGCCAAGAATGGTCGCGACTACGGCCGCGCCATGATCCGGTGGTGTCGACCACAGGTTGCGCGCGATGTTGGCCAGCTGGCTGCGGATGTCCACGAGCTTTTCAGCGGTTTTTGCACAGACAATCAGTGCGCCGGTGCGGTCGCGGTACAAACCGAAGTTCTTCGAGCAGGAACTGGTGATCAGCACTTCCGGCAACGCCGCGGCGAACAACCGGGTCGACCAGGCATCCTGCTCCAGGCCATCGCCGAAGCCCTGGTAAGCGAAGTCGATCAACGGCAACAGGTCTCGACTGCGCACCACGTCCAGCACTCGGTGCCAGTCGTCGTGGGACAAGTCGAAACCGGTCGGGTTGTGGCAACAGGCGTGCAGCAACACCACGTCGCCCTTCGGCGCTTCGCTGAGTACCGCGAGCATAGCGTCGACGTCGAGGCGGTTGTCGCTGCCCACGTACGGGTAGTGACTGACCTTGACCCCGGCCGCCGCGAAAATCGTTTCGTGGATCGGCCAGGTCGGGTTGCTCAGCCACACGCCACGGCCCGGCAGGCACTGGGCGATGAAGTCGGCGCTCAAGCGCAATGCACCGGTGCCGCCCGGGGTCTGGGTCGCCCCGGCCCGTTGCCCGGCGATCAAGGCGGAATCGGCACCCAACACCAGCTCATTGATGGCTTTGCCGAAGGCCGGTTCGCCGTGACCGCCAATGTAGGTCTTGGTGGTTTGACGATCCACCAGACGCTGCTCGGCAAGCTTCACCGACTGCGGAATCGGCGTCAGGCCCTGGGCATCTTTATAGACGCCCACGCCGAGGTCGAATTTGCGCGGGTTGGGGTCCTGCGCATAAGCCTCCATCAAGCCGAGAATCGGGTCGCCGGGGACTCGACCTATGGCGTCGAAATGCATTATTTGCGGCCCTCGGCGTCCTTGGCCACTTCGTCAGTGCGCGCAGCCATGATGAAGTCGTTGCGGTGCAGGCCCTTGATGGAGTGGCTCCACCAGGTGACGGTGACTTTGCCCCATTCGGTCAGCAGGCCCGGGTGGTGACCTTCGGCCTCGGAGATCTCGCCAACGGCATTGGTGAACGCCAGCGCGTGTTTGAAGTTTTTGAACAGGAACAGCTTTTCCAGCTGCATCACGCCGTCGCGTACTTCGATGTTCCAGTCTGGGATCTGCTTGATCAGTACCGGCAACTCTTCGTCGCTGACCTGAGGGGCACCGGCTTGGCAGGCTTCGCAGTGGGCTTGGTTCAATGTGGACATGATGTGTACCTGAAATCGAATGATTGGAAATCGGCCGTCAGTAACACCACGCTAAACCAAAGCGTCGGTTCCTGACAGGCTCACTTGTTTCTAAAAGCAGCGGATCACGCAGCCTTTGGCGGAAATTTCGGGGTGTGCAAGCCCAGCTGCATGCCTTGTTTGACCATGCTCATGATGTCTTCATGAGCCACATCAAACAGACGCTTGAGGTTCGGCAGGACAAAGTACAGCGGTTGCAGGATGTCGATGCGATACGGCGTGCGCATGCATTCCAGCGGATCGAACGCCTGATGCTCAGGTTCGTTCGACAGGCAGTAAACGGTTTCTTTTGGAGAAGAAAGAATGCCGCCGCCGTAAATGCGCAGGCCTTCAGCGGTATCGACCAGACCGAATTCGATGGTCATCCAGTACAGGCGCGCCAGGTAAACGCGTTCTTCCTTGGTCGCTTGCAGGCCCAGTTTGCCGTAGGTGTGGGTGAATTCGGCAAACCAAGGGTTGGTCAGCAGCGGGCAGTGCCCGAAAATCTCGTGGAAAATGTCCGGCTCTTGCAGGTAATCCAGCTCTTCGCGGGTACGAATAAACGTCGCCACCGGAAACTGCTTGTTGGCCAGCAACTCGAAAAAAGTCTGGAAGGGAATCAGCGCCGGAACCCGGGCCACTTGCCAGCCGGTGGTTTCACCGAGGACTTTGTTGATCTCGCCCAGTTGCGGAATGCGGTCGTGGGGCAGACCGAGTTTTTCGATACCGTCCAGGTACTCCTGGCACGCACGACCCTCGATCACTTTCAGTTGACGAGTAATCAGCGTGTTCCACACCGCATGCTCTTCAGCGGGGTAGTCGATAAAACCTTGCGCATCGGGCTCGCGAGCCACGTATTGCGTCTGCTTCATGCTGCTCTCCTGCGAGGGGATTCGTTCTTGTTATGTACTGCTATGGACCTAGAAATACCCCAAGGATTGCTGCGTTGCAGCAGGGTGACGGCTTGTTGCGTAGGAAAATTCGCCATTTTTCGTAAAGAATTCGTTACGGATTGACGGCTATGGCCTAGCTGTTGAGATTCGCGGGTTTGAAATGGTGCAAAGGTGTCACATAATCTTGACGACTATCTTCACGCGCGACAGAAAAATTCTGCCGGCACGTTCAGTTGAGCGCTGCGATTCCCCTGTAGGAGCTGAGCTTGCTCGCGATGAGGGGGCCACATTCAGCATGGATGTCGGCTGGTACACCGCTATCGCGAGCAAGCTCGGCTCCCACAGGGAATGTGTGCAGGCACTGACCTCATTTATCGTTTTTCGGGCCATTTATATGCGTATCAAAGTCCACTGCCAGAACCGTATCGGTATCCTGCGCGACATTCTCAACTTGCTGGTTGAATACGGGATCAACGTCGCCCGCGGTGAGGTCGGCGGCGAACATGGCAACGCGATCTACCTGCATTGCCCGAACCTGATCAACATTCAGTTCCAGGCGCTGCGTCCGAAATTTGAATCGATTGCCGGCGTATTCGGCGTCAAGCGCGTAGGGCTGATGCCCAGCGAGCGTCGGCACATGGAACTCAATGCGTTGCTCGGTGCCCTGGAGTTTCCGGTGTTGTCGATCGACATGGGCGGTTCCATCGTTGCGGCCAACCGCGCGGCGGCGCAGTTGCTCGGGGTGCGGGTGGATGAAGTGCCGGGGATTCCGCTGTCGCGTTATGCCGAGGATTTCGATTTGCCGGAACTGGTGCGCGCCAACAAGTCGCGAATCAACGGGCTGCGGGTCAAGGTCAAGGGCGACGTGTTTCTGGCGGACATCGCGCCGCTGCAATCGGAACATGACGACAGCGAAGCCATGGCCGGCGCGGTCCTGACGCTGCACCGCGCGGACCGGGTAGGGGAGCGCATCTATAACGTGCGCAAGCAGGAACTGCGTGGGTTCGACAGCATCTTCCAAAGCTCGAAAGTCATGGCGGCCGTGGTGCGCGAAGCCCGGCGCATGGCGCCGCTGGATGCGCCGCTTTTGATAGAAGGCGAAACCGGCACCGGCAAGGAATTGTTGGCCCGGGCCTGTCATTTGGCCAGCCCGCGCGGGCAGTCACCCCTGATGGCACTCAACTGCGCCGGGCTGCCGGAGTCGATGGCCGAGACCGAATTGTTCGGCTATGGCCCCGGTGCCTTCGAAGGCGCACGCGCCGAAGGCAAGCTCGGGCTGCTGGAACTGACGGCGGGCGGTACGCTGTTTCTCGATGGCGTGGGAGAAATGAGCCCGCGCTTGCAGGTGAAATTGCTGCGCTTCCTGCAGGACGGTTGCTTCCGTCGTGTGGGCAGTGATGAAGAGGTCTACCTCGATGTGCGCGTGATCTGCGCGACCCAAGTGGATTTGTCCGAACTGTGCGCGCGGGGCGAGTTTCGCCAAGACCTTTATCACCGCTTGAATGTGTTGTCGCTGCACATCCCGCCACTGCGTGAATGCCTTGATGGTTTGACGCCGCTGGTGGAGCACTTCCTCGATCAGGCCAGCCGGCAAATCGGATGCCCGCTGCCGAAACTGGCACCGGCCGCGATGGAGCGGCTCAGTCATTACCACTGGCCGGGTAACGTCCGGCAATTGGAAAACGTGTTGTTCCAGGCGGTTTCGTTGTGTGAGGGCGGGACGGTCAAGGCCGAACATATTCGTCTGCCGGATTACGGTGTGCGTCAGCCGCTTGGCGATTTTTCGCTGGAAGGCGGGCTTGACGAGATTGTCGGGCGTTTCGAGAAAGCGGTGTTGGAACGCCTGTATTCGGAGCATTCCAGCAGCCGGCAATTGGGCAAGCGCCTGGGTGTTTCTCATACCACCATTGCCAACAAGTTGCGTGATTATGAAATTGGCAAAGTTGAGCGTTAACGTTAGTCGGCGAGCAACCAAAACAAGAATAATTATCGGCTGTTAGTTGTTCTCTAGCGCTTCTAAATCGCATTGGAAGCGCTTTACCCTTACCGTTGATCCGAATCGTAGAGCTTCCCAGGCAGGCCATCTAGGCTCAATTCAAAGTTTGGCAGGAGCGATCACCATGCCATCAGCGGATGACTCTACCCAGCAAGTGCGCAAAGAAACTCGCCTGTTCTTTTTTCTGATTGTTGTTCTTTTTCCAGTGCTGTCGGTGGCGATAGTGGGTGGTTACGGTTTCTTTGTCTGGTTTCTGCAAATGCTGCTTGGCCCTCCCGGACCACCCAATTGATTGTTGTCCCTCTTAGTGGCATGACGGGGAGTACTGATCATGGAAAAGACGCTGCATATTGCCAGTCTGGTAGTGCTTGCTCGTCCTGAGTTGTTCGAGGCGGTGAAGGCTAACTTGCGTTTGCTCAATGGCGTTGAACTGCATCAGGAAAGTCTCGCCGGCAAACTGGTGGTGGTGCTGGAGATGGAAAAGGAAAGCGAGATTTCCCAGCGCATAAACCAGATCAACAACTTGCCGGGTGTGCTCAATGCCTCCCTCGTTTATCACGAGATTCTCGATGTGACGGGAGAAAGCACATGCCTATGACGCGGCGAGAATTTGTCAAAGCCCAGGCTGCCGGGATTGCTGCGGCGGCTGCGGGACTTCCGGTATTTACCTCTGCCAGTAATCTCATCACCGAAGAAGACCGGGTGGCCCTGGACTGGAACAAGGCACCCTGCCGTTTTTGCGGTACCGGGTGCAGCGTGATGGTGGCGACCAAGGACAATCGGGTGGTCGCCACTCACGGTGATGTGAAAGCCGAGGTCAATCGCGGGCTGAACTGCGTCAAAGGCTACTTCTTGTCAAAGATCATGTACGGCGTTGATCGCCTGACTCAGCCACTGTTGCGCATGACCAACGGGCAGTATGACAAGCAGGGCGAGTTTCAGCCGGTGTCCTGGGATCAAGCGTTTGATGTGATGGAATTGAAGTTTAAGGAGGCGATAAAAAACAAAGGGGCTGAATCAATCGCCATGTTCGGTTCTGGTCAGTGGACCGTCTGGGAAGGGTATGCGGCCAACAAGTTGATGAAGGCCGGGTTTCGCACAAATAACATTGATCCCAATGCACGTCATTGCATGGCGTCCGCGGTCATGGGGTTTATGCGTACGTTCGGTATCGATGAGCCGATGGGCTGTTATGACGATATCGAAGTCACCGACGCGTTCGTGTTGTGGGGTTCAAACATGGCGGAGATGCATCCGATTCTTTGGAGTCGGGTGACGGATCGCCGATTGAGCCAGCCCAACGTCAAGGTCGCGGTGCTTTCTACCTTCGAGCATCGCAGTTTTGAGTTGGCCGACATTCCCATGGTGTTCAAGCCACAGACTGACCTGTTTATCCTCAACTACATTGCCAATCACATTATTGAAAGCGGCTCGGTCAACAAGGACTTTGTCAGCAAGCACACTAAGTTCGCCAAAGGTACGGATGACATCGGCTACGGCTTGCGTGCCGATAATCCGCTGGAGATGAAGGCGCGCAATGCCGCCAAGGCGAATACCTGGACCGATATCGATTTTGAGCAATTCGCGGCGTTCGTAAAACCTTACACGCTTGAGCGCACGGCCAAGGAAACCGGCGTGCCAGCCGAGCGCCTCAAGGCGTTGGCCGAACTGTATGCTGACCCCAAGCGCAAAGTGGTTTCGTTCTGGACCATGGGCTTCAACCAGCACACGCGTGGCGTGTGGGCCAATAACCTGATTTACAACATCCACCTGTTGACCGGAAAGATCAGCGAGCCGGGCAACAGTCCATTCTCCCTGACGGGCCAGCCTTCGGCCTGCGGGACGGCGCGCGAAGTGGGCACGTTCTCCCATCGCTTGCCCGCCGACCTGGTGGTCACCAACCCGGCGCATCGCGCCAAGGCCGAGCAGATCTGGAAAGTGCCGCCGGGCACCATCAATGAAAAGGTCGGGTTTCACGCCGTGCAGCAGAGCCGCATGCTCAAGGACGGTGTGCTCAACGTGTATTGGACGATGGCCAGCAACAACATGCAGGCCGGTCCGAACATCATGCAGGAAGTGTTGCCGGGCTGGCGCAACCCCGAGAACTTTGTGGTGGTCTCGGACGTGTACCCCACGGTCTCCGCCCAAGCGGCCGATCTGATTCTGCCCACCGCGATGTGGGTCGAGAAAGAGGGCGCTTATGGCAACGCGGAGCGGCGTACGCAGTTCTGGCATCAATTGGTCTCGGCACCGGGTGAGGCCAAGTCTGATCTGTGGCAACTGGTCGAGTTTTCCAAGCGCTTTAAAACCGATGAGGTCTGGTCGGCAGAGGTGTTGACCACGTCACCGCAGTACAAGGGCAAGACCCTGTATGAGGTGCTGTTCAAGAACGGTCAGGTCGATCAGTTCCCACTGGATCAGATGGCGGCGGGTTATCAAAACGACGAGGCCCGGGATTTTGGTTTTTACTTGCAAAAAGGGCTGTTCGAAGAATATGCCCAGTTCGGCCGTGGCCACGGTCATGACCTTGCTCCGTTTGATCGCTATCACACCGAACGTGGATTGCGCTGGCCCGTCGTCGAGGGCAAGGAAACACTCTGGCGTTTCCGAGAGGGGTATGACCCTTACGTGGAGAAGGGCAGCGGTGTGCAGTTCTATGGCTATCCCGACAAGAAAGCGATCATCTTCGCGCTCCCTTACGAGCCGCCAGCAGAGTCCCCGGACGCGGACTTCCCGTTCTGGCTCAGCACCGGCCGGGTCCTTGAGCACTGGCACACCGGGACCATGACGCAGCGCGTTGAGGAACTCTATAAAGCGGTCCCCGACGCCTTGGTCTACATGCATCCGGCGGATGCGAAAGCCTTGAATGCCCGCCGTGGCAGCGAAGTGAAACTGATCAGTCGGCGCGGTGAGATGCGTGCGCGCATCGAAACCCGAGGGCGTAACAAGCCACCCGAAGGCCTGGTGTTTGTACCGTTCTTCGATGCCAACAGGCTGATCAACAAAGTCACGCTCGATGCGACGGACCCTATCTCCAAACAAACTGATTACAAAAAATGCGCGATCAGGATTGAAGTGATCAAGACGGCATAAGGAGAGTTCTGATGAATTGTCGTTCGCTGTCCTTGCTTGCTGCTCTGCTGGTTGGGTTGCCAGCGGCATTCGCGGCGCAGCCGGGTTACCCGCTGGACGCCCCGGCGCCGGATGGTCGGCGACCCGGAGGGACCTTGACGCAGGAGTTCCCGGCCCCGCCGATAGCTGAAGACGAGAACAAGGACCTCAAGCGCGAGCGCAATTATCCCGAGCAACCGCCCACCATCCCGCACAGCACTCGGGGATACCGCATCGACAAGAACAGCAACAAGTGCCTGTCTTGTCATAGCCGCGCCAATAGCGCTCGCACTCAGGCGCCGATGATCAGCATCACCCACTACATGGACCGTGATGGTCAGGCGCTGGCCGCGGTATCGCCACGCCGGTATTTCTGCAATCAGTGCCATGTGCCGCAAAAAGACGTGAAACCTCTGGTGAACAACAGCTTCAAGAACATTGACCAAGTGCTGCAAGACGAAATCAACGGCCAGTCGAAACCCTGAGGAGAGGACATGAAATCGTTGCTTGCCCTGCTCAAGGATTATTGGGGTGTTCTGCGTCGGCCCAGCGTGCATTACAGCCTGGGCTTCCTGACGCTTGGCGGGTTTATTGCCGGGGTGATTTTCTGGGGCGGTTTCAACACTGCACTGGAAGCGACCAATACCGAGAAGTTCTGTATTTCCTGCCATGAAATGCGCGACAACGTTTTTGTCGAGTTGCAGGAAACCATTCACTACACCAATCGCTCCGGCGTTCGAGCCACGTGCCCGGACTGCCATGTTCCCCATGAATGGACGCACAAGATTGCCCGCAAGATGCAGGCCTCCAAGGAAGTGTGGGGCAAGGTGTTCGGCACGATCGATACCCGTGAAAAGTTTCTCGATATGCGGCGTGAGTTGGCCGAACACGAGTGGGGGCGGCTCAAGGCCAACGACTCCCGGGAGTGCCGCAATTGCCATAACTTCGAATTCATGGATTTCACCCGTCAGGGCAAACGCGCCGCCAATATGCACTCCACGTCACTGGCCAGCGGCCAGGCGACCTGTATCGACTGCCACAAGGGCATTGCCCACCAGTTGCCCGACATGAGCGGAGTCAAAGGCTGGTAGCAAATCCGGCCGAGGGCTTTCACCGTATTGCCGCGAAGCGGCATATCCGCGCCGGTTTTTCGACTTTGACACAATCCGTCATCCTCCCCTGATAACCCTCAAGCCCAGTGTTTTAAAGGGCTTTGAGCCTCTGCGTGCAAGTTGGTCTGCAAATTGCTACAGCCTGCGAAGTACAGCGGTGGGCGGCAAACGTCCGGCATGCAGAGGAAAGAGTGTGGACAAGTACCTTTATGTGGCAATGACCGGCGCCAGCCAGAATGCACTGGCGCAGAAGGCTCATGCCAACAACCTGGCAAACATCTCCACCAACGGTTTTCAGAAGGACCTGGAACAGGCCCGTTCGATGCCGGTGTTTGGTGACAGCTTTCCGGCGCGTGCGTTTGCCATGACCGAGCGCCCGGCCACCGACTTCTCCCCTGGCTCGCTGGTCGAGACCGGCCGCGACCTCGACGTCGCCGTGCAAGGCAATGGCTGGATCGCCGTGCAGAACCCTGCAGGTCAAGAAACTTACGTGCGCACCGGCAGCCTGAACGTGGACGCCCTAGGCGTACTGCGGGCCGGCAACGGTATGCCGGTGATGGGCAATGGCGGACCGATCGCCGTGCCGCCCGAGCAGCAAATCGAAGTGGGCGAGGACGGCACCATCAGCATCCGTGCGATGGGCGAAGGCCCGCGCGTGATGGCTGAAGTCGACCGCATCAAGCTGGTCAACCCTGACCTGAAGAACATGACCAAAGGCCTGGATGGTTCGATCCACACCAAGGACGGCAAGCCGGCGCAAGCCGATTCCGGCGTCAAACTGGTGTCCGGGTTCCTGGAGTCGAGCAACGTCAACGCCGTGGAAGAAATGACCTCGGTGTTGGCTTTGTCCAAGCAGTTCGAGCTGCACATCAAGATGATGAACACCGCCAAAGACGATGACCAGGCCATGGCTCGGGTCTTGCAGATCAGCTAATTATCAGAACGTCGCGCCGTAAAACAGGCGCACGAGGAGAATCGAATGCTTCCGGCTCTATGGGTTGCCAAAACAGGTCTGTCCGCCCAGGACACCAACCTGACCACCATTTCCAACAACCTGGCCAACGTGTCGACCACGGGTTTCAAACGTGATCGTGCCGAGTTCCAGGACTTGCTCTATCAGATCAAGCGCCAGCCAGGCGCCCAGTCGACCCAGGACAGCGAACTGCCGTCGGGTCTGCAAGTGGGTACCGGTGTGCGCATCGTCGGCACCCAGAAAAACTTCACCGCCGGCAGCCTGCAAACCACCGAGCAGCCACTTGACCTGGCGGTCGACGGTCGCGGTTTCTTCCAGATCCTGCAGCCGGACGGCACCACGTCTTACACCCGCGACGGTACGTTCCACCTCGACTCCAACGGTCAGGTCGTGAACGCCAGCGGCTTCGCCCTTGAGCCGGCCATTGTCATTCCCAACGACGCGCAGACCTTCACGGTCGGTCGCGACGGCACCGTGTCCATCACCGTTCCGGGTAACCCGGCCAACCAGGTGATCGGCAACCTGCAAACCGCCGACTTCATCAACCCGGCCGGTCTGCAAGCAGTGGGCAACAACCTGTTCCTGGAAACTGCGGCCAGCGGCGCACCGCAAGTCGGTACCCCGGGCTTGAACGGTTTCGGTACCACGCTGCAGAACACCCTGGAAACGTCCAACGTCAGCACCGTTGAAGAGATGGTCAACATGATCACCACTCAGCGTGCCTACGAGATGAACTCCAAGGTGATCTCCACCGCCGACCAGATGCTCTCGTTCGTAACGCAGAATCTGTAATCAAGTCTATGAGGCGGCCATGAGGTCGCCTGCAACACCGTGAGGTAGGGTCATGAATCGCTTTGTATCTGTTCTGGCACTGAGTGGGGCTGTTGTGCTCGCGGGCTGCGTCCCAACGACGCCCAAGCCCAATGACCCTTATTACGCCCCGGTGTTGCCGCGCACGCCGTTGCCGGCGGCCGCGAACAATGGCTCGATCTATCAGGCCGGTTTCGAACAGAACCTGTACAGCGACCGCAAGGCGTTCCGGGTGGGTGACATCATCACCATCACGCTGAACGAGAAGACCCAGGCCAGCAAAAACGCCAACTCGCAGATTGGCAAGAACAGCAAGGCCAGCATCGGCCTGAGTTCGCTGTTCGGTTCCACCCCCAATACCAACAACCCGTTTGGCAGTGGTGACTTGAGCCTGGACGCCAGCTATGAAGGCGACCGCGCGACCAAGGGTGACAGCAAGGCGGCGCAGGGCAACACCCTGACCGGCTCGATCACCGTGACCGTTGCCGACGTGTTGCCTAACGGCATCATCGCCGTACGTGGCGAGAAGTGGATGACCCTTAACACGGGCGATGAACTGGTGCGGATTGCCGGACTGGTGCGCGCCGATGACATCTCGACCGATAACACTGTGTCGTCGACTCGTGTCGCCGATGCACGCATCACCTACTCGGGCACCGGTTCGTTTGCCGATGCGAGTCAGCCAGGCTGGTTCGACCGTTTCTTCCTCAGCCCGCTGTTCCCTTTCTAGGTGGCTACGTTGAATTTCAAAAGCCTTATGGTGGCTGCGTTTTTGCTGTCGGCAGCCTTCAACGTTCAAGCCGAGCGGCTGAAGGACATCGCCAGTATTTCCGGCGTACGCTCCAACCAATTGATCGGTTACGGTCTGGTGGTGGGGCTTAACGGCACCGGTGACCAGACAACGCAAACCCCGTTCACCCTGCAGACCTTCAACAACATGCTCTCGCAGTTCGGCATCAAGGTGCCGCCGGGTTCGGGCAACGTGCAGTTGAAGAACGTGGCCGCGGTATCGATCAGCGCGGACCTGCCGCCGTTTGCCAAGCCGGGTCAGCAAGTCGATATCACCGTGTCGTCCATCGGTAACTCCAAGAGTCTGCGCGGCGGTACCCTGTTGCTGACGCCGCTCAAGGGTATCGACGGCAACGTCTATGCCGTCGCCCAGGGCAACCTGGTGGTGGGTGGTTTTGATGCCGAAGGCCGTGACGGTTCGAAGATCACCGTCAACGTTCCGTCGGCCGGTCGTATCCCTGGTGGTGCGTCGGTCGAGCGTTCAGTGCCGAGCGGTTTCAACCAAGGCAACAGCCTGACGCTGAACCTCAACCGTTCGGACTTCACCACCGCCAAGCGCATCGTCGACAAGATCAACAACATGCTCGGTCCGGGCGTTGCCCAGGCCATCGACGGCGGTTCGATCCGCGTCAGCGCACCGCTTGATCCAAGTCAGCGGGTCGACTACCTGTCGCTCCTGGAAAACCTTGAAGTCGATCCGGGGCAGGCGGTGGCGAAAGTCATCATCAACTCGCGTACCGGCACCATCGTGATCGGCCAGAACGTCAAGGTTTCGCCGGCCGCCGTGACGCACGGCAGCTTGACCGTGACCATTACCGAAGACCCGATTGTCAGCCAGCCCGGCCCTCTGTCCAATGGTCAGACGGCGGTTGTGCCGCGCTCGCGGGTTAACGCACAGCAAGAAGCCAAGCCGATGTTCAAGTTCGGCCCGGGCACCACCCTCGACGAAATCGTGCGTGCGGTGAACCAGGTCGGCGCGGCACCGGGCGACTTGATGGCGATCCTCGAAGCACTGAAACAGGCTGGCGCATTGCAAGCCGACCTGATCGTGATCTAAGGGACCGTCGTCATGGATATGCGCAAGAGCGGTCTGGTCAGCAGCAGCGACTCCGGTTCCTATTCGGACTTGAATCGCTTGAATCAGCTCAAGGTGGGCGACAAGAACAGTGACGGCAACATGCGCAAGGTTGCGCAGGAATTCGAGTCGCTGTTCCTTGGTGAAATGCTCAAATCCATGCGCTCGGCCACCGAAGCGCTGGGCAAGGACAATCCGCTCAACACGCCGGCGGCCAAGCAGTATCAGGAAATGTACGACCAGCAGTTGGCCATTTCCATGTCCCGTGAGGGCGGTGGTATTGGTCTGGCGGACGTGCTGATGCGTCAGATGTCGAAGAACAAACCACTGGCGCCGGGTGAGGCGGCAGCGGCATCCGCGGCCAAGCAGGAAGCGGCGAAAGCCGCCGTGCCGACGCCGATTGCGGCGGGCACCGTGGCCACCGACGGTCCGCTGTCGCGGCTCAATGGTCAGCGTCCGTTGTGGGCTTCGCGCTCGGTGAAAGCGCCGGCAGGCGAGGGCACACATCGCAATGACATGGAGCTGATCAATCAGCGTCGTCTGGCCTTGCCACCGAAACTGGCGGATCGCTTGCTCGCCGGTCTGGTGCCTTCGGCAACGACTGCTGCGACCGCCAACAAACCGTTGTTGCCTGAGCGTGGCGTCGCGACGCCTGCGGCAGCGACCGGTGCCGGTCCGCTGTTCAATGGTGACTGGCTGGCCTCGCAAACGGACACGAAATCGAGCGGACGCATGCAGGTTTACGGCCGTGCCATGGCGCAGATTCCCCTGGCACCGCCGAAGAAAGCCTTCAGTTCCGCCGACGAATTCGTCAACACCATGCTGCCGATGGCCAAGGAAGCCGCCGAGCGCATTGGCGTCGATCCGCGTTACCTGGTAGCCCAGGCGGCGCTGGAAACCGGTTGGGGTAAATCGGTCATGCGCGCCCAGGATGGCAGCAGTAGCCACAACCTGTTCGGCATCAAGGCCGGCACCAGTTGGAAGGGCGATTCGGCGCGGGCCATCACCAGCGAATTCAGGAATGGCGAGATGGTCAAGGAGACGGCCGAGTTCCGTTCCTACGACTCGTACAAAGACAGCTTCCATGACCTTGTGACTTTGCTGCAAACCAACAATCGCTATCAAGATGTTGTGAAGTCGGCCGATAACCCAGAACAGTTTGTACGCGAGTTGCAGAAAGCCGGGTATGCAACCGACCCGGATTACGCAAGCAAGATCTCGCAGATAGCCAAGCAGATGACGAGTTACCAAAACTACGCTGCGGCGGGCGCTTCCACCACGCCTCTATAGGCACAAGGCATAAGGTCTGAACCATGAGTTTGCTCAATATCGGGATGTCGGGTCTGGCCGCTGGCCAATCCTCGTTGATGACTACCGGCAATAACATTGCCAACGCCGACACCGCCGGTTATTCGCGTCAGCAAACCGTGCAGAGCAGCAAAGCCTCGAATCAATTCGGCAACGTCTACATCGGCACCGGCACGACCCTGGCCGATGTGCGTCGCGTCTACAACAGCTACCTCGATGCACAACTGCAGACCACCACCTCGCTCAACAGCGATGCGGCCGCGTACGCCGGGCAGATCAGCCCGCTCGATGCCTTGCTGTCGGACAGCGGCACCGGCCTCAACGGCGCGCTGACCAAGTTCTTCGCCTCGGTGCAGAACGTCAACGCCAAGCCGGGTGACGATGCGTCTCGTCAATTGCTGCTCAGCGATGCTCAGGCCTTGAGCGCCCGTTTCAACTCGGTGTCCAGCCAGTTGACCGCGCAGAACGCGAGCATCAACGGCAACCTGACGAACATGGCCGACCAGATCAACAAACTGGCCGCCACCGTGGCCCAGATGAACCAGAAAATCTCCGAGGTTTCCAAGGCCGGCGGCATGCCGAACGAGTTGCTCGATGCGCGCAACGAAACCGTGCGTCAGCTCTCCACCTTCACCGGCGCGCAAGTCATCGAGCGCGACGGCAACCTTGATGTGTATCTGGGCAGCGGCCAGCCGCTGGTCATGGGCGGCACCGCCAGCACCCTGCAAATGGTGCCGAGCCTGGCCGATCCTTCGCGCATGGGCATTCAGCTCAACCGTGGCGGCAGCACTGTCGACATCACCTCGGTGATCACCGGTGGCGAGATTGGCGGTCTGCTGCGCTACCGCAGCACCGTGCTCGATCCGGCCATGAACGAGCTGGGACGCGTGGCGCTGGTCGTCGCCGATCAGATGAACGGCCTCCAGGCCCAGGGCATCGACAAGAACGGTGCGTTCGGTTCCAACCTGTTCAACAGCGTCAACAGTGCCGCACAGATGGCCGATCGCAGTGTTGCCACCGTCGGCAACAGCGCCGGTTCAGGCGACTTCGATGTGAGCATCGAGGACAGCGGCAAACTGACCATCAACGATTACAAAGTCACCTTCACCAGCGGCACCAACTACACCGTACAACGTCTGCCGGACGGCACGTCCATGGGCGCATTCAGCACCCTGACCACGCCGCCGCCAGTGATTGACGGTTTCTCGTTGACGCTCAGCGGCGGTACTGCTGCCGCCGGTGACACGTTCAAGATCACCCCGACCCGCAACGCGGCGGCGAACATCAAGACCGAGATGACCGACTCCAAGCGTCTGGCGATCGCGGCACCGTTGAGCGCGGCCATTGCGCCGGGCGGCAGCGGTACCCTGACCATTTCGTCCAGCGGTCAGCCAACCGTGACCACGAAGTTCGACATCTACGACACGGCCACCACCGCACTCATCCAGAACGGCATGAAAACCTCCATGCCGGTCAAAGTGGTGTTCGGTGCCCCGGCGGCCGGTGGTGCCAGCCAGCCTTACCAGTTGCTCGATGCCAAAGGCGTGCAGATCAGCACCGGCACCATCATACCGAACCAGAACAACACCCTGAGTCTGACCGTGCCGCTGCAAGATGGCACGGGTGCGCCGATCATGGATCCGGGCCCACCTGCCGTGCAGCGTACGGTCAGCTTCGACATGACCGTGGCCGGTTCGCCGGCCACTGGCACAGCGGTGGACATCAACATCGCGCAACCAGGCACGATGGATAACCGTAACGGCACCGCACTGGCCGGCTTGCAGACCAAGCAGGTGGTCGACACCGGCTCCGCGAGCAAAGGCATTTCCCTGACCGACGCCTACGGCAAACTGGTCGAGGGTGTGGGCGCCAAAGCTGCTCAGGGCAAGCTCGACAGCGCCGCGACCGGCGCCATCCTGGACAACGCCAAGGGCGCTCGCGATTCGCTGTCCGGTGTCGACCTCGATGAGGAAACCGGCAACCTGGTCAAATACCAGCAGTACTACACCGCCTCTTCGCAGATCATTAAAGCTGCGCAAGAAATCTTCAGCACACTGATCAACAGTCTTTAAGGAGTCGTAGCCCATGCGCATTTCTACCGCCCAGTTTTACGAGTCCTCTGCTGCCAACTATCAGAAGAACTTCTCCAACGTGGTCAAGAGCAGCGAAGAGGCCAGCAGCCTGGTTCGCATCAACACTGCTGCGGATGATCCGGTTGGCGCTTCGCGTTTGTTGCAGCTCGGCCAACAGGCTTCGATGCTCGACCAGTACAAAGCCAACACCAATACCTTGAAGTCGACCCTGGGTCAGACCGAGTCGGTCATGACCAGCATCACCAACGTACTGCAGCGCGCCCAGGAACTGGCGATCGGTGCCGGCAACGCCGGTTACACCGACGCCGACCGTCAGGCTAACGCTTCGGAGCTGGGGCAGATCGAAGAGCAGTTGCTGAGCCTGATGAACAGCCAGGACGAGAACGGCAAGTACATCTTCTCCGGCTCCAAGGGCGACACCGTGCCGTTCACCCGCAACGCCGATGGTACCTACAGCTACAACGGCGACCAGGTCACCCTCGACCTGAAAGTGGGCGACACCATGTCGATGGCCACCAACAGCACCGGTTGGGAAGTGTTCCAGCAGGCCATCAACACCAGCCGCAGCCAGGTCACCATGACCGCGCCGGCCGTGGATGACGGTCGCGTGGTCCTGTCCAATGGTCAGGTGTCGTCGAGCGTGACCTACAACAGCAAGTTCCGTTCGGGCGAGCCGTACACCGTCGATTTCGTCAGCGGCACCCAGTTGAAAATCACCGACTCGGGCGGTAACGACGTGACCGCTGAAGCCAGTCAGGGGGGCGCGTTCAACCCGGCTACCACGGTTGGCCAGACCGTGTCGTTCCGTGGCGTCGACCTGAACCTGAACATCAATCTGGCGGTCGGTGACAACGCAGCCACCGTGCTGCCGGGCCACAGCTTTACGCTTGCGGCCAAGCCTGACACCTTCACGGCAACCCGCAGCCCGGGCAACCCGACAGCCACTCAGGTCACTGGCAGCAGCATCACCAACCCAGTGGCTTATCACGCCAGTTTCCCTACGGGATCGGCAGTGATGAAGTTCACCAGCGCCACGGCGTTCGACCTGTACGCCGCACCTTTGACCGCCAACAGCCAGCCAGTGTCTTCCGGCACCGTAGCGGCTGGCATCGCCACCGCTTCAGGCGTGAGCTTCACCCTGGCCGGTACGCCGGGCGCGGGCGATCAGTTCAGCGTGGCCGTCAATACCCACGAAACCCAGAACATCCTGGATACCGTGAACCAGTTGAAGACTGCGCTGAATACGCCAATCAGCGGCAATCCGATCCAGATTCAGAAATTTCAGGCTGCGTTGGCCTCGGGCATCGGCAACCTGGCGAGCGGCAGCGATCAGTTGTCCAGCTCCCTGAGTTCGGTGGGCGGTCGTGGTGCAGCCCTGTCTACCCAGAGCGAAACCAATCAGAGTCTGGTCATGGCCAACACCCAGACCCAGTCGGCGATCCGCGATTCTGATCCAGCCGAAGTCATGACCCGCCTGACCTTGCAGCAAACCATGTTGCAAGCGTCGCAACTGGCTTTCAGCAAGATTGCTCAACTGGGCTTGTTCAACAAAATCTGAGTCTGTGGCTGCCGAGCTACCAGCCGTCTTTTCCTAAGCGGTTCCGCAGCCTCTGCCTGAAAGGGCAGAGGCTCGCCGCTCGAGAGTTCTGTCGTGAATCAACGCCCTCTAGTCAGTATCGTCATCCCTGCCTTCAACCCGCGCTTCTTCAGTCAGGCGCTGGAAAGCTCGCTTGCTCAAACTTACGAGAACGTTGAAATCGTCATTTGTGACGATTCGTCCTCCACCGAGATACAGCGCATCGTCGAGTCGTTTGCCGACCCTGCACACACCGTTCGTTACTTGCGCAACCCAAAGCGTCTGGGCCTGCAAAAGAACGTATTGCGCTGCGTCAAGGAAGCTCGAGGCGAGTTCATCAAAGTGCTGTGCGACGACGACCGTCTGTTTGCGCCGAGCATCGAGTTGCAGGCCCGGGTACTGATCGATCATCCCGAGGTCAACCTCGTTTGCGGTCTGCGCATGTTGAGCGATGCCGGTAACTTCATCCTGCCGCCGCGGCTCGATAACTGCCGTTTCACGTATGGTGATGCGTTGCTCAAGGGCGATGACATGTTGGCCATTTTCGAGAACACGACGAAGAATTTCATCGGCAACTTCAGCTCGACCCTGATGCGCCGTGCCGATGTGCTGGAAGTGTTGCCTGCGCTGGTCCAGGAAGGCACCGGTTTTGTCGCGATGCTCGATTTCGCTTTATTCGTGTGCCTGCTGCGACGCGGCAATATGGCGGCGCTCAACACGGTAATGAGCACCGAGCGTATGTACCCGGAACGTCTGAGCAAGACGTCGGAAATGGTCCGCGCCGGCGCTCAGGAACTGGAATGGTTGATTCAAATGCTCACCTCGCGAGGGGGGGAGTCGGCACCGGCCTCGGGTTGGGTGCGCATGGTTGATTTAAACAAGGCTGCTGATGAGCCTCGTCAGTGGGAAGAGTTGTGCGTGGTACGCGTGCTGGGCGGCCGCAACACCGTGGTCAACGGCCGAGTCGGCGGGCAGAGCGACAGCTATGCCGAGTTCTATCGCGAATGGCTGGCAAGCCGCCGATTTACCTCGGCGGAAACGCGGCACATGCCGCAAACAATCAGCCGCTGGGCTGTGCGTCCGAACCTGGTGCCAATCATCATCGACACCGAGTCGGATGGCGTCGCGCTGAAAGCCACGCTGGACAGCCTCGCCACTCAACTCTACGCACCGCAAGCCATCGTGGTGTTGTCCAACACGCCATTCGATGCCGCCGATAACGTGCTGCCATTGCCGCTTGAGGCAAATTGGTCGCGCCAGCTCAATGCTGTGATACCGCAGCTGGAAGGCGCGCACTGGTTCTACTTGCTGCGCGCCGGCGACACGTTGCGTGAGTCGTCACTGGTGGTGCTCGCGGAACGCATTGCCGGTACGCCGGGCATGCTCTGCGCCTACAGTGACGAAGGCGCGTTGGTGGAAGGGGAGTCCGTGGAGCCGGTGTTCAAGCCAGGCTTCAATCTCGACCTGATGCGTTCCTACCCATACGTCGGGCGCACCCTGGCGTTTGAGCGCCAGCGCTTTTTGGCGGTGGGCGGTTTCGATTCGGCTCATGGCGAATTGGCGCCGCATGATTTGCTCTGGCGGCTGGTGGAAGAGGCCGGGTTGCACACCATTGAGCACATCAGCGAGATTCAGGTGGAGTCGACACAGACCTACGCCGATTGGCTGTCGTTGCCTGAAGTGATCGAAGGCAGTGAGGCGCTGGTCAGCGCGCACCTGACCCGCATCGGTCTCGAACACCGGATTCGCGATCAAGAGCTGCCGCTGCTCAAGCGCATCGACTACCTGCACACTCACCGACCTGTGGTCTCGATCATCATTGTGGCGGGCGCCTCGCTGTCCGCCTTGCAACGCTGCACGGAAAGCCTGATCGAGCAGACTACGTACGCTGAATACGAAATCCTGATTGTCGATGAAGGGCGCGGCGATTCGGCGATGGCCGATTGGCTGGGCGCGATGTCTCAGCTGGGCGCCGCGATGTTGCGAGTGCTGCCTTTTGACGGTCGTACCGGTGAAGCGTCCCTGGTCAACTTCGCAGCCAGCCAGGCGCGTGGCGAGTATCTGCTGACGCTCAACCCGCGCAGTGTGATTTGCGCCGGCGACTGGCTCGCCGAACTGCTCAACCACGCCCAGCGTCCGGAAGTCGGCGTGGTCGGCGCGCGCCTGATGAACCCCAGCGGTGCGATTGTCTCCGCCGGTTTGATTCTGGGGCTGGCCGGGCCCGCCACCTCGCCGTTCCTTGGCGAACATGTCAGTGCGCGTGGCTACATGCAGCGTCTGCAAGTAGTGCAGAACTGGAGCGCGGTCAGCAGTGATTGCCTGATGGTGCGTAAAGAAGTGTTCGACAGCCTGGGTCGGTTGGATGACGCCGAATTCAATCTGGAACTCGGCGCTACTGATCTGTGCCTCAAGGCGGATAAAAACGGCTACTTGATCGTCTGGACGCCTTTTGCGAGCGTCGTGATTGGGGAGGATGCCCCGCCAGCAGCGTCGCCGGGCGATGTGCAGGCGCTGGTACTTGAACAGGAAATTTTCTACCAAAAGTGGTTGCCGAAAATATCTCGCGATCCGGCCTACAATCCGGCGCTGACACTCGGTGTGTCGAGTTTCAGTCTGGAGCCTTCGCTGCGCAATAACTGGAATCCGTTCTGTCATCGCGACCTGCCGGTGATTCTCGGGTTGCCGGTCAACGAGTCGGCGATCGGGTATTACCGCGTGACAGCACCCCTGGCGGCACTTGAGTCGGCTGGGCGAGTTATTTCACGTGTGGCCTACGAGTCGCCATCGACCGTGGAAATCGAGCGCCTGTCGCCTGACACTATTGTTTTGCAGGGGCGCTACGGGGAAGGCTCGGCGGCAGACATTCTGCGCATAAAGAAATTCTCCAACGCCTTGCGGATTTTCGAGCTGGACGACTACATCGTCAGCACGCCGAAAAAGAACACTCATGCGCGCAACAAACCGGTCAACACCGAGCAGTTGCTGCGTGAGGGCATTGCCCAATGCGACCGCGTGGTGGTGACTACCCAGGCGCTGGCGGATGCCCTGTCGAGTATGCACAGTGAAATTCGCGTGGTGCCCAACATGCTGCCACCCGAGCCGTGGGCGACGCTGACCAGTCAACGCCGCACGTCGAAAAAACCACGGGTTGGCTGGGGGGGCGGCACCAGCCACACCGGTGATCTGGAAATCATTGCCGAGGTGGTCCGCGAGCTGGCCGATGAAGTGGAGTGGGTGTTCTTCGGCATGTGCCCGGACGCCTTGCGCCCGTATGTTCATGAGTTTTATGGCACCATCGATCTGCAAAACTACCCGTACAAACTGGCGAGCCTGAATCTCGATCTGGCACTGGCGCCGCTGGAGTTCCATATCTTCAACGACTGCAAAAGTAACCTGCGGTTGTTGGAATATGGCGCGTGCGGTTATCCGGTGATTTGCACGGATACCCGTGCTTATGACGGTTTCTTGCCGTGCACCAAGATTTTGAGCAATAGCACCGATGAGTGGTTGCAGGCGATTCGCATGCATCTGGCTGATCCTGATGCCAGTTATCGCATGGGTGATCAATTGCGTGAGGCGGTGCATCGGGACTTCATGTTGCGGGGGGATAATCTTCAGCATTGGTTGTGGGGGTGGTTGCCGGACTGATTTTCTGCGTTCGGTCCATGGGGGGCGGATCAAAATCAAAGGCTTCGTGTGTGCGCTTTGGTCTGAGTGAATATCCGTTTCTGCGGTAACGGCGGCTTATGGTTTCGCTCTTACAGCGACTCACTTTTTCAGACGCCAAAAAGTAAGCAAAAGGCTTCGCCCCGGCGTACGGCACTTCGCTAAGGCTCAGTGTTCCCTCGCTCCGGTATCCATCAGGGGGCATCGCCTACGGTCTGCTTCGCGACGACCTCCTCTCGATGTGTGCGGCTTCGCCGCACGGCGCTACGCGCCTAACCCCCTGATGAACACCTACGCTCGGCCTGCCGAAGGGGCGAAAGATCAAAAGCAGATCAAGAACAAGATCAAATGCTTCGCGAGCGGGTTCACTCCGACAATGGATCGGCATACGACTTCGTTTTTCACCATTCTGTTTGGGTGTTTAGGCAGATCAAAATCAGTGGCTTCGTGTGTAAGCGTTGGTCTGTGCGTATATCCGTTTCTGCGGTAACGGCGGCTTATGGTTTCGCTCTTACAGCGACTCACTTTTCCAGACGCCGAAAAGTAAGCAAAAGGCTTCGCCCCGGCGTACGGCACTTCGCTAAGGCTCAGTGTTCCCTCGCTCCGGTATYCATCRGGGGGCATCGCCTACGGTCTGCTTCGCGACGACCTCCTCTCGATGTGTGCGGCTTCGCCGCACGGCGCTACGCGCCTAATCCCCTGATGAACACCTCCACTCGGCCTGCCGAAGGGGCGAMAGATCAAAAGCAGATCAAGATCAAGATCAAATGCTTCGCGAGCGGGTTCACTCCGACAATGGATCGGCATACGACTTCGTTTTTCACCATTCTGTTTGGGTGTTTAGGCAGATCAAAATCAGTGGCTTCGTGTGTAAGCGTTGGTCTGTGCGTATATCCGTTTCTGCGGTAACGGCGGCTTATGGTTTCGCTCTTACAGCGACTCACTTTTTCAGACGCCAAAAAGTAAGCAAAAGGCTTCGCCCCGGCGTACGGCACTTCGCTAAGGCTCAGTGTTCCCTCGCTCCGGTATTCATCGGGGGGCATCGCCTACGGTCTGCTTCGCGACGACCTCCTCTCGATGTGTGCGGCTTCGCCGCACGGCGCTACGCGCCTAATCCCCTGATGAACACCTCCACTCGGCCTGCCGAAGGGGCGAAAGATCAAAAGCAGATCAAAATCAAAAGCGAGGCGGCCTAAGGGCCGGCCTGAGCTCAGAGCACGCATCTCCGGGTGCGAGTGAGCCTGCTCGCGAAGCTTTTGATTTTGCCGTTGCCGTTGCCGTTGCCGTTGCCGTTGCCGTTGCCGTTGCCGTTGCTTTTGCTTTTGCTTTTGATCTTTTGCCCCTTTCCCAGAGGCCGAACGCAGGCGTTGCGTAGGGGGCACCGCGGCAAGGATGCCGCGGTAGCCGCCCCCGGCCATGGATGGCCGATGGCGGCGGGCCCCCGGAGCAATGCCGGAGTGAGGGCATGCCGAGCCTAGGCGAGGCACCGAATGGAGGGGCAAAGCCTTTTGGTTCCTTTTCGGCGTTTGGAAAAGGGACTCGCTGTAAGAGCGAAACCGCCAGCAGCCATTACCGCAACAACGGATATGTACTCCAGCCCCGAAAAACCAACAAAGCCCCATCAGTCGCCCACCCCAAGCAATTGGCTCACTTCCTGCAAGTCCCCCGTATATCGCCATAAATCCTTCACCTCAAAGGCGTGAAGGCCCCAGTGGCTGCGGGTTAATGATGTGCATCTGACGGTTCGCCAACCCTTGCGGGGGTGGCCAAGCCGCGTGAAGAGCAAGAGGACAGCGATGAAGGCAGTAATTCTGGCGGGTGGTCTCGGTACGCGGATCAGCGAAGAGTCGCACCTCAAGCCCAAGCCAATGATCGAAATCGGCGGCAAGCCAATTCTTTGGCACATCATGAAACAGTACTCCGCCCACGGGATTCATGACTTCGTGATTTGCCTTGGCTACAAGGGCTACGCGATCAAGGACTTCTTCGCCAACTACTTCCTGCACACCTCCGATGTCACCTTCGACATGTGCAACAACCGCATGGACGTTCACCAGAACTACAGCGAACCGTGGCGCGTGACCCTGATCGACACCGGCGAAGACACCATGACCGGTGGCCGCCTGCGTCGTGCCGCCCGTTACCTGGAAGGCGAGCAAGCGTTCTGCTTCACCTACGGCGATGGTGTCTCGGACCTGAACATTGGCGCTTTGGTGGACTTCCACCTGACCCACGGCAAGCTCGCGACCGTGACCGCCGTGCAGCCACCGGGACGCTACGGCGCCCTGGAGCGTGACGGTGACAGCGTCAAGGGCTTCATTGAAAAACCGCGCGGTGACGGTGGCTGGATCAACGGCGGCTTCTTCGTGCTGTCGCCCAAAGTGCTGCCGTACATCGCCGACGATCAAACCTCCTGGGAAGCCGAGCCCTTGGCCGCGCTGGCCAACGAACAACAGTTGCAAGCGTTCCAGCACGATGGCTTCTGGCATCCGATGGACACCCTGCGCGACAAAAACCACCTCGAGCATCTGTGGCAGAGCGGGGAGGCCCCATGGAAGCAATGGGACTGAGCCAGGACTTCTGGCGCGGCAAGCGGGTTCTGCTGACCGGCCATACCGGCTTCAAGGGCAGTTGGCTGACGTTGTGGCTGCAAAGCCTGGGTGCCGAGGTCAGCGGGTTTTCGCTGGACCCGTCCACCGAGCCCAGCCTGTTTGAACTGGCGCGCGTGCACGAAGGCATCAACGATCAGCGCGGCGACTTGCGCGACCTGGGCGCGTTGCTGGAGCTGATCGCCGAGACCCAACCGGAAATCGTCCTGCACCTGGCGGCCCAGCCGCTGGTGCGCGAAGGTTATCGTGACCCGCTGGGGACTTACTCCAGTAACGTCATGGGTACGCTCAATCTGCTCGAAGCGATCCGTCAGGTTGGCGGTGTGCGCGCCTGCGTGCTGGTGACCACCGACAAGGTCTACGCCAATCAGGAATGGGCGTGGCCGTACCGCGAAAACGAAGCGCTGGGCGGGCATGACCCTTACAGCAGCAGCAAAGCCTGCTGCGAGTTGCTGGCGCAGTCTTACGCGGCTTCGTTCTTCCCGGCTGAAAAATATGCCGAGCATGGTCTGGCCCTGGCCACGGCCCGTGCCGGCAATGTGCTGGGCGGCGGTGATTTTGCGCCTGAGCGTTTGATTCCCGATGTGCTCAAGGCCTGGTCCGCTGACGAACCGGTGACCCTGCGCTACCCGCAAGCCGTGCGCCCGTGGCAGCACGCGCTGGAGCCGCTGGCCGGTTACCTGCAACTGGCGGCCGGCCTCTACGAAAATGGCCCCAAGTTTGCCGGTGCGTGGAACTTCGGCCCGAGTGAAACGGACATGTGCAGCGTCGGCGAAGTCGTCGAGTTGCTCGCCAACCGCTGGCCGCAAGCCCGTGGTTTGCGCATCGAACCGAGTGAGTTGCATGAAGCCGGCCTGCTGCGCCTGGACAGCAGCCGCGCACGTCAACTGTTGGCCTGGCAACCGCGCTGGTCGTTGCAGCAGTGCCTGACCCACACGCTGGACTGGCACCTGGCCTGGCAAAACGGGGACGACATGCGCGCCATCACCCTGGCTCAGTTGAACCTGTATCGGGGCGCGTTGTGAGCGAGTTTCTGTTAAAGCCATTGCCGCTGGCCGGTCTGTTCTGCGTGCAGCACAAACGCTTCGAGGATGAGCGCGGACACTTCGCGCGCCTGTTCTGCGAAGGTAGCCTGAGCGCCTTCGGCCAGCCGTTTCATATCCGCCAGATCAACCATTCCTGCACCCGCGAGCGGGGCAGCGTGCGAGGCCTGCATTTTCAAAATGCGAGTGCGCCGGAAGCCAAGCTGATCACCTGCTTGCGTGGCGAAGTCTGGGATGTGGCGGTGGATTTGCGCCCTGATTCGGCGACCTTCCTGCACTGGCATGCCGAGCACCTGCGTGCCGGCGACGGACGCAGCTTGCTGATCCCGGCCGGTTTCGCCCACGGCTTCCAGACCCTGACTGACGATGCCGAATTGCTCTACCTGCACAGCACCGATTACACGCCTGCGCACGAGGGTGGTTTGAGTGTGAACGATCCACGGCTGGCGATAACCTGGCCGTTGCCTGTCAATAATCTGTCGGCCCGGGATTCCAGCCATCCCTTGCTCGATCAACACTTCGCTGGAGTGCGTGTATGAACTGCCGTGGTTGCGGGACTTCCCTGGCCTTGCCGCTGATCGACCTCGGCACCTCGCCGCCGTCCAACGCTTACGTGCGTGCCGATCAACTTGAGCAAGCCGAGCAATGGGTGCCGCTCAAGGTCGCGGTCTGTCAGCAATGCTGGCTGGTGCAGACCGAGGATTACACCAGCGCCGACAGCCTGTTCGACGCCGAGTACGCCTACTTCAGTTCGTTCTCCACAACCTGGCTGGCCCATGCCGAGCGTTACGTCGCCGAGATGACTGAGCGCTTCGGCCTGACGGCGGACAGCCGCGTGGTGGAGATCGCCGCCAACGACGGTTACCTGTTGCAGTACGTCGCCGGTCGCGGCATCCCGTGCCTGGGCGTTGAGCCGACCCGCAGTACCGCGCAAGCGGCGCGGGAAAAAGGCCTGGAAATTCGTGAACTGTTCTTCGGTCGCGACACCGCATCGCAGCTGGTCAGCGAAGGCTGGTCCGCCGACCTGATGGCCGCCAACAACGTGTTGGCCCATGTCCCGGACATCAATGATTTTCTTGGCGGCTTTGCGACCCTGCTCAAGCCGACCGGTGTGGCGACGTTCGAGTTTCCGCAACTGCTGACGCTGATGGCCGGCCAGCAGTTCGACACGCTCTATCACGAACACTATTCCTACTTGTCACTGACGGCCGTGCAGACCTTGTGCGAGCGCAACGGTCTGCACGTGTTCGACGTCAGTCAGTTGTCGACCCATGGCGGGTCGCTGCGGGTTTTCGTCCAGCGTGCCGATGGCGTGCGTCGCGACGTGCAGCCAGCGGTTGCACAGCAACTGCAAGCCGAACTCACCGCCGGGGTGAAAACCGCCGAGTACTACGCGACCCTCGCGCCCGCCGCTGAACGCATCAAGCACGAACTGCTGCGCTTCCTGTTGCAGGCCAAGGCCGACGGCAAGCGTGTGGTCGGTTATGGCGCCGCCGCCAAGGGCAACACCTTGCTCAATTACGCCGGGGTCAAACCTGACTTGCTGGCGTGGGTGGCCGATGCCAACCCGCACAAGCAGGGCAAGTACTTGCCGGGCAGCCGCATTCCGATTGTGTCGCCGGCGCAGATCGATCTTGAAAAGCCCGATTACGTCCTGGTGCTGCCGTGGAACCTGCTGCACGAAGTCAGTCAGCAACTGGCGCAGGTGCGCCAGTGGGATGGCCGTTTTGTCATCGCCGTGCCTGAGTTGACCGTCCTGTGAAAGTGCTCGTGACCGGTGCCACCGGGTTTGTCGGCCGCCATGTGGTCCAGGCCTTGCTTGCTCGTGGCTGCGAAGTCCGCGCCGTGGCGCGCAACGCCGAGACCGCTGCGGATTTGTCGTGGATCAATGCGGTGGAGTTCATTGCGGCGGATATTCACGCCCCGACACTGAACATCCAGGCACTGACCGATGGCGTCGATGCGCTGGTGCATCTGGCGTGGCCGGGCTTGCCGAACTATCAGGCGCTGTTTCACTTCGAGCACAACCTGATGGCCGATTACCGGTTCATCAAAAGCGCGGTGGAGGCGGGTGTCTCGCAGGTATTAGTCACCGGCACCTGTTTCGAATACGGCCTGCAAAGCGGCCCGCTCAGCGAGCAAACCGCAGCGCAACCCAGCAACCCTTACGGGTTGGCAAAAAATACGCTGCGTGTGTTTTTGCAAAACCTGCAGCAGGTTCAACCGTTCACCCTGCAATGGGCGCGGTTGTTTTACCTGCATGGCGAGGGGCAAAACCCCAACAGTTTGCTGGCGGCACTGGACCGGGCAATCGATGCCGGTGACGAGCGTTTCAACATGTCGGCCGGCGAGCAGTTGCGTGATTACCTGGCGATTGAAACCGCAGCGGGTTACCTCGCCGCGATCCTGCAACAACGCGAATTCGATGGCGTAATCAATTGCGCCAGCGGCCAGCCGATTTCGGTGCGGGCGCTGGTTGAGCAACGGCTACAGGCGCGTGGTTCATCGATCCGGTTGAACCTCGGTCATTACCCATACCCGACTCACGAACCGATGGCGTTCTGGGGCGTGACGGACCGTTTGCAACAGCTACTGGGAGCAGAGCATGAGGCATGAGTTGTATCGGGTCGCCGACCTGCCGGTGTTGCAAAACCGCACCTTCGCCGACCCCGCGTCAGCCAGGGCTTCGGCCAGCGCCGACATGCTGCTGGTGCAGGACGAAAAGAGCGGGTTGATCTTCAATCAGGCCTTTAACGCCAACAAGCTCAGCTACGACGCCGACTATCAGAACGAGCAGGCGCATTCAGGCCAGTTCCAGAAGCACTTGAACGATGTCGAGGGCATCATTGCCCGCCACTTCAAGGGCCAGGAACTGATCGAAGTCGGCTGCGGCAAAGGCTACTTCCTCGAACTGCTCAAAGGCCTGGGCTACGCCATCACCGGCATCGACCCAGCCTACGAAGGCAGCAACGCCGACGTGATCAAGGCACCGTTCACCCGTGGCCTCGGTCTGGCGGCGGACGCCATCGTGCTGCGCCATGTACTGGAACACATTCAGGACCCGGTGAGTTTCCTCGCCGAGATCGCCGACGCCAATCAGGGCGGGCAGATCTACATCGAAGTGCCGTGCTTCGACTGGATCCTGGAACACAAAGCCTGGTTCGACCTGTTCTACGAGCACGTCAATTATTTCCGCCTCGATGACCTGCGCCGGATGTTCGGCACCGTGCATGAGGCCGGCCATCTTTTCGGTGGCCAGTACCTGTACATCGTTGCAGACCTTGCAACCTTGCGCCTGACCCCGGAACAACCGGTGCCACGCCTGGACCTGCCTGACGGTTTCACCGCGAGCCTTGAGCGTGCGGTGCACATTGTTCAAGGCGCGCCGCAGCAAGGTTCGGCGATCTGGGGCGCATCATCCAAAGGCGTGATCTATTCGCTGTTCCTGCAACGGGCCGGCGTGGCGGTGGACCGCGTGGTGGATATCAACCCGGCCAAACAGGGCCGGTATCTGCCCCTCAGTGGCGCCCGTGTGTCCTCGCCGCAAGAGGCTATGGATGCACTGCCCGAAGGCGCCAACCTGTTTGTGATGAATTCCAACTACCTCGAAGAAATCAAGCGGATGACCGGTGGACGCTACGTCTATCACGCCGTCGACAGCGCTTCGTTCCAGTGACTATTGAGATTAGAAAAATGACTGACAACACCATCAATAAAGCCTTCGAAGCCGAATGCGCAGAACAAATCGCAGCTCAGGGCGACGACCAGAAACTCACCGGCCTGGCCCAGGATTTCTTCAATCAGTCGGCCAAGCACAAGTACAGCTACCACTTCTCGTGGATGGGCCGTCCGATCATCCAGTTGCCGCAAGACATGATGGCCATGCAGGAAATCATTTGGCAGGTCAAACCCGACCTGGTGATTGAATGCGGCATTGCCCACGGCGGCTCGATCATCTACTACGCCTCGTTGCTGGAGCTGCAAGGCCACGGCGAAGTGCTGGGCATCGACCTCGACATTCGCCCGCACAACCGCGAAGCCATCGAAAGCCACCCGATGAGCAAGCGCATCAAAATGATCGAAGGGTCGAGCATCGACGAGGCCATCGCCGCACAAGTACGCGCTGCCGCCGAAGGCAAGAAAGTCATTCTGGTCCTCGATTCCAACCACACCCACGATCACGTGCTCGAAGAGCTGCGCCTGTACGCACCACTGGTGTCGGTGGACAGCTACTGCGTGGTCATGGACACCGTGGTTGAAGACATGCCTGCCGACTTCTTCCCGGACCGTCCATGGGGCCCGGGCGACAACCCGAAAACCGCGGTATGGAAATACCTGGAAGAAAACGCTGACTTCGAAATCGACCGTCAGTTGCAGAACAAACTGCTGATCACCGTGGCGCCGGACGGCTACCTGCGTCGCGTTCGTTAATCATTATTGAAAGTAGGTTCTCGGCGTCTGGCCGGTTGTGGGGATAGAAATATGCGCGTTCAAAACACTGCTCGAAATGATGTGGCACCGCTGAATGAACGATTGACGGTGGTGGTGATTTCCCACAACCGCAACGCCTACCTGCGGCGCACCTTGCAGTATTACAGCAGCTATCCCTGCCAGATCCTGGTGCTGGACTCTTCGCTGAAAATCGACGAGAACATCGCCCGTGATTACCCGATGGTTGATTACCGGCATCTGCCGCAATTCACCTATACCGGGTTGCAGGAAAAACTCGCCTTTGGCGTCAATCAGGTCACTACGCCGTACATGGTGCTGTCGGCCGACGATGATTTCCTGATTCACGACGCGGTGACCGAGTCCCTGGAGTTTCTGGAAGACAACGCCGACTACGGCATGTGCCACGGCTACGGGATCATGTACCTGGCGCGCGCCACGCAAGTGGATTATTTCCGCCGTGACCGCAAGGGGCCGGAAGATTACTGCTCGGATAGCGCCGAAGAGCGCCTGATGCAATTCATGGGGCACTTCCTGCCGCCGTTCTACGCGGTCAGCCGTACCGAGTTGCTGCAGGACTGGCACAACACGTTACTGCCGGGCACCAGCTTCGAGTGGCAGGAAATCGGGCATGCCTATTACATGCTCGCGCGCGCCAAGGCGCGGATCCTGCCGATTCCGTTCGCTGTGCGGGAAATCACTTACGGTGCCACGGAGCACAACACCAACGTACTGACGGTGTTGACGCTCAAGGACGCCAAAACCGTTGCCGATCGCGAGCGTTTTGCCGAGTTTCTGGCGTCGCTACCGACCGGTATGAGCCACAAGACTCTGGCCGAGGGCAAGCAGGTTGCGCTGGACAGTTTCGCCACCATGGCTGACTGCCTGAGTAACACCCGCTCGCTCAAGGGAACGGCCATTTTCAATTCGGCCTGGCATAAAGCCGGCGAAGAGCCGGAGCGTCTGTTTGGTCAACTGCAATTTGTCGAGATGCCGTTCTATAACCAGCCGGTTTTCGATCTGCTGACTGAGTTCGAATTCCTTCTGCACACCATGCCGGCCGCCAATTATCAGTTGCAGGAACTGGAAGGCATTTTGCTCAAACAGCATGAGTTGATGCGCGTCCATCCCAACGACAACGAGCGCACTTTGCGCAGTCGTTTGTGGGAAGCCCTGAGCCTCTATGCGTTCAACCGCACGGTGGTTTCGCGTCTGGTCGAGTCGCTCAAGGGCACAGAAGAAGCGGAAGAAGGCCTCAAGCTGCAAGCCTGGGCCGACCGTCTGGCGTCGGTGCCGGCACAGGACGAACAATCGTTGTTCGAAAACATGCCGTCCGGGCGTCTGCTGAACTGGCTGGAGGCTCGCAACCCGGATGCCAAACAGCTCAAAGTCATTGCGGCGCAGCTGCGCAAACGCAATGGTGGCCCGCAGTTCGGCATCATGCTGTTGGATCTCGATGCGGACATGGTCAAGTTGCAGGCCACCTTCGACAGTCTGGTCGGAGGTCACTGCAAGGCGTTCAAAGTCGTGGTGTTCACCACCGGCGATTTGCCGGCGACCACCACGTCGCGTGACACCGTGCACTTTGTCAAAGTCACGGCCAACAACTACGTCGAACGCCTCAACCAGAGCGTTAACCAGTCCACCGCCGACTGGCTGGTACTGGCCGAGGCTGGTGATCAGTTCACCGCCAGTGGCCTGCTGCGCGCCAGCCTCGAACTGATGGGGGCCGAAGGCGTTCGTGCGGTGGCGATGGACGAAATCCAGCGCCAGGACAATGGTTCCCTGGCGGATGTGTTCCGTCCGGGCGTCAATCTTGATCTGCTGCAAACCGTGCCGTCGATGATGGCCCGGCACTGGTTGATCCAGCGTGACGTGTTGGTGGGCGCCGGTGGCTACTCGGCTGAATACATGTCGGCGCTGGAGTTCGACCTGCTGTTGCGCCTGATCGAAGACGGCGGCCTCGGTGGCCTGGCGCATCTGGCCGAGCCGCTGCTGATCTGCAATGCGCCGTCCACAGAGGAAAACCCTCACGAGCGTCAAACCCTGACCCGACACCTGACGGCCCGCGGCTATCGTGGTCAGGTCAGCTCCGAGCTGGCACAGACCTGGCAGATCGATTACCAGCACAGCGATCGGCCAAAGGTCTCGATCATCCTGCACAGCCAGGACAATTTGGAGACGCTGCAACGCGCCGTGGTCAGTGTGCTGCAACGTACCCGTTACCAGCAGCACGAAATTCTGATCGCCGACAATCACAGTCAGTCCGAAGAACTGGCAGCCTGGCTGTCCAGCCTGGACGGCAAGAGTGATCGCTTGCGCATATTGCGCACCGGTGAACGTCTGAGCGCCTCGGCGCTGTACAACTTCGCGGTCGCTGAAGCCAAGGGCAAGTATGTGGTGTTGATGTCGGCCCAGGTCGAAGTGGTCAACTCCAACTGGCTCGACAGTTTGCTGAACCAGGCCCAGCGTCCGGAAGTCGGGATCGTCGGCGCCAAACTGATGGATTTCCGTGGCGTTACCACGCAAGGCGGTCTGGTGCTGGGCTTCAATGGTGTGGTCGGTTCGGTGTTTATCGGTGAGCGCAAAGATGCCAAGGGCTACATGAACGGTCACCAGGTCGAGCAAAACTACTCGGCCGTGTCCGGGGCTTGCATGATGATTCGCAAGGATCTGTATGAAGCCGTCGGTGGGCTGGACGAAGAACATTTCGATGAAGCGTTTGCCGACATCGACCTGTGCCTGAAAGCCGCAGACGCCGGTTACCTGATTGTCTGGTGCCCTCAAGCCCAGATGCTGCACCCGGGCCTGTTGCCGGATGCACCGCAAACGGCTGCCGCCCTGCAAGACAAGTGGCGCGCACGCTTCACCCAGGATGTGGCGTACAACCAGAACCTGGCCTTGACCGGCAAGGGCTTTACCCTCGGCGCAGCGTCCGGTGTGAATTGGGCTCAGTTGCTGGCTTGAGCTGTCTGAATAGCAAAAGGACTCATCACATGTGCAACGGCAAAATGATGTTCAAGGACGCTCATGCGTGCTCGCTGGCTGGGCCTTGTGTTGAGTCACGGCCATGATGCCCTACCGGATTCCATACGGCCGGCAAAACATTGATCAGACCGATATCGATGCAGTCATGGAAGTGCTCAAGTCGCCCTGGCTGACACAAGGCCCGACGATCGAGCGCTTCGAAAAAGCCCTGGCCTCACACTGTCAGGCTGAATACGCCGTCGCGGTGTGCAACGCCACGGCGGCGCTGCACATTGCTTGTCTGACTGCCGGGCTAGGGCCGGGTGACGCACTCTGGACCAGTCCCAACACCTTTGTCGCGTCGGCTAACTGTGGTCGTTACTGTGGCGCTGATGTCGATTTCGTCGACATCGACCCGCACACCCTGAACATGGATGCGCGGTTGCTGGCGGAGAAACTAGAGATCGCCGAAGCCACAGGTAAACTGCCTAAAGTGGTGGTCGCGGTCGCGTTCGCCGGGCAGAGTTGCGACATGCGCGCCATCGCGCAACTGTCCGAGCGTTACGGTTTTACGCTGATCGAAGACGCCTCGCATGCCGTGGGTGCTTCGTATCTGGGGCGGCCAGTCGGTTGTGGTCAATACGCGGCCATGACGATTTTCAGTTTTCATCCGGTCAAGATCATTACCAGTGCCGAAGGTGGCATGGTGCTGACCAATCGCCCGGAATTCGCCGAGCGGTTACGGCGCCTGCGCAGCCATGGCATTACCGGTGATCCGGCACAGATGAATGTGCCTGCGACGGGGTTGTGGTACTACCAGCAACTGGAGCTGGGCTTCAATTACCGCATGACCGATCTGCACGCCGCGCTGGGGTTGTCGCAAATGGCGCGCCTGGACGCGTTTGTCGCCAAGCGTCGTCAATTGGCCGCGCGCTATGAAACACTGCTGGCCGATGTTGCAGTGACATTGTCGGTGGCTCAGCCAGGTGCCGAGTCGGCTTGGCACCTGTATGTGGTCAGGTTGCAGCTGCCTCGGTTCAAGCTCAACCAGGCACAGGTTTTTGAAACGTTGAGGGCTGCCGGTGTGGGCGTGAACCTGCATTACATTCCGGTGCATTTGCAGCCGTACTACCGCGGACAAGGTTTCAAGGACGGCGATTTTCCGCAGGCTGAACGGTATTTTTCCGAGGCCATCAGCTTGCCGTTGTATCCCGACCTGACGGATGCAGAACAAGATTATGTGGTCGAGCAATTGCGACGAATGACTGAGTAAACACTGCGAAAGCGGCTGATGAGAATGTGTGATGCGTGGACTGACCGAGCAGGAAAAATTCTGGCAGGGCGATTTTGGTCACCAGTACGTTGACCGCAACGTCGGGCAGCCGCTGGTGGCGGCTAACCTGGCGCTGTTTGCCAAGGCACTGACCCGGGCCGGGCGGATCGACAGCCTGGTGGAGCTGGGCACCAATGCCGGCAACAATTTGCAGGCGCTGCGTCAACTGTTGCCCCGGTGCGAGCTGTTTGGTGTGGAGATCAATGCCGGCGCCTGCACCCAGGCCCAGGCGTTGGACATTGCGCAGATCTGGCATGGATCGCTGTTCGACTTCCCCCGGACACGCCGCTATGACCTGACCTTGAGCAAGGGCGTGCTGATTCACTTGGCGCCCGAGCTGCTGCCCGCCGCCTATGCACAGTTGTATGAACTGAGCGAGCGTTACATCCTGATCGCCGAGTACTACAACCCGGCACCGGTGGAGGTGTCTTATCGCGGCAACAGCGGCAAGCTGTTCAAACGCGATTTCGCCGGTGAAATGCTTGATCGTTACAGCGACCTGCAATTGCTGGACTACGGTTTTGGCTATCATCGCGACCCGCAATTCCCGGTGGATGACATCACTTGGTTTCTTCTGGAAAAACGTCCTTGAACAGCGTCGCGATCATCCCGGCCCGAGGCGGCAGCAAGCGTATCCCGCGCAAGAACCTCAAGCCGTTCGATGGCGTTCCGATGATTGCCCGCTCGATTCAAACAGCGCTCGATTCCGGTTTGTTCACTCAAGTCGTGGTCAGCACTGACGACGAGGAGATTGCCGAGCTGGCCCTGGCGTGCGGCGCTCAGGTGCCATTCATGCGGCCCGTAGAACTGGCTGATGACTACACCGGCACGGCGGCGGTGATTGCTCATGCCTTGCAAGCGTTACAGGGGCTGGATTTTGATTTTGCCTGTTGCATCTACGCCACTGCGCCGCTGCTGCAAGCCCGGTTTTTGCAACAAGGGCTGGCGCTTCTGCAGCAGCACCCGGCCAAGTCTTTCGCGTTTTCGGTGTGCGATTTCGGTTTCCCTGTACAGCGTGCCCTGACTATTGATGATCAGGGGGCCGTGACCGCGTTGTACCCGCAGTTTCGCAATACGCGTTCCCAGGACTTGCCGCCGGCCTATCAGGACGCCGGCCAGTTTTACTGGGGCCGCCGCGAGGCATGGTTGCGGGGCGACACCTTGTACTCGCCACAAAGCCTGCCGGTGATTCTGCCACGCTATCTGGTGCAGGACATCGACACCCCTGAAGACTGGAAACGCGCCGAATATTTGTACGCCGCGTTGAAAGCCGGCGGTGAATTGCAATGAGAGTGCTGATTCGTTCCGACGCCTCGCCGACTATTGGCAGCGGGCATATCGCCCGTTTGTTGCCACTGGCCAGAACCTTGCGCAAGCAGGGGGTGTACGTGGTGTTTGCGTGCCGGCGGCTGCCGGGACATCGGTTGGACATGCTGGCGGGCGAAGGCTTCGAAACCTTTGCGCTGCCCGATCGCTATCCCGATGAAGACCCGCAGCAAGCCATCGAGTCCATGCTGCCGTGGCAGGCCGACATCGACGCGTTGGCGCAGGCGCTGGAAAACCAGCCGGTATTCGACTGGATCGTCGTCGATCACTATGGCCTCGACCATCACTGGCAGCGCGCAGCACGGCGCTGGGCGCCCCGGATTGCGGCCGTGGATGATCTCGCGACGCGCACCTACGATGTCGATCTGCTGCTCAATCAAAACCTGTCCGGTACACCTGAGGCTTACGCCTCGCTGCTATCGCCCGGTTGCCAGGTCTTGCTCGGCCCACGGTTTGCGATGCTGCGCGAAGAATTCAGCTGCCCGGCCATCGAGATCAAACCGCAGGCCAAACGCGTGCTGGTGAACTTCGGTGGTTTCGATGCCGCCCTGCAGACTCACCATGCGATGTTGGCGCTGACGGATTTCCATGACTTGGAAGTCGATTTTGTTGCCGGTGCCGATAACCCGGCCTGGGAGCCAATGCAGGCGCTGGCGGCCAAGCGTCCGAACTGGCGATTGCACAGTTTCGTCAGCGACTTCTATCGGTTGATGACCGAAGCGGACCTGTTTATCGGAGCCGGTGGCGGCACCAGTTGGGAGCGGGCGGCCCTGGGACTGCCGACGATTTGCATTGCCGTGTCGAATAATCAGCAGGCCAACGGCGAGGTGATGGCGACGGCGGGCGCCCATGTCTATCTGGGGCCTCGCGAGCAGGTCAGCGTTGAACAGTTGCGTCAGGCCATTGGCTTTGTCGCTGGCAATCAGGGGCTGCGCCAGAGTCTCGCGCAACATTCCCGGCAACTGGTCGATGGCCGGGGCGCGCAACGCGTGGCTGCCGCATTGGCCGGTGCTGTTTTGCAGATGCGCCCGGCGACACCGGCCGATGCCCGGTTGCTGTTCGAGGGGCGCAATGCCGAGGCCGTGCGACGCTGGTCGCTGGAGACCGGGGTCATCGACTGGCAATCGCATCAAAACTGGCTGACCGCCAGCTTGAGCAACGCCCAGCGCTTGTTGTTGATCGCCGAGGCGGATGACGGCCCGGTGGGTGTGCTGCGATATGACCGGCGCGGCGTTGAAGCCGAAGTCTCGATTTATCTGTTTGAAGGCCGTTTCGGGCTGGGCTGGGGCAGGGCGCTGCTGGCGCGGGGCGAAACGTTTGTGAAAGCCCACTGGCCGCAATTGCAGGTGATTACCGCCCAGGTAGTGCCGACCAATCAGCCGTCGCTGAAAGTCTTTCGCGAAGCCGGTTTTACCCAGAGTGCCTGCGCGTTTACGCGCGTATTGAAGGATCACTGCAATGACTAGTTTCAAGATCGGCAACCGCTTGATCGGTGCGGATGCGCCACCCTTCATCATCGCCGAGATGAGTGGTAACCATAACCAGTCGCTGGACATGGCCTTACGCATCGTCGAAGCGGCGGCCAAGGCCGGCGCCCATGCCTTGAAACTGCAAACCTACACCGCTGAAACCATGACCCTGGATTTATCTGAAGGCGAGTTCTTCATCAAGGATCCAAACAGCCTGTGGGCCGGTTCTTCGTTGTATGCGTTGTACGAGAAGGCGCATACGCCGTGGGAATGGCATGCGCCGATTTTCGCCCGGGCCAAAGAGCTTGGGATGCTGGCCTTCTCCACGCCGTTTGATGACACCGCCGTCGACTTCCTTGAAAGCCTCGATGTGCCAGCGTACAAAATCGCCAGTTTTGAAAACACTGACCTGCCGCTGATTCGCCGGGTCGCCGCCACTGGCAAGCCATTGATCATCTCCACCGGCATGGCCAGCATCGCCGAGCTCGATGAAACCGTGCGTGCCGCCCGCGAGGCCGGTTGCAAGGACCTGATTCTGCTCAAGTGCACCAGCACGTATCCGGCGACCCCGGCCAACAGCAACGTGCGCACGATTCCTCATCTGCGCGAATTGTTCGGTTGCCAGGTCGGTTTGTCCGATCACTCCATGGGTGTCGGGGTGTCCGTGGCGGCGGTGGCGCTGGGGGCGACAGTGGTGGAGAAACATTTCACCCTCGACCGCGCGGCCGGTGGTGTAGACGCGAGTTTCTCGCTGGAACCGGCCGAACTCGAAAGCCTGGTGATCGAAACGGAACGCGCCTGGCAGGCGATGGGGCAGGTGCATTACGGCGTGACTGACGCCGAGCGCAAATCGCTGGTGTACCGCCGATCGCTGTATGTCACCCAGGACATGGCCGCCGGCGAGCCATTCACCACGGCCAACCTGCGAGCCATCCGTCCTGGCCTGGGGCTGGCCCCCAAACACGCTGAAACCCTTCTGGGCCGCCGCGCCCGCCACGCCATCACGCGTGGAACCCCGCTGGATTGGTCGCTGGTCGAATAACAGCTTATCGGGTTGATTCGGCAAATTAGCGTGACCTGCGAGTCATAACGCGCATCTTCACTGTATTGTATTAATCGGGAAGGTGGCGCCTGGCCTGCTTTTTGGCCCAGTGACAGCCTTTTATTCTTCCCGCCGTCGCCTTTTCGGGGCGACGTATTTCTCTGCTTGTCGGCGCCCCTCGAATCATTACGAGCGGTGGTATTGGGCTGTTTATTATTGGGAAGCCGTAATGATTGGCATAAAGAGCATTGCGAGCTACGTTCCTGTAGCCGGCATAGACAATTACGCACAAGGTGCAAAATTCGAGAAGGATGAAGAGTTCATCCTCGGCAAAATCGGTTCGGCTTTCTTGCCGCGCAAAGGCGACGGGCAAGAGACTTCGGACCTGTGCGTCGAAGCTGCCAACGCGCTGTTCGCCAATAACCCTGATTTGAAACGTGAAGCGATCGACGCGCTGATCGTGGTCACCCAGAACGGTGACGAAGAAGGCTTGCCACACACGGCGGCCATCGTTCAGGACAAATTGGGCCTGCCAACGACTGTGGCAGCGTTCGATATTTCCCTGGGCTGCTCCGGCTACGTCTATGGCATCTACGCGATCAAGGGCTTCATGGAAGCTGCGGGCCTAAAGAATGGCTTGCTGATCACCGCCGATCCGTACTCCAAGATCGTCGACCCGGAAGACCGTAACACCACCATGCTGTTCGGTGATGCCGCCACCGCGACCTGGATGGGTGAAAACGCCCCCTGGCAGTTGGGCAAGGCCAAGTTCGGCACCGACGGTGCCGGTGCACCGCACTTGAAAGTGACCGATGGCGTGTTCTTCATGAACGGTCGTCAGGTGTTCAACTTTGCGTTGCTCAAAGTTCCGGCGCATTTGCATGAGCTGCTGACCGATTCGCAACTGACCGCCGACGACATCGATGCCTTCTGCATTCACCAGGGCAGTGCGGCGATTGTCGACGCCGTGGCACGCCGCTTCGAAGGCGAGCCGGAGAAGTTCATCAAGGACATGGTCGAGACCGGCAATACCGTGTCGTCGAGCATTCCGTTGCTGCTGGAAAAACATGTACTGGATTCCAGTTGGAAGCGTGTCGCACTGAGTGGTTTCGGTGTTGGATTGTCATGGGGTTCGGCGATTCTTTATCGCCCGTGACGGCGGCGCTTCAGTCATAGAAAGCCAGACACAAAAATAGCGCTCAAGGTGTAATCTTGAGCGCTATTTTTTTGCCCGAACGAAAAGCGAGGCTGCATGAGCGAGTTCTTTGAGCGCAACGTCGACGTCATCCAGCAGCGTTGGCCGGCACTGGCTGTGCGTTTGCTGGTTGAAGACACGAGCCTGTTGCAGGCTGATCTGGTGGAAGGCCTGGGTTCGACGTTGAGCATCAACGGCATTCAATTGACCAGCCGCCACGATCGCACTCGCGAGGCCAGGGTCCAGGCCGATAGCTTGCCCGTCGACAGTGCGGTGCTGCATGTCTACGGCACCGGGCTTGGCGATCTGCAGGTCGAGTTGCTTGAGCGCGCCAGTCTGCAGCGATTGTATGTGCACATTCTCAATGGCGCGGTGTTTGCGCTGGTGTTGCAGTTGCTCGAACAACATCAATGGCTCAGCGACCCTCGCGTCGAGCTGTTGTATGCCGGCGACCTGGCGGAAATCCAACTGCCGTTTTTTGCCTTGCCGTCCGAGCTGGTGCTGGCGGATGACTTCAATGCCAAGATCCGCGACCGGTTGATCAGCGAAACTCATCTGACGTTCAATAATCGTGAGTTCAACCCGCAGTCGCCTGAGATCATCGAACGCTTGCAGGCCTGTTTGCCGCTCGCGACCGCCGATGCCGACGTGGCTGAACTGTTTGGCTCGCAAGCGGGGCGGGAGGTCTTTGTGATTGCCACCGGCCCAAGCCTGGAGCAGCACTTCGATACGTTGCGTGCGATTCGCGGGCAGGAAGGACGGCCGTTGTTCATTTGCGTCGATACCGCTTACCGACCCTTGCTTAAACACGGGATTCACCCGGATATAGTGGTCAGCATCGATCAACGCATCTCGGCTCGCCATCTGCCTTCTGAAGACTCGGCCGGCATTCGCCTGGTGTACATGCCCATGCTGGACCCGTTGGTACTTCAAGCCTGGCAGGGGGCGCGGTATGCCGCTTACTCCTCCAGCCCGATCTACCAATCGTTGCGCGAACAATTGCCCAAGGGCGAGTTGTATGTCGGTGGCAGCGTGATTCATCCGGCGGCAGACCTGGCGGTGAAAATGGGAGCGGCGCAGATCACGCTGTTTGGCGCCGATTTCGCCTTCCCCGGCGACAAGACCCACGCCGGCTGGAGCGATGGCGATCTGGGGCCGCAATTGGGCGCGGCCAAGCACTGGGTGCTGGATGGTCACGGTCAGCGGATCAAGACGCAGCTCAATTTCCGCAGCTACTTGTGTGAGCTGGAGCGGTTTATTGCCGGCCATCCGCAGGTGCGCTTCTATAACAGCAGCCGGGCAGGGGCGATGATCGTCGGGACCACGTTTCATCCGGAGTTTGCGTCATGAGTGTTCGTGAATCCTTTATTGCCGACGCGCAACACTGCGCCACCTTGTTCCGACTTGGGCGAGATGTCGAAGCCGGGCTGGCGATGACCGACCTGGTCGGTGCGGTCCACCGAGCATTCGATTCGGCGTCGCAGCAAGCGCAGCAGCAGTGGGTATCTCTGCTCGGCCAGCTGTTTGCGTGTCAGGAAGCGCAGAACTGGCTCGCGCTGGCCGATTATCTGGAATACGAACTGGTCGAGTTGTTGACCGAAAGCCTGTCCATTTAAGCAATTTTCTCTTCTTTCGGTGCCGGCGAACGCTCGCCAATCTGTCGCCGACGGTTCCCTGACGTCATTTTTTCGCAATCAAATCGTTGCCAACCCCTTGATTTATGGGGGGTGGCAACGTGATGGCAAATATTTTTGAAAATCCCCTAAAGCAAGTTGCATTGGCGACGATAACTATTACGAAGGTTCTCTAGGCCATACCCGGCGGTTGCCAGGGCCGGAAGCCGCAGTACCCAACCAACGAGGAATTCGTCATGGCTTTAACTGTAAACACCAACACCACGTCGTTGAACGTTCAGAAAAACCTGAACCGCGCTTCCGATGCCCTGTCGACTTCGATGTCCCGCCTGTCTTCCGGCCTGAAAATCAACAGCGCTAAAGATGACGCCGCCGGCCTGCAGATCGCTACCCGTATGACCTCGCAAATCCGCGGTCAGAACATGGCGATCAAAAACGCCAACGACGGTATCTCGATCGCTCAGACCGCTGAAGGCGCGATGCAGGAATCGACCAACATTCTGCAGCGTATGCGTGAACTGGCTGTTCAGGCACGAAACGACTCGAACGGTACTGCTGACCGCGCCGCTCTGAACAAAGAATTCATGGCTCTGTCGGACGAAGTGACTCGTATCGCCCAGTCGACCAACCTGAACGGCAAAAACCTGATCGACGGCACCGCCGGCACCATGACCTTCCAGGTTGGTTCCAACAGCGGTACTGCTAACCAGATCACTCTGACTCTGGCCAGCGGCTTCGACGCAACAACTCTGTCCGTTAACTCGGCTGCCCTGCAGATCACTGGTAACAGCTCGGCTACTGCTCAGGCTTCGTTCACCGCTGCTGTGACCAAGATCGACGCTGCTCTGGCAACCATCAACGCCAGCCGTGCTGACCTGGGTGCTGCACAAAACCGTCTGACCAGCACCATCTCCAACCTGCAGAACATCAACGAAAACGCTGAAGCTGCTCGTGGTCGTGTACAAGACACCGACTTCGCTGCTGAAACTGCACAGCTGACCAAGCAACAAACTCTGCAACAAGCTTCCACCGCAATTCTGGCTCAGGCCAACCAACTGCCGTCGTCTGTACTGAAACTGCTTCAGTAATAGCTGATTGAGTTTTGGCGAGGGGTGCGCGCTGTTGGCGCCCTCTCGCTTTTTCACTTTTAGAGGTGATGGACATGGATATGAGCGTGAAGCTGAACTTGTCTTATCCGGCGGCCAAGCAGGCGACGACCGTTGCCGATAAGCCTGCGGAAAAGCCTCGAGCGGAGCCCGCGAAAGTGGTCGACGTCAAGGGCGCGCGCCAGACTGCCCAGGCTGAACAGGACAAGCTGAAGATGGCTGTCCAGGAAATTGAAAAGTTCGTTCAGTCGGTCAAGCGTAACCTGGAATTCTCGATTGATGAGCCTTCCGGGCAAGTAGTTGTGAAAGTCATTGCCAGTGAGTCGGGTGAGGTGGTTCGCCAGATCCCCAACGAAGAAGTCCTGAAGCTGGCCAATAGTTTGAATGATGCAAGCAGCCTGTTGTTCAGCGCTAAAGCCTGACAGCTGGCACGAATTTTGTTGCTATGTTCTTTTGGGCGTTGTAGTGGTCAAAAGACCGGCGACACACTGAAGGGAGTTCCACATGGCAAGTCCAATTTTACCGGGCACGGGTTTAGGTTCAGGTATTGATACCGGTGCTATCGTCAAGGCCTTGGTGAACGCTGACAAAGCGGCCAAGCAAGGTCAGATTGACCGTGGGACCACTACCAATACCGCGAGCATCTCTGGGATCGGTACCCTGAAGTCGCTGCTGGCCACGTTCCAGAAAGCGCTCGCCGATCTGGGCAGCACGACAACCCCTCAGTTCACGGGGTATGCGGCCACGTCGTCCGACGCCAAGGTGCTGACCGCCACGTCCAGTAACACGGCTGTTGCCGGCAACTACGTCGTCAACGTCACCAGTCTTGCCACTGCGTCCAAAGTAGCCTCTGCGGCATTTGCCGGCGGTGCGACCAGTGCGATCACTCCGGGCACGCTGACCATTACTCAGAACGGCACCAGCTACCCTGTTACCGTCGGTGCCGGCGCCACGCTGCAATCGGTGCGTGACTCGATCAACAGCCAGTACCAGGCCAGTGGTCTGAGCGCCAACATCGTGACCGACAGTTTCGGTTCCCGCCTGGTGTTGGGCTCTACCACGACCGGTGCAGGCTCCGATATCTCTGTCAGCGGTATTGCGGAACTGGCAATCAACGGGTCGCTCCCAATGGGCGCCACCCCGACGGCGACGTCTTCGGGTGCCATTAGTGCCCTTGCCAAGGATGCGGTGTTCTCGGTCGACGGTCTGGCGATGACCAGCAAGTCCAATACCATCGACAAGACGATCTCTGGTCTGAGTCTGAACCTGGTCGCCGTAGGTACATCGACTGTAACCGTCGCTTCCAACAACGATGGTCTGAAAGCGTCGATCCAGAAGTTCGTCGACGCCTACAACGCAGTCGCCAACGCTGTGACCTCGCTGACCAAACCGTCCCTGGACGACGATGGCAAGCCAACCGTACCGGCTGCGCTGACCGGTGACCCGATGCCTCGTGCCCTGTTGGCGGCCATTCGTGGTCCATTGTCCCAGACCGGTGCCGGCGACAAGCTGACTGTTCTGTCGCAGCTGGGGATCAACACCGACCAGAAAACCGGTGCGTTGACCTTTGATGGCACCAAGTTCACCGCTGCCATGAACGACAAGAAGCTTGGTGGCGAGGTTCAGACCCTGTTTACCGGTACTAACGGTCTGCTTGAGCGCATGAACAATGTGATCAAGCCCTACACCGATACCGGTGGCATTATCGACACACGCACTGCCAGCCTGAATAAAACCAAAACCAAGCTGACCGCCGATCAGGCTGATTTGGATCGTCGAGTCGAAACGCTGACCGCTCTATTGACTAAAAAGTACAACGACATGGATTCCCTCGTTGGTAAATTGAAGGCGACAGCCAGCAATATCACCAGCATGTTCGATGCCATGGTTGCTCAGCAGAAGAACTCGTAACACCCAAAACGCCAAAAGCCCGGCAGCGTTTTCAAGCGCTCCGGGCTTTTTGCATTTGAATCTAAAGTTTTTTGACGCGTCGTCGATACACTGGTTAGACGAACACAGAATTTTGATGAGGTACAACATGAATCCAATGTTAGCCCTTCGCCAGTACCAGAAGATTGGCGCTCAAGCGCAAACTTCCGAAGCCAGTCCTCATCGACTGGTGCAGATGCTGATGGAAGGTGGCCTGGATCGTATTGCCCAGGCCAAAGGCGCGATGGAGCGTAAAGACATTCCGAACAAAGGCATTCTGATCGGCAAGGCCATCGGCATCATCGGTGGTTTGCGTGAAGGCCTGGACCTCGAAAACTCCATCGAAACGGTCGGTGAGCTGGACAATCTATACACCTACATGATGAAGCGTCTGGCAGAAGCCAATATTAAGACTGATCCGAAGATTCTCGACGAAGTCTCTGATTTGCTTCGTACTGTCAAAGACGGTTGGGATGGTATTGCCGCACCTGTTCCGCAGTTTTAAGGAGGTCGCCATGAGTCTTGTATTGCAGCGAATCGAACACACCCGCGAAGCCCTGGTCGGTGCATTGGCCGAGCGTAATTGGGAGGCCATCGGTGAGTTGGACCTGGCGTGCCGGTCCTGCATGGAAGACGTCTTGAGTGAAGCGTCGGTGGACGAGGCCGCGTTGCGCGACAATCTTGAGGAGTTGCTGGGGGTGTACAAGCAGCTTCTTGAGGCCGCGACGGGGGAGAGGCAAGCGATAGTCGACGAGATGTCGCAGATCCATCAAGCACAGAACGCGGCAAAGGTTTACCATCTGTTCGGTTAATTAATCCTCAGTTAATCCAATGATAGTGCGCCATAAATTTGACTGTGCACGGTTTTTTGACTTAACTAGTGGCTGGTTCCAGATTTCAGGCGTCTACAGGCAGAATGTGTCTGCAAGCGTCTAGCTTGCCCCATCATTTTTGGGCATTGAGTTGACTAGGGAAGTTGCTATTGCATGTGGCGTGAAACCAAAATTCTGCTGATTGATGACGATAGCGTCCGCCGCCGCGACTTGGCGGTGATTTTAAATTTTCTCGGCGAAGAAAATTTACCCTGTGGTAGCCATGACTGGCAGCAGGCTGTCGGCTCTTTGTCATCAAGTCGTGAAGTGATCTGTGTCCTCATCGGGACGGTCAATGCTCCTGGCGCACTTACGGGCTTGTTAAAGACACTCGCAACCTGGGATGAGTTCCTTCCGGTTTTGTTAATGGGCGATAATTCTTCCGTTGACCTGCCAGAAGACCAGCGTCGCCGGGTACTTTCGACCCTCGAAATGCCACCCAGCTACAGCAAATTGCTCGATTCGCTGCACCGTGCCCAGGTCTATCGCGAGATGTACGACCAGGCTCGCGAGCGCGGTCGTCACCGTGAACCCAATCTGTTCCGCAGCCTTGTCGGCACCAGCCGGGCGATTCAACACGTCCGTCAGATGATGCAGCAAGTGGCCGACACCGACGCCAGCGTGCTGATCCTCGGTGAGTCCGGCACTGGCAAGGAAGTGGTTGCGCGCAACTTGCATTACCACTCCAAGCGCCGTGATGCGCCATTCGTTCCAGTCAACTGTGGGGCGATCCCGGCCGAGTTGCTGGAAAGCGAATTGTTCGGTCATGAGAAAGGTGCCTTCACCGGGGCGATCACCAGCCGTGCCGGGCGTTTCGAACTGGCCAATGGCGGTACGCTGTTCCTCGATGAAATCGGCGACATGCCGCTGCCGATGCAGGTCAAGTTGTTGCGCGTACTGCAGGAACGCACTTTCGAGCGCGTGGGCAGCAACAAGACCCAAAGCGTCGACGTGCGCATCATTGCCGCGACCCACAAGAATCTCGAAAGCATGATCGAGATCGGCACGTTCCGCGAAGACTTGTACTACCGCCTGAATGTGTTCCCGATCGAAATGGCGCCGCTGCGCGAACGCGTCGAAGACATTCCGTTGCTGATGAACGAGTTGATCTCGCGCATGGAGCACGAGAAGCGCGGTTCGATCCGTTTCAACTCCGCCGCGATCATGTCGCTGTGCCGTCACGGTTGGCCGGGCAACGTCCGCGAGCTCGCCAACCTGGTGGAGCGTATGGCGATCATGCATCCGTACGGGGTAATCGGCGTCGTCGAGTTGCCGAAGAAATTCCGCTACGTCGATGACGAAGACGAGCAACTGGTCGACAGCTTGCGCAGCGAGCTTGAAGAGCGGGTGGCCATCAACGGTCATACCCCGGACTTCACCGCCAATGCCATGCTGCCGCCGGAAGGCCTGGACCTGAAGGACTACCTCGGTGGTCTGGAGCAGGGCCTGATTCAGCAGGCGCTGGATGATGCCAATGGCATCGTTGCTCGCGCGGCTGAACGCCTGCGTATTCGTCGCACCACGCTGGTGGAAAAGATGCGCAAGTACGGCATGAGCCGTCGTGACGGTGATGAACAGGCGGATGATTGACGCCTGTTTTTCAAGTCCTTCATATTTGGGCGGTTTTTTTTAGGCACGGGTATTGCTAAGTCCCTCGCAACGTTCCGTTTAACTGACGGTCAGCCAAGCGAGAGAGCACGATGCCCCAAGCCGCCCAGATGTCTCCTGTCCCTGACACCTCGGGGCAACTGTCGTCCGTAGAGCAGGCAAACCGGCCAGGCCTTGAGCAGGCCTTTGCACTGTTCAGTCAGATGTCGAGCCAATTGACCGATTCCTACAGCATGCTTGAAGCTCGGGTCACTGAGCTCAAGGGCGAGCTGGCCGTGGTCAGTGCCCAGCGCATGCAAGAGCTGGCGGAAAAAGAACGCCTGGCTAATCGTCTGCAAAACCTCCTCGATCTATTGCCCGGCGGCGTCATCGTTATCGATGCCCAAGGCATCGTGCGCGAAGCCAACCCGGCGGCTTGCGAATTGCTTGGGTTGCCTCTGGAAGGAGAGCTGTGGCGCCATGTCATCGCCCGTTGCTTCGCGCCTCGCGAAGACGACGGTCACGAAGTTTCGCTAAAGGACGGTCGCCGTCTGTCGATCGCCACTCGCTCGCTTGATGCTGAGCCGGGGCAGTTGGTGTTGCTCAACGACCTGACTGAAACCCGCCACCTGCAAGATCAACTGGCCCGTCATGAGCGATTGTCTTCCCTGGGTCGAATGGTTGCCTCGCTGGCTCATCAAATTCGTACGCCGTTGTCGGCCGCTCTGCTTTACGCCAGTCACTTGACTGAGCAGGAACTCCCCGTCGCCACGCAGCAACGTTTTGCCGGTCGCCTGAAAGAGCGCTTGCATGAGTTGGAGCATCAGGTTCGCGACATGCTGGTGTTCGCGCGTGGGGAGTTACCGTTGACCGATCGCCTCACGCCCGGGCAGCTGATGCGGTCGCTGCAAGCGGCGGCATTGACCCATGTTCAGGATTTGCCGGTGCGTTGGCAGTGCGACAGTCACGCCGGAGAGTTGCTGTGCAATCGCGACACGCTGATTGGGGCGATCCTCAATCTGATCGAGAATGCGATTCAGGCCAGTACCGGCGATGTCCGTTTGAAGGTTCATTTTTATACCCGTGAAAACAACCTGCGCGTGTGCGTCAGCGACAGTGGCAGTGGCATCGACAGCAAAGTGCTGGCGCGTCTGGGGGAGCCGTTCTTTACCACCAAGACCACCGGAACCGGCCTGGGCCTGACCGTGGTCAAGGCGGTAGCGCGTGCGCATCAGGGAGAATTGCAGCTGCACTCGCGGCCCGGGCGCGGCACGTGTGCGCAAGTGATCCTGCCGCTGTTCTCGGGTGAAAAGCGCAATGCTCAGGGAGCGAAGTGAAGGGCATGACAATCAAGGTTCTGCTGGTCGAAGATGACCGCGCGCTGCGCGAAGCGTTGGCCGATACGCTGATGTTGGCGGGTCACGACTACAAGGCAGTCGGCTCGGCCGAGGATGCGTTGGCGGCTGTGGCTGTCGAGGCGTTCAATCTGGTCATCAGTGACGTCAACATGCCGGGCATGGACGGGCATCAACTGCTTGGCTTGCTTCGGGCGCGTCAGCCGCAATTGCCGGTGTTGCTGATGACGGCCCATGGCGCCGTCGAGCGGGCGGTCGATGCAATGCGCCAGGGCGCGGCGGATTATTTGGTCAAGCCGTTCGAACCCAAGGCATTGCTTGATTTGGTGGCGCGGCATGCGCTGGGCAATCTCGGTACGGCCGAGGGCGAAGGCCCGGTGGCGTTCGAGCCGGCCAGTGCGCAGTTGCTGGAGTTGGCCGCCAGAGTGGCGCGCAGTGATTCCACGGTGTTGATCTCTGGCGAGTCGGGCACGGGTAAAGAAGTGTTGGCGCGCTACATTCACCAGCATTCCCATCGCGCCAGTCAGCCGTTCATTGCGATCAACTGTGCGGCGATTCCCGACAACATGCTCGAAGCCACGTTGTTCGGTCACGAAAAAGGTTCGTTCACTGGCGCCATCGCGGCGCAGGCTGGCAAGTTCGAACAGGCTGACGGCGGCACGATTCTGCTCGACGAAATTTCCGAAATGCCCCTTGGGCTTCAAGCCAAGTTGCTGCGTGTTTTGCAGGAGCGCGAAGTCGAGCGGGTGGGTGCACGCAAAACGATCACGCTCGACATCCGAGTGGTGGCCACCACCAACCGGGATCTGGCCGGTGAGGTGGCGGCGGGGCGTTTTCGTGAAGACCTTTACTATCGGCTGTCGGTGTTTCCGCTGGCCTGGCGTCCGCTGCGCGAACGCACCGCCGACATCCTGCCGCTGGCCGAGCGCCTTCTGGCCAAGCACGTCAATAAAATGAAGCATGCCGCGGCGAAGCTGTCGCCCGAGGCGCAGGCCTGCCTGATGGGATATCCGTGGCCGGGCAACGTGCGGGAGCTGGATAATGCGATCCAGCGTGCCTTGATTTTGCAGCAGGGTGGTTTGATTCAGCCGCAGGATTTCTGCCTGTCCGGGCCGGTCGCCTGCGCGCCGTTGCCTGCAATGGCGCCGGTGCAGGTGCGTGCGGTGGAGGTTGATGCTGAATCGGCTGGCGCTTTGGGTGATGACCTGCGTCGCCGTGAGTACCAGATGATCGTCGACACCTTGCGTTCCGAGCGCGGCCGTCGCAAAGAGGCCGCCGAACGACTGGGCATCAGCCCGCGCACCTTGCGCTACAAGCTGGCGCAGATGCGCGACGCCGGCATGGACGTCGAAGCTTACTTGTTCGCCACCTGATCCCTGTAGCAGCTGGCGAAGCCTGCGTCCGGCTGCGTAGCAGTCGTAAAGCCTGAGTACTCGATTTTCCTGAAACACCGCATTGACTGATTTTACGACTGCTGCGCAGCCGGACGCAGGCTGCGCCAGCTGCTACAGATAGCGTTACAGGTTGTGAGGATGCGGTTTTGTTTGGAGTGGCCACGGAGCTGGCACCCTTGTTGCTAACACCTCACTACCCGCCGAGTGAGTGTCAAAAAATTGCGGGTCGCCAATGAGAGTAGACCATGAGCCAAGGTATTGAATTTAATCGGTTGATGCTGGATATGCGTTCCATGCAAATGGATGCCATGTCTGCGCCGAAATCGACTGCCGCAGTCCCTGAATTGGGTGGCAGCAGCTTTTCCGACATGCTCGGTCAGGCCGTCAATAAAGTGAACGACACCCAGCAGGCGTCCAATCAGTTGGCCAGTGCCTTCGAGATCGGCAAGAGCGGCGTCGACCTGACGGACGTCATGATTTCCTCGCAGAAGGCCAGCGTGTCTTTCCAGGCGTTGACGCAAGTGCGCAACAAGCTGGTTCAGGCTTACCAAGACATCATGCAGATGCCGGTTTAAGGACGAATTGAGTCATGGCAGAAGCAGTCGCCGATAACGTTCCGGCCAAGGTCACTCCAATAGACGGCAAACCGCCGCTGTTCGGGTTGTCCTTCCTGGAAAACCTCTCCGAGATGACCATGTTGCGTCAGGTAGGCCTGTTGGTCGGCCTGGCTGCGAGCGTGGCGATTGGTTTTGCCGTCGTGCTGTGGTCTCAGCAGCCGGACTACCGGCCTCTGTACGGCAGCCTTGCCGGTATGGACGCCAAGCAGGTCATGGACACCCTGGCCTCCGCCGATATTCCTTATACCGTTGAACCCAATTCCGGTGCCTTGCTGGTCAAGGCCGATGACCTGTCCCGTGCGCGCCTCAAGCTCGCGGCCGCTGGTGTCACTCCCAGTGATGGCAATATCGGCTTTGAAATCCTCGACAAGGATCAGGGGCTCGGGACCAGCCAGTTCATGGAAGCGACCCGTTATCGTCGCGGCCTCGAAGGCGAACTGGCACGTACCATTTCCAGCCTGAACAACGTTAAGGGTGCCCGCGTGCACCTGGCGATTCCGAAGAGTTCGGTGTTCGTGCGTGACGAACGCAAGCCGAGCGCTTCGGTTCTTGTTGAACTGTACAGCGGTCGTTCGCTGGAGCCGGGCCAAGTCGTCGCGATCATCAATCTGGTGGCGACCTCCGTTCCCGAATTGAGCAAGTCGCAGATCACCGTCGTCGACCAGAAAGGCAACCTGCTGTCGGATCAGGCGGAGAACTCCGAACTGACGATGGCCGGCAAGCAATTCGATTACAGCCGCCGCATGGAAACCATGCTGACCCAGCGCGTGCACAACATCCTGCAGCCGGTGCTGGGCAATGATCGCTATAAAGCCGAAGTGTCGGCCGACGTCGATTTCAGTGCCGTCGAGTCGACCTCCGAGCAGTTCAACCCGGATCAACCGGCGCTGCGCAGCGAGCAGTCGGTCAACGAACAACGCACCGCCAGCAATGGCCCGCAAGGTGTGCCGGGTGCCCTGAGCAACCAGCCGCCGTCGCCAGCCTCGGCACCGCAAACCACTGGTGGCACGACCGCCTCGGCCGGCATGGTGCAGCCAGGCCAGCCGTTGATCGATGCCAACGGCCAGCAAATCATGGATCCTGCCACCGGTCAGCCAATGCTGGCGCCGTACCCGGCAGACAAGCGTCAACAATCCACCAAGAACTTCGAGCTCGACCGCTCCATCAGTCACACCAAGCAACAGCAGGGTCGATTGAATCGCCTGTCGGTGTCGGTGGTGGTGGACGATCAGGTCAAGGTCAATGCCGCCAACGGCGAAACCACCCGTGCGCCGTGGAGTGCCGACGAATTGGCGCGCTTCACTCGCCTGGTGCAGGACGCCGTCGGTTTCGACGCCAGCCGTGGCGACAGCGTCAGCGTGATCAACATGCCGTTCTCCGCAGAACGCGGTGAAGTGATTGCCGATATTCCGTTCTACTCGCAGCCGTGGTTCTGGGACATCGTCAAGCAAGTGATGGGTGTCTTGTTCATCCTCGTGCTGGTGTTCGGCGTACTGCGTCCGGTGCTCAACAACATCACCGGTGGCGGCAAAGACAAGCAACTGGCTGGCTTGGGCAGCGACGGAGAACTCGGTGGCATGGGCGGCCTGGACGGCGAACTGGCCAACGATCGCGTCAGCCTCGGTGGCCCGCAAAGCATCCTGCTGCCGAGCCCGAGCGAAGGCTATGACGCACAGTTGAATGCAATCAAGAGTCTGGTGGCAGAAGACCCGGGTCGCGTGGCCCAGGTCGTGAAAGAGTGGATTAACGCAGATGAGTGATAACCGAGCCGTTGCCGCCAAACTGACCAAGGTCGACAAAGCCGCGATTCTGCTGCTGTCCCTCGGTTCGACCGATGCTGCCCAGGTGTTGCGCCACATGGGGCCTAAAGAGGTTCAGCGTGTGGGTGTGGCGATGGCCCAGATGGGCAACGTGCACCGCGAGCAAGTCGAACAGGTCATGAGCGAGTTCGTCGACATCGTCGGCGACCAGACCAGCCTGGGCGTCGGCTCCGACGACTACGTGCGCAAAATGCTCACCCAGGCACTGGGCGAAGACAAGGCCAACGGCCTGATCGATCGCATCCTGCTGGGTGGCAACACCAGTGGCCTCGACAGCCTGAAGTGGATGGAACCGCGCGCCGTCGCCGACGTGATCCGTTACGAGCACCCGCAGATCCAGGCGATCGTGGTGGCGTATCTCGACCCGGATCAGGCTGGCGAAGTGCTGGGTAACTTCGACCACAAGGTACGACTGGACATCATTCTGCGAGTCTCCTCGCTGAACACTGTGCAGCCGGCGGCCCTGAAGGAACTCAACCAGATTCTCGAGAAGCAGTTCTCCGGCAACTCGAATGCCTCGCGCACCACCCTGGGTGGTATCAAGCGCGCGGCCGACATCATGAACTTCCTCGACAGCTCGATCGAAGGTCAGCTGATGGACTCGATCCGCGAAGTCGACGAAGACCTGTCCGGTCAGATCGAAGACCTCATGTTCGTGTTCAACAACCTGTCCGATGTCGACGACCGCGGCATTCAGGCGTTGCTGCGCGAAGTGTCCTCCGACGTGCTGGTGCTGGCCCTCAAGGGTTCGGACGAAGGCGTCAAGGAAAAGATCTTCAAGAACATGTCCAAACGGGCGGCCGAACTGTTGCGCGACGACCTCGAGGCCAAAGGCCCGGTGCGCGTCAGCGACGTGGAAACCGCGCAGAAAGAAATCCTCACCATTGCCCGCCGTATGGCCGAAGCCGGAGAAATCGTTCTCGGCGGGAAGGGCGGCGAAGAGATGATCTAAGGTCACTATGTCGTCCAAACATGATGAGTCCCAGACCGACCTGATTCGCGGTAAGCACGTTGCCGGTTTCGACGTCTGGGCGCTGCCCAGTTTCGACCCTTTCGTCCCGGAGCCCGAGCCAGAACCTGAGCCCGAGCCACCGGAGATGGAAGAAGTGCCGCTGGAAGAAGTCCAGCCACTGACCCTCGAAGAGCTCGAAGCCATTCGCCAGGAGGCCTACAACGAAGGCTTCGCCGTTGGCGAGAAAGAAGGTTTCCACAGCACCACGCTCAAGGTCCGTCAGGAAGCCGAAGCGGCCCTGGCGCCGAAAATCGCCGGGCTGGAGCAACTGATGGTCAACCTGTTCGAGCCCATCGCCGAGCAGGACACCCAGATTGAAAAATCGCTGGTCGACCTCGTGCAGCACATCACCAAACAGGTGATCCAGCGCGAATTGGCCATCGATTCGACACAGATCGAACACGTCATGCGTGAAGCGCTCAAGCTCCTGCCATTGGGCGTGGGTAACGTGCGCTTGTACATCAACCCGCAAGACTTCGAACAAGTCAAAGCTCTGCGCGAACGCCATGAAGAAACCTGGCGCATCGTCGAAGACGAGTCGCTGTTGCCTGGCGGTTGCCGCGTCGAGACTGAACACAGCCGCATCGATGCCACCGTCGAAACCCGCGTTGCCCAAGTCATGGCCAAGTTGCTCGATCAACTGCACGATCAGGCGTTGCACCCGTCTGCGCCGGATCTGAGCCTGGACGTTCCGGTCGACGAAAAACCTGTTGCCGAGCCGACACTGGACGACCCCGATGCGCCTTGATCGCACCAGCTTCGCCAAGCGCCTGGGCGGTTACGCCGAGGCCACGGAGCTTGCCGGCGCGCCGATCCTGGAAGGCCGTTTGTTGCGCATGGTCGGCCTGACCCTCGAAGCCGAAGGGCTACGGGCGGCCATGGGCAGCCGCTGCATGGTCATCAACGACGACACGTATCACCCGGTGCAGGTCGAAGCCGAGGTCATGGGCTTCTCCGGCAGCAAAGTTTTCCTGATGCCGGTCGGCAGCGTTGCCGGTATTGCGCCCGGTGCCCGCGTGGTTCCCCTGGCCGATACCGGTCGCTTGCCGATGGGCATGAGCATGCTCGGGCGGGTGCTTGATGGCGCCGGCCGCGCGCTCGACGGCAAGGGCGGGATGAAAGCCGAAGACTGGGTGCCGATGGACGGCCCCACGATCAACCCGCTCAAGCGCGAGCCGATCAGCGAACCGCTGGACGTCGGCATTCGTACCATCAACGGTTTGTTGACGGTCGGTCGCGGCCAGCGGCTCGGGTTGTTCGCCGGTACCGGCGTCGGTAAGTCGGTGCTGTTGGGCATGATGACGCGCTTCACCGAGGCCGACATCATCGTCGTCGGGCTGATCGGTGAGCGGGGTCGCGAAGTTAAGGAATTCATCGAGCACATCCTCGGTGAAGAAGGGCTCAAGCGTTCCGTGGTGGTGGCGTCGCCTGCGGACGATGCACCGCTGATGCGTCTGCGCGCAGCGATGTACTGCACGCGCATCGCTGAATATTTCCGCGACAAGGGCAAGAACGTCCTGCTGCTCATGGACTCCCTGACCCGTTTTGCCCAGGCCCAGCGGGAAATCGCCCTGGCCATCGGCGAACCACCTGCCACCAAGGGGTATCCGCCGTCCGTGTTCGCCAAGTTGCCAAAACTGGTGGAGCGGGCCGGTAACGCCGAGAAGGGCGGAGGTTCGATCACCGCGTTCTACACGGTGTTGTCCGAAGGCGATGACCAGCAGGACCCGATTGCCGATGCCGCGCGAGGCGTGCTCGACGGGCACATCGTGTTGTCCCGGCGCCTGGCCGAGGAAGGGCATTACCCGGCCATCGATATCGAGGCGTCCATCAGCCGGGTCATGCCGTCCGTGGTCAGCCCGGAACACATGACCCGTGCGCAAATGTTCAAGCAATACTGGTCACGCTATCAGCAGAGTCGCGATCTGATCAGCGTCGGCGCCTATGTGCCGGGCGGCGATCGTGAAACCGACACCGCGATCTCCCTCCAGCCGGCCATGGTCACTTACCTGCGTCAGGGGTTGAACGACAACATTGGCATGGGCGCCAGCGTCAACCATCTCGCCTCCGTCTTTGCCCCGGCAGCGGGCGGCTAACCGACCATGGCCCTGAGTCGAGCCGCGCGCCTGGCGCCGGTGGTGGAAATGGCCGAAAAGGCCGAGAAAACCGCCGTCATGCGCCTCGGGCACTTTCAGGGTCAGGTTCGCGTGGCGGAAAGCAAACTCGCCGACCTCGAAGCCTTCCGCCTTGAATACCAGGAACAATGGATCGTGCGCGGCAGCAGTGGCGTTTCTGGCCAATGGCTGCTGGGCTATCAGGGCTTTCTGGCGCAACTCGGTACGGCCATCGATCAGCAGCGACAGAGCCTGAACTGGCATCAAAACAACCTGAGCAAAGCGCGCGATTCCTGGCAGCAGGCGTTCGCGCGGGTTGAAGGCTTGCGCAAACTTGTACAACGTTACATGGACGAGGCGCGGCAGTTGGAGGACAAGCGCGAGCAGAGATTGCTGGATGAGCTGTCCCAGCGCTTGCCGCGTCAGAATCCGTATTGAACAATCGCTGCGCCTTGCTCCCCTCTCTACCAAGTGCTAAACCTTGTACAGCACGCTACCCCATGACAAGGAAGCCGTTAAATGTCAGTCATCTCAGAAGTGTCCAAAGATGGGCAAAAACTGACGATTTCGATCAAGGGACGATTCGATTTCGCCAAGCATCAGGAGTTTCGTGAGTCTTACGAAAATCTTCAGCCAAAACCTGAATCCTTCGAAGTCAATCTGAAGGACGCCACCTATCTCGACAGTTCGGCGCTCGGCATGCTGTTGCTGTTGCGAGATCACGCTGGCGGCGAGAATGCGGAAATCAAGTTGACCAACGCGAATTCCGATGTGCGAAAAATTCTCGCCATCTCCAACTTTGAACAGATTTTCGACGTAGCGTGACCGCTATGTCTCCATCGCTCGCCCCCCTGACGATCCTCATCGCCGAAGACAGCGCGGCCGATCGCATGCTGCTGTCGACTATCGTCCGTCGCCAGGGCCATGAGGTGCTGACGGCTGCCAATGGCGCCGAAGCGGTCGATGCATTTCGTGAACAGCGACCGCAACTGGTCTTGATGGACGCCATGATGCCGGTGATGGACGGTTTCGAGGCGGCGCGCCAGATCAAACTGTTGGCCGGGGAAACCCTGGTGCCGATCATCTTTCTGACGTCGCTCACCGAAAGTGAAGCCTTGGCCCGATGCCTGGAGGCCGGCGGTGACGACTTTTTGGCAAAGCCCTACAACCCGGTCATTCTCGCCGCCAAGATCAACGCGATGGATCGCTTGCGCCGCTTGCAGGCGACGGTGCTGCAACAGCGCGACCTGATCGCCAAACATCACGATTATTTGCTCAATGAGCAGCGGGTGGCGAAGGCGGTGTTCGACAAAGTGGCGCATTCGGGCTGTCTGAATGCGCCGAACATCCGCTACCTGCAATCACCCTATGCGCTGTTCAACGGTGATCTGCTGTTAGCGGCCTTCACCCCGGCCGGCGACATGCACGTGCTGCTGGGGGATTTCACCGGCCATGGCTTGCCGGCGGCCGTGGGCGCCATGCCGCTGGCGGAAGTGTTCTACGGCATGACCGCCAAGGGCTACGGGCTGGCCGAAACCCTGCGTGAAATGAACGCCAAGCTTAAACGCATTCTGCCGGTGGACATGTTCTGTTGCGCAACGCTGCTGTGTTTGAGTTTTCAGCGCCGCTCGGTGGAGGTCTGGAATGGCGGAATGCCGGACGGCTACCTGCATGCCATCGCCACGGGGGAGCGCAAGCCATTGAAAGCGCGCCACCTGCCGCTGGGGGTGCTGAGTCCGCAAACCTTCGATGACCGCACCGAAGTGTTTCCGATGGCGGTCGGGGATCGCGTGTTTCTGCTGTCCGACGGGGTCATCGACACCTGCGATAGCCACGAACAATTGTTTGGCGTGGACCGGTTGCAGCAGGTGTTTGCAGCCAATCGTCAGCCTGACCTGCTGTTTGAGGAAATCGAACAGGCCTTGCGCGATTTCGGTGGCCAGGCCCGTGATGACGTGAGTATGGTCGAGGTCAGTCTGCTGGAGGCGGCGCAACTGAGCCCGCCGGCACTGGTGTATTCCGACAGTGGTCAGTCCTGCCCGCTGGACTGGTCGGTGAGTTTCGAGTTTCGTGCGGCCACCCTCAAGCGTTTCAACCCGCTGCCATACCTCTTGCAGTTGTTGCTTGAGGTTCATGGGCTGCGGGCTCAAAGTGGCGCGCTTCACAGCGTGCTCGCCGAGCTGTATTCCAATGCCCTGGAGCACGGCGTGCTGGGGCTGGATTCAAGCCTCAAGCGTGATTCGTCGGGGTTCGCGCGCTATTATCTTCAGCGAAATGAGCGGCTGGAGGCACTGCAGGACGGCTATGTGCGGGTGCATTTGCAAGTGGTGCCCGAAGGCGAGGGCGGTCGGCTGATTGTTCGGGTTGAGGACAGCGGTATCGGTTTTGATGTGGATCGGGTGCTGGAGCGACCGCTTGATGGTATCCGTCTGTCGGGTCGTGGCATCAGTCTTATCCGCCAGTTGAGCCGTAACGCGAGCTGGTCTGACGATGGTCGAAGTGCGCGCGTGGAGTTTCTCTGGGAGGCTCTGGCATAATTCACCCATTCTTGATCAAGGAGTGAGCAAGTGGCTGACGAACATCTGGACCGAAACGTGCTGAGCGCGTTGCAAGAGGTCATGGAACAAGACTATCCCGAATTGCTGGATACGTTCCTTCGCGATTCAGAAGAGCGTTTGCTTCTGCTGAAAAAGGCTGGCGATGCCGCGCAGCTCGTGGAAACCGCCCATAGCTTCAAGGGCAGCAGCAGCAACATGGGCGCCGTTCGCCTGGCTGAGTTGTGCGGTGACCTTGAACGGCGTGCCAAGCAAGAAAGCCCCGAAGTCATTGGGAATCTGGTGGAGAAAATTGAGGCTGAATTCGCCATCGTCCGAGTGCTTTACGGGGCGGAAAAGCAACGCTCTCTGGCTGGGCTATCCAGCCACTCGACGTTTTAAACATTATTCTGGCAATTCTGGCCCGACACTTGCACGTATACCGATCAACTGTACCTACGATCCCAGTGCAGCGGAGACCGTTTTATGCCCGTTACCCCCAATTCACTTCTTCAGGCCAGCCCGGCGGCCAAGACTCCCGCCGCTTCCGCCAATACCCCGGCGGTGGCTGCCGAGCCAGGGGACAAGGCGTCCAGCTTTGCTGAGGTTTACGCCAAACAGGGTCAGGACACGCCTGTTGTGGTCGCTGATAAATCGGCCAAGCCGACGACTGACAATGCGCCGCAAGACGCCGCCAAGCCTGGCGCCAGCACCGATACGGCTGCCGTCGTGGAACCTGCGGTTGCCGATAGCGGCAATTCCTTGCCCGCCGATAAACCGGCGCCGACAGATGACACGACGGCCAGCGATGACCCACTGCTGACGATTGATACGCCGGTAGCCGATGTTCCACCGGCAGATCCGACCCTCGATCCGGCCCTCGATCCTGTCTTGATGCAAGCCGTGCTGCCGTTGGTGACTGTGCCGGTAACGCCGGCACCTGCACCGGTTGTGGCGAGCGTTGCGCCGAAAGTTGAAGCGCCGGTGGCTGCAGCCGTCGTTGCCGCTCCCGCGCAAGTGGCCGCTCCTCTCGCTGACAGCGGGTTCGATCCTGAAGCCGATCCACTTGATGCGCTGCCAGCCGTGCGTCTGGCCATGGAGCAAAGTGGTCACGTGTCCGCTTCCAGCCAGGCCCAGCCAAAAGCTTCCCAGGCCCAAGTCCAGGCCAACAGCGAGCCGACGTCGGCGCAGAATTTTGCCGCCGGCATGGCGAGCATGCTCGACCTGCAAGTCGATAAAGACAGCACCAGCCAAGGCGGCGAGAAAGCCTTCAGCGGTCTCATCGACGATGGCCTGAAAGACCTGACCTCCGCCAGCAGCGATACCCGTGTCGACGACTTCGCCAACCGTCTGGCGGCATTGACTCAGGCAGCCACACCCAAGACCGCCAACGCGTTGCCGGTGAATCAGCCGATCGCCATGCATCAAAGTGGCTGGACCGAAGAAGTGGTCAACCGGGTCATGTACCTCTCCAGCGCCAATCTCAAGGCGGCGGACATTCAGTTGCAACCGGCCGAACTGGGTCGCCTGGATATTCGGGTGAACATGGTTCCGGACCAGCAGACCCAAGTCACCTTCATGAGCGCCCATCCAAGCGTTCGCGAAGCGCTGGACAGCCAAATGCATCGCCTGCGTGACATGTTCTCGCAACAGGGCATGGGGCAGGTCGACGTCAACGTGTCCGATCAGTCCCGTGGCTGGCAGGGGCAGGGTCAAGAGCAGGCTCAGCAGGGGCAGGGTGGACGCACCAGCGCCAGTGGCGGTCGCGTTGATTCGATGGATGAGGAGCTTTCGGCTTCCATCACTGAAGCCGCCGCCGAAACCAGCAGCGTGATCGGCTCAAGCGCGGTCGACTACTACGCCTGATCAAACGCAACAAAAACCTGTGGGAGCGGGCTTGCCCGCGATGAGGGTCTGACAGTCAAAATCTTCATTGACTGTCACACCGCTATCGCGCGCAAGCCCGCTCCCACAGTCGTTTAGGGTGGCTGAAGCTCCCGGTCCCTACTGCCTCCGACACTTCTGGCATAACACTTGCTCTTGCCTTGCCGTGCGACTGTGAAAACCCGAATAGTGACGGATTATTGGCATGGCGAAGAGCGAAGCAGCAGTAAAAGACCCCGCAACCAAAGGCAAGATCAAGCTGATCATTTTGATCGTGGTGGCCTTGCTGCTGGCGATCGGCATGTCCGTGGGGGCGACCTGGTTCTTCATGAATAGCGCCCAGAGCAAGCCTGTTGCCGCGGAACCCGCAGTGGTTGGCAAGCAGCCCGCGATCTTCGAACCCATGGCGCCGGCCTTCGTGGCCAACTACAACCAGAATGGCCGTCAGCGCTACATGCAGGTGAGCATCACCATGCAGGGGCGCAATCAGGCCGACCTGGAAGCGCTCAAGGTGCACATGCCGGTGATCCGCAACAACCTGGTCATGCTGTTCTCCGGTCAGGATTTCGCCACGCTGGCAACGCCGGTTGGTCAGGAAATGTTGCGCCAGAAGGCTACGGCCAGCGTGCAGGAAGTGGCGCAGAAAGAGCTCGGCAAAGTGGTTATCGAACAGTTGCTTTTCACTAATTTCGTACTGCAGTAGGAACACGACATGGCCGTGCAGGACCTGCTGTCCCAGGATGAGATCGATGCGCTGTTGCATGGCGTCGACGATGGTCTGGTACAGACCGATAACGTTGCTGAACCCGGCAGCGTCAAAAGCTACGACCTGACCAGCCAGGATCGCATCGTCCGCGGACGCATGCCGACCCTGGAAATGATCAACGAGCGTTTTGCCCGTTACACCCGCATCAGCATGTTCAACATGCTGCGCCGCTCGGCGGACGTTGCCGTCGGCGGTGTGCAGGTCATGAAGTTTGGCGAATACGTGCACTCGCTGTACGTACCGACCAGCCTCAACCTGGTCAAGATCAAGCCGTTGCGCGGTACCGCGCTGTTCATCCTCGACGCCAAGCTGGTGTTCAAGCTGGTGGACAACTTCTTCGGTGGCGACGGCCGTCACGCCAAGATCGAGGGGCGTGAATTCACCCCGACCGAACTGCGTGTGGTGCGCATGGTGCTGGAGCAGGCCTTCGTCGATTTGAAGGAAGCCTGGCAGGCGATCATGGAAGTGAACTTCGAGTACATCAACTCGGAAGTGAACCCGGCCATGGCCAACATCGTCGGCCCGAGCGAAGCGGTAGTGGTGTCCACGTTCCACATCGAACTCGATGGCGGTGGCGGCGACCTGCACGTCACCATGCCGTACTCGATGATCGAGCCGGTGCGTGAAATGCTCGACGCCGGTTTCCAGTCCGACCTCGACGATCAGGACGAGCGCTGGGTCAATGCCTTGCGTCAGGACGTGCTGGATGTCGACGTGCCGATCAGCGCCACGGTTGCCCGTCGCCAGTTGCGCTTGCGCGACATCCTGCACATGCAGCCGGGGGACGTTATCCCGGTCGAGATGCCGGAAGACATGATCATGCGCGCCAATGGCGTGCCGGCCTTCAAGGTCAAGATGGGCTCGCACAAAGGCAACCTCGCGTTGCAAGTGATCGAGCCGATCGAGCGCCGCTGACCGGCGCTCCACTTCCCTATTAATTGACTGCTCTTGATTGAATAGTTGCCCGCCGAGGACAAATGATGAACGACGATATGAACGCCCAGGACGACCAGGCGCTGGCTGATGAGTGGGCTGCGGCCCTGGAAGAAACCGGTGACGCCGGTCAGGACGATATCGACGCCTTGCTGGCTGCCGATACCGCTGGCTCGTCGTCCAACCGTGTGCCGATGGAAGAGTTCGGCGGCGTGGCGAAAAGCAACGATCCGGTAAGCCTGGAAGGTCCGAACCTGGACGTGATCCTGGATATCCCGGTATCGATTTCCATGGAAGTGGGCAGCACCGACATCAACATTCGTAACCTGCTGCAACTCAACCAGGGTTCGGTGATCGAGCTGGATCGTCTGGCCGGCGAGCCGCTGGACGTGCTGGTCAACGGCACATTGATCGCTCATGGCGAAGTGGTTGTGGTCAACGAGAAGTTCGGCATTCGCCTGACCGACGTGATCAGCCCAAGCGAACGCATCAAGAAGCTGCGCTAAGTGAAAAAGGTCCTGGGTTCTTTGCTGGCATTCGCGCTGGCGTTGCCGTTCAGCGTGCTGGCTGCCGAACCGGTAACGACCGCGACGGTGGCCGCAGCGCCCGCCGTCAGCAGCGGTGTGGCCGGGCAATTGACACAGTTGGTGTTCGGCTTGCTGTTGGTGCTGGGGTTGATCTTCTTCCTCGCCTGGCTGCTGCGCCGGGTCCAGCAGGCCGGGCCGGCCGGTAAAGGGCAGGTGATCGAGTTGATCGGTTCCCGTGCGCTGGGCCCGCGCGACCGTTTGATGCTGGTGCAAGTCGGTAACGAACAGATTCTGCTCGGCCTCAGCCCTGGCACCATCACTGCGCTGCATGTGCTCAAGGAGCCGGTGCAAGTGCCGGGCGGGACTGAGAAAGCGACCCCCGAGTTTGCCCAGCATCTGTTGAAGATGCTCGGCAAGGATCAGAAGGATAAGAAGTAATGGGTGCGTTACGCATCGTCTTGACGCTGGCCCTGATGCTGGCTGCACCGCTGGCGTTCGCCGCCGATCCGTTGTCGATCCCGGCGATCACCCTGGGCACCAACGCCAATGGCGCTCAGGAATATTCGGTCAGCCTGCAAATCCTGCTGATCATGACGGCGCTGAGTTTCATCCCGGCGTTCGTCATGCTGATGACCAGTTTCACCCGGATCATCATCGTCTTCTCGATTCTGCGTCAGGCCCTGGGCCTGCAACAGACACCGTCGAACCAGATTCTCACGGGCATGGCGTTGTTTCTGACGATGTTCATCATGGCGCCCGTCTTTGATCGGGTGAACCGGGACGCCTTGCAACCGTATCTGGCGGAAAAACTCACCGCTCAGGACGCCGTCACCAGGGCCCAGGTGCCAATCAAGGATTTCATGCTGGCCCAGACGCGCAGCAGTGATCTTGAACTGTTCATGCGCCTGTCCAAGCGTACCGATATCGCCTCGCCGGATCAGGCGCCGCTGACCATTCTGGTGCCGGCGTTTGTCACGTCCGAGCTGAAAACCGCGTTCCAGATCGGCTTCATGATCTTCATTCCGTTCCTGATCATCGACTTGGTCGTGGCCAGTGTGTTGATGGCGATGGGGATGATGATGCTCTCGCCGCTGATTATTTCCCTGCCGTTCAAAATCATGTTGTTCGTGCTGGTGGATGGCTGGGCGTTGATCATCGGTACGTTGGCGAGCAGCTTCGGCGGTGTATCGCCATGACGCCGGAAGTCGCGGTAGACATCTTTCGCGAAGCGCTGTGGCTGACCACCATGATGGTTGCCGTGCTGGTGATTCCCAGCCTGCTGGTCGGCCTGTTGGTGGCGATGTTCCAGGCCGCGACGCAGATCAACGAACAGACCCTGAGCTTCCTGCCGCGCCTGTTGGTCATGCTGGTGACGCTGATCGTTGCCGGTCCGTGGCTGGTGCAGACGTTCATGGAATACATCCTGCAGCTGTACGGCAGTATTCCTCAGGTCATTGGCTGAACCATGCCCTCGTTGTTGCAGCTGACCGACATCCAGATCAGTACCTGGGTGGCGACTTTCATGTTGCCGCTGTTTCGCATCGGGTCGTTGCTGATGGTCATGCCGGTGTTCGGTACGACGCTGGTGCCCAAGCGAGTGCGTTTGTACTTCGCGCTGGCAATCACCGTGGTGATTGCACCGGGCCTGCCACCGATGCCGCCGGTCAATGCGCTGGACCTGAGCGGGTTGCTGCTGATTGCCGAGCAGATCCTGATTGGCGCGGTGCTGGGCTTCTCCTTGCAGTTGTTTTTCCAGGCCTTCGTGATCGCCGGGCAGATCGTCTCGATTCAAATGGGCATGGGTTTCGCGTCGATGGTCGACCCCACCAACGGCGTTTCGGTGGCGGTGATCGGGCAGTTCTTCACCATGCTGGTCACGCTGCTGTTCCTGTCGATGAACGGGCATCTGGTGGTCTTCGAAATTCTCTCGGAAAGCTTCACCACGCTGCCGGTCGGTAGCGGGTTGATGGTCAATCATTTCTGGGAGCTGGCCGGCAAGCTTGGCTGGGTCCTCGGTGCCGCGTTGTTGCTGGTGCTGCCGGCGATTACGGCGCTGCTGGTGGTCAACATCGCGTTTGGCGTGATGACCCGGGCTGCGCCGCAGCTCAACATTTTCTCTATCGGTTTCCCGCTGACGCTGGTGCTCGGGCTGTTCATTGTCTGGGTCGGGCTGGCGGACATCATCAATCAGTATCAACCGCTGGCCAGCGAGGCCTTGCAGTTTTTACGCGAACTGGCACGGGCGCGCTGAGTCATGGCTGAGAGCGAAAGCGGTCAGGACAAAACAGAAGACCCCACGGAGAAACGCAAAAAGGACTCCCGGGACAAGGGTGAAATTGCGCGCTCCAAGGAGCTCAATACCCTGGCGATCATGCTCGCCGGCGCGGGCGGATTGCTGATTTTCGGCGGTGCCCTGGCGCAGGAGATGATGGAATTGATGCGGATGAACTTCACGCTGTCGCGGGAAGTCATTCTGGATCAGCGCAACATGGGGACCTTCCTGCTGCATTCAGGGCAGATTGCCCTGGTCGCGATTCAACCCGTGATGATCACCTTGTTGCTGGCTGCTTTGATTGGCCCGATTTCCCTGGGTGGCTGGTTATTTGCGGCAGGCTCGATGGCACCGAAATTCAGTCGAATGAACCCCGGTGCGGGCCTCAAGCGAATGTTTTCGGCCAAGGCTATCGTCGAGCTGCTCAAGGCGCTGGCGAAGTTTTTGATCGTGCTGTTCGTGGCGCTGGCGGTGTTGTCTTCCGATATCGACGACCTGATGCGTATCGCGCACGAACCGCTGGAGATGGCGATCATTCACAGTCTGCAAGTCGTCGGCTGGAGCACGTTGTGGATGGCCTGTGGGCTGATCATCATCGCCGCTGTCGACGTGCCGGTGCAGTTGTGGGAAAGCCACAATAAACTGCTGATGACCAAGCAGGAGGTGCGCGACGAACACAAGGATCAGGAAGGGCGGCCGGAGGTCAAGCAGCGCATTCGCCAGTTGCAGCGCGAGATGTCGCAGCGCCGGATGATGGCAGCCATTCCCGAGGCCGATGTGGTTATCACCAACCCGACCCACTACGCCGTCGCGCTCAAGTACGACCCGGACAAAGGCAGCGCGCCGGTGCTGCTGGCCAAGGGTACTGATTTCCTGGCCTTGAAGATCCGTGAAATCGCCGTGGCCAACGAAGTGCTGCTGCTCGAATCGCCAGCCCTGGCGCGTTCGATCTATCACTCCACCGAGCTTGAGCAGGAAATTCCCGGCGGGCTGTACCTGGCGGTCGCTCAGGTCCTGGCCTACGTCTACCAGATCCGCCAGCACCGTGCGGGCAAGGGCAAGCCGCCGGAGCCGCTCAAGGATGATCTGCCGATTCCACCGGATCTGCGCCGCGATTCCTGATCCCTACGCCTGTAGCAGCTGCCGAGCTTGCGAGGCTGCGTCCGGCTCGGTCCGCGCTCGGGCGAAGCAGTCGTAAGGCTTTGCGAGGACTCCGTCCTCGGACGCAGCCTCGCAGGCTCGGCAGCTGCTACAAACCCTAATAAACCCCTCTATTTACGACCTTTGCAAAAGTTGGAAGGCTTCTTGCAGTAGCCGCCCTGCGCCTGCTTCAGGCGTCAAAAGTTTGCTTTAAAGGAACGGGGAAAACCGGTGGATCGCTCTCAGTTACTCAACAGTGCCCGCACAAACGTTGCCGACTTAAGTCGGGGCAATCTGGGCGTGCCGTTGCTGCTGCTGGTCATGCTGGCCATGATGATGCTGCCGGTGCCGCCGTTCCTGCTGGACGTGTTCTTCACGTTCAACATTGCGCTGTCCATCGTCGTGTTGCTGGTCTGCGTCTACGCCTTGCGGCCGCTGGATTTTGCGGTGTTCCCGACCATTCTGCTGGTGGCGACGCTGTTGCGGCTGGCGCTGAACGTGGCCTCGACGCGAGTGGTGATGCTCCACGGCCAGGACGGTCATGCTGCCGCCGGTAAGGTGATCCAAGCCTTCGGTGAGGTGGTGATCGGCGGTAACTACGTGGTCGGTATCGTAGTGTTCGCGATTTTGATGATTATCAACTTCGTCGTGGTGACCAAGGGCGCCGGGCGGATTTCCGAGGTGAGTGCGCGATTCACCCTCGATGCGATGCCCGGCAAACAAATGGCGATCGACGCCGACCTCAATGCCGGCCTGATCGATCAGAACCAGGCCAAGCTGCGCCGGATGGAAGTCGCTCAGGAGGCCGAGTTCTACGGTTCCATGGACGGTGCCAGTAAGTTCGTGCGCGGTGACGCCATCGCCGGCCTGCTGATTCTGTTCATCAACCTGATCGGCGGCATGGCGGTTGGTATCTTCCAGCACAACATGTCATTTGCCGACGCAGGCAAGGTTTACGCGCTGCTGACCATCGGTGACGGTTTGGTGGCGCAATTGCCATCACTGCTGTTGTCCACCGCTGCGGCGATCATGGTGACCCGTGCTTCCGGTTCGGAAGACATGGGCAAGCAAATCAACCGCCAGATGTTCGCCTCGCCCAAAGCGTTGGCGGTGGCCGCTGGCTTGATGGCAGTGATGGGCCTGGTGCCCGGCATGCCGCACTTCTCGTTCTTGAGCATGGCCGCCGTCGCCGCCGGTGGTGCCTACCTGTTCTGGAAAAAACAGAACGTGGTCAAGGTTCAGGCGCTGCAAGAGGTCAAGCGTCAGCAGGAACTGCTGCCTTCGCCGGCCCGCGCCATGGAAACCAAAGAGCTTGGCTGGGATGACGTCACCCCAATCGACATGATTGGCCTTGAAGTCGGCTACCGCTTGATCCCGCTGGTGGACCGCAATCAGGGTGGTCAGTTGCTGGCGCGGATCAAGGGCGTACGCAAGAAGCTGTCCCAGGATCTGGGCTTCCTGATGCCGACCGTGCATATCCGTGACAACCTCGATCTGGCGCCGAGTGCCTATCGCCTGACGTTGATGGGGGTGATCCTGGCCGAGGCGGAGATTTATCCGGATCGCGAACTGGCGATCAACCCGGGGCAGGTTTACGGTACGCTTAATGGCATAACTGCCAAAGATCCGGCATTTGGCCTGGAGGCGGTCTGGATCGAAATCAGCCAGCGGGCCCAGGCGCAATCGCTCGGGTACACCGTGGTCGATGCCAGTACGGTCGTGGCAACCCACTTGAACCAGATTCTGTACAAGCACTCCAGCGAACTGATCGGTCACGAAGAAGTCCAGCAACTGATGCAGTTGCTGGCCAAAAGCTCGCCTAAACTGGCCGAGGAATTGGTGCCGGGCGTGGTTTCGCTGTCGCAGCTGCTCAAAGTGTTGCAAGCGCTGCTGGCCGAACAGGTGCCCGTGCGCGATATTCGCAGCATCGCCGAAGCGATCGCCAACAATGCGGCCAAGAGTCAAGATACTGCCGCATTGGTGGCCGCAGTGCGCGTCGGCGTATCGCGCGCAATCGTGCAAAGCATTGTAGGCACTGACTCCGAGCTACCAGTGATCACTCTGGAGCCAAGGTTGGAACAGATATTGCTCAATAGTCTTCAGAAGGCAGGACAAGGCTCGGAAGAGGGTGTTCTGCTGGAGCCAAGCATGGCAGAGAAGCTGCAGCGCTCGTTGATCGATGCGGCGCAGCGTCAGGAAATGCAAGGTCAACCGGTGATTCTGCTGGTGGCCGGTCCGGTTCGCGCAATGTTGTCGCGATTTGGCCGACTGGCAGTCCCGGGTTTGCATGTGTTGGCTTATCAGGAAATCCCTGACAACAAGCAAGTGACCATCGTTGCGACAGTAGGGCCCAACGGCTGAGGTAGTGGTTTATGCAAGTTAAGCGTTTTTTCGCCGCCGATATGCGTCAGGCCATGAAACTGGTTCGTGATGAGCTGGGCGCCGATGCGGCCATTATTGGCAATCGCCGGATCGCCGGTGGTGTCGAGCTGACGGCTGCCCTGGATTACAAGTTGTCGGCGCTGGCCCCGCGTGTTCCGAACATGGAACTCGAGGATGAGCTGCGCAAGACCCAGTCGCGGATCGTCACCGCCCAGGCCGAACTGAGCCTGCGTGGCGATGGCGAAACTGACGGCGACAAGACCACCAATCGCCAGCTGTTCGCCGGTCTGCCGCTGACCGCCGCCGAGCCGCTGATCGAGCCGACCTACGCCGAGCCGCGTCGCGCTGCGCCAGCACCGGCACCTGCCGCGGGCGGCGTGGATCCGCGTGCGTTCGACTCGATGCGTTTCGAACTCAACAGCCTGCGCGAACTGATGGAAGTGCAGCTCGGCTCGCTGGCCTGGAATCAACTGCAAGGCAGCCGTCCGGCCCAGGCCAATCTGTGGCGTCGCCTGCAACGCATCGGCTTGTCCGGCCCGTTGTCCCGCGATTTGCTGGCGATGGTTCCCGACATCGATGAGCCCCGTCAGGCCTGGCGCATGTTGCTGGCGCACCTGGCGCGGATGATTGCCACGCCGGAAGTCGAACCACTGGAAGAGGGCGGTGTGATTGCCATGGTCGGTCCTGCCGGCATGGGCAAGACCACCACGCTGGCCAAGCTCGCGGCCCGTTACGTGCTCAAGTATGGCGCGCAGAACATCGCGCTGGTGAGCATGGACAGCTTCCGCATCGGTGCCCAGGAGCAGCTCAAGACGTTGGGGCGTATCCTCAATGTGTCGGTAACCCACGTCGACCCGGGCCAGTCCCTGGTTCAGGCACTGGAGCCGCTGCTGCGCAAACGCGTAGTGCTGATCGATACCGCGGGCCTTCAGGCCAGCGATCCGGCACTGCGCATGCAGCTTGAAAGCCTGGCCGGACGTGGCATCAAATCAAAAAATTATCTGGTATTGGCAACCACCAGCCAGAAACAGGTTCTAACAGCCGCTTATCACAGTTACAAGCGCTGCGGGCTCGCTGGCTGCATCCTGACTAAACTGGATGAAACGGCAAGTCTGGGCGAGGTGTTAAGCCTGGCGATCAGTCATGAGTTACCGGTGGCCTACCTGACTGACGGTCCGCGGATTCCGGATGATTTGCATCTGCCGCGTCGTCATCAACTGGTCAGCCGTGCCGTCAGCGTACAAATGCAGGAAGAACCCAGCGAAGAAGCCATGGCTGACATGTTCGCTGATATTTACCACAGCCCGACCAAGCAGGTTGGCTAAGGTAGTAATGAACAGTTTTTGTACCTACATCGATGGTCTGCCATGCATTGTTCCAATTGCGAACGCGCAGCCAGTAATGTGGCCTCCGTCTATGCAAGACAAGGTAAAGAAATAACATGGGCAGCATGCATCCCGTACAGGTGATCGCGGTGACCGGCGGCAAGGGTGGCGTCGGCAAGACTAACGTGTCAGTGAATTTGTCGCTGGCCCTGGCTGAGCTCGGCCGTCGCGTCATGCTGTTGGACGCTGACCTGGGCCTGGCGAACGTTGACGTCCTGCTGGGACTGACACCCAAACGTACCCTGGCCGACGTGATCGAAGGCCGCTGCGAGCTGCGCGACGTTCTGTTGCAAGGGCCGGGCGGTATTCGAATCGTTCCGGCGGCGTCCGGTACACAGAGCATGGTTCACCTGAGCCCGGCGCAACACGCCGGCCTGATCCAGGCGTTCAGTGATATTGGCGACAACCTCGACGTACTGGTCATCGACACCGCTGCAGGTATTGGTGACTCGGTAGTCAGCTTTGTTCGCGCGGCCCAGGAAGTATTGCTGGTGGTCTGCGACGAGCCCACCTCGATCACTGACGCCTACGCGCTGATCAAATTGCTCAACCGCGATTACGGCATGAACCGCTTCCGTGTCCTGGCCAACATGGCCCAGAGCCCGCAAGAAGGTCGCAACCTGTTCGCCAAGTTGACCAAAGTCACCGATCGCTTCCTCGACGTCGCCCTGCAATACGTCGGCGCGGTGCCTTATGACGAAAGCGTGCGCAAGGCCGTGCAGAAACAGCGCGCCGTGTACGAAGCCTTCCCGCGTTCCAAGTGCGCCCTGGCGTTCAAGGCCATCGCTCAGAAGGTCGATACCTGGCCGTTGCCTGCCAACCCGCGTGGGCACCTGGAGTTTTTCGTCGAGCGCCTCGTGCAACAGACCGCAGGACCCGTCCTATGACAGCCAGTGGCTACAACCTCTACAAGAAGTCGGCGCGTGACGCGCAGTACGAGCTGATCGAGCGTTACGCGCCACTGGTCAAACGCATTGCTTACCATTTGCTGGCGCGTCTGCCAGCCAGTGTGCAGGTTGAAGATTTGATTCAGGCCGGGATGATCGGCCTGCTGGAAGTATCGACCAAATACGACGCCAGCAAAGGCGCGAGTTTCGAGACGTACGCGGGCATACGAATCCGCGGCGCAATGCTCGATGAAGTGCGCAAGGGGGACTGGGCGCCACGTTCGGTCCACCGAAATACCCGCATGGTCAGTGACGCAATTCGCTCTATTGAAGCTAAAACCGGCCGTGACGCTAAAGATCACGAGGTTGCGGCCGAACTCCAATTGAGTCTCGACGATTATTACGGGATTTTGAACGACACCTTGGGCAGCCGCCTATTCAGTTTCGACGATCTGTTGCAAGACGGCGAACACGAAGGGCTGCACGAGGATGGCGCGAGTGCTCATCTCGAACCGTCACGCGATCTGGAAGATGAACGCTTCCAGGCGGCGCTGGCGGACGCGATTGCCAATTTGCCGGAGCGCGAGCGACTGGTGTTGGCGCTGTACTACGACGAAGAGTTGAATCTCAAGGAAATCGGTGAGGTCCTGGGGGTCAGCGAATCGCGGGTCAGCCAGTTACACAGCCAGTGCGCGGCCCGCTTGCGGGGGCGTTTGGGGGAGTGGCGAGCGCGCTGAAGGCAGTGTGGGGACACTGCGAACGTGGCTGGTGCGGTTTTGAACGGCACCGGTTGCGATCTGTTGTGCTCCAGACAGTCATCGAATGCATTGCCGGATTGATTGAAATGGCGCGTCCAGGTGCTGGGCGCGTTTAAGACTGCTTGGAGGTCGAATTGGACAAGAACATGAAAATCCTCATCGTTGATGACTTCTCAACGATGCGGCGGATCATAAAAAACCTGTTGCGTGACCTTGGGTTCACCAACACGGTCGAGGCCGACGATGGCACTACTGCCATTCCGGTTCTCAACAGCGGGAGCATCGACTTTCTGGTAACGGACTGGAACATGCCTGGCATGACCGGTATCGACTTGCTGCGTCACGTGCGCGCCGATGAAAAGCTCAAGCACCTGCCGGTGCTGATGGTGACCGCTGAAGCCAAGCGCGAGCAGATCATTGAAGCAGCCCAGGCCGGTGTAAACGGCTACGTGGTCAAACCCTTCACGGCCCAGGCGTTGAAAGAAAAAATCGAGAAGATTTTCGAACGCATCGGTTGATCCACTGCGCCACGGGGGAGCTATGGAGCATAAAGAATCTTCACTGGGCGATTTTGAATCGACCCTGAAAAAACACGCCGTCGAACTGGTCGCCAGCCTTGAAAAAGGCAGGTTCGGCGAAGCTGTGCAACTGATCCATGAGCTCAATCAGACCCGTGACCGCGGCCTGTATCAGGAAGTGGGCAAGCTCACTCGCGAGCTGCACAGCGCGATCGTCAACTTCCAGATTGACCCGAACATGCCGCAAGCCGAGGAAGTGTCACAGATCACGGACGCCACCGAGCGCCTGGGGTATGTGGTCAAGCTCACCGAGGCCGCGGCCAACCGCACCATGGACCTGGTGGAAAGCGCCACGCCGCTGGTCAACAACCTGAGCGATGAAGCCCAGGCGTTGAGCACCGACTGGAGCCGGTTCATGCGTCGTGAAGTCGGGGCTGAAGAGTTTCGTGAACTGGCCCGTCGGGTCGACGGTTTTCTGACTCGCAGTATCGAAGACAACCGCATGGTGTCGAGCAACCTCAACGACATCCTGCTGGCTCAGGATTACCAGGACCTCACCGGTCAGGTCATCAAGCGTGTGACCCAATTGGTCACCGAAGTTGAAAGCAATTTGCTCAAGCTCGTACTCATGGCCAGCCAGGTAGACCGCTTTGCGGGTATCGAACATGACCGTGAATCGATGCTGGCTGAAAAAGATCCGCAAAAACATCTCTCTCAGGGTGAAGGTCCGCAGATTCATGCCGATAAAAGAGAAGACGTTGTGTCCGGTCAGGACGATGTGGACGATTTGCTATCCAGCCTGGGATTTTAGAGTTTTAGCATTCTAGGTTTTTTAGGTTTTTAAACCTGTTAGGAGCACCCCATACATGAGCTTCGGCGCCGATGAAGAGATCCTTCAGGATTTCCTGGTTGAGGCCGGCGAGATTCTAGAGCAACTGTCCGAACAGCTGGTCGAGCTTGAGAGCCGACCGGATGATGCGGACTTGCTCAATGCAATTTTTCGCGGTTTTCACACTGTAAAAGGGGGCGCCGGCTTCCTCCAGCTCAACGAGCTGGTGGAGTGCTGCCATATCGCCGAGAACGTGTTCGACATCCTGCGCAAGGGTGAGCGTCGCGTTGATTCAGAACTGATGGACGTGGTGCTCGAAGCGCTGGACGCGGTGAACAGCATGTTCAGCGAAGTCCGCGAGCGCAGCCCGATCACGGCTGCCACACCTGAATTGCTGGCAGCTCTGGCCCGACTGGCCGAGCCGCAAACGGCTGATGAAGCTGCACCGGTCGCTGAAGTGTTTGAAGCGCCTGCCGCTGAAGCCGAATCGGGCGACATCACCGATAACGAATTCGAACAACTGCTGGACTCGCTCAATGCCGTCAAGGCTCAAGCTGAGGCTCCGGCGGCTGCACCTGCACCAACGCCTTCCAGCGATGCCGCTGCGAGCGACGAAATCACCGATGCCGAGTTCGAGTCCTTGCTCGATCAACTGCACGGTAAAGGCCAGTTCGCTGTCGATGCCGTGGCCGCCGCGCCAGCTGCACCAGCCGCCCCGAAAGCGGCAGGCGATAGCTCCGACATTACCGACGACGAATTTGAAGCACTGCTCGACCAGTTGCACGGCAAAGGCAACTTTGCGGTGGATGCGCTGGAGTCGGCCATTGCTTCTGTGCCAGTTCCTGCTGCGCCAACTGCAGCGGCGGCGGGTGGCGATCTGATCTCCGATCACGAGTTCGAATCGCTGCTCGACGAATTGCACGGTAAAGGCAAGTTCAGCGAAGTCGGCACAGGTTCTGCTGTATCGAATGTCGCGGCACCCGTCGCCAAGGCTGCCGCACCGGCCCCGATCGCCAAGGCGCCTGAACCGAAAGCTGAAACACCGAAACCAGCCGCCGCTGCTGCACCGGCCCCGGTCCGTGCTCCAGCCGCGCCGCCACCGGAAAAACCGGCCAGCGAAGCCGAGACCACCGTGCGGGTCGATACCGCGCGCCTCGACGAAATCATGAACATGGTGGGCGAATTGGTGCTGGTGCGTAACCGCCTGGTTCGCCTGGGTGCCAACAGTGCCGACGAGGCCATGTCCAAGGCTGTGTCGAACCTCGACGTGGTCACGGCTGACTTGCAAACCGCGGTCATGAAGACCCGGATGCAACCGATCAAGAAAGTCTTCGGGCGCTTCCCGCGCCTGGTTCGCGACCTGGCTCGCCAGCTCAAGAAAGAGATCAACCTGGAGTTGGTCGGTGAAGAAACCGACCTCGACAAGAACCTCGTCGAGGCCCTGGCCGACCCGCTGGTCCACTTGGTACGCAACGCGGTCGACCACGGCATCGAGTCGCCGGAAGAACGCGAAGCTTCGGGCAAGTCCCGTGGCGGCCGGGTGGTCCTTGCTGCCGAACAGGAAGGCGACCACATCCTGCTGTCGATTTCCGATGACGGCAAAGGCATGGACCCGAACGTCCTGCGTTCCATCGCGGTTAAACGCGGTGTGATGGACAAGGATGCGGCCGATCGCTTGAGCGATACCGAGTGCTACAACCTGATTTTTGCGCCAGGGTTCTCGACCAAAACCGAGATCTCCGACGTGTCGGGTCGTGGCGTGGGCATGGACGTGGTGAAAACCAAGATTTCCCAGCTCAACGGTTCGATCAACATTTACTCGACCAAGGGCCAGGGTTCGAAAATCGTCATCAAGGTGCCGTTGACCCTGGCGATCATGCCGACGCTGATGGTCATGCTCGGCAACCAGGCGTTTGCGTTCCCGCTGGTGAACGTCAACGAGATCTTCCACCTCGACCTGTCGACCACCAACGTGGTGGACGGCCAGGAAGTGGTGATCGTGCGAGACAAGGCGCTACCACTGTTCTACCTCAAGCGCTGGCTGGTCAGCTCCGCCGCTCACGAAGAGCAGCGCGAAGGCCATGTGGTGATCCTTTCGGTGGGCACGCAGCGGATCGGCTTTGTCGTCGATCAACTGGTGGGCCAGGAAGAAGTGGTCATCAAGCCATTGGGCAAAATGCTCCAGGGAACCCCGGGCATGTCGGGCGCCACCATCACCGGTGACGGCCGTATTGCGCTGATTCTCGATGTTCCGAGCATGCTCAAGCGTTACGCCACACGGCGTATTTGATTCTGGTGGAGCGGGGCGACTGAGGCCCCGCTGCGTCTAACGGAGTGTTTATGGCAGTTAAAGTCCTGGTGGTGGACGATTCGGGGTTTTTCCGCCGCCGCGTCTCGGAAATTCTTTCAGCGGATTCGAATATCCAGGTCGTCGGTACGGCGACCAACGGAAAAGAGGCGATCGATCAGGCCCTGGCCCTCAAGCCGGACGTGATCACCATGGACTATGAGATGCCCATGATGGACGGCATCACTGCCGTGCGACACATCATGCAGCGCTGCCCGACGCCGGTGTTGATGTTCTCGTCGCTGACGCACGAAGGCGCCCGGGTCACCCTTGATGCGCTGGACGCCGGCGCCGTCGATTTCCTGCCCAAGAATTTTGAAGACATCTCCCGTAACCCGGAGAAGGTCAAGCAACTGCTGTGCGAGAAGATTCTCAGCATTTCGCGCAGTAACCGTCGCGCCAGTGCCTACAGCGCGCCGGCACCGGTTGCCGCGCCAGCCCCGACGCCTGCGCCTTCGAGCGTCAGCAGTTACGGCAGCAGCACACCTTCGCGCCCTGTACCGACACCGATCCCGACACGTACGCATCATGCCCCTGCGTCCCCCGGCCCATCGTCGCCTGCACCCAAGCGCAAAGCCTACAAACTGGTTGCCATCGGCACGTCCACGGGCGGTCCGGTTGCGCTGCAACGAGTCTTGACTCAGTTGCCGGCCAACTTCCCGGCACCGATCGTGTTGGTCCAGCACATGCCGGCAGCCTTCACTAAGGCCTTCGCCGAGCGTCTGGACAAGCTCTGCCGCATCAGCGTCAAGGAAGCCGAGGATGGCGACATCCTGCGTCCGGGCCTGGCGTTGCTGGCACCGGGTGGCAAGCAAATGATGATCGACGGCCGTGGCGCGGTGAAAATCCTGCCGGGCGACGAGCGTCTCAATTACAAACCGTGCGTGGACATCACCTTCGGTTCGGCAGCCAAGTCCTACGGCGACAAAGTTCTGGCGGTCGTACTCACCGGCATGGGCGCCGACGGTCGTGAAGGTGCTCGCCTGCTCAAACAGAGCGGTAGCGCGATCTGGGCTCAGGATGAAGCCAGTTGCGTGATCTACGGCATGCCGATGGCCATCGTCAAAGCCGATCTCGCGGATGCGATCTATGGGCTGGAAGATATTGGCAAGCACTTGGTCGAGGCGTGTATCTGATGGATGTTTTAAGCCTTATCGGCATCATCATGGCGTTCGTCGCCATTATTGGCGGCAACTACCTTGAAGGTGGCCACCTTGGCGCGCTGGCCAACGGCCCGGCGGCGCTGATCGTTCTCGGTGGGACCATTGGCGCAGCCTTGTTGCAGTCGCCGATGAGCGCCTTCAAGCGCGCCATGCAAATTGTTGGCTGGATTCTGTTTCCACCTCGCGTTGATCTGGCCGGTGGCATTGATCGAGTCGTGAACTGGAGCCTGACCGCGCGCAAGGAAGGATTGCTGGGCCTGGAAGGGGTGGCCGATGCCGAACCCGACAGCTACTCGCGCAAAGGCCTTCAGTTGCTGGTCGACGGTGCGGAGCCGGAAGCGATTCGCAGCATTCTGGAAGTGGATTTCTACACCCAGGAAAGCCGCGATATCGAGGCCGCCAAAGTCTTTGAAAGCATGGGCGGCTACGCGCCGACCATCGGGATTATCGGTGCGGTGATGGGCCTGATCCATGTCATGGGCAACCTCGCTGACCCGACGCAACTGGGCAGCGGCATTGCCGTGGCCTTCGTCGCCACCATCTACGGCGTGGCCAGTGCCAACCTGGTGTTGCTGCCGATTGCGTCCAAGCTCAAATCCGTTGCATTGCGCCAATCGCGTTACCGCGAAATGTTGCTGGAAGGGATCTTGTCGATCGCCGAAGGTGAAAACCCTCGCTCTATTGAGTTGAAGCTTCAGGGCTTCATGGATTGAGGGAGTGATGGACTATGGCTCGTCGCAGGCAACCTGAAGAACATGTAAACCATGAACGTTGGCTCGTTTCCTATGCCGACTTCATTACCTTGCTCTTCGCATTCTTCGTGGTGATGTACTCGATCTCGTCGATCAACGAAGGCAAGTACAAAATCATTTCGCAAGCGCTGATCGGGGTCTTCACCGATGCCGATCGCTCTCTCAAACCGATCCCGGTGGGTGAAGAGCGACCGATGACAGTGACGCCGGCCAAGCCGTTGGTGAAAGACAGCGAGCAGGTCGATGCCGGTGTTGCCGGTTCCAACGACCCGCTCAAAAGCATTGCAGACGACATCAGCGCGGCGTTCGGCGACCTGATCAGCTCCAATCAGATGACCGTGCGTGGCAACGAGTTGTGGGTCGAGATCGAACTCAATTCCAGCCTGTTGTTCGGCAGCGGCGATGCCATGCCCAGCGACAACGCGTTCAATATCATCGACAAGGTGGCCGGGATTCTGAAGCCGTTCGACAACCCGATTCACGTCGAAGGCTTTACCGACGATCAACCGATCCGCACCGCGCAGTACCCCACTAACTGGGAACTGTCCTCGGCCCGCTCGGCGAGCATTGTGCGCATTCTGGCGATGCAGGGTGTGAACCCGAGCCGAATGGCCTCCGTGGGTTATGGCGAGTTTCAGCCCGTGGCCAACAATGCCACCGCCGAAGGCCGGGCACGCAACCGTCGTGTGGTGCTGGTGGTTTCGCGCAATCTCGATGTACGTCGCAGCCTCACCGGCACCGGAACCGCTCATGCGCAACCGGACGCCGCGTTGAAGCGTGCTGGCACACAAACTGCACCGTCAGCGGTCAAGTCGCCGGTACGAGAGAGCGCCGTCAATTCTCCGTCACCCGCATTAAAACGTTGAGCTATTTCTCGGCTGACCTCGTCGGCCGGGAGGAAACATTCAAATGAGAGTCTGGGCCGTTGCCAATCAAAAGGGTGGTGTTGGTAAAACCACTTCCTCTATCGCTTTAGCCGGTTTGCTGGCCGAGGCGGGCAAGCGCGTGGTTGTGGTCGATCTCGATCCGCACGGCTCCATGACCAGCTACTTCGGCTACGATCCCGACAGCCTGGAACACAGCAGCTACGACTTGTTTCTGCATAAGGGCAGTGTGCCGCAAGGCTTGCCCGGTCAGTTGTTGTTGCCCACCAGTCACGAGAGTATTTCGCTGCTGCCTTCGAGCACCGCACTGGCCACGCTTGAGCGTCAATCGCCGGGGCAGAGTGGCTTGGGCCTGGTGATCGCCAAGAGCCTGGCGCAGTTGTGGCAGGACTTCGATTACGCGGTGATCGACAGCCCGCCGTTGCTCGGTGTGCTGATGGTCAATGCCTTGGCGGCGAGCCAGCAATTGGTGATCCCGGTGCAGACCGAGCACTTGGCCGTCAAAGGCCTGGAACGCATGGTCAACACCCTGGACATGATCAATCGTTCACGCAAACAGGCGCTGCCGTTCACCATCATCCCGACCTTGTTTGACCGTCGTACCCAGGCGTCCCTCGGGACCCTGCGTGTGCTGCGTGACAAGTACCCGGAAGAAATCTGGCAAGGTTACATCCCGGTCGACACCCGCTTGCGGGATGCGAGCCGGGCCGGCCTCACGCCTTCGCAATTTGACGGCAAGAGCCGTGGAGTTCTCGCTTACCGTGCGCTGCTCAAGCATTTGCTGGCGCAGCAATCTGTCGCGCAGGTGGCGTGAGATGAACCTTCCTTGCGTGGTGCTTAAATGAATCGGCCGGTGAAGATCACCTCTCGCCCGCAACTGGCGCTCCAGCATTATCTGGACAGCTTGCTGCAGGACGCGACGGAGGAGCTTGAGCCGATCATCGAAGCGCCCGCCGAAGTGCTCGAACCGGATAACACCCTGGACGAATTCCAGGCCGCGGTCCTCGAAGAACAAGCGCGCGATGCACGCCCGGCGGCGGTTGCTGCGCCTGTAGTTGCCGCACCTGTGGTTGCAGCGCCCGTGATCGCCGCCGTGGCCAAGGCGCCAGCGCCGGTCATGGAGGCGCCGGCACCGATCTTCGCACCGGTATCGACCATTGCACCCCTGCTGCAAACATTGGTGCCGCCCGTCGTCGAAGTCCACTTGCCACCGAGCAACACGCCGCCACCGGTCGAAACCGATGGTCGCCCGTCGTGGGCCGCCGAGCCGTTCGAGTGTCTGTTATTCGACGTCGCCGGGTTGACCCTGGCGGTGCCACTGGTGTGCCTGGGTTCGATTTATTCGTTGGCGGGCCACGAGCTGACACCGCTGTTCGGCCAGCCAGAATGGTTCCTCGGGATTCTGCCTAGCCAGGCCGGCAACCTGAAAGTCCTGGACACCGCACGTTGGGTCATGCCCGACCGCTACCGCGACGATTTCCGGCAGGGCCTGCAATACGTTATTTCGGTTCAGGGCTACGAGTGGGGGCTGGCGGTGCATCAGGTCAGCCGCTCGTTGCGCCTGGACCCGAACGAAATCAAATGGCGCAGCCACCGTGGTCAACGGCCATGGCTGGCGGGCACTGTGATTGAACACATGTGTGCATTGCTCGACGTCTCCGCGCTGGCCGAGTTGATCGCCAGTGGCGGGGCAAAGCACATGAGCAGTATCAAGCCGGCTCACAAACCAGCATAAAAAACACGCAACGGCAGTGAATGCCGCTGCACAGAACACACACCGCCAGGGCGGTTTTTTGAGGGGTCAGGGTATGAATGATAAGGCGACGGCTGCAAAGGGTTCCGAAGATCCGATCCTGCAATGGGTAACCTTCAAGCTGGACAACGAAACCTACGGCATCAACGTGATGCGCGTCCAGGAAGTCCTGCGCTATACCGAAATCGCCCCGGTTCCGGGTGCCCCGACCTACGTGCTGGGCATCATCAACCTGCGCGGTAACGTGGTCACCGTGATCGACACCCGTCAGCGCTTCGGCCTGATGAATGCGGAGATCAGCGACAACACCCGTATCGTCATCATCGAAGCCGACAAGCAGGTTGTCGGGATCATGGTCGACAGCGTGGCCGAAGTGGTTTACCTGCGTCAGTCGGAAATCGAAACTGCGCCAAACGTCGGTAACGAAGAATCCGCCAAGTTCATTCAAGGCGTGTGCAACAAGAACAACGAACTGCTGATCCTGGTCGAGCTGGACAAGATGATGAGCGAAGAAGAATGGTCGGACCTGGAGAACATCTGATTGATTCTTGAGGTTGCGGTCATTGTCCTGTTCCTCTTCTGGGCAGGCACGCTGGCGATGTTTCTGGCGTACATTCGCGGTCAACGACTGATCGCCGCTCAACAGGCCCAGGGCGATGCGCTGCGGGATCAGCGCATCAAGGACCTGGCCAAACGCGTGGACGACTACCAGAGCGGCAACGTGCGCATGGGTGAAGACCTGCACGAACTGCGCGCGGTGGTTGGTCCCTTGCCGGACAAACTGGCACAGCTGGAACAGCGCGACCCGTCGAGCCTGTCGTTCGCCCAGGCGGCGCGATTGGTGGGAATGGGGGCGACGGTTGATGAACTGACTCAGTCTTGCGGGTTGACCCAGGCTGAGGCGGAGTTGATGCGTAAGTTGCACAAGAATTGAACTGAACTGATCAAAAGATCGCAGCCTCGTTTCACTCGACAGCTCCTACAAGGCGTACGCCATTCCAATGTAGGAGCTGTCGAGTGAAACGAGGCTGCGATTTTTTGCATTCAACAAAGATTCAATAATCATCCCCGCGATCGGTGACATCCTTCTCGATCATCGGCGCGTGCGGATCATGCCCCGCTGGAAACTTGCCCTTCAAACTCCACGCAAACGCGATGATCTCGGCCAGCGTGCGGTACAACTCCTGCGGAATACTTTCCCCCAGTTCCATCCTCGCCAGCAGCTTTACCAGCTCGGCGTTCTCATAGATCGGCACTTCATAGTCGCGGGCAATGCGCAGAATTTCTTCGGCCAGTTCTTCGTCACCCTTGGCCGTGAGGGTAGGGGCGTGGCTGCCGTCGTATTTGAGGGCGATGGCCTGGCGTGGGGCGTTGGTGGTTTTCATGCGGTTTCGTCGACCCAGCGTTGTTCCAGACGGGTTTGCGGTCCTTGTGGCGGGGTGCCGAGGTGGCAATCCAGATCGCCGACGTTCAGGCCCGATGCCAGCAAGCGTTCGCGCAGGCCGGCCAGGTTACTTTCGATCAGGCTGGCGGTGTACGGCCGTTCGGCCCAGAGCTGGCTGGACAGGCTGCCCTTGATCAGTTGCGCGTGAACCTGCAAGGGGCCCAGCGGTTCCATGTCGAAGGCCAGGTCGACACGCCACAGCGGTTGCTTGGGTTCGTGTTCGTCGCGGCGTTCGTGGGGGTGTTCTTTCTCGGGCGCTTCTTCGCGCTGGAACTTGACCTGCAGCGGGACAATGTCCTGCGCGTTTCGCATCGGGATTTCCAGTTGCCAGGTGCTGAGCAGCCGACCATCGTCGGTCACGCCGGTTTGCTCCAGGCTCGACAGTTGATGGCTTTGCAGGCGCGAAACGGCTGCCGCCGCCAAACGCAGCAAATGCTCCAGATCACCTTCACCGTCATGGCTTTGCAGCAGGCGTTCGGGCAGCGGGAAACTGGTCGGCAGCGGCTTGGCGCTGACTTGCCCGAGCATCCCCAGGGCGCTGCGCACGAAGCTCGGCATCGTCTGCACCAATGTATTGGCGGCGATGATCGCGTTGAGGTTGGTATTGGCCGGTAGTCCCGGTGTCAGTTGCGCGATCAGCTTGAGCAAATCGCCTTTCATGTCCGGCGCCAATGTCGGGTTTTGCCCGGTGAGCAATTTCGCTTCCAGGAACAGTCCGCTGTTTGCCAGCGCTTGAGCCAGGCCCTTTGGCGTGCTCAGTTGCTGAACGTCCGGCAGGCCGGCGAGGAGTTTTTCCACGGCCAGGCGCAGGTCGCTGGAGGTTGGGTCCAACGCAAGTGGCGATGGCTGCAATGGCGGCTGCAGTGACGATTGCGGCGTCGGCGTCAGGTTTTGCAAGGCTTTGATCAAGCCATCCAGCGAACCTTGGCGGCTTTGCTGGCTGACCAGTTGCTGCGTCACCGCCAACTGTTCCTGACGGCTGCTCAGCGGGACGAATTTAAGCGTCTGGGTGTCTTGCACCATGGCGCTCAACAACGTGCCAATGCGCAGGGGCGTGGGGCTGTCGATGCTCAGCGTGCTGCCGCTCAGCACTGTGTTCAGCAAGCTCACCATGGAGCGGAACACCGTGGGTTGCCCCGGTACTTGTGGCAGGACTTGTGAGGTCAGCACTTTGCCCTGCAACAGCGTGCCAGCGGGCAGTTGTGCCGTGTCGATGCGGGTGAGGGTGGCGACACTCGCCGCGACGGCCTGTTGCACGGTGATCGCCAGGTTGCTGGCCGACGGTTGGGTGATCGCCAGGCTGGTGCCTTGGGGCAGAGGCTGGCTGCTGGTGGCCTGGACCGTGGTCTGGCGACCGCTGTCGAGGGTGACTTTGAGCAACAATTGAAAGGTCTGATCCGTCTGCTTGAGCGACAGCACTTCAGCCTTGGCGGTTTGCCCGACGGAGATCAGGCCCTCCATCGGCGTCAGTAACTTGAGCAGGTCGCCACTCACCACCAGCGGCCGCGAAGTCGCGGGCGGGGTCTGCGGTAGCGGGAGGATGTTCATTTCGCCTGTCATACGCGGTCACAACCTGAGGAAATTGCCCTCTTGAGAGTAGGGCATGGCATGTATAATGCCGCCCCGTTATCACTGGGGCGCTAAAAACATTGCAAATGTTTGACCCAGCTCTCTATGACGGGCCGCCAATGCATCTATTCTGCATCTCTTTAGCGGCCGTACTACTGCCGACTTGAACCGCAAAAGGCCCGTGATCTCTTGACCAGTCCTGTCCTGCAAACCGTTGCCCTCGCTTGTGAGCGAGACCTTCGGCTGCTCTTCGAAAATCTCGATTTGAGACTGGCCAGTGGCGAAATGTTGCAAATCAGCGGCCCCAACGGCAGTGGCAAGACCAGCCTGTTGCGCCTGCTGTGCGGTCTGATGCAACCGACCGCCGGTCAAGTGCTGCTCAATGGCCAGCCGCTCAATGAGCAACGCTTTGAGCTGGCGCGCAACCTGTTGTGGATCGGACATGCCGCCGGTATCAAGGAGTTGCTGACCCCTGAGGAAAACCTCAGCTGGCTCTGCGCCCTGCATCATCCGGCGTCCCATGACGCCATCTGGCAAGCTTTGGCGGCGGTGGGGTTACGCGGTTTCGAGGACGTTCCCTGTCACACGCTGTCTGCCGGCCAACATCGCCGTGTAGCGCTGGCGCGGTTGTACCTGGACAGCCCGCCGCTGTGGATTCTCGATGAACCGTTCACCGCACTCGACAAACAAGGCGTGGCGCAGCTCGAAGAGCACCTGGCCGCACACTGCGAGCGCGGCGGCATGGTCGTTCTGACCACTCACCACACGCTGACACGGATGCCGGCCGGTTATCGCGACATTGATCTGGGGAATTGGGCCGTATGAGTGTTTTCGGCCTGTTGGTCGCCCGTGAGGCCCGTTTGTTGTTCCGCCGTCCTGCGGAGCTGGCGAACCCGCTGGTATTCTTCGCCATCGTGGTTGCGCTGTTCCCGCTAGCGGTCGGCCCCGAGGCTCAATTGTTGCAAACCTTGTCTCCGGGGTTGGTCTGGGTCGCGGCCCTTTTATCGGTTTTGCTCTCGCTGGACGGGCTTTTCCGCAGTGATTTCGAGGACGGTTCCCTCGAACAGTGGGTCCTTTCGTCGCACCCTCTGCCTCTTCTGGTTTTGGCCAAGGTACTGGCACACTGGGCCTTCTCGGGCCTGGCACTGGTTTTGCTCGCTCCACTGCTGGCGTTGATGCTCGGTTTGCCTGCCGCTTGTCTGCCGGTGTTGCTGCTTTCGTTATTGCTGGGTACACCGGTACTGAGCCTGCTCGGTGCGGTGGGCGCAGCCCTGACGGTAGGATTGAAGCGTGGCGGCCTATTGCTGGCGCTGCTGATTCTGCCGCTGTACATCCCGGTGTTGATTCTCGGCAGTGGCGCCTTGCAGGCAGCCTTGATGGGCATGCCGGCGACCGGTTATCTCTTGTGGCTTGGTAGCCTGACCGCCCTGGCGATAACCCTGACACCGTTTGCAATAGCTGCTGGCCTGAAGATCAGCGTCGGCGAATAATGAGGTCTGGTTAAAATTTGACCAGTAAAGACCCAGCCCTTCACAGCGAAGGGCAACCGTGATGGAAACAGTATGAACTGGACGTGGTTTCACAAGCTCGGCTCGCCCAAATGGTTTTATGGCATCAGCGGCAAACTGTTGCCCTGGCTGAGCGTCGCGGCGTTGCTGTTGATCGGCGTTGGCGTAGTCTGGGGCCTGGCCTTCGCGCCGCCCGACTACCAGCAAGGCAACAGCTTTCGCATCATCTATATCCACGTTCCTGCCGCGATGCTGGCGCAATCCTGCTATGTGATGCTGGCCGTGTGCGGCATTGTCGGGTTGGTCTGGAAGATGAAACTGGCCGATGTCGCCCTGCAATGCGCAGCGCCCATCGGTGCCTGGATGACTGCCGTGGCGCTGGTCACCGGCGCGATCTGGGGCAAACCGACCTGGGGCTCATGGTGGGTCTGGGATGCGCGACTTACGTCTATGTTGATTCTGCTGTTTCTGTACTTCGGTCTGATTGCGCTGGGCAACGCCATCAGCAATCGTGACAGCGCCGCCAAGGCGTGTGCGGTGTTGGCGATTGTTGGCGTGATCAACATCCCGATCATCAAATACTCGGTGGAGTGGTGGAACACCCTGCACCAGGGCGCGACCTTCACCCTCACCGAAAAACCGGCCATGCCGGCCGAAATGTGGCTGCCTCTGCTGCTGACGGTGCTGGGCTTCTACTGTTTCTTTGGCGCGGTCCTGTTGCTGCGCATGCGCCTTGAAGTACTCAAGCGCGAAGCGCGGGCCAGTTGGGTCAAGGCCGAAGTACAGAACAGTCTGGAGGTCGCTCGATGAGTTTTGCTTCATTTGGCGACTTCCTCGCCATGGGCCATCACGCCCTGTATGTCTGGTCAGCCTATGGCATCTGCCTGGCGGTGCTGGCCCTCAACGTGGCGGCGCCGATCCTGGCCCGCAAGCGGTATCTGCAACAAGAGGCGCGTCGTCTGCGCCGGGAGAACTGCAAGTGAATCCGCTGCGCAAAAAGCGTCTTATCATCATTCTCGCGATCCTGGTGGGTGTCGGCGCTGCCGTCGGCCTGGCCCTGAGCGCCCTGCAGCAGAACATCAATCTGTTTTACACCCCGACCCAGATCGCCAATGGCGAAGCGCCGCAAGACACGCGCATCCGTGCCGGTGGCATGGTCGAGAAAGGTTCGCTGCAACGTTCCGGTGATTCGCTGGACGTGAAATTTGTCGTCACTGACTTCAACAAATCCGTGACCATCACCTATCGCGGCATTCTTCCAGACCTGTTCCGTGAAGGGCAGGGTATCGTGGCCTTGGGCAAAATCAACGCCGACGGCGTGGTGGTGGCCGACGAAGTGCTGGCCAAGCACGATGAGAAGTACATGCCGCCGGAAGTGACCAAGGCCCTGAAAGACAGCGGCCAGTCGGCGCCCACACAAGCCAAAGAGGGTTAATTGATGACATCCGCTCTCTATAATTCAGGGCTGTTTATCCCCGAACTGGGCCACCTGGCCATGATCCTGGCGCTGTGTTTCGCGCTGGTTCAGGCCGTGGTGCCGTTGCTCGGTGCCTGGCGCGGTGACCGCTTGTGGATGAGCCTGGCGCAGCCGGCCGCCTGGGGTCAGTTCACCTTCCTGGTGTTCGCCTTCGGGTGCCTGACCTACGCGTTCATGACTGACGACTTCTCGGTCGGCTACGTCGCCAGCAACTCCAACAGTGCCTTGCCGTGGTACTACAAATTCAGCGCGGTATGGGGCGCCCACGAAGGGTCATTGCTGTTGTGGGCATTGATCCTCGGCGGCTGGACCTTCGCGGTGTCGGTGTTCTCCCGCCAATTGCCGCAAGTCATGCTGGCCCGGGTACTGGCCGTGATGGGCATGATCAGCACCGGTTTCCTGTTGTTCCTGATCCTCACGTCCAACCCGTTCAAGCGCATCCTGCCGCAGATGCCCAGCGATGGCGCCGACCTCAATCCGTTACTGCAAGACATCGGCCTGATCGTTCACCCGCCGATGCTGTACATGGGTTACGTCGGTTTCTCGGTGGCCTTTGCCTTCGCCATCGCGGCGCTGATGGGCGGTCGCCTGGATGCCGCGTGGGCTCGCTGGTCGCGTCCGTGGACCATCGTCGCCTGGGCATTCCTCGGCATCGGCATCACCCTCGGGTCGTGGTGGGCGTATTACGAACTTGGCTGGGGCGGCTGGTGGTTCTGGGACCCGGTGGAAAACGCCTCGTTCATGCCTTGGCTGGTGGGCACCGCGCTGATTCACTCGTTGGCGGTCACGGAAAAACGTGGCGTGTTCAAGAGCTGGACCGTGCTGCTGGCCATCGCCGCGTTCTCGTTGAGCTTGCTGGGTACGTTCCTCGTGCGTTCCGGCGTGCTGACGTCGGTTCACGCGTTTGCGTCTGACCCTGAGCGCGGCGTGTTCATCCTGATCTTCCTGTTGTTTGTGGTCGGTGGTTCGCTGACGCTGTTCGCCCTGCGCGCGCCTGTGGTCAAGAGTCAGGTGGGCTTCAACCTCTGGTCCCGGGAAACCCTGCTGCTGGGCAACAACCTGGTGCTGGTGGTGGCGGCTTCGATGATCCTGCTCGGCACCTTGTACCCACTGATCCTCGACGCAATGACCGGCGCCAAGCTGTCGGTCGGCCCGCCGTACTTCAACGCGTTGTTCATTCCATTGATGGCGTTGCTGATGATGGTGATGGCCGTCGGTGTGATCGTGCGCTGGAAAGACACGCCGGTGAAATGGCTGGCCAGCATGCTCACGCCGGTATTGCTCGGCAGTGCCGCACTGGCCGTAGTGGCCGGCGTTGCTTACGGCGATTTCAACTGGGCGGTGATCGCGACGTTCATGCTCGCGGCCTGGGTATTGCTGGCCGGCGTGCGCGACATCTTCGACAAGACCCGCCACAAAGGCCTGATCAAAGGCTTGCCGACCCTGACCCGCAGCTATTGGGGCATGCAGGTCGCGCATTTGGGCATTGCCGTGTGCGCACTGGGCGTCGTGTTGTCGAGCCAGAACAGCGCCGAGCGTGACCTGCGCCTGGCGCCGGGCGAGTCCATGGACCTGGCCGGTTATCACTTCGTGTTCGAAGGCGCCAAGCACTTCGAAGGCCCGAACTTCACCTCCGACAAGGGCACCGTTCGAGTGATTCGCGACGGCAAGGAAGTCAGCGTGTTGCATCCGGAAAAGCGCCTCTACACCGTGCAGAACTCGGTGATGACCGAAGCCGGGATCGACGCCGGCTTCACCCGTGACCTCTACGTCGCCCTCGGTGAGCCACTGGGCGATGGCGCCTGGGCTGTTCGTGTCCACGTCAAACCGTTTGTGCGCTGGATCTGGTTCGGCGGACTGCTGACCGGTTTCGGTGGGTTGCTGGCGGCGCTGGATCGTCGTTATCGGGTCAAGGTGAAAAGCCGGGTGCGTGAAGCACTGGGCATGTCGGGAGCCACTGCATGAAGCGTTGGTTGATGTTGTTGCCACTGGCGATTTTTCTAGTGGTCGCTGTATTCCTTTACCGTGGGTTGTACCTGGACCCGGCCGAGCTGCCTTCGGCGATGATCAACAAGCCGTTCCCGGAGTTTTCCCTGCCTTCGGTGCAGGGCGACAAGACCCTGACCCGCGCTGACATCGTCGGTAAACCGGCGCTGGTCAATGTCTGGGGCACCTGGTGCATTTCCTGCCGGGTCGAGCACCCGGTGCTGAATAAGCTGGCCCAGCAGGGCGTGGTGATTTATGGCATCAACTACAAGGACGTCAATGCCGACGCCTTGAAGTGGCTGGTGGAGTTTCACAACCCCTACCAACTGGATGTTCGTGACGATGCCGGCACCCTGGGTCTGAACCTCGGTGTCTACGGCGCGCCGGAAACCTTCTTCATCGACGCCAAGGGCATCATCCGCGACAAGTTCGTCGGCGTGATCGACGAGCAAGTCTGGCGTGAAAAACTGGCCGCCAAGTATCAGGCGCTGGTCGATGAGGCCAAGCCATGAAGCGCTGGATAGCCGCCGTGGTGTTGGGCTTGAGCTTGGCCGGCGTGGCACACGCGGCCATCGACACCTACGAGTTCGCCAAAGAAGGTGATCGCGAGCGTTTTCGCGAGCTGACCAAAGAGCTGCGTTGCCCCAAGTGCCAGAATCAGGACATTGCCGATTCCAACGCACCGATTGCCGCCGACCTGCGCAAAGAGATTTTTCGCATGCTGGGCGAGGGTAAGGACAACCAGCAGATCATCGACTTCATGGTTGATCGGTACGGCGATTTCGTCCGCTACAAACCTGCACTGAACGCCAAGACTGCACTGCTCTGGTTCGGCCCGGCCGGTCTGCTTTTGGGCGGTTTTGTGGTCATCGCCGTGATCGTCCGCCGTCGTCGCGTGCAACGCGCCGAAACCAAGACTGAGCTTTCCACCGATGAGCGTGAGCGCCTCGACCACCTGTTGGATAAAAACCAAGAATGATTGATTTCTGGCTCGCTGCAGGTCTGCTGCTTCTGGTTGCCCTGAGTTTTCTGTTGATCCCGGTTCTGCGCGGTCGCCGCGCTCAGCGTGAAGAGGATCGTACTGCCCTGAACGTCGCGCTGTATCAAGAGCGCGTGGCTGAGCTGCAGGTTCAGCAGGAAGAGGGCGTTCTCGACGCGGCGCAAATGGACGCCGGCCGCGCCGAAGCGGCCCGTGAGCTGCTCGCCGACACCGAAGGCGTTGGGGCGCCGCGAGTGACCCGCCTGGGCAAGCCGTTGCCTTTGCTGGCGGCGGTTCTGGTTCCGGTGTTGGGCCTTGGTTTGTACCTGCATTTCGGTGCCAGCGACAAAGTCGAGCTGACCCGCGAGTTCGCTCAGGCGCCGCAGTCGATGGAAGAGATGACCCGTCGGCTGGAACGCGCCGTCGCCGCTCAACCGGAGTCGGCTGAAGGCCTGTATTTCCTCGGCCGCACGTACATGGCTCAGAATCGTCCGGGCGACGCGGCGAAGATTTTCGAACGCACCGTGAACCTGGCCGGTCGCCAACCGGAACTGCTCGGCCAATGGGCTCAGGCGCTGTATTTTGCCGAAGGTAAAAAGTGGTCGGACAAGATTCAGGCCCTGACCGATGAAGCGCTGAAAGCCGATCCGAAAGAAGTCACCAGCCTGGGCCTGCTCGGTATCGCGGCGTTTGAAAGCCAGCGTTACCAGGACGCCATCAACTACTGGAATCGTCTGTTGACGCAACTGCCACCCGATGACAACTCCCGCGCTGCGCTGCAAGGCGGGATTGCCCGGGCCACCGAGAAGCTCGAAGCCAGCGGCGGCAAGGTGGTTCAGGCACCTGCGGCCAAAGCTGCAGCGTTGTTGAAAGTCACCGTTGACCTGGCCCCGGCGCTCAAAGCCAAGGTCCAGCCGGGCGACAGCGTGTTCATTTTCGCCCGCGCCACCTCCGGTCCACCTGCACCGTTGGCCGCCAAGCGCCTGACCGTGGCCGACTTGCCGGTGACCGTCGAATTGGGCGATGCCGACGCCATGATGCCGCAGTTGAAACTGTCGAACTTTCCTGAAGTCCAACTGGTTGCGCGCGTCTCCCGTGCCGGCCAACCGACTGCCGGTGAATGGGTCGGTCGCAGCCAGCCTCTGGCCAGCAACACGACGGCGCCGCAGACACTGACCATCGACAGCCCGGACAAATAACAGGAAAACGCCCCATGACCGCCATCGCTCGTATCACCCTGCTCAGTCTGGTCTTGGGGTTAAGCGCTTGTGCGGTCCAGCCGCCGGAGCGAACATCGCCGCCACCGATTCCGCCGTCACAGCCAAGGCCTACTCCGTCGCCAACACCCACGCCAGGTAAACCGGGCATTCCGGCCAAGCCTGCCAAACCGATGCCGCGCACTTCCGCCAGCTTCGCGCCGCCGCCGGGTGGCAACAGCCATTGGGATGCCAAACTCGGCGTCTACGTGCTGGATGACCAGACCAACACCTTCTACCGCCAGCGCACCTACTACCGCTGGAACAATGGCTGGAGCCGCTCGATCAGCCCCAACGGGCCATGGGAAGACACGGATATTCACGGCGTGCCGGGTGGGTTGGGACGGCAATTCGGGCAGTAAGCAAAGGCGACCTTCGGGTCGCCTTTTTTGTGCCTGTTGAAATTCCCGATTCACCCCAAACCTGTAGCAACTGGCGAAGCCTGCGTTCGGCCGGTCCGCGCTCGGGCGAAGCAGTCGTGAAATCAGTCCACGCGTACTGTCAGGAAACGAAACCGGCGAACCTCAGTTCTCTTTTGTCAGCAACCCCTGCACATACTCCCCAAACGCCCGCGCCTTGGCGCTGGCCATTCTTCCGGTCGGAAACACTGCCCACAGGTCCAGGTTGGGCAGCGTCCAGTCGGTCATCACTTCCCTGACCGCCCCGTTGGCCAACTCCGGGGCAAACATCCATTGCGACGCCATGGTCAGCCCTTGATGAGCCAGCACTGCTTCTCGCAATCCCTCGGCGGCGTTGACGCGGATTCGGCCGCTGATGATCACGGCCTGTTCTTCAGAGGCGTTTCGAAATTGCCAATTGGCGCCGCCGCCCAAGGAGTAGACGACCGCCTGATGCTTGCACAGGTCAGCGGGGCAGGTGGGTTCGCCGTATTTTTCGAAGTAGGCCGGTGTGCCCAATACCACGCGTCGACACTCGGCGATTTTGCGGGCCGTCAGCCCCGAGTCGCTCAGGGCGCCCATGCGCAGGGCAATGTCGACGCCTTCCTCGACCAGATTGACGTTACGGTCGTCGAGCATCAGGTCGATGTTCAAGTCCGGGTTCTGTTCGAGAAACGGCCCGAGGTGCGGCACGATGTGCAGCCGGCCGAAGGTCACGGCGGCGCAAATGCGCAGGTTGCCAGTGAGTCCGCTGGCGGCACCGCGGGCGGCGTTGTCGGCCTCGTCGGCTTCTTCGAGGGCGCGTTTGGAACGCTCGAAAAAGGCCAGGCCGGCCTCGGTCGGTGTCAGGCCTCGGGTTGAGCGCAACAGCAGTCGCACGGCAAGACGTGATTCCAGCTGCGCAATGGCTTTCGACACGGCGGGCTGGCCGATATTCAGACGCCGGGCGGCGGCGGAAAACGAGCCGGTTTCCACCACGTAGACGAAGGTTTCCATTGCGCCGAGGCGGTCCATCGAAGGTCCTTATGAAGTTCTGAAATTCACCGAAAATTGTCGGTCAGAAAGCGGCTTTTCCTATTGAGGCGCCGCCGTCGACAAACAACGTTTGCCCGGTAATAAACCCACTCTGCTCGGACAACAAAAACGCAATCGCCGCCGCGATTTCTTGTGGTTGCCCCAATCGACCCATCGGCACTCCCGCCAGATACCGTGCTTCACCTTCACTGCCCGGCGGGTTATTGGTGCGAAACAGTTCGGTCTCGGTCGGCCCTGGCGCCACGGCGTTCACCGTCACGCCGGTTTTTGCCAGTTCCAGCGCCCAGGAGCGCGTGAAGCTGATCAGCGCTGCTTTGGCCGCCGCGTAGGCCGTGCGTTGGGTAATCCCCAGGACGGTCAGGCTGGAGATGTTCACCACCCGACCCCACCCCTTGTCGCGCATGTGGGGCAGCAGCGCCTGAGTGGCCTGCAACGCCGAATGGAGGTTGACCCGCATCACGTCGTCGAAGGTGTCCAGGTCAATCTCGCCCAGTACTTGTGGGCGCACCAGGCCGACGTTGTTCACCAGCCCGTCAAATTCGTAAGTCCGGGCCAGATCGGCCAGCACTTCCTGGGTCAGGACGCGGTCGCTCAGGTCCAGCGGAAACAGGATGCCGGGGAACGTCAGGTCGGGCGTGCGGGCGATGCCCACCACCCGGTGGCCCGCACGATCCAGGTGCTCGGCCACAGCGCGGCCAATGCCTTTGCTGGCGCCGGTGATGAGGAAGGTACGACGGGTCATTTCACACTCCTTGAAAAAACATGCCGCGGGTCAGGCGGCATTTGATCGGTTAGCCGCGAATAGCATCCAGCATCGCTTCAGGCTCAGGACGCTGAGTGTAATCCGGGTTGACCTCGGCGTAACGAATCACACCGTCCTGACCGATCACATAGCGTGCCGGCATCGGCAGCGTCCACGACGGATCATCATTGAAAGTTGGCAAATCGTTACGCAGATTCTTGTACAGCTCGATCAGGTAATCCGGCAACTCAAAGCGCAAACCCAATGCATGCGCCACGTCATTGTGGGTGTCGCTGAGGATAGGAAACGTCAGGCCATTGGTACGCATCGACTTGCGGCTGTTGGCGGCGATCTGTGGCGAAATCGCCAGCAGGCTGGCGCCGGCGTCCTGCAACATTGGTAGAAAATCCTGTAACGCTTGCAGCTCCATGTTGCAGTAAGGGCACCACACGCCACGGTAAAACGTCAGCACCAAAGGCCCCTTGGCCAGCAGATCGATGGAGGACACTGGATGCCCGTCGGGATCTTTCAGGGTAAACAGCGGCGCCTTGTCACCGACCTTCAGCGCTTTGTTCGCCGCACCCGAGGCGATCAGCTCGGCAGTCGCGCGCTCCATGATCGGGTGGATGTCAGCCGGGGCGTTATAGGGCGGCTTGCCAGCCTTGAAGTCCGCTTTGAAGGCATCGAGTTTTGCTTGCAGGGTCATGATCGTAATCCTTGGTGGGAAAGCCGGTTGGCTGGGATCAATGGTGACCTTGAGGCGGGGAGGGCGGAACGCAGGTGGGGGCATAGGATTCATTCTTGGGGGGAATGAGGTGGCGGATACGTCACATTTGTCGGAACACCGACCGGATCTTGCTCCGGCCGGCATTGCGAAGTTGTTTTTGAACACTTAAGCCGTCGCCAGCGAGCCCTTCTGCGAAACACTCAAAAACCGCAGCAACGCCAACAGTGGAAACGCGCTGCCGACTATCACGATCCACAACCAGCCACCGTGCTCGTACACGGCGCTGGCCACCGAAGAGCCGAAGGCGCCGCCGATGAAGATGCTGGTCATGTACAGCGCATTCAGGCGGCTGCGGCTTTTGGCGTCGAGGGCGTAGACCGCGCGTTGGCCGAGCACCATGTTCATCTGCACACAGAAGTCGAGGACCACGCCGGTCACGGCCAGGCCAATGACGCTATAGAGCGGATGGATGAATGCCGGCAGAAAGCTCAGGCTGGCGAATAGCAGGGCCAGCAGCGAGGCGATGCGCGTGTGGCCGGCATCCGCCAGGCGCCCGGCGATGGGCGCCGCGATAGCGCCGATGGCGCCGACGAGGGCGAAGATCGCGATCTGGGTTTGCGACAGGCCGTGATTGCGCGCCAACTCCAGCGGCACGGCGGTCCAGAACAGGCTGAAGGTCGCGAACATGCAGCCTTGATAAAACGCACGCTGACGCAATACCGGTTGTTGGCGCAGCAATGTCCACAGCGAACCCAGCAATTGCCCATAAGACGCACTGTGATCAGGCTGGCGCTTGGGTATGGTCAGCGCCAGCACGATGCTGATCGCCGCCATCAACACCGCTGCTATCACAAACATCGCGCGCCAGCCGAAATAGTCAGCCACCACGCTGGACACCGGGCGAGCCAGGAGAATCCCCAGCAGCAACCCGCCCATGATCCCGCCGACCACGCGGCCACGCGACTCTTCCGGAGCCAGGTGCGCGGCCAGTGGAATCAGGATTTGCACCGACACCGAGCTGAAGCCCACCAGCAACGAAATCAGTAAAAACACATTGGGCTGATCGGTGAACGCGGCGCCCAGTAAACTCGCAATCGCCACCACGGTGGTGATGATCATCAGTCGGCGGTTTTCCAGCAAATCGCCCAGCGGCACGAGGAAGAAAAGCCCCAGTGCGTAGCCAATCTGTGTCAGGGAAACGATCAGGCTGGCCATGGTGCTGGTCAGGCCGATGTCCGGCGCGATCAGGCCGATGATCGGTTGGGCATAGTAGAGGTTGGCCACAATGGCGCCGCAACAGAAGGCGAAGAGCAGCACCATGCCTTTGGTCATTGTCGTGGCACCGTGAGGCGCCTGCGTCGCTGGTTTCATAACGTGTCTCGCTGAACAGAAGGGAATGCGCGAAGGCTAAGCGGCAAGCCTGGACGGCGGAAGTGGGATTGAAGTGATAGTAATCATTCCATTGCGGAATGAGTGGCGCCGGCATGTGCGGTTGGCCAATGCACCTTGCGTCCAAATAATCAGGTCCGATGATACATTCACTTACATCCTGTTCGATAGCGTGCTTATGTTCTCTCTCACGTTTCATCACCGCAAGGTACTTCCATGAATACGATGTTCCGTCACCTGATTCGCGGCGCTTCGGCCCTGACACTGATCACATTGTTCACCACAGGCCTGGCCCAGGCCGCCGACGCACCGGGTTTGCGCATAGGTGTGCGCGGCGAGATCACCGGCGTCAGCCCTGATGTGTTGAAGGTTCACGTCAACAGCGGCGAAAACGTCGTGATCAACCTGACCCCAGATACCAAAGTCCGCGCTGTTACGTTGGCCAATATCGACGACATCAAACCGGGCAGCTACATCGGCTCGGCGGCTATTCCTCAGGAGGATGGCACTCTCAAGGCGTTGGAAGTCCATGTCTTCCCACCGGAACTGGCAGGCAGCGGCGACGGCCATCGACCGTTCGACCTGGTCAAGGGCAGCAGCATGACCAACGGCAGCGTCGGCGATCTGGTGGTCAGCAACGGCCGGGTCTTGACGGTCAACTACAAGGGCGGCCAGCAGAAGATTCTGGTGCCGGAGGACGTGCCGATTGTGAACCTGATGCCGGGGGATCGCAGCTTGTTGAAAGTGGGGGTGAAGATCGTGACATTTGTGACGCAGAGTGCGGACGGGACGCTGACGGCTCAGTCGATTTCTGCGGGTAAGGAGGGTGTGACGCCGCCGATGTAAGGGCTTGGCGAAATCCTTGTGGGAGCGGGCTTGCACGCGAAGAAGGCGCTACATTCAGCATTGATGTGACTGATAAACCGCCATCGCGGGCAAGCCCGCTCCCACAGGATTGACGTCGTACAAGGAAACTGTAACCGCTGAAACCCACAAAAAAGGCGACCTGCAAAGGTCGCCTTTTTCATGGCCGCTCAGTGATTACTGACCGGTGTAGATCTGATCGAAAACCCCACCGTCATTGAAGTGAGTCTTCTGCACGGTGCGCCAGTCACCGAAGGTCTTCTCCACCGACAGGAAGTCCACTTTCGGGAAACGATCCGTGTACTTGGCCAGCACCGCCGGGTCACGCGGGCGCAGGTAATTGGCTGCCGCAATTTCCTGGCCTTCCGGCGACCACAGGTACTTCAGGTATTCCTCGGCGGCGGCACGGGTGCCTTTCTTGTCGACGGTTTTGTCGACCACCGACACCGGTGGCTCGGCTTCGGCGGAAACGCTTGGGTAGATCACTTCAAATTGGTCGCGACCAAACTCGCGGGCAATCATTTCCGCTTCGTTCTCGAAGGTCACCAGGACGTCGCCGATCTGGTTGGTCATGAACGTTGTGGTAGCGGCACGACCGCCGGTGTCCAGCACCGGTGCTTGCTTGAACAGCTTGCCGACGAACTCCTTGGCCTTGTTCTCGTCACCGCCGTTCTTCAGCACATAACCCCAGGCGGACAAGTAGGTGTAGCGGCCATTGCCCGAGGTTTTCGGGTTGGGCACGATCACCTGAACGCCGTCCTTGAGCAGGTCAGGCCAGTCTTTCAGGGCTTTCGGGTTGCCTTTACGGACGATGAACACCGTGGCGGAAGTAAACGGCGCACTGTTGTTCGGCAGGCGCGTGACCCAGTTCTCCGGCACCAGTTTGCCGTTGTCTGCCAGGGCGTTGATGTCGGTGGCCATGTTCATGGTGATGACATCAGCCGGCAAGCCGTCGATGACCGAGCGCGCTTGTTTGCTGGAGCCGCCGAAGGACATCTGCAGGGTGATGTTTTCGTTGTGTTCGGCTTGCCAGTGTTTCTGGAAGGCAGTGTTGTAGTCCTTGTAGAAATCGCGCATCACGTCGTAAGAAACGTTGAGCAGGGTCGGTGCGGCCTGGGCCATGCTGGTCAGTGCCAGGCCAGCGGCCAGAAGTGAGGCGCCAAAGAGTTTTTTCACTGCGCAGTCCTTGTTCTATTTAAATTGAGGCAATTTGCCAGCGACTATAACTGGGCTCGCATAGAGCCTTAAAGATTAAAAAGCTCTTTGCTTATTCCTGTTTTTTGAACAGCGCATTGCCGCAGCGAGAGCAGAACGATGCTTCCTGTTCATGGTTGTCTTTGGTACACACCGGGCAATCGTGATGCAACTGGCCACCGCGCATGGCCGTGGCCAGTTCGGCGGTGAAGATCCCGGTGGGTACGGCGATGATCGAGTAACCGGTGATCATCACCATCGACGAAATCACCTGGCCCAACGCGGTCTTGGGCACGATGTCACCATAGCCGACGGTGGTCAGCGTCACGATCGCCCAGTAGATGCCTTTGGGAATGCTGGTGAAGCCATGTTGCGGGCCTTCAACCACATACATCAGGGTGCCGAACACCGTGACCAGGGTGCAGACGCTGAGGAGGAACACGAGGATTTTCTGCTTGCTGCCGCGCAGGGCATCGAGCAAGTAATGGGCTTGCTTGAGGTAGGGACCGAGCTTGAGCACGCGGAAGATGCGCAGCATCCGGATCACCCGAATGATCAGCAAGTACTGGGCGTCGCTGTAATACAGCGCGAGGATGCCCGGCACGATGGCCAGCAGATCCACCAGGCCGTAAAAACTGAACGCGTAACGCATGGGTTTGGGCGAGCAATACAGGCGCAGGAAGTACTCGCCCAGGAAAATCACCGTGAAGCCCCACTCGATGGCCGCCAGCAGGCCGGCGTAGTTCTGATGAACGTCATCGATGCTGTCGAGGATCACCACCACCAGGCTGGCGAAAATAATCAGCAGCAGGCTTGAGTCGAAGCGCCGTCCGGCGACGGTGTCGGTCTGGAAAATAATCACGTAAAGGCGATTGCGCCACGTGTCGTTGCTGTTCATTCAAATCGCCTTGGCCGCTAATCAGCGCAGCCTAGGTTGATTCTCCCCGGGAACGCAAGGCGCGCTTTCGACCGTGGCTTTGCCGAGCATCTGCACAACCGTGCGGATCAACCAGCCTGCGAGAATGAACGGCGCGGTCAGCGTGGGCAGGCCGATGGCGGCAAAGACCGGCGTCAGTAACAGCGCCAGGCCGATGCCCACCAACGGCAGCCACGGTTGGCGACGCTGTGAGCTGAAGGCGAGGGCGGCGAGTACGGCGTTATAGCTCCCGAGACCGAGCAATGCGCTGTAGAAGTCGTGGTGCAACATACTCCAGCCCATGCCCGCGACAGACGCCAACAACGCCCAGCAGAATGCACGGCGATCTGCGATCAGCAAACCGACGGCAATCATCGCACCGGCCAGTGGATGGCCGAGGAACATCACTTGACCCACGCCTTTGAAGGGGGCGGCGAGCATGTTCAGCGTGTTGATTTCGATCAAATGCGCCGTTGTCGAGGGCGTGGCGAAGCACAGCAGCAACCAGCCCAGCCCGACGAAGGGCGCCGTGTAGGCCGGCAGGCATTGGCTGACCCGGACGCGCTTGAGCCACTGCTGGGTGATCATCGCGCTCAGACCGCCGGCGGCCAGAATTAGCGGTGGCATCATCGCCGACCAAGGGAAATACAAACTCAGCAACAGACCGAGCAGAACGCCGTTGTAGCTGAACAACCCGGCCTGACGATCAGCCTTGGCATAGTTGCGGCGTTGCGCAGTGAGCAAACCGGCGACACCGCCCAGCAGCGCACCGCCGAGCAACGTCGGCGCGGTAAACAGAATCGCCAACAGGCACAGCAGGCCGCACAGCGGATTGCGCTGGAGGAAGATCTGACTGAAGCCGTTGAGCAACGCTTCGGCCCAGTCGGGACAGTGGGTGTTGAAATGGTGGGCAGGCATTTTAGTTCAGTGTGTCAGTGGGACCGTGTCGCCTGCATCGCGAGCAAGCTCGGCTCCTACAGGTCCTCAACGAACCGTAGGAGCCGAGCTTGCTCGCGATGAGGCCGGATAGGCGCTAAATCAATGTCTCGATACGCAGTGAGTTAGTCGATCCCGGCTGCCCAAACGGCACACCTGCCGTGATCAATAATGTATCGCCACGCTTGGCCATGCCCTGTGCCTGGGCGATTTCCAGCGCCGTCGAGCACACTTCATCCACTTGCCGCAGTCGGTCATTGACCACCGAATGCACGCCCCACGCCACGGTCAAGCGGCGCGCGGTTTGCAGGTTCGGTGTCAGGTTGAGGATCGGCACCGTCGGCCGTTCCCGCGCCGCGCGCAAGCTCGAGGTGCCGGACTCGCTGTAGTTCACCAGCACGGCCACCGGCAGCACGTTGCTGATGCGACGAATCGCGCAGCTGATCGCATCGGACACCGTCGCCTCGGCTTTCGGTCGGCTCACGTCAAGTTGTGCCTGATAGTCCGGGCCGTTTTCCACCTGGCGGATGATCTTGCTCATCATCTGCACGGCTTCCAGCGGGTACTCGCCGGAGGCGGTTTCCGCCGACAGCATCACCGCATCCGCACCTTCGGCCACGGCGTTGGCCACGTCGGTAACCTCGGCCCGGGTCGGGGCCGGGGAGAAGCGCATCGACTCCAGCATCTGCGTGGCCACCACCACCGGTTTGCCTAGCTCGCGGCAGAGGGTGATGATGTTTTTCTGAATCTGCGGCACGCTTTCGGCGGGCACTTCCACGCCGAGGTCGCCACGCGCCACCATGATCGCGTCGCTCAACTCGGCGATTTCCCGCAGTTGCGTCACGGCCGATGGCTTCTCGATCTTGGCCATCAAAAAGGCCTTGTCGCCGATCAGTTCGCGGGCTTCGCGAATGTCTTGCGGACGTTGCACAAACGATAGCGCGACCCAGTCCACACCCAACTCCAGACCGAAGCTCAAGTCGCGGCGATCCTTGGCGGTCAGCGGGCTTAGTTCCAGCACCGCTTGCGGCACGTTCACGCCTTTGCGGTCCGACAGTTCGCCGCCATTCAACACGGTGGTGTCGATGGCGTCGGAGTACTTGGTGACCACTCGCAAACGCAGCTTGCCGTCGTCCAGCAGCAAGTCCATGCCCGGCTCCAGCGCCGCGATGATTTCCGGGTGAGGCAGATTAACGCGGCGCTCGTTCCCTGGCGTCGGGTCCAGGTCCAGTCGCAGGGCCTGACCGCGATGCAGTTGCACCTTGCCCTCGGCAAACTTGCCGACCCGCAGTTTCGGGCCTTGCAGGTCCATCAGAATACCCAGCGGATAATTAAGCTGGCGCTCGACTTCACGAATCCACTGGTAGCGCTGTGCGTGGTCGGCGTGATCGCCGTGGCTGAAGTTCAGGCGGAAAATGTTGACCCCGGCCTGCACCAGTTCGCGAATGTCGTCGATCCCGTCGGTGGCGGGGCCGAGGGTGGCGAGGATTTTAACCTTCTTGTCAGGCGTCATTTTTTGGGTTCTCGAGAATCAGGATGGCGCGGAAGTCGTTGACGTTGGTGCGGGTCGGCTCAGTGACGATCAGGGCGTCCAGTGCCTCGAAATAACCGTAGCCATTGTTGTTGTCCAACTCGTCGCTGGCGCTCAGGCCCAACGCCGTGGCACGGGCGTAGCTGTCCGGGGTCATGAGGGCGCCGGCGTTGTCTTCGGAGCCATCGATGCCGTCGGTGTCACCGGCCAGGGCATACACACCGGGCAGGCCTTTGAGGCTGTCGGTCAGGCTCAGCAGGAATTCGGCGTTGCGCCCGCCACGGCCATTGCCGCGCACGGTCACGGTGGTTTCACCGCCCGACAAAATCACACATGGCGCCGCCAGTGGCTGGCCGTGCAGGACCACTTGCCGCGCAATGCCGGCGTGAACCTTGGCCACTTCACGGGATTCGCCTTCCAGATCACCGAGGATCAGCGGGCTGAAACCGGCCTGCCGCGCTTTCACGGCGGCCGCTTCAAGCGATTGCTGTGGGCGGGCGATCAACTGGAAGTGGCTGCGGGCCAGGCTCGGGTCGCCGGGTTTGACCGTCTCCGATTCCGGGCTTTGCAGCCAGTTGCGCACAGAGACCGAAACGTCAATGTCGTAGCGCTTGAGGATCGCGAGTGCTTCGGCAGAGGTACTTGGGTCGGCCACGGTCGGACCGGAGGCGATGACCGTGGCGAGGTCGCCCGGTACATCGGAAATCGCATAGGTATAAACAGTGGCAGGCCAGCAGGCTTTGCCGAGACGGCCACCCTTGATCGCCGAGAGGTGCTTGCGCACGCAGTTCATCTCGCCGATGGTCGCGCCGGATTTGAGCAGGGCTTTGTTGATTGATTGCTTGTCGGCGAGGGTGATGCCGGCCGCCGGCAATGCCAGCAGGGCAGAGCCGCCGCCCGAAAGCAGGAAGATCACGCGGTCGTCTTCGGTCAGGTTGCTGACCAGTTCAAAGACCCGTTTGGCAACGGCCTGACCGGCAGCGTCCGGCACTGGGTGGGCCGCTTCGACCACTTCGATTTTTTCGCACGGGGCACCGTGACCGTAACGGGTCACCACCAGACCGCAGACTTCACCCTGCCAGCAACGCTCGACCACCTGGGCCATGGCGGCCGCGGCTTTGCCGGCGCCGATGACGATCACCCGACCGCTACGGTCTTTGGGCAAATGGGCTTCGAGGACTTGCTGTGGGTGGGCGGCGTCGATGGCTGTGGCAAACAGCTCGCGCAGGAATTGTTGCGGATCGACCGACATGGCGGGCTCCCGGAATTCTTGTTATTGGGGTTATCGAACGTGCACGATCCCTGTAGGAGCAAGGCTTGCCCGCGATGCAGACGCTGAGGTGTTTCTGCTGCACCGAGGCGATTCCATCGCGGGCAAGCCTTGCTCCTACAGAGGGCCAGTCAGGCCCTCTGTAGCGCAGGGCTTACTTATCGCGAATCGAGAAATTCGCCATGTGCTCCAGGCCCTTGATCAGCGCCGAGTGGTCCCAATTGCTGCCACCAATGGCTGCGCAGGTGCTGAACACTTGCTGGGTGTTGGCGGTGTTCGGCAGGTTGATGTTCAGTTCCTTGGCCCCTTGCAGGGCCAGATTCAGGTCCTTCTGGTGCAGGCTGATGCGGAAACCCGGATCGAAGGTGCCTTTGATCATGCGCTCGCCGTGTACTTCGAGGATCTTCGAGGAGGCGAAACCGCCCATCAGTGCTTCACGCACCTTGGCTGGATCAGCACCGTTCTTCGAAGCGAACAGCAGGGCTTCAGCCACCGCCTGAATGTTCAGCGCCACGATGATCTGGTTCGCCACTTTCGCGGTTTGACCGTCGCCGTTGCCACCGACCAGGGTGATGTTCTTGCCCATGGCCTGGAACAGCGGCAGGGCGCGTTCGAAAGCATCGGCATCGCCGCCGACCATGATGCTCAGGCTCGCCGCCTTGGCGCCGACTTCACCGCCGGACACTGGTGCGTCGAGGTACTGGGCGCCTTTTTCATTGATTTTGGCGGCGAAAGCCTTGGTGGCAGTAGGCGAGATCGAGCTCATGTCGATGACGACTTTGCCTTTGCCAACACCGGCTGCAACGCCGTCGGCGCGGAACAGCACGTCATCGACCTGGGGGGTATCCGGCACCATGACGATGATGAATTCGGCTTCTTGTGCGACTTCTTTCGGGTTCGCCAGAGCAACGGCGCCGCCAGCAACCAAGTCGGCAGGGGCAGCGTCGTGGTGCGCCGACAGGAACAGGCTGTGGCCGGCTTTCTGCAGGTTCAACGCCATTGGGTGGCCCATGATGCCGGTGCCGATAAATCCGATTTTAGCCATGAGAAAATCCTCTTGTTTTTGTCTTGCTCAAGCAAATAGGGGGCGTAGCTTTTTGTAGGAGTGAGCCTGCTCGCGATTCAGCCGCTGCGGTACATCAGGTGTACCAAGGTGATTTCATCGCGAGCAGGCTCACTCCTACAGGGATCGGTGTCAGATCGCGTTATGGGTTTTCAGCCAGCCCAGGCCAGCTTCAGTGGTGGTCAGCGGCTTGTATTCGCAACCCACCCAACCCTGATAACCGATGCGGTCAAGGTGTTCGAACAGGAAGCGGTAGTTGATTTCACCGGTGCCCGGTTCGTTGCGCCCAGGGTTGTCGGCCAACTGGATGTGGTTGATCTCGCCCAGGTGCGTGGCCATGGTGCGGGCCAGGTCACCCTCCATGATTTGCATGTGGTAGATGTCGTATTGCAGGAACAGATTGGCGCTGCCGACCTGTTCGCGAATCGACAGGGCTTGCGCGGTGTTGTTCAGGTAGAAACCCGGGATGTCGCGAGTGTTGATCGCTTCCATCACCAGTTTGATGCCCACCGCTTGCAGCTTGTCTGCTGCGTATTTGAGGTTGGCGACGAAGGTTTTTTCCACGGTGACATCGTCCACGCCTTGTGGGCGAATACCGGCCAGGCAGTTGACCTGGGTGTTGCCCAGCACTTGCGCGTAAGCAATGGCGAGGTCGACACCGGCGCGGAACTCTTCAACCCGATCCGGCAGGCAAGCGATACCGCGTTCGCCCTTGGCCCAGTCACCGGCCGGCAGGTTGAACAGCACTTGGGTCAGACCGTTGGCATCCAGCTTGGCCTTGATCTCGGCAGAGCTGAAGTCGTATGGGAACAGGTATTCGACACCACTGAAGCCGGCCTTGGCGGCCGCTTCGAAACGGGCAAGAAAATCCTGCTCTGTGAACAGCATGGACAGGTTGGCTGCGAAACGCGGCATGGTGGTCTCCTGTAAAAATAGTTGCCTGTAGCCGCTGCCGAGGCACGAGGCTGCGTTGGGCTGCGAAGCGGCCCCCGAGGGCGGTCCTGCGGACACGCAACGCAGCCTCGTGCCTCGGCAGCTGCTACAGGTATCAGGTCTTCTTAATCAAGCAACGAAATCGCCGTTGGCGCATCGTTGCCGACCAGCGCCAGGTCTTCGAATTCGTTGACGGCGTTGATCTCGGTGCCCATGGAAATGTTGGTCACGCGCTCCAGAATAATCTCGACAATCACCGGCACCTTGAACTCTTCGATCAGTTCCTGAGCCTTGCGCAGGGCAGGCTGGATCTGGCTTGGTTCAAACACGCGCAATGCCTTGCAGCCCAGGCCTTCGGCCACTGCGACGTGATCGACACCGTAACCGTTGAGTTCCGGAGCGTTCAGGTTATCGAAGGACAGCTGCACGCAGTAGTCCATGTCGAAACCGCGCTGAGCCTGACGAATCAGCCCCAGGTACGAGTTGTTTACCACAACATGGATGTACGGCAGTTTGAACTGCGCGCCGACTGCCAGCTCTTCGATCATGAACTGGAAATCATAGTCGCCCGACAGCGCCACGACCTTACGGGTCGGATCCGCCTTGACCACGCCCAGTGCCGCCGGAATGGTCCAGCCCAAGGGACCTGCCTGACCGCAGTTGATCCAGTGACGCGGCTTGTAGACGTGCAGGAACTGCGCGCCGGCAATCTGCGACAGGCCAATGGTGCTGACGTAGCAGGTGTCTTTGCCGAACACCTGGTTCATTTCTTCGTAGACGCGCTGCGGCTTGACCGGCACGTTGTCGAAGTGAGTCTTGCGCTGCAGGCTGGCTTTGCGCTGCTGGCAGTCTTGCAGCCAGGCGCTGCGGTTTTTCAGCTTGCCGGCGGCTTGCCATTCACGAGCGACTTCAATGAACACGGTCAGCGCGGCTGCGGCGTCAGAAACGATGCCCAGGTCCGGGTTGAACACGCGGCCGATCTGCGTCGGTTCGATATCAACGTGAATGAACTTGCGGCCTTCGGTGTACACGTCGATCGAGCCGGTGTGGCGGTTGGCCCAACGGTTGCCGACGCCCAGTACCAGGTCGGATTTGAGCATCGTCGCGTTGCCGTAACGGTGCGAGGTTTGCAGGCCGACCATGCCCACCATCAACGGGTGATCGTCCGGGATGGTGCCCCAGCCCATCAGGGTTGGAATGACAGGGATGCCGGTCAGTTCGGCGAACTCGACCAGCAACTCGCTGGCGTCCGCATTAATGATGCCGCCACCGGCAACCAGCAATGGGCGTTCAGCCTGATCGAGCATGGCCAGGGCCTTCTCGATTTGCACGCGGTTAGCGGTGGGCTTGGCGAGCGGCAGTGGTTGGTAAGCGTCGATGTCGAATTCGATCTCGGCCATCTGCACGTCGAACGGCAGGTCGATCAACACCGGGCCTGGACGGCCGGAGCGCATTTCGTAGAAGGCTTTCTGGAACGCATAAGGCACCTGGCCCGGTTCCATGACGGTGGTTGCCCACTTGGTCACTGGCTTGACGATGGTGGTGATGTCGACAGCCTGGAAGTCTTCCTTGTGCATACGGGCGCGGGGTGCCTGGCCAGTAATGCAAAGGATTGGAATCGAGTCGGCCGAGGCGCTGTAGAGCCCGGTGACCATGTCGGTACCGGCAGGGCCGGAAGTACCGATGCACACGCCGATGTTGCCGGCCTTGGTGCGGGTGTAGCCCTCGGCCATGTGCGAGGCGCCTTCAACGTGGCGAGCGAGGACGTGATCGATGCCACCGACCTTCTGCAGGGCGGAGTACAGCGGGTTGATTGCAGCACCCGGGATGCCAAAAGCGGTATCAACCCCTTCACGGCGCATCACCAGAACGGCGGCTTCGATTGCTCTCATTTTGCTCATGGTTTTGTGCCTCTTACGTTTTGTAATTGTATACAAGTGGCTTTGCGCAGAGTGTATTCACGGCGGACGGCGCAGGTCAATCCATTTTCTCAAGCGACTGTTTCATTCGTCGGAAGCCCTTTAACGTGTGGCTTTTCGTCGCATGTGGCGCTTTTCGATAATTATTGTATACAAAAAAATAATTCATTGTGTTCTATTTGTTGCATCGGACTGCGGCACAACGGCGCAGCCCAACGGCTTTCCGAAAAACAAAATGAGGACGGCACCATGAGCGCTTTAACCTTGAAAGTCGCAGTCAACCTGATCGATCAGGCCATCTCTGCCGGGCGTGCAATCTCTGCAGCTCCATTGACCATTGCAGTACTGGATGCCGGCGGGCACCTGATCACCCTGCAACGCGAAGACGGCGCCAGCCTGCTACGCCCGCAGGTCGCCATCGGTAAGGCCTGGGGCGCCATCGCCCTGGGCAAAGGCTCGCGTCTGCTGGCGCTGGACGCACAACAACGCCCGGCGTTTATCGCGGCGTTGAACAGCCTGGGGCAGGGCAGCATCGTGCCGGCACCGGGTGGTGTGCTGATTCGCGATCTGGCAGGGAACGTGCTGGGGGCGGTCGGCATCAGCGGGGATCTGTCGGATGTTGATGAACAGTGCGCGATTAGTGCGATCGAGGCGTTGGGGTTGACGGCGGATGCTGGGGTTACTGCTTGATCTGTAGCGTTTGAGTAATTGCCATCGCGGGCAAGCCCGCTCCCACAGGAATTGGAGGTGCTCACATTTTTGCGTACGCCATCAAACACTGTGGGAGCGGGCTTGCCCGCGATGGCTCTCTATCAGACACATCCTGCTAAAGGTCTGTACCGCCCGCTGCCAATTCCGGGTCTAGCCTTTTCATGACTTCATCACGAGAGTGGCAAAGGAATGCCCGATGTACCTTCTTCACATCGCCTGCGAACAGGTCGCTACGCCGAACCCAATCGAATCTACTTACTGACCACCAATACCCTTGACCGAGAACCGGTTTTTACCGATTTCGCTTTGGGCCGATTGGTGGTTCACCAATTCCGTCAGGCTCAAAAACTGGGTTTCGTAAACTCGCTGGCCTGGGTCGTTATGCCTGACCACTTTCACTGGCTGGTCGAGCTGCAGAAGTGTTCGCTCAGCAATTTGATGCGTCAAACCAAGTCATTGATTGCTCGAGACGTAAACCTTTTCAGTAACAGGAAAGGGCCGCTTTGGCAGCAGGGGTATCACGACCGGGCGTTAAGGCGAGATGAGGATTTGGTGAAGATGGCGCGGTATGTTGTGGCCAATCCATTGCGGGCGAGGTTGGTAGAACGACTGGGCGACTATCCGTTGTGGGATGCGATTTGGGTCTGATCAAGTACCGAGTTGCAGCCATCGCGGGCAAGCCCGCTCCCACACGGATTAGCGGTGTTCACCTATTTTGCGTACGCCGACAGCCCGTGTAGGAGTGCGCCTGCTCGCGATGGGGACAACGCGGTCTACCGATCCGGCTCACACCCCTTGAGCACCAACCGGATAATCGTCTGCGCCGCTGCTTCATAATCGGCCTCATCCAGTTTGGCTTTGCCGGTGATGGCGGTGATCTGCCAGTCAAAGTCGGCATAGGTCTGGGTTGCGGCCCAGATGCTGAACATCAGGTGGTTGGGGTCGATGGCGGCGATTTGGCCGCGGTCGATCCAGGTTTGGATGCAGTCGATGTTGTGCTTGGCCTGGCTGTTGAGCTGTTCGACCAGGTCGGCGCTCAGGTGCGGGGCGCCGTGCATGATTTCGCTGGCGAACACCTTGGAAGCGAAAGGCAGGTCGCGGGAGATGCGGATTTTCGAGCGGATGTAGCCGCTCAGCACTTCGCTGGGCACACCTTCAGGGTTGAACGGTGTCGAGGCCTGCAGAATCGGCTCGATGATACTTTCCAGGACCTCGCGGTAGAGGTTTTCCTTGGATTTGAAGTAGTAGTAGACGTTGGGCTTGGGCAATCCCGCCTTGGCTGCGATGTCGCTGGTTTTGGTCGCAGCGAAGCCCTTGTCGGCAAATTCTTCACTGGCGGCACGCAGGATCAGTTCTTTGTTGCGCTCGCGGATAGTGCTCATAAACCAGGGGGTTCCTTGCCTGTTCTGGCGGTTGCGCATGGTATCACCGGCCTCGCGCGCCGCTCAAGAATGCCCCGTGTGGCACTCGGCCGCGCTATGCTGCGCAGCATTCATTCAAGAAGGAAACCTGATTCATGGCAGGAAGCAGTTTGCTGGTGCTGATCGATGACATCGCCGCTGTGCTCGACGATGTGGCATTGATGACCAAAATGGCCGCCAAGAAGACCGCCGGTGTACTGGGCGACGATCTGGCGCTCAATGCCCAGCAGGTCAGCGGCGTGCGGGCCGAGCGGGAAATCCCGGTGGTTTGGGCGGTCGCCAAGGGCTCGTTTCGCAACAAACTGATCCTGGTGCCGTCGGCGTTGGCCATCAGCGCGTTCATTCCGTGGCTGGTCACACCGCTGTTGATGGTCGGCGGCGCGTACCTGTGTTTCGAAGGCTTCGAGAAACTTGCCCACAAATTTTTGCACAGCAAGGCCGAGGATCAGGCTGAACATGCAGAGCTGGTCGAGGCTGTTGCCGATCCGGCGGTCGATCTGGTGGCTTACGAACAGGACAAGATCAAGGGCGCGGTCCGCACCGACTTCATCCTGTCGGCAGAAATCATCGCCATCACGTTGGGCACCGTGGCGGGTGCCTCGCTGACCCAGCAAGTGATCGTGCTCTCGGGGATTGCCATCGTCATGACCGTCGGCGTCTATGGCCTGGTCGCCGGCATCGTCAAACTCGACGACCTCGGTTTGTGGTTGACCCAAAAGCCCGGCCAGATGGCCAAAAGCATCGGCGGCGGAATACTGCGAGCGGCACCGTACATGATGAAAAGCCTGTCGGTGATCGGGACGGCGGCGATGTTCCTCGTCGGCGGCGGGATCCTGACTCACGGGGTGCCGGTGATTCATCACTGGATTGAAGGTGTTGGCGCAGCGGCCGGTGGCGCCGGGTTTATCGTGCCGACCTTGCTCAATGGGGTCGCGGGGATTGTGGCCGGCGCGGTGGTGTTGGCGGGTGTGCTGGTAGCCAGCAAAATCTGGAAAGCGCTGAAAGGCTAAAGCCGAACACTGTCCTGTAGGCGTGAGCCGGCTCCGGGCGGCGTTCCGACGATTGCGGTGGGTCAGTCAGTAGAGATTTTGACTGTGCTGATGTCATCGCGAGCAGGCTCACTCCTACAGGGGGATTGTCGTGCGGCGGGAATGTAAAAAGGCCATTCGACTCGCATCGAATGGCCTTTTTTGTTGCCGCCGGAATTACTCGGCGATCTGCAACTTACGTGACTCGGTATACACGTAACGCACTTTCTCGTACTCGAACGGCGAGTTCAGCTGGCCATAGCGGAAGCGGGTCTGGTTGCGTTTGTCGATGCCGCGCAGGATCCACACTTCAGGATGATTGGAGCTGACTTCGGAGACGTTCAGGTAGTTGATCGCCGACTCTACGGTGAAATCGACAGCCAGGCCGCCGGTGTCGCGGATGTTGGACGGCCCGAGAATTGGCAAGACGAAGTAGGCGCCGCCTGGTACACCGTAGAAGCCCAGGGTCTGGCCGAAGTCTTCGTTCTGGCGCGGCAGGCCCATGGCGGTGGCCGGGTCCCACAAGCCGGCAATGCCGATGGTGGTGTTGAGCAGCAGGCGCGCAGACGTTTCCATCGAACGCTTGCCCTTGAGTTGCAGCAGGCTGTTCACCAGGTTTGGCACGTCGCCGAGGTTGTTGAAGAAGTTGCTCACGCCGGTACGCAGGAAGCTTGGCGTGACGTAGCGATAGCCGTCGACCACGGGCAGGAACACCCATTGGTCGAAGCGGTAGTTGAAGTGATACACCCGGCGGTTCCACTCTTCCAGCGGGTCATAGACGGCCAGTGCATTGAGCGTCGAGCGTTCGAACTCGCGCTGGTCCAGCCCGGGGTTGAACTTGAGTTTGCTCAGCGGCTCCTTGAAGCCGTCATTGTCGATCACGACGGGGGCGTTGGCTTTGCTGTTGTCGGCATTGGCGACGCCTGCACAGAGTAACGCAGCGATAAGCAGGAGATATTTAGCCACGGAAGAACTCCAGCATGGCGTCGCTGTTGACGCGGTAGTTAAGGTTGCCGCAATGGCCGCCGAGTGGATAAACGGTCAAGCGATCGCCGAAGGTCTTGCGCAGGAAACCGAGGTCGCCCGGGCCCAGGATCACGTCGTCGGCGTTGTGCATCACAGCGATTTTCGGGCTGTCGTGCAGGTAGTCCTTGAGCGCATACAGGCTGACCTGGTCGATCAGTTGCAGCAGGCTGCCGCCGTCAGTGCGGGCACGCCACATCGGAATGACCTGTTCGGTGATGTAGCAGTCGAAGTCGCATTGCAGCGCACGCTTGAGAAACGGCGTGAGGCTGGTGCCTTCGGTGATCGGGAATTTCGGCGGCGTAATCAGGCCGCGACGGTTGATCAGGTCCGAGGTGAAGGCAATGTCGGCAGCCGAGAAACGGAATGAAGTGCCGATCAGCATGGCCATCTGTTCGTTGGTCAGGTGTTGCTTGGACTGCTGGAAGTCGTAGAGCAGGGCATCGTTGAGGTCGATGTAGCCTTTCTGCTGGAAGTAGCGGGTCAGCTTGTTCAGCACCAGCTCATAAAACGTAGTGCTGCTGGTGATGCCCTTGACCTCTGTCTGGACCAGTTTGTCCAGGTTGGTGATCGAGGTGTACAGGTTGACTGGCGGGTTGAGCAGCAAGACTTTCTTGAAGTTGAAACTGCGGCGGGTTTCGTCCAGATGCGCGACAAACGCCGCGTCGAGGGCGCCCAGGCTGTAACCGGTCAGGTAGTAATCGGTGACCGGCAGATTCGGGTTTTGTGCCCGCACGGCCTGCATCACTCGATACATGTCTTCGGCATCTTCCTTGGTAATGCCGGGGGTGGCGAAGCGAGAGGCGGCGGCGATGAAGTCGAAACTGGTCGGCGACGAGAGTTGCACCACGTGATAGCCGGCCTGGTAGTAGAGCTTTTTCAGATATTCGTTGAGGGTGCTGTCATAACGGGCACCGGTGCCGGCAATCAGGAAGATCAGCGGTGCGGCTTTATCTTGCGTGGCGATGCGGTAGGTCAGCTTCTTCACGGCCCAGAAGTTGTCTGGCAATTCGAAGGCGCGCTCCGGGCGTAGCGTGATGGTTTCATCCCGCTGATTGATGTCGTCGTCCAGCGGCAATTCCGGACGCAGGTCCGGAGGTGTCGTTGCGATGGTCGCCTCGAACGGGTTGGTCAAGGGGTAGCCATAACTGGCGGCGTCGATATCGACTGCCAGTGCGGACGCACTCAATATAAGGCCGCAAAACAGGGCGGCGAAGCGCAAGGAACGGAGCATGACTAGATCCCTTAGAAGAAGGTGCTGAATAAAGTTCGCAGGCTAAGACCACTTGTATTGCGCCAAAGTGCCACGCATCGGCACCAAAGAGGCTTATTTTTGGGTAATAGTAGCTGGACGATACACTTTGCAGCGGTTTCCTTACCAATTATCTGTTGCTCGCGTTTGCATACCGCTGTCGGGGGATTAAGCTGGCCGCCGTTTTCCCCTATTGGAGTGTTTCATGTCCCGCCGTCTGCCCGTGTTTTTGCTGCTCGTTTTGCTGCCTTTATGGCTGGCCGCCAGTTACGGCGCGCGTTATGGCTTCATGGAGGATGGGCAGTGGGTGGGCATCTGCGTGGACGAGGCTAACCGCTGGGAATGTGGGGTGCGTTCGAATCTGGGCTTGATGATTCACTTCAACGTGCTGGGCTGGGCGGCGATTTCGGCAGCGGTGCTTGGCTTCGTGTTGCCGGGCCGGGCAGGGTGGTGGCTGGCGGTGCTGGCGCTGGTGTTCGGGTTCCCGGCACTGGCGTTGTACAACACGACGCTGGCTGTTTTTGCGGTGGTGATTGCGGGTTTGCGGTTGGTTCGGGCGTCTCGTAGCGCCTGATAAATCGTCATCGCGGGCAAGCCCGCTCCCACAGGGATTTTGTTGTACACAAATGCTGCATTCGCTGCAGAGTCCTGTGGGAGCGTGGCTTGCCCGCGATGAGGCCAGAAGCTTCGCTGACGTTTACCTGTTGCGAACCCGCAAACTGCGCCATAACGCTGCAACCATCAGCCCGCTCACCAGCGCCCAGCCCCAGGCTTGCTGGTTGTGTAAACCTTCACGGAACAACTGCGGCGCAATGCCAGCCCCGATGATGAAGGTCAGCAACGCAATCTCGCGACGTGGCACGCTCACCGGGCGGCACAGGTAAACCAACGCCGGCAGGATGAACGCGACACTCGGGAAGCTGCGATAGCGCGGATCGAACACCAGTTCCAGCATCATCACCGCGGCGGCAAATCCTGCCGCCGCGAGTAACCAGCCAGCCCGGCGCTCCAGCGCATTGAAGGCGCGCTCACGCCAACCCGTGCGGGCGCTCAGCGTCAGTGCGGCATGGGTCAACACCAGCAAATTCAACGCCGTCAGCAGCGCCACCCACAGCCATTCGCTGGCAAACCGTGTGGTGACGCGAGCCAGATCACCCCACGCGCCAATCGAACAAGCCGCCAGTGCGCCGAGCAGTGGCAGTACCAACGCGGCGCGAGTGCTGCGAACGCGACCGCCAAGCATCAACGTGCCGAAAAAAATTACCACGCCCACCGCCAGCCACTGCGACCAGTACGGCACGTTCGACACCGGGCCTGCGAGCACGCCCTTGTCCTGGCGATCAGCGTCAAACAATCCCCAGTAGCCACCGACCGCACCTTCGCTGGCACGTTTCCATGGCTGGTCGAAGGCTTCGATCAGGTTGTAATGCCAGCCATGCTGTTCTGCCATCACGACAAAACCGCGAATGAACTTGGCTTCATTGACCCGGCTCGGCAGGGCTGTTTCCCGTTGACGGCCTTCGCTCGGCCAACCGGTTTCGCCAATCATCACGTCTTTGGGCGCGAACTTGTTGCCGAACACCTGACGCACTTCGGCCACATGTTGCAGGGCCGCATCGATGTTCGAGGGATCATCTTCCCAGTACGGCAGTAAGTGGATGGTCAGGAAGTCCACCGCCGGGGCTATTTCCGGGTGCTTGAGCCAGAACTCCCAGACGTCGGCGTAAGTGACCGGCTGCTTGACCTGACTTTTGACCTTGTTGATAAGCCTGGCCAGCTGCGCGCCGGTGACTTCTTTGCGCAGCAAGGTTTCATTGCCGACGATGACCGAGGTCACCACGTCGGCGTTGGCATTGGCCGAGGCGATCAGCAGGTCGACTTCTTTCTCGGTGTCCACCGGGTTGCTGTTGACCCAGGCGCCGATCATCAGTTTCAAGCCATGTTTGCGCGCCAGGTCGGGCAGGGCCTCTAGGCCGGTCATGGAATAGGTGCGGATGCATTCGAAGCTTTTGGCCAGCAGCGCGAGGTCGGCGTCCATGCGCTCCGGGCGCAATTTGAACGGCACATCGAACGGCGATTGATCTTTGTCGAACGGGGTGTAGGAGGCGCATTGCAGTTTGTGTGTCGCGCTGGCCACGTCCGGCAGAATCACCGGTTTGCCGAGGCCGTACCAAAAGCCGCCGAAGGCAAACAACCCCAGCAGACAGGCGAACAGGTAAGCAAAAAAAGGAAAGCGTGATGTCGCGGGCATGGTCAGGCCGTCTGAGAGCAAAGCCGCGCATGTTACCTGCATTTCTCCCGGCTCAGGTGGCCTGCATGGTTTTGACATGCAAAGTTCGGGCGGAGCGGTCGAGGCGTTTGCGCCGCTCAAGATTAATGGCGTTCTGATGTCGTTTCTCGATGCCTTGATGTCGCTGGCAGAGCAGGTCGCTATTGTCGCGAGGTTGATTATCGAAGCATCAGTGCTCTCATAGATAAATCACGCTGATGTTCGAACGAGTTTGCGGTGGGCGTGATGAGGGCGCTGTGCACCATAACAATACGTTGACGCGACTCGGCATCCGTCGAGCGCAGCACTTTCGGGGAAGTAACGATGAAGATGCGACGACTTTTAGGTGCAGGTGCCGCTCTGGTGCTTGCGATTGGCTCCACCATGGCCAATGCCGAGAGCAAGACCCTGAGCATCGGTTACGTTGACGGTTGGTCCGACAGCGTCGCGACGACCCACGTAGCGGCTGAAGTGATCAAACAGAAACTGGGTTATGACGTGAAACTGCAAGCCGTCGCGACCGGGATCATGTGGCAGGGTGTGGCCACGGGCAAACTCGATGCCATGCTGTCGGCCTGGTTGCCGGTAACACACGGTGATTACTGGACCAAGAACAAGGATCAGGTCGTCGATTACGGTCCGAACTTCAAAGACGCAAAAATCGGCCTGATCGTGCCGGAGTACGTCAAAGCCAAAACCGTCGGCGATCTGAAAACCGACGACAGCTTCAAAAACCGCATTGTCGGCATCGACGCCGGTTCAGGCGTGATGCTCAAGACCGAACAGGCAATCAAGGACTACGACCTGACCGGGTATCAACTCAAGGCCAGCTCCGGCGCCGGCATGATTGCCGAGCTGACCCGTGCCGAGAAGAAAAACGAATCCATCGCCGTGACCGGATGGGTGCCGCACTGGATGTTTGCCAAGTGGAAACTGCGCTTCCTGGAAGATCCGAAAGGCGTTTATGGCGCCGCTGAAACCGTAAACAGCATCGGCAGCAAAGAACTCGCCACCAAGGCACCGGAAGTGGCCAAGTTCCTGAAGAACTTCCAGTGGGCGTCGAAAGATGAAATCGGCGAAGTCATGCTGGCAATCCAGGATGGTGCAAAGCCGGAAGCCGCGGCGAAGGATTGGGTGGCCAAACACCCGGAACGTGTTGCCGACTGGACCAAATGATTTGAGTTGACGCGTCTGGTCAGCACTTCTGAAGGCCGCTTGGCATAACCGCCAAGCGGCCTTTTGCGTTTCTCTGTGGGAGCGAGCTTGCTCGCGATAGCGGTGTATCAGTCGATATTGATGTTGACTGACACGCCGCTATCGCGAGCAAGCTCGCTCCCACATTGTTTAGTGTCTGCTGGAAAATGACGATTCTGTCATGTCGTTCTAATACTAAGGTCGTCTGGAACCTGTTCCGCAGCCGCATAGAGTGGATAACGTTCTAACAATAATCTGTGCTGCGAGGATAAAAACAATGAACGACAGCATTTACCTCTCGATTCAAAACAGCCCGCGCTTCAAGGAGCTGGTCAGCAAGAGGGAGCGATTCGCCTGGATTCTTTCGGCAATCATGCTTGGGCTTTACTCCGGATTCATCCTTTTGATTGCTTACGGGCCGCAGCTGCTGGGGGCGAAAATCAGCCCTGAGTCTTCGATTACCTGGGGGATACCCATTGGTGTCGGGCTGATAGTCTCGGCCTTTGTCCTGACTGCAATCTACGTACGACGCGCCAATGGCGAATTCGACGACCTGAACAATGCGATTCTCAAGGAGGCTCAGCAATGATCCGGCGTCTAATGGCTCTATTGAGCATCGCAGCCTTTGCCCCGGCCGTTTGGGCGGGTGAAGCCCTGACCGGCGAAGTGCATAAACAACCGCTCAACGTTTCCGCCATTTTGATGTTCGTGGCGTTTGTCGGTTTGACCCTGTGCATCACCTATTGGGCTTCCAAGCGCAATAATTCTGCTGCCGACTATTATGCGGCGGGCGGCAAGATCACCGGTTTCCAGAACGGTCTGGCGATTGCCGGTGACTACATGTCCGCGGCGTCCTTCCTGGGGATTTCCGCCCTGGTATTCACCTCCGGCTACGACGGCCTGATCTACTCGATCGGCTTCCTGGTAGGCTGGCCGATCATTCTGTTCCTGATCGCCGAGCGCCTGCGTAACCTGGGTAAATACACCTTTGCCGACGTGGCGTCCTATCGCCTGGGGCAGACCCAGATCCGCACGCTGTCTGCTTGCGGCTCGCTGGTGGTGGTGGCGTTCTACCTGATCGCGCAAATGGTGGGTGCCGGCAAGCTGATCCAGCTGCTGTTCGGTCTCGACTACTACGTTGCGGTGATTCTGGTCGGCATCCTGATGTGCCTGTATGTGTTGTTTGGCGGCATGCTGGCGACCACATGGGTTCAGATCATCAAGGCTGTGCTGCTGCTGTCCGGTGCCTCGTTCATGGCACTGATGGTGATGAAGCACGTCAACTTCGACTTCAGCACGCTGTTTTCCGAGGCGATCAAGGTTCACCCTAAAGGTGAAGCGATCATGAGCCCAGGCGGCCTCGTGAAAGACCCGATCTCGGCATTCTCCTTAGGGCTTGCGCTGATGTTCGGTACCGCTGGCCTGCCGCACATTCTGATGCGCTTCTTCACCGTGAGTGACGCGAAAGAAGCTCGCAAGAGCGTGCTGTACGCAACCGGCTTCATTGGTTACTTCTACATCCTGACCTTCATCATCGGCTTCGGCGCGATCTTGCTGGTCAGCACCAACCCGGCCTTTAAAGATGCGGCTGGCGCACTGTTGGGCGGTAACAACATGGCGGCGGTGCACCTGGCCAACGCGGTGGGTGGCAGTATTTTCCTGGGCTTTATCTCGGCGGTCGCGTTTGCAACCATTCTGGCTGTAGTGGCTGGTTTGACTCTGGCCGGTGCTACTGCGGTATCTCACGACCTGTACGCCAGTGTGATCAAGAAGGGCAAGGCTAACGACAAGGATGAAATCCGCGTCTCGAAAATCACCACCATCGCACTCGGTGTGTTGGCGATCGGCCTGGGCATTCTGTTCGAAAGCCAGAACATCGCCTTCATGGTGGGCCTGGCGTTCTCCATCGCGGCGAGCTGTAACTTCCCGGTGCTGCTGCTTTCCATGTACTGGAAGAAGCTGACCACGCGCGGTGCGATGATTGGCGGCTGGTTGGGGCTGGTCAGCGCTGTGGGCTTGATGGTGCTTGGGCCAACCATTTGGGTGCAGATCCTGCATCACGAGAAGGCGATCTTCCCGTATGAGTACCCTGCACTGTTCTCGATGGCGATTGCGTTTGTCGGTATCTGGTTCTTCTCGGTTACTGACAAATCGACCGCAGCTGACAATGAGCGTGCGCTGTTCTTCCCGCAGTTTGTTCGTTCGCAGACTGGGTTGGGGGCGAGTGGGGCGGTTGCGCACTAAGGTTTCAGTGGTATTTATGTAAGTTGCGTTAAATATGAAATGCCCTGGTCGAGAGATCGGGGCATTTTTTATTGGGCGGTTATCGGTCTGAATTTGGTTTTTTGTCGAGGCGGCCTGATAGCCGGCCTGTGTTTTGGTTGGTTGAGTACATATCCGTTGCTGCGGTAATGGCGGCTTAGGGTTTCGCCCTTACGGCGAGTCACTTTTAACAAACGCCTTAAAAGTAACCAAAAGCGCTCGCCCCGAGCGTCCGGCCCCTCGCTAAGGCTCGGCGTTCCTTCGCTCCGGTATCCCTCCGGGGACACTGCCCTCCGGTCGGCTTCGCTTCGACCTACATGCAGCGTGTTCGACTGCGTCGAACGGCGCTGCGCGCCACTCCCCGGATGAACACCTCTACTCAGCCTCCCGAAGGGGCGGGTGGATCAAGATCAAAAGCTGTAGGCGAGCTAACGCTCGGCCTGATGAGTGGTGAGGGGCAACAGCGGATGTGTGTTGTTTTGCTTTTTGTGGGAGCGGGCTTGCCCGCGATGGCGGCCTGCCAGCCGACCAGCCTTTTGCAGATGTACTCATTCCCTGTAGGAGCATGGCTTGCCAGCGATGGCGGCCTGCCAGCCGACCCATCCCTAACAGATGTGCAGGATGATCGTTCCCACGCTCTGCGTGGGAATGCTGCCAGGGATGCTCTGCGTCCCGCTTTTTCCGGCGCGGCGAGGAGGGAGGTGGGATGAAGACTTTCAAAGCGCACAAACAAAAACGGCCTCTATATAAATAGAGGCCGTTTCCGGTGCAGTTAAGACGTTATCGCAAGACAGGTCTTATTTGCGGTCTTCCAGCTTGGTGATGTCACGCGACTCGTAGCCGGTGTACAGCTGGCGCGGGCGGCCAATCTTGTACGGGCTGGAGAGCATTTCTTTCCAGTGGGAGATCCAGCCAACAGTCCGCGCCAGGGCGAAGATAACGGTGAACATGCTGGTTGGAATGCCGATCGCCTTGAGGATGATCCCCGAGTAGAAGTCGACGTTCGGGTACAGCGAGCGTTCGATGAAGTACGGGTCGGTCAGGGCGATCTCTTCCAGGCGCATGGCCAGTTCGAGCTGCTTGTCGTTCTTGATGCCCAGTTCTTTCAGTACTTCGTCGCAGGTCTGCTTCATCACGGTGGCGCGTGGGTCGCGGTTTTTGTAAACCCGGTGACCGAAGCCCATCAGCTTGAACGGATCGTTCTTGTCCTTGGCCTTGGCGATGTACTTGTCGATGTTCGATACATCGCCAATTTCATCCAGCATGGTCAGAACGGCTTCGTTCGCACCGCCGTGGGCAGGGCCCCACAGTGCAGCGATGCCGGCGGCGATACAGGCGAACGGGTTGGCACCCGAAGAACCGGCCAGGCGTACGGTTGACGTCGATGCGTTCTGCTCGTGGTCGGCATGGAGGATGAAAATCCGGTCCATGGCCTTGGCGAGCACCGGGCTGATCGGTTTGATCTCGCACGGGGTGTTGAACATCATGTGCAGGAAGTTTTCCGCGTACGTCAGGTCGTTGCGCGGGTACATCATGGGTTGGCCCATGGAGTACTTGTAAACCATTGCTGCCAGGGTCGGCATCTTGGCAACCAGGCGGATCGCAGAGATTTCGCGATGCTGCGGGTTATTGATGTCGAGGGAGTCGTGGTAGAAGGCCGAGAGGGCGCCGACTACACCGCACATGACAGCCATTGGGTGGGCGTCGCGGCGGAAACCGTTGAAGAAGGTCTTCAACTGCTCGTGAACCATGGTGTGGTTCTTGACGGTACTGACGAACTGGGCCTTCTGTTCTGCGGTCGGCAATTCGCCGTTAAGCAGCAGGTAGCAGGTTTCCAGGTAGTCCGACTTTTCAGCCAGTTGTTCGATCGGGTAACCGCGGTGCAGCAGGATGCCATTGTCGCCGTCGATATAGGTGATCTTCGACTCGCAGGAGGCTGTCGACATGAAACCAGGGTCAAAGGTGAAACGGCCCGTGGCCGTCAGGCCCCGAACATCGATAACATCGGGACCAACGGTGCCGGTTAAAATGGGCAGCTCGACGGGGGCTGCGCCCTCGATGATCAACTGCGCTTTTTTGTCAGCCATGTGGCCTCCTATTTATGCTTGAAATCATCAGACAGACCCCCCACGCAGGGCCCGCACCACTATAGTGAGATAAATTCGAATGTCAATTTGCCTAAAGTCTTGCTCCAGAAGGCTTTAACCGGACTTTTTCCTCGAAATTGACTGCCATTTACGCCTTTTATCCAACTTGTGCAATCAGCTATTAGGGGAAGGTGAACGCGTTGTCATTAGTAGCCTAACTGTCTATACTCGGCCACCGACCGCCAGGGGCTTTTGGGCCTGCTTTATTGGGGGTCGCATCCCTGGGTGGTGGTTACCTGACCAGTGCACTCCCCAACAACTTTGCCCTGATTGTTAGGGGCTCTTCAGTGTGAAAAAAAAGCCGTGAAAAGCCAACGACCTGTAAACCTAGACCTAAGGACCATCAAACTCCCCATCACCGGCGTTACGTCGTTTCTTCACCGTGTTTCCGGCATCATCCTCTTCCTGGGCCTTGGCTTCATGCTTTATGCATTGGGCAAATCCCTGGGTTCCGAGGAAGGTTTTGCCGAGGTGAAGGCATGCTTGACCAGCCCGCTGGCCAAGTTCGTAGCATGGGGCCTCCTGTCCGCTCTTCTGTATCACCTGGTAGCCGGTGTGCGCCACTTGATCATGGATATGGGCATCGGCGAGACGCTTGAAGGCGGCCGCCTGGGCTCGAAAATTATCATCGCCGTTTCCGTGGTGTTGATCGTTCTGGCAGGAGTTTGGATATGGTAACCAGCGTTACGAACCTTTCGCGTTCGGGCCTCTATGACTGGATGGCACAACGTGTGTCTGCGGTTGTTCTCGCGGCTTATTTCATCTTCCTGATCGGATACCTCGCGGCGAATCCGGGCATTGGTTACGACCAATGGCATGGCCTGTTCGCCCACAACGGGATGCGTATCTTCAGTCTGCTGGCCCTTGTAGCCCTGGGCGCTCACGCCTGGGTCGGCATGTGGACCATCGCGACCGACTACCTGACGCCGATGGCGCTGGGCAAGTCCGCGACTGCAGTACGTTTCCTTTTCCAGGCAGTATGCGGCGTTGCGATGTTCGCTTACTTCGTCTGGGGTGTGCAGATTCTCTGGGGTATCTGATTCATGGCTAACATTCCAACGATTTCTTTCGACGCCATCATCATTGGTGGTGGCGGTGCCGGCATGCGCGCTGCGCTGCAACTGGCACAGGGCGGTCACAAGACTGCCGTGATCACCAAGGTTTTCCCGACCCGTTCGCACACTGTATCTGCCCAGGGTGGCATCACCTGCGCCATCGCTTCGGCTGATCCGAACGATGACTGGCGCTGGCACATGTACGATACCGTCAAGGGTTCCGACTACATCGGTGACCAGGACGCTATCGAGTACATGTGTCAGGAAGGCCCGGCTGCCGTTTACGAGCTGGACCACATGGGCATGCCATTCTCGCGTACCGAGCAAGGTCGTATCTACCAGCGTCCATTCGGCGGTCAGTCGAAGGATTACGGTAAAGGCGGGCAGGCTGCTCGTACTTGCGCTGCGTCCGACCGTACCGGTCACGCGCTGCTGCACACCCTTTATCAGGGCAACCTGAAAGCCGGTACCGTGTTCCTGAACGAGTACTACGCTGTCGATCTGGTGAAGAACGGCGAAGGCGAGTTCGTCGGCGTGATCGCCATCTGCATCGAAACCGGCGAAACCACCTACATCCGTGCCAAGGCCACCGTACTGGCTACCGGCGGTGCAGGTCGTATCTACGCGTCCACCACCAACGCCCTGATCAACACCGGTGACGGCGTCGGCATGGCTCTGCGTGCTGGCGTGCCGGTACAAGACATTGAAATGTGGCAGTTCCACCCGACCGGTATCGCCGGCGCTGGTGTACTGGTTACTGAAGGTTGCCGTGGTGAAGGTGGTTACCTGATCAACAAGCACGGCGAGCGTTTCATGGAGCGTTATGCTCCGAACGCCAAAGACCTTGCAGGTCGTGACGTTGTTGCCCGTTCGATGGTTAAGGAAATCATCGCTGGTAACGGCTGCGGCCCGAATGGCGACCACGTAATGCTCAAGCTCGACCACTTGGGCGAGGAAGTGCTGCACAGCCGTCTGCCAGGCATCTGCGAACTGTCCAAGACTTTCGCTCACGTTGACCCGGTTGTTGCTCCGGTTCCGGTTGTTCCGACTTGCCACTATATGATGGGCGGCGTTCCGACCAACATTCACGGTCAGGCAATCACCCAGAACGACGAAGGCGTCGACGAAATCATCCCTGGCCTGTTCGCAGTGGGTGAAGTGGCGTGCGTATCGGTTCACGGTGCCAACCGTCTGGGCGGCAACTCGTTGCTCGACCTGGTGGTATTCGGCCGCGCTGCCGGCCTGCACCTGGAAAAAGCACTGACCGACGGTATCGAATACGACGACGCCACCGACGCCGACATCAATGCGGCCCTGGCGCGTCTGTCTGCTCTGAACGAGCGTACCGAAGGCGAAGACGTGGCAACCCTGCGTCGCGAGCTGCAAAACTGCATGCAGAACTACTTCGGTGTATTCCGTACTGGCGAATACATGCAGAAGGGTATTGCCCAGCTGGCTGACCTGCGCAAGCGCATCGCCAACGTCAAGATCAACGATAAGTCGCAGGCGTTCAACACTGCACGTATCGAAGCTCTGGAACTGCAGAACCTGCTGGAAGTGGCTGAAGCTACTGCCATCGCTGCCGAAGTACGTAAAGAGTCCCGCGGTGCTCACGCCCGTGAAGACTTCGAAGACCGTGACGACGAAAACTGGCTGTGCCACACCCTGTACTTCCCGGGTGACAAGCGCGTGACCAAGCGTGCTGTGAACTTCTCGCCGAAGACTGTTCCGACTTTTGAACCTAAGATTCGGACTTATTAAGGGTGGCCGCCATGTTGAAAGTCAGCGTTTATCGTTACAACCCTGATCAGGACGCTGCGCCGTTCATGCAGGAATTCTCGGTCGATACCGGTGGTAAAGACCTGATGGTGCTGGACGTGCTGGCCCTGATCAAAGAGCAGGACGAAGGTTTCTCCTATCGTCGCTCTTGCCGTGAAGGTGTATGCGGTTCCGACGGCATGAACATCAACGGCAAAAACGGTCTGGCGTGCGTTACGCCGCTGTCCGCCGTCGTAAAAGGTAACAAGTTGATCGTTCGTCCTCTGCCAGGTTTGCCGGTTATCCGTGACCTGGTCGTCGATATGAGCATCTTCTACAAGCAATACGAGAAGGTTAAGCCTTACCTGCAGAACGACACGCCGGCTCCGGCCATCGAGCGTCTGCAGTCCCCTGAAGAGCGTGAAAAGCTTGACGGTCTGTACGAGTGCATCCTGTGCGCTTGCTGCTCGACTTCTTGCCCGTCCTTCTGGTGGAACCCGGACAAGTTCCTGGGTCCAGCTGCTCTGCTGCAAGCTTATCGCTTCCTGGCAGACAGCCGCGACACCAAGACTTCCGAGCGTCTGGCTTCGCTGGATGATCCGTTCAGCGTATTCCGCTGCCGCGGGATCATGAACTGCGTCAACGTTTGTCCGAAAGGCCTGAACCCGACTAAGGCCATCGGTCACATTCGTAACATGCTTCTGCAAAGCGGCGTGTGATTCAGCTGTTGTACCCGTAAGACCGCTGTACCCGTAGATGCTACGGCGCAGGCTTCAACCGGCGCCGTAGTTTTAACCTGAGCAGCAGCTCACAAAGCTGCAGCTCTTATTTTGAAGAAATGAGACAAGCAGGGGCATCCGGGCTGGTACCCGGACTATCAGCGTGATCCTAAGTGGCTTGTTTTGGTCGCTGCATTCGGACTTCTGCAAGTTTGCTCGGTGTCGACGCCGGTGGTGTTCCCCTAACCGAGGGTGACCAAGCATGCAAGAAAGCGTGATGCAGCGCATGTGGAACAGCGCCTACCTGTCCGGTAGTAACGCTGCCTATGTGGAAGAGCTTTACGAGCTCTACCTGCACGACCCTAACGCTGTGCCAGAAGAGTGGCGCACCTACTTCCAGAAGTTGCCTGCTGACGGCAACACTGCCACCGATGTTTCGCACTCCACAATTCGCGATCATTTCGTCTTGCTGGCAAAGAACCAGCGCCGCGCCCAACCGGTTTCCGCCGGCAGCGTGAGCAGTGAGCACGAGAAGAAGCAAGTTGAAGTGCTGCGATTGATCCAGGCCTACCGTATGCGTGGCCACCAGGCAGCCCAGCTTGACCCGCTGGGGCTGTGGCAGCGTCCTGCACCTGCAGACCTGTCAATCAATCACTACGGCTTGACCAATGCCGATCTTGATACGACCTACCGTGCCGGCGACCTGTTCATCGGCAAAGAGGAGGCGAGCCTACGCGAAATTCACGAAGCGTTGCAGCAGACATATTGCCGCACCATCGGCGCTGAATTTACGCATATCACCGATTCCGAGCAGCGCCAGTGGTTCCAGCAGCGTCTGGAAAGCGTGCGCGGTCGTCCGACGTACTCCGCTGACATCAAGAGCCACTTGCTTGAGCGCGTGACCGCCGGCGAAGGCCTGGAAAAATACCTGGGCACCAAATACCCGGGTACCAAGCGTTTCGGTCTGGAAGGCGGCGAAAGCCTGATTCCGATGCTCGACGAACTGATCCAGCGTTCCGGTTCCTACGGCACCAAGGAAATCGTCATCGGCATGGCCCACCGTGGTCGTCTTAACGTGCTGGTCAACACCTTCGGCAAGAACCCGCGCGAGCTGTTCGACGAGTTCGAAGGCAAGAAGAAGGTCGAGCTGGGTTCTGGTGACGTTAAATATCACCAGGGCTTCTCGTCCAACGTGATGACCGCCGGCGGTGAAGTTCACCTGGCCATGGCGTTCAACCCGTCCCACCTGGAAATCGTTTCCCCGGTGGTCGAGGGGTCGGTTCGCGCCCGTCAGGACCGTCGTAACGATCCTACCGGTGAAAAAGTCCTGCCGATCTCCATCCACGGTGACGCTGCGTTCGCAGGTCAAGGCGTGGTCATGGAAACGTTCCAGATGTCGCAGACCCGCGGTTTCAAAACCGGCGGTACCGTGCACATCGTGATCAACAACCAGGTCGGTTTCACCATCAGCAACCCGCTGGACTCGCGTTCCACCGAGTACGCGACTGACGTTGCGAAAATGATCCAGGCACCGATCCTCCATGTGAATGGTGATGATCCGGAAGCTGTATTGTTCGTGACCCAGCTGGCCATCGACTACCGCATGCAGTTCAAGCGTGACGTGGTGATCGACCTGGTCTGCTACCGTCGTCGCGGCCACAACGAGGCCGACGAACCAAGCGGCACCCAGCCGATCATGTATCAGCAGATCACCAAACAGCGCACCACCCGTGAGCTGTATGCCGATCGCCTGACACAGAGCGGTGTGCTGGACGCAGAGCGTGTGCAGTCGAAAATCGACGAATACCGCAACGCACTGGACAACGGTCTGCATGTTGTAAAAAGCCTGGTCAAAGAGCCGAACAAAGAGCTGTTCGTGGACTGGCGTCCGTACCTGGGCCATGCCTGGACTGCGCGTCACGACACTCGTTTCGACCTCAAGACCCTGCAGGAACTGTCCGCCAAGCTGCTGGAAATTCCAGAAGGTTTCGTGGTTCAGCGCCAGGTCGCAAAAATCTACGAAGACCGTCAGAAAATGCAAGCCGGCGGCCTGCCGATTAACTGGGGTTACGCCGAAACCATGGCGTACGCGACCCTGGCGTTCGAAGGTCACCCGATTCGCATGACGGGTCAGGACATCGGTCGCGGTACGTTCTCGCACCGTCACGCTGTCTTGCACAACCAGAAAGACGCGGGTACCTACATCCCGTTGCAAAACCTGTACAACGGCCAGCCACGTTTCGACCTGTACGATTCGTTCCTGTCCGAAGAAGCCGTACTGGCGTTCGAATACGGTTACTCGACCACCACGCCTGATGCGCTGGTGATCTGGGAAGCCCAGTTCGGCGACTTCGCCAACGGTGCCCAGGTGGTTATCGACCAGTTCATCACCAGTGGCGAACACAAGTGGGGCCGTCTCTGCGGTCTGACCATGCTGTTGCCGCACGGTTACGAAGGTCAGGGTCCTGAGCACTCCTCGGCACGTCTGGAGCGTTACCTGCAATTGTGCGCCGAGCACAACATTCAGGTAGCCGTACCGACTACGCCGGCTCAGATCTATCACTTGCTGCGTCGCCAGGTCATTCGCCCGCTGCGCAAGCCATTGATCGTTCTGACTCCGAAGTCGCTGTTGCGCCACAAACTGGCCATCTCGACGCTGGAAGATCTGGCCGAAGGTTCGTTCCAGACCGTGATCCCGGAAATCGATGCTCAAGATCCGAAAAAGGTCGAGCGCATTGTTCTGTGTAGCGGCAAGGTCTACTACGACCTGTTGGAAAAACGCCGTGCCGAAGGTCGTGACGACATCGCCGTCGTGCGTATCGAGCAGCTGTACCCATTCCCTGAGGACGACTTGAAAGAAGTCCTGGCTCCTTACACCAACGCCAAACATGCCGTTTGGTGTCAGGAAGAGCCGATGAACCAGGGTGCCTGGTACTGCAGCCAACACCACTTGCGTCGCAGCATCAGTACCCTCAACAAGTCTCTCGTACTCGAGTACGCGGGCCGTGAGGCTTCTGCTGCACCGGCATGTGGTTATGCATCGATGCACGCCGAACAGCAGGAAAAACTGCTGCAAGACGCCTTTACTGTTTAACGCCTTCGCGCACCTGAAACCGAATTTAAGGACTCACAGATAATGGCTATCGAAATCAAAGCCCCCACTTTCCCGGAATCGGTTGCCGATGGCACCGTTGCCACGTGGCACAAGCAACCGGGCGACGCCGTCAAGCGTGACGAACTGATCGTCGACATCGAAACCGACAAAGTCGTACTGGAAGTTCTGGCTACCGCTGATGGCGTGTTGGGCGCAATCGTCAAGGGCGAGGGCGAGACCGTCCTGTCCGACGAAGTTCTGGGCTCCATCGTAGAAGGCGGCGCTGCAGCCGCTGCTCCTGCTGCCGCTCCGGCCGCTGCACAAGCGGCTGCTCCAGCTGCTGATGGCGAAGACGATCCTGTTGCTGCACCGGCTGCTCGCAAGCTGGCTGAAGAAAACGGCATCAACATCGCTTCCGTTGCCGGCACCGGCAAAGGCGGTCGTGTGACCAAGGAAGACGTAGTAGCCGCTGTCGCTGCCAAGAAAGCCGCTCCGGCTGCCGCGCCTGCCAAGGCTGCTGCCCCGGCTGCCGCTGCTCCTGTGTTCGCCGCCGGCGACCGCGTCGAGAAGCGCGTACCGATGACCCGCGTTCGCGCTACCGTGGCCAAGCGCCTGGTAGAAGCTCAGTCGAACATGGCGATGCTGACCACTTTCAACGAAGTCGACATGACTGAAGTCATGGCCCTGCGTTCGAAGTACAAGGACCTGTTCGAGAAGTCCCACAACGGCGTACGCCTGGGCTTCATGTCGTTCTTCGTCAAGGCCGCTACCGAAGCACTGAAACGCTTCCCGGCTGTCAACGCGTCGATCGACGGTGGCGACATCGTTTACCACGGCTACGCCGACGTCGGTGTTGCTGTTTCCAGCGACCGTGGTCTGGTTGTACCGGTTCTGCGTAACGCCGAACTGATGAGCCTGGCTGAAATCGAAGGCGGCATCGCCACCTTCGGCAAGAAGGCTCGTGACGGCAAACTGTCGATGGACGAAATGACCGGCGGCACGTTCACCATCACCAACGGTGGTACCTTCGGTTCGATGATGTCGACCCCGATCGTCAACCCGCCGCAAGCGGCTATCCTGGGCATGCACAACATTCTGCAGCGCCCTATGGCGATCAACGGTCAGGTCGTTATCCGTCCGATGATGTACCTGGCTCTGTCTTACGATCACCGTCTGATCGATGGCAAAGAAGCTGTGACCTTCCTGGTTACCATCAAGAACCTGCTGGAAGACCCGGCTCGTTTGTTGCTGGATATCTGATAGAAGCGGCTGCAGGTTTCAAGGTCCAGGCTGCACGAAAGGGCAGTCTGGCTTGAGGCTTGCGGCTTCAAGCTTGCCGCAAAAAAGAGGATTTTTTGAATGTCGCAGAAATTTGACGTAGTAGTGATCGGCGCGGGCCCTGGCGGCTACGTTGCTGCCATCAAAGCAGCCCAGCTGGGTCTCACCACTGCCTGCATCGAGAAGTACACCGACAAGGAAGGCAAACTGGCCCTCGGCGGTACTTGCCTGAACGTCGGCTGCATTCCATCCAAGGCGCTGCTGGACAGCTCCTGGAAGTTCCACGAAGCCCAAGACGGCTTCGCGATCCACGGTATCAACCACGCTGGCGTGACCATGGACGTGCCAGCAATGGTCGGCCGTAAAGCCAACATCGTCAAAGGCCTGACCTCGGGTGTAGCCACCCTGTTCAAGGCTAACGGCGTGACCTCGATCCAGGGCCACGGCAAACTGCTGGCCGGCAAGAAAGTCGAAGTCACCAAGCCTGACGGTTCGGTAGAAATCATTGAAGCCGAGAACGTGATCCTGGCTCCAGGTTCGCGTCCGATCGACATTCCACCAGCTCCGGTTGACCAGAATGTGATCGTCGATTCGACTGGCGCACTGGAATTCCAGTCCGTACCTAAGCGTCTTGGCGTGATCGGCGCTGGCGTGATCGGTCTGGAACTGGGTTCGGTATGGTCCCGTCTGGGTGCTGAAGTCACTGTTCTGGAAGCCCTGGACACGTTCCTGATGGCTGCCGACGCTGCTGTGTCCAAAGAAGCTTTGAAAACCCTGACCAAACAAGGTCTGGACATCAAGCTGGGCGCTCGCGTTACCGGTTCCAAAGTGAACGGCGACGAAGTCGTTGTGAACTACACCGATGCCAAAGGCGAGCAGAACATCACTTTTGACAAGCTGATCGTAGCCGTTGGTCGCCGTCCAGTGACCACTGATCTGCTGTCCGCTGATTGCGGCGTGACCCTGGACGAGCGCGGTTTCGTGCACGTTGATGATCACTGCGCCACCACCGTACCGGGCGTTTACGCTATCGGCGACGTGGTTCGCGGCATGATGCTGGCACACAAGGCCTCGGAAGAGGGCATCATGGTCGTCGAGCGCATCAAGGGCCACAAAGCCCAGATGAACTATGATTTGATCCCGTCTGTTATTTATACTCACCCGGAAATCGCGTGGGTCGGCAAAACCGAGCAGACCTTGAAGGCAGAAGGCGTTGAAGTTAACGTTGGCACCTTCCCGTTCGCAGCCAGTGGCCGTGCCATGGCTGCCAACGATACCGGCGGTTTCGTAAAAGTTATCGCCGATGCCAAGACCGACCGCGTATTGGGCGTCCACGTGATTGGCCCGAGCGCTGCAGAACTGGTTCAGCAGGGCGCGATCGGTATGGAATTCGGCACCAGCGCTGAAGACCTGGGCATGATGGTTTTCTCCCATCCGACCCTGTCTGAAGCCTTGCACGAAGCTGCTCTGGCAGTGAATGGCGGCGCCATCCACATCGCCAACCGCAAGAAGCGTTAAGACAATAAGAAACCACGGCGGAATGGCCCGTCGTGAGCCTTGCATGCAAGACTCACCGCGGAATATCCGCTGGACGCAGTCTTGCGTAGCTGCACCGGATGCCCGGAAAGGCTACGCAAGCAGCAGTCACAGGTGGTGCGGCACTTGAATGAGTGCAGCACCGAATGCGCAGTACCTAACGAAGACGGTAATAAGCATGAATCTTCACGAGTATCAGGGTAAGCAGCTGTTCGCTGAATACGGCCTGCCAGTTTCCACCGGTTATGCAGTAGACACCCCGGAAGCAGCAGCAGAAGCTTGCGACAAAATCGGCGGCACCGAGTGGGTTGTCAAAGCCCAGGTCCACGCTGGTGGTCGCGGTAAAGCGGGCGGCGTAAAGCTGGTTCGCAGCAAAGAAGACGCTAAGGCATTCGCACAGCAGTGGCTGGGCAAGCGTCTGGTGACTTACCAGACTGACGCCAATGGTCAGCCAGTCACCAAGATCCTGGTTGAATCGTGCACTGATATCGCTAAAGAGCTGTACCTGGGCGCTGTCGTTGACCGTTCGAGCCGTCGTATCGTGTTCATGGCTTCCACCGAAGGTGGCGTGGACATCGAGAAAATCGCTCACGACACTCCAGAAAAAATTCTGAAAGCCACTATCGATCCACTGGTTGGCGCTCAGCCATTCCAGGGTCGCGAGCTGGCATTCCAGTTGGGTCTGGAAGGCAAGCAGGTTGCTCAGTTCGCCAAGATCTTCGTAGGTCTGGCCAAGCTGTTCAAGGATCACGACCTGGCTCTGCTGGAAGTGAACCCGCTGGTGATCAAGGCTGACGGCGATCTGCATTGCCTCGATGCCAAGATCAACATCGACGCCAACGCCATGTACCGTCAGCCTAAGCTGAAGACTTTCCACGATCCGTCGCAAGACGATCCGCGCGAAGCGCACGCTGCCAAGTTCGAACTGAACTACGTAGCACTGGAAGGCAACATCGGTTGCATGGTCAACGGTGCTGGCCTGGCCATGGGTACCATGGACATCGTCAACCTGCATGGCGGCAAACCAGCCAACTTCCTCGACGTGGGCGGCGGTGCTACCAAAGAACGCGTTACCGAAGCGTTCAAGATCATTCTGTCCGACACCAACGTCGCTGCAGTATTGGTTAACATCTTCGGCGGCATCGTTCGTTGCGACATGATTGCCGAAGGCATCATCGGCGCTGTGAAAGAAGTCGGCGTGAAAATCCCGGTTGTTGTTCGCCTTGAAGGCAACAACGCTGAGCTGGGCGCTAAAGTACTGGCAGAAAGCGGTTTGAACATCATCGCTGCTACCAGCCTGACCGACGCTGCTCAACAAGTTGTTAAAGCTGCGGAGGGCAAATAATGAGCGTCCTGATCAATAAAGACACCAAAGTTATCTGCCAGGGTATTACCGGTTCGCAAGGTAGTTTCCATACCCAGCAAGCGCTCGAATACGGCACCAAGATGGTTGGCGGCGTAACTCCGGGTAAAGGCGGCACCGAGCACCTGGGTCTGCCAGTGTTCAACACCGTGAAAGATGCTGTAGCTGCCACTGGCGCCACCGCCAGCGTGATCTACGTTCCAGCTCCTTTCTGCAAGGACTCCATCCTGGAAGCAGCCTTCGGCGGCATCAAGCTGATCGTTTGCATCACTGAAGGCATTCCTACCCTGGACATGCTGGATGCCAAGGTCAAGTGCGACGAGCTGGGTATCACCCTGATCGGCCCTAACTGCCCAGGCGTGATCACTCCAGGCGAATGCAAGATCGGCATCATGCCAGGTCACATTCACTTGCCAGGCAAGGTCGGTATCGTTTCCCGTTCCGGCACCCTGACCTACGAAGCTGTGAAGCAGACTACTGACGCCGGTTTCGGTCAGTCGACTTGCGTCGGCATCGGCGGTGACCCGATCCCGGGTTCGAACTTCATCGACATCCTGAAGCTGTTCCAGGAAGACCCGAAGACCGAAGCGATCGTGATGATCGGTGAGATCGGCGGTTCGGCTGAAGAAGAAGCGGCAGCCTACATCAAGGCACACGTGACCAAGCCGGTTGTTTCCTACATCGCTGGTGTGACTGCTCCTCCGGGCAAGCGCATGGGCCATGCTGGCGCAATCATCTCTGGCGGCAAAGGCACTGCAGACGAGAAGTTTGCTGCCCTGGAAGACGCAGGCGTTAAAACCGTGCGTTCGCTGGCAGACATCGGCAAGGCTTTGTCCGAGCTGACCGGTTGGGCGATGAAGTAAGCCTCGCGCTTAATTCATGCTTCACCAAACAAAGGCCACCTTCGGGTGGCCTTTGTCGTTTCCGGGTGATCGTCCCCACGCTCTGCGTGGGAACTCCGCCGGGGACGCTCCGCGTCCCACTCTTGAAAGTGACGCAGAGCGTCACACGATGCATTCCCACGCAGAGCGTGGGAACGATCAATCATCGGTTGAACGGCCCAAATCCTTGTGGGAGCGAGCTTGCTCGCGAAGACGAATTTACAGGCACCCACCATTTACATGCATAAACGCGACACAGAAACGTCGCGTATCGGATAGTTCGCCCTCTAACAGTGCGTTTGTCGGGCAAATTCGTTAGGCTACTCGCCATTTTTGCGTCCGCGTCCCACAAGGTTGCTACGCGCTAAAGGGTCAGTCCTATACGGACCGACAGCATTTCCCTCACCCCCAAGGGAAGTCCCTCTCTAAATTCCGATTCAGTAGTGTGGTATTTCCTTAATGAAAGTGTTGAAAGGCCAGGACATCCTGGCACTTGGTTTTATGACGTTTGCCCTGTTTGTCGGGGCTGGCAACATCATCTTCCCGCCTATCGTCGGTTTGCAGTCCGGGCCTAATGTCTGGATGGCGGCGCTGGGCTTTCTGATCACCGCAGTCGGTTTGCCGGTGGTCACGGTGGTTGCGCTGGCAAAAGTCGGCGGGGCAATGGATGCCCTGAGCAGTCCTATCGGCAAAATCGCCGGTGGCCTGCTGGCTGCCGCGTGCTACCTCGCCGTCGGCCCGTTGTTCGCGACACCACGTACCGCCACCGTATCGTTCGAAGTAGGCCTGGCGCCGTTGACCGGCGAGAGCCCGTTGGCGTTGTTTATCTACAGTGCCGTGTACTTCCTTGTGGTGTTCTTCATCTCGCTCTATCCGGGCCGTTTGCTGGATACCGTCGGACGTTTCCTCGCGCCGCTGAAGATCATCGCCCTGGCCGCGCTTGGTATCGCCGCGTTTGCATTGCCTGCCGGTGATATCGGCATGGCCACGCCTGAATATGTGGCGGCACCGTTCTCTCAGGGCTTCATCAATGGTTACTTGACCATGGATACCCTGGGCGCGCTGGTGTTTGGCATTGTCATCGTCAACGCGATCCGTTCCCGCGGTGTGGAATCGCCGGCGCTGATTACCCGTTACGCGATCATTGCCGGCCTGATTGCCGGCGTGGGCCTGGCGCTGGTTTATGTCAGCCTGTTCCGCCTCGGTTCGGGCAGCCATGAAGTGGCCGCCGGTGCAACCAACGGCGCGGCCGTGTTGCACGCCTACGTTCAACACACCTTCGGTTCGTTGGGCAGTGGTTTCCTGGCGGTGCTGATCTCGCTGGCCTGCCTGGTGACGGCGGTCGGCCTGACCTGTGCCTGCGCCGAGTACTTCAGCCGCGTGTTGCCACTGTCCTACAAGACCCTGGTCATCATCCTGGCGGCGTTCTCCTTGCTGGTGTCCAACCTGGGACTCACCAAGCTGATTGCGTTCTCGATCCCGGTACTGACCGCGATTTACCCGCCGTGCATCGCCCTGGTGGCGCTGAGCTTCTGCAAGGACTTCTGGCATGAGCAGGGCCGCATTGTCGGTCCGGTGATGCTGGTGTCGTTCATCTTCGGCCTGATCGACGCGCTCAAGGGCGCCGGTCTGGCAGACTGGATGCCGACTCAGTTGTCCCACTTGCCGCTGAGCGAGCAGGGCCTGGCGTGGCTGGTGCCATCGGTCATGACCCTGGTCGTCGCAGTGGTTTGCGATCGTCTGCTGGGCAAGCGCGAAGAAGTGCTGGCTTAAGTCGCGCAATGGCCCGCCACAAACGGGCTGTCACGCTAAAACAGAAATGCCCCGTATCAATCGATACGGGGCATTTTTTATGGGCGTCAGGCAGTGTCTTTTTCCTTGAGCTAACGTCGAAGCACTACCTGTAGGAGCAAGGCTTGCCCGCGATGGCGATTTCCAAGGCCCTATCGCGGGCAAGCCTTGCTCCTACGGGGATTACCAATGCCAACGTCTCACAAGGAATTGCATGTCGTTCATCCACGCCAACCTGATCCACATCCTCGCCGCGCTCTGGTTTGTCATCTGCTGGGGCGGTTACACCCGCTATGCCTCGTGGAAGGGTCGCGACACCGCGTGCCTGGCCAGTGTGTTGCACCTTTACCGGGAAGACTGGATGCGTCGCATGTTGCTGCGCGATAACCGCATTGCCGACGCCAGTGTGATCGGCAACCTGGAGCGCAACGCTTCGTTCTTTGCCTCCAGCACATTGATTATCCTGGCGGGTATTTTGACGGTACTTGGTGCATCCGAAAGAGCAGTGTCGTTACTGGCGGATATCCCGATGGTGCAGCAGGTGTCCCAGGGCATGTCCGAGATCAAGTTGCTGTGCCTGGCGATGGTGTTTGTCTACGCGTTCTTCACGTTCAGCTGGTGCATGCGTCAGTACAACTTTGCGGCGATCCTGATTGGCTCGGCGCCGATGGTGGGTGAGCGCCATGTGTCCGAACAGGAGCGCAAAGCCTTTGCTGCCCGAGCGGCTCGCGTTATCTCGATGGCGGCGAACCAGTTCAACTTTGGCCTGCGTTCCTATTACTTCGGCATGACCATGCTGGCCTGGTTTGTCAGCCCGTGGTTGTTCATGTTGATGAGTGCCGGCGTGGTGCTGGTGTTGTATCGCCGGGAATTCCATTCCGACGTGCTCGACGTGATGGTCTATACCCCTACAGAGGCACCCTTGCCTGAGGCGAACAAAGAGGCCGCTTGATGAGTATTCCGTTCTGGTGTGTGTTTATCAGCGCACTACTGATTTACGTGGCCCGCATGCCGGTGGCCAAGGCGATGAAAGAGCAGGGTGGTTACAACAATCACTCGCCACGCCAGCAACAGGCACAACTTACCGGTTTCGGCGCCAGGGCGGTGGCTGCGCATCAAAACTGTTTTGAGGCATTCATATTGTTTGCGGTGGGCGTGTTGATGGCGCACACCACACAAACTGCAGGATGGTTGATCGATGTGTTGGCGATCATTTTTGTGATCACACGTGTTATTTACTTGCTGTGTTACTGGGGGGATTTGGCCTGGCAGCGCAGTCTGGTCTGGTTTGTGGGTTTCGTCTGTTCGTTGTTACTGATGATTAGTCCGACTTTTAGAAGCGTTTTGCTCTAACGCACCAAATCACAAATAAAAGAAAACCCGCACTTGGCGGGTTTTCTTTTGTCACGCTAAAAACTGTTTTAGTTTTTAGGTGCTTCTTTTGCAGCAGCTTCGTTCGATTCAGCCTGAGCTTTGGCAGCTTCGGCGTTTTCTTTTGCCGCGTCGTTCACTTTATCCTGAGCTTTGCTCATATCTTGCTGAGCTTGCTCAGCATGTTTGGCAGCATCTTGAGCTTTGTCCTCGGATTTTTTATCGCAGGCAGCGAGACCGAGGGTAGCGGTCAACATCAAGGCAATAGCTAAAGTCTTACGCATGGGGTGTTTCTCCTTATGGAAATAACTACTGGCCTTTCGAGCACGCTCCATAGCGTTAAGTTCCTCAATTCGTTCAGATATATAAGTTTGTTAGGTGATGGAACTTTTCCCCGCTGACGAGCTACTTTGACCGAACATTAAGAAGAGTTTTAAACACATGGCCGAAAACCCCGTTTTTGAGCGTGCGACGCGATTCCTGTCGGCGCTGCGTCATTGTCAGGTCCTCGGGCTGCGGGTTCACAGCGCCAGCAGTGACGGACTAACGGTCATCTTGCCTTACAGTCCGGAAATCGTGGGGAATCCAGAAACCGGGGTCATTCATGGCGGGGCGTTGACATCGTTGATGGATACCGCGTGCGGTATGTCGACACTGTGTGTGCTGCCCGAATTCGAAGTCTGCCCGACCCTCGATTTGCGCATCGATTACATGCATGCCGCCGAGCCACATAAAGATGTCTACGGCTTTGCCCAATGCTATCGGGTGACCACTGACGTGATCTTCGCTCGCGGCTTTGCCTATCAGGATGATCCCGAGCAACCTATCGCTCATGTTGTCGGTACATTCATGCGCATGGGCAAAGGCATTAAGGGCACCAAAAGTTTTGGCGGCGCGATTGCCGGAGGTGCGCAATGACGGACGCTTTCAAGGAACAACTTCAACTGGCCCATGAGCAGGGTGACTACGCCTCGCTGCTGCACCTGATTCCTTACGCCAAACTGATCGGCGTCGAATGTTCGCGGGTAGGGGATGACCTGCTGTTTCGCCTGCCGGCCAACAAGGACAACATTGGCAACCCTTTATTGCCGGCGATTCATGGCGGCGTGATCGCCGGGTTCATGGAACTCTCGGCTGCGCTGCACTTGCTGATTTTTACCGGCTCACCGGGTGTGCCGAAAATCATCGACTTCTCCCTCGACTACCTGCGCGCCGGGCAGTTTCGCGATACCTGGGCCAAATGTCAGGTTTGCCGGCAGGGGCGCCGGGTCGCCAACGTGGCCGTGACGGCCTGGCAAAGCACCGAATCCGAGCCCATTGCCACGGCCCGCGCGCATTTCAAAATTGAAGAGCCCTTGAAATCCTGAACACAGCCCCCAACTCTGATGACATCCCGCCGCCGACCCTCAAGGTCGCGGCTTAGCCATCTGATTGGAGTTTGATGACCATGAGTGTGGAAACTCAAAAGGAAACCCTGGGCTTCCAGACCGAGGTGAAGCAGCTGCTGCACCTCATGATCCATTCGCTGTATTCCAACAAGGAAATTTTCCTTCGCGAATTGATCTCGAACGCCTCTGACGCTGTCGACAAATTACGTTTCGAAGCCCTGTCCAAGCCTGAGTTGCTGGAAGGTGGCGCCGAACTGAAAATCCGTGTGAGCTTCGACAAAGACGCCAAAACCGTCACCCTCGAAGACAACGGCATTGGCATGACCCGCGAAGACGCGATCACCCATCTGGGCACTATCGCTAAATCCGGTACCGCCGATTTCATGAAACACCTGTCCGGCGATCAGAAGAAAGATTCGCACCTGATCGGCCAGTTCGGTGTGGGTTTCTACTCTGCATTCATCGTCGCCGACAAAGTCGACGTGTTCAGCCGTCGTGCCGGTGATGCGGCCAGCGAAGGCGTGCACTGGTCGTCCAAGGGCGAAGGCGATTTCGAAGTCGCCACCGTTGAGAAAGCCGAGCGCGGCACTCGCATCGTCCTGCACCTGAAGTCCGGTGAAGACGAATTCGCCGATGGCTGGCGTCTGCGCAACATCATCAAGAAGTACTCCGACCACATCGCGCTGCCGATCGAGTTGCCCAAGGAAGCGGCCGCCGCAGAAGGCGAAGAGCAGCCAGCCGTTGAGTGGGAAACCGTCAACCGTGCCAGCGCCCTGTGGACTCGTCCTCGCACTGAAGTGAAAGACGAGGAATACCAGGAGTTCTACAAACACGTCGCTCACGATTTCGAGAACCCGCTGAGCTGGAGCCACAACAAGGTCGAAGGCAAGCTCGAATACAGCTCGCTGCTGTACGTGCCGGCCCGTGCTCCGTTCGACCTGTACCAGCGTGAAGCGCCGAAAGGCCTGAAGCTGTACGTGCAGCGTGTGTTCGTGATGGACCAGGCCGAGTCGTTCCTGCCGCTGTACCTGCGCTTCATCAAAGGCGTGGTCGATTCCAATGACCTGTCGCTGAACGTGTCGCGGGAAATCCTGCAGAAAGACCCGATCATCGATTCGATGAAGTCGGCGCTGACCAAGCGCGTTCTGGACATGCTGGAAAAACTGGCGAAGAACGAGCCTGAGCAATACAAGAGCTTCTGGAAGAACTTCGGTCAGGTCATGAAAGAAGGCCCGGCAGAAGACTTCGCCAACAAAGAGAAAATCGCTGGCTTGCTGCGTTTCGCCTCGACCAATGGTGAGGAAGGCGAGCAAGTGGTTGGCCTGGCCGAATACCTGGCTCGCGCCAAGGAAGGTCAGGACAAGATTTACTACCTGACCGGCGAAACCTACGCGCAAGTCAAAAACAGCCCGCACCTGGAAGTCTTCCGCAAGAAAGGCATCGAAGTGCTGCTGCTGACCGATCGTATCGACGAGTGGCTGATGAGCTACCTCAACGACTTCGACGGCAAGAGCTTCGTTGACGTGGCGCGCGGTGACCTCGACCTGGGCAATCTGGACTCGGAAGAGGACAAGAAAGCCGCAGAAGAAGTCGCCAAGTCCAAAGAAGGTCTGGTTGAACGTCTGAAAACCGCACTGGGTGACTCGGTTGCTGAAGTACGGGTTTCCCACCGTTTGACCGATTCCCCGGCGATTCTGGCCATCGGCGAGCAGGACCTGGGCATGCAAATGCGTCAGATCCTGGAAGCCAGCGGTCAGAAGGTTCCGGACTCGAAGCCGATCTTCGAATTCAACCCGGCCCATCCACTGATCGAGAAGCTCGACAACGAGCAGAGCGAGGAGCGTTTCGGCGACCTGTCGCACATTCTCTTCGATCAGGCGGCACTGGCTGCCGGTGACAGCTTGAAAGACCCGGCCGCCTACGTGCGCCGTCTGAACAAGCTGCTGGTTGAACTGTCGGTTTAACTGCGTTGTAAAAAAACCCGCTTCGGCGGGTTTTTTTCATTCTGGTGCCTTTTGCTGGGAGAGAGTCATGAGTCAAATCACTGTTCGTTCAGTCGTTTATCAAATTGATGGCCACTCGTATGAAAGCCGCCTGGCTTTCGACGCCGACCACAAAGGCCCGCGCCCGGGCTTGCTGATGGCGCCGAACTGGATGGGTGTGAGCGCCGGGGCCGAAGTGATTGCCAAGACGGTGGCGTCCAAGGGGTACGTGGTGCTGATCGCGGATGTGTACGGTCAGTCGGTTCGCCCGCAGAACGGCGACGAGGCGGGCGCGGCGATGATGCCGCTCAAACATGACCGTCCGTTGTTGCGCAAACGCCTGCAGGCGGCGTTTGAACAACTGCAAAATCAGGACGAGGTGGCGGTCGATACCTCGAAACTGGCGGCATTCGGTTTTTGCTTCGGTGGTTGCTGCGCCCTGGACCTGGCACGCACGGGGGCACCGTTGAAGGCGGCGGTGTCGTTCCATGGCACGCTGGACTCGCCAAACCCGGCGGATGCCAAAAACATCAAGGGCTCGGTGCTGGTGCTGCACGGTGCCGCCGATCCATTGGTGCCCAAGGAGCAACTGCCGGCATTCGAAGCGGAAATGAATGCGGCGGGCGTGGACTGGCAATTGCTGAGCTACGGCGGGGCGGTGCATTCCTTTACCGATCCGCATGCCAATGTGCCAGGCATGATGATGTACGACGCGAAGATCGCTGCACGGGCGTTTACGTCGATGCACAATTTGCTGGATGAAGTGTTTAAAGGCTGACCACTGATTTTCGGATCGTTCCCACGCTCTGCGTGGGAACGCCTCTAGGGACGCTCTGCGTCCAGTGACGCGGAGCGTCACGGGCTGCATTCCCACGCAGAGCATGGGAACGATGATGCGTGGGAACGAACAAAAAGCTAAGGCAGTTCGATCCGCTCACTTTCCCCCGGCACCGTCGGCCAATCCCCGGCCGCCCAGCGCCGCCGCGCTTCATCGATGGCCGCCGGATCGCTGGCCACAAAATTCCAGTTGATCCGCCGTGGCCCGTCCAGCGGCGCGCCGCCGAACAACACGGCGTGGCAGTCGCTTTCGGCGAACAGGGTCATTTCTTCCCCCGCAGGCAACACCACCAGCGAATTCACCTCCAGCGTGTCGCCATTCAGCTGCGCTTCACCGCTCAAGACATACAACGCACGCTCTTCATGTTCGGTGGGAATCAGCAGTGTGGTCGCCGTTTGCAGGTTCAGTTCCGCGTACAACGTAGGGGACAGCACTGGCACCGGCGACTCCAGGCAAAAGCCTGACCCGGCAATCATCCGGATCTTCACGCCAAGGTTATCGCTGACCGGCAAGGTGGCCGCCGGGTGATGGCTGTAGTGGCCTGGACCCTGCTCATGGTCCTTGGGTGAGGCCAGCCAGATCTGCAAGCCGTGCATCGTAAAGCCGCTCTCCTTCAATGCCATAGGCGTGCGCTCTACGTGGGCAATTGCGCTGCCGGCAGTCATCCAGCTGACATCACCGGCGCTCACCACCTGGTCGGAGCCGAGACTGTCCTTGTGCTGGATTTGCCCTTCGAACAAGTAGGTGAGGGTCGACAGGCCGATGTGCGGATGTTGTCGGATATTCATGCCTTTGCCCGCCGGGTAAACGGTTTCGAGCATGTGGTCGAAAAACACGAAAGGCCCGACGCTGCGGCATTTGGCGGACGGCAACGGGCGAAGTATCGGCTGGCCTTCTACATCTTCGGCGCGGGGGCGGATCACGAGCGGAGTGTTCATGCTGCATTCCAGGCTGAGCGGGTGATGCGTGGAGCATAACCCGCTTGCGCAGCCCTTGCCGCTATTGGCTGAACGCCCCTTCGGACAAGTGGGTTTCGATGCTGACGTCAGTGGTCGTCATCAGTTTGTGGACCGGGCAGCGGTCGGCGACACGATGGAGTTCCTCGCGCTGCGCATCGGTGAGCACGCCTTTGAGGGTCAATTTGACATGCAGGGCGTATTTGCCTTTCTGCTCTTGGCTGTTGTCGCGTTTGACCTCGACGGTGACGCCGGTCAATGGGATGTCCTTCTTCTTGGCGTACATCTTCAGGGTCAGGGCTTTGCAGGCACCCAGAGCGGCATCGAAATAATCGTGGGGTTCGGGCGCCGAGCCTTCGCCGCCGGAAGCGGTCGGTACGTCGGCAAACAGTTCGTGTTCATCGATTTGAACGCTATGGCGAAAACCTTCGGCGGAAACGGTATTGACGGTAACGGTCATGGAAAGCCTCCCAGGCTGGAAAAGTCGTTCGATCAAAAAAGACTGTGAAGTTATAGAGCATTGCGCCAGCGGCGCGTTCCACTTTCTTGCGGGGTTCATACGAGCGGGTTACCGGCTGGCCGCGCGCGGTTGCGAATGAGGCGATCGCGGCCTATGGTCCAAGCGAAGTATTGCCTGCGACTGTCACACAATGACGCGCCGCAGGTTTGTGTCCATCCAGTGCGAAAACCAGAGCAAGGTGAAGACATGCCAAACGACTCCCGCCCCGCCGTACTCGAACTGATCGGCAACACGCCGCTGGTGCGTGTCAGCCGCTTCGATACCGGCCCGTGCACGCTGTTCCTCAAACTTGAATCACAAAACCCCGGCGGTTCGATCAAGGACCGCATCGGCCTGGCGATGATCGACGCCGCCGAGCGCGATGGTCGCCTGCAACCCGGTGGCACCATCGTCGAGGCCACGGCCGGCAACACCGGCCTGGGCTTGGCCCTTGTCGGCCGCGCCAAGGGTTATCGCGTGGTGTTGGTGGTGCCGGACAAGATGTCGACCGAGAAAGTCCTGCACCTCAAGGCGATGGGCGCCGAGGTGCACATCACCCGTTCCGATGTCGGCAAGGGCCATCCCGAGTACTACCAGGACGTGGCCGCGCGGCTGGCCAAGGAAATTCCCGACGCGTTCTTTGCCGATCAATTCAACAACCCGGCCAACCCTCTGGCGCACGAGTGCAGCACCGCGCCGGAGATCTGGGCACAGACCCAGCATGATGTCGATGCCATCGTCGTCGGCGTCGGTTCAGCCGGCACGCTGACCGGCTTGACCCGGTTTTTTAGCCGTGTGCAGCCAAACCTGGTCATGGTGCTGGCCGACCCGGTGGGCTCGGTGATGGCCGAATACAGCCGCAGCGGCACCCTTGGGACACCCGGTTCGTGGGCGGTGGAGGGCATTGGCGAAGATTTCATTCCCTCGATTGCCGACCTGTCCAGCGTGCGCCACGCGTATTCGATCAGCGACGAGGAAAGCTTCGATCATGCCCGCCAGCTGCTGCGCGCCGAAGGTATTCTCGGCGGATCATCGACCGGCACGTTGCTAGCGGCGGCGTTGCGTTATTGCCGTGAGCAAACCGAGCCGAAGCGGGTCGTGAGTTTTGTCTGTGACACCGGCACCCGCTACCTGTCGAAGGTTTACAACGATCAATGGATGAACGATCAGGGCCTGCTGCAATACAAGCGCTACGGTGATCTTCGCGATTTGATCTCGCGGCGCTTCGAGGACGGGCGGGTGATCAGCGTCGGCCCGGACGACACGTTGCTCACCGCTTTCCAGCGCATGCGCCTGGCCGATGTGTCGCAACTGCCCGTGCTGGTAGAGGGGCAGCGTTTGGTCGGCGTCATCGACGAATCCGACATTTTGCTGGGTGTGCACCAAGACCCATCGCACTTCCGCTTGACCGTCGCCAGCGCCATGACGGGCAAACTGCAAACCTTGCCGGCCGCTGCCAGCCTGGCAGAGCTGCAAGCCGAACTCGACCGTGGGTTGGTGGCGATCATTGCCGATGCCTCGGGCTTCCATGGCCTGATTACCCGCGTTGACCTACTCAATCATTTACGGAGATCTCTTGCATGAGTCAACACGATGAAAACGCTGCGCCACGTGGGTTCGCTACTCGGGTGATTCATGCCGGGCAGACGCCGGACCCTTCCACCGGGGCGCTGATGCCGCCGATTTACGCCAATTCCACCTATTTGCAGCAAAGCCCCGGCGTACACAAAGGCCTCGACTACGGGCGCTCGCACAACCCGACACGTTGGGCGCTGGAGCGCTGCGTGGCGGACCTCGAAGGCGGCACCCAGGCGTTCGCGTTCGCGTCCGGACTGGCGGCGATCTCCACCGTGCTCGAATTGCTCGATGCCGACTCGCATATCGTCTCGGGCAATGATTTGTATGGCGGGACGTTTCGCCTGTTCGACAAAGTACGCCGGCGCAGCGCCGGGCATCGCTTCAGTTTCGTCGACCTGACGGATCTGGCGGCCTTTGAAGCGGCGCTGCAGGAGGACACGCGGATGGTCTGCGTCGAGACGCCGAGCAATCCGTTGTTGCGCCTGACTGACCTCGAAGCCATCGCGCGCATCTGTCGCCAGCGCGGCATCATTTGTGTGGCCGATAATACCTTTGCGAGCCCGTGGATCCAGCGTCCGCTGGAACTGGGCTTCGATATCGTGGTGCATTCGACCACCAAGTATTTGAACGGTCACTCTGACGTCATCGGTGGCATTGCGGTGGTCGGGCAGAACGCGGAGCTGGGCGAACGGCTGGGCTTTCTGCAAAACGCCGTGGGCGCTATCGCCGGGCCGTTTGACGCCTTCCTCACGTTGCGCGGGGTGAAGACCCTGGCGTTGCGCATGGAGCGCCACTGCAGCAACGCACTGGCGCTGGCGCAATGGCTGGAACAACAGCCGCAAGTGGCGCGTGTCTACTACCCAGGCCTGCCGTCACATCCGCAGCACGAACTGGCACAACGGCAAATGCGCGGTTTTGGCGGCATGATCTCCCTCGACCTGAACTGCGACCTGGCCGGCGCCAAGCGCTTCCTTGAGAACGTGCAAATATTTGCGTTGGCGGAGAGTCTGGGCGGGGTGGAAAGCCTGATCGAGCATCCGGCGATCATGACTCACGCCAGCATCCCCGCCGATACCCGCGCACAACTTGGCATTGGCGATGCGCTGGTGCGGTTGTCCGTGGGCGTTGAGGACGTCGAAGACTTGCGTGCCGATCTGGCACAAGCGCTGGCGATTATCTGAGTTTCAGCGGACAAAAAAAATCCGGAACCCTTATCGAATTCCGGATTTTCTTGTCGATCCCGGATTAGCTACCCTTGACCGATTTGCCGTTGACCGTGCCATCGAGGAGCATGATGTTGTACTCCTTGCCGTCGGTTTCAACTTGTTGCAGACGGACCAGCAGGTAATCCCAGTCCTTGGCAAACCACAGGACGGTGATGCGCTTGTTTTGTGTCGGGTCGCGCACACGCTCGACCTTGATTGCATCGATCTTGCCAGCCTTGGTGTCTACTTTTTCAGAGCCCAGCACGCGGAAATCATAGGTGTCGACTTCGTTGCCATCGACTACCTGATAGCTCATGCTTTTCTTGCCGGCGGCGACATCGTGCTGCAAGGCCAACTGGTAAGTGGATTTATCGACCATGCCAGGGTTCAGCGGGACCTTGACTGCGTCACCGCGATCAGTGCCGGTGACCATTTTGGTGGCCCAGTCGAAATCCAGATCAGACTTCTTGGCTTTGCCCAGGCCGCCACGTTCAAAGTGGTAGGTCTGAGGCAGCAGAGTTTCCTTGTCGACGGTCAGGGTGCTTTCTTCCGTCAGGCTGGCGATCATCATCGACGCCTTGAAGCTGAGTTTCCAGACGCCGTTGGCTTCCTTGGTCAGGTTGCGTTCAGCCGTGCCACTCATGGGCAACTGCTTCCAGTCGGCGGTATAGCTGGCGGAGAAAGGTTGAAGTTCCGAAGCCTGTGCCAGGGGCAGGGCAAACAGAGCGCAAGCGAAGAGCAGGGCGCGACGCATAATATCTCCTAAGTTCGAATCAAGTGGCCGCTGGCCGCGAGTAACTTCCCATCCAGTAAAGCACCTTGTTCGCTGAGTGCTAAGCGACCTTCGGCAAACCAGCGTACTGCCAACGGGTAGATCAAGTGTTCCTGAACGTGGACTCGCTGCGCCAGGCTTTGCGGCGAATCGTGCAACTCTACCGGTATTACTGCCTGTACGACCAGTGGTCCGCCATCGAGTTCCTCGGTGACGAAGTGCACGGAGCAGCCGTGCTCGGTGTCGCCGGCCTCCAGCGCGCGCTGATGAGTGTGTAACCCTTTGTATTTGGGCAGCAGCGACGGGTGGATATTCAACAGGCGACCCGCATAGTGGCGCACGAAGTCAGCGCTGAGAATGCGCATGAAACCGGCCAGTACCACGAGTTTGGGATTGAAGGCGTCAATCAGTTCGATCAGCGCGGCATCGAAGGCCTCGCGGCCTTCGAAAGCCTTGTGATCCAGGGCGCGGGTGTCGATACCCGCGTCCTTGGCGCGCTGCAGGCCATAGGCATCGGCGCGGTTGGAAATCACCGCAGCAATGCGGACCGGGCTGTCGCCGGTCCGCGTGCTGTCGATCAAGGCCTGCAAGTTACTGCCGGTGCCGGAGAGCAGCACCACGACATCACAGGTCTTTGACATCAGTGAGCCTTGAGGTTCTTCAGTTCAACCTGGGCCGCGCCTTCGGCAGCGGTGGCGATCTGACCGATGACCCAAGGCTGCTCGCCGGCTTCACGCAAAACGTTCAGCGCGGTTTCAACGTGCTCCTGAGCGACGCAGATCACCATGCCGACGCCGCAGTTCAGCACGCGGTGCATTTCGTTTTCGTCGACGTTGCCTTTCTCTTGCAGCCAGTCGAACACAGCTGGGCGGTTCCAGCTCGCCACGTCAACCACGGCTTGTGCGCCTTTTGGCAGAACGCGCGGGATGTTGTCCAGCAGGCCGCCACCGGTGATGTGGGCCATGGCTTTGACAGCGCCGGTTTCCTTGATCAGCTTGAGCAGCGGCTTCACATAGATACGGGTCGGGGCCATCAGCAGATCGGTCAGCGGTTTGCCGTCGAGCTGGATGTTTTCGATGTCGGCACCCGACACTTCGATGATCTTGCGGATCAGCGAGTAGCCGTTGGAGTGCGGGCCGGAAGACGGCAGGGCGAGCAGGGCGTCGCCGGCTGCGACTTTGGAACCGTCGATGATCTCGGATTTTTCCACGACGCCGACGCAGAAACCGGCCAGGTCGTAGTCTTCGCCTTCGTACATGCCCGGCATTTCAGCGGTTTCGCCGCCAACCAGGGAGCAACCGGACAGTTCGCAGCCAGCACCGATGCCGGTGACGACCTGGGTCGCAGTTTCGACGTTGAGTTTGCCGGTAGCGTAGTAGTCGAGGAAGAACAGTGGCTCGGCGCCGCAGACCACCAGGTCGTTCACGCACATGGCCACCAGGTCGATGCCGATGCTGTCGTGCTTGTTCAGGTTCAGGGCCAGGCGCAGCTTGGTGCCCACGCCGTCGGTGCCGGAAACCAGCACAGGCTGCTTGTAGCCAGCCGGGATTTCGCAGAGGGCGCCGAAACCGCCCAGGCCGCCCATGACTTCCGGGCGCGCAGTGCGCTTGGCGACGCTCTTGATGCGTTCGACCAATGCTTCACCGGCGTCGATGTCTACACCGGCGTCCTTGTAGCTCAGGGAGGGTTGCTTGCTCATGATCCAGGCCTTTAGGGGGGATTCAGGGGTAACGACCGAGTCCAGCGGGGGACGCCGAAATCGACGGGGGCGATTGCCTCACGCGAAATTCGATGTGCCCGGCTGTTGCCGGTCTGCGAAGGCGCGCGATTTTATCAGGCTTGAGGGGCAGCGGCCATCCTCACGCCGACGGCAGGGGCATATCCTATTAAAAAAATTGATATTGAGCGTGTTAGTGGGCTGTATAAGGTAACGCGATTAACCGTCTATCGTTATGACAGTGCGAAAACTTATCGCGGCCGTGTGAATGTTTTGCACAGGGAAGTGGTCACAGCCCTGTTCGATCGTCTTCATGCGGTCTGTTCCAGCCGCTCTTGTCGTCAGGAATCTTCCATGCGTTTTTTTTCTAAATTTTTGTGTTTGAGCTGTTTTTCCCTGATCAGCCTCACGAGTCATGCCGAAAACGTGAAAGGCCTTTATCAGGTGCGCGAGCCTGTCACCAGTCAGGCGCCCGCGGAGCGTGATCAAGCGATCCAGCGGGCGCTGGACACGCTGGTGTTGCGTCTGACCGGCGATCCCAAGGCGGTGCAGAGTCCGGGGTTGGCAGCCCTGCGCAAAGATCCGCAGCAAATCATCAGCCAATTTGGTTTTGACGCGGGCCCTCCAGAAGTACTGAAGGTCGATTTTGATCCGAACACTACCGAGCAAGCATTGCGTCGTGCCGGGTTGTCGTTGTGGGGTGCCAATCGACCGTCGATCCTCGGTTGGTGGTTGAACGATGCCACCGAGGGTTCAAGTTTGGTGGGCGATGGCCAGGCCGCCGCTACACCGTTGCGTCGAGCGGCGCAGCACCGTGGTTTGCCGCTGCGTTTGCCGCTGGCGGACCTGAGTGAGCAACTGGTCGCTACGGCGCCCAACCTGGAAGGCACCGACGCAACGCCACTGCGCGGGGTCTCGGAACGTTACAACGCTGACGCCTTGCTCGCCGTGCATGCCCGCGAAGAGGGCGGCCAGTGGCAGGCCAAATGGAATTTGTGGATGGGCGACAAGAAGGAAGCGGGCAACGTACAGGGCGCGGATCAGGCCGCTGTGGCTGACGCTGTGATGCTGGCGGTCAGCGAGCGACTGGCGCCACGGTTTGTTGTCAAGCCGGGCGCTTCTGGCGAGCAATTGCTGGAAGTGCAGGGCATGAACCTGGAGCGCTATGCGGCGCTGGGGCGATTGCTCGACCCTTTTGGCGCGCGTCTGCAAAGTGTTGACGGTGATCGCATTCTTTATCGGGTTAACGGCAGCGCCGAGCAATTGCGCTCGCAGTTGTCGCTGGCGAAGTTGCAGGAAATGCCCGCCGGTGAAGTGCCCGCGCCCGTTGCGCCGGTTCAGCCCGTGGCGCAGGGTGCGACGCCTGCCGTGGCCCCAGCGCCGGCACCGGTGCCGCAATTGCGCTTCCGTTGGTAAGGTTTTCTTTCTTTATATAGATGCATATGGAGTGGTACATGGCTGATACGCGGCGTTGGTTCTGGTTGGGTGGAGTGGTTCTGCTCTGCGCGTTTATCTGGCTGTTGCATCCGATCCTGACACCGTTCCTGGTGGCGTTGCTGCTGGCCTATCTGTTCGATCCGCTGGTGGATCGGCTGGAGAAAGCCGGACTTTCAAGGACGTGGGGCGTGGTGGCGGTGTTCGCGCTGTTCACGTTGATTTTCACCACGCTGCTGCTGGTGTTGGTGCCGCTGCTGGCCAGGCAGTTGTTTCGTTTGTATGAGCTGGCGCCGCAAATGCTCGATTGGCTGCAGCACACCGCATTGCCGTGGGCGCAGTCGAAGTTCGGGTTGTCGGAGGGGTTCTGGAAATTCGACAAGCTCAAGGCCGCGATCAGTGAACACATGGGGCAGACCAGCGATATTGTCGGTGTGGTGTTGAGCCAGGCCACAGCGTCCGGTCTTGCATTGATTGGCTGGTTGGCCAATCTGGTGTTGATCCCGGTGGTAAGTTTTTACCTGCTGCGGGACTGGGACCTGATGATGGCAAAAATCCGCAGCCTGCTGCCGCGTGATCGTGAAGAGCGCGTCGTCGAGCTCGCCGGTGAATGTCACGAAGTGCTCGGTGCGTTCGTGCGTGGGCAATTGCTGGTGATGGTGGCTTTGGGCGTGATCTACGCGTCGGGCCTGATGCTGGTGGGGCTGGAGTTGGGGCTGCTGATCGGCCTGATTGCCGGTCTGGCCGCTATCGTGCCGTACATGGGCTTTGTCATCGGGATTGGCGCGGCATTGATTGCCGGTCTGTTTCAGTTCGGCGGCGAACTGTATCCCATGCTGGGGATCGTCGCGGTGTTTATGGTCGGGCAGGCGCTGGAGGGTATGGTGCTGACGCCATTGCTGGTTGGCGACCGGATTGGCCTGCATCCGGTGGCGGTGATCTTCGCGATTCTGGCAGGGGGAGAATTGTTCGGTTTTACTGGCGTGTTGCTGGCATTGCCGGTGGCGGCGGTGATCATGGTGCTGGTGCGCCATGTACAAGATTTGTATAGGGATTCAGATATGTACGGTGGTGTCGACAAACCTTGATTGCAACGGTTGTCGACGGTTCACAGAGGTCGGCCTGTTTTCGTGCCAGGTCGGCCTGCATCCCGGGTGTGCCAGAGGCCGGTGCTGTCAAAGAAACTGTCATAAAACCGGTGCGTTAACGCAAACCTTTGATTTTGCTTGTGGTCTGTCGCATTGTGCGACCAGCGTCACGGGTATAAACTTCGCAAACTTTACACAGAGGCCACTAACGGTTCCTTTGGAACTGTTCAGTCAGCATGAAACCGATTCAGCTGCCCCTAGGTGTGCGTCTGCGTGATGACGCTACCTTTATCAATTACTACCCTGGCGCCAATGCCGCAGCACTCGGCTATGTCGAGCGGCTATGCGAAGCCGACGCCGGCTGGACCGAAAGCCTGATTTATCTCTGGGGCAAGGACGGGGTAGGGCGTACGCATTTGTTGCAGGCGGCCTGCCTGCGCTTCGAGCAGTTGGGGGAGCCGGCGGTGTACCTGCCGTTGGCCGAGCTGCTGGATCGTGGCATCTCGATTCTCGATAACCTCGAACAATACGAACTGGTCTGCCTGGATGATTTGCAGGCGGTTGCCGGCCGGGCTGATTGGGAAGAGGCACTGTTCCATCTGTTCAATCGGTTGCGTGACAGTGGTCGGCGCTTGCTGATCGCCGCGTCGACATCCCCGCGTGAACTGCCGGTGAAGCTGGCAGACTTGAAGTCCCGCTTGACCCTGGCGCTGATCTTTCAGATGCGTCCACTCTCCGACGAAGACAAATTGCGCGCCTTGCAATTGCGTGCGTCGCGTCGCGGCCTACACCTGACCGATGAAGTCGGCCATTTTATTTTGACTCGCGGTACTCGCAGCATGAGTGCGCTTTTCGAGCTGCTTGAACGTCTCGATCAGGCCTCTCTTCAAGCTCAGCGCAAGCTGACAATCCCCTTCCTGAAGGAAACGCTGGGCTGGTAAAACCAAAGCCTGGCAGGGGTTTCGGCATATTTCAGGCGCCAGGAAATCGGCTTTCCTACAGGGCTGCAGGCTGCGCAAGCGTTTAAAATGGGCTTAAGCGCTTAGATGTTAACGAGAAACCGATAAGTCACATAAAGTTCGATTGAATTTGCAAATGAGGATGATAGCGGGCATAGTCTCGACTTCTTTACAACTATCAGCCACGGTCGTGCCCATGCTAAAGCGCTTCGCACCCCTCGTGCCTCTCGCACTCGTCACCCTGTTGTTCGGTTGCGCTGCTCACTCTCCAGTGTCCCAGCAAGAGCAACAACAGCAGGCTAAAAATTCAGTTACCGCACAATCTTCTTCCGTTCTTTTCCAGGAAGAACTGGCCACCGATAAAGAACTGGCTGACTTTGCCGACGGCAAGGCCTACCAGCTACCGGTTCTGGCCGACAGCATTCTTGAGCGTGGCATGTCCCTGATCGGTACCCGTTACCGTTTCGGCGGCACTTCTGAAGCCGGTTTTGATTGCAGCGGCTTCATCGGTTACCTCTTCCGTGAGGAAGCGGGCATGAACCTGCCTCGTTCTACTCGCGAAATGATCAACGTGGACGCCCCGCTGGTGGCTCGCAGCGCACTGAAGCCAGGCGATCTGCTGTTCTTCGCGACCAATGGTCGTCGTGGTCGCGTCAGTCACGCCGGGATCTACCTGGGTGACAACCAGTTCATCCACTCCAGCAGCCGCAAAAGCGGTGGCGTCCGGGTCGACAGCCTGGGTGACAGCTACTGGAGCAAGACCTTTATCGAAGCCAAACGCGCCCTCGCGATGGCACCGACAGTGGTCACCGCTCGCAAGTAAACGTACAAGTTGTAAGGCGAAGTTAAAGTCTTACTTGAAGTTTGCCGCGTAGGCGCTAGAATTCTGATCTTAATGATGGCAAACCGCCTGCGTCACGCGCAGGCGGTTTTCTTTTCTGCACTCCCGGCAGAAAAAAGCCGCAGCCAGATCAGGATGCTCTGCTTATGACGATGTCGGCCCGCCTTGCACTCATGTTCTTCGCAGCGCTGCTCAGCGCCTGCGCCAGCCGCACACCGCCTCCTGCGCCGGTGAATCGCGCGCCGATCATCTTTGGTTCCTCCCAGGCATCTTCCCCTGAAGCAGAAGAGGTGCTCTTTCGCGCGTTGGGCCTGGTGGGCACGCCTTACCGTTGGGGCGGCAATACGCCGGACTCCGGTTTTGATTGCAGTGGGTTAATCGGCTTTGTCTATCGTGATGCCGCCGGCATTTCCCTGCCGCGTACCACGCACGAGATGATCAGCATGCAAGCCGCCAATGTGGGCAAGGAAGGTCTGCAAACCGGTGATCTCATCTTCTTCGCTACCAATGGCGGTTCTCAGGTGAGCCATGCCGGGATTTACGTGGGCGAGGGCCGCTTCGTTCATGCACCCGCCACGGGCGGCACGGTGAAGCTCGACAGCTTGTCCAAAGCCTATTGGCAACGGGCTTACCTGAGCGCCAAGCGCGTTCTGCAACCCGAGCACTTGGCGCGCAATCCCTAGTCACGCTGCTGCCCCGTGTAGGAGTGAGCCTGCTCGCGATAGCGTTGGGTCAGTCAATATCGATGTGACTGTCCCAACGCTATCGCGAGCAGGCTCACTCCTACAGGGGGTTGGGGGGCGGTTACTTAGCGGCTGACACGCGCCACACCTTGTTCCCGACATCATCCGCCACCAGCAAGCCACCCTGCTGGTCGATCACGACGCCTACCGGCCGACCCATGGCCTCTTCGTCTTTATTGAGAAAATCGGTCAGTACATCGACCGGTTTCCCGGTCGGTTTGCCGCCTGCGAATGGCACGAAGATCACTTTGTAGCCGCTGTGCGGTTTGCGGTTCCACGAACCGTGCTGACCGATAAAGGCCCCTTCCTTGAATTGCGCGGGCAGGCTGGTGCCTTCAGCGAACGTCAGCCCCAGCGATGCCGTGTGCGGACCCACTGCGTAGTCCGGCGCAATGGCCTTGGCCACAAGGTCCGGGTTTTGTGGCTCGACACGAATGTCGACATGTTGACCGTAGTAGCTGAACGGCCAGCCGTAGAACCCGCCATCCTTGACCGAGGTGATGTAGTCCGGCACCAGGTCGCTGCCGATTTCGTCCCGCTCATTGACCGCCGTCCACAGTGCACCGCTGCGGGGCTCCCAGGCCAACCCGTTTGGATTGCGAATGCCGGAAGCGAATATCCGGTGGTTGCCGGTGGCGCGGTCCACTTCCCAGATTGCTGCGCGACCTACCTCTTGATCCAGGCCGTTTTCACCGACGTTGCTGTTGGAGCCCACCGTGACGTACAGCTTGCGGCCGTCCTTGCTGGCGATGACGTTTTTGGTCCAGTGATGATTCAGCGTGCCTCCCGGCAGATCGACCACCTTGGTAGGCGGCGACTTGATCCCGGTGTCACCGCTTTCGTAGTGAAAGCGCAGCAATCGGTCGGTGTCGGCCACGTACAGGTCATTGCCGACCAGCGTCATGCCGAAGGGTGAGTTGAGGTTTTCCAGGAACACCGTGCGGGTTTCGGCGATGCCGTCGTGGTCCTTGTCACGCAGCAGGGTGATGCGGTTCGGGCTCGGTACTTTGGCGCCGGCACGGCCCATGGCTTTGCCCATGATCCAGCCACGAATGCCTTTGCCGTCATCGGGTTTGGGTGGCGCGCTGGTTTCGGCTACCAGCACGTCGCCGTTGGGTAGCACGTAGAGCCAGCGCGGGTGATCGAGGTCTTCGGCGAAGGCGGCCACTTGAGTGCCGGCAGCGGCAGTAGGTTTCGCGCCCTTCGGCCAGCCGATCGCCGGGGCGATATTCACCGTCGGGATCAGGGTTTTGTTGGGTTCAGGCAGCTTGGGTGACGGGCCGGTGCCGTCGGAGACTTGCAGTATGGAGGTCTCACCACAGGCGGCAAGCCCTCCGGCGAGCACGATGACGATAGCGAGCGGGGACTTGCGCATGCTGGTCTTCCCTATGATTGCTCTGACTTAATCATAGAGAAGCTTCAGCGTGCGATGGTTCCGTCGATTAGCCGCGGGCTTCCTTGAACAACACGGCAACGCCTGGGTGATAGTTGCCGGCTTCGTTGCGCAACTTGCGATAGGCGTAGGGGAAATACCAGGCGACGGCACAGCAGTGTTCTTTTTGCAGATCGTCGACCATGTCCTGAAGTTCTTCAGGGGTGGCGCTTTGCTGGGCTTTTTGCGGGGCAACGAACAGGCAACCAAGTTTCAGGTCGCTGGCGTAGCTGATTCGTTTGGCATCGCTGGTGATGTCCTGCAGTGCCTGCGTCAGGTTCAGGCTGTTGACCTTGGGCCAGCGTTGAGTGGCTTGAAGGTAGGCGCGCTCTTCGGCGGTTGCGATAAACAGATCGGCGCGGGCATTGCGCTCACCTTCTTCGTTCTGTTTGCGCGTCGACGTGTTTGGCAGCGTGACCATTTCCGCCATCCAGGCTGCTGCGGAGAGCAGGCCAAGGTTGGCTTTTTCATCGTGCCAATAAGGCGAGTCGTTATCACCGCGCACCGTGTTGTAGCGGTCGATACAGTCAAACCAGCGCTCCAGCACCGGCCGCAGGAATTCCAGCTTCGGATTGCTGATGATCATGCCTTGCATGTTGCTCACCCTTGTAATTGTGTTGTTGGGTTTTGTGGCGCTTTGATATCACTGCTGACAGTGTGGTGCAAGATTGGCGTCAGTAAATTGATCGGCGGCAGTATATCGCTCGCCGCAGCTTTGTCTTCATTTGACGCTCCACCCCCAACCCTCTAACCTTCGCGGCTTGTTTCAGGTGCTCTGTGGCAGTGGCCGACAGAGTGAAACAGGGAAGCCGGTGAGTGACTATCGTAAAACGACGAAACGTCACGATCCCGGCGCTGCCCCCGCAACGGTAAATGAGTGAAAGCTGCGCCTTGAGCCACTGTGTCGACTGTCGATATGGGAAGGCGCGCAGTCCGGCATCACGCCGCTCATGAGCCCGGAGACCGGCCTGATTCATCCAGCGGCATCACGGTGGGCGATGCCAGGCTTCTTGCCGTCTATTCTTGTGCCCGCCCGCCGTTATCCAGCCTCAACGGAGAGCTCCCCCATGACCGATACCCCTGATCGTGACGAACGCCATTTGGCGCGCATGCAGCGCAAAAAAGCCGTGATCGATGAACGCATTGCCAATTCCCCCAACGAGTGCGGTTTGTTGCTGGTGCTGACCGGCAATGGCAAAGGCAAGAGCAGTTCGGCATTCGGCATGCTCGCTCGGTCGATGGGGCACGGTATGCAGTGCGGCGTGGTGCAATTCATCAAGGGGCGCAACAGTACCGGCGAAGAACTGTTCTTCCGCCGCTTCCCGGAGCAAGTGCGTTTCCATGTCATGGGCGAAGGCTTTACCTGGGAAACCCAGGACCGCCAGCGTGACATTGCTGCCGCCGAAGCGGCCTGGGCGGTGTCCCGTGAGTTGCTCAGCGATCCGTCGATCGGTCTGGTGGTGCTGGATGAGCTGAACATCGCGCTCAAGCACGGCTACCTCGATCTCGATCAAGTGCTCAGCGACTTGCAGGCCCGCCCGCCGATGCAACACGTGGTGGTCACCGGTCGCGGCGCCAAGCCGGAAATGATCGAGCTGGCCGACACCGTCACCGAAATGGGCGTGATCAAGCACGCGTTCCAGGCCGGGATCAAAGCGCAAAAAGGCGTCGAGCTGTGAATCAGCCACGTTGTTGCCCGGCGGTACTGATTGCCGCCCCGGCTTCCGGTCAGGGCAAGACCACCGTCACTGCCGCGCTGGCCCGTTTGCATCGCAATCAGGGGCGCAAGGTGCGCGTGTTCAAATGTGGCCCGGACTTTCTTGACCCGATGATCCTCGAACGCGCCAGCGGTGCGCCGGTGTATCAATTGGACATGTGGATGGTCGGCGAGCAGGAAAGTCGGCGACTGCTGTGGGAAGCCGCTGCTGAAGCCGACTTGATCCTGATCGAAGGCGTCATGGGGCTGTTCGACGGCACGCCGTCCAGCGCCGACCTGGCGCGGCACTTCGGAGTGCCGGTGCTCGCGGTGATCGACGGCACTGCCATGGCGCAGACCTTCGGTGCACTGGCGTTAGGGCTGGCGCGCTATCAAGCGGATTTGCCGTTTGCCGGTGTATTGGCCAACCGCGTGGGCACACTGCGGCATGCGCAATTGCTTGAAGGCAGCCTGACCGAAGGTTTGCGTTGGTATGGCGCGTTGTCGCGAGAAACCGGAATCGAGTTGCCGAGCCGTCATCTGGGGCTGGTTCAGGCCAGCGAGTTGAATGATTTGGACCTGCGGCTCGACGCGGCAGCCGATGCGCTGGCCAGCAGCTGTGAAGTGGCATTGCCGCCGGCGGTGGAGTTTGCCGCCCCGGATGTGATTGTTGCCGAGCCGTTGCTCGCGGGCGTGCGCATTGCGGTAGCCCGTGACGAAGCGTTCGCCTTCACTTACGGCGCGAGCCTGGATTTGCTGCGAGCCATGGGCGCCGAACTCTCGTTCTTCTCGCCGATCCGTGACCGCCAATTACCGGACGCCGACAGCCTCTACCTGCCGGGCGGTTATCCCGAATTGCACCATGTCGCATTGTCACAGAACACCCCGATGCTCAACGCAATCCGTGCGCACCATGCGGCCGGTAAACCGTTGTTGGCCGAGTGCGGCGGCATGCTGTACTTGCTCGACTCGTTGACCGATGTCGAGGGCACTCGTGCAGAGCTGGTCGGTTTGTTGAAAGGGGACGCGGTGATGCAAAAGCGTCTGGCCGCGTTGGCTTTGCAAGCGGTCGAACTGCCTGAAGGTTCGCTGCGCGGCCACACGTATCACCACTCCCTGACCAGCACCGAGCTTGAGCCTATCGCGCGCGGCCTCAGTCCGAACGGCGGTCGCGGCGCCGAGGCGGTTTATCGTGAGGGGCGGATGACCGCGTCTTACGTGCACTTCTATTTTCCATCCAATCCATCGGCCATTGCCGCGCTGTTTGCGCCGGACCTTGAGGCCGACTTGCTCGCGAAGCGGCCATGAGCGACAACGCTTTTTCCGATGCCGAACGCGCAGCGGTCTATCGCGCCATCGGCGAGCGCCGCGACATGCGTCACTTCAGCGGCGGCACGGTCGAGCCCGAGCTGCTGCGACGCCTGCTCGAAGCGGCGCATCAGGCCCCTAGTGTCGGCCTGATGCAGCCCTGGCGTTTCATCCGCATCAGCGACCGAGACTTGCGCGACAAGATCCAGTTGCTGGTGGAAGAAGAACGCGTGCGCACTGCCGAAGCCCTCGGCGAGCGCACCGACGAATTCATGAAGCTCAAGGTCGAAGGCATCAATGACTGTGCCGAAGTGCTGGTCGCCGCGCTGATGGACGATCGCGAGCGCCACATCTTCGGGCGTCGCACCTTGCCGGAAATGGACATGGCCTCGCTGTCCTGCGCCATCCAGAACTTATGGCTGGCTGCGCGCGCGGAAGGTCTGGGCATGGGCTGGGTGTCGCTGTTCGAGCCGCAAGCGCTGGCGGACCTGCTGGGTCTGCCGGCCGGGGCCAAGCCGCTGGCGGTTCTTTGCCTGGGGCCGGTCAAGGAATTCTATCCGGCGCCGATGCTGGTACTCGAAGGTTGGGCGCAAGCGCGTCCGCTGAGTGAGTTGCTGTATGAAAATTATTGGGGAGTGAGTCAATGAGTGTGGCGTTATTGAGTGTCGCCGCGGTTGCGCTGGACGCGCTGCTGGGTGAACCCAAACGCTGGCATCCGCTGGTGGCGTTCGGTCGTTTTGCCGATCGCATCGAGCAACGTTTCAATTCCGCCGGGCGCGGCTGGCGCAGTCATGGCGTCACGGCGTGGGTGATGGCCGTGTTGCCGCTGACCTTGCTGGCGACGGCATTGTCCTGGGCGCCTTATATTGGCTGGGTCGTCGAGATTCTTGCGTTGTATTGTGCCCTTGGTCTGCGCAGCCTCGGTGAACACGTCGAGCCGGTGGCCAAGGCATTGCGCAGTGATGATCTGGAAGAGGCGCGCAAGCGTGTCGGGTATCTGGTCAGCCGCCAGACCAGTGAACTGGATAAGACTGAAGTCGCCCGCGCGGCCACCGAATCGGTGCTGGAGAACGGCAGCGATGCGGTGTTCGCTGCGTTGTTCTGGTTTGCCGTGGCCGGTGCGCCCGGCGTGGTGCTCTACCGTTTGAGCAATACGCTGGACGCGATGTGGGGTTATCGCAATGAACGCTTTGAACGATTCGGCTGGGCTGCGGCGAAGATCGACGACATCCTCAACTACATTCCGGCACGTCTGGTGGCGTTGACCTACGCGCTGCTGGGTAAAACCCGTCTGGCGTTGAAATGCTGGCGCACGCAAGGCCCTACCTGGGACAGCCCGAATGCCGGCCCGGTCATGGCGGCGGGTGCTGGTGCATTGGGTGTCGAGTTGGGCGGAGCGGCGATTTATCACGGTGAACTGCATCAGCGTCCGCAACTGGGCGAAGGTGTGCCGGCGGATGCCGACTCCATTGACCGTGGCTGGCAATTGGTCCAGCGCGGGGTATGGTTGTGGTTACTGATTCTCTGCGTGGGGGCTGAATTCTATGCTTGAGCACGGCGGCCGGTTGCGCAAGGCGGCGCTCGAATACGGCATCGCGGAAACCGATTGGCTCGACCTGTCCACCGGTCTGGCGCCGTGGCCTTTTCCGATCCCGGATATCGAGCCGCGCGCCTGGGCCCGTTTACCGGAAAACGATGACGGCCTGGAGCAGGCGGCCTGCGACTATTACAGTGCAGCGCAAGCGCTGCCGGTGGCTGGTTCGCAAATGGCTATCCAACTGCTGCCGCGTTTGCGCCGTGCCGGTAAGGTCGGGGTGCTGTCGCCATGTTACGCCGAGCACGCCGAAGCCTGGCGGCGCTGCGGCTATATCGTGCGCGAAGTGCTGGAGCAGGAAGTCGACTTCTTTCTCGACAGCCTTGACGTGCTGGTAGTGGTCAACCCCAACAACCCGACTGGCCTGAGCCTGACGCCAGGCCGTCTGCTCGACTGGCACACTCGACTGGCGTCGCGCGGTGGTTGGCTGGTGGTGGACGAAGCGTTCATGGACAACACGCCGCAGCTGAGCCTGGCACCGTTTACTCATCAGGTTGGCTTGATCGTGCTGCGTTCGTTCGGCAAGTTTTTTGGCCTGGCCGGTGTGCGGCTGGGGTTTGTGCTGGCAGAACGCAAGTTGCTTAAATTGCTCGCCGAGCAAGTCGGGCCCTGGGCCGTCAGCGGACCGACCCGGGTGATTGGCCGGGCATGTTTGCTGGACACCGAAGGGCACGCCCGCCAGCGCCATCGCAGCGAGGAGGCCAGCGAGCGTCTGGCGCGGCTGCTTGAACAGCAGGGCTTTAAACCTCAGGGGGGATGCGCTTTGTTTCAGTGGTTGATCACCGAACAGGCTGAGCAACTGCATGAGTTCATGGCGCGGCAGGGCATTTTGCTGCGGTTGTTTGCTCACAACAGCAGCCTGCGTTTTGGCTTGCCCGCCGACGAAGCGGACTGGGCGCGCCTCAAGCAAGCCTTCGAAGCCTACGCCAAGGAAACAAAATGACGACGTTGATGGTGCAGGGCACCACGTCCGACGCCGGTAAAAGTACGCTGGTGACGGCGCTGTGTCGCTGGGTGACCCGCCACGGCGTGCGCGTCGTGCCGTTCAAGCCGCAGAACATGGCGCTCAATAGCGCGGTGACCGCTGACGGTGGCGAAATCGGTCGCGCGCAAGCCGTGCAAGCCCAGGCCGCCAACCTCGAACCCCACACCGACATGAACCCGGTGCTGCTCAAACCCAACAGCGACACCGGCGCCCAAGTGGTTATCCATGGTCGCGCCGTCACGACGATGAACGCGGTCGCCTATCACGACTACAAAACCATCGCCATGCAAGCGGTGCTGGCCTCCCACGAACGCTTGAGTGCGGCGTATCCGGTGGTGATGGTCGAAGGCGCGGGCTCGCCGGCCGAGATCAATCTGCGTGCCGGTGATATCGCCAACATGGGCTTCGCCGAAGCGGTGGATTGCCCGGTGGTGCTGATTGCCGACATCAATCGCGGCGGGGTTTTCGCGCATCTGGTGGGCACGCTGGAACTGCTGTCACCGACTGAACAGGCGCGGATCAAAGGCTTCATCATCAATCGCTTTCGTGGCGACATCGCCTTGCTGCAGCCGGGGTTAGACTGGCTGGAAGCGCGCACCGGCAAACCGGTGATCGGCGTGCTGCCCTACGTGATGGACTTGCACCTAGAGGCCGAGGACGGCATCGATCAGCGCCAGACCGACAAGGCTGACCACGTGCTCAAAGTGGTGGTGCCAGTGTTGCCGCGCATCAGCAACCACACCGATTTCGATCCGCTGCGCCTGCATCCGCAAGTGGACCTGCAATTCATCGGCCCCGGCCAGGCGATTCCACCGGCCGACCTGATCATCCTGCCGGGCTCGAAAAGCGTACGCAGCGACCTCGCGTACCTGCGGGCCAATGGCTGGGAAACGGCGATCCGTCGTCATCTGCGTTACGGCGGTAAAGTGCTGGGGATTTGCGGAGGACTGCAAATGCTCGGTGAACAGGTGCATGACCCGCTGGGCCTTGAAGGCGCACCGGGCTCCAGCGCTGGCCTGGGGTTGCTGGCGTTCCAGACCCAACTCGAAGAAGAGAAACAATTGCGCAATGTGCGCGGTCGCCTGGCCCTGGAAGATGCAGTGGTCAGCGGCTATGAAATCCATGCGGGCGTAACCACCGGGCCGGCGTTGGAAAACGCGGCCGTGCAGTTGGACGATGGTCGCTGCGATGGCGCGCAAAGTGCCGATGGACAGATTTTCGGCACCTACCTGCATGGCCTGTTTGAATCGCCGGCAGCGTGCGGTGCGTTGTTGCGTTGGGCCGGTTTGCAGCAGGTGCAGGACGTCGATTACCACGCCTTGCGCGAGCGCGATATCGAACGGCTGGCGGATCTGGTGGAGAAGCATCTGGATACCGGGCTGTTGCGAGAGCTCTGCGGGTTTTGAGCTGAGTTAGAGGCCGCCATCGCGGGCAAGCCCGCTCCCACAGGTTGTGTGGGAGGGCAAGAAATCTGCGAACAGGCTCGATCCTTGTGGGAGCGGGCTTGCCCGCGATGAGGCCCCCAACGACACCGATGATTTAAAGGAATGAACATGCTGCAACTAATCCTCGGCGGCGCCCGTTCCGGCAAGAGCCGTCTGGCTGAAAAACTGGCGACAGACAGCCAACTGGCCGTGACCTACATCGCCACGAGCCAACCGCTGGACGGCGAAATGAACGACCGGGTCGCCCATCACCGCGCCCGTCGTCCCGCCGAATGGGCCTTGATCGAAGAGCCGATCGAGCTCGCCCGCGTACTGCGCGAAACCGCTGGCGCCAACCGTTGCCTGCTGGTCGATTGCCTGACGCTGTGGCTAACCAATCTGTTGATGCTCGACGACGTCGAATGCCTCAACGCTGAACGCGAAGCCTTGTTGGACTGCCTGGCCTCATTGCCGGGTGAAATCATTTTTGTCAGCAACGAAACCGGAATGGGTGTCGTGCCGCTGGGCGAATTGACTCGCCGCTACGTCGATGAAGCCGGTTGGCTGCATCAAGCTCTGGCCGAGCGCTGCCAACGTGTCGTCCTGACCGTCGCCGGCCTGCCCCTGACCCTGAAAGGAACTGCGTTATGACTCAATCCTGGTGGCTGAACCCGTGCAAGTCGATCGATGCTCACGCCATCGAACAGGCCATGGCGCGCCAACAACAGCTGACCAAACCGGCCGGCTCGCTCGGTCGACTGGAATCGGTGGCGGTGCAATTGGCCGGATTGCAGGGGCAAGTCAAACCCAGTCTGGATCAACTGTGGATCGCGATTTTTGCCGGTGACCATGGTGTCGTGGCGGAAGGCGTGTCGGCGTTTCCTCAGGAAGTCACCGGGCAAATGCTGCACAACTTCGTCACCGGTGGCGCAGCGATCAGCGTATTGGCGCGGCAATTGGGCGCGTCCCTTGAAGTGGTGGATCTGGGTACGGTGACGCCGACGCTGAATCTGTCGGGTGTGCGTCATCTGAACATTGGCCCCGGTACGGCGAATTTCGTCAAAGGCCCGGCCATGACCGCCGCCCAGGGTGAACTCGCCTTGCACGCCGGTCGTGACAGCGTGCGGCGCGCCCTCGCGGCAGGAGCGCAGTTGTTCATCGGCGGCGAAATGGGCATTGGCAACACCACCGCAGCCAGTGCGTTGGCCTGTGCCTTGCTCGATTGCCCGGTAGCGCATCTGGCCGGGCCGGGCACCGGTCTGGACGCGGCGGGTGTCAATCACAAAGCCCAGGTTATCGAGCGTGCGTTGGCGCTGCACAGTGCTCAACGCGGGGACGTTTTGCAGACGCTGTTCAATCTGGGCGGCTTTGAAATAGCCGCGCTGGTGGGGGCGTACCTGGCGTGTGCGCAAGAAGGTGTGGCCGTGCTGGTGGACGGATTCATTTGCAGCGTCGCGGCAATGGTGGCGGTGCATTTGAATCCTGAGTGCCGCTCGTGGTTGTTGTTTGGCCATCGGGGTGCCGAGCCGGGCCATCGTCATGTACTGGAAAGCCTGAACGCCGAACCCCTGCTGGACCTGGGGTTACGACTGGGCGAGGGCAGCGGTGCCGCGTTGGCCGTGCCGTTGTTGCGTCTGGCTTGCGATCTGCACGGGCAGATGGCGACCTTCGCCGAAGCGGCGGTTGCGGATCGTCCGGTATGACGTTGCGTCTGGACGTGTTGCGCCATGGTGAGACCGAACTCGGTGGCGGGTTGCGCGGCAGTCTCGACGACGCGCTGACCGCCAAGGGCTGGGAGCAGATGCGCGCGGCGGTGATCGAGCAGGGGCCGTGGGACCGCTTGGTCAGTTCGCCGTTGCAGCGTTGTGCGCGCTTCGCTGAAGAGCTCGGTGTGCAACTGGGTTTGCCGGTGCAGTTGGATAAAGACCTGCAAGAGCTGCACTTCGGTGCCTGGGAAGGGCAGAGCGCAGCGGCGTTGATGGACACCGATGCCGAGGCGTTGGGGCAGTTCTGGGCTGATCCCTATTCGTTTACACCGCCGGATGGCGAGCGAGTGGCAGATTTTTCCGTTCGGGTATTGGCGGCCATCGAACGCCTGTCCGTGGCCTACGCTGGCGAGCGGATTCTGTTGATCAGCCATGGTGGCGTCATGCGTTTGTTGCTGGCGCAAGCGCGCGGGTTGCCTCGGGAGCAGTTGCTCAATGTCGAAGTCGCTCATGGTGCGTTGTTTTCGTTGAGCGTCGAGGCCGGCGTCATTCTCAAGGAAGCGAACTGAACATGCTGCCGTTCTGGATCGCCCTGCAATTTTTGAGCAGTCTGCCGATTCGTCTGCCCGGCATGCCGACGCCTCAGGAGCTGGGCCGGTCGCTGCTGTTTTATCCGCTGGTGGGGCTGCTGTTTGGCGCGATTCTGTGGGCGCTGAATGGGCTGTTGCTGGGCACACCGTTGTTGCTGCATGCGGCGTTGTTGCTGACGGTTTGGGTCTTGCTCAGCGGCGGGTTGCACCTGGACGGTCTGGCCGATAGTGCCGACGCGTGGCTCGGAGGTTTCGGCGACCGTGAGCGCACACTGACGATTATGAAGGACCCGCGCAGCGGCCCGATTGCCGTGGTGACGCTGGTGTTGGTGCTGCTGCTGAAGTTCGCCGCATTGCTGGCGTTGATCGAGCAGCCGCACAGTATTTTCCTGGTCATCGTTCCGCTGATCGGCCGCAGCGCGATGCTGGGTTTGTTCCTGACCACGCCGTACGTGCGCGCTGGCGGGTTGGGGCAAGCGCTGGCCGATCATCTGCCGCGATTGGCCGGTAAGCAGGTGTTGGCGGTCAGCGCATTGGCCTGTGTATTGATCGCGGGTCTGAGCGGTGTCGTCGCGGTAGTTTTAGCGGCGGTGGTGTTCGCCTGCTTACGGCGGCAAATGGTGCGGCGATTGGGTGGTACGACTGGCGACACCGCCGGCGCACTCTTGGAATTGCTGGAGGTGGCGGTGCTGGTGGGCTTGGCGATCTTCTAATCTTCCCACATCATGTAACTTGATTTAACACAACCACGGGTATATACACGCACCATGCTCGACTCCCAATGTTTATGCATCAACCTGCGTCGCGCCGCCCGTGGCGTCAGCAGGCATTACGACGGCGCTCTGGACGGCTTCGGAATCAACGTTGCCCAGTATTCTTTGCTGTGTAATTTGCAACGACTGGATCAACCGAGTATTTCCACCTTGGCCGAGGCCATGGGCCTGGACCGCAGCACCTTGGGGCGCAATTTGCGCGTGCTTGAAGGCGAAGGGCTGGTAGCGCTGGCCGAGGGCGAGGACATGCGCAATCGCATTGTTCGCCTCACCGAGGCCGGTGCCGAGCGACTGAAGGCCGCCTTGCCGGCCTGGGAGGCGGCGCAACAGCGGTTGGTTGACCGCCTGGGCGCCGAGAAACGTGAAACCTTGCTGCGACTGCTGGACGAACTGGCGTAAGGCCGGTTTTTCCGATCTTAAGCGGGTATATACCCGCTACCGGAGAATAAGAAATGACATCGATGTGGCGTACTTGCGGTTGGGTGTTATTGGGGAGTGCGCTGATCCTTGCGTTGTCTTTGGGCGTGCGGCACGGCTTCGGGCTGTTTCTGGCGCCGATGAGCGCGGAGTTCGGCTGGGGGCGTGAGACGTTTGCATTTGCCATCGCCTTGCAAAACCTGATCTGGGGCCTGGCGCAGCCCTTCACCGGCGCGCTGGCCGACCGTTTCGGTGCGGCCAAAGTGGTGCTGGTCGGTGGTGTGTTGTATGCGCTGGGCCTGGTGTTCATGGGCTTGTCCGATTCCGCCGTGACCCTGTCCCTGAGCGCCGGCCTGCTGATCGGCATCGGTCTGTCGGGCACCTCGTTCTCGGTGATCCTCGGCGTGGTGGGGCGTGCGGTGCCGCCCGAGAAGCGCAGCATGGGCATGGGCATCGCCAGTGCCGCCGGTTCGTTCGGTCAGTTCGCGATGTTGCCGGGCACGCTGGGGTTGATTGGTTGGCTCGGCTGGTCCGCCGCGTTGCTGGTGCTGGGCCTGTTGGTGGCGTTAATCGTGCCGTTGGTGAGCATGCTCAAGGACAAGCCGCTGCCGACACTGGGGCACGAGCAAACCCTCCGCGAAGCGCTGCGTGAAGCCTGTTCCCATTCGGGTTTCTGGCTGCTCGCGTTCGGCTTTTTCGTCTGTGGTTTCCAGGTGGTGTTCATCGGCGTGCATTTGCCGGCGTATCTGGTGGATCAGCACCTGCCGGCGACGGTCGGCACGACGGTGCTGGCGCTGATCGGGTTGTTCAACATCTTCGGCACATACACCGCAGGCTGGCTTGGCGGGCGCATGTCAAAACCGCGCTTGCTCACCGGTTTGTACTTGCTGCGGGCGGTGGTGATTGCGCTGTTCCTGTGGGCGCCGGTCACCACGACCACGGCATACCTGTTCGGCATGGCCATGGGTTTCCTGTGGTTGTCGACCGTGCCGTTGACCAACGGCACCGTGGCGACCTTGTTCGGTGTGCGAAACCTGTCCATGCTCGGCGGGATTGTTTTCCTGTTTCACCAGCTCGGCTCGTTTCTGGGCGGCTGGTTGGGCGGGGTGGTGTATGACCGAACCGGGAGTTACGACTTGATTTGGCAAGTGGCAATTCTCTTGAGTCTGGCGGCCGCTGCCCTCAACTGGCCGGTGCGTGAGCGACCGGTAGCGCGGCTGCAATCACTAATGAGTGCGATATGAACAGTCTGTGGCCGCGGATCGCTCTAGCGGTTGTCTGCGCCTTGTTGCTGGCGTTGTCATGGTGGGGCTGGCATCAGGGCGGGCTCGCGTTGATGCAGCTGGGCATGGGTGCTTGCTAGCGAGCGGCGAGGGCGAGTAACGTCGCTATTGACGACTTATCAAGGATGCACCGACATGCTGATGCGCTGGATTGCAGTCCCCGCGTTGCTGGTGACGTTTACCGGGCTGGCCTGCGCGGCCGAGTGCCCGGAGCTGTTGCAAGGATCACTGCAAAAGCTGCGCGCCAAGGAGTCCATCGACCTGTGCCAACGGTTTGAAGGTAAGCCGCTGGTGGTGGTCAATACCGCGAGCCACTGCGGTTTCGCCCCACAGTTCAAAAGCCTTGAGGCGCTCAATCAGCGCTTCAAGGGGCAGGGGCTGGAGGTGATTGGCGTTCCGTCCAACGATTTCAAGCAAGAGTCCAAGGACACCGCCGAGACCGCCAAGGTCTGTTACGTGAATTACGGCGTGACCTTCACCATGACCGAACCGCAGTCAGTGCGAGGCGAAGACGCGACGCACCTGTTCAAGGTTCTGGCCAAACAGACCAGCGCGCCCAAATGGAATTTCTATAAATACGTGGTTGATCGCAAAGGCAACGTCATCGCCAATTTCTCCAGCCTGACCAAGCCTGACGATCCCGAGTTCATCGCTGCAGTGGAGCAAGCCCTGGCTTCCCAGCCCTGATCGACGCCCACTAAAAAGCCCCGCCTCTGTAACCAGAGAGCGGGGCTTTTTTGATTCAGCCGGCGAGTGGTTCAGGTTCGCCGTGAATCATCAGAAGCGGTAAGTTGCGCCGAGACCGAAACCGCTCGCCCAGTTTTCATACTTGGCGTTGTAGGTCTGGCCACGGTCGTTGGAGTTGTTGATCTTGACCGACTCTTCACGCAGGTACGAATACGCCAGGTCGATGGTCAGGTCGTTGGTCGGGCTCCAGCCAGCGCCCAGGCTGAATGCCTTGCGATCGCCCGTCGGGATGCGTGGGGAACGGTCGACGTTGTTGGTCGGTGCCTGGTCAACGGACAGACCACCACGCAGTACCCATTCCTTGTTCAGCTGGTAGGACGCGCCGATGGCGTGAGCCCAGGTGTCGTGCCAGTTCTGTTCTTCGGTGATGGTACCGAATTGGCCGTTCAGAACGGTTGGAACACCACTGTTTTCGACGGTGATGTCTTTCAGGCGGCTCCAGCGAGTCCAGGTACTGCCTGCGTACAGAGTCCACTTGTCGTCGAGCTGGTGAGTAACCGAGAAGTCCACCGATTCAGGCGTGGTCACGTCCAGCGAAGCGTCGTATTTCTGATTCGGGTTCTGGCCGATCAGGCCCAGCACGCCGTAGTTGACCTTGGTGCTGCCTTCGAGCTTGTACTTCACTTTCGAGTGGTAGGTCAGGCCGACGCGAGTACTGTCGGTGGCTTGAACCAGCACGCCGATGTTGTAGCCCAGCGCGGTGTCGTCACCTTTGATCTTGACCTTGCCATCTGGCGCGGCCTGGGTGATCGACAGGTTCGATTCCAGGGTGCCGTCGATGCGGTTGATGGTCGGGCCGAAACCGATGGAAACCTTGTCGTTGAAGGCGTAGCTGACAGTCGGTTGCAGAGTGGCGATTTTTACTTCGCTCTTGCTACCGAAGTAACGACCGGCAAAGTTGTTTTCGTAGTCGGTTACCAGACCGAACGGCGCGTACACGCCAATACCGAAGGCCCAGTGGTCGTCGATTGGCTTGACGTAGTAGCCCATAGGTACGGCGATGAACGGTACCATGTCGCCGTCGTTGCTGCCGCCGTTCGGGAAGGAGCTTGCGTGGCTGATGTCAGTGTGTGCGTCGATCATCGCAACACCGCCGGTGACTTGTTCACGCTTGATGCGGGACATGCCGGCAGGGTTGCCAAAAATTGTACTTGCGTCATCGGCAGCGGAAGATCGCCCGGCAAAACCTGTACCCATCCCGCTAATGCTTTGTTCGTTAATGGCGAAGCCACTTGCAAAGATCTGGGTGGATGCCAGGGTAACGGCGAGGCTAAGGGTAGTTTTGAGCATTACTTTTTTCATTATTAGAACTCCTGGTGATCACCGGGGCGAAAACTACCAACATTTTCGTCCCAGCGCTATAGGCTGTATGGCTTGAGTTAGAGCGGTTTTGTAGGACAATCCGACCAGATTCGCGACCGGTTGCACGATCTTTCAGAACTGGTGGGTCAGCAAGCGACCTGATTCAGTGGTGAAACACAAGTTTGCCAGGCGCAGGTGAAGTCGCGCAGGCGTCCTTGAGGCTGAAAGGTCTGACGCCAGATGCGGGCCATGCCCAACAAGTCATCGGCGGCGGGGAGGGGTGTGTTCTGTTCTTCTACCAGCAGCCAGGCGATGGCGGTGGCGTAACGCAGGTTAACGGTCAATTCCAGGTGCGGCCCACTGAGAAAGGCATGTTGGCTGGCCAGGCCGCGCACGAGGCTCGCGCGTTCGGGGTCCAGGGCCAGGTAATGATCCCAGAGTGCCTGGTGGCGGGGTTCGGCGATTCGGTAGAGGCCGTGGCCACGGCGGTCATGCAGGGCGGAACCAAGGGCAGACTGGCTGGCGGCGATGCCCAGCAGCAGGGATTCGGCGGTTGCGCTATGGCGTCCGAGGTAAATCAGTGTCGGACGAATCACATAACGGCACAGTTCGCTGGCAGCGATACCCATAAAGCCCTCGAAACATGAAGTGGGCGGCGATACCTGAAGGGGCCTTGGCAGCGGTGGATCGAATCAGGCTCGCCGGAAGCGGATCACGCCGCTTGAGTTGAAGTGTAGTGTCATATTCGCGTTGTAAAGGACTGTTTTTAAAATATTTCCAGCTTCGAGTTATAACCGTTATATCGGTTAGTGCTTAGCCGCTGGGGGTGAAAAGAGAAATAACGGGTAATAAAAAGCCCCGCTTTTTGAGCAGGGCTTTTCGGTTTTTCAGTCTTTCTGGCGTCTCAGGCGATCAATGCCTGGCGGGTACGCTCGATCACGGCCTGCAGCGGCTCTGCGCTGGAGTATTGATCGGGGTACAGGCGTTCGCTGTGACGAGCGATGCCGTGTTCGTTGACCAGGGTGAAACTGAAGCAGCCTTTGCGAGCGGCCATGATCAGGCAGTTCATTGGTGCAAAAGCGTTGGTTAGGGTGCGGATGGCATCCTGAGTGTGGATTTGAGTAGACATAGTGTTGGTGTTCCTACAAGCGACACGGATAAGAGCCGTGCAAAATTAAAACGTTCCAGTGACGACGACCACCGTTGGTCGAACGAAGAACCCGACTGGAACAAAGCAGCCAGTTTGAAGCGCTGATAATTGGCGCGCTTGGGCTGGCAGGTAGGTACTTAGGAGGGCAGGCAACACATCAAGGGCAAAGGTTCTGGGCCCGGGGTGAAGATCCTGATCAATTTGCAGGCTGGTTCGGTCAGAGTAAGTGAGCTTCGCAACACCCTTCGCTTTTGTTCGAAGGCTGTGTTGGCGCAAGGTTTACCTGGAAACCATCGAGGTGGTCGATCCTGTTTTGTCGGTGGAGGCTTCTCTTGAGGGAAGGCTGACCGCGAGGATTTGTTCGACCAGAATTGACTTTCAGCTTGGTACTAACGCCGCGGATACTAACGGATTGAATTTCAGAAAGGAAGTGTGTTAGCAAAAAGAATTCGTGAGGTCGGACGATGTGCCCCGCAATCGTCCACATTCCGACCGGTGGTGGCGGTCGTTCATCGGGCCGCGATCTGCCTGGATCAAGGGTTTTCCCGGTTTATCCCCAGAAGCCAGGCAAATATGCGCCGAAAAAGGGCAGCGATATAACCGCCTCGTAGGTACTTGTGCACATAAGTTGCGCAGACTGTAACCCCACTGTCATCCACGCCTCAGTCGCAGTGGGTGCCTGTGTTGAAAATTTAAGTCAATGAAAAACATCGCTTTTTTTTACTGGTGAAAAAATCGTCAGTTTGACTGCGAGCCCCATTCCACAGGGCTTTGCGCGAGTTCAAGGGCGGTTGTCCACTGAGTTATCCACAGCTTCTGTGGATTGTCCCGAGCGCTTGCTCTAGCACGGGCGTGCCGGGTTTTTTTGGGCTTTACCTGTAAGAAAAAAAGAGTAGAGTTGCGCGCCTTCGGATTTGCCCTACAGTGCTTTATGAAGTTTCGCTCAGTATCAAACCCTGCTACCTCAACGCCCTCAAGTGTTACCCCGCCCAAGCGCTTTTCAATGCGCGTGGCAGAGTGGTTGCTGGACAGTCCACGCCTTGGGGATAACCCCAACATCAAGCACTTCGCCGGGCGTTTGCTTAAACAGCCTGCCCGTGAAGGCGTCGTGGCCGCGCAAAGCCGTCTCGGGCAATTGATGTGCCGCGAATGCGGCAATGCCCGTGATCGCCGCATCGGCCAGGACCTGTTGCGCCAAGCCGCGCGAGCAGGAGATACACGCGCCCTACAGGAACTGGGCCTGATCGAAGACTGAGCTGTCCAAGTCCGGTTGCCTTGGTTAACCTTCAAGCTTTATCTCATCAGCAGGAATCTCTATGGCTATGGACTTGACCAGCCTATTACTCGGTCTGGCGGGCGCTGGCCTGCCATTGCTGGTACTGGCTTGGCAAATTCAGCGCCGTGCGAGCTCCTCGCAGGCCGAGGTTGCACTGCTGGAAGAACGGCTGGCCATGGCCCAACTGGCGCAGGACGGCTTGAACGCCCAACTCGATGCGTGTCGCGATGAAGTCGCTGATCTGAGCCAGGCTAACGCCGCCAGACAAGCAGACCTCGCCGCCGCGCGCCGTGAAGTCGAACTGCTGCAAATCGAGCGCGACGACGCCCGCGATGCGGCCCATGCCTGGAACATTGAACGCTCCGGCAAAGAGGCTGAGCTGCGTCGCCTGGACACCCAGGCGGCCTCCCTCAAGGCCGAACTGCGTGAGCAGCAGGAAAGCCATCAGCAGCGCCTCAGTGACCTGCAAGGTTCGCGAGATGAGCTGCGGGCGCAGTTTGCAGAACTGGCGGGCAGGATTTTCGACGAGCGCGAGCAGCGCTTTGCCGAAACCAGCCAGCAGCGATTGGGTCAGTTGCTTGATCCTCTGAAGGAACGCATTCAGTCCTTCGAAAAGCGCGTCGAGGAAAGTTATCAGGCCGAAGCCCGCGAGCGTTTCTCGCTCGCCAAGGAGCTGGAGCGCCTGCAGCAGCTGAACCTGCGCCTGAGCGACGAAGCCACCAACCTCACTCGTGCGCTCAAAGGGCAGAAAACCCAAGGCAACTGGGGCGAGCTGATTCTCGAGCGAGTGCTGGAGCACGCGGGCCTGGAGAAGGGTCGTGAGTACCAGACCCAGGTCAACCTCAAGGGCCCGAACGGGGAGCGTTTCCAGCCGGATGTGATTATTTACCTGCCGGGCGACAAGCAGGTGGTGGTCGACTCCAAGGTCAGCCTTACGGCCTATCAGCAATACGTGGCGGCTGAAGATGACACCATCGGCCAGATCGCCATCAAGCAGCATGTCCTGTCACTGCGCAATCACGTCAAAGGCCTGGCCGGCAAGGATTACAAACGGCTCGACGGCTTGCACAGCCTGGATTTTGTTTTGCTCTTCGTACCGATCGAGGCCGCGTTCTCCGCCGCCTTGCAGGCCGAGCCGACACTGTTCCAGGAAGCCTTCGACCGCAACATTGTGATCGTCAGCCCCACCACGTTGTTGGCCACGCTGCGGGTCATCGACAGCCTGTGGAAGCAGGAACGGCAAAGTCAGAACGCCCGTGAAATCGCCGAGCGAGCGGGGTGGCTGTACGACAAGTTCGTGTTGTTCATCCAGGACCTGGACGAAGTCGGCAATCGCTTGCAGCAACTGGACAAAGCCTACAGCTCTGCGCGCAACAAGCTGACAGAGGGGCGCGGAAATCTGGTCAGTCGCAGCGAACAATTGAAGTTGCTCGGCGCGCGAGCCAGCAAGAGTTTGCCGGCCGATTTGCTGGAGCGGGCGATGACCGATGTGGATGGCCTGGTCGAGTTGCCCGAGTAAATTTTCAGTTAGGGCGCGGCCTGTCGCGCTACAACGGCAAATGCCGACTCAGCAGCGCCCGTAACGCCGCCGGTTTCACCGGTTTGGCCAAATAATCCAGCCCCGCCGCATGCACTTGTGCCACCATCTCCGGCCGGCCATCGGCACTGATCACCACGCCTGGCACCGGCTCTCCCATTTGGGTGCGCAGCCACGCCATCAGCTCCGTCCCGGTGTCGCCATGATCGAGGTGGTAGTCCACCAGCGCCAGTTGCGGGCGTACACCGTCTTCGAGCAGCGCTGCGCATTCATCCCGATTGCGCGCGGTCCAGACCTGGCAACCCCAGCGCGTCAGCAGGCTGTTCATGCCGATCAGGATGCTGTCTTCATTATCGATGCACAGCACCTGCGCGCCGCTCAACACATGGCCGTTGAGTTCAGCGGTCGGTGTCGCCACGACGGTTTGCGCCCGGGCCAGCGGCACGCTGACACTGAACACACTGCCGCGCCCCGGCCAGGAGCGAACTTGCAGCGTGTGTCCCAAGACGCGACACAGGCCATCGGCAATTGCCAGACCCAGCCCCAGGCCTTTCTCGGCACGAGTCTGGTGACTGTCGAGGCGTTTGAATTCTTCGAAAATCACCTGCAGCTTGTCTGGCGCAATGCCCGGTCCCCGATCCCAGACCTCCAGGCACAACTCTCCCTTGCGCCGGCGAACGCCGAGCAGCACGGGCCCTTTGGCGTAGCGAAATGCATTGGTCAGGAAGTTTTGCAGAATTCGTCGCAGCAGTTTGATGTCGCTGTCGACCCGCAATGTGCTACTGCGAACGTTGAACGTCAGCCCTTGTTCCTGAGCCTGCGCCTTGAACTCGGCGCCGAGCGTGTCGAACAGTTCGTTGAGCGCGAATGGCTTGATGTCAGGGTTGATCTTGCCGTTTTCCAGACGGGAAATGTCCAGCAGGTCACTGATCAAATCTTCGGCAGAGCGCAATGAGCTGTCCAGGTGATGGACCAGCTTCTGTGCCTCAGCGGACAAGCCATCGTCCTGGTGGGACAGGGCGGCGGAGAACAGGCGCGCGGCGTTCAGTGGTTGCATCAAGTCGTGGCTGACGGCTGCGAGAAAACGGGTTTTCGATTGGTTGGCGGACTCGGCGGTGCCCTTGGCTTCGGTCAACGCGACGTTGAGTTGCGACAGCTCGTGGGTGCGCTCGGTCACCCGCTGCTCCAGGCCTTCGTTGGCTTCGGTCAGCGCCTGTTCGGCTTCGCGGAACGCGGTGATGTCGGTGAAACTCATGACGAAACCACCACCGGGCATCGGGTTGCCGATCAGCTCGATTACCCGCCCGTTGGGGAACAGCCGTTCAGAGGTATGGGCGCGACCCTGGCGCATCCAGTGCAGACGGCGGGCGACGTGCACTTCGGCTTCGCCGGGGCCGCATAAGCCGCGCTCGGCGTTGTAGCGAATGATGTCGGCAATCGGCCGGCCGACGCTGATCAGTCCATCCGGGTAATTGAACAGCTCCAGATAACGCCGGTTCCAGGCCACCAGTTTCAGAGACTGGTCGACCACGCTGATGCCCTGGGTAATGTTTTCGATGGCACCTTGCAGCAGGGCGCGGTTGAACTGCAGCACTTCCGACGCCTCGTCGGCGATCCGCACGACGTCTTCAAGTTGCATTTCTCGGCCTTCGATGGCGGCTTTTACCACCGCGCGTGTCGAGGAAGCACCCAGTACACCCGCCAGCAAACGTTCGGTGTGGGCGATCCATTCACCGTCGGCGTTTTGATTCGGGTTGAAGCCTTTACCCTGACGGTAGGCGAATCGGATGAAGCTCTGGCGCGCCCGTTCTTCGCCGACGAAACGCGCCGCCAGTTGCAGCAGATCATCGATCTGCACCGCCAGCATCGAACGGGCGCTGGGGCGCGCGCTGATTTCCTGGCCAATGAATCGGCCCGCCTGCCAATGCTCCGACACCCTCGTGCGCGACAGTACGGACACCCAGGCGAACAACGTGAAATTACCCGCAAGCGATAGCACCACGCCTTGGGTCAGTGGGGTGATCGGCAGGTTCATCGGGTTGCTGTGCAGCCAGGCCAACCCAGGAAAACTGCTCAGGGACCAGCCGAGGCTGAGGGCCGCTATCGGCAAGATCAGGGTGTAGAACCAGAGGAACGTCCCGGCGGCGAGGCCCGCGAACACGCCCCGGCGATTCGCCTGTTTCCAGTACAGCGCGCCGAGCATGGCCGGGGCCAGTTGCGTCACGGCAGCAAAGGCAATCTGGCCGATGGTTGCCAGGCTGGCGGTCGAACCCAGCAAGCGATAACTGACGTAGGCCAGGAGCAAAATCACCACAATGCTCACGCGGCGCACCGAGAGCATCCACTGGCGGAACACTTCGAACGGCCGCTCGGCATTATTGCGTCGCAGCAACCATGGCAACAGCATGTCGTTGGACACCATGGTCGACAGTGCCACGCTGGCGACGATCACCATGCCGGTTGCCGCCGAAGCGCCACCGATAAACGCCAGCAAGGCAAGGGCGGGGTGAGCCTGCGCCAGGGGCAGGCTGATGACGAAGGAGTCCGGCAACACCGAGCTGGGCAGCAGCATCTGGCCTGCGAGGGCGATGGGTACTACAAACAGTGCAGCCAACGCCAGGTAGGCCGGGAACACCCATTTGGCCAGGCGCAGATCCTGAGGATCAATGTTTTCCACCACCGTCACGTGGAACTGCCGGGGCAGGCAGATGATCGCCATCATCGCCACGCCGGTCTGCACCACCATCGAGGGCCAATTGACGGTTTCCTTCCAGTATTGCTCCAGGCGCGGTGCGAGCATGGCCTGGTTGAACAGATCGTCGAAACCGTCGTACAGACCAAACGTGACGAACGCGCCGACGGCAAGAAAGGCGAACAGCTTGACCAGTGATTCAAATGCAATCGCCAGCACCATGCCACGGTGGTGTTCCGTGGCATCGAGGTTGCGGGTACCGAAGACAATGGTGAACAGCGCCAGCACCAGCGACACAATCAGCGCCGTGTCCTGAGCGCGAACCCCCATGGCGTCGGCGCCCGCGCCAATCAGCAGGTTCACGCCAAGCACGATGCCCTTGAGCTGCAGCGCGATGTAGGGCAGCACGCCCACCAGGCAAATCAGCGCCACCACCACCGCCAACGACTGAGATTTGCCGTAACGGGCGGCGATAAAGTCGGCGATGGAGGTGATGTTTTCCTGCTTGCTGATCATCACCATTTTTTGCAGGACCCAGGGCGCGCCCACTAACAGCAGGATCGGCCCGAGGTAAATCGGCAGGAACGACCAGAGCTGTTCCGCGGCCTGGCCCACGGCGCCAAAGAAGGTCCAACTGGTGCAATAAACGGCCAGCGACAGGCTGTACACCCAGGCGCGCACTCGCGGCGGCAACGGTGTGCTGCGACGGTCACCGTAAAAGGCGATGGCGAACATGATGGCCATATAGGCCAGGGCGACGGCGGCGATCAGCCCGCTGGACAGCGACATGGGAACTCCAGACAAAAGACAGCCGGGACTCCCGCCCGGTCAGACAGTCTCGCACGACCGCCCCGGTTAGTCAGTGTCGACCAAGGTCGAGACTTGGCGCGGGGGCGCAGGGGGATCAAGGGTGTCTTTTCGGGGCCCTTTGCGAGCAAGCCCTTACTGGTTCAACGCAATCGCGATCAACCGATGCAGCTCCTCAACCTCCAGCGGCGCCTGCGCAAACAGGATACGAAACACAATGGGCGCCGCCACCATGTTGATCAGCCGATCGACATCCGGTTTGGGCTCATTCGGGTAGCGATCCAGAATCAGCTGTAACTGTCCGCCAATGATCGTCGCGCAATAACTGGGTTTGAGGCTTGATTGAACGTCGCGCAGCATGTTGCGACCGGGTTCGGAGCTCATCTCGTCCAGATACTGTTCCGCCCAGGCCTGCACATCACCCGAGAGGCTGCCGGTATTGGCCGACTCGGTTTCCGGTTGCATACGGGCGAGCGCGACGTCCGCCAGCAGCGCTGACAAATCCCCCCAGCGTCGATAGATGGTGGACGGCGTAACCCCTGCGCGCGCTGCGATTTGCGGCACGGTCACGCTGGCGCGGTCCTGCTCTTCGAGCAGTGCGTGCACGGCTTTGTGAATTGATTCCTGCACCCGGGCGCTTCGGCCGCCGGGACGTAAAGTGGGGCCTGTCATTGCGTGTTTCCTGTTCTCGCCGCAACCCGCTGACTAGCTGGGCATGGGTGGTAAAAGCCATGCAGCGGACCTTAACACAAAGAATTTGCTTTAAGCTTTGGTCGGTAGCACACTCCGCAAAAGCAAAAAATTAGCTTTTGCGGAGTGTGCTGATGTCCAGTTCCCATTCAAACCGTGCCAGCCTGGGGTTCCTGGCGATCACTTTACTCAGTTTTCTGGCGGCTTCCACGGCGCCGACGCCGTTGTATCGCTTGTACCAGGAGCAGATGCATTTTTCGGCGGCCACCCTGACCCTGATTTTCGGCGTCTATGCCTTGAGCCTGCTGGCCGCGCTGCTGACGGTCGGGTCGCTGTCGGATTACCTTGGGCGCAAACCGGTGATTTTCACCGCGGTCGTGCTGAATGCTCTGGCGATGTTGCTGTTTATCTACGCTGACAGCGTCACGTGGCTGATCAGCGCGCGGGTGCTGCAAGGGTTTGCCACCGGCATGGCAACCGCGGTGCTCAGTGCCACGCTGCTGGACACTGACCGCCAGCAAGGGCCGTTGATCAATAGCGTTGCGCCGTTGATCGGCATGGCCCTCGGCGGTATGGGCTGCGGCTTACTGGCAGAATTTGCCCCGGCGCCGCTGCACTTGACCTACTGGCTGCTGCTGGTTCTGTTTGCGTTGCAGGCGTTGTACAGCTGGCGTTTACCGGAAAGTGTCTCGCGACAGGCCGGGGCATGGGCGTCATTGCGACCGACCCTGCATGTGCCGGTTCAGGCGCGCCCCACCTTGTGGCGGGTGTTGCCGCTCAACACCGCGACGTGGGCGCTCGGTGGTTTTTATGCGTCCCTGGCGCCTTCGTTGGTACGCGCGGCCACCGGTTCCACCTCGAACCTGATTGCCGGCTCGACCGTTGCCGCGCTGACACTCACCGGGGCATTGATGATTTTCACCCTGCGCAATCGACCTGCCGCCCTGGCGCTACGGTTGGGGGCGAGTCTGCTGCCGATGGGCATTGTCCTGGTGTTACTGGGCGTGCACAGCGCCAGCCTGTCGCTGTTTTTCCTGGGTACGCTTGTCGCTGGATGTGGCTTCGGTGCCGGTTTTCTGGGGGCCGTGCGCAGTCTGGTGCCGTTGGCTTTACCCCATGAGCGCGCAGGGTTGATGTCGGCGTTTTATGTACTCAGTTACCTGGCGTTCTGTTTGCCATCGTTGCTGGCGGGGAATCTGATCCGAGCCTTCGGGTTGGTCGCAACAACCGATGGGTATGGCCTGATTTTGATTGTGTTGTCCGTTGGCGCGTTACTGGCCCTGATGCTTCAGCGCTCATTGAAAGTCTGTGGCGCTGATGTGCGTTGATCGTTAGCCTAGGCCTCGCCACTCATTCGACGGACCGCCCCGATGAAAATCATCCGCAGCAAATCCTTCACCGCTGACCGTGCCTGGGGGGCGCTGGACATCGCCAACATGAACGGCATCACCACGCGTTTGCACTGGACCGATCAGCCTTATAAATGGCACGTCAACGATGGCCAGGAAGTGTTCGTGGTGCTGGATGGGCAGGTGCAGATGCGTTACCGCGAAGAGGGCATCGAGAAGGCAGCGCTGCTCGACGTCGGCGACATTTTTTATGCGTCCGTCGGCACCGAGCATGTGGCCCATCCGCAGGGCGCGGCACGGATATTGGTGATCGAATCAGAAGGCAGTATTTGACTCTATATCTGCAAAACAGATAACAGTTAGAGATATTACCCGTTATATAGATATTCTATTCGGTTCTACCATGGGCTCTACCTCATCAGAGGACAGGAGTTCGCCATGACATGCCCCAATAGCGTCAAAACCGGTTTCAAACCCTTAAGCCATTTGCAGCACCCGCGTGAAGTCATCCGTCAGTTCACACCCAACTGGTTTGCCGCGACCATGGGCACCGGCGTGCTCGCGTTGGCGCTGGCGCAATTGCCCGTCGCCATACCCGGCTTGCGCGCGCTCGCCGAAGGCCTGTGGCTGTTCAATATTTTGTTGTTCGTGTTGTTCAGCGTCATGTACGCGGCCCGCTGGGTGCTGTTCTTCGACGAAGCCCGGCGCATTTTCGGCCACTCCACCGTGTCGATGTTTTTCGGCACCATCCCGATGGGCCTCGCGACCATCATCAATGGCTTCCTGGTGTTTGGCCTGCCGCGCTGGGACGACGGTGTGATTCATGTCGCCGAAATGCTCTGGTGGCTGGATGTGGCGATGTCGCTCGCGTGCGGCGTACTGATTCCTTACATGATGTTCACTCGTCAGGAACACAGCATCGACCAGATGACCGCCGTTTGGCTGTTGCCGGTGGTGGCCGCAGAAGTCGCGGCGGCCAGCGGTGGTTTGCTGGCGCCGCACTTGGTGGACGCTCATTCGCAACTGGTGGTGCTGGTGACGAGCTACGTGCTGTGGGCCTTTTCCCTGCCGGTCGCGTTCAGCATTCTGACGATCCTGTTGTTGCGCATGGCGCTGCATAAACTGCCCCACGAAAACATGGCTGCTTCGAGCTGGCTGGCGCTGGGCCCGATTGGTACTGGGGCACTGGGCATGTTGCTGCTGGGGGCCGACGCACCGGCAATCTTCGCCGCCAACGGTCTGCCGGGCATAGGGGAAGTCGCCGCCGGCCTGGGGCTGGTGGCCGGGATCACGCTGTGGGGGCTTGGCTTGTGGTGGATGCTGATCGCGGTGCTGATCACCGTGCGCTACCTGCGCGACGGCATTCCGTTCAACCTCGGCTGGTGGGGGTTTACCTTCCCGTTGGGTGTTTACTCGCTGACGACGTTGAAACTGGCCAGCACCTTGAACCTGACGTTCTTCAGTGTCTTTGGCTGCGTGCTGGTGGCCCTGCTGGTGGTGATGTGGATGATCGTTGCCCAACGCACGCTGAAAGGCGCCTGGCGCGGTGAGCTGTTCGTCTCGCCATGCATTGCAGGATTAAAGAAATAACCTGCAAAGATTAGGTAATGTGTGGCCTGGATCGACGTTCGACATTCCAATAACCGTATCCACGCCACTCGCTACCTAACATCAGGGACACATGGAAGATGAGTCACCCCTCACAGTTCACCTTGCTCCGCACCCGGCGTTTCCTGCCGTTTTTCGTGACGCAGTCCCTCGGGGCGTTCAACGACAATATCTTCAAGCAGTCGTTGATCCTGGCCATTTTGTACAAGCTGACCATCGACGGTGACCGCTCGATCTACGTCAACCTCTGTGCGCTGTTGTTCATCCTTCCGTTTTTTCTGTTTTCGGCGCTGGCCGGGCAGTTCGGCGAGAAGTTCGCCAAGGACCGTTTGATCCGTCTGATCAAGCTCGGCGAAATCGTCATCATGGCGGTCGGCGCAGTCGGCTTTCTCTTCGATCATCTGTCATTGATGCTGGTCGCGCTGTTTGCCATGGGCACCCACTCGGCGCTGTTCGGACCGGTGAAATACTCGATCTTGCCCCAGGCCCTGCGCGAAGAAGAACTGGTCGGCGGTAACGGGCTGGTGGAAATGGGGACCTTCCTGGCCATTCTCGCCGGGACCATCGGCGCCGGCATCATGATGTCGTCCAGTCACTACGCGCCGATCGTCTCCAGCGCGATCATTGGCGTTGCGGTGCTCGGTTACCTGGCCAGTCGCAGCATTCCACGGGCGGCGGCGGCTTCACCGCAAATGCGCCTGAACTGGAACATCTTCAGTCAATCCTGGGCCACCTTGAAACTGGGCCTGGGGCAGACCCCGGCAGTGTCGCGTTCGATCGTCGGCAACTCGTGGTTCTGGTTTGTCGGGGCGATTTATCTGACGCAAATTCCGGCCTATGCCAAGGAATGGATGCACGGCGACGAAACCGTGGTGACCCTGATTCTGACGGTGTTTTCGGTCGGTATCGCGCTCGGCTCGATGCTGTGCGAAAAGCTCTCCGGGCGCAAAGTCGAGATAGGCCTGGTGCCGTTCGGCTCGTTTGGCCTGACCGTGTTTGGCCTGCTGCTGTGGTGGCATTCCGGTGGAATTGCGGACAGCGTGACGGGCCATGGCTGGGTCGAAATCCTCGGGTTTGGCCACACCTGGCTGGTGCTGATCGACATCCTGGGTCTGGGGATCTTTGGCGGTTTCTACATCGTGCCGCTGTATGCGCTGATCCAGTCGCGCACCGCCGAGAATGAGCGGGCACGAGTGATTGCCGCCAACAACATTCTCAACGCGCTGTTTATGGTGGTGTCGGCGATTGTCTCGATCGTGTTGTTGAGCATGGTCAAACTGTCGATTCCGCAGCTGTTCCTGGTGGTGTCGCTGCTGAACATCGGCGTCAACGCCTACATCTTCAAAATTGTCCCCGAATTCAGCATGCGTTTCATGATCTGGTTGCTCAGTCACTCCATGTACCGCGTGGAGCATCGCAATCTTGATCTGATTCCCGATGAGGGCGCGGCGTTGCTGGTGTGCAATCACGTGTCCTTTGTCGATGCACTTCTGATCGGCGGCGCAGTGCGTCGGCCGATTCGCTTTGTGATGTATTACAAAATCTACAACTTGCCGGTGCTGAACTTTATCTTCCGCACGGCCGGGACAATTCCCATAGCGGGTCGTCAGGAAGACATTCAAATCTACGAAAGAGCCTTCAAGCGGATAGCGCAGTATCTGAAGGATGGCGAGTTGGTGTGCATCTTCCCGGAAGGCAAATTGACTGCTGATGGGGAGATCAACGAATTCAAGGGCGGGTTGACGCGGATTCTCGAAGAGACACCGGTGCCGGTGATTCCGCTGGCGTTGCAGGGCTTGTGGGGGAGTTTCTTCAGCCGTGATCCGGGCAAGGGGTTGTTTCGCCGGTTGTGGTCGCGGGTGACGTTGGTGGCGGGGCCGGCGGTGGCCGTTGAGGCGGCGCAGCCGGCGGCGTTGCAGGCGATGGTCGGCGAGTTGCGCGGCACCGTTAGATAGTTGGAGTTTGTGTGGGCCTCATCGCGGGCAAGCCCGGCTCCCACAGGTTTTGTGTTGTGCCACAGATTTTAGGCGCTCCAAGGACCCTGTGGGAGCCGGGCTTGCCCGCGATGGCGTCAGTGGCCTAGGCGCTAACCTTGAGCCCAACCAACCCGGCAATGATCAACGCCACACTGGCCAGCCGAAACAACGCCATCGACTCACCAAACAGAATGATCCCTGCGATCACCGTGCCCACGGCACCCACGCCCGTCCAGATCGCATAGGCCGTACCCAGCGGCAATTCCTTCATGGCAAGGCCCAGCAAGCCAAGGCTGATGGCCATGGCTGCAACGGTCAAAGCGGTGGGCAGGGGGCGGCTGAAACCGTCGGTGTACTTCAGGCCGACGGCCCAGCCGACTTCGAACAGGCCGGCGAAAAACAGGATGATCCAGGACATGAAAGACCTCCATCGATTGACGGGGTCGTCCCCAGATTAATGACTCGATCGAGCCGCGAGGTCGTCCTCGCAATGCGCCATAGAGTGCCAATCATTAATCCGGGGATCAAGTTGTGGCTCAGTCGGCGACGGGCCGTGCCGCCAGTTTTCGATCTTCTTTCTCGCTCATGCGACGGAAATACGTTGAGAGCAACGCCCCGGAAATGTTGTGCCACACGCTGAACAAAGCGCTCGGCACCGCCGCCAGCGGGGAGAAGTGGGCACTGGCCAACGCAGCGCCCAAGCCGGAGTTTTGCATGCCGACTTCCAGCGCGAGGGATTTGCGTTGCGCCAATGGTAGCTTGAACAGGCGCCCGGTGAAGTAACCCAGCAGATACCCGAAGCTGTTGTGCAGCATCACCACCGCCATGATCAGCAGGCCGGACTCGGCGATCTTCGCCTGGCTGGCGGCCACCACGGCGGTGACGATGATCACGATGCTCACCACCGAAATCAGCGGCAAGACTTCCTCGGCATGACGCACCTTGGCGCCGAGCACGCGTTGAGCCACCACGCCAAGAATGATCGGCAACAGCACCACTTGCAGAATCGACCAGAACAGCTCCATGAAGGACACCGGCAACCAGGCCGACGCCAGCAGCCAGATCAGTGCCGGGGTCAGCAGTGGGGCGAGGAGGGTGGTGACGGCGGCGATGGCCACCGACAGCGCCAGATCGCCGCGCGCCAGCCAGGTCATCACGTTCGACGAGGTACCGCTTGGGCAGCAACCGACCAGGATAACGCCGACGGCGATTTCCGGTGGCAAGTGGAACGCCTGGCAGAGCAACCACGCCACGCCGGGCATGATCACGAAATGGGCAACCACGCCCAAGGCCACGCGCCACGGATGGCGGGCGACTTCGGCGAAGTCTTCAAGTTTGAGGGTCAGGCCCATGCCGAACATCACCAACCCCAGCAGCGGCACGATCGCGCCTTTGAGGCCGATGAACCAGGCCGGTTGCAGGAACGCCACGACTGCAAAAATCAATACCCAGTAAGCAAAAGTGTTGCCGACAAAACGACTCAATGCAGCCAGTGTGCGCATGGCTTGATCCTTATTATTCAGTAGCAATCCCAGGGTGGAATTCAATCATTGTGAGAGCCGGGCTTGCCCGCGATAGCGGTGTATCAGTCAGCCGATTGATAGCTGACTGATCGCCATCGCGGGCAAGCCCGGCTCCCACAATTAGTTCGGTTTCATTAGTAGAAACCGGTTGTTATCAGATCCCCTGCGGCGTCTCTTCGCCGCCCAGCGCTTCTACCAGTGCCGGCAGGAAGTCACCGAAAGTCAGCATCATCAACGTGAAGCTGGCGTCCAGTTGACCCAGGGCTTCTTCGCCGCCGTCCTGTTCGGCCTGGTCTTGCAGCAGGTCTTCGAACTTCAGGCGCTTGACCACCATCTTGTCGTCGAGCACGAAAGACAGTTTGTCCTGCCAGGCCAGCGACAACTGAGTGACCACTTTGCCGGTGCTCAGGTGCAGCTGGATTTCTTCGCTGGTCAGGTCTTGACGCTTGCAGCGCACGATGCCGCCGTCTTCGTGGGTATCACGCAGCTCGCATTCGTCCAGCACGAAGAAATCGTCCGCCGCTTTCTGCGTGGTGACCCATTCGGTCATGGTGGCGGTCGGCGACATTTTTACGGTCAGTGGACGTACTGGCAGGGTGCCGATCACTTCGCGCAGGGTGGACAGCAGGTCTTCGGCACGTTTCGGGCTGGCCGAGTTGACGAGGATCAGGCCCTGCTTCGGTGCAATGGCGGCGAACGTCGAGGAGCGGCGAATAAAGGCACGAGGCAGGAAAGCCTGGATGATTTCATCCTTGATCTGGTCGCGTTCCTTTTTGTAGACCTTGCGCATTTGCTCGGCTTCGATCTCGTCGACCTTTTCCTTCACAGCGTCGCGCACGACGCTGCCCGGCAAAATGCGTTCTTCTTTACGCGCCGAGACCAGCAGGAAGTCGCCGCTGACGTGAACCAGCGGCGCATCTTCGCCTTTACCGAATGGCGCGACGAAACCGTAGGTGGTCAACTCCTGGCTTGCACATGGACGCGCCAGTTTGGTGGCCAGTGCAGTTTCCAACGCCTCGGCATCAACAGGCAGATCTTGGGTCAGGCGATAGATAAGCAGGTTTTTGAACCACATGGGGTAAGTCTCTCCTTATATACAAAGGTGGGCATTATTCTCTTAGCGGCGCCATAGGCCAACCCTTCGCTAAGCCTTTGGAAGGCCTGAGAAAATTATTTAAAAAAGTGCTTGCCAGAGGTGAGGTCGCTCCGTAGAATGCGCGCCACACCGAACGTGAAGGGTGATTAGCTCAGCTGGGAGAGCGTCTGCCTTACAAGCAGAATGTCGGCGGTTCGATCCCGTCATCACCCACCATTCGCATTCAGTGTTACGCGCAGCGGTAGTTCAGTCGGTTAGAATACCGGCCTGTCACGCCGGGGGTCGCGGGTTCGAGTCCCGTCCGCTGCGCCATATTCGGTAACCTGGAACGCTGAACGCCAGGTCACCACGGAAAAGCCCGCTAACGCGGGTTTTTTTCTGTCTGAAGTTTGCATGTTGTTCCTGTGGGTTGCGTCGTTTCACTGGTTTTCAGATTTATTTGAAAAATTATTCAATTAAATCAACACTTTACGAAAACCTGTGGCATAATGTGCCCCGCAACGAAGGTAAAGGGTGATTAGCTCAGCTGGGAGAGCGTCTGCCTTACAAGCAGAATGTCGGCGGTTCGATCCCGTCATCACCCACCATTACTTTCAACGCTACGCGCAGCGGTAGTTCAGTCGGTTAGAATACCGGCCTGTCACGCCGGGGGTCGCGGGTTCGAGTCCCGTCCGCTGCGCCATATTCGGTAACCTGGAACACTGAACGCCAGGTCACCACACAGAAAGCCCGCTTAATGCGGGCTTTTTGCTGTCCGGGGTTTGGCAATTGCCGGGCCTCCACAAAAAAAGCGACCTGTACGGGTCGCTTTTTTCGTTTCTATCGGCTTATTGCTGAGCGTTGCGACTGTGCCGGTAGTCGCTCACGGCTTCATACACCGCCTTACGCAGACGGTTGATGCCGCCAATCGGCCGATGAGCCTCCAGGCCAAACCACGGATTGAACGACTGGTTGTCGCATTGCAGGTTCAGCGCTGGCGTGTCGAAGTCCTGCGCGGGGACTTTGATCCGCGCCACGGTCTGGAACGGCGCCTCGTTTTCACTCCATTCGATGCTGGTGTCTTCGATGGGCATGTAGTGGCTTGGGTCCTGGCGCTGAATCTGCAAGACGAAACAGGCCGGCACCCGATCCGTAGATAATTGCTGGTTCAGCGCGTTGCGCAGAAAGTTCGGCAATTTCTGGTTTTGCGCGGGCAGGGTGTAGGCCGGGCAGCTATCCGGGTCCGGTATCACCCGGAACTTGGCATTGGCTTCACCAAACTTGTAGGGCGACACCGAAAAGTAGGTGGTCCGGGTTGGACTTTCCGGAGCAGGCGACAAGGTCGCCAACGCGATAAACAGATGGCGAACTTGCCAACTGCGCGGGTCCCAACCCGGAAAAAACGCCATCAGCTTCTTGCCGTCAGCCTGAGCCGCCACATTCTGACGATACTCGGCGACATCGCTGACGAAAAAATTCGGGTGACTGAACATCACGAAGTCCTGTTCGGCGCGACGCTGTTGGTCGGCGAGCAGTTGTTTACCAGGCACATCAAGCAATTTGATCGCCATGCCCCGGGCATCGCGAATACTGTCGAACTGCGGATACGCATTGCCGTTGGACAGGCGCATCGTCGCTTGCCAGGTTTTGCCGGGCTCGCTGAACACACCTTGGCGCATCTCTCCAGCCAGGTCCGGCAACACCTGAACGTCGGCTTTCACGCAGCCATGCGCCTTGGCATGGGCGTCGCGCAGGTAGCGGGTGGGCTCGCGGTGTTGATCGACAATGCGCACGGCCGTCTGAATCACGTCCTGGGTCATTGCGGCTTCGCCTTCCGGAATCAATTCATCTGCCGAAACCGGGCCACTGTGCTGCCAGGCAAACCATGCCGTGGCCAGCGCCCAGGCGAGCACGCCAAGACCCAGCAGCCACAGAAGGGTTTTGCCGAGGAAAGCGCCCAAGCGCATCCAAAGTGTGCTCATGGCAATTGTGTCTCCAGCGGGCCGCCCAATACTTTCAGGTATTCCAGCAGCGCCCAGCGTTCCTCTGGCAGCAGCAGACGACCAATCACGCCATTGCCGCGCTGGCCGGCACGGAACTCGTGGCCGCTGTTGTGATTGCCGGTGATGCGTGTGTCGAACACAAAGCCATCGGTAAAGGCCTCGGTGCGATAACCAAGGTGTTGGGGGTCGTACTCGAACGTACCTTTATAGAAGGTGGTGGCGCGTTCATCCTGAGGCGAGAGCAATTGATAAATGCTCGGTACTGAGCCGTTGTGCAGAAAGGGCGCCGTCGCCCAGACACCCGCCAACGGTCGTGCCTTGTAGGCGCGCAATTCCCGCACACCAATCGGCAGGCCGAAACCATTCATGGCAGGTTGTTCCGCCGTGGGAATTTTCGCGTCGCGGTAGGCGCGGTTGCCGACGAAAGCGGTGATGTAGGCCAACCCTTTGGCCGACGACAGCTTGCTCAAGTCCAGCGGTTCAGTGGGTGTCGGCTGTAGGTGAACGTCCAGTTGTTTCAGCTCAGTCACATCCCATTGCAAGGCGCTCAAGTCAAAACGATGGTCGGCAATGTTGTTGGCGGCCCCCGGGTCTGTGCCAATGACATCCACCGGCAGCATTTTCAGATGCTGCACCCAGCGTCCGTCACTTTCGACCGAGCGCGGTATATGGCAACCGGCGCAATTTTCACTGAACAACTCGCGACCCTTGGCGGCCAGGGGCTTGTCGACTGCGCCGAGCAGTGCTTCAGGCCAGGCCGGTGGTTTGAGTCGTTGCAGGGTTTGTTCGATATGGTGCAGGTCGCGCAGTCGGACACTCGACGGGTAGCGCTCATCGCCTTTAAGCGGCTGGCCGCTGGCATCGAAGAAGCTCAGGGTGGCGCCCACGCCCAACGATTCGCCGATGTTGCGGGCCATGGGTTGTTGCGCCGAACCGTTCCATTGCACCCAATTGAACGTCCACATGTCCCACAGCTGCGGGTAGTCCACCGGGGCGTTAGCCACGCGGTAGTTGTCGGCGGAAATCGCATCGCCGAAGGCCGCATTGGCGATGCGCCCGAAGGCGTCGGTGCGGCCCGGTCCTTCCTCGGTGGGGTAGAGCCCACGGTGGGTGTCGTTCCAGGCAACTTTGACGAAGGTCAGGAGAGACGCCCTGAAGTCATTGCGCAGCTGTTGATGTCGGGCGTCGTAGTCCTCGCCCAGCACGTTGCGGGCGAAGCGCTCGAATTTCCAGGGGTTGAGGTAAGTCGAGGTCAGACTGGCGACCAGCGCTTGTCCGAAACTACCCCCTTTCAATGTAGGCACACTGGAAGGCAACACATGCTGTGCCGAGCCACCGTCAATGCGAATCGCCTGGCCTTTGAAGCGCAATTCGCCCGTGTGGCAGGCCGCGCACGTGATGTCGAGAAACTCGTCCTGACTGCCGGGGTTTTTGTGACGGGCAAACCCGACGGGCAGATTGCCGGGGTTGTCGGGTGTGGCTTTCAGGCCAGGGTCGATCAGGAAACCAAAGCGTGCGAGGTAGTCCGGCGAAGCGAATCGTTGCTGCGAGAAGGGCAGCTCGAGGGCGTTGAACCAGTCATAGTGCAAGCCTTTGACCTGAGTGCCTTGAGGGGTGAAATAGTAAGTCTGGCGGTCCTCTGCGCTCCATTGCTCCAGGTAATGCACCTGTTGAGCGGGCGACCAGCTCGGTAACTTGGGGTTGGCGACGTAGTACAACGCTACGGTCAGGCCAAGACCCAGCAATACAGCGACCAGCATTAAGAGGCGAGATAAGAGGCGCAAGATGAACTTCCTTGTCGAGTTGTAGCTCTCTTATGCCTCAGTGTCTGAGGTGCGGCAAGTGGCCATTACGCCATGTTATGGGATCCGGGATCAGTGTCTGTAGGAGTCAGATGACAGAAGCTTCATCATCCCATTGCTCAAATGGGTTAAAACACCTGAACTTATCAGAAGTTTCCCGCTCTCATGCCGGTAGCCATTGGTCGTGGCCGCCTGATAAGCTCGCGGCTTTACTCGATTGCCCTTTAGGCGCATGAACAAGGAAATAGCATGAAACAGCATCGGTTGGCGGCGGCGGTAGCCCTGGTTAGCCTGGTACTCGCGGGTTGTGATTCGCAGACCAGCGTAGAGCTGAAAACTCCGGCGCAAAAAGCTTCCTACGGCATTGGCCTGAACATGGGCAAAAGCCTGGCTCAAGAAGGCATGGATGACCTGGATTCCAAGGCCGTAGCCCAGGGCATCGAAGATGCCGTCGGCAAGAAAGAGCAGAAACTCAAAGACGAGGAGCTGGTCGAAGCCTTCGCCGCGCTGCAAAAGCGTGCTGAAGAGCGTATGGCCAAGATGAGCGAAGAGTCGGCCGCTGCCGGCAAGAAGTTCCTCGAAGAAAACGCCAAGAAGGCCGGCGTAGTGACCACCGCTTCGGGCTTGCAATACGAAGTGGAAAAGAAAGCCGATGGCGCACAGCCTAAGCCGACTGATGTAGTGACCGTTCACTACACCGGCAAGCTGACCAACGGCACCGTTTTCGACAGCTCCGTCGAGCGCGGTAGCCCGATCGATCTGCCGGTTAGCGGTGTGATCCCGGGTTGGGTCGAAGGCCTGCAACTGATGCACGTTGGCGAGAAGTACAAACTGTACATCCCTAGCGAACTGGCTTACGGCGCCCAAAGCCCAAGCCCGGCAATTCCAGCCAACTCGGTGCTGGTATTTGACCTGGAACTGCTGGCGATCAAAGATCCAGCCAAAGAAGACGCCGCCAAGTAATCTGCGTCTGCTTTGACAACAACGCCTCGCTTAATGCGGGGCGTTGTTGCATCTGGCGTTTAGCGAAGGTAAACAAAGCGAACGGTTGCTGTACGCTGGAGTCATAGCCATTGAAGAGGCCCGTGCTAGCGGCGCCGGCGCTCCAAGTCAATGAAATCTTGGGTTTTTTTATGTGAGTAAAAAACGCCCGATCTGAGCGAGACCCTTATGAAACGGGGGTTTCAGCCGTGAAATGCAGCTCTGTTCACAAGGTTATCCACAATTTGTGTGGATAACATTTCAGTGGGAGGAATGATGAAAGCACCCTGGAGTTTCGCTCGATTCTTGCCACTCGCCGGGCGCCTGCTCGCACGCGGGCGTTTGCCGACGCTGCTGTTCGCTGTTGCCAGCAAAGGTGCCAGCCAGGGTAATCGTCTGGGCAAGGTCAAAGACGATTTGCGCTTGTTGCAGGCACTGTGCCTGGCCTACTGGCGTGGGGAGTACCGTGCCATCAGCCCGAAGGCGCTGATCTCGGTGGTCGCAGGCCTGATGTATTTCCTCAGTCCGGTGGATGCCATTCCGGATTTCCTTCCCGTGTTCGGCATGCTCGATGACATCGCAGTGCTGGCCTGGCTGATGAAAGTGCTCGACGACGAACTCAACGCCTTCCGCCTCTGGCGCAAACGTCAGGTGCCGGAAAAGCTGGCGGTGGTCGAGCGTCTGCCTGACACCCCGGAAAAACTTCAGCTTCAGGGCCCGAGAAAACACTGAACTGATTGAGAATCCCCCTTTATTCATACCCCCGCGCGACCTTGGCCGCTGTTAGGATTACACTTCTAGGGAAAAGTGCCGACTCGCTAAGTGTCGTTGTCCTACGGGGAAGTCATGGATATTCAGATAATCACACGCGAAGGCGAGCCCGAGTATGCAGTTTTACCGTGGGCTCAATATCAGGCTCTACTGAAAGCAGCAGGCATCAACGAGCAACCGCCACGCGAAGCGCCAGTGCCTCACGTGGCAACACCAGACCCGTTTCTTCCCGGTCTGGATCAACTACGCAGTTTGCGCGAAGGGAAGGGCATCGCCATTGAAGCGTTGGCCCGCACGGTAGGCATCAGCCCGTCTTATCTGGCCTTGATCGAAAGTGGCGAGCGTCAACCCGACGCTGCGATTCGCCGCAGCCTGGCCTGGGAATTGACGGTGCCAGGGTGGAGGGATGAATCGTGAGCGTACGCATCAGTCGTCAACATTGGGACGGATTGCTTGGGGAGCTGGATCAGGCGCGACGTCAGCGCCATCTCTTGACGTATCGAGCGTTGCTGGAGCGCTTGCAATTGCCCACGCCGGCCATGCAAACCCTGACGGCAGCCCTTGAACATCTGGCCGCACTGGATGCGAGGGCCGAACAGCCGTTGCGTAGTTCGCTGGTGATCAGCCAGGGTGCCAGCCGTCTTCCGCGCACCGGCTTCTTCGAATGTGTCGAGCGTCTGGGGCGTTTTTCCGGGCCGTCTGACGGTGTCGCCGCCGCGTCCTGGCATGCATCGGAAGTGGTGCGAGTGTTCGAATACGAATACCCCGAATCGGCAGAGGCCTGAGTGTTTTTAAAGCTCAAGGCGCGGGCTGGTTACTGGCTGGCTCGCCGTTTGTTTCATTGGTCATGGTTTGTGCGCCAGCCGCGGGGCTGGCACTGGCTCGAAGGCCAGTTCGCACGCATGGCGAACCTGGGTGACGTTGGCGCTCAGAGCTTCTATGGCCACATTTTGACCTTTCGCGGTGTCGGGCTGGGTGCTCGTGAAGAGGGCGTTCGACTGCTGCGCCTGGCGGCGTTGGCGGGTGACGGCAAGGCCGCCTACCAGGTCGGTGTGATCAGCCTGGCCGGCACGCCGAGCAAGGCGCCGGACCCACTCGAAGCCGCGCGCTGGTGGGGCATGGCCGCCAAGGCCGGGCATCCATTGGCCGAGCTCAAATTGAAAGAGTTGGCGGCTCGCGGCCCTACGCAGTAACCCCAAAAACTGTCTGATAAATGAACGTGGCGTGAGGGAAACCTCACGCCACGTTTTTGTTTGTGCCTGTCTGACGTTTTGTGAGGGCGAATTAGAGATTTTCCCTACGGCCATCGCCTACTTCCCTGACTTCTTTCCGGTTTGATCCCCGGCACAGTCTCGCGCGCCCATTTTCTGCGCGAGGGACTGCCCATGATTGACCCGATTGTTCACCCGCACATCGCCCGCATCGAGCAGGAACTCGACAGTTTTCCAGACACGCTTTCGCTATACCGCGAACAGCTCAAGCGCTGGTTTAACCGAACGGCGGACACGGCCAGTCACGCCGTGGATATGCCTGCGCTGATGGGTATGGAACGGCTGATCAAACTGGGCAGTACCACGACGGCGGTGAGCAGTGGCGATGCGGATTTTCTGTCCAATGTGGCGCAGTGTCCGGCAGGCGGCATTCTGCAGATCGAGAGCAAGTTCGAGTCGGTTTATGACATTCCGTTGGGGAATATTCAGGTAGATGTCATTGCCGTGGAGGGCGGCAAGATCACGCCGGTCAGGCTCGATGAAAACGGCAAAGGGCAGTTCGAAGGTACACCCGGCAAGTTCTACCGCGTTCAAGTTCAAAGCGAAGTGGCGCCTGAGCAAATTGATGAGCTTTTTTCCGCCTACGACGGCCTGAGCAAAGAGCTGGACGGGTGGCTGCGCAAGGAGTGGGAGGGGTTCAAGCCGCAGTGGTCGCAATCGACTTTTGCCGCGGCGGGGAACGGCATGCTCGCCGGGAGTTGGGCGGCGGTGGTCGGCGTGTGGGACAGCATCAGCTTGCTGTCGGACATCCTTCAAGATCCCGGTAAGTTCGTTAAGCGATTGGGCAGTGGTGCTGCCGAGCTGGTCAAACTCGCGAAGACCGCGCCGGAGGTGATGGCAACGGTCCAACTGCTGGCCAGTGACGAAGCGGCGCTGTGTTTGCTGCTGCGCACGGCCAGCCTGTGGTTGGAGATGCTGCCGCCGAGCGAGATCGTCGGTAAAACCGCCGAAGTTGTTTCGGCAGCCGTGGTGCAATTGCTCATCGACCTGCTGATCGGGATCGTCTTGACCTTCGCCGGTGCGGGCGCTGGCATTGCCTATCTGGGCCTGCGCCTGGCCCACCATGGTGCGCGGTTCGTCAGCGCAGTAACGGGCTTCGTCAAAGCGATCTTCACGATCATCAACCGCTTCACGACCTACGTCGACCGCTACAAAACCGTCGCCGCACGTGGTGTGGCGGCGGGTCTTAAAAAGGGCCGCATGCAGTTGCGCTGGAATGCCAAACGCAACACCGCCCTCAAGCAAAACGAACACCACGACAACGTCCCGGATCAGGCGAAAAACCCCAACGGCGACAGTGCCGATTCCGCCGCTAACACCGCCACCAACAAGTGTCCGGTGTCGATGGTCACCGGCGAAGAACTGCTGACCCTCACTGACGGTACGCTGGATGGCCTCCTGCCGTTCGACTTCACCCGGCTCTATCGCACCAGCGCTGCCGAGCTCGATAGCGGCCTCGGTTTCGGCTGGAGTCATTCCTTATCCCATCGACTGGAAATCGACGCCGACACTGTCACCTGGATCGACCACGAAAACCGTAGCACTCCGTTCCCGCTGCCGAGCACCGAGCGCCCGGCAATCCACAACAGCCTGTCGCGCGCCGCGATTTACCTCGGGGCCGAACCGGAAGAACTGATCCTCGCCCAGGCCGGTGACGACACGCGCTTTTACCACTTTCACCACGGCCGACTCACGGCGATCAGCGATGCGTACGACAACCGCTTGCGCATCACCCGCGACCGCCAGGAACGCATTCAGCGCCTCGACAACGGTGCCGGCCGCGCCTTGCGCTTGCGCTATGAACGCAGCCATCTGGTTGCCGTCGACTACCAGGTGTTTACCCCGGCGCAGACCCACGACGAGTCCTGGCAGACCGAGCAAACCCTGGTCAGTTACGCCTACGACGAACGCGCGCAACTCATCGAAGCGACCAACGCCGCCGACGAAAGCGAGCGCTACGACTACGACGACCAACACGTCATCCTCCAGCGGCAACTGGCTGGGGGGGCGAGTTTTTTCTGGGAGTGGGAGCGCTCCGGCAAGGCCGCGCGCTGCATCCGTCACTGGGCGTCGTTTGCGCAGATGGACGCGCGCTATGTCTGGGATGACGCTGGCAGCGTCACCGTCCACAACAGCGATGGCAGCGAAGAAGTTTACGTCCACGACGAGCGTGCGCGGCTGGTGCGCAAGGTCGACCTGGACGGTGGCGAACAGCTCAAGGCCTACGACGAGCAAGGGCGGCTGATCGCCGAACAGGACCCGCTCGGCGCCGTCACCGAATACCGCTATGACGAAGTCGGACGCCTGGTGGCGCTGATTCCGCCAGAAGACGAGCCAACGGCCTACGAGTACCGCAACGGTTTCCTGCATGCGCGCTATCGCGGCCAAGCCATTTGGAAGTACCACCGTAACGCTCAGGGCGACGTCACCGAAGCGACTGACCCCGATGGCCAAACCACCCATTACCACTACGATGCCCAAGGACGTTTGCTGTCGACCCGCTACCCGGACACCAGCCGCCATGTATTCGTCTGGAATGCCTTGGGGCAATTGCTCGAAGAGACCTTGCCGGACGGTGGTCAACTGCGCTTTTCCTACGATGCCTTGGGGCGGCAGCTTACCCGTCAGGACGAACATGGCGCGGTCACGAAGTACCAATGGGACGCCGTCGGTCGACTGATCCAGACGACCCTGCCGACAGGCGCCAGTCGCGCCTATAGCTACAACGCCTACGGAAAAATCACCGCCGAACGCGACGAACTGGGGCGCGTCACGCGTTACGAGTACGTCGACGATCTGCACCTGGTCAGCCGCCGCCTCAACGCCGATGGCACTCAGCTGAAATATCGCTACGACAACGCGCAGCTGTTACTCACGGAAATCGAGAACGAATCCGGTGAAAAATATCAGCTGGACTACACGCCCAGTGGCCTGATCCGACAGGAAACCGGCTTCGACGGCCAACGCACCGCGTACGCCTACGACCTCAACGGGCACCTGCTGGAGAAAACCGAGTTCGGTGCTGATGGTTCGCAGCTCGTTACCGCGTATGAACGGGATGCGGCCGGGCGCTTGCTGGTCAAAACGCCGCCCGACGGCATTCAGGTCGCCTACCGCTACGACCGCCTCGGTCGGCTGATTAGCGTCGACGACGGCCACGACCACCCGCTGGAATTCGAGTACGACCGACAGGACCGGCTGATCACCGAACATCAGGGCTGGGGCACGCTGCGTTATGCCTACGACGCCTGCGGCCAGCTCAATCGCCTGCGCCTGCCCGACGGCAGCAAACTCGATTACCACCACGCCAAGGGCGGCGCACTCACCGCCATAGACCTCAACGGCGCGCGGCTCACCAGCCATCAGTTTGCCTTCGGTCGCGAGCAGCGTCGCCAGCAAGGCCAGTTGCTCAGCGAATATGCCTACGACGATCAGGGTCGTTTGCAGGCTCACGCTGTCAGCCAACGGCAGAAATCGCTGTATCGACGCGATTATGCCTACAGCGCCAACGGCAATCTCGACAGCATTGCCGACACCCGCCACGGCCAGCGCAATTACCAATACGACCCGCTCAACCGCCTGACGGGCGTGCGCCACACTCGCGACGACCCACCGGAAAGCTTCGCCCACGACCCGGCCGGCAACCTGCTGATGCAGGACCGACCCGGCGCCGCCAACGTGCGGGGCAATCGCCTGCTCCTGCAAGGCGACCGCCACTACGATTACGACGCCTTCGGCAACCTGATCCGCGAACGTCGCGGCACCGCACAGAAACTCGTCACCGACTACCGCTACGACTGCCAGCACCGGCTCATCGGCGTCACCACCCCGGACGGTCGCAACTCAAGTTATCGCTACGACGCCTTCGGCCGCCGCATCGCCAAAACCGTCGACGGCCACACCACCGAATTCTTCTGGCAAGGCGATAACCTCATCGCGGAAAGCAGCCGCGAACACTACCGCAGCTACATCTACGAACCCGGCAGCTTCCGACCGCTGGCGATGCTCGACGGCAAAGGCCCACACAAGGCCTGCCCGTTCTACTACCAACTCGACCACCTCGGCACGCCGCAGGAACTGACCGATTTTGGCGGCGAAATCGTCTGGTCGGCGAAGTACAACGCCTACGGCAAAGTCACGCGCCTGGCGTTCGGCGGAGGCGAGCAGCTTGAGCAGCCGCTACGCTTTCAAGGGCAGTACTTCGACGCCGAGAGCGGCCTGCACTACAACCGGCATCGGTACTATGATCCGGATGTTGGACGGTACCTGACGCCGGACCCGATCAAGTTGGCGGGTGGGCTGAACCAGTACCAGTACACGCCGAACCCGACGGGGTGGGTTGATCCGTTGGGGTTGAGCGGGAACTGCCCGCCGCCGAATAAGCCTGGGTGTTCGGCGCCGGATGATACGACTGGCGCTAGGGTTGATGAGGGTGAACCGGCGCTTCCTACAATAATCAGCGGAGTAGATCCAGGCAGTTTAAAAAGAACTCATTCAATAGAGGGTAAAACTTCCACCAAGCAAGTAGAAGCTATAGCTGGAAAAATGCAAAAAAAAGGATATGACGACGATTGGCCAATTGATGTTGTGGAACATAATGGCAACCGCTATATAGTCGATGGGCACCATAGGGCTTCTGCGGCCAGACAAACCCACACTAAAGTCAGTATCGTATTGATTAAAGATATTGTAAGCCATCACAGTATTTTCAATAGTATCGATGAAGTTAAAGAGTCTGCCGATAATGTAGGGCATGATAGATTGGTGAGGGCAAGAAGATGAAAAACGAAGATTTAGAATGTTTGATTGATGACTTTCTGGCTCAGGTAGAAAAAGCTACAGACTTGCTTGAGGAACGATTTGGTAAAAAATCTATTCTGCGGCTGTGGCGAGCAAAGGAAATTCCGCAGCGAGGTGAAATTTTAGATGGCATAAATTACGAATTGCATGGTGTTGGTTGTAGGGTGTATTTTCCGGAGATATGCGTTGATTTCGATTACGGGCCAGGCGAGCGAGTCGATGGATTTGATGTGTGGAGACTATACATTTACGCATGTGAAGTTCCTCTGTTACACCCTAAATACATAGATCAGGGTGCGCTAAAGCGAGACTTCAATGAATATATTAGTCTCGGAAAGGTAGAGGGTGTTTCTGGCTCTATGTCGAAGCTCTACTTTAAGAGCGCAGTTAAATGGTGAGGATGTGTTGTTTATCTAAAGTATCGATTTTGATGGCCGGTAAATGACTAAAAAGTATAGTGCGCTTGTCATGGAGATTGACGAGGTCGTCGAAGAGGCGGTTGTTTTGCTTGTCAATGGCGTCATAGTCCAATGCTTTATTAACTTCTGCCCATTTAAAATTGGAATCGGTAAAACTTACGAGGTTGATTTTGAATTGGTTTTGCCTGATAACATCAGCATGGAAGTAAGCCAGGATGAATATGTCGGAGTTGAAATGGGGGATGACAGTTTTTCATGTGTGTTAGCGGGCTATTTAGATGGTGTCGTATTAAGATCTTTTATTGGTTTCGATGCTCAAGATATTCATTATGGCTACCCGTTTTTTAACCAAAAATTTATTAAACTAAATGTAGTTCGTATTGATGTGGCTTTTTGATTTTGGTCCCGGATTTTTGAGCAGCGAGGGACGGATATATTCTCAATTGGCTGGCAGGCGAACAAAGAGGACGGGTTTATTTTTGCTGCAAGCTTCGAAGGTGTTGCTACGGAGTAACAAATAAATCCGTCAAATTTCTGACCATTTTTGAGGCAGAAGTTACAAAATTTACGGGCGTAGAGTAAATAGATCTGTCCTCTTTTACTTGTTCTCCTTTTTGTGAGTTTTGTTTGCGAGTGTTGACAGCGAAGAAGAATTTATTTTGTTTCGGGTAAGGTGTATTTTTAGTGTTGAAAGTAATTGACGTAGAAAAAAGTAAATCGCTTCTTCATCGGATGGATGACGCTGGCTGCGTTTTCAATTTTGTCGTGCTCCGCCCTGAGATAAATGTGACAGTCGACGAATCAATTCATCGGCAAGCTTTGACGGGGCTTCACGAAAAGCTCATGAAAGATTCGTGGGATTGGCATAACGATTTGATAAAAAATCCCGAATATATAAACCCCGGAGATCCAGCTATCAGTTGGGAGCTAGATAAGGCTGTGGCTAATGTTTTGAGTCGGGAAGAAATACATAATCTCATTTTGGTCGAAGATTATGAGCGAGGACCGCTGGCATTTACGGTTCTTTCCGTGAGCCACCTTATCGAACTGAATTCAAACGAGGAGAGCTTGAAGCTCAGGCACTATTCCATGAGTGGTGTCAGGCTCTAGGCCTCGAAGAACAGGATGATGTTGTAGTAATAAATTGGGTTAAGGGATTTAAGCGAGAATGGGTCAATAACTCTGATGCAATTCCAGGGCGCGAATCGTGGAGTGATTACTTCAACGAAGGTTTGGAGTGGTGGGGGGTGTGGTGTTTGACTATCTGGAATCCTAAACGTCGCATCCTCAGCGCGTTGATTGCCAGTACATCGGACTGAGTAGTGGTGTTTAAGGTGCTCTTGATAACTGAGAATTTTCCGGGCAAGCCCATCGGAAGTTTCCTTCAACTTGTATCGGTTTCCATGAACTGGTGTGAAATGTTTTCCATCGATAGTCTCTGGTGGTCACTGAACATTCAGTGGCGGGGTGTAGGAACCCTTCAAGACTAGAGAGGACGCTCCGGCGTCGACACCTGAATTGCGGCCGTCAACATGCGTCCGTAAGATCAGTTGCGGCGGCTGTGCGCGGGCACGCTTCGGTGTGGTCGAGTTCTCTGGTCTCGATATTCCTACCCCGTGCATAGCTGCCACCCAAGCCTGTAGGAAGGCCGATGGTAGCGACCGTTCACTACCAGAGGCTTCAATAATGAAAAATCTTCACCCCGATCCACCCTACGAAAAACCAATCCCCCACCCCAAAAACCGCTTCATGGCCCTCACCAGCAACTGCACCGACATGCCCACTCTGTTCGTCGATACCCACGCGCCGCTCAATGTTTTATACGACGCCGCCAACTATCGAATTCGCGCTGTCACGCAGGTGCTGGAGAACATGTCGATGCGCGGTTCGGTCGAGTGCGAATCCTTCATCCTCCGCGATTTTGCCTTGCTGTGCGCCATCCCGTTGCGCGATGGCTGTGATGTGCTGGATGTGATCGGGCGGCGGTTGCGGGCAACGCCTTAGGCGTCTCGACTCACTGCTTTTTGAATGATCGTTCCCGCGCTCTGCGTGGGAATGCAGCCCATGACGCTCTGCGTCAAACGGGTGCCCGGCTCGACACCGGTGGCGTGACTGGAACGCGGAGCGTCCCTGGAGGCATTCCCACGCGGGAGCGTGGGAATGATCGGGTTAGCGGTGTCCGGCCATTAGCGTTTCTTCGGCTGCTGGCACCGCCAAACTATCAAATCGTCTGGTCGGCGAAGTACAACGCCTACGGCAAAGTCACGCGCCTGGCGTTCGGCGGAGGCGAGCAGCTTGAGCAACCGCTACGCTTTCAGGGGCAGTATTTTGATGCCGAGAGTGGTCTGCACTACAACCGGCATCGGTACTATGATCCGGATGTTGGGCGGTATCTGACGCCGGACCCGATCAAGTTGGCGGGTGGGCTGAATCAGTACCAGTACACGCCGAACCCGACGGGATGGGTTGATCCGTTGGGGTTGAGCGGGAACTGCCCGCCGCCGAATAAGCCTGGGTGTTCGGCGCCGGATGATACGACTGGCGCTAGGGTTGATGAAGGTGAGCCGCCGCTGCCAAAGCTGAGGGGAAATCAGCGGAGGGTGCGGATTGATGAGTTGGCAGAGGCAAATGCGAAGCGGCGAGTTTTGGAATGGGAGGAAGATTACGACATGCATACTGTCGCGAAGCATAATCCCGAAATTCCAGACGCGGCGCTAAAGCAGAGATCGATTGATGGGAGTCATCCAACAAAAAAAGGAAAAAAGGAGAGAATTAATCCAAGTTCCCAGTTCAGAAGCTGGTTACTCCAGATGAATGCGATAAATGATGCGGTTTCTAGGATGAGTCGAAATCCACCTGCTCCCACGGGTTTTACCCAAACAGGGGATCCCGTTGTAAGGAAGGAAATGCCGGCAGGTGGTAGAGGCTATAAACCAAATAAAAAAGATCTAGATAATCCGCAGTATGTAGATGAGTTGAATTACTCAGAGGTCAGGTTTCGTCAGGGTGGTCTTGTCAAACCCTATACTGCGTTCCCGGATTAGGATAATGAAATGTTGAAGTGGCCTTTGTATGACCTTCCTTTTGAGCCAACGCTTTTGTACTGGTTGGGAGGTATCTCTATTTTTGATCGTGAGGAAACACTTGGTGAGGCATTGTGGGTATATAACCCGAATGATAGTGCTGATAGAGAAAAAATTATTAGGGTGTTTCTGTTAGGTAAGCTTGAGTATTTGCCATATAGGCATCGATTTTTGATGTTTAAGATTCTTGAGGATGCTCTAGCACAGTCGAATTTTGATTTTTCTACACAGTTTGAAAGTGATTATGAGGCAAATACGTCTATGGCTTGGGATGAGACGGAGATAGTCGATCCTCGAGGCTTCTTTGAAGATGTATATAAATACGCAAGAGAAGAGTGGAAAGAAGACCTTAAAAAAGCCAGTCTTGAAGACCAATCCACTTGGTAGTCGGCGTTTTTGAGACGGACGCGAAATTTCTGGGCAAGACCGTCGGAAGTTTCCTTCAAGTCGCGGCGGTTTCCATGAACTGGTGTGAAATGTTTTCCATCGATAGTCTCTGGTGGTCACTGAACATTCAGTGGCAGGGTGTAGGAACCCTTCAAGACTAGAGAGGACGCTTTGGCGTCGACACCTGAATTGCGGCCGTCAACATGCGTCCGTAAGATCAGTTGCGGCGGCCGTGCGCGGGCACGCTTCGGTGTGGTCGAGTTCTCTGGTCTCGATATTCCTACCCCGTGCATAGCTGCCACCCAAGCCTGTAGGAAGGCCGATGGTAGCGACCGTTCACTACCAGAGGTTTCAATAATGAAAAATCTTCACCCCGATCCACCCTATGAAAAACCAATCCCCCACCCCGACAACCGCTTCATGGCCCTCACCAGCAACTGCACCGACATGCCAACCCTGTTCGTCGATACCCACGCGCCGCTCAATGTTTTATACGACGCCGCCAACTATCGAATTCGCGCCGTCACGCAGGTGCTGGAGAACATGTCGATGCGCGGTTCGGTCGAGTGCGAATCCTTCATCCTCAGCGATTTTGCCTTGCTGTGCGCCATCCCGTTGCGCGATGGCTGTGATGTGCTGGATGTGATCGGGCGGCGGTTGCGGGCAACGCCTTAGGCGTCTCGACTCACTGCTTTTTGAATGATCGTTCCCGCACTCTGCGTGGGAATGCAGCCCATGACGCTCTGCGTCAAACGGGTGCCCGGCTCGACACCGGTGGCGTGACTGGAACGCGGAGCGTCCCTGGAGGCATTCCCATGCGGGAGCGTGGGAATGGTCGGGTTAGCGGTGTCCGGCCATTAGCGTTTCTTCGGCTGCTGGCACCGCCAAACTATCAATCACATGCACGCTATACCCCTGCACATTCTTCGCATGGTGTTTAGCCTGCGATGCCATCTCCGCCAACTGGCTCGCATCGAGTTGTCCACAGGCCTGTGGATGCAAATGGACCACGCCGATCGACAATGACAACAATGGAAACTCCTGCCGCACACCCTGACGGTTCGGCGCAATAAAGCACTCGGCTTCCAAATGTTCGCTACGGTAGAAGCGTCGGCATTGGCTGTGGAAGTCGTCCAGCAACTGGTTCAACCGTTTTCGCCAGTCTTCCGGGCCGAGCACCAGCAGGAAGTCGTCGCCGCCGATATGGCCGACGAAGTCGCGGGAAGGGTCGACGCGGTCATTCAGGCATTGCGCCAGGCACAACAGGACTTCGTCTCCACGGCCGTAGCCGTAGATGTCGTTGAAGGGTTTGAAGCTGTCGATGTCGACGTAGCAGATGATCGACTCGCGCTCCTGTTGCAGCAACCGCGTCAGGCATTGCTGGATCGGTACGTTGCCGGGCAACAGGGTCAGCGGGTTGGCGTAGCGGGCTTGCTGGATTTTTAGTTCGGTAATCAGTTTGAGTACATCAATGACCCGACCCAGTCCCAGATAACTGCCGTTGAGGGTGATGATGAAATCTTCTTCGATGCGCTGGCGGGCGCGGCTGGTGATCAGGCGACTGACCTGTTGCAGTGACTGGCTCATTTCCACGGCCAGAAAGTCGTCGTTCATCAAGCGGCTGATCGGTTTGCGCGCGAACAGGTCGGTGGCAAACGGCTTGAGTAGCGCGTCTGAGAGCGAATGCCGGTGAACGATGCCGCAGGGGTGGCCTTGCTCGTCGAGCACCGCCAGGGAGTTCAGGTTGGCCTGGCGGCGGAACGCTTCCAGCACGGTGGCGGTCGGCGTATCGCGCGACACGGCCGGTTGGTCGTTGAGCAGGGCACTGAGGTCGCTGCCTTCGTCGTTAAGCGCGACGGCGGTGCTGTCGTGTTTGGGCATCAGGTTACGTGCATCCCGGGGCGGGTGCTCCTGAGGACGGCACAGCAAATAGCCCTGGACCAGGTCGACGCCCATCTCGGTCAACACCGCGAGCTCTTCCGGCAATTCGATACCTTCGGCAATCACTTGGGCCCGCGAGGCTTTGGCGATTTGCAGGATCGAGCCGACAAATTCGCGTTTGAGCGCGTCCTGGTGAATCCCGTCGATGAAATGGCGATCAATCTTCACGTAATCCGGACGCAGCTCGGACCACAATCGCAAGCTTGAATACCCCGCCCCCAGATCATCCAGTGCGATGGAAAAGCCCATCGCCCGATAGTGATGCAGCGCGTTTTGCAGCAACTGGAAATCGTCGGTCGGGGTCTGTTCAGTGAGTTCGATGACCACCTGACTCGGTGGAATACCGAAATCCTGCAGCAGTTGCAGCGTGCGCCCAGGCTGGTGGGCGGCTTCGAGCAGGGATTCCGGGGAGACATTGAGAAACAGCTTGCCTGGCAGTTGCTGTTCGTTGAAACGTCGGCAAGCACTTTCACGGCAAGCGATTTCCAGCTCGCTCAAGCGACCGGCCTGGCGCGCCACGGAGAACAAGGCGATGGGGGAGTGCAGCGGGCTGTTCGAAGGGCCGCGAGTAAGGGCTTCATAGCCGACAATGCGTCGCTCGGAGAGGGAAATGATCGGCTGGAACAGGCTGTGCAAGCCGCTTTGAGCCAGTATGGAACTCAAGGCACTCAGCTGTTCTGTCATGGTCATGGCAATCTCGGGGCGATAAAAAAGGACTGGGAGCAGCCTCTTTTCAGAGGTGCTCCCAGTCCCTTATTTCACGACAGAATGATGACTGTTTGATGACGCTCCGGGGAGCGTCAGCATTAAATTGCCATCATCGTGATTGTAACAACTTAGTGCTTGGCGACCGCGCTGTTGAGTTTCAGGTAGTCCAGCAGGATCCGACCGGTCTCGCTCAGGTAGGCGTCGTCTTCTGGCTTGGTCTTGTCCGGCTCGGCCGCGATGGCGTCTTCGTCTTCTTTCTTCAGCTCTTTGAGCGGCTCTTCGCCCTTGGCCTTGCGACGGATGTTTTCCATGGCCAGTTGTTTGGCTTCGATATCGGTGTGTTGTGCACGACGATCCGCTTCATTGAGGCTGACGGTTTTTTCTGCCATCAGTTTCTGCGCCAGGGCCAGTTTGTCGCGGATAAACACGAACTCCGCGTCTTTGGCCGAACGCACGTCATGCTCGGACTTGAGTTGCGAGAGGTACGGTTTGAACGGGTCGACCGCAGGCTTGATGGCCGCATGGATGGTGTCCCACGGCATGGCTTCCGGCAGGGCGCTTTCGCCGATTTCCTTGGTGTCGATAATCGACGGGTAATCGATGTCCGGCAGTACGCCCTGATGCTGGGTGCTCTGGCCGGAAACCCGGTAGAACTTGGCCAGGGTCAGTTTCAGTTCGCCGTGGTTCAGCGGCTGAATGGTCTGCACGGTGCCTTTGCCGAAGGTCTGGCCGCCGATGATCAACGCGCGGTGGTAGTCCTGCATGGCGCCGGCAAAAATCTCCGAAGCCGAGGCGGACAAGCGGTTGACCAGCAACGCCATCGGGCCTTTGTAGAACGCGCCCGGGTTTTCGTCTTCCAGCACGTCGACACGGCCGTCGGCATTACGCACCAGAACAGTAGGGCCCTTGTCGATGAACAGGCTGGTCAGTTCGGTGGCTTCCTGCAGGGAACCGCCGCCGTTGTTACGCAGGTCAATGACCACGCCGTCGACTTTTTCCTTCTGCAGCTCGGTCAGCAGTTTCTTGACGTCGCGCGTGGTGCTCTTGTAGTCCGGATCACCGGCACGGAAGGCTTTGAAGTCCAGGTAGAAGGCCGGAATCTCGATGACGCCGAGCTTGTAGTCCTTGCCGTCCTGTTTCAGGTTCAGCACGGACTTCTTCACGGCCTGGTCTTCAAGCTTCACCGCTTCGCGGGTGATCGGCACGATCTTGGAAGTCTGGTCGTTAGGCGCATTGCTGGCCGGAATGACTTCCAGGCGCACCACGGTGCCTTTCGGGCCGCGGATCAGCTTGACCACTTCGTCGAGACGCCAGCCGACCACGTCGACCATCTCTTTGTTGCCTTGGGCAACACCAATGATCTTGTCGGCCGGAGCAACCAGTTTGGTTTTGTCGGCCGGGCCTGCCGGCACCAGACGCACGACTTTCACCTGGTCGTTATCGCTCTGCAACACAGCGCCGATGCCCTCCAGGGACAGGCTCATGTTGATGTCGAAGTTCTCCGCGTTATCCGGCGACAGATAGTTGGTGTGCGGGTCGTAGGACATGGCGAAGGTGTTGATGTACGCCTGGAAGATGTCTTCCGCGCGGGTCTGGTCCAGGCGCGCCAACTGGTTCTTGTAGCGCTTGGTCAGGGTTTCCTGGATTTGCTTGGAGTCCTTGCCTGCGATCTTCTGGCGCAGCACTTCGTCCTTGACGCGTTTGCGCCACAGGTCGTCGAGTTCGGCGGTGGACTTGAGCCAAGGCGCGTCCTTGCGGTCGATCAGCAAGGTTTCCTTGGTGGTGAAATCGATCTTGTCGACGCCTTTGTTCAACTCGGCAAGGGCGAAGTCCAGACGCGCCTTGACGCGGTCCAGGTAGCGCTTGTAGATGGTGAACCCGGCGTTCAGGTCGCCGCTTTTGAGGAAGTCGTCAAACTGGGTTTTCCATTTGTCGAATTCCGCGATGTCGCTGGCCATGAAGTAGCTGCGCGACGGGTCCAGCAGCTTGAGGTAGCTGTCGTAGATGATCACGGAGCGCGCGTCATCGAGCGGCGGCTTACTGTAGTGATGGCGCTTGAGCAATTCGACGACGTTCAGACTGGCGATTACTTCGTCACGATCAGGCTGAAGCTTGTCCCAGCTATTGGCTGCAAACGTATTGGTCGATAGCGGCAACAGGCCGATACCAATGAATAGGGCTAGGGCGGTGCCAGGGAAAAAATGCTTCATGCTGATTCGACGCGGGGACAATTGATCACGCATATTAGGCCGTCTTTGAAGTCGCCGGATCCACAAGGGCCGGTCGCATAATGCAAGAAAGCCCGAGGCTACAGCTACGGGCTCAGTCCAGACTCACTATGGAGGCACTGTGAAAGCATTGCAAGGCGTTGACGGTCAAGTGGAGTGGCTTGAAGAGCCCAGTCCTACATGCGATGTAGGACAAGTTCGCATTCGCGTGGCGGCTGCGGGTCTCAATCGCGCCGATTTGTTACAGAAAGCGGGTCTGTATCCGCCACCGCCCGGGGCCAGTCAAGTACTGGGTCTTGAGTGTTCAGGGGTGATCAGCGAGGTCGGCCCGGGGTCTTCCTGGCAGGTCGGAGATCGGGTTTGCGCCTTGCTGGCCGGGGGCGGGATGGCCGAAGAGGTAGTTGTCGACGGACGGCATGTGTTGCCAGTGCCAGACGGTTTGTCACTGGTCGAGGCGGCAGCACTGCCCGAAGTGTATGCAACCGTCTGGCTGAATTTGTATCAACTCGCGGCGCTTAAACCGGGTGAGAAAGTTCTTCTGCACGCCGGAGCAAGTGGAATTGGTTCAGCCGCCATTCAGCTGTGCAAGGCGTTTGGCAACCCGTGCTGGGTCAGCGTCGGTTCTGCCGAGCGTCTGGCTTACTGTGAGGCGCTGGGGGCGCAGGGCGGGGTGGTGCGCAAGGGTGGCCTGGACAGTTTGAATGACCTGGGGCCATTCGATGTGATCCTCGACCCGGTTGGCGGTCATTATGCGGCGCTGAACCTCAAGCTGCTGGCCCGTGATGGACGTTGGGTGCTGATCGGCCTGATGGGCGGCCGTGAGGCGCAGCTGGACCTGGCGCAAGTGCTGGCCAAGCGTGTGCAACTGCTGGGGTCGACCTTGCGCAGTCGCGACGATCAGTTCAAGGCGGACTTGTTCAGCGATTTGAGCCAGCACGTCTGGCCACTGTTTGCCGAGGGGCGTTTGAGCCCGCAGTTGGCCAGGACGTTCCCGATCAAGGATGCCGAAGCGGCGTTTGCCGAGTTGGCGACCAACACGGTGGCGGGGAAGCTGGTGCTGGTGATCGACGAAAGCTTGGTCTGACAATACAAAACCTGTGGGAGCGTGGCTTGCCCGCGATTCAGGCGACGCGGTGTATCAGTCAGACCGCGTCATCGTTCATCGCGGGCAAGCCACGCTCCCACAAGGTAATTTATGTTACTTCCAGAGATGGATCGGCCAGCCGGCTTTTTCGGCGTGCCCAAGCAGCACCGGATCCGGGTTTACCACGTGTGGGAAATCTACCTTCAGCAACAACGGCAAATCGTTACGGGAGTCCGAGTAGAAACTCGCGCCTTCGAGGTTTTCCTCTTCCGCATCCAGCCACTCCAGCAATCGGATGATCTTGCCTTCGCGGTAGGTCAGCGTGCCCACGGTGTGGCCGCTGTACACGCCATGCGCCACTTCCAGTTCGATGCCGAGAATCTCGTCGATGCCCAGGCGATTGGCAATCGGCTTCACCAGGTGCGTGCCGGACGCCGAGATCACCAGAATCCGGTCGCCGGCCTTGCGGTGGGCGGCGATGGCCTTGGTGGCGTCGCTGAAGATAATCGGCTCGATGAAGTCCTCCACCCAAGGCCCGACCAAGTGCTCAACCTCTTCCGGTGTGCGGCCGATCATCGGTTCCAGGCTGAAGGTCATGTAGTCCTCCATCCGCAACTTGCCGTGGCTGTAGGCGTCCATCAGTTCGTTGTTCTGACGCATGAACGACTCGGGATCGACCCAGCCCAGTCGACCCATTTGCTCGCTCCAGAGGGTGGCGCAGTCGCCGTGGATCAAGGTTTCATCCAGATCAAAAATTGCCAGGGCCATTAGTGCAGTTCTCTCTTCAACATCAGCAAGGTCATCAGGCTACCTCACACAGGGCCGTCGGATCGATGGAAAGCGCCAGGCGCTGACCATCGGGATGCAGGTCGGCCGCCGAGCGGTTGAGCACGTCTACCACCAATTCCACACCACGGGCTTCGACCCGGTACCGAATCACGTTGCCCAGCAAACTGTGGCTGCGCACCTGGGCATCCAGTTGGCCGTTCAGGCTCAGCTCGATGGCTTCCGGGCGAATGGCGATGCGGTGGCTGATCGGCCGTTGCAGCAGCTTCGAGGCGCTGTCGGCATCCAGCAGGTTGTAGTTGCCGATGAAACCGGCGGCAAAGACATCCACCGGGGCGGTGTACAGGGTTTCGGCGTCGCCGCTTTGTACGATCTTTCCCTGATTCATCAGGAAAATCCGGTCTGACATGGTCAGCGCTTCTTCCTGATCGTGTGTGACAAAGATCGTGGTCAGGCCCAGTTCACGCTGGATCTGACGGATCTGTTCGCGCAGGTGCTTGCGAATCCGTGCATCGAGGGCTGACAGCGGTTCGTCCAGCAACAACAAGCGTGGCCGGGTCACCAGTGAACGGGCGAGGGCGACGCGCTGGCATTGGCCGCCGGACAGTTGATGCGGATATCGAGCGGCGAAGTCGTTCAACTCCACCAAACTGAGCACTTCGGCGACGCGCTTCTGGCTGTCGTCGGCGTTGACCTTCTGCATCCGCAGGCCGAAGGCGACGTTTTGTTCCACCGTCATGTTCGGAAACAGCGCATAGCTCTGGAACACCATGCCGATTCCGCGTTTCTGCGGGCTCAGGGGAACGAGGTCCTGGCCATCGAGCAGGATCTTGCCGCCATCGACCGAGGTCAGGCCGGCGATGCAGCGCAGCAGCGTGGACTTGCCGCAACCGGACGGGCCGAGCAGGGTAACGAATTCACCTTTCTGGATTTCGCAGTTGATGTCGCTGAATACTGTGGTGCCGGCCTGCCTTGATGATGAGTAGCTCTTTTGAAGATGTTGGACGCTCACATAGCTCATTCGCTTTTGTCCTTGTTCAAGATATTGGCCGCCCAGGTCAGAACCAGCACAAAGAGGAAGTAGGAAATCACCAGTGCGCTGGTGAAGTGGCCGCTGCTGTTGCGCATGTTGTTGAGGTAGACCTGCAGGGTTTCGTAGCGGGTGCCGACGAGGATGTTGGCGAACACGAACTCGCCGAACAGGAACGAGAACGACAGCAGCAACGCCACCATCAAGCCTTTGCGCAGGTTCGGCAGCACCACCAGGAAGGCCGCTTGCCAGGTGCTGGCGCCGAGCAGTTGGGCCGCGTCCATCAAGTCGCTCAGGTTGATCGCTTGCAAGTTGTTGGTGATGGCCCGGTACATGAACGGCAGGGCAATCGTGAAATAGCAGCCAATCAGAATCCACGGCGTGCCGACCATCGCGAAAGGCCCCGACCCGTAGAGTTGCAACAGCCCCACCGAAGACACTACCGGCGGCACCGCGAAGGGCAGCAGGATCAGAATGTTCATCAATGCGTCGAGTTTCGGGAAATGGTAATGCACCACAAACAGCAGCGGCAGAATCAGCACCACCGACAGGATCAGCGCACCGACGCAGACCAGTAGCGATTGACCGAAAGCGTTCAGAAAGCGCGGATCGCTCCACAGCTGCACGTACCATTTGATGCTGAAGCCGCTGGGCAGGATAGTTGCCGACCAACTGCTGGAGATCGAATAGATGAACGTGCCGAGCAGCGGCAACAACAGAATGGCAAACAGCAGGTACACCACGACGCGGTGGTAAACGCCCACGGGGCCCAGTTCAGCGCGAGACATGGTAACTCCTCTTCAACAGCAGCTGATGCACGATGGTCACCAGGGTCATCAACGCCACCAACACCACCGCCAGGGCACTGGCCAGATTCGGATCGAGGGAAATATCTCCGGACACCATTGCCGCGATGCGGATGGTCATCACGTTGAAATTGCCGGTGGTCAGTGCATACACCGTCGCGTAGGCGCCGAGGGCGTTGGCCAGCAGGATCACGAATGTGCCGAGCAGCGCTGGCGTCAGCACCGGCAAACCGATGTGCCGCCAGAACTGCCAGTCGCTGGCTCCGAGCAGTTCGGCGGACTCGCGCCAGTCTTCGCGCAAGGCATCGAACGCCGGGTAGAGCAGCAACACGCCGAGCGGAATCTGGAAGTAGGTGTAGAGAATGATCAGCCCGGTTTTCGAGTACAGGTTGAAGTCCTGAATGATCCCGGCCTGCTTGAGCATGATGGTGAAGCTGCCGTTGAAGCCCAGCAGAATGATGAACGCGAAGGCCAGTGGTACGCCGGCGAAGTTACTGGTCATGTTGGCGAAGGCGTTGACGAAGTTGCGCAGTTTCGAGTCGACCCGACGCAGGGAGTAGGCGCCAAGCACCGCGATGATGATCCCGAATACGCTGGACCAGAAACTGATCTCAAGGCTGTACTGGATCGCCTGCAAATAGAACTTTGAATTGAAGATCTTGGTGAAGTTGGCCAGGCCCCAGCCAAACTCTTCCGATTCCAGGCTGTTGATCATCACCCAGATCAGCGGGGCGATTTCGAACACGATAAAGAACAGTACATAGGGCACAAGACACAACGCCGCCAGCCACTTGCCACGGGTATTGGCATTCACTTGAGCAGCTCCCGGCACACAGGTTTGTCGTGGGCGACGCCCAGCAGTTCGCAGACGGTGCCGCAGATTTCAGTCTGTTTCGGCGTAGCGCTGGTGTTCAAGCTGAACGCATCGCCGAGGACAAACAGTGGCACTTCGCGTTCTTCCGGCAACAGGCCGTTGTGGGATCGGTCGTTGTTCATGCCGTGGTCGGCCGTCACCAGTACTTGATAACCGGCGTCGAGCCAGGTGCGCAGGTAGTCGGCCAGGATGATGTCGGCCGAACGGGCGCTGTTGCGGTATTGCGGGGTGTCGAGGCCGTGTTTGTGCCCGGCGTCGTCGATGTTCATGGGGTGGATCAATAGAAAGTTCGGCGCATGACGCAAGCGCAGGTTTTCGGCGTCGGCGAACAGGTGCGAATCCGGGTAGTGGTCGTTCCAGTAAAAGTGACCGTGCTGGATCGGCAGGTTCTCGTCGTCGGTGTGACGGTCCCGTGCGGCAATAAACGGCGAGCGGTTGTACAGCTCACTGACCCAGTGATAAGCCGCCGCAGCGGTTTTCAGGCCGGCGTCGGTGGCGTAGTGATAGATGCTGCGCTGGTTGGACAGGCGCGAGACATTGTTGTGAACGATGCCGCTCTCGATCGGCGGGACGCCGGTGAGAATGCATTCGTACAAGGGGCGAGACAGGGCCGGCAGTTCGCACTCCAGTTTGTAGAGCGCTGCGCGTCCTGCGCCGACGTAGGCCTGCAGGTGCCCCATGGTGTGGCGCGCGACCTCGTAATTGAGGCCGTCGAGCACGACAAGGATGACGTTGTGCTTCATAGGGGCAAAAACTCCGCGAAACAGGATGTCGAAAATCTTGAAGTCAATTCAATCCCATGTGGGATGAGCTTGCTCGCGATGGCGGAGGATCCGTCAGCATCAATGTTGACGGTCAGTCCGCCCATCGCGAGCAAGCTCGCTCCCACAGGGATCTCCATTAGATCTCCAGATGGGGATCTACCGCATTACTGCATATTGATGATGACTTCTTCTTGCCACATCTGAGGAAGGGCTTTGGAGGTCTTTTCCCATGCATCGGCGTCTTTGATCGGCGTGACCTTTTTGTACTGCTCGTTAGGCAGCAGCTTGGACTTCACGTCTTCCGGCAGTTTGACGTGCTCGGCACGGATCGGACGCGCGTTGCCTTTTGCCAGGTTGATCTGGCCGGCGTCACTGAAGATGTATTCGCGGGCGAGCTTGGCGGCGTTCGGGTTTTTTGCGTATTTGTTGATGATGGTGGTGTAGCCGGAAATCACCGAACCATCGGATGGAATCAGCACTACGTAGTCATCCGGGTTGGCCATCTTGGCCCTGTAGCTCAGGCCGTTGAAGTCCCAGACCACGCCGACTTCGATTTCACCCTTTTCCATGGTGGCAATCGTCGGGTTGGCCATGGACAGGCGACCTTGCTTGGCGATGTCTGCGAACAGATCGAGGGCAGGTTTGAGGTTTTTCTCGTCGCCGCCGTTGGCCAGTGCCGCAGCCAGAACGCCGTTGGCCGCCTGGGCCGCCGTGCTCACGTCACCGATGGAAACCTTGTATTTGCCGCCCTTGAGGTCAGCCCACTTGGTCGGTGCTTCCGAGCCGTGCAGCAGCTTCTTGTTGACGATAAACGCGATGGTGCCGGTGTAGGCCAGGGCCCAGTTGCCGTCCTTGTCTTTCGCCCAGTCTGGCACCTGTGCCCAGGTCGTCGGTTTGTACGGTTGAACCACACCTTGCTTGACCGCGATCGGGCCGAACGCTGCGCCCACGTCACCGATGTCGGCGCTGGCGTTGTCTTTTTCAGCGGCGAACTTGGCGATTTCCTGTGCCGAGCTCATGTCGGTGTCGATGTGCTTGAGGCCGTAGGTTTTGGCCAGGTCTTCCCAGGTGCCTTTCCAGTTGGCCCAGTCATCGGGCATGCCGACGCTGTTGACGGCGCCTTCCGCTTTCGCAGCGGCTTCGAGGGTTTTCAAATCATCAGCCGCCATGGCGGCGGTGCACATGGCAATGGTCGAGCCTAACAGTGATGCCAGGAAAAGCTTTTTCATCCGAAGCTCCTTTGGGCGTTTTCAACGCTGCGATTGCGGTTGTGTTGGTCTAGGTCAGCAATACCTGAGCCAATTTAGGTGGGCTCGATGACACTTTCATGTCGGTCGTCGCCCGGCAGCACAATTATTTGCCCGGTATTGGCAGGTGCCAGATAAGCGTAGACCATGGGCAAAGGCCCGGTGAACAAGGGACTTGGCCGATGTATTGCAGGGCTTGAAGCGACCGTGGGCATGACCGTTGGGTAGCTTTGTCATCGATCAGTCATCTGCACTGCCTACGCTTGCAGGATGAAAATGAGCCGGGGTTACAGTGCGGTTCTGCCCCGAAACTGTGCTGGTCTAGTCCAGATAGGTAACGTTGATGCGTGATGAGGCAACAAAAGCGGTGACAGCCATAGGTCAGGTCCTGCAGGAACAGCTCGACCACGGTCTGTTGCCGCCCGGCAGCAAGCTACCGGCCGAGCGCAAGCTCAGTGAGTTGTTCGGGACCACGCGGATTACCGTGCGTGAGGCGCTGTTGCAGTTGGAAGCGCAGGGGCAGATTTATCGCGAGGAGCGTCGCGGCTGGTTCGTTTCACCGCCACGTCTGGCCTATAACCTGATGCAGCGCAGTCACTTTCACGCGATGGTCAGCGCGCAGGGGCGGGTGCCGTCCACCGAGGTGATTTCGGCGCGGTTGCAGCCGGCGTCAGCGGCGGTGTGCGCCTGGTTGCAATTGCCGGCGCTGTCGAGCGTGATCCAGATTTGCCGCGCGCGACGCATTGATGAGCGGCTGGTGTTGTACGTGGAGCACTATTTGAACCCGCAGTATTTTCCGGGGATTCTCGAGTTTGATTTGAATCAGTCGATCACCGAGTTGTACGCACGGCATTACGATTTGCACTACGGGCGGGTGCGTTTCGAAATTGTGCCAACGTCGCTCTCAGCGGATGCGGCCGCCGCGCTACGGGTGTCAGTGGGCAGCCCGGGACTGCGCATCGCCCGGGTCAACTACGATCAGCATGAGCGGCTGATCGATTGTGACCTGGAGTTTTGGCGTCATGATGCGATTCACGTCGGGGTGGATGTGGTCTGATCGTTTTCGGTCTGCGGTCCACCACCAGCGGTCACCACCTGCACGCTCATGCGCGGCATCGCCAGGTCCATCCCTGCGTCGTCCAGATGACGCTTGAGCGACAGGTTGAATGCCCGTGAAACCTCCCACTGTTTGATCGGCGCGGTTTTGAACCGGGCGCGAAGAATCGCGTTGCCGGACTCGAAGCTTTCAACCCCCTGGAACTCCAGCGGCGACCAGATGTTGCGCCGTTGCAGCGGGTCGGTGCGCATTTTCTGGCCGACTTCGCGCATCAACTTGATGGCTTCATCGATGTTCATGCTGGCGGGCACGGCCACGCGGAAAATGGCGTAGCCGAATTCCCGGGAGTAGTTCTTGATGCTTTTGATTTCGCTGAACGGAATGGTGTGGACGATGCCGTCGATGTCCCGCAGGCGCACGGTGCGGATGGTCAACCCTTCGACGGTGCCCAAGTGACCGCCGACGTCCACGTAGTCGTCGATGGCCAAGGAGTCTTCGATGATGATGAACAGTCCGGTGATCAGGTCTGCCACCAGAGACTGAGCGCCGAAACCGATGGCCAGGCCGATGACACCGGCACCGGCCAGCAATGGCGTGACGTTCATGCCCATGTTCGCCAGCGCGACGATCAGCGCGACAATGAAAATCGCCACGAACAACACGTTGCGGATCAGCGGCATCATCGTCTGCGCGCGGGCATTGGCCAGGCCTTTGCGTGAACGGGTGAGCGCGTGGTGCACGGCGGTGTCGCTGAGGATCCAGATCAGCCAGGCGAAAATCAGCGTGCCGGCAAGGCTGAACAGTTTGACGCTGACCTCATGGCCTTCACCTTCGGTGAACGAGATCAACGACATGCCCCAGACCCGCAGGCCGAGTTCGATGAACGCCAGCCACACCAGCAAGTGGGCGAGGGTATAGAAGAAGTTTTTCAGCCGTTCCGAATACAGCGCGTGGCGCTTCACACCGCGTTGCGGTTTGAGGGCATGGCGCCGCACCAGCCCGTTGATGACCATGCACAACACCAGCAGCACGGTACAGATCAGCGACTGACGCAAGGCGGTGCTGGTGTCGCCGGCCGAGACGAACGTGGCGAACAGCGAGACGCCCACCAGCACCAGTGCCGGGACATACCAGTAGGTGCCGAGGATCTCGATGGTATCGCTCAGGGCGCGCCGGGTCAGGCGTCGGGACAGCGGCTGATTGCGGATCAAATGCGCGATCGGCCGGCGGAACCGCATGATGAACAGCCCGGTGGACAACGCCGCCAGGACGTTGGCGGCCGTCGCGGCCGTGTGGGCCAGATGACTGCCAAGGCCGGCGACCAGTCTGGGATCGTTCAGCGCTTCACCGAACGCGGCGAAACTGCCGATCAGCCATAACGGCCGGAACGCCTGGTGACGCAGGATGTACAAGGCGCGGTGGCGGTGCGGGCCGTCGAGCAGGGAGAACGCGATCACGCAGATTGCCGAGAAACAGGTGCCGACCACCAGCGCATAAGCCAGCACCATGGCCAGGCTTTTGCCCAGCGATGAGGGCAGGGCGTAACTCATGTAGACGGTGATCACCAACGCGATCATCCATGGCCCGAGCTTGCGCAGGGCGAAGCGCAACATGTCCAGCGCCTTGGGGTGTTGCGGCAATTCTTCGGTCAGGCCGAAGCGCATCCGCACCCGATGACTGACCCAGATCAGGGCTGCTGCCAACAGGCTCCAGACCATCAGGATCATGGCGAAGGCGAAGATGATCGGCAGCCATTCACTGGCGGGAAGCAGCAACGCAGACAGCTCATCGCGAGCCAGGCCAAACTCTTCAGACCAGCGATTGAGCGGGCTATCGGCCCCGGAGAATTGTTTTTCAAACGTGGCCAACGTGCCGCCGATCAAGCCCAGTACGCCTTCTTCGGCGGCGGGTTGGGCTTTTTTGGTGGCGTCGCGCAGCTTCTTCAGGTCCGCGAGCAGCTTGGTGCGCTGCTGATCGTTTTCCAGCGACTTGATGACTTCGTCGAGCGATTGCCCCAATGGGACTTGCGCCTCTGGCTGGGCTTTCGTCGAACCGCCGAGCAAGCTCGGCAAACCGGCCGCCTGGGCAGGTGCCATCGGCAGCAGCACCAAGAGGCAGGCAAGGAAGAAACACGGCAGGGCGAAAAGACGAGCGAGCACTAGGCGGTCAACCTCGGGATGAACGGATTGGCCGAGTGTACGAGCCCGTCTAAATCAATGCGAGCCAGGGGAGGATTTATTCGTTGAGTTTGGCGAGGATTTTAATCACCACGGTGGCGAGGATCGTCATCATGCCGATCCACATGGCAAACACGCCGGCGTTTTTGTCACGAAAGTTGAAGCCGAGGGCCAGCAGGATCATCCCGGCGAGGATCGGGATCAGCATGGCGTGAAACGAAGACAACGAGATCATGGAGACAGCCTTGTCAGGAGGGATAATTTAAGTCTAGGTGGCTTTTGGGTGACCGAGGGTGATGTGTATCAGAAATGAGCCGGTCTGAGCAGAGCGCTCGCTCCCACATGATTCGTATCAACCAGTAGGAGCGAGCCTGCTCGCGAAGCCTTTCAGCGGCTACGGCAATTCCTGGCAGGCATAGAACGCGCTCAGGACTTTGACCAGGTGCGCCAGGTCGTGGCTGCCGCACAGTTCGCGGATCGAGTGCATGGCAAACGTCGGCAGGCCGATGTCCACGGTACGTACGCCCAGGTGGCTGGCGGTGATCGGGCCGATGGTCGAGCCACATCCCATGTCGCTACGCACCACAAAGCTTTGCACCGGTACTTCTTCGGCCATGCACAGGTGGCGGAAGAAGCCGGCGGTTTCGCTGTTGGTGGCGTAGCGCTGGTTGCTGTTGACCTTGATCACCGGGCCGGCGTTGAGTTTCGGGCCGTGGTTGGCGTCGTGCTTATCGGCGTAGTTCGGGTGCACGCCGTGGGCATTGTCGGCCGACACCAGCAGGGATTTCTGGATGGTACGCACGAACTCGTCACCTTCAGGCAACAGGCGACGCAACGTCTGCTCGAGCATCGGGCCATCGGCGCCGCAGGCCGAGCAGGAACCGACTTCTTCGTGATCGTTGCAGACCAGCACACAGGTTTCGTCCGTTTCGGCGGTCAGCAAAGCTTGCAGGCCGGCGTAGCACGACAGCAGGTTATCCAGGCGCGCCCCGGCGATGAAGTCACCATGCAGACCGATGACCGCAGCGCTTTGGGTGTCGTAGAAACTCAACTCGTAGTCAAGAACGACATCGGCGTTCAAACCATGCTCGAGCGCCAACTGATTGGTCAGTACGGCGCGGAAGTCCACGCGCTCGTCACCGGCGAATTGCGCAAGGATCGGCGGCAGTTCGGTTTGCGCGTTGATCGCCCAGCCCATGTTGGCTTCACGGTTGAGGTGAATGGCCAGATTGGGGATGGTGGCGATGGGCGCCTTGAAATCGATCAACTGGCTTTCGACCTTGCCATCACGGCGGAAGGTCACGCGGCCGGCAAGGGACAGGTCACGGTCGAACCACGGCGCCAGCAACGCACCGCCATAGACTTCGACGCCCAATTGCCAGAAACCCTGGCGTTGCAGCTCCGGCTGGGGCTTGACCCGCAGGCATGGGCTGTCGGTGTGCGCGCCCACCAGGCGAATACCGCCATGCAGTGGCGAATGACGGCCCATCTTGAGCGCGACGATCGAGGAGTCGTTACGGGTGACGTAGTAGCGACCGTTGGCTTCGGTGGTCCATGGCTCGCGTTCGTCGAGGCGTTGATAGCCCGCCGCTTCCAGCCGTTGAACAAGGCTGGCGGTGGCATGGAACGGGGTAGGGGAGGCCTTGAGGAAGTCGATCAGGCCTTGGTTCAACTCTTCGCGCATAAGAAGCTCCAGACAGCAGTGGCGCCAGTTTAACGTATTGGTCAGAGAATTGGCGGTGGGCTGCGGGTGTGGAAAATCACTTGTAGGAGCCGAGCTTGCTCGCGATGACGATGCCACATTCAACGTGGATGTCGGCTGACAGACCGCTATCGCGAGCAAGCTCAGCTCCTACAGGTTAATCATCGGCTGTCAGAACGGTGCCGGGCACTCGAAGCGCAAACGTTCGCCGGTTTGCGGATGAGTAAAGCTCAGCATGCTGGCGTGCAGGCACAGGCGCGGCCAGGCGGCCAGGGCTTGCTCGTGGGCGTAGAGCCCGTCACCCAACAGCGGGTGGCCAATGGAAAACATGTGCACGCGCAGTTGGTGCGAGCGGCCGGTGATCGGCGTCAGTTCGACGCGGCACCAGTCGCCGCAGCGCTCCAGCACACGCCAGAATGTCAGGGCGTTTTTACCGAATTCGTGGTCGACCACATGACGAGGCTTGGTCGGCGGATCGTAGCGCAGTGGCAAGTCGATGCTGCCGCTGTCCAGTTCCGGTTGGCCCCAGCACAGGGCGGTGTAGGCCTTTTCGGTTTCGCGATCGTGAAATTGCCGAGACAACTCGCGATGGGTGTCCGGGTCGCGGGCCAGCAGAATGATGCCGGAGGTTTCCCAGTCCAGACGATGGACGATTCGCGCTTCCGGGTAGCCGTTTTCCTGCAGGCGGGTAATCAGGCAGTCCTTGTTGTCATCGGCCCGGCCGGGCACGGAGAGCAACAGGGTCGGTTTGTTCACCACCAGTACGGCGGCGTCCTGATGGATGATGTGAACGTTGGACAACGGCATTAAAACAGCCTCGTAACAAACGCCAACGGCGGCTCAGAACCTCGCACCCTGTAGGCGCCGAGCTTGCTCGCGATAGCGGTAGTTCATTCAACATCGTCGTTGAATGTAAAACCGTCATCGCGAGCAAGCTCGGCTCCTACAGGGGCGCAAGCCTGAGCCGCCGTGGCTACCGCTGGATCGATTAACGATCCGGCAGGGTGATGTTGAGTTCCAGAATCGAGCAACTGCCCTGGTTTTCCAGAGCGACGTGCACGTCATCGGACCCGATGTTGACGTACTTGCGGATCACTTCGACCAATTCCTTCTGCAAGGCTGGCAGGTAGTCCGGGGTACTGCGCTGGCCGCGTTCATGCGCCACGATAATCTGTAGACGCTCTTTCGCTACCGATGCGGTACTTGGCTTCTTGTTGGCACGAAAGAAGTCAAAAATGTTCATTACCTACCTCCAAACAGGCGCTCGAAGAATCCCTTCTTCGTTACATCGAGAAAACGATGTTCCTTTTCTTTGCCCAAGAGGCGATCAACCGTGTCGCTGTAGGCCTGACCTGCATCGCTCTGGTCGTCAAGAATCACTGGCACGCCCTGGTTGGAAGCCTTGAGCACCGCCTGGGATTCCGGAATCACGCCGAGCAATTTGATCGAAAGGATTTCCTTGACGTCTTCGACGCTGAGCATTTCGCCTTTTTCGACACGTTCCGGGTGGTAGCGGGTAATCAGCAGGTGTTCCTTGATCTGCTCTTCACCACGTTCGGCACGACGGGACTTGCTGGCCAGCAAGCCGAGCATGCGGTCCGAGTCACGTACCGAGGACACTTCCGGGTTGGTCACGACAATCGCTTCATCAGCGAAGTACATGGCCAGGTGGGCGCCTTTCTCGATGCCCGCCGGAGAGTCGCAGACCACGAATTCGAAGTCTTCTTTCAACGCCATCAGGACTTTTTCCACGCCTTCAGTGGTCAGCGCGTCTTTGTCCCGAGTCTGGCTGGCGGCCAGTACGTAAAGGTTTTCCAGGCGTTTGTCTTTGATCAGCGCCTGTTGCAGGTTGGCTTCGCCATTGACCACGTTGACGAAGTCATACACGACGCGGCGTTCGCAACCCATGATCAGGTCGAGGTTACGCAGGCCGACGTCGAAGTCGACGATAACTGTTTTGTGACCACGCAGAGCGAGGCCGGTACCGATAGCGGCGCTGGTGGTGGTCTTACCCACACCACCCTTGCCGGATGTAACCACGAGAATCTTGGCCAAGGTGTTTCACCCCTAAGGAAAAAGGACTTTTAGCCCCTGAAAAACATCTCTTGAAAAACTACTGCAGTCGGACAGCCTTGGCTGGAATACGGTCCTGGGCGGGGTTTACCTCCGGTAAACACTGCCTTTGGCCGTTTTCCTACTTCGTTTGAGCCGTTTTCGCTACGTTTTAGAGATGCTTGGAAAATGCGGCAGTATCCGTTAAAGCCGAATGATGTTCAACACGTCGCCGGACAGGCTGACCTGTACGCCCGCACCCCACAAGGGATCGCGACGCAGATCCTCGGAAACCTTGTAGTGGCCGGCGATGGACACCAGTTCAGCGCTCATTTGCTGACAAAAAATCCTGGCTTTCGTGTCGCCTTTGACGCCGGCCAATACCCGGCCGCGCATAGGGCCGTATACATGGATGTTCCCATCGGCGAGAAGTTCCGCACCCGGGCTGACCGAGGAAATCACCACCAGATCGCAGCCTTGTGCATAAATCTGCTGACCGCCGCGTACGGGCGAAGTGATGATTTTCGTCGGTTTGATAGTCGGTTCCGGTGGTTTTTCCGGTTTTTTCTTCACCTGGCCTTCGAGCGGATCAAGCGGGCGCTCACGGGCACCGGACGGCGGCAGCACCGGCAGATCGACCGCAATGGCGGCAGCGATGTCTTCGATGCGGCTGGCGCGGATGGCCAGAGTACGCAGGCCGTGTTGACGGCAGACACGCATCAGGGCCGGCAAGTCCACCGCGCCTTCGCTGGCCGGGAGCTTGTCCAGGGCCAGCACCAGCGGGGCGTTGCTGAAAAAGTTGGGTGCCTGTGCGACCTTGGCGGCCAGTTGCCGATCAAGGTTCTCGAGGTCGTTGCGGGCCAGTTCCAGCACCGTAATGGCAAGCATGCTGCCCTTCAACTGGAACACGGGATCCTGGTCTTGCAGTTCGGTTTGGCTCATGGTCGGCATACAACGGCTTGTCACTAAAAGTGCCGAGACTTATAACGAGAACGCCCGCAAGCCGCAAGCCGGGTCGAACGATGTAGAATGCCCGGCCATTGTCTTTCCGGAACCTTTAATGGATCGCCCGCGTTTTCGAACAGCATTTCTTTCTCCGCGTTTCTGGCCGCTGTGGTGTGGCTTGGGGCTGTTGTGGCTGGTTGTGCAGTTGCCGTATCCGGCGTTGCTGTTTATCGGTCGCCTCTTGGGGGCCGTGATGTATCGCCTGGCCGGCGACCGACGGCGCATTGCCAAACGCAATCTCGAACTGTGTTTCCCTGAGAAATCGCCCGCCGAGCGCAAGCGGCTGCTCAAGGAAAACTTTGCCTCCACCGGTATCGCCTTCTTCGAAATGGCGATGAGTTGGTGGTGGTCGCGTCAGCGCCTGGCCAAACTGGCCCATGTCGAAGGGCTGGAGCACCTGAAAAAGGCTCAGCTCGAGGGCAAGGGCGTGATCCTGATGGCGGTGCATTTCACCACGCTGGAAATCGGCGCGGCGCTGTTGGGGCAGCAGCACACCATCGACGGCATGTACCGCGAACACAAAAATCCGCTGTTCGACTACATCCAGCGCCGTGGTCGCGAGCGGCACAACCTCGATTCGCTGGCCGTAGAGCGCGACGATGTGCGCGGCATGCTCAAATTGCTGCGCGCGGGCAGGGCGATCTGGTACGCGCCGGACCAGGATTACGGCGCCAAACAAAGTATTTTCGTGCCGCTGTTCGGCATTCAGGCCGCGACGGTCACCGCCACCAGCAAGTTTGCCCGGTTGGGCAAGGCGTTGGTGGTGCCGTTCACTCAGGAGCGCCTGGCGGACGGTAGCGGCTATCGACTGGTGATTCATGCGCCACTCGAAGGGTTCCCCGGCGAAACCGAAGAGGCCGATTGCATCCGCATCAATCAGTGGGTCGAAGGCGCCTTGCGCGAATGCCCGGAGCAATACCTCTGGGCTCACCGCCGCTTCAAGAGCCGTCCACCGGGCGAGCCGAAGCTGTACAAAAAACGCGGTTGAGTGACCGATCCCTTTAAGCGCCATGGAGTGTTGCGATGAGTCCTGCTGAACCGGTTACAGGGTTGATTCTTTCCGGCGGTGGGGCTCGGGCGGCGTATCAAGTGGGTGTGCTGGCGGCGATTGCCGAGCTGTTGCCGGTGGGCGCAAGTAACCCGTTTCCGGTGATCGTCGGCACCTCGGCCGGGGCGATCAACGCCGTCAGCCTCGCCAGTGGGGCGATGGATTTTCGCGGCGCGATCGAAAAACTGACGGCGTTCTGGCAGGGCTTTCGCAGCCATCTGGTATTGCGCAGCGATTGGCCCGGCGTGATCAGCCAGGCCAGCCGCTTTGTCAGTCATAGCTTGTTGGGCATCGGCGCTCAGGTGCCGGTGGCATTGCTGAACAGTTCGCCGCTGCGCGGTTTGCTCAATGACAAACTGAACATGGCCGGCATCGCCGAGGCCATTGCGCAAAAGCAATTGCAGGCGGTGGCGGTGACTGCGTTTGGCTATGAGTCCGGTCAGGCCGTCACCTTCTATCAGGGCGGCGGCACTATCGATTCGTGGTTGCGTCATCGGCGCATCGGCGTTCCGACTGCATTGAGTGTCGAACATTTGCTGGCCAGCTCCGCCATTCCGCTGTTGTTCGCCCCGGTGAAAATCGGCGAGGAGTACTTCGGCGACGGCGCCGTGCGCCAATCCGCCCCGATCAGCCCGGCGCTGCACCTGGGCGCCAGCCGCGTGCTGGTGGTGGGTGTCAGCGGCAACCCGCGTGGCGTCGACCCGCAGCAACCGCTGCAACGCACCTACACCGGGCAACAGCCGACGCTGGCGCAGATTGGCGGGCACATGCTCAACAGTACGTTCATTGATAGCCTGGAAAGCGACATCGAGCTGTTGCAGCGTCTGAATCAGTTCAGTCACTTGATGCCCGATGGTACGCCGACCCGTGCGCTGGGCGTGGCGCCGGTAGACGTGCTGGTGATTTCGCCGAGTCAGCCGATCGACGAGATTGCGGCGCGGCATCGGCAGGAATTACCGGCAGCGTTGCGCCTGTTTCTGCGTGGACCTGGGGCTACGAAGACGAGCGGGGCGGGGGTGTTGAGCTATTTGCTGTTCGAGGCGGGGTATTGCAGCGAATTGATTGAGCTGGGGCGACGCGATGCGTTGGCCAAGCGTGGGGAGCTTTGCCGGTTTCTGGGATTGGTGGAGTCTGTGGTCCCGGCTTGAGACTTGTGGTGCGGCCATCGCGGGCAAGCCACGCTCCCACAGGGTTTTGTGTCGTTTAAACAATTTGAGAACGACCTGAAACCCTGTGGGAGCGTGGCTTGCCCGCGATGGCGTCCTCGCAGACGCCACTTACAGCCGGATCAGAAGTGGAACTTCACCAAGAGGCTCGTCACGTTCTGATTGGTCGTAAAGGCACCGGAATCTTCGATCCCGTATTTGTTTTTCCAGTAGTCGTATTCAACACCGACATACAGCTGCTTCGCACCGAAATTCAGCGCCTTGCCCAAGTCATATTTGACCTGTGGGTTGAAGTGCAGGTTGGCGTGGTATTCGCCTCGGCTGTTGACGTCGTTGTCGACGACCCAGTCCATGTAACCGTCGATCAGCACACTCGAACTGCCCACTGGAATGGTGTAAGACCAGACCGGGGTGATTTGCCAGACGTTGTCGCCTGGGCGATCGCCTTCGGTGTGACGGTTGTAGAAGTTCAACTGGAAGTAGTCGAAGCCCGGAATAGCCAGGTCGAAACCCGGGCCGATCAGGTAGGACTCGGTATCGTCCTCACCAAACTCGTAGGTCATGGCCAGCAGTACATCTTTGATCGGGCCGAGTTCGAATTTCTGGTCGAAAATCTTGTTGAACGACAAGCGCGGGCTGAGCTCACCGTAGTGAGTGTTCTTGCCCGCAAAGGCGTCTTCCTTGCCGTTGTAGAAGATCTTGTCGATAAAGAAGAAGTTGTCGCCGTATTTCCAGCCATCGGCGTGTTCGAACGTCACGGTCTGCTGAATGGCAGGGTTGACCTTGAATTCTTTACCGTAGAGGTAAGTCAGGCTGTTGGTCTGCCATTGCAGCAAGTCGCCGGCCATGGCCTGGCCCCCGGCCAGCATCGATCCCGCCAACATCAGGCTAGTGCACGTACGTTTCATTCGGTTGCTCCCAAAAAGTAGGTGGTTCCACGTTATTTTTTTAAGGTCGGCGCTCTGGTGTGGCGCCTGTTTCTGTAGCGGTAAAAAATCATCCAATCGGTCAGCTTTAATGCTGTTAGCAAGAGCTGCGCCAAGGCTTTCAAAAAGCAAAAAAACTCCCGCTCGGCTGCTCAAGAACAGTCGATTGAGAGGGGGGGGTGGAATGCCTTGGTACCGTCCAGAGCCGGGATAAGTTGGCCTTCTGGTCAGGAGTTAAATCCGGGCTTTTTTTTAAAGCGGATTCAGGCGGCCGCGGAGAATACTGACTCCTTGGCCAGGTCTCAAGTGCCCCGCAACAGCGCACCGACGACAGGTTTGGGGCACGGTTGCCGGTCATCTTAGAAATGCACCTTCACCAGCAGGCTGGTGGTGTTTTCATTGGTGTCGAAGTTAGAGGTGTTCTCGATGCCGTATTTGTCTTTCCAGTAGCTGTATTCGACGCCGACGTACACCTGTTTCTCACGCCAGCCCAGGGCTTTGCCCAGGTCATATTTGATCTGCGGGTTGAAGTGCAGGTTGGCGTGATAGGTGCCGTGTGAGTTCTGGTCGTTGTCCACCACCCAATCGATGTAGCCGTCGATCAACACGTTCGAGTTGCCCAATGGCAGGGTGTAGGACCAGGCCGGGGTGACTTGCCAGACATCGTCGCCGGGGCGCGAGCCTTCGGTCTGACGGTAATAGAAGTTCAAGGTAAAAAAGTTGAAGCCCGGGACAGCGAGGTCGAAGCCGGGCCCGATCAGGTAGGCCTCGGTGTCGTCTTCGCCACTTTCGTAGGTCATGGCCAGCAGCACGTCTTTGATCGGGCCGAATTCGAAACGGCGATCGAGGATTTTGCCGAAGGAGAGGCGTGGGCTGAACTCGCCGTAATAGGCGTGGGCGCCTTTGTTCCGGTCTTTTTCGCCGTTGTACCAGGTGCTGTCGACGAACAGAAAGTTATCGCCGTACTTCCAGCGGTCGGCGTGTTCGAAGGTTATCGTCTGCTGGATCGACGGGTTGACCACGAAATCCTTGCCATACAAATAGCTCAGGCTGTTGGTTTGCCACAGCAGTAAATCGCCAGCCATGGCCTGACTCGCGGCCAACAGGCCACCACTCAACAGCACGTTGGTTTGTGTCCGAATCATCTGTTGCTCCCTCTTGTTTTTATTGTTCGAGGCGCAGGTTGTGGCCAGGGGGCTGACCACAGGCGGGCCCCCTTGGTTGTTCGTCAGATCAATGGGTGTGTGCGTGGCAGTCGTTGATGGCTGCGCGTTCTGCGCCACCCAGGATGTTGAACAGCAGGTTCAGCGTCAGCGCGCTGAGGGTGGCCATCGCGATACCGCTGTGGGTGATCGGGCTCATCCACAGGGGCAGGTGGGCGAAAAACTCCGGGCGTACCACCGGGATCAGCCCCATGCCGATGCTCACCGCCACCAGCAACTGATTGCGACGGTCACCGATGTCAGCTTCCTGGAGAATCTTTATTCCGGTCGCTGCGACCATGCCGAACATCGCAATCGCCGCACCGCCCAGCACTGCTGGCGGAATCGATGCGACCAAAAACGCGGCCTTGGGCAGCAGGCTCAGCACAATCAGCAAACCGCCGGCAACGATGGTGACCGAGCGGCAACGCACGCCGGTCATCTGCACCAGGCCGATGTTCTGCGCGAAAGAGGAGTGGGTGAAGGTGTTGAAGAACCCGGCGAAAAACGAGGCGCCGGCATCACACAGCAAGCCGCGACGCAGCATTCGCGGGCAGACTTCCTGGCCGGTGATTTTGCCCAGCGCGAGGAACATCCCGGTGGACTCGACGAAGATGATCACCACCACCAGGCACATCGACAGGATCGGCGCGAGTTCGAACTTCGGCATACCGAAATGCAGTGGGGTGACGAACTGAACCCACGGCGCGTTGGCCATGCCGCTGAGGTCGACCATGCCGATCACACCGCAGATCACGTAGCCCAGGCACATGCCGATCAGCACGGAAATATTGACCCAGAAACCGCGCATGAAACGGTGCACCAGCAAAATGGTGCCCAGCACCAGCGCGGCGATGGCCAGGTAAATCGGGGAACCGAACTGAGCGGCGCTCGCGCCGCCACCGGCCCAGTTCACGGCCACGGGGAACAGCGACAAACCGATCGAGGTGATGACCGTGCCCGTCACCAGCGGCGGGAAGAAGCGTACGACTTTGGACATGAACGGCGCGATGAGCATGCCGAAGAACCCGGCGGCGATGGTTGCGCCGAAGATCCCTTGTAGACCGATTCCGGGCATGCCGGCCATGGCGACCATGCTGCCGACCGCAGCGAAACTGGCGCCCATCATCACCGGCATGCGAATGCCCATGGGGCCGATGCCCAGCGACTGAACGATGGTGGCGATGCCGGCGACCAGCAGGTCGGCGTTGATCAGGAAGGCGATTTCTTCACGACTCAGGCCAGCGGCCTGTCCGATGATCAGCGGCACCGCGATGGCGCCACCGTACATCAGCAGAACATGTTGCAGACCGACCAGGATCAGTTGCAAAAGGGGCAAACGCTGAATGGCGGGTGCGTCGGGGATGCGCGCTGCGGATAGCTCGGACATGCAACACCTCGGATCTTTTTTATTCTTGTGATTTTGTGCATCAGGTAGACCGCGTTGCGGCCAATCGCAGGCAAGCCAGCTCCCACACAGACAATGCAAAACCTGTGGGAGCGAGCTTGCTCGCGATGCTTTTGCTACTTAGTTGGTCGGTGCTCCCTGAACAATCCAGGCGCCGATCAGGTCACGTTCCTGCTGGGTCATCTGAGTGATGTTGCCCAGTGGCATGATCTGGCTGGTGACGGCTTGAGCCTGGATCCGCGCCGCGTTCTGGCGGATTTGCTCGGGGGTGTCGAACATCACGCCGGCCGGGGCGGCACTGAATAGCGGGCTGGTTGGTTTGGCCGAATGGCAAACCGCGCAACGCTCCTGAATCACACTGTGCACCTTGTCGAAACCAGGGCCTGCGTTGGACGCTTGCGCCGGTGCGGCGGCGGGTGCTTCGGCGGGCTTGGTTTCAGCAGGTTTCAAACCACCACCCAGCGCCGTTTCCGGTAGCGGCTGGTATTCGATTTTTGCCGGGGCCTTGGCCACGTCCGGGCTGGTCATCGGTGCGGGACCGGTGACGTAAGCCAGGCTGATCATACCAACTGCCGCGACTGGCAATGTCCAGGCGAACTTGTGGCTGTCGTGACGGGTGTTGAAGTAGTGACGCACCAACACCGCCAACACCGCGATCCCGGCCAGGATCAGCCAGTTGTACTGGCTGCCGTAAGTGCTCGGGAAGTGGTTGCTGATCATGATGAACAGCACCGGCAAGGTGAAGTAGTTGTTGTGACGCGAACGCAGCAGGCCTTTGGCCGGCAGTGCCGGATCGGGCGTGCGGTTCTCGGCAATCGCCGCCACCAGTGCGCGCTGCGCCGGCATGATGATGCGGAACACGTTACCGACCATGATGGTGCCGATGATCGCGCCGACGTGCAGGTAAGCACCGCGTCCGCTGAACACTTTGCTGAAGCCGTAGGCCGCGCCAATGATCAGTACGAACAGGATGAACCCGAGCAGGGCAGGGCGTTTGCCCAGGGCCGAGTCACACAGGAAGGAGTAGACGAACCAGCCGACGAACAGTGAGCCGATGCCCAACAGTACGCCTTCAGGACCGCTCAGGGCGCTGCCCGGTGCCAGCAGGTAGAGCGTCGGGTTGGAGTAGAACACCACGCACAGCAGCGCGATCCCCGACATCCAGGTGAAGTAGGCTTCCCATTTGAACCAGTGCAGGTTGTCCGGCATGGTCGGTGGAGCCAGTTTGTATTTTTCCAGGTGGTAGATACCGCCACCGTGGATTGCCCACAAGTCGCCAGCCAGCCCACTTTTCGGGTTGACCCGATTGAGGTTGTTTTCCAGCCAGACGAAATAGAACGACGCACCGATCCAGGCCACGCCAGTAATCATATGAACCCAGCGCACGCTCAGGTTCAGCCATTCCAACAGATGTGCTTCCACAGTCTTTACCTCTCGCCTGTCACTCTGTTGTCGAGTGATCAGACCTTCTCTTATTGGTGGGGGGCGAGGATCAAACGCTCATCCTCTTTGAAAAAATGCTCATCGCAGTTATTGCCTGTGCCACTGCGATCAACCACCAGGAAGTCATCCCGCTTTTCGATCGTCAGCACCGGGTGGTGCCAGACGCCGCGATGGTAATTAATGCCCTGCCTGCCGTTGGTGACGAAGGCGCGGACCAAGCCTGATACAGGTTCATCGCCAAGTGGCGCGACCACGATCAGAAAAGGGTTGCCGAGCAGCGGTATAAACGCCTGGCTGCCCAACGGGTGACGCTCCAGCATGCTGACGGTCAGCGGCATGTCCTGCGCGTCAGCGCGGAAGATGCTGATGATCGCGTTATCTTCTGGCTTCGCGGTTTCAACCGTCGCCAGTTTGTGAAAACGCATGGTCGAACCGTTGTTGATCATGAAGTGATCGCTGCCGTCGGTTTCGATCACGTCACCGAAAGGGGCGAAGGCTTCTTTGGTCAGCGGTTCAATCGTCAGTGTGCGCATGCTGGTCTTCTTACCTTGAATTCGTTGTTGTCTGTTCTATTGCTATCGCGGGCAAGCCCGCTCCCACAGGTTTTGTGTACACCACAGTTCCTTGTGGGAGCGGGCTTGCCCGCGATTGGGTTCAGCGCTTATTTAGCGACCTTGCCGAGAACGCGCAGGCGGCTCACACCACCATCCGGGAACACGTTCAGGCGGATGTGGGTGATCGGGCCCAGCGCCTTGATCTGCTCGGCGAAGGTGTGTTCGGCGTGCATTTCCAGTTTCTGCGCCGGCAGCAGTTCGCGCCAGAACAGCGACTGGGTTTCGATCTGGCTGTCGGTGCCGCCCTTCACGAAGGCACCCTGGATCGAGCACGTGTCCGGGTAGTTGCCCTTGAAGTGCAGGGTGTCGACGATGACTTTTTCAATCTCGCCGGCATGACCCAGCGCGACGATCACCCAGTCATTGCCTGGCGTGCGACGACGTGCGGTTTCCCAGCCGTCGCCCATGTTAATGCCTCGGCCCGGGTTGAGGATGTTGCTCATGCGGCCGAAGTGTTCGTCGGAGCAGGCGAGGGCGCGGCCACCATTCAGGGCTGCGGCCAGGTCGATTTGCTCGTTGTCGCCAACAGCCGACCAGTCGCGGTGCGGTACGCCGTACACGCGCAGACGGGCGACACCGCCATCCGGGTAGATGTTGAAGCGCAGGTGACTGAACGCCTGATCGTTGTTGATTTCGTGGAAGTGGTGGCTGTTGCCTTGCAGTTCGACGGCGGACAGAACTTCAACCCACTGGGTGTTTTCGGTCGGCTCGCCTTCAGCCAGGAAGCAGGCTTCCAGGGAGGCAGACGGCGGGAAGTTGCCGGTGAAGAATGAAGTGTCGATGTCGACGCCTTTGATCGAGCCCGGTACGCCCAGGCGGATCACCGCGCTGTCGTAGCCTTCGAAGCGCTTGCGGCGCGACTCCCAGCCGTCCATCCACTTGCCGTTGTCATCGAACACGCCCTCCTTCCACACGGCCGGGGTCGGTTGGAACAGACGGTTGGCGTCTGCGAACCAGTCATCGGTGACCGAGATGATTTTGGTGCCCAAACGGGCATCGGCCAGGTTGACGAACTTCTCGAAAGGTACGGCGTAAGCTTTCATTCTTCTTGTCTGCCTTTAATAAGTTGGCTTGGGATGCTTGCGAGGCCCTGGGTGAGTCAGCGTTCTTGAATCCACTCGGGCCAGGCTTGCTATAGGGTCAGTAATCGGAACAGGGCAATCTTGTTGATCTCTGCCAGCGCACATTTGAATTCGGTGTCGACCGAGTTGTGGATGCGCGTTTCGAACGCTGCGAGGATCTGATGCCGGTTGCTGCCTTTTACCGCCATGATGAAGGGAAACTTGAACTTGGCTTTGTAGGCGTCGTTCAGCTCGGTGAAGCGCTGGAACTCTTCGGCCGTGCATTGGTGAATACCGGCGCCAGCCTGTTCGTTCGTGCTGGCTTCGGTCAGCTGGCCCTGGACGGCAGCTTTGCCGGCCAGGTCCGGGTGAGCGTTAATCAGGGCAAGCTGGCTTGCGTGATCGGCGCTCAACAGGATGTCGCTCATGCGCTGGTGCAGGGTTTCGATCTCGTCGATCGAAGCGTCCTGGCCCAGGTCAAAGGCCTTCTCGGCCACCCATGGCGAATGTTCGTAGATGTCGGCGAAAGCGGCGACGAACGCGTCACGGCTCAGGCTCGAAGGTTTGACGGTTTGAAAGGTGCTCATTTCGCAGCCCCTTGGTACGGGTGGGTTTCGTGCCAGTGGCGAGCGATGTCGACGCGACGGCTGAACCACACCTGTTCATGACTTTTAGCGTATTCGATAAAGCGCTTGAGCGATGCCAGACGCGCCGGACGGCCGATCAGGCGGCAGTGCAGGCCGATCGAGAGCATTTTCGGTGCGTCGGCGCCTTCGGCGTACAGCACGTCGAACGCATCTTTGAGGTATTCGAAGAAGTCGTCGCCCTTGTTGAAACCCTGGACCTGGGTGAAGCGCATGTCATTGGTGTCCAGGGTATACGGGATCACCAGGTGCGGCTTGCCTGTCGGGTTGTTGGGTTCCCAGTAGGGCAGGTCGTCGTCGTAGGTGTCGCAGTCATAGAGAAAACCGCCTTCTTCCATCACCAGCTTGCGGGTGTTGGGGCCGGTGCGACCGGTGTACCAGCCCAGCGGACGTTCACCGGTGATTTCGGTGAGGATGCGGATCGCTTCGAGCATGTGCTCGCGTTCCTGGGCTTCGTCCATGTACTGGTAGTCGATCCAGCGATAGCCGTGGCTGCAGATCTCGTGGCCGGCATCGACCATCGCGCGGATCACGTCCGGGTGGCGCTGGGCGGCCATGGCCACGGCGAAGATGGTCAGTGGAATGTCGAATTCCTTGAATAGCTTCAGGATCCGCCAGACACCGGCACGGCTGCCATACTCGTAAAGCGATTCCATGCTCATGTTGCGCGCGCCTTGCAGCGGCTGCGCCGAGACCATTTCGGAGAGGAAGGCTTCGGATTCTTTATCGCCGTGCAGGATGTTGCGCTCGCCGCCTTCTTCGTAATTGAGTACGAAAGACAAGGCAATGCGGGCGTTCCCCGGCCAATGTGGGTGAGGAGGGTTACTGCCGTAACCGATCAGGTCGCGTGGGTAGTCAGCGCTCACTGCAGTCTTCCTTCTTAATTCGGTGATGACGTTGGCGCGACGTGCCTGAACATTGAGTGCCAGGCTGGCGTCACAGCGATGGGCTGATTGTATACAACTTTATATTCACTTTGTAAGCCTGAATTTTTGCATTTTTCGCGAACTGTCATGAATTGATGATACTGCAAGAAACCTGCCTGACCGGTCAGCTAAATGGTAGAGGCTCCTCTGATCTTATGAGGTGGCGCAAATTCGCCGGAAATTCCCGACTGGCGGGCGTCGAGGTAAATATGTCGTTTTTATTGTGTACAATTTTTTTGAAAAGTGTCTTAATCAATCGCTCGCCGCAGCGTTTCGTGCTCCGAACCGGTGCGGTCTCCTTTTTAACTGACTTCGGGAGGCGCGAGGTCTGACTGCTTGACGCAGGCAGGCGCGCAGAATCAATGGGACGTTTGACTACACACGTTTTGGACGCAGCACACGGTTGCCCGGGCAGCTCGATCAAGGTCGAGTTGTACCGCGTTGAAGGATCGCAGCTGGAATTGGTCGCCAGCGCGATAACCAACAGCGACGGTCGGGTCGATGCACCCCTGCTGCAAGGCGATGACTACCGTACCGGGGTCTATCAGGTTCAGTTCCATGCGGGCGATTACTACCGCGCCCGTGGCGTTGCGCTGCCGGAGCCGGCATTTCTGGATGTGGTGGTGCTGCGTTTTGGCATCTCTGCCGAGCAGGATCACTACCATGTGCCACTGCTGATTTCGCCCTATAGCTATTCCACGTACCGCGGCAGCTGATCCCCCAAGCAGCTGCCACAACCTGGAAGCGACTGCGCATATAGCTTCTTTGGTCTTTCGCCCGCTCACACTGCGGGCTTTTTTTCGTCTGGAGAAATGTTGCCTGTGCCGACGCCATCGCGGGCAAGCCCGCTCCCACAAGGAGTTGTGGCGCTCACATAACCCTGTGGGAGCGGGCTTGCTCGCGATGCTCTTAGCGACTCAACAAAGATGCAGCGCCTGCACCACCAAACAACCCCGCACTCACCCGGTTAAACCAGCTCTGCCCCTTGCCACTACGCAGATACCGCGCCGCGCCATGTGCGCCCAGCCCATAGGCCAACTTGCACAGCAGGTCGAGTACGGTCCAGGTCGCAATCATCACCAGCAACTGCGGCAGGAACGGCTGCTCGGCGCTGAGGAACTGCGGCAGGAAGGCGGCAAAGAACAGAATGTCTTTCGGGTTGCTCGCGCCCAACACAAACGCGCGCCCGAACAGCGCACGAAAGCGCGGCACTGGCGCCGCCTGAGGCACTTCGGCACCCACCGATGGCTGGCGCGATTGCTGCCAGCTCTGCCAGGCGAGGTAGAACAGATAGAGCGCGCCGACGATTTTCAGCGCGCTGAACAGTTGTTCCGACGCCAACAGCAAGGCGCCCAGGCCCAGCGCCGAGGCACTGAGCAAGCAAATCGAGGCAATGACACCGCCGAGAAACGCCGGGTAAGAACGGCGCAAACCGTAATTGAGACTGTTGCTGATCATCAGCAAAGACAGCGGCCCCGGGATCAGGATCACTACCAGCGCAGCGCCGCTGAACAGCAGCCAGGTTTCCAGACTCATCACTTTCCTCCAAATGTGCAAAAGCCCCACCCGGTGGGTGAGGCGGGTTGAAACGAGGACCGCTTACAAGAAGATGAACTTGGCGATGAAGATCGCGCAGAGCACCCACAAGCTGACGGAGATTTCCTTGTATTTACCGGTACCGGCCTTCAGCGCCACGTAGGTGATGAAACCCAGTGCGATGCCGTCGGCGACCGAGAAGGTCAGGGGCATCATGATGGCAGTGACGATCGCCGGAATGCTGTCGGTCGCTTCGTCCCATTCGATGTGCTTCATGCCGCCCATCATCAGCATCGCCACATAAATCAGCGCGCCAGCGGTGGCGTAGGCGGGAATCATCCCGGCCAGGGGGGCGAAGAACATCGCCGCGATAAACAGCACGCCGACGGTCACCGCAGTAAGGCCTGTGCGCCCACCCGCCGCAACACCCGCAGCGCTTTCCACATAGCTGGTAACCGGCGGAACACCCACAACCGCACCAAATACGCTGGAGGCACTGTCAGCTTTCATCGCGCGGGAGAGGTTTTCGATCCGGCCGTCAGCGCCGACCAGGTTGGCGCGCTGGGCCACGCCCATCAGCGTACCGGCGGTGTCGAACATGTGCACAAAGAGGAAGGCCAGGACCACGCTGATCATGCTGACGTTGAAGACGCCGGCGAGGTTCATGGCCATCCAGGTCGGGGCCAGGCTCGGCGGGGCGGACATGATGCCCTCGTAATGCACCAGGCCAAGACCCCAGCCAGCCAGGGTCACGGTGATGATGCTGATGAGGATCGCGCCGAACACTTTGTGGTAGCTGAGGATGGCGATCATCAAGAAGCAAACGGCGGCGAGCAGCGGGCCGGGTTCGCGCAGGGAGCCGAGCTTGATCAGGGTTGCCGGGCTATCGACGACGATGCCTGCGGTTTTCAGGCCGATCAGGCCCAAGAACAACCCCACGCCGGCGCCCATGGCGAAGCGCAGGCTGACCGGAATGCTGTTGAGCAGCCATTCGCGAATCCGCGAAAAGGTCAGGATCATGAACAACACACCGGACACGAACACCGCACCGAGGGCGGTTTCCCAGTTGTAGCCCATGGTGCCGACCACGGTGTAGGTAAAGAAGGCGTTCAGACCCATGCCCGGCGCCAGGCCGACCGGCCAGTTGGCGTACAGGCCCATCAGCAGGCAACCCAATGCAGCGGCGATGCAGGTGGCGACAAACGCGGCGCCGTGATCGATGCCGGCGTCGGCCATGATGTTCGGGTTGACGAAGATGATGTAAGCCATGGTGATGAAGGTTGTCAGACCGGCAATCAGCTCGGTCTTCACCGTGGTGCCATGCAAGGTGAGTTTGAAGATGCGCTCAAGCCAGCCATTGCGTAACGGCGGCGAGAGTTCCAGCGTCGATGCTTCGGATTTGCGGCTTTCCACAGCGAGTACTCCTCAAGAGTTTTATTGTTATTTCCAGGGCCGGACCCATGAGGGTGGCAGCGGCCCTTTGAGGCACTTGCGAATTTGTTGACCGTACGGTCAGAAACTCGCACGAAGTGGATTATGCTTTTGTATACAAAGAAAGCAAATAATGTTTTTGATTTTGTCGACGAAATATTTGGCGATAGGGGTATATCGCCAGGAAGGACGCCATCGCGGGCAAGCCACGCTCCCCTAATGAAATGGCTACCCCCGCTGCCCCCTGTGATCGCCCACTAAGCTTTCACAGGGGGCTCATCGGAGATCATTGCCATGAACAACGTAGCTATTGCCGCCATCGACCTCGGAAAACACTCCTTTCATCTGCATGCTCAAGATGATCATGGTCATGAGCTTTACCGCAAAAAGTTTACGCGGGCAGCGCTCACCCAATATCTGGCGAAACTGGAACCCTGCACCGTCGTGATGGAAGCCTGTGGCGGCGCCCATTTCATGGCGCAGGAAGTCGCCAAACTGGGGCATACGCCCAAGCTCATTGCTCCTCATCTCGTGCGCCCTTACGTGAAAAGCAACAAGAACGACTTCGCTGATGCCGAAGCGATCTGCGAGGCGGCGTCTCGCCCCACGATGCGCTTCGTGCCCCCTGGAATGCCGGGCCGCTGAAGATGATCTGGCGGCTCGTTTGATGACCATGCCGTGTGTCGGCCCGATCACCTCCAGCGCCCTGGCTGCCGAGTTGGGCGATGGCAAACAGTTCAAATGCGGCCGAGGTTATGCGGCGTCGATCGGGCTGGTACCCAAACAGCACGGCACGGGCGACAAAACCGTGTTGCTGGGCATCAGCAAGCGCGGCGATCGAAATCAGAGGCGCCTGCTCATCCAGTGCGCCCGTGTGTACTTGATACAGCTGGAACGACAGAAAGGYGCYCTGGCGGACTGGGTCCGTCAACTATTAGCCTCCCGCCATCACTCCAATCTCGTGGTCTGCGCGCTGGCCAACAAGCTGGCAAGAATCGCCTGGGCAATTGCGGCGCATCACACTGAATTCGATGCGGGGCCAGCCGCGATGAACGCCTGACCCCGCTGTCACCCGAGCACCACCCACCTGGTTTTGCGATGCTGGATAACTGATGACGTGAACGGCCAACCGGCCTGACGACAACCCTGAACTCCTACACGGCTCAAAGGCCGTTCCACTAATTAGGGTCGTTGGGCATCGATTCTCATCGAGGCGCGGGGTGACAGCCCCACTCAGACGCCGGATAGATGAAAGCAAGCCAAACACGACATCAAAAACAGTATTGCAGAAAAGGGGGTAACCATAGATGTAGGAGTGAGCCTGCTCGCGAAGGGGCCAAACCACCCACTACAAATCCATCAACCAGAACACTCAGTCCGCAAGCACCTGGGTTTGCCCCAGCGCCTTGTTCACCGCCAACCACCCATTCACCGCCGTCTCCCCAGCCTCGGCAAACACCCGCTCCAGCAATTTCACCTGCTCACGCCGCAGCGATTGCTCGAACCGCGCGCCATCCTCAGTCAACTCCAGCAGGCGTTTCCGCTTGTCAGTTTCTGACGCAACACTGTTCACCAAATGCATCTCTACCAACTGACGCAACGGCATGTTCAGCGCTTGCTTGCTCACGCCGAGCAGCGCCAGCAACTCCTTCACGCTGAGGTTCGGATAACGGGCGATGAAAAACACGATGCGTTGATGCACCCGGCTCAAGCCGCGACGTTCGAGCATTTCATCGGCTTTGGCGGTGAACGCCTGGTAGCCAAAGAAAAACGCTTCCATGGCCTGTTGCTGGGATGTCGGGTTTTTAAGGTCAATCATGTTGACGTATCCGCCAGGTCTGTCGTAATTTCGGTCAACAAGTTTGACTCATTTTCCTCAGGCCTCGCTACCGGTGACTCTCATGGCTTTTTCCGAACGTGTCTCGCGCCTCAAAAGTTCTTTGATCAGAGAAATCCTCGCGGCCGCTCAACGTCCGCAAGTGATGTCGTTTGCCGGTGGCTTGCCGGCCGAAGCCATGTTGCCGAAGGTGGAATGGGCCGACTTGCCGTTGTCCATGGGCCAGTACGGCATGAGCGAAGGCGAACCCGCATTGCGTGAAGCCCTGGCAGCAGAGGCACGGGGGCTGGGCGTGCCGTGCGAGGCGAGTCAGGTGCTGGTGGTCAGCGGTTCCCAGCAAACCCTCGATCTGGCGGCCAAGCTCTATATCGATAAAGGCACCGAGGTATTGCTCGAAGCACCGACGTATCTGGCGGCGTTGCAGATCTTCCAGCTGTTCGGTGCCGACTGCATCACCGTGCCGCAGCAAGCGGATGGCCCGGACCTGATGCAGTTACGCGCACGCCTGGAAAAACATCGTCCGGCGTTCATCTACCTGATTCCAACGTTCCAGAACCCATCGGCAGTGCGTTACAGCGAGGCCAAGCGCGATGCCGTGGCGGCATTGCTCGACGAGTTCGGTGTGACCCTGATCGAAGACGAGCCTTATCGTGAATTGACCTTCGACGGCGCCAGCGCCACGCCGATTGTCAGTCGCTTGAAGAAAGCCAGCTGGATCTACACCGGCACCGTCTCGAAAACCCTGTTGCCGGGCCTGCGTGTCGGTTACCTGATTGCCAGCCCAGACCTGTTTCCGCATTTGTTGAAGCTCAAGCAATCGGCGGACCTGCACACCAACCGGATTGGCCAATGGCAAGCGCTGCAATGGATCGGCACCGAGAAATACCAGCAACACCTGAGTGAGTTGCGCAACTTCTACCGCTGCCGTCGAGACGCATTTGAAGCAGCACTGCAAACGCACTTTGCCGATCTGGCGGACTGGAACGTGCCCCAGGGTGGGTTGTTTTTCTGGCTGACGTTGAAACAGCCAATGGACACACGAACCCTGCTCAATGCGGCGTTGGACAATGACGTGGCATTCATGCCGGGGGAACCGTTCTTTCCCGAGCCGGACAACCATCACGGGCATCTGCGGCTGAACTTCAGTCACATTGACCCGGCTCGACTGGATGAAGGGCTGAAGCGATTGGCGGCGGTCGTGCGTCAGGCTCTGGCGGCTAAAGCAGCCTGAGGGGGGGCAGAAACAAATAAACCGGCTCAAGGGCCGGTTTACTTTTGTCTGGAGTTTGCGGTGTCAGGCAGCCGCGAATCGCTTATCCAGATAGTCGATGATCACCTTGGACTCATACATCCAGGTGGTCTGGCCGTTCTCTTCGATACGCAGGCACGGCACTTTGATCTTGCCACCTTGTTCCAACAGCGTCTGGCGATCCTGCTCGTTGTTCTTCGCATCGCGCAGGGCCACCGGCACGTTCAGGCGGCGCAGGGAGCGGCGGGTCTTCACGCAGAACGGGCAGGCGTGGAATTGATACAGTGTCAGGCCCTTGGCGGCCGCTTCGACCTGAGCCTGAGCAGCGGCAGGGCGCTGCTTCTTGCCCGGACGGGTGATGAAGTCGATGAAGATGATCAGTTGGCCAAGGCCGACACGAAGCGCTTTTACGAACACGTTGAAAGCCTCACGGTGCGAATGAAGAAGGGCGCGCAGCTTACCTGATTTTTTGCGGACGAAAAAAAACCGGCGATGAATACCGGTTTTCTTCGTGCGGCCCGTTACTTGATCAGGCTGAGAAACTCGCTGCGGGTGGCCGCGTTTTCGCGGAACTCACCGAGCATCACCGAGGTGATCATCGACGAATTCTGTTTCTCCACACCGCGCATCATCATGCACATGTGCTTGGCCTCGATCACCACCGCAACGCCCAGGGCGCCGGTGACCTGCTGGACCGCATCCGCGATCTGGCGGCTGAGGTTTTCCTGGATCTGCAAGCGGCGGGCGTACATATCGACGATGCGCGCGACTTTCGACAGGCCCAATACTTTGCCGCTCGGGATATAAGCGACATGGGCCTTGCCGATGAACGGCAGCAGGTGGTGTTCGCACAACGAGTACAACTCGATGTCCTTGACCAGCACCATTTCGCTGTTGTCGGAGCTGAACAAGGCACCGTTGGTGACTTCTTCGAGCGTCTGTTCATAACCGCGGCAGAGGTACTGCATGGCTTTGGCGGCACGTTTTGGCGTGTCGAGCAGGCCCTCGCGGGAGACGTCTTCGCCCAGTTGGCCAAGGATCGCGGTGTAATTCTGTTCCAGGGACATGAAACTACCTGTGGGATTTTACGCAAAGGGCAAGGGTACGGTGGCAAACACGGTGCTGCAAGAGCGACGCGACAGCTTTACTCGTCGCGACCTTCCATCATGGTGCGTTTGAGCATTACATACACTGCTCCCGCGCCGCCATGTTTTGCCTGGCATGAAGTGAAACCGAGCACCTGTGGATGCTGGCGTAGCCAGGTGTTGACGTGACTCTTGATCATCGGCCGCTTGCCGTCCAGACGCACGGCTTTACCGTGGGTGACGCGCACGCAGCGAATTTCGAATTTGGTGGCTTCGGCGAGAAAGGCCCAAAGGGTTTCTCGCGCTTTTTCCACGTTCATGCCGTGCAGGTCGAGGCTGCCCTCGAACGGAATCTGCCCGATCTTGAGTTTGCGCATCTGGCTTTCCTGCACACCGTCACGGGCCCACATTAATTCGTCTTCCGGGCCGACGTCGATGACGAACTGATCGGACAGCCCATCAACGGTGGTGGCATCGGTGCGAATGGTCGCGGCTTGACGCAGCTTGGCGATTTGCGCGCGGTCGGCCTTGGGTTTGCCGGTTTCGGCGCGATCGTGCTTGATCGGCTTGACGCCTTGGATCGCACTTTTGAACAGGGAAAAATCGTCGTCTTGCATGTCAGCCTCCGCGAAGGGCGGCCAGTTTACCCAAGTAATCACGAAACGGCCCGGCAAAAAGCCAGGCCGTCGGTTCAGTCGTGTTTTTTCATCAGGTGCGGGGACATGTTCAGCTCGCGCGACTGACGTGCACGCCGCCGGCAACGCCGCCACAGCCACACGCCCAGGTACAGCACGAACAGGCCGACCGCCAGAATCACTGCCGCTGCGGTCCGGCTGGCGTTCAATTCACCCAGCGCGGGTACGTGGCCAAACAGGCTGGCAGCGGCGGCCATGGCGAGCAACACACCGCAGGTTGCCAGCAATGCGGCAAACGCGGCGCCAATTCGAAAACGCCAGTTGCGTTGGCCTTTAGGCCGCAAGCGCCGAGCGTCAAAACCATCGGATAACTTCATTCCGACCTTCCTCAATGGGTATCGGCCCTTCGACCGGGAGTTGACCGGGATGTTCCTGAGGCTAAGACAATTGCGGCAAATGAGAGACTTTTGCGGATGAGCGGCAGTATTGGCCGCACATCGAGTGCCGATCAAATCAGTTCGTGAGTGAGCGCGAGGGTAGCGAAGTTATCCCCCATGATCGCCATTTCGGTCTGATGAACGTGCTCGGCAGTCAGTACGCCACCCTTGTAAGGCAAGTCGCGCGTGGCGCAGGCGTCTTCGACCAGGGTGCAACGAAAGCCCAGGTTCTTGGCGGCGCGCACCGTGGTGCTGACGCTGGAGTGGCTCATGAAACCGCAGACGATCAGGTCAAGGGCACCAAGGTCTTCCAGGCGTTTGGCCAGTTCGGTGCCGTGGAACGCGCTCGGCAGCATTTTACCGATGATGGTTTCGTCAGCCTGTGGCTCAAGCCCCGGGATGAACTCGCCACCGACGCCTTGCGGGTTAAACAACCCACCCAGCGTGCCGAGGTGGCGTACATGCACAATTGGCCGGCCGGCGGCGCGGGCAGCGTTGAGCAATTGCTTGATGTTCGCGACGGCAGCGTCCATGCCGCTCAGGGCCAGCGGGCCGCTGAGGTACTCTTTCTGGGCATCGATAATAACAAGCGTCGCATGGCTCAGATTGGCGGCTGCATAACCGCGGCCGCTGAGTTGAAACATCGTTTTTGGAACGGACATTCTGGGGCTCCTTGGAGTGGGGCTTTTGCGACATTGTCCTCTGGCTGAGCGGTTCTGTGAATCGCTACTATCGTAGGCGCCGTCTTTGCTGGCTTGCAGCCTTGTCAAGTTACTCGATTTGTTCAATAGCCAGCGGAAAAAAGGGATCGGTCCTACATCTGCTCCGGTGTTTTTCCTGCGTCGTCGTGGCGCGTTTTGGCTGTTAGAATTGCCAGTCGTTTTTTCTGGAGTTTGCCGCCGTGATCACTTCCCGCCTTCGTACCCTGCGTGACCATATCCGTTGGGCCGTCAGCCGCTTCCATGGGGAGGATCTGTTTTTCGGCCATGGGACCGACAACGCCTGGGACGAAGCCCGTCAGTTGGTGTTGGGGGCTTTGCACTTGCCGTGGGAAATTGCCGACAGCTACCTCGACTGCGCGCTGGAAGAAGACGAGCTGGTCAATCTGCAACGCTTGCTCAAGCGCCGCATCGAAGAACGCATCCCGACCGCCTACTTGCTGGGCGAAGCATGGTTCTGTGGCATGTCGTTCATTGTCGACGAGCGTGTGCTGATTCCACGTTCACCGATTGGCGAACTGATCGAAAACCGCTTCACGCCATGGCTGGGCACCGAGCCTGCGCGCATTCTGGACCTGTGCACCGGTTCCGGCTGCATCGGCATCGCCTGTGCCTACGAGTTCCAGAACGCCGAAGTGGTGTTGGCCGATCTGTCGTTCGAAGCGCTGGAGGTGGCCAATCAGAACATCGAGCGCCACGGTGTCGATGAGCGGGTGTACACCGTTCAGGGCGATGGTTTTGATGGTTTGCCGGGTCAGCGTTTCGACCTGATCGTGTCGAACCCGCCCTACGTCGATGCGGAAGATTTCGCCGACATGCCGGACGAATATCAACACGAGCCCGAGCTGGGACTGGCCTGTGGCGATGATGGTTTGAACCTGGTGCGCCGCATGCTCGCAGAAGCGGCGGATCATCTGACCGAGAAGGGCTTGCTGATTGTCGAAGTGGGCAATAGCCAGGTTCACGTCGAGGCGCTGTACCCGGAAGTCGATTTCGCCTGGCTCGATTTCGAGCGTGGCGGGCATGGGGTGTTCATGTTGACGGCGGAACAATGCCGCGAACATCAGGCCTTGTTCGCTTCCCGCGTCTGACCTGAGGACGCCATCGCGGGCAAGCCGTGCTCCCACAGGTTTTGGGTGTGCCACATAACTTGAGCACAACATAAAACCTGTGGGAGGCATGGCTTGCCTGCGATGGGCACGCCTCGGTCCTGAATCTTTACCGGTGTGTCGCAATCCAGATCAACAACCCCGCCTGAAACACCGCAAACGCCACCAGACACGTAATGGTAAAGCGCAGCCCGGCGTCTTCACGCTTGTACTTGCTGACCTTTTCTTCGTGCGTCTTGAGCTTCACTTCTTGCTCGGCCAGATTCTGCTCGGCCTGCTGAAGCATCTGCGCGGCTTCGAGAATTTCCACCAGTTGCAGTTTTTCAGTGTTCCACTCGCCCGACAGATCACCCACCTGCACGTCTTTGACGCTGCCCTTCAAATGCTGGGCATCGGCATACACCACTTCAAAACCATGCGCCTTCAGGAAGTGATCGCGACGCAGGCGAGTGTCTTCGTTCAACGCATCCTTGTTGTTCAGGTCCGTGCCGTCGACGGTGTAGCCGGACCAGCGCTTCTTCGCCCAGGTAATCCCTTGAGCCGCCATGAAGCGGCCGATGCCACGGTTCATCGGTTCAATCTGCAAGCCGCTGTCGGGCCCGAAATGCACACGTTTGGTGGTGTGATCGACCCACACGTCCAGATGATTCTGTTCTTTGCGCACACGCTGGCCGGGCAGGGTGATGCTCATGCGCATCAGGCTCTGCTCTTTGTTGTTGCGTTCGGCATAGCCGAATTCGACAAAGCGAAGTGGCCGACCTCCGGTGTTGCGGTCGGTTTTCAGCGGCGCCAGACGGAGCATCTTGTGGTGCTCGACGTGGACGTCCGCCCACGGCAGCTCGACCGCTGTAGGAGCGTCTTTTTCAGCGGTGGTGTCGGGTGAAGTCTGGGTATCAGTCATAACGGCGAGATCCTGTCCAAGCCCTGCCGCCAGCCATTGCGCTGGCGACAAAGGCTTATCGGCCGTTTTTGACAGGACTGGAGGGCAAACGGCGCTTAACTGGTGCGAAGTCCGTCAATAAACCCGAGGATGCGAGTGCCCAGTTCGGCCGCCAGCGGCAATTGCGGATCTTTATAAGAGGCCATTTGCCGTTTTACATCGTTGGGCACGATGCGCATGACGTGGTTCATGCCTTCGATCAGCGCCAGTTCAGCGTCCGGTTTGGCGGCCTTCAGCAGCCTGGCATCACCGACGCCGACCTGAATGTCGTTGCTGCCCTGAATGATCAGCGCCGGCATCTTCAACTTGGCGAACGCTGCCGCCGGGTCCTGACGGAACAGCGAAATCAGGTACGGCTGTACACTTGGGCGGAAAATCACCTGGAGCGGTGGCGGCACGTTTTCGTCAATGTGCCCGGCCTTGAGGCTGTCGAGCAGCTCATTGCTGCGCTGCATCAGGGCGGGCGGCAGGCGATTGCTCAACTGCTGGCGCAACACCTGATCGACCGGTCGAGCACTGCCGGACAGGGAAATGACCGCCGCAGGATCGACACTCGGTGCCGCCAACGTGGCGATCAAGGCGCCTTCGCTGTGGCCGAGCAAAATCAATGGGCCGAAACGTGGATCATGTTTGAGTTTCTCGCCCCAGGCTTCAGCGTCGGCGACATAGGCCTCTACCGACAGATTGCGCTCGTCCGGCGTGGCTGCAAGGCTCGCCGCCACGCCGCGTTTGTCGTAACGCACGCTGGCGATGTTGTGTTTGGCCAGCACCCAGGCCAGCCGTTTGAGGCTGTCATTGCGCCCGCCATCGGTATTGTTTCCGTCACGATCCGTAGGGCCGGAGCCGGAAATGATCAGGACAACCGGTACGGGATTGTCGGATTTTGGCAGCAACAACGAGCCGAATAGCTCACCGCTGCCGGTGTCCAATGTAATGGGCCGTTGCAACACAGTGGCCTGGGCAAAGCCAGATATCAGGGTAAGGCTCAAGGCTAGAACTCGCAGCATCATCACGCCATCATTCACAAAGATGCCGGTTGGACTCGCAGGCACCCATAAGGTTCGAGGATGAACTACTTGGGTAGCCTGCGTATACTGGCGCGCATTACGTATTCAGGTTCTATTTCACGGAGCGTCCTGCATGTCCGGCAATACCTACGGCAAGCTGTTCACTGTCACCACCGCGGGCGAAAGCCATGGTCCGGCGTTGGTCGCCATTGTCGACGGCTGCCCGCCGGGCCTGGAAATTTCCCTTGAGGACCTGCAGCGCGACCTGGATCGGCGCAAGCCCGGCACCAGCCGTCACACCACTCAACGCCAGGAAGCGGACGAAGTCGAAATCCTCTCCGGCGTGTTCGAAGGTCGCACCACCGGCTGCTCCATTGGCCTGCTGATTCGCAACACCGACCAGAAGTCCAAGGACTACTCGGCGATCAAGGATCTGTTCCGTCCGGCCCACGCCGACTACACCTACCACCACAAATACGGCGAGCGCGATTACCGTGGTGGCGGTCGCAGCTCGGCGCGCGAGACGGCGATGCGCGTGGCGGCAGGCGCCATTGCGAAAAAGTACCTGGCGACCCAGGGCATCGTCATTCGCGGCTACATGAGCCAGCTCGGTCCGATTGAAATCCCGTTCAAGACCTGGGATTCGGTCGAAGAGAACGCCTTCTTCAGCCCTGATCCGGACAAAGTCCCGGAGCTGGAAGCCTATATGGACCAGCTGCGTCGCGATCAGGATTCGGTCGGTGCGAAAATCACCGTCGTGGCTGAAGGTGTCATGCCAGGCCTTGGCGAGCCGATCTTCGACCGCCTCGACGCTGAACTGGCCCATGCGCTGATGAGCATCAACGCGGTCAAAGGCGTGGAAATCGGCGCCGGTTTCGCCAGCGTCGCCCAACGCGGCACTGAGCATCGTGATGAAATGACCCCGGAAGGTTTCCTCAGCAACAATGCTGGCGGCATTCTGGGGGGGATCTCGTCCGGTCAGCCGATCGTTGCGCACCTGGCGCTGAAGCCGACATCGAGCATCACCACGCCGGGTCGCTCCATCGACATCCATGGCAACCCGGTGGAAGTCATCACCAAGGGCCGTCACGACCCGTGCGTCGGTATTCGTGCAACGCCAATCGCTGAAGCGATGATGGCCATCGTGCTGATGGATCATCTGCTGCGCCATCGCGGGCAGAACGCCGATGTGCGTGTGAGCACACCGGTGCTGGGTCAGCTTTAATGGCTGGCCTTGAAGTCGCTGCAGTCTGATGACTGTGGCGGCGCTCCCGTACTGGCGGCTCTCCAGTTTCTACCTGTTCTATTTCGCCTTGCTCGGTTCGACGGCGCCGTTTCTGGCGCTGTATTTCGATCACCTGGGTTTTTCCAGCGCGCGGATCGGCGAACTGGTGGCGATCCCGATGCTGATGCGCTGCGTGGCACCGAACATCTGGGGCTGGCTGGGTGATTACACCGGCCGACGCCTGGCCATCGTGCGCTTCGGCGCGGTGTGCACGTTGCTGACGTTTTCGCTGATTTTCGTCAGCAAGACCTACGCCTGGCTGGCGATGGTCATGGCGTTGCACGCGTTCTTCTGGCACGCGGTATTACCGCAATTCGAAGTCATCACCCTGGCGCACTTGAAAGGCCAGACTGCGCGCTACAGCCAGATTCGCCTCTGGGGTTCGATCGGCTTCATCATCACCGTGGTCGCGCTGGGGCGGTTGTTCGAATGGCTCAGCCTCGACATCTATCCGGCCGCGCTGGTGTTGATCATGGCCGGGATCGTGCTCAGCAGCCTGTGGGTGCCCAATGCGCAACCGGTCCAGGGTGAGCGGCTGGCGGGCGAGGGCTTCCTCACGCAATTGCGCAGCCCCGGCGTGTTGGCGTTTTATGGCTGCGTGGCGTTGATGCAGTTGAGCCATGGTCCGTACTACACGTTTTTGACCTTGCACCTGGAGCGATTGGGCTACAGCCGTGGCGTGATCGGCATGCTCTGGGCGGTCGGCGTGGTCGCCGAAGTCCTGATGTTCCTGGCCATGAGTAAAATCCTGATGCGCTTCTCGGTGCGCCGGGTGTTGATGGCGAGTTTTCTGCTGGCGGCACTGCGCTGGCTGCTGCTGGGGTCATTTGCCGACCATCTGTGGGTGTTGCTGTTTGCCCAGGTGCTGCACGCGGCGACCTTCGGCAGCTTTCACGCAGCTGCCATCCAGTTCGTGCAACGTAGCTTTGGCGCACGCCAGCAGGGCCAGGGCCAGGCGTTGTACGCCGCGCTGGCCGGCACCGGTGGCGCATTGGGCGCGCTGTATTCCGGCTACAGCTGGAATGCCTTGGGCGCCACATTGACCTTTAGTATTGCAAGCCTCGCAGCCCTGGCGGCTGCCGTTATCATTGCCACACTTCTGCAAGAGGACAGGCCATGAGCCTTACCCGTGAACACCTTGCCCAGGAAATCATCGACGCCGGGCGTTTTCTGTATGGCCGCGGCTGGTCACCGGCCACCAGCAGCAACTATTCGACGCGCCTGTCGCCGAGCGAAGCGCTGCTGACCGTGTCCGGCAAGCACAAAGGTCAGTTGGGTCTGGATGATGTGTTGGCCACCGACCTGGCGGGCAACAGCCTGGAGCCGGGGAAAAAACCGTCGGCCGAAACCTTGCTGCATACCCAGCTTTACAACTGGCGCCCGGAGATCGGCGCGGTGCTGCACACCCATTCGGTCAACGCCACGGTGTTGTCGCGCCTGACGCCGGAAGACTTCATCGAGTTCGAAGACTACGAACTGCAAAAAGCCTTCAGCGGCGTGTCAACCCACGAGTCTCGGGTACGGGTACCGATTTTCGACAATGATCAGGATATTGCGCGCCTTGCCGCCGAGGTGCAGCCTTGGCTGGACGCCCACCCCGATTGCGTCGGCTACCTGATTCGCGGTCATGGCCTCTATACCTGGGGCGCACGGATGAGCGATGCGTTGCGGCAGATCGAGGCCTTTGAATTTTTGTTCGAGTGCGAGTTGAAGACGCGCGCGATCCTTAACCGTTAAGGAGTTGCCCTGATGAGCAGCCTGTCCGTTTACCACGTCTCAAGCCCTGACTTACCGAACAAGGTGCTGACCCATTTCGAAGACATCGCCTCGACGCTGGCCGAGCAGGGCGTGCGCTTCGACCGCTGGCAAGCGGCGGCGAAGATCCAGCCTGGCGCCAGTCAGGAAGAAGTGATCGCCGCCTACCAGGAACAAATCGACAAGCTGATGACCGAACGCGGCTACATCACCGTCGATGTCATCAGCCTGAACAGCGATCACCCGCAAAAAGCCGAACTGCGTGCCAAGTTCCTCGACGAGCACCGTCATGGCGAAGACGAAGTCCGGTTTTTCGTGGCCGGTCGTGGTTTGTTTACCCTGCACATCGGTGATTACGTCTACGCGGTACTCTGCGAAAAGAACGACCTGATTTCGGTGCCGGCGGGCACGCCGCACTGGTTTGACATGGGCGAGCATCCGCATTTCGTCGCGATCCGCCTGTTCAACAACCCTGAAGGCTGGGTGGCCAATTTCACCGGCGAAGACATCGCCAACCGCTTCCCGCGTCTTGAGGACTGAACCGATGCCGATCAAAGCGATGCTCACCGACATCGAAGGCACCACCAGCGCGGTGAGTTTTGTGTTCGACGTGTTGTTTCCCTACGCCGCCAGACACCTGCCGGATTTTGTCCGTCAGCACGCCGGGCGCGCCGATGTGGCTGAACAACTGTCCGCCGTTCGCCGTGACAGCAATGAACCGGACGCCGACGTTGAGCGCGTGATCGAGATACTACTGGGCTGGATCGCCGAAGACCGTAAAGCCACGCCGCTCAAGGCATTGCAAGGCATGGTCTGGGAGCAGGGTTATCAGGCGGGGCAGTTGAAGGGCCACGTTTACCCGGATGCCGTTGAAGCGCTCAAGCGCTGGCATCAGGAAGGCTATCAACTGTTTGTATATTCGTCGGGTTCGATTCAGGCGCAAAAACTGATTTTCGGTTGCTCGGAGGCGGGTGACTTGTCGCCGCTGTTCAGCGGTTACTTCGACACCACGTCCGGTCCCAAGCGTGAGGCGCAGTCTTATGAGCGCATCACCCAGGCCATTGGCCTTGAGCCTTCGCAGATTCTGTTTCTGTCCGACATCGTCGAAGAGCTGGACGCTGCGCGCACGGCCGGGATGGCGACATGCGGGTTGGCGCGAGAGGGCGGGGAGTTGGCGGGCCATGTAACCGTCGACAGTTTCGAGCGGATAAACCCCACCACCTTTTAGGACAACACACATAACCTGTGGGAGCCGAGCTTGCTCGCGATGAGGCCCCGTCAGTCAACATTGTTGTTGAATGACACACCGCCATCGCGAGCAAGCTCGGCTCCTACAGGGTTGGTGTGCAACCAGATATTGTATGCAGCGCCAGAAACAACTCAGGCCGTGAAGCGAAAGCTCTCACGGCCTGTTTGTTTTAGCGCTGGCGCGGTTTACGCCGTGTGATAAGTCGGCAGCGCAAACCGTTGCTGGCTTTGCAGCATGGAGATCTGCGGCAATTCGCTGGCCTGTTCGGCCAAGTCACGGCGAATCGCACTGATTACCCACGACAGCTGATCGCCAGCGTGCAATTGCTGGTAGGAAATCGAACGTTTAAACACTTTGCCTTCTGTGCTGCGCAGGGTCAGCAGAATCCCGCCGTCCGGGCGCGGTTGGGTGGTGACTTCGAAGTTGGAGAACAGGGACGAAAATTTTTCTTGGATCAGGTTCATGTCGATCAGCTCCATTTGCACATGATTGGCAAGCATGGAGAGGAGGTTGCAGTGATTGTGCCAGTACCTGATTTTTATAAAGTCGTTGTAAATCAATAAGTTAATAATCTTGCTGTTTTTCGGTTTCGTGCAATCTGCATGAATGGCCATCGTGCATCCTGCATTTTGAAAGATGAGCGATGATTGAATGGAACCAATCGGCGCGTCGATGTTCACGATTCATCCGTCGCTGGGCGGATACAAAACATTGCAAAAACCGCGTGTACAGCGCCAGAACCGCTGACGTATTTTCGGCCTCTATAAACGCCGCCCGACAATAAAAAAATCAGCGGGAGCACGCATGAAACGCACGTCGAACGACACGATTACCTGGGGCATGATGCTCCGCAAACTGCCGACGATCGCCAAAGCCATTCCCCGCGTGGTGAAGGGCCTGAAAGTCGCCAACGTCAAGGATCCGACCCAACCGTGTGGCCTGGGCTGGAGTTTCGAGCAGGCGACGTTGCGCAACCCCGAGGGGCCCGCATTACTGCAGGGCGATGTCACGCTGAGCTATACGCAGGTCAACCAATGGGCCAACCGTATTGCGCATCATCTGATTGCCCAAGGCATCGGCAAGGGTGACGTGGTCGCGGTCTTCATCGAGAACCGCCCGGAATTGCTGGTAACGATTCTGGCGGTGGCCAAGGTCGGCGCGATAAGCGCTTTACTCAATACCTCGCAGACCCGCGATACGCTGGCGCACAGCCTGAACCTAGTGGCGCCCGTGGCGATCATTGTCGGTGGCGAACTGGTCCCGGCGTTTTCGCAAGTCCGCGAACGGGTGTCCATCGCGCCAGCGCGAACCTGGTACGTCGCCGATCAAGACACCTACAGCCATCCGGGCATTGCCCCCGATGGTTTCGTCAACCTGATGACGGCCAGTGCCGACGCGATCGACGACAACCCGGCCAGCAGCCAGCAGGTTTTTTTCGACGATCCTTGTTTCTATATCTACACCTCGGGCACCACCGGATTGCCCAAGGCCGGTGTCTTCAAGCACGGGCGCTGGATGCGCAGCTCCGCCAGTTTCGGCCTGATCGCCCTCGACATGCAGCCGCACGACATCGTCTATTGCACTTTGCCGCTGTATCACGCGACCGGGCTCTGCGTGTGCTGGGGCTCGGCCATCAGTGGCGCCTCGGGGTTTGCCATTCGACGCAAGTTCAGCGCCAGCCAGTTCTGGAGCGACGTCCGCAAATACCACGCGACCACCCTCGGCTACGTGGGCGAGCTGTGCCGCTATCTGGTGGATCAGCCACCGAGCGCCGACGACAGCCAGCACACCGTGAAAAAAATGGTCGGCAACGGTCTGCGTCCCGGCGCTTGGGACGCCTTCAAAACCCGTTTTGCCATCGACCACATCTGCGAGCTGTACGCGGCCAGCGACGGCAACATCGGGTTCACCAATATCCTCAACTTTGACCACACCATCGGTTTCTCGCTGATGGCCTGGGAATTGGTGGCTTACGACCACGACAGCGGTCAGCCGATTCGCAATGCCAAGGGTTTCATGAGCAAAGTGCCCAAGGGTGCACAGGGTTTGCTGTTGGCCAGGATCGACGACAAGGCGCCGCTGGACGGCTACACCGATCCGCAAAAGACCGAAAAAGTCGTATTGCATGACGTGTTCCAGAAGGGCGACCGTTTCTTCAACACCGGTGACCTGCTGCGCAACATCGGTTTCGGCCATGCGCAATTCGTCGATCGGCTGGGCGATACCTACCGCTGGAAGGGCGAAAACGTATCGACCACAGAAGTCGAAAATATCCTCTTGCAACACCCGCACATCGCCGAAGCCGTGGCGTATGGCGTGGAAGTGCAGAACACCAACGGGCGTGCCGGGATGGCGGCAATTACGCCGGCTGAATCCCTGGCCACCCTGGACTTCAGCGAACTGCTGGAATTTGCTCGCCAGCAAATGCCGGCCTATGCGGTGCCGCTGTTCTTGCGGGTGAAAGTGAAAATGGAGACCACCGGGACGTTCAAATACCAAAAGACCCGGCTCAAGGACGAAGCCTTCGACCCAGGCAAAACCGGCGACGACCCGATCTATGCCTGGCTACCCGGCACCCAGACTTACGTACAAGTGACCGAGCAGGTGCTGGCGGATATCCAGGGTGGCAAGTACCGCTATTGAATGTGGCTATGGCGGCCCTTGAGAAAAAACAAGTGACAGCGTGGGGGCCGCTCGGGAAACTGTCGGCTTTGCGAATAACCCAACAGGGAGCCCCCGATGTCAGACCAAAGCCGCCAGATGACCCCCGAAGAAGCCGCTGAATTTGCCGAACAGGTATTCAACAAGGCGCGCGAGGGCGATGCGGCCATGATGGCTGCGCTGTTGACCAAAGGCCTGCCGCCTAACCTGCGCAACCACAAAGGCGACACCTTGCTGATGCTGGCCGCCTACCATGGCCACGTGGAGACCGTGAAAGTCCTGCTCGAACACAAGGCCGACCCGGAAATTCGCAACGACAACGGCCAGAGCCCGATCGCCGGTGCGGCGTTCAAGGGCGATCTGGCAGTGGTCACGGCACTGGTCGACGGTGGCGCGCAAGTGGAAGGTTCATCGTTTGATGGCCGTACTGCTTTGATGATGGCCGCGATGTTCAACCGCGTTGCCATCGTGGACTACCTGATTAGCAAAGGCGCCGATCCGAAAGCCAAGGACGCCAACGGCGTGTCGGCACTCGATGCGGCGAAAACCCTGGGCGCTGTCGATACCATCGCTCAGCTGGAAAAGCTGCTCGGCTGACCTTTTGTGGCGAGGGAGCTGGCTCCCTCACCACAGGTCCGCAATCCCTCCTGAATGCGCTATCCTTCGCGCCCTCAAAATTCACTCGCTACAGGATCCGTCGCCATGAAAGCCGCACTCGTCGAACTCATCAGCAAAATCAGCTCCGGGTGCATGAGCGACGACGAAATCCTCAAGGTCGCGGACGAAGCGGCCCAGGCCTACGCCGATCCTGAAGCTTTTCTGACGGCCAATCCGGATATCAACTACGACGACACGTTCCCGATTCCATTGGGCGAATGGGTGGTGGTCGGCAGCCTGCCGGAGACGGTGCTGTTCCAGGCGGATACCTACGTGGACCTGTTCGCGCAGATCGTCGCCTCGTTCGGCCCAGGCGTTGATTTCAATATCAAACCCAAGCAACTGGCCAAAACCGAAGCCCTGACCGCGCTCAACCGTATTCAGGTGCAGATGGGCAGCATGAACAAGGAAAACGGCGGCTACACGCTGATGAATTTCAGCCAGTTGCTCGACGATGAGCTGCAAGTGGTGTTGGTCTACGGCAACGACATTCCTCGCGTGCTGGAGCTGTGCGCCGAAGTCGGCATCGCTGCCGCGCCATCGCTGGAAGCGCTGAAAGTGGCCATCCACGTCTGACACCCAGACACTGTCAATAAAAAGGAACCCTCGCGACGACCGTCTATCCTAAGAGGGCTTATCACTCTTTGGGAGCGTCACCATGGGTTCCACGTTCAACAGCCTTGTTGCGTTGATCATTTTTGTCCTGGACATCTGGGCCATCATCAACGTGTTTAAAAGTGGTGCCACCACCGGGATGAAAATCCTCTGGGTGTTGTTGATCGCCTTTCTGCCGGTGCTGGGCCTGATCATCTGGGCCATCGCCGGGCCACGGGGCAACGTCAAATTCTGACGGGTCTCCCAAAAAACGACACTGAACCTGTGGGAGCGTGGCTTGCCCGCGATGAACGATATCGCGGTGCAACTGACAGATCACGTCGTCTGCTTCGCGGGCAAGCCCGCTCCCACAGGATTGGGGTGAGCCGATCAAGAGGTTCGACCTGTCATCTTCGGCGACGTAGAATGCGCGCCTTTCCCGGTCAATCGAGCCAATCGATTGGCCATCATGGGCGGGTAACCGTCCGTTGCCACCCGCATTCATCGGAGCACTTCCCATGAGCACCACCCCTACCAGCGACTACCTGGAAACCCTCTACGAAGGCTATGGCCAGCGTTTTCGCATGGAAAAACTGCTGCACGAAGTGCGCACCGAGCATCAACACCTGGTGATTTTCGAAAACCCGCGCATGGGCCGGGTAATGGCACTGGACGGCGTGATCCAGACCACCGAAGCCGACGAATTCATCTACCACGAAATGCTGACCCACGTGCCGATCCTGGCGCACGGTAGCGCCAAGCGCGTGCTGATCATCGGTGGCGGCGACGGCGGCATGCTGCGTGAAGTGGCCAAGCACCGCAGCGTCGAACACATCACCATGGTCGAAATCGACGGCACCGTGGTCGACATGTGCAAGGAATTCCTGCCAAACCACTCCAAAGGTGCGTACGAAGATCCTCGCCTGAACCTGGTGATCGACGACGGCATGCGTTTCGTCGCCACCACCACTGAAAAGTTCGACGTGATCATTTCCGACTCCACCGACCCGATCGGTCCGGGCGAAGTGCTGTTCTCGGAAAACTTCTACCAGGCCTGCCGACGCTGCCTGAACGAAGGCGGCATTCTGGTCACCCAGAACGGCACGCCGTTCATGCAGATCGAAGAAGTCAAAACCACCGCCGGGCGCCTGCGCAGCCTGTTCCCGGATTGGCACTTCTACCAGGCGGCCGTGCCGACCTACATCGGCGGCTCGATGACGTTTGCCTGGGGCGCGACCAATACCGCTTATCGCAAACTGTCCCGCGAAACCCTGCAGCAGCGCTTTGCCGGTAGCGGCATCATCACCCGTTACTACAATCCAGAGATCCACATCGGCGCTTTTGCCTTGCCGCAATACGTCCTGCAGGCTGTGAACAAGCCAAGCAACGACTGATCCCGCGTCAATCAGAAAGGGCCGTTTGCGGTGGTGTGAAAACACACCGCTGCCGGCCCTTTTTTTCATCTGTCCTGGAGCGCGTCAGTGGAACAATTAGCCTGCTAACAAGGTCGAGATGCTTGTAAGCCCATCCATGGGTTTTATCGAGGAGGCACTGATGCAAAAGTGGAAAATCACTTTCGTGGATGATCACGGCGAAACCATCGACGAAGTCTTTGAGTGCGACGAGTGCCCGGACAACGAGGAAGCCGCCAAACTCATCAAGGCCAGGCTTCTTCCTGTGGCCGCCGAACTGGATCTGAATGATCTGGAAGGACGAACCGTTGATGCCGGCGTCAAAAGCCTCAAAGCCCAGAACAGCATCCAAATCCTCGGCATCACGCCAATCTGAACACCTCCTGTCTCATTCTCATCCAGGCCTTGGCAGCGGCTCTCTCTTGAGGCTACTCTGCAATCGAGATCAGCGAATGGATCGCTAAGGTCTGGTCTTGTCAGCTACATGCTTGCTTCCCACCGGCAACGAGGTTGCCGCATCGCACGCACCATTCGGTTGCGTGTGCCGGGAATACGGAAAGTCTATCCATCACTATGAGGGGGACGTTTCATGAGCACAGCCTATCAAGAAGACATCAGCAGCTCGGTGCTGCGCCGCATGAAAGAAGGCGGTTTCGACTTTTCAAGATTCCACCCCATCGAGTTCTACGCCATTTTTCCCGACGAGGAGCGGGCCCGCAGAGCAGCAGGTCATTACCGTGGCGAATCGCTGAATGCGCAAATCAGTGTGCGCGACGATGGCGCATGGGCACTCGAACTGAGCAAGGTCATGTACGCCACTTATGATGACATCGGCGATTTCGAGCAAGGTTTCGAGGCCGTGGTCGAGCCTCTGGGCGGCATCATTGAAGGATGGGGCGTCAAGCAGGAGGTACGAGGGCTACTCGCATAATCCTATGAACAGTGACACGCACTAACGGCTGACCTTCGGGTTGGCCGTTTTGGTTTATGGGCGCAGTAAACCGCTGCTGGCAAAACCCTGAAACAAGAATCCGAGGCAAAAAAAACCGCCTGAGCAGGCGGCTAAAGGGAAGTTCGGGCTGTTTTTCCAGCGAATGCGCGGATTATCCCGGGCCGAAACCGGGCAGTGAAATCAACTCTGACTATGCTGGTGATAGGCGACAACGTCGCCTTGCAATGAAGCGGGGGCAATCAGGTTGGGGCGTTTGCTGCACAGGATTGGTGCGGTATTGGCGGTGTGAAAATCCAACTGATTGATATCAAAGCGTTTATGCCGCTGGCACGGGCCTTGCGAAGGTCTGGATGTCCGGGTGACAAGGAGTACGGCATGATCCGCACCTATTTTGATGAAATGTACGATGCCGGCGGCCAGGTCCGCCCGCATTATCGGGAGTTTGCCCGTTGGCTGGCCGAAACGCCTGACGAGCTTTTGGCACAACGGCGACGCGAGGCCGATCTGTTATTTCATCGCGCCGGGATTACCTTCACGCTCTACGGGGACGAGCAGGGGACAGAGCGCCTGATTCCCTTCGACACCATCCCCCGCAGCATCCCTGCCAGCGAATGGCGGGTCGTCGAACGCGGCTGCATTCAGCGGGTCAAGGCATTGAACATGTTCCTTGCCGACCTCTATCACGAGCAGCGCATCATCAAGGCCGGCATCATTCCGGCCGAGCAAGTACTGGCCAACGAGCAATACCAGTTGGCAATGCAGGGGCTGGACCTGCATCGCGATATCTATTCGCACATCTCTGGCGTCGATCTGGTGCGCGACGGTGACGGCACGTATTACGTGCTCGAAGACAACCTGCGCACACCCAGCGGCGTGAGCTACATGCTCGAAGACCGCAAGATGATGATGCGGCTGTTCCCCGAACTCTTCGCGGCACAACGCATCGCGCCCATCGATCACTATCCGAATCTGCTTCTGGACACGCTGAAAAGCTCCAGCCCGATCGACAATCCGAGCGTGGTGGTGCTGACGCCGGGTCGTTTCAACAGCGCCTTTTTCGAGCATGCCTTTCTGGCTCGGGAGATGGGGGTTGAACTGGTGGAAGGCGCGGACCTGTTTGTGCGTGACGACAAAGTATTCATGCGTACCACGGACGGCCCGAAAGCCGTCGACGTGATCTACCGTCGCCTCGACGATGCATTCCTCGACCCGTTGGCCTTCAATCCAGACTCGATGCTGGGCGTTCCGGGGCTGCTGTCGTCGTACCGCTCCGGCAATGTCGTGCTGGCGAACGCCATCGGTACGGGCGTTGCGGACGACAAGTCGGTGTATCCGTTTGTCACCGACATGATCCGTTTCTACCTCGACGAAGAACCGATCCTGAAGAACGTACCGACGTTCCAGTGCCGCAACCCGTCTGAGCTGTCCCACGTACTGGCCAATCTTCCGGATCTGGTGGTCAAGGAAACCCAGGGCTCGGGCGGTTACGGAATGCTGGTGGGGCCGGCGGCGACGACGGCGGAAATCGAGTCGTTCCGAGAGCGGATCAAAGCCAAGCCGCACGCCTACATCGCGCAACCGACGTTGTCCCTGTCGACCTGTCCGACCTTTGTCGAAAACGGCATTGCGCCACGCCATATCGACCTGCGTCCGTTTGTTTTGTCTGGCCGCGAAACCCGGGTCGTGCCCGGCGGTTTGACCCGTGTCGCCCTGCGTGAAGGCTCTCTGGTGGTGAATTCCTCCCAGGGTGGCGGAACCAAGGACACCTGGGTGGTCGAGGATTGAAGGAAGCCTGCCATGTTAAGTAGAACTGCCTCGGATCTGTATTGGATGTCACGTTACCTGGAGCGGGCGGAAAACCTCGCACGGATGCTCGACATCAGTTATTCGCTGTCGTTGATGCCGCAGGATGGTCGCGGCAACGGCCTGCACGAACTCGCCATGCCGTTGCTGATCACCGGCACCCTGGACGATTACCTGGAGCGCCATGGTGAGTTGCATGCCGAACGGCTGCTGCACTTCTTCGCCCTCGACGCCGCCAACCCGGCCAGCATCTACAGCTGTCTCGGCGCGGCGCGGGCCAGTGCCCATGCGGTGCGTGGGCGAATCACCGCCGACATGTGGGAAAACATCAACGCCACCTGGCTGGAAATTCGCGGGATTGCCGAGCAGGGCTTGAGTCGCTACGGCATGAGTCGCTTTTGCGAGTGGATCAAGGAACGTTCCCATCTGTTTCGCGGTGCTTCCTACGGCACCATCATGCGTAACGATGCGTTCCGCTTCATTCGCCTGGGGACGTTTATCGAAAGGGCGGACAACACGCTGCGCCTGCTCGACGCTCGCTACGAAATGGCCGGCGATCAGGCCGAAGCCGTCAGTGACGGCACGGCGCACGCCTATTACCAGTGGAGTGCCTTGCTGCGGGCGCTGTCTTCGTTCGAGGCGTACACCGAGATCTACCGCGACGCGCCCGGTGCCCGGCATGTGGCTGAGTTGCTGTTACTGCGGGCGGATGTACCGCGTTCGCTGCGCGCCTGCACCGAAGAAATCGACCAGATCCTTGCCAGTCTGCCGGGAGCCAATGGCCGTCCCGCACAGCGTCTGGCCGCTGAAATCGACGCGCGCCTGCGCTACACCGGTATCAACGAAATTCTCGACGAAGGCCTGCACGCCTGGCTGACCGAATTCATCCCGCTGGTGCGCCAGTTGGGCAACGCCATTCACAGTTCTTACCTGGAGGCTGCATGAGACTTTCCATTAGCCACGAAACCACCTATCACTATGAAGATCAGGTGCGGGCGAGCATCCAGTACCTGCGACTGACACCCCACGACAGCGAGCGCCAGCACGTGCTCAGTTGGCAACTCGACCTGCCGCGCCCGGTGCGCGCGCAACTCGATCCGTTCGGCAACATCCTGCACGTGCTGACCATGGACGAGCCGCACGAGGCGATCATCATCGGCGCCCGTGGCCAGGTGGACATCGACGAACTGAGTGAAGCCGAGCATGAAAGCCAATCGGCGCTGCCGTTCCTGCGTTTTACTCGCCTGACCGAGCCCGACGAAGCCTTGCGCGCATTCGCGCAAAAAGAGTGCAAAACACGCCGGGATCGCACGGCGCTGATCGACTTGATGCATGGCTTGAACCAGCACATGACCTACACGCCGGGCTCAACCGAAGTCGACACCAGTGCGGCTCAGGCCTTCGCCGGGCGCTCCGGCGTCTGTCAGGACCACACCCATGCGTTTCTCGCCTGCGCGCGTAGCCTGGGCATTCCGTCGCGTTATGTCTCGGGTTATCTGTACAGCGAGAACAGCGAACACCTGGCCAGTCACGCCTGGGCGGAAGCCTGGCTGGATGACGCCTGGTACAGCTTCGACGTGACCAACGAATTGGCCCGGCCGGAACGTCACTTGAAACTGGCGGTAGGCCTGGATTATCTGGATGCCTGCCCGGTGCGCGGGATGCGCCGGGGCGGCGGGTGTGAACAGATGCATGCGAAAGTGTTTGTGTCGCCGACACCGATGCCGGTTATCTCTGTCCAGCAGCAGTAAACCTGCACGCTGATCATTCCCACGCTCTGCGTGGGAATGCAGCCCGGGACGCTCCGCGTCCCACCGAAGCGGACGCAGAGCGTCCATTGAGGCATTCCCACGCGGAGCGTGGGAACGATCGGTTACGGTTTAACCTTGCGCCCGACCATGTGCTTCAAATACCCCACCAACTTCTCCAGATCCCCATCCGGCAATACCTGCGCGGAAAACCCCGGCATCTTCGCCTGCGGCCACTGGCGCAAGCTCTGCGGATCACGGATATACCGCTTCAGGAAATCCGCTCCAAAATACTCGGTCGGGTTGTACGGAATATTCAGATCTGGCCCGAACTGCGCATCCCCGGCACCGTTCAGTCGATGGCAGGCCAGGCAATTCTTCTGAAACAGCGCAAAACCTTGATTGACCGGATCATCGGCTTTTAACCCGGGATCAGGCAGCAGGGCAGGGAAGCGTTCCGTCACCGGCGCCAGGCGCTTGATGCTGGCGACCTGGAACGGCCATTGCTCCGGGCTGATGTTGCCGGCTTTTGGATTCGTCCAGACCAGATAAAACGGCCCGGCACCCGGTTTGCCTTCAGACAATGCCGGCCATGGTTTGGCCGGGTCTTCAATCGCCAGCCACGCCTGCGCGCCCTGAGTGTTGAGCAACGGGGCGGCGGCCAGCTCGGCGGCAAACCCATCCAGCGCCACGGCTTGCAGGTGGTCATCAGGCTTGATGCCGGTCAACAACGCCGCCAGCGGCACGGCTTGATAGTTCATCTCGCGTTTGTAGGAAACGTCGTCGGCAATGTGAAGGGTCTGGATTTTAGGGTGCTTGAGCAGTTCCCCGGTTTGCCAGGTGCGGCTGTTCGCGCCCAGCTCAAGGTTCAGCTGTGCGGCAAACAGAGGCGTGCTGAGCAGCAAGGCCCCGAGCAGTGTGAGCGTTTTCAATAGATCGCCGTCCATGTCGTGCAAGTGCCATAAAGGTTGGCACACCCACGCTGGCCCGGGTAGCGAGCCGGTCACAATTTTAAGATGGCGATAAATTCTTGGCGCTTGAGTCAGCCAATCACCTTGGTCAGGTTCGGCAAAATCAACAACAGCGTAGTGGCGAAAAGAATGAGCCCGGCTTGACGTACTTTCGAATGTTTGAACATGGCTTGACCGCCTTTTTTGTTATTTCCTGATGCCTGCCTGCATATCTCCATGACGGCAGAGCGTTGCACTTCCTGTCAGACGAGCGCCTCGGCAAAACCCGACGACAACTTCGTACACTTCACCTTAGAGCCCGCGTCAGCCGCGGTTTAGATCCATTTCGTATGGAGCTGCCATTAAAAGCTCTTAAAAAGGCATGAGGCCTATTGCCAGCTTCTTGGGCGCCCGTTTGCTAGACAGCTCCGTCTCCTGAATCGGTTAATTCGGTAGTTCACTACCGTCCGTCTGAGCGTGTGCGTCAACGTCGATGAGCGCTGCGGTCATTGAATCCGCGGCGGCTCGGCATAAGGTAAGAACTCGCATTTACCCACTGCCCAGGTTCGAGGACGTCATGACCCACGCTTTGATTTTCGACGCATTACGCACGCCCCGTGGTAAAGGCAAAGCCGATGGCGCCTTGTACAGCGTCAAACCGGTCAATCTGGTGGCCGGGTTGCTGACGGCGTTGCAGCAGCGTACTTCGCTCGACACCAGCCAGGTCGATGACGTCGTGCTTGGCTGCGTGACGCCGGTTGGCGATCAAGGCTCCGATATCGCCAAGACCGCGACCCAAGTGGCGGATTGGGACGTCAGCGTCTCGGGCGTGCAGATCAACCGCTTTTGCGCTTCGGGGCTGGAGGCGGTGAACCTTGGCGCGATGAAGGTGCGCTCCGGTTTCGAAGATCTGGTGGTGGTCGGTGGCGTCGAGTCGATGTCTCGCGTGCCGATGGGCAGCGACGGTGGGGCCTGGGCGCTGGACCCGGAAACCAACCTGCACAGCCATTTCACCCCGCAGGGCGTGGGTGCTGACCTGATCGCCACCCTTGAAGGTTTCAGCCGCCAGGACGTCGATGCCTACGCGTTGCACTCGCAGCAGAAAGCCGCGCGGGCGCGGGCGAATGGTTCGTTCAACAAGTCACTGGTACCGGTGCAGGATCAGAACGGCATCATCCTGCTCGATCACGATGAGTTCATTCGGGCCGATTCCACGCTGGAAGGCCTGGGCAAGCTCAAGCCGAGTTTCGAAATGATGGGGCAAATGGGCTTCGACGCCACGGCGTTGCGCGTCTACAGCCACGTCGAACGGATCAGTCACGTACACACGCCCGGCAACAGTTCCGGGATCGTCGATGGTGCGGCGCTGATGCTGATCGGTTCCGAAGCCAAGGGCCGGGCGCTGGGCTTGCAGCCGCGGGCACGGATCGTCGCCACGGCGGTCACCAGCACCGACCCGACCATCATGCTCACCGGCCCGGCGCCGGCTACCCGCAAAGCACTGGCCAAGGCCGGCCTGCGGGTCGAAGACATTGACCTGTTCGAGGTCAACGAGGCGTTTGCCTCGGTAGTGCTCAAGTTCATCAAGGACATGGCCATCGACCCGGACAAGGTCAACGTCAACGGCGGTTCTATCGCCATGGGCCACCCGCTGGGCGCCACGGGGTGCGCGATTCTCGGCACGCTGCTCGATGAGCTGGAAACCCGGCGCCTGCGCTATGGCCTCGCGACGCTATGTGTCGGCGGCGGCATGGGCATCGCCACCATCATCGAACGCCTCTGAGCCCCCCGACTTCCAAGGAAACATGTTCATGACTGAAGCCATTCGTTACGAAAAGGGTCAGGACCAGATTGTCGTCCTGACCATCGACATGCCGGGCCAGAGCGCCAACACCATGAACGCGGTCTACCGCGAAGCCATGGAGGCCTCCGTCGCTCGCCTGGTCGCTGAAAAAGACAGCATTGCCGGGGTCATCATCACCTCGGCGAAGAAGACGTTCTTCGCCGGTGGCGACCTCAATGAACTGATCAAGGTCGGCAAACCCGAAGCCAAAGCGTTCTACGACATGGTGCTGACCCTCAAAGGTCAATTGCGCACCCTGGAAACCCTCGGCAAACCGGTGGTGGCGGCGATCAATGGCGCAGCATTGGGCGGCGGCTGGGAAATCTGCCTGGCGTGCCACCACCGCGTGGCGCTGGACAATCCGTCCGTACAACTTGGCTTGCCGGAGGTCACGCTGGGTCTGTTGCCGGGCGGCGGCGGGGTGGTGCGCATGGTGCGGATGCTGGGCATTGAGAAAGCATTGCCCTACTTGCTGGAGGGCAAAAAAGTCCGGCCACAACAGGCATTGCAAGCGGGTTTGATTGACGAGTTGGCGAAAGATTCTGGCGAGCTGCTCAGCAAGGCACGGGCCTGGATTCTGGCCAATCCGACGGCGGTACAACGCTGGGACGTGAAGGGCTATCAGATCCCCGGTGGCACACCGTCCAGCCCGAAAGTCGCGCAGATGCTCGCCATCGCGCCATCGATCCTGCGCAGTAAAACCCAAGGCTGCATGCCGGCGCCGGAGAAAATTCTCTGCGCAGCCGTTGAAGGTGCTCAGGTGGACTTCGACACCGCGCACCTGATCGAAACCCGCTATTTCACCGAATTGACCGCCGGTCAAATCTCTAAAAACCTGATCGGCACGTTCTGGTTCCAGCTCAACGAAATCAACGCCGGCGGTTCGCGTCCACAGGGTTTTGCCCCTTATGTGACGCAAAAAGTCGGCGTGCTCGGTGCCGGGATGATGGGCGCCGGCATTGCATTTGTCAGCGCATCGGCGGGCATTGAAGTGGTGCTCAAGGACATCAACCTGGCGGCAGCCGAGAAGGGCAAGGCCCATTCGGCGGCGCTGCTGGACAAAAAAGTCGCGCGGGGCCAGCTACTCCCCGAGCAGCGCGAGGCGATTCTGGCGCGGATCGTGACCACTGAAAGCGATGCCGACCTGACCGGTTGCGACCTGATCATCGAGGCGGTATTCGAAGACCGCGAGCTCAAGGCCAAAGTGTCCTCGGCCGCGCAAAAAGTCGTCGGCCCGGCGGCGGTGATCGCCTCCAATACTTCGACCTTGCCGATCAGCGGCCTGGCCACGGCTGTACCGGATCAGACCAAGTTCATTGGCCTGCATTTCTTCAGCCCCGTAGAGAAAATGCCGCTGGTAGAAATCATCAAAGGCGCGAACACCAGCGACGAAACCTTGGCTCGCGGGTTCGATTTCGTCCTGCAAATCAAGAAAACTCCAATTGTGGTCAACGACAGTCGCGGTTTCTTTACTTCGCGGGTGTTCGGCACCTTCACCAATGAAGGCATCGCCATGCTCGGCGAAGGCGTCAGTGCACCGATGATTGAAACCGAAGCCCGCAAGGCCGGCATGCCCATCGGACCACTGGCGATCTCTGACGAAGTTTCCCTCAGCCTCATGAGCCATATCCGCCAGCAAACGGCCAAAGACCTGCAAGCCGAAGGGAAACCGCTGATTGAGCACCCGGCCTTTGCCGTGATTGACTTGCTGCTCAACGAATACAAACGGCCCGGCAAAGCGGCAGGAGGCGGTTTCTACGATTACCCGGCCGCTGGCCAGAAACATCTGTGGCCCGAGCTGAAAAGCCGTTTCGAGCAGCCAGACAGGCAGATATCTCCCAAGGATGTGCGTGATCGCCTGTTGTTCGTGCAAGCCCTGGAAACCGTGCGCTGCGTGGAGGAGGGCGTGCTGATGTCGACCGCAGACGCCAACATCGGCTCGATCTTCGGCATCGGTTTTGCCGCGTGGACGGGGGGCGCGCTGCAATTCATCAATCAGTACGGGGTGAAAGACTTCGTCGCCCGAGCCCAATACCTCGCTGGGCAGTATGGCGAGCGTTTCAATCCACCGGCCTTGTTGCTGGATAAAGCCGCCAAAGGGGAGGCGTTTTAAGGGACCGATGACGCCTCGCGGGGCTTGCCTTGGAACAGTGTTTCGAGGCAGGCTCTGGGGTGTGCATTATTCCCATCACGTGTCAGGTATTTTTTATGTCGTTACGCATCTGCATTCTGGAAACCGACATCCTGCGTCCAGAATTGGTCGACCAATATCAGGGCTACGGGCAGATGTTCAAACACCTGTTTTCGCAGCAGCCTATCGCGGCCGAGTTCACGGTCTACAACGTGATGCAGGGCGAATACCCCAGCGATGATCTGATCTTCGACGCTTATCTGGTCACCGGCAGCAAGGCCGACTCTTTCGGCACCGACCCGTGGATCGAAACCCTCAAGACGTACCTGCTGACCCGTTACGAGCGCGGCGACAAACTGCTGGGCGTGTGTTTCGGCCACCAGTTGCTGGCGTTGTTGCTGGGCGGCAAAAGCGAACGTGCCAGCCAAGGCTGGGGCGTCGGCACCCACAGTTACAAACTGGCGGCGAAAGCACCGTGGATGAGCCCGGTCAGGGAAGAGTTGACCTTGCTGATCAGCCACCAGGATCAAGTGACGACGCTACCGGCAAACGCCACAGTCATCGCCTCGAGCGATTTCTGCCCGTACGCGGCTTACCACATCAACGATCAGGTGTTGTGTTTCCAAGGGCATCCGGAATTCATTCACGATTACTCGCGAGCGCTGCTGGAAATCCGCCAGCAAGCACTGGGCGAGCAAATCTACTCCAAAGGTGTAGCCAGCCTTGAGCATGAGCATCATGGCGCTACGGTGGCGGAGTGGATGATGCGGTTTGTGGCGCACAAGCCAGAAACGGTTTAATGCCAACACATGCCAGCTCCCACAATGCTGATTTCCTGTGGGAGCGAGCCTGCTCGCGATTGTCACAGACGACTCGGTATTGACTAAAGCCACCCCGACTTCTTGAAACTCGCCCATAAACCCGTACACCCCACGGCAATAAACCCCAGTACCCCGAAGTACCCGTATTGCCACGCCAGCTCCGGCATGTTCTGGAAGTTCATCCCGTAAATCCCGGCCACTGCAGTCGGAAACGCCAGAATCGCCGCCCACGCTGCAAACTTGCGCTGCACCACGCTCTGACGTGAAGCCTCCAGCAGCACGCCAATTTCGATCGTCTGGCTGGCAATGTCGGCCAAAGTCGTCAGGTCTTCCATCTGTCGTGTGACGTGGATCTGCACATCGCGGAAGTAGGGGCGCATGTTCTTGTCGATAAACGGAAAGCTCAGCTTCTGCAGCTCTTCACCGATCTCCACCATCGGCGCCGCATAACGACGCAGGCGCAAGACGTCCCGGCGCAGGCCATGAAGCTTCTGGATGTCATGTTCATTCAGCGCGCTGCACAACACGTTGCGCTCCAGCTCATCAATCTCGGCATGAATCGCTTCGCCCATCGGCTGGTAGTTTTCAATCACGAAATCGAGGAGGGCATAGAGGACGAAATCTTCCCCGTGCTCAAGCAATAACGGACGCGCCTCACAACGCTGTCGGACATAGGCGTAGGACGCGGAGTGACCATTGCGTGCGGTAATGATGTAACCGTTGCCGGCAAAGATATGCGTCTCGATGAATTCGAGTTTGCCTTCCTTGCGAATCGGCGAGTAGGTGACGATGAACAGTGCATCGCCGAAGGTTTCGAGCTTCGGTCGGCTGTGTTTTTCCAGGGCGTCTTCGATGGCCAGTTCATGCAGGTTGAACTGGCGTTGCAGGTTGGCCAGTTCCTGGGCGTCTGGCTCTTCGAGGCCGATCCAGACAAAATGGCCGGGCTTTGCGGCCCAGGCTGCGCCTTCATCCAAGGTGATATTGGTGACTTTCTTACCGGCGCTGTAAACCGCAGCAGCAACAACTCTACCCATGATTCAAGTTCACTTCTTTTTAGCAGGTGGCAATGGCAGGCAATCTTCAGCTTAGCCTTGTCTACTGCTTGAGAGTGAGCAAACTCTGCATCGTTCGCAGGCGAAAGTTCGCAGGTAAAAGAAAACCCGCACCAGGCGGGTTTCTTTTTACGCGGCTTGCAGTTGCCGATCCATCGAAGCGATGCACTCGCGCATCTGTTCGCGGCACTGGTCCATTAGCATGGGCATATCGTCCAGGCTCAATCCCACCGTCGGAATTGCCGGCAACGAACGAATCAGAATCTTCCCACTGCGCCAGCGGTTCAATCGCATGTGCTTGACGTAACTGCTGACGCACACCGGCACGATCGGCACACCGGCAGCAATCGCCATCTGGAACGCGCCTTTCTTGAATGGCAGCAGCTCTTCGCCAAGGTTGCGCGTGCCTTCCGGGAACACCCAGATAGACGTGTCTTCATGCTGCAAGGTGTGCGTGGTGGTCAGCATCGACTGGCGCGCCTTGTGCGCATTGCCGCGGTCGATCAACACGTTCCCGGCCAGCCAGAACAACTGCCCGAACAGCGGCACCCACTTGAGGCTTTTCTTGCCGATGCACACGGTGCGGCGGGGCACCACGTTGCCGAATACGAACAGGTCGTAGTTGGACTGGTGATTGGCAATAATCACGCAGCTCTCGGGTTTATCCATCAATGGCCCGACGTCAGCCTTCACCCGTAAACGCAAAATGCACATCGCCGGCCACGCATACAGGCGTGCGCACAAACGGCTGTTGTCCGGGTTGAACGGGCGACACAGGCCCAGAAGCACCCCAAGCACTCCGGCCAGAATAAAGTGCAGGCCCATCAAGAACATACGAAACACAAACAGCATTTACAGGCCCCACCGGGACAAAAGGTGGCGCAGTGTACGGATGTGCACTGTTTTCGGCAATTGCCGCTATAGAAGGGGGAGATAGGCGATATTTGTGCGCATGTTTCCGACTTGTTGGTCAGTCGCATACTAGAGCGGTTACAGACCTTTCATCGCGATGTGTAAGAAAAAGCCCGACACGACGGTCGGGCTTTTCGGTGCAGCGAGTTTTGGGCTTAACCCAAATGCTCCTGATCCAGGATGATCGCGTTGTCCAGCGTCTCCAGCAACGCCTTGCGCACTTTCAACTTGGTGTTCTTGTGCGCGGTCATGTTGATCTTCTTCAGCTGACGAGCCGCCGCCAACACTGCGCCTTGCAGCTCTTCGGCCGACACCACCGCGTCGAGGAAACCGGCATCGACAGCGCTCTGCGGGTTAAACATCTCGCCATTGATCACGGAACGGTGGAACGCCGACTTGCGTAGGCGATCACGTGCGATCTCGATACCGGCGTGGTGCATGGTCATGCCGATCTGCACTTCGTTCAGGCCAATGCTGAACGGGCCATCGACACCGATGCGGTAATCCGCCGACAACAGCAGGAACGCGCCCTTGGCCACAGCATGCCCAGGGCACGCGACGATCACCGGGAACGGGTGCGACAGCAGGCGACGGGCCAGTGTCGAACCGGCCGTGACCAACGCCACGGCTTCTTTAGGGCCGGACGTCATCACCTTCAAGTCATAACCACCCGACAGAATCCCGGGCGTACCGGTAATGATCACCACCGCACGATCAGTCACGGCCTGATCCAGCGCAGCATTAAACGCAGCAATCACGTCCGGAGAGATGGCATTGACCTTGCCATTGCTCAAGGTCAGGGTCGCGATACCGTCTTCGAGATGGTAGGAAATCAACTCACTCATGACGCTATTCCTTGTATGAAAGTTGGGGCTGACGTTACCCACCACGGCAGGCCAGGTAAAGCGCCGTGACTGACCCGCCAGTCACCCTTTCCCCGTCGGGAAAGCGTAGCCGGCCACACCCGTCGCGTATTCCTCTCTATATAGAAGGAAGGGCGAAGCCAGAGATTGGCAGGTTTGCCATGGCCCGGAACCCGCCGGAACGACTAAAACGCTAAGCGCATGAAAATTCTGCAAAAAAAGTTTGCCATCAGAAAAGGTTTCGACTACATTAGCGCGCCTCGACAGACAGAACATGTTTGACGAGATACGGTGAAGTGTCCGAGTGGCTTAAGGAGCACGCCTGGAAAGTGTGTATACAAGAAATTGTATCGAGAGTTCGAATCTCTCCTTCACCGCCACATTCAGAAAACCCCTGTAATTCGATGAGTTACGGGGGTTTTTATTTTTCAGTCGCACTACTCAATTGTACTACTCATCCCATCCCGCCTTCCGTCACTCCGATCCAGTCCCTTCGCTGTTCCGACACTCTCGTTTTGCTCGCCAAATCCCTCGATAGCTACCGTTGGTCCGATTTCAGCCTATGCTCTACACTCGGTTCTCCGAAGTGGGGCGATGTTGACGCCAGCATAAATAAAGATAGGGATGCACGATGAAAGCAGGCTTGATGGTGGTTGGCATTGTAGGGGCGGTGCTTGCCGGGGTTAGTAGCACTGCAAATGCAGAAGACCCTAAGTATGATGGTAATGAGTTGCTGAGCCAGTGTCAGCAGTACATTAAGGTAGCAGACTCAGAACCAGACTATGATCGCATCGATGCTGGTATGTGCATGGGCTTTGTGCAGGGAGTTTACGGCACATTTTCTTTGCTCAGTGAGGAACTTAATGATGGTATTAAATTTTGTGTGCCTGGTAGTGTAACGAACAGTCAGCTAGTGCGTGTTGTGGTTAAGTATTTGAAAAATCATCCGGCGCAGTTAAATTTATATAGAACAGGCTTGGTATGGTCTGCTCTCAAGGAAGCTTACCCTTGTAAGTGATTTTGGGGACTATCGCCACTGACGGCGTATTGACTCTGGGCTAGGGGTATCCGGGCTGATAAAAAATATAACCCATTCAAGGGTGGGTTAATTAAACTTCGGACCAAAAAGTGACCGGACAAAAATGATGACAGATATATTTTAGATTCGGCGCGTCAAATGTCTGTTTATATCAAAAATGGGCGACTTGATGGTCGCCTATTGTTTATCCCCCCGGTATTTTATCCAGCCGCCGCCCAATCACGTTCATCACATCACATCACATCACATCACACCCATCCCGTGATGGGATAGCGCAAAGCAATGCGAAGTCGCTGAGGATTACCGAGTCGCTGGCTATATCACCGCGCATCGTGAGGTTTTCCAGCAGTTGAGTGAAAGTTCTGATTCGATAGCCTGCGGCGTCGAGCAGGATATGCAGAGGTTTGGTGGTATCGACGAACAAGGTAGTTTGATCGTCGGTGTTACTGATAAGCGCCAAATATTAGTTCGGAGTGAGGTTCCAATTGAATTAGGGAGAACCATCACACATTCGTCGCCAAACGAAATGTGGCGGCTGTACGCAGGTTGGCGAACCGGTCTTCAGCCTCGCCACCTACCTGTTAGACTGCCCGAACCCCTCGAATGGATCGATACCATGTCCCCTCCTCGTACCGCTTGGGCGCCAAGTCATTTGTATTGCCGCTAAAAAGCCAATGACCTGGGATCAATCCCTCGCGGCCCCTTTTCTGATTGGATAGCTCTCCTCTTTATTTATGAGATGACCTATGTCCCGCATTTATTCTTATGTGATTACCCATGACTTCGGTTTTGCTCCCAATCCTTTTGGCGGGATCTGCACTTTGGCGACGTGCAAGCCTGCGATAAGAATGCACGCCAAGGAGGGGAGTTGGCTTGTGGGCACTGGCTCCGCCAAGGCTGGTTTGCGCGGAAAGCTTATTTATGCGGCAAAGATTCATACCGTTTGTACACTTGAGCAGTACGGGCTAGACCCTCAATACGCGGTGAAAATCCCGTCCTCCATAAAAACAGAGTGGAGCTTTCACGGGGACAATATCTATGTGTTGGACGAGGATGGCAGTTGGTATCAGCGTAGTAATCCTCACCATGATGAATCGCACATAACGAGGGATTTGAAAGGTTTAAATGTGCTGGTTTCAAAGGAGTTTTGGTATTTCGGTGCAGAGGCAAAACTGCTGCCCGACGATTTACAGCCGATAGTGAAAGCCGGGCCAGGTCACAAATGTACCTCCTCCGCCGAGGTTATCTTGCGACTTGAACAATGGCTTCTTCAGTTTGATCGTGGGGTGACAGGCAAACCTAATCCATTTCATTCCGAAATATGCGGTTCTTGTACTTCCCCTGTCAGCAGTTGCTGAAACGCTTGGTATTACAAGGACGGCGCGAGGAACGACCCCTGCGTGTAACGTCCCTTCCATCTCTGAGGGCCAGAGTGTCTCCCCCTAATTATATTTTTTGTTCCAGGAAACGACGCCATGATCACCACCACAACTCACGCCATCGAAGGCCGCCAGATCACCGCTTACCTGGACATCGTCAGCGCCGAGTCGGTGCAGGGCATAAACGTTGTTCGCGACATGTTTGCCGGGATGCGGGATTTTTTTGGTGGGCGTTCCCAGACGTTGGAGCGAGCGTTGAAGGAAGCGCGGATTCAGGCGACCGACGAAATCAAGGAGCGGGCGCGAGCACTTCAGGCGGACGCGGTGGTGGGGCTTGATTTTGAGATCAGCATGCCGGCAGGCAAGGGCGGGATGGTGGTGGTGTTTGTGACAGGGACGGCGGTGAAACTGAGATGAGGTGAAACGTGGGCCATTCGTCGGGCACGCGGAAATCTGAATTCCAAGTCCGGTAATGACCGACTAGTCTCAAAACCCTTGGTGATCGATATTATTCAGGCAAAGGGCTTTGCCGGTGTCGATCCATTTGAGAGGGGAAGAGGTATGGCTGATCCGTATATCGAAGACGACGGGGCTGAATTTCCGATCAACAATTGCGTTAAATGCGGCCAGACAGAGTATGTGGCGGGCTTTGGGGAAGACCCGATCCAGACCAGCAAAGTGAAATCGACGACGCCCAGAGGGCCGAAGGCCAAATTTCTGCCGAGAGTGGCGGCGCCTTCCAGGAAGTAATCGTTAACCGGACAGACCCCGCCATCGAGCGGGGTTTTTCATGTGTGAAATCTCGATTACCGGTTGAAACCTGAAGTGCCGACGTTCGGTAATGATGCCGTTTACTTTTTCACATACTTTTCACAGCCACCACCGTAGGCTCAAACCATCCGTTAGAAAGCAGTACCTGGCCCGTTCCCCAGCGGGCTTTTTTTTGCCTGTCATAAAACCTTTCCCATAAAAGCTGTCCAACCGTCGCTGATTGAGCGGTGCGGTGGTTTTTGTGTGGACGTTTACTGCGTGACAGCATTTAATCCCCGGCTTTCTTTTTCCCCCTATTTTTGAGGTTTCGTCATGCGTTTAACACTGCCTTCCCTGGTTCTTGGGCTTCTGGTTGCTCAAGGTGCGATGGCTGCCAGCGATGGCACCGCCGCAATCGGCGGTGGTCTGGGTGGCGCGCTGGGTAATGTGGTCGGCCAAAGCATGGGCGGCAGCACCGGCGCAGCGATTGGTGCTGGCGTAGCGGGCGCAGCCGGCAGTGCTGCTACCGCACGCAAAGGCAGCCGCACTTCAGCCGCCATTGGTGGCGGTGTGGGTGCAGCGGGTGGTTCGGTGATCGGCAACAGCCTGGGTGGCAAGACCGGTTCTACCATCGGCGCAGGTTTGGGTGGTGCACTGGGCGGCGGCGTAGGCAGCAACATGGCCAAAGGTCACAAGCGTCACTGATCCTGATCGGCCTATTGAAGAGCCCGGCTAAATGCCGGGCTTTTTCGTTTATGAACGATTCTTTAAACAAAGCCTCGAAGCTCATATACCCCAGAAGAATACGAGGCTTCCCATGACCCCGGTTAACAATGGCAAAAAGTGTACAAGCATCAACGCTCGACGTTTGGCGCTGTCCGTGTTTGTGGTGGGACTGTTGGCGGCTCAAGGTGCAATGGCGGCCAACGACGGCACCGCTGCGGTGGGCGGCGGCCTGGGCGGGGCGTTGGGTAATGTCGTCGGCGGACAATTGGGCGGCAGCACGGGCGCGGCCATCGGCGCCGGTGTCGGCGGCGCGGCAGGGAGCGCGGTCGGCGCGGAAAAAGGCAATCGCAATGAGGCGGCCATTGGCGGCGGCTTGGGCGCAGCAGGCGGCTCGGTGGTTGGCAACAGCCTAGGCGGCTCTACCGGTTCGACCATCGGTGCTGGCCTGGGTGGTGCCGCGGGTGGTGCCGTCGGTAACAACCTGGGCGACGACAATAATCATGGCAGCTCCCATTCCGGTAACGGACACAAGCATAAGCACAAAAACAAGCATCACTAACTCGCCAACGAGTAGAAGCCCGGCCTAGCGCCGGGCTTTTCGTATCTGTGCCTGGCAAGCCGGAACGAATGGCGGCAGCTACTCTCGAACTTTATATACCCCCCAATAATTGCGAGGCCTGCCATGACGCCGGAAACCGAAGGCAAAGAACAAAAAGGCCCGAGTGGGCTTCCGTTCATCAATGATCCTGGCAATGAAGATCCAGGTTCATTGATTGACGACGCCACGGTGCCGCTCAATGATTCCGATGACGCGGGTGATGTGGGAAATCTTGAGTACGAAGACGAGTATGAAGACGACGAAGATTGATCTTTGTGCGGTCTCGTTGACCGAACGTCTCTTTCATCGAACCCATGCATAACCTGCCACCTCGAAATATCAGGACCTGCTCTTCAGGTCCTTGGAGAGGTGCTTATGAACGCTGATCCGAAAAACCCCGACATTGATGACACTCCAGAGTATCCGCTGCCTTCGCCGACCGACTCGCTGAGTCGCGATCAACGTCCGCCGGATGACGATACAGCGGTGGAACAAGTGCCCGCTGATGATGTGAAGCGCGGTGATGTCGAGGCTGATCCTGAAGATCCGGACATTGCCGGTGATGATTACTCGGGTGAACCGAGCTAGAAACCGCTCGTCGATTGTGCGGCTCCTTTTTAAGGAGATGCACCAGGATCGGTTCAAAGTTTGCAGCCTTGGCCGTTGCGGGCTGTTGTCGGTTAGCTCGTTGACTGGATTTGCCCAGTCTTACGGGAACGATGCGCCTGTGGATAAAGGCGGGATGCCTCCGTCCACTGAAATGAATACGAATTTTGCGAATGGCAACGCGCTACCGCCCGGCTCTATTAATAGTGGGAATGGTGGGGAAGCCAATGGGAGCAGTACTTCCCCGGGGGCGGTGAGTGGTGGAGGTTCGATGGGGAGAGGTGGTGGGGCTGGAGGATCTGGTCGTTCTGGTGATGCAGGAGCTAGCGATGTCGAAAAGGACAATGGTGGTCAGCACGAAAAAGTGCTTGAACTATCAAAGCCCAGCTATTTGTTGGGCTTTACACGTCTTTTGTTGTCATGACTCTAGCCCTAAAGCTAGTGCACTATAAATAGGTGTAAACATCTATTTTGATAGCGACTCGATCCAGCGTTTGTAGAGTTCTTGTTGCAACTGGGTGTCGTTGGTAATTTAATTTTCCTCATAGTCGAATATTCTCACCATGTCCTCAGGATCCGTGGGTATACCTAAATTGAGCTCGTACGCCACTAGGCCTGCAGACATTTGCGATGACATTCGTGAATGGGTAAACAGTGGTGCAAGTGGACTCCCTTGGAGTGCGTGGCTATTTCAAATGCTTTCATAGGTGTTTTCGGATTCAAGATGGTGTGTTTTGTTTGTTAACTATTTTTTAGTGATTCTAACCAGCGGTAGAAAAAATCGGTTTGCATCTTTGGGTCATTAATAATGTCTTGGTCGTCATACTGAAAGATATTGACGAGGTCCTTTCTTGAGGCTCGGACGCCTAGCTTGTGCTCGTAGGCCATGATCCCACAACTCATCTGTGAGGACATGCTGGACGGCCGCACGTTTATTTTTGCGCCTTTACATAGAAATTTAACATCAGGAAGCGATTTGATTATTTTTCCAAGGCATTCATAAATATCAAGTCCTGAGGATTTTTTTGTCCAGCCATTCTCTAGTGTTATTTGGATAGCAGGTGAATCTACATCGTAATCGAGTACTGCAATCTCTAATTTGTCACCGATTAAGATAGAGATCTTTTCAATTGTCATGGTCGTTTCCTTTGTGGATTCGGTATCGAATGCCCAACATAGCTGCCGTCTTTTTTTAGTGGTGTAGCGCCTAAAATGTCTTCGGTCTTTACTTTTCTAGGAATAGCTATCTCATCTTCGTAGTTGTAAGGGATATCGTTGGGGTGCAACTCCTTGTTGACGTCATGACCAAAAACCCTTTTGAGTGTGTACATATAGCCATTTTTTGTCCTGTATTCAGTGCCAAAGTCTATCGCTATCTCTGGGTCAGTAGATGTACTGATAAAATTGCTCGGAGGGTTTTTGTTGTCCCAAACGTGAAGTAATAAGTCATTACTATCTCCTCTGCTCAAGAATCCAGTATCAAAAATTTCGTCGGGCTTACGCAGATCACCGCGATATAGATACTCGCTTTCTTCTGTCGAGGAAGGAAGTGAAGGCGCACTCTCATCAACCCTAACCTTCCCCGCCGGATCCTCCTCCCCAAACCCCGGCCTCTTGCACCCATCCGCCCCAGGACATTCATTCAACCCCAACGGATCAACCCAGCCCGTCGGGTTCCGCGTGTACTGATACCCGTTAATCCCGCCCGCCAACCCACTCGGATCCGGTGTCAGGTACCGCCCGATATCCGGGTTGTAGTAACGATGCCGGTTGTAATGCAGGCCTGTCTCCGCGTCGAAGTACTGCCCTTGAAACCTCAACGGTTGGTCCAGCACCTGGTGGGTATCGCGGTTCAGTCGGGTCAGGCGGCCGTAGGCGGTGTATTGCGCGGCCCAGATGATGTCGCCGCTGTAATCGGTGAGTTCTTGCGGGGTGCCGAGGTGGTCGAGTTGGTAGTAGAACGGGCAGGCCTGGCGCGGGCCTTTGCCGTCGAGCATGGCGAGGGGGCGAAAGGTGCCGGGTTCGTAGAGGTAGCTGCGGTGATGCTCCTGGCTGTGTTCGGCGATGAGGTGGTCGCCTTGCCAGAAAAACTCGGTGGTTTTGCCGTCGACGGTTTTGCGGATGCGGCGGCCGAAGGCGTCGTAGCGGTAGGTCGCGCAGGTGCCATTGGGCAGCGTGACGCCGATGAGCCGGTGCTGGCAGTCGTAGCGGTATTCGGTGACGAGTTTTTGCGCGGTGCCGCGGCGTTCGCGGATCAGGTTGCCGAAGGCGTCGTAGTCGAAGTGACGGTCGCCTTGCATCGACAGACGATTGCCTTTGACGGCTGCCGGGCCGGGTCGGTCCTGCATCAACAGGTTGCCGGCGGGGTCGTGGGCGAAGCTTTCGGGTTGTTGATCGCGCGAGTGACGGACCCGGATCAGGCGGTTGAGAGGGTCGTATTGGTAGTTGCGTTGGCCATGACGGGTGTCGGCGATGTAGTCGAGATTGCCGTTGGCGGTGTAGGTGTAGTCGCGCCGGTACAGCGACTGTTGGTGTTGGCTGACAGCGTGGGCTTTCAGGCGGCCTTGTTCGTCGTGGTCGTACTGACTGCGCAACAGGCCTTGCTGGCGTTGTAACTCGCGACCGAATCGGGAGGTGTGGCTTGTGAGGCGTGTGCCGTTAAGGTCGATGGCGGTCAGCGCGCCACCTTTGGCGCGGTGGTAGCTGAGTTTGCTGTTGTCCGGCAGGCGCAGGTGATTGAGCCGGCCGCAGGCATCGTAGCCATAACGCAACGTGGCCCAACTCTGGTGTTCAGTGATCAGGCGGTTCTGGGTGTCGTATTCGAACTCCAGTGGGTGGTCTTGGCTGTCGTCGACGCTGACCAGCCGACCGAGGCTGTCGTAGCAATATTCAACCTTGGTGCCGTCAGGCAGGGTTTTGATCAGCAACCGACCGGCCGAGTCCCGCTGGTAGCGCGTAATCAGCTTCGAGCCGTCATCGCCGTACTCGGTTTTCTCCAGTAAATGGCCATTCAGGTCGTAGGCATACGCCGTGCGTCGACCATCAAAACCGGTTTGCTGTCGGACCAATCCACTGGCGGTGTAGTCCAGTCGATAACGTTCACCGGACTCGTTCTCGATGTCGGTCAGCAGCAGCCGTGCGTTGTCATAGCGGTAACGCAGGTGTGTGCCGTCGGGGTTGATCCGGCGGCTGACCAGGTGCAACTCATCGTCGTACTCAAAACGCGTGACACGACCCAGTTCATCCCGTTCGGCAGTGATCTTGCCGTAGGCGTTGTAACTGAAGGCTCGACTGGCGCCAGTAGGAAGAGTTGTCTGGATCAGTCGGCCAACGGCGTCCCGTTGGTAGTGAGTGACAGCGCCGAATTCGTCCTGAAAGGTTATTTTCCGTCCCAGAACATCGTAGGAAAACCGCCGCTGACCGCCGTCCGGCAGGGTTTCTTCGATCAGTTGCCCAAGTGCATCCCGAACGAAAATCTGGCGACTGCTGTCCGGAAAACGAATCGAGAGCAGCCGTCCTTGGGTGTCGTAGTGGTAATGGGTGGTTTGGCCATCGGGATCGATGGCCTCGGTGACATCGCCTTGAGCATTGCGTTGATATTTCCATACGGCTTTACCGCGAGAGCACGCATGCAGGAAACCGTTGCGGTATTCGTAGGACGTTGGCTCATCTTCAGGTGGAATCAGCGCAATCAGCCGCCCGATCTCGTCGTAGCGGTATTGAGTGATCGCTCCCAGCGGCCCCTGTTCGGCAATCAGATGACCCTTGTGGTCATAAGTCTTGAGATACTCGGCACCCTCTGGCTCAACCCGACGCACCAACCGCGCCGTATCGTCATGGACGTAGGCTTCTTCGCTGCCATCGACGCTTTTAACCCGCACGCCACCGTTGTCGTCCCAGGCATAGCGTGTATCCATCTGCGAAAACGTCGCCCAGTGCCGAATGCATCGGGCCGCTTTGCCCGACCGTTCCCACTCCCAAAAGAAACTTGCCCCGCCGGCGAGTTGCCGCTGGAGAATCACGTGGTGGTCGTCGTAGTCGTACCGCTCGCTTTCACCGGCGGCATTGGTCGCTTCGATCAGTCGCTGGCGGGCGTCGTAGCGGTAGGAAATCAGCGTTTGCTCAGTACGCCAGACGTCATTGGCCGTGTCGGCGGGATGAAACGATTGATACTCGACGGCAACAATGTGCCGGCGCTCGTAGCGCAACAGCAGCGAACGGCCTGCACCGTTATCGAGGCGCTGAATGCGATCCTGACGATCGCGGGTGACGTGCAAGCGGTTGTTGTAGGCGTCACTGATCGTGGTCAGCCGCCCAGTGCAAAAGTGATAAAACCGCACCGTCTCGCCAGCCAATGCGAGCACTAATTCCTCTGGCTGATCCCCGAGATAAATCGCGGCCCGCGACAGACTGTTATGGATGGCCGGGCGTTCCTGGCTGGGCAGCGGAAACGTCGTACGGCGGTTTTCATGGTCGATCCAGACGACGTGTTCAGCGTCCAGCTCCAGCCGATGCGCCAACGAATGACTCCAGCCCCAGCCCAGCCCGCAATCGAATTCCACGGCGCTGGTTCGGTACAACCGGGTGAACGCAAAGGGCAGCAAGCCATTGAGCGAACCATCCTCCAGGGTCAGCAACTCTTCGCCGGTGACCATCGACACCGGGCAACCGTTCGTACAGGTCAGCGGCCCGCAGTCGGCGCTGTCGCCATTGGGGTTTTTCGCCTGTTCGGAGGCGTCGTCACGGTGTTCGTGTCGGCTGAGGCGGGTGGTGGCTGCGGATTTTTTGCGAGCGATGGCGAGCGGATTTTCCACCTGTGTTATGGGTGCAGAGCCGGCACTTATCTGTAATGGCAGCGCAGGTGCGGGATTCAGCGCAGCAGTGCGGGCGTTGACCGCAAGGGGTTTGAATACCTCCGCATGGGGCGTCAGGTCGGATTGAGCGGCCAGCCGCAAACTCGCGGCAGCCAGCCATTTGCGCGCCCGTTCCGATTTGAGCTTGTTCAGCACCTTGGCACTGATGCCGAGTTTCAGTCCTTTGGTGCCGGTAAATCGCGCCAGGAGAAAACCGATCAAAATGCCTGTGCGAATTTCCGCCACAACCTCTGCAGCGTGATGTGGCGGCAGCATCCGCACCCAGCTGGTAAACGCCGCGAGATGAATGAACATCAACGGCTCGTCACTCAGCATCAGCAACAGATTGGCGATCGACTCCGCCGAGGCCTTCAGCAGTGTTTCAAGCTCGGTCTCGGTCAGGTACTCAAGGAGCTTTTGGCTGTTGGCTTGCAGGTCCGCGATCAGCTCGTATATCTGCTTCACGTCGTCCCACAAACCGTTCAGCGCATTCTCGAAGCCTCGCCAGTCAGCCTGTTGCAGCAGGCCGTAGCGCTTGATGAAACCCGCCTCGGCGAACTCGACCCAGGAAGCCTCGAATTCATTCGCCCATTCGTTGCGCAGCCAGCCTTCCAGCTCGCCGATGACGCTTTGATAAGAGGCGTACAGCGCTTTGACGTGTTCGGTGGAAACGTTTGGAAAGAAGGTAATGCGGTAACGTTGGCCGCGCTCACACTTGGGAATTTCGAGGATGCCGCTGGGACCGATCTCGTGGTTGACCGGCTCGCCATAGGTGCCGTCAGCGTTCAACGGCTCCAGCGTCACGGGCGTATTGCCAATGGGGACGAATCGCGCGGCCTCGAACATGTGCACCAGCGTCAACGGGCCGCTGGCCGGGCATGCGCCGACGGTTGAGCTGATGGGCGCAGTGGAGTGCTTCGGTGCGATCAGCCGGACATCGTTGCCGACCTTGAATACCTGTTCGATCTCCAGTGCCTTGCCAGTCCAGAAACTCTCGGCCCACGCGTCGTAATCATTGAGACAAAGGCGAAAATCAGCGAGCAGCGCCTCGACGTTCGGCTGTTTGGGGTCCATGGCGGCGACCACCAGCAAGCCGATGGCGTTATTCAAGGCCAGTACCTTGTCAGGTACGAACATTCGCAGTCCCTCGCGCAGATCAAGATGAGCGCGAGACTTTGCTTGGGATCAACGGGTAAAGAAGTCGGGAAAGGAGGCGTTTTATGTAGGGGGATTCGCTAAATGACGACGAGCACTTTTTGTAACGGCCAGGCATTGCCCGTTGCCCAACGTCAGCCGCGCTCGCTATGCTGCTGAATCCTTTAATCGATCACGGACCCGGCCGTACCTGAGCCGTCTCTGGGGTGTCATTTGAAAACGGATCAGATGCGATGAATGCACCGCTCAACACGTTCGGCCCGATCAAGGCTGTGATTTTCGACATGGACGGTTTGCTGCTGGACACCGAGGGCATTTATACCGAGGTCACGTCCCTGATTGCCGCGCGTTACGGCCGGGTGTTCGACTGGAGCATCAAGCAGAACATCATCGGGCGTGGGGCGGGTGATCTGGCGCGGTACGTGGTCGAGGCGCTTGATCTGCCGATCACCGCCGAAGAGTTCCTGGTGATCCGCGAGCCGCTGATGCGTGAGCGTTTTCCTACGGCGCTGGCGATGCCCGGTGCGCAGGAGCTGGTTCGGCACTTGAAGGCCAACCGTATTCCGATCGCAGTCGGTACCAGTTCTTCGAGCCAGTCGTTCGGCCAGAAAACCACGTTGCACCGTGACTGGTTCGCGCTGTTCGATTTCATCGTGACGGCCGATGACCCGGAAGTAGGCGCAGCCAAGCCGGCACCGGATATCTTCCTCACGGCGGCGCGCCGCCTGGGTGTTGCGCCTGAGGACTGCCTGGTGTTTGAAGATTCGCCGTTCGGGGTCACTGCGGCGAAGGCGGCGGGGATGACTGCTATTGCGATCCCGGACGCGGCCATGGCTGACGAAAAATACGCACATGCCGATGGCATTCTTCGTTCGCTGAAAGCCTTCACGCCGAGCGCGTGTGGTTTGCCGGCCCTGGAATGGACCTGAAGCGATAAACAAAAAACGCCGGCAACCTGATCAGGGTTGCCGGCGTTTTTGTCTTGATCAAGCCGAGGGTCAGGCGCCGAAACCACCGTCGATGGTCAGGCTGGCACCGGTGATGTAGCCGGCTTCTGGACTGACGAGGTAGGCAACGAAGCTGGCAATTTCTTCGGCTTTGCCATAACGACCCACCGCCATCATCGGGATCAGGCTTTCTGCGAAGTCACCGTCGGCGGGGTTCATGTCGGTGTCGACCGGGCCGGGCTGCACGTTGTTGATGGTGATGCCGCGTGGGCCGAGGTCGCGGGCCAGCCCTTTGGTCAAGCCGACCAGCGCTGCCTTGCTCATGGCGTACGGGCCGCCACCGGCGAAGGGCATGCGGTCAGCGTTGGTGCTACCGATGTTGATGATGCGACCGCCTTCAGTCATGTGTTGGGCGGCGGCCTGGGTGGCGATGAATACGCTACGCACGTTGATGGCGAGGGTCTGGTCGAAGTCTTCGAGCTTGAAGTCTTCCAGGGGGGCAACGGCCAGCACGCCGGCGTTGTTGACCAGGATGTCCAGGCGACCGAAGGCTTTGACGGTAGCGCTCACAGCGTTGCGAATGGCCTCGGCGTCGGCGCTGTCCGCTTTGATGGCCAGGGCTTTGCCGCCGTTGGCTGTGATGCTGTTTTGCAGTTCTTCGGCTTTGGCCGTGGAGCTGACGTAGGTGAAGGCAACTGCCGCGCCTTCAGCGGCCAGGCGTTTGACGATGGCTGCGCCGATACCCCGAGATCCGCCTTGAATCAAAGCCACTTTGCCGCTGAGGTTCTGAGTAGTCATATCGATCTCCAAAGTCCCGAAGCGAGATGCCCCGGTTGATGGAGCCTAGTATCGATTGCGGATTACACGCTGAGTAGACGGTAATTACGATAGTCTGTGTAAACCAAAAGTTTATAGTGGCGCCTATGGAAACCTTCAGCAGTATCGAATGCTTCGTGCGCAGTGCCGAGGTGGGCAGCTTTGCCGAAGCCGCCCGGCGCTTGAGTCTGACCCCGGCCGCCGTGGGCAAGAGTGTTGCCAAACTTGAGGCGCGGCTCGGCGTGCGGCTGTTTCAGCGCAGCACGCGCAGCCTGACACTGACGGAGGCCGGCCAGCTGTTTCTCAACGAAGTCAGCTCCAGCCTGCACACCATCCAGAATGCCGTCGCCAATCTGGCCAGCGCCGAAGGGCGGCCGGCGGGGACGTTGAAGGTCAGCATGGGCACGGTGTTTGGACGATTGTATGTGGTGCCGTTTCTGGGCGAGTTTTTGCGGCGGTTTCCGGCGATCAATCCGGACTGGCATTTCGAAAACCGCCAGGTCGATTTGATCGCGCAAGGTTTCGACGCGGCCATTGGCGGTGGATTCGAACTGCCCCAAGGCGTGGTGGCACGCAAGCTGACACCGGCGCACCGGGTGTTGGTGGCGTCATCCGATTACTTGAGCACACACGAAGCGATCATCGAGCCAGACGACTTGAAGCGCCACGATGGCATCCTGATTCGTTCCCCGCAGACCGGCCGGGTGCGTTCCTGGCAGTTGACCAGCCGCACGGAGCAACACAGCCCGTTGACGCTGAAGGCGCGAATGACCATGAGCGATTCGGAAGCGGCGTGCGCAACGGCGGCCCAAGGACTGGGGATTGCGCTGGTGAGCATGCCGTTTGCCTCGGGGTATCTGGAAAGCGGGAAGCTACAGCGGGTGTTGCCGGACTGGTATGTCGACGATGGCAACATTTCGATCTATTACGCGGAACACAAACTGTTGCCGGGCAAGACCCGGGCGTTTGTGGATTTCATCATTGAGCAGTTTGCGGAGCAGGGGTTGAGCCGGCGGTTTAGTGCGGTTTGAGCCTGCCTTGGAACCGAGGTGCTGCCATCGCGGGCAAGCCCGGCTCCCACAGGAATTAGTGAACGTCACAGATCCATTGTGGGAGCCGGGCTCTTGCCCGCCCCGATCCCACAAGGGCAGTCTGTCAGGCGGAATCAGCCTTTGGATTTGCTGATGATATTCCCCGCGTGCAACCCGCATTCTTTCTGCGTTGCTTCTTCCCACCACCAGCGACCTTCGCGTTCGTGCTGGTTCGGCAGCACCGGGCGAGTGCACGGTTCGCAGCCAATGCTGATGAAGCCGCGCTCATGCAGGCTGTTGTACGGCAACTCCAGCATGCGGATGTAGCCCCAGATTTCCTCGCTGGTCATCTGCGCCAACGGGTTGAATTTGTACAGGGTGCGCTCGGGTGTCGAGAACGCGGTGTCGATCTCCAGCACCGCTACGGCGCTGCGAGTGCCTGGGCTTTGGTCGCGGCGCTGACCAGTGGCCCAAGCGGTTACGCCGGACAGCTTGCGGCGCAGCGGTTCGATCTTGCGGATGCCGCAGCATTCGCCATGGCCATCCTTGTAGAAACTGAACAGGCCTTTTTCCTTCACGAACGGTTCAAGTTTCGTGTAGTCCGGCGACACCAATTCGATGTCGATCTTGTAGTGCTCACGCACCTGATCGATGAAACGGTAGGTTTCCGGGTGCAAGCGGCCGGTATCGAGACTGAACACTTTGACGTTCTTGTTCAGTTTCCAGGCCATGTCCACCAGCACCACGTCTTCGGCACCGCTGAAAGATATCCACAGGTCATCGCCAAACTCGGCGAACGCGAGTTTCAGGATGTCCTGGGCGGATTTGTTGGCATAGGTCGTGGCGAGTTCCACGACGTCGAACGTTGGGCTCATCAGGGCGGCTTCCTACAGGTCGGTGGCGCTGGGCGCTCTATATGGACCAGATGGTAACAAAATCCTGCGGCTACTGGCGCGCCCTCTGCGTTGCGCCCGTCAGCTTGAATCGCTAGAGTTCGGCAGTCTTTTTGCTCGCTCGACTCAATAATCAATACAAATGGGAGTGTCTTGTGGAAATTGCCTGTCTGGATCTTGAAGGTGTACTGGTCCCGGAAATCTGGATCGCTTTCGCCGAAAAAACCGGGATCGAATCGCTCCGGGCCACCACTCGGGACATTCCCGATTACGACGTGCTGATGAAGCAACGCCTGCGCATCCTCGACGAGCACGGTTTGAAACTCACCGACATTCAGGAAGTGATTGCCACGCTGAAGCCGCTCGATGGCGCCATTGAGTTCGTCAACTGGCTGCGTGAGCGCTTTCAGGTGGTGATTCTGTCGGACACGTTCTACGAGTTTTCCCAGCCGCTGATGCGCCAACTGGGCTTTCCGACGCTGCTCTGCCATCGCTTGATTACTGACGATTCCGGTCGGGTGACGAGCTATCAGTTGCGTCAGAAAGATCCCAAGCGTCAGTCGGTCCTGGCCTTCAAGAGCCTTTACTACCGGGTAATTGCGGCGGGCGACTCCTACAACGACACCACGATGCTGGGTGAGGCGGACGCCGGGATTCTGTTCCACGCGCCGGACAATGTGATCCGCGAGTTCCCGCAGTTCCCGGCGGTGCATACGTTTGAGGACTTGAAGCAGGAGTTCATCAAGGCTTCGAACCGGGCATTGAGTTTGTAATCGTTTTCGAGGACGCCATCGCGGGCAAGCCTTGCTCCTACAGATTTTGTGTCGTACGCCGGAAGTCGGAACGACTCAGAACCCGTAGGAGCAAGGCTTGGTCCGGGCGGCGTTCCGACGATGCTTTTAAAGGTTCTGCAGGGTATCGAGCAGCACCTTCACCTTGGTAATCGACTCCTGGTACTCAGCCTGCCACTCGGAGTCGGCGACGATCCCGCCGCCGCCCCAGCAACACACCTGCCCATCCTTGACCAACAAGCTGCGAATCGCGATGGAGCTGTCCATCTCGCCGCGCACATCCAGGTACAACAACGAGCCGCAGTACAAGCCGCGACGGGTTGGCTCCAGCTCATCAATGATCTGCATCGCACGAATCTTCGGCGCACCGGTGATCGAGCCGCCGGGGAAGCTGCCGGCGATCAGGTCCAGCGCATCGCGGTCATCGGCTAGTTCACCGGTCACGCTGCTGACCAGGTGATGCACATTCGGATAGCTTTCCAGGCTGAACAATTCCGGTACGCGCACCGAGCCAATGCGGCAGGTGCGGCCGAGGTCGTTGCGCAGCAGGTCGACAATCATCAGGTTTTCCGCGCGATCCTTGGGGCTGGCCAGCAATTCGGCGGCGTTCGCTGCGTCTTCGGTGGCGGTCAGGCCGCGAGGGCGGGTGCCTTTGATGGGGCGGGTTTCCACATGGCGTTGGCTGACTTTGACGAAACGCTCCGGTGACAGGCTCAGTACCGCGCCGCCGTCGGGCAGGCTCTGGAAACCGGAAAAGGGTGTCGGGCACGCCGCCCGCAGCGCGCAGTAAGCGGTCCATGAATCGCCCTCGCAGGGTGCGCGAAAGCGCTGGGCGAAGTTGACCTGATAGCAATCACCGGCCTGAATGTATTGCTGGATACGCTCCAGCGCCTGGCGGTATTCGTCAGCGCTGAGGTCGGCACTCATCGGCGCGTTCAGTTTGAAGGGGGCCACGGCATCAGCCGTCGGCTGGCTGAACAGCGCGATCAGACGCTGGCATTCGCTGTCGATCAACGACGGATGAAACACCAGTTGGCTGGTCTTCAAGTGGTGATCGCTGATCAAGGCCCAGTCGTACAGCCCGAAACGCGCGTCGGGCAATTGCAAATCGTCTTGTGCCTGACTCGGCAGATGTTCCAGGTGCCGACCGAAGTCGTAGCTCAGATAACCGATCAGGCCGCCGGCGAAGGGCAGGTCAAACGGAACATTCGCTTCGCCCAGTTGCGCCAGATTCTCGCGCAGGCGTTGCAGGAAGTCGTTGCCGCTTTCGTCCGGCAGCACGGCCAATTGCGCCAGCGGCCAGGCGCTGAGCAGATCAAAGCGGCCACGCTCGGCACTCGGCCGGCCACTGTCGAGCAGCACGGCGCCGGGTGCATGACGAATCGCCGCGAAATACTCGGCGGGATTGGCGCGATAGGGGAGCGGGTGTACGGAACAGGTCAACATGGGCGGGGCGGGTCAGCCATCGAGGCGGGGTGGCGATTGTAGTCCTCTGCAGGATTTGCTCCTAGAGGGGATGTCGGTGTTGGGTAGATTGGAGGCAGGGTTGGGGGGGGTAGTGACTGGCGGTCAGCCTTCGCGAGCAAGCCCGCTCCCACATTTGATCTTCGGTGCTACACAAATCGAGTGTGGGAGCGGGCTTGCTCGCGAAGGCCGCGACTCGGTCTCTGATCAGCCCTCAACCGCCGGAATATGCCCAAACATCTCCTGCACAAACTCCACCCGCTCACGAACCGTCTCGGTGATCCCGCGCGCCTTCAATTCTTCCAGGCGTGCTTCAACCGCGTGTGTGCGCAATGTCAGGCCGCAATCGTTGGCGATCTGGATGTTCAGGCCCGGTCGGGCATTGAGTTCAAGGATCAACGGGCCTTTTTCCTGGTCCAGGACCATGTCGACCCCGATATAACCCAGCCCGCATAGCTCATAACAGCCGGCAGCGAGTCTCATGAAACCGTCCCAGTAGGGCAGTTGCACGCCATCGACGGCGTTGGTGGTGTCCGGGTGCTTGGTAATGATGTTGTTCAGCCAGGTACCGCGCAGTGTCTCCCCGGTCGCGAGGTCGACACCGACGCCGATGGCGCCCTGGTGCAGGTTGGCCTTGCCGCCGGATTGCCGGGTCGGCAGGCGCAACATGGCCATCACCGGGTAGCCCATCAACACGATGATGCGGATGTCCGGCACGCCTTCGTAGCTGATGCTCTTGAAAATCTGGTCCGGGATCACCCGATATTCGATCAGCGCACGGTCGCGGTGACCGCCCAGGGAATACAGGCCGGTCAGGATGCTGGAGATATGGTGCTCGATCTCCTCATGGCTGATGATCTTGCCGGACACCGTGCGGTAGCGGCCTTCGAAACGGTCGACAATCACAATGATGCCGTCACCGCCCGCGCCCTGGGCCGGTTTGATCACGAAGTCGGTACGCCCGCCGATGATCTCGTCGAGGTTGTCGATTTCTTTCTCGGTAGAAATCACGCCATACAGTTCCGGCACATGGATGCCGGCGGCGATGGCACGTTCCTTGGTGATGATCTTGTCATCGACAATCGGGTACAGGCTGCGCTTGTTGTACTTGAGCACGTAGTCGGCGTTACGCCGATTGATCCCCATGATGCCCCGGGCTTCCAGGGCCTTCCAGGTCTTCCAGAAGCCGAACATCAGGCGTCAGCCTTCTTCAGGAAAGCCTTGAAACGCACCAGTTCGGTCAAGCGGTAGCCGCGATAGCGACCCATCGCCAGCATGAAACCCACCAGGATCAACAGGATCGCCGGGAAGGTGAACACGAAGTAAACCAGCTCCGGCACGGTCATGATCAGGTGCGCCAGGGACGCTGCGAACAGGGTGCCGATGGCCACTTTCATGGCGTGCCCAGAGCCGCGTTCTTCCCAGGTAATCGACAGGCGTTCGATGGTCATGGTCAGAATCACCATCGGGAACAGCGCCACCGACAGCCCGCGCTCCAGGCCCAGTTTGTGGCTGAACAGGCTGATGGCCGCAATCAGCACCACCACGAAGGTCAGTACCACCGAGAGTCTGGGCAGCATTTGCAACTTCAGGTGTTCAAGGTAGGAACGTAGCGACAGCCCCAGCGCCGTAATGATCGTAAACAGCATGATGCCGAAACCGAGCTGGGTTTCGCGGAAGGCGAGGGCGATCAGCACCGGGGTAAAGGTGCCGAGCGTCTGAATGCCGATCAGGTTGCGCAGGATCAGAATCACCAGCACGCCAATCGGGATCATCACCATGATCATGAATGTCTGCTGGGTTTGCAGCGGCAGGCCGTACAGCGAGTACTCAAGGAAACTGGCGTCGGTGTTTTCGTCGGTCAGCTTGGCCAGGCGAATGGCGTTCATTTCGCTGTTGTTCAGGCTGAAGGTCACGTTGGCTTTTTTGCCGCCATCGACCGTGATCAGGTTTTCATCGCCCGTCCACCACAGCAGGCGGTCGGTCGGCAGGCCTTGTTCACCGGTTTCCGGGTTGAAGTACAGCCAGTCGGTGCCATTGAAGCTGCGCAACCACAGTTCAGGGATTTGCGGCTGGTCGGCCACCAGGCGAATGGTGTGGACTTTTTCCACCGGCACGTGGGCGATGGACAGCACCAGCTCGACGATTTTGGCTTTGTGGGCGGAGGAAGGATCGCCGGCCAGCAGTAACTTCACATTGTCGTCGCTGACGTTGTTGACCCGCTTGATAGCTTCACCGATGAAGGTTTCGACGTCGGCCGAGTGCTGGCGAATCGGGGCGAGCAGGGCTTCTGCGGCGATTTTTTCCGGGCCTTCGACGGCGATGCTGTCGCGGAAGGTCGGGCCTTTGATCTTGGATTTTTCGCCGGTGTAGCGTTTGGTCAGCACCAGGCGGTAATAAAGGGTTTGATTGCCTTTGGCCCGACGCGCCGACCAGGTGACCTTGCGGTTACCGTCGATACGGTTCACGGCGACGCCGTAGTTGTTGGAAATGAAGCTCTCGTTGAGGCTGACGAAATCGCGGCTCAGTGGCGGTACGAACATCTGGATCTTGACCGGATCCTTGGCACTGGCGACGAACTCGACCTTGGCGTCGATGTTCCACAAGTCGTCGGTGGCGTCTTCGGTCACGGGAATCCCGAGCACGAAGATCTGATAGGCCGTAACTGAAATGCCCAGCACCACCAGGATGGTGATCAGCAGTTTCAGATGGAGGGTAAGAGAGCGCATTGGAATTACTCTGCGGTATGAGCGTCGGTGGCGCAGGCGGGTTTGCCAGCAGCGTATTTAAGACTGGGGTCAACCAGCGCGTCGAAGCGCTTGAGCGCTTCGGAGCCGATCAACAGCGGGTATTGGAAGGCGCTGCGGTCGGTCAGGTTCACTTCGATGCTGCGTAAAGCCGAACCCATGCAGATGTCCAGCTCGATCACCGGGCGGGCCGTGTACTTCTTGCCTTCTTCCGGGTCGTAGTCACCGGCCCGGCGCTTGATCTTGCTGACCCGGGCCAGTGGCCGTTCGATCGGGTGCGAATGAGCGGTGTCGATGGCTAGATAGAAGCGCACCCAGGATTCGCCATTGCGTTTGAAGCGTTTGATGTCGCGGGCACTCAATGAAGCGGTTTTCGCCCCGGTGTCGAGTTTGGCCGCGACTTCAAGGTTGATGCCATCCAGGGAGGCGTACTCGTTGAGGCCGTACACCGTTTTCCCCGCCGCCGCGGCAAAACCGGGCAGACACAGTAGATAAAGGAATGTCGGGAGAAGCTTGAGTCTCATAAATCCTGGCGCGCAGCGGTCCGTACTTGATTCAAGGCCCTGGCATCGCTGCGCAAGCTCCCTCGTATGCCTATCAGCCATTTGTGACAAACAATGCAGATGTCACAAACAATTGCGGGCGGCATTCTAGCACGGTGGCTTGATGGCGCCAGCGCTGGCAGGCGGCTATAAATGGTAGTGCTGCTTTGTTATGGTGCGGCAGGTTATTAGACGATTGTCGACAATATCCAATTAACCTTTGACTGCGCGGCCGGTTTTCGCTAGTTTTTGCCGCATCAGCTTTCAAGGTGTCGACAATATGCTGGATCAACTGGATCCCCCGCTCACAACGCAAGACGATTCGGAGACGCTTTCCGAAAACGTCTTCCGGCGTATTCAGGCGGCCATCGTCAAGGGTGATATCGCCCCGGGCAGCAAGATCTCCGAGCCGGAACTGGCGCGCACCTACGGCATCAGCCGCGGGCCACTGCGCGAGGCGATCCATCGCCTGGAAGGCCAGCGCCTGCTGGTGCGTGTGCCGCACGTCGGGGCACGGGTGGTTTCGCTCAATCATGCCGAGCTGCTGGAGCTCTACGAGATCCGCGAATCCCTTGAAGGCATGGCCTGCCGTCTCGCTGCCGAGCGCATGACCCTTGAAGAAATCGACGAACTGCGTCGGGTCCTCGAAACCCATGAGCGCGACGAGGCGTTTCAGGCCGGACGTGGCTACTACCAGCAGGAAGGCGATTTCGACTTCCATTACCGGATTATCCAGGGCAGCGGCAATCGCACGCTGACCCAAATGCTCTGTGGCGAGCTTTATCAATTGGTGCGCATGTACCGCATCCAGTTCTCCACCGTACCCAATCGCCCACATCAGGCGTTTGCCGAGCACCACCGAATTCTCGATGCCATCGCCGACCGTGACGGTGAGCTGGCCGAGTTGTTGATGCGCCGTCACATCGGCGCCTCCAAACGCAATATCGCCCGTCATTACCAGGACGGCGCTAACCCGACAGCCAAACGAGGTGAGTCATGAGTTTGAACAAGAGCACTCCAGGCCAGCGTTTCCGCGATGCGGTCGCCAGCGAGCATCCATTGCAAGTGGTCGGCGCAATCAATGCCAACCACGCGTTGCTGGCCAAGCGCGCCGGTTTCAAGGCCATTTACCTGTCGGGTGGCGGGGTGGCTGCCGGCTCCCTCGGCGTGCCGGACCTGGGCATCACTGGCCTGGATGACGTGCTGACCGACGTGCGTCGCATCACCGACGTTTGCGACCTGCCGCTGCTGGTGGATGTGGACACCGGTTTCGGTTCTTCGGCGTTCAACGTTGCCCGCACCGTGAAGTCGATGATCAAGTTCGGCGCCGCAGCCGTTCACATCGAAGACCAGGTCGGCGCCAAGCGCTGCGGTCACCGCCCAAATAAAGAAATCGTGTCGTTGCAGGAAATGGTCGACCGCATCAAGGCTGCCGTTGATGCGCGTACCGATGACAGCTTCGTGATCATGGCCCGTACCGACGCCCTGGCCGTCGAAGGCCTGGAGTCTGCCCTGGATCGCGCGGCTGCGTGCATCGAGGCCGGCGCCGACATGATCTTCCCGGAAGCCATCACCGAACTGGACATGTACAAGCTGTTCGCCAGCCGTGTGAAAGCCCCGATCCTGGCCAACATCACCGAATTCGGTGCAACACCGCTGTACACCACCGAGCAACTCGCCGGTGCCGATGTATCGCTGGTGCTGTACCCGCTGTCCGCCTTCCGTGCGATGAACAAAGCCGCGGAAAACGTCTACACCGCTATCCGCCGCGACGGCACGCAACAGAATGTCATCGACACCATGCAGACCCGCATGGAGCTTTACGATCGCATCGACTACCACACCTTCGAGCAAAAGCTCGATGCGTTGTTCGCCGCGAAGAAGTAATGAAGGACGCAATCATGTAGCAGCTGCCGAGCCCGAAGGACTCGCCAAATCAGGCGATGATTTACGACTGCTTCGCAGCCGGACGCTGCCTCGCGGTGCTCGACAGCTGCTACGGATGTGCGATGTAAATCTGAAAGAAATTGCAGATTCCCTGACAAATTCAAAAAATACTGGAGACAGCAATGGCCGAAGCAAAAGTACTCAGTGGCGCCGGGCTCCGTGGCCAGGTTGCCGGGCAAACCGCACTGTCCACCGTGGGCCAGTCGGGCGCCGGTTTGACCTATCGTGGCTATGACGTTCGTGAGTTGGCGGCGGACGCGCAATTCGAAGAAGTCGCTTACCTGCTGCTCTACGGCGAACTGCCAAGCAAAGTGCAACTGGCCGCCTACGTCGCCAAACTGAGCAAGCTGCGTGACCTGCCGCAAGCCTTGAAAGAAGTACTGGAACGCATCCCCGCCGACGCCCACCCGATGGACGTGATGCGTACCGGCTGCTCGTTCCTGGGCAACCTGGAGCCGGAGAACAACTTCTCCGAGCAACACGACAAAACCGACCGTCTGCTGGCCGCGTTCCCGGCAATCATGACGTACTGGTATCGCTTCAGCCACGAAGGCAAACGCATCGACTGCGTGAGCGACGAGCAATCCATCGGCGGCCACTTCCTGCACCTGCTGCACGGCAAGAAACCGAGCGAGTTGCACGTCAAGGTGATGAACGTTTCGCTGATTCTCTACGCAGAGCACGAGTTCAACGCCTCGACGTTCACTGCGCGTGTTTGCGCGTCCACCTTGTCGGACCTGTTTTCCTGCATCACGGCTGCAATCGGTTCGCTGCGCGGTCCACTGCACGGCGGCGCCAACGAAGCGGCGATGGAAATGATCGAGCGCTTCAGCTCGCCGGAAGCGGCGATCGAAGGCACCCTCGGCATGCTCGAGCGCAAGGACAAGATCATGGGCTTCGGTCACGCGATCTATAAGGACAACGATCCGCGCAACGAAGTGATCAAGGGCTGGTCGAAAAAACTCGCGGACGAAGTGGGCGACAAGGTGTTGTTCCCGGTTTCCGAAGCCATCGACAAGACCATGTGGGAGCAAAAGAAACTGTTCCCGAACGCCGACTTCTACCATGCCTCGGCGTACCACTTCATGGGCATTCCGACCAAGTTGTTCACCCCGATTTTCGTCTGCTCGCGCCTGACTGGCTGGGCTGCACACGTGTACGAACAGCGCGCCAACAACCGCATCATCCGCCCAAGCGCCGAGTACACCGGCGTTGAGCAGCGCAAGTTCGTGCCAATCGAACAACGCTGAATGGTGGCGGCCGGCTAACCGCAAACCTGTAGGAGCCGAGCTTGCTCGCGATGACGGTGTATCAGTCGACATCAATGTTGAATGTCAGTCCGTCATCGCGAGCAAGCTCGGCTCCTACAGGGGATCGGTTTCAATGCAATGCCAGGCCCCACCCTTTGTAACTACCGTGACCCGAGTCCTGACGATGAACACACAATTCCGTAAAACGCTTCCCGGCAGCCATCTGGATTATTTCGACGTCCGCGCGGCGGTCGAGGCCATCCAGCCCGGCGCCTACGACACCCTGCCGTACACCTCCCGCGTGCTGGCGGAAAACCTGGTGCGTCGCTGCGACCCGGCCACGCTCAGCGATTCCCTGAAGCAATTCATCGAACGCAAGCGCGACCTCGATTTCCCGTGGTTCCCGGCCCGTGTGGTGTGCCACGACATTCTCGGCCAGACCGCACTGGTCGACCTCGCCGGCCTGCGTGACGCCATCGCCCTGCAAGGCGGCGATCCTGCGCAAGTGAACCCGGTGGTGCCGACTCAATTGATCGTCGACCACTCCCTGGCCGTCGAGCGCGGTGGTTTCGATCCAGAGGCGTTCGAGAAGAACCGCGCCATCGAAGACCGTCGCAACGAAGACCGTTTCCACTTCATCAACTGGACCAAAAAGGCGTTCAAGAACGTCGACGTGATCCCGCCAGGCAACGGCATCATGCACCAGATCAACCTGGAGAAAATGTCTCCGGTGATCCAGGTACGTGACGGCGTGGCGTTCCCCGACACGTGCGTCGGCACCGACAGCCACACCCCGCACGTCGATGCGCTGGGTGTGATCGCCATCGGTGTGGGTGGCCTGGAAGCCGAGAGCGTCATGCTCGGTCGTGCTTCCTGGATGCGTCTGCCGGAAAGCGTCGGCGTTGAACTGACCGGCAAGCTGCAACCGGGCATCACCGCCACCGACATGGTGCTGGCGTTGACCGAGTTCCTGCGCAAGCAAAAAGTCGTTGGCGCATGGCTGGAGTTCTTCGGTGAAGGCGCCGCCGCGCTGACCCTCGGCGACCGCGCAACCATTTCCAACATGGCCCCGGAATACGGCGCCACGGCTGCGATGTTCTACATCGACCAGCAAACCATCGACTACCTCAAACTCACCGGCCGTGAAGACGATCAGGTGCAGTTGGTCGAGCATTACGCCAAGACCACTGGCTTGTGGGCCGACAGCCTGAAAGGCGCGCAATACGAGCGCGGCTTGACCTTCGATCTGTCCACGGTCGTGCGCAACATGGCTGGCCCGAGCAACCCGCACGCCCGTGTGGCGGTTTCGGATCTGGCCGCCAAAGGCATCTCCGGCCAATGGGACGATGTACCGGGTCAAATGCCCGATGGCGCCGTCATCATCGCCGCCATCACCAGCTGCACCAACACCAGTAACCCGCGCAACGTGATCGCTGCCGGCCTGCTGGCGCGCAACGCCAACAAGCTCGGTCTGACCCGCAAGCCATGGGTCAAGTCGTCCCTGGCCCCGGGTTCGAAAACCGTCGCCCTGTATCTGGATGAAGCCGGCCTGACCGATGAGTTGGACAAGCTCGGCTTCGGTGTCGTCGCCTTCGCTTGCACCACCTGCAACGGCATGTCTGGCGCACTCGATCCGGTGATCCAGCAAGAAATCATCGACCGCGATCTGTACGCCACGGCGGTGCTCTCCGGTAACCGTAACTTCGACGGCCGGATTCACCCGTACGCCAAGCAAGCGTTCCTTGCTTCGCCGCCATTGGTGGTCGCTTACGCCATTGCCGGGACCATCCGTTTCGACATCGAAAAAGATGTGCTGGCAGTGGTCGATGGCAAGGAAATCCGCCTGAAAGACATCTGGCCGAGCGACGAAGAAATCGACGCCGTGGTCAAGGCATCGGTGAAGCCGGAGCAGTTCCGCCAGGTCTACATTCCGATGTTCGCCATCCACGAAGACACCGGCCCGAAAGTCGCGCCGCTGTACGACTGGCGCGAAATGAGCACCTACATCCGCCGTCCGCCGTATTGGGAAGGCGCGCTGGCCGGCGCTCGTCCGCTCAAGGGCATGCGCCCGCTGGCAGTGCTGCCGGACAACATCACCACCGATCACCTGTCGCCGTCCAACGCGATCATGCTCGACAGCGCCGCCGGCGAATACCTGGCGAAAATGGGCCTGCCGGAAGAGGACTTCAACTCCTACGCGACTCACCGTGGTGACCACCTGACCGCGCAACGCGCAACCTTCGCCAACCCGAAACTGTTCAACGAAATGGTTCTGGAAAACGGCAAGGTCAAGCAGGGTTCGCTGGCACGTGTCGAGCCGGAAGGCCAGGTCATGCGCATGTGGGAAGCCATCGAAACCTACATGGAACGCAAGCAGCCGCTGATCATCATTGCCGGCGCCGACTACGGTCAGGGTTCGTCCCGTGACTGGGCCGCGAAGGGCGTGCGTCTGGCAGGTGTGGAAGCGATTGCCGCCGAAGGTTTCGAGCGCATTCACCGCACCAACCTGGTGGGCATGGGCGTGTTGCCGCTGGAGTTCAAGGCCGGCACCAACCGTCACACCCTGGCCATCGACGGCAGTGAAACCTACGACGTGATCGGCGAGCGCACACCGCGTGCCGAGCTGACGTTGGTGATCCATCGCAAGAACGGCGAGCGCGTCGATGTGCCGGTGACCTGCCGCCTCGACACCGCCGAAGAAGTGTCGATCTACGAAGCGGGCGGCGTGTTGCAACGCTTTGCCCAGGACTTCCTCGAAGAGTCGGCAGTCGCCGTTTAACACACGCTGTACAGACACGGGACTTCAAGTCCCGTGTCTGTTTTCAAGGTAAGGAGTAACGAGCACATGGCTCACGCAGCTCAGATCAAAATCCCTGCCACCTACATGCGTGGCGGCACCAGCAAAGGCGTGTTTTTCAGCCTGCAAGATCTGCCCGAAGCGGCACAGGTTCCAGGCCCGGCCCGCGATGCTTTACTGCTGCGCGTGATCGGCAGCCCCGACCCGTACGACAAGCAAATCGACGGCATGGGCGGTGCGACGTCCAGCACCAGCAAAACCGTGATCCTGTCGAAAAGCCTCAAGGCCGATCACGACGTTGATTACCTGTTCGGTCAGGTGTCCATCGACAAGCCTTTCGTCGACTGGAGCGGCAACTGCGGCAACCTGACGGCAGCGGTCGGTTCGTTCGCCATCAGTAACGGCCTGGTCGAAGCCAGCCGCATTCCGCACAACGGCGTGGCCGTGGTTCGCGTGTGGCAGGCCAACATTGGCAAGACCATCATTGCCCATGTGCCGATCACCAACGGTGAAGTGCAGGAAACCGGTGATTTCGAACTCGATGGTGTGACCTTTCCAGCCGCCGAAGTGCAGGTCGAATTCATGGACCCGGCAGCGGAAGAAGAGGGCGGCGGCGGTTCGATGTTCCCTACCGGCAACCTGGTGGATGACCTCGAAGTACCCGGCGTCGGCACCTTCAAGGCGACCATGATCAATGCCGGCATCCCGACGATTTTCGTCAATGCCCAGGACATCGGTTACACCGGCACCGAGTTGCAAGGCGCGATCAACAGCGATCCGAAAGCGCTGCTGATGTTCGAAACCATCCGCGCTTATGGCGCATTGCGCATGGGCCTGATTTCGAACATCGACGAAGCGGCCAAGCGTCAACACACCCCGAAAGTGGCTTTCGTGGCCAAACCGGCGGACTACGTTTCGTCCAGCGGCAAGGCGATTGAGGCGGGCGATGTCGACCTGTTGGTGCGTGCGCTGTCGATGGGCAAATTGCACCACGCGATGATGGGCACCGCAGCGGTGGCCATCGGCACGGCGGCCGCTATTTCCGGCACGTTGGTGAACCTCGCCGCCGGCGGTGTCGAACGCAACGCGGTGCGCTTCGGGCATCCGTCGGGCACGCTGCGTGTCGGTGCCGAAGCCAGTCTGGTCAACGGTGAATGGGTCGTGAAAAAAGCCATCATGAGCCGCAGTGCGCGGGTGTTGATGGAAGGTTACGTCCGTGTACCGGGTGATTCGTTCTGAGATAAACGCTAAACCCTGTGGGAGCGGGCTTGCCCGCGATGAGGCCCGCACATCCGAAATTGATGTCGGCTGATACACCGCTATCGCGGGCAAGCCCGCTCCCACAGGTTATTGCATTTCAATAACAAGAATGGTTACACCAACCGAGACTGATCCCTGAACCGAGGTCCCATCAACGAACCACTTCAAGAGTGAATCGAACATGAGTGCCAACGTCGACCAGAACATCCGCCCCGAGTACGACCGTGTCCTACAGGACATTGCCGACTATGTCCTTACCTTCAAAATCGAATCCCAAGAAGCCCTCGACACCGCCCGCAACTGCCTGATGGACACACTCGGCTGCGGTCTTCTGGCCCTGCGGTTTCCCGAATGCACCAAACACCTGGGGCCTATCGTCGAAGGCACCGTCGTGCCGTTCGGTGCTCGTGTGCCGGGCACCCCTTATCGACTTGATCCGGTCAAAGCGGCGTGGGATATCGGCTGCACCGTGCGCTGGCTCGATTACAACGACACCTGGCTCGCCGCCGAATGGGGGCATCCGTCAGACAACCTTGGCGCGATTCTCGCGGTGGCCGATCACCTCTCGCAAAAACGTCTGGTCAATGGCGAGGCGCCGCTGACTGTTCGCGCGGTGCTGGATGCGATGATCATGGCCCACGAAATTCAAGGCGTGATCGCCCTGGAAAACTCCTTCAATCGCTTAGGCCTCGATCACGTCGTGCTGGTGAAAGTGGCCTCGACTGCCGTCACCGCCAAACTCATGGGCGCCAATCGCGAGCAATTGTTGTCGGCGTTGTCCCATGCATTCGCCGACGGCCAGGCGCTGCGCACCTATCGGCATGCGCCAAATGCCGGCTCGCGTAAGTCCTGGGCGGCCGGGGATGCGACCAGTCGTGGCGTGCGGCTGGCAGACATCGCGATGCGTGGCGAGATGGGAATTCCCGGTGTGCTGACGGCCAAGCAATGGGGCTTTTACGACGTATTGTTCAGCCACACCAACAACGATCTGGCGCTCAAGCCTGAAGACAAACGAGCCTTCAGTTTCTCGCGGCCGTACGGCAGTTATGTGATGGAAAACGTGCTGTTCAAAATCAGCTTCCCGGCGGAGTTTCATGCACAAACCGCCTGTGAAGCCGCCGTGACGTTGCACCCGCTGGTTCGCAATCGTCTGCACGAGATTGACCGCATCGTCATCACCACCCACGAGTCGGCGATCCGCATCATTTCCAAAGTCGGCCCGCTGGCCAACGCCGCTGACCGCGATCACTGCCTCCAGTACATGACCGCCGTGCCGTTGGCGTTCGGCACTCTGGTGGCCGAGCACTACGAAGACGACTTCCACGCGGCGCATCCGATCATCGATGTGCTGCGCGAGAAAATGGTCATCGTCGAAGACCCGCGCTTCACCCGTGAATACCTGGAAGCCGACAAACGCTCCATTGCCAATGCGGTGCAAGTGTTCTTCAAGGACGGCTCCAGCACCGAGAACGTGGTGGTGGAGTATCCAATCGGTCATCGCCGTCGTCGCGCCGACGGTATCCCGCTGCTGGAAGACAAGTTCAAAGCGAATCTGGCGACGCGTTTTACCGCTCAGCGCAGTGCGCAGATTGTTACGCTGTGCAAGGATCAGACTGCCCTCGAAGCCATGCCGGTCAACCGCTTCATGGATTTGTTGGTCATCTGAGCCACTTTTCCACAGGCAGTTTGGTGATCGCAAACCCTGTCAGCAAAATCGCCGAGTAGATCATCAGTTCCCGGGACAAGGTTTGCCCCTCGTACCAGGCGCCGATGATCACGGCGAACACCGGAAAGATGATAAACACGAACGACAAAATGATCGGGCTCAGCCGTTTGAGCAGCAGGAAATAAACGATAAAACCACCCACCGAGGCCACCAGCCCGAGATAGAGCAGGGCACTCCATGAACGCAGGCTGATCGCCGTAAACACCGGCGCTTCGACCGTCAGTCCGGCGACGAACAACATCAATCCGGCAATGCCGATAGGCAAGGTGTTGTAGGTGATCACGCTGATCGCCGTGCCGTGTTTTTTGGTCACCACATAACACAACGCATGCATCACTGCGGCGCAGAGAATGGCCAACACTCCGAACAATTCGGCATGGTCCAGATGCAGGCCCTGGCTGCGAATAATCATGAACAAACTGCCGAAGCCAATGGCGATGCCGAGTACCTGTGAAGGGTAGATTTTTTCCCGCAGGAACAACGCCGAAAACACCAGGATGAACACAGGCATGCAACTGAACAGCAGGGCGGTCAGCCCAGACGAAACGTGCATCTCGCCGTAGTTGAGCAAGTAGTACGGCAGGCTGAAGTACGACAGCGTGACGAACACAAAAAACCAGCGGCTTTTTTTCGGAAATCGCAGCGGTTCACGACGCAACAGCGCGAAGGTCAGGAACAGTGGAAAGGCCATCAGGAAGCGCAACCCGGCCGCGGTCAATGGCGGCACCGTTTCAACGGCAATCTTGATCCCCAGCCAGGTCGTGCCCCAACTCAGGCACACGATCAGGAACAACACACTGGTAACGAGCGCGGCCAGCCAGGGTTTTGCAGGGGTTGAAGACGTGCTGATGGCGACGGACATGATCGAGCTCCCGGAGTCGGCGGAATTGACCTGCATCTGTAAACGGTCTATCCATGATTGCACCTGTTTTCAGCACGCTATTCGGGGCATCAATGACTGTCAAAACAAGTATTGCCATGGTGTCAATTCTGCGCGACGGGCTGGCCAATGGTGTGGGCGTGAAGTACAAGCGCCTTGCCGATGCCGTGCACAAAAGCATCGTCGACGGCTTGATCGAACCCGGCTGCAAATTGCCGCCCCATCGACTGCTGGCCGATAGCGTCGGTGTGACCATCGGCACCGTCAGTCGCGCTTACGGCGAACTCGAACGAATCGGTGTGGTAGTCGCTCGCGTCGGTGACGGGACGTATGTGCGTCAGCAAGGGATGGAGCGTGTGCGAGACGCAGGCTTTCGCAATGTCAGCGACGAACCGCAGCCGTTTTTTGACATGAGCCGCAATCAGCCGATTCCGGGACAGGAGGCGCTGTTTCTGACCCAGAGTCTGCACGCCGTGTCGCTCGATTCTGCAGCGATGCAGCGCGTCAGCGGCTACACCGCCGATGTCGGTTTGCAGCACTACCGCGAGGCGGGTGCACGTTGGCTTCAGCACGGTGCGTTTGCGCCGCACGCGGATCAGATTGTCTGCGTGAATGGCGGCCAGCACGGTCTGTTGTGTGCCCTGATGGCGCTGCTCAAATCCGGTGATACGTTGGTGACGGAACACCTGACTTATCCGGGGTTGATCAGTGTTGCACGGATGCTGGGGATCAAACTCATCGGCATCGCGATGGACGATGAAGGGCTGATGCCGCAAGCGCTGGAGGACATTTGCCGTCAGCACCGGGTTTCTGCGTTGTACTGCACGCCGACGATCCAGAATCCTACGGCTGCGGTGATGTCCGTCGCACGACGCGAGGCGATTGCAGAGGTGTGTCGTCAGCACAATCTGCTGATCTTCGAAGACGAAGCCCACGCGGTATTGGCTCAACATCGACCGTTGCCGCTGAGCCATTTCGCCCCGGAGCGCTCGGTGTTGATCGGAAGTTTGAGCAAGGCTGTTTCAGCAGGGTTACGGGTTGGCTATCTGCACGCGCCGCAGCCGTTGATCGGGCGCTTGAGCGCCGCGGTGCGCGGGACCTGCTGGATGGCCAGTCCGTTGACGTTGGAAGTGGCGAGCCTGTGGATAGAAAACGGCATGGCCGAGCAGTTGTTGGCGCAGCAAATTGCCGAGATCAGCCGTCGTAAATCATTGGTGGCGGGGTTGCTGGAAGGGGCGGTGTACAAGACTCATTCCCACAGTCCGCATTTCTGGATCGAAGTGCCCGAACCGTGGCGGGCGTCGCAGATTGCGGCGGAGCTCAAGGAGAAAAATTATCGGGTGGCGACCGCGGAGGCGTTTGCGGTTGGGCATGCCGCCGTTGCGCAGTGTGTTCGGGCGAGTGTGTGTAACTCGGCGGGGGATGATCGATTGTTGTTGCGAGGGTTTGAAGCGCTGGCCGGGGCATTGGCAGAGACCGCGTAATCGTTCTTCGCGAGCAAGCCCGCTCCCACATTTGACCGCATTAATCCTGAAGAAACTCGGTCAAATGTGGGAGCGGGTTTGCTCGCGAAGGCGCCCTGACAGGCGCCAAAAATTTACTTGAACCGCCGCTCCACACCTTTCTCCACGAGAATTTTCGCCGAGATTTCTTCGACGGAAAAATGCGTGGAGTTGATGTGCGCAATGTTCTCGCGGCGGAACAGGTTTTCCACTTCTCGCACCTCGAACTCGCACTGGGCATAGCTCGAATAGCGGCTGTTGGGCTTGCGCTCGTTGCGGATCGCGGTGAGGCGGTCCGGGTCGATGGTCAGGCCGAACAGCTTGTGTTGATGGGCGCGCAGGGCGTTCGGCAGTGTCAGGCGCTCCATGTCGTCTTCGGTCAGCGGGTAGTTGGCCGCGCGAATACCGAATTGCATGGCCATGTACAGGCATGTCGGGGTTTTGCCGCAACGCGACACGCCGACCAGGATCAAATCGGCCTTGTCGTAATAGTGCGTGCGGGCACCATCGTCGTTGTCGAGGGCGAAGTTCACGGCCTCGATACGCTCCATGTAGTTGGTGTTGGCGCCAATGGAATGGGATTTGCCGACGGTGTAGGAAGAATGCTCGGTCAATTCCTGTTCAAGCGGTGCCAGGAACGTCGAGAAAATGTCGATCATGAAACCATTTGAGGTCGCGAGAATCTCACGAATGTCCTGGTTGACGATGGTGTCGAAAATAATCGGCCGGAAGCCGTCATTTTCGGCGGCTTTGTTGATTTGTTGTACCATGGCCCGCGCTTTATCCACGCTATCGATATACGGTCGCGTGAATTTGCTGAAGGTAATGTTTTCGAACTGCGCCAGGAGGCTTTGACCCAGGGTTTCGGCTGTGATGCCTGTCCCGTCGGAAATAAAGAAAGCAGATCGTTTCATTTGCACCTTGGGCCTTAAGCTAAAGACGAATCTTGGATATGATAGGCGCGGTTTGTTGGCCGCCAGTGGCCCGCATTCTCACTTATTTTCCAGGTCCAGGCCATACAGCTGGCAAACGCTCCTCCGAGCAGCCGGCTCCTGAGCTTTTCCAACACAGTTAGTGGAGAGATCACCTTGGTAGAGTACGTAGTTTCCCTCGATAAGCTCGGCAAACACGATGTTGAGCATGTGGGGGGCAAGAACGCATCCCTGGGCGAGATGATCAGTAACCTGGCAGGTGCCGGTGTTTCGGTGCCCGGTGGATTCGCCACGACAGCTCAGGCTTATCGTGATTTTCTGGAACTGAGCGGCTTGAACGATCAGATCCACGCCGCCCTCGATGCCCTGGATGTCGACGATGTCAACGCCCTGGCCCGCACTGGCGCCCAGATCCGTCAATGGATCATGGAAGCCGAATTCCCCGAGAAGCTCAACGCCGAGATCCGCACCGCGTTCGCCACGCTGTCGGCCGGCAACCCTGACATGGCCGTGGCCGTGCGCTCTTCCGCTACCGCCGAAGACTTGCCGGACGCTTCCTTCGCCGGTCAGCAAGAAACCTTCCTGAACATCCGTGGTGTGGAAAACGTTATCCGCGCCGCCAAAGAGGTGTTCGCTTCCCTGTTCAACGACCGTGCGATTTCCTATCGCGTGCACCAGGGCTTCGACCACAAGCTGGTGGCCCTGTCGGCCGGCGTTCAGCGCATGGTCCGCTCCGAAACCGGCACTGCCGGTGTGATGTTCACCCTCGATACCGAATCGGGTTTCCGTGACGTGGTGTTCATCACCGGCGCCTACGGCCTGGGTGAAACCGTCGTACAAGGCGCCGTGAACCCGGATGAGTTCTACGTCCACAAAGGCACGCTGGCCGCCGGTCGCCCAGCCATCCTGCGCCGCAACCTGGGCAGCAAAGCCATCAAGATGATCTACGGCGAAGTCGCCACGGCCGGTAAATCGGTCAAGACCATCGACGTCGACAAGGCTGATCGCGCACGTTTCTGCCTGAGCGACGCCGAAGTCAGCGAGCTGGCCAAGCAAGCGATGATCATCGAGAAGCACTACCAGTGCCCGATGGACATCGAATGGGCCAAAGACGGCGACGACGGCAAGCTCTACATCGTTCAGGCTCGCCCTGAAACCGTGAAGAGCCGTACCCAGGCCAACGTCATGGAACGTTACCTGTTGAAAGAAACCGGCACCGTGCTGGTTGAAGGTCGTGCCATTGGCCAGCGCATTGGCGCCGGCAAGGTTCGCATCATCAAGGACGTGTCCGAGATGGACAAAGTCCAGCCGGGCGACGTTCTGGTTTCCGACATGACCGACCCGGACTGGGAGCCGGTCATGAAGCGCGCCAGCGCCATCGTCACCAACCGTGGCGGTCGTACCTGCCACGCGGCGATCATCGCTCGCGAGCTGGGCATCCCGGCCGTGGTCGGTTGCGGCAACGCCACCCAGCTGTTGAAAGACGGCCAGGGCGTGACCGTTTCCTGCGCTGAAGGCGACACCGGTTACATCTTCGAAGGCGAACTGGGCTTCGACATCAAGAAGAACTCCGTCGACGCCATGCCGGACCTGCCGTTCAAGATCATGATGAACGTCGGCAACCCCGACCGTGCCTTCGACTTCGCGCAGCTGCCGAACGCCGGTGTGGGCCTGGCCCGTCTGGAGTTCATCATCAACCGCATGATCGGTGTTCACCCGAAAGCGCTGTTGAACTACGACGGCCTGCCGCAGGACATCAAGGACAGCGTCGACAAGCGCATCGCCGGTTACAACGATCCGGTCGATTTCTACGTCGACAAACTGGTCGAAGGCATCAGCACCCTGGCTGCAGCGTTCACCCCGAAAAAGGTCATCGTGCGTCTGTCGGACTTCAAGTCCAACGAATACGCGAACCTGATCGGCGGCAAGCTCTACGAGCCAGAAGAAGAAAACCCGATGCTGGGCTTCCGTGGCGCCTCGCGTTACATCAGCGAATCGTTCCGTGACTGCTTCGAACTCGAGTGCCGCGCCCTCAAGCGCGTGCGCAACGAGATGGGTCTGACCAACGTCGAAATCATGGTGCCGTTCGTCCGTACCCTGGGCGAAGCCAGCCAGGTTATCGATCTGCTGGCCGAAAACGGTCTGGCTCGCGGCGAAAACGGTCTGCGCATCATCATGATGTGCGAACTGCCATCCAACGCGATCCTCGCTGAAGAGTTCCTCGAATTCTTCGACGGCTTCTCGATCGGTTCCAACGACCTGACTCAGCTGACGCTGGGCCTGGACCGTGACTCCGGGATCATCGCGCACCTGTTCGATGAGCGTAATCCGGCGGTCAAGAAGCTACTGGCCAACGCCATCGCCGCGTGCAACAAGGCCGGCAAGTACATCGGCATTTGCGGTCAGGGTCCTTCGGACCACCCGGACCTGGCCAAGTGGCTGATGGAGCAGGGCATTGAAAGCGTTTCGTTGAACCCCGATTCCGTACTGGAAACCTGGTTCTTCCTGGCTGAGGGTCAGGCGCAGGCTTGATCCTGTAGGAGCGAGCCTGCTCGCGATGGACTGCAGAACGCCGCGTTTTGTTCAGCATGAACGCGTTATCGTTGGCGACCATCGCGAGCAGGCTCGCTCCTACAATGATTGGCAGCGTGGTCGGTGAACGCTGCCTTTAAGATTCAAGTAGGGCGGGCTCCTTGGGGATGCCGCCCTTTTTTGTGCAAGAGCATTATGCAAAGCAGCAGCAACCTATTTCCTGTCGCCCTGATCAGCGCCGAACGGCGCGGCGATCTGAGCGAAGACGTTTACCGTTTGAAGCCGGGCAACAGCCCTGATGGCACCGTTGAATTGGCCGTCACGCGACTGGGCATGGCCGATGAAACGGCGGTGCGTGGCGTGCCGGTGATTCTGTTGCACGGCAGCTTTTCCAATCGACGCTTCTGGTTTTCCCCCAAAGGCTTGGGGTTGGGCGCTTATCTGACGCGTCTGGGATTTGATGTATGGATTCCGGAAATGCGCGGCCATGGCCTGTCCCAGCGCAATCAAAACTACCGCAAGAACCGCGTCGCCGACTACGCTCGTTACGACCTGCCGGCCATCGGTGCTTTTGTGCGCGAGCAAAGTGGCCAGGTCCCGCATTGGATCGGTCACTCGCTGGGCGGGATTACCCTGGCGGCGGCATTGGGCGGTGAGTACATCGGTGAGCCTGTGGTGGCGTCTGCGGCGTTTTTCGGCACGCAAGTCAGCCGCACCTATTGGCCGTTGAAAATACCGCCGGTGGAGTGGGGTGGACGCTTCATTCTCAAGCGCTTTGCGCAACTGTCGGGCTCACGGCTCAAACGTGGCCCGGAAGACGAGCCGATTGGCCTGGCCCTGGAAAGCATGCGTTGGTACGGTTTGTTCGGGCGCTTTGGCGATGCCGACAAGGACTGGTGGGCTGGATTGGCCAACGTTCAGGTGCCGGTGTTGGCGGTGAGCGCGGTTGGCGATCATCAGGACCCGACGTGGGCATGCCACAAACTGTTCGAGCAGATTGGTAGCGAACACAAGCGGTTCATGAACCTTGGGCGTGAGCATGGCTTTGGCGACAATTTCGGTCACGTGGAAATGCTCGTCAGCAAAGCGGCTCAGGCAGAGGTCTGGCCGTTGGTGGCCCGTTGGTTGGGCGATCAACTGACGCCATTGTTGGGCGACAAGCCGGATCTGGCCGCGGCCATTTGAGCCCGATGCTCTAACAAGGGCATTTCGCTCTGGTCGGCTTGAGGCTAAGATATGACGCATTGTGCTGTTCTGGTCATTTTCAGTGACTGAATTAACGTTTCATTCAGCGCGGCCAACTCGACTGTCTTCTTTTTTACAGGAGTTTCTCGATGAACCATTACCTCACGCCTGACCTGTGCGACGCCTATCCGGAGCTGGTGCAGGTGCTGGAACCGATGTTCAGCAATTTCGGTGGCCGTGATTCTTTCGGCGGCGAAATCGTGACCATCAAGTGCTTCGAAGACAACTCGCTGGTCAAAGAGCAGGTCGAACTCAAGGGTAATGGCAAAGTATTGGTCGTCGACGGTGGCGGTTCACTGCGTCGTGCTTTGCTGGGCGACATGCTGGCCGAGAAAGCTGCGAAAAACGGTTGGGAAGGGCTGGTGATCTACGGTTGCATTCGTGATGTCGACGTCATTGCACAGACCGATCTGGGCGTTCAGGCGCTGGCCAGTCACCCGATGAAAACCGACAAGCGCGGTATTGGCGATCTCAATGTTGCGGTGACCTTTGCGGGCGTGACGTTCCATCCAGGCCATTACATCTATGCGGACAACAATGGCGTGATTATCTCGCCAAGCCCGCTGAAAATGCCTGAATAAAGCGTTGCCAACAAAGGAGTGAGGATGTTCGAGGAAGAAAACGCGCAATGGGGCCTGGTGCATGCCCTGGTGCTGGACGGTAAAGGCGGTGCGCGTTCGATAGCCCGGACTGAACTCGATGACTTGCAGCTTCAGGCTTATGAAAGTCTGTGGCTGCACTGGGATCGCAGTCACCCGCAAACTCAGACCTGGCTGCGTAAATCCAGTGGTTTGAGTGAATTCAGCTGTGACCTTCTGCTCGAAGAAAACACCCGGCCGCGCCTGTTGCCGTTGCCGGATGCCGAACTGTTGCTGTTTCTGCGCGGGGTCAACCTGAACCCCGGCGCTGAACCGGAAGACATGGTCTCGGTGCGGATTTTTGCATCGGCCCAGCGTGTTATTTCCTTGCGATTGCGCCCATTGCGCGCAACCGATGAATTGCTGGTGCAGCTCGCCGAAGGCAAAGGGCCAAAAACGGCCTCCGAACTCGTTCTCTATATGGCGCAGTACCTCACCAACAAAGTGCAGGATCTGGTCAGTTGCCTCTCGGAAGTGGTCGATGACGAAGAGGAAAAACTGGATGCCGACGAACGGTATACTCCCGAGCACGGAGCCATTTTGCAGATCCGTCGCAGGGCCGCAGCGCTGAAACGATTCCTGGCGCCGCAGCGAGATATATTCGGTCAGCTGACACGGATCAAATTGCCCTGGTTCGTCGACGACGATGCGGATTACTGGAACGAATTGAACAACAGCCTGACCCGGTATCTGGAAGAGCTGGAATTGACCCGCGAGCGGGTGGGCCTGGTTCTCGAGGCTGAAGACAGACGCTTGAGCGTGCGGATGAATCGCACGATGTACCGCTTCGGGATCATCACCGGGATCTTTTTGCCGATGAGTTTTTTGACCGGTCTTCTGGGGATTAATGTGGGTGGGATTCCGTTCTCGGCCAGTCCGTATGGCTTCCTGATTGCGTGCCTGATGATGGTTTCGGTGGCGGTCGGGCAGTGGTGGTTATTTCGACGTTTGCGCTGGGTCTGAGCATGCGGCATGTGACCCGAGCAAATTTGACCGCGTCTTTCACAGACATCACGAGAGGTGCGTATGCACGATCCGTTTGAACAGTCTTTGCGCGACATGCTCAATGCATCACCGTCCACCCGGGACGACGATGCGTGCCTTGGGCGTGTACTGAAAACCGCCAATCGCCAGGTCGGCGCCGGTGATCTGTTCAGCCTGCTGGGCCGCTGGTTGCCCGCGCTGATGATCGCCCTCAATAACGGCTCGGCCCACATCTCGCCGGTATCCCGTCACCGTAAACCTACCGTTCGCACTGCTGATAAGGCTGATTGAATATGGAACTTGATCTCTGGACTCAGAGCCTCGTCACTGCAATGACTGCGTTATGGACCAAGGTTGCGAACTTCATTCCGAACCTGTTCGGCGCACTGGTTGTGCTGCTGTTGGGTTTTGTCGTGGCGAAACTTTTGGACACTTTGCTGTCCAAGCTGCTGGCCAAACTGGGTCTTGATCGCCTGATGGGCGGTACCGGTCTGACTAAATTACTGTCCCGGGCCGGTCTTCAAGTACCGATCTCTACCTTGATCGGCAAGATTGTCTATTGGTTCGTTCTGCTTATTTTTCTGGTTTCTGCAGCAGAATCCCTTGGACTTGAACGAGTTTCAGCTACGCTGGATATGCTTGCGCTCTATTTGCCGAAGGTATTCGGTGCGGCGCTGGTCCTGCTGGTAGGTGTCTTGCTGGCACAACTGGCCAATGGATTGGTGCGCGGCGCAGCAGAAGGCGTAGGTCTGGACTATGCTTCCGGGTTGGGACGTATTGCTCAGGGCCTGGTGATCATCATCAGTATCTCGGTAGCGATCAGCCAGTTGGAGGTCAAGACTGACCTGCTCAACCATGTGATCGTTATCGTATTGATTACCGTTGGTCTGGCGGTAGCGTTGGCCATGGGTTTGGGAAGCCGGGAAATTGCCGGTCAGATTCTTGCGGGAATCTATGTGCGTGAGTTGTATCAGGTTGGGCAACAAGTGCGTGTTGGTGAGGTCGAAGGCCAGATCGAAGAGATCGGCACGGTTAAAACCACATTGCTGACCGATGAAGGTGAGCTAGTCTCTCTCTCCAATCGGATTCTCTTGGAGCAGCATGTGAGTAGCCGCTAACCCGGCAAACCCTGCTAATGTACGCCGCCGCAAAATGCCCTGAATGGGCTGCGGCGGACATTGACCTGACTGTCGGCCCGACTTGTTTTGAATAAAGCTCAATCGCTCTCCACGCGCTACGACCCCCGCGAGCTCTCTGATGAGGAGTTGGTCGCGCGCTCGCACACCGAGCTGTTTCACGTAACGCGCGCTTATGAAGAACTGATGCGGCGTTACCAGCGAACATTATTTAACGTCTGTGCCCGATACCTTGGGAACGATCGCGACGCAGATGATGTCTGTCAGGAGGTCATGTTGAAGGTGCTGTATGGCCTGAAGAACTTTGAGGGTAAATCGAAGTTCAAGACATGGCTATATAGCATCACGTACAACGAATGCATCACACAGTATCGGAAGGAACGGCGAAAGCGTCGCTTGATGGACGCTTTGAGTCTGGACCCCCTCGAGGAAGCGTCTGAAGAGAAGACGCCGAAACCCGAGGATAAGGGTGGACTTGATCGCTGGCTGGTGTATGTAAATCCGATTGACCGTGAAATTCTGGTGCTACGATTTGTCGCAGAGCTGGAATTTCAAGAGATCGCGGATATCATGCATATGGGTTTGAGTGCGACAAAAATGCGGTATAAACGTGCTCTAGATAAATTGCGTGAGAAATTTGCAGGCATTGCTGAAACTTAGTTCAGCGCAAATATCTCTTACGTGTAGGCAAGTTCTGATAGACTTGCCGCCGAGTTGTCCCCCGGTTTGAGGGACTGCTTTACAATCACCAGATGGGGATTTAACGGATGAAACTGAAAAACACCTTGGGCTTGGCCATTGGTACTCTTATTGCCGCTACTTCTTTCGGCGCTCTGGCACAAGGCCAAGGCGCAGTTGAAGGCGAGCTCAACTACGGGAAGAAGTACAACGACAGCGTTAAAGACGTTGAAGACGGTTACACTCCTGGCGCCTCCATCGGTTACTTCTTGACCGACGACGTATCGTTGAACCTGACCTACAACGCTGAAGATTACACCCGTTCGAACAACAACACTGGCAACCAGAAAATCGAAGGCGACAGCTTCGGTCTGAACGCTCAGTACCACTTCAACAACGCTGGCGACGCTCTGCGTCCTTACGTTCAAGGTGGTGTTAAGCACGGCAGCATGACCAACGTAGCCGCTAACGGCCACACTGGCCGTGACCAGTCGACTTTCCTGACTGCTGGCGCTGGCGTTAAGTACTACTTCGTAGAAAACGTTTACGCACGTGCTGGCGTAGAAGCTGACTACAAACTGGACAACGGCAAGTGGGACTACATCCCATCCGTTGGTCTGGGTGTGAACTTCGGTGGCGGCAACAAGCCAGTCGCTGCAGCCCCAGCTCCAGAAGTCTGCTCCGACAGCGACAACGATGGCGTGTGCGACAACGTTGACAAGTGCCCAGACACCCCAGCCAACGTAACTGTTGACGCTGATGGCTGCCCGGCAGTTGCTGAAGTTGTTCGTGTTGAGCTGGACGTGAAATTCGACTTCGACAAGTCGGTAGTCAAGCCAAACAGCTACGGCGACATCAAGAACCTGGCTGATTTCATGAAGCAGTACCCATCGACCACCACTACTGTTGAAGGTCACACCGACAACGTCGGTCCTGACGCTTACAACCAGAAACTGTCTGAGCGTCGTGCAAACGCCGTTAAACAAGTTCTGACCAACCAGTACGGTGTTGAATCCTCCCGCGTTCAGTCTGTTGGCTACGGCGAATCCCGCCCAGTTGCTGACAACAAAACTGCAGAAGGTCGCGCTGTAAACCGTCGCGTAGAAGCGCAGGTTGAAGCTCAAGGCAAGTAATTAGCCTTCAGCTCTGAGAAAAGCCCGGCTTAGGCCGGGCTTTTCTTTGTCTGCGATTTGGTGAGGCAGGTCAAAAATACTCAGACTGATTGACTTGCTTTTGCGGTGACTCACACCCCCACAGAGCTTGAGTTGCACTGGCCGCTACTGCGCCGATCACCAGAATGGCCGGGCTTTTCAACTCAAAGGCGCCGGCATCTTCTTCCATGGCTGACAGGGTGCTGCGGCATTCCCGTTGATGCGGCAGCGATGCGTTTTCGATCATCGCCACCGGCGTATCCGCCGCCATCGCGCCTGCCAACAATTGCTCGCGTATCTCGCTGAGCTTCGCCACCCCCATGTAAACCACCAGCGTCGTGCCACTTTGGGCCAGTGCCTGCCAGTTCAGGCTGCTGCCATCCTGGGTGTGGGCGGTGACCAACGTCACTCCTCGGGCAACGCCCCTCAAGGTCAACGGAATATCGCATTGCGTCGCGCCGGCCAGCCCGGCGGTGATGCCATTGACCAATTCGGTATCGACCCCGCGTTCGCGCAACCACTGCGCCTCTTCGCCACCTCGACCGAAGATGCACGGATCGCCACCCTTGAGCCGCACCACGCATTTGCCCTGTCGGGCATAACGCAGCATCAGGCGGTGAATGAACGCTTGAGGGGTTGAGCGGCAGCCGCCACGTTTACCCACCGGGATAATCCGCGCATCGGGGCAATGTTCCAGCACCGCTTCGTTGACCAGGTCGTCGATCAGCACCACATCCGCTTCTCTCAGTGCCCGCACAGCCTTGAGCGTCAGTAATTCAGGGTCGCCGGGACCCGCACCCACCAGCCAGACTTTTGCGCTCATAGTGTTTTCCTCACGAGATGACGGCGATCGGCTGCGCAGTAGCAGCCAGCAAACGCTTGATTTCCGGGACGCACGAACCGCATTGCGTGCCGCAACCCAATTCCTGTTTCAAACCTTGCAAGTCCAGGCCACGGCGGATACCGGCGCAGACTGCGTTTTGGCTGACGTTTTTGCAGTTGCACAGGGTTTTGTTGCCGATCGAGGCGGCATCGATCTGCCCCGGTGGTGCGCTCAGGGGCGCGAGCAGCCAGCGCCGCAGTTGCTCATCGGCGCGACCTTCGAGCCACAGGCTTTGCAACCAGTGTTGGGCGAGAGTTTCACCCGCCAGGCGAATAGCGGTGATGCGCCCGTTCTCGATCCGCACTCGCTTGCCGATGGAGCGCCGTGGATCGTCGTATGCCAAAACCGGTCCATCGAGTAGCCCGAGGCACTCATCAATGTCACGCAGCAGTTTCGGGTCTGGCGCCAAGGCGCTGGCAGCGCGTATCAGCAGCGCGGGGCGCTCACGGCCGGCAAGGCTGAGGCTGGCGTAGGAAAACGCCTCGCAGAGGGTGCGTAGGCTCTCAAAATGCTGTGGGATGTCTCCCTCAATCAGCGCAAACAGATGCCATGGCAAATGCACGGGCTCAAGGCGCACACCGCTGTGCTTGAGTTCCGGTTGTTTCGACAGTGGATCGAAGGCTGGAAGGGTGAGGGTGTTTACACCTCCCTTGAGGAAGCGGTCACCAAAATGCATCGGCAAAAACGCCTGCCCCGGGCGCACGCTGTCATCGCTGGAGACTGGCACGATCACGGCGCCGCGACGGCTTTTCAGGCTGATCAAGTCACCTGGTTGCAGGCGATGCCTGCGCAACTCGTCCGGGTGCAGGCTCAACACCGCTTCGCTGACATGACCGAACAGCTGCGCCGCAGTGCCGGTACGGCTCATGCCGTGCCATTGATCGCGCAGGCGACCGGTGATCAGCGTCAGTGGGAAACGCGCATCCCGTTGTTCCTTGGCGGCGCGATACGGGTCGGCGACGAATTGCGCGCGGCCGCTGGCAGTCGGGAAGATACCGTCGAGATAGAGGCGGGCGGTACCTTGGCGGGCGCCGGTCGGAAATGGCCATTGCTGCGGGCCGAGCTGGTCGATCAGCGCATGGCTGATCCCGGACAAGTCCAGATCACGGCCGCGGGTCAGTAATTTGTATTCGTCGAACACCTGCGCCGGTGTTTCAAAGGCAAACAGGCTTGAGGATTCGGGGCGTAAATGTTTTTCCAGCCGCTGCGCGAAATCCACCGTGATCGCCCAGTCCGGGCGCGCGGAACCAGGTGCGACGATTGCCCGGCGGACGTGGGAAATACGCCGTTCCGAATTGGTGACGGTGCCTTCCTTTTCACCCCAGCTCGCAGCGGGCAACAACAGGTCGGCAAACCCGGCGGTTTCAGTGGTACGAAAGGCTTCTTGCAGCACCACGAACGGGCAGGTTTCAAGTGCCGCACGCACAGCCGTCTGATCAGGCAGTGATTGTGCGGGGTTAGTGCAAGCGATCCACAGTGCTTTTATTTTTCCGCGGCCGACCTGGTCAAACAACTCGATGGCCGTCAGCCCAGGGTTCTCAGGCAGTTGATCGACGCCCCAGTAAGCCGCTACATCGGCACGATGCTCAGGGTTGGCGGCGTCGCGATGCCCCGGCAGCAGGTTCGACAGACTGCCGGTTTCCCGCCCGCCCATGGCATTCGGCTGACCGGTCAACGAGAAAGGTCCTGCGCCGGGGCGGCCAATTTGCCCGGTAGCCAGGTGCAAATTGATCAGCGCGCTGTTCTTGGCGCTGCCGGCGGTAGATTGGTTTAGCCCCATGCACCACAACGACAGGAAACTCGGTGACGTACCGACCCATTCGGCGCATTGCTGCAATTGCTCAACGCTGATTCCACACAGCTGCGAAACCATTTGCGGTGTGTAATCGCGCACCAGGTTTTTCAGCTCGGTCAAACCGTCGGTGTGGGCCTTGATGAAGTCTCGGTCGATCCAGTCTTCCCACAGCAGCAGGTGCAAAATCCCGTGGAACAGGGCGACATCGGTCCCGGGAAGAATCGCCAAGTGCAGGTCAGCTAGATCGCACGTGTCGGTGCGACGCGGATCGATGACGATGACTTTCATCTGTGGTCGGCAGGATTTGGCTTCTTCCAGTCGACGAAAAAGTACCGGGTGGGCGTAGGCCATGTTACTGCCGACGATCATCACGCAGTCGCTCAACTCCAGGTCTTCATAACTGCACGGTGGCGCATCGGCGCCCAGGCTGCGCTTGTAGCCGACCACCGCCGACGACATGCACAGTCGCGAATTGCTGTCGATGTTGTTGGTGCCCACCAACGCCCGCGCCAGTTTGTTGAAGGCGTAATAGTCCTCGGTCAGCAATTGCCCGGAAATGTAGAACGCCACGCTGTCCGGGCCGTGTTCGGCAATGGTCCGGGCGAAAACGCTGGCGGCATGATCGAGGGCGGTGTCCCAGTCGGTGCGGCTGCGTGCCAGGCCTTTGCCCAGGCGCAGTTCGGGATAGAGCGCTCGCGCAGTCAGGTCACCGGTCAAATGCAGGGTTGATCCCTTGCTGCACAATTTGCCGAAGTTGGCCGGGTGGGCCGGATCGCCACTGACGCCGAGGATGCGCTCGCCGTCATGTTCGATCAGCACACCGCAGCCGACGCCGCAATAGCAGCAGGTAGAAGCGGTGATTTGACGGTTCATCAGCTTGCTTCCCGCAGGGCCAGCAGCACCCGACCATTCTCGACCCGTGCCGAGTGATGGTGGGCGCAGCCGATGTCAGGGACCAGGGCTTCGCCGGTTTCCAGGTCGATTTGCCAGTTGTGCAGCGGGCAGGCCACGCGTTTGCCGTACACCAAGCCTTGTGACAGCGGCCCGCCCTTGTGTGGGCAGCGGTCGTCGAGGGCGAAAACCTCATCGTCGCTTGTACGAAAAATCGCGATATCACCTTTCGGCCCGGCAATGATCCGCGAGCCCAGGGCATTGATGTCTTCCAGTGCGCAGATATCCAGCCAGTTCATGCCAGCACCTCCAGGTTCTTCAACGGAATGACGTCGAACTCTTTTTTCAGCTGCGGCTGCGCCAGGCGTTCCTTCCACGGGTCTTGCTCGAACGACAGCGAGAATTGCAGGCGATCATTGAGTGCCTTGCGCCGCACCGGGTCCTCCAGCACGGCTTTCTTGATGTGTTCCATGCCGACCCGTTGCAGGTAATGCACGGTGCGCTCCAGGTAGAAGGCTTCTTCGCGATAGAGCTGCAAGAACGCGCCGTTGTATTCACGAACTTCTTCAGCGGTTTTCAGCTTGACGAAGAACTCGGCGACTTCGGTTTTGATCCCGCCATTGCCGCCGATGTACATCTCCCAGCCGGAATCCACGCCGATGATTCCTACGTCCTTGATGCCCGCTTCCGAGCAGTTGCGTGGGCAACCGGAGACCGCCAGTTTCACTTTGTGCGGTGACCACATGTTGAACAGGTCATGCTCCAGTTCGATGCCCAATTGGGTGGAGTTCTGGGTGCCGAAGCGGCAGAACTCGCTGCCAACGCAGGTCTTCACGGTGCGGATGGATTTGCCGTAGGCGTGACCGGATGGCATGTCGAGGTCTTTCCAGACGCCCGGCAAATCCTGTTTCTTGATCCCCAGCAAGTCGATGCGCTGGCCACCGGTGACCTTGACCATCGGTACGTTGTACTTGTCGGCGACGTCGGCGATGCGCCGCAGTTCCGAAGGGTTGGTCACGCCGCCCCACATCCGCGGGACAACCGAATAGGTGCCGTCTTTTTGAATGTTGGCGTGGACGCGTTCGTTAATCAGGCGTGATTGCGGGTCGTCCTTTGCCTCACCCGGCCAGGTGGAAATCAGGTAGTAGTTGAGGGCCGGGCGGCACGTGGCGCAGCCATTCGGTGTGCGCCAGTTCAAGTAGCTGATGGTCCCGGCAATGGTCAGTAAATGTTGCTCGCGGATGGCCTGGCGGATTTGGCCGTGGTTGAGGTCGCTGCATCCGCAGATGGCTTTTTCGCTTTTCGGTTTGACGTCCGCCGCGCCACCCACGGTGTTGATCAGGATCTGCTCCACCAGCCCTGCGCAGGAGCCGCATGAACTTGCAGCCTTGGTGTGTTTTTTCACCTCGTCGACACTGAACAGTCCGTGCTCCTGAATCGCCTTGACGATGGTGCCTTTGCACACGCCGTTGCAACCGCACACTTCGGCGGTATCGGCCATGCTCATGGCTTTGTCCTGACCTTGATGCCCGACGTCACCTAGAGCGTTTTCACCGAACATCAGGTGATCACGGATCTCGTCGATGGCGTGACTCTCACGAATCTGCCGGAAATACCAGCCGCCATCGGCCGTGTCGCCGTACAGGCAGGCGCCGACCAGCACGTCATCCTTGATCACCAGTTTTTTGTAGATCCCGCCGATCGGATCGGAGAGGGTGATGGTTTCCGTGCCTTCGCCGCCCATGAAGTCGCCGGCAGAAAACAGATCGATGCCGGTGACTTTCAATTTGGTCGACGTCACTGAACCTTGATAGCGGGCGAAGCCCAATTGGGCGAGGTGGTTGGCGCAGACCTTGGCTTGCTCGAACAGTGGTGCGACGAGGCCGTAGGCGATGCCGCGATGGCTGGCGCATTCACCGATGGCGTAGACCCGCGGGTCGTAGGTTTGCATCGTGTCATTGACCAGAATCCCGCGGTTGCAGGGGATGCCGGATTTTTCCGCGAGTTCGGTGTTGGGGCGAATGCCAGCGGCCATCACCACCAGGTCGGCGGGGATGATGTCGCCGTTCTTGAATTCAACCGACCCGACCCGGCCATTGCCCCCGTCGTGCAGCGCCTGGGTTTGCTCGCGCAGGCGAAAGTGCAGGCCGCGCGCTTCGAGGGCGGTTTGCAACAGTTGACCGCTGGTCTTGTCCAATTGTCGTTCCAGCAACCACTCGCCGATGTGTACGACGGTCACGTGCATGCCGCGCAGCATCAGGCCGTTGGCGGCTTCCAGGCCCAGCAGGCCTCCGCCGATGACGACGGCGTGCTTGTGGGTCTTGGCGGTGTTGATCATGGCCTGGGTGTCGGCGATGTCGCGGTAGCCGATCACACCCTGCAAGGTGTTGCCGGGGATCGGCAGAATAAACGGGGTCGAACCGGTGGCGATCAGCAGGCGATCATATTCCGCCTCGGTGCCGTCTTCGGCGATGACGCGGCGTTTGACCCGGTCAATCTCCACGACTTTGCGGTTGAGCAACAGCTTGATGTTGTTTTCCAGGTACCAGTCGAGGTCGTTGAGCACGATCTCTTCGAACGTCTGCTCACCGGCCAGTACTGGCGACAGCAGGATGCGGTTGTAGTTGGTATGAGGTTCGGCGCCGAAGACCGTGATGTCGTACAGCTCGTTGCTCAGCTTGAGCAGTTCTTCCAGGGTGCGAACCCCGGCCATGCCGTTGCCGATCATCACCAGTTTTAGTTTTTTCATCAGGTTCTCCGGGGAGTTCAGACCCGCCTCATCAGGGCTTTCAGGTCTTGCTCGACAATTTTGCGCAAACAAAAAAAGGCGTCCCGCTAGTTGCCTAGCGAGGACGCCTTTGTCCTTGTCCCGTTCTCTCGGGCAGCGCAGCCTTCTACGTTGAAGGCCGGGCTTTATGTGTGGTGAAGAAGGTAATGCAGTGGTTGTGCCAAGTGCTCCAGGTCAACGGGTTTGTTGGGTTTAGTCGTGGTTTCGGACTTTGGCAGGAGCGTTTTTGCACCGATTCAATGCACGTCGCCCGCAATTGGCGCGGCTTCTGTAGCCGCTGGCGAAGCCTGCGTCCGGCTGCGAAGCAGTCGCAATTTCAGACGACACGGTGTGCCAGGTTCACCCTATGTGCAGGGCCTACGACTGCTTCGCAACCGGACGCAGGCTTCGCCAGCGGCTACAAGGGATCTGTGTCAGCCATGAACCACTAGAAACAGCAACGCCAGATTAACCACCAACGACACCAGCGCCATCGTGCGCCAGACTTTCAACGGCTCGCGCTCCAGCAACGGCTTGGGGCGCACGCTCAAACTGCGCCGCTCGCCTTGCTCCAGTACCAGCAACCATTCTTCCGCCGTTTCAAAGCGCACAAGCGGATCCGCTGCGACAGCCCGTTGCAAACACTGCGCGATCCAGTCGGGCACATCCGGCCGGTAGCGACTGGCGCTCACCGGTACACCAAACCGGGGCCGCTGAAACGCTTCGATTTCGCCGTAGGGATAGTGCCCGGTCAGCAGCCAGTACAACGTCACGCCGACGGCATACAGGTCTTGTTGCGGCGTCGGGATGCCCCCGCGAAAGGCTTCCGGTGCGATATAGCTGGGTGTTCCGGGCAGGGCCGAGGGTTGATCCTCGGACAAGCCCGGGCAGTAGGCGAGGCCGAAGTCCAGCAGGCGTAGCTCACCGTCGTCCCCCAGCAGCAGGTTGTCCGGTTTGATGTCGCGGTGCAGGATTTGTCGGCGATGCAGCAGCCCCACGGCGCGGAGCAGGCGTTCGGCCAGGTCTTGCCATTGAGCCAGTGGCAGTGGTCCGACACCCGCGTGCAGTTCTGCCAGCGTCGATCCGGAATATTCACGCATCACGTAGTACAAATGCTGACGCTGACTGGCGGCATGGACTTCAGGGAAATGCCGTCCGGCCACGCGTTTGAGAAACCATTCCTCCGACAGCAGTGCCTGCCCGGCCAAGTGATCGTCGCGCAGCGCACCGGGCAAGGTTTTCAATAGCCAGGGTTGCTGTTGCCCATCGCGCACTCGGTAGAGCAGTGACTGCTGGCTCTGGCCGGCGATCCCCTCGACCTGCCAGCCTTCGAAGGACTGACCGGGTTTCAGTGCAGGAGGCAGCGGCCATTGCTGCAAATGAATCAGTGCGTCGCCGATGCTCGTTTCACCGAGGGCGTCAACGCGCACCAACAGGGCGCTGGCGTTGTCCTGGCTGCCGGCCAGGTGCGCCGCGCTGACCAAGGTCTGTGCGGCACTGTCCAGATCGGGCTGATCGCGCAAAATAGCGGCAATGGCCGTATCGCCCAGCACGGCCCAGATGCCATCGCTCAGCAGGACAAAACTTTCATTGAGGCGCAATTCGCCATCGAGAAAATCCAGCACCAGATGTTGGTCGAGGCCCAGCGCCCGTTTGAGCACATGTTGCATGCCCGGTTGGTCCCAGACGTGATCCTCGCTGACGCGCTGCAACTGATCCGCGTGCCAGCGGTACACGCGGCAATCGCCGACATGGGCCAAGGTAAAACGCCTGCCGCGCATGACCAGGGCGCTGACGGTGGTCAGCAGCGGCTGCCCACCGCCATTGGCCTGCAACCAGCGATTTTGCGCCAGCAGCAGACGGTCCAATGCCTGGGCGACACCCCAGGTTTCCGGGGTGGCGTAATAATCCAGCGCCAGGGCCTGCAAGGTCGAGCGGGCGGCGAGGCCACCGTCGGCGCATTGGCTGACACCATCGGCAATGGCGAACAGGTAACCCTTGCTCGCCGCCAAGGCCGGGGCGGGCGTCACCAGGCGCAGGGCGTCCTGGTTTTCCTCGCGCGGCCCCGTGGCGCTGGCTTCGGCAAAACTCAATTGCAGGCTCATTGAGGCGTCAGACCCGAGCCGCCGTCACGGCGGCCGAACCCCAGGTGGTTCTCCAGCGACGTTTCACCCCGTGCAAGCCGAACCAGGCCAGAACACCGAGGCTGGCGAACAACCACAACGCCAGTTGATAGCTGCCGGTGCTTTGCTTGATCGCGCCCATGCCGGCCGCCAACGCGAAGCCGCCGATGCCGCCGGCCATGCCGATCAAACCGGTCATTACACCAATCTCCCGACGAAAACGCTGCGGCACCAACTGGAAAACCGCGCCGTTACCTGCACCCAGACCGAGCATGGTGCAGACGAAAAGTGCCAGCGCCGCGTAGGAGCTCGGCAGATTGAAACCCACCGCCGCGATGCAGACGGCGGCCACGGTGTACATCGCGAGCAGCGTGCGAATACCGCCGAACCGGTCGGCCAGTGCGCCGCCCAAAGGACGCATCAGGCTGCCGCCGAACACGCAGGCCGCGGTGTAGTAACCGGCGGTCACCGGGCTCAGGCCGTACTGGTCGTTGAAGTAGCCGGGCAGGGCGCTGGCCAGGCCGATAAAACCGCCGAAAGTCACGCTGTAGAAAAACATGAACCACCAGCTGTCGCGGTCACCCAAGGCCTTGAAGTAGTCGGCCATGGATTTGGCTTTCGGCCGCTCCGGTGCGTTTTTCGCCAGCCAGGCGAAGACGATAATGGTCAGGATCAGCGGGATCAGGGCGAAGCCGAACACGTTGCTCCAGCCGAATGCCGCCGCCAGTACCGGGGCGATCAATGCCGCCAGAACCGTGCCGGAGTTGCCCGCTCCGGCGATGCCCATGGCTTTGCCTTGATGCTGCGGCGGATACCATTGCGACGCCAGCGGCAGGGCGACGGCGAAGGACGCACCGGCCATGCCGAGGAAAAGGCCCAGCACCAGCGCTTGCTCGTAGCTGTGGATCCCGAGTTTCCAGGCGCCGAACAGTGCGCAGATAACGATCACCTGGCCGATCAGCCCGGCGGTTTTTGGCGACAGACGATCCGCCAGCATGCCCATGATAAAGCGCAGTACGGCCCCGGCCAGGATTGGCGTGGCCACCACCAGCCCGCGTTGTTGGGTGGTCAGGTGCAAGTCGGCGGCGATCTGCACAGCCAACGGGCCGAGCAGGTACCAGACCATGAAGCTCAGGTCGAAATAGAGAAAGGCCGCGAACAGGGTCGGGGTATGGCCGGATTTCCAGAAGCTTGAATTCATCGCGCACCTCAGCTGTGAAGAGTCTCGAGAAGGAGTCATGAGCTAGCAGGTGGGGCGCCTTTGGGCCGCACCACCGGCCCCGGGCTGTGGGGCCAAAACGAAAAAACGCCGCTACCCGATTCGCCAGGGGCAAATGAGGTGAGCGACGTCTTTGTCGTAGGTGGGGCAACCGCCGTTGGTTACCTGTGGTGATTACATAGCCAAATCTGTGCCAACAACCGAGACCTGGTGGAGATCGTTCCCACGCTCCGCGTGGTCACGCCGCCGTGGACGCTCTGCATCCGCTTCACGCTGTGACGCGGAGCGTCACGGGATGCATTCCCACGCGGAGCGTGGGAACGATCATCTGTGCCAGGTTCGGGAGATCGGTTACTGGAGCAACTCACTCATGGCAATGATCTGCTCCGCCACTTGAATCAGTTTCTGCTGGCGGCTCATGGCCTGGCGGCGCATCAGGGTGTAGGCCTCTTCCTCGTTGCAATGCTTCATCTTCATCAACAAGCCCTTGGCCAGCTCGATACGCTTGCGCTCGGCCAGTTGCTGGTCGCGGGCATGCAATTGGGCGCGCAGTGCCTGGTCGCTTTCAAACCGCGCCATGGCCACGTCGAGAATCGGCTGCAAGCGTTGTGCGTGAATGCCTTCGACGATGTAGGCACTGACCCCGGACTGGATCGCCTGACGCATCACGCCGGGGTCATGTTCATCGGTAAACATGACGATCGGCCGTGGCTGATCGCGGGTGACCAGCACCACTTGTTCCATCACATCGCGGCTCGGTGACTCGGTATCGATCAGAATCACGTCCGGGCGCACCGTTTCGACGCGCTCGGGCAGGTCGATGGTCAAACCCGATTCGTCGATCACCTCGAATCCGGCTTCAGTCAGCGCGGCTTTCAGGCGACCGACTTTTTTCGCAGTGTCGTTGATCAGCAGGATACGCAACATGTTCGCAGTCTCCTGTCAGCGGTGGGCGAATCGGTAAGAGCTGTCGCTCATCGCGTGCAGCTTGAAACTGCGGGCATAGCCGACCGGATCGGAACCGTCCCAGACGTTGCCGTCGATCAACTGGCTGCTGCGCATGTCTTGATCCGAAGCGGCGACACCGACGGCAGTGGCAGCTTCGCAGTACAGGTCCAACTGCTGGACCTGACGGGCCACGCCGAGGTAATCCGGGTCGTCGCGCAATAAACCCCAGCGCCGGAACTGAGTCATGAACCACATGCCGTCAGACAGGTACGGAACGTTGACCTCGCCACCGGCGTGGAAACGCAGTGCGTGCGGGTCCTGCCAGCGATTGCCCAGGCCATCGGCGTAATCGCCCAGCAGACGCGGCTCGATGCAGTCCAGAGGGGCGTCGAGGTAGTCGGGCGCACTCAACAGTTGCGCGGTGCTGCGGCGGTTTTCCGTGCTTTGCTCGATGAAGCGGCTGGCTTCCAGGATCGCCATCACCAAGGCCCGCGCGGTGTTGGGGTAGTGCTCGACAAACGCACGGGTACAGCCGAGGACTTTTTCCGGGTGGTCGGGCCAGATGGTCTGGGAGGTCGCCATTGTGAACCCCAGGTTTTGCTGCACCGCGCTGGCGGCCCATGGCTCACCCACGCAAAAACCGTCGATACGCCCCGCTTGCAGGTGCGCGACCATTTGCGGTGGCGGTACCACCACGCTGTCGACATCCTGCAACGGATGGATACCCTGGCTCGCCAGCCAGTAATACAGCCACATGGCGTGGGTGCCGGTGGGAAATGTCTGGGCGAACGTGAGTTTTGGGCGAGTTTGGTGCACGTGTCGGTCGAGTGCTTCAGGACCGGTCACGCCCAGCGCCTGCAAACCGTGGGAGAGATTGATGCTCTGGCCGTTCTGGTTCAGCCCCATCAGCACGGCCATGTCAGTCGAGGCTACGCCGCCGATGCCCAGGTGCACCGCATAAATCAGGCCGTACAGGCTGTGCGCGGCGTCGAGTTCGCCGCTGACCAGTTTGTCGCGCAGGTTGGCCCAGGACGACTGGCGCTTGAGGTTCAGGGTCAGGCCGTAGGGCTGGGCGAACCCCTGGGTGGCGGCGACCACGACCGAGGCGCAGTCGCTCAGGGCCATGAAGCCGAGATTGATGTCGGTCTTTTCCGGGGCATCGCTGCCATTGACCCAGGCCAGGGGGGTGGCTGGAACTTCAATCATCGTTAAGCACCTTCCATAAAAAAACGCCGTACCGGGCGGCTTGCCAGAGCAAGGGCCAGTGACGACGCCTTTGTCTTTCGACCCATCCCGCCGTTGGCATGAGTGCTGATAGCGGTGGTGGTGCAAGGCATATGCCATCGCGGGCTGATTTTGTCGCGTGCCTCGCCTGCGACGCCGATGCGCGGCTATAATTGCCGCCACTTTTCGTAGCCCAGAGTCAAACCCGCCCATGTACACCCTGGCCCGTCAGCTGTTGTTCAAACTTTCCCCGGAAACCTCCCACGATCTGTCCCTGGACCTGATCGGCGCGGGTGGGCGTTTGGGCCTCAACGGCTTGCTGTGCAAAGCTCCGGCGAACATGCCGGTGTCGGTCATGGGCCTGGATTTTCCGAACCCGGTCGGTTTGGCCGCCGGCCTGGACAAAAACGGCGCGGCCATCGACGGTTTCGCCCAGTTGGGCTTTGGATTTGTCGAAATCGGCACCATCACCCCGCGTCCGCAACCCGGTAACCCGAAGCCACGGATTTTCCGCCTGCCCGAAGCCGAGGCGATCATCAACCGCATGGGCTTCAACAACCTGGGCGTCGATCACCTGCTGGCCCGCGTCGCCGCCGCCAAATACAAGGGCGTGCTGGGTATCAACATCGGCAAGAACTTCGACACTCCGGTTGAACGTGCGGTCGACGATTACCTGATTTGCCTGGACAAGGTCTATGCCCATGCCAGCTATGTGACGGTCAACGTCAGCTCGCCCAACACACCGGGCCTGCGCAGCCTGCAGTTCGGTGATTCGCTCAAGCAGTTGCTCGCTGATCTGGCCACGCGCCGCGCAGAACTGGCCTTGCGCCACGGCAAACACGTGCCGCTGGCGATCAAGATCGCGCCGGACATGAGCGACGAAGAAACGGCGCAGGTCGCACAAGCGCTGATTGAAACCGGCATGGACGCAGTGATCGCCACCAACACCACCCTCAGCCGCGTCGGCGTCGAAGGCATGGAGCACGGTGACGAGGCGGGCGGTCTGTCCGGTGCACCGGTTCGCGACAAGAGCACTCACACCGTGAAAGTACTGGCGGCGGAACTGGCGGGTCGCTTGCCGATCATTGCCGTGGGCGGTATCACCGAAGGCAAGCACGCGGCAGAGAAAATCGCGGCAGGTGCGAGCCTGGTACAGATTTACTCCGGCTTCATTTACAAAGGCCCGGCGCTGATTCGTGAGTCTGTAGACGCCATCGCAGCCCTGCGCTGATTGTGTAGCAGCTGCCGAGCCTGCGAGGCTGCGTCCGGCTGCGCAGCAGTCGTCAAACCTGCATGCACGGTGCCTCTGCAAATCGCGGTGTCTGATTTCACGACTGCTTCGCAGCCGGACGCAGCCTCGCGGGCTCGGCAGCTGCTACAGGGATGGTGTTTGGCTAGAACGCAGGCATAAAAAAGGGCTCCTCGAAGGAGCCCCTGGGCCGGAGCCCGCCGTCCGGATGGGACGTGCGTGGTTAATTCAGTCAGTCATCAGATTGTCGTGTCGGAGTGTTTGGCCCTGTAAATTAGCCGACGGCGTGAAGTTCGTTGAGTCTGTGGATTCCCGCAGTGCCGGTCATACCGTCCCAGTTGTCGCCGCGTCCTTCTCGCCAGCCGTTAATCCAGGCTTGGCGTACCGACGGTAGAGTAAATGGGCAAAGCTCACGGGATTTGCCACCAACGCCATATTGATATCCGCGCAAAAATGCTCTTTCCAACGGATCACGCTTAAGTCTTCTCATAGGGTGTTGCCCTCACTTGTTGACTGTATTTATCGCGTCGACCTCTATTGAGGTCTGGCAGAAAAACTCTGCCGTTGGGGGCTCGCTGCCGGCGTGACGAGCCAAGGTGTTGACGTCGTTGCGGCGTCAACCTGTGTTGAGTTCTAACCAATGCGTCACATCGAGGGAATGATCGTTTTGTCATAAGAACGTAACCATAAAGATGCTAAGGCCATAAGCATCACGATGAATGCCCGGTGTTGATTGGCAAAAGCCCTGTATGATCGGCCCCCCGCAGGATGACGGGAGTAATCCCTTAGTGAGAATGACTTCTGTTGGTGGAAGCATTATTCGACGAAGGGTCGCTTTATGACATTTTGTTGCATCAACTATTTTATCTGTCCTTGCATCTAAGCTCTTTTAACCCGAGCAGCAGGGGTGGGACGGCACACCTTCGTGCCACGCGGGCGCTCTTCGAGAAAAGCGCCTGATTGAAAACCGGATCGGCAATGCGTTGCCGGTTCACTTCGCCAAAGGCTCTGAAATTCCCATGTCCGACCAATTCGAAATCTTCCTCACCTGCCCAAAAGGCCTTGAAGGCCTGCTCATCGAGGAAGCCGTCGGGCTTGGCCTTGAAGAGGCACGCGAGCACACCTCGGCCGTGCGCGGCATGGCCACCATGGAAACCGCTTACCGCTTGTGCCTGTGGTCGCGTCTGGCGAACCGGGTGCTGCTGGTGCTCAAGCGTTTCCCGATGAAGGACGCCGAAGACCTGTACCACGGCGTGCTGGATATCGAGTGGCAAGACCACATGCTCAACGCCGGCACCCTGGCCGTCGAGTTCAGCGGCCACGGCTCGGGCATCGACAACACCCACTTCGGTGCCTTGAAGGTCAAGGACGCCATCGTCGACAAGTTGCGAACCCCGCAAGGCGACCGTCCGTCGATCGATAAACTCAACCCGGACCTGCGCATTCACCTGCGCCTGGACCGTGGCGAAGCGATTCTTTCCCTCGATTTGTCGGGTCACAGCCTGCACCAGCGCGGTTATCGCTTGCAGCAGGGCGCCGCGCCGCTGAAGGAAAACCTCGCGGCTGCGATCCTGATCCGTTCCGGCTGGCCACGCATTGCGGCCGAAGGCGGCGCGCTGGCTGACCCGATGTGCGGTGTTGGTACGTTCCTGGTTGAAGCCGCGATGATCGCCGCTGATATGGCACCGAACCTGCGTCGCGAGCAGTGGGGCTTTACCCATTGGCTGGGCCACGTTCCGGCGCTGTGGAAAAAGCTTCACGAGGAAGCCACCGAACGTTGCGCTGCCGGCCTGGCCAAGCCACCGCTGTGGATTCGCGGTTACGAAGCCGACCCGCGCCTGATTCAACCGGGCCGCAACAACGTCGAGCGTGCCGGCCTGAGCGAGTGGATCAAGATCTACCAAGGCGAAGTCGGTACGTTCGAGCCGCGTCCGGACCAGAACCAGAAAGGCCTGGTGATCTGCAACCCTCCCTACGGCGAGCGTCTGGGTGACGAGGCGAGCTTGCTCTACCTCTATCAGAACCTCGGCGAGCGTCTGCGTCAGGCCTGCTTGAACTGGGAAGCCGCAGTGTTCACCGGCGCCCCGGATCTGGGCAAGCGCATGGGCATTCGCAGTCACAAGCAGTATTCGTTCTGGAACGGCGCATTGCCGTGCAAGCTGCTGCTGATCAAGGTCACGCCAGACCAGTTCGTCACGGGCGAGCGTCGCACCCCTGAGCAGCGTCAGGTCGAGCGCGAGCAGGCGGCTTACGATCAGGCACCGAGCGAGCCAGAAGAGCGCAAGTACAACAAAAACGGCAACCCGATCAAACCGACACCAGCACCTGCGCCGGTGATCGAGCAGCCGCGTTTGAGCGAAGGCGGGCAGATGTTTGCCAATCGCCTGCAAAAAAACCTGAAAGCCATGGGCAAGTGGGTCAAGCGCGAAGGCATCGACTGCTATCGCGTGTATGACGCCGACATGCCGGAATACTCGATGGCCATCGACCTGTATCAGGATTGGGTCCACGTTCAGGAATACGCGGCGCCGAAATCCATCGATCCGGAAAAAGCCTCGGCACGCATGTTCGATGCCTTGGCCGCTATTCCGCAGGCCTTGAACATCGACAAGAGCCGTGTAGTGGTCAAGCGTCGCGAGCGTCAGAGCGGCACCAAGCAATACGAGCGTCAAGCCGCGCAGGGCAAGTTCGTCGAGGTCAACGAAGGTGGCGTGAAGCTGCTGGTCAACCTGACTGACTACCTCGACACCGGGCTGTTCCTTGACCACCGCCCGATGCGCATGCGCATTCAGAAAGAGTCGGCCGGCAAGCGCTTCCTCAACCTGTATTGCTACACCGCGACGGCCAGCGTTCACGCCGCCAAGGGGGGTGCACGCAGCACCACCAGCGTCGACCTGTCGAAAACCTATCTGGACTGGGCGCGTCGCAACCTGTCGCTGAACGGTTTCTCTGACAAGAACCGTCTGGAGCAGGGCGATGTGATGGTCTGGCTCGACGCCTGCCGTGACGAGTACGACCTGATCTTCATCGACCCGCCGACGTTCTCCAACTCCAAGCGCATGGAAGGGATCTTCGACGTGCAGCGCGATCAGGTGCAACTGATCGACCTGGCGATGGCACGCCTGGCACCCGGTGGCGTGTTGTACTTCTCCAACAACTTCCGCAAGTTCGCGCTGGAGGAAAACCTCACGCAGCGTTACGCGGTCGAAGAAATCACCGCCCAGACCATCGATCCGGATTTCGCCCGCAACGGCAAGATCCACCGCGCATGGAAAATCACCGCACGTTGATAGCTGTGTGGATTGGATCCACAGGGCCTTGATTTTTAAAGGCTCTGTGGCTTCTTTCAGTGCTGGTCAAATTAGTGGCTAATAGCTATAACTCTCTCATGGCCAATGGGCTTTCCCGCACCTGGCGTTGTGAGTTGCGTTTATGTCGTTACACGCCGTGCGCCCCAAGATCCTGGGTTTTATCAGCGAAGATGTGTCGGCCTGGCTGGTCGCGCTGCTGGTGTTGCTTATGGGGTGTGTTCTGACGGGGTTGTTGGCCTGGTCGACGGTCAACGTGTTTCGCCATCAACTCAAGCAACGCTTCCAACTGCTGGCCAGTGAACGCTATAGCCGCATTGAAGAACGATTTCAGGACCAGGAGCAGCGCCTCGACAGCCTGCGCCGGTTCTTCGCCAATTCCGACTCGGTCTCCCGCGAGGAGTTCGACGGTTTCACCAAACCCCTGTTGCACCGCGCTCAAGCCTATTCATTCGCGGCCCGCGTGACGCGTGCCGAGCGCGCAGAGTTCGAGCGCAAGGTGCGTGACGAGGGCTTTAGCGATTTCACCGTTCGTGAACTCGCCAGCGATGGTCAATTGCAATTGGCCGCTGAACGCGATGAATACGTGGTGGTGCTTTACAGCCAGACGCTAAGCCGACTGGGCTCGCCGCTGGGTTACGACTTATGGGCTCAGCCGATGCGTCGGGCGACCCTTGAGCGAGCGGATAAACGCGGCAGCCTGGCGGTGTCGCAGCCCATGCATCTGGTCAGTATCGAGCCGGCCTATGCGCGTGGCGTGCTGCTGGTGGCCCCGGTGATTGTGTTTAACACGCCAAGCGGCGCAGGGGTAAAACCCTACGGTTATGTCATGGCGGTGATCAGCATGCGTCAGTTGCTGGCGGATGGCTTGCCCGATGCCAATTACGACTATCTCTCGGTCCGCATTCTCGACTTGTCGATCGTCAACCAGCACGAAGTGCTTTACGAGTCCTTCAACGGACCGGCGGCCAGTGATTTGTCCGCGAGCCGACTATTGCGAATGGCCGATCACGACTATCAGGTCGACATCAAGCCCAGCGAAGCCTTTATACAAGCCAACCATTCCTCGGTGACGACCCTGATAGTGCTGGGCGGCTTGCTCAGTCTGCTGGTCAGCGCATTGCTGTACGTGTTGGTCAGCCAGCGTCAGCGAGCGCTGAAAATGGTTGAGCAACAGACCGAGGAGTTGCGCGCCCGCGAGCAGGAGTTACGTGGCACTCACGGCCAGTTGCGTGGCGTGTTGAATGCGGCGACCCAGGTGGCGATCATCGCCACCGATCTGCGCGGGGTCATCACCACGTTCAATGCCGGTGCCGAGCAGATGTTGGGTTACGCCGGCGTTGAGGTCGTGGGGCGCATGACTCTGGAAAACCTGCATTTCCCCCGAGAGCTGGTGGCACGGGCGGCGGAGTTGAGCGCGAGGTATGGAAAACCGATTCCAACCTGTCAGGCGATGTTGGTCAAAGACGGCGATGAAATTGGTAACGCCGCACGGGAGTGGACGCTGGTGCGCCGCGATGGCAGCCATTTGGCGGTCAACATGCTGGCGACCCCGGTACTCGACGAGCAAGGTCTGTGGGTCGGTCACCTGGCGATCTGCATCGACATTACCGAACGCAAACGCGTCCATGAGGCCTTGGCGGCGCGGGACCTGTTGTTGAAGAAACTCAGTGCCCATGTCCCCGGCGGCATCTATCAATTCAAGATGGAATTCGATGGGCGCTTCAGCGTGATCTATGCCAGCGACGGTATCCGCGAGATCTACGAACTCGAGCCGGACGTGCTGCTGTTCAACGCCGAATCGATCTTCACGCGCATTCATCCACAAGACACGACCCGGGTCCGAGCCTCGATCCGGGCGTCGGCGGACACCCTCAGCCCGTGGCGCGAGGAATACCGCGTGCAGTTGCCCATGCGCGGCCTGCGCTGGGTTCGCGGTGAGGCGACCCCTGAAGAGCAGCCCGGTGGCGGCGTGCTCTGGCATGGCTACGTTTCCGACATCTCCGATTTGAAACGGGTAGAACAAGAATTGCGTGCGCTGTCGATCACCGATTCGCTGACCGGGATTCATAACCGCCGCTACTTCCAGGAGCGCCTGACCACCGAAATGGCCCGCGTCGAACGCGGAGGGGGCGAGTTGTCGGTGATCATGCTCGACATCGACCACTTCAAACGCATCAATGATCAACATGGCCATGCCGTGGGGGATCGGGTGTTGCAGGTGGTGTGCGAGCGCATCGGTCATCGACTGCGGCGCACAGACGTGTTCTGTCGCCTCGGTGGCGAGGAGTTCATGGTGTTGTGCCCGGACACCGACAGCGAGCAGGCGCAAGTGCTGGCCTTGCAGTTGTGGCAAGGGTTGCGCAGTTCACCGATCGAGGGTGTGGGGTTCGTTACCGCGAGTTTCGGGATTGCCAGTTGGCAGGTCGGAGAGGGCGCGGATGCGCTGTTGTTGCGGGCGGATTCGGGGGTTTACGCGGCGAAGCAGGCCGGTCGGGATCGGGTCGAGACGCAGACAAGCTAAAACCGGAAACAGTCGATGTGGGAGCAAGCCCGCGCCAACATTTGATCGTTCCCATGCTCTGCGTGGGAATGCCTCATGGACGCTCTGCGTCCGCTCTTGAATGCGTTCCCACGCAGAGCGCGGGAACGATCGGATCGGGGGGTTACAACACCGAAGCCGTTTCCGGCAGTTTCGGCTGGCGATACAAGTCCAGCAGCACCTGATCCAGTACCGACGACGCGCCAAACGGTGCCTTGTCGTTGAGGATCGCCACCACGGCCCACGTGTTGCCATTGACGTCGCGGCTGAAGCCGGAGATGGCGCGCACAGTGTTCAGGGTGCCCGTCTTGACGTGGGCTTCACCGCGCATCGCAGTAGTCTTCAGGCGTTTGCGCATGGTGCCGTCGGTGCCGGCAATCGGCATCGAGCTAATGAACTCGGCGGAGTACGGGCTGTGCCAGGCGGCTTGCAGCATCGACGCCATTTCACGAGCGCTGACGCGTTCGGCGCGGGACAGGCCGGAACCGTTCTCCATCACCAGGTGCGGCGCGGTGATGCCTTTCTTCGCCAGCCACTGACGAACCACACGCTGCGCGGCTTTGGCGTCGTCACCGTCGGCGTCCGTGCGGTACTTCTGGCCCAGGCTCAGGAACAGTTGCTGAGCCATGGTGTTGTTACTGTATTTGTTGATGTCGCGGATGATTTCCGCCAGGTCCGGCGAAAACGCGCGGGCCAGCAATTTGGCATTGCTTGGGGTCGGCGCCAATACATCCTTGCCCTGAATGCTGCCGCCCAGCTCTTTCCAGATTGCCCGCACGGCGCCAGCGGTGTAGGTCGCATGGTCAAGCAGCGACAGGTAGGTCTGGGAGCTGCAACCATCGCCCAACTGGCCACCGACGGTCACGGTCACGCTGCCATCGGCCTGGGTTACCGGGTTGTAACGCACGCCACCGGTGCATTGCTTGGAGTTGAGGGCCTTGACCTGGTTTTCGATGCGGATGCTGGCAATCGGCGGTTCGACGGACACCAGCACACGGCCATTGTCGTTGCGCGCCACGAAGCGCAGCGCCTTGAGGTTGACCATCAGCGAGTCGGGCTTGACCAGGAACGGCTTGTTCTCGTCATTGCCATCGTCGTTGAACTCGGGCAATTGCGGTTGCGTGAAGAAGCTGCGGTCCAGCACCAGGTCGCCAGTGATTTGCGTCACGCCGTTGGCGCGCAGGTCACGCATCAGCAGCCAGAGTTTTTCCATGTTCAGCTTTGGATCGCCGCCACCCTTGAGGTAGAGGTTGCCGTTGAGGATGCCACCGCTGAGGGTGCCGTCGGTGTAGAACTCGGTTTTCCACTGGTGGTTGGGGCCGAGCATTTCCAGCGCCGCATAGGTGGTGACCAGCTTCATGGTCGAGGCTGGGTTGACCGAAACATCCGCGTTGAAAACGGTGGGAGTGCCTGGGCCGGTGAGCGGAATCATCACCAGCGACAAGGCGCTGTCCTGCAATTTGCTGGCCTTGAGGGCTTTTTCGACGTTGGGCGAGAGCGCAGTGTTGATTGGAGCGGCGGAAACGGAGAGGGCCAGGGGAAGAATGAAACCGGCCAGCAGCAATGGACGCAAAGATTTGATCATGTGCAGTAAAACCCTACAGGCGAGGGGGAAAAAGACGAGGGCATGGCGATAAAAATCCCTCAGTGGTCATGAACGTGTCGGCATTATGCCCCAAGGCTTGATGGCTTGTGCCTTGCGATACCCCTCTAAACCGCTATTTTTTTACCGACGGTCAGCATTGGCGGCCAGAGAGTCGGGCAATAAGCGGCTTAAACTGCTAAAGTGCCGCCCGTTATTACTTTTGAGGATTGTTCCAATGGCGACTAACCGTTCCCAGCGTCTGCGCAAAAAACTGTGCGTCGATGAATTTCAAGAGCTGGGTTTCGAACTGAACCTGGATTTCAAAGAAGATTTGGCTGATGAAGCCATTGATGCTTTCCTCGACGCGTTCCTCAAAGAAGCCATGGAAGCCAACGGTCTGGGCTATGTTGGCGGCGACGACTACGGTCTGGTTTGCCTGCAGAAGCGTGGCTCGGTCAGCGCTGAACAGCGCGCTGCCGTTGAAGCCTGGCTCAAAGGCCGCACCGAGCTGACCAGCGTTGAAGTCAGCCCGCTGCTGGACGTCTGGTACCCGGAAAAGCCGATCAATCCGGTAGCTTGATGTCATAGATTTTTGTCTTAAAAAAAGCGGCGACCCAAGGGTCGCCGTTTTTTTTATGTGCAGATTAAATGCACGCAGCCTCGTTTCACTCGACAGCTGCTACATGGATTTTGTCGTCCTGTAGCAGCTGTCGAGTGAAACGAGGCTGCGAAGCGTTTAACTTTTACGCCAATTCAGAATCACCAGCGTCACCACCCCCGCCACAATCCCCCAGAACGCCGAACCGATGGAAAACAGTGTCAGCCCTGACGCCGTGACCATAAAGGTAATCAACGCCGCTTCCCGCTCCTTCACTTCGGTCATGGCAATGCTCAAGCCATTGATGATCGAGCCAAACAGCGCCAGTGCCGCGATCGACAGCACCAACTCTTTCGGCAATGCGGCAAACAGCGCCGCCAGCGTCGCGCCGAACACTCCGGCAATCCCGTAGAAAATCCCGCACCACACTGCTGCCGTGTAGCGTTTGTTGCGATCTTCGTGGGCGTGCGGCCCGGTGCAGATCGCCGCGCTGATGGCCGCGAGGTTGATGCCGTGGGAGCCGAACGGAGCCAGTAGCAACGAGGCGATGCCGGTGGTGGTGATCAGCGGTGAGGCCGGCACGGTGTAGCCATCGGCACGCAGGACGGCGATGCCCGGCATGTTCTGCGAGGTCATGGCCACCACGAACAACGGAATACCGATACTGATGGTTGCAGCCAGGGAGAAATGCGGGGTGGTCCAGACCGGCGTGGCCACTTCCAGATGGAAACCAGTGAAGTCGAGCAGCCCCATGGCCCCTGACAATGCGGTGCCGATCAACAGCGCGGCCAGTACGGCATAACGCGGCGACAGGCGTTTGACCAGCAAGTACGTGAAGAACATGCCCAGCACCAGCCCGGTGCGGTGCTGGGCGGCGACGAAGATTTCGCTGCCGATCTTGAACAGAATCCCTGCCAGCAGCGCCGCGGCCAGGGAGGCTGGTATCTTTTTCACCAGCCGTTCGAAGCTGCCGGTCAGGCCGCAAATCGTCACCAGCACTGCGCAGGTGATGTAGGCACCGATGGCTTCGCCATAACTCACACCGCCCAGGCTGGTAATCAGCAACGCGGCGCCGGGGGTCGACCAGGCAATGGTGATGGGGGTGCGATAACGCAGGGACAAACCGATCGAGCACACCGCCATGCCAATCGAGATCGCCCAGATCCACGACGAAATCTGCCCACTGGTCAGGCCCGCCGCTTGTCCGGCCTGGAACATCAGGACCAGGGAGCTGGTGTAGCCGGTCATCATCGCAATGAAACCGGCGACGATGGCCGATGGCGAGGTGTCGGCCAAGGGACGGAGCTGCGTGTGCGTGGCGTCGTTCATGACGGCGTTGTTCCTTGTTCTAGTGGAGATGCCCAGGCCCTTTGTAGCAGCTGGCGAAGCCTGCGTTCGGCTGCGAAGCAGTCGTGAGATCAGCCGGCACGGCGTATAAGGGAGCCCGCGTATTCAGGTTTTACGACTGCTACGCAGCCGAACGCAGGCTTCGCCAGCTGCTACAGGGATCGGGTTAACGCGCGGATTCTGCGTTCAAGCCTAAACTCAAACGTAGCGGATCGTTGCAATACAGCGGAAGCGACAAACAGCCGTACAGTCGTGTTGCCACCATCCATTGTGTACAATCGCGGTGTTTTTTACGCGATACTTGCCAGCGACCCACTGTGCCGTATTACAGTCACCGTCAATTCGCCGCAGTTCTCCCCGACTCGAGTGCCCATGAACGAACAGTTGCAGCCCCTCAAGAAACAACCGCGAGCAGGCAAAGCCGGCCGCAGCGGTACCCAGGACGATATTGTCTACGCGCATATCTTCGAGGCCATCCTCGAACAGCGCCTGGCGCCCGGCACCAAGTTGAGCGAAGAAGCGCTGGGGGAAATTTTCGGGGTCAGTCGCACCATCATTCGTCGCGCACTCTCGCGCCTGGCCCATGAAGGCGTGGTGCTGCTGCGTCCGAACCGTGGCGCGGTCGTCGCCAGCCCGAGCGTCGAAGAGGCCCGTCAGGTGTTCTTCGCCCGACGTCTGGTGGAGCGGGCCATCACCGAACTGGCGGTGGAGCATGCCACCGCCGAGCAGCTCGCCGAGTTGCGGCAAATGGTCAACGATGAGCGCGACAGCTTCTCCCGTGGCGATCGCGGTGCGGGCATCCGTCTGTCGGGTGAATTCCACCTCAAACTCGCCGAAGCGGCGAAGAACGCGCCATTGATCAGCTTCCAGCGCAGCCTGGTATCGCAGACTTCATTGATCATCGCCCAGTATGAAAGTGGCAACCGTTCCCACTGTTCCTACGATGAACACACCCAACTGATCGACGCCATCGAAGCGCGCAACGCTGAGCTGGCGGTGAATTTGATGATGCATCATATGGATCACATCGACAGCAAACTCAACCTCGACGAAGAAAGCGCGTCGGATGATTTGCACGCGGTGTTCTCGCATTTGTTGCAGTCCAAAAAGCCAGGGCGGTCGGCCGCGAAACTCTGATAGACCCGGGACAAAAAAATCCCCCGTAGCCTGAAGACTGCGGGGGATTTTTTTGAGCGTCTGATCGTTCCAACGCTCTGCGTGGGAATGCAGCCCGTGACGCTCCGCGTCACTGGACGCGGAGCGTCCCTAGAGGCATTCCCACGCAGAGCGTTGGAACGATCAGCCCGGAATACCTTAGCGCTGATGCACCAGATTCCCCGCCGCATACGTCTGCAGAACAGTCCGGTCATCCCCCAGCGTCATCAACACAAACAACGTCTCGGCAATGTTGTTGGCCTGCTTCAAGCGATAGCCCAGCAGCGGCGTGGCGTTATAATCCAGCACCAGGAAGTCGGCATCGGTACCCGGTTTCAGCGTACCGATCTTGTCCTCCAGGCGCAGCGCGCGAGCGCCGCCGAGTGTGGCCAGGTACAGCGACTTGAACGGGCTCAGGCGCGCGCCTTGCAGTTGCATGACCTTGTAGGCTTCGTTGAGGGTTTGCAGCAGCGAGAAACTGGTGCCGCCGCCCACATCGGTGCCGATGCCGACATTGAGCTTGTGCTTCTCGGCCATCGGCAGATTGAACAAACCGCTGCCGAGGAAGAAGTTCGACGTTGGGCAGAAGGCGATGGCCGAGCCGGTTTCCGCGAGCCGCGCACACTCGTCGTCGCACAGGTGCACGCCATGAGCGAACACCGAGCGTTCACCCAGCAATTGGTAGTGATCGTAAACGTCGAGGTAGCCCTTGCGCTCGGGGAACAGCTCCTTGACCCACTCGATTTCCTTCAGGTTTTCGCTGATGTGGGTCTGCATGTACACGTCAGGGAATTCGCTGAGCAGTTGGCCGGCGAGGGTCAGTTGTTCCGGGGTGCTGGTCGGCGCAAAGCGCGGGGTGACGGCGTAATGCAGGCGACCCTTGCCGTGCCAGCGCTCGATCAATGCCTTGCTTTCGACGTAGCTGGATTCGGCGGTGTCGGTCAGGTAGTCCGGGGCGTTGCGGTCCATCATCACCTTGCCGGCGATCATGCGCAGGTCCAACTGTTCGGCGGCCTCGAAGAATGAGTTCACCGATTGTGGATGCACGCTACCGAACACCAGTGCGGTGGTGGTGCCGTTGCGCAGCAGTTCCTTGATGAAAATGTCCGCCACCTGGTCCGCATGGGCCTTGTCGGCGAACTGGCTTTCACACGGGAAGGTGTAAGTGTTGAGCCAGTCCAGCAGTTGTTCACCGTAGGCACCGACCATGCCGGTTTGCGGCAAGTGGATGTGGGTGTCGATGAAACCCGGGGTGATCAACGCATCCTGATAATGGGTGATTTCAATGTCGGCCGGCAGGGTCGGCAGCAAGTCGCTGGCGTGGCCGAGCGCGCTGATCTGGCCGTTGTCGACCACCAGCAAGCCGTCTTCGAAATACTCGTACGAGGCTTCAATGCCGACTTCAGCAGGGTCGGCAATGCTGTGCAGGATGGCGGCGCGGTAAGCTTTGCGAGTCAAAGGCATGGGGGCTCTCGGTTTTTAGGCTTATCAATTGGAGGCTTGGCTGCGGCGTGAAGCAGGCAGCAGTTTGGCAATCGATGATCCGGCGCTGGCGGTCTGCTGGCCGAAATTCGCGTTATAGGTGGCGATGATTTCGCCGGCGATGGAGATGGCAATTTCCACAGGCAGCTTGCCTTTGACTTCGCCGATACCCATCGGGCAGCGCATGCGTTGCACGACGCCGCTGTCGAAACCACGGTCGCGCAGGCGATGTTCGAATTTCACCCGTTTGGTCTTCGAACCGATCAGGCCGAAGTAGGCGAAGTCGTTGCGCTTGAGGATGGCGGCGGTGAGTTCGAGGTCGAGTTGGTGATTGTGGGTCATGACGATGCAGTAGCTGCCGGCGGGCAGGTCGTCGATTTCATCCACAGGTTCTTCGGAAACGATTTTGCGCACGCCGTGGGGGATCTGTTCCGGGAACTCGTCTTCGCGCGAATCGATCCAGCGTACCCGGCAAGGCAGGCTGGCGAGCAGTGGCACCAATGCGCGGCCAACGTGGCCGGCACCGAATACGGCGATCTGTGCCTGGACCTGGCCCATCGGTTCGAACAGCAACACCGTCGCGCCACCGCAGCACTGGCCGAGGCTGGCGCCCAGGCTGAAACGCTCCAGATGTGTGTCTTGCTTACCGCTGGCGAGCATGTCGCGGGCGATGTGCATGGCTTTGTATTCCAAGTGCCCGCCACCGATGGTGTCGAAGCTCTGGGTTGCGCTGATGACCATCTTCGAACCGGCATTGCGCGGCGTCGAGCCGAGCTCTTCGATGATGGTTACCAACACGCAGGGTTCACCCTGGGATTGCAGGTCGGCGAGGGCGTCGATCCAGTTGTACATATTCACCTCGACATCTTTTGTTGTCTGTTCGGGCCTCATCGCTGGCAAGCCATGCTCCTACAGGTTTCGTGCAATCCCTGTGGGAGCCGAGCTTGCTCGCGATGGCCGCACTGCGGTCTTAAAGCGAAGCCAACTCGGTCTCGGCCTCAACAGCCTTCACTGCCGTCAACTGGCGCATTTGCTCACAGCCCCACAACACCCGCTCCGGCGTCGCCGGTGCGTCGATTTTCGGTTGATGCTTGTAGTCACCCAGGCTCGCCACGGCGTCCTTGATCGCGCACCACGACGCAATGCCCAGCATGAACGGCGGCTCGCCCACGGCCTTGGAATGGAACACCGTGTCTTCCGGGTTCTTGCGGTTCTCCACCAGCTTCACCCGCAGGTCCAGCGGCATGTCCGCCACGGCCGGGATCTTGTAGCTGGCCGGGCCGTTGGTCATCAGTTTGCCTTTGGCATTCCAGACCAGCTCTTCCATGGTCAGCCACCCCATGCCCTGAATGAATCCGCCTTCGACCTGGCCGATGTCGATGGCCGGGTTCAGCGAGGCGCCGACGTCGTGGAGGATGTCGGTGCGCAGCATTTTGTACTCGCCGGTCAGGGTGTCGACGATCACCTCGCAGCACGCGGCGCCAAAGGCGAAGTAGTAGAACGGACGACCACGGGCCTGACTGCGGTCGTAGTAGATTTTCGGGGTCTTGTAGAAGCCGGTACTCGACAGTGACACCTGAGCGAAATACGCCTGCTGGATCAGCGCTTCAAACGTCAGGATGTGATCGCGAACCCGCACGTGACCGTTGTGGAATTCCACGTCTTCTTCGCTGACTTTGTACTGGCGCGCGGCAAATTCGACCAAGCGCTGCTTGATGGTTTCGGCGGCGTTCTGTGCAGCCTTGCCGTTCAGGTCGGCACCGCTGGAAGCGGCCGTCGGCGAGGTGTTTGGCACTTTGTCGGTGTTGGTCGCGGTGATCTGCACGCGGTCCATTTCTACCTGGAACACTTCGGCCACGACTTGCGCGACCTTGGTGTTCAAACCCTGGCCCATTTCGGTGCCGCCGTGGTTCAAGTGGATGCTGCCGTCGGTGTAGACGTGGATCAGCGCACCCGCCTGGTTGAGGAAGCTGGCGGTGAACGAAATGCCGAATTTGACCGGGGTCAGCGCCAGGCCTTTTTTCAGGATCGGGCTGTTGGCGTTGTAGCGACGAATCGCTTCGCGGCGTTCGGCGTACTGGCTGCTTTCTTCCAGTTCGGCGGTCATTTCTTCGAGCATGTTGTGCTCGACGGTCTGGTAGTAATGGGTGACGTTGCGCTCGGTCTTGCCGTAATAGTTGGCCTTGCGCACGGCCAGCGGATCGAGGGCCAGGTGACGGGCAATCGCGTCCATCACTTCTTCGATGGCGACCATCCCTTGCGGTCCGCCGAAGCCGCGATAGGCCGTGTTCGACGCGGTGTTGGTCTTGCAGCGGTGACCGTTGATGGTCGCATCGCCCAGGTAGTACGAGTTGTCGGAGTGGAACATCGCACGGTCGACAATCGACGCCGACAGGTCCGGCGAGCAACCGCAGTTGCCAGCCAGTTCGAGGTTGATGCCATGCAGGCGACCGGTGCTGTCGAAGCCCACGTCGTACTCGACGTAGAACGGGTGACGCTTGCCGGTCATCAGCATGTCTTCGACACGCGGCAGGCGCATCTTGGTCGGTTGACCGGTGAGGTGCGCGATCACGGCACACAGGCACGCCGGGCTCGCTGCCTGGGTTTCCTTGCCGCCGAAACCACCGCCCATGCGGCGCATGTCGACGACGATCTTGTTCATCGATACGTCCAGCACTTCGGCCACCAGTTTTTGCACTTCGGTGGGGTTCTGGGTCGAGCAGTAAACGATCATGCCGCCGTCTTCGGTGGGCATCACCGACGAGATCTGGGTTTCGAGGTAGAAGTGTTCCTGGCCGCCGATGTGCAGCGTGCCCTGAATGCGATGTTCAGCGGTGGCCAATGCAGTGACTGAGTCGCCGCGTTGATGGGTGTGGCTGTCGAGCACGAAGTGGCGTTTGCGCAGGGCTTCGACCACGTCCAGTACCGGCTCCAGATCTTCGTATTCGATGATTGCGGCCATCGCGGCTTTGCGCGCTGTTTCCAGGTCTTTCGCCGCGACGGCGATCACCGGTTGACCGACGAATTCCACGGTGTCGATGGCCAGCAACGGGTCGCCCGGCAGCAACGGGCCGATGTCTTTCAGGCCTGGCACGTCTTCATGAGTGATGGCGATGCGCACGCCTTCGAAGGCGTAGCAGGGCGCGGTGTCGATGCTGATGATTTTCGCGTGGGCGCGGTCCGACAGGCGTGCGTAAACGTGCAGCTGGTTCGGAAATTCCAGGCGGTCATCGATGTACTGCGCTTCACCGGACACATGCTTGGCGGCACTGTCGTGCTTGACGCTGCGGCCGACACCGGTGGTCAGGTCCTTGGCGAACAGTTCAGCCAGTTCGGCTTGGGTCTTCTCTACAGCGTGATGATTAGACATAAGCGGTCACCCGAGTCTCGATGTGCGGTGTTTGCAGTTCGATGAAGTATTTGCGCAGCAGGTTCTGCGCGCTGAGCAGGCGGTATTCCTTGCTCGCGCGGAAGTCCGACAGCGGGGTGAAATCTTCGGCCAGTGCGGCGCAGGCGCGCTCGACAGTGGCGCTGTTGAACGGCGCGCCAGCTAACATGGCTTCGCAGGTGCTGGCACGTTTCGGGATGGCCGCCATGCCGCCGAAGGCCACGCGGGCATCGGCGATCACGCCGTTTTCCACACGGATGTTGAACGCGGCACAGACCGCGGAAATATCATCGTCCAGACGCTTGGACACCTTGTAGGCGCGGAACAGTTGTTCGGCGCTGGCACGCGGCACGATGATCTTCTCGATGAACTCGCTTTCCTGGCGCGCCGTCACCCGGTAATCGATGAAGTAATCCTCCAGCGCCAGGGTGCGACGGGTTTCACCTTTGCACAGCACGATCTGCGCACCGAGGGCGATCAGCAGGGGAGGTGAGTCGCCGATGGGCGAGGCGTTGCCGATGTTGCCGCCGAGGGTGCCCTGGTTGCGGATCTGCAGGGACGCAAAGCGTTGCAGCAGTTCGCCGAAGTCCGGGTATTCGACGTTCAGCGCTTCGTAGCAATCGGAGAGGGTGGTGGCGGCGCCGATTTCCAGGCGATCGTCGAAGCGCTCGATGCGCTTCATCTCGGCGACGTTGCCGACATAGATCATCACCGGCAAGGTACGGTGGAACTGCGTGACTTCCAGCGCCAGGTCCGTGCCGCCGGCCAGCAGGCGGGCTTGTGGATAAGCGTCATAGAGGTCGGCCAGATCGGCGACAGTCAATGGCACCAGGCAGCGCTTGTCGCCACTGTTGAGTTCGCCGATGGCGGTGGGGGCGATGGCTTTCAGGCACGCGATGGTCTCTGCTTCACGGGCGTCGAACTGATCCGGTTTTTTACCGCAGCAGGACTGTTGGGCCGCTTCCAGGATCGGTCGGTAGCCGGTGCAGCGGCACAGGTTGCCAGCCAGCGCTTCGTGGGCCTTGTGCGCGTCCGGTTGATCACTGTTCTTTTGCAGGGCGAACAGCGACATGACAAAGCCGGGGGTGCAGAAGCCGCATTGCGAACCGTGGCACTCGACCATGGCTTGTTGCACGCTGTGCAGTTGGCCTTTGTGCTTGAGGTCTTCAACGCTGATCAATTGTTTGCCGTGCAGTGACGAGACGAACGTCAGGCACGAATTGAGGCTGCGATAACGAATGTGTTCGCGGCCATCGTCATCCGTTTGCAACTCGCCGACCACCACGGTGCAGGCGCCACAGTCACCGCTGGCGCAGCCTTCTTTGGTGCCGGGTTTGCCCACATGGTCGCGCAGATAATTGAGCACGGTCAGGTTTGGGTCCAGGGCGTGCTCACTACGGAGTTCCTGGTTAAGTAAAAACTGGATCACGGAAGGCCTCGCAGACTCATTATTGTTGTTAACCCACTTGAAGCGAATTTAGCAGGTCTGACTTTTCGGTCAATGTTTTTCTGACTTGAAGGTCAGGAAAAAGCATTTTGTCGGTTAACACCTCATTTATTCATTATTGACCCTCGCGCACTTGCCTGCTTTTTGCTTGAATCGTGCCAAAACCGCCGAGTGGGCCCTGCGCCATGACCTATCAAGTGCGCTACACTGCGCCGCTTGTGCAGATCGAAGAGTTTGAAGGACAACCATGACGTTCAAGGCGCCGGACAGCCTCGCCGAGCAAATTGCTCACCACCTCGCCGAACGCATCATTCGCGGCGAAATGAAGCCCGGGGAGCGCATTCAGGAACAGAAGGTCACGCTGGCTCTCAATGTCAGCCGCGGTTCGGTCCGCGAAGCCTTGCTGATCCTTGAGCGCCGTCACTTGATCGCGATCCTGCCGCGACGTGGCGCCCATGTGACCGAGCTCACCCCGCACAAGGTGCAGAGCCTGTGCACGCTGATGGGCGAGATGTACATCCTGCTCGCCAATGCCGTGGCCAGTGGCTGGAAAGTCCAGGCCGACCTGGCGCCGTTCGTGCAAATACAGCAGCGTTTGGCTGCCAGTTACGAACGCCAGGACATCCACACCTTCGTCGACGACAGTTTCAGCGTGATGCGCGCCACGTATCCATTTGCCAACAATCCGTATCTGCAGGAAACCGTCGAGAATCTGCAGCCAGCCATGAGCCGTGCTTACTTCCTTGCCCTGGATCAGCGCAAGGCGTCGATGAGCGAGTATCTGGAACTGTTCGAGCGCTTGCTCGCAGCCGTGATTGCCCGCGATTTTGCGCAGATCCGTGAAGTGCTGACCGCTTACGGCCAGCGCAGTTGCGATCTGGTGATCTCTGCCCTGACGGACGCCTAAGCGTGCGGCTCAAGTGCATCAAGCTGGCGGGGTTCAAATCCTTCGTCGATCCAACCACGGTGAACTTCCCCAGTAACATGGCGGCAGTCGTCGGGCCGAACGGTTGCGGCAAGTCCAACATCATCGACGCCGTACGCTGGGTGATGGGCGAGAGTTCGGCGAAGAACTTGCGCGGCGAGTCGATGACCGACGTCATCTTCAACGGTTCGACCAGCCGCAAACCGGTGAGCCAGGCGAGTATCGAACTGGTGTTCGATAACTCCGACGGCACCCTGCTCGGCGAATACGCCGCCTATGCGGAAATTTCCATTCGCCGCAAAGTGACGCGCGACAGCCAGACCACCTATTACCTCAACGGCACCAAATGCCGGCGTCGCGACATCACCGACATCTTCCTCGGCACCGGCCTGGGCCCGCGCAGCTATTCGATTATCGAGCAGGGGATGATCTCCAAGCTGATCGAATCCAAGCCCGAAGACCTGCGCAACTTTATTGAAGAAGCGGCAGGCATCTCCAAGTACAAGGAGCGCCGGCGCGAAACTGAAAACCGCATCCGTCGCACTCACGAAAACCTCGCACGCCTGACTGACCTGCGCGAAGAGCTGGAGCGACAACTCGAACGCCTGCACCGCCAGGCCGAGGCCGCGAAGAAGTATCAGGAATACAAAGGCGAAGAGCGTCAGCTCAAGGCCCAGTTGTCAGCCTTGCGCTGGCAGGCGCTGAACGAGCAGGTCGGTCAGCGTGAAGCGGTGATCGGCAACCAGGAAGTCACCTTCGAAGCCTTGGTCGCCGAGCAACGCAATGCCGATGCGAGCATCGAACGCTTTCGCGACGGGCACCATGACCTGTCTGAACGCTTCAATCTGGTGCAGGGACGTTTCTATTCGGTCGGCGGCGATATCGCCCGGGTCGAGCAGAGCATCCAGCACGGCCAACAGCGTCTGCGTCAGCTGCAAGACGATTTGAAGGAGGCCGAGCGCGCGCGTCTGGAAACCGAATCTCACCTGGGCCACGACCGCACGCTGTTGCTGACCCTGGGCGAAGAGCTCGACCTGCTCGCCCCGGAACAGGAAGTCACCAGCGCCGCCGCCGAAGAGGCCGCCGCCGCGCTGGAAGAATCTGAAACCACCATGCACGGCTGGCAGGAGCAGTGGGACACGTTCAACCTCACTGCCGCCGAGCCGCGTCGCCAATCCGAAGTGCAGCAGTCACGCATCCAGCAGCTGGAAACCAGCCTAGAGCGTTTGGCCGACCGCCAGAAGCGGCTGGGCGAAGAGCGTGCGTTGCTCTCGGCGGACCCGGAAGATGCGGCGATCATGGAGCTCAGCGAGCAGCTGGCCGCCAGTGAAGCCACGCTTGAAGATTTGCAGGCCAGTGAAGAGGCTCAGGTCGAACGCCTTGAGCAACTGCGTCAAGAGTTGCAATTGGCCCTGCACAATCAGCAACAGGCTCAAGGCGATTTGCAGCGCCTCAACGGTCGACTGGCCTCCCTTGAAGCCTTGCAGCAGGCCGCGCTCGATCCGGGCACCGGCACCGCCGAATGGTTGCGCGAACAGCACCTGGCGGATCGCCCGCGCCTGGCCGAAGGCTTGAAGGTGGAAGCGGGTTGGGAGCTGGCGGTGGAAACCGTGCTGGGCGCCGACCTGCAAGCCGTGCTGGTGGACGACTTTGGCGACTTCGATCTGGCGGGTTTCGCCCAAGGCGATTTGCGCTTGCTCAGCCCGGCCACCGACGGCGTGCGCGTACCGGGCAGTTTGCTCGACAAGGTCGAGGCGCGAATTGATTTGTCGCCGTGGCTGGGGCAGGTCAAACCGGTCGATAGCCTCGAACAGGCACTGGCACTGCGCGGTCAATTGAGTGCCGGGCAGAGCCTGATCAGCCGTGATGGCTACTGGGTCGGCCGACACTTTTTACGCGTACGCCGGGCCAGCGAAGCGGAAAGCGGTGTGCTGGCGCGAGGGCAGGAAATCCAGCGCCTGACCGAGGAACGCGAAGAACGCGAAGCCACGGTCGAAACACTGGAAACCCAACTTCAAAATCTGCGGGCGCAACAGCGTCAGCAGGAAAACGGGCGCGAGCATTTGCGTCGTCTGCTGCAAGACGAAGCGCGTCAGCAAGGTGAATTGAAAGCGCAACTGTCTGCCGGCAAAGCCAAGGTCGAACAACTGACGTTGCGGCGCACACGTCTGGACGAAGAGCTGGCCGAGCTGAGTGAGCAGCGTGCGCTGGAGCACGAGAATATCGGTGAGGCGCGCCTGCAATTGCAGGAAGCCCTTGACGCCATGGCGCTGGACACCGAACAGCGCGAGTTGCTGCTGGCCCAGCGCGACAGCCTGCGCGAGCGACTGGATCGGGTGCGTCAGGAAGCCCGGCAGCACAAGGATCACGCGCATCAATTGGCCGTGCGCCTCGGTTCGCTCAAGGCGCAACACGACTCGACGCGACAGGCGCTGGAGCGCCTGGAAATGCAATCCGAGCGCCTGACCGAAAAACGCGAACAACTCAACCTGAACCTGGAAGAGGGCGAGGCGCCCCTGGAAGAGTTGCGGTTGAAACTGGAAGAGTTGCTCGACAAGCGCATGACCGTCGACGAAGAACTCAAGACCGCGCAGATCGCCCTGGAAGACGCCGACCGCGAACTGCGCGATGCCGAAAAACGGCGTAATCAGGCCGAGCAGCAATCGCAATTGATTCGCGGGCAAATGGAAGGCCAGCGCATGGAATGGCAAGCCCTGACCGTGCGCCGCAAGGCCCTTGAAGAGCAGTTGCTGGAAGACGGCTACGACCTTCACGGTGTGCTCGCCACGCTGACGGCCGAGGCCAACGAGAAGGATGCCGAAGAAGAACTCGAACGCATTGCCGCGCGTATTTCGCGTCTCGGTGCGATCAACCTCGCGGCCATCGACGAATACCAGCAACAATCGGAGCGTAAACGTTATCTGGATGCGCAGAACGATGATCTGGTGGAGGCGCTGGACACGCTCGAGAACGTGATTCGCAAGATCGACAAGGAAACCCGTAACCGCTTCAAAGATACCTTTGATCAGATCAATGGCGGTTTACAGGCGCTTTTCCCAAAAGTTTTCGGTGGAGGTCGCGCGTATTTGGAACTGACGGGCGAAGATCTACTCGATACAGGGGTAACGATCATGGCGCAGCCGCCAGGGAAGAAGAACAGCACCATCCATTTGCTCTCCGGTGGCGAAAAAGCGCTGACGGCATTGGCCCTGGTTTTTGCCATCTTCAAATTGAACCCGGCGCCGTTCTGCATGCTCGATGAAGTTGACGCACCACTGGATGACGCTAACGTTGGACGCTACGCACGGCTGGTAAAGGAAATGTCACAGACGGTGCAGTTCATCTACATCACCCACAACAAGATCGCCATGGAAATGGCTGAACAACTGATGGGTGTGACGATGCATGAACCGGGTTGCTCACGTCTGGTGGCGGTGGATGTCGAGGAGGCGATGGCGATGGTGGATGCCTGAGTTGGCGTCTGTAGGGCAGGTATTACAAGGCTGTAGGATGTTTTTACTTGCCCTGACTTGCTGGCCAATCGACATATTCGCTAAAGCCACTGTGACAGACGGTGTAAAGTTGCCTTTGGTCGTGCTAGTTTAATGTCAATTTTTCGTATACGTGGGCAAAACGCCTGTCAGAACATAGAGTTGGCGCCACGTTTTAAAGCGGTTTACAGGTTGTAAACCCCTTATTTTTCAGCATTTTTTATAGAGGCACGGGATTACATGGAAATCGGTCTGCGCGAGTGGCTGATCGTCATCGGCATTATTGTCATTGCCGGTATTCTTTTTGATGGCTGGCGCCGTATGCGCGGTGGCAAGGGAAAACTGAAATTCCGTCTTGACCGAAGTTTGTCCAATCTGCCGGACGAGGACACCAGCGCCGAGCTGTTGGGCCCGCCGCGCGTGCTGGACAACCACAAAGAACCACAACTGGACGAGCACGATCTGCCGTCGGTGAGCATGCCTGCCCGTGAGCCCCGCGAATCGGGTTCCAAGCGTGGCAAGCGCGGCCATGGCGAGCCGTCGCAAGGCGACATGAACCTCAGCCTGGATCTGGACGGCGGCCCGAGCTTCAGCAGCCGTGACGACGATTTCCCGGATGACACCAAGGCCTCGCCAGCGGTCAGCGAAAAAGATCAGCCGCAAGCGGAAGAAGTGTTGGTGATCAGCGTAATTTGCCGCGACGCTGCCGGTTTCAAAGGCCCGGCGTTGCTGCAGAATATTCTGGAAAGCGGTTTGCGTTTCGGTGAAATGGACATCTTCCACCGTCACGAAAGCATGGCCGGCAATGGCGAGGTGCTGTTCTCAATGGCCAATGCGGTCAAGCCGGGCGTCTTTGATCTGGATGACATCGATCATTTCAGCACCCCGGCGGTGAGCTTCTTCCTCGGTCTGCCAGGCCCGCGTCATCCCAAGCAGGCCTTCGATGTGATGGTGGCCGCGGCGCGCAAACTGTCCCAGGAACTGAACGGCGAACTGAAAGACGACCAGCGCAGCGTGCTGACCGCCCAGACGATTGAGCACTACCGTCAGCGCATCGTTGAATTCGAGCGTCGCGCCCTGACCCAGAAGCGTTGAAATTGACAACGTATGGGGGACTGCGCCGCGTCTCCCGTACCCTGTAGGAGCCGAGCTTGCTCGCGATGGCGATCTCAAAGACGCCATCGCCGGCAAGCCGTGCTCCTACAATGATTTAACAGATTGAGCAGCCTCGGCTGCTCTTTTGCTTTATGAGAGAACACCCATGACCGCCGCCAAAAACCGCATTCTAGAGCTGCGCGCTGAGCTGGATCAGCACAATTACCGTTACCACGTGCTGGACGAGCCCAGTATTCCGGACGCTGAATACGACCGCTTGTTCCACGAGCTCAAAGCCCTTGAAGCGGACCATCCCGAACTGATCACCAGCGATTCGCCGACCCAGCGCGTGGGCAGTGCAGCGTTGTCGGCGTTCACGCAAGTGCGTCACGAAGTACCGATGCTCAGCCTTGGCAACGCCTTCGAAGAAACCGACATGCGCGAGTTCGACCGCCGGGTGACAGAAGGCCTGGATCTACCGGTCGGTGATCTGTTCGGTGGCGGCGCGGCGGTGGAATACAGCTGCGAGCCTAAGCTCGATGGCCTGGCGGTCAGCTTGCTGTATCAGGACGGCGTGCTGGTACGCGGCGCGACGCGCGGTGACGGCACCACTGGCGAAGACATCAGCATCAACGTGCGCACCGTGCGCAACATTCCGCTCAAGCTGCACGGCACTGGCTGGCCTGCGACCCTGGAAGTGCGCGGCGAAGTGTTCATGTCCAAGGCCGGTTTCGAGCGGCTCAATGTCACGCAACTGGAAGTCGGCGGCAAGACCTTCGCTAACCCGCGTAACGCCGCCGCCGGTAGCTTGCGCCAGCTGGACTCCAAGATCACCGCCAACCGCCCGCTGGAGTTCTGCTGCTACGGCATCGGCCAGATTTCGGCGGACATCGCCGACACGCACATCGGCAATCTCAAGCAACTCCAGGTGTGGGGCATGCCGATCAGCCACGAGCTGAAACTGGCGCACGGCATCGACGAATGCCTGGATTACTACCGCGACATCGGCGAGCGCCGCAACGCCCTGGCGTATGAGATCGACGGCGTGGTGTTCAAGGTCAACAGCATCGCCTCGCAGCGTGAGCTGGGCTTCCGCGCTCGCGAGCCGCGCTGGGCGATCGCGCACAAATTCCCGGCCATGGAAGAGCTCACCGAGTTGCTCGACGTGGAATTCCAGGTCGGTCGTACCGGCGCTGTCACGCCGGTGGCGCGCTTGAAACCGGTCAAGGTGGCCGGCGTCACCGTGGCCAATGCGACGCTGCACAACATGGACGAAGTCGCGCGTTTAGGCCTGATGATCGGCGACACGGTGATCATCCGTCGCGCCGGAGATGTGATTCCCCAAGTGGTGCAAGTGGTGCTCGAGCGCCGTCCGGAAAATGCCCGGCCGGTGCAGATTCCCGAGCAGTGCCCGGTGTGCGGCTCACACGTCGAGCGCACGCAATTGGTCAAGCGCAGTAAAGGTCGCGAGACCGTCAGCGAAGGCGCGGTGTACCGCTGCGTCGGTCGTCTGGCCTGCGGGGCGCAGCTCAAGCAGGCGATCATTCACTTCGTTTCCCGTCGCGCGATGGACATCGAAGGCCTGGGTGACAAGAGCGTCGAGCAACTGGTCGACGAAGGCCTGGTCAGTTCGCCAGCCGATCTGTATGCCCTGAAGTTCGACGACATCGTCGACCTGGAAGGTTTTGCCGAACTGTCGAGCAACAAACTGCTGAGCGCCATCGAGGACAGCAAGAAGCCGAGCCTGGCGCGCTTTATCTATGCGCTCGGGATTCCTGATGTCGGTGAGGAGACGGCCAAGGTGCTGGCGCGCTCTCTCGGTTCGCTGGAGCGGGTTCAGCAGGCGTTGCCGCAAGTGCTCACGTACTTGCCGGATGTCGGCCTGGAAGTGGCGTATGAGATCCACAGTTTCTTTGAAGATGCGCACAACCAGCAGGTGATCGCGGAACTGCTCAAGCACGGCCTGCAGATTCAGGATCAGGGCGAGCTCGGTGCTGAGTTTGCCGCGAGTACCACGCTGGGCGGCTTCCTCGACAAGTTGCACATTCCGTCGGTGGGGCCGGGCGGGGCACAGAAGCTGGCGGACAAGTTTGGGTCGCTGGAAGCGGTGATGAGCGCTGACTGGCTGGACATGCGTCAGGCGCTGCCAGAGAAGCAGGCCAATTCAGTTCGCGAGTTTTTTGCCGTTGAAGACAATCGCCAGCTTGCGCAGGCGGCCGAGCAGCAGTTGCGCGATTTCGGCATGCACTGGCTGAGCGAGAAGAAAGTCGTCGAAGGCTTGCCACTGGCTGGGCAGACCTGGGTGCTGACCGGTTCGCTGGAGTTGATGAGCCGCGACATCGCCAAGGACAAGCTTGAAAGCCTCGGCGCCAAGGTGGCGGGCTCGGTGTCGGCCAAGACCCATTGCGTGGTGGCCGGGCCGGGTGCCGGTTCGAAGCTGGCCAAGGCCAATGAGTTGGGTTTGAAAGTGCTGGATGAAGAAGCGTTTGTCGAATTCCTGAAACAACACGGTATTTCTGTTTAGTCGATCGTTCCCACGCTCCGCGTGGTAGCGCATCCCGTGACGCTTTGCGTCACAGCGGACGCGGAGCGTCCGGGGCGACATTCCCACGCAGAACGTGGGAACGATCTTCGCGCGACAATGATCTAGTCTTGGCAAGCCCCAGGGAGAGATCGCCATGTACCGCTTCTTTGAACAGCTCAGCTCGCGCATCGCCGCGCCTTTCATGGGCGAAAGCGCGCGCAACAGCAAGGTCTGGCAGTGTCGATGCGGGCAATCGCTGTTCTTTCGCAACAGTCAGTGCCTGGCCTGTTCGGCGGCGCTCGGTTATCAGCCCGAGCAGGGGCGTCTGTCGTCGCTGCAACCGGGTTTACAGGCGGATACCTGGCTGGTCGACGCCGATCCGCAAGCCGGTGTGTTTCGCCGCTGCGCCAATCTCGACTCCGCTGCCGCATGTAATTGGCTGCTCCCGGCCAACGACCACGATGCGCTATGCATTGCTTGCAGCCTGAATCACACCATCCCGGACCTGTCGATTACCGAAAATCACGAACGCTGGCGCAAGGTGGAAACGGCCAAGAGGCGCCTGGTCGCGCAGTTGCTCGACTTGGGTTTGCAGGTAACTCCCAAAACGGTCGACGAGCAAAGCGGTCTGGCGTTTGATTTCGTCGGTATCGACCTCGAAGGCAAGCTGCCGACCACGGGTCACGCCAATGGCCTGATCACCCTCGACATCAAAGAAGCCGATGACGCCCACCGTGAGCAGGTCCGTGTGCAAATGCACGAGCCGTATCGCACGTTGCTCGGGCATTTTCGCCACGAAGTCGGGCATTACTACTGGGATCGGCTGATCGCCAACAGCCATTGGCTGGAACCCTTTCGCGGGCTGTTCGGGGACGAGCGCGCCAGTTACGCAGCGGCGCTGGAGCGGCATTACCAGCAAGGTGCGCCGCAGGGTTGGCAGCAACAGTGCGTCAGTGCTTACGCGACCATGCACCCTTGGGAAGACTGGGCGGAAACCTGGGCGCACTACCTGCACATGATGGATGCGGTGGACACCGCTCTGGGATTCGGCATGAGTGCGCGGGAAATGGATCTTGATTACCAGCCATTTCCCCTAAGCACACTCTACGATCCACAGCATCCCGGCGGTGGGGCGTTCCTGTCGTTCGTCAATGCATGGATCGAACTGGCCGGCATGCTCAATGAGCTTTCGCGCAGCATGGGGCAGCCGGATTTCTATCCGTTCGTGTTGCCGCCGGCGGTGATCGTCAAGCTGCATTTTATTCACTTGGTGATCCAGCAAGAGGGCGGCAGGGCGGATGAGGTGATGCAGGAGCTGTGACGATCGCTCAATTGGACGTCCGCTTGTAGCAGCTGTCGAACCCGCGAGGCTGCGTCCGGCTGCGAAGCAGTCGCCTGTTGGGTGATCGTGGTTTATCTGAAAAACCGCGTCCTCTGATTTTACGTCTGCTTCGCAGCCGGACGCAGCCTCGCGGGCTCGGCAGCTGCTACAGACAGCGGTGTTTCAGAGGCATTGCATGTCCTTGAAGCGGCTCATATTTTTTAATCCGCACCAACGGTTGTAACTTCGTCTCAGATAGGTACAATGGCGCGGCTCGCCGTCAGGTGAGCGTCGTTATGGTGACCCCATCGGTCCCCCCGCAACGATTACCCGTGAACCTGGTCAGAGCCGGAAGGCAGCAGCCACAGCGGGAACATTGTGTGCCGGGGTGTGGCTGGTGGGGTTACCACCTTAACGCCACGCGAGCCCTCTCTCGCGTTATCGGTTTGAAAATACTTATTTGTCTTCTCTGCCATGGATCACGTCCAGGGCGGTGTTTCGTCGTTTCCGATTTTCGGAGCGCACAATAAAAAAGGAGGCCGACCTGTCGCATCAGACAAGTCGGCCTCCTTTTGTCATTTATGCACTAAGGCTTGGACAAGGCCTGGTCAACCGCTGCAATCAGCTTTCCCAGTTCCTTCGGGGTGGCTTTGTGTATGACACCGAACAGATACGCCCGCTGCTCATCTTCATCGCCCAGGTCTGCGAAAAAAGCGGCCAGCTTCACACCCAGCACGTCGGCAAGCAGGAACAACGCTTCCACGCTGGGGGTATAGGTGCCCGTTTCAAAGCGGCTGATGGTTTTGGGGTCAAAGCCGGTCTTTTCACCGAGTTCAGCCTGAGTAAGCCCCGCGACCTTGCGGTAGCGTCGGATGGCTGGACCCAAACTTGAAATTTGCATTGCTCAATTCCAATTTAGAATCAAGAACTTAACGATAGATTTTTACATTAGACAACGGCATGTTTCATCACCTTGTCTTGCAAAATGTGATGCGTTTCGTAGAATTGCCACCCTTGAGCGGCATTGGGTGACGCCATTCCGGAGATTGGGCGATGTGAAGCTGTCAGCATTGCGCTCCCTCGTCAGACTTGCACGAGGTTTTTCGCCTGATTGATCTGCGGTTCTGCGGGAACCATCGCCTACGGGTCTCGGGATGAAACGTGTTTGCGCCACCCCTCCGCCAGCGACAACGAGCCTGATTCATGGATGATAAATACCGAAGGGCCGTGGATGCCGCCGCCATTTTTTCCGAGACGGATCTGGAAGGACGGATCACCTACGTCAATGACCAATTCTGTGACGTGTCTGGCTATAGCCGTGAAGAGCTGATCGGCCAGAATCATCGTCTCCTCAATTCCGGCCAACATCCCACCGATTTCTTTTCTGCCATGTGGCGCACCATTGCGTTGGGCGGTGTGTGGAAGGGGGAAATCTGCAATCGCGCCAAGGACGGCAGCCTTTACTGGGTCGACAGCACCATGGTGCCGGTGCTCGACGATGCCACCGGACGGGTCGATCGATACCTGTCGATTCGGTTCGACATCAGTGAAAAGCGCGAGTTGCTGCACGTCTTGCAATGGCGGGTAGGGCATGACGCGCTGACCGGATTGCCCAATCGAGCGTATCTCTCGGACCTTTTGGATCAGGCACTGGCGATGTCCCGACAGGAAGACATCCCGTTGGCGGTGTGCATGCTTGATCTCGACGGTTTTAAGGCGGTCAACGATGGCTACGGTCATGCCAGCGGCGATGTGTTGCTGGTCGAGGTGGCCCGGCGTTTGCGCGACATCGTGCGCGGCGAGGATGTGGTGGCGCGATTGGCCGGCGACGAGTTTGTGCTGGTGCTGCGTCATATTCGCGATCTACCGCAATTGCGTGCGGCGTTGAACCGGGTGCTGGGGGCGGTTTCGGCGCCGTACTCGCTGCACGGCAAGGACATCCATGTGTTCGCCAGCATTGGTGTCACGCTGTTTCCCCTCGATAACGAAAACGCCGAAACCCTGTTGCGTCATGCCGATCAGGCCATGTACGTGGCGAAGCAGCGTGGACGCAACCGTTTTCATCTGTTTGATGTGTCCCGGGATCGTGAGATCAAGGCAACTCACCAGACTGTCCAGCGCATGCGTCAGGCGCTGACGGCCGGTGAGTTGCGCCTGCATTTCCAGCCCAAGGTCAACATGCGGTTGGGCGAGGTGGTCGGTTTCGAGGCGCTGTTGCGTTGGGACCATCCACAAAACGGCATGCTGCGGGCCAGGGATTTCCTGCCGCCGGTAGAAGAGACGGACCTGATCATCGACATCGGCGAATGGGTGATGGATCAGGTCCTGTTGCAGCTGCATCGCTGGCAGCAGATGGGGCAGAGCTGGCCGATCAGCGTCAATGTCGCGGCACGGCATTTTCAGCGAGCGGATTTTGTTGAGCGGCTCAAACAGGTGCTGGCAAGGCATGCCCACGTTCCCCCGCAGATGCTTGACCTGGAAGTCGTCGAGTCAGTCGCCATTGAGAACATTCATCATGTCACGGCATGTTTGCAGGCCTGTCAGGCGCTGGGGGTGCAGTTTTCACTGGGCGACTTTGGCACCGGTTATTCGTCGCTGAGCTACATCAAGCGTTTGCGCACGCAAACGATCAAGATCGACAAGTCGTTCATTCGCGACATGCTTGATGACTGCGATGATCTGGCGCTGACCACTGCCGTGATCGGGCTGGCCCGGGCGTTTGGCCGACGAGTGATCGCCGAGGGGGTGGAAAGCGTTGAGCACGGTGAATTGCTGTTGCAAATGGGCTGCGAGATTGCCCAGGGTTATTTCATCGCGAGACCCATGCCACCTGAAGAGGTGCCTGGCTGGGTGGCGGCGTTTGTCGCACCGGCGCAATGGCGGCTGGTGACGTCCCTGTAGCAGCTGGCGAAGCCTGCGTCCGACTGCGCAGCAGTCGTAAAATCAGGCGACGCAGTTTTCCAGATGTACCGTGGATACAGGATTTACGACTACTGCGCAGTCGGACGCAGGCTTCGCCAGCTGCTACAGGCTTGCGGGGGTGCCAATATACAGACGAATGTAGTCATCGATTTCCCCCGACATTTTCATTCGCAACAAGGTGCGCAGAATTCGTTGCACCGGCACCTTGGGGTCATTGCGTATGTAGCAACCGACCCGCTGTTCCTGCACCACGGCCACTGCTTTGAGCTGCCGCTCGGGCAGCAGGCGCTGATTGAACCAATCCAGTGTCCATTGATTGCTCACGGCATAGCGATAGCGCCCGGCGTTGAGTTTTTCCAGCACTTGTTCCTGATTGCGCGCGTCTTCGCGGTGCAGGCGATCGGCATCAAACAATGGTTGCAGCGTCGGATAGGTATAGCCCAGCACTGTGCCGATGGGTTGGCGTGACAAATTGGCAGGCAGCACGGAGGCAGGAGGGTCTTGCTGGCTGGTCAGCACGTCGCGTTGAAACCACAGCGGAATGCTCCAGATGTAGTCGCCGGACTGATTCGGAAGCCAGGACTGCGCGGCGTAGCAGCGGATATCAACGTCGCCATGCTCCATGGCGCCTTGTACACGTGCCCGAGGCATTACATGAAACTCGGCGGGTACTCCGACCTGGGTGGCGAGGCTGAGCATCACGTCATACAGGATGCCCTGGGTCGGGCGGCCGTGATCCAGTTGCACCATTGGCATGGCCCAACTGTCGGGGATGACAAAACGCAGCGGCGTCTCGGCGGCGGCGACGTTCAGACTTATCCACAGCAATGCCCCCAAGGCACAACGCATAAACGCTCCAGTACAACTGAAACCCGAGCCGATTAAAGCCCCAAACGCGCAGCTTAGCCAGATTAGACGAGCACACCGGATGCAATTTTGGCCTTGCTCCGCTAGCATTAGCCGCTTCTGTTCCTTAGTTGCGACGGTTTTCGATGAGTTATCAGGTTCTTGCACGTAAATGGCGTCCGCGCTCGTTCCGCGAAATGGTCGGCCAGACCCATGTGCTCAAGGCTCTGATCAATGCCTTGGACAGCCAGCGGCTGCACCACGCCTACTTGTTTACCGGTACGCGGGGGGTCGGCAAGACCACCATCGCACGCATCATCGCCAAATGCCTGAACTGTGAAACAGGTATCACGTCGACACCGTGTGGCGAGTGCTCGGTGTGCCGCGAAATCGATGAGGGGCGCTTTGTCGACCTGATCGAGATCGACGCCGCGAGCCGGACCAAGGTCGAGGACACCCGCGAACTGCTCGACAACGTGCAATACGCCCCAAGCCGCGGGCGCTTCAAGGTCTACCTGATCGACGAAGTGCACATGCTCTCCAGCCATTCCTTCAATGCGTTGTTGAAAACCCTTGAAGAGCCGCCACCCTACGTCAAGTTCATCCTGGCGACGACCGATCCGCAGAAACTTCCTGCAACCATTCTGTCGCGGTGCCTGCAATTCTCCCTGAAGAACATGACGCCGGAACGTGTGGTCGAGCATTTGACCCACGTGCTGGGTGTCGAGAACGTGCCGTTCGAAGATGATGCACTGTGGTTGCTGGGCCGTGCCGCCGATGGCTCGATGCGCGATGCCATGAGCCTCACCGACCAGGCCATCGCTTTTGGTGAAGGCAAGGTCATGGCCGCCGACGTGCGGGCGATGCTCGGCACGCTGGATCACGGCCAGGTCTACGACGTTTTGCATGCGTTGATCGAAGGTGACGCCAAGGCGTTGCTCGAAGGTGTCCGTCATTTGGCTGAACAAGGCCCGGACTGGAACGGCGTGCTCTCGGAAATTCTCAACGTGCTGCACCGTGTCGCCATCGCCCAGGCCTTGCCTGAAGGCGTCGACAATGGTCACGGCGACCGTGACCGGGTGCTGGCGCTGGCCCAGGCATTGCCGGCCGAAGACGTGCAGTTTTATTATCAGATGGGCCTGATCGGTCGCCGCGATTTGCCGCTGGCCCCCGACCCGCGTGGTGGCTTTGAAATGGTCCTGCTGCGGATGCTTGCCTTCCGCCCGGCAGACACCGCCGACGCCCCGAGGCAACCGCTAAAGCCAGTGGGGATCAGCCAGGCCACAGTTGATTCCGCAAATTCAGTGGCTGCCGCGCCGGTTGTTGCGCCGGTAGTCGCTGCGGCAGTAGCACCTGTTATGCCTTCGCCTGCGCCAGTCGCGGCCGTTGTTGCGCCCGCTCCAGCACCCGAGCCTGAGCCGGTTGCACCCGTTGTGGTGCCCGAGCCAGTCGTTGCGCCGGTGGCGGTCGAAGCCGTCGTCGACCTGCCGTGGAATGATCCGGTCGAGCCTGAAGTTGTCCAGCAACCTGCTGTTGAGCCAGTTCTGGAAACTGCTGGCGAGCAGCCGGATTTGCCACCGATGCCGCTGCCGACGCCGGACAGCGTGGTGCCGGATGCGCAGGAATGGGCCGCTGCGCCCATCCCGGAACCTTCCGTGGCCCAAGTCGATGCCGCCACGCCGGGCATGGACCTGGACGACGAGCCGCCGCTGGACGAGGATTACATCGAGCCGGACATGGATTCGGCCTACAGTTATCTCGATGAGCTGGCGAGCGAACATACCGCCGAACCCGCGCCGGAACCGGAGCCGGAACCCGCTGCAATGCCGGCCACGGGCCTGGCGCTGCAATGGCTGGAGCTGTTCCCGAAACTGCCGATCTCCGGCATGACGGGCAGCATCGCCGCCAACTGCACACTGATATCCGTCGAGGGCGATCACTGGCTGATGCACCTGGACCCGGCCCACAGCGCCTTGTTCAACGCGACCCAGCAGCGTCGTCTCAACGATGCACTGAACCAGTTTCACGGGCGCACACTGACCCTGACCATGGAACTGATCAAGCCGGAACAGGAAACCCCGGCCCAGGCCGCGTCCAGGCGCCGTGCCAACCGTCAGCGCGAAGCCGAAGAGTCGATCCACGGTGATCCGTTCATCCAGCAAATGATGCAGCAGTTCGGTGCGGTGATCCGTAACGATACTATTGAACCTGTCGACGCTCTGGTCAGTCAGGGCTAATAACTGAAGGCGTTCGGTCACATGGGCCGGGCGCTGTTTTAATCCAAGTACTTTCGAGGTGATTCCCATGATGAAAGGTGGCATGGCCGGCCTGATGAAGCAGGCGCAGCAGATGCAGGAAAAAATGGCCAAGATGCAGGAAGAATTGGCCAATGCTGAAGTCATCGGTAAAGCCGGCGGCGATATGGTCACCGTGGTCATGACCGGTCGTCATGACGTCAAGAGCGTGACCATCGACCCAAGCCTGGTCGAAGGCCTGAGCGAAGACGACAAGGAAATGCTGGAAGCGGTCGTTGCCGCCGCCGTCAACGACGCTGTGCGCAAGATCGAAGCCAACAGCCAGGACAAAATGTCCGGCATGACCGCTGGCATGCAATTGCCGCCGGGCATGAAGCTGCCATTCTGATTCGCTAAAGCGCGTCGGATGAGCTACAAAAAAATGCCAGGCATCGCGCCTGGCATTTTTGTTTCTTGCTGTTGAAGTGTGACGTCTTGAGGCAGCCTTCGCGGGCAAGCCCGCTCCCACAGGGATCACCTGAATCCTGTGGGAGCATGGCTTGCCCGCGATGAAGTCACCTCTGTAAAGCTGAGGAAACTTCGAACCCGATGCTGCCACAAAGGTCTGCTTCCCTATACCGCCCAATTCTCGATCAAAGGAGACGCTCACATGCCTCAAGCATTGACCCTCAACCAACGTATCGTCCTGGCGTCCCGCCCGGTCGGCGCGCCGACGCCAGAGAATTTCCGCCTGGAAAGGGAGGCGTTGCCGGACCTCACTGACGGCCAGTTATTGCTCAAAACCCTCTACTTGTCGTTGGACCCTTACATGCGCGGGCGCATGAGTGACGCGCCGTCCTACGCAGCACCGGTAGAAATCGACGAGGTCATGACCGGTGGGGCTGTCAGCCGGGTCGAGCGCTCGTTGAATCCAAAATTCCAGGAAGGGGATATCGTGGTAGGCGCTACCGGCTGGCAAAGCCACAGCATCAGTGACGGTCGCAACATCATCCCGGTGCCGTCCGGATTGCCGAGTCCGTCGATGGCCCTCGGTGTACTGGGAATGCCGGGCATGACGGCTTATATGGGCTTGATGGACATCGGTCAGCCGAAGTCCGGCGAAACCCTGGTGGTCGCGGCGGCATCCGGCGCGGTGGGCTCGGTGGTCGGGCAGGTGGCGAAAATCAAGGGCCTGCGCGTAGTGGGTGTGGCCGGTGGTGCAGAGAAGTGCCGTTACGTGGTCGAGGAGTTGGGCTTCGATGCCTGCATCGATCACAAGGCGGCTGATTTCGCCGAGCTACTGGCCAAAGCCTGTCCCAATGGCATCGACATCTATTACGAGAACGTAGGCGGTCATGTGTTCGACGCGGTAGTGCCGTTACTCAATGCCAAGGCCCGCATTCCACTGTGCGGCCTGATTGCCGGTTACAACGCCTCCGAGGCGCCGAAAGGCCCGGATCGCCTGCCGCTGTTGCAGCGCACGCTATTGACCAAACGCGTGCGTATTCAGGGCTTCATCGTGTTCGACGACTACGGTGACCGCCAGCCGGAATTCATCAGTGCCATGGCGCCATGGGTGCGCGACGGCAAGGTTAAATTCCGCGAGGACGTGGTCGACGGGCTGGAGCAGGCACCCGAAGCGTTCATCGGTCTGCTGGAAGGGCGCAACTTCGGCAAACTGGTGGTGCGGGTCGCGCAAGACTGAGTATTTGACGCTAATGAGAGGCGCGGGTATAAACCGCGTCTCGTTGTTTTGTCGGACGTTTCCCCATGAGCTTCAGCCCTTTGATTCGCCAACTGATCGACGCCCTGCGAATTTTGCCGGGCGTGGGTCAGAAAACCGCCCAGCGTATGGCGCTGCAACTGCTTGAACGCGATCGCAGCGGTGGTTCGCGACTGGCGTTGGCCTTGAGCCAGGCCATGGAAGGGGTGGGCCATTGCCGCCTGTGCCGCACGCTGACTGAAGATGACCTGTGCCCGCAGTGCGCGGATACCCGTCGCGACGACACCTTGTTGTGCGTGGTGGAAGGGCCGATGGACGTCTATGCGGTGGAGCAGACGGGCTTCCGCGGCCGCTACTTCGTGCTCAAGGGGCATTTGTCGCCGCTTGATGGCCTCGGGCCTGAGGCGATTGGTATTCCGCAGTTGATGGCGCGGATTGAAGAGGCCGGTACCTTTGCTGAAGTCATCCTCGCCACCAACCCGACGGTAGAAGGCGAGGCGACGGCGCACTACATTGCGCAGTTGCTCAGTAATAAAGGCCTGATTGCCTCGCGTATCGCCCACGGTGTGCCATTGGGTGGCGAGCTGGAGCTGGTGGATGGCGGGACGTTGGCGCATTCGTTTGCCGGGCGTAAGCCGATAGCCCTCTAGTGCCTGAACGGGCCTCTTCGCGGGCAAGCCCGCTCCCACACGGGATTTGTGGCATTCACAGAGCCCCTGTAGGAGTGAGCCTGCTCGCGAAAGGCTTACCTCGGTCACCCTGTTCCACACATTCCTGTTGAAAACCAAGCAAGCGCTCGGTTAACTTCGCTGAACCTTCAGTGGAGTTCGCCGATGCCTGCCTTTCAGGAATACTTCGATCCCTGCCACCAATTGGTCCGAGACAGCGTCAGACGTTTCGTCGAGCGTGAGATTCTCCCGGACATTGATCTGTGGGAGGAAGCTGAAAGCTTTCCCCGTGAGCTCTACCTCAAGGCCGGTGCTGCCGGGATTCTGGGCATTGGCTACCCCGAGGCACTCGGCGGCAGTCATGAAGGTGATCTGTTTGCCAAGGTCGCGGCCAGCGAAGAACTGATGCGCTGTGGCTCCGGCGGGCTTGTAGCCGGTCTCGGTTCGCTGGACATCGGCTTGCCACCGATCCTCAAGTGGGCCAGGCCTGAAGTCCGTGATCGCGTGGTGCCGCAAGTGCTGGCCGGCGAGAAGATCAGTGCCCTGGCCGTCACCGAGCCCAGCGGCGGTTCCGACGTCGCCAACCTGCAAACCCGCGCCGTGCGTGACGGCGAGTTTTACCGGGTCAGCGGCAGCAAGACCTTTATCACCAGCGGCATTCGCGCCGATTTCTACACCGTCGCGGTGCGCACCGGCGAGCCGGGTTTTGGCGGTATCAGCCTGTTGCTGATCGAGAAGGGCACGCCCGGTTTCTCTGTCGGTCGTCAATTGAAGAAAATGGGCTGGTGGGCGTCGGACACCGCCGAATTGTTCTTTGACGATTGTCGTGTGCCCGTGGGTAATCTGATCGGCGTCGAAAACATGGGATTCGCCTGCATCATGGGTAACTTTCAAAGTGAGCGACTGGCGCTGGCGTTGATGGCCAACATGACCGCGCAGCTTGCGCTGGAGGAGAGCCTGAAGTGGGCCCGCCAGCGCGAAGCCTTCGGTAGGCCTGTCGGCAAGTTCCAGGTCATCAAACACCGCCTCGCCGAGATGGCGACAGCGCTGGAAGTGTCCCGGGAATTTACCTATCGCCAGGCGGCGAAAATGGCGGCGGGGCAGAGTGTGATCAAGGAAATTTCAATGGCCAAGAATTTTGCCACCGACACGGCTGACCGGATCGTCAACGATGCGGTGCAGATCCTGGGTGGTTTGGGCTATATGCGTGAAAGCCTGGTGGAACGGCTGTACCGCGATAACCGGATTCTGTCGATTGGTGGCGGGACGCGGGAAGTGATGAACGAGATCATCAGTAAGCAGATGGGGCTTTAATCGGCGGTGTAGTGGCTGGCGTCATCGCGAGCAAGCTCGGCTCCCACAGGAGAATGTCGCCGGACACAAATCGTGTATACGACATAGATCACTGTGGGAGCCGAGCTTGCTCGCGATGGCGTCGGTACAGGCACCGTTTACTTATCGCTCAACGCAAACTGCGTCAGGCAGAACGTAGGAATGCCCATGTCTTCCAGTCGCTGCGATCCGCCAAGCTCCGGCAAATCAATGATCGCTGCCGCTTCATGCACCCGCGCACCCATGCGCCGAATCAGGTTTGCTGCCGCAATCAACGTGCCACCGGTGGCGATCAGGTCATCGAACATCACCACCGAATCGCCCTCGCACAGACTGTAGGCATGGACTTCGAGGAACGCTTCGCCGTATTCGGTCGCATAACCTTCGGCCAGCACATCGGCCGGCAGCTTGCCTTGCTTGCGGAACAGTACCAGTGGCTTGTTCAACTGATACGCCAGCACCGAGCCGATCAGGAATCCACGCGCGTCCATCGCACCGATGTGGGTGAAATCGGCCTCGACGTAGCGATGAGCAAAACTGTCCATCACCAGGCGCAGGGCCGTCGGCGACTGGAACAACGGGGTGATGTCACGAAAGATCACGCCCGGCTTGGGGAAGTCGATCACGGGGCGGATCAGGGATTTGATGTCGAAGGAGTCGAAGACCATCATCGAGGTGTCCTGGCAGGCTGCAAACGTCGCAGTATAACGGCGGCTGAACCGTTTCGCTCAGCCGCAATGGTTACAATCAACCTTCGACGGTGCCGCCGGCCAACGCGCAGAGCTGGATCGGGTCGAGAATACGGATTTCCTTGCCTTCGGCGGCGATCAATTCGTTCTGCTGGAAGCGGGTAAAGACCCGGGACACGGTTTCGACCGCCAGCCCAAGGTAATTGCCGATTTCGTTGCGTGACATGCTCAAACGGAACTGGTTGGCCGAAAAGCCGCGGGCGCGAAAACGTGCCGACAGGTTGACCAGGAAAGTGGCAATGCGCTCATCGGCGGTTTTTTTCGACAGCAGCAGCATCATTTGTTGATCGTCGCGAATCTCGCGGCTCATGACGCGCATCAACTGGCGGCGCAATTGCGGCAGTTGCAGTGCCAGTTCGTCGAGGCGCTCGAAAGGAATTTCGCAGACCGAGGTGGTTTCCAGCGCTTGCGCGGAAACAGGGTGCGTTTCGGTATCCATGCCGGACAGGCCGACCAGTTCACTCGGCAGGTGGAAACCGGTGAGCTGCTCTTCACCGCCGTCGCTCAGGCTGAAGGTCTTGAGGGCGCCGGAACGTACCGCGTAGACGCAATCGAAGGCGTCGCCCTGGCGAAACAGGAACTCGCCTTTTTTCAGCGGGCGGCCACGTTTGACGATTTCGTCCAGCGCATCCATGTCGTCCAGATTCAGCGAAAGCGGCAAACACAGGGGGGCAAGACTGCAGTCCTTGCAATGGACCTGGTTATGAGCGCGCAATTTGACTGGCTCAGACATTTCTTCAATCCTTGTGGGAAAACACACATAAGACGTAAGGGTAACCCACGGAAGGGCATTCAGGCCAGAGTGTGCCACTTTGTCGCATCTCAACCTGGCCTTGAGTCAATGCTGAACGCTGCCTCCCTGGCAAAGAAGTCAGATCACCCGGGAAAACCGCTGGTGGCTGAGGTGTTGCAGATACGCATCAAACACCATGCACACCGAGCGGACCAACAAGCGACCGGCCGGCAACACGCTGATTCGTTCGTTGTCGAGCGTGATCAAGCCATCATCGGCCATGGTCTGCAGTTGCGGCCACAATTGGCCGAAGTAGCCGCGAAAGTCGATGTTGAAGTCGTGTTCGATGTCGACGAACTCCAGGCTGAGATTACAGATCAGCTGCTGTATCACCGCCCGCCGCAACCGGTCATCGGCGTTACACACCAGGCCGCGGCTAGTGGCCAATTGAGCCGTGGCCAGGGTGTTCTGGTATTGCGCCAGGTCGCTGGTGTTCTGGCAGTACAGATCACCGATCTGGCTGATGGCTGACACCCCAAGGCCGATCAAATCGCAATGACCGTGGGTGGTATAGCCCTGAAAGTTGCGCTGCAGAGTCGATTCTTCCTGGGCAATCGCCAGTTCGTCGTCGGGCAGGGCGAAATGGTCCATGCCGATGTAGCGGTAACCGGCCGCGGTCAGTTGTTCGATGGTGCGCTGCAGCGTTTCCAGTTTCTGTGCCGGTGTCGGCAATTCGTCAATGTCGATGCGCCGTTGCGCCATGAAGCGTTCCGGCAGGTGTGCGTAGTTGAACACCGAGAGCCGATCCGGTTGCAGATTGATAACCTCATCGACCGTGCGAGCAAAGTTTTCCGGTGTCTGTCTTGGCAGGCCGTAGATGAGATCGATGTTGATCGAACGAAATTGCAGAGTCCGGGCTGCGTCGATTACCGCGCGGGTTTCTTCCAGGCTTTGCAGGCGATTGACGGCCCGTTGCACGGCCGGGTCGAGGTCTTGCAGGCCAATGCTGACCCGGTTGAAACCCAGCTCGCGAAGCAGGCCCATAGTCGACCAGTCGGCTTCGCGAGGGTCGATCTCGATGCCATAGTCGCCGGAATCGTCGTCCAGCAAGTTGAAGCTTTTACGCAACTGCGCCATCAGTTGGCGCAGTTCATCGTGGCTGAGAAAGGTCGGGGTGCCACCGCCAAAGTGCAGTTGTTCGACTTTCTGTGTCGGGTCGAGGTGGCAGGCGATCAGCTGGATTTCCTGCTCAAGGCGCTGCAGGTAGAGTCGGGCTCGGCCGCGGTCCTTGGTGATGACTTTGTTGCAGGCGCAGTAGTAGCAAATGTTCGCGCAGAACGGCACGTGCACGTACAGCGACAGTGGACGCAGGGTTTTGCGGCTGTCGCGCAGCGCATGGAGCAGGTCGAACGTGCCGACCTGACCATTGAATTGCACAGCGGTCGGATAGGAAGTGTAGCGCGGTCCCGCCAGGTCATAGCGGCGGATCAAATCGGTGTCCCAACGAATGGCGTCGAGCATCATGCGGGCATTCCCCCGGATAGGCTGGCAGTGGCAGCGAGTCTAGGGGGTGCGGCGATGGGGCATCTTGATTTGCATCAACGGTGAGCATGGGCTTGTAGCAGCTGCCGAGCCCGCGAGGCTGCGTTCGGCGGCGAAGCCGTCGCAAACCCTGAGCCCCAGATCCTCCTGAAAGACCGCGCTGCCTGATTTCACGACGGCTTCGCCGCCGAACGCAGCCTCGCGGGCTCGGCAGCTGCTACAGGACTGCGAACTAGTGGCCCATGAGCCAATGTTGATGTGGCCCCGGCAAGGTCCAGATGCCGAACAGGATCACCAGTAACCCGCCAGCCATGCGCACGCTGCGTTTGCGTAACAGCGCCGTCACCCGCTCAGCCGCCAGGCCCGTGGCCAGCAGCACCGGCCAGGTGCCCAGGCCGAACGCGAGCATCAACAACGCACTGTCCAGCGCATTGCCCTGGCTCGCCGACCACAGCAATGTGCTGTAAACCAACCCGCACGGCAGCCAGCCCCAGAGCGCGCCCAGCAGCAAGGCGCGGGGCAGGCTCGACACCGGCAACAATTTGTTGGCAATCGGCTGGATATGCCGCCACAGGCCGCGACCCAGGCTTTCGATGCGGGTCAGGCCGCTCCACCAACCCGCCAGGTACAAGCCCATGGCAATCAGCAGCAAGCCGGCAATTACCCGCATAAACATCGCCGCCGGACTGTTCGCCACGGCCCAGCCTGCCAGGCCGATCAGCAACCCGGCCGTTGCATAGCTGAGAATTCGTCCCAGGTTGTAGGCCAGCAGCAGTCGAAAGCGCCGGCTACGTTGCTCCTTGGGAATCGCCAGGGTGAGCGCGCCCATCAAGCCGCCGCACATCCCCAGGCAATGGCCGCCCCCGAGCAATCCGAGAATCACCGCAGACACCAGCAGGGGCGCCAATTCAAGCATGAGGCGGCGCCTTGTCGTCGGGTTTGGCCGGATGGCCGCTGGCTTCGTCGACCGCCGCCTTGTGTGCCGGATCCTGGTCGTCAAACAGAATGCTGTGGGCTGGTCCGTCGAGGTCGTCGTACTGACCGCTGTCGACTGCCCAGAAGAAGATGTACACGGCGATGGCCACGATCAGTAGCGCGGCCGGGATCATCACGTAAAGAGCTGGCATGGGTGGACTCCATGCCCGCGCGGCTCAGGCCGGCAGCGGGCGGGTTTCTGGCGTGGTGTGGGCAGCAGGCGCACTCGGCAGGCGAGTCAGGCGCAGGGCGTTCAGCACCACGGTCAGCGAACTGATCGACATGCCGACGGCGGCCCAAACCGGAGTAATCCAGCCAAGGGCGGCGAACGGCAACATGAGGCCATTGTACAACCCGGCCCACAACAGATTCTCGATGATCACCCGACGTGTCCGCCGGGCCAGGCTGAAGGCTTGCACCAGCGCGTCGAGGCGGTTGGACAACAACACGGCATCGGCGCTGGTTTTCGCCAGATCGGTGGCCGAGCCCATCGCCACGCTGATGTCGGCAGCGGCCAGCACCGGCACGTCGTTGACCCCGTCACCGAGCATCAACACCTTGCGGCCTTCCTTGTGCAATTGTTGCAAGACCTGCAATTTATCGTCCGGACGCAAACCGCCTCGGGCCTCGTCGATGCCCAGTTCGGCGGCGACGCTGGCGACCATCGGCGAGCTGTCGCCGGACAGCAACAAGGTGCGCCAGCCACGCGCCTTGCAGGCTTGCAGCAACGCTGGGGCATCGGCGCGCAGACGGTCGTCGAGGACAAACCATGCCAGGGGGCCCTGACTGTCGCCGAGCAGCAGCCATTGACCCGCTTCATCGGGCATCGATGGCACGGCTGCACCACTGAGTTCGCAGACAAAACCTGGTTGGCCAATGCGCAATCGTTGTACGCCGACCATGCCTTCAAGACCCAGCCCCGGCGTACTGTGGACTTCTTCGGCGGCCAGTGGCGCACGGCCGAACGCACGGGCGATCGGGTGTTCGGAGCGGTTTTCCAGTGCAGCGGCGAGGCTCAGGCACTGGTCGCTGTCGAGCACGCCCAGCGGGCGGATTGAACGTAAAGCGAGGCGCCCTTCAGTCAGGGTCCCGGTCTTGTCGAAGATCACCGTGTCGATCTGGTTCAGGCCTTCCAGAACATGGCCGCGGGTTAGCAGCAGGCCGAGTTTGTGCAACGTGCCGGTGGCCGCGGTCAGTGCCGTCGGGGTTGCCAGCGACAAGGCGCAGGGGCAGGTGGCGACGAGCATCGCCAGCACAATCCAGAAGGCCCGGGATGAATCGAGCTCCCACCACAACAGGCCAATGGCGGCGGCGGCAATCAGCGACAGCAGCAAAAAACACTGGGCGGCGCGGTCGGCGATTTCCGCCAGGCGCGGTTTTTCGGCCTGCGCCCGGTCCAGCAGACGGACAATGGCGGAGAGGCGCGTGTCGTGGCCCAGTGCCAAAACTTTCACCGTCAACGCGCCTTCAACGTTCAGTGTGCCGGCGGTCACTGCATCGCCCGGCGTGCGCGGTTGCGGCAGGTATTCGCCGGTCAGCAGCGATTCATCGATGCTCGAATGGCCGTCGAGGATTTTGCCGTCAGCTGGCAGAATCGCGCCAGGGTGCACCAGCACCTGATCGCCCACGCGCAATTCGCTGAGCAGGATACGCTCGCTCTGGCCATCCGCGCCCAGGCGCAGGCAGGAAGCGGGCAGCAGATTGACCAGTTGTGCGGTGGCGGCGGCGGTGCGCTCTCTGGCTCGGCGCTCCAGATAGCGGCCGGCGAGCAGGAACAGTGCAAACATTCCCACGGCATCGAAATACAGCTCGCCGACGCCGGTGATCGAGGTCCAGATTCCGGCGAGGTAGGCGCTGCCAATCGCCAATGACACCGAAACGTCCATGGTCAGGTGGCGGGTGCGCAGGTCGCGCATGGCGCCTTTGAAAAACGGCCCGCAGCTGTAAAACACAATGGGGGTGGTCAGAAATAGCGCGACCCAGCGCAGGATGGTGTGCAGTTCGGGACTTAGGTCGATGTTGAATTCCGGCCAGGTGGCCATGGTTGCCATCATTGCCTGGAACCACAGCAGCCCCGCGACACCGAGCTGACGCAAGGCCAGGCGATTTTCACTGGCCAATTGTTCGCTGGCGCGGTCGGCTTGATACGGATGGGCGGCATAACCGATGTGGCGCAATTCGCTGAGCATCTGGCTCAACGGTAATTGTGCGTCAGCCCAGCGTACGTGCAAGCGATGGTTGGACAGGTTCAAGCGTGCTTCGGCCACGGCCGGCAAGCTGCGCAGGTGTTTCTCGATCAACCATCCGCACGCGGCGCAACTGATGCCTTCCATCAACAACGTGGTCTCGGCGAGTTCGCCGTCGTGGCGCACGAACGGCGCTTGCACGTCGGCGCGGTCGTACAGCGCCAGTTCATCCACCAACTGCACCGGCAAGGCTTCGGGGTTGGCCGATGACTCGCTGCGATGCTGGTAATAGCTTTCCAGCCCACCGGCCACAATGGCCTCGGCCACGGCCTGGCAACCCGGGCAGCAGAACTCACGGGTTTCACCCAGGACCGCAGCGGTAAAGCGGCTGCCGGCCGGGACGGGCAGGGCGCAGTGGTAGCAGGGGGTTGGACTGGTCATGAAGTGGAGTCTATATCGTTCGGGAGGGCTTCATCGTCGGAACGCCGCCCGGAGCAAGCTCGCTCCCACAGGAGACCGCGATCCACTGTGGGAGCGGGCTTGCCCGCGATGCGCGAAGCGCAGGGTCTTACTTCTTCAGGTCTTCCGCGCCTTGCAGCGGCTCATCGCCCAGCAGCAGGTCTTTGTCGTGGCTGACCTGTTCTTCTTCGAACAGGCGCCAGGTTTTGTCACCCTCAACCCCTAGCAGTTCCACAAAGCGACGGCCATCGACCTTGTCGTTCACTTGGCCAATGTAGCGGCCCTGCTCTGTTTCGCTACGCGCGAGCGTGATCTTGCGATCCTTCTCCGGCTGCGTCGGCGAGATCAGGTTCAGTTCCAGGGTTTTCGGTTGGCTGTTGCCGTTCAAGTGCAGGTCGACTTCGCCGGTCACGCCGTCCAGATGAACGCTGGCGTGAAGTTGCAGGGTCTGGGCCAGCAGTTCACGGTCAAGCGAGCGGTTGATGCCTTTGCCAGCCTCGTAGTAGTTGTCGTTCACCAGGTTGTCCGGGTTGTTCACCGCGATAGTCACCATGGACAAGGTCAGGGTCACCGAACAGGCCAGAATCCCGATGATGATCCACGGCCAAAGGTGCTTGTACCAAGGACTTGCGGCAGTTGCTGCGGGCATGATCACTTCTCTCAACGAATTTGTGGGCCGATGAATCGGCTCTTGGCTTCAACATGAACGCTGTTGTCATCGGCATCCTTGAGGATGAATTTCACCTCGTTGGTGCTCGATGGCAGTTGTTCTGGTGCGCTGGACAGTTCCACCGGCTGGCTGAAAATTTCCCCGGCGGCGACTTTGATCTCGCGCTTGCCTTGCAGCCTGAGGTCCGGCAAACCAGTGGCTTCCAGCACGTAGGTATGGTCGCGCTGGTCTTTGTTCATGATTTTCAGGCTGTAGACGTTTTCGATCCGGCCTTCGGCGTTCTCGCGGTACAGCACGCGGTCTTTGCTGACGTCGAAACCGACCAGCGAACGCATGAAGAACGCGGTGATCAACAACGAGATCATCGCCAGCAGCACCACGGCATAGCCGATCAGGCGCGGACGCAGTTTATGGGTTTTTTGCCCGGACAGGTTGTGCTCGGTGGTGTAGCTGATCAGGCCGCGCGGGTAGTCCATTTTGTCCATAATCGCGTCGCAGGCGTCGATACAGGCCGCGCACCCGATGCACTCGATTTGCAGGCCGTCTCTGATGTCGATGCCGGTCGGGCAGACCTGGACGCACATGGTGCAATCGATGCAATCGCCAAGGCCTTGCGCCTTGTAGTCGATGCCTTTCTTGCGAGGCCCGCGGGACTCACCACGACGCGGATCGTAGGAGACGATCAGGGTGTCTTTGTCGAACATCACGCTCTGGAAACGAGCGTAGGGGCACATGTAAATGCACACCTGTTCGCGCAGCCAACCGGCATTGCCGTAAGTGGCAAGGGTGAAGAAGCCGACCCAGAAGTACGACCAGCCATCGGCTTCGCCGGTGAAAAAGTCGAAAACCAGTTCGCGGATGGGCGAGAAGTAACCGACGAAGGTCAGGCCGGTGACAAACCCGATCAACAACCACATCGAATGCTTGCTGAATTTGCGCAGGAGCTTGTTGGCGCTCATGGGCGCCTTGTCGAGTTTGATGCGCTGGTTGCGGTCACCTTCGGTGACCTTTTCGCACCACATGTAAATCCATGTCCAGACACTTTGCGGGCAGGTATAGCCGCACCAGACCCGGCCGGCGTAGACGGTGATGAAGAACAGGCCGAAGGCACTGATGATCAAAATGCCCGACAGCAGGATGAAATCCTGAGGCCAGAAGGTCGCACCAAAAATAAAGAATTTACGCTCCGGCAGGTTCCACCAGACGGCTTGATGGCCGCCCCAGTTCAGCCACACCGTGCCGAAATACAACAAAAACAAAAAGGCGCCGCCCATCATTCGCAGGTTGCGGAACAAACCGGTGAAGGCGCGGGTGTAGATTTTTTCCCGAGAGGCGTAGAGGTCGACGCTGTTGTTCGCGTTCTTGTTGGGTGGAGTAACGTCGTGTACCGGAATCTGATTGCTCATCGTTGCATCCCACGGCAGTGGAAAAATGCCCCGGTCAGTACATGCCGACCGCGGTCAAAAAGGGCTGTTGCAGTGGCCCAATGATACGCCTGAAGCTCTAGCTCAAGGGTGCGACCTTTAGTCGCGTTGGTGGAAAATCATGAATGGTGTAGCGAATGTAACAAAACATGATTCAGATCAATTGACTTCAGAAGTATGGACGAATTTTTGGCGATGAGGTTCATCGATCTGCTGATTTCTGGTAGGTGGGCGACCGGACAGACCTTTCGCTTCTGTATGTTCGGCACCGGTTTTGCTGTTTTATATAAAAACACCCAGCTTTAATAATTTTGGTGCTTGCGGTTTCTGAAATACTATTCATTAATTAGATGGCTGTTACGTATTTTAATCTTCGGTCTTTTGACATAAGTTTGTTTTCGGCGAAGAGTCGCCGTTCTTGTTTAGTTTAATGGAAATGGAATTCAATGATGTTGTTAGTTAAAAGTTGTTTGATTGTCAGTCTCGCGATGATCTCGCTAGTCAGTAATGCTGCGTATGTGCCGAGCACGAAAAATCCTGAGTTCGCGATATTTACATCTGATCCGCAATACCCCTGGACTGACAAAACGGACGCGGGTGTAGAAGAGTCAGATTCTGAACAACAGGCCCGATCCAGAACGCTGATCGAAAGTCAGTACTCCGACATTGCTCATTTCAGGAAGAGCCGTCCATGGTTGGAAGTTCCCGTCATGATCAACGGTGATATCACGGCGTATGGTCATGGCTGGCAGCGTTCCTATATCCGCTCGGTGCAGAAGAAGTATTTCGGTAGCGATTTTGTATACGGATTGGGTAATCATGATTATGAAGGTCTTGATTGTTTTTCCAATAGTTGTGCTGCGGGCAGTATTACCGATTTTGAGGCGCACCATCGCGACAAAGTTGGGAGTTTTGATTTGAAGATCAGTGGTCCTTTCTTTAACAGGTTGTATTCCGGAAGCCTCGCTTGGTCCAGAGATGTCGGGGATGTACATTTTGTTCAATTGAATAACGAACCGACGTACACGGACCGAATTTACCACCCTCTGAACCCGACTACTTTCGAGATAACGGACTCGCTGGATTGGCTGGAGCAGGATTTGAAAGAAGCACGCTCCAAAGGTCAGATCATCATTCTTAACATGCATAAACCAAGTTACTGGAAAGGCAGCACGGAACAGGTCGCCAGATTCCGCAGGATCGTCGCGGATTACAAGGTCACCGCTGTCTTCGCAGGTCATATACACGAGGACGCCGGGGGATTTCACGGTGGATACTTTTTGGGCGATGTGCCCTTGTTCCTGAGCGGCGCAGCTTCACAGCAGACGTACTTGATTGCCAACTTTTCGAAGGACCGCAAATCCGTGACCGTTGACCTTGTCAAAGGGAACCACTGGCCGAGCCGCACCTTCGTGAAAACGATTCCAGTCAAGTAAACCTTCACTGATTATCTTCAACGAAAACGGCCCCGCCAATTCTCATTGGCGGGGCCGTTTTTTGTTGCATCAGGCGTTTGCCTTACTGAGCGTCTGCCGCCGGAGCCTTCTCACCGTGAGAGAGGCTGTAGACATAAGCAGCCAACAAGTGAACCTTGTCGTTGCCTTGCAGTTGCTCTTGCGCAGGCATCTGGCCCTGACGGCCGTAACGGATGGTCTGCTGCAATTGAGCGAAGCTCGAACCGTAGATGAACGCGGCCGGGTGGGTCAGGTTGGGTGCGCCCATCGCTGGCGTACCTTTGCCTTCCGGACCGTGGCAGGCCACGCAGTTGGCAGCGAACAGCTTTTGACCGGCAACCGGGTCAGCCTTGGTGCCTTCCGGCAGTTTGCGGCCATCGAGGTTGGTCAGGACAAACGCCGCGACGTCGGAAACGCCTTGCTCGCCGATCACGTCAGCCCACGCCGGCATGACCGCGTGACGGCCGCCCATGATGGTGGTCTTGATGGTTTCCGGCTCGCCGCCCCAGCGCCAGTCGGCGTCGGTCAGGTTAGGGAAGCCATAAGCGCCTTTGGCGTCGGAACCGTGGCAAACCGAGCAGTTGGAGGCGAACAGGCGGCCACCCATCTTCAAGGCTTGCGGGTCTTTGGCGACTTCTTCGATAGGCATGGACGCGAACTTGGCGAAAATCGGGCCGAACTTGGCGTCCGACTTGGCCATTTCCTTTTCCCATTCGTGAACGCCGGTCCAGCCGGCCTGGCCGTTGGCGAACGCGGTCTGCTTCTCGTTATCCAGGTAGTTGTAACCCGGCAGCAAGCCTTTCCAGTTGCCCAGGCCCGGGTAGAGCACCAGGTAACCCAGGGCAAAAATGATGGTGCCCACGAACAGCATGAACCACCATTTTGGCAGTGGGTTGTCGTACTCCTCGATCCCGTCGAAGGAGTGGCCAACCGTTTCATCCGTCTGCTCGGTGCGCTGACCCTTGCGGGTGGACAGCAGCAGCCAGGTCAGGGCGAAGATGGTGCCGAGACTGAGGACTGTGACGTACAGACTCCAGAACGTAGTCATTCTTTGTTACTCCTAGAAGCTTGCTCGACGTGCTTGATGGCTTCGGGATCATCCGCGAAAGGCAGCAAGGTCGCGTCTTCAAACTCCGACTTGCGCTTGGGGCTGAACACCCACAACGCCAGACCGATGAAGGCCACCATCACAACAACGGTGCCCAGGCCACGAATCATCCCGATATCCATCTAAATCACCGTTTGCTTTTGATGATGGTGCCCAGGCCTTGCAGATAGGCCACCAGCGCGTCCATTTCGGTTTTGCCCTTCACAGCATCCTTGGCACCGGCGATGTCTTCGTCGGTGTAAGGAACGCCGAGCGTGCGCAAGACTTCCATTTTCTTGGCGGTGTCTTTGCCGTCGAGCTTGTTTTCCACGAGGAACGGGTACGCCGGCATTTTCGACTCAGGCACGACGTTGCGCGGGTTGTACAAGTGCGCACGCTGCCAGTCATCGGAGTAACGACCGCCGACACGGGCCAGGTCCGGACCGGTACGCTTGGAACCCCACAGGAACGGGTGATCCCAGACGCTTTCACCGGCAACCGAGTAGTGGCCGTAACGTTCGGTTTCAGCGCGGAACGGGCGGATCATCTGCGAGTGGCAGCCGACACAACCGTTGGCGATGTAGATGTCGCGGCCTTCCAGTTCAAGGGCGGGACGCGGCTTCATGCCTTCGACCGGCTTGTTGGTGACGTCCTGGAAAAACAGCGGAACGATCTGGGTCAGGCCGCCGATGCTGACGGCAATAACCATGAAGAAGGCCAGCAGGCCAATATTCTTCTCGACTGCTTCATGCTTCATCAGTGAGCTCCAACTACAGCAATCTGTTCGGCGGCTGCAGCTTCAGCCGGGTTCGAGGCACGTACGGTGCGCCATACGTTGTAGGCCATGAACAGCATGCCGCTGGCAAAGAACGCACCGCCCAAGGCGCGAACGATGAAACCAGGGTGGCTGGCTTGCAGCGCTTCGACGAACGAGTAGGTGAGGGTGCCGTCATCGTTGATTGCACGCCACATCAGACCCTGGGTAATGCCGTTGACCCACATCGACGCGATGTACAGAACGGTACCGATGGTCGCGAGCCAGAAGTGCGTGTTGATCAGGCCAGTGCTGTGCATCTGCGCGCGACCGAACAGTTTCGGGATCATGTGGTAGATCGCGCCGATCGAGATCATCGCTACCCAGCCCAAGGCACCGGCGTGTACGTGGCCGATGGTCCAGTCAGTGTAGTGAGACAGCGAGTTGACGGTCTTGATGGCCATCATCGGACCTTCGAAGGTCGACATGCCGTAGAACGCCAGCGACACGACCAGGAAACGCAGGATCGGGTCGGTGCGCAGCTTATGCCAGGCGCCCGACAGGGTCATCATGCCGTTGATCATGCCGCCCCAGCTCGGAGCCAGCAGGATGATCGACATCGCCATGCCCAGCGATTGTGCCCAGTCCGGCAGAGCGGTGTAGTGCAGGTGGTGCGGACCGGCCCAGATGTACAGGGTGATCAGCGCCCAGAAGTGCACGATGGACAGGCGATAGGAGTAGATCGGACGCTCGGCCTGCTTCGGAACGAAGTAGTACATCATCCCCAGGAAGCCGGTGGTCAGGAAGAAACCTACGGCGTTGTGGCCGTACCACCACTGGATCATCGCGTCAGTCGCACCCGAGTAGGCCGAGTAGGACTTGAACAGGCTGACCGGCAGCGACATGTGGTTGACGATGTGCAGCATCGCGGTCACGACAATGAACGCGCCGTAGAACCAGTTACCGACATAGATGTGCTTGGTCTTGCGCTTGACGATGGTGCCGAAGAACACCAGTGCGTAAACGATCCAGACAATGGCCAGCAAAATTGCCAGAGGCCATTCCAGCTCAGCGTATTCCTTGGTGGTGGTGTAACCCAACGGCAAGGTGATGCCTGCACCGACGATCACCGCTTGCCAACCCCAGAAGTGGAAGGCTGCGAGGCTGTCGGAAATCAGTCGCGTTTGGCAGGTTCGCTGCACGACGTAATAAGAAGTGGCAAACAGTGCACAACCACCGAAGGCGAAAATCACCAGGTTGGTGTGCAACGGGCGTAGGCGTCCAAAAGTCGTCCACGGCAGACCGAAGTTCAATTCCGGCCATACGAGCTGTGAGGCGATGAAGACACCGAGCCCCATGCCAAGGATCCCCCAGACCACCGTCATGATGGCGAACTGGCGGACTACCTTATAGTTATAAGCAGTCGGACTGATTGCTGTGCTCATTCTAAGGTTCCACGGTTTGGGTGTTTTATTAGGAGTAAAAATCGGCCGCAAGTATGGAGAAAGCAGGGGGTCATTGCAACGCGCCATGACCTGGGTCAATGCTTTCAAAAGCTGATTCTGCGGCCTTTCCATGCGCCGCGTAAGGACAAAATTGCCCGTGGGCAAAATGTCGCAGCGAACGAAAATGATGAGGGGGCCAGGTCAGATGTAACGGAGTGTGTTGAAACGCAACGATCCAGTGACCGATGGCAATTGGCGCGACAGCCGGTATCTACCAGCCTTTGCGGGTTGTCATCGGACAGAATTGTCGAACACATCGGCTAAAAACGACCCGGAACCGGCTCATGCCAGTCCGCACGGAGCAAGCTTAGACCCGAATCTGGCGAACCGAAAGAAAGAGCAGGGGGAGGGTGCGACAATGAGTCGCAAAGGGGCAGGGAACTGCCGCATTGCGCAGAATGCGGCAGCAGAGCGGTCCAGATTTACTCGTTCTTGCCTTCAGCCTGCAAACGCTCGGTGTTCAACCCGTGGGACAGGCTGAACACGTAAGCCGCCAGCAATTGCACTTTGTCGTTGCCGAGCAATTCGTTCTGCGCCGGCATATGGCCCTGGCGGCCATGACGAATCGTTTGTTCAAGCTGCGTCAGGCTCGTACCGTAAATGAAACCGGCTGGGTGCGTCAGGTTCGGCGCGCCCATGGCTTGCGTACCCTGGCCGTTTGCCCCGTGACACGCGGTGCAGGTGGTGCTGAACAGTTGCTGTCCGGCTTGCAGGTCGGCGCCGTTGTCGGCAGGCAACGGCAGGCCGGCCAAGTCATGACGCACATACGCGGCGACATTCTTCACACCCGCCTCGCCGAGGATTTCACCCCAGGCCGGCATTGCGGCCATGCGCCCGCCCATGATGGTGGTCTTGATGGTGTCCGCCGCGCCGCCCCAACGCCAATCGCTGTCGGCCAGGTTCGGGAAGCCGAACGCGCCCTTGGCATCCGAGCCGTGGCAGACCGAGCAGTTGGACGCAAACAGGCGGCCGCCCATTTTCAGCGCTTGCGGGTCCTTGGCCACCTCTTCCACGGGCATGGCGGCGAATTTGGCGAAGATCGGCCCGAACTTCGCGTCGGCCTTGGCCATCTCCTTTTCCCATTCATGCGCGCCGGTCCAGCCGTTTTCATAGCCCGGCAAGATGCCTTTCCAGTTACCCAGGCCCGGATAAAGGATCAGATAACCCACGGCAAACACCAACGTGCCGGCAAACAGCATGAACCACCACTGCGGCAGCGGGTTGTCGTATTCCTCGATGCCGTCGAAGCTGTGGCCCATGGTCTGGTCGACGCTGCCCTTGGTTTCGCCCTTGCGAGTGCCGATCAGCAGCCAGGTCAGGCCGATCAGGCTGCCGATGGTCAGCACGCAGATCCACGTACTCCAGAAGGTGGTCATGGCCGGGTACTCCTTGTTTCAGGTTCTTGGGTGGCGTCATCGGGTTTCGGTTCGTCGGCGAACGGCAGCAGGCATGCTTCGGCAAATTCCGGATTGCGCTTGCTGTTGAACACCCACAACGTCAGCCCGACGAAAGCCACAAACACCACGACCGTGCCCAGGCCGCGGATCATTCCAGTGCTCATTTCAATGACCATGGCTCACCTCTTGCTCTTGATGGCAGTGCCGAGCACTTGCAGATAGGCGACCAGGGCATCCATTTCGGTCTTGCCCCTGAGTGAGGCGACGGCGCCTGTGATGTCGTCGTCGGTGTACGGCACGCCAAGGGTGCGCATTGCCTTGATCTTGGTTTCGGTGTGGCTGCTGTCGAGTTGATTGGCCACCAGCCACGGGTAGGCGGGCATTTTCGATTCCGGCACCACGTTGCGCGGGTTGTACAAGTGCGCGCGGTGCCAGTCTTCCGAGTAACGTCCGCCGACCCGGGCCAGGTCCGGACCGGTACGCTTGGAACCCCACAGGAACGGGTGATCCCAGACGCTTTCACCGGCAACCGAGTAGTGGCCGTAACGTTCGGTTTCAGCGCGGAACGGGCGGATCATCTGCGAGTGGCAGCCGACGCAGCCTTCGCGGATATAGATATCGCGACCTTCCAGTTGCAGGGCGGTGTAGGGCTTCATGCCTTCCACTGGTTTATTGGTCACGTCCTGGAAGAACAGCGGGACGATCTGGGTCAGGCCGCCGATGCTCACTGCCAGTACCATCAGCAACAGCAGCAGGCCGACGTTTTTTTCGATTGTTTCGTGTTTCATGGCGGACTCCTCAAGCCATCTGCGCGGCAGCGGCGACGTCGGCAGGCTGCGAGGCCCGCACGGTGCGCCAAGTGTTGTAAGCCATCAGGAACATGCCGCTGAGGAAGATCGCCCCGCCTACCAGCCGCACGATGAAGCCTGGGTGACTGGCCACCAGCGTTTCGACGAAGGAGTAGGTCAGCGTGCCGTCTTCGTTGACGGCGCGCCACATCAGGCCCTGAGCGATGCCGTTGACCCACATCGAGGCGATGTACAGCACGGTGCCGATGGTAGCGAGCCAGAAGTGCGCGTTGATCAGGCCGATGCTGTGCATCTGCTCGCGGCCGAAGACTTTCGGAATCATGTGGTACAGCGCACCGATGGAAATCATCGCCACCCAGCCCAGAGCGCCAGCGTGAACGTGGCCGATGGTCCAGTCGGTGTAGTGAGACAGTGCGTTGACGGTCTTGATGGCCATCATCGGGCCTTCGAAGGTCGACATGCCGTAGAACGCCAGCGACACCACGAGGAAGCGCAGGATCGGGTCGCTGCGCAACTTATGCCAGGCGCCCGACAGGGTCATCATGCCGTTGATCATCCCGCCCCAGCTGGGTGCCAGCAGAATCAAGGACATCACCATGCCCAGCGACTGTGCCCAGTCCGGCAGCGCGGTGTAGTGCAAGTGGTGCGGACCGGCCCAGATGTACAGGGTGATCAGCGCCCAGAAGTGCACGATGGAGAGGCGATAGGAATACACCGGACGTTCGGCCTGCTTCGGAACGAAGTAGTACATCATCCCGAGGAAACCGGCGGTGAGGAAAAAGCCCACGGCGTTGTGGCCGTACCACCACTGCACCATGGCATCGGTCGCACCGGCGTACACCGAGTAGGACTTGGTGAAACTGACCGGCAATTCCATGTTGTTGACGAGGTGCAAAATGGCCACGGTGATGATGAACCCACCGAAGAACCAGTTACCGACATAGATGTGCTTGGTCTTGCGCTTGACCAGCGTGCCGAAGAACACGATGGCGTAGGCGACCCAGACGATGGTGATCAGGATGTCGATCGGCCATTCCAGCTCGGCGTATTCCTTGGAACTGGTGTAACCCAGCGGCAGGCTGATCGCTGCCAGCAGGATCACCAGTTGCCAGCCCCAGAAGCAGAACGCGGCAATTTTCGGCGCGAACAGCTGCGTTTGGCAGGTACGTTGCACCGAATAAAACGAACTGGCGAACAGGGCGCAACCGCCGAAGGCGAAGATCACCGCGTTGGTGTGCAACGGGCGCAACCGGCCGAAACTGGTCCACGGCAGATTGAAGTTGAGTTCGGGCCAGACCAATTGGGCCGCGAGAAAAACCCCGAGCCCCATGCCGACGATGCCCCACACCACCGTCATAATGGCGAATTGGCGGACCACCTTGTAGTTGTAGGCGGTACTGATAGAAGTGTTCATGGTTCCCCATCCACGGTTCAGCCGAAGTGAAGGCGTCTCGCAAGGCAATGACGCTCCCTTCGCCTGGAGTTATAGGCAGACTAAAAGCGAGGCAAGCATGGACAAACAGCACAAGGCCAGTATTGACGGGGATCAATGGGCGCAGTGCACGCGCGATCATGGATGGTTATGGAATGCGGCTGTCACGCCGGCCTCGGCGACGCTGATTCTCGCCCACGGTGCCGGTGCGCCGATGGACAGCGACTGGATGAGCGATATGGCGCAACGCCTTGCTGCGCAAGGCGTCAACGTGTTGCGCTTTGAGTTCCCGTACATGGCGCAGCGGCGCACCGACGGCGGTAAACGCCCACCCAATCCGGCGCCGAAACTGCTGGAATGCTGGCGCGAGGTGTATGGCGAAGTGCGACGTCATGTCACTGGGCCGCTGGCCATCGGTGGCAAGTCCATGGGCGGGCGGATGGCCAGTTTGCTGGCGGATGAGTTGGGCGCGGAGGCGCTGGTGTGCCTGGGTTATCCGTTCTATGCGGTGGGTAAGCCCGAGAAACCGCGGGTCGAACATCTGGCCGGGTTGAAGACGCGGACGTTGATTGTGCAGGGCGAGCGGGATGCGCTGGGCAATCGGGAGGCGGTCGAGGGTTACGCGCTATCGCCGAACATCGAGGTGATGTGGCTGGCGGCGGGGGATCATGACTTGAAGCCGTTGAAGGCGTCGGGGTTTACGCATGAGCAGCATTTGGCGGCTGCGGCGGGGAAGGTTGTCGCGTTTCTTCAGTGAGATTGTCGCCAGCCGTTATGGCCTCATCGCGGGCAAGCCCGCTCCCACAGTTTTTCACTGCGTGGCATACATCGCATCCCCGACACAGAACCTGTGGGAGCGGGCTTGCCCGCGATGAGGCCAGTCCTTGATGCACACCTTTCAGAGCGGCCACAAAAAACCCGGAAGCTTTCGCTGTCCGGGTTTTTGGTCTCACCAGTGCAATCAGCGGTTAAACCGCTCCACCAACGAATACTGGGTATTCGCGGTCTTCGTCAGTTCTTCACTCAGCAATGCCGAGTTCTGCGCTTGCTCGGACGTCTGGTCCGCCAATTGCGAGATGTTGCTGATGTTGCGGCTGATTTCTTCGGCCACCGCGCTTTGCTCTTCGGTCGCTGCCGCGATCTGGGTGGTCATGTCGGTGATGTTGGCCACCGCTTCGCTGATGCCCACCAGCGCCTGGTCCGCTTCCAGCACCCGTGCCACGCCTTCTTCAGCCTGACGATGCCCGGCTTCCATGGTCTGCACGGCCGTGCTGGCAGTTTGTTGCAGCTTGGCGATCAGGCTATGGATCTGCCCGGTGGATTCGCTGGTGCGTTGCGCCAGTTGGCGGACTTCGTCAGCCACCACCGCAAAACCACGCCCCATTTCACCGGCGCGGGCCGCTTCAATGGCCGCGTTCAAAGCCAGCAGGTTGGTCTGGTCGGCGATGCCTTTGATCACGTCGACCACGCCGCCGATTTCGTCGCTGTCCTTGGCCAATTGGGTCACGGTCAGGCCGGTTTCGCCGACTACCACCGACAGGCGCTGAATGGCTTCGCGGGTTTCCCCGGCGATGTCGCGGCCGCGACCGGTCAGGCGATTGGCTTCCTGCGTGGCGTCCGCGGTGCGTTGTACATGGCTGGCGACTTCCTGAGTGGTGGCCGCCATCTGGTTGACGGCGGTGGCCACTTGCTCGGTTTCCACGCGCTGGCGTTCCAGGCCGCTGGAGCTGTTGTGCGCCAGGGCGTCGGACTGTTTCGCCTGATCGGTCAGGTGCTCGGCGGTGTCCTGCAGACGGGTCAGGCAGGTTCTCAGGCGAGCTTCCTGGCTGAGGATCGACATTTCCAGTCGCGCTTGAGCGCCACGGCTGTCGGTGTACATCTGCGCGATCAGCGGGTCGGACGTGGTCTGTTCGGCCAGGCGCAGCAGGCGCTTGAGGCCGCGCTGTTGCCAGCTCAACCCCATCAGGCCCAGCGGCACCGACAGGCCGGCGGCCAGGGCAAAACCCCATTGCGACGTCAACGTGGCCCCGATCATGAAGCTTAGCTGGCTGACCAGAATGAACGGCAGCCAGTCCTGAAGCACCGGCAGCCATTTATCAGTGGAGGGGATGGCCGACTTGCCTTGGTTGATGCGTTGGTAGAGTGCTTCGGCACGCTGGATCTGTTCGGCAGTGGGCTTGATCCGCACCGACTCGTAACCGATCACCTGTTTGCCTTCGAAAATCGGTGTCACGTAGGCGTTAACCCAATAGTGATCACCGCTTTTGCAGCGATTCTTGACGATGCCCATCCATGGCAAGCCTTGTTTGAGTGTGTCCCACATGTGCGCGAACACCGCGGCCGGAACGTCGGGGTGACGGACCAGGTTGTGCGGTGCGCGGACCAGTTCCTCACGAGAAAACCCGCTGATCTCCACGAACGCGTCGTTGCAGTAGGTGATCACGCCCTTGGCATCGGTGGTGGAAATCAACCGTTGCTGGGCCGGGAAGGTCCGTTCGCGTTGTGTAATGGGCTGGTTGTTACGCATGGCTTTCTCAATCTGCAAGGCTTTGAAAGGTTGTCGGCGGTGGCAGGCATTAGTTGAAATTATTTTTTAATAATCAGCAGTGCGTCGCAAAACGAGAATTGCCTCAGCCCGCGAGCATGGGATAAGTGAAGAACGCGTAGTGCAGCAGGTTCAGGCCGAAATGGGTGGCGATGGCTGCACCCAGGCCGCCGAAGCGATAGGCCAGGCCGTACCCGACACCGGCGAGACTGGCCAGCAGCCCCCATTGCCAGCCCGCCCCCAGATGCACGAGGCCAAACAGCAATGAGGTCATTAACAAGGCGAGGTTTTCGCCATGGGGCAGGTGCTGGAAGCGACGACTCAGGCCACCCTGCAGATACCCGCGAAACAGGGCTTCCTCCACGAGGGTGACCAGCAGCAGATTATTCAGCAGCCACAGCCAGGCGTGATCCGGCCACTTCGGCGCCCAACTGATCATGCCCAACAGCAACGCGCCACCCAAGGCCAGCACGGCACTGAGCGTCAGGGCGAGGGCAGTGGCGTAGATTCCAAGTCGTAAAGAACGCCGGCCGACAATCCACGGACAAGCCAATAGCAGCCAGAAGCCGATCAGGGGTTTGTCCTGATTCAAATACATTGAAAAAGGCACGGCATCGTCGGTGAGGCGTTGAGGGGCAATGCCGCGACCGTTATAGAAACCGGGAAGCCAGTGCAATGCCAGCGCCAGGGCCAGGATCACGAACAGACCGTGACCGAGGTAGTGGGCGACGGGGAGTTTTTGTTGGCGGACGGCAACACCGGCCACTAGCAGCAACGCCACGGAAACAACGGCCATCCAGCCAAGTTGGCCGTAGGTCAAAGCGAGGGCGTAGCCGAGGGAGAGCAGGGCCAGGTAGCTCCATGGCAGGGCGAGCATGTGAAGTCCTTGTGTACAAATTTTGCGGAACGTCTCGGGCCTCGGTGGTTTTGTGCCGAGCCTACAAAAGCGGGGGGATTATAGGGGCGCGCGCGGCACAAACAAAAACACCGCCCGAAGGCGGTGTCTGTGTCAGCAAGCGCTTAAGAGGCAATCAGTTGCCGCAACACGTAATGCAAGATCCCCCCGGACTTGAAGTATTCGACTTCATTGAGCGTGTCGATCCGGCACAGCACTTCGATCTTTTCCTTGCTGCCATCTTCGCGGGTGATGACCAGTGTCAGGTTCATCCGCGGCGTCAGCTCTACGCCAGTCAATCCGAGGATATCCAGCGTCTCCTTGCCACTCAGTTTCAGGATCTTGCGGTTCTGATCGAGTTTGAACTGCAACGGCAACACACCCATGCCGACGAGGTTGGAGCGGTGAATCCGTTCGAAGCTTTCGGCGATGACCGCTTTTACGCCCAGCAGGTTGGTGCCCTTGGCTGCCCAGTCGCGGCTTGAGCCGGTTCCGTATTCCTGGCCGGCAATCACCACCAGCGGCGTGCCCGACGCTTGATAACGCATGGCCGCGTCGTAGATCGGCATTTTCTCCATCGTGGGGATATAGAAGGTATTGCCGCCTTCTTCGCCGCCGAGCATTTCGTTGCGGATACGAATGTTGGCAAAGGTGCCGCGCATCATCACTTCGTGGTTGCCACGGCGGGAGCCGTAGGAGTTGAAGTCGCGCGGCTCCACGCCTTTGTCGCGCAAGTACTGTCCGGCCGGGCTGTCGGCCTTGATATTGCCGGCCGGGGAGATGTGGTCGGTTGTTACGGAGTCACCCAGCAGGGCAAGGATTCTGGCTTCGGCGACGTCCTTGACCACGGGTGGCGGTCCGCCGATGCCATCGAAAAACGGCGGATGCTGAATGTAAGTCGAGTCATCCTGCCAGACATAGGTCGCTGCTTGCGGGACCTGGATGGCCTGCCATTGTTCGTCGCCGGCAAATACTTGGGCGTATTCCTTGTGGAACATGGCGGTGTTGACCTGATTCACCGAGTCGGCGATCTCTTTGCTGCTCGGCCAGATGTCGCGCAAGTACACCGGGTTGCCCTCCTTGTCGTTGCCCAGCGGCTCACTGCTGATGTCGATGCGCACGGTACCGGCCAGCGCATACGCGACGACCAGCGGCGGGGAGGCCAGCCAGTTGGTTTTCACCAGTGGATGTACACGTCCCTCAAAGTTGCGGTTGCCCGACAAAACCGAGGCAACGGTCAGGTCAGCGGCCTGGATGGCTTTTTCGATGGGCTCCGACAGCGGGCCGGAATTGCCGATGCAGGTGGTGCAGCCGTACCCGACAAGGGCAAAACCCAACTCATCGAGATAGCGTGTCAGGCCCGCTGCCTTGTAGTAGTCAGTGACCACTTTGGAGCCCGGCGCCAGTGAGCTCTTGACCCACGGTTTACGCATGAGGCCTTTTTCAATGGCCTTTTTCGCCACCAGACCCGCCGCCATCATCACGCTCGGGTTGGAGGTGTTGGTGCAGGAGGTGATCGCGGCAATCACCACCGCGCCGTTTTTCAATCGATAGGTCTGGCCGCCGTGTTCGTAGTCGGCTTCACCGGCCAGATCGGCATTGCCTACTGCGACACCGCCGCCGCCTTCACTTTCCAGGCGACCTACTTCCTTGCTGGTGGGTTTGAATTGCAGGTCGATGAAGTCGGTGAACGCCTGCGCGACATTGGGCAATGAAACGCGATCCTGTGGACGTTTTGGCCCGGCGAGGCAGGCTTCGACATTGGCCATGTCCAGCGCCAGGCTGCCGGTGAACACTGGTTCCTTGCCCGGCAAGCGCCACAGGCCTTGAGCCTTGCTATACGCCTCGACCAGTTTCACCGTTTCCGGCGGCCGGCCGGACAAACGCAAATACTCCAGCGTCACATCGTCTACCGGAAAGAAGCCACAGGTGGCGCCGTATTCCGGGGCCATGTTGGCGATGGTCGCGCGATCGGCCAGCGGCAGGTCGGCGAGGCCGTCACCGTAGAACTCGACGAATTTGCCGACCACACCTTTCTTGCGCAGCATCTGGGTGACGGTCAGCACCAGGTCGGTGGCGGTGATGCCTTCCTTGAGTTTACCGGTGAGCTTGAAGCCGATCACTTCGGGGATCAGCATCGACACGGGTTGGCCGAGCATCGCTGCTTCCGCTTCGATTCCGCCGACGCCCCAGCCGAGGACGCCAAGGCCGTTGATCATGGTGGTGTGGGAGTCGGTGCCGACCAGCGTGTCGGGGAAGGCATAGGTACGACCGTCCTCGTCCTTGGTCCAGACCGTGCGGCCCAGGTATTCCAGATTGACCTGATGGCAGATCCCGGTGCCCGGTGGCACTACGCTGAAGTTGTCGAATGCGCTCTGGCCCCAACGCAGGAACGCGTAACGCTCACCGTTGCGCTGCATTTCGATGTCGACGTTCTGTTCGAAGGCGCTGGAACTGCCAAATTTGTCGACCATCACCGAGTGGTCGATCACCAGGTCCACCGGCGACAGCGGATTGATGCGCTGCGGATCGCCGCCGGCCTTGGCCATGGCGGCGCGCATGGCTGCCAGGTCGACCACGGCGGGAACGCCGGTAAAGTCTTGCATTAGTACGCGGGCGGGGCGGTACTGGATTTCGCGGTCGGAGCTACGCTCCTTGAGCCACGCGGCAATCGCCTTGAGGTCGGCACCGGTGACGGTTTTTTCATCTTCCCAGCGCAGCAGGTTTTCCAGCAGTACTTTCAACGACATGGGCAATGTGTCGAGATCACCGAGGCTCTTGGCGGCCTCGGGCAGACTGAAATAGTGGTAGGTCTTGTCGTCGACTTGCAGGGTTTTAAGGGTTTTCAGGCTATCGAGAGAGGGCATTACGATCACTCCTTTAAGTCCGCACGGCTACGGACTGAGGGGATGGGCAGAGCATTAAACCTAGCCCTGTTTTGAGTAGCTGGCTAATAACTGGACTCTATGGCCAAGTCCAAGGTTCCGAACTCGGCTATCATGCGCCGGTTTTCGTGACAGGCTTTGCTTCAACGCAAGTCTGGGCATCGCGCAGTGGTTGAATGTCTCGCCATCTGCCCAGGAGTAAAAATGAACACCCTCTTTATGCATTGCCGGCCGGGCTTCGAAGGCGAAGTCTGTTCCGAGATTTCTGAACACGCGGCGCGTCTGAACGTGGCCGGTTATGCCAAGGCCAAAACCGCCAGCGCCTGCGCCGAGTTCATCTGCACCGAAGAAGACGGCGCCGAACGCTTGATGCGTGGCCAGCGTTTCGCCGAGCTGATCTTCCCGCGCCAATGGGCTCGCGGAATTTTCATCGACCTGCCGGAAACCGACCGCATCAGCGTAATCCTCGCGCACATGGCGGACTTTCCGCTGTGCGGCAGCCTGTGGCTGGAAATGGTCGACACCAACGATGGCAAGGAACTGTCGAACTTCTGCAAGAAATTCGAAGGTCACCTGCGCAAGGCGCTGATGGCCGCCGGCAAACTGGTGGAAGATGCGCACAAACCGCGCCTGCTGCTGACGTTCAAGAGCGGCCGTGAAGTGTTCATGGGCCTGGCCGAGTCAAACAACTCGGCGATGTGGCCGATGGGCATTCCGCGCCTGAAATTTCCGCGTGAGGCCCCGAGCCGTTCGACGCTGAAGCTGGAAGAGGCCTGGCATCACTTCATCCCACGCGATCAGTGGGATGAGCGTCTGCACAGTGACATGACCGGCGTTGACCTTGGCGCTGCCCCCGGCGGCTGGACCTGGCAACTGGTCAATCGCGGCATGCTGGTGACCGCTATCGACAACGGCCCGATGGCCGAAAGCTTGATGGACACCGGGCTGGTGCAACACTTGATGGCCGACGGTTTTACTTTCAAGCCTCGCCAGCCGGTGGACTGGATGGTCTGCGACATCGTCGAGAAGCCGGCGCGTAACGCTGCGATGCTGGAGGAGTGGATTGGCGAGGGGCATTGCCGGGAAGCGGTGGTCAACCTCAAACTGCCAATGAAACAGCGTTACGCTGAAGTTAAGCGTTTGCTGGAACGCATCGCCGACGGCTTCAAGGAGCGCGGTATCCGGGTCGAGATCGGCTGCAAACAGCTGTACCACGATCGCGAAGAAGTGACCTGCCATTTGCGTCGGCTGGATGTGAAGAAACCCAAGTCCCGCTGATTCTCACGGACCTCTGTGGGAAAGAGCTTTTGTGGGAGCCGGGCTTGCCCGCGATGCAGGCGACTCGGTTTGACGTCGAACCCGGTTGATGCCATCGCGGGCAAGCCCAGCTCCCACAACAGCTGACCCCCACAGGGGCGGCGGTATGCCACAGATGACCGAACACCCGGCAATGCGCGACAATGCCGGCCAGTTTCAGGAGTTAATCATGAGTGAAATGTTTGATACGCCGGTTGACGGCACGCTCGACGCCACCGGCCTCAATTGCCCGGAGCCAGTGATGATGTTGCACCAGCACATCCGTGACCTGGTGCCTGGCGGTCTGCTCAAGGTGATCGCCACCGACCCGTCGACCCGTCGCGACATTCCCAAGTTCTGCGTGTTTCTCGACCACGAGTTGGTGGGGCAGCACGAAGAGGCTGGCACCTACCTCTACTGGATTCGCAAGAAGCTCGATTAACGGGCACAAAAAAAGGGCCTGCAAACGCAGGCCCTTTTTTGTATTCGCTCATCCCGCCGAATGGCTGATGCGAATTCGCTTGCGTGCACTGCGCGCCAGGCGGATCGACAGCATCACGGCTGCGCAACTCAAGCCCACGATCAAACCTTGCCACAGGCCGCTCGGGCCGCTCGGCGCGCCGAACCAATCGGTCAGGCCCAGCGCGTAACCCACCGGCAAACCAATCCCCCAGTAAGCGAACAGGGTCAGGATCATTGTCACGCGCGTGTCCTGATAACCGCGCAAAGCGCCGGCCGCTGTCACCTGGATCGCATCGGAAAACTGGAACAACGCCGAGTACACGATAAGCATGGCAGCCACGCGAATCACCGTCGGGTCAGCGGTGTAGATCGCTGCAATGTGCTCGCGCAGCAACAACATCATGCTTGCGGAAAGGCAGGCATACGCCAGCGCCGTGCCCATGCCGACACCGGCGGCGAAACGTGCCTCGCGTGGCTCCTGGCGACCGAGGGCCTGGCCGACCCGGACCGTCACGGCCATGCCGAGGGAATAAGGGATCATGAACACCAGCGAGCTGAAGTTCAGGGCGATCTGGTGCCCGGCCACCACGGTGGCGCCGAGGCTGCCGATCAGCAGCGCAATCACCGCAAAAATGCTCGACTCGGCGAACACTGCGATGCCGATCGGCAGGCCGATGCCCAGCAAGCGTTTGATCACCGACCATTGTGGCCAGTCGAAACGACTGAACAACTGGCTCGACTGATAAGCCGGCGCCCAGCGCTCCCAGCCGGCCATGCCCAGCGCCATCACCCACATCACAATCGCGGTGGCCCACCCGCAGCCGACACCGCCCATGGCCGGCACACCGAAGTGGCCGTAGATGAAGACGTAATTCAGCGGGATATTCAGCGCCAGCCCGCACAGGCCAAGCACCATCGCCGGGCGCGTGCGGCCCAGGCCATCACTGAAACAGCGCAATACATGATAGAAGGCGACGGCGGGCAAACCGCTGGCGATGCCGTGCAAGTACTGCATGCAGGGGCCGATCAATTCGGGATCGACGTTCATGATGTGCAGGATCGGCTCGGCGCTGAACAGGATGCCGGTCGCCATCAAACCGACCACCAAGGCCAGCCAAAGGGCCTGACGCACAATCGGGCCGATCTCGCTGTGGGTGCCGGCGCCAAAACGCTGGGCGACTTTGGGTGTGGTTGCCAGCAGGGTGCCGGTCATCAGCAGAAACACCGGGACCCAGATCGAGTTACCCAGCGCTACGGCCGCCAGATCGCGAGGCCCGACCCGGCCTGCCATCACCGCATCGACAAAGCCCATGGCGGTGGTCGCCAGTTGCGCGATCATGATCGGCAGCGCCAGCGTGAGCAGGTTTTTCAGCTCCAGGCGAACCCGGGCCGGGCGGGTGAGGGAGAGTGTGGCGGGGTGGTCAGTCACGGAATTCAAGGGCGAAACGTCCAAAGGTTTTAATGCGCAAGGCGACGCATTCTACGCCCTGACGCAGTGGTCAGGAAAAGTCCTGTGTTAGGGATTTGTAATCATATTCCGGACGTTGCGACATGCCTTGTAGCAGCTGGCGAAGCCTGCGTCCGGCTGCGAAGCAGTCGTAAAGTCAGACGATGCGGTGTTTCAGTAAGACTGCAAACTCAGGTTTTACGACTGCAGCGCAGCCGGACGCAGGCTTCGCCAGCTGCTACAAGGATGCGCAATGCCTGCTGGCTCAGTACAGGCATCTGCGCCTACACTGCCGATCCGCCAAAGGAGCCTGCCATGCTGATTGTTGCCGACGAAAATATCCCGCTGCTCGATGCCTTCTTCTCAGGTTTCGGTGAAATCCGCCGGGTACCGGGACGGTCCATCGACCGCGCCACCGTCGAACAAGCCGATGTGTTGCTGGTGCGCTCAGTGACCAACGTCAATCGTGCCTTGCTCGAAGGCAGCAACGTGCGTTTTGTCGGTACGTGCACCATCGGCACCGATCACCTGGACCTGGATTACTTTCAGCGCGCCGGCATCACCTGGTCCAGCGCGCCCGGCTGCAACGCCCGGGGCGTCGTCGACTATGTGCTGGGCAGCCTGTTGACCCTGGCTGAAATCGAAGGGGTCGACCTGACCCCGCGCACCTATGGCGTGGTCGGTGCCGGCGAAGTGGGTGGGCGACTGGTCAAGGTCCTGAAAGGCCTGGGCTGGAAAGTGCTGGTGTGCGATCCGCCCCGGCAAGCGGCTGAAGGCGGCGACTTCGTCAGCCTCGAACAGATCATCGAGCAGTGCGATGTCATCAGTCTGCACACGCCCTTGAAGAAAAGCGGCGCGCAGTCGACCTGGCATCTGTTTGATCAAAACCGTTTGAACCAGCTCAAGCCTGGCACCTGGCTGATCAACGCCAGTCGTGGCCCGGTGGTCGACAACGCCGCCCTGCGCCAGGTGTTGCTGGAGCGCGAAGACCTGCAAGCCGTGCTCGACGTTTGGGAAGGCGAGCCTGAAGTCGATGTAGCGTTGGCTGAGCTGTGTGTACTGGCAACACCGCACATTGCCGGATACAGCCTTGATGGCAAACAGCGTGGGACGGCGCAGATTTATCAAGCGTATTGCGAGTTTCTCGGGCAACCGGCGCCCATCAGCCTGAATGATTTGCTGCCGGCGCCTTGGTTGTCGCAAGTGACCTTGAATGCGCAAGCAGACCCGGCGTGGGCGTTGGCCATGTTGTGCCGTGGCGTGTACGACCCGCGCCGTGACGATGCGGACTTTCGGCGCAGCCTGGTCGGTAATGTGAGCGAACAGCGCGCAGCGTTTGATGCGCTGCGCAAACACTATCCGTCGCGTCGGGAGATTGATGGGTTGCAGGTGCGGATTGAGGGCGAGTCAGCTCAATTGCACAAGATCGTGGCGGCGTTGGGTGCTGTGACAGTCTAGGGACCGAGTCGGCCCTATCGCGGGCAAGCCACGCTCCCACAGATCTTGAGTCATCCACCCAACCTGTGGGAGCGTGGCTTGCCCGCGATAGGGTGCGCAGCACCCTCAAAAATCACCCATAAAAAACCCGGCCCTTCAGGGCCGGGTCAAGAAGACGGTGGCTATATCACTTTTGTTTGGCAGGCTTGACCAATCGCTTTTCCAGTTCGCTGCACGCTTGCTGGATCATGTCTTCAGTGATCGGTACTTCGCGGCCCTGTTCATCGATAATCGAGCAACCCAGAGACTGGTCTGGCTGCGTGCGGATCACTTGAATCTTGTCATCGCTGCTGTGTTGCAAGGACATGGCCTGTCTCCTCATCAGGTTGTGTGCTTACTCTAAAACCCTCAGGTGACCGGGCTATGACAACTCCCTGCGATCTTTCCCGACGGAAACATCAGTCCACCAGAAATTTAAAAACGTTGCTACCCGGACTTTAGACCAATAGCGTCTAGAGACTAGTCGTCGCGGTCATATTTAACCTGACTCATTGTGATTTACAGGGTTCAACCGCTGGCGGTGTAGGCTGGCTACAACCTTTGCATACTGGATACTCCGATGCTCTCTGCCCGTTACCGCCGTGCGATCCGCCTGACCAGTCGCTTTCTTGTGCCTTACCGCTGGCAAGCCCTTGGCGCGCTGCTCGCATTGATTGTCACCGCCGGCATTACCTTGTCGATGGGGCAGGGCATTCGCATGGTGGTGGATCAGGGGTTCATGACCCGATCACCGCACTTGCTCAATCAGTCCATCGGCTTGTTCATGGTGTTGGTGGTCGGGCTGGCGGTCGGCACCTTTGCGCGTTTTTACCTGGTGTCGTGGATCGGCGAGCGCGTGGTCGCTGACATCCGCCGGCAAGTATTCAACCATCTGATTTACTTGCATCCGGGGTTCTATGAAAACAATCGCAGTTCCGAGATCCAGTCGCGGCTGACCGCCGATACAACGTTGCTGCAATCGGTGATCGGCTCTTCGTTGTCGCTGTTCCTGCGCAACACGCTGATGATCATCGGCGGGATTGTGCTGCTGTTCATCACCAACCCCAAACTCACCAGCATCGTGGTGGTCGCATTACCGCTGGTCATCGCCCCGATTCTGATTTTCGGGCGTCGGGTGCGCAGTCTGTCGCGCCTGAGCCAGGACCGTATCGCTGACATCGGTAGCTACGTCGCTGAAACCCTCGGCCAGATCAAGACGGTGCAGGCCTACAACCATCAGGTCCAGGACGAGCAGCGTTTCGCCGTGACGGTGGAAGAGGCGTTCAACACGGCTCGTAAACGTATTTTCCAGCGAGCCTGGCTGATTACGCTGGTGATCGTGCTGGTGTTGGGCGCGGTGGGCGTCATGTTGTGGGTCGGCGGCATGGATGTGATTGCCGGTCGGATCTCGTCCGGTGAACTGGCGGCATTTGTTTTCTACAGTCTGATCGTGGGCAGTGCGTTCGGCACCTTGAGCGAAGTGATCGGCGAGTTGCAGCGTGCAGCGGGCGCGGCCGAGCGGATTGCTGAGTTGCTGCGCTCGGAAAACATCATCCAGCCGCCGAGCTCTGGCCTGGTGACCTTGCCGGAGCGGGTGAAGGGCGATCTGGTTCTACAAGATGTGCGTTTTTCCTACCCGTCGCGTCCGCAAAGCTACGCGGTCGATGGTTTGAGCCTGACCATTAACGCGGGCGAAACCCTGGCCCTGGTCGGCCCCTCCGGTGCCGGTAAATCCACCGTGTATGACCTGCTGCTGCGTTTTTACGATCCGGCCGCAGGGCGAATCCTGCTCGATGGCGTGCCATTGACCCAGCTCGACCCACTCGACCTGCGCCGTTGCTTCGCCCTGGTTTCGCAAAACCCGGCACTGTTTTTTGGCAGCATCGAGGAGAACATTCGCTACGGCAATCCAGCGGCGACACCCGCGCAAGTTCAGGAGGCCGCAAAAATTGCCTACGCCCATGAATTTATCGAACACATGCCCAATGGCTACCAGACCCATCTCGGCGACGCAGGGCTGGGCTTGTCGGGTGGTCAGCGCCAACGCCTGGCCATCGCTCGGGCGTTGCTGGTGGACGCACCCATCCTGCTGCTCGACGAAGCCACCAGCGCACTCGATGCGCAAAGTGAACACCTGATCCAACAGGCCCTGCCGAGCTTGATGAAAAACCGCACCACCCTGGTGATCGCCCACCGTTTGGCCACCGTGAAAAACGCCGACCGGATTGCCGTGATGGATCAGGGTAGGTTGGTGGCGGTGGGCACGCATCAGGAGTTGATTGCGAGCAATGCGCTGTATGCGCGGTTGGCGGCGTTGCAGTTCAGTGATGGCAAGGCCGAGCTTGGTCTTTACCTGTAAGCGTCGTGTAGGAGATGTGTAGGAGCTGTCGAGTGAAACGAGGCTGCGATCAAAAATTCGCAGCCTCGTTTCACTCGACAGCTCCTACACATCTCCTACAACACCGGTTCCGCGCTGTTCCTGTTTAACGGGCGCTACCGGTCACTGATCGTCGAAGAACCGTTCATGCCATTCCACCAGCGGTTGGGGCGTATTGAGCTTGTGACCGTAGATCACCGAATACGACAGCACGTTCTGTACGTATTGGCGGGTTTCGTCGAACGGGATGCTTTCCACCCACACGTCGTAGCTCAAGTGATCGGCACCACGTAGCCACTGGCGTACGCGGCCCGGGCCGGCGTTGTAGGCGGCGGAGGCGAGGACGCGGTTGCCATTGAACTGGCTGTGGACCTGGCTCAGATAAGCGGCGCCGAGCTGGATGTTCTTGTCCGGGTCAAGCAGCTGCTGCGGCGAGGAGTACGGAATGCTGAACTTGCGCGCGGTTTCCTTGGCGGTGGCAGGCATCAATTGCATCAGGCCTGTGGCGCCGACACCAGAGCGGGCGTCGTCCATAAAGGCACTTTCCTGGCGGGTGATGGCGAATGCCCAGCTCGAATGGATACCGCGGTTTTTGGATTCGCGGACCAGCGCATCGCGGTGGGCCATCGGGAAGCGGATGTCCAGATCGTCCCAGTACTGCGCCTGACTGATGGTGCGAATCGCCGGGAAATACCATTTCAGGTCATAGGCCAATTTGGCCTGGGCAACCATTTCGTCGCGGCTGAAATGACGGCTGACGTAGTACCACTCCCGGCGCCCGTCGGCGATCTGTCCACGGGCGTGCAGCTCCAGGGCGCGGCGTACGCCAGGAGTGTTGCGCACCTTGTTGGTCAACGCTTGGCTCAATACCAACGGTTTGTTGACCAGCGAATAGGGCGACTGCGAACGATCGGCCGCCATGAAGCCATAGAAATCGCGCTCGCGAGAGAGGTTTTTATAAAGCGTTTGCGGTTCCGCGTTCTGAGGCTGGGCCAGCTCAAGGCTGCGGGCTTGCCAGTAACGCCAGCGATTGGTGGTCGCCAGGTCCTGCGGCAAACGCCGGGTCAATTGATAGGCATCGTCCCAGCGGGCCAGGCGCAACAGTAGCCGCATGCGCCATTCGGACACGGTGTTGTCGCGCAGTTCCGGGTCGTACTTGGTCATCACGTCCAGTGCGCGGCTGTCGTAACGTCGTGCGAGTGTCAGTCCGATTTCCCGGGCGATCGCCACTTTTTCATCGCGGGAGAAGTGCATGCTGCTGGCATAACCGTCGAGCAGGTCCATGGCCTTGTCCGGGTCTTGCTTGGCCAGGCGGCGCAGGCCGAGGCTGACGATGTCGGACATCGGTTCGTCGGCCGGGGTGAAGCGCGAAGGCTGGTTGAGCAGCTCGGGTTTTTGCGCCACATCAATCAGTAATCGACCGCGAGGAGCGAGGGTGGTCAGGCCGTTAACGAGGCTTTTGGCCAGCGGATAATTGCGCGCCTGGGCGGCGAGCTTGGTGCGCTCCCAGCGTTTTTGCTCGGTCAATTGACCTTCGGCGGCCCATTGCCCGAACAGTGCATCGCAGGCCTCAGGTTGGGATTTGCCGGTCAGCCAGAGCTTGTTGGCGTTGGCATAACCTTCGGCCTTCTGGTTATGACTGATCTGATACTGCGCGTTCAGACAGTCCAGTTCGGTGAAGTTGAGCTTGGGGTCGTAATACTTGACGAAGGTCGCCCATTCGCCACGGTCCGCCAGCCAGCGCAGCCAGCGTAATTTCATCCAGTTGGCTTGCGGCAGGTCACCGTGCTCGGCGAGGAATTTCTCGATTTCGGCATTGCTGGCGGTTTTTAGGCGCGCGGTCAATTCGTCATAGGCCAGGTAGGGCTCCAGCGGGTAATCGCTGAGGGCCTGGCTGTAACGGAAGTAAGGACCGGAATCGCCCTTGGCCAAGGCTCGCTTGGCTTCATCGTAATACTGACGCTGGGTGGACAGGTCCACCGCCTGGGCTGATTGGACGGCAGTGGCAGAAAGAAGCAGACAAGATAAAAGACTGAAAAGGCGACTGCGCATGAGACGTCCGGGCAGAGAAATCATGACAAGTGCGGGTAATGCCCGCACTGAATTGTTTGTAGCTTAGCCTTTTGCCAGCAGCAGGCGAAAGCTTTGCGGGCCTGTCAGCATAAGTTCGCAACATTTGTTGTGCAGAGTGCTTCGAGAGTGAAATTGCCGGCCTTCTGAAGCCTCAAGTCAGGTAGAATGCGCGCCCGGTTTTTGGAGAAGCTCATGACCCTGCTCAAATTCAGCGATGTGTCCCTTGCTTTCGGCGCTATGCCGTTGTTGGACAAGGTGTCCTGGCAGATCGCCCGTGGTGAGCGGGTGTGCATCATCGGCCGCAATGGCACTGGCAAGTCCAGCATGATGAAGCTCGTCAAGGGCGACCAGAAGCCCGATGAGGGCTCCGTTTGGCGTGCACCTGGCCTCAAGATTGGCGAATTGCCGCAAGAATTGCCGGTAGCCGACGAGCGGACCGTGTTCGACGTGGTTGCCGAAGGCCTGGACGGCGTGGGCGAGCTGCTCGCGCAGTATCACCACCTGAGCCAGAACATCGTCACCGACGCCGATCTGGACAAGCTGATGCACGTCCAGCACGACCTCGAAGCCCGCGATGGCTGGCGTCTGCAGCAACTGGTCGACAGCACGTTGAGCCGTCTGCAGTTGCCAGCCGACAAGACCCTCGCCGAGTTATCCGGTGGCTGGCGTCGTCGCGTCCTGCTGGCCCAGGCCCTGGTTTCCGAACCGGACCTGCTGCTGCTCGACGAACCGACCAACCACTTGGACATCGGTGCAATTGCCTGGCTTGAAGAAGCGCTGAAGGATTTCCAGGGCGCCGTGCTGTTCATCACGCACGACCGTTCATTCCTGCAAAACCTCGCGACTCGCATTCTGGAACTTGATCGCGGTGGCCTGATCGACTGGAACGGCGACTACGCCAGTTTCCTCGTGCACAAAGAAGCCTCGCTGGCGGCTGAAGAAACTGCCAACGCGCTGTTCGACAAGAAGCTGGCTCAGGAAGAAGTCTGGATCCGCCAGGGCATCAAGGCCCGTCGCACCCGTAACGAAGGCCGTGTCCGCGCGTTGAAAGCCCTGCGCGTCGAACGCAGCGAACGTCGTGAGCGCACCGGCAAGGCCAACATTCAGCTGGATACCGCTGACAAGTCCGGCAAGCAGGTGATGGTCCTCGAGAACGTGAGCTTCGCTCACCCGGGTGGCCCGTTCCTGATCAAGGATTTCTCGATGGTCCTGACGCGCGGCGACCGTATCGGTCTGCTCGGCGCCAACGGTACCGGCAAAACCACACTGCTGAAGCTGATGCTCAGCGGTCTGCAACCTACCAGCGGCACAGTGGAAGAGGGGACGCGCATCGACGTGGCCTACTTCGACCAGTTGCGCCATCAGCTGGACCTGGAAAAGACCGTGATCGACAACGTGGCCGAAGGTCGCGACTTCATCGACATCGATGGTCAGAGCCGTCACGTGCTGAGCTACCTCGGCGACTTCCTGTTCAGCCCGCAGCGTGCCCGCACGCCGGTCAAGGCGCTGTCCGGTGGCGAGCGTGCCCGTTTGTTGCTGGCGAAGCTGTTCAGCAAGCCGGCGAACCTGCTGGTCCTCGACGAACCGACCAACGACCTCGACGTCGAAACCCTCGAGCTGCTGGAAGAGGTGCTGCTGACCTTCAACGGCACCGTGCTGATGGTCAGTCACGACCGGGCATTCCTCGATAACGTGGTCACCAGCACCCTGGTCTTCGAAGGTGAGGGCAAGGTTCGTGAGTACGTCGGTGGCTACCAAGACTGGCTGCGTCAGGGCGGTTCGCCGCGTCTGCTGGGCGTGACCGAGAGCAAATCCGGCAAAGCTGACCTGACTTCGGCGGTCGTGACCGCAGAAGCTGCGCCGGTTGCCGTTGCAGTTGAAGCGCCGGTGGCGAAGAAGAAACTCAGCTACAAGTTGCAGCGCGAGCTGGAAATGTTGCCGAGCCAGATCGAAGCCATGGAGCAGCAGATTGCTGTGGTTGAAGCGCAAATGGCTGATGCCGCTTTCTATCAGCGTCCTGCTGCCGAGACCGCCACCGTAATTGCTCAGTTGGAGCAGTTGCAGGCCGAGCTCGACGTGAGGGTCGAGCGCTGGGCCGAACTGGATGCCTGATTGATCCTGCTGTAAAAAAGCCCGGCGTTCAGTGATGAACGCCGGGCTTTTCATATGGAGTGAGATCTACAAGGCTACAGCGATCCATTGTGGGAGCGAGCTTGCTCGCGATGGCGGTCTGCCAGTCAATATTGATGTCGGCTGACAGGACCTCATCGCGAGCAAGCTCGCTCCCACAGGGGGTTCGTGTTTCAGCTTTTGATCAGGCGCACCGCGAGCACATCGCAAGGCGCACCGTGCAGCACGTCATTGGCGGTCGAACCCAGCAGTAAGGCCAGGCCGTGTCGACCGTGGCTGCCCACCACGATCAGGTCGCAAGCCTGTTCCTTGGCCAGATGGTGAATCTCCTGGCGCGGCTGGCCGTAAGTCAGGTGGCTGTATTCCTTGGAGAGTTCCGGATACTTCACAATCAGCCGGTCCAGGCGCTCCTTGGCCTGATCGAACTGCTGCTGTTGCAGTTGTGACAGGTCCATGGGGACGTCACCGCCAAAGGCCATGGCCATTGGTTCGACAATGTGCACCAGGGACAGCTTTGCCCCGTTGCTCACCGACAGCTCGCGAGCCCGGTGGATTACAGGGTCGCACTCTTCGGTTAGATCTACAGCGACCAGAATGTGGTTGTAGGGCATGAGGTGCTCCTCCTGAGGGTTGCAATATTGGTAAGTATGGCTGGTTTCAAGCGCATTGGTTTCTATGTGGCTCAAAGCGCTCATCAAGATTCGGGAGTACAGATATGACGGTCTGGATAGTGGTGTCAATCCTGCTGGTGGTACTGAGTCCGCTCGCATGGTTGCGGCCGTCTCGTGGTCAGAGCGGGCGAATGGCCCTGCGCATGGAGGCGCGACGTATCGGTCTGGCCATGCAACTGGCGCCTCAAGAGTGGCCGCATTGGCTGAGCAAGGAGCCGCCGAGCCCCTGTGCCCAGTACCATCGCCCGCGTCGTGGCAATCAACCCGCATGCTGGAGTTACTGGCAAAAATCGCCGGGTGTGTGGGTGAATCAGTGGCAGGAGGTTTGCGAGGATCCGGCGTTATTGATTCATTTCGAAAAGTTGCCAGAAAACGTCTACAAGGTTGAGGCAGACAAGCAGATGATCACGTTGTATTGGGGCGAGAAGGGCGAGGCGACGGTTTTGCAAGACATCGACGCCGTACTGAAAGCGCTGGCGTGAGCCGAGGATATTTCGCACTGCAATGGCGCGAAATGTCCGGCAGACAGGCAATAAAAAGCCCGACATCATCATCGGGCTGGGGTTGGCCAGGCAGGCCGGTAATTCGCTGTAGGGCTGATCTTGCGCCCGGTATTCGCCAAACACGTTCATCTTTTTTCTTCAGATTCCTGCCAGCGTAGCTTGTTAAACACGGGCTGCAGCGAATTAGGGCGACTTTTCTAACTATTGATTCTATGAATGGATCCACATGCATCTGCGTGTTGAAGATCTTCGCAGTACGGAAGTGACCGCAAAGTCGCGTTTCAACCCGTATTTTGGGCGATTGACAATTGTCGGAAATTCCGTGAAGGTGGCGTACCCAAATCAAACGGGCGTATGAATTGAGCGTTTGTATTTCAGATCGCTCCTACAGAATCCCGACTATCGCGTTGGAGGGTGTGCCAGGTGGATTGGCGTAGCATCGACGTTTAACGTCCTGCCGAGCCATTCACTTGCGTCCGACGTGTACTGTTCAGCTTCCATATCGTGGAGATCAGTTGATGATTTACGAAGGTAAAGCCATCACGGTTAAGGCTCTTGAAAGTGGCATCGTCGAACTGAAGTTCGACCTCAAGGGTGAGTCCGTCAACAAGTTCAACCGTCTAACCCTGAACGAACTGCGTCAGGCTGTGGACACCATCAAGGCAGATGCTTCGATCAAGGGCGTGATCGTCAGCAGTGGCAAGGACGTGTTCATCGTCGGCGCCGACATCACCGAATTTGTCGAAAACTTCAAGCTGCCTGATGCCGAGCTGGTTGCTGGCAATCTGGAAGCCAACAAGATTTTCAGCGATTTCGAAGACCTCAACGTCCCGACTGTCGCCGCAATCAACGGCATCGCCCTGGGTGGCGGTCTGGAGATGTGCCTGGCGGCGGACTACCGCGTCATGTCCACCAAGGCCAAGATCGGTCTGCCGGAAGTCAAACTGGGCATCTACCCAGGCTTCGGCGGTACTGTGCGTCTGCCGCGCCTGATCGGCGCCGACAACGCCATCGAGTGGATTGCCGCTGGTAAAGAAAACCGTCCTGAAGACGCGCTGAAAGTCGGCGCAGTGGACGCAGTGGTTGCTCCTGAGAAACTGCAGGAAGCGGCCCTGGAACTGATCAAGCGCGCCATTTCCGGTGAGTTTGATTACAAGGCCAAGCGTCAACCGAAGCTGGAAAAGCTGAAGCTGAACGCAATCGAACAAATGATGGCTTTCGAAACCGCCAAAGGTTTCGTAGCTGGTCAGGCTGGCCCGAACTACCCGGCGCCGGTTGAAGCGATCAAGACCATCCAGAAAGCCGCGAACTTCGGTCGCGATAAAGCGCTGGAAGTCGAAGCCGCCGGTTTCGTCAAACTGGCCAAGACCTCTGCCGCGCAGAGCTTGATCGGTCTGTTCCTGAATGATCAGGAGCTGAAGAAAAAGGCCAAGGCCTACGACGAAATCGCCAAAGACGTGAAGCAGGCTGCCGTATTGGGCGCCGGCATCATGGGTGGCGGTATCGCTTATCAGTCGGCCTCCAAAGGTACGCCGATCCTGATGAAGGACATCAACGAGCACGGCATCGAGCAAGGCCTGGCTGAAGCCGCCAAGCTGCTGGTCGGCCGCGTTGATAAAGGTCGCATGACCGCCGCGAAAATGGCTGAAGTGCTCAACGGCATTCGTCCAACCCTGTCCTACGGTGATTTCGGTCACGTGGACCTGGTGGTTGAGGCGGTTGTTGAAAACCCTAAGGTCAAGCAAGCCGTACTGGCCGAAGTCGAAGACAAGGTCAAAGAGGACACCATCCTCGCGTCCAACACCTCGACCATTTCCATCACCTTGCTGGCCAAAGCCCTCAAGCGTCCGGAAAACTTCGTCGGCATGCACTTCTTCAACCCTGTGCACATGATGCCGCTGGTTGAAGTAATCCGTGGCGAGAAGTCCAGCGAGCTGGCTGTTGCCACCACCGTTGCCTACGCCAAGAAAATGGGCAAGAACCCGATCGTCGTCAACGACTGCCCGGGCTTCCTGGTTAACCGCGTACTGTTCCCGTACTTCGGCGGTTTCGCCAAGTTGGTCAGCGCCGGTGTGGACTTCGTCCGTATCGACAAGGTCATGGAAAAATTCGGCTGGCCAATGGGCCCGGCGTACCTGATGGACGTGGTCGGCATCGACACCGGTCACCACGGTCGTGACGTGATGGCTGAAGGCTTCCCGGATCGCATGAAAGACGACCGCCGTACCGCGATCGACGTGCTTTACGAAGCCAAGCGCCTGGGTCAGAAGAACGGCAAGGGCTTCTACGCCTACGAGACCGACAAGCGCGGCAAGCAGAAGAAAGTTGCCGATCCATCGGTACTGGAGGTGCTCAAGCCGATCGTTTACGAGCAGCGCGAAGTCACTGACGAAGACATCATCAACTGGATGATGATCCCGCTGTGCCTGGAAACCGTGCGTTGCCTGGAAGACGGCATCGTCGAAACCGCTGCCGAAGCCGACATGGGTCTGGTCTACGGTATTGGTTTCCCTCCATTCCGCGGCGGTGCGCTGCGCTACATCGACTCGATCGGTGTTGCCGAGTTCGTTGCCCTGGCTGACCAGTACGCTGATTTGGGCGCGCTGTACCACCCGACCGCAAAACTGCGTGAAATGGCCAAAACCGGCCAACGGTTCTTCGGTTAAGCGTCCCAACACTTGAGCGAGAGTGAAATTTTATGAGCTTGAATCCAAGAGACGTCGTGATTGTCGACTTCGGTCGTACTCCGATGGGCCGCTCCAAGGGCGGCATGCACCGCAACACCCGCGCCGAAGACATGTCGGCGCACCTGATCAGCAAATTGCTGGAACGCAACGTCAAGGTTGACCCGAACGAAGTCGAAGACGTGATCTGGGGCTGCGTAAACCAGACCCTGGAGCAGGGCTGGAACATCGCGCGCATGGCATCCCTGATGACTCAGATCCCGCACACTGCTGCCGGTCAGACCGTCAGCCGTCTGTGTGGCTCGTCGATGAGCGCACTGCACACTGCTGCGCAAGCGATCATGACCGGCAACGGTGACGTGTTCGTCGTAGGCGGCGTCGAGCATATGGGTCACGTGAGCATGATGCACGGTGTCGATCCGAACCCGCACATGTCCCTGTACGCGGCGAAAGCCTCGGGCATGATGGGCCTGACCGCTGAAATGCTGGGCAAAATGCACGGCATCACTCGCGAACAGCAGGACGCTTTCGGCGTGCGCTCCCACCAACTCGCCCACAAGGCGACCCTGGAAGGCAAGTTCAAAGACGAAATCATCCCGATGCAGGGCTACGACGAGAACGGTTTCCTGAAACTGTTCGACTACGACGAAACCATTCGTCCGGAAACCACCCTGGAAAGCCTGGCGGCTCTGAAGCCAGCGTTTAACCCGAAGGGCGGCACCGTGACTGCGGGTACTTCGTCGCAAATCACCGACGGTGCTTCGTGCATGATCGTGATGTCGGCGCAGCGTGCTCAGGACCTGGGCATCCAGCCTATGGCCGTGATTCGTTCGATGGCAGTGGCAGGTGTGGACCCGGCAATCATGGGCTATGGTCCAGTACCGGCTACACAAAAAGCACTGAAGCGCGCGGGCCTTGGCATTAACGATATCGACTTCTTCGAGCTCAACGAAGCTTTCGCCGCACAGGCCCTGCCAGTGCTGAAAGATTTGAAAGTACTCGACAAGATGAACGAGAAGGTTAACCTGCACGGCGGCGCGATCGCCTTGGGTCACCCGTTCGGTTGCTCCGGTGCACGTATCTCCGGCACTCTGCTGAACGTGATGAAGCAAAATGGCGGCACCTTCGGGGTGGCTACCATGTGCATTGGTCTCGGCCAAGGCATCTCCACCGTCTTCGAACGCGTTTAAGCGTTCCGTTGACGGAAGCCGGGGCCAAGTGCCCCGGTTTTTGTTTTTCTGAATTTATTTTTGTTTTTATTTTGAAAAGATTTGAGTGAGGGCCAAACCATGCCGATACAACCTGGGCTCTACCAACATTACAAAGGTCCGCAGTACCGCGTATTCAGTCTTGCGCGGCATTCGGAAACTGAAGAAGAAGTGGTCTTCTACCAAGCCCTGTATGGCGATTACGGCTTTTGGGTACGTCCCTTGAGCATGTTTCTTGAGTCGGTCGAGGTTGACGGCGAACAGGTGCCACGCTTTGCTTTGGTGCAAGCCGAACCGAGCCTTTTTTCGAAGCCATAAGCTGAGTGCGCGCAAAACCCTGCGCTTGACCTCACCTTGTAGCCACTATATATAGCGGTGCCGCGTCAGGCGCCAACCGCCTTTCACTTCTAGAATTCAGGAATTTTCTGATCCATGGGCAAATCGCTGGTCATTGTGGAATCCCCGGCTAAGGCCAAGACCATCAACAAGTATCTGGGTAACCAATACGTGGTGAAGTCGAGTATCGGCCATATCCGAGACCTGCCCACCAGCGGTTCGGCTAGCGCCAGCAAAGAGCCAGCCGCCAAGCGCGGTAAGGCTGCCGCGGGCGAAGGTCCGGTGCTCTCGCCGAAAGAGAAAGCGCGCAAGCAGCTGGTCTCGCGCATGGGGGTCGATCCCGATCATGGCTGGAAAGCCAAGTACGAGATCCTTCCGGGCAAGGAAAAAGTCATCGAAGAGCTGCGCCGGCTCGCCAAAGATGCTGACACCATCTATCTCGCAACCGACTTGGATCGCGAGGGGGAGGCCATTGCCTGGCACCTGCGCGAAGCCATCGGTGGTGACGACAGCCGCTACAAGCGCGTGGTGTTCAACGAAATTACCAAGAAGGCGATTCAGGAAGCCTTCTCCAAGCCGGGCGAGCTGGACATCGATCGTGTAAATGCTCAGCAGGCGCGTCGCTTCCTCGATCGCGTGGTGGGTTACATGGTTTCGCCGCTGCTGTGGGCCAAAATCGCCCGTGGCCTGTCCGCCGGTCGCGTGCAGTCGGTTGCGGTAAAACTGGTGGTCGAGCGCGAACGTGAAATCCGTGCGTTCAACCCGGAAGAATACTGGGAAGTCCATGCTGACCTCGGTACCGCCAAGGGCGCGACCGTGCGCTTCGACGTGGCTCGCGAAAAAGGCGAGGCCTTCAAGCCGCTCAACGAAGCCCAGGCCATGGCCGCGCTGGAAAAGCTCAAGGCTTCCAGCTACAGCATCGTCAAGCGCGAAGACAAACCGACCAGCAGCAAACCGTCGGCTCCGTTCATCACGTCCACCCTGCAACAGGCTGCAAGCAACCGCCTGGGCTTCGGCGTGAAGAAAACCATGATGATGGCCCAGCGTCTGTACGAAGCCGGCTACATCACTTATATGCGTACCGACTCCACCAACCTCTCGGCCGATGCCGTGACGATGGCGCGCACTTATATTGAAGGCGAGTTCGGCAAGAAGTACCTGCCGGAAACCCCGAACGTCTACAGCAGCAAAGAAGGTGCACAAGAGGCTCACGAAGCGATTCGTCCCTCCGACGCCAATACCGAGCCAAGCAAGCTGTCGGGCATGGAACGTGATGCCGAGCGCCTCTACGAGCTGATCTGGCGCCAATTCCTGGCTTGCCAGATGTTGCCGGCGCAATACCTGTCGACCACGGTTACCGTCGGTGCTGGTGATTTCGAGCTGCGTGCCAAGGGTCGCATCCTGAAGTTCGACGGTTACACCCGCGTCATGCCGCAAATTACCAAGCCGGGCGATGATGATGTGTTGCCAGATATGGCTCAGGGCGATGCGATGAAGCTGATCAAGCTTGATCCGACCCAGCACTTCACCAAACCGCCGGCGCGCTACTCGGAAGCGAGCCTGGTTAAAGAAATGGAAAAACGCGGCATCGGTCGTCCTTCGACCTACGCAGCGATCATTTCCACCATTCAGGACCGTGGTTACGTCGCGCTGCACAACCGTCGTTTCTATTCGGAAAAGATGGGTGACATCGTCACTGAGCGTCTGTCCGAGAGTTTCTCCAATCTCATGGACTACGGCTTCACCGCCGGCATGGAAGAGCACCTCGATGACGTGGCCCAGGGCGAGCGCGACTGGAAAAACGTACTGGACGAGTTCTACGGTGACTTCAAGAAGAAGCTGGAAGTAGCCGAAAGCCCAGAAAGTGGCATGCGTGCCAACCAGCCGGTCATGACGGACATTCCGTGCCTGACCTGTGGTCGCCCAATGCAGATTCGTACGGCCTCGACGGGCGTGTTCCTCGGCTGCTCGGGCTACAGTTTGCCGCCGAAAGAACGCTGCAAGGCCACCGTCAATCTGGTGCCCGGTGATGAGATTGCCGCGGACGACGAAGGTGAATCGGAGTCGCTGGTGCTGCGTGGCAAGCATCGCTGCCCGATCTGCAGCACGGCGATGGACGCATACCTGCTCGACGAGAAGCGCAAGTTGCACATCTGCGGTAACAACCCGGATTGCGATGGCTACGAAATCGAAGAGGGTACTTATCGCATTAAAGGCTATGAAGGTCCGAGCCTGGAGTGCGACAAGTGCGGCAGCGAAATGCAGCTCAAGACCGGTCGTTTCGGTAAGTTCTTCGGTTGCACCAACGCAACGTGCAAGAACACCCGCAAGCTGCTGAAGAGCGGTGATGCGGCGCCGCCGAAGATGGATCCGGTGAAGATGCCTGAGCTGAAGTGCGAGAAGGTCAACGACACCTATATCCTGCGCGACGGTGCTTCCGGTCTGTTCCTGGCGGCGAGCCAATTCCCGAAAAACCGCGAAACCCGTGCTCCGCTGGTCATGGAAATCGTGCCGCACAAGGACGAGATCGATCCGAAGTACCACTTCCTCTGCGAAGCGCCGAAGAAGGATCCGGACGGTCTCCCGGCGGTGATTCGTTATAGCCGCAAGACCAAAGAGCAGTATGTGCAGACAGAAGTCGACGGTAAGCCGACTGGCTGGAAGGCGTACTACGACGGCGGCAAGTGGAAGGTTGAAGACAAGCGTCCCGCTGCAAAGGCTTAAAGGATAGTGGGCCGACGCCGTCGGCCAATGGGAGCAAGCTCCCTCGCCACATTACAAAGGCCGCATGACAACCCTCGGGTTTTCATGCGGCCTTTTGTTTTGTGCTTGCGGGAAGCGGAGGTGATCCACGACACTGTCTGACCTGTGTGAAGCAATTATTTCGTTGTGGAGACTGCCGTCATGGCCCACGAACTCTATACCCGTACCAATCAGAAGATTTATTTCGCCGGTCTGTCGCTGGAGGCGCTCGCCAGAGCTGAAGAGGGGCGGGCAATGAACTCGCTGGCGCTGATCCAGGCGGGTCGCGAATCGGCGTTGTTTCACCTGTACGGTGCTTTGTTGGGGCTATGCCATGAAATCGCCGGGTTCTATCGTTTGCCTCAAGCTAATGCGCCTCGGGCTGAGTTGTTGCTGACTCGCGAAATACTCGAGACCATCGCAATTCCTGAAATGGCTGAAATGGTCGAGCTCGCGCAAAACCCTGAAACCTGGCTGGCCAAGTTGTTGGCGGCCCATGCGGCGTTGTTTCAACCTCCGCGCGCGCCGCACAAGCCTAAGGGTGACGTGACTCAGCCATTGATTCTGGCTGTTAACCTCGATGAAGAAGAGGCGCCTGAGGAACTGAGTCGGGAGGAGTTGGAAGGCTGGCGTCAGAACCTGAAAGGGCTGGCAATCCGGTTTCGAGAAGGGTTGAACGAGTGCTGACGGATTAGCCGGTAAGACGGATGCCTTGAAAGGTGTCCGCTCAAGGATGGGTGCTGAAAGATATTTCCTTGCCATGACATCTGGTCAAGTTGCCGAGCGAAGCCTGACCGATGCCTATATAATCCCCGCCTTTCGTGGAGAACAGACCTTTATGCCAACGTCCTTTCTAGAAATTGTCGAGTTACCAGACGGTCGTATCGAGCTGCGCAGGGCCGAGGACGAGGGTTCTCTGGTCACTTTGGATTTCTCCGAGGATGCCAAAGCGTTCCTTCAAGGTCAGTACGTGGAAGTCGCCAAGGCGATGTTGAGCGTCGGTGTTCAGATGGCAGGGCGCCTGGTTGAAGGCGAATTTGATAAAGATCAGGGATCTCGCGTCCTTCATTGATCCCGCCCGTCGGATTGCAGGAATCGCTACAGGTCGGCTTCTCTATCCTTGGAGAAGCCCCGCGCAGTTCAACGCGCACATTGTTACTCGGCTAGCCCAATCGAATATTCAAGCTCTGTGCGTCCCCGGTTCGGGCGGCGCTGATCAACTGTTGCCGTGAAGTCGTGTTCAACGGATTGAGCCAGCTGACCACTGTGTGGCTGCGGCCCAGACGCAAGGCTTCGCAGGTCAACTGCTGGGCGCTTTGGGTGCCGCGAGGTTGCAACAGCAAGATGCGTTCGCGGTTAAGACCTGCATCCCGCAGCCAAGCCTGGGTCAGGCTCGCTGGCGGGGCAATCAATGTTAGCCAGCGTGCGTCCTGATCCTGGCTCAGCTCCCTGAGAATAGGTGCCAGAAGGTTCAGGCAGTTCCCGGCTGCACCACGTAGCGACAGCTCACTGAAGGCTTCGGGCTCGGCGCACCACGGCGACTCGACCACGTCTTTCAGGATCGGCGCCAATGGTTGCGCCATGAACGCCTCAAACAGCGGTAATTGGGCTTGCTGTGATGTGTGTGGGAACTGCATAAAGCCTCCTTTAGCGGCGAATCACGCCGACACTCAAGCCTTCAATCACCAGTTCCTGATCTTTCAGGTTCACTTCGATAGGGGCAAATTCAGGGTTTTCGGCAATCAACCAGACCTTGCTGCCGTCACGCTTGAAACGCTTGACCGTCACTTCGTCGCCAATTCGAGCGACCACGATTTGACCATTACGGGCTTCACGTGTGGTGTGCACGGCCAGCAGGTCCCCGTCGAAAATACCGACGTCTTTCATGCTCATGCCGTGAACCCGCAGCAAGTAGTCAGCGCGCGGATGGAAGAAGGCGGGGTTGATGTTGCAAGACTCTTCGATGTGCTGCTGGGCCAAAATGGGGGCACCGGCAGCGACTCGTCCAATGATTGGCAGCGTCGAGTCATCGGCTTTGGCTTCGAAGCCTGGAATGCGAATGCCACGGGACGCACCCGGAGTCATCTCGATAGCACCCTTGCGAGCGAGCGCCTTAAGGTGTTCCTCTGCCGCGTTGGGCGACTTGAAACCCAGCTCCTGAGCGATTTCCGCGCGGGTTGGTGGATAGCCGTTGTCTTCGAGGCAGCGTTTGATGAAGGCCAGAATCTCTGCTTGGCGTGGCGTCAGCTTTAGCATTTTGATCGCTCTGTCTTTTTATACAGTGACTGGGATTATATACAGTGAAAGCGTCTTGGCAATGCCCCTTTTTTCGCCGACTGCCCGACGGTCGATCGACCCGCTGATTGAAGCTTTGCCGTTGTATGGTTAAATAGCTGACCGACCATTCCCAAATCGAACTGCCAGGCTTGACAATGCATAGGCTGAAACGTATGTTTCAAACAAGTGTTTGTCAGGCGGAGTAGCCATGGCCCAGTCGGAAACCGTTGAACGTATTCTTGATGCTGCCGAGCAGTTGTTCGCGGAAAAAGGTTTCGCTGAAACCTCGTTGCGCCTGATCACCAGCAAGGCCGGTGTCAATCTGGCGGCGGTGAACTATCACTTCGGTTCCAAGAAAGCGCTGATTCAAGCGGTCTTTTCGCGCTTCCTCGGGCCGTTCTGCATTAGCCTCGATAAAGAGCTCGAGCGGCGTCAGGCCAAGCCCGAGAACAAGCCGACTCTTGAAGAGCTGCTCGAAATCCTCGTCGAGCAAGCCCTTGTCGTGCAACCTCGTAGCGGCAATGATCTTTCGATCTTCATGCGCTTGTTGGGTCTGGCCTTCAGTCAGAGCCAAGGCCACTTGCGGCGTTATCTGGAAGACATGTACGGCAAGGTGTTCCGTCGCTACATGATGCTGGTCAACGAAGCCGCACCGCGCATTCCACCGATCGAGCTGTTCTGGCGCGTACACTTCATGCTCGGTGCCGCAGCGTTCAGCATGTCGGGGATCAAGGCTCTGCGCGCGATTGCCGAAACCGATTTCGGCGTCAACACCTCCATCGAGCAAGTCATGCGCCTCATGGTGCCGTTCCTGGCTGCCGGCATGCGTGCCGAAACCGGTGTGACCGATACCGCCATGGCCACCGCGCAGTTGCGTCCTCGCAGCAAGTCGGCCCCGGCTCCCGCCAAGGTTTAACCGCTCACGGGTGGGCGCGGCAGCTGACATCCGCTAAGCTAGCCGCCCATGCCGACTCTCGTTATGAACCCGTTCCCCATTTGTATCGCCGACCTGCCGGGCTTTGCCCAAGGCGGCGAATTCGTGTGGGGCGGGTTTCTCGTTATCAAGGAATTTCTATGACTGCTGGCCTGCAAGGCTCGTTGATGGTGGACGTCGCCGGTACCTGGCTGACGGCTGAAGATCGCCAATTGTTGCGCCAGCCCGAAGTGGGCGGCTTGATCATTTTTGCGCGTAACATTGAAACTCCGCGCCAGGTGCGCGAGTTGAGCGCTGCGATTCGTTCAATTCGCCCCGACCTGCTGCTGGCGGTGGACCAGGAGGGCGGTCGCGTCCAGCGTTTGCGCCAAGGCTTTGTGCGACTGCCGGCGATGCGCGCCATCGCCGACAATCCAAACGCCGAATACCTGGCCGAGCAGTGCGGCTGGATCATGGCCACCGAGGTGCTTGCCGTTGGCCTCGACCTCAGTTTTGCCCCGGTGCTGGACCTTGATTATCAGCGCAGCGCCGTCGTAGGAACCCGTTCCTTCGAAGGGGACCCCGAGCGTGCCGCGTTGCTGGCCGGTGCTTTTATCCGGGGCATGAACAGCGCCGGCATGGCCGCTACTGGCAAGCACTTCCCCGGTCATGGCTGGGCTGAGGCGGATTCCCATGTCGCCATCCCGAACGATGAGCGCAGCCTCGACGAGATCCGCGCCAACGACCTGGTGCCGTTCGCCAAATTGAGCAAGCAACTGGCCGCCGTCATGCCGGCCCACGTTATTTACCCGCAAGTCGACTCCCAGCCTGCCGGCTTCTCCCGTCGATGGTTGCAGGACATCCTGCGCGGTGAGTTGCAATTCGATGGTGTGATCTTCAGCGACGACTTGTCGATGGCTGGTGCTCATGTGGTGGGCGATGCGGCCAGCCGGATCGAAGCCGCGCTGACCGCGGGTTGCGACATGGGCCTGGTGTGCAACGATCGCGCTGCTGCGGAGTTGGCGCTCAGCGCTGCCCAGCGGCTAAAGGTCAAACCGTCTGAGCGTATTGCGCGAATGCGCGGCCAGTCATACGCCAATACCGAATACCGTCAGAACCCGCGCTGGCTGACGGCTATCGGCGCGCTCAAAGACGCTCAACTGATTGAATAAGGACTTTACGTTATGACGGTTTACGCGATTATCGGTGGCACCGGCCTGACTCAACTCGAAGGCCTGAGCATTCGTCAGTCACTGGCGGTGGACACGCCGTACGGTGCGCCCTCGGCTGAAGTGCAGATCGGCGAATACGCCGGCAAGGAAGTGTTGTTCCTCGCCCGTCACGGTCATCCGCACCGTTTCCCGCCACATCAGGTGAACTACCGCGCCAACCTCTGGGCGTTGAAGCAGGCGGGCGCCGAAGCGATCCTCGCGGTCAACGCCGTGGGCGGGATTCATGCGGCGATGGGCACCGGGCATTTCTGCGTGCCGCATCAGTTGATCGATTACACCAGCGGTCGTGAACACACGTTTTTCGCCGATGAGCTGGAACACGTCACACACATTGACTTCAGCTATCCCTACAGCGAGCCATTGCGTCAGCAGTTGATCGCGGCGTTGGCGGCTGAAGGCGTCGGCTACAGCAGTCATGGCGTATACGCCTGCACCCAGGGGCCGCGGCTTGAAACTGTTGCGGAAATCGCCAGGCTGGAGCGTGATGGCTGCGACATCGTCGGTATGACCGGCATGCCGGAAGCGGCACTGGCTCGTGAGCTGGAACTGGATTACGCCTGCCTGGCGCTGGTGGTGAACCCGGCGGCGGGCAAGTCGACGGCGGTGATTACCATGGCTGAAATCGAGCAGGCGTTGCATGACGGGATGGGGAGGGTGAAGTCGACGTTGGCGCGGGTGCTGAAAGGGTAAGGCAGGCTTTGCATCGAGTTGACCCAATCGCGGGCGAGCCCACTCCCACAGGATTGATGTTGACCTTGTGGGGGCGGGCTTGCCCGCGAAAGCAATCGATCAGACGCAGAGACGTCAGCGCTTCTCCAGCTTATCCGGCAGTGGCGCAAACAACGCTTCAATATCATCGCTCTGCAACTTCCAGTCCCCGGCCTTGCGTCCATCCAGAACGCCGGCAGCCAGGTCGGATTTTTCTTTTTGCAGATGCTGAATCTTCTCTTCCACTGTGCCCCGGGCAATCATCTTGTAGACGAACACCGGTTTCTCCTGGCCAATTCTATAAGCCCGGTCAGTCGCCTGGTTTTCCGTTGCCGGGTTCCACCAAGGGTCATAGTGAATTACCGTATCCGCTTCAGTCAGGTTCAAACCAACACCGCCGGCCTTCAGGCTGATCAAAAAAATCTGACGCTTGCCGCTCTGAAATTCCTTCACTGGCGCACGTCGGTCGCGGGTTTGTCCCGTCAGCAGCGCGTACTCGACGCCACGCTTCTTCAGTTCGACTTCAATAAGCGCCAGCATTGACGTGAACTGTGAAAACAGCAGAATCCGCCGACCTTCTTCAAACAATTCCTCAAGCATTTCCATCAAGCTGTCGAGCTTGCCCGATGTGCTGCTGCGAGACGGCAGGGCGGCATCGTTGACCAGGCGCAAATCACAGCACACCTGACGCAGCTTCAGCAGCGCCTCAAGAATGATGATCTGGCTGCGCGCTACGCCTTTGCGGGTGATCTCGTCGCGGACCTTTTTGTCCATGGCCAGGCGCATGGTTTCGTACACATCGCGCTGGGCTTCGTTGAGCTCGACCCAGTGAATGATCTCGGTCTTTGGCGGCAATTCTTTCGCGACCTGTTCCTTCGTCCTGCGCAAAAGGAACGGTTTGATCCGGCCGTTGAGGTGCGAAAGCCTGACTTCGCTTGCGCGTTTTTCAATCGGCACCCGGTAGTCGCTGTTGAAGCTTTTTACATCCCCCAGCCAGCCGGGCAGCAGGAAGTGAAACAGCGACCACAGCTCACCCAAATGGTTTTCCAGCGGTGTGCCGCTCAGGCACAGGCGCTGGCGCGCATTGAGCTCGCGGGCGGCCTGGGCGGCCTTGCTGTTGGGGTTCTTGATGTACTGCGCTTCATCCAGCACCAGTACGTGCAATGGCTGCGCGGCGAGGCGTTCGACGTCCTTGGGTAGCAGCGCATAAGTGGTCAGGATCAAGTCGTAATCGGCCAGATGGTCGAAATGTTTTTTGCGACTGGCGCCGTACAGTGCCAGCACTTTGAGTTGCGGCGTGAAGTGCGCCGCTTCGTCGAGCCAGTTCGGGATCAGGCTGGTGGGCATTACCACCATGCACGGCCGATCCAGGCGTCCTGCATTTTTCTCGGTAAGAACATGCGCCAGGGTTTGTAGGGTTTTGCCCAGGCCCATGTCGTCCGCGAGAATCCCTCCGACCTCCAGTTGCCGTAACGACTGCATCCAACTCAGGCCTTCCAGCTGATAGGGGCGCAGGGTTGCGTTCAAGCCTTCCGGTACGGTCGCGGTGTAGTCCTTGATGTCGCGAAGACGCTGGGCGAACGAGCGGATCTGTTCCCCGCCTTCCCACAGCAGCGGCATGTCTTCCAGCGGATTCAGACGCGTGGCGTCAGCCTTGCTCAAGCGCAGCGTGGTTTCGCCGGGTTCTTGCAGATAGAACTCGCCGAGCGTCGCCAGTACCGGCTTCAAGCGCCCGAAGGGCAGGGCGACTTGCAGTGGGCCGTATTCGGAGTTCGGACGATTGGGAATGTTCACCAGAATCAGCTCGTCGTCGCGCCGGCGGGCCAGGCGCTCCGGGTTGAGGATTTCGGTGTGGGAGCGCATCAGGTTCAACAGGATCGGCAGTAAACTCAGGCGCTCGCCATTGACGATAATCCCCAGCTCGAGATCAAACCAGTCGCGCTCCGGTGCCTGCTCGACGGTGGCGTACCAGTCGTCCACGGCGGTCAGGTCGAAACCGAAGTCTTCGTCGATCTGCAATTCCCAACCTTGGGTGCGCAGCTTCGGCAACTCATTCAGGGTGAACGTCAGCCAGGCACTGTCATTGACCATCTCGTAGAGCTCGCCGGCGCTTTCCGGCAACGCTTTACTTTGCCGGGTGGCAATCTTGAAGCCAAGGATTCGCAGCTGTTCTCTGTAGGTTTGTTCGACGTCCGGGTGACGTTTTATCCGCAACGTCTGGGTTTCCTGGCGAATCAGGATGTCGGTGTTCTTTTGTCCGCAGACGTATTCATCCAGATAGCTGAAAGACAACGCCGCGCGATGCTGGATATAGCGCTGCATTTTGCCGTTGCGCGGTTCGAAAGCGCTGAACTCGATACTCGCCAGCCACAGTCGCGGCACCGGTTGGACATTATCCACCAGGATTTGCGGAGGTGCTTTCGGGCTGCGGTTTTCCAGCACGGCCTGAAGTTTTTCCAGTAGCTCGGCGTCCTGCGCGGCGGCGGGGTAGTCCAAGGTTTCCTGGACCTTCAGCAGTACCGCTGCGCAATGTTTGCAGTTGTTGTGAACCGGGCAGGTGCACGTCGCGTCGACCATCAGCAAGGTGGCTTTGGCCGACTCGCGCAGGCGAATGGTCTGACGGTAAACGTTACCGCCAGAACCTTCGCACGCGGCGATAATCGTAGCATCGCCGACCTCGACGATTCTGACGCGATTCTCCAGGGCGTAGCGACGGCCACGCTCCAGGCTTTGCTCTTTGAACCGGCTGACCCAGGAAGGTCCCAGGGGTTTGCTCAGGGTCGAGGTCATAGGGACTTCAATCAGTCCGGAATTTCATCGGGGACTGGCCGAGGTGCAGGGGCGGTAAGCGAGGTGATCTTGATCAGCAAGCCGAGGTGGCCGTTGTCGAGGAAGTTCAGCTGGCCGTTCTTGGTATGGCTTTCTTGCTTGAGGCGCTCGCTGGCGGTGACCATGCCGTTGGCGTCGATCTGGTTAACCCAGAAATCGGCGTCTACGTCGGTGAATCGTCCCAGTTTCAGGTTCAGCGTGCCCTCGATCGGGAATTGGCCGAACTGTTCCTTGCCGTCGCTGATCGCGACTTTGCTGCCTTCTTCACCCAGGTTCTGTTGCCAGGCCTTGTGCAGCAACACAGTGTAGTCGGTGCTGGCGGTGAGTTTTTCCACTTCGCCATTCAGGCTTGGCGTGCGCAGGCTGTCGGGTTTGATGCTTTGTGCGCCGGCGGCCCAGTCTTCCGGTGCAGCGCGGCTAACGATAGCGGGTACAGCGTTCTGGCGGACCAGAATCATTTCAATCTGATACATGTCATCGGCAAACGCCGTTGGAGCGACCAGGGTTGTCAGCAAGGTCAGTAAGCGAAACAGGCGCATGCGGCGTCCTTCAAGCAGTTTTCGGGATGAGGCACTCAAGCAGCGCCTCTACAGTATTAAAGCGCTCTTGCGGGCTTTCCATCGGGACCATGAATTTAAACATCGTGGCACCTTCGAATTTGTAGCGTTTGGGTTGGCCCTGAATCAGTTTGATCAGTGTCAGCGGGTCGACCGGCGTCTGCGCCGCGAACTCGATGCGGCCACCTTGCGGGCCACCGTCGACTTTCTTGATGCCCAGCAGTTCGGCCTGCAGCTTCAGCGCGGTGATGCGCATCAGGTTCTTGGTCGGTTCCGGCAGCAGGCCGAAACGGTCGATCATTTCAACTTGCAAGTCTTTGAGGCCGTCTTCATCGGTGGCCGAAGCAATGCGTTTGTAGAGAATCAACCGGGCGTGAACGTCCGGCAGATAGTCTTCGGGAATCAACGCCGGAACGCGCAGATTGACTTCCGGGCCACCGCCCAACGGCTGATCCAGGTTGGGTTGCTCGCCCTTGCGGATCGATTTCACCGCGCGCTCGAGCATTTCCATGTACAGCGTAAAGCCAACCGCCTGGATCTGCCCGCTTTGACCGTCGCCCAGCAACTCACCTGCGCCACGGATTTCCAGGTCGTTGGTGGCAAGCACGAAGCCCGCGCCGAGGTCCTGGGTGTTGGCAATCGCTTCCAGGCGTTTTTCTGCGTCCGGGGTAATTTGCTGGCGCGGCGGCGTCAGCAGGTAAGCGTAAGCCTGGTGGTGACTGCGCCCGACACGGCCGCGCAACTGATGCAGTTGTGCCAGCCCGAATTTGTCGGCGCGCTCGATGATGATGGTGTTGGCGCTCGGCACGTCGATGCCGGTCTCGATGATGGTCGAGGCGATCAGCACGTTGAAGCGCTTGTGGTAGAAGTCGCTCATCACCTGTTCGAGTTCGCGTTCGCGCATTTGTCCGTGGCCGATGCCGATCCGCGCCTCTGGCACCAGTTCGGCGAGGTCGGCGGCGCATTTCTCGATGGTCTTCACGTCGTTGTGCAGGTAGTAAACCTGACCGCCACGCAGCAATTCCCGTAGCAGGGCCTCTTTGACCGTGCTCTTGTTCTGCTCCATGACGAAGGTCCGCACCGACAGGCGACGAGCCGGCGGGGTGGCGATGATCGACAGATCGCGCATGCCCGACACCGCCATGTTCAGCGTGCGCGGAATCGGCGTGGCAGTCAGGGTGAGAATGTCGACTTCGCTGCGCAGCGCCTTCAGCTGTTCCTTCTGGCGCACGCCAAAACGGTGTTCTTCGTCGATGATCACCAGCCCGAGGTTTTTGATCTTCACGTCATCTTGCAGCAACTTGTGGGTGCCGATAACGATGTCGATCTTGCCTTCGGCGAGATCCGCGACCGCGGCGTTCACTTCCTTGGTCGACTTGAAACGACTCATCACTTCCACGGTCACCGGCCAATCGGCAAACCGGTCGCGGAAGCTGTTGTAGTGTTGCTGGGCGAGCAGGGTGGTCGGTACCAGAATGGCGACCTGACGACCGCCATGCACGGCGATGAAGGCGGCGCGCATCGCCACTTCGGTCTTGCCGAAGCCAACGTCGCCGCAGACCAGGCGGTCCATCGGTTTCGGCGCGAGCATGTCGGTGCGTACCGCTTCAATGGTGGTTTGCTGGTCCGGGGTTTCTTCGAACGGGAAGCCGGCGCTGAAGGTCGCGTAGTCGGCTTTCGGGTCTTCGAAGGCATAGCCTTCGCGCGCGGCACGACGTGCGTAGATGTCGAGCAGTTCGGCAGCCACGTCGCGCACCTGTTCGGCGGCTTTGCGTTTGGCTTTTTGCCAGGTTTCGGAGCCGAGACGGTGCAGCGGGGCCAAGGCATCGTCGCTGCCGGTGTAGCGAGCGATCAGGTGCAGGTTGGCCACCGGCACGTAAAGCTTTGCGCCTTCGGCGTATTGCAGCGTGAGGAATTCGGCCGCCTGATCGTCGATTTCCAGCGTCGCCAGCCCGAGGTATCGACCGACACCGTGATCGATATGCACCACCGGCGCGCCTTCGCGCAGTTCGGTGAGGTTCTTGATGACCGCATCGTTATTGGCGTCGGCGCGTTTTTCGCGACGACGGCGCTGCATCACGCGCTGACCGAACAGCGGGCTTTCGGCAACTAGCGCCAGCGCCGGATCATCGAGCACCAAGCCTTCGTCGAGCGGGGCAATGGTGATCGCCAGGCGTTCTTTGCTGGAGACAAAGTCCGGCCAGCTGTCGACGGTTTTCGGCCGTAGCTTCAGGCGTTCAAGTAATTCCAGCAATACTTCGCGACGGCCCGCCGACTCGGCGGTAAACAGCACGCGTCCGGGGAATTCATCGAGGAAGCCGGCCAGTGCCGCCAATGGCTGAGTGGCCTTGGCTTCGATGGCCAGGTTTGGCAGTTCCCGCGCCGGGAAACGCTCGCGACCGACACCGGTTTCCACGTCCTGTTGGCTGGCGACGACGCGGGGCCAGGTCTTCAGGCGTGCAAAACAGTCTTCCACTGGCAGGAACAACTCGGCCGGCGGTAACAAAGGACGGGACGGGTCGACACGGCGTTCTTCGTAGCGATTGCGCACGTCGTTCCAGAAATTCTCCGCCGCCTGTTCGATGCCCGGCAGGGAAAACACTTGCGTGTCCTGCGGCAGGTAATCGAACAGCGTCGAGGTTTCCTCAAAGAACAGCGGCAGGTAGTACTCGATACCTGCTGGTGTGATGCCACTGCTCAAATCCTGAAAGATCGGGCAGCGACGGAAATCGACATCGAAGCGCTCGCGAAAGCGTGCCTTGAAACGGGTGACCGCGTCTTTTTGCAGCGGAAACTCCCGCGCTGGCAGCAAGCGGACAGTGTCGACCTTATCGATGGAGCGCTGGTTTTCGGGATCGAATGTGCGCAGCGTCTCGATTTCGTCATCAAACAGGTCGATGCGGAACGGTAGTTTGCTGCCCATCGGGAACAGGTCGATCAGCGAGCCGCGCACGGTGAATTCGCCGTGCTCGTACACCGTGTCGACATAGCGATAACCGCTGGCTTCAAGCCGCGTGCGCATTTGTTCGACGTCGAGTTTCTGGCCAACATCCAGCACCAGGCTGCTGCCGAGCAGGAATTTGGTCGGCGCCAGGCGATGCAGGGCTGTGGTGATCGGCACCACCAGAACGCCATGGTTCAGCTCCGGCAGCCTATATAAGGCAGCGATGCGCTGGGAAATGATGTCCTGGTGCGGCGAAAACAGATCGTAGGGCAGGGTTTCCCAGTCCGGGAAATGCAACACGGGCAAATCCGGGGCGAAGAAGCTCAGCTCCTGCTCCAGCCGTTCGGCGCTTTGGCTATCGGCGGTCAGCAGCAGGGTAAAGCGCTTGGCAGCGCTGGCAGCCTCGGCAATCGCCAGGCTGAGGGCAGCACCGGGCAGGTTGCCCCAATGCTGTTTACCTGCCGCGGCAGGGAGAAGCGGTAGACGCAGAACGGGCACGGAAGGTTGAGCTCCAAGCGTTGCGACAAAGTCGGTAATTGTAGCGGTCCCGGGTGCCGCCTGTCAGTTGCAGACTGTGTCTATTACGCAGGTTTGGCGAAATGTAGTGGTAAAGACAAAATTCGGCGGTTTTTTACTGGGAATGACTGGATATGTAGTGGAAAAACCAACGAGTGTTACGGAGGGTTACGGATAAGGTCGCGCTGTCTCCAAAAAATTGACTGCGCTGAAAGCCCCGGTTTTATTGGGCTTTGGCGAGGCGTGATTTTTTTGAACAGGAAAATGTTACGGATCGCACGACAAGCGCGCATTGCTACGGGAGGGAGTCGGCGGCATAATGTAGCCCCTTTTTTCTGCCCCTACATGTGGAAGGTTCCCGTGACTCAGAAGCCCGACCAGTGTCTTGGTGAATGGATCGACCGTGAAGCACTCGCAGAAGCGATGATTCCGCTTATCGGTCAGCTCTACCGCAATAACAACGTGGTGAGCTCGATCTATGGCCGCAGCCTGATCAACCGTTCAGTCATTGCGATTCTCAAAGCTCACCGCTTTGCTCGTCATCGTCAGTCCGATGACAGCGAATTGTCCGTCCACGAAACATTCCCGCTGCTCAAAGCGATGAGCGAGCTCAAGCTCGGCGCCGCTTCGGTAGACCTGGGCAAGCTTGCGGTCAAGTTCAAGACCGAAGGCAAAGGCCGTACTGCCGAGCAGTTCGTCCGTGAAGAACTGGCTGATGTGGTTGGTCAGCAAAACGTTGCCGCGCGCAAAGGCACCGACGTTGTCCTGTACGGCTTCGGTCGTATCGGCCGTCTGCTGGCGCGCATCCTGATCGAGAAAACCGGTGGTGGCGACGGCCTGCGTCTGCGCGCCATCGTTGTCCGCAAGGGCGCCGAGAACGATCTGGTCAAGCGTGCAAGCCTGCTGCGTCGTGACTCGGTTCATGGTCCGTTCGATGGCACCATCACCATTGATGAAGCCAACAGCACCATCACCGCCAACGGCAACCTGATCCAGGTTATCTACGCGAAAAACCCGACTGAAGTGGACTACACCCAGTACGGCATCAAAGACGCGCTGCTGGTGGACAACACCGGTGTATGGCGTGACGCCGACGGTCTGGGCCAGCACTTGGCTTGCCCGGGGATCGATCGCGTTGTTCTGACCGCGCCAGGTAAAGGCAAGCTGAAGAACATCGTTCACGGCATCAACCACGGTGAAATCACCGCTGATGACAAGATCGTTTCTGCCGCTTCCTGCACCACCAACGCCATCGTGCCGGTGCTGAAAGCTGTCAACGACAAGTTCGGCATCATCAATGGTCACGTTGAAACCGTTCACTCGTACACCAACGACCAGAACCTGATCGACAACTTCCACAAAGGCGATCGCCGTGGCCGTAGCGCCGCGCTGAACATGGTTATCACCGAGACCGGTGCTGCCACTGCTGCTGCCAAGGCTCTGCCTGAACTGGCTGGCAAGTTGACCGGTAACGCGATCCGCGTTCCGACGCCAAACGTGTCGATGGCCATTCTCAACCTGAACCTTGAGAAAGCCGCCACCCGCGAAGAGATGAACGAGTACCTGCGCTACATGGCGCTGCACTCCGATCTGCATAAGCAAATCGACTACGTCAATTCGCAGGAAGTGGTTTCCACCGACTTCGTTGGCTCGCGTCACGCAGGTGTTGTGGACGCTGAAGCGACCATTACCCAAGACAACCGCGTTGTTCTGTACGTTTGGTACGACAACGAGTTCGGTTACAGCTGCCAGGTAGTTCGCGTAATGGAAGACATGGCCGGTGTAAACCCGCCAGCTTTCCCGCGCTAAGCGCTACCCGCTGCAAATGAAAACGCCCCGACCTAGGTCGGGGCGTTTTTGTTTGTGCGGTGATCATAGCCTCATTTCTATCGCATAATGGCGGGCCTTGACGGCGTGTCTGGGCTTTTTTCAGGGGATGCAGGATTTGTTGAAATGGCGGCTTTTCAGTCTCGTCACATTGATCGCCGCGTTGCCAGGCTGCGGCAACAGCGACTCCATGGAGAGTTTCGGCGGCCCGACCATGGGCAGTACTTATTCGATCAAGTACGTGCGTAGCGAAGGTCTTCCTGCCCCCAAAGACGTCAAGGTCGAAGTCGAGAAAATCCTCGCTGAGGTCGATCAACAAATGTCGACCTACCGCAGCGACTCGGACATCGAGCATTTCAACGACCTACCCGCCAATCGCTGTCAAAAAATGCCCCCGCCAATCCTCAAGTTGATCCGCGTTGGCGAACAACTGTCAGAGCAAAGCGAAGGCTCCTACGACTTGACGGTAGAACCATTGCTCAACCTTTGGGGGTTCGGCCCGCAGGCGCGAGCGGAAACTGTCCCATCTGCCCAGGCGCAGGCAGAGGTGCGACAGCGTGTCGGATACCAGCACCTGCGCATCGACGGTGATCAGTTGTGCAAGGATGCCGCCGTCGAAGTCGACTTCAACAGCATCGCCGCCGGTTATGCCGTCGACACCATTGCCGCAAAACTCGAAGCCATGGGTATCCACAATTACCTCGCCGAAGCCACGGGCGAGCTCAAGGCTGCCGGCAAAAAAATCGATGGCTCAGCGTGGCGCGTCGCCCTGGAAGAGCCTCGTGACGACCAGCAAGTGGCGGAGCGCATCATTGCTGTCGATGGCTATGGCGTTTCCACCTCCGGTGACTATCGCAATTACTTTCAGCAGGACGGAAGGCGTTATTCCCACACCTTCGATGCCCGCACCGGTGCTCCGGTCCTACACACCCTGGCGTCAGTAACGGTGATTCATCCTTCGGCATTGATGGCCGATGGACTATCTACGCTGTTGCTGATTCTCGGCCCTGAACGGGGGTGGGACTATGCCCAGGCACATGACATCGGTGCATTCTTTGTGATTCGTGCCGATACAGGTTTCGTCACACGAACCAATCAGGCTTTCGAGCGGCTCAGCGGCGCAAAAACTGACTGAGGACAATACGAAAGCTGGCGTTGTAGTGCAGGCAAAAGTAGCCTACGACGCGACCAAGGGTTAATGTGCGCGGCGTTGACGCTTCTATAGACTGTGTCCGGGTTCTGCACTGGCCCCAAATTGTTCCTTCACGCCACAGATTGGCGTGATTTAGCCGCAGGGTGCCGATGGCATCGCGGCCTGTTCTGAGGAGTACGCATGGCTGTCTACAACTACGACGTGGTGGTGTTGGGTTCCGGCCCGGCGGGAGAAGGCGCGGCAATGAACGCCGCCAAAGCAGGGCGCAAGGTGGCGATGGTCGATAGCCGTCGCCAGGTCGGCGGCAACTGCACCCACCTGGGTACCATCCCGTCCAAGGCACTGCGTCACTCGGTCCGGCAGATCATGCAGTTCAACACCAACCCTATGTTCCGGGCCATTGGTGAGCCGCGCTGGTTCTCGTTTCCGGACGTACTGAAAAGCGCCGAGAAAGTCATTTCCAAGCAAGTCGCTTCGCGCACCGGCTACTACGCCCGTAACCGCGTCGACGTGTTTTTCGGCACCGGCAGCTTCGCCGACGAGCAAACCATCGAAGTGGTCTGCGCCAACGGTGTGGTCGAAAAGCTGGTAGCCAAGCACATCATCATTGCCACCGGTTCGCGTCCTTATCGCCCGGCGGACATCGATTTCCACCACCCGCGTATCTACGATAGCGACACCATCCTCAGCCTCGGCCACACCCCGCGCAAACTCATCGTTTACGGCGCCGGTGTGATCGGTTGCGAATACGCGTCGATCTTCAGCGGTCTGGGTGTACTGGTCGAGCTGGTGGACAACCGCGGTCAGTTGCTGAGCTTCCTCGACTCCGAAATTTCCCAGGCGTTGAGCTACCACTTCAGCAACAACAACATCACGGTTCGCCACAACGAAGACTACGATCGCGTTGAAGGCGTGGACAGCGGTGTGATCCTGCACCTCAAGTCCGGCAAGAAGATCAAGGCCGACGCCTTGCTCTGGTGCAACGGCCGTACCGGCAACACCGATCAGTTGGGCCTGGAAAACATCGGCGTGAAGGTCAACAGCCGTGGCCAGATCGAAGTCGACGAGGCTTACCGCACCTGCGTACCAAACATCTACGGTGCCGGTGATGTCATCGGCTGGCCGAGCCTGGCGAGTGCCGCGCATGACCAGGGGCGTTCGGCTGCTGGCAGCATCGTCGACAACGGCAGCTGGCGCTTCGTCAATGACGTGCCGACCGGCATCTACACCATTCCGGAGATCAGCTCGATCGGCAAGAACGAGCAGGAGCTGACTCAGGCCAAGGTGCCGTACGAAGTGGGCAAGGCGTTCTTCAAGGGCATGGCGCGGGCGCAGATTGCCGGTGAGCCGCAAGGCATGCTGAAAATCCTGTTCCACCGTGAAACCCTGGAAGTGCTGGGCGTTCACTGCTTCGGTTATCAGGCGTCGGAGATCGTGCACATCGGTCAGGCGATCATGAACCAGCCGGGCGAACTGAACACGCTGAAGTATTTCGTCAACACGACGTTCAACTACCCGACCATGGCCGAAGCCTATCGGGTAGCGGCGTACGATGGCCTCAACCGGCTTTTTTGACGGGCTCCGGCCGGTGGCCTGAGCCGGCCGGGGAGACCGATTTCAGCAATTCTCGAGCGTGGCGCTGGCCAAACCGGGAAAGTCTGTAATCAGGCTGTCAACGCCGAAGTCGGCGAGTCTGCGCATCAGCGCGGGCTCGTTGACTGTCCATACCGACACATGCAACCCCTGGCGCTGCGCCTTCTGCAGGCGCTCCGGCGTACACAGGGTCCAGTTCAACGCCAGAATCTCACAGCCGTAGCTTGCCGCAACCTTCAACGGGTCGAGCCAGGCGTATTCGGCCACCAATCCGCGAGACACGTCCGGCACCAGGTCCAGCGCGGCTTTCAGCACTTCGCGTGAACTTGAGGTGATCGTGACCTTGTCGAGCAGACCGAAACGCTGAGCCATTTCACGAATCGCCAGTACCGTCGTCGCAGCGCGAGTGCGTGAGGCGCTCTTGACTTCCAGTTGCCAGTGATCGAAGTCGCACTTCTCGAACAATTCTTCCAGCGTCGGGATAGGGCAGGGTTTGATCCAGCCCGGGCCACCCTTGCGTGCGTCGTAGGTCACCAATTCGGCCGCCGTGTGTTCGACGACTTTGCCGCGACGGTCAGTGGTGCGTTTGAGTGTCGGGTCGTGTATGACCATCAACTCGTTGTCCATGGACAAGTGCAGGTCCAGTTCGCAGCGGCGCACGCCGTGCTTGAGGCATTCCTGAAAACTGATCAGGGTGTTTTCCGGTGCTTCGCCCTTGGCGCCGCGATGGCCGTAGATGAGGGTCACGGTTCTTCCTTAAATTAAATGCCTGATTCGTTTTCGCGGGCCAGTCGTCGTTCCTGGGCCTGCTTTTGCAAAATATAGCGGGCGAGCAACTGCCGTTGAGCATCGGTCGGGCGTTCGAACTCGGTGCCGATATCAAAGGCACCAGCCTTGCGGTCGCAATGGGTGACGCGGGCTCGCAGCAACAGGCCGAGGGCTTGCGGCATCAGCACCATTTTGACGGACAGGTGTGCACCTACGGATATAGATGTCGGGTGCTGGAAGTCGATGCCGCCTTCGGAAATGATCACCGGCTGCGGTTCTCCGATCTGTCCGAGCACGGTGATCGCGATCACCTGGCTCAGTAAATCGATACGTTTGTTCTGGGATTTCAGGAAGGCTGCGAGGTTGCGCTCGCGCTCACTGATCTGGCGTAACAGGTGTTGTGACTCGAATTCGCTCAGGTGCAGTTCGCTGAGCAAGTTGAATAGTGGAGAAGCATCCTGCAACACTTCCAGGCCTGCGGCCTCGGGAGCGGACAGGGTCCGAATTTCCAGTGCGATCGTGTCCTCGATACGGTAGTATTCGCGGCGATCTTCTTCATCTAATGTCGACATGGCGAACCCATGGTAGCGGCGGTGGTCTGAGTGTAAAGCTGGTTATCGACCCCCGCCACAAGGACGTTCCTTTTCCCTCCGAACAAGCCCCGACATGTTCAGACCTCTCTTCGCATTTATTGGCACGCGTTATACCCGTGCAAAGCGTCGCAATCATTTTGTGTCGTTCATTTCCCTGACCTCGATGATCGGACTCGCCCTTGGCGTAGTCGTGATGATTGTGGTGCTGTCGGTCATGAACGGCTTCGATCATGAGATGCGCACCCGTGTGCTGGGCATGGTGCCCCACGCGACCATCGAGTCCGGTGAGCCGATCAGCGACTGGCAAAGCCTGGCCGCCAAGGTCAAGCAGAACTCGCAGGTGACGGCCGTTGCGCCGTTTACTCAGATGCAGGGTTTGCTGACCAACAACGGCAAAGTCTCCAAAGTCCTGCTCAACGCCATCGATCCTGCGCTGGAACGGCAGGTCTCGATCATTGATAACTTCATGCAGCAGGGCAAACTCGACGATCTCGTTCCGGGCGAATTCGGCATCGTTATCGGCGACAAGGCGGCAGCCAAGCTCGGCGCGGCTATCGGCGACAAACTGACGTTTGTCGCGCCAGAGGTCACCGTGACCCCGGCTGGCATGTTCCCGCGCATGAAACGCTTTACCGTGGTGGGCATTTTCCATGTGGGCGCCGGTGAGCTGGACGGCTACCTGGGCATCACCAACCTGCAGGACCTGGCCCGGCTGCACCGCTGGAAGCCGGATCAGGTCCAGGGCATCCGCTTGAAGTTCGACGACCTGTTCCAGGCGCCGCGCACCGCGTGGAGCATCGCCCAGCAACTCGGCGAGGACCGTTTCTACGCCCGTGACTGGACGCGCACCCACGGCAACCTGTATCAGGCGATCCGCATGGAAAAAGCCATGATCGGTTTGCTGTTGCTGCTGATTGTCGCCGTTGCTGCGTTCAACATCATTTCCACGCTGGTGATGGTGGTGAACGACAAGAAGGGCGACATCGCGATTCTGCGCACACTGGGCGCCACGCCGCGCACGATCATGGCGATCTTCATGGTGCAGGGTACGGTCATCGGTGTGGTCGGTACGCTGATCGGCGCTGTGGTCGGGATCTTCGCCGCGTTGAATGTCAGCGCCGCGATCTCGGCGCTTGAAGGCCTGATCGGCCACAAATTCCTTAACGCCGACGTGTACTTCATCGATTACCTGCCGTCGCAAGTGCAAAGCCAGGATGTGTTGATGGTCTGCGCCGCCGCGTTGGTCCTGAGTTTCCTCGCCACCCTGTATCCAGCCTGGCGTGCCGCGCGCACCCAGCCTGCGGAGGCGCTACGTTATGAGTGAGTCGGGCATGAGTGATAAAGCAATCTTGAGCTGCCGCAACCTGGGCAAATCCTACGAGGAAGGTCCGGAGTCGGTTGAGGTTCTGGCCGGTCTGCAACTGGAACTGCACCCGGGTGAGCGCGTAGCGATTGTCGGCAAGTCGGGTTCTGGCAAAAGCACCTTGCTCAATATGCTGGGCGGGCTTGATACGCCGACCAAGGGCAGCGTCTGGCTCGACGGTGAAGAACTGTCAGCGCTGAGCGAGAAGAATCGCGGCCTGCTGCGTAACCGCGCCCTCGGGTTCGTTTACCAGTTTCACCACTTGCTGCCGGAGTTCACGGCCCTGGAAAACGTCTGCATGCCGCTGCTGATCGGCAAGACGTCGATCCCCGAGGCGCGTCAGCGTGCCACGGCGTTGCTGGAGCGCGTAGGGTTGGGCCATCGTCTGGAGCACAAACCGGCCGAATTGTCCGGGGGTGAACGCCAGCGTGTGGCCATCGCTCGTGCCTTGGTGAACAACCCGGGCCTGGTGATGCTCGACGAGCCGACCGGCAACCTCGACTCCCACACAGCCCAGGGTATTCAGGATTTGATGCTGGAACTCAGCACCTCGATGCGCACGGCGTTCCTGGTGGTGACCCACGACATGAACCTGGCCCGCCAGATGGATCGCGTCCTGCATTTGCAGGAAGGTTGCCTGACACCCATCTGATTGGCTGAAACCCGGTGTGCTGAACAGTGCGTCGGGTCTTTTATTTTTATACGGTGCCCCAGCGAATGTTCAGACCGTTATCGATCTTTATCGGCACGCGCTATACCCGCGCCAAGCGCCGCAATCGCTTTGTTTCCTTCATCTCGATGACCTCGATGATCGGCCTCGCCCTGGGTGTGCTGGCGATGATCGTGGTGTTGTCGGTCATGAACGGATTTCAGCGCGAAATGAGCTCGCGCATCCTTGGCATGGTGCCGCATGCAACCATCGTCGGCGTTAACCCGATCGACGATTGGCAGCCCGTTGCGGCGGCCGCGATGAAAAACCCGGAAGTGACGGCCGCCGTGCCGTTCACCGAAATGGAGGGCATGCTGTCCTACAAGGGCTCGATGCAGCCGATCCAGGTCAGCGGTGTCGATCCGGCACTCGAAGGCAAGGTTTCAATTGTCGCCAAGCACATTGTTCAAGGGCGCCTCGATGCCCTGAAGCCGGGTGAGTTCGGCGTGGTAATCGGTGAAATCACGGCCCGGCGCTTTCGCTTGAACGTCGGTGACAAGATCACCCTGATCGTGCCGGAAGTGAGTACTGCGCCGGGCGGGATTACCCCGCGCATGCAGCGCCTGAACGTGGTCGGCGTGTTCAAGGTCGGTGCCGAGCTCGACGGTTCGATGGCGTTGATCCACGTCGCGGATGCCGCGCAGATGCAGCATTGGGAGCCCAATCAGGTGCAGAGCGTGCGCCTGGCGGTGAAGGATTTGTACGCGGCGCCGCAAGTATCCAGCGATATCGCCAGTGGTTTGGGTGCTGCCTATAAGGCTGACGACTGGACCCACACCCAGGGCAGCCTGTTCAGTGCGATGAAGATGGAAAAAACCATGATCGGCCTGCTGTTGCTGATGATTGTCGCGGTGGCGGCGTTCAACATCATCGCCACCTTGATCATGGTGGTGAACGACAAAGGCGCGGATATCGCGATCCTGCGCACGATTGGCGCTACGCCTGGGCAGATCATGGCGATCTTCATGGTTCAGGGGACGGTGATCGGTGTTTTCGGGACCTTTATCGGCGGCGTGCTCGGCGTGATCGCGGCGCTGAACGTCAGTGAAATGGTGGGCTGGATCGAGCGGGTAAGCGGTCAGCACATCTTCAGTTCTGATGTGTACTTTGTCAGTAACCTGCCTTCGGAATTGCAGGGCGCCGATGTGCTGCTGATTTGCTCGGCGGGGTTCATCTTGAGCTTTCTGGCGACCGTCTACCCGGCCTGGCGTGCGGCGAAAATTGAGCCAGCTCACGCGTTGCGGTATTCGTAACTCCTGAAATCGCCATCGCGGGCAAGCCCGGCTCCCACAGTTGATCGAGTTGAATCACACATTTGTGAACGACTCCAAACCCTGTGGGAGCCGGGCTTGCCCGCGATGAGGCCGGTACTGCTGGCCTCAATCTCCCTTTGGCAACTCAATCACAAACCGCGTCCACCCATTCGCCGATTCGCAACGAATCTGCCCGCCATGGGCACGCACGATCGACTGCGTAATCGCCAACCCCAACCCCGCATGTTCGCTGCTGCCTTCCTGGCGCGCCGGATCGGCCCGATAAAACCGGTCAAACAATCGCGGTAGCAACGCCCCGTCAATCCCATCGCCACTGTTCTCAACCACCAGGCTCAACCCTTTAGCCTGCTCGACAATCCGCACTCGAACCTCACCCTGGGCCGGTGTGAACCGCAACGCATTGTCCAGCAGGTTGGACAATGCCCGACGGAGCATGCTGCGATCACCTTCCATGTGCGCATTGCCTTCACGGCTAAGCTTGACCCGAGCGTCTTCGGCCAACGGCGCAAAAAACTCCAGCAACACATCGGTTTCTTGTGCCAGATCCAGCGGTTCGCGCTTGGGCATCAGCAACCCGTGATCAGCCTTGGCCAGGTACAGCATGTCGTTGACCAGCTGTGCCATCCATTGCAGCTCTTCGAGGTTGCTGTGCAGCGCTTCGCGGTAATCCTCGAGGGGCCGTGGGCGGGTGAGGGTGACCTGGGTGTGGGTCAGCAGGTTGGACAGCGGCGTGCGCAATTCATGGGCGATGTCAGCGGAGAACGCCGAGAGCCGTTGAAAAGAGGCATCAAGGCGTCCGAGCATGGCGTTAAAGCTGTGGGCCAATTCCGCGAGCTCAGGCGGCATGTCTTCTTCGGGCAGTCGAGCATTGAGCGATTGCGCCGACACACCGCTGGCGACCGCGCTCATGCGCCGCAACGGGCGCAACCCGCTACGCGCAGCCCAGGCGCCGAGCAGGGCGGTGGCCAGGGCTGACAAACCCACGGTCAGCCAGATCAGGTGCTGCATGCGTTGCAAAAAGTGCTGGTGATGGGTGATGTCCAGCAATAACGTCAGTTGTGGGGAATCCGGTCTATCGTCAAACAATGGCGCAATCAGCACGCGGTAGTCGGTGCCGTCGTTGTTCAGGGTCGATAAACCGGGCTGTTGCGGGAGTTTTTCCGGCAGGTGCGCGGAACTGTCATACCAGCGCTGGCCATCACTGCCGGTGATGCGCAGCGACAAATCAGCCTGGCGGCTGAGTTCATCGGCCAGTCTGATTTCGCTCTCGCTGGATTGAATGTCCTGAAGCGCCCGGCGTAAACCAATCAATTTCCCGTCCAGCAATTGCTGATCGAGTTCGACGAAGTGCGCTTCGCTGGCGCGACTGAACAATACTCCGGCGAATAGCGAAACCACCGCCGTGCAGGCCGCAAACAGCAACGCCAGACGGCTGCTCAACGAAAGGTGCCGCATCAGGCTGCACGCTCTTCGAGGACGTAGCCCATGCCGCGCACGGTGTGGATCAGTTTGTTGGGGAACTCATCGTCGATCTTCAGACGCAACCGACGGATCGCGACTTCGATCACATTGGTGTCGCTGTCAAAGTTCATGTCCCACACTTGCGAGGCAATCAGCGATTTGGGCAGCACTTCACCCTGGCGACGCAGGAGCATTTCCAGAAGGGCGAATTCCTTGGCCGTCAGGTCGATGCGCTGGCCGCCGCGCTCAGCGCGCCGCCGAATCAAGTCCAGGTGCAAGTCTGCCAGTTGTAATTGGGTTTCCTGAGGTGAGGCGCTGCCGCGACGCAGCAGGCTACGGACCCGGGCCAGCAGTTCGGAGAAGGCGAATGGTTTGACCAGGTAATCATCGGCGCCCAGTTCGAGGCCATGAACCCGATCTTCCACGGCGTCTCGTGCGGTCAGAAAAAGTACCGGTGTGTCCAGGCCATTACTGCGCACTGCTTGCAGAATCTGCCAGCCATTGCGGCCGGGCAGCATCACGTCGAGAATCAACAAGGCGTAGTCACCGCTCAGCGCCAGTTGTTGGCCGGTGTTGCCGTCAGCCACCAGTTCTGCGTTGAACCCGGCCTCGGTCAGGCCCTGACGCAGGTAGTGGCCGGTTTTCGGTTGGTCTTCGACTATCAGCAGTTTCATGGGCAACTCGAGATAAATGGAACGAACGCTTTATACCGTGGGCAGCGTTAATTCAGGTCAACCTGACAAAGTTGTAATCTGGCTGTCAGGTTGCGGGCAGTGACAGCAGTTTAGAGTTTTCCACAGGCTGAACCTTATCTTGTTGGAGTACGACGATGTTTTTGCGCAAATCTTTGCTGCCGGTGGTGTGTTTGTTGGCGCTGAGCTCGCCAGTGTGGGCCGGCCCGGCAAACACCTACGATTTCGGCCAACCTGCGCCGGCGGCCAAGGCGACTCGCAGTGTTGAAGTGGTGATGGGTGATATGTCGTTCTCGCCCAAGGACATCGATATCAAGGCCGGTGAGACCATTCGTTTTGTGCTGGTGAATAAAGGCCAGTTGCTGCACGAATTCAACCTGGGGGACGCGGCGATGCACGCCAAACACCAGCAGGAAATGTTGCAGATGCAACAGAGTGGCATGCTGACGCCTACAGGCATGAAGGAAATGGACCACAGCGCCATGGCCGGAATGGACCACTCATCCGGGCAGGGAATGAAGCATGACGACCCGAACAGCGTGCTCGTGGAGCCGGGCAAGACCGCCGAGCTGACCTGGACCTTCACCAAGGCCACCAACCTGGAATTTGCCTGCAATATCCCTGGCCATTATCAGGCTGGCATGGTCGGCAAGTTGACTGTCAGTCAGTAAGGACTCAATGGCGGGAGCAAAGGCTGGTAGAATCCGCTGATTCTTCAGTCAGGTTTCCGCCATGCATCCCGCAGCCGAACATTCGCCGCTGGGCAAATCCAGCGAATACATCGCCACTTACACGCCGTCCTTGCTGTTCCCGATCCCGCGTACTGCGAAATGGGCCGAGTTGGGCCTGACGGCTGAAACCCTGCCGTATAAAGGCGTGGATTTCTGGAACTGCTTTGAGCTGTCGTGGCTGTTGCCGTCGGGCAAGCCCGTGGTGGCGATTGGCGAGTTCAGCATCCCGGCGGATTCGCCAAATATCATCGAGTCGAAGTCGTTCAAGCTGTACCTGAACTCACTGAACCAGACACCGTTTGCCGACACGGCAAGCCTTGAAGCGACACTGGCCAAAGACCTGTCGGCCGCTGCCGGCAAGCCGGTCGGCGTGCGCATTCGCAGCTTGAAAGATGTCGAAGCCGAAGGCGTCGTGGCGCTGCCCGGCGTGTGCATCGATGACCTGGACATCAGCGTCAGCAACTACGAGCATCCGCGCCCGGAACTGTTGCGCTGCGATCAGACGCGCATTGTGGAAGAGAGCGTGCACAGTCATTTGCTCAAATCCAACTGCCCAGTCACCAGCCAGCCGGATTGGGGCAGCGTGGCGGTGGAATACCGTGGCTCTGCGCTGGATCACGCGAGTTTGCTGGAGTACATCGTGAGCTTCCGTCAGCACTCGGACTTTCACGAGCAGTGCGTGGAGCGGATTTTCCTCGACTTGCAGCGGTTGTTGAAACCGGAGAAGTTGACGGTGTATGCGCGCTATGTGCGCCGTGGCGGGTTGGATATCAACCCGTACCGCAGCACCGAAACCGTCCAACTGCCGAATCATCGGTTGGTGCGTCAATAAAAATCCAATGTAGGAGTGAGCCTGCTCGCGATAGCTGACTGACATTCAATATTGATGTCGTCTGATCCACCGGTATCGCGAGCAGACTCACTCCTACAAGGGACTGCGTTTCAAATTGTGGAAATGAAAAAGCCCTGCCAGCGATGGCGGGGCTTTTTTGCGTCTGGCGGGTTCAGATCCCCATATTCGCCAGAGCTTGCACGATGTTGCGCAAGGTACCGGCCAGGGTCGGGTGTTCGATTTCGAAGCGTTCAACGGCCAAGTTCACATTGTCGGCGAGGCTAGAGTCCTGGGTTTTGGTTTCGAGCTCAAGTTCCAGTTCGATCTGTTGCATCAGCGCGTGCAGGTCTTCGCGCTCGGCTTCGGTCAGCGGTGGATTCTGTTCCAGTTGCTCGCGCAGAGTATTGAGCTGTTGTTGCAGTTCGCGGGCAGGCATGGCGTTCTTCCTTTTATCGATAGGCACTGGCATAGACCGTAGCAGCACGTCAAAGGTCTATGGCTTGACCTTTAGATTAATCCACTCTCGCGCAACCTGCATGATCTCGGTCAGGGCTTTTCGCCCTTGAACCGGCGCAGACTGATATCGGCCAGGCAGGTGTCGAGTTCACCCAGGTGATCGATCACCGAATGCACGCCCAGGCCGAACAACTGCATCGTCGCCTTGCCGCGCAGGTGTTCACGTTCCTTTTGGCTCAATGCGTGCCATTCGCTGGGCGCCAGGCCGCAGAGCGAGCCGCAGGACGCCAGGCCAATCGTCCACAAGCCGGCGTTCAAACCCGATTGCAACAAGCGTGGTTCGCCACTGACCAGCACGCAGCCATCCAGGCGATCGACATTCAACGCCATCAGGGCTTGCCAGCAAGCGTTTGGTGCAGGCCATGGATTGATTGTTGCCGGGTGTTGCGACGATGTAATCCAGGCCGGCAAGGTAACGGCCAGAGAATGGCTGAGGGCAGGGGGTAGTTCATCGAGCCAGGCGCAGGGGATTTGCTGGCGCTGCAAACTGCGCAGGCTGTCCAGCGCGCCGGGCGTGGCTTCGGCGTGCTCCGCAGAATACGCCCCGTGCTGGCGCGTCCGGGCGCCGAAATCCACCAGGCAACCACTGAGGCCGAACAAGACGGCGGTCAAACTGGGGGCAGCGAGAGGCAAAGTTTCGGCGTGCGGCATATCAACGTCCCTGAAATAGCAACAAGGCTAGGCGGCGTGAGTGACAGTTGAGTGACATTGATGTGAAACGCTCTCAGTCAGCGCGAGTCATCTATAGTCGAAATGCGCGCGATGCTGCCTAAACCGGGTTTTCCGTCTTATACTAATCAGCTTAATGCCCGGGCCAAGTGCTCGCGCCAGTACAAATCCAAGGAGTTTTTCTATGCGCTGGAGCAATCATTTCGCTCAGCTTTTTGTGTGTGCCAGCCTGTTGCTGGTTCCGTTTGTGGCTCAGGCTGCTTCGGAAGACGATCCTTGGGAAAGCGTTAACCGTCCAATCTATAAATTCAACGACGTCATCGACACGTATGCACTCAAGCCTGTGGCTCAGGGCTATGAGTTCATCACGCCGCAGTTTCTGGAAGACGGCATTCACAACATGTTCCGCAACGTCGGTGACGTCACCAACCTGGTGAACAACATTCTGCAAGCCAAGCCGGCTGCAGCGGGCACCGACACTGCACGCATCATCTTCAACACCACGTTCGGCTTGCTCGGTTTCTTCGATGTGGGCACCAAGATGGGCCTGCAGCGCAGCGACGAAGACTTCGGTCAAACCCTTGGCTATTGGGGTATGGGTAGCGGTCCTTACGTGATGCTGCCGCTGTTGGGTCCAAGCACCTTGCGTGATGCACCGTCGAAACTCGTCGACAGCTACACGGGCCCGTACCCGTACATCAACGACGTGCCGGTGCGTAACTCGGTCTTCGGCCTGAATATCGTCGACACGCGTGCCAGCTTGCTGTCGAGCGAAAAACTGATCACTGGGGACAAGTACACCTTTATCCGTAATGCGTATTTGCAGAACCGTGAGTTCAAAGTCAAAGACGGCCAGGTTGAAGACGATTTTTAATCTCGACCGGTAAAAACGAAGAAGGCGGCCATTGGCCGCCTTCTTTCGTATGGATCCGGTTTATTTCATTTTCAAGATTGTAAGCCCGAGTTTCTGAGCATCACCGTCCAATGACTTCACCCACACCACTTCGGTGTCGGCTTCGAGCCCCTTCAACGCTGCGTGATCGGAATCGATGCGCACATTGAGCCGGTCACCGACTTTGAACTCTCGTTTCGCTTCAACCTGCATACCACTGCTGGAAAGGTCGATGCAGACGGCTGGCACCTCATCGCCCTCATGAATCAGCGACACATCGGCATCGACTCGCATGCGGATGAAATCACGCTTTTCGCTGTAGTCCCGACCGGTTTGACTCATGGGCTCGATCCTTCCATTGGGTTACGGATTTGCCTGTTCTTATAACTCCCGGTGATTTGACAAGTAAAGACGCCAAGCGACCATCGGCGTGAGCTTGAAACGCCCCGCGGATGGGAGTACCGTCTGCGCCTTAGAAGGGCACCTCTGGTGTACGTGTGAGTAGGGCAAACGCTCGAAAACGGTGCAATAGAGAGGCTAGAAAGCGAATCCAGTAGTGTGAGCCGGGCTAAAGGCCTTGCCTGCTACGCCAACCTAATTCTGGCGCCGTTTGCCCACATGCCAAAAACCAGTGCCACGCTGCTGATAATCGATGATGACGAAGTAGTGCGCGCGAGCCTCGCGGCCTATTTGGAAGACAGTGGTTTCAGTGTCCTGCAGGCCAGTAATGGTCAGCAGGGTCTTCAGGTATTCGAGCAAGACAAGCCCGACTTGGTCATCTGCGATCTGCGCATGCCGCAGATGGGCGGACTCGAACTTATCCGCCAGGTCACCGAGCGGTCACCGCAAACCCCTGTGATTGTGGTTTCGGGTGCCGGCGTGATGAACGATGCGGTCGAGGCGCTGCGCCTGGGTGCAGCGGACTACCTGATCAAGCCTCTCGAAGATCTGGCCGTGCTCGAGCATTCTGTTCGCCGAGCCCTGGATCGTGCGCGCCTGCTGCTGGAGAACCAGCGCTACCGCGAGAAGCTGGAAAAGGCCAACCGTGAGCTCGCTGCCAGCCTGAACCTGCTCCAGGAAGACCAGAACGCCGGTCGCCAGGTACAGATGAACATGCTGCCGGTCAGCCCCTGGGCCATCGACGAGTTCCAGTTTGCTCACCAGATCATCCCGTCGCTGTACCTGTCGGGTGATTTCGTTGACTACTTTCGGGTCGACGAGCGCCGGGTAGCCTTCTACCTGGCGGACGTTTCCGGTCATGGTGCTTCTTCAGCCTTCGTTACCGTGCTGCTGAAGTTCATGACCACGCGCTTGCTGTTTGAATCCAAACGCAGCGGCACATTGCCGGAATTCAAGCCTTCAGAGGTCCTTGGTCATATCAACCGGGGCCTGATCAGTTGTAAGCTGGGCAAACACGTCACAATGGTCGGTGGAGTCATCGACGAGGAGACAGGTTTGTTGACCTATAGCATCGGTGGTCACCTGCCGTTGCCAGTGTTGTACACACCCGACAGTGTTCGTTATCTGGAAGGGCGCGGTCTGCCGGTAGGCCTCTTCAATGAAGCCACCTACGAAGACCACGTACTGGAACTGCCGCCGACGTTCAGCCTGACGCTGATGTCTGATGGCATTCTGGATCTTTTGCCAGAACCCACACTCAAAGAAAAAGAAGCGGCGTTGCCCCAACGGGTCAAGGCTGCGGGCGGCACCCTGGACGGGCTGCGGCAGGTTTTTGGATTGGCCACGCTTGGGGAGATGCCGGATGATATCGCCCTGTTGGTGTTGAGCAGGAATCTTTAATGAGTACCGGTAGAATCCAGTTCGCCGAGCAGGACGGCACCTTCGTCCTGAAATTCGTCGGTGAAGTTCGCCTGACCCTGTGTTCGGCGTTGGATGCGACTATTGATCGGATCTTCACCGCGTTGAACTTCAATGCGATCGTGATCGACCTGACCGAAACCCGCAGCATCGACAGCACCACGCTGGGCCTGCTGGCCAAGCTGTCGATCCTGTCGCGGCAAAAGGTCGGCCTGCTGCCGACCGTCGTCACCACCCACGAAGACATTACGCGTCTGTTGGAGTCCATGGGCTTCGAGCAAGTGTTCAACATCGTTGACCAGCCCGTGCCCTGTCCCGAATGCCTGGACGACTTGCCAGACCAGGATCAGTCCGAAGAAGTGGTGCGGATCAAAGTCCTCGAAGCGCACAAAATCCTCATGGGCCTGAACGACTCCAATCGTGAAGCGTTCCATGACCTGGTAAATGCGCTGGAGCGACACTGATTCCCTGTAGGAGCGAGCCTGCTCGCGATGGCGTCCTGACAGTCACCAGACACATACAAAAAAGGGCGAACCTGTGAGGGTTCGCCCTTTTTGCGTTGGCCTGTCAGCTGTTACAGCTTGGCCTGCAACAACGCCTCAAGCTTCTCCTGATCCCGGGCAAACTGACGAATCCCCTCAGCCAGTTTCTCGGTCGCCATCGCATCTTCGTTGGACAACCAACGGAACTGCGCTTCATTCAAGTTCAAGCGCGCTTCACCGGCATGCCCAGGTGACAACTTGCGTTCCAGCTTGCCAGTGTCAGCCGCCAGTTTTTCCAGCAGATCCGGGCTGATAGTCAGGCGATCACAGCCTGCCAGTTGCTCGATCTGGCCCAGGTTGCGGAAGCTCGCACCCATGACCACCGTCTTGTAGTCATTGGCCTTGTAGTAGTTGTAGATGCGTGTCACCGACTGCACGCCCGGATCATCCGCACCGGTATAGTCGTTGCCGTTGGCTTTCTTGTACCAGTCGTAAATCCGGCCCACGAACGGTGAAATCAGGAACACACCGGCATCCGCACACGCCGCTGCCTGAGCAAACGAGAACAGCAGCGTCAGGTTGGTCTGAATCCCTTCTTTTTCCAGCGTCTCTGCCGCGCGGATACCTTCCCAGGTGGAGGCGATCTTGATCAGCACGCGGTCACGGCCAATACCGGCCTTGTCGTACAGCTCGATCAGACGGTGCGCACGCTTCAATACGGCGTCAGTGTCGAACGAGAGGCGTGCATCCACTTCGGTAGAAATACGACCCGGTACAACCTTCAGGATCTCTTGCCCGACCGCTACGCCAAAACGGTCGCTGGCCAGGCCCACATCGCCCTTGCAGTCGTGAACGCAAGCATCCAGCAATTCGGCATACGCAGGAATTGCCGCGGCTTTGAGCAGCAGGGAAGGGTTGGTGGTGGCGTCCACCGGTTTAACGCGGGCGATAGCTTCGAAGTCGCCGGTGTCGGCAACCACGGTGGTCATTTGTTTAAGTTGTTCCAGCTTGGAAGTCATGGGCGTGCTCTGTCCTGTGGGTCTAATGACATTACCCGAGCGCTGACAGCCACTCAAGGGCGCATGTACGTATCGATGGCCCCAGCGGCAACAACCTGAAAACAGGTGTTTGAAAGGTGAGGGGCGCGGTGTCGGTTTATACGATGCCAAAACGGGGCGCAGGTTCAACGTAACTGACCGTTGACCCCGCGCCAACAATGTCGCCGCCGGTTCTTACGGGCGGGCCTTTGATCGTTTAGCGCTGTTAAAAAGTGTCGATTTTGACCGTTATAATATGTCAAATAATCAAGGCCGATGAAGTGTAATGTGCTGCCGATTAACGTAGGTAGCGGATGGAAAGATGACTTCACAGGAAACACAAGTGTCTGGAATTGTGGAGGCTTTCGATGACTTTATACTCGCTTATGTCTTGAAGAAGTTGACCGATGTATTGGAAGAGCTGATGACGGTCTCGAAAAGAAACTACCCGGACAATATGAGTGGTGTGCTTGAGATGGGACGGGTTAAAGCCGCAGCGAAAATTCCCATCTGGTTAAAAAGAGTGAAGTACAGTGATCCCTGTAAAGTGACCAGCTTGATGAAGGGGCAAATGGACGACGCGCAGAAATGTAATCAGAACCTGCGCTTCGAAGCGCAGGTCGTATTGCTGAAAGTTCTGGTGGAAGGGGCGTTGGCAATGAATGTAGCGTGTTATTCAGAATTTATTAGTAAGCGCCTGCATTAAGTGGTGAGCGTAATTTTCTATTGTGATTTTAATAACGTCTTGACAGTGCAAGCTTCTTGATAATTACGATGTTTGGCCGGGCGGGGGCGGAGTCAAAATAGATTTGGCTAGTCAAATACAGCAATATCACCAAACCTCTCATGCAGACGCCCCAATGTTATTTTTTGTCGGATAAGTGGCGGCGGGATTGTTGTCGTTATTTTTGGTCCAGCTATTCTTGTTGGGCGTTTTTTGTATGTCGTGCTATTTAATGCACTTGTATTTTTATGATGGATTCATCTCTGAATGCGGGACCGATTTTGTCGGTTCACTCATGTCCCCGCTACACATTGGCCGAATCGACACTACACGGGAAGAGTAGCCTTGTTCAGAAAGATTCTTATCGTATGCGTTGGTAATATTTGCCGAAGTCCAACCGCTGAAATGTTGCTCCGCAACGCGCTGGATCCTTCAGATATCTCGGTGACCTCCGCGGGACTCAACGCGCGGGTGGGGGAGTCTATGGAGCCAAACGCACTTTCAGTTCTCGAAGAACAGGGTGGCGCCGCCCAAGAGTTTAAAGCGCGGCAGATCACTCCAGCCATTGTTAATGAGTCAGACCTCATTCTGGTCATGGAGAAAGAGCATGTAAAAGGCGTGCTGAGTATTGCCTCGCACGCGAGGGGCAAAGTGTTTCTTCTGGGCAAGTGGCAGAGTGAGCGCGAAATAAAGGATCCGTATCGTCAAGGAAAAGCTGCTTTTGTCCATGCCCATGCATTGATTGAAGATGCTGTTTGCTCATGGGCACAGCGCCTCGGACGTTGATGGATGATTTTCAGATTAGTATTAATGGTAAAAGAATAGACCTTATGCAGTTACCGTCAGTAGTCAGTGGCCGAGATAACGATAAAGACGAGATTGATCTTCTCGGTTTGCTAGGCACATTGATTGATCACAAATGGTTAATAGGCGCCATTACCGGAGCGTTCATGGTGACCGGTGCCGCGTATTCGATTTTGTCGGCGCCCGTGTATTTGACAAACGCCCTGGTGCAGGTCGAGCCGAAAAAGAACGACATGTTGGGCTTTTCGGATATCAGCAGCATGCTGGGTGGGCAATCCCCGGCGGCTACCGAGATCGGAATTATCAAGTCTCGCGCAGTCATCGGCAAAACAGTCGATGACCTGCGTCTGGATATTGTGATCACGCCGAACACCTTTCCCGTCGTGGGTGGTTTTATTGCGCGGCGATATAAAAGTACTCCCGGCCAAACTATTTCGCCTCCACTCCTTGGCATGAACAGTTTCGCCTGGGGTGGCGAGCAGCTTGAAATCGAAAAACTCAAACTGCCCGATGAACTGTTAGGTGAAAAACTGACCCTGATTGCCGGAGAGCAGAACCGCTTCAAGCTTTACGATGAAGAGGGTGGATTGTTGGCCGATGGAACCACAGGCGTCGCCGTGGTAGAGAACGGGGTCGAGGTGCTGGTCGCGAACATGATTGCGAACCCTGGCACTAAATTCGAAGTCGTACGCAACCCACGAATTGTCACTATTCAGAATTACCAGGACATCCTTGAAGTCTCCGAACAAGGTAAGGAGTCGGGCATTATAAGTCTGGCGCTAGCCAGCACCGACTACTCTCTGGCTGTGAAAATTCTGAACAAGATTTCGACGCTTTATGTCGAGCAGAATGTGCAACGCACCTCTGCCGAGGCGGCTCAGAGTCTGGATTTCCTGCAGTCACAGCTCCCTCAAGTCAAAGAGGATCTGGTCAAGGCCAGCAATGCGCTGAACAGCTATCAAACCCGCGGAAATACAGTAAATATCTCACTCGAAACCAAGTCTGTCCTGGAGCAGATGGTGGTTTTGGATACGCGCATCTCCGATTTAAAACTCCAGCAAGCAGAACTGGATCGAAAGTTCACCCGTGAGCATCCGGCCTACCGCGCCTTGATGGCCCAGTTGGGGGATTTGAATAATCAGCGCCACGGTTTGGAGAAGAAGGTTCAGGATCTTCCGGCAACGCAACAGGAGCTTTTGAACCTCACTCGTGATGTGGAAGTGGCGACACAGATTTATACCCAACTGCTGAATAAATCCCAGGAGCTGGACATCGTAAGAGCGGGGGCGGTCGGGAATGCTCGATTGATCGATACCGCCGATGTCGACATCACATCCCCGGTCAAACCGCGCAAAGCCTTGCTCATTATTATTGCAACGTTGCTGGGCGGGTTTGTCGGCGTTGCCTTGGTGTTGGTGCGTAAATCGTTGAGCCGAGGACTTGAGGGGCCGGAAGCCATCGAACAACTCGGACTGCCCGTCTATGCCTCTATTCCCTACAGCGCCCTGCAACAAGAAGAAGATAATAAAAAACTTCGGCTGGGCGATGGCGTCAACCGCCAGGCTTTCCTATTGGCGCTGCGCAATCCTACTGACCTGTCCATTGAGTCGATACGCAGCCTGCGAACCTGTTTGCATTTTGCGGGGCTGGATGCGACCAACAACCGGATCATGATTTCCGGTCCGAGCCCGCAGGTGGGCAAAACGTTTGTTTCCTCTAACCTCGCCGCGGTCATTGCTCAAAGCGGGCAGAGGGTCGTGCTGATCGATGCCGATATGCGCAAAGGTCACCTGCACAAAACCTTGGCTACACCAATCAGCAACGGCTTATCCGATCTTTTAACCAAACGTTGCAGCATTGAGCAGGCAATCAATAGGCTCGAGGTTGATAACCTGCATTTCATCAGTCGTGGACAGGTACCGCCTAATCCATCAGAGCTGTTGATGCATGCCAACTTCAGAGAACTCCTGGCAGAACTAAGTGAACTCTACGACGTCGTCATCATCGATACGCCACCTCTTCTGGCAGTAACAGATGCTGCAATCGTTGGGCGTGAAGCTGCCATTAATTTGATCGTGACTCGCTTTGGTGTAAATCCGGCCAAAGAGATTGAATTGACAATTCGTCGGTTTGCGCAAAACGGTATCGAGTTGAAGGGCGCTATTTTTAATGGTGTCGAGAAGCGGGCATCCAGTTACTACGGTAATGGCGCTTATTACAACTATGAGTACGCCTCTGACAAGTCCTGATGCGAGTTCTATCTACCAGGTAATCGGTTGGGAGTGAGTGGGTGATAACTCACCACTCTTAATCGTGTTTTGCCTGTGACTAAGTTCATGGAGATAGGTGGATTATGAAAAAAATATTACATGTGGCGGAAACTATCAAGGGTGGCGTTGCGACGGTCATTCGTACGATATCAACCCCCCCTCGGGACCATGCTCTGAAGTATGAACTGGTTTATCTGGTTCCGTACGACCAGAAGAAAGAGTTGCATGGCATTGATGAAAAAAACATCAGGACCTTTTCCCGGAACAAGCGCGATGTCATGTCCCTGTTGCGGTTTGCCTGGCAATTGGCCCGCGTGATCTTCAAGGAAAAACCGGATGTCGTGCACTTGCACAGCACGTTTTCCGGGGTCATTGGCCGATGTGTCTGTCTGCTACTGCGCCCTTGGCGGTCACCTAAAATTGTCTACTGCCCGCACGCATTTTCCTTCTTGATGGAGAGCTCGACAGTCAAGCAGAAAGTGTATTCGCTGGTGGAGCGACTCTTGCAGAAAGTAACGGACGTCATTATCTGCGTCAGTCAGTATGAAATGGATAAAGCCGCGTCGTTTGGTATTGATCGTCACCGCATGAAGCTGATCTACAACGGGATTCATTATAAAAGTGATGAGAACAAGTCCAGCGAAAGCACGGACATTCAGCTTCTATTTGTAGGCCGACTGGATTACCAGAAAGGCTTCGATCTTTTGCTCAAGGCGTTTGCTGAAGTCGAGCGAACTGACTTGAGACTCACTGTCGTTGGGAGTGCTGTCAATGAAGACTTCGTCGAGTGCCCCGATATTGACGCCGTGGAGTACCTGCCTTGGGTGACTCCGGCTGAAGTCAACGAACTGTACAAAACGGCGGATGCCTTGATTGTTCCAAGTCGCTGGGAAGGCTTTGCCATGGTTCCCCTCGAAGGGATGGCCATGGGCGTGCCGGTGATTGCCAGTGACTGTACATCGCTTCCTGAATTGGTGACGGACAACATCACCGGCTACCTGTTCTCGACCGGCGACTACCAGGCCCTTGCCAGCATATTAGTGAATATCAAAAAACATAAGCTGCTGGAACTAGGTACAGAAAGCCGCAAGAAAGTGCGCGAGCGGTTCAGTGCAACGTTGATGATTCAGCAAACCTATGACGTGTACTCCGCTAAAACTTATTAAGTAGACAATCAGATGATGAACGTAACTATTTTGCATGGCTACAGTGCGTCCAGTTCGGGTGATGGTCTACTCGTGGATTTGGCAATAGCCACGGTGCAGCGTAACTTTGGCGCCGGCACTTTAATCAACGTAGTTGCGTCAGACCCTCAATCATTTAGCTATCTTTCCTGTAAGCGATATGAGGCGCCGGTCATGGCGGCTAAGGGATTCGGAAGGGTGAGGGAAGCGATTTTCCTTAAACAGTCTTATGTCCCCCTTGCCGATCTTTTGAATACCAGCGATCTGGTTGTAGGGGTGGGCGGTGGATACATGCGCTCAAAAAGTACCTTTGAACACCTCAAGCTGAAACTGGGTCATGCCAAACAGCTTGAAACCGCGATTTTGAGCAAGGTACCGACTGTTTACCTCCCACAAAGTATCGGTCCGTTCCATGGCGAGAGCAGCAAAATCGTAGAGCATTACGCCAGCGCCGATGCGGTATTTGTCAGAGACAACAGGTCTTCGGAAATTTTCCAGTCCAATGAGAATGTCTACCGGGCGCCGGACCTGGCGATCCAGGCGTTAGCGAAAAAGATACTGCTGCAGCCCAAGTTTATCCACTGTGGATCAGCTCCTGCCGTGGTCTGTGTTGTTCTACGCAAGCCGTCGCACTGGAGCAAAGAGAAGAAAGTCGCCTACGTTGCAAACCTGAAGCTTCTATTGAGGAGATTAAGGGCGAAAAGCAAAGTGGTCTGCGCTGTGCAAAGCACCGTCCGCGGCAACGACGATGGCGCGTTTTATCGCGAACTTGGCATTACCGAAGACCTGCTGCCGTTGAAGGCAACACTTGCGAAATATCAGCCGGATCTGGTTATTTCCGTGAGGTTACACGGGGCTATCGAGGCGCTCCTGGCCGGTGTACCCGCGTTCCATATCAGTTATGAACGCAAAGGTTTTGGGGCGTACCAGGACATGGGAGTGGAAGACTGGGTGATCAACGAAGGCGATATCAATGTCGATACCATCATCGACACTGTTTACGCCCCCAACGCTCTATCGAGGTTTGCCAAGAAACTCACGGATACCTGTAAAGACATCGGAGCCAAAACGGTGCTGATGGACAATATCATCAAAGGGGTTGTTCGATGATATTTCGGTTGTTGCTAAGGGGGACTGCATTAGGCGCGAAGTTTTTGCTGGTGTTGGCCATCACTCATTACCTGGGTTATGACGCATTGGGCTTCTACGGCGTCGTGGTGATCGCCCCTTTGTTAGCCTCGAAGTTTTACAGCGTCGGGTTCAGCTCTGAAATCAATCGGTTGATCAGCATCGGAGGCAGCTCCCGATTCGTCATCGATAAAGTACTGGTCTTGTACCTGGCCGTTGGTTCGTTGTTTTCGGTGGTCACAGTCGTACTCTACTCACTCTTCAGCGATGTTCCGGCGAGCACCGCGTTGATCGCCTGCGTCACGCTGCTCCTGATCACGGAGCATCTGTCCTTCGAAATTAACTCCTTTGTTTTTTCTGCGCAAAAAGCCAATTGGGGAGCGTTATTGTTCTTCATAAAAACCGGGCTCTGGGCGCTGATTGCTGTGGGAGGGCTAATGACGGGCGTGGTGTCCAGCATTGCCAGTGTTCTTTGGTTGTGGGTGATCAGCAACCTTCTGGTGATCGTGGCCGGATACTTTATTGTGGTGAATGTACATAAGGGGAGGGAGGTCAGTGCCCTCACGACGGCTTCTGTCTGGAAAGCCGGATTGCCCTTTTATCTGGGCGACGGTTTGATGTTATTGAGTCAGTTTGCCGAGCGTTTTCTGATTGTGGACCTTGAGCCGTACGACAGCCTTGGCAAGTACGTGTATGCCTGGTCTGCCGCTAACACCCTGCAAGCGCTGTCTTTTGCCGTTGTTGCCGTCGTTGGCATTCCCGTGCTCGCCAAGCGTTATAAGAATAATCAACAGGCACTGACGGTCCGGCAACTGTTCTTCAATCAATGGGTGTTGCGCTCGCTGGTCGTTTCCTGCGCAGTTGCTGTGCTGATTTATGCCTTCTTTAATGTTGTGCTCGATTATGTGGACGCGGCAGTTCCGCGTCCGGATAACGGGGTTTTGTGCATCCTGATTTTCTCGTTTGCGCTGCGAGCAGTCGGCGACATCGTATGGGGAGGTCTTATTGCGTCGAAGAACAATCGGGTGTCGTTGGCCAGTGCGGTGATTTGCCTGCTGATTTCACTGCCTGTCAGCTATGTCCTTATTAAACACTATTCAATTTATGGGGCGGCCTGGGGGAACGTTTTCTCGATTACGGTGCAGCTGGTCGTTGTTGCTTTGCTGGCCAGGTTTGCCCAGGCGAAGGGGGCGTTGTAATGGCTTTATCTCTGCCTTCCATAGAATTTCGCGGTACAAAACTGGATTCGTCGATCTCACTCCTGATTTTGATGTGCGGTCTTTTTCTGTCCGTAGCAATGCCGCTGCTGGTTCACCGAGAACCGGGCCCGGATGCGATGACGTTGTGGTCGTCATACGCTCGTTCAGACTACTGCAATTTCTGGAATCCCTTTTCGCCAGACCGGTCTTCTTACGATTGCACTGCTTACGTGCTACGTCCCACCGGCATCAATCTGGACAATGCCTGGGCCTACGGGATGATGTGCAACTTGTTTCTCACGTCTATCCCGATCTTTATCTTCAGAAGAATACCGCTGACGATTTTTCTGACCCTGTGTCTGTGGGGGGTGGTCAGGTCGTTCTTTCTCGATAACCTGACCAAGGAAATCATTGTTTCGGTGGCGATGATTACCATCCTGGTTTTTTCATTTTCGAAGCAATACAGAGCGGGCTTTTTTCTCTCTGCGCTGTTTTACGGCATCTTGGTTCGACCCTACTGGATACTGTTTTCGCTGGTCTGGGTTGGCGTGTGTGTCATGAAGAAGCGTGTGTCACGTTTCAGCTTTTTCCTGATGTTGTTCACGTTCTATTTGGCCATCGCGACAGCGATTCAGATGCTCGCCGGCTATTCGGTTTCGTCCATTCGAGCCAATAGTAACGAGCAGCGCACACTGGGCGAAGAGGGCTCAAAGTCATTGATTGTGTCGTGGATTAACGGCGGTGACTTCGTTTCGCAGGCCGTGGATTCGATGAGCATCTTTTTCAGGTTGTCTTTCCCGGTGGAGTTAATCCTTCTTTCCGGCCTGGGGCAGATCATCTTTGTCGTCCTGATGATGATGACCTCGTTGCTGATGTTCAAAATGATGACGTCGAGTCACTACAAGGGCTCAATCATCCAACCCAAAGTCAAAGAGCTTATCGCTATTCCGCTGTCCTTTTTATTGGTGCAGGGCCTGTTTGAACCTGACTTCGGATCGTTTGCCCGACATTTCTCCATGGTGGTTCCGGTTCTGTTTGTGGGGCTGGGGTTGCAGTTGCGCTCAAAAAAACCTGAGTCGCTTGAATCAAACGTCTTGAACTGAGGTTTGTGGTTTATGCAAAGCAATAAGAAGTCGTTGGAAATAGAAACACTCAGAGGGCTGGCATGCCTGCTGCTGGTGCTCTATCACGTGATAGGGCCATTAGGCGGCGGATTGAAAATCGACCTGGGATCACCTTTCCGAATCCTGGCCGATTCGATGGTGTACGTCCGGATGCCGTTGTTCACTTTTATATCGGGCTACATCTATTCGATTTACAAAATCAGAGGCAACGACTTTTCCGCTTACTGGCGTGGCAAGGTAAGAAGATTGATCGTGCCATTGTTTTTTGTCGGTATTCCATTTTCGGTGCTGCAGGTTGTCGGGCCGGGGGTAAACAACGACTTCGGGTTAATAGACGCCTTGTTGTCGTTTTACGTGCCGATTAACCACTTCTGGTTCTTGCAGGCGGTTTTTATCATCTTTATGTTTGTCGGATTTCTTCAGTGGCGCGGCTGGTTGCAGACGGCGACACGGTTGTACCTGTTGTTTTTGTTTTCCGCAGTGGTGTTCTTGATGCCGCTTTTTCCAGTCGATGCCTTTGGCATCAATGGCGCCATCTATTTGCTGCCGTTCTTCGTGACGGGGATGATTTGCCACGAAAAGGGCAATGAATTAAAGCAGTCCCTGAAAGTGATCGGGCCCGTCGTGTTCGTCTTGATATCGGTCGCACTGCTCTACATTGCCGCCGTGGATCGCGAGCTCATTGTCGATCGCAGAAGCCTTGTCGGATTGCTCGTTGGCTGTGCCTCCTGCATCGCGTTGTTGTCGAGTGACATGCGCTCGAAAGCGCTGATCTGGCTCGGTGGATATTCCTACGCGATTTTCCTCTTTCATGTTCTGTTTGCGGGCAGTTCACGGGTCGCGTTACGTCGTTTGGGTGTCACCGATGAAAGCGTTTTGGTTGTTGGCGGTGTGCTGTTCGGATTGTTGGGGCCCGTGGTGCTGTCGAATGTTTTCAGCCGTTTCGCCATCACATCGACTTTGTTTTTGGGCGAACGTGCGATCAGCAAAAAGACCCCGGCGAAAGGTCTGAAGGTGTCTCGCACCTGAACACCAAAGCAGGTTTCCTGATAGATAGATGAGCCAATGGTCTATGTCGATGATGTGCGTCCTGTCCCGGCTCCGGTCATCGAGGTGAGAAGCTCACGCGAACCGCTTGCCGGACTGGGCAAGGGTAAAGCGGGGATGGTGCTGGACATCTCGGTGATTGGCGACAGCTATAGCGCCGGGCAGAACTTTTATCTGAATGGCCTCACTCAACGCTTGGCGAAAGACTTTGGTTTCGCCGGGCCTGGTTATGTCGGGTTTAACCACGGCGTAGCGCTCGGCGGTACGAACTTCAAGTACACCCGCAGCAATCAGCAGTACTTCGGTGGTGATTGGAGCGTTTCCAGTCTTGGGCAAGCGAGCCCGGACAGTCGCACTGTTACCGGGAAGGCGGGTGCTTATCTTGAGATCGATTCCAGCCAGACGGCTGCGATTGATACGTCCATTGCCCACGCCAACTTACTCTACTTGGGAAACGGCAAAACCAGCGAGATGAGGTATCGGTGGACACCTTCAGGCCCGTGGCATCCATTGACGATAGCGGGGGCCGGTGTTCAGGAAGTGCAACTAAGTGTCCCCGCCAGTGCTGACTGGGCGCTAAGGCTCGAAGTGGTGAAAGGTGCGCCGACATTATTTGGCTTGTGGCTGGCCAATGACCGGGGCGGCATCAGGGTCTCCAAACTCGCTGCTTCAGGTGCCACCTCCGGTGACTTTTTTAAAAGCGACAACCAATGGCAGACCCAGTGGAAGGCCGTCGTTTCAAAGATACCGGCAGACGTTTACCTGATTATGTTGGGCGGCAATGATCAAGGGTTTGGCGTTAAGCCCAAGGATTATCTTGAGAACATGAAAGGCTTGGTGCAGATGGTTCGCGAGGTTCATCCGGCGGCGAGCATCAATGTGATCTTGCGTCAGGACACAACACGTTCCAGTACCTATCCGATGTCGGACTATGCCCAAGTACTTGAACCGTGGGCGCGTTCGCAGAACGTCGCCTATTGGAGTTTGCAGTGTGCGTTCGGTGCCGACTTCAAACGCTATGCCAGTGACGGGCCGACCCCCATGATCGGCCCGGACAAGATTCACCCCATCCCGGGTTCGGGAGGTCGGCTTATTGCCGATTACTTCTATCGACTGCTTGTCGGTGAATTGCCGTGTGGTGCCGCTTCAAAGTAATCCTTCACCGTTCAAAGTGCTCCAGCTGACTCAGCAGTTCTGCGGTTTTCAGAGGCATGAGTTCGGGATCACACCGCGTTTCAACATTGATGACGATCGCCGGGTCGCTGTAGCGAATGCGAACCCGGAATCGCCAATCGTTGAAAATCACTTTAAGCCCTTCGCGTTCATCGATATCCAGGGCCTTGTCGGCATACAGACTTTTCAGGTGAGCTAGGAGGGAAAGCGGGTCCCTGATCGGGCGATGGATATCGCCCGAAGAGGGGAACACCCCGATACGTTCAACCAGCAGGGTTGTGCCCAGCCAGGCAGCAGTGTCGAAGGATAACGATGGCGCTTTTGACAGCCAGGCCATCATTCCGAAGTTGCTCGCTTTCAGTTCGGTGTCTACCGAGCGTTTTGCAGTGGTCATAGTGGCCTGCCTGGATGAAAGAGTGTGACGGAGGGCTCCGCAAGGTGAGCGGTGAGTGTGCTGAGCCGATTGGTTAAAGGCCCTTGAGATACAGCTGCTCATAACAAAAGTTGGTGGCGTCGATATAGCCTTCTGCACCACCACAATCAAAGCGCAGGCCTTCGAACTTGTAGGCCAGCACGCAGCCATCTTGCGCCTGCTTCATCAGCGCATCGGTGATCTGGATTTCGCCGCCCTTGCCGGGCTGGGTATCGGCGATCAAATCAAAAATGTCGGGGGTCAGAATGTACCGGCCGATGATTGCCAGATTGGACGGTGCGTCCTCGGGGGCGGGTTTTTCAACCATGCTGTTGACGCGGTAGATCCCTTCGGAAACCAGTTCGCCGGCGATCACCCCGTATTTGTGTGTCTGATCCCGCGGGACTTCTTGAATGGCCACGATCGAGCAGCGAAATTTATTGTAGAGCTTGATCATCTGCGCGAGCACACCGTCACCTTGCAGGTTCAGGCACAGGTCATCCGCCAGCACCACGGCAAAGGGTTCGTCACCGATCAAGGGGCGACCGCTGAGAATCGCGTGCCCCAGGCCTTTCATTTCGACCTGGCGGGTGTAGGCGAAGGTGCAGGTTTCTATCAGCTCTCGTGTACCGGCCAGAAACTTTTCTTTCTCGGTGCCGCGAATCTGGTGTTCCAGTTCATAGCTGATATCGAAATGGTCTTCCAGTGCGCGCTTGCCCCGACCGGTAACGATGGCCATGTTCTGCAAACCGGCGTCCCGTGCTTCTTCAACGGCGTATTGGATCAAAGGCTTGTTGACGATCGGCAGCATTTCCTTTGGCATTGCTTTTGTTGCAGGCAAGAAACGCGTGCCATAGCCGGCGGCGGGGAACAAGCATTTACGAATCATAGATATTTCCTGGAAAGTCATTGTTCACAGCCACACAGAAGAGGGTGGCCATGAGTTTGGATGTTTTACGATGGTTGTACTTTAATACCTGAGGCGTGGTTTGATGGCAATTAATGGCATGTGCAGAATGGGGTAAATGTTATTAGTTGTCGGGTCTGCCTGTATTTAGTTAGTTTTAGTCGGTGTCTATTAATAGTGTCGGTTCTTGTGAAGTGCTAATAAGTCGTTGGCGTCAATTTCTTGCGTGCGCTAATTGCTTTAAATATGGCATGCAGTTGAATACTTCAATACCCCACTATGGACCGCTCTATGAAGATTCTGGTAACGGGTGGAACCGGTTATATCGGTTCGCACACCACTCTTGCGCTGCTTGAAGCAGGCTTCGAAGTGGTTGTGCTGGACAACCTTTGCAATAGCTCTGATGCCGCCCTTCATGCGGTTGAAGCCATTTGCGGAAAATCCGCATTAATGATTCACGGGGACGTGTGCGACAGAGCGTTGCTGGACCGGATTTTTCAGCAGCACTCCATTGATGCTGTTCTGCATTTTGCCGGGCTCAAAGCCGTAGGTGAAAGCGTGCGCAAGCCGCTTGAGTATTACGAAACCAACGTTTGCGGAAGCATTACGCTTTGCCAGGCGATGTCTGCGGCCGGTGTATTGCGGTTGGTATTCAGTTCATCGGCCACGGTGTATGGCGCGCCTGAGCAGATGCCGATTCGTGAAGACTTTCCGACGGGCACGCCCACCAATCCCTACGGGCAATCCAAGCTGATCATCGAAAACGTATTGCATGACCTGTGTGCGGCGGACCCGCGCTGGAGCATCGCACTGTTGCGTTATTTCAATCCGATCGGTGCTCACGCAAGTGGGCAAATGGGGGAAGACCCCAACGGTATTCCCAACAATCTGGTGCCGTACATCAGCCAGGTTGCCGTCGGCAGTCTGCAGGAGTTGTCGATATTTGGTGACGATTACCCCACCGTCGATGGCACCGGCGTACGCGATTACATCCACGTCGTGGACTTGGCTGACGGGCATCTCAAAGCGTTGCAGTCGATCTCGGCGCGCACCGGGATCAATATCTGGAACCTGGGCACTGGCGATGGTTACAGCGTTTTTGAAGTACTGCGGGCATTTGAGCAAGCGTCGGGGCGAGCGGTGCCTTATCGGATGATGCCGCGACGCTCGGGCGACGTCGCCGAGTGTTGGGCCGACCCCTCTAAAGCGGCGAAGGAGTTGGGTTGGAAGGCCACACGGAACTTGCAGGAGATGATGACCGATACCTGGCGTTGGCAATCGAATCATCCCCGGGGATACGTCGATTGAAACTGATGGGCGGGCCTTCAACGGCCTGTTTTTCTGCTGAACTGTTATATCAGGCTTCGATGTTATTTATGGTCGGGAAAATTGACTGGAAACCCATCCGGCAAGTCCGTAGATATAAAGAACTCGCAGGAAGGAGTTTGATATGAAAAAGATGATGGTAATAGCCTTGTTGTCCATGATGAGCAGCTGGGTACTCGCCGTAGAAGAACCTCTCACTCTGGAAACAAAAGTGTTGGGTGACGTGACCGCTGGACAAGCCGTACTGGCAAGTACCGCACTGGTTGCCGGTGCCGTGGCCGCCTCCAACAGTGGTGGAAGTTCCAATGGCGGCACCACCGGGACAACAGGTACTACCGGGACGACCGGCACCAGTAACTAAGAAATTTCGCAGGTGTAATACAAGATTGCCCGGCTAACACTGGGCGATCTTGTTTTGTATTTGCCCTTGAATAGCGTAGTGCCTTTATGATTCGTAGTGTTCCTTTTTTAATGCTGGCAAGTATTGCTTTGCAAGGTTGCATGTTTTCGCCGGGTCAACATCTGAGCACCAGTGATATCACTCGCGAAGGGGCCAGCGAAAGCAGTCGGGTCGAGCTGATTCCAATTACCCCCAAGCTCATCGCCATGGACAGGGCCGCACAGATCGATAAGCCACTGCCCCCGGAATTACTGACGGCACCCGCCGAGTACCGCATCGGTAATAACGATGTCTTGTACATCACGGTGTGGGATCACCCCGAGTTGACTGCACCCTCAGGGGCGCAGCAGCAGATCGATGCAAACGGACGACTTGTCCGTTCCGATGGCACGCTCTACTACCCCTATATCAAGGAAGTCCAGGCCGCCGGCAAAACCATCCAGCAACTGCGATCCGATATCGCAGAAAAGTTGTCGACCTTCATCTCTGATCCGCAAGTGGATGTCGCCGTGTTGCGTTTTGCCAGCCAGAAAGTGGTGGTGTCGGGCGCCGTATTGAAAGCAGGTCCTCAAGCGATTTCCACCACCCCGCTCAATGTTGTTGAAGCCTTGGGTTCCGCCGGCATTGACCCGCTGAATGCTGACTTGTCCGGGTTGCTGTTGACGCGAAACGGGCGGGTGTATCCGCTCAACCTTGATGCGCTCAATCAACAGGATGCGGCGTTGCAAAAGGTCTACCTCAAAGGCGGCGATCAGTTGTACCTGCCGTACAACGACAGCAAAAAGATTTATGTAATGGGCGAGGTCAATCAGCCACGCGCGTTGACGTTCAAGACACGCACCATGAATCTTTCTGACGTTATAGGTTCGGTAGGGGGATTGAATCAGGCCACCTCGAATGGCAACGCCGTGTACGTCATCAGGGGCGTAGAAAACCTCGATGTAGAACCCGCCAAAATCTTTCAGCTGCAAGCTGAGTCGCCTGCCGCCATGGCACTCGCCACTCACTTCGATGTTCGCCCCCAGGACATCGTTTATGTGGGACCTGCCAACGTCACCCGCTGGAACCGCTTCATCAGTCAATTGGTGCCTTCGGCCGCGATTCTGGGCATAGGCGCTGCCGCACAAAACAACTTAAGCGAAGCTAACAACCGATAAGGTCTGGTCCAACTGTGAGAGCGTTGAAAGTTAGCGTCTGCTTGATGGCGGCGTTGCTGTTGTGTGGATGTAATCCGCTGATGAAGGCCACGCTGGCGAACTTCAAAGCCGTGGCCGGCGGACCTGATGATCTGGAGTTGACCCCGGCTCAAGTAGCCGAAGTTCACTACCCCCAACTCAAATTGACCACCCCTTCCGGCGTAGGGGTGTTGGCGATGGTGCGTGAACGAGGTGACTTGCAGTACTGGGTCGCGTCCGGCAAGCAGGTGTTGTTGCTGCGCGATGGCCTGGCAATTCGCAGTGTCGGTCTTGGCGTCGGAGGGGATCTGGACGGGACCCGTTTTGAAGCGGTCTCGCCGTTCAAACAGGGGCTTCATCGGCTGCCCGATGGATACACCAGCCAGCGCTGGATCGATCTTTATCAAGGCTACGAAGTGGGTGTTGTCGTGAACAGTCGCTTCACGCGACAACCCATGGAAACCATCAGGATTCTGGACAAGGAATACGCTGTGATGCGTGTTGATGAGCATATTGATGCGCCGCTTATTGGACTGCACGCGACCAATCATTATTGGGTCAATCCGGATAACGGTTTCATCCTGCAGAGCGAGCAGCAACTGACAGCGCAACTCAGGGTGACGATCGTTCAACTGACCTCTGAACGCAGGGCTGTCCGTTGAAGTTTCCCAAGGTGTTATGGACGTGCCTGTGGTTGATCTCCGGCGGCGTGAGTGCAGCTGTCACCGTCAGCGGTGATGTGCGCAATCCGGGAGTGGTCGAACTGCAACCCGATGGTCGAGTGCTGGACGTGATCCGCGTCGCGCAACCCAATCCTGAAGGCTATTGGATGGCGGCAGGGTGGCTGCGACGGTCATTGCTCGAAGAGCAGACTCGGCTTAAAGCCGGAGTCTTGTTCGACTTGAAGGTATTGCAACGTACCGCGTTGCTCCTGGAGCGAACCAGCCGGGCGACGTTGGCGTTGCGGATGTACGAGCAAGTCAGCTACTTGCCCGTCACGGGGCGCCAGGTGGCCGTCCTGGATCCGGTCGCGGTAGAGGTCGGGTTCGCTCGCAATTTCCGCCTCGCTGACGGCGACAGCCTGATCTACCCGATGCGCTCCAGTGTGGTTGAAGTGCTGGGTGCTGTCGCCGAACCGTGCCGGCTCGCGTATCGCCCCATGCAGGAAGCGCGTGACTACCTGCAAGGGTGTGCACCGCTTGCCGATGCTGAAGCCGATTACCTCTGGATCATTCAGCCCGATGGCGTTATCCGCCGGGTCGGCATTGCGCCGTGGAATCGCGAAAGCGGGCAGGTGCCTGCCGCGGGTAGCAAAATCCTGGTCCCTATCAAAAACGATGATCTTAATCCGCCTATACCTGAACTGAATCAGCAGTTGGCCGAATTTCTTGCCACGCAACTGGCTGAGGTGGTTCCTTGAATTTACGTTTTGCAGCGGTATTGTTGTTGCCATGTGGTTTGGTTCATGGAGAACCGCGATTTACTCAGAGTGATTTTGGCGGTGTGGGCTTGATGCAGACACCGACTGCCCGGATGGCGCCGGCCGGCGAACTGAGCGTGAATGCCAGTCGAACCAGTCCCTATAGTCGTTACAGCGTTTCACTGCAGCCATTTGAATGGCTGGAAGGCTCGTTTCGCTATACCGCGATCACCAACCGTAAGTATGGCCCCGAGTCGTTGAGTGGTGACCAGAGCTATAAAGACAAGGCTGTGGACGTCAAGCTGCGCCTTTGGCAAGAAAGCCATTGGGCACCTGAATTGGCCGTGGGTTTTCGCGACGTCGGTGGTACCGGTCTGTTTTCCAGCGAATACGTGGTGGCCAACAAGCGCTATGACGACTTTGATTTCAGCGCGGGTGTTGCCTGGGGTTATCTGGGGAATCGAGGCGATTTTGAAAACCCGCCAGGTTGGGTGGATGACCGCTTCAATACCCGGCCACAAAGCGAAGGCACGGGCGACGTCAATACCAACGCCTACTTCCGTGGTCGACCCTCTTTGTTCGGTGGCGTGACCTACCAGACGCCCTGGGACCCGCTCAGTCTCAAACTCGAGTACGAAGGCAACGACTATAAAAACGAGCCGAAGGACAACCACATCAAGCAAGACTCGCCCATCAACATTGGCGCAGTGTTCAAGCTGACCGATTCGGTTGATCTAAGCGCTGGCTGGGAGCGTGGCAATACGGCCATGTTCGGCATCACCCTGCACACCAACTTTGTCAGCCGCAAGGCGCCGGCCAAGACCTACGATCCGCCAGCGGAGCGCCTGCCGGCGCATGCACCCGCGACTGCGCCGGACCAGGTCAACTGGGCCAACGTGTCTCAACGGCTGCAAAAAAATGCGGGCTACAACGTTGAGCGCATTGCCCAGCGCGGCTCAGAGTTATTGGTGTACGGCGAACAGTCGAATTATTTCTATTCGGCAAAAGCCGTCGGCCGGGCCAGCCGGATTCTGGACAACAGCGTTAACGACGATATCGACTGGTTTACCGTGGTCAACAAGCGCTACGACATGCCGCTGGACGAAACCAGTGTGCCTCGCGAGACCTTTCGCGAGGTGGTCAACAATGAGGAGCCATTGCAAAGTCTGCACCGTGCGACTGAGGTCAATAACCCGCTCCCGCACACGGAGACCACGCTCTATACCGGGGCGCTCGATCCATTCAAATATGGCATCGGGCTGGGCTACAAACAGAACGTGGGCGGCCCTGATGGGTTGCTCTATCAGTTGACTGCCGATGTGGACGCCGAGTACCGCTTCACGCGCAATATCTGGTGGAGTGGCCTGCTCAGTACCAATCTGGCCAACAACTACGATCACTTCACCTACGACGCGCCAAGTGGTTTACCCCGGGTGAGGACGGACCTGCGCAAGTACCTGACGACCTCGGATGTCACCATGCCGACGTTCCAACTCAATCACGCTGAACGGCTGGATAAAGACCTGTATGGCATGGTCTATGGCGGCTACCTGGAGTCGATGTTTGCCGGCGTTGGCGGTGAGGTACTGTTTCGTCCAATGGGGCAGCGCTGGTCTGTCGGCGCGGACCTGAATTTCGTGCGTCAGCGCGAGTTTGACCAAGGCTTCGGCCTGCGGGATTACTCGACCGTTACGGGCCACATCACCGGTTATACCGACTTGCCTTTCGAGGCTCAGGCGGCTGTCAGTGTCGGTCGTTACCTGGCGCGGGATTGGGGCGCTACGGTCGATCTGTCACGGGAGTTCGCCAATGGTGTGCGATTCGGGGCCTGGGCCACGTTGACCACCGCAACGAGTGAGGAATACGGCGAGGGCAGTTTCGACAAGGGCATTTACATCTCCATACCGTTCGACGAAATGATGAGTATGTCGACGATGCGTCGCGCCAATATCGTCTGGTCCCCACTGACCCGGGACGGTGGTGCACGGCTCAATCGCAGTTACTCGTTGCACGCCATGACCGATAGCCGTGACACCGATCTGTTCTATCGCAACTTTGACAAGATCACTGAGTGACTGCGGGCGATCTACAGGGCAATCAGCGCTGTAGATCGCACCCGGAACAACCGCAAGATGTGGCGCAGAGTTCTCTGCGCTATCTCCCCCCAAGACACCAATGCAACACTAAGCCCGGGAATCCCTGAGGTGGTTGGTCGTACTTGAGTGGCCATCAGAGAGCCCAATCGGCGCCCACGAAAAAGGGGACTTGCGTCCCCTTGTCGAGCTTGCCTGTGTCCAACTACCAAGCCATCAGTAAATATCTTTAGACAGCAGGGTGAAGGGCGTCTTCACCAGGATCTTCAGGTCCAGCCACAACGACCAATTGTTGATGTACTTGAGGTCGATCTCGACGCGTTTCTGCATCTTGTCGAGGGTGTCGGTCTCACCGCGGCAACCGTTGATTTGAGCCAGCCCGGTAATCCCCGGTTTGATTCGGTGGCGCGCCATGTAGGCGAGAATTTTCCCTGAGTAGTAATCATTGTGTGCAACGGCGTGCGGACGTGGCCCGACAAGCGCCATTTGGCCTTGCAATACATTGAACAGTTGCGGCAGTTCATCGATCGAGGTGCGGCGGATAAAACGTCCCACTGAAGTAATCCGTGAATCGTTACGACTGGCTTGCTTTACTTCATGATCATCGTGCACGCGCATCGAGCGAAACTTCCAGACCTGGATCACCTTGCCGTTCCAGCCGTGACGGTCCTGCTTGAAGAACACCGGGCCAGGCGAGTTGAATTTCACGGCCAAGGCAATGAGCAACAGTAGTGGGCTCAGCAGAACAATGGCCAAGAGCGCAACGCCCTTTTCCAGCAGGCTTTTACTCAATGCAGCGGTGGGCTGGCTGGTCAACGGGCTTTCATTCAAGTAAATCGCCGGCAAGCCGTCCACGATACTCACAGAATGATTAAGCAGTGTCAGGCTATTCAAGTCCGGCACCCATACCACGTCTACGTTAGCTCCCAGCAAATCGATATACATGGCCTCGATTTTTGCCGCTTCACTCAGGGGCAGCGTAATGTACAAGCGTCGGATGTCATGGACTTTGATCAATTCCAGCAGTTGCTCCTGCGGACCCACAATACGCGGTGAACCCATTCCTGGCGGGAGTGAGGTATCCGTGCTGACCAGTCCCACGAGTGGGGAGTGTTCCAGGCTACGAAGGTTCCTGGCCAGTCCCAGCGCCAACTCGCCAGTACCCACGATCAGGGTCTTATGCTCGCGTTGTAGTGACCGTCGATAGTATTGCGAGAATCCGTGCAGTGGGACGTACAGCAGGGCTTGCCCGATGTAGCCGCAGGCGGCCCATATCAGGATAAGTTGACGAGAAAACAGTTCGTCAGCCTTACAGATAAACGCCACACAGGCTAACGCGGCCAAGGTCATTGACCACCCCATCAGCAATCGTCCCAAGCCTGTCAGGTAGTTATCCTTTTTTGCATAGACACCACACCACGAATAGGCGGGAACCGAGGCAAGCACAGTAAGAATTGCGCACACTCGATAATAAAACTCTACCGTTCCGGTCTTGTAATAAACCAATGAAAATAACAGGGCAATAACAAAGCCCTGACCCAGTGCCCATTGTCCCCAGAAGGTCAATCCTTTGAGGTGGGTATTTCGATTGATACGAAGATTGTTAACCATGCGATATCCCCAAAATACGTCCATTTGCGCGTCGACAGACAACAGCCAAAGTTGATGAAACAGGCGTTATTATTTTTATAAGTTGGCAAAACATTGACGACCGAAACGCCACTGTGCGGCGTACTCGTCAGTGAATAGGTTAAATTATTGGGGAGAGGGCTGTCTGACGACTTCTAACGAGTAGTTAGTTTCTGCGTCCATTAGCCTGGACGGTAAAGTGTTAGAAATAGTCGATAATGTGCGGAGGGCGGCGGAGTATTACTAGAGGAGTTTGTTTTGGCGCCAAGGAGGGACTAGTGTGCTTTTTATTTTTGTAATGCACGATCAGTCTGGTTGTTATGTTTGCTCAGTTGAGGCCTTTTCCTCGAATGATTTTTTGTATAAGGCAGTAGCCGCGGTTCCTGACCGCGCGGAAAAGACGCTCGCCATTGCTGGCATTTTTAAACTTTTCCTGTAATCGGCTAAGGCACATTTCGAGACCTCGATAATATTCGGGCTCTCTGCCAATGCTCCGAATAAGATCATCCTTGCTGACCACGCGATCGTCATGGTGCAACATTCTTTTGACCAGTGTGGCCTCCAGGCCCGTCAAGACAATCTCGATGTCATCTTTGATTAAGGCGCCGTTGCCATTGCTCAGTCGCCAGGCATCTGCATAGGGGGTGTGCGGTTTGGCCGTTTTGGAGAGGGTGTCTCTGGTTTCAACTGCAAGTGAATGGATGTTGTCAAACCGAGAATCGGAATGAGCCACTAGCCATTCGGATTCAAACATCGAAAGTATGCGTTGCGTATCGTGTTTAATAACAGGTGGGACAATGTTGTCCAAGTGAGGGGGAATGAATTCCATGAGTTTAGGGGCGGAAGAGGGCATGACAACACCTTCGACAAACATTTTTGCCTGTGACGTGCCAAATGAGTTGTATCGCTCGCTTGACAGTAATTCCTCAAGCTCAAGTTGTAATGCCGGGCTATGAGTAACTACGACAAAATATTTTCTGGGGAGGGGTGTGCGGCTTTCCATGTCTTCTCTCCTGAAGTGCACTCTCGGTTTTAATTTAAAAGTATGTCGGCGGGGGAGTAGTGGCTCCCTTGGAAGTAATCAAAGGGCAGTGCACGGGCCAATATGTGGCTGGCGGCATGCTCGACTCGGTCAGCTATAAAGACGACTTTTGTAGTGTGAGTCAGCATGGTCATACGTTCATGCAGTCGATTGAATAACTCGGGGTTGCCAGTCAGTTTAAGGCCAGAGTCTAGGGTTGAAAGGGAGATTTTTATATAGTCGAATAGATTCAGGGTTGTAAAGATTTCGATACTTTCGTCGTGGATGTTATAGCCATCGAAAGCGATTTCTATGCCGTGATCTTTCAACAGATATACGTTGTTGAGGATTTTCTTTTTGTCGGTGAAGCTGATCGCCGAAAGAGGCAGCTCATTGAGAGCGATAGCCAATGTCTGACCGAAATTGCGCAGCGCATCGTTGCACTGTATCAACTCTTCGGTGAGGGCCGCACTGGTGAGATCCGATTGTGCTACGCATACAAAACGTCGGCTTAAGTACTTGTTTTCGCTAGTGGCATTTTGATCTTTTAGCGAGAAGGCAATCAGTCGAGTCTGCATGAGTACTTCACTGTAGATGCCACTCATCTGATGCAGCGGTGGCGTACAGGATGCACGAGTAGGCGAAACCTGACTGTCGTCAAGTTGTATTCTGATCTCACTGCCAAATGGGCAGTCATCGCGAGCGAGGATCAGTTGTCGAGACAAGTAATGACTTGCACGATTGACGTGAGACACGCTTCCCGTTGCGTTCATACAGCAGTAACTCCCTTGCACATTAATCATCAGGCGGTCGAGATCAGACCCCTGATTAAACGATATCCATGACCACGAATACTTTGAATAGCGTTCGTGCCATACAGGCCTTTTATTTTTCCGCGAAGGCGGCTAATGGACTTTTCCAAGGCCCTTGGATCATAAAAAGTTATATTGAGGCCCATGATTATGGCGATTTCATCATGACTCAATATTTGGTTTTTAGTTTCGGAGAATGCTTCAAGAATCTTCATTTCAGAAAACGAAACATCTAGTTTTTTACAGTCTCCGATCAGACACATGCGAGTCGGATCCAAGAGTAGATTATGCTGCTTTTTCCATTCGGCGCTATTAAAAAACTCGGAAATCACGTCCGGGTTTTCCTCAGTTACAGTGTCAAATTTAATGCAGTGATCGGCGCCGGCAAGATAATATTTCATCTTGTTGAAGGTGCCTTTTCCGGTGATGGCTACTACAATAATAAGTGCATGGTTACCGGCGCGAATGTTTTCAACCAGGGTGAGGCTTTCAGCAAACGCCTGAGGGCTGTCAATGACAATAAAAACTGCGCGATACGAGTGGAGGTCCTTGTTTTGTTTGAAGGGGTTGCTGTAGCACATCGTATCAACGGATATATCATCGGTGACGTGGTGTACTACTAAAGTCTTAAAGCTCTCCACTAACGTATGGGTCCGTCCGATGGTGAGAATACCGGTCATTTCCTTTGTATGGTTGTGACGGGTAGTCGTTATTTTCCTTGTAAGCATCATGCTTTGACTCGGCTGGGTGCTGACATTTGAATGTTAAAGCACCAATTCTCATTTGTGACTGACAATTGGTAACATTTCATTGGTTTTCCTAGCGGACGGCATAGTTTTTTTTAACATTGCTGGTGAGGAGGACGTGAATCTTTGCGCTCGTGTGTGAGAGGTGACGATTGAGGCGAGAGTGTCATTGTGCCATCTTTTGCTGTGATGTCCTGCATTTTCAGATCGATTCGCTATGGGGTCGGGTAATGCTGCTGTTACTTGGATTGTTGTTGGGGTGCTATGAATTACCATTGCGTGATTGCTTAATTGGTTAGTTTGAGTTTTTCTACAGTCATGATCTATCCACTTTGTGCCGATACATAACATCGAGTATGTTATTTGTGGCGCTGGACAATTATTAACATTGGGTTTTAATTTTGGAGTGGATGCGGTTTACTTTCTCCTTGGCGATACATTAAAAAGCACGTCAGTGTGTGCTTTTGACGATGAGGGGGAACAATGGATTTTTTGACTACCGTAAAGGTATTGATTTTAGGGGTGGTCGAAGGGCTTACGGAGTTTTTGCCCATATCAAGTACTGGGCACCAAATTATTGTTGCAGACTTGCTCGATTTTGGCGGCGAACGAGCGATGGCTTTCAATATCATTATTCAACTGGGCGCCATACTCGCGGTCGTCTGGGAGTTTCGTCGCAAGATCCTCGAGATCATCACAGGCTTGCCGACTCAACGTAATGCACAACGTTTTACTTTGAACTTATTGATCGGTTTTTTACCGGCCGTTGTCCTGGGCGTGTTGTTCGCCGATAAGATCCATGAATATCTTTTTAATCCAATCACCGTGGCGGTGGCATTGGTAGTGGGCGGCATCATCATGTTGTGGGCTGAGCGACGAGAACATGTGGTGTATGTCGATCACGTTGATGATATGCGCTGGACCGACGCCCTTAAAGTCGGCTTCGCCCAATGCCTGGCGATGATCCCGGGCACCTCACGTTCTGGATCGACCATTATTGGCGGACTGCTGTTTGGGCTGTCACGCAAGGCCGCAACCGAGTTTTCGTTCTTCCTGGCAATGCCAACCATGGTCGGTGCCGCGGTCTACTCAGGCTACAAATATCGGGAACTGTTCCAGGCCGGCGACCTGCCGGTGTTTGCCTTGGGTTTCGTGACCGCGTTCTTTTTCGCCATGATTGCTGTGCGCGGCTTGCTCAAGTTCATCGCCAGCCACAGTTACGCTGTATTTGCCTGGTACCGGATCGCATTCGGTTTGTTGATTCTGGCAACGTGGGTATTCGGTTGGGTTAACTGGACTGAGGCGGCAGCACTCTGATACGTGCACCAGGCTGAGGACATACAGCCTGGTTTTCGTAAATCCAGACGGCTAACCGTTAACGTCCCTCAAGTAACTCCGCTGCTTGATCCAGCAACGCCAAAGGCTCTTTGGCCTTGTGAATATCCACCGACAACAGCTGCCGAAACTTGCGCGCCCCCGCAAACCCGGTGCCCAGCCCCAGCACATGCCGAGTGATGTGGTGCATCGAACCGCCCGCATCAATGTGCGCCGCTATATAAGGCCGCAACTGCGCCAGCGCCTCGGCCCGAGTGATCACCGGTGCCGTACTGCCAAACAGTTGCTGATCCACTTCAGCCATCACATAAGGATTGTGATAAGCCTCGCGGCCCAGCATCACGCCGTCGAACGTTTGCAAATGTTCATGGCAGGCTTCCAGCGACTTGATCCCGCCGTTGAGAATAATCTCCAGGTCCGGAAAATCCTTCTTCAACTGCGCTGCCACGTCATAACGCAGGGGCGGAATGTCGCGATTCTCCTTGGGCGACAACCCCTCCAAAATCGCAATTCGCGCATGCACGGTAAAACTCGTGCACCCGGCATCCCGCACTGTGCCGACGAAGTCACACAGTTGCTCGTAACTGTCCCGCCCATTGATACCGATGCGGTGCTTCACCGTCACCGGAATCGACACCGCATCACGCATCGCCTTCACACAATCAGCCACCAACTGCGGATGCCCCATGAGCACCGCGCCGATCATATTGTTCTGCACCCGATCACTCGGGCAGCCGACATTCAGATTCACCTCGTCGTAACCGTGCTCCTGTGCCATGCGGGCGCAGGCGGCCAGGTCCAACGGGACACTGCCGCCGAGTTGCAGGGCGAGCGGGTGTTCGGCTTCGTTGTGACGCAGGAAACGGTCGTGATCACCGTTGAGCAGCGCGCCGGTGGTGACCATTTCGGTGTAGAGCAGGGCGTTTTTCGACAAGAGGCGTAGGAAAAAACGGCAATGGCGGTCAGTCCAATCCATCATCGGGGCCACGCTGAAGCGGCGGGAAAGTGGGGCGGGTGTGGCGGTGATTGGGGGCATTGGCGGTCTGGAATCGGTGGGGCGAAAGACGGGAGTTTATCAGGAATGGGTCAGTTGGGTTGAGGCGAGTCCTACGGCAGTCATCCTCTTGTGCCAAGGGCAAGCCTGTTGGTGGGATTGAGCGAGACAGTTATCAGGTAGGCTGATAGCATCTGGCTACTAACTACAAAGCTGTTCGAGGAAGGGATCCCATGCTGAAGAAATTTGCGTCATTTGCTTTAGTCGCCGCCAGCATTTTTGTATTTGCGCAAGGCGCAGCTGCCGAAGACAAGCTCTTCAAGAATTACGTCTATCAATCCCCCCTCGCGAACTACACCGAAGCCACTGGTTACTACGACTGCTCCGAAGATGTCGGCGGGACGGCAAGGTGCATCGACGACGTCGATTTTCTGGAGGAGAAATTCACCATAGCGTTGGTATTCTCGAGTGACAAGTTGATCATGGTGTCGTTAATCAGCCCGTTCGATCAGGATTTGTATGGCAAAGCCATCGCAGGGCTTTCCAAGACATTCACGTTGGTTTCCATGAGCGATGATAAGTCGGTGCTGGACGTGGTCGAAGTCGCGAAGAAAGTGAGTAACAAAGACGAATTGACAGCGAAGTTGTCCAACTTCGAACAGGTCGGTCTGACCTCTGGGAGTCTGACCTATACGTTTCTGGAAGGTGTGAATGCCAGAGGGCAGTCAAATGCAGTTGGCGCGTTGAGCGCATCACCTGAAAATACGAGGTCTGCTGAGTTGGTGCTTGCGGGGGAGGGGGCTGATGCAGGGTTGTTGATTCGGTTTTCGTTTCCGCAGTTGGAGGCTAATAAGGTTATTCAGGCAGCTAAGAAGCCGGTTGAGGCTTTCTGATATTGGTGGTGAGAGGGACAGACGAATTAAATAAGTCTGTCCCCATCCACTTTTCTAAAGCACTTCCAGAGAAGTTATGGAAGTACTGTGCCGATAGGTGGAACTTTACTTTGTTGGAGAGAAGAGATCTTTTTCTCCATTTCGTTTTTTGCTAACTCAAGCTCAGCTTTGCTCAATCTAGGGCGCCAAAGTAGATAAAGCTTAACAATATTTTCCCAGTAATCGATAGCTCCTGATCTTCTTGAGAGTGCGATCATGTCGTAGTTGAGTTCTACGGCTGAGCAATATGTTCTTCCTATTACACTAAATCCAACACACTCGTCGGCTACTCCAGTAGTGAAATATGCGGCAATAGCTTCCAGTCTATTTAATGCGGGAAGCCAGGAAGTTAGTGTGTAGCGTTTGTTGCTTCTTTCAATCTGATCTGCTGGTACTGAGGCTGTTGTGAAATCGCCGATCGCACCTTTATAAAGATTAAGGTTTTTTGCTTGTCTATCAATAAAGGACTGTTTGGAGATTTGGACATACTCGCAGAAATAACGTTCGCAAGCCTCAATTGCTTTCTCAGCGGATGATCGCTGGTTTTTTATTTTAATGTCGGCTTTTATTAGTGCGAGTTGTCGATAAGCCAAGCCAACCCCTACTAATAGGGACGTGCTTGCTAGGAAGTAAATAATTTCTATAATAGGTCTGATACTGCTAATGAATTCGGTCATCGGTTCACATTATTATTTATAGATTAGGAGGAGGTATGTGCTAGTTTCACAAAAATTTGTACAAAAACCCATCGGTGCATTATTGCTAATGACTATTATCTGCGTTTGTGGCGTGGTTACGCTAGTTTGGTTTTTTGTGCGGGATTGGAAATTTAGTCTGTAGTAATCGAAATGATAAGAATTTTTATCATTTGATGGTGCGAAATTGGTACAGAAGTAATTTTTTATCGCTAAAGACCTTTGATTCCGAGGTGATAGATCTCAGTACATCCAATCCATCATCGGAAAGTGGCCATAGCTTTCTGTTGATGACACCGCAAAAACGTCGGACATTTCCCTCAACCCGCGTCGCCATAACCCATCTTGCGCTTCCCAGAGCGCCCAGATAACCTTCTCCCCGTCGCTGCAAAATCAGCGACAAGGGTGTGGAAGCCCTTTACAAGATCTAGGCGCACAAGCGCCACCAAAATTTCAGCGGGCGCTTTTTTCGTGTCTGCTGTTAAATTATGGCGGCTGTGCGCGGGGCACTTTCGGGTGCGCCGGGTTCCTAGATCCCCCCGGTCTTCCACACCTGCGTACAGCTGCCACCCATCATGTGGAAGTGATGCTGGCAGTTCCTTAATTTAATTCTAGGAACAAAGCTTATGAAGAAGATCACTCCAAATCCCCCCGAAACCTCAATGGATTCGGATTCCCTAAAGCTTTTCGAAGCCACGGAGCGAGCCACCAGCAAACGCCTCCGCAACCCAACCCACGCCGACCCTGTCAGCCACGTCTTCACCATCCTCCCCAACATCGACACCGAATCTCTCCTGAGCCACGCCTGCGAAACGCTCGCGTCGCTAAACGTCTTGACCACTGATCTGGCCTGCAAGCTCGAAGGTTCAAACCGCAGCCTCGCCCTCTCAATCCAGCAACTAGCAGTAATCGGCGAGCTATTGATAAATCGAGCCCTGGACAATCTCGACCCGCCCGAAGGCGTGTCCGAAGTTCCATCCGCCAGCCAGGCCTAAGCGGTCACGCTCGTTTATTCAATGGAGGTTCAACCATGGCTAGATACATGCCCATCACCGGCATCGACTGCACCGTCCCGTCGCTGCTGATTGATACCGAAGCGCCCGTCGACGTGTTGCACGACACCGCCGCGTACCGCATCCGTGCCGTGACACAACTGCTGGAAACGCTGTCTCTCGGCGAGGGCATCGGTCGCGACGCATTGTTGCTGCAAGACTTCGCACGGGTGCTGGCGATTCCGTTGCGTGATGGCTGTGATTTTATGGATGTAGTGGGGCGGCGATTACAGGCGCAGGTTTAGGTTTCGCGGTTCTATGTCCAGTCCTGAAATAGGGTTACACCTATTTCAGGACTGGACACTAGACGAGTGCGCAGCTCAAAAAAACCAGCTGCGATCACTTTCCAGTTCCTGGCGACATTGCTTGAGTTGCGAGCTGTAGTTCTGTGATTGTTGTTCTACTTTGCGCGCTACCTGCATTAGCCAGGGCTTGCTGAGATAGGTGCCGTTGCGATATCCCCCGCGTCCTTCGTGGTACGCCAGATACTGATTATAGGTATCCCATTTGGAGATCCCGAGTTGGCGCTGAGTGCCGGTGGTGTACCAGCCGATGAACATGATTGCGTCATCAAAGTTGTCGCGCGAACCGCCATTGCCGGTGCCGTCTTTGTACTCGCCCCACACGGGGTCTTGCGCTTGCGCATAGCCGTAGGCGGAGCTGACTCGACCCCAAGGGATGACCCACAGCAGGTAGTCGCGAGGGGGGAGCGCATCGGCAACAAAACTGCTTTCCTGCTTCATGATTGCCATCGCCACATGTTGAGGCGTGCCCCACTTTTCCTGCATCTCCAGCGAGTCTTCGTACCAGTCAGGGTATTCACGATAAATATTGCAGAGGTTGTTTTGGTCCTTGGGTGGCGACGTTGTGCAGCCCGTCAAGATCAGCAGCATCAATACAGGTATCCATGTTCGCCATTGCTTCATTCATCGTGTCTCGGAAAAGAGTAAGGGTGACGTCAGCCCAAATAAGTCGCACGTGGCCCGCATGGGCCAAAGCACCGACGGCAACGTGTGATGTCATCTGGCTGGACGAGGTCACCCGTTGGCGAGGCTGCTTTGTAACGTTCTGCTACCGTTGAACGACCCTTTTTCACCTCCCGGGCCGCCGAAGCTGAACCAATGCTGTCGGCGCGCAAAGTTTCATGATGCCCGGCGAAATGGCAGTCTAGGATGACCACTTAAGGTCGTATCACCGCGCTTGCATCCCATCCCATAGAGGGAACTGAAAATGATCTCGAAACTGTTCAAAGTCGTGCTGATCGGTGGTGCGTTGCTGTTGAGCGCCTGTTCGGGTGTGAGCACCCAGAGCAATTATTCGGAAGAATCCGTGCCCTCTGCCGGCTTTGGCCCGGGCCCCACCAACAATCCCGGTAAGTTGAATTTCCATGGCAGTGCGCTCGGCAACAGCTTTGGCGAGTACAGTTCGGGGTTGTTGCACGATGATTGATTAACGGCGGAAGTGTTTCCGCCGTTTTGCGTTTTACTTGAGGGCTGGCGACTGCTGCGCAGTCGGACGCAGGCTTCGCCAGCTGCTACAGGGGGGGGCGTGGCAGGTTGTGGGTTATTTAGTTTCCGGTGTGGCTATCCACTGGCTTAGGACTTTCTGATAGTTGCCCGTCACCTTGGCCAGGTGCAGCCACTGATCAACATACAACTTCCAGGTGATGTCGTCGCGCGGCAGCAGGTAGGCCTTTTCCCCATACTGCATAAACCGGCTCGGGTTAACCGCGCACAAACCGGGTTTGAGTTTCTGCTGGTAAAGCGCTTCCGACGCATCGGTAATCATCACGTCCGCCTTCTTGTCCAGTAGCTCCTGGAAGATGCTCACGTTGTCGTGAAGGCTCAATTGCGCCTTGGGCAAGAAGGCGTGAACAAAGGCTTCGTTAGTGCCACCGGCCGGTTCAACCAGACGAACTGAAGGCTGGTTGATTTGCTCTACGGTCTGGTACAGCGACTGATCTTCGCAGCGCACCAGCGGGATCTTGCCGTCGACGTCCAGTGTGGTGCTGAAGAAGGCTTTTTTCTGACGCTCCAGGGTGACCGAGATCCCGCCCATGCCGATGTCGCATTTGCCCGCCAGCAAGTCGGGCATCAGGGTTTTCCAAGTGGTCTGCACCCATTCAACCTTGACGCCCAGGCTGTCCGCCAGTGAACGAGCCATGGCAATGTCGATGCCTGAGTATTCGCCGGTCTCGGCTTTGTAGGTGTAGGGTTTGTAGTCGCCTGTCGTACAAACCCGTAGTTGGCCTTGTTGAATGACGCTGTCCAGGTGCGAAGGTTCTGCCTGAACGCCAAACGATAGAGCGAGTAAGCCCCCGAGCATGATTGTGCTGCTTATGTGTTTCATTGTTGTCCGGCTTCCATGATGGATTTGGGACTCAGAGTAGAACTTGATTTGCTAAAGATTGCTCGTCTCTACTTCAGGGCTCAACGTCCCCAGCCACGCTACCAATCCCAAAATCAACACGGCGGCTGCCAATTCCAGGATCACGCTGCGCCGCAACGCCTTTGCCGCGACTCGATACTGCCCGTCCCGCAACGACTGCTCCAAAAAAGGCCCCAAGTGAAACCGGTTCAAGGCAGCAAGCACCAGCATCCCGGCAAACAGTGCCACTTTGATAAACAGCAAAATCCCGTAAGTACTGAGTAAAACGTCATCCAGTTTGGGGCCGACGATGAACAGGTAATTCACGACTCCCGTCACCGAAATGACGACGACGATCACCGCACCCACCGTTTCAAATCGTGCAACCGCACGAGCCAGCAGCCTGACGGGCTCTTGCGATTGCAGCGCATTAATCTTCGCCATCATCGCAAACACCACGAGCGCGCCAAGCCAGGCACCTGCCGCCAACAAATGAAGGATGTCGCTGGTGAAATGCCAAATGCGCCGGCTGCCTTCGTCCATCGCTCCGTGTCCGCTCCAGGCCAGGGAAGCGAGGGCGATGCCGCCGGCAATAGAGGCGATCAGCAAGCTCAAGTCGGGTGCGCGAGTGTTGAGCGCCATGGCTAGACCGCAGGCAGCCAGCGCAACGATTCGCGCCACCCAGGCCAACCCGACGTCCGTCTCCAGCACCATCATCTCGATGTGCGGGCGCAATTGGGTAAAGTCCGTTTCACCGCTCATGGCGCTCGCCATCACCACCATGCTCGCGACAGACAGCAACACACCCAGCATCGCCGTCCCCGCAAGCATCGACCGAAACGGCAACACCACCCCGGACAAACGTTCCCGTCCGTTCAGGCTGTACAACCCGAATGCCGCTATGCCAAACAACAACATCAAGTCCAGATACAACACAAACCGCAGGGCAACGCTGAACGACTCGCTCATCAATCACTTCACTTTGAACGAAACGTTGCCGGTTATCGGATGCGTGTCCGAAGACACCGCGCGCCATTCGACTTTGTAGCTGCCCGTGGGCAGTGGCGAGAGCGGGGTGATGAGCATGGTTTTCGGGTCGCTGCCAGCGGCGACTTTGGCTTTCATCGGCATCGGTGAGTGGGCCATGCCGGGCATTTCGGTCATGACCAGTTTTGCGCCGGAGAATTGGGTCATGAGGTTTTCGGAGAAATGCAGTTCGATGGTGTTCGGCGACGTACCGTCGGCACCTTCAGCGGGGGTGGAGGAGAGCAATTTCGGGTGCGCTTGAGCGAGTGTGCTCATCAGCAGTCCGAGGGTGATAGCGGTGATTTTGATGGTGCGCATGCAAGGCCTCTTTAAGCGGTTGTTTTTTTGATTTTGATTTTTATTTGATGCATTCAGAACCACAGTCGAACGCCGAGGACGAGGCGCGTTTCACTGCGATCTTCGTCTTCATCAGCGGCGTAATCGGCGGTTTTGCCGTACGTGCGGTTCCAGGTCACACCGATGTATGGCGCGAACTCTCGGCGGATTTCGTAACGCAGGCGCAGGCCGGCTTCGGTGTTGGACAGGCCTGAACCGATGCCGCGTTGTGGGTCGTTTTTGCCATAGGCATTCAGTTCGGCTGTCGGCTGCAAGATGAGCCGGTTGGTCAGCAGGATGTCGTAGTCGCCTTCCAGCCTCGCGCCGGTTTGACCTGCTTCGCCAATGAACGCAGTGGCCTCGGCTTCGAAGTTGTACAACGCCATGCCTTGTACACCGAATGCCGCCCAGGTTTGCGGGGCACCGGGTTTGTAGTCCTGGCGAACGCCGCTCACCACGTCCCACCAGGGGGAAATAGCGTGGCCCCATAGGGCCTGAATTTCGGCGTCTTCGGTCTTGCCGTTGCTGCGCTCGCCTTCGGAGCGCAACCACAGGCGATCGATGTCGCCGCCGACCCAGCCGGAGAGATCCCACGCGAGCGTGCTGGCGTCGTCGGCGTCCTGCCATTCGAGTTTGTCGGCGAGGAAGTAATAGTTGAGCGCGCTGTCATGCACATTGTGGCCGCCGGGGCTGACGAACACGGCGGCGCGGTCGGCGTCGGTCAGCACCGGGATCGGCGTGCGACTTTCGGTCGGCGCGGCGGGCTGCATCTGGAAGTCGTCCATGCTTTGCATCTGGCTGGGGTCCATGCCGGTCATTTGGCTGTGGTCCATGCCCTGCATGTCGGGGGTGGCGGCCATGGCCGATGAGAGCGGCAGGCCCACAGTCATGAGTGCGAAAGAAATCGGGATAAGTCTGGTCATGAGCGCCTCATTCTTCCACGCGAACTTCACGGAACATGCCCATTTCCATGTGGTACAGGAGATGACAGTGATAGGCCCAACGACCAAGCGCATCGGCGGTCACCCGGTAGCTGCGCCTGGAACCCGGTGGCATGTCGATCGTGTGTTTGCGCACCATGAACTGGCCGTTCTCGTCTTCCAGATCACTCCACATGCCGTGCAGGTGGATGGGGTGGGTCATCATCGTGTCGTTGACCAGCACCACCCGAACCCGCTCGCCGTACTTGAGGCGCAGCGGTTCGGCATCGGAAAATTTCACGCCGTTGAACGACCAGGCGAACTTCTCCATGTGGCCGGTGAGGTGCAGCTCAAGGGTGCGACCGGGCTCGCGGCCATCCGGGTCTTCGAAAGTGCTGCGCAGGTCGGAATAGGTGAGGACTCGTCGCCCGTTGTTGCGCAGGCCCAATCCCGGGTCGTCGAGTTTTGGCGACGTGGTCATGGCTTGCATGTCCACCAGCGGGTTGTCTTTTTCCGTGTCTGGATGAGATTGCATGCCCGGCATCGCCATGCTGCTGTGATCCATGCCCGCCATATCCCCCATGCTGCCGTGGTCCATCCCGCCCATGCCCATGTCATCCATGGTCACCAGCGGGCGAGGGTCCAGCGCAGGGATTGGCGCGGATAACCCGGCCTTCGCGGTCAGCGTGCCGCGCGCATAACCGCTGCGATCCATTGACTGGGCGAAGAGGGTGTAGGCCTCTTGTGTCGGCTCGATGATCACATCGAACGTCTCCGCCACCGCGATACGAAACTCGTCGACGCTCACCGGTTTGACGTGCAATCCATCCGCTGCCACCACGGTCATTTTCAGGCCGGGAATGCGCACGTCGAAGTAGGTCATGGCGGAACCGTTGATGAAGCGCAGGCGCAGTTTTTCACCTGGCCGGAACACACCGGTCCAGTTCATGTCCGGCGCCTGGCCGTTCATCAAATAGGTATAAGTGGCGCCGCTGACGTCGGCCAGGTCGGTGGGGTTCATCTTCATCTCGGCCCACATCTTTCGATCCGCGACCGTCGCGCCCCAACCTTTCTCGCCGACGTCGTGGATGAAATCCCCCGCGGTGGGTTTGTTGTAGTTGTAGTAGTCGGACTGTTTTTTCAGTTTCTTCATCAGACCGGCCGCGTCTTCGTCGGTCCAGTCGGTCAGCATCACCACGTAATCGCGGTCGTACTGGAAGGGTTCCGGCTCTTTGGCGTCGATCACCAACGGGCCGTAGACGCCGGACTGTTCTTGAAGGCCAGAATGGCTGTGGTACCAGTAAGTACCGTTTTGCCGAACCTTGAATTGGTAGACGTACATTCCGCCGGGTTCGATGCCGTGGAAGCTCAACCCCGGCACGCCGTCCATGTTGGCCGGCAGCAAAATGCCGTGCCAGTGAATGGAGGTGTCGTCCTTGAGTGCGTTGCGCACCCGCAAGGTGACGGTGTCGCCTTCACGCCAGCGCAGCAACGGGCCGGGAATGCCGCCGTTGATGGTCATGGCGGTGCGCGGGTTGCCGGTGATGTTGACTGAAGTTTCGCCGATCAACAGGTCGAAATCGGTACCCGCCAGGACCTGCGTTTCGCCGGGGCTGGTGACCGCCCAGACAGGCGTGCGCCATAAACCGAGGCCGCCGAGCAACCCGCCGGCGGCCAGGCCCTTCACGAAGGTGCGTCTTGAAGTAGTGGAATGCATGCCGTTGTTCCCGGTCCGTCAACGTGTAGTTGACGCCGAGACTAACGAGCGCAGCCTTTCAGAAAACTGAGGCGGGGATTACAGATTTGACAGGTTCGCGGGATATTGCTGGCGAAGGCCATCGATTATCGAGTGGGGCAATGAGGCGTATGCCCGTGGTTCTGGAGCAAAGTCTCACGACTGCTGAGCGTTTTTGAGATGAACCACGCATCTCCCCCACCGGCTTTAAGTGACACGGAGTAGTTCACGGCGTTCTAGGGCGATACATCATGATGTCAGCTCACTCCGGTCGAGGTGATGAATAGGTGTTAATTCGACATCTGCGCGATCAATTCATTTGCCGCTATCACGGCGACGCTCAACTGGCCTGTAGACATTGCTAGATAAAATGCTCCGCCTAAAGCGATAGCTTTACTCGCGATAGTAATGGCGTCTTTAATGTCTTCTATGGTCTGGGCGGCTTTTTTCATGCCTTTGGTGCATTTTTGTAGAGTTTCTATATCTTCGCGCGTAGCGCTCAACGCTAATAACGCGGATTGGGCGTTCAGGTCGCTGGAGAGGTTAAATAAAGTCCACTGTTTGTCCTCCAGATCTTTACGCTCATCGTCGGACAGAGTCTTCCAGTTGTCAAATCTGTAGTTTCCCAAGCCCGTAGATAGATCATGATATGCCCGGCTCAAAGCGAGAATATTTTCTGAAGATATATTGATGCTCATTGTGAAGACCTCTATTTTTCAGTATAGGCTGCCTTAACCTGATTAATGGCTGGTTTGACATCGCTAATAAAGGATCTGACCGATGCATAAACCTCATCGCCGGTAATATGTTCTGCATCTTTTTTTAATTTTGCATGTGTTGAGCCGATTTTTCTGATGCTGTCTGCCAAAGCAGTGGCGGCAGATTGTTTTTTCTCCAGATTCTCTCTCTCCTGCCATTTGCTTGTCGCAAAGGCGTCCCACGCTAAGGGGTGAGCATCACGCTCAACTATTTCTACTTTACGATAGCTGTCACTCCAAGCATCAATTTCTAGAGAAATTGCAAAGGAGTTATTTTGCTCAATGACTGATGCCAATGTGTCGGAAACCGAAACCACTGCATCGTTACTTTCTGATATGTATTTTACAATTTGCTTCTGTCGATAGGCGTTAGTCGTCGCTGATGCAATTTTTGCTGAAAGAGTTTTGATTGCGTCAACTTTTTCCGGAGAGGTGCCCTTGATTTTTTTTAGTTCGGATGCGACTTCGTTAAGATTGTCGTCATAGCTAACGAGCTCGTCAGAGGCAAGAGCGCCGAGCGAATCGCTATAAGCGGCCAATACTTCTGCGATCTCGGAGATTGCGTTTGAAGTAGCTCTTTCGCTTTGGCATTTGCTGGCATGGCTATAAGGTTTGTAATTGTTGGCCCTCATGCAGGAATCAAAGTAGTCTTGTGCAATTGGCCTGGTGCTTTCTACAGTTAATTTTGAATAGGAGGCGTAGTTTTTGACCGAGTCCAATGATACGCAGCCAGAAGTTAGCGATATGAGGGCAGGTAGTATTAACAAGCCTGTTTTCATAAGCGTGCCTCCAAGTTGTATGCGCGCATAACGGCCCGTGACTTTAGGTTAAGTAAAGACCGGGTTGTTGACTGTGATCACCTTCTGTGACTTCTGTTCGTGATGGAAGCGTAGAACAAAAACGGCTTAAATGTGCTATCCGTCCTCATACGCTAGTACCGTTCGGTGTTTTCTTCCACGGAGTAGCCACAAATGTTTGTTTCTGCGTGAAGCACAGAATTAATTCTTGTGGGACCGATATCACTTTGTGTGATATCGGGGGGAGGGCGGTGATGAAAGGCTGCCCTTTGTTGTCAGCCTTTATTTGGCTTGGATGCCGAAGCAACCGTGCCGCTACCGCAATTGATATAAGAAGACGACTTCAACCAGCGCTGATCCGGATAGTAGGAGAACAACAGTTGTCCATCCTTCATCGAATCAATCAGCCGATGCGCAATCGCCGGGCGAACGGCCGGGCAACCGAGGCTTCTGCCAATCCGGCCATTCACACGGGCCAGCATCGGGCTGACATAGGGGGCGCCATGAATCACGATCGCCCGGTCGAACGCGTTGTCGTTGAAACCCGGCTCCAGGCCTTCCATGCGCAGCGAGTAGCCATTTTGGCCGACATAACTTGACTGTGTACGGTACAAGCCGAGACTGGTGGCGAAGCTTTCGTTTTGATTGGAGAAGTTAACGGCCATGTTCTCGCCGCTGTTTCGACCGTGTGCTACCAGTTCATGGAACAGCAGTTTGCGTTTTTTCAGGTCAAAGACCCACAAACGTTGTTCAGTCGAAGGCAAGGAATAGTCGATAATGGCGAGCCTTTGGACGGGGGCTCTGCCTTGAGCGATGCTGCATTTTGAAGCGCGGACGGCCAGGTCAATGACCTTGGCGTCGGCGCTCGGCGCTGCTTTGACGAGGGCGGCGGCAAGCGAATCGGCGTAGGCTGACGGTACGGACATTGCAGTCAGTATCAGGGCCGCGAATGGAAGGCCAATACGTAGTAGCGCCATATAGATGTCTCATCATGTTAAGTTCGAGTCTAGCAGTGCATGGGAAGCTAGCGATTGAATGCGGGAGATTAAGGATTATCTATGGTGCAATTAACAAGGTTATTCGTCATAAGCCGCATACTTTTTATGGGCTTTCTGATAAGTGGTGCAGCGATTGCTGAAACTTCGCCGATTGAGTCGGCAATTGCGCCGAGCACCGTTATGGACGCCGCAGCGGACGACATCGTCGCTCAAACGATTCAGGCCTCGCTCGCCCCTCTGAAAACCGCCTTCCCGCCCTTGCTCACCTCAAAGCGCCATCGGCGGGTGGATGTCAGTCGTCTGGTGATGGATTTTTACACCCATCGCGCCTATCGCGCGGCGTGGACGAATGACAGCGATGTCGCGCAGTTGATCAAAAGCCTGAACGACACGCAGGCCGACGGCTTGAACCCGGCGGATTTCCATATCGATGAAATTGTCCGTACGCAGCCCTCAGTACAAACCTTGACGGTCACACCTGAGCAGCGGGCCGCGTTTGATATCGCCACCACCCACACCTTTATTACTGCGCTGCTGCAATTGCGGCGCGGCAAAGTCGATCCGTCGCGGCTCGATAATCACTGGAATTTTGACGGCAATGGCGTCGATCCCCGTGAGGACGTCAATGCCTTCTTCGTCGCACTCGACCATCACGACGTGGCGAGCGCTTTTGCTCAGGCGCCACCGCAAGCAGCGGTATACGTTGGTTTGCGCCAGGCGCTTGCGCAATTGCGCGGGATTCGGGACAGGGGCGGCTGGCCGAAAGTGGTTGTAGACCATTCGCTCAAACCCGGCATGGACGAACCTGCTGTCGCCCAACTGCGCGCGAGGATGGTCGCGGCAGGCTTTCTCGATCCGCGATTGATCCGCGGCACGAAGTACGACGGCGCCGTTACTGCTGCGGTGCAGAAGTATCAGACCGAGCAATACCTGGGGGCGGATGGCGTGGCGGGGGCGACGACGCTGGCGGCGCTGAATGTGCCCGTTGATGCGCGTATCGACCAGGTGCGGGTGAACCTGGAACGGGCGCGCTGGCTGCTTTATAAACTTCAGGGCACGTTCGTTATTGTCGATATCGCCGGCTACAAGGTGGCGATGTACCGCGATGGCAAGCCGATCTGGCGTTCCCGGGTACAGGTCGGTAAAGCGGCGCGCAATACACCGATTTTCCAGGCGCAGATCACCTACATCACGTTTAATCCGACCTGGACCGTGCCGCCTACGATCCTCAAGGAAGACGTGCTGCCAAAAATTCAGGCCAATCCCGGTTACCTGGCCGCCAACCGGATGCGAGTACTTGATCGCGAGGGTAATGTGCTCGACCCATCTTCCGTCGACTGGAGCAACGCACGCGGGCTCACCCTGCGTCAGGACTCCGGGCCCGACAGCTCGTTGGGGCAGGTGGTGATCCGCTTCCCCAACGACTATGCGATTTACCTGCACGACACACCGCATCGCGAACTGTTTGCCAAAACGGTCCGGGCAACCAGTTCGGGCTGCATCCGCGTAGAGAACCCGCTGCAATTGGTGGAGCTGTTGTTCAACGATCCGGTTAAATGGAACAGCGCCGGCATTCAAAAACAACTGGCCAATGGCAAGACCGAGAACATCATGCTTCCTGTGAAAGTGCCGGTGTTGTTGGCGTACTGGACGGTGGATCTGGAGAGTGACGGGCGGGTGGCGTTCAAGCCGGATGTGTATGGCTACGATGCGCCGGTGTTGCAGGCGCTGAACCGGCCTTCGCCAGTACCGGCGCTGGATTTGCACGCGGCGACGGGGTCTGTGGTCGCGGTGAGGCCGGATCTGTAACCGCAAAGGGCAGGCTCAATGAACCGAGTCTGCCCGCTATAAATCCCTCGGGTTCAGAGCTCCAGCCCTTCCTGCACCACCGAGAGCAAGGTGTGCTCTGTCAGCGCTACCGCATCCTCCTGTTGACCGGATTGCTCAATCGTTTGCAGCCACCAATGCGTCTCGCCGTGCTCATCCACAGTGCGCAATAGTGCGAGCTCCTTGTCTTTGGAATGGATCTCTACCCGACCCGCGCCATCCGCGGTGAATCGTGCGACCGGGTCGAAAGTCAGCGAGTAGCGGTTGCCCTCGATCACCAGTTGGTCGATGGAATAGTCGAACGTTTCCCCAGTCGGATCGCTCTCGAATATGTGAACAGGATTGCGCCGCAAAACCAGGCCAACCTCCGTCAGCGGCAGCAGCCAATGCTCGATCTGGTGATACAGGTCGTAAACCTGGCCCGGCCAACTATCGATGATCTGATCTGCGTTGGTAGACCCTGTGTGTTTCAACTTCGCGGCGAGTTCGTCTGCCTTACTCATTTCGATTCCCTGTCGTGATGTAAGAGTAATCGTAGCTGCTACAACGTCATCCAGGTCTTGCCTTGGGTCATGCCCGCGATACAAGCGTGACAATTCGTTTCCTGGTGAGCGCTCCGGTTTGCGCGACTGCCGACGCTCCACAGGACAATTGTTCCTCACTAAGGCGTAGACTAAGCTCACAAAAAATAAGGGTTTTTGGGTCTTCGCCCGCGCATGCCCTTACAGGACGAGTTTTTGCCTATCCCCATTCACGACCCGCATCACGCCCCCGGTGGCACGTTGAAACGGTTACCGCTGCTTAAAGCCGCGGTGCTGTTTATCGCGGCAGTGTGCCTGTGTCTTTGTGGTTTGCTGTACCTGCAACTACAGCAGTCGCAGCGCCACGACCTGGAAGTGGCGCAAGTGGCGTCGTCGAACCTGACCCGAGCCATGGCGCAGCAAGCTGAAGACACCTTCATGAAGGCCGATCTGGTGCTGACCAGTCTGGTGGACTGGATTCAGGTTGACGGCTATGGCCCTGCGCAACACTCGCGCTTGCAGAAAACCTTTGCCCGCAGGGTGCTGGCGCTGGACCAGTTGCACGGGATTTTCCTGTTCGACAAGCAGGGGCAGTGGGTGGTGACTTCGTTCGAGGACCTGCCTCGGGGCGCTGGAGTGGCCGATCGGGACTACTTCAAGTTTCACCAGCAGAATGTGTCCTCGGTTGCGCACATCGGGCCGGCCATCCGCAGTCGGGAGAATGGCGAGTGGATCCTTCCGGTTTCCAGGCGCATCAATGACAAAAACGGCAACTTCCAAGGGGTATTGCTGGCCGGGATCAAGATGGCGTACTTCGATCAGTTCTTCAAAAGCTTCAGCCTCGATGACCAGGGGTCGATGTTTTTGGCGCTGACCGATGGAACGCTGCTGGCGCGACGGCCGTTTGTGGAGTCGCAGATCAATACGTCATTGGCCCAGGGGGACATTTTCCGGAACCTGCTGCCCAACGCGCCCGCCGGCAACGCGATGATCAGTTCGATGGTGGATGGCATCGTTCGATTGCATGGTTATCGTCAGCTGGAGGGTTATCCACTGGTGGTTTCTGCGGCTTCTTCGCGGGACGCGGTTTTGCAGGGCTGGTACGACACGGCGTTTCAATCCAGCGTCATTGTGGCGTTGGTGATCCTTGGGGTGGGGCTGTTCGGCTGGGTGTTCATCCATCAAGTGCGCGATAGCGAGCGGATCGAGGCCGATTTGCGCAAAGCGCAAGAAGCCCTGGAGCTGATCGCCACCCATGACAGCCTGACCGGGCTGGCCAACCGTCGATTGTTCGAGCGAGCGCTGGACATCGAGTTCGCGCGCGGTGCCAGGCAGTTGAGTTCATTGAGCCTGGTCATGCTCGACATCGATTTCTTCAAACGTTACAACGACGCTTACGGCCATGTCGCCGGCGATCATTGCCTGGCCGAAGTGGCGCGAGCGCTGAAGAGTTGCTGTCATCGCAAAGCTGATCTGGCGGTGCGCTATGGCGGTGAAGAGTTCGCGGTGTTGTTACCCAATACCGATATCCACGGCGCGCTCGCGATTGCCGAACAAATCCGCCGCAGCGTCATGGACAAGAACATCACTCACAGCGGCTCACCCACCGGCTATGTGACGGTCAGTCTTGGCTGTTACGCGTTCATACCGTCAGGGCGCGACAGCATCGAAGTGTTCATCGAGCGTGCCGATGCAGCGCTGTATCAAGCCAAGCATTCGGGGCGCAATCGTTCTGCGGTGTTGTCCATGGAAGGGGGCGTGGAGGCGCTGATGCGCTCGGATCGTTGAGCCGTTCAGTGCTGTTGTTTGAGCCTTGCAACACCCGACAACCGGTCGTCCGCCTGTCAGTTCTTCCTGAATCGATCGTCTAGAGTTCCGTTAGCCCTGCCGAACCCGGCAGCGTTTCCCATAGCACGGACGATCGCCTAAATGTTGATTACTCAAGCATTGACAGCCGTTGCTCTAACCCTTGCGGCCGCCGCCGTTTTTCCACTGGCCAGCCAGGCTCAAACCAAAGTCACCCCTGAAGAAGCACATGCCATCGGCGTTGAGGCCTACCTGTATTTTTATCCGCTATTGACCATGGACATCACCCGCAAGCAGTTTACCAATATCGAACCCGGCAAGGAGTTTGGTAAAGGCCCGATGAACATGTTTGTGAGTGTGCCGCAGTATCCTCCCGCAAGTTTCAAAGGGGTGGTGCGGGCGAACTTCGATACGTTGTATTCCATCGCCTGGCTCGATTTGACCAAGGAGCCATTGGTGATTTCCGCGCCGGACACCGCGGGGCGTTTTTATCTGTTGCCGATGCTCGACATGTGGAGCGACGTCTTCGCGTCGCCCGGCTGGCGCACCACCGGCACACAGGCCAGTCAGTTTCTGGTGACACCACCGGGCTGGACGGGAACGGTACCTGCCGGATTGAGTCATTTGCCAGCGCCGACGCCTTTCGTCTGGATCATCGGCCGGACCAAGACCGACGGGGAAGCCGACTACGCGGCAGTGCACAGTATTCAGGCGGGCTATACCGTGACGCCGTTGTCGCAGCTGGGTAAAAAAGCTGAACCGGTCACCGTGAAAATCGACCCGGCGGTGGACATGAAAACGCCGCCGAAGATTCAGGTCGATACGCTGTCGGCGGCAAAATACTTTGCCTACGCCGCCGAATTGCTCAAAGTGCATCCGCCTCACCTCACCGATCAGCCGATCCTGGCGCAGATGCAACGCATCGGTATCGAGGTGGGTAAATCGTTCAACATCGAGACACTGGACCCGGCCGTGAAAGCCGCATTGCAGACCGTGCCTGAAGAAGCGCAAACACTGATGAAGTGGAAGGTTGAAACGCTTGCTCGGGTGGTCAACGGCTGGTCGATGAACACCGACACCATGGGGGTCTACGGCAATTACTACCTTAAACGCGCGATCGTGGCGCAGGTCGGGTTGGGGGCGAACTTACCCGAGGATGCGATTTATCCGCTGAACATGGGGGACGACAAGGGCAAGCCGCTCGATGGGGCCAACAAGTACGTCCTGCATTTTGATAAAGCTGAAGTACCGCCGGTGAACGCTTTCTGGTCGATCACGTTGTACGATCCGGAAGGATTCCAAGTGGGTAATACGCTAAACCGTTTTGCAGTCAGCAGCTGGATGCCGTTCAAGACTAACGCCGATGGTTCCCTGGACATCTATTTCCAGAACGAAAGCCCCGGCAAAGACCTTGAGGCCAACTGGCTTCCCGCCCCCAAAGGCCCGTTTAACCTGACCATGCGCCTGTACGGCCCAAAACCCGAGGCATTGAACGGCAAATGGAACCCGCCAGTCGTCAAACGACTGTGATGGACTTATAGCGAAAGCAGGCCATGAAGTGCTTCATGGCTTGCTTTTATTCGTCCAGCTGCCTGTTCCGCCTCCCGCACCACCGGTTCCGCCGCCAGCCGCCCCTGTGCCGCCGCCTGCGCCAGAGCCCGAGCCGCTGGCCCCGCCATTAGTACCGGTGCCGCTAACCGAGCCTGAGTTGTTGCCGGCCGAAGGCGCGCTGCGGGTGTAGTCGGGGGACAGGGTTGATCCGCGGGTGGCGCTGGGCCGTGTGTCCGCCGGATGGGGGCTGTCGTAGGGCGCTGCAAACGAGGCCGTCGCTGCGACGCATAACAACCCGGTCAGTAAGAGTGAAGTGAGTTTTGTGGTCATCATGGTCCGTCTCCCCAAGGTGAGTCGTTACCTGATGTTGGTCCGAAGGCGGGTCGATGGGTACCGGTTGGATGACGAGCGGTCGGTGGTCGCTATTCAATGTGGGAGCACTATCGAAGGCTGTATTCGGTCATTTTCTGTTCCAGATTGCTGCGCACCGTCGGCCACTCATCATCAATGATGCTAAACCGCACCGAGTTGCGCTTGCGTCCGTCCGGCATGATCCGTTCGTGGCGCACGATACCTTCCTGTTGCGCACCCAGCCGCAAAATGGCGTGACGTGATTTCTGGTTGTTTTCGTCGGTGGTGAACTGCACCCGCACACAGTCCAGCACGTCGAACGCATGGCGCAGCATCAGGTATTTGGCTTCGGTGTTGACGAAGGTTTTCTGCCAGCGGGCGCTGATCCAGCTGCTGCCGATTTCCAGCTTGCGGTTGAGGCGGTCGATTTTCCAGAAGCGCGTAGAGCCGATCACTTTGCCGGTTTCGTTGAGCACGATGACGAAAGGCAGGACGGTGCCGGCATCTCGACCATCGAGCGCCTTTTTCAGGTAGCCATCAATGGTGGTGGGCGAGGGCACGACGGTAACTGTCAGGTTCCATAATTCGCCGTCCTGCGCGGCATTGAGCAGGGCGGTGGCATCACTCAGTTGCAGGGGACGCAGGCTGATTCGGTGACCTTCCAGGGTGTCCATGTTCGAGGCTGTCTCGGAAAAGAATCGCAGGGGGCATTACAAGGGAGCCGCCGTCGATTGGCAAGTCCCGCTGCGACACCTTTAATCGACCGCCGGGTGTGCGAGGGCAACTGTTGCCACGCACTCCGGTCAGAACTGGATACCGTCAATCCGTAGCGAGTGTCGGACCATGAAAAACCTGAAAATCGCCACGTTCAATGTCAACGACCTGCGCGCGCGCCTTCCCAATTTACTGGAATGGCTGGAACGGGAAAAACCGGACATCGCCTGTTTGCAGGAACTGAAATCGGTGGACGCAGCCTTTCCTGCCGCCGAGCTTGAGGCGGCCGGATACGGTGCCATCTGGCAGGGTCAATCTTCATGGAACGGGGTGGCGATTCTGGCGCGAGATGCGCAACCGTTGGAGAGTCGGCGCGGTTTGCCAGGCGATGACACCGATACCCACAGTCGCTATCTGGAAGCGGCGGCGCATGGCGTGCTGGTGGGGTGCCTGTACTTGCCCAACGGCAACCCGCAACCGGGGCCGAAATTCGACTACAAACTGGCGTGGTTCGAACGGCTGATCGCCTACGCCAAACAACTGCAGGGCAGTGAACACCCGGTGGTGCTGGCCGGTGACTACAACGTGGTGCCCACCGATCTGGACATCTACAACACTCGGTCCTGGCTCAAGGATGCGCTGCTGCAACCGCAAAGCCGCGAGTGTTATCAACGTTTGCTGAATCAGGGCTGGACGGATTCCCTGCGACATCTGTATCCGCAGGACCGGCTCTACACCTTCTGGGATTATTTCCGGCAGCACTGGCAGACAAACTCCGGGCTGCGCATCGATCACCTGTTGCTGAACCCGGTGCTGAGCCCTTATTTGCAAGAGGCCGGTGTCGACGCCTGGGTGCGCAACGAGCCGCATGCCAGTGACCATGCGCCGACATGGATTCGTGTGAGTTCGCGCAAGTAACATTGATTTCGGCGGGGATAGTGATTGGCGAAATCAATTGTCAGTCGAAGCGCTTTATCCCTTATACATGGCGGCCATCGGCGGAGCGATCCGCGGCCCCATGCATAAGGACTGAGCAATGAGCGAGCCACGCCTGACCCACCTTGAGTTGTATTTGCAGCGCCTGGGCTTCGATGCGCCCCCGTCACCCACCCTGGAAACCCTGCGCCAGTTGCAGTTGCGCCACACCGGTGCCTTCGCGTTTGAAAACCTCACCACATTGTCGGGCGAACCGGTGCGGATAGACCTGCCGTCCATTGAACAGAAAGTCCTGTTCGACGGTCGCGGTGGCTACTGTTATGAGCTCAACCATGTATTCCTGGCTTTGCTTCAGGAGCTGGGCTTCGACGCCCGTGGCATCACCGGACGGGTTGTGATGGGGCAGCCCGAAGGCGCGTGGACCGCTCGCACTCACCGTTTGAGCCTGGTCACTCTGGACGGTGTGCGCTACATCACCGACGTCGGCTTTGGCGGCATGGTCCCCACGGCACCACTGATGCTCGACACCGAAGCCGGGCAACCCACCCCTCATGAGCCGTATCGCATTGAACAACATGCGGATGGCTACACCTTGCGCGCCAATGTCGGCGGCGAGTGGCGGGCGATGTACATCTTCGACCTGCAGCGCCAGGAAGACATCGATTACACCCTCGGCAACTGGTACGTCTCGACCCATCCCGAGTCTTCGTTTGCCAAACAACTGATGGTTGCCCGGACCGGGGAGGGCTGGCGCCGTACGCTCAACAACGGCAACTTTGCAATACATCGGATCGGTCACGAGAGTGCGCGGCGCCAAGTGACGGATGTGGATGAGTTGATCGAGCTGCTGGGCAGCGAGTTCGGAATTCTGGTACCTGAGAGCGCCCGGTTGAGGCAGGTGATCGAGCGTTTGATCGCGCCGAAGGAAGAGGTCTGACCGAGCCTGCGCAAGGCAGATCTGCCGATCTGCCTTGCGCACTAATGCTGATCTTGACTTGCCTTCATGATCCTATCCCCTATGGCCGAATCCCCGGCTCCATCACACGACGGATTTCGTTAAGGGCCTCTGCGAGTTTCTGTTCGAGGCTCTTGAGGTCGGTGGCCGTTACGCCTTTTTTGAGTTGGCCGGCAGTGGCGCCGCTGGGTTGATCGACCTTCGCGCCTTGTCCTTTGTCGCTGAGCAAGCTCTGGCGCAACGTGTTGTTGATGACTGTTTGATAACCAAACCCTTCGTTCTCCGCGAGCGAGCGAGCCGCCTCGATGACGGCATCATCCAGCATGATGGTAATGCGGGTCTTGCCTTTGCTGGAGGCAATGGCCCCGCGCTTGGCGTTACTGAAGTCGTATTCGTCTTTCATGGTCATGCATCCCTGTAGTGGCGACGCTCGTTTTTGGTGGCGACGCGTGCGGAAATAATTCGAACGAAATTCGGTTCGCGCCACGTGTAGGCAACCACCAGTAAACGACCTTTGGCATCCTGCCCCATGATGATCCAGCGCTGTTCGTCGTGATCGTGGTCTTGCAGCGTCAGGGCCCGCTCGTCATCGAACACCGGTTCGGTTTCCGCCAGGCTGATGCCCCTATGCTTGAGTTTGTTGGCCGCGTTCTTTGCCTTGTCATACTGAATGTCGAATGGCTTCATTATGCATACTTTATATGTATAAAAAAGAGGGCATCCGTGCCGGCGGTCGCCATGAACGAAAAAGATTAGCGGCAGAAGGGGCGTGTACCTGGAGGGATGTATTTCAAGGTTTTTTGTGCGGCCAGGTTCGTCACTCGACGAGCAAAATGGACACCTGTCCATAATCTGACTGATAAGTTGTATACAACTCTATAGACATTTGTCCTGTGTCTTGAATACAGTGTGCGCACAACAAAAACCAGGGAACCCCCCAACCATGAAAACGCCCCATGTTTCACACCAACGGCCCGAGGATGAAAATCTCGGGATCGGCGCGAATATGGCTTACGGCCTGCAACATGTTCTGACCATGTACGGAGGCATCGTCGCGGTGCCTTTGATCATCGGTCAGGCGGCCGGACTCTCGCCGGCGGACATCGGTTTGTTGATTGCAGCTTCATTGTTTGCGGGGGGCTTGGCGACATTACTGCAAACCCTCGGTTTACCGTTCTTTGGTTGTCAGTTGCCGCTGGTACAGGGCGTGTCGTTCTCGGGTGTCGCGACCATGGTGGCGATAGTCAGCAGTGGCGGGGAGGGCGGATTCCAGTCGATTCTCGGGGCGGTGATTGCCGCGTCGTTGATTGGTTTGCTGATCACGCCGGTGTTTTCGCGCATCACCAAGTTCTTCCCGCCGCTGGTCACGGGTATTGTGATCACGACCATCGGCCTGACGTTGATGCCGGTGGCTGCGCGTTGGGCCATGGGTGGCAATAGCCACGCGCCGGACTTCGGTAGCGTGGCGAACATTGGCCTGGCGGCGGTGACGCTGGTGCTGGTGTTGCTGCTAAGCAAGATCGGTAGCGCGACCATCTCCCGATTGTCGATTCTGCTGGCGATGGTCATCGGCACGGTCATCGCGGTGTTCCTCGGCATGGCGGACTTTTCGTCCGTCACCCAAGGTCCGATGTTCGGCTTCCCGACGCCGTTTCATTTCGGCATGCCGACCTTCCACTTCGCCGCCATCCTGTCGATGTGCATCGTGGTCATGGTGACCTTGGTGGAAACCTCGGCGGACATCCTCGCCGTCGGTGAAATCATTGGCACCAAAGTCGACTCCAAACGCCTGGGCAACGGTCTGCGCGCCGACATGCTGTCGAGCATGATTGCGCCGATCTTCGGTTCGTTCACCCAAAGTGCCTTCGCCCAGAACGTCGGGCTGGTGGCGGTGACCGGGATCAAGAGCCGCTACGTGGTCGCCACGGGTGGTTTGTTCCTGGTGATTCTCGGCTTGCTGCCGTTCATGGGCCGGGTCATCGCCGCTGTGCCGACGTCTGTTCTGGGCGGTGCAGGTATCGTGCTGTTCGGTACGGTGGCGGCCAGTGGTATCCGGACGCTGTCCAAGGTCGATTACCGCAACAACGTCAACCTGATCATCGTCGCTACCTCTATCGGTTTCGGCATGATCCCCATCGCTGCACCGAACTTCTACGACCATTTCCCTAGCTGGTTCGCGACCATCTTCCACTCGGGCATCAGCTCGTCGGCGATCATGGCCATCGTGCTGAACCTGACATTCAACCACCTCACGGCGGGTAACTCGGATCAGCAGTCGGTGTTCGCGGCCGGTACTGAGCGCGTGTTGCGTTATCAGGACCTGGCGGCGTTGCGCGAAGGGGATTATTTCAGCGAAGGCAAACTGCATGACTGCGACGGAAAAGAAATCCCGGTGGTGGAAACCGACCATGGGCATGGAGAGCCGCGAGCGCTGCATGCGAAAAGCAGTGAGCATGTCTGACAACATTCAAGGCATGGAAATATAAAAAAGGCGTCCTTCGGGACGCCTTTTTTTTGGCTGAATGTGTGGCTTGGGACAAGTCTGTTGAGATACCACGCTCGACCGCATGCGTCGGCAACGACTGTCGTCAAATGTTAAGCCGCTGACGTCAAATGAAAAGCGGTCGACTTTGGCGTGACGATACTGGTTTCGCACCGAAGTCCAACCGTGAAGCGAAACCCTTAAAAAAACATCGAGCCCGAGGCCTGCGTGCCTTGGCCGGGCTGACAGTTGCATCTCAGTAAAACAATTATAGAGAGCACCGAATGAAGTTCAGTTTTATAGATAACAGCAAGCCGAGCCGCCGACGCGTTCTGCGCGATGCCTTCACCCTCGCTTTGGCCGCTTCTCCGTTGGCGAGCCTGGCCAGGGCAGCCGACGAAACCAAGGCCGACGAAACCGCCGAAGAGGTGACCTTTGCCGCCGGCCCCCGGCCACTGGTGCAGTATCCGCAAAAACGCCCGTTGACCTTGGTGACCACACGCCCGCCGCACCTTGAGACGCCGTTTCCGGTCTTCAACGAAGGGCCCATCACGCCCAATGACGCGTTTTTCGTGCGTTACCACTTGGCCAATTTCCCTACCAGCATTGATCCAGACAGCTACCGCTTGACGATCAAGGGCTCGGTCAACACGCCGCTGTCACTTTCCCTGGCAGAGCTCAAGGCCCTTGCCGAGCCGGTAGAAGTGGTGGCCGTCAATCAGTGCTCAGGTAACAGCCGCGGCTTCTCGATGCCCCGCGTGTTTGGTGCTCAGTTGGGCAATGGTTCGATGGGGAATGCGCGCTGGGTGGGGGTGCCGCTCAAGGCGGTACTGGAAAAGGCGGGTGTGACAGCCGATGCCAGGCAAGTGACCTTCCGTGGGCTCGATAAGCCCGTGCTGCCAAGTACGCCGGAGTTCATCAAGGCGCTGGACATCAGCCATGCCATGGACGGCGAGCCCATGATTGCCTGGTCGATGAATGGCACCGATCTGCCATTCCTCAACGGTTACCCGATACGTCTGGTCGTACCCGGTTATTTCGGCACCTATTGGGTCAAGCACCTCAGTGAGATTGAAGTCGTCGACCATACCTATGAAGGTTTCTTCATGGCGAAAGGTTACCGCCTGCCGGACAACGATTGCTTCTGCATTGCCCCTGGCACCACAGCGGCAAAAACCCTGCCGATTTCCAAGTTGGCGGTGCGCAGTTTCATCACCAGCGTTAAACATGGCGATGTGTTGCCGCTGAAAAAAAGCGTGGTGCTCAAGGGTATTGCGTTCGACGGCGGTGTTGGCGTCAACAAGGTGGAAATCTCGATCGACGGCGGAAAAGTCTGGCGCGAAGCCGCGCTTGGGCAGGACCTTGGCCGTTTCTCCTTCCGTGAGTGGACGCTGCCGATCACCTTTACCAGCGCGGGTGCCACCCAGTTGATGGTGCGAGCCAGTAACAGTGCGGGCGAGACGCAGCCGCTGCAGGCCGACTGGAACCCGGCTGGCTACCGCCGCCACGTCGTAGAAACCAGCCACGTGACTGTCGCCTGAGGGGCTCGCATGAAACGCATGAAATACATGATGACTTTGCTCTGTGCGGCTCAGGTTTGTTTGGCTGGCTGGGCTAACGCAGCGCCACTATCGATCACCTTGCCGCCCGAAACGGCTGTGCTCAAACCCAGTGCGCTGCCTGGCTATCCGTTGGCCCAGCAGAAATGCTCCACCTGCCATTCGGCCGATTACATCAACTTCCAGCCTCCGGGCATGACGCTGGCGCAGTGGACCGCTGAGGCGGGCAAGATGCAGCACGTGTACGGGGCTCCGATCAGCGATCAGGATGTGAGCACTATCGGCGCCTACCTGGCGGTGACCTACGGGAGTGCCCAAACGAGCGATGCCGATGTGCAGGCTGCTTTGAATCCATCGGCGGGGCAGCCCCCGGCGGCGCCAGCAGCAAAAGTCGATGCCATGGCGTTGCTCCAGAGCAACGGTTGCCTGGCTTGCCACTCGATCGATCAAAAAGTCGTAGGGCCGGCCTATCATGCTGTAGCTGCCAAGTACGCCGGTGACCCGCAGGCACTGGTCAAGGTGGCATCCAGCATCCAGCACGGCGGTACCGGCAAATGGGGGAATATCCCGATGCCACCGTTCGCACAGATAAGTCCGGACAATCTGCAAACCCTGGCAACGTTCATACTGCAGCAGTAGGCTCGGTAGCCAGAAACGAAAAAACCCGCCAAATAGCGGGTTTTTTCGGAGCTTCAGAGATTTTGAAAACCTTCCCTGAAACGTTGTCTGGCTTCACGACCTGGACTCGAACAGAAAAATAAGCATTTGTTCTACAATGAAAATATTCTGTTTTTTAGTATATATATCCCTACGATTATCCTATCCAGCCCGTATTTTATTGGAGTTCTTTCGATATCCCTGGATCAGGAAAAAACATTCGAGTTTCCGCTCTTTTTGAGACAACGCGAGCATCTGAGTCATCTCGCTGCCAACCGCCGCCCAATGCTTTGAACGTGCCCACTGCAGCGCGAGCCGATTCAGTTTGTGCCTGGGCTCTGCCATCAGATGCCGCTAGGAGATGTTCATCGGCATCCAGCACTTCGATCAAGCTGACCACGCCTTTTTCATAGGCGGCAAACGATGTCGCTCTGGCTTTCGCATACGCCGACTCGCCCTGGGCGAGCTGGGTCGATTGTTGCTCGCGGTTGATCCGTGCCGAAACAGCGCTTTCCACATCTTCGCAGGCCCGCAGAACGGACTGGCGGTAAGCGGCCAAGGCTTCGGCTTCCTGGCCCTTTGCCAAATCAATCTGGGCGTTGATGCGGCCAAAATCGAACAGCCGCCAGCGTAATCCCAGTGCCGCCGAAGCCTGACTGGCGCCGTTGCTGAACAGGTTTGCGCTGGATACCGATGTAGCACTGCCGAGCAGCGCAGCCACAGACAGTTTGGGGTAGTACTCGGACATGGCTTCGCCGATGCGCGCGCTGGATGCCGCAAGACGGCGCTCCGCGACGATCAAGTCTGGACGCCGACGCAGCAGGTCGGCTGGAGCGCCCATGTCCGAGACGCCTGGCACCTCAGGGATGGGCGCCAGCTTAGTCAACTGCGCGCTGTAAGTGCCGGGCGCCTTGCCCAACATGACATCCAGCGCATTCATTGCCGTGTCAATGCCTGCTTGCAGTACCGGCACGGTGGCCTGCGCCTGGTTCAGCGCGCCTTGGGTCTGGTTCAACTGCAATTCAGCCGCCAGGCCTTTTGCGTAGAGGTGTTCGATGGTGGTGAGCAGTTGTTGTCGTGTGTCTACTTGCTGCCGGGCAATTTCCAGGCGTGCTTGAAGGCCACGGATGCTGATGTAAAGATCGGCTGTCTGCGCGACCACTGCCAGGCGTGTGGCAATCGCTCCAGCTTGCGAGGCCTGATAATCGGCGAAGGCGGCTTCTTTACCTCGGCGCAGCCCACCAAACACATCCAGCTCCCAGCCGGCATTCAAGTTCGCCTCATAGGCACTGCCGTAGCGATTATAGGAAGGGTCTGAATTCAGCGCTTGGCCCAACGGCGTCTCCAATGACTGACGGGCTCGGGCCGCTTGACCATTGACGGTAGCCGACGGCAGGAGGGCTGCGTTAGCTGCGCCCAAACCGGCGCGAGCCTGCTCGATCCTTGCGTTTGCCTGGGCTAAATCGAGGTTCTGTTCAAGTGCTCGATTTATCAGCTGACTGAGTATTGGGTCATTAAATGCGTTCCACCAAGCGGCGAGATCGTCATTTGCGGCGCCCAGTTGTCGTGCCTTGGACGTTTGCGCGGAGAAATGCTCGGGCAATTCCACACGGGGTTTTGAGTAGTCAGGGCCCACTGCGCAACCTGCAACCATACCCAAACACAGCAAAACGGCGAAACGAGGAGGAGGGTGCATGCGATACCTGCGAAAGGGTCGGTTTGTGACGATATTACAAACTGGTCACAAGTTGTCAACCACCTTTGGGATGAGTAAGCTGCTCGCATGAATCAGCCATCAGTTTCTTCGCCCAGCGCCCGTGGCCCAGCCGATCACGACATTCGAGACCAGATTGTCGCGGCGGCCAACGAACATTTCAGTCAATACGGTTATGGCAAAACAACGGTTTCTGACCTAGCCAAGGCCATCGGCTTTTCCAAGGCTTACATCTACAAATTCTTTGAATCCAAGCAGGCGATTGGTGAAGCAATCTGTACAAATTGCCTGACTGAAATCGTTGCGGCAGTGGAGCAAGCCATCAATGTAGACGGCATCTCGCCGACTGAACGTTTTCGGCGCCTGGTCAAAACCTTAATCGCTACAGGGGTGAGCCTGTTCTTTAACGACCGTAAACTCTACGACATCGCAGCGTTCGCCGCGTCGGAGCGATGGCCCTGCTCACAAGTCTATGACGCTCAGATCAAGAGCTTCGTGTTGCAAATCGTGCGTGAGGGGCGAGAGCTCGGTGAGTTTGAACGCAAGACTCCGCTGGACGAGACGGTAGAGGCGATTCATCTCGCTCTGCGGCCCTTCATCAATCCTCTGCTATTGCAGTACAACCTCGATTTTGTTGAAGAAGCCCCCTCGCTTATCTCCAATCTTGTTCTGCGCAGCCTGATGCCTTAAACCTCTGCTGACGGATGCGCTGCGCATCCGTATCAGCGTGTGCGCCTGAAAAAACTAGATATCGAGCCTCTTTGCTTTGCTCTGATCAAGTGGGCGATGTTCATTCGTCTCGGTAGTGACTATTGACATAAATGGTCACTTGAATAAGCATGGTGCATCCGCTACCGAGAGATCTTTATGATCCAGCGCCACCGCATGTCAGCCATTTTCATTGTCTTGTTGCCGTTTGCCCTAGCGGCCTGCAACGAGGCCACGCCTGCCGATCCTCGCCTTCAAGTGCCCTTGGTGCGTATCGGCGTGGTTCAACCCTCCGCGCCTGCGGCACGGGTATTCACCGGTATCGTCGCGGCCCGAGTTCAGAGCGATCTCGGTTTTCGGGTACCTGGGAAGGTCTTGGAGCGTTTGGTGGATGCTGGACAAAGTGTCAAGCGCGGGCAGTCACTTATGCGAATCGATGCCAACGACCTGACGCTGACCGCGCGGGCACAGCAGGAAGCGGTACTGGCCGCCATGGCCCGAGCTCGGCAGGCCTCCGATGACGAGCTTCGCTACCGTGATCTGGTGTCCGTCGGAGCGGTATCTGCTTCAGCTTACGCAGGGTTCAAAGCAGCTGCCGACTCGGCGAAAGCCCAACTCAACGCTGCCCAGGCCCAGGCTGATGTGGCGAAAAACGCGACCGGTTATTCGACGTTGCTGGCGGATGCTGACGGGGTGGTAGTGGATACCTTGGCGGAGCCGGGGCAGGTAGTTGGCGCAGGGCAGGTGGTGGTACGCGTTGCCCATTCAGGGCAGCGCGAGGCCGTGATCCAGTTACCCGAGACGTTACGTCCTGCGCTGGGCTCGGCGGCGACGGTTGAGTTATACGGCCAGCACCAGACTGCAGGTAGCGCGCGTTTACGCCAGTTGTCCGACTCTGCCGACCGACAGACCCGAACGTTTGAAGCGCGTTATGTGCTGGAGGGGGCGCTCTCCAACGCCACCCTGGGTTCGACGATCTCAGTGGTTATCGCTGACACGGATGTTGCTGATGCCAAGGAATTACAGGTGCCCATGGGGGCCCTCTACGACGCCGGTAAAGGCCCGGGGGTCTGGGTGGTGGGCGGGGAACCGGAGCAGGTGGCATGGCGCCCGATCAAGGTTCGCAGCCTGAATAATGAGGCCAGCGTGCGCGTGACGGGGGATCTGCAGGTGGGTGATCGAGTTGTCGCATTGGGTGCTCACTTGCTGAGCGAGGGAGAGAAGGTCAGGACTGAACTCGCCGATGCTCCGCAAAATTCAGTGGTTGAGGTAAGTCGATGAGCGGCTTCAATCTTTCGGCGCTGGCCGTACGCGAGCGCTCAATCACCCTGTTTTTGATCCTGCTGATTTCTGTGGGTGGGTTGTACGCCTTCTTCAAACTGGGGCGTGCGGAAGATCCCGCATTCACCATTAAACAAATGACGGTGGTCACTGCCTGGCCTGGGGCGACGGCCCAGGAGATGCAAGACCAGGTGGTAGAAAAGCTGGAAAAACGCATGCAGGAACTGCGTTGGTACGATCGAACCGAGACCTTTACCCGGCCCGGCTTGGCATTCACTACGGTGTACCTGCTCGACAGCACGCCCCCCTCAGCCGTCCAGGAGGAATTTTACCAGGCGCGCAAGAAAATCCTGGATGAGCAGAAGGGGTTGCCGTCTGGGGTGATCGGCCCGATGGTCAATGATGAGTATTCCGATGTCACCTTCGCGCTCTATGCGCTCAAGGCCAAGGGCGAGCCGCAACGTCTATTGGTGCGCGAAGCCGAGAGCTTGCGCCAGCGTCTGCTGCATGTGGCGGGTGTCAAGAAGGTCAACATCATCGGTGAACAGGCCGAGCGCATTTTTGTCGAGCTGTCCTACGAGCGTTTGGCGACACTGGGCATTTCCGCACGAGACATCTTCAGTGCGTTGAACACGCAAAACATGATAACCCCGGCAGGTTCGGTAGAAGCGAAGGGCCCACAGGTTTTCATCCGCCTGGATGGCGCGTTTGATGACCTGCAGAAGATTCGCAATACCCCACTGACGGTGCAAGGCAGAACCCTCAAGTTGTCCGATGTGGCTGAGGTCAAGCGTGGTTATGAGGACCCCGCGACGTTCCTGGTACGTAACAACGGCGAGCCGGCACTGTTGCTCGGCGTGGTCATGCGCGACGGCTGGAACGGCCTGGATTTGGGGAAGTCGCTGGACGCTGAGGCCACAGCGATCAACGAGCAGATGCCTTTGGGCATGAGCCTGACCAAGGTCACGGATCAGGCGGTGAATATTGGCGCCTCCGTCAACGAGTTCATGGTGAAGTTTTTTGCTGCCTTGGGCGTGGTGCTGCTGGTGTGTTTTCTCAGCATGGGCTGGCGTGTCGGCGTTGTGGTTGCCGCGGCGGTGCCGCTGACCCTGGCGGCCGTGTTCATTGTCATGGCGGCCACGGGCAAAGACTTTGATCGAATTACCCTGGGCTCGTTGATTCTGGCGCTGGGACTGCTGGTGGACGATGCAATCATTGCCATTGAAATGATGGTGGTGAAGATGGAGGAGGGCTACGACCGAATCAAGGCCTCCGCTTATGCCTGGAGCCACACGGCCGCGCCGATGTTGTCGGGAACGTTGGTGACAGCGATCGGCTTTATGCCCAACGGTTTTGCCAAGTCGACCGCTGGTGAGTACACCGCGAACATGTTTTGGATCGTTGGCATCGCGCTGATCACTTCCTGGGTGGTGGCCGTGGTGTTTACCCCTTACCTGGGCGTCAAACTGCTGCCGCAGATCAAGGTGCCTGAAGGCGGGCATACGGCGATTTACGGTACACCGAACTACCAGCGTTTCAGGCGCCTGCTGGGCAGTGTGATCCGCCGCAAAGGCCTGGTGGCGACATCCGTCGTGGGCTTGTTTGTTGTTGCGATTTTGGGCATGGGCGTGGTCAACAAGCAGTTCTTCCCCACGTCCGACCGACCTGAGGTGCTGGTTGAGGTGCAGATGCCTTACGGCACCTCTATCGAACAGACTGATGAGGCGGCGGCCAAGGTCGAGGCGTGGTTGGCTCAGCAGCCGGAGGCCAAGATCGTCACTGCTTACATTGGCCAGGGCGCGCCGCGCTTCTACTTGGCGATGGCCCCTGAACTACCCGATCCATCCTTCGCAAAAATCGTCGTCCTGACCGCGAATCAGCAAGAGCGTGAGGCGCTCAAGCTCCGCCTCAGACAAGCGGCGGCCGATGGCTTGGCGCCTGAAGCTCGGGTGCGGGTGACGCAGTTGGTATTTGGTCCTTATTCACCGTATCCGGTGGCCTTTCGGGTTATGGGCGCCGACCCCGCGGTGTTACGAGATATCGCCGCGCAGGTGCGTGCGGTCATGAGCGTCAGCCCCCTGATGAGGACCGTCAACACCGACTTGGGCGAGCGCGCACCGGCACTTCATCTCACGCTGGATCAGGATCGCCTGCAAGCATTCGGCTTGACCTCGAGCGATGTCGCGCAACAGCTGCAATTTCTGCTCACGGGGGTGCCTGTCACCGAGGTGCGTGAGGACATTCGTTCGGTTCAGGTGGTCGCTCGCTCGGCGGGAGAGACGCGTCTGGATCCATCGAAAATTGCCGCCTTCACGCTGACCGGCGCCCAAGGGCAGCGCGTGTCGCTGTCTCAGGTAGGGGCGGTGGATGTGCGCATGGAGGAGCCCATTCTGCGGCGTCGTGATCGTACGCCGACGATAACCGTGCGCGGTGACGTGGCTGAAGGTCTTCAGCCTCCCGATGTCTCCAACGCCTTGATAACGCAGTTGCAACCCATCATCGAAAAGCTGCCGGCGGGCTACCGCATTGAGTTTGCCGGCGCGATCGAGGAGTCGGGTAAAGCAAACAAGGCATTGCTGCCGTTGTTCCCGATCATGATCGCGCTGATGTTGCTGACCATCATCGTTCAGGTGCGCTCGATGTCGGCAATGATGATGGTGTTCGCCACCGCGCCTTTGGGCCTGATTGGTGTGGTGCCAATTCTGCTGCTGTTCCAGCAGCCGTTCGGGATCAACGCCTTGGTGGGATTGATTGCCTTGTCAGGGATTCTGATGCGCAACACGCTGATCCTCATTGGCCAGATTCACTCTAATAAGCAAGCCGGTCTGTCGCCTTATGACGCAGTGGTCGAAGCCACTGTGCAGCGCGCGAGGCCCGTGATTCTCACGGCGTTGGCGGCGATGCTGGCGTTCATTCCGCTGACCCATTCGGTGTTCTGGGGAACGCTGGCGTACACCCTGATTGGCGGTACGTTTGCCGGCACAGTGCTGACCCTGGTGTTCCTGCCAGCGATGTACGCCCTCTGGTTCAAGATCAAGCCTGAGCCCGCGCATGAGCTTGCAGCGAACACTCACGTTGCTTGAGTACCGCTTGCCACCGATCACTGTGTGCTTTGGTCGTGCCGTAATGCCAGTCGAGGGCAACGCTTTCCAGGTGGCGGCCGTTGATGGGGCCTCCGTCTTGGCTTGGTTCTTGGCTTCTAGCTTCTATGGGGGGCAATGGCATCCGCCAGTATTCGCTTGACCTGCAAACGAAAAAAACCCGCCAGAAGGCGGGTTTTTCGGGGGGGCAGAGATTTTGAAAGCCTTCTCTGGAACCTTGTCTGGCTCCACGACCTGGACTCGAACCAGGGACCCAGTGATTAACAGTCACTTGCTCTACCAACTGAGCTATCGCGGAATGGCGCCTATGTTACTGATTCAAAAAGAGAAGTCAAGCGTCTGATAGCAACTTGACCGATTCGTCGGGACAGACGGCGGTTAATCGGTCGTGGGCGGTTACCAGAATCGTTTCAGGGGTCTACCATGGCCGCCCGGAAGTGGTCACACGCGCTGCCGGCCATTCGCCGAAAAGGTACGCGCCATGAACCATTCAATCCTTACACCTCTCAACAACGGGGTGTTCGCATGAGCATCGCTCAGATCAGCTTGCCCAAAGGGGTTGGCCCGCACGCCGAAAAACTGTTCGACGCAATCACTCAGGCCAGCAACGCCGAGGAGTTGAACCGTGCTGGCGGCAAGGCCGAAGGGTTTGTTCTGGGGCTTGAAAGCACCAAGGCCATCAAGAGTCAGGTGGCGGAATCGCTCTACGTCGCCTATGACGACGCCGCCAGTCAGCGTGCCACCGAACTGGCTTAACCGCCGAAGGTAAGGGTGCCGAGCATCAGTTTGGCATAGAGCATCGTGGCGCCCAGTTGCACCAGCCACAAGGCCAGGCCGCCAAGAAATACGCCCGCTGCGACTTGCAGCACCAGGTTGTTGCCGCGTTTGGCTGGGGTGCGAGGCACGAAGTGGTCCAGCTCATCGCGGTCAGCGCGTAGGTCATCGTTTTTCATGGGGTTCTCGCAAGAATTCTCGTGTTTACTCATAACTTGTGGGAGCCGGGCTTGCCCGCGATAGCGGTCGATCAGCCAACATCAATGTTGAATATGATGGCCTCATCGCGGGTAAGCCCGGCTCCCACAATGGGATGGTGTGCAGTCTAGAGGGCTTGGCCGTCGGGTCGAGAGATATCTGCAACCCATAAAAAAACGGGAAGCCATAAGGCTTCCCGTTTTCAATCACGCGACGACTCAGATCACCTGAACGATGGCCTTGGTCACCACGTCGATATTGCTCTGGTTCAACGCAGCCACACAGATGCGGCCGGTGTCCAGGGCGTAGATGCCGAACTCGGTGCGCAGGCGGGTGACTTGCTCAACCGTCAGGCCGGAGTAAGAGAACATGCCACGCTGGCGGCCCACAAAGCTGAAATCGCGCTGAGGCGCGTTTTTTGCCAGGGTGTCGACCATCTGGATGCGCATGCCGCGAATCCGCAGGCGCATTTCAGCCAGTTCTTCTTCCCACTGGGCGCGCAATACCGGGCTGTTCAGCACAGCGGCGACGATGCTTGCACCGTGGGTTGGCGGGTTGGAGTAGTTGGTACGGATGACGCGTTTGACTTGCGACAGTACGCGCGCGCTTTCTTCTTTGGACTCGCTGACGATCGACAGCGCACCAACGCGCTCGCCGTACAGCGAGAACGATTTGGAGAACGAGCTGGATACGAAGAACGTCAGACCCGATTCGGCGAACAGGCGCACAGCGGCGGCGTCTTCGTCGATGCCATCGCCGAAACCTTGATAGGCCATGTCGAGGAACGGTACGTGACCCTTGGCTTTGACGACTTGCAGCACGTTGTTCCAGTCGGCAGGGCTCAGGTCCACGCCGGTCGGGTTGTGGCAGCAGGCGTGCAGCACAACGATCGAGCCGTTTGGCAGGGCGTTCAGGTCTTCCAGCAGGCCGGCACGATTAACGTCGTGGGTCGCGGCATCGTAGTAGCGGTAGTTCTGTACCGGGAAGCCGGCGGTCTCGAACAGTGCGCGGTGGTTTTCCCAGCTTGGGTCGCTGATTGCCACAACGGCGTTCGGCAGCAGTTTCTTGAGGAAGTCGGCACCGATTTTCAGTGCGCCAGTGCCGCCCACCGCTTGGGTGGTGATGACGCGGCCAGCGGCGATCAGTGGCGAGTCGTTGCCGAACAGCAGTTTCTGCACTGCCTGGTCGTAGGCAGCGATACCGTCGATTGGCAGGTAGCCGCGGGAAGCGTGTTGAGCGGCGCGAATCGTCTCGGCTTCGACAACGGCGCGCAGGAGTGGAATTCGCCCCTCCTCGTTGCAGTAAACACCGACCCCCAGGTTGACCTTGTTGGTACGGGTATCGGCGTTGAATGCTTCGTTGAGGCCCAGGATTGGATCGCGTGGTGCCATTTCGACAGCGGAGAACAGGCTCATTTTTGCGGCGGCTCTGAATGGAGAATGGAGGGACGTGTCGCGCTCCAGCCGAATGCACTAGAGCGGTGCACAAACGGGGAGCTAGTATAGAGGCCATCTGCGATCGATGGCGACAGACGATTGGGCTTTTCCGTTAAGTTTTTCCGATTATTTTCCGACCGTTAGTCGAATGCTGACGTCAAACGATTCGCCGGATGTAGGACGTTTGCCTTGAAAGAGCAGGCAATCGACTCCACATTGAGCACAATCCAGTTTTTTCCTCGGGCGGTTTTAGCCGTTTGCGGTCTTTTTCGTTGCTGTCCCATTTGACCGGGCAGGCGCGAATCCAGGGGTATTGAATGTCTGAATTCCAGCTAGTCACCCGCTTCGAGCCCGCCGGCGATCAGCCAGAAGCCATCCGCCTGATGGTCGAGGGCATCGAAGCCGGGCTGGCGCACCAGACGTTGCTCGGTGTGACCGGCTCCGGCAAGACCTTCAGTATCGCCAACGTGATTGCACAAGTGCAGCGTCCGACCCTGGTGCTGGCGCCGAACAAGACCCTGGCCGCGCAGTTGTACGGCGAGTTCAAGGCGTTCTTCCCGAACAACGCGGTGGAGTACTTCGTTTCCTACTACGACTACTACCAGCCCGAAGCCTACGTGCCGTCGTCCGATACCTTCATTGAGAAAGACGCCTCGATCAACGACCACATCGAGCAGATGCGCCTGTCCGCAACCAAGGCGTTGCTGGAGCGCAAAGACGCGATCATCGTCACCACCGTGTCGTGCATCTACGGCCTGGGTAGCCCGGAGACCTATCTGAAGATGGTGTTGCACGTGGATCGCGGCGACAAACTCGATCAGCGTGCGCTGCTGCGTCGCCTGGCGGACCTGCAATACACCCGCAACGACATGGACTTCGCTCGTGCGACTTTTCGGGTGCGTGGCGATGTGATTGATATCCACCCGGCGGAATCCGATTTCGAAGCGATCCGCATCGAACTGTTCGATGACGAGGTCGAGAGCCTGTCGGCGTTCGATCCGCTGACCGGCGAAGTGATCCGCAAGCTGCCACGCTTTACCTTCTATCCGAAAAGCCACTACGTGACGCCGCGTGAAACCCTGCTGGGCGCCGTCGAAGGGATCAAGGTCGAGTTGCAGGAACGCCTCGATTATCTGCGCACCAACAACAAACTGGTTGAGGCCCAGCGTCTGGAGCAACGCACCCGCTTCGACTTGGAGATGATCCTCGAACTGGGCTACTGCAACGGGATCGAAAACTACTCGCGCTACCTGTCCGGCCGTGAGTCCGGCCAGGCGCCGCCGACGTTGTTCGACTACCTGCCGGCTGACGCCTTGCTGGTGATCGACGAATCCCACGTCAGCGTGCCGCAGGTTGGCGCCATGTATAAGGGCGACCGCTCGCGTAAAGAGACGTTGGTGGAATACGGTTTCCGCCTGCCGTCGGCGCTGGATAACCGGCCGATGCGTTTCGACGAGTTCGAAAGCATCAGCCCGCAGACGATTTTCGTCTCGGCGACGCCGGGCAATTACGAAGCGGAGCATGCCGGCCGCGTCGTCGAGCAGTTGGTGCGTCCGACGGGGCTGGTTGATCCGCAAATCGAAATCCGCCCGGCGCTGACCCAGGTCGACGACCTGCTTTCGGAAATCACCAAGCGCGTTGCGCTCGAAGAGCGGGTTCTGGTCACGACCCTGACCAAACGCATGTCCGAAGACTTGACCGATTACCTGGCCGACCACGGCGTTCGCGTGCGTTATCTGCACTCTGACATCGACACGGTAGAGCGGGTCGAAATTATTCGTGATCTGCGCTTGGGCACCTTTGATGTGCTGGTGGGGATCAACCTGCTGCGTGAAGGCCTGGACATGCCGGAAGTGTCGCTGGTAGCGATTCTCGATGCGGACAAGGAGGGCTTCCTGCGCTCCGAGCGCTCGCTGATCCAGACCATCGGCCGGGCGGCACGTAACCTCAACGGCCGGGCGATTTTGTACGCCGACCGCATCACTGGCTCTATGGAGCGGGCGATTGGCGAAACCGAGCGGCGGCGCGACAAGCAGATCGCCTTCAACCTGGCCAACGGCATCACGCCCAAGGGCGTGTTCAAGGACGTCGCCGATATCATGGAAGGCGCCACCGTGCCGGGTTCGCGCAGCAAGAAGCGCAAGGGCATGGCCAAGGCTGCCGAGGAAAGCGCCAAGTACGAAGCGGAATTGCGCTCGCCGGGCGAGGTTGCCAAGCGTATCAAAGCCCTGGAAGAGAAGATGTATCAGCTCGCGCGTGACCTGGAGTTTGAAGCGGCGGCGCAGATGCGTGATGAGATTGGCAAGTTGCGGGAGCGGTTGATTACTGTCTGAGATTTGCGGTGCCTGTCAGGCCTCCATCGCGAGCAAGCTCGGCTCCTACATGTAGGAGCCGAGCTTGCTCGCGATAGGGGCGTACTCGGTCTTAGTGTGCTTCCCCAGCCTTAATCCCCTCTGGCAATTTCTTGGTCAACAAGATCGCCAGCATGCTCACCCCCAGCGCAATCCCGACAAAGTGAAACGCATCGTTGTAGGCCATGATCGACGCCTGTTGGTGCGCAATCTCGCTGATTTTCGCCAGTGCCGCCGTCTCATTGCCTAGCCTGTCCGCCATCGACGACAGCCGCTCGGCCACCTGCGCATTGCTCGGCACAATGGCTTCGCGCAAATAATCAAAATACGTCTTGGTTCGCGCATCCAGCAGGGTGGCGAGGAGGGCGATGCCAATCGCGCCGCCGAGATTGCGCAGGATGTTGAACAGGCTCGACGCCGACCCCGCGTCCTGCGGCAAGATATACGCGGTGGCGATCAGCGAGATGGTGACCATGATCAGCGGCTGGCCCAGCGCGCGGATGATCTGGATCTGATTGAACTGTGGCCCGGCAAAGTCCGGGTTCAGCACTCCCGATGAAAAACTCGCCAGCCCGAACAACCCGAATCCCAGGGTGCACAGCCACTTTGGCGAAATGTACTTCATCAACTTGGGCACTAGCGGAATCAAAAACAGCTGCGGCACGCCCATCCACATGATCACTTCGCCGATCTGCAGGGCGTTGTAGTTCTGGATCTGCGCCAGATACAACGGCAACAGATAAATCGAGCCGTACAACCCGACCCCCATCCCCAGGCTGGAAATACTCGACAGGCCAAAGTTGCGATTGCGCAGGATGCCGAGGTTGATCAGCGGGTTGGGTTTGGAAAACTGCACGATCACAAAGGTGATCAGGCTGATCAGTGCGATGCTGCCCAGGGTTACGATCAGGTTCGATTCCAGCCAGTCCTTGCGATGGCCTTCCTCCAGAAACACCTGCAAACAACCGAGTCCGACGCCAAGGGTGAGAATGCCCATGTAATCGGTGCTTTTGAGCAGCTCCCAGTGCGCTTCCTTCTTTTCGAGGCCATACATCAGGCCGGCGATCATGATCAGGCCCGGCGGCACGTTGATGTAGAAGATGTATTCCCAGCCCCAATTCTCGGTCAGCCAGCCGCCCAGCGTCGGGCCGATGGAGGGCGCGAAGGTGGCGGTCATGGCGAACATGGCCATGCCCTTGGCGCGGTGATGTTCCGGAAGTTTGATCAGCGTCAGGGTGAACGCCAGCGGGATCAGCGCGCCGCCGGTAAAGCCTTGCATGGCGCGGAAGACGATCATGCTTTCCAGGCTCCACGCCATGGAACACAGCAGCGAGGAGGCGAGGAATCCCAGTGAAACCCACACCGCCAGTCGCCGCGCCGAGAGCAATTGCACCAGCCAGGCGGTCAGCGGAATCATGATGATTTCCGCCACCAGGTACGAGGTGGAAATCCACGAACCTTCCTCAAGGGTGGCCGACAGGGCGCCCTGAATGTCTTTGAGCGAGGAGTTGGTGATCTGGATGTCAAGTACGGCCATGAAGGCGCCGAGCATCACGCTCATGACTGCGATCCAGTCCCGCCGGGTCGGTTCGCCGACCGGGCGGATCAGTTGATCACCGGCCATCGCCAGGGGCGTCTTTGATGTTCACTTTGGCGGTGACAGACATGCCCGGGCGGATCTTCCCTTGCAGCGGATTGTCCGCGGCGAAGGTCAGTTTGACCGGAATCCGTTGGACGACTTTGGTGAAGTTGCCCGTGGCATTGTCCGGCGGCAACAGGCTGAACTGCGCGCCCGAAGCGGCGAACAGGCTGTCGACTCGCGCCTTGATCGGTGTGTCGCTGTAGGCGTCGAAAATCAGTTCGGCGCTCTGGCCAGGCACCATGTGGCCGATCTGGGTTTCCTTGAAGTTGGCTTGAATCCAGATGTCCTGGTCCGGGACGATCGACAGCAAATACGCGCCGGCCTGCACCACCTGGCCTTCGCGGGCAGCGCGCTGGCCGATCAGGCCGCTGATGGGTGCGTGGATTTCGCTGCGGGTCAGGTTCAGTTCGGCTTGCGCCAGGTCGGCCTTGGCGTTGGCGATCTGCGCGTCAAGACGTTTGATCTCAGCGGTCAGGGCGTTGACCTGCTGGCGTTGGCTCTGGGCGTCCGCCTGAGCCTTGACGACCTGCGAGCGCGCGATGTGGTTATCGGCGGACAGGGTGGTCACCCGTTCTTCGGAAATAAAACCGGGTTTGCGCAGGGTTTGGGCGCGAGTCAAATCGATGAGCGACCGGCCGAGGCTCGCCTGGCTGGACGCGACTTGCGCTTCACTGGCCGCGATCAGGCTCGATTGTTGGGTCAGCTTGCTTTGGGCTTGCAGGCGTTCGGCCTCGCGAGTGGCGAGGGCAGCGCTGGCACGGTCAACGGCGAGGTGGAAGTCGGCGCCTTCAAGCTTGACCAGCAACTGGCCTTTTTCGACATGCTGGTTGTCGTGTACCAAGACTTGGTCGATGCGCGCGCTCAACTGGCTTGAGACGCGGGTAATCTCGCCCTGGACATAGGCGTTATCGGTGCTTTCATAAAATCGCCCCTTGAAGAACCACTGGGCAAAGAAGGCCCCGGCAATCAGCAGGACGAGCAACAAGAAAATAAACAGGCGACGCTTGAGTTGGGCAGGCATGGGGCAGACTGTAGTCGAGAAATTGTAAGGAAAGTTATCAGCAGGTGAATCTGTCATACAGCCGACAAGCGGTAAATGCCATCGGTTGATATTCGGCCATTCACCACGCCATACGCGCTCTGTAGACGCAAACTTGGCTTAAATGCCCTGTTCACTGGAGCGGGGCGGGTATCGCCTGTTACCATTCGCCCTTTGTTTTATCTTCATTTCGAGACTTGCCATGACCACCGTCCGCACGCGCATCGCGCCATCGCCTACCGGGGACCCCCACGTAGGTACCGCTTACATCGCTTTGTTCAACTACTGCTTTGCCAAGCAGCATGGCGGTGAGTTCATCCTGCGGATTGAAGACACCGACCAGTTGCGTTCGACCCGCGAGTCCGAACAGCAGATTTTCGACGCCCTGCGCTGGTTGGGCATCGACTGGAGCGAAGGCCCGGACGTCGGTGGCCCGCACGGTCCCTACCGTCAGAGCGAGCGCGGCGATATCTACCAGAAGTATTGCCAGCAACTGGTTGAAATGGGTCATGCCTTCCCGTGCTTCTGCACCGCCGAAGAGCTGGACCAGATGCGCGCCGAGCAAATGGCACGCGGCGAAACCCCGCGTTACGACGGCCGTGCGCTGTTGCTGTCCAAGGAAGAAGTCGCCCGTCGCCTGGCGGCAGGCGAGCCGCACGTCATCCGCATGAAAGTGCCGAGCGAAGGCGTGTGCGTGGTGCCGGACATGCTGCGTGGCGATGTCGAGATCCCGTGGGATCGCATGGACATGCAAGTGCTGATGAAGACCGACGGCCTGCCGACGTACTTCCTGGCCAACGTGGTCGACGACCACCTGATGGGTATCACCCACGTGCTGCGCGGCGAAGAATGGCTCCCGTCGGCGCCGAAACTGATCCTGCTTTACGAGTACTTCGGCTGGGAACAACCGGAGTTGTGCTACATGCCGCTGTTGCGTAACCCGGACAAGAGCAAGCTGTCCAAGCGCAAGAACCCGACCTCGGTGACGTTCTACGAGCGCATGGGCTTCATGCCGGAAGCGATGCTCAACTATCTGGGCCGCATGGGTTGGTCGATGCCGGACGAGCGCGAGAAGTTCTCGCTGCAGGAAATGGTCGACAACTTCGACTTGAGCCGAGTCTCGCTGGGCGGGCCGATTTTCGACATCGAGAAGCTGTCCTGGCTCAACGGCCAATGGCTGCGTGATCTGCCGGTGGAAGAGTTCGCCTCGCGCCTGCAGACCTGGGCGCTGAACCCGGAATACATGATGAAGATCGCGCCGCACGTTCAGGGCCGCGTTGAAACCTTCAGCCAGGTGGCTCCGCTCGCCGGTTTCTTCTTTGCCGGCGGCGTGAATCCGGATGCCAAATTGTTCGAATCCAAGAAGCTTTCGGGCGATCAGGTGCGTCAGTTGATGCAGTTGATCCTGTGGAAGCTGGAAAGCCTGCGTCAGTGGGAAAAGGACAGCATCACCGCGACGATTCAGGCAGTGGTCGAATCGCTGGAATTGAAGCTGCGTGACGCCATGCCGCTGATGTTTGCCGCGATCACTGGCCAGGCCAGCTCGGTGTCGGTGCTGGATGCGATGGAAATCCTCGGTCCGGACCTGACCCGTTTCCGTCTGCGCCAGGCAATTGACTTGTTGGGCGGCGTGTCGAAGAAAGAAAACAAGGAATGGGAAAAACTCTTGGGCAACATCGCCTGATCCACTCCGTTCCCGTGTAGCAGCTGCCGAAGGCTGCGTTGGGCTGCGCAGCGGCCCTTTGTGGCCGCTACACATTCTGTCTGAAAGGGCAGGGTGGCCGAATCGCGAGTGCTGCGCACTCGAACGCAGCCTGCGGCAGCTGCTACAGGGACGGATCTGGCCTCGGATTTACGGGGTTCGGCGGTAAGTGATTGTTATGTCGGCAAAAAACTTTGAAATATTTTAAAAATAAGTTTGACAGCTTTTCGATCCGCCATTAAGATTCGCCCCGTCCTCAGCGATGAGGGGCTATAGCTCAGCTGGGAGAGCGCTTGCATGGCATGCAAGAGGTCGACGGTTCGATCCCGTCTAGCTCCACCAATTTACACTTCAAGGTCTGGCCACACCGGCCTTGAAGCGATCAACACTCAGCGTTGATCTGTTGTATAGAAGGGTTTGCGTCCCCTTCGTCTAGTGGCCTAGGACACCGCCCTTTCACGGCGGTAACAGGGGTTCGAGTCCCCTAGGGGACGCCAGTTTTACAGAAGCAGTGTCGCAAGATGCTGCTCCGCCGCCAGGCGATAAATCGGGGCTATAGCTCAGCTGGGAGAGCGCTTGCATGGCATGCAAGAGGTCAACGGTTCGATCCCGTTTAGCTCCACCAATTTTACAGTTCAAGGTCTGGCCACGCAGACTTTGAATCGATCAGCTCTCAGCACTGATCAGTTGTATAGAAGGTTTTGCGTCCCCTTCGTCTAGTGGCCTAGGACACCGCCCTTTCACGGCGGTAACAGGGGTTCGAGTCCCCTAGGGGACGCCACGATTACCCGCTCTGCGGGATTTTATAAGGGTCATTCAATTATTGAATGGCCCTTTTGTTTGTCTGGCGTTTGGCCAAATCCCCCTAATTCTTTCAAACTGTTCTTCAGACCAGCGGTCACATCCACGACTTGCGTAAAATTATTATGAGAATAATATTCTAGTCGTAATATTCGGAGGCAACGATGAACGATAAAAAAGCACAAACCCGCGAACGCATCATCAAGGCTGCCAGTGCAGCGCTGATCCAGCGCGGCCCGGCAGAGCCGAGCGTGGGCGAAGTCATGGGCGCAGCCGGCCTGACCGTCGGCGGCTTCTACGCCCACTTCGAAAGCAAGGACGCCATGATGCTGGAGGCCTTCAAGCAATTGCTGGGTCACCGTCGTGACCTGATTGCTGACATGGACGCCCAGTTGACTGGCGAAGAGCGTCGCGCGTTGGTGGCGGCTTTTTACCTGTCACGCAAACACCGTGATTCCTCCGAGTCGGCGTGCCCGATTCCGGCTTCTGTTGGTGAACTGGGGCGGCTGCCGGACGCGTTTCGTGTCGCACTCAATGAGCATGTGGAAATGATGGTCGCGCAGTTGGCGGCCAGCCCGGAAGACACCGACAAGGCCCTGGCTGACATGGCGTTGATGGTGGGTGGTCTGGCTCTGGCGCGGGCGCTGGGGCCGGGAGAGTTGTCCGATCGATTACTGCGCGCCGCCAAATCTGCGGTGCAGTGACCTGAAGGCTGCGGCCTGGGGAGAATGCGATGAGCACGTTGAAGTGGGTTCGTGGCGTTAATGGCACCTTGGGCTGGTTCGCCCCGAAACTGGTCGCGAGTAAAATGCGACTGGCATTCATGACGCCGCGAGAACTGCCGCCGCGTGATTGGGAGCTGCCGTTGCTGGCGAAGTCCGAACGCATCACGCTGCGTTTCGGCCTTTCGGCGCTGCGCTGGGGGCAAGGCCCTGCGGTGTTGTTGATGCACGGTTGGGAAGGTCGGCCGACGCAGTTCGCCAGCCTCATCACCGCGCTGGTGGAGGCCGGTTACACCGTGGTCGCCCTCGACGGCCCGGCGCATGGTCGCTCACCCGGTGAAGAAGCCAACGTCGTTCTGTTCGCCCGGGCCATGCTGGAAGCCGCTGCCGAACTGCCCCCGCTGCAAGCGGTCATTGGTCATTCGATGGGGGGCGCCAGTGCCATGCTCGCCGTGCAGTTGGGCCTGCGTACCGAAACCCTGGTGACTATCGCTGCTCCGGCGCGAATTCTCGGGGTGCTGCGCGGTTTCGCCAAGTACGTACGACTGCCCCCCAAAGCCCGCTCGGCATTTATTCGTCAGGTTGAGAAAGATGTGGGCATGCGCGCTGCGGCACTGGATGTGGCGCACTATCAACTCGACATGCCCGGTCTGATCGTCCATGCCGAGGATGACTGCTACGTTTCGGTCAAGGAATCCCAGCTGATCCACGAAGCCTGGTTCGACAGCCGCTTGTTGCGTCTGCAAGAGGGTGGCCATCAGCGGGTGCTGGCCGATCCTCGGGTCATTGATGGCGTGCTATCACTGTTGGCCGGTCGCAGTCTGCAATCGCGCCAATCGGCGTAGGCATCCGTTACACTGCCCCGGTGGACATTATCTGACCGGGAGTGGGGCATGAGTTGGGATCGGGCAACGCCATTTATCATTGATCTGCAAGTAGGCGCCGAGGACATCGACGGGCTGGGTCACGCCAATAATGCGGTGTACGTGACGTGGCTCGAGCGCTGTGCCTGGCGCCACTCGCAGCGTCTGGGCCTTGATCTGGTCGAGTACCGGCGGCTGGACAGGGCAATGGCGGTCGTGAGGCACGAGATCGATTACCTGGCCGCGGCCTATGAGGATGACGAATTGCAGTTGGCGACCTGGATCGTCGATTGGGATCAGCGCCTTAAAATGACCCGACACTTCCAGTTGAAGCGCCCGAGCGACAACACCACCTTGCTGCGGGCTCAAACCACCTTCGTCTGCATCGAGCTGTCGACCGGCAAGCCCAAGCGCATGCCGGCCGAGTTCATCGAGGGCTACGGCCCGGCGCTGGCAGTCGCGATCTAACCTGTCTTCGCTGGCCTCATCGCGGGCAAGCCCGGCTCCCACAGGGTTCGGTGCTGGGCACAGATTTGTGTACGACGCTAACCCTGTGGGAGCCGGGCTTGCCCGCGATGGCGTCTGCACAATCGTCACCGTCCGGTCTGACGAAATACCTTCTGCGCGCCGAAACCAGTAAACTGCCGCACGTTTTTCGTCGAGTGTGTTTTTCATGCAAATTGCTTTGGCGCCCATGGAGGGGTTGGTCGACAACATCCTGCGGGACGTGCTGACCCGTGTGGGCGGTATTGATTGGTGCGTGACCGAGTTCATCCGGATCAACGATCAACTGCTCACGCCTGCCTACTACCACAAGTTCGGCCCTGAACTGCTGACCGGTGCCCGCACCGCCTCCGGCGTGCCGCTGCGCGTGCAACTGCTGGGTTCCGATCCGGTGTGCCTGGCCGAAAACGCCGCGCTGGCGTGTGAACTGGGTTCTGAAGTCATCGACCTGAACTTCGGTTGCCCGGCGAAGACAGTCAACAAGTCTCGCGGCGGCGCGGTGCTGCTCAAAGAGCCTGAACTGCTCAACGAAATCGTCGAACACGTGCGTCGTGCGGTGCCTGCGCACATCCCGGTGACCGCCAAGATGCGCCTTGGTTTCGATAGCCCGGACGGCTCGCTGGTGTGTGCCACAGCCCTGGCCGAAGGCGGCGCGGCGCATATCGTGGTGCATGCCAGGACCAAAACCGATGGCTACAAACCACCGGCGCACTGGGAGTGGATCCCGCGAGTGCAAGAGGTGGTCAAGGTGCCGGTGTTTGCCAATGGCGACATCTGGAGTGTCGAAGACTGGCGTCGTTGCCGCGAAATCAGCGGCGTGGAAGACATCATGCTCGGTCGCGGCCTGGTCTCGCGTCCGGACCTGGCCCGGCAAATCGCGGCGGCACGCGCCGGTGAAGCCGTCGTCGAGATGACCTGGGCCGAGCTGTTACCACTGATCCAAGACTTCTGGCTGCAAGCTAAGGCGCAGATGACTCCCCGCCAATCCCCCGGTCGCTTGAAGCAGTGGCTGGCCATGTTGACGCGCAATTATCCGGAAGCCGTCGAGCTGTTTACTGTCCTGCGTCGCGAGACCGAACTGGATCAGGTCAGCCGTTTGTTGGGCCTGAGACTCCCGGAAGCGGCCTGAAAAAAATCTCGAAATAATCTCTTGAAATGCAATCAGCGGTCCCTATCTAAGGGTTACGCGATGCCGAATTCGGGTCGCGGAGACAAAAAACCTTGCTGATGTTTTCAGGAGATTTGAACCATGACTACTGCATTTTCCCTGGCCCCACTGTTCCGTTCCTCGGTGGGTTTCGACCGTTTCAACGACCTGTTTGAAACCGCCCTGCGTAATGAGCCAGGCAGCACCTACCCACCTTACAACGTGGAAAAACACGGTGATGACCAATACCGCATCGTCGTCGCCGCCGCCGGTTTCCAGGAAGAAGACCTGGACCTGCAAGTCGAGAAAGGTGTGCTGACCATCAGTGGTGGCAAACGTGACGCGAGCGAAGGCGTGACCTTCCTGCACCAAGGCATCGCCCAGCGTGCGTTCAAGCTGTCGTTCCGCCTGGCGGATCACATCGAGATCAAAGCCGCTGACCTGCGTAACGGTCTGTTGAGCATTGATCTGTTGCGCATCGTTCCAGAAGAGGCGAAAGCCAAGCGCATCCCGATCAACGGGACGCAAAAACCGGCTCTGCAGCACTAAGGCAGAGTAATGAAAAGGGCGCCATCGGCGCCCTTTTTTGTGTTTGTGTCCCGTCATTTCAGGAGCTTCTGCAACTCCTCTGCCGGCAACGGCCGACTGTGCAAATACCCTTGGTAAAAATGGCAGCCCAGTCCCTGTAAAAACTCCAATTGCTCCGCCGTCTCCACCCCTTCGGCAATCACCTTCAACTCCAGGCTACGCGCCATGGCGACGATGGCGCGGATGATTTCGGCGTCGTTGGGGTCGGTCGTGGCATCACGGATGAACGACTGATCGATTTTCAGGGTGTCGACCGGCAAGCGCTTGAGATAGGTCAGTGAGGAGTAGCCGGTGCCGAAGTCGTCCATCGCGAAACTCACGCCGAGCTTTTTCAGGCGACGCATTTTACTGATGGTGTCTTCCAGGTTCTGGATGACGATGCCTTCAGTGATTTCCAGTTTCAGCAGCGAGCAGGGCAGGCCGTGGCTGGTAAGGCTGTGTTCGATGCGTTCGACGAAGTCGTTTTGGCGGAATTGTCTTGGGCTGATGTTCACGCACAGGCTGAAGCTGAGCGGGTTGACCAGGCCTTTGTCGACCAGTTTTTTAAAGTCTCTGCACACTTCGTCGACAATCCAGGTGCCGACTTCAAGAATCAGGCCGCTGTCTTCCAGCACCTTGATGAACTCGGCAGGTGCCTGTGCGCCGAGTTCCGGGTGGTCCCAGCGCACCAGTGCCTCGGCGCCGACAATGCGATTGCCCCGGGCGTCGATCTGGGGTTGGTAATGCACATGGAATTCGCCCCGGGAAAGGGCCAGACGCAGGTCGGTTTCCATGCGCAGGCGTTCGCTGGCGGCCTTCTGCATGGTGTTGTGATACATCTGCGTGGTGTTGCGACCCGAATCCTTGGCGCGGTACAGCGCAATGTCGGCGCGTTTAAGCAAATCGGTCGGGGTCGAGCCGTGGTCGGGGATCAGTGCGATGCCGATGCTCGGCGTCACCTGCAGGCGCTGGCCATCAAGGAACATCGGTTCCGACAACAATTCTCGCAAGGTGTCGGCCAATTCCCGTACCTGGGTGCTGACTTCGTTGCGCGAACCTTCCAGGCCGCTGAGCAACACCACGAATTCATCACCGCCGAGCCGCGCCACGGTGTCTTCCATGCGCACGCTGGCTTCGAGTCGCGCGGTGATGATTTTCAGCACCGTATCGCCGACCGGGTGACCGAGAGAGTCGTTGATGTGCTTGAAGTGATCGAGGTCGAGAAACAGCAGCGCACCGCGCAGGTTGTGGCGCTTGAGCAGGGCGATCTGCTGGCTCAGGCGGTCCATCAGCAGGGCGCGGTTGGGCAGGTTGGTCAAGGGGTCGTGGTAGGCCAGGTGACGGATCTGCGCTTCGGCGTTTTTCAGCAGGCTGACGTCGCGGGCGGTCAGCAGCAGGCAGGCGGTTTCGTTGAGGGTGATGGGTTCGACCGAAACTTCGACGGTGAGCAACTCTCCGCGCTTGTTGCGTCCGAGCATTTCCTGGTGATGCACGCGGCCCTTGATCTGTAGCTCGGCGAGCAGCGCCGCACGTTGTTTCTCTTCGGCCCAGATGCCCACCTCATACACCGTACGGCCGATGACCTCTTGCGCGCGATAGCCGGTCAGGCGGCAGAAACCGTCGTTGACCTCCAGGTAGCGCCCGGTGTCGCGTTCGGTAATGGTGATGGCGTCGGGGCTTGAATGAAACGCCTTGGCAAACTTCTCTTCACTGGCCTTCAGCGCCGCTTCAGAGCGTTGTTGCTGGGTGATATCACGCAAGGTGGTGACGATGCAGGGTTCTTCGCCAACGTTGATCTGGCGGCTGGAAATCACGCAGGTCAGGGATTGCCCGTCCTTGTGCTGGGCGACGATGGCGACATTGTTCAGTCCTTGTTCGCGGATGACCTGTTCGATCCGCTGCAGGCTTTTCGCCGAGGCGTCCCACAGGCCAATTTCGTCGGCGCTGCGGCCAATCACTTCGTCGGCACTCCAGCCAAAGGTCTGGGTGAAGCTGGAGTTGATCTCGATGAACTGGCCGGTGTCCTGGCGGGTCACGCAAATCGGATCCGGGCTGACCTGAAACAGCGTGGCGAATTTTTCTTCCGAGGCCACCAACCGCTGTTCGCGCTCCACCTGATCGGTGATGTCCAGCAGGGTGCCGGCCATGCGCAGCGGGACGCCGTTTTCATCGCGGTAGAGGCGGGCGCGGCTTTCCAGGTAGCGCGAACTGCCGTCCGGCAGTTGAACGCGGTAAGTCAGTTGATAATTGCCGGCCGGGCCTTCGCGCAGGCTGCGGTAGGCGTCGCGCATGGTGTCGCGCTCTTCGCCGGGCACACCTTCGAAAAACTCCTCGAACGACTCGTGGAAAGGTTTGGCTTCCAGGCCGTGCAATTGAGCGGCCCGCGCCGAACCGTAGAGCATGCCGCTGGGAATGTGCCAGTCCCAGGTGCCGAGTTGCGCCGAGTCCAGGGCGAGGTCGAGACGCTCCTGGCTGTCCTTGAGGGCTTGTTCGGCCACTTTGCGTTCGGTGGTGTCGAGGAAGGTGCTCAGCAGATAGGGCTGGCCTTCGAGTTCGACATTTTGCGCACTGAGGATGCCATCGTGGATTTGCCCGTTGCTGGCGCGAAATTGCACCTCCATTCTGACCAGGTCGCCCTTGGCTTTGGTGGCCGCGACCAGTTTGGCGCGTTGCTCCGGGTGCACCCAGAGGCCCAGATCCAGCGTGGTACGGCCTATCGCGTTTTGCACCGGCCAGCCGAACAGGCTTTCGAAATGCTGATTGGCTTCGGTGATCAAGCCGTCTTCCTGGCGGGTCAGCAACACCATGTTCGGACACAGGTGAAACAGCGTTGCGAAGCGTTTTTCCGAGCTGCTCAGGGCTTGTTCGCGCTGGCGCTGGTGGGTGATTTCTCGGATGACACCAATCATGCGCGGCCGGCCGTTTTTATCCGGCAGCAGGCTGCCGTTGATCTCCAGCCAGTGCAGGCTGCCGTCGGGCCAGCGGATGCGGTGATGCATCGCCTGCTCCAGCGGGGCTCCGGCAATCACCGCGTGGAAGGCGCGCACGGTTTTCGCCCGGTCCTCCGGCGGCAGCAAGTCGAGGTATTCCAGATCCTCTGGCAACGGCATGTGCGGGTCGAAGCCAAACAGCGCCTGAGTCCCGCGCGACCAACTGATCTGCCCACGTTCGATGTCCCAATACCAGGCCCCCAGACGCGCACCGTTGAGGGCGGCGAGCAATTGTGGCGCGCTTTCCCAGCTCAACTCGGACCGTTTGGGGTCTAGCGCCTGGATGCGGGGCATCGGCGGAATACGGTCAACAGACTTCGGCATTGGCAGCTGGCCTTGGGCGGAAATGGGCGTTAAGCGCAGGTATTCGTGACTCTACAGGAGTAGCACAGGTTAGCCTTGAGTCCCTGGCAAATCGATTTGTGCGTCCAGCAAAGCCATAAAAGCCCTTGCAGCATTCGATAGAGTCCGTTCAGTGTGCAAGATATAGCCTAGCTGGCGAGTCAGTTGTATGCCCGGTAAAGGTATTCGCGCAACCTGATCGTCCAGCATTGTGCGCGGTAATACGCTCCAGGCCAGGCCGATCGAGACCATCATCTTGATCGTTTCCAGGTAATTGGTACTCATGGCGATATTCGGTGTCAGGCCTTGCGCCTCGAACAGCCGCTGAACGATGTGATGAGTAAAGGTGTTACCACCGGGGAAGACTGCCGGGTGCAGGGCAATGTCGGCCAGGTTGACCGCGCCGTTGCTGATCAGCGAATGCTCCGGGGCGACCACGAAATCCAGCGGGTCGTCCCACACCGGCGTCGCCTTGACCAGTGTGTGCGGTTCCGGCGCCAGGGTAATGACCGCCAGTTCCGCACGGCCATGGAGAATTTCTTCGTAGGCCACTTCCGAATCGAGGAACTGAATATCCAGCGCGACTTGGGGGTAGCGCCGGGTGAACTCCCTTAATAAGGGCGGCAACCGGTGCAAGCCGATGTGGTGACTGGTGGCCAGGGTCAGGCGGCCGGACACCTCGCCCGTCAGGTTGGTCAGGGCGCGGCGGGTGTCGTCCAGCACATTGAGAATCTGGTAGGCCCGTGGCAGCAGGGCACGGCCGGCCTCGGTCAGGCCGACTTCGCGGCCCAGACGGTCAAACAGGCGCACCTTCAATTGCTGTTCCAGCCCGGCGATGCGTTTGCTGATGGCGGGTTGGGTCAGGTGCAGTCGTTCGCCGGCGCCGGAGAAGCTCCCGGTCTCGGCAATTGCGATAAAAGCATTGAGGTTGGCCAGATCCATCGTCGTATTCCAGTTGGTTATCCAAAGCATAAAAAATATGAATTTGAGTTATTTAATGTAACCCCCTAGGATCGACCTCACAAGCCAAGGGGTTATTGAACCGTGCAAAACCCAAGGCATAGAAAATAGTAAAAAGCTGATGAGGAACCGTCTGATGGCCGGCAAAACGCTTTACGACAAGCTCTGGGATTCCCATGAGGTGAAACGGCGCGACGATGGGTCGTCGCTGATCTACATCGACCGCCACATCATCCATGAAGTGACTTCGCCCCAAGCTTTCGAAGGCCTGCGCCTGGCCGGGCGCAAGCCTTGGCGAGTCGACTCGATCATCGCCACCCCGGACCACAACGTGCCGACCACCCCGGATCGCAAGGGCGGCATCGAAGCGATTACCGATCAGGTCTCGCGTTTGCAGGTTCAGACCCTCGATGACTACTGCGACGAATACGGCATCACCGAATTCAAGATGAATGACGTGCGTCAGGGCATCGTTCATGTGATCGGTCCGGAGCAGGGCGCAACCTTGCCGGGCATGACCGTAGTCTGCGGCGACTCGCACACCTCGACTCACGGTGCGTTTGGCGCTTTGGCGCACGGTATCGGTACTTCCGAGGTTGAACACGTGTTTGCGACGCAGTGCCTGGTCGCCAAGAAAATGAAGAACATGCTGGTCTCGGTCGAGGGCACATTGCCGTTCGGCGTGACCGCCAAGGACATCGTTCTCGCCGTGATCGGCCAGATCGGCACCGCCGGCGGCAACGGCCACGCTATCGAGTTCGCTGGCAGCGCGATTCGCGACCTGTCCGTCGAAGGCCGCATGACCATCTGCAACATGTCCATCGAGGCCGGCGCTCGTGTGGGGCTGGTGGCTGCGGACGAAAAAACCGTGGAATATGTCAAGGGCCGTCCATTCGCCCCGAAAGGCGCGGAATGGGACATGGCCGTCGAAGCCTGGAAAGATTTGGTCTCCGACGCTGACGCCGTATTCGACACCGTGGTCAAGCTCGACGCGACCCAGATCAAGCCACAAGTCAGCTGGGGCACCTCGCCCGAGATGGTCCTGGCGGTTGATCAGAACGTGCCGGACCCGGCGAAGGAAATGGACCTGGTCAAACGCGGTTCCATCGAGCGCGCGTTGAAGTACATGGGGTTGAGCGCCAATCAGGCGATCACCGACATTCAGTTGGATCGCGTATTTATCGGCTCTTGCACCAACTCGCGGATCGAAGACTTGCGTGCTGCTGCGGTGATCGCGAAGGGCCGCAAAGTCGCTTCGACGATCAAGCAGGCCATCGTTGTGCCGGGCTCGGGCCTGGTGAAGGCACAAGCAGAGGCGGAAGGCCTGGACAAGATTTTCCTCGAGGCCGGTTTCGAATGGCGCGAGCCGGGTTGCTCGATGTGCCTGGCGATGAACCCGGACCGTTTGGAGTCCGGCGAGCATTGCGCATCGACTTCCAACCGCAACTTCGAAGGGCGTCAGGGCGCCGGTGGCCGTACGCACCTGGTCAGCCCGGCCATGGCCGCGGCGGCTGCCGTCAACGGTCGTTTCATCGACGTTCGCGAACTGATCTGAGGAACCGCACATGAGAGCTTTTACCCAACACACCGGTTTGGTCGCGCCATTGGATCGAGCGAACGTCGATACCGACCAGATCATTCCGAAGCAGTTTCTGAAGTCGATCAAGCGCACCGGTTTTGGCCCGAACCTTTTTGATGAGTGGCGCTACCTGGACGTGGGGTATGCCTACCAGGACAACTCCAAGCGCCCGTTGAACAAGGATTTCGTGCTCAACGCCGAGCGTTATCAAGGCGCCAGCGTGTTGCTGGCCCGTGAGAACTTCGGTTGCGGCTCCAGCCGTGAACACGCGCCGTGGGCACTGGAAGAGTACGGTTTCCGCAGCATCATCGCGCCGAGCTACGCCGACATTTTCTACAACAACAGCTTCAAGAACGGCTTGCTGCCGATCATCCTGAGCGACGCTGAAGTGGATGAGCTGTTCCAGCAGGTCGAAGCCAATCCTGGCTATCAGTTGACGGTCGATCTGCAAGCCCAGACGGTGACCCGGCCGGACGGCAAGGTCTACAGCTTCGAACTGGACGAGTTTCGCAAGCATTGCCTGGTCAATGGCCTGGATGACATCGGCCTGACCTTGCAAGACCACGAAGCAATTGCGACGTTTGAGGCCAAGCATCGTGCGAGCCAGCCTTGGTTGTTTCGCGACGCGTAAGCAAGATTGGAATTGATGTAGTCAGGGCTGGCCTCATCGTGGGCAAGCCCGGCTCCTACAGGTTATGTGAGCGCCACAATCCCTGTAGGAACCGGGCTTGCTCGCGATGAGGCCCGAATAAACACCCCAAGACTCACCCCAAAAAGGAAGTCCCCATGACCAGCACCGCCCAACACAGTCAGGTTGTACAAAAGCAATTCGGTGAACAGGCTTCGGCCTACCTGAGCAGCGCCGTACACGCTCAAGGCACTGAGTTCGCGTTGCTACAGGCCGAACTGGCAGGGCAGGGCAATGCCCGGGTGCTGGACCTGGGTTGCGGCGCCGGTCATGTGAGTTTTCACGTGGCGTCGCTGGTCAAGGAAGTGGTCGCCTACGACCTGTCGCAGCAGATGCTCGACGTGGTCGCTGCCGCTGCTGTTGATCGCGGCATCAGCAACATTTCCACGGTCAACGGCGCCGCCGAGCGTCTGCCGTTTGCCGATGGCGAGTTCGACTTCGTGTTCAGCCGTTATTCGGCGCACCACTGGAGCGATCTCGGTGTAGCCCTGCGCGAAGTTCGTCGGGTGCTGAAACCGGGTGGCGTGGCGGCGTTCATTGACGTGTTGTCACCGGGTAGCCCGTTGTTCGACACTTACCTGCAGAGCGTCGAAGTGCTGCGTGACACCAGCCATGTGCGCGATTATTCGGCCGGTGAGTGGTTGCGACAGGTCAGCGAGGCGGGGTTACACACGCGCAGCACCACGCGTCAGCGGCTGCGCCTGGAGTACACCTCCTGGGTTGAGCGCATGCGTACACCTGAAGTGATGCGCGCGGCGATCCGCGAATTGCAGCAGTCGATGGGCAACGAAGTACGTGAATATTTTGAGATAGAAGCCGATGGCTCGTTCAGTACTGATGTGCTGGTGCTGATGGCTGAACGATAAGCGCAGAGCGATAAGCATTTTTCCGGGCGCGCCAGTTGATGGCGCACCGACTGAAGACATGAGGAAAGCATGAGCAAGCAGATTCTGATTCTCCCAGGTGACGGTATTGGCCCGGAAATCATGGCCGAAGCGGTCAAGGTGCTGGAATTGGCCAGTGACAAGTTCGCCCTGGGCTTTGAACTGAGCCACGACGTGATCGGCGGCGCGGCCATCGACCAGCACGGCGTGCCTCTGGCCGACGAAACCCTGGAGCGCGCCCGCGCGGCCGACGCGGTACTGCTGGGCGCCGTGGGCGGCCCGAAATGGGACACCATCGAGCGTGACATCCGCCCTGAGCGCGGCCTGCTGAAAATCCGTGCGCAACTGGGCCTGTTCGGCAACCTGCGTCCGGCGATCCTGTACCCGCAACTGGCCGAAGCTTCGAGCCTGAAGCCGGAAATCGTGGCGGGCCTGGACATCCTGATCGTCCGTGAACTGACCGGCGGTATCTACTTTGGCGCACCACGCGGCACCCGCACCCTGGAAAACGGCGAGCGTCAGTCCTACGACACCCTGCCGTACAGCGAAAGCGAAATCCGCCGCATCGCCCGTGTCGGTTTCGACATGGCCATGGTGCGCGGCAAGAAGCTGTGCTCGGTGGACAAGGCCAACGTATTGGCATCCAGCCAGCTGTGGCGTGAAATCGTCGAGGAAGTGGCCAAGGATTACCCGCAAGTCGAGCTGAGCCACATGTACGTCGACAACGCCGCCATGCAACTGGTGCGCGCACCGAAGCAGTTCGACGTGATCGTCACCGACAACATGTTCGGCGACATCCTGTCCGACCAGGCCTCGATGCTCACCGGTTCCATTGGCATGCTGCCGTCGGCGTCCCTGGACACCAACAACAAAGGTATGTACGAGCCGTGCCACGGTTCCGCGCCGGACATTGCGGGCAAGGGCATTGCCAACCCGTTGGCGACCATTTTGTCGGTGTCGATGATGCTGCGTTACAGCTTCAACCAGCAGTCGGCGGCCGATGCCATCGAGAAAGCCGTGAGCCTGGTGCTGGATCAAGGGCTGCGCACGGGTGACATCTGGTCGGCGGGTTGCACTAAAGTCGGTACGCAGGAAATGGGTGACGCAGTAGTCGCCGCGCTGCGGAATCTGTAATCTCTCGGGCCCGCTGCCAAATTCAAGACAAAGCAGCGGCCCACATTTCAAGAAGGTGTAGTTGCGATGAAACGTGTAGGTCTGATCGGTTGGCGCGGTATGGTCGGTTCCGTGCTCATGCAGCGGATGCTGGAAGAGCAGGATTTCGATCTTATCGAGCCGGTGTTTTTCACCACTTCCAATGTTGGTGGCCAAGGCCCGTCCGTGGGTAAGGATATTGCTCCGCTCAAGGACGCTTACAGCATTGAAGAGCTGAAAACCCTCGACGTGATTCTGACTTGCCAGGGTGGCGACTACACCAGCGAAGTGTTCCCCAAGCTGCGCGAAGCCGGCTGGCAGGGTTACTGGATCGATGCCGCTTCCAGCCTGCGTATGCAGGATGATGCGGTCATCGTGCTGGACCCGGTCAACCGCAAGGTCATTGACCAGCAGTTGGACGCGGGCACCAAGAATTACATCGGCGGCAACTGCACCGTCAGTCTGATGCTGATGGGCCTGGGTGGCCTGTTTGAAGCTGGTCTGGTGGAGTGGATGAGCGCCATGACCTATCAGGCAGCCTCTGGTGCCGGCGCTCAGAACATGCGTGAACTGATCAAGCAAATGGGCGCGACCCACGCCGCTGTCGCCGATCAACTGGCCGACCCTGCCAGCGCGATCCTCGACATCGATCGTCGTGTCGCCGAAGCCATGCGCAGCGACGCGTACCCGACCGAGAACTTCGGCGTACCGCTGGCCGGCAGCCTGATCCCGTGGATCGACAAGGAACTGCCGAACGGCCAGAGCCGTGAAGAGTGGAAGGCCCAGGCCGAGACCAACAAGATTCTCGGTCGCTTCAAGAGTCCGATTCCGGTCGATGGCATCTGCGTGCGCATCGGCGCCATGCGCTGCCACAGCCAGGCGCTGACCATCAAACTGAACAAAGACGTACCGATCGCCGACATCGAAGGGCTGATCAGCCAGCACAACCCTTGGGTGAAACTGGTGCCGAACAACCGCGACATCAGCATGCAGGAGCTGAGCCCTACCAAGGTCACTGGCACCCTGAACGTGCCGGTTGGCCGTCTGCGCAAGCTGAACATGGGTTCGCAATTCGTCGGTGCCTTCACCGTTGGCGACCAACTGCTGTGGGGCGCGGCCGAACCGCTGCGCCGCATGCTGCGGATTCTGCTCGAGCGTTGATCGGTTGAAGCAATGAAACAACCCGCGCCTTGAAAGAGGCGCGGGTTTTTTGGTTATTGGGTGACTGTTAAGCCGCCATCGCGAGCAAGCTCGGCTCCTACAAGTGCGATACCAAACCTGTAGGAGCCGAGCTTGCTCGCGATGAGGCCGGAACAGGCACCGCAGATCCCAGCCGAATTGCCTGTACGTCACCCACCCGGTAAAGTGCCGCTCCCCCCGTTTCGCCAGAGGTAGAACCATGACCCAGTCCTTTGATATCGCCGTGATCGGCGCCACCGGTACTGTCGGCGAAACGCTGGTGCAGATTCTTGAAGAGCGCGATTTTCCGGTCGGCAACCTGCACTTGCTGGCCAGCAGCGAATCCGCCGGGCACTCGGTGCCTTTTCGCGGCAAGAACGTGCGGGTGCGGGAAGTCGACGAATTCGATTTCAGCAAAGTCCAATTGGTGTTCTTCGCGGCCGGGCCGGCGGTGACGCTCAGCTTCGCCTCTCGCGCTAGCGCTGCCGGTTGCTCGTTGATCGACCTGTCCGGTGCGTTGCCGGCCGATCAAGCGCCGCAAGTGGTGCCGGAAGCCAATGCCGAGGTATTGGCCACCCTGAAAAAGCCATTCCAGGTCAGCAGCCCAAGCCCTTCGGCCACCACACTGGCCGTGGTGCTGGCGCCATTGCTCGACGTGATCGACCTGCAGCGGGTCAATGTGACCGCCAGCCTGGCGGTCTCCGCTCAAGGCCGCGAAGCGGTAACAGAGCTGGCCCGGCAAACCGCCGAGTTGCTCAACGTGCGTCCGCTGGAGCCGACATTCTTTGATCGGCAGATGGCCTTCAACGTGTTGGCCCAGGTCGGCAAGCCGGATGAGCAAGGCCATACGCTGCTGGAAAAACGCCTGGTGCGTGAGTTGCGTCAGGTCATGGCGCTGCCTTTATTAAAGATTTCCGCCACTTGCATTCAAGCCCCGGTGTTTTTTGGCGATAGCTTTAGCGTGACCTTGCATTCCGCGAGCGCTGTCGACCTGACGAAAGTCAACGCAGCCCTTGAAGATGCACCGGGAATCGAGTTGGTAGAGGCGGGCGATTATCCGACTGCCGTGGGCGATGCGGTGGGGCAGGACGTGGTTTATGTCGGTCGGGTTCGCAGTGGAGTCGACGACCTGTCGGAACTTAATTTGTGGCTGACGTCAGATAACGTACGCAAAGGCGCTGCGCTCAATGCTGTGCAGGTGGCTGAATTGTTGATAAAAGACCAGCTGTAAAAGATACTTGGCAACAATTCGCAGAATGATTCTAGCCGAGCGCTATGCTTGGCCGCAGTGCTGAAAGAAAGCCTCCGTGCGGGGCTTTCCGGGGCAGACAAGAAATGATCGCGCGCGGTGACACTTCAGCGCTGCGCGCAACGCCTTACGGCAGCGACTATCAAGACCTTCTCGCTGGCCGAGGAATGTTCAAACAAAGGATGAGGCTATGGTTCAAGTTCGCAAACTGGTGTTAGCAATTGCGGCCGCCTCGGCGCTGTCCTCTGGTATGGCGCATGCCCTCGGGCTCGGGGAATTGACCCTGAAGTCGACGCTGAACCAACCCTTGGTGGCGGAAATCGAGTTGCTCGACATCAAGGACCTGACGGCGGCCGAAGTGGTGCCGAGCCTGGCCTCGCCTGAAGATTTTGCCAAGGCCGGTGTCGACCGTCAGGCATTTCTCAATGACTTGACCTTCACGCCGGTGCTCAACGCCAGCGGCAAAAGCATCCTGCGTGTGACCTCCAGCAAACCACTGTCCGAACCCATGGTGAAGTTCCTGGTTCAGGTGATGTGGCCGAACGGTCGCCTGCTGCGCGATTACAGTGTGTTGCTCGATCCGTCCAAATTCTCGCCGCAGACCGCCGAAGCGGCTGCGCAGCCAGCGCCGACTCAATCAGTCACGGCGCCAGTGACCGGTGCCACCGCGCCGGCTCAGCACACCACCACTGCGCACGATACTCTGTGGGAGATCGCTGCGAAGGCGCGCAATGGCGGCTCGATTCAGCAAACCATGCTGGCCATCCAGGCGCTGAATCCGGATGCCTTTATCGATGGCAACATCAACCGATTGAAAACCGGTCAAGTGCTGCGCATGCCCGAGCAGGCTCAAGCTACCAGCCTGCCGCAGCCCAAGGCGATTGCCGAAGTGGCCGCACAGAACAAGGCGTGGCGCCAGGGGCGTCGCTATGTGGCCAAGCCCGGAGCGGGGCAACAGCAACTCGATGCCACCAAGCGTGGTAGCGCTGACACCGGCAACGCACAATCCACCAAGGACAAGTTGAGCCTGGTCTCGGCCGAATCCGGCAAGGCGGGTGCCAAAGGTGCTGCGGGCGATGCCAAGAATCTGAGCAACAAACTGGCGATTACTCAGGAAAGCCTCGACACGACCCGTCGTGACAATGCCGAACTGAAAAGCCGCATGACCGATCTGCAAAGTCAGCTGGACAAGCTGCAAAAACTGATCGAGCTGAAGAACAATCAACTGGCCAAGATGCAGGCCGATGGCGCCGCGGGTGCACCTGCAGCGACCGCTCCGGCCATGTCTGCCGAGCTGGCCGCCAACCCTGCGACGGCACCTGCTGAAGTCGCCCCGGCGCCAGAAGCCGCTGTCGCTCCTGCACCAGCATCTGCTGAAACGCCAATCGAGCCTGCACCGGCCGTCTCGGACGATCAGAAATTCAACGAACTGCTGACCAATCCGATCCTGCTGGGTCTGATCGGCGGCGGTGCGGTGGTGCTTGCGCTCTTGCTGTTGTTGCTGGCGCGTCGTCGCAAAGCTCAGCAAGAAGCCGAGAAGCATCTGCGCATGGCCCGTGCATTGTCCGAAGAACAGGACCTGTCCTATGGCAACGACCTGCCGGAAAGCAGCTTTGAAGGCCTGGAAGTTCCACCGCCCAGCGTAAAACTCGCCACGGCGCCGACGCCTGCTCCTGCTCCTGTTCCTAAAGCAGAGCCTGCTCCAGTGGTTGCGCCCGTTGTGATGACGACACCGATCGCAGCACCCCTGGTGTCGCCTGCCGCCGAGCGTGATGACGATGTGCTGAGCAAAGCGCAGTCGCACATCACGGCCGGTCGTCTGAACCAGGCTGCCGCGTTGCTGGAAGACGGCATCAAGCAAGAGCCACAACGCAGTGACCTGCGTCTGAAGCTGATGGAAGTGTATGGCCAGCAAGGCGACCGCGATGCGTTCGTTGGTCAGGAGCGTCAACTGGTCGCCAACGGCGACAACTTCGCCCAGGTCGAAAAGCTCAAGGCTCGTTTCCCGGCCATGGCCCTGGTTGCCGCAGGTGGCCTGGCTGCCGCGGCTATCGCTGCGGAACTGGATGCGCAATACGTCAAGGACCTGCTGCTGGACGAGCTGCAAGCCCCGGCGGCTGCCGATGACGACTTCGACAGCGCTTTCGACTTGAGCCTGGACGATCTGGAGGCCACTTCCCCGGCGGTGGTTACGCCAGAAGAAGACACGTCGACGGAGCTGGAAGAGTTCCCGCTGGATGACGACTTGAGCTTTGAATCGGTGTTGCAGCAGCAAACCGAAATCAAGGAGAACCTCGACGACCTCGCGGACTTCGATCTGGACATGGACCTGGGGGCGGAGCCGTCGCCGGCTATCCTCGCTGAAGACGACTTCCTGCTGGATCTGAGCCTGGACGAAGGCCTGAAGGATCTGCCGGTTGTACCTGAAGTGCCGCAGGATGACCTGGAATTGCCTGCCGATTTCGATCTGTCGCTCGCTGATGAAATGGACGCGGCTCCGGCTCCGACTCCGACCGTGGCAGGCCTTGACGAACTTCCGGATGCCTTCGAGGCTGAGCTGGATGACGTCAACGCCGAGCTGGATCGTCTGTCCCAGAGCATTGGCGAACCGAGCTTTACCGCAGAGGACGCGATGGCCACTGCGGGCGACGAGCCGGACTTCGACTTCCTCTCCGGTACGGATGAGGTCGCTACCAAGCTCGATCTGGCTCAGGCCTACATCGACATGGGTGACAATGACGGCGCACGGGACATCCTCAATGAGGTGGTGACCGAGGGTGATGCCGGGCAGAAGAGCGAAGCCAGGGAAATGCTTTCGCGTCTGGCTTGAGTGGTCGCTGCGCAGTAAACAAAACGGCAGCCCGGTGAGGCTGCCGTTTTTGTTTGCGTGATGAGCTGGGGACTCTATCGTTTCGCGCGTTATGTGGTTGTCTATATAGCGAGGCTCGCACGTGTAGTGCAGCGGCACAAAAGACACGCGCCTCTGGCGTCCCGGTCCAGCCGCCTTATAATGCCCGCCTTTGCGCACATCAGCAGGCTGCACCCCTTGGCAAATATAGATAATCCGGCCGCCGAAATGGCGGCCGACGGCTTTTTCCGCGTCGCACTGGGCGTTGAATACAAAGGTTCGCGTTATCGCGGCTGGCAGCGCCAGGCCAGCGGCGTGCTCACGGTTCAGGAAACCCTTGAGAGCGCCTTGTCCAAAGTCGCCGACTCACCGGTGTCGCTGCTCTGCGCCGGGCGTACGGACGCTGGCGTACATGCGTGTGGTCAGGTGGTGCATTTCGATACGCAGGTCGAGCGTTCGATGAAAGCCTGGGTGATGGGCGCCAATATCAATTTGCCCCACGATGTCAGCGTCAGTTGGGCCAAGGTCATGCCGGCGCATTTTCATGCGCGATTCAAGGCTATCGCCCGACGTTATCGTTATGTGATCTACAACGATCAGATCCGTCCGGCACATTTGAACGACGAGATCACCTGGAACCACCGCCCGCTAGACGTCGAGCGCATGGCCGAGGCGGCGCAGTATCTGTTGGGTACCCACGATTTCAGTGCGTTCCGTGCCGGTCAGTGCCAAGCCAAATCGCCGATCAAGGAACTGCATCACCTGCGGGTCACGCGTCACGGCAAGATGATTGTGCTGGACATCCGCGCCAGTGCATTTCTGCATCATATGGTACGCAACATTGCTGGCGTGCTGATGACTATCGGCGCCGGCGAGCGTCCGGTGGAGTGGATGAAGGAAGTGCTGGAAAGCCGCATTCGCCGTTCCGGCGGGGTCACGGCGCATCCGTTCGGCCTGTATCTGGTGCAGGTCGAGTATCGCGATGAGTTTCAATTGCCCGAGCGTTACATCGGCCCACACTTCCTGACCGGTTTCACGGAACTTGACGGCTGACGCCCTCGAATGCATTTGTTACCATCCGGGACTTCCCCGGATTTACCCTGAGGTTTTATCGACATGTCAGCCGTTCGCAGCAAGATTTGCGGGATTACCCGCATAGAAGATGCGTTGGCGGCGGTCGAGGCGGGGGCCGATGCCATCGGGTTCGTGTTCTACGCCAAAAGCCCGAGGGCTGTGACGTTCCAACAGGCGCGCGACATCATCAAGGTGCTGCCGCCGTTCGTCACAACCGTGGGGTTGTTCGTCAACGCCAGTCGGTGCGAGCTGGGTGAGTTGCTCGACGCCGTGCCGCTGGACCTGTTGCAGTTCCATGGCGATGAAACGGCTGCCGAGTGTGAAGGGTGGAACCGGCCGTACATCAAGGCGCTACGGGTCAAGGCGGGTGACGACATCGCGGCGGCCTGCGATGCGTTTCCTACTGCCAGCGGTATCTTGCTTGACGCTTATGTCGAAGGCATTCCCGGTGGAACCGGTGAGGCGTTCGACTGGTCCCTGATACCGCATGGCTTGAGCAAGCCGATCATTCTGGCGGGCGGTTTGACGCCTGAAAACGTCGCCGAAGCGATTGCCCGGGTCAAGCCTTACGCCGTGGACGTCAGCGGCGGGGTAGAGGCGGGCAAGGGCATCAAGGATCACGCAAAGATTCGGGCATTTATAGAAGCGGTGCGTAGGAGCTAGGTTGATGTGACGGCTGGCAGACTGCCGCCGTCCATAACTTCACTTGCACAAAGCAGGCACGGCTGAGGATGTTTCGGGTTGTACGCAGGTCGCTTTTCGCTGACCCGGCCACCCGATCAATCATCGCCACACACATGAATTTAGCTCAAGGGCATACGCGGGGCTGCGAACAAAGCGTTCGGGCCGCCGGTACTGGAGAAAGAAAGCATGAGCAACTGGTTAGTAGACAAACTGATCCCTTCGATCATGCGTTCCGAGGTCAAGAAGAGCTCGGTGCCTGAAGGTCTGTGGCACAAATGCCCGTCTTGCGAGGCTGTGCTGTATCGTCCGGAGCTGGAAAAAACCCTGGATGTTTGCCCAAAATGCAACCACCACATGCGTATCGGCGCCCGCGCCCGCATTGATATCTTCCTTGATGCCGAAGGCCGTGCCGAACTGGGTGCGGACCTGGAGCCGGTTGACCGTCTGAAGTTTCGTGACGGCAAGAAGTACAAGGATCGCCTGACCGCTGCCCAGAAGCAGACCGGCGAAAAAGACGCACTGATTTCCATGAGCGGCACATTGCTGGGCATGCCAGTCGTTGTTTCGGCCTTCGAATTCTCCTTCATGGGCGGTTCGATGGGCGCCATCGTCGGAGAGCGCTTCGTTCGCGCCGCCAACTATGCGCTGGAAAACAAGTGCCCAATGATCTGCTTCGCCGCTTCCGGTGGTGCGCGGATGCAGGAAGCCTTGATCTCCCTGATGCAAATGGCCAAGACCTCCGCGGTACTGGCGCGTCTGCGTGAAGAAGGCATTCCGTTCATCTCCGTGCTGACTGACCCTGTTTACGGGGGCGTTTCCGCCAGCCTGGCGATGCTCGGTGATGTGATCGTCGGTGAGCCCAAAGCCCTGATCGGCTTTGCCGGCCCGCGTGTAATCGAGCAAACCGTGCGTGAAAAACTGCCGGAAGGCTTCCAGCGCAGTGAGTTCCTGCTGGAGCACGGTGCCATCGACATGATCATTCACCGTCAGGAGCTGCGTCCGCGCCTGGGCAACCTGCTGGCACAAATGATGGGCCTGCCGACGCCGAAATTCGTCGCTGCGCCAATCGAGCCGATCGTGGTTCCACCGGTACCTGCCAACCTATGACCCAACGTACCCTTGGCGAGTGGCTCGCCTACCTTGAGCAGTTGCACCCTTCGGCCATCGACATGGGCCTGGAGCGCTCGCAACAGGTAGCGTCCCGCATGGGACTGGGCAAGCCGGCGCCTCGGGTAATTACGGTCACTGGCACCAACGGCAAGGGTTCTACCTGCGCATTTGTGGCCTCGTTACTACGGGCGCAGGGCCTGAACGTCGGTGTCTACAATTCTCCGCACCTGCTGCGTTACAACGAGCGGGTGCAGGTCAATGGCGTCGAAGCCACGGATGCCGCGCTGTGCGAAGCCTTCGCGGCTGTCGAGGCCGGTCGTGGCGATACTTCCCTGACGTATTTCGAAATGGGCACCCTGGCAGCGTTCTGGCTGTTTCAACAGGCCGGGCTTGATGCTGTGGTGCTGGAAGTTGGTCTGGGTGGGCGTCTGGACACGGTCAACGTGGTGGATGCCGACATGGCGCTAGTCACCAGCATCGGCGTCGATCATGCGGACTATCTGGGAGATACCCGTGAGTCCGTGGCTTACGAAAAAGCCGGCATCTTCCGCCAGGGCGCGCCTGCGCTGTGTGGCGATCTGAATCCTCCACAACCACTGCTGGACAAGGCGCGCGAGCTGGCTTGCCCGTTTTACCTGCGTGGGCGTGATTTCGACCTCGGCATTACCGATCACAACTGGCAATGGCGCGGACTTGATGCGCAGGGGCGCGCCGTGGAATTGCGTGATTTGCCCTTGCTCGATCTGCCAATGGAAAACGCTGCGCTGGCGTTGCAGGCCTACTTGTTGCTGGGTTTGCCGTGGGTGGATGCACAGATTGTCGATGCCCTGAAAGCGACGCGGGTAGTCGGTCGTCTCGATCGTCGGCAGTTCGACTGGCAGGGCAAGCGCCTGAACCTGTTGCTGGACGTGGGCCATAACCCGCATGCCGCCGAGTACCTGGCTCGCCGTTTGGCCAGTCGACCACCAGCCGGCAAGCGTCTGGCGGTGTTCGGGTTGCTGGCTGACAAGGATCTGGATGGTGTTGTCGGTGAATTGAATGCTAGTGTCCAGCATTGGGCTGTGGCGCCGCTGGATTCGCCGCGCGCCCGTCCGGTCGCTGATTTGCACAAGGCGTTGAAGAACCTTGGTGCTTGCGTAGCATCTTATTCAAGTGTGGCCTCCGCGCTGGAAGGTCAGTGTGCGCTGGCGACGAGCGACGACGAGATTCTGTTGTTCGGATCATTTTATTGTGTCGCCGAAGCCCTTGAATGGTTGGCTCGGCGCTCCACGGAGGAAGCGGCAAATGGCATTGCTGGATAAGGCCTACAAACAGCGCATGGTTGGCGCTCTGGTGCTGGTGGCGTTGGCGGTGATTTTCCTGCCGATGCTGTTTTCCCGGCAGGATGAGCAGCGGCAGGTGACGGTCGATGCGCCGGCTGCGCCGCAGGCGCCGGCAATGCCGCAAGTTCAGGTCGAGCCGGTGGTGGTGCCTGAGCCGCAAGCGCTGCCTCAAGAGCCTGTGCCGAGCGATGATGAAATCGCTCAGCAAGAAGTGCCTTCGGCACCTGTTGCGCCGGTTGCCCGTGTAGCCCCTGCGCCTGTGGCCAAGCCGGCTCCGGTGCCTGCTTTGGCCGCCAAGCCTGCTGCCGCGCCGTCGCAGCCTATCTCGGCAGCGCCGGGCAAGCCTGACACCACGCAAAGCCGTATCGACGCAAACGGCCTGTCGGTCAGCTGGTCGGTTCAGGTGGCGAGTCTTGCGAGCCGAGAAAATGCCGAAAGCCTGCAGAAAGACCTGCGCAGTCAGGGCTACAACGCTTACATCCGATCCTCTGATGGCAAGAATCGAGTGTTTGTCGGTCCGCTGATCGAGCGCGCCGAAGCCGACCGTCTGCGTGACTTGTTGGACCGCCAGAAGAAGCTCAAGGGCTTCGTCGTGCGCTTCCAGCCTGAGCGCGGTTAACGAGCGACCAATCGACTCTTTTTGTAGCAGCTGCCGAGCCTGCGAGGCTGCGTCCGGCGGCGCAGTCGTCGTAAAACCTGCCTGTACGGTGTACCTGATACACCGAGTTGCCTGATTTTACGGCTGCTGCGCAGCCGGACGCAGGCTTCGCCAGCGGCTACATTGCTAAGCGCGGTTAAATACTATCGCCCCGATTTGAAAAGCACTGACAATCGCAGCTTACCGATAGCCCTGCGCTCTGCTAAAATGCGCCGCCTTATCCGTCTGTAGGCTGCACTGTGCCATTTACCTGGGTTGACTGGGCGATCGTTGCAATCGTCGCCATCTCCGCATTGATCAGTCTGAGCCGCGGCTTCGTCAAAGAAGCACTGTCGCTGGTGACCTGGATCATCGCAGGAGCCGTTGCCTGGATGTTCGGTGGTTCATTGTCCGAGTACCTCGCCGGATACATTCAAACACCGTCGGCTCGTGTAATCACGGGCTGTGCCATCATGTTTGTCGCCACGTTAATCGTAGGCGCAATGATCAATTATCTTATCGGCGAGTTGGTTCGCGTCACCGGGCTATCCGGGACCGATCGATTCCTCGGCATGGCCTTCGGCGCCGCGCGTGGCGTATTGCTGGTGGTCGTGGCGGTCGGGCTGTTGAGCCTGGGGCCGGTACAGCAGGACGGGTGGTGGAAAGAGTCGCAGCTCGTGCCAAAATTTCTATTGGTTGCAGATTGGTCCAAAAACCTGATTCTCGGGTGGAGCAGTCAGTGGCTTGCCAGCGGTATCAGCGTACCCGCTGAGATACCGTTCAAGGAGCAACTCTTGCCGATGGCCAAAACGCCTCAGTGAGTGTTGTTCAGTTCAGATCCATTAAGTAGGGGTTGCGTCGCATGTGTGGCATCGTCGGTATCGTCGGTAAGTCGAACGTCAATCAGGCGCTGTATGACGCGCTAACCGTGCTCCAGCACCGCGGCCAGGACGCTGCCGGTATCGTGACCAGCCATGATGGCCGGTTATTCCTGCGCAAGGACAACGGCCTGGTGCGTGACGTGTTCCATCAGCGTCACATGCAGCGTCTGGTCGGCCACATGGGCATTGGCCATGTGCGTTACCCGACCGCAGGCAGCTCGACGTCGGCCGAAGCTCAGCCGTTCTACGTCAACTCGCCTTACGGCATCACGTTGGCGCACAACGGTAACCTGACCAACGTTGAACAACTGGCCAAGGAGATTTACGAATCTGACCTGCGCCACGTCAACACCAACTCCGATTCGGAAGTGCTGCTGAACGTGTTCGCTCACGAACTGGCCCAGCGCGGCAAGTTGCAGCCAACCGAAGAGGACGTGTTCGCCGCCGTCACCGACGTGCACAACCGTTGTGTGGGTGGTTACGCGGTCGTGGCGATGGTGACCGGTTACGGCATCGTCGGTTTCCGTGACCCGCACGGCATCCGCCCGATTGTCTTCGGTCAGCGTCATACCGACGAAGGCGTCGAGTACATGATTGCCTCCGAAAGCGTCTCCCTGGACGTACTCGGTTTCACCCTGATTCGCGACCTGGCGCCAGGCGAAGCGGTCTACATCACTGAAGACGGCAAGCTGCACACCCGTCAGTGCGCGACCAACCCGTCCCTGACTCCGTGCATCTTCGAACACGTCTACCTGGCGCGTCCGGATTCGATCATTGACGGCGTTTCTGTCTACAAGGCTCGTCTGCGCATGGGCGAGAAGCTCGCCGAGAAGATCCTGCGCGAGCGTCCTGAGCACGACATCGACGTGGTCATCCCGATCCCGGACACCAGCCGTACCGCGGCCCTGGAGCTGGCGAACCACTTGGGCGTCAAGTTCCGCGAAGGCTTCGTGAAGAACCGCTACATCGGCCGGACCTTCATCATGCCGGGCCAGGCCGCACGGAAAAAGTCCGTACGCCAGAAGCTCAATGCAATTGAATTGGAATTCCGCGGCAAGAACGTCATGTTGGTGGACGACTCGATCGTTCGCGGCACGACCTGCAAGCAGATCATCCAGATGGCTCGCGAAGCCGGCGCCAAAAACGTCTACTTCTGCTCCGCCGCACCGGCCGTTCGCTACCCGAACGTCTACGGCATCGACATGCCGAGCGCCCACGAGTTGATCGCCCACAACCGTTCGACTCAGGACGTTGCCGACCTGATCGGCGCTGACTGGCTGATCTATCAGGATTTGCCTGACTTGATCGAAGCCGTCGGTGGCGGCAAGATCAAGATCGACAAGTTCGATTGCGCGGTGTTCGATGGCCAATACGTCACCGGCGACGTCGACGAGGCTTACCTGAACAAGATTGAGCAGGCACGTAACGATGCCTCCAAGGTCAAGACGCAGGCAGTCAGTGCGATCATCGATCTGTACAACAACTGAGTTTCTACCGGCCCTGAGGGGCCGGTTTTGTATCTACTAAAGACTCTCTATATCAAGCAGCAAGGCAAGGAGTGTGAGCATGAGTCAGGATTGGGATGCCGGTCGGCTGGACAGCGACCTCGAAGGCGTAGCGTTCGATACCCTGGCCGTTCGTGCCGGTCAGCACCGTACGCCGGAAGGCGAACACGGCGATCCGATGTTCTTCACTTCCAGCTACGTATTCCGTACCGCTGCCGACGCGGCTGCGCGGTTTGCCGGTGAAGTGCCGGGCAACGTTTATTCGCGTTACACCAACCCGACGGTGCGTGCGTTCGAAGAGCGCATTGCTGCGCTGGAAAGCGCCGAGCAAGCCGTGGCCACGGCCACCGGCATGGCTGCGATCATGGCGGTGGTGATGAGCCTGTGCAGTGCGGGTGATCATGTGATCGTTTCGCGCAGTGTGTTCGGTTCGACCATCAGCCTGTTCGAAAAGTACTTCAAGCGCTTCGGTATCGAAGTCGATTACGTGCCTCTGGCGGACTTGTCCGGTTGGGATGCGGCAATCAAATCCAACACAAAGTTGCTCTTTGTCGAGTCCCCATCCAACCCGTTGGCCGAGCTGGTGGACATCGCCGCGCTGGCGCAAATCGCACACGCCAAAGGCGCGATGCTGGTGGTCGACAACTGCTTCTGCACCCCGGCGTTGCAGCAGCCGCTGAAGATGGGCGCGGACATCGTCGTGCACTCGGCAACCAAGTTCATCGACGGTCAGGGCCGTTGCATGGGCGGTGTGGTGGCCGGTCGTAGCGAGCAGATGAAAGAAGTGGTCGGTTTCCTGCGTACTGCCGGGCCAACCCTGAGCCCGTTCAACGCCTGGATTTTCCTCAAGGGCCTGGAAACCCTGAACCTGCGGATGAAGGCGCATTGCGCCAACGCCCAGCAACTGGCCGAGTGGCTGGAGCAGCAGGACAGTATCGAGAAAGTCCATTACGCCGGCCTCAAGAGCCACCCGCAGCACGAGTTGGCGTTGCGTCAGCAGAAGGGTTTCGGTGCGGTGGTCAGTTTCGAGGTCAAGGGCGGCAAAGACGGCGCTTGGCGCTTTATCGATGCGACCCGTCTGATTTCGATCACTGCCAACCTCGGTGATACCAAGACCACGATTACCCATCCAAGCACTACCTCTCATGGTCGTCTGGCGCCGCAAGAGCGTGAAGCGGCGGGCATTCGTGACAGCCTGATCCGTATTGCGGTCGGTCTTGAAGACGTGGCTGATCTGCAAGCCGATCTGGCACGCGGGTTGGCAGCCTTGTGATCGAGTTGTCCACGCCGACCTCCGGGTCCAATGGCCGAGTGGCCTTGGTCACCGGTGCCGCGCGCGGTATCGGTCTGGGAATCTCGGCATGGCTGATCAGCGAAGGCTGGCAGGTGGTGCTGAGCGATCTTGATCGGGTGCGTGGTTCGAAAGTGGCGAAAGTGCTCGGCGACAATGCCTGGTTTATCGCCATGGACGTCTCGAACGAAGGGCAGGTGGCGCTGGGTGTTGCTGAAGTGCTGGGGCAGTTCGGGCGACTGGATGCGCTGGTCTGCAACGCGGCAGTGGCCGAGCCGCACAACATTACGCTGGAAAGCCTCGATCTGGCTTACTGGAATCGTGTGCTGGCGGTGAACCTCAGTGGGCCGATGTTGTTGGCCAAACACTGTGCGCCGTACCTGCGCGCTCACAGCGGCGCGATCGTCAACCTCGCCTCGACCCGTGCCGGGCAGTCGGAACCGGATACAGAGGCTTATGCAGCGAGCAAGGGCGGTTTATTGGCCCTGACTCACGCATTGGCGATCAGTCTTGGGCCGGAGATCCGCGTCAATGCGGTCAGCCCTGGCTGGATCGACACGCGCGACCCTTCAGTGCGACGTGCCGAGCCGCTGACGGATGCCGATCATGCCCAGCATCCGGCGGGCAGGGTAGGGACGGTCGAAGATGTCGCGGCGATGGTGGCCTGGCTGTTGTCGAAGAATGCCGGCTTTGTCACGGGCCAGGAGTTTGTGGTCGATGGCGGCATGACCAAGAAGATGATTTACAGCGAGTAGTTCCAGCGGACCCATGACAGACAGGGCTTGAGGTTGAAGGCGCTGGTTGTCAGTGCCGCGGGAATTGACACGATTTTGTCTTTTTCAGAAAAACTTCAATCCTGCTATTGACTTAGGTTCGGTACCTGCGTAAATTTCGCGGCCTCGGAGATGCAAACGGGTGATTAGCTCAGCTGGGAGAGCGTCTGCCTTACAAGCAGAATGTCGGCGGTTCGATCCCGTCATCACCCACCACTTCCGAGAGTCTTGCGAAAGCAAGATGGAAGCTGTAAAAAGCCTCCACCGACGCGCAGCGGTAGTTCAGTCGGTTAGAATACCGGCCTGTCACGCCGGGGGTCGCGGGTTCGAGTCCCGTCCGCTGCGCCATATTTTCCGAGTCAGATTTATCTGGTTCGAGATTGAAAAGCTACTGAGTTTTCAATCAGACGAGTTACTTGGGCGAAAGTCCAAAGCGATACGCAGCGGTAGTTCAGTCGGTTAGAATACCGGCCTGTCACGCCGGGGGTCGCGGGTTCGAGTCCCGTCCGCTGCGCCATATCTGCTTCAAGGCCCACTGAACGCCTTGAAGCTACGAAGAAAGATGCTGGTAAAGCCAGTGCTGCTTCGAGTCGATAGCAAAGACCCTGGTCGAAAGACCGGGGTTTTTTGTGTCTGCGATTTGGCTTTGTCTCCTTCCCGTCATCCTCATGGATCCGCATCTGCCGGCCAAGCGCGAGCGCTCAGTGAGCTCCGATCCCTCTCGAAAATCTCTCCCCCCCTTTTTTAATCCGCCGCCCCGATGAATCGGCGCCTGCGCGGCCGAATTACCTCTCCGTCACTAAACAATTCAAGCATTTACTCGATGCAATTTGCACAAAGGACTTGGTGTGACGCCTCAACACAAATTAGAATGAATCTCATTTAGAATATTTCTTCGCGCAGGGTTTCTTTAGATGAGTGATGTAGCTACGCCGCCGGAGCAAACCTTCCACGACCTGTACCGCGACCACCGTGGCTGGCTCGAAGGCTGGTTGAGACGACGCATGAGTAACGGCAGCGATGCGGCAGATCTGAGTCAGGATACCTTTGTGCGGTTGCTCGCCAGCTCCCAACGCATCGCCGATCTGCAAGAACCTCGCGCCTACCTGGCGACAGTCGGCAAGCGGCTGCTGACCAACTTCTACAAGCGGCGCAGCCTGGAGCAAGCCTATTTGTCTGCTTTGGCATTACTCCCTGAGGACTGCGTGCCGTCCCCTGAGCAGCGCTGGATGCTATTGGAAACCCTGCAAGCCCTGGATGAATTGCTCGATGGATTGGCGCGGCCGGTAAGGCGGGCGTTTCTCTGGAGCCAGTTGGAAGGCCTGGGTTATCAAGAAATTGCCGAGCGATTGCAAGTCTCGGAGCGCACGATCAAGCGCTACATGGCTCAAGCCTACGAACATTGCCTGTTGGTGGAGCTGTGAACGGTTCGGCACCTTCGGCTCAAGCCCGACAAGTCGTGCGGGCCGCCGCGCAATGGCTGGCCCTTATGGAATCCGGCTGCGCCAATGAGCGGGACCGGGCACAGCTGCAGAGCTGGCGCGACAGCCATTCCAGTCACGAACAGGCCTGGCAGAAAGCGCAACTCTTGCGCCAACGCTTTGCAGAACTGCCATCGGCCCTCGCCATGGCCAGTCTGGACCGGCCGCAAACCAGTCGACGTACAGTGCTCAAGCGCGCCGTCGGGGCGGTAGCTTTGGTGCCGGCCGCGTGGCTGATCAGTCAGCAATTGCCCCTGGATGTCTGGAGTGCCGACCTGCGGACCGTCACTGGGGAAAGCAAAAAAGTTCAGTTGGCTGATGGCAGCTCTCTGCAGTTGAACACCGCCAGCGCCGTCGATATCGACCTGAAGAACCGGCGTCTGAAACTGGTGGAAGGCGAAATCGCACTGAATGTACCCGGGACTTCGCCGCTGACGATCCTCACGCGCTTCGGGCAAGTGGTCGTCGGTCAGAGCGAAGTGTGCGTTCGTCAGGGGCAGGCGGGCTACAAGGTGTCAGTACTTAAAGGCACGGTGCAGTTACAGCCCCTGCGCGGGCCGGTCTTTTCATTGCGCGGCGGCCAGCAAGTCAGCCTTCAAGCGGCGGGTGCCGGCGCTGTGGAGCCATTCGACGTGCTGGCCCCAGGCTGGCGTGACGGTGTGCTGATGGCGCAGAACCAACCCTTGGGGGATTTTTTGCGCGAACTCAGTACCTATCGTCCAGGCGTATTGCGTTGGGAGCCAGAACTGGAATCGCTGCGCATCACTGGCAGTTTTCGCCTGGAAGACACCGATCGCATCCTCGCGCTGCTAGCGGCCAGCCTGCCGCTGGAGGTGCATTCGCGTACGCGTTACTGGGTAACGCTGGTGGCGCGCAAAAATAATGTTTAAAGCGTGTCCCCTTTTTTCGCGCCGCTTGTCATTCAAGGCAAGTGAAACGAAATCAGAGAGATTCTCAATGCCTGTAGTGATGCCTTGTAGTACGCGTCTGGCTCCGTCCCGGTTGCGCCCCTTGTTGCACTTGAGTCTGTTGTTGAGTCTGAGTGCCTGTCCATTGTTTATCACTGCCGGTTGGGCCGAAGACGCGCCGCGCCGCAGCTATCAGGTGCCGGCCGGTAGCCTCGGCGCGGCGTTGACCCGTTTCGCGGGGCTGGCCGGGGTCAATCTGTCGGTGGACCCGGCACTGGTGAGGGGGCGCACCAGCCCTGGTCTTTCCGGCGACTTCGCGGTGGAGGAGGGCTTCACCCAGTTGCTACAGGGTTCCGGTCTGCAACTGCAGCCGGTGGGTGAACAGGCGTACATGCTGACCCCGGCGCCAACGGGCAGCGGCCTGCAACTGGGCGCTACCTCTATTTTCGCTGCTGCGGACACGGCGCACGGTGATCCGTATGCTGGCGGGCAGGTCGCGCGCCTTGGGTCGCAAGGCTTGCTGGGCTCCAAAGACTTCATGGAAACGCCGTTCAGCGAGACCACCTACACCAGTGAAACGGTCAAAAACCTGCAGGCTCGTACCTTGGGTGACCTTATCGCCAGCGATCCCTCGGTTCGCGCCACCAACCCGGCGGGTGGGCGGTATGAGCAGTTCACCATTCGCGGGCTTAGCCTGTTCAATAGTGATGTCTCCTACAACGGTCTCTACGGCGTCTTGCCGACTTACACGATCGATATGGAAATGGCCGACCGCGTTGACATCCTCAAAGGTCCGAGCCAGCTCATCAACGGCATCTCGCCGCGGGGTAGCGTGGGTGGAGGGATCAACGTGGTGCCCAAACGCGCCACCGATGCACCCATTACGTCGTTCACCACCAACTATGCCTCCAACAACCAGGTCGGCGGGGCCGTGGATGTCGGCCGGCGCTTTGGTGAAGGTGACATGTTCGGCGTTCGCTTCAACGGCGTGAAGCAGTCCGGCGACACCGAGTGGGATCATCAGAGTGTCGACCGTGACATGGCCGTGCTGGGCCTGGATTTTCGCGGTGAACGCCTGCGACTTGCGACGGACGTCGGGCATACCGAGCGTGATACCGACGCCCCGCAGGAGCGTGTGCAGGTGGGCGCCAAGGCGCAGGTTCCGCATGCAAGCGAGGTTCGCAGCAACTACGCGCAGCCATGGAGCAAGGCGCGTACCAGGGATACCTTCGGGACGGTGACCGGCGAATTCGATGTCAGCGACTCCGTCATGCTGTATGGCGGTGTGGGCGCGCGCAGGAGTGATCATGATTTTCTCCGACACGCCGTATCGGTCACCAACAACGCAGGTGATTTCAGCGTTCTGCCACGTGACTTCACCCGTGACGAAAATGTCCGGACGGCCAATGCCGGGGTGCGCAACTGGTTCCATACCGGCCCGGTGAGCCATGAAGTGAATCTGGCTGCCAGCTATTTCTACATGGACTTTGAAAATGGCGGCGCCCGTTATGCCGCTGCCCCCAGCAATATCTACAACCCCGTGCAAACACGGACGCCGATCACCCCCACGCGATTCGATCCGAAGGTGTATACCGAGAACCGCTTTAGCAGCATGGCGTTATCCGACACGTTGGGTTTCTTCGATGATCGAGTGCTACTGACCCTCGGCGCCCGCTGGCAGCGAGTGCAGGTTGACGACTGGTCGGATGATGTCAAAGGCGACACGGCCTATGATGAAGAAAAGGTTTCTCCGTCGGGCGGCATCCTGTTCAAGGCAACCGATAAACTGTCGCTGTATGCCAACTACATGGAAGGCTTGAGCCAAGGCAAGATTGCGCCGTCGACCTCGGTCAACGAGGACGAGATCTTCCCGCCGTTCATCAGTCGGCAGGTCGAGGTCGGTGCCAAGTACGACGCGGGTGCGTTCGCTATCACCACTGCAGTGTTCCGGATCAAGCAGCCGGCCTATGAGACCAACGCCATAACGCGAGTGTTCGGCCCGAACGGCAAACGCGAAAACAACGGTGTGGAAGTCAGTGTGTTCGGTGAGCCGCTCAAAGGTTTCCGCCTGCTCGGTGGCGTCATGTACATCGACAGCGAATTGACCAATACCGCCAACGGCACCTTTGACGGCAACCGCGCTCCTGCCACGCCGGAATACAACGTCAGCCTGGGCGCCGAGTGGGATGTACCGAGCGTGCAAGGCCTGACCCTGACCAGCCGCAGTATCTATTCCAGTTCGCAGTATCTGGACCAGTCCAATGACAAGGAAATCGATGCCTGGACGCGCATCGACGTCGGCGCGCGCTACGCCTTCAAGGTTGAAGAAAAGAACATCACCCTGCGTGCCAATGTCGAGAACGTCGCCGACAAGCGCTACTGGAGTTCTGCCGGGGCCTCGGATGACAGCGAGCCGGGATTGACGCTCGCGACCCCACGTACCTACCTCCTTTCAGCGACCGTCGACTTCTGAGTCGATTAACCGTGCGTTGCGCCACAGGGAAGGGCGCCGCCGGGTTGTGTTCATGAATTGATTCCTGCAGAGAAAGAAATGCTCGCCCATCTGACGTGAATGACCCATTGCGATATTTTTCTACAAGTTAGTGCCTGTTGCAGGGTATTAAAAAGTTGTCATTTTTATAATAAAAGCATGGCCGGATAATGGCACTGATGATCGTTTCTCAGGTTTTTTATAACTTGGGATTTTGTGTGCGTGAACGATTTTAATAGCTGACTGGCAAACTATGTAAGTTTTCAAAAAATGGCGAGCAAGTAGTTGCGTTAATTTGCAAATGAGAATAATTTGCATATCGAAACTTATCGAGGATAAACCGATGTTGAATGATGGCGTATTGCACTCTAACCCTTTGCAAAAAACCAATGCCGACTATCTGGCTCGACAAAGCAAGTTTGAATCCAATGTGCGCAGTTACCCGCGCAAGTTGCCGCTGGCAATTGCCAAGGCGCACGGGGTCTGGGTGACTGACGTCGAGGGTAAAACGTACCTCGACTGCCTGGCCGGCGCCGGCACTTTGGCTCTGGGGCACAATCACCCGGCCATCATGGCCAGCCTCGACAGCTTCCTTGCCTCGGGCCTGCCGATGCATACCCTGGACCTGACCACGGTAGTCAAGGATGCCTTTTGCGAAACCCTGCTCAGCCTGTTGCCAAACCAGGGCCGCGATTACTGCCTGCAATTTTGCGGGCCGTCCGGGGCGGACGCGGTGGAGGCCGCACTGAAACTGGCCAAGACCCACACCGGGCGCAATAACATCATCAGTTTCTCGGGGGCCTACCATGGCATGACCCATGGCGCCCTGGCCCTGACCGGCAATACCGCACCGAAAAATGCCATCGCCAGCCTGATGCCCGGGGTGCAGTTCATGCCGTACCCTCACGAATACCGTTGCCCGTTGGGCATTGGCGGTGAGGCCGGGGTAGAGGCCTTGACCCACTATTTCACCCAGTTCATCGAAGACGTCGAAAGTGGCGTGTCGTTGCCGGCGGCAGTCATTCTTGAAGCGGTGCAGGGGGAAGGTGGGGTCAACTGTGCTCCAGTGAACTGGCTGCGGGCGATCCGCGAGGTGACGCGCAAGCACGGCATCCTGCTGATCCTCGACGAAGTGCAGACCGGTTTCGCCCGCACCGGCAAGATGTTTGCCTTCGAGCACGCCGAGATCGAGCCGGACCTGATCGTCATGTCCAAAGCGCTCGGTGGCGGTTTGCCTATGGCGGTGCTGGGCATTCGTCGTGAGTTCGACGCCTGGGAGCCAGGTAATCACGCCGGCACTTTCCGCGGCAATCAGATGGCCATGGCTGCCGGGCTGGCCACGTTGCAGGTGTTGCAGCAGCAACACGTCGCCGCTCAGGCCGAGCGCCGTGGCCAGTGGCTCAAGGATCGACTGGTCGAGTTGCAAGCGCACTATCCGGCCCTTGGCCAGGTGCGCGGTCGTGGCCTGATGCTGGGCATCGAGATCGTCAACGAGCGCGAGCCGGCTGATCGCCACGGGCATTTCCCGACGGACCCGGCGCTGGCCGTGGCCATCCAGCAGCAGTGCTTCAAGCAAGGTCTGTTACTGGAGCGCGGTGGGCGCAAGGGCAATGTCATCCGCTTGTTGCCGCCATTGATTATCGACGATGAACAATGCCAACAAGTGATACAGCGTTTTGATAACGCTGTGGCCGCTGCGTTATTGCAGTTGCGCCCTTGAATGAATCAATCGACGCTGAATGGTTAATTCCTCGAGTTGCAGTTTGATGATGTTGGCGTAAGTCACTTTTATCGTCATCCGGTTTTTTAAAAGGCTTAGCGAAGTGAAGTCGCTGTGTGGGGATTCGTCGACTTTTAATTAAGTCGATCAGTCACTAATTTTTTCGCGACATAACGTATTCAGTGACCTCGCGGGCTACTGTGGAGCACCCATGAATCATCCAAATCGCAATGTGTTACCGAATATGGTCAGTGAGTTGGCGACAACGTGCGCGCTGCTTAACTGTTTGATCAAAGAGTTCGCCTTGCCGGAAAACTGCGTCAGTTATAGCTGGCCGACGCAGATGCAGGGCATCGCCCCGGGCAGTTACCTTGAGGGCCTGAAATGGAAGGGCATTCCCCTGACCATCAAGCTGCCCAATCAGCAGCAGTTTTTTGTGATGGTGGACCGCCGTGATGGGCTGGGCAGTCACCGTTACCTGTCGGACGTCTATGCCCGGCGCGATGAGGGCGAATGGTCGTGCCTTGGATTCGGCGAGTTCGTCGAGCAGTTGCTCGCGGCGTGCGAACACATGACCCGCGCCAGCAACGACGAGTTGCTGGATCAGGTGTTGCAAAGCCAGTTGCTGACCGCGGCCATTGTTGGCCACAACACACCCAAGGACTCGGACCCGCTCAGCAGCTACCTGGCCAGCGAGCAAGGATTGTGGTTTGGTCATCCGAACCACCCGGCACCGAAAGCGCGGCTGTGGCCCGCTCATCTGGCCCAGGAAACCTACGCCCCTGAGTTCCAGGCCCGCACGCCGTTGCACCTGTTCGAGGTGCCGCTGGAAGGGTTGAGTGTCGGGGCCAACGGCTTGAGCAAAGCCCAGGTACTGGCGGGTTTTGCCGATCAGGCGCAAGCACGGCCGGGGTATGCAGTGATTAGCATGCACCCGGTACAGGCGCAGTTGTTCATGCAGGACGGCCGGGTGCAGCGCTTGCTGAAATCCGCGGCCATCGTCGATCTGGGCGCCACTGGCCTGATGGCCAATCCCACTGCATCGATCCGCACTTGGTACATCGAGGGGCATGAGTTCTTTATCAAGGGCTCGCTGAATGTGCGCATCACCAATTGCGTCAGGAAAAACGCCTGGTATGAGCTGGAAAGCGCGCTGATGATCGACCGTGTCTTCCGCAACCTGCAACTGACCCAGCCCGAGACGCTCGGCGGGTTGTCGGTGGTGGGCGAACCGGGCCTGTTGAGCTGGGCACCACAGCAGTCCAGCGAAGCTGATACACACTGGTTCCGCGAGCAGACCGGCGCGATCCTGCGGGAGAATTTCTGCCTCGACACCGGCACTGACTGCAGCATCATGGCCGGCACACTGTTCGCCCGGGGCCTGCATTTGCGGCCGTTGGTGCATGAGTTCCTGAGTCGCTTCAAAGGTAACGACATCGATGACCAGCAGCTGTTGAGTTGGTTTGACGACTATCAGGCGCTGCTGCTGAGGCCGGTGCTGTCGCTGTTCTTCAACCATGGCATCGTCATGGAGCCGCATTTGCAGAACAGCGTGCTGGTGCATGACAACGGTCGCCCGCAGCGCCTGCTGCTGCGGGATTTTGAAGGGGTGAAACTGACTGAGGAACTGGGTGCTTCCCGGATCGATGCCGACATTCATCCTCGGGTGCGTGAGTCGCTGCTGTATTCCCGACAGCAGGGTTGGAATCGCATCGTCTACTGCCTGTTCGTCAACAACTTGTCCGAGGCGGTGCTGGCCCTGAGTTGGGAGCGTGCGCACCTGGCGCCGCTGATGTGGCAGCGGGTGGAGCAGCAATTGATCAGTATCCGCGCCGAATTGTCCCGCGCTGCGCCGGAGCTGGATGCGCTGATCGCCGGTCAGCCGATTGCTTGCAAAACCAACTTGAAAGTCCGTCTGGCGGCCAAGGCGGATCGTCAGGCCAGCTACGTCAGTCTGGTGTGCCCGTGGGGTAAGGAGGCCACCCATGGGTAAGCTGCCAGCCGCGGTTTTGGCCGCCATCGGCGAAGCCCGCACGCGACACGAAGACCCGTTGGCGCTGTTCATCTATGACCTGGACGCACTGAAACAGCACGTGACCCAGGTGATGGCGGCACTGCCTGAAGGTGTGGAGCTTTACTACGCGATCAAGGCCAACAGCGACCCGCAAATTCTCACCGCCGTAGCACCGCTGGTGCACGGTTTCGAAATTTCGTCTGGCGGCGAGATCGATCGACTCCAGGCTTGCCCGGCCATCAAGCCGTTTATCTTTTCCGGCCCCGGCAAACTGGATTCCGATCTGCGTTTGGCCCTGCAACATCAGGTCGAAGCCGTTCACATCGAAAGCCTGAATGAAATCGTCCGCCTGCAACGGCTGGCACGGGAAGCGGGGCGAGTGCAGGACGTGTTGCTGCGCATCAACCCGCAACTGCCGTCACCCCTGTCGAGCAAACTGGCGATGGCTGGCACGGCTACGCCGTTCGGGATTGACGAGTCGGCATTGGCCCAGGCCGTTAGCTGGGTCGACAGCGTAAGCCATCTGCGGCTCAAGGGTTTCCATGTCCATGCGATGTCCCATCAGTCGCAAGTGGAGCGTCACGAACAACTGCTCGACCTGTACCTGGAACGCTGGCCGCAATGGAAGGCGCTGTCCGCCGACCCGGCGACGATTACCCATCTGAATGTGGGCGGTGGCATCGGGGTCAATTACCTCGGCCCGCAGCAGTTCGACTGGCAGCGTTTGTGCGCGCATCTGGGCCGGTCCCTGGCGACGTGTGTCGATGCGCCGATCGTGCGCTTTGAGCCCGGCCGTTTCATAAGTGCTTACTGCGGTTACTACGCGATTGAAGTGCTGGACACCAAAACCAGTCACGGCAAGCACTTCCTGGTTTGTCGCGGCGGCACACATCAGTTTCGCTTGCCAGTGGCACAGGGGCACGATCACCCGGTCATTCATCTGCCCAGGCACCCGGCAACATCGGGTGCCTTGGAGCAGGCGTGGACCGTGGTCGGGCAACTGTGTACGCCCAAGGATGTGCTGAGTCGCGATTGCCCGCTGACCGGCGTCGAAGTCGGCGACATGCTGGTGCTGCCGTTGGCCGGGGCTTACGGCTACAACATTTCCCATGCGGACTTCCTCTGCCATCCGCGACCGCCGCAAGTGTTTGTGCAAGCGGCAGGAGTCGCACCTTGGGATTGACGTTTGCAGTGCCGCGCTGGCTGGTAGTGGTCAATGTGCTGCTGGGTACCTTGACCGTCAGCCTGAACAACAGCTCGCTCAACCCGGCGTTGCCGGCCTTCATGAGTGCCTTCGATATCGGACCGCTGTTGGCCACCTGGATCGTGGCCGCGTTCATGGTGAGCATGGGCATGACCATGCCGCTCACCAGTTTTCTCAGCCAGCGGGTGGGGCGCAAGCGTCTCTACCTGTGGGGTGTGGCGTTATTTGTCTGCGGTTCGCTGATGGGCGCGCTGGCCGACTCCATCGCATTGGTGATCACGGCTCGCGTGGTGCAAGGCATTGCCAGCGGGCTGATGATCCCGTTGTCGTTGGCGATCATTTTCTCGGTGTACGCCAAAGGCGAGCGGGGTCGGGTTACCGGTTTGTGGGGCGCGGCGGTCATGCTGGCGCCGGCGTTGGGGCCGCTATGCGGCAGCCTGATGCTGGAGTGGTTCAGTTGGCGTTCGCTGTTCCTGATGAACGTGCCGATCGGTTTCGTGGCGCTGATCCTCGGCGTGGCGGTGCTGCCAGCCTCTGAACCGTCCGAGCGCCAACCGTTCGACCTCGCGGGTTATCTGCTGATTGCGGCGGGCATTGGCTTGCTGATGATTGCGGTGGGTCGTCTACGTCACGCCGAAGCCCTGGCTGATCCTCTCAACCTCGGCATGTTGCTGGTGGCGATCGTGTGCCTGGTCGCGTTCGTACGGCTGGAACTGAACCGGACTTCACCCCTGTTGAACCTGCGCATCTTCGCGCTGCGCGGTTATCGCTTGAGCGTGATTATCGCGGTGGTGCAATCGGTCGGGATGTTCGAGTGCCTCGTATTGCTGCCGCTGCTGGTGCAAGTGGTGATGGGCTACAGCCCGATCTGGACTGGCCTGTCGCTGTTGTGCACAGCGTTGTTTGCCAGCCTGTTCGGACATATCGGAGGTCGCTGGCTGGATCGGCACGGGCCGCGGGGCGTGGTGTTCTGGGGGTTGCTGCTGACCGGTGCGTCGACGCTGGGCCTGGGCATGCTCGGCGCTGGCGCCTCCATCGGTGTGGTGTTTTTCCTGATGATGGTTCGCGGCGCCGGGATCGGTCTGTCCTACATCCCCGTTACCACCGCCGGGCTCAACGCGTTGCCTGAACCGATGGTGACCCAGGGCGCGGCGATGAACAACATTTCCCGTCGACTGGTGTCGTCATTGGCCATCGTCATCGCGTCGCTCTGGCTGGAGTTTCGTCTGGCCGCCGAGACCGGGGCCGGGATTCAACAGGCGAGCACCTCTGGGGCGGTCAGCGAAGTGTTCATGGCCACCGGCATCCTGGTTCTGTTGGCGCTGCCCTGCGCCTGGCGTTTTCCCGTTCACGCATCCGACGAGCCGGTCGAGGCACTGCCCTCGGCCCTCGAACAACGTTAATTATCTAATCGACAAGGTATGACAATGGCGACCTCTTCTCAGGCAACCCATCAGGCTCAAGATCACGCGCCAGGCGTCTGGCTGGCGAGCGCTGACACACGGCACTACCAACAAGTGGAACAGCGGGTGGTCGGTCAATTGCTGCAAACCCTGCTGTATGAAAACGTGCTGCCTTACCGCCATTCTCCATTGAGCGGCAGCCAATGCCGGTTTGTCGTCAGCGGCCTCGATGCACAGCAACAACCGGTGGAATACCACTGCACAGGCTTGCTGAGCGCCAGCTTCGAACTGATCCGCCTTGATTACGCCACCCTTGAACGCGTCAATGCTTCGGGCGAACACAGCCGTGTGCGCCTGCATCAAGCGCTGGCCGAATTGCTGGTCGAGCTTCAGGACAGCCCGCACCTGCCACGCTTCACCCATGAACTGGAACAGACGCTGCTCAAGGATCTGCAATCGCGCAGTCAGGGTTATCAGGCGGCCCAGCCATCCCATCAACTGGATGTCGATGCGCTGGAACAGCACTTCATGGACGCCCATAGCTATCACCCTTGCTACAAATCGCGCATCGGTTTCTCGCTCAAGGACAACGCCAGCTATGGGCCGGAATTTGCCGCGCCCGTCGCGATTGTCTGGCTGGCGGTGGCCAAATCCTGTGGGGCGATGAACGTCTCGCGGCACTTGCAATACGACGGCTTCATCCAGCAGGAATTCGGCCTGCAGCGCTGGCAGCAACTCGCCGAAAGCCTCATCGATCAAGGCAAGTCGCTGGGCGATTACTGGTTGATGCCGGTGCACCCGTGGCAGTGGGAAAACGTCATTGTCCCGGTGTTTTACCCAGAGCTGGTCAGCGGAGAGGTGATCTATCTGGGCACCACCGATGATCGCTACCAGGCTCAGCAGTCGATCCGCACCTTGGCCAATGTCACTGAAAAACAGCGGCCTTACGTCAAGCTCGCGTTGAGCATGACCAACACGTCCAGCACACGCATTCTGGCCCGGCACACCGTGATGAACGGCCCGATCATCACTGACTGGCTGCACCAGTTGATCCGCAGTGACAGCACGGCGCGCGACCTGGGTTTTGTGATTCTCGGCGAGGTGGTCGGCGTCAGTTTTGACTACGAGCACCTGCCGGCCACGCGCATGTCCCAGGCCTACGGCACGATGGGCACTCTGTGGCGCGAAAGCATCCATCAATACCTGCAGGAAGATGAGCAAGCGGTGCCGTTCAATGGCCTGAGTTCTGTGGACAACCGCTACGGCAGCGGTGAACAGATCCCGTTCATCGATGCCTGGATCACACAATACGGGCTGCATGCCTGGACCCGCCAACTGTTGCAGGTCGCGGTGTCGCCGATCATTCACATGCTCTACGCCGAAGGCATCGGCATGGAGTCCCACGGTCAGAATATCGTCCTGATCGTCAAGCAGGGCTGGCCGCAGCGTATTGCTTTGAAAGATTTCCACGACGGTGTGCGCTATTCACCCGAGCATCTCGGGCGCCCCGAGCTGTGCCCGACCCTGGTACCACTGCCAGCCAGCCACGCCAAGCTCAACCGCAACTCGTTCATCCTCACCGATGACGTGGATGCGGTACGGGATTTCTCCTGTGATTCGTTCTTCTTCATCTGCCTGGCCGAGATGGCGATCTTCCTGCATCAGCACTATCAACTGGAGGAAGCCCTGTTCTGGCAGATGACCGCCGAAGTGATCTCGGCTTACCAGGCCGAACACCCGCAACACCGTGTGCGTTATGAAACGTTTGATGTGTTCGCGCCGTTCTATGAAGTCGAAGAACTGACCAAGCGCCGCTTGCTGGGCGATGGCGAACGTCGTTTCAAATCAGTGCCGAATCCGCTGCATGCCTTCCGGCCGCAATCATGCTGAGGACCAACCTACTCAAGCAGAAACTCACGGCGGGTGCGCCGGTGTATGGGTTGATCAGTTCGATTCCGGCACCGGCGGCCATCGAGTTGATTGCCGAAGCCGGTTTCGATTTCGTGATCATCGATATGGAACACGTGCTGATCAATCCCGAAACTGTGGAGAACATGATTCGCACCGCCGAGAGCTACGCGATCACGCCGTTGGTGCGGGTCGCGGACCTCAACCCGAAAACCCTGCTGCGCCTGCTCGATGGGGGTGCCCAGGGCATTGTGTTGCCGATGATCGAAGCCCCCGAGCCATTGGCCCAGAGCATCCGCGCCTGCAAATACCACCCGCAGGGCACTCGCAGCCTAAATGCCGGGCGCCCCGGCGCGTTTGGTAAACACAGCCTGGCGAACTACATCGAGCTGGCCAACGAGCAAATCATGATCGTGGCGATGATCGAAAGCGCCGAAGGTGTGCGGCGCGCCGCAGAGATTGCGGCCGTTCCCGGCCTCGACATGATTCTCGAAGGCGCTGCCGATTTATCGCAATCGATGGGCCTGCCCTGGCAGATCGACCGGCCCGAGGTGCAGCAAGCGTTGCTCGCCGCTTGGCAAGCAACCCGTGCCGTGGGCGTGCCGTATTGCGCGATTCCACGCCAACCGGGCGACCACGAACGGTGGTTGAGCCGGGGCGTAAAAAGTTTTGTTTTGGGTGACGAGCGTGGCATCGCTTTTCGTGCCCTCCAGGCCAGATTGGCCGCCACTTCAGCAGAAGGAAAATAATCCGATGAACTTCACCACGATGGCCGCCGACAGGGTGATGCAAGATCTGGTCGATTGCTTGCTGGCCGAACATTTTTTCGGGACCGAACCGCTGAACCTGATGGCGCCCGCGTCATCGGTCGATCAGCCGTTCAGCGGATTGAGCGCCGAGCAGCGCATCTGGGAATGGCACAGTGCGCCGCAGGCCTCGATCGTCGTGGCACTGCGCCCCGGCATTACTCAGCAATGGGAAAAGGTACCGGGTACGCCCGTCGTGGGTCGGGAGAATGGGCAACTGAGAGAACTGTCGCCTGAAGCGTTCATGACCCAAGTGTTGGCCGGAATGACCGATCGCTACGAGGACAATGAAAAGGGCTTTGCGCTGTTCCTTGATGTATTGCGCACCAGCGTTAGCCAAACTGAAATGTCATTGGCCCATCGGGTCGACAGCCAGCGCTTGCTGGAAAAAAGTAACGCGGATTTTTTCCTGACCATGGAGCAGTGGGCTTCGCTGCGTGATCGTCCTTACCATCCACTGGCCAAAGCCAAGCAAGGTTTGGATGACGCGGAATATCAGCAGTATCAAGCGGAATTCGCCCAGCCAGTGGCGCTGAACTGGGTCGCGATCGACCGCGCGCTGCTGCAATGCGGCGACGGTGTGGTGGACCTGGAGCAGAGCTATCCCGCCCGCTACCTGTTGCCGCCGGCGTTGCAGGCCGACTTGCATAAAGAACTGCAACAACGGGGTATCGCCCAGAGCCACATCGCACTGCCGGTGCACCCATGGCAGTTCGACCATGTACTGGAGGCGCAACTCGGCGATGCTTTCGCCAAGGGCGACTGCCAGCGACTGAAATTCACCGACGGCGATTTCTTCGCCACCTCATCGTTGCGTTCGATGACCCCCTGCTTCAACAGCGCTGATTACCTGAAGTTACCGATGGCGATCTATTCGCTGGGTGCCTCGCGTTACCTGCCTGCGGTGAAAATGATCAACGGCGGTTTGAGTGAAGCGCTGTTGCGCCGGGCACTGGGCAAGGATCAGACGCTGCAACAGTCCCTGCACCTGTGCGATGAAACCAAGTGGTGGGCGTTCATGCCGCCGCACGCGACACTGTTCGACGAAGCGCCGCGTCATCTGGCAGCCATGGTTCGCAGTTATCCTTCGGTGCTGCTCGAAGAGGCGGACACCCGACTGGTGCCCATGGCGGCCCTCGGCACGCCATTGCCCGGCAACAACCAGCACTTTTTCGATGACTGGATGGGCTACCGTCAACTGCCGGCCAACACCGCGTCGGTGATGACGCTGTTCCGCGAGTTGTGCCACAGCTTCTTCGAGATCAACCTGCGGATGTTCCGCATCGGCATGCTCGGTGAAGTTCACGGGCAGAACGCGGTGCTGGTCTGGAAGGCCGGCTACGCCCAAGGGCTGTTGCTGCGCGATCACGATTCGTTGCGCATTTACGTGCCGTGGCTGGAACGCAATGGCCTGGCCGATCCGGCGTACCGGCTCAAGAAAGGGCACGCCAACACGCTGTATCACGAGCGTCCCGAAGACCTGTTGTTCTGGTTGCAGACACTGGGGATCCAGGTCAACTTCCGGGCGATCATCGATACGCTGGCGCAGGTTTACTCGCTGCCGGCCAGTACCTTGTGGACGGCGATGGGCGAAGTGCTGAACGAGTTGATTGACACTATCGAGTTCGACACTGAAGCCCGGGCGATGATCAAGCAGCAATTGTTCGAAGCCCCTCACTGGCCACAGAAACTGCTGCTCACGCCAATGATCGAGCGGGCGGGCGGTCCCGGCAGCATGCCGTTCGGTAAAGGCCAGGTGGTGAACCCTTTCCACCGGTTGCATCGTGAAGCCTGACCTTCATTGCCATCCCTCCAGGCGCACGCTGCTGCGCCTGTCGTTGGGCGTGCTTGCACTCAGGTTTACCCCATCGGCGTGGGCCCAGGCCGACGCCGCGCCGCTGCGGGTGATCACCCTGTTTCAGGGCGCCACCGACAGCGCCGTGGCGTTGGGCATCACACCGTGCGGCATCGTCGATTCCTGGAGCGAAAAACCGACCTATCGCTATCTGCGTTCGACGCTGGAGCCGGCGCCCCATGTCGGGCTGGAAACCCAGCCCAGTCTTGAGGACATCGCGCTGCTGAAGCCGGACGTGATCTTCGCCTCGCGCTTTCGCCATGAACGCATCGCACCGTTGCTCAAGCAGATCGCCCCGGTGGTGATGGTGGAGGAAGTGTTCGAGTTCAAACAGACCTTGGCATTGATGGGCGTCGCCTTGCACCGCCAGCAGCAGGCCAACGAAGTGTTGGCCCGCTGGCAGCTGCGCACGGCGCAACTGCGCCAACAACTGCAGAAGAAGTTTGCCGGGCGCTGGCCGCCCACGGTGTCGATTCTGGATGTCCGTGAAGACCATATCCGCAGTTATTTGCCGGCCAGCTTTCCAGGTTCGGTGATCACCGAGCTAGGTTTCGACTGGAGTGAGGCCAGTCGGGCAGCGAGTGGGGCATCTATCAAACTCACCAGCAAGGAGAGCCTGGCGGTGGTGAATGCCGACATTTTCTTTGTCTTCATGCGCGCGGAGAAACCGGCAGTGCAGCGAAACTATGAACACCTGGTGCAGCATCCGCTGTGGCAGCAAATGCGTGCGCCACAACAGGGGCAAGTGTGGCGGGTCGACGGGGTGACCTGGAACCTGTCCGGGGGAATTTTGGGGGCGAACCTGATGCTCGATGACGTTGCGCGGCTGGTCACGGCGGACGCGGCCTCATGAGCAATGGTTTGAAGTTGTGGATTGCCGGTGTCGTGTTGCTGATGAGTTGCGTGCTGAGCCTGGCGGTCGGCGCGACCTGGATTCCGTTGTCGCAGATTGTGGCGGCGTTTGCGCATCCCGATCCGTTGAGCGTCAGTCATGTGCTGGTGACCACTACGCGCCTGTCGCGCACCTTGATGGCCGTGGCCGTGGGCGCGAGCCTGGCAGTGGCGGGGGCCTTGATGCAGGCGCTGACGCGCAATCCGCTGGCGTCACCCGGGTTGTTCGGGATCAATGCCGGCGCGACGTTTTTTATCATTCTGGGTTCCTCGCTGTTTTCCCTGTCATCCCCGGATGCCTGGCTGTGGTGCGCGTTCATGGGCGCGGCCGTGGCCGGTTGTCTGGTGTGGCTGATCGGCAACATGGGCCAGGGCAGTCTCAGCCCGCTGCGCATTGTGCTGGCGGGTGCGGCGATGGCGGCTTTGTTCTCTGCCTTCAGCCAGGCGTTGCTGGTGGTCAATCAGGATGGGCTGGACACCGTGCTGTTCTGGCTGGCGGGATCGTTGACGGAGCGCAGCCTGTCGGTCGCCGCGCCATTGCTGCTGTGTGGCGTACTCGGACTGTTCGGCGCGATGTTGCTGGCGGGGCAGGTCAACGTGCTCAACGCAGGCGAGGAGATTGCCACCGGCCTGGGCCAGCGAACCGGTTTGATCCGGCTATTGATGAGCGTGCTGGTGGTCTGCCTGGCGGGCAGTGCCGTGGCATTGGCGGGCAGCATCGGGTTTATCGGTTTGCTGGTGCCGCACATGGTGCGCAAGGGGTTGTCCATCGATCATCGCTGGTTGCTGCCGGGGTGTGCGCTGCTCGGCGCGATTGTTCTATTGCTGGCGGACACCTTGTCGCGGGTGTTGATCCTGCCTCAGGAAGTGCCGGTGGGCGTGATGACGGCGTTGTTCGGCGCACCGTTTTTTATTCTGTTGGCCCGACGTGGAGGTCGTTATGGATAAGGTCCTGACCTGGCGGCGCAGCGGGTTTTCCCGGCGGATCAACGTCATCACGTTGTGGCGGTTACTGGCGGCGTTGATGGTGACGGTGCTGATCATGCTCGGTTCGCTGTCACTGGGCAAAGTCATGCTGTCGCCGCTGGAGGTGCTGCGAATTTTGCTGTCGAGCCAGGACGCCAGCCTGACGTTCATCGTCGAGCAACTGCGCTTTCCACGCATGCTGTTGGCAGCGTTGGTGGGGGCGGCGCTGTCGGTGTCGGGGCTGATTCTGCAAAGCATCATCCGCAACCCGCTGGCGTCCCCTGACCTGCTGGGTATCACCAGTGGCGCCAGTGCGGCGGCGGTGCTGTATTTGTCGTTTTTCTCCGTGGCGCTGGGCCAACAGTATCTGCCGCTGGCGGCGATGCTCGGCGCGGGGCTGGCAGCATTGGCGATCTATCTGCTGGCCTGGAAACAGGGCGCTTCACCGCTGCGACTGGTGTTGATTGGCGTCGGCGTCTGCGCGATGTTGACGGCGGCGACCACCTTCATTCTGGTCTTCAGCCCGCTGACCACGACCCTGTCGGCTTATGTCTGGCTGACCGGCAGCGTGTATGGCGCCAGTTGGCCGGAACCGCTGGCGCTGGGTCGCTGGTTGTTGGGCATTTGCCCGCTGCTGGTGCTGCTGGCCCGGCAGGTGATGGTGCAACAACTGGACGACAACCTGGCCCAGGGCATAGGCGTTCGCGTGCAGTGGTTGCGCGCCGGTTTGTTGCTGGTGAGCGTGGCCTTGGCTGGGGCAGCGATTGCCTGGGGCGGGGCGATTGCATTTGTCGGATTGATTGCGCCACACATTGCCAAGCGTCTGGTGGCCCCGGGTTTCGGCGGTCAGGCGGTGATGGCGGCGCTCGTCGGGGCGAACCTAGTGGTGCTGGCCGACCTTGCCGGGCGTGTGCTGTTTTTGCCGCTGGATCTGCCGGCCGGCATTTTTGTCGCCGTGCTGGGCACACCCTTTTTTCTCTATTTGTTGATTAAACAACGTCATTAAGGAATTCAACGTATGACGTCGATTGCAAGTCGCGGCCTGACCCTGAGTTATCAGCGCCAGGTGATTATTGACGCGCTGGACATGCAACTGCCCCAGGGCAAGATTTCGGTACTGATTGGCAGCAACGGCTGCGGCAAAAGCACCTTGCTCAAATCCTTCGCCCGACTGCTGAAACCGCAGCAGGGTTCGGTGATTCTCAACGGTGTGGATATTCAGCAAAAGTCCACGGCTGCCGTGGCCCGGGAGTTGGCCATTTTGCCCCAGACCCCCAGCGCGCCGGAGGGCATCACCGTCCGGCAATTGGTGGCGCTGGGGCGTTACCCGTATCAGAGCTGGATGCAACAGTGGTCGGCGCAAGACGAAGCCATGGTCAACCGCGCGCTGGCGCAAACCAGTCTGCAGGCCCTGGCGGATCGACCGGTGGACGCGTTGTCCGGCGGGCAACGCCAGCGTGCGTGGATCGCCATGACCCTGGCCCAGGACACCGGCATCGTGCTGCTCGACGAGCCCACCACCTTTCTCGACCTGGCGCACCAGATCGAAGTGCTGGACCTGCTGCGCGACCTCAATCGGCTGGAAAACAAAACCATCATCATGGTGCTGCACGACCTCAATCTGGCCTGTCGTTATGCCGACCATATGGTGGCGGTGCACAACCAGACCGCGTTTGCCCAAGGCCGGCCCGACGAAGTGCTGACCGAGGCACTGGTCAAAACCGTGTTCGACCTCAATTGCCGGATCATTCCCGATCCGTTCTTCGGGACGCCGCTGTGCATTCCGTTTGGCCGGGAGCTGCCGCAATGAGTCTGGCGCGACATTTCACGGCGCCGGAGTGGGCGGTGTTGTCCGCAGGCTTGCGGCTCAAGGGCAGCGACGAGCGCGACCCGTTGCGCTCGTTGCTGGCCCGGGATTTGTTGCAGGAGGACGTGTGCGAGCAACTGCTGGACGCCCTGGGTCCGGTGATTGGCTCGCCCACCCGGGCGATCACGGCCTCGCTGCTGGGCAAGCGCTTGTCCTTCCTGGCGACCGGCGCCTGCTTGTATGCGATGTCGGTGTATGACAAAGGGCTGCTGCTGACGCTCGACAACTCGGTGATTGAATACGGCCACGATGACGGGTTGTGGACGTCTTCGATGCCGCTGCATCACGGCCAGCCGCTGACGTATGGGGTCAATGAACGCGAAGCCTGGCGGGAAGCCTTGGTGCAGGGACTGTTCGCTGGACTGCTGAAGCCGTTGTGGCACACCTTCAATCGGGTTACCGGTGTTTCCCGGCGCATCCTCTGGGAAAACACCGCCGTGCGCGTTTATTCGCTGTATGAAAAGCGCATGGCGAAAATCGACGATCCATCGATACGGGCGCGTTATGAAGCGGACTTCCAGTGGCTGCTGACCCAAGCCGAACCCGCACTGTTCGGCCTCGACTACAACCCGCTGAGCCACTTCCGCCGACCACCGACGCTGGTGGACGACGGGCAGCGCAGCATTCGCTTTCGCCGAACCTGTTGCTTTTACTACCTGGCCACCGAGCCCGCTGAATACTGCTCGACCTGCCCATTGCTACGTCCGGGGAAATGCCGATGAGTTACCAGATAAGCCCTCGCCAGCAGCTCGTCAGTCCAGAGTTGATCGACCAGTACCGGGCAATCCCGTCGTCCACGATAGGCCATTTTTCCGACCGCGGCTTCCTGCGGGGAATCAAGCCGCTGTTCAACGATATCCGCATGGTCGGCAATGTGGTCACCGTCAAAGTTTTCCCACCGGACGGCAGCATTTTGCGTGAAGCGTTGCTGCTGAGTGAGCCAGGCGACGTGCTGGTGATCGAATGTGTGGGCGACGCAGAGTGCGGCTGCTGGGGTGAGCTTCGGACCTTGGCTGGCTTGATCAAGGGACTGGCCGGGGTGGTGGTATCGGGCGCGGTTACTGATGTCGGCGCCTTGCGTCTTCATGGGTTGCCGGTGTTTTGTCGCGACGTCAGTGCGTTCACCACTCGGGGTATTGGCGCCGAGGGTGAAGTCAATCAGCCGATCCAGGTGGGCGAGGTTCGGGTGCAGCCAGGGGACTTGGTCATTGGCGACGAGGACGGCGTCTACATTCTCGATGCCCGGCGAGCTGCCGAACTGCTGCCCGAATTAATCACCAAGGAAGAAACCGATCAACGCCGCCGCGCGGAGTTCCTGCTCAGACTGGACGCCCGCCTGTCCTAAGGCATCATCGATTTGCTGCGTCGAACAGTCGCGGTTTTTTGATTCGCTGGTCAGTTTTTTGTTTGCCGCAATGGCATTAGTCTATAAACTTAACCTTTCGGTCAGCTTTGCGCTGTCAAACTCAGCCCTTTGAATCGTCAAAAAGGGCTTCCGCTAGACTCGAGATTTCCAGTACATAACCAGAAGGGCGGGCCCATAACCGCCCAGAGGATGATCCATGTCCAACCGTGAAATATCCCGGCGCTCGTTCCTTCAGGGCGGGCTGGTAGCGGGTGTGAGCGTGACGCTCACGCCACTGAGCAGCCAGGCGCTGGCAGCCTTGATGGAAAACAGCGTGACCGTGCCGTCCGAGCAATGGCTCGGCAACAACGGCAAGGCACGCACGCGTAACGATGCCTTGTCGAAGGTCTGCGGCAGCAAAGTCTTTGCCCGCGACATCCGCGCCAAGGACATGCCGGGCTGGCCGCAGCAACAAGGCCACGCCATGCTGCTGAAAACCATCAAGGCCGACCGCATCTACGCGGGCATGGACCTGTCGTGGCTTGGCGCCGAATTGCAGCCCGACCGCATCGTCACCGCCGCCGACCTGGAGAAAGACGGTATCGCCTTTCCGGAAGATCACGCGCCTGATCCGCTGCTGCCGGAAGGCAAGGTGCCGATGTTCATCGGTCATCCGGTGGCGATCCTGATCTGGAACGACTTCGAGCGTTTTCGCCAGGCCAAGGCCAAACTCAAATTCAATGACAAAGCAATCCGCTACGGCGCCCAAGTGCCGTTCTACGAAGGCGATCCCTACGGCAGCTTCCGCTACGTGCGTGTGGGCGGCAAGACCTCGGCAGACGAAGACGAATTCGCCAGCCTCAAGGACTCGATCCTGTTTCCGATGCTGAAAAACCGTCGCCCGGTGTGGAATTCCCAACCGAACCTACACGGCAACCTGACCGAGCGCGGGTTGTTCTACGCTGATCGCATGAAACAGCAGATCGACACGCCGCCGGACAACTGGCTGGTGTTCGACGAACGCTACAAAACCCCATCGATCGAACCCGCCGCGATGGAGCCGGACAACGGCAACGGTTGGTACGACCCGGCGACCAAGACCCTGCATTTCGTGGTAGCGACCCAGTGCCCGCTGGAAACCGCGACCGAAACCGCGAAGATGATCGCGCCGTCTCGCTTCGGTCTGGCGCACTTGAACATGCACCCAGGCTACACCGTCGGCTACGGTTCCAAGGACCACAACATTTTCGTCTACTACGCGGCCCTCGCGGCGTTGTACGGCGCGGGTGTGCCGGTGCGCCTGGCCAACGATCGCTATGAGCAGTTCCAGAGCGGCATCAAGCGTCACCCGTTCGATATCCGCTATCAATTGGCGGTGGACAAGACCGATCACAGCTTCAAGATTTTCCGCGCCGAGATGAGCGTCGACGGCGGCGGGCGAGTCAACTACAGCCCATCGGTGGCGGCGGTTGGCGCCACGGCGGCGCAGTCGATCTACTACATGCCGCAGAACGATTTGCAGGTCACGGCCTACCATTCTCGCGCCGTTGAAGCCGGTTCGATGCGTGGCTACGGCACCCTGCAAAGCATGGCGTCCACCGAGATGATGGTCGACGAAATTGCCGATCGCCTCGGCATCGATGCCATCGACCTGCGCAAGAAAAACGCCATGGTCTCGGGCATGAAAAACACCCAGGGCGCGGTGCCGGCGGGTGCCTTGCGCTTGCACGAGATTCTCGATAAGGCCGCCGTTCACGAAGTCTGGAAAAACCGCGACGCGATCAAAAAGCAGCGCGAAGCGCAGGATCCGGATAACTGGTATGGCGTGGGTTTTGCCATCTGCCAGAAAGACTTCGGCACCGGTTCCGAAGCGCCGATGGCCAGTATCGAATTCACCGCGCAAGGGCATATGACCTTGCGCCACATCGGTATCGAAATCGGCACGGGCATGTCCACGTCCCAGGCGTTGGTCGTGGCTGACTTCCTCGGCATCGCGGCGACTGAAGTGAAGACCGGCGAGACCGAATGGAAGGAGTTGCAGCTCATCAGCGGCGGCAACCCGTACATCATGAGTCAGGCCGAGCAGGACAGTTTGCTGCGTAATCCGCGCTGGGTCGGCAAGATTGCCTCGGCGTCGTCGGCGACCAACTCTGCGTACTACTTCAGCCACGCCACCCGTGAAGCGGCACGCGTGCTGTTCAACCACGGTTTGTGGCCGGCGGCGTTGCAGATCTGGAGTCAGGGCCCTTACGGCGGTTCGGCCAACCCTTATGTGGTGCGTCGCGAAGATGCGCACTGGGTCGACGGCAAACTTACCGCCAACGGCATGCAGCCGTTGAGCTTTGAGCAATTGGCCAAACATGCCCACGAACGCGGTTTGGTCACTGGCGCGACCGTGCACGGTTTCAACCGCTGGAGCTGGGCCGAGGCCGAGTTCAGCATCGACGGCGTGCGTGAGCGTCTGCCGCTCGACGCCCTGGCGGTCAAGTATGGCGACGGCGCTCCAAACGTGAAAAAGGCGCAAATGAACAGCGCCGGTTTCCACCTGCTGGATCGCCAGAATGTGCATTACCCGGACACTCAGTTGAACAACGCGGCCGTGACTTACTACAGCCCGGTGGCGACGCTGGTGGAAGTGAAAGTGAACAAGGGCTCGGCCGAAGTGCAGGTGCTCGATCATCACTCGTGGGTCGAGTGCGGTCGGGTGCTGGTGGAAGAACTGGTCAGGGGCCAGATCGAAGGCGGGATCGCCATGGGCATCGGCCATGCGTTGATGGAAGAGATGCCGTTGTACGAAGGCGGACCGGGGGAGGGTGACTGGAACTTCAACCGTTACCGCTTGCCGATGGCGCGCCACGTTGCGGTGTGGAAGCAGACAGCTGAAATCCTGCCGCCGTTGTCGCCGAGCGATCCATCGAAGGGCATTGCCGAAGTGGTGATGATCCCGGTGGTCGGTGCCATCGGTAACGCCGTGGCGCACGCCATCGGTAAACGGGTCCGCGACCTGCCTATCACTTCTGCTCGCATCAAGGAGGCCCTCAATGGCTAACCGTCCGCTTCAACTGACCCTCAACGGTCAATCCGTCGGCCCGGTGGACATCCCTGATGATCTGCCGATGATCGACTACTTGCACGAATACAAGAACCTCACCGGCTCGCGTCTGGGCTGCGGCCAGGGCATCTGCCACGCCTGCGTGGTGATCGTCGACAACCCGGACGGCACCAGCGAAGAAGTGCGCACCTGCATCACCGGCGCGCATTACTTCGAAGGCAAAAAAGTACGCACTATCGAAGGCCATGCGAAACGTGACGAGGAAGGGAAAGTCACTGAGCTGAACCCGATCCAGCAGCGTTTCGTCGATGAATTCGCTTTCCAGTGCAGCTACTGCGCCCCCGGATTTGTGAATGCCGCGACGGTATTGGTCGAGAAGCTGCAGCGTCAGCCCATCGTCAAAAGCCAACTGGAAAAAGTCATCGAGGACAGCCTCGGTCACCACATCTGCCGTTGCACCGGCTACGTGCGCTACTACAGCGCGACGCGCAACGTGCTGACCGATCTCGGCCTGGTCAAGGAGGGTTGAGCATGAAGCAACTACTTTCCCGCCTGGCATTGGCGGTTGGTCTGGCTGCGCCGGTATTGCTGGCCCACGCGGAAGATCAGGTCAAGCACGGCGAATACCTCGCCCGCGCTGCCGACTGCATGGCTTGCCACACCGCGCCGGGTGGCGCGCCGTATGCGGGCGGTCTGCCGATTGTCTCGCCGTTCGGTACGATCTACGGCACCAACATCACCCCGAGTAAAGAGCACGGCATCGGCCTTTACAACGATGACGAGTTCTTTGCTGCGCTCACCGAAGGCAAGCGTCGCGACGGCGCGAACCTGTATCCGGCGATGCCGTACACCTCGTATCACTTGATGCCGCGTGAAGATTCCGATGCGATTCATGCGTACCTGAAAACCATCGAGCCGATTGAGCGTGCAGCCCCGGTCACCAGCCTGAACTTTCCATTCAACGTGCGCCTCGGTCTGATGGGCTGGAACATGCTTTACGGCAAGGACGTGAAATTGGCGCCCACCGAAGGCAAAAGTGACGCCTTCAAGCGTGGCCAGTATCTGGTCGACGTGCTCGGCCACTGCGGCGAATGCCACACCCCGCGCGGTTTACCGGGGGCGATGCAGCAGGACAAACGTATGACGGGCGGCCTGCTCAATGGCTATCTGGCGCCAAGCCTGTTGGCCAATGACCTGGCGGCTCGCGGCTGGAATCATCAGGACCTGAGTTCGTTCCTCAAGCACGGCATGAGCGCCCAGGGCACGATGTTCAACGAAATGTTCCCGGTGTTTCACAACAGCACCCAGGGCCTGACAGATCCGGACCTGGCGGCGATGGCGACCTTCCTGCTCGGCGATCAACCACCGGCGGCGAAAGTGCTGACAGACATGCCGTTGGACAAACTCACGGCGAGCGCCCAGCGTGGGCGGCAGGAATACCTCAACGTCTGCGCCGGTTGCCACGCTGTCGGTGGCGAAGGCAAGCCGCACATTGCCGTGGCCATGCGGGGCAACACCACGCTGCGCCTGGAAGATCCGCGCAACCTGGTCCGGGTGATCGACGACGGTATTGGTGAGCAGAAGTTTTCCGGGTTCGAACACATGCAACCGATGCCGGGGTTTGCCGAGAAGCTCAGTCACGAGCAACTCACTGATCTGCTGAACTACCTGCGTCAAGCGTGGGGTGGTCAGGCTGGTGATCTGGCGGTCAATGATGTGCAGACGTTGCGCGCCGATGCGCCGCCGCTCGAGCACAAGGCGCACTGACATGCAGCATCTCGACCTGCAAGTGGTGCGCCGGGCGCTGGAGTGGTCGACGACCGGAAAGCGCCTTTGGCTCTGTACGGTGCTTGCCACCTACGGCTCGGCGCCTCGTGCGCCGGGTTCGCTGCTGGCGGTGAACACCGACGGGCAATGGATCGGTTCGCTGTCGGGCGGTTGTGTCGAGGAGGATTTTCTCGAGCGAGTCGCCGAAGGGGCGTTCCTTGAAGCGGTCAGCGTCGTCCGTTATGGCGAGGGCGACGATCCACGCTCCCGGGTAAGTTTGCCCTGTGGCGGTGTGCTCGATGTGCTGGTGGAGAAGCTTGAGCCCGATTGCGAGGTTCAGGCACACCTGCGGGAGCTGGAGTCGGCGCTGCTGGGGCAGCGTCGACTGATCCGCGAGATCGATCTGGCCAATGGTGCGCGCAGCCTGTTCGATGATCGCGAGCAGGGTGTGCGAATCGAACGTGAGATCGATCGGGTGCGCGTGCGCATCGGTGCGGCACAGCGATTGTTGCTGGCGGGGTATTCCTCAGTCGCTCAGGCCTGCGCGGAGTTTGCCGTCGGGCTGGGTTTCGAAGTCATTCTCTGTGATCCGCGCGACGAGGTGCTGGAAGGCGTGGTGCTGGAAAACGTCGAGATTCGTCGCCAACTGCCCTCGGTATTCATCGCTGACGGCGGCTGCCACAGCGACACCGCGGTGGTGGCGCTGACCCACGATCCGCGCATCGATGACTTGGCGATGATGGAAGCGGTGCGCACCGAGGCGTTTTACATCGGTGTGATGGGGTCTATGCAAACCTCGCAAAAGCGCTTCGAGCGATTGCGTCGGATTGGTGGTTTGGGGGAATTGGAGCTGTCGCGGATTCATGCACCCATCGGCCTGAACCTGGGCAGCAAAACCCCCGCTGAAATCGCCCTCGCCGTACTCGCCGACATCCTGCGGATTCGCAGCGGGATAGCGCGGGATCGACTCTGACCCCCCGATTCTTCTTGTAGGAGTGAGCCTGCTCGCGATAGCGGTTTTCCTGTCAATACTTCATAGACTGACACTCCGCCATCGCGAGCAGGCTCACTCCTACAAGGGATAGTGCTGACTTTCCAGGCTGATACAAAAAGGGGCCGCATTCAGCGGCCCTTTTTTGTATCAGTATCCGAACTTGTCCCGCAGCCCGTAGTACCAGGCGCCTAACGCCGCAAACGGTGTGCGCAGCAATTGTCCGCCGGGGAACGGATAGTGCGGCAGATCAGCAAACGCATCAAAACGCTCGGCCTGACCTCGCAACGCTTCGGCCAACACCTTGCCTGCCAGGTGCGTGTACGTCACGCCATGACCGCTACAGCCTTGGGAATAGTAAATGTTGTCACCCAGTCGCCCGACCTGCGGAAGGCGCGACAGGGTCAGCAGGAAGTTGCCCGTCCAGGCGTAGTCGATTTTCACGTCCTTGAGCTGCGGGAACGCCTTGAGCATCTTCGGCCGAATGATCGCCTCGATGTTCGCCGGATCGCGCGCGCCATACACCACGCCGCCGCCGAAGATCAGCCGCTTGTCGCTCGTGAGGCGGTAATAGTCGAGCAGGTAATTGCAGTCCTCGACACAGTAATCCTGTGGCAGGAGGTTTTTCGCCAATTCGTCACCCAACGGTTCGGTGGTGATGACCTGGGTTCCACAAGGCATCGACTTGGCCGCCAGTTCCGGCACCAGATTACCGAGATAAGCGTTGCCGGCGACGATGATGAACTTGGCCCTGACCTTGCCCTGTGGCGTATGCACCACCGGATTGGCGCCGCGCTCGATGCGCACCGCTGGCGACTGCTCATAGACAGTGCCGCCCAGCGACTCAACAGCCACTGCCTCGCCCAGCACCAGGTTGAGCGGGTGAATGTGCCCGCCACTCATGTCGAGCATGCCGCCGACGTACTGATCACAGTTCACGACTTCACGGATGCGGCGTTGATCCATCAGCTCAAGCTGCGTGTGGCCGAAACGCTCCCACAGGCGCTTCTGCGATTCCAGATGCCCCATCTGCTTGGCCGTGATGGCTGCGAACACGCCGCCGTCCTTCAAGTCGCACTGGATATTATATTTGGCGACCCGCTCACGAATAATCCGACCGCCCTCGAACGCCATCTGTCCCAGCAGTTGAGCCTGCTTGGGGCCGACGCTGCGCTCGATCACGTCGATGTCACGGCTATAGCTGTTGACGATCTGGCCGCCGTTACGGCCCGACGCACCAAAACCCACCTTGGCCGCTTCCAGGACCGTGACTTTAAAACCGCTCTCCAGCAGAAACAGGGCAGAGGACAGGCCGGTGTAGCCGGCGCCAATTACGCAGACATCAGTCTCTACTTCGCCCTGCAAGGCCGGACGCGGCGGGACCGCATTGGCCGATGCGGCGTAATAGGACTCTGGGTAGGGAATGTTCGCCATCCTGCTGCCTCTGTTTAATATATTTTACGAGTGCATTGATCCTACCCGAGTTAAAAATCGACCGCCAGCCACCGGAAATTCTGCTTCTCGGCAGCAAAATTAAATATTTTGCATATTCATAGGGTTAGCTCGAAAAAAGGTGTTGACACCCCTCCGGAATTCCGTAGAATGCCGCCTCACAGCAGGCACGTAGCTCAGTTGGTTAGAGCACCACCTTGACATGGTGGGGGTCGTTGGTTCGAGTCCAATCGCGCCTACCAAACAAAATCCGCTCTGCTGGGCGGTCTAGAAGGGCTCACCGAAAGGTGGGCCCTTTTTTGTTGTCTGTGATTTGCAAAACTTTTGCAAAACCCCACTCAAAACGCCAACCCGGCGCCCACCTCCAGGTACTCGATCTTCTTTTCGTCGTGCCCACTCCTGATAGTGCTTCACCGAACACACTGCTGAAGATCTGCTGAAGCACTGGGGGCGGTGGGTGGTATTGGGTTCGGGCGTGTCCTGCTGCGCATCTCGCGAAAACACTCTGCACAGGCCTTTTTATTCCTTCACTCCCATGCTGGGAGGATGCCGAGATGCCAAACCTGGCTACCAGGTTGGCAATGCTGGTGACCAGTCCCATTCGCCACATTTGCCCTTGCCAACATCGCCGCACAGATCGGCTCGAAACTGGACACCGTGGGCAAGACCGTTACTCTGCGTCACCCGAGGTTGACCCTCGAATCATCGAGTCGGTGGAGCGGGAGATCGCGCTTGCTCGAAATATTGCCGCCAGTTTTGGTGAGCAACTTCCGGAATTATTGGATGAGTACGTTGAGTCCATGCCTGGCTCATGGGGGAGGGGTATGGTTGCGGCCATTAATAAATGGAGGTGCGATGTGGTCGTACACGGAGTTGAATATCGGTTTTGCTGTGCTTCAAGCGTTGTTGAAGGTCACGATGGCCTTGCGATGGAATGCTGGAGAGGTAACAACGGGCTGTTGTTTGAAATCTTTCGAAACGACGAAACGACGAAACGCTTCGTTTTGAGGTCACCCTGTTCGTAGAGAATGTTCCGCTTGAGTTGCTTGAATACGCGGTCCCAATAGCCCGAGAGTGGTTAGGAGATTTTGTTCCCTATCCCTGATGCCGATTCCTTGCCGCAATAGCGGCTGACTTTGAAGGGGGGTACTGCTAGTCGTGACTTAGGATCGGCTCGAATCAACCGATATCAGGACTCGGATAGTGTTGGTAGCTCAATTAATCGATTGGGAGGCAGGGGGAATATGGAGCCGGAGAACCGCGTCCTGGTTTTTCTCAAGCAATTTCGGTATTTGATGCTGGCCCTGTTGATCGTAGCTTCTCTGACAAACGCTATTGTGCGCTTCGTAGGGGATTGGGGGCATTTCTGGGAGGCGCTGGCGCTACAGGCTTGGTTCGGTCAGGCAGTGTTTTCCTACCTTCGAGGAGGTAGGGTTGCCATTGGTCCTGGTGGCTTATCCAAAGATGCGAATCCCATAGGTAGGGCTGCTTTAGCTGCAACTGCGTTCGCGTTTTACCTATTGATGTTCACCTATGACGGATATAAACGCGACGACTCGATTTATGAAAGACGATCTTCGGACTGGACCATGCCTACTCGTGAGGAGATCGGTCGATCTTCTGAGCATAGGTGATTCATGTCGCCTCCCTTTGTTGATCCTCACCGGCTGGCGTGCAAACAAATGGCACCAGGAAATGGGGCTAGGATTAGCTATGGGGCATTCAATGAGGCAAGCGATATGGATACGTACATCGTTTCCACGGCACGGAAGGACCATGACGGCAAGTTTGTAGAGTTCGTATGGGTAAAGGTGGATGGGCACATGCAGGCTATCGGAGATAGCCAGGTCGTCAGTTTCGATCATGTTTGCGATGCGCTTGCTCGAGGCGATGAAGTTTTTGCTGGAGATGACTTCGGTGAAAACCGAGGCAGGGTATTTTTGGGAGTCAATGCCTCCGGCGAGAGGACTATAGAACTAGAGGCTCATGTATCCGAGCTTGAGCAAATTGGTGATCTCCCCAGGTTTTGATCGCCACAGATTTGGGCGTTTACGGGGAGGGCTCAGGGCTATCTCCAGTCAGGTATCTGCCTCGCCGGCTGACGTGATTTGTTGAAGTGGGGGCGTTGGCGCAAGAGCGAATTCGGTCATAAGTCATGATTTGCATGACTAGTGGCGACCAGGGTGGGCGTTGGTTTTGCCCTCTACGGATGTGTTGCAAACCCTGCTTATCTCAAGCCGTGAAAGGACGCTCTGCTGTGGTTCGATATTTTCTTCTTTTCTTGTTGTTTTCGATGGGCTCAGCATCAGCTTTCGAACTCGAACGAGCAGCCTACAGCTTTGCGCAGGAACTCGACGAGTGCGCTGCATATTATTTGGTCTGCGCTTCACTTGTTCGGGGGCAACAACCGGAGTTGGCTGAAAAAACAAACAAACAGCGGTGGATGCTTTGGGCTATTCCATGGCCATCACCGATAAGGCCGGGACTCGAGCCAGATCTCGAGCATCAATCATATCGATGCATAGCGACTTGAAAAGCGGCGCGGTGAGCCTTTCGACCCTCTCGGCCAAGTATGCAGATCAATGCGCTAAAATCATGGATAACCCAGTGGAGCGAGCGCACTACTGGCAACAAAAGCAAGATTGATCCTGCCATTTCCGTCGATACCTGATGCTACAGCGCCGAGCCGGCACTCAGGGTTGTGCGTCCCAACCGCTTTAACAGGCAGGGTTTAGGCATTTCGCCGATGGCGGCGCACTCATCCCGTATCTCCGCAAGTCCTTGCGCAAGGCTGCCCACGCAGAAGCCGGCCAGCGCTGCGACAACAACAAACACCAAGACGCGGTCTGTTGGCAGGGGTTGGTGTTTTATCCGCGACTCTGCACACTGGGCTCCATAGAGCAATAAATACGTCCCAACCATCAGGCCTGCACCCACAAGCGAGTAAAGGCCGAATGAAAATACACTTAACGCTTTTAAAACACCCACCGCACGTCTCCCTCGTTTGAAGTGCTCATGAATTGAACCACTCGGCCCCATGGTTTGCCACTCGACTCGTGCTGATTGTCTTTAGTGACCCAGGTTGTTTGAAATTCGGGCGTAAGATAGCAGTGCTACCTCACCAAAAGGAGCCGCATATGATCGCCGACGAAATGAAAAGGCAGGCATTTGAAGGCAGGGCTGTTTGGGATCAGTACTTCTGCGCTGCGTTGATTGCCGAAAGCAACCTGACGGCCCCGGTCGTAGGAGGGGCTACTCATGAGGACAGGCAGAACCTGTTGATTGAAAGGGCTAAGGCTCTCGCCGACAAGATGATGGACAACAGAAAATAACTTGAGCCCAGCCTTTGCGCTGGGCTCCTTGTTTCTGGCTATCTCAACGACAGGCGTTGGGTGTTCTGAGTCAGGCGACCAGGTCTACCTTTCCGCTCGCCAGGCGATAGATGCCGCCCACTATTTTCAACGTACCTTTGCTGAGGGCATCAGTCAGAATGGGTGAGGCGTTTTTGAGTTTGTTGACCGAGTCTTTGACATTTTGCGCTACAGCGTTGGCAGGAAGACTCCCTGATTCTTTTAGCACTTTCTCGATAGAAGCCTTGAGTGCATCAGTCAGTTTTGGGATGTGGCCGGGGAAAACGGTTTGATCTTTTACTGCTTTTATACCTGCATTGATAGCGCCGCAGTCTTCATGCCCGAGCACGAGAATCAGCGGTGAGCCGAGCACCGCGATTGCGTACTCAAGGCTTGCCAGGCCTTCATCAGTAACGAAGTTACCGGCGACACGTATGGAGAAAAGATCTCCGCGTGCAGTGTCGAAAGCGTACTCGGGGGCGATGCGAGAGTCAGAGCAACTGAGCACCGACACAAACGGGTTCTGGCCTGAGACCAAGGCTTCTCGTTCGGCTTTGAAGTCATGCGTCTTGGAAGTGCCCGAAACATACCGTTCGTTTCCCTCAATAAGCCTTTGAAGGGCCATGTCGGGGTTGATTGCGTTTTGCGGTTTTGGGGGTGGCGCCGTTTTCTCCGCAGCGTGGAGGAGTTGGCCAGGCAAGGCGCCAGCCAACAACAGTGCTCCTGCGCTAAGTCCGGCAAGCTGAAGGAACTTACGGCGGCCACTCGTTTTTTGAAGCGGATTTGAATCACATGATTCACACATGGCTTGTGTACTCAGGTGAATTGGGAGGGGGGGCTTGCTGTCAAAAGCGAGCAGAAACCTTCAGCTCTTGATGGATGGAGTCTAGACGGTCTGTGACGTTATGTTTCTGGCGTCATATTCAGGCCTGCGGGTATGGCGGGTGATGGCTTGTTTCAACTGGAACTTTCCAAGGATCCATACAAAAATTGTGGATATTTAATGGGTTACGATATTTTTTAACCAACTAGTGACCTAAAATATATTGTTACAAGTAAGTCGTTGGGATATTATCGCCCCGCGTTCACCACCACGGTTTATGCATTTTTAAGTCCCAAGCTTCCATCAGCTGCTTGGGATTTTTTTTGCCTGAGATTTGTCCCGCACCTTCGAACTGCTGTTGCGCCTATCCCCGGCAGCAACGCTATTTGACGATCCATTGACTCAATCCCTGATAAAGCGCCCTGCGCTCAAATCGGGCAAGTCCCGGTTTTTTGGGCTACTACTGACTGGCTAAACTCAAACTGACGGGGGTATATCAATGCTGGTTCATTGGTCACTTGCAGCAATTCACCTGCTGGCTTTTGCGCTGGGCTTCTGGGCGGTTTTGACCCGAGGGACGGCGTTCAGTCGCTTGGCGGCCGGGACGGGGGAGGTGCGTCGCGTACTGATGGCCGATAACCTATGGGGGATCAGCGCAGTCATCCTCTTGGTTAGCGGTGGAATGCGGGCCTTTGGCGGATACGAGAAAGGCACCGATTATTACCTGCACCAGCCACTGTTTCATCTCAAGATGACGCTCTTCGTGCTTATCCTGCTGCTAGAAGTCGCACCCATGGTGACACTGATCAAATGGCGAATTGCGCTTGGCCGTGGTGCGGCGATCGATGCCGGGCGCGCAAAACTGTTTGCCCGTTTCAGTCACATCGAAGCGCTGCTGGTGTTGCTGATGGTCATTGCTGCGACGGGTATGGCGCGCGGGGTGACGTTAGGTTAAGCGGGTGCGATCAGGTCCTTCCTCGGGTTTATTCAGAAATGTCTGACAGCCATGGCATGTGACATGCCGGTAGTATCGACGTCTTGCCGGGAGGGGAGAGGGTGAGCAATTAAACGGCGGGCACTACAGCGCCCGAATCTTTAGCCAGCCGATGTTCAGGGCGAACGGGCTGGCTACTGACTGCAACAGGATTCAGGGAGTTTGTGGCTTGTCTGGCGCGGTGAGGCCAGCCTGAATGCGCTGATAGATTTCTTCACGATGCACTGCAACGTCTTTCGGAGCGTTGATGCCAATCCTGACTTGCTGGCCGCTCACGCCCAGGATGGTGATCGTAATGTCGTCACCGATGTTTATGCTTTCACCGACTTTGCGGGTGAGTATCAGCATGGTCTTCTCCTTGATTGCTTTGTAGGGCACCTGATTCGAACAGTGCAGAGGTCGGTGTTATGTATAGATTAGTGCGAAGTCTCACGGTTTGGGTGCCTCTTTCTGACGCGCAGATGCTGCATTAATTCCCAAGGCGTAACTATACAGAGGCTGCCATCATCATTCTCGTTGTTTTGAGTCCATTTTGCGGCACTCGAGAAGTATTCATGGGTGTTAAAATCGCCGCTTTCGGCATTCAGAGGGAACCGTTGTGCGCAAAATGGTCTTGGTATTCGCTGTACTGGCGTTGGCTGGGTGCGGTGAGGGTAAGGGGGTTGACGCTCAAAAGCCTAAGCCGGCAGTCGTTTCCGCTCCAGTAACGGCTACCGGGCCGCAATGGGATCTCGAGGTGCGAGGCGAAACAACCCAGGCTGTCAGCGATCTGAGCGGCTGGTTGATCGAGCATAGCTTCGTTTCCAACGTCATCATGGAAAATGGCAAGACGCGCATTCTGATGGGGCCATTCAGTTCGAAAGCCGAGGCCGAGGCCAAGCAGTCAGAGGTGGCGGCGGCGCTGGTTCGGGCCAAGAAGCAGAACATCGAATTGCTGGTGCTTGAGCATCCTTTGGCTCAGTGACAGTGGCAGATAGAAATAAAAAAGGCCTCGGGTATTACACCGAGGCCTTTTGTTTTTCAGCGGCTATCAACCGCAGGCTTTCATGTCCACCGGCCCGACAAACTCATTGCCGCGACCCATGACGCACGCCACGCTTTGGTTGCGCTGACGTTCCCAGGCTTCCACCGGATAGGTCTTGTTCCAGGCTTCGTACAGTTGGCGATCCTGTTTCGACAGGCTCAAGCCGTATTGCTTGCTCATGTAAAAATAAGTCCGGGCGATCATGCCGCGAATGGATGGGCGGGGCATGACCTTCTTTGCCTTGAAGTCGACTTGGGTCAAGCACGAGCCATATTGACCGGTCTGCACCGGCAACCAACCAAAACTGAAGTTATTGCGATCGCCATTCACTTCGCCAATGCTCGGCACCAGGTTGTGCAAATCGGCTTCGGCCTTCTGGTAAGCCGGATCGTAACGGGTGCAGTTCTTGCGTCCGCCTTCCTGCCAGCACTGGCGCTGATGGCCGATCTGCCACGCCGGGACAATGTGCTCCCACTCGATGCGAGCCGCGCGTTTGGCATTTTTGCGTGGCACATAACCACAGGCCGCCAGGTTCACCTTGTTGCCGGTGTATTTGCAACCGCAATAAAACTCGGTGGATTGCGGTGCGTACAGCTTCCAGGCGACTTTTTTGGCTTCATTGAAAGTGCGTGGGGCGGCGGCCTGGGCGCCGAAGGTGATGAACAAAAACAGCAAAGCAAACCAGCGGACGCTCATTGACTCAATCTTCCTTCGGTACAACCCAGAAAATCTGCACACCGCCATCGTCGCGATAGGCGAGGGTGACGTTGTCGTTCTCGTCGATTTCTTCGAGCAATTGCTCCCACTCATCCACGGGTTCATCCGGCAGGCGGAAGATCAGTGCGGCTTTGGCTTTTTGAGCGGTGGGGGAATTGATGATTTTCTGAACGCGCATGCCCATGCGTTCATAGGTGCCAGGAGAGGTGGAGGTGGTAGCCACGGGATTATCCTTATTAAGCTGTACGTGCATACAGTATTTAACTGTAAGCATTTTCGCAACTGCTTAAAATTCAAGAAAATCCTCTGACAGTGGTTTTTTCCATTTGGTGTAGGAAGAGGGAAATTTTTTTGTCGGCGTTTTGCGGAGGGCGTTAACCACTCGTCAACGCTGACGAGTGGTGAATAAAGTGCCCGACCAGAACCGGTCGGGCGAGGGCGAATCAATATTCCCAGAACATCCGTTGCAGCTCTTTGCTGTCGTTGGTCTTGGTCAGTGCAACCATGGCCAGGATGCGGGCTTTTTGCGGGTTCAAATCGTGCGCGACAACCCAGTCGTATTTGTCGTCAGGCTGTTCGGCGTTACGCAGGACGAAACCGCCAGCGTTCACGTGAGACGAACGAATGATTTGAACGCCGTCCTTGCGCAGGGCTTGCAGGGCTGGAACCACGCGAGAGGAAACCGAACCATTGCCAGTACCGGCATGGATGATTGCTTTGGCGCCGGACTGTGCCAGTGCCTTGTAGGCCGTGTCGCTGACGTTGCCGTAGGAATAGGCGATTTCTACGTCAGGCAGGCTCTTGATGGTTTTGATGTCGAATTCCGAATCCATGGTGTGACGCTTGGCCGGCAGGCGGAACCAGTAGGACTTGCCTTCAACCACCATGCCCAACGGACCCCAGGCACTTTTAAACGCTTCCGTCTTGATGTTGATCATCTTGCTGACGTCGCGACCCGACTGGATCTCGTCGTTCATGGTCACCAGGACGCCTTTGCCGCGCGCTTCTTTGCTGCTGGCGACGGCGACGGCGTTATACAGGTTCAACATGCCGTCGGCCGACATCGCAGTGCCTGGACGCATGGAGCCGACGACGATGATCGGCTTGTCGGTTTTTTCCACCAGGTTCAGGAAGTAAGCGGTTTCTTCCAGGGTGTCGGTGCCGTGGGTGATCACGATGCCATCGACGTCTTTGCTGTCGGCCAGTTCGGCCACGCGACGGCCCAACTGAAGCAGGTTGTCATTGGTGATGCTTTCCGAGGCGATCTGCATGACTTGCTCGCCACGAACATTAGCCAATTGGCTCAGTTCCGGAACGCCGGCAATCAACTGTTCGATGCCAACTTTTGCCGCTTGGTAAGTTGCGCTGTTCGCGGCGCTCGCGCCTGCGCCGGCAATGGTGCCGCCGGTGGCCAGGATGACCACGTTCGCCAACTTCTGTTTGGTTTCGACTTCTTTTGCTTGAAGGGCAGCAGGCAGGAGGAGCAAGAGGGCCAAAGCGCCCGGAATAAAAGTATTGAAAGCAGATTTCATTATTTTCTCTCTAGTAGTGAGACGGTGCTGATGCAAGTTCATCTAGATGCGCCCCCGGCAGATCTGAACGCCGGGGGTATGGGTGAAGAGCAGGATCTGTACCAGTCAAACGTCGATAGAAAAAAATATCTAACCTTATGATTTATATAGGTAATTGTTTTTAGTCTGATGCATGTTAAACGTCATGTTGTCCGGGTTTCCGAATGTGGTGTGCGTTTGCGTTCGGCTCTCCGAAAATGCCTACGACTTTTGCTGGCAAGTTCGCCTTGCCAGATCTGCAATCAGTGCTAAAGAAAACCTTGTGCAGGTCGATGGCCCTGAAAGGTTATTTTTCTTACAGGAGTTAACGTGTCCTTCTCTATCGGTTTTCCAAATGCAGGCGCGATCACCATCGGTGGCAAATCCCCGTCAACGATCAATGCCTTGAGCGAAGCGACGGCAGATGCCTCGACAGCGGTTCTGGATAAGGACGAGGGCCGCGACAACCAGGTTCGAACCGGTGGCGGAGCGCAGGGCGCCGAAGCCAGGTCCGAAGGCGGCAGCACCCAAAGTATTGCGGTGCAAACGCTGCTCAAGCGTATGCAGGAACTGCAACAGCAACTGCGCGAACAACAGCAGCAATTGGCCGCCGCTCAGGCAGCGACTTATCCGACGCCGGAAGCCAAGGCCACAGCGGTCATGTCGATCCAGGGACAGATCGCCGACACCACCGGAGCGCTGTCACAAGTGACGGGTAATCTGGTGAAAGAGCTGGCCAAGGACTCCAGTACGGGTGGCCTGATCAGCACCACTGCGTAACGTGGAGGGGGAGGTTTTGTTTGCGAAGACGCCAAACAGCTCGTTGACAAATCCTGGCAGGATTCGCATAGTTCGGTCTACGCAAACGTTTGCGCGACCCTGTTCGCAGTCTGACTCCTGACGATTGGGGTCCAGGCGTTACTCCAGCGCAAGCACTGCTCACAATAATCATAAGATCGGAGTGAACCCATGAAGCTGCCATTCGCTGGACGTCTTCTTGCTGTCGCTATGCTGGCTGTCGCATCCGCTGCACTGCCTGTCTCATCGGCATTCGCCGAGTCTCCTGAAAAACCCAAAGTCGCGCTGGTCATGAAGTCCCTGGCCAACGAATTCTTCCTGACCATGGAAGATGGCGCCAAGGCCTACCAGAAAGACCATTCCGGCGAATTCGAGTTGATCTCCAACGGCATCAAAGACGAAACGGATACCGCTGGCCAGACACGCATCGTCGAGCAAATGATCCTGGCTAAAGTCAATGCGCTGGTCATCGCTCCGGCGGATTCCAAAGCCATGGTTCCGGTGATCAAGAAAGCCATCGATGCCGGCATTACCGTGATCAACATCGACAACCAACTGGATCCTGCTGTCCTCAAAAGCAAGAGCATGACAGTGCCGTTCGTGGGCCCGGATAACCGCAAAGGCGCGCGTCTGGTCGGCGAGTACCTGGCCAAGCAACTGAAGGCCGGTGACGAAGTCGGCATCATCGAAGGCGTGTCCACCACCACCAACGCCCAGGCCCGTACCGCTGGTTTCAAAGATGCGATGGAAGCGGCGCAGATCAAAGTCGTTTCACTGCAGTCTGGCGACTGGGAGATCGACAAGGGCAACAAGGTTGCCGCCTCGATCCTCAGCGAGTACCCGGATGTCAAAGCCCTGCTGGCCGGTAACGACAGCATGGCCGTCGGTGCCGTTTCCGCCGTGCGTGCAGCGGGCAAGGCCGGCAAGGTGCAAGTGGTCGGTTACGACAACATCAACGCCATCAAGCCGATGCTCAAGGACGGTCGCGTTCTGGCGACCGCCGACCAGTTTGCAGCCAGGCAAGCGGTGTTCGGTATCGAGACTGCGCTGAAGATCATCAAGGGCGAGACGGTTGACAGCGGCACCAACGGCGTGATTGAAACCCCGGTAGAACTGGTTACCAAGTAGGCCTTCTGGCGACACAACGGTGCTCGCCCGTCGGGGCGGGCACATGGAGAGTTTTATGTCCGTTTGCGCCCCGAACGCTGTCCTCTCGGTCAGCGGTATCGGCAAGACCTACGCTCAACCTGTCCTGACCGGCATTGACCTGACGCTGATACGCGGCGAAGTGCTGGCGCTGACCGGCGAGAATGGCGCGGGTAAAAGCACGCTGTCGAAGATCATTGGCGGGCTGGTGACGCCGACCACTGGCCAGATGCAGTTTCAGGGGCAGGATTACCGCCCCGGCAGTCGGACCCAGGCCGAAGACCTGGGCATCCGCATGGTCATGCAGGAACTCAATCTGTTGCCGACACTGTCGGTGGCGGAAAACCTGTTTCTCGATAATTTGCCCAGTACCGGTGGCTGGATCAGTCGCAAGCAACTGCGCAAGGCGGCGATCGAGGCCATGGCCCAGGTCGGCCTCGATGCGATCGATCCGGACACTCTGGTCGGCGACCTCGGTATTGGTCACCAGCAAATGGTCGAGATTGCCCGCAACCTGATTGGCGACTGCCATGTACTGATCCTCGACGAGCCGACGGCCATGCTGACGGCGCGCGAAGTCGAGATGCTGTTCGAGCAAATCACCCGCCTTCAATCGCGAGGCGTGTCGATCATCTATATCTCTCACCGCCTCGAAGAGTTGGCGCGGGTCGCCCAGCGCATTGCGGTTTTGCGCGACGGCAACCTGGTCTGCGTCGAGCCGATGGCCAATTACAACAGCGAGCAATTGGTCACCCTGATGGTCGGTCGCGAGCTCGGCGAACACATGGACATGGGGCCACGCAAGATCGGCGCTCCCGCGTTGACGGTCAAGGGCCTGACCCGCTCCGATAAGGTTCGCGATGTGTCCTTCGAAGTTCGCGCTGGCGAAATCTACGGTATCTCCGGATTGATCGGGGCAGGGCGCACCGAGTTGCTGCGTCTGATCTTCGGTGCCGATACCGCCGACAGTGGCACGATCGCGTTGGGGTCACCGGCCCAAGTGGTGAGTATCCGTTCGCCGGCCGATGCGGTGAGTCACGGCATCGCTCTGATCACCGAAGACCGCAAGGGCGAAGGCTTGCTGCTGACCCAGTCGATCAGCGCCAACATTGCCATGGGCAACATGCCGGTGATTTCCAGTGCTGGTTTCGTCAACAACGCAGACGAGATGTCTTTGGCCCAGCGTCAGATCGACGCCATGCGTATTCGCAGCTCGAGCCCGACGCAACTTGTCTCCGAGCTGTCCGGTGGCAACCAGCAAAAGGTCGTGATCGGCCGTTGGCTGGAGCGTGACTGCTCGGTGATGTTGTTCGATGAGCCAACCCGTGGCATCGATGTCGGCGCCAAGTTCGACATATACAGTTTGCTTGGCGAGTTGACTCGACAGGGCAAGGCGCTGGTGGTGGTGTCCAGCGACCTGCGCGAGCTGATGCTGATTTGCGACCGGATCGGCGTGCTGTCGGCGGGGCGCCTGATCGACACGTTCGAGCGTGACCGCTGGACCCAGGATGACTTGCTTGCCGCCGCTTTTGCCGGCTACCAAAAACGTGATGCGCTGCTCAATGAAGCGGCGCCTAGGGACCTTCCATGAAAACTGCATCTTCTGCCAGCAAACGTAGTGGCAATTTCTACGGTCTGGGCACCTATCTGGGCCTGGCCGGTGCCTTGCTGGCGATGATTGCGCTGTTCTCGGTATTGAGCAGCCACTTTCTGTCTTATGACACTTTCAGCACGCTGGCCAACCAGATTCCCGATTTGATGGTGCTGGCGGTCGGCATGACTTTCGTGTTGATTATCGGTGGCATCGACCTGTCGGTCGGCTCGGTGTTGGCACTGGCGGCTTCAACCGTCAGTGTGGCGATTCTCGGCTGGGGCTGGAGCGTTCTGCCGGCGGCACTGCTTGGAATGGCGGCGGCAGCATTGGCCGGGACCATCACCGGTTCGATCACCGTGGCCTGGCGGATACCTTCGTTCATTGTGTCTTTGGGTGTGCTGGAAATGGCCCGGGGCGTGGCCTATCAGATGACCGGTTCACGCACGGCCTACATCGGAGATGCCTTCGCCTGGCTGTCCAACCCGATTGCCTTCGGCATCTCGCCGTCGTTCATCATCGCCTTGCTGATTATCTTCGTTGCCCAAGCCGTGTTGACCCGTACGGTGTTCGGTCGTTACCTGATCGGCATTGGCACCAATGAAGAAGCGGTGCGTCTGGCCGGGATCAATCCAAAACCTTACAAGGTGCTGGTGTTCAGCCTGATGGGGCTATTGGCCGGTATTGCTGCGCTGTTTCAGATCTCCCGGCTGGAAGCGGCAGATCCGAATGCCGGCTCCGGGTTGGAGTTACAGGTTATCGCTGCCGTTGTTATCGGCGGCACCAGTTTGATGGGAGGACGTGGCTCTGTGATCAGCACGTTCTTCGGGGTCCTGATCATATCCGTATTGGCGGCCGGTCTGGCGCAGATCGGTGCGACCGAGCCTACCAAGCGCATCATCACCGGCGCAGTCATTGTTGTGGCGGTGGTGCTGGATACTTATCGCAGTCAACGCGCAAGCCGGCGGACCTGAATCATGGCAACGATCAAGGATGTAGCCGCACTGGCGGGCATTTCCTACACCACGGTGTCCCATGTGGTGAACAAGACCCGACCGGTCAGCGAAGAAGTGCGGGTCAAGGTCGAGGCGGCAATCAAAACCCTGGATTACGTGCCGAGTGCCGTCGCCCGCTCGCTGAAAGCCAAGACCACCGCCACCATCGGTTTGTTGGTTCCTAACAGCCTCAACCCGTACTTCGCCGAGTTGGCGCGAGGCATCGAAGACTACTGCGAGCGCAAGGGTTATTGCGTAATCCTGTGCAACTCCGATGACAACCCGGACAAGCAACGCAGCTACCTGCGTGTGTTGCTGGAAAAGCGTATTGACGGTTTGATCGTGGCGTCGGCGGGTGGCGATGCGGGGTTGGCGCAAGGCCTGGCCGGCGTGCGTACGCCGATGGTCATCGTCGACCGCGGGCTGGAGGGTGTGAATGTCGATCTGGTACGCATCGACCACGAATACGGCGCCTATCTGGCCACGCGACATTTGCTGGAACTGGGGCATCGGGACATCGCCACCATCGGCGGCCCTTCGGGCACCAGTGTGGCGCAAATGCGTCTGGCCGGTTATTGCCGTGCCTTGCACGAGGCGGGCGTCGAAGTGAATCCCGAGCGCATGCTGGAAAGCGATTTCACCAGCACCGGGGGATACAGCGCGGCCGCGATTTTGCTGGAGCGCAATGCTCCCAGTGCGATCTTCGCCGGCAACGACATGATCGGCATCGGTGTGTTGCGAGCGGCTGCCGAGCGCAACATTCGCGTACCCACTGAATTGTCGGTGATCGGCTTCGACGATATCCAGATGAGCCGTTACGTTTACCCGGCGTTGACCACGGTGGGGCAGTCGATCCTGCAGCTCGGTGAGATGGCGGCGGAAGTGCTTTTGCGCAGGATCGCCACCCCGGATATGGCCACTGATCAACGAATTGTGACGCCGAGTATTGTCTTGAGAGAGTCGACTGCGCCGCTCGCCGGTGTGTTCGTCCAGTACCGTTGAAATAGAAAAGCCGCTAAACCAAAAGCACCGCCGATACAGTGAGTAGCAATGTATGCCAGCAAAAGTAGTGGTGATAGGCAGCCTGAACATGGACCTGGTAACCCGGGCGCCAAGGTTGCCGCGTGGCGGTGAAACGCTGATCGGTCAGTCGTTTGCCACTGTATCCGGTGGCAAGGGCGCCAATCAGGCCGTCGCAGCAGCCCGGTTGGGCGCCGAGGTGTCGATGGTCGGTTGCGTGGGCAACGATGCCTATGGCGCAGAACTGCGCGGAGCGCTGTTGGCCGAGGGCATCGATTGTCAGGCCGTCAGCACGGTCGAAGATTCCAGCGGCGTCGCATTGATCGTGGTCGATGACAACAGTCAAAACGCTATTGTCATTGTCGCGGGTGCCAACGGATCGCTGACGCCGCAAGTCATCGACCGTTTTGACGCCGTGTTGCAGGCGGCGGATGTGATTATTTGTCAGCTGGAAGTACCGGATGCAACGGTGGGCCATGCCCTCAAGCGGGGCCGTGAGCTGGGCAAGACCGTCATTCTCAACCCTGCGCCCGCCAGCCGCCCATTGCCGGCTGACTGGTTTGCCGCCATCGATTACCTGATCCCCAACGAAAGCGAAGCTTGCGTCCTGAGTGGTATGCCGGTGGATTCCCTGGCGTCGGCTGAAGCCGCTGCGACCCGATTGGTTGCCATGGGGGCCGGTAAGGTGATTATCACTTTGGGCGCCCAGGGCTCGCTGTTCGCCGATGGCTCGCGCCTGGAGCATTTTCCCGCACCGAAGGTGAAGGCAGTCGATACCACAGCCGCCGGGGACACCTTCGTCGGTGGTTTTGCCGCCGCATTGGCCGCTGGAAGCAGCGAAGCCGAAGCGATCCGGTTCGGTCAGGTCGCAGCGGCCTTGTCGGTCACCCGGGCTGGCGCACAACCTTCGATTCCCACGTTGTCTGACGTACAGGCGTTCAAAGCACCATGAAAAAAACACCGCTGCTCAATATCGCGCTGTCTCGGTTGATCGCCTCCCTGGGGCACGGCGACATGGTCGTCATCGGCGATGCCGGTCTGCCGGTGCCATCAGGCGTCGAACTGATTGATTTGGCGCTGACTCAAGGGATTCCGGATTTCATCAGTACCTTGAAGGTTGTGCTGAGCGAAATGCAGGTCGAAAGGCATGTGCTGGCCCAAGAGATCCTGAGCGAGCAGCCGCCAGCATTGAGTGTGCTGGACGAACTGAATGCCGAAGGTCAGCTGGGTTCGCGCGAGTTGCTCAGTCATGACCAGTTCAAGGTCCTCAGCCGACAGGCACGGGCGATTGTTCGTACAGGAGAATGTGCGCCGTACTGCAACATCGTGTTGGTGTCGGGAGTGACATTCTAACGCTGCCTACATTCGTTTCCCCCAAGCACAAGGAGTGCGACATGAACCGCTATGCTGAGAAACTGCACCATCTGCTCCGGAGTCTGCTGCTTTTGTCCCTGATTACTGCAACGAGCGCCCAGGCGGCGGACAAGATCGACTTGATCATCGACACCGATCCGGGCGCCGACGATGTGGTCGCTTTGCTGTTCGCCCTGGCATCACCCGAAGAACTGAACATTCGTGCGCTGACCACCGTGGCCGGCAATGTGCGACTGGACAAGACATCGCGTAACGCGCGACTGGCACGTGAATGGGCGGGGCGCGAAGATGTGCCGGTGTATGCAGGAGCGCCGAGGCCCCTGATACGTGCCCCGATCTATGCCGAGGACATTCATGGCAAGGAAGGGCTGTCGGGTATCACCGTTCATGAGCCGAAGAAAGGCCTGGCTGATGGCAATGCAGTCAATTACCTGATTGATACCTTGAGGGCTGCCAAGCCCCACAGCATCACCATCGCGATGCTCGGTCCACAGACTAATCTGGCCCTGGCGCTGATCCAGGAACCTGGAATCGTTCAGGGCATCAAGGAGGTGGTGGTCATGGGTGGTGCGCATTTCAACGGTGGCAACATTACGCCGGTGGCCGAGTTCAACTTGTTCGCCGACCCGCAGGCCGCCGAAGTCGTATTGAAAAGTGGCGTGAAGCTGACCTATCTATCGCTGGACGTGACCCATAAAATCCTCACCAGCGAATCGCGCCTGAAGCAAATTGCCGCGCTGAACAATAATGCCAGCAAGCTGGTGGGCGATATTCTCAACGAATACATCAAAGGCGATATGGAGCACTACGGCATTGCGGGTGGCCCAGTGCACGACGCGACCGTCATCGCCTACCTGCTCAAGCCCGAACTGTTTAGCGGTCGCTCAGTCAACGTGGTTGTTGATAGTCGCGACGGCCCGACCTTTGGCCAAACCATTGTCGACTGGTATGACGGACTGAAAGCGCCGAAGAATGCTTTTTGGGTCGAAAGTGGCGACGCTCAGGGTTTCTTCGACTTGCTGACTCAGCGCCTGGCTCGTCTGAAGTAAAACCACCCGCCCGCAGGTGCCAGCCTGCGGGTTTTACGCCCGTCCTGCCTCTGCCGCGGCCTTTTGGTCCGCCAGGTGTTTTTCGAAAATCTGTTCGATGAAAGACTGTGCGGCCTCAGTCCCCAAGTCCCTGACGAGCAGGTCGATGCCGATAATGGCGAGTTCTTCCGTACTGCTTGGGCTGTAAGAGCTGTGCCCGTCTTGCCACTTGGCTTTGATGTCGGCGTCGATGCTTACGGTGGTCATGATGGCACTCGTTAAGTCGGGAAAGTCTGAATGTCGAGTTAACCATTTTTGCGCGGTGTTTGGCACTCCGACTTAGGCATGAGGGGAGGGCTATGCGACACTTGGTTTTTGGCGAATTTTCAAGGACCGCGCTGTGCAGATCGATTTGAACACTCCTGACGGTTTAACCCTTGAGGCGGTACGCCAGTTATTGGCATCCGCCAGTGACGACGAGCACACTCAGTTGCGGGTTACCAAGGGCGGTATCGCCTACATTTCTTCCGGCGTTGTCGGCGGCACTGATATCGACGGGCTGAGATTTCGGCTGGAGACGTGGGCTAAAGGCTCGGGATATGTAGGCTTGGTCGCAGCCAGTGACGAGGTCTGGGTCATGCAGATCTTCAATGCGCTGAAAGACAACTGGCCGAACCCACCGTATGACTACATCGACGTTTATTAAGCGCTATTAATATTCAGTCACGATTGAGTGCTAAAGGGCAGGGCAATGCTCAGGCAAACTCAGCGCTCGTCTGAAATGGGGGCGGGGTGATGGCATTCACCTTGAAACCAATCGCCAGAACGGCGGTCGCACGATCTCAGCTTAACTATTAAAAAAGGAGGTTTCATGCCTTGGAAGCTCGCGTCATTGGGTGCCTTGTTGGCCGCTACTCTGCTGGCAGGTTGCAGCAGCACGTCGCCTGAGTCGGCAACGGACCCTGTAACGACGACTGACACGGGTCATAGCCGCTGTGAAGCAAAGGCTGCCGAATTCACCTTTGGCAAACCAGCCTCACCGCAACTGCTGGAACAGGCGCGCACTCGCGCAGGCGCACAGAACGCGCGGTTCCTGATGCCGACCGATATGGTCACTCTGGAGTACCGCTCTGACCGCTTGAACCTGAACACCGATGCCAATCGGGTGGTCACTCGCGTCAACTGCGGCTGATCGCACCAGGCTTTTGTTTCGCCCATAAAAAMCCCCGCCACATGGACGGGGTTTTTTTAGTGCGGCTGAAAATTACTCAGCGCGGACTTGTGCAGCTTGCATACCCTTTTGGCCTTTCTCAGCCACGAAGGAAACGGTCTGGCCTTCTTTCAGGCTTTTGAAACCGTCGCTTTCGATAGCTTTGAAGTGTACGAACAGGTCGTCACCGCCACCTTGAGGAGTGATGAAGCCGAAGCCTTTTTCATCGTTGAACCATTTAACGGTGCCGGTTTGGCGATTAGACATGGTGTATCTCCAAGAAACATATATTTTCAGTAGTGCTGTGCTGCTCAGGCCAACTGGGCACACCCGAGTATCATAGTCGAAATGTTCGCTTTGGGAGCCCCCCGGACGTGCTGTTTGCCTTGCTGTCGAGTGTTCTTTGGTGCTTCATGTGGCTGAAAGCCCCGATTTAAAAGGCTTTCAGCCGAAAGTAAAGACGATAAAAAAAGCTGTAAAACCTTGAAAAATGTCTGACAAAGCGGCATTTAGGCTCATTTTTTGGTCATTGCAGCTGAAAAAATGAATGCGTGAGGCCTATTTTTTCGCGCCGGTATCGACCCTGCAGGTGGCGATTTTATGCATGGCCTCATTCCCCAGTTCTTGACTTGCTTTGCCATCCATCAACGCCTGAAGGTCTTTGGCTGGATAGGATTTGAGCTGATCGGCGCCGCAAGCACAGACGGCTTTGGCCTTCGCATCACCGATTTTTTGCGCCGCTGCAGGGACGCATTGCGCCATGTATTTCTCGCGCTCGCCCTTTGGCCAGTCGGCATGGGCGGCCAATGGCAACAGCAGAATGAAGGGGGCGGCTACGGCGAACAAACGGTTCAGACGCATGCTGGGATGCTCCTTGTGAGTCAATGACTTGTTATCTGAGGGGCAAAGCGGTGTTCAGTTCAGCACTCTGGCATAAAAATGCCCAATGTGCCTGCGCACAAAGTCTGCTTGCATCGACGACCGTTCATCTGTGCTAGCATGCCACGCTCGGGCGTTTGCAAGCTCCGGATGACCTTCAGTCCCGGTGGCGGCAACTGCGCGAATAACCCTGATTTGAATCCCAGTCACTCTGGTTCGGTTTTCCGGTTGGCCGCAAGGCTCCTGCCGCTGTAAGGCAGGCGTTCGTCATTGAATGGCCTGGATCGGATCTTGTACTGGCTCATCCCAACCCACGTGACCTTTGGTAGGGGTCACCACTAGGAGAGGAGGCGCCATGCCAACTATTACTCTTCCCGACGGCAGTCAACGTTCATTCGATCACCCAGTTTCCGTAGCCGAGGTCGCCGCATCCATTGGTGCAGGTCTGGCCAAGGCCACCGTGGCCGGCAAGGTCAATGGCAAGCTGGTCGACGCCAGCGACATCATCGACAGCGATTCCACGCTGCAAATCATTACGCCAAAGGATGAAGAGGGGCTGGAGATCATTCGCCACTCTTGCGCCCACCTGGTTGGCCACGCGGTCAAGCAGTTGTACCCGACCGCCAAAATGGTGATCGGGCCGGTCATTGACGAAGGCTTCTATTACGACATCGCCTTCGAGCGTCCTTTTACTCCGGACGACCTGGCCGCCATCGAACAGCGCATGCAACAGCTGATCGAAAAAGATTACGACGTGATCAAGAAAGTCACTCCGCGCGCCGAAGTGATCGAAGTGTTCAAGGCCCGCGGTGAAGACTACAAACTGCGCCTGGTCGAGGACATGCCGAACGAACAGGCCATGGGTCTGTACTATCACGAAGAATACGTCGACATGTGCCGCGGTCCGCACGTGCCGAACACGCGCTTCCTGAAGTCCTTCAAGCTGACCAAGCTGTCCGGCGCCTACTGGCGTGGAGATGCCAAGAACGAGCAATTGCAGCGCGTTTACGGCACCGCGTGGGCAGACAAGAAGCAACTGGCGGCTTACATCCAGCGCATCGAAGAAGCTGAAAAGCGTGATCACCGCAAGATCGGCAAGCGCCTGGGCCTGTTCCACACCCAGGAAGAGTCACCGGGCATGGTGTTCTGGCACCCGAACGGCTGGACGCTGTATCAAGTGCTTGAGCAGTACATGCGCAAGGTTCAGCGCGATCACGGTTATCTGGAGATCAAGACTCCACAAGTCGTTGACCGTAGCCTGTGGGAGAAATCCGGGCATTGGGCCAACTACGCCGACAACATGTTCACCACCCAGTCGGAAAACCGCGACTACGCCATCAAGCCGATGAATTGCCCTTGCCACGTGCAAGTGTTCAATCAGGGCCTGAAAAGCTACCGCGAGTTGCCGATGCGCCTGGCCGAATTCGGTGCCTGCCACCGTAACGAGCCATCGGGTGCATTGCACGGCATCATGCGCGTACGTGCATTCACTCAGGACGACGCTCATATTTTCTGTACAGAAGAGCAAATGCAGGCTGAGTCGGCTGCGTTCATCAAGCTGACCATGGGCGTTTACGCCGATTTCGGCTTTAAAGACGTCGAGATGAAGCTGTCCACTCGTCCGGAAAAACGCGTTGGTTCCGACGAATTGTGGGATCGCGCCGAAGCTGCGTTGGCTGCAGCCCTTGATAGCGCTGGCCTGCCGTACGATTTGCAGCCGGGCGAAGGTGCGTTCTACGGTCCGAAGATCGAGTTCTCGCTGAAAGATTGCCTCGGTCGCGTCTGGCAGTGTGGTACCCTTCAGCTCGATTTTAACCTGCCTGTCCGTCTGGGAGCCGAATACGTCTCCGAAGACAACAGTCGCAAGCACCCGGTAATGTTGCACCGGGCGATCCTGGGTTCCTTCGAACGTTTCGTCGGAATTCTGATCGAGCACTACGAAGGGGCATTCCCCGCGTGGCTGGCGCCGACCCAGGCAGTGATCATGAATATCACTGATAAACAGGCTGATTTCGCCGCCGAAGTTGAAAAAACTCTCAACGAAAGCGGGTTTCGTGCCAAGTCTGACTTGAGAAATGAAAAGATCGGCTTTAAAATCCGCGAGCATACTTTGCTCAAGGTTCCCTATCTCTTGGTTATCGGAGATCGGGAAGTCGAGATGCAGACTGTCGCTGTGCGTACTCGTGAAGGTGCTGACCTGGGCTCGATGCCCGTCGCCCAGTTCGCTGAGTTTCTCGCGCAAGCGGTTTCCCGGCGTGGTCGCCCAGATTCGGAGTAATTATTATTAAGCGTGAAATGAGACAAGATAAACGAGCTGCACCGAAAGCCCCGATCAACGAGAATATCTCGGCACGCGAGGTTCGGTTAATTGGGGCTGAGGGTGAGCAGCTTGGGATTGTGTCAATTGAAGACGCGCTTCTTAAGGCTGAAGAGGCCAAGCTGGATTTGGTGGAGATTTCCGCCGATGCAGTACCCCCTGTTTGCAAGCTGATGGACTACGGCAAGTCGATCTTCGAGAAGAAGAAGCAGATTGCTGCGGCCAAGAAAAACCAGAAGCAGATTCAGGTTAAAGAAATCAAGTTTCGTCCAGGGACGGAGGAAGGGGATTACCAGGTAAAACTGCGCAACCTGGTACGTTTCCTGAGTGATGGGGACAGGGCCAAGGTATCCTTGCGATTCCGCGGCCGTGAGATGGCCCACCAGGAGCTGGGGATGGAACTCCTCAAGCGAGTTGAAGGTGACTTGCTCGAGTACGGTTCGGTCGAACAGCATCCTAAGATGGAAGGACGCCAGCTGATCATGGTCATCGCCCCGAAAAAGAAGAAGTAATCAACAGGGCACGGCAGGCCTTCTGATTATGTTTATCAACTGAATGCGGAGTATCCGAACATGCCAAAAATGAAGACCAAAAGTGGTGCTGCTAAGCGGTTTCTGAAAACTGCTAACGGTATCAAGCACAAGCACGCTTTCAAGAGCCACATCCTGACTAAAATGTCGACCAAGCGTAAGCGTCAACTGCGCGGTAGCAGCTTGCTGCATCCGTCTGACGTGGCAAAAGTCGAGCGCATGCTGCGCCTTCGTTAATTTTAGTCAAGAATAGAGGAAGTAACTCATGGCTCGTGTAAAGCGTGGCGTCATTGCCCGTAAACGTCACAAAAAAATTCTGAAACTTGCTAAAGGCTACTACGGCGCTCGCTCGCGCGTATTCCGTGTTGCCAAGCAAGCGGTAATCAAGGCAGGCCAATACGCCTACCGTGACCGTCGTCAGAAAAAACGTCAGTTCCGCGCTCTGTGGATCGCTCGTATCAACGCTGGTGCACGTATCAACGGTCTGTCCTACAGCCGTTTCATCGCCGGCCTGAAAAAAGCGTCCATCGAGATCGACCGTAAGGTTCTGGCTGATCTGGCAGTGAACGAAAAAGCGGCGTTTGCTGCGATTGTCGAGAAAGCTAAAGCCACCTTGGCTTAAGTACCCCCGACAGTCACCCGGCCTCACCTCTGTGGGGCCAGGTGTTAAACGTCATAAATAGGGGAAGAGCCTTCAAGCTCTTCCCCTATTTTGTATCTGGAGTCTGTACATGGAAAACCTGGACGCGCTCGTCTCTCAAGCACTAGAGGCTGTGCAAAGCGCTGAAGATATCAATGCCCTGGAGCAAATCCGGGTTCACTACCTTGGCAAAAAGGGTGAATTGACTCAGGTGATGAAGACCCTGGGGAATTTGCCGGCAGAAGAGCGTCCGCAAGTCGGTGCGCTGATCAACGTTGCCAAGGAGCGTGTCACAGAGGTTCTCAATGCGCGCAAGGCACTGTTTGAAGAGGCTGATCTAGCCGCCAAACTGTCCGCCGAGTCGATTGACGTGACCCTGCCTGGCCGCGGCCAGACCTCCGGTGGTCTGCATCCGGTTACCCGCACTCTGGAACGTATCGAACAGTTCTTCACCCATATAGGCTACGGCATCGCCGAAGGCCCTGAGGTCGAAGACGATTATCACAACTTCGAAGCACTCAACATCCCAGGCCATCACCCGGCCCGGTCGATGCATGACACCTTCTATTTCAATGCAAACATGTTGCTGCGCACCCATACCTCGCCGGTACAGGTCCGCACCATGGAATCAAAACAGCCGCCGATCCGCATCGTCTGCCCAGGCCGTGTGTACCGTAGCGACTCGGATATCACCCACTCGCCGATGTTCCACCAGGTCGAAGGCCTGCTGGTCGATCGCGATATCAACTTCGCCGACCTGAAAGGGACTATCGAAGAATTCCTGCGCGTGTTCTTCGAAAAAGAACTGGCCGTGCGTTTCCGCCCATCCTACTTCCCGTTCACCGAGCCATCCGCAGAAGTCGACATGGAATGCGTGATGTGCAGCGGTAAAGGCTGCCGTGTCTGCAAGCAGACGGGCTGGCTGGAAGTGATGGGCTGCGGCATGGTTCACCCGAACGTGTTGCGTATGTCCGGGATCGACCCGGAAGAGTTTTCGGGCTTTGCCTTCGGCATGGGCGTTGAGCGTCTAGCCATGCTGCGTTACGGCGTGAACGACTTGCGTCTGTTCTTCGACAACGACTTGCGGTTCCTCGCGCAATTTCGCTAGTCGTAACGAATTCTTAGGAGAGCAGGATGAAATTCAGTGAACAATGGCTGCGTGGCTGGGTAAGCCCGCAGGTAAGTCGTGACGAGCTGGTTGCTCGTTTGTCGATGGCCGGTCTTGAGGTCGATAGCGTTACTCCGGCCGCCGGCGTATTCAGCGGCGTGATAGTGGGCGAGGTGCTGAGCACCGAACAGCACCCGGACGCCGACAAGCTGCGCGTTTGCCAGGTCAGCAATGGCACGGAGACTTTTCAGGTCGTATGCGGTGCGCCAAACGTGCGCCCGGGCCTGAAGATCCCGTTCGCCACCATCGGTGCCGAGCTGCCAGGCGACTTCAAGATCAAGAAAGCCAAGCTGCGTGGCGTTGAGTCCAACGGCATGCTGTGTTCGCAAGCCGAACTGCAAGTGGGCGAAGGCAACGATGGCCTGATGGAGCTGCCGGCCGATGCGCCGGTGGGCCAGGACATTCGTGAGTACCTGAACCTGGAAGATGCCAGCATCGAGGTCGACCTGACCCCGAACCGCGGTGACTGCCTGTCCCTGGCCGGTCTGGCCCGTGAAGTTGGCGCACTGTACGCCGCCCAGGTCACTCGCCCGGTTGTTGCTTCCGTTCCAGCCGTGCACGACGAAGTGCGTTCGGTTGAAGTGCTGGCTCCGGCGGCGTGCCCGCGTTATCTGGGGCGTGTGATCCGTAACGTCGATCTGTCCAAGCCTACACCGCTGTGGATGGTCGAGCGTCTGCGTCGTGCTGACGTGCGCAGTATCGACGCAGCCGTCGACATCACCAACTACGTGATGCTGGAGCTGGGTCAACCGCTGCACGCCTTCGATCTTGCCGAAATCAACGGTGGCATCCGCGTGCGGATGGCCGAAGAGGGCGAGAAGCTGGTACTGCTCGACGGTCAGGAAGTCACCCTGCGTAGCGATACGCTGGTGATTGCCGACCACACCCGCGCTCTGGCAATTGCTGGCGTCATGGGCGGAGAGCACAGCGGCGTCAACACCGCGACTACACGCGATATTTTCCTGGAGAGCGCATTCTTCGATCAGATTGCAGTCGCTGGCAAGGCTCGTTCCTACGGCCTGCACACTGACGCTTCGCACCGCTACGAGCGTGGCGTGGACTGGCAATTGGCCCGTGAAGCCATGGAGCGCGCTACTGGCCTGCTGCTGGAAATCACCGGTGGCGAAGCCGGCCCAATCATCGAAACCGTCAGCGAGCAACATCTGCCGAAGATCGCTCCGGTTACCTTGCGCGCGCAACGCATTACTCAAATGCTGGGCATGGAAATGGATTCGGCCGAAGTTGAGCGTCTGCTCAACGCTTTGGGCTTGTCCGTTTCGGCCGATGGGGCAGGGCAATGGCGCGTTGAAGTGCCAAGCCATCGCTTCGATATCAGCCTGGAAGTCGATTTGATCGAAGAGCTGGCCCGCCTGTACGGCTACAACCGTCTGCCGGTTCGTTACCCGCAAGCTCGCCTGGCGCCGCAAGCCAAAGCGGAAGCTCGTAGCGATTTGCCTGAACTGCGTCGTCTGCTGGTGGCGCGTGGTTATCAGGAAGCGATTACTTACAGCTTCATCGATCCGAAACAATTCGAACTGTTTAATCCGGGTGTGGAGCCGCTGCTGCTGGCCAACCCGATTTCCAACGACATGGCTGCCATGCGCTCGTCCTTGTGGCCGGGTCTGGTCAAGGCGCTTCAGCACAACCTGAACCGTCAACAGGACCGCGTCCGTCTGTTCGAAAGTGGCCTGCGTTTCGTCGGTCAACTGGAAGGCCTGAAGCAAGAGCCGATGTTGGCCGGTGTTGTATGTGGTAGCCGTCTGCCGGAAGGCTGGGCGCAGGGTCGCGATGTCGTGGACTTCTTCGACGTCAAGGCTGACGTGGAAGCGGTGCTTGGTTTTGCCGGCGCGTTGGATTCGTTCACTTTCGTGCCGGGTAAACACCCAGCGTTGCACCCGGGTCAAACCGCGCGCATCGAACGTGAAGGCCGTTTGGTAGGTTTTGTAGGTGCCATTCACCCTGAATTGTCGAAAACCCTCGGGCTCGATCGTCCAGTCTTCGTTTTTGAGCTGGTTCTGGCTGAAGTGGCGTTGGGCAAAATGCCTAAATTCAGCGAGTTGTCGCGCTTCCCTGAAGTACGACGTGATCTTGCGCTGATCGCCGAAAAAGACGTCGCAGCCAGCGCTGTTCTAGACGTAATCCGTGAAAATGCAGGCGAATGGCTGACAGACCTCAGGCTATTTGACGTGTATCAGGGTAAAGGCATTGATCCTGATAGAAAAAGCCTTGCAGTTGGCTTGACCTGGCAGCATCCATCGCGCACTCTTAATGACGATGAGGTGAATAACACTACGCAAAACATCCTCACCTCGCTCGAACAAAGGTTGAACGCCACGTTAAGGAAGTGACGTATGGGGGCTCTGACGAAAGCTGAGATGGCGGAACGTCTGTATGAAGAGCTGGGCCTGAATAAACGGGAGGCCAAGGAATTGGTCGAACTGTTTTTTGAAGAAATCAGGCACGCTCTTGAAGACAACGAACAAGTCAAATTGTCCGGTTTCGGAAATTTCGACCTTCGAGACAAACGCCAGCGGCCTGGCCGCAATCCGAAAACGGGTGAAGAAATCCCGATCACGGCTCGCCGTGTGGTCACCTTTCGTCCAGGGCAGAAGTTGAAGGCCCGAGTTGAGGCTTATGCTGGAACCAAGTCATAACGACGAGCTACCCGTCATCCCAGGCAAACGCTACTTCACCATCGGTGAAGTTAGCGAGCTGTGTGCGGTAAAACCGCACGTGCTGCGCTATTGGGAGCAGGAGTTTCCTCAACTCAACCCCGTCAAACGCCGCGGGAATCGCCGGTATTATCAGCGACAAGACGTGCTGATGATCCGGCAGATCCGCGCGCTCCTTTACGATCAAGGTTTCACCATCGGCGGCGCGCGTTTACGCTTGTCCGGCGATGAAGCCAAAGACGACACCACCCAATACAAGCAGATGATTCGACAGATGATTGCCGAGTTGGAAGACGTGTTGGTAGTACTCAAGAAATAATTTCCTGAGTTTGAATACTTCCAGTTTTCAAACGCTTGCGATATATTCTTGAGCGTCCCTCGAGAAGAGGGACGAGCTTCACGCCTAGTCGGGGCGTAGCGCAGTCCGGTAGCGCACTAGCATGGGGTGCTAGGGGTCGAGTGTTCGAATCACTCCGTCCCGACCATATTTACTGAGTAAAATCAGGCACTTGGGCCGATCAGAAAGATCGGCTTTTTTGTGTCTGCGCAAAACCCGCGCAAAACTGGCGCAAAACTACCCGGTGATTTCGCTGATATTCAGGTCCGGTATTGCTTCGGACCAGACGATTTCCTCGTGGTCCCGCTGGTAGTTTCTGGTCATGCCCTCGCTCGCATGGCCAGCAATTTTCTGACCATCCTTTCCGGCTTTCTTGTACAGGTGCAGCGACAGCGCTCGCACTTCGTGGAAGCCCGGCATCTCTTCTTCCTTCCATCCCGCGTAGCAGTTCGCAGCCTCCCTGGCCTCCTTGAATGCTCGCGTCAAATACCTTTCCTCAACCTTTGTCCAATGATCTTTGGTTTGCGCTTGTTTCTGTTTCCGGCGCTCGGGCTTCCGGTGCACCAGGTAGGGCGATACGACATCGTCGCGGCATCGGCTGATGACCGCCTGTAACTCCGGCGTTATCAGAAATCGTATCCATGCCGCGTCACTGGCCTTGGCCGTCTTCTTCTGCACCACGTACAGGTAACCCTCCCGACTGCCATCAAAACGCATATCAAGGATGTCTGTCCGGCGCTGGGCGGTGATCAACGCCAGGTCGATTGCGTTCTGCAGCCAGGCCGGCGACTTCTCCCGGATGGCTTTCAGTCCTTCAACCGTATGGCGTTTGCGCTGCTTCTTCTCGATCCGGTTGATGGTGCTGGCCGCCGGGTTGTCCGGGCACAGTCCTTTGGACGCTGCGTGATTGAAAATGTCGATCAGCAGCGCCCGGCACTGGTTCGCCGTGCGCGGGGTGAGCGCGTCCAGCATCTCCGCGACCATGCGAATGGTGATTTGATCGACGGCTTTTCCATCGAACTGCTTACGGAAACGTCGGAAGTGAACGGCGTAAAGGCCCAGCGTTCCTTTGGCCAGCTCGCGGGGCGGAAGGACGTCTCGTTCGTAGGTGTCGAGGAATCCGGCGAACGTTTCAGAGGCGTTGTTCATCACGGCGCCGACCAGGTCGGCACCACGCATGAACTCGAGATTCAACTGCTTCGCGGCATCAATCGCTTTGAGGCGGTCGGTGCCGAACGGAAACCACTTACCGTCGGTAGGCCGCCGGTAGCGGTATGTCGAGCGCCGCGCATCGTAGTACAGGTTCTGCGGAAGTCCCTTATTCGCAGGGTTACGCGGCCGTGGCACCATCATGCAGCTCCTTTCAATACCATTGCGACCAGGTCGTTGCCGTCCGAGCGCGAGAAGGCGGTCCAGTCAACGTACCAGAGTTTCCCGATCTGCTCGCCGGGGATCATGCCGTTGCGAATGTGGTTGCGAATTGCCTGAGGGCACTGCGGGGTCCCGTTCTCGCCCCAGCGACGGCGCTGAAACTCGCTGATCTTTATCAGTTCTTGCTTCATTTGCTAACCCTGACAGTAGATGGTTGGCTTTGACGACTGGGGAATGCCTCTCCTTCCCACCGTCCTGGTTTTCCGCGTATAGCTCCATGGTGCTCGTAAGGATGTGGTTTCTTGCTGGTGAAGAGTCTCTCGCAAGCAATAAACAAAGCCTTTTCCCCCTTAGTGGCTAGCAGCGCTTGCCCTGCCATCGAGCCAACCTGGATCCAACCCGACTTATCGCGGCCATAGTTTTCCGTCTTGAACAGCCGGTATCGGTTCCTATGCCCGGTATTGGGTGATGAGGTTTCAGTGTTCAGGTAAAAGTGAACGCCATCTTGGCGTGCCTGCAGGATTGTTTTAGCCATTGCGCACCTCTGCGCCAGGCACAGAGCGAAGGTTTAGCAATTTGATACCGCAGGCTTCTGCTAGCTTCTGGAGATCTCGCACCGTTGTCTGGTCGCGTTTCATTGCCATGCCCAGGTCTATAAGGCGCTGGCCGAACTCCGCGAATTCGCTTACTGGGCTCTGTGCTTGAGTACTCACTGCGTATCCTCTCGGGTTAATACTCGCCAACGACTCACTTTCTCCTGGGCGAGCAAAGGCCCGCCGCGCTGTTGGCGTTCGCAAAATTGGTGGAGGCTTAGGTTTGCCATTAGGCAAAGGAGAAGTGATGTAAAATTAGCAAGAGCTAAATCATGCGTCAATACAAAATGCTAAATAATATTTTGCTAATGTGTTGAGAGAGCGGCAGATGTGACAAGGTGTTGCTGGTTCTTGGCCCGCATATTTCACATTTGGCCACTGCTCCCACCTAAGTGTTTGTCGACAGGCATCATCGCGCCATCATACAATTTACATTTTAGATAATTCGTCGATGACGACGGGGCAGGCCGAGGAATTTCGCCTGGTTTGCTATGGGAAGGGAACAAGGAAGATGTTGGCGATGTCTAGCGTTTGTACCCATTATGGTTAATACTAACAAACGCCTGCCACCATCCAGGCCGCATCCGACCGATGCAGAGCGAAAAATTGCAGATGGACCATGCCACGAATTGGCGACCGTTCATGCCCTCATCCGAGAGAAAGGATACAAAGGCATTTACGTCGCTACAGAGGATGGATCTGGAGAAATGATTGACTATTGCATGGATGAGCAAGATTTGGCGGATCTGGTTATGTCTCTTCGAGACAGGCATTACAACGGGTCCGAGTGGTGCAAATTTTCACCGGCTAGCCCATGGTTCGAAGCAGATTCGTACCGAATTCGGAAAGCTGAGAAGCTTCCCTCAGAAAGAGATATTCGTCAATGTAGTTATTATTTGAAGTTTTCAATAAACAAACTAGGTTCGATGATACTATTTTTTTCAGTTCATAGAGATAAATTATGAACAATTTAGAGATTTGCCCAGTGTGCTGTGAAGGGCACCTGCATAGTTATTATTTCTCAAGAGAAATAAACTATAAAAATGTGACATGCAAAGCTGACGCATTTGAGTCATCTAAATGCAACGTCTGCGGATCGTCTGTTGCAACGCATGCGCAAACGAAACACAACAAACTTTTAAGTATAAACTTCCAGCGTGCGGTCGATGGTCTTCTAGCAACTCATGAAGTTTATAGAATTAGAAAAAAGCTAAAACTGTCACAGCGAATGGCGTCTGCAATTATTGGTGGTGGAGGAAACGCTTTCTCCAAATATGAATCAGGTGTAGTGAAACAATCAATTGCCGTTGATAATATGCTTAGGGTTCTTGATATAAAGCCTGCATTAATAGAAACATTGATGAAGGCCGACGAGCAGCGACGGGCACTGGCTTCTGTTCAGACGGAAATTTATATTCCTTCCACTGTTCCGCAAAAACCTGCTGATGGTCCATTATTCTCTTTTTTCAAAGAGGTTGTAGTGGCCGCCCAGACTGCATTTCTTCCAACGGTGGTGGAGCAGCCTGCGAATAATCCGATCAGCTCAAACGCTATTAATTTCGAATTTTGTGGCGGCAGGCCAGCATGAAAAAAAAACTACCCAACTACACGCTACTGATCGCAGAAGATGTCAGAGCAGAAATAAATGAACGGTTCTCGGTCATGGGGATTACGCATCAACCTATCTCCCTTGATTTAATCCCGGGACAGGATCATGCGATCCATACCTTGTCGGCCTACGGTGAGTTTGAAGGGCTTTCTGATTCAGAATCGGTAGAAATAAAAGTAATAGCTCCGAACGGCGAGCTTCTTACCGAGGGAGTTGTTCCAATCCCTAAGGATCAAAAAACAAAGCTTTTGGTGGTCGCCGGAAAATTTGTAAATGTGAAGTTCAAAAACACAGGCATGCATAACTTGAGCATGACCATTGATGGGTATGAATTTTCCAAGTCGTTCGAAATAATAATTAACTAACTGAAAGACATGATTCGCTTGCGATAAGTACTGATGTGGTTTAGCTAAAGCTGGCCGAACTTTGGCGTCGGTTCACTCTTTGTAATAGCAGGCTTATAAGCCCGGCCAAGCGCCGGGCTTTTTCATTCTAAACTCAACTTGTTTCCTGCTGCGGCTGGGTAGCTACTTTTTGTGCTTCGGCCCTTTTTTGTGCTTCAGCCACCTTTTTTTTCACCTCGGCTGTCTTATTTGCCTCTGCATAAAAATGGGACCACGCTAGACCACTAAATCCTAAGATCCCAGCAACCAAACTCCCGCAATCCTTGAGGGGTTGGTAGAGGCCCGCTATTTTCCATTCCTTGTCCGCCGTTAGAAGGCACCCATCAGGAACCAGGTGTCCTCCCCAATAAACGACCACGGCGAGCGCTAAAATAGCCGTGACTGCAGTACCTGTGCCCCAGACCCAAGCGCCAAATCGATTTAAAGTCATTGCCACGCACTCCGCATATTGATCAAACAATCAGCTATAGCAGTGGTTGAGGATTTCTCTCGTCATCGATGGATAGTGGCCCAGTTCTTGGCTATTCGTTTCCCCCTCCGCTTCTACGCCTCCACCATGAACTGGAGCGATAGCCATGCCGAACGATCCTTCCCCCGCACTGCTTTACCGCATGAATCCGACATCATGGCTCCCGGGTCTGGAATTGAGGTGATCGGTATCTGGATCGATCAGCGTGGTTCCACGAATACGTCTGACCGAGTCATCTCGCACCTACAAGTACCGAAGGCCAGCACTGATGCCATTATTGGATTGATGGCTGACTTGGTGGCCAGGTGCAAGCCGGAAGAAAAGGTGGAGCTGGAAGACGGACGACCATACTATGAATGCAACAAGGCCAATGCCTAGCCTAGATTTCGAAGGAGGCTGATCATGACACTACCCTCGCCGAAGGAGTTGGCGAACATGACATTGCCGTCGAAACTCTCAAAATTTCTGAAGGCTCTTGAGATTCAAAGGCCCGCAGATGTTGATAGTTGGGAGTGGCAACAGCTCGCACTTCTGTACAAGGTCATGAAGGACCTTGGAGAAGGACCGGAGTTTGAGCGCTTGGCAGAAAGATTGTTTGCTCATCTCAGTCACTATCAAAGGGTAATCCGAAACGGAGCAGTGCCTTTCGTATCTCTGGCTTTGACCAGGAAACAGCGTCGTGGAGCTAAGCGTCGCGGAACGTTTAAACCCGCAGTGACCTTCTCTGACTCACCGCAAGAAATTGCCAGAAAGAGAAATTCAACTCCAGCTATAGGACTTGGAATGGACAGCATCCTTCCACCGCCAAAAAAAATTCGAAGGGACCAAGTAACCTACGATGCGCAGACAGCTCCGCGCGAGGAGATCGATCGCCATCACGCGCTCTACGTTGCTGGTTGGTCGCTAGCTAAAGAAGAGCATTAACCGACTCTGATAGCGGGCCATTTTGCGTCTCAGTCGTTCACTCAAACTTCAGCGTTGATCTGGACTGTATGGGGGAGGGCAGCCGTGATCTCCTCCATCGTCGCTTTTTCTCGATCTATGTAAGCAGCCCCAGTACGTGTCATCGCGAACTGTTGTTCTCCAATCTCGACGATGTCCACCAAAGCAAGTAGCGAGATCAGGTCTGCCCCTTCAGCCCTATCAACCCTTGTCTCCAGCGCCCCGTCACCGTCATCCCACAAGCTAGCGAACTCTTCTGCCTCTTCTCGTGTGTTGAAAAGCTCCAGCAGTTCAGTTGACCAAGCTTTGCTGCGATCGCGATATGCAACCGTATCTGGGGATCCTTGGCTCCCGAGATAATAGGCATGCCTGTTTGCGAGTGCTTGAGAGTCTGGATGGTTCGGGCCGCGCCGGATTATCCAAGCGCCGTTAGGGCCCTTCTGGCTGATATGAGGAATGAGTACGTACTGCTTGATGGTTGGTTCATCTTCGAACGGGTAGTACGGCAAGGCAGGGCGCCCTAGGAGTAGAACAGTGGCCCCGCAGCTAAGCTTTGCTCGATAGCTATCTGAGGAGTTCCAGACTCCAAAGCGTTCGTGCTTTGTCATCAGTCGAATTATTGCGGGAATCAGTACCTGGGATTTCTTCCCCATCATGGAGGCAATCCGGAGAAGCTTTTTATCTCGGTGGCTGATTGCTTCTAGCAGTACCGGCTCAAGGTCGGCTGCAGTGAACTCAGCAAACTCCCACTCAAGCAGGCCTTCTTTCTCCTGGGCCGCTAGCTGCTGCAAGCGTTCGGGCTCCATGTAGAGCTGTTCCGGCCGTAATGCTATCGAGTCCGTCTCGCGCGCTGCGCGGCCGGCGCTAGAGACAGGCTGAATTGAATCGATCGCCGCTCTCCAGTCGCAGCCTGGCTCGGTCCAGATCGGAATTGGATTCAGGAATACTACGCCCGACGTGCTGCTCTCTGGCTTGCCAAAGTAATAGCTAACGTACGGAAGGGCGCCGAAGAATGTCTTCGTTATCGTCTGAGGCATAGGGTGGTGCCCCTCAACGAGTCGATACTCAATGACGAGATCCAGGTCGCCACACAACAGTGCGCCGCGGGCGTATGAGCCCACGACCCACAGTGAGGTGATCTCAACCCGGGACGTCGCTGCTTTATTGAAGAAGTCTTTGTGAGCGATGGTGCGGATGGATGCCTCGTCCAGCCTCTGGCAAATCCGCTCCAGCTTCTTGGTGAACGACTCGCGGGGATAGCGCTTTTCGAGTGCGGCCATGCTCTTATCTCTTCACGCGGAGTGAGGAGATTGACCGTATCACCCTGGGCAGCTAAACCACCATTAGCAACAGGTACAGATAGATTTACTTCATCTCAAATAAAGCCCGCACGGAGTGGGTCTCAAAGGAGTCTGAAGGGAGGACATGCTATTGACCCCAAGATTGACCGGCTCTGCCGCAGTTCCTAGCAATAGATAAGAAAATGTCGTTAGCGGAGTATTGCTTGGCTGTCCATGCATCGAGATTGGCTTGGATCACAGCCCGGCAATTTTTGGGGTAACCGGTTTCTCCATAGGTGGGCACTGCGTTAGGGTCGCCCGGCGCCGTGAACCTGCCGATGGCTATTCCAATTATAAGAATCAGAGCCAGATTCAAGAGTTTCATCTGCTCTCCTGCGCATTGTTTACTGCTGAGATGATCTCGAAATGTCGACTCTTCGCATCGTCCCAGGCATTCAGCGCGACCTGTTTAGCTGATGCCGTTTCGTGCGCTGCGTCCGCCACCTGGCTCTCCAGGTTAACGACAATGGCATCCAACGTGTCTATTTTGTCGTTCAGCTTGTGCAGTAGCTTTCGGATGGTTACGGCCTCGAAGAAAGCCGCGGCCGCAAAGATAAGAGCAATGAGGTAGCGATAATCAAAATCCATTTTTCTCGTCTCGCAGGCTGAGTGAAAAACAACAGGTCCGAATACGTATTGACCGTAGCATTTCGTGCGGCTAAATCACCATTAGCAACTGATACAGTTAGTAGTGGTCGTCTTAGCTATCTGCAGCGAGTAATACACATGAATCGAATTTATGGCTATGTCATCACTCATGACACTGGCTTTGCTCCAAATCCCTTCGGCGAGTTTTTAACGCTGGCCACTTGTATGCCTGTGATTCGACGTAACGCGAAAGCTGGGAGTTGGTTGGTGGGGACTGGATCAGCTGTCCACGGCCTTCGAGGAAAGCTCATATACGCTGCCAAGATCGATGAAGTGGTCTCGCTTGAGGACTACGGGCGAGATTCGCGCTTTTTGCCGAAGCAACCGTCACGAAACGGAGATGACGCTAATCGCCAAGGGGACAATATTTACTTCAAGGATGAGGAGGGTGATTGGTTTCAGCGAGAAAGTGATAATCATGACTGCTCTCACATGGATCATGATCTGAGTGGGAAAAATGTCCTTGTAGCTAAAAAATTCTGGTATTTCGGAAGCCAGGCTTGTGATCTCCCTGAAGATTTGCAACAGATTGTACAGAAGGGGCGGGGTTACAGGTGCACTGATTCCCCTGAGGTCATTGACCGGTTAGAAAAATGGTTATCGACATATCGACCGGGCATTGGTGCTGAGACATTAGTTTCAGGTTCGGGGTCGTGTGGCCCATGCTGAACACTGAATTATTTGCGCAGGTAAATTTTTTCGAGCGCTATAACCTGCGGCACCGAAACATAATTTCTTGAATATTCGTCGATTGTCGACCCTAGGTTGCACACCCTGTTGATGCGCAACCTAGGGGGATCAGCCAATGCCCCTTACGTCTTCTGTCCGAGAGACAAGGCATACTGAGGGCGGTATCAGCAGCGATACGCAAATAGCCTTGTCAGGATGTCTCGGCGATCAGTACCTGTGTCGCCCGATAAAAACTCAAAACTCATCAAATCTACAGGCCGCTGTGAGGCATCACGATCCATTTTTTTAAGGATGGAGCGAACTTTACTGGCATCCACGAGACTCCAAATGGCGAGTAGTGACCAGCGTGGATTCGGTGACAATGTTGTCAACGAGATCTCTGCGGACCATTTGGGCGGAAGTTCTTTCCAGCTCAATGCGGCATCAATTCCAGTGCATGGAATTTCAAAAAAATCTTGGAATAAGCGTACAGCATCTTTCCAGGCAGCTAGAAACATTGGTGCATGAATTTCTTGCATAACTAACTCATTTGCAATCAGAGCTGCGTGTTCTGCTGAGTTTGAATATGCCCTCCATGACCCTTCTGGAAAGGCTGCTTCTACAATCCACTTATTAGGGGCCGCTTCTACAGCGTCGCTTGTAGAGTAGGTTGGATTTAAAGAAATAATTTGCGGCCACATATTCACTAGCGATTTTGAGAAAAACTGTTTCGCTACGCGGAATCCTTGAATGCTATCAAGTAGTAGTTTTTCAATGTCCTCGGAATTGTAGATTTTATATTTTATGTCTTTGTTTATACGCAGTCGTTCGAGTTTTTGAAATAGCCCTTCTGATGCGATCGTAGAGTAGAACCCTACGAAAACATCACAGCCATGTTCTGCCAGCCTGTCGAGGATATCCTCTTCATCACCTCGCCCCACGGAGTTTCCCGAGTGAGCATAATGCTTGCAGCTGACCAGCCAGTGCTCATAACCACTATTGCTTTTTACTCTTACACAAATGTCGATGCCGCCATCAGCACCGCGGCCCGGGTCTTTGACGATATCGTGGCCGAGAACTGACTCGAAAAACTGTTTGCTGAATTTTTCAAACTGGTCAATGTCTCCACCACCATCTTTTGCTGACGCGATTTCTTTAAAATTGAATCTTGCCAAGGCTAGCGTCCTGTTTTGGTAATGTTGAACGATTTTTGGTTTTCTATGAGCAGTGCTTTGGCTTTTAGCTGTAGCTGGATGGTGGCTGAGCCCGACTGACTTTTAGATGTCTTAGCCACAGGGAGCAGCCGAAGAAACATTTTCAGCATATCGGCCTTCCCTTACGGACCTTTAGCCCAAGCGGGTATACGAAAGTGTTTTCCACCCGTTTGTTGGTCGCGTTGGAGGAGGCCGGGCGAGGGAGTTTTCCGCTATTTGCCTTCCCGGCTTTCGTGAACGCCTGCGAAGAATGAGAAGTTTTCGGAGCACGGTTCGATGAGGAGCAGACGGACCAAACGGGTGAGTCTTCCACACCACCCGCTTCAACCTCTGGCTACGGTTGAAGCGGAAATCGTTAGCTGAGAGTCAGTAGCGTCCCAGGCTGACAAATCGTTGCCCTGAACGTGCTCTGCTACCTATTACATTTTGCTAACTGGCGATAGACTTAATGCTATTGTGGCTGTTTCTTGAAAGAACGATGGATGATTTGTTGAGGGAGTGGCATGAGCGAGAATTTTGAAAAAGTTCGAGATTTATTTATTCAAGCAGCACAGGAGTTTACCGACGCCTCTGAAGATTATAACTTTTTGAGTGATGACTTGCTAAAAGTCCAAAATGAGGTTGTAGGGTTGCTTGCGATGATATCGGCCGTGGGTTTGTCGCGGAAGTTTAAATCGGAAAAGGAGCTTTTTGATCTGTCTTTAGATCTTGCTGGCGTTGTTCTCGCTCCATTGATTAAAGTGCAAGAGCATCTGGCTGATGCTTCAGTTAGACGCCCTGAAGCTTTGCAAGACTTTTCAGAATTTGTTTTTAGTATTGCGCAATTGTTTTTTATACCATCTCAAAATTTAAAGAGGCGTTATAGGTCGGAAAGTGCGGCATTCAATTCATCGCTCGCGGTTGTCAATGAGATAAAAGACGCAATTAGAGAAAGGGCGAGGACTATCGCGGATGAAAAATGGAAATCAGATGCACAAAAGAAGGAGTATCCCCGTCTGTCGGATATGGCTGTGTACGTTAGGACGCGGTTAGAAAGTGAGGGCTGGGCGGAGGATATGCCCAAAACTATCGAAACGATTAAAGGTTGGCTTAGGCCGATGGCTCCCGCTTACGCAAAGCAGCCTGGACGCTCACCTAAATCATCCTGAGCGTTACGCTCAAGGGGTTTTACGCTCGTGTAAACCCCCGTTACGGAACGTACACGATGTTTTATGTTGCGCTTTTATAGCGTCAAATGCTGGCTACTGGTGATCTAGTTAAGGTGTTAATAAACCTATGAGTCATTGCATCCACAAGTACGCGAAGGGTGCGGCATCGGGTCGGGCTAATTAAAGTAGAGGTCGATAAATAGGCGTAGTGCCCAAGCGGATCTAGCCGAACGTGGAAGTAAAGGCGCGGGTCGGCAGAAAATTGCTATGAGAGAGTCGCGTGCGCTCTGTTCCTTAGAGAAAGTTTTTCGTCAAGACTCTGACTCAAGGGGATCGTCGTCGTCATCGTTAAGAGTTTCGATTCGGTGAATAAGCCCGGGTTCTTCTTCTTCGATTGCCTGCCTGATATTGGGATCGTTGAGGTTGTTCTTGATGCCGTACATGGTGAGCTTTCGAATTAGCTCTTCGACCGTGATGCCAAAAACCTCAGACTGATCATGCAAAAACTGGTACTCCGCATCAGAAAACTCTATCTCTATCTCTTTAGTAGTCCTCTTCAATTCGGGTGCGAGATCGTAAGCGTCCATGCCCAGCACTCTAGCTAGTTTAAGAGCTCCGCCCAATCGAGGTTTTGATCTTCCCGCCTCATACCTAACGATCTGAGGAAGGCTTATTCCACTCTTGGATGCCAAGTCTTTTTGAGTAAGTCCTGCCTCAGATCTGGCCCATAGGAGTCGCTCCGAGAATGGCTTTGCATCAGTCATTGGTAGCCTTTTAGCCTGTCAATATACGTTTAAATATCACTATACCAGACTAGAAATGATCTCCTATGATCGCTATTGACAGGTGATCACAAGAGGTATCAAATGATCACAAACGATCACTGACAAAAAAATTGGAGATTGGCATGACGCAAGAGAAAAGGCCGCTGGTGATTCGTTTACCCGCCCATGTCAGAGACTGGTTGAGCGCGAAATCAGAGGAGAACGGGAGGTCAGCAAACGGGGAGGTGGTTTTCCGGCTAAGGAAAATGATGGAGCAGGAGCTAGTGCATGAAAAACAACAGGCATGAAAAAGCCCCAAGCGCGCCAACGCTTGAGGCCATGAAGCAGAACGTCAATCTTCTAGGAAAAACGTCATGGATAAGCATACCGCAGTAAACGAAAAACTCAATGCTGGCGCTATCTGTATGCCGGTAACGGTGGAGTTGTCGTTCACGATTTGCAACCCCGACCAGGAACACCTTCTTGCTGTCCGGCCAGGGATCTCAGTAATCGATGCCCTTGAGGAGGCGTCCTGCATTCTTAGTGAGTTGAAATCATCGCTTGAAGCAGCTGGTATGGGGGGCGATGGAATCACGCCTAATCAAGCTTGGCTCCTATTCCGGGCGGCTAATACGGCGAAAGTCATTGTCGACTCGGTACACGCAGGCTTGGAGCGCGCGCAATGAACCTCTCATTTGGCGAACATGCGCAGGCTCCTCGCGCAACGGCAAGCTTTCAAGTTGCTGAGAGCTCACCTCGTGCTGTAACCATGAGCAGCTCTGAGATCGCAGAGCTAACTGGGAAGCAGCATAAAAACGTGCTTCGTGACATCCGCGAGATGCTCGATGAGCTGGAAAAGGATGGCTCAGATTTGAGCCATGTCCAGGAGACCAAAGACACCCGGGGCTACACCGAAAACTTCCACTTGGATCGAGAGCTGACAGAGACGCTTCTGACCGGCTACAGCATCCCGCTTCGACGCAAGGTTGTTCGCCGCTTGCACGAACTCGAAGAGGCCAATGTGAAACCAGCCTTCGACTACGCAACTGCATTGAGCGACCCTCGCACACTTCTGGCGCTGCTCACCGAAAACGTGACGAAGGTCGTCGCATTGGAGGCGGACAACATTGAACTCTCGAAAGAGAACCACGAGCTGGAAGTGAGGGTTGAGCAAGACGCGCCAAAGGTGGCTTTCCACGACATGGTCGCTGTGTCGCATAAGACGTACAACGCAGCCCAGGCTGCGAAGATCATCGGCACCGGCCGCACTCGGTTGTTGCAGTTCATGCGCCAGAAGGGGTGGGTGACCAGGACTAACGAGCCATACCAGGCGAAGATTGAGGCAGGTTTGCTCGATGTGAAACTTGGCACCTTTGATCATCCAATCGACGGCACTGTTCCGACCTGCTCGACGCTGATCACTGGCAAGGGGCTGACCAAGCTTCAGGCTATGTGGCAGAGAAGGGAAGAGGACTTGCTGAAATAGTAGAGGAGAGAGCCCGGCCTAGTGCCGGGCTTTTGCTATCTGGGGTTCAAGGCTTTTCAGAGTGGGCTTTTTCGAGGAGGCCGGCGATGCCCTCCAGTAGTACAAGGTCCGACTCCTGAAGCTTACCCTTAGCCGCAGCTCTGGCCAGCTTATCGATAATGGCGATCGACTTGGGTGAAGCGGTCCCCAGCATGGCTTGGTATGCAGGGGACTGCTCGCGCACGACCTCAAAGCGACCGAACTCACCTTCGATGATATTGGACCCATGGCCACCCGGGTTAACCAATACACCAGGTGCCAAGCCGATCTTTTGCTCAAGGTTGAGCGCAGCCTTCTCGCCCAGGCCTCGATGTCCATTGAGGATCTGGGACAAATAGGACGCGTCCAGATCGTGCTGGTCGGCGAAGTCTTTCTGGCTGAGTGGGCCGATGACACGCCGCAGCGCTTCGACCCGAAGAGTTTTCATATCCATAGGCGAATAGTGACCTTGCGTTAGCAAACAGTAAATTATGAATTGCTATTGCTATGTAAATTAGCAAAGAGTAATCTTGAGCTCTTTCGGAGGTCACCATGAAGCTACTTGAACACATCCGCTCCTTGGAGCCGGCCCAACTGGATGCTCTAGCCGAGCGAAGTGGCACCAGCGTCGGCAACCTCAAACAGATTGCCTACGGGTATCGCCTGGCTGGTCCTGGGCTCGCCATCAATCTTGATCGCGAGTCGGGGAGGGCGGTGACGTGTGAAGAACTGCGTCCTGATATCGACTGGGCTTATCTGCGTAATTCATCCACCAGCTCCGAGCAATCTGCCGCCTGATCCGATGAGCAAAGTTTCGCTCATCGGTACGACGTGCTGCCACGACAACCGCCAAGAGGTTTCCCGAATGGAACAAGTACATCGCGCAATTCATGAGGCAGTGCTTGATGCGGGGCCAAAGCAGTTGGCTCACCTGATGGGCATGAGCCACACCGCGCTGCTCAACCGCAGCAATCCAAATGACGACTCGCATCGGCTGAACCTGGAGCAGTTCCTACAGATTCTGGTGCACAGCAAAAACCCAGAACCATTGCAGTTACTGGCGAGCGCCTTGGGATACGAGTTGGTGCCTCAAGTGAAGCCTGAAGGGGTCAGCCTGATTCAAGCGCTGGTTCACCTGGCGGCCGAGTCCGGGGATGTGTCCCGCGCCGTTCATGACGCCATAGCGGATGGTCATGTTTCGCAGATTGAGAAGGCGGGCATCCAGAAAGAAATCGGCCATGTGCGGCAGAGCTTGCTGGTGCTTGAAGAATCGGTGAAGGCGGCGTGAAAACGTCAGCCAGGACAGGACTTGCATTATTTCAAACGGGTGGATGATGAAATTCACCCGGTGCAGAAAGCAACAAACCCGGCGGGAACCGGGCTTATCAAATTGTCCTGTGCAACCAGGACAACACATCTCGTAGAGGTATTTATCATGGCACACGCAATCGGTAGTGAACAAGCTCGTTTGAATTTGGCCCCTCGGGGTATGCCGCAAATGCTTCGCGATCCGGCCAAAGAACTGGGCTTCGATATCGGCTGCATTGGCTACTGCGTACAAGGCACTCATCGTGAGCGCGGCATTAAGCGTTTCATGACTTATGAAATGGGCCTCGCAGACGCGAAGCGCGCGTTACAGCTCCTTAAATCGGAGGTGCCAGAGGCCGAATTGTCACTTTCAGCAAAAGGTTTTTCCAGTCGGGAAGTACCTGAGTTCGAAAGAAAAGCCGCGGTGATGCATGCAATCGTCAAGGCTTCGAAATACGAAGCGCGGCCCGGGAGATTTATCTTGGAGGCGATTGGTTGGCATGGCGAAGCTGCGAAGGCCGCTGCTAAACCGAGTTGGATGTTGGTTTGGAGTGCTGACCAATGACTAGCGATGTCGTCGAAATACTCGATGCAACGACGGTCATTGACGAGGCTTACAGGGAGCATGTCATGCGGCTCGATGGTGATGCGCCATCAACAGCGCAACTGCCGGCTTGGGAGGCGCTTCAATGATAACTCTCCCCGTGGCACACATTGAGCCGTCCACAGCCTGCAAAATCGCCGGACCTTGGCCCACCTATGCCAGCTTCCGCCATCTCCCTGAGCGCGAGCGCTGGGTGCTCTACGGCAGTGCCAAGGCCTATCGGCAGGCTCTGGAGGAGCAGGGGTTCGTCATGGCTGAATCCTACGACGCTTTCATCAAGCGTGTGACAGACGAGATGGAGCTCTGACCTATGAGCATGGAATTGATGGTCAAGGCCATGAAAACGAAGGTAGGAAATCCTCTGCGCAAACTGGTGCTGATCAAGCTTGCGGACAACGCCAATGACCAAGGTGAGTGCTGGCCGTCCTATCAGCACATTGCCGACCAATGTGAGATCGGCCGTTCTACGGTGAAACTGCATATCCGCGAACTGGAAAAGGCCGGCTTTCTCCGTCGTGAGTTTCGCCGGAAAGGTGAGTTGAATCAGTCGAACGTATTTCACTTGTCGCTTGATGGTGGGGCGGCATCTGACCTAGGGGGTGGGGCAGGAGATAACCCACCTGGGGCAGGAGATAACCCAGGGGGTGGGGCAGCAGCTGCCCCCAGAACCAGTCACCCTTATGAACCAGTCAATGAACCTAAACCTATGGTCACTCCGGACCTGTTGGTAGGGTTTGAGCAATTTTGGAAGTTGTACCCGAAAAAGAAGGGGCGCAAGGACGCTGCCAAAGCTTGGGCGAAGCTGAAGCCGAACGACGAGCTACACCAGACTCTGATCACCGCCCTGGGCAGTCACTGCATTTCCGAGGACTGGACCAAGGACGACGGACGGTACATCCCGAACGCCGCCACCTGGCTGAACGGTGAGCGGTGGCACGACGTACTTAAGCCGGCCGGTGTCAGCTCAAGCTCGGCCTTTCACGGCCTGCCAAACCATACGCAAGAGATGTATCCGGAGGTGAAGAGTGGCGCAAATTTCTAATTTTTGCAGATCGCCTCGAGTCCGCTTCTTTGACCTCGAATGTCCGTTGCATGGCTCGGTGAGCAGTTCCGAGATTGAGCAATTCGACGGCTCTGTGATGACTCGTGGTTGCAAGCATTGCCACTGGGAGGCTTTGCACACAACTCCGAAGTCCGCGGAGGCTCACATCCTGGCGAAGGGTAGGAAGAAGGCTGAAGACCTGAACAGGCTGCTCGTAGGCTCTGGTATCTCCCCACGTTTCAGCGGGTGCACATTCGACACCTACAGGACCGTCGAAGGGGGCGCGGCTATGGCCAAGGCTCTGGATGCCTGCAAGGGTTATGTTGGCCAATTTACCGATAACTACGCTGCCGGCCGCTCACTTGTCCTTTCCGGCAACGTCGGTAACGGCAAAACCCATCTTGCGTGCGCGATGGTCCAGGCGGTCATCCGTGAGCACGGGGCTCAAGCAGTAATCGCCACAGCAGCTGAGATCATCCGCGTCTTCAAGGGAGCCATGGATCGAAGCGCCGAGTATTCGGACAGAAATGTCCTCGACGAACTGGCGAGCTTCGACTTGCTGGTGATTGATGAGGTCGGTGCTCAAAGTGGCAGCGCGTATGAGCTTGGCGTTCTTCACGAGGTGATCGATCGGCGCTACCAACTCGTCCTGCCGACGGTATTAGTTTCCAATCTTGTAACCGCGGATCTCGCTCGTTACATCGGGGATCGCGCGTTGGATCGCTTACGGCAAGCGGGTGGGCAAGCTATCGGTTTCAACTGGGCATCTGCACGAGGTGCAGTATGAGCCGCGAACTGTTCAGCATCGAGGCGGAGCACGGCGTCCTAGGTGCAATCATGTTGGACCCGACGCTGTTCGACGAAATTACGAGCAAGGTAAAAAGCTCGGACTTTCATGACCTGGAGAACGCCGCGCTGTACCAGGCGATTGTCGATTGCCAAGCAACGGGGGATCCCATCGACGCGGTAACCGTTGGACTGTTTCGTCCTCGGTTGCCAAGCGGTGATAGCACGCTGGCATTCGCCGTCGAGATCGCCAAAAACATCCCTAGTGCAGCCAACTGGAAGGCTTACGCGCGTCACGTTCGGGAACGCGCCGTATTGCGCCAGGTTGTCCAGGCTGCCGACGTGATCAGAGAGCAAGTCGGTGAGGACAGGTCGGTGGCTGAGATCATCGCGTTGGCTCAGCAGGCGACTGCAGATCTACGCGACCTTGATGACGACCACCCGAAGTACCACCGCCTGGATCACGTCATGGGTCTGGCCGCTGAAGGCGTCAATGACAAACATCTTGGTCTGAGATCGGATTGGCCTTCGACCGGGCTCCAAAAGCTTGACGAGTTGATACAGGGGATTCGCCCGAAGAAGGTGACCATCATCGCCGGCCTTCCCGGTAGTGGGAAAACCACCCTGGCGCTGCAAATTGCGCAACACAACGCCTGCGTTGCGAAGTTGCCGTGGTTGGTGTTCTCGATCGAAATGCCGGGTGAAGAGTTGGGAGTGCGTGCTATCGCGTCCCTTGGCGGTGTGGACCTGCGGCGGCTCGACAATCCGGAGAAGATGCAGGATGACGACTGGGCTCGAATGGTCGGAGCTGTAGCCAAGGCGCACGGAGCCCCGCTGTTCATTTGTGATGATCCGCATCAAACCCCGGCGAGCATTCGATCAACCGCAAGGCAATGTCAGCGTGAACATGGCTTGGCCGGAATCATGGTCGACTATCTCGGTTTGGTTCAGTCGGAGCGAAGAGGGCGGACGCGCAGCGAGGAAGTCGGCGCAATCAGCAAGGCGATCCTCCGCCTGGCGAAAGAACTCAACGTTCCTGTCATCGAGCTTTCACAGCTGAACCGTGACTCCACAAAGCGTGTGGGCAAAAGGCCTCAGGCGAGCGATCTGCGCGACTCTGGCGAGATCGAGGCTGATGCCAGTTGCATCATCCTGGTTCACCGGGATATGGACAGCGAGGAGGGCCAGAACGGCGTAACCGAGTTGATCATGCCCAAATGCCGACACGCGAAGGTCGGAAGCTGCCTTGTCCAGCAGCAAGGGGAATATGGGCGCTTCGTCGACTTCTGCGGCAATTCGAATCCATCCGATGAGGAGGTCGAAATGAATCGTCCCTTCGTCAGCAAGTACAGGGGGAAAGCACAATGAACGATCAAAGCGCTGCACCGCTCCCGCGTAAAAGCATGAGTGAACTGGAGCGGATGTTTTTGACAGTCGCCGGTGAAGAATTTGCCAAGATCAAGATCGGCGGCGCTGCAGCTTTGGCGTGTCTGCTGGACATGGTTGCCAGCTGGCACGGGAGCCGAGCAGAGATCGGGTTCCACGACTTCGGCCAGCGTTGGTTGATTGAGGGTAATGCGAAGAGCAAACCTGCCGATCGTTTGCTGCGCGACCTGTTCGGTTTGAGTGATCCAGATCCGAGGAAGGCCGCATGAAAAAGCGAACGTACATCGGTAAAGCTTTGGGGGATACCGAGTGGATGCTGGAGCAGTGGGGCTATTGGCGGATGGACGGCATGGGGGTGCCTCGCTACGTTTCCCCGCTCTATGCCTTGATGCGCGACAACACACAGTGCCATGGAGGAGTGAAGGAATATTCAGTGACCGATGATCTGGCGTTGGTGCTGGATGGGGCAGTTGCTCGACTGACGAAGCGGGATCAGCAGATGGGAAATTTTATCTGGCTTTACTTCGGTGCTAAATGGCCGGCATTGCGCATCGCAAGGGAACACGGCATAGGTGAGGCGAAGTCGCGGGAGGTCATTAAGGCCGGAGTCGCCTGGATTGACTCCGCTCTGGAGACGATTCGTGAGGCAGCGTAAAAAGTTCTTTCCTCGCGGATAACGAACTGCTTTCATGGCACGGTGTTCAGCTGTTTCAGCGCGACACCACAGACAGAGCCCGACCACCGAGTCGGGCTTTTTTGTGGGCGGTTGATGTGGTGGTACTCTCGGTGCGCGATCAGGGAAAAGGTCCTTGCTCTATGCCGAGACTGAAAAATGGAACGAGATAAACACGTTGCCCTTGGGTTGCTGACCAGCATCCAGGACTTGGAAAGGCTTCACGGTGTTGATGAGCGGAATCTTGAGGGGGCCCTTTACGGGGAGAACCTTAACTTTGAAGATTCCGACATTTACCACCTGCAGTTACTTGTCAGCGGTGGGTTTCTCGCTCGAGAGGAGCAAGAGCTGACTGGCGTATCGACTTTTAGAATGACGTGGACCGGGCACAATTTGCTCGAACAGCTCCAGAAAGAATTATTCAAGATCTAGGCAGAACAAGTATTTCGAGCCCAGCCATCGCGCTGGGTTTTTTTATGCCCAGAATTCATCGCTGCCCCTCCAGCGCTTGGCCGCTCACCACGGCCCTTTTTACTCCTTGGAGTCACACCATGGCCGAACCCGCAAGCACCACTGCTGTTGGAGTTCTGCTTGCCAAGTACGGCGTAGTCATCGGCGGGTTTGCTGGAGCATTGGCCTCGCTGATGTTCCTGCAAGGCCTGACCCGCAAACAGGCTCTCATGGCCGTCTTTACTGGCTTAGCCGCAGCTATTTTCTGCACACCTCTGGCAGTTGGGTTCTTCCATCTTGAGCCAGGCGGTGAAACGCAATACGGCGTTGCCTTCCTGATCGGCCTGCTGGCCATGAACATCATCCCGGGTCTAAAAACCCTGGCTGGGAAGTTCGGCGCCACAGGAGGTGCATGAAATGCAAACGATCCTGCAGGTGCTCGACGCGTTCCTCTGTGTGCTGGTGGTGATTGCTGCGGCTGAGTACCTGCGCCGCATCAGGCCGATGGACGATCCAGTCCTTGCGATAGTCCTGTACGTGGTCGCCATTGCAGCGTTCGGCAGCTTCATCTTCAACATCAAGGGTCACACGGCCAGCCCGTTCACCATGGCCCTGCATGGAGCAATCGTGCTCTACGCCATTTCCCGGCGCGGGCATATCTGCCAATCCAGTAGCTCGGAGCGCACATGAACCTCATTCCCCAATGGCAGCAGCTCTGGAAGATGTACAGCGTGCAGATTGCCGCGATCCTGGTCGCGTTGAACGCTGCAGCTACCTACTGGCCAGCGCTGCAAGGTGTCGTGTCCCCGGGTGTGTTCGCCACTGTTAACGCATTCCTTGGTGCTGCCGTGATCCTCGGTCGCATCATCAAGCAAGAGCCAGCACCGCAATAGATTGCGCGAATCACCCCAGAACACACGGAATATCAGCACTTCATTGCAGGTGACCCATGGTCAAGACCATCAAGGTTCGCGCCTATCTGCCCTGGTGGTTCAGAGCCTACGTCCGGGCCGTCTACGCATTCGCCTACATGGCAGGGCTTGAGGTTGACGAAGAGGTCATTCGCGCTCAGGTCAAGCAGCTTACGCGTTATCGAGAGATCGAATAACTGAAGGACTCCAACATGACAGCCAAGCCCGATTGGGAGGCCATTGAACGTGCCTACCGGGCTGGTTCTCTTTCGATCCGCGCCATTGGTGAGCTGCATGGTGCAAACCACGCAACGATCCTGAAGCGGGCCAAGAAGAACGGCTGGGAGCGAGACCTGACTGAGCAAGTCAGAGCTGCGACTCAACGCAAGGTAACCACTTCGGTAACCAGTGGCGCCAATAAGGACCCATTGGTTACCGAGGCTGAGATTGTCGCTGAAGCTTCGGACCAAGCACTTGCGCTTGTGTTGTCACATCGCGCCAGTTTGGCGGTTTGGCATGGCATTGCTGACAAGCTGAGCACGTTCCTCATTGAGGCTGACGTGACAGATAAGAACCACGGCGACTTCGCCAGGTCTCTGAACGCCGGTGTTGACGCCCAGCTCAAGGTCATCAAGGGCCAGCGCCAAGCCTTCAACCTTGCCGACGACAATGGCGAAGGCGGCAACTCAGCTGATCAGAGCCTGACCATCAGCTTCGTCAAGCCCAATGGCAATTGAGTTCCCCTACAAGCTCGCTTTCCTGTTCGAGCCGCACCGGTACAAGGTGGCGTACGGCGGACGGGGGAGTGGCAAGTCGTGGAGCTTTGCCCGGGCCTTGTTGCTGCATGGCGCTCAGAAGCCGCTGCGCATTCTCTGTACTCGTGAGATCCAGAAGAGCATCGCTGATTCGGTCCACAAGCTGCTTGCTGACCAGATCGCTGGCTTAGGGCTGGGATCGTTCTACGACGTCCAGCAGGCCTATATCAAGGGCAGGAACGGCACAGAGTTCAGCTTTGCCGGCCTGCAACAGCACACCATCGACTCGATCAAGTCGTATGAAGGCGTCGACATCGTCTGGGTTGAAGAAGCCCACGCGGTGGTCAAGAAGAGTTGGGACGTTCTACTGCCAACCATTCGTAAGCCTGGGTCTGAGATTTGGGCTGGCTACAACCCACAGCTTGAGTCTGACGAGACGCACCAGCGCTTCGTCATTACGCCGCCGCCTGACTGCGTGTCAGTGCTGATGAACTACAGCGACAACCCTTGGTTCCCTGAAGTCTTGGAGCAGGAGCGGTTGCACGCCAAAGCGACCATGAAGCCCGAGCAATATGCTCACATCTGGGAAGGTAAGTGCATGCCGGCAGTTGAAGGCGCCATCTACTTCGAGCAGATGAGTCAGGCCGAGTCGCGCATTGGCAACGTTCCGCACGACGGGCTGCTGAAGACACACGTCATCTTCGACCTTGGCTGGAATGACGCAATGACGATCATCCTGGCGCAGAAGGTGGCCGGCGAGATCCGCATCATCCACTACATCGAAGGGCATCAGCGCACGCTGGCCGAGTACAGCGCCGAGCTCAAGGGCTTGCAGCTGGATGGCCAGCCGATCAACTGGGGTCATGTCTATCTGCCTCATGACGGCTACGCCAAGCGCCACCAAAGCGGCAAGTCAGACGCCGAGGTGATGGGTCAGCTGGGCTGGTCCGTGCTGCCAGTGCCGAACATGCACGTCGAGCAGGGTATCAACCGTGTTCGCGAAGTGTTCCCTCGCACCTATTTCAACCGTGACCGCACGGCAAGACTGGTGGAGTGCCTCAAGCGCTACCGCCGGCAGATCAATCAGCAGACCAACGAGCCAGGTGATCCGCGTCACGACGAGTTCAGCCACGGTGCTGACGTCATGCGCTACCTCGCCATTGTGACCGACCAACTCAGCAACGATGAGTGGGGCGGCCAGCTCAACTATCGCAAGCTCAACAACGCATAAGGGCACGAAATGACTAAGGGTCTGACCGAGGACGAACTCAAAGCCCTGGTCGGGGCCGAGATGCGCCAGTCGCTTGGGTATTCATCGTCCAAGCTGAGCCAGCAGCGCCAGAAGTCGATGTACTACTACCTCGGCATGGCGGTGGGTGACTTGGCGCCGCCTGAGGTCGATGGGCGCTCGTCTGTGGTCTCTACCGACGTGCGCGACACCATTGAGTCGATGCTGCCTCAGCTGATGGTCACGTTCGTGGGCTCTGACACTGTGGCCGAGTTCGAGGCGACCAAGCCCGGCGACGAGCAGAAGGCTGAGCAGGCGACTGAATACGTCAACTACCTCTTCTACAAGAAGAACAACGGTCATCGCATCGCTTACACGTGGATGAAGGATGCGTTGCTTCAGAAGAACGGCATCGTCAAGGTCTGGTGGGACACTCGCAACGAGGAGACTCGCGAGGAGTATCGCGGCCTGTCTGAAGTCGAGCTGACTCAGCTGATGGAAGACGACGAGGTCAAGATCACCGAACACTCCACGTCTGTAGACGAGGATGATCAAGAACAGCGTCAGCAGGCGATAGCCCAACTGACACAGCAGGCTCAGGCTCAACCGCAGTCCGCGCCTCAGGTCATGCAGCAGATACAACAGATTGAGTCGATGCCGCCAAAGCTGGTCTACGACGTCGTCTGCAAGCGCACCAAGACCGATGGCAAGGTGTGCATCGAGAACGTGCCGCCCGAAGAGTTCATGATTGCGCGTAATGCCAAGGACATCGAGACCGCCTCTTTTGTAGCTCACAGGGTACAGCGCTCGCGGTCCGAGCTGAAATCCATGGGCTACAAGAACGTGGATGATCTGACCTCGCAGGACGGCGATCAGGCGGTCAACTCCGAGCGCGTCCAGCGCCTGAGCTACAACGACGAGAACGCCTACGCCGACGACAACGGTGATGGCGACAAGAGCCAAGACCTGATTTGGGTGCTTGAGAGCTACATCCGCTGCGACTTCGACGGTGACGGCATTGCCGAGCTGCGCAAGGTCACGATGGCGGGCAATACGCTGTTGGACAATGAGGCAATCGACGCCATTCCGTTTGTGTCGATCACCCCTGTGCCACTGCCTCACCAGTTCTTCGGGCTGTCGGTGGCTGATCTGGCGATGGAGAGCCAGAAGACCAAGACCAGCATCCTGCGCTCCCAGCTCGACAACATGTATCTGGCCGTGAATGGCCGCTACTTCGCCGTGGAAAATCAGGTCAATCTCGATGACCTGTTGACCTCGCGCCCGGGTGGAGTCGTGAGGGTCAAGACAGCCGGCGCTGTTGGCCGTCTCGATCAGGGCGCACCAGACATTGGCAACTCCATGCAGATGATGGAGTACATGCAGCAGGACTTGGAGAACAAGACCGGCTGGACGCGTTACAGCCAAGGCAATGACAGCGGCTCACTGAACGATACCGCTACCGGCGTGAACGTCATCACCAACCGCGCCGACATGCGCCTCGACCTGATCGCCCGCAACTTCTCCGAGGGCTACGTCGACCTGTTCAAGCTGATCCTGAAGCTTGTCTGCCAGTACCAGCAGAAAGAACAGATCGTCAAGCTCACCGGTGGCTGGGTGCCAATCGACCCGCGCGAATGGAGCAACCAGTTCGACGTGACCATCAACGTCGGCATTGGCATGGGCAACAAGGACCAGAAGATTCAGCACCTGACCATGTTGGGGCAAGTACAGGCGCAAGGCCTGGAGATTGGCATTGCGACCCCGGACAACATCTATCACGCGGCTACCGAGCTCTCCAAGCAGCTCGGGTTCAAGAATGCCGACAAGTTCTTTACCGATCCATCGAAGACGCCTCCTCAGCAGAAGCCAGACCCTGAACAGGCCAAGGCTCAGGCGCAGATGCAGGTTGAGCAGATGAAGCTCCAGGCGAGCACTCAGCTTAAACAGATGGAGCTGGAGAACAACGCCAAGCTGGATCAGGCCAATCGCGAGCATGAGCTTCAGCTTGAGACGGCCAAGATGAACATGCAGGCCCAAGTCGACGCCAACCGTCAGCAGGTTGAAGCCGATCAGAAGACGCTGGAAAGCCAGCAGCAGGCTCAGCTTGATGCGCTCAGAGAGCAGCAGAAGACCGAGCAACTGCGCATGCAGCTTGAGTTCGACCAGTGGAAGACTGTGGCTGACAACGAAACCAAGGTGCTGGTGGCGCAGATCCAGGCCCACACCAGCATGAGCAACGCGCAGACCAGTGCGGACACCAAAGGGGCGCCGAATGGCAACGCTTGAAGAGCGGATCTACGAGGGCAACCGGGCCAAGGAGTGCCTCGAAAACGAGGCGTTCATCTGGGCATTTGAAAGCATCGAGCAGGAGTACACCAACGCATGGCGAACCTCACCGGTAAGGGACGAGGAGGGGCGAGAAAAGATCTACCTGACGCTCCTGTTGCTGGCCAAGTTGAAGGCCACGATCACGCACAGCCTGGAGACGGGCAAGTTGGCGGATCTGGAGTTGCAGCACAGGAAAACACTCGCGGACCGCGCCAAAGAGATCTTGCGGTTCTGAAGGCCTACATGACTGGCCAATCCGTAATCATTCGTAAGTAAATCCCCGAGGGACAATCCATGTCTTTGGAATCCGTTGAACGTGCAATTTGCGCGGCGCTTAATGCTGCCGACGAAAAAGTTGGTAGCTCTGCCGAGGCGCTAGTCCGCGATGTGCTCCGCCTTGGCGCAAACGCCGGGACATTCCCAGTCGTGGTTGATGGTGTTGAATACATCGTCAAAGTGAGCCGCACCGGTGGGCCGCTCATTGCCCATGAAAGCCATCAAATGGTCGATGACTCCAAGTTTGGCGGCCAAATCTGCAAGAACTGCGGCACTCCTCCAGGCATCCGAAAGGGGTGGACCCCTTGCAAGTATGCAGGAGGTGAAGCATGAGCCTCTTCATTCACCGCGCACTCGGCCATTTCCTCATGAACGAAGCCGGCGGCGACAGTGGCGGCGGCGCGCTTGACGTCAATGGCGGCGCGATGGCGTTTGCTGCATTGCTTGACCCGCCTATTGCTGCCGAGCAGCCAGAAGGCACCGAAGAACACCCAGAACAACCGGTTGAGCCTAAAGTCGAGGCTGAGCTGGAGGAAGAAGCAAAACCCGGCGAGTCCGAGGAAGAACCGCAAACCTTCACCGTCAAGATTGATGGCAAGGAGGTTCAGGTTCCCCTGAGCGAGCTGTTGAATGGCTACCAGCGTCAGTCTGACTACACCAAGAAGACGATGGAGGCCGCCGAGCAACGCAAGACCGCAGATGCCGTCGTCCAGCAGGCCCAGCAAGAGCGCCAGCAATACGCCGGCGAACTCCAGCGAATGGCCGTTCAGCTCGAAGGCGTGTTAGAGCAACAAAGTCAAATCGACTGGAACGAGCTCCGCGAGACCGATCCGATGGAGTTTCTGAAACAGCAGCATCTCTTTCAACAGAGACAGGCGCTGTATCAGAAAAACATGTCGGAACAGCAACAACTCGCCCAGCAATTCCAGCACGAACAGGCACAAGCCCACCAAAGTTACCTGGCCGAGCAGCAGGACAACCTCCTCGCCAAGCTCCCGGACTGGAAAGACGATGCCAAGGCTGCAGCCGAAAAAACCGCTATCTCGAAGTTCCTGCAAGAGCAGGGGTTCGAGGCTGAGGACATTTCGTCCATTGCCGACCACCGCCACGTCATCGTGGCCCGCAAAGCGATGCTCTACGACCAACTGATGGCCAAAGCCAACGTGCAAGCCAAGAAGGTCCAAGAAGCTCCGCAGCGGGTGGTCAAGCCAGGCGTGACAGTAAACGGTAACGCTGACGGTCGCACTACCGCTGCAAAGCGGCACGCGAAGTCAGGGACTGTTGAATCTGGCGCCGAGGTCTTTCTCCAATTCCTTGATTAATCCCGGAGCACCATCATGGCCGCACCTACCAATACCTTCCTCACGACTGCCGCAATCGGTAACCGTGAGGACTTGACCGATACCATCTACCGCATCTCCCCGACTGCCACGCCGTTCATCTCGCTGGCGTCCAAGGGCACCGCGTCCAACACCCTGCACGAATGGCAGACCCAGGACCTGGCTGCCGCGGTGAGCAACAACGCCCAGGCAGAAGGCGACAACGCCTCCGCCAAGGTAGTGACTCCAAGCGTGCGCTTGAACAACCGCACCCAGATCTCTACCAAGACTGTGGTTGTGTCTGGCACCCAGCAGGCGATGAACCCAGCCGGCCGCAAGAATGAGTTGGCCTACCAGCTCAGCCTGGCCGCGCTGGAGCTGCGCCGCGACATGGAAAGCTCGGCTACCCAGCTGGACGTCACCGCTACCGCGCCGCGCCAATCTCGCGGTCTGGTTGGCTGGGTTGTGGACAACGTGAACCGCAACGGCGGCACCCTGGCTTCGTACACCGGCAACACCGGCCGTACCAAGGGCACTGCGATTGCCTTCACCGAGGCGCGCCTGAAGGACGTGCTGCAGAAGTGCTTCACGGCTGGCGGTGATCCGGATTCGATCCTGCTGCCACCGGGCGCCAAGCAGACCTTCTCCACCTTCACCGGTAACGCTACCCGTTTCGACAAGAGCGAAGACGCCAAGCTGTTCGCCTCGGTCGACGTATACGTGTCGGACTTCGGTGAGCTGAAGGCGATCCCTTCGCGCTTCCAGGATGCGAACGACGTGTTCGTGTTGCAGGCAGACAAGTGGTCGATCAACTACCTGCGCCCATTCAGCACCATCGAGCTCGCGAAGACCGGTGACGCTGAGCAGCGCGAACTGGTGGTTGAGTGGACTGTAGAGGCCCGCGCTCCGAAGAGCTCTGGAGCTATCTACGACGTGTTGTGATCCTGAGGTCATGACCCAAGGGGAGCTTCGGCTCCCCTTTTCTTTGAGGAGAATTTGACATGCCCATGATCAAACAGAATGCCGACAGTTCGCTCGGCATCGAGGGCGCGGCTGGCGGTGACGGTGGGTTTATCCCGCTGACGCTGAACTACACCGCTTCAATCGTTGACTGCACGCTGTTCACTGCCGACCGTCCGTACACCGTCAAGGCCATCCGTGGTCGTGTCGATGTGGCGGGGACTGGTGGTGCCTGCACTGCCGTCATTCGCAAGGTGCCCAGCGCTACCGCCATCACAGCCGGTACTGCGCTGCATTCGGCCAGCTTCAACCTGGTCGGTACTGCCAACGCCCAGCAAGCGTTGACGCTCTCTACCACGGCAAGCGACCTGTTGCTGGCTGCTGGTGACTCCATCTGCTTCGACCTTACCGGCACCGCAACGTCTGCCGTCGGCGCGATCAGCGTGTTTCTGAACCCGGCCTGATCTAACGCCCTTCACGGGGCGTTTTTCTTTGGAGTTCACCCATGAGCAATACCCTCGCAAATCCCATCACTGTGACGGTGACGGGCATCTCCTTCACGACTTCGGTTGCCTCGGCCAGCGCCACGCTGCCGCTCGATTCGGCGGGCAATGTGCCCAAGTACATTCGCGTCGCGTGCACTGGCGCCGCGTGTATTCGCCTCGGCACCGGCACGCCTGTCGCGGTCAACACCGACCTGCTAATTGGGCCAGGTGACCCGGTCATCCTCGCTACTGGCGGGCTCACCAAGATTGCCGCGATCTGGGCTGATGCTGCCGGCAGCGGCGTGTTCTCCGGCGCCGGCCGCGTCCAGGTTTCACCGATGGAGAATGCATAATGCTCGACCTCGATACGAAGTTTCATTTCCACGATGGGAATATGACAGTCGAGCGCACGCAAGACTGCACCCCGATCGCTGAGCACACCAAGGCCCTGCACAACGCCGGGATGCATGGCGGGTCGGAAATGAAGCACGCGGCCAAGATCCCGTTCGTGATCATCGAGGACTACTGCAACAAGCACGAAATCACCTTCCACGAGTGCATGGCCAACAAAGAGCACATGCGCCGGATGCTCAATGACCCTGACCTGTCCGTGTTTCGTATCTGGAAGGGCAAGGTATGAGCATCACCAACTACGCCGAATTGCAGGCGTCTGTTGCATCCTGGCTCAACCGTGGCGACCTGACGACCAGCGTGCCGGACTTCATCACCTTGGCCGAATGTCAGCTCAACATCGACCTGAAAGCGCGGGCGATGGATAGCAAGGTCACGCTGCCCACGGTGATTGGCACCAGTACCGTGGCGCTGCCGACCGACATGCTCGGGATGCGCCGTATCCAGGTGCTGGGTAGCTACAACCAGCCGCTGTCCTACCGCTCCCCGGATGAGTTGAGCGCTGATTTCTCAGCCAACACCTCAGGCATGCCGGCCGTGTTCACTGTTGTCGGCTCTAACGTGGAACTGGCGCCGATCCCGGATGCCGTGTACTCGCTGGAGCTGACCTACCAACAGAAGATCCCAGCGCTGTCCGTCTCCAGCCCGACCAACTGGCTGTTGACCAGCTGGCCGAATGCCTACCTGTACGGCGCTTTGTTGGCCGCCACGCCGTTCATCATGAATGACGCCCGTCTGACGGTCTGGCAGGCGCTGTACAAGATTGCTGTCGATGGCATCAACGATGCTGACTGGTACAGCGGTTCCACCATGAAGGTGCGCGCCAGATGATTCCGCTGATCGGCTTTGCGCCTGATGCCGACGTGACCACGCCAGGGCTCATCACCAGTTGCTCGAACCTGATCCCGTACAAGAACGGTATGGAGGGTGCGCCTGAGCCCGCAACACCCGACTCTACACCTGTACTCGCAGCAGCCTGCATCGGTGCGGCCGTGGTGTCCAAGCTGGACGACACGCGCCGGATCATCGCCGGCACCACCACCAAGCTCTATGAGTTGCTGGCCGGCGCATGGACTGATATCGGTCGAGCGGCAGCCTACACGGGCGGCGTCGACACCCGCTGGTCCATCACCCAGTTCGGCGATGCCACGCTATGCGCGAACCGTGCGGACGTGATCCAGCGCTCCACTGGGGCAGCGTTTGCTGATGTAGCCACCGCGCCCAAGGCTGAAATCCTGTTCACGGTCGGCGCGTTCGTCATGGCGCTGAACGTCAATGACGGGGCAGAAAAGCCGGATGGCTGGCAGTGCAGTGCGGCCTTCGACGATACGTCGTGGACGCCGAGCATCGCGACCCAGGCCACGGCAGGGCGCTTGGTTGCCACCGCTGGCCGGCTCACTGCCGGAATGCGCCTGGGTGAGTACGCCATCGCTTACAAGGCTAAATCGCTCTACCTCGGCCAGTACGTTGGCGCCCCGACCGTGTGGAACTGGATTCAGGTTCCCGGCGGTGAAGCGGGCTGCGTCGGCAAAGAGGCAATCTGCGACCTTGGCGGCGCTCACTTCTTCGTCGGTGACGACAACATGTGGGTATTCGACGGCACCCGGCCTGTGTCGGTGGCTGACGGGTACGTGCGCCAATACTTCTACGACAACTCGAACCCGGCGTACCGCTACCGGACAGTCTGCGTGTTCGATCGGCAGAAGAATCTGGTCTGGGTGTTCTACCCGTCACTTGGATCAACCACGCCAGATTCGGCACTGGTTTATCACATCGTCGCCAAGAAGTGGGGCGTGGCCAATCGCAGCATCGAAGCGGCGCTCAACTACGTCACGAGCGGCGTGACCATTGATGGGCTGTCGGCCATCTCCGCCACCATTGACGGCCTGTCGTCCTACTCGTTCGACTCGCAGTTCTGGCTGGCTGGCGGCAAATCGATGTCCATTTTCAACACCTCACACCAGTTGCAGTCGATGACCGGCACGTCGGTGGCCAGTTCGATGACGACTGGGGAAGTGGGGGATGACTACGCCGTGACCTGCCTCGGGCCGATCAAGCTGCGTTACGCCCTGGCGCCCACGTCGGCATCGGCGCAGACCTTCATCCAGATGAACTCCGGCACCGGCTTTACCGCTGGGGCTACCGGCGCCGTGCTCGATGGCAAGTTTGACCTGCGCCAGTCCGCACGCTGGCACAAGGCGACGTTCACCTTTGCTGGCCCGGTGCGCGTCACTCACATGGATGCCGATTCGGCACCGGCAGGGGGCCGCTGACATGAAAGCGAACACCACGCCCCGCGTCGGCACGGACGACCCACTCTTGCAGCGCGAACTGCGCGAGCACGCCACGCAGATCAACCTGATCTCCGAGGGGCGGATCTCCGGCTTCTACACAGCGCTCGCGGCCGTTCCATCCAGCGGCACATGGCTGCAGGGCGACACCGTGAAGAACACCGCGCCGGCTGAACTCGGCACGGCCGGCTCCAAGTACTTCATCGAGGGCTGGACCTGTGTTGCCTCTGGCACGCCCGGCACTTGGGTGCAGAACCGCTACCTGACAGGTAACTGATGAACACACTCATCGTTGTGCCGACATCACATATCGACGTGGCCTGGAAGCAGGGCGCGCAGAACCTAGGATTGGCCTGCGCCACCTCAGGCGGGGAGATCACTGGTGACCAGCTGAAGATGATGCTGAGCCGCGGTGAACGGACCTTAGTACGCCTTGATCGAGACGAAGCCATCGCAGGCTGGGGCGTCGTCGGCGTCGAGCAGTTGCCAAACTTCCGCGTCCTCTACATCTACGAGATGTACGCCCCGCACGGGCACTTTGAAGAATTCTTTGACGAACTGGAAAGCATGGCCAAGTCGCTCGGGTGCTCGCGCCTGAGATGTGCAGCTGCGCCTGCTCAGGCCCGTCTTTACCGGATGCGTTGCGGCTTTACGCCGGTCTACCAAGTCTTGGAGGTTGAACTGTGAAAATAGATGCCTTGCACGAACAGCTCGGCGCTGAGTTCGGCGGCCCTGCGATTGGCGCGCTGCCGGCGTTCCGTGGCGACAAGATTCGCCCGCACAAGGGCGGTGGTGGACAGACCAGTTCGACCACGCAGTCCATCCCGACCGAATTGAAACCGCTGGCCTCGGCCTACAGCGACAAGGCCATGGGCCTGGCCAACTCGCCGTATCAGAGCTATGGCGGCCAGCAAGTCGCCGGGATGAACGACTTCCAGAACTCTACCACGGCGCGCCTCGGGCAGATCTTCAACTACGGCGATCCGTCGATGAATGCCGCGCGCAGCACCGTCACCAACTCGCTGAACTCCGGCAAGGCCGCGACCGACAACCCATACGGGTACGCGAGCAACGGCGGCACGAACCAATACGCCGGCTCCAACCCTTACCTGCAGCAGAACATCGATGCGGCGCTGGGTGACATCACCCGCAATTACAACGATGCCGTCGCGCCCGGCCTCAGTACGCAAATGGTCAGCTCCGGCTCGTTCGGCAACACCGGTAATCAGGCCGCAACCCAGAACTCACTCAACGACCTGACCAAGAACCTCGGCAACACCGCCTCGGGCATGCGCATGCAGGACTACACCGCGCAGCAGGGTCTGGCCGAGAATCAGATCAATCGCAACATGCAGAACAGCCAGTTCAACGCCGGGCTTGGTCAGGACTACGCGAGCCGCAACGACCAACTGCGCAGCCAGATGCTGGGTTTGGCGCCTGGTTACGAGAACGAGGCCATGAATGTGGCCAACAATTTCGGCCAGCAGGCCAACATGTATCAGGACAACTACCAGCAGCAGCTTGACGCCCTGTATCAGAACTGGACCGACCAACAGAACGACCCGTACAAGAAACTGGCGGCCATGTCGGGCGTGTTTGGCTCTGGTCTGGGCAATACCGCGACGACCAAGTCCTCGGGCGGGGGTGGTAAATGAGCTTTCTCGGCGATGTGGGCAGCTTTGAGCTGTTCAACCTGGGCGCGATGGGCAATCAGGTCAAGGATAACCCTGCTCGGCTGCTCTACGGCTCGGCTGACCCGTTCTCTACCGGCATGTGGAACAAGGTCCTCGGTACCAACGACAAGCCTCTGGTGGACCAATGGGGCGGCGCAGCACCGCAGCGCTATGGCGAGGCTCAGGAGGCGGGGATTAATACCGGCCCCGGCCAGACCATGCACACCATTGCCAAAACCATCGCCTCGATCTATGCAGGCGGCGCGGCAGGTGGATTGCTGAGTGGTGGCTCGGGCGCAGCGAGTGGTGCGGCAGGTAGTGCCGGGACAGCAGGCACTGCGGGAGCCTCTACGGGCGGTGCAGGCTTCGGTCTGGGCCAACCGGCAGTGTCCGGCACCATGGGCAACGCAGCGTATGCAGGCGGCAGTTCGTCCCCAGGCCTGCTCAGTTCGATGGGCAGCAGCCTTTCAAACTTCAACACGGCGGCCAAGCCCTACATGGACGCGGCAAGCTACGGGCAGAAAGCCTACGGCCTGCTCTCTCAGGGCCAGCAGCAACAACCCATGGGCGGCGCTCAAGCCATGCAGCAGGCCAACAACGGCCCGCAGACCCTTGCGCAGATCGCCCAAGGTCAGCCCAATCCATTGATTGCTCAGCGTCAGCAGTACGCTGCGCAGCGTCGCGGGAGAGTCTGAAATGGCTGAAGGTCTTGGTGGGCTGTTAGATTTTGCTCAAACCCCGATGGGGATGGGGCTGTTGTCGGCGGCATTCGGCGGGCTGGCCACCGCTGGGCGTGGAGGTCCGATCAACACGCTGGGCGCGGCGGGCCTGTCCGGTATCGCCGGCTATTCGGCTGCCGGCGCCAATGCGCTGAAGCGGCAGAAGGCGGACATGCTCCAAAAGCAGGCGCAGATGATCCCGACTTTGTACGGTCAGGACGCCGACGGGAACGCTACTTTCGACTGGAAGTCCGCTGCTGCGCTCGGCGTTGACCCGGAAAACATCGCCAAATATGCCCAACTGCCCAATGCAGGGAGAAGCAAGGTCGCGCGCACCATGGACGTGCCCGGCGCCGACGGCGGCAAACAGACCATGCAATACGACGAATATGGCCAGCCTGTAGGTCAGGCCATCAATTCCTACGTCGCGCCGACACTGGTGGACATGGGCGGCTCCAAGCAATTCGCAGTGCCGACTGCCGGCCAGACCTTCGCTGTGAGCATGACGCCGGGCGAGCGAGCGGCTGATGCGCGGGGCTGGGCCGGCGTAGCGAATGAACGCCAGAAGAATGCCACCATGCAAGAAGCCAATAACGTCCAGCGAGAGGCTGGTCGTATCCAGATCATTAGCGGCCCCGACGGCAACAGTTATCGGGTCGACAAGGGGACTGGCCAAGTGTCACCCATTGTTACTGAGGCGGGCACACCGTTTCAGGACGGCGCCTCCACCAAACTCACAGAGTCTGAAGGCAAAAACACCCTATACCTCAGCCAAATGCGGGATGCCTTAAATACCTTTGACAAAATCGGTGGCACGGTTTCGCCCGCACGCGTGGCGCTCACCAATACCCCGTATACGAACGCTTTAGCAGGACCGGCGGCGCAGCAAGTAGCGCAGGCGCAAAGACAGTGGGCAGAAGGCTTCTTGCGCGCTAAGACGGGCGCCGCTGCGCAGCCTGGCGAGGTCGATAACAACATCCGCACCTTTTTTCCAGTGGTTGGCGATAGCGAGGCCGTGATCAAGCAAAAAGCCCTCGCCCGCGCTCAAGCGACAAAAGATATGGAGGTGCCTGCTGGTCGTGGGGCGGAAAAAGCCACGCCGCGCAATCCATTACAACCACTGAAGCCAGCCCAGAATTCTCCTGCAGGCGCAGCAAGTGTTGTGCGTACTGGCAAGGATGCGTCAGGGCGGAAGGTAATCCAATATTCTGATGGGAGACTTGAATATGGCAATTGATCCAAGCTCTATTCAATGGGATGACGCGCCGGCTCAGGCCGCTGCTGCATCAGGCCCTGCAGCCATTCTGCAAAAGAACATGCCATTCATTGGCAAGCAGCAATCGTCTTACCTGACCCAGCTTCCACCTGACCAAGAGGCTAAGTTTCAGTCGTGGGTAAAGCAAAACAACGTGCCGTTCGATCCGTCGCCGACGGCTGATTACGACATGCGCGGCTTCTATTCCGGGCTGCAAAAAGGCGATCCCAATGCCCGCACAGGCATGAACGCCAACGACGGCAAGATGCATTTCGGTGATTACTACAAGACTCCCTACCACAAGTCGTTTTCAAGTGAATCGCAGTTTGCCAACAAGGACGCGCCACGGTGGAATGAAAAAGACCAACTGGTAACGCCAGATGGCCGGGTTGTGTTTGATGAGCGAGCGGGCATGCCAGACCCTGCCGGTGTGACATGGGACGAACCTGCCACCGCTCAGGCCATGCCTGCCAATGTTCCAGTTCAGGCTGCCGCGCCTTCGGGTACGCATCAGGCTGGCCGCTTCGGCAGCTTGCCTATGCTGCCGCCGAATGCCGGCCAAGAGCTGATGCAGGATGCCGGGAACGTGCTGGCTGGCGCAGGCAGGGGAGCAGCATCAATTGGTGCCACTATGCTTGCGCCGTATGACGTCGTGAATGATGCCCTGGCGGGGAAAGGACTATCCCTAGAGAGGAACCGTCATCGCCGCGCCGATGTAGATGAAATGATGCAAACCCTTGGGGCAAATCAAAATTCGTTGCCCTATCAAGCAGGTAAGCTTGGAACGGAAATCGCCGGTACGGCTGGAATGGGCGGTCTTCTCGCGAACGGTGCGCGTGCATTGCCTGGTGCGGCCAAGATAAGCCCTCTGATCGAATCAATCGGCTCGGGCGGCTTCAAGGTTGGCGGCATGACCGGTTTGCCTGCGCTGGCGACTCGTATGGTAGGCGGGGGAATCACTGGCGGCGCATCAGCGGGACTTGTGAATCCGGAGGATGCCAGTACCGGCGTGATGATTGGCGGCGCAGTGCCTGGCGCCGCGGCTGTTGTCGGTAATACGACTCGTGCAGTCGGTCGCGCCATTCGAGGCGGAGAAATCAGCCCGGAAGTAGCCGGGCTCGTGCAAAAAGCCAAAAATCTTGACATTGATATCCCTGCCGACCGCGTCGTCAATAGCAAGCCCATGAATGCCCTCGCGGCTTCGCTGGAGTACATGCCGTTCAGTGGCCGCACTGCGACCATCGATAAAATGCAAGGCCAGCTGAACCGCGCCGTATCGCGCACCTTCGGGCAAGACTCGGACAACGTGACCATGGCCTTGCGCAAGGCGCAGGGTGACTTGGGCAGCAAGTTCGACACTGTCCTGCAAAGCAATAAGGTGAAGATCGACCCGACCTTTACGCAGGAACTGGCCGACCACGCACAGCGCGCATCTAGCGAGCTTGAAAGCGGTCAGGCGAGCATCATCCAGAAGCAGATCGAAGAGATCATGAGCAAGGCGCAGAACGGCGAAATCGACGGTCAGGCCGCCTATAACATCAAGAAAACCTTGGACCGGATCGGCCAGCGCAACAGCCCTGAAGCCTGGTACGCGGGCGACCTGAAAAAGTCACTGATGGGTGCGCTGAATCGCTCACTCAAGCCTGATGAGGCCGCAGCATTCGCCAAAGTGCGTCAACAGTACGGGACGATGCTCGACCTGAAGAAGTTGGCGCAGAACGGAGCAGATGGGGATATCTCCATTGCCCGACTGGCCAACATGAAGAACATCGGCAACCCGGAACTGCAGGACATCGCCGATATCAGCGCGCAATTCCTGAAGTCTCGCGAAAGCCCGCACGGCGCTATGCAGCGGCTGATGCTCGGCGGCCTTGGGGCTGCTGGCGCTGGGTCGGGGATGGTGTCGCCACTGCTGTTTGGTGGGGCCGTGGCGGCGGGTAGAGGGGCGAATGCCGCCCTGAACAGCAATGCCTTGCGCAGCCTGCTGTTGCGGGCTCCAAGTCAGGGCGGCGGGCTACTGTCGCTGGGCGCCGAGAAAGCGAATAAGGTTCTCCCGCTGCTGGCGCCTCATCTGATCAACGACCAGTGATCCCTAGCCAGAAGCCATAGATTCCAAACCCTATGACGACGGCAACGCCTTTCCAGATCATGAAGTCAGTAATAGTGAACTCCACTATGACCTCCAGGGTGTAACGCCCTCACTCAACTAAAGCCCGCCAACCGCGGGCTTTTTTATTGGGATAAACAAACATGCCGATCCCTTCTTCAATCAATGATCTATCGACCACTGCGGGCAGCAACAGCCCCGCAGGCTCCGAATCGCCTTCGTTGATCGATGACTATCTGCGCACGTATGCATCATACATCGCGCAGTTGCGCGACGGAGCGCTGATCAAATCCTCTCCCGTTGTCGGTACCGTGACCAACCTGTATATGACGGTGTCGGCAGCTTCGGCGTCCGCTGCTGTGGCGGCAGATGAAATTATAGTCGGCACCACCTTGGGCGCTACGACCTACCGCCTGGCCAACTTCAGCAAGACGATAAACTTGGCCACGACCGGCATCAATGCGATGGATACCGGCACGGCGCCGGTGAGCGGCTGGGTGGCGGTTTATGCCATCTACAACCCGACGACCAGCGTTTCGGCATTGCTCGGGGTGGCCTCTCCGAACACCTTCATGCCGACGATTTATGGCGGGGCCAACATGCCCTCCGGGTATACGACTTCGGCCCTGCTCACCGTGGTCCCGACCAATGCGAGTTCGCAATTTAAAATATGTTCGGTGCGCGGTCGAAAAATAGGGATTCAGCTAGCACAAGCCTATACCGTCACAGGCAGTGTTTCGAACCAGGTTGTGACGCCGATAACTGTAATTCCCGCGAATGCTATTGAGGCATTTGGGGAATTACAAGTCGGAAGTACCGGCGCCTCCGCCCTTACTCTGGCCGTGTTTTCCGACACTGCCAATATCAATCAACAGATTCTCTCGATTTCGGTAGGGACAGGCCAATCAGTCGCTTCAAATTTTTCCGGGCTGATGATTACTACAAAGCAACAGTTTGTCGCCACATCCTCAAGTACAGGCGGATCACCAACCTTTACCGTGTATTTCTCTGGGTACTCCATATGAATATTTATGCGCAATTGAAGGATGGCGAGATCGTTACCTTGTTTTCCTCTCCGCAGTTAGAGGAAAACTGTCCCGGTGTTCAAGAACTTCAAAGTGATGATCCGCGGGTGGTGGCTTTTGTTGAAGAGCGGCAGATTAAAGGTTTAATTGAAGACTAAGCCTCAAGGCGATTGCCGCAAAATTCCCAAGCGCCGGCGCCAACCCCGATCGCTGCTGACCACCCGCCATTGAGCGGGATTTTTTTGCTTGGAGAAAAGTATGTCCATTACTCAGCAGCAACTGCTGCAGATCCTCCCGAAGGCTGGCAAGCAGGCCGGAGTTTTTGCGTCTGCGCTGAACTTGGCCATGGATCGCTCCCAGATCAACACGCGCCTGCGCATGGCGGCCTTCGTCGCCCAGGTGGGTCATGAGTCAGGCCAGTTCCAGTACGTGAAGGAACTAGGCGGTGACCAGTACCTGAGCAAGTACGACACCGGCACGCTCGCGAAACGGCTGGGCAATACACCTGAGGCTGACGGCGACGGGCAGAAGTACAAGGGTAGAGGACTGATTCAAATTACGGGGCACGACAACTACCTCGCGTGCAGCAAGGCGTTGTTCGGGGACGATCGCCTGCTGCGTACGCCTGAACTGCTGGAGCAGGCCGAGTGGGCGTGCAAGTCGGCGGCGTGGTTCTGGAACTCGCGCAACCTGAATGCGCTGGCCGACTCCGGCGACTTCGTCAGCATCACTCGCCGCATCAACGGCGGCACCAACGGCATGGCTGAGCGCCAAGCCTTCTACAACACTGCGCTGAAGGTGCTGGCATGAGCATCTGGCTGCGAATCCTTCCCTATATAGCTGCGCTGGCGTTGGTGGCCGGCGCGCTGTTTGGTGCATACCACCATGGCGTGAGTGTCACAGACGCAACATGGCAAGCCCAATGGGCCGCACGCGACACACGGGATGCCGACGCCCGTGCTGCCAACGAGGCAGTCGAGCGCACCAAGGAACAGGCCTACCAACAGTCAATCAACAAGGCGGTGCAAGATGGCCAACGAATCATCGACCAAGCGACTGCTGATGCTGTCACTGCTCGCGCTTCTGCTGTCGGCCTGCGCGGGGCGGCCGATGCCATTGCCGCTCGACTCGCAGCCAGTGAAGCCAGCGGCAATTCCTGCACTGCCGCCGCAAGCAAGGCAGCTGCCCGTTACGCCGCTATGCTCGCCGACGTGCTCAAGCGGGTTGATCAACGAGCGGGCGATTTGGCTGAAGTTGCTGACCAAGCCAGAGCCCGGGGACTGACCTGCGAATCTGCGTATGGAGCAATGACGAAATGAGAACTAGCATTGCAGACACAGTTGCAATGCACCATGTCCGTAGCACAAAGGGGATATCGGGGCTTATTAGTTTTCAGGTGGGAGAGGTCCAGTACATGAAGTTCGAAAAATCATTGTTTGTCGTCATCAGCATTGCAATTTTGTCTGGCTGCATGTCCGCTGAAATGGTTTCCTCTCCAAACTCTGGCTCCGCCTACGCGCCTGTGAACGAGAGCTCCAGATCTGGGATTGTGAAGTATCTGAACGATGGCGCGACTGTTGTTCGCAAACAGCGCCGCGAGGACGCTTACAAACAGATGCATGATGCCTGTGGTGGTCAATACCGAATTGATGCTGAAGGATCGAACACAGAGGGCGGGGCAATCATAAACTCGGGTACCGGCAGTTTCTGGACGCAGTCACATTATTGGTACATTCAATTTTCATGTGTGCCCAAGACTTGATACTGTTTGGATGGTTGTCAGTCCCGTTCAACCTAACGGATCCAGCCAGTGGCTGTGAAGGCCTGCCAGTACCGCAGCCCGCGGTATGGTTCATGGAGGAGCGCGCGTCCGACTCGACCCTGCGCATGCTCAACGAATTGTCGCCATCACCGACGCCGGCGATCAGGGACTGATTGCGCTGAAGGCTTGCCAGGCATACGTCAGAGAGATTTCCGCTCCCGCTTTTCCATGAGCAACTTCTGGTTTTCTCTAAACAGGTGATCTCGCTGGTCGGCTATCAGCTGGAGGCTGTAAGCCTTACTGGATAGTTCAGAATGCTCTCCTTTAAGGCGGTTCAACTCAGCTCGTAGCTGATCCCGATCCTGGGACACGTCGGCATGCATCTGCACCAGGCCGAAGATGTCTTCGCGGGCTTTACGCAATTGCATGGTCAGTTCCTGCACCTCGTTCTCGGTTAGGCGCAGGAAGGAACGGCAGGTCTCAAGTTCAGTCGGGCAGCCAAGCCAGTCGCTGGTGTCTTCGATTTCGAGGGGTTCCACGGTCATGCCTTATCTGTACTGTTTGGATATACAGTAATCGATGCGCAAGACTCGGGCGAGGATGAAGCGACGAATCGCAGGCATGTGAGATTTGAGGTCGGTGGAACACCGAAATGGAGTGTCCATTTTCAACCCAAAGCAGCCTGTCACGACCGCAGGCAATTGATACTGGATGCGGCAGTCAGTGTGTTCTAGGCACTTCGGATCGAATGATACATTTGCACCAAAGTAGCGCCGCGAGTGATCAGCTCTAGAATGAGATATGCCTCATTTAGCACCTGCGAACAGAATAGCCTTCAGTTCGGCCAGCGCTTGCCCAATTCCTAAATCCTGAGCTTGGACAATAACGGTGTCAAATGTGAGTGACGACCCAAAACCGCGAATTACCTCGTTGAAGAGTGGAATCATTAGAGCTACAAAAATCGATAATTGCAGCGACCAACGTAATACCTCGGGAATTGCATTTAGAGCCATTACCAACCATTGGCCGGCTTTTCGCACAATCTTTTGATATTGTCTTTGGCGAGCGGTTAAATTGTCGCGATCACGTATCGCAAACATGTAGGAGCCAACCACCATGGGGCCCCAAAATTGATTGAAAATGTCAAAAATCAACCCTATAGCATGAAACAAAATCCACAGAATTATGAATTTTCCTAGTGTTTGAATAAATGCGATCGCCTGAACCTGAGATTGAAATGTCCGAAGCTGTCCTACAGAAGCCTCAAGGCGTGGCACAAGCTTTTCGAATTCCTCGCGCGGTACCGCGGTTCCCTTTTGTCTCAGTTCAGCGAGCTCTATCTGTAACTTTTCCGTCTCTAGGAGAGACTTGGTCGTTTCCGCCTTTGTTTTGATAGTCTCTGCATCTGTTTTTGTTTGAGTCTTAATGTCCCCACTTGCTTGGGTCAACTGCAGAACTATGCCCAAAATCGCAGCGGGTAATATTAAAAAATTGATCCACTTGGCCCACCAAGAGTCTAAAGGTGGAGTGGCGGATTGCTTGCGAAGTTCTAACTCCAGGACTTCGATGCGTAGTTTTAGGCGTTCAGTTTCAGAGCCGGGGGGCGTCTCCATATTTTTACTCCTAGCGGAAATTGCTCACGTGAGACCTACATGTTCTGAAATTGTAGACGGGTTCAGTTGTCCATCGAAGGATGGCAATAAACACTGAGCATTACCTCTTTATCTAGGGAGCAGAAGTCGCAGACTCTAGCGGACGTGCTCGTTGAAAGTCCGCTTTTGGCCGATTACTGCCCATGAGAAATCACTCCGGCGTCATCAGTACCGCGAGAGTCATTTTGATGAACTCTTCGTTCTTGTCGATCGTTTCCAAGGCGCCGCGCACATTACCACCGACCTCGGTCGCACCGCGCTGCTCTACCCAAAGCGTCAGCTCCAAGATGGCTGCCTCAAGGGCGAGTTGGTTTTCGTTGATTTTGAAGAGCAGGGAAGGGAGTAGATCTGAGTTTGGCATCGCGAATCCTCCGTGGAAGGGGACAGCGTAGCAGTGGAAATGAGTGGGGGGAGAACTTTGGCAGGACGCCAAGAGGGGGGAACTACTGTAGGAATATACAACGCTAAGTTATTGATTCTTATAGGGGGATGTCGCGGTTTTGTACCTGCTGTAAAACGCCAATTTTTCTTTATAGATCATATGCTTGCGTTGGTTTCGGGGTCACCTTGACATGGTGGTTCCTTATGGTTTCGCCTTTAGAACAGTTTTATCACTCGACACGATAAAGAAGCCTTGCTACCGGATTTGCCGATTTGTAGCTGCCTTCTGACGGGTAGAGGCTATATGCGAGTCCGTTTGTTGGGAAATTTACGATGGTTTCTACTACCTGCGATTCCGCAGGAATGGTTGGAAAGGCGCCAGGCTTAGAAAGGAATGCTCGAAATGAGATGCGATAGCCTTAGCTTGATCGTGGCAAAGAAAAGCGTTCCCGCGACATGCCAACCCCAAATTCTGCCCATACAGCGGTCGAGGGATAGGAGAAGTGGTGTCCGTTGACCTCAACGACAATACGTCCAACCTGAAATTCGTTTGATTCGACGCCTTCAATAGTGAGCCAGCGTTGTGGTTCTACTGTTGAGCGACCAACATACCCTGCCGCCACGAGCCCCACCGCAGTAATTACAGCAACCAGGATCGCCTGGAATGCTGTGATTTTCGCGGCGGCTATTTCTGGAGCCTGCGTCATAAACGACCTCGCAAAGACATGGTTTGTGAATATCGCCTCTATTTGACAATAGCTTGTCTTGAACAATATGAAGATGGTTAAACCAGCCAAAAGAAATTTCCACGCGATACACAAGATTTGCGCGCAAAACCACCGCTGGAAGCCGCGGTTTACCGTTTGCATAAGCACAAAAAATCGGATGTTTTGCCTTGCTCAGAAAGAGTTGTTATCCTTTAAAAACAATAGCTTGGGTCGCAACAGCCCCCAGCATGGGGTGCTAGGGGTCGAGTGTTCGAATCACTCCGTCCCGACCATATAATTCAAGGGGTTGCGAGATTTTATCTCGCGACCCCTTTTTATTTTTAGGCGTTTTTACCCCTACAGACCGACTGGCTCTCGGTGGAATCCTCACCTCTTTCGGAAGAGATGGGCGAAAGCTTTCTCGGTTCCGGATCGCATATCCATCGGCACGGTGACCGCCAGATGGCGTCGATGTGGATCACGGGGCAAGTCTCGCAGCTACCTCCACAAAAGGAAGCTGCTTTTCGGTCACTTGCTTATCGGTGTGTTCTTTTCACTACGCAGTTCAACGCTCAGCACGCTGGAAATAACGCCAGAACAGTAGTGCATAGACGATGTCACCCGATGCCGCTACTGGCAATGGCCAAGGGATGCTGCCCGCCAGCCAGTGACCATAAACCACCACAACAAACAGTACTTTCAGGATTATCCCGAGCAGGATATAGGGACGATACTGCAGCGGATCGCGAGCGATCATCCAATAGGCCCAACCGAATATGATAACCAGGCACGTGGTGAGTTGAATGAAGAGGGTTGAGGTAGGGGTAATTTGCAGCCCCAACAGTGCAGCTACGGGTCGCAGAGCTACGAGTAATGGAAGACCCGCGAGTACGTTGAAACAAGCGGCAGAAATAAAAAGCTTGCGGGTATAACTGTCGGTCATGGGATTGTTCCTGAGAGGAGGTGATGCCTCGCATCACACAGAGACATCTTGTAATTTTTGGGTCTCAGCCAAGCAACTTGAGTAATGCCGGATAACTATTCGGAAATAGCCTGCTTATCCAGAACAAGGTGCTCGACTTGTTCCCTGTGATAATGCGTTTGGTTCCGTTGCGGAGCCCCTTGATGATGTCGCCGGCACAATCTGCCGCTGGCGTCAGTAGCATTTTTTCTGCCAGAGCGGTGAACCTTTCTTCTGTTTTACCGGCGGCTTTACAACGTCGTCCGGCCTTTTCAATATTGGTTCGAATTCCTCCGGGGTGCACACACACAGCGCGTACACCGCTACCATCGAGTTCAGACCATAATGCTTCGGTCAGACCACGTACGGCGAACTTCGACATGTTGTAAGCGCTTTGCATCGGGAAACCCACCAGGCCAAATACGCTGGAAATGTTGACGATGCAGCCTTCTCGCTGGGCCTGCATCATCGGCAGGAACGCTTTGGTACCGTACAGCACGCCCCACATGTTGATACCGAGTTGCCACTCGTACTCATCGATGGAGGTGTTGGCAACTGTCCCGATGACTGCGGCACCTGCGTTATTGATGACGAAGTGCGCCGTGCCAAAATCTCGTTTCACCTCGTCGGCATGAGCCTGGAAGGCATCCCAGGACGATACGTCCAGGATGTAACCTTTCGCTTTGCTGGCGTCAGGCAATAGCTTCATGGTTTTGTCGAGACCCACCTGGTTGATGTCCGACAGGGCGACATGTGCGCCAGCTTCCACTAGTTGGATAGCCAACTCCCGACCAATGCCGGATCCTGCACCGGTGATGACGACTACTTTGTTTTGGAACATGTTTTTTATCCTTCTTGTTTTGATTGGTTTCGCCACTACAAATTTTTCTGACAAGTACTATCTGCTGAGAATGTGGATCGCGACTGCTGCCTCCTCAATACCCTGCAAGCCGCCGCCGTTCTCCTGGATTGCATGGCGTGCGCCATGTACCTGGCGTGCGCCAGCCTCCCCGCGCAGTTGCGTCACCAGTTCGTAGAGCTGGCCAATCCCGGTAGCACCGAGCGGATGACCTTTCGATTCCAGGCCGCCTGAGGTATTGACCGGGATGCGTCCGCCCAGGGTGAATTCGCCACGTTCAGCCGCAGGACCGCCCTGACCGAACGGGACCAGGCCCAGGTTTTCGACCTGAATGATTTCACCCATCGCCGAGGCGTCATGGACTTCGGCGACATGCATGTCTTGCGGCCCCAGGCCCGCCAGGTCATAGGCCAGGTTAGCGGCCAGGTGACCGACGTTCAGTTCCGGCTGATCGAGCCGGCGATGGCTGAAGCTACGGATGACACTGGCCGCTACCTTGATGCAGCGGCTCCTGTCGGCACCGATGCGTGTGAGTCCTTCCTCGGTGCACAGGATGGCGGCTGCTGCACCGTCCGACAGCGGCGCGCACATTGGCAGGGTGAGCGGGTAGGTGATCGGAGGGGCGGCAAGGATTTCGTCGATACCGAAGGCTTTGCGAAATTGCGAGTAGGGGTTATGGACCGAGTGAGTGTGGTTTTTTGCCGACACCGCTGCGATCTGCCGCTGCGTGGTGCCGTAGGTTTTCATATGGTGGCGGCACAATGCGGCATAGATGGCCATGAACTTACTGTAAGGCTTGTCCGATTCCGACCCGGCGGGCGGCACCACGCCTTCGCCCATTTTCACCAGCGTCTGATAATTCTCTTCGGCGCAAGATACGTCCCAACCAGCCTCGAACAGCGAGAGGGCCTTGAGTTTATCCGGGATGTTCATCTTTTCCGCACCCAACGCCAGCGCGATACTGGCCGTACCGGCCTTGAGACTTTGCACGGCCAGATTGAAGGCTGAGCTACCCGAAGCGCAGGCATTCTCGACGTTATAGATAGGAATGCCTTGAATACCGATCTTGCTGAACACGACCTGACCGGGGATCGAGAGCTGGCCTTGCAACGGGCCATTGGTCATGCCGGCATAAAATGCGATATCGAGATCGGCGGCGCTACAGTGGGCGTCCTTCAAAGCGCCCTGGAAAGCCTCGCGTGCCAAGTCGTCGAGGCTGCGTTCGTTGTGGCGACCGAAGACGGTCATGGCGATGCCGGCGATATAGATATTGCTCATTGAAAATTCCTTATGTTCAGTTGGTCGGTGTCCAGTTCGCACCCCTCCGGTTGTGTCAGATCTTGCGAGCTGCGTTTTCCCAATACGGCTGACGCAGTTCTTTTTTCAGCACCTTGCCCACCGGACTGCGTGGCAGACTGGTAGTGAAGTCGACAGACTTCGGTGCCATCACGCTGCCCAGCCTGGCTTTGCACAGCTCGATAAGCTCCTGCTCTGTGGTTTCCTGGCCTGGGTTGAGCTCGACCACGGCCTTGACGGCCTCGCCCCATTTCTCATCGGGCACGCCAATCACGGCGCAGTCCTGAACGGCCGGATGTCCCCACAGCACTTGCTCGACTTGACTGGGATAGACGTTGAAACCACCGGTAATGATCATGTCCTTTTTGCGATCGGTGAGGTGCAGATAGCCTTCGGCATCGATATGGCCGATGTCGCCGGTATGCAGCCAACCGTCGACGATGGTCTCGGCGGTCTTCTCCGGTTGCTTGTAGTAACCCTTCATGATCAGGTCGCCGCGCACGCATATTTCACCGGTTTCACCGCGCGACAGGATCTGGTTGGTGTCGCTCATCACTTCGACGCGGACCAGCGGGTTGGGGCGGCCGACCGAGGACAGACGTTCGTCGTCGGCGAATTGCTCGCCCACCAGATGTTCGTCGGGACGAAAGTTGGCGATACTGGCCGGTGCTTCGGTCTGGCCATAGCCGCCGGTCATGACCGGACCGAAAATCTCGATAGCTTTCTTTAGCTTGTCTACCGACATCGGAGCAGCGCCGTACATCAGGTACTTCACCGAGGAGAAGTCCAGCTTCTCGATACCGGGAGTTTCCAACAGCCTGTAGATCACCGTTGGCGGCAGAAAGAGCTCGCTGACCTTGTGCTGCGCAATGGCGTTCAACATCAATGCCGGATCAGGTTTGGTAATAACCACTACAGTGCCACCTTGCGCCGTGCAGGGTACGGCCAACAGGCCGGCAGTGTGGGTCATCGGTGCAGCGGCCATATTCACCAGCTTTTCACCACTGCGATAAGCACAGGTCAGCATGAAGTGGGCGATGAACGTCTGCAGGCTGCGGTGGGTGTTCATCACTCCTTTTGGCGTGCCCGTAGTGCCACCAGTGGGTGAGACCGCCACCACATCGTCCATGTCATGGGCGACTTCGGGACGGCTCGCCGGCTGGCCGGCACTCCATAGCTCCAACGAAGGTGCATCGACAGCGTCGGCATCGATACAGATCCAGTGCTTGATCTTCGGCAGCTTGGGCCGTAGCTCGGTGATGATTTGCGCGAAATCGTTTTGGTAGAACATCACCTCGCAGTCGAATGCGTCGAGGATGTAGTGATTCTCTTCGCTTGAGTTGCGCGCGTTGACTGGAATCCAGGTCATGTTGGCGCGCCATAGACCCAGTGTGCAGGCCCAGGCGGTGACGTCGTTACCTGACCAGACGGCACCCTTGGTTTCCTTCGGCAAGCCCAGTGCGAGCAACTTGTTGGCGATGCGACACGAGAGCTCGCCGATTTCGTTGAAGGTGTAAGAGCGCTCGCCTTGGATGTAGGCGACCCCGGCAGGGTTGATGCCCCAGCCGCGATCGTAAAAGTCGATGATGGCCATAAGTGGTTCCTGTGCCGGTAATCAGAGTTTGGTAACGGTGGCACGGGCCAGGCCGCGCTCTTCCAGGAAGCCGAGCAGATAGCGGTGTCCAAAAGCCTTGGAGCCGGAAGCGAAGCCGACCTTGTTGGTGTCGCCGTCGAGCAGCTTGACCGCCGCCGCGGCCTGTAGGGCACCGGTGGAAATATAGGGTGTGACGCCATGCACGGTAGCGCGCACGGCGGCCAGGTGACCGCGGCCGATAGCGATGTCGACGCTGCGTTGCAAGGTGGTGCGTTCGCGGGGCGGCATGCTCGGCGTGGTGGCCTCTACCAGGCTCCTCACCACCGCGTCCTGCTGCTCCTTGGACAAGTGCTTGTATTCCGCTTCCCACTTCTGGCTCAGGCCATGCACCATCGGCATCACATTGTTGTCGTAGAAACCTACCGTGGAGGTGCAGCCGCGCACGCGCGGATCATGCTCGAAGTAAATCGGCAGCGAGGTTCCCCCCCAAGGCAGGGAGAAAACCGGCTCCATGAAGTTGGGGTCGACAATGTTGAACGAAGCGGTGGCGGGGTGCTGCACCAGCTTGTTTTCCCACAGGTAGAACTGCTCCCTGTGGAACAATTCGAAAATCGAGGCCGCCGAGCCCAGGCTGACCCCGGCGACATCACGCGGGCCGCGGCACAGGGCGGCGGTTTCCAGCACGTCGATGCCGGGGGTTTCCAGCGCCAGTTCGGCGGCGATCTCGGAGAAGCTGAACATGTAGGACAGCGATGGCGAAACCAGTAAGCCAGCCTGACGATAGAGTTCACCAAATTGCTCGCGAACCTGACGAACATAGCTTTGCTCGCCGGTGGTATCTATGTGGTGGCAGCCGGCCTTGAGCGCGGCCTCGACGGTGGTCAGACCGAAGTTGACGAAGGGGCCAACGGTGTTGCAGACCACCTTGGCCCCCTTGAAGGCGGCGCTCAGCGACTCGACGTTGTGCTCGGCCTCAATGATTTCATAGGTCGCGGACTCCAGCCGTACCACCCGTTGCGCCATCATTTCCTGCGCGCGCTTGGCATTGCGCGCCACGGCGGTGAACGGGATGTTCTGGTCGATCAGCCAATCCATGGTCAGCATGCCGGTGTAGCCACTGGCGCCATAAACAACTACGGGATACTTAGCCATTTCTATTGTCTCCAAAGTTTATTGTTAGTCGGGTTTGGGATCAGTACCGGGGCCAGCCGTCTTCGTAGAGCTCCTGGACAAGGAAGCCAAGGCGGGTGGTGAGCATCATGTTTTCGCCATCCTCGATCAGCGCGGCGCGGGCATCGCGGAACAACTTCTCCATGGGGTACTCGCGGGTCAGGCCATTGCCGCCGAACAGCTGCATGGCATCGCTGACCACGCGCATGGCCTCTTCGGTCACGGTGACCTTGCTGGAAGCCGTGGCACAGGGGTGCCCCTGCGGGGACAGGCGCGCATAGGCCAGGGAGCGGCGGGCGACAGCCCGGCAAAGCTCGACACGACGCATCATGTCGCCGATGCGGTAGCGGGTAAGCTGGTGGTTGATCAGCAGTTGGCCACCCTGCTTGCGCTCATGACAGTAGGCCAGGGCCAGCTCGAACGCGGAACGTGCCACGCCAGTGAACCATTGCGCCATGTGGGTGCCAGCGAACGACCAGGTCGAAACGACGTTGCCGTAGTACTCGTCCTGCAGGGCCACGGCGAAGCGCTTGGGAATCCGCACGTTGTCGAAATACACCTCGCCCTGCGGCAGGGCGCGCTGACCGATCTTCTCCAGCGGCTTGCCCTTGCTGACACCGGGCAAGTCCAGGGGCACGATTACGGAGATGCCATAAGGCAAGCCATTGGCATCGTAGAAGCCGTTGCCATAGTCGGCGGTCATGTAGGCCAGAGCTACCTGGGCCACCGCGCCGTTGGACACCCAGGCCGAGCACTGGCCGTTAATGACGATCTCGTGCTCGCCGACCTTGGCGAAGAGATTGCCCTTGTTGCCCAACTGCCCCGGGACCCAGTCGCGCTGCAAGTCGAAGGCGCTGACGTCAGTGCCCTTGTCCGGATGGGTAATCATCCAGCAGCCGATTTTTCCGGCACTTAGATCGATCAGCTCCTGGTTCCCTACGGCTTTGGCCATCTCGTTCGGGAAGGTGCTGACGCCCAGGGAAACCGCCAGGCCGGCATCGCCCCAGCCCATTTCCTCGCCGATCATAGACTCGACGCGTACGGCCGTTTCCGGCGGCAGTTCGGCCAGCAGATCGGAACTCAGGCCCAACTTGGCGGCTTCGCTGAACATGCTGTAGTACGGCGAGCCGGGGGCGACCACCTGCTCTGCGGTCATCTTGTCGAGTTCCTGGCCGAGGGGGCGCATGAAATCCTTGGCAAAGCGATGCACGCTGTCCTGGATGCCGCGCTCGACCTCGTTCAGGGGCGTTTCAAAGCCGGTTATTGAAATGTCAGGCAGGTTGATCCGGTTACTTAGTTTCATGATGGGCCTCGTCATATCACTCGGTTTTTCTTATGGCCTGCACGCTAGGCGTCGGCCGGGAGTTCACCGGCGGCGATCAGCGTGGCGCGCGTGGCCTCGACGAAAGGCTCTACGGTGTCGACGAACAGCGCTTGCAGCGGCGTCCCCTTGAACTCGGGGAGGAAGGTCTTGTTCCAGTTGCCGAACAGCGACATGCCCGCTGGTGTATCGACCATGGCGACGCCGATCGCCAGCAGAGTCTGGATGGCACCGGGATGGGAAGCCGCGTAGGCTGCGCGCCACTGCTCGGGCGTCAACTCGTTACGCTCGATCGGGCGTCCCATGGCTTGTTCGCGCGCGGCCAGCAGCTCGTTCCACGAACACCAGGCCGTGGCCGCGACTGGGCAGATCGCATTGCGCGAGGCCGGGTGGGCCAGCACATGCGGAATGATGCGACCGACATCCGCGCCGGTCGACCAGGCCAGCTTGGCGTCGGGATCGCCCATCACCATCACTGGCTCCTGCATGTAGTACTCGATCCATGCACCCGCCGGAATGATGGTGTAGTCCATGCCGGCCAATTCGATCATGCGCCGGATGAACGCCTTCTGCCGGGCCATCAAGCGGTGCATGGTGTCGGTTTGCCAGAACTGCTCGAACTCGTAGATAGCGCCGTACTCGGATGGCACGAAGCGTTCGACCCCGGCTTCCTTGGCGGCAAAAATCAGCGGCATCTGCGATTCGGTGGCGTAGAGCGGCACGCAGGACACCAGGTAGTCGGTGCCGCGCAGCGCCGGGACCAGCGCTTGGGCAATGGTGACGTCGACCTCCTTGATGGTCACGCCCTGGCGCGCCCATTCGGCGTACTGCAGCTGTTTTTGCGACTCGCTCTTGCTGATACCCGACGATGAGCGTTCCACCTGGCCGGAGCGGCGCGCCAGCACATTGATATTGACCAGGCCCTGGCGAATGAACTCATTGACGCAGGCGACGCCGGCAGTCCCGGTGGCGCCGAATACCGTGACGGTCTTCTTGCTCATGCTGTTCTCCTGGCTGTAATCGGTCATGGGGGCGAGCGGTTGTGCCTGGCTCGCATTAAGGCGAGTGGCGGAATATTTGGCCGATTATTGTTCTTCCCAGCATCGACAACTCACCTGAAAAGCGGTCATATTTGTCAAAATATGCTCATCCTGAGATACCCATGAATCCGCAGCTGCAAGTACATGAAACACTGGGACTACCCATGCTTGGCGGCATGGTATGCAGTGAAATGCCCTTGTATGCAGAGCGCTATTTTCTACATGCAACTGATCGCTCAGCACCGCCGATTGACAGCATGGTTCTGTTGACTCAATTCGGTGGCTCACGGGTGAAGGAGGGGATAGGGGGCGAGTTGCGCTCTACATCAATGCCTCGTTTGTCAATATTGGTGCCTGCGCGCTGTGCCACTCATTGGCACTATTCCGGCAGCATTGATTTCGCGGTTTTTTATCTGCCCGAGCGCTCTGATGGCGTGTTTCAACAATTGCGTGAGATATGCGCTGAAGCGCAGGCACCATTGCCCTTCAGTGATGGTTTGGTGAGCGCAGCGGCCCGGCAATTGATGGATGAGCTAAGTCTTGGGAAAGGGGCTGATCAGGGGTTCATGGCAAGATTGGCCATGGTCATGCTTGAGCAGGTGTATCGTGCGTTACGAGTTGACGCGGGCCGAGGTATTTATCCGCCGCATATTCATCTGGCGCGCCTACATGCAGTACTGGTCTTCATTCGCGAGCACCTGGGGCAGGATCTGTCGATCAGCACGCTGGCTGGCCAGTCGGGTGTCAGCCCGGCTCATTTCCGACGGCTGTTTCAGCGCGCCATGGGGATGCCGCCCCATCGCTATGTGATGAATGTTCGACTGGAACATGCGCGTGATCTGCTCATGCAGACCGATCTACCTATTTTGCATGTGGCACTTGAGTGTGGCTTCAGCTCTCAGAGTCACCTGACTGCAGCGTTCAAAGTTGCGCACGCCAGTACACCGGCCGAATACAGAGCCCTGAATGGAAGGTAGCGGATTCTTTGGCGTGGCGAGCAAGTCGCTCCACCGAAAGTACACAAGCGGCTTGCGTTGGATTGCACCGGGGTTCAAGCCCTCGGACTATTCCATGGTAGTGTTCGGCCATGAGGACCTGCATCCAGCGGTGTGTGGCGAGAACCTGCAGAACTCAAGTCAGAAAATCACTGGCTTCAAAGTTGTCATCAAAGGCCACGACCAGCGACCTTCAGACGCTCCTTAGGTAAGCGTCTCCCAACCACCAAGGTCTGAAAAATGGATTGCACAGAGCCCCAACTCATCCTCAAAACGACACCGCCGCGTAGTCAGAAATCAGCACGGATGCGAAACCGCCTGGGTATCCATACCCAGGAATTGACAGACAAAGTGGTGATCGCCGTTCAAGCGCCGGCAGGCTTCGGCAAAACCTTTCTGCTGACCCAATGGCGCCGTGAATGTTTGTCTCACGGCGCAGTGGTGGCCTGGATGACGCTGGATGCACAGGATGATAGTGCTCGTTTTGTCCAGGGGCTGGGAGCTGCCATGGCAATTGGCAGCGGTCGGTCGTTGTTTGCCCGCGCATTCGAGCCTATTGCGGGATTGGGGCGTGACGAACAGGAAGGGCTGACGCAGTGGTTGGCGGAAGTGGCTGATCTGGGTAGCGAAACCGTATTGATTCTGGATGAAGTGGATACCCTGCCCGAGCTGACGATCCGTCACTCCCTGACGTACCTGTTGCACAACGCGCCGGCCAATTTGCGCATCATCATGGCCTCTCGTACACGGTTGAATCTGCAAGTGACGGACCTCGCGGCAAGAGGGCTTTTCACGACGATCATGACTGCGGCTTTACGGCTGAATGTGGAAGAGGCGATCGCCATTCTCAATGACCGTTTCGGCACAAGGGTTGATGCCGACCTCTGCGTGCGGCTGCACGAGATAACCGAAGGCTGGCCGCTTGGCCTGCAATTAGCGATTTCGGCGTTGGAGAAGAGTCCGAATCGAAGTGCGACAGTCGAAGAGTTGTCGACTTGTTCGGGTGATATCCAGCGATATTTCGTCGACAGTCTGGTCGCACATCTTCGGGAGGAGCAGGTTCGCTTTCTGACCGGCGTTGCATTGTTGGAAATGGTCCAGCCCTTGTTATGTGAGGCACTGACGGGTAACCCTCGCTCGGGTGAATTGCTGAAGGAGTTGTGTGCCTCGACACCGATTTTTGTTGAAAGTATCGACAGTGACTGGGTGCGCATCCATCCATTGGCGCGGGAATTTCTGCTCGGCCGTTTTGCCGACTTGCCGTTGGAGGAGCGTCAGGGTTATCACCGGCGCGGCGCTGTGTGGCTGGAACACCATGGTTTCCTGGAGCTGGCCGCCCGGCAATATCTGTTGGCGGACATGCCCCAATCGGCCTATACGTTGATCGGCAAATGCCTGTACGAAGTCATGTTGCAAGGGCAGTTCAGCCGGGTGCTGGAGTGGGTCGAGGAGCTTGGCCCCGCTGACGTGTTGTCGCATCCGCGCATCTGCCTGGCGGCGGCCTGGACATTCGCATTGGGAGAGCGTCAGGCAGAGGCAGCGCAATTGATTGCTGCTATTGAACAGCATCCGTCCGCCGACGAGGCGACACGTTGTGAAGCGGCCGCCATCGCCGCCGCCGCCGCCTATTTTGCGGACCATCCGGATCAATCGCATGAACTCATCATGCCTTGGGTCGATCGATTGCCTTCATTATCAATCAAGGTGCAAGCCATTGTCGCGAGCCAGATCGCCCGGCTGACGCTGTTGCAGGGACAACCGGAGAAAGCCCGACGAATCCTTCAGCGAGCACCGCGTTACGCGGGTAGTCCTGGCCTTGATGCCATTCGCGGGTATGGCGAGTGGGTGGTCGGTCTTGCTTATCTATACGAGGGGCGAATGGTGTCGGCGCGCACGGCGTTGCACGACAGCCTGTTGCATGCCGAACGGGACATCGGTCGGCGCAGTCCGGTGGCGGTCATTTTAGCGAGCGCTCTGGCGACGGTGTTGCTGGAACAGGGGGAAATTCAGGAATCCGCTACGGTGCTGGCGAACAGGCTGGATATCGTTGAACGCCTGGCGTCCCCCGATGCCATTGTGCAGGGGTTTCTCGCCGCCGCTCGACTGGCTTCAATCCAGGGGCAGGGGCATCGCGGGCAGGATCTGCTTGAGGCGTTATTCGCCCTTGGAGAAGAGCGAAATATTCCACGATTTTGCATTGCCTCCCTGGGAGAACAAATACGCCTGCATGCCTTGCAGGGACGCAGCGATACCTGTCAGGCACTATGGCGACGGCTGGACAGTTTCACGCCGGTTATTGCCCGTGAGCGAGCCGGGTTGCTGGGTCCGGAGCTGGACTTGCTGGTCGGGGTAGCCACCGCTTATGCCTTACTGGCCCAACGTGACTGGGAGGCTATGCTGGCGGTGCTGGACAACGTTGGCGAAACGGCCGAATACCTGCGGCGTGGACGAGACATCGTGCAGATCAAGCTGCTCAGGGCACTGGCACTTCGTGCGACCGGACAGGGTGGCACTGACTATTTGCTGGAGGCTGTCAGCCTCGCGCAAGAAAACGGTATGTTACGCGTGGTGCGGGACACCCATCCCGACCTGATCAAATGGGAGCAGACGCTCCAGCGTGATACCGTCGATTTGCTCGCAGCGACCTCTACCCCCGCACCTGTTCCGCGACCGGAATCCACCCCGTTGAGCGTGTCCCCAAGTCGTCTTTTGACGCCCAAGGAACGCGAGGTGTTGCAGTTATTGGCTCGCAATCTGTCCAACAAGCAAATCGCCCTGGCGCTGAATGTCGGCGAGGAAACCGTGAAGTGGCACCTCAAAAACCTGTTTGGAAAATTCCAGGCCGGCACAAGACAGCATGTTGTCGCGCGTGCATACATGCTGGGAATTCTCGAAACAGCGAGCTAATGCGGTCCGCCACCCGAGGTGATCCGTTCGGATCATCCTTCAATCCCCCCCCCGCCCCCCAAAAGAAATCGATTTCCAGCCGCCCCCCCAGTCAATGGGGGGGTTCGCTTTTCGACTTCGCAATAGTCTGACCTCACAAAAGCGCCAACGTATCGGCGAGTGGGAGCAGGTTCATGTCTGAAAAAGTGCTGATCGCCGGTGCAGGAATGGTGCCGTTTCTACCGCTGGGTGGCTCCGACAGTCATGCGGCGTTGGCGGGGCAAGCCATTCGTGCGGCGCTGGCCGATGCGCGGATCGATTATGACCTGGTCGACCAGGTGTTTACTTCCTGCGTACACGGTGAAACCGGTATCGCCGAGCAGATGTTGTCGCAGATTGGCTACTTGGGCGTGCCGATTTTCAGCCTCGGCGATGGCTGCGCCTCGGCCAGTAGTGCTTTCCAGTTGGCCCGCAATAGCCTGCTGTGCGGCCAGGCTGAATGTGTCCTGTTGGTTGGCGTCGAGTGCATGCCGGCACGCATTTCCAATCGTGGATTTTTCGGATTGAAAGATCTCGCTCGCGATGAGTCGTCAGAGGTCAGGCAGGGTGAGAACCCCATCGGCTTTATCGAGCGTCGACAACAACCGGCGCTGCTGTTCGCTGCCCAAACCAGCTGGTTATTGACACACATGGGCATTGCTCAAAGCAGCTTCGATCAAGTGCTTGAGCGGGCACGGGCCCAGGCCGGGCTCAATCCCTACGCCGTGTTGAACCGCCTACCGGATCGCGACGGCTGGCTCTCGCCTTATGTGTGCCCGCCCGCCTGTGGTGCGGCGGCCATCCTGCTCTGTACCCCGGCCTTCGCCCTGCGCTTCGGCGCTCGGGCGGACGTCACCGTGCTGGCCAGTGCCAGGGGCAGTGACAGCGCTTCAGAGCAGGAATCGGGTTGCGTGCTGGATGTGCTCGGACAGGCGACCACCCGGCGAGTCGCGCAGCTGGCCTATCAGCAGGCGGGCCTCGGTGCGGAAGACATCGACGTGGTTGAACTGCACGACCAAAGCGTCGGCGACTTCATGATCAATAGCGCCGCGCTGGGCTTTTGCCGGGAGGACGAGATCGATCGATTCGTGCAGCAAGGACACCGCCTGAAAGGACAGATGAATGCGGTGTGCCCATCGGGTGGCTTGCTGGGACGTGGTCACGCCCCGGGTGCCACCGGGTTGGCGCAACTGGTCGAGTTGGTCTGGCAACTGCGCGACATGGCCGACGGCAGGCAAATTGCTGGTGCCCGCACGGCTTTACAACATAGCACCGCCCTGGGCCGGGCGGTGTCGGTCACCCTTTTGCAGCGCACCTGAGAGGAGGCTCATTACGCCGTGAATCAACCCATGACTTTTCGTAAACCATAGAGCAGGTGGCAAGCTAGATGAACAAAAATAATAAGATCTGCCATGCAAACCTTCGCAAAGGGTTGTTGGCCTCCGCCATTCTCACCGGCCTGGGCATCGCGCCCGTGGGGGCTGTGGAGATCAACACGGGGAATGAAGACTTTGCGGTTCGTTTCGACAACACGCTGAAGTTCAACTACGCCCAGCGCGTGGAGGCCCCCAACAGTAAGTTGGCCAATTCGTGGAACAACAATGACGGGGATCGCAACTTTTCCTCCGGCAGTGCGGTGGCTCAACGAATGGATGTGCTGTCCGAACTGGACGTGGTCTACAAAGAAAAAGTCGGTTTCCGCGTAAGCGCCAACACCTGGTACGACCACGCCTACGACGATATAGGCAGCGACAATGCCTCGACCAATCAGCTCAACAGCGGCCGGCCGGATTCCCGGCACCAGAGTGGTTACGCCGATCGGTATTACAACGGTCCTTCTTCGGAAATCCTTGATGCCTTCGTGTTTGGCAGCATTGATGTCGGCGATGAATCACTGCTCAGCGGCAAGCTCGGCAAGCACACCGTTTACTGGGGCGAAAGCATCCTCGCCTTTGCCCATGGCAACAGTTATGGCCAGTCCGGCCTGGATATTTCCAAGTCGCTGGCGGTCCCGGGAACAGAAGCCAAAGAACTTTTCATTCCGCGTAATCAGTTGTCCACCAGTTTAACGATTAACCCGGAACTGACCCTCGCCGCGCAGTACTTCCTGGACTGGGACGCCGCGCGGTTGCCGGAGTCGGGTACTTATCTGGGGTTCAACGACGGCATTCAAAATGGCGGGCACAACCTGTCGTTGATCGGCGGCCAAAACCCTCGGTTTGGCACACCCGGTCCACTGGGTGCCAACCAGTTTTTACGGCTGACCAACGGGCATACGTTTACCCCGGACAACCAAGGTGACTTCGGCCTGATGGCCAAGTGGAGCCCGGAATGGCTGCAGGGTACGCTGGGTTTCTACTACCGCAAAACCTCCGACATTCTGCCGAACCTGGTGTTGCAGCCAACGGCGGTCGGCCCTGCGCAACTGATCTCCGGCAATGCTGGCAGCTACAACCAGTTCTATGTCGACGACATCGATATCTACGGCATCAGCCTGTCGAAAAGCATCGAAGGTGTCAGCGTCGGTCTCGACCTGAACTATCGCCACAACATGCCGCTGGCCAGCGTGCCGGCAACGGTCAATCCGGCAGCCGGTGCTGCCGGTTTGCCTGGCTTCATCAGCAGCTTTGATGGTGACAACGGTGTGGCCCGAGGCAACACCGTGCACGCGGTGCTCAACGGCTTGACCACTTTCGGTGCGACACCGGTCTGGGACAGCTCGACCTTGTTGGTTGAACTCGCCTACAGCCGCTGGCTGGACGTCACCGAGAACAAGCAGCTGTTCAAAGGCGAAGACTGGTATCGCGGTGTCGACAACGTCACCAAGGACAACTACGTCCTGGGCGTCAACTTCAACCCGACCTGGTATCAGGTGTTCCCCGGCATCGATATGTACCTGCCGGCCAACTACAGCGTCGGCCTTGCGGGCAACTCGTCGGTCCAGCTCGGGGGTAACAAGGACTCCGGAAGTTACTCGGTGGGCGTAGGCATGGACGTGCACAACCAGTACCGGTTTGACCTGAAGTACGTGGACAACTTTGGTCCGTTCGACACCTGCGGCTCAGCCGGTGGTGCAGGTGCACAGGGCCAGGGCGCCGCACCAGGGGCCAACGGCCAATACAACTGCGTACCGGGGCAGACCACTGCTTTCGGCGGTACTCAGCCTCAGCTCAAGGATCGGGGCATGGTCACTTTTACCTTCAAAACGACCATTTGATCGAAGTCTTTGCTTGTTAGCAGGAGTCACTCCATGAAATTCGTCAACACGCTTTTGTTCACTGCATTGACCGTTGCCATCGCTGGTGCGGCACACGCAGCCGTGTCCCCCGATGAAGCGGCCAAACTCGGCAACAGCCTGACAGGCGTCGGCGCTGAAAAGGCCGGCAATGCCGACAACACCATTCCGTCCTACACCGGCGGTCTCACCACGGCGCCGGCCAGTTTTCAACCGGGCAGTTCGTTCCGTCCGGACCCTTATGAGGCCGACAAGCCACGCGTTGTCGTCGATGGCAAAAACGTCAGTCAATACACCGACAAACTGACCGCGACCACGCAAGAACTGCTCAAGCGTTACCCGACGTTCCGGGTCGATGTGTTTCCGACCCATCGCAGCGTTGCGCTGCCTCAACGGTTGCTGGATAACACCAAAAAAAACGCCGTCGGCACCAAAACACTCGAAGGCGGGGTAGCGCTGGAAAACGCATTGCCGGGCGTTCCGTTCCCGATCCCGAAAGATGGCTATGAGGCCATGTGGAACCACTTGCTGCGTTATCAGGGGTATGCCACCAATCTGAAATATGACTCCTGGAACGTCGACAGTTCCGGGAGGGCAATTCTGGCCACGTCCGGTAATGCCTATCTGGAATACCCGCTGTACGATCCCAAGCGTATGGAACCGGCGAAAGAAACGGATCTGTTCTTCAAGACCAAACTCTACTACCAGGCCCCGGCCCGTCGCGCAGGCGAAGCCATCCTGGTGCAGGATGCCGTCAACCCTCTGAAAATGGAGCGTCGTGGCTGGCAATACCTGCCAGGTCAGCGCCGCGTGAAACTCGCACCGGATATCGCCTACGACACGCCAAACCCTGGCTCGGCCGGTGCTTCGACCTATGACGATGCCTGGGTATTCAACGGCGCAATGGACCGTTACGACTTCAAACTCGTCGGCAAGAAGGAAATGATCATTCCTTACAACACGTACAAGTTGAACTATCACAAGCAAGCGGCGGATATCACCACGCCGCATCACGTCAATCCGGACCTGATGCGCTGGGAGTTGCACCGCGTGTGGGTGGTCGAAGCCACGCTGAAACCGGGCAAACGCCACATCTACAGTAAGCGCACCTTCTACCTCGACGAAGACAGTTGGATCGCCCTGGCTTCGGATGAATATGACGCCAGCGGCAAGCTGTACCGCGGGTCTTTTGCACACATGGCATACAGCTATGACGTGCAGGCGCCGAATTCCGATAACCACATGATTTATGACTTGGTCTCTGGCAGCTACAACATCACCGGCATCTACGGGCCGTATGGCGGTGTCAAGTACATCGACCCGCTTTCGAAAGCGCAGTGGGCACCTGAGTCATTGGCCGGCACGGGTATTCGCTGAGCCATAACGCAGGTGTTTTTTTGTCGCCGACAGTGTGTATCGCACTGTTCGGCGGCTTTTTTGCCGAGTAAACCTCATGAATACATTTAGATGGATTACGTTCACTGCGCTAATGGTGGCGTTGGCTGTGCCATTTACCAGAGCCGTAGTCGCCGCCGATTTTGTCGACGTGCTGTCGAGTCCCGCGATTCAGAGTGACAAGGCGATTAGCGGGGTGTTCACCGGGTTGACCCGTGCAGGTCAGCGCCTGGTCGCCGTGGGCCAACGCGGCCATATTTTTTACTCCGATGATAACGGCGTCCGCTGGCACCAGGCAGAAGTGCCGGTGAGTTCCGATCTGGTGGCCGTGCAGTTTCCGAGCCCGACGCAGGGGTGGGCGGTCGGGCACGACGGCATTGTGTTGCACAGCGACAACAGGGGTGAAACCTGGACGCGCCAGCTCGATGGCCGTCAGGTGGGGCAGATCATGCTCGAACATTTTCAGAGGCAAGAAGGGCAACAGCCCAATGATGCGTTATTGGCTGAGGCTCAACGAATGGTCGATGAAGGGGCTGACAAACCTTTTCTGGACGTTTGGTTCGCCAATGATAGAACCGGATACATCGTCGGCGCGTTCAATCTGATTTTCCGCACCGAAGACGGCGGCCGGAACTGGGTTCCGTTGATGGATCGCACCGACAATCCGGGGGCGCTGAATTTCTACGGGATGCGTGCAATCGGTGATGACCTGTTCATTGTCGGCGAGCAAGGCCTGGTATTGAAACTGGACCCGGCAACGCAACGCTTCATCAACATCCCGACGCCCTACAGCGGCAGCTATTTCGGCATCACCGGCAAGCCGGGCTCGGTGCTCGTTTATGGCCTGCGGGGCAATGTTTATCGCAGCGTCGATCACGGCGTGAACTGGGACAAGGTTGAACTGGGTCTGTCCTCAAGCATCACCGCGAGCACGATCACCGCCGACGGCCGAATCATCCTGGTCAGCCAGGCCGGGCATGTGCTTGTCAGCACCGACGACGGAGCAAGTTTCACGCTAAAGCCACAAGAGCGCCTGGGGCCTGCCGCTGCGGCGCAGGCCATCGCATCAGGCGCCGTGGTGGTCGCAGGCGCACGGGGCTTGCGCCAGTTGCCCTTCGAATGAGCCCACCCCACATAATAAAAAGAGACGAGCCACTTCATGGGTAACTACAACCTCGATACGATGCCGGTGATCCGAGAGCTGAAGGGCTTCGATGCACGCTCCGGCAATGTCCTTGAACGCCTGATTTTTAACAATCGCCTGCTGGTGGTGCTGACCTGCCTGATCGTGACGGTAGTGCTGAGCTATTTCGCGGCCACTGGGCTGACGCTCAATGCCAGCTTCGAAAAGATGATTCCGCAGAGTCAGCCGTACATCAAAAACTACCTTGAGAATCGCCAGTCGTTACGCGGACTGGGCAATACGGTTCGGGTGGTGGTGGAAAACACCGGCGGCGACATCTACGACCCGAAATACCTGGAGGTGCTCAAGCAGGTTAATGACACCTTGTTCCTGACCCCGGGCGTGGACCGGGCCTGGATAAAGTCATTGTGGACGCCTGCCGTGCGCTGGACCGAGGTCACGGAGGAGGGCTTCCGTGGTGGCCCGGTCATGCCGGACTCATACGACGGCTCGACCAATGGGGTCGAGCAACTGCGCTTGAACATCGCCCGTTCCGGCATCATCGGCAGTCTTGTCGGCAATAATTTCAAATCGAGCATGATTGTGGTGCCGCTGCTGGAGAAGGATCCGGTCACGGGCGCCGCCATCGACTATCACCATTTTTCGCGGATGCTTGAAGAGCAGCTACGCAACAAGTTTGAGTTTGCCGGCAGCAGCGCGGTACACCTCGCCGGTGAAGAGGGCAAAGGCCCGATCAAGATCCGCGTGATCGGTTTCGCCAAATTGGTGGGCGATCTGATCGATGGCCTGATGCTGATCATGATGTACTTCGGCGCGGCAGCGCTGATCGCCACCGTCATCATCTATGCGTTCACCCGTTGCGTGCGCAGCACCGCACTGGTGATTTTGTGCTCAGTGGTCGCGGTCGTCTGGCAACTGGGTTTGATCACGTTGTTCGGTTACGCGCTCGACCCGTTTTCGATTCTGGTGCCGTTCCTGGTGTTCGCCATTGGCGTGTCCCACGGTGCGCAGAAAATGAACGGGATCATGCAGGACGTCGGTCGTGGCACTCACCAATTGATCGCCGCGCGCTATACCTTCCGCCGATTGTTCCTGGCCGGACTGACCGCACTGCTGGCTGATGCCGTGGGCTTTGCGGTGTTGATGCTGATCGACATTCCCGTCATCCAGGATCTGGCCGTCACCGCGAGCATTGGCGTGGCAGTATTGATCTTCACCAACCTTGTGCTGTTGCCGGTACTGCTGTCCTATTGGGGTGTCAGCCCGAAAGCGGCGGCGCGCAGCTTGCGTCAGGAAAACAAGGAGCTTAAAGGCAAGGGGCTCGGCAGTCTGTGGAACCTGCTCGACCGTTTCACCGAACGTCGCTGGGCGACGGTAGCGGTGGTGGTGGCGGGGTTGATGGCGGTGGGTGGTTTCGTGGTCAGCACGCATTTGAAGATCGGTGACCTCGATCCGGGTGCACCTGAGCTGCGTGCGGATTCGCGTTACAACCGCGACAACGCCTACATCACGGCCAACTATTCGCTCTCCAGCGACCAGTTCGCGGTGATGGTCAAAACCGCCAGCGAAGGCTGCCTGAGATACGAAACCCTGGTGGAAGCGGACCGTCTGGGCTGGTTGCTGCAACAGCAACCGGGCGTGCAGACTACCGTGTCGCTGGTCAACGCTGTGCGCCAGATCACGGCGGGTTCCTATGAAGGCAACCCGAAAATGCTGACCGTCGCGCGCAACCAGAACGTGCTGAACTACGGCGCGCAGCAGGCCTCGGTGAACAACCCGGAACTGTTCGACAGTGATTGTTCGATGATGCCGGTGATCGCTTATCTCTCCGACCACAAGGCCGAAACCCTCGATCACGTGGTGAAAGTGGCCGATCAGTTCGCCCGTGAACACAGCAACGATGATCGGCAGTTCATGCTCGCCGCCGGTAGCGCCGGGATCGAAGCGGCGACCAATATCGTCGTGCGCGACGCCAATCGCACCATGTTGTTCTACGTGTATGGCGCGGTGATCGTGCTGTGCTTCATCACCTTCCGCAGCTGGCGAGCGGTGGTGGTGGCGGTCGTGCCGTTGATGCTGACGTCGATTCTCTGCGAGGCGTTGATGGTCTGGCTGGGCATGGGCGTGAAGGTCGCGACCTTGCCGGTGATTGCCTTGGGTGTCGGCATCGGTGTCGATTACGCGCTGTACCTGCTCAGCGTTCAGTTGGCTCAGCAGCGTGCCGGTCTGTCGTTGACCGAAGCCTACAAAAACTCCGTGGCGTTCACCGGCAAAGTGGTGGCGCTGGTCGGCATCACCCTGGCGGCGGGCGTGATCACCTGGGCGTGGTCGCCGATCAAGTTCCAGGCCGACATGGGCATCCTGCTGACCTTCATGTTCATCTGGAACATGGTCGGCGCCCTGGTGCTGATCCCTGCACTGTCGCATTTCTTGCTCCGTCGTGCTCCTTGAAACCAGAAACCCTCATGGCCATCCCCGAACTCAAAGACAAGAACGTGCTGATCACCGGTGCCGCCTCGGGCATCGGTCGCGCGGCCGCGCTGGCATTTGTCGAAAGTCGGCGACCTGTGAGCCTTTGCCATTTCTGAAACATCGACATCAAACAAGAATAAAAGGAACACAAACCATGCTGGGCTTGATGCAAGATCAACCACTGTTGATTTCTTCCGTTCTGGAACATGCGCTGAAGTCGCATCCGCACACTGAAATTGCCTCACGCACGGCAGATGGATCGGTGCATCACTGCACTTACGCCGACATCGGCGAACGCGCTAAACAAGTGGCCAATGCGCTGGTTGCATTGGGCGTGCAACCTGGCGACCGAATCGGCACCCTGGCCTGGAACGGTTACCGGCACATGGAATTGTATTTCGGTGTCTCGGGCATGGGCGCGGTACTGCATACGATCAACCCACGGCTGTTCGCCGAGCAGATCGAATTCATCGCCAACCACGCCGAGGATCAGTACCTGCTTTTCGACCTGTCGTTCGCTGATCTGGTCGAGCAGATCGCGCCGCGCCTGAAGACAGTCAAAGCGTTCATCGCTCTGTGTGACCGGGAGCAAATGCCGGCAATCAATGTGCCTGGTTTGATGTGCTACGAAGACCTGATCGCCGAGCACAGCAACGACTTCATCTGGCCTGAGTTCGATGAACGCACGGCGTCGTCAATGTGCTACACCTCGGGTACCACTGGCAATCCAAAGGGTGTGCTGTATTCGCACCGTTCTTCGATCCTGCATTCGCTGGCGCTGTGTACCTCGGATGGCTTCGGTCTATCGGTGGCGGATTCAGCGTTGTTGGTCGTGCCGATGTTCCACGTCAATGCCTGGGGGATGCCGTATGCCGCCGCAATGTGTGGCGCCAAATTGGTGTTGCCGGGCGCCGCACTTGACGGCGAGAGCCTCTACACGCTGATGCGGGATGAACAGGTGACCCTGGCGCTGGGTGTGCCGACGGTGTGGATGATGCTGCAACAGCATGTTGAGGCGCAGGCTTTGCAACCGGCGACAGAGCTGTGCCTGAACCGGGTGGTGATCGGCGGAGCCGCCGCGCCGCGCAGCCAGGTCGATACGTTTGAAACCCGTTTCAATGCGCGTGTTTTGCATGCCTGGGGGATGACCGAGATGTCCCCGCTGGGCACCATCTGCAATCCGTTGCCCAAACACCGTGATGCTCCGCTGGAAGCAGTGCTCGACTTGCAGGCCAAACAAGGGCGGGCGTTGTTTGGGGTGTCGATGAAGATTGTCGATGAGCAAGGCGCTGAACTACCGCGAGACGGCAAGGCCAGCGGTCTTCTACTGGTCAAGGGACCGTGGATCGCCAGCCAGTATTACGGCGGCGAGGGAGGGCAGATTCTTGATAGCGAGGGCTGGCTCGATACCGGTGACATCGCAACGATCGACACTGACGGCTACATGCAGATCACCGACCGCGCCAAGGACGTTATCAAGTCGGGTGGCGAGTGGATTTCCTCGATTGATCTGGAAAACGCTGCCGTCAGTCATCCGGCCGTCGCTGAAGCGGCGGTGATTGGCATCCCTCATCCCAAATGGCAGGAACGGCCGTTGTTGGTGGTGGTACTCAAACCTGGTAGAACCGCGAGCAAAGACGATCTGCTGACGGTGTTGCAAAGCCGAGTGGCGAAGTGGTGGCTGCCGGACGATGTGGCCTTCGTCGAAGCGCTGCCGCATACCGCCACCGGAAAATTGCAAAAGATGAAGCTTCGCGAACAGTTTCGCGACTTCAGATTTCAGAGCTAAAAAGGCTATTTATCCAGGGGCACGATCAGCGGGCCGGCGAAGGCCTGCATGATCAACGCCACGGGTTGCTGGTGGCTGACCAGTTGGGCCATGGCGTTCATGTAGGGCGTCAGGTGACGAAAGTATTTCTTGTAGCTCGGACACAGGTAGTTCAGGCCCGGCTCGCCGTTGGGCGCATTCATGAAGCGGTTTTTCGGGCATTCGCCATGGCAGGCGAAGCGGTAATCGCACTGCTGGCAATACGTCGGCAGTGTCTCTTCTTTGGCGGCACCAAAGGCTTGTTGCGCAGCAGAGGCGAGTAGCACGGCAGGATCATCGGTCTTCAGGTTGCCCAGCAGATACTCGGGATACATGTAGTGATCGCAGGAGTAGACATTGCCGTCGTGTTCCACGATCGCCGCTTTGCCGCAGCGAGGGCTGAACAGGCACACCGAGGCCGGCAGCTGACACCATGAGGCCAGTGCCCATTCGAAGTTCATGACATGAACCTCCCCGACATCCTCACGCACCCACTCGTCAAAAATCGTGATGAGAAAATCGCCATAGGCCTCGGGTGCAACCGTTTGCTCCGTCACCATCGCGGGCTCCGGCACCACGTGCAAGCGCAATTCCGGCGGGATAGCGAAATGCAGACCCAGACTGACCTGTGAGGCGCTTGGCTCGCGTTCCACCACGGGGTTGAACTGAATATGACGAACGCCCTCAGACTTGAGGAAACGATAGATTTCCAAGGGGAATCTGGCGACATCGCGCGCCACGGTAACCAACACATTGAAGTCGACGCCATGGTGCTTGAGCAGTTCGAGACCGTGCATCACATCATCGAAACTGGAGTGTCCGCGCTTGTCGGGGCGATAGAGGTCGTGAACGAATCGCGGGCCATCGAGGCTGATCCCCACCATGAAGCGTTCACGGGCGAGGAACGCGCACCAGTCGTCATTGAGTAACGTGCCATTGGTCTGCAGCGTGTTGCGAATGACTTTGTTCCCTGCGAACTGGCGTTGATACAGGACCGCGCGTTGAAAAAAATCCAACCCCAGTAACGTCGGTTCGCCGCCTTGCCAGGTAAATTCGACTTCAGGCGTGGGCTGGGCCTCGATGTAGCGCTGCACATACTGACGCAGCACATCGTCGGTCATGCTGAAGCGTTCCCGAGGGGGGAAAAGCTGTTCTTTTTCGAGGTAGAAACAGTAACTGCAATCGAGGTTGCAGATCGGCCCGACGGGTTTGGCCATGAGATGCAAGCCCTGGGGCGGGGTTTCGTGGGTAGGCATGGGGGCAGGGTCCGGGAGTCATCAGTCTGCCGCCCGGTTATCCGGGCGGCATAGAGGGTCAAGGCAAATACGTCACGTGTACATCCTTGACCTTGCCATTGAATGCGAAGGGCGCACGCTCGAAATAGTCCAGGGTGACGGGGGAACCGAGGTCTTCAGCCACGTCGAAGGTTTCGCTGGCGGTGAACGTCAGTGCCGGAGTGAACGGCGTCACCCCTTTGGCGGCTTCCTGCCCGTCAAGTCGCAAGCTCAGGCTGGCCGGTCCTCCGAGCTTGGCTGACGACAGGGTCGTCAGCACTTCGATACTGACTTTGCCTGCGGGTACTCGTTCGGCCGAACGCAGTTTGACTCGAGAGATAGCCAGCGCGTTGTACTCGTAGATCAGGAAACCGTCATCCATGTACAGGCTGACCCCGCCACCGATACCGCCCAAGGCATACAACACGCCGGTGGCGTTAGCTGGAACGTCGGCGTCGACGACAACTTTGCTGTTCTGATTGCGCAGGTTGGGGGCAGCAAACTCCGGAAAGCGATGGACGCGATCACTGAAATGCCATTCGCGTTGGCTGCTAGAGATTCGTGCAGTCGGATCGAGGAAGGGGTAGAGACCGGCACCAATCGGATAGACATGGTTAGCCTTGGCCTGCACGTCAAACTCGGCCTTCAGCTCCGCAAGTTTTTCCGGATGACTCGCGGCTACATCGTTGGCCTGGGAGTAGTCGTTTTGCAGGTTGTAGAGCGACCATTGATCATTCGCCGGATTCCAGCCCATGAACTGCGCAAAGCCTTGCACCCAGGGTTTGCGCGGGCCAAAAACCGAGGCCATCCAGCCATCCTTGTAGACGCCGCGACTGCCGAAGACTTCAAAGTATTGCGTCGGTTTTTTCGACTTCACCAGAGCGTCGTTGAAGGTGTAGCGCATGCTGACTCCATCCATTGGGTCCTGAGCGATACCGTTGACCTCTTTGGGTGGCGTGATCGACAGCACGTCGTAGACTGTCGGAGCAATGTCGTTGACATGGTGGAATTGTGTGCGAACTCTGGCGTCGGCCTTGATCTGTTTCGGCCAGGAAACAGCCAGCGGCGTGCGCGTACCGCCGAAGTAGCCGGCGACAAGTTTAGTGCCTACGAATGGCCCTGAACCTGCCCAGGCCCACGCGGCGTTGTACATGCTTTCAAGTTTAGGGCCGCCGAGCGCGGACAAGCCGCCATACATCTCGTCGAGGACTTTCAACTGCTGCTCTTTGGGAACTGGAATCCCGTTTTGGGCCAGCAACTCATTAATCGTGCCCTCCATCCCCTCGGAAGAAGCGCCGTTGTCGCTGAAGACATAAAATATCAGCGTGTTGTCGCGCTTACCTTCACGCTCCAGTTCGTCGAGAATCTTGCCGGCCTGTGTGTCGGCATGTTCCAGGAAGCCGGCATACACCTCCATCAACCGTGCCTGATACTGTTTCTGCTCGGAAGACAAGCTGTCCCAGGCTGGAAGTTCCGCCGGGCGTGGGGTGAGGACGGCGTCCTGCGGGATAAAGCCCAGAGCTTTTTGGCGAGCAAACGTCTGCTCACGATAGGTGTCCCAACCACCGTCGAACTTGCCTTTGTATTTATCGGCCCATTGCGCATTCACTTGGTGCGGGCCATGTACGGCACCCGGTGTCCAATACATGAAAAATGGTTTTGCTGGCGCGTAGGTCTGATGGTCTTGCAGCCAGTTTACGGCCTGATTGGCGAGATCTTCGCTGAGGTGATATTTCGGATCTCGCGCCGGTTCGATTGGCGTCGTGTCGCGGTACAGACGCGGTTCGTACTGAGAGGTTTCGCCGGCCAGGAATCCGTAGAAATGTTCGAAGCCGTAGGCCGTCGGCCAAGTATCGAAAGGACCGGCCGCCGTGGTGTCCATGGGGGGTGTGTTATGCCATTTGCCGAACGCGGCGGTGCTGTAGCCATATTGCTTGAGCACCTCGGCCATGGTCGCCGAGCTTTTGGGTATCTTGCCGGTGTAGCCATCCCAGTCAGTGGCCAGTTCTGCGATGACGCCGTTGCCAACTCGGTGATGGTTGCGTCCGGTAAGCAAAGCGGCGCGAGTTGCGGAGCTGATGGCCGCGGTATGAAAAGCGTTGTAGCGCACACCGCTGTCGGCGACTCGACTCAGGGTCGGCGTATGGACTGCGCCGCCGACGGTGTCGGACTGCGCGAAGCCGGCGTCATCAAGCATGATCACCAGAATATTGGGGGCCTCGGCAGGAAGGTGAGATTGAGGCTGACGTTTCTGGTGCTTCGATTCTTGCAGCGTCGGTTTGGCGTCACTGGCCGAAGGCGTCGGCGGGAAGGGCAGCGAGTCTTGTGCGGATGCGACCGAGCTGGCCAACAGTGCGCAGAGTTTCAGGGTGAAACGCCCGGCGGGTTGCAGCTTCTGGGACATGGGTGTCTCCGTTTTTTATTCATTACAACGGCGCAGCCGCCCGGTCGAACACCGGACGGCTGAGAGATTGGAGGGCTGGTCAGACCGCAAAGCTGGTGATGTCTTTGGGCTCGATATCATTGGCTTTGCAGAATGCCAGGTAACGATCCACGCTGGATTTCCAGTTCTCGATGGCAACGACGTTGTTGTTATCGTCGTAATACAGCAGGTCGCCCTGGGTGATGTTCAAGGTGATCAGCTCATCGCCGTATTCAGTCAGCGCGATAGGCGTATGGCTGGAACCTGCGGTTTCGAACACCACGCCGCCCTGTGTCGAGATCCAGTCGTGCTCCAGGTATTTCCAGCCACCCTTGATGGTGTAAACGATGACCGTGCCGGAGTGATAGTGCTTGGGCAGAGCAGACCCGGCCGGGGCCTTGAGCAGGGTGATGGTTTCCCCGCGAACCGGGTCGCATTTGATGTATTTGATGAAGACTTCATCGCTGTAAGGTGCGAACGGAACCCACGGTAGGTCCTCGTCGTTGATGGAGGAGGTGTCGATGTTTTCATAAAACATGCTTGTTGTTCTCTGTTGGACGGTGGAAGGATTTACACGGTGCGTTGAGAGCATCGTGAACAGGCTGTGCTCACACCGCCCCCCTCTTGAGGAGGGGTATCCACCCAATTGCGTTGAATCGCGGCATACGGAGTGCCGTGCAAATAACGCCCAAACAACAACGTATACGGTTTGCGGCCACCTCTGGTCTTTGGGTAATGACAGCGGACGGTCAAGGCCTCTGCGAAACCCTGACGCCCCGGTTCAGCAGCGGCGCATCAGCGCCGTCCGCTGCAACCGGTCGTTAGGTGCTCAATTGATTTTAACGATCTGGGGCGGACTCCACGTTCCTTTGCCAGGAGGCAGGACGGAAGGGTTTTCCGTCTTCGGCCAATACAGGCGCATCACCATGTAGATCAGATCATTCGGTGCAGGCAGCCAGTTGCTTTCCTTGTCCGCGCCGGGCGAGTCCTTCTGGATGTAGAGCGTCAGCGAGCCGTCTGCATTTTTCTTCATGTCAGGCAGCATCGGCGAATTGATGAGGTAGCGATTGATCGGATTCTTGATCAGCAGTTGCGACTTGCCGTCGTACATCGTCACCGACCAGAAGGCATTGACCGGCGGGAGCTGTCCAGCGGGGAAGGTGAGGCTGTAGTTGTGTTTGCTGCCGTCAAGCAGCGTCCCATCGGACAGGATCTTGGCCATCGGATACGTGGCCTCTTCGGCGTCGTTGGCATAGATGCCTGCTTGTGCGATGGCGGCGCGCTTTAGCCAATCACCCTTGTAGAACGCGGCATTACCGCCGGAACTCACGATGTTCCAGCCATTGACCTGCGTGCCGAGATGATTGACTGCATTCTGGACCTTCGTATGCCCAGCCTGCATGCCTTCAACCACGGCGGCCTTTTGCTCGGCGGAGAGATCCTGGAAGTTGAAGTCCTTGCCGGCGCCAATGCCCATACGGGCCAGCTTCGCGCGGATCGCAACTTCATCCGGTGTGGCCGGGGCAAACTGCAAGGCAAAGCCCAGATACTTGAAGAAGTCGATCTTGGCCAGGGCCTTGTCGAACTTCGGAAAGTTGATCGCCGGCGCGGCAGGCGGCGCGGGTTGCTTGAGATAAGCCGATAACGGCTGGGCCGCATAACCGGACTGGATCTTTTCGACGTTTGGCATGTCCGCCGGATTGTAGAGCTGGGTGCGAAAGATCGCGAAGAGGAGTTGTGTTTGGGAATGAAACACCTTCTTGATGCCAGGCGGGGTCACGCCTTTCCAGTCTGGACCGACCAGCATGTAATCGCCAGCTTCGCTGCCGGTGGTACGGCTGCCGATGTAACCGAAGTTGTTGGTGTTGTTATCGACAAGCTGCACCGAGTAGTACCGCGGTTTCTCCACCGTCGGTACCGAGAGTACGATCGGTTCGCTACGCAGGTCCGTGAACATCATGGAATACGGCGTGTCACTGTTCGGCGAGACGATGGCCGTGTCCTTGTAGCTAAAGACATTGTGCATGCTGTGGATCTGGTTGAACGGCGCCTTGTATTGGCCGGAGTTCTTGTCCACGGCATAGTCGTACAGGGTCGCGTAGTTCATTACGATCGGCAGACCGTAGATGTAGCCTTCCTCGGCGATGGCTTTCGTTTCGGCGGGAGTGATGTCCGCTGCTTGGGCGAGCGTAAATCCTAAGGATGCGAGCAATGCCATCGCGCAGCCAAATGTTCTCGGTAGTGTGGTTATCATGAACCTGAAACTCCATTTTTTTTCATTAGATGATTGAGTCGGCCAGCTAACTACTAATCAGGCGATATTCAATGTCGCGTTTGCTCACGACTTGATATCTCATAACGCTCCTTGTCTTGCTGTAAGTCTTTGTTTTACATGATATGGGTGGGCGCGAGCGCAACACTGATCAAGGAGAAACACGACGGATGGCAAGCTCAGACTGCTCGGTCAGTATAAGCAGCAAATCAAACAACGCTGCTGACATGACAGCAACGTGTCCTCCGATGCTGAAGTAAATCTTACGGACAGTTTCACTTAGGAAAGAGTAGCGTGTACGCCACCCGAAAGCCCCAGCCGTGCGCACCATCTTCAGGACTGTCCGCCCAGTATCGCGGCCCTACCTGAAGGCTCATGGGCTGCTTGCCGACTTTGAACAATTGCGTCACGAACAGGTTGATCGGCACATTCCACTCCCTGGCTTCCCAGTCGTAAGTGGATTCTGTATTAATGCCAAAACTGGTGTACGACGCTGTGGTATAGACCAGAAAGGGTTGCAGATATGTCTGATTGACCTTCTCCTTGTCATTGGCCGGGTTGTTGTCCAGCGACCAGATGTGGTTCGCCAGAATACCGTTCGTCCAACCGTTGGCCTGCTTCAACGCCACCGCTGTCGGTCCAATCCCCCATTGTTCGCTACTCAGTAGCTCATCACTACCGGTCGGTAACAACAACGCGGGGCCTACACCCCAGATCCAGCCGTCCTCGGTCGGCTTTTTGGGAGAGAAAAAGAAGCTTTGCGAGGTGTCGCCCACTCCGCTTTTATCGGCGATACCCCTCGGTGCCAGCCCATGCTGATCAATGATCGGGAGGATCGTGCGAGAGATCAGATTCCAATCGTCATTAAGTGTGAAGGGTAAAACCGGCTGGATATTGGTGACACTCTGGATTCCATCGCCGGAGGGCCCCATTTTCTGATTCCAGTTGTATTGGATGGGCAAGCTGTACAGCGCCGCGACTGGATTTAATGACTGTTTAGCCAGCTCCGCCTGATCGTCGGCCCGACTGGAAACGGAAATACCGAAAACCAAAGACGATAGCAAAAGTCGTTCAATGTACTTGTTCATGTCGAATTCCCTGGGTACCGATCGCCGCGGGCCCCTCGATTATCAACGGGAGCCTGCTAACGACTAGCAGAAGTTACTTGAATACCTCAATCTCAATGGGTCGTAATTAACTGAAGCGCAGCGAACAGCCCCCCATTCTGTTGTTGATACGTCTTGTTTCATGCTGAGGTTACTTGCGTTACAAGTTTAACTTCTCCAATCAGTCAAGTGTTTGTCGGGTCCAGTCAAGAGGGGCGTAAAGTTTACCGTTGCAGTGACTACTGCATAAGTAGCCTCTGCTTCTCGCTGGTCATGCCTCTAATAATCATTTGGCCATTTTTCTTTTTATGCCGGTGGGAGGTTTTGCAGGAGCGAGCTTGCTCGCGATGGTCGTTAACGAAATCGCGTGTTTACAGAATAAACGCAGCGCTCTTGAGTCCATCACGAGCAAGCTCGCTCCTACAAAATTTGTTAAGAAGGCAGGTACGGTGTTTTACGAATCCGAACAGTCAGCCTTAACTGCCTTGCGACACAACGCGGGCATCATTGCCTGAGCCCTGGATATACACCTTCGAGCCTTTAGTCAGGGACGGATTGATCGGTTGAGTCACCGATACCAGCACGCCACTGTTGACCCGCACGATGATCTGTTGCGCCTCGACCGGTTGGTCATACTTTTTCTTCTCGGCGTAGTTACCGCCAGCAGCACCGGCGAGCGCGCCGGCAACCATGGCGACGTCACGCCCGGTGCCGCCCCCGATCAAGCTGCCAACCGCCAGGCCGCCAAGACCACCGAGTACGGCGCCGACACCACTGTCGTGGCTGGTTTGCATCTGCGTCAGCGATATCTGCTCGATCTTCCCTGAGCGAATCTCGATTTCACCGGCGCCGCCATCGGTTGACCCGACGGCGGAGCAGGCACTTATCAGCACCGTCATCAATGTGACTGACAGCCAGGACAGGATTACTTTCATTGCGGTGCACCTCGTTATTGGTATTTGATTGCAATGCCTTTCAGCTGCGTCCTTGAATCGTTTCTATGTCCCGGCTTCACAGAGGACCTGTGACATAGGCCGCGACGGAAGCGATGAAGAGGAAGACATGTCAGCATCCTCTGCTGGACGTGTATGGAGCCAACGTCTGTAGGCAGTTCAATCAAGGCTTAACTGCGAATGAACGCCCAGAGATCGACGTTCAACTTGTCTATCGCCGCTTTGAAGTCTTGGGCGGTGATCTTCTGGCTCTCGTTTTCCAGCGTTGTACCAAACACCTTGCGTACAATCTTGGCTACCGTCTGGTTGGTTCTCGCATCGATAATCTCGGCCTCGATGAACAAAGTGCTGTCCTGATCACGGTGGCCGGTGGCGGCCTGTGTTGCTCCGACCACGGCGGCGATCGGCACCACTTCGTACCATTTCATCCCTTCGTTTTCGGCATTCACCCCGGTGATCGCCGCACGCATCAGCAGGGTGTTGGAACCCACCGGCGCGGCGCTGGTATTGGAAACCACACGGTATTTCTGACCCAGGGTGCCTTTGACCTTACTGGTCATGTAGTTCTGGATGTCGGTCAGCGTTTGCTGGTTGACCCGCTCATCGGGCTTGGGCGCGGGATAGAGCTCCAGCTTGTTGAACACCACCGTGTCATAGGCATTCGGGTTCCACGACGGACTGACCCAACGCATTGTTGTGCCGCCGCTTGCCGTTTTGACTTCCTGCAAGTTGTTGTAGTTGGACAGATAGCCCGAGTATTGCTCGGCTTCAGTGACTTTCGATACGCAGCCGGTCAATAACAAACTGCTCAGTGCGGCACCCGTTATCCATTTGTGCGCGAAGTTCATATAACGGTACTCCTTGAGGGATGTGTTCCTGAATGTCTTTTATTCAAGGTCAGACCCTGTGGCCTCAGCCCTTTCGGAATAGGGCCCACTGGATCTCAGCCTGAGCAATCGAACGACTGCTTGCCAACTGCAAGCAGTCGCAAGCGTCGCGTTACTTCGATGCCACCACTGCCGGCGGCTGCCAGTTGCCCGCACCAGCGGGAAGAATTGACGGTGGCGTGGTCTTCGGCCAATAGAGGCGCATCACCAGATAGGCTGTATCGTCAGGCGCCGGCAACCAGTTGGACTCCTTGGTCTTGCCCGGCGAATGCTTCTGGATGTACAGGGTCAGTGAACCATCCGCGTTCTTCTTCATCGCCGACAACATCGGCGAATTGATCAGGTAGCGGTTGATCGGATTCTTGATCAGCAACTGGCTCTTGCCGTCGTACATGGTCACCGACCAGAAGGCATTTACGGGTGGCAGTTTTCCGGCAGGGAACGTCAGCGTGTAGTTGTGCTTGCCGGTATTCAACGTCTGGCCGTTGTCATCGGTACGCGTAATGGGGTACATCGCCTCTGCAGCGTCATTGCCGTACAGACCCGCCTTCGCGGCGCTAGCCCGCATCAGCCAGTCGCCTTTGTAGAACGCCTGGTCGCCGAAAAACGCGCCGACGCTCCAGCCGTTGATGTTTTTCATGCCGCTCGAGAGGAACTTGTCGACCTGCTCATCGCCGGCCTTCATCCCGAGCAGGACCACGGCCTTGTGCTCGAGCGAGAGGTCCTTGAATTCGAAGCTACGGCCGGGGCCTACGCCGATGCTGGCCAGCTTGGACCGGATCTCCTTGTCGTCTGCCGATGGCGGCACATACTCCAACGCGGCTGACAGGTACTCGAAGAAGTTGGCCTTGATGCCCCCCGTCGTGGCCGGCACGAAAGCAATCTTCGGCGAGGCGGGCGGCGCAGGTTGATGGAGGAAGGCGGACAGCGGCTGGATCTTGTAGCCCACCTGCACTTTCTCGACATTTGGCATGTCGGCCGGATTGAACAACTGGGTCCGGATCAGTGTCAGCGCGAAGGGGGTCGTGGAGCTGAACACCTTCTCGATGCCTGGAGGTGTCACCCCCTTCCAGTCAGGACCTGCAATCAGATAGTTCCCGGGCGCGCTGGCAGTTGCCCGACTCCCAATGTAGCCGTAGTTATAGGTGTTGCCGTCGATCATTTGAACCGCGTAGTAGCGTTTTTTGGAAACGGCCGGCACGGTGATCACGAGCGGCTCGGCGCGCAGGTCGGCCCAGAGGAAGGAGTACGGCGTGTCGCTGTTGGGTGTAATGATGGCCGTGTCAGCCGGTGTCGCGACCTGATGATCGTTGTGCAGTTGGTTGAAGGGCGCCTTGAACTGGCTGGACTTGGAATTCACTGCGAATTCGTTCATCACGGCGTAGTTCATGACCAGCGGCAAGCCGTAGATAAAGCCTTCCTCGGCGATCGCCTTGGTTTGCTCCAGGCTCGGCGCGAGAACGCCCTTGGCCACATCCGCCTTGTCGGCCTGTGTGATCGGATCGAGCTTGCTCGTGCACCCGGTGAAAAGCGTTGAACCTACGACGACCGCCGCAGCCAATGTCCAGCCACTGTGAGACTTCCTGTTCATTTTCACCTCGTTAGTTTTGTACAAACCGGTGTCGTGAGCGTTCATGCCCACGGTTAGATACTAGGCGTGACACCTGAAACGATCCTGGATTTTTCTCAGTAGCGCCAAGTCATGTTGGCCGTCAGGGCTTGAATCCAGGCGTTGTCGAACTCGCCTGAGACACGATTGCCTGACAGCGTTTTTTGCTGATCGACGGACATGTCCCCCATCCACACCGTGACCCAACTGAAATTCACGTCTGTCTCTTTATTCAGTGAGTAAGTAAAGCCTGTGGCGAAGCGCCAGGCGGCGCCCATGGGCACGGTGGGCGTACGATTTGCGTCGGACACGGCGGACGTGTCATAGGCAACGCCGAAGTCCCAGAGCCAGTCCCGGTTCATCTGGTATTGAGCGCCAAGCGCCAATTGATACGTGTCCTTGTAATGCGCATCGATCGAGGTAGACCGGGAACCGGTTCGGGACGTGTCTACGTCAATGCCGATGTCACCGAATTTCGACCAGTCCTGCCAATTGACCGAGGCCAGGACAGCCCATTGCGTGTCCAGTTGCTGGTACAGGCTGAGGGTCGCCGTTTGCGGTACTTTCAGGTCGATCTTGGTGTTGACGCTGTTGAGGCGGCTCACCAGCGGAGCACTGCTCTCCACATCCAGGCGATCCTCGAAGTCGAGGTCAACCTGACTGGTGTAGGCCAGGCCAATCCGGGTACCTGGTTTTGGTGCGTAAATGACGCCTGCGTTGGCGCCGTAACCCCATGTGCTGTCCCGGTATTTGTATTGGCCGTCGACCTTTTGTGTCAGTCCGAGCGGCGCCTGATCGATGGCGGCTTCGCTCTTCAGCATCCCGTACATGGCTTTCAGTCCGACGCCGACGGACCATTGATCGTTGAAGCGGTAGGCGACACTGGGTACCAGTGACAGTCCCGCAATGCTCGCGTTCTGCACGAAATAACGGCCGGACCAGTCGTTGTCGTAGTTTTCAGTGAGGCCGAAATCGCCATAGGAGCCGAAACCGACGGACCACCGATCATCCAGTTGATGGCTGATGAAGAAACTGCCGCCCGGTATGGGGTCGAGCGCGTTACCGCTGCCAGCGCCCGGCGTATTGGTTTCACTGTTCCTATCGAACGATAAGTCCCCAAAAAGAACCTGAGCACCAGCGGAGATCTGTGTTCCGCTGAGGTAACTCAAGCCAGCGGGGTTGCTGGCGATGGTTGAAGGGCCTTGTGCCCGAGCCGCTGCACCGGCATTGGCCAGCCCGACGTTGTCGGTGGCGATTTCGTACAACATCAGGCCACCGGCAACACTGCGGCCACTGGTAAAGAGTGTCAGCGCACCAAGGACAGTAATCGACAACACACTTTTATTTAATGGCATGAAATCCCTCTCAGCAGATGACTCAATCGATATCTTTAGATCGCCCCAAGTCCAGGGCGCCGTCTTTTACTCGTGCGGCTTTTTTGAGTGTCTGCGCGGAACTCCAACCGCAGGTGCAACTAATCGCCAGCCTCATGAACAGCACAAAAAGCCGAAGATCAGCTTTGCAGTTAGCCTGTTGTCGCGTTCACTTTACGGCAATCATCAGAAAGGCATCTTGCATTTTCGGACACCGACGCGTGGTATCACGGGTGTGTGGAAACAGTGGGATCACCCTTAAATGGAGGCGACCTCCAGTCCATCTCTCCAATGCTGTGGTGACGTATTTGTCCACGTTTTGAAGGCACGGGAGAAGGCGTTTGGATCCTGGTATTGAAGGGTCTGAGAGATTGTGGATATCGGCAAATCGGTATCTTTCAAGAGCTGCCGCGCGAAGTTGCTTCTGGAGTCGGTGATCAGTTCTTTGAGGTGAGAACCTTCCGCATCCAGCCGGCGTCGCAGCGTTCGTTCATTCAATGAGAATTGACTGGCGATGTGCTTGGAATTCGCCTGGCCTTTCAATAATAAAGCGTATGTCTGGCTCTTTATTTGTTCTGAAATCGTCAAATGTGACGTGGCGGTCGAAATAGCCAGTTTAAGCAGATGGTGTAAGCGTGGATTCGCCGTACATTGAATTTGTCGGAGTTTCTGATTGTTTATTACAAGTCCGGAAATGCTTGCATTGAACTGAATGTTACAGCGAAATTTTCTGACGTACGGGGTGATGTCTGATGGCTTGCGATATGAAAACTGCACGCGAGCGGGCGTCCAGTTAGCGCCTAATAAGGCCCGCAGCATTTGGAGGCCAACCATGACGGCAGTGTCAACAAGTAATGATTGATTGGGCAGGTCGTGGCGATAAATGACATATCCCAACAAACTGTGTTGGCCCGCCAAGGGAAGAAGGAGTGGGGTCGCGCCACGATCATAGAGATTGGCATGCCCGACCAGGTCGTTCAATGCATCGCCTGGTGTAGTCGCAAGACGCATAAGCTGACCCACCGGACCCAAATGATCCAGCGAAAAGCGCTCACCGATCAACAGGCCAATATGGGGGCACTGAGTGTGTTCGAATGCCGTGTTGAACAAGCGAGCAACGTCCATGTAGGCGAGATGGTTGTCTTCATATGCAAATTGCTCAAGGCTGATACCCGCGTCTTTGAAAACGCCTCGCGAGGAACCCCCTATCGCGTCAACTACTTCCGGAAATCGACGGAATGGGCTTGTGCTAATTTCTCCAGGCCCGCCCATTCTTAACGATGATTTTTTGGAGGGCATATTAGCTCGCTATCGTTCCTGAAGCTGGCGCATGGCTACGCTGGCGAACATCTGACACATGACGAGCAAAAGAGCGTAGCGCCCATGAGCCAGCGCCTGGCACCTCGCGGCCGTTCTGCGCCGCCAGTCCTTGGGCCGAATCATCGATTACACGAGTCGTGCGCATTAATTGAATCCGAAAATACATAATATTGAATACATTGGTTTTAGCACGGATGCGCTTTTTTTCAAATGGTCCATAGAGACTATGCGCCACCCTAATAGCCGCTTCCATACATCGACGAAGCTAGGTTAGAGGGCATTCTTCTGGTGTTTTCGTTCCGATATACTCAGGATAAACAGGTCTTGACTAGTGACGCGCCATTGCCGCGTGAGGTGCTCGAAGCTTCATTGAATCTCATTTGCTAAAAAGTATGCTTGTATTCACTCATGAAAGTTGTTGGTTTTAATTGTATACATGCAATGCATTGGTGACCGGCTGCCTCCCACTCGGACGGTGTGTAAATACAGTAGCCTGGTCGGGCGACGCGAACATGCACTTGATCAAAAATGTCGAGTCCTGAAATAGGTTTACACCTATTTCAGCCTCAAAACGTCGATGCCCGGCCATAGACGGTGGTTTCTCCCCATTCACGCCTGTTTCCACCTCTAAACAGTCAGCGCGTGTCATTTGATAAAAAAGTTTTTTCGCACGGAACAAATTTGTTTTTATAGGCGCATGTATTGCTGTAAACGCAGCGAGACGTGGCCCCAAAAACCGGTCGTCGCACCGGGTTTTTTGTTACGCACATTTGTGTGAGTATCAGGCTCCTCAATCAGCCGAATGGATGTGCGGAAGAGATGTCTAGATTTGGAGCTTTGCGCGAGAAATACACGCTGCCTTCCAATGTAGAACAGGGGAGAGCTGAGGCTTTACGCTCTGCAGTACAGGGGATCTACGAAAATCTCGTTCTTTTTCTGGAAATTCCGACCTGGTCTTTCACGGACCTCGATGGCCAGCAAATGCCTTACATTTCGGTTGGCCGGCTAGAGGGAGGTGAGTTCAGGCTAGGGACGGTCGAGGACTTGGTTGTCGGTTTAAATGGGATGAATTTTTCAATCAACGTCGTTATTGACGAAGCAGTAGATCAGTTTCCCAAGGCTCACATCCATTTCAGCTTTACGGTTAATGAGCAGAATGGCGAGTTAACGGTAATCAGTCACTCAGCTGCAAGTGGTCCCGCTGTCTTCACTGGCGACGATTTCACCCCTATTTCGCAACATCTTTACGAAGTTATGCGGGGCGAGCTCGCCGTTTTCCAAGGTTCGTCGGTTTCGATTGCGGCTACGGATTGCGCCTGAGTGTAAGCTAGCGTCGGATGCCCGCTAATGCGTGCATATTGAGAGCCCCGCCAGAGAGCGGGGCTTTTTTATGCTTCAAGTTCACCGAAGTCAGGGTGGCCTCAGGTTAAGACGGTTCCAATTCAAGGGCGTCTACGCTAACAGGCAAGGTGTGTGATGCATTTATCCTGCCTTCCAATCTGTTCACGAACGCCAACGCTTGTGCATAGCTGCGAAACTTAACGCACCACTCGTTCATCCATACATTCCAGCCTTCCGGCGTGCTCGCTTTCTCGATTTTTATCAGCATTCTGGAATCCCTCCGTGTGGTGGCTTGGCGCAGTCTCGAATCTGGAACAATCGAAGTGCTGCATGTGTTCTTTCGTCTGCGTGTCTTGGGTGAAGACGCAGGGAGAAACAACACAAATTGTGATGAGGACAATCTCTCCAAAATGCAGGTTTGACTGCATTCGAGGCATCCATCAAAACCAACACGTGACAGGTATGGCTAACCTCATCGAAGCGCATTTCAAACTGATGGGAAGGGGATGGGAAATTAATAATTATCAAAAATAGATTTATGACGGCGCAAGACGCGATCAGACGCTACGCCAGCCCGCCTTGTCATGCTGACCGCCAAACCCTGGCGGAATCAGAAGCACGATCGTTTGACTGGATAATGGCTTGCTGTCGATGTCCGGTGGGTGATTTGGCGAGGGGGGCTTGTCAGAGATACGTCTGATACCGCCCGGTTTTTCCAGGCGGTTTGTTCAGGACAGAACGCTGCACTTTTTGCGTGTTATCTGGATGGACTTATAGTCAGCATGTTTTTCTTTATGCTGGACAGCCAATAGAGGCAAAGTGGTTTTAGGGTCGTTCAACGGTAACGTCTGGAGGAACCCGACATCACACTCCCACCACTGACTGGCGAGCAACTCGTCAATGACCTCGGGCGCGTGTCGATACTTGATGATTTTTGCAGGGACCCCAGCAACTATCGCGTAGGGCGGCACGTCGTGGGCAACCAGGGCGCGGGTTGCGATAATCGCACCTGTGCCTACGGTAACGCCTTCAAGGATCATCGCACTGTGCCCAACCCAAACGTCATGCCCAATTGTTATATCAGCAACATCGGGGTCGAAAGACAGGTGCGTATCGGTGTATTGAAAAGGATGTGAACTGAGCCAGTCTGACGGATGTGAGCTTTTTTGCTGTCCGATAAAACAGCCGCTTCCGATAGAGCAGAACCTGCCGATAGAGGATACCGCCGAAAGCACGCAATCACTTCTGATATAGGTATGAGCGCCGATCTTTAAATTTTTCGCTTCTATAACAACATGCCCTAGAGATACTTCCTCTTCTAGTGTCAGTGTCGACCTCTTGTGCAATGACAATAGGCCGCCTGCCACTTTGCATTTATGCTTGCGAATCCATTTTTTCCAATAATGATTTCGAACGGCATCAATTATTTTTTTCATAAGGATTTAACTTGGATATCCGTTATAGGGCATGGCATGGCCCTATGAGCCAATCGCAAAGTCTAAATGAATCGGCAGAGGAGATGAAATGTTTTGACGCTACTCCAGGCGCTCATGATGACTGTCCCCTAGCGATATCACTTTTTCGGTGATTTGCTGCTGGAAGGGATATGCAGGTAAGACATGACGCTTTCAGTCAGTTCGGTCGCCAGCTTGACGGCTTCTTTGTTGCGCGCCATTACACCCGCCACCAACCCTTCGATTAAAGCGAGCACAGCGATGTTGGAGCTGGTCATTACCGGATGGTCGGCAGGGGCAAACAACACGTGTTCGGCAACGCCCGTGAGAGGTGACGCGGGGGAGTCGGTGATTGCCAGCACCGAGGCCCCGCGCTCATGGGCAAAGCGGGCAAGTTGCAAGGTGTCGAGGGAATAACGCGGCAGGGAAATAGCCAGCAGCACGTCCTGATCGGTAATTGCAGCCAGGCGGTAAGCGGCGTTTTCGTTGCCGCCCTCCATGCTGATGGCGGTGGCGTCCGCACAGAAGGGCATCAGGGTTGAGGCCGCGAGACCGGCGAAGTAGACACTGTTGCCAAAACCCAGGATGTAAATTTTGCGGGCTTTGGTCAGGCGAGTGACGAACGCCTCAAAGGTGTCTGCATGGTTGTTGGCCGCCGCCGCGGCAAGGTTGCTGGTGGCGCTCTGAATTTGTTCATGCAGGCCAAACGCGCCGCCAGGACGATGCGCCAGTTCGTTGCGCAGTTTGTCGACCGGCGACACCATCTGCTGCAACGTCGCGACCAGTTCGGACTTCATGCCGGTATAGCCACCCAGGTTCAGCGCCTTGGCCAAACGGTTGACCGCTGCGGGTGAGGTGGACGTTTCATGGGCCATTTCTTCGATGGTCAGCGTCGCGGCCCTCAGCGGGTGACGCAGGATAAAATCCGCCACCTTGCGCAGTGACGGCGGTAAATCGGAAACGATTTCCGCCAGTTTGCGCATCACCGGCGCGGCATAGACCGTGGTGTTTTTCGAAGGGGTCGGCATATCCGGCTCAACAATTCCAAAGGGTTAGGGAAGGCCTGGCACAAGGTTGGCTGGAGTGTATCCGAAGCCGAACCTCGTTGTGCATCGCCAGGCCAAGGAGTGGTGAGCGAGCCGGTGATTATTTCAGGCTGCCGGCCAGAAACTGCTGGAGACGCTCGGACTGAGGATTGACCAGCACTTCGCGCGGGTTGCCACGCTCTTCGGCCTGGCCCTTGTGCAAGAACACCAGTTGATTGGAGACCTCGCGGGCAAAGCCCATTTCGTGGGTCACGACCACCATGGTGCGTCCTTCGAGTGCCAGATCCTGCATGACTTTAAGCACTTCGCCGACCAGCTCCGGGTCGAGTGCCGACGTCGGTTCATCGAACAGCATTACTTCAGGTTCCATGGCCAGTGCACGGGCAATCGCCACGCGCTGCTGCTCACCCCCCGACATATGCGCGGGCCAGGCGTCCATGCGGTGCGCCACGCCGACTTTGTTCAAGTAGTGCTCGGCTTTTTCCCGGGCCTCTTTCTTGTTCATGCCCAGCACATGTACCGGGGCTTCCATGACGTTTTCTAGGGCGCTCATGTGCGACCAGAGGTTGAAGTGCTGAAACACCATCGATAGTCGCGAACGCATGCGTTGCAGCTGCTTGGGTTCAGCAGCCTTGAGCCCGCCGAGTTTATTGGTCACCAGTTTGAGCTGTTCGCCATTGAGCACGATGTTGCCGGCGTTGGGCTGCTCCAGCAGGTTGATGCAACGCAGGAAGGTGCTTTTGCCGGAACCGCTGGAGCCAATGATGCTGATGACATCACCGGCCTTCGCTTCCAGGGAAACACCCTTGAGCACTTCATGGGCGCCGTAGCTTTTGTGAAGATCCTGAATTTCAAGTTTGTACATGGTTTCAACTCTCTGGAATCAATCGCTGAGCAAACGGCCTTGGCGAATAGGGGACTTGCCGGCCACTTTGGCCAGCCACAAACCGGGCTGGGCAAAGCGCAGGCGTTCGCGGGCATACAGGATGCCGTCGGTGCTGGCGTGCACCACGCTGTGTTGATCGGTCAGCGGATCTAGCACTTCGAACAGCGGATCGCCGACCTTGACGTGGGCGCCCAACGGTTGCAGATAACTCACCACCCCCGGATGCGGCGCATAGGCGTACTGCGCACCGGCGAACGGTGTCGCTTCACAACGACTCGGTGGCGCGGCGGGCCAGACTCCGCTAATCAGGCCTTGGTCGGCGAGATAGCCAAGAATGGCCTGCGCACTGTCGACGCATTGCTCTCGTTCGGTGTCAGCCATGCCGCGCAATTCGATGGTGGTGGCCACGCATGCCAGTGGAATATTGGCGTGCGCAAAGCGCTCGGCCAGGTGCAGCCAGGGAATCGCGCAGGCTTCATCGAAAGCGTTACCTCCCGCCGCCTCGGCCAGCAGGGCCACCTCAGCGTCCAGGCGGGCGGCCAATGAACTCAAGCGCGGCCAGTTTTGCGGCATTGCATACAGCAGCATGATCGACTCGAAGTCGCAGTGCAGGTCCAGCACCACATCGGCATCACAAGCATGCTGCATCAACAGTCGCCGCAAACCATCGAGCTCCGATGTCGCTGCCGGCAGGTGGGTGAGTGCGTCGCGCATGGCGCTACGGATCAGTGCGATGTTGGCGTTGGCATCCTCGCCCAACTGACCTTCCACTTGCTGCGCTACGGACTCGGTCAGTTCCGGGAAGTCGCGATTGAAATTCTTCCCGCTGGAGAACTCAAAGCGCCCCTGATGGGTGGCCTGAAACATCTGGGCAATACCAATCGGATTTGCCATCGGCACCAACTCGATTATCCCGTTCAGGCGACCTTGCTCTTCCAGTTCCTGCAGACGGCGCTTGAGCTCAACAGCGACACGCATCCCCGGTAGCTCGTCGGCATGCAAGGAGGCCTGGATGTAGGCCTTGCGCGGTCCGCTGCCAAAACGAAACAGCGACAACTTTCGCTCTGTGCCCGAGGCACTCCACGGCAAAAGGTATTGAATGTGCTTCATAACGCTCCTTAGTGCTTGCGCGGTGCCAGATAGGCCAGCCAGCGGCGCTCGGCCAGTTTGAACAGACGAACCAGGATGAAGGTCAGGGCCAGGTAGAGGAGGCCGGCCGTGATGAACGCCTCGAACGGCAGATAGAAGCGCGAACTGACGGTTCGCGCGGCGCCAGTGATATCCACCAGCGTGACAATGGACGCCAGGCTGGTGGTTTGCAGCATCATCAATACCTCGTTGCTGTACTGCGGCAGCGCCCGGCGCAAGGCCGATGGCAGGAGGATGCGGCGGTACAAAGTCAGGCGCGACATGCCCATGGCTTTGGCGGCTTCGATCTCGCCGTGGGCCGTGGCCTTCAAACTGCCGGCCAGGAGTTCCGCGCTATAGGCGCTGGTATTGATCGCGAAGGCCAGGCACGCACAAAAGGTCGCGCTGGACAGGTAAGGCCAGAGCGCGCTTTGACGCACCGCTTCGAACTGCGCCAGCCCGTAATAGATCAGGAACAATTGCACCAGCATTGGGGTGCCGCGAATCACGTAGGTGTAGAGCCAGGCCGGGAAGTTGATCAGCGGTGAACGGGAGACGCGCATCAGCGCCAAAGGAACCGCAAGCAGCAGGCCAACGGCCAGGGAAATCAGCAGCACTTTCAGGGTCACCAACACGCCATTGAAATACAGCGGCAGGTTTTCCCAAATCAGGTTGTAGTCGAGAATCATGGGTGTGCTCCCAATCACAGTTCGGCGGCTTTGATGCCGACCGAGTAGTGTTTTTCCAGATAGCGCAGCACCAGCAATGACACGCTGGTCAGCATCAAATAGAGCGCGGCAACCGCGAGGAAAAACGTGAACGGCTCATGAGTGGCGTCCGCTGCGTTTTTGGCTTTGAACATCATGTCCTGCAAACCGATCACCGAGATCAGCGCGGTGGATTTGGTCAGCACCAACCAGTTGTTGGTGAACCCGGGAATGGCGAAACGAATCATCTGCGGCACCAGAATCCGCCAGAACACCTGAGCGCCACTCATGCCATAAGCCGCGCCGGCCTCGCCTTGACCTTTGGGGATCGCCATAAAGGCGCCGCGAAAGGTTTCCGAAAGATAGGCGCCGAAAATGAAGCCCATGGTGCAGACACCGGCGATGAAGGGGTTGATGTCGATGTACTGGGTGTAACCGAGTGCGAGGGCAATGCGGTTCATCAGATCCTGGCCGCCGTAGAAGATCAGCAGGATCAACACCAGGTCAGGAATGCCGCGAATCAGGGTTGTATAGCCTTCGCCCAACACCGCCAGCCATTTAAACGGCGACAAACGAAAGGCCGCGCCGATCAGTCCCAGGGAAATGGCCAGGGTCATGGAAGTCAGGGCCAGATTAATGGTCAGCCAGGCGCCATCGAGAATGCTCGATCCGTAGCCGTGAAGCATGATGAAGTTCCTCAAGCGAGCGCCGGGAGGCGCACGAGACAAGCCAAAAGCGGCGCCCGCAAGGGGCCGGCGCCGGGGTTTCGGGTAGGGCTTATTCGCCGTAGATATCGAAGGCGAAGTACTTGCCCATCACTTGCTGGTACTTGCCATTGGCGCGGATCGCGTCAATCGCCGCACTCAGGCGTGCAACGTTTGCACTGTCGCCCTTACGCACTGCAATCCCGGCGCCTCTGCCGAAGTATTTCGGGTCGTTGATGTCCGGCCCTACCAGTGCGAAATCTTTACCCAATGGTGTTTTGATAAAGCTCTCATCGGTGTTGACGATGTCTGCCAGCGTGGCGTCCAGGCGACCTGCAGCCAGATCGAGGAAGGCTTCATTTTGTGAGGAGTAGCGCACCACCTCGACGCCGACTTTCTCAAGCTGCTCGGTGGCGAAACGGTCATAGGTCGAGGAGCGTTGCACGCCGAGCTTCTTGCCTTTGAGATCGACCAGCGGGTCGTTGATCACGTTGCCGGCCTTCATCGCGAACTTGCCCGGCGTGTGGTAGTACTTTTTGCTGAAGTCGACCGACTTCATGCGGTCTTCAGTGATCGACATCGACGACAGCACCGCATCGATCTTGCGCACTTTGAGCGACGGGATCATGCCGTCGAATTCCTGGATGACCCACTCGCATTTGACCTTCATCTCTTCGCACAGCGCGTTGCCAATGTCGTAGTCGAAACCACTGACGTTGCCCTCTGGCGTCTTGAAGGAGAAGGGTGGGTAGGCGGCTTCGATACCGATACGCAAGCTGCTTTCGTCGGCGTGTGCCAGCAAGCTTGCGGCGCACAGTGCCAGAGCACCTAGAAGTTCTGTCTTGTTCATATTGTTGACTCCTTGGAGGGGGCGTTTGGGTGATACGAACGGCCGACCGATCTGGCGAGGTGGGCCGGTTTGCGAGACTATGATTGGCACACAATATTTCATAAATCAATATAGTGAAAAAAAACATATCAATATGGGCGACAAGTGGCAGTCCGGGGAGAGGGTAATTACAGCGATGTATCACCGACCCCTTGAACGAAAACGGGCGCCGATAAGGCGCCCGTTTTTTCAGGTTCTTCAGGTCGGCTAGCGTAACGTTCGGAACGCCGCACGAAGTTCTTCGGTGAACAGCTGCGGCTGTTCCCAGGCCGCGAAATGACCGCCCTTGGCGGCTTGGTGGAAGTAGATCAAGTTGCGATAGGCGCGCCGGGCCCACGACTCGGGAGGGCAGTAGACGTCCTGTGGAAACACCGTGACGGCCACCGGCAATGAAATGTCAGCAGTCTTCTGGGCCGCCGAAAAAAGCGGGCTGCGTCCCATGTTTTCCCAGTAGAGCCGTCCTGCGGAGGCAGCGCTGTTCGTGAGCCAGTACAGTGTGATGTCGTCCAACACCTCATCTTTCGTCGGTGACTGTTGAGGGTCGGCGCCGTATGTCCACTGGGCGAAACCTGGGTGCACGAGCATAAGCGCCGCCAGGAATACCGGGGAGTCGGATACGCCGTAGCCCATCATTTGTGGCCGCGCGGCCATCATCGCGCTGTAAGCCAGATTGCCCTGTTTGACGAGCGTGGCAAGGGCGTCGAAGGTCGCGCGCTCCTTCTCGGAAAATTCCGCTGGCGCGGGACCTCCGGCGGCGAGCGCCGCGACCGCTTCCGGCGGTACTGTGGCTGGCAAGTTAAGGTGAATGCCAAGCAAGCCGGGCGGAGCCTGGCGCGCCATTGCGCTGGTAATCGGAGCACCCCAGTCGCCACCCTGGGCGACGTAATGGGTGTACTCAAGACGTTGCATCAGTTGCGCCCAAACCTGCGCGATAGCGTCCGGGTCCCAACCGGTGCCATTCGGCTTGCCGGAGAAACCGTAGCCTGGAATCGACGGAATCACGACGTCGAATGCATCGGTGGCATTGCCCCCGTGCGCTGTCGGATCAGTGAGCGGCCCGATGACTTTGAGGAACTCGAGCACAGAACCTGGCCAACCGTGGGTCATGAGCAGCGGCATCGCGTTCGGGTTTGGCGAGCGAACCCAGATGAAGTGGATGTCTACGCCATTGAGGGTGGTTGTGTACTGCGGCAAGGCATTGAGCTGCGCTTCGACCTTGCGCCAGTCGTAGTCTGTGCCCCAATAGCGAACCAGCTCTTGTAGCTTGGCCAGTTGTGCGCCTTGAGAGCGATCGGTCACCGTTTCTTTGTCCGGCCAACGTGTCGCTGCAATTCGATTGCGCAGATCGACAAGCTCCTGTTGCGGAACATCGACGTGGAAGGCGCGGATGGATTTGCTGCTGTCGGCGTCAGCGGCGCTGATGAAGGGCGAAACAGCAAGTACGATAGCCGTCGCAATGGCGGCGAGTACGGATGAATGCTTGATCATCATTTCCTCACTTGAGGGCCATGATGAATGTGTCCGACAACCTTCATCATGAGAGGCGTATCGAGGTAGAACCTGTCACTGAGGCTGCTCTTGATCTTGAGGTCGCGCAACAGTGTTTTTATGGAATGACCCAAACACTTTCTCATGCACTCCCGGGTTCATGCCGGGAAGCATGCCGGGCTCGATGGTCAGGTAATCCGTCTCGGAAATGATGTGCAGGATTTCCAGCCGCGATCGTGAAAGCGATCCGAATCGCGCTACCAGCGGTTCGGCCCCGGCGATGAGCCGCATGTACCGCTCATCGCCGAGTCGTAAAATAATCTTTGACATGATTGGGGCTTTGGCTGAGTATTAATACATCGCATGCGATCAGATCGAAAGCGATAACAATCGACCACAACCTTTGCCGTTGGAGATTCAGCCATGAACACCGGAAGCCGCTACACAATCTCTCACTTCAGCGATCACGCTTCCCATGGTCACAACGGCAACAACTGGATCACTGCCTCCGCTGATTGATAAAAGGCATTTTTTTTACTTATACGTATCGCATGCGATTTTATCGCGCAAATATGAAGTCCCGAGGAAACATCCATGAGCAAAATCGAAAAAGTACTGGCTACCGGCAAAACCCACACCACCCACAGCGGTGTCGGTGGCCATAACGGCAACCTTGATATCGTATTGTCGTCCCCCGGTTCCGCCCAACCGACCCACCTGTTTACCGCCACCCAGCCGCACCCGAAAGCCGAACAACTGTTCGCCGGTGCGTGGTCGGCCTGCTACACCGCGGCAGTAGGACTAGTGGCCCAGGAGCGAAATATCGTGTTGCCAGCGGATCTGTCCGTCGACATCGAAGTCGACCTGGGCCAGACTGGGACGGCCTATTTCCTTCAGGCCCGACTGACCCTGCGCGTGCCTGGGCTGGCACACGATGTTGCGACCGAACTGGCGCACATCGCCGATTCCATCTGCCCTTACTCCAAAGCAACACGCGGCAATATCGACGTTGCCCTGAACGTTATTACGGCGTGAATCCTGGACGTGTCACTAATATCGCGTGCGATACAAGCGCATGCGAACATCGCAAACTATAAACCTGAAGGAAATCATCATGAGCAAGATCGAAAAAGTACTCGCCAGCGGTAAAACCCACACAACCCTGAGCAGTGCAGGCAGCACCTCGCGCGGGCATAACGGCAACGTGGACATCGAACTGTCATCGCCCGGCGGCGGCGCACTGGCACACGCGTTTACGGGCGTTCAGCCGCACCCGAAAGCCGAGCAACTGTTCGCCGGAGCGTGGTCGGCCTGCTACATCGCAGCAGTGGGGCTGGCGGCCCAGCAGATGAAGGTGACATTGCCGGCCGATACGGCCGTCGACATCGAAGTCGATCTGGGTCAGACCGGCGCGGCCTACTTCCTCCAGGCCCGACTGACTCTGCGTGTGCCGGGTCTGGAAGAGGGGGTAGCGACCGAACTGGCGCACAACGCCGATGCAATCTGCCCTTACTCCAAGGCAACACGCGGCAACATTGATGTTGCCATTAACGTCCTTACCGCTTGAAGCACCAAACAGCCGGCTCACCAGGGGCATCCCTGGTGAGCGGGCCAGATAACAACGGCAGAAGGGTTGGCACTTCCGATACCATCGCATGCGATGTATAGTCGAGCCATACAACCCCAAACGTCTTTGGCCACAGAGAATGATCATGAAACCCGCTAAGAAGACTTCCGCCCTCGATCTCAAGCTTTCTGACTTCCTCTGTTTTGCGGTCTATTCCTCCAACCTCGCCTTTGGCAAGGCTTACAAGCCTATGCTCGAACGGCTCGGCCTGACTTACACGCAATACATCACTCTTGTTGCGCTGTGGGAGGAAGACAACCAGACCGTTGGCAGCCTTGGCGAAAAGCTGTTCCTGGAATCCAATACCCTCACGCCAATCCTGAAGAAGTTGGAGGCGATGGGTTATTTGCTGCGCCAGCGCGACCCGGAAGATGAGCGGCAAGTGCGGATCAGACTCACAAAAGAGGGGCGACAACTGCGTGAAGGCCTGACCGAAGATGGCTTTCCGCAAACCGGACTTGATCCCGAAGACTTCGTACAAATGCAGAAGGCTATTGTGAAACTGCGGAACAATCTCATCCGCACGACGAAAGACAGGGAGTAAGTGGCAGGGAGTGCATTGAGCGACCAGCAGGGTCGCTCAAATTCAAGTTGGCGTTAAAAAAGAACGTAGGCAGATGCCGTTGTTTGATTCAGGTCGATATCGCCGACCTCCAGTACTTCATATTCCGCGCGGATGCCGATGTTGCGGAATACATCAAATTCAATGCCCGCACCGTAAGTCAGATCCACGCCAGTGTCATCATCGCTGGCATTGCCGTCAGCATCCCAGGCGTGAGCACCGACGCTACCGAAAACTCGCAGCCGGTCTCCCAGCGGAAAACCGATATGGGCGGCGGCCTGAACAGATTTGCCATCGAAATCAAGATCCTTGTCCTCGAATTGGCCGAGATCAACGAAGGCGCCCTCGAAGGCCAGATATCCGTTGAGACGATAGCCTGCAAAAACCTTATAGCTGTTGTCTTCATCGCTCAGGTGAGATTTGTCGGTTTCAATGTTGGTTACGCCAGCTCCAAGATACAAACCTTTGTCGTCCGCGAGTGCCTGAAAAGACAGCAACGAAAGCAGAGTAGCGCAGGCAAGGTTGCGAAATAGCATGTGAGGTGGAGTCCTTCTACAGGTTGTCGATTGTGAGGTGTTCGCCAAGAATTTGGGTGACTGCGCAGATTGATAGAAGTCATTGATTTATATTTCTGGGTTACTTCAATCAGTCTGAGGATTGAGGCTCGCAGGGCATTGAAAGAAACGTCTTGCCAACGCATGTGCGGGGAGTTCTTTAGAAAATAACCAACCTTGAGCCAACAACATGCCTTCTGAAGCGAGGTGCGGTAGTTGTTGTTGAGTTTCGACACCCTCGGCGACGACCTCGAGCTTTAGCGCTTTGGCAATGTGGGTGATGTGTCGCCACAAGGCGTCCTTGGCGGCGATTTTGTCCTTCGTGATGAATGAGCGATCTATCTTCAGCATGTCGACAGGCACTGACTCGATGAACGAGAGGCTGGAATAGCCCGTGCCAAAGTCATCAATGGCAATCCGATGCCCGCACGCCCGAAGTCGGTGCAATTGAATGGATGCACTTTCATGGTCTAACAAGGCTCTTTCCGTGACTTCAAAGACGATGGCAGACGCCGGTAGGTTGTACGTAGCCATGATGCTGGCCACAAAGTCTGGAAAGGTTTGATCGAGAATGTCTTGAGCGGAAAGATTCACCGCAATGTAGAAATCCTTGCATGCCCAAAAATAGGTGCTGTAATCCTCCGCGACCTGGCGCATGACCGAGCGCGTAAGCTCGCAAATCAAATCGGACTTCTCTGCCGCCGCGATGAATACAACCTCCGGAATAGCGGCTCCTTTGAGGCTCCAGCGAGACAGCGCCTCGGCGCCGACCAGATGTCCTGTCCTCAAATTAACAATAGGCTGGTAGTGAACGTTCAGTTTGTTCGCTCTTGTGGCCTTGCGTAACTGAACGACGGTGGAGGTGTAATAGCTGTGAATCCGCCATGCGATGTAGACCAACGCTTCCAGCATGAACGCCAGAACAACGAACAACTTCCATCTGAGCGCTGTCAGGTCACTCAGCGCAACTGAGAGGACTGAGATCAGTTCGTTACGGTTGTTGGGAAAGGCGACATAGGCTTTGTCTGTCGTGGTGACAAGTTCTTCAAGGGGAAACGGCTCTTGCAACTTCAGGGGCTGGCGGTTCATAGAGGTAATGGACGCCATACCGCCTGGACCGCGCAGGTCCAATTGCACCTCTTCCGGAAGGTTCATATTGTCCAGAAGTATTTCCTTGTTGACCCAAACGTATGCTGATTGCTGCGAAATAATGATGAAGTCTGTATCCGCTGAGGTGGCCTGGTCGGAACTGATCTCATAGGTTCGCCCTTTAACCAGGATCCGGTTGCTTTCGTTTCCCGCTGACACCGATGTGATTTTTTGCCCGTAGGATGAGCAGATCCTGCCATTCTCAAGTTGGACTGCCGCTTGATAAATAAATCGAAAGTTCTTCACCGTGTCCGCTATTTGTGAGTACTGCTCACTGGAGCATTCCTGGCTTGAACGATCAAAACGGCCGAGGGCTTCCAGTGCTTTATCGATTTGCGTGTTGGGTTCGACTTGAGCGGCACTGAAATCGTCGTGAACGTTATTCAAGCGCTGCTCAAAAGTATTCTCTGCAAGCTGCCCGGAACAAAACCATGCGATTGAACCCGCTGCAGCCATTGCGCATAAAGCTAAGGTGTATTTTCTAAACGAGGCTTTATACGCTGCGATCATAAAAACTCCGGAAAACATTATTTGACTTGGCGAGACCTGGCTTGGGAAGTAACAGCGGGGGAGATTAACCGTCAATCAACCAGGCTAACGCGACACCACACAAGTAGGCAGCAAGACAAAAGATGATTTTCTGTTTGAGCGGCAGTGAGTTTAATCGATAGCGCATACTTATCCCCTTGAGTTAGAAATAAGAAATAGTGGCAATTAAGAGGGATGAATGAAAATTATTGATCGTTATTTTTGATGTTTCTGCTGCTCAAAGGTGCGTCAGCTGCAGGGCATGAAAAGTCCTGCAGCGATCCGCATGAGTCAGATTTTTCTCGATCAAGAGTTGTGCAGCCGTGGCTTTAAATATTCAGCGGCTGGAGGATGCCAGTTTTGCAGAGTTGCGCCTGGCCGTTACTGAAGGGGTTTCACCGTAAGCGTCATGATACGCCTTGGAAAAACGGCTTAAATGGTGGAAGTTCCAATACATTGCGGTTTCGGTAACCGTTGGCCAGGTTTTACGGATCAAGTCTCGGCGGACATTGGCGAGTCTTAAATTTCTTACGTAGGCGATCGGCGAAATACCGAATGTTTCGACGAAGCCATGATGCAAAGTGCGAGTTGTCGTTTCAAGCTGTTTTACCAGCGCCTTCATGCTAAGCGCCTTTTTCGTGTTTTTGTGAATGTATTCTATTGCTTTTATTGCGACCGTTCTTCTCGTCGGAACTTTAAGCGCCAAGGTACCAACAGGTGTCAGCGCCTGAAGTAGCGAAATCAATAGCGCACTTTCAATGGCTGAAATTTCTGAGCAGCCACGTTGTTTTAAAGGCGGGTCATTGACGTTCACGCAGTAGGCGTTGATGGCCTGAATGGCAGATTGCATTAATTTGAAATTGGCAGCCTGAAAGCGGTGTTCCTTTCGATAGGCAAGAACGTCGATAGTTGAGTGATTTTCGAGGCACTGCTCGTAATGTTCCAACGTCGTGGTCAGGGTAAAAAGAGTTTCATTCGGTTCGCAGGTGTAATGCACGGGTTCACCGCTATACAGCACGATGATTTCGTTAGGGCGCAATTCATGATTGTTTACAGTTGGCCGACCTACAGAAGCCTGTGAAATGGCAAAGGTTACAAAGCCATCAGGAACAGAGCTAATGAGCGTGATCGCTGAATCAAATTCCAGTCTGCTGCATTGGAGTCTCGGGCTATGAATGAGCTTATGCTGCCGAATGCTTGCTTGATGCTCTGATGGGGTGAGGCTCATCTCCCAGCGACCAATCGTTCTATTGGAGTTGTCCGCAGGAGTAGAGGTTATATGAAAGACTTCATCAGGGATGCTCATGGAATTTAACGCTCTTCAACTAAATGGATTGTGCCAGGCAATGGCTGTCAGGGGCGGCGGTGTCAGTAGCTAAAGAAACCCGATCGAGAGAGTTTGACGAGTGATCCATTTGACCGCTCCTTGACAGCGACGCCCGGAAAACCAGACGCTGAGATTTAACAATCTTGTTACTCCCAAATCCTCTCATTCGGGGTATGGGCTATGAGGCAACGACACTTGAATCGATTTCGATGTCGTTATCATTTGTTTTAGGCATCGATGTCAATGACTCGGGTATGAGCTCCAGTGCAGCTGAAAATACGTACGCATCGCTTATGGGTAAATCCAGCAGGCTTTGAAGTTTGCCCGGCGCTATTTTCGAACCAAAGATGGCCGTTTTTTCACTTGTTGGGCCGAGGGCAGCTGCATCAAAGGCAAAAAAATCATCAGCACGATAGTCTGTGCAAATCTTGTAACGAGATTTTTCATCATTCAGCATTTTTTGATTGCTTTCGATGCGTGTCTGGTCGGCGCTGCAAGGTTCCTCGTCATAGGCCATGGCCTTGAGAGAAAGCAGTACACCGAACGATGCGGTTGCGAAGTTTTTTAGCTGCATTGACGTGCTTTCCTTATTAATGATTTTTCAGGCAGAGCAGAGTGTCAGCCGCATCACCGCCACGGCTTGGCCTGTGGATAGTCGTGCTCCCAGGCGACTTATCAAAGTCAAAAACTCATATTTGGGATGCTCAAGTAGCCGCTCTATTCGCAGATGACGGCCCGAGCACTTATCAAAGCGGGGTGAGCTAAAACGCTTGTCGCTCATTGGTAAAGTTTTGTGTGGGAGGAGGGAGTGGATTATCAGCTTCTCCCTCGTCGCCATGGAATTCATTCTCGGCGTGGATTTTCAAGTGCGACAGTTTCAGCTTCTCGTTCGGACTGACTTCTATTTCATAGAATTCAATTTCCGTGCTGCCGGTAGAGTACTCATCGTGAGCCAGCGAATGCAGGGGTATTGCAGCCAGAGACAGAGCTGCCAGGATCTTGGTTATCATCGAATTGACGGCTCGCAAAAAGTGTATGTTTTCCCCTGGTATCTCAGGGAAAGGTGTTTTAAACGAAACATAACTTGACCGAATGTCATGAGGCTTATTTGGAGAAGTGCAGAGCCGGCTATCTGCTGAGTGGCAGAAGGCACGGCGCTTGGAATTTTAGAGGGGCGACTTTGACGGGGGAGGGCGTTTGATTCAAATTAGTAATTATTATTTTTTGTTTGAATCAACTTCATTGGACTCAGGTGTATCAATGTCTGTGTCAGGTCAAATTAACGTGAAGGCCTTTCTGGAGATGGATTAGTGGTTCATGCAACGCAAGCGACCAAGTTCATGCACATAGAAACAGACGGCGTTTTTTTCGGTGGTAGGGATAAGCTCGTAATTTAAAACGGCCCCTTCCTGTAAAACATATTGGCGTCTGAAAAAAAGATCCGGCGTCTTCTCAATGGCGAACAGTTCGTTGTCCTGGCTAAGTTTGACGCTGCTGATTCTTATCTGAACGTGATGATTGCTTTCCCGGATGACATCCGCGGAGATAGTTGCATTACGAATTTTTCCGTTCAGGCTTTCCAGAGTGGTTTGTGTCAGCCGACCGTGGCCAATGGTTAGGTATTCTTCAGTGTTGAGTTGGTTGGAATCTTCAAGCCATTGACGGGTAATGGTTTGATAACTGATATTTTCCATGTAGTAGGACGGCGAATAGTTCAACGAAAAAATACAGGCGGCGTTGATGATGCCAAGCACTATCCAGTGTGAAATTGCAGGTATTTTTGGCTTCATAGGGTTGCCTCCAAACATTGCTGGATAATCAATGCGAGGTCTTTTTGGTTGCTGTTCAATTGTAAGTTTGCAGTGCTTAGGTCCGGGCGAACACATGAAACTGAATAGTTTGATTTAAACAAATTCAACCAGACCTGCCCTTTCAAATCAGGTGAAAACTGTTGTACCTGCTTAGCTGACAGATCCCTCAGTGTTTCAGCTTCCGCGACACTGTGGCCAACGGCATGGATGACTAATTCGTTCTGTTTAACGCTGGAGATTTCTATTTTGGGTGTGTCGAATCCAGAGTGGAAACCGGTGAAGGCGCATACCCCCAAGGTCAATACATAGCCGACTGACTGGATTTTTGTAATGTAAGTTGATTTTTTAGTTTCCGCTGGGCGCACCAGAATTTCATCGGTTTTTGTTGGCGCAGGCTCTTCAATGGCAGGCGCAACAGGTTGCCCGGCTTCTTCTGCGGGCGTCGGCAAGTCTGCCTGTGCATCGACGACATAGTGACGGTTGAAGCAATATCCTCTTCGAGGAACCGTCATCAAAATCTCATGGTCCCGACTGTCGTTGAGAATGTTTCTAAGGGAGAAAACAGCCTGATTCAAACTGCCCGATGCAACGACGCGGTCATTCCAGGTGTAGTCGATGATCTCTTCACGGCTTTTGGTCTGACCGGGTTCCTTGAGCAGCAGGTCCAGTAGACGGGATTCAGCTCTACCTATCGTGGAGTTTTGTACATCTCCATAGGGTGTCGTGATGGAAAGCAAGGCGGTGTCTGGGTCGAAAAGAGCCATGGCACCATTTTTCAACTTGAAGGCGTAGTGCATGGGGGTCCTCCGTTCAGGTGGTTCTGGCTGAGTATAGAGACGGTTTTGATAGGCTGGATTTGACGCGTTACAGTCTTGCCGGAGAGATGAAAGGCTATGAGCGGGCAAGCGCAGAAGGTGCAGAGTGAGCCACTAGACAGTGCTGGAAAAGCCCATCAAAAATATCACTGGAATCAAGCAAGGGTAATCCACGGGGTTTCAATCGGGGGCAATGATGATGCTGGGTACGCGTCATTCGCGCTATCCGAAAAGTGCGAGGCCGGGGGCGGGACGGCCTACAATTTTAACCTAATGTTACACTTCGGCTGAACTGATTCCCATTTGCGCGACAGGCTTTGATTGTCACTTTACGCGCTTGATTGCGCTTGTAAATTATCAATGACAACGGATTGGCGCGCCTCAAATGGCTAACAATCATTTTTGATACTTATTAACTTTGCATCAGGTTCACGGCAGTTTTAAATGGTTTTTGAGGAGCGTGGACGCAAACTGCTTTCGTGGTTTGTTTGTCGTGGCGCAAACGATCCTCACCTCTCGTTTCATATCCCTTTGCCCCACGTCCCTTCATTGCGGACGTGGGGTTTTTTTATGTCTTGTTGCGCCGCGTATAGAGCCCCATGAGGGTGACGGAGCCTGAACCAGCGCCCCCAGGCCCGGGAGGTTGAAGACACGCCTCCAGGCCATTGGAGGCGGATAGTTGAGTGAGTGCAGGTGAGGGCAGGGCAGGTGTAGGGAAGGGAGAAAACGATTTCAGAGGGAGGGGGAAACGTGGGGGGCGCTCATGACCGGGTAATTACATCGACTCATCTGTGACGCTGTAGCGTTAACCTGCCACTTTGCGTGTGCACCCAGGACACCAAGGTGTCTTTCAGGACTACAGGCATTCCAGTGCGGCGCGCTCGAAGCTGGAGGGCATGAAGGTTGAGACGAGCAGTTGACGCTCGTACAGATAAACCTTGCCACCCTTTTGTGTCTTGTAAGTCTCAAGCACTTTGTCTACGGCTACTTTACTCGACACCACGACCCTGGAACTGCGCTCGCTGTGGGACACGGCAGGATCGAGTTCATGGTTCTCCAGCTTCGGGACGACGCAATCGACATATTGTTCGGGCGACTTGTCTGTTAGCAACGTTGAGGTCGGGTCATTCGGAGCGTTAGTACAACCGCCCAATAGCAGGGCGCTAAAGGTCATTACTGGGATAAATAAAAGACGCATCGACAGGGTCCTCAAGTTCAAGGCAAAACGTTGTAGCCACGCTGTTGCAGGCAACTGCTGTACACGGAGTTGTTGGCGGCGATGCTTTGGTCGGTGGTTCCAGCGTTTTGTCTGCGTTCCTGACGTTGTCTTGATCCCCCGATCACCACGCCGGCAGCTGCGGCGCTTCCGGCACGGTTCTGGCGATAGTCTTGCTTGGTATCGTCGTCGATCTGGTCGTAGACATTGTCATGTTGGTTGCCCCGAACCTGCGCTGCGGTGGCTCCGGCGACAGCGGCGGTGGCAGCGCCTTTTACCCGGCCACCGGATGGCACTGTGTTTTGTATCGGGAATTGAGCATTGGCCTGTGATTGGCAGGCGCTGGTGTCTTGCTGGATTGTCTGGGACGTCTGGCTTTTGAGTGGCACCACCGTCACCGCCGATGCAGCAGAACTGGCGAGCAGTACAAAGGCCGATAAGGTTGAGGTCAGTATTTTCATCAAGTCGGACTCTCGTTAGTCGTCGTTACATGGCCTGACGGTTTGATCAGGCCAGACGCAAAAAACCCCATGCATGTCTGCTCGCAATGCAATTCATGACAATGAATGGCCGCGATTCAGCGTGTGCGATGGGGTATCCCACGGTTGTTACTGCTTGGAAAGCAGTGCCTGCATGTCGCTCGTCATGTCTTTGAGCGCGGCTTTGAAGTCCTTGGAGGCAATGGGTTGGCTCTCATTATCCAAGGTCTCGCCGAACACTTTGCGTACCACCTTGGCGACCGGCAAACCGGTTTTGGCATCGATCAGGTCGGCTTCGATAAACAGCTCGGCAGTCTGGTCGCGATGCCCGGTGGCGGCTTGTGTTGCCCCGACGATTGCCGAGATCGGTACAGCCTCATACCAATGCATGCCCTCGTTCTTGGCGCCGACTTCGGTGATCGCCGCCTGCAAGATCAAAGTTCGTGAACCGGCCGGTGCTTGTCGTGCATCCGAAACAATCGTGTACGAGGGCGCGAAGGCGTTCCGGACGCTGTTGCTGGCCATAGTCTGTACGTCTTGCAGGGTTTGCAGATTGATGCGATCGGTCGGTTTCGGTGCCGGGTACAGCTCTACCTTCTTGAACACGACAGTGGAATAGGCGTGAGGATCAAACCCAGGCTTTATCCAGCGCAGCACTTTCTTTTCGCTCGGTGTCGTTTGCTCTTCCAGACCCTGATAATTGGCCAGGAAGCCCGAAAATTGTTCTTGCTCTGCGACCTTCGAGACACAGCCGACCTGAAACACGCAACTCAGGGCAATACCCGCAATCCATTTGTTCGACATGGTCATGTATTTTTTTCTCATGTGATGAAAGTTTTCATTCAGGTTCCAACCTGGCCCCCCGATACCGACCTGAGCGAAACAAAACTGATGCTTGCACGTCGGTCAATGCGGGGCGGATGCTGCCTGCGGCCGCTGGATAATCCGAATCAATAACCCTTAAAAACTATTAAGTTTCACCGAGAAAGCGTGACCGACCTCATGCCATGGGGCTGCGCGAGCCGTGAAGCCCCGCGCCATCAAAATGTCGCTGCCGGTAATGAATGTGCCTTCGGAGCCCATGAGCCGCGTGTCTTCGCCACGTGGGCCGCTCAATTTCTCCCGCGCCTGATGGGTGAAAAGGGTGCCCGGACTGATGGTGTTCACCCATTACTGCTCGCGTCGATTATCAAGTGCGTTTTTTTGATGTAAAAAGTATGACTGTTTAGTTGAGAGTGGCTCTAGATGAGAGTCGCTCTCTCTTGCGGGTGTTGTGAGTGAAGTAGCAACTAATGGATCCAATGAGACAATATTTTAAGTTCATGTAAACAAGCAGCCCAGTTGTCATACGGGCTGACGGGAAAGTTGATCCAATAATGTCGATGTCTGCGTTTCCGTTTTCCACACCGTTTGTCGGGCTTTTGCCTAAAAAATGAACATTGCCGCGTCTTTGGCCTCTGATTCTTCAGCACGTCAGCCATGACCTGCCCGTGTAGCCGCAAAAAAGAAGTGGAAATTGAACCTCATATGCATTGAATGCAGATGGGGATTTTTTTATCCGAAAATCAGGAGGCAGCACACAAACCGATCGTTGATTTGCCAGGCGAATCAATGAGGTTAACATTGCCAAGTTTATGATTTGGCTTGTCTTGTATCAGTAAGGTTGTGCAGGGTTATTAATAAATGATAACCCGCGGATAGTTGATCTTTACTGCTGAATAAGTTGGAGAGAATACCGTGGCGATAAATACAATCATGAGCCTGCTCGAAAATAAAGAATTTATGGAGCTGTTGCGTCTAGGTGTTGTTTACGTCCATTTGGTGGCCTGTTGTGTCGCTATTGGTTTGGTGTTGACCAGTGATATTGCGATGGTGAAAGACCTGTTAAAACGAAAGGTATTCAGCGAGCATGATAATGCTCACATGGAAAGTCTTCAGAAGTCTGTCGTCGTCGCATTGATATTTTTGTGGGTAACCGGTGCCGCTATCGTCGGTATTGACTACCTGGAAAAAGGTGCCAATTACTTCATGAATCCAAAGCTGCAGGCCAAAGTGATTATCGTCACATTGCTGACTTACAACGGCGTCTTGTTGCATCGCCTGGTGCTGCCAGCGCTGCAAAAGGCCGGTTCCTTGCTCCATCTCGGATTCAGCGCACGCATGATGGCGCTGTTCTGCGGCTCGCTGTCAGCCGTGTCCTGGATGTATGCCGCCATGTTGGGCGTCGGTCGCCCATTGGCCTGGAAATATTCGCTTTCCGAACTGTTGATGGCCTATCCGGTACTGATTGCACTCGGCTTCCTGGCAATGCTGGTGTTGACTCAGCGAGCAAGACAACAGGACTACGCCGTTGCGCCTCTGCGGACAGTAGCAAACGCATGCTAAGTCGGTTCTGCGCGTAAGTCTTGCGCACGAGCCCCCGTCCGAAAGCCACTGAACCTCCGGGTGCAAGTCTGAATCAGGCCTGCACCCGGAGGTTCTGTCGTTTGAGCCCCGAAAACCTGAACGCCGGACCCACCTCAGCGGTCGGGCAAAACGTTCAGCAGTCCCCCCTCAATGGCACGCCGTTGCGTCATCACCGATTCTCGGGTTTCTTGATTGGTGTCAACCGCGTGTATTCGCCTGCTCTGTATTCTGCTCATAAGCCGATATCCAAGGGACCGGACGGCTTCCCGAATCCGTCCGGCACCTCTGGGGCCCAGTACAAGGCTAACGCTCATGAATGAAGGAATGCTGACCCATCTCGACTCGCAGGGGCACGCGAGGATGGTTGATGTCACCGATAAAAGCGTGACCTGCCGAGAGGCGGTGGCCGAAGCCTGGGTACGGATGCAAACCGAAACACGGCAGTTGATTGTCCGGGGTGGTCACCCTAAAGGCGATGTCTTCGCGGTCGCACGCATTGCCGGTATTCAAGCGTCCAAGCGCACGAGCGAGTTGATCCCGCTGTGCCATCCACTGTTCTTGAGTAGCGTCACCGTCGAACTGAGTGTTCAAGGCGAACATCGTGTGCGCATTGTTTCGCGGTGCAAAGTGGCCGGGCAAACAGGGGTCGAGATGGAAGCATTGACGGCGGTCAGTGTGGCGGCCCTGACACTGTATGACATGTGCAAAGCGGTGGACCGGGGCATGACGATCGAATCTGTGCGCTTGCTGGAGAAGCAGGGCGGAAAGAGCGGTCGGTATCAGGCGCCGGACCAATGAAACTGACTATTTTGTATTTTTCGCGTTATCGCGAAACGCTGGGCGTCGATGGCGAAACCATTGAAGGTGCATTCGCGTCGTTTAACCAGCTGCGTGAACATTTGGCTCATCGTGGCGGAGTCTGGCAAGTACTGGCCGAACACAATCTCATGTGCGCTCGCAACCAGGACATGTGTGGGCTTGACGAGCCGTTGAGCGACGGTGATGAAGTGGCTTTTTTCCCCACCGTGACAGGGGGGTGAGGCGGTGATTCGAGTTCAGACCGCGGGCTTCGACCCCGGTGCCGAAATCAACGCGCTGCAGGCGTCGAGTATGAGTGTGGGCGCCGTGGTGAGCTTTGTCGGCTATGTGCGGGACTTAAATGCCGGGAACGAAGTCGATGGAATGTTTCTTGAGCATTACCCCGGCATGACCGAAAAAGCGCTTGGCAAGATTGCCGATGAAGCCCGGCAGCGTTGGTCGCTGCTTGGACTGGTGCTCATTCATCGGGTGGGCGAACTGCTACCGGGCGAGCCGATCGTCTTTGTCGGTGTCAGCAGTGCTCATCGGCAGGCGGCCTTCGATGCCTGTGCGTTCGTGATGGATTACTTGAAAACCCGCGCACCGTTCTGGAAAAAAGAACAGGTGGCCGATCGTTCGCAGTGGGTCGAGGCCCGTGACAGTGATCGCGAGGCGGCACAACGATGGGATCGCGGCATTCCTGACTGAATCATATCCAGCTGAAAAGAGAGCGAGAATCCTATGCTCTACCTGCCATTTTTAATCTTGCATCTATTCGCTGCGCTGATCTTTATCGGCACGGTGTTCTTCGAAGTCCTGTTTTTAGAAAGTATCCGCAAACACTTGCCCGCCAGGGTCATGCTGCTGGTCGAGCAGGGTATTGGCCGCCGGGCCCGGACCCTGATGCCCTGGGTTCTGCTGGTGTTGTTCGGTGCGGGACTGGGCATGGTGTGGCTGCGCTATCTGCCGGTCCTGGCCGCACCCTTGGCCTCTGCATTCGGCACATTGCTGATGCTGAAAATAGTGCTCGCCGTCAGTGTATTGCTGCATTTTCTGGTGGCCATGTTCTTGTTTCACAGCGACCGCATGAAGGCTCGATACGTGCAATTGATCCATGGCAGCCTGTTCTGCCATATGGTCGCCATTGTCTTGCTGGCCAAGGCAATGTTTTACGTGGCGTGGTGACCGGTGTTGTCCGGCGGGCGGTTTGAACGCTTCGATCGGGCTTGATGCAAATCAAGGTGCGTCGATCGTCAAACTCCGACACTAGCGGTTCGCAGCCAGCCACGGAGAACCGGCATGCTCGACTTATTTCACACCCCCGGCGAGTTGAATGTTCGCAGCGACCAAGGCGTTCTCGACCCCGGTTACCCCACCGACACGCAAAAATTTCATGACGGCATCGGTTCACTGGATTTGCTGCGAGCCTTGCGCGGCAGTCGTCAGAAGCAGCGCCCCCTGGCCTTGAGTGTCTGGCTGCCTTGCACCCTCAGGCCATCGTCCTGTGTGCACGATGCTACCTGTGAACGCGGTATCGAGCAGTACCTCAAGCGTCTGGAGCATGAGATTGACCTGGTGGGTTGCCATTTGGGGGCTGGGCAGCGGGTCGAGCGGTTTCACCTGGGGGGCGGAACACCTGCGACGTCCCATGTCGTGCGCTTGATGAGCCATCTAAGTGGTCGGTTCAATTTTCTCAGGCAAGAGAGTGGCGACTACAGCGTCGACGTTGATCTGCACCATACTGATTGGGCGACCATGGGGGTGTTGCGCGACCAGGGGTTCAGCCATGTCAGCATCGGTGTTCCGGATATCGGTGCCGACAGTGAGCTGTCGGTGGACTGTTACCAGAACCCGGCCCCCATCCATTCATTGATCGACGCTGCGCGCACCTTCGGCTTTCGCTCCATCAATGTTGACCTGGGTTTTGGTCATGCCTGGCAAACGCCAGACAGTTTCGCGCTGAAACTGGCGACGATCATCGAGCTGGAGCCGGACCGGCTCATGGTGTTCGACTACGCCCGGCCACCTCGGCGCTATCGGTCCGGGCGGGGGGATACGACCAGGACCCCGTGCAGCCAGGACGACAAGAGCGCGATGCGGCAGATCTGCTTCGAGCGATTGCTTGGCGCGGGGTATCACTACATTGGCATGGGGCAATTTGTCCGGCCCGATGATGACCTGGCGATTGCCCAGGAGCGAGGCCGGTTACGTCGTACCTGCGAGGGGTTTACCCGTCACGGTTATTGCGACCACGTCGGGTTTGGTCTGGGGGCCATCAGTCAGATCGACGAGGTGTATACGCAAAACACTGATTCAATTGAACAGTATCAGCAACAACTCGACAGTGAGCAATTGCCGACCTGCCGAGGCTGGCGTTTCGAGGCGGGGGACCAGATCAGGCACACGGTCATGGAGCGACTGTCGTGTGATCAGGAACTGGATATTCGTGCCATCGAGAAGCGCTACGGATTGAGTTTCCCCCAGTACTTCTCCTCGGTCTGGCCGTTGCTGGAGCAATTGAATCGTGATGGGTTGATTGAATTGTCAGACCGTTTCATCAGCATTCTTCCCGCCGGCCGGCCGGAAGTGGATGCCATCTGCAGTCTGTTTGAAAAGGATTCGGGCAGTGCAAGGCATTAACCCTTTGCGAGTTGATTGATCATGAAGCCTTCATTCGATTTCAATCGAGCCCTGGTCGAAAAGTATGACCGTCCGGGGCCGCGCTACACCTCTTATCCGACGGCGCCGCAGTTTCATCAGGCATTTGCCGTCGACGACTACCAGCGCGCAGTCCACGACAGCAACCAGGCGGCGTCGCCCAAACCGCTGTCGGCGTACATCCATATTCCGTTCTGCAAAAGCCTTTGCTACTACTGCGCCTGCAACAAAATCATCACCCAGAAAACCCATCGTGCGGTCGAATACCTGACCTACCTCAAGCGCGAAATTGCCATGCAGGCGGCCTTGTTCGACGGCACGCGCAAGCTCACGCAGCTGCACCTGGGCGGGGGCACGCCGACGTACCTGACCAGCGAGCAACTGGCCGACCTGATGGACTGCCTGCATCAGGCATTCGATATGGACGACAGCGATAATCACGAGTTTTCCATCGAGGTCGATCCACGCACCATCAGCACGGAGCAGATCCAGTCATTGCGTCAACTGGGCTTCAATCGCCTGAGTTTCGGCGTGCAGGATTTCGATCCCGATGTGCAGGCAGCGGTCAATCGCCAGCAAAGTGAGGCGCAGATCTATGCGCTGGTCGCGGCGGCGCGTGAGGCGCAATTCAAGTCGATCAGCGTTGATCTGATTTACGGCTTGCCCCTGCAAACGGTGCAGAGTTTCGACACCACCCTGGGCAAGATCATCGCCCTGCGCCCTGACCGGATTGCGGCCTACAGCTACGCCCATTTGCCTGAACTGGTGCGGGCGCAACGGTTGATTCGTCCGGCGGACATGCCGCCACCGGAGCGCAAGCTGGAGTTACTCGAACTGACCATCCGCCGTCTGACCGAGGCCGGTTATGTTTACATCGGCATGGATCACTTCGCCCTGCCGGAGGATGAACTGGCGCTGGCCCGCACCCATGGCACCCTGCAACGTAATTTCCAGGGCTACTCAACCCATGCCGACTGCGACTTGATCGGCCTCGGCGTGTCTTCGATCGGCAAGGTCGGCGACAGCTACAGCCAGAGCGTCAAAGAGCTTTCGCAGTACTACGCCCGTATCGATCAAGGCTTGTTGCCGGTGCATCGGGGTTACCGCTTGAGCGCCGATGACCTGTTGCGCCGCGAAGTGATCAGCGACCTGATGTGCCATGGCCGGATCGATTTCGGCAAGTTCGAAGCGCGCCATGGTATTTGCTTCACCGAGTATTTTGCCGAGGCGCTGGCGCAACTGGACGAGCTTGTAAGTGATGGACTCTTGCAGATTCACAGCGACGAATTGGTGCTGTTGCCGCAAGGGCATTTGATGATGCGCAGTGCCGCGATGGCATTTGACGCTTACCTGGGAGGCGAACAAAAAGGTCAGTTTTCCCGCACCGTTTGAAGCAGCGGGACGCTCTGGCACAAGGAATGCCGGCAAGTTGATCTCAATCAAGGGCAGGGCACGAAACGCTCCCTACCATGACCGTCAGGCCCCTTGAAATCAGCGAAGCCATGACAACCCACCCGCCTTCGAAACCTGGCAACCTGCGCGTCTGGAGCGTCGGGCTGGCGGTGATGCTGTTGCTGATGGTCGCGACGTTCGCGGTGGTGCAGGCTAAATCATACGGTGACATCGAGCAGCAACGCATCGAGAAGGTCTTCCCTCAAACCGATTCGGTCTCCGACCCGCAAGGCACCTTCAAAGTGCGCACGTTGTCGGCGGCCGGCAAGGTCATCGGTTACGTTTTCCAGAGCCTGGATGTGGTGGATATTCCGGCTTACTCGGGCAAGCCGATCAATACCCAGGTGATCCTCGACACGGCCGGCGTGATCAAGGATGCCTATGTGCTGGAGCACCACGAGCCGATTCTGCTGATCGGCATTCCCGAAGTAAAACTGCATGACTTCAGCGCCAGGTACACAGGGATCAGCGTCAATCAGCGCGTGGTCGTCGGCCATTCCAGCGACCCGAGTGCGGTCACCGTGGATGCCATCGCCGGTGCAACCGTCACCGCCATGGTGGTCAACGAAGTCATCATGCGGGCCGCCCATGAAGTCGCCGTCTCGCTCAAGTTGATTGAGGACAAGGGCGCCCGGGTGAACAAGCCCGCCATCGTGCGCCAGGATTTTTTCGAACCCGCCACCTGGGAGCAATTGACCGGCAACGGGGCCATTCGCCGATTGAGCCTGACCCGCGGGCAAGTCGATGCCGCCTTCAAGGGCACCGATGCCGAAGGCGTCGAGAACGCCACCCCGGAGCACCTCGATGACACCTTTATCGAGCTGTACACCGCCGACTTGAACCCGCCGACCATTGGCCGCGCGCTGTTGGGCGACAATCAATATCGCTTCCTCATGCAGGACCTCAAACCCGGCGAGCAGGCCATCGCGGTGCTCGGGCGCGGGCTGTATTCCTATAAAGGCTCGGGTTATGTGCGCGGTGGGATTTTCGATCGGGTGCAATTGCGCCAGTTCGGCAATGTCATCAGTTTTCGCGACATGGATCATCAGCGGCTGTCCGACGTGTTTGCCCAGGGCATGCCCGAATTCACTGAAATGTCGGTGTTCATTGTGCGCAAGCAGGCGGGTTTCGATCCTGGATCGCCCTGGTCCCTGGAGTTGCTGGTGCGGCGTCAGACCGGTCCGGTCAGCGGCACCTTCAGCAGTTTCGAACTGGCCTACCAATTGCCCGAACTCTACCTTGAGCGACCAGCCCCCAGCGCCGAAGAACTGGCCGCCATCGAAGAAGCCAAACGGCCGATGTGGTTGACCATCTGGTACCAGAAGTACTTTCAGATTGGCGTACTGGCCAGCGCGTTGCTGCTGCTGACAGCGATCCTGTTCCTGCAGGACAAACTCACTCGCCGGCCGCGTTTAATGCACTGGCTGCGTCGCGGTTATTTGCTTTTTACCGTGGTGTTTCTGGGCTGGTATGCCCTGGGGCAGCTGTCGGTGGTCAATGTCCTGACGTTTGTCCATGCTTTGTTCGAGCACTTCCGTTGGGAGCTGTTTCTCACCGATCCGCTGATCTTCATGCTGTGGGTGTTCACTGCGGCGAGCATTTTGCTGTGGGGCCGTGGGGTGTTCTGCGGCTGGTTGTGCCCGTTTGGCGCGCTGCAAGAGCTGATCAACGAAGCCGCGCGCAAGCTGAAGATCCCTCAATACGAATTGCCCTTCGCGGTCCATGAACGGCTGTGGGCGATCAAGTACATCATTTTACTGCTGCTCTTCGGCCTGTCCCTGGAGTCGATGTCCAGCGCCGAACTGTTCGCCGAGGTAGAGCCCTTCAAGACCGCCATCACCCTGCGATTCGACCGCCAGTGGTGGTTCGTGCTGTACGCGGTGGCATTGCTGGTCATCAATCTCTTCACCCGAAAAGTCTATTGCCGCTACATCTGCCCATTGGGCGCGGCGTTGGCCATACCGACGAAATTGCGTCTGTTCGACTGGCTCAAGCGCCGCAAGGACTGCGGCAACCCATGCCAGTTGTGCGCCAAGGAATGTGAGATCCAGGCGATTCACCCGGATGGCCGGATCAATGCCAACGAGTGCCATTACTGCCTCGATTGCCAGATGACCTATCACAACGAAAACAAATGCCCGCCGCTGATCAACAAGCGCAGGAAACGCGAAAAATCGGCGCCCGTGTCGGCGCAATTGATCCCTGTCGTGGAAGTGACGGCTGCTGAATGAACCTGGCGAGCGCACGTCCGCGGAGACCGTTTTTCCCTTCAAGGAGTAGACAAAATGACTGACTCAGAATCCACAAAGCCTGGTGAAGAAGTAGAGCAGGCGGGGCTCAGCCGTCGCGGTTTTCTTGGCAGCAGTGCGGTCACCGGCGCGGTGCTGGCGGGGGCCGCGACCCTCGGCGGCACGGTGTTCAGCCGCGAGTCCTGGGCGGCGGCGGTGAAGGATGCGCAAGCGAAAATCCATGTCGGCCCCGGTGAACTGGACGAGTACTACGGCTTCTGGAGTGGCGGTCATCAAGGCGAAGTGCGCGTGTTGGGCGTGCCGTCGATGCGCGAGTTGATGCGCATCCCGGTGTTCAACGTCGACTCCGCCACCGGCTGGGGCCTGACCAACGAAAGCAAGCGGATCCTGGGCGACAGCGCCAAGTTCCAGAACGGCGATTGCCATCACCCGCACATCTCCATGACGGACGGAAAGTACGACGGCAAGTACCTGTTCATCAACGACAAGGCCAACTCCCGTGTCGCGCGCATCCGCCTGGACATCATGAAGTGCGACAAGATGCTCACCGTGCCGAATGTGCAAGCCATCCATGGCCTGCGACTGCAAAAAGTGCCTTACACCAAGTACGTGTTCGCCAATGCCGAATTTGTCATTCCGCACCCTAATGACGGCCACACCTTCGATCTGCAAGACAAGAACAGCTTCACGATGTTCAACGCCATTGACGCCGAGAAGATGGAGATGGCTTTCCAGGTGATCGTCGACGGCAACCTGGACAACACCGACGCCGATTTCACCGGCAAGTACGCCGCTTCCACCTGCTACAACTCGGAAAAAGCCTACGACTTGGGCGGCATGATGCGTAATGAGCGCGACTGGGTCGTGGTGTACAACATTCCGCGCATCGAAGCCGCGATCAAGGCCGGCAAGTTCATCACCCTGGAAGGCTCGAAAGTGCCCGTGGTCGACGGTCGAAAAACCGATGGAAAAGACTCCGAGTTCACCCGCTACATCCCGGTTCCGAAGAACCCGCACGGCCTGAATACATCTCCCGATGGCAAGTACTTCATTGCCAACGGCAAGCTTTCGCCCACCGTCTCGATGATTGCCATTGACCGTCTGGACGACCTGTTCGCCGACAAGTTCAGCGACCCGCGCGAGGTGATCATTGCCGAGCCGGAACTGGGCCTGGGGCCTTTGCACACCACGTTCGACGGTCGCGGCAACGCCTACACCACGCTGTTCATCGACAGTCAGGTGGTGAAGTGGAACATGGCCGAAGCGGTACGCGCCTACAAAGGCGAGAAGGTCAATTACATCAAGCAGAAGCTCGACGTGCAGTACCAGCCTGGCCATAACCATGCCTCGCTGACTGAAACCAGTGACGCCGATGGCAAGTGGCTGGTGGTGTTGTGCAAATTCTCCAAGGACCGCTTCCTGCCGACCGGACCGCTGCACCCGGAAAACGATCAACTGATCGATATTTCCGGCGAAGAAATGAAGCTGGTGCACGACGGTCCCGCATTTGCCGAACCTCACGATTGCATCCTGGCGCGCCGGGACCAGATCAAGACCAAAAAGATCTGGGACCGTAACGACCCGTTCTTCGCCGCCACCGTAGAACTGGCCAAGAAAGACGGGATCAATCTGGAGACCGACAACAAGGTCATCCGCGATGGCAATCAGGTGCGGGTCTATATGACGTCCATGGCGCCGGCCTATGGCCTGCCCGAGTTCACCGTCAAACAGGGCAACGAAGTCACGGTGACCATCACCAACATCGACCAGATCGAGGACGTGTCCCACGGCTTCGTCATGACCAACCATGGCGCCAGCATGGAGATCAGTCCGCAGCAAACATCGTCGATTACGTTTACGGCCGACAAGGCCGGCTTGCATTGGTACTACTGCAGCTGGTTCTGCCATGCGCTGCACATGGAAATGGTCGGCCGCATGAAAGTCGAGCGGGCCTGACCGTTGCCAATCGACAGGAGCGAACCCATGGCCGACATCAAGGACACCCCAGTGCGTGGTTGCGGGATAAACGTCTTTGCGTTGTTGCTCCTGTTGATGTCAGGCAGTGCGCTGGCGGCAGTTCAACCCGTCACCACGCTACCGTTGCGGGTTGACGCTGAACAACGCTGGCACCTGCCGGCAGGCGAGTACCGTGGCACGTTCAGTGTCGATCAACCGATGCAGATTGTTTGCGAGCCCGGTGCCGTCTTTCAGGCGCAAGGGCAGGGGAACGGGATCATCATCAGTGCGCCCGATGTCGTGATCGAGGGCTGCACGTTTTTGGATTGGGGGCACGATCTCACCGCCATGAATGCAGCGGTGTTCATCCAGCCCAAGGCCCGTGGCGTGGTGATCAAGGGCAATCGCATGCAAGGCCAGGGCTTTGGAATCTGGGTCGACGGTACGCAGGATGCCAGCCTGATCGACAACCGCATCCAGGGCGACCCGACGCTGCGATCGCAGGATCGTGGCAATGGCATTCATCTGTATGCGGTGCATGGTGCCAATGTCATTGGCAACCAGGTGCGCGACACCCGCGATGGCATCTACATCGACACGTCCAACGGCAACCTGCTGCAGGGCAATACCCTGGAGGACCTGCGTTACGGCGTGCATTACATGTTCGCCAACGACAACCGGCTGATCGGCAACATCACCCGCCGCACCCGCACCGGCTATGCCTTGATGCAAAGCCGCAAGCTCACGGTGATCGGCAACCGCTCCGAACAGGATCAGAACTACGGCATCCTGATGAACTACATCACTTACTCCACCTTGCGCGACAATTTCGTCACCGACGTGCGCGACGGCTCGACCGGCGACAGCATGATCAGCGGTGCCGAGGGCAAGGCGTTGTTCATCTACAACTCGCTGTTCAACAGCATCGAACACAACCATTTCGAGCACAGCGCCGTGGGCATTCACCTCACCGCCGGCTCCGAAGACAACCGCATCGCCGACAACGCGTTTGTCGGCAACCAACGGCAGGTCAAATACGTTGCCACCCGCTTGCAGGAATGGTCGGTGGATGGCCGGGGCAATTTCTGGAGCGACTACCTGGGCTGGGACCGCAACAACGATGGCCTGGGCGATATCGCCTACGAACCCAACGACAATGTCGACCGCCTGCTGTGGCTGTACCCACAAGTGCGGCTGTTGATGAACAGTCCCGGGATCGAGTTGTTGCGCTGGGTGCAACGGGCGTTTCCGGTGATCAAGTCGCCGGGCGTACTCGACAGCCATCCGCTGATGAAACCCACCACTGAACCCCTGACCAAGGAGCCCGTTGCATGAATGTCATCGACATGGAAGGCGTCAGCCAACGCTATGGGCACACCACGGTGTTGCATCAGCTGAACCTGAGCCTGGCCGAAGGTGAAGTGCTGGGTTTGTTCGGGCACAACGGTGCCGGCAAGACCACCAGCATGAAATTGGTGCTGGGCCTGCTGACCGCCAGCGAAGGGCAAGTCCGGGTGTTTGGCCGCTTGCCCAGTGACCCGCACGTTCGACGGCTGCTGGGGTATTTGCCGGAGAACGTGACCTTTTATCCGCAGATGAGTGGCCTGGAGACCTTGCGCCATTTCGCCCGACTCAAAGGCGCCGCGCCTGCTCAGGTGGACGTGCTGCTGGAGGAAGTCGGCCTGGCGGGCGCGGCGCATCGCCGGGTCAAGACTTACTCCAAGGGCATGCGCCAACGCCTGGGGCTGGCGCAAGCCTTGCTCGGCGCACCGCGTTTGTTGCTGCTCGACGAGCCGACGGTCGGCCTCGATCCCATTGCCACTCAAGACCTGTACCGGTTGCTCGACCGCCTGCGCAACCAGGGCACCAGCATCATTCTCTGTTCCCACGTGTTGCCGGGCGTCGAGGCGCACATCAACCGTGCGGCGATTTTGACCCAGGGGCGTCTGCTGGCGCTGGGCAGTCTGCGCAGCCTGCGCGAGGAAGCCGGGTTGCCGACGCTGATTCGCGCCAACGGGCTCAAGCACGCCGGGCCTTTGCAGGCGTCCTGGAACAATGCCGGGCACGTCACTCAGCGCTGGGGCGTGGAAGGCCTGGAAGTGGCGGCGCTCAATGGCAACAAACTCGATCTGTTGCGCCAATTGCTCAATGACGACGAGCCGGCGGACGTGGAAATCGACCCACCCTCCCTGGAAGACATCTACCGCTTTTACATAGGGCGGGCCGGCACGCGCCCCACTGGAGAGATCGCATGAATCCGATCTGGAACATGGCCCGCAAAGAGTTCAACGACGGTTTGCGTAACCGCTGGTTGTTGGCGATCAGCCTGTTGTTCGCAGTGTTGGCCACCGGCATCGCCTGGCTGGGCGCCGCGGCTTCCGGTCAGTTGGGCTTTACCTCGGTGCCGGCGACCATCGCCAGCCTGGCCAGCCTCGCGACGTTCCTGATGCCGCTGATTGCTTTGCTGCTGGCCTATGACGCCATCGTCGGTGAGGACGAAAGCGGCACGTTGCTGCTATTGCTGACCTACCCGCTGGGGCGCGGGCACATCCTGCTGGGCAAGTTTATTGGCCACGGGATGATCCTGGCGCTGGCCACGCTGATCGGTTTCGGCTGCGCGATGCTGGCGATCGCTGTCTGCGTGGAGGATGTCGAACTGCAGTTGCTGTTCTGGGCGTTCGCACGCTTCATGCTGTCGTCGACGCTATTGGGCTGGGGCTTTCTGGGGTTGGCGTATGTGCTGAGCAGCGTGTCGGCCGAAAAATCCACGGCGGCCGGACTCGCGCTGGGGGTATGGTTTTTCTTCGTGCTGGTGTTTGACCTGGCGCTGCTGGCCTTGCTGGTGCTCAGCGAAGGGCATTTCAACCCGCAGGTATTGCCCTGGTTGCTGCTGCTCAATCCTGCCGACGTCTATCGCTTGATCAATCTTTCCGGTTTTGAAACCGGCGTCAGTACGGCCGGCGTACTGACGCTCGGCAGTGATCTGCCGATGCCGGGCGCGATGCTCTGGCTGTGTCTGTTGTTGTGGGTAGCGGCGCCGTTGGGTTCGGCCTGGCTGCTGTTCCGTCGACGGGCGACCTGAATTCATACCTTTGGAGCACCTGACAATGAAAAACCGTTACTACACGACGTTACGCGCTATGGCGGGCCTGATGGTCTGTCTGCTGCTGACAGCGTGTGACAAACCCGCGCAAGCCGCGTACAGCGACCTTCCCAGCGCCTTCCATCCCAGTGATGAATGCCATGTCTGCGGCATGATCATCAACGGCTTCCCGGGGCCGAAGGGGGAAGTGGTCGAGCCTGGCGGCATCAAGAAATTCTGCTCCACGGCGGAGATGATCGGTTGGTGGTTGCAGCCGGAAAATCATCATGGCGATGCCCGGTTGTATGTCCACGACATGGGCCGCAGTCCGTGGAACGCACCGGATGATTCCCAACTGATCGATGCCAAGGATGCCTTCTATGTGGTCGGCACCGGGCTCAAGGGGGCGATGGGCATCGTACTGGCGTCTTTCTCCAGTGAGCAGGCGGCACAGAAACTGGCCACCGAGCAGGGTGGTCGTGTGCTGCGGTTCGGCGATATCGATCAGTCGGTGCTTCAGCAACCGGCCATGTCGCACGCGACTCACTGATCGCTCGATTACCTGTCCGATCTTTTATGAAATCTGATCGCCGTCAAGTCGGTCTGTTTGCGCTTGTTCAATGATGGGGGCCCGCAATGTCCCCAGTGCTTGGCATCGACGATGCCCAGGAGAACATGATGCAAACCGAGTTTCAGGATCGTTTGGCTGTGATCACCGGCGCCAGCTCCGGGATTGGTCTGGCCCTGTGCGCTGCGCTGTTGCCGCGTGGCGTCAAGGTGCTGGCGATGTCACGTACGGCCGGTGATCTGCCGGCCTTGCAGCAGATCTACGGCGAACGTTTGCAATGGAGCGCCGGGGACGTCACGTGCAAGGACGACTTGCGCAATCTGGCCGAGCACGCTGCGACGCTGGGCCGGATCGATTATCTGGTGCCCAACGCGGGGATCGCCGAAATGGCCGATGGCCTGGACATGCCGGCCTTCCAGCGCCAGTGGGCCGTCAACGGTGCCGGGGCGTTGAACACCCTGGCGGCGTTGCGCGGGGAGCTGGCGAGCCCGGCTTCGGTGGTGTTTGTCGGCAGCTTCCTGACCGGTTCGAGCTTTCCCGGCCTGGCTGCCTGCATTGCCAGCAAGGCTGCCTTGGCGGCACAGGCTCGCACACTGGCGGTGGAGTTTGCCCGTTTTGATGTGCGCATCAATCTGGTCTCCCCGGGGCCGACCGCCACGCCGATGTGGGACAACCTGGGCTTGAGCGACGATGAACTCGACGAAGTCGCGGACACCCTCGGCAAACGTATGTTGCCCGGGCACTTTCTCGATGCGTCAGCGGTGGCCAACGTGATTATCTTTCAGCTGTCCCAAGGCGCCCGGGGTGTCTACGGTCAGGACTGGACGGTCGACAACGGGTACACGTTGGGCTAGAACGTCGAACATATACTTGGGCTTGGTGCTGGTCACTCAAGATCGCTGGAGCGGTTTTTTGATGGTGTACATATCCGTTGTTGTGGTAACGGCTGCTGGCGGTTTCGCTCTTACAGCGAGTCCCTTTTCCAAACGCCGAAAAGGAACCAAAAGGCTTTGCCCCTCCATTCGGTGCCTCGCCCAGGCTCGGCATGCCCTCACTCCGGCATTGCTCCGGGGGCCCGCCGCCATCGGCCATCCATGGCCGGGGGCGGCTACCGCGGCATCCTTGCCGCGGTGCCCCCTACGCAACGCCTGCTAACGGCTGCTGGCGGTTTCGCTCTTACAGCGAGTCCCTTTTCCAAACGCCGAAAAGGAACCAAAAGGCTTTGCCCCTCCATTCGGTGCCTCGCCCAGGCTCGGCATGCCCTCACTCCGGCATTGCTCCGGGGGCCCGCCGCCATCGGCCATCCATGGCCGGGGGCGGCTACCGCGGCATCCTTGCCGCGGTGCCCCCTACGCAACGCCTGCGTTCGGCCTCTGGGAAAGGGGCAGCAGATCAAGATCAAAAGCAAAAGCACGCAGCCTCGCCAAGGCTCGACAGCTGCTACGGAGGGTGGGAACAATCAACAGCTTTGCAAGCAGGTTCGCCCAGCAATGTATCGGCGCACGACTTTGCTTTTCACCACTCTGCGTCAGCGGTGGCCAACGTGATTATCTTTCAGCTGTCCCAAGGTGCCCGGGGTGTTTACGGTCAGGACTGGACGGTCGACAACGGGTACACGTTGGGCGAGAACGTCGAACATATACTTGGGCTTGGTGCTGGTCACTCAAGATCGCTGGAGCGGTTTTTTGATGGTGTACATATCCGTTGTTGCGGTAACGGCTGCTGGCGGTTTCGCTCTTACAGCGAGTCCCTTTTCCAAACGCCGAAAAGGAACCAAAAGGCTTTGCCCCTCCATTCGGCGCCTCGCCCAGGCTCGGCATGCCCTCACTCCGGCATTGCTCCGGGGGCCCGCCGCCATCGGCCATCCATGGCCGGGGGCGGCTACCGCGGCATCCTTGCCGCGGTGCCCCCTACGCAACGCCTGCGTTCGGCCTCTGGGAAAGGGGCAGCAGATCACGATCAAAAGCAAAAGCACGCAGCCTCGCCAAGGCTCGACAGCTGCTACGGAGGGTGGGAACAATCAACAGCTTTGCAAGCAGGTTCGCCCAACAATGTATCGGCGCACGACTTTGCTTTTCACCACTCTGCGTCAGCGGTGGCCAACGTGATTATCTTTCAGCTGTCCCAAGGTGCCCGGGGTGTTTACGGTCAGGACTGGACGGTCGACAACGGGTACACCTTGGGCTGAAGGGTGAACACATACTTGGGCTTGGTGCTGGTCACTCAAGATCGCTGGAGTGGTTTTTTGATGGTGTACATATCCGTTGTTGCGGTAACGGCTGCTGGCGGTTTCGCTCTTACAGCGAGTCCCTTTTCCAAACGCCGAAAAGGAACCAAAAGGCTTTGCCCCTCCATTCGGTGCCTCGCCCAGGCTCGGCATGCCCTCACTCCGGCATTGCTCCGGGGGCCCGCCGCCATCGGCCATCCATGGCCGGGGGCGGCTACCGCGGCATCCTTGCCGCGGTGCCCCCTACGCAACGCCTGCGTTCGGCCTCTGGGAAAGGGGCAGCAGATCACGATCAAAAGCAAAAGCGCGTAGCAGCGCCAAGGCCTTTCTTTTATGCACATCCAGAGGTGTAACGGCTGCTGGCGGTTTCGCTCTTACAGCGAGTCCCTTTTCCAAACGCCGAAAAGGAACCAAAAGGCTTTGCCCCTCCATTCGGTGCCTCGCCCAGGCTCGGCATGCCCTCACTCCGGCATTGCTCCGGGGGCCCGCCGCCATCGGCCATCCATGGCCGGGGGCGGCTACCGCGGCATCCTTGCCGCGGTGCCCCCTACGCAACGCCTGCGTTCGGCCTCTGGGAAAGGGGCAACAGATCAAGATCAAGATCAAAAGCAAAAGCAAAAGCAAAAGCACGCAGCCTCGCCAAGGCTCGACAGCTGCTACGCAGAGAGTGTGGGAATCATCAATCAACAGCTTTGCAAGCAGGTTCGCCCAACAATGTATCCGCGCACGACTTTGCTTTTCACCACTCAACAGGCCGAGCGTTAGCTCGCCTGCAGCTTTTGATGTTGACGCACCGCCCCCTCGAGAGGCCGAGTGGAGGTTCTGCGCAGTGGGCAACCCGGCATGGATGCCGGGTTAGCCGCCCCCGGCCATGGATGGCCGATGGCGGCGGGCCCACGGAGCAGGACCGGAGCGAGGGCATGCCGAGCCTAAGCGAGGCACCGAACGAAAGGGGCAAATGCGCTTTGGTTACTTTGGCGCTCTTCCAAAGTGACCCGCCGTAAGGGCGGAACCATTAGTGGCCGTTACCGCAAAAACGGATATACACCCAAACCCAAACCCAAACCCTAATGCGAAGTCCCCTCGGCAAACTCGATTTTATTGCCGACGTTGTACTTGCCGGACGGCTTGTTCATCGGCAGGCGTTTGATCTCCTCGAGGGTATTGCTGTCGTAAACGATCAGCGCGCCATCGGTGGCCCAGATGCTCAGCAGCAAGTAGCGGCCATCACGGGTGAACTCGACGTGGGCGGCAGTCTTGCCGGGCATCGGGCGCAAGGTATGGGCAATTTCCAGGGTCTGCTTGTCGATCAGGTGAATGGCATCGTTGTCGGGCCCGAAGAACACGTCGGACCAGGCATAGCGTGAGTTGACATGACTGCGCATGAAGAAACCCGGTCCCAGGGTCGGAATTTCCTTGATCAGTTTCCAGGTCTTGAAGTCGATGACCGAGATCAGCCCTTTGCTGATGTTCGGCGTGGCAAATACCCACTGACCGTTGCGTTTCCAGTAGGTCCCGGACCCCAGGTGGGGCATGCCCGGCAGTGCGATGTCGGTGACGATCCTGCCAGTGTCGAGGTCGATCACTTGACCGCCCCCCGCCTTGCGCGACGTGGCCAGCAATTGCTTGTAGTCCGGCGAAAAGGAAAAGTCATCCAGTACATCCTCGGCCGGGATTCGCCGTGGTTCGAAGTCTGGTGTGCCGGCGCAAGACAACTCCCACACCTCCTTCACGTCCTTGAGCGCCACGATAAAACTGTCCCGTGGCGGGGCGGTATAGACCGCACTGACCCGTGATGCGCTGCCGTCCTGGCCGATGGCCGGCAGGGTTTTGACCAGCGACAGATCGCGGGCATCGAGCACCACCAGGTTGCCCGGCAGATAATTGCCGACCAGCACCCATCGACCGTCCTTGCTCACCGCCAGGTTGCGGGTGTTGAGCCCGACGCGGACCTCGGCAATCAGTTTCAGGTTATGCAGGTCGTACAGGCTGACCCAGCCATCACGCGACGCGACGTAGACAAAACGCCCATCCGGCGAAAATTTCGGCCCGCCGTGCACGGCAAAGTGTGAAGCAAACCGCGCCAGTACTTCAAAGCGATCGCCGTCGAGGATATTGATGTGGTGATCGCCGGCTTCCACCACCACAAACAGGTTCAGTGGGTCGGCGTGATGTTGGGGCCTGTCGGGCAGTGTGCTGATGTCAGCGAGTACCGTGTGGCTGCCGCGAATGTCGTCGTTGCTCCAGGTGGGCGCGGTGGCGGGCGGTTGCTGAAGGTAGTTCGCCAGCGCATCGATCTGCGCCGGGTTGAGCACGTTGGCAAACCCGGCCATCTGGCTTGCGGGGCGACCGTTGCGGATCACGTTGCGGATTTCGTCGGGTTTGATCCGGCTCAGACTCTCCGGTAGCAACGCCGGCCCCGTCGCGCCGAAACGGTTGGCGCCATGACAGCCTTGGCAATGCTGTTGGTAGTGGTCGGCGGCCTGTTCCAGTGTCCCCTCGACGGGCGCCACCGTAGCGCCTGCGTAAGCGGCGCCTGCCCACAACAACGGGACGAACACCGCGCGCCTCATACCGTCACCCTGGCATGGCGTTTCAGCGCTTGAACGGGGTAAAAACGCGCCGGATAGTCCCGTCGTTGGGTGGCGAACAAGTCGACGACCTGGCCAATGACGGTCAATGTCGGAACACCCGGCGGGCAGTCCAGTGCCAGCGTCGGCAAGTGTTTCAGCACGCCTCGCGCGACATGCTGGTCGGGCCGCGTGCCATTGCTGATCAGCGCCGCCGGTGTGTCGGCTGCCATCCCGGCATTAATCAAGCGCTCGGCGATAATCCCGAGGTTCGATAACCCCATGTAAAACACCAGGGTCTGGCTGGTATCGGCCAGGTCGTGCCAGGGCAGTATCAACTCGCCGTCGTGTTGCAGGTGGCCGGTGATGAACCGACAGGAGTTGACCAGGTTGCGGTGGGTCAGTGGGATGCCGGCGTAAGCGCTGCACCCGGACGCGGCGGTAATGCCCGGCACCACCTGGCAATCAATGTTGCGTTGCAACAGATACTCCAGCTCCTCGGCGCCGCGACCAAAAATGAACGGGTCACCTCCCTTCAGCCGTGCCACGCGCAGCCCTTGATCGGCGAGCTCGGCGAGCAGTTCGTTGATCTGGTCCTGGGGCAGGCTGTGGCAACCGCTGGCCTTGCCGACGTAATGCCGGGCGCAGTCGAGAGGGATCAGCGTCAGCAGTTCGGGGCTGATCAGGCGGTCATAAACGACGGCGTCGGCCTGCATCAACAGGCTCCAGGCACGCAGGGTCAGCAGGCGGGGATCGCCGGGACCCGCGCCGACCAGGGCCACTTCGCCCGGTCTGAAGGTGGACTCAAGTGCAGCCGGTAAAACAATCGAGGGGTGCATGGGACGTCCTTGGTTCTTCATCAGGTTGGCCGGGGCTGGCCAGGCGGATGCTTCAGTGCATGACGCAAGGGATTGTCGGTAAGGGCGGCACACCGATTTCTTCGTCGCTGAGGTGGCAACCGGGGTCCTGGCCCCAGAGATCGCCTTCGGCCCAGGCGCGTGTGCGGGTGTTGCCGTTGCAGATGTCCAGCCAGCGGCATTGGCCGCAGCGGCCACCGACGGCGCGCGGATGCTCGCGCAGTTGCTGCAATAAGGCGTCCGGGCGGTCCAGCCAGAGGGTGCGAAATGGCGTGTGCCGCACGTTGCCTACCGAGTGCTGCCACCAATAAGTGTCCGGGTGGACGTCGCCGGTGTTGTCGATATTGGCGATGCCGCTGCCCGAAGCGTTGCCGCCCCAGGCGCGGAGCATGCGTTCCAGGCGCGAGGCGTGCTCGGGCAGGTGAAGGCTCACCCACTGCAGCAGCAGAATCGCGTCGGCGTCGTTGTTGCCGCTGACAAAGTCACTGTCGCGGCCCTGCGCGATATCGTCCCAGGCCTGTTCGAAGATCAACGTCATCGCCTCACGGCTCATCTGTTGCCGGGCGTCGAGCGTGCGACTGCGTTTGCCGCGACCGCTGTAGTTGAGGTGCGACAGGTAAAACTTCTGCACGTCGTACTCACGCATCAGCGTCAGCAGTTGAGGCAGTTGCCCATGGTTTTCCTGGGTGAGCGTGGTGCGCAAGCCAACACGAATACCCTGTTCGCGACAGAGCCGGATCGCGTGCATGGAACGGGCAAAACTGCCCTTGAGTTGGCGGAAGGCGTCATGGGTGGCTTGCAGGCCATCGATGCTGATACCGACATAGTCGAACTGCGCCGCGTGGATCTGCGCGATGTTGTGCTCAGTAATCAGCGTGCCGTTGGTGGACAACGCCACAAAGAACCCCTTGGCGCGGGCGTAGGCGCTGAGCACAAACAGGTCGTCGCGCAACAGGGGCTCACCGCCAGACAGAATCAGCACCTTCACGCCGGCGTCGTGCAGGTCGTCGATCACCGTGAGTGCGGCCGGGGTATCCAGTTCATCGCGAAAGACACTGTCAGCGGACGTGGCGTAACAGTGTTTGCAGGTCAGGTTGCAACGCCTGAGCAGGTTCCAGATCACCACGGGTGGCCGTTGGCTGCCCGATGCGCCGGTTTTGGGGGCGGGCGCCTGGCCGGCCAGTGCGCGCAGGTATTGGCTGATCCTTAACATGCAACTCTCCTTGAGTCGGCGCGTGTTCAGTGCGAAGCGGGTGGCAGGCGCAGACCGGTTTTTTTCAGGATTCGGCTGCTCACCAACATCTCGTCGGCGGCGCAGGCATCACCCAGCAAGTAGCGCAGGTGCTCGCGGTAGCTGTCGATTTCCTCACTGCTGCGACCGTGCACCATGGCAAACAGGTTGTAGCGCCACGTGGTGCGGCGCGGGCGTCGATAACAATGGCTGACGAAGGGTTGCGCACCGATCAGCGCGCCGAGGCGGGGCATGTCTGCATCACGCACATCCCACACCGTCATGCCGTTGTGGCGGTAGCCCAGGCGATAGTGATTGGGGACGGCGGCGATGCGGCGGATGGCACCCTCTGCCTGTAATCGCTTGAGCAAGTCCAGGGTGGACTCGATGCTGAGGTCGAGCTGTTCGGCGAGCCAGGCCCAAGGGTCATCCAGCAGCGGCAAGCCGGCCTGGGTCAGCTCGATCAAACGGTGGGCCAAGGTATCTTCAGACCGGGAAATACAGACCGACATGGTACGTCTCCTCTTTGGGCAGGTTGAGCAGCGGCAGGCCGGTCAGGGTTTCGATGTGATGCAGGGTGTCGCTCAGGCGTTGTTGCGTGGCGCAACCGAGCACAAACCACATGTTCCAGGGGTGTTCGCGTCGATAGTTGTGCGCCACTTCAGGCAGGGCCTGTAGTTGTTCCGCGACGTCTTCGAAACGATCTTCCGGCACCGTCAGCGCCGCGAGGGTGAACGCGCCGCCCAAGCGCTCGATGTCGAACATCGGGCCGAAGCGCGTGAGCACGCCGTCTTCCAGCAAAAGGTGGAGGCGATCGAGCAATTCGTCGCTGCTGCTCTCCAGTTCCTCGGCCAGTACTTTCCAGGGTTGGCGCACCAGCGGCAGGCCCAGTTGCAAGCGATTGATCAGTCGACGGTCGAGGTCATCCACGGGGGGGAGCTCCTGTTGGCAGTGGGGCAAAGCGCCCGCCGCATTGTTTGAAGGCGTGGGTGCTGAACAGCAATTCGTGGGGCAGGTCGTCCAGCAAATGCTCCTTCAGCAGCGCCTGAATCTGCGCCTCGACCTGATCCCGTTGACGCCCGTGAATCATGCAGAACAGGTTGTAGTGCCATTGCGGCAAGCGTCGTGGTCGCTGATAGCAGAGGGTGATGCCGGGCGCCCGGCCCAGGCGCTGGCCGACTTCGTCGATCAACGCGTCCGGAACATCCAGCACCAGCATGGCGTTGGCGGTAAAACCCAGTGCGCGGTGGTTGAGCACCAGGCCGATGCGCCGGAACAGCCCTTGTTCGTGCCACTGATGCATTTGCGCGAGCACCTGGTTTTCGTCGGCGTTTATCCGTTCGGCGAGGGACTGATAGGGGCGCGGTACTCGCGGCAGGCCGCCTTCCAGGTGTCGACGCAGGGCCAGTGCCTGTTTGGCGTTCAATCCGGGTTGCATAGGCTTTCTCCCAGGGCAAAACCGAGGTCAATGCGGTAGGCCGTCAACATCGGCAGGTCCAGTGGTGTGAGACCCGTATCGTTCTCCAACGCTTCGAGCACTCGCTCAATGTGCTGGCGATCGGGACCGGTCAACACAAACCACAGGTTGTAGTGATGCTCGCGCGCGTAGTTGTGATTGACCTCGGGGTATTGGCTGACGCGTTCGGCGACCTGATGCAGGCGCTCGGGAGGCACGGCGAGGGCGGCGAGGGTGCTGGCCCCGGCGCGGCTGTGTTCAAACACCGGGCCAACGCGCGACAAGGCGCCGGCCAATTGCAGGCGATGCAGACACGCCATCACTTGCGGCTCGGTGCAACCCAGGATCCGGGCCATCTCTTGATAGGGTTCCGCGCACAGCGGCATGCCGTGCTGGAAGCGGTCGATCAACTGGCGGCTGAGCAGGTCGAGGTTCATTTCAATAGCCCATTTTTTGCGCGCGGCTGCTGAAGAAGATGCCGCTTGGCGCGGCAGCGGGAAGGGTGCTCAGTTGCTTCAGGCTGTACGGGTCCCAGACTTGAACCTGATCGCCATCGCGTAATGACAGCCATAACTGATCTCCGCGCGCGGTGAACTCCATGTGCAGCACCGCTGGCCCCGGTCGCAAATCGGCGACCACGGCGTGGGTTTCGGTGTCGATGACCTGAACCCGGTCATTGTCCGGGTAGGCGAAATTGACCCACAGTTGCCGACCGTCCGGGCGCGAGGTGACGAACACCGGTTGGCCGGCAACGGGAATGACGGCGGTTTGCTCCCAGGTGCGCGAATCCATCACCAGCACCTGGTGCCGGCCAACCGCAGGCACGAAGGCCTGGTTGTCGGCGACGGCCCAGCCCTCCAGGTGCGGCATCTTGTAGACCGGCAGTTTCGCCTGGCCGCGTCCATAATCGCCGAGCACTCGCCGCACTCCGCGTTCGGGGTGCCAAAGGTCGAGTTGGGCCATGCCGTCTTCGCCGAACAGCCCGGCCATGTAGTAGCGACCGTCCGGGGTAATCAGCGCGTCGTAGGGTTGCTGGCCGATGGCGGTGAAGCGGCTGATCTTCGGCGACGTTCCCTGGCTGAAGTCGGCCGTCCAGATCTCGCCGGTATCGAACAGGCTGAACACAAAGCGCTGGCCGGGTGCGTCGACCAGGCCGACCACCCGCGAGCGCTTGCTGCCATCGGCCAATGGGGTGGCAGGGATGTCAGCCACCAGTTGCAGGGTGGCGGCATCGAAGACCTTGACCCCGCCGGGCACATAGTTGGACACGGCGATCAATTTGCCGTCCTGGCTGATGGCGCCGCCGATGCTGTTGCCGCCTTGTATCAGTCGATGGTCGATGCGCCGGGTCAGCAAGTCGATCTTGCTCAGGCCGCCGTCGCGACCGAATACATAGGCATAACGCTGGTCGCGGGAGAACACCACCGAGGCGTGGGACAGGTCACCCAGGCCATCGAGTCGGGCCAGTGCCGAGCGGGTATCGCTTTCAATGATTTGCACACTGCCGCTGGCGCGCTCCACGACCACGCCCAGATCACCGGTGCCGCGCAACGGCGGTTGAGTACACGCGGACAACAACAGCCCGGTCGCCGCTGACAGCAGGATTGAACGGATCATGGTGCGGGGTATCCCTTGAGAAGAAGGTCGACTAGCCAACGGATATCATCCGGGCCAAGCAGCGGGGCCCAGCCGGGCATCGCGGTGCCGGGTCGGCCTTGGGAGACGGTGGCAATCAGGCTGTCCCGGGACTTGCCGGCCAGTGCGGTGCGAGTCAGTTCGGGACCCAGCCCGCCGGTCATGTGCAGCCCATGGCAGGCGCCACAGTCCTGGGCCAGCAGGTGTTCGAGTTGTGCCTGACGCTTGGCGTCAGGGGTGGCAACTGCCGTTGCGCAAATGAGGAGGAGGGCCGTCAGAACTGCAGCGTGTCCATACACCATCATGACGCCCTCCGATTGGCTATTTCAGACTCAGGACCCAGGTCGCGAGTGTCTTGGCTTCTTCATCGGTCACCGGGTTGGCCGGCATCGGCATCGGGCCCCAGTTACCTTGCGTACCGTTTTTGATGTGACTGGCCAGGGTGTCCACCGCCCCGGCCACTCCCGCGTTCTTGGCCGCCACATCCTTGAGTGCCGGGCCGACAATCTTGGCGTCGATGGAGTGGCAGGCAGCGCAAGGTTTGCTTTTGAACAGTTCCAGCGCGTCTTGGGCCATGGCCGGTTGCACGCTCAGTGCAGCGGTCAGGGCAAACAGTGAAAGCAGCGTATTTTTCATGGTGTTTCCTTGCATTGATGGCGCTCAATAAATGTCGTGTTGGGTGTTGTAGACGTTGAATTTTCCGGTGGGTGTGATCAGTCGTTTGTCCTTGATGACCGATTTGAGCTTCAGGGTTTTGTCGTCGATCACCACCAGCGCCGATTCGTCTGCCTGGCCGCTCCACACGGAGAACCAGACTTCATCGCCCGCCTTGTTGTATTCCGGCTGCACGACGCGCATCGCCCCTTGCTTGATTCCCGCGTACTCGGCAATGGGCAACACGGTGTAGCCGGCGTCGAGCTTGTCGATGTTGAACACCGCCACTGACTGACTGAGTTTCGCGTCGGGGTTGAGGGTGGTGTCGACATACAAATGACGGGAATTGGGGTGGGTTTTGATGAACAGAGAACCGCCGCCCTGGCCCTTGATCGAGGTGACCTGTTTCCAGGCGTATTGCGGGTGATTGACCGGGTCGGTGCCGATCAGCGAAATCCCCTCGTCGCCCAGGTGGCTGGTGGCCCAGACCGGTCCGTAGGTGGGGTGGTCAAAGTTGGCGCCGCGACCTGGGTGAGGGGTTTTGCCGACGTCCACCAGCGCGGTCAATTTGCGCTCTTTGGAGTCGATCACGGCGACTTTGTTGGAGTTGTTGGCGGCGGTCATGAAGTAACGGTGGGAGCTGTCCCAGCCACCGTCGTGCAGGAACGGAGCGGCATCGATATAAGTGATGGAGAGGTTTTTGATGTCCTGGTAATTGACCAGCATGACTTTGCCGGTTTCCTTGACGTTGACGATGAACTCCGGCCATTCGTGGGAAGCGATGATGGCCGCGACGCGGGGCTCGGGGTGATATTCCTGTTTGTCGACGGTCATGCCACGGGTCGAAACGATCTGTTTGGGCTCCAGGGTTTCGCCATCCATGAGGGTGAACTGTGGCGGCCAGTAGGAGCCGGCGATGGTGTATTTGTCTTCGTAGCCCTTGAACTTGGAGGTCTCCACCGAGCGCGCTTCGATCCCCACTTTGACTTCAGCAACCTTGGTGGGCTCCACCGGCCACAGGTCGATCATGTCGATCCGCGCGTCTCGGCCAATCACCAGCAAGTACCGGCCCGAGGCGGAGATACGCGAGATGTGCACCGCATAACCGGTCTCGATCAGCTTGACGATTTTCTTGCTGTCACCGTCGATCAGGGCGATCTTGCCGTCGTCGCGCAACGTCACCGAAAACAGGTTCGGCAGGTTGAGTTTGCTCAGCTGTTTCTTCGGCCGATCCTCGGGTTTGACCAGCACTTTCCAGGTTTTCAGCGTCTCGGCCATGCCCCATTCCGGCGGCGTTGGCGGTGTGTGCTGGATAAACCTGGCCATGGTCGTGATCTGATCCTTGGTCAACGCATTGGACGTCCCCCAGTTCGGCATCCCCGCTGGCGAGCCGTAGGTGATCAACGCTTCCAGGTACGGTTGCCCGCGAGACTGGGTGATGTCCGGCGTCAGCGGTTTGCCGGTGGCACCTTTGCGCAACACACCGTGGCAACCGGCGCAGCGCTGGAAGTAAATTTCCTTGGACGCGTCGAAGTCGGCCTGGCTCATGTCGGGAGCGCCGGCCGTTTTGACCATGGACGGATTGGCCGCCGTGGCGGCGGGTGCCTCGGCACTGGTCGCGAGAGTCCCCGCGGCGGCCAGTGCCGAATACAGTGCGGCGACAGTCAGAGCAAACGTTTTTCTATTGCTGATCAGCATTCCATTTCTCCTCAGGCAAGACCTTTGCGATGCGCTGAAACCGCAGCGCAGGACGCAGGTTCTAAGTGCGCTGCAAGGCTATGCCCGAGCAGGCCAATGCTTGCTTGACGGCGATCAAGTTTGCCGGTCATCTCGCTTGCCAGGTTGTCGCAGGGACCCTTAGCGTGTTCCATGAATCCGCTGTTGAATCAGGTGCCCCATGGACCATATCCCGTCTCGCGAAAACAAGGTCGAACCCTTCTACCAACCGCTCAATAATGAGGAGGCGCTGTTCGAACAAGCCTGGCGACACGGCATGCCGGTGCTGATCAAAGGCCCCACGGGCTGTGGCAAGACCCGTTTCGTTCAGCACATGGCCCATCGATTGAACCTGCCGCTGCACACCGTGGCGTGCCATGACGACCTGAGTGCCGCCGACTTGATCGGCCGTCATTTGATTGGTGCGCAGGGCACCTGGTGGCAGGATGGACCGCTGACCCGCGCAGTGCGCGAAGGCGGCATCTGTTACCTCGACGAAGTGGTCGAGGCGCGCCAGGACACGGTGGTGGTCCTGCACCCGTTGGCCGATGATCGTCGGGAGTTGTTTCTGGAACGCACCGGCGAAGTGTTGCAGGCGCCACCATCATTCATGTTGGTGGTGTCGTACAACCCCGGTTACCAGAACCTGCTCAAAGGCATGAAGCCGAGCACCCGTCAGCGCTTTGTGGCGATGCGTTTCGGCTATCCGCCCGTGGCTGAGGAAGAGCGCATTGTCGCCCGGGAAGCGCAGGTGGACAGTGCGCTGGCGGCGCAAGTGGTCAGATTGGGGCAGGCCCTGCGCCGGCTCGATCAGCATGATCTGGAGGAGGTGGCCTCGACGCGGCTGCTGATTTTTACCGCGCGAATGATCCGCTCCGGGATGAGCCCGCGTGAGGCCTGCATGGCGTGCCTGGCCGAACCGTTGAGCGATGATCCGATGACCGTGGCCGCGTTGATGGGCGTGGTTGATGTCCACTTCGGCTGAGTCCGCAAACGCTTCGCCTGGCCACTTGCCGGGCGATCTGGCGATGTGGTTTTTTATCCTCGCCGAGCTCTCGGTGTTCGCCATTCTGATACTGGTGTTCGCCGTCACCCAAGCCATCAAGCCGCAGATGTTTGGCGAAAGCCGACTGTTGCTCAACACCTCAACCGGTCTGGCGATGACCCTGAGCCTGCTCACTGCCGGGCTGTTCGCCGCCCTGGCACAGGAGCAGGTCCGGCACTCGCGGTCACGCCGTGGCGCGATCTATCTGCTGGCCGCGTTGCTTGCCGCCAGTGTCTATGTGGTGTTGAAAGTCACCGAGTACCGGCACTTGCTGGCCTCGGGGCTGGGCCTTGAGCACAACACGTTTTTTACCCTCTACTGGATTCTCACCGGTTTTCATTTTCTCCATGTCCTGCTCGGCATGTTGATCCTTGGATGGCTGGCCGAGCGGTGCCGTCGTGGCCGCTATGACGCCAGCAACCGCAGCGGATTCGAATCCGGCGTGTTGTATTGGCACATGGTCGACCTGATCTGGGTCGTGCTGTTTCCGCTGGTCTACGTGCTGGGTTGATGAGGTGCCAATGTCTGCTTCCAGGTGGTTGTTTGTCTGCTGGGCCGCACTGACCGCGTTAAGCCTGTGCACGGTGTTGCTGGCGCAGTCCGCGGCGGCGTGGTGGCTGTCCCTTGCGATTTTGCTGGTGGCTGTCGCCAAGGCGTGGCTGATTACGAATGGCTTCATGGAGATGCGCCACGCGCCGCGATTGTGGCGGCGATTGATGATGAGCTGGGCGTTGGTGCTGGCGTTGTTGGTGGGATTGACCTTGCTGGCCATCGTGTAACTCATGTAGCAGCTCGCGCAGCCTGCGTTCGGCTGCGCAGCAGTCGTAAATCCTGCCCCCGCCTTTAACCTGAATCACTGCAGTGTCACCTCTCACGACTGCTGCGCAGCCGAACGCAGGCTGCGCCAGCTGCTACAGGGTCAAGTACTTCCAGGTGTAATACCTGAGCAAAACCATCGGAGTTTCTTGATCGGCATCAAGCAGATTTCGACCCCTCGCTTCCTAAAATGGACGGGCCAAGCAAAGAGGAAGCGACCATGTCAGAGACCTTCACCAAAGGCATGGCCAGGAATATCTACTTCGGGGGAAGCGTTTTCTTCTTCCTGATATTCCTGGCCTTGACCTACCACACGGAACAAACCTTTCCAGCGCGCAGCAATGAAGCGCAACTCACTGAATCAGTGATCCGCGGCAAGACAGTCTGGGAGCAAAACAACTGCATCGGCTGCCACACGCTGCTGGGCGAGGGCGCCTACTTTGCGCCTGAGCTGGGCAATGTGTTCCAGCGACGCGGCGGGGAGGAGGGCTTCAAACCCTTCCTGCATGCCTGGATGAAAATGCAGCCGCTGAATGTGCCGGGCCGGCGAGCGATGCCGCAGTTCAAGTTGAGTGAGCAGGAGGTGGATGACATCGCCGAGTTCCTCAAATGGAGCTCGAAAATCAACACCAATGGCTGGCCGCCAAACAAGGAGGGCTAAGCGATGAGCATTGCTAATCCACATCTGAAATTCGCCTCGCAAGCCGTGGCCAAACCGTACTTCGTGTTTGCCCTGATGCTGTTTCTCGGTCAGGTGCTGTTCGGTTTGATCATGGGCCTGCAATACGTGGTAGGGGACTTTCTGTTCCCGATCATTCCCTTCAACGTGGCGCGGATGGTGCACACCAACCTGCTGATCGTCTGGCTGCTGTTCGGTTTCATGGGCGCGGCGTACTACCTGATACCGGAGGAGGCCGACCGCGAGCTGCACAGTCCGAAGCTGGCGATCATTCTGTTCTGGGTCTTCGCGGCGGCGGGTGTGCTGACGATTCTCGGCTACCTGCTGGTGCCCTATGCCGGCCTGGCCCGGCTGACCCACAACGAACTGCTGCCCACCATGGGCCGGGAGTTCCTGGAGCAACCGACCATCACCAAGATGGGCATTGTGGTGGTGTGCCTGGGGTTCCTCTACAACATCGGCATGACCCTGCTCAAAGGTCGCAAGACCACCGTCAGCATGGTCATGATGACGGGGTTGATCGGGCTCGCGGTGTTCTTCCTGTTCTCCTTCTACAACCCCGGTAACCTGGCCCGCGACAAGTTCTACTGGTGGTGGGTGGTGCATCTGTGGGTGGAAGGCGTGTGGGAACTGATCATGGGATCGATGCTCGCGTTTGTCCTGATCAAGATCACCGGGGTCGACCGCGAAGTCGTGGAGAAATGGCTCTATGTGATCATCGCCATGGCGCTGATTACCGGGATCATCGGCACCGGTCACCACTTCTTCTGGATTGGTGCGCCCGAGGTCTGGCTGTGGGTCGGTTCAATCTTCTCCGCCATGGAACCGCTGCCGTTCCTGGCCATGGTGGTCTTCGCCTTCAGCATGGTGAAGAACCGTCGCCGGCAACACCCGAATCGCGCGGCCACACTGTGGGCCAAGGGCACCACGGTCACGGCGTTCTTCGGTGCGGGCGTCTGGGGTTTTCTGCACACCCTGGCACCGGTCAACTTCTACACCCACGGTTCGCAACTGACGGCCGCTCACGGTCACCTGGCCTTCTACGGTGCTTACGCCATGATCGTGATGACCTTGATCAGCTACGCCATGCCGCGCTTGCGCGGGTTGGGTGAAGCGGGCGACGAGCGTTCGCAGACACTTGAAATCTGGGGTTTCTGGTTGATGACCCTGTCGATGGTGATGATCACGCTGTTCCTCACCGCAGCGGGTGTCGTACAGGTCTACCTGCAACGCTGGCAGGCCGACGGGATTGCCTTGCCATTCATGGCCACGGTCGAACATCTGCAAGTGCTGTTCTGGGCACGTCTGGGTGCCGGTCTGGGGTTCTTCGCCGGGTTGCTCTGCTACTTGCTCAGCTTCAAGCAACGGGGCCGTGCCGCTTTGCGCGCTCCAGCAGCGGTCGTGCCTTCATGAGCCGGGGCAATCGCTAGAAAAGGTCGGCCCGGCTGATACAGCGGGCCGTTTTTTTTGTGTTCAAGAAGGGCAGCAATCATGGCCTTTACCGTCGAACTGGAAGAGTGGGCCGGCAGTGTCTGGCACCGTTTCATCACCCGGCACGCCAGCCCGGATTTCCCTGAGGCGCGCGTCGAACTGGACACCCGGCAACGCCCGTTGGCGCTGTTGTTTCGCGCCATGGGCGGCGCCAGTGGCATGGGGGTCGAAGCCGCCAGCGACCGCGACTTGCTGCTGCGGCGCAACTTGCTGCAACAGATCGCCGGCACCTGCAAGCAAGTGCCGTTGGCGTGGTGCGATGAGACTCACCTTCGCCTGCCGTCGAGCCTCGCTGTCTTCCCGGATGCCGCACTGAACGAGGAACTCTATCGTTGGCTCACGTTGCTGGCGGCGCAGGCCGGCCGCATGCGGCATTGGGGGCGGGACAATCAACGCTGGACGCGATTGCTGTTGCAGCGCTACCCGGCGTTGCGCGCCCGGTATAAGCGACTGGTCGATGCGCACCTGCAATTGCGCCCCGATCCGGCGTCCTTGAACCGCAGCGAAGCGGCGCTGGAACGGGCGTTATGCCAGGCGCTACGCGAACCGGGCAGTGTCGAGCATTTTCCTCGCAGCGAACGGGCCGCGTGGCCGCTGCCCCTGTGGTTGTACCCGCCACAGCATCTCGCCAGTCCACAGACTGCCGAGCTGGGCGATGAATCCGAAGAGTTCCTGGCGACCCCTCCCGGTGAGCAGAAAAGCGGACGCAAGCGCGCCACACGAATCGATGAAAACACCCGTGATGGCGGGCTGTTGATCGTCCGTCTGGAGAACCTGTTCAGCTGGACCGAACACGTTGACCTGGATCGCTGGTCGGACGACAGCGAAGACCCGGATGCGGCCCGAGTGGCGGACGATCTAGACGAATTGACCCTGTCGCGCACACGCCTGCGCAAGGGCGGTGGTCTCAAGCTGCACCTGGATTTGCCGCCGGCCGATGTCGACGATATTCCCCTGGGCGAGGGGATCCGGTTGCCGGAGTGGGACTATCGAAAAAAACGCCTGCAGGACGACTTCGTCAGCCTGCAAATGATGATCCCCCGCGACTGCGAAGCTCAACCGCTGCCGCCACGGCTCAAGGCCTCGGCGCATCGTTTGCGGCGCCAGTTCGAGCATTTGCGCAACGATCGCCAATGGTTGCGCCAGCAACCCCAGGGCTCGGAACTGGACATGCAGGCCTGGCTGGATTTTCACGTTGAGCGCGCCCATGGCCAGTGCGCCGAACGGGGGCTGTTCATGGAGCACCGTCAAACCCGTCGCGACCTGGCGTGTCTGTTACTGGCCGATGTGTCGATGTCGACCGACGCTCATTTGAACGATGAACATCGCGTCATCGACGTGATCCGCGACAGCCTGCTGTTGTTCGGCGAAACCTTGTCGGCGTTGGGTGATGACTTTGCCCTGTACGGGTTTTCCTCGCTGCGTCGTCAGCAGGTGCGCATGCAGGAACTCAAGTCCTTCACACAACGCTATGACGACACCAGCCGGGGGCGCATTCAAGGGCTCAAACCGGGTTACTACACGCGCATGGGCGCGGCTATTCGCCAGGCCACGCACTTGCTCGGCAGCAGCAAACGGCGCAGCAAACTGTTGCTGCTGCTGACGGATGGCAAGCCCAATGATCTGGATCTGTATGAGGGGCGGTACGGTGTCGAAGACACCCGTGAGGCCGTGCTGGAGGCGCGGCGCCAAGGGTTGACGCCGTTCTGCATCACGATTGACCGTGAGGCCGGGGATTACCTGCCGTACATGTTTGGTGCCAATGGCTACACTCTGATCCGCCAGCCCGAACAGCTGCCGCTGCGGTTACCGCAGTTGTATCGCCAACTGACTCAGGGTTGAAAGGGGGGGCCGGCACAGCGCAGCATCAAACGATGCTGCGCGGCAGCCAGAAAAACATCGTCACGCAAAAGAGTGTCAGGGTGATGCAGAACCACAGGAATCGACGCTGACGCCGCTCCCCGGCACGCTCGGCCAGTGCAGGCAGAGGCATGCCGCATTGGCGGCAATCACTCTGGTGGGGTGGGTTGCCATGTTGGCAATACAGGCAGGTGGGCATGGCGTTTACTCGAACTGTTCCAGGCGCAGGCGATCAAGAATGGCGATATGGCGGCCGTCCTGAGCGATGATGTTTTCATCAATCAAGCGGCGGATAATCCGCGAAAACGTTTCTGGCTGGATCGAGAGATGACCGGCAATCAGTTGCTTGGCCATCGGCAGCTCGAATTGACTGTCAACGGTTTGCTGGCGCACCAGTTGTGTCAGCAGATAGCGCACGACCCGGTGGGTGGCATTCTTCAGTGACAGGGTTTCGATTTCATTGACCCGTTGATGCAGGCGCACGCAGAGCTTGCCGAGCAGCGCAAACGTCAGCCGGCTGTTGCTCTGAAGCAGGCGCATGTAGGTGCTGTTGGATAACCGGTAGAGCTGGGTGGGGCAAACCGCTTCGGCCGAGGCCACATAATTCGGCGTGTCCATTAGCATCATCGCCTCGGCGAAGGTCTGCCGATCGCCGAGGACCTCAAACACTTTTTCCTGCCCGTCAGGTGTCAGGCGGTAGATCTTCACCGCCCCTGCAATCACGAAATAGAACGAGTCGGCCGGCTCGCCCTGACGAAACAACGGCTCGCCTTTGTCGATGCTCAGCAATTGGCTGGTACTCATCAATTCATCCAGCTGTTCTTCATTCAACGGCTCGAACAAATGATGACTGCGCAAAATCTGGTGGTGGACGCGATGAAGCACCATAAAAATTCATCCTGAAGGTTGTGCAGGGGTTGGCGAAAAAATCAGACGAGACCCAAAGACACGCCACTGGCGACGGCCACGACGGAGGTCAACACCACGAACCAGGCCAGTGGCTGGAGGATCTTTTTCATGAGGGCTCCCGGGGATCGAGGTTTCTTGGACTTGCTGGGGCTAGAGCAAGACGCGGGCCATCTCTGCGGGCCCTGATTTAGAGGGGTTTTTATGAGTCGGGGTATAAATGACCCTGTGCGTTAGGGTTATAAAAACCATTTAAGGGTTATTTTTACCCTATTGCTGATCCTTTTGTGGTGAGGGCGCTTGCTCCGTCCCCGCAGGAGCGGCGTTCGGACCTTGAACGGTACGCCCCTTGCACACTTGATCTGCGACAAAGGCAATTGATCAGTGATACCCGATGATGGCCCCCAGGATTGACCTCGCGGGCCAGCAACAAGGTAGAGGAGTGGCTTTATGCAAGTGCTTGACCGCCGTAAAGCGATGGCAATCGCGCCGCTGTTACGTCTGGCCTTTCGGCCATTTTTCCTCGCCGGTTGCGGCTTGGCAGTGCTGGTCATACCGCTCTGGCTGGCAGCCTTTAGCGGTTCGATTGCTGATTGGCAGCCGGCCGGTGGGTGGTTGGGCTGGCATCGCCATGAGTTGCTGTTCGGGTTTGGGCTGGCGATTATCGCGGGCTTTTTGCTGACCGCCGTGCAGACCTGGACCAGTCGCCCCGGTATCAGCGGCAAACCGCTGGCGGCTCTGGCGTTGTTGTGGTTGCTGGCGCGCGTGGCCTGGTTGGCCAATGCGCCGTGGCCATTACTGGCCGTACTGGAAATGGCGTTTCCGTTAGCAGTGGCGGCACTCATGGGGTTCACCCTGTGGAAGGTGCGGCAGAAGCGCAATTACCCGATTGTCGTGGTCCTGTTGTTGCTGGCCGTGGCTGACGGATTGTCCCTGCTCGGACTGCTCGAAGGCCATGAAGGCTGGCAGCGCCAAGGCGTGCTGACCGGGATCTGGCTGGTGGCGGCGATGATGGGTTTGATTGGCGGGCGCGTCATTCCGTTCTTCACTCAGCGCGGGTTGGGTCGGGTCGAAGGCGTTGTTGCCTGGCCGTGGCTTGATTGGCTGCTGCTGATCGGTTCGCCCCTCGTGGCGTTGTTGTATGCCGCAGGGCCGGCGCTCAACCCCAATGTCTGGGTCGGCCTGTTGTTCGCGGTGCTGGGGGCGGGGCATCTGGTGCGCCTGGTTCGCTGGCATGACCGGGCACTGTGGCGCGTGCCCTTGTTGTGGTCGTTGCACCTGGCGTATGGCTGGTTGGCGGTGGCGTGCCTGGGAATGGCGCTGTGGCATTTCGGCGCGCCGTTGAGCCCGAGCCTGGCGGTGCATTGCCTGACGATAGGGGCGATGGGCGGCCTGGTGTTGGCGATGATTGCGCGAGTGAGTCTGGGGCATACCGGTCGTGCACTGGAACCGCCGTCGGGCATGACCCTGGCGTTCATTTTGCTCAACCTGGCGTGCCTGAGTCGGGTGGTGTTGATTGTGTTTCTGCCCCTGACCGCGTTGTGGCTGGCGGGGCTGTGCTGGACGCTGGCGTTCGCACTGTACGCCTGGCGCTATGGGCCGATGTTGCTGCGAGCCCGGGTGGATGGTCATCCGGGATAATCAGGCAAACGCAGGGAGGTAATCGGTGATGTATCCCTTTCTATTGGTGATCCACCTGTTGGCGGCCATCGCCTTCATCGGCACGCTGTTTTTCGAAGTGGTCATCTGGCACCGCGCGCGCCAGCAGTTGGCGGACACCGCACAAGTAACGGCGGATCAAGCCATTGCCGTGCGTTCGCGCAAAGTCCTGCATGGCGTGGTGGTGCTGTTGTATGGCGCCGGCATCAGCCTGGCGTGGCGTTACCGAGAAGTGTTGAGCCACCCGCTGGACAGCCGCTTTGGCACGTTGCTGAGCCTGAAGATTCTGCTGGCCCTGAGCATCATTGGTCATTACTTGTTGCTGGCGTACTGGCTCAAAAGCGCGCGGCTGACCACGCTCCGCGCCAGCTGGATTCGTCGCAGCATTCTCGCGCACATGGTGGTGATCGTGATCCTGGCCAAGGCGATGTTTTATTGGGGTTGATTGCACGCAGTCGTTCACAGACAAACCCCGCGTCAACCGATGGGTTGGCGCGGGGTTGGGTGTGACGGGTCAATCGATCAGTGGTGTGGGTTCAGGGCGTTAATGAACAACACGTTGTTTTCCAGATGGATGTGCTGCATCAGGTCGTCCTTGAATTCCAGCAGCCCGCGATAGAGTGCGCGCCAGGTGTTGCAGGCATCGGCGGGCGGGGTGATGTGGTGGGTCAGGGTGAGCATCTGCTCAAGGGCCTGGCCATGTTGATCATGTTCGAAGCGCAGTACCTGAATCGGTGGCGCGGCTTGAGCGCCGATGCCTTGTTGCAGCATCGGGAAGAGTACTTGTTCTTCCTTGAGCATGTGGCCTTCGAGTTCCTGCTGCATGTCGGCCAGCAGATCAGCCAGGCCGTTGGGGCAACTGGTGCGGGCGCCGTGCACCTGTTCTACACGGCGGGCCAGGCGGATCAGTTCCGGCAGTTGCTCGCGGTGGCGGGCGTGGTAGCGGGTCAGGAGGTGAGCGATCAACACATGCGAAGGCTCGTTGCGCCAATCGTGCTGGGTTTCGCCGGCGTCTTGCAGGTCCTGCAGGGCGTCAGCAATCAGCAGTGGATCGAGGCCCTTGCCAAGGGTCGCCTCGCGCAGGCTTTTATGCCCGCCGCAGCAGAAGTCCAGATTGAAGGTATGAAAAATCCGGGTGGCACCGGGAATGTCGCAGGCCAGTTGGCCGAGGCTTTGTTCCAGTAGGGTCTGGCTCATCAGGGTTCCTTTATTTGAGTTTCAACGGTTCCCCAGGCTCGTTGCATCCGGCATGCCATATTTAACTGATTGATAACCATGGATTAATTTTTAGCAGTGGTGAAAAGTACCCTGACGCCTTAGGGTGAATCCAACCATAGAGGGTAATGACTACCATGTTGCGTGAAAGCCTGGCAGCCGACTTGATCGTCGAGTTGCCCAATGCGGTACGGTTGCAACGACTGGTCCAGACCTTGCGTGAATACTTCAACAGCGGTGCCGTGGGGTTGCTGCGTCTGGACGATGACAGCCTCAGGCCGGTGGCGACCGTGGGGCTGGTTCACGAAGCGTTGGGGCGTCGTTTTGTCATCGCTCAGCACCCTCGACTGGCGGCGATCATGGCGTCGCGCGAGCCGGTCTGGTTCGAGCCTGACAGCCGCCTGCCGGACCCCTACGACGGCTTGCTCGACAACCACGTCGGCGAACCACTGCCGGTGCACGACTGCATGGGGGTGAGCCTCTATGTCGAAGGTCGAATCTGGGGGGCGATCACCCTGGATGCATTGCACGCTGGCACCTTCGACAGCCATGCGCACGAGGAACTCAAGCGTTGTACCTTGCAGATCGAAGCGGCCGTGCGGGTGACTCGACTGGAGCAGGAGATCCGCAGTCTGCGTTTGTCGCGCAGCGATCTCCAGGACCTGCGAGTGCCCGTCGAGGAAGGCGAGATTCTTGGGCAGAGCGAAGCCTTGCACCAATTGCTCAACGAACTGGATGTCCTGGGCGACTCCGATTTGCCGGTGCTGTTGCTGGGCGAGACCGGCGTTGGCAAAGAACTGTTCGCCCGGCGCTTGCATCGACTGTCACGGCGTAGCCACAAGCCGCTGATTCAGGTCAATTGCGCGGCATTGCCCGAGTCGCTGGCAGAGAGCGAATTGTTCGGTCATGTCAAAGGCGCTTTCTCCGGCGCCACCAGTGACCGCGCCGGGCGCTTCGATGCCGCCAACGGGGGCACGCTGTTTCTCGATGAGGTCGGTGAGTTGCCTTTGAGCGTGCAAGCGAAACTGCTGCGCACCCTGCAGAACGGTGAGATCCAGCGCCTGGGCGCGGACAAGCCATTGCACGTCGATGTGCGAATCATCGCCGCCACCAACCGGCACCTGCCCGACAGCATCCGCGATGGCTTGTTTCGCGCGGACCTGTACCACCGGCTCTCGGTGTACCCGGTGCCGATTCCGGCCCTGCGCGAACGCGGTAACGACGTGCTGATGCTGGCCGGGCATTTCCTTGAACTCAATCGGGCGCGGCTTGGCTTGCGCGGCTTGCGATTGTCGCCATCGGCCGAGCGGGCGTTGCTGGCTTATACCTGGCCGGGCAATGTGCGAGAGCTGGAACATGTCATCAGTCGAGCCGCGTTGAAGCAACTCAGTCGCGGCACCAGTCGCACACTGATCATGACGCTGGAGCCCGAAATCCTCGACCTCGACAGTGCGACCGGTGCCCTCGGGGCGGCTGTCGAGCCTGGCCCGGATGTGACGTCGGACCTGCCTTTTCAGCCGCTGGGCGAAGCGGTCGACGATTACCAGCGACAAAAAATACGCCAGGCCCTGAGCCTGTCCGGGGAAAACTGGGCCAGTGCCGCGCGACTGCTGGAAGTCGACCCCAGCAACCTGCACAAACTGGCACGGCGTCTGGGGCTCAAGTAGGCAAGGGCGACGTGGCTTCGACGCTGAGTGTTGATGGTGGTCAAGGTGGGCGTGTGCAGTGCCTCGCACACTGGACAAAACCCTAAGGAGATCACGGTCATGCCTCTTTCCCTGGCACAAATGCGCCGGCAATACACCCACCATGGTCTGCAAGACGACGCGACGATGGACGACCCGCTGGTGATGTTTCGGCAATGGATGCAACAGGCCCGCGACACCGAGTGTGCTCCTGTCGAAGCCAATAGCATGATGCTGTCGACGGTCGACAGTGATGGGCGCCCGCACTGCCGGGTCTTGCTGCTCAAGGGCTTGAGCGATGAAGGGTTCACTTTTTTCGGCAATTACCACAGCGACAAGGGGCAGCAACTGGCGGCCAACCCCTTTGCCGCGATGACATTTTTCTGGCCTGGACTGGAGCGGCAGGTGCGTATCGAAGGCCGGGTGTCCAGGCTTGACCCCTCACTGTCGGATGCGTACTTCGATTCCCGTTCCATCGGCAGTCGCCTGGGGGCCTGGGCCTCGCCGCAAAGCCGTCCTCTGGCCGATCGGGCAGCGCTTGAAAGCTTGCTGGCGGACACCATCAAACGTTTTGTCGGCCAGACCGTCCCCAGGCCCGAGCATTGGGGCGGCTACAGTCTGCACCCTGATCGCATGGAGTTCTGGCAGGGGCGCGCCGATCGTTTGCACGACCGTCTGGATTACCGCCTGGTCGACGGTCTGTGGCAGCGCAATCGCCTGGCGCCCTGATGTGCATTGAACTGGACGTGTGGCGACGCACGTCTTGATCCTGACGAGGTACCTCCTTGGAGGAATAGGCTCGTTGGCCATTCCGGTTCAGGCTTGGTCATACCCTCATCTACGGGAAGGCTTGAACATGGCCCATCTGACGCAACGCACGTTTCAACCCTTGAACATTGCCGTGCTGACCATCAGCGACACACGAACTTTTGCCACCGACACCTCCGGGCAGACCCTGGCCGATTTGCTGCAAGCGGCCGGTCATGTGCTGATCGACCGAGGCCTGGTGCCGGACGATATCTATCAGATCCGCGCCAAGGTCTCGCACTGGATCGCCGACCCCGAGGTGCAAGTGGTGTTGATGACCGGAGGCACCGGTTTCACCGCTCGGGACAACACGCCGCAAGCGGTGCTGCCGCTGCTGGACAAGCATGTGGAAGGTTTCGGCGAGCTGTTCCGTCAGGTGTCCCTGGCGGAAATCGGCATGTCCAGTCTGCAGTCGCGCGCCCTGGCCGGGATGAGCAACGGGGTGTTGGTGTGCTGTGTTCCCGGCTCGCCGGGCGCCTGCCGCACCGCCTGGAACCAGATCCTGCTGGAGCAACTGGACAGCCGCACCGGCCCGTGCAATTTCGCCCCTCACCTCAAGCCTCAGGCGCAGCAGGTACTTGAGGCCTGTGAGGTGCGCTCATGACGGGGCGGGTCTGCGACAGCGGTCAGTTGATGCCGGTGGACGAGGCCATCAGTCATCTGCTCGACCAGGCACCACCGCCACCCTCGGTGCAGACGATCCCCCTGGAACACGCTTTGGGGCGAGTGCTGGCGGTGGACATTCACTCTGCGCTGAACCTGCCCGCCTGGGACAACAGCGCCATGGACGGTTTTGCCTTCAGGGCCGCCGACCTGCCTGCGGCGGGGGGCTGGCTACCGTTGACTGGACGCATCGCCGCCGGACAACAGGCGTTCTCGCCCTTGGCGGCGAAAACAGCGGTGCGGATTTTCACCGGGGCGCCGCTGCCGCCGGGTGCTGACACCGTGGTGCCGCAGGAGAGTTGTCAGGTCGAGGGCGACAAGGTCTGGTTGCCGCCGGCAACGGTGGGCGATCACGTGCGCAAGGAAGGCGAGGAAGTCCGCCAGGGGCATCTGTTGCTCATGGCCGGCAAGCGCTTGCGCGCCCAGGAATTGGGGCTGCTGGCCGGTGCCGGGATTGCCCGGGTCGAGGTGTATCGGCCGTTGCGCGTGTGCCTGTTGAGCAGCGGTGACGAGTTGCGCGAACCGGGTGAATCACTGGCGCCGGGGCAGATTTACAACAGCAATCGGTATTGCCTGTCCGCCCTGTTGCGCGGCTGGGGCGTCGAAGTGCATGACTACGGGGTCATGGCCGATGAGTTGGCGGCCAGTCGGCATGCCTTGAGCCTGGCGTCGTCGGAGTGCGATCTGCTGCTGACCTCGGGCGGCGTGTCGGTCGGCGAGGAGGACCATCTCAAGCGGGCCATCGATGAATTGGGCAGCGTGGATTTCTGGCGGCTGGCGATACAACCGGGCAAACCGCTAGCGTTCGGCGAAGTGGCCGGCAAGCCGTGGATTGGCATGCCGGGCAATCCTTCGGCCGCGTTGATCACCGCGTTGGTGGTGGTGCGTCCGTTCCTGCTCAGGGCTCAGGGCGTGAGTCAGGTGATGCCGCGCCCGATGGCGCTGCCGGCCGGTTTCGACTGGCTGCAAAGCAACAAACGCCGACAATACCTGCGAGCCAAACTGGTTCCCGATGCCGACGGGCAATTGCGCGTGGAACTGCATCCGCAGCAGAGCTCGGCCATGTTGACGGCGGCCTGCTGGGCCGATGGCCTGGCCGTCGTGGAGCGCGAGCATCGGGTGCACAAGCACGACAACGTGGCGTTCCTGTCTTTCGCCGACCTGATGCATTGAGGGCAATTGATTGCCGTCAAGGCCGTCGCCGCCGGTCTCGCTAGACTGGCGGCGCACTCGACACTGCGGGCCTGTCCGAAAGACAGGGCGCGGGTCCGGACGTGTTCCTAGATGAGGATTCCCCATGCAACTGGTCTGCCCGGCAGGCAACCTGCCTGCGCTCAAAGCGGCGGTGCGCCAAGGCGCCGACGCCGTCTATGTCGGTTTTCGTGATGACACCAATGCCCGCCATTTCGCCGGATTGAACATGGATGACAAGCAGTTCGATGCGGCGGTCGAACACATCCGCCAGCATCAACGCAAACTCTATGTCGCGGTCAATACTTACCCGCAGCCCAAGGGCTGGGAGCGCTGGCAGCGCGCGGTGGATCGCGCCGCCGATTTTGGCGTGGATGCGCTGATCGCTGCTGACCCCGGGGTTCTGGCGTATGCCTGCGAGCGCCACCCGCAACTGACCTTGCACCTGTCGGTTCAGGGCTCCGCGACCCATGCCGCGGCGCTGGCGTTTTATGCGCAGCGCTACAACATTCGTCGTGCGGTGCTGCCACGGGTGCTGTCGTTGGCCCAGGTGCGTCAGGTCGCGGCCAACAGCCCGGTGCCCATCGAAGTCTTCGGCTTCGGTAGTTTGTGCATCATGGCCGAGGGGCGCTGCCACCTGTCTTCCTACATTACCGGTGAGTCTCCCAATTTGTGCGGCGTCTGTTCGCCGGCCAAGGCCGTACGCTGGAGCGAAGATGCCGAAGGCCTGAGCGCACGGCTCAATGACGTGCTGATCGACCGCTACACCCCTGACGAATCCGCCGGTTATCCGACCTTGTGCAAGGGACGTTTTCTGGTCAACGGCAAGCGCTTCCATGCGCTGGAGGAACCCACCAGTCTCGACACCCTGGACCTGCTTCCGGAGCTCGCGGCCATCGGGGTTGAAGCGGTCAAGATCGAAGGCCGCCAGCGTAGCCCGGCGTATGTCGAGCAAGTCACCCGGGTCTGGCGCGCGGCCCTCGATACCCATCGCGCGTCGCCCAAGAGCTTCAAGGTCAAAGACCAGTGGCGCCAGGTGCTGGCCGGTTTGTCCGAAGGCAGCCAGACCACACTGGGTGCCTACCATCGATCATGGCAATAAGGGGCTGAACATGAAGCTGAGCCTGGGACCGGTCCTGTATTACTGGGACAAGGAACAATTGGGGCAATTTTACGCCGAGATGTCGAGCCTGCCCCTGGATGTGATTTACCTGGGAGAAACCGTGTGCTCGAAGCGCCGGGCATTCTCCCTGGATCAATGGCTGGGCCTGGGTCGCGAGTTGCAGGCGTGTAGCCAGGCGCAACTGGTGCTGTCCAGCCTGACCCTGATCGAAGCCGCGTCAGAACTCTCCAGCCTGCGTCGCCTGTGCGACAACGGCGAGTTGCTGGTGGAAGCCAATGACATGGGCGCAGTGCAACTGCTGGCCGAACGCAAGTTGCCGTTTGTGGGCGGGCCGGCGCTGAATCTGTACAACGGTCATGCCCTGACGCAACTGCAAGACAGCGGCATGGTCCGTTGGGTGCCGCCGGTGGAGTGTTCGGCAGCGCTGATTCGCGCAGTGCTTGAACAGGTGCGCGAGCTGGGCCGTGAAGTGCCGCAAGTGGAAGTCTTCGCCTATGGGCATTTACCCCTGGCCTATTCCGCTCGCTGCTTTACCGCCCGGGCAGAAAACCGGCCCAAGGATGACTGCCAGTTCTGTTGCATCAACTACCCCGATGGACTGGCGCTGAGCAGTCAGGCCGGGCAGGCGCTGTTCACCCTCAACGGTATTCAGACGATGTCGGCCGAGGTGACTAATCTGCTGGCCGATTACCCGGGGCTGGTGGCCAGCGGCGCGGACATCGTGCGCTTGAGCCCTCGGGCCCAGGGCATGGTCGAGGTGATTGAGGCCTGGCAACGGGTGCGTCAGGGCGAGGCGCCACCGCTGTTTGTCGATGGCTGCAATGGCTATTGGCATGGCCAGGCCGGGATGTTGCGTGTTGAGGAGGCTGGCCTGTGCTGAAGCGAAAAAAATGGCTGTTGTACGGTGCCGATCGGGTGCTTCCACTGGTTCGTCGGGTGCCCTTTGTGGTGCAGCGCCTGGCGTTGCAGCAGGCGCTCAACCGCTGTCTCGCCGAGCCGTTGCGTGACGGTGAGTTCGACCTGTTGCGCGGTCGCTGGCTGTGCTTGCGCATCCCGGACCTCGGGCTTTGCTGGTACTTGAGTCGATCGCGTGACGGGCTACAGATTGCCGAGCGGGCCGAGGCTGATGTGACCATCAGTGGCAACTGGCGTGAGTTTCTGTTGCTGGCCAGTCGGCAGGAGGACCCGGACACCCTGTTTTTCCGTCGACGCCTGGTCATCGAGGGGGATACCGAATTGGGATTGACCCTGAAGAACCTGATCGACAGCCTCGACCCGGACGTATTGCCTGTCTGGCTGTGGCGCAATCTGGAGCGGGCGGGGAAGGGGTTGGCGGCAGGCTGACCGACACCCATCAACGGAGCGAGCCTGCTCGCTCCGACACGGGTTTTGTTTTGCCCGGCAGGCCTTTTCAGTGGGTTTCGGTTTGCCGGTTTTCAAGCGGCCGGGCATCACTGGCTATCAACTGTTTGATCCCTTCAAACAACTCATCACACTGCGCTTCGGTGCAGTCCTCGGCATAGCGTTTGCGCAGCCCGTAGTGGCTGAGAATCAGGTGCACGTCGGCGTGCAGTCCATGCTGTTTCAAACAGTTTTCGACGCACTGCAAGGGGCAGCCGTCCAGTGCCAGGATCCGGCGTCCCGAGCGTGCCTTGTTGACCAGCGCGCTGACATGCCCGCCGACCCCGGCAATGCAGGACATTTCGGCAAGCCCCTGGCGATCCAGGCGCACCGCCAGGGTGTTGGCCAGTTGGGCAACGTTGGAGCAGCCTGAGCAGGAGTAAACCAGAGGCAAGGTGGGTGAGGGCATGAAGGTTCTCCGCAGGTGGACCCGGTCAGTGTGCAAGGCTGTACGCCTTGCGCCTTGATGAGGGTCAAGTCCACCGGTTCAGTTACGGGTGATAAGTCGCCAGTTCGTCTTCCGCGAGGATGCGGATGTTGCGGCGCTCCATGGCGATCAGGCCGCTCTCCACCAGTCGATGCAAAATGCGCGAGAAGGTTTCCGGCTGGATGCCCAGCTTCGAGGCCACCAGGCGTTTGGAGACTTGCAGCACGATCTGGCCGTTGACCGGGTCGCGCTCCTGGAACAGAAAATTGATCACCCGCCGGCTGGCGTTGGTCAGGGTCAGGGTGTCGATGTCCTTGAGGCGCTGATGCAAGTGAATGCTCATGCTCGCCAGGATCGCCAGGCAGACTTTCGGCTGATCTTCCAGGGCGTTGCGATAATGGCTGCCCTCGATGCTGACCAGCACGCAGTCCTTCAGGGCCGTGGCGCTCACCGGGTAAAAACGGATCTGGCTGAACAGCAGGGCCTCGGCAAAGGTTTGCCCGGGCTGGATGATTTCCACCAGGTTTTCCTGGCCTTCGCCGGTGATCCGATAGAGCTTGATCTGGCCGCTGATCAGCAGGAAAAAGCGCTTGGCCGGATCCCCTTGGTGCAGGAGCGTGCTGTGACAACTCAGGCGTTTGAGCGTGGCCAGGCCACAGACTTCTTCAAACACCTTGTCCGGCAATTGCTTGAACAGGTGATGACGACGCAACATTAAAACGGTGGAAGGGTGAGTCAGCATGGCGTACCTCCGCTACCGGTCATGGTAAAGCGTGCTGGCCCCATGGCCTATGCCTCCACCGGACTACCTCCAAAGGGGAATGGTGCTCAGCCTGTGTTGCGCAGATGCTCCATCGCCCACACGGCGGCCTCGACGCGCGAGCGCAGCCCCAGTTTGTGCAGCAGGTTCTTCACATGAACCTTGACCGTGCCTTCGGTGATGCCCAGCTTGTGGCCGATCACTTTGTTGCTCAAGCCGCTGGCGATGGTCTTGAGCACCTGACGCTCGCGTTCGGTCAGCTCGACCTCGGCCTGGCGCGGAGGTGAGCGCAGCGCCTGGGCCATGACCCGGGTCAGGCCTGGGCTGACGACCAGCGCGCCGTCCAGGGCATCGCGGATGTACTGAATCAGCAGTTCGGGCTCCATGTCCTTGAGCAGGTAGCCATCGGCGTCCAGGCGCAATGCATCGCGAATATCGTCTTCGGCATCGGAGACCGTAAACAGCAGCACCTTGGCGGTGCAGTGCATGGCCCGCAAGCGTCGCAGGGTTTCAATGCCATTCATTTGCGGCATGTTGTTATCGAGCAGCAACAGGTCAGGTTGCAGCGGCTCGATCATGGCCAGGGCTTCCTCGCCGTGGCTGGCTTCGCCGACAATCAGGAAATCATCTTCAAGTTCGAGCATCTGGCGGATGCCGCGACGCATCATGGGGTGATCGTCGACCAACAGGATCCGGTATTGCGGGGACGGGTTCATGTGACGCTACCTTTTGTGGGTTGTCCGAGAAACTCCGGTCGGAATTCCATCTGGACGAGGGTGCCCTGAGGCTCCCTGGAAACGATCTGCAACTGCCCGTGCAAGCTGCGGGCACGTTCATTCATGATGGTCAGGCCGTGGTGCTCGCGCTGATCGCAACTGTCGCTGAAGCCCCGGCCATCGTCCTCGATCGACAGCCGCACGATCTCGCCGTCCTGGCGCAGTTGCAGCCAGGCGTTTTGCGCGTGGGCATGGCGCAGGCAATTGGAGAGTGCCTCGCGTGTGATCTGGAGGATGTGGATCTGCTCACTGGCGGACATTTCGAACGCCAGGCTGTCGACCTGCAGGTGTACCTGGAACTCGCCCCGGCGGGAAAACTCCTCGGCGGTTTCCTTGAGTTCCGGAATCAGGCCGGCGTCGTGAATCTGCAAGCGGAAGGTGGTCAGCAATTCGCGTAACTGGCGGTAGGCATTGTTCAGCCCTTCGCGCAGTTCCGCGGTGACGTTTTCCAAGGTCTGCACGGGCTCACCCCGACGCATCAGGGTCTGCATGCGGCTGACTTGCAGCTTCATGTACGACAGGGCCTGGGCCAGAGAATCGTGCAACTCGCGGGCAATGATGGTGCGCTCTTCGAGCAACAACAGGCGATGGTCCTGCTCGCGCTGACGCTTGAGCGAGAGCGAGGTGCCGATGAGGTTGGCCAGGGCCTGGATCAGTTGGGTTTCCCAGGCTTGTGGGGCGTGTCCATCGATGAAGTGAGCCTTGAGTTCGCCCAGTTCGTTGCCCTGGTTGCTGATGCTCAACGTGATCGGGTGGGGTTGAAGATGCTTCTGGCAGGTGGCGCAATTGCTGCTGGCGCAGACCTCCCGGTTGCTGGCGCCATGCAGGGCGAGCAATTGCTGGGCCGGGGCCTGCAATTGGCCTTGCAGGCACAGCGACAGGCGCAACCCGGGCAGGCGCGTCTGGAAGCGCCGGATCAATTCGTCCAGGCCCTCGGCGTTGGCCAGGCGTGTGGCCAGGCTGCGACTGCTTTGATACAGCAATTCCAGGGCGGCGTTGGCCTGTTGCAGGTTCAGGGTCTTTTGCAGGACCTGTGTTTCCAGGGTGCGATGAGACTCCTCGATGGTTTCGGCCATGGCATTGAAGCTCATGGCCAACTGTCCCAGCTCGTCTTGAGACTGATGATTGACCCGGGCCTTGAAGTCGCCTCGGCGAAAGCGTTGGGTGGCCTCGACCAATTCGCCCAGCGGGGTCACCACGCTGCATTGCAGTTCGTACAGGCCAATCAGCAGGACGATCATGGTGGTAAACAGGGCCGCCCCCTGAATCACCTGCTGCCAGGTTTGCTTTTGCTCGCTTTGGCGCTGCAACAGGCTGACGAACCGGTTCAGTTGTTCAACGAAGGACTGGGCGCCGGCCTGAAATGTCGTCGCATCGCCGCGGATCAACGCCGGATGCAAGTCTTCGTTCCAGGTTTGCTGGAGCTGCTGGTAGCTGCGTTGCAAGTCGGGATTGGCGCCGTCGTCCAGCACGGTCTTGAGGGACTGGCTGGTGAGGCGCTGTTGCAGGCTCTGTGCAACGCGGGCGAGTTCTTTGGTGTCGGCCCCCGCGGTCAGTTTCCAGCTCAGGTGATAGGTCTCCATGCGCACCGAGCCTGCGGTGTTGATCGCCGCCGCGTCGCCCTGGCTGAACCAGGCAATCAGGCCAGCGCTCAGCGAACTGGCGAGGGCGAGCACGGCAATCAGGATCACCGCGAGACCTGCGCGCGCGGGCAGGGAGCTGCGCAACCAGCGGATCATTCGCGCAGGCCTTGGGTAAACACGTGAAAATCGGCCATGCAGAGCTCCAGGGAACAACCGGTGATGGTTTTGCCGCCGAACCCGGCGCACTACCTCTAAAGAGTTGTCGACCGATCGGTGTCAGCAACGCCGTTGAAACGAAACAGCAAGATGCTGATAAACAAAGGGTTTACAGGTTTTTGCGCACTACCTCCTTGGAGGTAGGCTGCGCAAGCATAGGCTTGTGGGCCTCGGGGCTTCGTTGATCCGGATCAAGTTTTTGCGGGGTTGGCCTCTCTAGTCTGCCGTCATGGCTAATTGACTGGAGAGCGAGATGACTCAACCGCGTGTACGACAAGGCCTGGTGCTGGGCATGAGCACGCTGGCTTTCACCGTGTGCTTCATGGTGTGGATGATGTTTGCCGTGCTCGGCGTGCCCATCAAGGAGTTGCTCCAGCTCAACGAAACCCAGTTCGGCCTGTTGGCCGCCACCCCGGTGCTGACCGGCTCGCTGGCACGCTTGCCACTGGGCCTTTTGACCGACCGCTTCGGCGGGCGCATCGTGTTTTTCCTGCTGATGCTGTCCTGCGTGTTGCCGCTGTACCTGATCAGCCATGCCACGGCGTACTGGCAGTTCCTGGTCCTGGGCCTGTTCGTCGGCCTGGCCGGGGGCTCGTTTTCCGTCGGTATTGCCTACGTCGCCAAGTGGTTCGACCAGGACAACCAGGGCTTTGCCATGGGCATCTTCGGCGCGGGAAATGCCGGGGCCGCCGTCACCAAGTTTCTCGCCCCGGCGCTGATTGCCGCCGGTAGCTGGCAACTGGTGCCGAAAGTCTTCAGCGCAATTCTGTTTATCACTGCGCTGCTGTTCTGGTTTCTCAGTTCAGACAACAAGCAGCATCGCAGTGCCTCGGGCGCGAGTCTTCGCCAGCAGCTTGGCGCACTGAAAGACCCGGCGGTGTGGCGCTATTGCCAGTACTACTCGATCGTCTTCGGTGGCTATGTCGCCCTGGCGCTGTGGATGACGCGCTACTACGTGCAGGAATACGGTTTCAGCCTGCAAAGCGCTGCGCTGTTGGCCGCCTGCTTCTCCTTGCCGGGCGGCGTGCTGCGCGCCGTCGGTGGCTGGATGTCCGATCGCTGGGGCGCGCAAAGCGTGACCTGGTGGGTGTTGTGGGTGAGCTGGATCTGCCTGTTCCTGCTGTCCTATCCGCAGACCCAACTGCAAGTGCAAACCGTCAACGGCCCGCTGGATTTCCACATCGGCCTCAATCCCGCGCTGTTCACCGTGCTGCTGTTCGTCATGGGCATCGCCTTCGCGTTCGGCAAGGCCTCGGTCTTCAAATACATCGCCAACGACTACCCGAAAAACATGGGCGCGGTGTCCGGCATCGTCGGCCTGGCCGGTGGTTTGGGCGGCTTTGTCCTGCCCATTCTGTTCGGCGCGCTGATGGACCTGACCGGCGTGCGCTCCTCCTGCTTCATGTTGTTGTACGGCGTGGTCTGGGTGTCCCTGGCCTGGATGTACTTCAGCGAAATACGCCGCCGCCCGCTGCTCGGCAAGCCGCTCGTGGCAAACGCGACTCAGATTTCCAGCATTGCTCAAGGAGACAACCATGTCCGTACTGCAAAAGCCTGACAAGGGGCCGGTCATTCATGACTGGCGCCCGGAAGATCCCGAGTTCTGGGGACGTAGCGGTAAACAGACGGCGACGCGCAACCTGTGGATTTCCATTCCCGCACTGCTGCTGGCGTTTGCCGTGTGGATGGTCTGGAGCACGGTGATCGTGCGCCTGAACGCCATCGGTTTCAGTTTCACCACTGACCAGTTGTTCTGGCTGGCCGCGTTGCCGGGGTTGTCCGGTGCGACCCTGCGGATTTTCTACTCGTTCATGGTGCCGATTTTCGGCGGCCGCCGCTGGACCGCCCTGAGCACGGCTTCGCTGGTGCTGCCGGCGTTGTGGATGGGGTTTGCCGTGCAGGACCCGAGCACGTCTTACAGCGTGTTTGTGTGGATTGCATTGCTGTGCGGTTTCGGCGGCGGCAACTTCGCGTCGAGCATGTCCAACATCAGCTTTTTCTACCCTAAATCCCAGCAGGGCACGGCCCTGGGCCTGAACGCCGGCTTGGGCAACCTGGGGGTTTCGGTCATGCAGTTCAGTGTGCCGCTGGTGATCACCTTCGGGGTGTTCGGCGTCCTCGGCGGCCAGCCGCAAACACTCGAAGACGGCAGTCAGCTGTGGCTGCAGAACGCCGGCTTCATCTGGGTGCCCTTCATCATTGCGGTGACCTTGCTGGCCTGGTTCTGCATGAACGATTTGTCCAGCGCACGGGCCTCGTTCAGCGAGCAGGCAGTGATTTTCAAGCGCAAGCACAACTGGCTGATGTGCTGGTTGTACCTGGCCACTTTCGGTTCGTTCATTGGTTTCTCCGCAGCCTTTCCGTTGCTGATCAAGACCGCGTTTCCCGAAGTCGTTGCGCTGAAATTTGCCTTCCTCGGCCCGTTGGTAGGCGCGCTGGTGCGGCCATTGGGCGGTTGGCTGGCGGACAAGCTCGGCGGTGCGCGGGTCACCCTGTGGAACTTCGTGCTGATGATTGTGATGGTCTTCGGCGTCCTGCACTTCCTGCCGCAGAACGGCACCGGCGGCAACTTCTACGGCTACCTCGGCATGTTCATGCTGCTGTTCATCACCACTGGCGTGGGCAACGGCTCCACGTTCCGCATGATCCCGGTGATCTTCCGCACCCTGCATGAAAAAGCGGCTGCCGGGAAGGCGCCGGAGGTCCGTGAACAGGCCCTGAAAAATGCTGGCAAAGAGTCGGCCGCCGTCCTGGGCTTCAGCTCGGCCATGGGCGCCTTCGGGGCGTTCTTCATTCCCAAATCCTTCGGCACATCCATGGCCCAGACCGGCGGCCCGGAGATGGCCTTCTACATGTTCGTCGGCTTTTACCTGAGTTGCATTGTGGTGACCTGGTGGTGGTACGCCCGAAAAGGTGCTGCGACGCCCTGCTGACAGAAACCGAATCCAAACCTTGCACGGGCGGGGCATAGAACCCCGCAGCAAGCCTGAGAGGAAAGCACCATGAGTCATTTGTTGGATCAACTGCGGTTTTTTAATCGCAAGCAAAGCGAGTTTTCCGAGGGGCACGGGGAGACCCGCAAGGAGTCCCGCGACTGGGAGAATGTCTACCGCTCGCGCTGGCAGTACGACAAGATCGTGCGCTCCACCCACGGGGTGAACTGCACCGGTTCGTGCTCGTGGAAGATTTACGTGAAGAACGGCCTGATCACTTGGGAAACCCAGCAGACCGATTACCCGCGTACCCGCAACGACCTGCCGAATCATGAGCCACGCGGCTGTCCGCGCGGGGCCAGTTACAGCTGGTACATCTACAGCGCCAACCGGCTCAAGTACCCGAAAATTCGCAAGCCATTGCTCAAGTTGTGGCGCGAGGCGCGTCTGAAGCTGGCGCCGGTCGAAGCCTGGGCCAGCATTGTCGAGAACAAAGCCAAGGCCGACTCCTACAAGAGCAAACGCGGCATGGGCGGCTTCATCCGTTCCAACTGGGAGGAAGTCAACGAGATCATTGCCGCGGCCAACGTCTACACCATCAAGCAATACGGTCCTGACCGTGTGGTGGGCTTCTCGCCGATTCCGGCCATGTCGATGGTCAGCTACGCCGCAGGCGCCCGTTACCTGTCGCTGATCGGCGGCGCCTGCCTGAGTTTCTACGACTGGTACTGCGACTTGCCACCGGCCTCGCCGATGGTCTGGGGCGAGCAGACCGACGTGCCGGAATCGGCCGACTGGTACAACTCCAACTACATCATTGCCTGGGGTTCCAACGTTCCGCAGACCCGTACCCCCGACGCGCATTTCTTCACCGAAGTTCGCTACAAGGGCACCAAGACCGTGGCCATCACCCCCGACTATTCGGAAGTGGCCAAGCTCACCGACTTGTGGCTCAACCCCAAGCAGGGCACCGACGCGGCACTGGCTCAAGCGTTCAACCATGTGATCTTCAAAGAATTCCACCTGGACAAGCCGAGCGCCTATTTCACCGACTACGCCAAACGCTTCACCGACCTGCCGGTGCTGGTGCTGCTCAAACCGATGCTCGGTGTTGCGCCGGGTGCCGGGTATCAACCGGATCGCTTCTTGCGGGCCTCGGACCTGACCGACAACCTCGGCCAGGAAAACAACCCGGAATGGAAAACCATCGCCCTCGACGCCAGCGGCGAACTGGTCTCGCCGCTAGGCTCGATCGGTTATCGCTGGGGCGAGCAGGGCAAGTGGAACATCCAGGCCCGTGAAGGCGGCGAGGGCCGTGAAGTCGATCTGACCCTGAGCCTGATCGGTGGTGAGGTCACGGAAGTGGCGTTCCCGTACTTCGCCGGTGAATCCCAGGAATACTTCCAGCACGTCGCCGGCGATGCCGTGCAGTACCGTCGTGTGCCGGTACGCAGCCTGACCCTGGCGGATGGCAGCCAGGCCAAAGTGGCCACCGTGTTCGACCTGTCGGCCGCCAACCTGGCCATCGATCGCGGCCTGGGCGGCGCCAACGTGGCCAAGGACTACAACGACGCCAATGTGCCCGGCACCCCGGCCTGGCAAGAGCAGATCACTGGCGTGAGCCGTGAGAAGGCGATCCAGATTGCCCGTGAGTTTGCCGACAACGCCGACAAGACCCGTGGTCGTTCGATGATCATCGTCGGTGCGGCGATGAACCACTGGTACCACATGGACATGAACTACCGCGGGCTGATCAACATGCTCATGCTCTGCGGTTGCGTCGGCCAGACCGGTGGCGGCTGGGCACACTACGTGGGCCAGGAAAAACTCCGTCCGCAATGCGGCTGGCTGCCCCTGGCGTTCGGCCTGGACTGGAGCCGTCCGCCACGCCAGATGAACGGCACCAGCTTCTTCTACGCCCACAGTTCCCAGTGGCGCCACGAGAAGATGAGCATGCACGACGTGCTCTCGCCGCTGGCAGACAAGAGCCAGTTCCCCGAGCATGCGCTGGACTACAACATCCGCGCCGAACGTGCTGGCTGGTTGCCTAGCGCGCCACAGTTGAACACCAACCCGCTGCACATTTGCCGTGACGCTGCTGCGGCCGGCATGGCGCCCAAAGACTACGTGGTCAAGTCGTTACACGAAGGTTCGCTGCGTTTTTCCTGCGAACAGCCCGACAGCCCGGTCAACTTCCCGCGCAACATGTTCATCTGGCGCTCCAACCTGTTGGGGTCGTCGGGCAAGGGCCACGAGTACATGCTCAAGTACTTGCTGGGCACCAAGAACGGGGTGATGAACGAGGACATCGGCAAGGTCGGCGACTGCAAACCGACCGAAGCCGAGTGGGTAGACGAGGGCGCCATCGGCAAGCTCGACCTGGTCACCACGCTGGACTTCCGCATGTCTTCGACCTGCGTCTATTCCGACATCGTGTTGCCGACGGCCACATGGTACGAAAAAGACGACATGAACACCTCGGACATGCACCCCTTCATTCACCCGTTGTCGGCAGCCATTGACCCGGCCTGGGAATCGCGCTCCGACTGGGAAATCTACAAGGGCATCGCCAAGTCGTTCTCCGAAATGGCGGTCGGTCACCTGGGTGTCGAGCAGGACCTGGTCACCGTGCCGTTGATGCATGACAGCGTCGGCGAACTGGCCCAGCCTTTCGGCGGTACGGACTGGAAAAGTGAGGGCGTGGCGCCGCAACCCGGCAAAAACGCACCGAACCTGCAAGTGGTGGAGCGCGACTACCCGAACATCTACAAGCAGTTCACCTCCTTGGGGCCTTTGCTGGAGAAGCATGGCAACGGCGGCAAGGGCATCAACTGGAACACCGAGGAAGAAGTGAAATTCCTGGGCGAACTCAATTACCGCGAGCGCGAGCCCGGGATCAGCCAAGGGCGGCCGAAAATTGAAACGGCCATCGATGCGGCCGAGGTGATTCTGTCCCTGGCCCCTGAAACCAATGGCCATGTTGCCGTCAAGGCGTGGGCCGCACTGTCGGAATTCACCGGCATCGACCACAGCCACCTGGCACTGCCCAAGGCGCACGAGGCGATTCGCTTCCGCGATATTCAGGCGCAGCCACGCAAGATCATTTCCAGCCCGACCTGGTCAGGCCTGGAAGACGATCACGTCAGCTATAACGCCGGCTACACCAACGTTCATGAAGCGATTCCATGGCGCACCATCACCGGCCGCCAGCAGTTCTACCAGGATCACCCGTGGATGCAGGCGTTCGGCGAGCAACTGATGAGTTACCGCCCACCCGTCAACACGCGGACCATCGAAGGGGTGAAGGGCAAGCGCAGCAATGGCGAAACCGAAATCGTCCTGAACTGGATCACGCCGCACCAGAAATGGGGCATCCACAGCACCTACAGCGACAACCTGCTGATGCTCACGCTGAGCCGTGGCGGACCGATTGTCTGGCTCTCGGAAATCGACGCAAAACGTGCCGGTATCGAGGACAACGACTGGATCGAATGCTTCAACGTCAACGGTGCCCTGACGGCCCGGGCGGTGGTCAGTCAGCGGGTCAAGGAAGGCATGGTGATGATGTACCACGCCCAGGAACGGATCGTGAACGTGCCGGGTTCGGAAACCACCAAGACCCGTGGCGGCCATCACAACTCGGTCACCCGGGTGGTGCTCAAGCCGACCCACATGATCGGCGGCTATGCCCAGCAAGCCTACGGTTTCAACTATTACGGCACGGTCGGTTGCAACCGCGACGAGTTCGTCGTGGTGCGCAAGATGGCCAAAGTCGACTGGCTCGATGGTTCGACCGGCGATGATCTGCCGCGTCCCCTGCCGACCGAGATGGATTGAGGAGTTGTCATGAAAATTCGTTCACAAATCGGCATGGTGCTGAACCTCGACAAATGCATCGGGTGCCACACGTGCTCGATCACCTGCAAGAACGTCTGGACCAGCCGTGAAGGCATGGAATACGCCTGGTTCAACAACGTTGAAAGCAAACCCGGCATCGGCTACCCGAAAGAATGGGAAAACCAGGACAAGTGGAAGGGCGGCTGGGTTCGTAATGCCAACGGCACGATAAACCCGCGCATCGGCGGCAAATTCCGCGTGTTGGCGAATATTTTTGCCAACCCGGACCTGCCGAGTCTCGACGACTATTACGAACCCTTCGACTTCGATTATCAGCACTTGCACACCGCGCCGCTGGGTGAGCACCAGCCCACCGCACGCCCGCGTTCGCTGGTTTCCGGCAAGCGCATGGAGAAAATCGAATGGGGCCCGAACTGGGAGGAAATCCTCGGCACCGAGTTTGCCAAGCGGCGCAAGGACAAGAACTTCGACAAGATCCAGGCGGACATTTACGGCGAATACGAAAACACTTTCATGATGTATTTGCCGCGCCTGTGTGAGCACTGCCTGAACCCGGCGTGCGCGGCGTCCTGCCCGAGCGGGGCGATCTACAAGCGTGAGGAAGACGGGATTGTCCTGATCGACCAGGAGAAGTGCCGCGGCTGGCGGATGTGCATCAGTGGCTGCCCGTACAAGAAGATCTATTTCAACTGGAAAAGCGGCAAGTCCGAGAAGTGCATTTTCTGCTACCCGCGTATTGAAGCCGGGATGCCGACGGTCTGCGCGGAAACCTGTGTCGGGCGCATCCGTTACCTCGGTGTGCTGTTGTATGACGCCGACCGCATCAGCGAAGTGGCCAGCACCGCCAATGAGCAGGACCTCTACGAGAAGCAGCTGGAGATCTTCCTCGACCCTAACGACCCGGCCGTGATTCGCCAGGCACTGGCCGACGGTGTGCCGCAGTCGGTGATCGACTCGGCGCAGCGTTCGCCGGTCTACAAAATGGCCGTGGACTGGAAGCTCGCGCTGCCATTGCACCCTGAATACCGCACCCTGCCAATGGTCTGGTATGTACCGCCACTGTCGCCGATCCAGAACGCGGCGGCCGCCGGCACCGTGGGCATGAACGGCGTCATCCCGGATGTCGACAGCCTGCGCATTCCCCTGCGTTACCTGGCCAACATGCTGACTGCCGGTGATGTCAGACCGGTCAAGCGTGCGCTCAAACGCATGCTGGCGATGCGTGCCTACAAGCGCTCCGAACAGGTGGACGGGGTTCAGGACCTGCAAGTGCTCAAGGATGTCGGGCTGAGCGTGAATCAGGTCGAGGAGATGTACCGCTACCTGGCGATCGCCAACTATGAAGACCGTTTTGTGGTGCCTAGCGCACACCGGGAAGACGCCATGAGCGACGCGTTCGCCGAGCGTTCCGGTTGCGGCTTCAGTTTCGGCAGCGGTTGCAGCGGCAGTTCCGACACCAACATGTTCGGGGCGAAGAAGGCCAACCGCCGCGACATCCTGAAAACCGTGCAGTTGTGGGAGGAATGAGCATGCGCATTCTCAAGGTTATTTCGTTGCTGCTCGATTACCCGACCCAAAGCCTGGTTTTCGGTCGCGATGAACTGGAGCAGGCCATCCACCAGTCACGGGAAATCAGCCCTCGGCAACGGGGGGCGTTGTTCGAGTTGCTGGAGCTGATTTGCGGCAACGACCTCATGGACGGACAGGAGCACTACGGTGCCTTGTTCGGTCGCGGTCGCTCGCTGTCACTGCTGCTGTTCGAGCATGTCCACGGTGAGTCCCGCGACCGTGGCCAGGCGATGGTCGACATGATGGCGCAGTACGAAGCCGCCGGTTTTGCCATCGGCGTCAAAGAGCTGCCGGACTACATCCCGCTGTACCTGGAGTTCCTGTCCACCCGTGACGACCTCGAAGCCCGCGAAGGGTTGGCCGATGTTTCACACCTGTTAGCGTTGCTGGCGGCCCGTCTGGAGGAGCGCGAAAGCGCGTACGCCAGTTGCTTCCGGGCACTGCTGCAAATTGCCGGCGCCGAACCGCAGGAGGCGGTCGCGCAATTGCGTGCGCAGGTCGCCGCCGAATCCAGGGATGACTCGCTGGAGGCGCTGGACAAGGTGTGGGAAGAGGAGGCGGTGGACTTCCTCCAGGCCGAACAGCAGGACCGTTGTGGCTCGCAGCCAAGTGCGCCGGGCAAGGCCCGGGAAGAAAGCGCGGTACCGCTGCACTGGGTCGATTTTCAGCATGAAGGCGTGGCCAGCGTGCCCGCCGCGGAGGTACGCAATGTCTAAGTGGAACCTGTTGTTGTTCGGGGTTTATCCCTATGTCGCGCTGGCGATCTGTCTGCTGGGCAGTTGGGCACGCTTCGATCTCTCGCAGTACACCTGGAAGGCTGGTTCCAGCCAGATGCTGAACAATCGCGGGATGCGCGTGGCGAGCAATTTTTTCCACATCGGTGTGCTGTTTGTGCTGGCCGGACACTTCGTCGGCCTGCTGACCCCGGCGTCGGTCTATCACCATGTGATCAGCACCGAGCACAAGCAATTGCTGGCGATGGTCTCCGGCGGCTTTTTCGGCCTGTTGTGCCTGGTCGGTTTGCTGATGCTGGTGAAACGGCGCCTGAGCGACCCGCGCGTGCGCGCCACGTCCAGCACCTCGGACATCCTGGTGTTGCTGGTGCTGCTGGCGCAGTTGGTGCTCGGCTTGCTGACCATCGTGGCGTCCACTGAACACATGGACGGCTCGGTGATGGTGATGCTCGCGGACTGGGCACAGAACACCGTGCTCTTGCGTCCGGTGGAAGCCGCGACGGCGATGGCACCGGTTGGCCTGGTCTACAAGCTGCACGTGCTGCTCGGCCTGACCCTGTTCGTGCTGTTCCCGTTCACCCGTCTGGTACACATCATCAGTGCGCCGGTCTGGTACCTGGGACGTCGCTATCAAATCGTTCGGCAGAAAATCTGAGGAGGCAATCATGTCAGGTGGATGTGGATGTGGCGGCGGTAACGGTGGCAGCGGCGGTTGTGGTTCTTCACGCCCCGCGGAACCGGTGATGCCCGAAATCGAGGAGGGTGGGGCGGTGATGTTTGAACCACCACACCCAGAACCCGCGCAGGCTGACGAAGCCCCTGCGCAACTGATCGCCAGCAGTGAGCAGGAATGGCCGATCATCAGCGTCAACGAGGTGTCGATTACCCCGGAGGCCATGGCCCGGGAGCTGCAATATCATCCGGCGCCCAGCCGTGAAGAGGCGGTGTACCACGCCGCCCGGGCACTGGTGATCCGCGAATTGCTGCAGCAGCGCATCGCCGAGCTCGACTTGTCACTGGAGTTGGGTGCTGGCGAAAACGAAGAGGAGGCCGCCACGCGTTTGTTGCTTGAGCGCGAGGTGCAGGTGCCCGAGTGTGACGAGGCCACCTGTCAGCGTTACTACGACAGCAACCGTGCCCGCTTTCACAGTGCACCGTTGCTGGCGGTGCGGCACATCCTGCTCGAATGCGCGCCGGACGATGCCGAGGCGCGCAGCCTGGCGCACGTTCAGGCTGAACTCCTGCTGCAACGCCTGGCGGATTTGCCGGGCAGTTTCGCCGAGCTGGCGCAGAAATACTCGGCCTGCCCGTCGAAAGCCCAGGGCGGGTCGCTGGGGCAGATCAGCAAAGGCCAGACGGTGCCGGAACTGGAGCGGCAGTTGTTCACCCTGGCCCCGGGTTTGGCCAGCAAGCCATTGGAAAGCCGGTTTGGCTGGCACGTCGTCAGCGTCGATCAGCGGATCGAAGGCAAGGCCTTGCCCTATGAAGTGGTCTCGACGGCGATCCGCACCCAGTTGCAACAGGGTGTCTGGCAAAAGGCGCTGGTGCAGTACCTGCAAACCCTGATCGGTGCGGCAGATATTCGCGGTATTCACTTACAGGGCGCCGACTCGCCGCTGGTGCAGTGAGTGTGTGATCAAGGGGAATGTGATGGGCACGCTGATGCAGGATGGGTTTGGACGGCAGATCGACTATTTGCGGATGTCGGTGACGGACCGTTGTGATTTTCGCTGTGTGTATTGCATGGCTAAAAACATGACGTTTCTGCCGCGCCAGCAGGTGCTCACCCTGGAGGAGTTGCAGCGCCTGGCGACGCTGTTCGTCGGCCTGGGTGTGCGCAAGATCCGCCTGACAGGGGGCGAACCGTTGATTCGCCCCGGCATCGTCGACCTCTGCCGCCACATTGCCGCCTTGCCGGGTTTGCGCGAGCTGGTGATGACCAGCAATGGTTCACAACTGCAACGTTTGGCCCGGCCGCTGGTAGAGGCCGGCGTCAAACGGATGAACATCAGCCTCGATAGCCTGGACCCGCAAAAGTTTCTCGCGATCACCCGCAACGGCGATCTCGATCAGGTCCTTGCTGGCATTGAGGCGGCCTGTGGTGCGGGGTTCGAGCGGGTCAAGCTCAACTGCGTGGTGATGAAAGGACGCAACTTCGATGAAGTGCTGCCACTGGTGCAATACGCCATTGATCAGCGCATCGATATCAGTTTCATCGAGGAAATGCCGTTGGGCGATGTCGGCCGTGCCCGGGGCGAGTCGTTCTGTTCCAGCGACGAGGTCCGGGCGCTGATCGCCAGCCGTCATCCGTTGCTCGACAGCACGGAAAACAGCGGTGGCCCGGCGCGGTATGTGCGCCTGGCACAGCATCCCGACACCCGGATCGGTTTTATCTCGCCCAACAGCCACAACTTCTGTGGCACCTGCAACCGGGTGCGAATGACCGTTGAAGGGCGGCTGCTGCTGTGCCTGGGACAGGACGATGCGCTGGATTTGCGCGGCTTGTTGCGCCGCTATCCGCTGGACGATCAGCCCTTGATCAACGCGGTGCAACAGGCCTTGCGCCACAAGCCGCTGCGTCACGATTTCAACCCCGAAGGGACGGTGCAGTTGGTGCGATTCATGAACATGAGCGGAGGGTGAAACGAACCGCCAGGCAACGGTTTTAATCAATCGCCTTCGGGCGATTTTTTTTGCCGGTGATTCTTGATGTCGGTCAATTGCAGGAACGTCCATTGTCCGTAGCCTGCACTGCATATTGTGTTTTCAAGCCAATTAAAACCTATATGTAGTGTCTGGAGTTCCAATGCATAGCACGCTGATCAGTGTAGGACGCAACCGGCTGCACAAACGCGATGGCAGTCTGGTTGCCTTCGATGCGGACAAGATCCGCCAGGCGTTGATTGCCGCGGGCAAGGCCACGGGCGAATACACCGAGGTCGAAGCCGAGGGGCTGCTCAAGGCGGTACTGGCCCAGCTGGAAGGACAGGCTCGACTGCATGTCGAGCAGATCCAGGATCGGGTTGAACGGGTGTTGATGGACGCCGGTTTTTTCTTCGCCATGCGCGCCTACATCGTCTATCGCGAGCAGCACGGCCGTCTGCGCCGTGATCGCAAGACGATGGTCGAGGTGGCAACTTCGATGAACGAGTACCTGGACCGTGAGGATTGGCGGGTGCAAGCCAACGCCAACCAGGGGTATTCACTGGGTGGGCTGGTGCTCAATGTGTCGGGCAAGGTCACCGCCAATTACTGGCTGGACGAGGTGTACAACGAGGCCATCGGCCAGGCCCACCGCGAGGCGGATCTGCATGTGCACGACCTCGATATGTTGGCCGGTTACTGCGCGGGCTGGTCGCTGCGCACGCTGTTGCACGAAGGCCTTAATGGCGTGCCCGGGCGGGTCGAAGCCGGTCCGCCGAAGCACTTGAGCAGTGCCTTGGGGCAGATGGTGAATTTCCTGGGCACCCTGCAAAACGAATGGGCCGGCGCCCAGGCGTTCAGTTCGTTCGACACCTACCTGGCGCCCTACGTGCGCAAGGACGGGTTGAGCTTTCAACAAGTGAGACAGGCGATTCAGGAGTTCATCTACAACCTGAACGTGCCCTCGCGCTGGGGCACCCAGACGCCCTTTACCAACCTGACGTTTGACTGGGTGTGCCCGGAAGATTTGCGCGAGCAGATCCCGGTGATCGGCGGTGAAGAAATGCCCTTTGCCTACGGTGACCTGCAGGTGGAAATGGACTTGCTCAACCGCGCCTACATCGAGGTGATGCAGGCGGGTGACGCCAAGGGAAGGGTGTTCACCTTTCCGATCCCGACCTACAACATCACCCATGATTTTCCCTGGGACAGCGAAAACGCTGACCGACTGTTCGAGATGACCGCCCGTTACGGGCTGCCGTATTTCCAGAACTTCCTCAATTCGGACATGCAGCCCAATCAAGTACGATCGATGTGTTGTCGTTTGCAACTGGATGTCCGCGAATTGCTCAAGCGCGGCGGTGGCCTGTTCGGCTCGGCCGAGCAAACCGGATCGCTGGGCGTGGTGACCATCAATTGCGCACGCCTGGGTTACCTGTTCAAAGGCAACGCCAGCGCCTTGCTGCAGCGGCTGGACAGGTTGATGGAGCTGGCGATGGAGAGCCTGGAGGTCAAGCGCAAGGTGATCCAGCACCATATGGACGCCGGTTTGTACCCTTACACCAAGCGCTACCTGGGAACCCTGCGCAATCACTTTTCCACCATCGGCCTTAATGGCCTGCATGAAATGCTGCGCAACTTCAGCGGTGACGAGCAGGGCATGCACACCGAGCAGGGGCGCACGTTTGCCTTGCAGCTGCTGGACCATGTGCGCGCGACCCTGGTGCGTTTCCAGGAAGAAACCGGCCATCTCTACAACCTCGAAGCGACCCCGGCCGAAGGCACCACTTACCGGTTTGCCAAGGAAGACCTCAAGCGTTACCCCGACATTCTCCAGGCCGGCAGCCGCGAGGCGCCGTATTACACCAACTCCTCGCAACTGCCGGCGGGCTTTACCGACGACCCCTTCGAAGCCCTGGAGTTGCAGGATGAACTGCAATGCAAATACACCGGCGGCACGGTGTTGCACTTGTACATGGCCGAGCGGATTTCCTCGGCCAAGGCCTGTAAGCAATTGGTGCGTAAAGCGCTCGGGCGCTTCCGCCTGCCGTACCTGACGGTGACCCCGACGTTCTCCATTTGCCCGGTCCACGGCTACCTCGATGGCGAACACGAGTTCTGCCCCAAATGCGACGAAGCCTTGTTGCGCAAGCAACACTTGAGCACGACCCATTGATTTCGTTTCACTCAACCGCAAGGAGCTACACCATGAATGCACTGCACACATTGCCCCAAGCCCAACGTCAACGTTGTGAAGTCTGGACCCGTGTGATGGGCTATCACCGCCCGGTCTCGGCGTTCAATCCGGGTAAACAGTCCGAGCACCGCGAGCGAGTCCACTTCACCGAATGCGCGGCCTCGGCCGATCGCCAATGAGTCGAACGCTCAGGGTCGGGGGCATGGTGCCCCTGACCACGCTCGACTATCCGGGCATGCTGGCCTGCGTATTGTTCTGCCAGGGTTGTGCCTGGCGTTGTCGTTACTGCCATAACCCGCAATTGATCCCGCCTCGCGGCAGCGAAGAGGTGGAGTGGAGCCGGGTGTTGGCGTTCCTGCAGCGCCGTGAGGACCTGCTCGATGCCGTGGTGTTCAGCGGTGGCGAACCCACGTTGCAGGATGGATTGCTGGCGGCCATGGATACCGTGCGCGCGATGGGGTTTCGTATCGGCCTGCACAGTGCCGGGATCAAGCCGGACGCGTTTGCCAGGGCTGTGGCCGGTGCTGATTGGGTCGGTTTTGACGTCAAGGCGCTGGCCGAGGATTGCCTGGCGGTCACCGGTGTCCGGGGCAGTGGCGTGGCCAACTGGAAAAGCCTGGAGCATCTGCTGGCCAGTGGCGTCGACTATGAGTGTCGCACCACGGTGCATTGGCACTTGCTCTCTCCCACCCGGCTGTTGACCCTCGCCCGACGTTTGAGCGAGCGCGGGGTCAAGCGTTTTGCCGTGCAATTGGTCCGGACCGAACGAATGCTCGATCCGCGCCTGTCGAGTGTTTCATTGCAGTTTGATCAGGTTGAATTGTGGGCGGCCCTGCGTGAGCTGTTTCCGGAGTTCGTGTTGCGCGGTTAGTGATCGTTCCCACGCTCTGCGTGGGAATGCAGCCCGTGACGCTCCGCGTCACTGGACGCAGAGCGTCCCTTGAGGCATTCCCACGCAGAGCGTGGGAACGATCTGGAGGGGCCTCAGTTCCAGCCCCAGAATTGCAACCACCAGCCAAACCCCACCCATGCGTTTGCCAGCAGCAGGCAAACACCTGCGCCGCCGCGTCGAGGCAGGGTAATGCCCTGGCGGGCCATGCGTTTCCAGCCCAGGAACAGACTCCAACCGATGGCGCCCAGCAGTAAACAGGCCCTGGCCGGTTGTACCCATTCCAGCAGCAAGCCTTCATAGCGCAACAACTTCACGGTGGTTGCCGACAACCCGAGAAACAGTCCGGCCGCGCCCAAGGGCGTGAGTGTCAGGCTCAAGGGCAAGTACAGCGCCGGGTCACCGGCCAGACGAGCCGCCGCCCGCAGCAGGATCAGCAAACCACCCCCCAACACCAGGGCGCTGGCCGTCAGGTACAGGACGATGCTGAAACCGTCGAGCCAGCTGAAACTGTCATTGAGTGTGGGGTAGTGGGTCAACAGCCACCAGGGTGCGTTGTCCTGCAAGGGCCAGAGCAGGTCGTGCCCGATCAGCCATTGCGCGAGGGACTGCTTGAGGGCGATGAACCAGGGGCTGACGGTCCATTGAAACGCCCCCATCGCCAGCCCGATCACGCCGAACAGCAACAAACGCGCATCCCACGGCGACAGGGTGCGTGCGGTCGCGTGGAGGATTTCATGATGGCTGGAACGGGCGATCAATTGCACTGCGTCACGTTGCCCGCTGCAACGTCCGCAGGCATGACAGTCGCTGGCGCCCTGCAGGCGACGGATGTCCAGCAAGGGCGCGCAATTGGGTGGGGGAAGGCGAGGGCCGGCGTTGTCTTTCCAGCGCTGTTCATCGACTTGAAAGTGCACCGGGGCCAGGCGTGCAAGCAGGGAAAAGACGCCGCTGACCGGGCACAGGTAACGACACCAGACTCGTTTGCCCCTGGCAAACAGCAGGCCGACACCGACGGCGGCGACCGTTGAACCACCCAAAATCAGCAGGGCGGCCTGGGCGTAGTCATACACGCTGATCAGTTGCCCGTAGAGGGTGGTCAGGCAGAACGCCAGGGTTGGCCAGCCGCCCCAGCGCACCCAGCGCGGCACGCCCAAGCCTTTGCCGTACTGGCTGGCCCACTCGCTCAATGAACCTTCCGGGCACAACACACCGCACCAAACCCGGCCGAACAGCACCATCGACAGCAGCACGAACGGCCACCAGAGACCCCAGAACAAAAACTGTGCGAGCAGGGTCAGGTTGTTGATGATCCGGGCGTGGCTGTCCGGTGTCGGCAATAGCGCCGGCAGCACCAGCAGTACCGCATAGAACAGAACAACCAGCCACTGCACCGCGCGAATCACCTTGGCGTGGCGCCGCATGCCATCGCCCAGGCGCTGCAACCAGCGATTGTGCCGACTCAGCCCGGGCATGGGACGGCCTTCGCGGTGCGTTGGTGCAACCAGCTGCCGACCGCCAGCCAATAACCGCTCAACACCAGCACCGTCAGGCCGCTGGGGGCTGCGCGGTAACCGGTCAGGCTGGCCAGGAAACTGCCCAGGCCACGGCTGTCATTGAGCACTGAGCGACTGTCCCACAGCGCTTCGCCGATCAGCCCATAGGCCCAGTCCGGCAAATCCATGGCCTGCAACTGGCCGCCGATTCGCTCGGTGCCGCTGACCAGTAACGCTGCACCGAGCAGCAGCAAAACGACTTCGCTGACGGCAAAGAACCGTCGCCACGAAATGAGTCGACGCGTGCTGTGCAGCAACCCGATGGTGAGCCCCGACAGCGCCAGCCCGGCGCCTGCGCCGACGGCAAACAGACCCAGCGCCGGACCTTGCAGGCGGGCACCGGCACCGTACAGAAAAACCACGGTTTCGCTGCCTTCGCGGCTGACGGCGAGCATGGCCAGGAGCATCAGCCCCACGCCTCCCTGACGGGCCAGTTGGCTGTCGGCCCGATGGTGCAGGTCTGCCTTGAGCGTGCGTGCATTGCGGTGCATCCAGCCGACCATTTGCACCATCAGCGCACTGGCCACCAGCGCCAGGGAAGCCTGGAACCACTCGTTGGCAGAACCGCTCATGGCGTCACCGGCAAACAGAATCAGCAATGCCAGCAGGCCCGAGAGCATCAACCCCAGGGTGACGCCCGCCCACACGTAGCGGGTCAGGCGACGGGCTTGTATTTGCTGGCTGGCCCAGGCCTGGAGGATGCCGATCACCAGTAGCGCTTCGACACTTTCACGCCAGACGATGAACATTGATTGATTCATGGACACTCCGTGGCTGAGCCAACTATTTCGCGAGAATGGCGCCTTCGGGCAACTGCGGATTGAAGTCGTCGAAGAACGGGTAACTGCCGGGCTTGAGGGGGTGAATGACAACGAACGTCGTCACTCCCGGTGACAGCACCTTCTCGACCCGCAGTGGCGTGCTTTCGAACTCCGCCGGCCCTTCACCGATGTTCTTCAGGATGATCTTGAAACGTTGTCCGGCCGGCACTTCCAGCAGGGCGGGGATGAAGTGCCCGTCACGCAGGCTCAACTCGATGCTGGGTAGTTGGGCCTGAGCCATGAGCGGCATGACCGAGCAGGCCAGAATCAACCCGGCCAGGCGTCGATGAACCGGGCCCGGGCGCCTCGGTTCAGGCTTCTGGTGTGTGTGGCGGCTCATTCAATAACCACCTTTTTTTCCGATCCCGGCATAGATGAATTCGTAGTGCAGCGCACACTGTTCGAACCAGGGTTCGACGCCGGTTTCCTTGTCGGTATGACGACCCAGGGAGCCATGTCCGCCGGGAGGCAGAAGGGTAAAGGTCAGCCGGTATTTGCCAGGGCCTTGCAACTTCACATTGTCACCATAGTGCGGGCCGTCGTTGGCGACCATGGCGTGAAAATCGCCAGTGATCGGTGGCTCGCTGCCCTGTTTTTGCAGACTGAAAGCCACGTTCAGGTAGGGCACGAAACTGCCTTCCTGAAAGCCCTGGCGATTGTCGGCCGTGGCGCGGATATCGGCTTCCAGGTGGATGTCGGAATCAGCGGTCGCGCGCATCATGCCGGCAGGCGCCATTTCGATCGGTTGCAAGTACACCGCGCCGACTTCCAGCCCCGGGCACAGCTGGGGTTCGCCAATCGGGTATTCCTTGGCGTGGGCTTGGGGGGCGAGCAACAGCAGGGAAAAGGACAGCGCGAGGGAGGTACGCATGAGGGTTTCCAGAAGGGCTGAGAAGTGAGAGCCCGAGTCTAGAAAACCTGAGTGAGAATAATAATGATTATGGTCAATTTTCGTAGCAATAGTCCGGGCGATGCCAGCGCACGCACGAGTAAAAAGGGCAGGGTGACCGAGCGTAATTGACCTGCATCAAGGGCGGTTGAGGCCGGGCGCGGTAGGTTACATACCTACCCTTCGATCATGCGGGTACCGCCATGGCCAAGCCCTTTCCCATCAGCCCAAAACATCCCGAACGTATTTGCTGGGGGTGCGACCGTTATTGTGCGGCGACCGCTCTGGCCTGCGGCAATGGTGCTGACCGCACGATGCATCCGGCCGAGATGATCGGTGACGATTGGTACCTGCATGGCGATTGGGGCATTGAGCTGCCCATCGTCACCGACAAGGCGGTGGACCCAGAGCCCATCGCGCCCGAAGAGCCGCAATAGGCGAACCCCCACCGACCCCTCTGTCATGAAATGAAAAGCCATTGTCGTCTGATGAGAAGCGGTTCATCAGGCGTCATCCTACAGTCCAATCAGCGCAATTCGACGCACAAGCCAACATTGCAGATTGGAGAATAAGAAATCATGGCCAAAGCCGTTCGCTTTTACGAAACCGGTGGTCCCGAAGTCCTTCGTTATGAAGAGGTCGAAGTCGGCGATCCTGGTCCAGGCCAGGTTCGTCTCCGTCATGTAGCCGTTGGCCTGAACTATGCCGACACCTACTTCCGCAATGGCACCTACCCGATTCCTATGCCCAACGGCATGGGGGTTGAAGCTTCCGGTGTGGTCCAGGCCGTCGGGGAAGGCGTGACCAATGTTCAAGTCGGGGATCGTGTCACGTACACCGGTTTTCTCAACACCTTGGGGGCTTACAGCACCGAGCGCCTGATCGCGGCTGCACCGCTGATCAAGTTGCCGGAAACCATCAGCTTCGAAACAGCCGCCGCCATGACCATGCGCGGCCTGACGTCGTCGTACCTGATGCGCCGCATCTACGACTTCAAACCCGGTGACAGCATTTTGCTGCACGCCGCCGCTGGCGGTGTCGGCCTGATCGTTTCGCAGTGGGCCAAGCTGCTCGGCCTGAATGTCATTGGCACCGTGTCCACCGACGTCAAAGGCGAAATCGCCAAGACCCACGGTTGCGACCATGTGATCAATTACAGCCATGAAGACGTCGCCGCACGCGTTCGTGAATTGACCGACGGCGTGGGCGTCAACGTGGTGTTCGACAGCGTTGGCAAGAACACCTTCGAGGGCTCGCTCGACTCGCTCAAACGTCGTGGCCTGATGGTGTGTGTCGGGACTGCATCCGGTCCGATTCCGCCGTTCAATCCAGCGCTGCTGGCGATGAAAGGCTCGCTGTACATGACGCGCCCGGCCCTGGCCGACTACATCGCCGACCCGGCGGAAAAAGCCGAGCTGGCCGGCGAATTGTTCGACCACGTTGGCAGCGGTCGGATCAAGATCGAGATCAACCAGCACTACGCCTTGCAAGATGCCGTCCAGGCCCATCGCGACCTGGAGTCACGCAAGACCACCGGCTCTTCGATTTTCGTCATTTAAGGAGTTGCCAGCCATGAAAGTCGAACAATTGAGCTGCAACATCGGCGCCGAACTGATCGGCGTCAACCTCGCTGACGCGGTGCACGACGACGGTCTTTTTGCCGAGATTCGTGCCCAGTTGCTGAAGCATCGGGTGGTGTTCCTGCGCGATCAGGACATCAGCCGTGCCGAACACGTGGCCTTCGCCCGTCGTTTCGGCGAGCTGGAAGATCACCCGGTGGCCGGCAGCGACCCGGATCATCCGGGGCTGGTGCGCATCTACAAAAATCCGGACCAGCCAATGGACCGCTACGAAAACGCCTGGCACACCGACGCCACCTGGCGCGAGGCACCGCCGCTGGGTTGCGTGCTGCGCTGCGTGGAGTGCCCGCCGGTTGGCGGCGACACCATGTGGGCCAACATGGTCGTGGCCTATGAGAACTTGCCGGAAGACGTGAAGCTGAAGATCGCCGACCTGCGTGCCCGGCACAGCATCGAGGCGAGCTTTGGTGCGGCCATGCCGATCGAAAAGCGTCTGGCGCTCAAGGCGATGTACCCGGATGCCGAGCACCCGGTGGTGCGCACTCACCCGGAAACCGGGGAGAAGGTGCTGTTCGTCAACGCCTTCACCACTCACTTCAGCAACTACCACACCCCTGAGAGGGTGCGCTTTGGCCAGGACGCCAACCCTGGCGCCGGCGAGCTGCTGCGCTACCTGATCAGCCAGGCGTACATCCCTGAGTATCAAGTGCGCTGGCGCTGGAAGCCGAACAGCATCGCCATCTGGGACAACCGCAGTACCCAGCATTACGCCGTCATGGATTACCCGCCGTGCCATCGCAAGATGGAACGCGCCGGGATTATCGGTGACAAGACGTTCTGATCGAAGACCCACATTCATATTTGTAGATACGCCTGCCAGGCATGACCGGCAGGCGGACAATCATAAAAACTGGAGTTACTCATGCAATTTCTCGACGATTCGCTGCACCCGGAAAACATGGAAAAAGTGGTCATCACCGTGGCCCCGTACGGCCCTGAGTGGATGCCGGAAGACTTCCCGGAAGACATCCCGCTGACCATGGACGAACAAGTCCAGAAAGCGGTCGAGTGCTACGAAGCCGGTGCCACGGTTCTGCACCTGCACGTGCGTGAACTGGACGGCAAGGGCTCCAAGCGTCTGTCCAAGTTCAACGAATTGATTGCCGGCGTACGCGAAGCGGTGCCGGACATGATCATCCAGGTCGGCGGTTCGATTTCGTTCGCCCCTGAAAGTGATGGCGAAGCCGCCAAATGGCTGTCTGACGATACCCGTCACATGCTGGCCGAGCTGACGCCAAAACCGGATCAGGTCACGGTGGCGATCAACACCACCCAGATGAACATCATGGAATTGCTGTACCCGGAATACCTGGAAGGTACTTCCCTGGCCAACCCTGCCTATCAGGCTGCCTACAGCGAAATGACCGTGCCGGCCGGCCCGGCCTGGGTTATCGAGCACCTTAAGCGTCTGATGGACAATGACATCCAGCCGCACTTCCAGCTGACCGGCATGCACGCTTTGGAAACGCTGCAGCGTCTGGTGCGCAAGGGCCTTTACAAAGGTCCATTGAACCTGACCTGGATCGGCATCGGCGGCGGTTTCGACGGTCCTAATCCGTTCAACTTCTTCAACTTCATCCACCGCGTACCGGACGGCTGCACCCTGACATCCGAGTCGCTGCTCAAGAACGTGCTGCCGTTCAATACCATGGCGATGGCCATGGGCATGCATCCGCGCGTTGGCAACGAAGACACTATCATTGATCACAAGGGCGAGCGTTTTGGTTCGGTCGCACAGATCAAGCAAACCGTGCGCATCGCTCATGAGCTGGGTCGCGAAATCGCTACCGGCAAAGAAGCCCGTGAGATTTATCGCATCGGCGTGAAGTACGACACTATCGAAGAAACCCTGTTGGCCAACGGCATGGCCCCCAACCGCAAGGCTGGGCAAAAAGGTGTGCCGCAACGCGGCTGACCGACAGCGGGAGCGGGGGGCCTTGGCCTCCCGCTCGCTGCAGTGAAATACGCTCGATAACAAAAATAATAGAAAGTTTCGAGGAGGCTGCATGGCCTTTCACCCAATCGCCGATGGCGATGACGACACCAGTGGTGTCGGCGTTGCGCGCAAATATGCCTGGATCGTCTTCGCACTGACGTTCGGCTTGTTGATTTCCGATTACATGTCACGCCAAGTGCTGAACGCAGTATTCCCGATGCTCAAGGGCGAGTGGGCCTTGACTGACGGCCAGCTCGGTTTGCTCAGCGGCATTGTTGCCTTGATGGTCGGCCTGCTGACCTTTCCTTTGTCGTTGATGGCTGACCGCTTCGGACGCGTTAAAAGTCTGGCGCTGATGGCGCTGTTGTGGAGTATCGCCACGCTGGGTTGCGCGTTGGCGCAGGACTACCAGCAAATGTTTATCGCCCGCTTCATGGTGGGTGTAGGTGAGGCCGCCTATGGCAGCGTCGGTATTGCCGTGGTGATTTCGGTGTTTCCGAAACACATGCGCGCAACGCTGGCCAGTGCCTTTATGGCGGGCGGTATGTTCGGTTCGGTGTTGGGCATGGCTTTGGGCGGCGCTATTGCGGCCAAGCTGGGCTGGCGCTGGTCGTTTGCCGGCATGGCCTTGTTTGGTCTGCTGCTGGCGGTGCTTTACCCGATCATCGTCAAGGAAGCGCGCATCGCCCCCCAGCGTGCCGTACAAGCCGGCAAAAAAGTCAGCGCGGTGGTCAAGCGTCCTCTGCGCACGTTGTGTTCCAGCCCTTCGGTGATTGCGGCTTACATCGGCAGTGGCTTGCAGCTGTTCGTCGGCGGCACCGTAATCGTATGGATGCCCAGCTACCTCAACCGTTACTACGACATGCCGACCGACAAGGCTGGCGGCATGGCGGCAATTATTGTCCTGTGCAGCGGCGCCGGGATGATCCTGTGCGGCATGCTCAGCGATCGCATGTGCCGCCAGTCGGCGGAGCGCAAGGTCGCGCTGGCCATCGCCTATTGCCTGGGCAGTTGCCTGCTGTTGTCCGCGGCATTCGCCTTGCCGCCGGGGCCTGCGCAACTGCTGTTGATTTGCCTGGGCATGTTGATTGCTGCCGGTACGACCGGGCCTGCCGGTGCGATGGTAGCCAACCTGACCCATTACTCGGTCCACGGTACGGCGTTTGCCACGCTGACGCTGGCCAACAACTTGCTCGGCCTGGCGCCGGGGCCGTTCATCACCGGCAAGGTGTCCGACATGATCGGCTTGCAGGGGGCGTTCCAGTTGGTGCCGCTGGTGAGCATCGCGGCAGCGGCCGTGTTCTTTTTTGCCAAGTGCCATTACCAAAAAGACATTGCCCGGTTGGCGGGTGAACAGGTCAACGATTCAGTGAGTAACAAAGCGGTGTTAGAGGTGAAGGTGTGAGTGGTCGTTTACGTATAGATGTGTTTTTCGATTTCATCTGCCCATGGTGTTTGATCGGAAAGCGCCAACTGGAACGCGCACAGGAGCTGCTGCGCTTGCAGCACCCCGACGTGCTGATTACCACCGTATGGCATGGGGTGCAGTTGCTGCCTCATCTGCCGGTACAGGGTGAGCCGTTCGCACAGTTCTACCTCAACCGTCTGGGCAGTGCCGAAGCCGTAGCGATGCGTCAGGCCCAGGTGAAACAGGCCGCGAACTCGGTAGGGGTGGCGATCGATTTGGGTCGCATTGCCACGATGCCCAACACGGCAGATGCCCATCGTCTGCTGGCGCATGCCAACACACGGGGGAGCAGGGCCCAGCGCGATCTGTTGCTTGAACGTCTGTTCGCCGCGTACTTCCAGAACGGCGAAGACCTGGGTTGCCGCGAGACCTTGATCGCTATCGCCCAGTCGTGTGGTTACGACGCTGACGCGGTAAAGAATTACCTGCAAGACGAATCCGGTCCCTTTGTCGGTAATGAAGTGGGGGGCTCCAGCGGTGTGCCGAGCTTTCAGTTCGACCGCCGGATAACCATGGTCGGCGCGCAGCCGCCCGAAGCACTGCTTGGCGCCATGATCGACGCCTTGCACGAAAGCCAGCGCGAGCGGTCACCGTCATGACCATTCGTGTCCCCGTACCTGCGGGAAAACTGCCGCAGGCGGGTGGTCGTGCGCTGTTCGAATTCGATAGCAAAAGCCTGGCGTTATTCAACGTCGAGGGCGAGTTGTTTGCCATCGATGACAGTTGCCCGCATCAGGGCGCCTCGCTGTGTGGCGGGCGTCTGGATGGCCGGGTGATCCAATGCTGTGCCCATGGCCTGCGCTTCGATCTGCGCAGTGGCTACCTGCTTAATTCCACCGCGCTCAAGGTCAACAACTACCCGGTCGAAGTCATCGACGGCCAGGCTTTTATCGTCATCGTTTCTGAGGAGTCCGCGCCATGAGCGCCATCGCTCTCACCCGTATCCATAGCCGAACACGCGAACTGGCCCCGGGGTTTATCGTTAGTCTGATCGTGGCGGCAGCCGCTTCGTTTTTGTCCGAGCACTACGGTGCACCGGTGATGCTGTTTGCCTTGCTGCTAGGCATGGCGCTGAATTTCCTCGCCGGTGAAGGCGTGTGCAAAGCGGGTATCGAATTTACCGCGCGCACCGTGTTGCGCATCGGCGTGGCCCTGCTGGGTATGCGCATTACCCTTGAGCAGATTGCCGGGCTGGGCTGGAAGCCTGTAGCGCTGGTGGTGACTCTGGTGGTGGTGACCATTGGCGTTTCGGTGATCGCGGCCAAGCTGCTGGGGTTCCAGCGTTTGTTCGGCATGCTCACCGGTGGCGCGACGGCGATTTGCGGCGCTTCGGCTGCGTTGGCGCTGGCGGCGGCTTTGCCCAATCATCCGCAGAAGGAACGCGCCACACTGTTTACCGTCATTGGTGTGTCGGCCCTGTCGACCATGGCAATGATTGTTTATCCAATGATTGCCAACTGGTTTTCATTGTCACCGCAAATGGCGGGTATTTTCCTCGGCGCCACCATCCACGATGTGGCCCAGGTGGTTGGTGCCGGTTACAGCATGTCGACCGAAACGGGCGATACGGCCACGGTGGTCAAGCTGATGCGGGTTGCGATGCTCCTGCCGGTGATCGTCTGTGCGGCCATGGTAACGCGCATGCAGGGCGTCGAAACCGGAGGCAAGCGACCGCCTCTGCTGCCGTGGTTCGCCGTCGGTTTTCTGCTGCTGGCTTGCATCAACAGCACAGGCTGGGTGGTCCCAGCCGTGCAAGGCACGGTCAATGAACTGTCGCGCTGGTGCCTGGTGGTGTCCATCAGTGCCCTGGGCATGAAGACTCAGCTCAAGGAGCTGGCCGCCGTCGGCATCAAGCCCATCCTCCTGATGATAGGGGAGACGGTGTTCCTCGTTGTCCTGGTGCTGCTGTTGCTGCGCTGGGGGTTCTGAGCCCGGTCTGAATCCGTTTTATGGCAGGGCCGCATTGCGTTTGACTCCTCAGCGCTGTGCGGTTCTCGGTCGGTGTCAAAAACATCGGCTTTTGGCGGCGACTGTACAGCAGTCGCCGTTTTTTTCGTTGTCTGGAAAAAACCTCTTATCCACTGCCTGAACATGCTGTGGCGAGGGAGCAAGCCCCCTCGCGACAAGTCAGCGGTTACACCGGTGGATCAATGTGATCCAGCACCCGGTTCGCCGTGATCTCCGCCACCATGATGCTGTTGGAAATACCCAGCAGGGCGTGGCGCGACTCGCCCTCCAGATGATCCACCAAGTGATGGACCATCACATCCACCGAGGCCAGCGTCTCGACCAAAAACACTGCCAGGGTTTCGGCTGTGGCCTCTGGGTCCACGGCAAACAGTTTGCTGGGTTTACGCGCAGTGGCTTTGATGTCGGCATTCGACGGGAAGTGAAAGTTGAGGGCGCGTTCGGCGGCCTCGTTGAGCTTTTTTGAATCGGGTTCGTACGGGGACACCGGATCGGTGTCTGGTGGGTTTGGCGTTACTTTGAACATTGGCTCGAACCTCATATGAGAGAGGCTGCAACCAGCTCGCGACTAAACGAAAGGGAGGCAGCTGTGCACAGGTTAGTCGACCGATGAGCCAAGAAATCGGCGCGCCGAAGCGCCCTGCGCACAGCCGCCATCGAGTGCAGGCATGGGAGACCTGGCTGATAGAGGCATTGTGCGTTCTTGACATCAACGGGCGACTAAACCCGATCACTGATGGGCAGTGACACGAATCAAGTTACCGAGCGGCCTCAAGGCGCACAAGCCGGCGGATTCTGGCGTAGCCGTAGGTAACGGCGCAAGGTCTTGTGGCTTTCAGGACGTAACCTGGACGGGTTTTAAACAAGACCTTTCGGGCGATGTTTAATACCTCAAAAATCGAAGGTTCGGCTGGCTCAGGATTCGTCGGGACCCGAGACAGGCTTTGAAGGGGTTGGCTTTTGTGCGCGCCAAGCGGCGGGGGGCATGCCGAACTGGGTGATGAACCAGCGTGTGAAGGAACTCGCCATGGAATAGCCGAGCATGTCGGCGATGCGCCCCAGCGAATAGTTCGGGTTCTCCAGGTAACGCAGCACCAGGTCGCGGCGCACGTCGTTGATCAGGTCGTTGAAGGCGCAGCCGTCATCCTTGAGGCGACGTTGCAGCGTGCGTACGTTCATGCCCTGGGTCTGGGCGATCTGTTCGATGGTGGCGCGCCCCATCGGCAGCAGCAGGTAAATGGCCTTGCGCACCTCGAACAGCAACGATTGCCCTTCAGTGCTCAGCAAAGAGTCGAGGTAACCCTGGGCGTAACGGGCCATGGCCGGGTCGGCATGGGGGTTGGTCGCATCCAGGCTGGCATTGGGGCAGACAATGCCGTTGAACTCACTGCCGAACTCCAGCGTGCAGCCGAACAGACGGCGATGCAGTTGCAGGTTGTCTGGAGGCTGGTGCGTGAAGTTGACACTGTAGGGGTGCCAATGCGCGCCTAACAGCGCCGAGCACAAACGGAACATCACGCCGATCGCCAGCTCGTTGGCTTGCCGGGACGGCCGGAGTGTGTCGGTGACCACCTCTTCGCGAATGATCACCAACTTGCCGGCCTCTTCAATGAAGATGGCCAGCGAGTCGTTCATCAAGTGACGGTAATGCACCACGACCTGCAAGGCTTCACGCAGCGTGCGCTGGTGTGTGAGCAGCAAGCTGACCACCCCGAAGTCCGAGAGTTGACGCGACTCGGCCATGCTCAGGCCGAAGCTCTGGCAGCCACTGGCGACGGCCGAATCCTCCAGCAGACCCACGGCGGAATCGATGGGGATGCGATGCTCCGGCGCCAGCAGTTGGGCCCTGCTCAAACCATTGGCAGCCAGTACGTCACGGGGGTTGAACCCCAGGTATTGAGTGACCTCCAGGTAGTTGGTCAAGACGGCAGCGCGAACAAGCTTTGTCATGCGAAAAGTCTTCCCTGGGCCGGTAGCGTTGGAATGAGCGAGGCGACTATATCCAGCACATCATCAAATGAAAAGTTGTGGTGTTGGCGCTGATGTACAGCCGGTGACACCTCTAATCGCCCTCATCACATCGAGGTAAACCCTTCTCACGTATTGATTACAGTGGTCTTGGGCAATCTCGTTGCAGTTTTCGACCAGCGGGCACCTCACGTCGACCCCCCAAAATCTGTCATGAAAAGAAAAGCGACTGACGTCCAATGAAAAGCGCCGGGGGTGGGCGCTCTTTAATGTCAGCACTACAAAAAGCTTCTGACCACTGAGTCAGTCGAGTCATCGAGAAAGCGTAGGTGCTGATGTGGACAAACTGCAAACTGTCGCAACCGTTTTGATCGTGCCTGGCCTGCGTGAGCACGTAGCCGAGCATTGGCAAACATTGCTTGAGGCCAAACTCTGCAAAGTACGCAGTGTCCCTCCGCTTGAAACCGACAAGCTCGACTGTGCCGCACGGGTCCGTGCAATCCAGCACGAACTGGAGCAAATCGAAGGGCCGGTGATTCTGGTCGCCCACAGTGCCGGTGTCCTGATGGTCGCGCACTGGGCCGCCAAGCACAGTCGCCCGATCAAGGGTGCGCTGCTGGCTGCACCTCCGGATCTCAACGCAATCTGGCCGCAAGGCTATCCTTCCTCTGAATCACTGCGGGCCCATGGTTGGGATCCGCTGCCCAAAGGTCCGTTGCCGTTCCCAAGTCTGGTGGTCGGCAGCACCAATGATTACCTCGCCAGCCTGGAAGCCGTTAGTGATATGGCTCAGGGCTGGGGCGCCGAACTGCGAAATCTCGGTGCCGTGGGTCATCTTAATCCGGCCGCAGGATTTGGCCACTGGCCACAAGCCGAAGCACTCGTCCTCGAGCTGGATCGCTAGTTCAGGAGCCGACTGGCGTTAAGCCAACCGGCAAATGCCCTCACTCCTGGAAAGCGCAACTCCCTGGAACAAGGGGGTGCGTGAGGGCGAGTGTGCTTAAAACAAATACAAAAATGGCGGAGACAACGCAATGCACAACAATAAGAGTCACGGGTTCACAGTTTCGCGATACACCTTGCTGGCCTCGGCCATTCTGGCCGCGACAATGCCGACCGCCCACGCGTTTGAATTTGATACAGGTAATCCGGACTGGGCCGCTCGTTTGGATAACACCGTGAAGTACAACTACGGTGTGCGTACCGAAAGCGCCGACAAGCGCATGCTGGGGACGCCGAACAACAACGACGGTGACTACAATTTCCGCAAGGCGGGTACCAACATCACCAACCGTGTCGATCTGTTGACCGAGATGGACGTGGTGTACAAGAACGCCATGGGCTTTCGTGTCAGCGCCGCCAGCTGGTACGACAAGGCGTATGAGAACACCGGTTCCAACTCCAACCCGTTCGTCAACGGCAATGATGCACGCTCCGGTCTGGTCGCCAACGATCCACGCCTGGCCGGTGTCACCAACGACAACGTCGGTAATGGCAGCCCGCACCTGAGCAACTACGCCCAGCGCTACTACACCGGTCCGTCCGGCGAAATCCTCGATGCCTTCGTGTTCTACAGCACCGAAGTGGGCGAGGAGTCGATGTTCAGCGCCAAGGCTGGCCAGCACAACGTGTTCTGGGGCGAGACCATTCTCAACCCGGTGCATTCGGTCAGCTACGGCCAGTCCGGCCTCGATCTGGCCAAGCTGGCCGCATCGCCGGGTACTGAAGCCAAAGAGCTGTTCGTGCCGCGTAACCAGTTGTCGATGTCGTTCACCGTCAATCCCGAGTTGACCGTGGGCGCCCAGTATTTCCTGAATTGGGATGCTGCGCGTCTGCCGGAAGCGGGCACCTATTACGGTGGTTCCGACTTGGTCGGCTTCGGTGCGCAGTCGTTCCTGCTCGGCAACACCAACGCCGTGGTACCTGGCAGCCCATTGGGTTGCGGCCTGGCGCCGTGCAACGGCTTGACCAACGTGCGTCGCGGTCATGACCTGACACCGCACGACAGCGGCGACTGGGGCGTAATGGCCAAGTGGTCGCCAGCCTGGCTGGATGGCACACTCGGCGTTTACTACCGCGAAACGTCGGAAATCCTGCCGCAAGCGTGGCTGGATGCCAGAGGTATTACCTCGGCCAACCCCAACGGCACCCGCCCGACCGGGCAAGTGCCTGCGGTGGTCAACACCCTCAACTCGCTGAACACTGCCACCTATCAACTGGCCTATGCCGACAACATCAAGATCGCCGGCCTGAGCCTGTCCAAGGACGTGGGCGGGGTGAGCGTGGGTTCGGACCTGAACATCCGTCACAACATGCCGTTGGCCAGTATCCCGGCGATTGTCAGCACCGCCAGCCCGCTGGGTCTGGGCAAAGGCCTGGGCCTGTTGCCGGCGCGTACGGATGCCACGGGTGTGGTCTATGACACCCCGAGCCGCGGCGACAGCATGAGCGCCACCGGCGACACCTTGCACTGGACGCTCAACGGTCTGATGACCCTGCCGAAAACACCGGTGTTCGATCAGGCAACAGTGCTTGCTGAACTGTATTACAGCAACCTGTTGAGCCTCGATGACAAGAACGAAGCACTCTACAAGGGCAAGGGCACCTATCGCGGCATCGACGCGCCGACCCGTGACAACTGGGGCCTGGCCGTCAACTTCACCCCGACCTGGTACCAAGTGTTCCCAGGCGTCGACCTCAACGCTCCGATGTCCGTCAACGTGGGTCTTGACGGCGTGTCACCGGTGTCCGGTGGCGGTGCCAAGGACACTGGCAACTATGCCGTCGGCGTGGGTGCCGTTGTGTACAACAAATACTTTGTCGACCTGAAATACGTGGACTCCTTCGGCCAGACCGAAAAGTGCAATAAAAGTGGCGTGAGCACCGGCCCGACAGGGGGCGATGGCTCTACTCCAAACGCTTTTAGCGGTAACGAAAACTATGCGTGCTACGCCGGTGGCTATTCGTCCTTCTCGGGTGGCGGTGCCACGACTGAAGACCGTGGTGCTGTTTACCTGACGATGAAAACCACCTTTTGATTCACCACTGATTTGCTCAATGCAAGCAGGAGAATAACAATATGAAATTTGTACAAACCCTATTGGCTGCCTCGCTGGCGATGGTCATCGCTGCTCAGGCACACGCCGCCGTATCGGCCCAGGACGCCGCCAAACTGGGCAGCAACCTGACCCTGGTCGGTGCTGAAAAAGCCGGTAATGCCGATGGTTCCATCCCCGCCTACAACGGTGGTCTGACCACGCCTCCGGCCAGCTTCAAATCCGGTGACAGCATGCGTCCGGATCCTTTTGCCAGCGAAAAGCCGCTGCTGGTCATCGACGGCAAGAACGTCGATCAGTACAAGGGCATGCTCACCGCAACCACGGCGGAACTGGCCAAGCGTTTCCCTACCTTCCATGTTGACGTGTACCCGACTCACCGTACCGTCTCGTTGCCTCAGGCCATCCTGGACAACGGCGTGAAAAACGCCACTGGCGCCAAGTCCCTTGAAGGTGGCCTGGCCATCGACAACGTGTTGCCGGGCATTCCGTTCCCGATTCCGCAGTCGGGCAACGAAGCGATGTGGAACTTCCTGTTGCGCTACCAAGGCGTCAGCATCAGCTCCAAGTACGACTCCTGGAACGTCGACTCGGCTGGCGTGGCGAGCCTGGCGACCACCGGGCAAGCGAACATCTCCTACCCGATCTATGAAAACCTCTCGCAGCCGATCAGCAGCGCTGACGTGTACTACCAGATGAAGCTGCAGTACACCGGCCCGGCGCGTCGTGCCGGCGAAGCAGTGATGCTCAAGGACGCCGCCAACCCGTTGCAACAACCGCGTCGCGCCTGGCAGTACTTGCCTGGCCAGCGTCGGGTCAAGCTCGCGCCGAACCTGGCTTACGACACGCCTAACCCAGGCACCGCAGGCGCAGGCACCTACGACGACGTGTTTGTGTTCAACGGCGCGCTGGACCGCTACGACTGGAAGTTGGTGGGCAAGCAGGAAATGATCGTGCCTTACAACACCTACAAGCTGACCTACGTCCAGGATCCGAAGTCGCTGACCACCCCGAATCACCTGGCACCTGATTTTGTGCGCTGGGAAAAACACCGTGTATGGGTCGTGGAAGGCAACCTCAAGGCCGGCGCACGTCACATCTACCAGAAGCGTCGCTTCTACCTCGACGAAGACAGCTGGACAGCTCTGGCCTCGGACCAATATGACGCCCGTGGTCAGCTCTACCGTGGTTCGTTTGCCTTCCTCAGCCAAAGCTATGACAAGCAGGTTCCAGACTCCACCCCGTTCATGATCTATGACCTGGTGGGCGGTTCCTACAACATCAACGGTGTGGTCGGCCCTTACGGCGGCATCAAATACATCGAACCGCTCTCCAAGGCTCAGTGGTCGTCGGAATCCCTGGCGGGCGCCGGCATTCGCTAAGCAAACCGCGACAAAACGTTCATGCGGTCCACGGCTCACAAAGCCGTGTGACCGCGCGACGGTTGGTGCTCGCTGATCAGCGCGGCGCCAGTTCTTAACGTCGGGCTGCATGGTTGCAGGCCCTGACGCGGTTTTCCCAAGAGGACGCGGTATGTGTTCGAAAAAGTACCTGCAGCTGGCGTTCGGCGCCCTGCTTGTCTTGTCACAGGGCGCCACCCAGGCGGCCGGCTATATCGATGTGCTGGACCTGCCTGCCAGAGTCAGTGCCTTGGCGGTCAGCAGTCCGTTGTCCGGCATGACCCGTGCGGGCGACCGTTTGGTTGCCGTCGGGCAGCGTGGACACATTCTCTATTCCGATGACAGCGGTAAACACTGGCAGCAAGCAGCCGTGCCAGTGAGTGCCGATCTCAGTGCGGTCAATTTTCCATCTGCCAGGGAAGGCTGGGCGGTCGGAAATGACGGCGTGGTGTTGCACAGCAGTGATGCTGGCGTGACCTGGACCAAACAACTGGATGGACGCCAGATCGGTGAGTTGCTGGTCAAGCATTACGATGCATTGGCCAGCGCCGAACCGGGTAACGAAGAATGGTCGCGGCTGGCTGCCGAAGGCCAGCGACTGGCAGAGCAGGGCGCCGACAAACCTTTGCTCGACGTCTGGTTTGCCAACGAACAGGTCGGCTATGTGGTCGGCGTGTTCAACCTGATTCTGCGTACCGAAGACGGTGGCCAGACCTGGACCCCGTTCCAGGATCGCACCGACAACCCGCAAGGCTTTCACCTCAATGCCATCGCTTCGACTGGCGACGCTTTGTATATCGCCGGCGAGCAAGGTCTGTTGCTCAAATGGGATGACGTCGGCCAGCGTTTCGCCGCCGTACAAACCCCTTATCAAGGCAGTTTCTTCGGCGTGATTGGCAAGCCGGGGGAAGTGGTCGTCTACGGATTGCGCGGCAACGTGTTGCGCAGCACCGATGGCGGCCAGAGTTGGACCGCGCTGGACAGCGGCCTGCACATCAGCGTCACCGCCGGCCTCATCGATCTCCATGGCGATTACCGCCTGTTCACCTTGGGCGGGCAGATGCTGGTCAGCCAGGGCACTGGCGCGCAATTGCATCTGGTTCAGCGCCCCGTACCGACGCCGATAGCCGGCGCCACCCAGGCCAACGACGGCTCACTGGTGGTCGCGGGTAGCCGTGGTGCCCGGGCACTGTTCGTCGAATAAGACCTTGAACCTTTAAAGCGAGAACCCAGACATGGGCAATATCAAACAAGACGCCATGCCGGTGATCCGCGACGTGCGCGATTTCGACCGTAAATCCGGCAATCTGCTCGAACGGCTGGTGTTCAACTACCGCCCGCTGTTCATGCTGATGATGGCGCTGGCCACCGTGGTGCTGGGCTACATGGCCGCGACACGCCTGGAGCTGCGTCCCAGCTTCGAAAAAATGATTCCGCAAAGCCAGCCGTACATCCAGAATTTCCTGGAAAACCGCCAGTCGCTGCGTGGCCTGGGTAACTCGGTGCGCGTGGTGGTGGAAAACACCCAGGGCGATATTTTCGATCCCGGTTACCTGGACGTGCTCAAGCAGGTCAACGATCAATTGTTCCTCACCGAGGGCGTCGAGCGGGCCTGGATGAAGTCGTTGTGGAGCCCGGCGGTACGCTGGACCGAAGTCACCGAGGAAGGTTTCCAGGGTGGCCCGGTGATGCCCGATACCTACCAGGGCAAACCTGAAGAAATCGAGCAACTGCGCCAGAACATTTCCCGTGCCGGTATCGTCGGCAGCCTGGTGGCCAGCGACTTCAAATCGAGCATGCTGATTGTGCCGCTGATGGACAAGGCAGCGGCTGGCGGCCAGCGCATCAACTATCACGCGTTCTCGCAGATGCTCGAAGAGCAGTTGCGCGACAAGATCGAATACGCCGGTGACAGCGCAGCGCGCAAGTCCGGCGTTGAAGGCAAGGGTCACTACAAGGTTCGGGTGATCGGTTTCGCCAAGTTGATGGGCGACCTGATCGATGGCCTGATTCAGGTGATGATGTTCTTCGGCCTGGCTGTCGTGACCTCGCTGATTATCATCTACGCCTACACCCGTTGCGTACGCAGCACCCTGCTGGTGGTCGGCTGCTCGTTGATCGCGGTGGTCTGGCAACTGGGCATCGTCGCCTGGCTGGGCTACGCCATCGACCCGTACTCGGTGCTGGTGCCGTTCCTGATTTTTGCGATCGGTGTGTCCCACGCGGCGCAGAAGATGAACGGCATCATGCAGGACATCGCTCGCGGCACCCACAAGCTGATCGCCGCGCGCTACACCTTTCGCCGTCTGTTCATTGCCGGCGTAACCGCGCTGCTGGCCGACGCCGTGGGCTTTGCCGTGTTGATGCTGATCGACATTCCGGTGATCCAGGACCTGGCCATTACCGCGAGTATTGGTGTTGCGGTGTTGATCTTTACCTCGCTGCTGCTGATGCCGGTTGCGCTGTCCTATGTCGGCGTCGGCGCCAAGGCGGCCGAACGTGCCCTGAAAATCGACACCCGCGCCGACCGCCACAAAGGCTTCGGTCGCTTGTGGGATATGCTCGACCGCTTCACCACCGCCAAGTGGGCGACAGGTGCTGTGCTGGTCGCGTTGCTGATGGGCGTCGGCGGTTTCATGGTCAGCCAGCACCTGAAGATCGGCGACCTGGAAAGTGGTGCGCCGGAGTTGCGTGCCGACTCGCGTTATAACCGTGACAACGCTTACATCACCCAGCACTACGCACTGTCCAGCGACCTGTTTGCGGTGATGATCAAGACTGCACCGGAAGGCTGCCTGAACTACAAGACGCTGGTGCTTGCCGATCGCCTGGCCTGGGAACTGCAACAGAATCCGGGCGTGCAGGCGACCACGTCGCTGGTCAACGCCGTGCGTCAAATCACGGCCGGGACCTACGAGGGCAACCCCAAGCTCAACAACATCCAGCGTAACCAGGACGTTCTGAACTACGCCGCGCAACAAGCCTCGGTCAACTCTCCTGAGTTGTTCAACACCGATTGCTCGCTGATGCCGGTGATTGCTTACCTCAAGGACCACAAGGCCGAAACCCTGGACGCCGTAGTCGCCATTGCGGACAAGTTTGCCAAGGAAAACAGCACCGATGATCGTCAGTTCCTGCTGGCTGCCGGCAGCGCCGGTATCGAAGCGGCGACCAACATCGTGGTGCGCGAGGCCAACCACACCATGCTGCTTTACGTCTACGCAGCGGTGACGTTGTTCTGCCTGATCACCTTCCGCAGCTGGCGCGCGACGCTGGTGGCGCTGTTGCCTCTGGTCCTGACTTCGATTCTTTGTGAAGCCTTGATGGTGGCCATGGGCATCGGCGTGAAAGTGGCGACTTTGCCCGTGATCGCGTTGGGGGTGGGGATCGGCGTGGACTACGCGTTGTATCTGCTCAGTGTGCAGTTGCATTTCCAGCGCCAGGGTCTGTCGCTGTCCCAGTCCTACCGCAACGCCGTGTCGTTCACGGGCCGGGTGGTCGGCCTGGTCGGCATCACCCTGGCGGCAGGCGTGGTGTGCTGGGTCTGGTCGCCGATCAAGTTCCAGGCTGACATGGGCATCCTGCTGACCTTCATGTTCCTGTGGAACATGCTCGGCGCGCTGATCCTGATTCCGGCCCTGTCGTACTTCCTGTTGCGCAATCGGGCGCTGGAACGGGGTGACGTTACCGACGAAACCCCAGCACAAACCGATACCTGCGATACCGCTCAACGTCCTGGCATGCCCCATGCCGTGACCACTTCCGAGTAAGTTAAAGATGTCTGACTACAACGCTCCTCTGCGCGACATGCGCTTCGTACTCAACGAGGTTTTTCAGGTGTCCCGGCTGTGGGCCAGTTTGCCTGGCCTGGCTGAAGTGATCGATGAAGAAACCGCTGCCGCGATCCTCGAAGAGGCCGGCAAAATCAGCGGCGAAGTCATTGCACCCTTGAACCGTGCCAGCGACGAACAAGGTTGTACCTGGAACAACGGCTCGGTCAGCGCACCGGACGGTTTTGCGCAGGCGTACCAGGCATTCGCCGAGGGCGGTTGGGTCGGTGTCGGCGGTGATCCGCACTACGGTGGCATGGGCATGCCAAAGGCCATTTCCGCGCAGGTCGAAGAGATGGTCAACGCGGCCAGCCTGTCGTTCGGCCTGTACCCGATGTTGACCGCCGGCGCGTGCCTGTCGATCAAGGCCCACGCCAGTGAAGAACTGAAAGCGACGTACCTGCCGAACATGTACGCCGGCACCTGGACCGGTTCGATGTGCCTGACCGAGGCCCATGCCGGCACCGATCTGGGCTTGATCCGCACCAAGGCCGAACCTCAGGCCGACGGCAGCTATGCGATCAGCGGCAGCAAGATTTTCATCACCGGTGGCGACCACGACCTGACGGAAAACATCATCCATCTGGTCCTGGCCCGCCTGCCGGATGCACCGGCGGGGCCTAAAGGCATTTCCCTGTTCCTGGTGCCGAAAGTACTGGTCAATGCCGACGGTTCACTGGGCGAAAAAAACGCCCTGTCGTGCGGCTCCATCGAGCACAAGATGGGCATCAAGGCCTCCGCTACCTGCGTCATGAACTTTGACGGCGCGAAAGGCTGGATCGTCGACGCGCCGAACAAAGGCCTGGCGGCGATGTTCACCATGATGAATTACGAACGCCTGGGTGTGGGTATCCAGGGCCTGGCACAGGGTGAGCGCTCGTATCAGAACGCCGTCGCCTATGCCCGTGACCGCCTGCAAAGTCGTGCGCCGACCGGCGCGCAATGCAAAGACAAATCCGCCGACCCGATCATCGTCCACCCGGACGTGCGCCGCATGCTGCTGACCATGAAAGCCTTGAACGAAGGCGGTCGTGCATTCTCGACGTACGTGGCCATGCAACTGGACACCGCCAAGTACAGCGAAGACGAAACGACCCGCAAGCGTGCTGAAGAATTGGTGGCGTTGCTGACGCCGGTGGCCAAGGCGTTTCTCACCGACATGGGCCTGGAGACCACGATTCACGGTCAGCAAGTCTTCGGCGGCCATGGCTACATTCGCGAGTGGGGCCAGGAGCAACTGGTGCGCGACGTACGCATCACGCAGATCTACGAAGGCACCAACGGCATCCAGTCGCTGGACCTGGCCGGGCGCAAGATCGTCGCCAGCGGCGGGGCGCTCTATCGTCTGTTCGCTTCGGAAATTCGCGACTTCACCGCCAACGCCAGTGCTGACCTTGGCGAGTTCACCAAGCCGTTGAACGCCGCGCTGGACACCCTCGACGAATTGACCGAGTGGTTGCTGGACCGGGCGAAAAACAACCCGAACGAAATCGGTGCAGCCTCGGTCGAGTACCTGCATGTGTTCGGCTACACCGCCTACGCCTACATGTGGGCGCTGATGGCCAAGGCCGCCCTGAGCGCGCCTTCCGAGGACGACTTCTACGCGAGCAAGCTCGGCACCGCGCGTTTCTACTTCGCCCGGTTGTTGCCGCGCATCCATTCGTTGAGCGCGTCGGCCCAGGCCGGCAGCGAATGCCTCTACGAACTGGATGCAGAGCAGTTCTGATCGCCATGCCCCCGCGACTTCCGGCCTAGCGCCGGAAGTCGAATGCAACCGTGTGCATCACGGGGCATTGAGCCAACGCTAAAAAGGACCAGGAACCCCCAACCATGATGGCGACAAAAATAATCCCGCCCGCCGACGGCGCCTATGCCTATCCCTTGCTGATCAAACAGCTCTTGCTGTCCGGTGTGCGCTACGAGCCGGGCCGGGAAATCGTGTATGCCGACAAACTGCGCTACAGCTACCAGACGCTCAACCAGCGTATCCGCCGGCTGGCCAATGCCCTGACGGCGGCCGGCGTCAAGGCTGGCGACACCGTGGCATTGCTCGACTGGGACAGCCATCGCTACCTGGAGTGCTTCTTCGCCGTGCCGATGATCGGCGCGGTGCTGCACACGGTGAACATCCGTCTTTCGCCGGACCAGGTGCTCTTCACCATGAACCACGCCGAAGACGATGTGGTGCTGGTGCATGATGATTTCCTGCCGTTGCTGGAGCCGATCCAGGACAAACTCACCACCGTCAAACGCTACGTGCAATTGACGGACGATTCGGCGACCGATACCTCATTACCGGTGTTGGGCGAGTATGAGCACCTGCTGTCCCAGGCCTCAGACCAGTACGACTTCCCCGATTTCGACGAGAACTCGGTGGCGACGCTGTTCTACACCACCGGTACCACCGGCGACCCGAAAGGGGTGTATTTCACCCATCGCCAATTGGTCTTGCACACGTTGAATGCCGTCGCCACGCTGGGCGTTTATCAAGGTCAGCCACTGCTGCGTTCCGATGACGTGTACATGCCCATCACGCCGATGTTTCACGTGCATGCGTGGGGTGTGCCGTATGTCGCGACACTGATGGGCATCAAGCAGGTCTATCCCGGCCGCTACGAACCCAACAGCCTGGTCAAACTCTTCCGCGAAGAAAAGGTCACGTTCTCCCACTGCGTACCGACCATTTTGCAAATGATCCTGAACTGCGAGGCGGCCAAACAGACCCGTTTCGACGGTTGGAAAATGCTCCTGGGCGGCAGCGCGTTGACCCTGGGGATTGCCAGCGAGGCGAGCGCCAAAGGGATTGCGGTGCACTGCGGTTACGGCATGTCGGAAACCTGCCCACTGCTGTGCCTGACTTACCTGCGTGAAGACGACCTTGCGCAATCCACCGAGGAGCAACTGGCCACCCGCATCAAGACCGGGACACCGGTGCCGATGGTTGACCTGAAAATCATCGATGCCAGTGGCAATGACGTTGTCCATGACGGTGAGTCCCTTGGGGAAATCGTGGTCCGCGCGCCCTGGCTGACCCAAGGCTATTTGCATGAGCCCGAAAAGGGTGCCGAGCTGTGGCAGGGCGGTTGGCTGCACACCGGCGACATGGCTTCCATCGACCCGTTGGGCGGGGTGGAAATCAAAGACCGAATCAAGGATGTGATCAAGACCGGGGGCGAGTGGATCAGCTCCCTGGAGCTGGAGAGCCTGATCAGCGAGCACGAGGCGGTGATGTCCGTCGCGGTCGTCGGCATTGTCGATGAACAGTGGGGCGAACGGCCCATGGCGCTGGTGGTGTGCGAACCGGGGCAGTATCTGGATCGTAAAATCCTTGAAGCGCATCTTCAAGGCTTTGTCGAGAGTGGCCGCATCAACAAATGGGCGATCCCCAAGCAGTTCAAGTTCGTGGCTGAAATCCCCAAGACCAGTGTGGGGAAAATCAACAAGAAGCTCATTCGCGAACACGCGTTGGCTGAAGGTTGAGGCCACCGGGAGTTGGCTGGACGCGGACTTCCCGGGGTAGTAAATGAACGTGGCGTGAGGGCAACCTCACGCCACGTTTTTTTTGCTCGCATCCATTTGCCGGCAAATTTGATACCCCATTCAGTCCTCATCCGTTGAGCGACGTTTCACCGCCCGTTCTTTTGGAGGAGGGCTGGCAGGCCAGGCACTGATGACCGACTGCAAGACCTGCTGTGACAACTCGGGTTTGTCCAGGGCCCTGGCAATGAGCATTGCGCCAGCGATTGCGGACAGGATTCGCAGCGACTCCTTGTACTTCTCCTCATGGTTTTCGCCTTCGACAAGCACCATCAGCGTTTCGATCAAGCGCTCGACGCCTTTGGTGAACGAGCTGCTGACCGTGCCGCCGGTTCGGGCGACGTCAGCGGCCAGTGCGGGGATGGGGCAGCCTTCGGTCCAGTTATCCATGTGGCTTTGCGTCAGGTAGCCCTCAATCAGCGCCGGTATGGATTTAGCGTTTTGCCAATCCTGGATGTTGGACTCGAACGTGCGGCTGACGGCTTCTGAAGCCAGCTGTTCCTTGCCCCCTGGAAACTGTCCGTAGAAGCCGCCGTGGGTCAGGCCGACTGAACGCGACAGTTCGCCGATGCCGATCCCGTCGATGCCTTTTTCCCGGTACAAGCGGGACGCGGCAGTGAGGATCGCCTCTTTGTTGGCTGCTGCCTGGTCTTTCGTGACTTTCATGAACGGCTCCTGTCGCCGAACGGGCCTTGCCAAGGCCACGTGTCGCTGAGATGTTGTTATTTATTATGTTCGTCATATAAGATCGCCGCAATGGCTTTGTCGGTGTCGGCGAATGTCTGGCGACTCCCGAGCCGCTGGCTCATGCCACAACACTCTACGTGGGCTGATCTATGCAACGTAATGATCTTCGCAGTATCGATTTGAATCTGCTGGTGGTTTTCGAAGCGCTCATGCAGGAGCGCAGTGTCAGCCGTGCCGCGAAGAAACTGTCGCTCGGACAACCGGCGGTCAGCGGATCCCTGGTGCGATTGCGAAGGCTGTTCAACGACCCATTGTTTGAGCGCCACGGACGCACCATGGTGCCCACCGCGCGGGCGTTGTGTGCGGCGCAGACGCTGGGGCCAGCGCTGGATTCTGTGTGTCATGCGCTGGCGAATAACAAGGCTTGAACCGGGGTAAGTCTCTTTTTTTGCCTTTAAACATGACGATAATCATTTAAGTTGATACCCAACTTCACTCCGTTCAATTCGTCGATACCTCGCGCGAGGTCGAGAATCCGGAAATTCCTAAACCGTCTGGCGGACACCCCCCATGGAACAGTCACTGAAACCTTTGCGTTATCCCCTTGCTGTGTTGGCTCTGACGGTCCTCACCGCGTGTGATCGAACACCCAACGCCGCTCAGGCTCCGGGAGCGCCGCACGTCACCGTCGCCAAAGTGCTTGAGCAACCCATCACTGAATGGGATGAAGTGACTGCCCGTCTGGAAGCACCGGAAACCGTTGAGGTCCGCCCACGGGTTTCCGGTCAGATCGAACGTGTTGCCTTTACCGACGGTGTGCTGGTGAAGAAAGGCGATTTGCTGTTCCAGATTGACCCGCGTCCGTTCGAACACGAAGTCCATCGTATCGAAGCGCAGCTGCAACAGGCTCGCGCCACGCTGGTTCGCACCGGTAATGAAGCGCAGCGTGGTCAGCGTCTGTTGAGCAGCAACGCCATTTCCGCCGAGCTGGCTGACACCCGCACCACCACCGCGCAAGAAGCCAAGGCCGGTGCCGATGCCATTCAGGCGCAGTTGGACCTTGCACGCCTGAACCTCAGTTTCACCCGCGTCACCGCCCCGATTTCCGGCCGTGTCAGCCGTGCTGAAATCACCGCCGGCAACATCGTGACAGCCGACACCACACCCCTGACCAGCGTGGTCTCCACCGACAAGGTCTATGCCTATTTCGATGCAGACGAACGCTTGTTCCTCAAATACAGCCAGCTCTCGCGCCAAGGGCAACGCAGTCAAACCACCCCCGTGTACATGGGCCTGTCGAACGAGGAGGGCAACAGCCACCTCGGACAAATGAGCTTCGTCGACAACCGGGTCAATCCCAAGACCGGCACCATTCGTGGTCGCGCGGTGTTCGACAATGCTGACGGCCAATACACCCCGGGCTTGTATGCCCGGTTGAAGCTGGTGGGCAGCGCAGCCTATGCCGGCCTGCTGATCAAGGACGAAGCGGTGGGCACCGACCTGGGCAAGAAGTTCGTGCTGGTGATCGATCAGGACAACAAGGCCGTGTACCGCAGCGTCGATCTTGGGCCGAAGCTCGAAGGTTTGCGCATCGTGCGCAGCGGCTTGCAGAAAGAGGACCGCATCGTCATCAACGGCCTGCAACGGGTTCGCCCTGGCGCTGTGGTCGCCCCGCAGGATGCGCCGATGGCCGATGCGGAAACCGTCGCGACCCTGAACCGTCAACGTCAGGCCATCGAGGCGGGCAATCAACCTGCCGCTCCGTCCTCGATCTCAGACAAATCACCGGCGCTGGTGAAAACGGATGCGTCCGTTTCACCTCGCGGATAAGAGAACACCGCCATGAAATTCTCTCAGTTCTTTATCACGCGGCCGATCTTCGCGGCGGTGCTGTCGCTGCTGATCCTGATCGCCGGGGTGATCTCGCTGTTCCAGCTACCGATCAGCGAATACCCCGAAGTGGTGCCGCCGACGGTGGTCGTGCATGCCAACTACCCGGGGGCCAACCCCAAGGTCATCGGTGAAACCGTTGCGGCGCCGCTCGAACAAGCCATCACCGGCGTCGAGAACATGCTGTACATGTCCTCGCAGTCCACCGCTGACGGCAGACTGACGCTCACCGTGACGTTCGCATTGGGCACTGACCTGGACAACGCTCAGGTCCAGGTACAAAACCGTGTGACCCGCACCGAACCCAAGCTGCCCGAGGAAGTCACGCGCATCGGTATCACGGTCGACAAAGCTTCTCCCGAGCTGACTTTGCTGGTGCATCTGGTCTCGCCGGACAAGCGCTACGACATGCTCTACCTGTCCAATTACGCGATCCTCAACGTCAAGGATGAGCTGGCGCGCCTGGACGGTATTGGTGACGTGAAGATGTTCGGTATCGGCGACTACTCGCTGCGAATCTGGCTTGACCCTCAGAAAACCTCGTCGCGCAATCTCACCGCTATCGATGTGGTCAACGCGGTACGCGAGCAGAACCGTCAGGTCGCGGCCGGGCAACTGGGGTCACCGCCCGCGCCCAATGCCACAAGTTTCCAGATGTCGATCAACTCTCAGGGGCGGTTGGTCACCGAAGAAGAGTTCGAAAACGTCATCGTCCGCGCGGGCAGTAACGGTGAAATTACCCGCCTCAAAGACATCGCCCGGGTCGAGCTTGGTTCCAACCAATACGCGTTGCGCGCCTTCCTCAACAACCAGGAAGCGGTGGCGATGCCGATCTTCCAGCGCCCGGGCTCCAATGCCATCGACATCTCCGACCAGGTGCGGGCGAAGATGGCCGAGTTGAAGAGAAACTTCCCGGAAGGCATGGACTACGAGATCGTCTACGACCCGACCATCTTCGTGCGCAGCTCGATTGAAGCCGTGGTTCATACCCTGTTTGAAGCACTGATCCTCGTGGTGCTGGTGGTGATTCTGTTCCTGCAAACCTGGCGCGCCTCGATCATTCCACTGGTCGCGGTACCGGTGTCGTTGATCGGCACATTCGCCGTGATGCACTTGCTCGGATTCTCGCTCAACGCCCTGTCGCTGTTCGGTCTGGTACTGGCCATCGGGATCGTCGTCGACGATGCGATCGTGGTGGTGGAGAACGTCGAGCGCAACATCGAGTCGGGGCTTGAACCGATCGAGGCGACCAAAAAAGCCATGGGCGAGGTGACGGGGCCGATCATCGCCACGGCCTTGGTGTTGTGCGCGGTGTTCGTACCGGCAGCGTTTATTTCCGGCTTGACCGGACAGTTCTATAAACAGTTCGCGTTGACCATTGCCATTTCGACGGTGATCTCGGCGTTCAACTCCCTGACCTTGTCGCCCGCATTGGCTGCGGTCCTGCTCAAGGCCCACGGCGCGCCAAAAGACCGTTTCTCCCGGGTGCTGGATCGTGTGCTCGGTGGCTGGTTGTTCAAACCGTTCAACCGGTTCTTCGACAAGGCCAGTCACGGCTATGTGGTTGCCGTGGCCAAAATCATCCGCGGCAGCAGTGTGGCCTTGCTGGTTTACGCCGGACTGATCGCGATGACGTACTTGGGCTTCAGCACGACCCCGACCGGTTTCGTGCCGACCCAGGATAAAAAATACCTGGTGACCTTTGCGCAATTGCCAGATGCGGCCAGCCTTGATCGCACCGAGTCGGTGATCCGTCGCATGAGCACCATCGCGATGAACGAGCCGGGTTTCGACAGCGCCGTGGCATTCCCGGGTTTGTCGATCAACGGTTTCACCAACAGCCCCAACGCCGGTATCGCGTTCATCGGCTTGCGGCCCTTCGATGAACGCAAGGATCCTAGCCTGTCTGCCGGGGCGATTTCCGCTTCATTGAACGGCAAGTTCGGCAGCATCCAGGACGCTTACATTGCGGTGTTTCCGCCACCACCGGTTCAAGGCCTGGGCACTATTGGCGGGTTCCGCCTGCAGATCGAAGACCGGGGCAACCTGGGTTATGACGAGCTGTACAAAGAAACCATGAACATCATCACCAAGAGTCGCAGCGTGCCGGAGCTGGCCAACCTGTTCACCAGCTACACGGTCAATGTGCCGCAAGTCGAGGCGGCCATCGACCGAGAAAAAGCCAAGACCCACGGCGTCGCGATCAGTGAAATTTTCGACACGTTGCAGGTCTATCTCGGCTCGCTGTATGCCAATGACTTCAACCGTTTCGGTCGTACCTATCAGGTCAATGTTCAGGCCGAGCAACAGTTCCGTCAGGAACCCGAGCAAATCGGTCAGTTGAAGGTGCGCAATGACCGCGGCGAGATGATCCCGTTGGCCACTTTCGTCAACGTCAGCCCGACGTCCGGGCCGGATCGGGTCTCGCACTACAACGGTTTCGTCACCGCGGAAATCAACGGCAGCGCAGCCCCTGGCTACAGCTCCGGCCAGGCGCAGGCCGCGATTGAAAAGCTGCTCAAGGAAGAACTGCCCAATGGCATGACCTACGAGTGGACCGACCTGACCTTCCAGCAGATTTTGTCGGGCAATACGGCGCTGCTGGTGTTCCCGCTCTGCGTGCTGTTGGCGTTCCTGGTACTGGCTGCGTTGTATGAAAGCTGGAGCCTGCCGCTGGCGGTGATCCTGATCGTCCCGATGACCCTGCTGTCGGCGATTGCCGGGGTGATCATTTCCAAGGGCGACAACAACATCTTCACCCAGATCGGCTTGATCGTACTGGTAGGCCTGGCCTGCAAGAACGCGATTCTGATAGTCGAGTTCGCCAAGGACAGACAAGAGCAAGGCATGTCGCCGCTGGAGGCTGTCCTGGATGCTTGCCGCATGCGTCTGCGACCGATCCTGATGACCTCGTTCGCGTTCATCATGGGGGTGATCCCGCTGGTGACGTCCACCGGTGCCGGTTCGGAAATGCGCCGGGCCATGGGGGTGGCGGTGTTCTCCGGGATGCTCGGTGTGACGTTCTTCGGATTGCTGTTGACCCCGGTTTTCTTTGTCCTGATTCGTCGCTACATCGAGCGCAAAAACGCGCGCCAAGTCACCCATGTCCACCCGGCAAACGCTTCGAATTCGGAGGCACACTGATGAATGCTTCAACGCTTTTTTTACCCGGTCTTCTGGTCGCTGCGCTCGCCGCCTGCACGGTTGGCCCCGATTACAAAACACCTGACACGGCACCTGCGAATGTCGTCTCGGCACAGACCAGCAACTATGATCAAACTCATTTCGAGACGGTGTGGTGGCGGCAGTTTGACGACCCCACACTCAACCAACTGGTGAGCAAATCCCTTGAGGGCAACCGCAATCTGCGGGTCGCTTTCGCTCGCTGGAAAGCAGCCCGTGCGATTCGTGATGACATCAGCAACGACAACTTACCGGTCGTCACCAGCCGCGTGAGCAGCCATCAGGGCAAGGCACAAGTGCCAGGGCAGACCGAAAACCGCGTCAATACCGAGCGTTATGACCTGGGCCTGGACATGGCGTGGGAAGTCGATCTGTTTGGCCGGATCCAGCGTCAACTGGAGTCCAGCGACGCTCAGGAAGACGCCGTGGCCGCCGACCTGTATCAACTTCGCGTGACCATGATTGCCGAGTTGGTCGATGCCTATGGGCAGTTACGGGGCGCGCAACTGCGGGAAAAAATAGCCTTGGCCAACCTCAAAAATCAGCAAGACTCGCGCACTGTGACAGTCAGCCTGCGTGATGCCGGGGTGGGCAATGAACTCGACGTGGTGCGTGCCGATGCCCGGTTGGCTGCTGTCGAGGCGACGGTGCCGCAACTGCAAGCGGAGCAGGTACGGCAGAAAAACCGCATCGCTACGCTCTTGGGCGAGCGCCCGGATACATTGAGCGTGTCGTTGGAGCCGGCCGACTTGCCAGCGATCGCCAAAGCACTGCCGATAGGCAATCCCGCCGAGTTACTGCGCCGGCGTCCTGATGTCCTTGCCGCCGAGCGCAGACTGGCGTCCGCCACGGCGGATATCGGCGTGGCCACCGCCGATTTGTTCCCTCGGGTCAGCTTGAGCGGGTTTCTCGGTTTCACCGCGAGTCGCGGTTCGCAAATAGGTTCCAGTGCCGCCCGGGCATGGGGACTGGGCCCGAGCATTACCTGGGCGGCCTTTGATCTGGGCAGTGTGCGAGCGCGCATTCGCGGTGCCAATGCCAACGCAGAAGGCGCCTTGGCCACTTATGAGCAGCAAGTGCTGCTGGCGCTGGAAGAATCTGAAAATGCGTTCAGCGACTATGGCAAACGCCAACAACGCTTGCTCTCGTTGATCAAGCAAAGCGAGTCGAGCCGTGCAGCGGCGGACCTGGCGGCGATCCAGTACCAGGAAGGGACGGTGGACTACCTGGTTTTGCTGGATGCACAGCGCGAGCGACTCAATGCCGAGGATGCTCAGGCGCTGGGTGAGACTGAACAGTATCGAGGGATCGTCGCTATCTACAAATCGTTGGGCGGTGGTTGGGACAGCGGTGAAAACAAGGTCGCGCGACTGGATTGAGTGGCCCGACTCCCTGGGCAGTGGCAGGCAAAGGTGAGGGCGCGCGGAGTGGTCACCAACCGGTTGGTGCCACTCCTCGCCAAACAATCACTGTCAGAGCGAGTAACCAGGTGCCTGTCCGAGATGATTGTCCTGAGCGCCAGCAATCAAGTGCATTGGAATGTGAGGTTGTTCTTCCAGGGAGGGGACTTCGAAGCTCCCCACAATTTGAACGTGCCGCTCACTCACCGCGATCGACTCTACTGCCTGTGCTTTTGCCATTCTCGCGTGGTTCGCTGCGATTTCACTGAGGGTTGACACGTTAAATCTCCGGTGACTCACCAAGCGTTTCGCTGGGGTCCTTAAGCGTTAATTGGATGGCCGTTGCGTCAGAATTACGTCGTTTCTGGGATGCCAGATCGGCCTTTGCAAACCCCAAGCCAGAACTCTGGCGCGTTGAGCGCCAGGTTTCCCTATGCGACGAATGGTTGTAAACACTCGGTAACTTGCCCCTACTCGGCTGCCAACGAGGCCTTACTACCCTGTCTCGCACCATCAAAGAGTGACCTCAAAATCAACGATGGCACCTGCGGCAAATACATAGGAGCGGGGAGTGGGGGTGTACTCCTCTTTCTCTTCCTTTTTCTTCAGCAACACCCCGGAAGCATCGCAATAAATGACTTCATCGTGCTCGTTTACGCCGCGAATGATGAATGTGTATTCAAAACCCGGATCAACCTCGATGCCGGCAGTCATCGGCACGCGCTCGACATCACGCCAAAAGTACTTCGCGAGACGTTGCAAGACGTTTTGTGGACGAATCACACCCATTAATCGTTGAGGCGTGCTGCCATCGACCACCGGTGTTGATTGTTGTGTAATTTCCACGATTCTTTCCGCAAGATTCCGGTGTACTTTCAAGGCGACCCAAGCCTTGGTCTTTGGCGGCTTCGGCGCGATGTTTTCAGCCTTGCGATTTTGTCGCAAGTTCAGGGCGACCATCAGTGAGTTGACGCTTGCACTACCACCGGCAAGTACGAGTGCCGTCAGGAATCGTGTTTCAAAACTGGATGTTACCTGCGAAATATAGATGTTCATCAAGTCGGCAACGAAGTCGATGTTGAAACTTTTAATGATGAGATAAGCAGCAAGAAACATCACGACCGTGCGAACGCCGCGTCCATCAAAGAACTCCAGGAAGACTCGCCAGTTGAACACCACGGCGAATGCCGATTCGAGTATCACTGCCAATATGAGCATTGCAAAAAGAAGCCGCGTTGTCTTGCCGATCAATGCGGGGTCTTGCGCAGTCGGAGTATTGGTAATTTCTAACAGGTTGGTTTTTGACGTTTCGCCTTGCTTAAAAGTGATGGGCACTTCGCCTGTTGAAGGAGGCGGGTTCGCGGCGGTATAGATCAGAACCCAGTAATTGCTGGGTGTGCCAGTGGTGAGTACCCGTGCACCTGCAGGTGCTGTGCCCTCAATTTTGATCTCTTCGTTGCCTTGCGCCACGATGATCGTGGCGCCGGGTTGTACAAACAAGCGGGCGACTTCAGCCTTTGCGGGCATGGCGATCGCCAGCCATGCGAGCAATGACAAGACGAATGCCGACAGCCAGTGATACTTGAAGTTCGCTGCTGTTAAGTGGGTGGGCCACATCGATACTGCTCCTTCTTAGTTGAGGGGGACTCATGCAGCATCGAGCGCTGACCCGGTTCATGCGAACGCTGATGAAAATATAATCGCAAGTGGTGAATTAGCAAATTATGCGCAGGGATATAAACGCCGGTGTAAAGGTAACTTATCACTTGCTTTTCAATATTTTGCTGGTAATAGAACGCATAGCGAAATTTCATATGCCTTTCTTTGACATCAATCACTAAGCGCTCTTGACTGGTAGTCAATTGCCAATGGCTGATCCGAAGCCCGGCCACTTATATCGAGTTATGGCTCTGTTCCCAGTTGGCAGTTTCTCGCGTTGTTGAATTTAAACGGTTAGTCAGACAAGGAGATCGAGTGTGGACAAGTCCGACTACGCACCACCGGCCATGCGCAAACTGCGGGTGTATGCATTCGACCCACAAGCCTCGACTCAAATGGACACGGTGCGGATCAACCACGCCACCATCGAATTGCCATGGGAGCAGCGTTGGGAACCCGATATCTTGCCGGGACCGGTGAACGAGTACCTGGAGGTCATTGATGTCGATCCTACCAGCGGCCAGTTCTACAAACCGGTTAACTTGAATGACCCGCATGTGTTGGCCCAGGATGGCATCGCGCCTTCGGAGGGCGACCCGCGTTTCCATCAGCAAATGGTCTTCGCCGTTGCGATGAAAACCATCAAATTGTTCGAGCGGGCACTGGGGCGCAAAGTGTTCTGGTCACCCAGAGCTATCGAGGATAAGCGGACAAAGAAGCTGACCTACGGCTATGTCCGCCGGTTACGTATTTATCCTCACGCCTTACGCGAAGCGAATGCCTACTACAGCCCGGCAAAAAAGGCGTTGTTGTTCGGTTACTTCAAGGCATCACTGAGCAACGCCGGGGTGAACTTGCCGGGTGGCTGGATATTCACGGCGTTGTCCCACGATATTGTCGCGCATGAAACCACGCACGCCATTCTGGATGGCTTGCACCGTCGTTACATCGAATCCACCAGCGTTGATAGCCTGGCGTTTCACGAAGCCTTCGCCGACATCGTTGCACTGTTGATGCATTTTACGTTGCCGGAAGTGGTGTCCAGTCAGTTGGCCGCGCGCCGTGGGGATCTGACCGAGCGTTCCTGGTTGAGCGGCCTGGCCCGTCAGTTCGGCGAGGCGTCGGGGCGCTACTCGGCATTGCGCGATGCAATCGACGAAAAGGGCAAGGACGGCTTGCCTGACCCTACGCGGCTTGCACAATTGAGCGAGCCCCATGAACGCGGCGCGATACTGGTCGCCGCTGTGTTCGACGCATTCATCACCATTTACGAGCAACGTACGACCGATCTTTTTCGGCTGGCAGGGCATGACAAGGCATCGACGGCCAACCTGTCGACCGAATTGATCGCACGCCTGACCCGCGAAGCCGTGAAGGCTGCCGATCATGTCCTGAGGATGTGCATTCGTGCATTGGACTATTTGCCACCCGTGGATGTGCACTTCGGCGAGTTTCTGCGGGCCATTGTCACCGCCGATAACGACCTTGTACCGGACGACCGCATGCACTATCGCCTGGCAGTTATCCAGGCGTTCCGTCGGCGCGGCATTTTTCCGGACAAATGCTTATCACTGGCGCCGGACAGTTTGCTCTGGGAATCATTGAAGGGTTATCAGACAGAAGAGCTTTCCCTGACCGCCGATGACCTGCTGGCCTTTCAGGCACCGCCCAAATCCAATTGGCCAGGTGGCTCACTTGATTTAACGCCGCAGTACCTGCGGGGCAATGCATTTCTCCAGTCCGAGCACAATCGTCAAGTGGTGTGGAACTGGCTGATGGAAGAGTCAGACCATGACGCTGAATGGGAGAAGGTCTTGGGGATTTTCTTCATGGCCCATCCCGACGCAACCAAGAAGCAAGGGGCGTTGTTTGTAGGATGGGATGGTGTTCAACCTGCCGTGGAGGTGCATTCGGTCCGCACGTGTCGCAGGGCCGGGCCGGACGGGCAGGACCTTCGGCAACTGGTCGTGGAAATTACCCAGCGCCGTCGCGGTTACTTCGACAGCGCGCAACAACTCAAGGAAGACCAGCAAGCCCCGCGCAAGGATGATCGCCGTTCCTATGACTTCACGTTCCGAGGGGGCGCGACACTGATCATTGACCTGCGTGATGGCACCCTGCGCTATGTCATCCGCAAGCGCATCGATGACGATGAACGTCTGGATGCCCAGAGGCGCTTCCTGCAAACCGGCAACGACTCTCTGGCCATGACTTATCGAGAACCGCGCGCGGACGATAACCCCTTTGCCATGACCCACCGTGGAGTCTGACGCCATGACCAATGCAGATTTGCAGGGCAAGGTGGCGATTCGCATGTACCGCGGGATTTTGGGCGACTGCTTTCTGCTTCGCTATCTGGACGCCGGGATCACCCGCCACATCTTGATCGACTGCGGTGTGCTTCAAGGGGTGACGGGGGCCAAACAGACAATGACGCGTATTGTCGACGACCTTCAAAAAACCACTGGCGGCTTGCTCGACCTGGTGGTGGTAACCCACGAGCATCACGATCACACGAGCGGCTTCCTGTATGAGCAAGCGCGCTTTTTTGGTGATGATTTTCGCATCGGTGAACTCTGGCTGGCCTGGACCGAGAACTCGAATGATTCCCAGGCCGTCGCACTGCACGCCCGATTCAAAAAGGCGAAAGTGGCGTTGGCGGGTGTCGTCGGCCTTAGCGGGCGTGGCACCCCATTGCACCAGGATGCACGAATCCAGACCGTGCACGGTCTGTCGGCCTTCATCGACCCGCCGGCCAGTAAAGAAAAAGACAAGCGCACGACCATCGAGAAGCTCAAGGACAAGGCCGGATCGAAAGTGACCCGGTACCTGGAACCCGGTGATGTTGTGCGACCCGCCGCCATCGACGCGCTCAAGGCGTATGTCATGGGGCCACCGCGATCCGAAGAGCGCTTGCGCAAGGATTTGCCGAGCAAGGGGGCGGGGAAAGAGGTGTACATGACCAGCCTGGATGAGGCCATGGCGCTGGAGGAACGCACGCTGCGACTCAAAGGCGAGGTTCCGGACAATGTCGACTCACCCTTCGCGCCGCCTTATCAGCGACCTTTCTCCAGGGTCGCAGATGAAACGGATACCCATGGCGGGGGGGATGAAGAGTCGAGCAGCGTCGAGCAGCGCTATTTTGGCAGCGTTGACCAATGGCGCTGCATTGAGGACGAATGGCTGGACGGCGCGGAAACCCTGGCCCTGAAAATGGATTCGGACACCAACAACACCAGTCTGGTCCTGGCGTTCGAGTTGCCGGACGGCCAGATCCTGCTCTTTCCAGGCGATGCCCAGGTGGGCAACTGGCTGTCCTGGGGCGACCAGACTTACCCCAAAGACGCTATGTCAGGGAAGCCTCTGCCGCTGACCCGAGACGACATCCTCGCTCGGGCCACGCTTTACAAAGTCGGCCACCATTGCAGCCATAACGCCACTGCTCGTGCCGCAGGATTGGAAAAGATGAATGATTCCAGGTTGGTGGCGATGATCCCGGTGGTCGCCGATGTGGCGAAAGGCAATGACTGGAATATGCCTTACCCGGATCTCCTGAGTGCCTTGCAGCAACGTACCAGACAGCGGATCGTTTCCGGGGATGGAAACCCTGCAAGCGAAATCAAGGCCTTCGCCAACTCACCGACGGATCCGGCTAACCCGGTCACGTTAAGTTATGCGCCCGATGAGTTGTGGGTGGAGTTATTGATCCCGTACTGAATTCACCTCACCTCACCCCGACCAATGACCAACAGGTACAGGAGGTAGCGATGTCTTCGTATACAGTGACGGCCAGTACCCTCAACTTACGCAGCGAACCGAGTGTTGCACCGAAAAATCGACTGGCTACTTTGCCCCAAGGGCAAAAGGTCGAGAAGCTGGGAGTGCACAGTACCCAAACTGACTGGTGGCAGGTCAGCACGATGCTCAATGGTGTGTCGGTTACGGGGTATGTAAACAGTCAATACCTTGCGCCCGAAGGCGCCCCCGACAATCTCCCTGCCGCTACATCTATCAGTCCTGCTCACCTGACACCCAAACACCCAATACTGCGCTCAGCAGCCGAGGGGCGGGCGTTCCCCTTGAACGAAAACGGTATGCCATCTCGTGCGCAGGGCAGTGCAACGGAAAAAGTCCGGGACTTGCATCGCATCATCGAGTGGTTGGGGGTGGCCAGTAACCCGCGCTATACGAAGTCAAAAAGTGAAACTTACTGCAATATCTACGCTTACGACTTTTGCTGCCTTGCCGGGGTTTATCTGCCTCGTGTCTGGTGGACCCGCAAAGCCATTGCCGAACTCGCCAAAGGCAATCCTGTCGCGGTGCAGTACGAAAAGACTGTGAGCGAGTTAAGTGCAAACAGCTTGAACAATTGGTTTGAGGAGTTCGGCAGTGATTTTGGCTGGACGCGATCATTCGATATCAATGAGGTTCAAGAAGCTGCAAACGCTGGAAGTGTCTGTTTCATTTCAGGTCAGCGAGTTGACTTGAACCAATCGGGCCATATCTGTGCGGTCGTTCCAGAAACGGATGATCATCGCGCGCAGAGAAAAAACGGCGTGGTGGTGACCCCTTTGCAGAGTCAGGCAGGCAGCAACAATTTCAGCTATGGCGGGGTGGTCTGGTGGACGGCCAGCAAATTCAGGCGCTTTTCATTCTGGATTCATCCCTGAGCGTTTTCAGTATTTATATGCAAAAAAGGAATAAATAGATAATTATTTATTCCTTTTGTTGTTTGTGCGGGTGGTGCACTTTGAGGGCCTGCACCTTCGTACGCAGGTGCCCGACATCAGACAGGAAGCCTCAACATGACCATCAAAGCGATCAACGTCCGCAACCAGTTCAAAGGCGTCATCAAGGAAATCGTACAAGGCGAAGTGGTGTCCGAAATCGACGTGCAAACCGCCTCCGGAATCGTCACCTCAGTGATTACGACACGCTCGGTGCGCGATCTTGAATTGCAAGTGGGCAGCGAAGTGATTGCCTTCGTTAAATCCACCGAGGTCTCGATCGCCAAGCTCTGAATTCGTCAGCCAGTTCAGCCATCACGCACTTCGTAGCAGCAGGCTTCGCCAGTTGCTACGGATTGCGTCATTCCTTAACTTATCGGCATTGGCGTTTCCGTCACCCCGAGGTTTTCATGACGACACTTTTCAAGCGCTCCACGTTGACCTTATTGGCCACTTCCGTGGCGGCGGTGAGTGCGTTACTCAGCCCCGTTGTTCAGGCCGAAGGCACCATCAGCATTGCCCAGCAATTTGGTATCGGTTACCTGATTCTGGATGTGGTCCGTGACCAGCAACTCATCGAGAAACAGGGCAAGGAGCAGGGGCTCGACATCAAGGTCGACTGGAGCAGTATTTCCGGGGCCACGGCGATGAACGAGGCGCTGCTGGCTGGCGCGCTGGATGTGGTGTCTGCGGGTGTCCCGCCGATGCTGACGATCTGGGATCGGACCATGGGCAAACAAAACGTCAAGGCGATCGCTTCGCTGGGGTCGATGCCCAACTACCTGCTGACCAACAATCCGCAGGTTAAAACGCTCGAAGACTTCACTGAAAAGGATCGCATCGCCGTACCGGCAGCGGGTGTCGGTTTCCAGTCGCGCACCCTGCAGATTGAAACGGCCAGACAGTTTGGCGCGGACAACTTCAAAAAATTTGACGACATTTCGATCAGCCTGGCCCACCCGGACGCGACAGCGGCGCTGATCGCCGGCGGTTCGGAAATCAACGCGCATTTTTCCAGCCCGCCGTTCCAGTACCAGGAATTGCAGAGCCCCAACGTGCACAAAGTGCTGAGTTCCTACGACATATTGGGTGGCCAGGCCACGTTTAACGTGCTGTACACCACTGAAAAATTCCACGATGAGAACCCGAAAACCTACAAGGCGTTTTACGCCGCACTGGCCGAGGCCGAACAGATTATCAAGGCTGACAAGCCCGCAGCCGCGCAGACCTATATCCGCGTGGAGCAATCGAAACTATCCTTGCCATTGGTTGAGAAAATCGTCGCCGACCCGGAAATCGACTTTACCGTGGTGCCACAGCGAACCTATATCTACGCCGAGAAACTGCAGGCGTTGGGTGTGCTGAAAAACAAGGCTGGCAGCTGGAAAGACTACTTCTTCGAGGAAGCACATGGCGGTGCAGGCAGTTGAGAGCAAACCGGACATCATGCAAGAACAGACCTACCAACGGCTGGACGTCGCCCACGGCAAACCGATCAAGCTCTGGACCGAAGGCGTCCCGGTTGAAGACGCCGCCAAACAGCAATTGATCAACACCGCCAGGATGCCGTTCATCTTCAAGCATCTGGCGGTCATGCCTGACGTGCATTTGGGCAAAGGCTCGACCATCGGCAGCGTCATTCCAACTCAAGGCGCGATCATTCCGGCCGCGGTCGGTGTGGACATCGGTTGCGGCATGATCGCCGCGTGCACGACGCTGACCGCCAGGGATTTACCCGACAACCTGCATGGTTTGCGTTGCGCCATCGAGAAAGCGGTGCCCCATGGCCGCACCGGTGGCCGTGGCGCTCGCGACAAAGGCGCCTGGGACAACGTGCCGAAACAGGCCGATCAGGCGTGGTCAGCACTGGCCTCGCGCTTCAAGGCGATCACCGACAAGTACCCGAAGCTCGCCCAGACCAACAACCGTGGGCATTTGGGCACATTGGGCAGCGGCAATCACTTCATCGAGGTGTGCCTGGATGAAACCGACCGCGTCTGGTTCATGTTGCACAGTGGTTCCCGAGGTGTCGGCAACGCCATTGGCAACCTGTTCATTCAACTGGCCCAGGCGGATATGCGCGAGCACCTCGCCAACCTGCCGGACCGCGACCTGGCGTACTTCAAGGAAGGCAGCCGGCACTTCAACGACTACGTCGAAGCGGTAGGCTGGGCACAGGATTTCGCCAGGCAAAATCGCGCGTTGATGATGCACGCGGTGATCCAGGCGACCCGGCAAGTGATCAAAAAACCTTTCGAGGCTGCGCTGGAAGCGGTGAACTGTCACCACAACTACGTGCAAAAAGAGCGGCACTTCGGCGAGGACATCCTGGTAACCCGCAAAGGGGCGGTGTCGGCGAAGAAGGGCGAGCTGGGGATTATTCCCGGGTCGATGGGCGCGAAAAGCTTCATCGTTCGCGGCCTCGGCAACGAGCAATCATTCTGTTCCTGCAGCCACGGTGCCGGCCGCACCATGAGCCGCACCCAGGCGAAAAACCGGTTCACCGTCGACGATCAGATTCGCGCCACCGCCCACGTGGAATGCCGCAAGGATGCTGCGGTCATCGATGAGATTCCGATGGCCTACAAGAACATCGACGACGTGATGCATGCCCAGCGCGAACTGGTCGAAGTGCTGCACACCTTGCGTCAGGTGGTCTGCGTCAAGGGCTGAGCACTTCGACTGATCGCCAGATCACTTGTACTTGATCACGATGCCTTTGAGTTTGCGTCCCTGAATCGTTTCAATGTCGCGGCTCCACAGCGGTCCGCTGACATAAGCGCCGACCGTCCCGATTTGGTCATAAACCACCACCACGGCATCACCGCCGAGCTTGGCGGTTTCTTCTTTCAGTTTTTCTTCGACTTGGGTAATCGGCGGGGCAGGGTCGATGCTGGCGTCGATCAATACTTCACCCAATCGAACAAACGGGCGAGCGGGCGCAGCACGCAGCACCACCACTTCGGCGGCCAGTGTCGGCGCGGGATGTTCCACACCGACATACGCGGTGGTTTGGGCATCAATCGTGGCGCAACCGTTGAGCGCCAGCAGGGCGCCGACAAGGCCGCCCGCCAGCAACGTCATTTTGCAGCGGGTGGACCAGGGGGTGACTGGGGCAGGCATAGCGGCTTTCCTCCGAACAATCCGTTGCCACGTGGCTAGTTGACGGTAGCAGACGGTCCGGGAGATGCCAGAAAGCCCAACCGCTACCGGCCGCGCTTTCTGATGCCTTGTCGTCTCACTGGTCTTTCTCGCAATTGACCATCCACGACACACCGAAGCGATCCACCAGCATGCCGAAACGCGCCGCCCAGAATGTCTTTTCCAGCGGCATCTGCACGTTGCCGTCTTCCGACAAGGCAGCGAAGACGCGTTCCGCTTCAGCGATGCTGTCTACATTCAATGAGATGGAACACCCGCTCATGTCCTCCGTGGGCCGGTCCGGGGTGGTGTCCGAGCCCATGATCGCCTGATCGCCCACCACCAGGCGGGTGTGAAGGATCAGGTCGTGGAGGTCTGTCGGCACGTGTTCGCCGGCCGGTGTTTCACCGAACGTCAACATGGCTTCGATTTCGCCGGGCAGGCTTTGCGCATAGAAAGTAAAGGCTGCTTTGCAGTTGCCATTGAAGATCAGGTAAGGATTGATTTTCATGTTTTACTCCCGGTCACGGAAGGAGGCGGAGGGTGGCGGACTCAGTGCCGGCTCCGCAGTGATTGAACACAAACAGCAAAGCGTTAGAGGGCGGGTTTGGCAAAATTCGTTTAGACGTTTTTTCTATTGAAACGCGGCGTTTTATGGCTTCGGGTATGCGCGACCAGACATTGCGTCAGGTTTTCAGGCCACTGCGCGTGGCGCCGAAGGCCGCAGCAAGCGTTCGATGGCGCCGCTCACCAGGTTTTCCAGCATTTCATCGCGCTCATGGTCATTCAGCGGATGTTGCATCAGCCAACCGGGGGCACTGTTGAGCAAGTTGGCGATGGCGTGCGCTGTGGCACGTTGCGCCTGTTCGCCGACCCGGGTTTTGCTGCCGAGCATCAGCAGCAACCGGTGTTCGTATTGTTCGCGCAATTGCCGGACTCGCGCCTGTTGCTCGTCATTGAGGCAACCGCTGTCGCGTTCCGCCAGGCGAAAATGCCAGGGCATTTCCCGGTGCAAATTCAAATGCGCGCGGATCAGCAGCTGCAGCTTGTCGCGTTTCGCCGAGCCCTTTTGATCGAGGCGGTCCAGGGTCGACAGCAGCTCTTCGTAGAACTCTTCGATCAAGTCGAGCAGCAAGTGCTGCTTGCTCGGGTAATGGTGGTACAACGAGCCCGGGGAGAGCCCCAGGCACGTCGCCAGCTCACGCATGCCGACCTGACCGAAACCCTTGCTGGCGAACAACTCCAGCACGGTGTCCCGGTATTCGGCAAAGCGCGAGCAACGCTCAGGCATAGGCATGGAAGCCACGTCCTGTCTTGCGCCCCAGATAGCCGGCGGCAACCATTTCCTTGAGCAACGGAGCAGGGCGGTATTTGCTGTCGTTAAAGCCGTCGTAGAAGGCTTCCATGATGGCCAGCAGGGTATCCAGACCGATCAGGTCCGCCAGGGCCAGCGGGCCGATTGGCTGGTTGCAGCCCAGGCGCATGCCGGCGTCGATATCCTCGGCACTGGCCAGGCCTTCCTGAAGCACCAGAACGGCTTCGTTGATCATCGGCACCAGAATCCGGTTAACCACGAAACCCGGGCGGTTGCCGGCGGTGATCGCGGTTTTGCCCAGGGTGGTCGCCATGTCCAGGGCCAGCGCATGCGTGGCATCGCTGGTTTGCAGGCCGCGAATCACTTCAATCAGGCCCATCACCGGCACCGGGTTGAAGAAATGCAGGCCGATGAAGCGCTCAGGTTGGCTGACGCTGGCGGCCAGTTGAGTAATCGACAGCGACGACGTGTTGGAGGCAATCACGCACTCGGCACTGACCTGCGCGGCAATTTGTTGCAGCACGCGCAATTTCAAGTCGAGGTTTTCGGTGGCCGCTTCGATCACCAGTTGCGCGTTCTGCAGGCTGGCGTAATCGGTGCTGGTGCGAATCTTGTCGAGGGCGGCGAGTTTCTGCTCCTGGCTCAGCGTTTCCTTGGCGACCTGACGATCAAGGTTTTTGCCGACGGTCGCCAGGGCCTTTTGCAGGGCACTCTCGGAAATATCGATCAGGGTCACGTTGAAGCCGGCCAGCGCACAGACCTGCGCAATCCCGTTGCCCATGGTGCCCGCGCCGATCACCCCAATGTTTTGCAGATTCATGTTCCCGTCCTTACGGTCAAACCTTGCGATACCTTGGCCGTTGCTACGGTCGAAGGCGTACTATTGGCCGCGAGTCTAGAACCGGCAGGTCGGTTGTCCTATGCCGCAACTGTTCAACGGTGCTGGTGTTTTTTGCCATTTCAAGTGATAGGGAGCGAAACGTTCACATGCGGGAAAAGGACTCGGTCGCGGTTTATTTCGTGCAGGCAATGATCCATGCGCTGGCGCAGCATCCACAGCGCCTGAACGCAGCGTTGGAACAGGCCGGTATCGACCCGGCGTTGATGGATCAGCCTACGGCGCGGGTGCCGGCCAGCGCGTTTGCCGCGCTGTGGCTGATTCAGATCCGTGAGTTGGACGACGAGTTTTTCCGCCTCGACTCCCATGGCATGCCGCCGGGCAGTTTCGCCTTGATCTGTCGCGCCTTGATTCAGGAACCCGACCTGCACAAAGCCATGCGCCAGTGCCTGGCCAATTTCGCCCTGTTCCTGCGCGACTTTCGTGGCACGCTGACCGTGCGCGGCAAGCGCGCGATCATCAGCCTCGACACCCACGCGCAAAACGACGACGTCAGCCGTTTTGGCGAAGAGACGTTCCTGGTGCTGATGATCAGCCTGTTGTGCTGGCTGGGCGGGCGGCGCATCCCCATCGACCGCGCGGACTTTCGTCACGAGCGCGTTTCCCTCAGCGACGACCGTTTGTTGTGGGGCCCCAACCTGACCTTCGGTGCCGAGCGCACCGAAATCGAATTCGCCAGCCATTACCTGCGCCTGCCGGTGGTGCAGGACCTGGCTTCACTCAAAGTCTTCCTGCGCACGGCCCCGCAATGGCTGGTGATCCGTTTCCGCAACCAGCATGGCCTTGCCTCGCAAGTCCACCAGCGCTTGCGCAACAGCGATTACAGCGAGTGGCCGACCTTGCAGGATTTCGCCCTGGAACAACACCTGAGCCCCAGCACCTTTCGCCGCAAACTGGAGCGCGAAGGATGCTCGTATCAAGAGATCAAGGATGAAGTGCGCCGCGGCGTTGCCTTTGAGCAGTTGCGTGAGAGCCGCGCGAGCATCAGCGACATCGCTGAACAACTGGGCTTCCAGGAACCGAGCGCGTTCCATCGGGCGTTCAAGAAGTGGACGGGGGAGAGTCCGGGGCGGTATAGGGCGCGGTTTCAGGTGGAGTGTCCGGATTGAACCTTGCTGTTGACCGCCTCACCACCTTACTCGACCAGGCCCGACGCGCTCTGCTGCTGGTCTGGGGCACCTCTCGCGGTCTATTCCTGGGCCTGGTCCTCGCCACCCTGATCGCCGGCGTACTCCCGGCGCTGGCCGCATGGCTGGGACAGCGCATTGTCGACGCGGTGGTCCACGCGATGCAGTTGCATGCGCAGCAGGGTAGTGCGCCATTGTGGCCGGTGGTGCGTTATGTGTTGTTGGAGGCGGGGGTGTTGGCGTTGTTGTCGGCGACTCAACGGGCATTGTCGGTTCAGCAGTCGCTGTTACGCGTGCAGTTGGGGCAGAAGGTCAACACGATGATTCTGGAAAAAGCCCAGACGTTGTCGTTGGTGCAGTTCGAGAACTCCGAGTTTTACGACAAGCTGGTACGGGTGCGGCGCGAGGCTTCGACGCGGCCGCTGGCGCTGGTGATGAAGTCGTTGGGGCTGATCCAGAACCTGATTGTGCTGATCAGCTTTGGCGTGTTGCTGGTGCACTTTTCACCGTGGGCGCTGGTGCTGTTGGTGGTGGGTGCATTACCGGTGTTCTTCGCCGAAGCGCATTTTTCCGGGGATGCTTTTCGGCTGTTCACGCGTCGGGCGCCCGAGAGTCGGCAGCAGACTTACATTGAGACGCTGCTCTCCCACGAGGGCTATATCAAAGAGGTCAAACTGTTCGGCTTCGCGCCGCTGTTGTTGCAGCGTTACCGCGACACGTTTGCCCGTCTCTACGCCGAAGACCGTCGCTTGACGTTGCGTCGTGATAGCTGGGGATTTGTCCTCGGCCTGCTCGGTACAGCGGCGTTTTACCTGGCCTATGCGTGGGTGGTGGTCGATGCCGTTCACGGCAACATCAGCCTGGGGCAAATGACCATGTACCTGGTGTTGTTCAAACAGGGGCAAACCGCGGTCAGCAGCAGTTTGAGCGCCATCAGTGGTCTGTATGAAGACGGTCTGTACCTGTCCAGCCTTTATGAATACCTGGCCGAACCGGTGGTTGCCGATTCCGGGTATCTCACCGAGGGTGCCGTGCCCGGCGATGGTCTGCGTTTCGAGAGCGTCGGCTTCCGTTATCCGGGGGCGAGTCGTGCGGCGCTGGAAGGCATCGACCTGCACCTGGTTCCTGGGCGCAGTCTGGCGCTGGTGGGGGAGAACGGGTCGGGCAAGACTACGCTGATCAAATTGCTGACCCGCCTGTATCGGCCCGATCAGGGCCGAATCCTGCTCGACGGCAGTGACTTGCAGGCATGGAAAGAGGACGCGCTGCGCCAGCGCATCGGGGTGATTTTTCAGGATTACATCCGCTACCAATTCTCGGTCGGCGAAAACATCGGCGTCGGCGACACGCTGGCGTTCAACGATGAACAGCGCTGGCAAGACGCAGCGGCGCAGGGCATGGCCGCGCCGTTCATCGAGCGTCTGGATCGAGGGTATGCCACGCAGTTGGGACGCTGGTTTGCCGGTGGGCAGGAGCTGTCCGGCGGGCAGTGGCAAAAGATCGCGCTATCGCGCGCCTACATGCGTCGCGACGCCGACATCCTGATTCTCGACGAGCCGACATCAGCCCTCGACCCGGCAGCGGAAGCGGCGGTGTTCGAGCATTTCAGCGAGCACACCGAAGACCGGATGACGTTGCTGATTTCCCACCGGTTTTCCAGCGTGCGTAACGCCGATCACATCATCGTGCTGGACCAGGGGACCATCCTCGAACGTGGCGATCACGACACGCTGGTGAACGCCGGTGGGCGCTACGCGCAGCTATTCAACCTGCAAGCCCGGGGTTACCGCTAGGCCCGGCCACTTGCGTTGGTTTGGTTTTCATCAAGCGCTCGATGGCCTGGCGATACAGCGTACCGCCCAGACTCATGCTGTTGTTGTGCGTCCCGCCGGGCACCAGCAGCAGGCGCTTGGGTTCATTGGCGGCGTTGAACAATTGCTGGCTGAAGCGCGACGGCATGAACGCATCGGCCAGGCCATGGACCACCAGCAGCGGCATGTTGATGTCGACGATCTTGTCGATGGAATCGAATTTCTGCGACACCAGCCAACGCACCGGCAGCCAGTTCACCGGCAGGTTGCTGTTGGCCACTTGGGCCACGGCATCGCCCAGCGAAGTGAACGTGGACTCGATCACCAGGCCGCGCACCGGCACCTCGGCGTGTTGTTTTTTTGCTTGTGCGGCCAGGTCTGCCGCGAGGTCGATGGCCACTGCGCCGCCCAGGGAGTGGCCGTAGATCAGGCGCTTATTGGCGTCTGGTTGCATCTGGGTGAAGCGCTCCCAGGCAACGCGGGCGTCTTCGTAGACACTGGCTTCGGACGGCAAATCACCTTTGCTCTGGCCAAATCCACGGTAATCGATGGCCAGCACTGAATAGCCCATGGCGCGCAATTGCTCGATGCGAAACGCCTGGCCCGTAAGGTTCCAGCGCACTCCGTGCAGGTAGAGGATCGACGGTGCATCACGGCGTGCGGCCGGCCACCACCACGCATGCAGGTTTTGCCCGGCCTTGAAACTGGCGGGTTTGATGTCGAACTCCTGGACATCGCTCGGCAAGCCGCGATACCAGCCTGCCGTGCCCGGTTCGATGCGAAACAACAGCTCGCGCTCTTTGTACTTGAGCACGCCGCAACTCACTGGCAGGCCAACGATCACTAGGGCCATGCACAGCAGCGGCAGCCAGCGTCGGCGAAAGCGATTCATCAAACTCGACAACATGCGGCGTCCGGAAAGTGGGCAGGAAAGGACGGTTTTTAACAGATGCATGCCGGGGGTGGGAACAATTTCGACGGTCGTAGGAAACTGGGTGGTGAATTATAGCGCCCCCATCGCGAGCAAGCCCGGCTCCTACAGTGTTCACAAAACCACTAATGAAATGGCTACCCCCGCTGCCCCCTGTGATCGCCCACTAAGCTTTCACAGGGGGCTCATCGGAGATCATTGCCATGAACAACGTAGCTATTGCCGCCATCGACCTCGGAAAACACTCCTTTCATCTGCATGCCCAAGATGATCGCGGCCACGAGGTTCACCGCAAAAAGTTTACGCGGGCAGCGCTCACCCAATATCTGGCGAAACTGGAGCCCTGCACCGTCGTG
>NZ_MPAK01000001.1:0-696552 GCF_002000165.1 Pseudomonas sp. C9 | reverse complement strand
CACCTGGTTTTGCGATGCTGGATAACTGATGACGTGAACGGCCAACCGGCCTGACGACAACCCTGAGCTCCTACACGGCTGTAAGGCCGTTCCACTAATTAGGGTCGTTGGGCATCGATTCTCATCGAGGCGCGGGGTGACAGCCCCACTCAGACGCCGGATAGATGAAAGCAAGCCAAACACGACATCAAAAACAGTATTGCAGAAAAGGGGGTAACCATAGATGTAGGAGCCGGGCTTGCTCGCGATGGGGCCATCACTGCCTAAACCCATCTCGATCAATCCACCGTCAACACAATCTTGCCAACGTGATCACCTCCCTCCATCCGCGCATGCGCCTGCGACGCATCGGCAAGCGCATAGACCTTGTCGATCATCGGCAGGCAACGCCCGGCGGCGAGCACTGGCCAGACGTATTCACGCAGTTGCTCGGCAATCGAGGCCTTTTCTTCGCGGGTGCGTGAGCGCAACAGGGAGCCGGTGATGATTGCGCGTTTGGCCATGATCGCCAGCAGGTCGACATCCTTGGCATGAGCGCCGCCGAGAAACCCCAGCATCACCAGTCGACCTTCCATGCCCAAGGCGGCGATGTTCGGGTTCAGGTACGAGCCGCCCATGATGTCGAGGATCACGTTCACGCCTTTGCCAGCGGTTTTTTGCGCGATGACGTCGGCAAAATCCTGATCGCGGTAGTTGATCGGCTCAGCCCCCAACTGGCGGATCACCGCACACTTTTCCTCACTGCCGGCAGTGGCGAATGCCTTGACGCCGAACTCGCGACACAGCATCAACGCGGTGGTGCCGATGCCACTGGTGCCGCCGTGAATCAATGCGCGCTGGCCTTTGCTGGCGCCGCCCATGTCGAACAGGTTGGCCCACACCGTGAAAAAGGTTTCCGGGATCGCCGCCGCGTGCACCCAGTCCATCCCTTGCGGGATCGGCAGCGTCTGGCTGGCCGGTACCACGCAATATTGTGCGTAGCCGCCGCCGTTGGTCAGCGCGCAGACCTTATCGCCAACGATAAACTCGCTGACGTCCGTACCGATCGCCACCACTTCGCCGGCCACTTCCAGCCCGGGGATCGGACTCATGCCGGGCTTCATCGGGTACTTGCCGGCGCGCTGGATCACGTCGGGGCGATTGACCCCGGCAGCGTGCACGCGAATCAGCACTTCGCCCGCACCCGGAGTAGGCACCGGTTCCTGGCGCGGTTTCAACACCTCGGGGCCGCCGGGCTCGGTGATTTCAATCAGGGTCATGGTTTGGGGCAATGTCATGTCGAATTCCTGGAACGAAGAAGTCATAAAGTGGGACCGCATCAAGGTGTCGGTGATTCAGTTCAAAGCGGGCAGCAAACCCTCACGACGGTTCAGCAACCGCGTGACGTGTTCCAGCAACAGTGCAACCACAATCGCACCGGCTGCGATGACAAACAACATGGCGTGATGACCGCCGCTGGCGTTAAACAGTGCCGAATAGGCAAACCCGGCGATGGCCTGAAATGTTGCAAACGAAACCGTCGCACGACTCCAGGCCATTTGCTGCTGGTGATGCTGGGGAATCAGTTCGTGAACCCGTGCCAGCGCCAGCGGGACGATGCCCGGCGGGAACGAGCCGATAATCACCGCCAGCAACGCCAAAGCGGTAAAGGAGCTGGAAATCGACAGCAGGCCAACGGCAATCGCCTGCACCACCAGCACCAGCCGAATACTCATCTTCGCGCCCAGTTGATCCGCCAGAAATCCGTAACTCACCGGCCCGATAATCGCGCCAAGGCCATACATCACCCAAATCAGCGCACCGACGTGCGGCCCGGCACCGAGGCCACGAGCCACGTAATCCACCAGGAACACCATGGCTGGCACTAGCCCGGCGGCCATGAGCGCGTATTGAGCGAACAGCAGGTAAACGTTCCGGTCAGTGGCTGTCTTGGGTTCCTCGACGGAGGGCGTGACGGTGGTGTGGTGAGTGTCTGACGGCCAGCCGAACCAGCTGGCAGCGGTCAGCAACAAGGACAGCAGACCAAGCCCGAACCAGGTCTGTTGCAAGCCGAGGCTCAATAACGGCGGGACAATCGTCCCCGAACCGGCAATGCCCAGGCCAATACCCAGAAAAATCGCACCACTGGCCAGCCCCCGGCGGGATGCCGGGACATGCGGCAAGACGGTGGCGGCCACCAGCACCATGATCGCGCCACCGGCAATGCCCGACAGCAGGCGCCAACCGAAGAACCAACTCACCGACAGGGGAAAGCCACAAGCAAAGAATGACAAGGTCACGGCCACCATCATCAGTCGCAGCGCGGTTTTGTTGGAGGTGCGTTGCGCGACGGGGCGACCAATCAGGGCACCAATCAAATAGCCGACCAGATTGGCGGCACCGAGGTAAACCACGTCGCGGGTGGAAAACCAGTGCGCCTGGATCAGCGATGGAATCAGTGGCGTGTACGCGAACCGCGCCAGGCCAATGCTGACCAGGCTGGCGCTGAGGCCGGCGAAGATCGGCAGCCAGATCGCGCTGCGCGGGGGAGTCGATGTGCTGTGCATGAGAAGGGTCCAGTGAGGTGGATGCTGGCCTTCAGCCTATCGCGATTGATTGATGCAATAACGCAGCGATTTTGCGTTATCGTGATGCGAAATTGCATCGCTAGGGGCGCCGCATGAACTGGGATGACGCACGGGTATTTCTGGCAGTGTGCCGAGAATCGACCCTTCGGGGTGCGGCGCGGGTGCTGGGGGTCGATCAGGCCACGGTGGGCCGGCGTATCACTGCGCTGGAAAAGTCATTGAGTGCCACGTTGTTTCTGCGCACCTCTGAGGGCTATGCACTGACCGCAGTCGGCGAGGCGGCGTTGGCGGCAGTGGAAAAAATGGAGCGCTCGGCGCTGGAACTGCAGCGTCAGATTCAAGGGCTGGACGACCGGTTGACCGGCCTCGTCCGGGTCACCACCACGGATTCGATGGCCATCGACTTCCTGATCCCGGCCATTGCGCGCCTGCATCAGCAGCACCCCGATGTGCGGGTGCAATTGGACGCCTCGACGCAGATCCTGAGCCTATCCAAGCGCGAAGCCGACATCGCTGTGCGCAACACCCGACCGGATAACCCGGACCTGATCGCCCGACGAATTGCCCGCTGGCCGGTGGGGCTGTTTGCGTCCCAGGCGTATGTGCAAGCCAACGGGGTGCCGGAGCCGGGCTCGGCGTTTGAAGGGCATGATCTGGTGGTGTATCAGCCGTACCTGCAAGGCAACAAGGAGATGACGCTGGTGTCGGAACCACTGGCGCGCGGGCGGATTGTGTCGAGCCTGAGTTCCAGCCTGCTGGTGCGTCGCTCCATCGCGGCGGGGATCGGGTTGGGGGAAGTGCCAGTGTACTTGGGGGAGAGGGACGGGCTGGTCAGGCTCTGGCCGGAGCGCACGCGACCGCTGCCGTATGACATCTGGCTGGTGACCCACGCCGACTTGCGGCACACCGCGCGGGTGCGGGCGGTCATTGATGAAATTGTCGCGGGGTTTTCCGGTACGGGGGAGTGACCGCACACAACCTGTAGCAGCTGGCGAAGCCTGCGTCCGGCTGCGAAGCAGTCGTGATTTCAAACGCAGCGGTCTAAATGACAGACCGCATGCGCTGGGTTTGCGACTGCTTCGCAGCCGGACGCAGGCTTCGCCAACTGCTACAGGGATCGTGGGTGACTGTTACGGCATTTCAGGCAGTTCATGCGGGCGCAGGTCGAACACCAACACTTCGGCGTCCACGCCATTGCTCAACGTCAGCACCTGCTCATCGCGAACCCGCACGCCGTCGCCTGCCTGCAACGACACACCGTTGAGTTCGACACTGCCACGGGCCACATGCACATAGGCATAGCGGTTGGCGGCCAGCTCAAGCGTGGCGCTTTCCTTGCCATCAATCAGCGCTGCGTACACCCGGGCATCCTGGCGCACTTTCAGCGAGCCCTTGGCGCCGTCCGGGGAAATGATCAGTTGCAGGCGTCCGCGTTTCTTTTGCGTGCTGAAGTGCTCTTGCTGATAACGCGGTTTGGCGCCGCTCACTTCAGGCACGATCCAGATCTGCAGAAAGTGCACGGGGCGTGTTGCCGAGTGGTTGTACTCGCTGTGCGCCACGCCACTGCCGGCGCTCATCAACTGCACGTCACCCGGGCGGATCACCGAACCGGTGCCCAGGGTGTCCTTGTGTTCCAGTGCGCCGTCGAGCACGTAGGAGAAAATCTCCATGTCGCGGTGGGGGTGCTGGCCAAAGCCTTTGCCGGCCGCCACGCGGTCATCGTTGATCACCAACAGATCGGAAAAACCCTGTTCTTTGGGGTTGCGATAGTTGGCGAAGGAAAAGGTATGGAACGACTTCAACCAACCGTGATTGGCCGCGCCGCGATCAGAGGCTTTGCGAAGGGTCAGCATGATGAAATCTCCTGTTGGGACGTTGATTCGTCCGAGTGAGGAGAAGGTTAATGGTTACTAGTGGGTGCAATAAGTAGATGAAAATTGAAATACTGTCTCTTTCAAGTTGACAGTCATGTGCAAAGGATCACGGACGCCAACGTCACGATTAGCCATAATGCACAGCATCCTTTTAATGCCGTACCCCTAACCCTGTGGGAGTGAGCCTGCTCGCGATAGCGGAGTATCAGTCGACATCAATGTTGACGTTGCCGACGCCATCGCGAGCAGGCACGCTCCTACAGGGACCGGTGTCTGGCCAGTATTCTTTTTTGACTTCAGTGACTCTTAGCCCATGAAAACCGTAGCTGTAGTGTTGTTCCCGGGCTTCCTCCTGCTCGACATGGCCGGTCCCATGGAGGTGTTTTCCATCGCCAACCGATACCTGGCGCCGGCTGATTGTTACGAGCTGACGACCATCGGCACCGAGGCTGGCGCGCTGCGTGCCTCCAACGGCGTTCGCGTTCAGGCCGATTTGCACATTGATCAGGCGATCGAGGGTTACGACTTGCTGCTGGTGCCGGGCGGTCCCGGTGCCTATAACGAAAAACATCCGCCGTTGCTCGCCTGGCTCAAGGGCGCCGTAAGCCGTGCCGGGCGCTACGGTTCGATCTGCACCGGCGCCTTTGTCCTGGGGCATGCCGGTTTGCTGGACGGTTACCGCGTGACCACCCACTGGCACTACACCGAACGTTTGATCAAAGGCTTTCCCAAGGCCACGGTGGAGACCGATCAAATCTACGTTCAGGACCGCAATCTAATCACCTCCGGCGGCGTGACCGCCGGCATTGACCTGGCGCTGGCGGTCGTGGCCGAAGACCATGGCAAGAAAGTCGCGCAGGACGTGGCCAAAGTGCTGCTGGTGGTGATGAAACGTCAGGGCGGGCAGGCGCAATTCAGCCCATTGATGGCCACGGTTGCCCCGCATGAAACGCCGATTACCCGGGTGCAGAACTATGTACTCGAACACCTGGATGAAGCGTTCAGCATCGAACGCATGGCCAGCCTGGCAACCATGAGTGCGCGGCATTTCACCCGGGTGTTTGCCCGGGAAGTGCATATGACACCGATGGAGTTCCTGCAAAACGCGCGCATCGACCACGCCCGCAGCTTGTTGGAAACCTGCGACTCACCGCTCAAGACCGTGGCTTTCAAAAGCGGCTTTGGCAGTGTGCGGCACATGCGTTTCCTGTTCAGTGAAAAACTCGGTTTGACCCCCAGCCAATACCGCGAACAGTTCAGCTAGAGCGTTGTGTCCGTTGCACGCACCCTGATGGCCGTGACGCTCCCTCCGTGGCAGTTGTACCGTCACGCAGGCCTGCCAAGATACCCCCTTAACTCTTTGCGATGGAGGTGCGGGAGCCTGGAGGGCGAGTGCGATGGACGATTGCAGCACGTTAAGCCGGGCCAGGTTTTCAGCACGCGAACGTGCATGAACAGCCTCAGAGATTTAAACAGCGAAGCGGTGCTGCATTTCGGCCCCTACGCGTTTCACCAGCACCAACGGCTGATTCTCGACGGTGAACGGCCGCTGCGCATGGGTGGGCGGGCCCTGGATATTTTGCAGGTGCTGGTCGAGCGTGCCGGGACGGTGGTCAGCAAAGACGAATTGATCGCCCAGGTCTGGCCGACGTCGGTGGTCGAAGAAATCAACCTGCGCGTGCACATCGCCGCGCTGCGCCGCGCCCTTGGCGACGGGCAGAATGGTCAGAATGGTCAGCGCTATATCGTCAATATTCCCCAGCGCGGGTACAGCTTTGTTGCCCCGGTGCAGCACCTGCCGGCGGGCGCACCCATTGCGATTCAGACCGTTCAGAACGCTCAGCACAACCTGCCTGCGCGGCTCATGCCGGTGACCGGTCGAGACTCGATTGTCGGCAGTCTGGTCCGGCAATTGCCGGTGCGACGTCTGATGACGCTGGTTGGTCCCGCCGGCATCGGTAAAACCACCGTGGCATTGCGCGTTGCCGAGCTGCTGTTGCAGCACTATGAGGACGGCGTCTGGCTGGTGGATCTGTCGACGATTGATGATCCGGCGCAAGTGATTGCCCACCTGGCGCGCACCCTTGAACTGGACGTCGGGGCTACTCTCGAGGTGTTGGCGCAACGCCATACGTTGCTGGTGCTCGACAACTGCGAGCACCTGCTGGAGCGCTGTCGCACATTGGTCGAAAGCTTGCTGGTTGCGGCGCCCCGGCTGTCGATTCTGGCCACTAGCCGTGAACCGCTGCGGGCCTCGGGGGAAACCATCCTGCATCTGCCGCCATTGGCGGTGCCGCCCGCTGGCGCTGTACTCAGTGTCACCGAAGTCATGGGCTATTCAGCCGTGCAACTGTTCGTCAGTCGCGCCCGTGCCCGTCAACAAGGCTTTGTCCTGCGCGAACAAGACCTCATGGCGGTGTGTGAAATTTGCCGCCGGCTCGATGGTTTACCGCTGGCCATTGAACTGGCCGCCACGCAAATCGATGCGTTGGCGCTGGTCGGCTTGCAAGCCCAGCTCGACAACTGTTTCCAGCTACTGACCCAGGGCCGGCGCACCGCCGTTCCCCGGCATCAAACCTTGAAAGCTGCGCTGGACTGGAGCTATGAACAGCTGAGCCCGTTGGAGCAAACGGTGTTGCAACGCCTGGCCGTATTCAAAAAGGCCTTCACCCTGGACGCCGCCATGGGGGTGATCAGTTGTGCGGTGTGGCAACCCGGTCGCTTGATCGAAGCGATGCAACACCTGGCGCTCAAATCGCTGTTGTCGCGGGAGCAGGGCAGTGGGGTGACCCGTTACCGGCTCCTCTACACCACCCGCGCGTACGCCCTGGAAAAGCTCGAACACGGTGGTCAATTGCCCGAAGTCGAAAGGCGCTACACCCGTTACATCAACCGGGCGCGCAAAGCGTCAGGCAGGTAGATGGCGTTGCAACTCGTCGAGTAACCGGCGGACTTTTGTCAGGTCCGGCGTGGAAAAGCCTTCGGTGAATCGCTGGTAAATCGGCTCCAGCAGCTCATGGGCTGGCCGATAGCGGCCCTGACGCTGCCAAAGCTGTGCCAGCGAGGTGGCGCTGCGCAGTTCCCAGGCGAGAGCGCCCTGGGTTCTGGCGACATTCAGGGCCCTGATCAGCACGGCTTCGGCGGCCTCGGTTTTCAGCGGGCAATCCTCGGTCAGCAGCGCGCTCGCCCTGGCCCGCAGGATTTCTGCGGTGCTCCAGCCTGCGGTGCCGGTATCTGCTCGCTGCTGCAAGGCGTCATCGACGAAACCGCTGTCCAGCGTGACCATGATGTCCTTGATCAACCCGCTGCCCGGTGGGGGCGGCAAGTGCGCTTGGGTCTGGTCAATCACCTGCGCGTAGTGCCGCGCCCACGTGTGGAACAGCAGCACCGAATGTTTCTGCGCTTGTTCCAGCAGCAGGCGCAGGAGTTCGCGGGCGGTGCGGGTGTCACCGTTGTAGTGGGCGATCAGGCAACCGGCCAGGGCCAGGGTGTAGCAGATGGAGGTGCCATGGTTGATCTGGATCGCGATGTCCAGTGCCTGCCGGGCGGTGCGCCAGGCCTGTTCCGGTCGGCCCTGCAACCACAGGATGCGCGCCAGAATCGTCAGGGCGGCAACGCTCTGATCGTATTGCACGCCAAAACCAAGGGTGAAGCGGTTGAGGTGGCCGCTCTGGGCCATGCGCTGGATCACTTGTTCGGCATTCATCCGTGCTTGTTCTTGATCACCCGAAAAATGCAGGGCCAGCACGCGTAAACGGTGTGTGCTCAGCGACAGCACGGTGTCGTCATGTTTGCCCAGCCGATTGAACTGCAGGCTCTGTTCCAGTGCCATTTGATAGTTGCCGCAACTGAGATTGACCGCCATGTACCCGGACAGCGCTCGTAGTTGACCGGTCAAGTCACCACACTGATTGGCGAGGGCTCTGGCGCCGACGAAGGCGTCGATGGTTTCAGCGGTCCCCCCCTGGAGGTGGTAGCAGGAGGCGCCGAGGGCAAGCTTCAGGTTCATGTGCAGATGACAGCAGGGCTCGGGCGTCGCATCGAGCAATGCCAGCGCCTTGCGCACATAATCGCCGTGCTCCTTGAGCAACGACAGTTCCTGCCAGAGCGGCGTCGACGTTGCGACAAGGCGAATCGCCAGGGCCTGTTGGCGTTGCGTATTCAACCCCCAGTCGAGGGCCGAACGAATGTCTTCCAGGGTCCGGGCATAACGCTCGATCCACAGGCGGGTTGGGATGTGTTCCCAATCGCTCCGGGCCTGATGCATCAAGGCCAGGCAACGTTCGGCATGGCGCACGCGGGTGTCCGGCAAGTCGGCGGCCTGGTCGAGTTTTTCCAGGGCATAGTGGCGCGTGGTGTCGAGCAGGCGGTAGTACACGTCTTCGTCGCCCACTTCCACGCTCAACAGCGATTTGGCCACCAGTTGGGTGATTACGCCAAAGACCCTGTCGGGATCGATGTGTTCGCCGACGATCACCGCCGCCGCTGATTCCAGGGTGAAGCCACCCCGGAATACGCCGAGTCGGCGCAGGCAGGTTTGCTCGCACGTCGTCAGCAGTTCGAAGCTCCAGTCGAGCGTAGCGCGCAATGTCTGGTGTCGGCCCAATGCCGGCTGACACCCTTGGGTCAGCAGGCGAAAACTGTCCTGTAGCTGATCCAGCAATCCGCTCAAGCCAAAGTGGCCGACTTGCGCGGCGGCCAGTTCGATGGCCAACGGAATGCCATCCAGGCGATGGCAGATGTCGACCAGCAACGGTAGGTCTGCATCGCTCAGTTCAAAGCTGTCGTGGCTGGCCATCGCCCGCTCGACAAACAATTGCAGGGCCGAAAACGTCAACGCCTGAGCGCGGTCCAGCACTGCAATGGGTGGCGGACAGTCCAGCGATTCAAGACGCTGAACATATTCGCCTTCAGCCCGCAGGCTTTCGCGACTGGTGGCCAGAATGTGCACCTGCGGCGCGCCACGCAGCAGGGTTTCGCAGAGCACCGCGAGGGTGTCGACCAGATGTTCGCAGTTGTCGATCACCAGCAACATTTGCCGGTCGCGCAGGAACATCGCCAGGCCGTTCATGGGGTCGGCGTCGGGCAAGGACACCTCCAGCAGCGTCGCCAGATGACTGCTGATCATTCTCGGGTCGTTGATCGGGGCCAGGTCCAGCAAGCGAATGCCGTCCCGGTAGCGTCCGATCAATTGTTCGGCGACGCGCAGGGCCACGGTGGTCTTGCCGATGCCGCCGGGGCCGACGAGGGTGATGAACCGCAGGTGAGCCAATCGCGAGACCAGACTGTCAACCAAGGGTTGGCGACCGATCAGGCGGGTACGGCGCACAGGCAGGTTATGGCCGCTCGGCGCCGGCCCTTTGCGTACGGGCGGTTGTTCGATCAGCTCCAGCGAGAAGGGCGCGACAAAACTGTAGCCGCGTTGTGCCACGGTGATGATGTAGCGCTGGCCTGCCTGACCATCGCCGAGGGCTTTGCGCAGCGCCGCCATGTGCACCCGCAGGTTGATGTCTTCCACCACGCTTCTGGGCCAGACCGCCGCGATCAATTGCTGCTTGCTGACCACATTCCCGGCGTGCTCCAGCAGGATCAACAGAATGTCCATGGCACGCTTGCCCAGGCGCAAAGGCTGGTCGGCCTCCATCACCAGACGTTGTCCGGGATAGATCCGGTAAGGGCCGAAATGCACAACCTGTTCAGGGGAAAGGGTCAACGGGTCACTCCTGCCTGCATCCGTCTAGTACGCGGTTTCCGAGCATATTCCTCAGGTTTTCGCGGCAACGCAATGCGCGGCGCGAGTGACTGCGGGGTGTCCGCCCCGACGGCCGCTACCGGCCACGCGGCAGAGGCCGTGTTTACGGTAACAAAGCCGGGGTTACGGCTTTTGGTGCGCCAGGGAAAATTAACAACGTTTAACTCGTGTTGAGTCTGGTCCGCGCCCAAAACTCTCGTCCCATGGGACCTGTAGCCGCTGTCGAGTGAAACGAGGCTGCGATCTTGGCGATCAAAAATCGCTGCCTCGTTTCACTCGACAGCGGCTACAGCGCCTTCAAGGATTCAATTTGTCATAAGGACGCCGGAATGAGCAACGTAGTGGTGGTCTATCACAGCGGCTACGGGCACACCCGCGTCATGGCGCACGCTGTCGCCCAAGGAGTGGAGCGCCACCTGGGCAGCACCTGCCAGTTGATCCCTGTCGAGGAAGTGCAAGGCCACTGGGATCAACTGCACCATGCCGACGCCATCATCTTCGGCGCTCCGACTTACATGGGCAGCGCTTCGGCGCCGTTCAAAGGGTTCATGGAGGCCACCGCGGCGTTTTACCTGGCCCAACCCTGGCGCGACAAACTGGCCGCCGGGTTCACCAACTCCGGCAGCCTGTGCGGCGACAAACTCAACACTTTGCTGCAGATGGCGGTATTCGCCGCCCAGCACTCAATGATCTGGGTCGGTCTCGACCTGCTGCCGGCGCGCTCCGGCACCGGCGTGTTCGATGGGCAGATGAATCGCCTGGGCAGCTCGCTGGGGGCCATGTCCCAGTCGAATGTCGAACAACCTCCCGAGCTGGCCCCGCCGCCCGAAGATCGCTGCACCGCCGCGCACCTGGGCGAGCGCGTTGCACGGCTGGCCGCACGCATGAATTCCTCACCGCTTTGATACACCCCGACACTCACTAAGGAGCAATCGCATGAGCACGTTCACCACTCGAGACGGCACCGAGATTTACTACAAGGATTGGGGCACCGGTCAGCCCATCGTCTTCAGCCACGGCTGGCCGTTGAACGCTGACAGTTGGGAGTCACAGATGTTGTTCCTGGCCTCCAAAGGTTACCGGGTCATCGCCCATGACCGCCGTGGTCACGGGCGTTCCAGCCAGCCGTGGACCGGCAACGACATGGACACCTACGCCGACGACCTGGCGCAATTGATCGAGTTGCTGGACCTGCAAAACGCCGTGCTGTTCGGTTTCTCCACCGGGGGCGGTGAAGTGGCGCGCTACATCGGTCGCCACGGAACGGGCCGGGTGGCCAAGGCCGGGCTGATTTCTTCGGTGCCGCCGCTGATGCTCAAGACCGAAGCCAACCCCGGTGGCCTGCCGATCGAGGTGTTTGACGGCATTCGCCAGGCATCGCTGGTCGACCGTTCGCAGCTGTACATCGACCTCGCCAGCGGCCCGTTTTTCGGTTTCAACAAACCGGACGCCAAGCCGTCACAGGGCATGATCGACTGGTTCTGGATGCAAGGCATGACCTCCGGCCACAAGAACGCCTACGACTGCATCAAGGCTTTTTCCGAAACCGACTTCACCGAAGACTTGAAGAAATTCGACGTGCCAACTCTGGTGGTGCACGGCGATGCGGACCAGGTGGTGCCGATCGAAGCGTCGGGCATTGCTTCGGCAAAATTGGTCAAAGGATCTACGCTCAAAGTCTACCCGGGGGCCCCCCATGGATTGACTGATACCCACAAGGATCAGCTCAACACTGATTTGTTGGCGTTTCTCAAGGGTTGATGTCCCCGGCGCGGGCGTAGATCCGCGCCGGTTTTCGCTCCTGATGAGCAGCAATCCATCGAGTACATGATCATGAAAAAGCTGACCAACGCCACCGGCGCCCCGGTGGTCAATAACCTTAATATCCAGACCGCCGGCCCCCGCGGCCCGGCACTCCTGCAAGACATCTGGTTGTTGGAAAAACTCGCCCACTTCGACCGCGAGGTCATCCCCGAACGCCGCATGCATGCCAAGGGCGCTGGCGCCTACGGCACATTTACCGTCACCCATGACATCAGTGACTACACCAAGGCCAGTATCTTCAGTGCCGTGGGCAAGCAAACACCGCTGTTCGTGCGTTTTTCCTCGGTGGCCGGCGAGCGCGGCGCAGCGGATGCCGAGCGTGACATCCGGGGTTTTGCGGTGAAGTTCTACACCGACGAAGGCAACTGGGACATCGTCGGCAACAACACGCCGGTGTTCTTCTTCCGCGATCCGCTGCGTTTTGCGGACCTTAACCATGTAGTCAAGCGCGATCCGCGTACCGGTCTGCGTAACGCCACCAGCAACTGGGATTTCTGGAGCCTGCTGCCCGAGGCGCTGCACCAGGTGACCATCGTGATGAGTGATCGCGGGATTCCCACCAGCTTTCGCCATATGCACGGCTTTGGCAGTCACACCTTCAGCCTGATCAACCGCGACAACAAACGGGTGTGGGTGAAGTTTCATTTTGTCTGTCAGCAAGGCATCGAAAACCTCTCGGATGCCGAGGCGCAAGCAGTGGTCGGCAGGGACCGCGAAAGCAATCTGCGCGACCTGTATGAAGTCATCGAACAGGGCAATTTTCCGCGCTGGAAACTGTGCATCCAGGTGATGGAAGAAGAGCAGGCCAACACGTACCGGCACAACCCGTTCGACCTGACCAAGGTGTGGCCTCACGGCGAGTTTCCGCTGATCGAGGTCGGCATCATGGAGCTCAATCGCAACGCCGAGAACCACTTCGCCGAAATCGAACAAGCGGCGTTTTCGCCAGCCAACGTGGTGCCGGGCGTGAGTTTTTCGCCTGACCGCATGCTCCAGGCGCGGCTGTTTTCCTATGGTGATGCCCAACGCTATCGCCTCGGTGTGAATTTCAATCACATCCCGGTCAACGCACCGCGCTCCCCGGCGAACAGCTACCACCGCGACGGCGCCATGCGCACCGATGGCAACCTCGGTGGCACTGCCAGTTACTTCCCCAACAGCGTGGGCGAGTGGCAGGATTCGCCAGAGCTGGCCGATCCGCCGCTGCCAGTGGAAGGCTTCGCCCAGCACTATGACCATCGGCTGGAAAATGACCACTACGAGCAACCGGGGAACCTGTTCCGGTTGCTGGACCCGGTGCGCAAGCAGTTGCTGTTCGACAACACCGCGCGGGCCATGAATGGCGTGCCACGGGCGATTCGTCAGCGCCATATCGAGAACTGCACCAAGGCAGATCCGGCGTATGGGTTCGGTGTGGCTGAGGCGTTGGAACGTCTGGTCCCGCTGGGTTAACCCTGTAGCAGCTAGTTCGGCTTGTAGCAGCTGTCGAGCTTGCGTTCGGCTTGTAGCAGCTGTCGAGCCTGCGTTCGGCTTGTAGCAGCTGTCGAGCTTGCGAGGCTGCGTCCGGCTGCGAAGCAGTCGTAAAATCAGCCAACGCGGTGTTTCAGGTAGACCGCGCTGTCAGGTTTCACGACTGCTTCGCAGCCGGACGCAGCCTCGCAAGCTCGACAGCTGCTACACCTGCTACAAAGTGTTCGGCTGCGCTTGAGCGGTACAGACGGGGCGGCGGGGCTGAGCGGGTACAGCACGGCAACGCCAGGCAAACGGGTTGATGCCCTCGCTGCGGGTGAAAATGTGGCAGAAATGCGCTTGATCGCAGAAGCCGCATTCGAGGCTGATTTGCGTGAGGCTCAAATCGGTCGTGCGGATCAGTTCCTTGGCCCGGGCAATACGTTGGTGACGAATCCAGTCCTGGGGCGAGTAACCGGTGCTGCACTTGAACGCGCGGGAGAAATGACTGCGCGAGAGGGCGCAGGCGTGGGCCAGTTCGGTCACTTCAACCGTTTCACCCAGTCGATCCAGAATCAGTTGCTTGGCCAGGTTTTCTCGCCATGGGGTCAGGCCGCCGGTGGTCTTCTTTCGCGTATCAATAACTGCCGCGCGGGCAGTGTTTTGCTGAGAATGAGCCATGACAAATGTCCGTGTCGGTGAGCTTCATTCTTGGTCGCAGGGCGCTGGCAGGCGAGTTAAACGTTGTTAATTTCCTGGTTTTGTCTATATCGAGTAACCGCTCTAACTCAGCACATCGCTGCAATTTTCCGTGGGCGAGGTGCCGGCACAATCGGCGTCATCCGGCGGCGTGTCTGTGGCCGTTTTTCTGATTCGATCAAGGGTGAACACATGAAACATTCGTTGGTTTGCGCGATAGGGCTTGCGGTAGCGCTGGCGTCCGGCATTTCCTCGGCTCAGGCACCGGCGCAGGTCGGCACCCAAGTGCCGGGCTACTTCCGTTTGGCGGTGGGCGATTACGAAGTGACGGCGTTGTTCGATGGCTACAACGACCTGTCGCCCAAGCTGCTCAAAGGCCTGAGCCAAAGCCAGATACGCGCGCTGCTCGCCCGGCGCTCGATTGAAACACCGGGCGTGCAAACCGCGTTCAATGCGTTCCTGGTCAACACCGGCAAGCAGTTGATCCTGGTGGATACCGGCGCCGGCCAGTGCATCGGCGCCACCGCCGGCATGCTCTCGGACAACATGAAAGCCGCCGGCTATGAACCGTCTCAGGTTGACGCGATCCTGTTGACTCACCTGCACCTGGACCACGTCTGCGGGCTGGTCGATGCCGAGCAAAAACCGGTGTTCGCCAATGCCACGGTGTATGCAGCCAAGGCAGAAGCCGATTACTGGCTTGACCCTCAGGCCATCGCCAAGGCCCCCGAGGGCGCAAAGCCGTATTTCAAAATCGCCCAGGACTCCACCGGGCCTTACGTCGCGCAGGGTCGCTTCAAAACGTTCGACGCCGGTCAGTCGCCCGTGCCAGGCGTGGTCGATGCCGAGCTGGAAGCCGGGCACACGCCGGGCAGCACCACCTACCGTTTCACCTCTCAGGGCCAGAGCATTTTGTTCATGGGCGATCTGGTGCATAACCTCGCCGTGCAGTTCGAACACCCGGAAGTGTCGATCGGTTTTGACGTCGACAGCCAGCAAGCCATCAAACGCCGCGCCAAGGTGTTCAGCGACGCGGTGGCCAGCAAGACCTGGGTCACGGCGGCGCACCTGCCGTTTCCGGGCATCGGCCACATCGCGGCGGAGGGCAAGCACTTCCAATGGGTGCCGGTCGAGTACGGCCCTTACAAACGAGCAGCCAACGTACCGCTGATCGAGTAAAGTCCCAGCGCTTCGTGCCTGTCTGAACTCACAAGGGAGCCATGCCTATGAACCGTAACGACCTGCGCCGTGTCGACATGAACCTGTTGGTGATTTTCGAGGCCTTGATGTTCGAAAAAAACCTGACCCGTGTTGCTGAAAAACTGTTCATGGGCCAGCCGGCGGTGAGTGCGGCATTGGGGCGGTTACGGGATTTGTTCGACGATCCATTGTTGCTGCGCAATGGCCGCGGCATGGAGCCGACCGGGCGGGCGCTGGCGATTCTCAAGGAGTTGCAGCCGGCGATGGATGTGATCTCCGGCGCGGTCAGTCGCGCCAAGGAGTTCGAGCCGGCCAGCAGTTGCGATGTGTTTCGCATCGGGCTGTCGGACGATGCCGAATTCGGTCTTTTTCCGCCGCTGCTGCGACAGCTTCAGGAGGAGGCGCCGGGGATCGTGATTGTGGTGCGCCGCGCCAATTACCTGTTGATGCCGGCGTTGCTGGCATCCGGGGAAATCTCCGTGGGTGTCAGCTATACCACCGAATTGCCGGCGAATGCCAAGCGCAAAAAACTGCGCGACATTCCTTGCAAGGTGCTGCGTGGGGACAAGCGTCCTGGGGTGCTGACGCTGGATGAATATTGTGAGCGGCCGCATGCCATGGTTTCGTTTTCAGGTGATCTGAGTGGCAACATCGATCTCGACCTGGCCAAGCTTGGTCGTAGTCGGCGTGTGGTGTTGGGGGTGCCGCAGTTCAGTGGTTTGCGTGCGATCCTTGCTGGCACCGAGATGATTGCCACGGTGCCGGATTATGCGGCGTGTGCGTTGGTGGAGGGGTGTGGGTTGCGTGCTGAGGACCCGCCGTTTGCCATTGATGCGGCGCAACTGTCGATGGCGTGGAGTGGGGTGCATGATAATGATCCGGCGGAGCGATGGTTGCGGTCGCGGATCAGTGAGTTTATGTCTGGGCCTTTGCCTTTGGTATCTGCTTGAACGTGGCGGCCTTTGGGCCGACCAGGTTGTTGTTTTTGGTGTACATATCCGTTGCTACGGTAACGGCGGCTTAGGGTTTCGCCCTTACGGCGACTCACTTTTTTTTCAAACGCCAAAAAAAAGTAAGCAAAAAAAGGCTCGCCCCGAGCGTCCGGCCCCTCGCTGGGGCTCGGCGTTCCTTCGCTCCGGTATCCCTCCGGGGACACTGCCCTCCGGTCGGCTTCGCTTCGACCTACATGCAGCGTGTTCGACTGCGTCGAACGGCGCTGCGCGCCACTCCCCGGATGAACATTTTTTTCAAACGCCAAAAAAAAGTAAGCAAAAAAAGGCTCGCCCCGAGCGTCCGGCCCCTCGCTGGGGCTCGGCGTTCCTTCGCTCCGGTATCCCTCCGGGGACACTGCCCTCCGGTCGGCTTCGCTTCGACCTACATGCAGCGTGTTCGACTGCGTCGAACGGCGCTGCGCGCCACTCCCCGGATGAACACCTCCACTCAGCCTCCCGAAGGGGCGGGTGGATCAAGATCAAGAGCTGTAGGCGAGCTAACGCTCGGCCTGATGAGTGGTGAGAAGCAGGGGCTGTACGCCGACTCATTGTAGGAGCGAGCCTGCCCGCGATGGCGGCCTGCCAACCAACCAATTTCTAGCAAGTGTACCTATTCCCTGTGGGAGCCGGGCTTGCCCGCGAAGGCGGCCTGACAGCCGACCGATCTCTTGCCGGTGTACTCATTCCTTGTAGGAGCGAGCCTGCTCGCGATGGCGGCCTGCCAGCCGACCAATTTCTAGCAGGTGTACCTATTCCCTGTGGGAGCCGGGCTTGCCCGCGATGGCGGCCTGCCAGCCGACCAATTTCTAGCAGGTGTACCTATTCCCTGTGGGAGCCGGGCCTGCCCGCGATGACGGCCTGCCAGCCGACCAATTTCTAGCAGGTGTACCTATTCCCTGTGGGAGCCGGGCTTGCCCGCGATGGCGGCCTGCCAGCCGACCAATTTCTAGCAGGTGTACCTATTCCCTGTGGGAGCCGGGCTTGCCCGCGATGACGGCCTGCCAACCAACCAATTTCTAGCAAGTGTACCTATTCCCTGTGGGAGCCGGGCTGAACTGGTCAAGTAATCTCGGACACCGATTACGGTGTTTATGCCGCTTTTTGCTCCATGGCTATTGGCGACAGGTAGTCGTTATAGCTATGGAGTCTGGTGCGGTTGTAGTACATGAAGAAGCGCACGATATCGGTTTTGGCTTCCTCGATCAGGCTGTAACCGCCACGAGGCACCCACTCTGACTTGAGCGTGCCGAAAAAGCGTTCTGTCGCCCAGGAGGACACGTTCGTACCTCTGTCGCCATACGCAGCGCTTTGCTGACCAAGTTGGCGTCATTGACCAGAGAAAATGCCCAGCCAATAACCCTTCGGGCATACAGATCGATCACGATGGCCAGATGAACCCAACGTTTGCCCACCATCAAACTGGTGACGTCGCCACACCAAACCTGATCGATTGCAGTCGGTTTGAAGTTGCGCTTGAGCCGATTGGGCGCGACAAATGCTTCCACTCCTTTGGATCTGAAAGGGTGAGGCTGGCGTTGTTTACTGACGATATTGGCCTCTCTCATCAGCGCTCTGACAAGACTCCTTCCAGCTGTAATGCTTTGGGATTTCAGGCCTTTACTGATCATTCTGGAGCCCATGGCTTCGCGGCTTTCGCTGTGCAGCTCAACTACTTTCAGCTTGAGCTCTTCGCGTTTGCGCCTCGGTTTGGCGCGTCGCTGAATCCACTCATAAAAGCTGCTGCGCTTCACACCGAAAACACGACACACCACAGCCGTCGGGAATGACTCTCTTAGCTCTGCGATCATCGAAAACGATCGGGATCCGACATCAAGAGAGCGGTAGCCTTTTTTAGGATATCGGCTTCCATCTCCATGCGCTTGATCTTGGCTTTTAGTTCCTGGATCTGGCGCTGATCTTCGGTGATTGCCTTGGTGCCTTTGACTGGCTGCCCTTCACGTTCCTTACGAACCTGATCGACCCAGCGCCGTAAAGCGGTGGGCCCGATATCCAGCGATGCACAAACATCTGAAACCGGGCAGTTATCATCAAGCACCATGCTGGCAGCATGAAGCTTGAACTCGCGCGTATAGACCTTTCTTTCGTTCATGGAGCCTCCAAGTTGGCGAAATCATATCGCCCTTAAGAGGTGTCCGAAATTATTAGGCCAGTTCAGGCTACCTGATCGACCCAGCGCCGTAAAGCGGTGGGCCCGATATCCAGCGATGCACAAACATCTGAAACCGGGCAGTTATCATCAAGCACCATGCTGGCAGCATGAAGCTTGAACTCGCGCGTATAGACCTTTCTTTCGTTCATGGAGCCTCCAAGTTGGCGAAATCATATCGCCCTTAAGAGGTGTCCGAAATTATTAGGCCAGTTCAGGCTTGCCCGCGATGGCGGCCTGACAGCCAACCTACCTCCAGCAAATGGACCCGCTCCCACAGGGGATTTGCACTCATTCAAGCGCTCTGTTTAATGCTGTTTAGCGTTACTTCCTGAAAGCCACAGAGTCTTGCGCCGTTGCCTACGACTGCGCCAGAATCCGCCGGCTTGTGCGCTTTGACCCTGAACTCTATCGTTTCCGCATCGCTGCCAATCAGCGATCGGGTTTAGCGACCTGATCAGGTATAAGCACAACAACGCTCCGTCTTTATTGCAGGCATTCCATGTCTGTAGTTTCGATATGGTGGCTGTGCGCGGGAGGCCCTCGGGTCTGCCGGGTCTTATACCTCTCGGTTCGCTAACCTGCGTACAGCCGCCACCCTTACTTGTTTAGCGACAGGTTCTGGTGGCTCCATCAGGTATAAGGAGCTTCACCATGTTCAAAATCACACCCAATCCGCCAGAATCCGACGACGTTTCACCCTACGAAACCACCGACTCCAAAAAGCTCAACACCGCCGCCGACCGCGCCCTCGATTTCTACCTCAAACCCGTCATCCCCAAAGACACGCCACGCAAACCCAGCACGATTTACCTCGTCGATCCCGAAACCGGTAACGAAACCCTGCTGGTCAACGCCTGCGAGTCATTGGCGTCCGCCAGCGTCATGCTGAGCGATTTCGCGGGGCAACTGAGCGGCCCGCAACGCCACACCCTGCTCGGTATTCAACAGTCCGTAATGTTGGGTGAACTGGCGGTGAACCAGATGCTGGATAATTTCGATCCGCAAGGCTGACAGAAGTCTCTGTACTGATCGTTCCCACGCTCTGCGTGGGAATGCCTCAAGGGACGCTCCGCGTTCCTGCTTTCGAAAGCGACGCAGAGCGTCCCGGGCTGTATTCCGACGCAGAGCGTGGGAACGATCAACATGGCGGCTCGCGTCCACCGGGAATTCGGGCTGAGTCAAACGTCGTGTTCCAGCCAATCGCCACCACTCGTCTGAAAGCCCCTCCAACCTGTTATTTCTGACAGTAGCCAGCTCTTCCTTTCCGGAGTGTGATGAGCCCTGTGTCCCCAGTGGACTCAGGGCTTATCCCATTCCAGGAGAGATCGATGGACATCCAGTCAACCGCATTCAACGAGCTGTTCGTGCTGTATCCCCTGATCATTCAGGGCTGGGTGACTCCGGTGAAACCTGACGGTATTGCGCACGGCGGCATACCCAAGGCGCTCTACGATGACCAGACGCAGGGCCTTGAATGCCTGATTGATCCATGGACCGAGCTTCAGCTGCAGTCCTGGACCATGGCGGTCGATGACCGGGTGGATTTGTACATCAACAACGATGCGACCCCCGTGACGGGCAAGACCGTTGCATCCGGCGAAGAAAACCAGCGTATGCGCCTGTACATCCCTCACCGACGGCTGATTCAGGGCGTCAATCGCCTGCATTACAAGGTCACTCGCCCAGGGGGAAACGTCGAAGATTCCCGGGATTTGTTGGTGCTGTACAACCGGCTCATCCCGGAGACGCTGGATCTGGTGATCCCGCCTGACGTGATCACCGACGGCGTCAGTGCCGAACGCGCAGCGCGGGGCGTGGAGTTCGGGTTCATCTGGTCCAACCGCCGCCCATTCGACCTTGTCCGCTTTCAACTGGGCGATGAGACGATTCAATGGGAGGTGCCCGATGCACCGGCGCCGGTTGTCCGGAAACTGTTCACCGACACCTTTCTAAAAGTGGGTGACGATCCGAACACCCCGGCCGACTTTATTGTGTTCGATCAGTTGGGCAACTTCGCTCAGTCGCCGACCAAGCGGCTGGATGTTCATCTTGACCGTCTTGATCTGCCTGCCCCGACCGTTAAAGGCATGACGGGTAATAATTTCAGTCCCACACAGCCGGAAGTCAGGGTGTTGGTGCCCCAAGGTTCGCTGCTGCCCGGCGACAAATTGACCGTCATCTGGAAAGGTGCGACGGCTGTAGCGGCAGGTTCCTACACCAGCCCGCAACGATTGGTCAGCGCGGGACTGGAAATAGCAGTGCCGCGATCGGTGCTGGCCTACAGCCTGGGTAAAGCCGTTACCGTCACCTATGTCATCGAGCGTAACGGCACATCCTCTACCTCGCTGCCCTTGACGCTGAATATCCTGGTGCTGCCGGCGACTGCCCTGATCGCACCAGTGATTGTGGAGGCTGATGCGAATAACGTGCTGGACGTGAGCGCGCTGGGCACTAGAAATGCCACTCTTCACGCTTTGCTCTGGACGCTGATTGACGCGGGCCAGCCGTGCTGGATGAGCCTGGAAGGCAAGAAAGCGAATGGCACAGCGCATAATCTGTCCTTGTGGAACGGCCTTCCGGCCCAAGTCAACACCACATGGGTCACCCAGGGATTCTGGCCCCACAATGTGGCCAACAGCTACCTGAAGGAATTGGGATCGGGCACCACGTTGACGGTCAAGTTCAAGGCCTCTCTGGACAAGAGCAATGTCGAGGCGACCGCCGTGGTGTTTCCGGATCGTCAGTACACGATCAAGGCCGTGGAGGATGTCAAACCCGCTATTACTACGATCAAAATCTCAGCCAGCGGCGCGGACATTCCCAATGGAGGGTTGATTGTCGCGACCAGTGTGGTGCTGACCGGTACGGCCAGCAAGGGCGAAAAAGTCGAAGTCTTCGATGGCACCGTGTCCAAAGGCCAGCCCAGCGCCGATCCGACAACGGGCATCTGGACCCTGACCGTCAGCGGCCTGGCGGTGGCGGCGCACCGTTTTACCGCCAAGGCACTTTACGGCTCGGGCCAGGTTTCGGCGGTGCGCACCCTTACCGTTGTTGCTGTGATGGTACCGACGCTCACCAACGTGCAAGACGCCAGCGGCAAGGAAATTCCAGAAGCGGGAACCACGACCAGTACCACCTTGAAGCTCACGGGCAAGGCGAGCAATGGTCAACGAGTCGAGATTTATGACGGTAGCGGTTCAAGCGCGGTGTCCAAAGGAATAGCAACGGCCGATCCAACGACAGGCGTCTGGGAACGCACCATCACCGTAGCGGTGGGGGGCCGCCGTTTGTACGCCAAGTCGCTGTATCACAGTAGCCATATTTATTCGAACGTGCGCCTCTTGACGGTCGTCGCAGCGGTTGCGCCAACGATTGATTCGGTGAAAGGCTCACCCGGCAATTTCGACATTCCCAATGGAGGGTTGATTGTCGCGACTAGCGTGTTGCTGACCGGCACGGCCAGCAGAGGGGAAAAAGTCGAAGTCTTCGATGGCACCGTGTCCAAAGGCCAGCCCAGCGCCGATCCGACAACGGGCATCTGGACCCTGACCGTCAGCGGCCTCGCGGTGGCGGCGCACCGTTTTACCGCCAAGGCACTTTACGGCTCGGGCCAGGTTTCGGCGGTGCGCACCCTTACCGTTGTTGCTGTGATGGTACCGACGCTCACCAACGTAAAGGACGCCAGCGGCAAGGAAATTCCAGAGGCGGGAACCACGACCAGTACCACCTTGAAGCTCACGGGCAAGGCGAGCAATGGTCAGCGAGTCGAGATCTATGAAGGCACTGGCACAGGTAAAGTTCCTATGGGGGAAGCCACGGCCGATCCAACGACAGGCGTTTGGGAACGCACCATCACCGTAGCGGTCGGTGCACGCCGTTTGTACGCGCTATCGCTTTATCACAGAGACACTGTCTATTCGAACGTGCGCCTTTTGACGGTCGTGGCGACGGTTGCGCCGACCATTACCACGGTGAAAGGCTCGCCCAGCAACGACGAGATCGCCGACGGCAGCAACACCATCGAGACCAGCGTGGTGCTGACCGGCACGGCCAGCAGAGGGGAAAAAGTCGAAGTCTTCGATGGCACCGTGTCCAAAGGCCAGCCCAGCACCGATCCGACAACGGGCATCTGGACCCTGACCGTCAGCGGCCTGGCGGTGGCGGCGCACCGTTTCACCGCCAAGGCGCTTTACAGCTCGGGCCAGGTTTCGGCGGCGCGCACCCTTACCGTTGTTGCTGTGATGGTCCCGACGCTCACCAGTGTGCAGGACGCCAGCGGCAAGGAAATTCCAGAGGCGGGAACCACGCCCAGCACAACGTTGAAACTCACGGGCAAGGCGAGCAACGGCAAGCAAGTCGAGATTTATGAGGGGAGCTATTCAACTGCGGTGTCCAAGGGAGTAGCAACGGCCCATGCAACGACAGGCGTCTGGGAACGCACCATCACCGTAGCGGTGGGGGGCCGCCGTTTGTACGCCAAGTCGCTGTATCACAGTAGCCATATTTATTCGAACGTGCGCCTTTTGACGGTCGGCGAACCGATCTCAATCGGGCAGGACCCCATGATTCTGGACGGCGTCAAGTTACTGCAGGACTTCGGGTGGAGTACACGCGAAGTACCGGGTAATACGGCCACCCGCGTTCCGACCGCAGGCATTGCGCCCTATACCTACACCTCACAGAACCCGACCGTGGCAACCGTTAACGCCAGTGGCATGGTCAGAGGTCTTAAAAACGGAGAAACAACGATCATCGTGGGCAATGCCACGGGGGGCGCAACAGCGTCGTACAAGGTGAGCGTCTCCAACATCTATCGAGTGCTCAAGAACGACACTTACCTCTATGCACCAGAAGTTCAGGCATGGTTAACCTCGGTAGGCGCAATCAATGATTCTCACCCGGTTATGGGTGGCATTGCGGCCGTGCCAGCATTCACCGCAAACTTTACTAATCACGAGCAGATTGTCCCTTTCAACCCGCCTGTACTGCGTGACAGCTATCGTATAGTTGCAACGGCTAACATGTTCCCCCCTCCGTTTCCCCTCTCGGGGATAGGTTTGGTGATTAGCGACAGTTCTCGCCAGCTTACGTTCCAGTGGGACCTCGGCATGCCGAATTTTGACCCGACCCACGGACGAAACCGCGCCTATGCATTGGTGCCAGAGAACGCATCCTAAGGCGGTAATGCTCATTTACGATGCGGTCCGCAGTCACTGCGACAGTTAAAAAACGGCCTCGCAAGAGGCCGTTTTTATGCCTGGCACCCATACCACTCGTCCGTTAATCCCATTGACCTGTCAATTCTGACAGTAGCGGATGTTCCCCATCGGGTGTGAGATAGGCCGTGCCCCACGGGAGGGCAAGGTCAATCACGCACAGGGAACGAATGATGAATGGTCAGTATGCTGAACTCGTCACCGACGACTTGCCGCCTCCGCGCATTCGGGAAAGCCCGACGTCCTCCCTCCTGAATCCCGTGGCGCTCAGGTACAGCTGCAGGATCATCATGGAATACGCCGATGACCCCACCGACAGGGTTAGCGTGGCGTGGGCGGGGGCTCCGGGGGCTGGTTCCTACACGTCGGTGTTCTTCCCGGTCGGTGAGCTGCGACCATTGGAGGTCGGGATAGGCGGCACGCCGCTGGTGATCTTTAACCTGGGGCAAACGGTGACGCTCACCTACACCGTTATTCGAGGCACCTCGGCGCCTGTGACTTCGCAGCCGCTGATTTTGTACGTGCTGCCGATTACGCAAAGCGATTTGCCCCGACCGTTTATCACACAGGCGCCCGGCTTCGGTGAAGGTCTGGTCCTTGATGCCTCTAGCCTGACTGAGTTCACTCTGCGGACAAACGCATGGCCGCTGCAAACCCGGGGTCAGTACTTTTGGTTGCGGCTCAGAGGCACCAACGCCAACGACAGCGTATTCAATGAGGTGTACTGGAGTGCGCCAGGCAACATTGTCGACGAGGAATTTAGTCGAGGCTTTTATGCGCGAAACTATTCCGCCGACCCGTTGAAGGGGCTCAAGGATCGCAGCACGCTGACCCTGGAGTTCATGGCTGGCCTGGAAGGGAGTCAGGACGAGGCCCGCGCCCAACGGTTTGCGCATCGAAACTACCTTGTCAGGACGAACCCACCGATAACGCCGGTGAGACCGGTGATCGGGTCGGTGAAGGATCCACTCGGTCGGGACATCGCCGATGGGGGAACCACGGTTCACACGGGTGTCACGGTGCAAGGCACTGCCATGGCGGGTGAAGAGGTGGAGCTCTTTGACCGGCAAACTTCCTTGGGCACGATCAGGGCCGAGTCCGGGAATTGGGAACTCCGGGTGGCGGGACTGACAAACGGTTCATACGTATTGACGGCCAGAGCCTTGTACGGCAACGGTGAGGTGTCCAATCCATGGACGTTCAACGTGACGTTGCAAGATGTGCAGTTGTCGATCAGAGAAGCGCCTGATAACGCCAGTCTTGATCCCCTTGCGGCCACTGGCAGCCTGACTGCCGTGTTGAATTACGACATGCAGCCCGACGACAGGCTCAGGGTGACCTGGACCGCCGCCCAAGGCACGCCAGCAGCGGGTTCGCATACCACGAACACTGTGATGGCTGGCACCATTCGACCTAGAGAAATACCGCTGCCCCTTTCATTAGTGGCGTTCAGTCTGGGCAAGACAGTGGAAGTGACCTTCACCTTCCAGCGTGGCGTGTCAGCGCCGGTGACCTCACAACCATTACCGCTGAACGTACTCAATCTCCCGGCAGCCGCGTTCATTGCCCCGGTGATTACCCAGGCGAACGGTACCAACGTGCTGGTGCTTGAAGACGTAACCGGTGGCGCGAGTCTGCAGTTTGGCGGCTGGCCGCATATTGCCACCGGACAGCGGGTCTGGCTGGATCTGATGGGCGAGGACGCAAACGGCAACAGCCACACGCTCACGCCATGGACCGGCACGGCCAACACGGTTTATCGAAGCTGGGCTATATCCAATAGCTACAGGCTCACGATTGCGTACAGCTATCTACAACAGCTGAGGGATGGCAGCACCTTGTCCATTCTCTTCAGGGTGAATATGGATCAGGTCGCGAATCCTGCGACGGCGGTGGTCTTTGACAGGCGTGAATATACCGTTCGAACCACCCGTTAACAGGGCCATGTTTCATGGCCACTGATTTCAGCACAAACGCGATTTTTTGTAGCCGCTGGCGAAGCCTGCGTTCGGCTGCGCAGCCGTCGTAAAAAGCTCAGATTGCGGTCTTCCTGAAACACCTCATCACCTGATCTCACGACTGCTTCGCAGCCGAACGCAGGCTTCGCCAGTTGCTACGGACCGCGTTCCTCACCAGAGGCCGTTTTTTGTGCCTGCAAGAAACCTTCCGGCAAAGCAGGTTCCTGTGGGAGCCAGGCTTGCCCGCGATGGCGCAGGGTCAGTCAACATCGGTATTGACTGGAAGACCGCCATCGCGGGCAAGCCCGGCTCCTACAGAGATCTACGCAGGTAGGTCGCGGCGGGGTCATTCACAAAAAGAGCACGTACATCCAATTTTTTGCGTCCCCCCACCGGCACTATCGAATCAAGTCCCGGCGCATCGCTGCCGGTGGTTTTTCATTTGTGCAGGTAGCCCATGAACGCATCGCGATGGGATGAACAGGCTGAGGATTGGGGCCTGCTTTTTTTGCGGATCAGCAGCAGTTTGTTTTTGCTGTGGGTGCACGGTTTGCCGAAGCTGCTTAACTACAGCGCTCAACTGCAAATCATCGAAGACCCTTTCCATCTGGGGGCACCTATCACGCTGATGCTGGCGATTTTCGCTGAGGTACTGTGCCCGCTGCTGATCATCGCCGGGGTGCTGGTGCGTTTGGCGTGCCTGCCGATTTTGACGGTGTTGCTGGTGGCGCTGCTGGTTGTGCATCCGCAATGGAGTGTTGAAGAAGGGCAGTTCGGCTGGCTGCTGTTGATCCTGTTCACCAGCATTTTTATCGCCGGGCCGGGACGGCTGGCGCTCAATGTCCGATTCGCCGGAGTGTTGCGTTATGCCTGAATCCAATCGTTTCGAAGAAGTCGTGACCCTGGTCATCAAGCACCGGGTCAAGGCTGGATTTGAAGTGCCCTATGAAGCCTGGCTGCGCAACATCGTGAACATTGCCGGGCAACAGGAAGGGCACCTGGGCGTGGATGTGATGCGCGGTAAAAGTGCCGGGCTCGATATGTACACCTGCGTATTACGCTTTTGCACCACCGACGCGATGCAGCGCTGGCTCGACTCGCCGCAACGGCTGGCACTGGTCCAGGAAGCCACGCCGATGCTCGCCGACGGCGACCAGACCGAGGTCAACCCGGTCAAGGAATTCTGGTTCGCGCCGCAGGCAGACACCACATCGCCACCGCCGCCGCGCTGGAAGCAAGCCGTGGTGACGCTGTTGGTCATTCTGCCGCACACCTTGCTGGTGCCACTGATCTGGGGGCCGCTACTACAGCTCAATGAGTTCCTCTCCAACTACGTGGTCGCGACGTTCCTGATCACGCTGACCATTGTCGTGTCGGTGGTGTACCTGTTCATGCCGATGGCGACGCGCCTGTTCGCGCCCTGGTTATCTCCTTCCACTCAGCCCAAGGAAACGCGATGAACGCTGATCTGATTTTATTCAATGGCCAATTTCATACCGTTGACCGTGAAAACCCGCGCGCCAGTGCTGTAGCGATCCGCGACGGTCGTTTCGTCGCGGTCGGTACCGATGCCGAGGCCATGGCCCTGCGCGGCTCGGGTACGCAGGTCATCGACCTCAAGGGGCGCTGCGTCATTCCCGGCCTCAACGACTCGCACCTGCACCTGATTCGTGGTGGTTTGAACTACAACCTCGAACTGCGTTGGGAAGGGGTGCCGTCGCTAGCCGATGCATTGCGCATGCTCAAGGACCAGGCCGACCGCACGCCGACACCACAGTGGGTGCGGGTGGTCGGTGGCTGGAACGAATTCCAGTTCGCCGAAAAACGCATGCCGACCCTTGAAGAGCTCAATCAGGCCGCGCCGGATACGCCGGTGTTTGTGCTGCACTTGTACGACCGCGCCTTGCTCAACCGTGCCGCATTGCGCGTGGCCGGGTACACGCGCAACACGCCGAACCCGCCGGGTGGCGAGATTGTCCGCGATGCCAATGGCGAGCCGACCGGCATGCTGGTGGCGCGACCCAACGCGATGATTTTGTACTCGACGCTGGCCAAGGGGCCGAAGTTGCCGCTGGAGTATCAGGTCAACTCGACCCGCCAGTTCATGCGCGAACTCAACCGTCTGGGCCTGACCAGTGCCATCGATGCCGGCGGCGGTTTCCAGAATTACCCGGACGATTATCAGGTGATCGAACAGTTGGCCAAAGACCAGCAATTGACCATCCGGATCGCCTACAACCTGTTCACCCAAAAGCCCAAAGAAGAACTCACTGACTTCAAGAACTGGACCAGCAGCGTGACCCTGCACCAGGGCGACGATTACCTGCGGCACAACGGCGCCGGGGAAATGCTGGTGTTTTCGGCGGCGGATTTCGAGGACTTCCTCGAACCGCGCCCGGACCTGCCACAGACCATGGAAGCCGAGCTGGAGCCGGTGGTGCGTCACCTCGTTGAACAGCGCTGGCCGTTCCGATTGCACGCCACCTACAACGAATCGATCAGCCGCATGCTCGACGTGTTCGAGAAGGTCAATCGCGACATCCCGTTCAATGGTTTGCCATGGTTTTTTGACCATGCCGAAACCATCACCCCGCAGAACATCGAGCGGGTGAGGGCGTTGGGCGGTGGTATTGCGATTCAGGACCGGATGGCGTTTCAGGGCGAATATTTTGTCGAGCGCTACGGCGCCAAAGCGGCCGAAGCGACACCGCCGATCAAGCGCATGTTGGCCGAAGGTGTGCCGGTCGGCGCCGGCACCGATGCGACGCGGGTGTCGAGCTACAACCCATGGACTTCGCTGTACTGGATGGTCAGCGGCCGCACGGTCGGCGGCCTGGAATTGCACGCAGAAGGACTGTCGCGCCAGACCGCGCTGGAACTGTTCACCCACGGCAGCGCCTGGTTCTCTTCCGAGCAGGGCAAGAAAGGCATGATCAAGGTCGGCCAGCTGGCGGACGTGGCGGCCCTGAGTGCGGACTTTTTCAGTGTCGATGAAGAAGCGATCAAGTGGATCGAGTCGGTGTTGACCGTGGTCGGCGGCAAAGTGGTGTACGCCGCCGGTGACTTCGAAAAACTCGGCCCGGCCAGCGTACCCGTGCTGCCCGACTGGTCGCCGGTGGTCAAGGTGCCGGGTCACTGGCGGCCAACGTCGCCGATGCAAGCGCAGGTTCACCATTGCAGCGGGCCGTGCGGCGTGCATGCCCACAGCCATGAGAAGGCGCGTTTGTCGAACGCGCCGGTCAGCGACTTCGCCGGTTTTTGGGGCGCCTTTGGCTGCTCGTGCTTTGCGTTCTGACGATTACCAAAAAAGCGCCAGCCACCGCGGCCGGCGCTTTGAGCGATAAACATCCACCGAGGAGTTTCACATGAGCAACGTTCCGTACAAGCGCCTGAACAAAGACGACGCTGTTGTCCTGCTGGTCGACCACCAGACCGGCCTGATCTCGCTGGTCCAGGATTTCTCGCCAAACGAGTTCAAGAACAATGTGTTGGCCTTGGGCGACGTGGCCAAGTTCTTCAAACTACCGACCATCCTCACCACCAGTTTCGAAAACGGCCCGAACGGCCCGATGGTGCCTGAGCTCAAAGAACAGTTCCCGGACGCGCCGTACATCCCGCGTCCAGGCCAGATCAACGCCTGGGACAACGAAGATTTCGTCAAAGCCGTCAAAGCCACGGGCCGCAAGCAACTGATCATCGCCGGCGTGGTCACTGACGTCTGCGTGACCTTCCCGACACTGTCGGCGCTGGCCGAAGGGTTTGAAGTGTTCGTCGTCACCGACGCCTCGGGCACGTTCAACGAAACCGTGCAGCAAGCGGCGTGGGCGCGCATGGCGGCGGCCGGTGCTCAACTGGTGAACTGGTTCTCGGTGGCCTGCGAGCTGCAAGGCGACTGGCGCAACGACATGGAAGGCCTGGCGAACCTGCTGTCGCCACGCATTCCCAACTACCGCAATTTGATGAACAGCTACTCGGTGCTGACGTCGAAGTAAGTTCTGCCCCAATGAAAAATGCCCGCCAATGTGCGGGCATTTTTTTGCCTTGTAGCAGCTGACGAGCAGCGCGAGGCTGCGTTCGGCTGCGGAGCAGTCGTAAAACCTGAGTGCGAGTTTTGTCTGACACACCGCATTGTTTGATTTCACGACTGCTTCGCAGCCGAACGCAGCCTCGATAGCGGCTACACGGGCCAGGCGCGAGATTAATGAGGGTGTCGATAATTCAGAAAGCGGCTATAAAGTGTTCGACTGTCAATCAGGCTGTGACAATGAACCCGTTCGAAGATATGCGTATTTTTTGCCAGGTCATGGACTCCGGCAGCTTCACGGCTGCGGCAGATCAATTGGGGCTGTCCAAGCAATTCGTCAGCCGGCGCCTGATTCAACTCGAAGAGCGCCTGGGCGTGCGCTTGCTCAATCGCTCGACCCGGCGACTGGACGTCACGCCGCTGGGGCAAAGTTATTACGAATCGGCCTTGCGCCTGCTCGGTGAAGTCGAGCAAGTGGAGCAGGGCATCGCCGGCCAGACCACCGAGCCACGGGGCACGATTCGCATCAGCGCACCCTTGTCGTTTGCACTGGCGCATTTGGGCAGCCTGCTGCCGGTGTTTTTGCAGCGATATCGTGATGTCACCGTGGAAGTGGACCTGAGTGATCGCCCGGTGGACTTGCTCGGCGAAGGCTACGACCTGGCCTTGCGCATCGGCATTCTGGAAGACTCGACGCTGATCGCCCGGCGCATCGCGTCGATCCAGCGCGTGTATTGCGCCAGCCCGACGTACCTGGCCGAGCGCGGCACGCCGCTCAAACCCGAAGACCTGCACAGCCATGACTGCCTGCCGTATGGCCACAGTCGTCAGGTGCAATGGCGATTCGACGGGCAGGGCAAACCGCTGACCGTCAATGTCACAGGCCGGATGCGGGTCAACAACGGTGATTTGCTCAAAGACGCGGCGATTGCCGGGATGGGGATTACTTACTTGCCGACGTTTATCGTCGGTGCAGCCTTGAAGGACGGCAGGCTGGTGCCGGTGCTGGACGCGTTTCGGCCTGAGCCGCTGAGGTTGTCGGCGGTCTATCCGCAGCACCGCCAGAGTTCGCGGCCGGTACAGGCGTTTATCGAGTTTTTGCGTGAGCGGCTGGATCAGACTGAAGACGGACTCTAAGCCTCACACAGTTCCCCCTGTAGGAGTGAGCCTGCTCGCGATGGCGGAGTGTCAGACGACATCAATGTTGAATGACATATGGCTATCGTGAGCAGGCTCGCTCCTACATTGATGTGTGGATGACCTGGGCTTAGTGGTTATCAGGTCCTTTTGTCATCGCCGTTGACATGAACACCGCGGTCATCGCCGACTTCGCCATTGGCATGAACACCTCGGTCATCACCGACTTCGCCATTGGCATGAACACCGCGGTCATCACCGACTTCACCATTGGCGTGTACGCCACGGTCGTCGCCGATTTCGCCATTGGCGTGAACACCATTTTGGTTGTGGGATACTTCACCCGAGCGGTGAGCGCCATTTTGGTTGTGGGACACTTCGCCGGAGCGATGAGCGCCATTTTGGTTGTGGGACACTTCGCCGGAGCGATGAGCGCCATTTTGGTTGTGGGACACTTCGCCGGAGCGATGAGCGCCATTTTGGTTGTGGGACACTTCACCGGAACGATGAACCCCATGGTCGTCGCCGATTTCACCGGCACGGTGAACGCCATGATCGTCGCCGATTTCACCGGCACGATGAACGCCATGATCGTCGCCAGGTTCGGCGTGCGTGCCATTGCGCCCGGAGTTGGAGGAGGCTGTGTTGCCGGCATTACCCGGGCCATGGTCGCTGCCGCTGTGACTGCTGCCGCTGTTGCCGCCGCTGCCACTGCCACTATTGCCGCCACTGCCGCTTCCACCGTGACCACCGCTGTTGCCGCCACCGCCACCACCATTACCGCCGCCACCACCGCCATTACCGCCGCCGCCACCGCCATTACCACCGCCGCCACCACCATTGCCGCCGCCACCACCACCATTGCCGCCGCCGCCACCACCATTGCCACCGCCGCCATGACCTCCGCCACCGCCGCCACTACCGCCACCGCCACCGCCACCACCATCCTTGGCCTGAGCGGTCGACATGCTGGACAGACTGTCCGGTATCAATACGGTAGACGCCGACAGGACTGCGCCAATAGCTACTGCAAGTAAAAGCTTGTTGATGTGCATGTCGTTCTCCGTCTTCTTGTTCAGGGTTGGAACGTTGATGAACAATGCAACGTGCTGCTGGATTCAGTTAATGAACACCCCAGCGTTCAGATTTATTCAGTTGTATCGTTGATAAAAAATGCAACGTACCGCTCGAACCTGTTGCAGAGGGTCAGTGAATGCTGGAGGCCAGCTCGAAAATCGGCATGTACATCAGGATCACGATGACCCCGATCAACAAGCCGATGAAGGTCATGAGCAGCGGTTCAAACAGTCGTACAAACCATTCGATCCAGCGACTGATTTCTTCGTCATAGAAGTCGGCGCTGCGTTCCATCATTTGCCCGAGGTTACCGGACTGCTCGCCAGCGCGCAGCAAGCGCAGGGACACTGGGGTCACGAGGTGATTGAGCTCGAGCGCGGCCGACAGCGATTGGCCCTCACGCACCCGTTCGCAGGCTTCGTCCAGGCGTGTGCGGGAGGCCACGGTGAGCAGGCCCCGCACCATGCCCATGGCCGTGACGAGGGGAATGCCGCCTTGCAGCAAGATCCCCAGCGAGCGGTAGAAGCGCGCCAGTTCATACATGAAGATGCGTTGATGGACTGCCGGGAGTTTTTCGATCAGGCGGTCGACGCCCCGACGAAAGGCCGGTTGGCGCTGGAGGAAGGTGAGGGCGACGATGAGCGCCAGCAACCCGCCGAAGAATTCGCCCTGGTGCGCATGAAGGAACATCCCGCTGCTCATCAGGACTTGTGACATCCACGGCAGATTCGACCCCAAGCCTTCGAACACCAGGCTGAAGCGCGGCACCACGTAGCCCATCAAAAACAACACCACGCCACCTCCCACCACCAGCAACAGCATGGGGTAGATCGAAGCGCTGACGATTTTCTGCCGGACTTCGTCCATGCGCTGGCGATAGCTGACATAACGGCCCAGCGCTTCGCCCACGGCACCGGTCTTTTCACTGGACTGGACCAGCGCCACGTACAACGGCGGGAACACCGCCGACAACTGGCCCAATGCCTGGGAGAACGACTTGCCCTCATACAGCAGGCGCACCAGTTCACTTAAGGTTTTACGGGCCTGTGGCGCGGTTTCTTTTTCGGCCAGGCTTTCCAGTGCATCGATCAGCGGCAGGCCCGCATTGAGCAACGTGGTCAGCTCCTGGCTGAATAACACCAGGTTGAAGGTCTCGCGCTGGCGAAAATGCAGCGAGAGAAAATGCCGCTCGGCATGCAGGCTGACCACCCTCAGGCCCTGGTCCTCGACGATGCGCCGGGCTTCGCTGTGGCCGGGGGCCTCGACTGTCATCGAGACCACGCCGGCTTTACCCACGGCTTTGAGATGAAAGCGCATGGTTTTCCCCCGTTATTGCCAACTGGTGACTTCGGCGTTTTCGCCTTCGCCACCGGGTTGCCCGTCCTTGCCCATGGACAACAGGTCGTATTCACCGTTTTCACCGGGATAGCGGTAGGTGTAGTTACGACCCCACGGGTCTTGCGGCAATTTTTTCTGCAAGTAAGGGCCGGTCCAGTGCGTTTCATCGCTGGGCGCGGTGACCAGCGCCTGCAAGCCCTGTTCGGTCGACGGGTAGTGACCGACCTCCAGGCGATACAAATCCAGCGCCTTGCCCAGGCCTTCGATTTGCGCCTTGGCGACTTTGACTTCGGAACGGCCCAGTTGGGCGAAATATTTCGGCGCGACGATGCCAGCCAACAACCCCAGCACCACCAGCACCACCAACAGTTCGAGCAGGGTGAACCCGCGTTGCATACGCGGGGCATAACACAGACGTTGATTCATGATGACCTCACACAGTCGGCAGAAGGGTCGCAATAAAGATTTATGCAATTGCCATGCTCAGCCTTGGGCAACCTTCTGGCCCCCCCGTGCCAAGGCCTTTTGCGCTTACGGCACAGTGCTTGCGTATGGCTGATTTACGATCGGCCACTGGGGCATTATCCCCATTTTTTGGGGCCGGCCAGGGGAGGAAAAAAATGAAAACACTCACCGCTGGATTGATCGGATGTCTGTTTTTGACCGGTGTCGCACAGGCCGATGTATTCGTTTCCGTGGACGCCAAGGGCAGCTACGTGCTGTCCAATGTCCACCGTCCCGGTCGTACCTATGAGCGGGTCATTCACGAGCCAACGGCGGCTGTTGTCAGCCTCGATCAGCAACCCCAGATGATCGCCGCACAACCCTATGCCGAGCTGGTCTCGGCAGCGGCCACGGCCAATGAAGTACCGGCTGCGCTGCTGCACGCGGTTATCCGCGCCGAGTCCCGCTATAACGCTGACGCAACGTCCGCCAAAGGCGCTGGCGGGCTGATGCAATTGATGCCCGATACCGCGCGGGAGATGGGGGTCAAGGATGTCTACGATCCGAAGGCCAACATCCAGGGCGGCGCCAAATACCTCAAGCGTTTGTTGACCCTGTTCGACAACGACATCGCACTCGCGGTAGCGGCCTACAACGCCGGCCCGCAAGCCGTGCTCAGCCGTGGCGGGGTGATCCCGCCGTTCGCCGAAACCCAGCGCTACGTGCCGGATGTTTTACGCCAATACCGCCGTCTGCAGGGCTTGGCCGTGGATGCGCCGTTGTAGTGGAACACCACGCGTCGGCTCCCCCCAATAGTGGGGAATGATGGCCCCGGCAGAAAAGTGGGGAATAAGTGGGGAATATCCCCCGAGTTATTAAGTCGTAAACGTAAAGCACTGAAAACAAAGAAAAATATATTTGGCATGAGGATTGCTCAAGGGCATTCAGTCGAGAATTATTCCCTGTGAGCATTTAAAACGAGGCCCGTGATTATGTCCGGCATACCCCACGCTCATCATGTGTTTAACCTGTTGTTGTTTTTCGCACCGATGCTCGGTATCGAGCTGGCCGAAGCGGCCGCGCGCTGCGAACGCAATCTGGTGGCGAACGTCGTGGCACTGGATCAGCCGCTGATGTTCAACCGCCTCGGTGCACAGAACGCCAACGGCATGTTGTTCGCCTTGCGCCGCGATGTCGTTGACGATCGCAATATGTCCCTCGCCCAGGGTGGCGCGGCAGTGCCGGGCAAAGTCTCGCTGCGGCCCGACAAGCGTCCGCGCCCACTGGTGCTGCGAGTGGCCGCCGGTGATTGCCTGACGATCAATCTGCAAAACCTGCTGGCGTATCAAGCTAACCCCGGGAAACACGAAGGCGCGGAGCCCGAGGGGGAGGAAGGCACTGAAGTCGGCAATGTGGACGACTTCAAGGTCGATGAGCAAGTCACGGACCGCCATGTCGGCTTCCAGGTCAACGGCCTGCAAGCCGTCAACAGCATTGACGACATCGCCTCCTTTACCGGGCGCAACGCCAACTCCCTGATCCCGCCAGGCGCCACCCGTTCCTACACCTTGTACGCCGAGCGTGAAGGCGCGTTTGCCGCCAGCAGCCGTGGTGCCACTTTTGGTGGGGAGGGCGATGCGGGCAACGTGGCCAACGGCCTGTTCGGCGAAGTGGTGGTGGTGCCCAAGGGTGGCCGCACCTATCGCAACACCGTGACCGAAGAAGAGATGCGCCTGGCCAGCACCGGCCGCACTCCGGCCGGTCAGCCGATTGTCGATTACCAGGCGCGCTATCCGCAGCGCGAACCGTGGATCCGTGAAGGCAAGGCCGGCACGCCGATCATTAACATGGTCGACGGCAACGAAATCATCTCCAGCGAGAGTGACGCGATCGTGATGGGCAGCAACGCCGACGGCAGCTTCCCGCCCTCGACTTATCCGCTGGAAGCCATCGGCAAGCGCAATCCGGCGCTGCCCAACCGGCTGGAACCGTTCCGCGATTTCGCCTCGCAGTTCCAGGATGAAACCGCCGCGACCCAGGCATTCCCTGCGTACTGGGCAGATCCGGTAATGGCCCACGTGCTGGAGCCGACCCGCGACTCGTTCATGATCAACTATGGCTCTGGCGGCATGGGCGCCGAGGTGGTGGCCAACCGATTGGGTGTGGGGCCGATGCACGATTGCCTGTCGTGCGCCTATGAAGAATTCTTCCTCAGTTCCCACACCGTGGGGGACGTGGCGATGCTGGTGGACGTACCGGCCAACGCCGGCCTGGAAAACATTCGTCCGGGTGAAACACCACGCGCCGATCAGGTCGGGGTCAAGGCGACCATGGCGCTGTATCCGTCCGAACCCTCCAACGTCAACCACAGCTACATCGGTGACTTCGTCAAATTCCGCAACACGCACAACGGCCACGAGCAGCACATCTTCCACCTGCACGGGCATCAATGGCTGTTCAACCCCAACGACGACAATTCGGACTATGTCGACGCCCAAGGCATTGGCCCAGGCGCCGGCTACACCTACGAAATCGCCAACGGTGGGTCGGGCAACCGCAACCGCGTGGCGGGCGATGCGATCTATCACTGCCACTTCTACCCGCACTTTGCCCAAGGCATGTGGGCCATGTGGCGGGTGCACGATGTGTTTGAGGAAGGCACCAAACTCGAAGTGTCCCAGCAGGGTGCCGACGGTTATCACAGCGAACCGTATGCCTTGCGCAGCGGTAAACCGGCGTCGGGCGCACGGGCCTTGCCCGATGGCGAGATCATTGCCGGTACGCCGATTCCAGCCGTCGTACCGTTGCCGGGCAAAGCCATGGCGCCGATGCCGGGCAAAGTCGCGGTCGTGCCGAAGATCGGTGAAAGCCTGGTGGCCAGTCATGGCGACGATGATCAGGAGGGCGATGACGACGGCGAACATCACGGTGGCAGCGGTGGTGTGCAAGCCATCGGTTCCCTGGCATTGGTGGACCGCAGCGAAGCCAATCGCAATGCCGACGGCAGCCTGAAAAACCCGGGCTATCCGTTCTGGATCGGCGGCATGGAAAGTTCGGTCGGCCAACGTCCGCCAACCCCACCGCTGGACATGCTCGACGCCGCCAAGGCGCAAACCCTGAAAAGCAGCGGCAATGCCTTGTGGGCCAACCTTGACCCCGCTCAGTCCGGTGGTTGGGACGGCGGTTTGGGTCGCCACTCACTGGACGGTTTCTCCTCCGGTGGCCAAGCGCACACCGTGACCACCTCCCTGGATTTTTCCAAGGAAGTGACTCGCGCCAAACCGATTTACATGCCTGAAGAAGGCACTGAAGTCGAACAGGCAGCTATGGCGTTCCATGCCAAAAAAGAACACCCCAGCTACGCCGTTCTGCCGGGCAATCAGGTGGTGGCGCGTAACTTCCGCACCAACGGTGCATTGCCAACGGCGGGAGCGCCGTATTACGAACCGTGCATGGATGACCGGCAAAAACGCCTGACCAGCAGTGCCGGCACCGGCGAATTCAATAGCGGTGAAAAGGCCGACGGCCTGTCGTTCACCGGTGCCTCGACCTTCACCGCCGACCGGCCGCGCATCTATAAAGCGGCCAACATCCAGTTCGACGCGGTGTACAACAAGGTCGGTTACCACTTCCCGCAGGCACGCATCCTGGCGCTGTGGGAAGACGCCTGGCCGGTGATTACCAAACAGCGTCCGCCAGAACCTCTAGTGATGCGCATGAACACCTTCGACTGCGTGCAGTACCAGCAAACCAACCTGGTGCCGGCCACCTACGAGATGGACGACTATCAGGTGCGCACGCCCACTGACGTTATCGGTCAGCACATTCACTTGCCTAAATGGGACCTGACGGCGGCTGACGGTTCGGCCAACGGCTGGAACTACGAAGACGGCGTGCTTTCCCCCGGTGCCGTGCAAGAGCGCATCCACGCCATTCGCCAGTTCAACCAGTGCGAAGGGGCCGACCCGCGTGACGGCACGCCAGCCTGCCCGGTGGCCAAGTCGCATCCGTTCTTTGGTCAATATGGCCGGGCCGACTGGGTGGGTGCGCGCACGGCGATGCAGCGCTGGTTCGTCGACCCGGTGGTCAACACCAAGGGCGTCGACCGTGGCCTGGGCACCATTTTCACCCACGACCACTTAGGCCCATCGACGCACCAACAGATCGGTCTGTACGCCACCGTGTTGGCAGAACCGGCCGGTTCCACCTGGTTCCACGCCGAAACCGGCGAGCCTTTGTACAGCGGCGCGCGGCAGGACGGCGGGCCAACGTCGTGGCAAGCGGTGGTGTCCACCGGTGACCTGGACGGCGACGGCAAGAACGACAGCTTCCGTGAGTTCTTCCTCGAATACAGTGACTTCCAGCACGCCTATGAAGCCGGCGTGTACGTGGGCGCCGGCCCGAATGGCGTGCCCAATGCGCAAGCGTTCCCGGCCACCGCCGACAGCTTCCGCTACGCGATCAATCCGCCGGTGCGCAAGGAAGCCGAGACCCTGCTTGAACAGGTGGTTGAAGCGCGCGGTGGACTGACGCCCGGCTGTCCAAGCCGGCCGTGCCCGCAAGCCATCTCGGTGGATGATCCGGGGATGTTCGTGGTCAATTACCGCAACGAACCGCTGGCCCTGCGGGTGTACGACCCGAACAAGATCGGCCCGGACGGCAAGCGCGGAATGCAGGCCGACGGCCTCGGCGGCGACCTGGCGTATGCCATGCAAAGCCGTACCGACCGTGCAATCGCGGCGATGAACCTGGCGCCGAACCTGGTCACCGCTGCGACCGGCCCTACCGGTGGCACCACGCTGTTCCCGCCGCACATCAACCGTGGCGGCGCGGAACCGGGTGACCCGTTCACCCCGATGCTGCGCACCTACACCGGTGACAATGTGCGGCTGCGGGTGCATGCCGGCGGTCATGAAGAAGAGCACAACGTGACCCTGCATGGCGTGAAGTGGCTGCAAAGCGGTTCCGGTTTCGGCAACAGTTCCAACTCCGGTTGGCGCTCGTCGCAGATGATCGGGATTTCCGAGCAGATGGGCTTCATTGCGCCGGTCTCGATGCTGTCCAGTTCGGCGGCGACCACCGGGGATTATCTGTACTCGATGGACGCTTCTCTGGAAGGTTACTGGAGCGGCATCTGGGGCGTGATGCGCAACTACACCGCGCAACGCAACGACCTGTTCGCACTGCCGAACAACGCGAAACCGGCCGGCATGCGCAACACCGTGGCCTTCGAGGGCACTTGCCCACGGATCGGCGCCAACCCGAACGGCATCGGCACTCGGCCCACTGTGCAACGCAACTATGAAGTGGTCGCGGCGCTGGCCAACGACATCCTCGGCAATCCGCTGAACCTGTCCATCGCTGATCCGGAAGGGCTCGGCCAGCATGTCGGCGGGCCGCTGAATCCGGCGGGCGGTACGCTGGTGTACAACTCGCGTGCGGTGAGCATTCCCCAAGTCACCGTGACCGACCCTGAAGATGGCGAGACCTTCACCATCGGCGGGCAGAGCGGGCCGTTGCATGATCCGACCGCGATCCTGTACGTGCGCAAATCCGATCTGGACCCGGTCAGCGGCAAGCTCAAGCCTGGTGTGCCTGTCGAGCCGCTGGTGCTGCGTGCGGCGGCGGGGGATTGCATCAACATCACCCTGGAAAACCGCTTGCCGACGGTCATGCCGGACCTGGCGCAGATGGCCTCGGTGATGGGCATGGTCAAGCGTGACCGCAACGGTGGCGAAGGCTCCACCACCTTCAGCAATAACCTGTTGCGGCCGTCCAGTACGGTGGGGCTGCACGCACAATTGCTGGCTTACGACATCACCAAGTCCGATGGCACCAACGTCGGCACCAACCCGATCCAGACCGTCCCGCCACGCGTTGGCAACACTGGGGCGTACCCGACCCGTACCTATCAGTACTATGCCGGGCACCTGGAGCGTGAAGGCAAGCCGATCACGCAACTGGGCCGCAGTGTCGACAACATCAATGCCACGGCGATCGAGTTCGGCGGGTTGAATTTCACCCCGGCGGACGTGATCAAGCAGCCACAAAAAGGCCTCGGTGGAGCGATGAGCATTCTGCCGATGGGTGCGACCTGGGTTGAAGACGCACGCAAGGTCAATGCGACGGTCACCGCGCCGGGGCAAACCAGCTACCGCGATTTTGCGATGGTCTGGCAGAAGGCGTTGAACATGCGCTGGGCCAATGGTCGTCCGGTGGAAGGTATTGCCGCAGAAGCCGGCGTGCCGACCGATCCGCAGGACAACTCCAGCATGGCCATCAACTACAAAACCGAACCGATGTGGTTCCGCTTTGGCCTGCCCCCTGACGCGCCATTCGGTCACGCCGGCGGCTACGGCTACGGCGATGTCCCCAATGCGCACATGGCCTATAGCAATGCGTTGGTGGGTGGCGATCCGCAGACGCCGGTGCTGTATGTCAAACCCGGGCAACCGTTCCGCACCCACATTTTGATGCCCACTGGTGGCAGCCGTGGTTCGACCTTCCAGCTGGACGGTCACGTCTGGTCGGTCAACCCGTTCCAGTCGGAGAAGAGCGACACCGGCGGTTACCCGATGGCGACCCCCGGCGTGGGTTCAGTGCGGTTCGGTTACAACCCGATGTCGATGTACATCGGCGCACACGAAAGCATCCTGCCAGCGGCGCATTTCAGCTTTATGCACCCGAGTGCCGGGGGCAGCAACGCGATACCGGGCGACTACCTGTTCCGTGATTACGCGGCTTACGGCAATACGGCTGGGTTGTGGGGATTGTTGCGGGTGACCAACGAGCCAGAGCCGGCTCCGGCACCTTAGCAACATGGCCGTGGCGAGGGCGCAAGCGACCTCGCCACAGGATCAGGGTTCGAAGGCAGACACAGATCTGAAGGGGAGAGCGGGATGACCAGGACTATCAAGTTGGCCGGGTTCGCGCTGGTGGCGGGGTCGGCACTGATCTGGCTGGGCGTGTGGCGCACGATGCCGCCGGACATGCTCAGCGAGGTCGCGCTGCCGGATACCTGGAGCGGCCAGAACCTGTCGCGTGACGGGGTCTCCGTGGCGCTTGAAGTCAAACCGCTGGCCAAGGACGGTGTGCTGCGCGAAGGCGAATTTGCCGATGTGCAGTTCCGGGTCAATGACAGCGCCTCGGGCCAGCCGTTGTCGGGCGTCAACCCCGGTGCCTGGCTCGACCCCGAAACCGTCGCCGCCGACCAGGCCCAGGGCCGCGAACAAAGTTGCAAATCGCGGGTCGGGGTGTTCCTCAAGTCGAGCATCGGCGCGCGGCCACTGCTGGACTTGAACAGCTACTTCCTGCTGGTGATGAACCGCGATGCCAGCGTTTCGGTGGTCGACCCGTCGGTGTCGGTCGGTGGCATCACCAGCACCATGGCGCGGATCAACATCAAACAACCGCCAATGGACTGGATCACTCCGAAGGACAACAAACGCGTCTTCGTGTCGATGCCAACGGCTGGGGAAGTGGCCGTGATCGACAGTGAGCAATTCAAGTTGCTGGAATCGGTGGCCGCTGGCAGCAACCCGGTTCGCGTGGCCCTGCAACCCGATGAGCGCCTGCTGTGGGTTGGCAACAATGCGTCGAAAGCGGAGGAGTCCGGGGTCACGGTGATCGACACCCGAAGCCTCAAGCCCCTCAAACACCTGGCCACTGGCGCCGGCCATCACGAAATCGCTTTCAGCAAGGACAGCCGGTTTGCCTTCGTCACCAACCGCGACGACGGCACGCTGAGCATCATCGACATCGCCAGCCTGACCCTCAGCAAGCAGCTCAAGACCGGCTCGCACCCGTTGTCAGTGGCGTACTCGCCGCTGTCTCAGGCGGTGTATGTCGCCGATGGCAAGGACGGCACCGTGACCGTGGTCGACGGTGCCAGCCTGGACGTGCGCCGGGTGATCAAGGTCAGGCAGGGCCTTGGGCCGATGGGGTTCAGCGCTGACGGTCGATTCGGCATCGTGCTCAATACGCTGGAAAACCAGGCCTCGGTGATCGATGCCGCCACCGATTCGCTGATCCATGAACTGGACGTGTCGGCCGAGCCCTATCAAGTGGTGTTCACCAAGGCCTATGCCTACGTGCGCGGGCTCGCTTCGGCCAAAGTCACGATGATCAACCTGTCGTCGCTGGGGCAAGGTCGCACGCCGATCAGCCAGGGTTTTGAAGCCGGCCCGCAGGCGCCACGGCTGGCCGGTGATCTGCCACTGGCGTCGAGCCTGGCGGTGTCGCGGGACGACAACGCGGTGTTCGTGGTCAACCCGGTGGACAACACCACCTATTTCTACGCCGAAGGCATGAACGCGCCGATGTCCGGTTACCCCAACCGCGGGCAAGTGGCGCGGGCGGCGATGGTCATCGACCGCAGCTTGCGCGAGGTTGAACCGGGGCTGTACAGCGCGCGGATCAAGTTGCCGGCGGCCGGGCGGTTCGACGTGGCGTTCCTGCTCAATCAACCGAACATCATCCATTGCTTCACGGCGCTGGTTGAACCCGACAAGCAACTCGCCTCACACCCCGGCGTGCCGAAAGTGGAGTTCATGCTCGACAAGTCAACGGCCGCCCTCGGCAGTCCTTATGTGGTGCGCTTTCGTATCGTTCAGGGCCAGCAGAAGGCCCAGCGCAGCGGGGTCAAGGATGTTCAGGTGCGCTACTTCCGCGCCCCGACTTCACGGGCTCAGGAAGTCGCCGCCCTCGAAGTGGGTAACGGCATTTATGAAGCCCCGGTGACCCTGGACCAGAACGGCGCCTGGTACCTGCACGTCCGTGCGGCGTCGTTGGGGGCGAACTTTGACGACAAGACTTTTGCCAGCGTCCGGGTTCTGCCCGGCAATGCGAACTGAAGAGGACATGGACATGAACCGTTTCGCAAACCGTGGATTGCTGATGTTGTGTCTGTTGACTGCCGGTCTGGGTCAAGCCCTGGCGCACTCGACGGACGAGCATGCCGGACACGACATGCCCGCCAAAAGCGCCAGTTCCGAGAGCGCCCAGGTGAAGTTCGCCGATGTGGCGCTGGTGGACCAGAACGGTAAACCGGTAAGCCTGGAAAAGGACCTGGTACGTAACAAGATCGTGGTCATGAGCTTCATCTATACCAGCTGCACCACGGTGTGCCCGGTGGTGTCCTCGATCATGGGCAAAGTGCAAAAGCAGCTCGGTGCGCGGGTCGGTGGCGAGGTGCAACTGGTGTCGATCAGTGTTGACCCGCAGCGCGACGACGCCAAACGCCTGAACGACTACGCCCGCAATTTTCAGAACGGCCCGGGCTGGAGCTGGCTGACCGGCAGTTCGCAGTCGATCAATGAAACCCTCAAGGGCCTGGGCTCGTTCAATGGCGACTTCAAGAACCATCAACCGTTGATTCTCGTCGGCGACGGCAACAGCCGTCACTGGACTCGCTACTACGGTTTCACCGACCCGGCGGTGCTGACCCGTGAGGTCGAGAAACTCAGCGGCCAGCGCAATGTCCACGCCAAACACACCGCCATTGCCATGGAGGAGCAGCCATGAAAACCCTCGACCGGATTGCCCTGACGGTGGCTGTTTGTCTGTTCAGTTCACTGGCACTTGCCCACGAAGGGCACGAAGAACCCGCGCCAGCGGTGGCTGGCGCACAACCGGCGACCGGCACGCACGACGCAAAAACCTGGTTCACCGACACGCCGTTGCAGGACCAGAACGGCGAAACCCTGCGCTTCTACAGTGACGCGTTGCAAAACCGCGTGGTGCTGCTGAACGTGATGTTCACCAGCTGCAACGATGCCTGCCCGCTGATCACCCGCAAACTCAAGGAAGTGCGTGAGTTGCTGGGCGACAAGGCGGATGGCATCACCTTTATCTCCCTTACCAGTGACCCGCTGCGCGATACGCCAGCGGTACTCAAGGCTTACACCTTGAAACAGGGCGTCGATGGGCCCCACTGGTTTTTTCTTACCGGCGACAAGGCGCAAATGGACCTTGTCCTGGGGCGCATCGGCCAGATCGTGCCGACCCCCGAACAGCATTCAACGCAGTTGATCGTCGGTGATGTGGCCAACAAGCGCTGGAGCAAAATCCGTCCCGATGCTCCGGCTGCCGCCATTGCTCAGCGCTTGCAGTTGCTGACCATGCCCGTGGCCGGTCGCTGAGCGCGCCATGAAAACTGCCCTGATTCTCGGCCTGTTGCTCCTGGGCGGCGTCCCTTTCGCCGTCCAGGCGTTGACGCTGAGCCCGAGCGAAAGCGCGGGCAAGCGGCTGTACCGCGAAGGTGTGTCCGAGAGTGGAGAGCCGGTCATGGCCCGAGTGGGTGCGGCCGATATGGTGCTGCCCGCCAGCAGCCTGCCGTGCGCCAACTGCCATGGGGCCGACGGACAGGGACGGCCGGAAGGCGGGGTGCGACCACCGGACATCAGCTGGTCGCGCCTTTCCAGCCGCTACGGCCAGGAACAGATCAATGGCCGCGATTATCCGGCCTACACCGAGGGGGCGTTGGCGCGAGCCATTCAGGAAGGTCGCGATTCAGCCAACAATCGGCTCGACCCGGCAATGCCCCGGTTCGTGCTGTCGATGAAGGATCAGCGCAACCTGACGGCGTACCTCAAACACGTGGCCGATGACCGCGATCCCGGTTTGACCGCTGACACGTTGCACCTGGGCTCGTTGTTGCCGAGTCAGGGACCATTGGCGCAAGAGGGCGCAACGGTGGCGGCCGTGCTCAAGGGCAGCGTGCTGCGGATTAATGCGGCGGGGGGGATTCATGGCCGGCAATTGCGCCTGACCATCCTCGATCCTGGCCCCACCCGCGCCAGTGCCGAGAAGGCGCTAGGCCAGTTGATTGAACAGGAACAGGTGTTCGCCCTGATCGCACCGCTGGCGCCAGCGCTGGATTCGGACCTGGCGGTACGCCTGGAACAGGCCGGAGTCCCGTTGATCGGGCCGCTTTCGTTGCAAGGCTCGGCGCAGTCCAGCCGGCAGATTTTCGAACCGCTGCCGGGTCTTCGCGAACAGCTGATCGCCCTGGCTGACTACGCCGCCACCAGTTTGCGTGTGCTCCAGGGCCCGACGCTAATTACCTACCCGGACGAACCAAACCAGCGGCTGGCGGCGCAGAACCTCGGCCAATACTTGCAAGATCACGCCTGGCAACACGTGCGGTTGCAAGCCTACGACTCTGCGCAGGACGACCTGCCGCTGGGCTCGCGCTCGGTGTTTTACCTGGGCAGCGGCAGTCACTTCAGTCGTTTGGCCGAGCGTTTGCAGACGGCGGGGCAGGTGCCTTACCTGTTTGCGGCTTCGAATCAGGTGGCCGGTGACGTGTTGCAAGTGCCCAGCGGGTTTTCCCGGCGGTTGTTTTTGGCCTACCCGTTCGTGCCCAGTGACTGGACGCTGGCCGGGCGCCTGGCGCTGACGCAATTGCGCGAAAACCAGGGGCTTGGCGGTCAGCACGCGGTGCTGCAAGTGGGCGCCTTCAGTTCGATGCTGCTGCTCAGCGAAGGCATGAAGCAGGCCGGACGTGATGCCAGCCGCGAGAAGCTCATCAATGCCCTGGAAGGTCTGCACGACTTCGATACCGGCCTGACCCCGCTGATCAGCTTTGGCCCGGGCCGTCGCCTGGGCTTGCGCGGAGCACACGTCGTCACGGTGGACCTGCCCGACCAGCGATTTTTTCTGGTTGCCCCCTACAAACCCATTGCCGCCATGCCCTGACCGGAGGCCGATCATGAAACTCAACACGGTACTGATACTGCTGACGATGTGGGTCCCGGTGGCGTTCTGCACTAACGGCCCGGCTGCCGCGCGGGTCAATGGCGAAGAGATTTCCGAGTTTCGCCTGGAGCGTTACTTCGCCGAATTCCTGGAGGATCAGGGCCGGGCGGTGGGCAATATTCGTAACCCCAAGGCATACAAACAATTGCGGCAGAAAGCGCTGGAAGCGCTGATCGACAAGGAATTGCTGTGGCAGGAAGCGGTCAAGCGTGGTGTGGTGATCAGCGATACGGAAGTGCAGAGCCAGGTCGAACAGACCCGGCAAGCGATTGGCGGCCCCGAGGTATTTGCCCGCAGGCTCCAGGATGCCGGGTTTGACGAGGCCAGCTTTACCGAATACACCCGCCGGGAGCTGGCGGCCCAGCGAATCTTTGCCGACCTGATCCAGGTGGGCCAGCCGGATGAGCAACAGGTCCGGGCGTTTTACCAGGAACATCGCGCCGACATGGGCCGGCCCGAAGAAATCCAGGCCCGGCACATCCTGATCAAAGTGCCCCAGGGCGCCGATGCCGCCACGGTTGAAGCGGCACGTCTACGCTTAAGCGCGATGCGCGTGAAAATCAGCCAGGGTGAAGACTTTGCCAGCGTTGCCCGGGCCGGCTCCGAAGACGCTTCTGCCAGTGAAGGCGGCGATCTGGGCTATTTTCCTCGTGGGCGCATGCTGCCTGAATTCGAAGCGGCAGCGTTTGCCCTGGCGCCGGGTGCCGTCAGTGAGCCCGTGCGCACGTCATTGGGCTGGCACTTAATACTTCTTCAGAACCACGTGGAGGCGGCCGATGTCTCAGAGCAGCAGGGTCTTGAAATGGTCCGGGCCTACCTTGCCCGACAACATCAGGCCCAGGCTCGCCTACAGGTTTTGGCGCAACTTCGATCAAGTAATCGAATCGAGCGGATTGATGATGATTGAATGTACTCTCCCCCAAAAGTGGGGAAAGCTTGCGCGTAAATTCGAGCGCTTCCCCGTGTTTGGGGGAAGGGGTACGCGGGCGAAAAAGATTTGTCACGGAAATCAAAGAGATGAGTCGGCGAAAAACCGGCTCCGAGTCTGGCATGAAGTGTGCGTTAGCCTGATTGAAGGCGCGTACTCCCAGGCACGAATTTCGGACCTGCGGTTACAAGGAGTCGACCTTGTTGAACAAAATACTGGTTGTTGATGACGAGCAACTTCTTGCGGAAAACCTCCAGGGTTACCTGCAGGCGCAAGAGTTGGAGGTCCGGATTGCTCACGATGGTGCACAAGGAATCGTAGAGGCTGACGATTTCGCACCCGATGTGATGGTGTTCGATTACCGCTTGCCGGATATGGAAGGCTTTGAGGTGCTCGATGCCATCCGCCAGAAACAGAAGTGTCACTTTGTGCTGATTACAGGGCATCCAACCGCAGAGGTATGCGAGCGGGCCCGGCAACTGGGAGTCAGCCACATTCTGTTCAAACCGTTTCCATTGGCGGAATTGGCGCGTGCAGTACTTGATCTTCTGGGGAGGCAACGCGAACCCAAAGCGGGTGTGAGCAGTTCTGAAGGCTTCGTCGAACGACGCCAGAGCAGGACCGAGAGTTTCCCGCTGCAGTTGTACGACGGTAGTTGGGTGCTTGCGGATCGCCGACGTAGTACATCGGCCTCCATGGCGCCAGACGACGAACAACTGCTCACCGGGGAGTAATGGCGCGACAAGACGTTCCGGCATCCGCCGCGATGACTCGCCGCGCCGACAGGGCTCAAAGCCCCGGGCGTTGGAGAGCTTGCCATGGACCGTCTATTGGTTGCCGTCGAACCGGCGTTGTTGGACTGTGTGCCGTCTCGTTTTTCCAGTGAGCAATTGGCTCAGGCGCGAGCCTTGGCCAGCAGTTCCGGCGAACGGGTCCTGGACGCCCTCGGGGAGTTATGCGAACTGGCCCCGATGCCCTTCATCCAGTGCCTGGGCACCACCCTGCATTATCCGGTGCTCGACACCGACAGCCTGTTCAAGTCCACCCCGGTATTCGACCGGGTCACCCTGGCCCAATGCCTCAAGCGCGAATTCATTCTGCTGCGTCATGACGATGCGGTCATTGGCGTGTTTGCCGACCCGTTTGATACGGCGCGCCTGGCCTGGATCGACGACTGCCTGCACGGCGCGCCGCTGTACCTGGTGCATGCCGATGACCTGAAAGCCTACCTGGCCCGCCACGAAGAAAGCTTCCACGCGGTGGAGTCGCTCAATGCCCAATCCGATGGCACCATCGAAATCGATAACCTGCAAAGCCTGTCCCTGACCAGCATCAGCGAAGACTCCAGCGTCGTCGTCAAACTGGTCAACTCGACCCTCTACGACGCCTTGAAAATGCACGCCAGTGACATCCACCTGGGCACCACCGGCAGCGGTCTGGTGATCAAATACCGGATCGATGGCGTGCTGAACAACATCAGTAAAATCCAGGGGTGCGAGTTCGCCGAGCAGGTCATCTCCCGGGTCAAGGTCATGGCCGAACTGGACATCGGCGAAAAACGCGTGCCCCAGGATGGTCGCTTCAAGATCGGCATCAGTGGCCGGCAAATCGACTTCCGGGTATCGATCATGCCGAGTATTTTCGGTGAAGACGCGGTGTTGCGGGTGCTCGACAAACAGGACCTGGCCGACAAGGTCAGCGGCGTGCAATTGCAGGCGCTGGGCTTCGAAGAAGAAACCCTGCGCCAACTACGGCGCCTGGCCAGCGAACCTTATGGCATGGTGCTGGTCACCGGGCCTACCGGTAGCGGTAAAACCACCACGTTGTACGCGATGATCACCGAGATCAACCACGGCGTGGACAAGATCATCACCATTGAAGACCCGGTGGAATATCAACTGCCGGGCGTGCTGCAAATCCCGGTCAACGAAAAGAAAGGCCTGACCTTCGCCCGTGGTTTGCGCTCGATCCTGCGTCATGACCCGGACAAGATCATGGTCGGTGAAATCCGCGACCCTGAAACCGCGCAAATCGCCGTGCAATCGGCGCTCACCGGGCACCTGGTGTTCACCACCATCCACGCCAACAACGTGTTCGACGTGATCGGCCGTTTCACCCAAATGGAAATCGACCCCTACAGCCTGGTGTCGGCCCTCAACGCGGTGCTGGCGCAGCGTTTGATCCGACTGGTCTGCGCCAGTTGCAGCGCGCCTGTCACCCCTACCGACGATGAATTGCTGGCTTCGGGCCTCGACCCTCAACAGGTCGGGCATTACCAGTTTGTGCATGGCAAGGGCTGCGGCCACTGCCGGGGCACGGGCTATCGCGGGCGCAGTGCGATCGCCGAGCTGCTGCACCTGGACGACGAGCTGCGGCAAATGATTGTCGAGCGCCAACCCATTTCGAAAATCAAGTCCCACGCCTGCAAACGTGGCTTGCGCCTGCTGCGCGAGTCGGCACTGGAACTGGTGCAGCAGGGGCGGACCACGCTGGAGGAGATCAATCGTGTCACTTTTATCTCGTGATCGATATGTCGCCGTACTCGGCGCCAGTGGTGTTGGCCTTGGCCAGCGCCGTGGCAGCGAAACCCTGTGGCTGGGCAGCGTCGGCTTCATCGACGAAGGCTTCCATGCCTGGGCCGTCGCCCTCGAAACCCTCGACCGTTTGCTGGGCGAGCACGCGCCTGCCGGTGCGGAGCTTTGCGTGGTGATCTCCGGGCACTTCAGTCGTTTTTGCCTGGTGCCCTGGAGCGAAGCGATCAGCACCCCCGACGAATTGCTCGGGTTCGCCCAACTGTGTTTCGAAGACCTGTATGGTGTTCCCACCCAGCCCTGGAGCATGGTGCTGTCGGCCGAGCCTGCGGGTTACGACCGTATCGCCACCGCACTGCCGCAAGACCTGCTGACACGCCTGCGCAGCCTGGTCAGCGGTCGCGGTCTGCGTTTGCGTTCGGTGCAGCCGTACTTGATGGCCGCGTTCAACCACTTCGACAAGAGTTTTGACCACGGCGACTTTCTGTTCGTGGTCGCCGAACCGGTGCGCAGTGTGTTGTTGCTGGCGCGGGAAGGGCGTTGGGTATCGGTGCGCTCGGTGGGCAGCAGTGACAGCGATGCCGCACTGACCGCACTGATCGGTCGTGAAAGCCAGTTGCAGGCCTCCACCAGCGAACGGCCGCTCCATCTCTACCTGCATGCGCCGGCCCGCATCGACTCACATCCAGATGTGCCGGGCGTGCAGTTGCGCACCCTTGAAGAAGACCAGGCATCCGTACGCGACAGTTTGTACGTCATGTCCCGGGCGGTGGCCTGACATGCGCCCGCTGATGCTCGACTTCCAGCCGCGTCGCCGTTCCGGTCCATTGGGCTGGAGCTTGCTGGGCGGTGGCGTGGTACTGGCGCTGGTGTGCGTCTTCGTCCAGCAACACCTCAATGACGAGGCCTCGCAGCAGCAAGGACATTTGCAGCACGCCCAGCGTGTCCTCACCGGAGACACCGGCAGCAAACCCACGCTGACCCCGGCCGAAACCCGCGAGCAGGCACAGAACCTGGCGGAAATGCGCAAGGTTTCACAGCAGCTGCGCCGGCCATGGGAGCGTCTGTTCGCCATGCTCGAAGCCATGCCGCGCGACAACATCGCCTTGCTGGCCCTGACCCCGGACGCGCGCAAGGGGCAGGTGCGGATCAGCGCCGAGGCGCGGGATCTGGAAGCCATGCTCGAATTTCACCAGCGTCTGGAAGCCAGCGAAGAGCTGTCCGACGTGTCGTTGCTCAGCCACGAAATCGTCGCCAACGTGCCGGAACACCCGGTGCAATTCAACCTGTCGGCCAGTTGGGAGATCGGCGATGCGAATCCCTAGATTGATCGTCCACGAATACCTGCAAGGCCTGGGCGTTCCTGGTCTGGCGGGCATGGCGCTGCTGGTGGTCGGCTTGGTGTATGGCCTGGGCGCGTTGATGCCGGACTGGCAAGCGCTGCAACAGCTGAGCCAGCAAACCCGCGAAGCCGGCGAGTACCTGGCCAAGGTTGAAGACGGCAGCGTCGCCGCCCCGGTGGTGCCGCAGCGCCAACTCGACGACTTCCGCAGCAAACTGCCGGCCCAGCCTCAGGCCACCGTGGCCATCGACAAAATCTACGCACTGGCCACGCAGGAACACATCACCCTGAGCCGCGGTGAGTACTCACTGGGCATCGATCCCAAGACGCACCTGGCCCGTTACCAGATTCTGCTGCCGGTGCGGGGCAGCTATCCGCAACTGCGGCGCTTCCTGCACGCCTTGCTCGGCCAGTTACCGGCGGTGGTGGTGGAGGACCTGGAGTTGCAGCGTAAAAAGATCGCCGACACCGACCTGACCGGGCGGATCCGCATGACCCTTTACCTGTCGAGGTCATGATGAATACCAAGCGCGTAGCGGGTTGGGTGGCGTTCTTCGGCGTGGCCGCGGGGCTGGCCTGGGGGCCTCAATACTTCCAACAGGCGGACGACGGTGATGATTCGGCCACTGCCGTGGCAACCGCCGGTAAAAACAAAACCGGTGGCGCGCTGTCGGCGGTATCCGCCAATGGCAAACCGGCGGTGATCAAGGACCTGAGCCCGTCCGGCGACCTGTTCGCCCCCCGCAGCTGGAAGCCGGCGCCGACGCTGGCCAGCGTCACCGAACAACAACTCGTCAACCAGACCCCAGTGGTACAAGCCCCCAGCGTACCGCCGATGCCATTCCAGTTCGTTGGCAAGCTTGATGACCATTCCGACCTGCAAATATTTTTGCTGAGCGGCGAAAAAATATACGTCGTACGCAAAGGGGATGTGATCGACGACACATGGAAGATCGAGCGGATATCCGATATGGAACTCAGCTTTGTCTACTTGCCTCTGCATTTGTCCCAGACTTTGTCTGTGGGGAGCGAGCAATGAACAGATCCCGTTTGCTGTTGAGCGTTTGCATCACTGCAGCGCTGGCTGCGTGTAGTTCGGCGCAGGTCGCTAACCAGGAGGCCACTGCACTGATCGAATCAGGGCAGTATGAAGCCGGCCTGGCACGCATTGAGGAAGGGTTGCGCGAAGACCCTCGCGATACTCAACTGCACATAGCCCTCAACAGCGGACGTGCCCTGGCAGTCAAGACGTTATTGACCCAGGCAGACATGGACCGCACACAACGCGATTTTGCTTCGGCGCGCATGGCCTACCACCGGGTATTGAACATCGAGCCGAACAACCGTCGCGCCCAGGACGCGCTGCGCCAACTCGACTACCTGCGCAGCATGGATGAAAAACTCGAACTGGCCCGTGGCGATCTGCGCCGTGGCGATATCTACGGTGCCGACCGTCAGGTCAAACAGATCCTCGAACTCGACCCCAAGAACGAGGGGGCCATGGAGCTGCAAGGCAACATCCGCCTGGTGCAGAGCCGCAACGTGGTGCCGTACCCACAGCTGCGTACTCGTCTGGACCGGCCGGTGACCCTGGAGTTTCGCGACGCCAACTTGAAAACCATCTTCGAAGTCTTGTCCCAGGTGGCAGGTTTGAATTTCATCTTCGACAAGGACCTGCGCCCGGACATGAAAGCCACGATCTTCGTGCGTGACGTGCGCATTGAGGACGCCGTGCAACTGCTGCTGCAACAGAACCAGTTGCACCAGAAAGTGGTGAATGAGAACACGTTGCTGATCTACCCGGATTCACCACAGAAACTCAAGGACTACCAAGAGCTGGTGATGCGCACGTTCTACCTGACCAGCATTGATGCGAACACCGCACTGAACATGGTCAAGACCATGCTCAAGACCCGCGACGTGTTTGTCGACGAACGCCTCAACACCTTGACCATGCGCGACACTGAAGACGCCGTTCGCATGGCGGAAAAGCTCCTGCAATCGCAAGACCAGTCCAATCCGGAAGTGGTACTGGAAGTGGAAGTGATGGAAGTCGCCACCCAGCGGATTCTCGACCTTGGCCTGCAATGGCCGAACACCTTCGGCGTGATTAATAGCGATGGTTCGGCGGTGTCCGTTCTCGATCAACTCAAAGGCATCGACTCCAGCCGGATCACCATCAACCCATCGCCTCAGGCCAAGATCAACGCCCAGGACAAAGACATCAACACCCTGGCCAGCCCGGTGATTCGGGTCAGCAACCGCGAACAGGCGCGCATCCACATCGGTCAGCGCGTGCCGATCATCAGCGCCACCTCGGTGCCTTCGACCCAGGGCCCGGTGATCACCGAAAGCGTGACCTACCTTGACGTCGGTCTCAAGCTCGAAGTGCAACCCATCGTGCACCTGAACAACGAAGTAGCGATCAAGATCGCGCTGGAAGTCAGTAACGCCACGCCGCTGACGCCGACCGCTCAGGGCACCATTCCGGTCCAGGTCGATACCCGCAATGCACAAACCACGCTGCGTCTGCATGACGGTGAAACCCAGATTCTCGCCGGCCTGATGCGTGATGACCATGGCAGCACCGGCAACAAGATTCCCGGCCTTGGCGACATTCCCGGTTTGGGCCGCTTGTTTGGCAGCAACAAGGACGACGTCAGCAAATCCGAGTTGGTGCTGTCGATTACCCCGCGGATCGTGCGCAACCTGCCGTACCAGAGCCCATCGGACATGGAATTCACGACCGGTACCGAAACCAGCATGCACATCCAGGCCCCGGACCGCCGGATGGAACCGCAGATCCAGAATGAGCACATTGATCGGCCAATGACTGGCATCAGCACCGAAGTGACTGTTGGCCGGCCGGTGGCGGCAGCCACCACTCAAGTGACCGTTGAGAAGCCTTGATCATGAACGCCTCGCAACGTGGTTTTACCTTGATCGAAGTCGTTGTGACGCTGGCCCTGATCGGCCTGCTGGCCGGCATGGCCGCGCCGCTGACCGAGACCGTGGTGCGCCGGGGCAAAGAGCAGGAGATGCGCAACGCGCTGTACCAGATTCGCGATGCCATCGACGCCTACAAACGTGCCTTTGACGCCGGTTATATCGAGAAGTCGCTCAGCAGCAACGGTTATCCACCGAACCTCAAAGTGTTGGTGGAAGGTGTGCGCGATGTGCGCAGCGCCAAGGGGGCCAAGTTCTACTTTTTGCGTCGGGTGCCTCATGACCCGCTGGCTGCGGTCAAGCGTGACGACGATGGGGGTTGGGGCGTGCGCTCTTATGACAGCTCGGCGCAAAACCCGCAGGAGGGCGAAGACGTCTTTGACGTTTATTCCAAGGCCCGCGGCAAGGGGCTCAACGGCATCGCGTACCGGGAGTGGTGAGCATATGCGTCGGGAAAAGGGTTTTACCCTACTGGAACTGATGGTGGTCATGGCAATCATCGCGACGTTGATGACCATCGCCTTGCCACGCTACTTCAACAGCCTCGAAGCGTCGAAAGAGACCACGCTGCGCCAGAGCCTGTCGGCCATGCGTGAAGCGCTGGACCACTATTACGGCGACACAGGGCGCTATCCCGATTCGCTCGATGAACTGGTTGAAAAGCGTTATCTGCGCAATTCACCGACGGATCCGATTGCCGAGCGCAAGGACACCTGGGTCTTGGTCGCGCCCCCTGACGGCGTGGCGGGCGGGGTGGCTGATATCAAAAGTGGAGCCACCGGGAGGGCGCATGATGGCAGCCTGTATTCCGAGTGGTAAGCCGGCCGACGAGGCGGGGTTCACTTACCTCGGTGTGCTGTTTCTGATCATGATCATGGGCATGGGCCTGGCCAGTGCCGGCGAGTTGTGGGCAACCGCTTCGCGCCGGGACCGCGAACGCCAATTGCTGTGGGTCGGGACCCAATACGCCCAGGCACTGCGCAGTTATTACCGCAGTTCGCCAGGTCTTGCGCAGTACCCCAAAGAGCTGGCCGACTTGATACAGGACGAGCGTTTCCCATCGCCCAAACACCATCTGCGGCAGTTGTACCCGGACCCGATTAACGGAGGAGGTGAATGGGAGTTGATGCGCGGTTTCGATGGGCGCATCACGGGCCTCAGCAGCGCCTCGACGGACACGCCGCTCAAGCAGACTGACTTCCCCAGTCAATGGTCCGATTTCGCCGGGATGGCGAGCTACAAGGACTGGCAGTTCGTGGCCGAGAAAGCCTTCAATGATGGTGCGTCCGGGCCCAAGCCTCAGTCCCAGACACCTCAGGCGCTGGCGCCATGACGAGGCGCTGGCTGGCGGCAGTGATCCTCACGTGCGTGGCGTCCTTCGCCAGCGCCGCTGAAGAGGACGAAATGCTCGGTTTCATCGTCGATGACACGATCTCGCACATCGGCCACGACTTTTACTATTCGTTCAGTGAACGAGTGCGTGCCTCCAGCCGGATGGATTTCAACCTGGTGGTTCGCGAACGTCCATCGGCGCGTTGGGGCAGCCTGGTGACCGTGGAATTTCGGCAGCGACTGGTTTATCGGCGCTTCCTGCCGCCAAACACCGTGGAACTCAAGGACGAAGCCTATGAGGCAGCCGACTTGGTCCGCGCGCAGATTGTCCGGCAGAAGCTGGAGGCTTTGTTGCAAGACACTACGGACCTGGAGAGGGACGAATTATGAAAACGAAAACGTTCTTGCAGTGCACCGGCATGCTACTGCTCGGGCTTGGAAGCGGTAGCGTGGTCCAGGCCACGGAGTTGGTTTACACCCCCATCAACCCCTCGTTCGGCGGCAACCCGTTGAACGGCACCTGGCTGCTCAACAACGCCCAGGCGCAGAACGACTACGACGACCCTGACCTGAAAAGCCGCACCGCTGTGGCCGGGACTTCGGCCTTGGAGCGGTTCACCAGTCAGTTGCAATCACGCTTGCTGGGGCAAGTGCTGGACAACATATCCTCGGGCAACTCGGGGAGCCTTTCTACCGACGCTTTTATCGTCAACGTTGTCGATGACTCCGGTGCACTGACCATTGAAGTGACGGACCGATCGACCGGTGAAGTGTCGGAAATTCAGGTGAATGGCCTGGCCCCTTGAGGGGGTTTTGGGACGATGGGGAGTTAGGGATATGAAAAAAATAATAGCGCTAGGGCTGATGGTGGCAATGTTGCAAGGCTGTAATCTGCGTCAGCCGATGTCGGCCGAGCAGGACACCGAAACCCCGACCCTGACACCTCGGGCGTCGACCTATTACGACTTGTTGGCCTTGCCTCGACCCAAGGGCCGGTTGATGGCAGTGGTGTACGGTTTTCGCGATCAGACGGGGCAGTACAAACCGACCCCGGCGAGTTCGTTTTCGACCAGTGTGACTCAGGGTGCGGCGAGTATGTTGATGGATGCATTGCAGGCCAGCGGCTGGTTTGTGGTGCTGGAACGTGAAGGTCTGCAGAACCTGCTGACCGAGCGCAAGATCATTCGTGCCTCGCAAAAAAAACCTAATACGCCGGTGAATATCCAGGGTGAGCTGCCTCCGCTGCAAGCGGCGAACATGATGCTCGAGGGGGGGATCATTGCCTATGACACCAATGTGCGCAGTGGAGGGGAGGGCGCGCGTTATCTGGGGATCGATATTTCCCGGGAGTATCGGGTGGATCAGGTGACGGTGAACTTGCGGGCGGTGGATGTGCGCAGTGGGCAGGTGCTGGCTAACGTGATGACGAGCAAGACGATTTATTCCGTTGGCCGCAGTGCGGGGGTGTTCAAGTTTATCGAGTTCAAGAAGTTGCTTGAGGCTGAGGTGGGGTACACCACGAACGAGCCGGCGCAGTTGTGTGTGTTGTCGGCGATTGAGTCGGCTGTGGGGCATTTGCTGGCGCAGGGGATTGAGCGGAAGTTGTGGCAGGTGGCGGGGGATAATACGCCTGACGCTAATGCGACGCTGGACCGGTACCTGACTCAGACCAAGGTTGATCCGGAGAGTGAGTGAGCGCCGGGGCGGCCTTCGGGTCAACCTGGCTCTTCCCCTTGATGTACCCAGGTCAAAATAGGGAAGCTGGCTGCGATTGGCCGATTGATACCCTTTCTCAAAGACGGCTATCGAAACGGATACTCGTATCGATATTCGTTCGTCTATTCAACTAAAAAGTAATTAGCTAATAACCGTGTTCTTATAGCTTTTCGCTGAATTTAATCGAGGCTTAAGCATATGGATGCACTTATATCTTTATAATAATTTGTGATTGGTCAGGGCTGCTTTTATGTCTTTATGATCTGTCTCACAACAACTCGTGAGACAGGAGGTAGCTCGATGACAATTCAAATCAAACCGGTCGCGGGTCGAATTGGCGCGCAATTGGAAGGCGTTAAATTAGATGGGTATATCAGTGCTGAACAATTCGAGTTTATTAATCAAGCACTGCTGAAATACAAAGTTCTGTTCTTTCGCGACCAACATCTGGATGACGCTGAACACGAAGCCTTTTCCCGGCGCTTCGGTGACCAGGTGCCGCATCCAACCGTACGTTCTGCTGAGCAAAGCACCGCCATTCTGCACCTTGATGCCAAGGAAACCCGGGCCAACTCCTGGCATACCGATGTGACCTTCGTTGCCAATTACCCGAAAATATCCATCTTGCGCGGTGTGGTCATTCCGCCTTACGGCGGCGACACGGTATGGGCTAATACGGCGGCAGCCTACGCTGATTTGCCCGAGCCATTAAAACAACTTGCAGATAATCTGCGCGCGTTACACACCAACTTATATGACTATGCGGCGCCGCGTAATACCGATGAGTCGGGTATTAAACGTTATCGCGAACAGTTTGCGGCTGAAGTCTACGAGACTGAACATCCATTGGTGCGGGTGCATCCGGAGTCGGGTGAAAGAAGTTTGTTGTTGGGGCACTTTGTCAAACAGATACAGGGCGTAAGTCATGGTGATTCGAAACAACTGATTCGCTTGTTCCACGACCGTATTACCCATGTCGACAACACTGTGCGCTGGCGCTGGCAGGAGGGCGATGTGGTGATCTGGGACAACCGCGCCACGCAGCACATTGCGATCAACGACTACGGCGACGCCCAGCGCATCGTGCGCCGGACCACCATCGACGGTGATGTGCCGGTGGGGGTGGATGGTCGCTTGAGCCAGGCGATCAAGCCAAGCCCGGACACCCGCTCGCCGAAAACCGAAGCCGACAAAAAACATCTCGCCGCCTGACCGGCCGACTCTCATTGATTCAAGGAAGACGTGTCCATGGCCTCATTCAAAGCTGAATTCCTGTTTCGCAAGGGCCGCATCGCTGCCGCGCTCGCGGTGGTACTGACGGTACCGTTGGCCCAGGCTGATGTAGTGCGTATTGGTGTAGCGACGGCTGGCGGCGGTGACCCGGTCACCTTCAGTGGCTCGACGTTGGGCATCGTGCGTAACCAGCAATTGTTGGAGAAAGCCTTCGCTGGAAGCGGAACCGAGGTGCAATGGTTCTTCTTCAAGGGGGCAGGTCCGGCCGTCAACGAAGCCCTGTCAAACCAGCAACTCGACTTCGCTTACCAGGGCGATCTGCCCGCAGTCGTCGGGCGCTCCAATGGACTGGACACCAAGTTGCTGGCGGCATTGGGTGTACGCGCCAATCTTTACCTGGCCGTGCCCAAGGGCTCTCCCATCAAAAGCATTGAGGATCTGAAAGACAAAAAAGTCGCCCTGTTTCGTGGCACCAACGGCCACCTGGTGGCAATCAACCTCTTGGCGGAGCACGGTCTTACCGAACGCGAAATCAAGGTGATCAACCTCGATACCGGCAGCACTCAAGCTGCATTGGTATCCAATGGGGTAGATGCCGCATTTGGCGGTCGCGAACTGTTCAAACTGCGCGATAAAGGTCTGATCGACATCGTTTACGACAACCCCACTCAGGATGTGCGCTACACCCGGCAGACTGCACTGGTGGTTCGGGGGGCCTATGAAAAAGAACACCCGGACAACGTGCAAAAGGTCGTCGATACGCTAGTGGACGCGGCGAAATGGACGTCGGAAGACAGCCATCGTGACGCGGTCTTCACTGAATGGGCCAAGAGTAATGAGCCTGCAGAATCACTGCGCGCCGACTTTACCGGGGTCAGCATCAGGGACAGGGCTTCGCCTCTGGTCGACAACTTCTTGCTGAGTCGCTATCAGGCTGTGGCGGATCAAGCCAAGGAAGAAAAACTGATCCGTCGCCCCGTCAGTATCGATGGCTGGTTCGAGACCCGTTATTTGCAAAAATCCCTCAAAACCAAGGGGCTTGAGAATTACTGGACGCCCTACGGACCGGATGGCAAACAGCCGGCTGGTAATGCAGTAGCGGCCGCGACCAGCAAGCAAGGGAGCTAGGCAAATGGCCAGGGCACAGACCGTCAGACTAGAGCCGTACACGGCGCCGGCACCGAACGACAACGTCAAACGTTTTCCACCGTCACCGGCCCGCCCAGTACGCAAGGTTGAGGTGTCGCGCACCTCAGCCTGGCGCGTCAGTCTGGGTGACAAGGCCTTGCCCTGGCTGTTGCCGCTGGTGTTGCTGGGCTTATGGTACCTGGGGGTGGAACGCGGCTGGCTTTCAGAGCAGGTGCTGCCACCACCCGTCTACGTTTACCAGACCTTGTCGGACCTGGTCACCAGCGGTGATCTCTGGCTCAACGCCTCCGCCAGCCTGCAGCGGGTGGTCGTCGGATTTACATTGGGCGCCTTGATCGGCATCGCTCTGGGCCTGGCCATGGGATTGTCCAGGACCCTGGAGGATTATCTGTTACCCACCTTCAACGCACTGGTGCAAATACCGGTATTGGGCTGGTTACCGTTTGCCCTGTTGCTGTTCGGCATCGGTGAGACGCTCAAGTATGTGCTGATTGCCAAGGCGGCCTTGGTGCCGATCACGCTGTGTACCTTGCAGGCTTTCCGCCAGGCGCCCAAAGGGTTGTTGGAAGTCGGCCGGGCCTACGGTTTCAGTCGTCGGCAAAGCGTCACCTCCATCGTCTTGCCTGCGGCGATCCCGACGTTGTTTACCGGTTTGCGTCTGGGCTTCACCAAAGCCTGGTTATCGCTGGTAGTGGTCGAATTGGTGGCATCGAGTGAGGGGCTGGGGTACCTGATCGTCTACGGGCGCCAGCTGTTTCAGCTGGACCTGGTGATGGCGGCCGTTGTGGTGGTGGGTGCGCTGGGCCTGTTGATAGACCGCGGTTTCGATTACGCGGAGAAACGCCTCAATCGGGGGCGGCCAACGGCCGGGGGGCGCCTGTCATGAGTGCGATCTTGTCAGTCGGTCGCGGTAGCCGCCGATATCGCGGTTGGATCTTGCCCATTGCCGCCATAGCCGTCTGGTGGCTGGCTTCAAACCAGGGATGGAGCCAATCGGGGCTGTTCGTTTCGCCAGAAAAAGTCGCTGCTACGGCCTGGGATCAAATGGCCTCGGGCAAATTCTGGCGGGCAATTTCTGCCAGCCTGGCGCGCAACCTCAGTGGCTTTTTTATCGGTACCACGCTGGGCCTGGTACTGGGTTGCCTGTTGGGCCTGTCGCGGTATTTCGAGCGATTAGTCGGGCCGAGCTTCAATACCTTCAAGCAAATCTCTCTGTTCGCCTGGATTCCGTTGATCTCGGTGTGGTTCGGCCTGGGCGATGTGGCCAAGGTGGTGTTCTTGTCATTGGCCGCACTGGTGCCGGTGGTGGTGAATACCTGTGACGGTTTGCGCAACGTCCCGCCCAACCTGTTGGAGGTGGCGCGGGTGTATGGCTTCACCCGTTGGCAAACCATCATCGGGGTGATGCTGCCTTCCGCCTTACCGTCGATTTTCACGGGGCTTTACCTGGCGCTGGTCTATTCCTGGCTGGCGACCATCGGCGCGGAGTACCTGTTGGTATCAGGGGAGGGGATTGGCAACACGCTGATTGATGGCAGCGAACATTTCATGATGGACCTGGTGTTGTTTGGAATGGTGATTATCGGCCTGGTGGGCTGGGGCCTCAACGCATTGGCGCGGACACTTGAGCGGCGGATGCAGCGCCTGTATGGCATCGCTCCTCGTTGATTGGCACTTTCAAAAGGATCGCAACATGCTCAACAACGGCCTGACCCTGGAAAACATCAGCAAGCGTTTCGCTTCCCGACCGGGTAGTTCGACTCAATTGCAAGTACTCGACAACATCCAGCTCGACATTGCGCCTGGCGAGTTCATCAGCATCGTCGGCGCCAGTGGCTGCGGCAAATCCACGCTGCTGCGACTGATACTTGGCCTGGACGAAGAATACGACGGGCGCATCCTGCTCGATGGCAAACCCATTGACGGCACTGGCCTGGAACGCGGCATCGTCTTTCAGGATCACCGCTTGTTCCCTTGGCTCAACGTCGAGCAGAACGTCGCTGTTGGCCTCAAGAACTCACCCCTGAGCGCCCGGCAGAAACGCGACACTGTGCGCGAGCACGTCGAACTGGTCGGCTTGCACGATTTTATCGATGCCTATCCGCATCAGATATCCGGCGGCATGGCGCAACGCGTGGCGATAGCCCGCGGCCTGGTCAACCGACCGAGCGTGCTGTTGCTGGATGAACCGCTGGGTGCACTCGATGCCTTGACCCGTGCGCGCCTGCAGGGCGAGCTGCAAAACATTTGGCTCAAGGAAAAAATCACCATGATCCTGGTCACCCACGATGTGGATGAGGCGGTATTCCTCGGCGATCGGGTGGTGGTCATGCAGCCCAATCCCGGCCGCATCCGACGCATTGTCGACATCGATCTACCGCGCTCGCGCAACCGCAGTGACAGCCGCTTCATCGCCCTGCGCGACGATGTGCTGAGTGATTTCGCCGAGCTGCACTAAGCCTTTGCGCCGCGCGCGAGCTCATCTTTTCAAGCGTGTTTTTTCAAGGAACGGGAAATGTCCGAACGCCAGCTCAGCCTTAACCTCTTTATCTACCCCAACGGCCATCACGAAGCCGCCTGGCGTCACCCACAGTCGGTGCCGGAATTCTCCATGGATATCGGCTATTACCAGCAATTGGCGCTACGCGCTGAACGCGAGAAGCTTGATGCGATTTTCTTCGCTGACTCGCCGTCACTGGCCGAAAGCGGGCGTGAAGGTTTGCGCATTCGTTTCGAACCCATTACCTGGCTGGCGGCCATTGCCGCGGTGACCCAACGCATAGGCCTGATCGCCACGGCCAGCACGACCTACAGCGAGCCCTACAACCTGGCTCGCTCGTTCAGTGCGCTGGACCACCTCAGCAAGGGTCGCGCCGGTTGGAATATCGTCACCACGTCGATGGCGGCAGCCGCCGCCAATTTTGGCCTGGAGCAACATCCGTCGGCTCATGACCGCTATGCCCAGGCCGAAGAATTCGTGCAGGTGGTCGGTGACCTGTGGGACAGCTGGGAGGACGATGCACTGGTGCTGGACAAGGCTTCCGGGGTGTTTGCCGACAGTGACAAGGTGCATTCGATCAACCACGTGGGCACTCACTACAAGGTCGCAGGCCCATTCAACTCGCCACGCTCCCCGCAGGGTCGACCGGTGCAGGTGCAGGCCGGCTCTTCCGAGGATGGCCGCGATTTCGCCTCCAGGCATGCTGAAGCGATTTTTACCGCGCACCAGACCCTGCAAAGCGCGACTGAATTCGCCAACGATATCCGTGCCCGGGCGAAGGCGGTGGGGCGTGACCCTCGTCAGCTGAAAATTCTCCCAGGCATCAGCCCGTACATCGGCAGCACCGAAGCCGAGGCCCAGCGCAAGTTCGACGAGCTCAACGAGTTGGTGCTGCCGCACGTTTCACTCGGCCAGCTACGCCGCATGTTGGGGGTCGACCTGTCCGGTCACGATCTGGATGCGCCATTCCCGCGCCAATTGATCAACTTCGACAGCAGCGAAAGCCAGTCCAGTCGTTTCAAGTTGATCATCGACATCGTCGACCGCGAGAAGCCGACGCTGCGCCAGCTGATTAATCGCCTGGCCGGAGCTCGCGGGCATTGGGTGCCGGTCGGTACGCCGGTGCAGATTGCCGACCTGATTGAGCAGTGGTTCCGCAGTGGCGCTGCTGATGGTTTCAACGTGATGCCGCCAGCGTTCCCCGAGGGCTTTGAAGTGTTCCTCGATGAAGTGCTGCCGATTCTGCGCAAGCGTGGCCTGTTCCGAACTGAATATGCGGGAAGTACGCTGCGAGAGCATTATGGTCTGAGTCGCCCGGTTTCGCGTTTTGCCTTGAAGTCCGCCTCATCGATCTCGCCATTGCGCAACGGAGTGCAATCGCTTCCAGATTTTGTTTGATTTCTTTATCCGCCAAAATAAAAAACCGCGACCCAGCACCAAGGGTCGCGGTTCATTTCCCCCCATTAAATCATTGCTGTAGCACGGTGGCCTTGTTGGTACTGCCATATTGCTGCACGGTTGCCGTCTGGGTCATGCCGCTTTGGTCGACGCTGGCAATGTTGCCGCTGCCCCCCTGGGTCACATAGGCCACGTTCATGGTGTCAGCCTGTTTGACCGTGATCATGTTGTCGCTGCCGTATTGTGCGGTGTATGCCTGGTTGCTGCTGCCGGACTGGTCGAACTCGGTGCTGTTGCCGTAACCGTTGCTGCTGCCTTGCGCCAGGTTGGTCTCACCGCGCTGGTCGGAGATCAGGATGTTGTCGCTGCCGTTTTGGTCGAAGTACAGCTCGTTGTAGGAATCAGCCTGGCTGACCGTGGTTTTGTTCCCGGTGCCGGACTGGTTGGTGGTCATGATGTGGCCGGTGTCTTTTTGGGTGAAGTTGGCGACGTTGTTGCTGCCGTACTGATTGACGGTTGCCATTTGGTTGCTGCCGAACTGGCCACCCGCTTGCGGACCTTTCCAGTTGCTGGCGTAGACCTTGTTGCCGTCACCCATCGAGGTGGCGTTGAGTACATGGCCGTCGCCGGTTTGATAGGTGAAATGCACGTTGCCCGTGCCCTGTTGGTACAGCGCGACGGTCGAGCTGAGGGACTCGAACTGGTCGGCGTAGATGGCGTTGAGGTCGCCAACTTGCAGCACTGTCGCGGAGTTGTTTTCGCCGAAGCTCTGGTCGACTACGGTTTCGTTGGACTGCCCGTATTGATTGATGGTGGTTTCGCTGGCGAGTTGGCTGTCTTGCCAGACTTCGGTGCCGTTGAGGTCGCCGTACTGGTTGATGGTCAGGGTGCTGCCGTCACCGTCACGTTGGTCGCCGTAGGCATAGTTGCCGCTGCCGGCCTGGTTGATGCCAATCTGGCCGTTGGTCTGGAACGTCTGTTCAGCGGTGCCGTAGTTGCCGTTGCCGTACTGGATGACTGTCGCGTTATTGGCGACGCCCAGTTCAGTCTGTTCGATGTTGGCTTCGTTGTTGTCACCGAACTGGTAGGTCTTGGCGGTCGTAGCGTCCTGACTGTCCTGATAGATGAACGAGAAGTTGCCGCTGCCTGACTGTTGTTGCAGCGCCTCGCTACTGCCCACACCGATTGACTGGCTGGCATGGCTGACGTTCAGGGAGCCGACCTGTTGCTGGGTAATGGTGCTGCCGTCTTCGAATAACTGCTCGGCATAGCCGGCGTTGTATTCACCGACCTGGTTCTGGTCGATGGTACTGCTGGCGTGGTCTTGCACCGCCGCCGCGTCGTTGCCCAGCCCCTGTTGCTGCTGGGTGGCGGTGCTGAACGGGGCCACGGTCTGTTTGACATCGGCGATGTTGGTATCACCGAACTGACTCTGGTTGGAAACGCTGTCATCGGCGATGGCCTGGGCACTGACAATGACCAGGATGGCGGCGGTAAGGGGCGTCAGTTTGAACATGGTGAAACCTCCAAAGTGATGCAGTGCTTAGCGATATTGTTTGACCGAAACGCTCATGCCGTTGCCGGACTGGGTCACGGCGCTGGAGAGCCCCGTACCGGCCTGGTCGATGCTGGCGTCGTTGTTGTTGCCGTTCTGGGAAATCTGCGCACGGTTGTGGCTGCCGTTCTGGGTGATGGCGGCGTTATTGCCCGAACCTTGCTGGTTGATCATTGCCATCAGGTCGTTGCCTTGTTGCAGGATGTACGCTTCCTGATTACTGCCCGACTGGACAATGGTGCCGAGCAGCGACTGGCCGTTCTGCTGCAACAGCGCGACATTGGCCTGACCGTTCTGATCGATCAGCGCATGCTGGCCAACCGGCGGTGGCAACTCGCCAAGGTCGGTGCCCGGGCCGAGGTCGTCGTTTTCCATCAAGTCGTCGGCGCGCACGCCCGCACTGCTGCAAAGCAGGAGCAGGCAGAGCAGGGCGGCGGTCGGCGTTTTCATGATTCAATCCTTTGTCAAACGGCCTGCCCCATCCACCGTGACGGTGGATGGGGCGAGGGCTCAGTTCGAGACCACCGACACCGAGCGCACGGTGCCTTGGGACGAGCTGATGGTGGCCGTCGGATTAACCGACGGAATGACCGTGGTGGTGTTGTTCACCGTGAGCTTCCAGCGACCGTTCACCGGTACCGCGGTGGTGCCCAGGGTTACCAGCCCGGTCGGGGTGGTCACCTTGATGGTGATGGTGTTGCCGGTGGTCACCGATGAGGTGCCCGCAAAGTCCCAGGTGAAGCGGTTGTTGGAGCGAGCCGTCACAGAGGCCGTGGTCACCGTGAAGGTTTCCGCAGCAGGCCTTGGCGAGACTTGCACCGTGACCGTTGCCGGCGTCGACGCGGCACCGAAGCTGTCCCGGGCGATGTAGGTAAAGGTCGTGGTGAAGGCCGTGGTCACCGTGCCCGGTGGGGTGTAGGTGATGACGGTGCCGTCGGTGCTGACGGTGCCGCGACCGGCCGCCGGTTGGCTCACGATGGCTGCGCTGAGTGGCACGTTGCCTTCCGGATCGGTGTCGTTGGCCAGCACACTGATCGGTATCGCCACGCCCAGGGTCGTAGCGGCATCGTTGACAGCCACTGGTGGCCGGTTAGGTGCCACCGTAATGGTCACGGTCGCGGCGGTGGTCGAGGCCAGTCCTTTAGAGTCTTGGGCCTTGTAGGTAAAGGTCGTGGTCAGCGGTGTCGTGACGGTGGCGGGTGGCGTGTAGACCACGGCTGTTGTGCCACTCAATGCCACGGTGCCTTGCCCGGCCGCCGGTGGGGTCAGTGCGGTGATGGTCAGTGGCACGTTGCCGTCTGGGTCGTTGTCGTTGGTCAGCAGGTTGAGGGTGACCGGCACCCCGAAACTGGTGCTGCCCGTGTCGGCGACGGAAATCGGTGCCTGGTTCTCACCGGTGTCCGGTGCCTTGCCCACGACGACCACTGGCTCGGTGTCACTGCCGCCCGCGGCCGACTTGATCGTAACGGTGGCCGGTGGCTGCGTCAGATCCGGGACGGTCAAGCTCTGCAGAGTGCCGTTCTTCGACAGCCTTCCATAACCCTGGGCAACCATGTCAGGTATGCCCACTTCGTCGGTGGAGGTGGCTTCGATCAGCAGGCTGTGATTGCTCCAGCTGTAGCGAGCCGTCTGGATTTTCACCACGTCCGAGAGTTTGCTCGACACGGACGTCGGGCGGGTCGAACCGGTCGGGTTGGTGGCGGTGATCACGACGACGGGAGGCACAGCGCCATTGACCAGGAGATGCTGGCCGAAGAACACGCCGTTGTTATCGCCCACCATGGTGGTCAGGCAAGGCGAAACAGGCGGGCCGGGGACCAGAGCGATGCTTTCGCGGAAGCACAGGGTTGAGCCGGTGTCTGCTTTACCGAAGACTTCGACGCGGGTGTTGATGCCCCCTGTTCCTGAGGTGCGGCGGTAAGTGGCACGGCTCAAGTCCACCGGTGTTTGCGCACGGTTGTCGAGCACTTTGCCGGACAGGGTGAAGAGGTTGGCCTGGATAGTCCCGGCGGGCCCCTCGATGCGCACGAAGTTGGTGTTGTTGGGGCTACCGGTCACTGCTTCGGTGAGGTTCGGGTCGCCAACGAAGGTTTCGATGGCGCCGGTGTCCGGGTTCACTTCCGTATAAGGCCCGTTGACGCTTTTCAGGAACGGCCCGATGGCACCGTTGACCGCGCCGCTGAAGACCCCTGGCGCACCGACGCCGACGTCTCTGGTGATGTTGATCGCACGCCGGCCAGGGCTGGTGACGTTGACCGTTTCCACGCCGTAAGGGTGGGTGATGGTGTAGGTGCCGGCGACGGGAATGTTGATCCGCATACGGATCCGCGCGAAGCTGATTTGATCACCGTCGAGCGGGTTTCCGCCGGCAAATGCAGCCTCGATCCCGGCGACGTAGGCGTCCATCCCATAGCCTGCGGCGTTGTTGGGGATATTGGTTTCTGCGAGGAACCAGAAGGATTCGTCTGGCCAGTTATCCGGGAACACCATCGGCTGGGTGTCGTCGAAAATGCCAGGTGTCGGCAGCAGGGTACACATGTAAGCCGGTGGCACACTGACGGGGACCCGCGAGCTGGCGGCTCGGGACTGGCACAGTTCCATCGACAGCAGATTGTTGTCCTGATACCAGATCGGGAACTTCCCGGAGGCAAAGGTATAAGGGCCGGGGTCAACGGCAGCGAGTTGCGCGAAAGCACTGCCGGACAGCGATAGAGTCAGTCCCAAGGCGTTGAGCGCCAGGCGTGGCCAATTGTTCATGATGCCTCCTGATGAGGATCTGGGCATGAGAGCGTTCATTGCACGATGACCACTTCTTCGGTGTCGCTGCCGCCATTGGATGACGTCACTCGAACCTGGGCTGGCGGATTCGGCGAGATGCCGGTGGCCAGGCTTTTCACTGCGCCATCGCCAATGAGGGCGCCGATGGCGACCCCCGTACCCGTGGTGGCGGTGAGCACCGGTGGTGAGGTTTCATCACTGGTCGAGGCGACGATGGTGATTTGTCCGCTGTTCAGGCTGTACTCGGCACGGGAAATCACCACCAGGTCGGTCAGGGGCGACGACAGGGTAGTGGGAGTGCTACTGGCGATGGCCAGGTGGTTGTCGGCAGTCACTTGCAGGGTGCTCGGCAACGTCGGATCGGTCGACGACTGCGCATACCAGTGGCCGGTGCTGTCCGCTTCGGTCAAGTTCAGCACCGGGTTATTGCTGTCCAGGGTCACAGTCGCCGGTGGCGGCGGGGCCAGGACGAAAACATCCTGCTGGGCCTCAGGTGCACTGGCGCCGGCATGCCGTGAGTAGGTGCTGCGTTGCGCAATGACCGGGGTTGGCCGGACCACGCTGGACAGCTTGCCGGAGACAGCAAAGAGGGTGGTACGCAAGTCCAGGCCATTGGGACCTTCGATGCGCACGTAGTTGGTGTTGAACGGGCTGCCGGTGACGGCTTCCGTGAGGTTCGGGTCGCCGACGAATTGTTCGGCGGCGCCGTTGACCGGGTTGGTCTCGGTATAAGGACCGTTGACACTGCGCAAGAATGGCCCGACATCGCCCTTGAGCGCGCCGTCATAGGTTTTCGCTGCGCCGATGCCGATGTCCCGGGTCATGTTGATCGCCCGCCGCCCGGGGGTATCGACGGTGAACACTTCGACGCCGTAGGGGTGGGTCACGACATAGGTCCCGGCAACGGGCACATCGATGCGGATGCGGATTCGCGCGAAGCTGATCTGGTCGCCTTCCACGGGGTCGCCGCCGCTGAAGGCGGCTTCGACTGCCGAGACATAGGTTAGATCGATGCCTCGGGCCGCATCGACGATGGTGGTTTCGCCGGTCGCCCAGAACGCTTCGTCAGGGAAGTTGGTCGGGAAGACCATCGGTTGGGTGTCGTCGAAAACACCTGGTGCGGGAATCAACGAGCACATGTACGTCGGGGCGCCAGGGGCGCTGGGTACCCTGGAGCTGACAGCCTTTGACAGGCATAAATCCAGGGTGCGGCCGTGGGTGTCTTGGTACCACGCAGCGAAATTGCCGTTGGCGGGCAAGTAGGGCCCGGTGTCCACGGCAAACAGCGTCGCGTGCGCAACGCCTTGAGCCAGAGCGGTCACGACCAGGGCGGTCGCGGTTTTGGACAGTAAAGGGTGCATGAGTATTCCCTCTATCAGAGTACCGTCCCTTGGGGGCGGGTCAGTTGCGGGTGAGGTCGGCAACTTCCATACCAATCTTTGAAAACTGACGGCAGAGGCCCGTTATTGAAGGCTTGGGGTGCTACAAAGGTCTGATGGCGACGAACACTGAAGCGGGCGACTGTCCCCACTTTTGGGGGTGGATGGGGTCAGTGGGTAGGTGGGGAAAAGAGGGGAGGGAGCCCCCCCGGAAATGGGCAATCGCCGAGCAGTGGGCTATAACCCTATAGGGAGTACCGGGGAACATCGGCCATGAATTCGCAAGTAACAGCCCTTCTCAAAGAACAGGGTGATATTCGCTTGAGCTCGCGCAAACAGCCGTTCAATCTGCTGCGCTGGTTTTCGCTGATCAGCATGGCGATCATCGGCACGGTGGCAGTGGCGTTGGGTGTGGTGTCTACGCGTTTCGTGATTACCGAAAGCGTGCAACGCGATGCGTTGTTGACCTCCCAGTTCATTCAGGCGATTGCGGCGGCCGAGGAGCGCCATGTCTCGTATTCCCACGTGCGGACCATGGGTGAGCTGCTCGACCCACGCAAGGACAAGGATTTTCCCGACGTTGACCCGCTGGCCCGTGCCAACTCGCGGGGCGAGTTCCTCGACCATATCGAGCATTTGCCCGACGTGATCCTGGCCAATATTTATGCGCCTGACCGCATGGTGATCTGGTCCACCAACCCGGCATTGATGGGCACCACGATTCATGCCGATGCCGATCTCGATCAAGCGTTCGCTTCCAAAACCCCGGTGTCCGCCAGCTATCACAACGTGGACAAGGCGCGCATGGAGCAAAAATTCATTACCCCCCCGGACTTCATCTTTATTGAGAACTACATACCGCTGTTCGATGCCGACCGCGATACCGTCACTGCAATGGTCGAGATCTACAAGGAGCCCAAGGATTTGATCGAACGCATGGAGCGCGGCCTGGCGCTGATCTGGCTGGCCACCGCGTTGGGCGGAGGGCTGATTTACCTGGGGCTGTACTGGATCGTGCGGCGGGCGGCGATTCTATTGGCCACGCAGCAAAAACAACTGATCACCAACGAAACCTTTGTTGTACTCGGGGAGATGTCTTCGGCGGTTGCCCATAGCCTGCGCAACCCGTTGGCGACGATCCGCTCCAGTGCCGAGCTGGCGCTGGAGTTTGACAGCGGCCCGGCGCACAAGAACATCAACGACATCATCGGGCAAGTGGACCGCATGTCGAAGTGGATCAGGGAATTGCTGCAATCCTTGCGCCCGCTCAACGATGAGGCGGAGCCGGTGAACCTGGTCGCGTGTTTGCATGACAGTCTGCTGGCCTTCGAGCATCAAATCGCCAAGGCGGGGATTCACGTGGTGTTTCAGCCGAAGGAAACGCCAATGGTGTTGAGCCAGCAGGTGCAACTGACGCAGATCCTCAATAGTTTGCTGGCCAATGCACTGGAAGCCATGGACGAGGGTGGCACCCTGACCATCACGCTGGAGCCAACCGATACCAAAGGTATTTGCGTGGTGGTGAGCGACACTGGCAAAGGCATGAGCGAAGAACAGCGCAGCATGGCGTTCCGTCCGTTTTACACCACCAAGCAAGGCGGGCTGGGGGTCGGACTGGTGCTGGTCAAGCGAATCATGGATCGTTTCGGGGGCGGAGTTACCCTCAATAGCCGTGAAGGCGAGGGCACTACTGTCCGTTTGTCGTTTAATCGGATTCCCTGAAAGCGGGTATGAACTTTCCCCGTTAGCGGGTGTCAAGCCCCAGTCGCTTTTTTCCTGGTATGGCACATTGATGTTGATAAGCCATTGTTTTGTCAGGTTTTAATACTTTCGTATAAATCAGTTACAAATCTGGCGAGCTCTTTGCAAAACCCCATTACCCCCTTCACGACTTCGAGGCGGCTGGTGATGGAAAGAAAAGCGCGTTATCCCTTCAAATGGTTTGGCCTATTGACGCCTGTAGGCGTCGTTCTGACGATGACGCTGGGCACAGCGAGTCTGCGTGCCAGCCCGATCGATGACGAGCGACAGCCTGAACCCTCCGACCCTTCGGCTTACTACGATGAGCCGGCTGACGAAGCCACGGCGTTGAATGCGATTTTGAGCATGCCGGAGGCCAACCAGGACTCCTTCGATTTGCCCGATGGCGTCAAGGGCAACCGCGACGAAACGCGCATAGAGAACGTCCTGCCGCCTGCGGTGCAGACCAGTTTCAATTACCCCACCAATGGCAAGCCGAGCCCGTTGTTTGGTGCTCAGCCCTTTACTCAGCAATTGGTGCTGTTTGAAGAGTTCGGCCCGGAAAAACTCGATCCCACCACACCGGCGGCGCCCTTGGGGTTTCCACCGGCAGCGATCGGCCCGTTGCCACAGCAGGACCCGACCAGTGTGGCCCGCAGTGCACCACCGAGCGCGGCACTCGATGCCTTCATGCGTCAACCGGGGCTGACGCCGTTCCCCAGTCAGTTTTCCAACGTGGTGGACCGCAACCCTTGGCAGGCGCAGATCGAGATTTTCCTCAATCGCCATATCGGCTCGGCGGCTGAAGGTCGTCCGCCAGGAAAGGGCTGGTCACATCAGCGCTGGAATGAGTTCTACCCGCAAATGGCCTACAAAACCGTGCAAACCGGGGTGAGGACCAACACCGGGTGGCGTGACAGTCATCAGATGCATGGCTACGCCGTGGGCGAGTTTGGCCCCGGTGGCCTCTACCACAACGTCGCCGGCGTACAGGCCACCGATGGCACCGCCAAAGGCGTCGATGCGCGTTTCCACCCGAACATGCCGGTGCAGAATCACAACTCGGTCTGGACCTTCGACGGCACGTTGCCGCCTAAACTGCTGATGGTGCGTTACGGCCAGCCGGTGTTGATGCGTCACTACAACGGCCTGCCGATCGACCCGTCGGCCAACATGGGGTTTGGCCTGCACACCATCACTACCCACGAACACAACGGCCACGCCCCGGCGGAAAGCGACGGTTATGCCAACGCGTTTTTCTTCCCTGGCCAGTATTACGACTATCGGTGGCCAATTCAGTTGGCCGGTTATGACACCATCAACACCGATGCGCACGATCCACGCGCGGCGTTCCCTTGCTCACCGGGCGAAACCCTGTGGACCAATGACATGAGCCCGAGCCGCAAGACTTGCGAGAACGGCACGATCAAGATCCGTGGCGACTGGCGCGAAACCATGAGCACCCACTGGTTCCACGACCACATGCTCGATTTCACCGCGCAGAACGTCTACAAGGGCAACGCGGCGATGATGAACTACTACAGCGCCCTGGACCGTGGCAATGAATCGGTGAACGACGGTGTCAACCTGCGTTTCCCAAGCGGCAGTGCGTTGCCGTGGGGTAACCGCGACTACGACGTCAACCTGGTGGTGGCCGACAAGGCCTGGGATCAAAGCGGTCAGCTGTGGTTCAACCCGTTCAACACCGACGGCTTCCTCGGTGACCAGGTGCTGGTCAACTGGCAGTGGAAACCGACGCTGGATGTGCGCGCTCGCAGCTACCGCTTCCGTATCCTCAATGGCTCGGTGTCGCGTTACTACAAGCTGGCGATGGTGCGGGAGATCAAAGGCACCAGCGGCGAATTCCAGGGCCCTAAAGGTTCGGGAGTGTCCTATGCCCGCGTGCCGTTCCACATGATTGCCAACGACGGCAACATCATGGAACACAGCGTGCCATTCGACGGCACCATGGACCTCGACGCCGACGGCGACAAACAGAACCACAACGCGATCCTGCCGACGCAAGGCATTGCCGAACGCTTCGACATCATCGTCAACTTCGCGAAAAACGGCATCAAGCCTGGCGACAAGGTGTTCTTCGTCAACCTGTTGGTGCATGACGACGGCAAAGGCCCGAAAGAGCCAGTGTCGCTGGCAGACGTGCTCTCCGAGAAATACCTGGCGGTGATCAAGCAAACCAGCAAAGGGCCGATGTGGGACAGGGGTGACCCGGCGGTGGGCAAGATCCTGCAACTCAACGTCAAGGCGTACACTGGTCAGGACCTGGCCATGGACCCGGCAGCGTACGAACCGGCCAAACCGGGTAAAGCCGAAGGCCTGGTGATGATCCCGCTGAAGATCCATCGCGACAACGCGGCCGACAAGGCGCTGCTCGCTCAGGCACGTCACCGCACCTTCACCTTCGGCCGGTCGGACGGCACCGATGAAGCACCGTGGACGGTCAAGACCGATGGCGGCTTCGGCTTCCACATGGACCCGCGTCGCTTGAACACCGCGACTCACTTGGCTAACGGTCCGACCGATGCGGGGGCTGCCGGTTTCGGCACCCTGGAGGTCTGGAACATCAAGCTCGGCGGTGGTGGCTGGAGCCATCCGGTGCATGTGCACTTCGAGGAGGGGATCATCCTCAGTCGCGGCGGCAAGGCACCACCGGAATGGGAAAAATGGGCGCGTAAGGACGTGTATCGCATCGGTACGGAAAAAGATGGCCTGGACAACGTCGAGATGGCGATCAACTTCCGCGAATTCGCCGGGACCTACATGGAGCACTGTCACAACACCCAGCATGAAGACAACTCGATGCTGCTGCGTTGGGACATTGAAAAGCCCGGGCAATTCCAGTTGATGCCAACACCGCTGCCAAGTTGGGATGGTGTGCGCTACGTCAACTCCGCCGCACTGCCTACCTTCCGTACTGGCGACGGCTTCGGCCCTAAAGTGACAGTCAAACAATGAAACGCCGCGAGGGAGCCGACATGGACATGAATGTACACACGCCGCGCTCCCGCGCTCTGGGCATGCACCTGATACTGGTACTGGTCGTCTGTTTGTTAGCCAGTCAGGTGCTGCTGGCCCATGAAGGTGTGCTGGCGCCGACGGAGTCGGCGACACCTTGGGGCGGCGACTATTTCCCCAACACCCTGCTGACCGACCAGGACGGTCAGCAGGTGCACTTTTTCGATGACCTGATCAAAGACAAGGTGGTGGTGATCAACTTTATCTTCACCTCATGCAGCGACTCCTGCCCACTGGAAACCGCACGCTTGCGCCAGGTGCAAAAGCTGCTCGGCGACCGGGTCGGCCAGGACATTTTTTTCTACTCCATCAGCATCGATCCCTTGAGCGACACACCCGAAGTGCTCAAGGCCTATGCGCAACGCTTCAAGGTCGGGCCGGGCTGGAAATTCCTCACCGGGGAATTTGCCGACGTCACCGAGCTGCGCAAGAAACTCGGGCTGTTCATTGAAGGCGTCGACAACGGGCGCAGCAAGGACCACAACCTGAGCCTGATCGTCGGCAACCAGAGCACCGGTCGCTGGATGAAAGCATCACCGTTCGAGAATCCGTGGATTCTGGCTGATCAGTTGGCCAACACTTTGCAGAACTGGAAAAAAGCCAGCGTCGAACAAAGCTACGCCAACGCCCCGGAAATTCGCCCGCCCAGCAATGGCGAAGAACTGTTTCGTACCCGTTGCGCGTCGTGTCACAGCCTCGGACCGATGGACGGGCAGGGCATCGGCATGCGCAGCATTGGTCCGGACCTGATCGGCGTGACCCGCGAACGCGACCCGGCCTGGCTCAACCGCTGGATTCGCGAGCCGGACAGCATGCTGAAGGAGAAAGACCCGATTGCCGTGGAGCTGTTCGAGCGTTACGACAGAATCCCGATGCCCAACCTGCGTCTGGATGAGAAATCCGCGCAGTCGATTGTGGAATTTTTGCAGGAAGAAACTGATCGCCAGCAACCGTTGAAAGCGGCGCAGGCGCAATAGCGGCGAAATACTATCATTCGCTCAGTCAGGCACGTACATTGCCGCCTACACTGATCTGAAATGCGGCTGAACAGGCTAGATGCGAGCATCCAGGACATCCCTATGCCGATACTCGAACAACAACAAGAACCGGTACCGGTCACACCGGCCGTCGCAGGCCAGAGCGGGCGTGGGCAGTTCAATCTGTTGCGCTGGTTTTCCCTGGCCAGCTTTTTCATCATTGCCGCTGTGGCGTTGGGCCTTGGCTATGTATCCACGCGTTTTGTGGTAACCGAAAGTATCGAACGCGATTCCATGCTGACCGCGCAATTCATTCAGGCCATTGGTGACGCCGAAATTCGCCATGCCTCGATCAGCCCTGCCAGAACCATGGGCGAAATGCTCGACCCACGGTTGGACAACGCCTATCCCGACGTGTCGCCAGGCGCCCGTGCGGCTGCCCGTATTGAATTTCTCGATCACGTGGAGCACCTGCCGGACATTTTGTTGGCGACGGTGTACGCGCTGGATCGTACCGTGGTCTGGTCGACGAACCCGGAGCTGATCGGCGTACGCATCGAAGACGACGATGAGCTGGACTCCTCTTTTGAAATGAAAGAACCGGTGTCCACCAGCTACCACGAAATTGACGACGAGCGTCCCGAGCAGAAGCTGCTGCGCGAGCCGGAGTACCTGTTCGTCGAGAACTACATCCCGATGTTCAATGCCGACAGAAGCAAAGTGGTCGCCATGGTCGAGATCTACAAGGAGCCGGTCGACCTGGTGGAGCGCATCCAGCGTGGTTTCAAGGCGATCTGGCTGGCAACCGTGTTCGGCGGCCTGGTCATCTACCTTGGGTTGTTCTGGATTGTGCGCCGTGCTTCAGTGCTGCTGCAGAGCCAGCAGAGGCAATTGATCACCAATGAAACTTTCGTCGCCCTGGGGGAAATGTCCTCGGCGGTGGCACACAGTTTGCGTAATCCGCTGGCGAACATTCGCTCCAGCGCCGAACTGGCCCAGGAAATCGCCAGCCAGAATGCGCAGAAGAATATCGGTGACATCATCAATCAGGTCGATCGCATGTCACGCTGGGTTCGGGAATTGCTGGTGTCGTTGCGGCCGATGAATGACGACTGCGAAACGGTCGACCTGGTGCTGGCCATCGATGACACCCTGAGTGCATTCGATGCGTTGATCAAACGGTCGAACGTGCAGGTGCGATTCACGCCTCAAGCCTGCCCACCGGTCGTCAGCCAACAGGTGCTGCTGACGCAAATTCTCAATAGCCTGTTTGCCAACGCCCTGGAAGCCATGCCCAAGGGTGGTCAATTGAGTATTGATATCGAACAGCCACAACCCGGCCATGTACGCATGACCCTTAGTGACACCGGCAAAGGCATGACCAAGCAGCAACAACAGATGGTCTTCAAGCCGTTTTTCACCACCAAACAAGGAGGGCTGGGCGTAGGCCTGGCCCTGGTTAAACGAATAATGGAGCGTTTCGAAGGCTCGGTCGAACTGACCAGCCAGGAGCAGGAGGGAACCCGCGTTTGTCTCAATTTTAAAGCGGCAACGGGAGGGGAATATGGAGCACAGCATATTGCTGGTCGAGGATGACGAAATCCTCGCCGAGAATATCCAGACCTACCTGGAGCGTAAAGACTTCGAGGTAACGGTCTGCCATTCTGCTGAAGATGCACTGGTGCAATTGGGAACGTTCGCCCCTGACGTGGTGTTGACCGACAACTCGTTGCCGGGCATGAGTGGTCACGACTTGATCCAGAAGCTGCGCGTCAGCGCGCCGGATCTGAAAGTGATCATGATGACGGGTTACGGCAATGTCGAAGATGCCGTGGTGGCGATGAAAGAGGGGGCTTTCCATTACGTCACTAAACCGGTGGCCTTGCCGGAGCTCAAGCTGTTGCTGGACAAGGCGCTGGCCACTGATCGCATGGAGCGCACGTTGTCGTTCTATCAGGAACGCGAGGCGCAGAAATCCGGCGTGCAGGCACTGATTGGTGAATCGGCGCCGATGCACTACCTGAAGAACACCATCGCCCAGTTGCTCGACGCCGAGCGGCGCATGGCCAACACCGACTTGCCGCCGGTATTGGTGGAGGGTGAGACCGGCACCGGTAAAGAACTGGTGGCCCGGGCGCTGCACTTCGACGGTCCGCGCAGCAAAGGCCCGTTCATTGAATTCAACTGCGCATCGATCCCTTCCAATCTGGTGGAGTCGGAACTGTTCGGCCACGAGAAGGGCGCCTTTACCGATGCCAAGGACCGCCGTGTCGGTCTGGTGGAAGCGGCCGATGGTGGTACGTTGTTTCTTGATGAAATCGGTGAGATGGATTTGTTGCTGCAAGCCAAACTGCTGAAACTCCTGGAAGACCGGACCATTCGTCGGGTCGGTTCGGTGAAGGAGCGCAAGGTCGACTTGCGGGTGATCAGCGCCACTAACTGCAACCTCGAACAGATGGTGCAGCAGGGCAAGTTTCGCCGTGACTTGTTCTTCCGCCTGCGGATCATTTCCATCAAGGTGCCGCGCCTGTATGCCCGTGGCGAAGACATTCTGCTACTGGCCCGGCACTTTTTAGCCGTCCATGGCAAACGCTATGGCAAACCGAACCTGCATTTCAGTGATCAGGCTGAAGAACTGCTGCTCAGCTATAGCTGGCCGGGCAACGTGCGTGAGTTGCGCAACATGCTTGAGCAAACTGTGCTGCTGGCGCAAAGCGACACCATCGCCGCGCATCAGTTGAACGTCTGCCTCAGCCTGGTGGATGATCCGCCGATGTATCAGCATGAGCCGCAAAACCACGAACCACGCCCGATCTACAACGGCACTGAGTCGATGAACCTGCCTGAAGTCGAGCGCGACATGGTGCGCAAGATGCTCGACAAGACTGACTGGAACGTCACCAAGTCCGCACGGCTGCTGGGCCTGAGCCGAGACATGCTGCGTTACCGGATCGAAAAACTCGGCCTGGCACGTCCGGACAAACGCCAGTGGTAGGCATTGACCTGTGTTACAAGGCGGGGCCCTGGCGCAGGCATGACAACATGCAACTCGGGTCCTCGACTTCCTGGTTCACGTAGACACCGTGTTCCTCGTCATAGGTGCGAATGAACACTCGCACCGACGCGTCCGCCACCGTCGGCAAGCGGGAGTCGTGGAACACGTGCTGACTCGACACCGGGATGAATGTTTGTGGTGAAGTCGGGATGTACGCGCCTGGCGGAACGATGCTCATGGAGGGCGGCACCGGGTGGGAAAAGGGTTGATCCTTCCCGTAATAGCTGAATTCACTGCTTGATTGGTCGGTTTCCATCAGGCTGTCATCCGCGTGCACACCAGTGGCGACCAGGCAAAGGGCAAGCAACAGCGTCTGTTCGAACGTCTTCATGGCAACACCTGCGAAGTCGGATTTCCCGTGTTTCCCCAAGGTCATTAACTATAGCGCTCCCATGAGCAAGCGTCGTTGAGGCGCGGTTTACACGATTACTACAAAGTCTCGATGGGGTGATTTTCAGGCATGAACTAGACTCGGTCCGGTTAATCAACGACCCGATTCTGGAGCGCGCAATGGAAATGCCGACAAAAGAAAATGCCATCGCCAGCAACCGCGAGGCGTGGAACGATTCCGCCCGACACCACAAAGACACCCCCGAATGGAAGGAGCGCTTGATAGCGGTCGCGCAGAAGGATTTTTCCTGCCTGGACCAGACCCTCACCGGCGTGCTGGAACAGGTGGGTGTAGACGGCAAGGACGTGGTGCAACTGGGTTGCAATAACGGACGCGAGAGCCTTTCGCTGTTTGCGTTGGGCGCGCGCACGGTGATTGGCATCGATCAGTCTGCCGCGTTTCTCGATCAGGCGCGGGAGCTGGCGACTCGTTCGCCTCATCAGCCCGAATTTATCGAGGCCGACATCCATCAGCTGCCGCCTGAACTGCAAGGCCGTTTCGACGTGGCGCTGATCACCATCGGTGTCTTGAACTGGATGCCGGACATCGGTGAGTTCTTGCGCCATGTCGCGCAAACCCTCAAGCCCGGCGGCGCGCTGGTGGTGTATGAAACCCATCCATTCCTGGAAATGTTCGACCCGGAGTCAGCCGATCCCTATCGCCTGGACAGCTCGTACTTTCGCAGCGAACCGTTCGTGCAGAACCAGCCGATCGTTTACCAGGGTAAGGTTGAACAGAAGGCTGCGGCGTCTTACTGGTTCGTCCACACGTTGGGTGCGATCTTCACCGGTGCCCTTGAGGCCGGGCTGCAGATCAGCCACTTCAAGGAATACCCGCATTCCAATCGCGAAGAACTGTATGACCGGTATGAGCAGCAGAGGGCGCAATTGCCGATGTGTTTTTCGTTGGTGGTGGTGAAACACTAAACTGGGTAGTGCTACGTCTGGCCCTTGCATCGGAACGCCGCCCGGAGCCGGCTCGCTACCACATTTAACCTGCGTCGCGCGCACATTCGGTGTGCATCGTAGATTTCTTGTGGAAGCGAGCAGGCTCGCGAAAGCAGTGTCACTGACGCCTCGCACGCCAGTGCAATCAAGCCTGCGCCGCACTCGTCACTTCCGGCCGCCCCGGTTTGCGCAGCGGGTCCAGGCGTGAGCCGGTGTAGCGGGTTTCGCGGTAGAAGCGCCACAGGCCGAACAGGCCGTAGACGTGGGTCACGCGGCCCTGTTCGTGATATCCCATGCGGATGTGCAGTTTTAGGGCCGGGATGTTGTGGGTTTCGCAGACGTCCACCACCTTGTGGCAGCCCTGCGCCTGCATCGCTTCCCACAGCGCGACTTGAACGTCCACCGACAGGCTGGTGCCGAAATAGGCGCGGGTCATTTCGCCGCCGAACTCGAAGAACTCGCCGGGTTTGACCGGGAACCAGCAACCGTAATAGTGACGGTCGTGGTAGTCGCGGGTACTGCCCCAGATGAACGCGCAGGCATGGCCTTCGTCGTCCAGGTACATATGCCCGGTGTGACCTTCGGCGGCGAGTTCGGCCATGGTGCCGACGCGGTCACCGAAATGCTTGCCGAACGCCGTGGCGTTTTGTGCAGAGATGGTCACCTGGCGCAAGCCGGAATAGGGGCGCAGTTTATGCGGCGGCACCGGGCTGACCAAGTCGCGTTCCATCCACAGCAACTCCCAATGGAAAAATACGTAGCGCTTCCACAGTGTATTGAACGTGCGGCTCAGGCCTTTTTGTTTGATACGTTCGCGAAGCTTACCGAGTGCGCTCATGGAGCCCTCCCTAGCCAAGGATTGGTCATGCGTGGATGAAAGTATTGATGGGTATAGATCACGGCGGGCATTTCGTGGCACCGCCGCCACCGGCAATTTATTTCAATGTGTGTAACAGGGTTGACACAATTCAGGCGTCAAGAAATCGCTCGATTTTTATTCCATAACCGCCTGCGCGTGGGTGCTGAACGACTTGCCCGCCGCGTCGTAGGAAACCCGTTTCACCCCCGGCAAACGCTGCTCCAGCAGAGCGCTCAACGACTCACCCTGATCGAGATAGGCGTCGCCAAAATCGGCACCGAGCTGATTGGGGTGCGCGACGATCTCCAGCAGGCCATCAGTCGGTGGCGCTTCATTGCGCAGATCAACCGGGGTGCACACATAGTCGGCAGTGACCCCGGCCAGGTGGCTTAAACGCCGATTGAGCAGCGCCTTGAAGACGCGCTTGGGCAGGCTCAGGTTTTGCCCCAGGTTGCGTGCCAGGCGCACCGCAACCTTTTGCCGCGCGGCGAAACGGGCGACGATCTCACCGATGGGCCAAATGTTGTGCACGTGTTGATGGGAGTCCAGATGACTGGGGCGTAGCCCGTTGTCCACGCAGTGTTGCCATTGCGCTTCGAGCTCTTCAAGCACGGCCTCACGATCCCGTCGGTTGAGCCAGAAGCGGTGGCGGGGCAGGTTGAAGTCGAACACGCCAGCGTTGTCGCAAAAGTTGCTTCGCCCCAGAATCGATTGGCTCAAGGGGCGCCCGTAGGTGAGGTTGAAGTGCAGCCCGATCCGGCCTTCAAGCATCGGGTGCTGGGCCATCACGCATGCCGCTTCGAAGGCTGGCATGTTGGCCATGGCGGTGGCGGAGCTAATCACCCCGGCCTGGAACGCCCCGAAGATCACCGCGTTTTCGCAGGCACTGAGGCCGAAATCGTCAGCGTTGACTATGACTTGGCGAGGCATTTTCGCTCTCCATGATTGTTGTTGTCGGCTCGGCGGCTTTGGCAGCGGACGTTGCAACAGGTGCGGGTTTGACCACCGCCGCTGCCGCACGCCGGGCTTTGCACTGTTGCCAGGCAGGTTTGAATTGTTGCCAGAGGCGCAGGGCCAGTCCCAACGCAATGCCGCTGGGGCGCCAGGAATAGAAACTCCAGCGCCAATGTTCCAGTTGCCCGGTCATGCGCTCGTGGAGTTGATGGCTGGAGTTTTCCAGGCTGACCCGCGAGGCATCGATCCAGCGCCAGTGCTCGTCCAGCCCCCAGCGAATCCACTCTTCAAGCAGCACCCGACCGCTGCCCAGATCGGCGTATTGCGGCAAGAACGCCAGGTTGTAATCGTATAGCCGCCCCTGCTCCAGCAACCCTAGACGATAGCTGATGCATCGGCCACCCAGCTCCAGCACCACCACCCGCACCAAGCCTTGCCCGGCGAGGGCGGTGAAGGCGTGGTCCATCCATTGCCGATGACGTTCGTCAGAGAAAATCCCCACGCCTTCGTCGCCTTTCCAGCTCACCGCTTCAACGTCGCTGATGGCCTGCAACAACGGGCCCATGGTCGTGGAATCGGGCGTGATCCGCCGGACGATGGCGCCACACGCAGCGATGCGTTTACGTGCGCGGCGCAGTTTGTAGCGCGGATCGCCGGAAACCTCCTGGTGGTCGGCGTTGCTGATCAAGTGCACCGGGACTCGGCAGCTGAGCCGCCGTTCGGCCGTCGAGCTACGGCTCAACCAGTGGGCCAGCACATTCTCTTCGCCGGTCGGTTCCGACACCTCGTTGAGTTGCAGCAAGGCATGGGGAAGCTGTCGGCGGATTTCGATCAAGGCCTTGCGAGTCGCTGCGGCGTCCATGGTCGTGAGCAGGGCGAGGCGGTCGGCGAGGGGATAACCCAGGTGATGCAGCACCCGAAACGGCAGCCTGCCGAAACGCTCGACGGAGGCCACCAGCGGCAGGCAAAACACCAACGCATTGTCTTGCCAACCCAGCAGCACTTGCAGATTCTGCCCGGCACTCAATGCCTGTTCGGACGCCGCCATCCAGGCCAGCGTGTTGAACGGCGTGTGGTCCGCCACCCGCAGACGCAGCGTTTCGTAAGCCGCTGCCGGGAAGTCAGCGGCGCACAGCGAAGTGCGCCATTCAAATCGTACCGCCATATCGTCAGGTCACCGAGGCCGGGACAGGTTCAGGGGCCGGTTTGCGCAAGGCTTCCAGCCGCGAGCCTGTGTAACGGGTTTCGCGGTAGAAGCGCCAGCCGAATAGGCTGTACACGTTCATGATCCGCCCTTGTTCGTGATACCCCATGCGAATGTGCAGCTTGAGGGCCGGAATGTTGTGGAACTCGCAGACATCCACCACCTTGTCGCAGCCCCGGGCCTGCATGGCTTTCCACAGTTGCAGTTGCAGGTCCACCGACAGCGTGGTGCCCCAATAGGCACGCGTCAGCTCGCCCCCGAATTCGAAGAACTCGCCTGGCTTCACCGGGAACCAGCAGCCGTAGTAATGCTTGTCGTAATAGTTGCGCGCCGCGCCCCAGATGAAGGCGACTGCATTACCTTGATCGTCCAGGTGCATGTGCCCGGTGTAACCCTCGCGGGCGAGTTCGGCCATGGTGGCTACGCGATCACCGAAATAACGGGTAAAAGCCACGGCGTTTTGCGGGGTGATGGTTTCCACGCGCAGTGCAGGGTAGGACTTGAGTTTGTGCGGCGGCACCGGGCTGACCAGGTCGCGTTCCATCCACAGCAGTTCCTGGTGGAAAAACACGTAATGTTTCCAGGCTTTTTTGACCGTGGCCTGCAAGCCTTTTTGTTTGATCTGTTCGCTGAGTTTGTGCAAAACACTCATGATGTGTGCTCCTGACGGCAGTGGCCGTGGTGGGAGTGTTGCGTTGCGCGGCGATAGTCTGCGCGGCAACGCAATCGAGGCGTTCATGAGGCGCTCCAGCTCAAAGCGAACAGGGTTTCTCCTGGCAGATCAAAGCTGACGCGCCCGTTCTGGCAGTGCAATGGCGCGTCGCGGCTGCGGTTGTCGGCGCCGAAATAGCGCAACGACCCGTTGGCCAGCGGGCATGCGGCTCCGCTGAGGCTCACATGCTGTAAACGTCGGCCTTTGTTGACCCCCAACAGGCTGCGTTTATCGTCTTCAGTCATGGCCAGCACGTCGACTGCAAAGGCGTCGTTCTCCAGCTTCAGTACGTTGTGCAGCCAATGTTGCTGGATGAACTGCTGGGCAAAACCCACGGGCTTGAGTTCGAAGCGATCATCCCCGAGCACCTTCAACATGCCCTTTGGGTAGTCCGGTTCATCGGCGGCCTGGAACCAGTTGAGCATCTCCAGCAACCCGTCCTGGGATGAGTTGATGACCACCGACGTCCACCACAGCGAGGCGTAATGGGTGTCTTGATCGTAGGGGCTCAGGCTGGAGCCGCTGGACAGGTTGGTCTGGTCCAGCAACAACGCTTTGCGCGGCCGGCCGTTGCCGTCCAGACCCACCAGGTCGGCGGCGCGGCGTACGCTGTCGCGATACACCCGTGTTGCCAGCAAATCGCGAATCATCCATTCGTGCCAGGCGAGCGCATCGATCTGGTCACCGGATTCGGCCAGCAGGCGTTTCGCCCAATCGATGCCACGCTTATCCGCCGCATTGTCGGCAAACGGACCGTTGACCAAGCGTGAACTGGCTGGCATGGCGATGCGCACGCCGGCCTTGGCGTTGGCCGGATTGCTGCGCACTTGCCGGGCCATGCTGTTGAAGATGTTTTGATAGTGGGCGTAGTCGGGGTAGTTGAGATTTGGCTCATCGGCAAAACCGATGTAATGCGTGCCCTTGCCACCCAGGGCGCGGGTCGAGGCCAGCCAGGCATCGAGACCGGCGTTGCTCAGGGTGTCGGCGCGCAGGTCGGCCTGGCGCTGGCTGCCAGCCAACAGCGTGATGTCTTGAGTAATGCCGAAGCGGTCCTGATAAACCTGGCGAAACGCATCTTCGTACTGCGGTTTTTTCGCCGTGACGTCGACAAAACTGTAGTAGGCACCTGCTTGCGGTTTGAGCGCGTCGAGCACCGCATAACTGGAGGCGGGCGGCATCACGTAGGGCAGGGCGATGCCCAGGTTCGGTGTCGGGCCGAGCACGTCTTTGCCTAGGGTCAGGCGCACGTCGCCCGCATCCTCGCGTAGCGGTTTGAGTTGCTGCGGATTCTGCGCGAACAAGTTGGCGGTGCCGTCGAGCCAGAACGCGACTTTGCCGCTGCCTTGCAAACGCAGGTGCCAGACCTGTTCATCCTTGGCGACCGGCAACTCGACCTGGTCGAACTGCCAGTACGCTCGATACGGTTTCAGCGCCAGCACCACCTGTTTGCCGTCACCCATACGCTGGGCTTGCAAGGCGCCGACCCCACCGTGGAATTTGCCGGCGAGCACCGCGTGTTCACCGGCCGCCACCTTGAAAAACAGCTCGTCGCCGTCATGGGTTTCAGCGCTGAAATGCACCTTGGCCGGGGCGAACAGCGCCACCGTGCGCTCGTCGTGCTCAACCTTGTAGCGGCGGAAACTGTAGCCCGGAATTTCCAGTTGATAGCTGGACGCTCCAGGCGCCAAAGGCCAGCTCTGGGTGCCGCTCAACTCACTGGCGGCGATCAGGCGTTCGCCTTGCAACCGGCCTTTGCCATCGAGCAGGTAAAGGTGTTCTTCGTTGGCGTCTGCTTGCCAGGCCGGGGTCCAGCGCACAGTCAGCGTATCGGGCTGATCTGTTTGCAGGTACAGACTGCCATCGCGAATGTCCGCCCAGCGCATCGGTCCGGCGTAGGCGTCGAGTGTCAGGCCCAGGCTCACCAGCAGCGCGAAATACCTCATGCCGACTTCCTTTGCAGCATCAGCAGCATGGGCGCCACGTCGCTGGGCAGGATGATCAGGGTTTGCCAGGCCGGTACGCCACTCAACCGGCAATACATCACCAGCAGCGCGATCGTCACGACCAGATAAGCGATGGACGAAGCAGCCGCCGCGCCGACGATGCCGTACGCCGGAATCAACACCAGGTTCAGCGCCAGATTGAGCAAGGCGCCGAGGCCCATCAACAGTGAAATGCTGCCGGGGCGATTCTTGCCCAACAGGTCCAGGCGCAGGATGCTCGCGTAGCACAGCCCCAACAGCCCCGGCAGCAACGCCAACAGCGCCGGATACGCCGGTTGATAGACCGCACCAAACAGCGTGACGATCAGCCATTCACCGATCACCGCCATTGTCAGGCAGGCACCGAGCATCACCGTGGCGGTCAGGCGCAGGGCCAGCGGCGTGACCTTGTCGATGCCTTCTTCCTGTTGCAGCAGGCGTTTCATCAGCGGCGTAGTCACCGCTTCCGGCACAATCAGCAGCAACTCGGCGGCGGCGCTGGCCATGGCGTAATGACCGAGCGCGGTGCTGCCGAGCAGGGCGCCGATGAACAGGTAATCAGAGCGCAGAATCACTTGTTGGAACAACAAATCCGGATGGCTGCGTGCGCTGTAGCGCAGCAGTTCGTTCTGACTGGCGCGGTCCCATTGCAACGTCAATGGCTGCTCGCGTTTGAGCCAGACCCATCCCACCAGTACCACCAGGCTGATCCCCGCCAGCCAACTGATCAACGCCGCTTCCAGGGCCGCCTCTTTCCACATCCAGAACAGCGCAAGAAACAACAACAGCGGCGCCAGCGATTCCACCAGGCGCAAGGCATTGAACGCGACCACACCGCCGGAGGCATTGTGCAGCGTCAACAATCCACTCTTGAGCACGGTCAGTGGCACCGCCAACAGCAACAGCCAGGCGAGCAGCCCCAGTTGCGTGGTGATGTCGAGCTCGTTGCCGAATTCGCGCACCAGCGCCACCACCAGCAAGGTCAGCATTCCCGCCAGCAGACAACCGAACACCAACACCTGGCTCAACAACAAGCCCATCGGTCGCTGCTTGGCTGCCTGATAACCGACCGCCGAATTCAGCCCGCCGCTGGTAGCGGCGCTGATCAGGTCGGGCAGGGTGCTGAGCAGCGCGAACAAGCCGCGCTCACTGGGACCGAGAACCCGCGCCAGTAACACATTGCGCAGCAGGCGCAGCGCGATCATCGCCAGTTTGGTGCCCATGCTCAGGGCCAGATGCTTGAGGTAATGGCTACGGCTCATGCGCGAGCCCCGCGATACAAACGCCACGACAGCAATTGCGGATTGCGCGCCACACGCTGGCTGACGCCGAAGCGTGGCAAGTTCAACGGGTCGTTGGTGCCGCGATAAATCCCGGTGCCGGTGCCCAGGGCGAACGGGAAGTCATGCGCGGCGACCTGTTCGCGCACCCGCGCATCGTTGTCGCCATTGGGGTAGCAATAGACGGGCAGTGGGCGGTTGCAACCATTGCGCAAGGCCTCGCGGCTGCGGCTCAGTTCTTCGTGCAATCGTTGATCGTCGAGGCCGGTCAGGATCGCGTGACTGGCGCCATGCGGACCGAAGCGCACCAGCCCGGAGGCTTCCAGCGAGCGGACTTGATGCCAGTCCAGCGCCTGGGGCAGCGATTCGTCGGGGCAGGTATCGGTCAATTGATTCAGCGTCATCGGGCTCAGGCTTTTCAGGCTTTGCAAAAAATGCAGCAAGGCCAGGCTGCGGCGCTCCATATCCAGCTCACCGAACGGCACCGGCAAGGGCCGACCGGCCTCTTGCAGGCACTCGATCAACTGCATCCGGGCCCGTTCCCCGTGGCTGCCCCACAGGGTTTCGCCGATGCTTTCCCACCAGAATCGCTGACGGCTGCCGATGAAATCGGTGGACAGGAAAATGCTCGCCGGCACCTGGTACTTTTGCAGCAACGGGTAGGCATTCACCGCGTTGTCGCGCCAGCCATCGTCGAAGGTCAGGGTGATTTTCGGCCGGTCCGACCTGACCTTGCCCGGATGCAAAATCTCCATCAGCGGCACGCAATCGAAGTGTTTTTTCAGCCACGCCAGCAAGTGTTCGAACGCCTTGGGCCCTACGCACAGTTCATTGCGATGGGGCAGGTCGGCGGCAGCGTCGTCGGCCAGTACCCGATGCAACATCAGGATCACCCCGGCGCCTTGCAGCTGAGTGCGCCCCACTGGCGAGTTGAGATAGAGCCAGCCACTGGTGCGCTTTAGTAATTGTTTGATCGCCATGGCGCAGTCCTTTCAACGATTCTGTTCGGGATTCCACTGGGCATAGCGCTGGCCACGCAGGAACTGCCACAGGCCGATGCTCATTCCGGCAAGCGTCACCAGCAGGAACGCGGCCAGGCGAAAGGGCTTGGGCAAACGGTGTTGTGAATCCAGCAGGCCGAGGACGGCGATCCCATAACCGATCAACTGCGCGATCAGGCTCAGGCGGTAAAAACCGTGGTCGTCCCACAGCCAGAAATTGCTCAGCAGCAAGGGCAGCAACAGGATCGGCGCCAGACGCCGGATCAACTTGTGGCTGATCAACGCAATCGAATACAGGCCATGCTTCAACGGGTTGAGCAGTTCGCTGCGCTGCGCCAGGCTTTGCAAACCGCCGACGGTGACCCGCTGGCGACGGCGAAATTGTTTGTCCGCTTCATCGACGCCGTGATCGATCACTTGCGCCTCGGGCACATAGACGATGCGCTTGAAGGCCACCGGTGCGCAGGTACTGATAAAGAAGTCATCGTTGACCTCCGCCGGCACGTCCTGGAACAGCTCGCGGCGCAAGGCGAGCAGGGCACCGTCGGCGGAGACCATGCAGCCGGTGCGATTTTCCACCCTGCGCAACCAACCTTCGTAATGCCGATACAGGCTGTCGCCGACGCTCAAGCCTTTGCCAGTGACCGGGATCACCATGTGCCCGGCACAGGCGCCGACCTGCGGATCACTCAGCGGCGCGAGCAAGTGGCCGAGGGTGTCGCGCGACCATTGGTTGTCGGCATCGGTGAACACCAGGATATCGCCGCTGGTCAACGCCACGCCGGCATTCAAGGTCGCGGCTTTGCCCTGGCGCGGCAGGTCGAGCACGGTGATGCGCGGGTCCATCACATTGAGCGCGCAGGCCACCGTGTCGTCGGTTGAACCGTCGCTGGCCAGAATGATCTGCAACGAGGCCGGCTGGTAATCCTGGGCGAGCAGGGTGCGCAGCTTGTGTTCAATGTGTCGCGCTTCGTTGTGGGCGGCGATCACGATGCTCACGTTCATCGGCACAGGCTCGCCATAGCGCGGTGCTGCGAACAGTGGCGCGAGCACGGTCAGCAGCAACGGATAGCCGAGATAGGCGTAAACCGGCAACAACAGGCACAACCAGAAAATGAATTCAGCCACGGGCGGGCCTCCTGGCATTCCAATGACAAAGGCTGAGGATGAATGCGGCGCCTGCCAGGTGCAGACGCACCCAATGCAGGCCCCAGAGTTGAGTGACCAGGCAGATGTTGCGGTGCTCGTGACTCTGACGCAGGCTCAGCATGAGTGCCGGCAGGGCAGTGAGCATCAACATGATCGCCGCATGATGCGGAAAGCCATTGAACAGCGCAGAAATCGCCATCAAGTCGAGCACCCAGGCCGCGAGTGACAACAGCGGAAACCGCAACAGTCGCAGGCTTATGCCATGGGTGCGCAACAGTTGCAGATGACTGCCCTGGCGCCACATCTCCTTGCCCATCCATTCACGCCAATTGGCTTCGTAGCCCCAATGTATAGCGACGCTTTGGTTGACGATCAGCAGGCGCGCGCCGGCTTCATGCAGACGCAGGGTGAATTCTTTGTCCTCGCCGGTGCGCAGGTTCTCGTTAAAGCCACCGACTTTGTCGAACCAGATGCGGCGCAGCAGCAAATTGGCACTGGGCAACCAATCCACGGCGTGCGCGCCATTGCGCGAAGGGCGAAGCGTGCGACGTTGCCAGGCGGTGGCATACCAGGGCGCCTCGGCCGGGGTGTGCAGGTCCAGGCCGAAAACATCGGCTTGCGCCGTGGCTTCGATCGCGAGCAGCTGCGTCAGCCAGTCCTCGGGCATTTCGATGTCGGCATCAATAAAGGCCAGCCATTCACCGCTGGCAACGGCCGCTCCGCGATTGCGCAGCGCACCGATCAGCAAGCCGGGCTGCACCAGCACCTGGGCGCCGAACTGATGGGCAATGTGCGGGCCCTGATCGTCGGAACCGTTGTCGACCACAATCAACTCGCATTCCAGGTCGGCGGCATGTGCGGCCTTTTGCGCGGCCAGCAGGGTGCGTGCAATGTGGCGGGCTTCGTTGTACATCGGGATGACAATGCTGATGCGGCTCATGCCCGGGCCTCCGGCAGTGAACGATCTTCGGCTTTCAATCGCAGCACGCTGGTCAGGGCGAGCATGATCCACACGTACTTTTGATTCGGTGCGCTGAGGAACATCAAGAACAGCGTCAACGAGAGAAAACTCATGCTCAGGTGTGTCAGCAGATCGGCTTGGTCCTGATTGTTGCGCTGCAGCCACAGGCGGCGGGCGCGGGCCAGGTTGTACAAGCCGAGGGCGAGCATGCCGACAAACAGCAGGCCGGCGGGAATCCCCAGTTCACTGAAGATTTCCAGGTAAGTATTGTGGGCCCGGCGGTACAAATCGCCGGCTTTTCGGTTGGCCGAAAACGCCTTGGCATAACCGGTGGTGGCGTAATGCATTGGGAAGGTCCCGGGGCCGGTTCCCAGCAGCGGGTTTTCCCGGATCATGTCGCTGCCGACCACAATGTAGGAGGCGCGACGGCCGAGGGATTCGTCCTGACTCTTGGCCCCCGCGCTCAAGATGCTCAAGGACTGGATACGCGCGACATAACCCGCCGGCATCGCATAAATGGCCAGTGGAATCACAATCACCACGCCGAGCATGGCGAACCCCAGGTGCCGCGCACGGATGCGCGACAGGTGCGTGCGGTAGTGCCACGCGCCGATCATCAGGCTCAGGAACAACACCACCAACCCCGAGCGCGATTCGGTCTTGGTCATGCCGCCCAACAGCAAAATGCAGCACCCGCCCCAGAACAGGCGTTGCAGCAGGTTTGGGCTGCGAATCGCCAACATCAAACCGAGCGGCACGGCGAAGGCGATCAGCATGGCGAAGGCGTTCGGGTCTTCCAGCAACCCGGCGGCGCGGCCCTGATCCTGATATTTGCTGGACAACATTGCCAGCATGCACGTTATCGTGACGCTGACGGTGACCAGTTTGGCGAACAGGTCCAGGTTCAGGTCCCGACCAATCAGCAGGGTGATTACAAACAGGATCAGGCCGACGCTCAGTTCTCGCAGGTGCCCCAACGACATGCCCATGTCGTCGGTGTTCAACAGGCTGAGCAGGTACAGCGCCAGGAACCCGATCAGGAAACGCCAGATATTGCTGCGCAGGCGTTCGGACGGCAGTTGGTGGATGGCCAATTGCAACATCAGGATCAGCGCCAGCGACGCGCCGATGAACTTGGTGCCCGACAGCGAACTGTCCTTGAAGAACCCTTCGAACGGCACCAGTGCCGCAATGCCGAGCAAGCCCCAGGTGGGTTTGCGGTACAGCATCGCGATACCGACCAGGCCCAGCACCGCGCCCGGTGCCAGGTACGGATAAGGGCTGGCCAGCAAACCGAGGCAAACCAGGCCGAGCAAACTGACGATCGAGAGCGGAAAGATCACGCGCGAGCCTCCCGTGCGGTACGGATATAAAGCTGCGACCAGCGTTCGGCCAATGCCTTGAGGTCGTAGCGCTCCAGTTGGGTACGTTTTGCGTTGTCGACCAATTGCGCGGCCAGTGCCGGTTCCGTCAGCAAAGTGTCAATCTGGCGGGCGAGGGCGGCGCTGTCGGCGGGTGCCGCCAGCAAGCCGTTGTGCCGATCCTCCAGCACATCAGGAATCCCGCCGACACCGAACGCCACCACCGGCACCCCGGCCTGCATCGCTTCGAGCAAAATCATCGGCGTGCCTTCGGTGCGCGAACTGATCACCAGCGCATCGAGTCGGCGCCACCACGCATGCATGTCGGTCTGATAACCCGGCAAGTTGATGCGCGCCTGCAAACCCGCCGCGTTGATGCGCGCCAGCAGCGATTCCTGTTCCGGGCCGTCGCCGAGCATCACGGCATCCAGTTGCGGGTGTTGCTGACACAGTGGAATCAGCGCATCGAGAAACAGGTCGGGGCCTTTTTCGCTGCTCAGCCGCCCGACGTAACCGGCCAACCAGCGCGGGCGCTTCTCGTTGGGCGCAAGCAGGCTGGTAGCGGCGGGCAACCCATTGGGAATCACCTGCAACTTGTCCGCTCGCACGCTGGCCTGACGGCACAGTGCGGCGATGCTTTCGGCGACGCAGACCACACGATTCACCGAGGCGGTGCGGCACAGTTGCAGGCTCAGCCAGGTGTAGAATTTCTGCTTGCGGCTGCGCGGGGTGAAACCGTGCTGGGTGATCACCAGCGGCAAGCGCAACACAGTGGCGCCAACCCAGCCAAACAGCAGGCCTTTGAAATTGTGTGTGTTGATCAGCGGCCATTCCGCCCGGCGCTGACGCAAATGCGCCAACAACGGTCCGAGTCCCGCGCAGTCCCGGCAATCCACGCCGGCCTGGCGAAACCGTGCGATCAGCTCTGGCGGCGCATCGAGAAACAGCACCTGGTGCTGCCCCGGCGTCGCCAGACAATGGTCCAGCAGCATCCGCTCAGCCCCATAAAAGCCACCGCTGCTGAGCAAATGAATGATCGGCAGGGCGGTGGCGGGGTTGAGCGGCGCGTTCAATTGCGCACCCAATGCACAAGGCTTGGCACGGACCAGTTCTTGTGCGGGTTGGTCGGCTCGACGTTTTGATCATTGATCACCAACAGCACCGGCAGGCCCAGTTCATGGGTGATTTGCGCCGGGGCTTTGAAGCGGTGATCGAAGAACTCACGCACATAGACCAGTGCAATGGCCAGCAGCAAGCCGGTGAGCAAGCCGAACGGGATGATCAGCAACGGTTTTGGAAACGCCGCTTCGGTCGGTTCGTACGGCGGGCTCAGGACCCGGGCGTTGGACAAGTCGTTGTCCAGCGAACGCGAGGTGCTGCTTTCAGCAAAGCGCTGCGCATAGGTGGAGAACGCCGCGTGCAAGGCGTCGATCTCGGTGTCCATCTGCCGCAGCTTGCTCTGGGTTTCCTGCAACTGATGGATACGATTCTTGAACTCGGCGATGCGCGCGGTCTTCTGGTCAATCACCGAGCTGATAATTGCCAGGTCGTTGGTGCGCTCTTGAATCCGGTTGCTCACCACTTTCAGAAACTGCTGGCGGGTGCGGGCAATTTGCTCGCGGGTCAGCAGCATCGGTTCGCTGCCCGGCTGGAAGATCGCCAGGTCGTTCATGTAGCGGCTGACCTGAGTGGTCAGTGCCTCACCCATCTGTTTGATCTCGCGATCTTCAAACGCCACGTTGTCCACGGTGGTGGTGAAGGTGTAGGGGAAGGTGTAGTCGTTGAGTTTGGAATTGCTGGCGGCGGCCAGGCTGGTTTTCAGGTAGTCGAGCCAGCGTTGGCTTTGCAGCAGGCGATCCTGATACAGGTTGAGCGCTTGCTCCTCGGTGTTGATCGCGTTGAGGCGGAACGTGATTTCTTCCTTAGGATCAGAGGAGGCGACATCTTCAAGCAAGGCCAGCCGATTACCTTCCAGGCCATCGAGACGGGTCTGGTACTGCTTCTTTTTGGTTTCGTAGAAGCTTTGCGGCAGGTCGATCGATTGCAGTTCCTGACGGCTGGCCAGGTAGTTTTGCAGCAATGCCGCGACAAATTTGGTGCCCTGGGACGGATCGGGGAAGCTGTAGATGATCGAAATCACGTTGGAGCCGGGCAGGGTTTCGATCTTCAAACTATCGATCGCCTGTTGGGTCAATGTGTCCAGTGCCGTGTCACGCACCGGATCGATCTCCATACCCAGCGCGGCTCTCACCGGGTTGATCAGGTGTTCGCGCAGCGGCGTGGTGACGAATCGCTTGAACGGCTGAGCCACCAGTTTGTTGAACACACCGGGAGCGGGGCTGTATTCACCCTTGTCGCGTAACTCGGCAATGGTCTGCCGGATCAGGGCCGGGGAGCGCAGGATGTTGCTCTCGGTTTCCATGTCCGCCAGCGATGGCGGAATGAAGGTGGCGTTGTCCACGGTCAGGGATGTGGTGGCGTCGCCCTGGGAGAGTTTTTTCGACTGCACGATGACTTGCGCGGTGATGTCGAAGCTCTGTTTGAGCAGCAGCGGCAAGACCAGGGCGATCACTGCAAAGACCAAGAACACCCGCTTCACCAGTTGCTTGTTGGCGAAGAAGATCCTGAAGAACTCATGCAGGTAGTTTTCCTTTGGATTCATGTCAGGTCACCTGAGAGTCAGTTGTTGTTGTCGTCTTTGTTGTCGAGGCGGTAGCCAAAACTCAGGCCCACACCCTGGAACAACACAACGTCCGCCAGTTGCCGCGCGAGCTCACCGGCGCTGGCCAGTTTGGTCTTGGGCACGTAGAGCATGTCGTCCGGTTGCAGGTAGGCGATTTGCGAGGCATCGCCGGCCAGGGCTTTCTCCACGTCATAACGCACGGCCTTAACCTGATTGCCGTTGCGACGCATGATCACCACCGAATCGAGCCGCGCCTTGGCATTGCTGCCCCGTGCCAGGGTCAGCGCTTCAAGCACCGAGACTGGTCGGCGAATCGGGTACGAACCCGGTTGTCCGACTTCGCCCAACACATAGATTTCGTTGCCCGCTGTGGACTTGAGCAGCACGTCGACGGTCATCCGCCCCGGCAATTGCGCGTAGCGTTTGTTGAGGAAGGCTTCCAGTTGATTGACGGTCATGCCTTGCAGTGGCACGGCACCGATTTCCGGGAAACTCGCATAGCCGTCAGTGCCCACGGTGATCTCCCGGCTCATGCCGGTGGCGGGGTGGTTCAGCGCGCTTTTGAGGTTGGACTCATTGCTCAGCGGGCTGATGACTTGCACGGTCAACTGATTGCGGTTCGGCTGGAATAGTTGTTTGCGCTGATAGGCACGCTGGATTTCCTGGCGCGCTTCTTCGGACGACAACCCGGCGATCTTCACCGAGGTGTTGGCGCCGGGCAATTCGATGGTGCCGTCGGGCAGCACCAGTTGATTGCCGTTGAGCTGGCTGGCCGCGGTGAAGTTCAGGCCGATCTGATCACCGGACTGGATGCGGTAGGCATCCGAGCCGCTGGTACTGATGTGGAAGATCACGTCCAGCACATCCTGTGGCCGCAAAGTCTGCTCGACCTTGGGCATGTCGGTGGCCTGGGCGTTGGCAGGTGTGGCCGTGAGGATCTGTACCGGCATTTGGGTTTCAGTCGTATTGCTGGAGCAACCTGCGAGCGGCAGCAACAGCAGGACAAGCATTTTGGCGTTCATGGCGTCATCCTTTTTTCTGGTTGCTTACAGGTTTTTGTACAGCCATTTGGGCATGTAGTACTTGCGGCGGTTGAACACACTGCCCACCAGCTTCGCGCCGGCCTGGGTCAGGCGCTGGACCGCGGCTTGCGCGACTTCCCAGCGCGTGTCTTCGGCGCGCACGACCATGATCACGCCGTCCACCTGGGTGCTGATGACCAGCGTGTCGGTGGCGCAATACACCGCGTCACCGTCGATCACCACGAAGCGATACCGGCTACCGAGTTGATCGAGCAACGGGCTTATGCTTTCCGCGGTCAGGTGTTCGGTGCCGTGCGCATAGCGGCCGTTGGGCAAAATGTCGAAGGGCAGGCTGGCGACATTCACTACACAGTCCTGCAGCATCGGCGGGCTCTGGGTGTTGAAGATCAGGTCGCGAAAACCACGTTCTTTGCTCAGCCCCAGCTGCTGCGTGAGGTTGGTTGAGGATTGGCTGGCGTCGACCAGCAGCACCTGGCCGCTGCTCATCTGTGCCAGTTGCGTGGCCAGGGCCAGTGCGCTGGTGGTGGTGCCGGCGCCGGGGTTGGCGGCGGTCAGCAGCAGGATCCGCAGATTTTGATCGAGCACGGTCGACGTCAGGTTGGACTCGCTCGGGTTGGCAATGCTCAGGCTTTTGGCTGATGAACCGTCCATTTAACTCGCTCCGTGGCCGCTGAATACTTTGAAGGGGGTTTTCAACAGGATCTTCAGATCAAGCAAAAGGCTCTGCTCGGCGATATAGCTGAGATCCAACTCAACGCGCTGGTCGAAGTCGATATTGCTGCGCCCGGAGATCTGCCACAGGCCGGTCATGCCGGGGTAGATGCTCAGGCGTGCAAGGTGATTGTCCTTGTAGCGGTAGGCGTTGAATGAAGTAGGCCTGGGACCCACCAAGCGCATGTCGCCGGTCACTACATTGATCAGGTTCGGTAGCTCATCCAGGCTGCTGCGCCGCAGGAAGCCGCCGATACCGGTGATGCGCGGGTCCTTGTCGATCTTGAAGTCGATGGCGTCGGCACCGTGTTTGTTCAGGTGGCGCAGCGACTCCTTGAGCTCCTCGGCGTTAGCCACCATGGTGCGGAATTTGTACATGCCAAATTTTCGGCCGCGATAGCCGGTGCGTTTCTGTACGAACATCACCGGCCCCGGGCTGCTGAACTTGATCGCCAGCGCCAGGCCCAGCAGCATCGGCGAAATCAGCACCAGGATCATCAGCGCACCGACACAGGCGAAAACCCTGTTCGTGCGCGACAGCGTCCAGGGCCGGCCGCCGTCACGGCCGGTGATCCAGCCGCGCCCCTGCATGTGAATCGCCGCGTCCATGCGAATCCGGTGCTCGGGATCGAGGCGTTTGTTTCGGCACAATTGATCGAGGGGCACACTCTTTTCATGTCCAGTCATAGGGTCCTCCGCTGATGTTCAGCCGCGAACGGCGCGTGGGCGATAGGCAGTGGGTAGTAATCGCGGAACCAGGCGATGAAACGCCCGAGTCCTTCATCCAGCTCAATGCTCGGCTGGAAACCGGTGGCGCGCGCCAGGTCGCTGGCATCGGCGCAGGTGTTGAGCACATCGCCCGGTTGCAGCGGCAGCAACTCGACGATGGCTTTTTGTCCGAGGTGTTTCTCCAGCAGCGCCAGGTAGTCCTTGAGTTCCACCGGGTGCTGGCCACCAATGTTGTAGATGCGCCATGGCGCCATGCTGCTGGCCGGGTCGGGTTGCTCGCGGTCCCAATCGGCATTGGCCTGCGGCGCACGCTCGATCAGGCGGGCGATGCTTTCGATGATGTCGTCGATATAGGTGAAGTCGCGCTGATGCTCGCCGTAGTTGAACAACTTCAGCGGCTGACCCTCGGCGATGGCGCGGGCGAACTGGATCGGCGACATGTCTGGTCGCCCCCAAGGCCCGTACACCGTGAAAAAGCGCAGGCCGGTGCACGCAATGCCGAACAGGTGGCTGTAACTGTGGGCCATCAGTTCATTGGCTTTTTTGGTCGCGGCGTACAGCGACAACGGGTGGTCGACGCCGTCCTGCACCGAGTACGGCGTGTGCTGGTTGGCGCCGTACACCGAACTGGAGGAGGCATAGATCAGGTGCTTGACCGGGTGCCGGCGGCAGCTTTCGAGAATATTGAGGAAGCCGCTCAAATTGCTGTCGAGGTAAGCGCGGGGGTTTTCCAGTGAGTAACGCACCCCGGCCTGGGCGGCGAGGTGGATCACCACCTCGGGTTTTTCACGGGCGAACAGGGCCTCGATGGCCGACGCATCGGCCAGGTCCATCGTGGCGAGCTGGAAATGGCCGGCCTGCTCGCGCACCCAATCCACGCGGTCGTGTTTGAGTTGCGGGTCGTAGTAATCGTTGAAATTATCGAGGCCGAATACCTGATGCCCGTCGCGCAACAGCCGCAACACACAATGGGCACCAATGAATCCGGCGGCACCGGTGACGAGGATCTTCATGGACGCGGTGCCTCGGGTGCAATGTGCTGCAAACCGATAGCGCTGTAATGCAAACCCTCTTCCAGAGTGCTGGAAAACATCGGCTCACAGAGCGGCGGAACTGTTTGTTGCAGCTGTTTGATATTGTTTGAATTAATGTCGACACACAGGACGCGATGTCCGACATCGGCCAGTGCTGTTACTTGTATCGGGCCAACGCAGCCCGTACCAAATACGCTCACGTCCATATCGGCGTGCCTCGTAAGACGGTTGAGATAACAAAGAAAAGACTGTCAAAAGGGGTATAGCCCAGCGTTGGCCAAACGTGTCAGCAAAATGACATGATGTTGTGGTAAGGAGCCCCCGTTTTCGGGGGCTAAATGCCATCAAGTGCTTGTTGGCGCTGGATTTGTCGCGGTTTTGAAGGGTTTTTAAGGATTAAAATTAAACGATAGACGGTCTCGCGTGCACAAAATTGGGGAATCTGTCCCCACAAGTGTGTCAGTTTTGAGTCAACGTTTTTTTGACGCGCTGTGTAAAAGTCCGACATTTCTTGCGGTTTGATGGCTCGGTGCTAGTGTCAAAAAATAACCGACAATCTATTGGCCAAATGCTCTTTGCAAGTACCGGAAAGATAATGATTCGATATCTCAAAGAACTGTTGTTAGTTGTCTATTTGTTTAAGAATTATGACTATTACCTCGAACGTTTGAGCGCGATGGGCCTCGGTTTGCCGGTGTTGCTGTTCGGCGGCATGTTTATCGTATTGACGGTGGCGCTGTTTATGACCGCTTACATTCGTCAGTCGCTGATTCGCCATTTATTGGCGCTGGTGATGTTCGTGTCCGCGGTATTTTTCGACGTCTATACGCGAGTCACGGCCGATTACCTGACCTACAGCAGCTTCGTGTCGCTGGTGTATTCCGGCGGGTTCATTCAGGAAGCGATCTACCAGTACCGCGACGCGATCATCAGTGGCGTGGTCGGTGGCTTGCTGTTGTTGTTCGGCATCGGGCTTAAGCCGCGCCGGCGCATGCCGCTGCCCGGTGCGTTGCTGGTAGCGGCGCCGGTACTCGGGGTGCTGCTGCTCAGTGCGGTGTTGTTCGTGCGGGCCGGCGAGGGCGCCCGGGGCTTGCCGATCATGTACACACCGCTGGCTTATCTGAACCTGTTTACCTATGAAGCCTTGCACAACACCGTTGGCCCGCGTGAGCCGGTGAGCCTGGCGCGGAACAATCAGCCTGTGGGCCACGACATTGTGCTGATCATCGACGAGAGCATTTCCGGCAACTACCTGGACATCAACGCGCCGTTCGGTGTGCACAGCAACCTCAAGGAACCGCGTCCGGGTGTCGAGATTTTCAACTACGGCTACGCCGCATCCATCGCCAATTGCAGCGCCGATACCAACGTCACGTTGCGTTACGGTGGCACCCGTGCTGACTACATGCGCATCAACAGCACGCTGCCGTCGATCTGGCAGTACGCGAAGAAGGCCGGCCTGCGCACAGTCTACATCGACGCCCAGCGTACCGGCGGCAACCTGCAGAACCTGATGAACGACACCGAGAAAAAGGACATCGACGAGTTTGTGCAATTCGACCAGACCAGCGTGCGTGACCGCGACATGGCGGCGGCGGCCAAGCTGATCGAACTGTTGAATGACGGTCAACCGCAACTGGTGGTGATCAATAAGGTCGGCGCGCATTTTCCGGTGCACGATAAATACCCGGATGCGTTCATGGCGTACCGCCCGACCTTGCCTCGCGGGCAGTTTGTGGAAGTAGCGGACACCGGCAAGCGTGATGGTTTTAACGGTCAGCCGGATGACTGGGTGCTGTACCGCAATGCCTACAAGAACACCTTGCTGTGGAACGTCGGCGAGTTTTTCTCACGGGTGTTCGTGCAAGCCGATTTGAGCAACGCGTTGCTGATATACACCTCGGACCACGGACAGGATCTGCATGAGCGGGGCAATCCCGGGCTCAATACCCATTGCGGTGGTGACCCGGTGGAAGAGGAGGGGTTGGTGCCGCTGGTGGTGATCCAGGGCAGCACGTTGAAGACCCTGGATTGGCAGGCACAATTGCCGGTCAACAAGGATCGCTCCAGCCACTACAACATCTTCCCCACGCTGTTGCAGTTGATGGGGTATGACCTGACGGGAATTGAGGCGGTGTACGGCAAACCGTTGAGCGTGCCGACGGCCGATGCATTCACGTTTAACTACCGGTTCAATGCGCGCCTCGGGGCGCAACCGCAGTGGAAACATATCGATCTGAACAGCATCGTGACGCCCTCGCAGGCGCCTGCGAGTGTGGCGGTGGGGCAGTAAGGTTTTAGGTTGGCAGGACCGGCCTCATCGCGAGCCTGCTCACTCCTACAGGGGGTGTGAACGCCACAAATCCAATGTAGGAGTGAGCCTGCTCGCGATGGCGTCGGCCCGGTCATCACTCATCTGAAGGCTGCACCCACCGCGTCCGATACACCCCCGGCGCACACCCCAGCCAGCGCAAACAGGCGCGGTTGAAACTCTGCACATCGCTGTAGCCCAACCGGTCGGAAATCTCCACCAACTCCAGGTCTGCCGCCTGCAACAAATCTTCCGCGCGGCAGCGCCGGTACTCATCCTGCAGCTGCGAAAAACTCCAGCCCAGCGCCTTTAACCGGCGTGCCGCCGTGCGTTCCAGCAAATGATGGTCGTTACAAAACTGCTGCCAGTTGGCGCTGGCCAGATCGGCGATCAAATGGTCGCTGACTTGCTCCAGCAACGTAGGCTCGCTGTTGCGCCGGGTCTGTTCCAGCAACTCCACCAGTGTGTGTTCCAGCTCATGGTTGCCCGGCGTCAGCGCGGTCACGAACAACTGTCGGTCCAGGCGAATCGAATGGTGCGGTTGTGCCCAGCGCACCGGTGCGCGGAACGCCTGTTCGTGATCGGTCGGGTTGGCGGTCCTTGGCCACGCGAGGCCAACACTCAACACCGGATCACGTTCCAGGCCACTGGCGAGAAACTTGCGGCGCAGCATGCTGCACAGGCTGATGAGGATGTAATCGGTGGTCGCCGCACCGGCTTTCACGCTGCCGCAGTCGATCAGGCGCAATTCCACACCGTCATCGCTGCGCACGATCTGGGCCTGGAAATGCCCGTTGAAGAACGGGAAAAACCGCTCGAAATACGCGCAGGCACTTTCCAGTGACGCCGCCACATCGAACAGGTAGGTCAGGCCGTTGGTGGCGGTGGAAACGAAGCGACGGCCCGCCGCCAGACCGATCAAACGGTCGCCGGTCTGCTCCAGCGCAAAAGTCCAGAAGCGCCGCGACAGGAACAGCGGAATGCGCATGAAGGGCGTGCGCAGCTCGAACAGGCTGCGTCGAAACAGACCTTCGAGGGTATCCCGGGCAACGCCTCGGGCCAGCAGTTCTTCGATGGCCGGCAGCAAGGTCGGCGCATAAAACGCATTCGGTCTTGATTGATGGGACCTTGGTTGATGGGGCAGTCGCTGATCGCTTTTTGTCATGTAGGGCTCACAGCATGTTCCGGGACACTGGTTAGGCTGCTCGACGTTAAGCGATTTGCCGGAGCAAGACCATGCTTGATTTACGCCAGCTCGACCTGAACCTGCTGCTCGCCTTCGATGCCATTTACCAGCAACGCAGTGTCACCCGTGCCGCCGAAGTGATGTGCCTGTCGCAACCGGCCATGAGCAATGCGCTGCGCCGCCTGCGCGAATTGTGTGGCGATCCGCTGTTCATCAAAAGCCGTCTGGGCGTGACGCCGACGCTGGTCGCGCACCGTTTGGCGGACTATGTGCGCGCCGCCCTGGAATCATTGCGCGATGGTTTGCGGATGATTCCGGCGGCGCGGCAGAACAATCCGTTGTTACGCATCAGCTGCCTGGATTGCCTGCAACCGGTGCTGCTCGATGCCTTGCTCGAATCCCCCCAGGCCGACTGGCAGGTGCGCTATTTCCAGCCGCGCCGTCGCGATGCCTTGCAGGAGCTGGCCAGCGGCAAACTCGACATCCTCATCGACCTCGACCAACCGCTGGCCGGGCTCGCCGGGTTGCACAAGCAGGTGTTGCCGGCCGACCATTACGTGTTTGCCTATGGCACCGCGCTCAAGGAACCGCCGCGCACCCTGCAAGCCTTTCTTGAGCAACCGCAGATTCAGATTTCCAGCCGCCGCGACGGCCTCAGCCCGGTGGACTTGCATCTGGGCTTGAAAGGTCTGCGCCGAACGATTGCGGTGAACACCCAAAGCACACTGGCCGCCAAGCTGATCGCGGATCGGCAGCCCTTCGGCATGAGCCTGCCAAGCCGGGTCGCCAGCGTACTCGGGCTTCAACAGGTGCCGTTGCCGCTGGACGAATCGGTAGAACTGAAGCTGGCGCTGTACATCGAGGGCCGTTACCGCTTTGAACGCAGCCGTGAAGAAGCAATGCATTGCCTGCTACGCGCCTTGGGTGAGCCGCGAGCGATGATGCAGTCATTTGCGCGTCGCGCCTGATTCAAAAGCAACGCAGAACCCCTGTAGGAGCCGAGCTTGCTCGCGATGGGGCCATAACATTCAGCCTCTATGTGACTGATATGCCGCCATCGCGAGCAAGCTCGGCTCCTATAGGTTTTGCGGTGTTAGACCTGATCCACCGCGAGCAATCGCTGGTCCACCGCCAGGATCGCTTCCACCATCGCCAGCGCTGCCGGCGTCAAGGAATGACCGGGGCGGCTGACGATGCCGTAGTGCAATTGCAGGGCCGGGTCATCTCTGGGGATGTCGGTAAAAGTCAGCAAGTGGATATGCCCCTGGCTGGCCAGTTCATCGAGGGCTTCCATGGTCGCGATGCCGACGGCGTCGGAGTGCATGACCACCCGGCGAATCGCATCGAATTGCGCGCATTCGACGCTGGGGTTGAAGTCCGGCTCGCCCTGCACATCGGCGAGGATCTTGCGAATCATCGGCGGAATCCGGGTGCCGACCACGGCGTAGTCGAGCAGGGCGCGAAGGGGCAGGCGTTCACCCGTCGCCAAGGGGTGGCCGACGCGGCAAAAAAATCGCCCGCGACGGGGCCGCAACAGTTGCACCTGATACTGCGGATCACCGGTGAAGTAACGCGAATCGGCCACCAGAAATTCGATCTGCTGTTCACGCAGCCACAGCGCCAGTTGCTCCCAGTCGCCCAGGTGAAAGCTGGTGCGAATCGCCGGGTGCGCTTGAATGAACTGCGCCAGCGCCTCAGGCACCAACAGTTGCGCCGGGTAAGGACCGCAGCCGAAGTGCAGTTCGCCGCCCGTCAGGCCGTTGTATTGAGTCAGCTCGTTGTGCAGCGCCTGGCTGCCGGTGAGCAAGCGCCTGGCGTGTTGCAACACCAGTTCGCCCTGGCCGGTCAGGCGGAACTCGCGGCTGCTGCGTTCCACCAGGGCACAGCCGAGGTCCCGCTCCAGGGTCTGGATGCTGCGACTGAAGGCCGGTTGGCTGAGATTGATCGCCTCGGCGGCGCGGCCAAAATTACGGTAATCGGCGAGCGCCACGAGGTGGCGAAGCTGGCGTAGGTCCATCATGCGTCTCCTGCATTCCTGGAATACTTTTAATGCATTGGATCGATACCATGACCACTGGCATAACTACAACCCTGTTTACTCGTCGTAGCCTGCCATGCCTGATCAACCGTTCGTTTCCAGCGCCTTTACCCGCACCATTCTCAGCCACGCCCAACAGTCCGGTTTGTGCCGGGAGCAATTGCTGCAACGGGCCGGCATCAACTTGTCGTGCCACGATGGGCAAGGGCTGCCGGTTCCCGCGCACCTCGTCGAAAAGCTTTGGAGTGAATGTGAACGTCTGGGCGCGGGCGCGACGTTTGGCTGTGAACTGGTCAACGGGATGGCGACCAATTGCCTGCAAGGGCTGAACATTTTGCTGGACTCCGCCACGACCCTGCGCGCCAGCCTGGTCTGTTTCACCGAGTTCCTGCCACGTGTCACCAACTACGTGATGGCCGAACTGGAAGAGGCGCACGGGCAGGCCCGATTGCACTTGCGCGCGACGGACCAGCAACCGCATTTTTTCGGTCTGGATGCCGCGGCGTTGACCCTGGTGCGCAACATCGCCCGACGGGTCGGACGGGCGCCGGGCGAGGTGTTTGTCGAGGTCTGCCTCACGCCGCAACAGGCCGCGGGGCAGTGGTTACGCAGCGTCGGCATCGACGTGCACGAGGGGCCGCACCTGTGCCTGACAATGCCCTTGGCCAGCCTCGACGAACCGCTGCTGGGGGCCAATCCGTTCTTGCATCAAAGCATGCTCAGGCACTGGCAAACCGCCGCCGCGCACACCACCCGCAGCGACAGCCTGGACATGGCGCGGCATTGGCTGACGGCCGGTGATCAACCCATCGAACGAATTGCCGAACGCCTCGGTTACCGTCAGCCGAGCAACTTCATCCGGGCCTTTCGCAAACAGTTCGGCATCACCCCCAAACAGTTTCGCCTCTCCTTGTAACCACACCGGTCTGTAGCAGCTGACGAGCTCCAGCGAGGCTGCGTCCGGCTGCGAAGCAGTCGTGAGATCAGGCGGCGTGGTGTTTCAGTAAGACCGCGCGTGCCGGATTCACGACCGCTTCGCAGCCGGACGCAGCCTCGCTGGAGCTCGTCAGCTGCTACAGAGCCGGACGCAGCCTCGCGCTGCTCGTCAGCTGCTACAGGTCGAAGTGGCGGTGATGATTACTTTTTGTCGGCCATCGCTTGCGTGTCGGCACTGATTGTTGGGCACCGTGTCCGGGCTGAGTAAATCTGACCGGAGCCTAATAATGATAAGAAAAAGCTCGGCCACAGCCGGAGTCCGACCGCGACTTCACAGGCTTGGCCACACCCGCCCGCAACCGCTTGCGCTGGCGATCCTCGCTGTCTTGACCGGGCCGGCCCAGGCCACCAGTTACGAGATCAACGAGGACTGGAGCCTGTCGACCAAAACCACCCTGACCCTGGGCAGCAGTTGGTCGACACAAAACCCCGACAAAAGCCTGATGACCCGCGCCAACGCGCTGCAAGCCCAAGGCGTGCGCGCCAACGGCACCAGCGTCAGCGCCGACGACAACCGGCTGAACTTCGAGAAGGGCGACCCCATCTCGCAGATATTCAAGGGCCTCACCGATTTCAGTCTCGATGGCCAGGGCCAGGGGGCGTTCGTTCGCTTCAAGTACTGGTACGACCACGCCTACGAAACCGGCAATGGCCGCTTCAAGGATTTCGACGATTCGGGCTGGGATGACCTGTCGAAGTTCCAGGGTTTCAAGACACTCGACGCCTACGTCTGGAAAGATTTCCAGGTGGCCGACCACCCGTTGAACGTCAAGGTTGGCAACCAGGTGTTGTCGTGGGGCGAGGCGTTGCTGATCCAGAACGGCATCAACGTGATTAACCCACTGGACATCTCGGCGTTCAACCGCCCCGGTGTGGAAATCAAGGAAGGCCAGTTACCGGTGGAGATGGTCTCCTTCAGCTTCGGCCTGACGGACAGCCTCAACCTCGAAGGTTTCTACCAGTACAACTGGCGGCCCAGCGTACTCGACGGTTGCGGCACGTTCTTCGCCAGCAGCGATGCCATCCAGCCTGGTTGCGGGCCGTTGTATTTGAGTCAGGTGCAGACCGATCAACAAATGCAGGCCGCGGGGTTGTACGCCACAGCCCGAGGTAATGAATCACCGTCCGACAACGGTCAGTTCGGCTTCGCCTTGCGCAACATCATCCATTCGCTGAACGATGCCGAAGCGGCGATCTACTACATCAACTATCACTCGCGCCTGCCGTATTTCACCCTCAATGCGAAGAACACCAGCCTGCCCGGCACGTTCCCCGGCGGTGTCCAGGCGCCGAGTTATGCGGCGGCGTTTCCGGAAAACATTCACCTGTACGGCATCAGCCTCAACGGCGTCGAGCCCTACACCGGTATTTCCCTGGCCGGTGAATTGAGCTATCGGCCGAACATGCCACTGGCGATCAACGCACCGGACATCAACGTTGCGGTGATCTCCGGACCGGGCGGCAGTTCGTGGGTTGACCTGCCACCGGGCTTCAGCACGACCAATGGCAGTCGCTACGACGGTTGGGTGCGCAAAGGCGTCTGGCAGATGACCGGCTCGGCCACCCAGGCCATCGACAACGTGCTGGGCGCTACGCGCCTGAGCCTGTTCGGTGAGGCTGGTGTGGTGCACATCGACGACCTGGGTGACGAACGTCTGGGCCGCAACTCTGCGTTTGGCCGCAGTGCGCCGCGCAACGGCACGCTGTGCAACACCGTGGCTTCGGGCGTCACCAACCAGTACTGCACCGACAAAGGGTTTGCCACCGAGTGGTCGTGGGGTTATCGCCTGCGCGCCAGCCTCGAATACAGCGACGTGCTGCCCGGCGTCAACCTGATTCCGGCGGTCAACTGGCGACAAGACATCTCCGGTTATTCCTACGATCCGCAAGGGCCGTTCCAGGAAGGCCAGCAAGCGTTGGGCGTGAGCCTGACCGGCGTCTACATGAACGATTACAGCGTCGAACTGGCCTACAACGCCTTCTTTGGTTCCAACGATTACAGCACCCTCGACGACCGCGATTTCGCATCCGTCAGCTTCAAGGCAGACTTCTAAGGAGAACCGTTATGCGTATGCAATTGTGCGTGCTGGCGCTGGCCTGCACCGTCGGCCTGGCTCAGGCCAAAGGCACTGATTCCGCCGCGCTGGGCAAAACCCTGACCCCCATGGGGTCGGAAATGGCTGGCAATGCCGACGGCAGTATTCCGGCCTGGACCGGCGGCCTGGCGAGCAACGCCGGCAGTGTCGACAGCAAGGGCGGCTACAGCGATCCGTATGCGTCGGAGAAGCCGTTGTTCACCATCGACGCGAAAAACGTCGCGCAGTATCAGAAGTTTCTCAGCCCGGGGCAGATCGCGATGTTCAAGCGTTTTCCCGACAGCTACAAAATGAACATCTACCCGAGTCATCGCAGCGCCAACCTGCCCAAGGAGGTGTTGGCGCAGAGCCGCGACAACGTCGCCACAACCAGCATGGCCGATGGCGGCAATGGCTTGCATGGCTATGTGCACGGCATTCCGTTTCCGCTGCCTACCGAAGGCCTGGAGGTGATGTGGAACCACATGACCCGTTATCGCGGCGGCAGTTACGAGCGCATCAGCAGCTCGGCGCTGGTGCGTGAAAACGGCGCCACCAGTTACGTGCGCAACCAGTCGCTGATCAACTTCGCCGACACCGTCGGCGGGTTGGAGTCGGGCGCCAACATCCTGTTCATGTTCAAGAGCCGGGTGCTGGAGCCGGCGCGTCTGTCCGGCGAAGCGGTGCTGGTGCACGAGCCGGTCGACCAGGTGGCCGAGCCACGTTCCGCGTGGCAATACCTGCCGGGTCAACGCCGGGTTCGCCGTGCGCCGATGATCGCCTATGACAACAGCGCCCGTTACAGCAACGGCCTGATCACCGCCGACAATATCGACGGCTACAACGGTGCGCCGGATCGTTTTGACTGGAAGCTGATCGGCAAACAAGAGCTGTTCATCCCGTACAACAGCTACAAAATCGGCAGCCACAGCCTCAAGTACGACGAAGTGATCAAGCCCAACCACGTCAACCAGGACCTGGCGCGTTACGAGAAACACCGGGTGTGGGTGGTGGAAGCCACGCTCAAGCCCAGTGCCCGGCACATCTATGCCAAGCGAAGATTCTATGTCGACGAAGACAGCTGGCAGATCGCTCAGTCGGACCAGTACGACAGTCGCGGCGAACTGTGGCGCAGCGGCGAGCTGCACGCGATTCAGCAGTACGACCACGGCTTTACCTACAACGTGCTGGAAACGTCCTACGACCTGATCTCCGGGCGCTACTACGCCGGTGGTCTGGCCAACGAAGAGACTGAACCAATGCGCGTCGGCTTCGCGGCCACGACCGATGACTACACACCGTCGGACCTGCGGCGCTGGGCGAAGTAAATCGTATCTCACACACACCGCAAGTCCTTGTGGGAGTGGGCTTGCCCACGATGAGGCCTTCAGATTCAGCAGCTATGTTGACTGACACTCCGCCATCGCGGGCAAGCCCGCTCCCACAGGATTTCAGTGTTTGCATCCACCAGGAGATCAACCGTGCGCTACTGGATATCCGCTCTGGCCCTGGGCGCAAGCCTGGGCAGCGCTCATGCGACAACCCTCGATCAGCCGCAGGCGAAGGCGCTGGCGCAAGAGGCTTACGTCTTCGCCTACGCCACCGTCGAACATGACAAAGTGCTCAGCGCCATCGCCGCCAAATTGCCATTCAACCGGCTCTACAGCGAGCCGCGATTGCTGGGCCCGCAAGACAACAAAGTGGTGTCGCCCAACAACGACACGTTCTATTCACGCGCTGTGCTCGACCTGCGTGGCGAGCCCATGGTGCTGGACGTTCCGGCCGTGGAAGGGCGCTACTACAGTTTCCAGCTGGTCGACATGCGCACCGACAACCTCGATTACATCGGCACCCGCGCCACCGGCAACACAGCCGGGCGTTACCTGATTGCCGGGCCGGATTGGCACGGTGAAACACCGAGCGGTTTCAGGGGTGTGATTCGCTCGCCGAGTCGCCTGGTGTTCCTGCTCGGGCGCACCGAGGTCAAGGGTGAGGCGGACCTGCAAGACGCAGCGAACGTGCTGACGGGCTACGCCTTGGCGCCGTTGTCCAAGGTGACCGGCGGGGTAGCACCGGCAGCGTTGGCTCCGTTGCGATTGCCCGCCTATCAAGACACCAAACAAGGCCCGGCCCAGGCATTGTTCGCCACCTTCAATACCTTGGCGCCGCTGCATGAATGGACGCCAACCGAGCGTTCGAAACTTGAACGCTTCGCGGCCATTGGGGTGAAGCCGGGTGCCGCGTTCGAACCGCCGGCAGCGCTGAGCGAAGCGATTGCCCAGGGTGCCGAGGCCGGGCGCGAGCAAGTCCGGGCGGCGTCGAGCCAGGTGTCGGTGGAGCAACAAGGCTGGTTTCGCTCACCGACCAATGTCGGCAAGTTTGGCGACGACGACCTGACCCGTGCGGCGGTTGCCTGGCGCTATATCTACGCCAATGATCCGGTGGAAGCGGTCTACCCGATGGCCTTGCACGATGCGCAGGGCCAGACGCTGGATGGGCGTAAAACCTATCGCCTGCATTTCCCCGCGGGGCAATTGCCGCCCGTGAATGCCTTCTGGTCGTTGACCCTCTACGACGGCAAGACCCAGTTGCTCGCCGCCAATTCGATCCAGCGTTACGCCCTGGGTGATCGCAGCCCTGATTTGCACTATGACGCCGACGGTGGCTTGACCTTGATGCTGCAACCCGATGCGCCGACCGCCGCACAGCAGGGCAACTGGCTGCCGACCCCCGAGGGGCCGTTCAATGTGTTGTTGCGTTTGTACCTGCCCAAGGCCGGTGCGCTGGATGGCAGTTATCAGCTGCCGACGATTGCGAGGGTTGAGCCATGAATATGATGTTCAGTCGCCGCCGCATGCTGGGCAGCATGGGTGTGCTGGGCGGCAGTCTGGTGTTTCCACGCTGGTTGTTGGCCGCAGAATCCGATGACCTTCGAGCCATCGCGCAGGAGGCGTGGATCTACGCCTACCCGATGCTTATGCATTACCAGACCCTGGAAAAACAGCTGCTCAATCCCGCCGCGCCGGAATACGTCGGCGGCTTCAATCGCTTCCGTCACTACAGCGAGTTGTACACCCCGAAGAACCGCGAAATTGTCACCCCGAACAACGACACGCCGTACTCCTGGGCCTGGCTCGATTTGCGCAGCGAACCGCAGGTGCTGAGTGTGCCGGCGGTCGATAAGGATCGCTATTACGTGCACCAGTTGGTGGACCAATACACGCACAATTTTGCTTACGTCGGCGTGCTCAGCACCGGTCGCGAGGCGGGGGATTACCTGATCGCCGGGCCTGACTGGCAAGGGCCGACGCCACCCGGAATCAAAGCCGTGCTGCGCAGCGAGACCGAGATCGTCATGGTGCTGGGGCGCACCGGCCTGAAAAACGCCGAAGACTTGCCGGCCGTGCGCGCGTTGCAGCAGCAATACCGTTTGCGTGCCCTGCATGAATACACCGCCAGCGCTGCACCGATCGCGGCGCCCGCAATTGACTGGCCGGCGTGGGACAGTAAAAGCGGATTGGGGCCCTCTTTCATTGCCGTGTTGAATCAGATCCTCACGCTGTGCCCGACTCAACCGCCCGAGCGGGCATTACGTGCCCGTTTCGCCCGCATCGGCATCGTGCCGGGCCAGGCGTTCGATGTTGATGGGGTATCGGTGGAAACCCGTCAGGCGTTAATCGCCGGAATCGCCAATGCCCAGGCGCAACTGCAAACCGCGGTGAGCCAGGTGCGCACTACGCTGGGCCTGTTTGGCACCCGCGAAGCGCTGCACGGTAATTACCTCAACCGCGCGGTCGCGGCGCACGTCGGCATCTACGGCAACAGTGTCGAAGAGGCGTTCTACACCGGCAGTCGTCAGGACAATCAGGGGCAACCCTTACAGGGCGGGCGTCAATATCGACTGCGTTTTGCGCCGGGGCAATTGCCGCCGGCCAGCGAGTTCTGGTCGTTGACCTTGTATGACCTGCCGGACCGGCAATTGGTCGCCAACTCGATTGATCGTTACTGCCTGAGCAGCCGCGATTCGTTGCTGGCGGATGCGGACGGCGGGTTGACGCTGCTGATGCAGCCTTCTGCACCACAAGTCCAGAGCAACTGGCTGCCGACGCCGGCGAGTGGGGCGTTTACGCTGGTGCTGCGGCTATACGGGCCGCAACAGCAGGTGATCGAACAGCGATGGAAGATGCCGGCGGTTGAAGTGGTTCCTGTGTAAACCGATAGACCGCCATCGCGGGCAAGCCCGCTCCCACAGGTTGAAATGTATTCCACTGTGGGAGCGGGCTTGCCCGCGAAGGGCGCGCCGCGGTTTAAGGCGTCACGATATTGAACTGCGGACTGAAGCTATCCAGGCTGCCCATCAATTGCGCAATCTTCTTCCCGTTCCCCTGTAACTTGATCAACCCCTTCTGAATCGCCGTCGGGAAGTCCAGTTGCTTGAGGCTGATCTGCTCCAGTGTTGCCTTGCTCATGCTCACACCGGCATCGGCCTGAGGGTTGAGCCCGGCGCGGTGGGTCAGTACGCCATTGCGCAGGGTCAGGGTGAAGTCCTTGTTCTGGTCTTCGAACGTCCAGTTCAGGGTCATGTCGTGGCCCACGGCTTTGTCGCTGTCGAGGCGAATGGCCAGGAAATCGAAGAACATTTCAGGGCTCATCGCTCGCACCATGTCCCCCGACACCGAGCTACCGGCGTGCGCTGGTACACCGTTGCGCAGTTCCATGGCGCCGGTCAGGTACATGTTGCGCCACGTGGCGTTTTCGCTTTGATAACCCATCTGTTCCAGTGTCTCGGCCTGAGCCTTGCGGGCGTCCGGGTTCTCCGGGTCGGCGAACAGTAACTGGTTGCCCAATTGCGCGGCCCAGCGGTAATCACCCTTGGCCATCGACGCGTACATTTTCTCCAGCACCGCCGCTTGGCCACCCATGGCCTCGACACTGCGTTTGGCGGTTTCCACCGGCGGCAACGGATTGAGATTGGCCGGGTTACCGTCGTAGAAACCCAGGTAGCGTTGATACACCGCCCGCACGTTGAAACTCAACGAGCCGTAGTAACCCCGGGTGTACCACTTCTGGTCCAGAGTGCCCGGCAATTTCTTGATGGCGTCGGCGACTTCCAGCGGTGTCAGCCCCTGGTTCAACAGATGCAGGGTGCGGTCGTTGAGGAAGGCATACATGTCACGCTGATCGGCCAGGAACGTGCGGATCCGCTCGCCACCCCAGGTCGGCCAGTTGTGCTGGGCGAATAACACGTCGCTCTTGTCACCGTAGCGCGCCAGGCTGCTGTCCAGGTATTGCGCCCAGGCCTTGGCGTCACGCACTTGTGCGCCACGCGGGGTGAGGATGTTGTGCATCATCTGCGTGGCGTTTTCCGCCATGCACAAGGCCCGCAGTTGCGGCAGGTACAGGTTCATTTCCGCCGGCGCTTCGGTGCCCGGCGTCAGTTGGAACTCCACGTCCAGGCCCGCGATGGTGCGGGTCTCCAGCTCTTTTTCGATCAAGTCGGTGGGCGGGATCAGGGTGACCGTGCCGCCGCTCGGCGAGCTCTTGCCCAGGCCCGCGTCGACCTGGCCACGCTCGCCACGGGGCAACAGGCTGCCGAACTGATACTGCGCACGGCGGCTCATCGCGTTGCCGGCGAACACGTTTTCGCTCATGACGTGTTCCATGAACCCGACGGGGGCGAACACCTTGACCTTGCCTGCCTTGACGTCGGCCTCATCGACCACGCCGCGCACACCACCGAAGTGGTCGACGTGGGTGTGGCTATAAATCACTGCGACCACCGGTTTGCGTGGGCGGTTCTGATAGTACAGCTCCAGCGCCGCTTTCGCGGTTTCGGTGACGGTCAGCGGGTCGATGATGATCAGCCCGTCGTCACCTTCAATGATGGTCATGTTGGCCAGGTCGAGGCCGCGCACCTGATACAACCTTGGGCTGACTTCGAACAGCCCGGCATGGGCACTGAGTTGCGCCAGGCGCCAGAGGCTGGGGTTGATCGAGTCCGGGTTTTTGTCCTTGGCCAGGAAGTCATAGGCTTGTACATCCCAGATGACCTTGCCGGCCGCCTCCTTGATCTGGCCCTTGAAAGGTGCGATCAAGCCCTTGCTGACCGACTCGTAATCGGTGCGGTCGCTAAAGGGCAGTTGTTGCAGGACCGCCGCATTGTTGGCCGCGGTTTGTGCGCTGGCGGCGACCGGTTCATCGGCGGCGGCCACCGATTGCGCCAGGCAAGCAGTAATCAGGCAGGCCAACAGGCCACGAGGGCTTAAAGTGAAACGAGGCATGGTGTCTCCGTTTTTTATGGTTATGGTCAGACCAGCCTCCGAGGGTAAGTGGGCAGGCGGGAAGGGCAGCAATCGGCACCGGACAAAAAACATGCAGGGCCGCTATCCTTGCTTCACGTTGATCAAACAGGTTTGCCCATGCTTCAGGTCCAAGGCGTCTACAAAAGCTACGCCACCCCACAAGGTCCGTTGCCGGTGTTGCAAGGCGTCGACCTGACCCTCAAACCCGGCGGCAGCCTGGCGCTGATGGGTGAATCGGGCAGCGGCAAAAGCACCTTGCTGCACTTGATTGCCGGCCTGGACAAGGTCGATCAGGGCAGCATCCGCAGCGGTGAACATCGTCTGGAGCAGATGAGTGAAGGCCAACTGGCCAACTGGCGGCGCACTGAAATCGGCCTGGTGTTCCAGCAGTTCAACCTGATCGGCAGCTTGCGCGTCGAAGACAACCTGGCGTTTCAGGCACGGCTGGCGGGGCGGCACGATCCGCGCTGGCAGGCGCATCTGGTGCAGCGCTTGGGCTTGAACGATGTGCTGCGCCGCTATCCCGAGCAACTGTCCGGCGGGCAACAGCAGCGTGTCGCCCTGGGGCGCGCGTTGGCGTCGAAACCCGCATTGCTGCTGGCCGACGAACCCACTGGCAGCCTCGATGAAGCCACCAGTGACGAGGTGCTGAAGTTGCTGCTGGAATTGCTCGACAACACACCCACCACGTTGTTAATGGTCACGCACAGCCCACGGGTGGCTGCGCGGCTGGCGGAAAAAGTGGTGTTGCACGGTGGTCGTCTGGCTGGCACGGACGAACGCTGAGGTGCGGGTTTTTCGCGAGACGCTACGGGCGCTGCTCAGCCATTGGCGACAGCACCCGGTGCAATTTTTCAGTGTACTGACCGGGCTCTGGCTGGCCACCGGTTTGCTCACGGGCGTACAGGCGTTGAACAGCCAGGCGCGGGAAAGCTATGCCCGCGCCAGTCAGTTGATCGGCGGCGAACCACAGGCCAGCCTCAGCGGGCCCGATGGTGGAACGTTTTCTCAAGGGCTGTTTGTCGAACTGCGCCGTTCAGGCTGGCCGGTGTCGCCGGTGCTGCAAGGCCGAGTGACGCTCAAGGGCCATGAAGACCAGCGCTTGCAACTGATGGGCATCGAGCCGGTGTCGCTGCCCCCCGGGTCATCGGTGGCGGGGCAAGCGTTACCGATTGAGCAGATTGTCGAGTTTTTCGGTGCGCCGGGCAGTACCTGGATCTCACCGCAGACCTTGCAGGTGTTGGGGCTGCACGAAGGCGAACGGCCGATGAACGCGAATGGCGTGGCATTGCCGCCGCTGCGCGTTGAAACCGACATGGCGCCCGGTGTTTTGCTGGTCGATATTGGCTTCGCTCAGCAGATTCTGGGTCTGCCGGATCAACTGTCACGACTGTTGTTGCCCAAGGGGTTCAGCGCCTCGATACCTGAGGCATTCAAGGGCCAACTCCAGTTCAAGACCCGTGGCGAGGAGAACAATCTCGCGCGCTTGACCGAAAGCTTTCACCTGAACCTTGATGCGCTGGGGTTTCTGTCATTCGTGGTCGGTTTGTTCATTGTTCACGCGGCCATCGGCCTGGCGCTGGAACAACGCCGGGGACTGCTCAGGACCTTGCGTGCCTGTGGCGTCAGTGCCCGAATGCTCATCGCGTGCCTGGTGGTTGAGCTCGGCGCTCTGGCGCTGATCGGCGGCCTCGCCGGTGTGGTCAGCGGCTACCTGTTGGCCAGTGTGCTGTTACCGGACGTCGCCGCCAGCCTGCGCGGTTTGTACGGCGCCGAAGTGGCGGGGCAGTTGAGCCTCAGCCCGTGGTGGTGGCTCAGCGGAGTCGGCCTGAGTGTGCTCGGTGCGTTGCTGGCCGGCGCGAACAGTCTGCTGCGAGCGGCGCATTTGCCACTGCTGGCGCTGGCCGATCCTCAAGCCTGGCATCAGGCTCATGCGCGTTGGTTGCGGCGCCAGGGCTGGGTGGCAGCGATGGCGGCCGTGATTGCGCTCAGCGCCTTGATCTGGGGCGACAGCCTGGCCAGTGGCTTTGTACTGATGGCGGCGCTGTTGCTCGGTGCCGCACTGGCGCTGCCGGTGGTGCTCAATGCCGCGCTCAACCTGGTATTGCCGCGCAGTCATTCAGTGCTCGGCCAATGGTTTATCGCCGATTGCCGGCAGCAATTACCGGCCCTGAGCCTGGCGTTGATGGCGCTGCTGTTGGCACTCGCGGCGAATATCGGCGCCGGCAGCATGACCGCCGGTTTTCGCCAGACCTTCAGCAACTGGCTCGAACAACGCCTGACGGCCGAGTTGTACATCAATCCGCAAAACCCGGCGCAGTCTCGCGAACTGCACACGTGGCTCAAACAGCAACCGAACGTCTCGGCGGTACTGCCTAGCTGGCAAGTATCGATCCAGTTGCAAGGCTGGCCGGCGGATATTTTTGGCGTGATCGACCATCCGACCTATCGCCAGCACTGGCCGTTGCTGGAGGCCTTGGGCGATAACCCATGGGATCAACTGGCCAGGGACGACACACTGATGCTCAGCGAACAACTGGCCCGACGTCTGAAGGTGCGGCTCGGCGATCACCTGACGATTCCCACGCCGAACGGTTCGTGGTCGCCGCGCATCGTCGGAATCTACGCCGATTACGGCAATCCCAAGGGCCATCTGCTGGTCAATGTCAGCCATCTGCTGCGGGGCTGGCCACAGCAAGCCCCCAACCGCTTTAATCTGCGTATCGAGCCGGAATCGATCCCCCCGTTCATCACCGCGTTACAGGCACACTTCGCGCTGGACGACAGCCGTATCGTCGACCAGGCGCGGCTAAAGGGCTGGTCGACGCAAGTGTTCGAACGCACCTTCGCCGCCACCGCCGCACTCAACAGCCTGACCCTCTGCGTGGCGGGCGTGGCGCTGTTTATCAGCCTGCTGACCCAAAGCCAAAGCCGTCTCGGGCAACTGGCGCCGTTGTGGGCGCTGGGCGTGACGCGTCGGCAATTGATGCTGCTCAACCTCGGGCAAACCTGGTTGCTGGCGCTGTTGACGCTGGTGCTGGCGTTACCGCTGGGGATCGCGCTGGCGTGGTGCCTGGACGCGGTGATCAACGTTCAGGCGTTCGGTTGGCGCCTGCCGTTGCGGGTTTTTCCGCTGCAACTGATGCAGTTGATGGGGCTGGCCTTGTTGGCGACATTACTGGCGTCGGCGTGGCCGCTGTACGCGCTGTATCGCACGCAACCGGCGGACCTGCTGAGGACCTTTGCTCATGAGGATTAACCTCGGCGTGGTGTTGCTGGTGCTTCTGTTGAGCGGCTGCGATAACCCGGCGCCGGATGAAAAAGGCTTCGCGGGTATGGGCGGTGAGGCGGCGGCTTTTACCCCGGTGGTGCCCGGTCGGGTGTTCAACTTCCCGGCAGATCATGGGCCACATGACGGCTTTCGCATCGAGTGGTGGTACGTCACCGCCAATCTCAGGGACGAGCAGGGCCGCGAGTTTGGCGTGCAATGGACACTGTTTCGCAGCGCCTTGAAAGCAATGCCCGAGGTGGCGGGGTGGGGTAATCAGACAATCTGGCTGGGGCACGCCGCCGTGACGTCGGCGACGGTGCATCATGCTGCCGAACGCTATGCCCGTGGCGGTGTGGGGCAGGCAGGTGTGAGCGTGGCTCCTTTTGATGCCTGGATTGATGACTGGCGTTTCAGCAGTCAACGTTCTGATCCTTTAGCGGATCTTCAACTCAGTGCCCGGGACAAGGATTTTGGCTATCAACTTCGCCTGACGTCCAGCCGTCCGCCGGTGCTTCAGGGCGACAAAGGCTTCAGCCAGAAATCCGAACAGGGCCAGGCGTCGTACTACTACAGCCAACCGTTTTTCCAGGCCAGCGGCACGCTGGAAATCGATGGCAACACCTATCAAGTCAGCGGCCCGGCCTGGCTCGACCGCGAATGGAGCAGCCAGCCGCTGACCGCCAATCAGACCGGTTGGGACTGGTTCTCGCTGCACCTGGACAGCGGTGAGCAGGTGATGCTTTATCGCATGCGCAACAAGGAAGGCGCGCCGTACCTCACTGGCACCTGGATCGACGCTCAGGGGCAGACGCAGCCATTGCACGCCGACGACATCCGCCTCACACCGCAAGACACCGCCAACGTCGCTGGCCGTTCGATGCCTGTGCGCTGGTCGATCAAAATACCCGGCAAACACCTCGACCTCACCCTCAACGCCCTTAATCCAAACGCCTGGATGGATTTGCGCATTCCCTATTGGGAAGGGCCGGTGCAACTGAGTGGCAGCCACGCGGGGCAAGGCTATCTGGAAATGACCGGGTATTGAGTCGCAGCTTTCGGTAGATCGCGGGCTAAGTCGAGCATGTTCACGACGCGCTGCGTGCCACTCCCTTGACCTGGCGCAAGGAAAGCGCCAATAGCACCGACGGTGGTGAATACCTCGCAGAAGAAACTTCGAACACTCCTTGAACTGCGTCTATGCTCATGGGCACGGATCGCGTCGGCGCCTGAGCCAGAGCGGTCTGTTGTCATTTATTACCAAGGAATGTATCGCCTATGAAACTCCACGCACTGACCAAAGCCATCACCCTTGCTACCTTGCTGTCTGCCGTCAGCCTTGGCGCCATGGCGGCGGACATTCCGCTGTCTAACGTGGTGGAAGCGGCAACGATCACCGCTGATGTTGTCTCGGTCGACGCCAAAAGCCATCAAGTCACCCTTAAAGGGCCAGAAGGTAACGAGACGACGCTGCAACTGACCGACAAGGCGAAAAACCTTGCCAACCTCAAAGCTGGCGATAAGGTCACAGTCGAAGTTGCCCGCTCCGTTGCGGCTTATCTCGACACCGACGTCGACAAGGGCCTGCCAGGCTCCACCGAGCGCACGGGCGAAGTCCGCGCGGCACCGGGCGGTTCCATGCCTGCCGGCGAAGCTTACCGTCAGGTTCAAGTTCAGCTGAAAATCACCAAAATCGATTTGGCAAAACATGAATTGACCTTCGAAAACCCGGCTGGCCAGTCCAAAACTGTTGAAGTGGTAGAGCCGAAAGTTCAAGCGAAACTCAAGGACCTGAAAGTAGGGCAAACCGTTGTTGTCACCTACACAGACCTTCTGAAAGTGACCAGCGCACACTAAAATTGAGTGTTGGCTCTATAAAAAATGATTGTTCTTGTATAACTTTTTGTACAAGAACAATCAGTTTTAATGAACGGGTTGGTGAGTTTTATTCATTCGTCTGAATAGTATTTCATCCGACATGTTGTTAAACATTGTGTTTATAAATTTCATGTTCGCGAGGCGGACATCTTCACCTGCTTCTATTAAACTTCCCCCGTTCGTCCAGTGTCATGGCTCTTTACCAGTGCATGGAATGCCGAGGCTGTTGCACTGGGCGAACACTTTTTGGCAGCGCGTATGCGACGTGCTGACAATGAATACATAAAAAACGGGCGATCACTGGATCGCCCGTTTTTTTTTGCAGTCACTCTGCGGTGTCGTCGTGTCGTGCAATGCGTCGAGGGCGCATTGATGCCGATGTCGGGCATGTATCGAGCCAATGGGTCAAAGGGGCCAGCGCACGGTTCAAATGACCATCAGATTCCCGTACGCGGTGCTCCCGCCTGCATATGCCCGGCCTCATTTCCTTCGGAAATTTCCTACATTTTTGTAGTGTGCCTCTTTGCTATAACCAAAGCCTCAAAATGTAACGTGGTTCATAACCACTCAACGTCTGGGGTAAGTTTATTTATGCCTACTGATCCGCCATCGAACAGTCCAATGCCTAACGTTTTGCGACCGGCGTCCCCCAACAATCCTTCCGGTCATCAAAAATCAACGCGAGGCCCAATACTCGGTCAAGGGGCAACCTCTGCATCATCACCTCCCTTCACCATGCCCACTGGCGTGGTGATCGCAGCGACCAAACCTGCGGCGTCAAAAGCAGCTCCCTTTCAAATCCCTAAACTCTGCCCCCAGTGCAAGACCAATCACACGGGTGCTTGTACGCTTAAAAAGTCGACACCGACCCCTTCAATCGCTAGAAAATCTGTTCCTGCTCAAGAGGTCTTTGACAAATACAAGACCGGCTACGATGCAACAGATAGAGTTTTGCCCTTTACCATCATGAAGGATGTAACAAACGACTCGCTGGTTTTTTCTGATAAAAAAGCCAATCAAAAACAAATGGATAAAGCATCGAATAAAAAGTTTACCCTCCGGCACTACACCACCTCAGTCGATGGGCCGCCTAGATTTAACGCGATTGAACCGAATTTTGAGTTGGTTAACAAAGGGGTGAAAACACTTCATCGGACTCAGGCCAGCAACACAAATGAAGACGACTGGAACCGCTTGGGTAATACAGCCTTCACGTTCTTTTTGTTAGCCATCGACGGGAAGGTTTCCGGGCGAAAATTTTTAGCCCAGGCGACACATTATGCGGAAATTGATGTGGAGGACTCCGGCCAGTTGTCCGCCCTGGGACTCGATACGGCTGAGTTTTTTGCATCTGCGGATTTGTTGCATGAGAAGGATTTAACTAAGACCAAGGTGGTTAAAGGCCCGTTAACGGAGTTTAAGTCTTTAATGCTTGCCAGTTCAGGGGTTCAAGCAATTCAGTTGGGGTTGATGGGGCCGGAAGTTTTGCTTCGTTCGATTGATGAGCAGTTTTTAGGAAGTCTGGAGGTTAAAATTCCGGGTTCGGTAGCGGTGGGGCGGTGGGTAGCGGTTTAGAGCGAGAACGGGGGAGGGTTTATTATCTTTTGTGAAAATAAATCTGTCCCTGAGAAATCCCCGCTTTTTCCTACGAGAAATCAAGAAGTTGGGAATTGAAGAGACCTGCATGGGTCGGCAGCTTGTATTGCACCACACAAAAACAAGATCCCGATCCCATGCAGGCTATTCGATTCTTACACAGCGCGCTCGCTCAAGCACTTCCCACTGTCCATTCCCATCGTCTGAAAACGCTGATGTGTTGTGTCAGTTCATTACTGCGAGGCCGTCGTCTAACTCTGACAGGACTTGGTCGATTCATGTCAGGCAAGGCTTATCCCAAGCACGCGATTAAACGAGTGGATCGGTTGTTAGGAAATCGTCACCTCCAAACGGAGCGCTCGCTATTTTACTGGGTCATGTTGCGAGCCTTGTTGGGGTCGCTGAAACGCCCGTTAATCCTGGTCGATTGGTCGCCGATTGATGCGGCGGGAGATTTCTCTCTGTTGCGCGCAGCCATCCCATTGGCTGGACGTTCCTATCCCATTTACGAAAGCGTTCACGAGCGCGAAGGATGACCGACATATCAAAAGCGATTGCTGCAAACGTTGGCCGAAATGCTCCCTAAAGACTGTGTGCCGGTTCTTGTGGCCGATGCGGGTTTTCGTCGGCCCTGGATCAAGGCTGTCGAGGCGCAAGGCTGGTATTACGTAGCTCGGGTACGCAACCGCGACCTCTACCGCAGCGACTCGAACACCTGGCTACCGGTGAAAAATCTCTACGCTCTGGTGTCATCTTCACCGAAGTCGCTGGGCCATATCGAGATGACTCAAAGCGCGCCACATTTTATTCATTTGTACTGCGTCAGGCACCGAGCCAAGGGGCGAAAACACCAGCGCGTCACCGGATCAATCGCCAAAAACAAACTCAGCAGGCAATCGGCCAATCGTGAACGAGAGCCTTGGTTGCTGGCCAGTAATCTGCCGGAGGATCAATGGAATCCATCGAAAATCGTGGCGATTTATAAGCAACGGATGCAGATAGAAGAAGGCTTCCGGGATGTAAAAAGCGAGCACTTTGGCATTGGCATAACTCACCATCGAAGTTGCTGCCCACGCCGAATTGAAGTGCTGTTACTGGTCTCGGCTTTGGCCAACTACATTATCTGTTTAACCGGGTTACAGGCTCGCGAAGCAGGTCATGAACATCGCTTTCAAAGCAATAGCCTAAAACGCCGGAGGGTGTTGTCGCTATGGCGACTTGGGTTGGAATACTGGCGCAGCGGAAGCGGCTCAAAATCTCGAAAAACCTTAGAGAGACTTGAGCGCGCGTTGCGAAACGAGGTGCATCAACAGGCGCATGTGTTGGACTAGATTTGTGGGGATCTCTCAGAATCCGTCCCCTTTGTTTATGTTTTTTCTGTCATTCTTCGAAAGAATGAGTTGCTACCTGTGACCAATTGTTTTTCTGGATAAGCTCTAGAGATGGGTTTTCCGTCTCGAACTCTACAAGCAATGTTAGGAAGCTATTTTCGTTGCTATCAGCGTCGCTGGGATTTAACCAGCCCATCTCGCACTCTTCGCAGTGCAAATATAATCTTTCATTCGTAGTATCGTGAGTGATAATCAGCCTTCCTTGCTTGCAGGCTGGGCAGTTTTTGTACCAATAATACTTTTTCATTTTTATTCCGCAGGATAAGAGGTGATTATTTTGTTAGTTCCAGGGACTAGTTTCATTTCAAGATTGTAAAATAATTTGCCCGCGTCTGCTTCGCCGCCTCCAGAACGACCTACCATTTTTCCCATCGGTACTTTTAATGTTCCTGTCGCGTCCGGTTTAATTCCATCTGTCTGAGCTTTCCTCCAAGCCTCATTGGTCGCATCGACTCCATCACCATAGAAAACCCCATGTTGAGGCTTTGCGGGATTATCGACATTGTGAAGTTGAACATGATCTATTCGGCTTTGGCCTTTGTACTTCCCTTTCGCGGGTACTACGCTTTTCCAATCTAGCTCTTCAGCAGGAGCTGGAGCAACCGGTGATGACTCTGCGACTGAATTAGCCGTTGGGTCATTGGCTCCATTCCCTGAACTGCCTGGACAACCGCTGCTCAACCCCAACGGATCCACCCACCCCGTAGGGTTAGGCACGTACTGGTAGTTGTTCAACCCACCCGCAAGCTTGATCGGATCCGGCGTCAGATACCGCCCGGTCCCCGGATTGTAGTAGCGATGCCGGTTGTAGTGTAAGCCCGTCTCCGCATCGAAGTACTGCCCCTGAAATCGCAACGGGTTGTCGATTTCGGCAACATCGAGTGCAGCGAGATTGCCATAAGCGCGGTACTTGGCAGACCACATGATCTCGCCGCTGTAGTCGGTGAGCTCTTGCGGCGTCCCCAGATGATCGAGCTGATAGTAAAACGGCGTCGCCTTCAGTGGACCTTCGCCATCCAGCATCACCAGCGGACGGAAACTACCCGGTTCATAAACGTAAGTGCGATAGCGGTTGTCAGCGCTTTCGGCGACGAGGCGTTCGCCTTGCCACAGGAATTCGGTGGTACTTCCGTCGACGATTTTTTCGATGCGGCGGCCGAAGGCGTCGTATTTATAGGTCGCAACGCTACCCCCCGGCAGGCTGGCACCAATCAAGCGGTGCTGGCAGTCGTAACGGTATTCGGTGACGAGTTTCTGTCCGGTGCCGCGACGTTCGCGAGTCAGGTTGCCGTAGGCGTCGTAGTCGTAGTGGCGGTCGCCTTGCATGAGCAGGCGGTTGCCTTTGACGTTGGCCAGGTTCGCGGTGGGCTGGTCGCCTTGGCCCAGCAAGTTGCCGGCGGGGTCATGGGCGAAGCTTTCCGGGGTGCTGCCACGGACGTTGATCAGGCGGTCGAGCGGGTCGTAGTGGTAGCTGCGATTGCCTTTGCGGCTGTCGTCGATCCCGGCGAGGTTGCCGTTGGTGTCGTAGGCGTAAGTGAAAAGGGGACGGATTTATTTTCTTTCGATGAAAATAAATCCGTCCCCTTTATTGTTGCTTTATTGTTTTGCTGGCCTGTTTTTGGTGAGTTAAAGTGGATAGTCACAACGCCATGGAGCTGTGAACAACTCTGGGTTGACTTGGTTGTTTTTCAAAAAGCTATTTATTTCTTCTTCTGAATTCAACTCTTCAAAATTTTCTATATTTATGTCGCGGTCATCTATGCCGTCGCTTGTTTCGAGTGTCTCAATAGGTACTGAAAATATTATGATCGCGTACCGAGAGTTTTTTGAATTGTTTATAAAGTCATAGTATCGAAAAGGATCGTTCGTTAGAAATTTATATTTGTAAATTGCATATATCGCGGCCCATTTACGCGATAGTGGGTCTTCAGAGTTCAATTCTTGCGCAATTGAGTCGTAGCTTTTGCCGTCGAGACCGTACCAAACACTTCGTGGGATTGTTTTCTGCTCGTTCATTTTTGCCCCTCAAATTGATTTGGCCAGTAGATACGGATTACTTTGCCGTCTTTTGGATGTAGTTGCAAATGTGGCAAGGCGGCATGGGGGTCAGTAGGGCTGTGATTCGCCATGTATACTTTTCTGGTTTCGATGTTGGAAACGGGTGTGTCGTCCCAGTGGTAGTATGACTCTTTCCCTTCGGGAGTTACAAAGTAGTCTTTGGCGGTCACGGAGTTAAATTCTTCGGCGTTTCTATAGCCTTCACCTACGTATTTCCCTCTAAATAGCTCCTCAGCCTCTCCTCTGCTGTTAACCGTTACATCTTTCGCCCCGCGATCAAGCTGATCGGAGGCTCTTTTAACTGAAGGGCTTGACCAAGTAACCTCCGGGGTTGGCGGCTCCTTAGTCTCAACTTTAGCTTTGTCGGCGGGATTTTTCGAATCAGGATTGCTCCCGGCCCCTGGACATCCATTCAACCCCAACGGATCCACCCACCCCGTAGGGTTAGGCACGTACTGGTAGTTATTCAACCCACCCGCAAGCTTGATCGGATCCGGCGTCAGATACCGCCCGGTCCCCGGATTGTAGTAGCGATGCCGGTTGTAGTGTAAGCCCGTCTCCGCATCGAAGTACTGCCCCTGAAATCGCAACGGGTTGTCGATTTCGGCAACATCGAGTGCAGCGAGATTGCCATAAGCGCGATACTTGGCAGACCACATGATCTCGCCGCTGTAGTCGGTGAGCTCCTGCGGTGTTCCCAGATGGTCGAGTTGGTAGTAAAACGGCGTCGCCTTCAGCGGGCCTTCGCCATCAAGCATCACCAGTGGACGGAAGCTACCCGGTTCATAAACGTAAGTGCGATAGCGGTTGTCAGCGCTTTCGGCGATCAGGCGTTCGCCTTGCCACAGGAATTCAGTGGTGCTGCCATCGACAGTTTTTTCGATGCGTCGGCCGAACGCGTCGTACTTGTAGGACGCGAGGCTGCCCCCCGGCAGACTGGCACCAATCAAACGGTGCTGGCAGTCATAACGGTATTCGGTGACGAGTTTCTGCCCGGTGCCGCGACGTTCGCGGGTCAGGTTGCCGTAGGCGTCGTAGTCGTAGTGGCGGTCGCCCTGCATCAGCAGGCGGTTACCTTTGACGTTGGCCAGGTTTGCGGTGGGTTGGTCACCTTGGCCCAGCAAGTTGCCCGCAGGGTCGTGGGCGAAGCTTTCCGGGGTGCTGCCACGGACGTTGATCAGGCGGTCGAGCGGGTCGTAGTGGTAGCTGCGATTGCCTTTGCGGCTGTCGTCGATGCCGGCGAGGTTGCCGTTGGCGTCGTAGGCGTAGCGGCGGTGGAACAGGTTGCGTTCCTGCTGGCTGACGGTGTGAGCCTGCAGCCGGCCTTGTTCGTCGTACTGGTACTGGCTGAGCAGCAGGCCTTGCTGGCGCTGAAGTTCCTGACCAGCGCTGAACTGGTGCGTGGTCAGGCGCGAGCCGTTGAGGTCGATGCTGTTCAGGCGGCCACCGGCTTGGTGGCGATAGTCGAGTTTGCTGCCATCGGGCAGGCGGCAGTGGCTCAGTTGGCCGAGCGAGTCGTACTCGTAACGTAGCGTGCCCCAGCCTTGATGTTCGGTGATCAAGCGATCTTGCAGGTCATATTCGTAGGCGAGGGGCCAGTTGCCATCGTCGACGTTGACCAAGCGGCCGAAGGCGTCGTAGCTGTAGTGGATTTCCTCGCTATCGGCTAGCGTCTTGACCAGCAACCGGCCAGCGGCATCGCGTTGATATTCGGTAATCAGTTCGCTGCCGTCGTCGCCGAATTCGGTTTTTTTCAGCAATTGGCCGTTGAGGTCGTACTCGTAGGCGGTGCGACGACCATCGAAACCGGTTTCCTGCTGGATCAGGCCATTGGCGGAGTAATCGAGGTGGTAGTGCTCGCCACGTTCGTTTTCGATCTCGGTCAGCAGCAGGCGAGAGTTGTCGTAGCGGTAGCGCAGTTGGCTGCCGTCCGGATTCAGGCGGCGGCTGACCAGGTGCAGGCCATCGGCGTATTCGTAGCGAGTGATGCGCCCCAGCTCATCGCGCTCGGCGGTGACTTTGCCATAGGCGTTGTAGGTAAATGCACGGGTCGCGCCACCGGGCAGGGTCACTTGTGCGAGGCGATTGGCGGCGTCCCATTGGTAGTGGGTGATCGCGCCGGTTTCTTCCTGACGGGTGATTTGCCGGCCCAAGGCGTCGTAACGGTATTTGCGTTGACCGCCGTCAGGTAGGCTTTCTTCCAGCAGTTGTCCGAGGTTGTTCCAGCCCAGTTGATGGCGGCTGCCATCGGGATGACGGATTTCCAGCAAGCGGCCTTGGCGGTCGTAGCTGTAGAGGGTGGCGTTGCCGTGCGGATCGATCTGCTGGGTTATGTCGCCCTGATTGTTGCGCTGATACTTCCACGTGACTTTGCCGCGATGGACATCGCTCACGAACCCATTGCTGTATTCGTACGTGACCGGTTCATCTTCCGGAGGAATGACCGCCGTCATCAAGCCGTCTTCGTCATACCGGTACTCGGTCACGGCGCCCAGCGGATCTTTTTCTGCGATCAGTTGGCCCTTGTCGTCGTAGGCCTTGAGGTGTTCCGCGCCATCGGGGTCTATTTTACTGATCAACCGCGCTTTATCGTCGTGGGTATAAACCTCTTCGCTGCCATCGGCGTTGGTAACCGTGACGCTACCTTTATCGTCCCAGACGTAGTGTGCTTCCATCTGCGAGAAACTCGCCCAGTGATGGACGCAACGCGCGAGCTTGCCTTCGTTCTCCCATTCCCAGAAGAAACTGGCACCACCCGCCAATTGCCGTTCGAGAATCACGTGCTGATCGTTGTAGCGATAGTGCTCGGCTTCACCGGCCGCGTTCTTCGCTTCAATCAGGCGATGCTGCGCGTCATAGCTGTACGTGACCAGCGTCTGGACGGTGTTCCAGGCATCTTCCAGCGTGTCCGCCGGTAGGAACTGCTGATAGTCGACGGCGACGATGTGCTTTCGGTCGTAGCGCAGGAGGAGGGCGCGGCCGGCACCGTTATCGAGGCGTTTGATTCGCCCGTGAATATCACGGGTGATGTGCAACCGGTTGCCATAGCTGTCGCTGATGGCGATGAGGGTTGCGCCTTTGCTGTTGTAACGGAAGTGGTAGAAGGAAGGGCGACTGCCTGCCTGTGCCAGAACCAGTTCCGAAGGATCGTCGCCGATAAAAATCGCTGCGCGCGACAGGCTGTTGGTGATAGCGGGGCGTTGCTGGCTCGGAAGTGGAAACGGCGTGGCACGGTTTTCGTGGTCGGTCCAGATGACTTCGTCACCGTTGATCTCGACACGGTGCGCCAGCGCATGGCTCCAGCCGTAACCCAGGCCACAATCGATTTCCACGGCGCTGGTTCGATACAGGCGCGTCCACTCAAAGGGCAGCAGGCCGTCGAGTTGACCATCGGTCAGCGTCAACAGCTCTTCACCGGTGACCATCGAAACGGGGCACTTGTCCGTGCAGGTTTTGGCGGCAGGTTCGGCACTTTTGTCGGCAGGTGTCGTGGCTTGCCTAGACGCGTCGTCGCCGGTCTTACCCTTGCCCAGTTTGGCGTTTTTCTTCCCGTCAAAACGCAGCTGAGCCAAACCATTCTTCATCTGGGCCGTCACACCACGCGCGGCAACGGCGGTGTATTTCGTGACGTATTCCATGAAGCCTTTGATGATCTTGAACACCGACTCCACAAAACCGGTCACGGCCTTGATGATAATTTCGCCGTACTTCTTCAACCGCGCGGCGAGGTAGATGACCCCCGTACCTTCCGCAGCGATGGTCAGCACGATCGAAATAACGATGTCGATGGCGATACCCACGACCGCCGCCGTGGTCATTTTCGCCACGTCGCCAGCCATCTTCATCGGTGGCAGCCCCGCCAGCCAGACAACGGCGCTGCGCACCATCAGGAACAGCGCGGCCTCGTCGCTGGCCAGCAACATGGCCTTTTTCATGACGTCGGGTGCTTGTTTGGCGAGGTCGATCAGTTTCTGGGTGCCAGCGCCCAGGTCTTTCGCAAACTTGCCTGGGTCTTGCAGGATATCGAGCACCAGGCTGATGCCGTCCCAGACTCCTTTGATCGCTTCCCAGCCGCCTTCAAGGATGCCGTTGCCGACCGCCATGGCAGTGCCGGAAGCCGACACGTTCGACCATTGCGGTTTGAAGCCCGCCCATTCCTTGCGCAGAAAACCTTCAAGGTCTGCAGTCAGGCCGCCATAGGAACTGAACAGCGTATCAATCTGCGCCGGTGTCACTTCATTGTGAACGCGGATCTTGTAGAACTTGCCCGGCACACCACCTGTCCAGGCTGCTTTGCCTTGGGCATCCAGCTTGACCTTGCTGACTGCGCCACCTTCCACCGCGACGATTTCAACTTCGATATCGCCCAGCGGAATGTCGTAGACCGATTCGAATTTGCTTTCGATCAGCAATGGGCCTTTGAGTGGGCACTGAGCGACGTTTGAGGAGAAATCGCCGTCAGTCATGCTGACGGATTTGCTGGAGTTGCCGACCTTGATCACTCGCTCCATGCCGAGCAAAGAAGGCAAGTCTGCAGCGCGACTGCCTTTATCGGCGACCTCTGCATACCAGGTTTTGGTTTGTTCCTGGTACAGCTTCAGACTGTCCTTGAACGTACTCAGTTGGTTATCAACGTAGGCAACGCGATCCATCAGCCTTGCTCCAGAATCAGGTGGTTTAACAGTGCTTCATTCAAGTTTTTCGGAGCATCGGGCCGACGCACGAAGCGTGCGATTTTCAGCTTCAGGTTGCTGTCGGGGTAAGCGGCGTAGATGTCTGGGCGTTCCTCTTCCAGCCATTGCATCAGGTTGCCGATCAAGGTCGACGGGTCTTGCTTGGCCAAGCCATCAAGCAACGTCTTTGGCACCTCCCACCAAGGCCAATCTTTCGCCACCGGCACCACGCGTGGCCCGATATCCAGCCGCTTGCCATTAATCAGATACCGATCAAACACCGGCAACACTTCACCCGCCGCCTCACCCAAGCCTTCCAGAATCGGATAGATATGCCGCCCATCCCAGAACCGGAAAAACACCTCGGTTCCATCGGGCATGCGCACTTGGGTCAGGCTGCGAAGGTGTTCGAAGACCACCTCCGGCGTGCTGGTTGAAACCGCCAGCCATCCCCAGTCTTGCGCGTCCGTTTCGGCAATCCACGACAGAAAACCCGAGTTGGGCTTCAGTTCGGTGAGGTAGGGCATCACCTGTTGCCAACTCGCGTAGGGTGTTCCGCCCCAGATCGGGGCGGCCTGGGTGGTGGGTTCGTTCTGATAAAGCGTCTTCAGCGCATCGGCATCGCTGGCGGCGCTAATGATCAGATACAGGTGTTCGCCCGTTTGCAGCGGGCTCTCGGATAACCAGGCTTGTGGTGAAATGCTTTCAGATGTCACAACTGTCGTCCTTGATGAGCGAATCTAAAAACTCATATCCGCTTCAATATTTTCTTCGTAAGTCGAGAGCAGCGTTTCAACGCTTTTGTTTCCGGAGTATTTCTCCTTCAACTGCTTCAGCTGCTGATCTGTTCCTTTGCAATATTTATTGATATTGCTGATGGCACGATCGAGACTCCCCGGGTCGGCAGGGTCCGGAGCAGGAATGTCGCCGCGCAGAGAGTCACAGTTGTCTCTACTTTTGATGTAGCGGGAGACGTCTGTCGGTACGGAGCTTTGACGTTCCGTTTCGCAAGATTGATAGGTTGGCTCTACGTCGTACCCGAGACTTAAATACAAATGACCATTCAAGCGTCCATTTTTTTTTGAGTAAAGATGAACGCCTTCTTGGCTTAAGCATGTGCTGATTATTGTTGCTTGTCCCTTGACTTCCAGCGCTGACACACCGTGTTCGCTTACATTTTTACCCACTACGGCTATACCGATAAAAGGCTCTTTGTATTGAATGTCGAGCCCGTAGATGTGCATGTCGGCTTCGTTGAGCAAATCGGTTACATCACCTGGTTGCCGTTTTCCTCCATTTGATTTTGTTGATTTGCAGCAAGCGACGGCTCCGTTGGCATCAGGGAACTGGACTGAAATGGCATCGTCACTTGAAATATTCTGAGTCGTATATAAATAAGCCTTTCCATCTGGATTGCTTTTAACGAATCCAAACCCGATATCCTGGGCAAGTGCTGACGTCGAAAAAATAGTTAAAATGACGAATAGAACTTGTTTAATGTCCATCTGTTGACCAGTGAGGTGGAGAGTTGATTGCGCTCGTTGTAGTGGTGTGACCAGGGGGCACTGTTTGCTATGGGTGTGGCGCTCACCATGAGGACCGCTTTTGGTACGTTGCTGCTGGTAGGCCACCTCTTAGATGTGGCCGTCGTCATAACGCAGAAACAAGGAGCGGCCAGCGCTGTTGTCGATATGCTGAAAAAAGGGTTGATACCGGCTGATGGGCGTCCGCTTGTTCAGTCCACTTTTCTTACATTAAGCACAAAAATACGGGTTATTTTGATTTTATGGTATTGGCCCGTAAGTTTTTTGTGTTGCGAATATTTGTGTAACTTTAAATGGTGCTAAGGTCTATATGTCCTTCTGCACTTATGCAGCCAATCCAACTAAGATCTTTTGGGAAGAAATAACTGTGTTGTGGGATTTCGGAGAAAATTAATAAGGCTCGCTCCAAGTCTTTGATTTCCACTTGATAGGCGCACTCTGTCAATGAGTCGCCAATAAAAAATATTTCGGGTGTGGCTAGTGATCGTATCTTTTCTGTGATTAGTTTAAATGCTTGGCTTTTTTCATGCTCGTTGAAATTTTTGCTATTGGGTAGTGAGTTCCAGTCGATCTTAGCGCCTGCGAATGGCAGTTTATTATTTATATATATAACAAAGTCGTCATGCGTACCCTGTTCTAGTTTTTTATAGGGGGTGTGATATGTGGAGAATTCTTTTTCTAGTTCTTCATCAAAGTAGCTCATTTTTTAAATGCCTTAATCAATTTCAATACGGTTTTTGGACTTGCGTTGAAAAGATAGTGGGGGGCAGGTTTTTTTCCTGACCAAACATTTATGTGTGCACCACTTCTTTCATCGTGTTCTATTCTGTAGCCCGTCTTGCCATCAGCTGTTTGCATCCCCACCATTTTTCCGGCATTTGTACCAAATTTACCAATAGTAGGTTTTTCTGCTTTGAATTCATTTCCTTCGAGCCATTCAAGTGATTTGTTGCGTGCTTGCTCAAAGGTCTTGAATGTTTGGGTTTCTCCAACTTCAGGTGGCTCTGTTTTTTGCGAAGGTTTCTTGGGACCTGATCCGTTTGCTTTTTCGCAGACCAACCCCAACGGATCCACCCACCCCGTAGGGTTAGGCACGTACTGGTAGTTGTTCAACCCACCCGCAAGCTTGATCGGATCCGGCGTCAGATACCGCCCGGTCCCCGGATTGTAGTAGCGATGCCGGTTGTAATGTAAGCCTGTCTCCGCATCGAAATACTGACCCTGAAAGCGCAACGGGTTGTCGATTTCGGCGACATCCAGTGCAGCGAGGTTGCCGTAGGCGCGGTACTTGGCTGACCACATGATCTCACCGCTGTAATCAATGAGCTCCTGCGGCGTACCCAGATGATCGAGTTGATAGTAAAACGGCGTCGCTTTCAGCGGACCTTCGCCGTCGAGCATCGCCAGCGGGCGGAAGCTGCCCGGTTCGTAGATGTACGTGCGATAGCGGTTGTCAGCGCTTTCGGCAACGAGGCGCTCGCCTTGCCAGAGGAATTCGGTGGTGCTGTCGTCGACGGTTTTTTCGATGCGACGACCGAAGGCGTCGTACTTGTAGCTCGCGACGCTACCGCCCGGCAGGCTGGCGCCGATCAAGCGGTGCTGGCAGTCGTAACGGTATTCGGTGACGAGTTTCTGTCCGGTGCCGCGACGTTCGCGAGTCAGGTTGCCGTAGGCGTCGTAGTCGTAATGGCGGTCGCCTTGCATGAGCAGGCGGTTGCCTTTGACGTTGGCCAGGTTTGCGGTGGGTTGGTCGCCTTGACCCAGCAAGTTGCCGGCCGGGTCATGGGCGAAGCTTTCCGGGGTGCTGCCACGGACGTTGATCAGGCGGTCGAGCGGGTCGTAGTGGTAGCTGCGATTGCCTTTGCGACTGTCGTCGATGCCAGCGAGGTTGCCGTTGGCGTCGTAGGCGTAGCGACGGTGGAACAGGTTTCTATCTTCTTGGCTGACGCTGTGTGCTTGCAGACGGCCTTGTTCGTCGTACTGATACTCACTGAGTAGCAGGCCTTGTTGGCGTTTTTGCTCGAGGCCGGCGTTGAACTGATGGGTGGTCAGGCGCGAGCCGTTGAGGTCGATGCTGCTTAGTTGGCCGCCGCGCTGATGTTGGTAATCGAGCTTGCTGCCGTCCGGGAGGCGGCAGTGGCTGAGTTGTCCAACGCTGTCGTACTCGTAGCGCAGGGTGCCCCAGCCTTGGTGTTCGGTGATCAGGCGATCTTGTAGATCGTATTCATACGCCAGTGGCCAGTTGCCGTCGTCGACGTTGACCAGACGGCCAAGGGCGTCATAGCTGTAATGGATCTCCTCGCCATCGGCCAGGGTTTTGACCAGTAAGCGGCCAGCAGCGTCGCGCTGATATTCAGTGACAAGTTCACTGCCATCCTCGCCGAATTCGGTTTTCTTCAGCAGTTGGCCGTTGAGGTCGTATTCATAAGCGGTGCGGCGCCCGTCGAAACCGGTTTCCTGCTGGATCAAGCCGTTGGCGTGGTAGTCGAGGTGGTAGTGTTCGCCACGCTCGTTTTCGATCTCGGTCAGCAGCAGGCGTGAATTGTCGTAGCGATAACGCAATTGGCTACCGTCCGGATTGATCCGGCGGCTGACCAGGTGCAGACCATCGGCGTACTCGTAGCGAGTCACGCGGCCTAGCTCATCGCGTTCGGCGGTGATACGACCATAAGGGTTGTAGGTGAACGCACGGGTGGCGCCACCGGGCAGGGTGACTTGCGTCAGGCGGCCGACAGCATCCCACTGGTAGTGGGTGATCGCACCGGTTTCTTCCTGACGAGTAATCTGTCGACCCAAGGCGTCGTAACGGTATTTGCGCTGACCGCCGTCGGGCAGGCGTTCTTCCAGCAGTTGGCCGAGGTTGTTCCAGCCCAGTTGATGGCGGCTGCCATCGGGATGACGGATTTCCAACAGGCGACCCTGACGGTCGTAGCTGTAGTCGGTTTCGTTTCCATGGGGGTCGGTTTGCTGGGTGATATCGCCCTGACGGTTGCGCTCGTACTTCCAGCGAGCTCTGCCGCGTTGCACATCGATGAGTTGGCCATCGTAGTAGTTGTAGCGAGTCGGTTCATCTTCCGGAGGGACAACCGCAATCAAACGTCCGCCGTCGTTGTATTGGTATTCGGTGACGGCGCCCAGCGCGTCTTTTTCAGCGATCAGGCGACCTTCGCCGTCATAGGCTCTTTGCGTTTGCGCTCCGTCGGGGGCGGTCTCGCTGATAAGTCGCGCATTTTCGTCATGCACGTAAACCTGCTCGCTGCCATCGGCGTTAAGCACGCTCACCGTGCCCTTGTCGTCCCACACATAGCACGCTTCCAGTTGCGAATAACTGGCCCAGTGGCGGACGCAGCGCGCCAATTTGCCTTCGCGTTCCCAATCCCAGTAGAAGCTGGCGCCACCCGCCAGTTGACGTTCGAGAATGACGTGCTGATCGTTGTAGCGATAGTGCTCGCGCTCGCCGGCAGCGTTGGTGGCACTGACGAGTTGATTGCGCTCGTTGTAGTGATAGGTGACCAGGGTTTGCACGGTTTGCCATGGATCCTGGCTCCCACCGCGATCATCGTACTCGGCACGTTGCTGCTGGTAGTCGACTGCCGAGATATGGCGGTCGTCATAACGCAGTAACAAAGCGCGACCAGCACCGTTGTCGATGCGCTGAATGCGCCCAACCAGGTCATAGCTGATGTGCAACTGGTTTTCGTAGGCATCACTGATGGTGTTCAGACGCCCGGCACGGAAATGGTAAAACCGCGTTTTCGGGCCGGCCTGAGTCAGGATCAGTTCACCTGGGGCGTCACCAAGAAAAATCGCCGCTTCGGCCAGGCTGTTGGTGATCGCTGGACGTTGTTCGGTCGGCATCGGGAAGCGGGTCTGACGGTTTTCATTGTCAGTCCACAGCACGCCTTCATCGTCCAGGTTCAGGCGATGGGACAGTGAATGGCTCCAGCCATAACCGAGACGACTGTCGATTTCGACCGCACTGCTGCGATAAAGACGCGTCCATTCCAGCGGCAAGAGGCCACCGAGTTCGCCATCGGTGAGCGTCAGTAACTCCTCACCGGTCACCATCGACACGGGTTCGCCATCCGTGCAGGTTTTGTTCGCACACTGTGCAGGCTGGTCGGCGGGGGTTTTCGATTGGTCGGGAGCGTTGTCGACAGGCTCTTTTTGTTCGATGCGCGTGGTGTTGTCTTTCTTTCCGCGTGCATGGATCTGCGCGTCGGTCTCCACCTTGCCGCCCGTAACCTTTGGCTTTTTCTTCGGCGCTGTTGCCGTGGTTGCGGGCTTGGGGGCGGCAATTTCGACGCTGGCTTTGCGTGCCTGATTGACTGCTGAATTGCCGTTGAGCAATAAAGGCTTCGCGGCTTCAGTGTGGGCCGGTGCGTTCTTCTTGCTGATTTTCATCAGCATGCCGGTGAAGTCTTCGATCAGCTTCAGCACCTTGCCGCTGTTTTGCGTGGCTTTAAGTGCCTTGGTGCCGACACGTACTGCCAAGCCGAGACCACCGGTCATTACAACGCCGACCAGAATGTTCAGCAGGACTTCGGTGGTCAGTTGAGACAGCACTTCCGTGCAGGTCTGCGGTGGCAGCATCTTGACCCACGCCATGATGGCGGCCACGTAGATCCACATCAATGGCTCATCGCTGGCGATCAGCAGGGCAGTGTGAATGGCTTCCTCCGAGGCGTCGTAAATGCGCTTGATTTCTTCCTCGGTGAAGAATTTCTTCAGCTTTTCATAATTCTCCCGAGGATGTGCAACCAGGTCGTAGAGGCTTTTGATATCGCCCCACAAACCCATGATCGCTTTCAAAAAGCCTTTCCACTCGGCTTCCAGGTCTTGCAGAACACGGCCAGCCATCGACGCGTTGTTATGTTCCTGCCACAACGGCAAAAAGTCGGTGGTCCACTGGGTTTGTAGCCAGCCGCTCAGATCGCCGATAACGCCCTGATAGGAATAGAACAGCGTGTCGATCTGCGCTGGGGTGGGGTTGGGGAAAAACGTGATTTTGTATTGTTGGTTCGGTGTGAGATTCGCAACTTCAAGAATCCCGCTAGGACCAATCGTCGCGGTGATCGCCTGACCTATTTCATTTTTACCGAACAGCTTGCCATCGGCCACAGGCGCCAATCGAACCGGTGTATTGCCGATAGGGACAAAGCGCGCAGACTCGAAACTGTGCACCAGTTTGAGCTTGCCATTGGCTGGGCAGTTTGCGTAAAGGTCGACTTGCTCTTTGCTGTCTTTGTCCTGAGTACCGACTTCGTCGCCGACCTGAAATTGTTGTTCCGCATCCAGGGCACCGCCATACCAGGCTTCGGCATGGCTGCGGTAGTCAGCAATACATTTCTTAAAATCACTGATGATGACCTGAGCATCTGGTTGTTTTGCTGTGAGGTTCCCAACAATGGAACCCATCAAAATGCTCATACGGTCACCTCATTTTCCAAGTAGGCCTTCAGCAGCCCTGTGTAGTTTTCTTCCGTGAGTGGGGTGCGTTTTACGAAGCGCGAAACTTTTTGCTGCAAGTTGGATTCTGGGACCGAGAAATACAGTTCGGCGTGATCCTCCTTCAGCCACTGCATCATGTTGCCGATCACGGTGGACGGATTTTTCGTCGTCAGGCCATCAAGCAACCCCTTGGGCACTTCCCACCAAGGCCAATCCTTCGCCTTCGGCACCACCCTTGGCCCAACCTCCAGCCGCTTGCCATTAATCAGATACCGATCAAACACCGGTAACACTTCACCCGCCGCCTCACCCAATCCCTCCAGAATCGGATAGATATGCCGCCCATCCCAGAACCGGAAAAACACCTCGGTTCCATCGGGCATGCGCACTTGGGTCAGGCTGCGAAGGTGTTCAAAGACCACCTCCGGCGTGCTGGTTGAAACCGCCAGCCAACCCCAGTCCTGCGCGTCGGTTTCAGCAATCCACGACAGAAAACCCGAGTTGGGCTTCAACTCGGTGAGGTAAGGCATTACTTGTTGCCAACTCGCGTAGGGTGTTCCGCCCCAGATCGGGGTGGCCTGGGTGGTGGGGTCATTCTGGTAAAGCGTCTTCAGCGCATCGGCATCACTGGCGGCACTGACGATCAGATACAGGTGTTCGCCCGTTTGCAGCGGCCGTTCAGCCAACCACGCCTGAGGAGTCAAAAGATCAGCTCGCACAAACACCTGCCTTGCATTTTTCACACTCTTCACAAAACGGCGCATTACGCTTCAGCGTATTGACCTGAGCCGGTGTCAGTACCGCCCCAGCCTTGTCCGCATCCGCCTGTTTCAACACACCCGGCATCAACGGCGCAGCCCCGGTCCCGCTGCCCGGACTGCCCCCGGAGTTCATGTTGATCACCGGCCCGCTCAGGGTCACGCCGCTGGCGTCGATCTTGATGAAGCTGCCGCCACCCTTGAGCGTCAGTTCGCTCCCGGCTTCGAGCACGACTTTCATGCCGCTGCTCAGGTGGATTTCTTGGCCGGCTTCGATGAATTGGCCGGTGCCGATCTTGATGTGCTGGTTCACGCCGACGGTCAGGTGGTCATTGGCGCGTGCTTCGACTTTGCGGTCGGCGTAAACCGTGTGGTGTTCTTCGGCTTTGAATTCGCTGTAGCTGTTTTGCTCGACGGTGTCGTGGCGTTCGTTGCCGACGCGCATTTTCTGGTCGTGCTCGACGTTTTCATCCCAGTCGCGCTGGGCGTGCAGGAAGATTTGTTCCTGGCCCTTTTTGTCTTCGATACGCAGTTCGTTGAAACCGCCGCCACCGGGTGAACTCAGGGTTTTGAAAGTGCTGCGGGTCTTGTTCGCCGGCAGCGGGTACGGGACGACGTTTTCCTTGTGGTACAGGCAGCCGCTGATCAGCGGTTGGTCGGGGTCGCCTTCGAGGAAGGTGACGAGCACTTCCATGCCGATCCGCGGGATGGCGATGCCGCCGTAGTGGGCGCCGGCCCAGGCGGAGGAGACGCGCAGCCAGCAACTGGTCTTGTCGTCGGCCTGGCCTTCGCGGTCCCAGTGGAATTGCACTTTGACGCGGCCGTACTCGTCGCAATGAATTTCTTCACCCTTGGGCCCGGTGACCACGGCGCTTTGGCTGCCGAGGATCCGTGGCTTGGGATGTTGCAGCGGCGGGCGATTCGGTACGTCCCACGGGGTGGCCTGGAAGCGGTTGCGGTAACCCTGATGGAAATCATCCTTCAGGTTGGTGGTGTGGCTGGTCACCGATTCTTCCAGCACTTGCGGCTGTTTGCCTTCGTGGAAGATTTCGGTCAGCAGCCACAGGTCGTTCCATTTGGCTTTCGGGTGTTGGGTCAGGGCCAGGAAGTGGCCGCTGACCAGCAACGGCTGATCACTTTTGCCTTCGGCGAGCTGGAAGTCGCTGCGGTGACGTTCGAGTGCGCGTTTGGCCAGGTGCTTGCCACGCTCGCGGTCGATGAAACGGCCGGGGTAGTCGTAGTCTTCGAGGTCGGGCAGGGCGTCGCCACGGTTTTCGCTTTCGAGGGTGATGCGCGGTTTTTCGAAGTCGTAGTCGCGGCGGGTGGTGCGGCTGGTGCGGGTTTCCAGGCGCAGATCGAAGCGCTTGATCACCGGGTCGTTGGCGACTATGCCGGAGTCTTGCTGATAGGCCACGGGCGCCAGTTTCGGGAACACCGTCTGGTCATCGCCGAACACCAGCTTGTGGGCCGTAGTGCTGTGCTGAAAGTGGTAGTGAATCCCTTCTTCCTCGCACAAGCGCTGGATGAATTGCAGGTCCGATTCATCGTACTGAACGCAGTAAATGCGCTCGGGGTAAATCGCCCCGACTTTGAATTCGTAGGCATTGCTTTGGATGCCGTGCTCTTCGAGGACCTTGCCGATGATTTTCGGCACGTTGAGGTTCTGGAAGATGCGTTGGTTGACGCGATGCGCCAGGTAGGACAGTTGCGGACGCAGGGTCACCGCGTAGCGGGTCAGGCGTTTGCCGGAATCACCCTGGGCGGCGCGGTAGATCTGGCCGTGGATGCCGCTGCCGTCAGGCGAGAGCTGCAAGAAGGCCGGTTTGTGCAGCAGGTTTTCGAGGTCCAGGGACGGCTGTTCACTGACCAGCTCCACCTCAAACACGAACGGTTGGCTGATCGCCTCCCGACCTTGCAAGGACAGCACCTGCAAATCGCTGGATAGGCCTTCGATGGTCAGGGCAAAGTGAGTCTGATTGGCCGGCGCGAACATCCCTTGTTCCTCGTGCAGTGCTGCGGCGTGCGCCAATGGCCGAAAAAGGCATCAGCCGACGCGAAAATTCTGGAAGAGCGAAAACAACATCGACCAGCAGAGCTGGCCGATGCTTGAGACGGTCGGCCTGATTTAGGCGACCGGCAGACGCCAGTCATCGGAACCCGAAGTACCGGATACTTCGTGGGTCCAGGTGATTTTGCGGTAGGTGAACTGCACTTCTTCCAGGTGCGTGAAGTGCGAGTTCGACGGGTCCTGGCAGTTGTGCATTTTGTTGTTGATGGCGACGATGATCGCGTCTTCCAGTTTGGTGGTGTAGTAGTGCTCTTGAGTACCTTGAGCCGAAGTGCGGTACCACTGGATAACGATTTCGCTCATGCGCTCGCCGGAAGTCAGGGCCGCTTGCAGCAGAGGCGAAGACTTGTCGTAGACCTTGGTGATCACGACAGGCTTGTGAACGCGCTGACCGGTAGGTTGGCCGGACTGCGGGTCACGCGGGATGATCACGTCGTGGCTGAAAGCCTGAACCATGACCTGGTCTTCGTGGCCTTCCTGGTAGGTGTTGCCAACCGAATCGGCGGTGAATGCGCCGGCGGTGATCAGACCTTGTTTTTCGCCAGTGACGGACATGTACGCTGGTGTAGCCATGGGTGTGCTCCTTGCTAAAAATTAAGGGTGCCCGGGAGGCGGTATCGCCCGGTGGGTGCCTGACTGTTATCAAGGTCCGTGCCAGAAACGTTAAAAGCTATATAAAACAGTGTGTTGAGACTGCTTTTCAAGTTCCGGAAAGATTTCTACAGAAGAACACTGAGGAATGTGCGCAAGAACTTGCACAGCACTGCGCAACTTCTTGCGCACTGGGCTGGAGAGCCCGCCCGGCAGGGTGATCAGGGTCCCAAAAAGGCCTTTTCCAACGATGAGTGCGCAACTTCTTGCGCATAAGGGCTATGCGCCATCCATCAACGACACCTGATAGCCGGTGCAACGAATCGACTGGCAGCAGGGTCCATAAAAACACTGCCATCGAGCATCCTGACAACCCTGAACCGGAGTGAGAGCGACATGAAAATCCTGATGGTTTTAACGTCCCACGATCAATTGGGTAACACGGGGAAGAAAACCGGCTTCTGGCTGGAAGAGTTCGCCGCACCGTATTTCGCCTTCAAGGACGCCGGTGCTCAGTTGACCCTGGCCTCGCCCAAGGGTGGACAGCCGCCGCTGGACCCCAAGAGCGATGAGCCGGATGCGCAAACCGCCGCCACCGATCGGTTCAATAAAGACGCGGCGGCTAAATCCGCATTGGCCTCTACCGCGCTGCTCAACAGTGTGAGAGCCGAGGATTACGATGCGGTTTTCTATCCGGGCGGCCATGGTCCGCTGTGGGATTTGGCTGAAGACAAGCAATCCATTGCGCTGATCGAAGCGTTTTACAAGGCGAATAAACCGGTCGCAGCGGTTTGCCATGCACCGGGTGTGCTGCGCCACGTCAAAGGCACGGACGGTCAGCCGCTGGTCAAGGGCAAGCGGGTCACGGGCTTCACCAACTCGGAGGAAGAGGCGGTGCAACTGACGAACGTCGTGCCGTTTCTGGTCGAAGACATGCTCAAGGAGAAGGGCGGGATTTATTCCAAGGGCGACGATTGGGCAAGCTATGTGCTGACTGACGGGTTGCTGATCACCGGTCAGAACCCGGCGTCGTCCGAGGCTGCGGCCGAGGCGTTGCTGGCAAAACTGCGCTAAACCCGATCCTGTAGCAGCTGGCGCAGCCTGCGTCCGGCTGCGTAGCAGTCGTAATCCGGTAACCACGGTTTATCTGAAAAACCGCACCAGCCGATTTACGACTGCTTCGCAGCAGGACGCAGGCTTCGCCAGCTGCTACAGGTTTCAGATGGCGTGGCCCAGCGTCGCATAGCATTCCTCAATCGAACGCCGTTGCGTTTCGGCATACAACCCCAACTCATCAATCGTCGCTCGCCCCAGCGCTTGTTCAAATGCTTGCTGATTCGAATGCACGCCATAGTGGGTTTGCGCTGCATCCCCGAGGTTCGACTGGAAAATCCCCGCTGCGCTCACGGGCAGAAAATCCTCATAGACCAAAGGTTCAGCCCGCAGGTAACCGCCGCTGAGCAACGCCTCCAGCGACAACGATTTCAGTTCTTCGGCCGCTTGGCCTTTTTCCGTCACAAAGTAGCGAAAGTACGCCAGTTGCTGTTGGCGCATGCCTTCGTAGGTGTCAGGGAATTCGCCAAAGTGCTGCGTCATTAGCGCGTTGTAGCGTGCGGCATTGGCCTCATTGGGGAAGTCTTTCAATTCATCTCGTGCCGCGTTGAGCAACCGGTCATACAGCGCCCGGCCTTTTGGCGTCAGCGCGGCACCCCGTTGTTCGATTTCACCGAAGCGGGCGCTGTGGCTGCCTTGGGTGGCGGTTTGATCGGTAAAGGCAACCGGTTCGTCCAGCGCCTTGAAACTGGTCTGGCGCAACAGAATCGGGCACTGGCGGCGAGGCGGGCCTTCGATCACCGCTTTGGGGGTGATGCCGTGGACCGGCATTTGCGCCTGGACGATGTCGATGTCCAGCGTGCGTGGCGTCAGGTGGTTGATGTGCGGGCCTTTGAAGGCCACGACGTCGGCGATCAGGCGGTGCTGGGCGCTGAGTTTTTGGTACTGCTCGGCGGTGACGGTCGCGCTGTGATGCCAGCGGAAGGTTTCCAGCGCCTGCTCGACGAAGTCCTGGGCTTCTTGCTCGGTGAGGCCGCCTGCGGTTTCAGCGCGCTCGATCAAGGTCAGCGCTGCCGGGGTAAAGATCTGGCGCTTGTCCAGCACCGACTGGGCGAAGGCGCGCAGTTCCAGGTCTTCGATCAGTTCAAGACGCAGCAACGAGGTGAACACGCGGAACGGACTGACTTGCAACGCTGCTTCGTGCACGGCGCGGAATGCGGTGGAATGCACTGGCACGCCCGCCGGGGTCAGGTCGTAATAGCCCACCGGTTGCATGCCCATGACCTTAAACAAACGGGCGAGGGTGGTCAGTTCGGTGGCGGTACCGACGCGGATTGCACCGTGGCGTTCCAGGTCCAGGCGCTCGATTTCGCCGGTGCTGATCAACTGGCGGGCGATCTGCGGGTCGCTGTCCAGCACGTACTGATTGGTCTGTTCCACCAGTTCCATCAGCGCGCCGTACAGCGGCACTTCCTCGCGGTACATGTCGGACATCGCTTTGGAGAAGCGTTGACGGATCAGGTCAGGGCTGACGAAGTGTGCTTGGCTCATGAAGAATTCCTGGCGCGGTGACGTAAAGGATGTGCGAAAAGATCGCAGCCTTCAGCGGCGCCGACAAACGAAGAATCTTACGAACTTCATTCTGCCAAGGACTGCTTGAACAACAGGACCTGTAGCCGCTGCCGAGCCTGCGAGGTTGCTTCCGGCGGCGGAGCCGTCGTAAACCCTGAAAACCCGGTTTAACTGAAAAACCGCAGAGCCTGATTCACGGCGACTTCGCCACCGGACGCAGCCTCGCGCAGCTCGACAGCTGCTACGGGGCTCGGTGGTGGTTATAAGTGGGAACGGCTTTCGGTGCGCAGCGATCCCAGGAACTCCCGGTACAGCCTTGCGGTATCCGCCGGTTGCTCAACCATCGGCATGTGGCCGAGGTGATCCCAGATATGCACTCGCAGATCGACGATGCCCTTGCTCCAGACGGACACGCTGCTGACGTCGATCAAACGGTCCTTGTGACCCCACAACAACAGCGCCGGGCACTTGATGTCCGCCAGTATCGGCTCCATCGGCGGGCTGGCGCGAAAGTCGTTGAAAATCTCCTCCAGCTCATCGCGGCTTTGCTCGTAGCGCTGGGCCACGGCGTCCAGTACTACGCCGGGCACCCACGGCGGTTCGGCCATGGTCATGGCGTAGAAGCGTCGAAACTCCTCGCGCGAGTGAATCAGAAACGGGTTGTGCCCCTTGGCCAGGTGCCGCTCCAGATCACTGGCTTCGGGCGCGGTGACCCCGGCCGGATCGATCAGCGCGACGGAGGCTATCCGCTCCGGGTACGTGGCTGCCAGCCACGCTGCGATGTAGCCGCCCATTGAGTTGCCAATCACATGCACCTTCTCGACCCCGCAGACGTCGAGCAACTGGATGATCCGCTTGGCCTGCAAGGGGATGTCGTAGCCGCCACCGGCCTTGAACCCGGTTTCGCCATGACCGGCAATGTCCGGAATGATTACCCGATAATTGCCGACAAAGTGCCGGGCAAAGCGCAGCCAGAGGTTTTTGTCGGCACTGTAGCCGTGCAGCATCAGCACGCTACTCGACGCCTCATACGGGCCGCCTTGCCAGGTCGAGACGGTCATCTCGTGGATCGGTACGACGATCTTGTGCAGCCGATACAGCTTGGCTTCAATCGCCATGTTCCAGTCATAGAGCCAATAACCGATGGCCGGGTAGCTCAACCAGCTCCAGGCCACGATAACTGCAATAACGACAACCAAAAGAAGCATCGGATGACTTCCTCTAACGTGATCAGGACAGGATGTGGTCGGCAGGTTTCAGCGCCCGGGTCAATCGGTGGTAGCTGAAACTAAACCCCGGAAACATGGCGATCACATGACCGCTCTTGCTTTGGTACCAGCTATGGCACCCCCCGGACTTCCACACCGTGCGCTCCATTTCGCGATGGATCATTTCAGTGTAGGTACGTTCCGCTTCGGGGCGTACTTCAATGCTGCGTAAACCTTGGGCTTTTAACGTGCGAATACAGTCGAGGATGTAATTCATCTGCGATTCGATGATGAACAGCGCCGAGGTGTGGCCAATGCCGGTGTTCGGGCCGGTGACGATAAACAGGTTCGGGAAGTCCGGCAGGCTGGTGCCCAGGTAGGCCCGCGGGTACTGCGCCCAGACGTCCTTGAGTTGCGTGCCGTGTTTGCCGGTGACCGGGTAGGAAATCACCCCGTCGGTGGCGTCGTAACCGGTGGACCAGACGATCAGATCGAGGTCGATGTGCTGGCCGTCCTGAGTGACGATGCCGGTTTCGTCGATGGCGGCGATGCCTTGTTCGCGACTGTGCAACGTCACATTAGGCCGGCTCAGCGCCGGGTAGTAGGTGCTGGAGACCAGCACCCGCTTGCAGCCGATGGTGAAGTCCGGTGTCAGCTTTTGGCGTAATGCGGGGTCTGGCACCTGCCGTTTGAGAAAGCGCAGGGCGTGTTGCTGGACCATGTGGATCGCCGGTTTCGAGTACTTGAAGGCGATCACCCGGGTTTCGAACTGCCAATAGATCATCCAGCGCAGGAGCTTGTAGGCCGGCTTCAGGCCCAGCAGCCAACGCTGGAAAGGGCCAAACGCACGGTCGGCCCGTGGCAGTACCCAGTGTGGTGTGCGCTGGAACACATGCAGGTGCTCGACGTCCGGGGCAATCGCCGGGATGACCTGGGCAGCGCTGGCACCACTGCCGACGACGGCCACGCGTTTTTTCCGGTAGTCGTAGGAATGGTTCCAGTTGTTGGTGTGGAAGGTCTTGCCCTGAAAGCGTTCCTGACCGGCGAAGTGAGGAATGACCGGCTGGCTCAACGGCCCTGTCGCGTTAATCAGAAACTGTGCGTAATACGTGCCTTTGGTGGCGGTGTGCACGGCCCAGCGTTTGTTGGCGTCATCCCATTCGATGCGTTCGACATTGGCTTGCAGTTCAACCCGCTCGCGCAGGCCGAAGCGTTCCACCACGTACTGGGTATAGCGGTGAAGCTCCGCTTGTTCGGCGAACATTTGCGTCCAGCGGTAGGGCGCAAAAGACAGCGAATACAGCGGCGAAGGTACGTCCACCGCTGCGCCGGGGTAGGTATTCTGGCACCAGGTGCCGCCGAAAAAATCCCGTCGTTCCAGCAAGCGAAAATCATCAATGCCGGCCTTGAGCAAATTGATCGCCGCGCACTGACCGCCAAAACCGCTGCCGATGATCAATACTTGAAAGGTCTGCATGGGCCTCCTTTTTTATCGTTGTTTATTGAACCCTTCTTTCATGTATAGCCAAACATTGAAGACTCGCCTCGCGGCAATACCACGGTATTCAGGCCGCTCGCCGGTGATGGCTATTTAACGTTGCCCTGATAGACTCCAATCGCACCTGTCACCCCGGTGTCATCAGGTTCCGTTCAGTGGTGCAGAGGCCCTTATGGAAAAAGCGGGAGGAAAAGGACTTTCATTGGCCAGGAGGCTTTATACATCGCGTACCCTGGGTTTGGCCCTGGGATTGTTGTGCGTGAGCGCGGCGATGTATCCCCTCGACCCGGCGCCGTGGGTGTGGGGTTTGATGGTGTTCAACGGGGTGTTCTGGCCGCACGTTGCCTATCAGTGGGCGCGGCGGGCCAAGGTTCCGTTTCACGCCGAGCACCGCAACATCCTGGTCGACGCCTTTCTCGGTGGTTTCTGGGTGGCGGCCATGCAATTCAATCCGCTGCCCAGTGTTGCAACGCTGTCGATGATGGCGATGAACAATGTCGCCATCGGTGGCTTGCGTTTTCTGCTGGTGGGCACCGTCGCGCAGATTCTCGGGATAGGCATTGGATGGCTGCTGTTTACGCCGGCGTTCATCCCGCCAACCAGTCCATTGCAGATGTTTGCCTGCATGCCGCTGCTGATCCTGTACCCCTTGGCGTTGGGCTGGATCTGCTTTCGCCAGGCCACCACCCTGGGCCGGCAAAAGCGCGAACTGCTGGCCCTGAGCCGCACCGACAGCCTGACCGGCCTGCTGAACCATGGCGCCTGGAAGGATCAACTGGAAATTGAATTCCAGCGTTGCCAACGCCAGCAGCAGGGCGGGGCGATTGCGCTGATCGACATCGACCATTTCAAGACCATCAATGACACCTACGGCCACGTCGCCGGGGATATTGTGTTGCGTCAGCTGAGCAAAATGCTCAAGCAGAACCTGCGTGCCACCGATGTGGCCGGGCGTTATGGGGGTGACGAGTTCTGCGTGCTACTGCCGGACTTGCCCCTGAACAGCGCCGCCGCGGCCATGGATGCCTTGCGTGATCGTTTCGCGACGCTGGGTTACGAGCAAAGCCCGGCGTTGAAAGTCAGCCTGAGCATCGGCCTGGCCGCCTTCAACCCGGCGCACGCCGATGCCACGTTGTGGCTCAACGACGCCGATCAGGCGCTGTACGAAGCCAAGACCACTGGCCGCAATCGGGTGATTTGCGCCGACGGCAAGCTGCATCGGGCGTTGTTTGATTCGGTGTGACTCTTTAGCAGCAACCCCTAAACCCCCTCACCACAGGGTTTTTGTGGGGGTTGAGCTGGCTCATTCAGTGGCGCACAACTTTCCAAGACGTTTCCTACAACGTACCCTGTTGCCGCGTTTCGGTATCGACCCCTATAGTTCGGGCTCGCGGAAAACTCCGCGAACGACCTTGGTCGGTCGGATACAGGAACGTCCAGCTACCCGACACCGTTCAGGCGATTAGCGCCTGAAACATCGTGTTATGGCGGCTGTGCGTGGGACACCTTCGGGTGTGCCGGTTCCTGTACCCGGTCGGCCAACCCGCGTACGGCTGCCACCTTCGTTTGGCCGCGAAACGGTGGTTGCTCCAATTACAGGAGTTACAACAATGCACGACCAAGTAATGCCGCGTTACCTCCCCATCGACACCTACGACGCCGAAAATCCGGTGCTCTTCGTCAATACCCACAAAGAACTCAGCGACCTCGCAGCCTGCGCGGCGCATCGCTTTACCGTGGTTCGTGATTTGGCGGACACCTTGTCCAGCCTTGGCCTCAAAGGCATTTCAGACTGTGATCTGACGCGTGTGACCGGGGCGGTGCATCTGCTGATGCGTGAAGGATGCGCGATTCTGGACGTGATCCGGGCGCGGGCGTTGCAGCGGGAGGAGGGGTTCAAGGCTGCAATCTAGCGGTGTTGCAACCGGCCCCTTCGCGGGCAAGTCGGATCGCCGCACCGCACGCTCCCACAGGGGAACGCGTATTAAATGTGGGAGCGTGGCTTGCCCGCGATGGCGTCAGCCCAAGCAATACAGCTAAACCATCACTCCTTCACACGCATAAACTCTTCCGCCCAGCGGATGTATTCCTCAGGCTGCGTGTAGGTGTGCGTCAGCTCCGTAGCGTTCAAATCCGAGGCCTGGGTAAAGATCTGCCGCTGTTCGCGCAAGCTGTCGTACGTCGCCTTGATCGCCGCAAAGTAAGCGCCATGTCCGTCAATCGTCACTCGCACGCCCAGTTCGGCCAGGCGCTTGTCATCGCGCAGCGCCGGGTTGCCGTAGGTGACCAGCATCAGCGGCACGCTCAGGTGCTCGGCGATTTTTTCCAGTTGGTCGAAGTCCTGCACACCGACCATGCAGATCCCGTCCGCTCCGGCGGCTTGGTACTGCTGGGTGCGGCTGATGATTTCCTGGACGGGCAGGATGCCGGCGTTGGTGCGGGCGATGATCGCCATTTCTGAATCGACGCGGGCTTCCAGCGCTGCACGGATCTTGCCGACGCCTTCCGCGACGCCGATCAGGTCGGTGGATTTACGGCCGAATTGTGCCGGCAGCAAGGTGTCTTCGATGGTCAGCGCGGCCACGCCGGCGCGTTCGAGTTCGACGATGGTGCGCATCACGTTGAGCGCGTTGCCGTAGCCATGGTCGGCGTCGGCGATGACCGGCAATTGCGCCACGCGGCCAATGCGGGTGGCCTGCTCGGCGAACTCGCTGAGGGTAATCAACGCAAAGTCGGGGGCGCCCAGCACCTGCAACGATGCGACCGAGCCGCCCAGAATCCCCACTTCAAAACCCAGGTCAGCCGCAATGCGGGCCGACATCGGGTCGAAGACCGAAGCCGTGTGATAGCAGGTGTTGGAAGCGAACAGTTTGCGGAAGTTACGGCGCAAATCTTGATGGGAAAGCCTGGACATACGAGTTCCACCACTGCAATTGGAATGGAAGGGCTTGAGCAAAAGTGTCAACGCCGAAGGAACAAAAGGCTATCACGCGGACGAACAGAAGATGATGACGAATTTACAAAGTTGTTGTCTGCAATCCTCACAGTAACGCTAACCCCTGTAGCAGCTGCCGAAGGCTGCGTCCGAGTGCGCAGCACTCGCCATCAAGTGTTTACGCCGCTACAGCCTGCTGCTGTTGATTGAGCAATGGCACCGCACGCACGGAGTTGCCGGGCTGCAGTTGCAGCCGTTTGGCAGTGAGTCGGTCGACAATCAGGCTGTTGCCCACCATGCGTGCCTTGGCGGCGGTGATGCGGCAGTTTTCCAGGCGACGGTTGTGGATCAGCCAGACCGGGGCCTGTTCGTCGGGCGTGCCAATGGTCAGCACCAGGGCCTGGCTGTCGCGCACGGTGCGGATTTTCGACACCGGTGCTTCAATCACCGGACCTGCGTCGAAAATATCGATGTAGCCCTTGTGGGAAAAACCCTCGGCGCTGAGGATCTTCAAGGCCGGTTCGGTGTTCGGGTGTGCCTTGCCGATCACGGCTTGGGCCTGCTCCGTCAGGAGGCAGGTGTAGAGCGGTTGGCGCGGCATCAATTCGGCGATGAACGATTTACTGCCCAACCCCGACAGGTGGTCGGCGTGGCTGAATTCCATCTTGAAGAAATGCCGGCCCAGGCTGTCCCAGAACGGTGAACAGCCATGCTCGTCGGCGCGGCCACGCAGTTCGGCAATGAGCTTGTCGCCGAACTGCTGGGGGAATTCTGCGACGAACAGCAGGCGCGCCAGCGACAGGAGCCGGCCATGGGTGCCATGGCGTTGGTCGTGGCGCAGAAAGAGCGAGCAGAGTTCCGATTGGCCAGTCATTTCGTTGTTCAGGAACAGGGTCGGAATCTGTCGTTGAATGCCCAGGTCCGGCGAAGCGCTGACAGTTAACCCGACCCGGTAGTTGTACCAGGGTTCACGCAGGCCCACGGCTCCGGTCAAGGCACTGACGCCGACCACTTGCTGATCGTCATCCTCAAGCACAAACAGGTAATCGGCATCCGCACGCTCGACTTGTTCGGCGAATGTCCGCTGGGCCCAGCGCACCCGGTGCGCCAAGCGATCCTCGTTGGCCGGCAGGGTGGTGAACCCGGGGCCGGCCTGTTGCACCAGGTCCATCAAGGCGGGCAGGTCGGTGACGCGAACCGGGCGGACAATCATGATGCAGCTCCTTCTTCGCGCCTGTTCGGGCGCTGTCGTTGGCCACGGGGCCGAGTGATGCTCACAGGGCGATCAACCGGATCGGGCTGCCATCGGTCACGTTCAGGGCCCTGCACATGTCGGCGCTCAACCCTACCGGGTGCCCGGCCTGGTAATCCAGTTCGGCGACGATCGCGCGATAGCCCTTGAGTGCGTCATTGCTGACCAGATACCTGCCTCGTGCATCGATGGACGAAACGGCCTGCGCCGTTGCCCTCAGGCTTTGGGCGATGGTGAGTACGTTCGAGGTGCGTGCATACAAGGTCGGGCCGCCGTCGAACAGGTCGATGTAGCTGTTGGTTTCAAAGCCTTCGCGTTCAAGAATGTCGAAGGCCTCCTGGCCGTCGGGGTGAATCCGGCCGATGCAGTCCTGCGCAGCCTGGGGCAGCATGGGAACGTAAATCGGGTACTGCGGCATCAGTTCAGCGAGAAAGGTCCGGCTTTCCAGCCCGCACAGGCGTTCGGCCTCGGTATAAGGCAGGTCGAAAAAGTGCTTGCCCACGGCATCCCAGAACGGCGATTGCCCCTCGTCGCTGCTGTAGCCGACGATTTCGGTGATTACAACGTCCGCAAATCGCTGCGAATGGGCCGCGATAAACAGCAGCCGTGCCCGTGACAGCAACTCCGAGAACTCGGTGCGCACCAGGTCGTCGTCGATGTGAAAGCCGCGCAGCAGGGTGTGACCATTAAGGTCGTGGCATAACGACAGCGCCGGCACGCCATGCTCGATGTTCAACTCCCGCGAGGCGCTGGTGAAGTGGCGGTTGCGCAGGCTGTAGAACGGCTCGTTGAACCCGGCGGTGGCCAGGACTTCCGAGCAACCCACCAAGCGCCGGGCAGTCAGGTCCTCAAGGACGAAGAAGTAGTTCTCCGGGCCATGTTTCTCAACGTCTTTGTCCAGTGAGGCGCAGGACTCGAGAATTCTGCTGCGCAAGCGTTCGCTGTCATCGGGCAAAGACGTGACGCCCACCAGGCTGTCACGGGCCAGTTGCTGCAATTGGGGCAGGTCGGTTAACTCGACTGGGCGTAAGACCAGCATGGCTGCACTCCTGTATCAAAGGGTTCGGTGATTGGCACCGAACCTGACTATCACTGTCGGTTTCCACGCATGAAAGCAGCGCTCGCCTGATTTGTTGTCAGACGCCGCCCTTTTTTTTGTCAGTCGTTGCTCGGGTCGGCCAGCACCGTGTTGTACATGATCGCCGGTGCCCACAGCAACGCGGTGTGGTGGGCGATGAATGGCAGGTCCCGGGGTGAGCAATGGGGGAGCGTAAACATCCTTATTTATCCTCCAGCAGGTGGGTGTCGAATTCGCCGCGCAGGGCGTCGATGCCTTCCAGGCGATCGGCCAGGTCCGGGCTGCGCAACGTCAGGCAGGCAATCAGCGCCTCGACCTGGGCCAGCGCCGGAACCATGGTGTCGAAGGCCGACACCGATTCAACCGGCGCACTGATAATCAGGTCAGCCATCTCGCGCAGGGGTGAAGTGTAGATGTCAGTGAACAACACCACCCGTGCGTATCGGCTCTTGACGGCGTTGGTCAACCGCAAGGTCCGCGACTGGTAGCGCCGGTAGTCGAACACCAGCACCACGTCCTGGCGCTGCACATCGAACACTCGGTCCGGCAGTTGCGCGTTGTCTTCCAGGGCAAAACAGCCGGGGCGTAGCAGGCGCAGGTGGTTGAGCAAGTACTGGGCGAGGAAATTGCTGAAGCGCCCGCCAAAGCAGTGCACCTGATGGCGAGTGTCGAGCAGCCATTCCACGAGGATCCGGATGTCTTCGGGCTGAGTCAGTGCGTGGGTATCCACCAACGCTCGATGGCTGCTCGCCAGACAGTGGCTCCATGCATCGCCTTTGTGCAGATGGGAGCGCCGTTGCAACTGGGCACTGGGGGAACGCAAACGCTGGTCCATATCGCTGAGCAGGGCATCCTGGAAATCGGCATAACCGTTGAACCCGAGTTTTTTCACCAGGCGCACAATGGTGGGATCGCTGACGCCGGCGTGTTCGGCCAAACGTGACATCGGGCCGAGGCCGTTACGCGGGTACTGATCCAGCAAGGCACGTATGACCTTGCGTTCCGACGGCGTCAGCTCCATGCCGGCGTCGGTGATCTGGTCTCTGAGAGAGGGCATCCGGGCTCCTGCTGGATGGGTGTTGGTTTCATTTCATAAATTGCTAAAACAGTATTTATGTAGCGGACTCAACAAGTCTAGTGAATTTTTCGGCGGTTTTTTCGAGCCCCAAAATGGGGCGAAACCCGCGTGCTAAGGGGGCTACATGGAAGTCGACAGCGCTTGTAGGCAATCGCCCATAACCGTGTGGGACATTACCGAATTTCATCGACCCTGGCGTTCGGCACGCGGTGCGTGACCGGTGAAACGAAACGCCCTGAACCGGGCTTCTTGGGGCACAATTGGGCAGATTTTTGCGGCGCGTTGCCGTTTTCGATGGTTTCGACAGGTGGATAATTCGTGCAGGCAACCCGTTTGACTCTGATCTGTCATGCTCGAACCGTCGCACAGAAATTGGCGTATTTTCCTACGAACGAGCCGCTGGAAATGGATTGGCAATTGGCGAAGGGCTCGCGCCGCAGCCAGTTCAAAGGGACACCCCGTTTACTGTGCGGCCCGGAGCTGCGTACCCGGCAAACCGCTGCCTTGTTCGGCGATGATGTTGAAGTCGTCGCGGCATTGAGCGAATGCGACTTCGGACAGTGGCACGGCGTACACATCGATGCCTTGCAAACGTCACAAGCGTCGGCGCTCCAGGCCTGGCTCGATGATCCGGCATCGGGGCCGCATGGCGGTGAGTCGGTGGTGCAATTGCGCCAGCGCGTGGCGCAGTGGCTTCAAACGCTTGAAAGCGCACCGGGGCATATCGTTGCCATCACCCACCCCTTCGTCATACGGGCGGCGTTGATGGAAGTGGTGCAGGGCGCGGCCTTCAATCAGATCGACGTTGAGCCGTTGTCAGCCATCGAATTGCGCTTCACTGGCCGCTGGCGTCTGCGCTTGCTCGGCACCGACGCCGAAGGAGTGTCGTGATGAAAAAACTGCTGGTCATCGGCATTGGCGCCGGCAACCCCGACTACGTCACGATGCAGGCTGTGAAGGCGCTGAACCGTGTCGATGTGTTTTTCCTGATGGACAAGGGCCAGAGCAAAGACTCGTTGATCGACCTGCGTCGCGAGATCTGCGAGCGCTACATCACCGATCGCGACTACCGCTTCGTCGAAGCCCACAGCCCCGAGCGCGAGCGCGGTGATGTGGACTACACGAACAGTGTCGAAGACCTCAACCTTGCCAAGCAATTGACCTTCGAACGCTTGATCAATGAGCACCTGAGCGATGATCAGTGCGCCGGTTTCCTGGTGTGGGGCGATCCGGCGTTGTACGACAGCACGATCAGGATTTTGCAGGCGATTCTGGCCTCGGGGCGCTGTGTGTTCGAGTTCGAGGTCATCCCCGGTATTACCAGCGTCCAGGCCTTGGCGGCGCAGCATAAAGTGCCGCTCAATGAGATTGGCCGCTCGATTGAAATCACCACAGGGCGACGGCTGGCGGCGGGGCAGGTGAGTGATGCGGACAGCGTGGTGGTGATGCTGGACGCGCAGGATGCCTACCATCAGGTGGCGGATCAGGAGACCGAGATTTACTGGGGCGCCTATTTAGGCACGCCGGATGAAATCCTGATCAGCGGCAAACTCAAGGATGTAGGTGATGAAATTGAGCGGGTGCGCAAGGCGGCTCGATTGGCCCATGGGTGGATTATGGATACCTATTTGTTGCGTAAGCCTTGAGTTAACTCGTGTCCGGGATGGCCTCATCGCGGGCAAGTCGAATCGTCGTACCGCCGCTCCCACAGTGATAGGTGTCTGCCACCGATGCTGTGTACGCCCGCAAACCTGTGGGAGCGGGCTTGCCCGCGATGGCGTCCTCAAACACACCTTAAATGATCGCACTGCCCCCACGCCCGAACCGCTCCCGATACACGGACGGCGGTACACCCACAACGCCGCGAAACGCCACCCGAAAACTCTCCACCGATCGATACCCACACCGCTCGGCAATCTGATCGGTGTTGTGGTCGGTGCTCTCCAGCAATTCCCGCGCTCGTGCCAGTCGCTCATGCTGCAACCACGCTTTGGGCGGCATCCCGGTGGCCTCAGTGAACCGACGCAGGAACGTCCGTTCACTCATGGCGGCCTCGCTGGCCAATTCGCGCACCTCCAGCGGTTCGTGCAAGCGCTCGCGCGCCCATTGCATGACGCGTGACACATCGCTGCGCGGCGTCGGGCTGACCGGTGCCGGAATAAATTGCGCCTGGCCGCCGGTGCGTTGCGGCGACATCACCAGCCGTCGCGCCACCGAGTTCGCCACGTGTGTACCGAAATCCCGAGCCACCAGGTGCAGGCACGCATCGATACCCGCTGCGCTGCCGGCCGAGGTGATCAGTTGACCTGAGTCGACGTAGAGCACGTCCGGGTTGACCTGGATATGCGCAAAGCGCTCGGCCAGTTCGGTGGTGTAGCGCCAATGAGTGGTGGCACCGTGGCCATCGAGCAAACCAGTCGCCGCCAGCACAAATACGCCGGAACAGATCGACAGCAACCGCGCGCCCCGCGCATGGGCCTTTCGCAGGGCGTCGAGCAAGTGCTCGGGCACTGGGGAATGACGGTCGCGCCAGCCGGGAATGATGATGGTACGGGCGTCTTCGAGCAGCTCCATGCCGCCATCGGCCTGCACTTGAATACCGCCCATGGCGCGCATCGGGCCCTGATCCACGGCGACGATCCGGTGTTCATACCAAGGAAAGTCGAACTCTGGCCGCGCCAGGCCGAAGATCTCCACGGCGATGCCGAATTCGAAGGTACAGAGGCCGTCGTAGGCCAGGATCGCGACCAATCCAGGGTTAGGCTGCATTTGGCGGAAAGTTCCCGGTGAGTGTCTTGTGCGCCACTGTAGCGCCAAGCATCGGGCGGATAAAGTCTTCTCACACCCACCCTGACTTTGGAGTACTGCCCATGACCAGCCTGGTCCGCGAAATTCCCGCAGCCCCTTCGGCCATCGCCCTGATGCATTTCAGCAACCGTCTGACATTCGAAACAGACTGTTCCGACGTCCACGGCAGTCAACAGGCCGGCGAGGTGGATTTCGTGTTGGTCGACGTGCGCGGCCCGCTGGCGTTCGAGCGGGGGCATGTGCCGGGCGCGATCAATATTCCGGGGCGATTGCTGAACGCTGAAGGGTTGGCGGCTTACCCGAAAAGCAGCTTGTTCGTGGTGTATTGCGCCGGTCCGCACTGCAACGGCGCCAACAAGGCAGCGGTGAAGCTCGCGGCGCTGGGTTACCCGGTCAAGGAAATGATAGGCGGTGTGACCGGGTGGCTGGATGAAGGGTTTGAATTGAGTACGACGGTACAGCGTCCGGCCAGTGCCGCCATTGGTTGCGAATGTTGACGTTCAAGTAACACAAAAAGCCCGTCAGTCCTGACGTTCAGCGAGTGGACGCAGCCGCCCACCACGCATCCAGCGTCGCCTGCAGCCAGTCATAAACGGCGGCGTAGGCGGCGCTGTCCGGTTCACCCCGAGGCAACGGTGATTCCTCGGCAAAGTGTTCATTCAGTATCGCCACCGATTCGGCATTCCACTCCGGATGGAACTGCAGTCCCACCCGCGTTGGCCCCACGCGATACATCTGCTGTTCGCATTGATCGCTGCTGGCCAGCAATTGCGCCTCTGGCGGCAGGCCGATCGCGTCTTCGTGCCACTCCAGCACGTTCAGCTTTTTCCCATCGATGAATGTCACCGACGTCCAGCCGGTTTCCGTGCGCGCCATCCGTCGCACCGTTCCGCCCAGGCTCAACGCCAGCAATTGCGCGCCCAGACAAATCGCGAACACCGCGACGCCTTTATCCAGACTGCCCGCCAGCCACTGTCGCTCCGTCTCAAGCCATGTCGGCCCGGCATTGGATTCATATGGCCCGCCCAACACAATCACCGGTGCTGCGCTCACGGGCGGCAATTGGCCGAGATCGGCACGAAACACCTTCAGCGTCAGACCTCGGGACGAGGCCCAGTCAGCAATGGCACCAGGGCCTTCGGCGGGGTGGTGCTGGATCAGATTCAAGGTAGGCATCACGGCTCTCGGGTAAGTTTTGTTTGTCAGATTTGTCCGAAAAAAGGACTTGTCCTACAGTCTGTGCACTGCCTTGGCGCACGCATCAAGTCGCTCTGTTGTAGCAGCCACTTTTCTATAAGTATTTGTCGCTTAAACACAATTTGCCCATTTGAAGCCACTCTAGACTGCCGGCCACTTCGGTTTTCACCGGCCGAAAGCCAATCTTAAGCTGCCAATAAAAGCCTCCGCACACAGGAGTTATAAATGAAGAAGCTAGTGATGTTCGGTGCCCTGGCACTGTCGATGTTGTCCCTGACCGCCGTGGCCGAAGATGCCAAGCCGATCCGCATCGGTATCGAAGCCGGTTACCCGCCATTCTCGATGAAAACCCCTGACGGTAAACTCACCGGTTTCGACGTGGACATCGGTGACGCGCTGTGTGAGCAGATGAAAGTGAAGTGTACGTGGGTCGAGCAAGAATTCGACGGCCTGATCCCGGCACTGAAAGTGAAGAAAATCGACGCGATCCTGTCGTCCATGACCATCACCGACGACCGTAAAAAGAACGTCGATTTCACCATCAAGTACTACCACACCCCGGCGCGCTTTGTGATGAAGGCAGGTTCCAACATCACCGATCCACTGACCCAGCTCAAAGGCAAGAAGGTCGGCGTGCTGCGCGCCAGCACCCACGACCGTTACGCCACTGAAGTGCTGGTGCCGGCGGGGATCGAACTGGTTCGTTACGGCTCGCAGCAGGAAGCCAACCTGGACATGGTCTCTGGCCGTGTTGACGCGCTGCTGGCCGACTCGGTCAACCTCAGTGACGGTTTCCTGAAAACCGACGCCGGCAAAGGCTTCGAATTCGTTGGCCCGACCTACGAAGACGCCAAGTACTTCGGCGGTGGTGCCGGGATTGCGGTGCGCAAGGGCGATACCGCTCTGGCTGAGCAATTCAACAAAGCCATCACCGAAATCCGCGCCAACGGCAAGTACAAGCAAGTGCAAGACAAGTACTTCGACTTTGACGTTTACGGCGAGTAATCACCTCGTTTAAAAAGTGGCAACCGTTGACGCGGTTGCCATTTTTTTTGTGCATTCTCTTTAGCAGCAGAGAAGCCTGTGGGAGCGAGCTTGCTCGCGATAGCGGAGGGTCAGGCAACAATGACTTGACTGTCAGACTGCTATCGCGAGCAAGCTCGCTCCCACAGGGGATCTCACCGTTCAGATTTCAGGAGTTTATCCATGCAACGCATCGATCATTCACTGCCCTGGAGCCACCTGGGCACCGAACGTACCCTCAGCGTGTTTCGTTACGGCGCGGGCACGCGCAAGGTCTACATCCAGGCCAGCCTGCATGCGGATGAACTGCCAGGCATGCGTACGGCATGGGAGCTGAAAAAGCGCCTGGCCGAACTCGAAACCCAGGGGCAGTTGCAGGGCGTGATCGAACTGGTGCCGGTGGCCAATCCGATTGGTTTGGACCAGCACCTGCAAGGCAGTCACATGGGGCGCTTTGAACTGGGCAGCGGCAAGAATTTCAACCGTTCGTTCGTGGAACTCAGCGCACCCGTGGCTGAGCTGATCGGCGACCGGTTGGGCAACGATGCGCAGGCCAACATCGCGCTGATCCGCCAGGCCATGGGCCAGGTGCTCGACGGTTTGCCAGCACCCGCCTCGCAGCTGGAAGCCATGCATCGCTTGCTGTTGCGCCATGCGTGCGATGCCGACATCACCCTCGATCTGCATTGCGATTTCGATGCGGCGATTCATATTTATGCGTTGCCGCAGCACTGGCCGCAGTGGCAATCCCTGGCGGCACGGTTGAAGGCCGGCGTGGCATTGTTGTGTGAAGATTCCGGCGGCAGCTCGTTCGATGAATCGTGTTCGTCGCCGTGGTTGCGCCTGGCGCGAGCGTTTCCTGAGGCGGCGATTCCACCCGCCAATCTGGCGACCACGCTGGAGCTGGGCAGCATGGGCGACACCCGCGTCGATCAGGCTCAAGCCAATTGCGAGGCCATCTTGGGTTTCCTCGCCGAGCAGGGCTTCATCAAAGGCGAATGGCCGTCGGCACCGGACGAGTGCTGTGAAGGCATGCCGTTCGAGGGCACCCAATACCTGTTTGCGCCGCATCACGGGGTGGTCAGTTTCCTGCGCGAGGCCGGTGAGTGGGTGGAGCAGGGCGATGCCCTGTTTGAAGTGGTTGATCCACTGCAAGACAAGGTCACGACGGTGCATGCCGGAACCAGCGGTGTGTTGTTTGCGATTGATCGCGGGCGGTATACCCAGCCGGGGACGTGGCAGGCGAAAGTGGCGGGGCGCGAGCCGATTCGGGTTGGCAAACTGATTAACGACTGAGGTCTTTCGTTGTGCTTGAGGGCCTCATCGCGAGCAAGCTCGGCTCCCACAGGGGATCTTCGGTGCTCACACAATCCCTGTGGGAGCCGAGCTTGCTCGCGATGACGGCATCAGCCACACCCAAAATCCCCAGGCAGACTCACAGTGCTAGGCTCACCCTGAACCCTGCGCCTTTGAAGGAAGGTTTATGTTGAAGTTTCTCGCCCTGTTGGCGCTGCTGGCATCCGCCACGGTCCATGCACAAACCACGCTGCAAACCGATCTGCCACTCAATTACCTGGAGCAGGCCAACGCCGAGTCCAGTCATCAGCCACTGGTGATTTTCCTCCACGGCTACGGCAGCAACGAGCAGGACTTGTTCGGAATCAAGGATGATCTGCCGGCCACCTACACCTACCTGTCGGTGCGCGCACCGATGACGATGGAAGAGGGCAGCTATCAGTGGTTTCGCAAGAGGGGCGAAGGGGCCTATAACGGCAAGACCGATGACTTGAAGAGCAGCGGCCAGGTGCTGCTGGATTTCATCGCACAGGCCGCGAAGAAATATCACACCGAACCGGACAAGGTGTTCCTGGTGGGGTTCAGCCAGGGCGCGATCATGTCCTACGAAGTGGCGTTACGTCACCCCGAGGCGGTCGGCGGGATTGCGGCGTTGAGTGGGCGGATCCTGCCGGTGCTCAAATCCGAACTCAAAAAAGAGGAAAAACACCTGCCACTGGCGATTTTCATTGGGCATGGTAAAGAGGACACTCGCCTGCCGTTCAAGGACGGCACAGACGCTGACAACCTGTTGCAGAGCCTGTTACTCAAGCCTGAGTTTCATGCCTACGAAGGGCTCGGCCACACCATCAGTGCGGCCGAGATCGAGGATTTGAACGCCTGGTTGCAGCGCCTCAACCCTTGACGCTTACTTGCTGACGATCTGTTTGATCAATGTCTCATGCGCGGCCATGTCGCCCGGACGGGAAATGACCTGAACCACGGCCATGCGGTTGCCGGACGCGGCCATCAGCGTGGTGTTGAGGGTCATGCCGCCGCCCTGTGTGGCCGTGCTGTCAACCTGGCGAAGCCCCAGCCCGGTACCTCTTTGCGTCAGGCTTTTTTCGCTGAGCTTGTTGAAGTCCGGCAGGGCGTTGCGTTGTGATGCGTCGAAATCGGCGACCGTACCGTCGAGAAACGCACCGTCGTTGTTGGTGACGCTGACGTCTTTCGGCAGGTTGTTTTCAGCGGTGATCACCACGGTTTTGGTGGTTTCGTTGGTGTACATGGTGCCGCTCGCGCCGGTCGGGCTGGACGGCAGGGTGTTGGCGGTAAAGCCTTTGGGCAGGGTGAAGGTGAACTTGCCGCCCAGCATCGAGACTTTCTGAGCCGGCTCGTTATTGCTGGCAGGGGCCTTGGCCGCCTGTGCATGCAACGCGCCCAGACTGGCAACCGCGGTCAGCAACAGGACAGCGGTTTTTTTACTCAACAGTGACATGCAAAAACTCCAGGGATGATCGCGCTTTGACGGCGATCATCCCATGGACGTTGTAAAGCATTCCAGCACGGTGTCGGTTTACACCTCGCGGCGCGACGGATAGCTGCGGATCACTTCCAGAAACTCGATCCGACGCTCCGTGGCCAACAAGTCCGGCAATAGTTTTTCGTATTCCTGGCGATACGGTTTGCGCAGGTGACGCGCGATGAAGTCTTCCTTGCTGCAGTTCCAGGTTTCGTAGAGCACCAGGGTGTTCGGTTCGTCCTGCAACTGGTGGACCCAGGTGTTGACGAAGTCTGGCTCGGCGGACATCTGGTGCACCACGTCCAGCAGCCGCTCTTTGGTTTCGGTGAACCGTTCGGGTTTCGCCGGCAGGTAAACGATAAACGCGACGTGATCACTCATTTCATCACCCTCGAATGCCGTAATTGGTGGATTAAGCCTGGTTCTGCGGGAACAGGTTGCGACGGGTTTCTTCGTCGAACTCAGCCTTCAATACCAGTTTTTCTTTCAGGCCGTGGGCTCGCTGCGCGGCCGAGCGGGCACTGATTTCATCGAACAGGCGCTTGACGTTCGGGTATGCCGCCAGGCCGTTCTCGCCAAGGATGTACGGTGCGTAATTGGCCCAACCCCAGAGCGCCATGTCGGCGATGCTGTAAGTGTCGCCGGCCAGGTATTGATGATCGGCCAGACGCTGGTCGAGTACGCGGTAGTGACGCTCGACTTCTTTCAAGTAGCGGTTCTTGGCATAAGGCAGGTCTTCGGGTGCGTGGTGCAGGAAGTGCACGGCTTGCCCCGAGAATGGCGACAGGCCGGTGGCGATAAACATCAGCCACGACAGCAGTTCGGCATTGCCGGCCGCGGTGGTCGGCAGGAAGCGTTGATGTTTTTGCGCCAGGTGCAACAGGATCGCCTGGGAGTCGAACACGGTGGCGTCGCCGTCAACCAGTGCGGGCACCTTGGCGTTCGGGTTGATCGCCAAAAAGGCTGGCAGGTGTTGTTCGCCTTTGAAGGTGTCGACGCCGATCAATTCATAAGGCGTTTGCAACTCTTCGAGCAGCAGGGCCACTTTCATCGGGTTAGGCGAAGGGTGGAAAAAAAATTTCATGGTGTAGGCCTCAGTCAGTGATGGGGGTGAACTGAGGGTGATGTTGCGGGAAACCTGTTCGATTGACGTGCGAGGTTGTTGCTCTACTCGTGCGAAGTGATCGAACGTGTTGCAGGGCTTTTGTCGGTGGCTTGCCACGTGGCAATCACCGCCCCGGCAATAATCAGCAGCGCCGGAATGATCAGGATCGACCCGGCATAACCATGGCCAACGACGATCAGCAACAGGGTCGACATCAATGGCGCCAGATAGGACAGGGCCCCCAGCGTCGCCAGGTGGCCGTGTTTGGTGGCGTGGTCCCAGGCAAAAAACGCCAGGCCTGCCGGTCCCAGGCCGAGGACAATAATGGCGGCCCATTGAGCCGAGTCGGGCCTCACGGTGGTTTCGAAGGCCAGGTGACAAACCAGCCCCGCAGCCGCGGACATGCCACAGATGCCGCCAATAATGCTGCTCGGGACTTCACTGAAGCGGCGGTTGAACACCGAGTATCCAGCCCAGATCAGCGCACAACCGAACGCCGCCAGATACCCGGCCATGGGCATTGCGCCAGCGGTGTGCGTCGCGCGTTGCTGCATGATGAACGCCGTGCCCGCCAGGCCCAGCAAGGCGCCGAGCACTTGGCGCTTGTGCAGCTTTTCTCCGGCGGCGAGCGCCGACAGCAGCACCAGCAACAGTGGCCACAGGTAGTTGATCAGGCTGGCTTCGGCCGCCGGTGCGACCTTGAGCGCAAAAAAATACAGCGCGTGATAAACGAAAATCCCGACGAAGCCAGTGGCCCATACCGCCCAGGGTTGGCGCCAGCTATTGAAACCGGCCACCCCGTGGCGCCCCAGAATGATCAGGCTCGCGGCAAACGCGACGCCGAAACTCAGGGTCAGCAGTTCAAAGGGTGGAATGCCTTCGGTCAGGGTGGTCAGCAGCGCAAGACAAGACCAGAGGAAGATCGCAATCACGCCGACGGCCGTCGCCGGTCCGGCATTGCGCACGCGAGACTGAGTCATGTCTGTTCCTTCAGCGCATAGGGGCGGGCAACATCCTTGCCCGATGACTCGTTGCAGCTTAGTCCTTGATCGCTGTTCGTCCAGCGCCCGTCGTCGCGCCGACCGGCCGCGCCAGCAAGCGTTTGGTCACGGCCAGCATGGCGACCGACACGGTAACGCCCAGCACAAAAGCGTTGAGCCCCATGTGCGGCAGCGCCAACGACAACACCAGGCAAAACGCCGCGAACGAATACATGCCCGTGGCCGTCGCTCGCAGCAACGCCGCCGTGAACGCCGGGCCTCGGGTTTGCTGGGAAAACACCGCCATCACGCTGCCCAATACCGGGAACACCGCGAGCAGGCCGCTCCAGCGCTCACCGACGGTGCTGGCCAGGAAGGTGACGATCAAGGTGAGCAGGGCGCCGGCAATCATCCGCAGGATCAGTTTGTCGGACTTGGGTGCCGGGCCGCTGGTCAAGGGCTTCACGGTCGGGAACAGGTACGGTGCGGCGAGCAGCGCGGTCGCGGCGGCGCACACGGAGAACAGCAGGGACGCAGGGATCAGCGCCAGAACCATCGCCACCCCCGTCCAGACTAACAGTGAAACCGTCAACGCCAACGGCCATTCGGTCCGCTGGGCGACTTGGGCATAGGTCACGCAGAAGGCAATCATCGCGAACATCGCCGACAACGCCGCCGTGGCCGATTGCGCGGCGAACGCTTCACCTTGTTCGAGGGCGAGGAACAGCAGAATGGGCCCGACCACCACCGGCAATCCCGACAGCCAACCGGCCACGCTTGGCCCCCAGCGTTTACCGGCCAGTGAAATCAGCAGCAGAAATCCCGGGATCACCAGCAGTTTGAGGATCAACACGCGCACATCTCCGACCAGGGTGAGGTGGCAACGGTAACATTGCATGCAGTAGATTGCGCTACGGACAGGGTGATTTTGTATACAAAAATAAGAGCGCCGAAAATTGTACGAAACCCGCTTTTACACATACGTTTTATCAAGGCATTCCTCGAGGGGGGCGAGCTCAGCATGAACCGCCAACGCTCATCACTGCGCCATGGTCTTTGGCTGCTGGCACTGCTCGGTTGCCAGGCGCTGGCTAATTGGCAGGAGGCGTTACCCGGTGCGCAGCTCATTGGCAGCGGCGAGTTTCGCAAGTACGGTTTTGACGTCTACAGCGCGCGGCTCTGGAGCGTGGAGCGACCGTTCTCCAGTGATAAGCCGTTTGCCCTGGAGCTGATTTACCAGCGCTCGATCTCCCGCGAGCAGTTGGTGCAAGCGACCGTCAAGGAAATCAAGCGAGTCTGCGGCGATACGGTCAGTGCCGAGCAGTTGGCGGCGTGGCAGGCACTGATGCAGCAGTCGTTCATCGATGTGCAGCCCGGCACGCGATTGACCGGCGTCTATCTGCCAGGGCAGGGCGCGCGTTTTTTTGTCGGTCAGCAATTGCTGCGTGAAGTGAACGACCCGCAATTCGCCCGGGCGTTTTTCGCGATCTGGTTCGACCCGCACACGAGCAATCCCGAGTTGCGCCAGCAGTTGCTGGGCGTTGTCCCGTAAAGTTTGCGATGATCTGCGCGCGACCCCGCGCCTTACCACCTGTTGATGGATCATCGTGTGAAATTCAGTTTGCCGAAAACCGCTACTGCGCCGTTTTGCCCGCCAGAGGTGGCGGGCTCCGTCCCTGTCGATCCTCGTGCGTCATTCTTTAAACGTGTGTTGCGCTTTGCCGGCCCAGGCTTGCTGGTGTCCATCGGTTACATGGACCCCGGCAATTGGGCGACCGCCATCGAAGCCGGTTCGCGGTTTGGTTACAGCCTGTTGTTTGTGGTGCTGCTGGCGAGCCTGGCCGGGATGGCGGTGCAGTGTTTGTGTTCGCGGCTGGGCATTGCCACCGGGCGCGACCTGGCGCAGTTGTCCCGTGAGCGCTACAGCACCCGTACTGCGCGAACTCAATGGGTGTTGGCGGAAATCTCGATCATCGCCACCGACCTCGCTGAAGTGCTCGGCTGCGCCCTGGCGTTCCATCTGTTGCTGGGGTGTTCGCTGACGTTTGGCATCGCACTGACCGCGTTCGACACGCTGCTGGTGCTGGCCCTGCAAAACCGTGGCTTCCGTCGACTGGAAGCGATCATGCTGGTGCTGGTGAGCACCATCGGCGTGTGTTTTTTTGTCGAACTGTTGCTGATCAAACCCTACTGGCCGGAAGTCGCCCGAGGGTTCACACCGTCACTGTCCGCCATCAGCGAGGCCGCGCCGCTGTATTTGGCGATCGGTATTCTCGGGGCCACGGTGATGCCGCATAACCTGTATTTGCACACCTCCATCGTACAAACCCGGTTGATTGGCAAGGACCTGGCCAGCAAGCAGGATGCGGTGAAACTGGCGCGCATCGACACCATCGGCTCGCTGGCGTTGGCGTTGCTGGTCAACGCGGCGATCCTGATTCTCGCGGCGGCCGCATTCCACAAGACCGGGCATACCGATGTCGTGGACATTCAGGATGCCTATCACCTGCTGGACCCGTTGGTCGGCGGGGCGATGGCCAGTGTACTGTTCGGCGTGGCGTTGCTGGCATCGGGGCAGAGTTCGACCTTTACCGGGACCATCGCCGGGCAGGTGATCATGGAAGGCTTTCTGAACCTGCGGATTCCGTGCTGGCAACGACGCTTGATCACCCGTGGGCTGGCGTTGATCCCGGCGTTCATCGGGGTCTGGCTGATGGGGGATGATGCGATCGGCAAGCTGCTGGTGTTGAGCCAGGTGGTGTTGAGTTTGCAATTGCCATTTGCGTTGTACCCGCTGATTCGCATGACCAGTGATCACAAATTGATGGGGCCGTTTGTGAATCGGTGGCCGACGCGGGTGTTGGTGTGGGGGCTGTTTGCGGTGATCAGTGGGGCGAATAGCTGGTTGATCTTCCAGTTTCTGGCCTGACGCTGATCGTTCCCACGCTCTGCGTGGGAATACCTCAACGGACGCTCCGCGTTCGGCTCTGGATGGGACGCGGAGCGTCCCGGGCTGCATTCCCACGCAGAGCGTGGGAATGATCAGCGTGGATTATTTCTGGAATGCGCCTACCACAAAATCAATAAACACTCGGGTCTTGGCCGGCATCAGCGTTCGGCTCGGGTAATACAGCGAAATCGGCCCCGCGTCCGCGTGCCAGTGGGGCAGCAAGCGCACCAGTTCGCCGCGCTGGAGGTTGGCGATCACGTCCGGCAACACCAGCAGCGTCACACCCAGACCGAGTATCGCGGCTTCGCGCATGGCCGCCGGGTCATTGAGCACGATGTTTTCACTCAGATCCGCCGACGCTTCACGGCCCGCACCGTCCTGCATCACCCAATGACGAATCCGCCCGGTGCGGCTGCCGCGCATCACGATGCCGCTGTGCCTGGACAAGTCCGCCGGATGCGCGGGCTCCGGGTGCACGGCCAGATAGGCCGGGGAAGCAACCGCCACCACGTGCGCCGACGCCAACGTCCGCGACACCACACCGGGCGTCAATTCGAAGCCGCCACCGATGGCCGCGTCATAGCCTTCGGCAATCAGATCCACGGGGCGGTTTTCGAAGTGCCATTCCGGTCGGATCAATGGGTATTGCTCAAGGAATGCTGGCAACAGCGGCAAGATATGACCGATGCCAAAGGTCGGTGCGAGGCTGACTTTAAGCACCCCGGCGGGCTCACCCCGATCACTGTTCACCGCGCTGATTGCCGCCTGCAACGCCTCAAGATTGCCGCCGATGCTCGCCAGAAAACGCTCGCCGGCCTCGGTCAGTGAGAGCTTGCGGGTCGAGCGTTGGAACAGCCGCACACCGAGGTTGCGTTCAAGCATCGCCACGTTGCGGCTGACGGCTGCCGGGGTCAGGGCCAGCAATCGCGCGGCTGCCGAAAAACTGCCGGTTTCGGCGCTGCGGGCAAAGCATTCGAGGTTGGCAAGGGTTTCCATGTCGGTTGCCTGATAGCAATGCTTGAAGATGATTCAAGGCATTACCGGCTAATCACGCGCTAATGGCAAGGGCAGTATTCATCCCACCGTTAATCACTTGAGAGGAATACACCATGAGCACTATCGGAATCATTGGCGCTGGGGCCATCGGCGCAGCATTTGCCAGAGCCCTGTCGCGCAAAGGCATTGAAGTAGTTATCGCCAACAGTCGCGGGCCGCAAACCCTCGCGTCACTGGTGGCAGAGCTGGGGCCGACGGCGCGTGCCGGCACCCGTGAAGAAGCCGCCGCCCAACCCATCGTACTGGTGGCGGTGAACTGGTCGAAATTGCCAGCGGCGTTGGCGGGGCTGTCGGATTTCGGCGGGCGGATCGTGATCGATGCCAACAACTCGATTGAGGCGCCATCGTTCAAGGCTGTGGACTTGCACGGACGCATGTCCAGCGAAGTGTTTGCCGAATGGGTACCGGGGGCGCGGGTGGTGAAGGCGTTCAATCACCTTCAGGCGCGGTTGCTTGAAAGCGACCCAGGCGCGGAGGGTGGTCGCAGAGTGCTGTTCATGTCGGGGGATGATGTCGAGGCCAAAGCCCGGGTGGCGGCGCTGATCGATCGGTTGGGATTCTTCGGCATCGATCTCGGGGCGTTGAGCATCGGTGCGCGGCTGGTGCAGTTTCCAGGCGGGCCGTTGCCAGCACTGAACCTGGTGAAATTCGCCTGAGCGCACGATCTGTAGCAGCTGGCGTAGCCTGCGTCCGGTTGCGAAGCAGTCGTAAAACCCGAGCACTCGGTCTTCCTGATGCACCGCATTGCCTGACTTTACGACTGCTTCGCAGCCGGACGCAGGCTTCGCCAGCTGCTACACAAGGTTATGTGCCAGCTGCTACAAGGTATGCGGTAGAACCCGGTGCGAGGTGAATCGCACCGGGGGTGTTACCAGACTGCGACGGATCTTCGTGGGTCCCCGCGCAGTCTGTTGAACGCTTTAGGCCCGTTCGATTGCCAAGGCCACGCCCTGACCACCGCCGATGCACAAGGTGGCGAGGCCTTTCTTGGCGTCACGCTTGATCATTTCATGCAGCAAGGTCACCAGCACGCGGCAGCCCGATGCACCGATCGGATGACCCAATGCGATGGCGCCGCCGTTGACGTTGACTTTGTTCAAGTCCCATTCCAGGTCCTTGGCCACTGCCAGCGATTGAGCGGCGAACGCTTCGTTGGCTTCGATCAGGTCCAGTTGGTCGATGGACCAGCCGGCCTTGCTCAGGCAACGACGGGTGGCGGACACCGGGCCGATGCCCATGATCGCCGGGTCTACGCCAGCGTTGGCATAAGCGGCGATTTTCGCCAGCACCGGCAGGCCAAGGGCCTTGGCTTTGTCGGCGCTCATCAGGATCACGGCGGCAGCACCGTCGTTCAGCGACGAAGCGTTGCCAGCCGTCACCGAACCGTCCTTTTTGAACGCCGCTTTCAGTTTGCCCAGCGCCTCAGCGGTGGTGCCGGCGCGTGGCTGCTCGTCGGTGGCGAAGGACAGTGGGTCGCCCTTGCGCTGAGGAATCAGGATCGGCGTGATCTCATCGGCAAAACGCCCGGCTTCAATGGCTGCCGTGGCTTTTTGCTGGGAGGCGGCGGCAAAAGCGTCCTGCTGCTCGCGGGTCAGGTTGTACTTTTCAGCCAGGTTTTCGGCAGTGATGCCCATGTGGTAATCGTTGAACGCATCCCACAAGCCGTCGCTGATCATGGTGTCGACGATTTGCGCGTGACCCATGCGCAAGCCAGTGCGAGCGCCCGGCATCACGTAGTTGGACAGGCTCATGTTTTCCTGGCCGCCGGCAATGATCACCTCGGCATCGCCGCAGCGAATCGCCTGGGTCGCCAGGTGCAAGGCCTTGAGGCCCGAGCCGCAGACCTTGTTCAGGGTCATGGCCGGTACGGTGAACGGCAGGCCGGCCTTGATCGCGGACTGGCGCGCAGGGTTTTGCCCGGCACCGGCGGTCAGGACCTGGCCCATGATCACTTCATCGACTTCCGCCGGGTTCAGGCCGGTTTGCGCCAGCAACTGACGGATCACCGCCGCACCGAGGTCAACCGCGGATACGCCAGCCAGGGAACCCTGGAAGCTGCCGATGGCAGTGCGGGTGGCGGCAACAATTACGACGTCTTGCATGGAAGGATTCCTCACTGGGCAGCGAACTGCATTTCCGGGACGTGATCGGGAACAATCAGTTTACCCGCCGTCTTGGCAACGATCTCCTCGACGCTGACGCCCGGCGCACGTTCTTTGAGAATGAACGCGCCGTTTTCGATTTCCAGATACGCCAGGTCAGTCAGCACGCGCTTGATGCAACCGGCGCCGGTCAGCGGCAGGCTGCAATGGTCCAGCAGTTTGGACTCACCATCCTTGGACGCGTGGGTCATGATGACGATGATGTTGTCTGCGCCGGCGACCAGGTCCATGGCGCCGCCCATGCCCTTGACCAGCTTGCCCGGGATCATCCACGAGGCAATGTTGCCTTGTACGTCTACTTCAAAGGCGCCCAGCACGGTCAGGTCGACATGGCCACCGCGGATCATTGCGAAGGACTCGGCCGACGAAAAGATCGAAGCGCCGGTACGTGCGGTCACGGTTTGTTTGCCGGCGTTGATCATGTCGGCATCGATGGTTTCTTCAGTAGGAAAAGGACCCATGCCGAGCAGGCCGTTTTCCGACTGCAGCATGACTTCCATGCCTTCGGGGATGTAGTTGGCAACCAGGGTCGGGATGCCTATGCCCAGGTTCACGTAAAAGCCGTCCTGCATTTCGCGGGCGACGCGTTGAGCCATTTGTTCGCGGGAAAGTGCCATTGTTGTTATTCCTTCATTCGGTCCGGGGGCAGGGGATCACTTACGCACGGTGCGCTGTTCGATGCGCTTCTCGAACGTGCCGCAAATGACCCGGTCGACGTAGATGCCTGGGGTGTGGATCTGCGCCGGGTCCAGCTCGCCGGGTTCAACGATTTCTTCGACTTCAACCACGGTGATCTTGCCGGCGGTGGCGGCCAGCGGGTTGAAGTTCTGGGCGGTGTGGCGATAGATCACGTTACCGAAATGGTCGGCTTTCCAGCCTTTGACGATGGCGAAGTCGCCGGTGATGGATTCTTCCATCAGGTACTGGCGGCCATGGAATTCGCGCACTTCCTTGCCATCAGCGACCGGAGTGCCGACGCCAGTGGCGGTGAAGAAGGCCGGGATGCCGGCGCCGCCAGCGCGCATTTTTTCGGCGAGGGTGCCTTGCGGGGTCAGGACCACTTCGATGGCGCCGCTGAGCAGCTGCTCTTCGAACATCTTGTTCTCGCCCACGTACGAGGCCACAACTTTGCTGATCTGCCGGTCTTCCAGCAGCACGCCGAGGCCGAAACCGTCCACGCCGCAGTTGTTGGAAACCACCGTGAGGTCGCGAGTGCCTTTGCGCTTGATCTCGTTGATCAGGTTTTCCGGGATCCCGCAAAGGCCGAAGCCGCCAGCGATCACGGTCATGCCGTCTTCAAGACCGGCCATGGCTTCCTCGTAGGAACTCACGCGCTTGTCGAAACCTGCCATATGCACCTCTTTTATTCTTTGTGGGCGGCTGGCTAGCCGTATGCGATGAAGTGTCGCGTCACTGCATTCATTTGTTAAGTTGATTTTTAAGGTTGATTGATAGATAAAACTCACTAATCAATCGCCCGTAATACGTTGGAGCCACCGGTCATGACAGTCAAGCAGATCCGCGCCTTCCTGGCTGTGGCCCAGAGTCTGAGTTTTGCCGTGGCGTGCGAGCGCTTGCACCTGTCGCAATCGGCGTTGAGCCTGACGATCAAGGCGCTGGAAGACGGGCTGGGCGGGCGCCTGTTCACCCGCAACACGCGCAACGTGGCGCTGACCGCCGAGGGCGAGGCGCTGGTGCCTCTGGCTCGCCGGTTGATCGCTGACTGGGACAACGCCGAGGATGAGCTGCGCCAACGCTTCACCCTGCAGCGTGGCCGCGTGACGCTGGCGGCCATGCCGTCGTTTGCCGGCAACCTGCTGCCGCCGATTCTCAAGACGTTCCGTGCGCGTTATCCCAAGGTCAACGTCACGGTCAATGACGTGATCAACGAGCAGGTGCTGGAAATGGTCCGCGACCGCCAAGTGGAGCTGGGCGTGGCGTTTGAGCCGACGCAGAGTTCGTCTCTGGCGTTCACGCCGTTGTACATGGACCGCTTCGTGGCCATCGTGCCCAAGGACTCGCCGCTGGTCGAACTCGATGCCATCGACTGGCAAACGCTGCTCAAGGAGCCGTTCATCACCTTGCAGCGACCCTCTACGGTGCGGGTGATGCTGGAAGAACATTTGCAGGCGCGGGGCATGAAATTGCCGGTGGAGTTTGAAAGTCATCAGTTGGCGACCGTCGGGCGGATGGTCGCCAGCGGCCTGGGCGTAAGCGCGGTACCGGCGTTGTGCGCCGGGCAGATGCAAGAGCTGGGCGCACACTGCATTACCTTGCGTGATCCGGTGGTGGAACGGGCGATTGGCGTGCTGACCAAGCCAGGGGTAGAACTGTCGGCGGCGGCGCAGGCGTTGTTCGACATCCTCAAAGAAGGACTCGGCCAAAGCATGCCCGCGCGGTGAACACGGGTCTGATGACCAACACAAATCTAATGTGGGAGCGGGCTTGCTCGCGAAGACGGTGTTGCAGGCAACATTAATGCTGAATGTACTGGCCTCTTCGCGAGCAAGCCCGCTCCCACAGGGGATTCGGGGCTTCAGTGATTAAGTGGTCAGGCGTTGAGCCAGCAGGGGCAGGAGCTGTTCGCACGAGCCCGCAATTTTCAGATCCAGAATGTCATCTGCCCGAGTCTTCCCCAGGTTCATCGCAATCAACGGTTTGCCTTGATCCGCCACCGCCCGACACAACCGAAATGCCGAATACGCCATCAACGACGACCCAACGACTAACAACCCCGCTGCCTTTTCAACCGCCGCCATGGCCTTGGCCGCCGTCGCCTGCGCCACGTTCTCGCCAAAAAACACCACATCCGGCTTCATTCGCTCGCCTGCGCAATGCGGGCAGTGCGGTACTTGAAACCGAGCCTCAAACGCGGCGTCCAGCAAGGTGTCGCCATCCGGCGCTTGTACCGCATCGACACCCGCCAGGTAGGGGTTCTGCGCCTCCATCAACCGTTGAATGGAATCGCGTTCGCTACGTTCGCCACAATCCAGGCACAGCACCCGGTGCAGGCTGCCATGCAGCTCAATCACATCGTGACTGCCGGCCTGGTCGTGCAAGGTGTCGACGTTCTGCGTGATCAGCCCACTGATGTGCTGCGCGCTTTGCAAACTGGCCAACGCCTCGTGCGCCACATTTGGCTGCGCCAGGCGTACGCGCGGCCAACCGAGCATCGCCCGGGCCCAGTAGCGTCGACGCGATTGCGGGGCCGAGAGAAACTCCTGATACATCATCGGTTGCCGGCCGCGTCGCACGCCCTGGTTATCGCGGTAGTCCGGAATGCCCGATGGGGTGCTGATGCCGGCGCCAGTGAGGACCACGAACGGCTGCTCGGCCATCATTTGGCGAAGCTGTTCGAGTTGTTCGCGCAGGAATCTGTCGAGCATGTTCAACACTCCGGAGAGAGCCATGAGTGCTTGCAGCGTAGCAGACCGGGCACCCGGACAGCTCGTCTGTCCGGGTGCGGATCGACGGCTATTTACGCGCCTCCAGAATCAGGTTGAACGGTGTTTCCGTCGCCCGCCGGAACGTCTTGAACCCGGCCTCGGTGAAGACCTTGCGCAAGCGCGCTTCACCGGCCTGGGCGCCGAGCCCGAGGCCGACTTCCTGGGACAGCGAATTGGGCGTGCAGATAAAGGTCGAGGCGGCGTAGAACAGGCGTCCCACGGGTGTGATGTTGTCGTCGAGGGAGTCATTGGCGAACGGCTCGACCAGCAACACCGTGCCGTCCGGTTTCAACGATTCATAGGCATGTTTGGCCGCGCCCACCGGGTCGCCCATGTCGTGCAGGCAGTCGAAGTAGCAGACCAGGTCATAGTCGTCGCCGGGATAACTCTTGGCCGTACCCTGGAAGAACCGGGCGCGTCCGGCCACGCCGCCTTCTTCGGCACGCTGGGTGGCGACAGTGACGGAGGGTGCGTGATAGTCGAAACCGACAAACCGCGAATCCGGAAACGCCTGGGCCATGATCACTGTCGAGGCGCCATGGCCACAGCCGATGTCCGCGACTTTCGCCCCAGCCTCCAGTTTCGCCACCACGCCCTCAAGGGCCGGCAACCATTCGCTGATCAGGTGCGCCTTGTAGCCGGGCCGGAAAAACCGCTCGGTGCCGCTGAACATGCACGGGTGGTGATCGCCCCAAGGCAGGCCGCCATCGCCGCGCATGGCCTTGACCAGTTTGTCCTTGTCATGGAAAAACGAGGCGACCACGCCGATACCGCCGGCCACATACACCGGCGAATCTTCGTTGGCCAACGCCAGGGCCTGTTCTTCGGGCAGGCGGAACTGGCCGTCGCGGTGTTCCATGTAGCCGGAGGCTGCGTGGGCGCTGAGCCATTCGCGCACCAGTCGGGGGTTGCAGCCGGTTTTCCCGGCGAGTGTTTCAGGGCTGATGGGCTGGCTGTCGGCCATCGCCCGATACAGGCCGAGCTCCTCGCCGAGGATGACGTTGGCGAGCATCGCCGCGCCGCCCATGTCATTTACCAGTTTGCCCATGAAATCATTGAGTCTGGCCTCGTCCATCACGTGTGCTCCTTTGGCAGGATCACGGTCCAGAGGGCTTGTTTTTCGAGGCGTTCGGCTCTGGGCGGTGGTCGTGAGAATGAACAGGACGCCGATGCACGTCCTGGGTGAATTAAGTTTAGTTCGTGGACCGCGGGCTGCGGCCTGGAGCGACGAAAACCCGTTTCCCTGATCGACACAGAGCCACTGTGGGAGCGGGCTTGCTCGCGAAGGCGGTGTGTCAGTCACCCTATATATCGACTGGTATATCGCCTTCGCGAGCAAGCCCGCTCCCACAAGGGGATTTGTGTTCCCTCAGGGGATTTGCGGTGTGTATCGCACTGTATCTAAACCCGCACCCGATACAGTTTCTGCGACTGCCGGCCATTGCCGAACACAGCCCGGATACAAACCTGCGATGAACTGTACAAGCCATCCAGCGCCCGAACTCTGGTTCTGCCGAGGCATTCTCACTCCGTGAAGGGAACCCCCTGATGACTAAGCTTGTGTCTGAAACCAACCCCGTCAATCGCCTGCGCGTCGACCATTACACCCAAGGCATCATCGGCCCGAGCCAGCCCATGCTCGGGCCGTTGGCCGACGGTGGCACGCTGATCACCGGCACCCCGCCGGGCTGCTGGGGGCCGATGATCACGCCGGCGTTCGAAGGTGGCCACGAAGTCACGCAACCGGTGGCCATCGCCGGTGCCGAAGTCGGCGATGCGGTGGCGATCAAGATCAAAAGCATGCGCGTGACTTCTTTGGCGACGTCGTCCGGGGTCATGAGTTTTGTCGAGGGGCGCTACAACGGCGATCCGTTCGTCTCCAAATTCTGCTCCAGGTGCGGCACCGATCACCCGGCCAGCCACGTCGAAGGCATCGGTGAAGACTCGATTCGTTGCAACAACTGCGGCGCCGAAGTCAGCGCGTTTCGTTTCAGCCACGGTTACGTGATCGTGTTTGATGCGCAAAATCAGGTCAGCCTGACCGTCAATCAGGACGTTGCCAATCGACTGGCCGGCAACGCCTCCGAGATGTCGGCACTGCCGGAATTCGCCGCCCAGCACTCGATCCTGTCGCTGGCCCGCGCCGACATCCCCGGCGTCGCCGCGCACATGCGCCCGTTCCTCGGCAATATTGGCACCACGCCGTCCCGTGACTTGCCGGACTCGCACAACTGCGCCGATTTCGGCCAGTACCTGATCAACGCGCCACACCGTTTCGGCATGACCCGCGAAGAACTGCACGCGGCGAAGACCGACGGCCACATGGACACCAATTCGATCCGCGAAGGCTGCGTGCTGATCTGTCCGGTGAAAGTGCCGGGCGCCGGCGTGTACATGGGCGACATGCATGCCCAGCAGGGCAACGGCGAGATCGCCGGGCATGCCACCGATTGCTCCGGGGAAACCGAAGTGCAGGTGGAAGTGATCAAGCACCTGACGCTGGAAGGGCCGATTCTCCTGCAAAACCTTGACGACCTGCCGCCCATGGCGCGCCCGATGACAGCCGAACAGCGGCAGAAAGTCCGCGAACTGGGCGAACGCTGGGGGCAGCACGAGATCGAACACAGTGGCCCGATCACGTTCATCGGCAGCGGCGAGAACCTCAACGTCGCGGTCGAAAACGGTCTGAAGCGCGCCGCTTCGGTCACCGGCCTGCCGTATGACGAAGTGCTTAACCGCGCGACCATCACCGGCTCGATCGACATTAGCCGCTTGCCCGGCACCGTGCGCGTGACCTTCCTGTGCCCGATGACCGTGCTGGATCGCATCGGCATCGGCCACTTGGTGCGTGAAAAATACGACCTGGCATAACGCCCATCAGCGGGTCTGTACCCCAGTGTGTACAGACCCGTCGCTGATACATCCCATCCGATTTTCTGCCGCAACCGAACACAGCCCCGATACAGCGCTTCGATTAACTGTGATTCCGTTTCGGCAATCATTGAGATCGACACCATGCAGACCTCATCCACATCAACCAAGGCCACCGTCGGGCTTGGCCTGCGTCGCGGCCTGATGAAAGACCTTCAAGCCGCCCGCGTCGGCGATTTCGACTTCCTTGAAGTCGCGCCGGAAAACTGGATTGGCATCGGCGGTGCCCATGGCCATGCATTTCGCACCCTGGCCGAGCGATTTCCGTTGTCTTGTCACGGCTTGTCCCTGTCATTGGGTGGCCCGGCGCCACTGGATGTCGGGTTCCTGCAGGAAGTGCGGGTGTTCCTCGATCAATACAACGTGCCGCTGTACAGCGAACACCTGAGCTACTGCAGCGATGACGGTCACCTTTACGACTTGCTGCCGCTGCCCTTTACCGAAGAAGCCGTGCATCACGTGGCGGCGCGGATTCGCCAGGCTCAGGACATTCTTGGCCGGCGCCTGGCGGTGGAAAACGTTTCCTACTACGCCGCGCCACAGCAGGACATGGACGAAGTGGCATTCACCAACGCGGTGTTGCGCGAGGCCGATTGCGACCTGCTGCTGGACGTCAACAACGTGTACGTCAACTCGATCAATCACGGATTTGATCCGCAGTCGTTTCTGGCCGGCATCGATTCAGGCCGGGTGGTGGCCATGCACGTGGCCGGGCACTTCGATGAGTCCGACACTTTGAAAATCGACACCCACGGAGCCTCGGTGAAACCGGCGGTCTGGTGGTTGCTGGCGCAGGCGTATGGCCGATTCGGCGCGCAACCGACACTGCTGGAGCGGGATTTCAACTTCCCGGCATTCTCTGAATTGGTCGCGGAGTTGCAGACCATTCGCCGCTTGCAAACCGAGGGGATTCACCATGGATAAGCCGAGCCTGTTCGAACAACAAACCACCCTGGGTCGCTACTTGCGCGATCCTGAACACTGCGCGCCACCCGGCGAAATGTATGCCGCACGAGCCCAGGTGTATCGCGACCTGATTTTCGCCAACCTGTCGACGTTGCTCAGCGGGACATTTCCAGTGCTGATCAAAATTCTCGGTGATGAGCAGTGGCGCGCACTGGTACGGATATTCCTGCGGGACTACCGCGCGCGTACGCCGAAATTCGGCGAGATCGCCCAGGAGTTTGTCGAGTTTATTGCCGCTCAACCGCCAGCATTGAACGAGGGGGCATGGCCGCCGTTCATGGTCGAGCTGGCGCATTACGAGTGGGTCGAGATGGCATTGCAGCAGTCTGATGCCGAGCCCTTGCCGCCGAGTGATGTGGCGCTGATCCTGGAGCGGTCGTTGCAGGTTTCGTCCCTGGCGTGGCCGGTGGCGTATGCCTGGCCGGTGCAATTGGTGGGGCCGGATTTCCAACCTGAAACGCCACCGGCTCTGCCAACGTTGCTGCTGGTGCGCCGGGCCGAGGACTGGAGCGTGAAGTTTTCCGAGCTGAGCCCGTTGGCGTGGCGGTTACTGCAACGGATCGAGCAATTCCCCGAGCTGGAGGGGCGTGCTCAGTTGAAAGGGCTGGCGCTGGAGGCCGGAGCAACCGGGTCGGCGGAGTTTATGGCCAGTGGTGCAGCGTTGTTGCGGCAGATGCACGGCGAAGGCGTTTTGGGACTGGCATGATCGTTCCCACGCTCTGCGTGGGAAAGTCTCACCGGACGCTCCGCGTCCGCTTCAGGGACGCGGAGCGTCCAGGGCTGCATTCCCACGCGGAGCGTGGGAACGATCATCGCGATCATCGGCGGTGCGGGTTACGCGGAGAAGAAATAACGCGTCAGGTGAAAGAAGATCGGCGCCGCAAAACAGATTGAATCCATCCGGTCCAGCATGCCGCCATGCCCTTTGATCATGGTCCCCCAGTCTTTTGCACTGAGGCTGCGTTTGATCGCCGACATGACCAGCCCACCCAGAAACCCCATCACCACAATCACCAACGACATCAGCAGCGACTGCCAGAAACTGAAAGGCGTCATCCAGAACATGCAGCCACCGATCAGCGTTGCCGATATGCCGCCACCCACCAGTCCTTCCACGGTTTTCGATGGACTCACCAGCGGCGCGACCTTGTGTTTGCCAAAGAGCTTGCCGAACACGTACTGCAACACGTCACTCAACTGAACGACAAACACGAGATAGAACAGCAGCAATGCGTTCTGTCCTTTGAAGCCTTCCAGATCCAGCAGCAACAGGGCCGGCGCGTGGCTGATGCAGTAGATGCAAATCATCACCCCCCACTGGATCTTGGCGGCACGCTCCAGAAAGCTGTCGGTGTCCTGACTCAGCACTGCAATCGCCGGCAGCAGCAGGAAGGCGTACACCGGAATCAGCAGTGTGAACAGCGAATACCAGTGCGTACCGATCAGCACGTATTGCAGCGGGATCAAAATGAAAAACGCTGAAAACAGTGCGTTATGGTCGCCGGGGCGTGTCGGCGTCAGGGTAATGAACTCCCTGAGCGCAAACAGTGAGATGAAGCCGAACAGGATGACCGTCGCATTCCCGCCCAGCAGGTAGGAGACGAAGAATATGATCACCATCCCCCACCAGGCATTCACTCGCTGATTGAGGTTTTCGATGGTCGAGATCGAGCCCTCGGTTTTCGCCCGCTTGGCCAGCACGTGGCCGATGATCGAAGCCACCGCCAGCAAGCAGGCGATGGCGCCAAAGAACCACAAGAATTTTTGTTCAAGCGTCATGCCGACAACCTCACGATGGCGTCACGCGCCCGTTGCAGAAACACCTGTTTTTCCTCATCGGCAACCCGTTGCATCGGGTCGCCGATACGGATCGTGCAGATGATGGGCAACGGCACGTGTTTGCCCTTGGGCATGGAGCGGTGCAGGTTTTCCAGGTAGATGGGCACCAGATCAACCTCGGGGAACGCCTCGGCGAGCCGGTACAGGCCGGATTTGAACTCTCCCGGTAATGCCTGGCTGGAACGCGTGCCTTCCGGAAAGATGATGATCGAATGTCCGGACCGCACCACATCGAAAATAGGCTCAAGCACGTTGGTGCCGGGTGTGGGGTTGCGCTCAATCAACACGGCATTCAAGCCTTTCTGCGAGATGTAGCGCAGGAAGCGGTTCTTGCCCCAGTAGTCGGCGGCGGCCACCGGTTTCACATTGATCCGGGCTTCAGGGGGCAGGGCGGCAATAATTGCCAGCGTGTCCATGTGGCTGGTGTGATTGGCAAAATAGATACGCTGGCGGGTCAGGTCCGGCGGGCTTTCCCAGCGGGCCGTAACACCGATCAGGAAACGCAGTACGGAAATCAGCGCATTACTGATCCACATGGAGATTCCCCTTTAGCTGACGCGAAATGGCCAAGGTTCGCGTGACGCAGGTTGCGGCGGATCCGACAGCAATGATCAGCAGCGCGATCAACAGCACGTAGTGAGTGCCATACACCGTTGTTTCGACTGCATTGAGCAACAGCCCGGCGGTCATCACCGCCATTCGATGCTGCTTGGCCATGGGGCCCATGAACGTCTGCTTGAGGCCCAGCGAACCGCCAAAGACGCGAACATACGCTGTCAGCGCCGCGGCCAACGCCGCGAACCATCCGAGGTCGACGTGCCCGATGGCATACCCGAGCCCGATGATCAGCAGGCTGTCGGCAATACGGTCGGGGAATTCGTTGTAGAGGCTGCCGATGTCGGACTTCTTGCCACCTTCGATGGCCACCATGCCGTCGAACAGATTGCACAGCAGGCGTAGTTGAATGCCGACGGCGCAGAGGAGTGAACCAATGAGGCCGTTATCAATATTTAGCGCCAGCGCCCCGGCGAGTGCGAAGGCGATGCTGGCGACGGAAATCTGATTGGGGGAAATGTCGCGTTTCACCAGCCGGTCGGTGATACGTTTCGCCCAACCCGCCGAGCGCGTCTTGATGGGCCTTCTGTTGTCATCCATTTGCCAATGTCCATATTAGTGATGAGGCGTTGCCAGTTGCGCCGCAGGGACGAGCCGACCGGCAGCGTCCGACAATATAAAGGCTTTCCCTGGCCCTTGCGTTTTTTTACTGACTGACAGGTCGAGCCGTCAATTTCAGCTCCGCACACAACCCACCCCCCTCGCGATTGCTCAGCGTCAACGAGCCACCGATGGCGATCGCCAATTGCTGCGCAATCGCCAGGCCCAGCCCGGTCCCGCCGGTGCTGCGGTTACGCGAGTTTTCGACGCGGTAGAACGGTTCCATCACGTGCGCCAGTTCTTCCTCGGAGATGCCCGGCCCGCGATCCATGACTTTCACCGACAGGTTGCCGTTTTTGCTTTCAACCCAGAGTTCGGCGGCTCCGGCGAACTTCAGCGCGTTGTCGGTGAGGTTCACCAACACTCGACGTAACGCATGGGGACGGGTGTCGATCACCGTGGCACTTTTGCCTTCCAGCGATACGTCTTTGCCCATGTCCTGATAGTCGAACACCAGGCTGTCGAGGAACGAGTCCAGGTCGGTGCGCCGGCTTTCTTCGGTAGCACCATGGACGCTGCGGGCATACGCCACGCCTTCGCGTACCAGATGCTCCATCTCGCCGAGGTCGTTCCACAGTTTGTCTTTCTCGCTGGAGTCGTCCATGAATTCGGCGCGCAGTTTCATGCGGGTGATCGGGGTTTGCAGGTCGTGGGAAATGGCCGCCAGCAGTTGCATGCGTTCTTTGAGGTACGCGGCGATGCGCGCCTGCATGGCATTGAACGCCTTCGCGGCGTGGGCAACTTCGGTCGGGCCTTTTTCGTCCAGGTGCACGGGGTGGGCGTTCGGGTCCAGGGTGTCCACGGCTTGCGCGAGGCGCGTGAGGGGGCGGATGGCGATTCTGACGGCCAGCCAGGTGCAGGCAATCATCAACGCCAATTGGCCGAGCAAGACGAACGGCAGCCACGGCGACAGCGGCACCATCGATGGGCGCACGTCGATGGTAACCGGGCTGCCATCGGCCAGTTTCAGATGAACCTGGAAGTGTTTGATCGGGCCGGGAATGTCGGTCACGGTCATTGGGTAGTCCTTGCCGATGGCGTCCTTGATCGAGGTCACCGCAATCGGCGTGTCACTCATGGCCGTGCCCGGCGAACCTTCGTCCAGCAAATAGCGGTAATTGCGCCGATCCAGTTGTTGCAACCAGCTTGCCCGTTCCGCGGCGGGCAAGCGGTCGAGGATGGCGATGGACGTCGAGACATCGGTCTCCAGGTTACCGAGCATGGTGTTTTTCGCGGTTTCGTAACGCTCGTAGTACTGCGCGCCGAAGGACAGCGCTTGCGCCAGGATCAAGCCAATCAGGAAGATCAACGACAGGCGTGAGGCGAGGGTACGCGGCCAACGAATCGTGACGTTCATGAGGGCGCCCCGAGTACTTCCACCGCCAACGAAAACACATAGCCCTCGCTGCGCACGGTTTTGATGTAGGCCGGTTCGCGGGCATCGTCCAGCAAGCGCTGGCGCAAGCGGCTGACCAGCAAGTCGATGGAGCGGTCAAACAGATCGGCGTCGCGGCCCTGGGTCAGGTTCAGCAGTTGATCGCGATTGAGCACCCGCTGCGGGTGATCGAGAAACACTCGCAGCAGGCGATATTCGGCACCGCTCAGCGCCACCATGGTGCCGTCTTCGTCCAGCAGGTGCCGGGCCGAGGTGTCCAGGCGCCAACGACCGAACGCCAGCAGGCGACCGCTCTCGGTCACCACCAGGTTCGGCGGCAGCATGCGCGTGCGGCGCAGCACGGCGTTGATGCGGGCGAGCAACTCGCGGGCGGCGAAGGGTTTGACCAGGTAATCGTCGGCGCCCATTTCCAGGCCGATGATGCGGTCGGTTTCGTCGTTGCGCGCGGTGAGCATCAACACCGGCGTGGCCTTGTGTTTGCCGGCGCGCAATTCACGGCAGAGCATCAGGCCGTCGTCGCCGGGCATCATGATGTCGAGCACGATCAGGTCCACCGGCGTGGTTTCAAGGAAGGTGCGCATTTGGCGCCCGTCGGCGACCACAGTGGTGCGCAGGCCGTTCTTCTTCAGGTAGTTGCCTACCAGCTCCCGGATCTCGCGGTCATCGTCGACGATGAGAATGTGATCGACGTGTTCCATGGGGCCTTGCCTCTGTCAGTAGGGGAATGCTGCCCAGTCTATCGAGCCTTGGCCCGCTCGCCTTCCGCGCTTTGTATTGCAGTGTATCTGGCAGGGCGGCGGATACACATGAACGCAAAAACAGCTGTTTCCAGGGGGTTTGTATCGCTGTGTATCGCAGGGCGGCTTTGATACGTACCGATTTATACGCGCCTGTTTTCGACACAGGCCAGATACCTCGCAGGCTTCTAATAGGTTCCATCGAGGCACACCAGACCGCCTCGGCTCAATCGAACGACCTACCCATTGAAGCCTTGAGGACATCGCCATGAACACGAAAGCCATCTACGCCGCATGCCTGTTTGCCGCCCTGAACATCTGCACCTTGTCGGCCCGTGCCGAAGCTGACGTTACACCGAGAACCTACACCTACGGTACTCATCTGGACATCAAGAAAGTCGTCTCGCTGACACAAGACCCGGCCGCTACCTGCGGGGTGGTGGATGCGCAACTGACCTACCTGGATTCGCAGAACAAAACCCAGGTTCTTGACTACCGAAAAGTGGCTGACAACTGCAACTCGGACAACTGATTGCTGCGATCACCCATTGCCCACCCCCTTCGAAACAGGAAGACCCTCATGAACAACGTAAGCCGCTATTTGACCGCCATTGCCTTCACCGTCGCCGGCGCCGCCGCCCATGCCAACGCCGCTGTGGAACAAAGCAGCTGTGGCAGCGCCACCTGCTTCCAGCTGACGCCGGTGGCGCACAAGGATTCCACCGCATTTCTGGCCGAGGACGGTTATAGCCGGACGCCGCAGGGGCAGATGGTGGCAGAGAACGGCGGTAGCCGGACGCCACAGGGGCAGCAACTGCATAGCCAGACTGCCTGATGCCAGACACAACTTATCCAACCACCACCACCCACTGTGGGAGCGAGCTTGCTCGCGATGGCTGAGTGTCAGTCGACATCCATGTTGGGTGTACTGACCTCATCGCGAGCAAGCTCGCTCCCACAGGGATTTTCAGTGTGCCGCGCTCTTTATTTCAAAGGTGAACTCATGTTCCTCATCGCTTTCCTGGGCGGCATATTGACCGTCCTCAGTCCTTGCATCCTGCCGGTCGTACCGTTCCTGTTTGCCGGGGTCAAACGTACACGTTCCTCCATTCTGCTGACCCTCGGCGGCATGGTCCTGACCTTCGCCCTGATTTCCAGCCTGGCCGTGGTCAGCAGCGAGTGGGTGGTGCAGGCCAACAACACCGGTCGCCATGTGGCCCTGATCGTGATGGGGCTGTTTGCCTTGTCGTTGATCTCTGCCCGGGTCGGAGACTGGCTGGCCCGTCCGTTTGTGGCGTTGGGCAACCGTCTGGATCCGGATTCGCGCAAAATCTCCGGCCCGTTGAGTTCGGTCATGATCGGTGTGGCCACCGGCCTGCTGTGGGCACCCTGCGCCGGGCCGATCCTCGGGGTCATCCTCACCGGCGCCATGCTGCAAGGCGCCAATGCGCAAACCAGCCTGTTGCTGGTGGCATACGGCCTGGGCAGTGCGTTGTCGCTGGGGGTATTGATTTTCGCCGGTCGCGGCCTGGTCAATCGCTTGAAAGCGTCGATCCCGGTCACTGGATGGCTGCGTCGTGGTGCCGGTGTCGCGGTGCTGGCTGCCGCCGCGGTGATTTCCACCGGCGCGGACAAAACCCTGCTGGCCGGTACATCGTCCGAAGGCGTCAGCAGCCTGGAGAAAGGTGTGCTGGAAAACGTGCCGAAGGTCGTCGATTACTTTGTCAGCAAAGTCAAAGCCGACCCGATGGACAACGCCCAAGGCGCGATGCCCTCACTGAACGGCGCCGTCGAATGGATCAACTCACCGGCCCTGACCCGCGAATCGCTGAAAGGCAAAGTGGTACTGGTGGATTTCTGGACCTTCGACTGCATCAACTGCCAGCACACGCTGCCGTATGTGAAGGACTGGGCAAAGAAATACGAGAAGGAAGGCCTGGTAGTGATTGGCGTGCACACTCCGGAATACGGTTTCGAGCGCATCATCGACAACGTCAAGGATCAGGTGAAAAAACTCGGCATCACCTACCCGGTGGCGATCGACAACAACTACACGATCTGGCGTGCATTCGATAACCAATACTGGCCGGCGCATTACCTGATCGACGCCAAGGGTCAGGTGCGTTACACCCACTTCGGTGAAGGCAGCTACGAGACGCAGGAGAAGATGATTCAACAACTGCTGGAAGAAGCCAAAGCGCCTGCGGCGTAACCCTCCAAATCAATGGCCCACAGGCTCCGCGCCGTGGGCCATTGATTTTTTCTCCTGATTACGCCGCCACGCAGCGGGTGGCGTACCGAACTCGCGGCGAAAGGCCCGGCTGAACGCCGTATCGGTCTGGTAACCCACCTCTTCGGCGATGCGTATCAATGAGCTGTTACTGCTGCGTAACAGGTTGGCCGCCAGCAACATCCGCCATTGCGTCAGGTACTGCATGGGCGAGCTCCCCACCAATTGCTGAAAGCGCTCGGCCAATACCGATCTTGACGTCCCGGCCGTGCGCGCCAGTTCATCCACGGTCCAGGCGTGACAGGGCTTTTTGTGCAGGGCATTCAACGCGGCGCCGACAATCCGGTCGCCGACACCCGCCAGCCACCCGGTTTGCCCTTCGCCCTGTTCTTGCATGTACAGGCGCAGCACTTCGATGAACAACACCTCGGCCAGTTTGGCCAGCACGCCTTCGCCGCCAGGCCTGGGCGAGCGGGCTTCGGCCAGCGCATAACGCACTGAAGACTCCAGCCAGATCCCGGCATTCGAGCCGCGCACGTTGACCCGGACCACCGCCGGCAGGCCCGTCAGCAACATGCCTGCCAACCGCGTATCGCACGCCAGATAGCCGCACACCAACCGCGTGACCGCGCCGCCCCCGCCATAACTCAATTGCCGTGGACGCCGCGCCAGCACGACGTCCAGCCGCGCACCCGTGGCGGGCGGCAGTCCGGGTTTAGAGCTCATGCGATGGGCATGCCCCTGCGGAAACACCACCACATCGCCAGCCGACAGCAGCAGCGGCGGATCATCACCGAGTTCGACGTAACACTCGCCTTCGGTGATCAGGTGGAAAATCACCACGCGCTCGGCACCGGGTTCCAGAAACGGTGCCGCCGTGTCGGCGCTCGGCGACTGATAGCACCAGGGCGCGGTGAACCGGGCATTGATAAAAATCGCGCCGACCAGGCGCACGACACGCAAGGTTTGGGAGAGGGCGTCCATGGAGGTTTCCCCGTGTACGAATGGTGTTGATTGTGAGCCTGTCACCGCGCTGCGCCAAACCTCCGGACGATCGGACAAGGTTGGCCGACGATCGGGCAGGACGCGGGCGTGCGCCGGGGCGATAGTTTGCCTACAGGTTCACTACCGACCCTGTCATCAATAACAAGAATGAGAGGTTGCCATGCCGAAGTTCGTCATAGAACGCGATATCCCGGGCGCTGGAACACTGTCAGAACGGGATTTGAAAGCCGCCGCGCTAAAGTCCTGCAGCGTGTTGCGCGAATTGCCAGAGGTGCAGTGGCTTCAGAGTTACGTCACCGGTGACAAGCTCTACTGCGTGTACATCTCACCCAGCGAAGCACTCATCAAAGAACACGCGACCCGTAGTGGTTTCCCGGCCAGTCGTATTTCCCAAGTGGCAAGCATCATCGATCCCACCACGGCGGAATAGGCCGCGGTCGGTTGCCATCCGTACGGAGCAGACTTCATGAGTACACCGATTGATCTAACTGCCCTGAAAAACCGTCAGATGGCCTCTTGGGCCAGTGGCGACTACACCGTTATCGGGACCACTTTGCAGATTGTCGGTGAACAACTTGCCGAAGCCTGCGACCTGCTCTGTGACGAGCGGGTGCTGGACGTGGCCGCCGGTAACGGCAATGCAACACTCGCCGCCGCACGCCGAGGCTGCGCTGTCACCTCGACCGATTACGTCGGCGCGTTGCTGGAGCGTGGCGAAGAACGGGCCAGGGCCGAGCGTTTGCCAGTGACCTTCCAGGTGGCCGACGCCGAGGCGCTGCCGTTCGAGGACGCGAGCTTCGATGCCGTGCTGTCGACGTTCGGCGTGATGTTTACGCCGGACCAACCCAAAGCGGCCGCAGAACTGGCGCGAGTCTGCCGCCCCGGTGGCCGGATCGGCCTGGCCAACTGGACGCCGGAAGGTTTTGTCGGCCAGGTGTTCAAGACCCTGGGCCAGCACCTGCCGCCACCGCTGGGGGCACAACCGCCGTCCAACTGGGGCACCGAGGCCTGGCTGCATTCACACTTTGATGAACACGACTTCCTGGTCCAGGTGACGCGTCGTGCCTTCAATTTCCGCTATCGCTCGCCGGCGCACTTCATCGACGTCTTCCGCAACTGGTACGGGCCGATCCATAAAGCCTTCGCCGTGCTGCCTCCCGAGGGCGCCGAGGCCTTTGAACAGGACCTGACCGAGCTGTTGAACCGGATGAACCGGGCGGGGGAGAAGTCGCTGGTGGTGCCGAGTGAATACCTTGAGGTGGTCATCACCAGGCGCTGAACCTGCATAGATCTGACTGTAGGAGCCGAGCTTGCTCGCGATGGCGGCGTATCGATCGATATTTATGCTGTCTGACACACCGCCATCGCGAGCAAGCTCAGCTCCTACAGGGGATTTTGTATGCTTTGGAGGTTACACGATGCTGGCGCCTCGGGCCGCCAGCAGTTCGCGCAACACCGAGCGGTGACAGTGCGCCTCATCCTCGCAATAACAACCCACAGCCAGCGAAGTGTGATGGGAGAGGGCGGCCAACAGGTCCAGTAACTGGCTTGGCGCGGGTTGGTTCATTTCTGCCTTGAACTTGCGTCTGAAGGCCTCCCAGGCCTTGTCGTCCGTGGCCGCTTTGGCTTCAGCCACCAATTCGGCACTCGGCGACAGCAGCGGCTGCCACACGTCGTAAAAATCACGGCGGGCAAACTCGGCCTTCGGTACGCCACGGGGTGGACGGCGCACGGTGCCCAGGCGCAAGCCTTCATCAGGGGAGCGCGGCGAGCCGAGGCGGACGATATGAATGGCCATGGCGTTACGGGTGCCGCGAGCCGTCATGCCACTCCAGCGCCGTGCGCCAGAGGCAGATCCCCAGGAAATACGCCGACATCAGCAACCAAAGCCCCATCACCATCGGATTGATGACGGGATGGTTGATCACCAGCGACAAACTGCACAGCAGCCAAATGGCCGTCACCGCAATGTTGATCGGCATGAACTTGCGCACGCGAAACGGGTGCAGGAACTTCATCCGCGTCACGGTCAACAAGGCCAGGCCAATGACGGTGAGCAAGGTGATCCATGGCGTCGGCGCGATGATGTACAGGCACAGCGCAACCACATTCCACGCGGCCGGAAAGCCCTGGAAGTAGTTGTCTTTGCTCTTCATGTTGACGTTGCAGAAGCAGAACAGCGACGACACCAGAATCAGCGACACGCTCAGCAGCAGCGTGTAGTCCGGCAGCGGGATGTAGCGATAGATGAACAGCGCCGGGATAAACACATAGGTCAGGTAGTCGATCACCAGGTCCAGAATCGAGCCATCGAAACTGGGCAGCACCGATTGCACATTGACCTTGCGCGCCAGCGCGCCATCCAGCCCGTCGACGATCAGCGCGACGCCCAGCCATAGCAGGCACTGGGTCGGCTGGTTATCCAGCAATGCCAGGGTGGCGAGGAAGGCAGTCACCACGCCGGTGGCGGTAAAACCATGGGCGCCCCAAGCTTTGAGCCTGGCAATGTGTACGGTCGAAATCACGGGGGCGTTCTCCAGAAAATGAAGCAAGCCTGTTATCACCCCTTCAAGTGGGGGTGTCGGCAAACCGGGTCGGTTGCAGGTATCGACCGGGAATCCGGGGATAAGGTTCAGCGTCTGTAAATCTTAGCTGCATGGCAAGAAAATACCCCGGATAAACGCCGGGCGTTCGAGGAAACGTCGACGCTGGCGCACCGTCTGATTTCAGCAGCCCAATGGTCGTGGCGCATTTGTCGGTGAGGACTATCGTTGCCTGACCGGATCAACTTCTCTTGAAGAGGACAGCGTCATGAACACCAGCGATCTGCTCGAACAATTGCTGCGGGCCGGCCAGGGCTCGATGGGTCAACAGGGCGGCGGTGGCGCGTCGTCTCAAGATCCGCTGGGCGGACTCGGTGGCTTGCTGGGTGGCCTGGTGGGCGGAGGGGGCGGTTCAAGCAGTGGCGGTGGCGGCCTGGGTGGATTGCTCGGCGGTTTGCTCGGCGGTGGTTCAGCGACGGGTGGTTCGACCCAGAGTCGCTCCGGTGGCGGCACCAATTACGCGGCCTTGGCGTCGCTGGGAATGATGGCATTCCAGGCGTATCAGAGCTGGCAGCGCAGTCAGGCTTCGGCACCCCGACAGCCACCGCGCACGGCTGATCTATTGTCGGGGCCGGAAATAGAAGACCACAGTCATGCCGTGTTGCGTGCATTGATTGCGGCGGCGAAAGCCGATGGCCGCATTGATGCGGCCGAGAAGCAGCTAATCAGCGCTGAAATCGGCAAGCACACCGATGACCCAGACCTTCAGCAATGGCTGGATGAAGAGGTGGCCCGGCAGCTGGATGCCGCCGATGTGGCGGTGTCGGCAACGGACCCGGCGATTGCGGCGGAAATGTACCTGGCGAGCGTGATGCTGGTGAACGATCAGGGGGACGCCGAGCGGACCTATCTCGACGAATTGGCAGCGGCGCTGGAGATTGATCCTGAACTGCAAGTGCATCTGGAGCAGCAGGCCAAGGGAGGCGCGGCCTGAGCGGCTGTAACGGACGCTACAGCAGAAACGTAACGCCATGCGCCGCGGCGATCTCAAGGATCCGCGGCAAATCCTCCGGCACCCGCAGCCGATCCACCGCCGCAAAGAACTGCCCGCCCCTTGGATCGGAGACCACACCAATCATTTTCGCGGTCGGGCTGAGGTTCTTGTAAGCATGGATCGCCCCACCGGGAATATGCACGTAGCCCCCGGCTGACACCGTGGTGGACGTGCCCGCTACCGTCACTTCGACCTCGCCGTCGACCACATAGAACGCTTCATCCCACGGATGAAAGTGCGGCGGCGGCCCGCCACCTTGCACGCCTTCCTGAATGTGCATTTCAAAAGGCTTGCTCAGATCGCCGCCGGCGAGAATCGTGATCGCCTCGCCGACGACATTCACCGGTGTCGGCGTTTGGGCTTGCTCGATGATGTGAACCGTTCGCATGATTGCTCTCCGCAGGATGAATCCGCACTGGCTGAGTATATTCACCCGCGAGCCGTCGGGTGCCGCGCCTGAGGCCCGTTTGTCCGGGTGGTTTGAATGCCGATGGAATTTTTATCTGGCCCGGTTGCTCTGCTGATTAGAGACGCCTTCATGACGGCGGCATCGGCAGCAGGTATGCCATGAACAAGACCCTGGATGACTACAACCGCTTGCGCGATTTTTCGGCGACCTCAGAGCCCGTCGCGACCAAACGCCTGGCCAAAAAAAACGCGAAAGACCACGCGTTGCAGTTCTGCATTCAGAAGCACGACGCCTCACGCCTGCATTACGACTTTCGGCTGGAACTTGAGGGGGCGCTGAAAAGCTGGGCGGTGCCTAAAGGCCCGTCCCTGGACCCCAAGGTCAAGCGTCTGGCGGTTCACGTCGAAGACCATCCGCTCGATTACGCGACGTTTGAGGGCAGCATTCCCGAAGGGCATTACGGCGCGGGCGATGTGATCGTGTGGGACCGCGGTGTGTGGATTCCGCAGGAGGATCCAGTCAAGGCCTACGCCAAGGGCAAGCTCAAGTTCGAACTGCAAGGCGAGAAGCTTGGCGGTCTATGGAACCTGGTGCGCACGCACATGCCGGGCAATCAGGAGCAATGGTTTCTGATCAAGCATCAGGACAGCTCGGCCAAGCCCGAGAGCGATTACGACGTGGTCACCGCCGAGCCCGACAGCGTGCTCAGTGATCGGACCCTCCTGGCCAAACAATCGAAGTCGACGGTTAAACCCAAACCCGTCAAGCAACCGGCACGCAAAGTGGCGACTAAAGAGGCATCGGCGCCACTCACCGGCGCTCGCAAAGCCAAACTGCCAGAGCAGCTCAAACCCGAACTGGCCACGTTGGTGGAGAAGGCTCCGGACGGTCAGTGGCTTTACGAGATCAAGTTCGACGGTTACCGGATCATGGCCCGCATCGACCACAGCGACGTCAGGCTCTTCACCCGTAACGGTCACGACTGGACCCACAAACTGCCCAGACAGGCCGAAGCCTTGGCGGCATTGGGCCTCGAATCAGCCTGGCTTGACGGTGAAATGGTGGTGGCCAACGAGCAGGGCGTACCGGACTTTCAGGCGCTGCAAAATGCCTTCGACGCCGGTGCCAGCGCCAACATCGTGTACTACTTGTTCGACCTGCCTTATCTCAACGGCGTGGACCTGCGCGAGGTGCCGGTCGAAGAACGCAGGGTGGCGCTGTCGACCGTGCTCAAGCTCAATCATGACCCGCTGCTGCGCTTCTCGGATTCATTCGCTGAAGCACCAGACGCCTTGCTCAACAGCGCCTGCCAAATGCAGATGGAAGGGTTGATCGGCAAGCGCATGGGCTCACCTTATGTGTCACGACGCAGCAGCGACTGGATCAAGCTCAAGTGCAAACATCGGCAGGAATTCGTGGTGGTCGGCTACACCGATCCGAAAGGGTCGCGTCATGCATTCGGTGCCTTATTGCTCGGGTTGCACGACCGTGACAGCGCTCAATTGCGTTACGCCGGGAAGGTTGGCACCGGATTCAACGAGACGACGCTCAAGCGCATCTTCGAACAGCTCAAACCCTGGCAGACGAAGAAGCCGTCGGTGGTCAACCCACCGAGCGGTTTCGAGGCCAAGGGTGTGCACTGGCTCAAGCCCACGCTGCTGGCCGAAGTGGCGTTTGCTGAAATGACCAAGGAGGGCTCGGTGCGCCATGCGGTGTTCCATGGCCTGCGCGAAGACAAACCCGCCAAAGGCATCACTGAGGAGCGTCCCCACGTGGTGAAGACCCCAGAGAAAAAAACCGCCGGTGCGCAACCTGCACCGTCGCAGGCTGGCCTGGTCAAGGGCGAGGTGCGCATCACCCACCCCGACCGGGTGATCGACGCCACCACCGGGACCACCAAAGTTCAGTTGGCCGAGTATTACGCCAGCGTTGCGCAGTGGATTTTGCCCGAGCTCAAGGACAGGCCCGTGGCACTGGTTCGTGCACCGGAGGGGATCGCTGGTGAGTTGTTTTTCCAGAAAAATGCCGAGCACTTGGCCATTCCAGGCATCACCACGCTGGACAAGGCACTCACCGGCCAACCGGTGATGATCATCAACAACGCCCAAGCGCTGATTGGCGCCGTGCAAATGAGTACCGTGGAGCTGCACACCTGGAATGCCACCGCCGATAATCTCGAGCGGCCCGATCGTTTCGTGCTCGACCTTGATCCGGACCCGGCGCTGCCCTGGAAAAGCATGGTCGAGGCGACTCAGCTAACGCTGTCGGTGCTCGATGAACTGGGGTTCAAGGCCTTCCTCAAAACCAGCGGCGGCAAGGGTATTCACCTGGTGGTGCCGCTGACCCGCAAGCAGGGTTGGGACGAGGTGAAGGACTTCAGCCATGCGATTGTCAGCCACATGGCGAAGCTGTTGCCGGAACGCTTTTCTGCCGTCTCGGGGCCGAAGAATCGGGTCGGGCGGATCTTCATCGATTACCTGCGCAACGGTCTGGGTGCCACCACCATTTGCGCCTACGCCGTGCGTACTCGTGAAGGTTTACCGGTGTCGGTGCCAATCTTTCGCGAGGAAGTGGCCGAGCTCAAAGGGGGGAACCAATGGAACGTGCACAATGTGCATGAGCGACTGGCCGAGGTGGGTGAGGGGCCTTGGGCGGGCATGAGGAAAACCCGGCAGACGATTACGGCCGAGATGCGGCGACGGGTGGGGATGAAAAAGTAATCGGCAGTGAGGATGCCGGCGCCCCTTCAACAGGGCGCCAGCCGGCGCTCTTTGTTACTTGATGAATTGCAGGAGGTCGGAGTTCAGCTTGTCGATGGCCGCTTTAAAATCCTTGGCAGTGACGTTCTGGCTTTCGTTTTCCAGGGTGGTACCAAAGACCTTGCGCACGACTCTGCCCACGGTCTGGTTGGTTCTGGCATCGACGAATTCAGCTTCGATATACAGTTCGGTGTCCTGGTCACGATGACCGGTGGCTGCCTGTGTCGCCCCGACAACGGCAGCGATCGGCACCACTTCATACCACTTCATGCCTTCGTTCGAGGCGCTGACCCCGGTGATCGCCGCGCGCAAGATCAAGGTCCTGGAGCCGGCCGGTGCTGACGCCGAGTTGGTCACAACCCGGTATTTGGTGCCCAGCGTGGCTTTGGCTTTGCTGGTCATGTAGCTCTGAATATCGGCCAGCGTCTGCTGATTCACCCGCTCGTTGGGTTTCGGCGCCGGGTAGAATTCCAGCTTGTTGAACGCCACGGTGTCATACGCATTCGGGTTCCACGATGGGCTCACCCAACGCATTGCCGTACCACCGCTGGGCGTTTCGACTTCCTGCAGGTTGTTGTAGCTCGACAGGTAACCGGAATATTGTTCCTTTTCCGTGACCTTCGAAGTACAACCGCCAAGCAAGACGCCGGTCAGTGCAGCACCGATGAGCAAGTTTCGTGACAGATTCATAGTGGTGTTTACTCCATGGTTTGAGTCGTGTTGTTCATTGCAGTGCATCAAAAACGCCAAGTCATGTTGCCGGTCAGGGCTTGAATCCAGGCTTTGTCGAATTGACCGGAAATTCGATCGCCTGACACGGCCTTGGTCTGGTTGTCGGGCATGTCGTCGAGCCAGATCATGGCCCAGCTGACATTCACGTCGGTGTCCTTGTTCAGAGCATAGGTGGCTCCTGTGGCAATGCGCCAAGATTCGTTCATCGGCAAGATAACGGAGCGATTGCTGTCCGAGACTGCGCTGCTGTCGTAGGCCATACCGACGTTCCACAACCATTGTTCGGTGGCATGGTATTGCGCGCCCAGCGAAAGGTGCCAGGTGTCCTTGAACCCGGCGTCGACCGTTTTCGATTGAGCCCCCAACGCGCTGGTATCGACCTCCACCCCGATCTCACCGAACTCAGACCAGTCCTGCCAGTTGGCCGAGGCCAGCAAGGCCCATTGGCGGTCGAGTTGCTGGTACAGGCTCAGGGTCACGGTCTGCGGCACTGATGTGTCGATTTTAGTGTTGGTGTTGTTGATGCGATCCAGCAGGCGGCCGTCGCCTTTCACATCCAGCCGATCCTCGAAGTCCAGATCGACTTTGCTGGTGTAGGTCAGGCCGATGCGCGTACCGGGTTGTGGTGCGTAGATGACCCCAACGTTGGCGCCATAGCCCCAGGTGCCATCCTTGTATTTGAACTGGCCATCTGCGCGGTCGGTGAAGCCGAAGGGAGAGCGGTCAATGGCGGTATCTGCCTTCAATATGCCGTACATGGCTTTGATGCCCACGCCCACCGACCACTGCTCATTGAAGCGGTAGGCCACGCTCGGCACCAGGGACAAACCGAGCAGGCTGACGTTCTGTGCGAAGTAGCGCCCGGACCAATCGTTGTCGTAATTGAGTGCCAGCCCGAAGTCGCCGTACTGGCCGAAACCGACGCTCCAGTGATCGTCGAGTTCATGCGTGACAAAGAAGCTGGCGCCGGGAATCGGATCGAGGGCATTGCCACTGTTACGGCCTGAAACGTTGGTGCCGGAGTCTCGATCGAAACTCAAGTCGCCATAAAGCACCTGCAAGCCTGCGGTGATTTGCGTGCCGGGCAGGTAACTCATACCCGCCGGATTGCTGGCGATGGTCGAGGGGCCTTGAGCGCGCGCAGCGGCACCGGCGTTGGCCAGGCCGGCGTTATCGGTGCCGATTTCGTAGAGCATGATTCCGCCAGCCCAGGCTTGCTGGCAGCAGAGCGCAAGAAGGGTGAATGTGGGTAGAGCAACTGTTCTTGTTCGCATGGTTTCCCCCCAGGAAATGTCCCTTCAAACAAGGGTGGCTGGCGCCAGCCACCCCTGGATTCTGCTGGTTACTTGGCCATGGCTGCCCGGGCCGCTTCGATCTTGGCCTTGACCGAGTCGAGGTTGAAGCTCGCGCCTTTTTGCATCGGCGGGAACTCGATGGCGGTTTCAGCCAGTTTGGCGACCTGTTGCTGGACAAACACAAAACGCCAGAACTGATACTTGAACCAGTCAAAGTATTGCGTCGAACCTTGCGCGGCCCCATTGTCCGCCCAGCCCATGCGTTCGAACGGGTCGAGCCGCAGGTTGGTCAGGTACGGCACGTCCACCGCAACCTTAGCTCCCAACCAGGCACTTGGCTGGTCAATGAAACGATACTTGTAGTCATCGATGCGCACTGCACCGAGGGTGCTCTCTCCAAAGTAGAAGATCTCGTGGCGGTTCGACGGACCCTTTCCGGTAATCATCGGCGTCTGGTCGTAACCGTCGAGGTGCACTTTGTAGGTGGTATCGCCCAGTTGTTTACCCTTGAGCAGTTCGGCGGTGATGTTCGGGTTACCCGCTGCCGCGACCAGGGTCGGGAACCAGTCCATGCCCGACATGATGCCGTTGGCGACCTGGTTGGCCGGTACTTTGCCCGGCCAGCGAATAATCGCCGGTACCCGGAAGCCGCCTTCCATAATGGTGCCTTTGCCCATGGCAAACGGGGTGGTGCCGCCATCCGGCCAAGTGAAGTTCTCAGCGCCATTGTCGGTAGTGAAAATGACGATGGTGTTATCGGCCAGCCCGTCTTTCTTCAGCTTGGCCATGACATCGCCAACGACGTCGTCAAGTTGCGCCATGCCGGCTTCCTGTTCCGACCAGCCGTTTTCCGAGTTGCGCATGGCTTCGTATTTATCGGACAGGTGGGTAACGATGTGCATGCGAGTTGGATTGAGCCAGACGAAGAAGGGTTTGTTGTCCTGCTTGGCCTTGTCGATGAAGGTAAAGGTCTTGTCGCGGATCTCCTCGTCGACGGTTTTCATCCGCTCTGGATACAGCGTGCCGGCGTCTTCGATTTTCTGTTTGCCGACCTTGCCCCAACGCGGCATCACGGTGCTGTCATCGGTGGTGGTGGCCCAACTGTGGACCATGTTGCGTGGGCCGACAGTCGCTAGCAGGTCTTGCGGATAGTTGGGGTGCGCCGGGTCTTCCATGGCGTCGAGGTGATAGAGGTAGCCAAAGAATTCGTCGAAGCCGTGCACCGTCGGCAGGAACTCGTTCAAGTCGCCCAAGTGATTCTTGCCGAACTGGCCGGTGGCGTAACCCATGGCCTTGAGTGCGGTGGCAATGGTGACCGCTTCAGCAGGAATGCCGACAGGCGAGCCGGCCTGGCCGACCGTGGTCATCCCGGTGCGGATCGGCAGTTCACCGGTGATGAAATTGGCGCGCCCGGCCGTGCAACTGGCCTCGGCGTAATAATCGGTGAAGCGCATGCCTTCGGCCGCGAGCTGGTCGAGGTTGGGGGTGCGGCCGGCCATCATGCCCTGGTTGTAGACACCGATATTCGACCAGCCGATATCGTCGCCCATGATCACCAGGATATTAGGGGCCGATTTGTCTGCTGCCTGGGAGATGCCGGGTAGAGCCATTGCAGACAACAGCACCGATGCGGCGAAGAGCCTGGAAAGCTTTGTCTGGTTCATGTGGAACTCCTGCTTGCGGGAATGGGGTGTCGAAACAGGTCCCCCGACCGGTAGTGAAAATGGCTTTCCCCCGCAAGAGCGTAGTACGACCTGCGAAATATTCAGCAGCAATTGGCCGAAAAAGTGCCGTTGTCGCTCAGGCAATCAGTTTTTTTTCTTATTTGATGATGATTTTCATCGGGTGGAGGTGGCCGGGCTTGCACGCAGTGGTCATGGGCAATGGCGGGATGATCGGAAAATATTCCGTCTGGTTCCGGGGCATTGCTAGACTTTAGTGCTCCAACAGATCTCGGTGGAGAGCAAACGATGCCGTCTTTCCCAACGCAGGCCCGATTGTTCTTCTTTGGCTGGCTGGTGTACTTGTTTGCCGGTCCTTTGCACGCGGCACAACCCGCTGTTGAGGCGGCGCCAGCCATGCAACTGGAACCCAAGGCGCTGGACGTTCTCAAGGCCATGAGTGCCAAGTTGACGAGCACGCCGGGCATGAGTTTCAAAGCCATTACCACTTACGAAAAACCCAGCCGACCGGGGCCACCTCTGGCCTACAACACCGTCGCGTTGGTGACCGTGCAACGGCCAGATCACCTGCGCGTTTTAACCTCGGGTGACGGCCCGGCGACCGAGTTTTACTACGATGGTAAACAGGCCTATGCCTACGCACCGAAGGAAAACCTGCTGGCCCAGGCGGACGCGCCACCCACTATCGATGCGACGCTGGAGGCCGCGTACCAGCGAGCCGCGATCTACTTTCCCTTTACCGATGTGATCGTCGCCGACCCCTACAAGGATTTGTCGAAGGACCTGCGCCTGGCGTTTTACATCGGTCAGTCCACGGTGGTTGGCGACACCACCACCGACGTCATTGCCTACGCCAGCGATACCGTGTTTGTGCAAGCGTGGGTCGGTACGCAGGACAAGTTGCCGCGCATGCTGCGTGCCGTGTTTCGGGACGATCCGACGCAATCGCGGCATCAGGTTGCGTTCAGCGACTGGAAGCTCGAATCGGCGATGCCTGAGCAGTTCTTCAGGCCACAGAACAGTGAGAAGGCGCAACGCATTCAGTTTGCCCCGCCACCGGGCATGCGCGCCCCTGCAGGGGTTAAAGAACCGGTGGCAAAACCGCAAAAAACCGAATGAGGTGACTGAGCCATGAGTCGATCAATCTTGACGCTTGCCGGGGTGTTGATTGCGCTACTGAGTTGCAACCAGGCGGCGGCCTGGTCGCATGCCGGAAGTTTCGGCCGTTCGTGGGGGGGCGGGGGAGACTGGAACCGCTCCGGCGCGTTCGGCTCTGCCTCGGGTGGAGATGGCAGCTGGAGTGGAGAGACTAATCGCGGCGGGTCGGCTTCGGGCGGTGACGGCAGCTGGAACGCGTCGGGTTTTCGAGGAGGCTCGGCATCGGGCAACGATGGTAACTGGAGCGCCAGAGACGAGAATGGCGGGACGGCCTGGGGGAGCGATGGCTCGTGGCGCGCCCAGGGTGAAAATGGCGGCACTGCCGCCGGTTATCGCGCAGACGGCTATGGCACCTCGGTATACCATCCGGCCACCTATGGAACCGGTTATTACCATCCGCCAACGGCAGTCATTGGCAGCAGCGGTTGTTACAACTGTGGCTACGCCCCGGCAGCCGTGGCCGCTGCAGGAGCGGTGTCGGGCGCGGCTGTCGCCAGCGTCGTTGAAGACAATGCCGATAATGATGCCTATAGCGCCGGTTATAACGCTGGAATGGTCGCTACTGCCCCCGAGACGCTGCCCATGGGGTCGACCTTTGCCACGCTTCCTTCCGGCTGCGGGTTGATCGCCGGCCCAGCTGGCACGTTTTATCAGTGCGGGAATTCTTGGGTGCGCCCTGCCTATGGTGCCAACGGCGTCTACTACACCGTGGTGCCGACACCATGATCCATTGAGCGGTTTTACCAGCGAAACATCGGCAATGGCTTGAGCGGGGAGCGCAGGAACTGCCGCGCCGTGAGCCTGATCAGCATCCTGTGAAAGCCATGATTGGGAAACGTCGCCTTCACCGTTTTGATGTAAGCCCTTGGCAGGCCGAACGTCATCAACCCCAGGGACACATCGATCACATCGGCTCGCCGAAAAGGCTCGACGCTGAGTGCATGGGCGGCGCGGTAAGGCCGCACTTTGTGGTGCTCCAGGATAAGCGCCGTCACTTCGTCGCCAAGGTCCGTCAACTGCCGACTGGCGAGGTACTCCATGGCCTGCTGGACCGACGGTTCCAGGTAGTCGATGGTCCCGTCAGTCCAGATGCCCAGGTCATGAAACGCCGCCGCAATCTGCACCGCCTCCGATGGCAGTGAATCAGTGCCGCTGATCGCGACATAGAAGTTCAGCATCCGATAAATATGATTGCGGTACGCCGTTAGATCAGCACCGATGGCCAGGGCGTAGGACGTCAGTATGTCGTCGGTGACGGGGAACTCCATCACGAGATTCATCGTTACTGCCCTCAGGCATCACGCAACAGGTCGTTGGCGTTGAGGATGTCATAAGCGATTTCCGGGCGATTCTCCAGGCCTCGGCGAATCGCGGCCGGGATTGACTGGCGGGTTTTTCGGCACAGCCCGGGCTGTTCGCCGAGGGTGATGCCGATGCCGCGCATGGTGCGTACTTCGTTGAAGCTGGGTACGATCTCGACGCGGATGCCCAGTTGCTCGTACATGCGGTTTTGCAGGCGTTCGAGGTCGGCCAGGCTCTGCAGGTTTTCCAGTCGATCGAGCAGGCGTTTTTCTTCCTGGCGGGTCAGAAACAGGATGCGCACGTCCGCGCCCGGTGTTTCCAGCAGCGGGTCACGCCCGCAGGTGCAGGCGCCGGGCGGGCAGGGTGAGCGGATCGGAGCGGAGGTCGTCATGGGGTTCAATCATAGAGCGCTCTAATCCGGTTTGCCCATAGGTGATTGGTCAGTCGGAAATATCGGTCGTCGGAATGATTTGCTCATCCTCGACCGGTGCACTGATGGCGGTTTTCTTTTCCCGCCGATCATTCATCCAGTTGTTCAGTTGGGCACCGAATTCGGCAGGCGCTTTGCGCCCGACCCTTCTGGCCAAATCGAGAATGGTTTGCTGGGCGAGCGCTTCTTCCATGCGCTTTTGCGCGGTCATCATGACCGCGTGCACCGCGCAATTACCGTCCAGGGCCCACTCTGGCGGGGAGCCGTCGAACAGGGCGCAGCGCCCACGGATCTCGCGGCAATCGAAGATCCGCTTCTGGCCGTCGATGGCGTTGACGATGTCCAGCACGCTGATTTCGTCCGCCGGGCGCGCCAGTTTGAACCCGCCGCGCACACCTTCGGTGGCGATGACCAGTTTGGCCTTGGCCAGTTTGGTGAAGATCTTGGCCAGGTAATCCAGCGGCACGCCTTGCAGTTCGGCGAGGTCGCGCACGCTCGCCTCACGGCTATCGCCGTAATCGCCTACCAGAAAAATCAGGCAATGAATGCCGTATTCAACGCCCGCGCTGTAAAGAGACATTGATATCTCCGACTGAATGAGTCGCCAATGTTATCAGTCGACGGATAGGGAAGCAACGAGCCGTCGACACCGCTAATTAGCCTGAACGGTCGATGGATGAGAGCTGTTGGCCGGGTTGTCGAGGTATCAGGGCAGGTGATGGTAACGATCGATGGAAGGTCGTTGCGTGTTTTAACTCGGATCACTATAGTCGCCGTTGTCAGCTCAACAACGAGCAGAGTCTTTGGTCTTCCCCGGAGTTAAAACGATGAAACAGCACATTCTGGTAATCGGCGCAGGTTTCGGCGGCATGTGGACGGCGTTGAGCGCCACGCGCCTGTTCGACCTTCATGATCATGACGGCGTAGAGGTCACGGTACTGGCGCCTCAGGCCGAGCTGCGTGTGCGTCCGCGCTTCTACGAACCGAATGCTCATCAACTCGCCGCACCGATTGGTGAGCTGTTCGATGCCGTCGGTGTGAAGTTCATCAAGGGCTCCGCAGAGACCATCGATGTGCAGCAAAAACGTGTCGGTTACACCGATGCTTCGGGCACTGCGCAGACGTGCAGCTACGACAAACTCGTTCTGGCCACCGGCAGCCGCCTGGCCCTGCCGGACACCCCGGGTGTGGCCGAACATGCCTTTGATGTGGATCAGATCGAACAAGCCGTGCGTCTGGAAAACCACCTCAAATCCCTGGTCAACCTGCCTGCCAGTAAAAGCCGCAACACGGTCGTGGTGGCCGGTGGCGGTTTCACCGGGATTGAAACGGCGACCGAAATGCCGGCGCGTCTGCGGGCCATCCTCGGCGAGGACGCGGACATCGAGGTGATCGTCGTCGACCGTGGCGAAAAGGTCGGTGCTTCGATGGGGGCTGAAATCAGCCATAAGATCGCTGAGGCAAGCACTGAGCTGGGCGTGAAGTGGCGTTTGAAATCGTCGGTTGTTGCAGTCGACGAGAAGGGTGTGACCTTGGCCGATGGCCAGCGCATCGACGCCAAGACCGTGGTCTGGACCACCGGTGTGCGAGCCAGTTCGCTGACTGAGCAAATCCCCGCCGAACGTGATGCCATGGGCCGTCTGCACGTGGACAGCCATCTGAAAGTCATCGGCCAGGACGACATCTTTGCCACGGGGGATGTGGCGTACGCGGCCAGTGATGACATCGGTAATCATGCCTTGATGACCTGCCAGCACGCGATCTCGCTGGGGCGTCACGCAGGGAATAACGTGGCGGCGCAAATCCTGGGGGTGGACCCGACGCCGTACAGCCAGCCCAAGTACGTCACCTGCCTGGATCTGGGGGCCTGGGGCGCGGTGTACACCGAGGGTTGGGATCGTCAGGTCAAACTGGTCAAGCAGGAAGCCAAAGACCTCAAAACTCAAATCAATACGGTCTGGATCTACCCGCCGGCAGCTGACCGTGTCACCGCATTGGCAGCCGCGGACCCGATGATCCCGGTAGCTTGATTCGATAACGCTGCGTGAATAAAAAATCCCGCTCAAGTGACCTTGAGCGGGATTTTTGTTTTAGATACGGAAAGCCTGGCGGCCAACCAGCAGCCATTGGCCGCTTTTCTTTTGCCAGATCTGGAAGTTCTCGATTTCGGTCGGGACCACTTCGGTGCCTTTGAGGGCTTGCGCCGAGAAATGATTGCGCACCAGCGCGACATCGCCGGAGACGTTGATGGTCTGGTTTTGCATTTCCAGGGTTTTGAACGCGCTTTTGCCCGTTTCGATATCAGCGATGAAGTCGGTCTTGTCCTGAACCTTGCCGCTGGAATGCCCGTAGGTCAGGTTCTCGGCGGTCAGCGCTTTAAGCTCGGTGATGTTCTTGTGCAACATGGCTTGGGTCAGATGGTCGACAGCGCTGGCGACCTCTTTCTCGCCGGAGGCGGGGGCGGCCGCTACGTAGCCACTGAAGAGGCATAAAAAACCGACCAGCAGTTTGACGTTCTTCATAGGTGTTTCCTTGTTGTTATGGGAATGGGTGACTCGTCGGTCATCGTACAACCTATGAAGAATTAAGAAAATACCCGGCACGACCTGTATTTCAGGCCGCGCCGGGCGTCGTGCATTTCAGGCCAGCATCGACAGTAAACCGCCCTGACGATCCAGTTTGGCCAGGTCATCGAAACCGCCGACATGGGTGTCACCGATGAAAATCTGCGGCACGCTGCGACGACCGCTGCGGTCGAGCATCTCCTGGAATTTGCCGGGATCAGCCTGAACGTTTATCTCCTGCGCGGTGACGCCTTTGCTGCTCAGCAGCGCCTTGGCGTTACGGCAATAGGGGCAGGTGTCGGTGGTGTAGATCGTCACGTTGTTCATTGTCAGTACTCCTGAAATCAAGCGCCGGGTTCAAGCATCGATGGCGGGGAAGTCGATATCGGTCAGGGCGAGGTTGTTGAGGTAGTTGGTCAGCGTCTGCGAGGCCACATGGGCAATCACTTCAATGATCTTGGCGTCGTTGATGCCGGCGGTACGCGCTGCGTCGATTTGTTCGAGGCTCAGGTGGCCACGGCTTTCGGTGATTTGTTGGGCGAGCGTGGCGAAGGCATTCAGTTGGCCGTGCCGGGCGCTGAGGATGTCCTGCGCCGACAGTCCGGCTTTACCGGCAAACAAGGTATGCGCCGCCAGGCAGTAATCGCAGCCGTTGACCTGCGAGGTGGCCAGGAAAATGGCTTCTTTTTCCGTCGCACTCAGGGATGTTTTACCCAGCGCCACGCCTTGTTGCAGGTAGGCCGCCAATACAGCAGGGGCATGGGCCAGGGTTTTGAAGACATTGGGCAAAAAGCCGATTTTTTTCTGCACGCCTTCCAGCAGCGGGCGAGTGGTTTCAGTGGCGTGTTCGAGGCTCAGGGCGGTGATGCGGCTCATGGTGTTGCTCCGTCGATTCAAGCGCGGTGTGCGCTGGGTACGGGGTCTATGCTATGCAACGGTGGTGGCGTTTAGGGTGCAAATCGTCGAGGATATGCAACAGATCGTCCAAACCTTTCCCCCGGGAGTCGTTCCATGGATCGCTTGTCCACCTTGCTCACCCACTTCGGCGTCAGCGCCGGGAGCTTCTTCAGTGGGCGTTTTTGCGACGCCGTGGTCTTTGATGGTGAGCAGTCAACGGGGCACATCCACCTGCTGCAGGCGGGCGAATTGACGCTGAAGTTGGCCGATGAACCGGACCGTTTGCTGACCGAGCCCACGCTGATATTTTTCCCGCGACCTTATCGTCATCGCTTGTTCGCCAGCGAAGCGTCGGGCACGCAACTGGTGTGCGCTTCGCTGGATTTCGACGGCGGCGCCGGTAATGCCCTGGCGACCGCGTTGCCTGACTATCTGCTACTGCCACTGGGCAGCGTTCCGACGATGGCCAGCACGCTGGACTGGTTGTTCAACGAAGCGTTCGGCGACACCTGCGGCCGTGAAGCGATGATGGATCGACTGTTCGAATTGCTGGTGATTCAGTTGCTGCGCCACCTGTTGTCCAGTCGCGATCAGCGTCCGGGCATGATGGCCGGCCTCGCGGATGCACGGCTGGCGCGGGCCATGAACTTGATGCATGACGCGCCTGAAAAGCCTTGGACCGTCGCCCAATTATCGGCGGTGGCCAACATGTCGCGCGCCAGTTTTGCCGAACACTTTCGGCTGGTGGTCGGGCAGACGCCGGTCGACTATCTGGTGAGCTGGCGCATCAGCCTGGCGCAGAAGCGCTTGCGCCAAGGTAAGTCGATTGCACTGATCGCCGATGAAGTCGGCTACGAAAGCCCCTCGGCCCTGGCCCGGGCCTTTCGCCGGAAAACCGGCATCAGCCCGCGTGAATGGGTGCAAGAAGGCAAGCGCGCGCGATAACGCTCGTGGGGTGACGGGCTGTTTGAGGTTCGTGAGATAGACTGATCAGCGGACATCGAACGATGGGAGTGTCGAACGTGGCGCCATTCAAATGGACTCGTTAATCACCGCCGCTGCCCGAGCGCTGGCAGCGGGTGATCCGCTCGGTGCTTTGAACCGGGTGGCCTTGCGCGATGATGCACCGGCGTTGGCACTGCGCGGCATCGCCATGGCCCAGCTCGGCGATCTGGAACGGGCGAAGGCGTTGGTCAAACGGGCGGCGCGTGCATTTGGTGCGAAAGAGCCCATGGCCCGGGCGCGGTGCGTGGTGGCTGAGGCCGAAATTGCGCTGGCGGCGCGCGATTTGAGCTGGCCGGTAAAGGCCCTCGACGCGGCACGGGCGACGCTGGAAGCCCATGGGGATTGGGTGAATGCGGCACATGCGCGGTATCTGGAAATCCGCCGGTTGCTGCTGATCGGGCACCTCGATCAGGTCGAGCAATTACTCGTCCGTCTCGACCCCGCGCCGTTGCCGCCGGCCCTGCGTGCCGCACATGAACTGGTGGTGGCCGGCATTGCGATGCGTCGGCTGGAGATCAAAAAGGCCCGGTCTGCGCTGCAAAGGGCTGAACACTTTGCCGCCGAAGCCGCTATCCCCGCACTGACGGGCGAAGTCGAAAGCGCCGCTCACGTCATGAACGCCCCCGCAGCCCGGTTGATCAGCCGTGGCGAAACACGACCACTGATGCTGGATGAAGTCGAAACGCTGTTCGCTTCAACCTCGCTGGTGGTCGACGCGTGTCGCTACACGGTGCGCGGCGCCGGCATGTCCGTCTCGCTGGGCAGTCGCCCGGTGTTGTTCGCCCTCGCACGGGTGTTGGCTGAAGCCTGGCCGGCCGATGTCAGCCGCGAAGTGCTTATCGCCCACGCCTTTCGCTTGAAACTCAGTGATGAATCCCACCGTGCGCGCTTGCGCGTGGAGATCGGACGGCTGCGGGCGGCGCTTCGACCGTTGGCCGACGTCACTGCGACGAAGCGCGGGTTTGCACTGGTGGCGCCCGACGTCGTGGTGCTGGCGCGACCGGTCGAGGAGCAGCACGCGGCGCTCCTGGCTTTTCTGGCAGACGGTGAATCGTGGTCGAGTTCGGCCTTGGCGATGGCGCTTGGCACCAGTCAGCGTAGCGTGCAGCGGGCGCTTGATTCGCTGGCAGTCGCCAGCAAAGTGCAGGCGTTCGGTCGCGGCAAGGCGCGTCGCTGGATGACGCCGCCGATGCCGGGATTCGCGACGACTTTGTTACTCACCGCTTTGTTGCCGGGTGATTAGGATCCACTCCACACACCCAGTGAAGAGGATGTACCCATGAAACGTTCATCAGCTGAAATCATCCGCGAGTACGGACCTTTTCCCGGCGCTGACAGCGTCGGTGGCGTCACGTTTGACGGCAAGCATGTGTGGTTCGCTGCCGGCGGGAAAATCAATGCCCTGGACCCGGTAAGCGGCGAACACTTGCGTTCGATCGACGTCACCGCCGACGCGGGAACCGCCTTCGACGGCAAGCATTTGTTCCAGATTGGTGGCGAGCACATCTACAAGATTGATCCGCACACCGGCCGGGTACTCGCGACAATTCCGGCGCCCGGCGGCGGTACCGACTCGGGATTGACCTGGGCAGAAGGAACGCTGTGGGTCGGTCAGTACCGGGCGCGCAAGATCCATCAAATCGACCCCGAGACCGGGAAAATCCTGCGCACCATCGAGTCCAACCGTTTCGTCACCGGCGTGACCTGGGTGGACGGCCAAATGTGGCACGGCACCTGGGAGGAGGAAGAAAGTGAATTGCGGCGAATTGACCCGATCACCGGCAAAGTCCTGGAGGCCATCGAAATGCCGTCAGGCGTGGGGGTGTCAGGGCTTGAATCGGATGGTGGCGAGCGGTTTTTCTGCGGCGGTGGCAACAGCGGCAAAGTCAGGGCCGTTCGCCGGCCCGTGTCTTCCTAGAACGTAAACTGACGCGACGAGCGGGATGTGCTCTGGGCCAGTTCGATCTCCAGCAGATGTTCAGCCAGCACGTCATTGAGAAAGCGGAACTGATCGTTGAGGCCGACCACTTCGTTGCTGAAGTGGTTGGCTGCTGCCGGTATCAGCAACGCCTCGTAGTGTTTGTCGAACACTAATGACAGCGCTTTGCGCGACACAGATTCCTGTGCGTAGTAGTTGCTGCCGAACACCGGGAAGCTCACTGCCAAAGTAACGGAGTGGATCATGATGCTTGCTCCTCGGTCTGGCCGATGTCCAGGATGAAACGGGAAAAAAGTGTCAGCGTAACGGCCGTCAGGGTCAGGCAGGTCAGGAGATGGATCAACATGATGTGCCCCTCCGATGCGGGGTTTGCGTTGTGATGGGGTGATCGTGCGCCTGACGGTTTTATTGCGGAAGGCATTCGTCGCGATGGTGAATATCGACGGCAATGATGGTGTTCTCTGGGGCCCCATCGCGGGCAAGCCCGGCTCCCACAAATCTGTGAGCACCGCTGAACCTGTAGGAGCCGAGCTTGCTCGCGATGGGGCCCTCAAATCTGCCTTCGATCCAAAGCGAACAAACACCGGCACCTATACTCAAATAAATAGGCCTCTGAGTACCGGGCATTCTGCCCAAGGGCGATTGTAGGAAACCGCGATCTTGAACCTGCGTTCGCTGATCGTCGCCGTGTTGGTGGTGTTGGCGGGATGCGCCACGCCTGAGCGTGCCCCGGTGGTGGCGCCGGTTGTGGTGGTGTCCGAGAGCACATGGCGACAGGTGGATCGCGAAATCGTCGTGGCGTCGCAATCGGCCACCGAGCAGACCCGAATCTATGCGCGCGGCGCCATGGATTATTGGCGAACACGGGTTTACCAACTCACCGAAGAGAACTTCATTCCCTGGTTCAGCAGTTACTGGACCCAGGAATGGCTGTCGATGAAAGTCAGCTGGTACACCATCAGCGCCAAGGGCGAACAGGACGCCTCGGCCAAGCGCCTGGCGGGCTATTTGCTGGAGCAATACCAGCAACGCGTGCTGGCGCCGGTCGCGGTCGAAATTGATCCCGATGCGATTCTCGGCCTGGCCACCGCGTTCTACGTCGATATTCTTCAGGAAGAACTGCAGAAAACCTCCCAGCGTCACGGCATACCGATGGCCCAACTCAACGGCCGAATCCAGAAAATCCCCGCCATTGCCCTCGGGCCGCCGCCGGCGCGCAATGCCTCGCTTTATCAAGTCGTGCACACGGCGCCGCTGGACAGCTTGCCGGCCTATGCCGCGCTGATCGACAAGATCCACAAGGCGGGTGGCGACAAGGGCGTGGGCTCGACCGACACCGCCATGGCGCCCGTGGCCAAGCGCGCCAGTCAGCGCATGGAGGCCGAAATGGCCCCTCGCGGTGCGGCCAGCGCCGTGGCGGCAGCAGCCGGGAAACTCGCGGGCGGGTTGATTACCGTCGGTGTGGCCGGGATTCGCGCGCTGATTCAGGCCGCCGACCGTCCTGACAGCGAAGCGCTGATTCGCAGCAGCCTGGGCAACACGTTCGATAAGGCCTGGATGCAGTTGGTGAAAAATCCGACGACCGGCGTGATGGCGGGGACTTTGTACATAGCGGGGCAGGTCGAGGGCAATTTGGCGGCGAGCGCCGAACCGCCGGTCGGCCAGGATCCGGCCACTGTCGAATGGACTCCGAGCCAGTCGACTAACCAGCAGATCGACCCTCAACCCCCCGCAGGAGAATGACCATGTCTTATGTCGATGGCTGTGTGATTGCTGTACCGACCGCCAACCGCGAGCAATTCAAGAAGCACGCCGAAATCACCAGCGCGATTTTCAAGGAGAACGGCGCCTTGAGCATTGTTGAATGTTGGGGTGACGACGTGCCGGACGGCAAAGTGACCTCGTTTCCGATGGCGGTAAAACTCAAGGAAGACGAAACCGTGGTGTTTTCCTGGATCATCTGGCCAGACAAGTCGACCCGCAATGCCGGCATGCAGAAAATGATGGCCGACCCGCGCATGCAACCGGACGTCAATTCAATGCCGTTCGATGGTCAGCGCATGATCTTCGGCGGCTTCAACATCATCTATCAGTCCTGACGCGAACCGTCGGATCACTCCGCGCTCGGGGTGATCCGGCAACTCTTGCGATTACGGATCTCGTTATCCGTCGGCCGCTCCCTGACGAACTCGAAACGCGGCTCACCTTCGCTATAGTGAACCAGCCAGCCCCATTCCAGCTCGGATTCATCCTGCCCCGGTTGTGGCGGCATTGCCCACCATGGCTCTTTGCTGATGATCTCCCGCATGGCCCCCTCCCGTTGTTTTCGGTTGGTTCAACTATAACGTGCATGTCAGGAGGTGCCAGGCATGAGCGACGAATTCCGTGAACCGTTCAAGCGGCTGTTTTTCGCGCTGAGCTGCCCGCCAGAGCAACGCCGGGCCATCGCCCAGTGGCGCAACGCGCTGCAACTGCGCAGCGGGCGCCCGGTGCCGGCGGACAACTTTCACCTGACGCTGCTGTTTTTGGGCGCGGTCGGTGTGGCGCAGATCGGCGAGATCTGCACAGCTGCCGCAAAGGTGCGCGTGCCGGGAGAGCCGTTGCGGCTGGTGCTTGATCGACTGGATGTCTGGCGCCGGGCCGGGGTGTTGGTGCTCGCACCCGAGCAGGCGCCGCCTGAGCTTTTGCGCTTGGTCTATGCGCTGGAGCAGGCAATGTTGCCGTTTGGGTTTGAGGATGCGCCGAAGGAGTTTCGCCCGCATTTGACGTTGATGCGCGACTATCGGATGCCGGTGCCCGAGTCTGCCGCTGCGCCTGAATTTTTCCTGCGTGCTGATCGATTCGTGCTGTTTGAATCGCATAAGGGGCGTTATCGGGCGTTGGCCGAATGGCCGCTCGTTCCTGCATAAAAAAAGGCGCCCGAGGAGGGCGCCTGAATTCACCTAAACCGAGGAAGCCAGGTGAGGCCGTTCTGCTTCAATAGCGTGCAGCGGTGGTAAGGCGCTGCGGGAACGGAAAACTGTAAAGCTGATGATCGTTCCCACGCTCCGCGTGGAAATGCAGCCCGGGGCAAGCCCGGCTCCCACAGGGTTGGCGTCGTAGACAAATCTGTGTTCCAGCACGGAACCTTGTGGGAGCCGGGCTTGCCCGCGATGGCTATCTCAAATTCAGCGATTATTTGCCGAGCTTCACCTTGGTCCAGCCACGGGTCATGATCCGCTGGATGGCAATCGGCTGGTCGGGAATGGCATACAGCGTCGCCATCACCGCTTCCGGCGGATAGGAACCCGGTTCGTTGCGGATCGCTTCATCCACCAACGGCGTGGCGGCCGCGTTGGCGTTGCTGTAGCCGATGTTGTTGGTGATGTCGGCAATCACATCCGGGCGCATCAGGAAGTTCATGAACAGGTAGGCGTTCTCAACGTTGGCGGCGTCACGCGGCATGGCGACCATGTCGTAGAAACTGCCGGCACCTTCTTTTGGAATGCTGTAGTCGATCTTCACCTTGTCGCCAGCTTCCTCGGCGCGGGCCTTGGCCTGCAGCACGTCGCCGGAGTAACCGACGGCCACGCAGATGTTGCCGTTGGCCAGGTCCGAGATGTACTTCGAGGAATGGAAGTACGCCACCGACGGGCGAATTTTCATGAACAGCGCTTCGGCCTCCGCGATGTGCGCCTTGTCCTGATCGTTCACCGGGTAACCCAGGTAGTGCAGGGCGGCCGGGATCATCTCGGTCGGCGAATCGAGGAAGCTGATGCCGCAGGCTTTCAGTTTTTCAGCGTTTTCCGGTTTGAACAGCAAGTCCCAGGAGTTGGTCGGGGCGTTGGCGCCGAGCACTTCCTTGACCTTGGCCGGGTTAAAGCCGATACCGATCGAGCCCCACATGTACGGGAAGGCATGACTGTTGTCGGGGTCGCTGGCGGCGGCGTTTTTCAGCAGTACCGGGTTGAGGTTTTTCCAGTTTGGCAGCTTCGATTTGTCGAGCGTCTGGTACACCCCGGCCTTGATCTGCTTGGCCAGAAAACTGTTGGACGGCACGACGAGGTCGTAGCCGGATTTGCCCGCGAGCAGGCGTGCTTCAAGGGTTTCATTGCTGTCGAACACATCGTAGGTCACGCGGATGCCAGTCTCGTCTTCGAACTTCTTGACGGTGTCCGGGGCGATGTAGTCCGACCAGTTGTAGACGCGCAGTACCTTGTCATTGGCCTGGGCGCCGGTAGCCATTGCGCCCAATAAGGACAGTGTCAGCAGAGTCCTGCCAAGCATTTTCATCGGTACAACTCCATTTCTTTTTTATTCAAATACGCAAAACAGTTGCAGTCATGGCACACCCCTTGTAGCAGCTGGCGAAGCCTGCGTTCGGCTGCGAAGCAGTCGTGAGTTCAGACACTGCGGTTCTATCAGGAAGATTGAATTCACAGGTTTTACGACTACTTCGTAGCCGAACGCAGGCTTCGCCAGCTGCTACAAAGTGTGCGTGCAGCAGACCCTTAGGCCACTGCTCCAGCCATTTGCTTTTCAGGTTGTTGCCAGGATTCGCTGGCGGTCTGGTCCATCGCTTCCTGGATCGCACGCTTACGGGTGGCTTCGGCGCGGCGGCTGAAGTACCAGACCATGAAAGTCACGATCGAGACGGCCAACAGGATCAAACTGGCTACGGCGTTGATCTCGGGTTTCACGCCCAGACGTACCGCCGAGAACACTTCCATCGGCAAGGTCGTCGAACCCGGCCCGGAGACGAAGCTCGCCAATACCAGGTCATCCAGCGACAGGGCAAACGACATCATGCCGCCGGCTGCCAACGAGGGCGCGATCATCGGAATGGTGATCAGGAAAAATACCTTGAATGGCTTGGCACCGAGGTCCATGGCCGCTTCTTCGATGGACAGGTCCAGCTCGCGCAAGCGGGCGGAGACTACCACCGCGACATACGCGGCACAAAACGTGGTGTGCGCGATCCAGATCGTCACCAGGCCACGTTCCTGCGGCCAGCCGATCAACTGCGCCATGGCCACGAACAGCAGCAACAGCGACAGACCGGTGATCACTTCCGGCATCACCAGCGGCGCCGTTACCAGGCCGCCGAACAGCGTGCGGCCCTTGAAGCGGGTCACGCGGGTCAGCACAAACGCCGCCAACGTGCCCAGCGCCACCGCCGCAATCGCGGTGTAGCAGGCGATTTCCAGCGAGCGCACCACCGAGCCCATCAGTTGCGTGTTGTCCAGCAAACCGGCGTACCACTTGAACGACCAGCCACCCCACACCGTCACCAGTTTGGAGGCGTTGAACGAGTAGATCACCAGAATCAGCATCGGCAGGTAGATAAACGACAGGCCGAAAATCAACATGAACTTTGAAAATCCGAAGCGTTTCATCCCCGACTCTCCATCTCTTTGGCCTGGCTACGGTTGAACAGCAGAATCGGCACAATCAGGATCAGCAACATCACCACCGCCAGGGCAGACGCCACCGGCCAATCGCGGTTGTTGAAGAACTCTTGCCACAGCACGCGACCGATCATCAGGGTTTCCGGGCCGCCCAGCAGTTCCGGAATCACGAACTCACCGACCACCGGAATGAACACCAGCATGCAACCGGCGATGATGCCGTTCTTGGCCAGCGGCACGGTGATTTTCCAGAAACTGTTGAAGGTGCTCGAGCCCAGGTCCGACGCTGCTTCCAGCAAGCTCTGATCGTGTTTGACCAGGTTGGCGTACAGCGGCAGGATCATGAACGGCAGATACGCATACACCACACCGATGTAGACGGCGGTGTTGGTGTTGAGGATCTCGATCGGGTGCGACGTCAGGCCGGTCCACATCAGAAACGCGTTGAGCAAACCGTTGTTGCTGAGGATGCCCATCCACGCATAAACGCGGATCAGGATCGCTGTCCAGGTCGGCATCATGATCAGCAGCATCAGGACGTTTTGCGCTTCCTTGCTGGCCTTGGTGATCGCGTAGGCCATCGGGAAACCGAGGACCAGGCACATCAGCGTGCTGAAAAACGCGACCTTCAACGAACCGAGGTAGGCCGAGAGGTACAGCTCATCGTCGGTCAGCAGCAGGTAGTTGCCAACGTTCAAGAACAGCTGGAATTTCTGTTCGGCGTAGGTGTAGATCTCGGAGTAAGGAGGAATGGCCAGCGCCGCTTCCGAGAAGCTGATCTTCATCACCAGGAAGAACGGCAACAGGAAAAACAGGCACAGCCACAAGAATGGAATCCCGATGACGAGCTTTCGACCACTCGGCATCAGCCGCATAAACCGCTGATTGAGTGTTTTCATGAGCGCAGTACCACGCCGCTGTCGTCTTCCCACCACACATAGACCTTGTCGTCCCAGGTCGGACGCGCGCCACGGCGTTCGGCGTTGGCCATGAACGACTGGACGATCTTGCCGCCAGGCAGCTCCACGTAAAACACCGAGTGACCGCCGAGGTAGGCGATGTCGTGCACCTTGCCTTGCGACCAGTTGTAGCGAGTGTCCGGCTTGATCGTGCTGACCAGCATTTTTTCCGGGCGGATGGCGTAGGTGATCGACTTGTCCTGCACCGAGGTGCTGACGCCGTGGCCAACGTAAATCTTGTTTTCAAGGTCCGGGCTGTGAATGATCGCGTGACCTTCAAGGTCTTCCACAACTGTGCCGTCGAAGGCGTTCACGTTGCCAATGAACTCGCAGACCATGCGGCTGACCGGTGCTTCATAGATGTCGACCGGGCTGCCGATTTGCGCAATCCAGCCCAGGTGCATGATTGCGATGCGCTCGGCCATGGTCATGGCCTCTTCCTGGTCGTGGGTCACCATCACGCACGTCACGCCGACGCGCTCGATGATCTCGACCAACTCCAGTTGCATCTGCGAACGCAGTTTTTTATCCAGGGCGCCCATCGGTTCGTCGAGCAGCAACAGCTTCGGACGTTTGGCCAGGGAACGGGCCAGTGCCACACGTTGACGTTGACCGCCGGACAGTTGATGCGGTTTGCGTTTGGCGTACTGGGTCATGTGCACCAGTCGCAGCATTTCTTCAACGCGGGCGTCGATTTCGCTGGCGGGCAAACGGTCCTGCTTGAGGCCGAAGGCGATGTTCTGGGCCACGGTCATGTGCGGGAACAAGGCGTAGGACTGGAACATCATGTTGATCGGCCGCTCGTACGGCGGCATGTCGGTGATGTCGACACCGTCAAGCATGATCCGGCCTTCGGTGGGACGTTCGAAACCGGCGAGCATGCGCAGCAGCGTCGATTTGCCCGAGCCGGAGCCGCCGAGCAGGGCGAAGATTTCGCCTTGATGAATCTCCAGCGAAACATCGTCCACTGCGATGGTTTCGTCGAACTTCTTGGTGACGCGGTCGACTTTCACCAACACCTTTTTCGGTGCCTGGTGACCTTCAAGAGCCTTCCTGTAAATGCTGGAGGCGTTTGCCATGTGAAACTCCCAACAGGTTTCAGTCGTCGGGCCAACGCGGCCTGACTTAATAGTGGATTGCTAGCCTGAGCCGGGTACGGTCCTTGTAGGAGCCGAGCTTGCTCGCGATGAGGCCCCGGCAGCCGACATCAATGTTGAATGTTCGGTCGCCATCGCGAGCAAGCTCGGCTCCTACAGGGTTACCCGTTCCGGCTGGGCTTATTCGGCGCCGCCGTCCTGGCTGCCTGGTAGTACTTGTTGTTATCGCAGTGTGTTGCTGTCGCGAGGGACGGGCGCGCAAGGGCACGCCCGACTGGCTCGCGGGGGCAGTAAATTTATGTTCAGTGTTTTAAGTCAGCGGTTTTTACGCAGCGCGGCCCGTCGCCGGCACGCATCGCCGAACGCCTGGAAAATACTCAGGTAGGGCGGGTTCGACAGCACCTGCCATTCCGGATGCCACTGCACGCCGACGGCAAAGGTCGGGCTGTGCTCCACCGAAATCGCCTCGATCAAACCGTCCGGCGCAATCGCTTCGGCACGCAGGCCGGGCGCCAGTCGGTCGATGCCTTGGCTGTGAATCGAATTGACCATGAACCCGGCCGGCAACTCCAGCGCCTCGAACACGCCACCCGGTTGCACGGTGACCGCATGCGCCGGTGCGTATTGCACCGCCAGCTCCGGGCTGTCCGCCTCGCGGTGATCGAGCATGCCGGGCACCTCGTGGACCTTCTGGTGCAGGCTGCCACCAAACGCCACGTTCATTTCCTGGAAGCCCCGGCAGATGCCGAGCACCGGCACGCCAGCCGCAATGGCCGCACGCAATAAAGGAAGGGTTGTGGCGTCCCGCGCCGGATCGTGATCCGTGCCGGGAGCGCTGGCCGGGCCTTGATAGTGGAAAGGCTCCACATTCGAGGGCGAGCCGGTCAGCAACAGACCGTCGAGATGCGCGAGCATATCCTCGATTTCAGTCAGTTCGCCTAAGGAAGGAATGACCACAGGCAGCCCCAAAGCCGCGACGCTGACAGCACGCAAGTACTTGTCGCCGCTGATGTGGTAGGGGTGCAGGCCAATCTGTTTGACGCACGCAGTAACGCCGATCAATGGCTTGAATGCCATTTTTATCACCTCGAAGTTTCACACTTGAACGAGCTTTTCCGGAGCTTAGCCTTGTTGATTTTAATTAACAACTCTCATGTAAAAAATTCTAAACGCCGTACGTCCGAACCTCAGCGTTTACACGGTGTGCAAGACTCATTTAGGACTCTCGTGCCCAAAAAAGGCCCGAAAATAAAGGTTGAAAGGCCAAGTGTTCGCTATTGACTTCACTTTGCCGTTCGGGTTGACTGGGCTCGTGAAAGGGTAGTGAACATAATAATTAACAGCTAAAAAATAGGTGCATCATGTCGGTCCCTCTGCGTGCCGTTCAACTCAACGAAGCAAACGCATTCCTTAAGAAATATCCTGAGGTTTTGTACGTCGACCTTCTGATTGCGGATATGAACGGTGTGGTGCGCGGCAAGCGCATCGAGCGCACCAGTCTTCATAAGGTCTACGAAAAAGGCATTAACCTGCCGGCGTCCCTGTTTGCTCTGGACATCAATGGTTCTACGGTGGAAAGCACCGGCCTGGGTCTGGACATCGGCGACTCTGACCGAATCTGTTTCCCCATTCCTGGCACCCTCAGCATCGAGCCTTGGCAGAAGCGCCCGACCGCGCAACTGTTGATGACCATGCATGAACTGGAAGGCGAGCCGTTCTTCGCCGACCCGCGTGAAGTGTTGGCCAATATCGTGCGCAAGTTCGACGACATGGGCCTGACCATCTGCGCTGCGTTCGAACTCGAGTTCTATCTGATCGACCAGGACAACGTGAACGGCCGTCCGCAATCGCCGCGCTCACCGGTGTCCGGCAAGCGTCCGGTGTCGACCCAGGTGTACCTGATCGACGACCTCGACGAATACGTCGACTGCCTGCAAGACATCCTCGAAGGCGCGAAAGAGCAGGGCATCCCTGCTGACGCCATCGTCAAGGAAAGCGCCCCGGCGCAGTTCGAAGTGAACCTGCATCACGTCAACGACCCGATCAAAGCCTGCGACTACGCGGTGTTGCTCAAGCGTCTGGTGAAGAACATCGCCTACGACCACGAGATGGACACCACGTTTATGGCCAAGCCGTATCCGGGTCAGGCAGGCAACGGTCTGCACGTGCACATTTCGATTCTCGACAAAGAAGGCAACAACATCTTTGCCAGCGAGGATCCCGAGCAGAACGCCGCGCTGCGACACGCGATCGGCGGTGTGCTCGAGACCCTGCCGGCGCAGATGGCGTTCCTCTGCCCGAACGTCAACTCGTACCGTCGTTTCGGCGCGCAGTTCTACGTGCCGAACTCCCCGAGCTGGGGCATCGACAACCGTACCGTAGCAGTGCGTGTGCCAACCGGTTCGCCGGACTCGGTACGCATCGAGCATCGTGTTGCGGGTGCCGACGCCAACCCGTACCTGTTGATGGCCTCGGTTTTGGCGGGTATTCACCACGGCCTGACCAACCAGATCGAACCGGGCGCACCGGTGGAAGGCAACAGCTACGAGCAAAACGAGCAGAGCCTGCCGAACAACCTGCGCGATGCCCTGCGCGAGCTGGACGACAGCGAAGTCATGGCCAAATACATCGACCCGCTGTACATCGACGTGTTCGTGGCGTGCAAGGAAAGCGAGCTGGCCGAGTTCGAGAACTCCATCTCCGACCTTGAGTACAACTGGTACTTGCACACGGTTTGATTGGCTAAAAACCGTCAGTCAAGGATAAAAGGCGGGTGTACACCGATCGCGTGTACACCGCCAACCCCTGTGGGAGCGGGCTTGCCCGCGATAGCGTCATCACAGTCAACATTGATGGCGCCTGACACACCGCAATCGCGGGCAAGCCCGCTCCCACAGTGGATTGCATTTCAAATCTTTAACTGACTGGCAGTCAATCCAACGATCACTTATTCCTCTACGTCGAGTCACAACCATGACAAACACTCGCAGCGACTGGGAGCAACGCTTCCAGTCCCTAACCATTGAAAGCCGTGCGTTCATCGACGGCCAATACGCCCCGGCACTCAGCGGCGATACCTTTGAATGCACGAGCCCGGTCGACGGTCGCTTCCTGGCCAACGTCGCCAGCACCGACGAAGCCGACGCCAATGCGGCCGTCGCCGTCGCGCGCCGCACGTTCGAATCCGGCATCTGGGCCAACCTCGCCCCGGCCGAGCGCAAGCGCATCCTGATCCGCTTCGCCGACCTGATCCTGGCCAACCAGGAAGAACTCGCCCTGCTCGAAACCCTCGATATGGGCAAGCCGATCAACGACTCGATGAACATCGACATCCCGGCGACCGCCAACGCGATCCGCTGGAGCGCCGAAGCCATCGACAAGATCTACGACGAAGTCGCCGCCACCCCGCACGATCAACTGGGCCTCATCACCCGTGAACCGGCGGGTGTAGTCGCGGCCATCGTGCCGTGGAATTTCCCGTTGATCATGGCCAGCTGGAAGTTCGCCCCGGCCCTGGCGGCTGGCAACTCGTTCATCCTCAAGCCTTCGGAAAAGTCTCCGCTGACCGCCATTCGCATTGCGCAACTGGCACTGGACGCCGGCATCCCGAAAGGCGTGTTCAACGTGCTGCCGGGCTTCGGTCACACCGTCGGCAAGGCACTGGCGTTGCACATGGACGTCGACGTGCTGGCCTTCACTGGCTCGACCGCGATTGCCAAGCAACTGATGATCTACGCCGGGCAAAGCAACATGAAACGCGTGTGGCTCGAAGCCGGGGGCAAGAGCCCGAACGTGGTGTTCGCCGACGCGCCGGACCTGCGCGCGGCAGCCCAAGCGGCGGCCGGTGCGATTGCCTTCAACCAGGGCGAAGTCTGCACCGCCGGCTCGCGCTTGCTGGTCGAGCGTTCGATCCGCGAACAGTTCATTCCGCTGCTGGTGGAAGCCTTGCAAGCCTGGAAACCGGGCCATGCACTGGACCCTGAAACCACCGTCGGTGCGGTCGTCGATCAGCGTCAATTGGACAACGTCTTGCGTTACATCCAGGTCGGCAAAGACCAGGGCGCGCAACTGATCGCGGGTGGCAGCCGCACCCTCGAAAGCACCGGCGGCCTGTACGTGGAACCGGCGATTTTCGACGGCGTGACCAACGCCATGACCATCGCCCGTGAAGAAATTTTCGGCCCGGTGCTGTCGCTGATCACCTTCGACACCGCTGAAGAAGCCCTGGGCATCGCCAACGACAGCATCTTCGGCCTGGCCGCCGGCGTCTGGACCAGCAACCTGAGCAAGGCTCACACCTTCGCTCGCGGCTTGCGTGCCGGCAGCGTCTGGGTCAACCAATACGACGGCGGCGACATGACCGCGCCGTTCGGCGGGTACAAGCAGTCGGGTAACGGTCGGGACAAATCGCTGCACGCGTTCGACAAGTACACCGAACTCAAAGCGACCTGGATCAAGCTCTAACACCTATAAAAAAAGCGACGGTCGCCGGCACGCTGCCGGCGGTCATCGGAGAAACTTATGAAACAAAGCTCTGATAAACAAAATCATGTAAACAGCTACTACGCCGCCACTCGCAACTTCAAGGGCGACTTCCCGGTATTGGAAGGTGCGGTGGACTGCGACGTCTGCATCATCGGCGCAGGCTACACCGGTTTGTCCTCGGCGCTGTTCCTCGCCGAAGCCGGCTACAGCGTCACCGTACTGGAAGCCGCCAAAGTCGGTTTCGGCGCCAGCGGTCGCAACGGCGGTCAACTGGTCAACTCTTATAGCCGCGACGTCGATGTCATCGAAGAACGCTACGGCGACAAGACGGCTGAAATCCTTGGCAGCATGATTTTCGAAGGCGCCGACATCATTCGTCAGCGCATACAACACTACGACATCCGGTGCGACTACCGTCCGGGCGGCATCTTCGCCGCGATGAACAAGAAGCAACTCAATGGCCTGGCCGAGCAGAAGAAGAGCTGGGAGCGCTACGGCAACAAGAACCTGAAAATGCTCGACAAGGCCGACATCAAGCGCGAAGTCGGGTCCGACGCCTACGTCGGCGGCCTGCTGGACATGCAGGGCGGCCACATTCACCCGCTGAACCTGGCCCTCGGCGAAGCGTCGGCCATCATCGGCCTGGGCGGCAAAATCTACGAACAATCGGCGGCGGTGGAAATCACCTACGGCGAACCGATCACCGTGCGCACCGCCAAAGGCGTGGTGAAGGCCAAGTACCTGCTGATCGCCGGTAACGCCTACCTGCCGCAAGGCCTCGACAACCGCGTGACCAGCAAAAGCATGCCGTGCGGCTCGCAAATCGTCGTCACCGAACCGTTGTCGGAGCAGCAGGCGCGCAGCCTGATCAAAAACAACTACTGCGTCGAAGACTGCAACTACCTGCTGGATTACTACCGCCTCACCGCCGACAACCGCTTGCTGTACGGCGGTGGCGTGGTCTACGGCGCGCGTGAACCGGATGACATCGAACAGCTGATCAAGCCGAAAATCCTCAAGACCTTCCCGCAACTGAAGGACGTGAAGATCGACTACCGCTGGACCGGTAACTTCCTGCTGACCATGTCGCGCATGCCGCAATTCGGCCGCATCGAGAAAAACGCCTACTACATGCAAGGTTACAGCGGCCACGGCGTCACCTGCTCGCACCTGGCCGGCAAACTGATCTCGGAAATGATCCGCGGCGACGCCGAACGCTTCGATGCGTTCGCTTCGCTGCCACACATGCCAATGATCGGCGGCCGCACCTTCTCGGCCCCATTGACCGCCCTCGGTGCCGTGTATTACTCGCTGCGCGACCGTTTCGGCATCTAAATCCGCCGCAATCCCTGTAGGAGCCGAGCTTGCTCGCGATGGCGGTGTATCAGCCTCCATCGATGTGACTGACACACCGCCATCGCGAGCAAGCTTGGCTCCTACAGGAGCGAGCCTGCTCGCGAAGAGGCCATATCAGCCACCGTCGATAGGCCCTGACTCACCCCCGTCGCATGCTGGCACCAGGCCCCAACAGCCTTTTTAACTAACCATTTATCGAACCTGCTGAGCAACACGAACAAACGTGATTTAATACCCGCCTTTCAAATTTCCGGGACAGGGAAGCGGTGTTTTTCGCGGCCAAAAGTCGCCCGCCATCCACCCCCATTACCCCTTAAGTAATTCACGCACTGCTCGCGAAGAGGCCATATCAGCCACCGTCGATAGGCCCTGACTCACCCCCGTCGCATGCTGGCACCAGGCCCCAACAGCCTTTTTAACTAACCATTTATCGAACCTGCTGAGCAACACGAACAAACGTGATTTAATACCCGCCTTTCAAATTTCCGGGACAGGGAAGCGGTGTTTTTCGCGGCCAAAAGTCGCCCGCCATCCACCCCCATTACCCCTTAAGTAATTCACGCATAAGGCTGTCATGGACACGGGCTCAAGACTCAAATTAGTACGCGAAAGCTACAAAATGTCCCAGCGCGAGCTGGCCCGGCGTAGCGGCGTCACCAATGCCACCATCTCCCTGATCGAACAGAATCGCGTCAGTCCCTCCGTCAGCTCCCTGAAAAAACTGCTCGAAGGCATCCCCATGTCCTTGGCGGACTTCTTCACCTTCGACCAGCCCCCGCGTGAGCATCAATACGTGTTCCGCGCCAATGAACAGCCGGATCTTGGGCGCCATGGGTTGCGGTTGCTGCTGATCGGCGCCTCGGTGCCGAGTCGGCAAATGCGCTTGCTGCGTGAGCAATACGCGCCTGGCGCGAGTTCGGGGGAGGAGCCGATTGTGCATTCGGAAGGGGAGGAGTGTGGGCTCGTAACCCGTGGCACGGTTGAACTGACCGTGGATGGCCAGATCAGCGTGCTCAACGCGGGCGACGGCTACTACTTCCCGACAACCCTGCCGCACAAGTTTCGCAATATTGGCCAGGATGAAGCGGAAATCATCAGCGCCAACACCCCGGCAAACTTCTAACCTCAAAACGGACGCAACCTTGTAGCAGCTGCCGAAGGCTGCGTCCGCATTCAACACCCATGCTGAATGGAAGCAGCTGCTTCAGCGTTTATCTAAAGAAATGGACTTCACCTCATGACCACACCCCGCATCCGCCCCCTCGCACTCTGCATCTTCCATCACAATGGCAAGATCCTGCTCAGCGAAGCCCACGACCCCATCAAAAACCGCCCATTTTTCCGCCCAATCGGCGGTGGAATCGAGTTTGGCGAAACCAGTGCCCAAGCCATTGTCCGCGAAGTTCAGGAAGAACTTGGTTTGGCTATTACTGATGTCCGCTTGCTCGGGACGCTTGAAAACATCTTTACCTACGCCGGCAGGCCAGGGCACGAAATTGTGCAGGTTTACGATGCGAAGTTTGTGGATGTTAGCGTTTATGATTTGCCGTATTTGGGCGGTCAGGAAACCGATGGTGCGACGTTCACTGCGAAGTGGCTGGAGTGGGAGGGCTTTAGTGATGAGGCGCCGTTGGTTCCTGATGGGCTCTACGATCTACTTAAAAAGGTCGCATTGCTGAATTGATCTCTGTGGCTGTTTGTTGGCGAGGTGCATATGGGGTGGGACGTTATTGTTATAGTGTTAAAAGTGATATTTGTTATATGGATGGTTTCATATATTTTCCGGCCTTTTCTTCCTTGTTGGTATAACAATTTTGCTGAGATAATCGGTTATAGATTGCTCGGTGTAATACTTGCTGTTCCTGTTTTTGTCCGAAATGCTTGGGTGGTTTCATCATCCATAATGTATTACTTGGGTATGTTCTCAATTCTCGGGTTGCTTTTCGCGGGTGCATTCCTTTTTGGGTATACGCTGCTGTTAGAGTTAGGCGTGAGCATTCCCGGCCTGTGGCCTTGCTATTCTATTTTAAGCAGAATTGCGCAGAACAAAACCGCCTGGGCTGGCGCCACTACAGTCATTGCTACAACAGTCGCAATCGGTCATATGTGGAATCTCAGATTAACATCAACTAAGTTTTATGAAGAAATGAAAAAGCTTGCAAGGGAGGAACGGGAAGCTAGAGAAAAGCAAAGGCAAGAGCGTAAAAGCAAATCTCTTTTCTAGTGGAAATGATGAAATTTTTACTTAATAAATAGATCTGTCACCTTTGATTGCGATTGGGGGATTCTGCCATGTATGAAACAGATCATGAAAAACCCGCAGTAATGCGGGTTTTTTATTGTGGTAATTCGGTCACTGATCCTTATGCGTATCGAATCCACGCTGCTCAATCACCCGAAACACATCACTCACATCCTGGACCATGATCCGGGCGATGTTGGTGACGGTGTTGATGTCGTTTTCGGCGTAGTCGGGGAGGCTGGTGCAGGCCATCAGGTTTAGGTATTTGAGGACGGCGTTGAGGCGTTCGCTGAGGCAGTTGTGGAGTTCGCGTAGCGGGGCGTCGTTGTCGATGAGCAGGACAGGGTAGTCGGTGGCGAATTGGGACATCGGGGTGAAGCGGCGGGGCGGATTGTTCGTAGACATAAAGATGAGCTCTTCAAAGGATTATGTAGCCACCTTTCTGCTGCGAAACAAATAGGTGGCAGCTATGTGTGGGTTCGCAGACCGGAGAAGAGACAAAAGCCGGCAGACCCGAAGGTCTCCCACACACAGCCGCCATAAAACGTAACGGCGGCAAAGTTTGCCACAGTTGTCATTTAGCGGTGCGTCATCTTCTTCAGGGCTGCGAAACCCTTTCGCTGACTGCGGTCAGCAACGAGTCGAATATAGGCGTCGATTTTGGTGGCTGCAAACGGGGTTGTAGGACGCAAACTGGGCATTTCGGTGGGTGGCTGCGGTTGAATGCAGTTGGGTCGCGGGCGTGAAATCAAAGGTTGTTTAGTGTCAGGTGAACCTTGCTCGCTGGGTTTACGGCTGCTGCGCAACCGGACGCAGGCTTCGCCAGCTGCTACAGGGTTTTGAGTTGTTTAAAAGTTTGGTGAGGGATGGGGCGGCTTCGCTGCTCAGTGGGAGCAAGCTCCCTCGTCACAGGGGGCGGTTTCCTACATGTTTTTCGGATGGCCCGAAACGACAAAGCCCCGAATCGTTGGGGCTTTGTGCAATTACCAAAATCGATGTTGCGGATCGTTCGACGTCATTGTCGGTCCTGCGGCGAATGCGGGTTGTGTTCGGTGTTTTTCGGGCCGAACGCTGCCCATGCCAGGACCCCAATCATCGGCACGAACACGATCACCACGATCCACAAGAGTTTGTTGCTCGATTTGCCGTCGGCTTTGCGGACTCTGTTGATTGCCCATAGCTCGATCAGTAGAAGAACTGCCGTAAGTACTATCCAGGTTGTTTCGAATTGCATGGGTCACCCTCCTGATGGTCATTCAGTTAGGTGAGTGATGGTGGGCAGGGTTCATTAATTTTTGGGTTTTGTGGGTTAGGCATAAGCGGGGTTGCTCGCGATGGTGGTCTGTCAGGTCATTCAATTTTACCTGGCCTTCCGCATTCGCGGGCAAGCCCGCTCCCACATGGAGTTGCAGGGTTAGTTAGATCGAGGTGGCCAGTTTTCCGGTGGCGAGGCGGCGTTTGTAAGCGGTGTCGCGGTTGGCGAGCCAGTAGTAGAGCGGCGAGGTGATCAGCAGGCCGACCAACCAGGACAAATCAGCGCCATTGATGTGCTCCGAAATCGGCCCGACATACAGCGGCGTATTCATGAACGGAATCTGCACCACAATCCCGATCGCATACGCCAACAACGCCTGCGGGTTGTACCGCCCGTAAATCCCGCCATCGACCTTGAAGATCGAATCAATGTCGTAATGACCTTTGTGAATCGCATAGAAGTCGATCAGGTTGATTGCGGTCCACGGCACCAGCACTACGAGCAGCACCAGCACCATGTCGACGAAGTGGCCGATGAAGTTGGCGGAGGCGCCGACGGCGGCGAAGCAGCAGGCGGCGAGGACCAATACCGAGAGGACGGCGCGGCTTTTTGCGGTGGGGATCCAGCGGTAGGCGAAGGTTTGCACCAGGGTGATCAGCGACAGCACGGCGCCGTAGAGGTTGAGGGCGTTGTGGCTGATGACGCTGAGCAGGAACAGCATGAGCATCAGCGGGCCGACGGAGCCGGTGGCGAGTTTGACGGCGTCCATGGTGTCCATCCCGACGGGCGTGGCGAGGACGGCGACGGCGCCGAAGATGAACGAGAGGCTGGAGCCGAGGACGGTGCCCAGGTACGTGGTCCAGAACGTGGCGGCGACCGGTACGTTGGCCGGCAGGTAGCGCGAGTAGTCGGAGACGTACGGCGCGAAGGCGATTTGCCAGAGCGCGGCGAGGGACACGGTGGCGAGCCAGCCGGACAGGTTGAAGCTGCCACGGGTGAGGAAGTCGGCAGTCTGCACGTGGGTGAAGATGTAGCCGAAACCGAGCACGATGCCGGCGCCGAGCACCCAGGTGCCGATGCGGTTGAGCACGTGGATGAAGCGGTAGCCAATGATGCCGATGATGCCGGAACCGAGGGCGCCGATGACGATGCCTACCGGCACCGGAACGCTGTCGACGACGCCGTGAAGGGACTTGCCGGCGAGGACGATGTTGGAGGCGAAGAAGCCGATGTACATCACGCCGGCGATCAGCACCACCAGCAGTGCGCCGAGGGAGCCGAACTGGGCGCGGCTCTGGATCATTTGCGGGATGCCCATCTGCGGGCCTTGCGCCGAGTGCAGCGCCATCAGCACGCCGCCGACCAGGTGGCCGACGAGGATGGCGACAATGCCCCACACCAGGTTCAGGTGAAACATTTGCACGCCGAGGGCGCCGGTGACGATGGGCAACGGCGCGATGTTGCCGCCGAACCAGAGGGTGAACAGGTCGCGGGTTTTTCCGTGGCGATCTTCGGGCGGCACGTAGCCAATGGTGTGTTTTTCAATGAGCGGGGCGGTGGTGGTTGCAGCGGTAACCATGACGGACTCCAAGGCAATTTTGAGTACGTGGACGTACTTCGGTGAGCGCCGCACAGGGCGACGCTTTTCTTGTTGGAGTTGATGATGTGCGGTGGGTGGCGAGAGATAAATTAGTAAGATTGTGGGTATAGACGTTAAAAAATGTATGTCGCCGGGACAGTGAAAAACCTGTGGGAGCGGGCTTGCCCGCGATGGCGGTCTGTCAGCCAGTTCTATATCGGCTGTCAGGCCCTCATCGCGGGCAAGCCCGCTCCCACAGGGATTTTTGGTGTGTTCAGATTCTTTGTCAGCTGATCGATAGCAGCATCCGTTGCAGCATGGCATCGCAGGCGTTGAGCTGTTCGAGGCTGACGAATTCGTCGGGTTTGTGGCCCTGATCCATGCTGCCGGGGCCGCAGACGACGGTGGGAATTCCGGCAGCGTCGAACAGGCCGCCCTCGGTGCCGAATGCCACGGTGCCGAACGCTCTTGAGCCCGAAAATAAAGCAATCAATTCCGCCGCTTCACTGTGCGCATCCGTCACCAAACCGGGATACGCCGACAACTCGCTGAAGCGAATCTCACTCTGCTCACTCACGGCCCGCATGCGCGGCAACACGTGTTGCTCGGCATAGGCCTTCAGTTCCTGCGCCACATCAACGGGATCAAACGAAGGCAGGGCTCGGATTTCGAAGTCGAAGCGGCAATCGGCGGGGACGATGTTCAATGCCTTGCCACCAGAAATCACGCCGGTTTGCACGGTGCTGAACGGCGGATCGAACCGCGCATCGTGAAGCTCCGGCGCCTTCAGTCGGTGACCGATGCGTCCCAGCTCACCGATCAATTCAGCGGCGTATTCAATCGCATTGACCCCCTGCGGCGCGTAGGCGGAATGGCACGCTTGGCCGTGAACATCGCAGCGCATCGCCAGTTTGCCTTTATGCCCGAGCACCGGTTTCAGTTCGGTCGGTTCACCGATAATGCACAGCATTGGTTTGACCGGACGCTGTTGCAGTTCCGTCAGCAGCGAGCGCACGCCGAGGCAGCCAACCTCTTCATCGTAGGACAGCGCAATGTGCACCGGCCGGCGCAACGTGGCCTTCACCAGCGACGGCACCAGGGCGAGCACGCAGGCGATGTAGCCTTTCATGTCCGCCGTGCCGCGACCGTAGAGTTTGCCGTCGCGCTCGGTGAGTTCGAACGGCGCAACGGTCCACGGCTGACCGTCGACGGGCACCACGTCGGTGTGTCCCGACAGCACGATGCCCGGCAGATGCGCCGGGCCGAGGGTGGCGAACAGATTGGCCTTGCTGCGCTGCTCGTTGTAGATCAGTTCGCACTGCACATCGAAGCTTTCGAGGTAGTCGCCAACGAACTCGATCAGGTGCAGGTTGGATTCGCGGCTGGTGGTGTCGAACGCCACCAGCGTTTTCAGCAAATCGCGGCTGTGGCTCATCGGTCGTCTCCGGCGACGCCGTAACCGGGGGATTTGTCAGGGGCGAGGGCGCGGTCGATGTAGTCCTGGACTTGCGGGCGATAGGCGTCCCAGAGTTTTTCCAACTGGCCGATCGGGTTTTCGTCCGCCCAATCCACCCGCAGGTTGATGATCGGCCAGGTCAGTTCACCGACCACCACCAATGCCGCCGAATGCACCGGCCCGGCCTCGCCGCCAGCCGCGATGGCGGCTTTCATGGCGGCCAGCAAGCGGTCGGCCAGTTGACCTTCGCCGTGCTCGAACGCGTGGACCATGGCTTCGATCACTGAGCGATCCGCCAGCATGTTGCCGGCCGCCACGCATTGTTCGCCGGACACGGCATTGTGGTTACCCAGGGTTTGTGCACCGCTGAAATGCGCGGTCTGGCCCAGGTGGTCAATGGCGGTGATTTGCCGGTATTGGCTGTAGCCGTTGCGGGTCAGGACTTTGTCCAGCGCCTCGGCAGGCGCGAGGCCTTGCTCCATGAGCGCGAGGGTTTCCGGGCCGAGCGAGGGCAGGGTGATGTTTTGCGTGGAGACCGCGCCGACACCCGGAAGCAGCCACGGGCAACGGGCGCCGACGGCGATGCTGGAGGAACTGATCGCAATGCCGAACTGACCGGTTTCAGGGCAACGGGCGGCGATGGAGAAGGTCATGGTTGTGCTCCTTGTTTAGCCTGGCGAATAAGGTGTCTGGGCGGACGCCATCGCGGGCAAGCCCGCTCCCACAGTTGATTGAGGTCGTACACAAAACTATGACCACTGGAGATCCCTGTGGGAGCTGGCTTGCCTGCGAAGGCCGCGACTCGGTCTACTCAGGAATCACCGCAATCACATCGATCTCCATCAACCACTGCGGCTGCCCCAACGCCGACACCACCAACCCGGTGGAAATCGGGAACACGCCCTTGAGCCACTTGCCGACTTCCTGATAAACCGGCTCGCGATAGCGCGGATCAATCAGGTACGTCGTGGTTTTCACGATGTGGCTGAGATCGCTGCCGGCCTCTTCCAGCAACTGTTTGACGTTGCGCATCGCTTGCTCGGCCTGCGCGCGCGGGTCGCCCAGACCGACCAGTTTGCCTTCGAAGTCAGTCCCGACCTGACCGCGAACATAAACGGTATTCCCGGCCCGCACGGCCTGGCACAAATCGTTGTCCAGGCTCTGGTTCGGGTAGGTTTCCTTGGTGTTGAACATGCGAATTCGGGTGTGGGTTGGCGTGGACATCTGAAACTCCTGAATAAAAAATCAAGCACTGACCGTGGTTTTGTGAGCGACCGGCACGCTTTCAGCCTGACGCTGCGCCGCATCGTGGTAGTCGAGGTACGAACGCTGGATGGCGATGTGATCGGCCACGTACTTGGCGTCGTGCCACACCCCCCAGATGAACGAAGAACCGCGACGCGACTGCCATGGCAGCCCGAGGAAATACACCCCCGGCTCACTCGACACACCGCGCTGGTGCGCTGGCTTGCCCTTGTCGTCGAAGGCGTTGACCTTCAGCCAGCTGTAATCGATGGCAAAACCGGTGGCCCAGATGATTGAGGTGATGCCGGCCTTGGCCAGATCGAGTTCAAGAATCGGATTCTTCACGCATTCCGGATCCGGGAAGGTCATGCGCGCTTCAGGTTCTTCCGGCAGGTCCAGACCATTGCTTTCGATGTAGGCGTCGGCGGCATTGAGCAGCGCCAGGTAGTTTTCATCACCGCGCGCCAGGTTCTCGGCCAGGTTCGGTTGAAACGTCGCCACGCTGCCGTTGAACGATTGGGTCAGACCGACAAGGGTCATGCCGCGATGGGCGAGCCCCCGGAAGTCGACCGTCTTGCCGCCCTGCGCACCGCTGACCGCGATGGTCACGTGTTCGCGACCGGGTTTCATCGCGGCCTGATCCCATTCGCCCAGCACACCCAGCCACCAGCAGAAATCACGGTTGCGGTAGGCGCGAGGCGGGCGGTCGTGCGCGCCGACCGAGAGGTAAACCTGTTTGCCGGAGCGCTGCAATTCATCGGCGATCTGCACCCCCGACGAGCCGGCGCCAACCACGAGCACAGCGCCTTCCGGCAGTTGACCGGGATTGCGATAGTCGGCCGAGTGGATCTGCAAGAACGGTTGATCTTTAGGCGCGATAGGCGGGATTACTGGCGTCTGGAACGGCCCGGTGGCGGCTACCACACGGTTGGCCTCGATCACGCCTTCGGAGGTTTCGATGGTGAAGCCCGGACGGCCGACATTGCGCTCGACTTTGAGCACGTCGACGCCGGTGCGTACCGGTGCGTTGAATTTTTTCGCATAGGCTTCGAAGTAGTCCGCCACGCGCTCTTTGGGGGCAAAGCCGTCCGGGCTGAGGTCGTCGAATTCCAGGCCGGGAAAACGGTCGTGCCAGGCCGGACCATTGGCCACCAGCGAATCCCAACGCCCGGTGCGCCAGCGCTCGGCAATACGGTTGCGCTCCAGCACCAGGTGCGGCACGCCAAGTTTGCTCAGGTGTTCACTCATGGCCACGCCAGCCTGACCGGCGCCAACGATCAGCGTGTCTGTTTTTGTTTTTTCTGTGGTCATCTCTCTACCCTTCGAAGTGGGATTCAGGTCGCTTATGGCCTGCCATCTCTTGGGCTCAAGACTAGGGATCACCCCTGTATCGGTAAAATATTATTAAGCTGGCATTTGAGTATAAATAACTGAGGCAGAACGCTTAGACCCGCCTGGGTGGCGGGTCTGGAGGGAGGGTGTTGCACGGTTAGGGCATCACGCCCAACGCCTTAATGCATCTTGCTGTGATCCATCGTGCCGAGTGCCCGGGCTTCGGCTTGTACTTCGACGGTTTCCTGCTCGCCCTTGGCGTTTTTCACGGTCAGGGTCAGCGGCACTTTGTCGCCTTCCTTCACCTGAGCCACCAGGTCAATCAACATCACGTGGTAGCCATGCGGGTCGAAGTTCACGGGCTTGCCGGCCGGCAGCGGCACGGAGTCGACCTGACGCATGCTCATCACATCGTCTTCCATGCTCATTTGGTGAATCTGTACCGTTTTTGCCGCCGGGGACTGAACGCTCAGCAGGGTGCTGTCGCTGTCGGCTTGCAGGGTCATGAAGGCGCCGGTCGACGGTTGGTCGGCCACGGTCGCGCGAACCCAGGCGTTCTGGACCTGGGTTTGAGCCGACACCTGAAAGGCCAGGCCGATCAGGGACAGGCCCAGGGCCAGTTGTTTGATGCGCTTGAAGGGGGTTGAAGTCATTAGCAGACCTCCATGACGGTGAGCAGGTCTTCTGCGCACTCTTGGGCGGTAAGGGATGCGGACAGGCCCAGGCGCAGATTGCCCCGGGAGTCGAAGACGTAACTGGTCGCGGTGTGGGAGAGAGTGTAGCTGTCACCGTTCGGGACTTTTTCGAAGAACACGCCGAATTCCTTGGCGGTGGCGGCGGTTTCTTCCAGCGTGCCGTGCAGCGCTTCGAACGTCGGGTCGAACGATTTGACGTATTTGTCGAGCATCTGTGGCGTGTCGCGCTCGGGGTCCAGGGTGATGAAGATCACTTGCAGCTTTTCGCCATCGCGGCCCATCAGTTTTTTCGCTTGGGCGGCGCGGGCCAGGGTGGTCGGGCACACCGCCGGGCATTGGGTGAAGCCGAAGAAGACCATCGGCATCATGCCGCGATAGCTGGTCAGCATCTTCGTTTCGCCGTCGGCGTCCTTGAGCTTGAAGGTACGGCCCATGATCTTGTCGCTGAGGTCCTTGCCGTACTTGTACGACAGCTTGCTGCTGTCATCGCAGCCGGCCAACAGGCCGAGGCTCAGCAGGCTCATGCCGCGCAGGACAGTGCGACGGGTATACAACGTACTCATGGGGGAAATCCTGTGTAGCGACGTGAAATCTGTGGCGGCTGATAAATCAGACGAAAAAAGCGGGTGGATATTAACAAACTGTTGCGGTGCGTTGCTCATTGTCGGACCAGCGCTGGTACCAGTACAGCGGCAGAGTCTGCAGAAAAATGCGGATCAGTGGCCATAACGCGATCCCGTAGCAGCTGCCGAGCTCGCGAGGCTGCGTTCGGCTGCGCAGCAGTCGTGAGATCAGACAATGCGGTGTGTCAGGTTCACCGCGCACTCAGGGTTTACGACTGCTGCGCAGCCGAACGCAGCCTCGCGGGCTCGGCAGCTGCTACAAAGTCGGTGTTACGGCAGCTGCTACAAGATCAGCCGGTCATGAGCCATTCGATGTTTATTCGCGAGCGTCAGGAGGCTCGCTACGGCGGCAAGCAATGCACGACGCGTTGCTGCTGAATGCCTCTGTGAGCGTTGCGCTCAGCACAATATTCTACGGCTGCTAAGCTTCGACATTGCAGCGCCCGAGCCACTTCAGGGCGGGCGTTGCGCGTGGCCATGGAGTACGACGAGTGATTGTCGATAACCTGCACGGAGGCAGGCAATGGTGATCAAGCACGTTGGCAATTCAAGTGCCGAGGGTGTCCCCGGACCACTTGATCGTGAAGAAATGGAGCGGGTATTGGCGCAGCTATTGGCCAGCCCGGTGTTTTCCAAGTCCCGGCGAATGGGCAGTCTGCTGCGCTTTCTGGTCGATCATGACCTTCAATGTCCGAACATTGCGCTCACCGAGCACGCCATCGGCCTGGCGGTGTTTCGCCGTGATCCGGCGATTTACTGTACGGGCGATGATCCGGTGGTGCGCGTGCAAGTGGGGCGGTTGCGACGCAAGCTCACCACCCATTACGCCACCACCGGCCAACAAGACGCGATACGCCTGAGCATACCGGCCGGGTGTTATCGACTGGCTTACCAGCGGCTCAGGCCCAAAGGGATCGCGACTCGCCATCCGGTCTTGCAGATTCAGCCATTCACCTGCATCACCCGCGACGGCGATGACTTCGCCCGGGGCTTGTGCGAAGAGTTGAGCTGTAAGCTGTTCGAGTCATTCGAGCAGACGCAAAGCCGTGGCAACCACGTATTGATGAAGGTCGCGCGCAACAGCGTCAAAGCCCCGGACCTGGTGAGGGCCGGGCGCGGCAGTTATTCACTGGAGGGCAGCGTGCGGGTTGAATCGACCCGGGTCCGGGCTTCGGTGCGCCTGATCGATATTGCGCAGGGGCGAATTCGCTGGTCAGAGCAGTTTGATCGCAATCGACCTTACGGCATCGCCACTCAGGAAGATTTGGCGGAGTCTATCTGCCAGTCATTGACCGGGTATTTCGCCCGGGGCGACGGTGACGCTTGAGAAAGCGGGGCAACCGCAAGGTCGCCCCGGATGCCGTGTTACACGACGGTCCAGCTGCCGCCGGAGTAGAGGCGGGTGGCACTGTTGTCGAAGGTCAGGTCTATTTCGACGGATTGAGAGCGCGAGGTACTGAACATGGTGCTGGTCTGCACGTTCTGTTCGAACCAGACCAATATGGTTTCGACCGGGGTCAACACCGTGGAGCCGGTGACGATCTGATTGGACGCCACGTAGATTGGCGTGCTGACCTGCTTGCCATCGATGCCGGTGGACAATTGGCTGATGCCTGGGTGGATCGCGCCGTAGTTATTGATCAGGGTAATCGATGTGTCAGGGCCGCCGGTCGTCGCCGAGCCAAGCAGGCCGGAAGTATCAAGCACTGACTGTTGACCCAGGCCGATGTTGACGATGTTGGTCGAGACATCCACTTGCACGTTGGCCTGGAACGAGTTGGAACCGAACAGCTGATATTGCGGGGTCCAGCTGAAGGTGCTGTTACTCAAGTAGGCGACATAGGACTGCCAGACCACGTTGTACGCTTCGGTGCCGACTTTCTTGGCAAAGCACAGTTTGTAGCCGGACTGTTTCAGCGTGGTCAGGTCGCCGGACGCGATCTGGATCTTCACCGACTTTTGCGTGGCCGCCAGGGTTGAGGTCAGGACCTTGCTGTAGTCGGAGGTTTTCAAGGCCGTTGGTGCGGCCATGATCGATTTGACGGCCGCCTGCACGTCATCATGCAGCTGTTTTTGATGGGCACTTACCGCAGTGGATTTACTCATGATTTCCCTATTCCTTGGAGTGATGTGTTAGGCAATCAATGGCCCTGTTAGCACATTGACGGCTTCACTGTAGGCGGGCAGAACAGGGCGGCGAAGTGTCTTGGCGTTACAGTCGCAGTGGTCATCAACACTGATTCGGACCGGCAGGTAACAGCTGGCGTAACGGGGTTGTATCAAGCCATGAAACAGCGTGGCGATCATTTGACCGCCTCGCCGTGGAACTGCATTGCCAATCACTCGTCCCTGTCGATTGGCATCACTGTGCAATGAAATCGCGAATCGCCTGAATAGTCGCTGCCGGCGCTTCTTCCATCAACCAGTGACCGGCCCCCGGTATCACCACTTCGGTCACGTTGTCCGCCGCATTGCGCATGACGATCGCCTCATTGGCTGCGAAGGATTTTTCACCACCGATGGCCAGCACCGGCATGCTCAACCGCGTCTTCATCGACGCTTCGTTGTCCGCCGCGTCCTGGCGAATGCTGCGGAACTGAGCGAAGGCCGCGTGCATGACGCCGGGGCGGGCATAGAGCTTGGCGTAATGTTGGCGGGTGGCTTCATCGACTTTGCTGCGGTCGCCTGCGAACTCGTTCCAGAACCGGTCCAGGTAGATGCGTTCCCGGCCTGCCACCAGGCGTTCGGCGTCCGGTCCGCCGAAGTCGAAGTGCCATAGCATCGGCGAACGCACGATATCGTTCCAGGGTGGAATGCCGGGTACCGGCGCGTCCATGACGACCAGGCGATCAGTCAATTGCGGATAACGCGAGGCGTAGGCGAAGGCGACCATCGTGCCGATGTCGTGGCCGATGACCACCGAATGCTCGATCCCCAGTGCCGCCAATACCCCGCGGATGTCACCGGCCTGGGTCTTTTTGTCGTAGCCGCTTTCCGGTATCGACGACAACCCCAAGCCTCGAAGGTCCGGCACCACGACTGTGTGGTCCTTGGCCAGATTCGCCGCCAGTGGCGCCCACATGTCACCGGTGTCGCCAAAGCCGTGCAGCATCACCACGGCAGGCCCCTTGCCGCCGACGCGCACATGGATCTTGACGCCTTCGACGCTGATGTCTTTTGTCTGGAACGCCGCAGGGAACGGCGTCACCCCAGCCTGCGCCGGGAGGCTCAGCGCAAGCAGTAAGGCAGTGGTCAGCAGGGTACGCAACATAACGGTGTCTCCCAACGTACGCGTGGAATGTCGCGTACCCCCCCAGCCTGAGCGGGATACCGATTGCAGCAGCGTAGACGGCTTTTCAAAGACAGATTTGCTGTCCGTTACTGGACACGTTTTTCCATGGTCTCTTTCAGTGCTTCGGTCACCAGTTCGCTCACAATCGGTTCTGAAGTCGAGCGCATCTCGCTGCCGACGGTGGCTTGCTGTGCTTTTACTTTTTCGACGTATTGTGAGGTCGGACCGTCCGCGACGAGCGAAGCCAGTTCTTCTTCAGAGAATGACTTTTCATAGGCCTGTGCCAGGTTCTCGTCCCATTTTGGCTGGTACTCGGGCAGCAATGCGGTGATTTCCTCGGAAACGATACGGTCGGCGTCGGCACTGCCGAGCTTCTCGGCAATCATCGAGTAGGACACCGTTCCCTGCGCCGTCGACATGGCAATGGCCGGGAGGTTACTGCCCATGTGTGCCTTGGCGACAAGTGCGCGTGCTTCATTCAGGGCCGGTGTTTCAGCGAAGGCGGGGCTTGAGAGTGAGAACAATAGGGTCAAGGCGATAGCGGCAGAAGCAGTCCAGTTCAAGTTTGGGCTCCATGAGTGATAGAGAAAAGGGACGTCAGAACAGCGTAGACCGAAAGCCGCGCTTTGCGACGGGCAGCGTTTTCCTATTGAGAGGTTTCGCACGCCAGGTCCGATTCAGGCCCGTTGCCCAACCATTCGTTTAATCAATAATCACCATCAAGGAATGCAAGTTCTGTTTTTTCGCCAAGGGAGGAGGATAGCTGCATACCGAACTCGCCTTTGAAGGAACCTGAGCGATGAAAATGTCTACCTTGCTGGCCTTTATCGCCGTATTCACCGGCAGCGTCGCCACCACCGTGCCGGCTTACGCGGCTGACAAGTCGTGCCATTTGCCGCCGGTCGCCGACAGTACAACCCATCTGCAACATGCCCAGACCGTTGGCGTGCTCTACAGTGAAAACACCCTCAACACCCTCCAATACCTTGAGCAGTACCATGCGGTGGCGGTGAACGGTGCGAAAAACCCTCAACTGGATTCGCGCATCAGCAACGCCTTCGTCAACAGTTCCGACCCGCAGCTTGCGATCAACTGGCTGATGGGCTCGCTGCAAAAAGAGTTCGGCTCGGTGACGGTCTACGACAACCTCGACGCGCTGGTGCAGGCACGCCCCGACGTGGTGGTGATGCTGGACACCTACAGCCGCCTGGTGTCCAAGCGCAACAATCAGGTTGAAGCGCGGTTCATGGCCAAGTTCTACGATGCGAACCTGCAGTACATCGGCAAGGCCGAAGGTTCACGCGCTCAACAAATGCCTTCGGTCTGGGTGCATGGCAAAGCGGCCCCGGAGATTGCAGCGCAGATTGACCGGCAGACTGAACTGCAAGTGAATGCGCTGAAGCAGTTTGATGCTTCGCTTAAAGCGCTGGTGACTGCGGGCACTGTGGCGCAGGTGGCGAGTAACTGACTTTTAAGTTTGGTTCATTGATGTGATCGCGGATTTAAAGGTACGCATTACAAGGATCTGTGCTTGAGGTTCTACCCAGCCGACCAAAATGCCACCGCGTTGAGTACCCGGATAGTGTTCGCAAGTGGATCGGACATCGCCCTCGGCCAAAGGGAATCCAGGATCATAAAGTTTCCAGGCATCGTGGACCCAGTCCTTTGCGCTATGCGCCAAAACACCATCGGATGTCGGGTGTGTGACATGCGTGCTGCCGTGTTTGTTGCCTTTACCGAAGGAGTAAATCAAGCGCCTATACGGCCCGTTGGGTTTGGGTATCTCGTTGTTGGAACTGAGAGTTGCTCCATGATGGGGGGCGATCAGTGCAATGGTGCCTTTAGGGGCCAGGCCGGTCATGAAGTGCTTGTAATCGCAATCGCCGGTGAGAATCCAGCTGCGTGCAATCGGGGCATGTTGATCTTCAATCGTCATGACTAACCCTGAGTTATTGCGATCATATCCAGAACCGCGCATGAATCGGAGGATGCGCCCGTCACCTAGTTGCGCCTTCCCGACGCTTTGTGAACCCTGAGGGCTGTAGATCAAAAACTCTCCTCTCGCTTTGCGGACATCGTTGGCGAAGGCAATGTGGGTAGGCCCCACCGTCTGCAAGGGGGCAATCCATTTTAATTTCAGCGCCGGGTATTCACCGAACACGTCAGCTATGTAAGCGCCGGCCCAGTGATCTGAATCCCAGTGCGATAACACCACGGGCGGACTGCTGTAGAAACCAAACTCCAGATCCGCAGGTGTCGTGTGCTGGTTACGGTAAACCCCGGCACCGAGATCAAAGTAAAGCCTCGGTGCGCTGACACCCTGAACGGACTCTTCCAGAAGGGCGCAGGCATTGCCTTGGCCAACATCGAAGACCCCGAGCCATTCAGCCAGGACCTCCCTGCTCAAGAGCTGTTCGAAGTCATTTTGATCGATCCGCGGCAGGTGGCTGAGTGAGAAGATTGTCGACAAACTACGCGCTACCGGGGCTGTCACTAACGCTCCGTTCACAATGACAGAGGAGGGCTCATTGAACATCCTGCGATAGAGGTGGCCCCTCGTACCCTGTTCACCGGAATCGCCTATCCGGGCTTCTGTAATCTGAAAATCTACCCAATGCTCTTCCATTGCCGCCAGCCTATGATCCAGGCCCTCGCCGTCCCCGGGAGCCGCCATTCCAAACCATTCCTCATCATTACGCAGTTCAATCTCCAGTCGATACACGTTCATGCTCTCAAAAGGGTTTGGCAGGCGTTCTTTTTGTTGACGCTCATAGAACAGACGCCAGAGTTGCGCCTGACCCGGACTGCCTTCAAGCGAGAACAACTCGTTTTCGATGCCCATCCTCTTTATCCAGTGTGCTTTCACCAGATCGAAGGCGACCAAGGCATTGCCACCGGCGTCCAGTTCGATATGGTCAAAGCGACCGTATGCATGGCTGGGGACGGGATCATTGTCTACGCCGTCCAGTGGTAGGAAATGACGGTTCATGGTGCCTCCTGCTCGATTGAAACAGCCCGGTAATCAATTCAACTCTTTCAAAAACGCTGACGCCGCAAACCCGTCAATCAACCCGTCACCCTGAAGATCAATACTCGACCATTCGGTATTGACCGGTTTCGCGGTAACCAACTGGCCGGGCTTCAAGCTGCTCACCACGCTGTACTCGGTACCAGGGCCACCGCGCAGCCTGAGGCTGGTGCGCGATATCACTTCGTGGGTAGCGGCGGCATGGGATGTCGCGACCACCGAGGTTTCGACCGGTAGAACGAAAGCCCCGAAATCGTTGGCGTGCTGGGGATTGATGAGGTTGTAGTCGAGGTCCAGGCCGCACAATTTTGCCGATGGGGCTTTTTGCTCGATGTGATAGGCACCGTTTTTTATTGCGTCTTTGGTCCCGCGAAATCCGGACGACATGGCCAGCCATACCAGTGAACACAAGCCGTTTTTTGTCAGCGCATTGGCCGTGGCGCCGGAGCCATAGATACCCACCCGATAGGCTGGCTGAGCACCGGAGATCTCGTTGAACGCCCGCTGCACCCCTTGGAAATAAGGAATGATGTCGCTGGTGATTTCGTTGGTGCTGGCATCGAAGTCGACAGAGAAATAGATCCCCGATCCCTCGGGTTGCCCGATGTCGTTGAGGGCGTATCGGTAGGCTCTGCGTCCCGCCTCATAGCCTTTGATTTCCGAGAAATCGGCGGCATTGTCCTGTCGTTGTTGAAACACCACGGCGATGTTCATGCCTTGCGCGCAAATGGACTGCGCCTCTATAAGCGTCAAGCACTTGTCTGGAAACGTTTTTGAGTTGCTGAAGTTGTAATAACGGATAACGGTTTTTACGTTTTCTTTCGACAGGCAACGGAGTTTTGTCGTGGTGTTGTAGGGGGTGTCGATAATGAGCATGATAAGTTTCCTTTCAGGGGAAGCGCACTTTGCCAACTGCGTGAGCCGAGAAGGTTGGGCTCGGACATATATAAAAGGCGTGTTTTGCAAGTGCGTCAATATGCGAGGAAATTCATGTATGACGAAAGTTGTAAAAGTTATGAGTCAGTGTTAATTGGTTGTGACAAAGTTTGATAAAAAAATGAGAATATTTAAATATTTTGCACCGGTATTTTATATTTGTTTTGTTACTTGCCGGGCCGCAAAGTCCGGCAAGTTTTCAATTTATAATCAATCGTTATAAGCACTGACCCTTCAATCACGCCGATTGCTACGCCGCGCCACACCCGAAACGCTGACCGGAGTAAGAGGGCGTCCTACGACGGCTTCGGCCGAGGAAATGACACTGTGTACGCCCGGGATCGATAGGGTTTCGCCGAGTTCGAGCGCTGCGACCAGAACAAAGCCCACCAGCACCAAGCCACCGGTTTTTATCAAGCCGTTCATTTGGCATGTCCTCGCACAAAGTTTTTCGGTAAGTCATCGCCGTTGGGCACGTCTTTCAAGTCGACTTTCTTGGCATCCGTCGAGTTATCAAACGTGAAGTCGTCGGCGGCAACCTCTGTGCCCGTTTTCCAGTCACTCAACTGAATGCTGTACTGCGGACCACCCTCGACTTGTTTTGAGGTGATGACATAGCGGCAAGGGTAAGGACGCTCGCCTTGAGCGATCCAGATTTGCCAATCAACTTCCTTGGTTCTGAAGGCCAGGTGATCGCATTCGACGCCACCGATGACGCCGCTGCCCAAGTCTTTTATGTCGGTCACTCCCACCATCAACGCTTCCTGGGGGTTGGACCCAAACAGGTCGGCACCGGCTATTGGCCTGCCGTACTTAACCCTTAACTCATCAATCAAATGATCCAGCGTGCCGGTGATGGGCACTTGCGTATAGGCATTCACATTTTTGCCCAGCACAGTCAGCGTCTTACCGTCATACAGCATTTCGATATCTGCAAATCCGCCAGTGCGGATGTTGCGTATTTTGTCTGGCCGGCTGATTACCGTCGTGCCGGAAGCGGCGAGGGCAAGTTTCTGTTTTTCTTTGGTGACGACTTCAAAGTTGGTGTCGTAGTTGAACGATATGTTTTTTTGCGCTGACATATAGTCGGACATGTTCTTTAGCAAATTTTTGGCGTACGCCTCATCTGCCAGCGAAATGATCGGTTGGCTCAAGCCGAGAATCAGCGCCAACCCGGCGCCAGCGATGCGGACTGCCGAGGGTTCAGTTAACTTACGGGCGATCTTTTCCATGGAAGTTCACCGCTTCGGGAATGCCGGGTTGACCAGCGTGGAATTACAACGTTAGTTCCATCACCGTCATTGCGCCGCGTATTGCCCGACCGCTAATCGCATTTACTCAATGATCAAATCTGGTCGTTTGATCCAGCCCATGTTGTCTGTTTCGTGACTGTTGCCAATAAGCGAGGGGTCACCTGCCCATTGGCCGCACCGGTCCCTCCTGATTGTGTTTGCCCGCCTGTTTGGCTAACCTCGCACAAACCCGCAAAATCAGGCATAAACATGCAAGATCAGCATTCCATCGCCGAGCTCCCTTCGGTGCGCCGGCAAAAAATCCTCCTGATCCTCGAGCGCGACGGCAAGGTCATGGCCTGCGAGTTGAGTCAGCATTTTGCGGTATCCGAAGACACCATTCGTCGCGATCTCTCCGAGCTTGCCACCGCCGGCCTGGTGCAGCGGGTGCACGGCGGGGCGCTGCCGCGACCGAAAGACACGGGCAAGGATTTTTTCACTCGGGTCAGCGAAACCGATGAGGTGAAAGCGCAGTTGGCGCAACTCGCGGCGCGCCGGGTTCAGGAGGGGCAGATTGTGCTGTTCGATTCGGGCAGTACAACGCTGCAAATTGCGCGGTCGCTGCCCTCGGACATCTCCATCACGGCCATTACCGCATCGCCGATGATCGCCATCACCCTGGCCGAGTACAAAGGCATCAAGGTGATCCTGGCCGGTGGGCAGCTCAACCCCGCGACGATGTCGGCCAGCGGGCATGAAACCCTGCGGCTGATCGAAGGCATCAAGGCTGATCTGTTGTTCACCGGTGTCTGCGCGATTCACCCGGACGTCGGCATCAGCTCGCTGCATTTCGATGAGGCGCCCGTGAAGCGAGCGATGCTTGCCAGCGCTTCACACGTGGTGGCGGTGATTACGGCGGACAAACTCGGGGCGGTGGAGCCGTTTGTGGTTGCGCCGTGCAATCGCATCCATACGCTGATTACCGAGCAACACGTAGCGTCGGGCAGCGTCGAGGATTATCAGCGGTTGGGCATTGAAGTGGTTCAGGTCGATGCCTGAGTTCAGCCATGCCCCAACGCAATCGCAAACGACACGACGATGAGGCAGGCAAAGGCAAAATTTAAATTCATGAGGGTATCGTCCGACTGATCCGAAAGGACGCCATCATGAATTCGTCGAAGAAAAATAAAAAATTCGGCTTCGTGATTTAAATGATCGAAGGAATTGATACCTGACCAGGCGCTCCGCTTGTTGCGCCTCGGCAGTCGTTGGCCAACCGCCTAAACCAGATACTTGCGAAACCACGCCACGGTACGGTCCCACGCCAGTTTCGCGGCGGCTTCATCGTATCGGGGCGTCGAGTCGTTATGGAAACCATGATTGCAGCCCGGATAAATGTAGGCCTCGTAGGTTTTGCCCGCGGCTTTCAGCGCTTGTTCATACGCCGGCCATCCTTCATTGATGCCCGCGTCCAGTTCGCCGTAATGCAGCAGCAATGGTGCATGGATCCGGGGCACGTCTTCCGCCTTGGGCTGGCGACCATAAAAGGGCACGGCTGCCGCCAGTTCCGGATACGCCACGGCCGCGGCGTTGGAGACCCCGCCGCCATAGCAGAAGCCAGTAATACCGACTTTTCCGGTGGTCGCGTCGTTTTTTGTCAGCCATTCGATGCCGGCGAAAAAATCATTCATGAGCTTTTCCGGATCGACCTTCGCTTGTAGCTCCCGACCTTTGTCATCGTTGCCGGGATAACCACCGACCGAACTCAGGCCATCCGGGGCGAGTGCGATGAACCCGGCTTTGGCGACGCGTCGGGCGACGTCTTCGATGTAAGGATTGAGCCCGCGGTTTTCATGCACGACCAACACCGCCGGCACCTTGCCGGTGACTTTGGTCGGGCGCACGAGATAGCCGCGCACATTGCCGTGGCCCTTGGGCGAGGGGTAGGTGATGTACTCGGCGAGGATGTCCGGGTCGGTAAACTCCACTTGCTCGGCGAGCGCATAGTTGGGGCTCAGGGAAGCGAGCAGTGCGCTGGCGGTCAAACCGCCCAGGGTGAACAGTGCCGCACGATCGAGAAACTCTCGCCGATTGATCTTGCCATGGGCGTAGTAGTCGTAGAGTTCGAGCAGTTCGGGGGCGAAGTCTTTGGCGGTTAGGCGGTCCATAGGGGCGCTTCCCGTTTGGTCAGGATTTGAATCAGTAAAGCAGTGATTGTCTCAGGGGCACTTATTTTCAGTCGTTGCCTGAGCTTTGCAGGGCGTGGGTTCTGGGCACGTGTAGTACCAGGTCACCCCGATTGCAGCCAGGACGATCAATGTGGACAGGACATGGAATATTCGAACAGTCCGTGGTTTCACTGCTTGAACGACAAGCCTTTTGCCGACCGGGCCCGTTTCATCCGAGGCCAGCCTGACGGCTTCGCCGAATCTGCGAAGCTCTTTTTGTGACAGGACAATTACCCATTGACTGGCCATTGCAAAAATAAAGTAGCTGACTGCAATCAGCAGGTAGGTGGTAGCTGGCCATTTACCCTTGTCGCTTCCAATGGTGTAACCCAAGACAGCAATTGAGATGACCTGAAAGTAGGCCCACAGTTTATGGATGCTGTCGCTTTGCTTCTGATAAATGTCGAACGCATCTTTGAATGCAACGTCAGTCATGATTTAGCACCCCAGCTTAAACTTCGACCGACAGTGGGTTTTGTCGCCACAACCCGGACGTTCTTTGCGGGTCGTGGCAAACAAAAGGGCCTACCGACTAATGCCCACCCACCACCATATGACTGAACGGCGCCACATACGCCTGCAACGTCACCAACCCACCCACCAGAATCGCCAGCACGATGGAGTGGAAGAACACATAACGCAGAATTTCCCCTTCATGCCCGTACCAGCGCGTTGCGGTGGACGCCACCACGATCGATTGCGCATCGACCATTTTGCCCATGACCCCGCCGGAGCTGTTCGCCGCTGCCATCAGCACCGGGCTGATCCCCAATTGTTCGGAGGTCACCCGTTGCAAGCCGCCGAACAGCACGTTGGACGCTGTGTCCGAGCCGGTCAACGCCACGCCGAGCCAGCCCAGGAGGGTGCCGAACATCGGGTAGAAAATGCCGGTCGCGGCGAAGGCCAGGCCCATGGTGGCGTCCAGTCCGGAGTAACGCGTGAGGAAGCCCAGGGCGAGCATCGCCGCAATGGTGATCAGCGAAAAACGCACCACCCACAGTGTTCGCAGATACTGGTGAATCAGCTGCGGGATGGAGTAACCCATCAGCAGGCCACCGAGGATTGCCGCCAGCAAGATGCCGCTGCCGGTGGCGGTGAACCAGGTGAATTTATAGATCGCTTCCTCGGTTTTCGGTGCCGGCACCACGGGCGGCACTTTCTCGACTTGCAGGTGCAGCGTGGTGAACGTCACGATCGGGGCGAAAATCGGGTTGGCCTCGCGCATCGGTTTGCCTTGCGGGTCGAGCTTGGCTGCGCTGGTTTGCGGATCGATGGCCGGGCGGGTATCAAAGGTGTTTTTGAAACCTTGGGTGCCCCAGATAAAGACGAACACCGTGAGGATGATCCACGGCATCCACGCGCGCATCACGGCAGGCTTGGCATCACTGGCAAACGTCGCGCTGGGTGCGGTTTTCTGTTCATGCTCGGCATCGATTTTCGAGTTGTCGACGCGCCCGGTCAGTGCGGCCGAAGTGTGCACCGAGGCCGGTTTCCACACTTTGAGAAAAGCCGTCAGGCAGGCCATGGAAATCAGCGCGGCGATGACGTCCACGAGCATCGGGCCGTGGTAGTTGGACACGAGAAATTGCGGTATCGCGAAGCTGACCCCCGCCACGAGGATCGCCGGCCAGATTTCCAGCATCTTGCGCCAACCGGCGAAGGCCCAAATCAACCAGAACGGCACAAGCACCGAAAAGAAGGGCAACTGCCGGCCGACCATCATCGACAGCTCCATTTCATCCAGCCCGGTCACTTTGGCCAGGGTGATGATGGGCGTGCCCAGCGCGCCGAAGGCCACCGGTGCCGTGTTGGCGATCAACGCGAGGCCGGACGCGGCGAGGGGCGAGAAGCCCAGCCCGATCAGGATCGCACCGGTCACCGCCACCGGCGTACCGAAACCGGCCGCGCCTTCGAAGAAGGCACCGAAACAGAAGGCAATCAGCAGCAATTGCAGGCGTCGATCGTCGGTGATGCGTGCAATGGAGTCCTGCAGCACTTTGAACGAGCCATTTTCGGTGGTCAGCCGGTGCAGGAAGATGATGTTGAGCACGATCCAGCCAATCGGCAGCAAACCGTTGGCGGCACCGAACAGCGCGGCCGAACCGGCCATGTTCGCCGGCATACCGAAAGCGAAAATTGCGATCAGCAAGGCGGACGCCAAGGCGAACAATGCGGCCATGTGCGCTTTGATGTGGAAAAACGCCAGGGATGCCAGCATCACCACCACCGGCACTGCCGCCATGAGCGTGGAAAGCACCGGGTTATTGAAGGGGTCGTAGACTTGTTGCCAAACCATGTTCCACCTCTGCTTCTTATTGTTGATCGTGCAGGCCCCGGGCGGGGTTGGTGGGAAGGAGTATAGGTGGCATTACGCCGCTGTCTCGGCAGGTTCATCGCCGTGACCACCGGGTGCCGTCCGACGATGAACTTCTACTACGCTCAAAAAGAATGACTGGCCCGATCCATTCACAATGAGAGGGAGACAGCGATGACTGAACGCCACGAGGAACACAAGGAGACGCTTTCCAACGGATGCTCGATCAGGGTCAAGGCCGAGATACTGAAAGACGGCTCCCTGAAAATGTTGATCGGTGTGTACCGGCCGGACGGTTCGGTCATTGAAGAGGACCACCATCCGTCGCCGCACCTGTTGGACATGGAGGACGCGATGGACTGGGCCATCGAAAAAGCCAAAACCGTCGGTAACAGTCAGCAAACGCTGTAAGAGCGGTGCAGCACCGCTCTGACCGACTCGGCTACTGCGTACCGAACATGGCCGTCCAGTAAATCCCCGAATCGCTTTTCGGGTCCACCGCGTAAGCCGCGCCCAATTCACGGAACTGCGGATTCATCAGGTTGGCGCAATGACCGGGGCTGGCCAGCCAACCGTCGACGACCTTGCGCACGGAGTCTTGCCCGGCGGCGATGTTCTCGCCGATCTGCTGATAGACATAGCCCGCCAGTTCCGCCCGGTCTCCCGGCGTGCGACCGTCGCGGTCCTTGTGATCAAAATAGTTGTTGTTGGCCATGGCCCGCGAGTTGGTTTCGGCGGCGGACGCGAGGGTGGCGTTCCAGGCCAGCGGCGTGGTCGCGGTAAATGGCTGGCCGCCGCACTGACGGGGTGTACTGCGCGCGGCGTTGAGCTCGACCAACAGCTTCTGGCCTTCGGCGGCGGCATCACCCAGGCGCGCGGTCAACAGGGGGCGGGCGAGCACGATGCGCCAGTCGGTGCCTTGGCGGCTGACGCCGATGTCGATGAATTTCGGGTCCAGCACCACCTGGCAGAAGCTTTCCTGTACCGCCATCATCGCCGCTTGCGCATCACGCGGGCCTTTCAGGGATATCGCTTGCACGTTGAACATCGGATACGACGCACGCACCATGGCCTGCTGCAAGTCGACCAGTCCGCTGGCCGGCAATACCAGACGCGGATCGCTGGTCAGCGGAGGCAACTCCGGCGAGACCTGACCGCCGCAACGCTGCGACAGGCTGCGAAAGGCGTTGATCGAATCGGCCAGTTGCGTTTCTTCGGACGCCATCGCCGTTGCGGCAAGCATCAGACCCAACGACAACCCCGAAAAGCGCAATGCGGATGATAAGACGTGCATGGAAACCCCCTTGGACGGACTGCGCCCATGATGCGCGAACTCCCCCGGTACAAGGCAATGGCTTTTTGCAGTTTGTTGCTCAGTAGTTGACATGATTTGGCTACTACACTGATCCGACACCTCCCGGAGTGTTTTCACCATGTCCAGCAAATGGATAGCCGTGCTTCTCACTGCTGCTCTTTTCGCCGGTTACGTCGTCGCGGATGAGCAACAACAAAAAAAGCAGGTGGCGGAAGGCAAGGCGCAGGTACTTGAACAAAAGGCGGCGGAGAAGGGCAGTGATGCGCCGGTGCCCAAGTCCGAGACCATCACCCCGTCCGAAGTCCAGGCGGTCGACCCGGCCGGCAAGTCCCCGCTGGACGATGCCATTACCTGCATGGCCCGCTCTATTTACTGGGAAGCCAAAGGCAAGGATTCGGCCGACATGGAAGCGGTGGCCAACGTTGTCATGAACCGCCTCGGTCACGAGGGTTTTCCCGACACCGTGTGCGCAGTGGTCAAGCAAGGCTCCGAAACCAAGCGCTGCCAGTTCTCCTGGTGGTGCGACGGGAAATCGGACTCGGTCCAGGAAGAAGGCCAATATGCGGTGGCCAAGGAAATCGCGCGCAAGGCGCTGAACAAGCAACTGCCTGATCACACCGGTGGAGCGATGTACTTCCATGACAAGACGGTGAAACCTGACTGGGCCAAGGAGTACATCAAAACCGCGAGTATCGGGTTGTTTACGTTCTACAAGCCGCATGACGGGTCGGCGAAGTAAGTCGGCCGACCCTGAGGCTCCAGCGCTTTAAACCTCACGCCCATGCGCTACCGCGGCCAGTTGCCCGGTATCGACCCGGACAAACACCGAGTCGCCCACTGCCGTGAGCACGTCGTCGGCGTACACCTCGCAAATCACCCGGCTCTTGCGCCCGACGTCACCCTCGACCCTGGCGCGCAAGGTGAGCGCAACGCCCATCGGTGTCGGTTTGATGAACTTGATGCCAAGGCTGCCGGTGACGCAGTCGATACGCGGCAGTGAGCCAGGCTCGCGGTTTTCGGCCCGATAGTGGTAAGCCATGGCGGTCCAGTTCGAGTGGCAATCAACCAACATCGCAATGAGCCCGCCGTACACCAGATCCGGCCAGCCACAATATTTGGCCTCGGGCAGGTGCTCGGCGACCACGTGTACCCCATCGGCATCCCAGCGGCTTTTGACGTGCAGCCCGTGAGGGTTACGGCTGCCGCAGCCGTAGCAAACGCCATCGGGTGCGGCGCTGTCCTGCATGGAAATATCGAGCATGGTTGTCCCTTGTTGTGCTTGAAGTCCGTTGCGATTAAACCGCTGGAGCAAGGGGAAGTCCATTGGCGTCATGCGCTCGGTGGAACGCCCTGATGGGATGTCAGAACTTCGCGTAGTTCAACGCATCGACAATGGCGGAGCCGCCAATACCGGTCAGCGACAGCAACAACGCACGAATCAACGGGTCTTCGGAGTAGCGGGAGAACGAACCGGTATTGAGCGTCGCGATGCGGTCGCGGATCATCTGGAATTTTTCGTAATAGCCCGGCTTTTTGGGGGTCTCCAGCAGGTAGGCATCGATACGCTGCAGTGCCAGCGTACGAGCCTTTTCGGCCGCCCGACGGAGCGACAGTGCGGACGCGAGCAGGATCAGCGTGGTCAGCAGGAATGAAATGACCACGCTGGGGGGCGTCGGCCAGTTGTCGAACTGGCTGCTGCGCGATGCCAACAGAATCAACATGACCACCGTCGGGGCATAGATCAGGCGGCTGACCGCTGAGGTGCGCTTGGCGATCAGTTGCAAGTCCACCCATTCATCGATGCAGGGGTGTCTGAGAACGCCAAAGATTTTCCCGTGTTCCTGCTGCAGCTTTTCGGGCCAGATCGCGTGGTGATTGCTCAGGTGCCGTATGAATCGTGTCAGCAGCAGGTTGGCATCCACGACCCAGAACACCAGCACCTGGAACGCCAGGGTCGGGATCAGCCAGACGAACATCCACATCATCGATTGCCCGCGCACCGGAACCTGTTCCATTGGCCAGATCACAAACAAGACGCTGGTGACCACGATGAACACCCAGGTCGCGAGCAGAGCGCGCAAGAGGCGGGCGCCGAACGCTCCGCAGATGCAGTGCTCACCCCAGAAGCGTGCGATGGAAATCATTTTTCGTTCGTCGTCGCAGTTGGCCTGGATAGTTGTACAAGTCTTTGACCAGTTGTCATTGGTACTGACCAGCGGGAAAAAAATCAGCAGCAGGAAATACCCAAATTCATTGCACCAGCGACGAAAGTTCCAGCGCCTTCCTTTATGGAAAAAGTGCAGTACCTGGCGGCACAACCCCAATCGATACCTGCGCATGAATGCGTGCAATTGGTAGGCGCGTTCTATCTCGACCCTGTTGACGCGCAGGTTGCGCCAGCCCCATGCCAGTGCCGAAATGGAGATCAGCACGGCGGCGACGCGCAGTCCCACCGTCGGCCAGGCACTGATGCCTTCAAACAGGAACATCGGCTCGCCGAACCCAAAGTTTGTCAAGGGGCCGCGCTTTTGGTACGCCAGCATCAACGCGAGGACAAATACGACGAGGGGGACGACGATGTACCACGATGGGGAATCGTACACGCCGCTGCTGGCGCTGGCCGTCGCGTTATTGTCTTGTGCCAGCCGCTCGAGGCGACGGATCCGGTTTGAGGTGATGATGCCCAGCAGGATCAGCAAAAACGTGCCCCAGAGAAACCCGACATACCAGAAGTGGGTGGCGATAAATGCACAGGCTACCGCGATCATATACAGCGTCATGGGCACGCCGCGTGCCCAGGCCAGCTTCGTTTGTGTGGCCATTTCCGGCCCCGAGATCCAGCGCCAGACGACGAACCCGGCCAGTAGAAGAAGGACAAACGTCAGCGGTCCGGCCAAGAAAAGCGATTGAGTACTTTTGAAGTGCTCGCGCACTGACTTGGAGGTTCCAGGGTAGGACAGGGGTGACGGGTCTTGAAGGCAGTCTAAGGACATCAAATCGTGCGGATGTATTTCTTGATCCGAACGGTTCGACTCGGACTGTACGTTGCATTTCTGTGTGCGCTTTTGGTCTATCGGGCTCGCCAGCGGAATAAAACCGTTGATGCCCACCTCATAAATGCCGGGCAATAGCTTCGATGTTGAATAGTCGAATTTCTCTCGCTTGTCATGGAACGATTGCGGCGCCAATGCCGCCTGAACGGCCACAAACACCGAACTTTGCAGGCTGTCGCGAAATGGCGGCACGTCTTGCTGCAGGACGCGCGTCAGGGTCAGCCCATAAGGTGCCGCCAGTATCAGGTTGCGGGTGGTTTCCGCCTGACCTCGTTGCAGCATGCGCGCGTCGAGGTCCGTGGAAAAATACAGTTTGTAAGGCATTCGACTCTTGAGCGCCTGTAACACCAAGAGTTTGTCGTAGGTATCGACACCTAATATGCCGATTGCGCCAATGCCGGGCATGCCGTCTCGTCGATAGGCTGCGTCCTCGCGTGCGATGTGGTCGGCAAGGCGTCTCAGGTAGTCGAGCTGGGAGTTTCCATCGGCTTTCTCCAGTGGGCTGAGGTCAAATTTGCCGGCGTCCTTGTTATTTTTGCTGGCATCGCTGCTGGCGGTTTTGTCATTGCTCGCGGCTTCCTCGGGGAGGCGTCCGTCGAGGCCCCGTAGATAGCTGAAACGCAAAACCCATTTGTCGACAAATGCCTTGTCGCCTTGTTCACTAAACCCTGCATTGTCGGCAACCCAGGTCTTGAAACTTTCGATCAGTGCGCGGCTATAAAAGCTGTCCCATTCGGAAATCAGTGCGATTCGGTCTGGCGCAAGCGACCAACTGCTCTGTACGCAAGTTTCTCCGTCTCGCTGCAAGCCGCCTTCTTTATTGCAATGCAGGCTGGTGGCCGGATCAACATTGCGCAGCTTCAGTTCCGCCAGCATCAATTGCGCCATGGTGCCGTCGTCGTTGACGGTGCGCAGCAACTTCATGGGTTGTTTGTCTTGTATTGGCGGCTCAGGAACATTGAGGCGGTTTTTCAGTGTCAAATTGTTCGCAGTGGCCAGGGGCGAGTAGATCTCGACATTGGGTGTTGCCCGGGCGTTGGCGTCATCCTGATACATAGCCCGCAGCACGGTTGAGGTGGCGGGGCCGATGACTTTCAGAACAGTGCGATTGTCAGGCACGCCTGTGCAGGCCAATGGGTAACTGCTTTCGAGAGTGCTACACGCCAGGCTCTGGCGCAGCTTTTCCAGTTGCTGCAATGGCTGTGAACCCAGTGCGTCCTGTTTTAGCCAGAACACGATGGTCTGCTCGGCGGGCTGGGGGGCGCCGGCAAGGGGTTTTGGTGGGTCGAATGGATTGGAAACGAATATTTCATACGGCACATCGATGAAGCGCTGGTTCGGCGAAGGATCTACCGACAGATCGGCCGCCAGCCTCAAACAATGAATGTACTGCTCTTGATCCGGCACCCGTTGAGAGTTTTTAAACCCGGCAAGCAGGGCATATCGAGTGCGGCGTCGGCGCTCGACTTCGTCAGCGTAGGGGCCACCTTCCACCAGCGAAACCATGATGTCGGGCGGGGTGGGCGCTCCGGGCGGCGGGGAAACCCTGGGCGCGCATAAATTCGCGGCATCCGGACTATCGATGTCGTTAAGTTTCTTGCGATAACGCTCCAGCGCATCAAACGGGTCCTGCCATAACCGCGCTTCGATCGGCAACTGCGCTTGAAATTGTGCACCGATGGGGCGCGGTTCAAGGAACGGTTCGCGGGTCAGTGCAAACGTAGAGACGACCAGACTGAAGATGACTGCGCTGCCCGGCAGCCAGAACGCCAGGTTAGTACCGGAATCCTTGTTGCTGTCCATGGCCCATCCCTCGAATGGCCGACGCTACTAGGTTATTTATAGACCTGTTTTACAAGTTGGTTTTGTTGAGTGCTTAGTTCTTTTAGTTGAGCGTGTTATTGCCCTGTAAGTTGTAACGTGGCCAATACACAAGTATGAAATTTAACGCGAAATAGAACGGGTTGAGGAAGTTGCATAACGGCATTGTTCGATCCATTGATCGCAAAGCCTGTTGTCCAGAATGCCAAGTGGCGTAGAGTCCACCTTTTATGGCCTGAAACCCCTCATACCACTTTTAAGGTCGTCAGCCGTGCACAACATCGGACTCATCGTTTACCCCGGCTTCCAGGTACTCGGCCTCGCCATGTGCGCCACTTTCGAGCTGGCCAACAACACTACCACCGAGCCGGTGTACAGCCTTTCACTGCTGTCAGAGCACGGCGGCACGGTGCAGACCTCCGCCGGTTTCGGCGTGGAAACCAGCGCTTTTGATCAGCGCACTTTCGACACGCTGCTGGTGATGGGCGACAACGTGATTCGTCCGACGTCGCCCGGCGTGGTGGCGTTTTTGCGCAGCGCCAGCCAGACCACTCGCCGTATCGGTTCGATCTGCACCGGCGCCATCGCGCTCGCCGAGGCCGGTTTGCTGGACGGGCGGCGGGCGACCACGCATTGGTGCCATGCGCCGGCCTTGCAACGAGCGTATCCGAAGGTGATCGTCGAGGAGGACCGTATTTTCATCAACGACGGCAACCTCTGGACCGCCGCGGGCATGAGTGCGTGTGTCGACCTGGCTTTGGCGTTGGTGGAAAAAGACCTCGGTGCTGACGTGGCGCGCACGGTGGCCCGGCAATTGGTGGTGTATCACCGCCGCGCAGGGGGGCAGTCGCAGTTTTCGGTGATGCTGGAACTCGAACCGAAGACCGACCGCATCCAGGCGGCATTGACCTACGCCAAGCAACACTTGAAGTCGGCGTTGTCGGTGGAGCAATTAGCCGAGGCGGCCAATCTGAGCCCTCGGCAATTCAGTCGGGTGTTCCAGGCCGAAACCGGGCAATCACCGGCCAAAGCCGTCGAAAACCTGCGGGTTGAAGCCGCGCGGCTGATGATGGAAACCGGGCGGCACGCCATTGATGTGGTCGCCACCGAAACCGGTTTTGGCGACCGCGAGCGCATGCGTCGGGCGTTTATTCGCGCGTTCGGGCAGCCGCCGCAGGTGATTCAGCGCGCGAACCGGACGTGATAATCGGCATGTCCTAAAAGGTGGTGTATTCGGCATTTAAGACAAAATATGATTGCCGTAATCTTTATCTCGTTGAAGCCCAAACCCTCAGTGAGATCACCGCCATGACCATTGTCAAAGCTGCTGCCGTCCAAATCGCACCTGTGCTCTACAGCCGTGAAGGCACTGTAGAAAAGGTGGTTAACAAGATTCGCGAACTCGGCGAGAAGGGCGTGCAGTTCGCCGTTTTCCCGGAAACCATCGTCCCGTACTACCCGTATTTTTCTTTTGTGCAGGCGCCTTTCAAAATGGGTGCCGAGCACTACAAATTGCTCGATCAGGCGGTGGTGGTGCCTTCTGCGACCACCGATGAAATCGGCAAGGCCGCCAAGGAAGCCAACATGGTGGTGTCCATCGGCGTCAACGAGCGCGATGGCAGCACCCTTTACAATACGCAGTTGCTGTTTGATGCCGACGGCACCCTGATCCAGGCCCGGCGCAAGATTTCGCCGACCTATCACGAACGCATGATCTGGGGCATGGGCGATGGCTCTGGCCTCAAAGCGGTGGACAGCGCCGTTGGCCGCATCGGGCAACTGGCCTGCTGGGAACATTACAACCCGCTGGCGCGTTACGCCCTGATCGAAGACGGCGAACAGATTCACGCCGCGATGTACCCCGGTTCATTTGCCGGTGAACGGTTTACCCGCCAGATGGAAGTCAGCATCCGCATGCACGCCCTGGAATCGGCCTGCTTCGTGGTCAACTCGACGGCCTGGTTGTACCCGGAACAACAAGCCCAGATCATGGCCGACACCGGCTGCGAGATCGGTCCGATTTCCGGCGGTTGCTACACCGCGATCATCGATCCGCAAGGCGAAGTCATCGGCGCGCTGACCGAAGGCGAGGGCGAAGTCATCGCTGACATCGATTTGTTCGAGATCGAGATCCGTAAACGTCAAATGGATGGTCGCGGTCACTACAGCCGTCCGGAAATCCTCAGCCTGAACATCGACCGCACACCGCATCGCCATGTTCATGAACGCAATGCCCAGCCGACGTTGACGGTGGCTGCACCAGTGGAAGAGGTGTGACCAGGTAAACGTACTGGCGTGCCGGGGCTCTCATCGCGTGCAGCTCCGGTTACGCCATTTTTTGTTGTCCGGTATTTGAACCCGCAGTGGCCTGCGCTAGACTCCAGCCCCATGAAACGCTATCTGCGGTTTTGCCTGATTTTCCTGATCAGCCTCGCGCTTCCCCTGAGTGGAATGGCGGGCGTTTCCGCACCTGCAGAACCTTGTCCGATGAAAACCATGGACATGTCGATGATGGGTGACATGGGCATGGACTGCTGCCAGGACATGAGCACTGCGCCAGACCATGGCAAACCTTGCAAGCCGGGTCAGGAGTGCAAGACCGGTGCCCTTCTGCAAGTCTCGATCATCAAACCTCCCGTTAATCTGTTCAGCCCTGTGATAGCCACATTCTTCGCGGATGCGCTGCCTGTCCAGACCCCGTCCGGGGTATGGCGCCCCCCTCGCGCCTGATTCCTGTTCCACGTTGAGCCCCATTCCGCCTGTGCGGGATGGCGTTGCTGCGCGCCTGTTAAAGCGCGCCGCGGATCATGACAGGAATTCAAGACATGAAACTCATGTGCTTTCGTACGGGGTGGCCGCTCGCGGCGGCCCTGGCGGCAAGTGTATTGGCGTTGCCGTGCGTCGCTGCCCCACTGACCCTCGATGAAGCCTTGCGGCTGGCCGATAACAACGCGCCGTCGCTCACCGCTCAAGCAGAAAAACTCCAGGCGGCCCGAAGCGCCGCGATTCCTGCCGGTGAATTGCCCGACCCGAAGCTGTTGCTGGGGGTGCAAAACTTTCCGGTCGGCGGCCCTGATCGGGGCACGCTGGACCACGACTTCATGACCATGCAAATGGTCGGCGTGATGCAGGAAATGCCCAGTGGCGACAAGCGCCGGGCGCGCACCGAAGTCGCCGAAGCGGCTGTAGACCTGGCTGCTGCGCAAGGGCGGGTCGAGCGCCAAACTGTGCGTCAGGCCACGGCGCTGGCCTGGATCGACAGTTATGCCGTCGAGCTGAAACACGCGCTGTTCCAGGAGTTTTATCGCGAGAACCGTCTGCTGGCCGACATCGTTCGCGCGCAGATTGCCAGCGGTCGTGCGCAACCGGCCGATGCCGTGACGCCCAGGCAGGAAGCGGTGCAACTGGAAGAGCAGCAGGACCAATTGACGTTACAGCGAGCCCAGGCGCGTGCGGCGCTCAAGCGCTGGATCGGTCCTGCGGCCAATGAGCAACCCACCGGCAACTGGCCGCAATGGCCCATCGATACCTCGGGTTATGCGCACAAACTCGAGCATCACCCGGAGTTGGCAGCGTTCGCGCCCATGACCCGGCAAGCGCAAGCCAAAGTCCGCGAAGCCGAAGCCGAGAAGCAATCCGACTGGAGCTGGGAGCTCGATTACCAGAAGCGCGGGCGTGAGTTCGGCGACATGGTCAGTGTGCAATTCACCTTCGACCTGCCGCTGTTTCCCGAGACGCGGCAGAACCCGAAGATTGCTGCGAAACGGGCCGAGCTCAATCAACTTGAAGCCGAGCGTGAGGCGTTGACTCGCGAACACACCCAGCAACTGGAGGCGCAATTGGCCGAGTACGAACGCCTGGACCGCGCGGTGCGTCGCACACAGGAAAGTGTGTTGCCGCTGGCCACGGAAAAAGCCGAGTTGACCCTCGCCAGTTACCGGGCGGGCAAAAGCGATGTGTCAGCGGTTGTCGCTTCCCGGCGTGAACTGATCGAGGCCCGCTTGAAGCAGATCGACATCAACGAACAGAAAGCGCTGACCAGCGCCCGGCTGTATTTCGCCTACGGGGAGACTGGCCAATGAGCCGCATAAAAAGCGTGGCAGGGTTTGCAGGCGCTATCGCGCTGGGCGGTCTTGGCGGTTATTGGTTCGCTCATCAATCTGCAACGACGAATCAAGGCTCCATGGCCGGGGACGAGCGCAAGGCTTTGTACTGGTACGACCCGATGTACCCGCAGCAGAAATTCGACAAGCCCGGCAAGTCGCCTTTCATGGAAATGGAGCTGGTGCCGCGCTACGCCGACGACACGGCCAATACGGCCTCCCTCCAGATCGACCCGAGCGTGACGCAGAATCTCGGTCTGCGGCTGGCGACAGTCAGTCGCGACACTCAGTCATCGAGCCTTGAGGCTGCGGGTGTGCTGGCTTACAACGAGCGGGATGTGGCGGTGATTCAAGCGCGTACGCCGGGTTTCGTCGAACGGGTTTACGCCCGTGCGCCGGGCGATGTGCTCAAGGCGGGGGCGCCATTGGCGGACATTCTGGTGCCGGAATGGGCTGGCGCCCAAGAGGAGTTTCTGGCGCTCAAACGCCTGGGTGACCCCGGTCTGTTGGCTGCCGCCCGGCAACGTCTGCGCCTGACGGGGATGCCGGCCGCGTTGATTGACCAGGTTGAACGCAATGCAAAGGTACAGTCGAGCCAAACGATCACCACGCCGATTGCCGGGGCGCTACAGGAACTGAACGTGCGCGTCGGCATGACCCTGGCCGCCGGAGAAACACTGGCCCGGGTCAATGGCCTGAACAGCGTCTGGCTGACGGTGGCGGTGCCGGAATCGGCCGCAGGGTCAATCCAGACCGGTCAAACCGTGGAAGCCCGGCTGGCGGGGTTCCCGCAGGCGGTGCTGCACGGGACGGTCAGTGCGATCCTGCCGCAAGTCACTGCGGACAGCCGCACGGTCAGTGTGCGCATTGAACTGCCTAACAGCGAGGGACGCTTGCGTCCCGGGTTGACGGTGCAGGTGCGTTTGCAAGGCGCCACCGACACCACGTTGCAGGTGCCGAGTGAAGCCTTGATTCGTACGGGCCGGCGGGTGCTGGTGATGCTGGCCGAAGAGGGCGGGCACTACCGTCCGGTGGAAGTGCAAGCCGGGCCGGAAAGCGACGGCCAAACGGCCGTGCTCAAGGGGTTGGAGGAGGGCCAGCAGGTGGTCACGTCGGGGCAGTTTCTGCTCGACTCCGAAGCCAGCCTCAAAGGCATTGTCGTGCAGCCGCTGGAAAAAAGCGGAGGCCAGCCATGATTGCCGCACTGATCCGCTGGTCCGTGGCCAACCGTTTCCTGGTGCTGCTGGCGACGCTGTTCGTCACAGCGTGGGGCGTGTGGTCGGTACAGAGCACACCCATCGATGCGTTGCCGGACCTGTCCGATGTCCAAGTGATCATTCGCACACCGTATGCCGGCCAGGCGCCGCAAATTGTCGAGAACCAGGTGACCTACCCACTGGCAACGACCATGTTGTCGGTGCCGGGGGCGAAGACCGTTCGCGGCTATTCCTTTTTCGGTGACAGCTTTGTGTACGTGTTGTTTGAGGATGGAACCGACCTGTACTGGGCACGTTCACGGGTGCTGGAATACCTGAGTCAGGTGCAGAGTCGTCTGCCCGCCAGCGCCAAACCCGCGCTGGGACCGGACGCCACCGGGGTTGGCTGGATCTTTCAATACGCGTTGGTGGATCGCAGCGGTGGTCACGATCTGGCGCAACTGCGGGCGTTGCAGGACTGGTTCCTCAAGTTCGAACTCAAGACCTTGCCCAATGTCGCCGAAGTCGCCACGGTCGGTGGCATGGTCAAACAGTATCAGGTGCAACTCGAGCCTTTGAAAATGGCCAGTCTGGGGATTACTCAGGCGCAAATCACCGACGCCATTGGCAAGGCCAATCAGGAAACCGGTGGCGCCGTGCTGGAGTTGGCCGAGACCGAATTTATCGTGCGGGCTTCGGGCTATCTGAAAACCCTCGATGACTTTCGGGCCATTCCTCTCAAGCTCGGTGTGGGGAGCGTGCCCGTCACCCTTGGCGATGTGGCAACCGTTCAACAGGGACCGGAAATGCGCCGTGGCCTGGCGGAACTCGACGGCGAAGGCGAGACCGTGGGCGGCGTGGTGATTTTGCGCAGCGGCAAGAACGCCAGGGAAACCATCGCTGCGGTCAAGGCCAGGCTGGATGCGCTAAAAAGCAGTTTGCCCGCGGGTGTGGAGATCGTCACCACGTACGACCGCAGTAAATTGATCGATCGCGCCGTGGAAAACCTCAGCCACAAGTTGATCGAAGAATTCATCGTCGTGGCCCTGGTGTGCGGGATTTTCCTCTGGCACTTGCGCTCGGCGCTGGTGGCGATCATCTCGTTGCCGGTGGGGGTGTTGATCGCCTTCATCGTGATGCGCCATCAAGGGATCAACGCCAACATCATGTCCCTGGGCGGGATCGCCATCGCCATTGGCGCCATGGTCGATGCTGCCGTGGTGATGATCGAAAACGCCCACAAGAAAATCGAAGCCTGGCACACGGCTCATCCGGGCGAAACCCTGACGGGTGAGCGGCACTGGCAGGTGATGATCGATGCGGCGGTGGAAGTGGGGCCGGCGCTGTTCTTTTGCCTGCTGATCATCACGCTGTCGTTCATTCCGGTGTTCACACTGGAGGCGCAGGAGGGGCGTCTGTTCGGTCCGTTGGCGTTCACCAAAACCTATGCCATGGCGGCTGCGGCAGGGCTGTCGGTAACATTGGTGCCGGTGTTGATGGGTTACTGGATACGGGGACGGATCCCCAATGAACAACAAAACCCGCTCAACCGTTGGTTGATCAGGCTCTACCAACCGGCGCTGGACGCGGTGTTGCGCCGGCCAAAGATCACACTGCTGGCGGCGTTGCTGGTGTTGGTCAGCGCGGTGTGGCCGATGTCGCGCCTGGGAGGCGAGTTCCTGCCGCCGCTGGACGAAGGCGACTTGCTGTACATGCCCTCCGCATTGCCGGGGCTGTCAGTACAGAAAGCTGCGCAACTGCTGCAACAAACCGATCGCCTGATCAAAACCGTCCCGGAAGTCGAGCACGTGTTCGGCAAGGCCGGGCGCGCCGAAACCGCCACCGATCCGGCCCCGCTGGAGATGTTCGAAACCACCATTCAGTTCAAGCCCCAGGATCAGTGGCGCCCCGGTATGACCCCGGAAAAACTCGTGGAAGAATTGGATCGCGTGGTCCGTGTGCCGGGGCTGACCAATATCTGGATTCCGCCGATTCGCAACCGCATCGACATGCTCGCCACCGGCATCAAAAGCCCCATCGGGGTCAAAGTTGCGGGCAATGACCTGGCGCAAATCGATGCTGTCACGCAAGGCGTGGAGCGGGTCGCCAAAGGGGTGTCGGGTGTCAGCTCTGCGCTGGCCGAACGATTGACCGGCGGGCGTTACATCGATGTGGACATCGACCGTAAGGCGGCCGCTCGTTATGGGCTGAACATCGCCGACGTGCAATCGATCGTGGCGGGTGCCATCGGGGGTGAAAACGTAGGAGAAACCATCGAGGGGCGCGCGCGGTTCCCGATCAATGTGCGTTATCCGCGAGAGTGGCGTGATTCCCTTGGCGCACTGGAGCAATTGCCGATCTACACGCCTCTGGGCAGTCAGATCACCCTCGGCACGGTGGCGAAAATCAAGGTCACGGATGGGCCTCCGATGCTCAAGAGCGAAAACGCCCGGCCCTCCGGTTGGGTGTACATCGATGTGCGTGGGCGGGACATTGCGTCAGTGGTCGCCGATTTGCGCCGGGCCGTTGCTGAACAGGTGACGTTGCAGCCCGGCATGAGCCTGAGCTACTCCGGGCAGTTCGAGTTTCTGGAGCGGGCCAATGCGCGGCTAAAACTGGTGGTGCCGGCCACGCTGCTGATCATTTTTGTCCTGCTTTATCTGACCTTTGCCCGTTTCGACGAGGCCTTGCTGATTATGGCCACGCTGCCTTTTGCACTCGTGGGCGGAGCGTGGTTCCTCTATGGGCTGGGGTTCAATCTGTCGGTGGCCACCGGCGTTGGCTTCATTGCGCTGGCCGGGGTGTCTGCCGAGTTTGGCGTGATCATGCTGCTGTACCTGAAAAATGCCTGGGCTGAGCGCGAAGACGCTGGCGACCGGACAGAACACGGGTTGGTGGCAGCGATTCGTGAAGGTGCAGTGCAGCGGGTTCGACCCAAGGCCATGACCGTGGCCGTGATCATTGCCGGCCTGTTGCCGATTCTGCTGGGCAGTGGCACCGGCAGCGAGGTCATGAGCCGCATCGCCGCGCCCATGGTCGGCGGCATGATCACCGCGCCCTTGCTGTCACTGTTTGTGATTCCGGCGGCGTATCGCTTGATGCGCCGTCGTCCGCTCCTGTCAAAAACCCCTAAAGCTCAAGGAAACATCCAATGAAACTGACTCTGATCGCAGTAACAAGCACGGTGATTGCTCTTTCTCTTTCTGCCCACGCAGCGGATATGCCCGGCATGAAGATGGATGACATGGCCATGGACGGTCAGCCGATGAAGGCGCAAACAGCGCAAGCACCGGTTGCGAAGGCGGCGGGTACCGTGAAGTCAATCGACAGTGCCAAGCACACGGTAACCATCGCCCACGGTGCCGTACCCGCGGTGAAGTGGCCGCCGATGACCATGGGGTTCAAGGCTACAGAGGCGCAATTGGCTGCGGTGAAGGTGGGGGACCAGGTGAACTTCGAGTTTCAGCTTGAAGGGGCGACGGCGACGATCGTATCGATCGATGTAGCGAAGTAGCACGTGGCGAGCCCGATGGTGCGAAGGTCATCCGCACCACCGGTTCGTTTGCGTCAGAGCTCCTGACCCAGGAAAATCAACGTATTGCCATGCGCCTCAGCCGCTGCGCGCTGGTTATAGCTGTCGCGGTGCGAGCAGTTGAAGCCGTGTTCAGCTTCCGGGTACACGACAATTTCCACGTTATCGTTGGTGTCGAAACGCTCGGCGATTGTCTCCACGGCTTCCAGCGAAATATGGCTGTCTGCTTCACCGAAGTGCATCAACAGCGGCACTTCGATGTCATCGGCGCGGTCCAGGTGATTCTGGATACCGCCGCCGTAATAGGCAACCGCCACATCCACATAGCCATTGGTGGCGGTGAGGTAGGACAATAAACCACCGAAGCAATAACCGATGGAGGCGATGCCGCCGTCCAGACCTGGTTGCGCATCGAGGGCGTCGATGGCCAGTTTGATGTCGGCCTGCGCCTGGGTGATGTCGGTGGCGTTCATCAACTCGACGGCGCGCTTCCAGCCGGCTTCGTCGTAGGTCAGTTCGATGCGGTGGCCGCTGCGCCAGAACAGGTCCGGCACGATCACCAGATAACCATCAGCGGCGTATTGTTCGGCGACCGAGCGGATGTGCTCGTTGACACCGAAGATCTCCTGGATCAATACGATTCCAGGGCCATTTTGAGTATGCGGAATGGCCAGGTAAGCGCCGAATTTACCGTCGTCGCTGTCGATCTCGATCCATTGGGTGGTTACGCTCATGGTGGCTCCTGTCTACGCAAGTGAGGTGTAGGGTGAAGCTTGCCACGGTAGCATCTCAACGATTGTGACGGCGCCAGAAAAATCGCGCCAGCAGCGTATCGAGGCTCAGCTTGCCGGCACCCGAGAGCAACAATGGCATCAGGGCGGCGAGGTAGATCAGCGGCAGTTTGAAGTTGCCGTGACCTTTGTTGCTGATGGCGTAACCCTGGGCAAGCTCACTCAATGTAGACCAATCGGCCGGCCAGTGAACGGCAGCGGTGGCGACAACCGTGACCACCATCAGACTGATCGCCGATATCCGCGTGCCAAGGCCCGCCAGAATGGCGAGTGCGCCAATCAGCTCGACCCACATCGACAGTTCCCAATTCAGCGTGGCCGGCAACTGGTCGAATGGAAACGGAAAACGGTCCTGGATATCGGCAAACCAGTTTTCGCCGTTCCATTTTTCAAGGCCGGACTCAAAAAATTCCCAGGCGATGAACAACCGCAAGGTCAGGGGCGCGAGCCAGCTGCCGGCACGGTCGAGGTTCAGGTGCAGGCCTTTCACGGCCGAAGAAATTGAAGTGTTCATTGGCATGATTTCCGTCAGGTCAGGAATGCGGGGCAACGGCGTGCCCCGCGCGATGGGTTACTCGCTGGCGCCGCACTTGCCTTCGCCACATTTGCCTTCGGCGGGTTTTTCCGACGTGTCGGCATGAGCCTGGCTGTAGCCGTGCGTCAGTTGTTTCATGCTGAACGCTTCGGATTCGGACGCCGAAGCGACGTTCGACAGGGCCAGGCCACCCGCGATGAGCAGGCCGAGGGTCAGGGAAGAAGTCGAGAGTTTGAACATGGTGATACTCCGTAGCTTGAGTGAGTTGAGCGCTTTGATCGGCGTGGCCAATCGACTGGCGTATTTCATCAAGCGGGTGTATCTGCGATGTGTCGTTGCAGCGGGGTTTTATGGGCGAGGTGTGTCAGGAGGCTGGCTGTACACACACTGATACATAGCCACAACACACAGGGGATTTGTGGTGGATTTGAGGTTGTGTGGCGCCGGCCGGTCCGGCGCGTGACGCTCCGGGCAATTTCCTATACATTTTCCGGCCGCCCCCCTGCATGGTGAAACCGCTTCATGTCTCTTGCGCTCGAACGTCTAGTCGCTGGCACGCCGATTCCTTTTGCCGGTAATCGTGTCACGGTCGTCAGCCCCGAACTGGCCGCGCGGTTTCAGCCCGGGGACCACCTGCTGGTGGAGCAGGTCAGCGGCGAATTGTTGCTGATTCCGGTGGCCGACCAGCAAGCGGCCAGCGTGGCGATCGAGCGAGCAGAAGCCGCATTCACCGCGATGTCGACGGTGTCGGATCAAGCGATCAGCACCTTCTTCGACCTCTTTGCCCAGCGTCTGGAAACCCCGCAATGCTGGGACTTGATCGCGGCCGCCAACCTCGCCGACATCGAACGGGCCAAGGCTCGTGGGCGCTCCACCACGCGTTTGCTGGCCGATGAGCGCATGCGCCGCGACATGATCGCCGGCCTGCGGGCCTGGCGCGATGCGCCAGCCTCACGCGGCAAAGTGATCAGTTGCGTTGAGCATGACGGCTGGAAAGTCGAACAAGTGGTGTCGCCGCTGGGCATCGTCGCGTTTGTCTTTGAAGGCCGACCGAATGTGTTTGCCGACGCCGCCGGTGTCTTGCGCACCGGTAACACCGCCGTGCTGCGCATTGGCAGCGATGCGTTGGGCACCGCCCAGGCGATCGTCACCCATGCATTGAATCCGGCATTGAGCGACGCCGGGTTGCCGGTCGGCGCGGTATCGCTGGTCGAAAGCGTCAATCATGCGGCCGGTTGGGCGATGTTCGCTGACCGGCGTCTGTCCCTGGCCGTGGCCCGAGGTTCAGGGCGTGCGGTCAGTCAATTGGGCAGCATCGCTCAACAGGCGGGTACCGCCGTCAGCCTGCATGGCACTGGTGGCGCCTGGCTGATCGCTGACAAGGACGCCGACGCGACGCGTTTCGCCGCCGTCGTGCGAAATTCTCTGGACCGCAAGGTCTGCAACACGATGAACGTCTGCCTGATCCAGCGCGACCGCGCCGCCGATCTGGTGCCGTTGTTTCTCGATGCATTGCAACAAGCCGGCAGCGCGCGGGCCCAGGGCTGCAAATTGCACATCGTCGAAGGCAGCGAGTCGTACTTGCCGACGCACTGGTTGAGTGCGAGCGTCGAAGTATTGCGCGCCGAAGGTTACCGGACCGAGGCGATGGCCGAGCCACTGCCGGAGGATCAATTGGGTCGCGAGTGGGAATGGGAAGAAACCCCGGAAGCCAGCTTGATGATCGTCGATGACCTGGACCGTGCCATTGCCTTGTTCAATCGTTACAGCCCGCAATTCACGGTGTCGTTGATCAGTGAGAATGACGCGGCGCATGAGCGTTTCTACAACGCGGTCAATGCTCCGTTTGTCGGTAACGGCATCACGCGTTGGGTCGACGGGCAGTACGCCTTGAACAAGCCGGAGTTGGGGCTTTCGAACTGGGAAAGCGGCCGGCTGTTTGCGCGCAGCGCGATTCTCTCGGGAGACGGGGTGTTCACGGTTCGTAGTCGCATGACGCAGACCTCTTTGTCGGTCAAACGCTAGGCGAGGGGCACACTATAATTAAGGTGTTTGCTCCTTCGTTCTGAAAGAGGGATACACCATGAAACTTCGTTCCTTCGAGCAATATTCTCATCACCTGGAGTCGGTCGCCCACGATGCATGGCTGACGACCCGGGTGAAATCGGTCCTGGCCATGGACGATCCAACCCTGGGACTGCAAATTCACGTCAAAACCCATGCGGGCACGGTGGCGTTGAGTGGCCGGGTCACTACCCATCGGCAATGTGAAAAGGTCGTTGCACTGACTCGTTCGGTTCAGGGGGTTGTCGATGTCGATGCCAGGGAGTTGCTGACTCACGTATTCACACCCGGCAGTTTTCCCGAACCACCTGACGCCGAAGAACGCAGTGAGCGTCGGCCACCGGATGACAAATGAGCCTGACGATCCCATCAGCGGCGCTCCTGTAAGCCAGGAGCGCTGCGCAGGGGAGGCGCATCAGGCGGCTTGGACAGTTTTGTCGTAAACAGCGCAGGTAGCGGGATGTTCTGCCAGCGACACGAAAGTGCGGCTGCTGGCTTCCAGGGCGTCAATCGAACCGGTCTCGATGTCGTAGACCCAGCCATGCAAATTCAACAGGCCTTTTTCTTGCGCCAGGCGCACGCTCGGGTGCGTCTGGATATTGGCCAGTTGCGCGATGACGTTTTCCCGGACCATTGAACTCACCTTCGCCGCGTCAGTGGCGTGAGGGCGGGATTGGTTGATGACTTTTGCCGACTCGGCGTGCTGCAACCAGCCGCTGACCGCCGGCAGGTGATCCATGCATTTACACGAGGCGATGGCGGTCATGGCGCCGCAATCCGAATGCCCACAGATCACAATGTCGCTGACACCGAGCACCGCAACCGCATATTCAACCGTGGCCGACACACCGCCGGGGTGCGGGCTGTATGACGGCACGATGTTGCCGGCGTTGCGGATGACGAACAATTCACCGGGTTCCTGCTGGGTCAGCAGTTCGGGGACGACACGGCTGTCGGAACAGGTGATGAACAACGTGCCGGGATGCTGGGTGGTGGCCAGGTGTTTGAACAAATCGGTGCGTTGTGGAAAGGCTTCGTTCTGAAACTTCAAAAAGCCGTCGATGAGCGCTTTCATGGTGATGTCCTCACTATTGTGTGTAGCAGCTGTCGAGCCTGCGTTCGGCTGCGAAGCAGTCGCCTGGATTGGCGAAGACTGCGTCTTCGGACGCAGCCTCGCGGGCTCGGCAGCTGCTACGGGGTTAGGGTGTTGGTTAGAACGGGCGCAGGGGCAGGAACTTGCCGTCGAGGGTGATCACCGCTCGGGAGCCACCTTCCGGGTCTTCGACTTTCTTCATGTCGAGCTTGAAGTTGATCGCGCTGATGATGCCGTCGCCAAATTGCTCATGAACCAGGGCTTTGAGGGTGGTGCCGTAGATCTGGATCATTTCGTAAAAGCGGTAGATGGTCGGGTCGGTCGGGACACCCGAGAGGCTGCCACGCAGCGGAATGATCTGCAGGCGGGCCACGGTGTCGGCGTCCAGGTCGAGTTTTTCGCCAATCACTTTGGCGGCGGTTTCCGGCAATGGATGCTGGCCGAGAAGGGCGGCGGTAACATAGGCCAGACCCAGGCCGGTGCCGTCGGTCAGGTCCTGCCAGGACAGATTTTTGCGGGCCTTGGCATCGAGAATCGAGGTGGTCAGGGCCAGACTCGGGTCGTTGTAAGCGTGGGACTGTTGCATGGTGATTCTCCTGTCGGCGTGGTGTCGCTTGGGTGTGTAGCCATCTTCTGCCGATTGACTCATAGCGTCCAAGATCGATATACAATGCTTTGCATAAGTCCTGCCTATAGATGAAGAGCCATGCTGCTACGACATTTGCGTTACTTGCTGGCCGTCGCCGACCACGGCGGTTTCACCCGTGCCGCCGAGGCGCTGCATGTTTCCCAGCCGACCTTGTCACAGCAAATCCGCCAGCTTGAAGAAACCCTGGGGGTCAGCCTGTTCGACCGCACCTCGCGCACCGTCAAGCCGACCGATGCAGGAGAGGCCTATATCGAGTGCGCCCGCCGCGTATTGGTTGAGCTGGACGCCGGAAAACGTGCGCTGCATGACGTGAAGGACTTGTCTCGCGGCACCTTGCGCCTGGCCATGACGCCCACATTTATGGCGTATCTGGTGGGGCCGTTGGTGCGCGATTACGTGGCGCGGTATCCGAATATCCATCTGGAGATCTTCGAGTTGTCGATGGACGACATCGAGGCGGGGTTGGCGGATGACTCGCTGGATATCGCCATCGCGTTCAATGACGTCAGAAATGCCGACATCGAGTCGATTCCGGCCTTTGCCGAGACGCTGGGCGTGATGGTGGGGCAGGGGCATCCGTTGTATGACAGCCAGGTCGCATTGCCTGCTGAAGAGCTCGCTCAACTGGCGTTTGCGCTGTTGACCCCGGACTTCGTCACCCGCACCCGCATCAATGAGTATTTTGCTCAGGAACAGATCACCCCCAAGGTGGTGATTGAGGTCAATTCTGTCAGCACGTTGCTGGAGGTCATTCGGCACACGGCCATTGCCACCATCCTCCCTGAGGCCATCGCCAGCCAGGAGCGCGCACTGCGCAAGATTCCATTGCTGGGGGCGGCGCCTACCCGTGGGGCGGCGTTGCTTCGTCGTAAAAACAACTACCACAGTGCGGCGTCCGTGGCGTTCATGAACCTGGTGTTGGGGACGCCTGTGCTGGCGTCAACGACCTCAATCTTCCACTGACGGGCAATCGACTTTGCCGCTTTTGCTGGTGGCAGACACGAGGACGGAATCGTCTTTGGCAAGGCTGATTGAAATCGTGACACCCGAACCCGTGGCTTCGAAGTGGCGATCATCGACGGCTTTGGTTTCGGCTTCTTTGTTGTTGATCAGTACCGGACCATCCTGATCCGCATGAACCGTAACGTTTGCGGGGCAGTCCGCATCGAATGGCGGGATGCCGGGGGGTTTTTCATTGCAAGCCTCCATAAATCCAGCAGCGCATACCGATAACCATAGCTTCATTTACGGCGCACACGACAAACAAAAAAAGGCCCCGCTCGATATGACGAGCGGGGCCTTTTAATTTAGAGACGCTGGATAGAACCGTGGGGAGTATCAGTAGAACCGATCAATCACCCGAACTTCGTTCTGGTTTTGCAGCGATGCCCAGGCCTGTTTCAGCGTTTGCAGAACATTACCGATGAAGTCCTTGTCGGCTGCGGCTTTCTTGCCGACATAGCCATGGCCGCGACGGTACATCTTCAGTCGGGCCAGCAGGTTCTGGTTGTTCTGATCGAACTCCGCTTCGTGAGCGTGAGGCGACAGGCAGTCGATATGAACCTGGCCCGATTTGCTGATCCACAGGATGTGGCTGTCGTGGCTGTCTTTTTGCGCAGCGAACATACGAGCCAGTTCATCGATAGTGGGTTGATTGTTCAGATTCATAATATGCCCCTTGACCATTTGGTGATCTTTCAAAGTTGATTCGCTAATACAAGTAGCCCATCGGTTAGTTGATCCCTGGCACCGAAACCAGGACGTCAGCGGTCGGCCGTTGAATTCAACGAGGTCGCGCATCTGTTGCATGTAGTCGTGTTGAATAACTGCTACGCAAAAGCGTCACAACGAAGAGAAGCAGCGAATACCTTCTGGCCATTGCCGACTTTTCAGGGTCGACCACAAGCTTCATGAGGATTGATCGCTAGCGCTTCTCGTCCTTGTACTGGACGTTCGGGCCAGGTCAGCTTCTTCAATCTGCCTTGTGGGCAGCGTGTATCCGGGAAAAACAGCTCGGCGGTCAGACGAGCTTGCTCAAACATGTTGCGGTACTCCCGATCGGGGAGATGTCTGCATCATGCAAGGGCAAATCGGAGGCGTCAACAGTTATGTAGTGATTATTTTCAGTCACTACATATTGTCTGACAAAACGGATTGGAATGAGAAAAGTCTGTAGGAGAAGCCTGTCAGGGCGACGGCGTCGGGCATTGGAAGCGGTAGAAGGTGCAGGGATAACCGTCTACAGACCGCTGATGCAGGGTGAATTGGCCCCCTGCAAGATCAGGGATCACTTTGGCCCAGAACCGCCGTGCAGGCGGGTTCGCATCCAGGTGGAAAATCTGCCATTGACCGGGGAACTGGCTCAAGAGGGTGGAAACGACAAACTTCGCGACACCTTGGCCACGGAAACGCCGACTGACAAAGAAGTAGCCGATGTTGTATTCGGCACCCTCGAGGTGGGTGTTGTCGTCCACGCTCACGAAACCGGCAAGCTCACCGTCGACTCTGATCAAAAACGGTCGAGTCGCGGGGTTGCGCCAATAACCCGGTTTGGGCTGGATGTTGAAAAAACCATGTTCACCCAGTTTCAGTGGCAGCCATTCGCTGAAGTCGTACACATAGAACTGCATCAGATTTTCGATGGTTTCCAGTTCGTCGCGCTGTGCGGCGTGCAGTTCTATCGAAGACATGTCGGAGCGCTCCAGGTTGAGCAGGGCTGTCCGTGAATCATGCAATGTGGTGAGAAGTTGTACTTTGCGCCTTTCTTCAGCGCGTGAAAGTGGGGCTGTCAACGGGTTTGAAGAACACTAGACCATCACGATCCATTTGAAGTGCCATCAACCTTAACTTGCCGGTTTCGCCGTGCGTTTGGTGCCCGTGGACGGTTTGCGTTTCGCCGGTTTGCGCTTGTTCTTCCACGGTGCGGCACCACGCCCGGCCGGGCTTGCCGGCCCGCTGATGGTCAGGCTCAGACCGGCGCAACGCGCGACTTGCTTGCTCATCCATGCCGCCTGTTTGGTGACGAATTCTTCCAGGCTCATTTCGCCGCTCTGCACCATGTCCAGCGCCTGCTCCCAGATCGCCGTGGTGCCGGGGTCGGCAATGGCGCGCGGCACGGCATCGATCAGGCTGAAGGCCGCCGGGGTGGCGGACAGGGCCTTGCCGTTCTTGATCAGATAACCCCGGTCGAGCAAGCCCTGGATGATCGACGCGCGTGTCGCCTCGGTTCCGATACCGGTGGTGTCCTTGAGTTTCTGCTTGAGCAGCGGATCCTCCACCAGTTTGGCGACGTTCTTCATGGCCTTGATCAGGTCGCCTTCAGTGAACGGTTTGGGTGGTTGCGTCCAGAGGTCCTTGAGCTTCAGGTCGGCCACGGTGCAATCAAGCCCTTCGGCCAATGCCGGCAGGGTTTGCGGCGCCGGCACCTCTCGGCCCTTGGCGGGGGCGAGGGCCTCCGGCAGCGCACGCTTCCAGCCGGGCTCGACGATCTGTTTGCCGACGGCGCGCAAGGCTTCACCGGCGCAGTCGAAGTCAGCCTGGGTGCGATCGTATTCATGATTGGGCAGGAACTGCGCCAGATAGCGGGCACGGATCAGCGTGTAGACCGCCCGTTGCTTGCCCACCAACCGATCAAGATTCTTCGCCGCGGCCGTTGGAATGATGCCGTGGTGCGCCGTGACCTTGGCATCGTTCCAGGCCCGTGAGCGCCGCTGGGGTTCAAGGTAATCGTTCAGCGCGTTCAGGGTTGGATCGGCTTGTCGCAGGGCGGCGAGGATGCCCGGGGCCTCGCTGTGCTGACTCATCGGCAGGAAACCGCAATCACTGCGCGGGTAGGTGATGACCTTGTGGGTTTCGTAGAGCGCCTGGGCAATATCGAGGGTTTCCTGGGCGCCGAGCCCGAGCTTCTTTGAACAGACTTCCTGCAAGGTGCCCAGATCAAAGGGCAAAGGCGCGACTTCACGCATGCGTTCGGTGCGCAGCTTTATTACCCGTGCGCTAGCGGCGTTGCCAATGGCCTGGGCTGCGCTCTGTGCCAGAGACTGATTCAGGCAGCGATCCTGATCGTCGCAAGCGTCGGAGGCCGCGCGCCACTGTGCAGTGAACGCCGTGCCATCGTGCAGCAATTGCACGTCGATGGCCCAATAGGCCACGGGGACGAAGTCGGCAATGCTGCGATCACGATCCACGACCAGCCTCAGGGTCGGTGTTTGTACCCGACCCACCGGCAATACGCCCTGATAACCGGATTGGCGGCCCAGCAGCGTAAACAACCGGCTCATGTTCATCCCGATCAACCAGTCGGCCCGGGAGCGGCCCAACGCCGAATGATAAAGGCTGAAGGTCTCCGCCCCTGGCTTCAAGGCGGCCAGTGCCTTGCGGATTGATGCATCGTCCAGCGCCGACAGCCACAGCCGGCGGATCGGCCCGCGATAACGGCAGTGCTCGACCAGTTCGCGGGCGATCATTTCGCCTTCACGGTCGGCGTCGGTGGCGATCACCAGTTCATCGGCCTCGCCGAGCAAGCGTTTCACGGCTTTGTACTGGCTGGCGGTGCGCGGCTTGACGGTCATCTTCCATTTATCGGGAATGATCGGCAGGTCCGCCAATACCCAGCGTTTGTAGCGCGCGTCGTAGGCGTCCGGCGGTGCGGTTTCCAGCAGATGACCGATGCACCAGGTCACCGTGACGTCTGTTCCCAGCCAGCAGCCGTCGCCCCGGCGCTTGGCGCCGAGCACTGCTGCAATGTCTTTGGCCTGGGAAGGTTTTTCACAGAGGTACAGCCGCATAACCACCATCGTTCATCAAATGTGCAAGAGGCGCACAGAATGGCGGGTGATGAGCGATGGAGCAATCATTATCTGTATGGATGTACAGCTAAAGCTGTTGCGTTTGTTTGCTGCAGTCAAAACGCCCCGTTTGGCTGCGAGGCAGGAGCAATGATGAATTTTGGGTTATACCTGAAAGTCGTGGTCTCAGGTTTTGGGGCTGCTGTGCGATCCATCGGGCAAACCGGATCGCCGCACCGCACGCTCCCACAGGTTCATCACCGTCATGAGGAACGTATTCCATGAAAAGCTCCGGTCCCAGTCCTGTCATCACCATCGCAGAGCAGCCAGGCTGCCTGTTGGTGAAGTTTCATGGCATCCAGGTGGCCGCGTCTGCACGCGCACTGGTGCTGCTGGAAGCCAATTACCCGCCGGTGTACTACGTGCCGCGAGAGGACATCGACGAAAAGTATTACGCGCGCACCGATCACACCAGCTATTGCCCCTACAAGGGCGATGCCAGCTATTTCAGTTTGCAGGTGCCGGGGCATGAAGGCGCTAACGCGGTGTGGAGTTACGAAAATCCCAAGATCTCGGTGGAGCAGATTCGCGAGTACGTGGCGTTCTATCCGGATCAGGTGAAGTTTGAATTGCTCGACTCCGAGGTCTGAAGGGTAACAAAGCCACGCGTGGCGAGGGCACCAGCACCCTCGCCACAACGACCTGTCAGTTTTTGTCCAGGTCCACGTTCTTGGTTTCACGCAAGCAAATCATCCCCACCACCAGGCTCACCGCGGTAATCACCACCGGGTACCAAAGCCCGTAGAAGATGTCGCCGGTGTAGACCACCAACGCAAACGACACCGTCGGCAGGAACCCGCCAAACCAGCCGTTACCGATGTGATAGGGCAGTGACATCGATGTGTAGCGGATGCGCGTGGGGAACAGTTCGACCATCAATGCCGCCAGCGGGCCGTAGCACATGGCAGAGATGATGATCAGCGCCACGATCAACGCGACGATCATCGGTTTGTTGATTTGCTGCATATCGGCTTGGGACGGATAGCCAGCCAGTGTCACCGCGCCACGCAGGGCGGCTTCGTCGTAACCGTCGATTTGTACCTCGCCGATGCTCACCTGCACGCCACTGCCGGCGGGTGCGGCTGCGCTGGCGTAGGGCAGGCCTTGTTTGACCAGGAAGGTTTTGACCTTGTCGCATGGGCTATCAAATTTCGCCTTGCCCACGGGGTCGAACTGGAAGGTGCAGGTGGCCGGGTCGGCCATGACGGTGATCGGCGCCTGGCGGCTGGCCTGGTCAATGGCTGGGTTGGCGTAATGCGCCAGGGATTTGAAGATCGGGAAATACAGCGCGGTGGCCAACAACAGGCCGATCATCAATACCGGTTTGCGCCCGACCTTGTCCGACAGCCAACCAAAAAAGATGAAGAACGGCGCGCCGATGATCACGCTGACGATCAGCAAGCCGTTGGCCACGGCCGGGTCCATCTTCAGGAATTGTGTGAGGAAAAACAGCACGTAAAACTGCGCGGCATAGAAGGTCACCGCTTGCCCGGCATTGATGCTGAACAGGGCGATCAACACGACCTTGAGGTTTTCCCACTTGCCGAAGGAATCGCGCAGCGGCGACTTGCAGAGTTTGCCTTCTTCTTTCATTTTCACGAAAGCAGGCGACTCATGCAGGCTCAAGCGGATCCAGGTCGAGATGCCCAGCAAAATAATCGAAAACAGGAACGGAATCCGCCAGCCCCACACTTCGAACTGATCGCCCGTGAAGTAGCGGCAACCGAGCACTACCAGCAGCGACAGCAGCAAACCGAGGGTCGCCGTGGACTGAATCCAACTGGTGTGGAAACCGCGTTTGCCCATCGGCGCGTGCTCCGCGACATACGTGGCAGCGCCGCCATATTCACCGCCCAGGGCCAGGCCCTGAAGCATGCGCAGCACCACGAGGATGATCGGCGCGGCGATGCCGATGCTCGCGTAGGTCGGCAGCAAGCCGACGCAGAAGGTCGCCAGGCCCATGAGCACAATGGTCGCGAGGAACGTGTATTTACGCCCGATCATGTCCCCCAGTCGCCCAAATACCAGCGCACCGAAGGGCCGCACGATGAAGCCTGCAGCAAAAGCCATCAGCGCAAAAATGAACGCCGTGGTGTCATTCACCCCGGCGAAAAACTGTTTACTGATCACCGCCGCAAGGGCGCCATAGAGGAAAAAGTCGTACCACTCGAAGACCGTCCCGAGCGACGACGCGAAGATGACTTTGCGGGTGTCATGGCTTATGGCCGCGACGGGTATGGCTTCCATTGGCTGAACATGTTCTGACATATCGGTATCCCTCACAGTGATTGTTTTTGTTGTTCCACTGTCGGCGCCGGTCTTGTGGGCTGGCGCCGCTATTCCTTGATCAAGAGACTGCGGTCAGTGCGGTTTCGTTCGGGGCAAAACTCCTTGTGGGTGAGTCGAGCATCAACTGCGCGGCTTTTTCGGCAATCATCAGCGTTGGCGAACAGGTATTGCCGGAGGTGATGCGCGGCATGATCGACGCATCGGCAATGCGCAGACCGGGAACGCCGTGGACACGCAGTTCGGCGTCGACCACTGCGTCTGCGTCGTTGCCCATCCGGCACGTGCCGACCGGGTGAAAAATGGTGGTGCCGATTTGCGCGGCGGCCTGGTGCAATTCTTCCTCGGTCTGCAAACGATCGCCGGGCATGTACTCGACCGGATTGAAGGCCTGCAGGGCCGGTGCGGCGACGATGCGGCGGGTCAGGCGAATGGCGTCGGCCGCGACGCGCAAATCCTCTGGGTGGCTCAGATAGTTGGGCTGAATCAGCGGCGCTTGCTGTGGGTCGGCTGAACGAATGTCCACTCGGCCACGGCTTTGCGGCCGCAAATCACAGACAGAGGCGGTAAAGGCGGGGAAGGGGTGCAACGGTTCGCCGAAGCGTTCCAGCGACAAGGGTTGCACGTGGTATTCGAGATTCGCCGAGGTCTGTTCCGGCCCCGAGCGGGCGAAGGCCCCCAGTTGACTCGGCGCCATGGAGAGCGGGCCGCTGCGGTCATACAAATAGCGCAGGCCCATGCCCATCTTGCCCCACACGCTGCCGGCGATCTGATTTAGCGTGCGCGCGTTTTCCAACTTATAGATCAGTCGCAGTTGCAGGTGATCCTGCAGGTTACCGCCCACGCCCGGCAGCTCATGGGCAACGCCGATCCCCAGTTTTTGCAGCAGCGGGCGAGGGCCGATCCCCGAGCGCTGGAGGATGCCCGGTGAGCCGACGGAGCCGGCACACAAGACGATTTCCCTACGTGCCTTGAAGGTTTTCGCCTGGCCTTGACAGCGTGTGAGGACGGCGCAGGCGCGGCCGTTTTCCAGCAGCACACGGTCGACCTCAACGTCGGTCAGCACCGTCAGGTTGGCACGGTGGCGGATCGGTTTGAGAAACGCCTTGGCCGCGTTCCAGCGGATTCCGGCCTTCTGATTGACCTGAAAGTAACCGCAGCCTTCGTTATCGCCCTGGTTGAAATCGTCGATGCTGGCGATACCGCTTTGCTCGGCAGCGCTGCGGAAGGCATCCAGAATCGGCCACGACAACCGCTGACGTTCGACCCGCCAGTCGCCGGCGGCACCGTGAAATTCCGAATCGCCAGCAAAGTGGTTTTCGCTCTTCTTGAATAGCGGCAATACGTCGTTCCAGCTCCAGCCCGGATTGCCGTCGGCGGCCCAGCGATCATAGTCGCCCGCCTGGCCACGCATGTAGATCATGCCGTTGATCGAGGAACACCCGCCGAGGACCTTGCCGCGTGGGTAACTCAGCGTCCGCCCCTGCAGGCCGGGTTGCGCCTCGGTTTTGAAGCACCAGTCGGTGCGCGGGTTGCCGATGCAAAACAGGTAACCCACGGGGATGTGAATCCACGCGTAGTTATCGCGGCCGCCGGCTTCGAACAGCAAGACCCTGTGTTGCGGGTTGGCCGACAGTCGATTGGCCAACAAACAACCGGCCGGCCCGGCACCGACCACGATGTAGTCGTATTCATCTGGGGAAGTCGACATCCCTGACCTCGTCTTGTTGTTCTTGTTGTCGGTCATCCTAGTTGTTAGCTTTCGTCAAAAGAATGTTAGTTTTTGCGCAGCCGCTGTGCGTTTTTAAACAGCATCACTTCAAGGACGGATCATGTTTGACTGGAATGACTTGCGGTTTTTTCTTGAATTGCAGCGCAGCGGGCGTTTGCTCACCGCCGCGCGCCGTTTGAACACCACCCACGCCACGGTCGCGCGGCACATCGAGGCCATCGAAAAGAGCCTCGGCACGGCGCTGTTCGTCCAGCATGCGCAGGGTTACGAATTGACGCCGGCCGGCGAAGCGCTGCTCAAACACGCCGAAGCGATGGAAAACGTCGCGCTGCTGGCCCAGGAAGAAATCACCCAGTCCACGGCACCGCTGGGCAAGATTCGCGTCGGGGTGACGGAAGGGCTGGGCATCATGTTCCTGGCCAGTCGCATGAACGGTTTGTTCGAGCGCTACCCGGGGCTGGAAGTGGAACTGGTGGCCGTACCGCGCTTCGTCAGCATCCTCAACCGCGAAGCCGAAATCAGCATCCACCTCGAACGCCCGGCCGCCGACATGCTGGTCACCCGCAAACTCACCGACTATCGCCTGGCGCTGTATGCCAGCCAGGCGTACCTGGACCGCTCGCCACCCTTGCGCAGCCGCGAAGACCTCGCTCGTCACGCCTGGATCGGCTATGTCGACGACCTGCTGTTCAGCCAGGAACTGATGTTCCTCAACAGCTTCTGCCGCAATCCCCAGGTGGTGTTCCACAGCACCAGCGTCATCGCCCAGCAACAGGCGGCGCGTTCTGGGTTGGGGATTGCGGTGTTGCCGTGCTACATGGCCAGCGCAGATCCGGAACTCGTGCCATTGCTGCCGGAGGAGAGCATCCAGCGCAGCTACTGGATCAGTACGCGGCGCGAGCTGCACAAATCGGTGCGGCTGCGCGTGCTGTGGGATTACGTGGTGGAGTTGTGTGAAGTTGAGCAGGCGTTGTTGTTGGGCTAATGTTTTTGCGTCCAGCCAATGGATGACGACAAGGAGCGTTATCCGACACTCCGTCGTGATAAAGGGAGCTTGCAGCATGACCGATGAGACAACAGTAAAAGGACCCGCGTCGTACTTCCCGTCCATTGAGAAAAAGTATGGACAGCCCATCAGCCACTGGCTGGATTTGCTTGGGGCAGTGAGTGGCAAGAAGCACATGGAAATGGTGGCCTGGCTGAAGGCTGAGCACGGTATGGGGCATGGGCATGCCAATGCTTTGGTTGCGCATTATTTAGCGGCCGGCAAGAAGTGACTGAGCCGGGCGGGCAGGGCATGTTCATGCCCTCCCAACACCCTTCAGACAAAACACCAAACCCTGTGGGAGCCGAGCTTGCTCGCGATGACGGAGGCCCATTCAACATCGATGCCGCTGACACACCGATATCGTCGGTACGCCGCCCGGAGCAAGGTCGCTCCCCCATGGATTTCGATCGGCTGACGCAGCGAGAGAATCCTCTGTTTCACTTACGCTTAAACAACAAAAATCCTGACTGTTTAAACGAAGCCTCCTGTTACCACCCAAAGGCTACAACGCCTTGCGCCGCTGCCCACAGGTAAGACAGAATCCGCCGGCTTGTGCGTCTAGGACAGGGCTTCTATCGTTGCTGGGTCACTGAAAATCAGTGATCGGGTTTGGTAGCCCGGTTTTTGCCTAGATGTATGGCGTCACCTTGCACAGTCGTTTTTAAGACTTTGCTTTCATGGTGGTCATGCGTGGGGCCCATTCGTGGGCGCCGGGTTCTAGTGCGACCGGTCTACCAACCTGCGTATGGCCACCACCCTTCGTTTGGTAGCGAGGGTGATGGCTCCTTCAGTATTCGCGCTAGAGGTTCTATCTATGATCAAGCCAACGCCAAACCCACCGGAAACCGATCCGGCATCCCCCTACGAATCCCTCGATTCCAAAAAACTCCACGAAGCCGCCGAGCGCGCCCTCGACCACTACCTCAACCCGGCCGCCCAAATCATGGCCAGCACCCACGAACCCGAACCGATGTTCCTCGCCAACCCTAAGTGCGACACCGAATCCCTGCTGGCCAACGCCAGCGAATCATTGGGCTCGGCGACCACCATGCTCAGCAATCTTGCGGCGTTATTGGACAACTCAAACCGCAAGACCCTGCTGGGGATTACGCAAGTGGTGATGTTGGGGGAACTGGCGGTGAATCAAGCGTTGGATAACGTGGAGCCGACGGCGTAAGAAAAATCCCGCGTGGCGAACGGTTAGCCCGTTGCCACGCAGGGAGGTAGCACGTCCGCATCGGTATGCGTGAAGTATCAACGTTTTGGAAAAGCCGGATCAGTAGCGGCTGTTATCGGGCATTCAAGACCCTCTCGCTCCAACCCTCAGGTGGTCTGTGCATCAGACGATTTGCATAGGTATAGGGGGTATGCCTATCATGCGCAATGCATAGGTGGGGGGGGTATCAAATGGGTCACATCGCAGCCAACAAAGACGAACTGCTCAAGCGCGTAAAACGTATCGCCGGGCAAATCCAGGCCGTTGAACGGGCATTGGAATCGGATCTCGATTGCGCCAAAACGCTGCACCTGGTGGCCGCCACCCGCGGAGCCATCAACGGGCTGATGGAGGAAATCATTGAGGACCACGCCCGGGAGCACGTCGCGAACCCTGCACTCAGTGAAGAGGAGCGAAACAAGGGCGTCGAAGAGCTTCTTGAAGCCATTCGCCGTTACTCGAAGTGAACGCATCCAGGTACCCACTCATGAGTAGCTCCCGTATCAACTACACACACGACCATATGTTCCTTGGCTCAGCGCACGACGAAAATGCCAAGCGTACGCTTTGGGTTGTGGCACTGACCGTTGTGATGATGGTTGGTGAGATCACCGCCGGCTATATCACGGGCTCGATGGCGTTACTGGCCGATGGCTTCCATATGGCAACCCATGCCGGCGCATTGGGCATTGCGGCGGCCGCCTACGGTTACGCAAAACGCCACGCTTCCAGCCAGCGCTACAGTTTCGGTACTGGAAAGGTTGGAGACTTGGGCGGGTTCGCCTCGGCGCTGATTCTCGGTATGGTTTCCCTGGGAATTGGCGTTGAGTCTGTCATGCGCCTCTTGCAGCCTACGGACGTTCAGTTCGGCACCGCTACGCTCATCGCGATTGCCGGTTTGATCGTCAACATTGTCAGTGCCCTGCTGCTGGGCCACGGACACAGTCATGGCCACGATCATGATGATCATGGCCATGCCCATCACGGGAACGACAACAACCTGAAATCGGCCTACGTCCACGTCATCGCGGACGCGCTGACTTCGGTTCTGGCCATCGCTGCACTGCTCGCTGGCCGGTATCTCGGTTGGGTGTGGCTGGACCCGGTCATGGGCATCGTCGGCGCCATCGTTATTGCGCGTTGGGCATGGACATTGATGGGGGTCACCGCAGGTGTACTGCTGGATCAGACCGATGCGCACGTTGCCGAGGAAATTCGCGAACTGGTTGAAAAACCGGGAGATGCCACCATCACCGACTTGCACGTCTGGCGGGTCGGACCGCAAGCCCATGCGGCCATCGTCAGCGTCCTGGGTGAGGCCACTGCGAACGCCGACAGCATTCGTGAACGTCTCAAGCCGGTTCACGAAGTCAGCCATCTGACGGTCGAATTTCGACCGGTCTGATTCAGCGCCTCCCCTTAATTGTCTCCAAAGGAACCCGCAATGCCCCCAGGGAAACGCGAACTGGCGCGGATCGAACGCCGGTTGATAACCACGCTCACCGAGGCGTGCGAAACAGCAAAGGGTGAAATCAAAGGGTTTGCCTGGCTCACTCACACCGCTGACCTGAACGCGTTGGCTGAGACCCTGAAGGTCATCTGGGTATTTGAAACCTTGGCCGATAAAAAAATCGCCCTGGCTGACACCAAGACGCGCATCTTTGAGCTGACGGCTATCGCGTTGAATGAGGCCAATATCGACCTGAACCTTTCAGACCACAGTGTCCGTTTCGACTCCGAGGAAGAGTGCCAACGCACTCACGGTGGCGATTGGCAAAAGCGCCTGGCTCAATCACGTGCGGCCAAGGGGGACTGACAATGGCTAAAGAAATCGAAAATCCCTGCATCTCGGTATGTCAACTGAGTGGGGATCTGTGCGTGAGTTGCGGGCGAAGCAAGGAAGACATCAAAAAGTGGAAGCGCATGAAGCGGCCTGAAAAAATGGCCGCTGTGCAAAGGGCGAAAGTGCGCTTGAAAGGGCTGAAGAAAACATTCTGATCGGACCCGCCCGCACAGTGGGAGGTTAATCAGTGCCTGCATTTGTAGCCTCTGCCGAGTCCGCCAGGCTGCGTTCGAGGACGTAGTCCTCGCCATCGGCAAACGCGGTTTTCCTGTAAGCACCTGTTGCCTCTACCGTTAGCTGGGCCTGGCCGTGCTCGAGGCGTCATCGCAGACTATTCTTGATCTGGGTAATCGACCGGTCGCACCGAAGGAGGTCAGTCGTTTATGCACTGTGTCCTTTTCGAAATCCGCGCGGTTCGATCTGATACATGAAGGCCAATCGATCCGCGCTGTCATCGAGTTCCGATGAACTACCGGTCTGGGGCACGGCCCCAGGCACTTTTGTCTGACACCCTGAATCGGAGACGCCAGCATGAGCACCTTGCAACTTCACCCAGCACTGGACAACGGTATCCAACCCGCCGCCGCGAATTTCACAGGTGGCACCTTGCAATGCCTGTGTGCGACCGACAAGGTCGAGGTCAAGATCGACGCACAAACCCTGCATAACCACGCGTGCGGCTGCAGCAAATGCTGGAAACCACAAAACGCGACATTCGCCGTCATCGCCGTGGTGCCTCGAGATAAGGTCAGCGTCATTGCCCACGGCGAAAAACTGGCGATTGTCGACGAGTCCGCCACCATCCAGCGCCACGCCTGCAAGCAATGTCACGCCCATCTCTTTGGGCGCATCGAGAACAAGAACCATGCGTTTTATGGCCTGGATTTCGTCCACACCGAGCTTTCGCCACAGCGCGGATGGGCTGCGCCAGGATTCGCGGCGTTCGTGTCCTCCATCATCGAAACCGGCACACCGCCAGCGCAAATGAAGGCTATCCGCGAGCGCTTGCGCTCGATCGGCCTCGAACCCTATGACTGCCTGTCCCCGGACTTGATGGACGCAATGGCGACTCATGTCGCCAAACAGAAAGGCTTGCTCCCAGCCGCCTGATTGTTCGGTCGCCGCGGTTTCTTTTCCGGACCGCGGCTCCGATTCACTGCATCAGGCAGATAACGGTCAATTCCTGACATTTTCCCCCCGGCTCGCCAGCCGTTGCTTTCGAAGCTTTTCCAGCATCTGGCGGCCTTGGTAAATGCAGGCATTGGCTATCGCGCCAAGTGTATTTGCCCAGAATGACCTGCAAGACCCCGTTGCGCATATCTCAGCCGTCGAATACCACTACGGGATGAGAGGGTACTGCAACGTACCGACACTTCCGACAAGACTGGCCTGGTACCGGTGACCCTGGTCTACGCAGATAGCGAGGGCGAGGTTCACAAAATCCGTTTCCTTGAATGGGGCGCAAGCCCGGCCAACTCCACCAGCATTGCCTGATCCGCTCGCCGAATGTGGTCTGAGCCTCGCCTGTACCCAGAAGCGGAAGTTAAACCTCATATGCACTCAGTGCGAATCAGGTTTTTATTATCTCGAAATGAAAATAATCGAATGAGTAAAAGTTCATTCGCGAAGCTTTCCATTAACTTGGTGGCGCAATACTGCAAGATTAATGAGTGGAAATTACTGGGCCTTAATTGTAGTCAGTAACGGCAAGCTCCAATCAAGTCGTGCTGAGAGTCATGTTGATTCGCTGTTGTAATCAAGAGGTCATGTGTTCTCTTTGTCCTCCTTGGAATATTTACGTGGTGAGATCAAGTTGAATAAGGCGGTTCGGTTTTGGCCAGTAATGTCCACTGTTAGCTGTTTACAAAGTCTCACTTGAGGATACCCAAATGAAATCCATGAAAGCTCTCTTGGTAGTCGCCACGCTGACCGCTTCTTCTCTGGCTATGGCCACAGGTGGCGGTGATCGCACCTTCACACGCATGGAGGCGGCCCGGAAAGTCTCGATGGAAGCCTTCCAGGTTGCACAGAAACAGAAGGCTGAAGGCGCTGTAGCTGAAAGCAAAGCCAGGCCGATCAATCAGGCCAAAAGCTAATCTGTGCAGCGCGTCCCCGGCTGACAGAGATGTACAGTCTCAAGTCTCAGATGCAGCACGCAAGGTGCTGCAAGTGCCGGTTTAACCGAGATCCCGTTTACACAACAGTTGGTATGTTGCATCGTCCAGTTGAATCCACAGTCGATTGCTGCCTTCGCGACAGGCAGCAATCGGCCCAGACTGTGTAAAAAACGAATGTCGGCTTGAAGCTACCGCTTATACGTTGAATCTGAAAACGCTCAGTTAGTCAGCATGGATTTCGAGAACAAAATGACCGACCTACATAGGACCATTGGTCGCATTCACTGAACATAGGTAGCAAAATAGCAGAAACCCGCTATTACGTTAGTAACTGCCACTTCGTTCATTGCAGATCGTCACAGGAACGCCCCACGATGCGAAACGCACTTAAGCATTCGAAACTTCGTTTGGGTTTTTTACTGGGTGTTATTTCAATGGGGCTGACCGCTTGCGCCAGCGACGATAACATTACTGCACCTACTAAAGTCATTACTCAGCCACCTATCGATGACAGCGAGACTTCGTCTGTGCGTGTCACTACTAGTTGGCTGCAACACTCGTTTAGCCAATCTGACTGCCTGAAGCACGCCAGAGCGGCTCTTACAAAAGCGAGATATTTTGTTGATGCAGGGGACCGATCAGTCTTTGGGTTGCGTGAAGGTATGACTTTTTCGATTCGCTGTGACTACGAAGGCGTTGCTTTTTTCGCAGTGGCTTATCGCCACAGGCCAAGTCCTCAAGCCCAGGATCGGGTCTTGAATGAAATCACCCGGCTATTTTAAGGACTACAGGCTAGAGGTATAGGGGCCGCTTTATGGAATGGACGCATCAGGTGTGAAGAAAAACGCCAGGCCAAGGATCAGGTACACCGCCAGCAATTGCACACCTTTGAGCCAGTCCGAACGGCCATCGCCGGCGACCTGCCCGGTAATCAGCACCGCCAACAGGACGCTCAGCACCAACCCTGCGGAAAAGGCCAACCCCATGGGCGTCGGACCAATGAAATGGCTGGCCAATACCAGAATGGGAGCGACCAGCAGGGCCACCTGAACGCTGGAGCCGATCGCGATCGACAGCGCAAGGTCCATGCGGTTTTTCATGGCGGCCGAGACGGCTGAGACATGCTCGGCGGCATTGCCGAGGATGGCCACGACAAATACACCGACAAAGAGGTTGCTCAGGCCGAGCTGATGAGCACTGGGTTCGATGGCGCCGACCAGAATCTCGCTGATCCACGCGATCAGTACCGTCGACCCGCCAAGCACCAGCAACGCTTTGCGCGTTGACCAGGGACGCGGTTGATCCGGGCTTTGCTCGGTGTTGGATGTACCGGAAAACAGGCTTTTGTGGGTGACCAGCGAATACACCAGGAACAAGCCGTATACCACCAGCAAAATCAGCGAGATGTACAGACTCAGCGACTGCAGACCCTGTGGATTTCGGGGCGTGATGACGGCGTTGTAGGCAGCCGGGAGAATCAGCGCGATGGTAGCCAGGGTCAGTAGGGTAGCCTGGGAGCGCGCCCCGGAAATGTTGTATTGCTGTTCATGGTGACGACACCCGCCAGCCAGCATGGCCACGCCCAACACCAGCAGGATGTTGCCGACGATGGACCCGACGATAGACGCTTTCACCACATCAAAGAGACCCGCGCGCAAGGCGCTCAGGGCAATGATCAGCTCGGTCGCGTTGCCGAACGTCGCATTCAGCAGCCCGCCAACGCCCTCGCCGGAGCGTTCCGCCAGATGCTCGGTAGCCCGTCCCAACCAACCTGCGAGCGGCACTATGGCCAGGGCCGCCATCAGGAAGACCAGCAGATGGAAGTCTGCTGCGACATATTCCACGACAATGGCGATGGGAACGAAAACCAGCATCCAGTTGAGCATCGAAGTCTTCCTCGCGCTGATGCGAAGTGATCCATGGGGACGGAAGTCTCGTAAGGATGGTCGGCAAACGTCATCTCGTCTAAAAACTTTGTGAAGTTGACGTCGGGCCGCCAAGTCGGGTCAGCGAGGTATTGGAAATGGTTCTGGATAACTCAGGCATCAACTAACGGGACGGATGTATTGATAGTTTGTAGCAGCGCTATGTCCGCTGTAGCAGCTGTCGAGCCTGCGAGGCTGCGTAGCAGTCGCAAAACCTGCATACGCGGTCTTTCTGAAACACCGCGCGGCCTGATTTCACGACAGCTGCGCTGCCGAACGCAGCCTCGCGGGCTCGGCAGCTGCTACAGCGGACGAGCTGCTACAAGCTAAGCGAGGATTTCGAATGAGGTGCTGGCCAGGCGTTCGCCGTTCACCAGAATGTGCACCGCGTGTTTGCCCACATAGTGTTTGCGAGTAGTGAGCTCTTTGATCTGCTGAGAGCGACTGACGAACTCTGTGGCCTTGCCCGGCAACGTCAACGCCTTGAGCTTGAACACCTTCGCCGATGTACCGCCGTTGGCTTTGACGTAATCAATCGCGTAATCGATTACCAGTCGCTGACTCTCTGACACCGTGGATTTCACAGTGAACGAGAGGGAGATTTTCTCCCCCAGACGAATCACTGCCGGTTCAACTTTAACCCCGACCATCTCGACCTCAGCCTTGCCGCTGGCGCCAATGACGGCCAACGCTCGCTGATTGCCCTGTTTGATCAGACTGCGCAACGCATGTTTGGCAATCCACGCTGTGTGCTTGTTATCCAGCGGCCACCCTTCAATCAGGTCCAGCACCCAGTCGGGATGATCCTTGGTGATGTCATTGAGGTGGTTGGCCACGGACTTGCGCACATACAGGCTTTCATCAGTCTTTAGGTTGTCGAGGATCGACGCAGCCAGTGTCGGATCGGCCTGGATCTGTTCGAGTCGGAACGACCACGGCAAACGCGGGCGGCAACCTTCGCTGGCCAGGCGCCGCACGTGTTCGTTGTCATCGAGCGACCATCGCTGCATCAGCGCTAATGAGCGCGGAAGGTCGCTGCGCAGAAAGTGCCGGATCGCAAATTCCGAAGAGCCAAATGCGGTGAAGTACTTGAGCGCTTCCATCGACTGCTCGAAATCATGAACGCCATACATCGCCACGTAGTGCGGCAACGAGATGCTGACGAAGCTGCTGTTCAGGCGTGGGGCGAGGGTGCGCAATACTTCAAGGGACTCGTCATATCCCAGCGGCAGCACCGCGTACAGGCATTCGCTGACCCGGGCCATGCGTTGCATGATCGACAGGTCGGCGAGGCCTTCGTTGGCCATCTTCAGGAAGGCTATGGCGTTGAACCGGGGGTAAACCGCCGTCATTTCGGTCGCGATGTGTTTGAGGCGCTCGGCGTTGAAGATTTCCTTCAGCGCCGGGGCGGTCTGTTCGACGGCGGTCATGGGAGAGTCCGGTGGGCTGGGCGGCTCAGGTTATCGGGGTATTGATAAATGCCTCAAGCGTTTCCGCCTGTGCCGTGAATTTCGCGATCTGCGGGAAGCGCGCGGCATCGACCTGATCCGGCACCACCAGGTTGGTGAAGCTCCAGGCGACCGCTACTGTGATGCCGTCCTGTGCAATCGAGGCGCCGCCAGCCAGCGGCTGTTTTTCCAATTCGCGCTCAAGTGCCGCATAGGCCGCCGCCAATTGGCCTTCGACGCGTTCCACCCATGGTTGAAATTGAATATCGACGGGGCGCAGGTTGCGTTCGTAATAGAGCTGCACTGACTTCTCGCAGGCCGCCAACGCCAGGCCGGTCACGCGCAGTGCGCGCAGCCGTTGCTTGAGGTCGCTGGGCATCAGGCTTTTGCCAGGGCCGGCCAAGGCTTCCAGGTAGTCGATGATCAGGGTCGAATCCATCAACACATCGCCGTCGTCCAACACCAGCGTCGGCGCCTTGACCACCGGGTTGATCTGCTGGAACTGCTCGAAGTGCCGGAACACCGATACCGATTGGTGCTCCAGGTCGATACCCAGGTGTTGGGCGCAAATGGCCACACGCCGTACATAAGGCGAATCCAGCATGCCGATCAGCTTCATTAATGCATTCCTTTTAAAGGCCATTTCGGGACGGACAACCTTAGCTGAGCTCGCGCTAGCTGCAAACGGGTGGGGCTGGCGCAGCCGTTTGTCTTCTATATACAGCCGCTCGACGGAATTTCTTGCTATAAACGCACTCCGATAACCGCCGCAACGGTTGCTATAGAGCACTTTGCACACCTTGTCAGACAAATTCGCTGACTTTTCAGTTGCTGGGGCCTCACGTCGGCCTTAGACTGCCGCCCCTCGTAAATTGAGTGCCGGGTGGCGCTTGGAATTAAACGGCGCCTTTCCGATGGCCTCACCCGGTCAGCCGGAACGCTCCCTAATTCGCCTTAATGCACGTTTTTTTATAGAGATATCAATGACAAAGGACAAGTTGCTGGCCATGCCGGCGGATGACTACATGAATGCTGAGCAACATGCTTTTTTCTCCGAGCTGTTGCAGAACATGAAAGTCGAAACCCATGAGCGCATCGAACAGAACCGCATCGCCATCGAGAGCCTGGACACTCCGGCCGATCCGGCAGATGCAGCTTCTGTTGAAGAAGAGCGCACCTGGCTGGTAAACGCGATCGATCGCGACCAGCGCATGCTGCCTCAGTTGGAACAGGCTCTGGAACGCATCAAAGAAGACAGCTTCGGCTGGTGCGACGACAGCGGCGAGGCCATTGGCCTGAAGCGCTTGCTGATTAGCCCGACCACCAAGTACTGCATCGAAGCTCAAGAGCGTCACGAACAGATCGACAAGCACCAGCGTCAGGCCTGATTTCGTAGCGCCACGCATCGCGGGCGAGCCTCACTCCTGAAGGAGCAAGGCTCGCCCGCGATGCTTTTTTTCGTCCGTAGAAAACTTGTGCCCCTCTATTGATCTGCTGCAATACCCACTACTAATGGACCATAGATAATGGCGTTGTAGTGGCGTTAAATGCGAAGACAACAATTAGAAGATCGTGGGGTGACGAAGATGACGAGAGACGGATCTCTGGCGGCGGCAGCGCCTGCGCCAGTGCTTTTGCCGAAAAACCCTTGGCTGACGCCGACCCTGCAAAGCATCTCCCTGATGCTTTTGTTGTGTGGCATGACATTGGGTTACGGGTCGCTTTACCTTGGCCTGCCCTTGGCCGTGTTGATTATCTGGTTGCCTCGCCTGCGCTCGCGCGCTAACCCGCAAGACAACCCCGCGGACAGTGCCAGCGCCATCAGCGAATTGACTCGCGATCTTTCCTACACCACCAGTCATAACGCGTTGTCGGCGGCCGGAGTGGCCTATTCGGTCAAGCAACTGGCGGACAAACTGCAATCGCAGCTCAACGCGGCGGCGCAAATTGTCAGCAACGCCGAAGTGATGATCGCTACCGAACAAGTCACCTCCAAACTCAGCCGCGACGCCCTCGGCGCCGCCAGCGAAGCGCATCAAAGCGGCGCAGCGGGGCGTAAAGAGCTGGTTGAGTCCATCGCCCGAATGCATCAACTCAGCCAGCGCGCCAGCAACAGTCGCGAGCTGATCGAGGCCCTGAGCCTGCGCAGTGACGATATCCAGCGGGTGACGCTGGTGATCCAGTCCATCGCCAACCAGACCAATCTGTTGGCGTTGAACGCCGCAATCGAAGCGGCGCGGGCCGGGGAACATGGTCGCGGGTTCGCAGTGGTGGCCGATGAAGTGCGTGGCCTGGCGGCGCGAACCGCGACGGCGACCGGCGAAGTCGGCGAGATGGTTGCCGATATCCAGCAACGCACGGCTCAGGTCGTGGAGCAGATTCGCCAACTGTCCAGCGACCTCGACACGGGTGTCGAGCAAGTCGAGCACACGGGGCAGCACCTGGAAAACATTGCGCGATTGGCCGCTGGCGTCGAAAGCCAGGTCGGGGAAATCGCCCGGGGCGCGGACACCAATCGCGAACAACTCGACAGCCTGTTTCATGCGATCGAGCAGATGCGCAGCGATCTGGCGATCAGCGACCAACAGACCCAGCGCCTGGCCCAGGCCGCCGTGCAGATGGAAGGTCAGGCTGAGTCCATCAGCGAGCGCCTGGCCGAAGTCGGGCTGGATGACTATCACCAGCGGGTCTATGACTTGGCCCGCGAGGGCGCGATGCAGATTGCGGCGCGCTTTGAAGCGGACATCAGCCAGGGGCGAGTCAGCCTCGATGACCTGTTTGATCGCAATTACCAGGCGATCCCGAACACCAGCCCGCCCAAGTTCCAGACCCGCTTCGACCGCTATACCGATCAAGTCTTGCCGGCGATACAGGAACCGTTATTGCCGCTTCATGAAGGCTTGGTGTTTGCCATCGCCTGCACTCAACAGGGATATGTGCCGACGCATAACAACGTCTTCAGCCAGCCGCTGACCGGCGACGTGCAGGTCGATACGCTGCAAAACCGCACCAAACGCAAATTCGCCGACCGCACCGGTATCCGTTGTGGCAGCCATCAAAAGCCAGTGCTGTTGCAGACGTATACCCGCGACACAGGTGAATTGATGCACGATCTTTCGGTGCCGATCATGGTCAAGGGCCGGCATTGGGGCGGTTTGCGCTTGGGTTACAAGCCCCAAGTTCCTCGCTGAAAGGGGGCGATTGTTACGATTTTGGCAACGAAGCTATACAAGCTCGTTGCTGTTTCCTCGCGAATGAACTCATTAACATGCCTATGTAGTTAGGTTGCTAATGAAATTCGAGAGGCCAGCATGCAAAGCAAAGTGGATGTCGCAGTCATGATTGGTAGCGGTGTGCCCGCCTGTTTGCGCGCGATGGGGCAGAGTGTCTGTTGGGTTGTACTGCTCAACGGTGAGCGCCGGGGGACGGCGTTTTCCAGCCGCGATGAGGCCGAAGAGTGCAGGGCTGCCTGGTTGGCGCAATTGAGCGCTGAATCACCTGACAGCCTGCATTGATTGCGCGGGCTAGTGAAGCTGGTGCAAGCGCAAGTTCAAGTCATCGACCACCCGCGCCCAATCGGCGTCTTCGCGCAGTTGCTCTTTCAGAAAGCCGGCTTGTTGCGGGGTCCAGAACTCGGCGTCGATCATTTTCTTGTCGTCGGCCAACGGTGAGTGGCTGGCGATGAAATCATCGATGGCCTTCTGGCTGGAATCCAGGCCGAGTTGGTCGAACAAGCCTTTCAAGTCGTGTGTGGGTGAATCCATGTTCATCTCCTTGCGGGCCGCGTCGAGTGCGAGATCTGAAGGGCAGCTTCATTGCATCTGAGGAGGCCGCGCTTCAGGAGTTCGATGGATGTGCCAAAGCAGGAAAGAGCATAGACGGCAAATTCGATGATCAGGCTTTCAATGCCCCCGCATCGACGGCAGCCTTCAGTTCCTTGGCCGATTCCTGAGCGGCGATAGCGGCGACTTCCGCTGTTTTGAACCAGCGATCTTTCTCGACCTGGTGATACGTCACCGTGGTCAATTTCGGTTTGGCGCGCATGACAATCACTGCCTGGAATTCGCCATCGATCTCTCTGGCTTCACCCCGGATCATAAACTCGCCGATATCAAATTCCGTCACGTAGCAGCCTTCCCTTGGAAATGTTTTGTTGTTTTGAACGCCGTCCGACGTGGGAACGGGTTTCATGGGGCGGGCAGTATGGCAGTTGTTGCCCGCCGGCGGCTGAGTTAAGTCGAGCGTTTGACGAAACGTCTATTGAAATGAATTCGGTGGACGCTTCATTCGCGTGATTCAAGTGAGCGAGCAAGTGCACACGCCTGGTTATGATCGCCGCGGAAACCTCTGACGCGTCCTGTGGCGGTTTCCTTTATGTGGAAGAATGCAATACCTGCCGGAACCACCTGAAACCTTGGTCGGGCAGGCTCTTCTGGGTGAAACCGAGGTGCTTCGAGCAACCCCTGATGCAGCGGCGAGGCGTTGTGAGCGTAAGGTGGCTGGGCGGTTGCAAAGTGAGTCATCGTGCACATATGAAGTCCTTTTCTTTATTTTACCGACGTATGTACGTCGTTATGGGTAGTCTCTGTGAGCGTCGCTGCTCTAGAATCGCCACCACGGGTTGGCGAATGGTGTTCATCTAAAGCAATTTTTTGCGGCTGATATGTCGGAAAAGTGCTTTTCTTGAAGCGTTTTTTCCTTACAGTTGGTAATCCGGTTTCCTCTGGCGGTAAGAAGGGCAATTTCCTTCAACATCTGACGACTTTGACGGAAGACGGCGCGAGCGATATTCCAGTAGGCTCGCTGACCTCGCGATGCATGAGCCCTCAGCCAGGATCAGGATTTCAACCCGGTTTTTTGAAAGACCATCGGCATGGCCGCTATTTTCTGCCGTGCGCTTTTTTGCGTGCGGCATCAATTTCAGATGTGGGGATGTTTCCTTGGCAGTAAGTAATCTCGATATGCATGCTTTGTTCGTGCTGGGTGATTTGCGCGCAAAGTTGGTTAAACAGTTTCAATCTCGTTTCGTCTACATCACCGAACAGAATGCCGAAGGCATTTATATTGCCGAGATCGACACCGAAGAAGCGCTGGTGGTGGACGATAAGCCAGGGCTCAAACTGAAGGTCGGTGATCATTTCAGCGCGTCTGTTCTACCCAGTCGCGAAGGCGGCAAGCTGGACATCAAGTTCCGCGAAATCAAACTGACGGTGTATGGATTGGGTGATTACGCATTTGTCACCACGCCCGACGGTCAGGCGATTGTGTTCAAGGAAGGTCATAGCGTGGTGATGGTGTTCGCCGCTCATCAACAATTGCAGGAAGGCCTGACCAAAACCCTGAAAGCCGTAACTGCCAAAGCCGCCAAGTGGCGCAAGGGCGAACTGGTGACTTTCAAGGCCAGTGAGTGATGTCGGTGACCCGCGCCGATTTCCATGAACAGAACCAGGCCAGTGCCCACACTGAAGCCCTGCGGCTGTTCGAGCAGAAGGCAGTTCTGCAGGGAGCCTGGCTGAGTTGGGTGGCGTCACAGATCTATACGCTGCGTCCGGCGGCGTACGCCAGCATGGTCAGAAGAGAGCTGGCCCGTTTGCAGGAATCTTCCGAAACGTAATTCGCATCCCTCGAAATCAGGATCCTCTACTACAGTCAATTGACTGAATATTTTGAGACTTGTGGTCGTTTATCAGGCCATCCTGCTATTGCTGTGAACAGCACGAGGTGCAAAAGCATGAGAGGATTTCGACGGTTGCTGGCGGCGTCCCTGGCCAGCGTCGGATTGTTAACATCTCCCGTCCCGATATTGGCGGCCCAGGCACCGATCCACTTCGCCGACCTGAATTGGGAAAGTGGCAGCCTGATCACCGATATCCTGCGGATCATCGTCGAGAAGGGCTACGGGTTGCCGACCGATACCCTGCCGGGAACCACCATTACCCTGGAGACTGCACTGGCCAACAATGACATTCAGGTCATAGGTGAAGAATGGGCCGGTCGCAGCCCTGTCTGGGTCAAGGCGGAGGCTGAAGGCAAGGTCGCGAGCCTGGGCGATACGGTCAAGGGCGCAACCGAAGGCTGGTGGGTCCCGGAGTATGTGGTCAAGGGTGACCCGGCCAAAGGCATCAAGGCGCTAGCGCCGGATTTGCGCAGTGTCAGCGACCTGCCTAAATATAAAGACGTGTTCAGCGACCCGGAAAGCCCGGGCAAGGGGCGCTTCCTCAACAGCCCGATCGGCTGGACGTCGGAAGTGGTCAACAAGCAGAAACTCACCGCCTATGGCCTGAACGACAGCTACGTGAACTTTCGCAGCGGCTCCGGGGCCGCGCTGGATGCAGAAATCACTTCATCGATCCATCGGGGCAAGCCGGTGCTGTTCTATTACTGGTCGCCGACGCCATTGCTCGGACGCTTCAAGTTGATTCAACTGGAAGAACCCCCCTTCGACGCCGAAGCCTGGAAAACCCTGACCGACGCCGACAATCCAAACCCGCAGCCGACGCGTTCGCTGCCCTCGAAGCTGTCCATTGGCGTGTCCACGCCGTTCCAGAAACAGTACCCGCAGATCGTCGAGTTCTTCAGCAAGGTCGATTTCCCCATCGATTCACTGAACAAGGCACTGGCCGATATGAGCGAAAAACACACCCCGCCACGCCAGGCAGCGGAAGCGTTCATGAAGACGCATCCGGATATCTGGCAGGCTTGGGTGCCAAAGCAGGTGGCTGACAAGGTCTCCGCCGAACTGAAGTAAGCCTGTGCCGCACACGTTTGTATTTCACCGAGTATCGCTATCACCGCCCGGAGCAATTTCGCTCCCACTGGATGGATGCCCGAAGATGAATCTGCTGGTCGCACAATGGATGGCTTCAATTTTTCTGATAATCAGCCTGGTCCACGTGTATTGGGCCTCGGGCGGCAAGCTGGGCAGCGAGGCGGCGGTGCCGCGAGTGCCCGGGGAGGGCGGCGCGCAATCAAGGCCTGCGTTCAAGCCGTCGGGAATCGTGACGTTGCTGGTGGCGGGGGCGCTGTTACTGATCGCCATGCTGGTGTGTCTGCGGGTCGGGCTGTGTTTGCCGGCGGTGCATGACAAGTGGCTGCAATGGGTGCTCAGTGCCATTGCGATACTGATGTTCGCCCGGGCGATTGGCGATTCGGAACTGGTGGGGTTCTTCAAAGAGGTCAAGAATTCGACGTTTGCCCGGCTCGATACCTGGGTCTATTCACCACTGTGCGTGGTGTTGGGGGCCGGGTTGCTGACGGTTGCCTGGGTTTGAAGTGCCCGGGTTGGCGCATGGCCGGGCAGGCCAATCCGGGTGATTCAGCGTGTAACCTTAGCTTCTGCCATCCGTGCGCCGACTACTCACCTCGGCCGGCACATCGTCGCCGGCCATGCGCTTGCGAAACAACGCCGCGCGCGCCAGCAGCAAGGTGGTCACCGGTACGGTTATCGCCAACAGGATTGGAATCAGCCAGGCATGCACCACTGGTGTCGATTTGAGCGCCGAAAAGTAAATGATCGACGCCAGTGCCACACACCATGCCCCCAATGTCGAGGCCAACGCTGGCGGGTGCATGCGCTGGAAGTAATCCTTCATCCGCACCAGGCCAATGGCGCCGACCAGCGCAAACAGACTGCTGAGCAGCAGCAGGATCGCCACTGGAATCTCGACCCACAGCGACAGTTCGCCATTCATTCGATCACCTCGCCACGCAGCAGGAATTTCGCCAGGGCAAACGAGCCGACGAAACCGAACAGGGCGATCAACAACGCCGCCTCGAAGTAGGTATCACTGGCATAACGAATGCCCAGCGTCAGCATCATCAGCATCGCGATGATGTACAGATAGTCCAGGGCCAGAACCCGGTCCTGGGCTGAGGGGCCCTTGAACAGACGGATCAGCGTCAGAATCATCGCCACGGAAAACATGAACAGGCTCAGCAGGACGGCGTTCGACAGCAGTGGGCTCATTCGAAGATCTCCATCAAGGGGCGCTCGTAGGTTGCCTTGAAGTGCTGGATGAACACGGCTTCGTCATCCAGATCGAACACATGCAGCAACAGGATGCTGCGATCCAGCGCCAGTTCCGACCAAACGGTGCCCGGGACCACGGTGCAGATCGCCGAGAGTGCGGCGAGGCCGTTGGCGTCGCGCAGGTCCAGCGGCACTTTGATGAAGCGTGAGCGTGGCGCGCGGCGACCGGCGTTCAGCACGCCCCAGGCCACGGCGAGGTTGGACGCCAGCACGTCTCGACCGACCACCAGGAGCAAGCGCAAGATGACGCCGGGGCGACGGATACGAATCGGCAGCGGTCGCAATCGGCGCATCATCAACGGTGCGCAGAAGCCCAGCATCGCGCCGAGCAACAGATTGCCGGGGCTCATCGACTGGTTCAGCACCAGCCACAACACCCCTAACGCCAGCGACAGCCAAGGGGCAGGAAACAGGCGTTTCACGGTTGCACCTCCAACATTGCCGCTTTGGCTTCCGGGCTTGGCACTGCGCGTGTGCCGAGCACGGCCATCACGTATTGCTGCGGGTTGTTCAAGGCATCGGCGGCCGCCTGGGTGTAACGCAGCAGCGGTTCAGCCTTGAAGGTCAGCGCAATACTCAGCCCCAGGAGAATGATGATCGGCACGCTTTCCAAACGGTGCAGCAGCGGCGATGGACGTTCTTGCGGGGTCCAGAAGCGCTGGATGCCCAGACGCGAGAAGGCGATCAGTGAGGCGAGCCCTGACAGAATCAACAGTGCGAGCAACCCCCATGCAGCGTTCGACACCGGTTCGCCAGCGCCATTGCCCAAGCCCAACGGGTTGAGGAGGGCGTTGAGCAGGCTGAGCTTGCCGATGAAACCGGAGAGCGGCGGCATGCCGATGATCAGCAGCGCGCAGGCAATGAAGCTCAAGCCGAGGAAGGCCATGGTCCAGGGAATCACCTGGCCAACCACGGCTTTCTGATCGTCATCGAGGTTGAAGCCTTTGGGCGGTTGCTCGGACAGCGTCGGTCGTGCGATCAGGTCGGCGTCATCGAACAGCGGCGCTTCATTGACCGAGCGGGAACGCTCGATCAACTCGGCCAGCAGGAACAGCGCGCTCATCGCCAGGGTCGAGCTGACCAGGTAAAACAGCGCCGCCGAGATCAGGTTCGGCTGGGCGAAGCCGACGGCTGACAGCAGAATCCCTGCCGACACCAGAATGCTCAAACTGGCCATGTGCTCCAGGCGTTGGGCCGCCAGAATCGCCAGCGCTGCGCAGACGATCGTTGCCATGCCGCCGTAGATCAGCCAGTCGCCGCCAAAGTAGGCCGATGCCCCGGCCTGGCCGGAGAACAGCAACGTCCACAGACGCAGCAGGGTGTAGACGCCGACCTTGGTCATGATCGCGAACATGGCCGCTACTGGCGCGCTGACCGAGGAGTAGGCCGGTACCAGCCAGAAGTTCAGCGGCCACATCCCGGCCTTGGCCAGGAACGCCACCGCGAGAATCCCCGCGCCGGCATGCAGCAAGCCGCGATCGGCTTGTGGCACCAGCGGGATTTTCAACGCCAGGTCGGCCATGTTCAGGGTGCCGGTGACGCCGTAAATCAGCGCCGCGCCAATCAGGAACAGCGACGACGCCAACAGGTTGATCGAGATGTAATGCAACCCCGCCGACACTCGCGGTCGACCCGAACCGTGGAGCATCAAACCGTAGGAAGCGGCCAGCAGCACTTCGAAAAACACGAACAGGTTGAACAGGTCGGCGGTCAGGAATGCGCCGTACAGCCCCATCAATTGAATCTGGAACAGCGCGTGGAAGCTGGAACCGGCGCCGTCCCAGCGGGCCATGGCGAACAGCAAGGCGCTGACGCCGATGATCCCGGTCAGCACCAGCATCAACGCTGACAGGCGATCAACCACCAGCACCAGGCCGAATGGCACCTGCCAGTTGCCCGGCAGGTACACACCGATAGAGCCGGGAACGCCGGTGGTCTGTGTCCATTGCAGCAGCAACACCGAAATCCCCAGGCCCAGAAGGCTGGAGAACAGGTTGATCCTGGCTTTCAGCGGACGGTGTTTTTCGCCGAGCATCAACATGATGGCGGCAGTCAGCAGCGGTAGCAGGATCGGGGCGGCGATCAGGTGCGTCATTGGATTCATTCTTTAGGCTCCCGGCCATCGACATGGTCGGTCCCGGTCAAGCCCCGGGATGCGAGCAGCACCACCAGAAACAACGCGGTCATGGCGAAGCTGATCACAATCGCGGTCAGCACCAGTGCTTGCGGCAGTGGGTCGGTGTAGTGCAGCAAGTCCTGCGGCACGCCGTCCTTGATGATCGGCTCCCTGCCGATGAACAGGCTGCCCATGCTGAAAATGAACAGGTTGACGCCATAGGACAGCAGGCACAGGCCCATCACCACCTGGAAGGTTCGCGGCCGCAGGATCAGCCAGACGCCGGACGCCGCGAGAACGCCGATGGCGATTGCGATGACTTCTTCCATCAGACGGCTCCTTGTGTGGCGACGGGTTTGGGCTGGGCTGCGGTTTTGTGGCCGCGAACCGATTGGTGAGCGAGGGCGGTGAGGATCAACAGCGTCGAACCGACCACCACGCCATACACGCCGATGTCGAAGAACAGCGCGCTGGCAATGTGAATGTCACCCAGTACCGGCAGGGTGAAATGCCAGGTGTGGGTGGTCAGGAACGGATAGCCGACCGCCATGGCCCCAAGCCCCGTGACCGTGGCAAACAGCAACCCGATGCCCATCCAGCGCAGCGGTCGCAGGCTCATTTGCGCCTCGACCCACTGCGTGCCGGCGACCATGTATTGCAGGATGAACGCGACCGACATCACCAGCCCCGCGACAAAACCGCCCCCCGGTTGATTGTGTCCGCGCATGAACAAGTAGAACGACACCACCAGCGCAATCGGCAGCAGCAGACGCACCAGCACTGCCGGGACCATCATGAAGCCCAGCGCGGTGTCGCTGGCGTGGCGCGGGTTGACCAGGTCGGTGACCACGTCCGGTGCCAGCAAGCGTTGCTGGGCTGGCAATTGCAGGCTTTCCTTGGGCGGGCGGAAGCGTCGCAGCAGGGCGAACACGGTCAGGGCCACTGCCACCAGCACAGTGATTTCACCGAGGGTGTCGAAGCCACGGAAATCCACCAGCATCACGTTGACCACGTTGCTGCCGCCACCTTCGGGCAGGGCACGGCTGAGGTAAAACGAGGAAATATCGTTAGGCGTCTGACGCGTCAGCATCGCGTAGGCCAGCAAGGCCATGCCGCCACCGACCACGGTCGACAACAGCAAGTCGCGGATACGCCGGATGCGCGCCTTGCGCAGGCTGCTTGGCAGTGGCGACACCTCTTCGATCCGCCGTGGCAGCCAGCGCAAACCGAGCAGGATCAGCACGGTGGTCACCACTTCGACGGCCAGTTGCGTCAGTGCCAGGTCTGGCGCGGAGAACCAGACGAAGGTCACGCAGGTCATCAGGCCGCAGACGCTGACCATGGTCAGAGCCGCGAGCCGGTGATACTTGGCCTGCCACGCCGCGCCGAGGGCGCAGGCAATCGCCAGCAGCCACAGGGTCACGAACACGATAGAGCCCGGAATTTTCGGTCGATCCCCCCAACTCAGGCTGCTGTGGAGCATCGGAATCAAGCCGGCCAACACGGCAGCGAGGACCATCAGGAACAATTGGGTTTGCAGGCGATGGGTGCTGATCCGGCGCACCAGACGGCGGGCCAGGCGCATCATGATCACCAGGCTGCGTTCGAACAGGCGCTTGCCATTCAACCGGCCAATGACCGGCGGGTATTTGAAGCGCCCGCGCTTGAACTGATTGCGCAGCAGCAGATAGAGCACGATGCCGCCGGACATGGCGATCAGGCTCATGATCATTGGCGCATTCAAGCCGTGCCAGATCGCCAGGCTGTACTCCGGCAGCGTCCCGCCTACTACAGGCAGGGCTGCGGCGGCCAGTATGGAACCGACCACTTGCGCCGGGAACATCCCCACGACCAGGCACGTGAACACCAGCAACTCAACGGGTGCGCGCATCCAGCGTGGTGGCTCGTGCGGGGTGTGCGGCAGATCGGTGGCGGTCGGGCCGAAGAACACATCGACGGTGAAGCGTAATGAGTAGGCGACACTGAATGTGCCAGCGATGGTCGCGACAATCGGCAGGCTCCACTCGATCCACGCCGTGGCATTGATGAACACGGTTTCGGCAAAGAACATTTCTTTGGAGAGGAAACCATTGAGCAGCGGCACGCCGGCCATCGAGGCGCTGGCGACCATGGCCAGGGTGGCGGTGAACGGGATGAGCTTGATCAGGCCGCTGAGTTTGCGGATGTCGCGGGTGCCGCTTTCGTGGTCAATGATCCCGGCGGCCATGAACAACGAGGCCTTGAAGGTGGCGTGGTTAAGAATGTGGAACACCGCGGCCACGGCGGCCAGCGGGCTGTTCAAGCCCAGCAGCAGGGTGATCAGGCCCAGATGGCTGATGGTCGAGTAGGCCAGCAACCCTTTGAGGTCGTTCTGGAACATCGCGCAATACGCACCCAGCAACAGGGTGCAGGCACCGGCGCCGCTGACGATGTAGAACCATTCTTCGCTGCCGGATAACGAAGGCCAAAGTCGCGCCAGCAGAAACACCCCGGCCTTGACCATGGTCGCCGAGTGCAGATAGGCCGAGACCGGTGTCGGCGCCGCCATCGCGTGGGGCAACCAGAAGTGGAAAGGGAATTGCGCACTTTTGCTCAAGGCGCCGATCAGGATCAGGGGTAACAGAAGCGGGTAGAGGGCATGTGCGCGAATCAGATCGCCGGCGGCCAGGACCTTGTCCAGGTCATAGCTGCCGACCACATGGCCGAGCAGCATGACCCCCGCCAGCAGGCACAACCCCCCCGCGCCGGTGACCATCAACGCCATGTAGGCGCCGCGTCGTGCGTCGGCACGGTGATGCCAGTAGCCGATCAGCAGGAACGAGAAGAGGCTGGTCAGCTCCCAGAAAAACACGATCTGGATCAGGTTGCCGGAAATCACCAGCCCGAGCATGGCGCCCATGAACGCCAGGAAAAATGCGAAGAACCGCGGCACCGGATCGTCCGGCGACATGTAATAGCGTGCGTACAGCGAGACCAGTGTGCCGATGCCCAGCACCAGCATCGAAAACAGCCACGCGAACCCGTCCATGCGCAAGACGAAGTTCAGGCCGAGGCTTGGCAGCCAGAAGAATTCTTCGCGGATTACGCCGCCATGGGCGATTTGCGGGTACAGGAACGCGACCTGGACGGTGCCGATCAGTGCGATCAGGCCCGCGAGCAAGGGGGCTGTATTGCGTGCGTTGTGCGGCAGGACGGCTGCCAGACAGCTGCCAATAAATGGCAGAAGCAGTAGAACTATCAGGGACATAGGCTTCTAATCTGCGGGAGTTTGTGAAGCATCATACGTGCCAGCTCCCGGATCACCAAACGCGAAGCTGTCGCAGAATCCTACACGGTAGACGGAAAAAGCCTGATTCACATTGTTTCAACGGGCCGGTTTAAACCCTTCTGGCCCCATCGCGAGCAAGCTCGCTCCCACAGGGGCCAGTTGTGTTCACACTCTGGTGGCACAACGCAGAACCCATGTGGGAGCGAGCTTGCTCGCGATAGCTATCTATCAGACGCCACAGATCTCGCGATTTAACCCTGTGTTTCCCGCTCCAACTCCGCCGCCGCCGCAGCACCTTTACCCTTGGTCTTCAACTCACTCACAATCACCGCCGCCACAATCAACCCCGCACCCACCAACGCAATCGCCGGCAGCCGCTCCCCGGCAATTCGCCCGACAATCCCGGCCCACACCGGCTCCCCGGCATAAATCAAGGTCGCGCGTGTCGGCGAGACACTCTTCTGCGCCCAGTTCATCGCCACCTGAATCGCCGCGCTCGCAGCGCCAAGGCCCAGCGCGCTGCACAACAGCAGCCATGAGAAGTCCGGAATGTGTTCCTGGGTCGGCACCACCATCAAGAACGACAACACCGACGTGGTCGCCAATTGCACCACGGTCACTCGACGCACATCGACCTGACCGGCATAGGTGCTGATCAGGATGATTTCTGCGGCAATCGCGATGGCGCTGATCAGCGTAGCGATTTCGCCAGGGCTGAAATTGAACGAAGCGCCGGCGGGTCCCGACAGCAGCATCAACCCGGTAAACGCCAGCATGATCCCGATGCTTGGCATCAGCCCCGGACGCCGCCCCAGTACCAACCATTGCAGCAACGGCACGAAGGGTACGTACAACGCGGTAATAAACGCCGACTGACTGCTGGGAATGCTCTGCAAACCCACCGTCTGCAAGCCATAACCGAGCATGATCGCCACCCCGATGAACGCCCCGGCCTTGAGTTCGAACAGGGTCAACGCCCGCAGGTGTCGCCAGGTGAACAGCGCGACCAGACTCGCGGCAGCGGCAAAGCGCAGACCGACGAAAAACATCGGTCCGCTGACGGTCATCGCATGCTGCACCAACAAAAAGGTTCCGCCCCAGACCATGGTGATCAGCACCAGCACGCACTCGGCTTTGCTGAACCGTGAGACGCGGGGGGAGGTGGGAGAAGAGTTCACTGACGTCATGACCTTGCGCGCTACTTGAGGGCGACGCACAATGCGCCGAATGTTGCGCAGTATACTGCCCAACCCCACCAAGTGAGCAATATAGTGCACAAAGATTCCACCCCGCGGGCTTCGGTCCTCCAGCACGTCAGCCAGAACGTCCGGCGCTTGCGCCACGCCGCTGACATGAGCCAGACCGTGCTGGCCGAAAAGTCCGGGGTCAGCCGCCGGATGCTGGTGGCCATCGAAGCCGGCGACAACAACGTCAGCCTGACCACCCTCGACCGCGTGGCCGAGGCACTGGACGTGAGGTTCAGCGACCTCATCCAGGCCCCGGACGCCCGTGACACGAACCGCATCAACGAAGTGGCGTGGGCCGGAGTAATCCCCGGCAGCAAAGCCGTTTTACTGTCCAAGGCCACCGCCACCCGCGAAGTGGAACAATGGGAATGGTGCCTGCAACCGGGGGAAATTTACCCGTCGCAACCGGACGCCGAAGGCTGGAGCGAACAGATCTACGTGTTCGAAGGCTGCCTGACCCTGATGTTGGGTGACACCCCGCAGCACATTGCTGCCGGTGAGTTCTTTATGTTCGCCAGCAACCAGCCCCATGCCTATCGCAATGACGGGCCGGTGGCGGCGCGGTTTGTGCGCAACGTGGTGATTTGACTGTTGGCTCATCAACAGTGGATAGACACTTTGCTCTTTTAAAGCTGATGTTATTTCTTGGAAAGCATCTCAACCTGTTGAAATAACTTGCAATCATGTTCAGGCACGACTTCTGCAAATGCGAACAGAGCATTCACCAGAAACCCGGAGCCGGTCCATGACAACCCCCGCCAAACCCCCAAGCATCCGCCGCGAAATTCGTCTGAACGCGTTTGACATGAACTGCGTCGGCCACCAGTCGCCGGGCTTGTGGGCGCACCCGCGCGATCGTTCGTGGCAGTACAAGGATCTCGAATACTGGACCGATCTGGCGAAGATCCTTGAGCGTGGCAAGTTCGACGGTCTGTTCATTGCCGATGTGCTCGGCATCTACGACGTTTACAACGGCAATGGTGACGCGGCGATCCGCCAGGCCGCGCAGGTGCCGGTCAACGATCCGCTGCAACTGATTCCGCCAATGGCGCTTGTCACCGAGCATCTGGGGTTCGGCCTGACCGCGTCGTTGTCTTTCGAGCACCCGTATCCATTCGCCCGGCGCCTGTCGACGCTCGACCACCTGACCAAGGGCCGGGCCGGCTGGAACATCGTCACCTCGTATCTGGAAAGCGGCGCCAAGAATATTGGCCAGAAAAACCAGACCGAACACGACGCCCGCTACGACTTCGCCGAGGAATACCTGGAGGTTTGCTACAAACTCTGGGAAGGCAGTTGGGAAGAGGGCGCGATTCTGCGCGATCGCGAGCGGCGGGTCTTCAGCGACCCGCGCAAAATTCACGAGATCCGCCACGTTGGCAAACATTTCCAGGTGCCGGGCATTCACCTTTGCGAACCTTCGCCGCAGCGCACACCGGTGCTTTACCAAGCGGGAGCATCGAGTCGTGGCAAACAATTTGCGGCCGAGCATGCTGAATGTGTCTTCGTCGCCGCACCGTCGAAAGTGCTGCTCAAGAAAACCGTGGCAGACATTCGTCGCCGTGCCGCCGAGGCTGGGCGCGATCCGCGCAAGATCCTGATCTTCAACCTGCAAACGGTGATCCTTGGCGAAACCGACGCGAAGGCCAAAGCCAAGTTCGAGGAGTACAAAACCTGGGTCAGCTACGAAGGTGCCATGGCACTGATTTCCGGCTGGACCGGCATCGACTTCAGCCAGTTCAAACCGGATGAACCGCTCAAGCATGTGCACACCAATGCCATTCAATCGGCGGTGGAAGCGTTTTCCACGGCGGACCCGAACAAGGTCTGGACGCCCAATGAACTGGCGGACTGGGTCGGCATTGGCGGGTTCGGGCCATTGTTTGTCGGCAGCCCCGAGACAGTTGCCGATCTTCTGCAAGAGTGGGTGGAGGAGACCGACGTAGACGGTTTCAACCTGGCCTATGCACTGACCCACGAAACCTTCATCGACGCGGTGGAGTTGCTGGTGCCGGAGTTGCAGAAGCGTGGGGTGTACAAGACCGACTATGCGCCGGGGACCTTGCGTGAAAAATTGTTTGGGGAGGGGCCGCGTTTGGCAGACGTTCATCCCGCAGCGGGTTATCGGGATCTGGCGGCGTTGCGGCAGCAGGAGAAGAAGGTGGTATCTGCTTAGACGCCATCGCGAGCAGGCTCACTCCTGCAAAGGAGTGTTGTTTGTGCGCTGGAGGGCAAAACATTAAGGTGGCAGACAGTGGATTTTTATTCAGGGAGTCATTGACCAGTGAGTATGGAATGAGCGAAATCCAAAGCGGACAGGCCAACGACGCCATCCGCCATGCAGACATTCTGATTATCGGCGGCGGCCTCAGTGGCGCGATGCTGGCGGCGCAGTTGTTGCGCTTGCCTGGTCGGCGGTCGGTGCTGGTGATCGAGCCGCGCGCCGAACTGGGGCGGGGTGAAGCCTACAGCGCGGTCGAGTTGGGCCATACGCTGAACGGCAACGCGGCGCGCATGAGCGTCGACCCGGACAACGCCGATGACCTGACGCAATGGCTGACCGAACACATCGCCGCCGGTGGCTGGCCGGAATCGGCCGAGCAACCTGTGCCGATCAGCGAGTTGTTCCCGCCACGCGGCCTGTTCGGCGTGTACGTGCAACAACGCCTGGCCGAGGCGCAAGCCGTCGGGGCGTTGAATGGCTCGACGGTCGAGCATGTGCAGGCCGAGGTGATTGATCTGCAAGCGGGCGACGATTCGGTTCGGCTGACATTGAGTGACGGGCAACGCTTGCAGGGCGCTTATGCGGTGTTGGCGACGGGGATGTTTCCCGCGGCGCGCACACCGCAGACCGAGTCCAGCGGTTTGAACGCCGCGGCGCTGGATCCGTGGGATGTGGCCGCCATGCGCCAGCTCGATCCGCAGTCGACGGTGCTGATCATCGGTTCCGGCCTGACCATGGTCGATGCCGTGGTGTCGCTGGAGCAGGCTGGGCATCGTGGGCCGATCGAGGTGTTTTCGCGTCACGGCTTACTGCCGCACGTACGTCGCCAACCGCCGGCCTGGGTGGATTTCCTGGCCGAGGACCAGAGCATTCGCACACCTCGGCAGTTAGTGCGTGAACTGCGTCGGCATTGTCGGCAGGCCATCGCTGAAGGCATCGACTGGCAAGCACCACTCGACACCGTGCGTGCGCACATTGGCCGGTTGTGGAATCAGGCGACGGACCGGCAGCGTCGGCAATTTGTAAGGCATGTTCGGCCGTGGTGGGAAAGTCATCACCATCGTTCGCCACCGCTGAGTGCTGCCTTGGTGGAGCGTTTGCACAGGGAAGGGCGGTTGCGGATTCAGGCGGCGTCGTTCAAGGGCCTTGAGCCCGCGTCGCAGGGCGGCGTCAGCATCCGCATTCGTCGCCGTGGCGAAGAGGGCACCTGTGTGGTTCAGGGCGCAGCGTTGATCAATTCCAGCGGCATCGAATATGACTGGCGCCGGGTCGCTCGTGCGTTGCCACAACAACTGTTGGCGCGCGGGTTGATCCGACCGGGGCCGTTGGCCTTGGGGATTGCAGCGGCTGCAGACGGTGCCGTGCTGGATGCCGATGGTCAGGTTGCCACTCGCCTGTTCGCCATGGGCCCCCCGTTGCGCGGCATGTGGTGGGAAAGCACGGCGGTCACCGACGTCGCACTACAAGCCAAGGCCCTCGCCGCACGACTGACGTAGCAGCTGCCGAGCCTGCGAGGCTGCGTCCGGCCGCGCAGCGGTCGTAAAATCAGGCGATGCGGTGTTTCAGTCAAACCGAGTGAGTAGGGTTTACGACCGCTTCGCGGCCGGACGCAGCCTCGCGGGCTCGGCAGCTGCTACAGGAGCCGGTGTGTTTCCAGGAAAAACCCCGGGTAGATTGGGTCTGCCCGGGGTTTTTTGTTCAAGCGGCGCAAAGCTGTTGATCAATAACGCTGATATTTCGAACCGAACTCAGGGCGGTTTTCAGCGACGTACAACGTGGTCGGCTGGCTGTCCTTTTTATCGACTTCGACAGTGTTCACATTGAGGGTGGCCGGTTGGCTGACTTTCACTGCCGCGACAACCTGCGAGGTGGCGTGGGGGGCGGCGATAGCGGACGTTGCGCCAAGAACCGAGAGGGCGAAACCAAGACCGATGAGGCTTTTCATGGGGTTGCTCCAGAGCGTGGGAAGAAGATGTCGCCACTGTAGTGCTGGAGCCCGGCGATGAAAAAACACCCTTGGGCATAGTCGTTATCGAGCGCGCTGATCCGTTGTCAGCGAGGCGTGCGGTCGATCAGCCAGCGCTGCTTGATATGTTCCAGGCGTCCGTCGCGCCTCATTTCGTCCAGCGCCAGTTGCCAGCGCTCCACTTGAGCGGCATCGGTCTGCGGTGAAAACGCGATGTACGTACTTTGCTTCATCAGGGGCATCTGGTAGTGCAGCCGACTGGGCGCCAGCCCGACTTCTCGCGCCATCGCCGTGATGGACAGGGTATCGGCCACCACAAATTCTGCACGGCCCAGACTCGCCAGGCGCATCATTTGTTCGGGCGTTTCGACGCCGTACAGGTTGTTCAGGCCTTGCTGTTGCAAGTAGCTGTAGGCCAGCCATTTTCGCGGAACGGCGATTCGGCCCAGGCTGGCGGTCTCGCTCAGGGCGCGGACAGGGGGCAGGGTGCTGTCGGTGGCGTAGAGGGCCGTTTCCACCTCCATCAGCGGGCCGACCCACTGGTACAGGCCTTCGCGCTCGGCGGTGCGAAAGATAGTGAACACCCCGGTGGCGGGCTCGGTCCCGGCATCGCGCAAGGCCCGCAGCAAAGGGACTTGCTGCAAATGCACCGAGTCGCCCGTGCGTTGGGCCAACGCCTGCACCACATCCACACCAAAACCCACCAGTGTGTCGCCTTGCTGAAAGTGCAACGGTGGGTGGTTGTCGGTGAGCAGTTTCAGGTCTGCTGCGACTGCGCCAACACTCAGCAACAGCAGCAAGCAACCGGCAATGCGCTTCATAAATCGTCCCTGATGAAATGAATCGCGCAGCTTAGTACGAGCGGGCGGCACTGTCCCGAGGAATTGCCGGGGCTTTTGTGTCAGATCGTAGGATTTAAAGGCTGTGGGATTTGCGTATGTTTCGGCAGTTTCTATATACAAAACCCCTAGGAAGATTCTGCGCCAAGCAATTCCACCGGGTACGAGAACACGTAGCCTTCGCTGCGCACGGTCTTGATGTAGGTCGGCTCGCGTGAATCATCCAGCAAGCGTTGACGCAAACGGCTCACCAGCAAGTCGATGGAACGCTCGAACAGGTCGGCGTCGCGGCCTTGGGTCAGGTTGAGCAATTGGTCGCGGCTGAGTACCCGCTGCGGGTGATCGAGGAAGACGCGCAGCAAACGGTATTCCGCGCCACTGAGGGCCACCAGCGTGTCGTCTTCGTCCAGCAAGTGGCGGGCTGTGGTATCGAGGCGCCAGCGGCCGAAACCGAGCAGCCGGCCGGTTTCGGTGATCAGCAGGTTCGGCGGCAACATTCGAGTGCGGCGCAATACCGCATTGATCCGCGCCAATAGCTCGCGGGCGGCGAAGGGTTTGGTCAGGTAATCGTCGGCGCCCATTTCCAGGCCGAGGATGCGATCGGTTTCGTCGTTGCGCGCAGTGAGCATCAGGATCGGTGTGGCTTTGTGTTTGCCGGCGCGTAATTCACGGCACAGCACCAGGCCGTCATCGCCGGGCATCATGATGTCCAGCACGATCAGGTCCACCTGATTGGTTTCCAGAAAACTGCGCATCTGCCGGCCATCGGCAACCACTGTAGTGCGCAGGCCGTTTTTCTTCAGGTAATTGCCCACCAGTTCGCGGATCTCCCGATCGTCATCGACGATCAGGATGTGGTTCACATGGTCCATTGCACAAACCTCTTCTTATTAGTTCGCTGCGCGCTACACGGCGCGACGCAGATTTGTATCGCACTGTATCGGGCGCGCTGTTTGACACCTTACGCCTTAATAACGCCGTTTTGACGACACATGGCAGATACCTTGGGGCGGTTGAATGGGCTCCATCGAGACAAGACGACTTGCCTCACCACCACCGCCTATCGCAGCCCTGAGGAAATCACCATGAACTGGAACACACTCGTTGCCGCCAGCTTCTTCGCTGTCCTGAACATCACTGCGTTTTCAGCCCATGCCAATGATCAAACCCAGGCGCAGGTCTCTGCTCACGGCGCGCATCTGGATATCAAGAAAGTGCTGTCCGCCGAAGACTCCGGCAGTGGTTGCGGCATTGTCAATGCTCGCCTGAACTACCTTGATTCCAGCGGCACGCACAAGGTTCTCGATTACAGCAAACTCGCGGACTGCGCCAATCAGGGCGGTTGATCGGCCCACTACGTCGTCCAAAACAATCGTTGAATGACTTATAGGGAAATCACCATGAAGATGAATGTGTCGGGCAATAAAACCGAATCACGAGGCCGCCGCTTGATGGGACCCGCGGTGCTTGCTTTCGCGTTGATGCAGTTCGGTGTTCTCGGTGCGGCCAGCGCCCAAACCAGCACCACGGTCACCGCTAACTCGGTGGAGGCCAGGAAGGACACCTTCGGCGCGCTTAAGCATGTAAAGGCCGGCTTGCTCAATGTGGCTTACGCCGAGGTCGGCCCCGCCGATGGTCCGGTGGTGATTCTCCTGCACGGTTGGCCCTACGACATTCACAGCTATAGCGAAGTGGCGCCATTGCTGGCAGCCAAGGGCTACCGAGTGCTGATCCCGTATGCGCGGGGGTATGGCGACACGCAGTTCCTGTCCGCCAAGACCTTGCGCAATGGCCAGCCTTCCGCGCTGGCGAGCGACGTCATCGACTTCATGGATGCCCTGAACATCAAACAGGCCGTGCTTGGCGGCTACGATTGGGGCGCGCGTTCGGCAGACATCGTGTCGGCGTTGTGGCCGGAGCGGGTCAAGGCGTTGGTCTCGGTCAGTGGCTATCTGATCGGCAATCAGGCAGCGGGCAAGAACCCGTTACCGCCCAAGGCCGAGTTGCAATGGTGGTATCAGTTCTATTTCGCGACCGAGCGCGGCCAGGCCGGCTACGAAAAAAATCGTCACGACTTCGCCAAGTTGATCTGGGAACTGGCCTCCCCGCAATGGAAATTCGACGACGCGACCTACGACCGCAGCGCCGTGGCCCTGGTCAACCCGGACCATGTCGCGATCACGATTTTCAACTATCGCTGGCGGTTGGGCATGGTTCAGGGAGAGCCGCAATACGAAGCACTGGAGCAACGCCTGGCCAAGGCTCCGTCCATCACGGTGCCCACCATTACGATGGAAGGTGACGCCAACGGCGCACCGCACCCGGCAGCCGAGGATTATGCCAAGCGTTTTACCGGCAAGTATGAGTACCGGCTCATCACCGGCGGCATCGGCCACAACCTGCCGCAGGAAGATCCGCAAGCCTTTGCCAAAGCGGTGATTGACGCTGATCACCTGTAGCCACGTTAACCCCTGTAGGAGTGAGCTTGCTCCTACAGGGGTAAATAGTGTTGGTCAGGTCGAGGTTATGCCACGACCTGATAACACGGCACATACGCCGCGCCGCCCGGCAGCTTCATGCGGTGCTGGGCGACGAAGGCTTTGAGCAGTTGATCCAGCGGACGCATGATCGCCGCATCGCCCCGGATCTGGTACGGCCCGTGTTGTTCGATCAGGCGGATGCCTTTGTCCTTGACGTTGCCGGCGACAATGCCGGAGAACGCGCGACGCAGGTTGGCGGCCAGTTCGTGAGCCGGCAGGGTCAGGCTCAGTTTCAGGTTGGCCATGTTTTCGTGGGTCGGGTCGAACGGGCGCTGGAAGCCTTCGTCGATTTTCAGCAGCCAGTTGAAATGGAACGCGTCATTGCGCTCGCGACGGAACTGTTTGACCGCTTTGAGCCCCTGCGTCATCTGCCGTGCGACTTCAGCCGGATCGTCGATGATGATCTCGTAATGTTTCTTCGCCGCGTCACCCAGCGTGGCGCCGACAAACGCGTCCAGTTGTTCCAGATACGGTGCGGCATGTTTCGGCCCGGTGAGGATGACCGGGAAGGGCAGGCCTTCGTTGTCCGGGTGCATCAGGATGCCGAGCAGGTACAGGAACTCTTCGGCCGTGCCTGCACCGCCGGGGAAAATGATGATGCCGTGGCCGACGCGCACGAACGCTTCCAGACGTTTTTCGATGTCCGGCAGGATCACCAGCTCATTGACGATCGGGTTCGGCGCTTCGGCGGCGATGATGCCCGGCTCGGTCAAGCCCAGATAGCGACCGCCGTGGATACGCTGTTTGGCGTGGGCGATGGTCGCGCCTTTCATCGGGCCTTTCATCACGCCGGGGCCGCAACCGGTGCAGATGTCGAGGCTGCGCAGGCCCAGTTCGTGGCCGACTTTCTTGGTGTATTTGTATTCTTCGGTGTTGATCGAGTGGCCGCCCCAGCAGACCACGATCTTCGGTTCGACGCCGGGGCGCAGGGTGCGGGCGTTGCGCAGCAGGTGGAACACGTAGTCGCTGATGCCCTGGGAAGTGCTCAGGTCGATGCGCTGGCTGTCGAGTTCGTTTTCGGTGTAGACGATGTCACGCAGGGCGCTGAAGAGCATTTCGCGGGTGCTGGCAATCATTTCGCCGTCGACGAAGGCGTCGGCCGGGGCATTCAACAGTTCCAGGCGTACGCCGCGGTCCTGCTGGTGGATGCGGATTTCAAAATCCTTGTAGGCTTCGAGGATGGTCTTGGCGTTGTCGACATGGGCGCCGGTATTGAGGATGGCCAGGGCGCACTGGCGGAAAATGTTGTAGGTGCTGCCGGAACCGGCTTCGCTCAGTTGTTGGACTTCGCGTTGGGAGAGGGTTTCCAGGCTACCTTTTGGGCTGACCGAGGCGTTGATTACTTGTCGTTGGGTCATTCAAAGATCCTTAAAACGATGTCATTCACTGAACGGCGGGAATGGCATCTGAATAGTGTGTATCCATGGATGAAGATGGCACGAACCGAGCTGTATCGCCATGTTCCCCGTTTGACGATGAAAAGATGAAAAGGAGCCCCAGCATAGCTAAATCCCGCGCAGAGGCGATAATGCGCCGCAGTCTTTTTGTTCATGCCCCCAAGGAACCCTGTCGCGATGTTCGAAATCCAGCCGAAGAATGCCCAAACCTATCGACAACAGACGCGACGCAGTACGGTGATAATTGCCCTGATTTTCCTGGCGCTGGCGATGGGGCTGTCCACGGCCGCGGTGGCGTTGTTCGGTGAACCCGGTGGCGACAACCTGCGATTTAACGTCGGCGGCGTTTTCGTCGCGGTGCTGCTGATAGTGGCGCTGATGCGCGGCAAACTCTGGAGCCAGCCATGGATGGCCGCGGCGGTCTACGGCTGGCAGCTCAAGCGCAGCCTGATGAGCGTGACCAACATCATGCATCAGGTCACCGCAGCGGTGGCAACCGGTGATCCAGTGGCCATGAAACTGCTGCGTTTCTACCACCTGGGTTTGCACCAGATGCATGAGTTGGACGGCAACTCCAGCGACCACGGCCAGTTGACTCGTGAGATGGATGAGCACAAGGCGCGCATGCAAGCATTGGGCATCGATACCGAACAAACCCGACTGGATCCGGCCTGGCTTGAGGCGGTGAAACAGTCCGGCAAGTCATGACCTCAGGGCGGATTCCCGCCACAAACCCCGTCACGCGGTCAGTAAATCACCTATCGTGTTGTTGCGATGGGCGAACAGGAAAAGTCGCCTTGTCATCACCAGTCAGGGATTGTCATGGGGTACTCGTCCATTAAAGATCCGATTGAAAGCCCCCAGCCCGCCACGCCCGGGGCGCCCGGTCAGCTCGAGTCACGGCTCAAGGTCCGATACGCGGTGGTGCTGCTCGTGGCGGTGTGCCTGTCGATGACGGCGATTGTGATCTGGGAAGCCTGGACCTCGCGCCAGTACCACCTGCATGACAAAGAAGTGGCGATGTCCAACCTGGCGCAGACCCTGGCGTCGCAGGCGCAATCGTCGATCAAACAGGCCGATACGCTGCTCTTTGCCTTGGTAGACCGCCTCGAACACGAAGGCATCGACGCGCAGCAATTACCCAGGTTGCAGCGATTGCTCAGCGCCGAGCGTGATGAGCTGAAGCAACTTCATGGCCTGTTTGTCTATGACGAACACGGGAACTGGATCGCCAATTCCAATGGTGCGGAAGGGACCAATGCCAATAATTCCGACCGTGAATATTTCATCTTCCATCGTGATCATCCTGACCGTGGCCCGCACATCGGTCGCTCGATAAAAAGTCGCTCGAGCGGTGAATGGATCATGACCGTCTCTCGCCGGGTCAATCATGCCGATGGCCGGTTCGCCGGTGTGGCCCTGGCGACGATTTATCTCAGTCATTTCCTGGACCTGTACGACAACATCGACATGGGCAACAACGGGGTCATCAACCTGATTGCCGATGACGCCAGCATCATTGTTCGCCGGCCATTCAATGAGGCCGACATTGGCAGCAGTGTCGCCAAGGGGCCGCTGTTTACCGAGTTGTTACCCAAAAGCGATGCCGGAACCGCGACGGTCAAGTCTTCTGTGGATGGAGTCGAGCGGGTGACGGGGTATCGCCGTGTCGACGGCTATCCACTGATCATCTTCGCCGCGCTGGACAAGAAGGAAGTGCTGGCCGGCTGGCGTGGCGAGACAGCGCTCAGCGCCGGGATCATGTTGTCGCTGCTGGCATTTCTGGGCGCGCTCGGTTACCGCCTCATTCGCTTCATGAAGCAGCAACATCATGTCCAGAGTGTCTTGCTCGATGCGCGGGAGAAGCTCATCGAGGTCAATCGCAGCCTTGAGTTGCTGGCTCTTGAGGACGCATTGACCGGGCTGTCCAACCGGCGTCAGTTCGACGTGTTTATCCTCGCGGAAATGGGCCGTGCCCGGCGCACGCTGACCCCGCTGGCGCTGCAGATGATCGACGTTGATCATTTCAAGAGTTTCAACGACCGCTACGGCCATGTCGCCGGCGATGAGTGTTTGCGCAGGGTCAGCGCGATCATCAAGGACAATATCAAGCGTCCCGGTGACCTTGCGGCTCGTTATGGCGGTGAGGAGTTCACGGTGGTGCTGCCGGGTACTGACTATGTAGGCGCGTTTCTGGTGGCCGAAAAAATACGCCTCGCGGTCCTGAGCGCGGGCATCGAGCACAGCGAAGGCGTCGAGGGCCGGATAACGGTCAGCATTGGTGTGTGTGCCTTCAACCCGGCTTCACAGGATCAGCCCGACGATTTGGTCAGCGCCGCGGACAAGGCGCTGTATGTGGCCAAGGCCAGCGGGCGGAACATGAGCGTGATTGCCGACGGCGTTCAGACAAACCGGTCACTGCCCTGAACGAGCTGGGTGCAAAGGTACGACTGCTTGAGTTTTTCCAGCCACCAGCCCAATGCACGACCGTCATGATCGCCACGCCAGCCGGCATACAGAATGTTTGGCTCGCGCGGGTCAGCCATCAGCTTCTCAATCAGCGTGCCGTTTTTCAGTAGCGAGCCCACCCGATGCCGGGGTAACCAGCCGACGCCCAGTCCATCGCATTGAGCAAGAATTTTGGCACGCATGGTCGGCACGGCCAAAACCGGTTGGCCGCCAGACACTCCGTAGGTGCTGCCTTCGGTGACCCGGGACGAATCGGCCACCACAATCGCCCGATGTTGCGCCACCATCGCCCGTGAAATCGGCTCCTTGGCCTTGGCCAGCGGGTGTTTGGGCGACACCGCGAACACCCACTCCATTTCCCCCAGTTGCATCCAGCGCAAGGTCGGGATTGCCGGTGGTTCGTTAGTGGCGCCAATGATCAAGTCGGCGCGGCCTTCGCGCAGGGCTTCCCAGACACCTTTGAGCACTTCCTGGGTGATGCGCAGCGGCACGCCGGACGCCAGCGCATCGAACTCGTGGATCACTGGAATCAGGGTTTCGAATTCGAGCAGTTCGTCGGTGACAATCCACAGCCGGCTTTCCCAGCCGTTGGCCACTTGCTGGACTCGTTGGGTCAGCCGGGACACGTCCTGCATCAACCGCGCCGCCTCGTTCACCAGTAATTCGCCGGCCGGGGTGAGCTGCAAGCGATAACGACGGCGATCGAAAAGCAGCGCGTCGAAGCGCTCTTCCAGTTGCCGCGCCGCATAGGACACGGTCGATGGTGCCTTGCCCAGGTGAGCGGCGGCCCGCGACAGGCTGCCGGTCTCGCGGATGGCTTGGAGCAATGTCAGGTCTTCAAGCGACAACATGGATTCAATCCTCGGCGTTTGTTTCAGGCGGTCCGGCGAAGTTTCCAGCGCCGGATCAGCCGAAGATAAACCAGCACGTTGATCGCCAGCACCACGCTACCCAGCGCCAGTTGAAGGGTGGGCGTCAGGCCGGCCGGGTAAATGACCGGCCACACGTAGTGTTCGATAAAACCGCCGCCGTAACCGGCTTGCCCGGCCGCCTGGCGCATCAGGTTTTCCCATTGGGTCAGCGGGCAGGTCAGGTGCATGACTTCTACCGTCACGCCCCACGCTGCGGCGGGCAGGTGCGCCCAGATCAACGGCCGCCATTTGAGCACCAGCAAGCCGCCGAACAGGACGAACAGAATGAACAGCAAATGAAGCAGCACCAGCCCATCGGCAGCGATCCGGTACAGCATGTCGACTCCCTGACCCGTTATGCGAATGGCTCCATGGTACTCGGGCGCTGGCGGCTGCTCTATGGGGAGTGTGCTCAGCGAAAATCAGCGAATTCGGCGCGCATCCTGCCGTTGTGTTTGGCTCGATAGAGCAACTTGTCGACCTGCTCGATGAACGCCAGTGCGTTCGCCTCCAGCGGGGCGACGGTGGTGCCGACACCCAGGCTCACGGTCAACAGTGGCGCCACCGGGGAATATTCATGGGCAATGTGCTGCTGACGAATCAGGTGCAGGCATTTGCGCGCCACCAGCCTTGCCGATTCAGCATCGGTTTCCGGGAGTAGCCAGACAAATTCTTCACCGCCGATCCGGGCGATGAAATCACGCGGTCGATTGGCGGCCTGGGACAACGTCTGGGCGACCTGGCGCAAGCATTCATCACCCTTGATGTGGCCGTAGTGGTCGTTGAATTGCTTGAAGTAGTCGATGTCCAGGATCAGCAACGAAAGCGGCAGGCCGGTGAGCTGGGCATGGCCCCATTCGCGCGCCATCACCGTATCGAACATGCGTCGGTTGGCGATGCCGGTGAGGCCGTCCTGGAAGGAATACTCTTCGAGTTGCTTTTGCAGTCGGCTCAAGTGCTCCTCGGTTTTCTTGCGTTCGCTGATGTCGAACATGAAGCCCACCAGTGCCTCGACTTCTCCGTCCTTGCGCACCACGTGCACCACGTCGCGTATCCACACGTAGTCGCCGCTTTGCGTCAGCGCCCGATAATCCGCCTCATGATCGACCCCGGCCCGTGATTGCGAGACACAGAACTCCACCACGTAATCGCGATCATCCGGGTGCATGCGCTCGACCCAATCATTGACCGTCACCCAACTGTCCTGCTTCCAACCCAGCAGCGCCTCGATCTGCGGGCCGATATAGCTGAACGTCATGGTGTTCCAGTCGATTCGCCAGGGGATCGCATTGGTCGACTCAAGCAGGGTTTTATAGACGGCACTGGCGGGTTCGAGTGAGCTCATGAAGGGCCTGGTCTCTGGGGAATATGCAGCGCCATCATGTTGCCACTATCGAGGCGAAGCAAGCGCCAAGCCGATGAATGGAACACCTTCGCTGCACACGCTCACTGCGCAAATGCGCAAGATTGTTCAAGCCTTCGGGCGCGGCGGCTGGCACAGTCTCAGGTCTTTCACCGGTTGTAGGGCGTTATGTCGAATTTACTCATGCCACGCAGTGCGTTTCTTCGTGGTGCCGCGGCGATCATGCCGCTGTCCCTGGCCACCGCGCCTTGGGGGTTGCTGGCCGGGTCCATGGCCATCGAGGCCAATCTCACGCCGCTGCAAGGCCAGGGCTTGTCGAGCATTGTGTTTGCCGGTGCCGCGCAACTGGTCGCCATCGGCATGCTCAAGGGTGGCGCCGGGATCTTTTCGATATTGCTGACCACCTTATTGCTGACTTCTCAACATTTGCTGTACGGCATGAGCATGCGTTCGGTGATTTCCCCGTTGCCGGGGCGTTGGCGGGTAGGGCTGGGCTTTTTACTGACTGACGAACTGTTCGCCTTGACCAGTCAGCACGACAAGCAGCAATTCAATCGCTGGTACGCGTTGGGGGTAGGGCTGACGTTTTACATCGCCTGGAACCTGTTCACGCTTGCGGGCATCGTGCTGGGCAGCAGCATTCCGGGGCTGGAGCATTTGGGCCTCGACTTCTCCATCGCCGCCACCTTCATCGCCTTGATCACGCCGGTGGTGCGCAATGTGCCAACCGTGGTGTGTGTCGCGGTGTCGCTGTTCTGTTCGGTGTTGTTCAGCTACTGGCAATGGGGCTCGGCGCTGGTGCTGTCGGGATTGGCAGGCATGACCGCCGGTTTTATCTGCAACAAACTCTACGTGGGACGCACAGCATGATCGTTTGGGCGGTAATTTTCGGAATGGGCGTGCTGGTGTTTCTCAACCGCTACGTGTTTCTTGAACCCCGGCTGCCGGTGCGGTTGAGCAGCAATGCCCGGCAGTTCCTCGGTTTTGCAGTGCCGGGCATGTTGACCGCGATCTGCGGGCCCATCGTGTTCATGCCTGACAAACAGCTGAACCTGCAATGGGACAACCCGTACCTGATCAGTTCGCTGGTGGCGGTGGGGTTGGTGCTTTACACCCGTAATACCTTGCTCAGCATGCTCCTGAGCATGGGGTTTTTCTTTTTGCTGCGCTGGTGGCTCTGAATCGAACGTCCGAATTTGTTCTACGCTTAATGAATCCCTTCACAGGAAGAGAGGTGCGCATGGCTAACGATCAAAAAAGTCCGGATTTTGAAGACGAAGATGAACCCTCGGAGGAAGAGATCAAGCGTCAGGAACGTTCGCGGCAGGACTGGAAACATGATGACAGCCGGGAGCTGTCGGACCGCGATGAAGAGCGTCCGCTTAAGCCCTGACTGACCCCTCCAAGACCGCTAACCTTGTAGCAGCTGGCGAAGCCTGCGTCCGGCTGCGTAGCAGTCGTAAAATCTGACGCCGCGGTGTTTCAGAAAATCCGTGCATTCAGGTTTGACGACTGCTACGCAGCCGGACGCAGGCTACGCCAGCTGCTACGGATTGTGCCTGGATGAATCAAACCGCCTCGTTCCAGCGTATGTGCGTGATGCCCAGTTGCCGAGCCATCAAGCGAGCCGTTTCAAGGGTGGCGTGTGCCGCGATCTTTCGTTCGGACTGTGGACAGGCATGGGCAGAGGCCGAATGAATCGCGTCCACGAAAGAAGGAGGCCCGTAGGCCTTTACTACTGAGAGTGCAACGCTGTGCGGTTCGTTCAGCTCTTCTGCTGAGCGGGACCGGGCATCATTTCAAAGGTCTTCCAGACACGGAAAATCCGGGTGGGAAGCCCGATAGCCCAAGGTCTTGTCGATCCATGCATTCAGCTCGTTGAGCATAACCGGCGGTTGGCCGGCGTAGTTCGAGAGGGTTGAACGCAGTATGTCGTCGATATTGGGGGTAGAGCGCAGGTTTCGGGTCTGTATGTATTGCCCGATAAAGCAGTCAAGTTGATAGCGTTCCGTCATCGACAGGTACACACACTCCAGGCCGCTGACTTGATTGATTACAAGATCGTCGCGCAACTTAGTTCTCTGCAAGGCTTGTTGATATTTAAGGATTTCCTTCTTTGTTGACTGCTTGGTCAACAGGGCGGTGCCACGGGAAACGCGGCGCGCATCCTAGCTTTAGTGTTTCTAAATGTATGTATGGCGAATGGATTGTCAGACAAGCGGTAATTGGGACAATAAGGCATACAACGGGAAGTGTTTCTAATGTGAAACAGTCTGTGTAACGTTTATGCCGGGCATAGGTTTAGTTAAAACTTGCCTATATAGACAAAACAGCCTGGGTGGTCAGTTTAAATAAGCTTATTAATCAATGAACAACCTTGATTCCTGACATTCCCGACAGCTTTGTCGACCCTGTACCACTCAAACGTTTCGCTAGGTTCACCCTGTAAAAGCACCATCTGCTCGGCACGTTCCCTGGGTGTGGCCGGATCGAGCCATTCCCGTGCCAGCTCTGGGGACAACACCACCGGTCGCCGGTCATGTATGTCGAGCATGCCGCCCGCGCTGTCCGCCGTGATGATGACAAAACCGTCGTCGCTGCGCGGCTTGTTGCCAGCGCCGGGAAACTGACCAATGGCCGCGCAGCAAATCGGCGCGCAATCGCGTCGGCGAATCAACCATGGCAATCGCGTCGAATCCCCGGCATCGACCCATTCGAACCAGTTGTCGATCGGCACAATCGCCCGGTGTGGCCAGATTGCGCGGAAGAACGGCCCGTGAGCGACTTTCTCAACCCGCGCGTTGATTGGCGCCGCGCGATCTTTTGCCCAGTGCGGACGCCATCCCCAGCGCACCGGATCGGCGTGCAATCCGTCAGGCTCAAGGTGCAGCAGGGCGAGTTGGGTGGTGGGCGCCGCGTTATAGCGCGCCAAGGGTTCGTCCCCGACGTGATTGATCATCGCGTCGGGAATACTCAGCACGGCGACAAAATCATGAATGCCACGGTATTGCGACAGTCGTCCACACATCGGCTGACCCTGCGGTTGGAAAGCTCTGGCGGGAATGCTCAGCTTAGCCTTCAGATCACATGGGCACGCTGCAGTTCGGTCAATGACACCGCCTTCAAACCCGCCAGCAGCGAATCGCGCCGATCCCGTGGATGAGGCAGTTCCACGGCCAGTTCCTGCCGGACGCTGCTGGGGCGATTGTCCATTATCAGTACCCGGTCGCTGAGATAGAGCGCTTCATCGACATCGTGGGTCACCAGCAACAGGGCAATGGCGTGACGCTCGGCGAGTTGCAGCAACAGATCCTGCAGCTTCATGCGCGTAAAGGCGTCCACCGCGCTGAAGGGTTCGTCCAACAGTAAAACCTGCGGTCGCGAATACAACCCCCGCGCTATCGCGACTCGCTGAGCCATGCCCCCGGACAGGGCTTTGGGCAGTGCCTGGGCGAAACCGCCAAGGCCGACTTCTTCGATCAGTTGCGCGACCCAGGCTTTGTCGTAATGGGAATCGGCGCTGAAACCGATGTTTTGCTCGACCGTCAGCCAGGGCATCAGCCGGGGTTCCTGGAAGACGAAGGCCACTTCCCCGGCGCTGTGACGCACTTCGCCCTGGAAGTCCTTTTCCAGCCCGGCGGCGATGCGCAGCAAAGTGCTTTTGCCGCAACCGCTGGGGCCAAGCAGGCTGACGGTTTCCCAGGGCCGCAATTGCAGGTGAATGTTTTTAAGGACGGTGGTGGTTGCGAAGGTTTTACGCTCGATTCGAATGTCCAGCAGGTGTCGGGTCATGGCTCAGTCCTCGGCGCTTTGGCCATTAAAAGTGTCGCGCCAGGCCAGGAAACGTTTCTCCAGGCTGGCGAGGAGGCCGTCACTGAGCTTACCCAGCAGCGCCAACACGATGATGGCGGCCAGTACGATGTCCGGGCGCGATGTCTCACGACCATCACTGAGCAGATAGCCCAGGCCTTTGGTGGCCGCGATCAATTCGGCCGCCACCAGAAACATCCACGCCAGGCTCATGCCGCTGCGCAACCCGGTGAACAGACCGGGCAGGGCGGCGGGCAGGAGAATTCGCCGGACCAGCCGACGGCGACTGAAGCCATACATTTGCCCCACTTCCACCAGTTTGCGATCAATGTCGCGGATGGCCGCGACGCCGTTCAGGTACACCGGAAAGAATGCGCCGATCGCGATCAGGACGATTTTCGAGGTCTCGTCGATGCCTAGCCAGAGCAACAACAGCGGCACCCAGGCCAGACTCGGAATCGAGCGCAAACCTGCAAACGTCGGCTCCAGATACGCCTCGGCTTCACGGCTCAACCCCACCCATGCGGCGAACCCCAACGCCAGGCTGGCGCCGATAGCGAAACCGAGTAGCACCCGCAGCAGACTGGCGCTGATGTGCTTCCACAGTGCACCGTCGGCCAAGTCTGCGAGGGTCAATGCGACCTCGCTCGGGGCCGGCATTTGGTATGACGGCAACCAGCCGATACGCACGACGAATTCCAGAAACAGAACGATCAGCACCGGCAACGCCAGACCCTTGAGGCGCAGGCGCCAGGCGTTGTTCAGGGACACACTGGCGCGGCGCGATGGGAGCCGTTCGAGTGGCAGGTGTTTGCTTTTGCTGGTCATGAGCCCCCCGTTACTGACGGGCCACGGTTTCTTTGAAACCGGTATCGATCAGTTGATCGATGACCTGATCGACGTTCACCCCACGGCGAACCAATTCTTCGGACACGAGTATCGGTGCCGCGGCTTTAGAGGCGATCACATCCCTGGCGGTCAATTGCGGGCTGCTCAGGTCGGTGCGCGACAGTTGCAGCTTGGCCACTTCCAGTGGCAGGCCGGATTCGCTGGCCAGTAACTTCGCCAGTTCGTCAGGGTTTTTTACCGCCCAGACGCGGGCTTGTTCATAGGCATCCAGCACGGTATCGATGGTGTGCGGATGCTCCTTGGCATAGGTGTCCGTCACGCTGACCACGCCATAACTGTTGAATTGCGTATTGCGATACAGCAGGCGCGAACCGGCCTGAACTTCGCTGGCGGCCATGTGCGGATCAAGCCCGGCCCAAGCGTCGACGTCACCTTTCTCCAATGCGATGCGACCGTCCGGGTGCTGCAAATGCACCAGTTCGACATCGTCCTTGCTCAAGCCCGCCTGTTGCAGGCTGCGCAAGGTGAACAGGTAGGGGTCGGTGCCTTTGGTGGCAGCGATTTTCTTGCCTTTGAGATCGGCCACGGTTTTGTACGGCGAATCCTTGCGCACCACCAAGGCTGTCCACTCGGCCCGGCTGTAGACGTAAACCGACTTGATCGGGCTGCCATTGGCGCGGCTGAGCACGGCGGCCAGGCTGGCGGATGAAGCGAAATCGACGCCGCCGCTGTTGAGGTATTCCAGCGAACGGTTACTGCCCTGGCTCAGGACCCAACTGACCTTGGTCTGTGGCAGGGCCTTTTCGAGGAAACCGAAGTGCTTGAGCACCAGACTCACCGGCGAGTAATAGGCGTAATCCAGGTGTACTTCGGCCGGTGGCGTTTCGGCTGCCTGGGCCAGCGGTTGCAGGCTCAGGGCCAGTGCGCAAGCCCCCAGCAGAGACTTGAAGGCGGGAAAGCGGAAGGTCGGTTTCATGGGCTGCTCCGGGCAAGGCTTGTTATATCCAAAAATTTATTATGTAGAGTCGCTTCCTGCGTAAAAGGAATATTGCAGGCTCTGTGCCATGTTCCGGGGCTACTGGTTTCTCGAGGGATTTCGCTCATCAACGGTGTGAAGGATGTCGCTGGGCAGACAGTCTGTTGGGGTGCTGTTGCAGGGCCGACACTGTTTGTTTCTGGTCATTAACTTATGCCTAAATCGAATTTATAAAGGCTCTTGTAATAGCGGTAGGGTCTATAAGAAATAGCACTCTGGAGCCTTTGATGAACCTGTCCCGATTCGTACGTAGTCTATTGACCAGCGCACTGCTTGCCGCCCCGATCACCTATGCCGCCGACCCGGTGGTCCTGCATATCGGCGCTCAGAATTACTACAACGTGCGTGCCTCGGTTGAGGCCTCGGGTGCATTGGAGGGCGCGCCCTACACCGTCGACTGGAAGCACTTCCAGGCGGCTGCGCCATTGGCCGAAGCGCTGAACACCGGCGCGCTGGACGTGGGGTTTCTCGGTGATTCCGGCTTTCTGTTCCTGGCGGCCAAACAGGCGCCGGTGAAACTGATCGGTGTGTCGCGGCAGAACCCGGACACCATTGCCTTGCTCGTGCCCAAGGATTCACCGGTCCATAGCATCGCGGATCTCAAGGGCAAGAAAGTCGCTTACTGGCCCGGCGCCTGGAGTCAGCAGTTGACCCTGCGCGCACTGGAGAAAGCCGACCTGCCGGAAGACTACGTCGACTTCATCAAATTGATGCCGATTGACGCCGCCGCGGCGTTGCCTCAAGGCAGCATCGACGCGTTCCCGGTATGGGAACCGTACATTTCCCAACAGATTCTGTTCTCCGGCGCGCGACCGATTCTGACCGCTAAAAACCTGATGCCCGGCTTGAGCGCCATCGCCGCGTCGACACCGGCCATCGACAGTAAGCACGCCGCCATCGCCGACTTCCTGGTGCGCCTGAAAAAAGCCCGGGCCTGGGTCGACAGCCATACCGACGAGTACGCCGATCTGTGGGCGAAAAAGGCCAATCTGGATCAGGACGTGTCTCGCCATTGGTTGCGTCAGGCCCACATGACCGTCGGCCCGGTGGATCAACAAGCGGCGGCGGATTTGCAGAGCACGGCGGACTTCCTGTTCAAGGTCAAGGCGCTGCCGACGGAACTGGCGACCGCCCCGATCATCGACCACTCGTTCCAGCAGGCATTGGTGCAATAAGCGAAGAGGGGGCTGCGGAACCAAACACTGTGTACCCTGATCCAACCTCGGCCCGCACCATTGGCGGGCCGGCGAAGGAAGAACGGGCGAAGGACTTTGCCGTTTGAAGTGTTGACCGTCACGGTCTGACCCAAGGCAAAACATGAAACAACTGTTCAACGCATTGTGTGCACTCGCCATTGCCATCGGGCTGGCGGGCTGCATCGCTGCCCCCATCGAGCTGACCCCGCAGACGGAACAACGTCTACAGGCGCAGGCACCGATTCGTTTTCTGCTGACCTACGATGACGGCCCCAGCGCGTCGAGTTTCTGGAACCCTACCGCGACGGTCCTCGACAGCCTGAAGGACAATCCTCTGCAGCCCGATATCAAAGCGGTGTTTTTCGTGCAGACCGGTGCGCCGAGGGCCGGCGACAGTGACATCGGGCGGGCGCTGATGCATCGCGAGCATGAAGAGGGGCACGTGCTGGGTTTTCACACCGCTACTCATTGGCACACCAATCACCGTTCGCTGACCCCGCAAGAACTGGAGCAGTCGCTGAGCAAAGGCAGTGCTGACATCGCCGCCATCACCGGCGCGCCACCGACGTTGGTGCGTCCGCCGTTCTGGAATTACGACAAACGCGTCTTCGCGGCCTATCAGCAGCACGGCATGCACGTGTTGCTGACCGATTTGAGCGCCAATGACGGCAAAATCTGGGGATTCAACGCCAGCCCCCGACGCCGCTCGCACATGCTGCGTTCGATGTCCGAAGTGCGCGAGCGCATCGTGTTGGGCCAGTTGCCGACCGTGGACGGGGTGATTCCGGTGGTGGTGACCTTCCACGACCTCAATCGCTACACCGCCCGGCACGCGCGCGAATACCTGCAAATCCTGATCGACAGCGCCAGGGCCACCGGCGTGCCACTGGCGCAGAAGCCGTTTTATGACGATCACGACACCTTGCTGCGCGCGGCCATGGCGCGCACCGTCAAAGACAGTTCGCAGCCAGTAGAACTGCCGGGTTTCTGGAACTGGTTCTGGGACAAAAACTCCCATTAAAACCTGGCCTGCGGTTGCAGCTCCTCGATCACCTTCAAACAGTGACTCAACCCCGGTGAAACATCGCCCACCCGCCGACTGAGGATTATCGGCGACGTGGCGTTGTCTTCCAGCAATGGGGTAAAGCCAATGTCGTCGCGGTGCAGCAACTGCACCGAGGCGGGCACCAGCGTGACGCCGATCCCGGCCCCCACCAGTCCGATTGCCGTTTGCAGTTCGTTGGTCCATTGCGCCACGTGAATGCTCACGCCATAAGATTCGAACAGCGCAATCACATGGTCGGCATAGCTGGGGCGCGGGTTGCCGGGGTACAGCACAAAGGGCTCCTTCGCCAGTTCGCGAAGGCTGATCGGCCCGGCCAGCAGGGGATGGCCGGCGGGCAGGGCGGCGACCAGCCGGTCTTGGGTGAGCACGGTTTGAATGATCGCCGGGTCGTCGATGTGAATACGGCCGAAGCCGATATCGATACGCCCGGCCTTGAGCGCCTGCACCTGTTGCAACGTGGTCATTTCCGACAGCCCCAATTCAAGCTCCAGAGGCTCGCCGCTGCGTAAACGGCGGATCAGTTCCGGCAGCACTCCGTAAAGGGTCGAAGGCGCGAAGCCGATGCCCAGCCAGGTCTTTTCCCCCAGGCCGATCCGTCGCGTGTTGTCGCAGACCTTGTTCAGTTGCTCAAGCAGGGCGGTGGAGTGCTCATGGAAAAACCGCCCGGCCTCCGTCAACTTCAGTGGCCGGCCACGCTCCAGCAACAACACCCCGAGTTCGTCTTCCAGTTGCTGGATCTGCCGGCTCAGGGGCGGCTGGGCGATGTGCAGCAGTTCGGCGGCGCGGGTGAAATTGAGGGTTTGAGCCAATACCTGAAAATAGCGCAGGTGACGCAGTTCCATGGGGCCTCCAGACGTCAGTCGTTTGCATACCTTAAAGGTATCAAGTCAGACCAATTCTATATTGGCATCGGCAAAAAAGCCGTACGAGAATCGGTTCCAGAACTTTAAGAACCTGATGGGTATCGACATGCGTGCAACAGCCATTGAATCGATCGAGACGATCATCGTCGATCTGCCGACCATCCGCCCGCACAAGCTGGCGATGCACACGATGCAGAATCAGACCCTGGTGATCATTCGCGTGCGCTGCGCCGATGGCATCGAAGGGATCGGTGAGTCCACCACCATCGGTGGCCTGGCCTATGGCAACGAAAGCCCGGACAGCATCAAGACCAACATCGACAAACACTTCGCGCCCCTGCTGATCGGCCAGGACAGCGGCAATGTGAATGCCGCCATGTTGCGTCTGGAGCGCAGCATCCGCGGCAATACCTTTGCCAAATCCGGGATCGAAACCGCCTTGCTCGATGCACTGGGCAAACGCCTCGGCCTGCCGGTCAGCGAACTGCTGGGCGGGCGGGTGCGTGATGCCTTGCCGGTGGCCTGGACCCTGGCCAGCGGCGACACCGAAAAAGACATCGCCGAAGCGGAAAAAATGCTCGACTTGCGCCGCCATCGAATTTTCAAACTGAAAATCGGTGCCGGTGAAGTCAACCGCGACCTGGCGCACGTCATCGCGATCAAAAAAGCCCTGGGTGATCGCGCCAGCGTGCGGGTCGATGTCAATCAGGCCTGGGACGAAGCGGTCGCATTGCGCGCTTGCCGGATCCTCGGCACCAACGGCATCGACCTGATCGAACAGCCGATCTCGCGCAACAACCGTGCTGGCATGGCGCGCCTGAATGCGATGAGCCCGGCGCCGATCATGGCGGACGAATCCATTGAATGCGTGGAAGACGCTTTCAACCTGGCGCGCGAAGGCGCGGCCTCGGTGTTTGCCTTGAAGATCGCCAAGAACGGCGGCCCCCGTGCCGTGCTGCGTACCGCCGCGATCGCCGAAGCAGCGGGCATCGCCCTGTATGGCGGTACCATGCTGGAAGGCGGCATCGGTACGCTGGCCTCGGCCCATGCCTTTGTCACGCTGAATAAACTGGCCTGGGACACTGAACTGTTCGGCCCGTTGCTGCTGACCGAAGACATTCTCAGCGAGCCGTTGGTGTATCGCGATTTCGAACTGCATGTGCCGCAAACACCAGGTCTGGGCCTGAGCCTGGACGAAGAACGCCTGGCGTTTTTCCGTCGCGACAAAACATCCACTTCCGTTCATCAAGCCTGAGGAGAGATCATGCTATTCCACGTAAAAATGACCGTGAATCTACCGGTCGACATGAACCCCGAAGCAGCCGCCAAACTCAAGGCTGACGAAAAAGCCCTGGCCCAGCGCCTGCAAGAGCAGGGCAAGTGGCGTCACCTGTGGCGCATCGCCGGGCACTACGCCAACTACAGCGTTTTCGATGTCGACAGCGTCCAGGAATTGCACGACCTGCTGATGCAACTGCCGCTGTTTCCCTACATGGCGATCGAGATCGACGCAATGTGCCGGCACCCGTCTTCCATCCGCGAGGATGACCGCTGAACCCAGCCTGTTCAGTTCGCTACGCTAATAATTACAAGATGAGGAACCACCATGAACGTCAAGATTTCCCACACTGCCAACGCCCAGAAGTTTCTTGAAGACGCCAGCGGCCTGCTCAACGACGCCGGCAACCCGCGCGTCAAAGCCCTGATTTACCGCATCCTGCGTGACTCGGTGAACATCATCGAAGACCTGGCGGTGACTCCGGAAGAATTCTGGAAAGCCGTCAACTACCTCAACGTGCTGGGCGCGCGTCAGGAAGCAGGGCTGTTGGTGGCCGGGTTGGGCCTGGAGCATTACCTCGATCTGCTGATGGATGCCGAGGATGAGCAAGCCGGCAAGTCCGGCGGCACGCCACGGACCATCGAAGGTCCGCTGTACGTGGCCGGCGCGCCGCTGTCCGAAGGCGAAGCGCGACTCGATGATGGTCTCGATCCAGGTGTCACGCTGTTCATGCAAGGGCGCGTGTTCAATACCGCTGGCGAGCCATTGGCCGGTGCCGTGGTCGACGTTTGGCACGCCAATACCGGCGGCACTTACTCGTATTTTGATACCGCGCAATCGGAGTTCAACCTGCGCCGCCGGATCGTTACCGATACCGAAGGTCGCTATCGTTTGCGCAGCATTGTGCCGTCGGGTTACGGCTGCCCGCCGGACGGTCCGACCCAGCAACTGCTCGATCAACTGGGCCGTCACGGCCAGCGTCCAGCACACGTGCACTTCTTCATCTCGGCACCGGATCACCGCCACCTGACCACCCAGATCAACCTCGATGGCGATCAATACCTGCACGACGATTTCGCCTACGCCACCCGTGACGAGCTGATCGCCCACATCACGTTCAGCGACGACCAGCAACGCGCCGCAGCGCATGGCGTCAGCGGGCGGTTTGCTGAAATCGAGTTCGATTTCACGCTGCAGTCGACCGCCCAGCCCGAAGAGCAACAACGTCACGAACGGGTTCGCGCACTGGAAGATTGATAGCGCGGTACTCCTACCCTGTGGGAGCCGAGCTTGCTCGCGATAGCGGTTTAACATTCAACATCTATGTTGATTGGCACTCTGTCATCGCGAGCAAGCTCGGCTCCCACAGGGATTTTCAGTCAATGTTCTAGAATGGAACTGACACCGCCGATAGTAACAACGAGAGTGACCCGATGATGCACGCGCAACTGTTGAGTCAGCGCAGCAGAGTATTCGACCATGCCGACCCTTATGCGGTCTCGGGTTACGTCAATCAGCATGTCGGCAACCATTGCATCCTGATGCCCAGGGGCGGCCGACCGCTGGCCAGCCTCGATCACCGCAAATTCGCCAGCCTGGACCTGTGCCGCATCAGTTACGGCGCCAGCGTGCGCGTGACGTCGGGCGCGCTCGACAGCATTTATCACCTGCAAGTGCTGCTGCGGGGCAACTGCCTTTCGCGCGGAAGGGGCGAGGACCATTACTTTGCACCGGGCGAGCTGTTGCTGATCAACCCCGATGAGCCGGTCGATCTGACCTACTCCGACGATTGCGAAAAATTCATCCTCAAAGTTCCCACCCGCTTGTTCGAGTCCGTGTGCGATGAACAGCGCTGGCGTTATCCGGGGCAGGGCGTGCGGTTTCTGGAGAACCGTTATCAGCTCGATGAACTGGAAGGTTTTGTCAGCCTGCTGGCGATGATTTGCCAGGAAGCCGAGGCCACCGAACAGATTCCCCGGGTGCAGGAGCATTACGCGCAGATCATCGTCAGCAAGATGCTCAGCCTGATGAAAACCAACGTGATCCGCACCAGCCCGAGTGCGCCGTCGGCCACGTTCGAGGCGATTGCCGATTACATCGCACGCCACCTCAAACAAGACATCGATAGTGAAGAGCTGGCACGCCAGGCGCGGATGAGCCTGCGGTCGTTGTATGGGTTGTTCGAACGCAACGCGGGCACTTCACCGCAAAACTACATCCGGCAGAAGAAACTCGAACGCATCCACCTGTGCCTGAGTGATCCGACGTGCAACGTGCGCAACGTCACGGAAGTGGCCATGGATTATGGCTTCCTGCACTTGGGACGGTTCTCCGACAGCTACCGCAAACAGTTCGGCGAGTTGCCGTCCGACACCCTCAAACGCCGCCATTGACAGACCGCCAAACCCTCGTAACAGCCGAGCTTGTAGCAGCTGTCGAGCTTGCGAGGCTGCGTTCGAGTGCGCAGCGCTCGCCGAGGAGCAATGCGGTCTGGCTGAAATATCGTGGGAAGCATTCTGCGAGTGCTGCGCACTCGAACGCAGCCTCGCAAGCTCGACAGCTGCTACACGCAGCCTCGCAAGCTCGACAGCTGCTACACGCAGGCACGCAAGCTCGGCAGCTGCTACATGAATCTGTGCATTCAATGCTGCACTAAACGGATACACGTCTGCACCCAACGGATAGTCCGTCATTCCCCCGCGTCCTAGCATGGCCCTGCCTGAATAAAAACAATGGAGGCGGCGGCCATGTCCCTGCGACCCGAATACCTTCACTCCCTGCTTGAAGATGACAAGGAAAACGGCATCTATCGCTGCAAGCGCGAGATGTTCACCGACCCCCGGTTGTTCGATCTGGAGATGAAACACATCTTCGAAGGCAACTGGCTGTACCTGGCCCACGACAGTCAGATCCCCAACGTCAACGATTTTTACACCACCACCATGGGGCGCCAGTCGATCTTCATCGCGCGCAACAAGGACGGTGTGCTCAACGCCTTTATCAATGCCTGCAGCCATCGCGGTGCGACGCTGTGCCGGCACAAAACCGGCAACAAAAGCTCCTACACCTGCCCCTTCCACGGCTGGACCTTCAATAACTCCGGCAAGTTGCTCAAGGTCAAAGACCCGGCGGCGGCTGGCTACCCGGCGAGCTTCAATTGCGAAGGCTCCCACGACCTGACCAAAGTCGCGCGGTTCGAGTCCTATCGCGGTTTCCTGTTCGGCAGCCTCAAGGCCGATGTGGTGCCCTTGGTTGAACACCTCGGCGAGTCAGCAAAAATCATCGACATGATCGTCGACCAGTCCACCGATGGCCTGGAAGTGCTGCGCGGTTCTTCGAGCTACATCTACGAAGGCAACTGGAAACTCACCGCCGAAAACGGCGCCGACGGTTACCACGTCAGCTCCGTGCACTGGAACTACGCAGCCACCCAAAACCAGCGCAAGCAGCGCGAGGCCGGTGACAGCAATCCGACCATGAGTGCCGGCACCTGGGCCAAGCAGGGCGGTGGTTTCTATTCCTTCGACAAGGGCCATATGTTGCTCTGGACCCGTTGGTCCAACCCCGAAGACCGTCCGCTGTACGAGCGCCGTGATGAGTTGGCCCAGGACTTCGGCCAGGCCCGCGCCGACTGGATGATCGAGAACTCGCGCAACCTGTGCCTGTACCCCAACGTGTACCTGATGGACCAGTTCAGTTCGCAAATCCGCATCGCCCGGCCGATCTCGGTCAACCGCACGGAAATCACCATTTACTGCATCGCCCCCAAAGGTGAGAGCGACCACGCCCGGTCGAGCCGGATTCGCCAGTACGAGGATTTCTTCAACGTCAGCGGCATGGCCACCCCGGATGATCTGGAGGAGTTTCGCTCGTGCCAGACCAGCTACCAGGGCAGCGTCACCACCTGGAATGACATGTCCCGGGGCGCCGAACACTGGATCGAAGGCGCGGACGAGGCGGCCAAAGAGATCGACCTGCATCCGCTGCTCAGCGGCGTGCGCACCGAAGACGAAGGCCTGTTTGTGCTGCAACACAAGTATTGGCAGGACACGATGCTCAAGGCCCTGGCCACTGAACAGAGCGAATTGATTGCCGTGGAGGCCGTGCAATGACCATCTCCTACGACGCCGTGCGCGATTTTCTTTATCGCGAAGCACGCTACCTCGATGACAAGCAGTGGGACGACTGGCTGGAACTGTACGCTGCCGATGCCTCGTTCTGGATGCCGTCCTGGGACGACAACGACGAGCTGACCGAAGACCCCCAGCGGGAAATCTCGCTGATCTGGTACGGCAACCGCACCGGCCTGGAAGACCGCATCTTCCGCATCAAGACCGAGCGTTCCAGTGCGAGCATTCCGGACACCCGGACTTCGCACAACCTCAGCAACATCGAGCTGCTCGAACAAGCGGATGGCCTGTGCAAGGTGCGCTTCAACTGGCACACCCTGAGCTTTCGCTACAAGACCGTCGACAGCTATTTCGGCAGCAGTTTCTACACCCTTGATGTGCGCGGTCAGAACCCGCTGATCAAGGCCAAGAAAGTGATCTTGAAGAACGATTACGTTCGCCAGGTCATCGATGTCTACCACTTGTGAGGCGCCCGTCATGACTCATTCCATTGCGTTCAATTTTGAAGACGGCGTCACCCGGTTCATCGACGCCAATGTCGGCGAAACGGTCGCCGATGCCGCGTACCGCCAAGGCATCAATATTCCGCTGGATTGCCGCGATGGCGCCTGCGGCACCTGCAAGTGCTTTGCCGAAGCGGGTCGTTATGACTTGGGCGAGGACTACATCGAAGACGCCCTCAGCCCTGAAGAGGCGGAGCAAGGTTTTGTCCTGACCTGCCAGATGCGCGCCCAGAGCGATTGCGTGGTGCGGGTGCCGACGTCCTCGCAGGTTTGCCGCACCCGCCAGGCCAGCTACGACGCCACGATCAGCGCGGTGCGGCAGCTCTCCGACAGCACCATCGCGTTATCGATCAAGGGTGAAGCGTTGAGCAAACTGGCGTTCCTGCCGGGGCAATACGTCAACCTCGGGATTCCGGGCAGCGAGCAGACGCGGGCCTATTCGTTCAGTTCGTTGCAGCGCGACGGCGAGGTCAGTTTCCTGATTCGCAACGTGCCCGGTGGCCTGATGAGCAGTTTCCTCACCAACATGGCCAGGGCCGGCGACAGCATGAGCCTGGCCGGGCCGTTGGGCAGCTTCTACCTGCGCGACATCCGCCGCCCGTTGTTGCTGCTGGCCGGCGGTACAGGGCTGGCACCGTTCACGGCGATGCTGGAAAAAATCGCCGAGCAGGGCAGTGAACATCCGCTGCATTTGATCTACGGCGTGACCAACGATTTCGATCTGGTGGAGCTTGATCGCCTCGAAGCGTTTGCCGCACGCATCCCGAACTTCAGTTACAGCGCCTGCGTGGCCAATCCCGACAGTCAGCACCCACTCAAGGGCTACGTGACGCAGCACATCGAGCCCCGGCATTTGAACGAGGGCGACGTCGACGTCTACCTGTGCGGCCCGCCGCCGATGGTCGAGGCGGTCAGTCAATTCATTCGCGAACAAGGCATCCAGCCAGCGAATTTTTATTATGAGAAGTTTGCCGCCAGCGCGGCCTGAGGTCGTCATGAACAGATTTCACGAAAAAGTCGTGCTGATTACCGGTGCTGCGCAAGGCATCGGTCGGCGGGTGGCCGAACGCATGGCCGCCGAAGGGGCGCGGTTGATCCTGGTCGACCGCTCCGAGCATGTCTTCGAAGTACAGCAGCAGTTGGGGCAGGGCAGTCAGGTGCTGGCCCTGACCGCAGACCTTGAGCAATACGGCGAATGCAGTCGTGTAATGCGCACCGCCGTCGAGCGTTTCGGGCGCCTGGACGTGCTGGTCAACAACGTCGGCGGGACGATCTGGGCCAAGCCGTTCGAGCACTACGAAGAGCAGCAGATCGAGGCAGAAGTCCGGCGTTCGCTGTTCCCGACGCTGTGGTGCTGTCATGCGGCACTGCCGTTCATGCTGGAGCAGGGCAGTGGCGCCATCGTCAACGTTTCGTCGATTGCCACGCGCAGCATCAACCGCGTGCCGTATGGCGCGGCGAAAGGGGGGGTGAATGCACTGACCGCCTGCCTGGCGTTCGAAACCGCCGGTCGCGGGGTTCGGGTCAACGCGACCGCGCCCGGCGGTACCGAAGCGCCACCTAGGGTCATTGCCCGCAACAATGCCGAGCAAAGCGCGGAAGAAAAGGTCTGGTATCAGCAGATCGTCGAACAGACGCTCGACAGCAGTTTGATGAAGCGCTACGGCACGCTGGATGAACAGGCCGGGGCTATTCTGTTTCTGGCCAGCGACGAGGCGTCGTACATCACCGGCATGATCATGCCGGTCGGTGGCGGCGACCAGGGCTGACGCGGCTCACTAAAACCTACCCATGAACAGGAGTCATCGTCATGAGTGACAGACCCACGATTGTGCTAGTACACGGTTTTTGGGGTGGCGCAGCCCACTGGAACAAGGTCATCGCCGAACTGCTGAGAAAGGGTTACACGAACATCCGCGCGGTCGAGATGCCGCTGACTTCCCTGGCTGACGATGCAGAGCGCACCCGCAAAATGGTCGCCCAGGTGCCGGGGCCGGTGTTGCTGGTGGGGCATTCCTATGGCGGCGCCGTGATCACCGAGGCGGGCGATCAGCCGAACGTGGTGGGGCTGGTGTACATCGCAGCCTTCGCCCCGGACGCTGGTGAAAGTCCCGGCAGCATCACTCACCAGCATCCACCGGCTGCGGCGGCGAACCTGGCCCCTGACAGCGATGGGTATTTGTGGGTCAAGCCGGAGTTGTATCACGAGAGTTTTTGCCAGGACTTACCTGCGTCCGAAGGCCTGGTGATGGGTATCACCCAGAAAGCACCGCTGGCCAGCACCTTCGGCGACACCATCAGCACCGTGGCCTGGAAGAACAAACCGTCGTGGTATCAGGTCTCCAGCGATGACCGGATGATCGCGCCGCAAAATCAGCAATGGATGGCTGGACGGCTGAATGCCAGGGAGATCCTGACCTTGAACGCCGGTCATGCGTCGCTGGCCTCAATGCCGGTCGAGGTTGCCGCGTTCATCGACAAGGCCGCGACGGCCCTGGCCTGAATACGCTTACAGGCGACGCCGAAATGCTTTGATGATCTGGCGAGTGGCATCGCTGGTGCTCAGGTTGTCGACCGTCTCCAGTGGATGCCAGATGCAGTCGACGATTTCATTTTGTGGCCGGGCCTGCTCAAGGTTCGGTGCCGATGCTTCATAGACATGGTGGCGGGTGCTGCCGGACTCCAGTTCCATGAGGTACAGCAGGTGGTCGGCGCCAAGGCCGGTTTCTTCCTCAAGTTCACGCAGGGCGGCGCCGCCTGTCGTTTCGCCGGGCTCGACTTTCCCGCCGGGCAAGCTCCAGCGACACCTGGGTTTGCGCACCAGCAGAACATGCCGATCCTGCTCGCAAATAACCGTTGCACGTACTTTCATTCGTTACCTGATAGTCGCTGTCACAAAAAAGACATCAAAATGCAACATTCGGGCCGAACCCCCTGTTTCAAGGGTTAGAGCGATGGCCTTCGCGTAAAGTGCCATCGGGTGCTGGAAAACTGGCGCGACGTCTGGTTGGCACCTGGACAAAGGTCAGGTGTAAGGTAATCAGGTCAATCGTCAATTCTCACTGCCGAACAGGAGGTGACCATGAGCGTTCCGATGCTGAATAAAATGCGCATGAACGGTTATGAAGTACTCAGTGTGAACAACGGCCCCTGGCGGGTGTGCACCCAAGGTGATCGGCTGGGAGCTTTTAGCAGCCGGGAAGAAGCACTGGCGTATGCCGCGTCGCTTCCCGCCTATAGGGCAAGAGCGACACGAGCGCCAAGTCAGAAATCCGAATGACAGCCCATTTGAAGCCCCGGAATTCTGGGGCTTTTTTTGTCACGGAACCGAGGATGGAGGATTTGAAACGCGACATTTGAGTGATAGGGTGGCCGCTTTCACTCCAAGGAAGAACCCATGTTGAAAGGGCGCTGGATGTCGCTGCTCGTGTTGTCTGCACTCGGTTTGGCTTGCACGAACGCGGCTCAAGCGCAGACTCTCGGCGAAATACAAACGACTCCGCACGTGTGCGATGTCTTCCGTGTATTGGCCGGATCGATCATGCAGTCTCGTCAGAATGATGAGTCAAAGGCCAGTTTGCTGGCAGTAAAATCGGGCAACCCGGACCATGACAAATTGGGCGCCATGTTAATCAACGACGCATACAGCCTGCCCGTTCGCGGTTCTCAAGAGCAAAAGAACGAGGCAATCAATGCCTTCGCCGATAAATGGCGCGATACCTGTAACAAGCCGGTTTCCGGCTAGCAGGTTTGGCAGTCCACGTTCGATCAGTAGCCGCCGCCACCCGAGCGGGTAGGTTCCCTCGCCCTTTCTTGGGCGTGACTCCACTCCGCACAGGTCATAAAGCTTTTGTGGTCGACCTGGCCGTTGCCATCGAAACTGATGCTGTACGGTTGATGCTGGCCAGCCTGCGTTAACCGGTAATCAAAACAGGTGCCAGGTACCACCGTGCGGTCGGTAATCGAGGCAGGCTGACCGCCAATTTGCTGCACTTGATCCTTGTTCATTCCCGTCTCGACCTTGGCGACCAGCGGTTGGGCACCGTAGATGTGTTCCTCGGTGCTGCAGCCACCCACCGCCAGTACAACCACCAGCGTGAACAAAGGCTTGTTCATTGCAACGCTCCTGTCAGTGGGCTTTCGTTCGGCTGATCACCTTCGCTTTGACTTCTTCGGCATAGCCCGCCAGTCGTTCTTCATCACCCTGAAACAACGCACACAACCTGAGAATCGCTTGCGCATCTACGTCATTACCGGCCAGGCGCAGCTGTTTTTCAATTCGCAGCAGTTCTACCGCCGACCACCTCAAATCCGACGCAATGCCTTGTAGGGCACGGCGAAGTTCGTTTTCGTCTTTGTTAAGCCACATGACGACCTCCTGCATGTCTCGCCAAGAAAGATTAGTCCGATTTGGCCCGATGCGGCGTTTGTTCGTCCGTGAGGCAGGAGGTGGGTCCATTGGTCGGGAAAATGAGGGCAAGAGGCCCAGGTGGATGTCGTACGAAGGTCAGTGCCATTTCACCAGGGCGAGGCCACCCCCAATGAGCAATACCGACGATTTCAGATTTCACGCCCAGGAGTTGATTGTTGATCTGGATGCCGCCACCACTGAGATGATGAAGCTGATTTCGGCTCACCAGTTCAGCGGCCCGGAGTGGGATCGGGTCACGCAATGGCAGCATGAGGCGTATGAACGGTGGATGGCCTATCTGAACGAAAGAACCTATCCAGTCCCCCAATGAAAACAATGCCGCGCATTAAGTTGTGTGCAATAGATGGATGTCCGGACGGCGAAGCGTTACATTTCGCGTTTTTACGGGATAAGGATGCGTCATGCGGATGTTGATTGGGGGAGTAACGCTGGCAATGCTGGCGGGTTGTTCATTGCCGGCGTCGGTGGTGCCGGGTGAACCGAACGTCAGCAAATACAGTAAGAAGCCGCCAAAAGAGCTGGCCGCGTGCATCTTGCCGGTGTGGCAGAAAGAAGTTTCGAATACGACTCAGGTCGGCATTTCCAACGGCTACCGAATCAAGGCGCCGAGCATCATCACGGCGGATGAAGTGCTGGACATCGTCAAGTACAAGGACGGCAGCCGGGTTTCGCTGTATCAGGGGCCGCCTTGGGCCAAGTCCGACGCGATGCGCAAGGCAGTGAAGAACTGTTTGTAAGTTGAAAGGGCGCGTTCCGGTCTCGTCAATCGGGTAATTTTACCCAGCTGACGTCGGTCAAACCTTTTGCTTGCGCATGCCTTCGAAGCGCCGCGTCGTTTTGTTGATCGTGATTTTGCCCATACGAAAGCCCAATCCCTGAATGCAGGCAGGCGTAATACCAAGCGTCTGCGGGGTGCATGTGCGTGTCCGACTGCACAAAAGTGTGCCGCTCATCATTGAGGCAGTACGTGATTTGAAAGTAGCGAGTGCGAGTCATCCAATCCTCCAGGTGCTGCCACTACGACATTAATGGCGTAGTGCCAGTTCCCTTCGGATTCGGACTTCTGATTGCGCGAACAAAAACGGACAGGGACTCAGCGAGACGCACGCGGGTCACTGAGGTTTGTCCTGTTGAGTGCGCCCGGTTTTACGTCGATCCGTGCCTGTCGGATGACCGAGGTCTATCAGTCGTCTTTCAACCAGAATGTTTTCGAGTGCCTGGCGCGAGGCGGGATCCATTTGGTGTTCTCGCGCCTTGAGCTCCAGCAGGATCGGGCTCGACCAGGCGCGATAGGTTTTTTCGGCGTTGCGAACGGACGTCATCAATCTCTCCTTGATCAGTCAACCCAATCCATAAGCAGGGGCATTTGATTGCGTAGAGACCTTAGTTGAGGATTCGGTTTTTTGCCACTGCAGTCGCACTGTAATGGTGCGCTCCCTTCCTATTGTTTACCGGCGCTCAGCCATACCGACACACACAATCCGTTTTTGTTTATCTCATCCGTATACCCCATTTGAACCCGCGCGCCCGTGCGGTCTGCTATTGCCTTGACGATCGACAACCCCAACCCGGAACCCGCTTCATCGGTCCCCAGGCTGCGATAAAACGGATCGAATACCCGCGTTTGTTCCAGCAGGGAAATTCCCGGTCCCGAGTCCTTGACCTGCAACATCACCAGCCCTTGCACACGCTCAACCGACAGGTCGATACGCCCGCCTTCGGGGGTATAACGGATGGCGTTGTCCACCAGATTCTTCACCAGGATCACCAGATCCGTTTCGTTGATAATCACCTGTACGTCTTCAATGCTCTCCACACCGATGTCGAGGTGCTTTCGCTCTGCCAGCGGCAATAAATCTTCCAGTACCCGCCGATAGATTTCATGCACGCAAACGGCGGACTGCGCTCGATGGGAGTCTGATTGTGCAGTGGCCAGCGTCAGCAGTTGATCGATCAGTTTTCGGCTGCGATCGATGCCCAGTGACAAGGGCAACAAACGCTCGCGGGCGGGTGCCGGCATGTCGGTGGCGGCCAGTCGCTCGGCTTGCAAGGACAGGGCGGTCATGGGGGAGCGCAGTTCATGGGCGGCGTCGGCGACAAAGCGGCGCTGGGCGTCCATCGACTGCGCGACGCGCTCGAGCAAGCGGTTGATGGCCACCACGAAAGGACGGACTTCCGTTGGCAAATGGTGTTCGTCGATGGGGTGCAAGGCCTGCTCGTCGCGCTGGTCGATTTCGGTCGAGAGCGTGGCAATCGGGCGGAACAGCTTGCGCACCAGATCGCCGACCACCAGCAACAGCACCGGAAACAGGATCAAAAACGGCAGCAGACTGCGCCAGGCGCTTTCGCGAGCCTCCTTGTCGCGGATACCGGTTTCCTGAGCGACGACAATACGTTCGCCCTGGGTGGTGGTCTTGACCAGGACACGAAAATCCTCGCCTGCGACATTCAACGTCGACAGGCCATCGGCCAATGTCGTGGGGAAGGGCAGCGGCAGCGTGGCGTCATCGTTGCCGAGGGCTTTGCTGCCGTCGGCCAGGTATTGCACGATTACCCTGGATTCTTCGTTGTCATCGTCGACCTTATTGCCCACGGGATAGCGCGGGGTCATGTGTTGGCGATCAACCAGCACGGCCACCTGACGCAAGGTGTCGTCCTGCATTTCGTGGGCCTCGTCGAACGCCGAGACGAACGCAAAAACCCCGGCCACGACAGCAACGATCAGGATGGCCAGCGACAGCGTGACGGACAGCCGCAGTTGTACCGAGTCACTCAAGCGCTTTTTGAAACCATCCATCCCATTCCCCTGACGTTCTTGATGACATGGTTGCCAAGCTTGCGCCGCAACGCGTGAATCAGAAATTCCACCGCGTTGCTTTCCACTTCGTTGCCCCAGCCATAGAGGCGGTCTTCGAGCTCGCTACGCGAGAGAATCGCGCCGGGCCGAATCAACAGGGCTTGCAACAGGGCGAACTCACGACTGGACAGCTGGACATCGCGGTCCTGTTCGGTGCTGGCTTGCTTGGATATCAGGTCCAGTGCCACCACGCCGTTGTCGAGCACGGACAGGGCGTTGCCACCGTTGCGCCGCAATACCGCGCGCATCCGGGCCAGCAATTCTGACAAGTCGAAGGGTTTGACCAGGTAATCGTCGGCACCGCCGTCGAGGCCGCGCAGGCGATCTTCGAGGTTGTCGCGCGCGGTGATGATCAGCAACGGCACCGGGTTTTTGCGGCCACGGATGCTGTCGAGTACATCCAGCCCGTCCTTGCCCGGCAAACCGAGGTCCAGCAGCACCAGGTCATAGTGTTGAGCCTCCAGCGCCGTGAGCGCGGTGAGACCGTTTTTCACCCAGTCGACGGCATAGCTCGCATCATTCAGGGCGCCCTGAATGGCATCGCCAATCATCGGGTCGTCTTCGACCAGCAATATCCGCATGTCCTGCTCCGTAAAAAAGGCGCGGCGGTCATGACCGTCGCGCCTGTATTGAAGCACCTGCACCAGGGTTTGTCCGCCGCCGGATGACGGCGGCTAGCGGGCCCGGTCAGGCGTTGCCTTTCATCGAGTCGAAGGCCTTCATTAAGTCATCCATTGTGGCTTTGCATTCAGCCTGTTTCGGGCTGCTGGCGCGCAAGGCGTCGAGTGCATGGTCAATGGCTTTATCCACGACATGCCAATCGCTGGCGGCCCGAGGCTTGATGCCGGCCTCGGCGGAGTCCCAGGACGTTTCCAGGTCCTTGATCCGGGCTTTGGCCCCAGGCAGGTCATTTTTGTCGACAAGGGCGGTCACATCGGCGGCGATGTTACGAAACTCTGACAGGTCACCCAGTTTGGTGCCTGACTGGCTTGTGCTGCTCATCGAACTGGAAGCGACGCCTGTATTGGGTTTGTCAGCCGGTTTGGAGCAACCGCTGGCCAGGCTCAGCAGGCAGATGGACGAGACGATCGCGGCGTGACGAATAAGGGTTTGAAAGTGGCGCATGAAGATTCCTTGATTGGCGTTTAAACGTTACTGAGTCACTGATTTACGCGTGCCGACGCTGATCTGGGCGGCAACCACCAGCAGGAGGATGACGCTCAGGAAGATCGCACTGGTCCAGGTAGCCCCCATGCCGAGGCCGCCATAGGTTTTGGATTGCGTCAGCAAGTCGCCCAGGGAGGCGCCGAAAGGTCGGGTCAGGATGTAGGCAATCCAGAAGGTCAGCACCACATTGCCGCCCATGCGCCAGGCTGCCAGTGTGGCAGCGATCAGCGCACCGAAGATGACGATGCCGAGGGTGAAACCCAGGCCGAGGGTTTCAGTGGCCAGATCGCCGGCCGCCGTCCCCAGGGCAAACGTGCAGAGCACCGTCGCCCAATAGAACAACTCCCGCCGTGGCGTGACAATTTCACGGATCGACAGGCTGCGCTCGATCCGGTACCAGACCAGAAAATTGACCGCCAGCAATACGGAAAACACCGCTGTGCTGGTGTAGAGACTGACGTCCAGGATGTCGGTCAGAATGTCGGTGATCTGCGTCCCGACGATGCTCACCAGCACCACGGTGAGCCAGTAGATCCATGGCGTATAGGCTTTGGTGCGCATTTGCCAGAACAGCGCAATCGCCAGCAATGTCGCCATGCCGATGCTGGTCCAGCCAGCGCCGAAACCGGCGTCCACGGCAAGAAAGTCCGCGCCGGTTTCACCCACGGTCGTGGACAAAATCTTGATCACCCAGAATGACAACGTGACCTCGGGCACTTTGTTGAGCCAACCGGCTGTGGCGGAATTCATGTGGATAGCCTCTCCTGAGCAGCGCTGAAAGTGCGCAGCGGAGAAGGTACGCAACGAAACTTAGCGCAGACTGAGGAGGGCGCCGAACTGACGGGCATTGCGTCGTGGTGGGGCTGATTTGGATCCAGAACGCGTCAGGACGGCGATGTAAGCCCCACGACATACGGCATGGAACCGCGAGCATTCAACTGAGTCAAAAAATGCAGCTTCTGAGCGGTTATAGGAGGGAGGTGCAATGGGAAGGCCAGCAATCATCAAGTTTTTTGCGGCTTACTTGTCCGTCTCTGCACTGATTGCATGGGGAGTAGCCGCGGCATCTCCCTGGATCGCTTCTCATGTTCTCTTGAAGTGGGTTTTTTAGCGCAGACGGGTCCACCACTGGTATCGAACGCATCCGATGCCTGCGACAGGTCTCCCGGTCATGCCGTCGAAGACCATGACGAGCTGACCCTGGAATATTCAGCCTGCAGGGTTTCAATGAGTTCAGCGTTCAGCCGTTCGCATTCTGCGTTGGCTTCCATCCGGGTCGGATAGCAGATTTTTAGCCTGCACTTACCTTCGTTGTCGTAGATGTCGAAATCTATAGGAGCGGTGGTGCAATAGAAGCGTGATCCGCTGCGTGCTGATCCTGTTTCCTTTGGTATTGAGGGAACAACAACGAATCTAGGCATCGGCTTTCCCCTGTCGTAGTAGCGTTTCAGTACTTTAAGAAGTAGCGGCTACTTGCCACTAAATCAAGCGACGTTGCGGGAATCCGATGAGCAACCCTTCGTAATCGAAACTCATTTTGATTGCCTTCGGATCATCGTGCCTGTTTTTGATGAATTCCCGATCAGCATCCACAAAGTTTGGGGTTATGTCTTGCAGGTTCGGTACGTTGGGCATGTCGGGGTAGGGCGCATGAGGCCCCACGGGCAGGCTGGTCTTGCTCCGCCAACCTCTGTGGCCAGGGCGCTCGTGAATAACAGCTGACAACTGCCTGTCAGCACCGAAACCCTTGACGTGTGCCCATCCAGCTTTTGGCCGCTACAATGCGCACCTCGACCGTGACAAACCAGATAAAAAATATGTCTCTGCCCAAGCATCACCTGGAACTGCTCAGCCCCGCCCGTGACGTGAACATTGCTCGCGAGGCCATCCTGCATGGTGCCGACGCCGTGTACATCGGTGGCCCGAGCTTCGGCGCCCGGCACAACGCCTGCAACGAAGTCAGCGATATTGCCCAACTCGTGGAGTTCGCCCGTCGCTACCACGCCCGCGTGTTCACCACGATCAACACGATCCTGCATGACAACGAACTGGAGCCGGCGCGCAAGCTGATCCACCAGTTGTACGATGCGGGCGTCGACGCGTTGATCGTTCAGGATCTGGGCGTGATGGAGCTGGATATCCCGCCGATCGAACTGCACGCCAGTACCCAGACCGACATTCGGACACTGGCGCGGGCAAAGTTTCTTGACCAGGCTGGCTTCTCTCAACTGGTGCTGGCCCGCGAGCTGAATTTGCAAGAGATTCGCGCCATCGCCGACGAGACCGATGCGGCGATCGAATTCTTCATCCACGGCGCGTTGTGTGTGGCGTTCTCCGGGCAGTGCAATATTTCCCACGCACAGAACGGTCGTAGCGCCAACCGTGGCGACTGCTCCCAGGCCTGTCGTTTGCCTTATACCCTCAAAGATGACCAGGGCCGCGTCGTCGCCTACGAAAAACACCTGCTCTCGATGAAAGACAACAATCAGAGCGCCAACATCCGTGCGTTGGTCGAAGCCGGTGTTCGCTCGTTCAAGATCGAAGGGCGCTACAAGGACATGGGGTATGTGAAGAACATCACAGCCTATTACCGTCAGCGTCTGGACGACGTGCTTGAAGATCGTCCGGACCTGGCTCGGGCATCCAGCGGCCGCACCGCACACTTCTTCGTGCCCGACCCGGACAAGACTTTCCACCGTGGCAGCACCGACTACTTCGTCAGTGAGCGCAAGATCGACATCGGCGCCTTCGATTCACCGACCTTCACTGGCTTGTCGGTGGGCGTGGTGGAGAAGGTGGGCAAGCGTGATTTGCAGGTGGTGACCTTTGAGCCGCTGTCCAATGGCGACGGCCTCAATGTGCAGATCAAGCGCGAGGTGGTGGGCTTTCGCGCCAACATCGCCGAGCCTAAGGGTGAGTTCCTCGAAGAGGGCCAGAAGCGCTATCGCTACCGTGTCGAACCCAACGAGATGCCGGATGGGATGTTCAAGTTGCGCCCCAACCATCCACTGAGCCGCAATCTTGACCATAACTGGCAGCAAGCCTTGCAGAAGACCTCTGCCGAGCGTCGTATCGGTTTGAGTTGGGTGGCACGTCTTGACGAGCAGCGCCTGCAACTGACCGCCACGAGCGAGGAGGGTGTCAGCGCCAGCTTGTCGCTGGACGGTCCGTTCGGTCTGGCCAACAAGCCGGAGCAGGCATTGGAGCAACTGCGCGATCTGCTCGGTCAACTGGGCACCACTGACTATCACGCCACCGCCATCGAGTTGATTGCACCCGAGGCGTTCTTCATTCCCAATTCGCAGCTCAAAGCCTTGCGTCGCGAAGTGATTGAGGCGTTGACCGTGGCCCGTCTGCTCGCTCACCCAAGAGGTCATCGCAAGGCCGAAACCACTCCGCCGCCGGTGTATCCGGAGTCGCACTTGTCCTTCCTGGCCAACGTCTACAACCAGAAGGCCCGGGACTTCTATCACCGCCACGGCGTCAAGTTGATCGACGCAGCGTTTGAGGCCCATGAAGAAACCGGGGAAGTGCCGGTGATGATCACCAAGCACTGCCTGCGTTTTTCCTTCAATCTGTGCCCCAAGCAAGCCAAAGGCGTCACCGGTGTGCGCACCAAGGTCGCGCCAATGCAACTGGTGCACGGTGACGAGGTGCTGACGCTGAAGTTCGACTGCAAACCTTGCGAAATGCACGTCATCGGCAAGATCAAGGGCCACATCCTTGACCTGCCACTGCCGGGCAGTGTCGCAGAACCGGTCGTTGGTTACATCAGTCCCGAAGACCTGCTCAAGACAATCCCCCGCGCGCCGCATTGAGTGACAGGCGAGTACGCCGCATCGAGTGATGGGCGTACTTGCTGCGTGAGGCTTGTCCGCTGACTGTTGCCATAAAGAAACTACCTAGAACACTAAGGTGATCGCTGTACCCCAAGGGGTTCGGCTCAATATTCGCCTTGGAGGCTCCGGGTTAGGCTAATGGCAACGAATGAGCGGAGCACGTCATGCGATTGTTTGAACTGATTACTTTTACGGTGCGTGTGCGAACCGTTGCAGATGCGCTGGGTTGCATCGAGGCCGCGCTGGCCAAGCCCGGGGTGGGCGGCACGCTGATGGGGTGTTGGGCGTCGGAAATCGGCCAACTGAATCAAATTGCCGTGCTGCGCGGCTATGCCGACGAAAGTCTGCGGCAAGCGGAGCGCGAGCGCTTCCTGTTGGAAGGCGAAGCATTCGGTATCAACGCCTTTATCACCGACCTGCGAATCGAAAACTACAGCTTGTTCCCGTTCCTCAATCCCCTGAGCGCCGGAAAACACGGGCCGTATTACGAAATGCGCGTGTATGACCTGGTCAGTTCCGGGCTGCAGCCGACACTCGATGGCTGGATAAAGGCCGTGGAACCGCGTACGGCCGAGCAGTATTCGCCAGTGTATGCGGCGTTTTATGCCACCGACGGTGCCTTGCCGCGCTACCTGCACATCTGGCCATGGTCAACCCTGGAACAGCGCCTGCAAGTGCGGACTCAAGCCGTGGAGGACGGTGTCTGGCCACCCGAGAATTCTGGTCCGCAACTGCGTGACATGCGCTCGACGATTTATCTGCCCGCGGCCTTTTCGCCATTGCAATGAAACGTGTGCGGTTATGGGTTGCACCAAACCCCAGAAACGACAAAGCCCTGAATAATCAGGGCTTTGTCGGTACAAATATGGCGGAGGCGATGGGATTCGAACTCATGGACCTGTTACAGTCGACGGTTTTCAAGACCGTTGCCTTAAACCACTCGGCCACACCTCCGTTTGCGTTGCGGGCGCCATAATACCTGAATGAAACACACTGTCAAACTCTCTACGTAGCTTGTTACAGAGCGTCTGTTATGATCTTTGCGACTGAACGTTTCAAACCAACAGGAGTGTCGCCATGCGCGAACAGGATTACGCAGTTAATAACAGCGTGCAGGCTGAGCAGCTAGAGGTTAGCCGCGTCCTGCGCAACACATACGGCTTGCTCGCTCTCACCCTCGCATTCAGCGGCGTGATGGCGTTTGTCGCTCAGCAGATGCGTGTCGGTTACCCGAACGTTTTCGTGGTGCTGATCGGTTTCTATGGCCTTTTCTTCCTCACCAACAAACTCCGTGATTCGGCCTGGGGCCTGGTTTCTGCCTTTGCCCTGACAGGGTTCATGGGTTTCCTGCTTGGCCCGATCCTCAACCGTTACCTGGGAATGCAGGGCGGCGCTGAAGTGGTCAGTTCGGCGTTCGCGATGACGGCGCTGGTGTTTGGTGGTCTGTCGGCCTACGTGCTGATTACCCGCAAGGACATGAGCTTCCTGGGCGGTTTCATCACGGCAGGCTTCTTCGTACTGCTGGGTGCGACGCTGGCGAGCTTCTTCTTCCAGATCAGCGGCCTGCAATTGGCGATCAGCGCAGGTTTCGTGCTGTTCTCCTCGGTCTGCATTCTGTTCCAGACCAGCGCCATCATTCATGGCGGCGAGCGTAACTACATCATGGCGACCATCAGCCTGTATGTATCGATCTACAACCTGTTCATCAGCTTGTTGCAGCTGTTCGGCATCATGAGCCGCGATGATTGATCGAAGGCCTTGAGTAAAAAACCCGCTTAGGCGGGTTTTTTATTGCCTGAAATCCAGGGCTACTCGGCAATGATAATGCTGCCATCGGTCTGTTGGCGGTAGATGGTGTAGGGCAGTAGCAAGGTGTCGAGCGCGCCGGACATGACCACGTCGATCAACACAATGGCTGGAGCATCGGTGTGATCTTGTGCATCCAGCCCCTTTTTCAGCGGCGCATTCAAACTGCAAAAATCATAGCTGACACCGCTGTAGATCCGCGGAATGGCGCCGCAATAGCTCTTCTGTTCCTTGAGACTGTTTGCCGCCACTTCGTCACCGCGCAAGGCCGATTGAATCGTGCCGCACCCCGCCAGCATCAGCGCTGCCAGTAGCATTGCCTGAATTTTCATGCCGCCAATCCTTCGCCGGAAAACCCCAATCTACGCCAGTGAGGCGCAAACTTCACTCAGGCCATCGGTGGCAACCGGCGTTTCACCGGGGTTTTCTTGACGATCGCCGTGTTGGTTTCGGCGTGGGTGTTGAGGCGGTCGAGCAGGGTGTCCAGTTGTTCCATCGAGCGCACGTGCAGGCGCGCGATGAAGCAGTCGTCGCCGGTGACTTTGTCGCACTCGGTGAACTCTGGAATGGCCTGAATTTGCCGCTCCACCTCTTGCAGCTGTCCCGGCAGCGGGCGAATCCGCACGATGGCCTGGAGTTGATAACCGAAGCATTTCGGGTCGATTTCAACGGTGTAGCCTTTGAGCACACCCCGTTCTTCAAGGCGGCGCAGACGCTCCGCGACGCTGGGCGAGGACAGGCCGCTGATGTTCGCCAAGGCCTTGAGTGAGCGCCGGGAGTCCTCCATCAATGCCGTGATCAGCACTTGGTCGATGTCGTCGGTCATGGCAATCCTCGTAAGGCAATTAAACAAAAACGCCTTGATAAAAAAGGCAGAAACCGAGTCTAGCCTGTTTTTTGCGCTGGAGAAGCCCACGGATGGATTGGCATACTTTGCGCTCAAACACAGGAGTCTGATGATGGACAAAACAATACGTCGCGGCTCATTCGAGATGAGCGCCGCCATGCTGATCTCCGGGACCATCGGCTGGTTCGTGCTGGTGTCCGGGCAACCGGTGCTGGACGTTGTGTTCTGGCGTTGCCTGTTTGGCGCCGGCACCTTGCTGCTGATTTGCGCGGCTTTCGGCTTTCTGCGCCCCGGCATTCTGACCCGCACCACGTTCCTGTTGGCCGTGCTCAGTGGCGTAGCGATCGTCGGCAACTGGGTGCTGTTGTTTGCCTCGTATTCGCGCGCCTCGATTGCCATTGGTACGGCGGTGTACAACGTTCAGCCGTTCATGTTGGTGGGCCTGGCCGCGTTGTTCCTCAATGAAAAAATCACCCTGCAGAAACTGTTCTGGCTGGGCATTTCCTTTCTCGGGATGCTGGCGATTGTCAGCGCTCATGGCGGGTCGGGCGAGGACGGCAATGATTACCTGATGGGGATTGGCCTGGCATTGGGCGCGGCCTTCCTTTACGCGATTGCCGCGCTGATCATCAAACGCCTGACCGGTACGCCGCCGCATCTGATCGCGTTGATCCAGGTCTGCACTGGTGTGCTGTTGCTGGCACCGTTCGCGCACTTTTCAGCGCTGCCGCAAGCGCCTGCTGCCTGGGCGAGCCTGGTGACGCTGGGCATCGTTCACACCGGCGTGATGTATGTGCTGTTGTACGGCGCGATCCAAAAACTGCCGACGGCACTGACCGGGGCGTTGTCGTTCATCTACCCGATTGCAGCGATTTTTGTCGACTGGTTTGCCTTCGGCCATCGTCTGGAGCCGCTGCAATGGGTTGGCGTGGTGGCGATTCTGCTGGCCGCCGCCGGAATGCAGCAGGGCTGGGGCTTCAAACAACGTAAGTTGGCGGCGCAGTAGGTGTCAGATGTTCCAGCGCGGGGCCGTTTTTGCCAGGCGCTGGCGCATCTCGCCGATGTTGGCGGCGAACTGGCGGGTCAACAAACGGTAACCGTCCAACGGGCTGTAAACCGGTGCCTCAAGACTTGACGCAGTTGGCAGGTCGACGGGGCGGCTCAGACGTTGGGATGCGCCGGTTTTCAAGGCCCGCGCCATGCCGATCAGTTGCACGCGAATGTGCCGATGTTCCTCGGTCATCGCCGATTGCAACTGCGCCACGGCATTCGGTTCGCTGGCATCCGGTCGGGTGTTGCCGAGGATTTCCAGGGTACTGACACACATCCGCAAGTTGCGCTGAATAGCGTCCAGTTCGGTCATGGAAATCTTCACTTCCTTGGACACCGACGGCATCAGCGAACGCAATTGCACCATCACCGAGTTCAGGCGACCCATGAGTTTGAGGTGTTCGTCATCGCTGACCGATTGGCCATTGATGATGCGCCCGTAGATCGTCGCGCAATCGCGCAGGGCATCGGCCAGGTTGTAGCGCCAGGAAAACACCGCATACAGCGGCAGCGCGAAGGAAAACGCCAACGCCAAGGCGATGCCGATCAGAATGTCGACCCCGCGCCACAGGCCATCCGTGACCGGGTTGTCGCCGTGCCCCGCGACGATAAATACCGTGATCGCCGCCAGCAACGCCGTGTAACCGCCCTTGCCGATGGCGTGATACGAAAAGAATCCGCACACCACCGACATCGCGAAATAGGTCAGCCAGGGCATCCCGAGCCAGGCCTGTTGCGCGACCAGCACCAGGCCGACGCCCGCCCCGATCAAGGTGCCAATGGCCCGCTCGGCGGCTTTTTTACCGATGTTGCCGTGATGCTGCAAACCCCCGATCACCACCAGCATCGTCACCGACGCCCATTCGCCGTGGGGCAGATGGATGCCGGTGGTCAGCAAAATCGTCGCCAGCAACCCGAGCGATACCCGCACTGCATGGATCAGTCTGGCGTGGCGATAGCGCCGATACGGGTCCAGCAACGGCCGTAGCAGTCGGCGCAACAGCGGTGGCAGTCGATGGCTGAACGTACTCAGGCTCGGTGTCCTCAGAAAATGTAATCGGTGGTCAGGAAACTCGAACTCCGTCCGCTGATGATCTCGCTGATCAAGTCTTTGTTGGTTTCCTGGAACTTGGTGGCCACCAGCGTGCGGATCGAAAATACCCGCAATGCATCATGCACCGACAGCGTGCCTTCGGCGGAGTTCTTGCGGCCGTTGAACGGGAAGGTGTCCGGGCCGCGCTGGCATTGTGCGTTGAGGTTGATGCGCCCGACCTGGTTGGCGAACGTGTCCACCAGCCGACCAACCGCAACCGGGTTAGTGCCGAAAATACTCAGTTGCTGGCCGAAGTCTGACTCCAGGACGTAATCGATGACGGTGTCCAGATGACGGTACGGCACAATCGGGATGACCGGGCCGAACTGTTCTTCCTGATAGACACGCATTTGCGTCGTCACCGGGTACAGCACCGCCGGGTAGAAGAACGACGCGCGGGCTTGACCGCCATTGGGGTTGACCACCTTGGCCCCTTTGCTTTCGGCGTCCGCCACCAGCGAATGCAGGTAATCGACTTTGCCCGACTCCGGCAACGGCGTCAGCGCCACGCCGCTGTCCCACGGCATGCCGGGTTTGAGGCTGGCGAGTTTGGCGTTGAATTTTTCGATGAACGCCTCGACCACGTCCTCATGCACAAAGAGAATTTTCAGCGCGGTGCAGCGCTGACCGTTGAACGACAGCGAGCCGGTCACCGCTTCGCTCACCGCGTTGTCCAGATCGACCTCCGGCAAGACGATGCCAGGGTTTTTCGCGTCGAGGCCCAGCGCCGCACGCAAACGGTGTGGTTTGGGGTGGAGTTTTTTCAGGTCGCTGGCGGCCTTGTTGGTGCCGATGAAGGCAAATATGTCGATCTTGCCGCTGGCCATCAGGGCGCTGACAGTCTCGCGGCCGCTGCCGTAGATCACGTTGATCACGCCGGCCGGGAAGCTGTCGCGGAACGCTTCCAGCAGCGGGCGAATCAGCAACACGCCAAGCTTGGCCGGTTTGAACACCACGGTATTGCCCATGATCAGCGCCGGAATCAGCGTGGTGAAGGTTTCATTGAGCGGGTAGTTGTAAGGGCCCATGCACAGTGCAACGCCGAGCGGGACGCGGCGGATCTGGCCGAGGGTGTCCTGTTCCAGTTCAAAACGGCTGGAGCGGCGGTCGAGTTCCTTGAGTGCATTGATGGTGTCGACAATGTAGTCGCAGGTGCGGTCGAACTCTTTTTCCGAGTCCTTGAGGTTCTTGCCGATCTCCCACATCAGCAACTTGACCACCGCGTCACGCTGTTGGCGCATGCGTCCTAAAAAGGCTTCGACGTGCTGGATGCGCTCGGCCACACGCATGGTCGGCCACAGGCCTTGACCACGGTCATACGCACGGACGGCGGCGTCCAGGGCGACCAGCGCGGTGTCGGCGTCAAGCAACGGCGTGCTGCCGAGGATCACTTGCTCGTCGCCATTGGCGCCACTCAGGTACACCGGGCTGCGGACCTGGGCTAGCGGCCCGTTCCAGGTTCTCAGTTCGCCATCGACCAGGTACTCACGTTGCTCGGTCTGGCCGTCTAGCCGGTACTTTTCCGGGATGTCGGCGTGGCTCGGGAACAGGTTGTCGAGAATGTTGGCTGTGGTCATGTCGCTACCCCCTCTGGATTGGGTGATGCAGTGATGAATCGTTTTAGCAGACCTCGGCCTCGCTTGTCATGACTCATCTCAGCGTTTTGCCGCACAGCGTGATTAACCGCGAATTTACCAACGTGTTCGGTCATGGCCTCAGAAGCCCCCATTGTTGGCCCCCAATGCCCTCAACCCGCCCACGCGGGGTGCCTTAGTGTTGACCCGTGCTTGATCACAATAAAAAAGGTGCACCCGGCTGTCCGGGCACCCCATGAGAGGACCGCCATGCGGGCAAGCCGATTCACTGAAAAGCCTAGCCTTTGTTTTGCCTTGGTGGGGGGCGTCTTCGCGGCGTTGCTTGCGGGGTGTGGCGAAGAGCCGAAAAACCCGACAACCCGCAGCGAAGCGGCCACCGCCAGGCCCGCCGACGCCGAGCTGGCGCAGGTCTACGACAACAGCTGCAAGCTGTGCCACGCCAACCCGGCGGCCGGGGCGCCGCTGACCGGCGACACGAAAGCCTGGGAACCGCGAGTCTTGCAAGGCGCCGACACGCTGCTCGATCACGCGATCAACGGCTTCAACGGCATGCCGCCGATGGGGATGTGCATGCAGTGTTCGCAAGAACAGTTCCTGGCGCTGATTGCCTTTATGTCCGGCCAGCAAATCCAACAATAAGAACGGCAGGGTGCGATTCATGACGATGGACCTGACACGGCGTCAGTTGTTGCAACGGGCGAGCGTCATTGGCGCTTTCACTGCGCTCGGCTCAACGCCTGCGCTGGCCGAACTGCTGCGCGCGCCGCGGCTGATTCCCTGGCGCAACTGGTCGGGGGGCCAGAGTTGCCTGCCGGCGGCGCGGTTGGCGCCAAAGAATCTGGATGAGCTGATGCAAGTGGTGCGCCAGGCGCCCGGCAAGATTCGCCCGGTGGGTTCGGCGCATTCGTTCAGCGCCTTGGTGCCCACCGACGGCACCTTGCTGTCGCTGAGTTATTTCACCGGTTTGCTCGATCACGACGCGAAAACGCTGCAAGCCGAGTTCGCCGCCGGCACCCCGATGTCGCGCATGGGCACACCGCTCAAAGACATCGGCCAGGCCCTGCAAAACATGGCCGACATCGATTACCAGACCCTCGCGGGCGCGATCTCTACCTCGACCCACGGCACCGGCAAGAACTTTCAATCCTATTCAGCCCACGTCTGTGGCCTGCAATTGGTGACCGCCACGGGCGAGGTTCTGGACTGCGACAGCACGCGTCATCCAGAGGTGTTCAGCGCGGCGCGGGTGTCGCTCGGCGCGCTTGGGGTGGCCACGAAAATTCGCCTGCAAAACCGCCCGGCGTATCGGTTAAGGGAGCGCCAATGGATCGCCAAGACCGAAGAGTTGCTGGAAGACCTCGACAAAAACACCCGGGAAAACCAGCACTGGGAAATGCTCGTCGTGACCCATTCCGACTACGCCTTGTCTATCGCCCTGAACGAAACCACCGACCCGGCCACACCGCCGATCCCGGCGGATGAGGAGGGCGGCAACGAGTTCGTGACCTTGATCGAGAAGATCGACAAGTACGGCAGCGACTTCCCGGACCTGCGCCGCACGATGCTCAATAACCTGCGTCACCTCGCCAGTTTCGATGACCGGGTAGGCGACTCGTTCGACATCTACGCCAACGTGCGCACGGTGCGTTTCAACGAAATGGAATATTCGGTGCCGGCCGAACACGGCCCGGCGTGCCTGCGCGAGATTCTCAAGCTGATTCAGGACAAAGACCTGCGCACCTGGTTTCCGATTGAGTACCGCTACGTCAAAGCCGACGACATTCCCTTGAGCATGTTCGAGGGACGCGACAGTTGCTCGATTTCGGTCCATCAGCATTACCAGATGGATCATCACAATTTCTTTGCCGCCGTCGAACCGATTTTCTGGAAGTACAACGGCCGGCCGCACTGGGGCAAGTTGCACACCCTCAACGCGAAAACCCTGCAGCCGCTGTACCCGCGTTGGCCGGACTTTATTCAGGTCCGGCAGGAACTGGACCCCAGCGGCAAATTCCTCAATGCGCATTTGTCATCGATTCTGGGGGTGAACTGATGGCAGTCAATCGGCGTCATTTTTTGATGGGAGCCGCCGGTGTCGGCGTGTTGTTGGCAGGTGTCGGCACCTGGTTGCGGCCGGGTGATCGGGGCGCGCCGTACAGTGATTATTTCCGTGCGCTGAACACCGAACTCAAGGATCACGGGCCCATGCGCCCGGTGATGTTGATCGACCTTGACCGACTCGATCACAACATCGATGCGGTGATGCTGTCGGTCAAACGTGGTGGCAAGCACCTGCGACTGGTGGAAAAGTCACTGCCGGCGCCGGGGCTGCTGGCCTACATCGCCAAGCGCGCCGGCACGCAACGCTTGATGTCGTTTCATCAACCGTTTCTCAACCATGACGCGGTGCAGTTTCCCGAGGCCGACATTCTGTTGGGCAAGCCGCTGCCGGCGCGTTCGGCCCAGCTGTTTTATCAGTCGCACAAGGGGCCTTTCGACCCGGCGAAGCAATTGCAGTGGTTGCTCGATACGCCGGAACGCTTGCAGCAATACCTGGCGCTGGCCCAAGGCTTGGGTACGCGATTGCGGGTGAACATCGAGCTGGATGTCGGGCTGCATCGCGGTGGTGTCAGTGAGGTGGGGGTACTCGGGCAGATGCTGACGCTGATCAGCCAGAACCCGCAGCACCTGGAGTTTGCCGGGTTCATGGGCTACGACCCGTTCGTGGGCATGGGCGTGCCGGGGATTCTGGGCTCGCCCGAAGAACTGTTTGCCAAGGTGATGGTGATTTACAACCGCTGCGTCGACTTCACCCGTCAGCAATACCCCGGTTTGTGGCACGACGGGCTGACCCTCAATACGGCCGGCAGCCCGAGCTATCGCATGCATGAACACGAACAGCTCAGCACTGAAGTGTCGGTGGGCACGGCGATGCTCAAGCCCACTCACTATGACCTGCCGTCACTGGTGGAGCATGTGCCTGCGGCGTACATCGCCACGCCCGTGTTGAAAAGCACCGGGGCGGTGGAGATTCCGGCGCTGGATGACAAGTCCAGGCTGTTTTCCTGGTGGGACACCAATCAGCGCGAGACTTTTTTTATCTATGGAGGCAACTGGATGGCGGAGTTCGAGTCGCCCTCGGGGTTGCAGAGTAACGGGGTGTATGGCCGCAGCTCGAATCAGGAAATGGTCAATGGTTCGGCAGCGGTGGGGCTTGGGGTTGAGGATCAGGTGTTTTTGCGCCCGACCCAGACGGAGTCGGTGTTGTTGCAGTTTGGGGATTTGCTGGCGGTGCGGGGTGGTCGGATCGTCGACACCTGGTCGGTGTATTCCTGAAGGATTTTCCGTGTATGTGCCGCCGCCATCGCGGGCAAGCCCGCTCCCACAGGGTGCAGCGTTGTCCATGTGGGAGCGGGCTTGCTCGCGAAGGCGTCAGTTCAGTCAGAACGCATACGGAATGCTGACTTTGGCCCACAGCATTTCCCCTTCAGGCCGGTTTTCCACATCAAACTCCTTGGCCCAGCGAATCTCCGCGCTGGCGTACTTAAGAAAGGTCCAGTGCAACGCCGGACCAATCGCAAACACCTGCCCGCGCACCCCGTCGTTCACGTCCTGGCCATTGAACTGCACGGTGTGGCCGAACTGTTTGTCGTCGGTCGTTTGCTTGAGGTAGTAGCCATTCAACCCGAGCATCAGGTCGTCGGTGATTTTGAAACTGGCGGAATAGTCGAAGTGGAAAATCTGCCCTGACTTGTAATCGGTGTCTTTGTTTTTCCCGTTGAAACTGTACGTGGTCTTCATCGACACCTCGGTTCTGTCCGTCGGCAGCCAAGTGAAGGAGAACAACGGTTTGTAGGTGTAGAAGTTGTTGCTGGTGTTGGCCAGGCGATCAACGCTGTATTCGCCGGTGGGCACGGTGACTTCCACGGCCGCGCCCAGGGTCAGGTTCGGGCCCATGTCCCAGAGAATGATCGGCGCGACCGTGGTGTCGCCCATGCCCTCGCGGGTGTCGTGCAAGCCGAACACCGCGACTTCCTGCTTGAGCCACGGCTGTGCGATATAGCCCGCCAGCCGGCCGCCAAATACCCGCAATGGGCTGAGGTAATCGAGGCGCGGAATGACCGCCGTGGATTCGATATCAACGTCCGGCACCTTGCCGCCGAGCGAGCTGATGTTCAGCTTCGTGGAGGTGTAGTGGTTGTAGTAGAGGTTGAACGCCAGCATGTTGTCCGGAAGGCTGTCGGGCGACAGCGGCAACATGAAAAAACCGTCGGTGCCGGGGCCGATGTTGTCCACGCCAGCCTCGGTGGCCAGTGCCGGTTGAAGGGCACAGACGCCGGCCAGGCTAATGACCAGTAGGGGAAGTGTCGTGCGGGTCAGGATCATGGGGGTACTCATTATTATTGTTAGCGGGCTGTCCAGCGTCCATACGAGGGCCGCAACATAGAAATAAGCTGTCTGCGCCGTACAAGGCAGGGTATTGGCGGCCATTTAGGGGGGCTTCTGCGGACAGCCTTTGAACCCTGTGCTAACTTCCTTCGACATAACCGGTAACAAAAATAAGAATGCAGCTCGACCCGGAATGTATAGCCCCATGCAAATGAAAGTGATCGATCCCACCTTTGAACTGGCGCTGGTGTCGCCGTTTCTCCTGCAAACCCTGGCCGAAGTCGCGCAGCAACAGGGCGTCAACCCCGACAACCTGTGCCGAGGGCTGGGTTTCACTTTTGAAGATCTTCAGGACCCGGCACAACGGATTTCCTATCGCCAGGCCGTGGCGATGATTCAACGCGCGCTCAAGGCTTTGCCCAATCAAGGGCTGGGGTTGTGGGTGGGTGCGCAAAATGTGCTCGGCACGCTGGGGTTGCTGGGGCATGTGCTGTCGCTGTGCAAGACCTTGCGCGATGCCTTTGAGCTGGGCATTCGGCATCAGCACACCTCTGGCGGCATTGTCGTGTCGAGCGTGGAGGAGTCGGGTGACCGGGTATTTGTCGACGTCGAATGCCGCTTGCCGTTCGCCGACGTGCAGCTGTTTGCGGTCGAGGAGTTTTTCGCCAGTTTGCTGGTGTATGGCCGGGCGCTGGTCGGGGCGGATTTCAAGCCGATGGCGGTGGAGTTCATGCACGCCGCGCCGGACTATCTCGGCGAGTATTCGCGCCTGCTGGGGCCGGATGTGCGCTTTGGTTGTCTGCAAAACCGTATGGTGATCGCTGCGCATTGGCTGGATGTTCACTTGCCCAATCACCATTCCCTGGCCCTGCGTCAGGCGGTGCAATTGCTCGAACTGGAAGCGGCGCAAGTGCACCAGAAAATGGACTTGATCCAAGCGGTGGAACGGGCGATTGCCCGGGACCTGACCGAGGGCAGCCACATCGAGAAAATCGCCAGCGACCTGAACATGAGCAGCCGCACCTTGCGCCGCCGCCTCACCGAACACACGCTGACCTTCGAAACGCTGCTGGAACAAGTACGTCAGGCCCGCACCATGAGCCTGCTGGCCAACCCGGACATGTCCATCGAACGCATTACCGAGGAAGTCGGCTACAGCGACGTGCGCAGCTTTCGTCGCGCCTTCAAGCGCTGGACGGGCATGAGCCCGAGCGCATTCCGCAACGAAACCCCGATACTCGACCCCCTGTAGCAGCTGACGAGCAGCGCGAGGCTGCGTTCGGCTGCGAAGCAGTCGTGAAACCAGGCAGTGCGGTGTGTCAGGCACACCTTGCACAGAGGAATTACGACTGCTTCGCAGCCGAACGCAGCCTCGCGCTGCTCGACAGCTGCTACACGAGACTGCACATAAATGCTCATCCCCGGTTAAACTCCATGCTCTTTTCAAGGAGTTCATATGAGTTATTACCAGCCGGGCATTCTCGCCACCCCCGTTCCGCCTCAAGCCCGCCATATGTTCTTCGCCCTCGAATGCGCCGAAGCATTGCCAGTCGCGCTCGACAACTTGATGCAACTGGTGGACGGGAAATCGGCTGTCGTCGGTTTCGGCGAATCGCTGGTCAAGGCGTTGCACGCGCAGGTTGACGGCCTGCGAGCCTTTCCGGCGTTGACCGGTGTTGGCGTCGATAACCCGTCGACGCAACACGCATTGTGGTGCTGGCTGCACGGCGTCGACCGTGGCGAATTGCTCAATCGCAGCCAGGCCATCGAAGCCGCTCTGGCGCCGGCCTTGCGCCTGGTGCAGATGAACGAAACCTTTCGCCACATGAGCGGCCACGACCTGACCGGTTACGAAGACGGCACCGAAAACCCGCACGATGAAGCCGCCGTCGCCGCCGCCCTGTTGGGCGAGGGCGCTGAGGGCCTGGTCGGTGGCAGCTTTGCCGCGATCCAGCAGTGGCAGCATGACCTCAAGGGCTTCCACGCGATGCCGTCCCATGAGAAAGACAACATCATGGGCCGTCGTTTGAGCGACAACGAAGAACTCGACGACGCGCCGGTCTCGGCCCACGTCAAGCGCACCGCCCAGGAAAGCTTCGCGCCCGAGGCGTTTGTGGTCCGTCGTTCAATGCCATGGATCGAAGGTGATCGCGCAGGCCTGATGTTCCTCGCGTTCGGCTTTTCCCTCGACGCCTTTGAAGCGCAACTGCGGCGCATGAGCGGTCTGGAAGACGGCATCACCGACGGCTTGTACCGCATCAGTCGCCCGATCACGGGCGGCTACTACTGGTGCCCGCCGCTCAAGGACGGTCGCCTGGACCTGCGCGCCTTGCGCATCGGCTAACCCTCGGGACGTGATGATGGACGTGGTGCGTTGGGGCATGATCGGTTGCGGCAGTGTCGCCGAGCGCAAGAGCGGGCCAGCCTTTTACAAGGCCCCCGGTTCAGCGCTGATGGCGGTGATGGGGCGGCGCCTGGACGCGGTGACGGATTACGCCACGCGCCATGGCATCGCCCGGGTGTACACCGACGCGCAAGCACTGATCGACGATCCCGAGGTGGACGCGGTGTACATCGCCACGCCGCCAGACAGTCATCACGCCTACAGCCTGTTGGTGGCCGCTGCCGGCAAACATTGCTGCGTCGAAAAGCCGATGTCGCTGAATGCCGGGCAAAGTCGCGAGATGCAAAAGGTCTTTGCCGACGCCGGATTGCACCTGTTCGTTTCCTACTACCGGCGCTCGCTGCCGCGCTTTCAGCAAGTGCGCCAGTGGCTGGATGCGGGGCGAATCGGTGAGGTCCGGCACCTGACCTGGACACTCACCAAAGCAGCGTCGCCGGTTGATTTGGCCGGCACGGACAACTGGCGCACGGACCCGCGTGTTGCCGGTGGCGGCTACTTCGCCGACCTCGCCAGCCACGGGTTTGACCTGTTTCAGTACCTGCTCGGTGACATCACCGACGTTGCCGGTTTCACCGCGCGACAGGCCGGGTTGTATGCCGCCGAAGATGCAGTCAGCGCCAGTTGGCGGTTTGCCTCGGGGGCGACGGGCATGGGTTGCTGGAACTTCGTGGCGGATCGGCGCGAGGATCGCGTCGAGCTGATCGGCAGCCGGGGGCGGATCCGTTTCTCGGTGTTCGATGAGCACCCGGTGCAACTTGATGCGGATGAGCAACTCAGCCTGAGCATCGACCATCACGAACACATCCAGTGGCACCACGTGCTGGGCATGAACGCGCACATTCGGGGTGACACGCAGCACCCGGCAGTCGCCGGGGAAGCGTTGAAAACCGATTGGGTGATGGACCAGATCCTCAAGCGCACCTGAACCAAGTCGATGTAGCAGCTGCCGAGCCTGCGAGGCTGCGTCCGGCTGCGCAGCAGTCGCAAACCCTGCATGCAAGGTTAGCCAGACACACTGAGTCATCAGATTTCACGACTGCTACGCAGCCGGACGCAGCCTCGCAGGCTCGGCAGCTGCTACAGAGGCTCGGGTGTGTCCGACGCATCTAACCTTATGCTCAAACAGTATTTCTCAATCCTCCTGCAGGCTCTCTAAGATCACGTTATAACTCGTTATAACAAGTGATCTGCCATGACTGATAACGTTCTATCCCTGAGCAGCATCCCGTTGCATACCCAACTGCGGGACATATTGCGCGCTCGCATCCTCGACGGTGAATACCCGCAAGACAGCCAGATGCCTTCCGAAAGCGAGCTCGGCTCGTTGTTCAAAGTCAGCCGCATCACCGTGCGCCAGGCCCTGGGGGATCTGCAAAAGGAAGGGCTGATCTTCAAGATCCACGGCAAAGGCACCTTCGTCGCCAAACCGAAAACCTTCCAGAACGTCAGCACCCTGCAAGGCCTGGCCGAGTCCATGACCGGTCGCGGCTATGAAGTGATCAACCGCCTGCGCAGTTTCAAATTCATCGCCGCCGACAAACTCGTCGCCGAGCGTTTAGAGGTGGCCGAAGGTGAAACCGTGGCGCAGATCAAACGGGTTCGTTTGATCAACCGCGAACCGATTTCGCTGGAAATCACCTACCTGCCCAGAGCCCTCGGCGAACGCCTGGAGAAGGCTGATCTGGTCACCCGCGACATTTTCCTGATCCTCGAAAACGACTGCGGCCTGGCCCTCGGACACGCCGACCTGGCCATTGATGCCGTCTTGGCCGACAGCGATCTGACCCGTGCACTGAACGTCGAACCGGGCTCGCCCATCATGCGCATCGAACGACTGACCCACGATGCAAACGGTCGGCCGGTGGACTTCGAACACCTTTACTACCGCGGCGATGCCTTCCAGTACCGCTTGCGAATCGACCGGCAAAAAGGAGCACAGGCATGACGCGCAGCTCTACAACCAGAAGCACCCTCGAACAGGAATACGACATCGTCGTGATCGGCGGCGGCACCGCAGGACCGATGGCGGCGATCAAGGCCAAGGAGCGCAACCGCGACTTGCGCGTGTTGTTGATCGACAAGGCCAACGTCAAACGCAGCGGCGCGATCAGCATGGGCATGGACGGCCTGAACAACGCGATCATTCCCGGCCACTCGACGCCGGAGCAGTACACCAAGGAAATCACCATCGCCAATGACGGCATCGTCAATCAGGCGGCGGTGTACGCCTATGCCACGCACAGTTTTGAAACCATCGAGCAGCTAGACCGCTGGGGCGTGAAGTTCGAGAAGGACGAAACCGGCGACTACGCGGTGAAAAAAGTCCACCACATGGGCGCCTACGTGCTGCCGATGCCGGAAGGGCATGACATCAAAAAGGTTTTGTATCGCCAGTTGAAACGCGCACGGGTCAGCATCACCAATCGCCTGGTCTGCACCCGATTGCTGACGGATGAAGAGGGCGCGGTCAACGGCGTGATGGGGTTCGATTGCCGCACCGCCGACTTCCATGTGATCAAGGCCAAAGCGGTGATCCTGTGCTGCGGCGCCGCCGGACGTCTGGGTTTGCCGGCTTCGGGCTACCTGATGGGCACCTACGAAAACCCGACCAATGCCGGCGACGGTTACGCCATGGCGTATCACGCCGGGGCCGAACTGGCGAACCTGGAATGCTTCCAGATCAACCCGCTGATCAAGGATTACAACGGCCCTGCCTGCGCGTACGTCACCGGTCCGTTGGGCGGCTACACCGCGAATAACAAGGGCGAGCGCTTCATCGAGTGCGACTACTGGAGCGGCCAGATGATGTGGGAGTTCCACCAGGAACTCGAAAGCGGCAACGGCCCGGTGTTCCTCAAACTCGATCACCTGGCCGAGGAAACCATCCAGAACATCGAAGAGATCCTGCACAGCAACGAACGCCCGAGTCGCGGCCAGTTCCATGCCAATCGTGGCACTGACTACCGCACGCAGATGGTCGAGATGCACATTTCAGAGATCGGTTTTTGCAGCGGGCATTCGGCGTCGGGCGTGTGGGTCAACGAGCGGGCGGAGACCTCGGTGAAGGGGTTGTACTCGGCGGGTGATATGGCGGCAGTGCCGCACAACTACATGCTCGGTGCGTTCACTTACGGTTGGTTTGCCGGCACCAATGCGGCGGATTTCGTCGCCGGGCGCGAGTTCTCAGCCGTCGATGCCCAACAAATCGAGACGGAGAAACAAAGGGTTTACGCACCGCTGGACCGCGAACAAGGTCTGCCACCCGCGCAAGTCGAGTACAAGCTGCGGCGCTTTGTGAACGACTACCTGCAACCGCCGAAAGTGACCAAGAAAATGCAGATCGGCCTGCAACGCTTCAGTGATATCCAGCGCGATCTCGATCAGATCAAAGCCCACAACGCCCACGAACTGATGCGTGCCATGGAAGTCAGCATGATCCGCGATTGCGCCGAAATGGCCGCAAGTGCCTCGCTGTTCCGTGCTGAAAGCCGCTGGGGGCTTTACCACTATCGCGTCGATCACCCGCAACGCAACGACAGCGACTGGTTCTGCCATTGCCACCTGAAAAAGGATGAAAACGGCTTGATGAGCAGTTTCAAGAAAGCCGTCGAACCTTACATCATCGCGCTGGACGTCGATGAAATGCAGGCCTACGACCGGCTGCGCGTGGGCGCCTTTGCGGCCTGAGCTACACACAAGAGAGAGACCGAAAATGGCCTATCAACCCCAGGAAATCTTCTTCCGCTCCAACGCGCCCGTCACGGTCGATGAGGATCTTTGCATCGCCCACAAAGGCTGCACCGTGTGCGTCGACGTCTGCCCGATGGACCTGCTGGCGATCAACCCGGCCACGCAAAAAGCCTACATGGCCTTCGACGAATGCTGGTACTGCATGCCGTGCGAAAAGGACTGTCCGACTGGCGCTGTGAAAGTTGAAATTCCTTACCTGTTGCGCTGAATGGTCGGACGCCATCGCGGCAAGCCCGGCTCCCACAGGTTTCTTTGGTGTCTGCAAAATTTTGGATTCAGCACAAATCACTGTGGGAGCCGGGCTTGCCCGCGATGAGGCCCCCCAGACAACCCAAAAGCCATCCGGCCACCACCGGACGCCAGCTTCAAACCACCCCTCGTTTCCCACCACGCCCTGATCGTGGCGGAGACGAACATCCTATAAATGATTCGAGGGGAAACACCTATGTTGTTGCGTGCAGCTTTAGCCGGTCTGGTACTGGCCTCATTCACCCTGTCGGCGTCGGCCGAAACCATCCGCATTGCCATTGGCACCCAGGACACCACGATCAATTGCGCCGCTGGCGGACTGTTGATTCGTGAGCTCGGGCTGCTCGACAAATACCTGCCCCACGACGGCCAGTACAAAGACGCGAAATACGAGGTCGAGTGGAAGAACTTCACCAGTGGCGCACCGCTGACTAACGAGATGGTCGCCGGAAAACTCGACTTCGGCGCCATGGCCGATTTCCCTGGCTCGTTCAACGGCGTGGCGTTCGAAACCGCCGGCAAGCACAGCCTGTTTATCAGCGTGCTCTCGGGCAGTATCAAGGGCAGCGGCAACGGCATCGTGGTGCCGAGCGCCTCGGGCGTGCAGTCGTTGGCGGAGTTGAAGGGCAAGACCATCTCCGTTCCGTTCGCCTCGACGGCCCATGGCATGTTGCTGCGCGCGGTGGCCGCTCAGGGTTGGGACCCGCTCAAAGACGTGAACATCATCGCCCAGCCGCCAGAAGTCGCGGGCTCGGCGTTGCAGGCCGGGAAGATCGACGCACATGCGGACTTCGTGCCGTTCGCCGAACTGTTCCCGAGCCGTGGTTTCGCCCGCAAGATTTACGACGGTGCCCAGGCCAATGCACCGACGTTCCATGGCGCGCTGGTGGATCAGGCGTATGCCAAAAAATACCCGGAAATTGTCGTCGCTTATCTGCGGGCGAGCATCGAGGCCAATCAGTTGCTCGCCGCTGAACCGGAGAAGTACAGCGAGTTGATCGCCCAAGTCACCGGGGTCGATGCCGAGGTCAATTACCTGTTCCACGGGCCGTTGGGCGTGCAGACCCGCGACCTGAGCTGGAAGCCGGAATACCGTCAGGCGGTCGGCACTGCTATCGACACCCTCAAGCTGTTGAAGAAGGCGGATCGCGGTCTCGATCTAAACACCTTTATCGACGATCAATACATCCGCGCCGCGTTCAAGGCGTCGAACCTCGACTACACCGCGCAACTGGCCAACTACGCGCAGACACCTCTGAAAGCCGTGGATGCAGCGAACGGGAAGGCGATCACTGACGTCAGCCATGTGGCGGAAATCTGGGTGCGCGGCGAGCCGAAAGTCCGCCAATACGCCTCGGCGCAAGCGGCATTCAGCGCCTTGGTCAGCCTCAAGCAGGAAGGCAAAAACATCCGCGCGGTGTATGCCCAGGCGAGCGACAGCGGGATCAAGTTGCTGGCGGATCAGGCGTGGTTTGCCAGTGATGCGCAAGGGCAGCTGAGCGCCTTCCTGCTCAAAGGCCAAGCCCAGCAGTTCGCCACGGCCCAGGGCGGCAAAGTCCTCGACTTCAGCGAAGCCACCACCCAGGCCGTTGCCGCACGCTAATTTCAGAACAGTGCAATTCCCTGTGGGAGCGGGCTTGCCCGCGATAGCGGTGGGTTAGACAACGTCAATGTTGACTGATCAGGCCTCATCGCGGGCAAGCCCGCTCCCACAGGGATCTCGATGGAGAGGAATTATTGTGTACGGATCCTATTTACGCTGGCTCCCCAGGGCCATTTCACTGTTGGTGTGCCTGCTGTTCTGGCAACTCGCCGCCAGTGGCCACTGGAACCTTGGCCTGGTCACCTTCGCCAATGTGCCAACACCCTTGGCAGTCATTAACGCTGCCTTGAGCCTCGGCGACTCCGGCAAATTCGCCCAACACCTGAGCAGCAGCCTCAGCCGGGTCTTCGCCGGTTACCTCACCGCGCTGATCGTCGGCATCGCCCTGGGCCTGGCCATCGGCCGCTCGAAATGGGCCGAGGATGTGCTGCTGCCACCCTTGGAGGTCCTGCGCCCGATTCCCGCCGTTGCCTGGATTCCATTGGCGATCCTGATGTTCCCGTCCTCGGAACTGTCGATGGTCTTCATCACCTTCACCGGGGCGTTGTTTCCGATTTTGCTCAACACCGTGCATGGCGTCGAAGGCGTCGACCCACGCCTGATCGCCTCGGCCCGAAGCCTGGGGGCAGGGCGGCGGGCGATCCTGCTGGAAGTAATCCTGCCCGGCGCCGCGCCAAGCATCATCACAGGCCTGGCCATCGGCATGGGCACTTCATGGTTTTGCCTGGTCACCGCCGAAATGATCTCCGGCCAATACGGCATCGGCTATTACACCTGGGAGTCGTACACCATCCAGAACTATGCCGACATCGTGGTCGGGATGTTGCTGATCGGTGTACTGGGAATGGGCAGCAGCCTGCTGATCAAACGCCTCGGCGGGCTGTTCACGCCTTGGCACCGACCACGAGGAAAAGCCTGATGAGCGTGATGCAAACCCCGGAAGGGCGGATCGACATCCGCCAGTTGTCTATCGTTCTCGGCGACGGCGCACACGCTTTCGAAGCCGTGCAAGGTCTGGATTGCCAGATTGAAGCCGGGCAGTTCGTGTGCATTCTCGGGCCGTCCGGTTGCGGCAAGTCGACATTGCTCGGCGCACTGGCCGGGCACCTGCAACCGCGTGCCGGCAGTCTCAAGGTCGATGGTGCGCCAGTGTCGGGCCCGTCGCCGCAGCGCGGCATGGTGTTCCAGCATCACACGTTGTTTCCTTGGCGAACCGTGCGTGACAACGTCGCCTTCGGCCTGAAAATGCGTGGCATCGGCAAGGCCGAACGGCATCGCGCCGCCGATGAAATTCTTGCGTTGGTGGGGCTGGAAGGTTTTGCCGAACGCTGGCCGGATCAGCTCTCCGGCGGTATGCAGCAACGGGTGGAAATCGCCCGGGTGCTGATCAATCGCCCGCGCCTGTTGCTGATGGACGAACCCTTCGGTGCGCTCGACGCGCTGACTCGGCTGAACATGCAGGAACTGCTGCTGGACATCTGGACGCGGATCCGCACCACCGTGGTGTTCGTCACCCACGACATCGACGAAGCGCTGTTCCTCGCCGATCGCCTGCTGGTCATGAGCACTCGACCGGGCCGCATCATCGAAGACGTGCGTCTCGACTTTCCTCGGCCACGCACCACCGAACTGGTGACGAGCCCCGAATTTTCCCGCTTGAAGCGCCATTGCCTCGAATTACTGCGTCACGAAGACGGTCGGCAGCTACCGCGCCTGAACCCTCTCGGACTCCCTCCTGAAAACAAACTGCCGCGATTTGCCCTATGACCTCTCTATTCGATGTAACCGATAACGACGACATCCTTGCCCTGCAACCGCGCCTGACCGATGACGATCCCGGCGTGCGCCGCATCGCGCTGATTGAACTGGCCGACCTTGAAGAACCGGATGGCTTACTGTGGCTGGTGAATCGACTGGCCGAAGACCCCACCGAAGAAGTCCGCGCCGAGGCCGCCCGCTTGCTCGAAGCCTGGGAGGAAGAACCCGTGGTCGAAGCGCTGTGTCAGGCGCTGACCGATCCCTCGTTGACCGTGCAATCGGCCGCTGCACAAAGCCTTAGCCTGCTCAAAAGCGAAGCGGCGGGCAGGGTGATTTTGCCATGGACGGCGCATGCCGCGATCAGCGTGCGCATTGCCGCGTTCAGGGCGTTGCGTGAGTTGCGGTTTCCTGATGCCGCCGGTGCTGCAATCGTGGCGTTGAACGATGAGGACGCCAGTGTCCGGCGCGAAGCAGTCGGCGTACTCGGCTGGCTCAAGCAACTCGATGCCTTGCCGGCCCTGGCCCGATTGGCCAGTCAGGACCCGGACACCGAAGTCCGCCGCGCCGCCACCGGGGCCCTCGGTTTGGCATCCGACGCGCAAGTGCTGCCGGCGCTCTGCCAGGCATTACAGGACGACGCCTGGCAAGTGCGCGAAGAAGCCGCGACCACACTGGGCAAAGTCGGTCACAGGGATGCCGGCGACGCCTTGGTCGAAGCCTTGAGCGATGATTACTGGCAAGTCCGCCTGCGTGCCACCCGCAGCCTCGGCCGCTTGCGTTACGCCCCGGCCCTCGACGCACTGATCGAATCCCTCGGCCACCGCATCAGCAACCTGCGCAAGGAAGCGGCGCTGGCCCTTGGCGAATTGAACGACAAAGGCGCCATCGCCCCCTTGCAGGCCGCGCAAGACGACGGCGACCCGGAAGTGCGCAAAGCCGTGCGCATCGCCTTGAGTCAACTGCAATGAACCCGTTGGCCGTGGTCAATTCCCAGGGGAAACAGCAGCTGCGATTGAACTGGCCGGATGGGCGTGAACAGTGGCTGGGACATGCCGAGTTGCGGCGTCAGTGCCCGTGCTCGCAGTGCCGGGCGTTTCGGCTGCAAGGGCTGACGGTGAAGGTTGATCCGCGCATTCGTGTGGTTGAACTCAATGCCCAGGGTTATGGCCTGCAACTGGTGTTCAGCGACGGCCACGAACGCGGGATATACCCGTGGCCCTACCTGGCACAACTCATTTGCGAGTCTATTGAAATTTAATGTGGGAGCGGGCTTGCCCGCGATGGCGGACTGACATTCGGTATAGATGTTGAATGTAATGGCCTCATCGCGGGCAAGCCCGCTCCCACAGGGGGGATGTGCGCAGTCAGAAGGACTTGCTGACACTCGCCACTACGGTCGCACTGCACACGTCGTCAAACCCCCAGTTGCTGGCGCATTGGCTTTTCGACAGGTCGGTGTCGACGTAGCTCAAGCCCAGCACCACGCCAGCCAGTTCGTGGGTCAGTTTGACTTCCCATTCGCGGTACGAATCTTCGGCGTGGCCCGAGCTTGAGTACAGGTGCGGGTCCTTGAAGTCCATGTTGCCGTAGCGCAGTTTCAGGCCCGTGTCATACGGCAATTGGGTTTCGTAACCGACATAGGTGTACAGCGAGTTCTGCTCGCTTTCGATGCCCGGCGCATCGTCGGAATAGTAGGCGCCGAACTTCACCCCGTAGACGCTGAGAATGCTGTAGACCTCGCTCTGGTTGAACTGGCTTTCTTTCGGGTACGAGTATTTCAGGTAACCGACGTCGAGGTTGACGTCTTCGGTGGCTTCCCAAAACCAGCCGGCGTAGTAGTCGATTTCCTGGCGGGTTTTCAGGCCGCCACCGAAGTCGACGTTCGAACTCCAGGCCCCCACGTATAAACCCGTGCTGTGAGTGAGGGTCACGCCGGCCTGCACAGCGGGATCATTCTGAGTTTGTGAAATGCCGCGGGTGCGGTAATCGCTCGCCAGGGTCAGGTCCACCAGTACGGAGAAGTCGTCATTGAGGACAATGGCCTGGCTGCTCAGTGGCAGCAGGCTCAGGGATCCGAGGGCGAGCAGGGTGAAAGCTTTCATGAATAAAGTCCCGATGTTGTGATTGTTTTATGGGCAGTTTTTTTACGCAAAGCTGCGCCGGGCCCCGGCGTTGAGCGCGGGGTCGGGCAGGGGTGACAGCGGATTTTTATTAGAGGGTGGGGGCGTAGACTTCGCGGCCGGCAAACCAGGTTTGCAGCACTTTTGTGTCGTGCAGGGCCTTGTTGTCGACGGTGAAAACGTCACGGTCCAGCACGATGAAGTCAGCCTGCTTGCCTGGGGTCAGCGAACCGATCTGTTTTTCCAGGCCGATGGTGCGCGCGGCGTTCGCGGTGTAGGCGTAGAACATCGTTTCGCGGTCGACAGCTTCTTTGGCATTCAACACGCCCAGCGGACCGACGCGGGTGATGGCCTGGGCCATGGCGTTCCACGGGTTGGGCGAGGACACCGGCCAGTCACTGGCGCCCGAAATCGTCGCGCCTTGTTTGAGCAGCGAATGCGCCGGGTATTGGTAACGGAAGGCGAGGGCGCTGACGTAAGGCTTGATCATGTCCGTGGTGTAGTCGTCGGCCGAGGCCCACAGCAGTTGCATCGAGGCGATGACGTTGAGCGGTTTGAACCGCGCAAACTCTTTCGGATTGACGATTTGCAAGTGCGTGATCGAGTGCGTCACGCCGCTCTGGCGATCCTTGCGTGCCTGAGCGATGCCGTTCAGCGCCTCACGCACCGCGCGATCGCCGATCGCATGGATGTGCACCAGCCAGCCGCGCTGGTCGATGGCGCTGACCAGTTCGCCGAAATGCTTCGGATCGATCAGCAATTCACCTTGTTTGTGCGAGTTGCTGTAAGGGTCGATCATTGCCGCGCTCTGGGCCGGGAATTCGATCACGCCGTCGGCGAAAATCTTCACGCCAGGCAGGGTCAGGTTCGGGATGCCCTGGAATTGCTGGCGAACCTTGTCCAGCGTATCGAGATCGGCCGGCACGCTTTTCGAGTTGGCCACCAGCAGGGCGGCCACGTGGACGCTCATGTCACCGCTTTCGGCCAGCGCCTTATAGGCCGGGAGCACGCCAACGGTTTTTTCCGTGGGTTTGAGTGCGAACAGCGGTTCGCCGGGCGCGGCATTGGCGGCGGGGTCCATCCACGCCGTGATGCCGAAGCTGTTGTTGTAGCGCACGGCCGATTGGGCGGCTTTGAGCATATCGGCGGTGCTCGGCACCGGCATTTTCGAGGACACTCGGTCCCACCCGGCGTCCACCAGGAAACCGTTGGGGGTGCCATCGGCGCGCTTGCCAATGGTGTCGACTTCGGCGGCGGGCAATGACTTGAGCAACGCGGCGTCGATACCGGCGCGCTTGAGCATGAAGTCGTTGGCCCAGGCCGTGTGGTGGTCGCTGCCGGTGAACACCACGGGCACATCGGCCCATTCACCGGTGTTGAATTTCTTGCCCAGGGCCTCGGCCTGCGCCCAGTAAACCGAGCTCATGCCGGCCACGGTCAGTACATCGCCGTGTTTGGCCTTACCGTCGTCACGCCAGCCGCGCAGGCGTTTTTCCAGTTCGTCGAGCTCGACCACCTCGTCTTCCATGTTGGCCACGACCATTTCCAGGCCGCCGAAAATCGCATGGGAATGGGTGTCGATCAGACCGGGCATCAGGGTTTTACCGCCCAGATCCACCACTTTTGTTTCCGGTGTGATCAAGGCTTTGATCTGCGCATCGCTGCCCACTTGCAGCACCTTGCCGTCTTGTACTGCCAGCGCCTGCACCTTCGGTTGGGTGCGGTCAGCGGTGAAAATCTTGCCATTGATCAGCACCAGGTCGGTGGCTGCCATGGCTTCCATCGAGGCAAAACTCACTGCGGCCATCAATAGATTCGGGATGAATCTTTTCATTGAATGTTTCCTTGTTATTGCGTCTGATGGCCAGATTAGTGGCTGCTTGTGCGCAGCAGAACGCCTTCCTCACGAAAAACGTTTTTGCCGGAATGGAAAAAGTATGGACAAGCTGGGTGCGTTGAAAATGTTCGTGGTCACGGCGCAACTCGGCAGCTTCAGCCGTGCCGCCGAGCAGTTGGGCAAAACCCCGTCGGCCCTGACCAAAGCGGTCAATCACCTGGAAGCCGAGCTCGGCGCCCGGTTGTTCGAGCGCAGCACTCGACGGATTCTGTTGACCGAGTCCGGGCGGCTTTATCTGGAAACCGCGCGCCAGGTGTTGCAGCGGCTGGAGGAGGCGGGTGAGGAAATCGAGCAATTGCAGCATGGCCTGCGCGGCAATCTGAAAATCACCGCGCCGCTGGCCTATGGACAGGCGTTTCTCGATCAAGTGTGTGGCGGCTTTCTGGAGCAATACCCGCAGATCAATCTGCAAGTGGACTTGTGCGATGAGTTCGTCAATTTGTTGGAAAGCGGTTACGACCTCGCCTTGCGCGAAGGCCACGACGACTTGCCGGGGCTGATTGCCCGCGTTGTCGGCAGTAATCGCCTGGCCCTGTGTGGCAGCCCGGCTTATCTGGCGCGTAAAACGCTGCCTGTCACCCCACAAACCCTGGATGACCACGAATGGCTGTTGTACCGCCATCCGTTGCTCAGTCGCGAATTCTGGTGGGTCGAACGCGACGGGCAGCGTCTGAGCCTGCCTCAACCGGTTTCACCGCGACTGCGCAGCGACAATTACGACCTGTTGCTGGCCAACGCGCTGGCCGGGCGCGGTTTGCTGCACACGCCGTTGTGGAGCGCCGCGCCATACCTTGCCGACGGCCGGCTGGTGCGGCTGATGGCCGACTATGACATCGACCCGGACAGCTTTGGCCCGCACATTCTGGCGGTGTACCCGAGCCACCGCCGGGCAACCGCGAAGGTCTTGGCGTTTATCGACTACATCGCAGGTTTTCTGGCGTCTCGCGGCTTGAATGAAGACGGCGGCAGTTGAGTTTTCATTTACACACTGACCGGGCCCCTGTAGCAGCTGTCGAGTGAAACGAGGCTGCGATCTTCTACAGACCCAATCGCAGCCTCGTTTCACTCGACAGCAGCTACAGGGCTCCTACACAGAGTTCCTACACGGCGCCTACAAGTCCTTGTCATGGAAATGCCAAAAGAGTACAAATGTACTCCATGACAAACCTTACTCCCCGTCGTACCGCCATCCTGACGTTTATCCGCGACCGAATCGCGGAGCACGGTCAGTCCCCGAGCCTTGCTGAAATCAGCGAGGCGTTCGGTTTTGCCTCTCGCAGCGTGGCGCGCAAGCACGTGCTGGCGCTGACCGAGGCCGGTTTCATCGAGGTCAACCCGCATCAGGCCCGTGGCATTCGCCTGCTCGGGCAACCGGCGCGCCCCGAGTTGCTGGACATTCCGGTACTCGGCCGGGTGGCGGCCGGTGCGCCCATCGGTGCCGATGCCGAGGTGCACAGCCGTTTGCTGCTCGACCCGGCAATCTTTTCGCGGGTGCCGGATTACATGCTGCGGGTTCAGGGCGATTCGATGATCGGGGACGGCATTCTCGATGGCGATCTGGTGGGCGTGCGGCGCAACCCCGAGGCGGTCAACGGCCAGATCGTCGTGGCGCGGCTGGACGGTGAAGTCACCATCAAGCGTTTCGAGCGGGTCGGCGACACGGTTCGCCTGTTGCCACGCAACCCGGCGTATCAGCCGATCATCGTGCAGCCCGGTCAGGATCTCGCCATCGAAGGGGTGTTCTGCGGTCTGGTGAGGCAAGGGTGATGGGCGCCGTCGTTGCGCTGGATACGCTGTTCAATGGCGGCCAGGTCTGGAAGGGCCGGCCTGCGCCACCGGCCGTCAGCCCGCAACCCACCGGGCATGCCGCGCTGGATGCGGCGCTGCCCACCGGAGGCTGGCCGGAAGCGGCGCTGACCGAAATCCTCCTGGCCGGGCAGGGGGTGGGTGAATTGCAACTGGTGTGGCCAGCGCTGGCGCGGTTGTCGGCGGCGGGCGAGCGCATCGTGCTGGTGGCGCCGCCGTATGTGCCGTATCCGCAAGCGTGGCAGAACGCCGGGGTCGATCTGCGCCAGTTGTCGATCCTCCAGGCCAGCGAGCGCGATGCCTTGTGGGCCGCGGAGCAATGCCTGCGTTCAGGCAGTTGCGGCGCCGTATTGTGCTGGCCGCACAAGGCCGATGACCGGGCGTTGCGTCGCTTGCAGGTGGCGGCGGAAACCGGTTCGACCCTGGCGTTCGCCTACCGCTCGCTCCATGAAGCGATCAACCCGTCGCCCGCCGCCCTGCGCATCGCCATCGACGCCAACCCCGCGCAATTGCGCGTGCTCAAGTGCCGGGGCGGGCTGGCGCGCTCGGCGCCGATTGCCTTCCCCGTGGGGCATTGAGGTTGCCATGCGCTGGGTCTGTATTCTCTTCCCGCAATTGGCGCTGGACGCGGTGCTGCGTCAGCGCCCCGATCCCGAGGCGCCGCTGGCCCTGCTGACCGGCCCGGCGCAGCGTCGGGTGTTGCAAGCGGTCAACGCCTCGGCGCGGGCATTGGGCCTGCGCCCAGGCCAGTCGATGACCGCCGCGCAAGCCTTGAGCAAAGGCTTTGCCACGGCCGAATACGACGCCGCCGAGATCGAGCACTGGCAACAGTTTCTGGCGGCGTGGGCCTATCGGTTCAGCTCCCAGGTGAGCGTCCATTACCCGCGTGCCGTGGTGTTTGAAATCGAATCCAGCCTGGGGCTGTTCGGGCCCTGGCCAACGTTTGAGGCGCGGTTGCGCGCCGAGCTCGGCGAGCTGGGTTTTCGCCATCGGATTGTCGCGGCGCCCAACCCGGTGGCCGCGCGGGTACTGGCCAACGTGTATGACGGGCTGGTGGTGCCGGACAACGACGCCTTGCAGCACCATCTCGGGCAATTGCCCGTCGACCGCATCGCCTTGGAGCCCGCAGTGGCCACGGCGTTGTCGCGCATGGGCTTGCGCACCTTGAGTCAGGTGCAGGCGCTGCCACGACAAAGTCTGGCCCGGCGTTTCGAAGCCCAGGTGCTCAAGCACCTGGACGCGCTGTTCGGTGAACGGCGCTTGGCCCTGGCGTTCTACCTGCCGCCGGACCGTTTCGACGTGCGCATCGAGCTCAACTTCGACGTGCAGTCGCATCAGGCGCTGCTGTTTCCGTTACGCCGATTGACCGGCGATCTGTCGGCATTTCTCTGCGGTCGGGACAGTGGCGTGCAGCGTTTCGACCTGCACCTGGAACACGCCGGTTTGCCGGACTCGGTGATCAAGGTAGGCCTGCTCAGCGCCGAGCGCGATCCGGCGATGCTCTTCGAACTGGCCCGGGGGCGGCTGGAGCAGGTGCAGGTCGAGGCCCCGGTGCGCGGTTTTCGGTTGTGCGCCGAAGACTTGCCCAGCTTCGTTCCCCAGCGCCAGGAACTGTTCGACGACCGGCCGCAGCAGTCCTTGCCGTGGGAGCAATTGCGCGAACGCTTGCGTGCGCGGCTCGGGGATGACGCGGTGCAGGGCTTGCGCTTTCAGGCCGACCACCGGCCGGAGTGTGCGTGGCAGGCGCGGGCCGACAACCAACGCTGCACGGGGTTGCCGGGTGTGCTGCGTCCGGGCTGGTTGCTGACGGAACCGCAGGCGATCCACGAAGGTTCGACGCGCATCCTCATGGGCCCGGAACGCATCGAGTCGGGCTGGTGGGACGGTGACGACGTGCGCCGCGACTACTACCTGATCGAAACCCGTTCCGGCCAGCAGGGTTGGGCTTATCGTGCGGTCGGCGAGAGCGGTCCTCTGTGGCTGCAAGGCTGGTTTGCATGAGCATCGACTATGCCGAGTTGCACTGCCTGTCGAACTTCAGCTTCCAGCGCGGGGCTTCCAGTGCCCTTGAACTCTTTCAACGCGCCAAAAAGCACGGCTATCAAGCGTTGGCGATTACCGATGAATGCACGCTGGCCGGCATCGTCCGCGCCTGGCAAGCCGCCAAGTCGGTGGAGCTGCCGCTGATTATTGGCAGCGAAATCCGCATCGACGGCGGCCCGAAACTGGTGCTGCTGGTGGAGAGCCTTGAGGGGTATCAGACCCTGTGTCGCCTGATTACCCGGGCGCGCCGCCGCACGCAGAAAGGCCAGTACCACGTGCTGCGCGAAGACTTCAGCGAACCGATGCCGGGGCTGTTGGCGTTGTGGGTGCCAGACGCTGTCGATGACGTCGAACCGGGCCTCTGGCTGCAACAGACCTTCGCCGAACGCCTGTGGCTGAGCGTCCAGTTGCATTGCGGCCAGGACGATACCCGGCGCCTGGAGGCGCTGTTGACCCTGGCGCGGGAGTTGCGGATACCTGCGGTGGCCAGCGGCGATGTGCACATGCACACCCGTGGCCGCCGCGCCTTGCAGGACACCATGACGGCCATCCGTCATCACCTGCCGGTGGCCGAGGCCGGGCTGCGGCTTCACCCCAATGGCGAGCGGCATGTGCGCAGCCTTGATGTGTTGCAATCGATCTACCCGCCAGCCTTGCTCGATGAAACGCTGACCATTGCCCGGCGCTGCACCTTCGACCTTGGCCAGTTGCGTTATCAGTATCCGCGGGAGTTGGTGCCGCAAGGGCACAGCGCCGCGTCCTGGCTGCGCGAACTGACCGAGCGCGGCCTTCGCGAACGCTGGCCCGAAGGGGCGAGCGAGAAGGTGCGCGGGCTGATCGACAAGGAACTGAAGCTGATCGCCGAGCTGGGCTACGAAAGCTATTTCCTGACGGTTCAGGACATCGTCGCTTTCGCCCGGCGCGAAAAAATTCTCTGTCAGGGCCGGGGCTCGGCGGCCAACTCGGCGGTGTGTTTCGCCTTGGGCATCACCGAGATCGACCCGGACCGGATGAACATGCTGTTCGAGCGTTTTCTCTCCAGGGAGCGCAACGAGCCGCCGGACATTGATGTGGACTTCGAGCACGAACGTCGCGAAGAAGTCTTGCAGTACGTGTTTGCGCGTTATGGCCGTACGCGCGCGGCGTTGACGGCGGTGGTCAGCACCTATCACGCGGCCGGCGCGGTGCGTGACGTGGCCAAGGCGTTGGGGTTGCCGCCGGATCAGATCAACGCCCTGGCCGATTGCTGCGGTCACTGGAGTGATGCAACGCCGCCCGTGGAGCGCCTGCTCGAAGGCGGGTTCGACCCCGAAAGCCCGGTGCTGCGTCGAGTCCTGAGCCTGACACAACAGTTGATCGGTTTCCCCCGGCACTTGTCCCAGCACCCCGGTGGCTTCGTCATTTCCGAGCAACCGCTGGACAGCCTTGTGCCGGTGGAAAACGCCGCCATGGCCGAGCGCACGATCATTCAGTGGGACAAGGACGACCTGGACGCGGTCGGGTTGCTCAAAGTGGATATTCTGGCGCTGGGGATGCTGAGCGCGATCCGCCGTTGTTTCGATCTGCTGCGTCGCCACCGAGGCCTTGACCTGAGCCTGGCGACGATCCCGTCCGAGGACCCGGCCACCTACGACATGATTGGCCGTGCCGACACCATCGGTGTCTTCCAGATCGAATCCCGGGCACAGATGTCGATGTTGCCCCGGCTCAAACCGCGCAAGTTCTATGATCTGGTGATCGAGGTGGCGATCGTTCGCCCCGGCCCTATCCAGGGCGGAATGGTTCATCCGTATCTGCGCCGTCGAAACAAGGAAGAACCCGAAAGCTATCCCTCCGAAGAATTGAAGGAGGTGCTCAAACGCACCCTTGGCGTGCCGCTGTTCCAGGAACAGGTCATGCAGATCGCCATCGTCGCCGCCGACTACAGCCCCGGCGAGGCCGATCAGTTGCGGCGTTCCATGGCCGCCTGGAAGCGCCATGGCGGGCTGGAGCCGCACAAGGATCGGCTGGCCGCCGGGATGAAGAAAAACGGCTACACGGCCGAATTCGCCGCGCAGATATTCGAACAGATCAAGGGGTTTGGCAGCTACGGGTTTCCCGAGTCCCACGCCGCCAGTTTCGCCTTGCTGACTTACGCCAGTTGCTGGTTGAAATGCCATGAGCCGGCGGCCTTCGCCTGTGCGCTGATCAACAGCTGGCCAATGGGGTTCTACAGCCCGGATCAGATTCTGCAAGACGCGCGCCGGCATCATTTGCAGATTCGCCCGGTGGATGTGCGCGCCAGTGACTGGGATTGCAGCCTGGAGCCGATCATCGGCGCGCAACCGGCGATTCGCATGGGGTTGCGGATGATCAAGGGCTTTCGCGAAGACGATGCCCAGCGTATTGAAGTGGCCCGCTCGCGTGGGCTGTTTGTCGACATCGCCGACCTTGGTCAGCGCGCACGGCTCGATGCCCGCGCCCAGGAACAACTGGCCGATGCCGGTGCGTTGCGGGGGTTGGCCGGTGACCGGCATCGTGCTCGCTGGGAGGTGGCGGGGGTGCAAAAGCAACTCGGTTTGTTTGCCGGCCTGCCAAGTCAGGAGGAGGACGCGGTGGCATTGCCCAAACCCACGGTCGGCGAAGACCTGCAAGCGGATTACGCCAGTGTCGGCACCACTCTGGGGCCGCATCCGCTGGCGTTGCTGCGCGGTGAACTGAAAGCCCGGCGCTGCCGCAGTTCGCAAGAGCTGATGGCGGTGGAACACGGGCGGCCGGTCAGCATCGCGGGCCTGGTGACGGGGCGGCAACGGCCAGGCACTGCCAGTGGCGTGACGTTCGTGACCCTGGAAGACGAGTTCGGCAATGTCAACGTGGTGGTCTGGCGCGACCTGGCCGAGCGGCAACGCCAGGTGCTGGTCGGCTCGCAGCTGCTCAAGGTCGATGGCCGCTGGGAAAAGGAAGGCGAGGTCCGCCACCTGATTGCCGGACGCTTGAGCGACCTGAGTGCATTGCTCGACGGCATCACCGTGCACAGCCGGGATTTCCGCTGACCTTTGGCTAGAGGGGGTATCCTCGCCACAAGTGCCCGGAGGATTTGAATCAGCTATACCTCTATGAAACGAATTGCGTGCGCAATGCTCGAAACAAACGGGTGTCAATGACCGGGATAGAGCCAATCGATGCAGTTTCTAGACGAAAGCCACGGGTGTGCTGGCTGGAACGGTGAAATGGCCGGGCGTATTCGCGCCTTCGACTGGTGCCAGACCGAACTGGGCAGCCTCGACACCTGGCCCGCAAGCCTGTGCAGTTCTGTGCAATTGATGCTGGCTTCACCCCTGCCGATGGTGATGCTGTGGGGCCGCGCCGGGTACATGATCTACAACGATGCCTACTCCCGATTCGCCGGTGGCCGCCATCCCTATCTGTTGGGTTCCCCGGTGGAAATGGGCTGGCCGGAAGTCGCCGAGTTCAATCGGCATGTGGTCAATACCTGCCTGGCGGGCGGCACCTTGTCCTATAGCAATAAAGAACTGGTGTTGCTGCGCGACGGCGTTCCCGAAGACGTCTGGCTGGACCTCTATTACAGCCCGGTGGCCGACGATAGTGGCAAGCCGGCCGGTGTCATGGCGATGGTGGTCGAGACCACGGGACATGTGATGTCCGAACGCCGCCGCCAGACCGCCGAAGATGCCTATCGCGCCGACAACGAACGGGTTCGCCTGGCGCTCAATGCCGGAGCCTTGCTGGGTTCGTTCGTCTGGGACATCAAGGCCAACAAGCTGTCTGGCGACGAGCGCTTTGCCCGCACCTTCTGCTATCCCGCCGATCAGGACCTGAGCAACCTGCCCACGGAGGTTGCCGAAGCGCAGATCCATCCCGACGATCTCGGTTGGGTAAAGGAGCAGGTTAATAAATCGGTAGAAACCGGTGAGTCGTTCAATGCCGAATATCGTGTCCTGCGCCCGGACGGCAGTTACCTGTGGGTGCAGGCGAGCGGCGGTTGCGAGTTCAATGAGCAGGGCGAGCCGTTCCGCTTTCCCGGCGTCTTGATCGACATCCATGAACGCAAGACTGCCGAAGATTCGTTGCTCAGGTTCACGCGTAACCTGGAGCAACGTGTGGCGGATGAAGTCGACGCGCGGCTGGCCGCCGAAGAGCAACTTCGCCAATCACAGAAACTCGAAGCCATCGGCGGTCTCACCGGTGGCGTCGCCCACGACTTCAATAATTTGTTGCAGGTGATCGCCGGCAACCTGCACTTGCTGGCGCGGCATGAACCGGACAATGCCAACGTACAGCGCCGGGTCAATGCCTCGATTGCCGCCGTCGAACGTGGCGCAAAATTGTCTTCGCAATTGCTCGCGTTCGCCCGTCGCCAGCCACTGTCACCCGCGGTGTGCCATCCACGGCAGATTTTCGACGGCCTCGCGGAGCTGTTGCAGCGGGCGTTGGGGGAAACCATTCAGATCAACGTCAGTGCCCCGCAGGATCCCTGGCACATCTTTGTTGATCGCAATCAACTGGAGAACGCCATTCTCAATCTGGCAATCAATGCCCGTGACGCCATGAAAGGTGAGGGGACCATCGGTCTGAGTGCCGAACATATCGTCCTCGACTCAACGTTTTGTGCGGGCAAGGGCATTGTTGCCGGCGACTACGTCTGCGTTTCGGTGACAGACGCCGGTATCGGCATGCCACCGCAGGTGCTTGCCCAGGCCTTCGAGCCGTTTTTCACCACCAAGGCCGATGGCCAGGGAACGGGGCTGGGGTTGAGCATGGTGTTCGGTTTCGTCAAACAGAGCGGCGGGCACATCGAGATTTCCAGCACCGAGGGGCAGGGCACTCGGGTTCAGTTGTATTTCCCACGCAGCCTGCGCCCGTTGCCCAGCGAAACGACGCCGCTTGATGCGCAGCACCGCGGCGGCCATGAAACCATTCTGGTGGTTGAAGACAACGAAGCGGTACGCGCCTCGGCGGTGGAGTTGTTGTGCGAAGAGGGTTACCACGTCTTGACGGCCGCCAACGGCGACCAGGCGATGCAGATCTTGCTGGAGGGGGCGGCCGTGGAGTTGATTTTCACTGACGTGGTCATGCCTGGCCTGATCAAAAGCGCGGACCTGGCCGCGTGGGCCAAAGTGCAAATTCCCCCGGTGGCGGTGTTGTTCGCCTCGGGCCATACCCGCGACATTATCTCGCGCAACCACCTACTCAGCCCCGACACGCATTTGCTGAGCAAGCCCTACGGGCCCCAAGCGCTTACCCGAATGGTTCGCACCGTCCTTAATGGTTGAACTCCTTTGCTCAGGCTTTACCGTATTTGCGACAGGACGACGAACGGGCACCGCTGGTCTGACAGGTGGTCGACAGAACCCGGTATCCGAGGCCATTCTGATAGTTGGTAAGCGCAATTGATCGCGTTTGCTACCGATCATCAAACGGAGGTGTTCCATGCCGGTGTCCCATGACCTGTATCAGGACTTAAAGCTTTCAAAGGAAGAGATCCAGCAAAAACGCACCAAGGATCCGTTACTGGATTCGCTGATCAACAAATATTCCCAGGCGGACGCCGATGTGGTGAAGGCCGAGACCGCGACATCCGATGCGCCCAGCGATGATGTGCTGAAGAAGCTCAAGGAGAAGCGCGTGCAGGTCAAGGACAAGATCGTCGCACAATTGCAGGCGAAGTCCTGAGGCGCCGAATCGAGCCACCGACGACCGGTGACGCAAAATTTGGAACGACGTAAAAACCGGCACCTCGAAAGTCAGTAGTCATCGTTATCGACTCCCTGAGAGGTGCCTTATGACCCGTCCCCCTATCCCCGGCAAAGCCAAATACCCCAGCGAAGAGCAGGGCGGCTATGACCCGATTCCGACGCATCCCCAGCCGTTGAGCCCGAACCGCATCACGACCCATCCGAATGAAGAGGATGACGACACTGCGCGCAAGCACGACGAAACCGCTGACGCCCCAGATTCCGAATAACCCACACAAAACCCTGTGTGAGCCGGGCTTGCCCGCGATGGCGACGGCACTGGCGACATTGATGTATCAGGCTGGCCGCCATCGCGGCCAAGCCCGGCTCCCACATATTGATTTTTGTTATTTCTGGAGGGCAGTGGTGAGCGGCAGTCGCACCATGTTTGTGGCCTTCAGCGAGCCGAAGTACAGCCAGTCCCCATACTCACGCACCGTCGTGATCGGTGAATAGTTACCGCTGCTGGCATCCTGCAGGTTGGCAATCACCTTGCCGTCCAGATCCAGCCCCAGGGCAAAGGCGCGCTTTTCCACCGGTTTAGGCAGCAGCGTCATCGCCCGGACAATCATTTTGCGCACGTGAGGGTGAGGCGCCGTGCGATCGAGCAGCGCATTGCGCGGTGCATAGAGCGCTACCCAGAAGCGGTTCTGGCCGTTGAACGCGAGGTTGTCCGGCAGCCCTGGCAGGTTGTCGATAAACAGGTCATGCGTGCCGGCTTTCGGCCCGGTCAGCCAAAAGCGGCTGATACGGTAGGCGCCAGTTTCGTTGACCAGTACAAAAGCGTCGTCCGGCCCCAGTGTCACACCGTTGGCAAATTCGAGCTTGTCCAGCAGCACGTCGGTTTTCCCGGTCTGAAAGTCATACCGCAGCAAACGGCCGTCACCTCCGTGCTCGATGATCGCCTCGCCATCCTTGCCGTAACCCCAGCGGCTGGAAGCGTCGCTGAAATAGGCGTAATGCCCGGACTTGTCGATGGTCACGTCATCGGTAAAACCAAAAGGCACGCCGCCCGCCGTAGTGGACAGCGGAATCAACCGGCCTTGAGCGTCCAGGGACAGCAGCCCTTTAACGGCGTCCGCGATCACCAGCAAACCATTGGGGTGGCGCGCCAGGCCCAAGGGTCTGCCACCGGTATCGGCCAGCACATTGGTGTCTTTGCCGTCGATGCTCGTACGAATCAACTTACCGTCATGCAAGCCGGTGATCAGCGTATCGCCCTCGAGCAACAGGGCTTCCGGCCCTGCAATGTCGGCCGGACCGACACGCTCCACGCCTTTGAGGCGCTGATTGTCGGCGTAGACGCCGCTGGTAAGGGAAGGGGCCGGTGGCGGGTTCCAAGCGACCGGTTTTACCTTGGTTGGCCACAGCAACAGGAAGGCGCCAAGGGCAATGAGTAACAGCAACAGTCCATGTCGAAACTTGATTCTGCTCACGCGTGGGCTCCGGCGGCGGTCAGCTGTTTTTGCGCCATCTCTCGCAAGGCCAGCATCGATTCGGCGGATTCACGTTCGATGCGCCGTTTGAGCAGCAAGTGATTGGCAATGCGCATTCCGAGGCCGGCGAATTGATAATCCAGCGTGCGGATAAATTGCGTGTCGTCACCGTCCGCTGCGCATTCGTAAGTCACCGTCAGCGACAAGCCGTGATCGCCCTGCGCCCAGGCACTCCAGCGGCGTCCCGGCAGGTATTCGTTGACCTCCCAACTCAAATGCCCGTCGCGACCCCCGGCCCGGATGTCTTCCTCAAACCGCGATCCAGCGTGCAGCGGGCCGGCCGGACCGTCAACCTTGAGGGAAGACGGATGCCACTCCGGCCAACGGGTAACGGTGCTGGCATAGGCGAGCACGTCCATCGGATTTCCAGCGATAGCGATCTGGTGCTGCATGCGGGTCATGGGCGTTCTCGAAAAGGGCAGGGAGGGCTGATCCGGTTCCCAGTAGAGGGTGCCGAACAGGTAATCCATCAGCGGAAACACGATGTTGAAATTGCGCTCCTGCATCAGCTCGCGGCGGTGATGCAGTTCATGCAGGCGGCGCATCTGGCGAATCCACGGCAGACGCGTGATCGGGTTGCCGGGCGGCAAGTGCTCGCAGGCGTGAAACACTTCATAGGTCAGGTAACCCAGGACCAGACAACCGCCGACCAGACCGGCGACGTTGCTGTCGAACTGCGCCAGCAGCCACCAAAGGGGCAGGGTGATGACGACGGTGTGCACCACGATCAGCCAGGCTGGAAACAGGATCACCCGCCAGTCCCGGGCACTGTCATAGGTCATGTGGCCGGGGGCGAAAAAGCTGTGGTGGTCGCCGGCATGGCGGGCGTAGAACATCCGCGCAAAGCGCTTTTTGTGATGGCCCAGATGTCGGTGCACCCCATACACACCGAGGTTGAAAAACAACAGCGTAATCGGCACCGCCAGCCATTCCAGTGGCTTGACCTGATGCACGGTGCTCCAGAATCCGCCGATGGCCAGCAATCCGAACACCAGCACAAAGACGCCGTGCAGCCAGGGGTTGTACAGCGGATGAATGTCGGCGCGATAGCGGCTTCGGAATGCCTGGGTGGTCTGCCTCACTGCGGTCACCTCTGGTTATTGTTATAACCAGCAGATTAGCTGATCTGCCCGCAGAGGCTGGAGCAACCTACAGGACACAAACGCCATGATCCGGTGTGTTCAGGTCAGCGGATTCCAGCGCTGCGACCAGTCTTCATCGGACTGGATCACTTCGCGCAGCAAATCGAATGCCTGTTGCAGGGTTGCCGAGTCACGATCGCGCGAATACACCAGGTAGGTCGGGTAGCTGAACTCCGGGGACTTGGGCACGATTTCCAGTACACCGCTTTCCAGATAGCTCTGGACCACGCGCGTGCGGAAGTAGCCGCTGCCACCGTTTTCCAGGATGTACTGCAAACCGAGCGGGCCGAGGTTGAAGCTCAGGGCGGCTTTGGCTTTTTCCGGCAGGGCCGCATCGTGCTGGCGACGGAAATCCGGGCCCCAGTCGATGTACACGTAGGGATCGGGCTTGCCCGCCAAGCGCACCAGCACCAGTTTTTCTTCCAGTACCTGCTCGACTTGCAGGCGCGGCCAGTACTCTGGCTGATAGACCAGCGCCGCATCGAGCACGCCCAGTTCCAGCTGACGTAGAAGGTTTTCGCCGTCGCGGATTTCCATGCGCAGGGCGTGGCTGGGAATCTTCTCGCGCAGCTCGCCGGCCCAACTGAGCATCAATGGGTTGCACAGACTGACCTCGCCACCGATGTGCAGCACATCGCGGTAGCCTTCAGGCAAGGGCAAGTCCCGGCGCGCCGCTTCCCAGGTTTCGACCAGTTGATTGGCGTACACCACAAAGGCCTCGCCATTGGGCGTCAGGCGCGCGCCGGCGCGGTTGCGCACAAACAGCGTGCTACCGAGCTGGCTTTCAAGTTTCTGCACGCGTGCGGTGATCGCGGTCTGGGTGACATGAAGCTTCTCGGCCGCCGCGGCGAGGCTGCCGTGGCGGACGATTTCCAGAAAGGTGCGGGCGAGATCAATGTCCATGGGGCGGCCGACGGGGAAGGTGCGGCCATTGTAGGTTTACACCTCACCGGTGGCGAGTCTGCGCTTAAAACGCAAAACACGAACAGCCAAACGCTCCCCAGAATCCCTGAAAGTCGCTGACCGGCGCACTCGACAGTCGGGCACGTTCATGGCTATGGGCATGCACTGCACAAGCGCCAACACATTGATGCACTTGCGCCGCCAGCGGTGCCACGGGTTTCCAGTGCCCCGGCACCTTGGTGACGGGTGACCATTCAGGCACCACCGGGATCGGCGGTGGCCCGAGCTTTTCGAACTCCTGGACGCCATACACAATCTTGCCGTCGACAATGGTCAGCACCGACTCGATCCATTTGATCGCTTCATCTTCGATGTGGAAGTAGTCCGCCGACAACGCAATCAGGTCGGCCAATTGCCCGACTTTGATTTGCCCCTTCTTGCCTTGTTCCGAGGAAAACCAGGCGCTGCCGTGGGTAAAGAGCTCAAGTGCCGTATCGCGGCTCAAGCCTTGGGGATACAGCTCCAATCCGCCGACGGTGCGGCCGCTGACCAGCCAATACAGTGAGGTCCACGGGTTGTAGCTCGATACGCGCGTGGCGTCGGTACCCGCGCCGACCGGGATGCCTTCAGCCAGCATGCGTGCAATCGGTGGCGTATGTTCAGCGGCCTTGGCGCCGTAACGGTCGACGAAGTATTCACCCTGGAAGGCCATGCGGTCCTGGATCGCAATGCCGCCGCCCAAGGCTTTTACCCGTTCGATGTTCTGCGGGGTGATGGTTTCCGCATGATCGAAAAACCATGGCAAACCATTGAAAGGAATATCACGATTGACCTTCTCGAATACGTCGAGCATGCGGCTGATGGATTCGTTGTACGTCGCGTGCAGGCGGAACGGCCAACGCTGTTCCACCAGATGCCGGACCACCGGTTCCAGTTCCTGCTCCATGGTTTGCGGTAGATCCGGGCGCGGTTCGAGGAAGTCTTCAAAGTCCGCCGCCGAAAACACCAGCATCTCCCCGGCACCATTGTGCCGCAGGAAATCGTCACCCTGGCCGTAGTGAGAAGTGCTGGTCCAGTTTTTGAAGTCGGTCAGTTCTTCCTTGGGTTTCTGGGTGAACAGGTTGTAAGCGATGCGCACCGTGAGCTGCTGGTCTTTGGCCAGTTGCTGAATGACGTGATAGTCGTCCGGATAATTTTGATAACCGCCGCCCGCGTCGATGGCGCTGGTGACGCCGAGGCGATTGAGTTCGCGCATGAACTGGCGGGTCGAGTTGACCTGATACTCCAGCGGCAGCTTGGGCCCCTTGGCCAGGGTGGAGTAGAGAATCATCGCATTGGGCCGGGCGATCAGCATGCCAGTGGGATAACCGTTGGCATCACGAACAATTTCACCGCCAGGCGGGTTCGGAGTGTCGCGGGTGTAACCGACCACTTTCAGCGCGGCGCGGTTGAGCAGGGCGCGATCGTAGAGGTGCAGGACGAACACAGGTGTGTCCGGCGCCGCTTTGTTCAGTTCATCAATCGTCGGCAGGCGTTTCTCGGCAAACTGAAATTCATTCCAGCCCCCGACCACCCGCACCCATTGCGGCGTGGGGGTGCGATCGGCCTGGTCCTTGAGCATGCGCAAGGCATCGACCAGTGACGGCACGCCTTCCCAGCGCAGTTCGAGGTTGTAATTGAGGCCGCCACGGATCAAGTGCAGGTGCGAGTCATTGAGACCGGGAATCACCGTGCGACCATGCAGGTCGACGATGTGCGTACCGGGGCCTTGCAGGGCCATGGCCTGTGCATCGCTGCCGACCACCACGAAGCGCCCGTCCTTGATTGCGACGGCGCTGGCCTGGGGTTTTTTGCGATCGACGGTGTGCAGGCGTCCGTTGTACAGAATGAGGTCGGCCGGGGCGTCGGGCATGGTTTTACTCCCTGCGAATAACGGGCTGATCCAGGCACCGACAGCGCCTGCCGAAAGGCCTTGCAGTACACGTCGGCGGTTAAAACCGTCAGAGCCGTCAGGCGGGGTCATGGCCGTGCTCCGCGCAATTGGGTCGAGGGGCAATCAGCCGCTGCCTGACGCATGCGGCCACAAGGAATATAGACGGTGAATGTGCAGGTAGCCGTTTTCTCGGGGCGGAAAACGACGAATCCCGCCACAAGGGACGGGATTCGTTGGTAGCGAGACGGGCTCCCGAAGGTCGGGAGCGCAGTCTTAGCTCGGGAACAGCTCGGACAGTTTCATCGCCAGCATCATGTCGCCTTCAGCGCGCAATTTGCCGCCCATGAACGCTTGCATGCCGTCGGTCGAACCGTCAACGATGCCTTCCAGGGTTTCGCCGTCCATGACCAGAGTGACCTGGGCGTCAGGGTTTTCGCCTTCTTGCAGCTCGCAGGTGCTGTTTTTGACGATCAACGAGAAGTTCTTGGTGTCGTCGATGCGGAAACCGAAAACCAGGTCCAGACCGGCAGCAGCGGCTGGGTTGAACTTGGCTTTCATTGCTTGTACGGCATCAGCTACGGAGGTCATGGTTCGATCCTTTCTTGGGTAATTAGAGCTGGGTGATTACAGCCAGGGTCACAATAATCCGGACTCAGCGAAACGTGATGAGTTCCGGGGCCTTCAACAACTGCAGGTGCGCATGACTGTTGAAGGAAGCCAAAGCCACCTCGCGACCACGGAACTTCAAGTGGTTGAGCGAGGTGTTGACGATTTGCCAGTTCAGCTCAAATGCCTGTCTGGCCGGCATTTGTGTAATGAGGTGGAGCAGGGCGGTGATGGTGCCACCGGAGGTAAACACGGCGATTTTCTGGGTGCTGTCGGCGCTTTCCAGGATTCGCTGCAAGCCAGCCTGTACGCGTTCAACGAAGCCCAGCCAGCTTTCCAGGCCCGGTGTGTCATAGGTGCCGGTGAGCCAGCGTTCGATGATCAGGGCAAAGATGCGCTGGAATTCGGCGCGGTTTTGCGCGGCATTGCGCAGGACGTCCAGAGCCTCGGGTTCGTCTTCCAACATGGCCGGCAGCAGCGCGCGAATGACCGCGTCGGCGTCGAACTCGTTGAAGGCGGAATCGATTTCCAGGGTCGGCACCGGCAGGCCCAATGCGGCGTACTGTTCCAGCGCGCTATTGGCAGTGTGCTGCTGACGGCGCAGGTCGCCCGAGAGGCAGCGATCGAAGCTGATACCCAGCTCGGCCAGGTGTTGGCCGAGGATTTCCGCCTGGCGAATACCGGTCGGCGACAGGACGTCATAGTCGTCTGCACCAAAGGAGGCCTGGCCATGTCGAATCAAATAGATACTGCCCACGTCCGCGTCGTCCCGGTACGTTGAAGGTTTGGCGAGGTTATGAGGATGGCGCGGAGCTGTCAATGAAAAAACATACGCTTGTTTGAAATGGCCGTTACGGGCCTGTTACCAGAGGTTGCACGGCTGGTCGCCGGGCTGGCGCATGGGTATGCTGGAGGTATCCCGCGCGTGTTCAAGCCGCGCTTAGTAATGAAGGAGTCACTGTGGAGTTTTTGTCTGAGTACGCCAGTTTTCTGGCCAAGACCGTGACACTGGTGATCGCCATTCTGGTGGTCCTGGCCAGTTTTGCGGCGTTGCGCAGCAAGGGGCGGCGCAAGTCGGCCGGTCATTTGCAAGTCAGCAAGCTCAATGATTTCTATAAAGGGTTGCGCGAACGCCTGGAGCAAACCTTGCTCGACAAGGACCAGCTCAAGGCCCTTCGCAAGTCCCAGTCCAAATCCGAGAAAAAGCAAAAGAAAACCCCCGAGACCAAACAGCGCGTGTTCGTGCTGGATTTCGACGGTGATATCAAAGCGTCGGCCACCGAGAATCTGCGCCACGAAATTACCGCGCTGCTGACCCTTGCCACGCCCAAGGATGAAGTGGTGCTGCGCCTGGAAAGCGGTGGCGGCATGGTTCACAGCTACGGCCTGGCGTCCTCGCAACTGGCGCGCATCCGCAATGCTGGCGTGCCATTGACCATCTGCATCGACAAAGTCGCGGCCAGCGGCGGCTACATGATGGCCTGCATCGGCGAGAAGATCATTAGTGCGCCATTCGCGATTCTCGGCTCCATTGGCGTGGTGGCCCAACTGCCCAACGTCAATCGCCTGCTCAAAAAGCACGACATCGACTTCGAAGTGCTGACCGCCGGTGAATACAAACGCACCCTGACTGTGTTTGGCGAAAACACCGAGAAGGGCCGCGAAAAATTCCAGGAAGACCTGGACATTACCCATCAGTTGTTCAAGAACTTCGTCGCGCGCTATCGCCCGCAACTGGCCATTGATGAAGTGGCCACCGGTGAAATCTGGCTCGGTGTCGCGGCCCTCGACAAACAACTGGTCGACGAACTCAAAACCAGCGATGAATACCTTGCCGAGCGGGCAAAAAATGCGGAGCTCTTTCATCTGCACTATTCCGAGCGCAAAAGTTTGCAAGAGCGCATCGGCATGGCCGCCAGCGGTTCGGTCGATCGTGTTTTGCTGACCTGGTGGAGCCGTTTGACTCAGCAACGCTTTTGGTAATCGACATCCCATCATCGTTTTAAACAAATAAAACCGGGGCTCAAGTCCCGGTTTTTTTTTGGCTTCAGATCCGTGCAAATTCCTTCCTGAGGTGACGAAATCTCCTAAGCCGGCTGTCGACTTGCTCCTGCATCCGATTGATTGAAGGCTGGGTAGGGTGGTGTTCCAAATGATTGCAACGGATTGCACATGACCGACCACCCTGACCAAAACGATGCTGGCCCGAGCCCGTCGCCAATGTTACGAATGCGTGGCGAACTCGCCGCCGCCGTGAACATCGCACTGCCGCAAACCCCTGATCAATTTGGCGCACACTTGATCAAGGAAAAGTGGGGAGCGGACATTGATCCGCAGACAGCCTTGCTGGTTACGCTCGATTACAACTACAAGGGGCATCCTGCCCAGGACGGCATTCAACAGGGGCAAGTGGCACATTCGCAGACGCTGTTACAGGCGCTGCTGTCCAATTATCAGACCGTGGGTGACGGACGTTTCGCGGAAACCGCGTTCGGCCTATACACACCACCGGACATCGGGCCGTCTGTCCGGATCGTGCAGAATGTCGATGAATTCGCTGACCACGGCAGCGGCAATCACCAGACTTATGAAGGCATTTATCGCCAAACAAAGGCGCAAACCTATGGGCCGGCAACGCAAATCCGCTTAAAACCCGCCGACTTCAAACAGTGGGTTTGGGAGCTGGATTTGCCGGGTTTGTACAAGGCCTATCTCGATAAGGCCTGGCCGTCCGACGAGACGCTCTTTGCGCCGAAACCCTATGCGTTGAGGACATCGGTCAAAGCCGCATTTCTCATGTGCGCCTGGCTGCAGCGGCATGAACAACGCCTGAGTGAAAAAGGCCTGGCGCTCGCTTTTCAGGCCGCAGGTTTGCCGGTGGATCAGGCGTGGGAAACGCTGACAATCGAAGCGCTTCGAGCGCCGACCCGAATTCCACCTCGGGTCACGGCCAGCCGATTAACACTCTATCGCTACACCGCAATCGACATCTGGACCTTTCGTGTCGCCGCCAGCCCCCGGGTGTTGATGTACATCCCGGGCAACTCTTCACCCTTGCATGACTTCGCCGACGTTTCGCAGTTGCACCAATGGGTGGTGAAACAGAGCCATGCCGGTGCCACGAAGCAGGCACTGGCTGCCCATTTTGCCGACGATGACCGACAGGACGGCACGTTCCACGCCGGCGTACTGACGGCGCTGGACGGCATGGGGATTTACCCCCGAAAGCACTGGCTGACCAGCAATGCCGGGTTCTTCAACAATGATGGTTATTGGGATCCCGCCGAGTACATCGGTTTCGACGATCAGCCACCCGCGACCGATCCGTTTGCACAGCTGGTTTTGACCATGAAGCAGGCCGCCCGGGAAAGCGTCAAAACCATCCGGGACGACGCGCAAGTCAACCGCGACAATTTGAGCGCGGTTGTCGAACCGGTGGTGCAATGGATAAACCGGTTCGGGCCTTTGGCCCTGTTTGTGCCGGGGGGAGAGGGGTTGTTGGCGCTGGCCGGGCTCATAGACGCCGGTTATGGGCTGGATCAAGCCGTGAACGGTGACACGTCGAGCCAGCGCGAAGAGGGCATCACCCGCACGGTATTTGGCTTGCTCAATGCGCTGCCACTGGCAGGCGCGGGGCGGGATGTCCGAGTTGAAGGCGCAGCGTCCGAGACGCTTTCACGAGGTGAACACATCGTCGTCACCTCGACGCAGGAAAGTGTGGCAGCGCCTTCCGGTCTGTCGCGGCTGGAACTGATCCGCGGCATCGGCCCCTCGGTGGCGTCATTCAGCGATGAAGTCCTGACGCAGATCGGCAAGGTCAGTGCGGTCGATGACGACCTGCTGCGCTTGATACACACCGGTCGGCCCCCGACGCCATTGCTGGCCGACACGATCAGTCGCTTCAAACTCGATCAGGAATTGGTTGGGGCCGGGAAAACCGGGTTATTCAGCAGTCGTTATGCCTCGCTGCAGCAATCGGAGCATGAGTGGGTCCGGCTGTTTCAGCGGGAGTATCCAGGGCTGCCAAAAAGCGCCATTGAGCAAATGCTCGACCGCTACGGCGTAGATGTCCGCAAGGCGCCAGATGCTGTCGAGGTCAGGCAGGTGATCAAGCGTCTGGACAGCAAGACCCGGCAGTATCAACAACATGTCCGGCTCAATCGTGCCTACGAAGGCTTTTACCTTCGCTCGTTCCACAATCCCGAGACAGACACGCTGGCACTGCATTCGCTCCAGCATCTGCCGGGATGGCCCAGAGATCTTCGAATAGACATTCTTGACCGTTCGCCTGCCGGCCAGGTGCTGGATCGCAGTGGTTCGCTCGATGACGCTCACTGTCGAAGCATCATCAGGGATGGAGATCGCTATCAACAGCAAGGCAGGCAATCTGACCTCTACGAGGCGATCCTCGGAGCCCTGTCAGACGACGAACGCTCGTCCCTGCACCTGATATCCGATGACCCCGCCAATGAGCTACGACTCAAGATCGGTGCAGTGGCGCTGCCTCGGTCGCAAACCCTGCTCGGGTTGCAACGCATGGACAGCGGGCTGTCGTTCGAGGCTCGGGGGCTGAGGGGTGGAGGTTATCCGTCGACCTCCCAAGGCACCGCCCTGACCCACGAGATGATGAGGTTGCAACTCATGGATATTTATCCCGACTTCACTGTTGCGCAGGCCGATGAAGCCCTGCAACGAGCGGGTAATGCTGCGCAAGCCTACATCGATGGGTTAAACCAGCAATTACAGCAACTCAACACGGATTTGAGCGGTTGGATAGATCAGGTTCCCCAGGATGTCGATGACATGGACCTTCCTTTTCTGGTTGCTGGCGATGAGGCGGCGCAGGGCTTTAGCCCTGCACAAATCTCGACCTACAACGTCCAGCTGCTGATGGACGAAATGGAGGACGAGCGAACCCTGAGGACGGAACTCTCTGGAGAACTGGTCGCCGTATGGCAAAAGCGTGGTGGCTCCCCAAATACCACGCTGGATATGAACTTTGAAAATTATCACCGATTGCCTGCGTTGAATGTGCGGTTCGACGACGTGACCGAGTTGTTGATGAAGGGCTTCCATCTGACCGAGGAAGACAGCTTGAACGGGTTTCTCGAGGGCTTTCCAAACCTTGAGATATTGAATCTGGAAAACGTGGACTTGCGTCACTACTTCGTGGCGGGAGATACAGGTCACTCGCTGCCGCCCGCCATCGAACAATTGAAACACCTTCGCTCGCTGAACCTGAGTGCTACACAGTTGGTTTTCAGTGAAAGCGCCGCGTCCCGGCTGCGTAACCTGACTCGCCTGCAATCGCTGGACTTGAGCGACAACCCGCTGGGTGTGCCCCCTTTGGTGTTGGGCTTGAACGATCTACGTCAGCTCAACCTGAGAAATACCTACATCAGCCGATGCCCGATCGGTATCAAGGATGAGCCTTATCTGACGTCCCTGGATTTACGTGATAACCAGATCACCCGAGTTCCTCCCGCGGTCATAAACCAGGCGGTTGCAGACGATCGCGTGCTGCTATGGGGGAATCCGCTGACCGACGAAGACACGCTTCGCCGGCTGATCAGTCATCGAGAGGCAACAGGAATCAATTTATGGCTGGGCGCGCCCGGTGCCGACTATGGATCGCCGACAGTATGGCTACGAGACTGTGACGCAGCGTTGCAACAGTCCCGGCTTGCGCTTTGGCAGCAACTGGCGGGCAAGCCTTCTGGCACTCGGTTTTTAGCCGTCATGGACAGATTGAGTCTGACGGCCGACTTTCAAATCAGTTACTTGTCGCTACAGACAAGGGTCTGGCGATTGTTGGAGGAGGCGGGTACTTCGGACGAAATGTGGAGTCGACTAAGTCGCAGCAGCGGGCGGTTCGATCATCCGATGGCAGCTTTCAACGCGCTGGAGGCGCGGGCCAGTCTTTGACTCATTACAGGAAGGAGCCTTGAACCCCTGAAAGGGGTTCAAGGTTTGACCATCAGCGGCGACGGAACAGCGGCAGCGGTTCGTCGGTGGCGGCCTGATAGGTCACCGAGAAGTCCTTGAGACCTTCAAGGGCTTCGTACGGGTCTTTGTCGGGACGAATTGCAAACGCATCAAAACCGCAGCGATGCAGGTAGAACAACTGGTCGCGCAGTACATCACCAATCGCCCGCAGTTCGCCTTTGAAACCGTAACGGTCACGCAGCAGGCGGGCGTTGGAGTAGTTGCGGCCGTCGGTGAACGCCGGGAAGTTCAAGGCGATGACCTTGAACTGCTCCACGTCTTCACCAATTTCTTCGGCTTCTTCATCGGCATCCAGCCAGACGCCCAGGCCGCCATCGCGGGCCTTGAGCATGCGGCTGTGTTCGCGCCACAGCTGCAGGGGGACGATGAGGTCGTCGCAGTTGCTGATCTCGTCGATGTTGAAATCCTTGGGCAGCAGGTGCCAGGTTTCGTCGACGACCTCGTTGTTCTTAATGATTCGCTGCATAGACGCGCTCCTTGAAGAGGTCGATGCCAATACGCTGATAGGTGTCGATGAAACGCTCGTCTTCGGTACGTTGTTCGATGTACACGTCGATCAGTTTTTCGATCACGTCAGGCATGGCTTCCTGGGCAAAGGACGGGCCAAGGATTTTACCCAGGCTGGCGTCACGGCTGGCACTGCCACCAAGGGACACCTGGTAGAACTCTTCGCCTTTCTTGTCCACCCCGAGGATGCCGATGTGGCCGACGTGGTGGTGACCACAGGCGTTCATGCAACCGGAGATGTTCAGGTCCAGTTCACCGATGTCGAACAGGTAGTCCAGGTCGTCGAAGCGGCGCTGGATCGATTCGGCAATCGGAATCGACTTGGCGTTGGCCAGCGAGCAGAAGTCGCCGCCCGGGCAGCAGATGATGTCGGTCAGCAAGCCTATGTTCGGCGTGGCGAAACCTTGCTCGCGCAACTCGCCCCACATCGCGAACAGTCGGGACTGTTCCACGTCGGCCAGAATGATGTTTTGTTCGTGCGAGGTACGCAGCTGACCGAAGCTGTAACGGTCGGCCAGGTCGGCCACAGCGTCGAGCTGCTTGTCGGTGATGTCGCCCGGTGCAACACCGGTTGGCTTCAGTGACAGGGTCACGGCGACATAACCCGGCTTCTTGTGCGCCAGGGTGTTGCGGGTGCGCCAGCGTGCGAAACCAGGGTGTTGCTGGTCGAGTTCGGCCAGTTCGGCGGCCTGGTTGTCCAGGGCCTTGTAGTCCGGGTCGACGAAGTGTTTGGCAACACGATGTACTTCGGCTTCGGTCAGCGTGGTCTGGCCACCGCGAAGGTGTTCCATTTCCGCATCGACTTTCTGTGCGAAGACTTCAGGTGTCAGTGCCTTCACCAGAATCTTGATCCGCGCCTTGTACTTGTTGTCGCGACGGCCATAACGGTTGTAGACCCGCAGGATGGCGTCGAGGTAGCTCAACAGGTCTTGCCACGGCAGGAACTCATTGATGAACGCGCCCACCACCGGCGTACGGCCCAGGCCACCGCCGACCAGCACACGGAAACCCAGCTCGCCAGCGGCGTTGTGTACCGGCTCAAGGCCGATGTCATGGACTTCGATGGCGGCACGGTCGGACGTCGAACCGTTGACAGCGATCTTGAATTTACGCGGCAGGTAGGCAAATTCCGGGTGGAACGTGGTCCACTGACGGACGATCTCGCACCATGGACGCGGATCGATCAATTCATCGGCGGCAACACCGGCGAACTGGTCGGTGGTGACGTTGCGCAGGCAGTTGCCGCTGGTCTGGATCGCGTGCATCTGCACGGTCGCCAGTTCAGCCAGAATGTCTGGAATGTCTTCCACGGCCGGCCAGTTGAACTGAACGTTCTGCCGGGTACTGATGTGGGCATAGCCCTTGTCATAGTCGCGGGCAATCTTGGCCATCATGCGGATCTGACGCGAAGTCAGTTGGCCGTAAGGCACCGCCACTCGCAACATCGGCGCGAATCGCTGGATGTAAAGCCCATTTTGCAGGCGCAGGGGGCGGAACTCTTCTTCGCTCAGCTCGCCTGCCAGATAGCGTCGGGTCTGATCACGGAACTGCTTGACGCGGTCCTCGATGATCCGCTGATCGTATTCGTCGTATACGTACATATAGGTCCTGTTCTCAGGCTTGGGTCGCTCGGATACAGCTGCGTTTTTGTGCTTGCCGGAGTCCGAAAGAGCCTCTGCAATTCTGCGCGCACGGCCGCGCACTCCCCACGGAGCCGGGGCAAGATACCAGTTTGCAGTTATGCGCAAAAGTGATGTTTAAGTATATGTAAAGAACCAAATCGCCTAATGAGAATCGTTGTTGCAAAACCCTTATTTGTGGTGCGGGCAATCGTCGTCTTTACTGTGGTCGAGTCTTTGTGCAATCACCGATAAAACCGACAAGAGGCGATGCAATGAGCAACCCTACCAAAGCTACAAAGCCTGACAGTACGGTCGATGCTTGGGCGATCTTGTTTCTGATCATCCTGGTCGTGGGCACGGCGGTATTCTGGGTCAGTCATCAATAAACGACCCCGTCCGGGCCCCAACCCGACGATTGTCGGACAAAAGCCGTAATAAACCCCGTTTTACGGAACTTCACTGGCTATAATGCGCGGCGGAATTTCCGGGGGCTCGGACGTTAAATGTTGAAGTTTTTCTACACCTTCCTGCTGGCGTTTGGCGCGATTTACGGTCCGACTGCGCGTGCAGAGTCGGTGCTGTTCCTGAGCCCCGGCACCACCCAGGAAGCCTTCTGGATCAGCTACGTTCAATTCATGCAAGCCGCCGCCAAAGACTTGGGCATTGACCTGAAAATTCTGTATGCCCAGCGCATGCCTGAACTCACGGTGGCGCAAGCCCGGCTGGCCCTCCAGGGTCCTGATCGCCCGGACTACCTGGTTTTCGCCAATGAACAGTACGTCGCCCCGCAAATCCTGCGCCTGGCTCAAGGCAGCGGGGTAAAGCTGTTCATGGTTAATGCGTCGCTGACGGCCAATCAGCAGAGCCTGCTGGGTGAGCGTGAGGACCAAGTGGGCAGTCTGGTGCCTAACGACGAGGAGGGCGGTTACCTGATGCTCAAGGAACTGATCCGCCAGCACCCGCGGGCAGTGCCCGGCCAGCCCATCGAGTTGCTGGCGTTCTCGGGTCTGAAAATTACCCCCTCGGCGCAACTGCGCGAGCAAGGGATGATGCGCGCCTTGGCCGAACACCCTGAAGTGCGTTTGCGCCAATTGGTTTACAGCGGCTGGAACCGGGAGCGGGCCTATGAGCAGGCGAAGCTGTTGTTCCGGCGTTACCCCAAGGTATCCCTGGTGTGGTCAGCCAATGACGAGATGGCGTTTGGCGCGATGCAGGCGTTCGAGGAAACCGGTGGAAAACCCGGCAAAGATGCGTTGTTCAGCGCAATCTCTGCGTCTCCCGTCGCGTTGCAGGCGATGATTGACGGTCGTCTGAGCGTGCTGTTGGGCGGTCACTTCACGTTGGGTGGCTGGGCGTTGGTGCAGTTGCATGATTATGACAGGGGCGTCGACCTCGACCGGTACGGCGGCCGTGACCGACAGATACCGTTGTTGCAACTGATCGACAAGGCGCAAGCCAAGCGAATGCTGGCCATGGGGGCAACGCCGGACTACGGCGTGAACTTCCGTCGACTCTCAGCCAAAGGGCGGCCGACGTCCTACCGCTACCCGTTCACCCTGCAAACACTGATGCGCTAGACCCCGGCCAGATGCACCACCAGTTGCACGATGCCGTACAGGATCAGCGCGAACACCGTTGTGAACAAAATCCCCAGAATCACGAAATGACTCGGTTTGCCGTGAGTGAAATCCCGGGCCCGGTTCTTCCCGCTCTGCACCCCGAACGCTGCTGCCATGACGCTGTGCAGCATTTGCCAGAAGGTTGGCGGCTTGTTGTCGACTGGATCGTCCATACATCCCCCGTCATTTATGTTTGAGCCATAAGCATAGACCTACGGCGGACACAAACAACTGTGGGAGCGAGCAGGCTCGCTCCCACAAGGGAATCACTGCTGGCCACAGTATTGTGGCCAGGTAGCTGACTTAGTTGTCGTAACCGAGGTTAGGTGCCAACCAGCGTTCGGTGACGCTCAATTCCTGGCCTTTGCGCGAGGTGTAGCTCTGCACCTGATCCTTGTCGATCTTGCCCACGGCAAAGTACTGCGCCTGCGGGTGAGCGAAGTACCAGCCACTGACCGCCGCTGCCGGGAACATCGCGTAGTGCTCGGTCAGGAACACACCGCTGCGACCGGCCTTCAGCTCTTCGGCTTCCGGGTCCAGCAGTTTGAACAACGTGGATTTTTCGGTGTGATCCGGGCAGGCCGGGTAGCCCGGAGCAGGGCGGATGCCGGTGTATTGCTCTTTGATCAGCGCCTCGTTGTCGAGCGTCTCGTCCTTGGCATAACCCCAATAGTCTTTACGGACCTGTTGGTGCAGCCATTCGGCGCAGGCCTCGGCCAACCGGTCGGCCAGTGCCTTGACCATGATCGAATTGTAATCGTCGCCCGCGTCTTGATAAGCCTTGGCCACTTCTTCGGCGCCAATGCCCGCGGTGGTGATGAAACCGCCCACGTAGTCGGTCACTTCACTGTCTTTGGGCGCGACAAAGTCGGCCAGCGAGAAGTTCGGTTTGCCGTCGGTCTTGATGATTTGCTGGCGCAGGTGATGCAGCTTGGCAATCGCCTTGCCGTCATCGCCGTAGACTTCTATGTCATCTTCACGCACCTGGTTGGCCGGCCAGAAGCCAAACACTGCGCGGGCACTGATCAGCTTTTCGTCAATCAACTTGGCGAGTATTTCCTGGGCATCGGCGTACAGCGAGGTAGCGGCTTCGCCAACCACTTCGTCTTCGAGAATGCGCGGGAATTTGCCGGCCAGGTCCCAGGAGATGAAAAACGGCGTCCAGTCGATGTATTCGGCCAGGACTTTGAGGTCGATATTGTCCAGCACTTTGGAGCCGGTGAACGTCGGTTTGACCGGCGCGTAAGTGCTCCAGTCGAACTGCGGCTTCTTGGCAATGGCTGCCGGGTAGCTCAGGCGTTCGGTGCGGGCACTGCGGTTGGCCGTGCGTTCGCGAACGTCGATGTATTCCAGGCGGGTTTTCTCGACGAACGCCGGTTTCAGTTCCTTGGACAGCAATTGCGTGGCCACGCCCACGGCGCGGGAGGCGTCCGTCACGTAGATCACCGCGTCGTTGCTGTACTTGGGTTCGATTTTTACCGCCGTGTGGGCCTTGGAGGTGGTCGCGCCACCGATCATCAACGGCAGGTAGAATTCCTGGCGCTGCATTTCGCGCGCGACGTGGACCATTTCATCCAGCGAAGGCGTGATCAGGCCGGACAGGCCGATGATGTCGCACTTCTGCTCTTTGGCCACTTGCAGGATTTTTTCCGCCGGGACCATCACGCCGAGGTCGACGATGTCGTAGCCGTTACAGCCCAGCACCACGCCTACGATGTTCTTGCCGATGTCGTGCACGTCGCCTTTTACCGTGGCCATCAGGATCTTGCCCTTGGCTTCTGGCTTGTCGCCTTTTTCCAGTTCGATGAACGGGATCAAGTGCGCCACGGCCTGCTTCATGACACGGGCGGATTTCACCACCTGGGGCAGGAACATTTTGCCGGCGCCGAACAGGTCGCCGACGATGTTCATGCCGGACATCAGCGGGCCTTCGATCACTTCGATCGGGCGGGCGAACGATTGGCGAGATTCTTCGGTGTCTTCCACGATGTGGGTGGTGATGCCCTTGACCAGCGCATGCTCCAGACGCTTGTTGACCGGCCAGCCGCGCCATTCTTCGGTCTCGGCTTCCTTGACGCTGCCGTCGCCTTTGTATTTGTCGGCGATGGCGAGGAGGGCGTCGGTGCCTTCCGGGGTGCGGTTGAGGATCACGTCTTCGACGGCATCGCGCAGCTCTTGCGGGATCTGGTCGTAGATCTCCAGCTGGCCGGCGTTGACGATACCCATGGTCAGGCCGTTGCGGATCGCATACAGCAGGAACACCGAGTGAATCGCCTCGCGCACCGGGTTGTTGCCACGGAACGAGAACGACACGTTGGACACGCCGCCCGAGGTCAGGGCATACGGCAGTTCGTCGCGGATGTAGGCGCAAGCATTGATGAAGTCCACAGCGTAGTTGTTGTGTTCTTCGATACCGGTGGCGACGGCGAAGATGTTCGGGTCGAAAATGATGTCTTCCGGCGGGAAGCCCACTTCGTTGACCAGAATGTCGTAGGAACGTTTGCAGATTTCCTTTTTACGCGCTTCGGTGTCGGCCTGGCCGGCTTCGTCGAACGCCATTACGACCACCGCGGCGCCGTAGCGCTTGCACAGCTTGGCGTGATGAATGAACTGCTCGACGCCTTCTTTCATGCTGATCGAGTTGACGATGCCCTTGCCCTGAATGCATTTCAGGCCGGCTTCGATCACTTCCCATTTGGAGGAGTCGATCATGATCGGTACGCGGGAGATGTCCGGCTCGCCGGCAATCAGATTGAGGAAGGTCACCATGGCCTTCTTCGAATCGAGCATCCCTTCGTCCATGTTGATGTCAATCACCTGCGCGCCGGCTTCGACCTGCTGCAGGGCAACTTCCAGGGCTTCGGTGTAGTTGTCTTCACGGATCAGGCGGGCGAACTTCGCGGAGCCGGTGATGTTGGTCCGCTCGCCGACGTTGACGAACAACGAGCTGCGATCGATGGTGAACGGTTCCAGGCCCGACAAACGGCAGGCCTTGGGGATTTCCGGGATTTGACGCGGTGCGTAACCGGCCACGGCTTTGGCGATGGCTTCGATGTGGCCCGGGGTGGTGCCGCAGCAGCCGCCGACGATATTCAGGAAGCCACTTTGAGCGAACTCTTCGATGACCTTGGCGGTGTCCACCGGCAACTCGTCGTACTCACCGAATTCGTTCGGCAGGCCGGCGTTCGGGTGCGCGGAAACGTGGGTGCTGGCCTTGTTCGACAGCTCTTCCAGGTACGGGCGCAGTTCGCGGGCGCCGAGGGCGCAGTTCAGACCGACCGAGATGGGCTTGGCGTGCGCCACGGAGTTCCAGAACGCTTCGGTGGTTTGCCCGGACAGGGTTCGGCCAGAAGCATCGGTAATGGTGCCGGAGATCATGATCGGCAACTCGATGCCCAACTCTTCGAACACACCTTGCACGGCGAAGATCGCGGCTTTGGCGTTCAGGGTGTCGAAGATGGTTTCGATCAGGATCAGGTCGGCGCCGCCTTCGATCAGGCCTTTGGTGGATTCGGTGTAGTTCACCACCAACTCATCAAAGGTCACGTTGCGGTAGCCAGGATTGTTCACGTCTGGCGACAACGAACAGGTACGGCTGGTCGGGCCCAGTACACCGGCGACGAAGCGCGGCTTGTCCGGGGTTTCGAGGGTCTTGGCGTCGGCCACCTTGCGGGCCAGGCGTGCGCCTTCTACGTTTAACTCGTACGCCAGGCCCTGCATGCCGTAGTCGGCCAGGGAAATCTGGGTGGCATTGAAGGTGTTGGTTTCCAGGATGTCGGCGCCGGCGTCCAGGTAGGCTTTTTCGATGCCACCAATCACATCCGGGCGAGTCAGCACCAGAAGGTCGTTGTTGCCTTTGACATCGCTTGGCCAGTCAGCAAAACGTTTGCCACGGTAATCCTGCTCTTCGAGCTTGTAGCTCTGGATCATCGTGCCCATGCCGCCATCGAGAATCAGGATGCGCTCTTTGAGGGCGTGCTTGAGAGCTTGAAGGCGAACACTGCGATCGGACATTTGGACTACTCGGAAAGACCATGACGAAGGGGCCGGATCATAGCAAACCTGTGCGCTTTTAGAGCATGCCCCGGTTTTGCATGAATATCGTTCATGTTGGACAGGGTGCCTGCCCGGTAGAATCGCGGCGATTTTTCAAGATTGGGACCAGGGATATGTCGTATCGCGTCATCACCAGCATTTTTATGCTGCTTCTAAGCTGGGACGCCGCGGCGCAAGGTCCGGCCATTTCCACCGCTATTTCCTACAGCCGGGACATTCAACCGATCTTTACTGAAAAGTGCGTGGCCTGCCATGCCTGCAACGATGCCGCCTGTCAGCTCAACCTGGGCAGTGGCGAAGGGGCGGCACGTGGCGCGACCAAAGTGCCGGTCTACGATGGCGATCGCCGAACGGCCGCAGCACCGACCCGCCTGTTTTACGATGCCTTTGGCAAGCATGCCTGGCAGCAGAAGGGCTTCTTCCCCGTGCTTGACGCTCAAGGCAGTCAGGCTGCGTTGATGGCGCGGATGCTTGAGCTGGGCCATAAAACCCCCTTGCAGCCCAATGCCAAATTGCCGGACGAGATCGTGCTGGGTCTGAACCGGGAAAACCGCTGCGCCATGCCAGCGGAGTTCGACGGCTATGCCCGTTCACATCCCAAAGAAGGCATGCCGCTGGCGGTCACCGGCCTGACCGACCAGCAATACCAGACGCTGCAGCGCTGGCTGGCCTCGGGTGCGCCGATTGATGAACAGGGGCTGGTGCCGAGCGCGAAAGAAGCGTTGCAGGTGGTGCAGTGGGAAAACCTGCTCAACGCCCCCGGCTCCCGGCAAAGTCTGGTGGCCCGCTGGTTGTTCGAGCACTGGTTTCTTGCCCATCTCTATTTCAAGGACGGCGAGCCAGGGCACTTTTTCCAGTGGGTGCGCTCGCGTACGCCCACCGGTCAGCCGATTGACCTGATCAACACACGCCGTCCGAATGATGACCCGGGTACTCAGGTGTATTACCGCTTGTGGCCGGTGCAGGGTGTGATTGTGCAGAAAACCCACATCACCTATCCGCTGAGTGCGGCGAAGATGGCGCGGGTCAAAAGCCTGTTCTATAGCGGCAACTGGCAGGTCAACGCCTTGCCAGGCTACGGGCCGGAACGGCGGGCCAATCCGTTCGATACCTTCGAAGCTATTCCGGCGCAGGCGCGCTACCAGTTCATGCTCGATAACGCCGAATACTTCGTGCGCACGTTCATTCGTGGCCCGGTTTGCCGTGGGCAGATCGCCACGGATGTGATTCGCGACAACTTCTGGGCGCTGTTCCAGGCCCCTGAGCACGACCTCTATATCACCGACCCGAATTACCGCGGCCAGGCCACACCGTTGCTGGCCATGCCGGGTCAGAATGACGATGTCGGTAGCGTCTTGAGCCTGTGGCATGGCTACCGCGACAAGCGTAACGAATACGAAGCGCTGCGCCGGGACAATTACGCCGACGCACCGGCGCCTAGCTGGTCGACCTTGTGGGCGGGGAATGACAACGCGTTACTGACGATCTTCCGCCACTTCGACAGTGCGTCGGTGAACAAAGGCTTGATCGGCGATGTGCCGCAAACCCTGTGGCTGTTCGATTTTCCGCTGCTGGAGCGCACCTACTACCAATTGGCGGTGAACTTCGACGTGTTCGGCAACGTTTCCCACCAGGCCCAGACCCGCCTGTACTTTGACCTGATCCGTAACGGCGCCGAACAGAACTTCCTGCGCCTGATGCCGGCCGACTCACGGGACGGCTACCTCGACGATTGGTACCAGAACAGCGGCAAGTTCAAGATGTGGCTGGACTATGAGTCCATCGATGACGACAAACCGACCGCGCTGAAACTCGACGAGAAAGACCCCAAGCGCGATTTCGCCATGCAGTTGCTGGCCCGTTACGGCGAACTCAATGCCAACCCCGATCCGATCAACCGGTGCAATGGTGCGTATTGCTCGCGGCCGAATATCGACCCGGACTTGCAGGACGCCGAACAAGTATTGAGTCGCCTGACTTCGCGCCCGGCAGCCGGCTTGAGGGTCATCGACCAGTTGCCGGAAGCAACGATGTTGCGTATCGAAACGACGAGCGGCAAACGCGTGGCCTACAGCCTGTTGCGCAACCGTGCGCACAGCAATGTGGCGTTCCTGCTCGGTGAATCTTTGCGCTACCAGCCGGGGCTCGACACGTTGACCATTTACCCGGGTGTACTCAGCAGTTACCCGAACTTTATGTTCAACATTCCGGCCGACCAGGTCCCGGCGTTCGTCGCTGCAATGGAAAACGCCAAAGACACGGATGATTTCGAGAAAATCGTCGAACGGTGGGGGATTCGTCGCAGTCATCCGCAATTCTGGTTCTATTTCCACGACCTCAGCCGTTACGTCCACGAAACCGACCCGGTGGAAGAGGGCGTGCTGGATATGAATCGCTACGAGAATCTCTGAGCCACTGCAATTCCCTGTGGGAGCGGGCTTGCCCGCGAAGAGGTCGTCACATTCAGCATAAATGTTGAATGACCTGACGCGTTCGCGGGCAAGCCCGCTCCTGCAAGGGATCACCATTTCTTTCCTGACAAAAATACTAGGACTTTGTGCGGCGCGATGATTGGCGTAAACTGCGCCCAAGCCTGCGAGGAGTTTCCATGACCGCTATAACCATTACCGACGCCGCCCATGATTACCTGGCTGACCTGCTTTCCAAGCAGAACACCCCGGGTATCGGCATCCGCGTCTTTATCACCCAGCCTGGCACCCAGTACGCCGAAACCTGCATTGCCTACTGCAAGCCGGGCGAAGAAAAACTTGAAGACACGGCGCTGGGGCTCAAAAGCTTCACCGCTTACATCGATCACTTCAGTGAAGCCTTCCTGGACGATGCGGTGGTCGACTACGCCACCGACCGCATGGGCGGCCAACTGACCATCAAGGCGCCAAACGCCAAAGTGCCGATGGTCAATGCCGACAGCCCGGTTAACGAGCGTATCAATTACTACCTGCAAACCGAGATCAACCCGGGGCTGGCGAGCCACGGCGGTCAGGTCAGCCTGATCGATGTCGTTGAAGACGGTATCGCCGTTCTGAAATTCGGCGGTGGTTGCCAGGGCTGTGGCCAGGCGGACGTGACTCTGAAGGAAGGCATCGAGCGCACGTTGCTTGAGCGTATTCCTGAGCTCAAGGGTGTTCGTGACGTGACCGACCACACGCAGAAAGAAAACGCCTACTACTAAGGTGTTCGCTGCGAAATGAAAAAACGGCACCCGTGAGTGCCGTTTTTTTATGGGTGGAGTTCGCTGGCCCCTTCGCGAGCAAGCCCGCTCCCACATTGAATCTCCCGCGAAAACAAATTTTGTGTACGACGAAGATCAAATGTGGGAGCGGGCTTGCTCGCGAAGAGGCCCTATGGGCGATAGAGATGCGCATGCCCCGCGCGATACAGCGACGAGGCGCTGAACTGGTCACTCCCCAATACGCGCCCGACCAAGATCAACGCCGTGCGCCGAAATCCCTTCGCTTCAACCTTCCCGGCAATGTCCTCAAGTGTCCCCACTACCCAATCCTGATCCGGCCAGGTCGCCCGGTGGATCACCGCGATCGGGCAGTCCGCGCCGTAATGCGGCAGCAGTTCAGCGAGGATTTTCTCCAGGTGATTGACGCCCAAATGAATGGCCATGGTCGCCCCATGTTGCGCCAGGCTGCCCAGTTCTTCGCCAGCCGGCATGGCTGTCTTGTCCGCGTAGCGGGTCAAAATCACGCTTTGCGAAATGTCCGGCAGGGTCAGTTCCGCCCCTAAAAGCGCCGCGCACGCCGCTGTCGCCGTTACGCCCGGTACGATTTCAAACGGAATGTCGAGCTCACGCAGGTAGCGAATCTGTTCGCCAATCGCGCCATACAGGCTCGGATCGCCGGAATGCACCCGTGCCACGTCCTGGCCGTTGGCGTGGGCGGTTTTGATCAGTTCGATGATCTGTTCCAGGTGTAGTTCGGCGCTGTTGACCACCTGTTCGGCGCGATGGCCTTCCAGCACGGCCACGGGCACCAGGGAGCCGGCATAGATGATCACCGGGCAGCTGCGAATCAGCCGTTGGCCTTTGACCGTGATCAGTTCCGGGTCGCCGGGGCCTGCGCCAATGAAGTAGACGGTCATCGTCGGTTCCTGTGAGAAAAGGGGCAGGGCAACGGCTTCAGATGAAGATTGCTCATGATCGAATGCGCGATTACCAGGGATTTTACGCAGCGCCGGCCAATGCCAGGGTCGCCTGAGCGTATTTTTGTCGGGATATCAGCAGCTTCGCCGGCGCCTGGGCCAATTGTTCGGCCAATGCTAGGGCAGCACTTTCCGCTACGCCATAACAGCCCGTGCGCTCGAAGGCGATGTCTGAATGATGGGTGAGTTTGGTGTGATAGCAGGCCAATTGTTCACTGCTGAAAAACAACAACGGCAACTCGAGTTGTGCGGCCAGCTCGACCAGACCCGACTCGTCGCGCTTCAGGTCGATGCTGGCCAGGGCCTTTATTTCGTGAAGTCCGACTTGATGAGCCTGTAACGCCTGATCAAGCAATGCCCGCAGCGTGCTGGCGGGGCAGCCGCGCTGGCAGCCCAGGCCGACCACTAACGTCGGCGCTGTGCGGGTCTCTGTCATGCGTGGTATTGGCCATCGTTTTTGCGTCGGAACAACCAGGCACTGATCAGGCCCAAGGCCAGCCAGAACGCCACGTTGGTCAGCTGCGAAGCGATTTTGAACTGCGCTTCCAGGGCTTCCGGCGCGAGCATCGAATGCACTTCCGGCTGAGGTGCGCCGATGACATGTGGAGTGGCCAGAATCGCCGCGCCCAGCACTTTCATCAGCCAATGACGGCTGAACACGATCAGGGCGATGCCGGCTGCTGTGGACGCCGCCGTGCCGATCCACCAGATCTGCCGTTGTGCCAGATCGGCTGCGGCAGTGCCCGGCAATTCAGGTGGCAGGCCGAGGGTCGGTGCGAGGACGAACGTCGCGTAACCGGCCAAGCCCCAGAGCAGACCTTGTGCGGTGCTGTTTGGCGCCCGCAGGGTATAGAGACCGGCAAGCATCAGGGCAAAACCGACCGCGACCACCAGGTTGCCGCCGGTGGTCGACAGCACGCGCTGCCAGCCGTCTTCCGGCTCCCAGGCTTCGGCGTCGTGGGTATGAGCGGCCATGGCGCCGTCGGCGTGTTCATGGGGTTGAACCACTGCCGGCTCGGCTTTTTCGTAGGTTTCGGCCTGAAGGATCAGCGGTGCCACCCAGAAACTTTGCAGCAGGGTCAGCAACAGGGCGGCCAGCAACCCGGTGAAACCTGCGGTTTGCGCAATACGCTTGATCATTTGGGCAGGTCTCAATGGCACGGGAACGCAGAGCTGTGACGGGTATCGTGCGCGGCGTTGTGCACCGCTTCTATGTGCGAGAAACCGGCGAAATAGACAAGGCACGCGCCCAGGATCGACGCACACACGGCGGCGGTCAGGCGTTGGGTCAGGGTTGTGGTGGTGCTGGCGGTGCTGCTGGAGCCGGTGCTGGTGATGATCGACATGGCGCGCTTCCCTCTGGTCTGTCAGCGGGTGAATAGAGCGCATGGAAAACCCCTGCGATTCGGGCTCGCAGACGTTCAAACAGCGCCCGCCCACCGCGGGTTTGTTGTTCCGTGACCGTAAGGGTCACTGTGTGTTGCGGGCCGGTCTCCGGGCTCACGAGGGGCGTTGGCTTTCGCCGTGGCCTGCAAACATCACCTTCCCATGCCGAACTGCTGGCACAGTGGATTTGATGCTTCGCTCGCTTACCGTTGCGGGGGCAGCACCGGACTGACATGGCTTTGAGTAAAGCACATGATTCACCGGTTTCCCGTTTCACCCTGTGAAGGGCACCCGTAACAAGGCGTGTAGGAGAGCATGGGCGGGGGTTGGCCGTCAATTGGCAAGGGTTCTCAACTCGAAAACCGAGGCGCTCCATTCGCGAGCAAGCCCGCTCCCACATTGGAACGTGGTCGAATGTGGGAGCGGGCTTGCTCGCGAAGGGCGCGCCGCCAATGTCATGTGAACATTGACCCGCCCCAGCGCGATGCGTAGCCTTGCGCTTTCGAGGTTCTTCGGCGTTTGTCGAAGCTAAGAAGGGAACGCGGTCAATGCCGCGGCTGCCCCCGCAACTGTGAACGGTTCAGTTTCTGCCATGCCACTGCATGCGCCAGCCATGGCGCGAGCGGGAAGGCGCAGCAACCGCCAGTCAATCGACTGGCCAGCCGTCAGCCAGGAGACCTGCCTCGACACAGATTCTCACTTTCAACCGGGCGGGGTGATCCGGTGGCGAACTCTTCAGGCATGCGCGTGCGCGCTGCCGGTCGTCGTCCCGTATGCCCGCCACCAAAGCCAAAGGGCATCCGATGAAAACACTGGCCAAACTCCCCGTCACCATCGTTACCGGTTTCCTCGGCTCGGGCAAAACCACGCTGCTGCGGCACATGCTCGACAACGCTCAGGGCCGTCGCATCGCGGTGATCGTCAACGAGTTTGGCGAGCTGGGCATTGACGGCGAAATCCTCAAGCAGTGCTCCATCGGCTGCACCGAAGAAGAAGCCAACGGTCGCGTTTATGAGTTGGCCAACGGCTGCCTGTGCTGCACGGTTCAGGAAGAATTCTTCCCGGTGATGCGCGAACTGGTTGCCCGTCGCGGCGACCTCGATCACATCCTCATCGAAACCTCGGGCCTGGCCCTGCCCAAACCGTTGGTTCAAGCCTTCCAATGGCCGGAAATCCGCAGTGCCTGCACCGTCGACGCGGTCATTACCGTCGTCGACAGCCCGGCCGTGGCCGCCGGCACCTTCGCTGCGTTCCCGGATCAGGTCGACGCCCAGCGTAAACTCGACCCGAACCTGGACCATGAATCGCCGCTGCACGAGCTGTTCGCCGACCAATTGGCCAGCGCCGACCTGGTGATCCTCAACAAGGCCGACCTGATCAGCCCTGAAGACCTGGCCCGCGTGCGCCTTGAAGTCGCTGAAGAATTGCCACCGGCGGTCAAAGTCATCGAAGCCTGCAGCGGTCGCCTACCGCTGGACGTGCTGATCGGCCTCGGTGCCGGCTCCGAAGAGCACATTGACAGCCGTCACAGCCATCACGACCACCACCACGACGGTGATGACCATGACGACCACGATCACGATGCGTTTGACTCGATCTCCCTCGAACTGCCGCAAGCCGACGAAAGCCTGCTGCTGGATGCGCTGACCCAACTGGTGGTCAAGCACGGCATCCTGCGTGTGAAAGGCTTCGCCGCGATCCCCAACAAACCGATGCGTTTGCTGATTCAGGGGGTGGGCACGCGTTTCGACAAGCACTTTGACCGTCAGTGGGGCGCCGATGAGGCGCGGACCACGCGCTTGGTGTTGATCGGTCAAGACCTGGACGCCGCGCAACTCGAAGCGCAATTGCGCGCCGCGCTCAGCGTTTAAGCCATGCACCTGCTCAGGACCCAGCCCGGCGGTTTCGTGTCGGACGACAACATCGCCGACCTTGGACAAACCCCCGCCGAGCTGGTGATCCTGTGCAGCGGCGATTCCAGCCTGGCGCTGCTCGCAGAAGCCGCGCAGCAATTGCCCGATGATTATCCCAGCGTGCGCCTGGCCAACCCGATGCAGGTGCAAAACCATGCCTCGGTCGACCTGTATGTCGACGAAGTGCTGCGGCACGCCAAGGTGATTCTGATTTCGCTGCACGGCGGCATCGCCTATTGGCGTTACGGCATCGAGCGGCTGGTGGAGCTTTCCCAGCGGGGCGTGCAACTGATTCTGGTGCCGGGTGATGATCGCCCGGACCCGGAACTCAGCGACCTGAGCACCGTGGCGGCCGGCGATCGCGACCGGCTCTGGCAGTTTTTGCGTCAGGGCGGCATGGGCAATGCCCTGGATTTTTTCCGCTGCCTGGCCACTCAATGGCTTGGCCGCGATTACGCCTGGGCCGAGCCACAAACCCTGCCGCGCACGGCGATTTACCATCCGAAAAAAAGCCCCGCAGCCCTGAAAGACTGGCAAGCCGATTGGCACGCCGATCAACCGGTGGCGGCGGTGTTGTTTTACCGCTCGCATTTGCAGGCGGCCAATACCGGTTTTATCGATGTTTTCTGCCAGCGTTTGCAGGCGGCGGGGTTAAATCCCTTGCCGATTGCCGTGGCCAGTTTGAAAGAGCCCGGCTGCCTGACGGTGGTCGAGGATTGGCTGGATGAAGTCGAGGCGGGGGKGATTTTGAACACCACCGGTTTCGCCCAATCCAGCCCCGAAGCGCCGCACCTGCGCCCGTTTCGCCGCAACATCCCGGTGATTCAGGCGATTTGCGCTCAGGACAACGAGCCAGGATGGCGCGCCAGTGAGCAGGGCCTCGGTCCGCGTGACCTGGCGATGCACATCGCATTGCCGGAACTGGACGGCCGCATCATCAGTCGCCCGATCAGCTTCAAGGACTTGGCGTGGCGCAGCGAGCGCAGTCAGTCGGACGTCGTTTGCTATCGTCCTCAACCCGAACGCATGGATTTCGTCGCCGAACTGGCGCGGCGCTGGATCGATCTGGCGCGGCTGGCGAACAGCGAAAAACGTATCGCGTTGATCCTCGCCAACTACCCGACTCGCGACGGCCGCATCGGCAATGGCGTCGGCCTCGATACCCCGGCCGCCGCGTTGAATATCTTGCGTGCGCTGCAGGTCGAGGGTTATCCGCTGTCGGCCGAGTTACCGGACAGCGGAACGGCGTTGATCCAGCAATTACTCGGCGGGGTCAGCAACGACCTCGATACCCTGGATCAGCGTCCCTGTCATCAAAGCCTCGCGCTGGACGAATACCGGCAGATGTTCGACGCCTTGCCCGAGGCCAACCGCCAAGCCGTGCTGGAACGCTGGGGCACGCCCGAAAGCGATCCGATGTGCCGTGGCGGACGAATGATGATCGCCGGCCTGCGCTTCGGCCTGACCTTCGTCGGCGTTCAGCCGGCGCGTGGTTATCAGGTGGACCCGAGCGCGGTGTATCACGACCCGGACCTGGTGCCGCCGCACGGTTATCTGGCGTTCTACTTCTGGCTGCGCAACACCTACGGCGCCCACGGCGTGATTCACGTCGGCAAGCACGGCAACCTCGAATGGTTGCCGGGCAAAGGTGTCGGACTCTCGGAAAACTGCTGGCCGGACGCATTGCTCGGGCCGCTGCCGAACATTTATCCGTTTATCGTCAATGACCCGGGCGAGGGCGCGCAGGCCAAGCGCCGCACTCAAGCGGTGATCATCGATCACCTGATGCCGCCGCTGACCCGCGCTGAAACTTACGGGCCATTGCGCAATCTCGAATTACTGGCCGACGAGTATTACGAAGCGCAACTGCTCGATCCGCGTCGTGCTCGGGAATTGCAGCGCGACATCCTGCAACTGGTGCGCGACACCCACATTGACCGTGAACTGCAACTGGACGAAAAACTCGACAGCGATGCCGACGCGGCGATCTGGTTGCCGCGTCTGGACACCTATCTGTGCGATTTGAAGGAATCGCAGATTCGCGATGGCCTGCACATCTTTGGCGAGTCACCGACCGGGCGCTTGCGCATCGACACCTTGCTGGCCTTGCTGCGGATTCCCCGTGGCGATGGTCGTGGTGCGCAATCCAGTTTGCTGCGAGCGTTGGCGAAGGCGTTCGAGCTGGGATTCGATCCTCTGGATTGTGCGTTGGCCGAGCCGTGGACCGGGCCTCGTCCAATTGAACTGCAACTGATGAACGATGAACTCTGGCGTACGGCGGGCGATACCCGTGAACGACTGGAATTGTTCGCCGCACAACTCATCTCGCAAACATTGAGCACCGAGCGCGGACTCTGTGGGAGCGAGCTTGCTCGCGATGCGGTTGAACATTCAACATTGATGTCGATTGACCCACCGCTATCGCGAGCAAGCTCGCTCCCACAGGTTCCGCGCTGGGCAGAAGTGCAAGCCATCCTCGACAGCCTGCGCGAAGTCGTCGCACCACGCCTTGACGCCTGCGGCCCAGCCGAAATGCGCGGTCTGCTCGACGCCCTGAAGGGCCGCTTCGTTCCCGCCGGCCCCAGCGGCGCACCCAGCCGCGGCCGTCTGGACGTGCTGCCTACCGGGCGCAACTTCTATTCGGTGGACGTGCGCAACCTGCCGACCACCACCGCGTGGCGCATCGGTTTCCAGTCGGCCAACCTGATCCTTGAACGACATCTGCAAGACCACGGCGATCATCTGCGCCAACTCGGTTTGTCCGTGTGGGGCACCGCGACCATGCGCACTGGCGGCGACGACATTGCCCAAGCCATGGCGCTGATGGGCGTGCGTCCGGTCTGGGCGACCGGCAGTCAGCGGGTCGACGATTTCGAGATTCTGCCGCTGAGCTTGCTCGACCGCCCGCGTGTGGACGTTACCTTGCGCGTCTCCGGTTTTTTCCGCGATGCCTTTGCCAACCTGATCCGCTTGTTCGACGCCGCGGTGCAAGCGGTCGCCGCGCTGGATGAGCCCGACGACCTGAACCCGTTGGCGGCCAAAGTGCGTGCCGAACGTGAAGCGTTGATGCAATCGGGGCTGGATGAAGACGCTGCGAATCGTCAGGCCGGTTGGCGAATTTTCGGGGCCAAACCGGGTGCGTATGGTGCCGGCGTGCAGGGCGCCATCGACGGGCGTCTGTGGCAAAGCCGCGAAGATCTGGCCGAGGTATACCTGAACTGGGGCGGCTATGCTTATGGCGGCTCCGACGAAGGTACCGCCGCTCGCGAACAATTCGCCCAACGCCTGAGCCAGGTGCAAGCGGTGCTGCAAAACCAGGACAATCGCGAGCACGACTTGCTCGATTCCAACGATTATTACCAGTTCCAGGGCGGCATGCTCGCCGCCGTAGAAAGCCTCAGCGGTGAAGCCGCGGCCAGTTACCACGGCGATCACAGTCAACCGGACTTGCCGAAAATCCGCACCTTGAAGGAAGAGCTGAACCGGGTGATTCGTTCCCGGGCGGCCAATCCAAAGTGGATCGACGGGGTCAAGCGTCACGGCTACAAAGGCGCGTTTGAACTGGCGGCGACGGTCGACAACCTGTTTGCGTTCGACGCCACTACGCAACTGATTGACGATCACCAGTACGCGTTACTGGCCGACGCTTATTTGCTCGATCCGGCGACTCGCGATTTCGTTCGCGAGCACAACCCGCATGCGTTGCGAGACATGACCGAACGGATGCTGGAAGCGCAGCAGCGTGGGATGTGGAAGGAACCGGGCGAGTATCGCGAGGCGCTGGAGAATTTGTTGTTGGATATAGAAGAAGATTCATGAGGGCATGATCGTTCCCACGCTCTGCGTGGGAATGCCTCAACGGACGCTCCGCGTTCGGCTCTGGGGACGCAGAGCGTCCCATGCTGCATTCCCACGCGGAGCGTGGGAACGATCACATCACCGACCACAAACGAGACCCGACATGACCGACACCCCGCATTTCCCGTTATCCGCCGTGGTCGGCGCCGACGACTTGAAGCTCGCCCTGTACCTGACCGCGATCGACCCGAAAATCGGTGGCGTACTCATCGAAGGCCCTCGCGGCATGGCCAAATCGACCTTGGCCCGTGGTCTGGCAGATCTGCTCGCCAGCGGTCAATTCGTCACGCTGCCGCTGGGTGCAACCGAGGAACGACTGGTCGGCACCCTCGACCTGGATGCGGCGCTGAGCGATGGCCGTGCGCAATTTTCCCCTGGTGTACTGGCCAAGGCTGACGGCGGCGTGCTCTATGTCGATGAGGTCAATCTGCTGCCCGATCACCTCGTGGACCTGTTGCTTGACGTCGCCGCCAGCGGCACCAACCTGATCGAACGCGACGGCATTTCCCATCGGCATTCGGCGAAATTCGTACTGATCGGCACCATGAACCCGGAAGAGGGCGAGCTGCGTCCACAACTGCTCGATCGCTTTGGCCTGAACGTTGCGCTCAGCGGCCATACCGCACCGACCGAGCGTGGTCAGATCATCCGTCGACGACTGGATTTCGACAGCGATCCGCAACAGTTCTGCGCGCAGTGGGAACATCAACAGCAGGCGCTGCGCGAACGCTGCGAGAAGGCCCGTAGTCTGTTGGCGAGCATCCCCCTCGACGATCAAGCGCTCGCACTGATTACGGAGCGCTGCTTTGCCGCCGGGGTCGATGGCTTGCGCGCCGACCTGGTCTGGCTGCGCGCCGCCCGCGCCCATGCCGCATGGCAAGGGGCGAACGCGATCACCGAGGACGATATCGACGCCGTCGCCGACTTCGCCTTGCGTCATCGTCGCTGCGAGCAAACACCGCCGGCACCGCAATCCAGTCAGTCACCGTCTGCGCAACCTTCCAACCCGAGCGAAGGCCAGGGCCAATGGGGAGACATGCCGGCCCAGGCGTTGCCGGTCGGCGCCCGCCGTGAAGTGCCGAGCTGGCCAAAAAAGCCTTAGGCATTCGCCCTCGATCTGATGCGGGGGCGAATGCCAGACCCCGCGCAGGACGGCTGGACAACGGCAAGCAAGGCAAGCGTCACGCTGCACGCAGCGGCTCGATCAATTGGCCCGGAACCTTGCTCAACGGCCGGCCACGTCAATGCAGCGATGTACTGTTCCATCTGCGCACGCGAAGCGCCCATGAATTGTGGCTGGTGATCGTCGATGCGTCGGCCTCGACGCGGCGTCATCAAGCATTAAGCGATGCCAAGGGTTTGCTGGCGCAATTGTTCGACGATGCCTATCGCCAACGTGCGCGACTGGCGTTGCTGACGGCCAGCGGCAATGTGCCGAAATGGCAGGTGCAAGGCTTGAAAGCCTCCAGCGGTTTGCGTACCTGGCTTGATGGGCTGGGTGCAAGCGGCGGCACGCCAGTGTTGGCGGCGCTGGAAGAGGCAGGGCGCTGGTTGGCGGCGCGGAAAAAACGCTTCCCGGCGGAACAGCAACGGGTGTTGCTGCTGACCGATGGGCGATTGAAAGAGTGGTCAGTTCTGCCTGCTCTGGATTGTCCCATTTTGCTGGTGGATATCGAAAGAGGACCGATTCGACTAAACCGGGCTAAACGGTTGGCAAGTGACTTGTGTGCCACTTATTTGCATATCGATATCCCGGAATCCCCCATTGTTTTCTGAGGGTAAATGTTCGGGGCGGCACCACTGATGGGCGATCAGTGGTGTGGGGACTCGCAGATCTAAATAAAGTTAATCAGCCCATCCAAAATGGAACCGGTAGCTTGGGTTTTGATGGTTACGGATTTTTTTACTACTTCGTTAGTGTAGTAGCAATTAACTCGGTGTCGATCGAGCAAATCGATTACTTCGTTGTGTGGGTGTGGGTCATTCGAAGTGCCGAATTTTCGGTTGTTATGGCTGATAATTGCATGATCAGGTTTAATGGCGAGCATCGCGTTGTTGGAAATATTTTCTCTGCTGCCATGATGTGGGACTTTTAGAAACTTCGCAGATATGTCGGTTTTTTCTTCGATCAGTCGTTCAAATACCGAGTTGTCTGCATCACCTGTAAATAACCAGTCGCCGCTGTCGTGCTGGTGTTTGAATACAATGCTGGCTCGGTTGGAATTCAACTTTACGTGCCGGGAGACGTAGTAATCTATATTGTTTTTTGAGGCGCCGGCGAGTGACTCACTGAGTGTGATGAAAAATAAATGCACGAATTTTCGCGCAAAGAACCCATACTCCAATTGGCTTTCGATGTGGCGTTGCAAAACCAGTGGTGAGACATAGTTAATTATTTCTTCTCTCGGAAGCTCTATTCCATATTCCGAAAGTATAGTCAGCGCTTGTTCGATGGACGTTTCGGAGGTTGGGAAGTCGTCGAAAATTTTTTCGGGGTGGCGAGGGGGGTTCAATATGGTTGCGTGGGTGCACAAAGTATCTCCCTGTGCGACCAACTGCGGGTGCAAGGTGCTGATCAACTTCCAGTTCGGCTGTTTAAGTTTTTCAGTGGTGTGTTTTTTTAGATAGCCGTATATTTTTGTTATTTCAGGAAGATAGTAGGGGATATAAGTGTGGGAAATTTCTATTTTTTTTGACTTTAATAGTCGCGGAACCCCACCGATATGATCTTCGTGTGAGTGGGTGATTAGTAACCGATAAATACCTGGGCTCAGTATGTTTTCAATATTCGCCTTGGCGGGACCTGTGTCTATTAGAAGCGGTGGATCGCTTAAATCACAACCTTGTCCTGGATTCAGAATAAAGGCGTCGCCTTGACCTACGTTTATTACAGTTAGCATTGTGAACACTCGGCTTCCATGGCAAATGATGCGCCTCGTCTTCCGGATTGCGATATTGGGAGTGCAAAGTATCGTCCCGGGCGGGCAGAGAGACGATACTAATATGCCATCATCGTGTCTAGCTCAGGTTACTTACTCATCGCCTGACGATACTGGCGAGTCCGTCGGCTGATGTACAACTGGTCAAGAATCAATGCCCACAGCGCCGATACCTGCGGCTGAGGCTTACGCCCGCGGCTGAGTCGCTTGAGCTGAAACTTCACCACCGCCATGTTCGCCAGCGCGGCCAATGGTTTGCGTTTCCAGCGGATCGGCGGCAACTGCGGGTGACTGTTCTGACCTTGGCGCCACTGTTTGACCAATTGCGGTTCGACGGCCATCGCCGTGCCAATGCCGGCCATGGCGATGCCGCTGTCGAGCACCTGCTCCACGATAGCCAGACGCCGGATGCCACCGGTTACCATCACCGGCATGTTCGCCACACTGGCCAGTTCACCGGCCATTTCCAGAAAGTAGGCTTCGCGCGCCAAGGTCCGGCCGTCGCGGGCTTCACCTTGCATCGCGGGGGCTTCGTAGCTGCCGCCGGAGAGTTCCAGCAGGTCGATGCGTTGCTCATTGAGCCACCGGATCACCTGACGGGCATCGTCGGCATCAAAACCGCCACGCTGGAAGTCGGCGGAATTGAGTTTCACTGCCACACAAAACTGCGGCGATACCGCCTCGCGAACGGCGCGGACCACGTCCAGCAGCAAACGCGCGCGATTTTCCAGTGATCCGCCCCAACGGTCGGTCCGCTGATTGGTCAGCGGCGAGAGGAACTGGCTGAGCAGGTAACCGTGCGCCGCATGGATCTGCACGCCAGTGAACCCGGCCTTTTCGGCGAGAGCTGCGCTGGTGGCGAAGCGGGTGATCACCTCGCTTATATTGGCCTCGGACATGGGTTTGGGCTCGGCAAACATCTTCGAAAAGCCCCCCAGGTCCAGCGCCACCGCCGACGGCGCCAAGGCTTGTTGGCCGAGGTTGGCCATGGTCTGGCGGCCGGGATGGTTCAATTGCACCCAGAAATGCGCACCACCGGCCCGGCCAATGGTTGCCCACTGACGGAACTGTTCGATATGCCGTTCGTCTTCCAGCACCACGCCACCGGGGCCGGTCATGGCGCGGCGATCGATCATGACATTGCCAGTCAGCAACAGGCCGGCTTCGCCCTCGGCCCAGGCCTGATACAGCTGAAACAAGGCGCGTGACGGCCCTTGGCCGGTATCGGCGAGGTTTTCTTCCATCGCGGCTTTGGCGATACGATTACCGACGGTCTGGCCGTTGGGTAGATTTAACGCTTGGAAGGGCGACATGCTTGACTCCTCATCAGTGAAGCGTAGAGGCTAAGCTTAAAGTTAACTTTAATGTCAAGCAGGCAAATGAGGCCGTGATGAAAATTGGTGAATTGGCGCAGTTAAGCGGCTTGAACGCTTCGCGAATCCGGTTTTACGAAGCTCAAGGGTTGATCAGTCAGGTGGCGCGCTCGGCCAATGGCTACCGGCGATACTCAGAGCAGGCCCTGCAAACACTGATGATTATTCAGTGTGCCCAACAGGCGGGGTTCAGCCTCGAAGAGCTGAAGCAGTTATTACCTGACACCGTAACGGGCGAGTTCAAGCGCGATGAACTGGTGGCGGGGCTTGTGCGAAAAGTCGAGCAGATCGAAGAAATGCAACTTCACCTGGCCCAGAGCAAGGCGAAGTTGCTGGGGGTGATCGAAAGCATCGAAGTGCGACCCGAAGGGATAGCCTGTGATGCGAATGCCGAGAGGGTGCTGGCGTCGCTCAAGCATCAGTTCTGATCGATGCATGAATCACCGTAAGCCTGGTAGCGCAGGACATGAGTGGCGCCCGTGGTGTCGACATAGGTCATCTCCCGTGGGCCGATGCCGCAATAATCGCCGTTGGTGATGTTGATGACCCTGGCAATGTTCAGCGATTTCGAATAGCTGTAGTCCTCGACGTTCGAGGGGCTGGCGTTGTCGGCAGAAGCAGCGGCGGCAGTGCCGCTCAGGGCAATCAGACACAGCGCGGACAGAAGGCATTTCATGATGGGGCTCTCGTAGTGGCTACTGATCAATTTCAGTGGCAGTACGACGAACCCCGTACGGGTTTATTCCAGGCTCAGGGAGAAGTTTTTTTGCACCGGAATCGGATTGCGCATCAGCGTGCCCACCACCAAGGCACACAGCAACGCCACCAGCCCGGCGACGCAGAGCAACAGACTGAAGCCGCCGACAAAGGCCTGACGCGCCAATGGCTCGACCACTGAGCGTGCAGTTTGCGGTAGCAGGTTCATGGCCGCCGCCATGTCACCGGCAACTACCCGCGAAGCAATGCCTTGTGCCTGGCTGAGCCACACCACGCCTTGAGTGGAAAGGCTGTCGCGCAACAACAGTTCGGTATGACTGGAGAGCAGCGCGCCGTAGACACCGATGGCCAGCACGATGGCGCTGAAACGCATGGTGGTGCTCATGCCCGACGCCATGCCGGTGCGCTCGCGGGGTACGCACGCCATGATGTTCTTTTGCGTGTCGCCATTGAGCAGCCCGGCACCCGCGCCGGTCACGGCAATCGCCAGGGCAAAGGGCAGGTAGCCGCCGCTGCTGACCGCCCAGGCACTGAGCAAGTTGCCGCTGCCGACGAGCGTCAACCCGGCCGCCATCAAGGTGGCAGGCGAAAAACGGCCGGCCAGTCGCGCGCCGATGCGTGGGCAGATCAGCATGGTCAACGCAAACGGCAGCATCCCCAGCCCCGACGCAATCGCCGAAAAGCCCAAGCCGTTTTGCAGGTAAAACGGCAGCAAGGTCATCATCACTTGAGCGCAACCGGCGTAGGCAAACATGCCGAGCAGTGCGCCGATAAAACGCGGATGCTTGAACAATTGCAGGTCGACCATCGGCCGCTGTTGCATCCGCTCAATCACCACGAACAGCCCCAACAATAACGCGCCGCCGATGAGCCGGACGTAAGTGGTCGGGTTGTTCCAGCCAATCCGGTTAGCCTCGATCAACCCCCAGATCAGGCACAACAAACTTGCACTGAATGCCAGGCTGCCCCAGGGATCGAGGCGTGCGGATTGGGCGTCTCTGGATTCCGGTACGGTGCGCCAGACCATGACCATCAAGAACACGCCAATGGGCAGGTTGAGGTAAAAAATCCAGCGCCAGCCGATGTATTCGGTGATCAGCCCGCCGACCGTCGGCGCCGCGGTCATCGCCACCCCCATGCACGCCCCCCAGAACGCCCAGGCTTTGGCCCGCTCGACTTCATCGTGAAAGGTGTGGCCAATGGAGGCCAGTGCCGAGGTCAACAACAGTGCCGCGCCGACCCCCTTGATCGCCCGCGCAATATCGAGGAACAACGCGTTGGGCGCCGCACCGCACCCGAGGGACGCAAGAATGAAAATGCCCAGGCCCCAGAGCAGGGTTTTCTGCCGGCCAAAGCGGTCGGCAATGCTGCCCGCGGGCAGTAGCAGGGCGGCGAACGCCAGCATGTAGGCGCTGACGACCCATTCGATGTCGGCAAAGTTTGCGCCGAGGTCCCGTGCGATGGTCGGCAACGTGACCGCGACGATGTTGGTGTCCAGCACGATCAGCGAGCAGACACCTGAGGCTGTGAGTAACGTCAGTCGCGGGCTGACCTTGGGTTTGACGGGCATGACCGGAGCTCTTTACTGTGAGGGGCCATGCAGCTTATCGCCAGCAGGGGCTTGCTTTGTTAGGCATGGACCGTCAATTCATTACCTTTGGGCTAACGCACTAATGGAAATTCGCCATTTTCGCTATTTTCTGGCCGTTGCCCGGCAGCGCAATTTCACCCGCGCCGCCGAACATTTGGGCATCGCGCCGCCGACCTTGAGCCGACAGATCCAGGACATGGAAAGCGAACTGGGGGCTCGGTTGTTCTTGCGCCAGCAGCGTGACGTGAAGCTGACCGAGGCGGGCGCGGCGCTGGTGATCGAGGCCGAAGCCACCGTGCGCCAATTCGAATGTGCACAGCGCAACGCACAGCGGGCTGGGCGTGGCGACATTGGTCATATCGAACTGGGTTACGTGGCCTCGGCGGTGTTCGGCGGCGTGCTGCAAAAACAGGTGCAAGCCTTCAGCCGCGAATGCCCCGACGTGAGTCTGAATGTGCGGGAAAGCTCCATGGCCACGTTGCCGGCCATGGTGCTCGATGGTCGATTTGACATGGGCTACGTCCGTTCGCCGATGACGCTGCCGGAAGGACTGGACGAGATCCGCCTCGACGCAGAAGGTTTTGTGCTCGCGGTCTCGGCCGAGTCCTGGCTGTGCCGTTTGCCGGACATCGGCCCGCAACATTTGCAAAACGAGACGTTCATCCTGCCGGAACAAATCAGCGGCACCTTGCAAGTGGCCGCCCAAGGCGGCTTTTCGCCGACCCTGGGGGCGCAACCGGGCGGGTTGGTGGCCGTGATTGCCTTGGTGTCGTTGGGGCAGGGCGTGGCAGTCGTGCCGGAATCGGTGGTCGGCCACGTCGGTTTGCCCGGCGTCCTGTATCGCAAGATCAGCGGCTGTGAAGCGACGTCCTGGCTGTCGCTGATTTATCGTCGCTTCGAGAAATCGGCGGCGGTGGTGAGGTACATCGAGCAGGTCAAACATTCCTGAGCACGACAATTTCGCGAGCAAGCTTGCACGCGATAGCGTCCTGTCAAACACCACTATTGCCAAGCCTTAACACCCGGCTCGACGATTCAACCGCTCAAAGGCCCGAGGCACGGTACACAATCTGCGCAACGTCTGGCGCAACCATGCTAGATCGTGACTCGGCGCCTGGCGCACATATCGCGGCCTGAGCCTGCCGACGTGGTGGGCGAAATCCTGCTCCAGGGTCTCCTGAGAGCCAATGCCCTTGAGTTTCTTCCTCAATCTCCCGTCCTTGAAAAACAGCACCGTCGGCGTACCCGTAACGTTCGGATGCCGAGGTGATTCGCTGGTGTTCAACACGTAGATATTCGCGTGATGGCGATAGCGCTCGGCAACCTGGCGAAAGATCGGTTCCGCCCATTCGCAGGCCGGGCAGTGTTCGTTGCCGAAATACAGGATCACAGGACGCCAGGTTTTCAGTGCCTTGCGATACACCGGGGCCAGCGAGGTCAGGTGGTTTGTCGAGCTCATTGAAATCTCCTTTTCACAACGACCATCGAGGGTTTGTCGACGGTAAAGGAGGGGAATGAGGTGCGTCTACTGTCAGAAATTACAGGTGGGAAACTTCTTACGTTGTCTCGGAAGTTGCGCACGGTATTACACGATTCTCCCGACGGAGATCTCAGAAATCCAGATGCGTATGACGTGATACTTTTTGTGCAATCGAGAACAAGCACTGTTCAGGATCTGTAATGAGACACCCTTGCCTTGGGGGCGTGAAATTTCTCTCAAAAGGATGGAACTCAGATGCGCTTTAGAGTGCTATTTTTAGCGTCTCTAAAAGCACTCATAGGAACAAATTCATGACACATATCGTGCTTTCGCAAGTCGTGGCGAGCATCTCCGAGCTGAAAAAAAACCCGATGGGTACGGTTGCTGCCGGTGGTGGTTTATCTGTTGCGATCCTCAACCGTAATGAGCCGGCTTTCTATTGCGTTCCCGCCAAGGAGTACGAAGCGATGATGAGTCGTTTGGAAGATTTGGAGTTAATCGCTCTTTGCAAAGAACGAGAGAACGATCCCACCATAAAGGTTTCAATTGATGACCTATGAGCTGGAATTCTCTGAAAAAGCGTGGAAAGAATGGCAAAAGCTGGGGGGCAACCTAAGGGAGCAATTCAAAAGGAAGCTTCAGGAGCGACTGCTTAATCCGCATGTTCCCGCAGACCGGCTAAGCGGGCTTGGAAATGCTTACAAGATCAAGCTACGTGGTGCTGGATACAGGATGGTTTATCGAGTGAAGGACGAGGTGTTGATAGTGACTGTCATCGCCGTGGGGAAACGAGAACGGGGCGATGTTTACAAAAATGCAGGCGATCGCTGACGGGAGCTGTCTGAAGGCTTATTCCGAAAGGAATGTGCGCCGACGGAGACGCTGTACTCGTAGATGCCAGATGCCCTGATTGATCGTGGAAGAAAATGTGGAGTGTAGGGCACGCAATACTTTGCCCTTCTCGATTCCTCCAAGAAAGAATGCATTATTAGTCAGCACCGTCTTGGCTCACCGACATCCCAGATGTGAACCAGATACCCGCCAACTGTGGCCAACGGTAGCGCTCCCTTGATCGTGCGTTCCGTAACACTCTTGCCGTGCTTTCGCACATCCATTTGATTCAAAACACTTTTCAATCTCCCCAACATTCCCTCCACAACCTGTGGCACACTTTCTGCTGTCTATTCCGCTGTTACATACTCGTGTCCGGTATAGCGGAATAAACATCACCCTGGAGTGCTTGCCATGCATCGCCGACCTTCCTTGTTTAAAGCGTGTGTTTTCCTTTTCGCCGCGTCTGCCTCTGTCATGGGCATGGCCCAGGCAGCAGACAGCAAGCTCGATAGCGTGCTGGCCCGCGGGAAATTGATTGTGGGCACGGGCAGCACCAATGCGCCGTGGCACTTCCAGGGAGCGGATGGCAAGTTGCAGGGGTTCGATATCGATATCGGGCGGATGATTGCCAAGGGGTTGTTCAACGACCCGACCAAGGTCGAGTTCGTGGTGCAGTCGTCCGATGCGCGGATTCCCAATCTGCTCACCGACAAGGTCGACATCAGTTGCCAGTTCATCACCGTGACCGCCAGTCGTGCGCAACAGGTGGCATTCACCCTGCCGTATTACCGTGAAGGCGTCGGCCTGCTGTTGCCGGCGAACAGCAAGTACAAGGAAATCGAAGACCTCAAGGCCGCTGGCGACAGCGTGACCGTGGCGGTGTTGCAGAACGTGTACGCCGAGGAGTTGGTGCACCAGGCACTGCCCAAGGCCAAGGTCGATCAGTACGACAGTGTGGATTTGATGTACCAGGCCGTGAACTCCGGCCGTGCCGATGCCGCCGCCACCGATCAGTCGTCGGTCAAATACCTGATGGTGCAGAACCCTGGCCGCTATCGCAGCCCGACTTACGCCTGGAGCCCGCAAACCTACGCCTGCGCAGTCAAACGTGGCGATCAGGACTGGCTGAACTTCGTCAACACCACCTTGCATGAAGCCATGACCGGCGTGGAGTTCCCGACCTACGCGGCGTCGTTCAAACAGTGGTTCGGTGTCGAGCTGCCGTCGCCGGCCATCGGTTTCCCTGTCGAATTCAAATGATCCCGTGAGAGCGGGGCGCCTGTAACGCGCCCCGCTCAAGGTACTGCTGACCATGAACTATCAGTTGAATTTTGCCGCCGTGTGGCGCGATTTCGACACCTTGCTGGCGGGGCTCGGTCTGGGCCTCGAACTGGCACTGGTGTCGATCGCCATCGGCTGTGTGATCGGCCTGATGATGGCGTTTGCTTTGCTTTCGAAGCACCGCGCATTGCGGGTGCTGGCGTCGGTGTATGTGACGGTGATCCGCAATACACCGATTCTGGTATTGATTCTGTTGATCTACTTTGCCTTGCCGAGCCTGGGCATTCGCCTGGACAAGATCCCGTCGTTCATCATCACGCTGTCGCTGTATGCCGGGGCGTATCTGACCGAAGTGTTCCGGGGCGGCTTGTTGAGCATTCCCAAGGGGCAGCGCGAAGCCGGGTTGGCCATTGGCCTGGGCGAGTGGCAGGTCAAGGCGTACGTCACCGTTCCGGTGATGTTGCGCAATGTGCTGCCAGCCTTGTCGAACAACTTCATTTCGCTGTTCAAGGACACTTCGCTGGCCGCTGCGATTGCGGTGCCGGAGCTGACCTATTACGCGCGCAAGATCAATGTCGAGAGCTACCGGGTGATTGAAACCTGGCTGGTGACCACGGCGCTCTATGTTGCGGCCTGCTACCTCATTGCCATGATGCTGCGTTACCTCGAACAGCGTCTGGCGATCCGCCGATAGGAGGCCCCATGTACGAATCCCCCAGTTGGTTGCATGAGTTATGGGTGGCCCGCGAAGTGTTGTGGCAAGGCTTTTTGACCAGCGTGCAGGTGTCGGCACTGGCCATTTTGCTGGGTACGATGGTCGGCATTGTCGCCGGCCTGGTGCTGACCTACGGCAAGTTCTGGATGCGCGCGCCGTTTCGTTTTTATGTCGACCTGATTCGCGGGACGCCGGTATTTGTGTTGGTGCTGGCCTGCTTCTACATGGCGCCGGCACTGGGTTGGCAGATCAGCGCGTTTCAGGCCGGTGCCTTGGGTCTGACGCTGTTTTGCGGCTCCCACGTCGCCGAAATCGTGCGCGGTGCGTTGCAAGCATTACCCAGCGGGCAGATGGAAGCGAGCAAAGCCATCGGCCTGACGTTTTATCAGGCCCTCGGGTATGTGCTGTTGCCTCAGGCGCTGCGGCAAATCCTGCCGACCTGGGTCAACTCATCGACCGAGATCGTCAAGGCGTCGACCCTGTTGTCGGTGATCGGTGTGGCCGAGTTGCTGCTCAGCACGCAGCAGATCATCGCCCGGACCTTCATGACCCTGGAGTTTTACCTGTTCGCCGGATTTCTGTTTTTCGTCATCAACTACGGCATCGAATTACTCGGCCGGCACATTGAAAAGCGGGTGGCCTTGCCATGACTCAAACTTCCAACATGCAAAACGGTCAGGCCCTGCTGGACATTCGCGGGCTGCACAAACAGTACGGCAAGCTCGAAGTGCTCAAGGGCGTAGACCTGAGCATGCAGCGCGGCAACGTCGTCACACTGATCGGCTCCAGCGGCTCGGGCAAAACCACACTGTTGCGTTGCGTGAACATGCTCGAAGAGTTTCAGGGCGGGCAGATCATGCTCGATGGCGAGTCCATCGGCTATGACGAGGTCAACGGCAAGCGTGTGCGCCACCCGGAAAAAGTCATCGCCCGTCATCGTGCGATGACCGGCATGGCGTTCCAGCAGTTCAACCTGTTCCCGCACCTCACCGCGTTGCAAAACGTCACGCTGGGTTTGCTCAAGGTCAAGAAGCTCCACAAGGACGAAGCGGTCGCGCTGGCGGAAAAATGGCTGGAGCGCGTCGGTTTGCTGGAGCGCCGTGATCACTATCCCGGTCAGTTGTCCGGCGGTCAGCAACAGCGCGTGGCGATTGCCCGGGCGATTGCGATGAACCCGAGCCTGATGCTGTTTGATGAAGTCACCTCGGCGCTCGACCCTGAGCTGGTAGGCGAGGTGCTGAACGTGATCAAGGGCCTGGCCGACGAAGGCATGACCATGTTGCTGGTCACCCACGAAATGCGTTTTGCGTTCGAAGTTTCGGACAAGATCGTTTTCATGAATCAGGGGCGCATTGAAGAGCAGGGGCCACCCAAGGAGCTGTTCGAACGTCCGCAATCACCGCGACTGGCGGAATTTCTCAAGAACACGCGCTTCTGATTTTTTTCAGAAGCATTTTCACTTCTCAATCAGGAGAAACACTCATGAGCATTACTCGTTACGGCACCGGCAGCACCGCCGGTGGCGGCCAGCCCCGTCCTTTTGCACGCGCCGTTGAAGCCGATGGCTGGCTGCATGTGTCTGGCCAGGTGCCGGCGCTGGATGGCGAAATCATTGTGGGTGGCATTGTCGAGCAGACTCACCAGACCATGAAAAACCTGATCGCGATTCTCGAAGAGGCCGGTTATGGCCTGGAAGACGTGGTGCGCACGGGCGTATGGCTGGAAGACCCACGGGATTTCTGGAGCTTCAACAAAGTGTTTTCCGAGTACTTCAGCCCCGAGCACGCCCCGGCGCGCGCGTGTGTGCAGGCGAACATGATGGTCGACTGCAAGGTTGAGATCGACTGCATCGCGTACAAGAAAAAGGCCTGAACCGAGGTGACTTCATCGCGGGCAAGCCACGCTCCCACATTGGATCTCCAGTGTTCACACAATCCCTGTGGGAGCTGGCTTGCCAGCGATGGCGGCCTAACGGTCACCGCGGGACTCTGGGTAAACTCCCCGGCGAATTTGAATGGGAACCACTGACATGACCGAAGACACCATCAAGCGCCGGGCACGTGGGCTGGACCGGGCGTTCGATATCCTCGACTTCCTCAAGGAAATCGGCAAACCCCTGCGCCCGAACGAAATCGCCAGCGGCATCGGCAGTCCGAAATCCACGGTCTACGAACTGGTGGCCTCGCTGCTGGAACGTCGGGTTCTGGAGGCCGTGGGCAAGGACGGTCACGTTTACCTCGGCCGTCAGCTGTACTTCCTGGGGCAGGCGCATTTGCGTCATTTCGACCTGACCCGCGAGGCTGATCATGCCTTGCAGGAGATCGTCAGCCAGACCCATGAAACCGCCCAGATGTGCCTGCTCAACGGGCGCAAATACACGGTGGCACTGATGAAGGAAGGCGAGCGGCATTTCCGCATTTCTTCGGACATCGGCGAGAACGCGCCGATTCCGTGGACGGCGTCCGGGCGCCTTCTGCTGACGCACTTGAGTGACCAGGAAATCGTCGACTTGATCGACCACGACGACTTCATCCTGCCCAACGGCGAGCGTCTGGCGCTGGAGCAGTTTCTCCAGGAGATCCGTCAGGCCGGTATCGAGGGCTTCTTCTCTTTCGATAGTGTCGCCGACACCTTTACCCACTGCTTCGCCGCTCCGGTCAAAGACCCGACCGGCGTTGCCATCGCGACCTTGTGCATCGTCGCTCCACGGGACGATGCCAAGAACAATTACGACGCTTATCGCCAGGTGCTGATCGACAGCGCCAACAGCCTGGCCCGGCGTATCAACGAATAACAGCGGCTGCCTGCGGCCGCGAATGTGAGGAGTTCGACCATGTCTACTGCCCAAAATACTGCCGCCGTGGAAAAGGGCTTTGCCCAGGCCGGCGCCAATCTGGTACGCGACGTCAGCCTGCCGGCGCTGGTGCTGCACCGCGAAGCGCTGGAGCACAACATTCGGTGGATGCAGACGTTTGTCAGCAACAGCGGTGCCGAACTCGCGCCTCACGGCAAAACCAGCATGACCCCGGCACTGTTTCGCCGCCAACTGGACGCCGGTGCCTGGGGCATCACCCTGGCGAGCGCTACGCAAACTCGCGCGGCTTACGCCCACGGTGTGCGTCGGGTGCTGATGGCCAACCAGTTGGTGGGCACGCCGAACATGGCGCTGATCGCCGATCTGCTGGCAGACCCGACCTTTGATTTCCATTGCATGGTCGATCACCCGGACAACGTCGCCGACCTCGGGGCGTTCTTCGCCTCGCGCGGTGTGCGCCTGAACGTGATGATCGAATACGGCGTGGTGGGTGGTCGTTGCGGTTGCCGCACGGAAGACGAAGTTCTCGCACTGGCCAAAGCGATCAACGCACAACCGGCGTTGGCACTGACCGGTATCGAAGGCTACGAAGGCGTGATCCATGGTGATCATGCGGTCACCGGCATTCGTGATTTCGCCGCCTCTCTGGTGCGTTTGGCGGTGCAGTTGCAGGACAGCGGCGCGTTTGCCATCGACAAGCCGATCATCACCGCGTCGGGCTCGGCCTGGTACGACTTGATCGCTGAGTCTTTCGAAGCGCAGAACGCCGCGGGCCGTTTCCTCAGCGTGCTGCGTCCCGGCAGCTACGTGGCGCACGATCATGGCATCTACAAAGAAGCGCAGTGCTGCGTGCTCGACCGTCGCAGCGACCTGCACGAAGGCCTGCGCCCGGCACTGGAAGTCTGGGCGCACGTGCAGTCGATGCCGGAGCCGGGTTTTGCGGTGATTGCCCTGGGCAAGCGCGATGTGGCCTATGACGCCGGTTTGCCGGTGCCGCTGCTGCGTTACAAGGCCGGGGTGATCCCGGCCAACGGCGATGACGTCAGCGCCTGCAAGGTGACAGCGGTGATGGATCAACACGCGTTCATGACCGTCGCGCCGGGGGTTGAATTGCGGGTGGGCGACATCATTTCGTTCGGCACCTCGCACCCGTGCCTGACGTTCGACAAGTGGCGTACCGGGTGTCTGGTGGATGAACAGCTGAATGTCATCGAAACCATGGAAACCTGTTTCTAAGGCTTGATACCGAGGTGCGGCAATCGCGGGCAAGCCCGGCTCCTACAGGGGTTAGACGATCCCTGTAGGAGCGGAGCTTGCTCGCGATGAGGCCCGCCCAGACAACAAAGAAACACCAGAGACCCCACACAATGCACACCATCAACACCCTGGGGCCAGATGCCCCACGCATCGCCCTGATCGGCGAATGCATGATCGAGCTGCAACATCGCGCCGACGGCAGCCTCCAACAAAGCTTCGGCGGCGATACCCTGAACACCGCCGTCTACCTGGCCCGTGAACTGGGCGAGCGCGGTATCGTCGACTACGTCACGGCCCTGGGCGACGACAGTTTCAGCGATGCGATGTGCCAGCACTGGGCCAGCGAAGACATCGGCTTGGGCATGGTCCAGCGTTTGCCCGGTCGCTTGCCCGGTTTGTATTGCATCCAGACCGATGCCGCCGGTGAGCGCCGTTTCCTCTACTGGCGCAACGAAGCCGCCGTGCGCGATTGCTTCACCACGCCAGCGGCCGCGCCGATCCTGGCGGCACTGCCGGATTACGACGTGCTGTATTTCAGCGGCATTACCCTGGCGGTGCTCGGTGTGCAAGGTCGGGAAAAGTTGCTGGAAACGTTGATTGAAGCCCGTCAACGAGATGCGCGGATCGTCTTCGACAACAATTATCGGCCACGGCTGTGGACTTCAGTCGAAGAAGCTCGCGCGGCGTATCGCAGTGTTTTGCCGTATGTGGACCTGGCGTTGCTGACCCTTGAGGACGAGCAGGCGCTGTTTCATTTCTCCAGCGGCGAGGCGGTGTTCGAGGCTTACGAGCAGATCGGTACGCCGGAAGTGGTGCTCAAGCGTGGCGCCGAGGCTTGTTTGATTCGTTGCGACGGCGAGATGTTCGAGGTGCCGGCGCAGAAGGTCGAGCGCGTTGTAGACACCACGGCGGCGGGGGATTCGTTCAGTGCGGCGTATCTGGCCAGCCGACTCAAGGGCGGGAGCCCGGCGGAGGCGGCGGAGGCGGGGCATCGACTGGCGAGCCGGGTGATTCAGGTGCCGGGAGCGTTGATCCCAAGATAGCGGTGGATGGCCACTGGCTGCGCCATCGGTTCGCGAGCAGGCTCGCTCCGACAGTGGATCTTCGGTGTTCACAAAACCTGTGGGAGCGGGCTTGCCCGCGATGGGGCCCAACAGCCAACCGATCAATCCCGGTAAAACACCTGCACCAGGTGATACCCGAACTTGCTCTTGATTGGCCCATGCACCACCCGCAGCGGTTTCTTGAAAATCACCGCATCAATGACCCCGACCATCTGCCCCGGCCGAACTTCACCCAGGTCGCCGCCGCGCTTGCCGGACGGGCAGGTGGAGTACTTTTTGGCCAGCACATCGAAGGCTTCGCCCTTGGCGATGCGTTGTTTGAGCTGCTCGGCTTCTTCCGAGGTTTTCACCAGAATATGGCGGGCTTGAGCTTTCATGGGCATACCTTGCAACGGTGGTGGCTATGTTGATACCAGCGGGGGGGCGCGATTATGCCTTAACTCAGTCCGGTTGGCCGATCATCGTGCGAATCTTGTTGGCCAGCAGATCAATGGAAAAAGGCTTGGCGACCATGTCCATGCCTTCTTCGAGGAACCCCTGGCGTTCGGCGGCTGTTTCCGCGTAACCGGTCATGAACAGCACTTTCAGTCCCGGGCGATGCTGGCGGGCGATTTCTGCCAGTTGCCGCCCGTTCATGCCCGGCAGCCCGACATCGGTCACCAGCAGGTCGACCCGCAAATCAGACTCCAGCAAGGGCAGGGCCGTTGTCGCATCTTCGGCTTCGTAAGCGTGGTAACCCAGCTCTTTGAGCAGGTCGAGCACCAGCATGCGCACCGCCGGATCATCTTCCACCAACACCACGGTTTCCCCGGCAATCGCTGCGGGTGCCTCGCCCGTCACCGGCGTCAGCACGTCCTGCGGTTCCATGGCGTGCAGGCGTGGCAAATACAGGCGCACGCTGGTGCCCTGGCCCGGCAAGCTGAACAGGCTGACATGCCCGCCCGATTGCTGGGCGAAGCCGTAAATCATCGACAACCCCAGGCCGGTGCCCTGGCCGATGGGCTTGGTGGTGAAGAACGGGTCGAACGCCTTGGCCAATACCGACGGCGTCATGCCGGTGCCGTTGTCGCTGACGGCGATCATCACGTAGTCCCCGGCCTTGACCGGTTCCACCGTGGTGATGTCGCTGCCGTCGAGGTAAACATTCGCCGTTTCGATCAGCAGTTCGCCGCCACCGGGCATCGCATCGCGGGCGTTGATCACCAGGTTGAGCAGGGCATTTTCCAGTTGGCTGACGTCGGTGCTGATCGACCAGACTTCATCGGCCAGTTGCAGTTTGAGCTCGATGTGGTCGCCCTTGGTCCGGCTGAGCAAATCCTCCAGCGAACGCACCAGCTCGTTGGCATTGAGCGGCTTGCGATCCAGTGACTGGCGACGGGAGAACGCCAGCAGGCGATGGGTCAGCGCGGCGGCGCGGTTGGCCGAGGACACGGCGGCTTCGGTAAAACGGCCAATCTCGGCAGTACGCCCGTCGGAGATGTAGCGCTGCATCAGGTCGAGACTGCCGATGATCCCGGTGAGCATGTTGTTGAAGTCATGGGCGATACCGCCGGTGAGTTGGCCGACGGCCTCCATTTTCTGTGCATGACGCAAGGCGTCCTCGGCACGCTCGCGTTCGACCATCTCGTTCTGCAGACGCTGGTTGGCTTCGGCCAACTGCTGTGTGCGGGCGGCGACGCGCTCTTCCAGGGTTTCGTTGAGGTTGCGCAAGGCTTCCTCGGTCTGCTTGCGCTCGGTTTCGTCGATTACAAAAATGTAGAAACCATTCACCGCGCCGTCCGCACCGTGGCGCGGCAGGTAATTCATCAGCGCCTGGCGCAGGCTGCCGTCACGGTGTGGCGTGCTGATACTGAAACTGCAGGGCTTGCCCTTCAGGGCTTCGCCGATGTATTCGGCGCGCAACGCATAGGCCTCGTCACCCAGCACTTCACGAATGGTTTTGCCAAAGAGCTCTTGGGGCGTCAGGCCGTACCAGTCCAGGTAGGCGGAATTGTTCAGGCGAAAACGCTCTTCACTGTCGACGTAGCTGATCAGGATCGGCATGGCATTGATGATCAGTTGCAGCTCGGTCTGGCTTTGGCGCAGCGCCTGTTCGGTGTGTTTGCGCTCGGTAAGGTCCAGCGCCGCCCCGAGAAAACGCATCGGCCGGCCATGGTGATCCTTATAGCAACGACCCCGGGCAAACACCCAGCGCAACTGGCCGTCGGGTTGCAGCAGGCGATACTCCTCGGCGTACTCGGTGCCATGGGTGATGCAGTGCTTGATGCTGCGCGCGATCATCGCCCGGTCTTCGGGGTGCACGCCGTGCAAGTACTCGCTGATGGGTAACTGCCCGGCCAGTTCCGGGTTGACGCCGTGCAGTTGGGCGAAATGGGCATCGGCGAGGAAACGGTCTTCACCGATGTCCCAGTCCCAGGTGCCGACCGCGTCGGTGGCCGCCAAGGCCAGTTGCAGGCGTTGCTCGGTTTCGCGCTGGGCCTTGAGGCTCGCGGCCGAGCGCTGCTCCAGTTCCAGGGCGATGCGGCGGCGTTCGTTGGTTTCAATGGCGGTGACCAGGATTCCGGCGACCTCGGCGCTTTCATCGCGGATCGGGCTGTAGGTCAAATCCAGCCAGAAGTCGGAATCCGCACCGTCACGCTGCAAGGTAAAGCGCTGTTCGCTGTAGGTGCGTACCTGGCCCTGTAGGACAGCGCTGTAAATCGGGTCGGTAAAGTCCTGGAGATCTGGCCAGATTTGATGCGTCGGCTGTCCGAAAGCGTGTGGATGCTTGCTGCCGGCGAGGAGGGCGAAGCCATCGTTGTAAATCTGTGTCAGTTGCGGACCCCACAGCAACAGCATTGGCATCGGTGAGTGGATCACGATATCCACGGCGGTGCGCAGGCTCTGTGGCCAGGTGCCGGCCGCGCCCAATGGGGTGCGTGTCCAGTCCAGCCTGGCAATCAAGGCCTGGGCATCGCTGCCGATGGGGAATGCGTTCATCAAGTCGTCCTGCGTTTAAGCCGGTGTGGCGGCGTCTACTTTTCTCGTAGAGGGGTAGACGCTGGATGGCCCGTTTGGGGTCATTATTTTTGCATTGAATGCTTTGCGGGCGCTTTTTGCCATGGAAATCGATGCGCTGTCAGCCCCGCGGGCCAACTGTAATGACGCTGACCCACAGGGAAACATTTTCAATCCTGCAGTTCGGGGCGGTTTCGGAACTGTTCCAGCGCCTCGGGATTGGCCAGTGCATCGGTGTTTTTGACCTTTTGCCCATGCACCACATTGCGTACCGCCAACTCGACGACCTTGCCGCTGATGGTTCGTGGAATATCGGTGACCGCGACGATCTTCGCTGGCACATGCCGCGGCGTGGTGTTGGCGCGGATCATCTGGCAGATCTGCTGCTGCAAGGCTTCATCGAGTTCGACACCGTCGCGCAATCGCACAAACAGCACCACCCGCACGTCTCCCTGCCATTGTTGACCAATGGCCACGCTGTCCAGCACTTGCGGGACTTTTTCCACCTGACGGTAAATCTCCGCCGTACCGATGCGCACGCCGCCAGGGTTAAGCACCGCATCCGAACGGCCATGGATCATCATCGCGCCGTGCGGCAGTTGTTCGGCGTAATCGCCTTGGGCCCAGACACCCGGGAACTGGCTGAAATACGAGGTGTGAAGCTTCTCCTGCTGCGGGTCATTCCAGAAACCGATGGGCATCACCGGAAAGTGCCGGGTGCACACCAATTCACCTTTTTCGCCAATCACAGGCTTGCCGTCGTCGTTCCAGACTTCGACCGCCATGCCCAGGCTTTTGCCCTGAATCTCGCCACGGCATACCGGTTGAAACGGATTGCTGTTCACGAAGCACGAAACGATGTCGGTACCTCCGGACATCGAGGCCAGGCACAGGTCAGTCTTGAAGTCGCGATAGACGTAATCGTAACTCTGCGGTGACAGCGCGGAGCCGGTGCAGAGCAGGGTTTTCAGGCTGCACAGCGCGTGACTTTCGCGCGGTTTGACGCCGTTGCTTTCCAGGGTTGCCAGGTACTTGGGGCTGGTGCCGAAGACGCTGATGCACTCGTCGTCGATCAGGTCGATCAAGCGTTGCGGGTCCGGATGGAAGGGTGAGCCGTCGTACAGGACAACGGCGCTACCCACCGCCAGCGCCGAGACCAGCCAGTTCCACATCATCCAGCCGCAAGTGGTGTAGTAGAACAGACGGTCGCCGGCGCCCAGATCACAATGCAAGCCGTGTTCCTTGACGTGTTGCAGCAGTACGCCACCGGTGCTGTGGACGATGCATTTCGGCACGCCAGTGGTGCCGCTGGAATAGAGGATGTACAGCGGATGAGCGAAGGGTACGGGGACGAAATCCGGTTCACCGCCGACGTCGTAGAAATCCTCCCAGAGCGTGACATTGGCCGGGGTGTGGAAGTCCACGATGTGCGTTTGTGGTTTTGCGTAAGGCACCACGATCAACTGCTGCAACGACGGCAGGCGTTCAAGAATTTCGTTGATTTTGCCGGTCTGGTCGATGTCCTTGCCGGCATAGTGGTAACCGGCGCAGGTGACCAGTACTTTCGGTTCGATCTGGCCGAAACGGTCGATCACGCCCTGGGTGCCAAAATCCGGCGACGAACAGGACCAGATCGCCCCCAGGCTAGTAGTGCCGAGCATGGCCACCAGCGTTTGCCAGGTGTTGGGCATGCACGCCGCTACGCGATCACCGAGGCCGACACCCGCAGCGATCAGGCTGTGTTGGAACCCGGCAACGTGCTCGGCCAGTTCCGCCCACGTCAGGTGTTCGCGCTGGCCATTCTCGCCAATGGCAATCACCGCGATGGCATCGTCGCGACGGCGCAGCAGGTGTTCGGCAAAATTCAGAGTGGCGCCGGGGAACCACTGGGCGCTGGGCATTTGCGTGCCCTCGACCAACACCGCATCCGGCTGGTCGTGAAAATCGATGTCGAAGTAATCGACGATGGCTTGCCAGAAATCTTCGCGATGATCAATGGACCATTGGTGCAGGGCGGGGTAGTCATCGATATGGATGTGGTGTCGCTGACTGATGGAACGCCGAAAGGCGTCCATGCGCGTCTTGGCGATTCGCTCGGCGCTGGGTTGCCAGAGGATGTCGGACATGATTTGCCTCTTCTTCTCTCGTTCCCACGCTCCGCGTGGGAATGCCTCAACGGACGCTCCGCGTTCGGCACTTGGGACGCAGAGCGTCCCGGGCTGCATTCCCACGCAGAGCGTGGGAACGATCAGGGTGGGTTACTGCGCCAACCACCCGCCATCAATATTCCACGCCGCGCCACGTACCTGGCTGCCGGCTTCGCTGCACAAAAACAGCACCAGTTCACCCAGTTGCGGCGGCGTCACGAACTCCAGCGACGGCTGCTTCTCGGCCAGTAAATCATGCTGCGCCTGCTGCGGATCAATTCCGGTCGCGGCGCGGTCATCAATCTGCTTCTGCACCAACGGCGTCAGCACCCATCCCGGGCAAATCGCGTTACAGGTGACGTGGGTCGTCGCGGTTTCCAGGCCGACCACTTTGGTCAAGCCGATCACTCCATGCTTGGCGGCGACGTAGGCAGCCTTGCCCGTCGACCCGACCTGGCCATGCACTGAGGCGATGTTGATTATCCGCCCCCAATTCTTGGCCCGCATGCGCGGCAGGCACAGGCGGGTGCTGTGAAACACCGACGACAGGTTGATCGCGATAATCGAATCCCAGCGTTCCACCGGAAACTCTTCTACCGGCGCCACATGCTGGATGCCCGCGTTGTTGACCAGAATGTCGATGCCACCGAACTCACGGTCGGCATAAGCGACCATGTCGGCAATCTGCGCCGGGTCGCTGACGTCGGCCGGATGATGACCGACCTTGCCGCCGAACTGCTGGACTTCGGCAATCACCTTGGAGGCGTCGCCGAAACCATTGAGCACCACGTTCGCGCCAGCCTTGGCCAGGCTGAGCGCGATGCCCAGGCCGATGCCGCTGGTAGAACCGGTGACCAGCGCGGTTTTGCCTGTAAGAGTCGTCATGAATACCTCACACAATGCCAGTGGCGTAGAAAGTGCCGATGACCACGAAGACCGCCAGGGTCTTGATCAGCGTAATACAGAAAATGTCTTTGTAGGCCTCGCGGTGCGTCAGGCCGGTGACCGCCAGCAACGTGATCACGGCGCCGTTGTGCGGCAAGGTGTCCATGCCACCACTGGCCATCGCGGCCACACGGTGCAGCACTTCCAGCGGAATGTTGGCTGCATGGGCAGCGGCGATGAAGTCATTGGCCATGGCCGCCAGCGCAATGCTCATGCCGCCCGACGCAGAACCGGTGATGCCGGCCAGCAAGGTCACGGTAATCGCTTCATTGACCAGCGGGTTGGGGATGCTCTTGAGCCAGTCGGCCAGCACCAGGAAGCCTGGCAACGAGGCGATCACCGCGCCGAAGCCGTATTCCGAAGCGGTGTTCATCGCCGCGAGCAACGAACCGCTGACTGCACTTCGGCTGCCTTCAGCCAACTTGCCGCGAATCGCCTGGAAGCCGAACACCAGCACCATGATGATGCCGACCAGCAAGGCTGCCTGAACCGCCCAAATCGCGGTGAGCTTGGCGATATCGGTGGTGACCGGCGCCGCCATACCCGGCAGCGCGAGGCTGTGGGTCTTGCCGTACCACTGCGGAATCCACTGGGTAAACAGCAAGTTCATGATGCCGACGGCCAGTAGCGGCGATAGGGCGATCCACGGGTTGGGCAGCTTGATGTCGGCAGCAGTTTCCGGCTCGTTGCGCAGTTCGGTGCCATAACCTTCACCGGCAAGCTGAGCCTTGTTGCGCTGGCGCTGAAGAAACAGCATGCCCGCGCAGAACACGAAGATCGCGCCGATCACACCCAACCACGGCGCCGCCCACGCGGTCGTGTTGAAGAAGGTGCTGGGGATGATGTTCTGTATTTGCGGGGTACCGGGCAGGGCGTCCATGGTGAACGAGAACGCGCCGAGGGCGATGGTTGCCGGGATCAAACGCTTGGGGATGTTGCTCTGGCGGAACATTTCGGCGGCAAACGGATACACCGCGAAGACCACCACAAACAGCGACACGCCGCCGTATGTCAGCAGGGCGCAGACCAGCACAATCACCAGCATCGCCTGGCGCGTGCCGAGCAGGCGAATAGCAGCGGCGACGATGGAGCGCGAGAAGCCGGACAACTCGATCAGTTTGCCGAACACCGCGCCGAGCAGGAACACCGGGAAATACAGCTTGATGAAGCCGACCATTTTCTCCATGAACACCCCGGTAAAGGCTGGGGCGACGGCGGAAGGGTCAGTGAGCAGGACGGCGCCGAGGGCGGCAATCGGGGCAAAAAGGATAACGCTATAGCCACGGTAAGCAGCCAGCATCAACAGCGCGAGCGCTGCCAAGGCAATGATCACACTCATGGTGTGTCTCCTGGATTGTTATTTTTGTAGGGTAGATCTGTTGTGGAAAAGGCCTATAGCGAGATTCGTGCCAGAGGCTAGAGGCCTTGAAATACAAGGGGGTGTGCCGGAAATGGTGCGGGTATCTGGAGGGCTTGTCTCTACATTGAGACTTGTTTGGCAGTGATGGCCTCATCGCGGGCAAGCCCGCTCCCACAGTTTGACGGCGTTCTCCTGAAAAATAGCTGACCCTGTGGGAGCGGGCTTGCCCGCGAAGGTCTGTCTAATAATCGAGATTCATGTCTCTTTATAGAGACTCGTCAATCCCGAGCGCCACCATCTTCTTGTACAACGTCGACCGACCCAACCCCAGCCGCGCCGCAGTTTCAATCACCTTGCCCCCGCATTGCGCGAGTGCGGACTCAATCAACTGCCGGTCAAACCGCTCCCGAGCCTGGCTAAACGTCTCGTGCGCAACCGGCTCAATCATCAGCGGAGCCGCTCGCTCCACCGGCGTGAAGGTGCCAATCGCCGCACGAATCTCGTCGGCATCCAGCAGCAGATCATCACTGAGCAACGCCGCCCGCTCCAGGACGTTGCGCAGTTCTCGAATGTTCCCCGGCCATGCGTGCTGGCCCAACACCTCCAGCGCCTCGCGGTTCAGTTCGTGCTGACTGCGCAGTTCCTCAAGAATCGCTTCGCTGAGTGCCGGCAGGTCATCGAGGCGTTCACGCAGCGGCGGCACGTGGATGGGCAGCACGTTGAGGCGGTAGTACAAATCCGCGCGAAACTCGCCGCGTTTGATCGCGGCCTCAAGGTCCGTGGAGGTCGCGGCAATCACCCGCACATCACTCTGGATCACTTCGTTGGAACCGACCGGCTCGAATTCCTTTTCCTGCAAAACCCGTAGCAATTTGCTTTGCAGCGGCAGCGGCATGTCGCCGATTTCATCGAGAAACAAGGTGCCGCCCTGGGCGATCTGCAATTTTCCGGCGCGGCCCTTGCGGTCGGCACCGGTGAAGGCGCCGGGGGCGGTGCCGAAGAATTCCGCTTCCAGCAACGATTCGGGAATCGCCGCGCTGTTGATGCTGACGAAGGCTTTATGTGCACGCGGCGAAGCACCATGGATCGCCTGCGCCAGCAGTTCCTTGCCGGTGCCGGTTTCTCCGAGCAGCAACACCGGCGAGTCGGCACTGGCGCTGCGCCGGGCCCGGCGTTTGACTTCCAGGCTGGCGGCGCTGGTGCCGATGAAGTGGGCGAAATTGTATTTGGTTTGCCGCGCCCGCAGCAGCGAGCGGGTGGACGCCAGTTCTTCCTGCATGCTCATGTAGCGCTTGAGCATCGGCGACAGGCTGCGCAATTCGTCGAACAGGGCAAAACCGATCGCGCCGATCACCACACCGGCATCGTCATGGATCGGCAGGCGCATGACCACCAGCGGCTCTTTCGGCGTGTCCTGCATGTCCAACAAAATCGGGCGCCCGGTGCGCACCACTTCACGCAAAAGACTGCCGGGGATCACGCTTTCGCAGGCCTTGCCGATGGCGCCTTGCGCCGATTCCAGACCGAAACGCCGGGCGTAACGCTCGTTCATCCACACGATGTTCGCATCGCGGTCGACAATCACCGTGCCTTCACTGGACTGCTCGATGATCTCGAACAGCGAACGGATCGCCAGCAGACGGACCCGTTGGTAATCCTTGAGGCTTTCGGTGGTGTTCATGGGTTTTATATCCAGAAAGTGTGGTGTCTGGGGCGGGCCTCATCGCGGGCAAGCCCGGCTCCCACAGGTCTAACGCCGTACAACCTGTAGGAGCCGAGCTTGCTCGCGATGCGGGCGACGCGGTCTCACTGCCTGTTGAAATGATGCCTACCGCGGATGCGCCGCCGCCAAAAGCTCTTTGGTGTACGGATGCTGCGGCGAATCGAACACATCATGGCTGGCGCCGCTTTCCACCACTTTGCCGTCCTTGATCACAATCATGTCATGGGCCAGGGCTCGCACCACCGCCAGGTCGTGACTGATGAACAGGTACGTCAGGCCATGTTTTTCCTGAAGCTGGCGGAGCAGGGCGACCACTTGTTTTTGTACCGTGCGGTCCAGCGCCGAGGTCGGTTCGTCCAGCAGGATCAGCGCCGGTTTGAGCACCAGCGCCCGGGCAATCGCGATGCGCTGACGTTGGCCGCCGGAAAATTCGTGCGGATAGCGATGGCGACTTTGCGGGTCGAGGCCGACTTCTTCCAGTGCCCGAATCACTTCGGCCTTGCACTGTTCGTCGGTCAACTGGCTGTGTACCTCAAGGCCTTCGCTGATGATCTGTGCCACCGACATGCGTGGGCTGAGGCTGCCATAAGGGTCCTGGAACACCACCTGCATTTTCTTGCGCCATGGTCGCAGTTGTTTTTGCGTCAGGCCATCCAGTGCCTCGCCCTGAAAGCGAATGCTGCCTTGGGAGTCGAGCAAGCGCAGGATTGCCTGGCCGAGTGTCGACTTGCCCGAACCGGACTCACCGACGATGCCCAGCGTCTTGCCGCGCTGAATGTTGAGGCTGATGCCGTCCACGGCATTGAGGTAAGTCTTGCGCTGAAACAAACCACCGCCGAGGGCGAACTGCACGCGCAGGTTGTCCACTTCCAGTACGTTCTCGCGCTCGTCACGGGGCAGGGCTTCACCCTCCGGCTCGGCGTTGAGCAGGATGCGGCTGTAAGGGTGTTTTGGCTCGGTAAAAATCGTTTCGCACGTGGCCTGCTCGACGATTTCCCCGGCCTTCATCACGCAAACACGCTGGGCAATGCTGCGCACCAGGTTGAGGTCATGGCTGATCAGCAGCAGCGACATGCCGAGCCGGTGTTGCAGCGATTTGAGCAGGATCAGAATCTTGCGCTGAACCGTGACGTCCAGCGCCGTGGTCGGTTCGTCGGCGATCAGCAACTCAGGCTCACAGGCCAGGGCCATGGCGATCATCACGCGCTGACGCTGACCACCCGAGAGTTGATGGGGGTAGGCCTTGAGCCGCTCCTTGGGCTTTTGAATGCCGACAAGGTGCAGCAACTCAAGGATCCGCGCTTGCGCCGGTTTACCCGTCAGGCCTTTGTGCAGCAGCAGGGTTTCGCCGATCTGCTTTTCGATGCTGTGCAGCGGATTGAGCGACGTCATCGGCTCCTGGAAAATCATCGCGATCCGGTTGCCGCGCAGTTCCCGCAGCACTTTGGGCGTCGCGCCGAGCAATTCCCTGCCGCGATAACGAATGCTGCCGGTGGACTCGGTGCCGGTTTCGGGCAGCAGTTGCAGGATCGAATGGGCGGTCACCGATTTACCGGACCCCGACTCGCCGACCAGCGCCAGGCATTCACCGGGGCGGATGTCCAGGCACAGCTTGCGCACCACGGTTTCACCACTGAAGGCGACGCTGAGGTCACGGATTTCGATCAGGTTGGTACTCATATCAACAGTCCGCGTCAGGATCTCGGATCGAAAGCATCACGTAATGCCTCGCCGATAAACACCAGTAAAGAAAGAATCAATGCCAGGGTGAAAAACGCCGTCAATCCCAGCCATGGCGCCTGCAGGTTCTGCTTGCCCTGGCCGATCAGCTCGCCCAGCGATGCGCTGCCCGCCGGCATGCCGAAACCAAGGAAATCCAGGGCCGTCAGGGTGGAAATCGCCCCGGTGAGAATGAACGGCAGGTAACTCAGGGTCGCGTTCATCGCGTTGGGCAGAATGTGCCGCACGATCACTTTGCGATCCGTCAGGCCCAACGCCCGGGCGGCTTTGACGTATTCCAGGTTGCGCCCGCGCAGGAACTCGGCGCGCACCACGTCGACCAGTGCCAGCCAGGAAAACAGCGCCATGATCCCCAGCAGCCACCAGAAATTCGGTTCGACGAACCCCGAGAGAATGATCAGCAGGTACAGCACCGGCAACCCGGACCAGACTTCCAGCAAGCGCTGGCCGATCAAGTCGACCCAGCCGCCGTAATACCCTTGAAGCGCCCCGGCGGCAATGCCGATCAGGGCGCTGACAAAGGTCAGCATCAACGCAAACAGGATTGACACTCGGGCGCCGAAAATCACCCGGGCCAATACGTCCCGGGCCTGATCGTCGGTGCCCAGCCAGTTCACATCCGAGGGTGGGCTCGGCGCGGGTTTGTTGAGGTCGTAATTGGGTGTGTCGTCACTGAACGGGATCGGCGGGAACAGCATCCAGCCGCCATCCTGTTTGATCAGCTTTTGCACATAGTCGCTGCGGTAATCCGCCTGGAACGGCAATTGCCCACCGAACGCCTGCTCGGTGTGGCGTTTGAACACCGGGAAATACCATTGCCCCTGATAGCTGACCACCAGCGGTTTGTCGTTGGCGATCAACTCGCCACCCAGCGTCAGCATAAAAAGACCGATGAACAACCACAGCGACCACCAGCCCCGGCGGTTTTTCTTGAAGCGCTCAAAACGGCGTCGACCCAACGGCGAGAGCTTGAACATCAGGCATTCCTCGCGGCGAAGTCGATACGCGGGTCGACCAGGGTGTAGCAGAGGTCGCCGACGAGTTTTATCAAGAGCCCGAACAAGGTGAAGATAAACAGCGAACCGAACACCACCGGATAGTCTCGGGAGACCGCGGCTTCATAACTCATGCGGCCCAGGCCATCGAGTGAGAAAATCACTTCGATCAGCAAGGAACCGGCGAAAAACACACTGATGAATGCCTGCGGAATGCCCGACACCACCAGCAACATCGCATTGCGGAACACATGCCCGTACAGCACCCGGCGCTCGCTCATGCCTTTGGCGCGGGCAGTGATCACGTACTGGCGGGTGATTTCATTGAGGAACGAGTTCTTGGTGAGGATGGTCAGCGTGGCAAACCCGCCAATGACCAGCGATGTGACTGGCAACACCAGGTGCCAAAAGTAGTCGGCGACTTTGCCCACGGTTGATAGCGACTCGAAATTGTCCGAGACCAGCCCGCGCACCGGGAACCAGTTCAGCGAAGTGCCTCCGGCAAACACCACGATCAGGAACATGGCGAACAGGAACGCCGGCATTGCGTAACCGATGATGATCGCGGTGCTGCTCCAGATATCGAAATGGCTGCCGTGGTGCACGGCCTTGCGGATGCCCAGGGGGATCGACACCAGATAAGTGATCAGCGTCGCCCACAGGCCGAGGGAGATGGTCACCGGCATTTTTTCCAGGATCAGGTCAGTGACCGTGGCGCCCCGGAAAAAGCTTTTGCCGAAGTCCAGCCTGGCGTAACTGGTGAGCATCAGCCACAGGCGCTCATGGGCGGGTTTGTCGAAACCGTATTGCTTTTCGATGTCCTTGATCAGTTGCGGGTCGAGCCCGCGACTGGCGCGCGAAGTGCCGGTCATGCGTTCACCGGCGCCGCCGCCGACGGTCGCGCCGCCGATGCCTTGCAGGTGCGCAATCGCCTGTTCCACCGGACCGCCCGGCGCGGCCTGGACGATGATGAAATTGACCAACAGGATGATCACCAGCGTCGGGATGATCAGCAGCAAGCGCCGCAGTGTGTAAGCCCACATCAGTGCGGCCCTCCGGGTCTGCCACGACTGATTTGCTCAGCCGTCATTTGCTGGTTGGTCAGCGCGGTGGTGCTTATTTCCCACCAGCTCTCGATGGCTTCGTCATTGCTCGCCTGCACGTTGGGCCGGCCGAACCGGTTCCACCAGACGGTCGATGTGCCCGGCGGGTAATAGTTGGGAATCCAGTAGTAGTTCCATTGCAGTACCCGGTCGAGTGCGTGGGCGTAGCGCAGCATCTCCGGCTGGGTGGTGGCGCGGACCAGTCCGGTGATCAAGGTATCGACCGCCGGATTCTTCAGCACCATGTAGTTGTTGGCACCGGGGTCGTTGGCCGAGATCGAGCCGAAGTAATTGAACAGCTCGCCGCCGGGTGAGGTGGTGACCGGGTAGCCGGTGACGATCATGTCGTAGTCGCGGCTCATCAGGCGATTCACGTATTGGGACGAATCGATCCGGCGGATGTTCAGGTCGATACCGATCTGTTTCAGGGTGCGCTTATAAGGCAGCAGCAAACGGTCCATGCCGTTCTGGCTGACCAGGAAAGTGAAGCTCAGCGGTTCGCCTTCGGCGTTGACCAGTTGATCGCCATCGGGTTTCCAGCCGGCCTGCCCGAGCAGGTCCAGTGCTTGCAGTTGCTTGTCGCGAATCACACCGCTGCCATCGGTTTTCGGCGCTTCGAAGACCTTGGTGAACACCTCGTCCGGGATCTGTCCGCGCAACGGCTCAAGAATGGCCAGTTCCGCTTTATCCGGCAGTTGCCGCGCAGCCAGGTCGGTGTTGGAAAAGAAACTCTGCTGGCGAATGTACATGTCACGCATCATCTGCCGGTTGCTCCATTCGAAATCCCAGAGCATGACCAGGGCCTGACGCACGCGGCGATCCTGGAACATCGGGTTTTGCAGGTTGAACACAAACCCTTGGGCCGGTTGCGGCGCGTCGGTTGCCAGATGAGCCTTTTGCAGGCGACCGTCGCTCAAGGCCGGGCTGTCGTAGCCGATGGAGTAGCCGGTGGCGGAGAATTCGCGGTTGTAGTCATAAGCACCGCCGCGCAACACCTGGCGCGCCACGTCGGTGTCGCCGAAGTACTCGATGCTGAAATGATCGAAGTTGTACAGGCCACGGCTGACCGGTAAGTCTTTGCCCCACCAATTGGCGTCGCGCTCGAAAGTGATGCTGCGACCGGAATCGACTTTGCTCACTTTATAAGGGCCGCTGCCCAAAGGGGCCTCGTAGCCGCCGCCGTTGGCGAAGTCGCGGCTCTTCCACCAATGCTCGGGAAACACCGGCAGTGTTGCGATGTCGAGGGGCAGGGTGCGGTTTTCATTGCTTTTGAAGTCGAACCGGACGATCTGGGGCGACTCGACTTCCACGCCTTTGACGTCAGCGAATTGGGTGCGATAGCGCAGGCTGCCTTGGGTCATCAACAAGTCGAAGGTGTAGCGCACGTCTTCTGCCGTGATCGGTTTGCCATCGGCAAAGCGGGCCTTGGGGTTGAGATAGAAGCGCAGAAACAGGCCGTCGTCCGAGCGCTCCATCTTTTGTGCGACGAGGCCGTATACGGTGTAAGGCTCATCCAGCGAGCGCTGGGCCAGCGGTGAATAGAGCAAGCCGTCAATTTGCGTCACGCCGATACCCTTGTCGATGTACGGCAGCATATGGTCGAAATGACCGATTTCGATTGCCGAACGTCGCATCGTGCCGCCCTTGGGCGCCTGTGGGTTGGTGTAGGCAAAATGACTGAAGCCGGCGGGATACTTCGCGGGTTCGCCGTACACGGTCAACGCATGTTGCGGTGCAGCATTCACACCGGCGGCCAATAGCAGCGCCACGGCAGTGAACAATAATGTGGGGAAAGCCAGTCGCATTGTCAGCCTTAGAGCCGGAGGATCGAAAAGCACAATTTGTACGCTAGCGGCGCGTCCCTCGCCAGCCTAAAAACGTATCCGAAACAGAACGGCCCGCCAATTGGCGGGCCGTTGCACGTAAAGCCTGGCGGATCGATCAGTCCTGACGACTGGTCACTTCCAGCAGGTGATAACCAAATTGGGTTTTCACCGGGCCTTGTACGACATTGATTGGAGCGCTGAAAACGACGGAGTCGAATTCCTTGACCATCTGGCCTGGACCGAACGAACCCAGGTCGCCGCCCTGACGGCTGGACGGGCAGGTGGAGTTGGCTTTGGCGACTTCGGCGAAATCAGCGCCGCCTTCGATTTGGGCTTTGAGTTCGTTGCACTTGGCTTCCGAGGCAACCAGGATGTGACGGGCAGTGGCTTTGGCCATGGGAAATACTCCTTTCAATAATCTGCGTACAGTAAAGTGCGCAGACTACCGGATTCAGTGCTCCATTTCTTGTCAAAAGTTCCGTACGGTTCAAAGGCCGGCGTTTCTCAGGCGCTCGGCATGTTGGACATACAATGCCGCAGGGTCGATGCCTTTGCGACCAGGACTGGCGGTGTGACCCAGGCTGCTCAAATGATCCAGGGAATAGTCGGAGCGGATCACTTTTCCCAAATGTGAACTGTAGCGGCCGACCATGCCGTCATTTTGCTCCGCTTCCGTAGTGAAGTATTGGGAGAAGGCGCGGAGGAACCCGTGCAACGGATCGAGCGCATCCAGTCCCTCATCGAGCCTGTTTCCCTGCAACGTTCCGCTCCAGGAGTAATACCGCACGCCGTTGACCAGTTCGCGCCCTTTGCCGCCCCAGGTCTTCGGCAACCCTTGAGGAAACTTGTCGTTGAAAGCGCCGACGCCTTCAGTGGTCAGAGCATTAAGCGCAGCGACAGCGTTTTGTGGCAGGTGCACGTTGCCGCTGAGTAACGACACAAAATCGGCGAACAGCGTCGCAATCGTTGCTGCGACATGTTCCGGCAGCCGCCCTGGCGTCAGCGCCTTGCGCAGGAAGTCGGCCAGTTCCGAGCCATGGTTCGGTCCACTGACCGAGGTGACCGAAGCAATCATATGGGGGGCTATTGCCGCCGCATAGCGTGCCGCCAATGCCCCTTGGCTGTGGCCGATCAAGTTGACCCTGCTGGCGCCGGTTCCTTCCAGGACCCGATTGATCTGTGCCAAGAGTTGGTCACCACGTGCTTCGTTGCTATGGGTAGCCGAGAGGTGAGGGATGAACACCCTGGCCCCCGCACTTCGCAGGGATTGCTTGACGTTATGGAAGAGTTCGTTTGTGCCGATCCGATCAAAGCCGAAGAGCCCATGGACCAGCAGAATTGGGTACTGGGTGGTTGCGTTCCGTAGCATGTTGATTCCTTTTTCGCCGTCGTTCAGAGGTGAGCAGATGGGCTCACTCTAAAGCACCCCAACGGTTCTGCGATGTATGAAGAATCCGCTGTAAGCTGATGAAAAAGGTATAGAAAAAGTAGGAAAGTTCGAATGTGGTTGAGGTCTTGTTCGGAATATTTCGACATCTATTTATCTGTAACAACGCGTTGTTCCGCGATGGCCTACTCAGGAAACACCTTTACCTGTCGGTAATGTCCCTGTTTATGCCATAACGCAATCTGTAGCAGCTGGCGAAGCCTGCGTCGGCCGGTCCGCGCTCGGGCGCAGCAGTCGTGAAATCAGACGATGCGGTGTTTCAGGTAGACCGCAAACTCAGGTTTACGACTGCTGCGCCCGAGCGCGGACCGGCCGACGCAGGCTTCGCCAGCTGCTACAGAAAGTGCGTTAGCCGTCTATTGATTGCCGCGCTGCGCTCGTAGCCGGTCGGCGGCCTGACGCAACAACTGTTCCGTGCCTTCCCAACCAAGACAGCCATCGGTGACCGAGACGCCATAGCGCAGCGATGGACTCAGGGGTTGGCAGCCTTCGAACAAATGGCTCTCGATCATCATGCCGATCAGCGACCGGTCGCCTTGCAGGCGTTGCTCGAGCACATCGTTGAACACCGCAGGTTGCCGCGCCGGGTCTTTTCCGCTGTTGGCATGGCTGCAATCGACCATGATTCGCGCCGGGATCTTGAGCCGGGTCAAATCGCGGTTCACCTGGGTGACGCTGTCGCGATCGTAGTTTGGCCCATGGTGTCCGCCGCGCAATACGAGGTGAGTGTCGGGGTTGCCGGGCGTCTGGATGATCGCGGGATGTCCCTGGCTATCGACGCCGAAATGGCGGTGCGGATGCGCAGCGGAGCGCATGGCGTCGCTGGCAACGGCCACGCCGCCGTCGGTGCCGTTCTTGAACCCGACGGGCATGCTCAGGCCGCTGGCCATTTCTCGATGGATCTGCGATTCAGTGGTGCGGGCACCAATCGCCACCCAGCTCAGCAAGTCGTCAAAGTAGCCGGCTGCCATGGGTTGCAGCAGTTCGGTTGCAATCGGCAAGCCGAGACGAAGCATTTCACGCATCAGTTCACGCGACAGCGTCAAACCGCCGGCCATGTCATCACTGCCATCGAGATGCGGGTCATAGGCCAGGCCTTTCCAGCCGACCGTGGTGCGAGGTTTTTCGACGTAGGCGCGCATCACCAGCAGCATTTCATCGCTGACATCGGTGGCGAGTCGGGCAAGATTGGCCGCGTATTCGAGGGCGGACTGCGGGTCATGGATCGAGCAAGGACCGACGATCACCAGCAAACGGGAATCTTCACCGTTGAGAATCGCGCGGACCGCATCGCGGTGGGCAGCGACTTGCCGGGTCAGGGCATTGCTGAGGGGCAATTGCTGTTTGAGTTGCAACGAGTTGGGCAGACGCAGGGTCAGCGCTTCGTTGGCAGGGCTCAAGGTGGACAGCGGCAGAGCAGAGACGGACGAGTTCATATTCAGGCTTCCTGGGCTGGCGGCGGGTTCGTTCCCGCGCGCTCGGCCCTACTGGGGTGTTCGACAATTGGCCGGATTGGCTTCGTGTGTGTGCTTGCCACCTGTAGGTGACCGATCGGAGGCGGCAGGCTGTCCCGAGCGGAGGCTGCTAAATCGCCAGGCGGAAAAACTGTCGTAACGGTAATAAGTGGCGTAGTTCATGTCGTGAATCCTCAAATTGTCTGTTGTGCTGCAAAAATGTTCGGGGCTGAAAAAACAAAACCCCCGGTCGGGAGGCCGACCGGGGGTTTGGAAAACTCTGGCGGCGACCCGTTTCAAAGTTGGCGCCGTGTGGGTATCAGGCGCGCCAGTGGCTAAACCAATACCCAAAATAAAAGCTGACCGAAGCACAGACGTCATTCACTCGCGCAGCCGCCACCGAGCGCAGGGCGCTGGTCGTTGCAAGCTGTGAGAGGGTGTTGAACATGGTCTGTCTCCGAAGAATGTGCCTGAGCTTACTAGAGGCCGGTGCGCGGTTTCAATCAGAAAATGCTATCGCTCACCGGCAGCGGTTTCTATCGCTTGAGCACGGGCCGCTTTATGACACACTTGGTTTTTTGCCCGCCCTCTAACGTCGCAAGGATGAAGCATGACGCCATTGACCATTGCCGCCGCACAATCGATTTCCGTCGCGGGTGATCTCGCCGCCAACATTGTTTGGCATCAACGTTTCATGCAGGTTGCCGCGGAGCAGGGCGTTCAGTTGCTGGTCTTTCCGGAACTGTCATTGACCGGCTATGAGCGGGGGTTGGCGGCCGATCTTGCGGTTGTACCTGATGCGAAAGAGCTGCAGCCATTGCGCGATTTCGCCCGCGAAGTCGGTGTGACCAGTGTCGTCGGAATGCCGATTCGACTGTCGGACGATTCGCCGGTCCTGATTGGTGCGCTGGTTTTGGGCGCTGATGGTTCGCTTGGGGTTTACAGCAAACAGCATCTGCACCCCGGCGAGGAAGTAGCGTTTGCGCCAGGCAATGGCGGATCGATGCTGAACATTGGTGGCGATACCGTCGCGTTGGCGGTGTGTGCGGATTTTTCTCACGCCAGTCACGCTGCCGCTGCTGCGCAGCAGGGTGCCGACCTTTATGCCGCCGGTGTGCTGATCACTGAAAGCGGCTATGCCCCGGACTCGGCGCTCCTGAAAGGCTACGCCGGCACTCATTCAATGACGGTGCTGATGGCAAACCATGGCGGTGCGACCGGAGGCTGGGAGTCAGCCGGACGCAGCGCAATCTGGGCGCCGGACGGTTCACTCATCGTGGCGGCGAGCAGTACCGGGAGCGTGATGGTGGTGGCTCGCCGTGATGCAGGCGGCTGGAAGGGCAGTGTCGTAGACGTTTCGGAGGCTTGAATGGCGTTCCAATGGCGTGCGGTCTTATCCGCGGATCTCGACTTCGCGCGTACGCTCACCTGCACCAACATGCTGCGCTATTACATTCAGTACGATCTGCTTTGGCTGGATGAAGCGTTTGATGTCGCTTGGGCGGGGCGTGAGAATCGCTTGATTGTGCGCGATGATGCCGTGCTGGGTTTTGTCAGCCTGAGTCGCGATGCGAGGGCCTTGTACATCCGCGAATTGCAGGTCCTTGAAGCGTTCCAGGGGCAGGGCGCGGGGGCCTGGGCAATCGATCAGGTATTCGATATTGCAGGCGAGGAACGACGCCCGGCCTTGCGCTTGACCGTTTTTGAAAATAATCCGGCAAAAGAACTTTACGAGAGAAAAGGCCTGAAGGTGGTCGGTCAAGACGAGTGTTTCCTGAGAATGCAGCGGGATGTCGGCGGACTTCATCGCTGAAACACGCTGGCGACAAGCCTTTCATGACGTATTGATACTTTTTATATGACGCTTGCCGCTAGGTCTGCCCATTGCTTTTTGCTAAGGTGTCCGGCAACCCAATAAGACCATTTCGCGAGGTGTCTGCTTGATTAGGGTGCTAGTAGTCGATGACCATGATCTCGTTCGTACAGGCATTACACGAATGCTGGCTGACATCGATGGCCTGCAAGTGGTCGGCCAGGCTGAGTCAGGGGAAGAATCCCTGCTGAAAGCGCGTGAGCTGAAACCCGATGTGGTCTTGATGGACGTCAAGATGCCCGGCATTGGCGGTCTTGAAGCCACGCGCAAACTGTTGCGCAGTCATCCGGATATCAAAGTCGTCGCAGTCACCGTCTGTGAGGAAGATCCGTTTCCTACACGGTTGTTGCAGGCCGGTGCCGCAGGTTATCTGACCAAGGGTGCCGGGTTGCCGGAAATGGTCCAGGCCATTCGCCTGGTGTTTGCTGGCCAACGCTATATCAGCCCGCAAATTGCCCAGCAATTGGCGATCAAATCTTTCCAGCCGACCAATGATTCGCCCTTTGACGCATTGTCCGAGCGCGAAATCCAGATCGCGCTGATGATTGTCGGCTGTCAGAAGGTACAGATCATTTCCGACAAGCTTTGCCTGTCGCCCAAAACGGTCAACACCTACCGTTACCGCATTTTCGAGAAGCTTTCGATCAGCAGTGATGTGGAGTTGACGCTGTTGGCGGTTCGTCACGGCATGGTCGATGCCAGCCTCTGACAATGACTGAAGTCTTCGATCCCAGCGCCTTTCTGTCGACGGTCAGTGGGCGTCCCGGTGTGTATCGCATGTTCGACAGCGATGCGCGCCTGTTGTATGTCGGCAAAGCCAAGAACCTGAAAAATCGCCTGTCGAGCTACTTCCGAAAATCCGGTCTGGCGCCCAAGACCGCAGCGCTGGTGGCGCGCATCGCCCAGGTCGAAACCACCATCACCGCCAATGAAACTGAAGCCCTGCTGCTTGAGCAGACGCTGATCAAGGAATGGCGGCCGCCGTATAACATCCTGCTGCGCGATGACAAATCGTACCCTTACGTCTTTCTTTCGGATGGCCAGTTCCCTCGCTTGAGCATCCATCGCGGTGCGAAAAAAGCCAAGGGCAAGTATTTTGGTCCGTACCCGAGCGCCGGAGCGATTCGTGAAAGCCTGAGTCTTTTGCAAAAGACCTTCTTTGTCCGTCAGTGCGAAGACAGCTATTTCAAAAACCGCACGCGTCCTTGCCTGCAATACCAGATCAAACGTTGCAAGGCGCCGTGCGTAGGGCTGGTGGAGCCTGAGGTGTACGCCGAAGACGTTCGCCACTCGGTGATGTTCCTTGAAGGCCGCAGCAATGCGCTGACTGACGAATTGTCCGCGGGCATGGAAGAGGCGGCGATCAACCTTGAGTTCGAGCGGGCCGCCGAGTTGCGCGACCAGATATCGTTGCTGCGTCGGGTTCAGGACCAGCAAAGCATGGAAGGCGGCACCGGCGATATCGATGTGATCGCGGCGTTCGTAAACCCAGGTGGTGCTTGCGTCCACCTGATCAGCGTTCGCGGCGGCCGGGTACTGGGCAGCAAGAACTTTTTCCCGCAAACCGGTATCGACGAAGACGTATCCGAAGTCATGGCTGCCTTTCTCGGCCAATACTTCATCACCAGCCCCGAGCGCGACTTGCCGAGTGAATTGATCGTCAACGTGGTTCATGAAGATTTCCCGACGCTGATCGAAGCCATCGAAGCGCTGCGCGGTCGCGAACTGACCATCAGCCATCGGGTGCGTGGCACACGAGCACGCTGGCAGCAATTGGCGGTCACCAATGCCGAGCAGGCATTGGGCGCACGCCTGGCTAACCGTCAGCATGTCGCCGAACGTTTCGATGCCTTGGCCGAGGTATTGAAGCTGGACGAACCGCCGCAGCGTCTGGAGTGCTACGACATCAGCCATTCCAGTGGTGAAGCCACCGTGGCGTCTTGCGTGGTGTTTGGTCCGGAAGGTCCGATCAAGTCGGACTATCGCCGCTACAACATCGAAGGCGTGACGGCAGGTGATGACTATGCCGCGATGCATCAGGCCTTGACCCGTCGCTTCAGCAAGCTGAAGGACGGGGAGGGCAAGCTGCCGGACATATTGTTAGTGGACGGTGGCAAAGGCCAGCTGTCGATGGCCCGTGATGTACTCAATGAACTGGCGGTGCCGGACCTGATCCTGTTGGGCGTGGCCAAAGGGGCGACGCGCAAGGCCGGTTTCGAAACCCTGTACCTCAACGATGCGGCCCACGAATTCACCTTGCGCGGCGATTCCCCCGCGCTGCATTTGATCCAGCAAATACGTGACGAAGCTCACCGATTCGCCATTACCGGGCACCGCGCCCGTCGTGGGAAAACCCGCCGCACGTCCACGCTTGAGGGCGTTGCCGGTGTCGGACCAACTAGACGTCGCGATTTATTGAAACATTTTGGTGGATTGCAGGAGCTGTCTCGTGCCAGCATCGAAGAGATCGCCAAAGCACCCGGGATCAGTAAAAAGCTCGCAGAGTTGATTTATGCAAATCTGCACAGCGAGTAGAATGCCAACTCACCTCGTAGCCAGTTGTGCCGATGAATATCCCTAATCTGATTACCGTTCTACGCGTCCTGCTCATCCCGATCTTCATTTTACTGTTCTACCTGCCTTACCAATGGAGCTACGTGGCTTCCGCCTCGGTGTTCGCATTTGCCGCCGCCACAGACTGGCTGGACGGTTATCTGGCTCGACGCCTGGAACAAAGCACTCCGTTCGGGGCGTTCCTTGATCCCGTGGCTGACAAGCTGATGGTCGCCGTCGCGCTGGTCTTGTTGGTGCAGGAACACGGCAACCTGTGGCTCACGCTGCCGGCCGCCGTGATCATCGGTCGTGAGATTGTCGTCTCGGCCTTGCGCGAATGGATGGCTGAACTCGGCGCCCGCGCGCATGTCGCGGTGTCGAACCTGGGTAAATGGAAAACCGCCGCGCAGATGCTTGCGCTGGTGATCCTGCTGGCCAATCCGTCAGATTTTTCCTTCTGGGTCTTGATCGGTTATGCCTTGTTGATGGTATCCGCGGGCCTGACATTGTGGTCGATGGTCCAGTACTTGCGGGCTGCCTGGCCGCATCTGAAGACTGACGTTGAAAAGAAATAAAACTTTTTTGAATCAAGGGGTTGACGGGGCTTCTGATTTCTATAGAATGCGCCACACCAAGACGCGGGAATAGCTCAGTTGGTAGAGCACGACCTTGCCAAGGTCGGGGTCGCGAGTTCGAGTCTCGTTTCCCGCTCCAAGATTCACAAAAACGCCACTCAATAGAGTGGCGTTTTTGTTTGTGCGTTTTTTGTCGTCCTGCCGGCTGGTTCTTCGGGTTGAAGGACTGATGTCGGCCCCTTCCGTGCACTTTTATAAAGCCGTAGCGCCTGTCGCTGCACTATGCGAAGGCAAGTACCGGATGTATATCGGTGCTCATTGAGCGGCTTTAAGCCTGAAAAGCAGGCCTGAAGCACCCTGCGCGAAAAGTGGCACAAACGCTGCAAGACACCCTGCAGGCCCACCGTGAATACAGTCGAGTGGGCAGCCCCCTCGGTCAACGACGATCGAATCGCGGGCAACATCGGTGGATCAGGCATAGACGTCTGGTATCAACACCGCAAAAGAACAGGCAAAGACGCCTGGAACCGAAAGGTTTCAGGCGTTTTTTTTTGCTTTTTGAATCGTCTAGCCGGGTGCTTCTTATGAATTCCAATGTTGCCGCGTTGAACAAATTGCAAACGCTGATCGTGATTGGCAATGGCATGGTCGGACACCATTGTGTTGAACAGTTGATCGAGCGGGGTGCGCTTGAGCAGTACCGGCTGCACGTCTTCAGTGAGGAGCCGATGCGCGCCTACGACCGCGTGCACCTTTCCGAGTACTTCTCCGGCCGCGATGCCGAGTCGCTGGCCCTCGGTGACGCCTCGCTGTACCAGACGCCGGGTGTGACGCTGCATCTGGGTGTGCCGGTGCTGGAAATCGACCGCGACCGCCGCCAGGTGATCACCGCGCAAGGGTGTGTTGCTTACGACAAATTGATCCTGGCCACCGGGTCTTATCCATTCGTGCCGCCCATCGAGGGCGCTGAAGGCGATTCGCGCCTGGTGTATCGAACCCTGGAAGACCTCGACGCGATCCGTGCTGCCGCTGTCAATGCGCGACGTGGTGTCGTGGTGGGTGGTGGTCTGTTGGGGCTCGAAGCCGCCAATGCCCTGAAGAGCCTGGGTCTGGAAGCGCATGTTGTTGAGTTCGCCCCGCGCTTGATGCCGGTGCAGTTGGACGAAATGGGTGGGCTTGCACTGAAGTCGCAGATCGAGCGGCTTGGCGTCGGTGTGCACCTGTCGCGCGGCACTCAATCGATCAGCGCGGGCGAGGATTACCGCTATCGCATGAATTTCGCCAACGACGAATTTCTTGAGGCCGACCTGATCGTGTTCTCGGCGGGTATCCGCGCACAAGATGCGCTCGCCCGTCAGTGCATGCTCGACATCGGTCCGCGTGGTGGCGTGGTCATTGATGACGAATGCCTGAGTAGCGACCCGAATATTTACGCGATCGGCGAGTGCGCGTCCTGGAATGGCAGCCTTTTCGGACTGGTCGCCCCGGGCTACCAAATGGCGCGCAGCGTCGCGGCGCGTTTGTGTGACCAAGTAGCTGAGCCGTTCATGGGCGCCGACATGTCGACCAAGCTCAAGTTGCTGGGTGTTGATGTCGGCTCCATCGGCGACGCTCACGGCAACACACCCGGCGCGCGCAGCTATCAGTTCATCGACGAAACCACGGCCAGCTACCGTCGATTGGTCGTGGATGCTTCGGGCAAGCACGTACTCGGTGCCGTGTTGGTCGGTGATAACAGCTATTACGACACGCTGCTGCAATACATGCAGAACGCCATTGCCTTGCCGGCGGAACCCGCCAGCCTGATTCTGCCGTCGTCCGAAGGGGCGCCGACCCTGGGGCCGGGCGCGTTGCCCGAATCGGCCACCGTCTGTTCTTGCCATAACGTCACTAAGGGTTCCATTTGTTCGGCCATCGACGGTGGCTGCACTGACCTCGGTTTGCTCAAGTCGCAAACCAAAGCGTGCACCGGTTGCGGTGGGTGCGCCGGTTTGCTCAAGCAAGTTTTCGAACATGAGCTGATTGCCCGAGGCGTCAGTGTCGATAAAAGCCTGTGCGAACACTTCGCCTATACGCGTCAGGAGCTGTATGCGCTGGTGCGCGTAGAAGGGGTGATCACTTTCGAAGAGCTGCTGGCCAAGCATGGTCGTGGCCACACGGGTTGCGATGTCTGCAAGCCGGCCGTGGGCTCGATCCTCGCGTCGTGCTGGAACCAGCCGATCATGGACGCCTCGCTGGTGCCGTTGCAGGACACCAACGACACCTTCATGGCCAACATGCAGAAAAACGGCACCTATTCAGTCGTGCCGCGCATTCCCGGTGGCGAAATCACGGCGGACAAATTGATCGCGATTGGGGTGGTGGCGAAAAAATATGACCTCTACACCAAAATCACCGGCGGCCAGCGGATCGACCTGTTCGGTGCTCAATTGCATCAGTTGCCGGATATCTGGGGCGAGCTGATCGAGGCCGGATTCGAGACCGGGCATGCCTATGGCAAATCGACCCGGACGGTGAAGTCCTGTGTCGGCAGTACCTGGTGCCGCTATGGCGTGCAAGACAGCGTAAAAATGGCCCTGATGATCGAGGACCGCTACAAGGGTCTGCGCTCACCACACAAGCTCAAATTCGCGGTATCGGGTTGCACCCGCGAGTGCGCCGAGGCCCAGAGCAAAGACGTGGGCGTGATCGCCACTGAAAAAGGCTGGAACCTCTATATCGCCGGCAACGGCGGTATGCGCCCACGGCATGCCGAGCTGTTCGCCACCGACCTCGACGATGCGACCCTGGTCCGCTACATCGACCGCTTCCTGATGTTCTACATCCGCACCGCCGACAAACTGCAGCGTACCTCGGTGTGGCGCGAAAGCCTGGAGGGCGGCCTCGATTACCTCAAGGACGTGATCATCAACGACAGCCTCGGGCTTGGCGCCGAGCTCGAATCGCAGATGCAACTGGTGGTCGATCGCTACGAATGCGAGTGGGCCAATGCGCTCAAGGACCCGGAAAAAATCAAACGATTCCGTACCTTCGTCAACGATAAACGCCCCGACCCGGATATCCATTTTGTCCAGGAGCGTGGTCAGCGGCGCCCGATCATGGCCGCCGAACTCAACCTTATCCCGGTTACCGAGGAGATTGCATGATGAGCGCACCCACTACCCAACGCATTGATTCCCTGGCCAGCGCCGATGTCTGGCAAACGGTGTGCGAGCACCAGGACCTGGTGAGCAATTCCGGCGTCGTCGTATGGCTCGACGGCGCGCAAGTGGCGCTGTTCTACCTGCCGACGGCACACGGCAAGACCCTGTACGCCATCGACAACCATGATCCGCAGTCCGGGGCGAACGTCATCGGCCGTGGATTGGTCGGCAGCATCAAGGGCGATCTGGTCGTTGCTTCGCCGATCTACAAGCAACATTTCCGTCTGGAGGACGGCAGTTGCCTGGAGTACCCGCAACAGCGTCTGCGTGTCTGGCCAGTGCGGTTGAATGGCGACGTGGTCGAAGTCGGCGTGGCCTGAGGGATATCAACCTGTTTGCGCAACAGTATCGGAGGCATTGATGAAAACAGCCGCACAGCTACTGAAACTGAAAGTCGTACAAAACCAGCACGTGCATAGCATTGCACCTGATCAGATGGTGCTGGACGCGTTGAAGCTGATGTCCGAGAAAAACGTCGGCGCGCTGCCCGTCATCGAAGACGGGCAGGTGGTTGGCGTGATCAGCGAGCGCGACTATGCCCGCAAGGTGGTTTTGCAGGGCCGTTCCTCAGTCGGTACACCTGTGCGCGACATCATGAGCGCCCCGGTCGTGACCGCCGACAGCCAACAGAGTGTGGAGCGTTGCATGACGGTCATGACCGACAGTCATCTGCGCCATCTGCCGGTAGTGGAGGGCGGCGAGTTGATCGGTTTGTTGTCGATCGGTGATCTGGTCAAAGAAGCCATTGTCGAGCAAGCGGAATTGATTCGACAGTTGGAACACTACATTCGCGGGCACTAAACAGACCAGGCGAGGCAGAACAGCAGGGCGCAGCCTCGTCGAAACAGTCAGAGTGCCAGATAAAATTTTTTTGAAATCAAGGGGTTGCCAGTCCTTGGAAATCAGTACATAATTCACGCCATCGAAAGCACTGACCGCTGAAAAAGCTCAATGTTTTCAAGGAGTTAGATCTAGAATCAAATTCCAAGTTTGTACGCGTTTGGTGTTGTGCTACATGACATCAGATGCTTGAGGCCGAGTAGCAAAATGGTTATGCAGTGGATTGCAAATCCACCTACGCCGGTTCGATTCCGACCTCGGCCTCCACTTTAAACAAGCTCCGTAGATCGATGATTTACGGAGCTTTTTTATTTGCGCTGTCCCGCAAGATTTAGTCTTGAAATGGGCATTTGCGAACTTGCTTCACGGGGGTGGGATGTATATATTTCCACCTCTGCTGCACGAGCGTCAGAACTGCCAGGTCGTTACTGGCCAGCTTTCAGATCGCTTGACCGCGCTACCGCCCGAATGGCGAAACTGGTAGACGCATGGGACTTAAAATCCCCCGCTCGTAAGGGCGTGCCGGTTCGATTCCGGCTTCGGGCACCATGAATATCAAGGGCTTGCGTGAGAAATCTCATGCAAGCCCTTATTTTTTTGCTCCGCAAAAACCAATCTCTACTCCGCAATTCGCTACAGCTGGTCATTTCGTAGGAGTGACCTTCATGCCTTTGTGCATCCGAATGTACTGTTCGGTCATGCCCACAGTGGTATGCCCTGGTTGAACTCGTGCTACGCGTATATTCCCTGTCAATTCCTCCTTGTCCGTCGCCGTCTTTGCCCGTCAGTCGCGCATCTGAAAGTCAGCTTTCGGAATGCTGGCGTCCTCCCGTGCATCATCAAATCGTTTCCTGAGCATTCCGGTCGTCATCGGCTGACCGTTTTCCATGACGACTGTAATCAGCAAAACAGAGTTTATGGCACGGAGTGGCGGGGCTAAATCAGGGGCATAACGCTACGGTACTCATTACTCCGCAGCGAGCGCGGCGTGCCCCCTCACCGGTTGGGTGTCAGCGTCCATCTGGCGCCCCACCTTGAACCATGCGGCGTACAACGCCGGGACGAAGAAGATCGTCAGTAGCGTTGCCACGGTAAGGCCGCCCATGATCGCAATTGCCATCGGCCCCCAAAACACACTGCGCGTCAGCGGGATCATTGCAAGTACGGTGGCCAGCGCCGTCAGCATCACCGGTCGGGCCCGGTAAATGGCCGCATCCAGCACAGCATTCCACGGGTCGCGCCCCCCGGCGATCTCGATTTGTACCTGATCGATCAGGATCACCGCGTTCCGCATGATCATGCCACCCAGAGCGATGATGCCCAGGATCGCGACGAAGCCCAGCGGTGACTGAAACACCAGCAGCGCGGGTACAACACCGATCAGGCCCAGCGGTGCAGTCAGCATCACCATCCACATGCGGGAAAAGTTCTGCAATTGCAGCATGAGTAACAGCAGGATGGTGATCAGCATCAGCGGTGCCACCGCGAGTAGCGCCTTGTTGGCCTTGTCGCTTTCCTCAACCGCTCCACCCGTGTCGATGCGGTAGCCCGACGGCAGTTTCGCTTCGATGCCCTTAAGCAGTGGCTGGATTTCCTGCGTCACCGATACACCTTGCTCTCCATCCTTCACGTCGGCACGCACAGTGATCGCCATGTCGCGATTGCGGCGCCACAGTACCGGTTCTTCCAGTTCAGAACGCACCTGTGCGACTTGCGACAGAGGCACCACTGTGCCCTGGCGTGTGTAAAGGTTGATGTTTTTCAGTGTGTCGAGATTCAAGCGTTCCTCTGGCACGGCACGGGCCACGATGTCGATCAGGTCCTCGCGCTCACGCAGCTGTGACAGGGTTGCGCCGTTCATCACGGTCTGGGTCGCCAGCGACACGTCGGCCGGCGTGAGGCCCAGCGCGCTCGCCTTGTCCTGATCAAGTTCCACCTTCATCGTGCGCACAGGGTCGTTCCAGTCGAGCTGGAGGTCGCGCACCTTCGGGTTGGACGCAACTACCTTCTCCACGTCGCGGGCGATCTGGCGCACCACCTGGGTATCGGGGCCTACCACGCGGAATTGCACCGGGTAGCCGACAGGTGGCCCCAACTCGAGCCGGGTCACGCGCACCCACGCATGCGGGAATTGTTGGTCGGCCGAGGCCACCAGCCGCGCACGTACCCGCTCGCGTGCATCCAGATCCTTGGTCATCACAACGAACTGGGCAAAGCCCGGGTTCGGCAGCTCGGGGTTGAGCGAGAGATAGAAGCGCGGCGCGCCAGCGCCGGTGTAGGCAGTATAGAAACGCACGTCCTCGTCCTTCGCCAGGATCTCCTCCATGTGCTTGACCTGCTCTGTCGTTGCGGCGAACGAGGCGCCTTCCTTGACGCGTAAATCAATGACCAGCTCAGGGCGCGAACTGTTGGGGAAGAATTGCTGCGGCACCAACTTGATGCAAGCCAGGGCAAGCACCAGAGCGCCCACCGTCGCACCGATGACCACCCAGCGGCGCTCGATGGCGGCGTCGATCAGGCGGCGCAGGCAGCGGTAGAACTTGGTGTCGTGCGGATCAGCGTGCTGGTGCGTGCCCAAGTCGTTGGGCAGCATCTTGACAGCCAGGTACGGCGTGAAGATGCCGGAACAGATCCACGAGAACAGCACCGCGGCACCGACGATCCAGAAAATGCCGCCCGCGTACTCGCCGGTGGTGGACTTCGAGAGGCCGATCGGCAGGAAGCCTACGACGGTGATGAGTGCGCCGGTCAGGCGCGGCATGGCGGTGGACTGGTAGGAAAAGGCGGCCGCTTTCACGCGGTCCATGCCGGTTTCCATCTTCGCCACCATCATCTCGATGGCGATGATGGCGTCATCCACCAGCAGGCCCAACGCGATAATCAGTGAGCCGAGCGAGATGCGCTCGAGGTTCCAGCCCATCGCCAACATCACCAGCGCCACACCGCCCAGCACCAGCGGCACCGTGGCCGCGACCACGAGGCCGGCACGCCAGCCCAGGCTGGCCAGGCTCACCGCGATCACGATGATCAGCGCCTCGGCCAACGCGCGCCCGAAGTCCAGGATTGCATCTTTCACCGTGGTGGGCTGGTCAGCCACCAGCTCCAGCTCTACGCCGTGCGGAAGTTCTGACTGGATCTTCGCGACTGCCGTGTCCATCGCCTTGCCGAGGTCGACGATGTTGCCATCGCTGGTCATGGTGATACCGAGCATCAGCACGGGTTGGCCGTTGTGGCGGACCGTGTAGGTCGGCGGATCTTCGAAGCCACGTGTAACGGTCGCGATGTCGCCGAGCTTGATTAGCCGGCCGCCCGCGGAGATGGGCACGTTGCGGATAGCCTCATCGCTGGTGAACTGGCCACTCACGCGCACCATGACGCGGTCGCCGCGGGTATCAATCTGGCCAGCGGGCAACATCGCGTTCTGGCTCTTGAGGCTTTCGGCGATGGCGAGCGGTGTAATGCCCAGCGCTGCGAGGCGCTCGTGAGAGAACTCGACGTAGACACGCTTGGCCTGCTTGCCGATGAGATCGATCTTCTTGACCATCGGCACCTTCAGCATCTGGCGCTTGATGTCCTCGGCCGCGTCCGTCAGGTCGGCGTGGCCGACACCGTCGCCCTTGACTGCGTACATCAGGCCATACACGTCGCCGTACTCGTCGTTCAGGATCGGGCCGATCACGCCGTCAGGCATCTCCAGGCTCAGGTCGTTGAGTTTCTTGCGCGCCTGGTACCAGGCCTCGCGCTGGTCAGCCTTGGAAGTGCCGCCGCGCACGGTGAGTGTCATGCCTGCGTAGCCTTGCCGCGCGTAGGTGACCACCTTCTCGAAGTTGTCGATCTGCTCGAATTTTTTCTCCATGCGGTTGAGGACCTGGTCCTGCAACTGCTGGGCGGTAGCGCCCGGCCAGATGACCATGGCGGTCATGGAGGGTACGGAAAAATTTGGATCTTCGAGCTGGCCGAGGCGGGTGAAGCTGAACGCGCCAGCCGCAGCGACAATGAGGAGCATGAACAGAACGATGGCGCGATGGCGCAGCGCCCAGTCGGTGAGGTTGAAATTGTTCATCGGGCGGCCTGCTGCGTGGTGTTCGTGTCAACAATCGCCGTGCCGGGAAGCGCGACCCTCAGTCCGGATGCCATCTTCTGCACCCCGGCGGTGACGACCAATGCGCCGGCCCGTGGCCCGGAGACGAGCACTTCATCGTTGCGATAGCCCAATACCGCCACAGGCACCAGCTCGACAGTGCCCAGCGGATTCTTGCCCTCGGGCGTGACCACCCACAGCGATGGCTGGCCACCGCTTTGCGTCAGTGCCGTGGCGGGCACCGCCGCGACCGAGACACTGGTCATCTCGCGCTCGGCCATGACCGTGGCCGTGGCGCCCAGCGGCAGCGCCTGCACCGGCTTGAGCCGGGCGCGATAGGTGCGCGTCTGCGTGGCGGCCTGCGGCGACAGCTCGCGCAGGGTGACATCGAAGGTCTCGTTCGGCGCGCTGGCCAGCGAGGCTTTGAAGTGCGCCTCCTTGAAGGTGGACAGCTGATCTTCGGGCACATCGATGACGATCTCGGATTCGTCCGGATTCGCCACCGAGATCACTGGCTGACCCTCCGCCACGACCTGTCCCGCTTCGATGCGTACCGCCGTGACTACGCCGCTACGGGAGGCGCGCAGTACGGTGTACTTGAGTCGGTTACGTGCGAGTTCAAGCTTTCGCGCCTCGGCCTCGGCAGTGGCGCGCGTGGTCTGGGCGTTGGTGTGCGCACGCTCATCGTCAGCCGCGCTGACTGAGCCATCAGCCTTCAGGGCCGTCAGGCGCTGGCGATCCGATTCCGCCTGACGCGTCTGCTCCACGGCAGCCGCCCACTGCTGTTGCGAGGCTTCCTCCGCGAGGCGGTAGTCGCTGTCGTCCAGCACAGCCAATATGTCACCTTCGTGCACCAACTGACCGACATCAACCTTGCGTTGGGCCACCTTGCCGCCGACCCGAAAGGACTGCTCGACTTCGTGCCGCGACTGCACGGTGCCCACGTAGCGACTGACGTCGCGGGCATTGTCGTAGTTGATTTCAACGGTACGTACCGCTCTGGGGGCCGGCACGGACGGCTGGTCCGGGCTGCACGCGCAAAGCATCACGGCGACGGCCAGGGCGCCGACCGCAGTAAGGGAATTCTTCAAGACGGTTCCTCTTTGGAAAACGACAAAAACTCAGGAAAGTGGTGGTCGGTCGGTTTTAGCGGACGCGGACGCGGTCGGGTTGGCGGGGTGTTCGAACACCTGCCAGCCCCCGCCCAGTGCTTTGTAAAGCTGCACACTGTCGAGCAGCAGTCGGGTGTTGCTTTCGTTGGCACTCAGGCGTGCAGTCAGGCGCGCACGCTGCGAATCCAGCAGGGGCAACAGGTCGATCTGCCCGCGGGTGTAGAGCGACTGAGCGCGATTCTGTGCCGTCTCCGCAGACGCGGCGGCCAGTTGCAGTGACCCGGAACGGCGACGTTCCTGCGCCAGCGTGACCAGGGCGTTTTCCACATCTTCGAGCGCCCGCACGATGCCGTCTTCGGCGCGCAACAGCGCTTCTTGCTGAGCACTTTCAGCCGCATCGTTGATTGCTTGTGTGCGCCCCGCATTGAAGAGCGGCATCGCCAGCAGGCCCGCGACGTTGGTGAAGCGCGCAGCGCCGAGATCGGCGCCGTTCAGGTTGAGACCCTGGCGGCCGAAGGACGCGCCGAGGAAGAGTTGCGGGAACCACTCCGCTTTCGCTTGCTGGCGACGGGCATTGGCGGCGTCGAGTTGTGCCATCAGCGCCAGTACGTCAGGTCGGCGTTGCAGCAACTCGGCGGGCTGCCCGGGCTTGGCCTCGGGTACGTCGGCCAGGTCTGCGCCCGGAGGCTGGATGTTTGTGGTGTTGAAAGACTGGTCGGCGATCAGCACCGCGATACGGTGACGAGCTACCGCCACTTGGGTTTCCAGCGGCGGAATCTGCGCCCGCGCCGACAAGGCGTCGGTTTGTGCACGCTCGACGTCGAAGGCGGATGCCAGCCCCACCTGTTGACGCGCGGAGACCAGACGCAGCGTCTCATCCTGCATGGCCGAAATTGCGCGGAGCGTCGCGACCTGGCGCTGTGCTCCGACCAGTGTGAAATAGTTGCTGACGACATCGCTCATCACCAGCAGGCGTACGCCTCGCATGCTGTGTTCGGCGGCCAGTGCATCGGCGTCTGCCGCCGCCGCACCGGCTCGCAGCCGGCCGCTCAGGTCGATTTCCCACGAGACATCCAGACCCGCACTGGCGGTCCTGGTATCCGGATAGCCCTGTTTTACCGCCGAGTTGAAGCCGCTGCTGCGGTCGCTGCCGGAGACCGATGCACCGACACTCGGGAGCAGCCAGGATTGGCTGACCGTTTCTCCGGCTCGCGCTGCACGCAAGCGTTCGGCGGCCATCTTGACGTCGCGGTTTTCACGCGCGGCGCGGCGCACCAGATCCGACAGCAACGGGTCGTGGTAGACCTCCCACCACGCCGCCTCGGGCTCCATTTCGGAGGCCGTACTCGCGGCGAAGTGGCTCGGCACGTCTACCGATGGCTTGACGACCGGCGTGGAGCAACCGGAAAGGGCGAGGGCGATCGAAGTGACAAGGGTTGCCGCCATGGCGAACCCAGTCGAGCATGGGGTCCGTTGCAAGGTTATCCCACCGGTATGGCGAGGCAGCGGAGGGAGGGTGGAAAGTCGCAGCATTAGAAATGGACTCGTGTAGTTCGAGGTGGCGTCAGCGTAGGGGCCTCTGTGCGCGAAGTAGTCAGCGAAACGTCGCCGTTCGGTCGCCATGCACACGTGATGTCGATGTCGGAACGGTCATTCGCCGTCCCTTTCTATCGCCTGTTCACGGTCTGCTGACGCCAGATCAGAGCCAATTGACTCCAGCAACTCTTCGGCGGACGAGAACTCGCGCTGACGCCCGGTGACCAGGTTCTCGAGGCGGCCCATCAGGGCCTTCGGTCCGGCATCACTGCGCAATTTGACGACGTAGGAGCGTCGGCTCGGGTATTTGGATTCAGGGTTAAGGCTCATCGCAGACCTGGGGATCGAGAAAGTTCGATGCCAGCGTAAGCCGCCCCTTGGGAGGAGTCGTAAGCGAAAGGTCAGGGTTTGGTCGGATAACGTCTGTCTGCCACAACAGTCGTCACCTGACGTTCCCCAAACTGACTCATGATGCTACAGGGATCTCTTTTCGAACATTGAATTTCGACGGATCATGGCGTTGGGGCCGATTCATTCAAACGGCATCACCGGGAGCATCAGGGAATGAATTTTTTTGATTTCATCCGATCAGTTCCAGATGTTGTCTGGTCTGGCTTGTTAGCGTCGGGTCTGACACTCGGGGGTGTTCTTATTTCCAACAGGAGCAATAAATCGCGGTTGGAAATGCAACTTAATCATGATGCGACCATAAAGTCTCAAGAGCGTACCGCGTCGCTAAGGCGAGATGTTTACCTGGATGCGGCGAAAAAAATGCCGAAAGCGTTGAGTTCATTAATCGAGCCTTCCGATAGGGATGAGTCATTCACCGTTAGCCCTGGTTTAAGCGATTTCTTTTCCGTTGCCGCGCAGATTCAGCTAGTGGCGGAGCCTGTGACGGCATCGTTAGTCGGTGAGCTGGTATCAAAATATAACGATCTTTTGATGAAGTCCGCCTTCAGTAGAGCGGTACTTGGTAAGGCTATCAGTGACAGAAATGGCTGGAGAAGAAAGTGCGAACGCGCAGTTTCTGAGTCCGAGCGAGTGCTGCTTGAGCTCAATAGGTTGAAAGAAGTGCCACCTACAGATTCGAAAATGATTGACGCGGTGATGGGGTCTTATGAACGTTATTTTAACGAGTCGGAAGAGGCAAGGCTGGCGCTGAACGGTGCTGAAACACGGGTGAGAGTAGAGCGTCTTAATTTGCTGAAGCGCTTGTTGCCAAACGTCAAGGACATTGCTGAGTTTCAGGTTTCAGTTCTCATTGGTATCCGGAACGATCTGGGTTTGACTTCGGATGTTGAGTTGTTGGAGCTTCAAGCTAAAAAAGAATTAACGATTATGGAGAATACAATTAGTTCTTTAGAGGAATTGGTTGATCTGTATAGCGGTGACAAATTTTAGGGGCTGAAAATAATGAGGCTGCGCGCACGTTTTACCAATTCAGTCCCATGCGTTTCGGGCAATTGGTCAATCAGCCTCACCAACGCCTGGTGATCTTCAGTGGTAGCGTCGTGTTGCTCACACAGCTCGACCCTTGCGAGCAGCTCCAGCCACGATGCTTCCTGGGCGCGTGCCTCCTCAATCGCACGCCGCACCGCCACGCTGCTGGCATCCGGTCGACCCTGAACTCGCGCGATCGCGGCCTCCAGCAGCAACAGCTGCGGCAGGTATACGCGTTCGCCCAGTTCCTCTCCCACCCGGAAGGCTTCCTGCAATTCAACGTGCGCTGCGTCGTAATCGCCTGCCAGTAGCAGCGCTTCGGCGGCGTAGCCGAGTACTTCGCTGGCACCGGAGCGCATGCCGAGTCCGGTATGTTCCTCGTACGCCTCGCGGATATTTCGGTAGCCGTCGCGGGGTGCACCGTTGCGTGCGTCGGCCCAGCCGCGCCACCAGCGGCAAGCCGTGCGCCCGAGTGCGAGGGAATTTTCATCGACGAGCTTCTGCATGTCGTCAGCCAACACTGTCACACGTACAGGGTTTCCCAGTCGTACCTCGATCAACACCTCCTGCCATGCAGCGACCAGCCATGTCATGGGTTGTCGAAGCGCATGTGCGCGGGTTCGTGCCCGCTGCATATGGGTTCGTCCTTGCTCAATCAGGCCAGAACGCACCAGCTCGATGGCCAGCATACCGTGCAGCATGACTTGGGGATCCGCTGCAAAGATCTCGTTGGTCCCGATGTCCAGCGGCTCGGCGATCGCGAGGGCGCGCTCTAACCAGCGGCGAGTCGTTTTCGTACGACCCTGGAGGTGATGCACCTCGCCCTGAACGATGCATGCTGCCAGCATGAGCACTTGATCGTTTGCGTTCCGGGACAGCGCTTCAGCACGCACTGCCACTTCCAAAGCCTGCGAATAATCGCCGCGCAAACCGAGCAGATAGCCGAATCCGTGCAGAAGGCGCCCGCGCATAGGGTGCTCGGGTACATCCGCTAGCAGTGTGTACGCACGTTCGAAAGCCCCCTTGGTTTCGCTGCCGACACCGAACATGTGGAAGGCCGAAACCCCCTGCAACGTGGCCAAGGTAATTTCGAGCGTATCGCGCTCCACCCCTTTGGGTGCATGCATAAGCAGGATCAGGGCGCGCTCAGTGAGGCCGATGCACAAGTCCGGGCTGAAGTGCTGTAGCGCGGCTTCTGCGGCCTCGGCGTAGTAGCGCAGCGCGATCATCGGCAGCCGAGCACGGTCGAAGTGCATCGCCAGTTCCGAGGCCGCAACCGACACACCGGCCGAGCGCTCGCGTTCGAGGGCAGTGCCCACCTGGCCATGGAGATCGATGCGCAACGAACGCGGCGTGCGGTCATACAGCACTTGGCGAAACAGGGCGTGCCGGAACGAGTAAGGAGGCTCTACCGCCTCGTCAACATCGGGAGCCCGCGAATGTGAGAGCCATACCTGCTCACGCATCAGTTCTTCACAGGCGCCGATCACTGAAGAGAGATTGCGCCCCAGGGCTAGCGAAACCGTCTCAACCCGGAAGTCGGCCCCGCACACCGCAGCCGCCGAAAGGAGTGCACGTTGCTCCGGACCCAGCTTGGCGATGTAGTGATCAATGATGGCGGCCAGGTTGTCGGGAACCGCCAGATCCGTCAGTCGAGCTTCGATGGTGGTTTCGTCTTCTTTTGCATCCATCACTTCACTGATGATCGAGGAAACGAACAACGGCACGCCGTCGGTCCGTTCGTGCAGGGCGCGCACGAAGGCTTCATCGCGTGCCAGTGAGGCTGAACGCAGCGCCACATAGTCGGCGACCTCGGTTTCCGAAAAAGGGTCGAGCACCACTTCCTCGCACAAGCGTTGCAGTCGCAGTTCGTGTCGCAATGAGCTGAGCGGATGGTCGAGCGCCACCACTTCGGCAAGGCGGAAGCTCGACAGCCACATGAGCCGGGCGGGGCCTCGTCGTCGCGCCATGTAGTTGATGAGCTGGACCGTCGCCCGGTCGCTCCAGTGCAGGTCTTCGGTGACCAGCAAGAGAGGGCGCAGCTCTGTGTAGCGGTCCAATAGTTCACCGAATTCCCTCAGCATGCGCTCCGGGCCGACACCGGCCAGCTCGCGCCGCAATGCGTCTCGCTCCTGCGTGCTACTCAACCACGGCAATTGCAGCAGCCAGGTGGGTGCCACATCGCGCAACAACGCCGGCAGGCTCGGGTCGTTGCGGCACAGATCGGCTAATGCCTCCAGCACCGGCAGGTATGGCTCGCCGGTGCCGAAGTGCTCCATGCAATGGCCGCGTGCGCAGGCGATGCCGCCAAGGCCGGCGAGGAAATGTTCGATCAATGTGGTTTTGCCGATCCCCGGTTCTCCAGCAAGCCAGACCACGGCACGCTGGCCAACACCGGCTCGCTCCCACGCCCGCTTCAGCCTCGAGGCCTCGTCAATGCGACCGATGAATGGCGGAAACGGATGTGTGTCGGTCGCCGTAACTGCCATGGAAGTAGGCGGTATCGAAGCAGCAGGGGGCGATACGGCGATGAAGCGATAGCCACGCCGCGACACCGTCTCGATAAAACGAGGGTGCTTGGGGTCATCGCGCAACACTTTGCGCAGATCGCTGATGGCCGTTTTCAGGACAGAATCGCTGACAAACCGATGCCCCCACACGGCATCCAGCAAGGCGTCTTTGGATACCAACGACCCCGGCTGGCGGGCGAGCACGCATAACAACAGAAAGGGGGTCGGCGCCAACGCCACCGCTTGCCCATCACGCAACAGGCAAGCGTTAGTCTCGTTGAGTTCGAACTCGCCAAAGTCAAGCAGGGCAGGGGACGGATGGGGCTGCGGACGCGCCACGGTTGATTCCTAAAGACTTGAAACAGGGTAGTGCGTTGAAGTTTCGCACGGGATTCAACGTTGAAAAAAATGTTCCTGCCGTCCTGGTCCATTGCTGACATGACAACGCTGATCGGCTCTGAAGCCAAGCGTCGTCGGTCGGAAACTGGCACACGTGCAACTTCACGCCACGCGCCTTAACGCGGCCACTGACGCCTTTATCTCAGCTCGTCCGGTCGGTCACATTACGGTTTTTCAATGATCTCAAAAAATAATGACAAAAACATCAATATTGAAATATCTCTCAATATTGCATACCTTGAGTCTGCCTGACGATGAGACCTGCGCGCCTCACGACTTCAATCACAACAAGGGCTCGAAATGAACAACAACAAGAAAGATTCCGAATTGCCTCCCTCCGCCGTTGACGTGCTGGTCGTCGGATACGGTCCGGTTGGTGCAACAATCGCGGCGCTGCTCGGCCGCTACGGGGTTACGACCCTGGTGCTGGATAAGCTCCATGAAATCGTACTGATGCCTCGTGCCATTGCCCTGGACAACGAGGCGCTACGCATCCTGCAACTCGCAGGTTTGTCGGAAGACGCTTTCGAGAAGATCGTCATCCCTGAAGTGAAGATGCACTCACCGGTACTCGGGCAATTCGGTCGAGCCAATACCGAGGGGTGTATCGACGGCCATCCCAAGCTTGTGACGTTCTATCAACCCGACCTCGAACGAGCGATGCGTGGCCAGGTTTCCCGGCTGAAATCAGTGACCAGCCTGGGTGGTTTCGAGCTGGAGAGTCTGGTCGAAGAAGCGCAGGGCGTGGTCGCCACCGTACGGGATCAAAATGGGCACTCGCATACTGTCCGCGCCCAGTACCTGATCGGTGCGGACGGCGCCAGTTCCAGGGTCAGAGCGCTGATTGGTCAGGAGTTCGAAGGACAGACCTATGCGGAGGATTGGCTGATTGTCGACGTCAAGAACCGGCATAAGTCAGCGATTGATCACATTGAGTTTCTCTGTAATCCGCTGCGCCCAACGCCGCACATGCCGGCACCCGGCGGCAGGGAGCGTTGGGAGTTCATGCTGCAATCCGGCGAGTCCCGGGAAGAGCTGGAAAGCCCGGAAAGCATAGCCCGGCTGATCGCGCCATGGATCAACCCGCAGGAACTGGAAATCGAGCGCAAGGCGGTGTATCGATTCCACGCGCGGTGCTGCAACAGATTCAGCCAGGGGCGCGTTTTTCTCGCCGGCGACGCCGCGCACATCACGCCCCCTTTTGTCGGGCAAGGTCTCGTCGCGGGACTTCGGGATGGCTCCAACCTTGCCTGGAAACTGGCTTGGGTCCTTCGCGGCCATGCCACGCCTGCAATACTTGAGACCTATGACGTAGAACGCCGTCCCCACGCCCAGGCGATGATCAATCTGGCGAAACTCATGGGGCGCCTGGTGATGCCCAAGAACAAGATCGCCGCATTCTTTATCCACGGCCTGATGCGTACGCTGGCGTTGACTCCCGCTACCAGGAGGTACTTCGAACAGTTGGACATCAAGCCGAAGAACACCTTCAAGCACGGCCTGTTCGTACAGCATCGCCGGGGCGATAAACTGGTGCGTGGCAGCTTGTTTCCCCAGGCCTGGATACGCAACCTGAAAAAGCAGATCAAACTGAGTGACGATGCGCTTGGAGACAACCTGACCCTGGTTGGATTCGGTGTTGACCCGTTGTCACTGCTGACCCCTGAACAGATCGTTTCCTGGGAAAAAATGGGAGGTCACTTTTTAGAGGTCAGAGCTCGCGGCCAACGCTCCGGCGGCAGCTGTGACTTCATCGAAGACATGAACCATGAGATCCTGCCGCTGGCTGCCAAGGGAACGCTCGTCGCGGTTCGCCCCGACCGTATCATCATGCACCACGCCCCTGGCGCAGAGGCAGGCAATCTCCTTCAGGAATGCAGGCGCTTGCTGGCCGGCAAAGACGCCACTCTGGACAGCGTTTCCATTACCATCAACCAGCCCATTAGATTGCGAGCTTGATAATGCATTCCCCCACTCTTCCTTTAGAATCTGACGCGCCAGAACCTCTAACGAGAGGTCACAAGAAACGTGAGCGCACCCGTCGCGGTCTCGTGGACGCGGCATTACGCCTTATTGCACGTAAGGAAGTGGGGGAGATCGCATTGCTCGAGGTCGCCGCGGAAGCAGCGGTATCCAACGGCACCATCTACAATTATTTTCGAACTCGCGACGAGGTATTGGAGGCGGTGGGCATCGCCATGGCCGCCGAGTTCTCCGATGCCATTTCCGCAATGAGCAGGGACGTGCACTGCGGCGCACAGAGGCTTTCGATCGGCGTGCGCATGTTTGTATGCCGGGCCGCGGCCGACCAGCAATGGGCGAATGCGTTGCTGCGCATCATCCATTTCGACCAGGCAATGCGCTCGCGTCTGGCTGACCATGTACTGGGCGATCTGCGTGAGGGACAGCGAGCGGGCACGTTTGCTTACGAGGACGAAGGTGTCGCTCTGGATATTGTCTTGTCGTGCACAACCGGAGCCATGCGCTCGGTTGTCGAGGGGCGGGCAGTGGCTGAGCACGATCTGCGGGTTGCCGAAATGGTTCTCCAGGCTCTGGGCGTCACGCCTGCCAGAGCCAGGAAGATTGCCGGCAAGCCGCTACCGGTCTGAACGGATGTCATCCTTTTGCCAGGCTTGATCAATCCATCGCCGATAGCTCTTCGCCTGGCGACGAGCCTTCAACTGATTGCCGATCAATGCCATGAGTGGCGACGTCGCGGGGTTTGTCCGTTTTCCTTGGCTCAGCAAGCCGAGCTGCTTCTTGATCACCGACGCCACGGCAAGTGACGCCAACGTCTTGTTCTTCCATCGGACGACGATGGGCTCCACTTTGATGTCGCGACCCGCCATCCACTGTTTCGGCAGGGCTGGCTCGATTGCTAACGCAGTAGCAAGTCCGACCATCGACACCGAGCCGCTCACCACTCGCTCGGCGACCTCCTTTCTACGCACGCCGCCGGTGACCATCAGCGGCATGCACGCTATTTCTCCTATTTTCTCCGCGAACTCAAGAAAATAGGCTTCTCGCGCCAAGCGGCTGCCATCGCGGGTCTGTCCCTGCATGGCCGGGCTTTCGTAGCTGCCACCCGACAATTCGACCAGGTCGACCGCCTTCTCGTTAAGCATTTCCACCACGCGAGCCGCGTCCTCGGCATTGAACCCGCCACGCTGAAAGTCCGCGGAGTTGAGCTTCACGGCGACGCAAAAGATCGGTGCCACTCGCTGACGTATTGCGTCGATGGTTTTCAATAGAATTTGCGCGCGGTTTTCCAGGCTACCGCCCCAGCGGTCTTCGCGCCGATTGGTCAAGGGCGAAAGGAATTGGCTGAACAGGTAGCCATGCGCTGCATGAATCTCCACGCCGGTGAATCCGGCGCGCTCGGCCAGCACCGCCGCTTGGGTATAGCGCTCGATCAGTTCTTCGATCTCCTGCTCCTCTAAAGCCCTGGGCGGCACAAACGCTTTTGAAAGTCCGGGGATATCGACCGCCACTGCGGAAGGCCCCCTTGCCGATTGCCCCATTGAAGCCAACAGCTGCCGTCCGGGATGATTGATTTGCATCCAGGCCTGGGCCCCACGGCTGCGGCAAGCCTCGGCCCAAAGCTTGAATTTGCCCAGGTTCCGATCATCCTCAAGCACTACACCAGCGGGGCCGGTCAAGGCGTGACGGTCAACCATGACGTTGCCGGTGATGATCAGACCGGCACCACCCTCCGCCCAACTCCGATAGAGCTTGACCAGCGCGTCCCCTGGAGCGTGATCCTCATTGGCAAGGTTCTCCTCCATGGCAGCCTTGGCGATCCGGTTTGGAATCACCGTGCCGTTGGGCAATCGAAGCGGTTTGAAGAGATTTGAGCCGGTCATGTTCTGTCCTTCAGCTGATAAAGAGTCAGTCAACATAATTGAACATGCGTGTTCAGTTGTGTCAATGTGCAGCACTTTTGCTGACCCGGCATCATCGATCAAGACAATCGGATTATTTAGGTTTAAGCCCATTATTCAGACAGGGAAACCAACATGCTAAAAAATATGGTTGACGTAAAATGAACACGAGTGTTCAATCAGCCCATAAGGTAATCCTGGAGAGAGAACCGTGGAATCCCTGAATCCAACACAACGCCGCATTCATCAAGCCGCCTTTCGCCTGTTCGCTGAAAAAGGCACCTCACAAGTGAACATTCTCGACCTCGCACAAGAGGCAGGCGTGGCGCGCGGAACGGTCTATAGCAACATCGACAGCATGGAAAGCCTGTTCGAGGCGGTTGCCAGTCATCTCGCGAGGGAGATGCATGAACGCGTCAACAAGAGCTTCAATTCCCTCACGGATCCTGCTCATCGCCTGGCCAATGGCATTCGATTCTTCATTCGCCGAGCGCACGAAGACTCCCAGTGGGGCGCGTTCATCCATAAATTTGCCATGAGCAATTCTGCGTTGCGCGAAATGTTCAGCAGCCAGGCGACCAGGGATCTTCTGAGCGGGCTTACCACTGGGCGCTACACGTTTGCGCAGGAGCAATTGCTCTCGGTACTGACGCTGATATCGAGCAGCGTACTCGGCTCGATTTTCCTGGTGCTGGAAGGTCACCGGACGTGGCGCGAGGCGGGCTCTGATACCGCCGAGCTGGTACTGCGGGCATTGGGTGTGCCGTCAGAGGAGGCGCGTGCGTTGGCGACCATGGAGTTGCCGGCACTTTCATCTCTCGACTAAATCCGTAACTGACTTGACTGGATAAACCCCTGGATTTTCAGGGGTTCGGGACAGCTTTGCCCTAAAAAACCGGAAAACAAGAACAATGAACAATAAAATCGAATTGCATCGGTTGGCGACGCAACAGCCCGCCCGGCATCCTCAGCCGACGGTAAAGGCCCGGGATCTGACGCACCTGATCTTCCAGCGGCCGGACTTGGATGAGGCGGCGCGGTTCCTGACTGACTTCGGCCTGGCGGTAAGTCGGCAGGAGGCCGATACGCTCTATATGCGGGCCACTGACGCCACTGCATATTGTTACCGTGTCCAACGGGCCGAACATGCACGTTTCATCGGGTTCGGACTTGCCGTGCAGTCTCTGGACGAACTGGAAAAGCTCACTCGAATCCCGGGTGCGTCATCGGTCGAGAAATCGGAACATCCTGGTAAAGGGTATTACGTCAGACTGACGGATCCTTCTGGGTTCATTGTGGAAGCCGTCTGCGACCAGACGCCATGCAAGACGCTGGCCCATAGAACTCCTCTCAACTGGAATCTGGCGACGGAACAACCGCGAATCAACGCCACGCAGCGCCCGCCGATTGCTCCCCCTGAAGTCCTCAAGCTTGGCCACATCGTCATTGAAGTGGCCGACTATCAAGCAACCTGTGCCTGGTATACGCAGCATTTCGGGTTTATTCCCAGCGATGTGCAGGTACTTCCCGATGGCACGCCTATCGTCACTTTCATGCGCCTTGATCTCGGTGACATTCCTGCGGATCACCACACGCTCGCGATTGCGCAAGGGTTCATGGCTACCTACAGCCATAGCGCCTATGAAGTCGTCGATGCAGACGCCGTGGGTATGGGGCAGCGCGTTTTGCGCGACCGCGGCTGGGAGCACTCATGGGGTATCGGCCGACACATTCTGGGCAGTCAGATCTTCGATTACTGGCAAGACCCTTGGGGTGACAAGCACGAGCACTACTGCGACGGGGATCTTTTCACGGCCACTCGGCCTACGGGCATTCATCCGGTCAGCCCCGAGGCAATGGCGCAGTGGGGGCAGCGCATGCCCAAGAGTTTTACCAAACCCAAGATGAGCCTGGCCAATCTGCTTCTGCTGATCCGCAACCTGCGACGCAGCCCGGACCTGACCATTCGAAAGTTGGTAACACTCATGCGGATGTTCGGGTAGAGCTGTCGCCATGTCAGGCCGTTCAATCAGATATGGCCGGCGCGATGTGCTCAAAGCCGGCGCTGTGATCGCCGGCGTCTCGATGGTTTACAGCGTTACCAGCCCGCCCTCAGAACAACACCAGAATTCTCGTGCCATCGAGCACGGGGAAAACACCGCTCCAGGAGTGCCTTCAATGTCTGCAGTACACGTAGTCCGCTTTGAGTTTCAGAATGGTATCCATTGGGGCGTGCTACGCCAGGGCCGTATCACAGTTGTTCCCGGTGTCTTTGAAACCACTGGCGACTTCATTCGCCAGAACAGTATCGACGACCTCGCTCAACTGAAAGGTTCGGAGTTGGAGGAGGGTGAAGTAAAACTGCTGTCTCCGGTCACCCGTAACCAGCAGTTCGTCTGCCAGGGTGCCAATTACCGCCAGCACATGATCGAGTCGGGCATGGACCCGGATGCGAAGAAATTCAATATGATCTTCACCAAGGCGACGAGTTGCCTGGTGGCGGCTGACAGCGACCTCATCAAACCGCGCCACGTGCGCTTCCTTGACTACGAGATCGAACTGGGTCTTGTGATGAAGCGCTCAATCACCGGCGCTATTGCTGTCACAGACGCCAATCTGCATGAGTTCATAGCAGGCGTCGTCATTGTCAACGACTACTCGGCTCGTGACATTCAGATTCCCCAGATGCAGTTTTACAAAGGCAAGAGCTACCGCACTTTCGGCCCGGTCGGCCCGTACCTCTGCCTTCTGGATGCCAAGAGCATGCATTACCTGAAAGCACTGCAGCTACGCCTGACAGTCAACGACCAGGTGCGACAGAACGACAGCACGGCCAATCTGGTTTACGGCCCCGCTGAAACCCTGACTGAACTCTCCGCCTTGCAAGATCTCGCCGTTGGAGACCTGATCGCCACCGGTACGCCTGCCGGATGTGCCCTGACGATCCCTTCGCCTGCCAAAATGCGCATTGCAGCCCTGCTGCCCGAAACCACCAAGTGGAAGCTTTTCCTCAAGGCGCAGGAAGGCCGGACGCAGTATCTCAAGGTCGGTGACGTGGTCGAGGCGCGCATTCGCAGCGCCGATGGTGTGATCGACCTCGGCGTACAACGCAACCGCGTCGTGGGGGAAGCCTGATGGTAGTGCAGACCCTGGATGACATCGAAAGCCTCGAACGCGTCCCCTTGTCGGAGCGTGGCCTGGCTAGCAGCACTTATGAAGTTCTGCGTCAGGCGGCCGAGCGCTCCCCCGAGGCACCAGCGCTCAGTTTCTTCGCCGATGCTGCCGATTTCAAACGCACCTACAAGTGGAACTACTCCCATCTTTTCGCGGATATCACCCGCGCGGCAAATGCCTTCCATGACCTGGGCATAAAACCGGGCGAGGTGATTGCCTTCATCCTGCCCAACCTGCCGGAAACCCACTTCACTCTATGGGGCGGGGAGGCGGCGGGGATTGCCATGGCGATCAATCCTCTTCTTGAAGCCAAGCAGTTGGCTGGCTTGTTGAATGCCGCGAAGGCATCCGTGGTGGTGACGCTCGCGCCGATGGCGGGCAGTGACCTGTGGCCCAAATTGGCGTCGCAGCTGAATCAGTTGCCCACGGTCAAGTCTGTTGTCTGGGTCAGCATGGAGCCCTATGTCGCGCAACCTGTACGTGGAGCTCTGAAAGCCGTGGCGCTGAAGGAACGAGACTTACACAGCGGCATCGCGATCCACGATTGGCAATCGCTGATGAACACTCAGCCGCACACACACCTGAAGAGCGGTCGACAAATTCGTCAGGATGAGTGCGCCTCCTACATCTGTACGGGCGGCACTACCGGGCTCCCCAAGATCGCCGCGCGTACTCATGGCTCGGAAGTATTCAACGCATGGGCCGTAGCGGCTCACTTGCAGCCACGCAGTGGTGGCCAGGTTATCTTTTGTGGCCTGCCGCTGTTTCATGTCAATGGCCAGCTGGTGACTGGGCTGATGCCTTGGACGCAAGGCGACCATGTGATCCTCGGGACGCCTCAGGGGTATCGGGGCGAGGGAGTGATCCCACGATTCTGGGAGATGGTCGAGCACTTCGGTATCAACCTCTTTTCCGGCGTGCCAACTGTCTATGCCGCACTTCTGCAAAATGAATGGCAGGGCCGGGATCTGTCCAGTCTTCGCTTTGCCATGTGTGGCGCTGCACCGATGCCGGCTGAGCTTTTCCGGGAGTTCGAGCGCCGGACCGGGGTGAGGATCCTTGAAGGTTACGGTCTTACCGAGGGTGCCTGCGTCTCTTCAATCAATCCACCCCATGGCGAGCGCCATATCGGCTCCATCGGGATGCGGATCGCCTACCAGAATATGCGCGCGGTCCTGCTCAATGATTCGGGAGAGTACCTGCGCGACGCCAACGTGGATGAGATCGGCCTCATCACGATCAGTGGTCCGAACCTCTTCGAGGGTTATCTGGAGGAGCGTCATAACCAGGGCCTCTGGATCGATATCGACGGTCAGCGCTGGCTGAATACAGGCGATCTGGGTCGCCAGGATGCGCAAGGTTACTTCTGGCTGACCGGACGCAAGAAGGAACTGATCATCCGCGGCGGCCACAACATTGATCCCAAGCAAATTGAAGAAGCTCTTCAGACGCATCCCGCCGTCGCCTTGGCCGCTGCAATCGGCAGCCCCGATGCCTACTCGGGCGAGGTGCCGGTTGCGTACGTTCAACTACGCCCCGGACAAGTGTGCAACGCCGAAGAGCTCCAGATATTCGCACATCACAACATCAGCGAGCGGGCAGCAGTTCCCAAGCGCATTGAAATCCTCAACGCGCTGCCACTGACGGCCGTGGGCAAGATATTCAAGCCGGCTTTGCAGCAGCGGGAGATTGCCAAAGTAGTCCTGCAGGAAGTCGAACGTCTGGGGCTTTCGGATATTGCTGTTGAAGTCGTGCAGGACAATCGTCGTGGGCAGGTTGCCTGCGTCAGGGCCGGCACCGACCAGGAAGTCCTGGCTCCGCTTTTGGGGCGTTACAGCTTTCAAGTCGAGTGGATTAATTGAGTTCCTGATTCGCAGTCTGTAAGTCCAGCAGTCATTCCCTGGCGCTGTTCAGCCAGGGTGTTTTACACACCATCGATCAACTCCAGCCGGCACTGAGAAGTGCACAGGACGGCGAAGCCTTGCCTGCGTGCAATCAACAAAAACAATAAACAAGAGGTGGAAAATGAAACTGAATAGCCGCGTGATCCCGTGTCTCTCTGCTCAGCGTAAGTGTGCTGTCTGGATTAAATTCAGCAGCGCCATCGCACTACTCAGTGCCTCCACTATTGCCAGCGCCAATGGCATTGCCTTAAACGAACAAAGTGCAAGCAGTGCGGGAACTGCTTATGCGGGAAGGTCATCTTCCGCGCTGGACGCCAGCACCATCTATGGAAATCCCGCAGGTTTGACCAAGTTGAAGCGCACTGAGATTTCCGGTGGTGCGGCGGTCGTTTCGGTGAGCGACGACATCAGTGATGCACAGAGCAGTGCCACAGGAACGAATAAAGGGGACTCCGTGCCGTTGGGAGTTGTGCCCTTCGCTTATATGTCGACGCCACTTGACGATCGTTTTTCGATTGGCCTGGGTCTCTATGCTCCGAGTGGTCTGATCAATGATTACGAGAGCACTTTTCAGGGCCGCTACCATGGTTCCTATAGCACGACAAAGGAGATTACCCTTCAGCCCACCATTGCCTGGCGGATCAATGATTACGTGTCCATTGGTGGCGGACCGACCATAAACCACTTCAATGCAAAGCTTCAAAACTACCTGGCCACCGGCGCCCTGAACAACGGCGAGGACACACTGGTCACCATCAAAGGCGATGACACAGCACTCGGCTACAACGTAGGCATCTTGGTTGACTTTACTGAGGCAACCCGTTGGGGGATCAACTATCACTCGAAGGTGGACTATGAACTCGAAGGGCATACTGAGGTTTCTGGCTCCCCGAGCGTGATCCCTCTGGACGGAAAGTATGACAACAAGATTGACCTCACTATGCCCGAATCCGTGGACACGTCTATCACCCATCATTTCAATAGTCGCTGGACGGGCTATCTGGGGACTACTTGGAAACGTTGGAGCCGGATCCAGAAGGTCGAGGCAATCAACAGCGGTCTTTCCCCCGTGGGTCAGGCGGCTGGCCTGGGAAGTGTGATCGAAGAAATGAACTGGCGCGACACGTGGAGCACCGCAGTTGGCGCCTCCTATCAATTGAACCAACAATGGCTGTTGCGCGCAGGCTACGCCTATGACCCGTCGCCAATCAGGAATGCTGATCGCAGCGTGCGCATTCCGGTTGGGAATCGCCAAGCCGTGACTTTGGGGGGGGCTTACTCACCGAGTTCCGATCTGACGATAGACTTTGCTTATGGTTATCTCTGGGATTCCAAAGTTTCCGTAAAGCAGCCGAACAACTCCGGTGTTCAACCTGAATACAGTGCCAACTACGACAACAGTGCGAATGGGGTTTCAGTGCAGGCTACCTATCGGTACTAAGCGACCTGACCTAAAAGCCCTCAACCTTCGCGCTGCGTTATTGCGTTACGTCCGTAGGCATCACCAGTGGCGTCGCGAAATTTAACGCAATCATGTACACCGAGCCTCTGCCCGGCTCGGTCAGCCCGGCGTGTGTGCAAATGAAGTCGAACACCGTCTCGGCCTGGGCTTCATCCACCACCACGTTGACCACCCGGGAGAGAACCGCCTCCGGCACCTCGTTGCGGGGGGCTTTGGCGGCCTGCAGTACGGCCACGCCGCGGCAACTGACGCTGTCCGCGCGCGTAATGCCATGCGCCTCCTGCAACAACAGCAGCAGCCTGCGTTCCGTGCCATCGTCGGGCAACACACAGGTAATGAGTTTTGCCGCGCCGCCCGGAATACCCGCAACCGCCACGCTCATGAGGCACTCCCTTGTTCCAGCATTTCGCGGGGAATGTAGGTGGCGACTTTTTCCACGGGTGTCGCATAGATCATGCCGGCACCGGGAACATCCAGGTTGGCCGCGTGGTAGATGGCCTCGAGTACTGCGTCTTGATAGTCGGCCGCGACCAGCAGACTGACCACTTCTTTCTCCGCATCGATGGCGATGCTGAGCAGGCCGTGCCGCTCACGGGGGCCAAGCCCGTGGGCGTGGTAGACAATGGCGCCTGGGGCGCCCATGCCCTGGGCCGCGCGGATCACCAGGTCGGCGCGTCCGACGGGGACGATGCAGGTGATCAGTGCAACGTCAGTCAGGTAGGTAATCCCTTCAGCTTTCATCCCGCTTCTCCGGTGTTCAATAATTGATTTGCAGGCTGTTGCGTAGCGGCCGTTGTCTGTCTCCACAGCTGGAAACGGGCCCACTGTCCGAGCAGCATGACGCTGATGACAGGACCGACGGATGCCATACAAAGAATGCCGAAACCCTCGACTGCGTTAGTGGCATTGCCCAGCCCCAGCCCCATGGCCAGAACGAGCGGCACGGTGATGGGCCCCGTGGTGACACCCGCGCTATCCCAGGCCACATTGACGAACTCCTCGGTCGAAAAAACCGTCAGTACCACAGCGATTAAATAGGGCGGCACCACCAGCCAGACCAGTGGCAGGCCGAACACCAGTTTGGCCACACCCACGGCAATACCGCAGGCGACGCCTATCGATACAGCACGTATCAGGCTGCGCTTGCGGATAAAACCGTTGGTAAGGGTTTCGGCGGTGACGCCGAGCGCATTCAGCGCAGGCTCGGCGACGGTTGCCCCGTACCCGAGCACCCAGGCGAACGCCAAGGCCAGCACCAGTCCCACTTGATAGATATAGAGCGGGGAGTTGTCCGCGCCGGGTGTCTGCATGAAGGCCGCCGGAATCAGCGACCCCGCGCTTCCTCCCAGCTTCGACAGACCGTAGGTCAACCCGAGATTGAACACGCACATGCCCACCACGGTGAGTGCGATACCGAGGAGGATCTCGCCGCGCCGCGGCAGGTTCTGGCGCAACAGCAGTTTCAGCACCACCATCAGGAATATCACCAAAGGCACGATGGCCCGCAGTCCCGAAACAATCTCCAGTCCGGGGCTGACTTCGTGCCAGGGTGCCGCCAGTTGTCCGGCCTCGGTAGCGGCTTGCGCGGCGGCGACGATTTCCGCCGGCGAGGAGATAGCCGCCACGTACAGGCCCAGCAGCATTACCCCGATGACGGGAAACAGCGAAGCCAAGGTGACAATACCGAACCCGGACAGCCCGGAACCGCCCTTGCCGGCGGCAGCCGCGATGCCGATGCCCAGCGCCAGCACCAGCGGTACAGTGACCGGCCCGGTGGTGACCGCGCCAGCATCCCAAGCCAAGCCGATAACTTTCGCAAGCTCAGGGTCACTGGACATGTACACCGTCAGCAACAGCACGGGCGCCAGCGATAAATAGATCAACGGCTTCAAGCTCCAGCCGTAGAGGAAGCGCAGCGTACCGGTTACAGCGGCCAGACCGACGCTGGCCCCCACAACCAGGACCAGTTCGCTGGTCCATTGGTTGAGTATCGCCCAGAGGTAGGGGGCGCGCTGCGCAGAAACGTTCTGCCCAGCGGCGCGCAGCGCGCCGATAGCGGGTTCGGCGAAAGTCACCCCGATACCCAGCAGCAGGGTAACCAGCAACACCACAGGCAGGGATAACTTGCGCGGAAGGTTGCTGCCGATTATTTCGCCGAAAGGCATCAGGCCGAGTTTCAGCCCTTCCATAAACAACATCAGCCCGACGATCACGGCGAACAAGCCGCCCGTGACAAGCAGCGAATCCTCCACCAACTGGCGCAAGATGATGATCTGAAACAGCACCAGGTACAGGGCCAAGGGCACCACGGCGCGAACCTGCTCCATCAGCCGGACATTGAGATAAGGCTTGAGGATGGCGGCGATCTCGCCAGCTCGTAATTTTGCAGTTTTGTGGGGCGCGGCCTGCCAGCGGCCATCGGCATCGCGAACGGGGGCGGACACCAGTTCACGCATGGGGATTTCGCGGCGACCGGCTCCGATCATATGCATGTAGTCGGCGTAGCGAATGGAGTCTTTCATAGGCTCATCTGTTCAGGTTGATCTACCGGTGTACGACTAACAGGTGCTCTCGTATTGTCGCGGCGCGGGTTAACAGCCGATGTGCTATTCCGGCCGCGAACAATTTTGCCTACGGTGAGCAGGTGAAGTTTTGACTTCGGTCAAGGTGCTGATTGCGCATTTGTGTCCGGGTGTTGCGAGCTGTGTCGTCAAGGTCGGCATGACCGAACAGGTATTGACCTCATTTTGAGTGCGCAGCGAATGTGTTGCTCATCCTTCATTCGCCCAGACACCCGTCGCTGCAGTGCGCCGAACATAATCGGTAAAGTCGCGTGCCGGACGGCCCAGTGCGCGCTGGACGCCATCGGCAAGGGGGGTATTGCGCCCGTCGAGCACGGTGGTGAAGAGGTACAGCACCAGGTCGATTAACCCGGCGGGAAGTTGCTCCTGTTCCAAGGCCTCTTTATAGGCTTGCGGCGGCACGGCGAGGAAGCGGATATCGCGACCGGTCGCTTGAGCGATCTGATTGACCGCCTCGGCGAACGTCAGCGCCTGTGGGCCCGTCAGCTCATAAAGCTGGCGTGAGTGTCCAGGTTCGGTCAGCGCCTGGACAGCAATCTCGGCAATATCCTCCACGTCGACAAAGGGCTCCGCGATATTGCCGACGGGTAGGGCGAGTTCGCCCTGAAGAATGGGCTCCAGAAAATGCGCTTCGCTGAAGTTCTGGAAGAACCAGCTGGCTCTCAAGATCGTCCAGTCGACACCGCTGTTTTGTATGACGCGTTCGGCTTGTTCAGCTTCGGCTTCTCCGCGCCCGGACAACAGCACCAGTTTGCTCACGCCACGCTTGACGGCCAGGTCGGTAAACGCCTGGACCGTTTCGACGGCGCCAGGAACGGCGAGGTCCGGCTGAAAGGAGATGTAAACGGCATCAACGCCATCAAGCTCCGCATCCCAGGTGATTCGATCCTCCCAGTCAAAGGGCGGATTTGCACCACGAGAACCCGAGCGCACCGGGCGTCCAGCCGATTGCAATTGCTGGAGGATTCGCCGGCCTGTTTTCCCCGTGCCACCGAGAATGAGGATGGTTTTTTGGGTGGTGTTCATCGCATTCATCTCCGTCGATTTAATGTGAGCAATACTCACGTTAAAAAGATGATAGATGCTCATGTTCTGCCGTCAACCAACGTCAGAACGGAAACCGACGTATGGCCATCTCCTTGGGTGTGTGGATAGGCGGTGCTAAGGTGAGTGCTTGTCACCTTATTAATCGAGAATCACGCCAGTGCCGAAGAAAGCCACCACCGGGCTCGAGAAAACCATTTCAGAGCCAGCGCGACGTAATCCCACGCAACAACGTAGTCGCGAGCGGCTGGAGCGAATCCTTGCCGTGGCAACGCAGCTGATCGCGACCAAGGGCAGCGATTCGTTAAAGATGAGTGAAATTGCCGAGCGCTCGGAGATATCGATCGGGTCGCTTTATCAGTATTTTCCAGACAAGAGCTCGGTGATCCGCACACTGGCCGAGCGCTATAACGCCGAGAGTCGCCGGTGTATCGAAGCCGCACTCGCAGCGGTTCAGGACGCGGCAGGGTTGCGCGAGGCCTATGCGAACCTGCTCGATCAATACTTCGACATTGTTCAGGCAGAGCCCGCGATGCGTGATATCTGGTCGGGGATGCAGGCCGACAAGCAATTGGTGGCGCTGGAGTTGGAAGAGAGTCGTGTGGCGGGCCGGTTACTGACCGATACGATGCTGCGAGTATTTCCAGGCAGTGATGTGCAGCGCGTTGCGGATGCCGCTTTTTTGATCTGGCAACTGGGTGAAGCGACCATGCGGTTGGCCATCACCTGCGAACCTGAAGAGGGGCGGCGACTGGTGGATGCGTTCAAGCGCATGTCGCTCGCGGAAATCATGGCACCCGCAAGCGATGCTTTGGGCAGCACCGGGTCGAGCGAAGTCGACCCTGCTGTCAACTGAGCCTGTTAAACAAAAGGTTGGCCGGCAAAACCACGAGGCAGTCTTTGCAACCCGGCCATGGCGGAGAGCCGTTCGACCCAGGCGGCACGCCAATCATTGGCGGTGTGAGTGGCTTTGGTCTTGCGTGCGGCACGGCGTGCTGCATTGCGCTGGGCCTTGCGCGCTTCCTTGTACGCATCGGTGTTTCGGCAGCTTCGGCATTTCACCCGATTCAATTCCTGGGTGGAAGTGAGGTTGCTGCCCTTGTGACCGCAGGCCAGATGCCCGCTGACTTTGAAGTGGGTGACCATGGTACGTCTCCTTCGCGACGTGTGATGGTTTGACCCCTGGCGAACGACAGCGTTCGATCGCTGTGTTGCGAGCAAAAAAAGCCCAGCGCAAGGCCGGGTTGGGGGAGCGGCAGATACTCAGGCAGGGGCGAACACGGTGACGATGAGGTCGCCGTTCATGTGCCCTGAAACAGGCCCTGTTCTCGCGTCGCGTGTCCGGATCGAATCATCTGAACCGTGGGAGGGGCGGGTCGACAGGTTTCAACGACGACAGCGTGTTTCGAATCAGAGGCGTGTCTTTTTCGATGTCGTTCAGCCGGTCACGAATTCTGAGGGCTGTAGGGTGCCCTCCTTGATGATCGACCCAGTCGGCAATTTCCTTGCACGCGGCAGCAAGGCGAGCCTGGCGGGAGTCAAGCAGGGTGAGGAGGGTGGTGATGGACTCTTTTTCGGACATGGCAAACACCTCCGTTGAAGAACCTGGCAATTGGCAGCAAAAAGCCCGCTGGGTGCGAGCTGTCTGCCGATGGGGTCACTGATCCTTCAGCTATTTCTCAGTATAGTCCCGCAGCAGACGGGTGAATGGTCATCAACCTTGACGGACCATCAGTTGCGACGTGGCATTGAGCCGTTGGCATTCTTTTCTGGCATCCGCTTCAGAATCGTAGCCATCGCCGATGAAACCCTGGGTGCGAGTGTCGGCGATGCGATACCAGACGGCAGCGTCGGGTGGCGGGTGACCCGCTTCTCCGGCTCGGCGACCATGAATGATGATCTTGTTGCATCGCTTCACAACGAAAATGTCTTCCATGGCGTCACCGTAGCTAATTCTTGTTCAGATCAACTATAGAAGTTCTTTGTGATCGTGCAAAAAATAGACAGGTCAGTTCGTCGCTTCAGCAGTGGCGATCATTCGCTCAAGGAACATTGCCAGCCCGACTTCCTCTGGCCTGAGCCCTTTACGCAACCTGGGTCTGGGCAGTTCAGCCAAGGCTCCTAGCCAAAAGGCGTCGAACACTGCCGGATGGATATAGCATTTTCGGCACACCGCAGGCGTGTTGCCCAGTTGCCTGGCGACGTTTTTGACCATTTCCACGACTTGTCGTTTCGCCTCCGACTCCGGTTCCCACGGCATGTCGCGCAACACGGACAACGCCAGCACACTGCCCGCCCAGGTGCGGTAGTCCTTGGCAGTGAAATCGGCGCCCGTGAGGGTTTGCAGGTAGGCGTTGACGTCGGCGGAACTGATGGTGTGCCGCTCGCCGTTTTCATCCAGATACTGAAACAGGTTTTGCCCGGGAATGTCCTGACAGCGCTTGATGATGCGTGCCAGGCGCCGGTCTTTCACTGTGATCTGGTGCTCGACACCGCTCTTGCCGCGAAACTGGAACCGGATCGCACTGCCGTTGACTTCAACGTGACGGCTGCGCAGGGTGGTCAGGCCATAGGAGCGATTGTCCCGGGCGTATTGCGTGTTTCCGACCCGGATCAATGTCGCATCGAGCAAGGTGATGACAGTGGCCATGACTTTGTCTCGGCTGAAGCCGGGCGCCGCCAGCAACGTTTCGAGCTGTTTACGCAAGGTTGGCAACGCCAGGCCAAAGTCCCGCAGGCGCGAGTATTTATCGGCATCACGCACTTCACGCCAGCGCGGGTGGTAGCGGTATTGCTTGCGCCCGCGAGCGTCGCGACCGGTGGCTTGCAGATGGCCGCGTGGGTCGGCGCAAATCCACACCTCCGTATACGCCGGCGGCACGGCAAGGGCATTGAGGCGTTTGATTTCGTCCGGGTCTGTAATGCGTTGAGCGGAAGGGTCGAAGTAGCTGAATTTTCCACGCAATAGTTTGCGGGTGATTCCGGGCTGCGTGTCATCGACATAGTGCAGGTCGGGTGGCAATACATCTGGCAGCGCGTTATCGGCCATGGCGCGTCATCCTCGACGACAAATCAGGGGGCAATACAGCCATTGACCGCACCCATTCGCCGTCGTGCCAGCGGATTCAAGCCAGGACAGCCACCGCTTTGATTTGTGCCCAGAGTTGCTGTCCGGGATGCACCCCCAACTGGTCGCGAGAATAGCGGGTGATGCGTGACAGCAAAGGCGTGCCCGCGGCGTTCAGGCGGATCAGCACGTGGGCGGCATTATCGGCACCGATTTCACTGATGACTGTTACCGGCAAGCGATTGAGGATGCTGCTTTGCTCGATGCCATGCAGGCTCAGGCTGACATCGCGCGCTTGAACTTTGCAACGCAGTGCCTGGCCAAGCGGCATAGGTGCATGGGCTACGCGAATGCCCAGGTCGGTATCAGGCAACTGCAAGGTCAACAACTGATAGTGGGCGTCATACGCGCTTACGTGCCCCTCGATCACCACACCCGCGTCGTCGCCCAACGCCATTGGCAGGTCGAGGCGCGCGAGGGTTTCTCCGATGGGGCCGCTGGCCAGTGCCTTGCCCTCGCTGAGCAGGACGATATGGTCGGCCAGTCGGGCCACCTCATCCTGCGAGTGACTGACGTACAGCACCGGGATTTCCAGTTCATCGTGCAGGCGTTGCAGGTACGGCAGGATTTCGTTTTTTCGCTGACTGTCGAGCGCTGCCAGCGGTTCGTCCATCAGCAACAGTTGCGGGCTGGTGAGCAGCGCACGGGCGATGCCGACTCGCTGCCGTTCGCCACCGGAAAGGTGCTGCGGGTGACGCTCCAACAGATGGCCGATTCCCAGCAGTTCCGTGGCATGACCCATGTCGACCCGACGCTGTTGTTTCGGGATGCGCTTGAGGCCAAATTCCAGATTCGCCAACACCGACAGATGCGAAAACAGGCTGGCTTCCTGGAAGACATAACCCAGCGCGCGCTTATGCGGCGGGACAAAAATCTTCTTTTCGCTGTCCTGCCAGACCTCATCGTTGACCCGGATGAAACCCTGTTGGGCTCGCTCCAGGCCCGCGATACAGCGCAGGCAAGTGGTCTTTCCAGAGCCCGAGTGTCCGTAAAGTGCCGTCACTCCACGGCCGGGCATTTGCAAGTCCACGTCCAGGGCGAACCCCGAATAGCTGAGTTTCAGACGCATATCGATCATCGATCAGCTCCAGCCCGCTTTGGTTTTACGGCTGGAGTACAGCGCCAGCAATACAGCAAAGGAGAACACCAGCATCGCCCCGGCCAGCCAATGGGCCTGGGCGTATTCCATGGCTTCAACGTGATCGTAGATTTGCACTGAAACCACGCGGGTCTTGTCCGGGATGTTGCCGCCGATCATCAGCACCACGCCGAACTCGCCGACAGTGTGGGCGAATCCGAGAATCGCGGCGGTGATAAAACCGGGCCGCGCCAGCGGCAGGATCACGCTGAAGAAGGTGTCCCACGGATTGGCACGTAAGGTTGCGGCGACTTCCAGCGGACGAGTGCCGATGGCGGAGAACGCGTTTTGCAGCGGCTGAATCACGAACGGCATTGAATAAAGCACCGAGCCGACGACCAGCCCCGCAAAACTGAATGTCAGGGTGCCGAGCCCCAGCGATTGAGTGAACTGGCCAACAACGCCGTGAGGCCCTAGCACCAGTAACAAATAAAAACCAATCACCGTGGGCGGCAGGACCAGGGGCAGGGCGACGATCGCCCCGACCGGGCCGCGAAACCAGGAGCGGGTGCGCGACAGCCATAACGCAATCGGAGTGCCGATGACTAGCAGAATGGCTGTCGTCAGGGACGCCAGTTTGAGGGTCAGCCAGATGGCGGCGAAGTCGGCACTCGTCAGCGTCATTTAGAGTTGGTAACCGTAGGATTTGATGACAGCGGCAGCTTTCGGCCCCTTGAGGTAATCAACCAGCGCCTTGGCAGCCGGGTTGTCCTTGCCTTTGTTGAGGATCACCGCGTCTTGTTTGATCGGGTCATGCATGTCGGCGGGTACGATCCACGCCGAACCGCTGGTGACTTTGCCGTCTTTGTAGATCTGCGACAAGGCTACAAAGCCAAGTTCGGCGTTGCCGGTGGAAACGAACTGATAAGCCTGGGTGATGTTCTGGCCTTCAACGATCTTGTCCTTGACCTTGTCGGTCAGGCCCAGCTTGGCCAGTACTTGAGTGGCGGCCAGGCCGTAAGGCGCGGCTTTGGGGTTGGCGATGGACAGGTGTGCGTATTCGTTCTTTTTCAGCACGTCGCCCTTGGCATCGACGTAGCCATCTTTGGCCGACCACAACGCCAGGGTGCCAATGGCGTAGGTGAAGCGGGAACCCTTGACCGTGTCGCCTTCGGTTTCGAGTTTTTGCGGTGTGCTGTCATCTGCCGAGAGGAACACTTCGAACGGCGCGCCATTCTTGATCTGGGTGTAGAACTGGCCAGTTGCACCGTACGCGGCGACCAGTTTGTGCCCGGTGTCTTTCTCGAAATCGGCAGCGATGGCCTGGATCGGGGCAGTAAAGTTGGCAGCAACGGCGACCTGGACTTCGTCCGCGTGGGCGGAGCTGAAAGTAAAGACTGCGATCAGGCTGGCGAGGCAGGAAGGGGCAAAACGTGAGGCACGACTGGTCATCAAATGGCTCCGTGGTAGGCGAGTGCAGCAATGGGGGTAATCGCTATATAAAAGAATATATAGCGAAATGCCTTTAAACGGAACGTGTTGGTTTGTCGCATAAACCTGTGCCGCTGCCGCAACCTTTGGCGGCGGCTACAGGGCTGGTCTTATAGACGGGTCAGCTTGGCCAATGCTTCTTCTGCCAGGCGTCGGGTCAATTCTGCTGTCGTCATTTCAGCGCTCAATCGGAACGCCTGGCCAGCCCACAGGTTGCTGAAGTCTGCCTCGTCCTTGGCTCGCAACGGCATCAGCGCGCCGCCGGCGAGCGGGAAGGTCGGCGCTTTATCGCTGATCGGCCCGAGTTCGCGCATCACCCGGTTGAGAATTCCTCGGGCGGGGCGCCCTGTGAAAATGTTGGTGACGGCAGTCTCGCTTTCTTTTGCCGTGCGCAACGCTGTGTAGTGAGACTTGCTGACCTTGGCTTCTGGCGTGAACAAGTAAGCAGTGCCCACCTGTACCGCCGAAGCGCCCAGCATGAAGGCGGCCGCAACGCCTCGTGCATCACTGATCCCGCCGGCAGCAATCACCGGTACTTTCACGGCATCAACGATCTGAGGCACCAAGGCGAACGTCCCCACCTGGCTGCTCAGGTCCTTGCTGAGGAACATCCCGCGATGACCACCGGCCTCGTAACCCATGGCGATGATGGCGTCGCAGCCATGCTGTTCCAGCCAGACAGCTTCTTCGACGGTAGTGGCTGAGGAAAGTATTTTGGCGCCGGTGGCTTTTACCCGGTCCAGCAGGGATTTTTCCGGGAGGCCGAAGTGAAAGCTCACGACTTCAGGGCGAAACTCTTCGACCAACTCACAGGCGGCGGCATCGAACGGCGCTCGATTTGAAACGGGCGTCGGTGCTTCGAAATCGACGCCCAGCTCCCGGTAGTAAGGTTCCAGCAGTTGCTTCCAGTCCCGGGCGCGCTGCTCATCAGGCGCCGGAGGTTGATGGCAGAAATAGTTGATGTTGAATGGGCGCTGGCAGTGTTGGCGAATCGTCTTCAGCTCCTCGCGCAGTTGCTCGATGCTCAGCATGGCCGCAGGCATCGAGCCCAGACCGCCGGCGTTACTCGCTGCGATGACCATTGCCGATCCATTGGCGCCGGCCATGGGGGCCTGGATGATTGGCAGGTCGATACCAAGCAGGTCAAGAATGCGGGTGTCTGGCCATTGGCTCATTTGAATGATTCTCCGACATCAAAACAGGGCAGGGACGGTAGAACAGGTTTTTACCAGCAATGACTGGCGCAGGGCCAGCCGACTTTTGGCCGGCTTGCTGGAAAACCGCGCTTAGCGTCGATGCAGGCCACCGCCGCCCCCAAACGAATGACTCATGAACTGAGAGGAGCTGTGGTAGTTGTTAAAACGTTGGTTGCCGAAGTCGCGGGCGGCAGACTCCCGATCCAGGCTTTGCATTTGCGTGGTGTTCACCGGGTTGACTCGAGTTTCGCCGCCCCTGACCATCGACTGCCAGCCATCATCGGTTTTTCTGTAGACGTTGCCATCATGCCCGGCGTAGACGTTGCCACCGACATGACCTACGCCTGAGTTACGTCCGCTGATGCCGCCGTACTGGGTGGTATTTCCGGTGTTGGGGTTGTAAACGGCACCACGGTTGGCATCGACCTGCGTCCCGTAACGAGCATTGCCGACTGTTACATGCTGCCCCGCGATCGCGCCGCCATCAGGCCCTACAGCAACGCCACTGCGCCCCGCCGCATAATTGCCGGTGTAAACGTTGTGCACCGCGCCGCGTTGACCGGCTGCCGCGACACCGGTCCGTGAGTTGTAGGAAGAGCCAACCTCACCCGCCCAGCGATTGCCGGTCCAGGCGTTGTAGCCGGCACCGTATCGACTGACTGACGCTCGATCACCCCATTGGCGGTAGATGTTGCCAGTTGTACCGGCCCAGCCACCGGGGCCCCAGGCAACAGCGCCACCGTGATAGCCATAGGCGCCGCCGGCCCAAGGCAATGGCGCCGGATAAAGGTGAGGGCCCCAGGCATACCCCCAGCCGTAATTTCCCCACCAGGGATAGGCGCCCCAACCCCAACCCATGGCCACGGTGCTGCCACCCCAACTCCAGCCGAAACCAAAGCCGAATGTCCAGCCGGTCCAAGGGGTGTAGCGCATGGCGACGCCAAATCCGTAGGTTACGGGTGGCCCGTACCAGACGCTGCCCACCCACGGTGTATAGGGATAACCCGTGCCATAAACCACCACGCCGCTGTCCGGATCAATTGTGGTGCCCTGATACCCCGGCGTATAACCCACCACCACGGTGTCGCCATTGGCCTCGTAGACTTTGACGTAAGTGATGTAGTGCATCGGTGAGTTCGGTGGAATCGAGTAGATCACCGACGGCACGGAAGTGGCGACCAGCCATGGGCCTTGAACCGAGCTGGCGTTGAACCAGATGCCGTTCTCGACCGCATACCAGCTGTTGGCGTTGACCATGATGATTGGCGTTGCTGTGTTCACCACGTATTGCAGCGGCGTGCCGCTGATGGCCTTGAGTTGCGGTTCTCCGTCGAACTGCGGCGTACTCATTTTGACCGCGCTTTTGTTGATCGCCGAGGTTTGCGGGATGGTGGCCGCAATGGCGGCTTCCTTGGCCTGTGGCGTGCCGGCAACGGAGGCCTTCACGTTCTCCTTGGCGCTGTCATCGGGAATGTTGGCGAAGTCGGTGGGCAGTTTGTCGGCGGGGACGAAGGTCCATGGCCCCTTCATGTCAGTTGCCTTGAACCAGCGTCCGGAGATCAGCACATAACTGTCCTGGTCACCGATTTCCTTGAAGAGGTGTCCGGTAGTGTTGGTGACATAAAGCAGTTGTGTACCTTCAATCGGTTGCCACTGGGGCGCACCGTCGGTGACGATCAGCTCGGTCGGCGCGGTGGCGATATGGATCTGCGGGATCGGTGGCTTGGCCAGGGTCGGTATCTTGTCCTTTGGATCACTCTGACCGGTCAGCAGGTCGACCTGACGGCTCTGGATCGCAGCTTTCCTGGCGGTCTCCAGTTCGGCCGAGGGCGATGGCACCGGCGTGTATTGGCCGCCCAACTGATCCGCGATCATCCAGCCATCAAATACATGCAGGTAGTGTTTGCCTTGAGCATCCTTGAGCAGCAGCGGGCGGGTGTTGATGACCCGCTCCAGCGAAGTGCCGACTACCGGGCGATAAGCCGGTTCCCCATCGATGTACACCAGGATCGCCGGTACATCAGAGGTGATGATTGCCGGCGGCGCGTTCTCGATAGGTTCGCCACTGGACTTTTTCTCGGCGGCAAGCACCCCCACAGCGGCTTCCAGTTGATCGAGGGAAATGGTTTTCTTGCGATCGGTCGCGTCTTTTTGCAGGGCCATGACCCAGGTGTCGGCTTGTGCAGCGCTGGATGGGAAATCGGCTTTGATGAGGGTGTATTGATCGAGCGCAACCCAGCGGGTGGCTTTGTCGACCAGCGTATGGGCGCTGAATTGCACAATGCCGTAGGTGGATTTTCCATCGGCCCCGGTGGCCTCGACCGCTGCCCGCGCCTGCAAGGTGTAACCGTCCCAACTGTCGAGCTGTGGCTGGTAAACGGTTAGCCTGGTATCCCCGCTGGTCAGAACTTGAGGCCAGGTCGGCGCTGACGGTGCCTCGTTGGCAGGGGCCCCGGAATGGGTCGTCGGTGCGGCCTGCACCGAGGTAAAAAACAACAGGCAGAGCATCAGCAGAACGATACGGAAGCGGGGGTGAGGCATTGTCAGCTCCATTGACGAGACGGCTTTTCGGGTATTTCAGTACCGCGAAAAACAGCATAGTCGGACCGGGTGGAAACGCTCGGCACTTAGACGCTTTAGCTTAAAGTCTTGTACGGCGAGATGTTTCTTTGTGGTATTTCAAGGGTCCACCTGATTGACTCCATTGAGAGGCAGTGATGTTCAAAGGCATTTTGATCGACAAAGATGACAGCGGCTACCGGGCCACACTTCAAGAGATCAATGACGATCAACTGCCCGAGGGCGATGTAACGGTACGCGTGGCGTACAGCACGCTGAACTTCAAGGATGGATTGGCAATTACCGGCAGCAGTCCGGTGGTGCGAAAGTTTCCGATGGTGCCGGGGATTGATCTGGCAGGTACTGTCGAAGTCAGTGATCACCCGGACTACAAGGTCGGTGATCAAGTCGTACTCAATGGCTGGGGTGTAGGCGAAGGGCATTGGGGCGGGCTGGCACAGAAAGCACGTCTGAACGGTGACTGGCTGATCCCGTTGCCAAAGGAATTTACCACCGCTCAGGCCATGGCGGTCGGCACGGCAGGCTACACGGCCATGCTGAGCATCCTGGCGCTGGAGCATAACGGCGTGACGCCCGAGCAAGGCGAAGTGCTGGTGACCGGTGCCAACGGCGGTGTCGGCAGTTTCGCCATCGCGCTGCTGAGCAAACTGGGCTATCGCGTCGTCGCATCCACCGGGCGCACGTCCGAGCACGACTACCTCAAACAGCTGGGAGCGAGTGAAATCATCGACCGCGCTACGTTGTCCGAACCCGCCAAACCACTGGCCAAAGAGCGTTGGGCGGCGGTCATCGACTCGGTCGGCAGCCACACATTGGCCAATGCCTGTGCCAGTACGAAGGCGAATGGCACGGTAACGGCCTGTGGCCTGGCACAAGGCATGGACTTCCCGGCCTCTGTCGCCCCGTTCATTTTGCGCGGTGTGACCTTGGCCGGGATCAACAGCGTGACCCAGCCAAAGGCCAGACGCGTGTTGGCCTGGAATCGACTGGCCAAGGACCTGGACTTCTCGTTGTTGCCGCTGATCAGCCATGAAATCGGCTTGAGTGAAGCCATCGATGCCGCACCGCGCTTGCTTGCCGGGCAATTGCGCGGGCGGGTGGTGGTCGATGTGAATCGCTGATCAGCGCGTCTCGCGTTCCAGCAACTGACGCTTGCGCTCAACCCCCCAGCGATAACCCGACAGGTTGCCATCGCTGCGTACCACGCGATGGCAAGGGATTGCCACCGCCAGGCTGTTCGCGCCACATGCCTGGGCCACGGCGCGCACCGCCTTCGGCGAACCGATGCGTTGGGCGATGTCGGCATAGCTGGCGGTACGGCCGGCGGGAATCTCACGCAGGGCTTGCCAGACGCGTTCCTGGAACGCCGTGCCGCGTACGTCCAGCGGCAAGTCGAGGCCGATGGCCGGGGCTTCAATAAACCCTACAACCTTGGCGATCAATTGCTCGAAATCATGGTCGGCACCGATCAGGTTCGCGCGGCGAAACTTGTCTTGCAGATCGCAGACCAACTGGTGCGGGTCGTCCCCGAGCAAAATCGCGCAAACGCCGCGTTCACTTTGCGCAACCAGAATCGCCCCCAGGGAGCACTGGCCGACGGCAAAGCGGATGTCGTTGTTCTGTCCGGCAGCGCGGTAGTCTCCAGGTTTCATGCCTAACAGGTGATCGGCTGCTTCATAGAATCGACTGTTGGAGTTGAAACCGGCCTCATACAGAGCGTCGGTGATGGTCCCCCCATCAGCCAGACGTTCGCGCACCTTGCGCGAGCGATGGGCCGTGGCGTAGCCCTTGGGTGTCAGCCCGGTGACGGCTTTGAACACTCGATGGAAATGGAAACTGCTCAGGCCCGCTGCGTCGGCCAGTTCATTGAGTGCAGGCAGATTTTCGGCGGACTCGATGTGCCGGCAGGCTGCGGCCACCGTGGCCGCGTGTTGAGCGGCGACATCACTTTGATCTTTAACGGCTCGTTTGCTCGGACGATAGCCTGCCGCCTGAGCTTGCTCCGGCGTGTCGAAAAACTCCACATTCTGCGGTTTTGGCAAACGTGCGAGGCTGCTGGGGCGACAGTAGATGCCGGTGGTTTTTACGGCATAGACAAATTGCCCGTCCGCGGCAGGATCGCGGGCGACGACCGCGGCCCAGCGAGGATCGATTTCAGTCACTGTTTTAGTCGAATGAGTTGTCATGTCGGTATTTCCATTGACCTGTTTCATTCAGATTAATCAGACAGAAGTGGCGCAGCACTCCGGGTCTTGCGGTCAAATTCGAGCGCATCATCGCGCAGTGCGAAACGTGAAGTTGATCCGTTGTTCGCCCAGCCTTGGATGATGCCCGTCCTTGATCGGCAGTACGCCGTGATAGCGCAAGCGGTCCACGCCACCCCAGACTACGATGTCGCCATGGAATAGCGGCACGCGCTGGCTTTTATCGCCTCGTTCGAAGCCACCGAACAGGAAGGTCGCCGGCAACCCCAGCGACACCGACACGATCGGTGCTGCGTAGGAGTTTTCGTCTTTGTCCTGGTGCAATGACATTTTGGCCCCCGGAACATAGCGGTTGATCAGGCAGGAATCGGGAACAAACGCCGCAAATCCCGCTTCACGTGCCGCTGCTTGGGCCAGTTCGAAAAACACTTCAGGCATCTCGGGCCAGGGATTTCCGGTCTGTGGGTCGTCGCGTGTGTATTGATAGCCGCTTCGGTCGGTGGTCCAGCCCCAGGTGCCGCAACTGCTCAAGGCCACTGACATGGTAAAGCCGCCGGGCGTAACCATCTGCCGAAACGGCGCGGCTGCCAGGATTGCGTCCAGGGCGATCAGCAACGGGTCCAGCCGTGGCAGGGCGAAGCCGCGCAGAACGCAGGATTGTTCACCGATCTGCAAGCGCCTGGGCGGTTGCTCGGGTTCGGTGTCAGCAAACAAATCCAGGGTAATTGGGCTCATGACTCATGACTCATAACGCATCGTGAAAGATGATTCCAAGGGTATGCCGTTTTCCGCTTTGCAGGCGACTCACACCGTGGCGCATGTTCACTCGGTAATACCCGCGAACACCTTTGACCGGCCGCTGGCTGACGGCAAAGATCACGGCATCGCCTTTTCTCAGGTCAATGACTTGAGGGCGTGATTGCATCCGGGGACGCTGTTCGGTCAGCACGAACTCGCCGCCGGTAAAGTCTTCGTTCGGTTCTGACAGAAGAATCGCCACTTGCAACGGGAAAACGTGTTCGCCGTACAGGTCCTGATGCAGGCAGTTGTAGTCCTGCGGGCCATATTGCAGCAACAAGGGCGTGGGGCGCTCCTGACCGGCGGCATGGCAGCGTTGCAAAAAAGCTTCATGCGATGCAGGGAAACGCGTCGGCAGCCCCATGCATTCGTGCCAGCGATTGGCAATCGGTACCAGGCCGGGGTAGAGCTCGCTGCGCAATCGGGCGACGGGATCCGGTAGAGGGTATTTGAAGTACTTGTACTCGCCCCGACCAAAACCGTGACGAGCCATTATCACCTGAGAACGAAAGCGTTCGGGCTCCCCATAAAAGGCGCTGATTTCGTCGCAGTCCGGGGCGCTGAGGAGCGATCTGATAATGGCCCAGCCATCCTCATCGAGTTGTTGCTCCAGCATATTCTGACTCCTTGACCCAAGGTTGAGGTAGTCAGTCTAAACAGGGGGGAGGGGGCGAACACTCCGGCGCTTGCGGTCAAATTTCAGAATCGGGAGCCAACATCCATGTGGTCGCTCCGCAGGCTATTACAGCGCTTTGCTGACGCTGATCTCGCTGATGACGTCCTCGCTCTGGCCATGAATGGCATCGAGCGCGGCCTTGGCTTCTTCGGCGGTGCCGTTTTCAAGCTGGGCAAACTCGAAGCGGCGTTCACCGTTGAGTTTGTATTTGATGACGTACTTGGTCGTTTGAGCCACGGTCATGTCTGCCTTTCTTCGTCTGCGGACGTTGCTCAGCTCAGTTTCGAGCTGGAGCGACGGATGATCTTGATCGAGTGAGTCAGGGTCGGTTTACGTGTAACACTGATCGGGCGGCGGTTGACCGTGTCGATGGTGATGTTCCAGAAACCGGTGCTCGGCGCGGTGATCCGGGCCGGGAAGGTGTCGAATGCGCCGCCGTGGTAAGTGTGACGACCACCATTTTTGAAGCTGCGGAAGTTGGCGTCGTTCATCAAGCGGATGTTGCACGTTTGGGAGCACTGGATGACGACAATGTCGTCTTCATTGAGGTGCTCGCGCTGGTGGATAAATTTCATGGGGCGCCTCCAGAAGGGCTTTTTCTACAAAATCAAAACGATAGCATGGGCGATTGGCGCAGTTTATCAGCCCGAACAGGTTATTATCGGGTCGTCGGGGTCCGCTTTGACAATTAAAAACAGTTATTCGGAATTCTATGAGCGATAAAAGCGGTACGCCTCGGAGAAAATCAGCATTTGCGCTGTCCGAGGGTCTTTATCGGAGGTTTTGTATGAAGTGGGGTGTGTTAGTCCTGCCGGTGGCGTTGGTCATGAGTGGCTGCGCGAGTGTTTCGGAGATCAACGAGACGCTGCCGACCATGAGCGTGATCTCAGGCAAGAAGCCCCATGAGTACGCGCAGTGTCTGGTTACACAACTGGCCGAGAGCCGTGGCGCTCTACAGGTGGAGCCGCACAAGGACGGGATGCGCGTGATTGTTCCGGCGAAGTTCTCCTCGGATCCGGCAGCTGTCTTTGACATTGAAGAACGCTCCGGTGGTAGCAGCATCAAGCTGCATGAGCGGATGTCCAATGTGCCAGTGCGTCCAAAAGACGTGCAGAAAGCAGCCAATGCCTGTATTTCCGGCTGATAGACTACTCGCCGCAATCAACATTGATGCCGTCAAGGTTTTGCTTTGACGGCATTGTCATTTCTGGAGTCGGGCATGAAGCGAGAGCAGGTTCGGGAGCGCCATGCAGAGGGCCACATCTCTGCCACCCATGTGATTCAGAATCCGGCGAATTCAGGGGAATGGATCGTGTTTTTCAAGAAAAGCGCCGGGCGCAGCTATTTTCTGGTGGACGATAACGATGAAGTCGAATCTTTCTGTCGTCTCGACGACTTGATCGAGACCGTGCGCGGTCTCGGGATCAAATTTGCTGAAATTCACATATAGCGTCAGCGCCTTACTTGCACACCACAACCACGCTCCGGTTCTTGAAATTGCCGACGTCGACACCCAGGGTCTTGTCGCTTTCCTTGGTTGACGGTGTGCCGTCGGTGCCGACAATCCGGTAGCCGGTGCCAGCGCAGGAGGTATCGGCTTTTTCGTAGCACGTGGCCCAGGAGTTGGCTTCGCCGGAGCAGTCGATGGCCAGCCCCTGCTCGCCGTTTTTCAGATAAGCCGGTTCCGAGGTGGCACAGCCGCTCAGGGCCAATACTGCAATCAGAGGCAAAAATTTAGTCATGTCATTGTCGTCGTCAGGATGATGGGGCTAAGCCTGTGACAGCGCTGGCATCAAAAGGTTATAGCGAAGGGCCACTTCTTTGCAGGCGCCACAAAAAAGCCCTGCGCGAAGCAGGGCTTGGTCAAAAGCGGGTTCAGATCAAGTCTTGTCTTTACCGCGGCGTTTGACGGTTGGGTGTTCAAGCTGCAATACGGATGCCACTTCAATCGCGAGCGCTTCGCTAGTGAATGGCCCGGCGATATTCTCGCCGCCGCCGAAGTTGTTTATCCACCATTGGCCGTCTTTCGCCTGAATGATCAGGAACCCGTTGATGCTTTTTGCTTCCGACATCTATCTGCCTCGTTGGCTGGTTCAATTGCGCCATGATAGCGCCAAATGCACTGGGAGAGTGCCGATGGGCGTATTGTGGTGCATTCGCAAGCTCGTTTGATTGTCCGCTGATCTCTGCTATCTATTGAGGCTGCAGAATGGCTGCTTGGCTATTTGCGGAACTATCCGCGAGAATATTTCTCTATGATGGCATCGGTTAGCCAGTGCGGGGCATTGTAAGGTGCGCGCCGCCTGATTAGACTGCGCCGAAACTCGTACACACAGCCCTTTCAAGGACTTATATGATCAAGAAATGCTTGTTCCCAGCAGCCGGTTACGGTACTCGCTTCCTGCCAGCGACTAAAGCCATGCCTAAAGAAATGCTGCCGGTGGTAAACAAGCCACTGATCCAGTACGGCGTCGAAGAAGCTCTGGATGCCGGCTTGACCGAAATCTCCATCGTCACCGGTCGCGGCAAGCGTGCCCTGGAAGACCACTTCGACATCAGCTACGAGCTGGAAAACCAGATCAAGGGCACCGACAAAGAGAAATACCTGGTCGGTATCCGTCGTCTGCTGGATGAGTGCTCCTTCTCCTACACTCGCCAGACCGAAATGAAAGGCCTGGGCCATGCCATCCTGACCGGTCGTCCGCTGATCGGCGACGAACCGTTCGCCGTGGTACTGGCGGATGACTTGTGCGTCAACCTCGAAGGTGACGGCGTGCTCAAGCAGATGGTCAAGCTGTACAAGCAGTATCGCTGCACCATCGTCGCGATCATGGAAGTAGATCCGCAGGAAACCAGCAAATACGGTGTGATTGCCGGCGACCTGATTGGTGACGACCTGTACCGTGTACGCAACATGGTCGAGAAGCCAAAACCTGAAGATGCACCCTCGAACCTGGCGATCATCGGCCGTTACATCATGACGCCGGACATTTTCAGCCTGATCGAACAGACCGAGCCGGGCAAGGGTGGCGAGATCCAGATCACTGACGCCCTGATGAAGCAAGCGCAGGACGGTTGCGTCATTGCCTACAAGTTCAAAGGCAAGCGTTTCGACTGCGGTGGCGCTGAAGGCTACATTGACGCGACCAACTTCTGCTTCGAGAACTTCTACAAGACCGGCAAGGCTTACTGATAGCGCCTGACCCGCTTGTATTGAAAAGCCACCTTCGGGTGGCTTTTTCATTTTCTGGCCCCATATCGTTTGCAGTGCTTGCCCGGTGGGCGTCTGCGGGTATGCTGGTGGACTGCCGAGGAGATTGAAAATGGCCTACGATTTTGATTTGTATGTGATTGGCGCGGGTTCCGGCGGTGTGCGGGCTGCGCGGTTTGCCGCCGGATATGGCGCGAAAGTGGCGGTGGCCGAGAGCCGCTACCTGGGCGGCACCTGTGTGAACGTCGGCTGCGTGCCGAAGAAGTTGCTGGTCTACGGTGCGCACTTCGCCGAGGACTTCGAGCAATCGTCCGGTTTCGGCTGGACACCGGGTGAGGCTCAGTTCGATTGGGCCACGCTGATCGCCAACAAGGACCGTGAGATCAATCGCCTGAATGGCATTTACCGCAATTTGCTGGTCAACAGCGGCGTGACGTTACATGAAGGTCACGCCAAAATCGTCGACCCGAACACGGTCGAGATCAATGGCGAGCGCCACACCGCTAAAAATATCCTGATTGCTACCGGCGGCTGGCCGCAGATCCCGGAAATTCCGGGGCACGAGCATGCAATCAGTTCCAATCAGGCCTTCTTTCTCAAGGCGCTGCCGAAACGCGTTCTGGTCGTGGGCGGTGGCTATATTGCTGTTGAGTTCGCGGGTATTTTCCATGGCTTGGGCGCCAGTACCACGTTGCTGTATCGCGGTGAGCTGTTCCTGCGCGGCTTCGACGGTGCGGTACGCAAGCATTTGCAGGAAGAGCTGACCAAGCGCGGCATGGACCTGCAGTTCAATTCCGACATCGAGCGTATCGACAAGCAGCCTGATGGCAGCCTGAAGGTGACGCTCAAGGATGGCCGCGAGCTGGAAGCCGATTGTGTGTTCTACGCGACCGGCCGGCGCCCGATGCTCGACAACCTTGGTCTGGAAAACACGGGCGTCAAGCTCGACAAGAAAGGCTTTGTCGAAGTTGATGATCAGTATCAGACAGCCGAGCCGTCGATCCTGGCGCTGGGTGATGTGATTGGTCGTGTTCAACTGACGCCGGTTGCATTGGCCGAAGGCATGGCCGTGGCGCGACGTTTGTTCAAGCCCGAGCAATATCGCCCAGTGGATTACAAAATGATCCCGACGGCCGTGTTCAGTCTGCCGAACATTGGCACCGTTGGCTTGAGCGAGGAAGATGCTCTCGAAGCCGGCCACGAGGTGGTGATCTTCGAAAGCCGCTTCCGCCCGATGAAGTTGACCCTGACGGAATGCCAGGAGCGCACGCTGATGAAACTGGTGGTCGACGCCAAAACCGACAAGGTTCTGGGCTGCCACATGGTCGGCCCGGATGCCGGTGAGATCGTTCAGGGTTTGGCAATTGCATTGAAAGCGGGAGCGACCAAGCGCGATTTCGATGAAACCATCGGCGTGCACCCGACGGCCGCCGAAGAGTTCGTCACCATGCGTACGCCTGTCGCCGGTTAATCGTCCTTGGTTGCGTCTGGCGCTGTCGCAACGACGGCCGCCAGGCGCAGGCTTTCATCCAGGCTCGCCTGAGTCTTGAGCAACTCGATTTCCAGCGCTTTATTCGCCTGCAACTGCTCGTCGACACTCTGCTTCAACGCCTGGCTTTCCAGCAGGGCGACGCGCAAGCGTTCCTGGAGGAGGGTGCGCTCACTGTCGATACGATTGACCTGCTCCAGTAATTGGTCTTGCCGCGTGTTGGTTTGCTTGAGTTGATCCTGCAACAGGTTCAGCTCTCTCTGGGTGCCACGGTTTTCAGTGAATAGCCGCTCGTTGTCACGGTGCAGTTGAGTGATTTCGTCCTGGCGCACCATTGCGCTCTGTTGCGACTGACGCAGTTCCATCTGAATCTGCTGCACCTGGCTTTCATGGCGGCTTTGTTCCTGTTCGCGCTGTTCCTTGACGGCGTTGCGATAGTGCTCCAATGCCTCGCGCGCGTGCAGGTGCTTCTCTTCCAGCGAGCGGATTTGTTCGTCCTTGTCCTGCAGGCGCAATTCGAAGCCGGCCAGTGCCTGATTCAGCCCGGCGTTGCGGGTTTGTTCGGTTTGCAGCATCGAGCGGGTTTCTTGCAGCGATTCCGATTCCTGTGTCAGGGCCAGGCTTTGCATCTCATATTGCTGATGCAATTCGGCGTTGGTTTCCCGGGCCTCTGTAAGCTGGCTTTCCAGTGTTTTTCGCTGCTGATCAAACTGCTCGCGAGCCTGATCGATGGGTTCCTGAGCCTTCTCCTTGAGGCGTTGTGCCAAGCGCGAAACCAGGCCTGCCAGCTCATCATCGATAGGCTCTGGCGCAGGCTCGGCGCGTTCGCGACCGTCATCCAGTTCTTTCAGGTAGCGGTGAATGGTGGTTTTCGAGCCGGTGTTGCCCATTTCGATTCGTACTGCATCGATGCTTGGGTTTTCGCCGCGGGCGAGGATCGCCAAACGTGCTGCTTGCACCACTGCTTTATTTACGCCGCCACGAGCCATGAGTTCTCCTACGATTTCGTACTGTGGTACATGCCACTAAAGTACGCAGTGTACCATCTGAAAAATAAAGATAAATGATGTCAGTTTGTCATGCGGGATATACTGGTATTACCCCGTGTGATCAGCCGCGCCGCGCGTTTAGACCCGCCAAAGCGGTACGTTTAGAGAATTGAGCCGATGACCGAGCTGGATCGATACCTACAAGCCGCTACGCGCGACAACACCCGTCGCAGCTACCGGGCAGCCATCGAGCATTTCGAGGTCAGTTGGGGCGGTTTTTTGCCGGCTACCAGCGACAGCGTTGCGCGCTACCTCGTGGCGCATGCGGGCGTGTTGTCCATCAATACGTTGAAGCTGCGTTTGTCGGCGCTGGCGCAGTGGCACAACAGCCAGGGGTTTCCCGACCCGACCAAGTCGCCGGTGGTGCAAAAAGTGTTCAAGGGCATCCGTGCGTTGCACCCGGCTCAAGAGAAACAGGCCGAGCCCCTGCAGCTTCAGCATCTGGAGCAGGTGGTGGCCTGGCTTGAGCTGGAGGCACAAACCGCCAAATCTCAAGGTGACCAACCGACTCTGCTCAGGGCGCGGCGCGACATGGCGCTGATCCTGTTGGGCTTCTGGCGTGGTTTCCGTAGCGATGAGTTGTGCCGCGTACAGATTGAGCACGTGCATGCCAGCGCCGGCTCGGGCATCACCGTCTATTTGCCGCGCAGCAAAAGCGATCGCGAAAACCTTGGGAAAACCTATCAGACGCCTGCCTTGCAGCGCTTGTGTCCAGTGCAGGCGTATATCGCCTGGATCAACGAGGCGGCATTGGTTCGCGGGCCGGTGTTTCGCGGCATTGACCGCTGGGGTCACTTGAGCGAGGAGGGGTTGCATGCCAACAGCGTCATCCCGTTACTGCGTCAGGCGCTGGAACGTGCCGGTATTCCCGCCGAGCACTACACCAGTCACTCCTTGCGGCGCGGGTTTGCCAGTTGGGCGCATCAGAGCGGTTGGGACTTGAAGTCGTTGATGAGTTACGTGGGCTGGAAGGATATGAAGTCCGCCATGCGCTATGTTGAAGCTAGCCCGTTTCTCGGAATGGCTCGGGTCACTGAAAAACCAGTGGCGCTGTAGATCACGTTTTCTTCTATTAATACCGTCGGCTAATAGCGAAAACAAATCAGCAGCATCAGGTTTGCCAATGAGCCATCCGGGGATCGGTTGGGTAGGATTCACCCCATCAACTTCTCAACCAAACTTTTCAACCCTGACGGAGAGTCATCGATGCCTATCATCAACAGCCAAGTTAAACCGTTCAAAGCTGACGCATTCAAAAACGGCGACTTCGTAAAAGTCTCGGACGCTGACCTGAAAGGCAAGTGGTCGGTCGTTTTCTTCTACCCGGCTGACTTCACCTTCGTTTGCCCGACCGAGCTGGAAGACCTGGCTGATAACTACGACGCGTTCCAGAAGCTGGGCGTCGAGATCTACAGCGTTTCCACCGACACCCACTTTGCCCACGCTGCCTGGCACAACACTTCGCCAGCCATCGGCAAAATCCAGTACACCATGATCGGCGACCCGACTCACGCCATCTCCCGCAACTTCGACGTGCTGATCGAAGACGCAGGCCTGGCTGACCGTGGCACCTTCGTGATCAACCCTGAAGGCCAGATCAAAATCGTTGAACTGAACGATGGCGGCGTTGGCCGTGACGCTTCCGAGCTGCTGCGCAAGATCAAGGCTGCCCAGTACGTCGCTGCTCACCCAGGCCAGGTTTGCCCAGCCAAGTGGAAAGAAGGCGAGGCCACTCTGGCGCCGTCCCTGGACCTGGTCGGCAAGATCTAAGTCTGTGAGCGCTTCATCAGGGCGGTACGCCGCACCTACTCAGTAAGCTGCAACCGCCCTCAAAAACGCCCGGGCGAGATTCGCTCGGGCGTTTTTTTATGCCTGCTTTTCATGAAACACCAGAAAGGAAATCGCCCGTATGTTGGACGCCAATCTTAAAGCCCAGTTGAAATCGTACCTGGAACGGGTCACCCAGCCGATCGAGATCGTTGCTTCCCTCGACGACGGTGCGAAATCCCGGGAAATGCTCGAACTGTTGAAAGACGTTGCCAGTCTTTCCACACAAATTACCTTGCTCGATAACGGTGATGATGCACGCAAGCCATCGTTTTCGATCAATCGCCCAGGCGCGGACATCAGCCTGCGTTTCGCCGGCCTCCCGATGGGCCACGAATTCACTTCGTTAGTGTTGGCGCTGCTACAAGTCGGCGGCCACCCTTCGAAGGCCAGTGCTGAAGTGATCGAACAGATTCGCTCACTCAAAGGCGAGTTCAGCTTCGAGACTTACTTCTCGCTGTCCTGCCAGAACTGCCCGGACGTGGTCCAGGCGCTGAACCTGATGGCCGTGTTGAACCCCAACATCCGCCACGTCGCCATTGACGGCGCGCTGTTCCAGGCCGAAGTCGATGAGCGCCAGATCATGGCGGTGCCCAGCGTTTACCTGAACGGCGTGAACTTCGGCCAGGGCCGCATGGGCCTGGAAGAAATCCTCGCCAAGCTCGACACCAGCGGCATCGAGCGTCAAGCCGAGAAGCTCAGCGCGAAAGAAGCCTTCGATGTATTGGTCGTCGGCGGTGGCCCGGCGGGTGCAGCAGCGGCCATCTACGCCGCGCGTAAAGGCATTCGCACCGGTGTCGCGGCAGAGCGTTTTGGTGGGCAGGTGCTCGACACCATGGCCATCGAAAACTTCATCTCCGTGCAGGAAACCGAAGGGCCGAAACTGGCCAGCGCGCTCGAAGAACACGTCAAGCAATACGACGTCGATATCATGAACCTGCAACGTGCCACCGCGCTGATTCCGGCGAAGAATCCCGGCGAGTTGCACGAAGTCCGCTTCGAAAGCGGCGCCACGTTGAAAACCAAGGCGCTGATTCTTGCCACGGGTGCGCGCTGGCGTGAAATGGGCGTGCCGGGCGAGCAGGAATACAAAGCCAAAGGCGTCTGTTTCTGCCCGCACTGCGACGGCCCGCTGTTCAAGGGCAAACGTGTGGCGGTAATTGGCGGCGGTAACTCCGGCGTTGAAGCGGCCATCGACCTGGCGGGTATCGTCAGCCATGTCACGTTGCTGGAATTCGACAGCAAGCTGCGCGCTGATGCCGTGTTGCAACGCAAGCTGTTCAGCCTGCCGAACGTCACCGTCATCACCAGTGCTTTGACCAGTGAAGTGAAAGGCGATGGCCAGAAGGTGACTGGTCTGGTCTACAAGGATCGCGATTCGGGTGAGTTCAACACGGTCAACCTCGAAGGCATCTTCGTGCAGATCGGTTTGCTGCCTAACACCGATTGGCTCAAGGGCACCATCGAGCTGTCGCCACGTGGCGAGATCATCGTCGATGCTCGCGGTGAAACCTCGATGCCGGGCGTGTTTGCCGCCGGTGACGTGACCACCGTGCCGTACAAGCAGATCGTGATCGCCGTGGGCGAGGGCGCCAAGGCTTCCCTGAGCGCATTCGATCACTTGATCCGCACTTCCGCTCCGGCGTAAACGCCGATACTGAAAACACAAAACCCCATGAGATATCATGGGGTTTTTTTGTGCCTTGCGCAGATCAAATGTGGGAGCGGGCTTGCTCGCGAAGGCGGTGTGTCAGCCAACATCACTGCTAAATGACACACCGCTTTCGCGAGCAAGCCCGCTCCCACAGGGGATATTTGGTGCGGATTACAGCGGTGCTGGCTGGATGATCTCGACCCAGTAAGCATCCGGGTCCTTGATAAAGGCCAGGCTCTTCATGCGTCCGTCATTCAGGCGCTTCTGGAAATCGCAGCCCAGTGCTTCGAAGCGCTCGCAGGCAGCACGAATGTCCGGCACGGAAATGCAGATATGACCGAAACCACGCGGGTCGGTGTTGCCGTTGTGGTAAGCGAAGTCAGGGTCGTTCTCGGTGCCGTGGTTGTGGGTCAGTTCGAGAATGCCGGGGATCGATTTCATCCACTCGGTGCGAGCAGCGGCGTCGGTCGGAACCTGGTTTTTGTCAACCAGGGCGAGGAAATACAGGCTGAACTCGGCTTCCGGGAAGTCGCGTTTTTCCACCAGTGTGAAACCGAGGATGCGGGTGTAGAAATCCAGGGATTTGGTGATGTCCTTGACCCGCAGCATGGTGTGGTTGAAGACGAACTTCTGGGTCGCGGTGTCAGGCTGGGCGGTGACGCCTGGGAAGGTGTTCAATTCGTGCAGGCTCATGGGCCCTCCGGAAAAATAAGTGGGGCTAACGAATGGCAACAATGATACGCAACGCCTCAGACATCACCAAACCCAAACAGTCTGCTATTGCCTGACAAGCGGCCGAGGCTCAGACTTTGCGGCTCAATCCGTGAGTGTTTATTGCAATGGTTCGATTCTATAAGCCGATGTTTGCCCTGTTGGGCATCTTGTCTGCGGTTGCCAGCGCACAGGCAGAGGCGCCCCAAGTGACGTGGCCAAGTGGCTGGGTGGTCGAGCCCCTTGCGCAAGAGGGTGCCAGCGCTGCTGTTTCCCGTCAGCGTGCGGTCAAAAACGATGAAGGTGGCACGCCAGTGATGGTCATGGAGTTGACCATGACTCAGGTTGAAAGCGGTCATCAGGTGAATGTGCAAGGCGTGCTGCTGGAGATGCGCAAGGCGGTGCAGAAGGACTTCTTTCAAAGCGGCTATCAAAGTGTCTGCAACAAAATTCATCCCGCGACGTTGAGCCGTCTGTCGGCGCTGGAAACTACATGCACCATCACCCAAAACGGGCGACATGTGCTGTCGCAAACATTGGTGGGTGCGGTGGACGACGATAAAGCCTATGTACTTTCGTTTGCGGGGCAGGCCGAGGCTTATAAGGTAAATCAGGAAGAAATTGAGGGGGTACGAAACAGCTTGAAACTTTAGTGCCGGGATTTTACGTGGAAGCGGATTTTGGCTTGAACCGAAATTTTTAGATACCCAAAGGCATTAAGCGCAAAGTTAATCGGTAAGTTGCGAGTTGAGCCCTACTAATCGTTGCATTTAGAGGGTATCCATGAAAAAGCCCTGCATTGGCAGGGCTTTTTTATAACCGCTAGCTGTTAGCCGCGCAGCCAGGAATCAACGGTGGCGGCACCGTATTGTTCCTTCCAGGCCTTCAGGCCTCGGTGGTTGCCACCCTTGGTTTCAATCAGTTCGCCGGTGTGCGGGTTCTGATAGACCTTGACCACGCGAGCGCGGCGGGTTTTAGGTGTTTTTGCTTGTTGCAGACCGGATTTTGCCGGGTTCGGATCGAGAATGGCGATGATGTCACGCAGGCCTTTGCCGTAGGTTTTCATCAGCCCCTGGAGCTTTTCTTCGAATTCGATTTCTTTCTTGAGCCCGGCATCATTCTTCAGCGATTCCAGCTGCTTGAGCTGTTCCTGAAGGGCCTTTTCAGCTGCACGAAATTCAGCGAGTCTGGACAATATCTTTACTCCAATAGTGTGTTTGGCTGATACCAACCGCAAACAAAGCTATAAGCCAAGAGCCTTGAAGCGACTCGGTGATAGTGGCTCACCTGCCAATCTTGCACAGGCATGAAAAATTGTAGTAGTTAATTGGCCAAGAGTAAATCCTGACTTTTTCTTCATGTAACAACAGTAGTCTTTTGATTCAAATTGGTGCGCGGTGTCGATGTCTCGTCGCTTTAGAGGCGTTAGTTAATGGTGGGTTAATGCGTTAATGAACTCGGCACCGGGCATCGGTTGGCCGAACAGATAACCTTGCAGGAAGTTCACACCGTGAGCGGTCAGATAGTCACTTTGTTCTTCCGTTTCCACACCTTCGGCAACAATTCCCAGGTCGAGCTTGACCGAGAGTTCGATGATGGTGTCCAGAATGTGTCGTGAGAGGGCGTCGATGCCGATCATAGCAACGAAACTCTGGTCGATTTTCAGGAAGTCCACGTTGAACTGACGCAGATAACCCAGGCTCGAGTGCCCGGTACCGAAGTCGTCTATCGCGATCATCACACCCAGTGCATGAAGCTGTTCGAACAGCTCAAGCGTAATGTCACTCGGCTTGATCAGTTCGCGCTCGGTCAGTTCCAGCACCAGGTGGATGGAACCGGGTGCGAAGGCGCTTAGAAACGCACGGCAGTCCTTGACCAGTTCCAGGTCGTTGCAGTGGCTGGCGGTGATATTGATGCCGATGTGAAAGGGCTCGGCAAACGTAGAAGAAACAGGCCCCAGCAACTGTGCGGTCTGGCGCATGAGCGAGCGGGTCATGGGCACGATCAACCGGGAGTCTTCGGCGAAAGGGATGAACAGGTCGGGCCGCACCAGGCCTTCCTTGGGATGTTTCCAGCGCATTAATACTTCGGTGCCGGACCACTTCCGGGTATCGCCATGCACCACAGGCTGAAAGTAGGGGACAAACTCTTCGGCTGCGAGGGCGCGCTGCATTTCATGAATGGGTGACCATGAACGCCTTTGCAGGACGTGGCCGATGGCACCCGACGCCACGCCAAAAAAAATCAGCAGGCTGAACAGCGGCGGGTATTCGCTGGCCATGTAACGCCAGTTTTCCCCCTCGGGGAAACCGGCTACGACCGAAAAGGCATAGCGCGAGGACGTGAGTTCACTTTCGGCCAAGGGCAAGACGGGCAGGGCGTCTTCGTGGACTTTGCCGTCGACGGACAACCAGTTCGGGCCCACTTGCAGCAACAATATTGTCTTGCGACCAATCAGGCGCAGCACGTTAGTCAAGTGGTAACCGTCCAGCGTCGTCAGCGCTCCCTGTTTCCCCTCGTTCAGGCGATACACCAGCAACGCCGTATCGGGGGTGACAGGGTTGCCATTCATAAGCCACAACTTGCCTTGTACATAGTCCTTGGCGTCGACCTTTTGCTGAGAGTCACCGAACAACGAACTGCAATAGAGGTTGTCCTCCCACACCAGGCTGGCCGAGCGCACAAACGGACGGCGCGTGACCTGTTCACGCAAGGCCAGTTTGACGTCGTTGCAGTCTTGCCCGGCCAACGGCAGCAACTCGCTCGCGGATTGCGCCGTGTTGTCCAGCATCAGTTCGAACTGGCGCAGGGCTTCGTCGGCGGTCACCCGGGTGCTTTGCTGAAGAGCACGTCCAGCCTGCATATAGAGAATGGCAAAGCCCAATAACACCGGGAGCAATCCACATAGCAGGCTCACCATGATGCGGATGCGCAACGGGCGACGACTTTTGGCGCTCAATGGCATTCGCGAAACCTCTCACGAAGAATCAGGGCTCTCAAATGCTGGCAGGACGACAACACGCCTCCCAAAAAGAGTGCAGGTAGAGGCCATGATAGTTGGCCCTTGACGCTTGTGCTGCTCAACGGGCGTTCAGGCGCGTGGCCAGTTTGATAAACGCCAGCGTGGCGGGTGAAGACTGGCGCTGATCAAGCACCGCCAGCCCGACATGGCGCATGACGGGGGGCGACAGCGGTTTCTTAACATAGCGACAGTTGTTGTCTTCAGGTAGCGAGCCTTCAGCGACGACGGTCAGTGCATCGCCACGACTGACCGTGTCCAGCGTACTGATCAATTGTGAGCAGCGGTAACGGATGTTCGGTGTCAGCCGGGCGGCGTTGAACATCCGTGACACCAGTTCCGACGACCCGGCTTCCGTCAGTACGAACGGGTCGTGGCACAAGTCGCTCAGGCTTAAAGCGTCATGACTTGCCAACGCATGATTGGCGGGAAGCAGAGCAACCATCTGGTCCTCAATCAGTGCAAAGGTGTCAAAACGCTCCTGCGGCAACACCACAAAACCGATATCGACGCGTCGCTCCTCAAGCCATTGCAACACTTGGCGGTCTGGGCCTTCGTCTATGTGGACTTCGATGCCCGGGTGAGCCGCGCGGTAATGCTGCAGGATCAACGGCAGCAGCTTGATCGACGAGGTCGGGCCAAACGAGCCGATGCGCAACGTGCCGCGTTTCATCCCGCGCGCATCCGCGGCTTCCTGGCGCAAGGTATTGGCCAAGCCGAGCATTGCCCTGGCGCGCAGCAAAAGCTGTTGGCCGATGTCGCTCAACTCCACCTGGGACTGATGACGCCGCATCAGTTCGACGCCCAACTCTTGTTCCAGCGACTTCAGTGCATGAGAAACCGCCGATTGGGAGATACCCAGGCGATTGGCGGCCGCCGTAAAGCCGCGCAGTTCAGCAACCAGCGAAAAGATTTCAAGTTGACTGAGTGTCATGAGTGTTTACTCATTTTACGATGATCGATCATTAGTCTGATGATACGGCATCTACTTCAGTCCGGTTTTGTTCTCTCATGACGACCTTTGTGCAAACAGCGCCATCCCAAAGCGCGGTTTATTGGAAACTTGCTGCCGTCACCATGATCTGGGGTGGGACATTCGTTGCGGGGCGTTTCCTGGCCGACAGCCTCAACCCGTTGTTCGCCGCCAGCCTTCGGTTCTTGCTGGCCAGCGCAGCATTGTTGCTGTTTCTGCTGCTGGCCCGAATTCCTTTATCCCGGCCGAGCTCACGGCAATGGCTGCAACTGGCGCTGCTGGGGTTCTTCGGGATCTTCTTCTACAACCTGTGCTTCTTTTACGGGTTGCATTACATCAATGCCTCGCGCGCCTCATTAATCGTCGCGCTGAACCCGGCTGTGATCGGCCTGGCTTCGTGGTTGCTGTTCAAGGAGCGATTGGGTCGGGCGAAAGTCGCCGGCATCGTCATCTGTATTGGCGGCGCCAGTGTGGTGATTGTCAGCCGCAATCCGCAGTGGCTGGCCGGTCATGCCGATGCCTGGATCGGTGACCTGTTGATTTTCGGCTGCGTGCTCGGCTGGGGCATTTACTCGCTGTTTTCCAAAGGCCTGAATCAGTCCTTGGGGCCGGTGCAGACCGTGACCTATTCGATCCTGCTGGGGACGGTGATGCTGTGGGTGACGAGTGCTGCGGGTGGCCAATTGAGTCTCGGCGCGCTCCAGAGCCTCGGCCCGCAACAATGGCTGAGCCTGATGTACCTCGGCGTATTGGGCTCGGCGCTGGCCTACATCGGGTATTACGACGGCATCCGTCAGATTGGCGCGACGCGCGCTGGCGTGTTCATTGCCTTGAACCCGCTGACCGCTGTCATCCTTGGAGCGCTGCTGCTGGGCGAGCCGTTGACGTGGGCGATGTGCCTGGGAGGAGGGCTGATCCTGTTGGGGATTTTCCTCTGCAACAAACCCCTTGCACGAGTAGGGAAAAAGGGGATTTGATACAGAAGGCGGACAAACCGATTTACGCTGTGTAGAATCGGTTTACGCATACAATAATAAACGTCTTCTGGCAGCAGAAGCCTTGCCCGCCAGAGCCTTGGGTCGACAATGAAGAGTTTCGGGTTTCAATTGATCTACGGTGACTTCCTCGCCCGCAGCGTGCGGGGCATCTCCTGTGCGCCACCCGCTGGTCTCAGCATTGCTAGCAACTAACATTTGTTAATTCTAAAAGCATGATGAGGCGCCAAAATGGCAGATTTATACGAAAACCCAATGGGCCTGATGGGCTTTGAGTTCATCGAATTCGCATCGCCGACCCCAAACACCCTGGAGCCGATCTTCCAGATCATGGGCTTCACCAAGGTCGCGACCCACCGCTCCAAAGACGTGCACCTGTATCGTCAGGGCGCAATCAACCTGATCCTCAACAACGAACCCAACAGCGTCGCTTCGTACTTCGCGGCCGAACACGGCCCGTCGGTGTGCGGCATGGCGTTCCGCGTCAAGGATTCGCAAAAGGCCTACAAGCGTGCGCTGGAACTCGGCGCCCAGCCGATCCACATCGAAACCGGCCCGATGGAACTGCACCTGCCGGCGATCAAAGGTATTGGCGGTGCACCGCTGTACCTGATCGACCGTTTTGGTGAAGGCAGCTCGATCTATGACATCGACTTCGTGTTCATCGAAGGCGTGGACCGTAACCCGGTCGGCGCCGGCCTGAAAATCATCGACCACCTGACTCACAACGTGTATCGCGGTCGCATGGCGTACTGGGCGAACTTCTACGAGAAGCTGTTTAACTTCCGTGAAATTCGCTACTTCGACATCAAGGGCGAATACACCGGCCTGACTTCCAAGGCCATGACCGCGCCGGACGGCATGATCCGCATCCCGCTGAACGAAGAATCGTCCAAGGGCGCCGGGCAGATCGAAGAATTCCTGATGCAGTTCAACGGTGAAGGCATCCAGCACGTGGCCTTCCTCAGCGAGGACCTGATCAAGACGTGGGACCACCTGAAAAGCATCGGCATGCGCTTCATGACCGCGCCGCCGGAAACCTACTACGAAATGCTCGAAGGCCGTTTGCCGAACCACGGCGAACCCGTCAACGAACTGCAAGCGCGGGGTATTTTGCTGGATGGTTCGTCGGAGTCGGGCGACAAGCGACTGCTGCTGCAGATCTTCTCGGAAACCCTGATGGGCCCGGTGTTCTTCGAATTCATCCAGCGTAAAGGCGACGATGGTTTCGGCGAAGGCAACTTCAAGGCATTGTTTGAATCGATCGAGCGTGACCAGGTTCGTCGTGGCGTGCTGTCCACCGACTAAACCGCAGTAGATGTAAAAAAGCCCGATCAATTGATCGGGCTTTTTCATTTCAGTTACATCGGTTTGCGGCGCTGTCGCATCAGATGCTTGAACCCTTCAAACACCAGCACCACGACCGCCATCCAGATCGGAATGTACGTCAGCCATTCTCCAGGCTTGATGCTTTCTCCGAGTAACAGCGCCACGCCCAGCAACAGCACCGGCTCGACATAACTCAACAGCCCGAAAAGACTGAACGGCAACAAGCGGCTGGCGATGATGTAAACCACCAATGCTGAAGCGCTGATCACCCCGAGAATCGGGATCAACAGTGACAGCCACGGATGTTGATCGAACACACCAAAGCCCTGTTCACCACTCTGCACGAACCAGAAAGCCACCGGCAGCGTCAGCGCCATGTCCAGCCATAACCCGCCCAGGTTGTCCGTTGCCAGGCGTTTACGCACGACAAAATAGGTCGGATAGCCGATACACACCAGCAACGTCGCCCAGGAAAAGCCACCGACTTGATACACCTCGTTCGCCACCCCTAGGCAGGCAAAAAACACGGCGATTTTTTGTAGGTAGGAGAGGCGTTCACCGTAGGCGATCCGCCCGGTCAGCACCATGGTCAGCGGCAGCAGGAAATAACCCAGCGATACGTCAAGGCTGTAGCCGTTGAGCGGCGCCCACATAAACAGCCAGAGTTGCACCGCGAGCAGGGCCGAGGAGGCGATCAGGCCGGCAGCCAGTTTCGGATTCGCTTTGACGCGCCGAGCAATCCCGACCACATGCTTCCATTCACCGGACACCACCATGAATACGGTCATGCACGGCACGGTCAGCAGCATCCGCCAGCCAAAAATTTCCACGCCACTCAGGGGCGTGAGCAACGAGGTGTAGTAATACATGACGGCAAACAGCACCGAGGCTGTGACCGATAAAGCGATACCTTTAGACAAACTGCCCTCGCGAGGTTGAACGTGAAACGGGGCGCAGAGGATACGTGGTTTTCAATCTAAACACTGATCTACCGATCAACACCTATCAACCGTAGGAGCATGGCTTGCCCGCGATGCAGGCAACACGGTGCGTCAGTTAGACCGCGTCGATGCCATCGCGGGCAAGCCATGCTCCTACAGTGGATTGTGTTTCGTCAGGTATTGCGCGGTTTACGGCCCGACACGAAGTGGCTCACATCATTGAACCCCGGTGTCGACGAATGCCCAGGCACCACCAGCGAATCAATAAACGCCTCATCCTCAGCCGTAATCTTCACCGCTTGCGCTTTGGTGTAGGCGTCCCATTGTTCTTCAGTACGGGGCCCAACGATGGCCGACGTCACCGCACTGTTGTTCAACACCCAGGCGATCGCAAATTCGACAATCCCCACGCCACGTTCCTGGGTGTACTGCTGAATCTGCTGGGCAATGCGCAACGACTCAACCCGCCACTCAGTTTCCAGGATGCGTTTGTCCGCACGCCCGGCGCGGCTGTTGGCGTCTGGTTTGACGTCTGGCGCGTATTTGCCGCTGAGCACCCCCCGCGCCAACGGGCTGTAAGGCACCACCCCCAGCCCGTAGTTTTGCGCGGCGGTCATCTGCTCGGTTTCCACCTGGCGGTTGACGATGTTGTACAACGGCTGGCTGATCACCGGCCGGTCGACGCCCAGTTGATCGGCCACACGGATCACCTCGGCAATGCGCCAGCCACGGTAGTTGGACAAACCCCAATGACGAACCTTGCCCTGGCGAATCAGATCGCCCATCGCTGACACCGTCACTTCCAGCGGCGTGTTGTGGTCTTCGCGGTGCAGGTAATAGATGTCGAGATAGTCGGTGCCCAAACGCGTCAGGCTGGCATCGATGCCATTGAACAGGTGCTTGCGGCTCAAGCCGCTGCGGTTCGGCACACCGTCCACCGGGCCGAAGCCGACCTTGGTCGCCAGCACCCATTCATGCCGATTGCCGGCAATCGCTTCGCCGACGATTTCTTCCGAACGTCCGCCCGTGTAAACGTCCGCAGTGTCGATGAAATTGATGCCCTGGTCCCAGGCCTTATCGATGATCCGCAGGGAATCTTCGGTGTTGGTCTGTTCGCCGAACATCATGGTGCCCAGGGTGAGGGTAGAGACCTGCAAACCCGAATGACCCAGCGTGCGATAGCTCATGAGGAAATCCTTTTACCGGTGGGAGAAAGGCCTCAATCAAATACCAGAACCGTCGTCGGGAGCAATCGGAATATCAGCTCAATGGAGAACCCTGTGGGAGCGAGCTTGCTCGCGATGGCGGTTGATCATTCAGCATGGATGTCGACTGACCCGGCCTCATCGCGAGCAAGCTCGCTCCCACAGGGAATTGGCGGCAATAAACAGACATGTTTAAACGGTCGGGAGGGATGGGGCTGGAGGCTACATAGCCTTGCGCCGTTACCTACGACTGCGCCAGAATCCGCCGGCTTGTGCGCCTTGGGCCTGGGCTCTATCGTTTGCTCGTCGCTGAAAAACAGCGATCGGGTTTGGTAGCCCGGTTATCCGGCGCATAGCGCACCTAATACAGGGACTTTTTATCGTCCTCTGTTTATATGGTGGCCATGCGTAGGGCGCTTCCGGGCGCGCCGGGTTGCCAGATAACCGGTCTACCAACCTCCGTATGGCCGCCACCTTCGTTTGGTAGCGAGGGCGATGGCTCCACTTTAAATATCTGGAGATTCATCTATGTTCAAGATCACACCCAACCCACCAGAAGCCGACACCGAAATCGACGACGTTTCCCCGTACGAATCCACCAATCCCAAAAAACTCAACACCGCCGCCGACCGCGCCCTCGATTACTACCTCAAACCGGTCATCCCCAAAGACACCCCACGCAAACCCAGCACGATCTACTTCGTAGGCTCCAACACCGATCACGAAACCCTGCTGGTCAATGCCTGCGAGACGTTGGCGTCAGCGAGTGTCATGTTGAGTGATTTCGCCGGGCAATTGAACGGCACACAGCGCCACACCCTGCTGGGCATTCAAAACTCGGTCATGCTGGGCGAACTGGCGGTGAACCAGATGCTCGACAACGTCGACCCCCATGTCTAACACCGATTAGTTAAGCCACTACGCGATCTGTAGCAGCTGGCGCAGCCTGCGTTCGGCTGCGCAGCAGTCGTGAAATCAGACTATGCGGTGTTTCAGGAAGACCACATGTTCCGGTTTTACGACTGCTTCGCAGCCGAACGCAGGCTGCGCCAGCTGCTACAAATTGCGTTACTGCAAATTCATCGGCATTAGCCGAAAGGGCCGTTTTTTATTGGTGTAGAACAGGCTTACACCCGCAACGTGCGCGTCATGCGCAGCGCCAGCAAGCTGCCGCACACGATCACGCCTGCCAGCAGGTACAACGCCGCATCGGTCGAACCGGTGCTGTCCTTGACCCAACCCACGAGGTACGGACTGAGGAAACCGGCCATTTGTCCCATCGAGTTGATCAACGCCAAGCCACCCGCTGCAGCACCCGCGCTCAGCAGCGCCGTTGGCACCGGCCAGAACATCGGCAGGCCGGTGAGGGCGCCCATGGTGGCGATGGTCAGGCCGAGAATCGCAATGGCCGGCGTCGTCGCAAAGTTAACCGCGATCAGCAGGCCGACCGCACCCATCAGCATCGGCACCACCAAGTGCCAGCGGCGTTCTTTGCGCAAATCCGCCGAGCGACCGACCATCAGCATGAAAACGGCGGCCAACAGGTACGGAATCGCGCTCAGCCAGCCAATCACCATGTTGTCGCTGAAGCCCAGGTTCTTGATGATCGACGGCAGCCAGAAGTTGATCGCGTAGACACCGCTCTGAATGCAGAAGTAAATCAAGCCGAACGCCCAGATCGCCGGGTTCTTGAACACCGCCGACAACGAATCGGTGGTGGTTTTCGGTTTGTTGGCCAGGTCTTCAGCGTGATCCGCTTCCAGCACCGAGCGCTCAAACGGGGTCAGCCATTTGGCGTTGGCGTAGCTGTCGCTCAACAGGAAATAGGCGAGGGCGCCGAGGATGATGGTCGGAATGCCTTGCAGCAGAAACATCCACTGCCAGCCGGCCAAGCCGCCCTGGCCTGCACCAAAGTGATTGAGGATCCAGCCAGAGAACGGGCTGCCGAGCAGGCCGGACACCGGGATCGCCGACATGAACAGCGCCATGATGCGGCCACGGCGGAAGGTCGGGAACCACTGCGAGAGGTAAAGCACCACGCCCGGGAAGAACCCGGCTTCGGCCGCGCCGGTGAACAGGCGCAAGGTGTAGAACTCGGTCGGGGTGGTGACGAACAGCAGGCACGTCGAGAGCGTGCCCCAGACGATCATCATCAACGCGATCCAGCGCCGTGGGCCAAACTTGGTCAGGGCCAGGTTGCTTGGCACGCCGCACAGCACGTAGCCGATAAAGAAAATACCGGCACCGAGGCCGTACACGGTTTCGCTGAATTTCAGCGCGTCGAGCATCTGCAGTTTGGCAAATCCAACGTTCACCCGGTCGAGGTAGTTGAACAGGTAGCAGATGAAAATGAAGGGGATCAAACGCAAGGTAATGCGTTTGTAGACGGCGTTTTTTTCGTCAACGATGGCCTGGGTAGCGGCGGCGCTCTGTGACATGGCGGCTCTCTCTTTATTATGATTTTTTGCGATGCAAGGGTAACGTTGATCGCCCAGTGAGTCTCGGTCACGCCCCGGGTTGTTGTCTTTGTGCCTGAGCACAGGGTTTGCGACCAAGGCCTGTGCGGGTGAACAACCCGTCCCACCCCGTTTTCAAGGATCCCCGTTATGTTCGAACTCGATCACGACCTGGCCCAGGACATCGTCGACCGGGCAATGGCCATCCTGCCGTACAACGTCAACGTCATGGACAGCCAGGGATTGATTCTTGGCAGCGGCGAACCCGAACGCATCAACACCCGCCACGAAGGCGCGCAACTGGTGCTGGCCAATGGTCGGGTGGTGGAAATCGACGCGCAAACCGCGATTCATCTCAAGGGCGTGCAGCCGGGCATCAACCTGCCGCTGTTGCTCGATGGGCGCTTGATTGGTGTGCTCGGCATTACCGGCGAACCCGAGGCGCTGCGCACCTATGCCGAACTGGTGCGAATGACCGCGGAAATGCTCGTGGGCCAGCGCAATCAGCAGGCCGAGCAGCAATGGCGGCGTCAGCGTTGCGATGATCTGCTGGCATTGTTGCTGAGCGAGGCGGGGGACTCACCTCGGTTGCTGGATGAAGCACAGCAATTGGGGCTCAAACCGCAAATGACCCGGGTGCCTTACCTGTTTGAGTTGGGTATGGAGCACGGCCCGGCGCAAACCGTTGAAGCGCTGAGTGCCTGGCTGAGCACGCGTTACCCGGACAGTTGGTGCGTCAGTTCAGCCAAGTCGTCGTTGCTGTGGTGCCGACCGGCCGCGCAAACCATTGAGAATGATCGGTTGCTGGAAAAGCTCGATGGCCTGGGCTGGAACATTCTGCGCATCGCCGTGGGCGGGCAGGCCGATGGCTTGTCGGGGTTGCGGCGCTGCTACCGGCGGGTCGGCGACTTGCTGGCGTATGGGCGAGATGTATTGCCGCGATCACGTTTGCTGACGCTGACCCGTTATCGATTGCCGGTGATGCTCTGGCGCCATCGTAACGACGACGCACTGGATGAGTTGCTCAAGCCGTTGCGCAAAGTCATCGCCAAGGACAGCAACGGCCAGTTGCTCGCGACGTTGCGCAGTTGGTGTGATCACGATGGCCAAAGCCAGGCCTGTGCCGATGCACTGGGCATTCATCGCAACAGCTTGCGCTATCGAATGGAGCGAATCGCCGAGTTGAGCGGCGTTGATCCGCTCAAGCTGGACGGCATGCTTGCGCTCTATCTCGGCGTGCAGCTTCTGCCCCAAACCGACTGACCTAACACAAACCCTGTAGCAGCTGCCGAGCCTGCGAGGCTGCGTTCGGCTGCGCAGCAGTCGTAAAACCGGTAAGCATGATTTACCTGACACACCGCAGCGCATGATTTCACGACGGCTTCGCCGCCGAACGCAGCCTCGCAGGCTCGGCAGCTGCTACGGTGACTGTGTGGGTTTTGTGGAAATGAACAATAAACGCCATGGCCACTTGTGCAACGGACTGGCGTTATTGTTTCTGCCGACTGGCAGCATGGAGCGCATTGGAACTGGAGAACTCGCATGAAAATCGTCATCGCCCCCGATTCGTTCAAGGACAGCCTCAGTGCCCAAGGTGTGGCCGACGCCATTGCGCTGGGGCTGGCAGAGGTCTGGCCAGACGCGCAATTGATCAAGTGCCCGATGGCTGACGGCGGGGAGGGGACGGTCGAGTCGATTCTGGCCGCGTGCGAAGGCGAATTGCGCCGCACGAATGTACGGGGGCCGCTCGGGGCGATGGTCGACGCCGCATGGGGTTGGCTGCCGAAGAACCACACCGCAATCATCGAAATGGCTGAAGCCAGCGGCCTGCAACTGGTCCCGCCAGGCCAGCGTGACGCGTGCACCAGCAGCACGTTCGGCACCGGTGAATTGATTCGTGCGGCGCTCGATGCCGGGGCCCAGCGGGTGATTCTGGCGATTGGCGGCAGTGCCACCAACGACGGCGGCGCCGGGGCGATGCAGGCGCTGGGTGTGAAGTTGCTGGATGCGCAGGGGCAGCCCCTGGCGCCGGGCGGCTTGGCGTTGACGCAACTGGATCGCATTGATCTGAGCGACATGGATTCGCGTCTGAGCGGGGTGCGCTTCGACATTGCCGCTGACGTCAACAACCCCTTGTGTGGCCCTCACGGCGCATCAGCGATTTTCGGCCCGCAAAAAGGTGCATCGCCCGAGCAGGTGCAGCAACTGGACAGCGCGCTTGGGCACTTCGCCGATCTGTGCGCCGATGTGCTGGGTCACGACGTCAAGGATGAACCCGGCAGCGGCGCGGCAGGTGGCTTGGGGTTTGCTGCCAAGGCCTTCCTCGGTGCGCAATTTAAAGCCGGGGTGGAAGTGGTCGCCGAGTTGGTCGGGTTGGCCGAGGCCGTTAAAGGTGCCGATATGGTGATTACCGGCGAAGGACGCTTCGATGCCCAGACCTTGCGTGGCAAGACGCCGTTTGGCGTGGCGCGCGTTGCCCGGGAGCAGGGCGTGCCGGTGATCGTGATCGCAGGCACCTTGGGTGAGGGGTATCAGGCGTTGTACGAACATGGCATCGATGCCGCGTTTGCCTTGGCGAGCGGGCCGATGACGCTGGAACAGGCGTGCGCCGAGGCACCTCGGTTGTTGCAGGATCGAGCCAGTGACATCGCCCGGGTCTGGCGGATCGCCAAAGCCTGACGCAACGCTCGTAGCCGCTGTCGAGCCTGCGAGGCTGCGTCCGAACTGCACAGCAGTCGCAGGATCTAAACAGCGCGACCGCTTCGCCGCCGCAACGCTCGTAGCAGCTGTCGAGCCTGCGAGGCTGCGTCCGACTGCGCAGCAGTCGCAGGATTTGAACAGCGCGACCGCTTCGCCGCCGCAACGCTCGTAGCAGCTGTCGAGCCTGCGAGGCTGCGTCCGAACTGCGCAGCCGTCGCAGGATTTGAACAGCGCGACCGCTTCGCAGTCGAACGCAGCCTCCGGCAGCTGCTACAGGTGATTGTGTTTCACCGTTGAAACATTCGCCCCCCGAAATATATTTCTCCAATCCCCGCAAAAATCCTCATCTTCAGCCGATACCCACAATAGACGCTCACACACCAGATTCGACAGTGGCGCCAAGCTGACAAGGTGCGCGCCAACGCCCGCCAGTCAGCGATCACGGCATGGACGCTCGTAGCCTCAATCTTCCGAGAATCATCCTATGTCACTGCGTAATCTGAACATCGCGCCTCGAGCTTTCCTGGGTTTCTCCTTTATTGCCTTGCTCGTCATCGTGCTGGGCGTGTTTGCCGTCAACCGCATGTCGATCATCCGCCAGGCTTCCATTGATATGGAAAGCACGCAGCTGCCCAGCGTCGGTTTCCTGGGCAACATGACCGAGAACGTCCTGCGACTGCGCATCCTTTCTTTCCGTGTGCTGACCAACCGCGAACCGGCCGCGTTGCAGGAAGCGCAAACACGCATCGGTGTGCTCATCGACAAATTGCACAGTGCCCAAGCCAGTTACGCAGCGTTGCCTGCCCCGCCGGAAGAAGCGGCGTTGTACAAGACATTCATGACAACACTGGACGGCTACCTGCAAGCGCAAAACCAGATGATGGAGCTGTCGCGCCAGAACCAGCTCGACGAGATGCGTACCCTGATCAATACGCGGATCAAGGACGGAACCGACCAGATGGGCGAGCAGTTGAACAAACTGGTGGCCCTCAACAACGGCTACGCCAAGTCGGCGGGTGTCGAGGCGGGCGAACACTACAGCAGCGCCATCACCGGAATCGTCGCCGTCTCGGTCATGGCAGCAGTATTGACGGTGTTGCTGGCCTGGTTGCTGACCCGCAGCATCGTTACCCCGCTGAACCGCGCCGTGCAGGCGGCCGAAACCATCGCCGGTGGCAACCTGACCAAAGTTATCGACATTGACGGCAACGACGAACCGGCGCGGTTGCTCGGTGCCTTGGCCACGATGCAGGCCAACCTGCGCAAAACCATCGAACAGATTGCCGGTTCGGCCACGCAATTGGGTGCCGCTGCCGAAGAACTGAGCACCGTGACGCAAGAAGCTTCGCGCGGACTGCAACAGCAAAACAACGAAATCGAACAAGCCGCCACGGCCGTCAACGAAATGACCGCCGCCGTGGAAGAAGTGGCGCGCAACGCCGTGTCCACGTCCGAAGCGTCAAGCCAGTCGACCCAGGCAGCCCGCGAAGGGCGCGACCGGGTGGTGGAAACCGTCGACGCGATCCAGACCATGACCCATGACGTGCAAAACACTTCGCTGATGATCGAAGGCCTGGCCGCGCAGGGCCGTGACATCGGCAAAGTGCTGGACGTGATCCGCGCCATCGCCGAACAAACCAACCTGCTGGCGCTCAATGCCGCCATCGAAGCTGCCCGTGCCGGTGAAGCCGGACGGGGTTTTGCCGTGGTCGCGGACGAAGTGCGGGCGCTGGCTCATCGCACCGCGCAGTCGACTCAGGAGATCGAAAAAATGGTCGCCGGCATTCAGAACGGCACCGGCGAAGCTGTCTCGTCGATGCAGCAAAGCAACCAGCGCACCCAAAGCACTCTGGAAATGGCCCGCGCCGCCGGCATCGCACTGGAGCAGATCACTCAGTCGATCCATTTGATCAACGAACGCAATCTGGTGATCGCCAGCGCTTCGGAAGAGCAGGCGCAGGTGTCCCGTGAAGTCGACCGCAACCTGGTGAACATCCGTGACCTGGCCACTCAGTCTGCCGCCGGCGCCAACCAGACCAGCGCCGCTACCCATGAGCTGTCGCGTCTGGCGGTGGACTTGAATGCCATGGTGGCGCGTTTCGTGATTTGAGATAGGGTGAGGGCTGGGAGTTCGCGCGCGACAGGAGAACCACATGCGCTATTCAGCCTTGACCCAACGAATCGCCGGCGACGGAGCCGCCGCCTGGCAGATTCATGACCGAGCGCTGGAAATGCGCGAGCAGGGCGTCGATGTCCTGCTGTTGTCGATTGGCGATCCAGACTTTGACACGCCACAACCCATTGTCCAGGCCGCCATCGACAGTTTGCAGGCCGGCGACACCCATTACCCGGAGGTGCGCGGCAGTCGAGGGCTGCGTAACAGCATCGCGCGCCGCCATTGCCAGCGCAGCGGCCAAGCGGTGGATGGCGACCATGTGATCGTGTTCCCGGGAGCGCAATGCGCGGTGTATTCGGTCGCGCAATGCCTGCTCGATCCGGGCGACGAAGTGATTGTTGCCGAACCGATGTACGTGACCTACGAAGGCGTGTTCGGTGCCTGCGCCGCGACAGTCGTGCCGGTGCCGGTTCGACCGGAAAACGGCTTTCGCGTCGACCCGGCGGATGTCGCGGCACGGATCAGCCCGAAGACCCGAGCCATCCTGCTCAACAGTCCCAACAATCCGAGCGGTGCCAGTTTGCCGCTCCCTACGTGGCAAGCGCTCGCGGCGTTATGCGTGCGCCATGACCTGTGGCTGATCAGCGATGAGGTCTACAGCGATCTGTTGTTCGAGGGCGAACACACCAGCCCGGCGAGTTTGCCCGGCATGGCCGAACGCACCGCGACCATCAACAGCCTGTCCAAATCCCACGCCATGAGTGGCTGGCGGGTCGGTTGGGCGATTGGCCCCAAACCCATGGCCGAGCACCTTGTGAACCTGTCGTTGAGCATGCTGTTCGGGATTCCGGACTTCATCCAGAACGCGGCGCAAGTGGCGCTTGATGAAGACTTGCCGGAAGTAGCGCTGATGCGCGAAGAATATCGTCAGCGTCGCGATCTGGTGTGCACGCGGTTGGGCAGTTGCCCGGGGATTCGCCCGATCAGACCCGATGGCGGGATGTTCGTCATGGTCGATGTGCGTCCCACCGGGTTGTCTGCCCAGCGGTTCGCCGAACGGCTGCTAGTGGGTTATGGCGTGTCGGTTCTGGCCGGCGAAGCATTCGGTCCGAGCGCGGCGGGGCATATCCGGATCGGATTGGTGGTGGACCAGGTGAAGCTGGCGGACGCGTGTGAACGGATCGCGTTGTGTGCGGCGGAGCTTCTGGAGACCTGGCGGGCCTGCCCGGCGAATCGACACCGCCCCGGCTCAGCCCCGCGACGTTAATTCCAGGCGGACCAAGCCAATGAACATCGCCGCAAAACGCCTTGGGCCATGGGGCGCAGCAGGTGCGTGTCGGGCCTTCTTGTTGGCGTTGTTCAAGGTCGCTCGTTCAGCGCTGAAACCGGTTTCTGAAAACCGCATGAATCGACAGTGCGTCACGCCTTGCTTGCCGGGAGCCTGTCTTGTGGCGCGTAAAAGTCCGACGAATGGTCGTAAAACCTGTCAGATCTGACAGTAGGCGAGGAGCCTAATACCGCGTCTAATTTCTCCAAGGCCACAGGTACTTACACTTTGGAGAACGGCGGATGGGCTCTTCTAACAGCGGCGTAATGAACATTGGAATTTTAGCCGCACCGCTGATTGTTGAAGGTGCGGATGGCAACGGCACGCTCCCGCCTGAAGCCTCCATCGTCGGTGCAAACTTGCTGATTGCCATGTGGGACGCGCCTTCCCAAATTCCCGGCAATGGTGATCTGCTGGAAATCTGGGTGCTTGAGCCCGGTGCTTCGACGGAGACGCTGTTCTACAGCAACCGGTTCCCCGTGCCAGTGACTATCCCGGCTTCTTTCCTGTTACCGGCGCAATACCTGCGACAAGACGGAGAAATCAGCCTGCGGTATCGGGTAACGGCCGAAGATACTGGCAACGCTGATACCTCCTTACCTCAACAGTTCACTGTAAGGCGTGTGATCCCCGTCAATCTGGCTGAGCCGACATTCCCCAGCGCCACGTTGTGGGGGTACCTCAATTGCGCCTCGTCGCCAAAGCTCTGGGAGTCGGTGATCGTGCGAGTTCCCGCACAGCAGGGGCGGTTCGTGCTGGACGATGAATGCACGCTGGATTGGGAAGGTTTCAGCAACCTGAACGGCGTCGGTCCGATTCCGGGTACAGCGCTGCAACTCTCTAAGAAATTGACCCAGGCCGAAGCCGATTCTGGCCTGGGGTTCGTCTTCACGCTCGGCAGCGATACCTATCTGCAACATATAAAGCCGATGGGAAATAACGCATCGGCGGTGGCCCGATACACGCTTTATCGAAATGGCGTAGCCCTGGGCCGGTCGGCGTCGGGTTTGGTAAAAATTGATCGCGTTATTCCTGGGCAAAGTGAACTTTGTGGTCCCACTGCACAGGGAGGGTTAGCTTCAACAGTAAATGTTGTTGAAGGTTGTGAGGCGTCAATGTCAGGAACATGCAGCCCGCTGTCGTGTGGTTCTCCATTAGACAATAACGTTGTTCGTTCAGGTATTAACTCATCCATGGAGTTTGCGAAAATGAATATGCAGGTTAAAACGGGTGTTGGTGTTCTTGCTTTACCTCCCACTATTGTCGATCAACTGCCGGATGGTCGATTGACTTATCAGCAACTCAGGGTAGACCGTTCCATCAAGGTGCAGTTAGCCGATATTGATGAAAAAGGTCCGGATAGCGGCACCAAAGTTGAACTTCATATGTTTCCGCGTGGGGTCGAGCCTATTGAGTTCGATCCCACTTATGTTGTTGCAACCCGATTCAAAGCCAACGAACCCGGTGGAGACTGGACGTTCCCGATCGAGTTCGATGTGCCCACCACCAGCTTGATCGAGAGGTTCAATGCGGCCGGAGACTACACCCCTTACGAACTTGCCTTCATCATCTATGACGCGTTTGATAACAGTGACACTTCCCGTCCGCTCGCCGAAGCCCTGGTCGACTTGACCGCGCCCTACCAACGCCAACCAGGCCCCGGCAACGGCGTGGGTACGAGACCGGCACTCCTGACCCTGGCAGGCACAGTGCCTGACGTCATCGACGACGCCTGGTTGAACGATCCGGCCAACGCCGCTGGCCTGCGCCTGACCATTCCGACCGCCTATACCAAGTTCGAAGCCAACAACGACAAGGTCAACTTCTATATTTCCACGCAAACGACCTTTCCATTGATGCAAGGCGAAGGCGCCGCTGTGGCCGATTTTGCGTTGCCCGTCGGTGGCGTGATCACTATTCCGCTGGCCTATCTGACTGCGTTGGCTGAAGGCACTTTCTACTACTCGTACAACCTCACGGATTTGCCCGGGAACATCAGTAACAACGCTCCGATCACCACCATGTTCAGAAGGGTCAAAACCCCGGCACCGGTCCTCCAGGCACCACGGATTCCGATCACCGGGAGCACCGGTCTCACGCCGATTACCTTCTCCTCGGTGAACCCTCCACCCACCAAGTCGATTATGGAAATCGATTTCCCCCTGAATTCGTTACCCGGTGACCGGATCATCCCGTACATCACCTCCGACCAGGCCGGTTCGCCTATCGCCTTGGCGGAGCAAGTGATTCCATCCGCGGGCACCCCGGGTCCACTGCGTTTCGAAGTGGAGTACGACATTTGGGCCCAGGTGTTTGGTGATCCCAACAGCGCCGATGAGGTCGAATTCGAATATTGGTATGAGCTGGAGCGCCCGACCATCGCGGTCAATCCGGTGTCGCCATCAGCGTTTGGTGTCGTTGATTTTGCGTACGCAGGGCCGGAGCAACCCAACCTGCCGGACCTGGAAAACCCCAACATTCCACCGGTGGTGGTTCAGGGCGCGGGCACACCGTTGCCAGCGCCCAACACCCTGGGCCCAGCGCAAGCCGGCGATGCGGCCGTCATGAACTGGCCTGTGTGGGCTGACGGCAATCGGCCGGTGACAGGCCGTGAAATCGTTACGTTCTACTACCAGGGCAAACAAGTGGGTGCTCCAATTCCTGTGAGAATTGGTGATACAACGGTCACAACCACCTTACCGTGGGAGACGATTCGGGCTGAAGGAAACGGTACTGTCGCTGGCGGCAATCCCAGAGAGGCGTACATCACCGTCGGATTCCCAGGCAGTAACAATGTGATGAAACAGCTGGTTACGACCAAAGTCGATGTGACAGCGATTGTGATCAATCTGCCGGTTCCACAAATTATTGTGTCAGCCTTCAGAACGGCAACGACATTGGTGCCCGAGCGCATCGTGACCAGTATCAACTGCCCGAGCCTCAACCACCCGACTGTCGTGAATGGCCCGATGCCGCCGTATCAGCCGCGACAGTTGCGAATCAGAGTCCGGCGTGATGCCAATATCCCGACGGGTGCGACAGTGGATCTGGTATTTGAAGGCCGGACAACCAATGCAGTGGGTGCACCTGCCATTTCTAATACGCTGATCACCGCTTCGGCACCGATGCCGCCCACGGGCGATCTGGAGTTCAGGCTGACGGACTACACCTCCATCAGGACGATCCAGTTGCCAAGCACTGCGCCGGGTCAACGTCCTGTTACCCGCTATGCGCGTATCGCTTACACCGTTAACGGGATTGAGACTCAGGTTACGGTCCCTGTGGCCCTATTGAACTCAAGTCTTGTGTATTGCGAGCAAGAGCGTCCTTAGCCGCTTCTTAAATGATGTTTCAGGTAAATCTTCCTACTGCGGGGGGCGACATTGGTTGTCGTCTCCTTCAGTGGAAGTGCAGTGGCGTACGTCCAGATATGGAGCCTCGCACAACAATCAGGGACTAATCGTACATGCATAGGGATTTGTCCTACATAAGGTGGAGTAGCTTAACCGTAGTCTGGCGGCCGTTTTAGTCCGGCTCGCACATCGTTTGAGTCGGTCACTCGTTCCTGATGGAATGCAATCGAGCAGGACTCAATTATGTCGTCAAAGCCGCTGTCCCTATTTACTAAAACATCAACAGGCATCTGGATATTCACGTTTGCATCCGCGCTGGTTAATGCTTCATTGGCCCACGCAGGCACTGTCCCAACGGGCACCAGTCAATCCATCGATGCCAGTACACCTCTGGATAACTGGCAACTTCAAACCAATTCCACACTGATTGGCACCGCAGCCACAACGCGCGGTATCACCAGTTCTGCCGGTGGCGTGGTCAACCTGACCAACTCGACCGTCACCTCTGCGGGGGAAGGCGGATTTGCCCAAGGTATTGTTCTGACAAACGCCAGCACCACGCTGAACAATTCAACGGTTACAAGCGTCTCGGGGATTGGTATATCGGCGGTGCGCGGTGTCGCCAGTGTTGGCGGCTCCACGGTGACACTGAACAACCAGGCTGTCGTTCGAGGTTTGCAAGGCGGTATCGCGGGCAACCGTTTCAGCCAGATCAACCTTCAGAATTCGACCGTGCAAGGCACTGGGGCCAACAGTTTCGGGATTCGCCTGCTGGAAGGTTCGTTGTCTGCCAGCGGCAGCACGATCACGGGCGGGCTCAATGGCTTGACCGTGGGCACTGACACGCAGGCTTCGGCGATCATTCCAACCACGATCGTGCTGGACGGTACGCGTGTGGAAGGCGGCAGCGGCTCGGCCATTGTGGTCGGTATCAATGCGCCGAATTTTCCGACTGTCGCCAACATTGCGGTACGCAACGGCTCGACCTTGTTGGCCGGTAACAATACGCTGCTCGATGTCGGTGTTGGCGCCTCGGCGAATTTGCTCGTTGATAACAGTGCCTTGACTGGCAATGTCGTGGTTGCTTCAGGCAGTTCGGCCAACGTCACGCTCCAGAACAATGCGTCATTGACCGGTGATTTGCAGAACGTTACCTCGACAACGCTCACCAATCAGGCGCGGATGACCGGCAATGTGTTGGGCGGCTCAAGTGTGGTGATCGACAACGGGTCCACGCTCAATGGCAACGTGCAAGACGTGGCCAATGTATCGATCAACAACCAGAGCGTCATGACCGGCAACGTGTTGGGCGGCTCAAGCGTGGTGATCGACAACGGGTCCACGCACAATGGCAACGTGCAAGACGTGGCCAATGTATCGATCAACAACCAGAGCGTCATGATCGGGAATGTGACGGCCGCCGCTGATAGCGTTTCGAGTCTGACCCTGGACAACGGTGCGAGCCTCACCGGCCAAGTGAACAATGTGGCCAATTTCTCCATCAACAATCAGGCGCTGTGGCAAATGACCGACAGTCAGTCGGTGAACAATCTCACGCTCAACAATGGCGGCAGAGTGCGCTTTGGGGGGGGGCAGGAATATTTCCAGCTGAACGTGGCCAATTTGTCGGGCAACGGCACGTTTGAAATGGGCACTGATTTCAACAGAGGTATCAGTGACTTGCTGAACGTCACCGGTAGCGCTACCGGCAACCATCAGTTGCTGGTCTCAAGCACCGGTCTTGAGCCGGTCAATGATTCGTCGATCAAGGTGGTGCAGAGCGTTGCTGCCAGCGCTCAATATGGCTTGGTCAATGAGCGGGTCGATGTCGGGGCGTTCACCTATCGCTTGGTCAAGGAAGGCGACGATTGGTTTCTACAACCAGATAAGACGGTGGTCAGCACACCGACTCGCTCGGTGCTGGCGATATTCGGCACTGCCCCCACCGTGATTTACGGCGAGATGGCTTCCCTGAACAACCGCATGGGCGACTTGCGGGTTAATGGCGGGCAGACCGGTGGATGGGTTCGCACTTACGGCAATCGTTACAACATCAGCAACAACGCGTATGGCGATGGTTACAGCCAGAACCAATATGGCCTTTCCATCGGTGCCGATACTCCTTTCGAAATCGCAGGAGAGCGTGTGCTATTGGGCGTATTTGCCGGCTACAGCAAATCCGATCTCGACTTGAGTCGCGGCAGCTCCGGCGAAATCGACAGCACCTCTGTGGGTGTCTACGGCACGTGGATGGGTGATAGCGGCTATTACCTGGATACCGTGGTCAAACTCAATCATTTCCGTAACGACGCCAAGGTGGCGCTGAGTGATGGCACCCGAACCGAAGGCAACTACAACAATCTGGGGGCCAGTGCTTCGGTCGAGTTTGGTAAACACATCGATATCAAGGACGGCTATTACGCAGAAGTGTTTACCCAGTGGCAAGCAGCCTCCGTACAAGGCGATGATTTTACTCTGGATAACGGTTTGAAGGCGGATGCCGACACGACGCGCTCGATGTTGGGCAAGGCCGGCGTAACTCTGGGGCGCGGCATGACACTGGCCAACGGCAGCGTAGTGCAACCACATATTCGTGCTGCCGTTGTCCATGAGTTTGTGAACAACAATGAGGTGCGAGTCAACGATAACAAGTTCAACAATGACTTGTCGGGTACCCGGTTCGAAGTCGGAGCAGGGGCTTCATGGACGTTGAACGATCGCTGGCAGCTGCATGCTGAACTGGATACCAGTAAAGGCGACAACGTGACCAAGGAGCTGGGTGTGAATATGGGGGTTCATTTCGCGTTTTAATGCAGCAGTAAAAAGGGAAGCATTGGCTTCCCTTTTTATTGATTTCAATCTGGACTATCCCGCTTTCAACACCTGAAAGACACCTTTGAGCAAAAAGGTTTCTCCGTCGGTGTCCGGGAATTCGAGATCGATCTTGAAATTACCTTTGACACTGTCTCCCACGCCCGGCTCCAGCACGATATCGCCCGAAATACCTTCATAAATAGTATCGTCGGCGTCTTTGAAGCTGAAACTCACATCGTCACGACTTTTCAATGGGTATTCACCCGGCGCAAAGTCTGCGGGAATGCAGATAACCAACTCGCGGGCGGGCAAGCTTTTCGCTTTTGTTTTTGAGGCTGGCCGATCAATGGCAGTAATTTTCACGGTTTCAGTCTTTTGTGGGCCAGACTTTACTCGGTCGATCAGTCGCGATGTCGCAATAAAATCCGTAATGTCCTTTTCAGTTGCAAACGCAGACGCATTGATGTAATTGCCTTCTGCAAAGCTGGTACGTTTGATCACAGCGTTCATGGATTCGGTCTCCGTTACGTTTAGGTAAGGTATCCAAAGGCCGTACGCGACCCTAATCCTGGATGAACTATAAAAGCCTGTTAGCGAGCCACTTGTAAACTGTCATAGTTGACAGTTTACAAGTGCTGATGCATGTGAAATTAATAGTGAAATCATCGCGCTAAATGTTTGCATTCTTCGGTGTTAGTAACATTCGCTTCTATACCGTGACAGGCAACCAGGTAGAACAAAGCAACAGCAGGCCCATGCCTCGATTGAAGTACGTTTGCGCGGCTGTCGATCGTAATAATTTCCCGGACCCTGCGCCCACTGCAGACCAGGCTCCCATACACGGCAGCGATACCAGAAAGAACACCAGCGACAGCTGCATTACCTGTGTTGTTTTCTCTGCACCGCTCCCGGTAAAAACACTGATCACGGCCAATGCCATCATCCAGGTCTTGGGGTTGATCCACTGAAGCGCAGCCGCACCCCACAATCCGAGTCGAGGAGCCTGTAAAGGAGAGGGCCGGTCGAGACGCTCAGGCGGCAGGCGGAAAATCTGCCACGCCAGATAACTCAACCAGATAATGCCCGCCCACTGCATGGCCGTTTCTATTTTCGGGTGTGTTTTCAAGACTTGCCCCAACCCGCTGCCGACCACCATGACCAGCAACGCGGCACTGGTACAGGCGCCGATAACGATGGGCAGCGCGGCCTTGAAGCCATGACGGGCGCTGTGGCTCAGCACCAGAATATTGGTCGGGCCGGGCGTAATGGCGGCGACGAACGCAAACAGTAGAAAAGGTAACAAGGTGGGCAGCATGACGGGTTCCAGTGAATGATTGACGAGGGTCAATCTTCACGAGCAGTGAGTCAGGCGTCTGGAAGATTTGAGCAGCGCTTGCGGTACATGGCCGGCGTCAAACCATAAGCCCGCACGAACCAGCGCCCAAGATGGCTCTGGTCGGCAAAGCCCAATGCCACCGCCACCGTCACCGGTTGCAGGCCGCTGGCAAGCATTCGCCGGGCCTTGGACAGGCGCAATTGCACCAGATAAGCGTGGGGCGCCAGGCCATACGCGGCTTTGAACGCGCGGGTCAGGCGAAATCGATCAACGCCAGTGCTGGCGGCCAGTTGATCGAGGCCAATGTCCTCGTGGGCGTGAGCGTGCAAGTACTCCCGGGCTTTTTGCGCGATCAACGGCAGGCGTGGGTCTTCGGCGTAACGGGTGCGCCAGTGCAGATGACTGGTCAGGCGTTCGAGCAAACCGTCGAGGGCAGTCTGGCGCACGATCTTCAGTTCGCCGCCATGCAGGGTCTGGAAGGCTACGCTGGTGGCGCGGGCCAGTCGCGGATCGCTGGTCAGGGTATTGGCGAAACTCAATTGACTGGAGTCGGGGGCATTTTCGAACACCGCACTCAGTTCTCGTCTCAGCCATTGCGGGTCGAGGTACAGCATGCGGTAGGTGAAACCTTCCTCGGTCGTCGCTTCACCGTCGTGGATGTCACCGGGTTCGAGAAGAAACACCTTGCCCGGCGTGCTCTGATGCTTCGCCCGCCGGCAGTTGAATTGCTGAACCCCTTGTTCGGTGACCCCCACCAGATAGCTGTCATGCCAATGCGGATCGTAGGCATGGCCCTCGAAATGCGCGCGCAGGGTCTCGATGCCGGTGTCGGCGTCCTGGGCCAGGTCGATCCAGTTGTGAGTATTCATGCGGCACCTGTGGGACGGATTGCCGACGTATTTAACGCCTGCGTCGAGGGTGCTGACTAGAACGTTTGTGCGCGGATCAGTTGAAGAGTCCCGCGGCAATGTTGATTGAGTACCCGAGAATCGCCGTGTTGAACAGAAAACCGATCAGCGACTGCGCCAGCACAATCTTGCGCAATTCTCGCGTGGCCACGCCGACATCGGAGGTCTGCACTGCCGCGCTGATGGTGAACGAGAAATACAGGAAGTCCCAGTAATTGGGGTTTTCCAGGCCTTCGGCGAAGCGCAGCGCCAGGCCTTTGCCGCCCCAGGTGTAGAACAGGCGGGCGTAATGCAGGCAGAAAATCACCCCGATCAGCAGCCATGAACCAATCACGGTCAACGCTGTGAAAGCGTAATGCAGCAGCTTGTGGGTGGTTTCCTTGTTGCCGGCCAGTTCGAAGGTGACGGCGGCCAGGCTGGCAATAGCGGCGATGCACACCACGAACAGCACCAGCCCGGCGTTCTCGTCTTCGATCTCGGCAATGCGCTTCACATCTGGCGACTGGGTGCGGGCGGCGAGCCAAACCATCAGAATCAGGTAAGTCCAGACCGCGACATTCCAGCCAATGAGGATTTTGCTAATGATTGAATTGGCCGGCGCCAATATGCCCACAGCGACACCGAGGGTAGTAGCGGCGGACAGGCGAGGGTGGGTGTGGGTGAGGAAGGGCATGGAGACTCGATGCGTCGGGGCTTTTCAGCACCATAGCCCAGGTCAATGCGCTTTTACAGGCGCCAGCCCTTTTGGGGGAAATCAAAAGGGCTGCCACGAGTCAGGTGAACATTTAGTTTGTGATCGAGAACTTGCCGTTATCAATCGTAATAGTAGTACCGTCACCACTGCGAGCTACGAAGTCAACGCTACCTTTGAGCGTTCCGGCCGACGACTCTTTTGGCGGAGAGGAATCCAGTTTCAAAGAACCACTGATAGCTTGAAAATTCTTTACGTTACCTTGAGTCACGATGCACGTCGCCCTGACAACTTCACTGTCTTCGCTCAGTTGATAGCTCTCGCCCGGTTTGGCCGTGTCAGCAATCAGTACCTGAACAAACACAGCAAGTTGACCGGGTTGTCCAGTAACTTCCTGTTGCGACCACCCGTGCCAATGGGCGGGTTTGAAATAGATGGACGTTGGCAGATGCGTCAACTTCACCCGAGTAGCTTGGTAGTTTTGCGTTTCAGGTGGACCACCGGTGATATCAGCGGTGAAATGTCCTTCGGATAGCCGTTTTGGGATAGACCGTTTCTCTTCGATGCCTTCAAGTGCAAACTTCCCGTCAGACACTTTAAAGTCAATGCCTCCCAACGATTGTGTATGGAAGTGGAAAGTGCCGCTGACGGAGTTTTTTTCTGCATCCAATGTGACGGTGACCTCGCCAAGCTGGGCTGGGTAGGGGTTAAAGGTGTTGTCGGTGCTGACCACCCATGCGGCCGACGCTTTACCGGACGTTTGATCAAGAACAATTTCATAGGTCTTGTTACTGACGCTTCCCTCATCTGGAAAAAAGATCAGGATGTCCCGGTAATCCGGATCTCCATCGGTGATGGTTGCCCTTGAACTGAGCGTCCACCAGCCCAAGTCCAGGTCGCGGAAGAACATCATTCGATCGGAATCTCCCTCGTACACTGGAAGGGAGCTATCGGTCGTATTAGCAGTAAACGAACCTGAGGTGCCGTTAATCGTTTTCATGACTGACTCCTGAATCGAGAAGACGGGGTGTCTTAGTGCGAGACAGGAGCCAGATTAAAGACTGGTTTCGTTATCCGATACTGTCAAATATGACAGGTATTAAACGGTTTTTTTAATCGCGAAATGTCCAGTTCAAGATCGACTGGCAAGTCGTTTCACCCACTTCATCACCACCACAAAAAACACCGGCACGAACACCACCGCCAGCGTCGCCGTGATCATCCCGCCAATCACCCCGGTACCGATCGCTTGCTGGCTTGCCGAGCTGGCTCCGGTGGCAATCGCCAGCGGCACCACGCCGAGAATAAACGCCAGCGACGTCATGACGATCGGCCGCAGTCGCAACCGTGCCGCTTGCAACGTGGCGTCGACCAGGTCATGGCCTTCGTCGTACAGGCTCTTGGCGAACTCGATGATCAGAATCGCGTTTTTCGCCGACAGGCCGATGATGGTAATCAACCCCACCTTGAAGAACACATCGTTGGGCATGCCGCGGAAGGTCACCGCCAATACCGCGCCGAGTACGCCGAGCGGCACCACCAACAATACCGACGTCGGAATTGACCAGCTCTCGTATAGCGCCGCCAGGCACAGGAACACGATCAGCAGCGACAGCCCAAGCAGAATGGGCGCCTGGCTGCCGGACAAACGTTCCTGCAATGACAACCCTGTCCATTCCTGACCCAATCCCGCCGGCCCTTGTGCCACCAGCCGCTCGATTTCAGCCATGGCTTCGCCGGTACTGTGGCCCGGCGCCGGTTCGCCGGAAATGGCAACCGCCGGGTAACCGTTGTAGCGCGTCAGTTGCGCCGGGCCCTGGGTCCATTTGGCCTGGACGAAGGCCGACAGCGGCACCATTTTTCCGGCGTCGTTGCGCACGTGCATTTTCAGCAGATCAGCCACTTGGCTGCGCTGATCGCCTTCAGCCTGAACCACCACCCGTTGCATTCGGCCCTGGTTGGGGAAGTCATTGATGTAGGCCGAGCCGACGGCGGTGGACAGCAGGTTGCCGATGTCAGCAAAGGACACGCCCAGTGCGTTGGCCTGTTTGCGGTCGACTTCCAGTTGCACCTGCGGCGCTTCAGCCAGAGCGCTTTCACGCACGTTCATCAGGATCGGACTTTTCTCGGCGGCGGCGAGCAATTCACTGCGCGCCTGCATCAGTGTGGTGTGGCCGAGACCGCCACGGTCCTGCAAGCGGAACTCGAAACCGCTGGAGGTGCCCAGGCCGTCAACCGGTGGTGGCAGCACCGAAAAAGCCACGGCGTCCTTGATCTGGCTCAACGCGATATTGGCCCGGTCGGCAATCGAAGTCGCCGAGTCGTCACTGCTGCGTTCAGACCAATCCTTGAGCGTGGAAAACGCCAGCGCCGCGTTCTGCCCGCTACCAGAAAAACTGAAGCCGAGAATGATCGTGCTGTCGCCAATGCCCGGTTCCGTGGCGTTATGCGCTTCAATCTGCTCAACAACCTGCACCGTCCGGTTCTTGCTCGCGCCCGGCGGCAATTGAATGTCGGTGATGGTGTACCCCTGGTCTTCAACCGGCAGGAACGAGGAGGGCAGACGACTGAAACAAACGCCCAGACCGATCAGCAACACGCCATAGATCAGCAGGTATCGACCGGTGCGTTTCAACGCATAGGCGACCCAGCCTTGATAACGTTCGGTCAACCGTTCGAAGCCACGATTGAACCCACCGAAGAAGCCGGTCTTTTCGTGATGCTCACCCTTGGCAATCGGCTTGAGCAACGTCGCACACAGCGCCGGGGTCAACGTCAGCGCAAGGAACGCGGAGAACAAAATCGACGTGGCCATCGACAACGAGAACTGCTGGTAAATCACCCCGACCGAGCCTTGCATGAACGCCATCGGAATAAACACCGCCACCAGCACCAGCGTAATGCCGATAATTGCGCCGGTGATCTGTGTCATTGCCTTGCGCGTCGCTTCTTTCGGTGACAGGCCCTCAGTGGCCATGATCCGCTCGACGTTTTCCACCACCACAATGGCATCGTCCACCAGAATGCCGATGGCCAGCACCATGCCGAACATAGTCAGCACGTTGATCGAGAAACCCAGCGCCAGCATGGTCGCGAAGGTGCCCATGAGTGCGACCGGCACCACCAGGGTCGGGATCAGTGTGTAGCGGATGTTTTGCAGGAACAGGAACATCACCGCAAACACCAGCAACATCGCTTCGCCGAGGGTGTAGACCACTTTGGTGATCGAGACTTTGACGAAAGGCGAAGTGTCGTACGGGATCTTGTACTCCACCCCGGCCGGGAAATAGCGCGACAGTTCATCCATCTTCGCCCGCACCAGCGTTGCCGTGCTCAGGGCATTGGCCCCCGGTGCCAATTGCACGCTGACGGCGGTCGACGGTTTGCCGTTCAGGCGGGTGGAGAAGTTGTAGTCCTGGCTGCCGATCTCGACCCGTGCCACATCGCCGATGCGCACAGTGGAGCCGTCGGGATTGGCCTTGAGGACGATGTCGGCGAACTCTTGCGGCGTCGACAATTGGCCTTTGACCAGAATGGTCGCGGTGATTTCCTGGGTGGTGCGGGTCGGCAAGTCGCCGATACTGCCGGCCGACACTTGAGCGTTCTGCGCCACGATGGCGGCGTTGACGTCGGCCGGGGTCAAGTTGAAGCCGATCAGCTTCTGTGGATCGATCCAGATGCGCATCGCCCGTTCGGCACCATACAACTGAGCCTTGCCGACACCGTCCAGACGCTTGATCTCGTTCATCACGTTACGCGCCAGGTAATCGCTGAGCGCCACGTCGTCGAGCTTGCCGTCGCTGGAGGTGAGCGTGATCAGCAACAGGAAACCGGCGGAGACTTTCTCCACCTGCAAACCTTGCTGGTTCACCGCTTGCGGCAGGCGCGATTCCACGACTTTCAGGCGGTTTTGCACATCGACCTGAGCCATTTCCGGATCGGTGCCCGGTTGAAAGGTCGCCTTGATCGTGGCGCTGCCGAGACTGCTCTGGGATTCGAAATACAGCAGGTGATCAGCGCCGTTGAGCTCCTCCTCGATCAGGCTGACCACGCTTTCGTCCACGGTTTGCGCCGAGGCGCCCGGGTACGTGGCATAGATTTCGATTTGCGGTGGCGCGACGTCGGGGTACTGCGCCACCGGCAACTGCGGAATGGCCAGCGCACCGGCCAACAGGATGAACAGGGCAACCACCCAGGCGAACACCGGGCGATCGATAAAGAACTGCGGCATAAAAAAGCGTCCTGCTTACTGACCAGAAACCTGGGCAAGTGGAAGAGGGGTGTTGTCGATCTGGACTTGCTCACCGGGGCGTGCGTGTTGCAGGCCTTCGATGACGATGCGGTCGCCGGGCTTGAGACCTCCGGTGACGATCCAGCGATCGTTCTGCACCGCGCCCAGTTCAACCGGTTGCAGACCCACGCGTTGCTCGGCGTCGAGTAGCCACACTTGAGCAATACCGGCGCTGTCACGCTGGATCGCCCGTTGCGGCACGCTGATGCCTTGTTGGTTCACCGCCTGCTCCAGGCGCACACGCACAAAACTGCCCGGCAGCAAATCGAGGTCCGGGTTGGGAAACTCGCTGCGCAAGATGATCTGGCCCGTGCCCGGGTCCACGGTAATGTCGGTGAACAACAGCTTGCCCGGCAGCGGATAGAGACTGCCGTCGTCCTGGATCAATGTCGCTCTGGCCTGGCCCTGGCCGACTTGCTGCAACTGGCCGGAGCGGAATGCCCGGCGCAGGTCGTTGAGTTCGCGGGTCGACTGGGTCAGGTCGGCATGAATAGGGTTTAGCTGCTGAATCAGCGCCATTGGCGTGGTTTCGTTCTGGCCGACCAGGGCGCCCTCGGTCACCAGTGCGCGGCCGACCCGCCCGGAAATCGGCGCGGTGACGGTGGCGTAGCCGAGGTTCAGTTTCGCCCGTTCCACGGCGGCTTTGTTGGCGGCCACGTCGGCCGCGGTTTGCCGGACGCTGGCGCGGGCGTTGTCGTAGTCCTGGCCACTGATGGCGTTGCCTTCGATCAATTGTGCAAACCGCTGCTCTTGCAGCCGGGCCTGGAAGGCGTTGGCCTCGGCCTTGCGCAATGCAGCTTCGGCGCTGTCCAGGTCGGCCTTGAACGGTGCTGGATCAATGCGGAACAACACGTCGCCTTTTTTCACATCGCTGCCTTCATTGAAGGTGCGTTGCAACACGACGCCGGCGACTCGGGCACGGACTTCGGCAATCCGTGGCGCGGCAATCCGCCCGCTCAATTCGCTGGTGATCGACAAGGGGCCGGCTTCGATGGTTTCGATGCGCACGGTGGCCAGCGGCGCCTGTTCTTCGGCGTTGGAGGACTTGTCGCAAGCGCTCAGCGTCAGCGCCAGCGCAAACACGCCGAGCGTGGCAAACAGATTCTTTGACATGGAAATACCCCAATAATGACCACCCGCATCCTACGGGGCGCCGACGAGGGTAGCGGTGAAGCTTTGTTGGTGCTGTGTGAAATTGTGTAAGGGTTTTGCTCGGGCGGGCGTGAGGGCGTATATCCTTGGCGACTTGATATTTTTTGCGACTGTTACGCCGTCATCGCGGGCAAGCCCGCTCCCACAGGGATCTCATGTGAACGCAGATTTTGTGAACACCACCGACCACTGTGGGAGCGGGCTTGCCCGCGATGAGGCCTTAACAGTAGCCACAGCTCTTTCTGGAAACACCCATGCCCAACATTCTCCTGGTCGAAGACGACACCGCGCTCTCCGAACTGATTGCCAGCTACCTGGAACGCAACGGCTACTCGGTCAGTGTGATCAGTCGTGGCGACCACGTACGTGAGCGCGCGCGGGCCAATCCGCCGGACCTGGTGATCCTCGACTTGATGTTGCCGGGCCTCGATGGCCTGCAAGTCTGCCGTTTGCTGCGGGCGGATTCGGCCACGCTGCCGATCCTCATGCTGACCGCTCGCGACGACAGTCACGATCAGGTGCTGGGCCTGGAAATGGGCGCCGACGACTACGTCACCAAGCCCTGCGAGCCCCGGGTTTTGCTGGCCCGAGTGCGTACATTGCTGCGCCGCAGCAGCCTTGGCGATCCACAAACCGTCAACGATCGCATCCTCATGGGCAACCTGTGCATTGACCTGTCCGAGCGCACCGTAACCTGGCGCGAGCAGTTGGTCGAACTGTCCAGCGGCGAGTACAACCTGCTGGTGGTGCTGGCTCGACATGCCGGCGAAGTGCTGAGCCGTGACCAGATCCTGCAGCGTTTGCGCGGCATCGAGTTCAACGGCACAGACCGTTCGGTGGATGTGGCGATTTCCAAGTTGCGGCGCAAATTCGACGACCACGCCGGCGAGGCGCGCAAGATCAAGACTGTCTGGGGCAAAGGTTATCTGTTCAGCCGTTCCGAGTGGGAATGCTGAGACGATGTTCAGAATTCTGTTTCGCCTGTACCTGGTAACCATCGTCTCCTTCAGCGCGGCGATTTATCTGGTACCAGACATAGTGGTCAAGGTCTTCCATGAACGCTTTATCACCTACAACCTCGACTATTCGCGAGGCTTGCAGACCCTCATCGTCAAACAGTTCCATGCGGTGCCCGACGCGCAGTGGCCGGCCTTGGCGGTCGAGATGGACAAGGAGTTTGCCCCGCTGCACATCGTTCTGACACGCAATGATGATCCCGAATTTTCCCTGTTTGAGCGCGAACGCCTGCAGCGCGGCGAGAACGTGGTGCGCATCGGCGACTGGGGCTGGCGCACGCTCGCCGTGGCACCACTGAACGAACAGACAGTGGTGCAAATGATCGTGCCGCCGGACCCGATGGACGTCAGCTTGCTGTACTGGAGCATCAACGTTCTGATCGGGGCAACCATGCTGGCGTGCCTGTTGCTATGGTTGCGTCCGCACTGGCGCGATCTGGAACGCCTCAAAGGCACCGCCGAACGTTTCGGCAAAGGTCACTTGAGCGAACGCACACTGATTTCCCGACACTCCAACATCGGCAGCCTGGCCAACGTCTTCGACACCATGGCCGGCGACATCGAAAGCCTGCTCAACCAGCAGCGCGACTTGCTCAACGCGGTCTCCCACGAACTGCGTACACCGCTGACCCGCCTGGATTTTGGCCTGGCGCTGGCGCTGTCCGACGACTTGCCCGCCGCCAGCCGCGAGCGCTTGCAAGGCTTGGTGGCACACATCCGCGAACTCGATGAATTGGTGTTGGAGTTACTGTCCTACAGCCGCCTGCAAAACCCGGCTCGCCTGCCAGAGCGGGTTGAAGTGTCGCTGGACGAGTTTATCGACAGCATCCTGGGGAGCGTCGATGAAGAATTGGAGTCGCCGCACATCGTGATAGACGTCCTGCTTCAAGGCCAGCTCGAACGCTTCACGCTCGACCCGCGCCTGACCGCCCGCGCAATTCAGAACCTGCTGCGCAATGCCATGCGCTATTGCGAAAAACGCATTCAAATTGGCGTTCAGGTCTGTACCAAGGGCTGTGAAATCTGGGTCGATGACGACGGCATCGGCATTCCCGATGACGAGCGCGAGCGGGTCTTTGAGCCGTTTTATCGACTGGACCGAAGTCGGGACCGGGCGACGGGCGGGTTCGGCCTGGGGCTGGCGATCAGCCGTCGGGCACTGGAAGCGCAGGGCGGTACACTGACCGTCGAACTGTCGCCGCTGGGTGGCGCGCGCTTTCGTTTGTGGTTGCCGACCCAATCCTGACGCAGACCGATGTAGTCGCTGCCGAGCCCGCGTCCGCCGTAGCAGCTGTCGAGCCTGCGAGGCTGCGTCCGGCCGCGTAGCGGTCGTAAAACCTGCACAAGCATTCTTTATGAAGCACCGCACCGTCTGATTTACGACTGCTTCGCAGTCGGACGCAGCCTCGCAAGCTCGACAGCTGCTACGGCGGACGCAGCCTCGCAAGCTCGACAGCTGCTACGGCGGACGCAGCCTCGCAGGCTCGACAGCTGCTACGGCGAATGTAGCCTCGCAAGCTCGGCAGCGGCTACAAAACTATGCGCCAAGCCGGGTTCGCAACACGGTGGCCATGCCCTCCAGCTCGGCTGCCGGGTTGTGTCCGATCAGCATCCAGGCATGCTCCATGTCCGCCCAATAAACCACGTTCATGTCGTGTCGGCGCTCATGGGCGAGGTGGCGACTGCCGCTGTTGGAGCGGGTGGCGCACAAGGCAATCGGGCCGTGCACCGGATCCAGGTACGTAATCTGCGCAATGGGCACGCCGTCATATTCGAGGATTTGCGCGCGCTTGAACTCGGACCTTGGCAGGACCAGTTGGGCCGGCGTCAGGTTCAGGCCCAGGCGTGTGTCGATGATGCGCAGTTGCGCACTTTGGCTGGCTTCATCGCTGGGCAGGTGCTCCAGCGTTTGCGGCACGTAAAGCGACATGTAGTCCGCCACCAGGCCGCGCCAATTGGTTTTTTCCTGACTCAATTGCCAGCCCAGGAAAAAACGGTCCGCCACCACGCTGCTGAGCACCAACCCGGCAGCTGCCGCGAGAAACCAGCGACGATTCATCGACGGGAGTTCAGGGGACGGCAAGGTGTCGAGCATCGACTGTAAGCGATCCAGGGGCGCCTGTTGGCCCAGTTCGGCATAGGCTTCCTTGAACGGCAGGCAGCTGCGGGCCAGCCATTGCAGGCGCAGGTTGAGCGTCGAATCCTCGGCGATGGCCGCGTCAATGCGGCTGCGTTGCTCGACATCGAGTTGATCGTCGAGGTACGCCACCAGTTGCTCATCCGACGGTATGCCACGCTCGTTCATCGACGTTCTCCCGTGGAAGGGTTCGGTACCGCGTGCAGCGGCGGATACTCGGCCAGTTTCACCCGTGCCGCGGCCAGCCGGCTCATGACCGTGCCGATGGGCACTTGCAGCACCTCGGCGACTTCGCGATACGCCAAACCTTCGACATACGCCAGGTACACCGTTTCGCGTTGTGCTTCGGGCAACGCGTCGACACGCCGGATCACTTGAGCGGCGAGCACATGGGTTTGCGCCGCGTGTTCGCCGTCAAACGACAAGTGACTGTCGGCATCCACCAATCCCTGGCCCTGACGCACGCGCCGGTTGCGCACTTCGTTGAGCCAGATCGAGTGAAGAATGCTCAACAACCAGCGGTCCATACGCGTGCCCGGGATAAACTGCGCGGCACGCTCAAGCGCCCGCACGCAAGTCGCCTGCACCAGGTCTTCGGCCACATGCCGTTGCCGGGACAGCAACAAGCCATAGCGCCACAAACGCGCCAAGTGCTGCCCCAGTTCGGCCCTGATTGCTTGATCGTTGGCGATGACGAACTCCGTCTATCTCGGTTGTCAGGTTTTCGATGAGTCGTTGATGGCTTCGGCCAGGTCCTGATACTCCTCGCAGGTGTTGCCGCAAATCGATTTGATGTGCTGCAACTGTTCCTGGGCCAGGTCCAGTCGACCCTTGATCACGTACGCTTCGCCGAGGTACTCGCGCACTTTCGCATACTGCGGGTCAAGTTTGACCGATTGCAGGTAGTAACCGATGCCTTCGTCGGTGCGCCCCAGTTTACGCGTGGCGTAGCCCCGATAGTTCAAGGCGATGGCGGTGTTCGGCTCTTTCAGGGTGTCGAGCAGGGCCAAGGCTTCCTCGTAGCGTCCGTCCTTGGCCAGACGATAAGCGTAGCTGGTTCGGTCGGCGTCCGGCACGAGGTTGCTGGTTTGCTTGAGGCATTTTTGCGATCTGGAGTCGAACACCTGGCCTTTCGGGCAGTTGGGCCTGGCGGGTGCGTCTTCTTCGCCATGGGCCTGGGCGAGCGAACTGGTCAATGCTGCCGTCAGGCAACCGGCAAGCAGCAGCGGGGCGGTGAAAACAGCAAAACGCACGTTCATGGGCAAGGCTCCAGGGTTTGAATCACGATAATGTGGGGTGATGAATTGAAAACACCGCAGCGTGAACAATTATTCATTTCTTTCTGGCGAACATTGCAACGAAAGCTCAGACCTTGGCGCTATGCTCGACAGCATTCGTTGTCCACCAGGAGAACTGCCATGACAGACCACGTTCATCACGCGACGGCGGGCTATAAAACCAGCGCCGAAACCTATGTGCGCGGCCGCCCGGACTACCCGCCAGCGGTCGCTGACTGGCTGGCGGGTACGTTGGGCTTGAACGCCGACAAAAGCGTGGTGGACCTGGGCGCCGGCACCGGCAAGTTCACCGGCCGGTTGCTGGCGACCGGAGCGCAGGTGATTGCCGTGGAACCGGTGGCGCAGATGCTGGAGAAGCTGTCCCAGGCCTATCCCGAAGTGCTGGCGGTCAACGGCACCGCTACGGATTTGCCGCTACCGGATGCGTGTGTGGACGTGGTGGTCTGCGCCCAGGCCTTTCACTGGTTCGCCAACGCCCGGGCGCTGACCGAAATAGCGCGGGTCCTGAAGCCGGGCGGCAAGCTGGGGCTGGTGTGGAACCTGCGCGATACCAAGGTCAGTTGGGTGCCGAAACTGGATGCGATCGTCAACGCGCTGGAAGGCGATACGCCGCGTTATTACACCGGCGCCTGGCGCCGGGCGTTTCCACATCCCGCGTTCGGGCCATTGCAGGTGCAGCACTTCAACCATGGACACACGGGGTCGCCTGAGGATGTGATCTTCAATCGGGTGCGCTCCACCAGTTTTATTGCGGCGTTGCCGCAGGCCCAGCGGGCGAATGTGGATGAGCAGATTCGTGCGTTGATTGCTTCAGAACCGCAATTGCGTGGACGAGAGGTGGTGACGGTTCCGTATGAGACGGCGGCGTATGCGGTGGTGAAGGCCAGTTAAGCGGGCGGTGCGACGATTCGGCTTGCCCGCGATGAAGCCCACCCAGTCACTGGCGATCCAGAAGCCAGTCCCGCTTTTGGCCGAACCACTGCCTTACTGTCCACCCTGATGCCTTGTTATAGTCCGGGCCTCTTTTTTTTGCCCGGTAAAGGATCCCTGCCATGACTCAGTACACCGCGTTCACCGTCGAACTCGCCGACAACATCGCCCATGTGCAGATCAACCGCCCGGAAAAGATCAATTCGATGAACGCCGCGTTCTGGAGCGAAATCATCGAAATTTTCCAGTGGATCGACGACACCGATGAAGCGCGTGTCGTGGTCCTTAGCGGCGCCGGCAAGCATTTTTCCTCCGGTATCGACCTGATGATGCTGGCCGGCGTGGCCAATGAACTGGGCAAGGACGTCGGCCGCAACGCGCGCCTGCTGCGTCGCAAGATTCTCGCCCTGCAAGCCTCTTTCAATGCCGTCGATAATTGCCGCAAGCCGGTACTGGCGGCTATCCAGGGTTATTGCCTGGGCGGCGCGATTGATCTGATTGCCGCGTGTGACATGCGTTACGCCGCCGAAGACGCACAATTCTCGATCAAGGAAATCGACATCGGCATGGCCGCCGACGTTGGCACCTTGCAACGCTTGCCGCGCATCATCGGTGACGGCATGCTGCGTGAACTGGCTTACACTGGTCGCACTTTTGGCGCCGACGAAGCGCGTAACATAGGCCTGGTCAATCGCGTCTACAGCGACAAAGCCAGCCTGTTAGATGGCGTGATGGGCATTGCCCGCGAGATCGCCGCAAAGTCGCCGATTGCCGTCACCGGCACCAAGGAAATGATCAGCTACATGCGCGACCATCGTATTGACGACGGCCTCGAATATGTCGCCACTTGGAACGCCGCCATGCTGCAATCCACCGACTTGCGCGTGGCCATGGCCGCCCATATGAGCAAACAGAAACCCGAATTTCTGGATTGATTAAAAATGACTTCACGCTGGACCACCGCAGTACTGGACACCGATCTACCCGGCGGCTGGGCCGTGGCCCGTAGCCCCGAAGGTTTTCTGTTCGATGACAATGGCGCGCTGTTCCCGCGTGAGTGGCTCAAGCGTCAGGATTTGTCGATTCTCGCCGAGCACGGCATTGGCCATCTCGACGGCGAGCCGGTCTATCTGCTGGAATTGCGCAGTCACAGCGACGTGCCGGGTTGCAACTGGAAAGGCCTGCGGGCGTTCATGCTGGAAGGCGATCACACGGTGTACAAGGTGCTCGGCTATGCCGCGCAAATTGGCACCTGGTATCGCGAGCATCGCTTCTGCGGCAACTGTGGGCAGGCGGCAACGCAGGTTCCGCGTGAGCGGGCGATGTATTGCGAGCCCTGTGATTTGCGCTATTACCCACGGATCTCGCCGAGCATGATCGTGCTGGTCACCCGTGGCGATGAAGTCTTGCTGGCCCGTTCGCCACGCTTTGTCAGCGGGGTCTACAGCACGTTGGCGGGGTTTGCCGAGCCGGGGGAGTCGGCGGAAGACTGCCTGATTCGCGAGGTGCGCGAAGAAGTGCGCATCGAGGTCAAGAACATCCAGTACCTGGGCAGCCAGTGCTGGCCGTTCCCGCACTCGATGATGCTCGGCTTCCATGCCGAGTACGCCGGTGGCGAGATTGTCTGTCAGGAGGACGAAATCGAAGACGCCCAGTGGTTCAACGTCCACGCGCTGCCGCCGTTGCCGGCGTCGCGCTCGATTGCCCGTTACCTGATCGATGTCTATGTGGCGCGACGCTTAGGCCACGCTGAACCAGTGCTGCCAGGCTAACCGCACGGTCAAGCCCAGTACCACGGTGATGAACACCGGCCGAATGAATTTCGCGCCGCCGCTGATGGCGGTGCGAGCACCAAAGAATGCGCCGACCATCACCGACAGGCCCATGCTCAGGCCGATGATCCAGTCCACCTGCCCGGAAAAAACAAACACCGACAGCGCCGCAATGTTGCTGACGAAGTTCATGCTGCGCGCCACGCCGCTGGCCTTTACCAGGTCGATGGGGTACATCAGCAGACTGCTGACGGTCCAGAATGCACCTGTGCCTGGACCCGCCACGCCGTCGTAGAAACCGAGGCTGAAACCTTGGGTCGATTGCCACTTTTTCTTGATCGGTGCATCGCTGTCCAACGGTGCTTTCGGTGTGCCGCCAAACAACAGGTACAGGCCGCAAGCGAACACGATCACCGGCAGCATTTTGTTCAGCCATTCGGCGGGCAAGTAATGCGCGACGATGGCGCCGGTCAATGCGCCGACCAGGGTGCCGACGATGGCATGCACCCACTGCCGCGGATGGAACAGCTTGCGCCGGTAGAAGGTGAAGCTGGCGGTGGCCGAGCCGAACGTCGAACTCAACTTGTTGGTGCCCAGCACCAAGTGCGGCGGCAGGCCGGCGGTCAACAATGCCGGCGTGGTCAGCAGGCCGCCACCGCCGGCAATCGCGTCGATGAAACCGGCAATGAAGGCAACGATGGCCAGAATGGCCAGGGTAGTGAGGTCAACGCTGAGTTCGAAAGGCATGGAGTCGGCTTATTCGGCGGGGTGCAGGAAAGGGCTGCGGGGAAGGGCCGGTATCTTACCTATATCCGGACTTAGCGGCGAGCCGTCAGGCCGCTTCGCTAGCAGGCGCTACAGCCACTAAAACTGTTGCTCAGCCAACAGCCCGCCGACAAACAGGATGTGGACTAACAGTTAATCCCCCCGAATATCCCGACAAACCCGCGATTTCAGCCCTGGCACGCTTGCTGCTCTGTCCATGGGGCATCCCTGAGTCCCGAGGACACGCCAATGAGTCAGCAAGCGGTCAAATTTGCCTACTGGGTACCGAACGTCAGCGGCGGGCTGGTGGTCAGTAAAATCGAACAACGCACCCACTGGGGCATCGACTACAACCGCAAACTCGCGCAATTGGCCGAGACAGCCGGGTTCGAATACGCGCTCACCCAGATTCGCTTTACTGCCGGTTACGGCGCCGAATACCAGCATGAGTCGGTCGCCTTCAGCCATGCGCTGCTCGCGGCCACCACCACATTGAAAGTGATCGCTGCAATCCTGCCAGGTCCCTGGCAACCGGCGCTGGCGGCTAAGCAGTTGGCCACAATCGATCAACTGACCCATGGGCGAGTCGCGGTGAACATCGTCAGCGGTTGGTTCAAAGGTGAGTTTCAAGCGATAGGCGAACACTGGCTGGAGCACGATGAGCGTTATCGCCGTTCCGAAGAGTTCATTCGCTCGCTCAAGGGCATCTGGAGCCAGGACAATTTCACCTTTCGCGGGGATTTCTACCGTTTCGACAACTACAGCCTCAAACCCAAGCCCTTGGGCCAACCGGAAATCTTCCAGGGCGGCAGTTCTCGCGCGGCGCGAGACATGGCTGCGCGGGTCTCGGACTGGTACTTCACCAACGGTAATACGCCGGAAGGCATCAAGGCCCAAGTAGACGATATCCGGGCCAAAGCCACCGCCAACCACCATTCGGTAAAAATCGGAGTCAATGCGTTTGTCATCGCCCGGGACACGGAAGAAGAAGCGCGAGCAGTGCTGGCGCAGATCATCGATCAGGCTGATCCAGACGCGGTGAACGCCTTTGGCGATGCGGCGAAACAAGCGGGCAGGGCATCGCCGGAAGGCGAGGGCAATTGGGCGAAGTCGACGTTCGAGGATCTGGTGCAGTACAACGATGGCTTCAAGACCAATCTGATCGGCACACCGCAGCAGATTGCCGAGCGGATTGTGGCATTGAAGGCGGTCGGCGTGGATCTTGTGCTGGCGGCGTTTCTACATTTTCAGGAAGAGGTGGAATATTTTGGCCAGCGCGTGTTGCCGTTGGTGCGCGAGCTAGAAGCCAAGGCCCAATCCAGGCCAGCCACCGCAGCCGCATAGTTCCCCCTGTAGGAGCCGGGCTTGCCCGCGATGGCGGCATCACATTCAACACTTCAGTTGCTTGTGACATCGCCATCGCGGGCAAGCCCGGCTCCTATAGTTGGATTTAGGTGAACTTAGAGGCCGAGATCAGACAGCCCCGGGTGATCATCCGGCCGACGCCCCAGCGGCCAGTGGAATTTGCGGTCGCTTTCCTTGATCGGCAGGTCGTTGATGCAGGCGAACCGGTTAGCCATCAAACCGTTCTCATCGAACTCCCAGTTTTCGTTGCCGTAGGAACGGAACCAGTTGCCCGAGTCGTCGTGCCATTCATAGGCGTAACGGACGGCGATGCGGTTGCCGGTGAAGGCCCAGAGTTCCTTGATCAGGCGATAATCCAGTTCCTTGGCCCATTTGCGGGTCAGGAATCCCTTGGCTTCTTCACGGTTGTAGGCGAACTCGGCGCGGTTACGCCATTTAGTGTCCAGCGTATAGGCCAGCGACACCCGTTCCGGATCGCGTGAGTTCCAGCCGTCTTCGGCCAGGCGAACTTTTTCGATGGCTGTTTCACGGGTAAAGGGCGGCAATGGCGGACGAACTTCTGCGTTAGACATTTAATGTCTCCCAGTAAAAGTAAAGTTAAACCAAGTTGTCAGGCTTATATAAAGTGGTTACAGGTCCAATAACTTTCGCGCCATGCATTGCGCATTATCGGCGGCACTGTGATCACCCATCACAAGCGCTACGGTAATGGCACCGTCGATCAGGATCAGCAGCTGTTTGGCCAGCGTCTCCGGGTCGGCAGCGCCATGTTCGGTACAGAGCTCGCACACGTAGTCGAGCAGCTTCTGTTTGTGTTCTTTGGCAACCAGGCGAACCGGGTCTTGCGGGTCGCCGGTTTCACCACTGGTGTTAATGAAAGCGCAGCCACGGAAGCCTTCCGAGGCGAACCAGGCCTTGAGCACGGTAAACAGGTTCAGCAACCGGTCTGCCGGGGTCTCGGCCATGCCGACTTCCGTCCGGTACCAGTGCATCCAGCGCACGTCGCGCCGTTGCAGGGCAGCGACGGTCAGCTCCTCCTTGTTGGTGAAGTAGCGGTAAATACTTTTTCTGGAGACGCCGGCGGTTTTCACCAGAAGATCCATGCCAGTGGCAGCGATACCACTTTTGTAGATCAACTTTTCGGTGACATCCAGAATGATGTCGCGTGTGTCGTTGCTGGTTATTTTGTTCATGTGCTGAACAGTAGAACGATCATTCTTCTTGGTCAACAAAAAATTTTACGTCTGTTAAAGATCGTTCCCACGCTCTGCGTGGGAATGCATCCGGTGACGCTCCGCGTCGCATTTAGAAGCGAACGCGGAGCCATTCCCACCCAGAGCGCGGGAGCGAACTGAGGCGGCATTACAGACCGTAACAAGACCCAAACTGATCCATGGTGTAAGCTCTGTGACTATTCGGAATTGACCCATTGCGAGCCCTATGCCGTCGCTTTTCAAACGCTCTCTGCTGCCCAAACTGCGCAGTTTTCCGCTGACCGCCGATGCCGTCACCATCCTGTCTGGCGCTGCCGGGTTTCGTCGCTGCCTGCTGGAGAAAATCGCCCAGGCGACCCGGCGCATCTATATCGTTGCGCTGTATCTGCAACAAGATGAAGCGGGCCAGGAAATCCTCGATGCCTTGCACGCCGCCAAACTGGCGCGTCCGGAACTGGACGTGGTCGTGGTGGTTGACTGGTTGCGCGCCCAACGCGGTTTGATTGGTGCCGGCAAGCAGCCGGGCAACTCGGCCTGGTATCAGGAAGCGACGCGTACCCACGCAAGTGAAGTGCCGGTGTATGGCGTGCCGGTGCAGACGCGTGAGCTGTTCGGCGTGCTGCATTTGAAGGGCTTTGTGATCGATGACTGTGTGATTTATAGCGGTGCGAGCCTGAACAACGTGTACCTGCACAAGTTCGACAAATACCGCTTTGACCGTTATCACGTACTGGAAAACCAGGCGCTGGCCAATTCGATGCAACACCTTGTCCAGCACGGTTTCATCGCTTCCAAGGCCGTGCATCGCCTCGATTTGCCGAACCTGCCGACCACTCGCAGCCTGCGCCACGATATCGGTGACTTGCGCAGCCGCCTCAAGCATGCCGCGTACGACACCACGGCGGGCACCACGGAAAAAGGTGGTTTATCCGTCAGTCCGTTACTCGGTGTAGGCAAGAACAATCCATTGAATCGGGTGATTTGCGAGTTGATCGCCAGCGCCCAGCACCAACTGACCATCTGCACGCCGTACTTCAACCTGCCACTGGCGGTGACTCGGGAAATAAACCGGGCGCTGGGCCGGGGCGTGAAGATCGATATTGTGGTCGGTGACAAGACCGCCAACGACTTCTACATTCCGCCGAGTGAGCCGTTCAAGGTGATCGCCGCGTTGCCGTATCTCTACGAGATCAGCCTGCGACGCTTTGCCAAAAAGCATCAGCACAGTATCGACAGCGGCAAATTGAACTTGCATTTGTGGCGTGATGGCGACAACACCTATCACCTCAAAGGCATGTGGATCGACCAGCGCTACACCTTGCTGACCGGCAACAACCTCAACCCGCGGGCGTTCCGTCTTGACCTGGAAAACGCACTGCTGATCGATGACCCGAAAGGCGAATTGCTTGAATCGCGCGCTGGCGAACTGGTGCAGATTTTCCAGAATACCCAGCGAATCGAGCGATACCAGGACCTTGAAACGCTGCTGGATTACCCGCCGGCGGTGGCCAAGTTTCTCACCCGCGTCAGTCGGGTGCGGATCGAGCGTCTGCTGTATCGCATTTTGTAAGCTTCAGTTCGCGGGGCTTTGGCCACAAAGCCACCAACAGCAGTAACGCCGCGGCCACCAGATAGGGCAGGCGGGGTTCGAGGTCGTAAATCAGAGTGGCCGCCAACGGCCCGATCACCACGCCGAACCCTTGTGCCGCGCCGATGGTGCCCGCCGTCGCGCCTTGCTCCGAGGCCTCGACCGCATTGGCGGCCAACGCGGCAAAAGACGGGAAGATCAAGCCCATCCCGCCCGCCGACACGAAAAAGCACAACCACAACCCCCACGCTGTATTCGCGAGGATACTGCCGGCAAATCCTGCTGATGCCACCAGCGCCCCGGCGCGGATCAACCGCAATGGCGGCCAATCGAGTCTGCGCACCACCAATTGCGCACAGATCAACGCGAAACCGACCATGGTCAGGGCGATGCCTGCTGTTTGCGCGGCGTCGGCCGGGTTCATGCCGAGGCGGTCGAGGGCGAAAAAACCGACGGTGATCTGCGCAATCGACACACACAGCATCGCGACAAACGCGACAGCCATGGGCCGGCGCAGGCGTGGATCGTTCAGGTGTACCTTGCGCGGCGCCTGGCGCAGGTGCAGTTCTTGCCCTTTGAGCTTGAAGTGCAACACCAGAAAAGCCAGCAGCGGCAGGACGGCCATGGCGTAGAACGGCAGGCTCAAACTGAAGCGTGACAGCAATGCGGCGATGGCCGGGCCGATTACAAGGCCGCACGCATTGGCGGCACCCAAGGCGGCCATGGCTTTGGCGCGGTGTTGCGGTTCGATGTTGTCGGCGATCAGCGCGTTGCCACCCACCGGAATCGCCGCATAGAACACACCGATCAAACCGCGCCCGATCATCACGCCGATGAACCCCAGCAGCGCCGAGGGTAGAAATCGCAACGAAGCATCGATGAACAGGCACAAGGCCCAATAGGCGAGGGTGAAGCCAGCGGTGGCGATCAGCAATATTCGTCGTCGGCCATAGCGATCACTGGCCTGGCCCCATGGGCGGGCGAGCAGCATCCAGATCACCCCGGACACCGTCACCGCCGCACCAGCCTGCCAGGTGGCCAGGCCCAGCACGCGGGCAATCGGGCCGATCAGCGAGACGAACGCCATCATCGACATGGAACAGGCCATGTTGGCGACCATCAATGGGCGCAGATCGAAGGCAGGGGTGTTCATGGGAGAGTCGTCCGTGAGCTTTTAGAGTGTGCGGGGGATGGTAGCGCGGGTTGGTTAAAGGCAGGAGGAATATCGGTGGCAGTGATAATGCCATCGCGGGCAAGTCGAATCGTCGCACCGCCGCTCCCACAGATCTTGTGAACACCGAAGATCCTCTGTGGGAGCGGGCTTGCCCGCGATGGGGCCCGCTCAGACGCTAGAAAACGATCAGTTCAAACCCAGTTTGCCGCGCAACGTCGACAAGTCTTCAGCCAAGGTATTCACCGGCCCAACCAACGCTTTACGGTCATTCTCTTTCACCTTGTCATACGTTTCGAAACCACCGTCCTGGGTCTTGTACTTGGCCAGGATCTTGTCCACGGTCGCGAAATTCTTGTCGACTTTGGCGATGAATGCCGCGTCTTGCTTCTCGATCTGCGGACGGAACAGGTCGACGATTTTCTTCGCGCCGTCGACGTTGCCCTGGAAGTCATAGAGGTCGGTGTGGCTGTAGCGGTCTTCTTCACCGGAGATCTTGGTGGCCGCGACTTCTTCGAGCAGCGCCGCCGCGCCACCGACGACTTTCTCAGGCGGGAAGGTCAGGCCGGCCACGCGGGTTTGCAGGTCCTTGACGTCTTTGTTCAGGCCGTCGGCCAAATCGCCGAGGCCTTGGGTGCTTCTTTCCGAGAACAGCGAGTACTCGATGCGGTGGAAGCCAGTGAAGTCGTCGGCTTTCACGCCTTTTTCGTGGTCGTCTACGCGCGAATCGATGGACGCGTCCAGGTCACTGAACAGCTCGGCAATCGGCTCGATCGACTCGTAGTAAACGCGGGTCGGGGCGTAGAGCTTTTGCGCGGTGGCCAGATCACCTTTTTTCACCGCGTCGGTGAACTGTTGGGTGTGGCTGGCCAATTCGTCCAGTTGCTCTGTGACGTAAATCTTATAGTCCGAAACCGGCCCCACCAGGTCCATCGGCGCTGTGGTCGCGAACGCCGAAAGCGGAGTGTTGAGCAAGCCAAGGGTCAGCAGCAAAGCGAGTGGCGACTTTTTCATGGGCGGTTCCGTGTGGGAGTTGTCAGGCGGTTGTTGTTGCGGATGTGGCATGAAGCAGCGAGCGACCGATGAAGTCCTGGTCGCTGGTGACACCTGGCAGGGTGAAGAAGTAGCCGCCGCCGACGGGTTTCAGGTATTCCTCCAGCGGCTCGCCGTTCAGACGGGTTTGCACGGTGATAAAGCCTTTTTCCAGATCGGTCTGGTAGCAGATGAACAACAAGCCCATGTCGAGCTGGCCGTTTTTGTTCACGCCATTGGAGTAGTTGAACGGCCGGCGCAGGATCAGATTGGCCTGGGTGGCGGCGGTGCGCGGGTTGGCCAGCCGGATGTGCGCGTCGAGTCTGGTCAGCTTGCCTTGCGGGTCCTTGGCGTAGTCCGGGACTTCGGTTTCATGGGCGCCACCCATGGGCGCACCGGTGCTTTTGACCCGTCCGAGGATGCTTTCCTGTTCTTGCAACGGCGTACGGTCCCAGCGCTCAACGAAATTGCGGATGATCCGCACCGCTTGATAGCTGCCATGGGTTGCCCAGCCTGGTTCATCGCTGCCGGGTCGGACCCAGACGATGCGGTCCATGACGTTGGCATCGTTGGAATCAGGATTGGCCGAGCCGTCGCGAAAACCCAGGAAATTGCGCGCGCTCTGCGCCGGAACACCCGGTTTCGCCGGAGCTTGCGGCGGCACGCTGCCTTCCTGTTTCCAGCGCACCAGGAGCAAGTCCGGCAGGTTTTTAATGATGTCGCGCAGGGCGTGGATGTTGGTGTCGGGAGTGTTGGAGCAGAACTGCAGGCTCAGGTCGCCGTGGCAGCAGTCAGCCTCCAGTGCATCGTTGGGGAAACCGACCATGCGCGTCAGTCGCTTGGGTTTGACGCAGGCCAGACCGAAACGCTCGTCGAACAACGACTCGCCCACCGACACAGTGATGGTCAGGTTGTCCGGTGTGACCACCGGGCCAAGAATCCCGGAATCCACTGGCGGCAGTTTCGGATCGACCTGGGTTACCGGGCCGCCCTTCATCAAGAACGCGATGCGCTCGTTGAGGGTGAGAAACAGCCGTTCGAGGTCGGCGCGGTCAGTGGCCAGCACATCAAACGACACCAGCATGCCGGATGCCGGACGTGGGGTGACGATGCCAGCCTGGTGTTTGCCGTGGAATTCATGGCGGTCTTCAGTCTTGTCGCTGCTCGGCGCTTCAGTGACCTGCGCGGGGCTGGCGGCCATGACCGGACAGCTCAACGCCACGCCGGCCGCGCCCATGCCCATCAATATCCGTCGACGCTGGAGGTTGAATTGCTCTGAGTCATTCATGGGTTCAAGTCTTCTGCTTACAGGCCGGAGAGGCCAAGGGCGGGATCGATGGCATCGAGGGCGTCGGCCAGTGCCTGAGCCTTTTCGGCGATTTTTTTGCGCTGTTCGGCGCTGACGCTGTCGTAGCGGGCGTAACCATCGTTGACCTTGAGGCCGTTAAGTTCGGTGTCGAAGGCGACGATGGCGCTGTCGAGCGTGGGCAGTAAATCGGCGGCGGATGTGCTCAGCATCGGGCGCAGCAAGTCGACAACTTTGCGGGCGACGTCGAGGTTGGCGGCAAAACCGTTCAGGTCGGTGTGGCTGTAGCGTTCTTCTTCACCGCTGCTGGCACGTACATCAGCGAGGGTATTGAGGTTGCGCACCACAATGCTCACCAGTTGCTCCGGCGGCAGCGGTTCGGCCAGCAGTTGCTGCTTGAGCGTGGTGACGTCAGCGCTCAGACGTTGGGCAGCCGGGGCCAAACCATCGAGATTACGTTGCTGGAACAGCGCATATTCCAGGCGATGGAAGCCGACGAAGGCCGGGTCCTGCTCGCGTTTTTCGAAATAGTCGGCGCGGGCATTGATCGCGTTATCCAGCTCGGCCAGGCGCTGGGCGGCCGGGGCGATGCGTTGATACGCAGCGCGGGCCGGCGCATACAAGGATTGCGCCTGGCTTAGGTCGCCGACCTCGATGGCTTGCTCAAGCGCGGTAACGGCTTTGATCAACGCCGTGCCTTGCGTGCTCAGGTACACGCGAAATTCTGACAACGGACCAACGAACGCGACCATCGACGGTTTGGCTTTTGCGGCGGCCTCGGACACCTCGGTCGGGGTCACGTGCAAGGTGCCGCGCGGGTTGCTGAGCAAACCGCAAGTGATGGTGTAGTCGCCGGGCAACAGGTTGGCGTTGATCACCTGGCTCAGGCCCGGTGCGATGTTTTCGCGCTCTTCGAGCACCAGCACACCGTCGAGGATTTCCCATTCAACGGCCCGGTCGGAGCGATTGACGATGCGAAAACGGGTGCGGCCGGCCGGGACTGTCAGCGCATTGGGCTCGCAGCTGTGCGGGTGAATGTTGACCACCACGTCGTCATGGTTGGCCTGGCGCTTGGCGGCGGCCATTTTCGAGGCGTAATAGAACAGGCCACCGGCGGCGATCATCACGATCACCGAACCGGCCACTGCCCAACGCAAGGCCCGGGACGGGCCGGCTGTAGGAATAGGCTTTGACATGAAGGCCCTTACTGACTGGAAACGGAAGAAGGCTGTTTGGCGGGCGTCGGGGCCGGGACGAAAAACATCACCAACGCCACCACCAGATAAATCAGGTAGGCACCGAGGGTGCTGACCGTTGGGGCGTCCTGATAGCCGAACATGCCCGCCAGCACCGAGCCCAACGGGCCATCCATCGGCAGCGTTGCGCTGAAGTCGAACAGCACGGTTTGCAGGTGATTCCACAGCCCGGCTTCATGCAGCGCCTGCACCGAATTGGAGAGAATGCCGGCGGCCACGAACAGGATGAACAACCCGGTCCAGCGGAAAAATGCACCAAGGTTCAGGCGCATGCTGCCGCTGTAGATGAGGAAACCGACGGCGATGGCCAGGATCAGGCCGAGCAAGGCGCCAATGGGCGCGGCCGGGCCCTCGCTCTGTTGGAACACCGCCAGCAAGAAGAACACCGTCTCCAGGCCTTCTCGGGCCACGGCGAAAAACACCATGGCGATCAGGGCGATGACCTGATGTCTGGAGCCGGCCAGCGCGTGATCGAGGGACGCCTGCAGCGAATGTTTGATCGAGCGCGCCACTTTGCGCATCCAGAACACCATCGAACTGAGAATGCCGACGGCCAGCAGACCGATCACGCCTTCAAACAGCTCTTGTTGTTTCTGCGGGAATTCGGCGCTGACCAGCTCCAGACCACCCCCCACCAGCAGGGCCAACGCCGCAGCGAGGAACACACCGATCCACACCGCGGGCATCCACTGACCCCGGCCGGTTTGCTTGAGGTAGCTGGCGATGATGCCAACGATCAACGCGGCTTCAATGCCTTCGCGCAGCATGATCAGGAAAGGGACGAGCATTCAGCACCGGGACACAATTAGTTAGGGTGCTAATTTGTAACATAATGACATTAATTCCCATATGCCAATAATTGACATTTACCTGAACCTAAGCTGAACAACCCTGAACATCACTGTGGGAGCGGGCTTGCCCGCGATGACGCCGTCACCTTCGATACATATGTCGGCATATCCACCGCTTTCGCGGGCAAGCCCGCTCCCACAGGATCTCCTTTGCTCAAGCGTGCTGCGGTAAGATGCCCGCACTCAAAAAACAACAGGGCTCACCGCGCTCAATGTCGGAAAAAGACACCATCTCCATTCAACTGGTGCGCGAAGCGCTGTTGCAAAGCTGCGCCCCGGGCCAGGCCACCGATGAGGTGTTGAACAAGGTCGGCATCGATCCGGCATGGTTGCAAACCCCTGACGCGCGAGTTCCGGCGACGGCCTATGCGCGACTCTGGCGCCTGCTGGCGCGACGCGGTGACGATGAGTTTTTTGGCATGGACCCGCGCAAGCTCAAATCCGGCAGTCTTGAGTTTCTGTGTCGTTGCTCGATGGTCCAGCCGAGCCTGGCCGCTGGGCTGACCTCGGGCCTGGGTTTTCTGTCGCTGATGCTTGAAAACATGCCCGCGCAGCTGGTTCGCCAGCAAAGCCTGGCCGAAATCGTGCTGGCGGAAGACGATCAGGATCCGCGTCGTGCCTTCACTTATTTCACCTACTGGATGATCGTTCACGGCGTTGCCTGTTGGCTCGCGGGGCGGCGGATTCCAATCCTGGCCATCGAACTGCGCTGCCCGGCGCCGGATTTTTGCGGCGACTATCAGGTGATGTTCTCCGAAAACCTGCGCTTCGACCGGCCGCGCACGCGGATGATTTTCTCGGCTGAGTGCCTGGACTTGCCGATCAAGCGCAGCCCGGAAGAACTCAAGCGTTTCCTGGCGCACGCGCCGGCCAATATTCTGGTCAAGTACCGTGATCCTGAGAGCCTGGCGAGCCGCATCAAACAGAATTTGCGGCACTTGCCCGCAGAACATTGGCCGGAAACCGAACCGTTGGCGCAGCAACTGCACATGTCCGCCTCGACCTTGCGCCGACGTCTGGCGGAAGAAGGGCAGACCTACCAAGGGCTCAAGGACAGCGTGCGCAAGGAACTGGCGATCGTTTGGCTGGCAGAGCCGAACATCAGCTTCGCCGAGATTGCGGCCCGGCTGGGGTTTGCCGATGCGAGTTCGTTCTACAAGGCGTTTCGCAAGTGGTCGGGGTCCAATCCGGGGCATTACCGGAGTTTGATTCTTAACGAGGCGCACTGATCCGGTCCCCATATTGGATCGACTGACGCCATCGCGGGCAAGCCACGCTCCCACAGGGGAGTGCATTGCAAATGTGGGAGCGTGGCTTGCCCGCGAAAGCGTGCGTCCAGGCGGCACACCTCTTGAATTTTGGCCAAACCAGTCACGCAATCTGAAGGCTTTGACCATTGCCCCGTTCTACGCACGGAGCGAGTATTTCTCTGGTTTATACGGTTCCCCCAACCTAATAAAAATACCGAGGGATTCTGGCAATGCGCGATTACTTGTCTGCCACATCACAGTTCAATTATCAGCACACCGTCGATGCCGCACTCAGTGGTTCCTTGCAAGCGCTCAACGCCTGCGTCGAGTGTTGCGACCGGCACGCCTTGCCGGGGCGCATTGCGCTGTTCTGGGAAGGGCGCGATGGCGCCAGCGCTTCGTACACCTTCACTGACTTGCAGGACAAAGCGGCACGGTTTGCCAACTTCCTGCTGGCCCAAGGGGTGAAAAAGGGCGACAAGGTCGCCGGCCTCCTGCCACGTAATATCGAACTATTGATCACCGTCTTCGCCACCTGGCGCATCGGCGCGGTGTATCAGCCACTGTTTACCGCTTTCGGCCCCAAAGCCATTGAACACCGTCTCGGCAGCTCGGGTGCCAAAGTGGTGGTGACCGACGCGGTCAATCGCTCGAAACTCGCGGAAGTCGCCGACTGCCCGACCATCGTCACGGTCGGTGGCCCTAAAGGCACGGGCATCGTGCAGGGCGATTTCAGTTTCTGGGCCGAACTGGCCAATTTTTCCGCAGACTGCGAACCGGTGCTGCTGACCGGCGAAGACCCGTTCCTGCTGATGTTCACCTCGGGCACCACCGGTCCCTCGAAAGCGCTGTCGGTGCCGCTCAAGGCCATCGTCGCGTTCCAGAGCTACACCCGCGACGCCGTGGATTTGCGCCCTGAAGACGCGTTCTGGAACGTCGCCGACCCGGGTTGGGCCTATGGCATCTATTTCGGGGTCACCGGGCCGATGGCGATGGGGCATCCGATCACCTTCTACGATGGCCCGTTTACCCTCGAAAGCACCTGCCGGGTGATCAACAAGTACGGCATCACCAACCTCACCGGATCACCGACCGCGTACCGTCTGCTGATCGCGGGCGGCGACGAGTTTGCCAAGTCGATCAAGGGCAAGCTGCGCATTGTCAGCAGCGCCGGAGAGCCGCTGAACCCGGAAGTCATCCGTTGGTTCGCCGAAAACCTTGGCGTGGTGATTCACGACCATTACGGCCAGACCGAACTGGGTATGGTCCTGTGCAACCACCACGCACTGGAACATCCCGTGCACGTCGGCGCCGCCGGTTTTGCTTCACCCGGCCACCGCATCGTGGTGCTGGACGAAGCGTACAAAGAGCTGGGTGTGGGTCAGCCGGGCATTTTGGCCATCGATCGCACCCAGTCGCCGATGTGCTGGTTCAACGGTTACGAAGGCGCGCCGACCAAAGCGTTCGTCGGCGACTATTACCTGAGCGGCGATACCGTGGAATGGAACCCTGACGGCAGCATCAGTTTCGTCGGTCGCAGCGATGACGTGATCACCACGTCCGGCTACCGCGTCGGCCCGTTCGACGTGGAAAGCGCGTTGATCGAACACCCGGCCGTGGTCGAGGCCGCCGTGGTCGGCAAACCCGATCCGGAGCGTACCGAGCTGGTCAAAGCCTTCGTGGTGATTTGCTCGCAATACCGCGCCACGCCGGAGCTGGCCGAAGAACTGCGCCAACACGTGCGCAAGCGTCTGGCGGCGCATTCTTACCCCCGTGAAATCGAATTTGTCAGCGAGTTGCCGAAAACCCCAAGCGGCAAATTGCAGCGCTTTATCTTGCGCAACCAGGAAATCGCCAAGGCTCAAGAGGCCGCCGCGAAGAACGTTTCAGCTTGAATCCAAGGAAACAATGATGCAGATCGAAAACAAGGTTTTTCTCGTCACCGGCGGTGCTTCCGGCCTGGGTGCGGCAACGGCTGAAATGCTGGTCGCGGCCGGCGCCAAAGTGATGCTGGTGGACATGAATGCCGAGGCTGTAGCGGCTCAGGCTCAACGCCTTGGCGCGCAAAGCGTGGTGGCTGACATCAGCAACGAAGCGGCTGCCGAAGCGGCGGTGCAGGCCACGGTCAAGGCCTTTGGCGGTCTCAACGGCCTGGTCAATTGCGCTGGCATCGTGCGCGGCGAGAAGATCCTTGGCAAGAACGGCCCGCATGGGCTCGCCAGTTTCAGCCAGGTGATCAACGTCAACCTGATCGGCAGCTTCAACATGCTGCGCCTGGCATCTGCCGCTATCGCCGAAACCGAGCCGGATGCCGATGGCGAGCGCGGTGTGATCATCAATACCGCGTCGGCTGCGGCGTATGACGGCCAGATCGGCCAGGCCGCTTATGCCGCGTCCAAGGGCGCCATTGTCAGCCTGACTCTGCCAGCCGCCCGTGAACTGGCGCGCTTTGGTATCCGCGTGATGACCATCGCCCCCGGCATTTTCGAAACACCGATGATGGCCGGCATGACCCAGGAAGTCCGCGATTCGCTGGCCGCTGGCGTGCCATTCCCGCCGCGTCTGGGCAAGCCAGGCGAGTACGCCGCGCTGGTCCGGCATATCATTGAAAACAGCATGCTCAACGGCGAGGTGATCCGTCTCGACGGTGCCTTGCGCATGGCCGCCAAGTAAGGAGATTTGTCATGACTATTGCCAACGATCCCATCGTTATCGTCAGCGCCGTCCGTACCCCGATGGGCGGTTTTCAGGGCGAACTGAAAAGCCTGAGCGCACCGCAACTCGGCGCTGTCGCGATCCGCGCGGCGGTCGAGCGCGCCGGCATCAACGCCGAATCGGTAGAAGAAGTGCTGTTCGGCTGCGTTCTGTCCGCAGGCCTCGGTCAGGCGCCAGCGCGTCAAGCCGCGCTGGGCGCCGGGCTGGATAAATCGACCCGTTGCACCACGCTGAACAAAATGTGCGGTTCGGGCATGGAAGCGGCGATTCTGGCCCACGACATGTTGGTGGCCGGTAGCGCCGACGTGGTGGTGGCGGGCGGCATGGAAAGCATGTCCAACGCGCCGTACCTGCTGGACCGCGCACGTAGCGGTTACCGCATGGGCCACGGTCGGGTGCTTGATCACATGTTCCTCGACGGCCTGGAAGATGCCTACGACAAGGGCCGCCTGATGGGCACCTTCGCCGAGGATTGCGCCGAAACCAACGGCTTCACCCGCGAGGCGCAGGACGCGTTTGCCGTCGCGTCGACCACCCGTGCGCAACAGGCAATCAAGGACGGCAGCTTCAACGCCGAGATCGTCCCGGTGTCGGTGATGGTCGGTAAAGAACAGGTGCTGATCAGCAACGATGAGCAACCACCGAAAGCCAAGCTGGACAAAATCGCGTCGTTGAAACCGGCGTTCCGCGATGGCGGTACGGTGACGGCAGCGAACTCCAGTTCCATTTCCGACGGCGCGGCGGCATTGGTGCTGATGCGCCGTTCCGATGCCGAGAAACAAGGGCTGAAACCGCTGGCAGTGATTCACGGCCATGCCGCGTTTGCCGATACGCCGGGCCTGTTCCCGGTGGCGCCGGTGGGCGCGATCAAAAAACTGATGAAGAAAACCGGCTGGTCGCTGGATGAGGTGGAGCTGTTCGAAGTCAACGAAGCCTTCGCCGTGGTCAGTCTGGTGACGATGGCCAAACTGGAAATCCCGCACGAGAAGGTCAACGTTCACGGCGGCGCTTGCGCCTTGGGCCACCCGATCGGCGCATCCGGCGCACGGATCCTGGTGACCTTGCTCTCGGCCCTGCGCCAGAAAGGTCTGAAGCGTGGCGTTGCTGCGATCTGCATCGGCGGCGGTGAAGCCACGGCCATGGCGGTTGAGTGCCTCTATTGAGGCTGGCGCTATTCCAATGTGGGAGCGGGCTTGCTCGCGAAGAGGCCGTGTCAGTCGACATCAATGTTGAATGACACACCGCTTTCGCGAGCAAGCCCGCTCCCACAGGTTCTGCGCCTTCAGGCTAAATTTTTTAAGGAATTGGCATGATTCCCAATGACGACCAACAACAAATTCGCGACATGGCTCGGCAATTCGCCGAGGAACGGCTGAAACCGTTCGCCGCCGAGTGGGACCGCGAACACCGCTTCCCCAAGGAAGCCATCGCTGAGATGGCCGACCTGGGCTTCTTTGGCATGCTGGTGCCTGAGCAGTGGGGCGGTTGCGACACCGGTTACCTGGCCTACGCCATGGCCCTGGAAGAAATCGCGGCCGGCGACGGCGCCTGCTCGACCATCATGAGCGTGCACAACTCGGTCGGTTGCGTGCCGATCCTGCACTACGGCAACGACGACCAGAAAGAGCGCTTCCTCAAGCCCCTGGCCAGCGGAGCGATGCTGGGTGCCTTTGCCCTGACCGAACCGCAGGCCGGTTCCGACGCCAGCGGCCTGAAAACCCGTGCGCGCCTGGAAGGCGATCACTACGTGCTCAACGGCTGCAAACAGTTCATCACCTCCGGGCAGAACGCCGGGGTGGTGATTGTGTTTGCCGTGACTGATCCAAGTGCCGGCAAGCGCGGTATTACCGCATTGATCGTGCCGACCGATTCGCCAGGCTATAAAGTCGCCCGGGTCGAAGACAAACTCGGCCAGCACGCGTCCGACACCTGCCAGATTCTGTTTGAAGACGTCAAAGTGCCGGTGGCCAACCGCTTGGGTGAGGAGGGTGAAGGTTACCGAATCGCCCTGGCCAACCTTGAAGGCGGCCGTGTCGGCATCGCCTCGCAATCGGTGGGCATGGCCCGTGCCGCGTTCGAAGCAGCCCGCGACTATGCCCGTGAGCGCGAGAGTTTCGGCAAACCGATCATCGAACATCAGGCCGTCGCGTTCCGCCTTGCCGACATGGCCACGCAAATTGCCGTGGCCCGGCAGATGGTGCATTACGCAGCGGCTTTGAGGGACAGCGGCAAACCGGCACTGGTCGAAGCCTCCATGGCCAAACTGTTTGCCTCGGAAATGGCTGAAAAAGTCTGCTCTTCGGCGTTGCAAACCCTCGGCGGTTACGGTTACTTGAATGACTTCCCGCTGGAGCGGATTTACCGCGACGTGCGGGTGTGCCAGATCTACGAAGGCACCAGCGATATTCAGCGCATGGTTATTTCGCGCAATCTTTGAGAAGGAGTCCCCTGTGAGCTACGAAACGATTTTGCTGGAAACCCACGGTCGCGTTGGCCTGATTACCCTGAACCGGCCACAAGCGCTGAACGCGTTGAATGCGCAGATCGTCAGTGAACTGAACCACGCCCTCGATGGCCTGGAAGCCGATTCGAACATCGGCTGCATCGTGCTGACCGGCTCGAAAAAAGCCTTCGCCGCCGGTGCCGACATCAAGGAAATGGCCGAGCTGACCTACCCGCAGATTTACATCGACGACCTGTTCAGCGACAGCGACCGCGTGGCCAACCGCCGCAAGCCGATCATCGCGGCGGTCAATGGTTTTGCCTTGGGTGGTGGCTGTGAATTGGCGCTGATGTGCGACTTCATCCTGGCCGGCGACAACGCCAAATTTGGTCAGCCGGAAATCAACCTCGGCGTGCTGCCAGGCATGGGCGGCACTCAACGCCTGACTCGCGCAGTGGGCAAGGCCAAGGCCATGGAAATGTGCCTGAGCGGGCGTTTGATCGATGCCGTGGAAGCGGAGCGTTGCGGGATCGTCGCACGGATTGTTCCGGCGGATGAATTGTTGGAAGAAGCCCTGAAAGTCGCGGCGCTGATCGCGAAGAAGTCGCTGCCGATTGCAATGATGGTCAAGGAAAGCGTGAACCGCGCGTTTGAAGTGAGCCTGTCCGAAGGCGTGCGCTTTGAGCGTCGCGTGTTCCATGCAGCGTTTGCGACGCAGGATCAGAAAGAAGGGATGGCGGCGTTTATTGCCAAGCGTGAGGCGCAGTTCGTCGGTAAGTAATGCGGCGTTTTCGCTGACGCCATCGCGGGCAAGCCCGCTCCCACATTTGATCGCATTCTTCCAGGAGGAACACGGTCAAAGGTGGGAGCGGGCTTGCTCGCGAAGCTTTTTAACCTTTAGACCAGATAGTTTTTGAGCTCGCGGGCGATCACCATCCGCTGAATCTCGCTCGACCCTTCGTAGATCTGCGTAATTCGCGCATCCCGGTAGTACTTCTCCACCGGATAGTCTTCCAGGTAGCCATAACCGCCATGAATCTGAATGGCGGACGAGCAGACCTTTTCCGCTATTTCCGACGCAAACAGCTTGGCTTGTGACGCCTCCGACAGGCAGGGTTTGCCGGCCGTGCGCAGGCGTGCGGCGTGCAGGATCATCAACCGGGCGGCGTTCAATTGCATGTGCATGTCGGCGAGCATGTTGGCGATGCTCTGGTGTTCATTGATCGTTTTGCCGAACTGCACCCGATCCCGCGAATACGCCAGCGCCGCTTCAAACGCCGCACGAGCAATGCCCAACGCTTGCGCTGCGATGCCGATGCGGCCGCCTTCGAGGTTGGACAGGGCAATGGCCAGGCCTTTGCCGCGTTCGCCCAGCAGGTTCGCTTCGGGGATGGTGCAGTTATTCAGGGTGACCGCGCAGGTGTCCGAGGCACGAATGCCCATCTTGTGTTCGGTGCGATCGACGATGAAACCGGCGGTGTCGGTCGGCACCAGAAAGGCCGAAATGCCGCGTTTGCCCAGGTCCGGGTCAGTTACGGCAAACACAATCGCCAGTTTCGCCCGCTTGCCGTTGCTGACAAATTGCTTGGCGCCGTTGATCACCCACTGACCGTCGCGCAGTTCGGCGCGGGTGCGCAGGTTGTGCGCTTCGGAACCGGCTTGCGGTTCGGTCAGGCAGAAGCAGCCAATGGCCTGGCCGCTGGCCAGATCCGGCAACCACGTCTGTTTCTGTTCTTCAGTGCCGTAATTGAAGACCGGCCCGCAGCCTACCGAGTTGTGGATGCTCATCAGCGCACCGGTCGCGCCGTCGCCAGCGGAAATCTCTTCCACCGCCAAGGCGTAGGCGACGTAGTCGACGTAGGTGCCGCCCCATTCTTCGGGCACCACCATGCCAAGCAGGCCCAGTTCACCCATCTTCGCCACCAGGCCATCGTCAATCCAGCCAGCCTTTTCCCAGGCCTGGGCGTGGGGCGCGATTTCGCCACGGGCAAAGTCCCGGGCCATGTCGCGGATCATGACTTGCTCTTCACTCAATTCGATATCGTGCATGGCTCAGTTCCCGCTCTCATCAAACCCGCTGAAAAAACTCGCGACGTGCTCGGCGTCCAGCGCCTGCAAGGTCGGCGGGTTCCAGCGCGGGCTCTTGTCTTTGTCGATCAGCAACGCGCGCACGCCTTCGATCAGGTCGCCGCGCTCGAACCATTGACGGTCCAGGTGCAGCTCAAGGGCGAAGCAGTTTTCCAGACTCAAGTGCCGACCACGGCGCAGCATTTCCAGCGTCACGCCCATGGCCAGCGGCGAACGGCTGTCCAGCAGGTCGGCGGTGGTGAGTGCCCACTCATGGCTGTCGGCAACCGTCACTGTACGCAGTTGCTCAACAATACTCGGCACATCGGGCAGGGCGAAGAAATGGTCGATGGCCGGACGCAAAGCTTTTAGCGGCGCGTCGGGTAATTGCTGCACGGCGAGTGTGGCCAGCTGGTTTTGGAGGTCTTTGAATGGCGTGTCGTGCCACTTCAGTTGATCGAGCTTTTCGTCCAGCAACGCCAGTTTGGCGCTGTCCAGATACCAGTCGGCCAGACCGCAATAGAGCGCATCGGCGGCGCGAATCTGCACACCGCTGACACCGAGGTATATCCCCAGCTCGCCCGGAATGCGTGGCAGGAAGTAGCTGCCGCCGACATCCGGGAAATAACCGATGCCCACTTCCGGCATCGCCAGGCGACTTTTCTCGGTGACCACTCGCAGATCGGCGCCTTGCACCAGACCCATGCCGCCCCCGAGGACAAAGCCGTCCATCAAGGCCAGTACGGGTTTGCTGTAATGGTGGATGGCGAGGTCGAGGGCGTATTCCTCGACGAAAAAATCCTGATGCAGCGTGTCGCCACTTTTGAAGCTGTCATACAGCGAGCGAATATCGCCGCCGGCACAGAAAGCCTTTTCACCGGCACCGCGCAAAACCACCGCGTGCACCTGTGAATCCAGCGCCCAGGCGTCGAGCTGACGTTGCAGGTTGCGCACCATGTCCAGGGTCAGGGCGTTGAGGCCGGCGGGGCGATTGAGGGTCAGGTGGCCAATGTGGTTGCGAACCTCGGCCAGCACTTCATTTTGCGTGGGGTCCATGGAGCCAGTCCCCGGAGAAGAAACCTGAGCAGTCATCACTAACTCCCTGCTTTTATTGTTCTTTATAGGATGCTCGCACGCGAGCGATCCCGGATCGTACCAGTGCAAATTTGCCCTGTACAACCCGGAATAATGCAGGTCGTCTTTGCATTAATGCATGGGAGACATCTAAGGCCGACTGGAAAACACTTCACTGATACTGCGTCGCTTGGCGTGCAGCTCACTGGCATGGATAAGCTGTTCGAGGTCTTCAGGCGTGACGTCGATGAACGCGTCCATGTCCGCCAAGGCCAGTTTCAGATCCTGGGCGGTGATGGCCTGGCTGTCGATGGACGGAGGGCCGGCGGGTAATACGGCTACCGGTTCGGCGGCGCGTTTTGGGTAGCGAATGCGCGTCAGGTTGTTGTAGGCCAGGGCGCAGAACAGCATGGCGCAGGCGCCGAGCATCACCGGGCCGAGGGCTTTCCAGTCCATGGCAATGGTGGCCGGGTCGGCCAACACCAGGAGCAAGGCCAATGCGCCGGCTGGCGGGTGCAGGCAACGCAGCCAGCACATCAACACCAGCGCAATGCCGGCCGCAAGGCAAGCACTGCCCAGCGTGCGACCGAGCACGTGCGCAACCAATAACGAAACGACACCGGCGCTCAAGTAGCCGCCCAGAATCGACCATGGCTGGGCGAGGGCGCCGGAGGAGACGGCGAACAACAACACCGCCGATGCGCCCAGTGGTCCGATCAAATGCAATGCTACCTCCATGCCGAATACCTGACCGCACAACCAGACGCTGAGCATCGTCCCAAGGGCCATGCCGATGGCGGCGCGGCTCCATTCGGAGGGACGGGTGTTGATGGCGGCGGGCAACCAGCGAGCGAGCATGATGAAATCGATCCGAGGACAAAAACGTGAGCAAAAAAAAAGGCTTGGCTGGGATACCCAGAAAGCCCTTGAAGTTGTTCCCACTATTGGGGGAGGAACGGGACACAGTTTGCCGCGCATTCCTGGCACTGACAAATTCATATTAATGAGCTTTCAGTGCACTAATTTTGCAGTATGGAGCCGCGTCGCCCACTCATGAAACACAGGCAGCCGCCCATCGCTGCCAATGCGCTCAGGGCATAGAACATCGTGGGTGCGGGCGTGTGCATCAGCAGGAAACCGCAGATCACCGGGCTCAACGCGCCGCCGAGCGCTGCGAGGTTCTGCGCGCCGTAATAGCTGCCGCGCAGTTCTTCCGGGGCGAGGGTGTCGACGAAGAGGAATTCGGCGGGGTAAATGATTATTTCGCCGAGGGTGAAGATGAACATCGCCACGCACCACGACACCAGACTGTCGGCCAGGCTGAAGCCAATCAACCCGACAATGAACAGGCCTGTGCCACCGACAATCCAGTAGCGCAATTGCTCGCGTTTGAGGAACCGGCCGATCTGGTATTGCAGCAGGATCACGCTGATGGCATTGCAGGCGAGCAGGGCGGCCATGATTTCCATGGTGTGCTTTGGGTTGCTGGTCGCCAGCAGGTACTGCGACAGATAAAAGGTAAAGCGGCCATGCACTACCGTGCTGAGCAAGCAGCCCCCGGTGAACATGATCAGGGTGCGATCGTTTTTCAGGGTGACCAGCGTCTTGAGGAAACTCTGGGCCTGGCCGATGAGGGGAGCCGTGCCCGGGTCTTTCGCAATGCCGGTCATCAAGAACATGCTGAAAAAAGCGATGGCCGCCGCAATCAGGAACGGCGCGCTGGCAAAAACGCCGGCGATCAACACACCGAGCATCGGCCCGACCGCGTAACCCATGTTGGTCAACGTATAGCTCAAGGAAAATGCCTTGGCGCGCTGGCCCACGGGCAGGTTGTCGCTGAGGATCGCCTTCGAGCCGATCAGGAATAACGATGATGCAGTTTCGGTGACAATTAATGTGAGGGTGGTCAGGTACAGGTTTTCAGCAAAGGTCAGCAGCACCAGGCCGACAGCGCTGGAGAGCATGGCGAGGATCAGCAATCGACGCTTCTCGAAGCGATCGATGATGTAGCCGCCGTAAAGAGAGAGCAGGGTGGCGACGAACACGGCGATGCCCAGCAGCAAACCAACGTCCTGTTGGTTGAGGTCAAGCTTGTCGCTCACAAACAGCGTGAGCAACGGGCTGGTGATGGCGCGGCTGACGACAATCGTCAGCGAGACGATCATCAAGCGGCGGATAACGAGCGAGTAAGTGGCCACGGTGGGGCAAATTTCCTTATTTAGTTTTTCAGTGCTCGGCGCTGGACCGAGGCGCGGCCATTCGCGAGCAAGCCCGCTCCCACATTTGAGATGCGTTCCCCCTGTGGGAGCGAGCTTGCTCGCGATGGCGTCAGCCGATTTACCTCTTGATCAACCCAGCCACCGATCCAGTAAACGAACCGATTTCCATCTCATCCAGCCGCCTCAACTGCCCAAGCAATCCAGCAGCCCGTTCCTGCGACATCACCCGCCCAGCCAGGCTGAAAAATTTATGCTCCAGCTCCGCAGCACTCAACGGATTCCCGGGCGCACCCAGCAGCACTTCAACGCACAGGCTCGCCTGCCGACCGTCCACGGTGCGCAGGCTGACGACCGGTTCGCCATCCTCTGATAGTTGCGGGTCCACTTCAAGACGAATGCGCGACATCCAGTGCACGATACGCGGATCGCTGCGTTGCGCATCGTCATGCGCCTGCAACCGGCCAAGACCATGAGCCAACCTTGCAGCAAGGGCATACGGCAAACTCATCTGCGCCGCCGCCAATGTGCTGACTTCATGGTCATCGCACATGCCTTGAAGAAACCCGCACAGAGAAACATGAATGTCTTCGACCTGATCGACGTCTCATCGGGACAAGCTGAATTTCGCTCACTACGACAGCTTCTCGGCGTCCGCCACCCAGGTGGAGGCCGTGGCGCTCTTGGTCAGGACGGGGGGGGGCTTTCGCAGCATTTCGCCGCAGACATCTAAGCTAAAGGGCCGTTTCGCGCCGTACGCCCGGACCTGATCAACATCGTTACGCCGTTCAATTTGAACCTGCGTCACAACACGGTACGCAGTCCGTTAGTTAAGGCGTTTGCGCATGCGTTGGGTGTGGATTTGAAGGCGGCGGTTTGAAAGTAAAATATATCTAACGTGTAAATTAGGACAAATGCAGACAGCGTATCCGGGGCTGGAATGCCTAGGTAAGTTAGGTTTTTGTCGTTGAGTTAATGCGGGGTGTCAATTGTTTTTATTGTTCCAGTTTTCCTTGTAACGCTTCCCGAAGTTTTTTAGAGAAGGCTATTAAAAAATAAGCTGATAAGCCGAAAAAGCAAATGATTCCTACTAGTCTGGCAATCATATAATTCATATCTATAAAGTAATTAATTGCGGATAAGATGACCATGGTGTGGAATCCGGCACAAGCAATGATTAATAGATAAATTCGAGCGGAAAATATTATGGTTTGTATTTTTGCAGTAATCATTAGTTGGTCCTATCTTTGTTTTTCCATTCTTTATATATTCCTTGTGTGGTTATTGTGTCGGCAGTTCGCTCCAATAGAAGCACAGGGGTATGTGTGTTTTTGTATGCGCGAACATAGTCTGTTCGTGCGTATCTAAATAGTCGCCATGCATCAGGCTTTAATACGAGTCTTCCAGCGCTATATATAGACATCCCGACGTCGAGGGAACCATAGGCGATGTTTCCTTCACGCTCCGTATATTTAAATGACTTGGCCACCGCTTGATATCCTTTTCTAATCGGCCCTTCAGTGTCACCGCGGTTCTCTAGGAGGTTTCTTCCGTTTTCATAAACATTGTTCGCGCCATGGACCATCATGGGCGTCCCAATAAAAAGACACAGCGTACCCGCCGATCCATAACAAATTCCGGCACCCGTTGCGAATTGAAGTGCGCCTGCAATCACACCGACCCCTTTCTGTGCAATCTCCGACGCCTGACTGAGCAAACTACTCTGTTCGCTCTTTATCTCGTTCAAACCCTGATCAGCGTTCTTCCGTCCCTGAGCCACATCATTAACAATTCCCCTCGCGTAGTAAGACACCTCGCGATTGAACTGCAGGCGCAGCGTCCCGTCATTGATATAACGGGCGCCCAACGTGCAGGCTTGTTGGATCAAATTAGCCGCCGCTTTGCTGACGGCCCAGTAATCGCAACTTCTGTCCTCGCAGCGCACCTTCAACTGTCCCATTCGCTGTTTCCCCAGGATCCGTGCCCGCTGGTGCCCGCGAGGTGGTGCCTCCAGGTGATTTCGCGATAACGAATAACCACGTGCTCTTGGGGTTCGACGTCGTTTTGTAAAACAACGTGGGGCATATCAAGTGTCAGGTTGGCAATAATGCCGCCTTCGATTTCAATGCTGAAAAACTTCTCCTGGAGACCAAACGCAGAAATTCGATAGAAATTGATTGCACCGCTTATTTCTTCTCGGGTCGATAGCGCTTGAGCGAGTAACGGAGAGGACTTGTCGACGTTCTTTGTGATGACGAGAGGGCTGTGCGTAGGCTTATTGATGTTGCCTATATTGGCCATGTTGTGGCTGTAGGACAGCACCATGATTTCGTCTGTATGTCCTGTCTGACATTTATTGCCGATGGACGCTTGAGTTGAACAGCCCGCCACCCTTGGGTGTTGCCTGTGATGGTCATGTAGCCGTGATTGGCCATAGGGGTGCCGCTCCTTTTCGTCGGAGAGGCACCATATTGAAAATGTCTCAGGGAGGATGTAGGAGATTTCCGAGTTTTCGGTGGGACGAAGGTGTTTTGCGCGGCGCGTTGCCGCACTACTGCACGAAGTGCAGCAGCACAAAATCATTCTTGTCGAATCGACCGCTCAGCACCGGTGGCAACGCACCGAATGCAGTGCCTTGCAGCGATTTATAGACGTTCAGGTCCATCATCAACCACGCAGGACCCTTGAGGCTTTCCAGTTCCTGAGGCGACTCAGTGAAAACCGGATGCAGGTCCTGTTTGATGTTGACCATGAACTTGATGGCCTTGGCGTCTTTACCCATGCCGTGCATAACCAGCGGCGCCGGATCCTTCTGCACCCGTTCAAGCACCTCGCGACTGAAGGTCCGGGTGTCGTAGAGCTGTCGCTGGACAGGCTCGAACTGCAGGATATAAAACGACCACAATGCCAGAACGGCGCAAATGGCCAATGTCTGCGCTCGCCATTGCGGGCGCTTGAGTGCTGCCAGGGCAACCACTTGCAGCAAGCCAAGAGCGACAAACAGCGAAGGGTGATGCGCAACCTGGTCAGGAAATTTTCGCTGCAAGACAACCAAGCCAATAATCAGAAGGCCAGGCATCAGCAACCAAAGACTCTGGATCAACCCCCGCAACCAATGGAACAAGCGCCCATGAGCGACCTGAAACGGGTACGCCGCCACAATCGCCGCCATGGGCAGCATCGGCAGCAGGTAGCGGGCCTTTTTTGCCTGAGGCACGGAAAGGCCGATCATCACGATCAACCCGGCCGCGACGCAGTACTGCACCAGGCGCCATGCCGGTCCAGCCTCCCTCGGGCGTGACAGCACGACGGCAATCAGCACAAGTACGGCCAAGGGCCACGCCAGGGCATAGTTGCCCACCGAGCTGGTGAAGTAATACAGCGCGTCGTTGGATCCTTCAGTGCCGTCCATGCGTCCCATGAACTGCATACGAATCACTTCCTGCAAAAACGCCGGGCCACCACTGACATCCGCCAGCCATAGCAACACGCCAATGCAGCCCACCAGCAGGACCGATGCCAACAGACCAAAGACAAACAGTCGGCGCCATTGCCGATCGAGCAGGAAATAGCTGCTGAGTACGCCGGTGGGAATCACCAGGCCGATAGGCCCGCGAATCCAGAAACCCAGCACCAGCAAGGCAAAGATCAGTACCCATCGACGCGGCGCGCCAAAATGATCGGCGGCGTAGCCCAGATAAAACACCGCAAACGCTACCGCTGCGAGCATCAAGTCCAGGGACACGGCCCGGGCTTCGGTAATGAAGGTGAAGGTCTGCAGCATCATGGCGATGCTCAACACCGCCCAGCGTGTGGAATAGGGCGCCAGCAGGCGGTACATCAATGTCACGATGACCGCTGCGGCGATAGCGCTCGGGAGCCATGCGCTCAGGCTGTTGACCTGCCCGAAAGGCAAGGAAAGCAGCCAGATAAACACGGTCGACAGCCCCGAGTAATCGGCATAGGGCTGGCCATAGGTCGTCGGAAAAAATGACGGCCCGTTGCGCAGCATCTCCTGGGCGAACAGCACAAAGCGCGAATCGAAACCGATGGCCGCCTGGTGGGAAACCCCGGCACTGAACAGAATCAGTGCCAGTAACCCGATGCCCAGTGAGTGCTGTCGGGTCGGTGAAGATCCGGTCACGCGACGACCGAATCAGCGGACCATTGTTGGTGCGGAATCGGCAGGTTGCGCGATTCGCCACGCCCCATCGGGAAGTACTTGAAGCCGAACTGTTCAAGACGTTCGGCGTCGTACAGATTGCGCCCGTCGAAAATCACCGGTGCATTCAGGCGCTGCTGGATCAGGTCGAAGTCTGGCGCCTTGAACTGTTGCCATTCGGTGCAGACGATCAGTGCGTCGGCACCGGTCAGTACCGATTCCGGCGTGCCCATGAGCATCAGCTTCGATTCATTCGGATAGAGCTTTTGAGTTTCCTGCATGGCTTCCGGATCGAAAGCACGCACATTGGCGCCCGCAGCCCACAGCGATTCCAGCAGTACCCGGCTCGGCGCATCGCGCATGTCATCGGTGTTGGGTTTGAACGCCAGGCCCCATACGGCAAAGGTCTTGCCGCGCAGATCACCGCGGTAGAACGCCTTGATCCGTTCGAACAGCTTGTGCTTCTGGCGCTCGTTGATGGCTTCCACCGCTTGCAGCAGGTCGCTGGAGCAGTGCGCTTCCTGGGCGCTGTGAATCAGCGCGCGCATGTCTTTGGGGAAACACGAACCGCCATAACCGCAGCCGGGGTAGATGAAGTGGTAACCGATACGCGAGTCGGCGCCGATGCCCAGGCGCACCGATTCGATGTCGGCGCCCAAGTGCTCGGCCAACTCGGCGATCTGGTTGATGAAGCTGATCTTGGTCGCCAGCATGCAGTTGGCGGCGTATTTGGTCAGCTCGGCGCTGCGCAGGTCCATGAACATGACACGGTCGTGGTTGCGGTTGAACGGTGCGTAGAGGTCGCGCATGACTTCGCGGACTTCGTCACGTTCACAGCCAATGATGATCCGGTCCGGGCGCCGGCAGTCGGCCACGGCCGAGCCTTCTTTGAGAAACTCGGGGTTGGAGACGATATCGAACTGCAACACGCGGCCGATCTTCGCCAGGCATTTATCGATATGTGCGCGCAACGCATCGCCGGTGCCCACCGGCACCGTGGATTTCTCCACCAGAATCGCCGGCTGTTCGCGATGTCGTGCTACCGCATCGCCCACGGACATCACGTAGCTCAGGTCCGCCGAGCCATCGTCCCGGGACGGTGTACCCACCGCAATGAACAGGACCTGGCCATGTTGCACGGCGAATTTTTCATCGCAGGTGAATTGCAGGCGTTTGGCGTCCAGGCTTTCGCGCACCAGGCTGGCCAGCCCCGGTTCGAAAATGCTGACATGGCCTTGTTGCAGCAATTCGACTTTTTTCTCGTCAATGTCCATGCAGACCACGTCGTGGCCGACTTCAGCCAGGACGGCCGCTTGCACCAGGCCAACGTAACCACTACCAAATACACTGATTTTCATGAAGCACTCCTGATTTCCGGCGCGCGAACTGAACGAGAGTTAATGACGATGACCCCGAGCATGACCAAAGCCACCCCGACGGTCTTTGAAAGACTGAATGATTCGTTGAACACTGGCAGGCTGGCGGCCAGCAAGTACACCAGCGCGTAGCTGATGCTCAGCAGCGAATAGGCCCGGCCCAGCGGCACGTCACGCAGGGCGACCAGCCAGCAGAGCATCGAGAGGGCGTACGCCACAATCGCGCTCAGCACGACTCCCACCGCGACCAGGTCGATGCTGGAAGACAACAGGTATTCGGGAGACGGCAGGCGCGTCATGCTCCAGCGCATGCCCAATTGCGCGGCGCTGACCAGCAGCACGCTGCCCATGGCGAAGGTGATCCCGCGACGCAGGCTCATGCGTGCTGCCCCAGCAAAACCACGCCACCGATCACCAGTGCCACCCCGAACCAGTGCTGGCGGTCGATCGTTTCATGGAAGACAAAACGGGCAACCAGCGTGACCAACACAAAGTTGAGGCTGAGCATCGGGTAGGCAATGCCGACTTCAAGGCGCTGCAACACCAACAGCCAGACCAGCAAGCCCAACCCCAGCGCGACGAGCGCCAGCCACAACCAGGGCGAGCGCAGTTTTTCGCCCCATCCCGACGCCTGTCCACGCCAGCTCTCTACAGCGTATTTCTGAGCTATCTGGCCCAGGCACGTCAGCAGGCACGCCACCAGTACCAACAGCAGGCTCACGGTGTCACCTGAGGGAAAATCAGAATAACGAGGTTGCCTTGTTCATAGCGTTTGCCGTCCTTGGGCAGCCGTTCGATTTCCTCCAGCTCGCCTTCACCCTTGACCCGCATGACCACACCCACCGAGCCGCTACGGCGCGCGTTGAGCATCCATTGCTCAACCTGGCCGACACTGACCAGTTTGTGCACCGAGTCAGGATAGGCAAGACCATATTTCAGTTCGCCTATCGTGTTGTACAACGCCACGTCCGGGTGCTTCATGCGCCAGGCCAGCGCCGATGCGGCACCGAGATCGTTGCTCAGCAGATTGCTTGTCTGCGCCAGCTCATCCATGTGATGGAGGATGAATTGGTCGGGCGTCTTGTTGGCGACCACCGAATTGGGCAAGCCGGCCGGAATCAAACCCATCAGCAACAGACTGCCGAATGCCGGTGCTGCCCAGCATTGCAACGGCCTGAAGGCTTGCAGCAGGTTGGCCATGATCCAGCCGATCAAACCGATGAACACCAGCACCAGGTTGTGCAGTTCATGGTCATACAGCGGCTTTTTCAGTTGCAGGTAGACCAGCGCAATCAGGGTGACCAGACCCAGCACCAGGTTCAGCAAGCCGTTGATCCCCAGCACCCGACCCTGTTCCAGCTTCAGTCGGTCAGCCAGCGCGTTCCCCAGCAACAAGGCCAGGGGCAGCAGGCACGGCAGTATGTAACTCGGCAATTTGCCTTTGCTGATGCTGAAGAACACCAGTGGCATGACCATCCACAGCAACAGGAAGCCGATGCTGGCCTGGCGACGGGTTTGCCAGGCCTGTTTCAGCGCCGATGGCAACAGCGCCACCCACGGCAAGCTGAAGGCGACCAACAGCGGCAGGTAGTACCACCACGGCTCGCTATGTTGAGCGTCGTCGCCGGCAAAGCGGCGAATGTGCTCGTGCCAGAAGAAGAACCGCCAGTAATCGGGCTCCTGCGAGTGAACCGCCAACGCCCACGGCAGGCTCACCGCGATGGCCACGACAATCGCAACCGGGCCGTAGATCAGCAGTTCCTTCCAGCGTTTTTGCCAGATCATGTAGGGCAGGGCGACCAACACCGGCAGCAACCAGGCGAGGAACCCCTTGGTCATGAAACCCATGCCGCAGGCCAGTCCCAGTACCGCCCAGCCGAAAAGTCGCTGGCGGCCGACGCTGTCCAGGGCAAACCACAACCCGACCACGCTCAGGTTGACCCAAAAGGTGAACTGCGGATCAAGGTTGGCATACCCGGCATGACCGGCGATGACGCTGAAACTCATGTACAGCAATGCGCAGGCAAAACTCTTGCGCGGGTCGTTCCACAGTCGGCGGGCGATCAGGAAACACAGCAATACGCTCAGGCCCATGCTCAGGGCCGAGGCAAACCGAACGCCAAACAGGTTCTGACCAAACAGCGCCTGGCTGGCAGCGATCATCCAGTAACCTGCCGCCGGTTTTTCGAAATAGCGCACGCTCATGAAATGCGGCGATACCCAATTGCCGCTCAGGAGCATGTCCTGACTGATCTGCGCGTAGCGGGTTTCGTCTGGAATCCACAAGCCATGGGTGCCCAGTGGCAGCAGATACGCCAAGGCGAAAAGGACCAGCAATAGGGGAAGAGCCCAGCGTTTGCTCATGCGCCTTGCACTCCCAGCCAGCCTTCGCGGCCGTCAAGGGCGCCACGTACCACACGTCCTGTGGGCAAGGTGTTGAGGGCGTCTGGCAGCAGATCGCCCAAAGGCTGGAAATGAATGTCACGCTGGCGTGCATCGGCCAGCAGCTGACGGAAATCGTTGGCCATCAGAATCCCTTCTACTTCTGCATGAATGGTGTAGACATTGAGTTGTTCAGGGGTAAAGCGATCAAGAATGAAGGCGTTGAAGTCATTGGCGGCGACCGTCGGGCCGACCACCTCGTCGAAGGTCGGCAAGTCCACCGGTATCTGCGGTGCACCTAAACCGCCGCCGGCAAGGATCGGCTGAAACAGGCTCAGCCCGCGACAATCGCTGTTGTAGCGAAAGCCGAACGCCTCTTTGGCTTCGATCACACGCTCGTCCGCGCGCCAACCGGCAGCGGCTGAACAGTCGACCTTTTGCCCAAGAATGTCGCTGAGCGTGTCGACGCCCCGGCGGATCTGTTCGATCAGTTGCGCGTCGCTCCAGCGTCCGGCGTTGGCCTGCCAGCCATGGTGATCCCAAGCGTGCAGGCCGACTTCATGCCCGGCAGCCTGGGCCTGGCGCATCAAATGCCCCAGGTCACGGCCGATCGGTTTGCCTGGCCAGGCGGTGCCGGCCAGCAAAATGTCCCAGCCGTACAGCCCGGCAGCGTTGGAACGGAGCATTTTCCAGAGGAACTGCGGGCGGATCAGGCGCCACAAGTGGCGCCCCATGTTGTCCGGCCCGACACTGAAGAAAAACGTCGCCTTGACTTGCGCCTCATCGAGGAGTTCCAGCAGCCGGGGCACCCCCTCACGGGTGCCTCGGTAGGTGTCGACATCGATTCGGAGGCCTGCCTGCATTAGCATGCTTTTTCGGTAGAGTGATCCGCGATTTCGAGCATGGCCTCGCGCAGGAAGAAATCCAGCGTGTTGCCGATGGTCTCGCTCATTTCCACCGTTGGCGTCCAGTCCAGCAGACGCTTGGCGTTGGCGATGCTTGGTTTGCGGTGGGACACGTCCTGGTAGCCGGTGCCGTAGAAGGCTTTGCTTTCTACGTCGCGGAAACCGGCGAACGGCGGGAAGTTATCGCGCAACGGGTGAGCTTCGAACTGACGCAGCAATTCTTCGCCCAACTGGCGAATGCTGGCTTCGTTCTCCGGGTTGCCGATGTTGATGATTTGACCGTTGCAGGCGTCGTTATCGTTGTCGATGATCCGCGCCAGGGCTTCTACACCATCGGCAATATCAGTGAAGCAGCGCTTTTGCTCGCCGCCATCGAACAGGCGAATTGGCGTGCCTTCCACCAGGTTCAGAATCAGCTGGGTAATGGCGCGGGAGCTGCCGATACGTGCCGAGTCCAGACGGTCCAGACGTGGACCCATCCAGTTGAATGGACGGAACAGGGTGAAGTTCAGGCCTTTCTGGCCATAGGCCCAGATGACCCGGTCGAGCAATTGCTTGGAGATCGAATAGATCCAGCGTTGCTTGTTGATCGGGCCGACGATGAGGTTGGAGGTGTCTTCGTCGAAGTTCGGGTCCTGGCACATGCCATAGACTTCCGAGGTCGACGGGAAGATCACGCGCTTGTTGTATTTGACGCAGTAGCGAACCAGTTTCAGGTTTTCTTCGAAGTCCAGTTCGAATACCCGCAGCGGGTTGCGCGTGTATTCAATTGGCGTGGCAATCGCCACCAACGGCAGGACCACGTCGCACTTCTTGATGTGATACTCGATCCACTCGGAGTGAATGCTGATATCGCCTTCGACGAAGTGGAAGTTCGGGTGGCTGCGCAGGCGCTCGATAGCGTCCGAACCGATGTCCAGGCCATAAACCTCATAGCGGTCGTCACGCAGCAGGCGCTCGGACAAGTGATTGCCGATGAAACCGTTGACGCCGAGGATCAGCACGCGGGTACGGCGTGGTGCACGACCGGATTCGGCACCGCGCAGTACGGAGCCGTCGACCAGGCCCAATTCGTTGGCCAGTTGCGGGCCGCTCAGGTAAAGACCGTTGTCATTGCGCTGACCGGCGGTGATCACCAGCGAGTCTTCGCCGCAAGCGATGCGCAGAGGGTCGACGCTGATGACGCGACCCGGCGCCAGGCCTTCATTGCCCTTGGCGACTTCAGCATTCCAGACGATCAGCTTGTGCTCGCCCACGTCGCAGAAAGCGCCCGGGTAAGGTTGGGTCACGGCGCGGACCAGGTTGAACAGTTCTTCTGCCGGCTTTTTCCAGAACAGCTTGCCATCGGCAGGTGTGCGGCGACCAAACACCGTGGCTTTGGATTCGTCCTGGGCCGTTTCGGTGACTTTGCCTTGCAGCAAGGCGGGCAGGGTGTCGCGCAGCAGGTCGGTGGCGGCCAGGCGCAACTTGCCGTGCAGGGTCAGGGCGGTATCGCTGCGCTCAATGGCAACCGGTTGCTGGGCGATGATCGCGCCAGCGTCGGCACGTTTGACCATGCGGTGCAGGGTCACGCCGGTTTCGGTCTCACCGTTCACCAGCACCCAGTTGGCCGGCGCGCGGCCACGGTAGCGTGGCAGCAACGAGCCGTGCAGGTTGAATGCACCTTTGCGGGCGGTGGCCAGCAGCGGTTCGGTCAGCAGGTTGCGGTAGTAGAACGAGAACAGGTAATCAGGGTCGAGTTTGGCGATGCGCTCGATCCACAGCGGATGGTTGGCGTCTTCAGGGGCATGAACCGGGATGCCTTTTCGCGCACACAACTGGGCAACGGAACCGTAGAAGGCGTTTTCTTTGGGATCATCGGCATGAGTAAACACGGCGGCAATTTCAATGCCGGACGCAAGCAGGGATTCGATACCGGCACAGCCAATATCGTGGTAGGCGAAGACAACAGCTTTTGCACTCATGAGAGAACCTGATCTGAAGAGGTGGAAGTGAGACCGTCAACGGTGACAACGGGGGCGGGCGCGGCGGGTTGGCTGCGCAAGACTTTTTCGACAAAGAAACGAGGGCGGGCACGGACGTCGCTGTACATGCGTCCCAGGTACTCGCCCAACAGTCCCATGCCGATGAATTGCCCACCGGTGAACACGAACAGTACGGCAAACAGTACAAACGAACCGTCGCCGGCCCATTCAGCGCCAAACACCAGGCGCAAGAAGATCAACGTCATGGCAAACAACACACCCAGACCGGCCATGGCGAAGCCGATGATGCTCAGCAGGCGCAATGGCGTGGTGGTCATGCAGGTGATCAGGTCGAACATCAGGTTGACCAGGCGCATGGGGCTGTATTTGGATTCGCCGTGTTCACGTTCGGCATGCATCACCAGGATTTCCGTGGTGTGCCGGGCAAAGCTGTTGGCCAGGATCGGGATGAAGGTGCTGCGTTCGCGGCAGGCCAGCATCGCGTCGACGATGGTGCGGCGGTAGGCACGCAGCATGCAGCCGTAATCGGTCATGGCAACGCCGGTCGAGCGCTGGACGGCGAGGTTGATCAGCTTCGAAGGCCAGCGGCGCAGGGCCGAGTCCTGACGGTTGTTGCGCACCGTGGCGACCACGTCATAACCGAGTTCGGCCTGGGCCACCAGTCGCGGAATTTCTTCAGGCGGGTTTTGCAGGTCGGCATCAAGGGTGATGACGACATCACCTTTGCAGTGCTCGAAGCCCGCCATGATCGCCGCGTGCTGGCCGTAGTTGCGGTTGAGAATGACCGCGACCACCTTGCTGCCCTCGCGATTGGCGGCGTCCTCAAGAATTTGCGCCGAATCGTCGCGGCTGCCGTCATCCACCAACACGATTTCGTATTCATGGTGCAACTGCTCACATGCCGCTTCAGTACGCCGAAGCAGCTCGGGCAGGCTGTCTTGCTCGTTGTAGACCGGGATAACAACCGATACGCAATTGATTGGGTAAGGTTTCACTGAGCTCTGTCCATAACGTTTTCAATGGCATCGACCACACGATTGACATCATCGTTGGTCATGTCCGGGAACAAGGGAATCGAACATAGCCGCGCCGAGTTCCATTCGGTGTTGGGCAAGTAAATGTTCGGGAAACGCTGACGATAATACGTGTGCAGGTGCGTGGCTATAAAGTGGATGCCAGTGCCGATGTTTTGCTCCTGCAAACCCTTCATGAACGCCTCACGGTCCAGCCCGCAGCGCTCGGGATCGATGCGCAGGATGAACAGGTGCCAGGCGTGTTGTTGCGGGTAGGTCGGCACCGCCAGCGGCTGCACGGCGCTGCCTTCCAGGCGTTGCAGGTACGTGCGCGCCAGTTCGGTGCGCTTGGCGTTGATGTCGTCCAGGCGCTCCAGCTGTACCAGTGCGATGGCGGCATTGATGTCGGCCAGGTTGTATTTGAAACCCGGCTCCATCACCTGTGCCTGAGGTTTGCGGCCGTGAGTCATGCGGTCGTAGGCATCGACGCCGAGGCCATGAAACTTGAGCATGCGCACCCGGCTGGCCAGCGCTTCGTCGTCGGTGACGAACATCGCACCCTCGGCGCAGGTCATGTTCTTGATGGCGTGGAACGAGAAGATGGCCGTGCCTGTCGAGCCGACGTGTCGACCTCTGTAGAAGGTGCCGGCGGCGTGGGCGGCATCTTCGATGACGGCGATACCGTGTTTGTCGGCCAACGCATAGAGCGGGTCGAGATCGAAGGCAGCGCCGGCGTAGTGCACCGGAATGATGGCCTTGGTGCGCGGGGTTATGGCCGCCTCGATGCTGGCGGTATCACTCATCAGTGTGTCGCGGTCAACGTCGACGAACACTGGCGTGGCGCCCAGCAGGCAGATCATGTTGGCGGTGGACACCCATGTCTGGGACGGGGTAATGACTTCGTCGCCCGGACCAATGCCCAGTGCCAGCAAGGTGATGTGCATGCCACCGGTGGCCGAAGAAAGTGCAACGGCATGCCGGCAGCCAACATAGTTGGCGAATTGCTCTTCCAGTTGCTGGTTTTTTGGCCCGGTAGTGATCCAGCCGGAGCGCAATACTTGCTCTACGGCTGCAATTTCTTCATCGCCGATACTCGGGCGGGAGAAGGGGAGAAACGCCTGACTCATGGGCACCTCGGGCTGGAATTGGACGAACATTGATACCGGATGTGTTGGATCCAAGGCAAGCGTAGTCGATAAAAAATAAGCTGCTTCAATCAGTTACCGAAACTGCGTGATAAACCGCATCAATTGACTTTTTCTGTTCCGGTCGGCACGTTGGAGCCCTGTGAGGGACAGTCGCGACTCGTTGAGGGTATGCGCATTTTCGTGAAAGGAACATGAAAACCCGGTCGGCAAATCGTTTATCTGAGCGTCATACAGGCACTGTTCAGACTCGTGCCGTTCATCGCGGTTTTTAGAGGGGAAGTCCTACGGAAGTCTCCATTTTAGATGAAGGATATTTCAACCCTTAGTTGCTTTACTGCATCGTTTTCACAAGGCCGTTTCGTTTGATTGACTTACCTGTTACCCATCCTGTTGCTACAAAGACCAATCCGTTGACCCTGTACCTGGCCCGGCTCGCGCCCTCCAGTCAGTTGACTATGCGTTATGTTTTGCAGGATGCCGCGGATCGCCTGGGTTTCGAAGACGTGAACATCGAGGATATTCCCTGGCATCAGCTGCAGCCGGAAAATGTCATTGCGCTAGTGGCTGCGTTGCGCGAAGACGGCTACGCCCCCAATACATCATCGCTGTACGTCAACGCGGTGCGCGGGGTGATGAACGAGGCGTGGCGTATGAGCCTGATCAGTCAGGAGCATCTGCTGAAAATGCGCTCGGTCAAAGGGATTGCCGGCACCCGGTTGTCCCAGGGGCGTAACTTGCGGCGCACGCTGATCCAGGAGTTGATGGCGGTGTGTGCCGCCGATCCCCGGCCACAAGGGTTGCGGGACGCAGCGATCATCGGGATTTTGTACGGTTCGGGCATGCGCAAGTCGGAGTCGGTGAACCTGGACCTGTCACAGGTTGATTTTGCCGAGCGCAGCCTGCGGGTCACCGCCAAGGGCAACAAGCAATTGATCAAGTACGCACCCGCCTGGGCCTTCACCAAACTGGAGGCCTGGCTGGCGTTTCGTCGTTCACAGCTCAAGGAGGGCGAAGTGGACGACCCGTTTCTGTTCAATCGGATCCGGCGTGGCAGCCATATCACCCGCGAGCGCGTGACCAAGCATGCGATCTATTACATTGCGCGCCAGCGCGGTGCCGAGGTGGGTGTGAAGATCATGCCGCATGATTTTCGGCGCTCATTCATCACTCGCGTGATCGAGGAGCACGATTTGTCCATTGCCCAGAAACTGGCGCATCACAGCAATATCCAGACAACCGCCAATTACGATGTGCGCGACGACAACGAGCGGCGACGCGCAGTGGATCGCTTTGATCTTTAAAACAGGCCGGTTACGACTCGCTGAACACGTGGGCATGGCCGATGGTCGAGACATGCACCGCGCTGCCGGCAGGCGGCGCGTACATGCCTGAACTGCGTACCGTTAATGACCGACCTGACTGTTCCCCCAAGGCCGGGGTCTGCAATTCCACGGTTAATGTGCAGGTATTGCCACTGAAGTCCCGGTCGGTGACCACGGCGCGGCACCCGGCCACTTCGTCGGGGCTGGGATGGATGCTGACGAGTTGCAGTTGCTCGGGGCGCAGCATGATTTGCGCCGATTTGTTGTTGCGGTGGTTGTTCACCGGTATCCGGCCGAGGTCGCAATGGGCCCAGCCGGCTTCGATTCTGGCAGGCATGACCACGGCATCCCCGAGAAACAGCGCGGTTTGCTCATCGTCGGGGTAGCGATAGAGATCCAGCGGGTGGCCTGACTGCACGAGCCGGCCATCTCGCATCACGGCCAGTTGATCGGCAAACGACAACGCTTCGCTCTGGTCATGAGTGACCAGGATGGTGGTGACACCGGCATCGGACAACAGTCGGGCGACCATCTTGCGCATGGCGCTTCGAAGACCGGTATCGAGGGCGGAAAAAGGCTCATCGAGCAGCATCAAGCGTGGCTGCTGGGCTAACGCCCGCGCCAGGGCCACACGTTGCTGCTGGCCGCCGGAGAGTTCGTGGGGCCATCGGTCGGCCATGCTCTTGTCCAGCGCCACACTGTCCATCAGTTCAGCGATGCGTTCGTTTTTTTCGTGCCCCTTTTTCGACAGGCCGAAACCGATATTGGCGGCCACGGTCATGTGCGGGAACAGGGCACCGTCCTGGGGGACGTAGCCGATCAGGCGCTGATGGGCCGGCACCTCGTGGGTGTCGTCGACGAGTGTCTGGCCATTGATTGAAAGACGGCCCGTGTCCGGGAACTCGAAGCCGGCAATCATCCGCAACAGGGTGGTTTTGCCTGAACCGGACGGGCCGACAATCACCGTTCGGCTGCCGTTGGGCACCGACAGGTTGATGCTCTCCAGCGCCTTTTGGTCGCCATAGGACTTGGAAATGGCATGCAGTTCAAGTGCGTTCATCGGCCAGCCGTTCGTTTGGATTGGTGATAAAGAAGTCCGGTCAACGGAAGTGACAGCAGGATCATCAACAGCGCATAGGGGGCAGCCGCGGCATAGTCGATTTCGCTGGTCATGGCCCAGAAACCGGTGGCCAGGGTGCGCGTCCCATTGGGGGCGAGCAACAGGGTGGCGGTGAGTTCATTGGTAATCGCCAGAAACACCAGCGCTGCTCCAGCGGCGGCACCCGGTGCGGCCAGGCGCAAGGTGATCAGCCACAAGGCCCGACCGGGCGAGCGGCCGAGGCTGCGCGCGATGTTTTCCAGCTCTACCGGCGCCTGGGCAATACCCGCGCGCAAACTCACCAGCGCCCGAGGCAAGAACATCAGCAAATACGCCAGCAGCACGGTGATCGTGGTCTGGTAAATCGGCCGCGCAAAGTGGATGGTGACGGTCACCAGGGCCAGCGCGACGACAATCCCCGGCAACGAACTGGTGATGTAGTTGCAACTTTCCAGTACCCGTTGCAACCGTCCCGGCGAGCGAATTGACAGCCAGGCAATCGGAATCGCAGCGCAGGTCGTCAGAACCGCGCCCGCCGCGCCAAGCTGCAATGTCTGTTGCAGTGCCGGCATCAATTCGTCCAGTTCCCAGACCTGTGTGCCGCCCGCCATCAGCCACTTGCCCAGCGTGATCAACGGCACACCCAGTGCCAGCGTGCAGGTGAAGATTTGCAGCAGCAGGCCAAGTGTTTTGGCTAGCGAACCCAAGCGCACAACCCGCTGTGCGCGCGCGCTTCCCGACCCCACCCGGGCATAACGCGCCGTTCCGCGAGCGGCGGATTCGGCGGTCAGCATCGCCAGGCAACACAGGGCCAGCACACTGGCCAGCATGTTGGCGGCCGGGCCGTTGAAGGTGGATTTGAACTGGTCGAAGATCGCGGTGGTGAAGGTGTCGAAGCGAATCATCGCGTACAGGCCATATTCGGCCAGCAAGTGCAGGCCCACCAACAACGCTCCGCCACAAATGGCCAGACGCAGTTGCGGCAGCACCACACGAAAGAACACCGCCCAGGGCTTGAGCCCCAGCGATTCGGCGACGTCTTCGATGGCCGGGTCGAGCCGGCGCAAGGTGGCGGCGATTGGCAGGTACAGGAACGGGAAGTAGGCGATGACCGAGACCAGGACGCCGGCAAACAGCCCATGTATCGGTGGCACCAGGCTCACCCACGCATAGCTGTGTACGAACGCCGGTACGGCCAGCGGCGCCGTCGCCAGCAGCGACCACCCGCGTCGACCCGGCAGGTTGGTGCGTTCTGTCAACCAGGCCAGCGCCAGGCCCAGCATGATGCATAAAGGAATAGTGATCAGCACCAGCAGCACGGTGTTGAACAGTAATTCAGCGACCCGAGGTCGAAAGACCAGCGGCACGATGGCCGCCCAGCCTGTCTGGATCGACACACCGAGCACGAAGGCAATCGGTAACAGCGACAGGAGCGAGACCAGTATGGACAAACTGATCACCCACGCGCCGCCGCGACCTGCGAAGACACCACGGGCGCGTCGTCGCAAGTTCGAGGGCATCGCCGTGGCGACACCCCCTGGCAGGGTTTCTGGCATCAATTAGAGCAATCCCGCCTGAGTCATCAGCTCCACGGCTTTTTTGCTGTCGAGTTTTGAGGCATCGACTGCTGGCGCGTCCAGCTGCTGCAAAGGCACCAGTTTAGGGTTGGAGGGTGCGTTTTTACCCACGGCGTACTCGAACGACTTACCGGTTTCGAGGACTTTCTGGCCTTCTTTACCGGTGATCCATTTCAGGAACGCCTGTGCTTCTTCCTTGTGTTTGCTGGAGGCCAGAACGCCGCCACCGGAAACACTGACAAAGGCACCCGGGTCTTTATGTTTGAAGTAGTACAGGGCGGTGTTCTTGCTGTTTTCGCCGGTCTTGGCCTGATCGCCGTAGCTGTAATAGTGGTAGATCACGCCGCTGTCGACCTGGCCGGCATTGACTGCCTTGAGTACGGCGCTGTTGCCGCGATAAATCGTGGCGTTGGCTTTCAACCCTTTAAGCCATTCGAGGGTAGCTGCTTCGCCCTTGAGTTCGAGCACGGCGGCGACGATGGCCTGGAAGTCGGCGCCGGCCGGCGACGCGCCCCAACGGCCTTTCCAGTTTGGCCCGGCGAGGTCCATCAGCGACTTGGGCAAATCAGCTTCAGGCAGCTTGCTCGGGTTGTACACGAACACCGTGGAGCGCGCGGCGATCCCGATCCATTTGCCATGCGCCGGACGATAAGCTGATTCGACTTGTTCCAGCGTGGTCGGCGCTACCGGAGCAAGGAGCCCGGCCTTGTCGACCAGCACCATGGCCGGGGAGTTTTCGGTCAGGAACACATCGGCCGGGGAGGCGGCGCCTTCCTGTACGATCTGGTTGCCCATCTCGGTGTCGTCGCCGTTGCGCAAGGTGACCGGGATCCCTGTTTCCTGAGTGAAACCCTCGACCCAGGCCTTGGTCAGGCTTTCGTGTTGGGCGTTGTAGACCACGATACCGGCGGTATCAGCGGCATACACGTGCCCGGCGGCCAGCAGTGCAGTGCTCAGCAGTGCGGATTTGAGGAACGAAGGGATCGAGGGCGTCATTCTGGGGGGCTGCTCCTGTTCTTTTTTAGAAGTCATGCACGCCGATTCACCTGTCAATCAATGCGAATCATTTGCATGCTTTGAGTCGGCAGGGAATGTAGAGCGCTAAATGAGAAAAAAACGTCAAAGAAACCGTTAATACATGTCATTTCCATTCAGGTTAGCATTCCTTTGGCCCCTTGCCCTTGATCGATGTCAAACGATGTCATCGATCAAGGGCAGGCAGATCAAGCGCGATGTTGGGGGGGGGCACCAGCCGTATCGGGATTTGAGCAATCGCCCCGATTGTGACGGGCGGCCGCTCCACACCAGAAGGTGGCGAAAGGATAGCTCAGTGGCCCGGCGGACGCCTAGGGGCCGGTCGTTTCGGTTTTCGTCGTGGACGACTCGGGAATAAACGCCACGCTCTGGTCCTCTCGGGCGTGGAACATCCGCTCGCCGTTGGTGGGCGTGGTGGTGATGACCTGGTGGTCGGCACTCAGGTAGTTCAGCGGCAGCGCATCTCCCTTGTGGTACTGCGCGACCACAATGGTGCGCTGCGGATTCCAGTGTTGGCCGCTGGCGTTATCCAGCCAGGCCATCAGTGTCGCGGTGTTGCCGGAGCGAGGGAAGTCCTCGGTTTCCTGCACGTAATAGAACGGTGCGCCACCGGTTTGCAGGTACATCGGCACTTTGTTGTCGACGTCGATCATTACCATGCGCCAGTGCTCCAACGGCGCCCGCTTGCTGGCTTCAAACTTGACCGTCTCACCGAAATCCACCACGCCGCCACCGCTGTTAGTCCAGGGGTACAGCACGCCGAGCACAGTCATCAATACGACTGCGCTCACCCCGAGACCGATCTTCAACCCGCGACTGCCAAACGCACTGTCGGCGTTGCGTTCGGCCATGCGCCGGGTGATCCACCAGGCCCCCAGTAACTGGGCGAAGGGCACGAGGGGCAATACGTAGTAGCTGCGCCGACTGCCGCTGGCGGTGAAAAACAGCATCAGCAGCCCCAGCCCCCAGATCAGCCAACGTGTATTGGGTTCGACACTGCGCCAGTTGCGTGCAGCGACCCACAGCGCCAACAACCAGAACGGCGCCCATGGCAAGGTGTAGACGGGAAGGTAAAGCAGGTAGGTGTAAATCGGCCCGATGTTATCGAACGGCTGGAAGAACCGGACGACATTTTCGCGCAACACCAAGCCCAAGCCACTTTCGCCATAGGTCGGTGTGCCATACACATGCGACAACATGAACGGTGACATGTAGAAAACGCCGGCAATCGACAGGGCTGCACACAGCCGCCAATTGAGGTGGCGTTTCCAGCGACCCTCCTGCAACAGATGAGGCAATAACAACAACCCTGGCAGGATGAAGCCGATCAAACCTTTGAACAGTGAGGTCAGGGACAGCAGCAGGCAAAACACCAGGTAGCGGCTGAACCGTGTGTCGTCGGGCCCCCGCCAGTACCACCACACCGCCGCCAGTACGCCGCACACCGTGAGAATGTCAGCCGTGGCAACCCGTGCCCAGAAGATAAAATAGAAGGTGGTCGCCAGCATCCAGCCGGCAATCAAACCGGTACCTTTGCGATACAGCCGTTCGCCGATCAGGTACACCAGCCACACGCTCAGCCACGCCGCAATCACCGACGAGAGGCGCAACGACCAAGGGTCCAGGCCACCCGTCAACCAGGCGGAGGCGGTAATCAACCAATAGGAGGGCAGGGGTTTGTCGTAGTAGGCCCCGCCCTTGAGGTAGGGATCAAAATAGTCACCGCTTTGCAGCATCTGTAAGGCGATGTTGGCCCAGCGTGTTTCCGCGCCCCACAACTCCCGGCTGCCCAACCCCAACAACAGCATCAGCGCTGCCGTGGCCAGCAGCAGCGTTAACCTGCCCCTGTCACTGGCCCAGAATTTCATGGCGGGTTTCCAGTCGGTGCTGTTGGCGAAACGCTGTCAGGGCTGGTTTGCGGAAAAATCAGGATCTGCAGATTGCCACGCTGATAGCGTTTGCCATCGACAGGCAACCGCTCGACTTCTTGGATTTCCGCGACATTGTTGACCCGCATCACCACACCGACCGAGCCTTTTTTACGCGCCTCGGTCATCCACTCATCGACGTTGTCCAGGGTCACTTTGCGCGAAGCCATGGCCGGGTCGCCGAGACCGTACTTCAGCTCGCCGATGGTATTGAACAGATCGACTTGCGGGCGCTTCAAACGCCATGACAACGCGGAGGCCGCACCGAGATCGTTACTGAGCAAAGAACTGGTTTCGCCCAATGCATCGAGGTGCTCGGCAATGAACTGGTCCGGCATCTTGCTGTTGACGACCTGTGCCGGCATGGCCGCCGGCAACAACGCAACCAGCATCCAGATGCCGAGCGCCGGTATCGCCCAAAACATCAATGGACGCAGGACTTGCAATGAGTTGCTGATGATCCAGCCGAGCAACACGATGAACACCAGGGACAGGCTGAACATCTCGGTGTTTTCGTAGATTTCCCTGGAAACCTGAAAATAGAGCAGAGCGATCAGGGCAATCGTGCCCACGGTGACGTTGATCGCACCATTGATGCGAAGTAAGCGGCCTCGTCCTTGGTTCAGGAGCTCCATGACCGTGTGCCCCATCAGCAGGGCCAGCGGCAATAGGCACGGCATGATGTAGGTCGGCAGTTTGCCGCTGCTCAAACTGAAGAAAGCCAGTGGCAACAGCAGCCAAAGCAGCAGAAAACCGATGACAGGCTGGCGTTTGTGCTTCCAGGCGTTGATGAACGTGGTCGGAAGCAACGCCGCCCATGGCAGGCTCGACACCACCAGCAAGGGCAGATAGAACCACCATGGCCGCGCATGCTGTGCATCATCGGCGGCGAACCGGCGCACGTGTTCGTTCCAGAAGAAAAAGCGCCAGAAGTCCGGCTCCCGGTGGTGAATGGCGAGCACCCAAGGCAAGCACACCACCACCGCCACCAGCACGGCCAACGAACCGTAACGCACCAGTTCACCCATGCGCCGTTGCCAAAGCATGTAGGGCAGGGCGATCAACACGGGTAACAACCAGGCCAGAAAGCCCTTGGTCATGAAGCCCATGCCACAGGCGAACCCCAGCATCGCCCAGGCACCCACCTTGATTCGTGGGGTTTGACCGTCGAGGGCAAACCACAGCGCAACCAGGCTCAGGTTGACCCAGAAGGTGAATTGCGGATCGAGGTTGGCGTAACCGGCCTGGCCGGCAATCAGCCCGAAACTCATGTACAGCAACGCGCAGGCCGCGCTTTTGCGCGGGTCGCTCCAAAGCCTGCGGGCGATCAGATACGTCAACCAGACACTCAGCCCGGTACTGAGCGCCGAAGCAATACGCACACCAAACAGGTTGTCACCAAAAACTGCCTGGCCGAGGGCGATCATCCAGTAACCGGCGATGGGTTTTTCGAAGTAGCGAACGCCCATGAAGTGCGGCGCGACCCAGTTGCCGCTCAGGAGCATTTCCTGGCTGATCTGACCATAGCGAGGTTCGTCTGGGATCCACAGGCCGTGGGTCATCAAGGGCAGCAGGTAGAACACCACAAAGGCGAGAACCAGACCGGGCACAATCCAGCGATTGGCGGCGTTTGAAGTGCCGGTATAACGGTAGGACTGTGCCCCGACCGGGTGTCGCAACGGATTGTTTTGGGACGTCATGACTCGACCTGACTTAGAGACGTTACCGAATTCAGTGCAGGGCTCGGCGCAATCCTGCGAAAGCACAGCACTGGAATAAATTGCCCGAAGGCACAGATACAGCCGGAGTAAGTGATTTCTTTGATCTGGAACTATCAGCCTCCTTGGTTGAATGGTTCCTGACAAAATCGAAAATAAAGGTGAACTAGTGTTCAGCTGTCCATTGAGAAAGATTAACTTTCACTGTCGGGCACTTAACTAAGGAAGGTTCCATGGGTGCACTTAAAATGCACCGTTCACCTTCCATTGTTACTGCCGGCTGGCGAGTCGTTACTTGCGTGTTGCTGCAGTCGCCAGCGAGGGCCAGTCTTCAGGTTGAAGGATGCCCAACACCTTGAGTTGCCCTTGTGCATCGATGCTGACGAACAATGAACTGGTGTATTCACTGTCGGCGGCGTGTTTGAAACCCGTCTCTTTTTCAAAGTCGCTGATACAGCCACTGTGCGTCACCAGCACGCTGTTGCGATGGGCAACCTTGTGCGCAACCACGTCGTTACGCAGTGTGGTGCCACAACTGGCCAGCCATTCTTGTGCGACCGCATCCTTGCCGAACATGGCGTGCGCTGTTTGTTGGGTGCGGGTCACCGGGCTTGTGAATACGTCGGTCTGCGCCATGCCCAGGCCCATAAAGCCTTGGCCTACTGCCGTAGCCGTTTCACTGCCAAGGCGGGTAATGCCGTCGGCAGGGCCCAGGCACGGATTGCTTGAACGGTCACAGCGCTCGGCGTGTCGCACCAACACAACCACTTCTCCGGCCTGCCAATGCTTGAACAGTTCGGCATGGGTCTGAGCATCGGCGCTTCCCAGGTTTGTTGGCGAGGTGTGCCACATGACAAAACCGGTCACGAGAGCAGCCACCAACAGTGAGCCCGAGATCGCAACCATTCGGGTGAGGCGCGAACCCTGGCGTGGCGCTGAGGTGGCAGGTGATACCGTTTTGAGCATGTTCTTACCCTTGACTGTTCGCAACACCGGACATAAAGCGGCCTTGGCCGCAGAAAAAACTGACGAGTTTCAAATCAAGTTTTACTAAACCTGGATGATGAGCGGTACGTTAAAGGCTGAGGCGTGTGAACGTGGTGAAACGGATGTGAAAATTTTGCGCAGATGATCGAAGGTCAAATGCTTCTAGTGTGATGATCTACAACATTATTACAAACTAACTAGTTGCGCGGAGTATTTGAAAGTCAATATCAAATACGGTGTGAAACTTATTACAGAAGTGCCGCAGTTGCTTTGCCGAGGAAGAAAAACGTCATGCGATGTTCCAGCCTTTCATACCCGACGATGAAAGTCGGGGAACGGGCTTGGGATCAGGGCTTTCGCGGGTGCAGCGGATCTGTAGCCGACAGCAATGGCAAGTGGCGCTCGGCAGCCTTGAGCCCAACGGCTGCTGTTTCACCGTTGAGCTTAAGCCGGCGTAATCGGTTTCAACCGGAGGACGGGCAACTCTGTTGCGACCCCCTGGCCGCCTGGCCGATCACGGCCGCCAGGCGTTTGACATTGTTCTGCTGGGCGGCAACCAGATCTTCGATACTTGTCGCCGAAGGCGTTTGCAAAGTGCTGTGGCAGGTGAGTGATGAAACATTGCCTTCACCGATGCCCCGCAAGCGCCAGGTCGCCTCGATCAGCCCGTACTGGCCGGGAACAGAATCAAAGCGCTGCACCTCCACTCGCAACGACAATTTGCGTGGGGGGTTGGCGTTGATCAGTTGAGCCGCCAGTGCGCTTTGTAATTCCTCAGACAGTGATGCGCCCCACCAGTCGGTTTCCAGCAGGACCAGGCCACTGTTTCCCTGGCGAATGACTATCTGCGTCCGGTCGACCTGCGCCGGCACACTGACAGCATCAAACTCGATGTACATCCCGTTACTGTGCGCCGCGCCCCCGGTTTGCTGCGGCATCAGCGTGTGGTAATGAACCGGTTCACTGCGGCAGGCCGCCAGCAGCATCAGCGCAGTGATCAAGGTGATCTTCGGCGAAAAACCCATACGTCGTGCTCCTTTGTTCTGCGGCGCGGTCATTGTTTCAGGTCCTTAGCCGAGGCATTTTCGGGTCGACCACGAATCAGCGATTCTGGATGCCGGCTCAAATAATCCGCCAGCTGACGCAACGCTCTTGCCGCGCGCCCCAGTTCATCCAGTGTTTCTCCCAGTTGTACCCGTTGCGGCGAGTCTTCGGCGATGGTGGAACCGGCCGACTTTATCGTCGTATTGGCCGATTGCAGGGTTGTGCTGACGTCCGACAGGGTGGTGCTCACACCGGGCAGGGTCTTGGTATTGAATTGCGCCAAGCCTTTGCGCAGTTCCACGAGGTTGCTGTCGAGGTTGCCGGCAATACGATCGATTGGCAGTTTGTTGAGTTTGTCGACCATGGCCTCCAGTTTTTCCTGCAATTGCTCAAGGCTACCCGGCAACGTCGGAATCATGACCGGGCGTGCGTTTGGATCGAAGGCCACTTTTTCGGTTTTAGGGTAGAAGTCCAGGGAAATGTACAACTGACCGGTCAACAGATTGCCGGTACGGGCCTGGGCGCGCAGGCCGTTTTCGATAAACGAGCCAATCATCCGAACGCTGGCCGCTTCGTCATTGGGGTCATGATTGAGCGCCTTGATCATTTTGGTGTGGGCCTGCCCCAGACGCTGCGGATAGATCACGATGCCGACATTGACCGGGAACGTGCGCTTTTGCGCGTCGAAGTCCAGATTGACCGATACCACCTTGCCGATCTCCATGCCCAGGAATTCCACCGGCGCATCGACCTTGAGCCCGCGCATGGCCTGATCGAAACGCAGGGCCAGGAATTGCGGCTTGCCATTCGGTGGCGCGAGGGCACTTTGCTGGTCCTCGAACAGTTCGTAGGCATATTCTTCGGCGGCAGGTTTATCGTTGGGGCTGTATTCCGGCGCGCGAAAGGCAATACCGCCTACCAACATCGAGGACAAGGATTCGGTCTTGACCGCAAAACCGTTGGCACCGACGCTCACGTCGATACCGCTGGCGTTCCAGAAACGGGTGTTTTCGGTGACGTACTGGTCATTGGGTGCATGGATGAACAAGTCGATGTTCACCCCTTTGCCATCCGGGTCCAACCCATAGGCCACCACTTGGCCAACCGGAATCTTGCGGTAGTAAACCGGCGAGCCAATGTCCAGCGAGCCCAGGTCCTGGGTGTGCAAGGTGAAACGCTTGCCGGGTTCGCCATAGGTGATCGCCGGCGGGTTTTCCAGGCCCTTGAAGTTTTTCGCGCGGCCATTGGCCTGGCCGATGTCGGCGCCGATGTAATCACCGGACAGCAATGTATCGATCCCTGAGACACCGCCGGCACCGATGCGCGGACGCACGACCCAGAATTGCGAGTCTTCACGGGTGAAGCTTTCGGCCTGCTTGGCCAGTTTGATCGTGGCGTTGACACTCTTCTGGTCGTTGCTCAGTTCTACGTCCGAGACTTGGCCGATGATCACGTTGCGGTATTTGACCTCGGTCTTGTTGGCCGTCAGGCCATCACCGGTCTTGAACGTAACCGTGATAGTCGGGCCTTCCTGCAAGATGCTGTGGACGACCAGGGAAATACCCACCAATACCGCGACAATCGGAACGATCCAGACCAGTGAAACGCTGCGGCCGGTCTTGATTGGGGCCTGTCCGGGGGCCTGTGGCCCTTCAGTGGCTTGCGACTTCATCCATGACCTCCTCGTTTTGTGGGTTTTCCCGCGTTGAATCCCAGATCAGGCGCGGGTCGAAACTCATCGCCGACAGCATGGTGAACACCACCACCAAACCAAAAAACAGGATGCCCGGGCGCGGCTCGATGTCGGCCAGGGCTTGAAACTTCACCAGGGAGGCCACCAGTGCCACGACGATCACATCGAGCATTGACCAGTAACCGATAACCTCCACAAAGCGGTACAGCTGCGACCGCTCCTTGAGCGCCCACTGGCTGTCGCGGTGTACGGACAACAGCAGGAACGTCAGGGCCAAAAACTTGATGCCCGGCACCGCGATGCTGGCGATGAAAATGATTAGGGCGATGTCCCACGCGCCGGCCTCCCAGAACTCCAGTACGCCGCTCATGATCGTGCTGTCGGCGCCGTTACCGACCATCTTGGTGTTCATCACCGGCAACAGATTGGCCGGGACGTAAAACGCCAGGGCGGTGAACATGTAGGCCCATGTGCGGTTCAGCGAGTTGGTTTTGCGCCGATGCAGGGGCGCACCGCAGCGCTCACATTCGTGCGGCTCGCCGGTCATGTCGCAGGCCAGGCCGCAGCTGTGACACAGACACAGGTTGAGTTCGCTGGCGACCGGTGGGCTGTTCATGGAATGTCCCATAATTCACGGATATCGCGCCCGGCGATGCGGATCATCATCAGGCTCAGCACGGCAAGCGCAAACAGGCCGATGCCGGGCAGTACGTCCAGCAATCCGGCGAGTTTGATGACCGCCACCATTGCACCCAGCAGGCAGACTTCCAGCATGCTCCAGGGCCTGAGGGCCTCCAGCCAGCGCATGCAGAATTTAAAACCGGGTGAACGACGGTGTGAGAGGGCAAAACCCAGGACCCAGATGAGCAACAACAGCTGGAAAATCGGTGCGATGATCATCGCAATCGCCGCGACCATCGCAATGAAGGTGATCGGTCCCATGCTCAGGGCCAGGACTGAATCCCAGAGCGTTGCACTGTTTTTCAAGCCTTTGAGGCTGATGCTCATGACCGGATAAAAATTGGCGAAAACCCACAGCATCAACGCGGCGAAGGTCAACGCCAGGCGTTGCTCCACTGTCAGACCGTTATAGCGCTGGAGCACGCCGCCGCAGCACGTACACAGGGTTTTCTGGTGTTTGGCGAGCGTGACTTTTTCATACACACAGTCGCAGTGCTCGCAGATGATCAGCTGATCAGTAGTTGCCATGGGCCAAGGCTCAACAAAGGGCAGGAAGTTCAGAGCACCTCCTCAATATAGAAGTGACTCGCAATTGAGCAAATCGAAAGTCGATACGATGGAGGTCAGCGGCTGTAAAACTCCCATCTTTGTGGGTTATAAATAAAATCTGTGGCCCAGACACGAAGTCCAAATGACTGAATCAGATACACCTCTATAGTGGGGACTCGGGCATACCGTTGATGGGGGAGTCTTGATGTGCCATGAGGGGAAGAACGCGAGAACCAGGCACGGCGCCGTTGTGCTGCTGACCCTGGCGCTCTCGGCCTGTTCCAATGCGTCATCGGTGCCTGTGCTGGGAGCGTTTTTTCCTGACTGGTTGTTCTGCATCCTCGGCGCCGCACTGCTGGTCTTGCTCGTCCATCGCTTGTTGGCCCGGCGCGGTTTAAGCGCCTGGCTGACGCCACCGACACTGGCTTATCCCATGCTCACCGCGCTCTTCGCCTTGAGTGCCTGGCTTCTGTTTTTCCAGTCCTGACCGGGAGTCACCCACCATGAGCGAAAATGCTGTGAAGCCGTTGCCCCGGCGGGTGTTGATCCTGGTGTTGCTGGGGCTGACAGTGGCGCTGCTGTTGGCGGTGGTCTGGCGGCTCGACAATGCGCCGCGCACCGATGACGCCTATGCCTACGCTGACACCATTAGTGTCACCCCCGAGGTGAGTGGCAGCATCGTCGAGCTACCGGTGCACGAAAACCAACAGGTAAAGCAAGGGGATGTGCTGTTGCGCATCGATGCGCGGCCCTATCAGGACGTCCTTGATCAGACACGTGCGTCAATGTATGCGTTGAACCAGGAAATCATCCTCAGCCAGCGTCAGGTTGATGCCCAGCAATTCAACTCTGACGCCGTACAAGCCAGTATCGAACGGGCCAAGGCGACGGCTAACCAGACGGCGGACACCCTGCGGCGCATGGAACCGCTGTTGTCGCGCGGCTATGTCTCCGAGGAACAGGTGGACCAGGCGCGCACCGCTGCCAAGAGTGCCCGTGCCGAATTGAACGCCGCGCAGCTACAGGTCAAGCAAGCCGCAGCTGCCGTCAGTGGGGTTGATGCGTTGGTGGCCAGGCGCGCAGTGATTCAGGCGCAAATAGCCCGAGCCGAACTGGATCTGGAACACAGTGTTGTGCTCGCACCGTTCGACGGACGAGTCGTTGGCTTGACCACGTCCGACGGCCAGTTTGCTGCCGCCGGCCATCCGCTGTTCAGCCTGATCGATACTCGGCACTGGTACGTGGTGGCGAACTTTCGCGAGACCGAACTGGACAATATTCAAACCGGTAACCGCAGCACGCTCTATCTGATGAGCGATAGCCGGCGTGCTTTCAGCGGTACCGTAGACTCCATTGGCTTTGGCGTTTTCCCTGACGACGGCGGCGCCCAGGTCAGTGGATTGCCCAAGGTTGCCAGAACCATCAATTGGGTGCGGGTGGCACAACGTTTCCCGGTGCGCATTCGTGTCGATCAACCCGACCCGCAGCTGTTCCGGATCGGTGCATCGGCCGTAGCCGTGATCCATACCGATAGCGGCGAAGGCAAGCGGCAATGAATGTCGTGAATGGCGGGTCTGAGCGGCTGTGGCGTTTCCTCGTCGCAGAGCTGGCGGCGTTTCCCGGGCGCAGCAACGCCGTACTGCGCAATCTGGTGGCGTGCACGCTGGTCATCATCCTCTCTATGAGTCTTGAAGTGCCGCTGTTGGCGCTTTCGTTGATCATGGTGTTTTTCGTCAGTCAGACCAACGTGGTACTGACGAGAATGGCCGGCATCCTGTTCATCGTCAGCGCGACGCTTGCCATCGGCATTGCAATTGTTCTGCTCAAGTACACCTACGGCTACCCGCTGCTGCGCATCCTTCTTGCCAGCGTGGTGTTTCTCGTGAGCCTGTTTGGCATGCGTGCGACGCGCCTCGGCCCGCTGTTTTTTGTAGTCGCTATCGTCACCATCTACGTGCAGAGCCTGGTGGATACCATTACGCAGCCTGAGCTGCTGTTACGTGCCTGCCTGTGGGTATGGATGGCGGTGGTCTACCCGACGCTTATCACCCTGCTGGTAAACACGTTGCTGTTGCCGCAAGAACCGCAGCAGCTATTGCGCGAGGCCATGCAGCGACAGTTGGTGCAGATGCAGGCGTGCCTTGTTGCATTGGAGGAGGGGCGGACGAACAATCCGTTAATCAGCGCGACTGATGTCCAGCAGGGCGTCCTGGGCCTGCAAAAACTGCTGAAATTTTCCAGCATGCGCGACACCGGCAATCGCGACCATGAAGTCCGGAATCTGGCGTTGATTACCGGCGTTAGCCGGTTGTATGCCGCAGTGGCCACCTTGAATGCCGCTGTCTCTGACACCGAGGCACTGACGGCGTTACGTCAGGATTGTGCAGCACTGGCCAAAGCCATCGACGAGGACTTCAAGTCGCCGTTGCTGTCGTTGTACAGCGCAGCGTTGACGCGGCCGCTGATACCTCCAGCTCTGGAAGAAATGCGTGACGCGTTGCGCAGCCTGGCCGTAAATGAACGTGCGATCCCGGCCAGCAACGCTGCGGTGAAGGAGCCACTGTTGGCAAACGATGCCTTCAGCAATCCCGATTACCTGTTTTTTGCCTTCAAAACCTGGCTGGCGACGATGCTGTGCTATGTGTTCTACAACGCAGTGGACTGGCCGGGTATCCACACCGTGATGCTGACCTGTGTGATCATCGCTTTGCCCAGTCTCGGCGCTTCGACACAAAAAGGCGTGTTACGTATTGGCGGTTGCCTGCTGGGGAGTGCATTGGCACTGCTGTGCACAGTCTTTGTCATTCCGGGCATCGAAACGTTGGTCGGCTTGTTGATCATGAGTCTGCCGGTGATCGGACTGGGTGCCTGGGTTGCGGCGGGTTCCGAGCGCATCAGCTATGCCGGTCTGCAGATCATGTTCTGTTTTGCTCTCGCCTTGCTTGAACAGTTTGGCCCGACGACTGATCTCACGGAGATCCGCGACCGGCTGGTCGGCATCATGCTCGGCGTTCTGGTCAGCACACTGGTGCAGGGGCTGCTGTGGCCGGAACGTGAGGGTGACAGCTTGCTCCGGCGTCTGGGCACACTGTTGCAGAGCATCGCCGGATTATTGCGTTCACCCATGTCCAGTGTATCGAGCGATCGCCTCTACGAACCGAGTGTGCGCAGTTGGGGTCAGCTCGCCGAATGCGAGGCCATGCTCGCGCGGGTCGCACTGGAGCCTGGTTGGCAGCAGAGTGAGCATGAATCGCTGACACTGTTCACGCAGACGCTGTTGGCCAAGGCCCGAGAGATCCTCCTGTTGACCGACCAACTACAACGCTACCGAACGGCACTCAATGTCGAGTTGCCGAGGTCGCTGCAGACCTGGCTGGACGAACATCAGGCGCAACTGGCGGCGTGGCTGGTCAGCTACGCGACACGGCTGCAAAATCCGGCGGTTGCGTTGGATACCTTGCCACCCTTCAATCCGCCAGCAGCCGGTGGACCGGCCGTTGACGCGTTGTTACAGGCGCTGCATGAGCTACGTCGGCAGTTTGATTCGCTACCGGATTGGCGCTCAATCGAGTTGGGGACACTGGCGGAGCTGCGTTCATGAATGCCGGTACTCGACTGTGCGCGTTTCTTGGCCTGTGCCTGGCTTTCGGCGGATGCGCACTGATCCGCGAGGAGGGCGACCTGGTGCCGCAGCGCGATCCGGCCAGCATCCGTCTCTCGGATGACTTGCACCTGGCCCGAGAGGGATGGCCCGAGGCGCGTTGGTGGGCACGCTATCAGGACCCACAACTGGACCAGTTGATCGACATGGCAGTCGCTCAGGCTCCGGGCATCGCCATCGCTCGCAGTCATATCGATCAGGCCCGTGCGCAGGCTGCCTCGGTGAAATCACTGACTGGCGTGCAAGTCGATCTGGTCGGGTTGGTCAATCGCCAGCACGTCTCCGCCAACGGCTTTCTCGGCCCTTTCGCGCAAAACGAACCGGAAATCGGCCTCACCGGCCCCTGGTACACCGAGGGCATTGTGGGTCTCGGCGGCACGTACCAACTCGATCTCTGGGGGCGCCAGCGTGCGCAAGTCGATGCAGCCTTGGGCGTGCGCAACGCGCGCCAGGCTGAAGCGGCCTGGGTCGAGCTGGAAGTATCCAGTGGCGTTTCCCTGTTGTATTTCCAGATCCAGACGGCGCAACAATTGCTCGCCAACCTGGAACAAATGTCGGCCATTGCCGCCGAAGCGGTGGCCGCGCATCAGGCGCTCATCGAACGTGGTCTGGAGGCACAGCCACAGAATCAACTGGCACTGAGCAATCAGGCTTTGATCAATCGTCAGATAGCGGCCTTGCGCAGCCAGACGCAGCAACTGCGCGAGGCCATGCGAGCGTTGATCGGCGTCGGTGCCGAAGTCTCGCTGCCATTGAAGCCGCGAACCCTGCCAGAACACGCCTATGGCGTGCCGCAAAGCCTGGGCTATGAGTTACTGGCGCGACGCCCGGATTTGCAGGCAATGAGGTGGCTGGTGCAGTCGTCTTACTCCAATATCGATGCGGCCAAGGCAGCCTTTTATCCGAGTTTCGACATCAAGGCATTCTTCGGTGCCGACGCGCTGCACATGGGGGACCTGTGGGACCACGGTAGCCGGCAAATCAATCTGATCCCTGGCGTGACCCTGCCGATCTTTGATGGGGGGCGCCTCAATGCCGCACTGGCAAACACCCGCAGCCTGAGCAACACCCTCGTGCAGCAATACAATCAGGCGGTGCTTGACGCCGTGCGTGACGTCGCTGTAGCCGGTAGCAAGTTGCAAGGGCTGGACGCGGAGGAGAGGTTGCAGCAGGCTCGAATCGGTAATTTTCGTTTCAACCGTGACAGCGCCGAAGCGCATTACCAGCGTGGCTTGTTAGGTCGGGTAGTGGCATTGGAAGCAAACCTGCCGCTGTTGGCCGAACAGAGCAGCCTGGCCCTTTTGCAAGGGCAACGCCTGGAAAGCGAGGTCACGCTGATCAAGGCATTAGGCGGTGGCTACCACTCCAATTTGTCGACAGTAGTGAGTGAAACGAAGCGGATGTAGCGAATTCGTCGAACCCGGCCAGTCATCCGGATATAGCGCTGTCGATTTCACCGCGCCTTGTTCGACTAACAAACAGGGAATGAATCTGTCGCATCGCACCGATCTCAGGCATTCCCTGTACGAGAACTCACCGGGAGAAGACCATGCGCAAGCTCACCGTTGCCGCATTCATGAGTCTGGATGGCGTTATGCAAGCGCCGGGCGGGCCGGAAGAAGACACCAGTGGCGAATTCCGCTTCGGTGGCTGGATCGTGCCTTACGCCGACAAAGTCTCCGGCCAGGCGATACAGGATCTGTTTTCGCAGCCGTTCGAGTTGCTGCTGGGGCGGCGCACTTACGACATATTCGCGGCGTACTGGCCCCACAGACCTGCCGACTCCAACAGTCATGACATCGCCAGCCTGTTCAACAGCGTCCCCAAGCATGTAGCCACGCATCGCCCCGAGACGCTGGATTGGCACAACAGTCATGCATTGCAAGGAAACCTTGTCGACGCGATCCGCACGCTCAAGCACCGCGACGGCGCTGACCTGTTGACGCAGGGCAGCGGCAATCTGGTGCATCAACTGCTCGCCGCCGGGTTGGTCGACGAACTTCGGCTGATGACGTTTCCCGTGGTTCTGGGACGCGGCAAGCGCTTGTTCGACGACACGGCGCAACCTGAGGCCTTCACATTGGTGAACTCGATAAGTACACCGAACGGTGTGTTGATCAACCGCTACGTGCGCGACGGGGAGGTCCGCACTGGAACGTTTGATGAAGGTGAATAGAGTGGCCATGCTTGCGGGTTCGCGGTCTTTTGTTCCTCCCGCTGGGTAACCACTTCTGGCCGATAGCCGCCAGAACAGGCTACATCTCTCTCTGTGGCGACGAACCGGTTCTTCGCCACAGAGGATCGTGCTTATTCCTTCAGTTCAACCTTATCCAGCGCCTGATTCACCGCCAATTCCCCCAACATGACCACTTGGGTAATTCCCAGTAGCGTCCTGCGGTGTGAATTCTCCAATAACGCCGCCAAATTACTGAGCATGGTGGCCGCAGAGCCCAATGATTCGCTGGCGTTGGCCAGCAGGGATTCGGTGTCGTACTTGGGGTTGGCGAGGAACATCGGTTCGGGTTCGTGGGTGCTGGCCATGATCTGGGCAGCCGGGTTGAGGTAGTGGTCGAGGGCGCGTTCGGCCGCTTCGTGGAGTTTTTTCGAATCGAGGGATTCGTAGGGCGATGCCGGATCGGTGTCCGGTGGGTTGGGTGTTGGTTTGATCATAGTGAAACTCCTAATTGAAAACGGAGCCTTCACCCACGCTACCAAACGATGGGTGGCGGCCATACGCGGGTTGGTAGACCGGTAACTAGGAACCCGGCGCTCCCATGGGAGCCCTGCGCATGGCCACCATAAAGCAGAGACTTGAACAGTTCTGCAAACGGTGCGCTATGCGACTAGTTATACCGGGCTACCAAACCCGATCACTGTTTTTCAGTGACCCAGCCACGATAGAACCCGTGCCCTAGACGCACAAGCCGGCGGATTCTGTCTTACCCGTAGGCGATGACGCAAGGCGTTGTAGCCTTCGGGTGGTAACAGGAGGCTTCGTTTAAACAGGCGGGAACTTCGTTGTTTAAGCGTCCGTTCGCAGCGCCTGATCCGTTGATTGCGCGCCCAAAGCAAATAGCCCCCGCAAGGAGGCTTCATTGGGTCTTTGCGCGACAGAAGCTCGCGCTCGAAGTGAGACGTTACGCCGTCGCTTCTTCTTTATAGAACGCGTAGTCGGTGTAGCCCACTTCGGTACCGCCAAAGAAGGTTGGGCGGTCATAAGCGTTCAGCGGCAGATTGTGGCGCAGGCGCTCCGGCAAGTCCGGGTTGGCGATGAAGTGGCGACCGAAGGCAACCAGATCGGCGTCACCCGCTTGAAGAATGGCTTCTGCGTATTCACCGTTGAAGCCACCGGCAGCGATGATCACGCCGTTGTAATGCTGGCGAATCATCTGGGCAGCTACGGGGGCAGGGCTGGCATTTTCGTCCTCGATGTTGCCCAGGATGCGCGGGTCGATCAGGTGCAGGTAAGCCAGGTTCAGCGGCGCCAGTTGTTGCGCTACGTAGGTAAACAGGGCTTCTGGATTGCTGTCACCCATGTCACCCCAGGTGCCGCCTGGGCCGATGCGCACGGCAACACGTTCGCTACCCCAGACCGAAATCAGCGCATTGGTGACTTCCAGCAGAAAACGTGCGCGGTTTTCAAATGAGCCACCGTAAATGTCGGTGCGTTTGTTGCTGTTGTCTTGCAGGAACTGGTCGACCAGATAACCGTTGGCGCCATGCAGATCCACGCCGTCAAAACCGGCTTTCACGCCGCGTTCAGCTGCGGTGCGGAAGTTTTCTACCTGCTCTGCGATCTCTTCGATGGTCAGGTCGCGGTTCGGGGTATTGGGCACCCAACCTTCGGTGGTGTGAGCCACGCCGCCGTGCAGGACTTCCGATGGGCCGACCGGGATGCTGTCTTCAGGCTGCACGTCGACATTGGATTGGCGACCTGCATGATAAAGCTGCAGGAAGATCTTGCCGCCTTTGGTGTGCACGGCGTAAGTGATGTGTTTCCAACCCGCTATCTGGCTGTCGTCGAACAGGCCAGGTGCGCCGAGATAGCCGTTGCCGTTTGGTGCGGCGATGGTGGCTTCACCGATAAGCAAACCGCCTTCGGAAGACGGAGGGGGCAGGCCCCTCGCCATACGCCGTTAACCCAACATTTCGCGCATCCGGTACCACAGCATGCCCAGCGCCAGCAGTGGCGAACGCAGGGCGCGGCCGCCGGGGAAAGTCATGTGCGGCACGGCGCTGAATACGTCGAAGCCTTGGCTGTGGCCCGCGTGGATGGCTTCGCCCAAGAGCTTGGCGCACCAGTGCGTGACGTTCAGGCCATGGCCGGAGTAGCCCTGGGCGTAGAACACGTTCGGGTGCTGGCTCAAGCGTCCGACCTGGGGGAAGCGATTGGCCGAGATGCCGATCATGCCGCCCCATTGGTAATCGATCCGCACATTGGCCAATTGCGGAAATACCTTCAGCATTTGCGGGCGCATGTAGGCGGCAATGTCTGCCGGATCGCGCCCGGAATAGTGGCAGGCACCGCCGAACAGCAAGCGCCGGTCCGCCGAGAGCCGGTAATAATCCAGGCCGACCTTCTGATCGCACAGGGCGACGTTATGCGGGATCAGTTGGGCGGCAGCGTCCTTCGACAGGGGCTCGGTGGCGATGATGTAACTGCCCGCCGGCAGCACCTTGCCGCTGAGCTTGGGTTCGAGTTCCTCCAGGTGCGCGTTGCAGGCCAGCACCAGGCTGGCGGCGCGTACCGTGCCGCCGGCACACCGAACCTGCACGGTGCTGCCATGGATCAACTCCAGCACCGGGCTCTGTTCAAAGATCCGTACACCAAGCGACTCCGCCAGTTTCGCTTCGCCCAGGACCAGGTTCAACGGGTGCAAGTGCCCCGACCCCATGTCCACCAGGCCGCCGGCATATACGCCGGAATTGACGACGTGCTCGCGGATCTGCCCGGGTTCGACCAGGCGGGTTTCATGGGCGTAACCCGATTCGATCAGTTGCGCGTGTTCGGCCTTCAGCCCGGCGAACTGCGCCGGGGTGTTGGCCAGTTCGCAGAAGCCCCAGCGCAGGTCGCAATCGATGCCGTGTTCGCGAATCCGATTGCCCACGACCTGTACCGATTCAACTCCGGCGCGTTCCAGATAACGTACACCTTCGGCGCCGACATGCCGGGCGAACCCGCTGACGTCGTGGCCGATGCCGCGAATCAACTGGCCGCCATTGCGTCCACTGGCGCCCCAGCCAATTCGCCGGGCCTCCAGCAGGATCACCGAGAGCCCGCGCTGGGCCAGTTCGATGGCGGTGTTGACGCCGGTGAAACCGCCGCCGATCACGCAGACATCGGCGGTCAGGTCCTCGGCCAGTGCCGGGCGCGGCGTCAGGCTATTAGCCGATGCGGCGTAGTAGGAATGGGCGTGTTCGTTGGTGTACTGATTCATTTGTTGGACTTCACTTTGCTCCACGAACGGGTCATCAGACGCATGATCGACTGGGGTGGAGTGGTGGAAATATAGAGCTTGTCGAGGACTTCCTGTGGCGGGTACACCTCAGGATTGTTCACCAGCTCCGGGTCCATGAACGGCTTGGCGGCCGGGTTCGGGTTGGCGTAACCGACCGAAGCGCTGACCTTGGCAATCACTTGCGGGTCCAGCAGGTTGTTGATGAACGCATGGGCTTCTTTTGGATTGCTCGCGTCGGCAGGAACGGCCAGCAAGTCGAACCACAGGTTGCTGCCTTCCTTGGGAATGGCGTAGGCGATGTTCACGCCATTCTTGGCTTCCTTGGCCCGGTTGGCCGCCTGGAACACGTCACCGGAGTAGCCGAAGGCCACGCAAATATCACCGTTGGCCAGGTCCGAAACGTACTTGGAAGAATGGAAGTAGGTGATGTAAGGGCGGATGCTCAGCAGCTTGGCTTCGGCCTTTTTGAAGTCTTCAGGGTTTTCGCTGCGCGGGTCCATGCCCATGTAATTGAGGACGGCCGGGAACACTTCATCGGCCGAGTCCATCATCGACACGCCGCACTGGCTGAGTTTCTTGATGTTTTCCGGTTCGAACAGGACCTCCCAGGAATCGATGTGATCGATGCCCAGCACTTGCTTGACCTTGTCGACGTTGTAGCCGATGCCGTTGGTGCCCCACAGGTACGGCACGGAGTGCGCGTTTTCAGGGTCGTTTTTCTCAAGCAACGCCAACAGTTTCGGGTCGAGGTTCTTGAAATTCGGCAGTTGTTCTCGGTCCAGCTTCAGGAACGCGCCGGCTTTGACCTGGCGTGCCAGAAAGTGGTTGGACGGCACCACCACGTCATAGCCAGTGCGGCCTGCGAGCAATTTGCCTTCCAGGGTTTCGTTGGAGTCGAAAACGTCGTAGATCACCTTGATTCCGGTTTTGGCCTGGAAGTCGGCGAGGGTGGTTTCGCCGATGTAATCGGTCCAGTTATAGACGCTGACCTGTGGCTGAGCCTGCGCAACGGCGCTGAACAGGACGGCCAGCGCGACCGGGACCACGGATTTCAATAGACGCATATCGACACCTCTTCTAATTATTGGATTCTTCCAGAGATTCTTGATCGGTTCTCTGTGGGAGCGGGCTTGCCCGCGAAGAGGACGGCACATTCAACATCATCGTTGACTGACAGAATGCCATCGCGGGCAAGCCCGCTCCCACAGGGGCAAGTGGTTAGACGCTAAGCAGCAGGAACTCGCGCTCCCAGGAACTGATCACCCGTTTGAAGTTCTCGTGTTCCGCACGCTTCACCGCGACGTATCCGCGGACAAACTTGTTGCCCAGGTAACGTTCGATGGTTTCGCACTCTTCCATCTGGGTCAGGGCGTCTTCAATGGTGATCGGCAGGCGCAGGTTGCGACGTTCATAGGCGCGCCCTTGCACCGCAGCACTTGGTTCGATGCGCTCGACCATTCCCAAATAACCGCACAACAGGCTGGCGGCAATCGCCAGATAAGGGTTGGCGTCGGCGCCCGGCAAGCGGTTTTCCACGCGCATGGCATCGGGTGACGAAGTCGGCACACGCAGGCCGACAGTGCGGTTTTCTTCGCCCCACTCGACGTTGACCGGTGCCGAGGTGTCAGGCAGGAAGCGGCGGAACGAGTTCACGTTGGGCGCGAACATCGGCAGCACTTTAGGGATGTACTTTTGCAAGCCGCCGATGTGGTGCAGGAACAGCTCGCTCATGGTGCCGTCGGCATCGGCGAAGATCGGCTTGCCGGTGGCGATGTCGACCACGCTCTGGTGAATGTGCATGGCGCTGCCGGGCTCGTCGCCAATCGGCTTGGCCATGAAGGTCGCCGCGACGTTGTGCTTGAGTGCGGCCTCACGCATGGTGCGCTTGAACACGGTGATCTGGTCGGCCAGGTCTAGCGCGTCGCCGTGACGGAAGTTGATTTCCATCTGCGCCGGGCCGTCTTCGTGGATCAGCGTGTCGAGGTCCAGGCCTTGCAGTTCACACCAGTCGTAGACGTCTTCGAACAGCGGGTCGAATTCGTTGGCGGCGTCGATCGAAAAAGACTGACGACCACTTTCAGCTCGGCCCGAACGGCCCATCGGTGCTTTGAGCGGCAAGTCCGGATCTTCGCAGCGCTGGGTCAGGTAGAACTCCATTTCCGGTGCGACAATTGGCTTCCAGCCTTTGTCGGTGTACAGCTGCAACACTTTCTTCAGCACGTTGCGCGGCGACAATTCGATCGGGTTGCCGAACTTGTCGAAAGTGTCATGGATGACGATCGCGGTGGGCTCGATGGCCCATGGGATCACGTAAACCGCGTCGGCCACCGGCTTGCAAACCATGTCGATGTCGGCCGGGTCGAGCAGGTCGTAGTAAATGTCGTCGTCGACAAAGTCCCCGGTTACCGTTTGCAAAAGCACACTTTCCGGCAGGCGCATGCCTCGCTCATGCAGGAACTTGTTGGTGGGTGCAATTTTGCCGCGTGCAATGCCGGTCAAGTCGCTGACCACACATTCGACTTCGGTAATCTTGTGATCTTTCAGCCAAGTGAACAGCTGATCGAAAGGGGCATTCATAAAGACCTCATTATTGGTTTTATTAACGTCGGGGAGAGCGGTTTCATCCACCGGACTCTTCCCCTGTGACGCGTTGACGACTATCTTGGGCGAGCCTTGCAGTTCCATCTATCCACTTTAAGCAGCACCAAAACGCACCAAACGAGTGCGTAAGGTCACCCATGTCAGCGTCCAGTCCGATACAGGTTCAAGCGTTCAACACCGAAGATGTCGCCGAGCAAATCCGCGCTACACCGGGTTGGGTCCAGCACTATCAGCAGATGTCCCCCGGGCATTTCGCCGGGCGAGTGCGCTATCTCGATTTGCACGGGGTGGAGATTTACGAAGAGCAGATGAACACCCGGGTCGAGCAGAATTTCAGCGCGCCCGAAGGTTCACTGGCGTTCTGTTTCGATCGCAGTGACAACGCGCTGTACGTGCTCAATGGCGAAAGCCGCAACATCTGGATCACCCCGGAGAACTACCAGGAAATCGCCGTGGTGTTCGGTCCCGACTTCGTTCAGCGACACGGTTTGAACGTGGCGCGGCTGGAAGGGTTGTTCATGTCGCCGCTGAACTCGGGACAGAACGCGTTGTTCAGCCGCTGGTTGAGCGGCACGCTGACCCGACTGGCAGAAACCCTCGACCCGCCGAGCAAGGAAGCCCTGACGCAGCAGTTGCTGGAGGACTGTTTGTACATCCTCGACAACGCCTGTGTTTGTCTTGACCGGGGTGGTTTGCAGCGTCGCACCGAAGAACGCACGATCATGAAACGCATCGGCGAGTGGGCGGCCGACGCCCCGGAAGAAACCCTCAACCTGCTCGAGCTATCCCAGGTCGCCGGGGTTCCGTTGCGCCAATTGCAACATGCCTTCAAGGCCTTCACCGGGATGACGCCGACCCACTGGTTGCGCCTGCGCCGGCTCAACAGTGCACACCGTGAATTGCTGGTCAGCACGCCCAACGACACCACTGTCGCCGAAGTCGCGATGAATTGGTCGTTCTGGCATCTGGGGCGTTTTTCCAGCAGTTACCGGGCGCTGTTCAAAGAGCTTCCGAGCGAAACACTCAAGCGCGGCAGTCAGCGTTGATCAAGCCGGAGACGACGGTTTGGCCAGTTCAATGCCCGCCGCACCCAAACGTTTCAGAATTTCGAACAGCAAGTCGCTTTTGGTGATGCCGACAATTCTCGGGCTGGCGACGTAACCGGTCACGGTCAAGGTGATGCCGTCGGGCGACAGTTTGCTGAATCGCACATAGACCGCCGGTTTTTCGAGGATGGTTTCGTTCTCGCGATAACAGTCGTACAGCAGGTTTTGTACCTGCTCCGGGTCGATATCCAGCGGGAACATCAACTCGAGGCTCGCCACCCCTTGCGCACTGCCGCCCAGGGTGACGTTGCGCAGGTTTTGCGAGATCAATTGGGAATTGGGCACGATGACAATCGAGCGGTCGCTGAGTTGGATTTCGGTGGCCCTGACGTTGATTCGGCGGATGTCACCTTCGACGCCGCTGATGCTGATCAGATCGCCGACCTTGACCGGACGCTCGGTCAACAGGATCAGGCCGGAGACGAAATTCTTGACGATTTCCTGCAAGCCAAAACCGATCCCCACCGACAGGGCACTGACAATCCAGGCCAGGTTGGTCCACTTGATGCCCAGTGACGACAACGTCAGCAGGATCACCAACGCATAACCGATGTTGGCGAACAGTGTGCTCAACGAGGCGCACATACCGGGGTCCATGGCGGTTTTGGGCAGGAACTCGTCATCCAGCCAGCGGCGAAAGGCTCGAATCAGGTACACACCGACCATCAGCGCCAGGATTGCGTTGAGCAAATGGCCGGGGATGATGTTCAGCTTGCGCAAACCATCGCCGCCAAGAATGGACAGCATTTGGGTCACCAGTTGCTCGAGTGTGGTGCCAACCCCGCCGACAAACAGCGAAATGACCGCCAACAGCAGCAAGCCTGCACGACCGGCCCCGGACAAGATAATCGACATTTGCTCAAGGCGAACATCGCCAACACCAAGCAATTGCTTGATCGACTTTCCACTGGGCGTCTTGGGCGAAAACAGGTACTCGCAGCTGTCCCTGAGCAACTGAATCAACATGTAAAAGCCTGACAGGATGACGAACCCCCAGACCAGCTCATAAGTGATGAACCGTGCCAGCGATACATAGCCGATCAGCAGGGCGAACATCGAAACCACCAACGCAACAATGGTGCAGGTATAAATCAGGCCGGCAACGGCGGTGCCCGTTTCAGTGGTGTCTCCTGATGCCACCGCAAGCCTGCGCGCATGGCTGGCACGACGGAACAAGAGGATAAGAATCAACGTGACCACCAACGCGATCAGGCCTCGCCCAAAGAGTATTGCGGAGGAGCTCATGCCGGTTACGTTGGTGATCTGGGCCGCCGATACCAGCCCGAGCAAGGCTGCGGCCAACACCCTGGGATAGGGTTTGATGGCCTCTGCAACGGAGTCGGAGATAGCGGGCAGCCGCCAGGAGGGATGCTGGTTCGCCAGCAATGCCCGGCTTAAACCGGTGATCAGGACGCAGGTGTAAATGAGCCTTTCGAGTTCCTCGGCAAAGTTCTGGATCATCGGCGACAGTGGCAGTTGTCGCGTGAGCGCATAAAACAACAATTGCACTGCACAGATGGCGGTCAACAATGTTGCCACGACCGACGCCAGTGCCAGCGTGCTTCGACGCAATCGCCCGGCCGGTATGCGATGGATGCAAATCCAGGTCAGCCCGCGATCAGCCACTTTGCGCCCCCAGGACCAGATGGCCAGGGCCAGCATGATCAGCAGGACAGCCGACAGGCGTTCACCGGGTTGCCAGGCGGCCGCGAGGGTGTCGCTGATCTGTTGAATGAATTCCCTGAGTCGCAGGCGATCTTCCCTGTTGGGGTGAATCAACGGCTGCCAGAACTCCAGCCCCAGGATGCTGCCGCTGCGAAGGGTGACTTCGCTTTCCAGCAGACTGCGCCGAATGCCGGCAATTTGAGTCATCAGATCGAGGGCGCTGGCTCTGAGTGCTGCCAGGGTTTGCAGGCTGAAATCGACTTTTTTCTTCTGCTCGGTCAGATCGGTTCTTTGCGTGGTGATATCCGATTTCTCTACTGCGACACCGCCGAGCGAGACGGGGCCGCTCAATACATCCAGCTGGGCTTGCAATTGCTTTTGTTCGGGAAGCAGCGCTGATTGCAGCCTGTCCACGTCATTGATAAACAACTGAACGGAATCCTGCAGGCCGAACATCATGATGACGTTATTGGCCAAGGAAACCTGCTGTTTAATCTGGTCCAGGCGCATTTGCAGGTCTTGCAATGCGGAGGGTGACACCTCTGACGCCGCAGGGTCTGGTGTAATGACTGCAGACGCCGGAGGATCGGTGGCGGACAGCGCGGCGCCACTTTGCAGCAGCAGCGTAAGCGCGACGAAAATCGCTGACATCAATGCATGACGCATAGGCGTGCCCGGCCCCGTTGTGGCTCACTCAACCCTTGAGGTTAGGTCATCAGGCCAAAACGATCGAAAAGTTTCATGTTGGCCGGCCGCGACCGACCTCAATGACCCTCAGGCGGGTGTGATGGCTGATCTACACTTCAAGATGCTCAATAAAGTGCGGGGCCCGTGGTCAACGGTCTGCTCGGTGCCGCACAGGAGGTGATCATGCATACGTTGTCTTCCATCAGCCTGTGTGTCGCATTGTCGGTTTCGTCCGCCCAGGGCTGGGCTGAAACCGTAGTGCCGACCAAAGGCCAGAGTTCGCAACAAACCCAGTTGGACATTAACGAGTGCCATAGCGTGGCTGCCAGTCAGACGGCGTCCACTAGCACGTCCTCTTCCGGTGGCAGGGTCAAAGGGGCGGCAGTGGGGGCGACAGCCGGGGCCGCCGCGGCTGATGTACGTGGACGTCAGCATGATGAGTTTTATGACAACGCCAACAGCGAGGTGAAGCAGGAATATCGCCAAAACCAGGCCAAAGGAGCCGCGGCGGCGGGTGTCGTGGTGGGTGGTTCGCGTCAGCGTCAGGAACGTCGGGAAAATGAGAAAACCAGCGCCGCCACCACGTCGACGGCCTATACCAGTTGCCTGCAAGGCAAGGGTTATCAGGTCAACCCTTGAGCTTGTGTTTGTACTGGACGGTCAAGCAACCGAACCATCAGGTACGCGTACAACGTGACGGCCATGAACAGCCCCATGCGCACGGCGAAGGCGGTGTAGACGTCTTTGCCCAAGGCGCTGTCCTGCACTGACTGGCCCAGCAGGATAATCAACGTGATAAAGGTGTTGAGCCACAATCCCGGGCCAAACCGGCTCGGGCTCAGGGCATACAGCTTGCGCGCCAGTATCAGGCCGAACAGCAGGGTCCACAGGAAGAACATCCACAGGTGCACAAACAGGCTCAGTGCGCACCAAAACAGGATGGCCAACAAACCGCCGAGCAAGGTCGCGCCGACCAGTTCGCGACCGGCATTGCGGGCGCTGGTCGTGTTGCATTGCTGACCCAGGCCGACCGCTTTCAAAATGATCGGCAGGTAGCTCGCCGGGTCGATCATTGCCAGTAGAAATGTTGGCAAGACAATCAAGGTTGCTCGCAACGCAATCCGACTGGCTTCTTCACCTACCGGTGGTGGGGCGGCTGGGGGCGATGGCGCATTGGCAGGTTCGGGGAACATCCAATGACTGATCGCAATCACCATCACCGCCATTAACAAACCCTTGACCAGCGCGCCAATGACCATTGCCGCCGCGTCGAACTCGGCGACGCCTGCCGACGAGATCATGGTCAGGCCCATCACCAGCAACGTCACGATCAGGTTATTGCCGCCACTGAGTCCCCAGCGGAACACCAAAAACAGGCTGACCGCGACCAGCAGCACGCCGCTTAGCGGGTAATAGCGCAGGATCGGGATGAGCAGCAGGCCGATGCCGGTGGTCAGCATCGCGACCAGTGCCAGAACGATCGCGGCCTTGAAGGGTAACGGTCGATTGACCGAGGCCAGGAGCAACAGGCACAGCACAGGCGCAAGAAACGGAATGGGCAACGCCAGGCCGAAACTGACCGCCAGGCACAATGCCGTGCCAGTGGCCAGCCGTAAGGCACGCTGCTCCCGTGGGGTACGTTTAGTAGGCATAAGACAGCCAGCTCATCAGGCGTAAATAGAGCCGGCCAAGCGGGTTGAGCAGACTGCCTTCGCTAGTAAAGGCCATGACTTCAGCCTGCCCACCGGCACGAATGCCACCGCTGCCAAGCAGCGCGCTCATAGACTCCTGGGAAAACTCGATAATCACTGGGAACCGTTGTGCGGGGCGTAGCCAGTCCCGGCTGTTTTGAATGCCGGGCAAGGTGCCGGGCGGGGTTGGCTGTCCGACGCTGATGCCATAACCGACGCTACGTACGTGGCCCGAGTAAACTTCGCCTGGCATCGAATCGAGCACAATGGACACCGGCGTGTCGGGCCCGACATGACCAAGGTTGTTCTCGGTCATGTCGGCCGTGATCCAGATGTCCTGAATGGTGATCAGGGTCATGACGGGGCCGCCCGCCGAGGCGAATTGCCCGACATCGGTACGCAGGTCGGTGATCAACCCTGCCGAACGCGCGCGTGTCTGCGTGTTGGACAGGTCCAGTTCGGCTTTTGACAGGGTCGTAGCGGCGCTGCGCAATTTTGCGTTGACGTCTTCGCCGCCGCCTTCCGTTTCTTTGGCTCGTTCTACTTCAGCGCGAGCAGCGGCGGTTTGACTGACTGCCGCGTCGCGGGTGGTGCGTGACATTTCGAGCACGCGTACGGAGATGGTCCCCGGGTCTTCACGGTACAACCCTTCAAGGCGCTGATTCTCCTGACGTGCCTTGGTTTCATTGGCCTGTGCGGTGCGCAGAGTCGCTTGCGCCGAGGCAATCCCCGCGGTGCTGGCGCCTAATTGCCGGCGTGTTGTTTCAAGGTCGGCGCGGGCACGGTCGACGGCAATCTTGAAGGGGGCCGGGTCCACCTCGAAGAGTACGTCGCCGGCCTTGACGGTCTGATTGTTGTGGACGTTCACGCGGATCACCCGACCCGCGACCTCCGATGCCACCGGAATCACCAGCGCGCCCACGCGCGCTTGTTGCGTATACGGCGTGAAACGGTCGGCCAGCAAGTACCAGACCAGGCTCAGGATGATCAGTATCAACACCCACTTGATGCCTTTTTTAACCGGGTCGGCCGCCACCGGTTCGGCGGTGTCGGGGGAGGGCTGCGAGGCTTCACTCATGGCTAGTTTCCTTGTCAGGCAGCGGGTAAGCGGGCAGCGCGGCGTTGGGCTCATCCAGCATGTTGCCCCAATCAGTGCGTTTTTCCATCAGCTGGCGGGTGGCCGGGTCCACACGGGGCAGGGCGGAGTACCAACCGCCGCCCAAGGCCTTGTACAGGGCGATGACATTGCTGACTGCATTACCGCGTGCGAGCAGGTAATTGTCCTGTTGTTGGAGCAACGCGCGTTGAGCGTCCAGCACCCGCTGAAAGTCAGCGTAACCTTCGCGGAATTGGACGCTGGCCAGCACCAGCGAACGTTCGGCAGCCCCTCCGGCGTCGCGCAGGATGCGTTCGCTCTCCAGTGACTGGATCAGGCCGTTGGCCGCATCATCGGCCTCGCGTGCGGCTTGGCGTACCTTGTCGCGGTAGGCTTCGATCAACTGCTGCAACCGCGCGTCCTGGACGCGCACGTTGTTGGCGATCTGCCCGTGATCGAACACATTCCAGCGCAGACTGGGGCCACCGACCAGGTCCAGGCTGCTGGACGTGCCATGGAGCGTATCGGTCGACCAGACAATGCTGCCGAGCAGCGTCAGCGACGGATAGAAATCGCTTTCGGCCACGCCAATCAGCGCCCCTTGCGCCGCGACGTTCAGTTCAGCCGCTCGTACATCCGGTCGACGCAGCAGCAGGGTGGCGGGCACATCTTGCAGCACGGCGCGATCAACCAGCGGGATCAGGCTTTCGTTGTCGACCACCTGTGGCAACGTGCCCGGCGGTTGCCCGATCAGCACCGCCAAGGCGTTGCGCGTACGTTGCAATTGGTCCAGCAGGCCGGGAATAGTGGCCAGCGTGCCCAAGTACTGGGTTTTGGCCTGTTGCAGATCGAGTTCAGCGTCCTGGCCGCTGTTGAACAGTTTTTCGGTGATCTCGAAATTGCGTTTTTGCTGCTTGGCGTTTTCACGCGCGACTCGCAAACGGGCGTCCGTGGTGCGCAATGAAAAGTAGGCATCCGCCACCTGGGCGCGCACCAATACCAGAACGTCTTCGTAGTTGGCCTGGGCGGCAAAATAACTGGCATCGGCCGACTCGATGGCGCGACTGAAACGCCCCCAGAAGTCGAGCTCCCAGCCGATGTCAAACGCGGCACTGTGCTGCCAGAAATTATTGTCCTTGGGGTTGTTGCCACCGTATTGGTGACGCTTGACGTACAAGCTGTCGGCGCTGGCTTGCTGCAGTTGCGGGTACAGCCCGCTTTGCGCAATGCCCAGTTGGGCGCGGGACTCCATGACGTTCAACCCGGCAATTCTAAGGCTGGAGTTGTAGGCATCCGCTTGCGTAATCAGTTTATCGAGCACCGGGTCGCGGAAAATGTGCCACCACTGTCGCAGATCCGGATTGGCGCCGCGTTGGCTGGATTGCTCAAGGGCAGGGGAGTCCCATGTTTTGCTCCACTCCTCAGCCGGCGGCTGGAAGTCCGGTCCCAGACGAATGCAGCCGCTCAGGCCCAGAGCTCCCAGAAGGATGAGGTGGGCCGGGCGTATCAAAGGGGATCGACTTGGAGGCATTGTCCAGTGTCCAGCCAAGAAAGATCACTGGAGCATAGACGCCCGAGCGCATTGTCGAGGCCGGCGTTGGCTTTTTCTTAGCGGGAAATAATCCCGTGATCGATCGCGTACTTGACCAGCGCCGCAGGTTTGTCGATGTTGAGTTTGCGGCGGATGCTCAAGCGATGGGTTTCGACCGTGCGCACGCTGATGTCCAGTTCGCGGGCCATTTCCTTGTTGTTCAGCCCCTGAGCCATTTTGTACAACACCTGGCTTTCGCGCGGCGTCAGCTCGTTGTCCGAGCTTTTATCGGCGATCAGCCGCTGCGCGATTTCGGCGCTGTAGAACGTGCCGCCGCTGGCAATGGCTTCGATGGCCGCAATGATTTCCCGCGACGGTGAGTTTTTCAGGACATAGCCGCTGGCACCGGCACGAACGGATTCGCTCACGTATTCGTTATTGTCGTACATGCTCAGCACCAGCACCTTCAGTGACGGGTACTGGCTGCGCAACACACGCGTCAGCTCCAGCCCGTTCATGTCGCGCAAGCTGATGTCTACCAGCAACAAGTCCGGCTGGCAGCGCCCGACCATCTCGATGGCCTGCGCGCCACTCTCGGCTTCGCCGACCACTTCCAGGGGCGCCATGACCGCCAGCAGCGCTTTGATTCCGTCTCGGACCAGGGCGTGATCGTCGACCAGGGCAACGCGGATCGGGTAGGGCAGGTTCATCGCGGGTATTCACTCTTGTTGTCTGGGGGTGAGTCAGCGTTTCGTTGCGGGCGCTTTCATTGGCAGCAGCACGTCCAGCTCACTTCTTCCGGGCATCGATATCAGTTCGAAACGACCGCCAAAATGCTCGACACGTTCACGGATGTTACGCAAGCCGATGCCCGCGTGGCGACGTTCGACCCGGGCGACGTTGAAACCGATGCCGTCATCCACCACGCTCAGTCGTACCGATTCTCCCGCGCCGAGCAGGGTAATGGACACGTTTTTCGCCTGGGCGTGGCGTTCGATATTGGTCAGGCCTTCTTGCACGATCCGGAACAGCGCAACCGCCGCGCCATCGACCAGGTGACAATCGAACTCATTGTCGTCGTAAGTCACTTTGAGACCGCTGCGTTGCTCGAATTCGGCGGCGAGCTGGCCGATGGCCGCGCGCAGGCCCAAGGTGTCGAGCAAGGAAGAGCGCAAGTCGTGCGAGAGGCTGCGGACCTCACCGATGGCTTCGCCCAGGCGTTCGGTGGCGTCCTTTAACGTGCTCAAACCCTTGTCATGTCCCTGTTCATTTTCCAGCAGATGGCTGGCCAGCTCGAAACGAAACTTGATTGAAACCAGCAACTGGCTGATACCGTCGTGCAGCTCACGGGACACCCGAGACCGCTCATCTTCCTGCAGGCTGACGATACGCTGGGTCAGGCGCTGCAACTTTTTATCCGCCAGGCGATGTTCGCTGACGTTCAGTGTCATGCCGCTGGCGAACACAAACAGCACCGCCACCAGTGCCACGACGGCAATCGCCAGCATGGTTTTGCGAATACCCATGGCCACTTCGTCGCGGGCCTGCTGCGTGGCGCGCTCCACGTCCTCAAGGTAAATGCCGGTGCCGATCATCCAGCCCCAACGGTCCAGCATCACCACGTATGCGAGCTTGTCGGTCACTTGGCCGGAGGACGGTTTGTTCCAGGCGTAGCGCTGAAAACCTTCGCCCGATTGGGCACTTTTCAGCAGCGCCTGAATCACCGGCAAACCGTGCGGGTCTTTCATGTCCCACAGGTATTTGCCCACCAGTTCGGTCTGGCGCGCGTGCATCAGGCTGCGACCTTCGCGGTCGTAGACGAAAAAATAGCCATTGATGCCGAAGCTGAGCTTGCGCAGTTCTGCCAGCACTTGTTGCTGGGCGTTCGCGTCACCGTGGCCGTCGTCGTACAGCGGCGCGATCAGGCTTTGCGCCATTTCCACGTAGTTTTTAAGTTCGGCCCGTTTGCTGGCCAGAATGCTGTCTTCGATCAACTGCGCCTGTTGATCGCCAAGTTGGCGGTTCATCGAAATCAGCAGCGCGCAGATCACCGCGATGGCCAATACCAGCGGCAGAATCCCGAGCGCGACGATTTTGTGTTTGAGCTGCATCTTGGCTCCTGACCGGACCGAGGGAAGGCGAAGGCCCGGCATCATAGGCCAAAGATACGCTGGGCCAGTAGCGCTGCTGGACGGAATGACCACCGACCGAGGTGTCAGTCGGTTGAAATGCAAACCCCCTGTGGGAGCGGGCTTGCTCGCGAAAGCGATCCGTCAGTTGGCTTTGATGTTGACTGACACACCTCTTTCGCGAGCAAGCTCGCTCCCACAGGGTTTTGCGTTTCGACAGATAGATCAGTGGCATCTACGTAGAACTACGTAGAAACCACATACGTAGTAACGCGGATTTATTTGTAGACGGCATGCGGGGATATTGGGCCAGCTCCGCACCGCGGACACAATTATAAAAATTACCGCCGCAGTCCACTGACTGTCGGCAGGAGACACGCTATGCCCCGTCTGGCTAAACACCTCGCCTGGTTTGCCGTGGCTGTTCTGGGAGCGATTGCGCTAAGTGTCGTGGCCCTGCGCCGCGGCGAAGCGATCAACGCCCTCTGGATCGTAGTCGCAGCCGTCGCTATCTACCTTGTTGCCTACCGCTATTACAGCCTGTTCATCGCGACCAAAGTGATGCAACTGGACCCCAATCGTGCCACGCCTGCGGTCATCAATAATGATGGCCTGGATTACGTGCCGACCAATAAACACGTGTTGTTCGGTCACCACTTCGCGGCCATTGCCGGCGCGGGGCCTCTGGTCGGGCCGGTACTGGCGGCACAGATGGGTTACCTGCCCGGTACACTCTGGCTGATCGCCGGCGTGGTGTTTGCCGGTGCCGTTCAGGACTTCATGGTGTTGTTCATGTCGACCCGCCGCAACGGTCGGTCCCTGGGCGATATGGTCCGTGAAGAAATGGGTCGCATCCCCGGCACCATCGCGCTGTTTGGCTGCTTCCTGATCATGATCATCATCCTCGCGGTGCTGGCGCTGATCGTCGTGAAGGCCCTGGCCGAGAGCCCGTGGGGCATTTTCACGGTGATGGCGACCATCCCGATCGCGATGTTCATGGGCATCTACATGCGCTACATCCGCCCGGGTCGCATCGGTGAAATCTCCGTGGTCGGCGTGTTGCTGCTGCTGGGTTCGATCTGGCTGGGCGGGCAGATTGCCGCCGACCCGGTCTGGGCCAAGGCCTTTACCTTTACCGGCATCCAGATCACCTGGATGTTGATCGGCTACGGTTTTGTGGCCGCGGTGTTGCCGGTGTGGCTGATTCTGGCCCCACGTGACTACCTGTCGACCTTCCTGAAAATCGGCACCATCGTCGCCCTCGCGATCGGCATTCTGGTGACCATGCCCGAGCTGAAAATGCCCGCGCTGACCCAGTTCATCGACGGCACCGGCCCGGTATGGAAGGGCGGTCTGTTCCCGTTCCTGTTCATCACCATCGCTTGTGGCGCGGTCTCGGGATTCCATGCGCTGATTGCTTCCGGCACCACGCCGAAGTTGTTGGCCAGTGAAGGGCATGCCCGTTACATCGGTTACGGCGGCATGTTGATGGAGTCCTTCGTGGCGATCATGGCCATGGTTGCGGCTTCGGTGATCGAGCCGGGTGTGTACTTTGCGATGAACAGCCCAGCGGCATTGGTCGGCGCAGATGTTGTCTCAGTCGCTCAAACCGTCAGCAGCTGGGGTTTTGCCATTACCCCTGATGCGCTGCAAGCGGTGGCCAAGGACATCGGCGAAACCACCATCCTGGCCCGTGCCGGTGGTGCGCCGACCCTGGCGGTCGGTATTGCGCAGATCCTGCACCATGTTCTGCCGGGTGAAAACACCATGGCGTTCTGGTACCACTTCGCGATCCTGTTTGAAGCGCTGTTCATCCTGACCGCGGTAGACGCCGGGACTCGTGCCGGTCGCTTCATGCTCCAGGACTTGCTCGGCTCCTTCGTTCCGGCGCTCAAACGCACGGATTCCTGGACCGCCAACCTGATCGCCACCGCCGGTTGTGTGGCGATGTGGGGTTACTTGCTCTACCAAGGCGTGATCGATCCACTGGGCGGCATCAACACGTTGTGGCCGTTGTTCGGTATCTCGAACCAGATGCTGGCCGGTATTGCGCTGATGTTGGCCACCGTTGTGCTGATCAAAATGAAGCGTCAGCGTTATGTCTGGGTCACCATGTTGCCGGCGGTCTGGCTGTTGATCTGTACGGTGACGGCGGGCTTCATCAAGCTGTTCGATGCCAACCCGGCCATCGGTTTCCTGGCGCTGGCCAAGAAATACAGCGATGCACTGGCCAACGGTCAGGTACTGGCCCCGGCCAAGAGCATTGATCAGATGCAACATGTGATCTACAACGCCTACACCAACGCAACGCTGACGGCGCTGTTCCTGTTCGTGGTCTTCAGCATTCTGTTCTTTGCACTCAAGGTGGGTATTGCCGCCTGGGGCACCAAGGAACGCACGGATAAAGAAGCGCCATTCCAGGCCATTCCGCATGTTCAATGACCTGAGTCGCCTCGGTAAGTACCTTGGTCAGGCCGCACGCCTGATGGTCGGCATGCCGGATTACGACACCTACGTCGAGCACATGCAGAACAAACACCCGGATAAACCGGTGATGAGCTACGAAGTGTTCTTCAGGGAACGCCAGGAAGCCCGTTACGGGGGAGGGAACGGACAGACGCGCTGCTGTTGATAGCGACGTGAGTACATAAAAAACCCGGCCGATGAGGCCGGGTTTTTTAATGGTCGCGGATAAACATCCATTGCACCGTTCACGCTGAATCCGGGTTACGCCGATGTTTCGGTGTTCAGCCGTCATTTCAAACAATGGACCGGGCTCTTGCCGCGCAACTGGCAAGCACAACAACCGCCCTGAGCCCAAATCTGACAACCGTTCATCGCTGAACTACGCTGCCACACGAACCTCAGTCCTGAATTTGTGACGTAAGGAAGTGACACATGCGCAGCAGTTCGCTCGCGATTTTGATGGCTGTATTCGGGATGTTCTGGTCGGTGCTCTTGTGGGCTGAAGACGCGCCCAACGTGGTAGATCCCCCCGCTGAACTTAAAGTGGCCAACCGCAGCATCATGGTGTTTCGCGCGACGATTCTGGGTGAGGCCCCGGCGACACGGGTCAAGCGCGCCAAAGCGGTGATCAGCGACGCGCTGGACGAGACCGGTGATCTGAGCGTTACCGTCAGCCCGATCCAGAACAGTTACCTGGTGTTATTAGGGGCCCGGCGGGCGTTTATCGTTGCTCCTCACGATGTCGACAACGTGGAATTCACCTCGGTCCAGGAGGCTGCCGACAGTGCGGCGGCAAAGCTGCGTCTGGTGGTGGCCGAAACCCAGGAAGCACGCAGCTTGCAGTTGATACTCCGGTCCGCGGCCGTGGGGGCTTTGGCCACGGTCATCTATGTCGTGCTGCTCTGGGGCATGGCATCTCTGCGCCGGCGCATGATGATGAAACTGCCCGAGCTGATGGACCGGCATACCCAGGCATTGAAAGTAGGGCGCGTCCAACTGGTCGACGCCAATTACCTGTATCCGCTGGTCACCCGTTTGCTGGAGGTGTTGCGCTGGGCAGTCGTGTTGCTGCTCACGTATGAGTGGCTGGGGTTTGTCCTGTCGCGTTTCCCCTACACCCGGCCATGGGGCGAAAGCCTTAACAACTATCTGCTTGAAGTCGCCGAGTACCTGCTGCAAGGGATCGTCGGTGCCATACCCGGTCTGGGCGTGGCGCTGGCCATCTATTTCATCGCACGGGGTGCAACCGCATTCAGTCGCCGGATTCTGCGCCGCATGGCCGCCCCCGGCACCCTCAGTTGGCTGAACCATGAAACCCTGCAACCGACTCAGCGCCTGACGTCACTGGCCATCTGGTTGTTTGCCCTGGCCATGGCTTATCCCTATTTGCCAGGGGCCGGCACCGATGCCTTCAAAGGCCTATCGGTGTTGATCGGCCTGATGATTTCGCTGGGGGCTTCCAGCGTGGTTGGCCAGGCGGCGGCGGGGTTGATCCTGACCTACACGCGCACGCTGCGCCCCGGTGAGTTCGTGCGCATCGGCGAATATGAAGGCACGGTGACCGAGCTGGGTATGTTCACCACACGCATTCGCACCGGCCTGGGCGAAGTGCTGACCGTGCCCAATTCGATGATCACCGGCACGGTCACCAAGAACTATTCGCGCACCGTGCAAGGTCCGGGTTATGTGGTCGATACCGTCGTCACCATTGGGTACGACACGCCATGGCGGCAAGTCGAGGCCATGTTGCTGGAAGCCGCCAGACGCACCCCCGGTGTCCTTGAAGTGCCGCCGGCGCAGGTGTTTCAAACCGCGCTGTCGGACTTTTATCCCGAGTATCGCCTGGTGGCCCAGGCCATTCCCAGTCAGCCCCGACCTCGCGCGGTGTTGCTCAGCATGCTGCACGCCAATATTCAGGATGTGTTCAACGAACACGGCGTACAGATCATGTCGCCGCATTATCTGGGCGATCCAAAAGATGAAAAATGGGTGCCCAGAGACAAGTGGTTTACGGCGCCCGCGCAAGAACCGAAGGAACCTTGATACCGTCTGAAAGGGAGTTGGCAGGATTGTCGTGCGGGCCCATCAAGTGGCGGCGAACACCCCGGCCAATGGTCTGCGCATCGTGGACGTTGAACGATCGCATGAGTCACTGAGCGTGGAACGCGTGGTGCGAGCGGGGCGGATTATTGAGCAAGACGAAGAGTTGCCCCTGACGGTCAGTTGGCACTAATTTGGATGGGCGGTAGCCCTTTTACATTCGGGGGCGAGGCATCGTCGAGGGTTGGAGTTGCTCGCGCGGGATGTACTTGCCGTTGCCATCGGTAAACGGCGGATGTTGCTCCGCGTTTACGGTGTCGTCTTTTTCATGGTCATGGCAGGAGGCGCCACTGATCGCGATGAGGAGGGCGACCATGACAGGAGGGATGAAGTGCTTGATCACAGCCGTTCTCCAATAACATGAGACCGTATGTATTGCCGGGCGCTAGGGCAGGGCATAGATCTTGAACAACTTTCTGTGCGTGTCGCTGGCGCCTCCCAAGTGCTTATCGTACGCCTGTTCAATCTCCCCGGATCGGTACATTTCGCTCAGCGTGGTATCGACCAGCAGACGGAAATCCTCATCGCCACGCTCCACGGTCATGGCCGTCGGGGCGTACTCGAAAATGCGTTCCAGCAGGACCAGATTGCCCGTGGGGTATTGGTTGTCGATGAGGTTCTTGAGCATCATCCGTTCGGAGAACATCGCATCGGCCTTGCCTTCGGCAATCAATTCGAGGCCCGCTGCGGCGGAGTCGACCGTGATCAATTTGGCGACGACGCCGAGCATGCGCATTTGCTGACGAATCCACGCCTCGGTGACGCCTCCCGCCAGGGTGACGTAGGTCTGGTTGGCCAGGCCACGGTTGACGGTGGCTCGCCAGGTCGGCCCGGTGTGCGCGACCCGACCGTCGAGCACCTCCAGCAGCGTCGCCGGTGCATCCTGATGCACCACCGCCGAGAGGCCTGCTGTGTAGATTGGCACCGAATAACTGACTGTCTTGCGGCGCTCAAGTGTTGGCGGGGTAGGCGTGCAGAGGATATCGACATTGCCCGAACTGACGGCACTGGTCTCATCGGCGACGGTGACGGGTTGGTAGCGCACCTGCAACTCGGGCAACCCCAGTTCAGCCTTGACCTTGTCGGCGATTTTGTTGCAAAGCTCGATGGCATACCCTTGGGCCTTGTCGCCCACTTTGACGCTGAAAGGGGCGAAGTCAGGCAGATAGCCGAGGGTCAACGTATTGCTCGAACGTACGCGCTCCAGGGTGTTGGCACCGGCCAGTGGCGGCACGAGCATCAGCAGGCAGGCGAACCGCAGTGCTGTGGTTTTGATTCGTTGTACGTTCATGTCCCGATTCCCCGTGTTCAGATGTCAGTTCCGTGCAGAAAATCAGGACTAAGGATTATCGACCCCGGTTTGAGCGGATGCGGACAGCCTGGCAAAGCGCTTGGCAAGCACGCCATAAAGCGGATATCCAAACACCAGGACCAGCGCGCCGCCGAACACGGCGTCCTTGCCACATGAGTGCAGGGCGTACAACGAATAGGCGACCGCGATCAGCAGCACGGGCGTATTGCGCATATAGACCGCAGGCGAAACCCGCGCCTTGTACATCATGACCAGCAATCCGGTCAGCGCCGTCACGTAGGGAATCAGGTTGGTCACGGCGGCAAGATTGACCAGTTTGCCGAACTGCGCGGCGGCATTGGGTGAAATGGTCGACAAGGCCATCAGCGTCTGCAACACACCACACGCCAGCATGCCCAGGAGGGGCGCATTGTGGGCGTTGAGCTTGCTGAACAGTTTCGGGAACATTCCTTGGTCGGCGGTCATTTTCGCCGTTTGGGCCAGGGTGAACTGCCAGCCCAGCAGCGAGCCAACACACGCCATCACCGCCAGCGCCATGATGATGTTGCCGACCGTGGGGTTGAACATCTGCGCGTAGACCAGCGCGAAGGGCGCCGAAGAGTTGGCGAGTTCGGCGTTGGGGATGATGCCCTGGATGACGGTCGTCGACAGCACGTAGACCACCGCAGCGCCCAGCGTGCCAAACAGACAGGCCAGCGGCACGTTACGCTTGGGATTTTCCACCGCATCGGAGGCCTGCGCCGCGGATTCCATGCCCAGAAACGCCCACAGGGTCAACGGAATCGCACTGCTGATCGCCTCGGCGTTGGACAGATTGTTCGGGTTCCAGGCGGCAACCAGTACCTCTGGCTTGAACCAGAACCAGCCGATGATGCTCAAGCCCGCCACTGGAATGATCACCCCCCAGACGGTAATCGCACCGATCTTGCCGGTGATGCCGGGGCCACCGAAATTGGCGAAAGTGGTCAGCCACAGCAAGCCCACGGTGCCGATGAACAGGGGAATCGCGCCGCTGCCCAGCCAAGGCAAGAATGAGGTCATGTAACCCACGGCGGAAATGGCGACGGCGACGTTGGCAATGGCCAATGAAAGAAAATACAGATACGAACAGAGGAAGAACCCTGACTTGCCATGCGCTTCTTCGGTGTACGCGGACAATCCGCCCGGGCGCTGACAGTAAATGCCGCATTGGGAAAAGCAGTAAGCAATGGCCATGGACCCGACTGCCGTGACGATCCATGACAGCAATGAAATGGCCCCCAGTTGCGCCATGCTCGTGGGCAGCATGATGATGCCCGAACCCATCATGTTGACCATCACCAACGTGGTGAGCCCCACAAGGCTCATTTTTTTGCTTGAGTCGGCCATCGAAAACTCCTTTCTTCACACCACGCAATGCCCCGAAGTCTGGCGCTTGTGCCAAGCTGTTGGGTGTCGGTACGCCACGCTTTTAAATCCGTTAAACCTCTGGAGCCATTACATGAACATCAGTCATGCCAAGCATGTTCGTCGAGAGTTCTACAAAGCTGTGTGGTTTTACTTCCGTGTTGTCTGGCCGATTTTTTCCATACTGCTGACGATGATCATAGTGCTCGGTCTGGTCATCAGCCACCTGGAAGGATGGGGGGCGTTTGACGGCATCTACTTTGCCTTTGTGACCGGCCTGACCATCGGCTACGGTGACTTGGCCCCCAAACTCGCGAGCTCGCGTGTCCTTGCCATCGTGCTGGGTTTCCACGGCGTTTTGATGACGGCGATATTTGCGGCGGTGAGTATCCGGGCCATTGAAGCAACGGCTGAGGCAGCCCAATCCGAACCTCAATCCAGGGAGTAGGCTGCCACATCGCGCAGAACCGTCAGAACGGTTCTGCGATGTACTTGAATTGATAATTGATCGGCTTGTAGCTGCCGATTTTGCGTTTCGGCAGCGTGACTTTCTCTTGCTTGATTTTTTTGTACGGGATGTTTTTCAGCAAGTGGGTCAGCAGGTTCAGCCGTACCGATTTTTTGTCTTCCGAACGAGCAACATGCCAAGGCGCCCACTCGGTGTCGGTGGCCTCGAACATCTCGTCACGTGCCCGGGTGTAGTCGTCCCAGCGGTTGTAGGACTTGATGTCCATCGGCGATAGCTTCCAGATTTTGCGGCCGTCGGTGATGCGCTCCTTGAGTCGACGGGACTGCTCATCAGGGCTGACTTCCAGCCAATACTTGAAGAGCAAGACGCCGGAATTGACCAGCAGCCGTTCGAACATGGGCGCGAGTAGAAAAAAGTCGGAAACCTGCTTTTTGTCGCAAAAACCCATGACACGCTCAACGCCCGCACGGTTGTACCAGCTGCGGTCGAAGATCACGACTTCACCTGCCGCCGGGAAGTGCGGCATGTAGCGCTGCAGGTACATCTGGCTTTTTTCTCGTTCGTTCGGTGCTGGCAACGCCACGACACGAAACACCCGAGGGCTGACACGTTCGGTCAGCGCCTTGATCGTGCCGCCCTTGCCGGCGCCGTCACGACCTTCGAAAACCACCACGACCTTGGCCCCGGTGGCGACGACCCACTGCTGCAATTTGACCAGTTCGACATGCAGAGTCTTCAGCTGTGCCTCGTAGTCTTTGCGGCTCAGCCCGGCGGCTTCTTTATCTGCGGAGTCGGTTACTTTAAGATTTTGTTTTTTCATCGCAATACTTCAACCTCTTTATGCACATGAATACGGCTAGGCACCGGCGGCCAATACACGGCTAAACCGGTACGGTTTGGGAGTAAAGGGTAGTTCAATTTCTCAAGGACACCGTTGATGCAAGGCACGCCTGCGGGCAGGCGTGCAATTACTGTTTCTGATAATGCGCAACGGCCTGCTCCAGATTCAGGAACACCCGTGAGTCGCCCAATGCCTGGCCCAGCGGAGCATGGACAACCATCGTGGATACGCTTGGGCTCATGCCCACCAGCCACAACGAGATGCCTCTTTCTCGCAAGCGCTGTTCGGCTGACGTGAGCATTTTCAAGGCGGTGTATTCCAGGTCGAAAACGCTGCGCAGATCGAGAATCACGACGCTGGGCGCTGCCTCTGCGATCAACGAGCGAATTTTCGAACCCAGACGTTCGGCGTTGGCAAAGAAGAGGCGACCTTCAGGCCGCAGCAGCAGTAACCCCTCAAAATGTTCATCGTCTTCGGTCTCGGCGGATGACGGTCGATAGATGTTGGTGCCGGGTTTACGCCCCAGTATGTGTACGGGCGGGTCCGAGAGCTGATAGGCCAGCGCCAGCAACGAAACGATGATCGCCACGACGATACCCTGCAGCGTGCCGAGTAGCATGACCCCGACCATTGCCACAATCGCCCAGATGAATTCTGTGCGGCGTATCGAAAGAATGTCGCGAAATTCCGAAGGCTGGATCAGGCCTATCGAATACACAATCACAACGGCGGCGAGCGTGGCATTGGGCATCAAACCAATGAAGGGTGCGAGCAGCAGGCACGTCCCCAATGCCAGCCCGGCAGTGATCAGGCCCGCCAGTTGTGATTGCGCACCGGCGAGGCGGTTGACGGCTGTTTGGGTGGTTCCTCCGCCAGCGGCCATGGCCCCGAGAAACGCGCCACCGACGTTGGCAAAACCTGTCGCTACCAGTTCTCGATTGGGTTGCAAGGCGGGCTCGTCACTGCGCGCAAATGCACGGCCTGCCGCGATGGTCTCGGTAAAGCTCATGAGTGCAATCCCCATGGCCGACGGCCAGAGGTCGGACACCATCGACCAACCGGGCAGTGTCAATGCCGGTAACCCGATCGGCACCACACCGACTGCCGACACACCAAAATGCTCCAGGTTCAGCAGGCTCATGCCGGCGATTCCGAGCGCGACCGCAATCAGGGGCGCTGGCAATCGTGGGGTAAAGTGCTTCATGCCTATCAGGATCAGCACCATGAACACACCGACTGCCGCTGTCGGCAAAGAGGCGTGCCCCAGCCCCTGAAAGGTGGTGAGTACGTTGTGCAAAAAACCGGCTTTTTCGATGTGGATGCCCAGCAGCTTGGGCAACTGGTCGAGCACGATGACAATCCCGATGCCCGCCTTGAAACCCACCAGCACCGGGTCGGAAATGAAATTGGCTACAAAACCCAGGCGCAACATCCCCGCCAGGACCAATATGGCGCCGACCATCAGGGCCAGGGTGGCGGAGGCAACCACCAGCGTGGCGGTATCGCCGGAAGGGCTGATATGCCCTAGTGCGGAGGCAACCAGGATGGCCAGGGTTGTGGTGGTACTGACGCTGAGCGGTCGCGAACTGCCGAGTACGGCATAGATCGCCATCGGTACCAGCACGGTATAGAGGCCGACCTGCACGGGCAGGCCTGCAATGGTGGCGTACGCCAGGGCCTTGGGAATAACCACGGCCGCGGCGGTCAGCCCGGCGATGACATCACCCTTGAACCAGGCCGGCCGATAGTGGCCAACCCATTCCGGCAACAGGGCGCTCGCGGCCCGCCGAAAGGGGGATCCTGAAAGCCGATCATCCTGATCGCTACGTTGCTGAATCATGAAGTGCTCCAACGGTCATTCAATTCAAGCAGTGGTAAATCCGGATTCAGTCGCCCACGCGCCGGCCAAACAGTGGCGTGCAGTCACTGAAACTAAAAAGCTTGTCGGTGCGGGGGTAGACGGAGGAGGGTGACGCCGCCTGTTGAAAGAGGGCGTCACCAATTCCTCAATGGAATGGGAAGATGTAGTTCATCCAGGCAGCCATGCGCAGCAGAATTTTGCGCATCACCGCGACATGGTGAAAGTGCGTGCTGTAAAGCGCCGCCTGCCCATAGGCACCGCCAGGTACTTGTTTGCTGTATTGAGCATAGTCGGGGTCGGTTATTTCGATAATGACCGGTACCCGACCTGCTGGCGGTGAGCCGGTAAAGCTGACCAGCGTTCCAGAGGGTTGTACTTGTCCTTCTGCAATGACGGAGATAACGCTCTGAACCCGCCCCTCGAACACTTTGCCGGGAATGCCGTCGAAGGCTACTTCCGCTTCATCGCCGACTGACAAGCGCAACAGGCTGTTCTGACGCATCCATGCTGAAAAGTAATGCCCTTCTTCGGGGATGAATATCATTGAAGGGCGCAAGGGGAACTTGGTGGCCATCATGCCCGTGCGCAAGGAAACATGGGTCACGAAGCCTTTGCTGGGGGCCCGAACGACAGTGTTGTCCAGTTCATACTGCGCAATAGACAGTTGTGCGTCTAAATCGTCGGAGCGAGCAACAACGATGTCCAGTTCACGTTGAGTGGCGAAGTTACGCTTGATCAACTCAGTGATTCGAGCACGATCAGCTTTTGCCGCGAGCAACTGTGCTTTGATGGACTTGACCCGGTATTCGAACGGGGCGGGGTCGATTCGAAACAGCACATCACCTTTTTCCAGAGGTTCATTACCTTTGACGGGTACCTCGATCACCTGGCCAGTGACTACCGGAATCACTGGAACCGAAACGAAGTACGAGCGCGCCACCTCGGAGTAGGGGTGGTTGTAGTTCATCGTGAAAATCAATGCGCCAACCAGCAGGATCCCGCCAAGTACTGCGGTAGGGACCGTCCATTTGTTCAGCGGTATGCGGAAAATCTTGAAAATGGCCACGCAGATGGCCGCATAGGTCAAAACGAGCAATAGATCCATGGCTTAGATTCCCTCACCGCGATTGTCCGACGCCGGGATGTGCCCCGCAGTACGTGTCGCCGCTTCCAGTTGCTCAATCCGATTGTTCAGGGCAGCAACCTGTTCCTCCAGACGAACGACATGAACCTGCGTCGACTTGCCATCACCAAATCCCCAGCCCCGATCCTCCCGGTACGCCATCGCCCAGATCCACAGAAATGGCCAAAGGGCATGCAGGGTGAACAGGCTGACCCAACCGGTTGCATGGATCGCATCCTGGTGCGGGTGATTTCGGTGCACGGCGATTTCGTAAGGAATGTCGTGCAGTGCGATGACCCCGTAAAACAAGACAAACCCGACAAAAAACAACAGGCCTAATGCGAAATAATCAAGCATGACGGACGCCTCCGGGCACGAGCAATGTATTGGGCTCAGTGTAGTCACGGATTTTATGAGTGCGGGCAGTCCTGAAAACTGAAAGTACATAAAGAAGCGCTGCGTGCACCGGCAAGTATTGTTTGGCGCGCGGTTGGATGGGCTTGTCGATGCGTCGCAATGCATCCGCGACGGCACGCACACGCACCGTAAAAGGAATCAGTTCAAAAAAAACCATAACAACTCCGGCAATTCAATTGTCCGCGAATGCAGGCTTGCCTTGGCACATGGCCAATGACAGAGCCTGCAGGCGAGCTATTGAAAGGATCTTCTTAATCGTTGCGGTGTTCTAGGTCGTTTTATGCGACCGATAGTAATTGTCATTTACTGGCATCCAGCACGACGCGGTAACGCGCCTGGCCACTGCGCAGATGGTCGATGGCCTCGTTGACCTGGCTCATCGCAAACACCTCGACCTGCGGCAGGATCTGATGACGCGCGCAGAACTCCAGCATGGTCGCGGTGTTGCTGGGCGAACCGACCGGCGAGCCTGACAGGCTCTTTTGCCTGGGAATCAGGTCGAACACATGCACTGGAATGGCGCTGGGCACTATGCCCACAAAATGCAGGCGACCTTTACCCCGCAAGGTGGCGAGCATGGCCGCCCAATCGAGGTCGGCGCTGGCACTGACCAGGAGAAAATCCAGGGTCCCGGCAATGGATCTCAGGGCATTGCTGTCGGTAGAGGCAATGACGTTGTGCGCACCAAGGCGCTTGGCTTCATCCTGCTTGCTCAGCGATGAGGTAAAAGCCGTGACCTCGCAGCCCCAGGCATTAAGAAAGCGCAAGGCCAGGTGACCAAGGCCCCCGATCCCGACCACACCGACCCGGTCAGTGGGCTTGACGCCAAACTCCACCAGCGGGTTGAACACCGTCGAGCCGGCGCAGAACAATGGACCGGCCTTGGCCGGGTCGAGCGCGTCCGGAATCGGCAGAGCCCAGGCCCAGTGTGACCGCAGGCGGTCGGCGAAGCCTCCATTGCTGCCGATGATGGTCGGTTTGGCCGTGTTGCAGAGCTGGTGAGAGCCTTCGATACACGAAGAACAATGCATGCAACTGCCCTTGAACCAGCCAATGCCCACCCGTTGTCCCATTTCGAGGCCGCGTACCTGTGGGCCCATGCGAACAATACGGCCGACCACCTCGTGACCGGGGATAAACGGGTAGTGGCTGATACCCCATTCGTTATCGATCATCGACTGGTCGGAATGGCAGACGCCGCAATACTCCACGGCGACTTCTACCTCATCGCTTCCCAGTGGGCCGGGATCATAGCTATAGCGTTCCAGTGGAGCGCCTGCTGTCGTTGCGGCCCAGCCGGTGAATGTCGTGAGTTCAGTGCTGTCACTCATGGGATACCTCCAGATCAGGAGGCCGCTCGGGAGGCGCGGCGTCGACAGGCAAGTGTAGCGGGTCGTTTGGCGTTGTCCCGGTTAGCGATGGGTGGGGCAGACGCGTGGGGCAGGGGGCTGCAACCGGGTGTCTACACCGCTATCGGCCCGGCTTATCCCTGTTTGGTAGAGAAAAAAGCAGGCATCTGGAGCCCGTAGTAAATGACGAGAAACCTGAACCCTGAGGTGAATATCAAGGCGATCCAGCCGGCGATTTGAATCGTGGGGAATGTATCGCGCAGCAAGACGTACAGGATGCACCCCAGCAGGATTGGCGTGGCGTATATCTCGCGTGACATTAACAACGAAGCCCTGCCAGCCAGCACATCACGGGCGATGCCGCCGCCAATGCTGGTCAGCAAGCCCATCATTACTGCCAAAGGTGCCGCGAGCTGCAAAGACAGCACTTTTTCAGTGGCAACTATTGCGAACAGCGCGGCCGCAAAACCATCGAGATACAGCAGCAGCTGATAGCGTTTATGCAATCTATTGATGAGAAAAAAAGCCACCAGTGAGGTAACCAATGCGACCCAGATGTAGTTGAAGTCTGCAAACCAGAAAATCGGTTGATCGAGCAACAGGTCTCGAAGGGTGCCACCACCAATAGCGGTGATGATCCCCAAAACCACGGCTCCGAACAGATCGACACCGACTCTTTGGATAGCCAGCAACCCGGTAATGGCGAACACGGCAGTGCCCAACATTTGCTGAAAATAAAGCATCCGTTACTCCGTTCTCAGGTTGCCCATCAGGTGAGCTATGGCGATAGTCTAGTGGGTTTGCGCATTTTCGAGCCTGGATAAGCGCCACGACTGAAACCGGGATGACAGAGATTTTCTGTTAGCTCAACTAAAGAGCCATTTAGTCGAGTTATGTAGCTAACGTACGCGATTATGTTGTTATCTATCGAAATGTAGTGAGGAGAGTTACCAGCATGACTCGAAAATCACCCAGCATCAATGAAGTCATCGCGGCGCTCGATCTGGAGCCTCATGTAGAAGGAGGCTACTACCGCAGAACCTATCAATCCGATGATCAGAGTCTCGTCACAACAACCGATGGCCAGCGTTACCGGATGACGTCCATTTATTACCTGTTAACGAGAGATTCCCCGGTTGGCCATTTCCACCTGAATCAGTCCGACATTGTTCATTACTACCATCTGGGCGATGCCATTGAGTACACGCTCATTTTTCCGGACGGCACTCTGACAACCGTCACGATGGGCAGCGATGTCATCGCGGGAGAATGTTTGCAATTGACTGTACCGGGCGGCGTTTGGAAAGCTTCGCGGCTTACGGACGGATTGGCGGGATTTGGTCTGATCAGCGAAGCGGTGTCGCCGGGGTTTGATTTTGCGGATATGGAAATGGGTGATCGGCAAAAGCTCAGCGAACAGTTTGCCGAGCATTCGATGTTGATAGAAAGGCTCACGCACGGATGAATGGCTGGAGGTGAATTGGCGCTGCAAAATCTGTGGGCAACGAGGCTAATTCTGAAATACGTTGTTACGTGTAATGTATATTATGTTAAATCGTAGATTATGTCCGTATCCCTAGCGTCCGCTTTCCTCTTGGTATTCATCTCCAGCAATCGACGCTCGAACCGTCTGATCATGTATGACCCGCCTCGGGAAGCTTCGGCTCAGCGTTCGATGGCAGGCACCCAGTTCAAAGCATCAGCCGGCTACCGCTGCGGCGACAAGACCGGCGCAGCGAACTTCGCCTATGGGACATTGAAGGACTCTATAAATCTCAAACACCACCTGCATCGTTGCGTCTTCGATCGTTCCTTCATTGCGGCATAAAACCCAGCCGTTATCTGCAATCGCTTGCTCGAACGCCTGGGTACAAGCGACATGTTCTTCCAGCTTATGGATCACCGTACTACTCAGTCCACGACGTCGTGCCGCTGCCCTTGCCCATGAAATTTCAGGGTTGGTGACAACCCCGACATGCAGATCTGGCACTTGCACGTTTCGATCAATGTTCAACTGTAGAATTTCTGCAAACGGGACTAGCCGGCGAAACGCGGCATCAGACGGGTACCAGCGATCGATCAAGATGATGCTGTCTTGTGGCTGTTTAGCCAGAACGTGCTGGGAAATCCAGGTACGGCTATCTGCAAAGCGCTCACAAACCTCCAACTCCAAATCTCGGGTGGGATTTCTGACGAGCTTGTTAACGAGGGTCATTGTTTCACGCCGATAGGGATCGCTTTTTTTCTCGCAAAGTCGGATCACCTTTTTGTTGTCCGCCCTCAGTACTTTCGTAACGGCCTCCAAAAGTGTGGTTTTTCCGGCTCCCTTGGGCCCATCTAGAGAAACAAACAGCGGACGATTCATTCTTCAAATATCGATTGATATACGGTTTTTTTTGCCCGGCTCGTGCGCTGGAACCGCTTGGCGCGGCTACCCGAATCGGGTGGAAGGCCCTATGAACAGGCATTGCTGAGCACTCTAACCCAGTTTCTGACCCAAGGGTCTCAAAACCAAGAGTCACAGTTGCTTATGAACACCGGTCATCGCCCATAAGTTAAATCATGTCTCGGGTGGAGCTTCTCTCGCATCCATCCACTTCCCGGCACCCGGAAGCAATTCTTCGACGTTCACGGATCTGTCGTTGCAGTGTGCCTAATTCAATCGACGCAAATCCCCTTCTGAATCTGCGCCCCGCTACATTTCGCTGAAAATCAGCCCGGCATTGGCAAACTGTTGGTTAGCGTTGTGACCCAGCACGAACAGGACGGATTCGAGGCTGAAGTTGCCGATGTACTTGCCTTGGGAAGCAATACACGCGGCGATGTGACCGAAGACACTCAGCTGGTTCTGGCTCAGGGACAGTTTCAACGCCAGCAACAGGTTTTCCGTGCCCACCAATGTATTGGAATCCGCCAGCAGGCTGCGATAGCAACCTTCAATCTCGCCTCCGTCGGCTGAGCCGGCAAGTTGCCGCAAGCGGTCGAGCATCGCATCGCCCAGGCGCAACGTTTGTAGCCGGTTATTGCGCAGGCGTAATTCGCCATAGCCGGGCTTGAGTCGGACTCGGCCGCGACTAAACGCAACACCCAGATTTTTCAGAAAATCGAGGTCCAGCGCTTCGTCGCTCTTGGCCTCGCCGTACAAGGACACGCGGCCGTTGATCTGGTTGTCCGCCAGCAAGGTATCCGCCTCGGCATCGCCAAGGGCCAGGGCGAAGCCGGTGTGGTTGAGCATCAGTTCCGTGCGCAAACGATCCAGCGAGAGCAGCAGTCGACGCTGGCTGGCACCTTGTTCGATATCGCTGCGCAGCGTTGACAATGCCAATATTTCATCGGTGTTGAGGACTACCTGGCGGCGATCCACTTGTTGCCCGAAAGCCTTGCGCTGAGCGGCGCTGAACGCTGCAAAGGCATCGACCACCTTGCTTGGGATAGGCGCAAAAAGTTCGCCCTTGCCTGATTTCATCGCCGCCTCCAGGGGGGCGAGCAAGGGTATGGCATCAAACAGTTCCCGGGCGTGCTGTGTCCCGCTCGACGAGTAGGCGTTGATCAGGCAGGCGCTCAGGTCAATGCGCTGGGCGTCGTCGATCTGCACCAGGCTGATCCCGGGCACCGTCAGCCCCGACAGGCGCATCCGTTGCAAGCGCAATTGCTGATTGCCTTGAAAACGCAGGCACTGATTCTCGCCCAGCATGACGATGTCGAAATCCAGAAACGTCAGGGAGGCAAAATCGAAACAGTTGAACTCTTGATTACGCAGCACCAGCCGGCTCGCGGGGCCGCTACCGTGGATGAACAGATGGGTGCCGTTCGGCGCGACCTGGTCGATGCTGTCGGCCAGGTGATGCTCGCCAGGTAGCAGGCACAAGCAGATGTCGCGTTGACCCTGTTCGAGTAACACTTTGAGCGCGATGTCGAGGTTCTCGAACTCGCCGCCGACACCGACACTGGTGCAGCAGCCACCGCCGTGGTTTTTTTGACAGAGCGCGTCGAGCGCATCCTGCACGGTATGAATGCCCTGGGCGGCCATGTCGGCGCACTTCGCCGGGTCATAGGCGACTTGTGTGGCCACGGACAGACTGGCGGAAAAATGCAGGACGTTGTACTTGCCGGCCGCTACCTGGCCGGCTTCGAGCAGTTGCGCCGTGCAGGTCTGGTTCAGCACGCCGGGCGCCAGGCTCCAGATCACGCTGGCGATACCGTCCGCGCCGGTGGCGATGATCTGGCTGGCGGTGCCGTTGGGCAGCGTGCCGTCACTGACGCTGAAGCTGACCTCGGCCCCGGCAACCGGGAACTTGCCATTGAACACCGCGACTTCCAGCGGGCTGGGCAACGGCAGGTTTTGTGGCGCCAAAGGGTTTGGCATAACCTCCTGGCCGTCGCCACCAACGTAATAGAGGTTGGTCAGTTCGGTCAGCGCCGGAAATAGCTGACGGCAATCGGACAGCGTGCTCCAGACCCCGGCCTGGCAGTTGAGCAAAGCCAACCGGGTGAAGGCGCGCAATACCCCTTGCGGTGACTGGAAGGCAGGTTTATTGGCCACCAACGGCCACTCGATGTCAGCGGTAGCGGTGCGAGCGGGAATGGTCCAGAAATCCCCGACACGATACTTGCCGGGGATGAATTTGATCTCGACGCCCTCCTCCAGCTCCACCCAGCCACTGTTCAAATTGGCTGCCGCCGGGACCAGCTTCGCCCAACCGTCCCAGCGCCGCACACGCGGGTTGCTCAGGTACAGCGCCTTGTCCAGAGACCCGGTGGCGCTGGCCAGATCGAGGGTGACAATATTGCCTTCTGTCTTGAGCACCTGGACCAGAGTCCCCGGCCGGCCAAGCAGTTCGTAAGTATCGTCGAAGAATTCCAGCCAGCAGCCGGCGGTGATCGCAAGGTAGGCATCACGGCCAAGGCTGGCGACCTCGAACTCGTCCGCCGTCGGCTCGCCCAGCCAACGTACAACGCGGGTTTCAATGCTGCCGTTGTCACGCGACCATTTGTAGCGCTGGTCGGCTGAAACGCTGCCATCGTCGTGGATCTCGACGCGATACAACAGGTTTTCCAGGCGCCGGTAGCCTGCTTCCGGCGCTAGCAGGCAGGGATCTTTGGGCGGAGTGCTGGGTTCGGCGCGGGCCGCGAGCTTGCCATCGGCTGCAGTGGTCAGGGTGGTCCAGGCCGCCAGCGCGCTCAGGCAGTTCAGGTCGGCGCCGATATCACCGGCACGCAGCAACTTGACCTGCCACAGCAGTTGGTCGCGGGTCGCGCTGTCCGGCCCACCGAGGGCGACTTCGCGGATAAGCGGGTCTTCCAGCGCCGTGATGTGCCGCAGCCAGGCTTCGAGATAGCCAAGGTAGATCCCGTCCGGAGGGTCGATGGGTGCTCCGTTGTTGTCGTAGACCTTGATCTCGACCAACTGCGGCGCATTCGCCGGGGGTAATGGCAACAGACTGGCATTGGCCGGCAGCACCGGTGAGACGTTGCCCGGCAAGTGCGGCTGGCTGGTGGCCGGGACCTGGCTGGCGTTTTCGCAGAGCAAGCCTTCGACGTAGTAATGGCCGATGCCGATGCCGATGTTCTTGCCATTGCCGGTCAGCAGAAACCCGGGGTTGGCCAAGGGCCCGCCACTATGGCCAATGGTATCGACGGTTTCACTCTCGATCCGGCGATTGAGAATGTCTTGCTGCTCGTTCCAGTCCGCATCCAGCTGCACCCGCCCCTGTTGCATGCGTACGGCGCGATAGTGCTGGTCCGGCTTGTCGGTCGAGCGGGTGAGATCGGCTTTCATAGTGGTAGTCCTTGCCCGTTTTGCGCGTTCGTTCAGTTCACAAAGATCACCCCGGCCTCCAGGCCGAAGCGCAGGTATTCGTCCAAGGCCTGATGCAGGTTGGCCTCGCGTTGTGGTTGTTGCAGCACATTCCAGACGCCCATTTCGGCGCCGTCCTCGGCGCCGGTGCGCAGCTCTTGAGCACTTGAAAGGCGCAGCTGGGCATATGCCGGATGGCTGAAACTCACCGAGGTAAAGGCTGGCGTCACCCGCACCCGTTCGCTCTTTGCCTGGGCGGTCGGCAACCCCTGGGTCACCAGGTCCGGCAGGCAGCGGTAGCGACGTGGCGTCTGCGAGCCCGATGGCACATAGCAGAAACGCACGCAGCCTTCCTGGCGTCGGGCGATATTCAATTTGGCGCTGAACAGACTGTTGCTGGCTTCCAGCTCCCCGGCGGCGCTGGCGCCGAAGACGCTGCAGCGGTCGAGTTGCAGGCGCGTGTCCGGTAAATCGAAGGCCACGTCATCGCCGTTATCGAACACGCTGTTGTGGCCCTCGACTCCGGCAATGGCCTTGCTCGTCCGCAACGGCCCGCACAGGCAATGGGTCAGCCGCAGCCAGAGTTGGCTGCCGGTGCCGGTGTGACGGATGCCACCCTTGCTCGGCGTCAGGCTGCAATGACGCAGATTCACTTCGCCCAGCGCGCCGTCCAAACGCAGTTGACCGTCCAGCAGTAGCCCGGACAGGCTGAGCCGGGTGTCGAGGTTGCCGCGTAACCGCAGGTCGCCGATCAGTACCGGCCGCCGCTGGTTGGCGGCTTCAATGGCCAGGTGGGTATCTGGCAGGTTGAGATCAGGGGTCAGCTCCTGGGTCCCGTCGTCCAGCAGATAGATCAGCGTACGGGTCCCGGCAATGACTGCCGCCAGCGCGTCGGTCAGCGTCGCGTGGTCGCCCGGGACCCGCAGCAGTACCTGGAAATCCGCCGGATCGAGCAGGCCCTGCAACGGCTCATCGTCGCGACGCAACGGGCGTCGATCGTAGGGCCCCGCGCCGACATCGCCGGGGAAGCCATAGCTGTAGGCGACTTCCACCCGGTTCGCGGTCTTGCCGGCGGGCAAGGCGATACGTCCCAGGACCGGGTCGAAACCCACCAGAAACAGGTTGGCAACGCCAGGAAAGGTTTTATCCGGCTGACCGGCCTTGCTCGATTTCACCGTGACGCTGGCCGGTGGACGCCGCCATTCTTGCGGCACTACGCCGGGCAAGGGCGAGAGATTGCACACCAGCAGATGCTCCGGCAGTACTTCCACATCGTCCAGCCAGATCCGCAGAACCGGGCCACCCTCCTCCTCTCGATCGAGGGGAAAGTACACAGGGTCAGGTGTCTCACCATCGGTCAGGGTCTGACGCAGCGCCGTCAGTTCGTCGTGCAGCAGTCGCCGCGAAAGTGGTTCCGGCACGTTTTCCGGTTGCGCCAGGTGAGTGATTTCCTGCTCGGTGCGCGGCCGGTTGAACAACATGCCCTCCCCCCGCAACAGCGGCTCGGCGACGTCGCGACCCAGGGCATCGAAACTGTAGAAGCCCGCCAGGCTGGTCATGGCTCGGGCGGTGGCGCGTTGGAGTGCGTAGGCCTGCAACCGCCAGAGATAGAGACCAACATTGGCAATGTTGTAGCGCCCGGCCGGGAGCGAACGCACCTCGACGGTATGGGCGGCGCGGTCGAAGGGGCCGTCGACCCGCTCCAATTGTGTGGCATCACGCAGGTTCGGCGTGCGCACATTTTGTGGGCGGCAGTGTTCGAGGTATTGGGTCGTGCCCAGCAGCTCGAAAAACTCCACCGCCCGCGCACGCCAGCCGGTGGTATCGAATGCCAGCTGTTCCAGCACCGGCAGCGTGCCCTTGCGCCGTCGCAGGCGCAGGCTGTTGGCCACATACGCGCGCAGGCCGAACGCCTGGGTGCCGCTGACCGGATACAGACCGCGCACGCCCAGCAGATCGCCGATATAGGGGACCAACCAGTCGTCACAGGTTTCGATAAACCAGTTGTCGTAGAGCCGGGTGATGTCCTCTTCCAGCACCGCGCCCTGCTCGGCGATAACTTCCAGCAATGCCCGCAGCGGCCCACCCATTTCTGCATCGCGCTCGCGGTAGAAGGCCGGCAGCCGCGCCATCAGGAATTCGGCGTCAATGCTCATAGGCTAAGCTCCGTCAAGGTAACGGCGGACGGGTCCAGCAACAGCAGTTGTGCCGCCAATATTTGCTGACTCTGCCACCGGGCACCGCGGGCGCGCAGTCGGCCATCCGGACCTGCCATGCTGCTGCTGGACAGGCCGTCGTAGAGCCGCAAGCTATCCAGATCCACCCGCTCCACTCCCGGCACCCGCTGCATCACCGCCAGTACTTCGCTGCCACTGACGGGTTGCCCGTAGTAACGCGCGGCAAACCCGAAGGCCTGCCCCAAGGCGCTGCGCACTGCACTGAGGACTGTTGCGCTTTGATAGTCCGGGTTAACCCGAACCTTGGCTTCCACACCAAAACGCAGCACCACCCCGGGTGCAAGCTTGAGCGGCTGATGAGCCGGGCGCACCGCGTCAATGGCCGCGGCCAGGTTGCGATAGAGCGCCGATCCGGGATCGATGCTGACACCTTCTACCCCGCTGACCGTGAGGTGGACCAACCGCTGCTCGCCATCCCATAACCACACCGCCTGGGCCTTGCCGACGCCGGCGAAGGCCGCGGCGAAGTCTTCGAAATCCCGTAGCGAGACGATGCGATCCAGGGTCCGTACGCTCAGCGGTGCGTTCTGCCGGGCACTGTCGCGGTCTTCCGGATCGACCCCACCCGCCGCGGGTACCGGGTTGATCACATCCTTGACCCCCAACGGACGGGACAGCAGCAGGCTGATCCGCCCACTGTTGAGGTTGCCGGCCGCACCAATGCCGACGCGATAGTACGCCTGCACATTCATCTGTCCCGTGGGCACGCGACTGCCGTGCACGCCGTCACCGAACTGCACGGTGACCCGGCCATCATCGCCCCGGCGCAGCAGATAGGCACGGTCTTGCGCGCCGAGCTCACCCAATTGTGGCGCCTCGGACCAGCGCACACCTTCGACGCGTACCTGCAGCGTGCTCTGGATGCCCGAAGGGGTGGGTGAGGAAATGTAGGTCAACGGTTTCTGCAGCAGCAGGAAGCGCTGGAAGGCCTGGCTGGCGTCGCCACTGCCAAGGATTTCCGGCTGTATCTGCATCTGCTTGCTGTCGCCGTGACTGGCCGGCGCCACATTGGCGTTGATCCGCACACTCAACGGCAGATAGGCATGTTGCAGATCGCTCTCAAGTTCCAGGCGCGAACGCGGCCCGCTGCTGTCATTGCGTTGCAGGCGCGCCACTTCGCTGGCGAAGCCAAGCACTACTTCATGGCGCGCGCCATCGGTGAAGGACAGGCTGGCGAGCCGGCCGTCCCTGGCGATTTCCACCGCCACCAACGGGTCATTGGCCAACAGTCGCTGACGCGCCGGCGCATTTTGCGTCACGTCCGGCAAGGTGTGGCCGCTGATCGACAGCCAGCGCCCCGCCTCCAGCTCCGGTTGCAGATCATCCAGCGTCAGCACATGACCGCTGAGCAGCCCGGACCTGGGCCGGGTCGCCCACGGCAGCTCGATGGATTCGCCATAGGCCGTGGTCTCGCGCAGACGCTCGTTGAACAGCTCGCGCAGTTGTTCGCCACGCAGGCTCAGGCGCGTGGTCTTGCTGCTCAGGGTGAAGGCGGCGCGGGCATCCTCGCGGCTGTCGAGGATTTGATACAGCTCCTGATAATCGGGCAGCGTCAGCACCAGCCAACTGCCCGTGACCAGTCGCGGATAGCTGGCATCCAGATGCACGCTGTGTACGTCTCGTGGGTATAGCCGACTTTGGGGAATGATTTGTTTGGCGATGCCAGGGCCCTGCCAGCGCAATTGAATCAAGGCAGCGCCACCGTTCTCGTAGTACTCCAGGCGCAGGTCGAGTTTTTGTCCGGCCTGCAGCTCGAACAGGCTCTCGCCGTATTCGGTCGCGCCTTGCTCTTGCCATTGATTGACCAGTAACTGGCCGCCAAGCCACAGCCGCACGCCGTCGTCGGCTTTGACGAAAAAGCGGTAATTGCCGCTCTCGGGTATTTGCAACCAGCCGCTCCAGCGCACCGAGAAAGTATCGCCGGTCAGCTGCGGGTCGGGGCTGGCGTTGCCCCAGTCGAAATCAACGGTGGCGTCGGTACGGCTGAGCTTTCGCGTCTTGAAGTCGTTGCCTTCGAAATACTCGCCATACAGGCCGCTGCCGGTGGCCTGGCGGGTCGGCGGATCGGAAACATCGGCCAGGGTGAAGCCCGGCCACTGGCCGTGCAGGCTGATATTCGCCTGCTTATCATCGTCCAGGCCCAGGTAGCTTGCCCGCAGGCTGCGCGGCATCGCCCGCCAGTCGGGCGCCGCCTGGCCGAACAGCGCAGCCTTGGTCCGCAGGGCAAAACAGCGAGGATTGGCCTTGGCCGGCTGGACGTGGGGCATTACCTCACCCAGCGGCCGGTCGAGCGTGACCACCGTGTAGCCGGCCAGTGGGTCGGCGCTCGGCTCCACCGGCGAAATCACTTGCAGGCGAACGACGCGGCGCAGGTCCCAGTTTTCGCTGCCGGGATTTTTCAGGCGTTCATCGCCGACGATCAACAGTGCGTCACCGGCTTGCAAGCGCGTGTTCTGCCCTTTCAGATACAGAGTACGAGCGCCCCAGTACGGCGGCACCTCTTCCTGGCTCTGCAGGGCCAAGGCATTCCAGGCAGCGCGCGCGTACAACGGCTCCAGCGTTTCGAAAACCTGGGCCTGTTCATCCTGCTCTGGAATGCTCTGGCTCTTGTTGCCGGCGTCGATCCGCGCGGTTAACGGCGCGCCCGGCGCGGTCTCCAGAGAAAAAGCCAGAAACGTCGAGGCCGCCACGCCAGGGCGCAGCTCGTAGCCGATGGAACGCCCCAGCTCCAATATCGAACGCCGCTCCGTGGCGGTACGCAGGAAGCCCTCGTTGACAATGCGCTCTTGATAGAAACTCAGCACATCGAGGACACCAGCCCAGGCATCGAGCAATGCCAGCGCCGGATCATCGGCATCGCGAGTGCTCAGCCCGAGCAGCGCCGTCTGGCTGGAAAGGCGCGCCAGCTGACTCTCGCGAAAACGCCCATGGGTGCCGACCCGATAGTGCAACGTCGTCTGCCCTGGCGGGTTCAATTCGTCGACCGGCGTCAGCACCTTGATCCCGGCGCAGCAGCCGCAGTGTTCGCCATTACTCATAAGCCACCTTGCATGTTCAGCAGCAGTCGGCCGTTTTCGGGGAAATTGGGATCGTTATCCAGGCGCAACACTTCCAGTAACGCGGCACCGATCAAGCCCTGCGCTATTTCCTGATTAGGGGTTTTGCCCCAGCGCTGGAACACCTCGACCTGAAGCGAGGCCACGCCGGTTACCGAATGCGCCGCCTCCATCAGGGTGGAAAGCGCCAGGCCCTGGCCAAAACTGAAGTGATCGGGATGAAAGAAGCCGAGTTGTCCCAGCCCGTCTGCGCCACTGCTCAGGCGCTTGAGCAGGCCAAGCTTGACCGTCGCGGCAAAGTGGCCCGGCAATACGCAGACGTTCAGCTGAATATCCAGCGGGGCATAGATCGGATCACGCAGTTCCAGGTCATAACCGGCCAACCGGTAGCGTTCCAGGTGGCGCAGCATTTCTTCACGAAACGGCTTATCCAGTGGCTGGCCGCCCTTGCGGTCGAGGCTGACGAACATCGTGTACCAGCTGCCGGTCCAGCGAAGCCTCGCAGCGGCCCGTTGTACTTGCGGATGACGCTCGGCGGCCCGCGCGTAATCGGCCTCGGTGACCGCCCGTTCCTGGGTGCGGAAAGCCTGGGGTGCAAACAGCTTGATCGAGTCAGCGCTTTGCGGCTCTGCGCCGCCGCTTGCCGACAACGGATTGCGCAGCGTTTGGATGAAGTCCTTGATCAGAGGGTCTTCACAGATCATCTGGGTGATGCTCTCGGCGCCAACATTCCCGATGCTGCCACCGCCTTGGCGATAGCTGGCCAACAGCCGGCTGAGGGGTTGCGGTTGCATGCCGAAGCGGTTGTCGCCAAAGCGCAGGTGGGCGCTGCCATCGGCTTCGGTCTCCACCACGAATTCCTGTGCGAAGCGGTCACTGCCGAGCAGATCGCGGCGTGGCAACCAAGGGCTGGCACCGGGCTTGGGTTGGTCGCCAAACTGATCGGGGTCGTCTTCGCGCAGTTGCATGCCGGACGGACGGGCTTGCCGGGGGTCCTGATACAAGGTGCTGCTGGCGGAGCGCGTCGGGTCATGTTCATAGGCCTGGGCATAGACGATGCCGGGCTCGCGCAGGCGCGGCCGGTATTGGCCGGCAGTCGGTACAACGTCCGGCAGCAGCGACTCATCGGCGCGAGTCAGCCCATGGTCGGCCAATACCACATTGCCGCAGACCTGAGCGACCCTGACCGTCTTGCTGACACCGGACTGTTGGATACGCGCGCTGATGCACAACGGGAACGGTAGCGCGTCCTCGGCGTGCCAACTGATCAGCTGCAACGACGTGCCGGTCAGCAGGTCGTGCCCCGGCTTGACCTCGGTCAAGCGCACTGCATGCCGGTGGGTGCGGTCGGCATCCGGTGCACGGCCGGTGCCGGGGCTCAGGACTTCTTCGAAGATCAGCAGCATGCCGGCCTGCAAGCTCAGCGGCGGGACGTCGATCAGCGCGGCCTCTTGCGCGCCTTTGCCCAGACAGAAATCCGGCTCGCCCCAATGATGGATATCAATGCGGTTATGGGCGGACTGCAACGGCAACGCGTGCATCGTTTCGAAGACTTGGGTGCTGCCGTCAGGCAAGGTTTGCAGCGCGGATTCTTTCAAGACAGTCCCGGGCTCGGCAGTACGGGTCAACAGCGGCGTACCGGCGGCCAACACTCGACCGTCAGCTTGGGGCGAGACGCTCAGACTGACGAAGACCCGACTGTTGCAGCCGTCGTGGATCGGGTAATCCAGCAGCCGCGCATGCCGACGCAGGGAGACGCGGCGACGGGCAGTGCCCAGATACGCTTCGGTGGCGACTGCATCCTGGTAATAGCTGAGCTGATCGCCGACATGTGCCAGCATTTCCACCAGGGCTACGGAAAAATCCGCCGGGTTGCGCTCGCGAAAGCCAGGAATCAGTTGCCCCATGCGGTCCAGCATCAACCGGCGAAAGCTCCCATAGTCCTTGGCCAGGTAATCCAGCAGTGGCTCGGCCGGTACCTGCGGTGGGCAGGGTTGGTCGTCGGCACAATCGAATTCGGACGGGCACTGCGCCTTGAAACTGAAGCGGATACTCGACAGGCAAGGGTCGAAGCCCGGCGGTGAGTCTTCGGGCGCCTTGGGGTTGATCAACACGAAACGGTACCAGGAAAAATCACCGGCCCGGTCCACCGTAATGTCGAGCTGATTGCCGTTGATATTCAGGCTCTCGATTTGTACACCCGTGATGCGCACCCCGCCCTCGATCCGGCAATGGGCGGCGGTGATGCCAGCCAACGGATTGACAAACACCACACTGAGCTTGCGCTGATTCAGGGACACCACTTCCAGGTAGTCGATGCCGTTCAGGCTCGACGGGTCGAGGTCACGCAGCAATTGCAGACGATGGCGGTTGTCAGACAAAAACTGGCGTTTCATGGCGCAATCCCTCGGCTGAAGGTCGCCAGTTGCCGCTGGCGATCCCGGCGCATGACGTACTGCACCGTCACGTCGAGGCGCGCGTCGAGGTTCTCGACGGTCACCGCCTCGACCTCGATCAGTTCCCCCAACCACTGTTGCAGCGAACCTTGCACCGTCATCTGCACAGCGGCAGCGAGGGCATCGCTGTTGGGCGCGAACACCAATTGCAACAGGCCGCAGCCGAAATCCGGACGGTTCACCCGCTCGCCCGGCACGGTGAACAGCACCTGTTCGATCATGTCCCGCACCTGCAGATCGGCGAACACTTCGGCGCTGCGCCCGCGCGAGTCGATGCTGAAGGGAAAGTCCAAAGCCATATCAGACTCCTGAGACCCGTAGCTGAGTGACTGTGACCATCATCGGCGTGCCGGTGGGGACGCAGATCGAGGTGCTCGATTGCAGTAGCACCGGCAGCCCGCCGGCGAACACCCGGGTCGCGCCGACCAGCCATTGGCCGGTCACGCAGGGGCCATTGCCGGAGGGCGGTGGCGGCATGGCGCAGCCGGCAATCACATAGGGCGCGGCCAGGGTCGTCACGGGCTGGCCCGAGAGTGTCACCCGGGGAAACGGCGCGGTCGGTGTCGCCTGGCCGCCGTGGCTGCACATCACAGTGGCGCCCAGATGCAGGAGAAATCCGGGCATCAGCGGTCCTCCCCTGTCATGGCCGATTTCAGCTGCCGATTGCGTGAAATGTTCATTTCAAATCACCGTCAATGCGCCTTGATTGATATTCACCGCCGGCCCGTTGAGCATGATCGTCGCGCCTTGGCCGTTGCTGATGGTGATGCCGATTTCGTTGATCGAAATCATCGCCCCCGTCAGGGTCTTGAGCAGAATGCCGCCCGTGGGCCCCGGCAGGTCAGAGATCGTCAGGCCGTTCTGGTTGCCGGTTTGCAGCACAATGCTTGGCGATACCGGCAACCCCGCCAACGCCAAGGCGGGCACCTCTGCCGCACTGCCCCAGAAACCGCCGACCCAGATGGGGTAATCCTGGTTGCCCTGCTCGAATTCGACCCAGACCCCGGCGCCGATCTGCGGCACCACAAACATCCCGCTCTGCTTCCCGGCGAACGGCACGCAGGGCATGGCCCAGCTGGAGATGCCGAGCCCCAGCACATCAGGCACCTGGACCTGGATGCGGGCCATCTGCATCGGGTCGATATTGTTCAACACCACACCGCGGAACTTGCCGTAGAACTTGCCTTGCTCAGCGCTCATACCGGTACCCTCGGCAGCGTCGAGATCAAACCGTTGCGGGTCAGCGTGAAGCTCTGCTTGAACTCGCCGGGCTTGAAGTTGCTGGTCACGGTTTTCACGTAATACAAACCGTCGAAAGCGCTGCCCGCACCGCGCACGCCGACCAGTTGGCGCGCCTTCAACACGGAGCCGTAACGCAGTACATCGACCGAGCCGGTGGCGGTCACCACATCCGCCGAGCCCGCCGCCTCCGCCAAGCCCTTGGACAAGGCCGCCATTGGCGAGAGCTTGGCGGTGTCCTTCAGCAGGTGGATCGACTTGGGAATGGGCGGCAACGCACCGAGCGGCGGGTTGAGCAGACTGATGTCGGGGATCGGCAACGGAATCGGGAACTTGGTCAGCGGGTTCTGGATAAACACGATCGGCAGGCTGGCCTTGGTGTTGTCCACGCTGAACGACAGCGCCTCGACGTTGCTGTGGGCATCCATCCCCAGGTTCAGCGCCGGTTGCGGTATCCCGAGCTTGATCTCCGGGCCCCAGTAGGCGGTATTCATCCCCGGCAACGGGCCGGGTTCGACGTAGAACACATAGCCGGCGTCCTTGGCCAACTTCTGCACGTAGGCCAGGTCGGTGCCGTCATGGGTGGGGATTTTTTCCACCGGGATCGGCACATCGCTGAAGATTTGCGGGATCACCAGCGGCACCATGCCAAAGATCGCGTACTTGGCGACAATCAGCGCCACCCGCGCCTCGGCCGGCATGGCCGGATAGGGAATGCCGTTGAATTCCTGCTGATCCATGGCCACCGACAGGTCCTCACCGGTGATGGTCAGGGTGCTCTGCCCCGGCTCGTTGGAGCCACTGACCTCCTGGCGGGTAATCAGGCCGTCCATCAACACCATCGGCAGGCTGTTGAGGGTGATCACGATCAGCACCCGCAGCCAGGGCACCCGCCCGCCGGTGAGCAACAACAGGGTGTGCAGCGGTGAATTGTTGTGCAGTGCGAAGCTGATCTGGAAGCCACTGCGGGCGCCCGCCGCCGACGTCACCTGGATGCTCTGCAAGGCATCGATCAGCGGCTTGGGCACCGGTAACGGTATCGCCGGGCCGACCAGCAGCGAGACATGCATGCCTTTAAGCATCGCTCGGCCCCTGCATGCCTTCGGGCAAGGTCAGGCGGATTTGCCGGCCCAGCTCTTCCAGCTCCAGTGGGTGGAGGCAACCATTGGCATCCGGCAGGCGCCAGAACTGTTCCGGGTCACCGAGCACCGCAGCGGCCATGCGATCGATCCGGTCGCCCTCGATCACGGTGTAGATCTGCAAGGTGACAAAGTTAGCCGGGTCCGGTACGAAGCGCCGCCGCAGGTAAACCACGCGTCGACCGTCGACCTGGACCAACTCGGCGGTGTCGGTCGGGTAGTAACGGCTGTTAGGTGGGAAGCGGTCGCTCATCGTGGCTGTCCTTTCGTTCATCAGCGTTCCGTTGTTTTAAAAAAGCGCGCTCAAACCCAGGCTGGCCAGGGTCGCGCTGCTGGCCTTGCGCGCCAGGCGTTCGCGGCTCTGGTGGTAAACCATGTAGAGGTGCCCGCCCTTGTCGCCGAAGCCCAAATCATTGATGTTGAGCACGCGCATGCCGAGGGTGATGCGTGCGCGGATCGGGTTGAGGTTGACGTCGAACGCCTCCTCGACGATCGAAAAATCGGTGATGCGCACGGGCACCACGCGCTCCTTGCTCCACACAAACAAGGGCAGTGGCGCCTGTACCGGAACGATTTCAAGGGTGCCGGCACTCGCCATCTGGTTGTTGCGGATCAAGGCGTTGCTGTCCGGGTAGACGATGGTTTCCAGTGCGGCGAGTTGCGGGTGGATGCCGACCTCGATCGCGCCAGGGTGCTGATCGGAAAACTCCAATTGGTCGGTGGCGTCGATCTCGGCGTCGAGCTTGATCGTTTCCACCGGCGGTCCTTTGAGGCGCAGTGGCTCGCTGATCGCTGCACTGCCGCCGGTGCTCTGCGGTTGCAGGCTGCGGGTCAGCAGATCGGGGTTGTACTGCAGCGCAATGACTCGCAGCACGGCACCGCTGGCCGGGTCGATCAGGATCAGGCCGCCCTTGAGTACTTTCGGCGAATTGGAAAAGCCGGTCATACCTCGTGCTCCTCTTTCGTGGCATTGCCGAACAGGTTGGACAGCATCTTCGAGGGGTCGAGATTGAGCTGCGCAGGTTCCGGTTTGATATCGGAGAGCTTGGGCATGCGAAAGCCATCAATGCTGTCGTAGTGCAGCGGCAGGCGTACGCCGAGGCTCAGGCCGGTGTCGAAGGTGCCACCGAGCAGTTTCCAGGTTTTTTCGGTCCGTACCTTGAACCGCCAGACCCCGGCTTCGGCGTAGACCCGGGCATTCAACGCGGCGGCCAGCACTACGCTGCCGCCGATATAGGCGCTGGCATCGACGCTGAATTTGTCCTTGCTGTAAGCGATCTCGCCGGCCAGTTCGGCCTTGCCTTCAAGCCCTGCCCTGGCCTCGACATTGAGGCCGCCACCGACCTCGGCGATGTACAGATCGATCACCACATCGGCGCCGACTTTGCCGCTGATCCCCCCGCCTGCCGGGATGCTGGCCTTGGCCTTGAGGTTGAAACTGAAGTCCGGGTCGGCTTCGAACGGGCTGAACTTGACCGTGGCCTTGATCCCGGTGAGTACCCCGGGGCCGACATAGTAGTAATACCCCAGGCTGCCCCAGAGTTTGACCTTGAGCCCGATCGGGCCGATGGAGGCGCCAGGAATCGGGATGCTTCCCGAGGCCGAGAAAATCGGCTGGTCTTCCTGTTTCTCCGGGAAGCGCTTGAACAGGGTGATGTCGGGAAAACTCAGCTCGCCGTCAAAGGTGATCTTTTGCTGCTCGTCCACGGTGATCCCGGCGGTGGCCACCATGTCCTTCTTGATTTCGTAGGAGAGCTTGCCCTTGCCGATGATCTTTTCATTGGGCAGCAACTCGACAACGATATTGCCTTTGGCGCGCCCCTTGTCGATCTTGATATCGCCCTTGCCGTAGACCTTCTCCTTGCCGCCCTTGTTCTCGTAGGTGGCATCGATGATGCCGTCGAGCCCCGAGAAGGCGAATCCGGCCTGGCCCTTGGCGATAAACAGTTCGCCGTCGTACCAGAGGCTGGCCTGGATCGGTTTGAGGTAGGGGCTCTTGACCTTGATCTTTCCGCGTCCCTGGAACACCCACTTGTTGGCGGCGTAACTGATCTCCAGCGCAGCCTCGTTGCCGCCTGGCAGTTCCAGATTGACCTTGCCGCTGGCGTCGATCTTGCCGGCCTTGAGAAACACATCGACAGCGCCGCTTTTTACATAGGGAATCTTGCCGGCCATCTGCCCCGACTCGATGTGCGCCCCGCCACTCCACTCGCCGGCCTGATACTTGATCTCGCCCTTGGCTTCATCGACGCCGGGCAAATACACAAAGAGCACCCCGGTCAACACCAGGCCATTCTCGTCGGCACTGACCTCGACTTTGCTCGCGGCGATTTTCTTCGCGGTGCCGAACTCGAACGCGACAGTCCCGACCGGTTTCAGTTTCGGCGCCAGATCGATGGCCAGCGTTGCCTCGGTGATTTTCACCCCGGCGAACGGTGGCTTCAGTTTGTCCTTGTCCAGCGGCGCCTTGAGCCGGAAATACTCCGGCGAGAAGGCCACTTCGATTTTTTGCAACAAAGGCACTTTGGTGGGGGTGATGTAGCCCTCGCCCGCGACCCCGCCGGGCACCAGGTCCAGTTTGGTGAAGACGCCGGGGCTCAGGTAGTCATAAGTAAACGCGATACCGGCGTTCTTCTTCGCCGCCGCCGAGAGGGTCAGGCCACCGTCCTCGGCGACATCCAGCACCACCCCGGTGCCCTTGGCCGGCAAGGTGATCGGCAGGCGGGTCCGGTCGCGGTTGTCGATCATCGCGTTGATGGTGTCCTTGCCCTTGCCGACCCGGCGCAAGGTCATCAACAACAACCCGGGAAGGATTTCGGCCCCTGCGACGTTTTCCGGGATACCGGACTCAAAGATCGGCGGCGTCTTGCTCTTTTCACTGACCCGCAGCACCCGCGTGCTACCGCCGGCCACCACCGGGTAGTCGATCAGGGTTTCAGTGGACTTGTCGGCGCGCCCGTCCTTGCCGGGCTTGCCGAGTTTCTTGCCGGTTTCGCAACAGGGTCCGCACTTGCCGGTGCCCTTCATTTTGGAATCGGCGAACACCATGCGGATCTGCGCCGGCGGCTCCTCGCCGCCCTCCTCGATCTTTTGCGCGATGGCTTGTGCCAGGCCAAAGACCTGTTGCTTGATCAGGCTGCCGCTCATGCCGTTATCAAGGCGATCGAGCACCTGGATATTTTCCTGAGTGTTATCGCCACCCACCTGCAATTCGATGATGTGATCCATCTCGCACGTGGCACCGCCGACCTTGGGAAATTCGGCATCGCCACCGGCCTTTTGCCACGCGGCGTTCAACGCATCGCCCATCTTCCAGCCGCGCAGATTGACCCAGCGCGAACGCAACTCGTCGGAGCTGACACGCATTTGCCACAGGCCCGCTTCCTGGGCCTTGGCCCCCTGCAAGGTGATGATTGCACGCAGGGCCTTGGCCTTGGCCTTGCTTTGCCATTCCTTGAGCACCGGGCCCTTGACCTCATGCAACTCAAGGAAATCGACGTCGTACGAAGCCAGCTCCTTGTCCTTGCCCTTCACTTTGGCAGTGGTTTTTTTCTCCGGCGTGACCTTGTGCCCGGTGGACATTTCCAGGTCTTTGTAACGGCTCTCCACCTCATAGTCTTGCGACTTGCCCTTGCCATCCTTGCGCGACAGTCGCGGCCCGCCCTGACTGAGCACGCCGCTGGCCAGAGGCTGGCCGCGCATCACGCTGTCGGCGGCGAAGTCGGCCTCGCGTTCCAGTCGCTGGTAGTGCGGCCCCTGATCGGCGAGGTTGCTGATGCCGGAGCGTTGCAGGCTTTGTTGTTGCACGGTGTGGGCCAGTTCGTGGGCCAACAGGTGTCGACCGCTGTCGCTGTGAGGCTGGTATTGACCGTCACCGAACACGATGTCCTGACCGACCGTGAAGGCATGCGCATCCACATCCCGGGCGCTGGCCCCGGCGGCGCTGTCGTCGTGTACGCGTACGGCAGCGAAGTCGCTGCCGAAGCGGCTTTCCATGAAATCGCGGGTGTCCGCATCCAGCGGTCTGCCGGGACGTGCCAGGGTCTCATTGACCGAGTCCGGTACACCCTGCCCGCCCGAGGCACCGTTGCTCTTGCGTTGCAGGTTCTGCTGGCGGCCGGCGGCGCAGCTTTCGCATTCGCCGCTGCTGCCGGCACCCGCGCCACAGGCGCACTTGCGCTGCAATAGTAGACCGCGCACGGCGGTTTTCGGCGGCGAGGCGTCGCGTTCGGCACTGGGGGCAAGGGCGTGTTCGGTCATTGTCCCGGCCCCTGCAGTTGTTCGGCAATCAACCGTGCCAAGCGCCGCCCGGTGCGCTCCGGGCGTTCTCCGGCGGGCGTGGCGAACCGGGGGATTTGCACCTGCTCAAGCGCAAAGCCCTGCCCTGGCAGCGGTCCCTGGATCAGCAAACGTCCCAACTCGCGTTCCAGGGCGCCGGCCAGTCGCTGGCCATTGCGCAACGAATAACCGGGCAACGCCAGGGTCCCTATCGTAAGGTTGATGGTCGGGGCGGCGGGTGCCAGGGTACGGGTCATTCCCAGTCCCCCACTTCCGCCGCCGGCAGCGGTTTTTCCAGTTTGGCGAATTCCGCTTCGGCCGCCGCGCGCAGATGCTGCATGCCGATGGCCATGTCCTTGTCCGCCGCGAGGAAGGCCGCGTTCAAGGCCAGGTTGCGGATATGCCCGCCTGACAGCGATAGCCGCGCCAACTTGCCAATATCCAATGCGCTGCACGGTGCATCGGACGGAAATGCCCGCTGCCAGATAGCGCTGCGGGCGTCCACATCGGGGAAAGGAAATTGCACGATGAAACGGATGCGGCGCTGGAACGCCGGGTCGATGGCCTGCTTCAAGTTGGTGGTGAGAATCGCCAGGCCACGGTAAGTCTCGATCCGTTGCAGCAGGTAGCTGACCTCCAGGTTCGCGTAGCGGTCATGGCTGTCGCGCACTTCACTGCGTTTACCGAACAAGGCGTCGGCCTCGTCGAACAGCAGGATCGCGCCACTGCTTTCAGCCGCGGCGAATACCCGTGACAGGTTCTTCTCGGTCTCGCCGATGTACTTGCTGACCAGCGCCGCCAGATCGATGCGGTACAGGTCCAGCTGCAGTTCGTTGGCCAGCACTTCGGCGGCCAGGGTCTTGCCGGTGCCGCTGCCGCCGGCGAACAAGGCGCTGATGCCCAGGCCTCGGTCGCTGCGTTCGGCAAAACCCCAGTCGCGGTAGACCCGCGTGCGCTGGCGGACTTGCGCCGCCAACGTATGCAGACTGGTCAGGGCCGCGTCCGGCAGCACCAGGTCGTCCCAGCCGGCGCGAGCGTCCACCCGTTCGGCCAAGTGTTCCAGGCCGCGTCGAGCTTCTTCGCGACACACCTGCCAGAGGTGTTCGGCACCACCTTGGGGGCTGGCTTTGAAACCCTCGGCCAGACGCAGAATGGTGCTGCTGCTGAGCTGGAACTGTTCCGCCAGCAGGCCGAGACGGCCGTTGAGGCCTGCGACTGACTCACCCAATTGTTGCTGCCAGACCTTGAGCCGTGCCGATGCATCGCTGCCCTGAACGCTGACCCGACATTGACGGCGACGCAAGGCTGGCGCGCTGTCACCACTGAGCAGCAGCAAGCTCTGCAGGTGATCGAGGAAGTCGCCCAGGCGTTGTGCCTGCTCCGGGTTCAGACTTTGCGGTTGCAACCAGAGCAGCACGCCGTGCAACAGCGCTTCACGTTCCCATAAGTGCGCCAATTGCCCGCGCTCGGCTTGCCCTGCAGGCAGGTCGAACTCGGTCATCCGGTAGAGCTTGAGCCCCAGCTCTGTCGCCAAGGCGTGGGCGTAGCCATCGCCGTCACCGTCCACCAGTCGCGCAATGGGCGCCAGGGCCAGGTTGGGCGCCGCCTGCCACTGCGCGGCGATCTCGAGGATGCTGGCCCTGGCCTGATGCCCATCGACAGCGACCGACGCGGCGTCTGGCAGGTTTTCGCGGCGAAACCAGGGCTCCAGGCGCGGGTCTGGGAAGCTCAGGCCGGCGATCCGGTGCAGGATGATTTCATCCACCACCAGCCGCGCTTGCAGCACCCCGCCGCTGCCGCTCGGTTCGAGCAATTGCCAGCGCCGCAGAGGGCCGATAGGGGTGATCGAACTCCACTCAGGGTCCGTGAGCAGATTCAGGGCCAGCTCGAAACTCAACCAGGGTTGGTTCGCGTCGCCTTGGGCTTGTGCCAGCAGGTCACGAAAGCGTGGGTCGAGGTCAGCGGCGGCGGCCAGCAGCAACAGATCCTGCTCGAAACGGCTCAGCCCCAACCGCTCGCTCAGCCGCGCCAGGGCTGGCGGGGTTCGCAGATAACCGCCCAAGGGCGCAGGCTCGCCAGCCAGTCGCGCCGTCAGGTAAGCGGCAAAGGCATTCAACGCCTGGGTCAGCACGCGGCGGTTTTCGGCAAAATCATGGCGCTGGCTCATGGCAGCACCTGCGGCGTGCTGAATTGCCCGTCAGCGCCCATGACCAGCGCGCTGGTTCCGGCATCCACCTGCACCCTTGCCAGGTAGGCGCCTTGGGCGACGCCCTGGTATTCGACGGTGACTGTCGAGCTCTGCTCGGCCGGCGGGAGAATGCCATTGCCGTCAGTCGCGCTGAAACTATAGGCCCGTGCCGGCCGATCGCTCGGCGGGTTCTTTTCGTTGAGTAGCACGCGCACCCGCTGCCCGGGGCCCACTGGCGGAGCGCATGTCACCTCGATGCTGCCGAAGCGGTAGGTGACGCCGTCGACCACCGTGCTGGTGGCACCGGGTAGCACGACAAAACCCGCCTGCGGGTTGAGGATGAACACGCCAAGGTTCGACTGCACCGCCCCATGGGCTGCCGGCGGCGTACCCAACCATTGCCCATGGGCCACCTGCAACGTGCAGACCCCCGCCCGCAAGGATGAAGGCAGCGCCGGCGGATGAGGCAGATCCGGCAACAGGAAACCGAACTCCAGGGTCTCGTTATCGACGGTGCTCAGACCAGCGCTCAGGTCCAGTCCGTTGACCCACAGTTGTACGGTCTGGGCCTTGAAGTTGGCGCCGCTGACCCGCACGCTGCCATCCGGCAGAATCGGCATTGACGCGCCGGCCACCGACTCGACCCGGTCCACCCGTGGCATCCGCAACGGCACCACATAGAGGTTGCGTGCCAATACCGGCAGCGGCGTGCGTTGGCTCCTGGCCGTCGATTGCAGCAGTACGCTGATCAGGTACGCCGCGCTGGGCCGCGCCGGCACCTGGATCGCCGACCAGATGCGCGAGAGTTCGTCGGTGCTGAGATTGAGAGGCGTGATCCGCAGTTGCTCCAGCTGATCGGCCAGCCCGGCGCGTTCCAGCGCTTTGGGCACATTGGGTTTGTTCGGCGCCGGCTTGAGCGCCGCGCGGATGGCATCGCGGCCCATTCCCGGGGTGTCATGAAGGATCTGCATGGCAGCGCCGAGGAGGATTTCGGCGTGGAAGTCGGCAGCGCCATAGGCTGTGATGAGTATGTGCAAGTCCAGCGCCAGAGGCGGATTGCCAATGCGCTCACCCACACTGTCGCGGCTCGGCAGGCCAAGGTTGGCCCAGCCGGGGTTGCGCGTCTGGTTGTAGAGATAGAGGTTCAATTGGTCGCCACCGGCGGGATCTATGCGGTCCGGGCCGATACAGGTGACGCTCGGCGCACCGCCCAGCACATCGCTGACTTTCAATTCCGCCAGGCCGCTTTCCAGCAACTGTTGGAGCGTCGCGAGCGCGGCGGCCAGCCCAAGTGGCGAACTCATGACCGCGGTCCTGCACCCGAGTTACGCTCGCTCAGGTAGTCATCCAGGGACTTGGCCGGCAAGCGCCGGGGTGGCTCTTCGCGACGCGACGCAGGCGCTGCCTCGGACGGGAGAATTTCGATGCGACCGATATTGATCTCGACCCGCGGTGCGGCAGCGGGCCCATCGGGCTGCGTCGGGTGCGGTTCCTGCCGGACATGCAGAGGCTGCGAAGCCGAGGTGGCGTTGGGCGCTTGCTCGTGCAAGCGTTCGACACGGCGTTCGATCAGCTCCCGAGTCAGCTCGTGGCGCTCGATACGCTGTTCACTGTGGGAGCGTTCGATCAGCCGGGACTCCAGGCGCAGGGGTGGCTGTCCTTGCGCAGTCTCGACAACCGGCGGTAACGGTAGCGGAATTCGGGGTAGCCCGGCCTCCTTCGGTGATTCAAGCATTGACGAAACCAACGTCTGCGCAGGGCCTGGCATGGGTGGCGGAATGGTCGCTACCGGCGGTGTTGGTTGCAGCAGCGAGGTCACCTGACGCAACACCTGCGTAACAGGCCGCGCCATCGGCGATGACGGCTCGGCCCTCGGCTGCACCGTTACCGGGATCGCGGCAGTCGCGGTGGACGGTTCTTGGGTGGGTGTCAGTTGCGACTGCGGTGCCGGCTCAAAATCGCGCGGCGCGATAGCGTCGTTTTCAAAGCGCGAGCCGATTCGCGGGCGAATTGTTGGCGGCTGTAAGGCGCGCCGGGCCAAGGCCAGCAGCCAGTCGCTCATGACTGCACGCGATGCAGATAGCGGGCGCGACGCTGCGGGCTCAAGGCGAGAATCTGCGTCTCGCTCCAGCCGTAGGCCGCGGCCAGCAAATGGACCTGATCGAGCGTCCGTTGCGCCCAATGGTCGAGGCTTTCCAGCAGGTAGCTGCCGATATCGAAGACCTCGCTCCAACGTTCCTTGCACGCCGGACAGCACATGTCTAACTCAATCAGCGCTTGTGGATCGGCCTGGCTCATGGCCTCGCTCAAGGCTTGCATCGCCCCCTGCGGCAAGTTCTCGAGCGATATTGGCTGCGCGCCCTGCGCAGCCTCCAGCACGCAGCGCCGGACCAATAGCTGCCGCGCCTGCTCGATGTCCGACAATTGGGCCACGGCCGCCAGATCGAGGCTGTCCGGCAAGCGAAAACACAGGCGGTAATCTTGCCACTGCAATTGCAACTCCGGCGTGTCGGCGGGCGGATCATCCAGACGCAGGTCGGCCGTACTCAGGTTCAGCTCCAGGCGTTCGGCGCAATGTTCGCAACAGGCCATGGCGGTCAATTGCGGCCCGAGCAGCGCGCCATACAGGTCCAGCAGATGGGCATCGCGGCGCCCCACTGGCAACCGCTCGGCACCCGTCAGGCCGTCGGCCAGCAAGGGCGCCAACAGCGCGCAGGATTGCAGTGCGGGGGGCAGCGTCTGGCTGTGGTCCCAGATCGCCAGCCAGTCAGCGGAATCAAGCTTGGACACGGTCAGGGATCTCCATCATGGAAATGCCAACAGGCACGATGCCTCGTCAGTTCGGCTCGTTGAAGCTTGGTTCGCTCGGTTCGACCACCTCGTAATCGCGCTCCCAGCCTTCGTTTTCCAACTTCAGACGGGCGATGGCGACGGCGTTGGCATTGGCGTCCAGGTCCGGCAGCGACTGAAACTCGCTGACCCAGCAGCGGAACACCTTGTACGCCAGGGCTAATTGGCCGGCCTCGTTGTATAGCTCGATGATGATGTCCTTGCGAAAATCCTTGAGCGACACCTCCGCGCCCAAGCCGGAAGCGAAGTTCCAGACCTTGTTCGCCCAACGCTCGAAATCGGCATCGTGGGTCACCCCACGTTCCAGGGTGATCGCCTCGAACTCGGTGCGCCCCGGCGATTTGCGGCTGCTGCTGGGGTCACCGCCCTCGCGGTGTTTGACCACTTCAGTGGTGCGCTTGAGTGCCGATACCTTGCTGATGCCGGCGACATAGCGACCGTCCCACTTGACGCGGAATTTGAAGTTTTTGTAAGGATCGAAACGCTGGGCGTTGACCGTGAACTGAGCCATGGCATATCTCCCTGATGCAGCGATTCAGCGGCCACCCACCCGGGTGGCCGCTGCCTGGATCACACCTGAATTTGCCCAGCCAGCTGCTGGATCCTGATCACCACGAACTCCGCCGGTTTCAGCGGAGCGAAAGCCACCAGGATATTCACCACGCCGCGATTGATGTCGTCCTGGGTGGTGGTTTCACGATCGCACTTGACCAGATAGGCCTCGCGCGGCGTTTTGCCCTGGAAGGCGCCCTGGCGGAACAGGCTGTTCATGAAGGCGCCGAGGTTGAGCCGGATCTGCGCCCAGAGCGGCTCATCATTGGGCTCGAACACCACCCATTGAGTGCCGCGATACAGGCTTTCTTCCAGGAACAGGGCCAGTCGGCGCACCGGCACGTATTTGTATTCGGAGGTCATCTGGTCAGCCCCGCGCAGGGTCCGGGCACCCCAGGACACCGCGCCGTAAACCGGAAAACTGCGCAGGCAGTTGACCCCCAGCGGGTTGAGACTGCCATTCTCGCGGTCGTTCAATTGATAGTTCAGCGCCTGTACCCCGATCAGGCTGGCTTCAGTGCCGGCCGGCGCCTTCCATACACCACGGTCACCATCGGTGCGGGCGTAAAGCCCGGCCACGGTTCCGCAGGGTGCGCTCAGGCGCAACTTGCCGTTTTTCAGGGGGTCGGCGATGTAGACCCAGGGGTAGTAGACGGCGGCGTGATCGGATTTTGGCAACGCGGTGCCGGAAACCGTCGCCACCATCTGCTGCGGATCGACAGCGGTTGGTGGCGAGTCGATCACGAAGAATGCCCGGCGTTCCTCACAGTAAGCCGCTGCATCCATCAGCACGCCGGTGTCGGTGATACCCGGCAGACAGAGGATGTTGAACAGGTCCACTTCTTCCAGGGCATACAACCCTTTGCGTGTGTCACGGTCCGCAATGAAGGCGGAATAGATATCCGCGGCGGCATAGGCTGTTTCACTGCCGCCTTGCAGGGTGACGTTCACCGGCTGGGTGGTCAGCGAGCCCGCCAGCAAATGCAGTTGGCTGGCGATGCTGTTCAGCGGCGAATCCGAGACCGCGATACTTGAGGCCGCGCCTTGGGTGCCGGTGGCCAGGACCAGGGTGCTGCCGGCCACTGCACAGGTAAAGTTGCGGTAGGCGGGATCTCCTGGTTTACGCGCACGCACCGCGGCCTGAATCCGCGCGGCGACGTCCGTCAGTTTGGCGGCCAGATTGGCGCCAACCGCCCCCGCGTCACCGATATCGATCACATCGGAATTGCCATTGAGGCTGATGCGAAGGCCCGTGTGGGTCGCATCTGGCAGAGCATCCAGGTCGTTGGCAGCGAAGGTATCGCTGGTCAGGGTCGCAGGATCAGGCACCGGCACCGGACGGATTGCCCCGACCGCATCGACCTCCACTCCACCTGCTTCACTGCCAAGTTTGAGCGCAGCACTGGCATTGCTTTTCTGCCCGGGCAGCACCCGCACACTGGAGAACTCACCGCCGACACCGGACGTCATCAGGATCGTTTGCGTAGCGGCCGGCCGCCCACAGGTGAAGTTCTGGTAGGCCAGTTGGCTGTTCGCTTGGGCCCGGACTTTGGCCTGGATTGCGCCACACAGTGAATCCAGACGCTGGGTCGGCGTACCACCGGCGATATCCGCCGGCAGCGCGATCAGCACCTTGACCGGCGGTAGATTGTTCACGCTGACCCGAAACTCGTTGTGATTAGCGTCCAGCAGGGTCGTCACATCGGCCAGACTGGCACCGCGCGAAGTGCCGGCTGCCAACCCGTCCAGTGCTGCCTGACCGACCACCCGACTCACGCTGACCAACTGAGAAACCGCATTGACCTGATCCAGCACGTAGCGGGCGTCCATCGAGTTCATCGACAGATTTTCAAAGCGTTCGGCGCGTCCATCCGAGGCGCGGATGAACGTGATGTTGAATGAGCTACCAGGGTTGATGGTGAGGTGATCCACCCGTACTTCGATACCGTTACCCGCAGCGCCTTCGTCCAGCGCTTCGACCTTCAGTACATCGATCGGGTTTGTGTTCTGCAAGGTTTTGCTGGCTGTACTGGCGTCCTTGACGATACGCACCACGTAGGCCTCGGTACCGCCGTTCTGGAAGAACTGCCGGACCGCATAACCCATCTCGGAATCCACTGCCAAGCCGCCGAAGCGCCGCTCGTAATCGGCGAAACTGAACAGGTGCTGGGCTTTGTTGATCGGCCCGCGTGGCGCCGAACCGGCAAAGGCAGCCACCGAGGTCGCGACGCCGGTAATGGTCCGCACGCCGCTGGGAAGTTCTTCGATATAGACGCCTGGATAGCTGAGTTGGGCAGGCATGACGGATCCTTTCCGGGCTGGATGCAGGAGGTTGATGGCCAAATCCCTTCAGAGGCAGATACAACGTCGCCTCACAACCAACACAACTACATCCGAACCCATCCACTGCCCGGAAACCGTTGATGACCTGGACGCAGTTCATAATTCTTATGGGAACTGACAGCCCACGATCCGAAAGGTATGGATAGCTATAGATCTTTTTTTTTATTACGCAAATTCAAGCATTTCCATCTTTAGCTAATGGCTTATTGATATTTTTAGTTCTATAAGCACCTGAACTTAAAGGGCTGCCGCCAAAAGCCAATACCCAATAGTTATAAAGCGTCGAAGTAAAACAATAATTAACTGTAAAAGCCCAATGACTGTTTTGTTGTAACGCTAATAGCCATACATCATTAAAATCAGCGAAGCCCCCCACTTTCATCGCTCAGTTAAGATGTAGCTGGATGGAACTTCTCTCGCTTGAGGTTATAGTCCCGTACAGAAAAGCCCCGTACAGAAAATGATCCGGGTGACGTCAACATGAAAACGCTCACGGCCCTTTTCACCTGCTTGCATGTTGCCGGCGTATGCGCGGTCACGATCTCCTGCGCGAATGCTGCGTCACCTGCGCGCACCTTCAAGACCAGCTTCGACTGCGCCGACACAAAAGCATCCGTCGAGAAACTCATCTGCCGCGATCCGCAACTGGCGCAAATGGATATTGAACTGATGCGTCTCTATCGCCTGGCGCTCACAGATGAACATTCGGTGCCACCCGCAAACAAAGTCATGATCGACCAGCAATTCTGGATCGAGGCCCGCAACCAGTGTGGTTCCGGGCCGGAGTCCAAGGCATGCGCGATCCGCAGTTATGCCGAACGTGCGTATCAGCTACGCCAAGGCTCGGCCATTGTGAGAACCAAGGATCCAGACAGACTGACCGAAGGCCCCCAGGCGTTCCGTTGTACCGGGCTTAGCGACTTGATGACTGCGACATTTTTTAATACGCAGCCAGGCGTGGTTTACCTGAAATGGGCGAACTCCTCGATCACCCTGAGCCAGGTGCAAAGTGATTTTGAAACCCGATACACCGGCAAGAACTACCAAGGGAACTACAGCTTTCGGCAAAACGAAAACGGGGTCTATTTCCAGAAGCCTGGTGCCGGGGAAGTAAGCTGTACGGCCGAGCCGGTTGGCTGAGGGCTCTGCCTGTCCAGGGATTGTAGTTATCCCTCCTCCCCCCTTGTTGCCGGTCGTCCACCTGCTCGATTTCCATGACCAGGCCCCATTGCGTAAGCCATTTGCCATCGACAGTGCGGTTGAGCAACACCCTGCAAAATTCGTATACCATATCTACAACTCATTCCGAACGACCGCCGCCGTGACCCAAACCAAATTCAATGCTCCAGACCTTGGCAATGCGCCCTCGACGTCGGAAATCATCACTCGCCATCTGCGGGACGCTATCGTTGCCGGGCATTTTGACGAGGACGAGCCGATTCGCCAGGACGACATCGCGCGGCAGTTCAACGTCAGCAAGATCCCGGTGCGCGAAGCGCTCAAACGCCTGGAGGCTGAAGGCCTGGTGATGTTCCAGCGTAATCGCGGGGCGATGGTGACGCGGGTGTCCGACGCAGAACTGGCGCAGATGTTCGAAGTGCGCATGCTGCTCGAAGACAAAGTGCTGCGCCTGGCCATCCCTAACATGACCGAAGAAACCTTCGCCCGTGCCGAACGTATCTGCCAGGAATTCATCGGCGAAGATGACGTGGGACGCTGGGCCGAGCTCAATTGGGAGCTGCACTCTTGCCTTTACGAACCGGCGCAACGCCCGTTTCTGGTCGGCCTGATTCGTTCGGTCAACGACAAACTGGAGCGTTACCTGCGCATGCAGATGAGCCTCTCGGCCGGCAAGGATCGCGCCGATCATGAACACCGGGAGATTTTGGCGGCCTGTCGCGCCGGCGACGTGGACCTGGCGGTGAAGCTGCTCGACGAGCACATTGCCGGGGTCTGCAAGACGCTGTTCGAGCACCTGCCGCACCATCACTAACCGCTCGCCGCACTGTGCCGATATCGTCATCGGCGCTGGATAAAACCATCAAGCCGGCGCCCCCCCGCACGGGCCACTCTTTCGTTCACTCATCTGAACGGACGTGGCCCTGTTATGAAACGAATCAGCGTGATCGACTCCCACACCGGCGGCGAACCTACCCGCCTGGTGACGGCAGGTTTTCCCGACCTGGGTTCCGGCAGCATGGCCGAACGTCGGCAGCGGCTGGCTGAGCAGCATGATCGGTGGCGCGCCGCGTGTGTGCTCGAACCACGGGGCAGCGACGTACTCGTCGGCGCCCTGCTCTGCCAGCCCGTCGATCCGACCGCGTGTGCCGGCGTGATCTTCTTCAACAACAGCGGTTATCTGGGTATGTGCGGCCACGGCACCATTGGCCTGGTGGCTTCGTTGGCCCATATGGGCAAGATCGGCCCGGGCGTGCACAGCATCGAAACGCCAGTGGGCACAGTGCAGGCAACGCTGCACGAAGACCATTCAGTGAGCGTACGCAACGTGCCCGCTTACCGTTACCGCAAGGCGCTGGCGCTCGAAGTGCCAGGCATCGGAACGGTGGTCGGCGATGTGGCTTGGGGTGGCAACTGGTTTTTCCTGATCGCCGAGCATGGCCTGCGTGTGGCCGGTGACAACCTCGATGCATTGACCGCGTATACCTTTGCCGTGCAGCAAGCGTTGGAAGCCCAGGGCATTCGCGGTGAAGACGGCGGGCTGATCGATCACGTCGAGCTGTTCGCCGATGACGAACACGCCGACAGTCGCAACTTCGTCCTCTGCCCCGGCAAAGCCTACGACCGCTCACCCTGCGGCACCGGCACCAGTGCCAAACTGGCGTGCCTGGCGGCTGACGACAAATTGCAGCCGGGACAGATCTGGCGCCAGGCCAGCGTCATCGGCAGCGAGTTCGAGGGTTCCTACGAACTTCAGGGCGAGCGCATCGTGCCGACGATTCGCGGTCGTGCCTACATCAGCGCCGAAGCCAGCCTGATCATCGAACAGGACGATCCATTCGCTTGGGGCATTCGCCCGTGAGTGAAGGCCTGATCGCCGATGTGATCGTGATTGGCGCCGGCATCATCGGCGCCGCCTGCGCCCAGGCGCTGGCCCGCCGTGGCTTGCGCGTGCTGGTGGTGGACGCCGGCGTCCCCGGTGCGACGGCGGCGGGCATGGGCCACCTGCTGGTCCTGGACGACAACCCGGCTGAACTGGCCCTCAGTCAATATTCGCTGCAACGCTGGCGCGAACACGGGCCGGATCTGCCCGACGGCTGCGCCTACCGCAGCAACGGCACCCTCTGGCTGGCGGCCAACGCCGAAGAAATGACGGTCGCCCACAGCAAATACCTGAACCTTCAAGCTCAAGGCGTTGCCTGTGAACTGATTAGCCGCCGTGCGTTGCGCGAGCGCGAACCCGAGTTGCGCGAGGGCCTGGAAGGCGGTTTGTTAATCAATGGCGACGGGATTCTCTATGCCCCGGCGACGGCCTACTGGATGCTCGACACGACGAACATCCAGCAGCTGCGGGCGCGAGTCAGTGAAGTCGATGGCAACCGTGTACGCCTGGATGACGGTCGCTGGCTGAGTGCCGAAGCCGTGATTCTGGCCAACGGCGTTCAGGCCAACGAGTTATGCCCGGAATTGCCAATCGAACCGAAGAAAGGCCACTTGCTGATCACCGACCGCTACCCCGCCAAGGTCACGCACACCTTGGTGGAGCTCGGCTATGTCACCAGTGCCCATAACGCCTCGGGCCCCTCGACGGCGTGCAACATTCAACCGCGTCCGACCGGGCAATTGTTCATCGGTGCCTCGCGGCAATTCGGCACCACTGACCCGCAGGTCGAAGGCTGGATGCTCGCCAAAATGCTCAAGCGTGCGATCGAATACATGCCGGGGTTGGCGCAGCTCAATGGCATCCGCGCCTGGACCGGCTTTCGCGCCGCCAGCCCCGACGGCTTACCGCTGGTGGGTCAGCACCCAAAGCGCAAGGGCTTGTGGCTGGCCGTCGGCCACGAAGGACTGGGCGTCACCACGGCCCCCGGCACGGCCGATTTGCTGGTCGCGCAACTGTTCAACGAAACACCGCCGCTCGCTGCGCATCCGTATCTGCCGCAGCGTTTTCTGGGAGAGCCCGTTTATGCCTGAATTGATGCTCGATGGCCGTTCCCTGCGCGTTGCCGAGGGCACCAGTGTCGCGGCCGCGCTGGCATTGGGAAGCGACGGTTGCAGTCGGACTTCGGTCAGTGGTCAACGCCGCGCGCCCTTGTGCGGCATGGGTATTTGCCAGGAATGCCGGGTGACCATCGACGGTCGACGCCGTCTGGCCTGCCAGACACTGTGCCTTGACGGCATGCAAGTGGAGACGCGCACATGAGCGAATACGCCGACGTGCTGATTATCGGTGCCGGCCCTGCCGGTATGGCCGCCGCCCTCGCCGCCGCGCCTGGCGGTGCACGTATCGTCATGCTCGACGACAACCCCGCGCCGGGCGGACAAATCTGGCGCGACGGGCCTCAGGCCAATTTGCCGACGCTGGCCCGTGATCTGCGTGATCAACTGCAGCGCTACGACAACATCCGCGTCCATTCCGGGGCCCGGGTGATCGCCTGCGCCGGGCCGAAGCAATTATTGGTCGAAGATGCTGATCGTGGCTGGCTGATTGCCTACGACAAACTGATTTTGTGCACCGGCGCCCGTGAGTTGCTGCTGCCCTTCCCCGGCTGGACACTGCCCGGCGTAACCGGTGCGGGCGGCCTTCAGGCATTGATCAAGGGCGGCCTGCCGGTACAGGGTGAACGCGTGGTGATCGCCGGTAGCGGGCCGTTGTTGTTGGCCAGCGCCGCGACCGCAAAACACAAGGGTGCCCGGGTGCTGCGCATCGCCGAGCAGGCTTCAACGGCGGCAGTCGCCGGGTTCGCCGCACAACTGCCGCGCTGGCCCAACAAACTGCTGCAGTCGTTCACGTTGTTCGATCGCCATTACCGCACCGGCACCCACGTTTTGGCGGCGTTGGGTACCGAGCGGCTGGAAGGCGTGCGCCTGCAACAGCAAGGGAAAATCGTCGAACTGGAATGTGATCGCCTGGCCTGTGGCTTCGGCCTGATCCCCAACACTCAAATTGGCCAGGCCCTGGGCTGTGATCTCGATGGCCACGCCCTCGCGGTCGATACCTGGCAAGCCACCCGCCGCGTTGACCACTATGCGGCGGGAGAATGCACGGGGTTCGGTGGCAGTGAACTGGCGTTGGTCGAAGGTGCGATTGCGGGATACGCAGCGGTCGACGACCGTCAGGCGGCTCAAGCATTGTTCTCTCGGCGCGCGCGGTGGCAGGGATTCGCCAATGCGCTGAACCAGGCATTCGCGCTCGGCCCGCAACTCAAGTCGCTGGCACAACCCGACACCCTGCTATGCCGCTGCGAAGACGTACCCTACGCGGCGCTCGCCGGGCACGCGGCCTGGCGCGAAGCCAAACTGGCCAGCCGCTGCGGCATGGGCGCTTGTCAGGGTCGAGTGTGTGGCGGCGCCTTGCAGCACTTGTTCGGCTGGCAACCCTCGGTGCCACGCCCGCCGTTCAGCCCGGCACGGATCGAGACCTTGTTGTGCCTGGACGACAACCCGCCCGTTTGAATACCGGGCCAGGGCTTTCGATAGCCGGCCCGAGTCTTTATGATCCTCGGCATTGCCACCAGACGCCCAGCGCCATGTATGCCTCGCTCACGACGTTCAAACCCTGTGACCTGCCAACCCTGTTGAGCAGCTTGCAGCCGATTGCGCCGCTGCTCGACACCCTGTCCGACGTGGTGTTTTTCATCAAGGACAGCGAGGCCCGCTACGCGTTCGTCAACCAGACCCTGGCCCGACGTTGCGGCTTCAAACACCCTGACGAGTTGCTTGGGCTCACCGCCGACAGGGTCTTTCCCGAGCGTTACGGCCCGCTGTACACCGAACAGGATCGGCGCGTGCTGTCCACCGGCCGCGAACTGGCCGATCAACTCGAACTGCATCTGTATTTCGGCAATCAGCCAATGTGGTGCCTGACCCACAAACTGGCCCTGCACGACGAACAGGGCCGCATCGTTGGCCTGGCGGGCATCTCCCGCGACCTGCAACTTCCCCAGTCCAGCCATCCGGCGTTCCCGAAACTCGCTGCGGTGGACGCGCATATCCGCAAGCATTTCGCCCGCCCTATCAGCCTCGCCGAATTGACCGCGATTGCCGGGTATTCCGTGGCGCAACTGGAGCGCCACTGCAAACGCGTGTTCCAGCTCACGCCACGGCAGATGATTCACAAGGCCCGGCTGGAAGAAGGTTCGCGGCTGTTGTTGCACACCGACCTGCCCATCACCGAGATCGCCCTGCGCTGCGGTTACACCGACCACAGTGCCTTCAGCCGACAGTTCCGCGCCTTGACCAGCCTGGCGCCGAGCCAATACCGCGACAGCCGCCGTTAAGGTGTTCCTTTAAGGCGCGTCATGGGGCGACTGTGCTCCCTTCTGTAACACCTTCCTGATCCGCACCCTCTCGCCTCTACCGACTCATCGTCGCGCAACCCGTCTGATTCAAGGGCTGGAAATTAATTCTGGTCTCGGGAGGAAAACAGGCACGTCCATTGCTATTGTTAATATCGTATACGAAATCCCCAATACGATATCTGACGACACTACAACCACAACGAGGCCTCTATGAAAAACCCCGCATTTGCAGTAGCCCTCAGCGCTGTCCTCAGCACTTCCTTCATCGCCACCGCCCAGGCTGACAAGCTCGACGATATTATCGGTTCGGGCAAGCTGCGTTGCGCCGTGACCCTGGACTTCCCGCCGATGGGGTTCCGCGATGAAGGTAACAACCCGGCCGGGTTCGACGTGGACTACTGCCGCGACCTGGCGAAAGTCCTCGGGGTCGAAGCCGAAGTGGTTGAAACCCCCTTCCCTGACCGCATTCCGGCGCTGATCTCCGGGCGCGCCGACGTGATCGTTGCGTCAACCTCCGACACCCTGGAACGGGCCAAGACTGTCGGCCTCACCGTGCCGTACTTTGCCTTCCAGATGGTGGTGCTGACCCGCGACAACACCGGCATCAACAGCTTCGCCGATATCAAAGGCAAACCCCTGGGTAACACCAGCGGCACCTATGAAGCCATCGCCCTGGAAAAAGACGTGAAGAACTGGGGCAGCGGCACCTTCCGCGCTTATCAGTCGCAGAACGATACGTTGCTGGCCGTCGCTCAGGGCCACATCGACGCAACCGTCGTCACCAATACCGTGGCCGCCGCCACCATCAAGTCGGGCAAATACAAGAACCTGAAGGTCGCCGGTAACGCACCGTACACCATTGACTATGTCTCCCTGGGTGCCAAGCGTAACGAGTATGGCTTGCTCAACTACCTGAACCTGTTCGTCAACCAGCAAGTCCGTAGCGGCCGCTACGAGGAACTGTTCACCAAATGGGTCGGCACCGAGATCAAGCCTTCCGACCTGACCGTGCCCAAGGTCTACTACTAAGATGTCCGGCATGCCTGGGGCCACTTCCCTTTCCGGTCGCAGTCTGGTCGCGGGCGCCGCACAAGGCGCCCTGCTGTTCGCCGATGTCGGGCTGAGTTTCTGGGGCGGCGTTGACCCGTTCAGCGGTGAGGTCATCGACCGTCATCACCCGCTCAGCGGCGAGCATTTGGCCGGTCGTGTGCTGGCCATTCCCAGCGGTCGCGGCTCGTGCACTGGCAGCAGTGTCCTGATGGAGTTGATCAGTAATGGTCATGCACCAGCCGCACTGGTGCTGGCCGAACCCGATGAGATCCTGACCCTGGGCGTGCTGGTGGCACAGACCATTTTCGAGCGTTCCCTGCCGGTGCTGTGCATCGGTCAGGAGGCCTTCGCCGCCTTGCGCGTCAAGGCGTTTGCCCGTGTCGAGAATTCATCGGTGACACTGTTCGAACACCTGCCCGGCGATGCCTGGCAGGCACTCGAAAATTCATCGCAAACCGTCGAAACAAGCGCCTCGATCGAGCTCACTGTACTCGACCGGGCGCTGCTCGATGGCGAGCATGGCAAGGCGGCACAAATTGCCATGCAAATCGTCCTGCGCATGGCCGAACTGCAAGGTGCCCGATGCCTGGTGGATGTCACTCAGGCGCACATCGACGGCTGCATCTATACCGGCCCGGCCAGCCTGCGGTTTGCCGAACAGTTGGTGCAGTGGGGTGCAAAAGTGCGGGTGCCGACGACCCTCAATTCAATCTCCGTCGACCAGCGTCGTTGGCGAGAATTGGGCATCGATCCCGCGCTTGGCGTACCGGCCAGCGCTTTGGGTGATGCCTACATGGCAATGGGGGCGCAGCTGAGCTTTACCTGTGCGCCCTACCTGCTGGACAGCGCGCCGAAGGCCGGTGAACAGATCGTCTGGGCCGAATCCAACGCCGTGGTTTACGCCAACAGTGTGCTCGGTGCACGGACGCTGAAGTACCCGGACTACCTGGATATCTGCATCGCCCTGACCGGCCGCGCGCCCTTGATTGGCTGCCATCTGGACGCTCAACGCAAAGCCCGTTTGCACATTGAGTTACCCGCATTGGGTGAACTGGATGACGCGTTCTATCCGCTGCTCGGTTATCACATCGGCGCGCTGGCGGGCAGCCGGATTCCGTTGGTGTACGGGTTGGAACGGCGCACGCCAAGCCTGGATGACCTGAAAGCCTTCGGCGCGGCGTTTGCCACCACCTCTGCCGCACCGTTGTTCCATATCGCCGGTGTCACCCCGGAAGCCCTCGACCCGGCACAGGTTCTGGAGCCGGATCAAACCCTGCCGGTGGAAACCATTCGCCTGAAGGACCTGCTGCACAGTTGGCGCAAGCTCAACAGTGCGCGTGAGAACCGGGTGGATGTGGTCTCGCTGGGCAATCCGCATTTCTCCCTCAGCGAGTTCGCTCACCTGGCGCGACTGTGTCTCAACCGGGTCAAGCATCCCGACGTGGTCCTTGCCATCACCTGCGGCCGCGCGGTGCTGGAACAGGCGCGCGAGGCTGGGCACATCAGCGTGATCGAAGCCTTCGGCGCAACCCTCGTCACAGATACCTGCTGGTGCATGCTCGGTGAACCGGTGATCCCGCTGGACGCCAAAACCTTGATGACCAATTCGGGCAAATACGCCCATTACGCACCCGGCCTGGTCGGTCGAAAGGTGCACTTCGCCAACCTTGCCGAATGCGTCGATGCAGCCTGCAGCGCTACGGCCAGCGGACGCCTGCCCGCCTGGCTGCAACCGGCTGTTCACCTGGAGAACACTGCGCATGTTTGATTACACCTTCCAATGGCGCTCGGCCCTGCGCGCCCTGCCGGACATGCTCGCCGGGGCGGTGGTCACTTTCGAAACCGCCGCCTTGTCGATGATCTTCGGAGTGCTCATCGCCCTGGCCCTGACGGTGATGCGCGAAGCCAAAAACCCGGTGCTGCGCGGCTTCGGCAACGGCTGGGTGTCGATCGCCCGCAACACCCCGTCGCTGTTTCAGGTTTACGTCCTCTACTTCGGCCTTGGCTCACTGGAGTTGCATGTCAGCTCCTGGTTCGCCCTGCTGGCGGGGATCACCTTCAACAACGCCGGCTACCTCGCGGAAAACTTCCGCGGCGGCCTCAAGGCTGTGCCCGGCACACAAGTGCGGGCCGCGCGATCGCTGGGCATGAGTGCCTTCCAGACCTACCGGATGATCATCGTCCCGCAGTTGCTGCGGATCGTGTTCTACCCGTTGAGCAATCAAATGGTATGGGCGGTGTTGATGACCTCGCTGGGGGTGATTGTCGGCCTGAACAATGACCTCACCGGGGTGACCCAGGACTTCAACGTCAAGACGTTCCGCACCTTCGAATACTTCGCCATTGCCGCGGTGCTGTATTACCTGATTGCCAAGGCGATCGTCGCGACGGCCCGGCTGATGGCCTGGCGGCTGTTCCGTTACTGAGGACCTGACCATGTTTACCACCAGTTTTTCCTGGAATGACCTGCAGTTTCTGCTCAATGGCGCCTGGGTCACTCTGCAACTGACGTTCTGGTCGATCATCCTCGGCTCTGTCGCCGGGTTGGTGTTCGGCTTGTCGCGGGCGCTGCTGCCACGCGCCAGCCTGCCGCTGGCCTGGGTGCTGGACGTGTTTCGCAGCGTGCCGCTGTTGATTCAGTTTGTGTTGTTCAACTCGCTCAAGAGCATCGTCGGTCTGGACATCAGCGCTTTCAGCGTTGGCTGCATCGTGCTTGGGGTCTACGCCGCCGCGTACTTCACCGAGATCGTGCGCGGTGGTGTGCTCGCGGTGCCGTTTACCGTGCGCCGCGCCAGTCGCTCGCTGGGCCTGAGCTTCTTCCAGGACCTGCGCTGGATCGTCCTGCCGATCGCCACGCGCGTAGCGTTTCCCGGTTGGCTGAACCTCGTGCTCGGTGTGATGAAAGACACCGCGCTGGTGATGTGGATCGGCATCGTCGAGTTGCTGCGCGCCTCGCAAACCATCGTGACCCGCATCCAGGAACCGTTGCTGGTGCTGTGCATCGCGGGCCTCATCTATTACGTCATGAGCCTGGTGGTTGCCCGCCTTGGCGCTCGTCTGGAAAGAAGGTGGCAAGAAAATGATTGAGATCGACAACGTACACAAATCCTTCGGCAACCTGGAGGTGGTCAAGGGCGTGAACCTGACCGTGAGCAAGGGTGAAGTGGTGTCGATCATCGGTGGCTCGGGCTCGGGCAAGTCGACCCTGCTGATGTGCATCAACGGCCTGGAGCCGATTCAGAAAGGCAATATCCGCGTGGACGGTGTCGAGGTTCACCACAGCGCCACCGACCTCAATCGCCTGCGGCAGAAGATCGGCATCGTGTTCCAGCAATGGAACGCCTTTCCGCACCTGACCGTGATGGAGAACGTGATGCTGGCGCCGCGCAAAGTCCTCGGCAAAAGCAAGGCTGAAGCCGAGGAGCTGGCGGTGCGGCAACTGACCCACGTGGGGTTGGGTGACAAGCTCAAGGCCTTTCCCGGCAAATTGTCCGGCGGTCAGCAGCAGCGCATGGCCATCGCCCGCGCCCTGGCCATGTCACCGGATTACATGTTGTTCGACGAAGCCACCTCGGCCCTCGATCCGCAACTGGTGGGCGAAGTGCTGGACACCATGCGCATGCTCGCCGAAGACGGCATGACCATGGTGTTGGTGACCCACGAGATTCGCTTCGCTCGCGACGTGTCGGACCGCGTGGCGTTTTTCCGCAATGGCCTGGTGCACGAGATCGGCACGCCCGAGCAAGTTATCGGCAACCCGGTGCATGCGGAAACGGCGGCCTTCCTTAAGTCAGTGAAATAACCGACGGCCCCATCGCGGGCAAGCCCGCTCCCACAGTGATCGGTGTCTGCCACCGATTTTGTGTACACCCGCAAACCTGTGGGAGCGGGCTTGCCCGCGATGAGGCCCTAACAGGCAACAAAAGGATCAAGTCATGCGCTCATCGAAAGTCATACATGTCGTCAGCTGCCACGCCGAAGGCGAAGTCGGTGATGTCATCGTTGGGGGCGTTGCCCCGCCACCAGGCGCCACCGTGTGGGAACAATCTCGCTGGATCGCCCGGGATGAAACCCTGCGCAATTTCGTGCTCAACGAACCACGCGGGGGAGTATTCCGCCACGTCAATCTGCTGGTGCCGGCCAAGGACCCACGGGCGCAAATGGCCTGGATCATCATGGAACCGGCAGACACCCCACCGATGTCCGGCTCCAACTCGCTGTGCGTCGCCACGGTGTTGCTCGACACCGGCATTCTGCCAATGACCGAACCGCAAACCCGGCTGGTACTCGAAGCCCCGGGCGGGCTGATCGAGGCCGTCGCCGATTGCCGCGATGGCAAGGTCGAGCGGGTGGAAATCAAGAACGTACCCTCCTTCGCTGACCGTCTTGATGCGTGGATCGAAGTCGAAGGCCTAGGCTCATTGCAAGTCGATACCGCGTACGGTGGCGACAGTTTTGTGATCGCCGATGCCAAGCGCCTGGGCTTTTCCATCCGTCCCGACGAGGCGGCAGACCTGGTCGAGGCCGGGCTGAAAATCACTCGGGCGGCCAACGAACAACTGGGCTTCGTGCATCCGCTGAACCCCGAGTGGTCGCACATTTCCTTCTGCCAGATCGCCGCGCCGATCGTCCATGAAACCGGCATCGCCACCGGCGCCAATGCGGTGGTGATTCAACCCGGCAAAATCGACCGCTCACCCACCGGCACCGGCTGCTCGGCGCGCATGGCGGTGTTGCAAGCCAAGGGTTTGATGCAGGTGGGCGATCGTTTTATTGGCCGCTCGATCATCGGTTCCGAGTTCCACTGCCGCATCGATTCGCTGACGGAGGTGGCCGGTCGACCGGCGATCTACCCGTGTATTTCCGGACGAGCCTGGATCACCGGGACTCATCAGTTGCTGCTCGATCCGAGCGATCCATGGCCACAAGGCTACCGACTGTCTGACACCTGGCCTGGCGCCTGATCCCTGCCGTCGAAACACTGACCAACGGCTAGCAAAAACCCCTTGAAACCCGAAAAAAGCGCTAGCCGAATTTATCCACTTGCAATATCGTATACGAAATACGAACGAACCCATCGGAGGCAACAATGAGCAAACGCATTAACTGGAGTGGCGTCTTCCCCGCGGTGACCACTCAATTCAACGACGACTTTTCCATCAACCTGGAAAAAACCCATCAGGTGATTTCCAACGTGATCCGTGACGGCGTGTCGGGCCTGGTGGTGTGCGGTTCCGTGGGGGAAAACACCTCGCTGACCGCCGAAGAAAAAATCGCCGTGACCGAAGTCGCGGTCGACGCCGCTCGCGGTCGCGTTCCGGTGATCTGCGGAGTAGCTGAGTTCACCAGTGTGGCCGCCGCCAAAGTCGCAAACGCAGTACGCCGTGTGGGCGTCGACGGCGTCATGCTGATGCCGGCACTGGTCTACGGCTCCAAGCCGTTCGAAACCGCCGAGCATTACCGTTACGTGGCAAAAAACGCCGACGTACCGCTGATGGTCTACAACAACCCGCCGATCTACAAAAACGACGTCACCCCGGACATCCTGATATCCCTGGCCGACTGCGACAACGTGGTGTGCTTCAAGGATTCTTCCGGCGACACGCGCCGTTTCATCGACGTGCGCAATGAAGTCGGTGATCGTTTTGTGCTATTCGCCGGTCTCGACGACGTGGTGCTGGAAAGCATTGCGGTGGGCGCCGAAGGCTGGGTCTCGGGGATGTCCAACGTGTTCCCCAAAGAAGGCGAAACCATCTTCCGCCTGGCCAAGGCCGGTCGCTTCGCCGAAGCCATGCCGATCTACGAATGGTTGATGCCGATCCTGCACCTCGACGCCCGTGCCGACCTGGTGCAGTGCATCAAGCTGTGCGAAGCCATCGCCGGTCGCGGCAGCGCGCTGACCCGTCCACCACGCCTGGCCCTGCCGGAAGCTGACCGCGTGTTCGTCGAGCAGATCATGGCCAAGGCCCTGGCCAACCGTCCGGAGCTGCCGGACGTCGGTCTCTGAGTGATTGCCGGGCGGGCCCTTAGGGGCCCGAACCGGCTGCCTGTTTTTGCGCCCCCACAGGAAACGTCAGCATGTCCAATCCCCCAAGCTCGTCCAGCGCAACCACACCCTCGGGACTCAAGCGCGTCGTGGCCGCCGCCATGGCCGGCACCGTCGCCGAATGGTATGAATTCTTTCTCTACGGCACCGCCTCGGCACTGGTCTTCGGCCAGTTGTTCTTTCGCCAGACCGGCAACCCGGTCGACGGCATCCTCGCCGCCTTCGCCTTGTACGCCGTCGGGTTTCTCGCCCGTCCGTTGGGTGGCCTGGTGTTCGGTCACTACGGTGACAAATTCGGCCGCAAGCGTCTGCTGCAACTGAGTCTGGTGGTGGTCGGCATCACCACGTTCCTGATGGGTTGCCTGCCCGGTTTCGATCAGATCGGCTATGCAGCGCCGGTGTTGCTGGTGCTGTTGCGGTTGATTCAGGGGTTCGCTTTTGGCGGTGAATGGGGCGGTGCGATTCTGTTGGTGTCCGAACATTGTCCGGACAATCGTCGAGGCTTCTGGGCCAGTTGGCCGCAGGCCGGTGTCCCGGCCGGCAACCTGGTGGCCACCCTCGCCCTGTTGCTGTTGTCGTCGACCCTGTCGCAAGAACAATTCCTCGCGTGGGGCTGGCGCGTTGCATTCTGGTTCTCGGCGGTGGTGGTGCTGATCGGCTACTGGATTCGTACCAGCGTCGATGACGCACCGATCTTCAAGGAAGCCCAGGCCCGGCAGGCGCAAAACAAGCATCAGCAACTGGGTGTGGTCGAAGTGTTGCGTCACCACTGGCGCGCCGTGTTGGTTGGTATCGGTGCGCGGTTTGCCGAGAACATCCTCTATTACACCGTCGTGACCTTCTCGATCACCTACCTGAAACTGGTGGTGCACAAGGACACGTCACAGATCCTGTTGCTGATGTTCGGCGCGCACTTGCTGCACTTCTTCCTGATCCCGCTGATGGGGTATCTGTCTGACCTGGTCGGGCGTAAACCGGTGTACCTGACTGGCGCGGTGCTCACGGCGTTCTGGGGTTTTATCGGTTTCCCGATGATGGATACCGGCAACAACTGGCTGATCATGGCGGCCATTACCCTGGGCCTGGCCATTGAATCGATGACTTATGCGCCCTACTCGGCGCTGATGGCCGAGATGTTCCCGACCCACGTGCGCTACACCGCGCTGTCCCTGTGCTATCAGGTGGCGCCGATCTTCGCCGGTTCGCTGGCCCCGCTGATCGCCCTCACCCTGCTCAACAAGTACAACAGTTCGACACCCATCGCTTTCTACCTGGTCGGCGCCGCGCTGATTTCGATAGTTGCCGTCGGGCTGACGCGTGAAACCCGTGGCAAGTCGCTGCATCAGGTGGACAGTGAATCCGCGGCGCGGATTGCTGGCCTGGACAGCACCGAACCGGCCACCACTCGCCGAGGCGATTCGCTGGCCTGATCCCCCTTCCCCTACAGGAGTTTTCCATGCCCGAGATCATCGGCCACAACTACATCGGCGGTGCGCGCAGCGCCGCCGGTACTGTCACCTTGCGAAGCCATGACGCCAGCACCGGTGAAGCGCTGCCCTATTCGTTCATGCAGGCCACGGGCGAGGAAGTCGATGCCGCAGCCCAAGCGGCCGCTGCCGCTTACCCGGCATTTCGGGCTCTGTCGGCGAGTCGGCGCGCCGAGTTTCTTGAGGCCATCGCCGCGCAACTGGATGCCTTGGATGATGACTTCGTTGCGCTGGTAACCCGTGAAACGGCGTTGCCTGCCGGGCGCATACAAGGCGAGCGTGGGCGCACCAGCGGCCAGATGCGTCTGTTCGCCCAGGTTCTGCGCCGTGGCGATTTCTATGGCGCGCGCATCGACCGGGCCTTGCCCGAGCGTCAGCCGCTGCCACGGGTCGATCTGCGTCAGTACCGGATCGGCGTCGGCCCGGTGGCGGTGTTCGGCGCGAGCAATTTCCCGCTGGCCTTTTCCACCGCCGGCGGCGATACCGCAGCCGCCCTCGCAGCGGGTTGCCCGGTGGTGTTCAAGGCTCACAGCGGGCACATGGCGACCGCCGAGCGGGTGGCCGATGCGATCCTGCGCGCCGCCGAGCAAACCGACATGCCCAACGGCGTGTTCAACATGATCTACGGTGCCGGCGTCGGCGAAGCACTGGTCAAGCACCCGGCCATTCAAGCCGTGGGGTTCACCGGTTCACTCAAGGGTGGTCGCGCCCTCTGCGACATGGCTGCCGCCCGGAAGCAGCCGATCCCGGTGTTTGCCGAAATGAGCAGCATCAACCCAGTAGTGGTGTTGCCCGAAGCGCTACAAGTGCGTGGCGAGAAAATCGCCAGCGAGCTGGTGGCATCGGTAGTCCAAGGTTGTGGTCAGTTCTGTACCAATCCGGGGCTGGTCATTGGCATTCGTTCCTCGACGTTCAGTGCGTTCACCGCGCGGCTGAGTCACTTGATGAACGAGCAGCCGGCTCAAACCATGCTCAACAGCGGGACACTCGCCAGCTACGGCACGGGTGTGCAAGCCCTGCTGCGCCATCCGGGTATCAGTCATCTGGCCGGCAAGGTCCAACAAGGCAATCAAGCTCAACCGCAGCTGTTCAAGGCTGACGTCAATCTGCTGCTTGATGGTGATCCGTTGTTGCAGGAAGAAGTGTTCGGCCCGACCACCCTCATCGTCGAAGTGGCCGACAAGGCAGAACTGCACCAAGCGCTGCACAGCCTGCACGGTCAGCTTACGGCCACATTGATTGCCGAGGCTGGCGACCTGCGAACCCATGGTGAACTGCTGCCACTGCTGGAACAAAAGGTCGGCCGCGTGCTGTTCAATGGCTACCCGACCGGTGTTGAAGTGTGCGATGCGATGGTGCATGGCGGGCCTTATCCGGCCACTTCCGACGCCCGTGGCACATCGGTCGGCACCTTGGCCATCGAGCGCTTTCTGCGTCCGGTTTGCTACCAGAATTGCCCGGATGCGTTGTTGCCCGAAGCGCTTCAAAACGCCAACCCGCTGGGGATCAATCGCCTGGTCGATGGCCATAACCACTGCGAACAGTTGTAAACCGAACGGGCGCCATGGGCGCCCGTCTTCTTTTAATCCAGCAATGCCTTCAAGTCGTTGTACAAGGCCTGCGGGATTTGCACCCCTTCCACCAGACTGCGCGCCCGCGCTTCATATCGCCGTTGCGACGGCAAGCGGGCACCTTGCCCTTGTATGCTTTCGAACAACGTTTCGGCACGCGCCAGGTGCTGCTCGGTGGCCTCGCCGAGAAAACGTCGCGGATCAAGTGCGATGATCAGCTCGCCATGGTACGGCGACGACTTGCTGCCAGCGTCATAGGCCAGCGATTCGGCACTGGTCAAGTCACCAATCAACGGCCCGGCAATCAGCTCCACCATCGCGGCCAGCGCCGAGCCCTTGTGCCCGCCGAACGTCAACATCGCGCCGGCATCGAGCACCACATTGGCATCGGTACTCGGTTGCCCGTCGGCGTCCACTCCCCACCCTTCGGGGATCGGCTTGCCGGCACGCCGATGCAGTTCGATATCGCCACGGGCAATCGCACTGGTGGCGAAGTCGAACACGAATGGATCTTTACCCGCACGCGGCCAACCGAACGCGATGGGATTGGTGCCGAACACGGGCTGGCTTCCCCCCGCAGGCGCGACCCAGGCATGGCTCGGATTGCAGGCCAGCGCCACCAGGCCGGCGGCGGTCAGTTGTTCGATCTCCACCCATAGTGCAGAGAAATGCACGCAGCGGTTAATGGCCAGCGCCGCAATTCCGTTTGCCCGGGTTTTCTCCTCCAGCAGCGGCATACCGGCCTGGAAAGCCAGCTGCGAGAACCCACCCGCCGCATCGACACGCACGATCGAAGGGGCCTGATCGATCACCTGCGGCTCGGCATCGGCCCGCACTTTGCCGGCGCGCAGCGAATTGACGCAGCCCAGAATTCGGTACAAACCATGGGAGGCACAGCCATCGCGCTCGCCAGCAATCACCGTGGCGGCTACCGCTTGGGCGTGTGCAGCGTTGAAACCGTTGTGCAGCAGGATCGATTCGGCCAGCGTGCGGGCTTCGATCAGGGACAGTCGGATCATAATCAACTCCTTGGACAGACCGTCCAGACTGGCCCATTCCAAGCGTTGCGGCTTGAGCGCTTTAGGCAAGATTGATGACGAATTGGGCATACCCGTGGTGCCGTTACACCAAGCGATCACTCGGATTTTTCCTACACATCAGTGGCTTCATGCCTACAAAGTGTTGGCCTCTAGTGCGGCACTATCAGGTCATATTTCTATAATGAAGATCATTTGCGATGAATAAACCTTCGCTCCGCGCACTGGTTCTTGAGGACCATCCCTTTCAGCGAGCGTTTGCAGTCAAGGTACTCCAACACTTGGGGTGCACCGAGATCTTCCAGGCTGAAGACGGATCACAGGCGCTGGCACTGTTACAACAGGTGGGCGCCGTGGATATCACGCTGTGCGATCTGCGAATGAATGGCATGGATGGCCTGGAATTCTTGCAGCAGGCCAGCCACTCCAATTTGGTCGGCGCGATCATCATCAGCAGTTCGATGTCTTTGGATCTGCGGTATTCGGTACAGAAAATTATCTCTTTGTTGGGTATGCAGTTACTGGGCGATGTCGGCAAACCCCTGCAACCGGAAGTGTTGGCACCGTTATTGGAGAAGTACTCGGCCAGCTCATACAAGCCCTCCAGTCGAGCCCCGGACCTGGTCCTGCCTGATTGCCAGGAAGTCACCCAGGCCTTGCGTGACCATCAGATCAAGGCGTATTACCAGCCAAAAATCAATCTGCGTACCGGCGAGATGTATGGCGTCGAAGTACTCGCCCGGTGGCTACACCCCATCAAGGGAATTTTATCGCCCGCGGTCTTCCTGCCGACGCTTGAGCGGTGCGAGATGATGGACGAGTTGCTGTTCGACCAGTTGAACCAGGCCTTGGCGCTGCAGAAACAATTGCGCGAAAAAGACATCGCCCTGAATTTCGCTTTCAACCTGCAAACGTCTCAACTGGTGGGCGGTCAACTGACGCAGCGGATCAAATCGATACTGGATCACTTCGACCTGCCAGGCGATGGCCTGACGTTTGAGTTGACCGAGGGCGGGCTTTTGGACGCTACAGCGGCCAGCCTTGAAACACTGGTTCGGCTTCGCATGATGGGTTGCCAACTGTCCATTGATGACTTTGGCGCCGGATTTTCCTCCTTGAAGCGTTTGTGCCAGTTGCCGTTCAACGAAATCAAACTGGATGGCGAGTTCGTGCGCACCTTGCACGAGCCACGCTGCCAGGCAGTTATCAGCAGCACGCTCGCACTGGGCGACTCATTGGGCATGTCAGTTGTCATCGAGGGGATCGAAACCCTGGAGCAACGAGACACGCTGCTTGATCTGGGTTGTTCAAGGGGGCAAGGATATTTTTATGCCAGCCCCATGAGCAGCGCAGATTTGCTGTCGCGTCTATCCCCTGCATCTCTCCCATGAACCCCGTGCAAACGCCAGAAACGACGAAGGCCCCATAGGGGCCTTCTTTTTTGCAGCACTGTTTCAGCAGGCAGTGGCGCTAAATTCAACGCTATTGGGAGACAGGAGCAGCAGCGCCCTCCTCGGCATTGATGTTCAGCACCTGGGCACAGGATGGCGGCAAGAACAGATACGACTGCGCAACGTTATTGTCGTCGAACATCACCTTGTACTGGCAAACCATTGGCTCGCGTGTTCCGGGCCGTGGGAATTTGAAGAGGTAGTCCCACTCGCGAACGTTGAACATCGCTTCGGAGAAGTGCGGCAAACCAATCAGTTCATAAAGCTGCGGCTTGGTCAGGCCGGGCACGACCTTGCGCAAGTTCTCCACGCTCACATAACTGCCTTCGGTACGGCTGGCATCCTTGAGCGCCGGGAACACTGGGGCACTGGACTTGCCATGATCATCAACATGGCTTCGATTGGTACCGCAACCTGCCAGCGTCGCGGCCAGGCACGCGCTCAGAAACAGGCTCACCAGTGATGTATTGGGCTTTTGCATAAGATTCTCGACACGATAAATAGGAAGAGGAGCCCGGCCTGCGCCGGGCTCTGGATCAACGTGAAAGGGTTACCACTGATAACCCACACCCACCGATGCGCCGAAGTCGCGCTGGGTGTTGGTGGTGGCTTGCATCTTGGTGACCCACCGGCCGTTATCGGAGATCCGCGACACGCCCAACGCCATCGCCGATTCCCCGCGATAGGTGCCCAAGGAACCGGAGGTCATACTTGCTCCAGCGGTATACGGCTGAGGCAGTGCGGCCATGGCCATGGCACCGGCGATACCGGCACTCAAGTCGCTATCCAGCTCTTTGATATTTTTGTTCAGCGAGTTGTAGACCGAATTGGTGTAGGCATTGGCGTTGTTGGTGGCGTCAGCCAATCCCTTGTTCAACTGGCTAAGGTTGACCGCGTCCGTCGGCGCCGTGCCGGCGGCCACATGGGTGATCTGTCGCTCGTTGCCCGCAGCACCTACCGAAACGCTGTTGGCGCGATCAGCCACCGAGTTGGCACCCAGCGCTACCGAGTTGTCCGCCTTGGCGGTGGAACCATTGCCGATTGCCGTCGAGTTGTTACCCGCGGCAATAGCGTTGGTGCCGACGGCCGAACTGTTCTTGCCTGATGCCTTGGCACCCGCACCACCGGCCATCGAGTCGTCGCCTGTCGCTGACGGTTTTGCCAGGTTGCTCGTGTTGTTGACCTGGAACATGCCGTCGGTGCCTTTTTGCAGGTTAGTGACATTCGTCACTGCCTGGGTCACACGGTTGTCGACGTCGGTTACCCGTTTGTCCTGATTCGCAACGGAGTTGTTGATCGAGCTGATCGAGTCATCGGTGTACTTCTTGGACTCGGCCACAGCGCCATCAAGCTGACGCAGGTTAACCGCATCGGTGGCTTCCTTACCGTCCGCGAGGTTGCTGAGTGTGCGGGTTTCGCCCGTTGCTGCGTTGCCGATGGAGGCCGTACCTGCGGTGGTGTTATTGGCACCGGAGTACTTGCCGGTATAGGTTTCAGTACCACGACCGCCATCGCTGGACCCGTTACCCAACGCTACGCTGCCATTGGCAGAAGCCTTGGCCCCTTCGCCCACCGCAACAGCCCCATTGCCCGCCGCATTCGCACCGTTCCCCGAAGCCACGGAGCCTGCGCCAGACGCTACGGCATTCGGCCCCATGGCAATCGACTCTGCCCCACTGGCCACCGAATCAGCACCCGAGGAGTTGGCACGGAAATACTTGATGCCCCCACCGTTGTTGATGGTGTTGAAGCTGTTTTCGATAGTCGTTACCCGATTATCGATGCCGGTAACCTGTCGGCCCAAGGCATACAACTGCGAACCGTTGACCGCATCCGTGGAGTTGGCGCTCAGATCTCCCGCACCCACGTTGGTGATCTTGTTAACGGTGACACCGCCATGGCTGGCACTGAAAGCCCCCAGGCTGGTATCCCACAGCAGTGCGTCATTTTTGAGGCTTGTGATGTTGGTGGTGTTGTTGCTCACCTGGTTATTGGTTTGATTGAGCTGCGACATGTTCACCGCATCGCTGTCATCTACACCGTTCGCCACGTTGGTGATCGTGGTGCCACCCGTGTGTGTGCTGCTGTCGTAGGTATTGCCACCCAGGGTAATGGTGTTATGGGTACTGTCGTCATATTTGACCACGTCGGCCACAGAGGCAGCGGCGCCCGCAGCGACGGCTTTCAATTGTTCGACGTTAACCGCATCGGCATCGTCTGCACCGGCGGAGAGGCCAGTGATGCGGCGGTCGCCGATGTTTACTTCGCCTGTTGCAGTCCCTGCGACCAGATAAGCCTTGTGCCCCAAGGTGCTGCCGTCTGCTACCGAGCCTGCGCCCAATGCAACGCTGCCGTCGTGGCTCGCTACCGCGCCCATGCCGATCGCCACTGCATCCTGACCTGACGCTACCGAGTCGGTGCCGGTGGAGTTGGCATGGAAGTACTTGGTGCCGGTCTCGTAGAGGTTGGTCAGCGAATTACCCAGAGTGGTGATGCTGTTATTGGTTTGGGTCAATTGGGAGAAGTTCACCGCATCACTTGGCGCCTTGCCATCCGCCACGTTAGTGATACGGGTGCCGCCGGTGTGAGTGCTGTTGTCGTAGGTAGTGCCACCCAGAGTAATAGCGTTGTGGGTGACGTCGTCATACTTGACCGCATCAGCGTCGACAGCGGCGATGGCCTGATTGGTCGCGTGCAGCTGGCTGCCATTGATGGCGTCGGTGCTGGTGGAATTGACCTGGCCAGCCGCCAGGTTAATGATCTGGCGCTCGCCGTTGACCGACCCCACACTCACCACGCCGGTGGGTGACCCGCCCGCGTAGTTGTAGGTCGTGCCGTTGATGATGCCGGTGGGCGTGGCTACGACGGCCCTGTCGGTGCTGTTGTTGCCGAGCACTACGCTGTTGTCTTGCGTGGTGGTGATGTTGTTACCGACCACGAATGTGTTGTTATTCGCGATAACGTTTCCGTTGCCGAGGCTGTAGCTGCTGTTGCCAGATACGCCGCTAAAACCGACAGAGCTTCCGGACCCGATGGCACCTGATTTATTGCCGGTGACTACGTTCAGATCGCCGATACCGATGCTGGCTGTGCCCTCGGCACGAGCACCAGTACCCAGTGCGATGGCGCTGGCCCCGGAAGCTTTTGCTGATTCACCTATCGCAGTGGCCCTCGAATTATTCGCCACCGCCAGATAACCGATACCCGTGCTGTTGAAGCCCGATGCAGTGGTCCAAGTACCTATCGCGACCGCATTCGCACCTGAAGCAATCGGAGCATTACCGATACTGACAGCACTGTAGCCGGTGGCTTTGGTGCCTGAACCAATGGCAACCGTATAACCTTCAGACGCAATAGCCGAGAAACCCAAGGCCAAAGATTTCACGATACTGGTGTTACCGCTCACTCCCGAAGTTGCGCCTTGACCAATTGCCATAGTTTCCGTCCCGTAGGCGGTCGCCCCGGTCCCGAGCGCGATGGCGTTGTACATTTGGGCCTTCGAGTTCTTGCCGATGGCTATCGCGCCGCCTATGTGCCCATCGGGAGCTATAGCGCCATTAGCGTTCGCACCACTACCCAGCGCCAGGTCATCCACCTCTGATGCACTGGCTTTCTCGCCGCATGCGAGAGCATTGTCCCCAGAGGCCGTGGGCGCCGTCACCCATGTGCCATTGATCAAACAGGTATTGCCTGCGTAAGCAACGTTTAGGGAGCCGGCGCCAAACAACAATGCTGCAGCGGCAAGCTTAGTTACCGAATTGATCTTCTTGTGGCCGCTGGCCGCAACGCTCCCTATAAACAGTTCCACGCTCGACGCAGCGGCAGTGGTTGCGTCACGGGGGGCGCCTAAACGATTGGATTTGGTCTTGGCAGTTGCAAGTTCCGAAGCAACACCCCAAGTATTGAGTGCCGCATTCCAAACCAACCTGAATATTTTGTTCATTACGCTACATTTCCTGCTGAGGGGGCTTGGGCCCACAGATGAACTACCCGAGGCCATGGGGCGACTGTAGATAAGTTCATTGGTGTTTAATGTAGGAAACTTCCGAGCGTTATTACCTCACCAACATATTTCGGCGCACTACTGAACCACCTGCTTTTGTTAGGAAATTTCCTACAGGTAGTTGGCTTTCGCCTTACATCTCCAACAATAGGATGGTGTAACTGAACATCAATGAGAGGCGCTTGATAGAGTTAATCTTAGGTCGCGATAGTTTTAATTAAGTTGACGTGCAAGTGCGGCTGTTTCTTCTATCAGGCACACTTAGCCATTCATGCTTCGCTGAGCGAGCATCGCAGGAAGTCTTCTATTGGTTAAAACGAGGGGGCACTAGGGGCGATACAAGGAGGTTAACGGCTTTGTAGTGTTTTGGTGTTTCCTGGCGAATCCGGCATAAACCCAGTTTATGCCGTGATTGATTTCCGGCCCGGTCAAAACAACCGGCCTTTCGGCCTCTGCGTTCAAGCCACGTAGAGGCTCAGCTTCTCGGCCAATTGCTCCATCTCTTGTTGCAGCTCATCCACCGCTTGAGCCAATTGAGAGGTGTCGCGGCCATTGCAAACGTCTTCAAGACGTTCACAGCACTCGATCAGTCGTTGCGCCCTGATGATTCGCGCGCCCCCCTTCACTCGGTGAGCCAGGTCAGACAATGCATTCAGGTCGTGTTGGGTAAACAACTTGATCAGCCGCGCCATGTCTTCTTCGTTCGCGGTGGACAGATCATCAATCAGGCTATTGATCGACGCTTTGTCTCCCCTGGTCAGTTGCTCGACACTGGTCAGGTCAATCTCGTTGCTGCGCTGGATCGAGGTCTCCACCTCACTGCGTGCAACAGGCACTACGGCATCCAGGCACGACTTCAATTCCTCCAGCCCGATAGGCTTGAACAGGCAGTCGTCCATACCCGCCTTGATGCAACGGGTCCGCTCTTCCTGTTGGGCGTTTGCGGTAAAACCCAGAATCAAACACGGTGCGAGGCCTTTGGTGTGTTCCTCTTCGCGAATGGCTTGAGTCAACTGATAGCCATTCATCACCGGCATGTTGCAGTCGGTGATCACCACATCGAACCATTGACTGCGCCAGGCTTGCAGACCCAGCCTGCCGTCTACGGCATCACTCACCCGGTGTCCCAGGTGGCTCAGTTGCTGAGACACCAGAAGTCGATTGGCAGGATAGTCGTCAACCACCAACACATTCAGCACCTGATGTTGCGCGGCAGTTTCATGCGGCATCATCCCGGGCAGTTCAGCCAGTGGTTCCAGCGTTGGCAGACTCATGAGTACTTCAACCTTTGTACCCTTGCCGAAAACGCTGCTCATGAGCAAACGCCCACCCATCATTTCGCACAGCGTCCGACTGATCACCAACCCCAACCCGGAACCACTGCGCCCGGATTGAGTGTTATTGCTTGCCTGGGTAAACGGGCTGAACAAGCTCTGCTGATCCTCCTCCGAAATGCCGATACCGGTGTCTTCAATGACGAGGGCGACGGCCATGAACTGCGGATTTTTGGCGGGGCGTGCCTGCATGCTCAATCGCACCTGGCCGTCCTGGGTGAACTTGATCGCGTTACTCAGCAGGTTGGAAACAATCTGTTTGAAGCGTAAAGGGTCAATGAGCACATCACTCTGCATCTGGAAGTCCAGATCCAGTAGCAGGCTCAGACGCTTTTGCCGGGCGACACCTTCGAACACCCGCAGTACCGACTCCAGAAGCTCACGCAAATTGGCCCTCTCTGGCGACAGCGACAAACGCCCGGACTCGATTCGGGCGATGTCCAGAATATCGCCGATCAAATCCAGCAGGCCACGAGCAGCGCCAGACGCAACTTCAATCGCAAACCGGTCCGTTACGCCTTGATCGGCCTTTTTCATCGCCAGCTCAAGCATGCCGATGATTGCATTCATAGGCGTGCGGATTTCATGGCTCATCGTCGCCAAAAACAGACTTTTGGCCCGATTGGCATCATCGGCATGTTCCTTGGCCTCATCGGCGATCTCCTTCGCCTCACGCAATTGCCCGACAAGTGCCTGGCGTTCACTGATGTCAATCCATCCGGCAATCACCCCACCTACTTCGCCATTACTGTCGCGATAAGGCAGCATCCAGTGATAAATCTCCAGTTTACGGCCATCCAGCATCGTTATTTCACGGTCTCGAACCATCGGCGAGCCCCTGCTGATGATCCGCTGAAACTCCTCCTCGTAACCCCTTGCGTCCTCAGGGCAGAGCAACTTCACTTTGGTCTTTCCAACCACATCCTCGCGCTCGACCCTAAAGGCATTGAGGTAACTGGAATTACAAATCAACAAAACCCCATTGCGGTCCCGGATGTAGATCGGATGGGGTGTTCCATCAATCAAGACCCGCATAAATTCCAGTTGCTCGTTGAGTGCCCGCTCAGCCTCATCGCGCCTGCGCAACGCCACCTTCATATAGGCGATCCATATCAGCGCCAGCGCCAACAACACCAACACGCCACCAATAGCCTGGATGAAGAGCGTTCTGTTACGCGTCCAATAGCTGTCTTCGATCAACACATCGTTACGCCAGCGATTCGTTACTTCATCCATTTCCTCGGGTGGAATGCTCAGCAACGCCTTGTCGAGAATGGAATGGAGCTCCAATGCCCCGCGGCTTGTCGCGAAGGCCATGCGCGCAAAGTCGTTACCGATGGTGCTGACGACTCGTAACTGCCCGTCAAAATGATGATTTACCGTGTAATTGCTGATGATCAGCGGACCAACCATTGCATCCGCTTCACCATGCAGGACCAGACTCATAGCATGTTCAGAGTTGTCAGCATCGACGAGCAGGATCTTGGGAAAGTTGGCCGCCAGCCATTCGTGCATGCCCGTACTGCGAGCCAGCGCCAAGCGTTTGCCAGCGAGTTTTTCGGGCGCAAATGAAATGTCGGTGTTCGCTTTGGCAATCAGCACATAGGGCGAAGACAAGTAAGGTCGTGTGAAATGCAAGGCACGCTCGCGCTCCGAACTCGGAGTGAGCGCGGCTATAATTTCGGAATCATTTTTGCCAACATTTTCCACCATCGCAGCAACCGACGGCATTACCCGAATATCAAATTTCAACCCTGTGCGCAGCGATACTTTGCTCAACACATCATGGGCAATACCTGCGTAGTCGCCATTCTTGTTAAAAAATGACAAAGGCGGATAACCCCCCACGACATTGACCCGAACACTGGGGTGCTCATCCAGCCATCGCTGCTCACTGCTACTGAAATTCAGACGCCGCTTGCCTGGCATGCTCTCCCCGCCCGCCCCCCAACGGTTCATGATTTCCATGTGCGCACTCGCTGGAATCGCGTCTACGGCTGCATTGACGACACGAATCAGGGGTTGGTTTGCGCTATTAATGGCAAAGCTGAAGTCGCGAACTTCCATGCGGGAGAAGTCCGCTAACTCGACATTATTTAAAAAATTATTATTGATCAGGTAATTGGCGCTAACAGAATCACCGAGATAAACATCCGCCTGGCCAAACGCTACAGCACCGATGGCACCCAGCATGGAGGGATAAAGCTGCAAGGTGGCTTTAGGGTAAAAAGCGCGGACGGAATCAGGCGACAGGTAGTGGTAAAGCATGGCAATGGTCTTGCCGTTCAGGTCTGCCGGCAAATCACTGCTGTCGCCCTTGCGGGTGACCAATGTGGGCTTGTCGTTGGAATAGGAATGGCTGAGCACAATGTTCGGAGACTGCGTCTCGAACTCATTGGCCGTCCCGACAAAATCCACTTCTCCTTTTCTGACCGCGTCCAGCACTTCGCCGCGACTGTCATACCGGCGAATCTCAACCTTGACACCCAGGAGCTCGGCAATCAACTGCGCATAGTCAACCGTCATCCCTTCCATCTGATCATTATTGATCGTCATATCGAACGCCGCGTAGTCGGGAGCCGAGGCCCCCAATACCAATACGGCCTTTGAGCGCAACCAACGCCAATCTCTCCCGTCGAGTGTTACGTGATAAGCACCGTTGACACTGGAACGACCCAACACGCTCAGCGTGCTGGGTTGTGCTTCTACGGGAGAGGTGAAATTGGCCGTGATTACAAGCACGACCAGCGACAGACAGTATGAAAGAGACTTCACCATTTAAAGCAGATCGTTGCGTTTGGCAAAATCTGCCAGATAAACAACGGACGTGACATTAAGCTTCTCGATCAACCGCGCCTTGTAAGTGCTGACGGTCTTGTTACTCAAGAGCATGATGTCACCAATTTCTTTATTGCTGAGCCCATTCGCCAGTTGTTTGAGAATCGCCAGCTCTCTGTTCGAGAGCGTACTAATCAACTCCTCATCGGTTGCGCTTCCATCGCTGCGGCGAACAGAAAGGGCTTGTATATCCGGAAAATAGCTATAGCCGGACATGATGACTTTGACACCCCTGATCAGCTCATCAAGACCATCGGTTTTGGAGATGTAGCCCGCCGCACCGGCACTCATGCACCGCATGGAATAAAATTTTGCAGCCAAAGAAGTCAATACCAGAATCTTTGTGCGGACCTCCAACGCTCGAATACGTCGAATAACTTCCAGGCCGTCAAGCTTCGGAATGGTGATGTCCAGCACAACCAGGTCGGGCTCATGAGCAATGACCAGTTGAACGGCATCGGCGCCATTATCAGTTTCCGCGACGACTTCAAAACCTTCATGCGCCAGAAGCATTTTGACTGACGAACGTATAAAAGGATGATCATCTACAACGATTACTTTTAACATGTTAGTCCTTGTTGGCTCCCACTATAACCACGGCGCAATTGATGATGTTAACCCCTCCTCCAAGCCAACAGACAGTTTCATTACATCCTTCTGATCGGCAGGTGCAAGGCTATCATTAGTTTCTGTTACAAATCTGTTACTGGGGTCTTTGGCGCAGCCAGGTCCGAAGAACCTTGGCACACATCGGCCGTCCCAGAAAAAAACCCTGCCCTTCTTCACACCCCATTTGCACTAATGAGTCTCGTACCCATTTGCTGCCGATGCCTTCAATGACCAGGCTCATATTCAGCGATTGAGCCAGCGCCAGAGTGCTGGTTACCATGGTTTTACTGAAAGGATGATGGAGCGCATTTACAAACTTCTTATCAAGTTTTATCTGGCTGAAAGGCAGGTGACAGAGCAGTTGCAGTGAAGAAGCCCCCAAACCAAAATCATCGATGGCCAGGCCACATCCGAGCATGCGCAAGCGCAACAGGTTGTCCCGCGCCTTGGGATCGAGATCAAGCAGACCGCTTTCCGCCACCTCGAAAATCAATGACGAGCCTGAGAGTTCATGTCGCTTAAGCGCGCATTGTATGTCATCAGCCAAATCATCCGAGGCCATCTGCGAGGCATGCAGATTGAAAGCGATCTCGACATTCATGTTTTGCTTGCGCATGTCGCTTAGAAAAGTCAGGCCCTGCTCCAGCACGTGCTCGAACATTTCACCAATCAGGTTGTGCGCCAACACTTCAGCCAGAAAGTCGCGAGGCAACAACAACCCCCGAGTCGGGTGATCCCAACGGACCAGTGCCTCGACGCCAGTAAAGGTGTCTTCGCGCAAAGTGAGTTTGGGTTGATACCAGACCTGAAACTCACCTTGCGCCAATCCCCTGCGAATATCGTAGGCGCTAGGTATTAGTTTCGCTATTTCGGGCTCTACCTTCGATACCCCCCAGCGTTGCCGGTATTGCTGGATTATCCGATGCAAGGGGCGCATCTGCATGGGTTGGCTCATTATCCCCAGCAGCTCAAGGCCGACTAAAAGCGCCGTTCTCTCAAGTGCCCGGCTCACGGTTGGCTGCAAGGTGCCGCAGAGCGCTACGGCCCGGACCATTCCTGTTCTCGCCGCCTGTTGGAGAAACTCCAGATGATTAAGGTCTCTGCCAGCCAAGTCACACAATACGATGTCAACCCCACCTGAGGCCTCTAACTCGAGCAGTGCCTGCCGGACATCCGTTGCTTGAAGGATATCTGTTACGCCCAGGCGCCGGAGCATCATCACATGGATGTTGCGCGTAAATGCGTAGTCATCCAGTACCAGCACCCTCGGGTATTTCATGTTTGGTCGGTCACTCTTCCAGTCTTGATCAGCGCTGAATACTGGTTAAAAAAGTGAGCACTCGCCGTAGGAAACAGCCCTCTTTCTTGTAGGGAATTTCCCAAGGTGTCGGCCAAGCATGCGCAGAGTATCGGAGGTTGCCTAGGTCGATATCGGCCAGTAGCAAATCTGACAGCGAACCCTACACTGACACAGTGGTCACAACCATTGATGGCATCGCAACCGATCAGTGGCCTTGTCCCCTGCAATCAAGAGCGACGCTTGCAATCCACATATTTCAGGGTGCGCCGGATACTCCAGTGGTTTCGGTTCCTGTCTGAGGCAGGCGCTGACTGCTGCTCGCGTCCAATGCTCCCTTATCGGAGTACGCAAATGACTCAATCAACGCGGTTCTTCCTATCGCTCTTCCTCGCGGCAGCCTCATTGGCATCGGCGAGTCTCCTGAACACTGCCGGTGCGGCCACCGCCGAGGACCTGAATGCCGACTCTCGGCAAGCGTTGCAACTTCTCTACAAATCAACTCCCGCTGCCGAAACCCTCTCGCACAAGGCCAAGGCGATTTTGGTCTTCCCGAAAATCATCAAGGCAGGCCTTGTCTTCGGCGGCAGCTATGGCGAAGGCGTGTTAATGAAGGGCACGAAAGTAGATAACTATTACAACTCTGTCAGTGGGTCATGGGGGCTACAGGCTGGCGCCCAGTCGTATGGCTACGTGCTGTTTCTGATGACCGACAAAGCGGTGAAATATGTCGCTGAAACCAAAGGTTGGGAAATCGGTGTAGGACCCACGGTAGTGGTGGTTGATGAAGGGGTTGCGAAAAACCTTTCCAGCTCGACGCTCAAAGATGACGCGTACGCGTTCATCATCGACCAGCAAGGCTTGATGGCTGGCGTCAGTATTGAAGGAACCAAGATTTCCTTGATAAAACGTTAAATCCCGTTGTTTGGTTGGACATCGGGCGAACAATGCGGTCAGCCATGGCCCTGCGAGCAGCAGGACCATGGCTTGCCCCGATCAGCCGCGAATGAACTTCACCAGCTCTTGATTGACCACATCGGCGTGCGTCGAGCACATTCCGTGGGGGAACTTCTCATACACCTTCAGCGACCCATTTTTCAGCAGTTTGCTCGACAGCAGCGCCGAGTCAGCAATGGGAACGATCTGGTCGTCGTCACCGTGCATGACCAAGGTTGGCACGGTGATCGCCCGCAGGTCATCCGTGAAGTCGGTTTCAGAGAAGGCCTTGATGCACTCGTAATGGGCATTTGCCGCGCCGGCCATGCCTTGGCGCCACCAGTTCTGGATCATGCCCGGCGAAACAGCGGCATCCGGGCGGTTGAAACCGTAGAACGGGCCACTGGCGACATCCAGATAGAACTGAGACCTGTTGGCTGCCAGTTGCTTGCGCATGTCATCGAACACCCCGATGGGAAGACCGCCTGGGTTGGCCGGGGTCTTGACCATGATAGGCGGTACCGCACCAATCAAAATCAGTTTGGTCACGCGTTTCTGCACCTGGCCATACCTGGCGACATAGCGCGTCGCCTCCCCGCCTCCGGTCGAGTGACCAATATGCACAGCGTTGCGTAGATCCAGGTTCTGAACCAACGCCGCGACGTCTGCAGCGTAGTGGTCCATATCGTGGCCGCCGCTCACTTGAGTGGACCTGCCGTGGCCGCGCCGATCATGTGCGATGACGCGATAACCCAAGCCAACGAAGAACAGCGCCTGACTGTCCCAATCATCACTGCTGAGCGGCCACCCATGGTGAAACACGATGGGCTGGGCGTTCTTCGGCCCCCAATCCTTGTAGAAAATGTCAACGCCATCTTGGGTAGTCACTTTGCTCATGATCATGCTTCCACTGTTGATGTCAGGAGAGTTGACGGACGAAATTGCAAGGCAAGGCGCCGAAGAAAACGCCACCAGTGCGGCGGCACTCAAGCCAAGAACGATAAAATCTCGCCGGTCCGGGCTAGCAGGCCCATTGTTTTTGTTATTGCTCATTTGGTACTCCGCGTCAGTCAGCAGAGACGGGAGCCACAAGGCCCCCGTCTCTGGTCAGGAGATGGCACATACCCTGGATCACTGCCCTTCGAGTTTTTTCACCACTTCGTCGGTCGTCATCACGTCATTGGCGATGTAGCGGAAGTTGACCAGCGCGCTACCGTATCCATCGCCGTCAGGCAGCTTCGGACCGGCGACGGCGTCGCGGACGACAACCACTTCGAAGCCACGCTCCAGGAACTCGCGAAGGTGCGATTCGACGCACAGGTTGGAGGCCATGCCCACGAGGACGATTTTGTCGATCCGTTTCTTGCGCAGTTGCAGCATCAGGTCGTTGCTTTGAGGGCCATACAACTTGTGCGGTGAAGCGACGATGGTCTTACCGTCTTCAATGAAGGGTTTGAACTCCTGCATGAAGTCGGCGCCCGAGTTACGGAAGCCATCAAGCGTCAAGGCGCCCTTGCGATCGAAGAGCCCCAGCTTGTGCTGAACGGTCTCCGCTGGCGCCTCAAACTCCCATTTATGATCGTGGGGATAGTAGTAGTGCGGCGAGATGGCGACCGTCGCTCCGGCCTTTTTGAACGCCGTGAACAGCTTGCTCAGATGCGGAACCAGATTTTGCTCGGTAACGCTCTGACCGAAGACTGACCAGCCCGCGCCCTCTGGGCTCATGAAATCGATCTGCGGGTCGATCACGACTAGCGCGGTTCGGCTGGAATCCCACTCAAAGGTGGAGGCTGGGAGCGCGGGTTTGACCGGGTCGGCATACGGGTCCTCGGCGGCGGCGCCAATGCCCGGTGCAATCAGGAACGCCGCGAGCAAGGTGGCGCAGGCGATCATTTTTCCGGGGGGAGTTCTGTTGAAGGTCATTTGCACGTCCTCAAGGGTGGGGGTGCATTTACGGTACGGCGAGAAGACGGCACGAAATGGACATTTATCCCTGGATTTCGGCCGACACGCGCAGCCACCTTGCATGAGGTGGATGGGCTCGCTACTCCTTCGTGACCTTCCAGACAGCACGCGCGTACTATGGCTTCCCCCATTCAGACTTTGGGCGTTCCGTTCATGCAGCGTCACATGTGTTTCCTGGTCTACCCAGGCTTCGTATTGCTGGATCTGAGCGGCCCGCTCGAAGCCTTCACCAACGCCAATCGCGCGCGCCCTTCGAGCTATCGATTCACGGTCGCGTCACTGGAGGGCGGGTTGATCCACGCGTCGAGCGGACTGCAAGTGGCGACTGAAACCATGCAGGTTGTCGAGCGCCTCGACACGCTCATCATCGTCGGCGCGCCAACTGCCCCAATCGATGACCGGATGATGCCGATGGCGGCTGCGATACGGGACATGTCCCCGCGCTCTCGCCGCACGGCCAGTGTCTGTACCGGCGCCTTCCTGCTCGCCGAGAGCGGCCTGCTCGACGGTCGCGTCGCGACCACGCATTGGAACTATGCGCCGCAATTGCAAGCACGCTATCCGTTGCTGCGCGTGGACGGCGATCGAATCTGGACCGAAGACGGGAATGTCTGGACGTCCGCCGGCATGTCGGCGGGCATCGACATGGCCCTGGCCATGATCGAACAAGACCTGGGCAAAGAGGTGTCGCATTCCGTAGCGCGCATGCTGGTGGTTTACTACCGGCGACCGGGGGGTCAATACCAGTTCTCTTCGCTGCTGGATTTCGACCCGGGCTCGGATCGCATCCGCACGGTGCTGAGCTACGCGCGCGATCATCTGCGTGACGATCTATCCGTTGAACGACTGGCCGACGTCGCCCATATGAGCGTGCGCCAGTTTGGTCGCGTATTCGCAGCGGCTATCGGAGTGACTCCGGCGAAAGCGATCGAGCGCCTGCGTATCGAGTCAGCGCGGCCACTGGTCGAGGACGGACACCAAACCTTCGAGGAGATCGCCAGGTGCTTCGGCTTCGGCGATGCCGATCACATGCTGCGCAGCTTCGTGCGAGTCGTAGGGCGCACGCCGCAAGAACTGCGGCGCAGTGCCCGACAGTCCAAAGATACTGGCGGGGCTGGGAGAAAGGAGGATCAAACGTCGGCGTAAGCGAGGCGCTCAGCGTTGATCAAGCAGCGAACTCGCCAACAACGCTTCCAACCCCATCGGCTTGGCAAAGTAGTAACCCTGGGCTTGCTCAGCGCCGATTTCGCGCAGCAAGTCCAGGGTCGCTTTATCCTCGACACCTTCGGCCACCACACTCAGGTCCAGCGATTCGGCCATGCGCACAATGGCCCGCACGATGGCGCGACTGCGGGCACTGGTGGTCAGTTCGAGGATGAACGACTTGTCGATCTTCAAACCGCTGAAACGGTATTGATGCACATAGCTCAGGGATGAAAACCCTGCACCGAAGTCATCGAGCACCACCGACATGCCGTTGTCGGCCAATTGCTGCATGGTCAGTCGGGCAATGGCTGGCTCTGCGACCAGCGCACCTTCGGTCAACTCCAGGCAGATCCGCGACGGCGCGACCCCGCACCGGGCCAACAGGGCAAGCACTTCACTGGCAAATTCCGGGCGCGTCATGCTGTAGCTGGAGCAATTGACGTGCACCGCAGGCCAATTGGCGTGCTCGGGCTGTGCGAGGATTACTGCAATGCTGGTGAGCATGTACAGGTCCAGTCGACCGATCAGGCGCAACCCCTCGACATCCGGCAAAAACTCGCCCGGTGCGATCACCCGGCCGCCCGGCTGATGCCAGCGGATCAGCGCTTCAAGGGCCAACAGTTCGCCGGTTTCGACGCTGACAATCGGCTGGAAATACGGCAGCAGTTCGTCTGTACGTTTGAGCGCATTGCGCAAGGCCCCTTCCCGCTCAACCTGGTCCGAGACTTCACGGCGCACTTCCTGGTTGAACACTGCGTAGCTGTCGCGCCCGGCGCTTTTGACCCGGTACATCGCCGCATCGGCGTCGCGCAGCAGGTCGGCCGGCTCGTGATGGAATTGGCCGTCGGCACTGACAATGCCAATACTGCACGACGAAAAAACTTCATGGCCATTGATGAAAAACGGCAGGTCAAACGCCACCAGGATCCGTTCGGCGATTTCGATCACCACCTCCAGCGGCGCTGCGGGAGCCAGCACCGAAAACTCATCGCCCCCCAGGCGAGCCAGCATGTCGGTTTCGCGCAGGCAACCGCGTAACCGCTGGGCGGCCTGCATCAACAGCAGGTCGCCGAAATGGTGGCCGAGGCTGTCGTTGACCATCTTGAAACGGTCGAGGTCGATGAACATCACCGCCAGGTGCCCGCCTTCGCTGCCGAACTGCGACCAGGCCAGACCGAGGCGCTGTTGCAGGTAGGTGCGATTCGGCAGGCCGGTCAGCGCATCGTGGGAGTTTTCGTGTTGCAATTTGGCGTTGGCGTGATCGAGCTCGCGGGTGCGGTTCTGTACCCGGGCTTCGAGCTTGAGGTTGGCGGCATGGATCGCTTCAGCGGCTGTGCGTCGCGACAACGCGGTGTCAATGTGGCGCGACACGAACGTCAGCAGTTCCTGGTCGCGCAGCGTGTACCAGACCTGCGAGGTATAGCTTTGCACCGCCAGCACGCCGCGCACTGCATCGCCATCAAACAAGGGGATGCCTAGCCAGGAATAGGACCGGACATACTCATCGGCGAGTTCTATTTCACCGCGCGCAGCCAATCGTTCGGCCTCGCCGGCATCAATCAGGCAAGGTCGACGCTGACGGATCACGTACTCGGTCAAGCCCCGGCGCCCACGCCGGGCCGCCGGGCGGGTCGTCTGCCGCTCATCGACATAATAGGGAAAGGTCACTTCAGTGGTCGCGTCGTCGAACAGCGCGATGTAGAAGTTTTGCGCGAACAGCAGATCACCGACGATGCCATGCAACGTTTGAAACAGCTCAGCCATGTCGCCGGGCTGGCTCGACAGTTCAGCAATCTGGAACAGCGCGCTCTGCAGATGTTCGGCACGCTCGCGGTCCGCCACTTCCTGCCTCAAGGCATCGTTGAGTGCCGACAGCTCCAGGGTGCGGCGCATCACCGTCGCTTCCAGGTCCTCTCGGTGGAGGATCCGGTCCAGCGCCATGGCCACGTGGCGGGCTACCACCAGGAACAGCGCGCGGTCTTCAGCGCTGTAGGTACGAGAAACGTCGTAGACCTGCATGGCAAGCATGCCAAACACGTCATCCGAAGCATTTTTCAACGGTGCGCCCATCCAAAACTCTGGACGATCACCCACGCAGTAGAATCGGCCCTGGGCCTGAGCCGCGAGAATGCCGGCGGCGTCGATCAGCAACGGCTGTCCGGAGGTCAACACCTGGCCGGTCAGCGACAGGTGCGAAGGGTCCAGGTATTCGTAGTTTTCCGACTCCAGGGCATCAACGTCGATGATGTCGACGTAATACGGATAGTCAATCTTGCCGCTGTGCGGGTCATACAGCGCGAGATAGAAGTTCTCGGCGTCGATCAGGCTGGCCAGCAGCCGGTGAACCCCCACCAGAAACACCGACCGGTCGCGGGTCGAACTGGCCAGGTAGGTAATTTCATACAGTACGCGCTGAGTAATCTGCGCACGGGCAAGGGTATTGGTCTGTACCTGAATCCCCAGGCGCCGGGCAAACTCGGCGAGCGCCGGCTGCGCGGCATCATCGACTGGCGCGAGTAGCCAGCCCAGCACACTTTCGCCTTTACCGGTCGGCCAGCGGTGCAAGCCCATGGTCAGGCAAAAGGCTTCAAACGCTTCGTTTGCAATGCTTGATGGCCATTGCACCCGAGGGTCGCCCTGCCCGACTAAATGCATTTGTTCACCGGCGCGGTAAACCCCCCACGCGGTGGTGTGGGCCCAGTGACGAGCTGAGTCCAATAATTGGGCGATCGTGTCTTCATTGTCAGCACAGGTCATGCCGACAGTATCCGGTTGTTCATTCAGTTGAGGTGCGACAGCGTCGCAATCGGTCGATTGCCGCGGGGAGTCGGTCAATGGACGAAAACTCATCAGTGCTCCCTGAGCCAAAAACTGGCGAAACTCACATGCTGATTACTGGCAATGTGCCGGTGAGCTTCTCGTTTAAAGCTAATAGAAGTTTTTTTCAATAGTTTTATTCGCTTTAATGCCAACTATGGGACGGACAGCGAGTTATTTGCTACAGGTTGTCCAGAACAACGTTTCTACACTGATGTGCGAGGTCGCCCGGAATGGCGCGAGATCCGTTGCGAGTCTTTCAAAAAACAAGAGGAACACATTTATGAGCAAGGCTCGCGCGTTGGCCGTTGACGAGGAGCTGTCCAGGCCGCAAGCGATCAGTCTGCGTGAGGCGTTCTGGTTCTGGCTGAAGCTGGGGTTCATAAGCTTCGGCGGGCCTGCGGGACAAATTTCGATCATGCACCAGGAGCTGGTAGAACGACGGCGCTGGATATCCGAGCGCAGATTTCTGCATGCCCTCAACTACTGCATGTTGCTCCCGGGGCCGGAAGCTCAGCAGCTAGCGACTTATATCGGCTGGTTGATGCATCGAACATGGGGCGGCGTCATTGCGGGTGCACTGTTTGTGCTGCCCTCGCTGTTCATTCTGATCGCCCTGTCGTGGATGTACATCGCCTTCGGTGAAGTACCCGTGGTCGCCGGACTCTTCTATGGAATCAAGCCTGCGGTGACAGCGATTGTCGTGCAGGCGGCACACAGGATCGGCACTCGGGCGCTGAAGAACAATTGGCTGTGGGTGATTGCTGCGGCCTCATTTACGGCGATCTTCGCCTTCAATGTTCCATTCCCGTTGATCGTACTGGGCGCGGCATTGGTCGGTTATGTCGGCGGACGCCTGGCACCCGAGAAATTCAGGGTCGGGGGCCACAGCGCCACCAAAAAGTCCTTTGGCCCGGCCTTGATCGATGACGACACGCCGCCCCCTGAGCATGCCCGATTCAGCGGGTTGAGACTCGCCTCCCTCGCACTCATCGGCGCGGCGTTATGGGCGTTGCCGATGGGGATTTTGACCGCTCTCTTTGGTTGGGGAGGCACCTTGACCCAGATGAGCTGGTTCTTTACCAAAGCCGCCTTGCTGACCTTTGGTGGCGCCTACGCGGTGCTCCCTTATGTCTACCAAGGTGCGGTCGGTCACTATGGCTGGCTAACCCCGACTCAGATGATCGACGGCCTGGCGCTGGGGGAAACCACGCCTGGACCACTGATCATGGTGGTGGCTTTCGTGGGGTTTGTCGGCGCCTATGTCTCGCAAGTCTTCGGAGCTGATCAGGTGTTTCTGGCTGGCGCTGTCGCGGCGTCCCTGGTGACATGGTTCACCTTCCTGCCTTCGTTCTTGTTCATCCTCGCGGGCGGCCCGCTGGTTGAGTCGACTCACAACGAACTCAAGTTCACGGCACCGCTCACCGCCATTACCGCGGCGGTGGTTGGAGTAATCCTCAATCTGGCGTGTTTCTTCGGCTATCACGTGCTTTGGCCGAAGGGCTTCAGCGGCAACCTGGACTGGCCGTCTGCACTGATCGCCATTGCGGCGGCGGTGGCCTTGTTCCGCTTCAAACGCGGTGTCATTCAGGTGTTGATGGCCTGCGCGCTTGCCGGTTTGGCAGTGCATTTGCTGCGCTAGAGAGTTTGAACGGCTTGACCCTGTCTGGCGGGCTTCGAGCCCGCCAGATCATCCTCGCCTAATGAGCCATGCAGGCAGCATCGCCTGAGATGGCCTATTTACGCATTCAGGCCGATCCAGCCATGAAAGCCCACGTATAGACCAACACCGATGATCAACACGCTGGACAGGTATGGCGCGCGACGAGCAACGGCGCCCAGCCATGGCCAGCGATTGGACGCTTGCTTAGCGCCAATGGCCGCAGCAGCGCCCACCGTCACCAAAGTGATCGCCAGGCCGATGCTGAAGCACAGAACCAGCATGCCCCCTAGCGCGACCTCTTTAACCTGAAGACAGAGCAGCAAGACGGTAATCGCCGCAGGACATGGAATCAGACCGCCAGTCAGACCGAACATGACGATCTGCCCCGTGGTGACCTCGCGGTGGGTGAAGCGTTTGCGGATATCATTGGCGTGCGCTCGTTCGTGTGCGTCCTGATAGCCATCAATCGACAACTCCAGACCTTCCAGTTCCGAATGCCCGTGCCCGTGACTATGTTCCTGATACTCGAGATCGTAATCATGGGAGTGGCCCGCATGCCCAAGACTCAAGCGAGCACTGAACTCATGCGGCTCCGGGATATCGGCGGCCGACTCCAGGAAACCCTCGCGCTCCACGAAAGAGAACGATTGAGTGCTGCCGTCCGGACGGGTCGTCATCAGGCGAACATCTGAGGCACTCCAGGCATGACCGCTCAATGCCTTCAGGCGCCAATGCGGTGGCATGTCTTCTTCAAAGATCGACAGTTCGATTCGGCCATGGCCAGTGTCGATGCGGTGGGTCTCATCATGATGGCCATGGCCATGTTCGCCGTGGTGATGATTGTCACCTTGCTCGAACTTGAACATTTGTTCACCGCGCCAGGTGCGCCACAGCATCCACAGCGCAATCACGATGATCAATACCGAGGACGCCAGCTGGAAGTAAGGCTCCGTGGTTTGAGCATCCAGGCCTTTACCCAAATACATGCCCCCGATGGCGACCAGCCACACCACTGCCGTGTGCGACAGCGTCGCGGCCAAACCCAACAAAACCGCCTGTTTGACCGAGCCACGAATGGCCACGATGAAGGCCGCCATCATGGTTTTTGAATGACCCGGTTCCAGGCCATGCAAGGCCCCAAGTAAAATTGCGCTCGGGAAGTACAGCCAGGCGTGAGTCCCACCCTGTTGCAGCAGTTCAGCGAAGTTGGGCATGTCTGGCCTAGAGGTACTTGGTGATTTGTTTGAACGCGTCCAGTGGTGCGCGCTCGCCATTGTTCAACGCCGAGACGGTGTCTTCCAGACAGTGATCAATATGATCCTGGATGAGCGTGCGCTTGGCTTGGCACACCGCTTTTTCTACCGCATGCAGTTGCTGAGCGATGTCCACGCAATCACGGCCCTCTTCGATCATGGTGATGATGCCGCGTAGATGGCCATCCGCGCGCTTGAGGCGTTTGACAATCGCTTCATGACTTTGGTGGGTGTGGGAATGGTTGTGTCCGTGCTCACTCATGACTTGAGCCTCTGGCCTCAATGAATTATGGCGGCATCCTATCCCCCCTGGGGGGATACCGTCAAACGCATCAACGCCCTCGAAGCGTGCCAAAACATAAACACTTTGCCCTGTAAGCACGGGGACTTTCCGGCCCTGGGATTGGGCGCGCAGAAATTCCACCGCGGCTGCCGCTATTGGCTCGCTGCAATCGAACGTGTGATGTGGATTGTGAAGGCCGCCGTAAAAAACAGATCAGTTTCGGCTTCTGTATGGCGGCTTTGGGGTGTGGATTCAATCGGTGAAATCCACAGCCGATAGAGGGTCGTCTGGACCGGCCCTCTGGTTCAAATCACGACACCTTTGAGAAAGTCGAAAGGTGTCGCGTGTTTTCTCTGCAGGACGCTCGTGCAAAGTCAGGTGTGAGCTGAACCTGTCGATCGTTCAGTCAACAGTATCTTGAGCGCTCACCAGCCACTGACTCAAAACGAATGTTTCGATCCCGACGTCGCAGCGTTACTCAATCCTTTGGCGTTGTGATCCCCAGGGGTGGCTCTCGAAACAGCGGTGGCTTTAGCAACACCGCGAGTATCTTTGGAGTGGGCGATACCTGAAGTGGTTGAACCATGAGCGCGATCACCATTGCGATCATTGCCATAGTGGTTCCCGCTTATGCCATGGTCGCGAACAGACCTGCCGGCATGATCGCTGCTCAGTCCATTGCCGTGGCCATTACTGTTGGAGTTGCCGGCGTGATCTGAACCGCTGTGACCGCTCCCAACACCGCCGCCATGGCCACCACCGTTTCCACTACCATTTCCACCGCCGTGACCACCACCATTACCACCACCACCACCACCACCACCACCACCACCACCACCGTCTTTCGCATAGGCGGAGTTCATCATGGACAGGTCAGCAGGGAGTAACGGGGCGGCTGCAAGCATCATGGCGCATGACATTACAGCAACAAGACTCTTGTTTTTTAAAAGCATGATTGCTTCCATAAGGTTGATATCGCGCACTTTATGACGCGTTATCCCCTTGGCAGTTCAAGTCTTGCGACAGACGGGATGCACGGTGTACTGGCCAAACAGGCGTGCGCGCCAGAAGGCGCGCTAAAACGAATACTGGCAAGGTCATGCCAACAGCGCTTACTGCTCAAGCTTTAATCAAAAGCACCATTCAAGACTTCATAAATAAGCCCCGTTGCCAGCGCGACCAGTATCAAGTCCGTACCCGCTTGCTGCCATTCGTACCCCTCATAGTGCGGCAGTCTGCCGATCAGCCGGCCATCGAGTTTTTTGGCGATGCCCGGAGGAAGTGGTTTGCCTCTCGCCAGGTTTTTTTGAATGCCCGGTGGCAACGCGGGCCCAGGGCTCCAGTAGTCCGGATAACCGCCAACAATCCCGAGAATGCTGCTGCGATTAATGCTTGGACCATTGTCCCAATCGCTGCCCCCGGAATTGTTGCCTTTGTTTCCATGACCTTTTTGGTTGCCATGGTCTTGGGTGTTTTGAGGATTTCCCTTTGCGTTTCCCTGGCCTTTCCCGTTACCAGGATCGGCCCATGCCGTAGCGGAGCCGGAGACCAGCGCACAACAGGCAACAGTTGCAATCAATGAGCGAAATCTGAACATGGAAGGTTCCTTCAACGTGGATCAATTTCTACGTCTATCAAGACACTCGCGGCGCAGCACAAGGTTATTGATTTCCATGCAACTGACCGAGTGATCATCATCAGCTTTGTTTTTGGCCTTGTCCTTGGCTTTATCGCAATTGCCATTGTTGTTGCAATTACCTTTCCCTTTTTGATCGTTGTTGTTTTTTACGCAGTTTCTCGCGTCGCTTGCACTGCCCGAATCACCGCAATTTGAACCGGCAAAGGACAACGCAGGTAACGCCAGGGATAACAGAAGTGTGCATACAGAGGCCACTACGATTCGCATGACGAAACTCCTGAGTAGTTTGTTTTTACCAGCGACTGCCGATTTGAGCCGGTCTGGCTGACTATAGCAGTCCCTATTGAAGCGGCTCGTCGACGGGGCTGTGGATTCAACCGGTCGATGCACCCGATTGTCTGCGCCAGGTGCCAGGTGATGTGCCGAACTGGCGTTTGAACGCGCGACTGAACGCGGCTTCGGATTCGTAGCCCACGGCAAAGCCGATTTGCGCCACATTCCCGCGGCCTTCGCGCAACTGTTGCGCCGCCACGTGCATACGCCAGAGCGTCAGGTACTGCATGGGCGGTTGTCCGACCAATGCCGTAAATCGCTCGGCGAATGCCGAGCGCGACATGCCCACTTCAAGCGCCAGTGCTTCTGCCGTCCAGCCCTCGGTTGGACGAGCATGGAGCAACGCGAGTGCCCGCCCGATGTGGGGGTCTCGTAACCCCGCCAGCCACCCGCGCCGCTCGGCCGGGAGGCTGGCGACATGCTGGCTGACGGCTTCGACGAATAACAATTCGGAGAGCTTGGCGATAACCGCTGTCGAGCCGACGCGCCCCGCTGCGATCTCGCTGACAGCGAAACGAAATGAGCTCTCAATCCAGGCGCCCGAAGCCGTCGCGCGTACGTCTAGTTTCAATAAGGATGGCAGCGATGAAAGCAACGGACTGAAGGGCGTTTCAGACCCGAGGAAGCCACACAATAGTTGCGTGACCTCTCCGCCCCCGCCGTGCTTGATTCGTGCAATGCCGCCGACTTCTGGCGGTTGAATGACCTCACCCGCAGACATCGGCGCAATGCTCAGATCGCTGCCAAACGTATGAGTGTCGTTACGAGGAAGCAGAATGAGCTCGCCTGCTTGCACATCGATGGCGGGCTCCCCGTCGATCCGCAATTGCATGTGCCCCGCGGCGACAAAGTGCGACGCAATGATATGTCGAGGTGCCGCCAGGAACGGTTTGCAATCGTCGGCCGAGATTTTTCCGCCGATGCACCAGGGCGCAGTGAACTCCGCCTCGAGGAACACCCCTCCAGACAGCCGAATCACACGCAAGACATCAGAAAGCGCATCCAGCACTCGCCAACCCTCCTCTCCGGAGTCCGGAGCAAGTAATCCGGCGCACTGGTCATTCATCGCCGGAACGGCGAGGCCTAGATTAGCACCAACGCGGACCCGGCGATCGAGACTGGCCCCAGAGGCTTCACCCATGGTCATTGGTTCCGACGTCAACCGTAGCTGCCCATAAGCAGGAGATCGAAATGAACACCGTCGCGACCCTACTCAACCCGGAATCGAGCAACGCCGCCCGTTATGCTCAACTTGTCAGATCATCGAAGAAAGCGGAATGGCAGATCGATCGTGATTTGCTGCAGGACCGGAGCTTCGACTTCTCGCGCAAATTCTTGCCCGACGGACTCTCACGGATCGACCGGCTGACCTTTCTCACCGAGGATGAAGCGCGCCGGCTCAGTCAGGTTCATGGCCGAACCTACGCGTATATCTTTGGTCTGGTCGAACGGTTTATCAGCGCCAAAATGCTCGATCAAGGTCGCGCCCATGTCTTTGACGATCAACTGGCACTTGAAGCGCTGGTGCGTTTTTCCAACGACGAGATCAAGCACCAGGAACTGTTCCGGCGCATGGAAACGATGATGAGTGCGCAATTGCCTGCGGGCTATCGTCAGGTTGCCGATCCAAACGATGTGGCCCGCGCAGTACTGGCGGCCAGTACCTGGTCGGTGCTGGCGTTGACCTGTCATATCGAGCTGTTTGTGCAAACGCACTATTCGCAAAGCATCGCCCCGCGCGAGGAGTTGTGCCCGCTATTCAAGGATGTCTTCAAGTTTCACTGGATGGATGAGAGCCGGCACGTCGTACTCGATGAACTGGAGTGGAAGGCAGAGCACGCGAAACTCTCGCCAGCCGAGCGAGATCAAGCTGTTAACGATCTGATTGCGCTGGTGGCGGCCGTCGACGGCATCCTGCAGGCGCAATCGGTTGCCGATGCCGACTACTTCATTCGAAACGTTTCACGCCCGTTCAGCGTCGATGAAACAGCGCAAATCAACGCCTGCATGCTGGGCGCCTACCGCTGGCAATACATCATCTCGGGCGTGCAGCATCCCCACTTTGGCCGGCTGCTGACGCGCATGACAACGCCAGCGCAACTGTCCAGGATCCAGGCCGCACTGGCCCCCATCATGAGCCATTGATCGACAGCGCGCGACCGACCACTGGCCGCGCAGCTGGGCAATGACGTGCTGAAAACAATTGATCGAGGATGGCCGCCATGACGATCCCCCAGTGGATGTTGCTTGGATTTGCGACCTGGACTTTGCTGCTATTGATGGCAACCGTCGGGGTGTATCGCTGGGTCGCCATCCTGTTCTCAAAAGTTGCGATTGCCTCTTTTCGCAGCGATCAACTCGAAGGCGAGGACTGGTATCGGCGCGGGACAAGAGCACACGCCAACTGCGTGGAAAACCTGCCGGTCTTTGGCGCCATCGTGTTCGTGATTTCAGCCCTGGGTGTCAGCGGCCCTGCAGTGAACGACTTGTCCATACTCGTGCTGGTGGCTCGCGTGTGCCAGTCTCTGGTTCACGTCTCCCATGTGCAAACCGACCGGTTCGTGGCCGTTCGGTTTACCTTCTTTTGCATTCAGTTGATCTGTTTTCTTGCGCTCATTGGTATAGCTGTTTGCTACGCCGTATGAGTGCTCACGTCGTGGAATGTATCCAGCTCAGGCCAACAGTTCGGTGATCCAGCGAGTCTGCCGGGCGATTTCCTGCACCTTCTCCTCGGGCACAGCCTGCCGCGCCCGGGTGAAGTGGGTCAGCGTGCGCTGCTTCAGGCGCAGCATGCGCTGCCACTTGAGCAGGAACGCCGGGCTGCGTGCCTGCATCTGTAACGGACCGAAGTACAGTTCCTCGGCGGTGTACTTCACCGGCCCTGCCCGCTCCGCGACGATAATTTCGTAGTCGAAGCGGTTTTCCCGCAGCACTTCCTCGTGGAGGATACGGTAGCCATTTTCCATCAGCCATTGGCGCAGTGGCTGCTCGCCGCCGTTGGGTTGCAGGATCAGGCGTTCCTGGCCGCTCAGATGTGATTTGCCGCTGTCGAGGATGTCGCGGATGGTCTCGCCACCCATGCCGCAGAGGCTGATCGCCGTGATCCCGTCACCCGGCTCGATCGCCGCCAGGCCATTGGCCAGGCGCACGGTGATCCGCTGATCCAGGCCGTTTTCGCGCACAGTGCGTTCGGCCGCACGAAACGGCGTCAATGCCACCTCGCCGGCGACCGCCGCTACGATGGCGCCACGGCGCATCAATGCCACCGGCAGGTAGCCGTGATCCGAGCCGATATCGGCCAGGCGCGCACCGACTGGCACCTGCGCCGCGACGCGCTCCAGGCGCTTGGACAATGTCTGTTCGTTCAACTGCAGCCCCTTTTCACCACGAACGTCCGACAACGTTGGCCGGCTTGGGGCGCGATTCTGGCGAGCAACGCCGTACATTTCAAATTTATGCGACCGGGGTCATGGTTCGCCCCGACCCTGACGTTCGCGTATCAGCGCAAACGCTGGTGATGCCCTTCAATCAGCCCCTTCCCGCAATGCCCGCCTGACCTCAGCCTGTATGGCATAAGCCGGCGCCTCCACCGCATTGAAGTCTTGTGTATACCGCTGGGCAAATCCTTCTACCCCCCATTCCTGATACTGCTGCACGTGCTTTAGTTCGTGAGCCCAGAGCGCGAGGTCCTGTTCTGCGGTTTGAGCGTCGCGGAACAGGATGATGTCGATCAGCGTCACGGCACCGACATCGGGGTTTTGCAGCATGGCAGTGGCTGCGTTCATTTGGCTGTTATCGCTGACTTTGTAGCGCGCGGTATCAAGGACACTGGGGTCGTACCAGCGCAGCAGTTGCTCCCGGATGTGCGGTGGAATCGGCTGGGTGCCGGCGATATCTGCTTCAGCGCGGGCTTGGGTCAGCCACAACGCCAGGGCAGGTGCCGCCATCTGGTAAATGCCATCAGCCATCAGTCCCAGGTCTGGCAAGCAAACGCAGCTGTCCAGGCACACGGGTTTCTCGCCGGCTGGACAGCCGTTGGTCTGGGCTGGGACTTCAAGTGTCAGGCAAAGCGCTAACAGCGCCACCAGGCGCGTGGTGATGGGCGGCATTGGGCGCTCCATGGACGGACGCAAGTGGGTCGTTTGATCGACGACCCGCACAGCGTTAGCGTAGTCCTGAACCAGGTGCCCTATGCCCGAGATGCTTTTTTCAGGGTGGGCAGCACGGCACCACCCGCCGCCGCCGCCGCCAAGTTTGAAAATATTCGATCTGCCTGATTTATCACGGATTTTTCCTCGCCTGCCCATCGTCGCTTGGGACTCTTCAAAATGATGCCGTAACAATGGCATCCCTCGCTAATCGTTAGCGTAGACACCTGCTTGCCCAGAAATTCCCCCGTGGAAATTGATATAGATAGCTGGCTATTTGTTATCAATTCTCTGAAGTATTGATTTGAACTTTCAGATTCTTTCGCCGCTCAGCCTGTGCCTAACATCGGCTCCACAGCGAACCAGCCTTGGCATTGTTCAACAGCTTGGTGCGTCGACGTGCTTTTGCAGTAGGCCCTGGATTTTTGAGGATCACCGATGAAGCTGGAAATTTTTCGCACGCTGTGGGGTTACACCGCCAGCAAGGCTCAGGCGCTTGAAGAGCTGCTGCAAGCAGGCTTTGATGGCATGGAAGCGCGACTGCCACTGGACGCCCGTGAGCGGGCTGAGTTTGGCGCCTTTCTAAAGGCCAATCGCCTGGGCTATATCAGCACCGTCTTCACCGCCTACGACGTGCTGCCGGATCAGTCGGCAACGCCCGCCGTACACCTCAATGACCTCGAACAGAAACTCGCCTGGGCTGGCGAACTCGGCCCACGCTTCGTCAACGTACTGGCGGGCAACGATCGCTGGTCCTTGCCACAACAAGTGGAGTTCTTTGGACAGGCGCTGGATCTGGCGCGCAAGCATGGCCAGGTCTGCAGTTTCGAAACTCATCGCTCGCGTTCGCTGTTCAACCCTTGGGTGACCCTGGAGTTGATCCGGCAACTGCCTGATCTGTTGTTCACCAGTGACATCAGCCATTGGGTCGTGACCTGCGAGCGTCTATTGAATGACCCGGCCGATGACCTGAGCCCTTTCATCGAGCGCGTTCACCATATCCAGGCCCGGGTCGGTTACGACCAAGGCCCGCAGGTTCCGCACCCGGCGGCTCCCGAATATGCAAAAGAACTGGCCTTCCATCAGCAGCACTGGGAAAGCATCTGGCGCTCGCAACAGGCCCGTGGTTATCAGGTCAGCACCCTGACCCCGGAATTCGGCGCCGATGGCTACCTGCATCATTTGCCCTTCACCAATGTCCCGGTCGCCGACCTGTGGTCATTGAACGTGTGGATGGGCCAGACCGAGCGCGAACACTTCGAGCGTTTCCACCACTCAAACCATCCTTAGGGAGCCGATGCGTCATGCCTGACAATAAAAATAACAGCGCCAGTACTGACACCCTCAAAGCCAACTTCAACAGCATCCCGGTGGTCAGCATCGCCGGTCTGTTCAGTGTTGAACTGGAACACCGCCTGGCCGTGGCCGAACAATTGGGGCGCGCTGCCAGCGAGGTCGGGTTCCTCTATATCACCGACCACGGTATCGACCCGCAACTGATCGCCAATCTACGCAAGGCTGCCAAGGACTTTTTCGCCCAGCCCATCGACACCAAGATGCGGCACTACATCGGCACCTCGCAAACCCACAAAGGTTTTGTGCCCGAAGGCGAAGAGGTCTATTCCAAAGGCAAGCCGGACCACAAGGAAGCCTTCGACGTCGGCTTCGAAGTCCCCGCCGATGACCCGCTGGTGCTGGCCAACACCCCATTGCTTGGACCTAACGACTGGCCGCAGTTGCCCGGTTTCAAGGCGTCGGTGCAGGCCTACTACGAAGCGATCTTCGCCTTGGGCCGGCGCCTGTTCGGTGGCTTCGCCCTGACCCTGGGCCTGGAAGAAAACTATTTCGACAGTCTGGTCACCCGTCCGCCGTCCAAGCTGCGGCTGATCCACTACCCCTTCGACGGTGCGGCCCATGATGCACCGGGTCTTGGCGCTCATACTGATTACGAGTGCTTCACCATTCTCCTGGCCGACAAACCAGGCCTTGAGGTGATGAACAATCTTGGCCAATGGATCGATGCACCACCGATGGCCGATGCCTTTGTGGTCAACATCGGCGACATGTTGGAGGTGATGACAGCAGGCGCCTTCGTCGCAACCGCGCACCGGGTGCGCAGCGTGAGGGAGGAGCGCTATTCCTTTCCCCTGTTCTATGCCTGCGACTACCACACCCAGATCAAACCGCTGCCCGGGTTCGCCCAGGCCGGTAACGACTACGAAGAAATCACGATCGGCGAACACATGTATGGCCAGGCGCTGCAGACGTATCAATATCTGCGCCAGAGGGTGGCCAATGGGGAAGTTCAACTGCCAGGTAAGGCACGCAAGCCCGCCAGTTTTGGACATTTGAAAAATCAGGTTCAACCGTCCTGATTGAAGTTTTCAGCTAACCCCTTACCTACGCCGGAGCAGTAAATAATGAAAAAAAATAACAAAGCCCTGTTGAGCATGGCCGTATTGGCAGCCGGTATGTTCGGTGCCTCGGTGAGCATGGCCGCGACTGACACGTTCAAGGTCGGCATGGAAATCACCTACCCTCCTTTCGAGTCCTACGACAAGGACAAAAACGTGGTGGGTTCCGACCCCGAACTGGCTACAGCCCTGGCCAAACACATGAACGCCAAGGTGGAGTTCGTCGACACCAAGTTCCCGAGCCTGATCCTGGGCTTGAACTCCGCCAAGTACGACGCGGTCATTTCCGGCATGTACATCACACCGGAGCGCCAGACTCAGGCCCAGACCATCGCCTATGCCAACACCGGGGCCTCGGTCATGGTGCCCCAGGGCAGCGAGATCAATGCAAAGAAACCTGAAGACCTGTGCGGCTTGAAACTGGGTCTGGAACAAGGCACTACCTGGGTCAAGGAATTCAGGAAGCTGTCCGATGAGTACTGCGTGCCGAACAACAAAGGCGCCATCACCGTCAGCGAGTACCCTTCGGCCCCCGAAGTGACCCAGGCCCTGTTGTCCAAGAATATTCAGGCCCAGGTTGAAATCGCCGGCGCCGCAAAATTGATCGCGGAAAAGACCAATGGCCGCGTGGTGATCACCACCGACCACCCGATCTATCAGCAAACCCTGGGTATCTTCGTCAAGAAAGGTAATGACGAAACGTTCCAGGCCGTGCAAAAGGCCTTTGAGGAGACCAAAAAGAGCGGTGAATATGCCGCTATTCTTAAGAAATATGCCTTGGAAGAACCGACTGCCCACTAAGAACGCGTCCCTGTAGTCTGGTCATCTGCCGCCCCTGCATGGAGGCGGCAGATCGAGGTGCCCTATGCAATTTGATTGGTCGTATTTCTTCTCGCTGTTCTCCCTGCCAGACTTCTGGAATGCCTGTATCACGGTCGTCCAGCTCAGTGCCCTGGCCTGGTTCATTGGCATGCTGCTGGGCTTTCTCCTGGCCACGGCCAAGCTCTCCCAATCGCCCTTCCTGCGTATTCCCGCAGCGGTCTATATCTGGTTCTTCCGCAGCATCCCGTTGCTGGTGCTGGTGGTCTTCGTCTACAACTTGCCGCAATTATTTCCCGGCAGCGGCCCGATTCTGTCCAACCCCTTCTACTCCGGACTGTTGGCCCTGGTGGTCACCGAAGCGGCGTACATGGCGGAAATCCATCGTGGTGGTCTGATTTCCGTGGCCAAGGGCCAGAGGGAAGCCGGGCGCGCACTGGGTGTCGGCCTGTTCGGTATGCAGCGCTTGATCGTGATCCCCCAGGCATTTCGTATTTCGCTGCCCACCTTGATCAATGAATACATCACGGTGGTCAAGCTGACGTCGCTGGTCTCGGTCATCTCCCTGACCGAAATTCTCACGGTCGGCCAACGCCTCTATGCCACTAACTTCCTGGTCATGGAAACCCTGGCGGCGGTAGGCGTCTACTACGTGCTGATCGTCACCGTGTTCGGCTTTTTCCTGCAGCGCCTGGAGCGCTACCTGGACCTGAACTTCCGCAAGCCGCACACGCTCGACGCGGCCACCATCGCCAAGTTCAAGGCCAGCGCCGAAGCGCTACCGGACATTGCGCGCAAAGCCGCCGGCAACAACGCCACCCCAATCCTGCAACTCAAGAACATCCAGAAGAGCTACGGCACGCACAAAGTGCTGCTGGGCATCGACCTGAATGTCGAATACGGCCAGGTGGTCTCGATCATCGGCCCATCCGGTTCCGGCAAAACGTCACTGATCCGCACGGTCAACGGCCTGGAAACCATCGATACGGGCGACATTCAGTTGTTCGGCGAAACATTCATCGAAGCGTCGGACAAACCCAACAGTTCTCGTCTGCGCAAAGGCGTGCGGCAAATCGGCATGGTGTTCCAGAACTTCAACCTGTTCCCGCACCGCACCATTCTCGATAACGTCACACTGGCGCCGCGTTACCACGGCCAACCGGGCGAGCTGAGTGAACATCGCGCTTATGCGCTGCTGGACAAAGTCGGCCTGCTGGCCCACGCCCACAAGTACCCGCACCAGCTCTCCGGCGGCCAGCAACAGCGCGTGGCGATCGCCCGGGCCCTGGCGATGGAGCCGCAGATCATGCTGTTCGACGAGCCGACCTCGGCCCTCGACCCGGAACTGGTCAACGACGTGTTGAACGTGATCCGCGACCTGGCCAAAGAAGGCATGACCATGTTGATCGTGACCCACGAAATGGACTTTGCGATGTCGATCTCTGACCGGGTCGTGTTCATGGAGAACGGCAATATCCAACTGGATGCCGCACCTGAAACCATACGACGCGATGCCGAAGGAGAGAGAGTGCGACGCTTCATGGGCATCGATGCCCAATCGCCAAACCTGTCTGCAACCGTGGATCATGCATGAATAGGCCCTCCCTTTCTTTGAGCTACCTTCTTTCAGGACAACACGCATGAATCTTGGAATAGCAGGACGCTGGGCGCTGGTATGCGCTGCCAGCAAAGGCCTGGGTAAAGCCTGCGCTCAGGCACTCGTCAGCGAAGGTGTGAACGTGGTGATCACCGCACGAGGCGAAGACACGCTGAATGAAACAGCCCGTCAGCTCAGAGCGATCAATCCTCAAGTGACGGTCATCGCCGTAGCCGGAGACATTTCAACGCCTGAGGGTCGGGCGGCCGCCCTCGGGGCCCACGAACATTTCGATATTTTGATCAACAACGCGGGTGGCCCTCCTCCCGGGGATTTCCGCGAATGGAATCGCGACGCCTGGGTCAAGGCGCTGGATACCAACATGCTCACCCCAATCGAGTTGATCAAGGCCACGGTAGACGGTATGGCCGCTCGCGGATTTGGCCGAATCATCAACATTACGTCGAGTGCGGTGAAGTCACCTATCGAAAGCCTGGGTTTGTCCAATGGCGCACGCAGCGGGCTGACGGGATTTGTCGCCGGGCTTGCCCGACAGGACAACATCGCCAGCCGCAATGTGACGATCAACAACCTGCAACCGGGCTCATTCGACACCGATCGACTGCGTGGCAACCTGGTCGCTGTCGCCCAAGAGTCGGGACAAGACAGTGAGGTATTCCTTGACGAATGCCGCAGCGAAATTCCGGCGAAACGCTTCGGCTCACCCGAGGAATTCGGTGCACTTTGCGCCTTCGTTTGCAGCAGCCATGCCGGATACCTCACCGGGCAGAATCTGTTGATTGACGGCGGGGCCATTCGCTCCAGCCAGTAATCACGACAGGCACAATCGGGGCGGTGGCATCAGAGCTTTCGCCATTGCCCCCGCCTCCTCGACTTTCCAGCGCCATCCCTGACCACAATCCTGCTCATTCTTGAAACAGCTACTAAGCTGTTACGCGCACGCGACTATTGGGTAGGCCGAGAATTGAGGGTTTCGATGATTGCAAGAAATAAAGCTGTACTGGGATTGGCGGTGTTTTTGCCGGCCATGCTTGCTCAGGCAGATGACGGCGGTATCAGCTTTTGGTTACCTGGCCAGTTCGGCGCGCTGGCCGCGGCACCCACCAAACCGGGTTGGAGTCTGCCGCTGATCTACTATCACGTCAGTGCCAGTGACGACAAAAACAATGCCATACCAAGAGGTGGGCGGACCACCTTTGGTCTGGACGCCAAGGCGGATCTGCTGTTCGCCAGCCCCACGTATACCTTTGCCGAACCGTTACTCGGGGCCCAGGCTGCGATTTCGGTGGTGGCCGCGGTTGGCCGCGACGAGGCCAGTGTCGACGTTACGCAAGTCGGGCCGCGCGGGCGCGGCTTTTCCGGTGGAACCCAAGACACCCTCAAGGGGGGGAGCGACGTGTATGTGCTGGGCACGATGAAATGGAACCATGGCGTTCACAATTTCATGGCCTATAGCATGGGCAACATTCCCGTGGGTGCTTATGACCCCGATCGCCTGGTCAATATTGGCCTGGGACACTCGGCGCTGGATGCCGGTGGTGGCTACACCTACTTCGACAAAAAGAACGAGTTTTCCGCCGTGGCGGGCATGACCTACAACTGGGAAAACACCGACACCAACTATCAAAACGGCATCGACGCGCACCTGGACCTGAGTGCCTCGCACTTCATCACCGATCAGACCCAACTGGGACTTGTCGGCTACGTTTACCATCAAGTCACGGGGGACAGCGGCAGCGGCGCGACACTGGGCGATTTCAAATCCCGGGTCAGTGCCATTGGTCCTCAGGCCGGACACTTCTTCAAAGTCGGTAAAGATCTCTGGTACGCCAACCTCAAGGGTTACTACGAGTTTGACGCGAAGAATCGTCCAGAGGGCTGGAATACCTGGCTGACTCTGGTTGTTCCGCTGTCGGAATAGCCGGTGAAACCGTCGTTCAGGTCAGGGCAATCGTTTGTTGGCGCAGCAGCGCACTGCCTGATCGGGGCCGGCTTCGGACTAGAGCATTTTCTCAATACCGATCTTGTCGCTGAGCCACGCTTTGAAACTGCGCCACGCGCCGCCAGGCTCCTTATGCAAGGTATGCAGGCGGCCGTTGTCCTCAGTGACCCAGACGACTTCGCCGTTTTCCAGACGAGCCTGGTAACTCACGGCGGGCGACATGCCTTCAAACGCCAGTTCGCGTACGTAGCCGGCCAATTCAGGGCTGTCGACCAGCACCCCGACTTCTGTGTTCCAAAGCACAGAACGCGGGTCGAAATTGAAGGACCCGACAAACACCTTCTGTTTGTCCAGGATCATGGCCTTGGTGTGCAAGCTGGAGTCCGAGCCACCACTGAAGCCAAACGAAGAACCGCGACCGGGGTCATCCGCCTGTCGTCGCAACTCATAGAGCTTCACGCCGTGTTCGAGCAGGGTTTTGCGGTAAGGCGCATAGCCGCCGTGCACGGCTGGCACATCAGTGGCTTCCAGTGAGTTGGTCAACAGGCGTACATCAGCCCCGGCCTCGGCACGACCAAGGAGGTAGCGCATGCCCGACTCCTGGGGAACGAAATAGGCCGAGATCAAGATCAGCTCCTTGTCGATGCTATCCAGATCAGGTCGAAGTTGCGTGGCCATCATTAGCGCGCGGGCCGGTTCGTCATCGGCCAGCACCTTGCTCGGGGCGTCCCACATCGCTTTGCCATGGGCCCAGATCAGCTCCTTGCGCCAATGATCGAGTTGCGGGTGCGTCCGGTAGGTCATGAGGTGCTCGTACAGGGCCTTGTTTTCGATCCGTGTGCTGTCGAGCGATTGTTCCAGGCGTTGGCGGCTCTCGAGCAAGTCTTCGGGCGTTGGCTTGTTGAGCTGGAAGTCACTGATGGGATGGCTCAGGCTGCTATTCCAGTATTGATCGAAGCTGTGCCCCAACTGCTGGGCGACCGGACCGATGCAAAGCAGGTCCATGTCGGTGAAGTTGAGATCGGGCTTGGCGTCGAAATATTCATCCCCCAGGTTGCGTCCGCCAACGATGCCGGCGCTGTTGTCAGCTAGCCACAGCTTGTTGTGCATGCGCCGGTGCTGCTGCGAAAGATTAAGCAGACGGCCCATGGTTCGGGTCACAAAAGTGCTGCGCCCCAGATGCAAAGGGTTGAAGACACGGATATAGATGTTCGGGTGCACGGCCAGGGTAGCGATGACTTCTTCCTGACCGTCGCTGGCCGTGTCATCGAGCAATATGCGTATACGCACGCCACGATCGGCGGCCGCCAGTATTTCACGCACCAGGGCCCGGGTGCTCAGACCGTTATGCACGATGTAATACTGCAGATCGACGCTCTTTTGTGCGTTGCGGATCAACTCGGCGCGGGCCCGGAACGCCTCACTGCTGTTGGGCAGCAAGCGAAAACCCGAAAGTCCCTGATGCGAGGCGGCCTGAGCCAGGATCGAGCGCCCAAAAGCCGAGTCGCTGGCGGGTATCGTCTCGCTGAAGTCGTGGGGCATGTGCGTAGTGGTGCAGCCGGCGAGCAGCAGCGGGAAAAACCTGATGGGGAGGAACCGAAATATGGACAAGGGCTCGTCCTCAACCTCGACGGCTGTAGTTTTGACCTCGGAAGCCAGCAACACACGGCAATCTGCACAACTGATTCCAGTAAAGCCCGGTTCTAGCGAGGCGTGTCGAAATTTTTGAACGCCACTCCAGTTCAAAAGACTGGCGTTTGTATGCCCGCGTAAAAAAGCAGTGACTCGTGACGAGGGAGCAAGCGCCCCCACCGCCCGTTAAATGTGAACCCTCAAGTGCGGCCCACGGAGCCTGTGACGGGTAGATTGCCCAGTAATTTTAGCCCCGTACTTTTTACGAAAGCGTCATAGTCCATCGGCCTCTCAATACGGGTTTCGGCGTTGGGGAGTATGTAGGCCCAGGCCCGTTTGGACGATGCGTCGTAAACCAGCTTGAACAGGCGCGTCGGTACCCAGACCTTGTTGTCGCCAATGGTGCTATGGCCTGGGTCAAAGAGCGGGCCGGTAAAGACAAAAACATTGCCATCGGCTCGCTTGGCAAACTTCCTGACATCAGACTCAACCTTGCTCCAGATCTTCCGGTTGTTGGTTGGGTCTTGCGGCACCATGTTCGACAGCGCAAAGGATTGAGCCATTGCATTGGGGTTCGGTGCATCGGCGGCCGGGGATTGATGGCCACGGTCCACAGCCGGGTGTTGGCTACGGTAGTCACTCAACTCTGCCCGTCCACTCTTGGGAATGCGAGGATCTGGATAGAACTGGTTAGTGCGCTCCTCCCCTTTTGCATCCTGAAGCTGGGCTGCATTAAGACGCTCCACCACCACCAGCGGCGTCTTGCTGGTTTGCGAGTACAGCACCGCAAAGTTGTCGGAACACAGGGCCAAGGGGTTCATTGTTGCAGGCACGGAAGCCAGGTTGATTGGTTTGGCTGCCGGGAACAGATCTGCACAGCCATCGAACGATGCCTGTTTTTGTTTGTTTGAATAAAGGTCCAGTGCCGCGTTCTGACTGATCGAACCCGAGCGGGATACTGGGTCCTGATGCTGGGTGGGCGGCTTGAGGAGATCCAGCAGGCTGCGGGCTTCTGCCCCGGTGGAAAGCAAAACAAGGGCCGACAGCCCAACTGCAATTTTGCGTAGGTACATGCGTTAGATCTTCGAATTGGATTGAGGGGTAAACGTACGGCCAGTCCCGATTCACGGAACCCCGTAGTGGCGGTTGCTGATTATGTGGCGATGAGCATGCTTTCACTGTCCTTGGTCAAAATACCGATGCGGAACTGGTCGGCACCGAGCAGTACGACCGCTGACGTTCGTGCGGGGTTTATTGACCACCACAAATCCCATTAGTGCTGAGTAGCGTTGGCATTCTACTCGTCAGAGCACGTCGAAGATGCGATTGGAATCTCGCTCACGCTATATAGCTATTGAACTCGTGCGTACCCGCACCGGCAAAACGGGATGTCCCGCCGGCTTCGGCTGTCCAGAAACATCAGTAGATCCGTCTGTTTTTTCGACTTGGCAAAGGACTGGCGTTTTATATGCCGACGAAAAAGCGGTGATGACCTGTGGCGAGGGAGCTTGACCCCTCGCCAGCGTCTAGCTCAAGACATCGGGTACTGCATCACTGGGGGCTTAGCGAATACCAGCACCCGCCATGGACTCCGGCACCCACTGCGCCGTCGACAGCGGTTCGATGTAGTGGATACCGCCATGGGGGCCGACCACGCCATTGATGTTGTAGGTGCCAAGCGACAGGTCGTAAGTCATGAACGGGGTGGCATCCGGGACTTGCTCGTCGTAGCTCTGGCTGAGGAAAGCGAAGGAGCCACGGTAGAGCTGGCCACTGGTGTTGTACTGATCGGAGGCCACGGCGGCCCAGGTGTCTTCATCCAGGTAGAAGCGGCGTTTTTGGTAGATGTGCTTTGCACCGGGCTTGAGGTTGCCCTCCACGACGTAGACCCGGTGTTTTTCCCAGCGGACGAAGTCCGGGGAAATGTAATTGGGGGTGGTCAGCGATTTGGCATCCCGGGCATAAGTCAGTTTGTAGGTGTTGTAGGGCACGATCATTTCTTGCTTGCCCACCAGCGTCCAGTCGTACAACTCGAGCGCGCGGGCGGTGCCAGGGTTCGGTGTGTCGTAGGCCAGGATCGATATCTGTTTGACCCGGCGCTGGGCCGGCAGGTACTGCCAGGCACGACCAGGACGTTGCAACGGGTTGGTGGCGTTCTTGAGCATGACCGACTCACCGGCTCGTCGCGCGGGTCCGGTATAGGCCAGTTTCAGCTGGTAGTAGATGTCGGAGTTGTTGATCGGCTTCGACATGTTCTCGTAAATCGGGAAGGACACGAATGCCTCGCCGGAGACCGCCAGGCTTGCCACACCTGCCGAGTCGACGCTCCAGGAGTCGTACTTGGAATGGATGTTGACGCCCTGGTAGCGCAGCAGGAAATTCCACATCGCCTCGGCGCCCGATTGCGGGATCGGGAACGGCACACCGGGCAATACGTTTTCAAAGGCAATCCCACCGTTGAGGGATTTGGCGCCGGTGGCGTTCTTGCGGCTGTTTTCCAGCACGGCCTCTGGCAGCGAAGCCGTGCGGTGGGTCGGATACACATCGATGCGAAAGTTTGGATAGCGCTTGGCCAATGCGACCGTGGTAGCCGTCAGCATGCTTTTGTACTGATCAACGTTCTTGCCATCGATCACCAGCAGTGGTGTCTCATCGGCGAAGGGGTTCGGGCGCATGCTGTCACCCGTTTTGAAGCTGGCCGGGGCGGTGGTCAGGCCTCCGTTGTAGGCCGGAATGGAACCGTCGGCATTGCCAGCCTTTTCGGCGCCTACCAACGTCAGGCTGGTGCCCAGTCGGGCGGCATCCTGAGTGGATACATAGGCTTGTGCATCGATGGTCAGCGCCATCATGAGTGGCGTAGCCAGCAGACTTTTCACGAATTTCATATTGTTATTCTCCTGCCTGGCGTACCAGGCATTCGTGACGCAGGCGGTGCAGTCGCATCCATCGGTTCAAGCGGCGGTAAGTTGTACGGCCCTAATCCAGATATCGGCCCTCCATGGCTTGGCAGTTCCTACAAACAGGACTGGAAAAATCATCGCGTTGCACCGGCTAGCAGAGTGCCCGCCTCGTTACATTTGCCGTGTCACCGACCCAATCGGCTCAATCGACTTTTCAGCGCCCATTAAAAAGCCCCCGGCCCGGGAGCGCTTTTCATTTTGCGACAGTCTCTTGGCTATTCATGACAGCGCCTTTTCGAAGTCCTGCAGTCCAATGGCGTGGGACAAACCCAATCAATATCGACTTACGGTTTTTCGTTCCTTTTGACTGATTTGCAGTCGCGTGAATGCCAAAGGCATGTATCCCTCGCAGGCGACTGCGTGAAGTCTCAGCCTCCCACCTGAAACCGCGGCGCAGAGCGCTGGCTGTCATCAGTCGAATCGATGTGCGAATAGTCATAAGTGAACGATTGAGCCCGCTGCCCTTATGGTGACGACTTGGGAGGTGATTCAAATGTGTCGACAATGTAGTTGATTGACCCGCGGATAATCATTATATTCCGGCTCAATCACGAGATAGTGTCGACAATATCCACCGTTGCCGAAAACCTCCGATTGGCGCAGATGCAGATCTGTGCCTTCCCGATTCCGGGACAGAACACCTTTTGCAGGCGCAGTTGATTGGATAGTTTCGGGTGGTCACCCTCGACAACCGAAAAACTGCACCTGCCTTTATTTTTGCGGGCGCACGCTGTTCGCTCACTCAACAACACGCGGTATGACAGGAGAAACCCAGTGCTTGAGACCTACGTACAACAATTACAAGCACGTGCCGAGCAAGGGCTTCCACCCTTGGCGCTCAACGCCGAGCAAACTGCAGGCCTTATCGAGCTGCTGAAGAATCCTCCGGCTGGCGAAGAAGCTTTCCTCGTTGACCTGATCACCCATCGCGTTCCACCTGGCGTGGACGAAGCGGCCTATGTCAAGGCCGGCTTCCTGTCCGCCCTCGCCAAAGGCGAAGCCAAATCTCCCCTGATCGACAAGAAGCGCGCTGTTGAACTGCTCGGCACCATGCAGGGCGGCTACAACATCGTGACCCTGGTCAACCTGCTGGACGACGCCGAACTGGCGCCCGTCGCGGCCAAAGAACTCAAGCACACCCTGCTGATGTTCGATGCCTTCCACGACGTCGCTGAGCGCGCCAAGAACGGTAACGTTCACGCTAAAGGCGTGCTGCAGTCCTGGGCTGACGGCGAGTGGTTCACCCCTGATCGACAAGAAGCGCGCTGTTGAACTGCTCGGCACCATGCAGGGCGGCTACAACATCGTGACCCTGGTCAACCTGCTGGACGACGCCGAACTGGCGCCCGTCGCGGCCAAAGAACTCAAGCACACCCTGCTGATGTTCGATGCCTTCCACGACGTCGCTGAGCGCGCCAAGAACGGTAACGTTCACGCTAAAGGCGTGCTGCAGTCCTGGGCTGACGGCGAGTGGTTCAAGAACCGCCCGACCCTGGCCGACAAGATCAGCCTGCGCGTGTTCAAGGTCACCGGCGAAACCAACACCGACGACCTGTCCCCTGCTCCAGATGCCTGGTCCCGTCCAGACATCCCGCTGCACGCCCTGGCCATGCTGAAAATGGCCCGCGACGGCATCGTCCCTGACGCCCAAGGCGTTACCGGCCCGATGAAGCAGATCGAAGAAATGCGCGGTCAAGGCTTCCCGATCGCCTACGTCGGTGACGTGGTCGGTACCGGTTCCTCGCGTAAATCGGCGACCAACTCCGTACTGTGGTTCTTCGGCGACGACGTWCCTTACGTGCCGAACAAGCGTGSYGGYGGYTTCTGCTTCGGCARCAAAATCGCTCCGATCTTCTACAACACCATGGAAGACGCCGGCGCMCTGCCAATCGAATTCGACGTGTCGAACATGCACATGGGCGACGTGATCGACCTGTACCCGCATGCGGGCAAAGTCTGCAARCACGGYACCGACGAAGTCCTGACCACCTTCGAAATGAAGACCCCGGTGCTGTTGGACGAAGTTCGTGCTGGCGGCCGTATTCCGCTGATCATCGGCCGTGGCCTGACCGACAAGGCTCGCGCCGAACTGGGTCTGCCAGCGTTCGACCTGTTCAAACTGCCGGAAGCCCCGGCTGAAAGCACCAAGGGTTACACCCTGGCGCAGAAAATGGTCGGCAAGGCCTGCGGCGTAGCCGGTGTGCGTCCTGGCACCTACTGCGAACCGAAGATGACCACCGT